>CADEHE010000055.1 GCA_902826775.1 uncultured Pseudomonadota bacterium | reverse complement strand
GATCCCTGTGATTCGACACTATCGGTTGAGACAATTGAGTAGGGACGATGCCGGCACCGTTATCGTTGGATTTGAGAGAGCGGCTTGTTGAGGCGGTCGAGAATGGAAGTTCGATCAGACAGGCGGCGCTTCGGTATTCGGTGAGCCCGTCGGCGGCGGTCAAGCTGATGCAACGGGTCGAGACGACGGGCCGTCTGGAGCCGGAGCAAGCGGGCGGTCGCAAACCGCTGTTGCTCGAGCCCCATGCCGAGGCGCTGACCAGCATGGTCGCGACCGATCACGCTATGACGCTGGTCGAGATCCAGGCCGAACTGAAGCGCCGCTTCGAAGTGGCGGCCGGGCTCTCGACGATCCACCGCATGCTCCGCCGGCGCGGGCTGCGGCTTAAAAAAAGTCGCTGAGAGCCGCCGAACAGGACCGCCCCGACGTTGCCGCGAAACGCCGCCGCTGGCGCGCCTGGCAGCGCTTTATGGATCCCGAGCGCTTCGTGTCCATCGATCAGACCGCCACGGCCACCAACATGACCAGGCGCTATGGCCGCTGCCCCTCGAACCAGCGTCTGGTCGCCAAGGCACCCCATGGCCATTGGCGCACCACCACTTTCGTCGCCGGACTGAGAAGGAGCGGAATCACGGCGCCACTGGTGCTCGACGGCCCGATGACGGGTGCCGCCTTGTGCGCCTATGCCGAGCAGTTCCTGGCACCGACACTCAAGCCTGGTGACGTCGTCGTCATGGCCAACCTGTCGGCGCATAAGGTCGACGGCGTCCGGCAAGCCATCGAGAGCGCCGGCGCATCAGTTCTCTACCTGCCGCCCTCCAGCCCAGACCTCAATCCGATCGAACAGGTGTTCGCCAAGATCAAGGCCATCCTGCGCAAGCTTGCTGCGAGAACCAAGGAAGCGCTCTGGGATTCCATCCGCGTGGCACTCGAACGATGCGACGCCGATCAGTTCGAAGCCTATCTCAGAAACTGCGGGTATCGATCTACGTAAATGAAAAATGCTCTA
>CADEHE010000054.1 GCA_902826775.1 uncultured Pseudomonadota bacterium | reverse complement strand
TATTGAGCTTTCCCGAAATGGTGACATCACCGCAGCCCAGCCTGAACCCAGCACGCAGCGATGATCGATGGTCGTCGCTGGGCGCTCTTGAGCTTGGCGCGAGCGGTGGTGTTGAGTTGGTTGAGGTTGGCCGGGCAGAAGTTGGCCAGCGCATGGCGCTTGAGCCAAGCCCAGAGGAACTCCACCGGATTCAGGTCCGGCGAGTAAGGCGGCAAGAACGCCATCTGGATCTCGCCGCCAGTGGAGTCCAGGTACTCGCGCACGAGCTTGCTGCGGTGCGCCTTCAAGCCATCCCAGATGATCAGCAGCGGCTGCTTCAGGTGCGCGCGCAGCGCCTTGAGGAACTCGACGTGCTGCTCTTTCTTGATGCTGCCTTCGTGCAGTCGGAACATGCAGTTGGTGCGCGACAGGCCGGCGATGACCGAGATGTGCGTCCAGTTGAAGTGGAGCTGGATGATGGGCGTCTTGCCCTTGGGCGCCCAGGTGCGCACCCGGGTGGGCCGCTCGCTCAGGCCCGACTCGTCGATGTAGACGATCAGCCGTCCTTCGCGGCTGGCTTTTTTTTGAGCCCCGGCCAGGTCTTGCGCTTCCAGGTCTGCACGGCCTGTTCGTCGCGCTCGATGGCGCGGCGCTCTGGCTTTTGCACCGAGAACCCCAGGCCGCCGAGGATGCGCCAGATCTGGGTCTAGCCGAACTTGACGCCGTACAGGCGCTCAATGAGCACGCCCACGCGCTTGAGCGTCCACAGTTCAGTGCCGAAGCCATGCGCGGTGGGCTTGTCCAGCAGCGTGCGGCCCAGCGCCTGCAACTGCTCGTCACCCAGGCGAGCCGGCCGGCCCCGTGTGGGCATCGCACGCAACGCGTCGATGCCGCCCTCATCGAGCACTGCCTTCCACGTGTACGCGGTCTGCCGCGCCACGCCCACTGCATGCGCGGCCTGCGCCGGTGTCTTGCCCGCCAACAGCATCCGACCCGCCCGCAAGCGTCGTCGTACCGTCTCGTCCACTCGCTTCGTGACCATGCGTTGCACCCAATTCTTGCCAAGTATCGGTACAACGCACAACGGCGCTAGCGGTTGTCATGATTTACGGAACGATCAATA
>CADEHE010000053.1 GCA_902826775.1 uncultured Pseudomonadota bacterium | reverse complement strand
AGACGAGCTCTACAAGCAGATCGGCCAACTGAAAGTGGAGTTGGACTTTCTCAAAAAAAGAGCAGGACTGCTCGCTTGAAAGCCGGCGCGCATGCATCGATCCGAAACACACGCTGACCATCGCGCGGCAGTGCGAATTGCTGAGCTTGCCACGCTCGACCTACTATTACGAGCCGCAACCGGAGAGCCCGGAGAACCTGCGGCTGATGCGGCGGATCGACGAGTTGTACCTGAAGCGGCCGTTTTTCGGCAGCCGGAAAATGGCCTTCGAGTTGGACGTGAATCGCAAACGCACGCAGCGCCTGATGCGCTTGATGGGCATCGAAGCGCATTACGCCAAGCCCAACCTGAGCCGTCCCGCGCCGGGCCATCAGGTGTATCCGTATCTGCTGCGCGGCGTGGCGATCAAACACGCAAATCACGTCTGGAGCACCGATATTACGTACATTCCGATGCACGGCGGTTTTCTGTATCTGGTCGCGGTGATGGATTGGTTCAGCCGCTTTGTGCTCAGTTGGGAATTGTCGAACACGCTCGACGCGGCGTTCTGTACGGCGGCGCTCAGCGCTGCTTTCGGCTACGGCCAACCCGAAATCTGGAACTCCGATCAGGGCTCGCAGTTCACTTCGGCGGAGTTTCTGGCGCCGCTCCAACAGCGCGGCGTGGCGATCAGCATGGACGGCCGCGGCCGCGCGCTCGACAACGTGTTCATCGAACGTTTGTGGCGCAGCTTGAAGTACGAGCTGATCTATCCCGGCGACTTCGCGGGCGGCGCCGAGTTGTTCGCGGCGCTGACGGAATACTTCCACTTCTACAATTACGAACGTCCGCACCAGGCGCTCGACTATCAGACGCCGTCGGACTTGTTCCCGCACAAACACAAAAGGAAAAAGTCCTCATCATGATGGGGGACGCTGTCCCCCAAACCCCCTGGGATTTTCCGCTTTGGGCCAGACTGGCCCATTTTCTTCTTGCAAAGCGCCGCGCTTTGCGTAGAATAGAACTGCTCGCGCGGAGGATAGGGCAATCCAGGGATGGAACCCGAGCGCCGTCGCAAGTCCGGACTGGTGGCGGCCCAAAACGCCGCCTCCCCGTTACCCCCGGCCACCATCTAAGGACGCACGTTTTTTTGTCCAACCGATGGGGTCCACCTCA
>CADEHE010000052.1 GCA_902826775.1 uncultured Pseudomonadota bacterium | reverse complement strand
TCGAGGACGCCGCCCTGCCCGAGTCGCAGTGGTCCGCGTGGATCGACGCGTGGATTGATGCGGCCTACGAGCAAGCTCACGTGCGCCTGAGCGCGGTGGACTTCGAGTCGCTCACCGACTGGTGCACGTGCGGGCACAGCCACGCAGAGCACGCGTTCCGCTGCGAACACGCGCTGACTTGCGGCTGCGAGAAGTTCCAGCGCTCGCGCAAGAAGGAGCGTCCGCAAGTGCGTGTGCTCACGCCGAACCGCTGGCGCGAGAGTCGCGTTGTTGGGCCAGACCTCAACCCGCTCGCCGAGGTGATCTGATGGTCAGCAAGCTCGAAGAGAAGCTCGTCACCAAGATGGCGGAGCGCGGCGCGCGCGAGACGCAGATGCAAGCGCTGCTCGCGAACATCGCGCGGCCCGGCGCACGTCGAATGTTGGTCCAGCGCTGCATGCAGTGGCTGGAAGCGCACGAGCAATGCAACGAGGCGGCGCGCGAATACGCCGACTCCATCGAACAAGAAAGAGGGGCAGCGTGAGCGATATCGTCAAAGCAGAACCGAGTGCGCGTGAGCAGTACGAAGCGGCAGTAAGCGCTTGCGATCAACGTTGGGCTGCCGTCGAGGCTGCGTTTGAGGTGGCCGACAAAGCCTCAAAGGCGCACCTCGCAGCAATCGACGCCTACAGCCAAGCCGTGAAGGTGTGCGAGGAAAAGCGCGTCGAGGCGTTCAAGTGAGCAAGGTCTCGATCGAGATCGACGGGCTGAAGTTCGGCCTCCGAGTCAGCCCGGAGATTGCTCTGCAGCTGGTAGAGGCGCTGCAGGGCGTGTGGGTCGCGGCAGCCAGGCACAAGCGCGGCGAGTGCTTTTTGGGTGACGTGGCGAAGGCGCGTGATGCAGCCAAGAGCGTCATCGTCAGTATGACGGTCGAGATTTTCCGCGCGGCGCGCAAAGCGGCGTGAACGCTGGTCTATGCGCGCCCCGCTCATAGGCGCGCATACGCGAGCGCTCAAGCTCACAACCAACCAGGAGAAACAAGCCATGCAAACCATGAAGACAGCACGCAAGGCGTACCGACAGGAGTTCTCACGTGTGATCAAAGACGCGGTTTCGAGTCGCCGCGAATGGAGGGACGACGCACCGGGGCTGCGCGCGTTCATTCGAGCGAATCGCCGACTGTGGCCGAGCCCAGTGGGGAAGCTCGCGAAGATTCTGGAGGGTTCCACATGACCGACCCGAACCGCACGAGCGAGGTGTGCATGTGGTGCGACCAGACGCTGGCGCAGCATCGCGACAGTGGGCCGATGGCCAAGATGCCATGCGGTGGGCTGAAGCGCGGATTCATCGCTGAGA
>CADEHE010000051.1 GCA_902826775.1 uncultured Pseudomonadota bacterium | reverse complement strand
TGTGTAGCTTCAGCGACTTCCGGACAAACGGTTATCCGAAAGATGAGAGACTTCGATCTGCTGCGAGCGACCCGCAGAGGAAGCGAAGTTTATGAGCAAACGCGAGTATCGACGATTCACAGCGGAACAGAAGATCGAGATTTTGCGCGAGGCGGATCAGCCCGGAGTGACGGTAAGCGAAGTGTGCCGGCGGCACGGGCTATCGCCGTCGGTGCTGTACCGCTGGCGGGCAGTGGCCCAGGGCGGCTCGACGGTGGCGCTAAGGCGCGATGCGCAGCGCGCGCCGCGAAAAGACGATGGGGAGGCCCGGCACCAGGCAGAGATGGAGCGGATGCGCGCTGTGATCGCTGAGATCACGGCGGAGAACCTGGAGCTGAAAAAAAAGATCTGAGGCTGGAGGATCTATCGCGTGTACCGGCGGACACCAAGGCGGCGGTGATGCAAATCGTCGCGCAGACGAAAAGGCGCTCGGGGTGGCAGATGTATCGCACACTTGCCGCCCTCGGCGTACCGCGCAGCGTGTACTACGCGTGGGCGCGACGTGAGAGCCTGGAAGATCGACCAGGCAAGCCGTGCCGGGTATACGAGGTTCTGGCTGAGGAACGCGCGGCGATCTGCGAATTTGCGCTGAGCTATCCGAAGATTGGTTACCGGAAATTGACTTGGATGATGGTCGATGCGCTCGTGGCCTGCGTCGGGGAAAGCACGGTTTATCGGGTATTGAACGATGCGGGCTTGCTCTCGCGCTGGAAGCGCTCGATGGCGTCCACTGGCGAATACAACTTTCGGCCGACGGCGCCGAATCAGCAATGGCATACCGATGTGATGTACGTCTGGGTGGCGACTCGCTTTTACTTCCTGCTGAGCTTCGTAGATGCCTATAGCCGCTATGTCGTTCATCACAAGCTGCTGATAAGCCTCGATGGCAGATCGGTGGCGGTCGAGTTGCAGGCGGCACTGGAAACGGCGCGGGGCGCCAAACCGCGAGTCGTTCACGATCACGGCAGCGAGTTCGTCAATCGCGATGTCGCCGCAGTTATCAAGACGCACAACCTGATCGGCATCAAGACCAAGCCTCGGCATCCCGAATCCAACGGTATTGTGGAGCGCTTCAACGGAACCGTACGTGACGAGAGCGACAACGATTACGGCAGCAACTATCTACAGGCCGAGGCAATCATCGCCAAGCTCATGCACCATTACAACGAGGAGCGCCTCCACGCTGCGTTGGGGTACATGACGCCGGCAACCTGGCATCGTGGGCAACCGAATGAAGTTCGAGACGAGCGTGTGCGGCGAATAGCTGCGGCCCGTGCGCATCGTAGAATGACCAACCAGCAGCGATTCACCGAGGCCGCCTCATAGGCAGGCAAAGTCTCCTTTCTCAACTCAGCCGTTTTGTCCAAGTTGACGTGAA
>CADEHE010000050.1 GCA_902826775.1 uncultured Pseudomonadota bacterium | reverse complement strand
ATGAGCCATTCAGATTTGGCGCTAACTGTCATTTTGAAAACTCTTATTGAGGCGCCGCGAGGTCATCACGACTGCCTGTTGTCCTTGTGCCCTGGGCGGCGGTGAGTTCCGCTGCGATTGCGAGCGCAGCGACGATCACCATCGCCGCGACGGCAAACGCAATTCGCATACAGGGGTTGCCACGTCAGGGCGCCCACGTGCTATGTTGCCTCGGCGAAACAATATGCCGCAAGCGGAGTTGGCCGCCCTAATTTCGTTGAGTTTGCGCTTGCCTCAACAACTCGGCGACGCTGCCCGACCACAGCTCGAAGAAGCCTTCGCGCGTTGAAGTCTGCAGCCAGCTTTCCCATCGAGTATCCGCAAGCGCTGGATCTTTTACCGCCACACCGTCCTGCGCGATGCCGACGCTAATGCTGCCGCCGCCCTTGCCGCGCTGCTCTGCTTGAATGCGCTTGAAGTAGCGCTGAATACGTACCAGCTCCGTTTGTGATTCGGGCGGGAAGCTGTAAAGCAGCCAGCGCCGCCGCGCTGGGGCTGGCGCTAGTGTCTTCGCGTTTGCATTGCCGGACGAAACCGTGAGACGCATGGGCAGCGCCTTATCCAGCGCTTCGAACGCGCCGGCCTCGCGCGGGCGTATCGCGATGTGCATGACCGGCACCGCACCTGCCGGCGGTGTCATGCGCGCATCGGCCTGAATCGCCAGCATGAACTCCGCCGGGTTTGCCTCCAACAGCGTTTCTTGCAGCGACATCAAGCGCGGGATAGAGCGCAACGGAATACCGCCGCATGCGGCGAGAGCGGCCAAAACGAGGCAGATGGGGAAGCAAATAGCGAAACGTCGCATCGTGTTTACTCTGGTTGAGTGGTGCCATTTTATTATTGTACCACAATAATATGTTGTTAAATTATAGTAATTCTGTGCTAAGCTTTCCTATCACCTTCGACGATCCGCCATGACCTCATCCGAAACTGCTAACACGAACCCGCAACGCCTTAAGCGTACGAGCTTATGGATGGCCCACGCGTGCCTCGCCGCGATGATCGTGTTGCCGGCGGCCGTCGTGGGTTATTGGCTGATGACCGACACCGTGCAGCTTGCCGTGCGCGCGCAATTGCCGGCGAACGCGGTTCAAGCATCCCTGTCGCTGAGTCAACGCTACGCCGGCGCGGCGATCACGTTGGTGCCGCTCGCGCTGCTGTTGCTGGGCTTGCGCCAGGCGCGCGCGTGCTTCAAGCATTTCGCCGCAGGCGAGGTGTTCACGGCAGTAACAGTGCGCTGCCTGCGCCGCTTCGCCGGCTGGGTGGCAGTATCAGTCGCGGTGAGCATGATCGCTAGCACAGCCATTTCGGTGCTGCTCACGCTGAACAATCCGCCGGGCCTGCGCCATCTGGCAATTAGCATCGGCACCGATCAACTCTTCACGCTGTTTTTCGCGGGGATGGTTTGGCGGATGGCCGCG
>CADEHE010000049.1 GCA_902826775.1 uncultured Pseudomonadota bacterium | reverse complement strand
AGCGCCGCGGCGGGGTGGGAGGTATTGCGGAGCCATTCGCGCCGACGCTGCGAGGGGCCAGTCTGCTATTCGTGGACCATCTCGCGAGATGGCCCACCAAGTTATGATTCGCGGCCGCAGTTGGTTGGGAATCAGAATCGCTGGCTGCCAAACTCTGAAACGTTCGCACGCCCAGGGGGTGCGCGAACCAAGGCACAGCACGCAACCAGCGAAGGCGGCCTTTGCCCTCAGTCAGCTCGGGTGAAGGCGATTCATGCGAGGTTAGCTCGCCGGAGCGCAGTGCGACGGATGCGACACAGCAGCCCAGCGGCGATGCAGTTGAACCGCCAGCTGGCGTGCGATCGCGACGATGGCTCTTTTGCGTCCGCGCCGTGGAGCCAGCCGCTCGAACTTTGCACGCAGGGCAGAGTCGCGACCCGGGCGCACCGCCGCCCAGGCGCACTGCAGCAGCAGCGCGCGCAGCGCTGCCGGACCGCACTTCAAGATACGACCCCGATGGTCCAACTCTCCGGAGCTGTACTGGCTCGGTGTCAGTCCGAGGTAGTGCGCCAGTGCAGGACCTGTAGAGAAGCGTTCGACAGTACCCAGCTCCAAGACGAGGCGGATGGCCGAGAAGGTGCCTACCCCGGCTTGGGCGCACAATGCGTCGACCACCGCTCGATATTGCGCTCGGCCAGCCACCTGCATCAGCTCGTGACGCAAATATCTTGCTTGCTGGTCGGCCAGCGTACGCAGCTGTTCGTGCGTGTGCACGCAGGCTCGCAGTGGTGCAGGCAGATCCTGCGCGGCCAGCCACGTCTGATACGCTCTCCATCCAACCGTGGGCTCCGGTCCAATGCGTCCGTGCTCCTGCAACAGGCTGCGTATTCGAATCTGCGCTCGCTGCCGTTCGCGCACACACTGGGTATAGGTGCGCCCGAGCTGACGGTCGGCGTGGACCGTCCGCGGCGGAATGTAAATCCCCTTGAGCTCGCCCTTCTCGAGCTTGCGGGCCAGCTTTCCCGCATCCACGCGGTCGGTCTTCACACCCAACCCCGGCACCCGCTCGACGCGGCTCGGCGCGATCACCGTCACCGCCACTTGCTGCTCTTGCAGCCACCACGCCGCTTCGTATCCGAAACCGCATGCCTCGTAGGCCACCTGCAACTGGCAATCCTGATACTGCCTCACCACTCCTTGCAGATGGCACAGCTCGGCAGGCGTACTCAGTCGGCGCTGTTCGGCGCCGTTCCAGCGCACGCAGTACACCATCTTCGAGCGCGACACGTCGATCGCCATACTTACCACCGAGCCCGGCGCCGGCCGTTCCGCGCGGCCCGATGCCTCTTGCTTGGCGACCTCTATCAACCGTACCTTCTTCATCACGGGAGCCTCCCTTCTGACTGCGGCTCCTACCGCAGTCTCCATAGGTGGATTTGTTCAGAAGGGTTACGGCTCCCGTTTTCATTCGCAATCGTGTCCCGT
>CADEHE010000048.1 GCA_902826775.1 uncultured Pseudomonadota bacterium | reverse complement strand
CCAGGTACTGAATCGACTCGACCGTAAACTGAAAGTCGAACACGTTCTCGCCGTCTTGCTCGTAGTGCACATTCTCGATACTGAATTCGATCGCCACATGCGAGCCTTTGTGTAGATACTTCGCGTCGTTCTCGGCTTGGCGGCCCCATGAGACCAGCGGCAACACAACGCGCTTCTCCTGCCGCTCACCGGTTGCCGTATTGCCCCAGCGTAAGTTACGCACCACGCAGTAAAACGTGCGGGCGGTTGCCTTCTCGCCGACGTGCGTTAACCGAGGTTCGCTTCCCAGATAACCAATGATGCTGCCGGTTACTTTGCTCATACTTGACATGGTCCATCTCCTTTACGAAGTTGCACTTCACTACGAAAGCCGGAATGCCTCCCGGCTATGCCTTTGCTGCCTGCCAAACCCACCGGGCCCTAGAATCCGAGCCCGCCGTTGCGGTTGTGTCTTTAGTGTTTCGATCGCAATTTGGTTCATGGCTGTACCGCCGTTCCCTGAGTTCGTCGCCCGCAAGAAAGAGAGCGGGCGGAACAAGGTCGGCGTGCAAGGGACCGGTGCTTTAATGGAAGGGGCCCGCAAAGCGGGAAGGCGGCCGTTCATGCGCCGCATGCCCTTGCAGGACGAGCGCGCCCGCTAGCCTTGCGGATATGGCGACGAACTTAGGGAACGGCGTTGAAGCGGTTTGGAGAGAGAAACACCGCCACAGCGTTCCGCGCTGCGAGAGCAGATGGCAGCGCGCAAATATCACTGCGCCGATAGGCGCACGCTGTTTCTTAGGAAGTTAGAGGGTCGCGTGAGCGACGCTCGTTTCCCACAACTACTGCGGGGTGATCCGTATCACGCCGCGGCATTTTTTGATTTTTGAGTCTTGACTTTGAATCCGCTGCTGAATGGCGAGGCAGATCGGGGTAAGCAACCGCCATCGGGATCTTGTATTCCCGCTTCATTGGCGGTCGGTATGCTCAAGAGCGCTGCCTCCGCAATAGCACTTTTGTCTTATTGACAACACCGGCCGGCTCAGCCCATCCTGTATCCGTTCGCGTTCGGGATTGTCGCCCCGCGGTCGCGGGAGCCCATTCGAGAGGGCTACCACCCGTTCGCACTGAGGTTGCTACAACATGTTGTTCGCCCAGAAATTGCGAAAAGCGAATGCACTTGTGTACACAGCGCGCGTTTGCAATAGAACAGGAATACCGATGAGTAAGGGCAAGGGGTCTGAAAATTCTGTCTTGTTTGCAAGCTGGATTGCAATCCTGGTTGCTTTCTTGGCCATTGCACCAGCAGGCCTGGCGCAGGAAACGGACCTGCTCGAACAGGCTCATACGCTGAATGAGCGCGTCGTTGCGCTTTACCGCACCGGTAAATACGCGGAGGCTATACCTCTGGCTCAACGTGTCTTGGCGATTCGCGAGAAGGCGCTCGGCCCCGAGCATCCCGATACCGCCCGCTCGCTCAATGACCTCGCGGCGCTCTACTATGCCAGCGGCGCCTATGCCAAAGCCGAGCCGCTGTATCAGCGCGCCTTGGCAATTTATGAAAAGGCGCTCGGCCCCGAGCATCCCGATACCGC
>CADEHE010000047.1 GCA_902826775.1 uncultured Pseudomonadota bacterium | reverse complement strand
TTGGAGTGGACCCAAAAAGTGAGACACCTAAAATGGGAGACAGTTCTCGGAAGGAGAACTGAATGCCGAAGGTTCCACGAGTATTCACGCCGGAGCTAAAGGTTGCGACCGTCAAGCGCATGCTTGCGGGCGAGGATATCAGTGCGCTCGCGCGCGAGGTGAAGATCCGGCGCACGATCCTTTACCGATGGAAGGACCGTTACCGCAAAGGCGGAGCGTCCGCGTTTCGCGTCAAGCGAGGCCGCCCGCCGAAGTCGGCGCCGGTCATAGAGGCGTCGTCCAAAGCGGCACTCGATCTTGCGACGGCAAAGCGGCGGATCGCCGAGCTGGAGCGTAAGATCGGTCAGCAGGAGCTTGAACTTGATTTTTTTCAGAAGGCCTTGCGGCAAGTCGCGGACGAACGCCGTCCGAATGGCGAACGTGGCGCAAGGCGATCCATCTCGTCATCCAAAAAATGACGACGCCGTCGCCACAGGGCGAACTATCGGTGAAGCAACTCTGCGCGCGTGCCGGCGTCAGCCGCGCCGGATATTACCGCGCTTGGCGCGCTTCGGCGCCGCGCCAAGAGGAGACGTCCCTGCGCGATGCGATTCAACGCATTGCGCTTGAACATCGACGGCGCTTGGGTCACCGCATGATCGCCGCCCACTTGCGGCGTCAAGGCTTTGTCGTCGGCAAGAACCGCGTCTTGCGCTTGATGCGTCTCGACAATCTTCTTGCTCTGCGAACGCGTCCGTTCGTTCCGCTCACCACGCTGTCGCGTCACAGCTGGCGTGTCGTGCCCAACCTTGCGCGATGGATGGAGCCGACAGCGATCGATCAGCTTTGGGTGGCGGACATCACCTATGTCCGCATGCTTGAGGAGTTCGCCTATCTTGCCATTGTTCTCGATGCTTTCAGCCGCCGTGCCATCGGCTGGGCACTGGAGACGCACCTGCAGGCAAGCCTTGCGATCGCTGCCTTGAAAATGGCGATCAAGGCACGTCGCCCGGCGTCGGGGAGTTTAGTTCATCACTCCGATCGCGGCCTGCAATACGCCTGCAGCGAGTACACCGACATCCTCAATGCACATGCGATTCAGGCCAGCATGAGCCGCACCGGCAATCCGTACGACAACGCCAAGGCCGAGAGCTTCATGAAGACGCTGAAGCAAGAAGAAGTCGACGGCACAGCCTATCGCGACATCCATCACGCGCGACGCCGGGTCGGCTTCTTCCTCGAAGACGTCTATAACCGGCAAAGGCTGCACTCGGCGCTGAACTATTGCCCGCCCGTCGAGTTCGAAGTGCAGATGCGCGAGCGTATTCCGGGATTGGTGCCCATCCGCCGCGCAGGTTTACAAGGCATCGGGAAATCTACTGCGATAGAGGACCCACGATGAACGCCCACAATGCGCAAAGCCGGCGAACCCTCGTTCACCGGCCTCAACGCACTCATCGCAGTGAGTTTCCACCGGCTATTCCTCGGCGGGTTGCTCCTCAGCAGAGCCCGCTTCCGCTTCGCCGGTTCACCGACTATAGAAGTCAAACCACGCTGCCGCAATTCCGCGCCAGCATACCTGTCTCTCAATTTCCGTGTCTCAACAACCGGGTGCAGTTCAGT
>CADEHE010000046.1 GCA_902826775.1 uncultured Pseudomonadota bacterium | reverse complement strand
TCGCGATCGACAGCACGTCAATGCTCCACAATCGCCGGGTTGCGCACCGCGTAGTTCTTGGGCTTCAGCTTCACCTTAGCGATCGGGTAATCGCCGGCCAGCTTCAGATAGCCGGTCAAGTCCGGCAGCTTGTGGATTTCACTCGGCATCACCGCCCGTTCGCGCACGTGACGCTTGGTGTGGGTAACCGTATTGCCGCGGTGCCAGTTATGCGCGTGCGATTTCTCATTGCGGATGAACTCCCATTCGCCCAAGCCTTTGCTGTATTCCTCCGCCGTAGCCGGATCAGTGTTAGGGATGTTCAACACCAGCAGGTTGCGAAAGCAGCTTCTGAGCACGACAGCTTTGTCGCGGGTGTAGATGTCGTCTAGCTGTGCAGTGGATTGCAGCCCGCAGACAAAGCGCCCGCCATGCTTCGCACCTTTGGTTAAGCCATCTTCCAAGCTGCTCAGCCGTTCCATACTCGCCAGCTCATCCAAGAAGAACCACACCAGTCTCTGGTCGCTCGGCGGCAGGCTTAAGAGCGAGTTGACCAATACGTCGAACCATGTGGAAATAAGCGGACGCAGCGCTTCGGCCATATCCTCGCGCCAAGTGATGTACAGGCTGCCCTTGCCGCTTTCCAGCCAGCGGCGCAGCGAGAAGTTGCCGGGCTTCAGGTGTTTGTGCGCATTGAGATAGTTGGTGAGGATGAATCGCGTGCTGGAAAGGGCTTTATTCGCCCCTTGGTCGAACAGCCCTACTGCCGGGGTTTCCTCCAATAGACGCCCCAGATCCTCGATTTTGACCACCGTCAGCCAATGCATGAGCTTGGCGGTGGTGTTGTCGTTTAGAGCAATCAAGCGCTGTGCGGTTTCGCTGAATAGCAAACGGGCATAGCCGTGCCACTCGAAGTCTTGGGCGCTCCTGGCATCCGGGATGACCGAGCGCGCATAGCGCTCAATATCGTAAGGACGGTCGATTTCATTGAATATCGACCAGCCGACCGAGCGCAGATCGAAGGGGTTTAACAAGACATCGCCTTTCTGTCCGAAGCGAGCAAAGTAGCCACCATTCGGATCGGCCACGACGACCCGGTCGCCGCGAGCCAGGGCGCCGGCCAGCATTTCAGTGATCGTGACTGACTTGCCGGACTGCGTCGTCCCGCCAATTAAGAAATGCAGTCGTTCCAACCCCGCAGGAATGGGAACGCCGGCAAGGGTAATGGGGGCGCCTCGCTGGTTCCTCATAGCGCCAGCCGAACGACGCGCATAGGGCAAAAGCTCGCTGCGCTCCACCACTTGGCTGCCGCGCACATAGCCGCGTTGGCCAGTTCCCAAGGGTCCGAAGCGATAGCTCAAACTTGCGAATAACGCGCTAGCGCAAACGCCGAGCCACAGACTGCCCGCGGTCATCGGCCGCAGATTCGGCGCGGTGAACGCCATCGTGGCCGCGCGCAGCAAGTCGCGCACGAAGGGTTTCTGCAGGTGAAAGGCATAGACGACCCAGGCGCCCCAAATGAAGAGTGTGACAACTGGAGCCAGCAGCGCACCGAAACCGATATGCCGCATTAAACGCTTGTTCATGTACCCTCCACTCGAACATCACCCACGGCTCTTTGCACTTTGCGCCCGATCTCTCCTTTGACGCGAAGATCGTCCTTGGCGAGATAGCGCAGTAACAGCAACACTTCGATCATGAAGGCG
>CADEHE010000045.1 GCA_902826775.1 uncultured Pseudomonadota bacterium | reverse complement strand
AAGATCGTCCTTGGCGAGATAGCGCAGTAACAGCAACACTTCGATCATGAAGGCGTGCAGGCGCGGATCAAGCAATGCGGGCCCAGGCGACTTGAGGCCCGCGGCATTGGCACTTTTGACTTCCGTGAGTTCTTTGAGCGTTTCCACGGCTTGCTGCAATTGATCGGTTAGCGCCGGGGCGCGATCTTCCGACTCGGCTTGCAGGCCGCGCACAATAAGATTGGCGGTGTAGGCGGACTTGCTCAAACCTAGATCGGCAGCGCGTCGACGAAGTAGTGTCGCCTCGTGCAGCGGTAACTTGGTGCCGATGAGTTCCGTTCTCATGATTGCGTGCGTCTTTCCTGGCGAATCAAATACATTGGCTGCGGATGGTTAACCCTCGCATCCCCTATGGTTAACCGACTTCGTCAAGCCTGGCGGGCTCTTCCGGGCAATCGCAGATTGCGTGGGGTGTGAAGCATTACCAGCCGGCCGCCTTTGGCCGGCGGTGCCCTCTATGGCGGGTTCGGGCGCGGCCCGATCATCATTTCCAATCGCGCCAACCCCCATCACTGGCAGCGCGCAAACTTCCATTGCGACATCAACAATCGGAAGGGCGGAAATCAGCGGAAACTGCAATCTGCACATGGCGCAAAAGACTACGCCGCGCGCAGGAATCTGTCGCTCTAACTCGGGGGGTCGACTTAGCTTGTATCGACGGCGCGAACTATGTTATCGATTGCGACTGATTCAGTTCAAGCAGGAAGAGAGGTCTCGATCATGCCGCGTAAACACCGAACACCTGAGCAGCAGCTTGCATTGCTGCAGCAACAGGAGCTCAAGCTGAGGGAGCGCCGCAAAGCTGCCGAAGAGAAACTACGCCGACAACGTGAACGCCACGCGCAACAGCACCTGGCCAACTTGGTGCAAGTCCTCAAGCGCTACGGCATCGATAAGGTCACGCCCGAAAAGTTGCACAAAGCGCTGGCGGCAATGCAATAGCCGCGCTGTTTCAGCCTGCGATTACCTGCATGCCCAAGAACAAGGACGCTACGGCTACAAAGCCGTCAAATGTCGATGGTGCGGCCGGCGAAAACATGACCACTCGGGCGATTGAACAAGCGCTGCGCCGAGCGAGACGGCAAGCGCGCAAGACCGCACGCATGTACGGCACGCCGTTCTATACGATGAAGAACGGCAAGATCGTCGCTGAGAAGCCGTAACGTTACCCGAAACCGTAGCGCGATATGGCAAAGAGCCGAAGGCCAACGCGACCCCCGGCTCTTCGTCCAACTAGTACTCACTCGACACGAGCAGACACGTGCTGGACCTGTCGGATTCGGTGATGCACCAGATTTTCTGATTGCCGATCTGGTAGCTGCTGAAGAGCCTGCCATCATCATGCGCTAACGCGATATCGTTGGCTTGCCAGTCTTCGGGATCGAGATCACCCCAATCGCCGCATGAGTGACGTTGCAGGAATGATTCAGCTGTGCAGCCGGTTTCCGCCAAGACACTAAGGGCACCTGGCGTAGCGACAACTTGTCCGAGCGAGAATGAACGCTTCAACATGATCGCCTCCGTTAGCCGTGGAGTTGATGATCGACAGGTTCACCCGCCGCGCTGGTAGCCGGGTCATTTCTAGCTTGCCGACGCTCGGCTTCCGCCTTGCTGTCCAGGTACTGAATCGACTCGACCGTAAACTGAAAGTCGAACACGTTCTCGC
>CADEHE010000044.1 GCA_902826775.1 uncultured Pseudomonadota bacterium | reverse complement strand
TGGAGGTGCAAGTCCTCCCGCGAGTTGACCACAGCGAGCGAAGTGAAGTGCAACTGCGTGAGGGCGACCGAGCGTGGGGAGGAAGCACGTAGCGTAAACCGCGAGTCGAGGTACACGAAGCGCATCCGAGGCGGCGCCGGACAGGGCGAGCAGGCAAGTGACTGCGAAGCTCTTGTGGTCAAGGTCCAGGCGACGTAAATGCGACGGCTGTGCGGTGAAGGATTGCGTTCTTACCTGGGGAGATCTTGCCTTGTGGCTGAAAGGCCGATGGTGCCGAGCCGGAGCGAGAAGTCAGCAGAGGCCGTAGTAGGCGGCGCAGGCCGGTGAAGGGCCGAACGAGAAGGACAGTCACGAGACATGACGCTTGGTAGGGCAGCGCATCAGAAGCCTGGGCAACCGGGGCGCACGGTGGCGGGGCGCGGTGAAGCCGCGCCTGAAGCCGTGAGCGATGAAGCCACGCCGGCGCGGCATGCACAAACGGACTGCGGGGTCGATGACCTGCTTGGGCAGGCGTTGACCAGAGAGAACATGGCCCGAGCGTGGAAGCGCGTCAAGGCCAACAAGGGAAGTGCCGGCGTCGATGGACGCACGGTGCAAGACACGGGCGAATATCTCGAGCAAGCGTGGCCCGACATCCGAACCAGGTTGCTTGACGGCAGCTACCGGCCTGATCCGGTACGCCGCGTGGGCATACCCAAATCGGGTGGCGGAACGCGCGAGCTGGGGATACCGACCGTCGTGGACAGGCTGATCCAGCAGGCGCTGCTGCAAGTATTGCAACCGCTCATCGACCCGACGTTCAGCGAGCACAGCCACGGCTTCAGGCCGGCGCGCAGCGCGCATGGCGCGGTACTCGAAGCGCAGCAGTACGTGCAGGCCGGGCACAGGGTCGTGGTGGGCGTGGACTTGGAGAAATTCTTCGACCGCGTCAACCACGACATCCTGATGGACCGGCTGGCCAAGCGGATTGCGGACAAGCGGGTGCTGCGGTTGATCCGGCGCTACCTGCAAGCGGGCATCCTGGCGCACGGGCTGCACAGCCAGAGGTTCGAAGGCACGCCGCAAGGCGGGCCCCTGAGCCCATTGCTGGCCAACGTGCTGCTGGACGAAGTGGATCGGGAGTTGGAGCGGCGCGGACACAAGTTTGTGCGCTA
The DNA here is from genome assembly GCA_902826775.1 of uncultured Pseudomonadota bacterium. Classification (GTDB taxonomy): domain Bacteria; phylum Pseudomonadota; class Gammaproteobacteria; order Burkholderiales; family JALYOK01; genus CADEHE01. The sequence continues at coordinate 659 of CADEHE010000044.1, read as the reverse complement.
TGCCGACGATTGCAACGTCTATGTCGGGAGCCGCAAGGCGGGCGAGCGGGTACTGCAAGCGCTGCGCGACTGCTACGCGAGGCTGGCGCTGAAGGTCAACGAGTCCAAGACGGCGGTGGCGCCGGTCTGGGGACGCAAGTTCCTGGGCTACTGCTTCTGGGCGTCGAAGGATGGTGCGAAGCGGGCCGTGGCCACACAGGCACTGGACAAGCTGCGCGAACGCATCCGGCAGCTGACACGCCGCACGCGGGGCCGCAGCCTCGAACAGCTCGCCGAAGACCTGAAGGGCTATGTGCCGGGCTGGAAGGCGTACTTCCGGTTGGCGCAGACGCCCAAGGTCATGCGCGAACTGGACGAATGGCTGCGGCACCGGCTGCGGGCCGTGCAGCTCAAGCAGTGGCGGCGCGGAACGACGATGTTCCGTGAGCTGTGCAAGCTGGGTGCCAGCGTGGACTTGGCGGCGCGCATTGCCGGCAACGGCAGGCGGTGGTGGCGTAACAGCGCCATGGGCCTGAACAGGGTGCTGCCCATGGCCTTCTTCGATCGCCTGGGAGTCCCGAGATTCTCCTGACCTCAACTTCTCGAACCGCCCGGTGCGGACCCGCACGCCGGGTGGTGTGGGAGGGGTCCGATCAACGATGATCGGACCCTATCCCGAT
>CADEHE010000043.1 GCA_902826775.1 uncultured Pseudomonadota bacterium | reverse complement strand
GATCTCGCGTCGCGTCGCCTACGGGAGCATCGCGTTTGCGCCGGCCATGGCATCGTGTTATCGTAACTTTTATGTTACCCACTTGGAGTCCTCAGGCACATGCACGCTTTGGATGCTCTCGGCAATGCTGCGCGCCGCGCGATTTTGCGCGAGTTGCGTCAGGGACCTTTGTCGGTTGTCCAACTTGCAGAACGCTTTCCGGTTAGCCGTCCAGCAGTCTCGCGGCATCTGGCCGTGCTGGCAGCGGCTGGATTGGTGGAGGTTCGCGAAGTAGGCGCGACGAACCTTTACAGCGTACGTGTGCAAGGGTTCGCAAGTGTGCGCGAATTTCTCGACGATTTTTGGGATACCGCGCTGAAACGCCTTCAGAAGGCTGCCACAGCAAGGGCGCGCGCACGTGATTAGTAAGTCGGTACATTTGCCGCTTTCGCTCGAGCAAGCCTTCGAGCTATTCACCAATGAAATCAGCCTGTGGTGGCCGGCGGATCGGCGTCATCTAAACGATCCAAATAGCCAACTTTTCCTCCAAGAGAATGCGCGGTTCTACGAGCGCGCCAATAGCGGTACCGAGCTCGAGCTCGGACGCGTGCGAGTTTGGCACCGACCACATCGCATCGTTCTGGACTTCTTTATGGGCACCGATGCGGCGCATCCTACCGAGGTTGAAATTCGCTTTGTTGCCGAGAATGGTGGCACACGTGTCAGCGTCGAGCATCGGCCACTGGCAAGCAGCGCCGATGTTTGGGGCAAGCGCGCGACAATTTTTGGGCGCTCGTGGGATAGCGTGCTGTCATCGTTGTGCGAAGCCGCGGTTGGAAAATCGGATTGTAACCCCCAAGTTACCAGACGCGGCGGTTTCTCCCAATAACATCGAAAGGACGGCGTATGCCTAAGCTTGATCGCACCAATGAAAATCCCTGGAAGCTGAAAACACCGCCCGGAACCTCCGGCTACACTATGCATGTGGACGAAAAGGATGGAAAAAAAGTGCTTGTCTGCAGCGTGGGTAAAACTGTGTTGCTGTATGACGCTCGCTGTATCGAGGATCTGCACGAAATGCTTAAAGCCGCTCAAGATTGGGTAGAACTCGGCGGCGCCGATGAACAGAAACCTGCGAAGGACGGGACGATAGAGGCATGGGCCCGCTCCCCCAAGAATCCGGTTGGCGGTTGGTATGGTCTGAAGAAAGGGTTACGCGGCAGATTTGGCGTATACATTCCACCACTGATGGAGGCATTGGGCTTGTGTGAGTTGGAACACAACGCCAAGAACAATCGCATGCGAGCCAAGTAGCGGTTTCCATCTTTCAAAGGAAGACGGCGATGAAAGCATACGCAACCTCGACGATGATTCGGGCAACGCCGCACGCCGTATGGGCGGTTTTGACCGACGGCTCACAATGGACGGCGTGGAACCCCACAGTGGACAAAGTCGAAGGTAACATCGGACCCGGCGCGAAAGTGACGGTATACGCCAAATTGAATCCCGGACGCGCGTTTCCAGTCAAAGTCAGCACATTCGAGCCACCCCGGCGCATGGTATGGACGGGGGGCATGCCGTTGGGATTGTTCAAAGGCGAACGTACCTATACCCTGACGCCCAAGGCAGGCGGAGTGGAATTTGCAATGCGCGAGCAGTTCACCGGTTTGTTGGCGCCGCTTATTGGCAAATCTATACCGAACATGCAGCCCGCCTTCGAGACCTTCGCCGCCGCGCTCAAACGACGGTGCGAGCAGCTACCCTAGTTTTATTTGCATGGCAGGCCGATGCCTTCCGCGTCGACCGAGCAAGGGTGCGGCCAAGAATCGAGCGTTGTCTGGAGTGACCGCGGCACCCACACCGATTTGTACAAGTCGGAGCGCGCCCGCCTAGATCGGAACGACACTGAGCGCGATCAACCCCACAGGGATGAGCCATTCAGATTTGGCGCTAACTGTCATTTTGAAAACTCTTATTGAGGCGC
>CADEHE010000042.1 GCA_902826775.1 uncultured Pseudomonadota bacterium | reverse complement strand
TTCACATTGATCAATCTCAGAGAGTTTTGTGAAGGATGAAACTTGCAACCAGTTCCTCTATTACTTTCTCGTCTGATCTTTGAATTGATAATGGCTTATCTAGTTTAGTGCGAGCCAGTTTATTATTTCCCATAGTAAAACCAATTACTCCTAAAACGGTACAAGCAGCAACCAAAGTTAGGGGGCGAAAAATTCGCATAGTTCCAAGTTTCATAAGCTCTCCTTTAGTAAGCATTACCATAGTCAACGCTTTGTTAAATCGCGCACTCGTACCAATCACGAGTTTGGACAAAGTTAGTTTGAGATGATGCCTTCTGCTACACAACGTCATCGGTCAAGTTTGCTGTTTGAGTCCCGAAATCGGCTCTCAGGCGGTTTTTCGGTAGACCTTGAATCGCTTGCGCGGCGCGAGTTTCATTCCTGTCACTCGTCCGGGCGACTTTCCGCGGGGTTTGGGTTGAGGCTTGCTCCAGCCAAAACCCATCAAAAGTCCGGCCGCCATTCGTTTGACCGCTCCGGGCGTCAATTTGCCGCTCCGCCACCAAGGGGGAAGCTTCTCGGTGTGGGCCGCAGCCATCCCGCGCAAAACCCACAAGTGCCAAAAAGCCGTCGCTGCCAATTCGATCCAGACTTGGACTCGGCCTTCGGCGGCCGGGCCGTTGAATTGCCCAGCCGTCATTCCAAGTTCGCCTTTCAAAAATCGGATGCTGTGTTCAATGCTGAAGCGTTCGTCGTAAATCGCTTCGGCCTGGCGCGGCGTGGGCGACGAACGCTGCGCGGCGGCGGCAACGAAGACAAGCCAGAGCGGGCGTTTGTAACGCATCTTGCCATCCGCTTTGTATTCGATCACGCGATAGAGCGACAACTTTTGCGTTGGCCATTGCTTCATTCGCAGGTCGTTCCAACGACTGACTTCGACCGATGCGCCGCCTTCAAGCTGCCAGTCTTCTTGTTCGTCAACCGGCGGCAGCGTCCGCGCATCGTTGAGCTTGATCTTCCGCCCGCGCACCGCCGGGCGTCCAAAGCCGCTGTATTCAGGCGGCGGCAAATAGAAGCAGCGATTGTTCCGCACACGCCCCAACACAGAAACGCCGCATTCGTGAACAGGTTTGAGAAACGGCGCGACCGTGTATTGCGCATCTACGGCCAGCACTTGCTCCGGCAACCAGCCGTGCTGTTTGACGAACTGCTCGATTTGCTCAGCGCCGAAATTGAGCGGGTCGGATTGTGGGCTGAACCAGGCGATCTCCAGCGGCAAGGTCCAACTGCCCGCGCCAACTCTTTCGCTCAGCAACGACAAGCCGTGGCCGGGTTTCATTCCGTCCGCGCCGTGAACATAGCCGACTTCGACCGTTCGCGTTTTCGGGCGATTGTAATTGCTCGCGTCGAGAATTCGCACCCGCCACTGCCCAAGCTCGTCGCGCAGAGCATTCGGCGGATGATCCTTGAGCCAGTTCAATCGCGCGGCGCGCAAGTCGCGCAACCAATCGTCTTGTTCAATCGTCGCGGCCAGTTGGCCTTCGGCGCGCCGCAACGCCTGATACAAACTGTTCCAGTCATAAGCGAACAATCCGCTGAGCGTCAGTTCGACCGGAGAACTCAGACGCGGCCCTGCCGCCAGCGCATCAATCGTATTGAGCAAAACAGAACTGCCGACTTTCAAACTGACAACGACAGCATCTCGAAATTCCTGTACACTTTTCGTCGAGGCGTTTTCTTTTTTCATATCACCAGCTTACCGCTGGCAAATGCCTCATGGGGAGGCCGAGCGGCCTCCCTTTATTTGTCCAAACTCGTGTTCAATGACTGATTGTAGAAAAGCGGGATTAACCAGCGGCTTGGGTTTGCGATCTTCGAAGTTCTGGGGGGCCATAATGGGACGCTACAGAGAAATTGCATACGGCGTGCTGACAGGTCTGAGCATTTGGGTGATTGATGCAATGTTGCAGGCAGGCGGACGCGACCATTTCGGCTTTGACACAGTTGCCAGTGAGATGATTCTGAGTCGCCCGCCTCAATTACTTCTGCGTATTTTGCTGCTGATCATTTCGGTCGCTTTGGGCTACAGCCTCTGGCAAAGCCGGGAGCGCGAGCGCCGGATGCGCGATCTTCAGACGCTGCT
>CADEHE010000041.1 GCA_902826775.1 uncultured Pseudomonadota bacterium | reverse complement strand
AATCTAGTCCTTACGAGTGAATTCGCGGGCACGCGAGCGCGCGGGCGGTTTGAAGCGGTGGTTGGGCACGAGCTGGCGCGTAGCCAGCGCCCTATGCTGAGTGCGGGGGAGGCTGGCCAGACTTACACTTTCGATGCCGGGGTGCTGCAAGGCTATTACCGGGTGTACGTGTGGTGGGGGCGTGGTGGCCAATCTGCGGGGGCAGTAAGTGCGGCGGTGGTGCACGCGGGCAATCGAAGCGTACACCAGCTCGACCAGCGGCAAGGAGCGGGTCAATGGAACTTACTGGGAGTGTACGGTTTTGAAGCCAAGCAGCGAGCGCAAGTCGAACTAAGCGCAGCGGCGGGAACGCGCTTCATCGTCGATGCGGTGCGCTTTGAGTACATGGGAGAGAGCCAGCCGCCCTTAGCCATACGCACCCTAGGGCTCGCGTTGGGCCAAGAGGGGGAAGACTACAGCGCAACACTAGAGGCAGAAAGCGGCAGCCCGCCCTACAGCTGGATCGTTGCGCAGGGGCAATTAGCTCCGGGGTTGAGTTTGGAAGCGCGCAGCGGTCGCATTAGAGGCAAGCCCGAGCAAAGCGGCAGCTATGCTTTTAAGCTCAGAGTGATCGACGCGCAAGGAGCCGTGGCCAGCGAAGCACTGCGCTTAGATGTGCTCAAAGCCGAGGCGCCAGAGCCCGTCAGGCAGCGTCTTGCCAAAGCGGCCGATGGCAATGCAAACGGCACAGCGCCATCGCTGAGCAACTTATTGGCGCTAGTGCAAGCCACCCCAGAAGGATCGTGGGTTAAAGCCAACCTCAACTTTTTTGAGGACGTGCACACCCCGGAAGAGTTGCGCCCGCTCTTTGACGGGACCCCAAACACAGTCAGAGCGATAATCGGCTCATGGAGCTCATTTGCGTGGGACCCGAACCGTGGAGACTTGTGGATTTATGGAGGCGGACACGCCAACTCTGCGGCCAACGATATGTACCGCTGGCGCGGCAGCACGCGGATGTGGGAGCGCGCCTCCCTGCCGAGCGAAGTCAAGCAGGACGACCTAGGCAACGTGCTGGCCGTTGACGGCTACGATGCTGCACCGCCTTCAGCGCATACCTACGACAACAACATGTTTTTGCCGGTGATCGACCGCTTTCTCACCTTTGGTGGGGCGGCGTATCGGCTCGGTGGAGCCTACTTGAGGCAAACCGCGCCGGGTTCGAGCAGCAGCCGTGCTTACGGGCCGTTTTTATTCAATCCGAATCTAGCCGATCCCAACAAAGTAGGGGGCTCGACCGGCTCACACGTCAAACGAGTTGCACCGCATCCGGAGATTGTGGGCGGCAACATGTGGCAGAACCGAGACATCTACGTGAACATCGCGGGCAACCCGCCGGCGCTGCCGAATCGAGGCGGTCACGTGGATGGATGCACGGCGTACGCGCAAGAGAACGGCAAGGACGTAGTGTACGTAGCGGCCAATCCCACATTGGGCTCACTGAACTACCTGTACCGATACAGCATCTCGGATGTGAGCAATCCGGCCAGCGACACGTGGGAAGTGATGGGCGTTCCGGGATCCTACGGTGGGTTATTCGGTCAGCCCTCATGTGGCTACGACGCGCAGCGTAAGCTATTTGTGAAGCGAGCGGGGCGCGAATCCGCAGGTGGTTTGTTTGCTTACTGGGATTTGAGCAGTCCTGGGACAGCCAACGAAGAGGTCGTGTTCACCCCCACAGACCAGAGCGGAGAGTACAACTATGGCGCATTGCTGCTGTACATGTGCGCGATGGACTTTGACCCGGTGCGGCGCAAATATCCCATCTGGTGCAGCGACGGGCGAGTGTGGATGATGACACCGCCGGCGACGAATTCGCCGAACGGCTGGGTTATTACCAAGCAGCCTGCGCCGGTGGGGGCGACGCCCACGGGTGACTACGGCACGGGCGTATTGGGCAAATGGAAATACATCTCGAATTTGGATGTATACATGGGTTTGGAGGGCGCCACGCAGGGCAACATTTGGATTTACAAGCCGGTGGGCTGGCAGCCGCCTGGCGGGACAAGCAATCAAGCCCCTAGCGTGACGCTAACGCAGCCAAGTGCTGGGGCGAGTTTTAGCGCGCCGGCGGCGATCACATTGGCGGCTAGCGCAGCCGATGCAGACGGCAGCATCAGCAAAGTGGAGTTCTACCAAGCTGGGGTGAAGCTCGGAGAGGATGTCAGCGCGCCGTATACGTTTAGTTGGACCAATGTGCCCGCTGGCAGCTACAGCCTCAGCGCCGTGGCGACAGATAATTTGGGAGTGTCTGCGCTGAGCGCGACGGTGAGTGT
>CADEHE010000040.1 GCA_902826775.1 uncultured Pseudomonadota bacterium | reverse complement strand
GGCTGAGGCGATCTCTGCCCTCAGGTTCCATGGCAACAACGCTTCGAAGTCCTCGACTCTCTGCGCAAGCGGTAGCCGCGCGAACAGCAGCGAGAGATACGCATGCGGCTCGACGCCGTTGGCCTTGGCAGTCTCGACGATCGAGTACAGATTCGCGCTCGCGACCGCGCCCGGCACCGTGTCGCTGAACAGCCAGCCCTTGCGACCGACGACGAACGGGCGGATCGCGTTCTCGCAGCGATTGTTGTCGAGCGGCACTTCACCGTGCGTCAGGAACCTCGTCAGCTTCGGCCACTGCCCAAGCGTGTAGTGAACCGCCTTGCCGAGCAGGCTCTGCGGCAACACCTGCGGGGCGAGCGCCTCGAGCCAGGCGTGGAACTTCGCGATGATCGGTGCCGACAACTCCGAACGAACTCTCACGCGATGCTCGGGACTGATCGGCTGGTGCTTGTCCCAGAGCGCCTTCTCGATGAGATAGAGCTCGCGGATGAACTCCAGCGCGATCTTCGCCTGGCTGTCGGCGGCGTTGTGCGCCTGCGCCTTGCGCGCCTCATCGAACTTGCGCCGCACATGTGCAAAGCACCCGGCGTGCGTGAGCTTCAGTGCGGCAGTGACGCTCTCGTAAGCTTCATAGCCATCCGTGAGCAGGATGCCCCGATAGCCATCCAGCAGGCGCTTGGGCACGGCACCGGCGCGCGAGGCATCGTAGTCGAACAGGATGATCCGCCGTCCGGGTGGACCACTGGCGCGCACCCACATCCAGTGATCGGCGCTCGGCGCCTTGTCGCTCTTGAGTACCTGCAGACGGGTCTCATCGCAGTGGATCAGCGGATCTTCCAGCATCAACTCGTGCAGCAGGTTCACGATCGGCACCCCATGGGTCCCGCCCAGCTTGATCATCCAGCCGGCCATCGTCGCCCGCCCCAGCGCTACACCCAGGCGTGCGAACTGTGCCTCCTGGCGGTACAGCGGCGTGCCGTCCACGAACTTCGCCGTGGTGATGTGCGCCAGCAGCGCGGGTGTCGCCAGGCTCTTCGGCAGCAGCTGCGCCGGCACCGGCGCGATCGCCACGCCGATCTGGCAGCACGGGCAGGCGTACTTCGGGCGGATGTTACGGATCACCCGCACCTGCGCGGGCTGGTAATCCAACTGCTCGGAAATCTCTTCGCCGATACGCTCGAGCGCCGTGCCGTCGGCGGCGCAGACCTTCTGTTCTTCGGCGAGATCATGCACAACATCGATGCGCGGCAGCGCGGCGGACAGCTTCTTGCGCCCGCCCTTGCCGCGCTCATGCGCCGGGATCGTGATGCTGACCGGCACGTGCTCGGCCGCTTGCGCCAACGCTTCGGCTTCGTTGAACAGCAGCGCCTGATCAGGGTGACGCTCCTCAACCGGCGTCTTCTCCGAGGAGCGGCCGAACAGCTGCGCCTTCAGCCAGCGGTTCTCTTCTTCCAGCAGCCCGAGGCGCTCTTCGCGTGCCGCCAGTTGCGCGCGCAGCGCTTCGACATCGCCCGGCGTTGTTGGGGTGGAAGCGGCAGGGGAAGTCACCGCGCGATCATAGCGTGACGCGCAGCACTTCGCTCAGCTGAACACCGAAAAATGCAGCACCTCGTGCGGCTTCATCCGCCACACATCGTAGCCATCGAGCAGCCAGTTGAGCTGCTCGCCTGTCAGCCTCACCACCGCTTCACAGCTTGCGCGCGGCCAGTGAAACTTGTCGCGCTCCAGCCGCTTGTACCAGACGATGAAGCCGTTCCGCTCCCACACCAAGAGCTTCAGCTTGTTGCGTCGAGCGTTGATGAACGCGAACAGTGCGCCCGAGGTCGGATCCTGCTGAATCACTTCCTTCGCCAGGATCGCCAAACCGTCGATCTGCTTCCTCATGTCCACCGGTGCGCGGTGCAGGTACACCCGCGGCGTGTCCCGATCAGGACGCAGCATCCGTCGATCCCGCGCCGGCGTTCAGCGCCGCGACCCAACCAGGCTCCGGCCACTGCAGGCACTCGATCGCGTAGCCACCCGCGTGCACGATCCGACACAGCACACCCGATACCCCCGGCGGGCGGACCGGCGCGATCGTCGACACCGGCGCTACGCGCACTGAGACGAACTTGCTCTTCGGCTCGCCCGCTGCCTTCGCCAGCACTCCCTTGCGCCGCAGGGCAGCCAGCGCATCGTAGATCTCTCGCACCACCAACCCTTGCCCCTTGGCATACTCGGTCAATGAGCATCCCTGCTGACGTGCCATCTCCTTCGCCTCCAGCGCGCGTCGCTGCTTCTCGGTCATCGCTGCTGTCGTCATCGGCGTCACCTCCGCTTCAGGTGGACGACAGCTTCTCGCGCGATAGG
>CADEHE010000039.1 GCA_902826775.1 uncultured Pseudomonadota bacterium | reverse complement strand
CAGAGTCTTCACTTAAAGAAACGCAAAAACTGTCCTAACAAACGGGGCCTCGTCTGTACGCGCCTTTGAGGAGTTGATCGAACTGCGTGGTAAACCAAAAGAAATTCGCTTGGACAATGGGCCGGAACTGATCAGTCAGGCGCTGCTGCGCTGGGCCAAGCAGCATGGCATCGGCCTGAAATTCATACAACCCGGCAAGCCGACACAAAACGCCTTTATCGAACGCTTCAATCGTACCTACCGAACCGAAGTGCTCGATTGCTACGTCTTTAACACGCTCGAAGAGGTGCGTCGCATGAGCGAAGACTGGCGCCAGCGTTACAACAAAGAGCGACCCCATGAAGCCCTCGGACGCATTCCACCCAGCCAATACGCTATGTCAAAATCCTAACCCCATCCTCTACTTCTGATTGGCTCAAAAAAACGAGGAGGCTTCAAATCCTGTCGCCGGCGTCCAGCTTGATGGAGCGTTCCTCATAGGCAATGAAGCCCGGGTTGCGAGCGGGTTGCCAATCCAGCAGGCGGCCGTCTTGGCGTTTGAGGCGCACCACGTCCAAGTGCACGCTGTCCACGTGAAATCGCTCGCCCTTCTCGGCGAGCAGCCCCGAATAGGCACGGCTTGCCTCCACCACCATGCCTCGTTCGTAGTGGCGCACCAGCTTGGCTTGCGCCTTAGTCATATCCACGCGGCGCACGATCTTTACCTCCTGTCCCGCATCGCCCCGCCCGAGCGCGCTGCGAATCTCGCGGTTGATCGCATCGCGGGCCGCATTCGTGCCCGTGATGACCAGCGTTTGACGGCGCTCTTGCGGCGAGAGTTGGGCAAACTCCCGTGCCATGGTTTGGTAGCGTAGCGTGTCGACCTTGATCTCGGCGATGTGCGGTTGCATGCGCGCCAACGAATGTACGATGCGTCCTTGGCTTGCTTCTCGCACCGCTTCCCGCAGATCCAAGTTCTGCTGGCGCTGAATCTCGTCCATCAAGGCAAAGCGGATGCCGTGCTCATGCAGCTGAGCGAACGGCCGGCCGGCTTCCACTGCTTTTAGCTGCCGTTCGTCGCCGATCACCACCACCTTGGCGTTGTGTTTCTCCGCCGTGCGCAAGATTTGGCGCATATCTTTGGTCGGCACCATCCCGGCTTCGTCGACCACGATCAGCGTTTTGCTGTTCACCTCTTTGTCTTGCACTACGTTGAAGCTCGCAATCGTGCGCGACTCGATACCGGCGTCAGAGAGCTCCTGCACTGCCCGGCCGGAAGGGCCTAAACCCTGCAGCTGGTAGCCTTTCGCCTCGGCAATGGCCATCACTTCCGCCAGCATGAACGTCTTGCCGGTGCCGGCGCGGCCCTGTACGCCGACCACCCGGTCGCGCGAGGTGGTGATCAGCGTAACCGCCTGGCGCTGTCCGGCGTTCAGGCTGCTTCGCTGGAGGTGCTCGGTGACATACGCGGAATCGGCCACAGCCCGGGCTTGCTCGAGCCCCGCCAGCGCAATACGCAGGATTTGCTTCTCATCGCGCAGGATTTTGTACGTAGTGAGGCGACCTTTGTCGCGCAGAATCTCCTGCGTCTGCTCCCGGCGCTGAAGGTCGGCGTAAATCTCCTCCGCCGTCAGATACCCCATACCGGCGCCGAGAGCGGTTTGCACGATCTGATTCTCGGTCACGGCGGCTTGCCGCTCCGTCAAATGCTCGATGGCGTTGTCGACCGCACCCAAAGCGGTCGTTTCTCTAGCGTGGCGCGGTTTCGCTTTGGGTGCTGAAACGCTTACTTCGCGCTCGATGCCAAACTCCTTTGCTTGACTGCGCCATTGTTCGCCTAAGCTGGCGCGGTCGACGTTACGCTTGGGTCTACGTGTGGCCAGGGTTTCGCGCTCCAGCTGTTTGCATGTTGCCGATTCCCGATCAAGTCCGCGCTGCCCGAGCGAGGTTTCGATCTGTGCAGAGCGCTTTGAGAAGGCGCGAATCTGCTCCAGCGTGATGTGCGCCAGCTCGAACCCGCCGTTCTTCCCGGTTAACCGGATTTCGTAGCCTAACGCCCGCACTTCGCGCGCCAGTTCGGCCCGATAGATGGCGGTGATGAGCTTTTGGTTCTCGAAGAAACCGCGGTTCTCCAACGCCCGCCAACTACCGTCGTGCTTGCGTGTGAGGTTGACCACGACGTTATGGGTATGCAAATGCGGATCGAGCTCGCGGCTGGTGCCGTGCTGATAGCTCGCGATGAGCAGCTTGCCGGTCATCTCGCCGTCGCGCGTCTTGGCGAGCGTTTCAGCGTGACGCATGGCCACCGACACTGCCCGCTCATGCGCTTCAAGGAGCCTGCCGTCGCCGACAGCCAACGCCTGGATCGACACCGACTTCGGGGCGTTCAAAGTCAGGTCGATGCCGCGCCGACGCTTACCGCCGCCGACATGGATGTGTTGTCCGTCCGGCAGGTGGCCGTCGAGCAGCGGATTCACATCCTCCCCACGGACCTCGCCTTGAAGACCGAGTTCCCTGGCCAGTTCGCCCCGCCAGCGGCTCGGGGCCTTCTCCTTCTTGGAGTTGTAATAGTCGTCGCCGCCGCTGTAGTAGCTTTCCGGCTGGGCACCGGATTTGACGTTCGCGATCGACAGCACGTCAATGCTCCACAATCGCCGGGTTGCGCACCGCGTAGT
>CADEHE010000038.1 GCA_902826775.1 uncultured Pseudomonadota bacterium | reverse complement strand
ATCCTAACCCCATCCTCTACTTCTGATTGGCTCAAAAAAACGAGGAGGCTTCACAGCGGCAAGTCAGGCGTATAAACTCTATACTGCTGTCTATATAATTACATTTGGCGCATAAATAAAGAGTCTTGAATATAACTTCCCTGCAGTATTGGATTGAGTGTGCTGCGCTGGGGCTAATTTCTGCTGAGGCGGCGAATGAGGGCCTTGCGTGCTGATTGTGGCAAGGCGCGCGAGAGACGCCGGGCCCAGGGTGCACCCATCGCGGCGCTTGCGTATATGGCAATCCGCCCCTTTAAGGTTATGGGTAACGAAGCGCTGTCTAGCCGTTTAGTTCGATCCGTCCAGTCAAGCTTGTAGTCGCTAGCAGGGGCCATCAACTCCAAGAACTTAATACCTCGAGTAAGGCATGCCTCGATCACCATGCCTAGGTGCATACGGCCCGGGCTGTATTCGTCGTAGTCGGGGTTCTTCGCCGAAAGGTAGGCATAGTAGCGACCAAGGTAGACAAATCCCCATTGCGCTGAGGCGATGGCCTCCTCGGTAGTCAGACTGAAACCGAGCAGATTGATGCCGCTTGCGACCGCAAGGCCGGTGAGCACAGCGGCGAAGTCGCCGTCGCGAAAGGCAGGGCTGGTTCGCCCGAATCGGGCCATCCAACGTTGTCGCTCGGCGAAGGTTTGGTCGATCAGCGCACCTACTTGTGCGCGCTCTTCAATGACATGCTCCGCTAGGCCGTGCGTGCGCTCCAAGCGATTGCGCAGATTGCGCAGATTCTTGCGCGTCTTCGCGTTGACGTTTTGCCGAAACTCTTTGATCGTCGCGCACGCGCGAAGATCGACATACACGGCGTGATTGGCCTCGTTGATACTTGCACCCAGATTCAGCAGCGCGGCGTGCAAGTGCGAGCCTGCCACTAAGGCCTCGATTTGAAGGCCATCAGCCAACGCCTCCTGCTTGAGTTGATGCACAATGGCCGCAACCCCTGGCTTTATATCGTTGGCGCTGGCGAAAGCGACACCGGCGAATTGCCCGAATGGATCATCCAGGCTGCGAGCGATCCAGGCACCGGCGCTGCGCTGCAGCGACAGCGGCCAGATCCCCACCAGCTCCGTGCCCCGCCATAGCGACGCTACCAGGAGCTTGAAGCGGTGGGGGGAGCGCTCCAAGCGCACGCGCGCGACGTGGTAGCTCCAAGGAAAAGACTGAAAGAAGGGCGCGTCATGGTCAGTTGCGGTGCGGTTCAAGGTCTCCCAAGGCTGCGCCAACGCCTCCAACTGCGGCAAGTCGGTCACGAACTCTACGCGCAGCGCGGACATGGTAGAGGTAGCGATGACCGCGCTCATCGCGCGAACTCGTAGGGAGGGATGTCGCGAATACCGCGCGGGGCGCTTGGATCAACGGCAAAATCGACTTTAAGCACTTTGCGCCGTTTGCTCTTGTTTCCCGATAGCTTGTAGGCAGCTACCAAGGCCAATTTGGTCCAGTACTTCATTCCCGCGGTGTCTTGCGCGAGATGCTTGGCGCCAAAGTGATTGCGCAGAATTCCGTTGGCGCAGTTGACGTAGAACATGCGCCGGATCGTCGGTGTGAAATGCTCCGTTGTGAATGAAACGTTGACGCAATCACCATTAACTATGCGATGTGGGGAATTCAGCGGCCAGTGAAGCATCTGACCCGGCTGCAAATCAAATACCGTTGCCTGCTGTTCAAACTGCTCATCGTAGGGCAGCGAAATTTCGTGCGCCTGCCCTAAGGCGATGCGCTCCAACGCGGCTTGATCGAGAAACGGCGGGCGGTTTGGATACACATGCACGTGCTTGTGGCCGCGCACCTGCCATAGCGATTGGCCGGGGATATCGCAGTGATAGTAAACCTGGATCTTCGGCGACGAGATGAGGATGCTCATCATCTCGAACTTAGTCTGAAAGCCGGGAATAGCGTGCTGCAGTTCCGCGTAGATTTCTTGCAGCAACTCCCGATAACCAGGCTCAACTTTATGCGGGCGCAGCAACAAGATCCAGATCTGACCGCTGCGCACTGCCTCCATGACTTGTTCGCCCGAAAGCGCGCGAATCTCGCCTTCGCGCCGGCTACGCAGATTGTGCGAGGTCACATCCATCGTGTTGACGTAGTAGTCCTCACGGCCAACCTGGTCGAGCAGCCGCGCCAACGCGGCCTCGGAGAACAACGGGTGCAGATGCAGACGATGGTTGAGTTGCAGCGGCCTCAAGCCGAATTGGGCGCGCAGCCTCGGATTCCATTCGATAATGGGAGCGGTTGTTTCCATTCGTGTTATTTCGAAGCGTTCAACACTTTGGTTGCAGTTTAGTCTCATTGTGCAAGAATTGGATGCGTAGCAGGAAGCGATGCGTGCCATTTTGCGTCGGCTGCTGCGGACATTTTGCCTACGAAGAGACTGTAGTATTGTCAAAATGGAAACATCATGAGAGTGTTTCCCAAGGCACAATGTCCATCCGCTCATGTATCTGCCTTAGGGGTTTATGCAGTGCCTAATCTGCTCTTGATCTACCACGGGACTAGCGACAGCGGTGGGGGCAACACCAATCTCCACTTGCTGCCGAACGCGAAATTCGCTGAGCAAATCGAGCACATGGCGCGCAGCAACTACCCGGTACTGTCTTGGCGCGCTAGCGGGTCGACTTCCAACGTTGCCGTCAATCAGATCGGCATTACCTTTGACGACGGCTACCGCAGTGATTTGGCCAATGCGCGGCTGCTGGGTTCTTACGGCTACGACGCGCTCTTCTTCATCGCAACGGAGTACATTGGCCAGCCCAGCTATATGAATGCCGCTGAGATTCGAGAGTTGAGTGCCCTGGGTATGGCGATCGGTTCGCACTCTCATCACCACACCTTGCTTGCGCCGATGAGCACCCAACAAATCCGCCAAGAGCTCAGTCAGTCGAAGCGCGTCCTCGAAGAGATCCTGCAACAGCCGGTCACCGATTTCTCGTTTCCCGGCGGGTCGTACGATCGTCGGGTTGTGGACATCGGTCGAGAGTTGGGATATCAGCGTTTCTTTAGCTCCGACTGGGGGGTTAACGGTCGTAGACAAGCCACTAGTGCCGTATATCGAAGAAGTTCAGTGCTCAACAATTGGAGTATCAGCCAGTTCGATGCGCTGTTGCAGCGTCGCCGATACTTTGCCCGGCAGGTGATGTTTAAGACGAAAGAGTGGGCGAAAAGAACCATGGGTGACGATCGCTATGTGCGACTTCGGCAAAGTTTCCTCAACATCGGTCGCTAGCTAAGAGCAGGTTGCGTGTGAACCATCTTGAGAGCGGTGCGGCCAGCACCTCTGCGGGGACAGATTTTTCCAAGCCGATAGTGGTTGAGCTAGTTCGCCCCCCTGACGAGACCTCCGATCCGCGCCAAGCGCTGCTCATCAGCGTTTTGCGGGCACTGGACGCTTCGGGAAGCGAGTACGCTCTTATACACGGTGCAGCGGATACCTGGCCAGAAGTCGATTCAGATGTCGATCTGGCTTTCGCTGAACCGCCGCCACGGGTGCTGGAGCCGTTGTTGCAGCGGCTGGCCGGCTCTGGAGCGATGCAGCTAGTGCAACGACTACATTATGAGGTGCCGCATGG
>CADEHE010000037.1 GCA_902826775.1 uncultured Pseudomonadota bacterium | reverse complement strand
GGGCCGATGGCCAAGATGCCATGCGGTGGGCTGAAGCGCGGATTCATCGCTGAGATCGGCTCGAAGCTGTTCAGCAAAACCAGCGTTGGGGACGTGCCGGCGCCGGTTGAGTCGAAGTGCTGCAAGTGCAGCGTTGTCATCATGCGAAGTCGCCCAAGCGATTCGTGGATATGCGACTCCTGCTTTGAAGACCTGGACAACGAAGGCATGCCGACAGGCGACGCTGAGGAGTGGTGTCCGAACTGCGGCGCGCATTGGCCCGACCGAAGCGTCCTAGTGGAGGAAAAAGCCACGAGCGAAGAGCGCGCAGCGGTCGTGAAACACCTGCGCAGGATGGCCGAGAGCACAACGTTTGCAACCCGAGCGCAGTCCGCTCTGCGTCTCGCTGCAGAAGAGATCGAGGGAGGGATGCATCAGCCATGACGATCACCGTCGACGCAGAGGGCTTCTTGACGGGCATCGGCACCGAGACGCCCGCGCAATACCACGCCGATCCGTGCACGTATCCGAGCCTGAGCGCGCACACGGCAATGCGAATGCTCAAGTGTCCAGAGGACGTCTTCCGCACGCATCCGAAGCTTGGCGGCTCGCGGTTCCAGCGTGAGTACAGCGACGCGATGGACAACGGTAATCTTATTGATCAGCTGCTCACGGGCACTCGCTACACGCCGAGTGCAAAGAACTCTTACACGGCAATCGGAAAGAACGGGAAGCCGCTGCAGCCGTGCGACTACGAGCGGTTCGAGTCGCTGCTGATCGTCGACGCCGACGGCTGGACCACGAACAGCGCGCGCGAGCTGAAGGAGCTTGCGCGCGCCGAGGATAAGACGCCCATTCTGCGCTCAGATTTCGAGCGCGAGATCGGCAAGGTGCCAGAGTACATCGCACGGCTTGAGCTCGCGGGCGTGAGCTTGGAGGGCGTGCGTACTCAGGTGCCAGTCTACTGGGTGGACGAGTCGTCAGACGGCGTGAGGGTGCAGTGCCGCGCTCTGCTGGACATGCTCGAGGACGTCTACTACTCGAACGGGCTCGTAGCCCGCACATCGATCACCGACCTCAAGACCACCGACGACCTGAGCGATGCAGGACTCGCACGCTCGATCTTCCGCTGGAACTACCACGTGCAAGGCGCGGTCTATCAACGGGCCGTCTTCAAAGCGCGAGACCTCGATGCGCCTCCGCCGTTCCGCCTGGCATTCCTCCGCACGCGGCTGCCAGCTGCGCGCTCCGAAGAACTGGCAGAGGACTGGATCCGCTTCGGCTCGCTGTTGTGGCAGCAGGCTGTCGACACGTGGGCTGAGTGCCTGGCCACCGGCTACTGGCCCGGCCACGAACTGCGGCGTGATCGCATCGTGCCTGAGCACTACATGATCGAAGACATGAAACGCCAACTAGGAGTGAGCGAATGAGACAGTTCACCGACGAAGTAGCGACCGTAGGCAAGATGCCGCTGATGATCGGCGTCACAGGATACGCTGGCAGCGGCAAGACGTTGTCGTCGCTGCGCATCGCTGCTGGCGTGCAGCGCGTCCACGGCGGCGATGTGTGGTGCATCGACACCGAGAACCGCGCGCAAGAGTACGCCGAGCAGGTGAAGTTCCGTCGCGTGTCGATGTCAGCGCCCTACTCACCAGCCGACTACATGGAGGCGGTGAAGTACATCCGAGGCAAGGGCGGCCGCATCATCGTGATCGACAGCATGAGCGACGAGCACGACGGGCCCGGAGGCGTGCTCGACATGCACTACCAGTACATGCAGGGCAAACAGCAGAGCATGAACCAACCCGGCTGGGCCGAGGTGAAAGCCATCCGCAAACGCTGGGAAGGCTACGTGCGCGTGCTGCGAGATCACGAAGACGTGATCTTCGTCCCGTGCTGGCGCGCGAAGCTCGCGTACAAGCCGAAGACAAAAGACGAGAAGGTCCGCGACCAGACCGAGGGCAACAGGCCGCAGCCAACCGATCACCAGTGGGACGTGTCGACCACCAGCGACATGCCGTACCTGTGCAGCGTGCGCTTCCTGCTGTACCCCGGCGCAGACGGCAAGCCGCTCCTGAAGCCAACCACGATGGACGAGAAGATCCTGGTAAAGACATCGCTGGCCTACGAGCGCTTCATGAACACGATCACGCAGCTCGACGAGAATGTCGGACAGCGGCTCGCCGAGATTGCGCTCGGCACCGCCAAGCCTGCAGCTGCGCGCGGCGTCGAGTTTCGCCCGACGTACACCGAGGCGAAGGGCAACGTTGCTGACGCAGACCTGCCCGAGGTCGACAAGTATCTGAAGTGGCTGAGCGCGCAGCTTGAGAAGTTCCGCGCCGAGGGCCAGGGCCGCGCGTCTGGAGCGATCCAGATGCACATGCAACAGGTCGAAGCCATCTACAAGGCCATGCTCGACAAGGACGCAGCCGAATGAACTGCTACCACTGCGTTTCAAAGCCAGCGACATGCATCGGCGCGTACGAAAACGCCGAGATACCAGCGCCAGCGTGCGATGAGTGCTGCGGCCACGGAAACGAGGATGGTTGGTGCATCCCGACCGCATCGCTCGCTGAGCGCGAGGAACTCGTTCAGCATGTCATCATGTTGTTCAGGACGTACAGGTCAGCGCTGCGCCCTGAGCAAGCGCTCCGTGCGCTCGTACAGGCGCTCAGCAAGCTCGCGGAGTGGAGCCCGACATGAGCGCGTGCAAGAGCTGCGGCGCCGAGGTGCTGTGGGTGAAGCTCGTGCCCACGAACCGCTTGAACCCGCTCAACCCAACACCAACGCGCGCGGGCAACATCCGCATGCTGGGCACGCGCAAGGCAGTCGCGAAGGTGCTCGGCAAGGATGACCTCGCGATCGCAGAACTGGCGTCCGAGGAGCTTTACACCTCGCACTTCGCAACGTGCCCTAACGCCAAGCAGCACAGGAGCAAGCGATGAAGCACGCTATCGGGCTCATCGCGAACGCGATGGTCGGACTCGTGCTCGTCCGGCTCGTCTGCGCAGCGTGCGGCGTTTGGGTTCCGACGTTCGACGAATCGATGGCGCTATTCTTCACGTTCGTGCTTGGCGGGTGCTTGGGTCTCGCCTCCGAGAACATGGGGCCGTCATGACCCGCGCCGCGCAAATCGAGCGGTTGCGCGGGCTTGTCGCGGCAATCTCGAAGGAACTTGAAGCTCTCGCCGGTGAGGTCGCGGCGAAGTGGACCTTGACCTTTGAGCCGCTGATGGCTGCAAAATGGGCATTTGTGGGCGGAGGGGACCTAACTACGCGGGATAGCTGGAAATGCGCACGGTTTCGTAAACCGTAGGTCTCGAGTTCAAATCTCGAAGGTGGCTCTAAGATTCCGGCGACTTAGCACGTATCGTCAGAATCTTCGGCCCACAAACCGCGCGTAAACTCCGTCCCGCTCCGACCGATGTTGGACATCAACCAGGAGAGCGACATGACGATGACGGTGGAAGAGGCGATGCGGTTTGTTCGTGCCAACCATTTCGAGGGAGGCGCTTCGAACACGCTCGCCGCCGAGGTGGAGCGCTTGCGCGCCCACGGCGACAAGGTCGAGATCGAGCGCGACGACTGGAAGCGTTTGGCCGTAGAACGCGAGGATGCGCACACGCGGGGTTATCGAGACATGACAGAGCTACTTGCTTTCGCTGAGCGCAATCCGTGGTGGACGCTCGCGTATCTCTCGGTGATTTCCACGTGCGCAATGCACCTGGCGTACGCAATCGTGGTGGCGATGCGGGGCCCGAAGTGAAGCGCTTCGCGACGCAGCTCATGGATCCGCCGTGGCCGGAGAACGGCGGCGGCAAGTGCAAGCGCGGCGCTGACCGGCACTACCCCACGATGAGCGTGCGCTCCATCTACCAGACGATCGTGACCTGCCCCGTGTGGCGTCCCGCCGACGACGCGCACCTGTACATGTGGGTCACGAACAACTATCTGCCCGACGGACTGCGCTTGATGTCCGATCTCGGCTTTCGGTACGTCACGAACATCTGTTGGGTCAAAGACAAGAGCGGGCTCGGGCAGTATTTCCGCGGACAGCACGAGCTCATGCTGTTCGGAGTGCGTGGCGACGGCTACGCCGTCCGGACCGGGCAACGCGACCTCACCACGGTCGAGGACAGCCTGGCGGACGACATACTTATCGGGCACACCCGGGGCAAGCACTCGGCAAAACCTGAAGTGTTCCGCGAGTTGATCGAGGCACGCAGCAAAGGCCCGTACGTCGAGATTTTCGCGCGCTCGAAGCGCCCCGGCTGGACGGTTTGGGGAAACGACCCGGCGCTCAAGTGCGCTTGACACCGCTTTGTACGCGCACCGAGTAGCCCGAGTCTTCGTGGGTGGAAACGAACATCCAGGTCAACGGCGACGTGCACGGCGGCATCCATGTTTACGGCGGTGGCCCAGCGGTCGCCTGTGCGGCTCGATCCGCTACTTCTTGGCCCGGGCGATGTCCTCATCGGTCACCGCGCGCAGTTCCTGAGTCTTCATCGGTTGGAAGAACTGCGCGGGTCGCCGCTCTCGGAACGGGGGCGGCGGCGGCGCTTTCTGCGAGGAGTAGCAGCGGTCAGCGACCAGCCGGCCGAACGTCGCGAACACCTCGCCCAACGCGTCGAGCTCGGAGCGCGTAAGCCTCCGGCCAGCTGCAAGCTCGATCGCGCGCGCCCCTTCGTTGGTCGCGCCAGCCACGAGCATGTGCATCTCTTCACGGGCGATCACGGCTTAGACTTTCGCTCCATAAACTGGAGCTCGTGCGGCGCGTAGTCGGGCGTTCGGCGCAGCGTTTCCTTGCCGATCAACAGCATGCCGATCATGCCCACGATGTGCACGATCTCCGGATTGAACAGACCGGCAAGCTCCGGCATGCGCTGCACCGCCTCAGCAACTGCGACCAGTACCGTGCCCACGAGCGCGATCGCTGCCTGCAGTGCCTTTTCGCTCATAGCTGGTTTCATCTGCGCCTCCGTATGGGTGTCACAACAAACGCGCCGACCTGGCCCTCAAGGGCCGAGATCCGCAGGTCACTCGCATAGAACCGCTCGCGCGTAGCCCGCTCCTCGAGCTCAACCTTCGCGCGCAGCGTCGCCACTTCTGAGGTGAGCTCAGCGAGTCTCACTACGAGGTTCGCCTGCCGCTCCTCCAACGCCACAAACCGCGTCCAAATCGCCGCCACCGCGCCGATCACGGTCACTGCGACCGAAGCGTGTTTCGCGGCTGGGTGCTCCATGACGGCAACAGCTGTAATCTGCCTAACAGTTTAACAGTGTTAGATCGCAGCGCCACTCATCTCGGCCGCGGCGGCCACGGATGCCCACGCCCAGGCGGTTGAATGACCGCGGGGCCGTAGTAGGCGGTCGCCTCACCGTCTGTGACAACGTTGCCGCTCGCGCTAACCGGAACTGTGACTGTTAGGGCGCCTGTTAGGTAACTGCCGGTTCGAGCGATCGCCGAAAGGTACCAAACCACGTCAACGTTCAGCGTTCCAGCGAGGTGACTGGCTGTGGTGGCTGCACCGCCGAGCACATTCTGGACTGTTAGACTACCTGTAAGAGTGCTGGCTGATTGAGCCGCAGCCGAGAGCTGCTGCGTGAGCGAGAGCGCGCCGGAGAGCGACGATGCGGTGGAGGCTGCGCCCGCCAGGGCATTCGCTACCGACAGCGTTCCGGCGAGCGTGGACGCGGTCGTGACAGCGCCGTCGGCCTGCTTGATGACGATGATCGAGCCGGCGAGCGACGAGGCTGACGAGAGCGCGCCGCTCAGCGGCTGCAGCAACGACAGAACGCCGGTCAGCGCGCTGGCTGTGCTGGCCGCGCCCGCGATCGGCTTGTCGACGCTGAGCGTGCCGGCGAGCGTTGACGCTGTCAGAGCGTTGCCGCCGAACGCACCAGCGATCCCGAG
>CADEHE010000036.1 GCA_902826775.1 uncultured Pseudomonadota bacterium | reverse complement strand
CCCTCCGTCAAATCGCAAGCTTGCCCTGCCCTGGCAGCGCGTTTGCCGTCTTACCTTCTTCCACCCGCGGTCGCCCGCGCGGGCGCGCTTCCCGCCGCACACCCGTCAGCGCCTCGATCTTCGCCAGAAAGCGCTCGTTGCCCAGCGGTTGGTTCTGGTTCAGCGCCAGGCGAATATCGTCGATCGCCGCCTTGTCCAGCTGACTTCGAAACAGCGCGCGGTAGGCACTCTGCCGCCGCACCGCACTCGTGCCCAGCGCCAGGTAGAGCGCGTGCGGGCTTACCCGCGCATCGGCTTGCCCCAAGGCGTTGGCCCGGTAGCTGCTCCAGCGGTAGTAGCCGGGATCTTCCACCATCGCCGCACGCACGGGGTTTAGCTCGATGTAGCGCTGGCAAGCGAGCAAGTAGCTCGCCGCATGCACCAGCGAGGACTTGTAGCGGCTGTCCCAAAGCGTGCCAGTGCGCTGGTAGGTTCGGTTCACGTACTGCACGTAGCGCCGGCCGAGCGAGATGATGAGGCGCGGCACATCGTGAGCCCTTTTTGGCGTTAGCAGCAGATGCACGTGGTTGGTCATGAGCACATAGGCGTGCAACTTGCACTGATTCTCGTCCAGCGCCTGGCCGAGCCAGTGCAGGTAGCTGGAGTAATCCGCTTCAGCGAAGAAGCAAGGCTGGCGGTTATGGCCGCGCTGCACGATGTGCAGCGGCACACCGTCGAGGTGAATGCGAGGGCGGCGAGGCATAGTAGGTAGGATGCTAGCATACAATACTCTAGCCTGGCCCCTTTAATCTCCTACATTTCTTACGAATACCTTGTTGATAAATGCGACTCGATCAATAGCCTTCGGACACCGCCCTCCACGAATCGGTCTGTACTCGACAACGATCCCAGGCGGTCCGCCTCGCGCAGCGGAGTAGTAGAGCACCTCAGCAACAACGGTTTGGTCGCGCTGGTCAACGACGGCGTATCGCAGCCGGTTTGCAGAAGTGACGAATGGAACCGATTCCCACTCTCCGGCTTCAAACTTGTACTCCGAAGGCAGTCGGGCGTTGTCGATCTCTTTTTCGGCGGTGACGAAAATGGGTGTCCCACTCTCTGAAAAATACTCTGGCCCAAGCTCCACCGTCCGATAGATCTTCGTCCCCGCCTGCTCCTTGCACAATTTCGCAAACTCCCGCTCCGCTATCGCGTTGTCAAACCACGCAATCCAATGCGCAAGCACGATGACCAGCACCGCCCCCGCGATGCGCAGCGGCAACTTGGGGCTCGCGCGCACCACCGCCACGATCAACGCAATCTCGATCGCCCAAAACAATAGCCAAGGCCCAACGGGATACTCAGCGCGCGCGAGCCACGCGAAGTAGCGCGCCGCAATCAGCGCAATGGCGCCGATGACTACCCACTTGATGCGCTGTGGCCAAAAGTAAGGTTGCGCCGCATCGCCGGCAGGGCGGAACTTGCGCCAATAGGCAAGGTAGACCAGCCAAGCACTGATCCAGCAAATCACGTAAATCGGACTGCGGCCGGAGAACAGGGAAGGTGTACGCTCTGCCACGAAAACAGCCAGCAGCACGTAGGTGAGCCGCTCAACGATCCAGGGCAAGAGCGCGAAAACCATCCAGCGCTGCTTGACCGCTCCGCTCGTCAAAGCGGAGAACAAGATAAACACCGCCGGGGCGAAGAGCAAAAACGGTTTCAGGTAATAGCCGAGAATGAGACCCATGCAATTCTCCAAAGACTCTCGTTTTCAGCGATGTTGGCGGCGGGCCTTACGTCGTTAGTGGCAAATCGTGAAGCAACGGATCGATACCGCGACGTTTGAAGACGGCGGCAGACAGACCCGTAGGCTCGATGGACGTGAACGAAACGCCGGCTGCCGCGTCGACGAAGGGGTTCCGTCGTATTGGTGGACGACTTCAAACTGGCTAGCGAAGAGTTGGGCTTGGGCGGCGGTCATGGCGGCGCCGTGTTCAGTATCGAGCAATTGCGCACGCAGGAGCGCTGTCGAGCCACCACTGCTAAGCTGCGCATAGGATGCAAATGACAACAGGGATTGCTCAAACGCCGTACTCATTGTTCTCTCCGTAAAAGTTTGGCAGTGAAAACTTTTGCCATAAAGTTGATTGGGTCCATGTCGCTCTGATCTTTAGGGCATCGTCCACCACGCATCGGACGGTGATCGACAACAATACCCGGAGGGCCACCTCTTGATGCGGAGAAGTACGTGACCTCTGCAAGAGCACTGCCGTCTCTTGTATCTCGGACGACATAGCGCAGTCGACTCGCGGACGTAATGAACGGCACTCGCTCCCAGACCGAGCTCTCGAATCGATAATCTGTCGGCAAACGGGAGTTATCGACGTCGCCTTTGCTTGTGATGAACACCGGTTTTCCATCTTCATGGAAATACTCCGGCCCAAGCTCGATAGTCTTGTAGATCCTCGTCCCCGCCTGCTCCTTGCACAGCTTCGCAAACTCCCGCTCTGCAATCGCGTTGTCAAACCACGCAATCCAATTCGCAAGCACGATGACGAGCACCGCGCCCGCGATGCGCAGCGGCAACTTGGGGCTCGCGCGCACCACCGCGACGATCAACGCGATCTCGATCGCCCAAAACAGTAACCAAGGCCCGACGGGATACTCAACGCGCGTGACCCAAGCGAAATAGCGCGCCGCAATCAGCGCAATGGCCCCGATCACCACCCACTTGATGCGCTGCGGCCAGAAGTGGGGTTGCGCCGCATCGCCGGCGGGGCGGAACTTGCGCCAGTAGGCAAGGTAGACCAGCCAAGCACTGATCCAGCAAAGAACATAGAGCGGGCCGCGGCCGACGAACGAATAGCTGGCGCGATCCACAACGAGCGTTGCGAGCAGCACAAAGATCAGCCGCTCCACGAGCCAAGGCAAAAGTGCGAAACCAACCCAGCGCCATTTGGCGGCGCCACTGCTCAACGCGGAGAACAAGATAAACACCGCCGGGGCGAAGAGCAAAAACGGTTTCAGGTAGTAACCGAGAATGAGACCCATGCGAACTCCAATCAAACGCTCACGCCGATACCTCCGCACCGACGACGCCGAAGCGCTTATCTTCTCCGTTTGGGCTGCCGATCTGTACGACTTCGTCCAGTTTCAAGCCTTTCGCGCCGCAACGCTCAGCCCCCTGCGTTCGATTCAGCCTTTAGCGCCAACGCCCGCTCATAAAGTTCATTGCGGTTGCCGCCGGTCAGGCGCACCGTTAGTTGCACCGCTTGCTTGAGCGGCAGTTCCGCCAGCAATATCTCAAGGGTTTGCTGCTGCGCCAGCGCCTGTGCTCCCTCTCGGTGTGGCAGCGGCGTTACGATCAGCACAAATTCGCCGCGCTGGTGATTCAGGTCTGCTTCCAGCCAACCGGGCAGCGCGCCGAGCGTTAACGCCAGTGTGGTTTCGAATACCTTGGTTAGTTCGCGCGCGACGAATACCTCGCACTCGGTGCCGAATGCGGCGGCCAGGTCATGCGCGCATTCCAATACGCGATGCGGCGCCTCGTAAAACACGATGGGGCAGGTCGTCGCGCGCAGCTCTTCCAGCGCTTTGCGCCGGTCCCCGGCGCGCGGCGGCAAAAACCCGTAGAAAAGAAACTGGCCGTGCTGCAAACCCGCCACGCTAATGGCGGCGATGGCTGCGTTGGCCCCCGGCAGCGGCTCGACGCGCAGTCCGGCGGCGCGCACCGCGCGCACCAGCACAGCGCCGGGATCGCTCACGGCGGGCGTTCCGGCATCGCTCACCAAGGCGATACGTTCGCCGGCGCGGATGCGTTCGATCAGCTTTTCCGCGACGCGCGCTTCGTTGTGTTCATGCACGGCGAGAAGCGGTGCGCCGATGCCATGGCGTTGCAGCAGCTGCAGCGTCTGGCGCGTGTCCTCGGCGGCGATCGCGTTGACCGAGCGCAACACGTCCAGCGCGCGCAAAGTAATGTCGTTCAAGTTCCCAATCGGCGTGGCAACTACATATAATCTGCCATCCGATTGAGAGCCGAGCTGCCCTTGCTGCGTATGCGCCGTCACTTGCTGATCGCTTTACTGTGCCTGACCACCTTGGCGGCATTGTCGGGGCACGCTCAGGACAACGCAAGCACGCCGGAAGCAACGCCGGCGCCGATCGTCGAGCGCGGCACGCCGGAGCAGCCTGCGCAAGAGCGCAACCCACCCTATCCTGGCCCGAAGCGCGAAGTGCCGGTCATCATCGTCGCGCCGCCGGAGACACGCGGTGCTCTGCCCGATGCACAAGGCACCGATGCGATCGTCGTGGAGCCGCCGCCGTCCGATCCCGCGGCTACGGTTGCGCCAGTCCCCGCGACCGCCACGCAAGTGCCGCCGCCTGCCGTTACGCCGCCAGCGGCGCCGCCACCGGCGCCACCTCCGCCGCCCAAGCTGGCGCTGCTGCTGCCGCTCAAATCCAAGCTTTACGGCCGGGCCGCCGAAGCGGTGCGCGACGGCTTTATCGCGGCAGCGGAGCAACGCCCTGCGGCCGAACGTCTGCCGGTGTGGGAGTATCCGACCGACGACACTGCGGAGAACTTGCTGGCCACTTATGCCCGCGCAGTGTCGGAGGGCGCGCGTGTGATTGTCGGCCCGCTCACGCGCGAAGGTGTGGCCGTGTTGATCAAGAACGCGAAGATCACGGTGCCGACGCTGGCGCTCAATGCGATCGAAAGCGCGACCGAGTTGAGTCCCGATCTCTATATGCTCGCGCTGTCGCTGGAATCGGAGGCGCGGCAAATAGCAACGCTGGCGCGCCGCGCCGGAAAGTGCAGCGCCGCTGTTCTGTACGCCGATTCCGCGCTGGGCCGCCGGTTGCAAAACGCCTTCGGCGAGGAGTGGCGCAGCAGCCAATGTCTCGTGCTGACCGAGCAGCCGGTCGCGCGCGAAATGACGCCGCAGTCGCTCAAAGAGCTGCGCAAACAGTTGGCGGCGCAGCCGATCGACATGGTATTCATCGCCGGCGATGCGGACAGCGTCAAGCGCATTCGTTCCTACTTGAAGCCTGCGCTGCCGGTGTATGCCACCTCGCAGGTTTTTCGCGGCAAGCTGACCGCCGGCGAACGCCGCGAAATGCGCGCAGTACAGTTCGTCGACATGCCATGGCTGCTGCAGCCGGATCATCCGGCGGTGGCGACGTATCCGCAACCGAAGAAAAGCTTGGGCTACGATCTGCAGCGCTTCTACGCGCTAGGCATCGATGCGCAGCGCATCACCCAGCAGCTGCTAAGCGAAGGCGAGCCGCTGCGCCAGCCGCTGGACGGTGTCAGCGGGCGCTTGACGCGCGCCGGAGCGCACCTGCTGCTGCGCGAAGCGCTGCCAGCGGCGTATCAGGATGACGGCAGCCCCGCCGTCATCACGCCGCCATGAGCGCTAGCGCCGGCGGGTGTGGCTAGCGCCGCCGGTGCCGGCAGTACCGCCGAGGAGTTGGCCGCGCGCTATTTGCAAGGCCAAGGGCTTAAACTCGTCGAGCGCAACTTCCGGTGCCGTTTCGGCGAGATCGATCTCATCATGCGCGAGGGGCGAACGCTGGTTTTTGTGGAAGTGCGCATGCGCCGCAGCGCGAATTTCGGCGGCGCCGCCGCCAGCATCACGATTAACAAGCAAGCCAAGCTGATCAAGACCGCACAACACTATCTTGCGCAGCATGGCGGCGATCCTGCGTGCCGTTTCGATGCCGTCTCGCTCAGCGCAGCCGAAACGAGCGCTGAAATCGAGTGGATCAAGGACGCCTTTAGTGCAGCGTGAGGCGTTGGGACGAACTTTGCCGGGCGGGAAGTTGGAACGAACGCTACCGATTTGCCTTACAATCGTCGCCGATGGAACTCAGCGCGCGCATCGTCCAGCATTTTCAGACCAGCGCTCAACTCAAGCTTGAGGTGGCGGCGTCACTGGCTGAACCCATTGCTCAGGCAGCGCAACTGATGGTGCGCAGTTTGGTCGGCGAAGGCAAAATTCTGGCATGCGGCAACGGCGGTTCAGCGGCGGACGCGCAGCATTTCGCGGCGGAATTGTTGAACCGGTTCGAGATGGAGCGTCCCGGCCTGGCAGCCGTCGCTCTAACTACGGACTCTTCGACTTTGACTTCGATCGCCAATGATTATTCGTTCGATCAGATCTTTTCCAAGCAAGTGCGCGCGCTCGGGCGCGCGCAAGATGTCTTGCTCGCAATTTCCACCAGCGGCAACTCGCCCAACGTGAGTGAAGCGATCGCCGCCGCGCACGAGCAAGGCATGAGCGTGGTGGCACTCACCGGGCGCGACGGCGGGCGCATGGCGGGCCAGCTGCGCGAGGGCGACATACACATTTGCGTGCCCGCCAGCAACACGGCGCGCATTCAAGAAGTTCATCTATTAACGCTGCACTGTCTTTGCGACGGTATCGACTGCTTACTACTAGGAGCTGACTAACTATGCGCTTGATTCTCGTTTTGTTGATCGCGCTCTCTGCGCTGCAAAGTTGCGCGCCATTGATCGTTGCGGGCGTCGCGGGGGGCGTGCTGGTCGCCGATGACCGGCGCAAAACCGGCGTGGTCGTTGATGATCAATCAATCGAACTCAAGGCACGGCGGCTGTTCTCGGAAGAGTTTGGGCAAAAGGCACACATCAACATTACGAGCTACAACTGGCAAGTGCTGCTCACCGGCGAAGCGCCGACTGAAGAGATGCGCGCGCGCGCGGAAGCATTGGTCAAGGACATCGAAAAAGTTAAACGCGTGATCAATGAGGTGCGCGTGGCGGGCCCGAGCAGCATCGGCACCCGCTCGGCGGATTCGCTCACTACTACCAAGGTCAAATCACGCTTTGTCGGCGAAAACCGCTTCCGCGCCAACCACGTGAAGGTGGTGACCGAGGCGGGCGTGGTTTACTTGATGGGCATCGTGTCGAAGCAAGAAGCAGAAGACGCCGCCGAGATTGCCAGCACCACGGGCGGTGTGCAGAAAGTCGTCAAACTTTTCGAGTATCGCGGCTAATCGCAGCAAAGCGCAAAAAACAAAAGGGCGTTTGGTTTCCCAAACGCCCTGAGGGTGCTCGACAGATTGCGAAAGTTCTTGTTGTTAATCCTGCGTATTACTGTTTGCGGCGGCGTGCGGCCAAGCCCATCAGGCCCAGACCGGTCAGCAACAGAGCCGACGGTTCCGGTACTTCGTTAGGCGGAACGCGCCCTTCCACCGTCACCGATTTCAGTTTGAAGTAGTCGCTGGCGTTGTCGTCTATCGGCGTTTCGGCACCGATCAGGACGTAACGTCCGGTGAGCAGACCGGGTTCGTTTCGGCTGCCGACAGTCATGTTCTCAAAGTGGATCTTGCTAAAACCTGCGCCGGCCAATGTGCTTGCGCAACCGGTAAAGCACATGCCGGTCATGTTCAGCGCGCTCAAAGGACCGCCCACCCAAACGTCGACGTCGGCGCGATTGCTAGCGCTCCAACCCGAGCCTTCTTGTGCCCAGCCGATAGCAAAGCTGAGCAGGTCCACTTGGGTACCGAAGTCAAGCAGGAACACTTCGTCTTTACCTGCATTATCTGCAGCGTGATCGGGCGAATCCGTGCTCTCGCCGGAAGCCTGAATGCCCCAGCCGTTGCTGCCCCACTGTTTGATTGTTGCAGCCCCGAATGTGCCGCTGCCGCTGCTGTTCGCCGACGAGAATGCGGTAACGTTAACGGTGCTGCCAACCGGGGAAGAATTGACGGTGAAGCTAGAGCCACTGCCGTTGCCATTAAAGTTGTATGTCACTGCTGCTGATGCTGCACCTGACATGGCCGCCAAAATTAGGGCCGAAAGTACTGTCTTCTTCATTGAGGTCTCCATGTTGTTTTTTGAGCTAAACCTTCTTGTCTTGCTCGTACGCAACACTTAAAGCAACTCATATGCCATTTCTATCTTTTCTCAATAATTCATTGTGTTAGGAAAGATCTCAAACGCAATCTCTCGGGTTATGTAAAGTGCGGCGACAGGTTTTTGCGGCGAAGACC
>CADEHE010000035.1 GCA_902826775.1 uncultured Pseudomonadota bacterium | reverse complement strand
TATTTAACGAAATCGACCGCGCTTACGATATTGAGCGCTATGCCCGCTCGGTCATTCCGGATGCACGCAGCGCCCAAGACTTCGAGTGGCACGGCTATGCCCGTTTGCTATTCAGCGAAACTGCGGCTCGGCTGATCGCACTGAACGACAACACGACCGCGGAACTGATGCATTGGCTCACGGTGGCCAAGATCGAAGAACTCGGGCGTTTGCTGGAAGAAACCCCGGCGGTGGGCTTGTTCGACGAAGGGGCAAACAAGGCGCTTTCAAGCACGCGTTTCATTTTGACCAACTATCTCAATCCACATAAACATCTCAAACCCGGCAACTTCTCGCTGCGGCGCTGGTTGGAACAAGGCAAAGGCAGCTTGTATATCACCTGGCGGGAGGATATGGCCGAGGCGCTACGGCCGTTGATTTCCACTTGGTTCGACGTGTTGGTGAATTCGCTGCTCAGCCTGCCGCCGAGCGATGAACGGCGGGTGTGGTTCTTCTTGGATGAATTGGCGAGTATGGAACGGCTCAGCAGCCTGGAAGACGGCCTAACCAAGGGAGCCAAGCACGGCGGGCGCTTCGTTTGCGGCCTGCAATCTACCGCGCAGTTGGACGACATCTACACGCGCGACAAAGCCGTGGTGCTGCGAAGCTGCTTCCGCAACCTGCTGGTGCTGAACATACCCAATACCGATCCGGTAACGGCCGAGGAATACAGCAAAGGCTTGGGCGAACGCGAATTCATTCGCGACGAGAAATCGCAATCCCACAACTGGCACCGAGGCAACACCGTCACGCACGCCAAACGCCATGTTCGGGAACGCGCTGTCATGCCGAGCGAAATCCACAAGCTACCGGACCTGACCGGTTATCTCAAGCTGGCAGGTGACTACCCGATCGCCAAGGTTAAGTTGAAGCCCAAGGACCATCCGGTGCGCAATCGGGCGATTGTGGAGAACTAAGATGCTTTCGATCGCCAGCGTCAAATCGGGCGCGCAGCCGCAAAGCTACTACAGCGGCGGAGACGACTACTACAACTCGAAGAAGGAGAAAGCCCCGAGCCAATGGCGGGGCGAGCTGGCGAAAGAACTTGGTCTTGAAAGCCCGGTGCGCGGCGAAGACGTAAACCCGATATTGGATGGGCAATTGCCGGACGGCACCCGTATCCATGTTGGGGGAGGTAAGCGCCGGCGTGGCATCGACCTGACGCTTAACGCCCCGAAGTCGGTATCCATCCAAGCTTTGGCGGTCGGCGACGGCAGACTGCTGGAAGCGCATGAACGCGCCGTGTCGGTCGCCATGCGCCATGCCGAAACGCTGGCTAGAACGCGCGACGGCGAAACCACTGGCAAGCTCCTAATCGCCAGCTACCAACACGGCACCAGCCGTGAGCTCGACCCTCACCTGCACACGCACAATGTGGTCGTTAACCTGACGCGCAAGCGCGACGGCCGTTGGCGGGCGTTGGACAACCGCGCCTTCTTCGACCAGCAAAAGCTAATCACGGCTATCTACCGTGCCGAGTTGGCACGCGAGGTTCGGGCGTTGGGGTATGAAATACGGCTTACGGGTAAGAACGGCGGGTTCGAATTGGCGCACATCACGCCGGAGCAAATCCGGGCGTTCTCCAAACGCTCGGCACAAATCGAAGCCTCGCTTGAGCAACGCGGACTCGATCGTGAAGCCGCCACATCCAGGCAACTGGAGCGCGAAACCCTTGCCACCCGCAGACCGAAGCGCAATGTCGATCGAGCCTCACTCGGCGAGCAATGGCGCGCCAAAGCTGTCGAACTTGGGATCGAGCGCAAACCGCCAGCGCTAGAACCGCAGCCCAAAGCCCGGAGACCACGGGAAAGCACCCCGCTAGGCGCGGTCGACTACGCCATTGAGCACCTGACCGAGCGCCAAGCCGCAGTCACCGAAAACCAGGTCGTGCAAACGGCCCTCGGCGCTGGCATGGGTTATGTCACCGCTGAGGAAATCTACGCCGATCTACGCGGCCGGGAGAAGTCGGGCGAGATTCTGCGCGCAAAGGGGCAACTGACCACCCGCGAAATGCTGCGAGCGGAGCAAAGGATATTGAACATAGCATTGTCCGGCCAGAGCCAAACGCAGCGCATTGCCGATCGAGCGCAAGTGGTCGAGCACCTGGCGTCAACCACGCTCAACGCCGGCCAACGGCAAGCGGTAGAACTCATCGGCACGTCGCCCGATCGCGTCGTCGGGGTACAAGGCCGGGCCGGTACCGGCAAGACCTTCATGCTGGCGGAAGTCAAAAGCATTGCCGAATCCAATGGCTACAAGCTCATGGGCTTGGGCCCGTCGGGGCGTGCGGTCCAAGAACTCACTACCGCCGGCGTTGAGTCACGCACGATCGCCAGTTTCAATATCGCGCAAGACAAGGAGATCAACGCGAAAACGGTGATCGTCATCGACGAGGCTGGCATGGTGCCGACCCACGATATGCGCAAGATCTTCAGCGCCGCGCAAGCGCACAATGCCAAGGTCGTCGTGATCGGCGACGAGCGGCAATTGAAAGCCGTAGAAGCAGGCCGGCCGTTCGCACAACTGCATGAGCATGGCATCCCATTCGCCCTGATGGACGAGATTCAGCGTCAGCAAGAGGCGAATCTGCGCGAAGCGGTGCGCGAGGCCAGTCAAGGTCAGATTGCACGTTCGCTCGCGCGGATGCAGCCTTATGTTGCGGAAATCAAGGTGGACATCCAACGCTATCAAACTATCGCCAAAGAATTTGCCTCGCAATCGCCTGAGGATCGGCGCCAAACGCTGGTGATCACTGGTACGAATCAGGCGAGAGATGCCATTAACCGCGAGATTCGCGCCGCCCTGGGCCGTGGCGACGCCGGTCAGGAGGTCAAGATCGTGCGCCGTGTTGACATGACCAAGGCCCAAGCTCGGCTTGTGCGGCACTATCAACCCGGCATGGTGGTCGAAGCCAGCCGCGCCTATTCCGGCATGCTAGCCGAGAAAGGCGAACGCTTTCATGTCGACAGCGTTCACCGCGACTTCGTCCGGCTGCAGCGGGAAAACGGTAGTCTTCTCGAGTGGACGCCGCCGCGCAATCCTGGCTTCATTGCCTATGAAGAACGCAGCATCAAGCTCGACGCCGGCGATCGTATTCAGTTCACGCAAGGCGATAAGACCGTCGGCTACAAGAGCCGCGAGCTGGCGGAAGTTGCGGCGATCGACGCGAAGAATGGAGGTCTGCACATTCGTCGCAGCAACGGCCAAGAAATTCGGCTCCCACTCACTCGTCCACTGACGATCGACTACGGCTACGCAGCTACTGCTCACAGTTCCCAGGGGGCGACGGTCGATCGCGTGCTGGTGGACATCGACACCAACAGTCTTACGACCAACGACGCAGCCTACTACGTGGAGATCAGCCGCGCTCGGCACGAAGCCAAGATATACACCAACGACAAAACGAAGCTTCCGGAAGCCGTGCAGCGTGTCAAGGAAAAGACGGCTGCGTTGGATCTGGTCAACGCAAAGGGTGAGTTGAAGCAACCAGAACTACTGAGTGCTCAGAGGACCCGTGCATCCACTCCAGATTTGCAGCGAAGTCTCTCAGTTCAATCACACTGGCAGCTGATTCAAGTGCTTGCGATAGTGCCTCCAATGAGGCATCAACTGATCCATCAGCGCGACGAAGCGGCCGCTATGTGTCGGCTCAAGCAGATGCATCATCTCGTGCAGGACGATGTACTCCAAACACTCGCGTGGCTTCTTCGCAAGTTCAGTGTTGAGCCGGATGCTTCGATTCGTAGGGTTGCAGCTGCCCCATTTGGTCTTCATTTCCTGAACGAACACGCGCGCAACTCTCGTTCCTGTAACCGCTTCCCATTTTGCGATTAAACCAGGGGTCGCGGCCTTGATCTGCGCTCTGTACCACTGAGCGAGAATCTCCCGTCGCGCGTCGTGGCTCGTTCCCGGTCGCACGCCCATGACAAGCTTGTTGTGCTCCAAGCGAACCGCTGGGGGATCAGCACGTTCGACCACTTCGAGCAAATAGCGCTCTCCCCAAACATAGTGGCTTTCGCGCTCCAGATACTCGCGCGGGGTTTCGCGCTGCTGCTCGCGAAACTTCCGCTGCTGTTGCTTGATCCAATCGAGCTTCGAGACGGCGAACATGCGGATCGTGTCCAAATTCATTGCCGTAGGGGCGGAAATTCGCACAGCGCCTGTCGGCGGATAGACGCTGAGATGGACGTTCTTGATGTCCTTAAGCCGCACGTCGATCGCGATGTCACCCAACTTGACTTGCGCCATCGTCAGTACTCCGCTTGAGCTTTGATGATCAGGAAAATGCGCTCTACCTCGGTGGTATCGCGCAACAGCTCATACAAGGCCCGCTTGATAACCTGCTCACGCGATTGGACGCCGCGCCAGCCATCGGGGCGCACCCGTTTTACGGCCTCGTCGAGCCGCATCGCCAGATCCAACATCGGGTCGCCGGGAAGCGTGTAAGAAGCGTCGCCTTGAGCAATCTTCTCTTTACCGGCACCCACCCCCGGCGCAATCCCGCCGCCTGTGTCGCGCTTCAGATTGTTGTACAGCGCGCGCAACCCAGGGCTTCTCCGCAAAGGTTCGGGCATGTCGTCAGCGAGGCCTGACTCAACGCGTCCCGCCAATTCGGCGATACGGCTCAGGTAGTCCTCATACTCGATCGCTTTCGCCCTGCGTGCAGCGATGATCTCATCGAGCAGCGTCGACATCCGCTCGAAGTAAGCCGGGTCAGTAAGCTGTTCCTTGATGATTTTCTTGCGAACGTTGTTCTCGATAGTCTCGGCGATCGCGTTCTTGTTGCCCTTCAGCGCGCCTAACCGCGCGGAGATAGCGTCGGCTATGCCGGTTTTGACGATAAGTTCAAGCAGGCCAACTTTATCGAATGGCGAAATCTTTCGCGGTTCATCCGCCTCGATGTAAGTGTCGATCAAATGCCGCATGTCGGCCTCATAGGCATTGACGTCAAGGCTCTCGCCACTCGCACGGCGCACGATCTCGCGCACATCGACGTAGTGGCTGAGTTTCGACTTGATTCGGGCAATGTCGGCCTCGCTGTATCCTGCGCGCGCCAGCTCATCGACGATGCCGGCATAGGCACGCGCGAGCGCCGCAGTCGCCTTGTAAAGCGTCGCGCGATGCGGCTCGCGCTCCTCGAGATCGGACGCGATCTCGTTGCCGCAGAAAAAACGGATGTGCTCCAACGCCTCTTTCGGCTCCTCCACCGCTTCGCAAAGCAGTTCAAGCGCTTCAATGGCGTTATCGAGGCGTTCCTTACCTTTCTTGAGGCGATCCTGCAGCAGCACTTCAGGATCAACACCGCCCGCGCTGTGATCGAGTTCAGAGCTGTAGACGGCAATCGCGTTTTCGACTTTCTTGAACAAATCCTTGTAGTCGACGACATAGCCGAAGTCTTTGTCTTCGCCGTCAAGCCGGTTGGTGCGGCAGATGGCTTGAAACAACCCATGGTCCTGCATCGACTTGTCGATGTAGAGGTACGTGCAGGGCGGCGCATCGAAGCCTGTGAGCAGCTTATCCACGACTACCAGCAGCTTCATGTTCGCGGGTTCGCCGATGAACAAATCCTTCGCCCGTTCCTCGTAGGTCTCGGTCTTGGTCATGCCTGCCTTGGCGACGACGTCTTCAAGCAAGTCAAGGTAGGTGTTGTAGATGAACTGCTTATCCGTCTCCGAATTCGCGCCCACTTCCTCTTTAGTGATGTCCTGCGCCTGTGGGTTGTAGGAGGTAACGAGCGCGCACTTGCCCCTAAACGGCGTCTTCTGAAAGAGCATGAAGTACTTGCACGCCTCATAGATGCTGGCGGCGACCAGTATCGCGTTGCCTCGCTCGCTCGAAAGGCGCGGCTTCACGCTGAAATCGAACACGATGTCGCTCACCAAGCGATCCATGCGCGAACGCGAACTCAACACGTTCTGCATCGTGCCCCATTTTTTCTTGAGTTCGTCCTTTTGCCAATCGTTGAGTCCGCGGGTTTTCGCCTCGAACCATGGGCGGCGCGTGATCGGCCTGCGCAATCCGCACAGACCCACTACGATATGCGCCCGGTGTGCGGTCGCCTTCGCGTACCAGGCTCACCACCGTCATCGCGTGCAGACTGCGAATCAAATGCTCACTGATCGGCTCGCCCGGCTGCACCGCTTCTTCGACATGCCGCATTGCGGCTTCGATGTTCTCGATTTCGCGTAGCGTGTCGCTAGGCTCGGCGGAAGGCGTAAGGGGCGCGACCTTCGTTTCGATGTAGTCCGCGAGCGTAGTGTGATTGCCTTCGATGCGAGCCGATGCCAAGCTCTCCAGCAAGTGAAACACCTGCTTGAGTTGCAGAAACACCGGTAGTGGCGTCGTGCCGCGCATCTCCAACCGCCGCAGATACTCGAGATCGGTGAGCACGTCCAGCAGCGGCGACGAAAATGCCGGGTTGAGTAGCCGCAAGGGATGATGAGTAAATTGAGCCACGCTCAACAATATCCGCACATGGCAAACAAAACATCTGCAATATACATTAAAAACATCATGAACAACAATATATTACGGATGCGTAGCTATTATGGTATCTGTAATAAATACACACAATATGTGCAACGGTCGGAAACTCAGGGCTCTGAATTTCCGGCACAGAGAAGAGAGTACGGCGTAGCAACGGCCCGCTAGGCTCTCAGGAGCTTAAAGCTAATCTGATAGCGATAAAAGGTAATCGACGGCACCGACACCAGCGCCCAGCGTAGCTTCTGATCGTCGTCCAGCGCGATGATCGCACCTTCGACGGCCTGATCGTCCTCCGCGATCTGTTCCTTGACGAAGCCCATGTAGCGCAGCACTTGCCCGACAACAACGTCGCTCGCCCGCCCGCGCTTCAGCTCGACCACGAGCAATCGTTTCTTATCCTTGCTGATGGCGAGTACGTCGATCGGCCCCGCATCGGTCGCATATTGCTGGCCGACGGGTTCGCCATCTTCCTCGTAGATAGAGAAATCTTTGCTCAAGAGCGTCTGGTTCCAGTTGGCGACCAAGAATGCTTCGAGGTGCTTCTCCATCGCGAACGCAACGGGGTCTTCGATCTCGGGATCGGCGGAGACAATCTGCGCTCGCGGCGCTGGCACAGCACCAAGCAGCCGTTCGATTTCCTCGTGATAGGCAGAGACATCGCTCACCGTTCCAATCGAACCCGTTGAATTCTGCAACGCCTCGCTCATCGCGGTGCGCGCAATCGCGGTCTCTAGCCACTGCACCTTGCGCCGATGCGGCAGGATCTGGCCGCTCGCGTAGTAGTAGTCGCCCAAGACTTCGCCCACACGATATGAGCCGGTGCCATCGGGGCAAAGGACGACATCGCCTTTCTTGATTCCTTTGGAGACAGTCCACAACGCGCCGCACGCCAATCCGGCGCTGACCTTGGTCTTCTCCGGATTCTTGGCGAGAAAAACCGGGATGAATTGCTTGTTGAACGCCCGCCACTCCTCGGGCAGTTTCCGGCTCAAATCCTCGTGAATACCGAAGTCGGTACCGATAAACCCTCCGGCCAGACATTCCGCCGCGTGAACGCTCTTGCGGCCAAGCATGATGCGGAAGTAGCTTTTCATATCAAGCGTACCCGTCCGGTGAGCAGTTCTTGCATCATGCCTTGCTTGATTTGGCGGGCTTTGGTGAGTTCTTGTTCTAGGGTGGTGATTTCGTCGTCCATCTCGAAGAGGATGGCGGAGATGGCGATTTGTTCGCTTAGAGGAGGCAGAATGATCAGCACGCTTCTCAGAATTTGAGTGTTGAGTGACGCCATCGTTTGTCCAACAGCCAAAGCTCTGACCCGCTGCTTGAATGGCTCAAAGCAAAAGTGATAGCTCAGATAGCGCGTGTCCACGCTGCCGTCCAGTTTCCGCAGCCGCAAGAGGCGGCCAGAAAATAGCCAGCCGTTTTCCGCCTCGGAAACACGTGCATTTCGATCGACCGAGCCAACACGGCTAAAGACAATATCGCCCGCCTCAAGCGAGTATGCGCTGAGCCGCTCCCTATCTGCATTCGAGACCATTGGTAAATTGGTATGAACGACACCTCGTTCGCCCAAATGCTCCACGGTAATAATCGGCGTGCCGTGGTCAACATAGTCTCGTTCATGCAATGACGATCCAAAGGGCCCGGTTTTTACGCCCGCAATTTTGCCAATCTCAACAACCGTCCAATCATGAGGGATCTCACCGATTCCACTATTCTTGAGTCCCCTCCCACTAAATCCCGGCAGGCGCTTCTTGCCGGTGAGCAATTCCTGCATGGCGCCTTGTTTGATGTTGCGCTTCTTGGCGAGGAGTTGCTCCAGCGATTCGATAAGGGCATCCGCATCGCTCAACGCCTCGGCGATGGCTTTTTGTTCGTTAAGCGGGGGTAACGGAATTTTGATTGGCCGAAGCAGAGTGGCGTTCAGTACTCCCATCGTGCCACCTTGCGCATTTCTAGATAGCAACGCTTGATACGCTTCGGTCTCAAAAAGAAACTTGAAGAAGTCTGCAGAAACTGCGTCCCTGTCAAACGAAAAGCGGACCAAACGCGGATTTATAACGCCTTCAGGAGCTCCTACTGGAATTACTAGAATGCGCCCAGCGGTTCCGACCAGGCTCAACAAAATATCACCCGCCTCGACAGCGCAGCTCTTGAGCTCATTGAAACGTGCTTTCGAGATGTAGTAGTCGCCATGAAGCCTCCTCGTTTTTTTGAGCCAATCAGAAGTAGAGGATGGGGTTAGGATT
>CADEHE010000034.1 GCA_902826775.1 uncultured Pseudomonadota bacterium | reverse complement strand
TCGGGGTGTAGCTCAGCCTGGTAGAGTACTGCGTTCGGGACGCAGGTGTCGGAGGTTCAAATCCTCTCACCCCGACCAACCATGATATTTCGCGCACAGCATTGTGCCGTGGCGCGCCGAAAAGTAAAAAGCCGCAAACACTAATCCGGTAATGCCTGCCATCCTGATCGACGGTAATGCCATCGCGCGCAGCGAGCGCGTGCTGCTGAAGCAGCGCGCCGGCGCCCTGGTGGCGCGCGGCGTCACGCCCGGCTTGGCCGTGATATTGGTGGGCGAGGACCCAGCTTCCCAGATCTACGTGCGCAACAAGGCGCGCGCCTGCGCGGAGCTTGGCTTGCGCTCGGAAGTATTAACCTTACCTGCAACTACGACGCAGCAAACGCTGCTCGAGCAAATCGCGCGCCTTAACGCCGATCACGCCACGCACGGCATCTTAGTGCAACTACCGTTGCCAAAGCACATTGATGCGGCCGCTGTTGTGGAGGCGATAGCTGCGGAGAAGGACGTCGACGGTTTTGGGCTGCATAACCTTGGAGCGCTAGTGGCAGGGCGCGCGCTGTTTCCGCCTTGCACACCGTTTGGCGTGATGCGCATGCTGGAACATCACTCGATCGCGCTTGCCGGCAAGGACGCGGTCGTGGTGGGGCGCAGCAATATCGTCGGTAAGCCCATGGCCTTGATGCTGTTGGCCAAAGATGCAACGGTGAGTATCTGTACTTCAAAGACGACCAATCTGGCTCAGCACACGCTACTGGCTGATGTATTAGTTGTTGCTGCAGGAAAACCGAAACTCGTGAGCGCTGCGATGGTGAAGCCGGGGGCGGTGGTCATCGATGTCGGCACTAACCGCGGCGCGGACGGGCGCTTGGTCGGAGATGTTGATTTCGAGGCGGTGCGCGAGGTGGCCGGTTACATTTCCCCGGTGCCGGGCGGTGTCGGCCCCATGACCATCACGATGTTGCTGGCCAACACTATCGAAGCGGCGCAGCGCGCCGCGGCCCGATGATATTGCGGCAACGCATCGAGCCGCTTATGCTGCGCGCTGCAGTCGCGCGAAAGGAATAGGCAGTGCTCAAGTTTGTCGTGTTGGTCATCGTTGTGCTGGTGGTGCTGTTTGTGCTGAAGAGCTATCTGCGTGGCGCGCAGTCCAAACAGCAAGTTCGCGCGCCGGACCCGGCGAACGACGACATGGCCAACACCATGGTGCGCTGCGCGCAATGCGGCGTGCACGTGCCGCGCAGTGAGAGCATATTGAGCCGCAGCAAGTTTTTCTGCAGCGAAGAGCATCGCTTGGTGCATTTCAAATAGCGCCCTACCCAATTCCCGTGCCGAATTCCATTGCAGCCGCTGCTGCTGAAACGCGCGCAAGTGCTCCGGCGATCACGGATGCGCATTGGCGCACGCTGAGCTATTTCAACATTTACCGGCTGATTTCGGCGCTGGTGTTTTGGGCGCTGGCGTGGCGTTTCGCCGGCGTAGTCGATCTCGGTGTCGAGGGGCCTGGCCTGTACATGGCCGTGTGCGCGGCGTACGCCGCCGCGAGTGTGCTGTTCGCGATCGGAATCTTGTGGCGCAAGCCGCAGTTCCAGTGGCAGATCACCGCGCACGTGCTGGTCGATATCATCTGCATCCTCGGGTTGATGCACACCAGCGGCGGGGTCGAAAGCGGCCTGGGCTTGATGCTGCTGGTGTCGCTGGCGGCCGCAGGTCTAATTAGCCGCGGACGCTATGCGTTTCTGTATGCCGCGTTGGCCACCATCGCGGTGTTGGGCGAGGACGTCTGGCGTTTTATGCGCCTCGGCGATCAGCACAATTTCCTGCAAGCCGCACTGATGTCGGTCGGCTACTTCGCCGTTGCCGCCCTTGCTTTCCTGCTGGCGCGTTACGCGCAAGATAGCGAGCGTCTGGCAGCGCAGCGCGGCGTCGACCTGGCGAATTTGTCCCAGGTTAACCAGTTGGTCATTCGCGACATGAAAGACGGCGTGCTGGTTGTGGACAGCGATTACCGCGTGCGCACCTACAACGAGCGCACCGAGGCGCTGCTTGGCCCGATGCCGCTGGGCGCGAGCATGCCGCGGTTGCAGGAGTATTCGCCCGAACTGGCGGGTTGGTTATCCAGTTGGCGGCGCGACCCCACTACCGCGGTGACGGACATGCGCTCGCCGGTGACGGCGGCGCCGATCCGCCTGCGCTACGTCCCCATCGAGAACGCGCCCAAGGCCGGCACCTTGGTGTTCCTAGAAGATATTGGGGAAGAGCAAGCGGAAGCGCGGCAGATCAAGCTTGCGGCGCTCGGCCGCTTGACCGCCAATATTGCGCACGAAATCCGCAATCCGCTCTCCGCCATCAGCCACGCAGCCGAGTTGTTGGGCGAGGAGGGCGAGCGCACGGAAATCGAGCAGCGCATGCTACGCATTATTCGCGACAACGCGGTGCGCCTGGATCGCATGGTGCAGGAAGTGCTGCAACTGAACCGGCGCGATCGCGCGCAAGCGGAAGTGATCGACCCGGTTTCGTATCTGAACACATTTGTCGATGATTTTTGCCATGTGGAGAAGGTCGAGCGCGATGTCTTCTCGCTAGAGATTGATTCCGAATTACCATGGTTTTTTGACCGCAACCACCTGCATCAGGTATTGTGGAACCTTACGCGCAACGCCTATCGCCACGGGCAGAAACAACGCGGCAGCGTGCGCTTTTGTCTTACCCAGGCACCCATGCACGACTATCGGCAACTCGACATCATCGATGATGGCCCCGGCGTCGATCCGGAACAGCGCCATCAGCTATTTGAGCCGTTTTTCACCACCGCCAACCAAGGTACCGGGCTCGGGTTATACATTGCGCGGGAACTGTGCGAGGCGAATAGCGCCTTCTTGGATTACGTCGACGTTGCGCCGGGCGGGCAGTTTCGCATTCTGCTAAGAGGCCCGGCATGAGCAAGCGCTATGTTTTGGTAGTCGATGATGAGGCCGATATCCGCGACTTGCTGGAGCTGACGCTGCAGCGTATGGGGCTGGAGACCAAGACCGCCGGCGCAGTGGGCGAGGCGAAGCGGGTGCTGGAGCAGCAGGCCTTCGATCTATGCCTGACCGACATGCGCTTGCCGGATGAAACCGGTCTCGACCTGCTCGCGCATATTTCGAAGAGCTATCCGGGTCTGCCGGTGGCGGTGATCACCGCCTATGGCAGCACGGAAAACGCCGTGGCGGCGCTAAAAGCCGGGGCGTTCGACTATCTGGCAAAGCCGATCGCGGTCAACCAATTGCGCGATCTGGTCAAGGCGGCGCTGAAGTTGCCGCAACCCGGCGGTGAGAAAAAAGCCGCCGAGCCGCGCGCGGCGAGCGGCGATGCGCCGACGCTGATCGGCGATTCGAAGATGATCCGCCAGGCGCGCGAGATGATCGAAAAGTTGGCCCGCAGCCAGGCGCCGGTGTACATCACCGGCGAATCGGGCTCCGGCAAGGAGGTTGCGGCGCGAATGATCCATGCCGGCAGCGCGCGTGCGGAAGGCCCATTCGTAGGCGTCAACTGTGGCGCGATCCCCGAGAATCTGATGGAGAGCGAATTCTTCGGCTACAAGAAGGGCGCGTTCACCGGCGCCAACGCGGATCGCGACGGTTTCTTCCAGGCCGCACGCGGGGGCACTCTGTTTCTCGATGAGGTGGCAGATCTGCCGCTGGCCATGCAGGTCAAGCTGTTGCGCGTGATCCAAGAGAAAAAGGTGCGCAAAGTCGGCGACACTAACGAAGAGCACGTCGACGTGCGCATCATCAGCGCGACGCACAAGAATTTGGGTGAATTGGTACAAAGCGGGCAGTTCCGCCAGGATTTGTACTATCGGCTGAACGTGATCGAGCTCAAGATGCCGTCGCTGCGCGAGATGCCGGATGACATTCCGCGCATCGCCCGTGCCCTGCTGCAACGCCTGGCTGGCGAGGCTAGCACCGAGGCCCCGGAAATCGCCAAAGACGCGGAGGATGCGCTTCAGCAATACGATTTCCCCGGCAATGTACGCGAACTGGAGAACATTCTGGAACGTGCGCTCGCTCTGTGTGCCGGCGAGCAAATCCGGCGCGGTGACCTTTACCTGGCAGATGCGCCGATGAAGTTGGAGGGGCCAGCCCCCGAGGCCGAAGGCGATCACCCGCCCAACCTGCAAGACTACCTGGATCGCGTGGAAAAGCAGGCGATCATGAAAGCGCTGGAAAAAACGCGCTTTAACAAGACAGCGGCGGCAAAGCTGCTCGGCATTACATTCAGGGCCCTGCGTTACCGCATGGAGCGCTTGCGCATCGAGTAGGGTCCTACCCCGACCCCTCGTCGCTAATGCGACTGAGATGTATGTGCAATTGGAACCGCTTGCTTTGGAAACCCCACCCTCGATGAGCCAGACCACGCCATTCCTATTGACTCTTAGACTGATCCTGGAGCCTGTATATGCCAACTCGCGTGTCGATCGCTATTACACACCGGAGTAGTCTGATCGGGCTATGAAGCCGTCATC
Organism: uncultured Pseudomonadota bacterium; assembly: GCA_902826775.1. Lineage (GTDB taxonomy): Bacteria > Pseudomonadota > Gammaproteobacteria > Burkholderiales > JALYOK01 > CADEHE01. The sequence continues at coordinate 4,434 of CADEHE010000034.1, read as the reverse complement.
TGGGGCGGAGAAGGTGCGTGATAAGCGCATTAAAACAATTAAATGCGTCATTTATATGAGAATTGAGGTTAGCTATGTGCACTGTCGATTGGATTTACATTCGATTCGATGGCATGGGCTAATTATCAATATAGAACAAAGAGTTACGGGATAGGCACGGGAGTTGCTCAGATCTACTGCAAGCACGCGTGCTCAGCAGGGCACAGATCTGGCAAAACGACGAGAACAGCCGGTTCAAAGCAAGCGCGCATAACAACAGATAAACCAAACCGCAAACAAGGAGTTGATAATGACCGCTGTCGCCAAACTGGTGCGCCAATGGGGTTGCGCATCTTTGCTATTTGCAGTTTCGCTTGCCACACAAGCAGCACCGCTAAACTTAACGCTCGGCACGCCGGACATTCTGTTTTCGGGCGTCGACGCCAGCTGGAACGGCAGTGTCCTGCAGCTTGCCGGTGGTGCACCGCCCGATACCATTAGCCATAGTGGCGGCGTTGCTATCACCAACGCCACTTACTCCCTCAGTCTTGGCGTAAATGGCAGCGGCCAGCAAACGGCGGCTGCAAACAGCTTCTCCCTAACGGGCGATCTTGGAGCAGGTGTGATTACTCTGCTGCAAGGTAGCATCGCGTCGTTTGGTTGGGATAACCCGAGCGGCACGTGGGGTGCCGCCGGCGGGCCGGCAACGTTGGAGTTTCTAGTCAATTTGACCACCAGCAACGCCGCACTCGGTATCGGCAGTCAGATGGGCATTCAGTGGACTGCGCCCAATGGTTTGATTCCGACGACGGGTGCCGTTGGTTTCCGTGCGAACGGGAACACCAACAACGCCCGCATTCCGCCGGCACAAGTGCCTGAACCCGCGACCCTAGCTCTTCTGGGCCTGGGTTGCCTGGCGTTCGGCCGCCGCTTCAGCCGCAGTTAATTCCTAGCTTCCTCGCACGCGTGGCCGCGTAACGGCTGCGCGTGCGGAGTAACGCGCCTTGCAGTTGTAGAGCGCGAGAAAGCTATTCATCCGCGAATCACCAAGAACATGGTCGACAACGTACCAGCGTTGCTCGCCGCCCATTCACACGGGGGTTAAACATGCGATCCTTTCTTAAGTCAGCCATTGTCGGTGCCGGGCTTAGCCTTACGGCAGCGTTATCGAACGCCGCGTTGCTGGGCGTGGCGCCAGGCAACCCGAATACGTTGTTCAACAATACCGGCACGACTAGTTATAACTCGTCGACCGGACAGTTCTCTATTCAGGCCACGCCGCTATCGACGCTGTTCCCGGGTGGCGCCGCGCGCATTCCGGTAACGCCGCCTGCGGCTATGTCGATCAACATGATTTTGGACGGCAGCGGCCAGATCGTCTCGGGCGTCGCGGGCGACGACCTAGTGGTTACAGGCAGCGTCAACGGGTTAAGCGGAGTCCTGCTGACCGGTGAGATCGTCCAGTTTGGCTCGGCAAACCTGAGCGGCACGATCGATTTTTACGATTTCCGCTTCCGGGTCACGGGCGGTGCCATGGCGCCGCAGTTCGCCGGCAAGGATGTCGGTATTTCCGTGACATCGGAGAATTCCACTTTCACCGGGTCGTTCATCAATAGCTTCTCCGGCAAAGTGAAGGGCAATTTGGGCCCGATCGACCCGATTCAACAATGCACTGGCGCGATTGGCGATTTCGTCTGGAACGACGGCGATCGCGACGGTGTGCAAGATCCCGGCGAAGCCGGCATAGACGGTGTTACCGTGCGCCTGCGCGACAGCGCCGGCAACGTTGTTCAAACCAAGGTCACCGGTGCCGGCCCGTTGGGTCAAGCCGGTTACTATCAATTTACCGGCTTGTGCGCCGGCAGCTACTCGGTCGAGGTCGACCCCGCAACCTTGCCCCCGGGCGTGCAACCTTCGCCATCGCAAGCTAGCGGCAACCCCGCCACAGACAGCAACGGCAGCCCTGCGGCCGTCGTGCTGGCGACCGATAACAGCGTCGACGCAACGGTCGACTTCGGTTACCAAACACCGTGCTCTGGCCGTATCGGCAACTTCTTGTGGAACGACACCAACCGTAACGGCATTCAAGAAGCAGGCGAGCCCGGCCTCAACGGCGTGCGCTTGACCTTGTTGCGTGGTGGCGTGCAAGTGGGCACCGCGATCACCAACGGCGGCGGTGGCGCCTACGAGTTCACCGGCCTGTGTGCGGGCTCCTATGAAGTACGCGTGGACACCACGACCCTGCCAGCTGGCTTCGTTGCTTCGCCGACCAATCAAGGTGCTGATCGCGCCGCGGACTCAAATCCGAATCCTGCGACGCCGATCGTGCTCGCTGCGGACAACAGCAGCGACCAGAGCATCGACTTTGGCTACAACACGCCGTGCTCAGGCGAGATCGGTGACTTTATTTGGAATGACGCCAACGGCAACGGTGTGCAAGACGCGGGCGAAGCCGGCATCAGCGGCATTAGTGTGACGCTGCGCGATAGCTTCGGCACATTGCTCCAAACCGCGAGTACTTCGGGCGCTGGCGCGTATAAGTTCGCAGGTCTGTGCGCAGGCTCCTACTCGGTAACGGTCGACACCGCCACACTGCCCCCGGGGTTTACTCCGAGCGGCACCGGCCTGGGTGGCAACGCGGCCTTGGATAGCAATCCAAACCCCGCCTCGGTCACGTTGGCCACGGACGCGACGAAAGATCCGACCATCGATTTCGGCTACACACCGCCGTGTCAAGGCAGCATCGGCGACTTCATCTTCAGTGACACCAACGCCAACGGCATCCAAGACGCGGGCGAAGCGGGGATTTCGGGTGTGATCGTCAATCTGCGCAATCCGGCGACCAACGCGGTCATCGCAACCGATACCACCGGCGCTGACGGTCGTTACAGCTTCAACGGTTTGTGCGCGGGCAGCTATGTTGTTGAATCCGAGCCGCCGGCGAATTCCGCGCCTTCACCCACCGGTGCAGGCACGCCGCAAACCGATAGCAATCCGAATCCGACGACGGTGAATCTGCCGACGAACAATAGCAGCGATCCGACCATCGACTTCGGCTATACATTCTGCACCGGCCGCATCGGTAACTTTGTCTGGAACGATGCCAACCGCAACGGCATTCAAGATGCGGGCGAGTCCGGCATCCCGGGCGTAACGGTGACGCTGCTCAACGGCACCACCAATGCGCTAATCGCAAGCAAAGTAACCGGTGCTAACGGTGAGTACGAGTTCACCAATCTGTGCGCGGGCAGCTATCGCGTCGACGTCACGCCTCCGGGCGGCGGCTTCGCGCCTTCGCCGACCGGCGCGGGTGACGCGGGCACCGACAGCAATCCCGATCCGTCCAATGTCACCCTGGTCGGCACCAATGGCCAGGATCTCACCATCGACTTTGGCTACAACACCCCGTGCAGTGGCACCATCGGCGATTTCGTGTGGAGCGATGCGAACCGCAACGGTATCCAGGACGCTGGTGAAGCCGGTATCCCGGGCGTGACCGTCACCCTGAAGCAAGGTGCGAGCGTCGTCGCCACGCGCGTTACTGGCGCCAACGGCGAGTATCAATTCACCGGCTTGTGCGCAGGCGCCTACACGGTCGAGTTCACCACGCCAGCCGGGCTGACGCCTTCCGCAGCCGGTCAGGGCGGCGATCCGACCAAGGACAGCAATGCGCCCGCGACCAACGTAACGCTGCCGAACGATAACGCCAGTGACTCGACCATAGACGCGGGCTACATCGCACCGTGCACGGGACGCATCGGCGACTTCGTGTGGAACGACAGCAACCGCAACGGTCTGCAAGACGCGGGCGAAGCCGGTATCGGCAGCGTGAGTGTTACGCTGAGCGGCACGGCGAGCGCGAGCACGACCACGGCTGCCGATGGTTCGTATGCGTTCACGGGTTTGTGCTCAGGCACCTACACGGTGACGTTCGCGACGCCTGCTGGATTCGTGCCCTCGTCTGCTAACCAAGGCGGCGACGATGCGAAGGACAGCGACGGTCTCACGCCGAGCGTGACGCTCCCGAATGACAACACCGACGATCCGACCATCGACAGCGGCTTCAATCGTCCATGCTCGGGCACGATCGGCGACTTCGTTTGGAACGATACCAACCGCAACGGCATTCAAGATGCGGGTGAAGCAGGAATCAGCGGTGCAACGGTGCGCTTGGTCAACCCGGCCACTGGTGCAACTATCGACACCAAGACCACGGACGGCAGCGGCGCATATCAGTTCAACGGGCTGTGCCAAGGCAATTACCGCGTCGAGGTCGACACGCCCGCCGGCTCCACACCTTCTCCGGTCAACCAAGGCGCCGATGACACCAAGGATTCCGACGGCAGTGGTGTTGTGGTGAATCTGCCGAACGACAACAGCAGCAACCCAACTGTTGACTTCGGCTTCAACCAGCCGTGCGCCGGCCGTATCGGTAACTTCGTGTGGAACGACACC
>CADEHE010000033.1 GCA_902826775.1 uncultured Pseudomonadota bacterium | reverse complement strand
CCATTAGAGCAGAATCTTCACTTATCCCTATGTCCTATTTTCTGGGACCGGCTCTGTCTTCATGAGCATAGGCCGTCTGCTCGCTACCGTCGAAATCTTCCGAGCGCGATGAGATGACGTGAGCGCGTATCGCTTGCCGCATCTCGTGATCCGTCTGGTCGCCCGGCAGAATCTTCTCCAGGTAGGGCGCGGATTTTGACTTCTTGGTTCCGGAGCAGTCGATAGAGCCGGCTTGGGCTTGCACGCTGCCGACACTCGTGGCCACGATGATGCAAAGAGCATAACTGCGTGCGCTGCCGGTCCGCTTCATGTACGCTCTCCTTCATAACAAGATGCGCCAGCATAGGTTTTTGCCGGCGCCGTTCATTGATCTGAATCAACGCTCATTGCCCATGCCATGACCAGCTCAAACGCCGCAGTCACCGCCGACAGCCAAGCCGCGCGAATCTTTGAATGGCGCCGTGGTTTCAACACCATTTATTTGATTCACCTCGGCGTGCAGCTAGGTTTGTTTAAAGCGCTCGCAGAACGTCCGGGCGCAACTGCACGCCAACTTGCCGAGCAACTCGGATTGCAGGTGCCTTACGTGGAGCGCTGGTGCATGACGGCGTACGGCATGGCGTTGCTCGAGGCGCAGGAGGAGGGCTACGCACTGGCGCAGTTTTATGATTCGATACTCGCCGCGCCTTCCCATCCGCGCTATCTGGGCGGCTATGTGCAGCTCGGCACCGAAGTGGCTGCAGGCGATTTTATACACTGCCTGGAAGCGTTCCGCACCGGCAAGTATGTGCCGTTTCAGGGCCGCGGCGATGCGTTCAATCTTGCCGTGGCAAGCGCGACTTGGGGATTGCAGGTGCTCACCGCCAAGAAGATCTTGCCCGAGTTGCCTGGATTGTCGCAGCGGCTCGCGCAAGGCGGCAGCGTGCTCGAGATCGGTTGCGGCACCGGCAATTGCTTGGTGCAGATCGGCAAGAGTTTTCCGGCCGCTCGTGTGGTCGGCGTCGATATCGACGCGCAGAGCTTGGCCACTGCGCAGCAGCATATTGCCGCAGCCGGCCTAAGCGAGCGCGTCGAAGCGAAGCGCAGCGATCTCGCGCAACTACCCATGGCCAGCTTCGACGCAGTGGTGATGGTCGAAGTGCTGCACGAAATCGGCGTCGATATCCGGCCGCAAGTCGTGCGCGACGCGGCGCGTGCGCTCAAGCCGGGCGGTTGGATGGTGATCGTCGACGAAACTTATCCGTCGACCCTCGAACAAGCGCGGCAGCCGGAATTCATGTTCCCGCTGCATACCGGTTTCGAGGAGTTGCTGTGGGGCAACGTGATCCCGACGCGCGAAGAGCAGGAGACTTTGTTGCGTGGTGCGGGGTTCAATGGGCCGATCGACCGTTCACTGATCGGGGAAGGGTTTACGCTGTTAGCGACGAAGAAACCGGAGTGAAGCAGAATTTGAGCGGGCAACGTGCCGTCATGGTTCGGCGCAAGCTGCCGGATCGCCGCTTGCTTGAGCCGTGCAAAGGCACGACGGACGCCTTCGACTGAGAAAAGGAGCAGCAGGCTTCGCATGAACGACAATGCCGCGCACCAAGCGCAGATTCTCGATCAGTTCACGCGACAGGCGCACGCGTTCCAGACAAGTCACCGAACTGCGCAAGGCGCGCTGCGCCTCGCCCTCGAAACCGCAGGAGTGCAGGCGCGCGAGACCGTGCTCGATGCCGCCTGCGGTCCGGGTGTGCTCGCGTGCGCGTTCGCCGAAGTCGCGCAGCACGTCACGGGCATCGACATCACGCCGACGATGTTGGAACAAGCTCGCAAGCTGCAAGCCGAGAAGCGCTTGGCGAACATCACTTGGCGGCAAGGCGATGTGACGCAACTGCCGTTCGACGACGGTGCGTTCTCGCTGGTCGTTTCGCGCTATGCGTTTCATCATGTGTTGGAGCCGCGCGTGGTGCTTGCCGAGATGGCGCGTGTATGCGCGGGCGGCGGCCGCGTGGTCGTCATCGATTCCGCACCCGCGCCAGCGCATGCGCAAACGTTCAACGCCGCCGAGCGTATGCGCGATCCGTCGCACACGCGCGCGCTGACGCCGGATGCGCTAAAGCAACTCGCTTTGGACGTCGGGCTCAAGCCGCAGCGCGAGCTAATCTACGCTTGGGAGGTCACGGTGCCGAGTTTGCTGGAGCGCTCGTTTCCGCTGCCGGGCGATGCGGAAAAGCTGCTTGAGTTGTATCGCGGCGATGTCGGCGTTGATCGCATCGGCATGAACGCGCGCTACATCGAGGGTGAGTTGTACGTGACGTTTCCGACCATGATTTTGGTGGGCGGGAAACAGTGAGGGCGGGTAGTATTGTTTTGTAAATCCCGTCCGGTTTGATTGTTATTCATATCCATTCGCCAGTATGAACACGCGCCGCGGGCGGTGCCGCGGTTACCGCTGCTGGAAGGCATTCTGTCCGAATTGAGGTACACCAAGACCTTGCGGGAAAAGCAGCTTCGCTCCGTCGGCTGTCTTGCCTATCTGGCATCCTCGTATTACAGTCGCGTCATGAAAACTTTGACTGTTCGTCTGCCCGATGCACTGGCCGCTGAAGTTCAAGCCGAGTCGCGGCGCCGCAAGCTTTCCAAATCCGATGTCGTTCGCGAACGCCTCACTGCCAGCCCTCGATCCGCGCGCCCTCGCCCCGCGGCGCTCGACGCGATCACGGATCTGATCGGCTCCGTGCAAGGTCTGCCGTCTGACCTGAGCAAGCGCAAGAAACATTATCTGAAGTCCACAGGCTATGGCCGCAAGCGTACTGGCTGACGCTGGATTTCTGGTCGCCTTGCTCAGCCGGCAGGACGCTTACCACGCCTGGGCCGCCGCGCAGGCTGAACTTTTTCCACCGCCTTGGAACACGTGCGACGCGGTGTTGTCGGAAGCTTTCCACCTTCTGGGTGTGCCCGGCAGAGGCGCCCTCAGCGCGCTGTTACGGCGGCGCGCGGCGATACCCGCATATGACTTGCGGGAAGATTTGGAGCGGCCGCTGAAGCTCATGGACAAGTATGCGAGCGTGCCGATGAGTCTCGCAGACGCGTGCTTGGTGCGCATGAGCGAAACGCTTGCCGATCCGGTTTTGTTGAGCACGGACAGCGATTTCCGCATCTATCGCCGCCACAGCCGGCAGTCGATCCCGTGCGTGCTGCCGGGGTAGCGCTGCCTCGAGTAATGATGGACACGGTAGCCGAGGAGCATTGCACCGGGAAGTTGCCTGGGTGGCCGCTGAGAAATTGCCCTGGACCGAATCTCAGAGAGACATTTTGTGTCGACCTTCGAACCTCAGAAATAATCGAGCGCGGCCCCATTTTTGCCTTATCAGTTCACGCGACAGGCGCACGCGTTTCAAGCGAGCCATCGAACGGCGCACGGCGCGCTGCGCCTTGCCCTCGAAACTTCAGGCGTGCAGCCGCGCGACACCGTGCTCGATGTCGCCTGTGGGCCGGGTGTGCTCGCGTGCGCGTTCGCCGAAGTCGCGCAGCAGGTCACGGGCATCGATTTGACGCCGCAGATGCTGCAGCAGGCGCGGCAGTTGCAAACCGAGAAGCAACTCACCAATATGACCTGGCAGCAGGGCGATGCCGCGCACTGCCGTTCGCTGACGGAGCGTTTTCTCTTTGGTTGTGTCGCGCTACGCTTTCCACCACGTGCGTGACCCGCGAGAGGTGCTGGCGGAGATGGCGCGCGTGTGCGCATCCGGCGGGCGCGTCGTCGTTATCGATTCCGCTCCCGCGCCACACCAAGCCGAAGCGTTCAACGCCGCAGAGCGCATGCGTGATCCGTCGCATACCTATGCGCTGACGCAGCAGGCGCTAAGGCAGCTAGCGCTTGATGCTGGACTAAAGGTGCAGCGCGAGTTGATCTACGCGTGGAAGGTGACGGCTGCGAGTTTGCTAGCACGTTCGTTTCCGTTGCCCGGAGACACGGAGAAACTGATGGAGATCTATCGCGGCGACGTCGGCGCGGATTGCATCGGGATGAAACCACGCTATGTCGACGGCGAGTTGTACGTGACTTTTCCGACTCTTATTTTGGTCGGGAAAACGTGTGCGAAGTAAGAGGGGTGGCTAGTATAAGCTGGGAATGGGCTTAGGATATTAGTTCTACATGGGGCTTACCCCAGGGTATATCCAAGAAATGGAAAGCCTGTTGAACTTGACGAAGTCTGGTTGCAACGCCATTTCGGACGAATCCCGCCTCTACTGATGCCTTTACGGGGGCGGGGAAATTGAGCTTGTCATGATCAAACGCTTTCTCCGCGCTTCACAGAAACTTCATGCCTGTTTCTTCTCCCGTTCACCGGCGTGGCTTCGTTGCTCGCTAAGCTGGCTGTATCGAAATTTCCATTCGCTGCGCGAACTTCGGCGGCACCGTCTTGAAAGTCAAATTTATTCTGCCGGCGTTGCTGGAAGCGAAGAGTCCATTCTGGCGTCCGATCAAGTACTCGCTGTTTCCGCCTCTGGGATTAGCCACACTTGCCGCGTACCTTGCGGTAGATGACGCGGTGGATCTCATCGATGAGCACGTCGAGACTCTGCGAACCGACGACGAACCCGATCTCGTCGTCATTCAGGTTTACATCACCAACGCGTATCGCGCGTATGCAATTGCCGATCAATACCGCGTGCGCGGTTGCTACGTCGCGCTGGGCGGTCTGCACGTGACGTCGATGCCGGACGAGGCGGCGGCGCATGCGGACAGCATCTTTCTGGGGCCAGGCGAAGAGACGTTCCCTCAATTCCTGTGCGATCTGCGCGACGGCCGGCCGAAGCGCCGCTACACTTCGCCCGTGCGCACGCTCGATCATGTGCCTCCGGTGCGGCGCGATTTGATCAAGCGTGAATTGTATCTGGTGCCGAATTCGATCGTCGTCAGCCGCGGCTGTCCGCATCATTGCGACTTCTGCTACAAGGACGCGTTCTTCGAAGGCGGACGCGGCTTCTATACGCAGCGCGTCGACGCGGCGCTCGCCGAAATCGAGCGCCTGCCCGGACGGCATCTCTACTTCCTCGATGATCACCTGCTCGGCAACGCCCGCTTTGCGCGCGCGCTGTTCGACGGCATGCGCGGCATGAACCGCGTATGGCAGGCGGCGGCAACGGTGGATTCGATTTTGCGCGGCGACCTGATCGAGTGCGCCGCGCAAGCCGGGCTGCGGAGTTTGTTCGTTGGTTTTGAGACGCTGAGCCAGGACAATCTGCGCGCCAGCAACAAAAAGCAGAATCTACGGCGTAGCTATGCCGAAGCGATTGCGCGCCTGCACAGCTTAGGCATCATGATCAACGGCAGCTTCGTCTTCGGCATGGATGATGATGGACCGGATGTGTTCGAGCGCACCGTTGAGTGGGCGGTGCGGCAAGGCATAACCACCGCGACGTTTCACATCCTGACGCCGTATCCGGGTACAGCGCTGTACCAGCGCATGCACGCGGCTGGGCGTTTGCTGCATTCCGATTGGTCGCGCTATGACACACGGCAAGTGGTGTTCAAGCCGGCGCGGCTGACGCCCGACAAACTTAAGACCGGCTATGACCGTGCCTACCGCGAATTTTACACTTGGTTCAACATCGCGCGCGGCGCGCTATCGCACGTGGGCGTGAAGCATCAGCTCAAGCATTTCGCGTACGCGGCGGGCTGGAAGAAATTTGAGCCGCTGTGGAACTTCTTGATCAAGACTCGGCGGTTGCCGCACATGTTGCCACTGCTTGAAAGCATTCTCTCAGAATTGCAGAAAACCAAGACTAGGCATCAAACGACCGACAGGTTGGAGGAACCGGGTTCATGCTAAGTGCGATGTTCGATCTGCTCTGTGGTCGCGAACGCGATGCCCAAAAAACCAACGCTGCGTGAAAGGTCCGAGTGGGGTGATGGAAGGCGTCGCCATTGAACTAAACGGTGCGGCGCGCCGGTTGCCCGTGATAGCGGTTAAACGCTTAGAGCCTTCACGTGGAAATGTCTCGCCGCAGCGAGCAGGTGGCGATCGTTCGAGTAGATTTCGCGCAAACCGTGTTCTTGGGCGGATACAAGGTGCAGCGCGTCGGCTGAGCGCAGGAAAGTTGTCTTGGGTAGTCGCTGTAGCGCCTTGCTCGCTGCTTCGATCAGTGCTGCGCTGACGGGCAGCCAAGTCCATAGCTGCGCGGCGCAATCGTCGTCAAGCTGAGCGCGCAGCTCTCTGTAGGCCGCTTCGCCGAACGCGCCTTCGCGCCACTTGCGGTGAAACACGCTCGCCACTTCGAGCCTGCCAAAAGCGCTGCAACATACTCTGCCTAAGCGCTCTGCCAATGCGCGCACAGCGTCGCTCTCCGGTTCGTCCAGGTAGTACTTTGCTAGGTAGGCGGAATCGAAATAGGTCACGTCTTGCACGTGCCTACTTCGCGTCCCGGTCCGCGGAAACGATCAGCGTGCTATCGGTGCCGCCACCGAGCCTGCCGCGCAGCTTGACGTAGCCCGGCCTCAGCTTACGGGTTAGGAACGGATTAGCCGGCAAGTCGGCGTTTACCGCTTCTAGGCGCGCAATGGGTTTGCCGCGGTCGGTAATCACCAGAGTGCCCACGCGCGCCGCTTCGCGCACCCACGCGCCGGTGCTTTCATGCAATTCGCGTAACGAGATAGTTTTCATGAGACACATTGTGACACATAGGTGGGGATTTGCAACCCGAAAGCCTTGCGCCGAGCTAGCCAAACCCGCCGCCGCCGGGCGTTTCGACAATGAACTCGTCATCGGCTTCCATCGATATCTCGCCGCACGCGCTCAGTTCGACGACCGACCCATCGGCGCGCTGAACGTAGTTGTGCCCAGGTTTGCCTGGCGCGCCACTATTTATTCCAAACGGCGCGACGCGCCGGTTGCCCGACAATATTGCCGCCGTCATCGGCTCCAGAAACCTTATGCGCCGCACGCCGCCGTTGCCGCCGCGATATTTGCCCGCGCCGCCGCTGCTTTCTCGTATCGCGTAACTTTCGAGCCGCACCGGAAAGCGAAACTCCAACACCTCGGGGTCGGTTAAGCGCGAGTTAGTCATGTGGGTTTGTACGACATCGGTGCCGTCGAAGGTCGGGCCAGCGCCGCTGCCGCCGGCGATGGTTTCGTAGTACTGATATTTGTCGTTGCCGAAGGTGAAGTTGCTCATGGTGCCGCATGAGGCAGCCATTACGCCGAGCGCGCCGAACAAGGCGTTGGTGATGCACTGCGAGGTTTCGACATTGCCGGCGACGACTGCCGCGGGGTAGCGCGGATTCAGCATGCAGCCTTCGGGGACAATGATTTCGAGCGGCTTCAAGCAACCGGCGTTGAGCGGGATGTCGTCGGCGACCATGCAGCGGAAGACGTAGAGCACGGCCGCCATAGTGACCGCGCGCGGGGCGTTGAAGTTGTTGTCTTGCTGCTCGCTGGTGCCGGTAAAGTCGATGGTGGCGCTGCGCTGTGCGTGGTTCACGCGGATGGTGATTTGGATTTTCGCGCCGTTGTCCATTTCTAGGGTGAACTCGCTGTCTTTCAGAACGGCGATGACGCGGCGCACGCATTCTTCGGCGTTGTCTTGCACGTGCTGCATGTAAGCGCGCACCGTATCGAGCCCGTAGTTCTCGACCATGCGCCGCAGTTCCTCGACGCCTTTGGCATTCGCGGCGAGTTGGGCGCGCAGGTCGGCTAAGTTTTGTTCGGGGTTGCGTGCGGGGTATTTCGCGCCGCGCAAGAGTGCGAGTGTTTCCGTTTCGCGGAGTTGAGCACGCTCTACGACTTTGAAGTTCGTGATGAGCACGCCTTCTTCCTCGATGTGGCGCGAGGCGGGCGGCATGGAGCCGGGTGTGATGCCGCCGATGTCGGCGTGATGCCCGCGTGAGCCGACGTAGAAGAGGATATCGTTGCCCGGCTCATCGAACACCGGCGTAATGACAGTGACATCGGGCAAATGCGTGCCGCCGCGGTAGGGATCGTTCAGCATGTAGCTGTCCCCCGGCTTCATTTGGCCCGCGTTGTCGCGCATGACGGCGCGCACGCTCTCGCTCATCGAGCCGAGATGCACCGGCATGTGCGGCGCGTTGGCGATGAGGTTGCCGTGCGCGTCGAACAGCGCGCAAGAAAAATCGAGGCGCTCTTTGATGTTTACCGAGTAGGCGGTTTGCTGCAGGCGCGCGCCCATGTCTTCGGCGATCGACATGAACAAATTGTTGAACACTTCGAGCATGACCGGATCGACATGCGTGCCAGCGGCCTCGCGTTGAGTGCGCGGGGTGGTGCGGGTAAGGATGAGGTGGCGATGCGCGTTGACCGTGGCGTGCCAACCGGGTTCGACGACAGTGGTTGAATGCTCCTCGGTAATAAGCGCGGGGCCGGTCAAGCGCGTGTTGGGTACTAGAAGACTGCGGCTGATGTGGGGAGTATCTTTTGGAGAAGCTGATTCAATATTATGTTTAATGTTGTACTGCATGGAGGATTTGGATTTGAGGGCATCATCAATGGCTTCGACTGCGACAGCTTCGATGATCAACGCGCGCTGCGACATCAAGAAGCTGTAGCGCTGTTGGTAAGTGCGTTCGAAGCTTGCACGCAGTTCGGCGAGCGGTGCGGCGTCGAGCGCGATTGCGGTGTCGGTGCCGGCGTAGCGCAAATGGATGCGGCGCGTGCAGGCGCAGCGGTTTGCATCGGCGCCTTGCTCGACCAGTGAGGCGATGCACTGCGCCTCGAGTTCGGCGTAAACGCTTTTCAGGCCGGCAAGCGTTTCAGCGCTCAGTGTTTGTTCAACGCTGCGCTCGCGCATCACCGTCAACAGCGCCATGCCGATGCCGTATGCCGACAGCAGGCTCGCGAGCGGGTGGATGAAAACCGTTTCGATGCCGAGCGCGTCGGCGACAAGGCATGCGTGCTGGCCGGCTGCGCCGCCGAAGCAGCATAGCGCGTACTGCGTAACGTCATGGCCGCGCGCGATGGAGATGCGCTTGATGGCGCTGGCCATGTTGTTGACGGCGATGTTGATGAAGCCCTCGGCGATCTGTTGCGGCGTTCGCTCAATGCGCGTTGCCGCGGAAATTTCGCGTGCTAGACGAGCGAATTGTTCATGCACGGTTGCCGTGTCGATCGGCGCATCGCCGTTCGCGCCGAACACGCGCGGAAAGGATTGCGCCCTGATTCTGCCGAGCAGTACGTTGCAGTCCGTGATGGTGAGCGGGCCGCCGCGCCCATAGCAGGCCGGTCCGGGATAGGCGCCGGCGGAGTCAGGGCCTACGCGCATGCGCGCGCCATCGAAATGCAGGATAGATCCACCGCCCGCAGCCACGGTGTGAATCGCCATCATCGGTGTGCGCAGGCGCACGCCGGCGACGTGCGTTTCGAATTGGCGCTCGATCTCGCCGCTGTAGTGGCACACGTCGGTGGAAGTGCCGCCCATGTCGAAGCCGATGATGCGGTCGTAGCCCGCCTCTTGTGCCGCGTTGATGGCGCCGATGACGCCGCCCGCCGGGCCGGAAAGAATTGCGTCTTTGCCGCTGAAACTGCGCGCGTCGGCCAGTCCACCGTTCGATTGCATGAACTGCACGCGCGTGCCGGGCAATTGTGCGGCGACCGAGTCGATATAGCGGCGCAGCAGCGGCGAGAGGTACGCGTCTGCAACGGTCGTATCGCCGCGGCCGACCAGTTTCATGAGCGGGCTGATTTCGTCCGAAAGCGATACTTGCGTGTAGCCGATGGCGCGGGCAATCGCGCCGATGCGCTGCTCGTGCTGTGGGTAGCGATAGGCGTGCATGCAGACGATGGCGATCGAGCGCAGGCCTTCGGCATAGGCGGTGGCGAGGGCGCGTTCAGCGCTTCGTTCGTCGAGCGCGCGCTCGACTTCTCCATGGGCGCCGATGCGCTCGTCGAGCTCGATCACGTGCGAATAAAGCTGCTCGGGCAAGACGATGTTGAGATCGAACAAGCGCGGCCGATTCTGATAGCCAATGCGTAGCGCGTCGCCAAAACCGCGCGTGATGGCGAGCACAGTGGCCTCGCCGCTACGAGTGAGCAGGGCGTTGGTAGCTACCGTGGTACCGATGCGCACACACTCGATCTCGTGCGTCGGAATGGCGCTGCCCGGAGCGAGATCCATGGCGCGGCGGATGCCCTCGATCACGGCGTCACTCTTGCGGCTCGCACCCTCAGAGAGCAGTTTTAAGGCTGAAAGCGCGCCGCTCGGGCGTCGCGCGACGATGTCGGTGAAGGTTCCGCCGCGATCGATCCAGAACTGCCAGCGCGCTGTTTGAGCTTTTTTTCGCAAGATGTTTGACAAGGTTTCACGCACTTTGCTATAGTCTCGTTTCTCCGCAGCCGCGGGGTGGAGCAGTCCGGTAGCTCGTCGGGCTCATAACCCGAAGGTCGTAGGTTCAAATCCTACCCCCGCAACCAAACGATAAGCTAAGCACGACGTCGGTTGTCTATTTTCGGTGCCGATTAGTAAGTGGTGCCGGTGCAGTAAGAGTCACGGACGGCTCATTGATCTTTAAAAATTTGCAGCTTACCGCCGATAGGTGTGGGCACTTGGTTTGAGGCTCAAACTGATCGCAAGATCAGTGAAACTCAAGTAATTGAAGTGCTCACTCTATCAGTAAAATTTTTAACCGTTTACTTTTGAGTGAGTTGGGCGAGCTAACGCTTGCTCAAAGCAGTAACTTTGCAGAGATCGAACTGAAGAGTTTGATCCTGGCTCAGATTGAACGCTGGCGGCATGCTTTACACATGCAAGTCGAACGGCAGCACGGGGGCAACCCTGGTGGCGAGTGGCGCACGGGTGAGTAATGCATCGGAACGTACCTTGTAGTGGGGGATAACCCAGCGAAAGTTGGGCTAATACCGCATACGCTCTAACGAGGAAAGTGGGGGACCGCAAGGCCTCACGCTATTGGAGCGGCCGATGCCCGATTAGCTAGTTGGTGAGGTAATGGCTCACCAAGGCGACGATCGGTAGCTGGTCTGAGAGGATGATCAGCCACACTGGGACTGAGACACGGCCCAGACTCCTACGGGAGGCAGCAGTGGGGAATTTTGGACAATGGGGGCAACCCTGATCCAGCCATGCCGCGTGAGGGAAGAAGGCCTTCGGGTTGTAAACCTCTTTCGGACGGAACGAAACGGTTCAGGTTAATAGCCTGAATTAATGACGGTACCGTAAGAAGAAGCACCGGCTAACTACGTGCCAGCAGCCGCGGTAATACGTAGGGTGCAAGCGTTAATCGGAATTACTGGGCGTAAAGCGTGCGTAGGCGGCTTCGCAAGTCAGGTGTGAAAGCCCTGGGCTTAACCTAGGAATTGCGCTTGAAACTACGGAGCTAGAGTTTGGCAGAGGGGGGTGGAATTCCACGTGTAGCAGTGAAATGCGTAGATATGTGGAGGAACACCGATGGCGAAGGCAGCCCCCTGGGCCAAAACTGACGCTCAGGCACGAAAGCGTGGGGAGCAAACAGGATTAGATACCCTGGTAG
>CADEHE010000032.1 GCA_902826775.1 uncultured Pseudomonadota bacterium | reverse complement strand
AATCCTAACCCCATCCTCTACTTCTGATTGGCTCAAAAAAACGAGGAGGCTTCACGAAGAGTTACGAGGCGATACTAAAATTCTTGCAGCCAATTGATGTGCATGCCGAATACTTCGGTTTCGCTATCCGGTTCCAACACTCTCAGCGGTTGATTGTTGATAAGAACACCTGGCACTGTCTCTGGGTCGCTTTCCGTGAGCTCGATGCGTTCATAGAAGGGGGCTACTTCGATTCCTCCCGTCTTAGTTAACTTATACGAGAAGGGTACCGCTACCCGATAGCCCAGCTTTGATCCTACTTCTAGCTTTGCTGCATCGGTGCCGGGAAAGCTCAGATCCACTTTGGGGTTGAGTGGCTTGGTGATGCGCAAGTCCACCATCACGCTTGCACGCTCGCTTCTGTGCAGACTCAACTTCGCACCCAGCATGACGTAGGCCCAAGCGTAGTCGAGATTCGAGCCCAATGTTGTCGTGGTAGCCACGTCGCGGTCCCAACGGCGGTGACCTGCGCCACCATAGAGCGCAATCCGATCGTTTGTTGCCAAGAACCAGCGCGCTACTCGGATCGATGCGTCGGTAATACGAGCATCCGAGGTCTTGCGGTCGGCAAGGACGTTGTTCGGCGCAGGAAGTGCGGGGTCTATGGCAAAACCGCGATAATCAGTCTCGTTGGACAAATGAGATATCGCGCCTTCGATCTCGAATTGTCCAACTTTGCGCGCGAGCCGAAGACTGAGCCCGTACAGCGTCCCATCTTCCTTGATGACTCGTGGGACATTGTTGATCAAAGGCCGCTCCGTGTACTTAAAGTTCTCCACTACCGGCCCGATACGCAATTTCCAGTCTTGCGCTAAGCCAACTTGAGAGAAGCCCAATGCGAGAACGCCCGCTGCAACTAGAGTAGATCGTGTCATAGTTATCTCCCTGCTTCTGCCGCACGGTGGCAAGAGCCGCTCAGTGCTGTTATTCGAATTGTTAACTGCCGAAGTATAGAAGCTCATCCTGTTTGCGAGTTGTTGATTTTAGCTTACTGGGCGCTCATTTTTGGCAACAGTAAACCATCCCGCGCCTTGCGAATTCGCTTGCTTGACGAAAGCCAATGAAAGTGGGCCGAGCGGCATTGGCATCTTTAGCAAAAGAAACGGCGGCCTTGCGCCGCCGTGGGAGACAGAGAGAGGCTCACGCCGCTCGAAGTGCCGCCGAGCGGTAAACCGCTCGACGGCGTAGCACAGAAAGCTGCTTTAGGCAGCCAGGTTGGTTTTGGAGATGGGCAGGTTGGTGATCCGTTTACCCGTAGCCGCGTAGATCGCATTGGTCAACGCGGGTGCGAACGGCGGAACACCTGGCTCGCCGACACCTCCAGGCGGGAACTGCTCGGTGTTGTTGACAATGTGCACCTTGATCTCGCGCGGCGCCTCCGGCATGCGCGCCATGGTGTAGTTGTGGAAGTTACTTTGCTCCACGATACCGCCCTTGGCGGAGATCTCGCTGTAGTACGCACCGGTCAGCCCGTAAATGCACGAGCCTTCCATCTGCGAACGCACACGATCGGTGTTGACGCAACGGCCGGCGTCGACTGCTACGTCTACGCGCGGAATCGACAGCTTGCCATCCGCCGAAATGCGTGCATGCACGGCGGTCGCCACATAGGTGGTGAAGCTGCGGTGCACAGCGATGCCGATGGCTTCGCGCTCGCCCATCTTCTTGCCGTAGCCGGAAGCATTCGCGACCGTTTCCAGCACACCTTTTAAACGGCCCGTCATGATGGGGTACTCGTCGTAGGTCTGATCGTAGTTCCAGTAATCGGCTTTCGACAGATCAACCACGCGATCCGGACCGATCAGGTCGGCCAGGAATTTCACTGGATCTTGCCCAGCGGCGTCAGCCAGCATGTTCGCCATGGTGTTTTGCGCGAATGCGTGCGGAATGTTGTTCACCGAACGCAACCAGCCGATACGCACGTGTGCTTTGGCTTTGCCGTTTTCCAATTGCAGATTCGGCACGTTATACGGCAGATCCAAGAAGCCGAGCGAGAGCTCGATCTTGTGACCGAGCTGAGGATCGTCTTCGAACGTCGACCAAATGGTGGGGAACACTGAGCGATGCAGCCACGCGGAAACCTTGCCATCTTTTAGCCCGGCCTTGATGTGCTGTGCGCACACCGTGTGGTAGTAAGCGTGCTGAATATCGTCTTCACGCATCCACACGTTCTTCACCGGCACGCCGAGTTGTTTTGCCAGAATTGCCGCCTCTGCCGCGAAGTCGGGTTTGGACCGACGGCCGAAACCGCCGCCGAGCAGAGCAACGTGTGTCGTCACATCGGCTTCGTCCATGCCGATCGCTTTTGCGACGGTGCCGCGCGCCGCTTGAGGGTCTTGGTAGCCGCCCCACACCGTGCACTTGCCATCTTTAACTTGCGCGAGCGCAACCGGCGGTTCCATCATCGCGTGCGCGAAGTGCGGAACATAAAACGTTGCTTCGACCACTTTGTCGGCAGCGGCCAGCGCGCCCGCCACATCGCCTTCTTGACGCACGACTTTGTTGCCGTCGCCCTTGGCGGTGTTCTCCATCGTCACGCGGAAGTCTTCCGAGTTGTAAACGGTATTCGCGCCGTAATCCCAGTCGATCTTCAGCTTCTTGCGGCCTTCGTTCGCAGCCCAAGTGCTGTTTCCGATCACCGCCACGCCGCCAAGGGAATTGAAGCCAATCGGCGGCGCACTCTGCGGAATCTCGACGACTTTGATGACGCCGGGGACTTTCATCGTTTCGCTGGCGTTCACGCTCTTGACCGTACCGTACGTCACCGGACAGTGCTCGATCACCGAATACACCATGCCGGGCAAGCGCAGATCCATACCATAGATGGCTTTGCCCATCGACATGTTCGGACCATCGACCAGCGGAATGTCGCGGCCGATGTAACGGAACTCACTTGGGTCCTTCAGCTTGACGGATTTGACATCCGGCACCGGCAAACCAGCGGCGTCTTCGACCAATTCGCCGAAGTCGGCCGACTTGCCATCGGGGCCTAGCACCCTGTGGTTTTGCGCCTTGCACTGCGACTCGGACACGCCCCACTTGATGGCAGCGGCCTTCTCCAGCATCGCTCGCGTAGTAGCACCAAACTCGCGCATGCGCATGTAGTTGTGACGCACGCTGCGCGAGCCGTCGGTGTACTGGTTGCCATACATTTTGTCGCCGACTGCTTGCACCACGCGGCAGCGGCCCCAATCAGCTTCTAATTCATCGGCGAGCACGACCGGTGTGCCGGTGCGAATGCCTTGGCCCATTTCCGAGCGGTGGCAGACGATGTACACGGTACCGTCTTTGTCGATACTGACGAAGAGATTTGGGTTCAAGCCCCCGGCCGGAAGCGGGACGCCTTCGGCGGCTTGAGCTTCTCTGACGAACGGGTTGAGTTTGCCGGTCGGGTCGAGAGTAACGCCAACGGCGAAACCGGCGGCGACACCGGCGGTTTTAACAAAATCGCGACGGCTTACGTTTTCGATTAGGCTCATGACATCATCCCCGCTGCATCTTTGATGGCTGCGCGAATGCGCGTGTAGGTGCCGCAACGGCAAATATTGCCCGCCATTGCTTCGTCGATATCGGCATCGGTCGGATTCTTCTTCTGGCTTAGTAGCGAGGCGGCCGACATCATCTGACCGCTTTGGCAGTAGCCGCACTGCGGAACATTGTTTTTCACCCAAGCCTTTTGCACCGGGTGATCGCCGCTCGCGCTCAAGCCTTCGATCGTTGTAACCGGGCCACTGACAGCCGAAATCGGCGTCACACAAGAGCGCGTTGCCACGCCATTGATATGGACCGTACAGGCGCCACATTGGGCCATACCGCACCCGTACTTGGTGCCTGTCATGCCGAGGACATCTCGGAGCACCCATAGCAAGGGCATTTCGCCAGGTACATCGACCTGAAGCGATTTGCCGTTGACTGTTAAGGAATTTGCCATAACGCTACCTCCTAGATTTGCGGTGACTGACGCACGACGCGAACAAGCGTCGCGGATAGAACGCCCGATCCACTATCCCCTTTAGGCAACGGCTGCTTAGCCCTTGTCGCGGCGGGCGTTGATCCCGCGTCGAGGTACGAAGCCGCCAAACTCAAGTAGCTCAAGTAGCGCCGTTCCCGCAGGGCTGCGGTACAAGGCGCTTCAAAGATGGGGCGAAGAAAGCGGAGGTCACCGTCGCATGCGCACGCTTCAAGAACACCGCTTCTCCTCCATCCCGGGTAGTGAAATTAGGTTGGTTCTAGCACCCGTTATGTGAGTGAAAAAGTACCACGTTAGAAGGGCTTTTGCCAGCGCCACGGGCCACGACACGAGGGTCCCGGTTTCGACCGATGTAGGGGTAGAGTATCTGTGTAAGAACTAGAATGGATGTGATTGAGGTGATGATACAACAAGTAGTATAAGCAGGGTATGGAAGGTGCGAGGAATGGAAATCGACGCTGCGCTGCTCATGACAGTAGTCGACTGCTGCGTCCAAACTGATACACGGTGCAGCGCGTCCTTGTGCCCTCCAATTGCGGCCGGATCGGCAACGCTGGACAAGGCAGTGCGCGCGTACCATCCGCGCTCAATGTTTCGTCGTCGTCCTGATGCCAGATTCCGCCATGCACCGGGCGGAACACCCAGGTTAGGTAGCCACGCCGTGCAGCAACGCTGAGTAGTTCATCGGCGTCGGGCGTTTCTGCGAGCACCGCCGCCTGGCCGTTGAGCTTAAATGGCGGGGCGCCGAACGCTTGCAAGCATTCGAGCGCTTCGCGCGCAGGTGCGCCCGGACGCATGCACGCCGCATGCTCGCTGCGCGCGACGTTCCACGCGCCCAGCGCCCAGCCGGCGTCGAGCGCTGCGCGATCGAGATCGAGGACATCGCCCCAGCGCTGGTTGAGCTGCACTGCAGAGCTCGGCACGGACGTGAAACGCACCGTTTCTGCGCGCTCCAAATCAGCGAGCTTTTCGCGCACGAAGCCGTGCCAGTGCAAAGTCAAAATGATAGGCGTTTGCGGACAGGCCACCGCGGCGACGGTAATCGCTACCAACGGTAACTTGGTCGCTTGCATTTGCTGCCCGATGTGGTCAATGAGATCCATGCAAACCTCCTGGCTGTTGCGCGTCGCCGCGCGTCATCCATTACTAGCAATGCCAATGCCAGTGCCACGGATGCTCGCCGCCGAAACCTGCGTACCGGCAGCTGCAGGCGTATACGTCACGTTTCAATGTAGCAGCCGCGTAGATCGTTGACTGGTGCGGTTTTTCACGCGATGCGGCTTGGCACTCAGGCGCTAGAACTGCTAGTAGAAGTGTGCGTCTAAGGTAGACTTGACGCGCCGCGTACACCTCTTGCCACACCATGACAGTTGTTGGAAATCGGTTTGTGCATTGCATCATCGGCGCGCTTGCCGCGTTTACCCTGACAGCGAGCGCGCAGGGCGTGCCGCTCCCCGAAGGGCTACAGCAAGCGTTGCGCGCCGCCAACATCCCGCAGAGCGGCGTGGCCCTGTACGCGCGAGAGTTAGGCGCCAGCGAGCCGTTTCTTAAACACCAGGCCACGCAGGCGATGAATCCCGCTTCGGTGATGAAACTGCTGACGACATACGCAGCGCTTGAATTGCTTGGGCCGGCTTACGCCTGGCGCACCGAGCTGTATGGCACACGCATTGAAGGCGACGTAGTTCGTGGCGATCTATATGTGAAGGGTTACGGCGATCCCAAGTTCACCATGGAGCAGTTCTGGCTGCTGCTCAGGAATTTGCGCCAGCGCGGTATCCGCGAAATAGCGGGGGACTTCGTCGTCGACAATAGCTATTTCGAGTTGCCGGTAGCGGATCCCGCTGCCTTCGACAGTCAAGGCCACCGCGCCTACAACGTCCTGCCGCAAGCTATGTTGCCGAGCTTTAAAGCAGTGAGCTTTCGCTTCGTGCCTGATATGCAAGAGCGCATCGTTCGCATTTACGCCGAACCGGACTTGAAGCCGCTGCGCATCATCAACAAAGTTGTACTAAAAGCCGGGCCATGCCCCTTTGACTGGCGCGAGGCAGTCGAACGCGATCTAGACAACGGCGCGCAGAGTGCCACGGTCACTTTCCGCGGTATTTTCTACAGCGAATGCGGCGAACGCGATCTCGGTTTGTCGGTGCTCTCCAGCGGCGAATTCGCCGCGGCTATGTTCCGCCAGTATTGGGCCGAACTTGGCGGCAGCTTCAAAGGCGTGGCGGTGGAGGGCACCGTGCCCGCAGAAGCCAGGCTGTTAGTCAGCCGGCAGTCTGCGCCTCTGTCCGAGCTAATGCGCGACGTCAACAAATGGAGCAACAATGTAATGGCGCGACAGCTGCTGCTGACGCTGGGTGCCGAGTCCGCTGGGGCGCCGGGCAGTGCTGCGAAAGGGGAAGAAGCGCTGCGTCGCTGGTTGTTGGCTAAGGGTCTGAATTTTCCAGGGCTGGTGGTCGAGAATGGCGCAGGTCTTTCTAGAATCGAACGTTCGTCAGCACAGCAACTCGGTGAGCTGTTGATCGCCGCTGCAAAAAGTCCCTATGCTGCTGAATTCGAAGCTTCTTTACCGATTGTCGGAATCGATGGCACGCTCAAACGACGACTCAACGATCGCCCGGTGATGGGCCAAGCGCATATCAAGACTGGGTCCCTGGAGGGCGTGCGAGCCATTGCAGGCTATCTCCTGGACGCTAAAGGTCGTAAGCTTGTTGTCGTTTTTTTGGTTAACCACGCGAAGGCGTCGGGCGCTCAAGCGGCTCAAGACGCGTTGTTAGAGTGGCTTTACGGTAGACTATGAACCGGTGGTAGCGCAGATCGCGTTGGCGCGAATTACGTATCACGGCTAGAGTGAAAACGTTGGCAGTTGCAGAGTGGCGGGCGTATGAGCACAAAAAACAAGAACGGAAATAAGATCAGTGGGTTGGCGGTGCTGGCCTTGGGCTTTGCGTGGCTCACTTCAAGCAGTGTTTTCGCGGCTAACCCAGGGTGGTTTGGCGGGATACGCATCGGAACTCCAAGCGTGGATGCCCCGGTGGTCAATCTGACTGAAGAGCCGGATGCGACGCTGACGGTGTTTCGTTTCCCGATTCGGCTCAAGCTCGGCATGGAACTAGGGTTCAGCGAACGGAACGACTCAGCCGACCTGTCTGGCACGGGTTTGAAATTGCCAGCGGAGGACCGGTTTGGCTGGCAAGTGCTTGGCATCGGCAGTGTCCCGATCACCAAGAACTGGGGCGTATTCGGCAAGATCGGCGCTTACCGCTGGAACCAGGAGTTGACTTCCAATTTTTCAAGCGTAGTCGGCACCGACCCGCAGCCGACCTATGGCTTGGGTCTCAAGTACGATTTCACCCGCAACTTCACCGTCTCGGGTGAGTGGGATCGCTACCAACTCGGGCCAAGCAACGGCGTGCGTCCAGATAGCGAAATCGATTTGCTATCGATCGGTCTGAAATACCGCTTCTAGCCGCTGCAGCAGCGCGGCTGACAAAACAAGAATGGCGACCGCTGGTCGCCATTTTGCTTTCATGCGCTGCTCGCGCTGTTAGCGATTGCGGCGCGCAGCTAGACAAGCGCGCCGAGTCTGGGCAGCGCCAGCCTAGCAGGCTCTCGAACATGTTCGCCGCCGTCGGCCGGGGGCCGCGACCATAGCGGTCAACACTCATCCCAATCGGCCCAGGATGTAACCGATGATGATGCCGATGATGATCGCGAACGTCAGTCCGCGATAAGTCAGCACGTCCTTCGAATAGCCGCGCCGGATCGCGACGTAAGAAATCAAGTAACCAACGGCATTGATCAACCAGATCAGCGGAATCGCTAATACTTTCACCAGCAGCGGCCCGATAAACGGGATGGCGCCCAAAATCGCCACGATCCAAGCGAATGCGTTCGAAACCAAGCCTACGAGCACGACGCCGCCCGCCACCGCGCGCTTGTCAACGTCGTAGTTAAAAGCCAGCCACAACAGAGCGGCAATCAGCGCCAACGCCGGGACGATCACCTTCCAATTCTTCCAAAGCGCTCGGCGTGTTTCCGCAGATGCGGCTGCGGTTGCGTCCGCCTCAACTGCGCGTCGAAGCTTCTCAACATCCATGAACGCTAGATACTGTTGTATGGATCATGTGCGGAGTGTTTCTCTGTTTTACTCAAGATGTGATAGTGGTGATGGTATGTCAATAATAGAGATCAAGCGCGCAACCGAGAAAGATTGCACCGCCGAACCAGTTGTTGTGACGAAATGCGCGAAAGCAACCGGCACCATCACGGTGGCGAATGAGTCGATGGTGGTACAGCGCGATGGCGGCAGCCACGCTCAAGCCGCCGAAATACGCGATTCCCAGCTTCTCCCGCGCACCGACCCACGCTAGCAACAGCAGAGTCAGCGCATAACAAAGCATGACCGCGCTTACGTCAAAGCGGCCAAAGGTGAGCGCCGAAGTATGAATGCCAAGCCTGCGGTCATCCTCGCGATCGACCATGGCGTACTCGGTGTCGTAAGCGATCGCCCAAAAAATGTTGGCGGCCAGCAACAGCCATGCTGTAAACGGCAGCCAGCCGGTCACTGCCGCAAACGCCATCGGAATGCCGAACCCAAACGCGATGCCAAGATAGGCTTGCGGAATAGCGAAGAAGCGCTTAGTGAACGGATAGCTCGCCGCGACGAAGGCCGCGACGAAAGCCAGCCCCACCGTGAGCGAATTGAGTTGCAGCACCAAAGCGAACGCGATGAGCGCCAGCACCGCCGCCACCACCAGCGCTTCCCATGGCGCAATCAAACGCGCAGCGAGGGGGCGCTCCCTAGTGCGCTCGACATGGCCGTCAAAATCGCGATCGGCAAAATCATTGATGGCACAGCCAGCCGAGCGCATCAGAAAGGTGCCGAGCACGAAGATCGCCAGCGTTCGCGCATCTGGCGAGCCGCGCGCAGCGATCCATAGCGCCCATAGCGTTGGCCACAGCAGCAGCAGCGTGCCGATGGGTTTGTCGATGCGAATCAATTTGGCGTACAGCGCGAGGCGCTGCCAAACAGACGCGGGTGAAAGTGAATTCATCGAAGCTCAGTCGGGGAAAGCCGGCACAAGTTTACGGCAAACCCGGCCTGCACCCCTCGCGCGCTCTGGCCAAAATGGCCTCGCCGAGAGCGCAAACCGCGTCTAATGCCCGCGCCGGCAATGCCAGCTAGAATCCGCCTCTAACATTGGGAAGAGAGCGGCCGCGAGCGTGCGCGCCACGGCAACAACGGCGCCGCGCCGTTCTCGCCCGCACTAACCAACGAACCTAGTGACACGCCGGAGAACCGTTAGATGGCTTCAAGCCTGCTCGCGCTGTTAGACGACATCACCACCGTCCTCGATGACGTCGCAGTCTTGACCAAGGTCGCCGCGAAGAAGACCGCGGGCGTGCTGGGCGATGATCTTGCGCTCAACGCGCAGCAAGTCGCGGGTGTGCGCGCCGAGCGGGAGTTGCCGGTGGTTTGGGAAGTGGCCAAAGGCTCGCTGCTGAATAAAGCGATCTTGGTGCCCGCCGCGCTCGCCATCAGCGCACTCGCGCCATGGTTGGTCACGCCGCTGCTCATGATCGGCGGCGCGTTCCTGTGCTACGAAGGCTTCGAGAAGCTCGCGCACAAATTTCTCCACAGCAAGAGCGAAGACGAGGCTCACCATAGCGAGCTGACGCAAGCGCTGACCAATCCAAGCATCGATCTCGTAGCCTTGGAGAAAGACAAAATCAAAGGCGCCATCCGCACCGACTTTATTCTCTCAGCCGAAATCATTGTCATCAGTCTTGGCACCGTCGCGACGAGTGCGTTCGGCACGCGTGTGGCGGTGCTGGTGGGCATCGCGCTGCTGATGACGGTGGGCGTTTACGGTTTCGTTGCCGGCATCGTCAAGCTCGATGACGCCGGCCTACATT
Organism: uncultured Pseudomonadota bacterium; assembly: GCA_902826775.1. Lineage (GTDB taxonomy): Bacteria > Pseudomonadota > Gammaproteobacteria > Burkholderiales > JALYOK01 > CADEHE01. Next base: position 2,933 of record CADEHE010000032.1, on the reverse strand, counting down.
TGAGCCAGCGCGGTGGTGCTCTCACGCGCGCCTTTGGCCGCGCGATCTTGCGCGCCGCGCCGTGGTTGATGAAAGCGCTGTCGGTTGCCGGCACCGCCGCCATGTTTTTGGTCGGCGGCGGTATCTTGTCACACGGCATCCCCCCGCTGCATCATTTCGTGCAACATATCGGTGAACAACTGGCGCATATCCCTGGCGTTGGCGCGGTGCTGGGCGTAGTGGGCCCGATGCTGCTCGATGCCCTAGTCGGCATCGTCGCCGGCGCTCTCGTGGTGGGGGCGGCGAGCCTAGTACGGCGCATGCGCGGCAAGGGGGCAGGCGCAAACCCTGCCCACGCTGCTGCGCACGCCAAACCGGAGTAAAGCGCAGAGCTCTGTTTGAGCGCGCAAGTTTGCTTGCTCCATCTAACTCGCGAGGTTAAGACCATGCATCTGCGTCGCCAAATTGCACCGCTTATCGCGCTGTTGCTTCTTGTCTCTCAAGCCGACCTGCTTAGCGCTCAAGAGCAAGCATCAACGCATGAGACGAAACTCGCTAATGTCGTCATCCTCGCCACCGGCGGCACGATTGCCGGTGCCGGCGCGAGCGCCGCTTCAAGCGCGACCTATCAGGCCGCGAAGGTGCCGGTCGATAAACTCATCGCTGGGGTGCCCGAGCTGAAAGACATCGCCCAGGTCCGCGGCGAGCAAGTGTTTCAAATCGCGTCCGAGAGTTTCACCAACGATCACTTGCTGCAACTCGGCAAACGCGTGGCTACGCTCGCCAAGCAAGACGATGTCGACGGCTTAGTAATCACGCACGGCACCGATACGCTGGAAGAAACTGCGTACTTTCTCAACTTGGTGGTGCACACCGAGAAGCCCATCGTTGTCGTAGGCTCCATGCGGCCGGGTACCGCGATGTCGGCCGACGGCATGCTCAATTTGTATAACGCCGTGGTCGTTGCTGGCAGCGCCACCTCCCGCGGCAAGGGGGCGCTGGTGGTGATGAACGACGAGATCCACAGCGGGCGTGATGTCGCCAAATCGATCAACATCCGCACCGAAGCGTTCAACAGCCAATGGGGCGCTCTCGGCATGGTGGTCGAGGGCAAGACCTTTTGGTTTCGCACGCTGGCTAAGCGCCATACGACGCAATCCGAGTTCGATATCGAGCGCATCGACAAGCTTGCGCCGGTCGAGATTGCCTACGGTTACGGCAACATGACCGACGCTGCCCACACGCACTTCGCCGCTAAAGGTGCGGCAGCGCTGATCCACGCCGGCACCGGCAATGGCTCAGTCGCCGCGGGCGTCGTGCCAGCCCTGGTGGAATTGCGCAAGCAAGGCGTGCACATCATCCGCTCATCGCGCGTCAACGGCGGCGGCTTTGTCATTCGCAACGCCGAGCAACCGGACGATAAATACGACTGGATCGTCGCGCACGACCTCAATCCGCAAAAGGCGCGCATCCTTGCCGCTGTCGCGCTCACCGCGACAAGTGACAGCAAAGAATTGCAGCGGATATTTTGGGAGTATTGAGCGCTGCAAAGATGTTTGGTGACCGCGTGACGAGCAGAGTCGGCTAATTGCAGACGAACGTGGAGCAGAATGCTTCGTTCAGTCAGCCGCGGTTGCTGACATCGAATCCGGATGCCCGAACGAGCGGAATCTCATCAATCGCCGCCGTTCGCTACCCGACCTCGAAGCGTCCGCTATGTGACGAGTAGCGGTCACTCAACGCCCCCGCGCTGCACGAGAGAGTCTACGCCTGTGATATCCGCTCTCAGAAGGTCAAGCGAGCTGAGCTTTGTTTCACCATCTTCCGAAGAACAGCTTTGGCCTCGACAACCTCGTTCTCGGACACGGCCGAGACGTCGAGTTCGTATTCATGCCGCTGAGTCTTGACGATGACACCCGCGCCGAGCCATTGAACCGAGACCAAGAGATCCGGATCTACTTCTCTTGGATCAAGCGGCGCGACCGTAGCGCCGCGCTCTTCTTCAGGCAGTATATGCTCATGCTGCGGCGAGCGAAGCAAAGTGAGGCCGCGGTTCGCTGACGGTGCGATGGCGATGAGGTCCTGCTCGTCCTCGCTCGTGATGAACTCAACTTGCAGCATGTGCGCAGTACTCGCTAAGCGCCTACCGAACGGTAGAGTTAACCGGCGCGCGCTGCTTTTGCGCGCGTCCGTGGTGAACGCTTGGTTGGGCGTGCGCTAGCTTTGGCGAGTTCGAGCAAACCCCGCAGCGCTGCGTTGACTGAAGCCTCGTTGGGAAAAGCCTTTGAGACGAGAGGATCAAGAACGACAACGTTCGACTCTAGCGCTATTCGTCGCGCATACTTTCCTCGTACGATTGGACCCAAATCGCTGCGTTTGTACTCGGCGCGAAGCCAATCGGTTGCCTCTGACTTAACCTTCTTCATAGATTTTCCTTTCCGCTCTCGTCGTCAAGCGAGCGCTTATGATTCGAATGGTGTCTCCTCGATCAGCATGGGATACAGCGAGCAGCCTTCCGCGCGCGGACATGCCGAAGGTGATGAATCGAGACTCTACGGTCGAGTGTGCCAGATCACGTGCAGTGGCAGCGAAATCATCTTTGAGCGCAGACGCAGCTTCCTCAAAGGAAACGCCGTGTTTGCGAATGTTGACTGCTGCCTTCGCCGCATTCCACTCGAAATTCATTCATCAATTATGCCCGAGAACACGCATCGATACGTTGAAGCGGATTCGGCCATGAAGGAGAAGGCGTTGGCGCGTCTACAAGCGCCAAACACGAAGCGCCATCGCTACCGTCCACCGGATTCGCTGATGCGTTTCTGTCTATCATTCGTTCGTTGGCTGAACTGAAAAAGCGCGGGTGATGATCCAAGCTAATGGCCGTCCAAGAAAAAATATACGTGCCTGAGACTCATCTAGCCGGCTCCCCAACCGAGCGTAATGTTCGTTGTGTC
>CADEHE010000031.1 GCA_902826775.1 uncultured Pseudomonadota bacterium | reverse complement strand
GCGCTCGGCCCCGAGCATCCCGATACCGCTATGTCGCTCAACAATCTCGCGGCGCTCTACGATGCCAGCGGCGCCTATGCCAAAGCCGAGCCGCTGTATCAGCGCGCCTTGGCAATTTTTGAAAAGGCGCTCGGCCCCGAGCATCCCAATACCGCCACCTCGCTCAACAATCTAGCCGGGCTCTACCGCGCCAGCGGCGCGTATGCGAAAGCCGAGCCTCTGCTTCAACGCGCCCTGGCGATCCGTGAGAAAGCGCTCGGCCCCGAGCATCCCGATACCGCCCGCTCGCTCAACAATCTCGCGCTGCTCCACGATGCCAGCGGCGCCTATCCCAAAGCCGCGCCGCTGTATCGGCGCGCCTTGGCAATCTATGAGAAGGCGCTCGGGCCCGAGCATCCCGATACCGCCACGTCGCTCGAAAATGTGGCCCACTTGCATTGGTCTGACGATCAACCGAAACAAGCCCAATCGCTGTTCGAGCGGGCGCAACGCGTCCGGGAGGTCAATACAGAGCGCTTTCTGCTGTTCGGTTCTGAAAGTCGCAAGCAAGCGTATCTGCTGCAAGGCAAAGGCAACGTTGACGCTCAAACGACTTTCGCCTTATCAGTTTCGAGTGCCACCCCGGTAGCGCTGACCGGCGCGCTGCAGTTCAAAGGCCGCACCCTCGATGCGATGTCAGCGAGCGTCCAGCGACTACGGCAAAGCGTTCAAGCTGAAGATCGCGCCCTGTTCGATCAACTGGAGGAAACCGCGCGGCAGTTGTCCAATTTGACTTTTCGCGGGCTCGCCAACGACACCCCTGAGCGCTATCAGCAACAGCTCGCCGAACTTGCGCAGCAGCAGGAACAGATCGAGACACAGTTGGCGGAGCGCAGCAGCGCGGTTCGCCAGGCGACCAAGCCGATCAGCGTGGCGGGTGTACAAGCGCAACTTGCATCAAACGCCGTGCTGGCGGAATGGCTGCGTTATCAACCGTTCGATCCCAAGGCCAAGAACCAGCGCACACAATGGGACAAACCGCGCTACATGGCCTTTTTACTTAAGCGCACCGGGCAACCGATTGCCGTTGACTTAGGCGAAGCCGATCGCATCGACAAGAAAGTCGCACAGTTTCGCCAAACGCTCACCGACCCGGCTAACAATAACTACCGCGACCTGGGCGCCGAGCTATCGCAACTGCTACTCAAACCGTTATGGACTCACCTCGATAAAGCCGAGCAGCTCCTGATTTCGGCGGACAGCGCTTTGCACCTAGTACCCTTTGACGCGTTGGTCGACGAGCAAGGCGAATACCTCGCCAAACGCTTCAACGTGAGCTACCTGACTAGCGGGCGCGACCTGTTGCGTTTGGCGGACAACTCAGTCAAGACCGCGGGTAAGACCTTGGTGATGGCCGATCCCGACTACGGCAGCGCAACCGCCGTTGCCGCCCAGCGGGTCGCCGCCACCGATACGACCACGCTCGCGCTGGCGGAAGCGGTGCGCTCCAGCGAGTTCGATCGCAGTGGCATCGTCTTCAAGCGGCTGCCGGGCACGGCGGATGAAGCCAAAGCGCTCACGACCTTGCTCAAGCTGACCGATCAAGAGGTCTTGACCGATGCGCGCGCCACCGAAGCCGCGATCAAACAAGTCCGCGGCCCGCGTATCCTGCACATCGCCACGCACGGCTTTTTCCTCAAAGATAACGAACTGCCCAAGTTGACGTTAAACAGCTTCGGCACGCAGGCCGACCAAGCTATGGTGCGGATCGGCGAGAATCCGTTGCTGCGCTCGGGCCTCGCCTTAGCCGGCGCTAACGCACGCATAGCGGGCAATGGCGACGACGGCATCCTCACCGCGGCCGAAGCGGCGCAGCTTGATCTCAACGGCACCGAGCTGGTGGTGCTCTCGGCGTGTGAAACGGGAACTGGGGACATCCGAACCGGCGAGGGGGTGTATGGATTGCGCCGCGCGCTGGTGCTGGCCGGGGCACAGAGCCAGTTGGTATCGCTGTGGAAAGTGGCCGACAACGCCACCAAGGAGCTGATGACCAAGTACTACGAGCGCCTGCTCAAGGGAGAAGGCCGCTCGGCGGCGCTGCACGCGGTGCAGTTGGAGATGATGCAAAGCAAGGAGTACCGGCACCCGTACTACTGGGCGGCGTTCGTGCCCATCGGCGATTGGCGGCCGTTATCCAAACACTAGCCTCCTCTAACTTACCGGTTATGCGACAGGCCGCTCGCCCCACCCGAAGCTGCCCACCGCACCACGACTTTTGGCTTATTGACAACATCGCGGCAGCGGCTCATTCTGTGCCCGCTTCCTTGGGGAGCCTATCCCCACACACGAACGATCAACACAAAGGAGGTAGCACATGCCCGCCCGAGCTGTTGCCAAGCGTCGCAGCATCACTCCCGCCGTTGTTCCTGGCTACCGCAGAACCCTAAGCCACAAGCAGCGCGCCGCTTATGTCATCGGCCCGAAACCACCCTTGCCCATCTGGCAGAGGTTCGCCGGTGCCACCAACACCCAAGCGATGAAGCTGGTAGCCGACACCGTCAACGCGCCACGACCATTTGCTGAGCGAGCCGTCGATACCCATGAGTTGGTCAGCTGGGCTGCCGCCTCTGGCAGTGCTGCGCAGCGCAGAACCATGGTCAAGGCATTTAAGCAATCCAACTCAGCGGTGCTGTTGGTGCACCACATCGGTACGCTTCCAAAAGCGCAAATGGAAAGCTTCGTCAGCGACTATTTCGCAGCAGAGGGGGATTTAAAATCCATCGTTCAGTGGTTGCGCGGTGTTGGCGCTGCTTGGCAGCGCCCGCGGCCCATCCGCGCAAAAGCCAGATCACGCCGCAAGGTACGCGCCAGTAAAGCCGGCACGCGAAATTGGATGGGAGACTTCGGCGAATGGCTACGTGACCGGGCCGAAGATTTGCGGGATTCGATCGGCAATCTTGTTGACGCGGTCATCACTGCGGGTAAAACGCTAGCACAGGTCATCGGTGAAGTTGAGAGCTGGGCCATCGGAGAGCTCAGGGAATTAGCACGTGCGCTAATTCAAGCTGGTAAGAAAGTCGGTGACCTATTAGCTGCGGCTGTTCGCATCAATGTCGAGTTGCTGAAGAAGTTTGTTGAGGCAATTGCGAGTGTCGGCGGCCACCTGTACGCCTTGGTGCTGTGGTCCGCCACCCAACCGCTCAATTGGGCCATTGCCGTGGTGGGCAAGCTCCTGAAGCTGCAGACTAAGTTAATGGATATTCTTACGCCAGTTTTGACCGACTTGGTTGGTTGTAGCGCCATCGTCAAAGCCTTGCTCGGGGCCGGCATCGTGCTAGGTCGCCTAGTTGCCACGGTGGTCGATCAGTCTCAGGGGTATGTCGAGTTTCTCGCGCGCGCCATGCTCATGTCTGGCCAGACGATACGCTCCTTATTAGTCGAAGCGGCCAATTTGACAGCCAACGCGTGCAACGCTTTCGTACAAGGAATGCTTCGCATCGGGCACTCGGTGGCACAACTCATCTTCAGTATTGCAACGAGTTCCCCCACTTCGCTGCGCTCAATCGTAGGGGCCTTATTGAGAATCGGTTTCGTGGTCGGCGACATCTTGAAGGCGGCAGCAACACTTGCATCCGGACCGGTCAGCGCCACGATTGGCGCTTTACTCAAGATGAACAAAACGCTAAGCCAGTTAACCTCGGCTGCGCTCGCCTGCACCGCGCCGGTCGTGCGCGCCACTTTCAATGGCTTTATCGCCCAAGGCTATAAGCTACAGGACATCCTAGGCGCGCTCGCTGGGCGTACGGTGAGCGCTTTGCACATGGGGTTGGATGCGCTATTGACCATTGGGATGACGTTGCGCAATCTAGTCACCGAGGTTGTAACCAGTGTAGCAGAGCACTTTCGGCGTGGCTTCTTTGAAGGTTTGATCGCGCTCGGCACGACACCCTTACAGATTGTCAAGACAGCATCCGAAGTCAGCTCCGAGGCCGCGCTAGCCGCATTTACCGCGGTAATTGAGCTGTTCGGTGGGCACCGGGCCTTAAGCAAGCAAGAGCGGGCCGAAGCAGAGAAAGTTTTTGGCTCCTCGATCAACTTAAACCGGGTGAAGATCGCGGTCGCCTCGCTGCCCGCCGACATCATCAACTACATCAACGACGAGCCCCCGTTCAGCACCATGCGCATCATTAATTTTGCCTCGCGGGCAGAGGTCGATATGCCAACACTGATCCATGAGCTTGCGCACGTCTGGCAGGGCGTACAAACGGGACCTTTGTACATGGTGAAAGCGTTTGAATCGCAGATCGCTGCCGGCGTAAACTCTCTGTTTCATACCGGGCACTACGATGATGAGGACGCTTACGCCGTGACCAAAGAGGCGTTGAGGGCGAACCAGGGCGACTTCTCCAAGTTCAACCCTGAGCAGCAAGCCAACATCGTTGAGTATTACTGGGTGCAGAAGTTTAGCGGTGCGCCTACCAGTCAGTTGCCGGCCGTCAAGCTGCTCGATGCCTATGCACGGCAGGTGTTCAAGCCGTTGGGCACGATACCCATGAAGTCGAGAACAAAATTTGGACATGGCTCAGCGCGACGGTTGGGTCCCGCAAGACTCAAGACGGCATAGGCGATGAACAGATCGCTTCTCGCCCGTATTGGGCGCCACGGACACGCAGGCAAAGTCTGGCTCATGTTCGAGCCCGTGGCCAACGCTCGCGGCCCTTCGTAGCGTCCGTCAAACGGGGACCAGTTCAGAATGATGCACGAAGCCTACCGGCGGATCACGCCAGCCCAGCGCCATATACAGCGCCTCCAGGGTCAACGCCTGCGGCATCGACTCTCGCATTGCCCAGCCGACAAACTTGCGGCTGAACAGGTCCAGGATCAGCGCCAAGTACAACCAGCCTTCGGCGGTGGGCACGTAGGTCAGATCGGCCAACCACTTCTGGTTCGGCGCGCTGGCCTTAAACTCACGCCCCAGCACATTGGGCGCAACCGGATGCGTGTGTTTGGAGTCGGTGGTCACCACTCGAAAGCGCGGCCGCATGCGGCTTTGCAAGCCGGCTTGACGCATCAAGCGCCGCACGCGTTTCTCGTTGATCGCCCGCCCGAGCACGTGACGCACTGCGTGGGGCATGCGCCGGCGCCCATAATGGCCGCGGTGCTGGCGTTGGCAGCGCCCAATCTGCTTGATGAGCGGCGCATCGCTGCACGCACGCGCCGAGGCCGGACGCACCCGCGCGGCGTGCCAACCACTGCGCGAGACCCCCAGCAGGCTCCACATCATCGTCACGCTGTATCGCGCGCGCTGCGCTTCGATCCAGGCGTACTTCACATCGACTCCTTGGCAAAGTACGCTGCCGCTTTTTTTAGGATTTCCTTCTCCAGCCGCAGCCGTGCATTTTCCTGTCGCAACCGCGCGTTCTCCGCCTGCAATTCGCTCACCGGTGTCAATCAGTGAGAGCACGTTGCTACGTTCAGGCTTAGCGCTAGCCGGCGCCAACGCACGAAAATCGGGCAAAGATGACGACGGCATTTTCACCGCGGCCGAAGTGGCACAGCTTGACCTGCGCGGCACCGAACTGGTGGTGCTATCGGCATGCGAAACGGGCACCGGAGATATCAAGAGCGGGGATGGTGTTTACGGTCTACGCCGAGCACTGGTACTGGCCGGCGCGCAAAGCCAACTGGTCTCGCTGTGGAAAGTGTCCGATTCGGCGACAAAAGATTTGATGATCAAGTACTACACGCGCTTACTCAAAGGCGAAGGCCGCTCGACCGCTCTTCGCACAGTGCAATTGGATATGATGCAGAGTAAGGAGTATCGGCATCCTTACTATTGGGCGGCGTTCGTGCCGATCGGCAATTGGACTCCGTTGGCGAAGCGCTAAGCACGCATGCACTCGATTTTCATCAGCTACCGGCGAGAGGATGCCAAAGCGTGGGCATTCTCACTTAAGCGGGATCTAGCAAAGCTCTTCGGGGATAACGAAGTGTTCTGGGACGAAGACACGTTGGAGCCAGGCCGTTGGCGCGAGCAAATCAAACAAGGGCTCAAACCGTGCAAGGCGATGCTGGTGGTGATCGGGCCGCGCTGGAAGGACATTGCCGAAGCGCGGGGAGGCGCCGGAACTCTGATTGAAAAGGACGTACATTTTCAGGAAATCGTTCAAGGACTAGAGCAACGACAGACAACCGTGATCCCTGTGCTGTTCGAGAAAGCCAGCATGCCTGGCCGCGCACTACTCCCACCGCAAGTCCAGGGGCTGTGCGACCAGCAGACGCGCAAGATCGGCGATAACAGCATCTTTTACTTGGCTGGCCTGAACAGGCTAGTCAAGGAGCTTGAGCAGCTCACCGGACTCAAAGCGCGCTCATTGGTCAGGAACGTCGTGGACTGGACTACTCCTGGCGTAGCGGGGGCGTTGACACTGCTGTTCACTGTCTTTTTTTACCTCGACGACAATCCTCTGACCAAACCTGGCGAATATCTTGCCCTGCTCCTGGTGGCGTTACTTGTAACCTGGTGCATCCGAACAGCATGGAACAAATTGCGAGGGAAGCATGAACGAGCCGAGCCGCAAGAATAAGTTGAAGATTTTTGTCTTTTTCGCAATAACTGCTCTGCTCATATCGCCAGCCTGGGCCGACGAACCGCCTGAGCAGCAAACTAGCCCGCTCGAGGTGATCTGCCTGGCGGAGCACTTCGTCGTGTACGAGGGCGAGCGCGTGGCGCTGAACGCCTGGGCGCAGGCTAGGGCCGACAAGGAGATCACTTACGAATGGACCGACAGCAAAGGCAAGCCCATTGCGCACGGCGCGACGGTAACTTGGGACGTGTCGGCGGAAAAGCTAGGGGAGAATGAACCCAAGCGCAGTCTGCGCGCAGGCGTCAGCGTCGCGCGAGGCGACGAGCGCCAACGCTGCGAAGTCGAGGTGATCCTCGCGCAGCGTGGGCCCAATGATGTCGTACGAGACATACGCGGTACAGCAGGCGCACTGGAAGCGCAGCGCCGCTTGTTGGTTGGGACGGATCAGGAAGCATCGGCAGGCCTCTACAGCTACTTACTGTTCGCCGGTAGGCCCAGCAAAGAAATCGAAGAGCAACGCTACTTGAACGCTCTACGGGCGGTGTTTGATCTCTTTCACGATGGCGGTTTGGTCAACAATGAGCGCCCTTTCCGCCTCAACATGACGCACGTGCCAGTGGAGCATGAACTGGAGGGAGAGAAGGGCTGGGACGCGCTACGTTGGGCGCGAGAAGCGTTGATGGCCTACAACTATGGCCGTGCCAGTCAACTGCTGGCTGCGGCGGACTTAGACGAGCGCGGTGGGCCCTACTTGGTCGCTACGCTGGAGCCTCTGCGGGAGAACCCAAGGATACGTACGGTGGTTAACTTGGGGGGCAAGACGCCCGAGCAAGTAACGTTCTGGGTCAAGCACTTTAAGTGGGTGGCGGCGAAGGAACGAAGTTGGGGAAAAGAAGCTGTTGCGCGCGTGACGCTTGAGTTCCGCAATCTAATTAGCATGGTCGGGTCCGTCGCGCCCAAATCCCTAGACCAGAGCATCAAGTTGGTTATCATTTCACAGTAAACAAATGGTCAGGGACATACAGTATAACCCCCATAAGTGTTTGGTTAAATTGATAGTCAATGGACGCCCCGATGCCACCTGTCTCCTCACAATCGAGCAACGCGTCTCCCACGCGCACGCTTGGTGTGGCACAAAGGCCCCCGAGGGCTGCCTCCAAAAACAGACCTGTGATGGGATCTTGCTTAAAATGGATGGCGTGCCTCCTCGGGCTCCTGCTTTCGATGAACGTTCGGGGGCACGAAAGCGCAGTCGAGGACGCTTATGTGCTCAACAAACAAGTCATACAACTGTACGGCGCAGGGCGCTACGAAGAAGCGATTCCCTTAGCCCAACGCGCCCTGGCGATCCGCGAAAAAGCGCTCGGCCCCGAACACCCCGACACGGCAGTCTCGCTCAACAATCTCGCTGAGCTGTACAGCGCCACCGGCGACTACGCGAAAGCTGAGCCGCTTTACCAGCGCGCACTGGCGATCCATGAAAAAGCCCGCGGTCACGAGCACCCTGACACGGCAACTTCACTCAACAATCTCGCCTATTACCATAGGCGCACGGGTGACTATGCAAAAGCTGAACCCCTCTATCTGCGATCCTTAGAAATCCGAGAAAGAACATTGGGGGCTGAACACTCTGAGACGGCTAACTCCCTCAACAATCTCGCGGAGTTGTACATTGCCACCGGCGCCTACATCAAAGCGGAGTCACTCCTGCGGAGAGCACTAGCCATTTCTGAGAAGACGTCGAGGCTTCAACATCCACTCACCGCCACTTTTCTCGAGAATCTTGCGCGCGTATACCTGCGGACCCGAATGCTTGCAAAAGTGGAACCGCTACTGGAGCGCGCATTGGCAATCCGCCAAAACGCGTTAGGGGCGAACCATCCGCATACTGCACAGACGCTAAACAATCTGGCGGAATACTACCGAGCCATCGGCGCCGCGACGAAAGCCAAAGCACTTTATGAGCTGTCTCTGAAATACATCGAACCTGCACTAGGGCCGGAACATCCAGACGTTGCCGCTCTAGTAGACAATCTTGCGCAAACCAATCAGCAAACTGGCGAATACGCTACTGCGGAATCGCTATATCAACGCGCCCTGGCGACGAGGGAACGGGTGCTAGGTGGCGAACATCCTGCGACGGCGACTTCGCTCAGCAATCTAGCTGACCTTCACTGGGCCCGCGGCGATGCGACCCAAGCGCTACCGCTATTGACACGTAGGCAAATCATTCAAGAGAGGATCGCGGGCGCGTTTCTGGTGCTGGGTGACGAATCTCGAAAACACATGTTCCTGCAAACCTTGAAGGGTGCCGCAGATGCCGATGCGTCATTCTCGGTCTCTATGCGTGGGCCATCGGCGCATGCGCTCGGGCTTGAGCGTGTGCTGCAATACAAAGGCCGAGTGCTGGACTTCATGGCCGGCAGCTTCGCCCTCTTGCGCAGAAGCTTGAGTCCCCAAGATGGTGCCCTACTCCAGCAGTTTGTATTAGTGGCTCAGCAAAGATCCAACCTAACGTTCCAAGGCCCAGGAAAGCGGGCGCCGGAGGCGTACCGATCACGCTTGGCTGAGCTCACCGCCGAGCAAGAAAAGCTAGAAAGTGAACTCTCCAGTCGCAGCGCTTCATTTCGTCAACAAGTAGCGCCAATTGCACTGGAAAGCGTGCGCCAAAAACTTCCTAATGAGGCTGCGTTGGTCGAGTGGTTTCGCTACTTGCCATATGATCCTAAAGCCAAAGAAGAAGAAGGCAAATGGGGCAACCCTCGCTATGCCGCGTTCGTGCTGAAACGCGAAGGCGACGTGATAGCGATAGACGTAGGCGAAGCCGAGCCGATCGAGCATCTAGTGAGCGAGCTACGCGCGGGCCTGAGCAATCCCAACGCGACTTTCTTCAAGGAGGCGGCCAAAGATTTATCCGATAACCTGCTGCAACCGCTTTACCCGCAAATAGCGAAGGCTGAACACCTGCTCATCTCCCCCGACGGTGCATTGAATCTCATACCGTTCAGCGCACTGCTAGATGAAAAGGGCGAATACCTAGCCAAAGGACACCAGATCACCTACCTGACCAGCGGTCGTGACTTGTTGCTCTTCGGCATTCAAGCCCCGTCGCGCAGCGACGCCGTCGTAGCCGCCGACCCAGCCTTTGGCAATTCTGCCGTAGCCCAAGCTGACACCAGCATTGCACCTCGCCGAGCGATCGATATGGATCGCGGCGGCCTGCAATTTAAGCCGCTACCTGGTACCGCCAAAGAAGCACAAGCGCTGAAGGCTTTGCTCAAACTTGACCCAAAGGATTTGCTCACGCAAGGCGATGCGACCGAGGCCAATCTCAAAGCCCTGCAAGCCCCGCGTATCTTGCATGTTGCGACCCATGGGTTCTTTCTCAAAGACAATGAGATGAAAGCAGCAGTATTGACACCCGTTGCGTTTGACCAAGAACACGCCATCGCCTTGGGCGAGAATCCGCTGCTACGCTCGGGTTTAGCGCTTGCCGGTGCGAACGAGCGCAAGTCGGGCGACGAGGACGGCATTCTGACCGCAGCGGAAGTCGCGCAACTGGACTTAAACGGCACCCAACTGGTCGTGCTCTCGGCATGCGAGACCGGCGTGGGCAATGTGCGCAACGGCGACGGCGTCTATGGACTACGCCGCGCGCTGGTGCTCGCCGGGGCGCAGAGCCAACTCGCTTCTCTCTGGAAAGTAGCCGATGATGCCACCAAAGACTTAATGGTCGACTACTACCAGCGCCTGCTCAACGGAGAGGGGCGCTCGGCCGCGCTACGCTCAGCGCAGAATGCCATGATGGAAAGCAAAGAGCGCTCGCATCCTTACTACTGGGCAGGGTTTGTACCCATCGGTAATTGGGCGCCGTTGCTAACGGAGAAATAGGAGATGCCCTACATGCCTATCGATGATTGCTCCAGTTGGCGCGGGTTTCGCATCTTCGCCGGATCGCCAGTGCGTACCCGGCGAGAGCCATCGCGTCCCGATAGCGAGCTCCGACACACAGTTGCACGATTTGATTTTGCAAATCGAGGGCTGCGTTTTCGGGAAATCAATGGCTGACTTGCCGGAGCGGCGAGGATGTTCCCTAGCCGCCGTGGGCAATAACGACTAAGGGACACCCAGGTTGGGTTTGTGCGCGCCTAACCGACACTTCTTAGTTGATTCGTGGTCGTCTCTGGGCGATCGGGACCAACAAGTTCGCAAATCAGTTCATAGTATCTTTTTGAAGCTAATACCATGAGCTGGCCACTGAGATGCTCAAGCTCTCTCAGTCGAAATTTGACCTTCTCAACTTCGATTGCTTCGAGTTCGCTGCGTAATTCTTTCCTTTTCGATCGCAATCTATCGTACAAGTTACCCGCCAGACGCCTTTCATTTGGGTCAACAAATGCGGAGACAAAGTTATCGCGTTCGATCTGCGGCCCTTGCGAAGTAGCCTTAACTCCTCGTGATCGCACTTCGATATCGATGTTGCGCATTGCCCGCGCGATACGATCGCAGTGCTTATGTTGTTCATCGCCGCGAGAGTCCTCCAACAATTCAAGGTGAGTTAAAACCTCGTAACGAAGACGCAACCCTGCCCGCAACCCGGTAATAAGTATGCCCAAATTTGGCGGCACTTGGAGCAATCCCCCAGTGACCGTTTCCATCAACAGGATTTCAAAGGTCATTGTCCCAGGCGGATAGGTGTCCGAACGCGCGAGAATGGGGTGGTAAATGTTGCCGTCAGTCGCGGTAAACGTGGCCTGAATCTGCGGGATATCCCGAGTCCGAGATGCCGCGTGCGCAGCGTCGGCTAGCTCGTCAATCCATCGGTCATCATCGCAAGCTTGCCTAACAGCGTTCTTGAAGTCACCCCATTTCCAGCCGTCGTCTCGTTCTATGAGACCAAAAAGTTTGAAGGTCTCTTGGTTCTTGGTCATAACCGTGGCTTCATCCGGGATCTTGCCATCGCGCATCGTCGCTAGGTCCTTGATGCCAAGCTCGAAGTACTTCGTATAGTAATGCCACTGGTGCTTGGTCGACGGATTAAACAGGCTGCAGATTCTTGCAGCATCATTAGCCACCGATGCTTCGTCAGATGCAAATTCCGTATTCAGCGGCTCAGATTGCTCGGTCAAGGTGGTCTTGCCAAACAATTCCTTCAGAAATTCTTTCACGCTGGCAACATCCGCCTTGACCGCCTGCAGATGTTTGAGTGGGTCGGGCCGCCCAGCGTCCGTACGATGTAAGCAAACGATCCTGGAGCGGGAAGTATCACGCAAATCGGTGAACAATCCGGCCTCGTAAAGGCACCAATCCCATTCTTTGCTTGGATCAGTGAATAGAAGGAGGAGCAACTTGGAACTCGCAAGTTGCTTCTTGATTTCTCTGAACCAATCTGTGCCAGCTGCGAGCTCTGCTGCTAAGAACACCTCTATGCCGCGCCCGCCTCTACTTCGGAGAATTTTCGCAATCTCTCGGGCCGCTTCGCCGAACTCTCGCTTGTAACTTATGAACACGCGTACTTTGTCGTCCATGCAAACCCCTTTACGTGGAGACACTGCTACTAATGGGCTTACGATGCTGGCGGTTGGCAGCATCGCTACATCGCCCACCTTTCGAGTGTGGGACTACTTTGCCACGGCTTTAAGTCAGAGTAAAGACGGCGACTTCAAACGAACCCCTCAAAATGCTCCGGTGTAATCTGCCGCTCCGCGGCAGCTCGACCCACCCGCCGCAAGTCGTCCATGTGCTCTACTGCGTCCAGCGCCTGCACGCATGCCGGATCGATATCGGCGAGCCCTAGTTCATGGAGACCCGCACGAGTGAGCTCAGCGTTGTACCGCAGATAAGTGAACGCGCGCGGCTGCGCCGGTCCGCCCGTGTTGCGAAGATCGCCGATTTCACGGTCCAGTTGTGCACCGTGGCGGCAGCGCCCGAAAACGCGGCACAGCATGTCTTGCTCGTTTGATGCTGCATGCATCAGCGCCGAGGGGACCGAAGTAGCGTTGTAGAACTTGTTCATTGCATTGGGATCAAGATTCCTGTTGGCTTCCGGGTTAGTACCGGTACCGATGGACACGATCAACATTTTGTCTTCCCCCGTTTGCCATTGCAGCCGATAAGGTTCAACGGTGGCCTTCAGGAACATCAAAAACGCCGGGTTGTTGTACATCGTTATGCCACCGTCGACGAATACAAAATCATCCTCACCGATGCGTACGACCTCGGGCGGAAAATAGGTCGGCGCCGCCGCGCTGGCGCGCACTAACTGCCAGAGAGGCAAATGAAGATTGCAGTTCTTGCGCGCGCGGTCGTTGTATTTGGCGTAAGGGTTGTTGGTTACGGGCCAGGGAGAGTCCGTGGTCGCGTTGCGCATCACCAGCAGCAGCAACGTCTGCAGCTTGGCCGTCCCAAGCGTGGTGTCCGCGCCGAAGACCTCGCGCAGTAATGTGGCTAAGTTGTCCGCTTCGTAGTTGTAACGAAAACGCCGATACCAAGCCGCGCTGTCGAACATCGCTTTGCCGTTATTACGATAAAAGCGTCGAACTTCCGCCACGCTCATACCCAGCGACAGCGCTGTGGCGATGACGGCCCCGGTGCTCGTGCCGCCGATAAAATCGAAGTAATGGGCGAGCCGAAACTCGTCTGATGCCGCGAGGCGCTTGCGCAGCATGTCCTCGATCTCGGCGAGGATCTCCAACGTGATGAGTCCGCGGATACCGCCGCCGTCAAGGCCGAGTATCCTCTTCCTGTCCGAAGGGTTGATCTTATCGGCGAGTGTCATATTGTTCTCCGAACTCATCATTTGGCGATGGCGATGAAAAGCGACGGACAAGCTGGCCTAATTTCATATTCCCGATCCACGATATCGAACCGGCATTTTGGTGCGCCAGTAGGAGTGGGATAAAGTGGACCGTCCGCCTCATGCGGTCAATCAGCCAAAAGTACTAGCACATTTGTGCCATGCGGTTATCGAGGTCATGCGCGGTCGTTGGCACTTTCGGCGATTGGCGATCTGCCCGGATCCGCCCTCGGGCGGCCAGTGAATAGAGCCGGTCCCAGAAAATAGGACAGCGAGATAAGTGAAGATTCTGCTCTAATGGGCGAGAGCCCGCGAGAGGAGCAGAAGATG
>CADEHE010000030.1 GCA_902826775.1 uncultured Pseudomonadota bacterium | reverse complement strand
CTCGACGCCGAATGGTTTTGTCGCCTCGCCAAGCAATCAAGGTGGTGACGATGCGCTCGACTCCGACGGCACTGCGGTGAACGTCGTACTGGCGGCTGACAACAGCAGCGATCAAACTATCGATAGCGGCTTCAATCAACCGCAAGTTTGCACCGGCAAGATCGGCGACTTTATCTGGGATGACAAGAACCGCAACGGCATCCAAGAAGCAGGTGAGCCGGGATTGTCTGGCGTGACGGTAATCCTGCGTGATGCAAGTGCCGCTGGCGCCGCCGCCGGTTATCCGGAGATCACGCGCACGGCGACCGACAGCGCGGGCAAGTACAGCTTCGGCAGCCTCTGCGCAGGCACCTACAAGATCGATGTGGTAGAGCCGGCGGGCTACTCGTTCTCGCCGTCGGATCAAGGCGGCAATGACGCCCTCGATTCCGACCCGGATCGCATTCACGTCACCTTGTCGACCGATTCGAGCACGAATCTGACGATCGATTTTGGCCTTAACAAACCACAAGTTTGCACCGGCAAAATCGGCGACCGCGTGTGGAAGGATCTGGACGGCGACGGTATTCAGAACGGCAGCGATTTCGGTCTGAGCAACGTCAAAGTAATCCTGCTCAATAGCAGCGGCGGCGTAGTATCGTCGCAGCTCACCAATAGCTCTGGTAACTACACGTTTGCCGGTCTGTGCGCGGGCAATTACACCGTGAAAGTCGACCCAGCCACCTTGCCCTACGGCACGTTGATTCCGACGCTGAAGGACCAAGGCAGCAACGATGCGGTCGACTCGGACGGCTATCCAGCCTCGGCGAATTTGTCGACGGACAGCACGCAGAGGACAGATGTCGATCTCGGCTTCAAGCACTATTACGAAAACTACAAGTTCCGTATCTCTGGCTTGGGTGGTAAGTGCTTGGACGTCAGCTCGGGCTACGCTGTGATTAAGTCGACTTGCAGCACCAACACTTGGGATACGTTGAACACTGGCCAGATCAAACATTTGCCTACCGGCAAGTGTTTGGCCTTGGAATCCGATAGTTCCGCGGATGGCAAGCGCTTGATGCTGGCTACTTGCAGCAGCAGCACCACGCAGAAGTTCAGCTCGGTGAATCTAGACGGGCTGATCAAGACCAAGTACGGTAAGTGCGTGGATGTGGCGGGTGCAAGCACTGCGGACGGCACCAAGGTGCAGCAGTGGAGCTGCAATGGCGGCACCAACCAGCAATGGAGCATTCAATAAGCGTCTAACGTAGCCAAGGCTCGATTTGGGGCGGCCCATCCGCAAGGATGCGCCGCCCTTTTCATATACACGTGAGAGTAGAGGGATGGCGTTAAAGTAACTCAATATTTCTAGCCATATACTCCATCTGTATTGGCTCGCTAACGATTCGCGCTAGAGTGCGCGCATGCAAACGCACGCTGTTTCGCCCTGGCACAACCTCAGGTTGAACGCTGAAGGCATCGTCGAGGGAGGCATATTCCTCGCATCACCTAATTGCGACGCGCGCCCCGCGACCGCTGATATCGAATTGGTGGTTATTCACAACATCAGCTTGCCGCCTGGCGAGTTCGGCGGACCGGGTGTGACTAATCTGTTCACTAATCGGCTGGACCCTTCAGCGCACCCTTATTACGCCGGTATCGCACACTTGCGCGTGTCAGCGCATTTCCTAATTCGGCGGGATGGCTGTTTGTTGCAGTTCGTGCCTTGCTGTATGCGGGCCTGGCATGCTGGCGAATCGAGCTGGCGCGGGCGGGCGCGCTGCAACGATTTTTCCCTCGGTATCGAGATGGAAGGTGCAGATGACGTGCCTTTCGCTGACGCGCAGTATGTGACCTTGGAGCGTTTGACCGCGCTTCTGCTCATCACCTACCCGAGTATCAGCGCGATCGCCGGTCACGAGGATATCGCGCCGCTGCGCAAGAGTGATCCAGGTCCTTGTTTTGATTGGCTGCGTTACCGCGCTGGGCTGGTGCATAACGTTGGATTTAGGGTGTGAATGTCGATGGGCTTTACGTTTTCGTTTTTATAAAAATATTATATAAATCAAATACTTTTACATGAATTTACAGAATTTAAGTGAGATGTCAACGCATTCGACTGACCGCCCTGTAAAGCGCAGCGACGCTTGCACGCGTCAACTACCGCGTTAGTTCAAGATAGTGATATAGAGTGTTTTAAATTCATATAGATAAACGCTATGGCATAGAAGCTGCATTAAGAAGGACATAGAGCGAATCGGCCGATCCAGGCCGCCGCAAGTACAAATAGAAAGGTCCTTCGTTGAGTAAATCAGCAGTAGCACTCGCGTCGTTTGCCCTAGCCTTAGCTGTGGCGCCGGCACTGGCAGTCCCGATCTCCGGCGCACCGCGCAGCGAGAACTCTTTTCGGGCGTTCACGCAACAAACCATCAATAGTCTCGGCGCTTTTTCCGCTTTCTGGTCAGCTCGGACCCGGCTCGGCCCAGTTGTTGATCAGGTGAGTTGCGCGGCATGCGGTCCAGGGCCTGGATTTGTACAAGCCATCAGCACCGTGCCGGTGCTACCACTGCCTCCAACTAGCGAATCGCCCGCACCTGAGATCGACGAGCCAACGCCTCAAGCGATACCCGACCAGGTGCTCCCGACAATCGCTGTTCCTCCGGTCGTTAGTGAAGTGCCGGAGGTCCCGCCGAACGCCGTGCCAGAGCCAGGTGCTCTCGCATTGACTGGGTTGGGGTTGGCAGCCTTGGGTGCAAGCTCTAGACGCCGCCGCACGAGTCACTAGCTTTCCCGTTTTACAGCGAAAAACAAGAAAGAGAAAACAACAAGAAAAAGAAGTAATGCATTCGCTGGCGCCGGAACAATAAAAGCAAACACCGGCATCATGACAAACCCGCCTTCGGCGGGTTTTTTTTCGCCCGGCAATCCGCACTTGCCGTTCGAGATGGGCCGCAGATGAGCCTTTCCAGGGCTGTTGCAATCGATCGTCGTTGACACTAGAATTTGGCAAATCGGTTCCCCTAACCACAATATCTTGTGGAAAACATTGAGGATAGCCTGTGATCACTCTGTGGGGATTCTGAGGAAAACCTGTAGGTAACCCGCTCAAGCCTGCAGAAAACTAAGCTGAGGAGAGATGCGAATGCACGTAGAGGTCCAATCGACTTCGGGCGCTGCGCCCGTAAAGGGCGAAAAGGGTGATGTGGCATTGAGCGCTGCGCTCGAAGCAGGTGCGCGCTACCCCAATTTCAAAGTTATTCGCCGCAACGGCGCTGTGGTCGGATTCGAGCCATCGAAGATCGCCATCGCCATGACTAAGGCGTTTCTTGCTGTGAACGGCGGGCAGGGTGCCGCGTCGGCCCGTATTCGCGACGTGGTGGAAAAGCTGGCGCAGCAGGTGGTGCATGCGCTGGTGCGCAGCCACCCCGCCGGCGGCACCTTCCACATCGAGGACATCCAGGATCACGTCGAGCTGGCGCTGATGCGCGGCGGTGAGCACCAAGTGGCGCGCGCCTACGTGCTGTACCGCGAGCAGCGCTCGCAAGAGCGCGCCAAGCAGAAAGCCGATGAGCGCCAAGCGCGCGGCGGCGAAGGCGTTATCAACGTCATCGAGAACGGCGTCAAGCGTCCGCTCGACGTTGCCAAATTAAGAGCTCTGCTGGATTCGAGCTGCGTCGGCCTCGGGCCGGACGTGAACGGCGGCGCAATCCTCGAGGGCGTGCTGAAGGACTTGTACGACGGTGTGCCGGTCGACGAGGTGTACAAGGCGGCGATTTTGTCGGCGCGCGCGCTCATCGAGCAAGACCCGGCGTACTCGAAAGTTACCGCGCGCCTGTTGCTGCACACGATACGCAAAGAAGTGCTCGGCGAGGAGGCCACGCAGGCTGATATGACGCAGCGCTACGCCGAATATTTCCCGACGTTCATCAAACGAGGCATCGCCGCGGAACTGCTGGATGAGCGGCTCGGCCAGTATGACCTCGCGCGTCTAGGGCAAGCGCTGAACGCGCAGCGCGATTTTCAGTTCGACTACCTTGGATTGCAGACGCTTTATGACCGCTACTTCCTGCATATCGAAAGCAGCCGCATCGAATTGCCGCAGGCATTCTTCATGCGCGTGGCGATGGGCCTGGCACTGAATGAGATCGACCGCGAAGGGCGCGCCATCGAGTTTTACCATGTGCTGTCGTCGTTCGATTTCATGAGCTCGACGCCGACTCTGTTCAACTCCGGCACGCGCCGCTCGCAGTTATCGTCGTGCTATCTGACGACGATTGCCGACGATCTCGACGGCATCTACGAGGGCATCAAAGAAAACGCGCTGTTGTCCAAGTTTGCCGGCGGCCTCGGCAACGATTGGACGCCGGTGCGCGCCCTGGGCTCGCACATCAAGGGCACCAACGGCAAATCGCAAGGCGTGATCCCGTTCCTCAAGGTGGTCAACGATACCGCGGTGGCTGTGAACCAAGGCGGCAAGCGTAAGGGCGCAGTGTGCTCGTATCTCGAGACCTGGCACATGGACATCGAGGAATTTCTCGAGCTGCGCAAGAACACCGGCGACGACCGCCGCCGCACCCACGACATGAACACCGCGAATTGGATTCCGGATCTGTTCATGAAGCGCGTTATGGAAGCCGGCGAGTGGACGCTGTTTTCGCCGTCCGATTGCCCCGATCTGCACGACAAATTCGGCAAGGAGTTCGAGCGCGCCTACATCGCTTACGAAGAGAAGGCCGCGCGCGGCGAACTGAAGCTGCACAAAAAGATCCCGGCGACACAGCTCTGGCGCAAGATGCTCTCCATGCTGTTCGAAACCGGCCATCCTTGGATCACGTTCAAGGACGCCTGCAACGTGCGCTCGCCGCAACAGCACGTCGGCGTCGTGCATAGCTCCAACTTGTGCACCGAGATTACGCTCAACACCAACGATCACGAGATCGCGGTGTGCAACCTCGGTTCGGTCAACTTGTTGGCGCATTTGCGCGATAACGGCGAAGGCCAGAAAACGCTCGATCTGGAAAAGCTGCGCCGCACCATATCCACGGCGATGCGCATGCTCGACAACGTCATCGACATCAATTACTACGCCGTTGCCAAGGCGCGCAACTCCAACTTGAAGCATCGCCCGGTCGGCTTGGGCATCATGGCATTTCAGGATTGCTTGCACGAACTGCGCATCCCCTACGCCAGCGAAGAGGCTGTTACCTTCGCCGATCAGTCGATGGAGGCGGTGTGCTACTACGCTTACTGGGCCTCGACTGAAATAGCAGCCGAGCGCGGTCGCTACTCGTCGTACAAGGGCTCGCTGTGGGATCGCGGTGTGCTGCCGATCGATTCGCTCGACTTGCTCGCGACCGAGCGCAGCGAAGCGGGCGGTGCGGCGAGTTATATCGAAGTGGATCGCTCCTCAACGCTCAATTGGGATGAGCTGCGCTCGCGCATTGCGATGTACGGTATGCGCAATTCCAATTGTGTGGCGATCGCGCCGACGGCCACCATCGCCAATATCATCGGTGTCTCCGCCTCGATCGAGCCGACCTACCAGAATCTGTATGTCAAATCGAACTTGTCAGGCGAGTTCACTGTGGTGAACGAGCACTTGGTGCGTGAGTTGAAGAAACTCAACTTGTGGGACGATGTCATGGTCGCCGACATCAAGTACTTCGACGGTTCGCTTGCCAAGATCGACCGCATTCCAGCCGACTTGCGCAGCCTGTACGCGACGGCGTTCGAAGTGGACGCCAAGTGGCTGGTGGAGTGCGGTTCGCGCCGCCAGAAGTGGATCGACCAGGCGCAGTCGCTGAATATCTACATGGCGGGCGCCTCCGGCAAGAAACTGGACGAGACCTACAAACTCGCCTGGTTGCGCGGCCTCAAGACGACTTACTACCTGCGCACCTTGGCGGCCACTTCGGCGGAGAAATCTACCGGCAAGGGCGGCGAGTTGAACGCCGTGCCGGTGAGCGGCGGCATCGGTCAGGGCGCTCATGCAAAGGCGGCAAGCGGGGTGAGCATTCAGGGCGGCGCCTCGCTGGATGAAAACACGCTGGTTATGGAGGCGCCGAAGTTTTGCGCCATCGATGATCCGACATGCGAAGCGTGTCAGTAAGAGTGAAGGCGGCGGCGGGGCCCGGCGCCAAAACTCTGCATGGCTATTGATATTTTCAAAACCATGACATTCGCGTTCGCACTGAGCTGCGTCGAATTCTTTCGACAAGCTCAGCACGAACGGCTGTTAACGGCTGTCAGAATTTATGGAACTCTCAATAGTGAAACGGGAAGCAACCAATAAGAGTGTCTTGCGAGAACTATTCAAATGAGACAACAAGGAGAGAGGAGATGTTTGGAGGAGCGTTGGATTGTCCGAGAAGGGTAAACACCGATTGTGGCGGCAAAGCGTTTGACAAAATCACCGTCGCGCAAGTGTGGTTGAAAGCGCGGCCGGTGCCCGGTCAAGACCCGCGATACATTCGCGCCGACGTGCGCGGTGCTTGGATCGCGTTTGCGGAGTTCGGCCGGCGCTCTCCGCTCGGTTGGGAAATCGATCACGTGCGACCGGTGGCGAAAGGCGGTGGTGATGAATTGCTCAATCTGCAAGGACTGCATTGGGCCAACAATCGCAGCAAAGCGGATGATTGGCCGCTTTGGGATGGCGCGATCACAGCGCGGCATGAAGCAGTCGATCGCGATTTGCTGACGCTGCGAGCAATGCGCCGCGCGCGCCAGTCTGATTCCACTAGCAAGACCATAGGAGACGATCATGGGGTTATTTAGTTTCATCAAAGAAGCCGGTGAGAAGCTGTTCGGCGCCAAAGAAGTGCAAGCCGCGACGGTGGAAGTGCAGCAAAAGCCGGCTGATCCCGCGGCAAAGAAGAAGGCCGAGGATATGAGCATGAAGGCGGGCGATGCGATCGCCAAATACATTCGCTCGCAAAATTTGGATGCGACCGGACTGACTGTGACTTTCGACGGTGCCAAGAGCGAAGTAAGCGTGTACGGCATAGCGCCGGATCTCGCCACTAAGGAAAAAATCGTGCTGTGCTGCGGCAATGTAGAGGGCGTGGCGGCGGTCAACGATCAGATGACCATCGATCAATCGCCGCAAGAGCCCGAAGCACAGTTTTACACCGTGGTGAAGGGCGACACGCTGTCGAAGATCGCCAAGCAATACTATGCCGACGCGATGAAGTATCCGGCTATTTTCGAAGCCAACAAGCCGATGCTCAAGCACCCGGACAAGATTTATCCGGGACAGGTATTGCGCATTCCGGCGCTCACAGTGAGCTGAGAGTGAGCTGAGCCAGAGTAACAGCGGGTACGCTTTTGATAGTTTGCAGTTGATGTAAGACGAGGAGAAACGACGATGATGTTGAGCTGGGAAGAAGACGTGACGCCACAACCGAAGGTTCGTCCGGGCGTGCAGCCGGGCGGCATACTGGCGAGCGCTTCATCTGTCAAGCAAGAGCCAAAGCCAACCGAAGGGAAACACTCCGATAAGTTTAGGCGAATTCGGGTCGAGGACAAGAGCGTCATCAATGCCAAGTCCGATGTCAATCAACTCGTCCCGTTCAAATACAAATGGGCGTGGGAGAAATATCTCGCCGGCTGCGCCAACCACTGGATGCCGCAAGAAGTGAACATGAACCGCGACATCGCGCTGTGGAAAGATCCGAACGGGCTAACCGAAGACGAGCGCTTGGTGATCAAGCGCAATCTCGGCTTTTTCGTCACCGCCGATTCGCTCGCCGCCAACAACATCGTGCTCGGCACGTATCGCCATATCACCGCGCCGGAGTGCCGCCAATACTTGCTGCGCCAAGCGTTCGAAGAAGCGATCCACACGCACGCGTATCAATACATCGTCGAATCGCTCGGCCTCGATGAAGGCGAAATCTTCAACGCCTACCACGAAGTGCAGAGCATCCGCGACAAAGACGAGTTCTTGATCGACTTCATCGACGTGCTGACCGATCCGATGTTCAAGACCGGCACGCCGGAAGCCGACCAGAAGCTGCTGAAAAGCCTGATCGTGTTCTCCTGCATCATGGAAGGCTTGTTTTTCTACGTTGGCTTCGTGCAAATCTTGGCGCTCGGCCGGCAAAACAAAATGACCGGCAGCGCGGAGCAGTATCAGTACATCCTGCGCGACGAATCCATGCACTGCAATTTTGGCATCGACTTGGTCAACCAAATCAAGATGGAAAATCCGCATTTGTGGACCAAAGAGTTCCGCGAGGAAATTTCCGAGTTGATGAAAAAAGGCGTCGAGCTCGAATACCGCTACGCCGAAGACACCATGCCGCGCGGCGTGCTCGGCCTCAACGCGCCGATGTTCAAGGAATACTTGCGCTTCGTTGCCAACCGCCGCTGCCAGCAAATCGGCCTCGACCAACTCTACCCCGGCGCGACCAACCCGTTCCCGTGGATGAGCGAGTTAATCGATTTGAAGAAGGAGAAGAACTTTTTCGAGACGCGGGTGATCGAGTATCAGACGGGTGGGGCGTTGAGTTGGGATTAGGATCTATGTCTATTTCGTTGTTATGAGGTTGCATGGAAGATGCTTGAAGCTCTTTGGTCGGTCCAGTTTCAAAGTAGTCTCGCCTTCGAAGGCAATGGGGTTGTCGTGCTAGAAACTGGCCGAATACTTGGCGGGGATAGCCTCATGATTTATGTAGGCTCCTACAAGGTCGAAAATGGAAAGCTGAATGCGAAACTCAACGTCAAGAAGTACGCTGATGCTCCCGGCATGTCATCGGTAGTCCATTTAGACGAGTTCAATCTAGAGCTCAGCGGCATCCCTGACGACGTGAGGATTGTGCTGTCGGGCCATGTAGTTGAAGATCCTGCACGAAAGATCAGCATCGTTGCCGTTCGCAGGGCGGAGCTTCCTTAGTGGAGTAGAGTAGGGTGGATCAAGCGTAGCGGATCCACCATTCTTGACTCGCGGTGGATCCAGCGCTGCGCGCTTTGATCCCCCTACCATGGATCGCTACAATGGGCCACGAGAGTGATAGGCGGAAGGGCGATCCCAGATGCCCGACTATCGGCGTGCGTACGCGCGCGGGGGCTGTTACTTCTTCACCGTCGTGACTTACGAGAGACGCGCGCTGCTCACGCAGTCTGAGGTGTACGGGCGGCTGCGCGACGCGTTTCGTTATGTGGGTAAGACGCGGCCATTTGCTGTCGACGCAATCGTCGTGCTGCCCGATCATTTGCATTGCATCTGGCGCCTGCCGGCAGCCGATGAGGATTTCTCTACACGCTGGCGCTTAATCAAGCATTTTGTTGCGCGTGGAGTGGAGGCGGAGGCGAATACGCGTGCTGAAAAACCAGTTTGGCAGCGCCGCTTTTGGGAGCACCAGATTCGCGACGAAGACGACTGGCGTCGCCACATGGATTACATTTTTTTCAACCCGGTAAAACACGGTTACGTTGAACGGGTTTCACAGTGGCCGTTTTCCTCATTCGAGCGCGCGGTCGGTCGGGGTTGGTATGCTCGGGAATGGGGCGCGGTTGTTCCCGAATCCGTGCGCGGGATGGATCGTGAGTGAAAAGAGGTGGATCCGCTGCGCTTGATCCACCCTACGGCTGGGTGGCCCCTCTGTTTCCCAGGTTTATCGGCAGCGCAATTCGCGCGCCTGGAAAACAGAGTAATCCGGCGGCTAGCACTGCTCTAGCTGGCCAGCCCGCTGCCTTTTGTATGTATTGAGACCTCAACGAATGTTGGCAGGCGGTGAACATGGTTTGCCCTCAGCTTTCGAAGGCTTCGACGCAACTCAGCCCGAACGAAAATATCAACCGAACGCTAGCGGCAAACCAGCACTGGGATCTTTGAGTGTGTCAGCACTTTGTTGGTTTCGCTGCCCAGCACCATCGCGCTGACGCCGCGGCGGCCATGTGAGGCCATGACGATCAAGTCGCAGGCTTTGTCGTTCGCGGTCTCGATCACGCCTTCGTACGGGTGTGCGCGGCGCGTGCTCGAGGTGGTGCACTCGACACCGAATTGCCGCGCCTGCGCGGCGGTAGTTTCCAACACGCGGTTCGCCTCAGCTTCGGTGTCGCGCACAAACGTGTCGTTGCTCAAGTTGCTGTAGGCGACGTATTCGGAAAAAGCGGGGCCGGCGTAGGTAGGCATGACGTACACCGCCGATAGCCGCGCCCCCAGCGCCTTGGCTAGTTCCGCGCCCGCCTGCAAGGCTTGCCCGGATAATTCGGACCCGTCGGTAGCAACGAGGATGTGTTTGAACATGGCGTGGCTCCTATTGCGGCACAAAGCGGCAGCCTAGCCTAAGCGGCGGCCGAGGTCTTGATCCAAGTCAAATCAATGAGATGCCGCGCCGAGACGCGGCCAGCCCAGTTCCGCGCGGAGAAAACTTTGAGCTAGATCAAACCGCAGTAGCGCCGGCTGGCCTATGGTGCGCGTAGGCTTCAGGGCGCTGAAGCGTGTATGTTTGGACGAATCCGGAGGGTGCGCAGATGAGAATTCTACTGGCGGTCGATGGCTCAAGATCCTCAGACCACGCAGTTCAAGCCCTGGTCCGGCATGTGGCGTTGCTGCGCGAGGTGCCGGCAGTGGATGTGGTGTTCGTGCACCTGCCGGTGCGCCCGATCGGCTCGATACACGGCGTCGCGCTCAGCAGCGAGGCGCTGGAGCAATATTACGAGCAAGACGCGCAAGAGATGTTGGCCGAGTGCAAACGCACGCTGATGAACGCCGGCATTGCGTTCAAGGTACATCTGCTGATTGGTGAGCCGGCCGATGCCATCGCGCGGTTCGCGCAGGAGCATCATGCCGATCTGATCTTCATGGGCACGCGCGGTATGAGTACTATCGGCAATCTCTTCCTCGGCTCGACCGCGAACAAGATGCTGCATTTGACCAGCGTGCCGGTGGTGCTGGTGCCGATGGAGCGCGCTAAGGGCGAGACGCTGATCGGCCCGACGATGCGAACGTGAGCTAACGCGAGTGCCGCCGCAGAGTTGTGAACAGTGCTTTCATTGCGCGCTGCCGATTGCTGGCGAGGCGCGCTATTTCGCGCGCGTGGACGGCGCCGCGCGCGCTATGTGCTGCGCCGGTTGCGCGGCGGTGGCTGAGGCGATCGTCCAGGCTGGGTTAGATGATTACTACCGCCACCGCACCGCAACGCCGGTGCCGCCCGAGTTGGCTGGCGCGGATGCGGCAACGCTAGCCGACCCAGAGGTGCTGCACGCTGAGTCGATCCGGCAGCTGGATAACGGTCAAAAGGAAACCATACTCGCGCTCGAAGGCATGACGTGCGCGGCTTGTGCGTGGTTGATCGAGCAGCGCTTGCGCCAAGTCGATGGCGTCAGTCACGCCGCAGTGAATTTCTCCGGGCGGCGTGCGCGGGTGTGTTGGGATCCGCAGCGGGTCAAGTTGGCGCGCATCGCCGGCGCGGTCGACGCGCTTGGGTATCGCTCGCGGCCATACGATCGGCGCACCGCCGAAGTGCAACAGCGGCGTGAGCGCCGGACTATGCTATGGCAGGTATTTGTCGCTGGATTAGGCTCCATGCAGGTTATGATGTATACCATCCCTCTGTATCTATCGGATGGCGACATTAGCGCGGACCTCGTCGCGCTCATGCGTTGGGCCTCGTTGCTGCTCACGGTACCGGTGCTGGCGTTCTCGGCGGTACCGTTCTTTCGCGGTGCGTGGCGCGACTTGGCAACGCGGCGTTTGGGCATGGACGTGCCAATCGCGCTGGGCATTCTGACCGCTTTCGTGCCGAGCGTGTGGGCGACGCTGACGCGCAGCGGCGATGTTTATTTCGACGCGGTGAGCATGTTCATCTTCTTGCTGCTGGGCGGACGTTACCTGGAGACCATGGCGCGCAATCAAGCCGGCGACACGGTAGAGCGCTTAGCGCGGCGCATGCCGCAGTTGGCGCACCGCATGCTGGATTTTCCGAACAGCTGGTCGACGGCGCCCGTGCCCAGCGCGCAGTTGCGCGCCGGTGATGTGATTCTGGTGCAGCCCGGCGAAAGCGTCGCAGCGGACGGCGTGGTGGTAGAAGGCGAAAGCGAGTTAGATGAATCGCTGTTAACAGGGGAGGCGGCATCGGTGGTGCGCCACAAAGGCGCCGCGGTGATCGCGGCCGCCGTCAACCGCTTGCACCCGATCGTAGTGCAGGTCACGCGCACTGGCGCCGACTCTACCATCGGCGTTCTGACACGCTTGCTCGAGCGAGCGCTGGCGGAAAAGCCGCGCGTGGTGCAGCTGGCCGAGCGCGCTGCGAGTTGGTTCGTCGCGGCTATTCTGCTCGTCGCGATCGGCGTGTTTGCCGCGTGGCTGCCGGTCGATCCGAGCCGTGCCGTGTGGACGACGGTCGCCGTGCTGGTGGTGACATGCCCTTGCGCGTTGGCGCTGGCGACGCCCGCGGCTTTGACGGCAGCGATGCACGCAGCGGCGCGCCGCGGCGTGTTGATAACGCGCGGACACGCCTTGGAAAGCGCCGCGCAACTCAAGCACATCGCGCTCGACAAGACCGGCACGCTTACCCATGGGCGGCTGGAAGTGATCGAGGTGCGCCCTCTGGCCGAATTGAGCGCGCACGAATGCTTGGTGCTCGCGGCGCTGCTCGAGAGCGGCTCGGAGCATCCGATCGGCAAAGCGATTCGCGCCAGCGCGGCGCTGGGCAGCGCCAGCGCCGAAGCGATGCGCGCGCAAGCGTCGATGCGCCGGCTCAGCGATGTGCGCGTGACACCCGGCGCCGGAATCGAAGCGCAAGTGGATGCGCTGCCGGTGCGCTTAGGCACGTTAGCGTTCGTCGCCGAGCTGGGCAGCAAAGCTAGCATCGAATACACCGCCAAACCGGGCGAGACCTGCGTCGCGCTGGGGGATGAATTTGCTTTTCTGGCGATCATCGTGTTGCGCGACACATTGCGGCGTGAAGCCCAAGGCGCAATCGCGCAACTGCGAACATTGGGTGTGGTGCCGGTGCTGCTGAGCGGCGATCAGTTGCCGGCGGTGGAAGCGCTCGCCACGCAACTCGGCATCGGGCAGTACGCGGCGGCGCAGAGTCCTGCGGATAAGCTCGAACGCATACGCGGGCTGCAGCGCGGCGGGCCGGTCGCGATGGTCGGCGACGGCCTCAATGATGCGCCGGGATTGGCAGGATCGGCCTTGGCCATTGCGATGGGCGGCGGCACCGATCTCGCGCAAACCAGCGCCGATGTCGTGCTGATGGCCGACCGGCTCGACCACCTTGCTTATCTGATCGCATTGGGACGCAAGACGCGCGCGGTCATACGCCAGAACCTTGCCTGGGCGATCGGCTACAACGCGTTGGCTGTCCCGTTCGCGGCGCTCGGCTACGTCACGCCATGGATGGCGGGTCTCGGTATGGCACTCAGCTCTCTGCTGGTGGTCCTTAACGCTTTGCGGCTGAGCGCGCCGCTGGAGCAAGCCGCAATTGCGCCTCACGACGCCGCCGTAGAGCCTTTAACTACCCCCGCAGCCGCCTAAACATGGAAATTCTCTATTTGCTCATTCCGCTCAGCATCGTGCTGGTGTTCTTGATCGGGGGCATTTTTTGGTGGGCACTGGCAAGTGGCCAGTTCGACGATTTAGACCAACCGGCGCTACAGGTGCTGGCTGAGGACCGCGACGAGCGCGCGCCGCCAAACTAAGCCGGGGAGCGTGCGTAACGCTGCGCGGATTTGATCTAGATCAAATTCTGCTGCACCGCAGCAGTTAGTATTTCAGCAAGATCAGCCACGTAGGGAGAAAAAGCGCATGCAAGCAGAAACATACAACTACAAGGTGGTTCGCCAGTTCGCGATTGTGACGGTGCTGTGGGGCATAGTCGGCATGCTGGCGGGCGTCTACATTGCGGCCTTGCTCATCTGGCCGGACTTGAGTTTTGGCTTGCCATGGCTGAGTTATGGGCGGCTGCGTCCGCTGCATACCAACGCCGTGATCTTCGCTTTCGGTGGTTCGGCGTTGTTTGCGACTTCGTACTACGCGGTGCAGCGCACCTGTCAGACGCGCCTGTTTAGCGACGGTTTGGCGGCGTTCACTTTTTGGGGTTGGCAGGCCGTCATCGTCGGGGCAGCCATTACTTTGCCGCTGGGAATTACGACCTCGAAAGAGTACGCAGAGCTTGAGTGGCCGCTCGATATCTTGATCACGCTGGTGTGGGTGGCCTACGCGATCGTGTTCTTCGGCACCATCGCCAAGCGCAAGACGCCGCATATCTACGTGGCAAACTGGTTCTTCGGCGCATTCATTCTGACCGTGGCGATCCTGCACTTGGTCAACAGCGCCGCAATCCCGGTCGGTGCGTGGAAATCGTACTCTGCCTACGCGGGTGTGCAAGACGCGATGGTGCAATGGTGGTACGGTCATAACGCGGTCGGCTTCTTTTTGACCGCGGGCTTTCTCGGCATGATGTATTACTTCGTGCCGAAGCAGGCCGGCCGCCCCGTTTACTCCTACCGGCTGTCGGTGGTGCACTTCTGGGCGCTGATCTTCACCTACATGTGGGCCGGCCCGCACCA
>CADEHE010000029.1 GCA_902826775.1 uncultured Pseudomonadota bacterium | reverse complement strand
CTATCGTCCCTACATTCACGTGCGGCTTCGTACGCTCAAACTTGCCCTTGGCCATGATCCCCTCAAATTAACTGTGCTTACGAGTTAACTAAGCTTAGCTGCGTGTTAAGTGCTCTTGCGTGCACTGATAATCGCCTCTGCCACATTCTTGGGCGTTTCGGCGTAGTGCTTGAATTCCATCGTGTAAGTTGCGCGACCCTGCGAGAGCGAACGCAGCGTGGTCGAATAGCCGAACATCTCCGACAGCGGAACTTCCGCTTTTACCACTTTGATGCCAGCCACATCATCCATGCCCTGCACGATACCGCGGCGAGACGACAAATCGCCGACCACGTTACCCATAAACTCGGGCGGCGTCTCCACCTCCACTGCCATCATCGGCTCGAGCAGCACCGGGCGGCCGTTGCGAAGACCTTCCTTGAAAGCCATCGATCCAGCCATCTTGAAGGCGTTTTCGTTCGAATCCACCTCATGGTATGAGCCGTAGTGCAAGGTAACACGGACATCTACGATTGGATATCCAGCCAGTACCCCTGAAGGCAGCGTTTCCTGGATACCTTTATCGACTGCCGGAATATACTCGCGCGGCACAACACCACCTTTGATGGCATCGACGAACTCGTAGCCCTTCCCGGCTTCCAACGGCTCAACCTTGAGCACGACGTGACCATACTGGCCGCGGCCACCGGACTGCTTGACGAACTTGCCTTCGGCGTTATCCACCGATCCACGTATGGTTTCGCGGTAGGCTACTTGCGGCTTACCCACGCTGGCGTCGACGCCGAATTCGCGTTTCATGCGATCAACGATAATCTCAAGGTGCAACTCGCCTTGACCCGAGATAATCGTCTGGCCGGACTCCTCATCGCTGCGCACACGGAAAGACGGATCTTCCTGCGCCAAACGGTTCAAGGCCACGCCCATTTTCTCTTGATCGGCCTTTGTCCTGGGTTCGATCGCCTGCGAGATAACCGGCTCGGGGAACACCATCTTCGCCAGAGTGATGAGCTTGTCCGGATCGCAAATCGTATCCCCGGTGGTCGCTTCCTTTAGGCCCACGGCCGCCGCGATATCACCAGCACGCACCTCCTTGATCTCTTCGCGCTGATTGGCGTGCATCTGCAGCAAGCGGCCAATGCGTTCCTTGCGGCCCTTCGCCGGATTGTAAATAGTGTCGCCCGAGGCCACCACACCGGAATAGACGCGGAAGAATATGAGCTGGCCGACGAACGGGTCGGTCATGATCTTGAACGCGTAGCCGGCAAACGGCTCTTTATCGTCCGGCTTGCGCTCACCTTCTGTGCCATTAGGCAACTCGCCGCGCACAGGCGGAATGTCGGTCGGCGCCGGCATGTAGTCGATGACGGCATCGAGCATCGCTTGTACGCCCTTGTTCTTGAACGCCGAGCCGCACAGCATCGGCACGATCTCGTTGGCGATGGTACGCGCACGCAAGCCTTGCTTAATCATCTCTGGCGAGAGTTCGCCCTCTTCCAAGTACTTGTTCATCAGCTCTTCGGAAGATTCGGCGGCGCTCTCCACCATTTTCTCGCGCCACTCCTGCGCCTCAGCTTTGAGGTTCGCGGGGATATCGCGCAGTTCGAACTTGGTGCCCATGTTCGATTCATCCCAGAACACGGCTTTCATGCGGATCAAATCGATAATGCCCTCGAACTTCTCTTCCGCGCCGATAGGGATCTGGATCGGCACAGGGTTGGCGCGCAGACGCGCCTTCATCTGCTCGTACACTTTGAAGAAATTGGCACCGGTTCGATCCATCTTATTGACGAACGCGAGCCGCGGCACGCGATACTTATTCGCTTGCCGCCACACTGTCTCCGACTGCGGCTGCACACCGCCCACCGCACAGTACACCATGCACGCGCCATCCAGCACGCGCATCGAGCGCTCGACTTCGATGGTGAAATCGACATGGCCCGGGGTATCTATGATATTGATACGGTGCTCGGGATAGTTGTTGTCCATCCCCTTCCAGAAGCACGTGGTCGCTGCCGAGGTGATCGTGATGCCGCGCTCGCGCTCTTGCTCCATCCAGTCCATGACGGCGGCGCCGTCGTGCACCTCACCGATTTTGTGAGACACGCCGGTGTAGAACAAAATGCGCTCCGTCGTCGTCGTTTTCCCGGCGTCGATATGGGCACTGATCCCAATGTTGCGGTAGCGCTCGATAGGCGTATTGCGTGGCACGGCTACAACCCTTAGTGAAAACTTCGTTTACGCTCTGCGAACAACGGTTCGCACAAACTCAAAAAAGCGTCGCAAACCGCGTGGTTGCGGCACTCAAACCACAAAACCTTACAGACTAGAAGCGGAAGTGCGAGAAGGCCTTATTCGCTTCTGCCATCCGGTGCACTTCTTCGCGCTTTTTGACCGCGCCGCCCTTGCCCTCGGCGGCCTCCATCAATTCACCGGCCAAGCGCACCCCCATGGATTTCTCGCCCCGCTTGCGCGCCGCCTCGCGAATCCAGCGCATTGCCAACGCGGTACGACGCACCGGACGAACTTCAACCGGCACCTGGTAGTTCGCACCGCCTACCCGCCGGCTTTTCACTTCAACCGCGGGCCGCACGTTCTGTAACGCTTGCGTGAAGATTTCCAGAGCGTCTTTGCCGCCGCTCTTCTTCTGAATCTGCTCCAGCGCCCCATAAACAATGCTCTCAGCAACGGACTTCTTGCCGGACATCATGATGACATTGATGAACTTCGCGACCTCGATATTGATGAACTTCGGATCGGGAAGAACTTCGCGCGGCTGTATCTCTCTGCGTCGTGGCATATATCGCTCTTAACTGTTGGGCCGCCCGCTCTAGGCAGCTTTTGGCCGCTTGGCGCCGTACTTGGAGCGGCTCTGCTTGCGGTCCTTCACACCCGCGGTGTCCAGACTGCCGCGTACCACGTGGTAGCGCACGCCCGGCAAATCCTTGACGCGCCCGCCGCGAATTAGCACAACCGAGTGCTCCTGCAGGTTGTGGCCTTCGCCACCGATGTAGCCAATTACCTCGAATCCGTTGGTAAGGCGCACTTTCGCGACCTTGCGCAATGCGGAATTGGGCTTTTTCGGCGTGGTTGTGTATACGCGCGTGCACACCCCACGACGTTGCGGCGAATTTTGCAGCGCCGGAACTTTACTCTTGGCGCGCTTAGCCGCGCGGGGCTTGCGCATGAGCTGATTTATTGTCGGCATTGTTGGTTTCCTGGAGACCTTAGGAGGTCACTTTGCGGACGGCCACTTTGCGCCGGGGTAACCGCCTCACTATGGATGAGGCAAGTCGCATTCGCGCAGTTGGCCGCCCGGAAAAGACCGCGAATTTTAGACGTGGTGCACATGGGTGTCAAGGCTGCTGGTCCGTGAAGCCCTACGCCGCCTGCTCGGTGTCAGCACGATCATCCACCGTATCGATGGCAAAACGCACCTCGCCGGCTTCCGAACGGCGCTGTTTGCGCCGCGTGTTGTGGTAAGCCAAGCCGGTGCCTGCCGGTATCAAGCGGCCGACGATGACGTTCTCCTTCAAGCCACGCAGATCGTCGCGCTTGCCCATGATTGCCGCTTCGGTCAGCACGCGGGTCGTTTCTTGGAACGAGGCTGCGGAAATGAACGAATCGGTCGAGAGTGACGCCTTGGTGATACCCAGCAGCACATAGTCATAGTTGGCCGGACGCTTATTCTCCGCCTTGACGCGATCGTTCTCATCCAACACCTCGGCACGCTCAACTTGCTCGCCTTGGATGAACTGCGTATCGCCTGCATCGGTGATCTGCACGCGGCGCAGCATCTGCCGCACCACTACTTCGATGTGCTTGTCGTTGATCTTCACACCTTGCAGGCGGTAGACGTCCTGCACTTCGTCGATAATGTAACGCGCCAACGCTTCCACACCCAGCATGCGCAAGATGTCATGCGGATCGGCCGGCCCGTCGACGATGGTTTCTCCCTTGTTCACCACCTGACCGTCATGCACTGTCACGTGCTTGTCTTTCGGGATCAGATATTCATGCGCGACCGCGTCCATATCGGTGATAACCAAGCGTTGCTTGCCCTTGGTGTCCTTACCAAACGATACAGTGCCGGTGACTTCAGCGAGCATGCCCGCGTCCTTCGGCGAGCGCGCTTCGAACAACTCCGCCACACGCGGCAGACCACCCGTGATGTCGCGCGTCTTGCTGGATTCCTGGGGAATACGCGCCAGCACTTCGCCGACGCTGACATGCTGGCCGGCCTTGACGGTAATGATCGCGCCGAGTTGGAAGGTGATGCTCACTGGCGTATCGGTACCCGCCACCTTTACTTCTTCGCCCTTGGCGTTGATCAGGCGCACCAGCGGACGCAGGCCCTTGGTTCCAGCGCTGCCGCGGCGTTTCGGATCGATTACCACCAGCGTCGATAGCCCGGTGACCTCGTCCACTTGTTTGGCCACCGTTACGCCTTCTTCGACGTTCTCGAATCGCACTTCGCCCGCGTACTCGGTAATTATCGGACGCGTATGCGGATCCCACATCGCCAGCACCTGGCCGGCTTTCACCTTGTGGCCGTCTTGCACCATCATGGTGGCGCCGTACGGCAACTTGTGGCGCTCACGCTCGCGGCCGCTATCGTCGGTAATCAAAATCTCGCCGTTGCGCGAGATCGCGATTTGCTCACCGCGCGCATTGGTGACGTAGCGCATGCCGGTGGTGAAGCGCGCCGTGCCGTTCGACTTCGACTCGATCTGGCTCGCCACTGCCGCGCGCGATGCCGCACCGCCAATGTGGAAGGTGCGCATGGTCAGCTGCGTTCCCGGCTCGCCGATCGATTGCGCTGCCATCACACCTACGGCTTCGCCCACGTTCACGATCGTGCCGCGGCCGAGATCGCGGCCGTAGCACTGCGCACAAAGACCGTAGCGCGTATCACAGGTAAGCGGTGCGCGCACTTTTACTTCATCAATGCCGGCGCCTTCGATCGCATCAACCGCATCTTCATCGAGTAGATCGCCTGCCTTCACCAATGCCACGCCCGTTTCTGGGTGCACGACGTCCAGCGCCGCCACACGGCCAAGCACCCGCTCGCGCAGCGCTTCGACCACCTCGCCGCCTTCCACCAAAGCACGCAGCACCATGCCGTTGGTCGTGCCGCAATCGAGGTCGGTGACGACCAAGTCTTGAGTGACATCAACCAAACGGCGCGTCAGATAGCCGGAGTTTGCGGTTTTCAACGCCGTATCGGCCAAGCCTTTGCGTGCGCCGTGCGTCGAGATGAAGTACTGCAACACGTTCAAGCCTTCGCGGAAGTTCGCTGTGATCGGCGTCTCGATGATCGAGCCATCCGGCTTGGCCATCAGGCCGCGCATACCGGCGAGCTGACGGATCTGCGCTGCGGAGCCGCGGGCTCCGGAGTCGGCCATCATGTAAATCGAGTTGAAGGCCTCTTGCTTGACGCTCTTGCCCTTGCGATCGATGACATCCTCGCTGCCCAACTGCTCCATCATGGCCTTGGCCACTTGATCGCCAGCGCGGCTCCAAATGTCGACAACTTTGTTGTAGCGCTCGCCTTGTGTGACCAAACCGGAAGTGTACTGGCCTTCAATCTCCTTCACTTCCTTCTCGGCTTGACCGATCAGCGTTTCCTTCTGCTGCGGCACCAACATATCGTCCACGGCAATGGAAAGACCGGCGCGGGTCGCAGCCGTAAAGCCCGTGTACATCAACTTGTCGGCGAATATGACTGTTTCGCGCAATCCGCAACGGCGGAAGCTGGCGTTAATCAGTCGCGAGATTTCCTTCTTCTTCAGTGCGCGGTCGATCAGCTTGAACGGCAGCCCAACCGGCAAAATCTCAGACAACAATGCCCGCCCTGCGGTAGTCTCGTAGCGCGTGAGTTTGTCCTTGTGCTCACCATCGGGGCCAACCTCGACTTCTTTAATGCGCACAGTGATGCGCGCGTGCAAGTCGATCTGACCGCTTTCATAAGCGCGCGAGATCTCGCTCACATCAATGAAGAATGAGCCTTCGCCGCGCGCGTTCACGCGCTCGCGAGTCATGTAATACAAACCCAGCACGATGTCCTGCGACGGCACGATGATCGGCTCGCCGTTGGACGGTGAGAGCACGTTGTTTGATGCCAGCATCAAGGTGC
Organism: uncultured Pseudomonadota bacterium; assembly: GCA_902826775.1. Lineage (GTDB taxonomy): Bacteria > Pseudomonadota > Gammaproteobacteria > Burkholderiales > JALYOK01 > CADEHE01. The sequence goes on along the minus strand of CADEHE010000029.1, from coordinate 9,573 downwards.
GTGCTTCCATCTGCGCTTCCAGCGACAGCGGCACGTGAACCGCCATCTGGTCGCCGTCGAAGTCGGCGTTGAACGCCGCGCACACCAACGGGTGCAGTTGTATCGCTTTACCTTCGATCAGCACCGGCTCGAACGCTTGAATGCCCAAACGGTGCAGCGTCGGCGCGCGGTTTAGCATGACCGGATGTTCACGAATGACTTCCTCGAGAATGTCCCACACCACAGGCTCTTCATTTTCCACCATGCGCTTGGCGGCTTTGATGGTCGTGGCCAAACCCATCACTTCCAGTTTGTGGAAGATGAACGGCTTGAACAACTCCAGCGCCATCAATTTCGGCAAACCGCATTGATGCAGTTTCAGCGCTGGACCGACCACGATCACGGAGCGGCCGGAGTAATCGACGCGCTTGCCAAGCAAGTTCTGACGGAAGCGTCCGCTCTTGCCTTTGATCATGTCGGCGAGCGACTTGAGCGGGCGCTTGTTGGCGCCGGTCATCGCTTTGCCGCGGCGGCCGTTGTCGAGCAGAGAATCCACCGCCTCTTGCAGCATGCGCTTTTCGTTGCGCACGATAATTTCCGGCGCTTTCAACTCCAGCAAGCGCTTCAGGCGGTTGTTGCGGTTGATCACGCGGCGGTACAGGTCGTTCAAATCCGAAGTTGCAAAGCGGCCGCCATCGAGCGGCACCAACGGACGCAGCTCCGGCGGCAGCACCGGCAACACTTCGAGAATCATCCAATCCGGTTTGATCCCGGAACGGCTAAACGCTTCCAGGACCTTCAGACGCTTGGCGATCTTTTTAATTTTCGCTTCGGAGCCGGTTGCAGCGAGGTCTTTGCGCAAGGTCTCCATGTCGTTGTTCATGTCGATCTTGCGCAGCAGCTCGCGCACGCCTTCGGCGCCCATTAGCGCCTGGAATTCGTCGCCGAATTCTTCCACCTTGGCGAGGTAATCGTCTTCGGAAAGTAACTGGCAGCGCTTCAGTGGCGTCATGCCCGGTTCGGTCACCACATACGCTTCGAAGTAAAGCACGCGCTCGATATCGCGCAGCGTCATGTCGAGCACCATGCCCAAACGCGACGGCAGCGACTTCAAGAACCAAATGTGCGCGACGGGACTAGCCAACTCGATATGACCCATGCGCTCGCGGCGCACCTTTGACAACGTCACCTCGACGTTGCACTTCTCGCAGATCACGCCGCGGTGCTTAAGGCGCTTGTACTTGCCGCACAAGCACTCGTAGTCCTTGATAGGCCCAAAGATCTTGGCGCAGAACAAGCCGTCACGCTCGGGCTTAAAAGTGCGGTAGTTGATCGTCTCCGGCTTCTTTACTTCGCCGTAGGACCACGAACGGATCTTTTCCGGTGAGGACAACCCGATTTTGATCGAGTCGAACTCTTCTTCTTGGGTGACTTGTCGGAACAAATCCAGCAATGCTTTCATGAGTATGCTCCTGAAATTAAATGTCGGTGCGATTTACGAAGGTATACAACTCAATGTATCTCCAACTCACAGCCACCGCATTAATCCCGCTCGAGCTCGATATCGATCGCGAGCGATTGAATTTCCTTGACCAGCACATTGAACGATTCCGGCATGCCGGCGTCGATTCTGTGCTCGCCCTTGACGATGTTTTCGTACACTTTCGTGCGTCCGGTCACATCGTCAGACTTGACCGTCAACATTTCTTGCAGCGTGTACGCCGCGCCGTACGCCTCCAACGCCCACACCTCCATCTCGCCGAAGCGCTGGCCGCCGAACTGCGCCTTGCCGCCGAGCGGTTGCTGCGTGACCAAGCTGTACGGACCGGTTGAGCGCGCATGCATCTTGTCGTCGACCAAGTGGTGGAGCTTCAGAATGTGCATGTAGCCGACCGTGACTTCGCGATCGAAGGCATTACCGGTGCGACCATCGTGCAACGTGATCTGACCGTTGCGCGGCAAACCTGCCAACTCAAGCATGTCCTTTATCTCGGCCTCGGTCGCACCGTCGAACACCGGCGAAGCAAACGGCACACCGCCTTCAAGGTTGTGCGCCAACTGCAGTATTTCTGCATCGGAGAACGCGCCCAAGTCTTCCTTTTTGCCGGAAGAGTTGTAGACACGCTCGAGGAACTTGCGCACCTTGCCTACCTCTTCCTGCGCCTTGAGCATAGCGCCGATCTTCAAACCCAGGCCCTTGGCTGCCCAGCCTAAATGCGTTTCCAGAATCTGGCCGACGTTCATGCGCGAGGGCACGCCGAGCGGATTGAGCACGATATCGACCGGTGTTCCCGCCGCGGTGAACGGCATGTCTTCCACCGGCACGATCTTCGACACAACGCCCTTGTTACCGTGACGTCCCGCCATCTTGTCGCCCGGCTGCAAGCGGCGCTTCACCGCAAGATAGACCTTCACCATCTTGATCACGCCCGGCTGAAGCTCGTCGCCTTGCGTGAGTTTCTTGCGCTTAGCCTCGAACATGACGTCGAACGACTTGCGCGTCTGCTCCAGGCTGTCCTTCAACGCTTCCAGCGAGGCCTGGTCCTCATCTTCCGCCAAGCGAATATCGAACCAATCATAGCGGCCGAGATCAGCCAAGTAGGCTTTGGTGATCTTGGTGCCCTTGGCCAATTTCTTCGGCCCGCCTTTTGCGATTTTGTTGGTCAACAAGCGCTCGATACGCGCAAACGTATCGTTCTCGACGATGCGCAGTTGATCGGCCAGATCTTTCTTATAACCTTTCAACTCGTCGTCGATGATTTGTTGGGCGCGCTTGTCGCGGTCGATGCCTTCGCGCGTGAATACTTGCACGTCGATCACCGTGCCGCTCATACCCGAGGGCACGCGCAAACTGGTGTCCTTTACGTCGGAAGCTTTCTCGCCAAAGATCGCGCGGAGCAATTTCTCTTCCGGCGTAAGCTGAGTCTCGCCCTTGGGCGTAACTTTGCCGACCAGCACGTCGCCGGCTTCGACTTCCGCGCCGATATAGACGATGCCCGACTCATCCAAGCGGCCGAGCATGCGCTCGCTCAAATTGGAAATGTCGCGCGTGATCTCTTCCGGTCCGAGTTTGGTGTCGCGCGCGACGACCGACAGTTCCTCGATGTGAATCGAGGTGTAGCGGTCTTCCGAAACGACGCGCTCGGAAATCAAAATCGAATCCTCGAAGTTGTAGCCGTTCCACGGCATGAACGCGACCAGCACGTTTTGCCCCAACGCCAACTCGCCCATGTCGGAGGAAGCACCGTCGGCGATGACGTCTTTCTTCGCGATGTGGTCGCCAACTCTGACCAGCGGACGCTGGTTGATATTGGTGTTCTGATTGGAACGCGTGTACTTGGTCAGATTGTAGATGTCGACGCCGACTTCCCCCGGCTGGGTTTCGTCGTCGTTGACGCGCACCACGATACGCGATGCATCGACATAGTCGACCAAGCCGCCACGACGCGCCAGCACCGCCGTACCGGAATCGACCGCGACCACGCGCTCGATGCCGGTGCCCACCAACGGCTTGTCCGCACGTAAACACGGAACCGCCTGCCGCTGCATGTTCGAGCCCATCAACGCGCGGTTGGCGTCGTCGTGCTCCAGGAACGGAATCAGCGATGCCGCCACCGACACAATCTGCGACGGCGCCACGTCCATGTGCGTGATGCGATCCGGCGAGGCCATTTCGAATTCGTTGTGGCTACGACAGGAAACCAAGTCGTCGACGAACGTCCCTTTCTCAAGATCGGAGTTAGCCTGCGCGATCACGTGCTGGCCCTCTTCGATCGCCGAAAGAAACTCGATGTCGTTGGAGACCTTCCCGCTCTTAACGCGGCGATATGGCGTTTCGATAAAACCGAACTCGTTTACACGGCCGTACAAAGCGAGCGAATTGATCAAGCCGATGTTCGGACCCTCGGGTGTTTCAATCGGGCAGACACGGCCATAGTGCGTCGGATGCACGTCGCGCACCTCGAAGCCGGCACGCTCACGCGTCAGGCCGCCCGGTCCTAGTGCCGAGACGCGCCGCTTATGCGTGACTTCGGACAGCGGGTTGGTCTGGTCCATGAACTGCGAGAGCTGGCTGGAGCCGAAGAACTCCTTGATCGCCGCTGATATCGGCTTGGCGTTGATCAGATCGTGCGGCATCAGATTTTCCGATTCCGCTTGCGACAAGCGCTCGCGCACGGCGCGCTCCACGCGCACCAAACCCGCACGGAATTGGTTTTCCGCCAATTCGCCGACCGAGCGCACGCGGCGGTTGCCGAGGTGATCGATGTCGTCGATCTCACCGCGCCCATTGCGCAATTCAACCAATATCTTGATGACCGCGACGATATCTTCCTTGGACAGGGTCGACTCGCCGGTCAGTTCAGCGCGGCCGACGCGCCGATTGAACTTCATGCGCCCCACCACCGACAAGTCATAGCGCTCAGGGCTGAAAAACAAAGCGCTAAAGAGCGCATTCACGGCATCCTCGGTCGGCGGCTCACCCGGGCGCATCATGCGATAGATCGCCACACGCGCGGCAAGCGCATCGGCGCATTCGTCCACACGCAAGGTCTGTGACACATACGGCCCATGGTCCAGGTCGTTGGTGTAAATGGTCTTGAAGGTCTTGATCTTCGCGGCGCGAAGCTTGCCCAGCAGCGCCGGCGTGATCTCTTCGTTACACGCGGCCAGTACCTCGCCGGTGTCTTGATCGACAATGTTGTGGCCCAGCGCGCGGCCGATCAGATAGTCCTCGGGCACGCTCAAGCGTTTGACGCCGGCTGCCTCGAGGTCGCGAATATGCTTGACGGTAATGCGCTTGTCCTTGGCGACGACGACTTTGCCGCCCTTGCTGCTGATGTCGAACTTCGCCACCTCGCCGCGCAAGCGTTCGGGCACCAGGTCAAACTCGATGTCTTCGCCATCCAAGTGAAAAATGTCGTAAGCGAAAAACTCATTCAAGATCTGCTCGGGCGAGTAACCCAGGGCCTTGAGCAGAATTGTCATAGGCATTTTGCGGCGGCGGTCGACACGGAAATAGACGTAGTCCTTCGGGTCGAACTCAAAATCCAGCCAGGAACCGCGATACGGAATAATGCGCGCCGAGTACAACAGCTTGCCGGAGGAATGGGTCTTGCCGCGATCGTGCTCAAAGAACACGCCGGGCGAGCGGTGCAGCTGGGAAACGATGACACGCTCAGTGCCATTGATAACGAAGGAGCCGCTGGTCGTCATGAGTGGAATCTCGCCCATGTAAACCTCCTGCTCTTTCACTTCCTTGACAGTGGGCTTGGTCGCTTCGCGATCCATGATCGTCAAGCGCACTTTTGCGCGCAGCGGCGCGGCAAAAGTGAGTCCGCGCTGCTGACATTCGACGACGTCGAACGGTGGTTCGCCAAGCACGTAGCTTAAGAATTCCAGCCGTGCGTTGCCAGAGTGACTGCTGATCGGGAACACCGATGTGAACGCCGCTTGCAAGCCTTGGTTCTTACGCGCGTCAGGCGCGACGTTGGCTTGCAAAAACTCGGTGAAAGAATCCAACTGCGTCGCCAGCAGGTACGGCACGTCCAACACTGCAGCGCGTTTGGCAAAGCTTTTCCGAATGCGTTTCTTTTCGGTAAAGGAGTAGCTCATAGCGTCTCCGTCAAGGTAGAGATACGAAATTACGACAGACCACAGAAATGCGGAGCGGGCACCGAGTCAAACTCGGCGCCCAGCCTTCCGGTGGCACTCGCGCAACACTAGCAGTTCGGCTCAATGCTGCGCGGCAGGCAAATATATACTTCTAATAGTAACTCTCACTGTTTACGGGCTGGAGCCAGTTCCAACCTCTTAACTAGGGCAGTATTACTTCATCTCTGCCTTGGCACCGGCGTCGGTCAATTGCTTGACCAGCGCTTCTGCATCGGCTTTGGAGATGGCTTCTTTCACAGGTTTGGGCGCGCCGTCCACCAGGTCCTTGGCTTCTTTCAAGCCCAGTCCGGTGGCTGCCCGCACAACCTTAATAACCTCAACTTTCTTTTCGCCGGCAGCCGACAAGACCACGGTGAACTCGGTCTTCTCTTCCGCGGCTGCGGCCGGTGCCGCGCCACCACCCGCCGGCGCCACTGCCACAGCGGCGGCAGCAGCCGAAACTCCAAATTTCTCCTCCATCATCTTGATGAGTTCGGAGATTTCCAGCACCGTCTTATTGCCAATTGCTTCGAGGATGTCAGCGTTCGATAAAGCCATGATGATTAACTCCTATTCTTTACATTGAGTGGAGCCGCTCGCGAACGCTTGCTAACATGACCAGCACGCGCTGCTTTTGGTTCCACGCTAATTAGTCGATGATTTGCAGCCTTTAGGCGGTAGCCTGCTTTTGGTCGCGCACTGCGGCGAGGGTACGAACAAATTTGCCCGGAACCTCGTTGATGGTGCGCACGAACTTCGCGATAGGCGCCTGCATCGTGCCCATAAGCTTGGACAGCAGCTCCTCGCGGCTCGGCATCGTCGCCAACACAGCGATATCCTGCTTGGACATCATTGCGTTGCGCATCGCACCGCCCTTCACGACAAACTTGTCGTTTGCCTTCGCGTAGTCGTGCAATACCTTTGCCGCAGCTACCGGATCCACCGAAATGCCGTAGGCAAGCGGCCCAACCATTTGCTCGGAAAGCCCGGCAAAAGGCGTGTCGGCCACCGCTCGGCGCGCCAGAGTGTTCTTAATAACACGCAAGTACACTCCACCCAAGCGGGCCTTCGCCCGCAGTGCCGTCATCTCTTCCACCGTCATCCCGCGGTACTCAGCGAGCACAATGGTTTGAGCCGACGCTACGTGCTTGGCCACTTCCGTGACCATCGTTTGCTTCTGCTCGAGAGTTAAACTCAAATGCAACCTCCTTATGAAAGAATGAGAAGCAGCGCCAACTGCGCGCATGCCTCTCGCCTTGTTTGCGGCGACCTTTCATCAGGAGCAATGCGCGAGTCGCAAAACCATCGCTTGATCCCGTATTTGGGTGCGCCATCTGCGTTGGGCGGCAGGATACGTTGCAACTTCTTCATCCGATCCGATTAAATCTTCCGATCCCAACGGTCTTTGATAACCTCGACCGCTGCGCAAGCTCTGCGCCGAGGTCGAGCCCAAAGGCTTGCCCGAACTGAACGGGCGCGGTCCTTACGCGACGGAACTGCCGGCAAGAACCGTCAAAATGCTGACTGACTAACCGCCGAGCCCTGATTGGTCGACTCTAACGCCAACACCCATAGTGCTCGAGACGGAGATTTTCTTAAGATAGATTCCTTTGACCGACGCCGGCTTGGCGCGGTTTACAGCACCGAGCAAAGCAGTGAAATTCTCCTGCAAGGCATCCACGCCGAACGAAGCGCGCCCGATGCTGCACTGAACGATGCCGGCCTTGTCGGCCCGGTACTGCACCTGTCCACCCTTGGCGTTTTTCACTGCGCCAGCGACATCTTGGGTCACGGTGCCGACCTTGGGGTTCGGCATTAATCCGCGCGGACCCAGCACTTGGCCCAACGGGCCGACCACGCGCATGGCATCCGGGGACGCGATTACGACGTCGAAGTCCATGAAGCCGCCCTTGACCTTCTCGGCCAAGTCATCAAAGCCCACGACATCAGCGCCGGCCGCTTGCGCTGCCTTAGCGTTATCGCCCTGCGCGAACACCGCCACGCGCACGGTCTTACCGGTGCCGCGCGGCAGTACTACGGAGCCGCGCACACCTTGATCGGATTTCTTCGGATCGATGCCCAGATTGATGGCGATGTCGATCGACTCGTCAAACTTGGCCGTAGCCGCCTTCTTCACCAACTCCAGCGCGTTTGCGACGGGATATACCTTGGTTCGATCCACGCCCTGGCGGATTGCTTTGCCGCGTTTAGATTCCTTTGCCATGGTTTTAACCCTCCACTTCCACGCCCATGCTGCGGGCGCTGCCGGCAATCGTGTTCATGGCCGTCTGCAAATTTGCCGCTGTCAAATCGGGCATCTTCGCCTTGGCGATCTTCTCCAACTGGGCACGCGTCAACTTGCCGACCTTATCGGTGTGAGGCCGCGGACTGCCTTTAGCGAGCTTCAACTCCTTCATGATCATGGAAGTCGCTGGCGGCGTCTTGATGACAAAAGTAAAACTCTTGTCAGCGTACGCGGTAATTACCACCGGCAAAGTGGTGCCAGGCTCTTCCTTTTGCGTCTGCGCGTTGAACGCCTTGCAGAACTCCATGATATTGAGGCCGCGTTGACCCAAAGCCGGCCCGATCGGCGGGCTAGGATTGGCTTTGCCCGCAGGCACCTGCAGCTTAATGAAACCGACTACTTTCTTTGCCATTTATTGCTCCTAGTTAATGGGTCATAACGAGACTGGCTGTCTCTGCCCTCGGTATTGCCTATGGCGAAACATGAAGCGAAACACCTATCACATTTCACGCCTTTTCAACTTGCCCGAAATCCAACTCTACCGGCGTGGAGCGCCCAAATATAAGCACTGCCACGCGCAGTTTGCTCTTGTCGTAATTAACCTCTTCGACATTACCGTGAAAGTCAGTGAATGGCCCCTCTTTCACGCGCACCGCCTCGCCCACTTCGAACAGGACTTTCGGCTTTGGTTTCTCCACACCCTCGCGAATTTGATCCAGGATATTTTGTACTTCTTTATCCGAAATCGGCGTCGGCTTGGTGGCCGTGCCGCCGACAAACCCAGTCACTTTGGGCGTGCTCTTGATCAAGTGCCAGGTGTCGTCAGTCATTTCCATTTGCACCAGGATGTAACCCGGGAAAAACTTGCGCTCGCTTATGTTCTTCTGACCCGATTTCATCTCGATGACTTCTTCCACCGGCACTAATATCTGGCCGAACTGATCCTTCAGTCCTGAACGCTCGATGCGTTCGAGCAGCGCACGTTGCACGCTCTTCTCAAAGCCAGAATAGGCGTGCACTACATACCAACGCATTGTCATGCTAAGCCGGTGCCTTAGTTAGCTACGATTTGGGGCGAATGAAGCTTTCGATCAAATACACAAGCAGGCTATCGACAAGCCACAAGAAAATTGCCATCACGATGACCAGCACAATAACGATGCCAGTGGTTTGGATCGTTTCTTTGCGCGAAGGCCACACAACTTTCTTGGCCTCGCCCACGGAATCGTGCGCGAAAGCCAAGAACTCTTTGCCCGGCGCCGTAAACCAAGCCACAGCCGCAGCCAGCACAAAGCCCCCGATAACCGAGATGATGCGTAGGAAAGCCGGCTGGTTCGCCAACAAGTAATACGCCACAAAACCGGCGATCAACAGAGCGACTGCAATCGCCAGTTTGAGTTTATCTGCCATTTAGTTCTGCTTAACCGATCGCAGCATGCTGCGAATTAATACTGCGAGTTAATTCTGCCGAAGTTGGCAGGCCAGGAGGGTCTCGAACCCCCAACCTGCGGTTTTGGAGACCGCCACTCTACCAATTGAGCTACTGGCCTGCTGCTTTGGTGAACGTGTGAAAGCGGTGTATGCGTGAAGAGTTTTAGATTTGCACTTAGCCTTCACACCCTCACCATTCACACCTTCACTGTTACTCAAGAACCTTTGCCACCACGCCTGCTCCGACGGTTCTGCCGCCCTCTCGA
>CADEHE010000028.1 GCA_902826775.1 uncultured Pseudomonadota bacterium | reverse complement strand
TAACCGCAGAGTCTTCACTTAAAGAAACGCAAAAACTGTCCTAACAAACGGGGCCACCTCTAATGACCGCAATACTATATACCCTATAACCTGAGAAGTTTTACCGTATATCCATGGTAAGACGTCACTGAATGTAGTATTGCAGTCGTAAGAAATAGCGCGGCCGTTTGCATGACCGCTAAGGCGCTAGAAGCGTCTCAATTTCGCCGCTCTTGGACTTGAGGGAGATGACGTACGCACTCCCCCGTTCCAGCGCCAAACTCGCGTGGTTCAACTTCATCCTCGGGTGCAAGGTTAAGGCTCTCGCCCTTGTGCGAAACCGGCGGGCAGCACTTGCCTCGAGCGTGTTTATCCTTCACGCTATAGCGCTATCTTGTAAGTGAGGGCCGCTCGCTCGATGCACAGCTTTGTGCTCGTTGGGAATCTCAAATGAGAATCTTTATCTCGTATCGACGAACCGAGTCTGATGCTTTGGTCACGCTGCTGAAGAATGCTCTCGAACTGGAGCGCCGCCATCAAGTTTTCGTCGACACTCAGTCCCTACCCCCAGGTATTCCATTTCCTCAGCAGTTGGACGAAGCGATCGACAATGCGGAAGCCGTGATCGCTGTAATTGGTCCAACATGGGTTCGGCCGAGCAGAACGATAGCGGACGATTGGTGCTACCACGAACTGTTTCGGGCGCAGGAGCTCGCTGCTGGCGATCCTTGGGCAAAGCCGATAGTTCCCCTTCTGCATGGGCGCGCGCAGCTCCCCCAAGTGAGTGAACTGCCGCCAGAATTGGCATTCCTGCGCGAACTTGGGCGCATAGAGATGCTCGGCTCACGTCCGTTAGAGGAAGAACTTGCCGCATTCGAAAGGAGGCTTCGCCAGCTCGAACGGGACCGTGCCCTAAAGCGAGCGAACCCGAAGCAACCGCTAGCGGGCGAGTTGCTCGGGTTATCTACTTCGCCGCCGTTGCGCGAGGAACTTCCGGCGTCTGTGCCATCTCCCGAAGCTGTATCGTCATTCGCGGTCGCTCTGGCCAATGAGCTGCTGAAAGCCGGCGCGGATCTGGCCTACGCGGGACTCGACCCGAACAAGAAGGCATGGTCGTTAAATGATAATTTCACTTACCATCTTGCAATCGCAGCTCAGGCCTGTCGCTCACGCGATAACCGCGATCGAGTTATCAATTACCTTTCGCCTCATCTGAAGAGCGATGCTTCCGATAATACGCCGGGCGACAGCTTCGCGCTGCGTACGCCTTCAATGGACTATTTTGATGTGCTGGACGTCGATGGCGTGGTCTCAGAAGCACTTGCTTACACTGCGATGCGTAAAGCTGCCGTTAACGATTGTTCGGCGCGTATCTGTGTAGGTGGCAAAGCCAGCAAGTATCGTGGCAGGCTGGCAGGGGTAATCGAGGAGGCCTGGCTGTCACTCCAAATAAAACAACCGGTGTTTCTGATCGCGTCGTTTGGTGGCGCGACGGCGGTGTTAGTTGACGCAATAGAAGGCAAGGCCTCCTCGGCGCTGACATTAGCAGGTCAGATCGTGCTCCAGCAAGATCAACAGCAGAGTTACGTCGAATTAGTCGATCGCCTCGCCGGAACTTCTGTTGCGGTTAGCTACTCGTCGATACGCCGCGAGCTTGCGCTAGGTTGGCCAAGATTGAACAATGGGCTGACCATTGAAGAGAATCGGGAACTCGCGTCGACTGTTGACCCGGCGCGGACCGCCCAGATAATTGCGCGTGGGCTGATGTCCCTCAAGCGCGACCAGCCGGCGCCGGGTTAGCCAACCAAATCACTCGCGTGCAGCATGGGCGAAACTGTTCGAATCCACGAATCTCAAATCGTGGGCGAGGCATACACAACCGCATTCTCCAACTCCAAGTTCGTGGCGACCTTCTTAGGCGACTTCCGACCCGCTTGACCAGGCGTCGTAAGCCTTTCGGTTAATTGCCGGCTTTGCCGCTGCGGCTTATCTTGCACAGAAGCAATCAACGGATTAAGTGCTTACGCAAGATGGCTCCCGTGCGCAAATCGAACCTTCGCCCCAGGGCGATCGCCAAGCAACAGCTTGCGCCGGTGCCTGCAATGGCGCCGCGTTGCGTGGCGCACGAGGCGAGCGCAAACCGGTCTCGTGAAGAGTTCGAGGCCGCCGGCATGCTTGCCCTAGTCGTTAGCCAACCTAGAGATCCCGCCAACGCCCCGCTCGCCCATTGGGTGCGCAGCCTCGAACTGCGGCTGGCCGAGCAAGCCAAGCAGATCGAGCGCTTAGCCAAACTCAAGCAATTTGTGCCCGCGCAGCTAGTCGATGCGATCCTTTCGGACAACGCCGAGCATCTGCTCAAGAGCCATCGCCGCGAGATTGTGGTTGTATTCGTCGATCTGCGCGGCTTCACCGCGTTCGCCGAGACTGCCGCGCCGGAGGATGTCGCCGCAGTCCTGAGCGAATACCAAGCGGCGATCGGCATGGCCGCGCAGCAACACGAAGGTACGCTGGAGCGCTTCACCGGCGACGGCGCAATGATCTTCTTCAACGATCCCGTGCCGATTGCCGATCCTGCCGTGCGCGCCGTGCGCATGGCGCTCGATCTGCGTGAGAAGCTGCGAGCGCTTTGCGCTCAGTGGTGCAGCATGGGACACAAACTCGGTTTCGGTATCGGCATTGCGCAAGGCTATGCGACTATCGGCGCGATCGGCTTCGAAGCACGCAAGGACTACGCGGCGATTGGGACTGTGACCAATCTGGCGAACCGGCTGTGTTGCGAAGCCAGCGACGGCGCGATTCTGGTCGCGCAGCGCGTGGCGCATGAGATCAGGAATCGCGTACGAATCGACAGTGCCCCCGCTGCGGCGGCGAAGGGTTTTGCGCAGAAGGTTAATGCATACCGCGTGTTGAGCGGCACGGCGGTGAAGGCGGAAGTGGGCGCACGGCTTGAGGCGGAAATGACGAGCTGATTCAGGGTCGGCGTCAATCACGGTGTCCTTATACTGGATACCTTATACCTCCATTAATGAGATTGGGTCTGAGGTTAGATAGGACACCTATGGCAGTAATAGGTCACGCGTTTGCGCCCGCCGCCCTACTATTGCGACCAAAGCGAGCGCCCGCGCGGGCCGCAGATCGCGGCCGTTCTCATCATGACAAACCCTGGACACTCGCGTGCGCGCCCGGGGTGGCCGTGACCACACCGGCTCTGGCTTGACGAGCGTGCTGGCAAGACGGAAACCGATGTTGTTGTTGCGGTTGTCGGTGTTGTTCCTGTTGCGATTCGCCGCACGGGCGTTGTCTGGATTGTTGTTCCAGGAGCCGCCGCGAAGCACCCGCTGGCCGCCGTTCAAAGGGGTCTGTCAGGCTCCGCCAGCAATTGGTTTGACGGGTCAAACCAACCGCCAGCGAAGAGGGATTGCCGCAAGCGCCACGTTTGCGCGTGCTCGGCATGCGCGACCCAAGCGCGCACATGTTGTTCGACTTCTTCGCCGCCGACTGTCCCGGCGCGCCAGAGATCGCGCAGTCCACGCAGCCGATTGCGAAAGCGGCGCACGTTCTCTTCCGGCAGGCGCCGCCGGCCGCGCGGTAGCAACTCGAAGCCGAGAAAAGTTGTCGCGTCGCGCGTCGCAACCACCTTTGTTTTGGCTGGATGCAACATCAAGCGCCGGCCGCAGAAAAACGTCTCAATGCGTCCACGCCATGCGTGTAACTGCTCCACATCGTCATGAAACAGCGCGAAGTCGTCCACGTAGCGCAGATACGGCGCGCGCAACACCTCCTTGACGAAATGATCGAACGCATCGAGGTACACATTGGCGAAGAACTGGCTGGTGAGGTTGCCGATCGGCAGCCCGCGCCGCCGCTCGAAGGGCGCGAACAGATCGTCGCCGGGGAAATAGCGCTGCACCGGCTCTTGCGGGCTCGAGCCATCGACGATGCAATCGAGCAATGCTAGCGTCCGCGCGCAGTGGATACGGCGCCGGAACTCGCGCTTTAGAATCTGGTGATCGATCGCCGGGAAGTAACGATAGATATCGCAGCGCAGCACATGCGCGTGGCGATCACGGAAATGCTCATAACGCGCGATCGCCTTGTGCGCGCCGCGCCCCTTGCGGTTCGCGTAGGAATCGTCGATAAAGCCGCGCTCGAACACCGGATCCACCGCCGCGCACAGCGCGTGATGCACCACGCGATCGCGAAACGGCGCTGCCGAGATCATGCGCGGTTTCGGATCGAGAACACGAAACATCACATAGCCGCCCGGGCGCCAAGTGCCCTCGCGCAACTCGCGTTCCAAGCGCAGCAGCTCGCGTTCTAGGTTCGCCATAAAGCTCGCCGCACCCGGCTTGCGACGCTTGCCGCGCACCGCGCGATGGGCAGCTTCATACAAACTCTTGAAGTTGGCGATTTGCTCAAACATTCGCGAAAATCCCGTAGGGCGGGTTAGGCGCGCCGCGATGCTAATCTGAGGGCCTTCGTATGCCGCGCCGTAACCCACCGCTCCTGCATTGCACCGGTGAGTCACCTACGCGTCGTCTTTACCCCTGCACCGCGCGATGCGTGCGCAACCATCCACCTACCATGCGCCCGACCTCATCCAAATTGCGCGCCGCATGCTCGAAGCGTTTCAAATCCACGAACTTCAAATCGTACGCCAGTCGAAACATAAAGCGCAGCTTCTCCAACGCTAAATTCGCGCGGTTCAACTCCCCTTCGCGGCTCTTGGTGTACGTTGCTTCAATAAGGCGCTCCAAACAATCCAGCGCCGTGGCTTGCATGCGGTCGCCGAGCAAGAACTTCTGACTGCGCGGAAGTTTTTCCACCGCCGGTATCAGCCACAGCACGAATTGGTACATCGCCTCTAGCACTGGGCCGGTGCGTCGGGCGCGCGATTCAGTGTCTTTCATACGAAAAAAATTCGGGCGGGGGGCTACGCCCCCCGCACCCCCAAAGAGGTAAAGAGCCTAAGAGGCAAGAGTTCAATCGGTCCTGGCAAGACGGAAACCGACGCTGTCGTTGCGGATGCCGGAGCTGTTCCAGCTGCGAAGCGCCGCACGGGCGTCGTCTGGAAAGTTGACCCAGGAGCCGCCGCGAAGCACCCGCTGGCCGCAATCGCCTTTACTCCATACATCACCGTCTTCCGGTGCACCGCTGTAAGAGTCATTCCAGCAATCCTCCGTCCATTCCCAGGCGTTGCCGATCATGTCGTACAAACCAAACTTATTCGGCGTATAAGAGCGCACCGGCGCAGTGTACGCTTGCTTGTCGTCGCACTGCGCATACGCCCAATCTTTGAATGCGAGCACCCTCTTGGCGGTCGCATCGGCGATGTTGGCGTACTTGCAGCCTTCGGGGTCGAACGCCTCGCCCCAGTAGCGCGCAGTCGTTTGCCCTGCCCGTGCAGCGTACTCCCATTCCGCCTCGCTCAGCAACCGGTAGTTCTTGCCGGCCTTCTTGGCGAGCCACTGCGCGTAGGCTTTGGCATCGTCCCAGTTTACGCAGACAACCGGGTGATCCTCGCTCTGAGCAAAGCCTGGACTGTTCCAGCTTGCATCGGCGCGAGAATTCCACTCTTTCTTTGTGGCATCCCAGGTAAAGCAACCGCCTTCAGTTTTGTGTCCGGTGTCGGCGACGAAACGAGCAAACTGCGCGCGCGTGACTTCAGTTTGACCGACGCCCAACGCACGCGGAATGCTGACTTTGTGCTGCGGGCCTTCGTCGTTCGATCTGCCTTGCTCAGTTTCCGGCGAACCCATCAAGAAGCTTCCTGCCGGTACGACGACCATATCCGGGCAGTCGGGGCAGTCTTTGAAGACTTCAGCGGCGGGGCGCTGTGCGAGGGGAACGTCCTGCGGCTTGGGTTCGCCGGGCGTCTCTTGACACAGGCTCACGGCAACGGCCTCCAGCTTGCCGCTATGTGCCTTCACTGCCCAGCCGGGCTTGGCGCTCTTCTGCTGCAACCAGGCAAGTAAACGCTGTGCGAGATCGCGCTGCGCGGTGCTGTCGGCCGCATACAAGATGGTGCCATTCGGCGGGGTTTGCAACTGACGCATTGCCGCCCAAACGGTGTTGGTCATGGCGACCGGGTCGAGAATGCCAGCGCCGAACTGCTTGCGCTGCGCGAACAACTCGTTGGCGATGCCGACGGCTTCGGTGCTGATGGCGGATCGGGCTTGCTCTTGCTGCTGTTGTTGTAGCGAGCGTTGGTGCTGCGCGCAAGCGATGAGGTCGACGCGTGCGTTGGGGACTTCGCCCCACACGACAGCACCGGTACTGGAGGCAACGGCGAAAGACTGTCCGTTGGGGTGCATTTCGGCATCTGCGAATGTTCCCGTTGCGCCTTGCAATACGCCGAGTGCGCCGGCGCCTACTTGTGTGGCTACCGCGCGCCCGCCTTGATCCGTCACCGCGAGCGTTCGGATTGGCGTAAGCAGAGGGCGTTGCGCCGCTTCGTTCGTGGGATCGAGGGAGAAGCCGTACTGTTTACCTGTGCGGTTCCAGAGAACCAAAGGGTTTGCGGCCGATCCGCCGACGATTGTCAGGCTATCGCCGAACGCGACGCGCTCGATCGGTGTCTTGAGGTCTGCGTTCAGCGTCCTGATGAGTTGGCCGGCGGCGTTGTAGAGCAGCGCTCGACCGTTCTTGGTTACGGCAACGATCAAGGCACCATCCTGGCTCCAGCGTACTTGTGCAACTGCCTCGGTTAGGTTCTCTAACGTGGCGACTTG
Organism: uncultured Pseudomonadota bacterium; assembly: GCA_902826775.1. Taxonomy (GTDB): domain Bacteria; phylum Pseudomonadota; class Gammaproteobacteria; order Burkholderiales; family JALYOK01; genus CADEHE01. Next base: position 13,982 of record CADEHE010000028.1, on the reverse strand, counting down.
TTGAATGCGCGGTAGACCGGGTTTGGCGAGTTCGCCGAGCGCGACTTCCCAGGCACCGGGTAGCGTGAAGGCGGCGAGCAGCGCCGTGGCGCTGCCTGCTGCGACCCAGCGCGTGCGCACGCCGTACAGCGCATTGCCGCCGCGGAACAACAAACGCCGCAACGGCTCCGGCAGCTTCTGCGCCAGCCGGCGCGCAACGCCTTTGTGGAGAAAATCGACCAGCACCACATCGCGCGCCAAACCCACTCGGCGGCCGAGCCAGGTGAACAGCCTGCGCCGGCTTGCCACAGTAACGAGTTGCGCACCGCTGTTGCCTTCGATCGCTTTAGACAGGCGCTCTTCGATGGTTGCTTTCAGCCGCGCTTCTTGTTCGGCGTCGAGGCGCTCGACCAGCGATTCGCGCAGCCAATGCGGCATGCGGCCGTGGCGAAACCACGGCAGGGCGGCGAGCGCGGCGGCGCCGTAGGCGAGCTGCTGGGCACCGTCGGGGAAGAACTCGCGTCCAAGCGCAAGCGTCAGGGGCCAACTGAGCGACGGAAACAGCGCGCACGCGCACAGCCACTGAAAACGCTCGGGGCCGAGGTAGTTGCGCAGTTCGAACTGCAGTGCCTCGATCTCTTCCTGCGCCGGGGCGACTTGGCGCATCGCCCAACCGAGCGGGTCGGCGCGCAGCAGCGGCGGGTAGAGTGCGGGCCAGGCGGGGTTGAGCGCCAACTCCGCGCGGTCGGAGGCGAGCCACTTGGCTAGCGTGTCGAGCGCTTCGGGCTGCGCGGGCAGCACGAGGAAGCCTTGTTCATCGAGCAAGTGCTCGGGTGAACCCCACGAGGCGAGCGGGTGCGGTGTAAACCATGCTTTGGCGTTTAGCGCGTGCAGCGCTTCGAGCCACGGCGCGGGTTTGCCGGTGAGATGCTCGGCCGCCGCGCGCGCGTCGGAGAAAACCAGCAGGCGCTCGCCTTCCCAGCGCGCGGCTAGCGCGTGAAAGTCGCTGCGTTTGGCTTCGAGAGTTTGTCCGTTTTTCCCCACCCGCCAGCAGCCGAGCGCCGGTGAGCGCTCGAAGTAGTAGATCTCGATGGGCACGTCCTGCGCTTGCAGCGCGGCGACCAGGTCGTGATGGTAGTGCGCCTGTTGATCGTTGCTGCCGAGGCGCTCGATCAGCGCGATGTATTCCGGCGTGCGCCGCCGGCTGCGAAAGCGCGGGGCGAAGCCGCCGCCGGTCTTCAGCGAGGCGCGCAGCGTGGCGGCGACGTCGAGTTCCGTGCCGCTGCCGGCGACGCGCTGGCGCAGCAGGCGGCTGACCGCGCGCACCAGCGTGAGCGGCGGCGCGCCGGCGCGGGGGTTGGGGTCGTAGAGCACGCGTTCGTCTAATTCTTGGTCGGTGCGCAAGCCTTGCAGATAGAGCCGGCGCCGCAGGCGGTTGAGCGCCCAGGCGGCGAGCGCGAGGGCGCTGAGGCCGCCAATGGTGGCGAGCGTGTAGCGAGCGATGGTCACACCTGGCGCGACGGTGGCTTTCGGTATGGGGAAGGGGGCGGAGGGGACGTAGATGGGGGCCGTCAGGCCTTCGTCGGTGACTTCGGTGTCTGTGCCGGCGGTGCCAGGCGCGGGTGGTTTTGGCTGTGCTGCGGGCTGATCGGGTTTCGCTTCTTGCCGGGTTAGGTAAGACGTAGTCAATGCGATCGCGAGCACGAGTAACGCGCCGCCGGCCACCCACCACAACCACGGCGCGAACAACCAGTCGGGCAGACGCCGCTTTGCGGCCCCCCGCCATTCCTCCGGCACGCCCTCGCGCTTTGCGCTTGGGGTCGCAACCGCGAAGCGCGCAATGATGCTTTCAAATTTGCGCTGCTCATCGGCGTTGGTGCAGAGCAGCGGTTGGAGCAAGGCAAGGCGCGCGGCTTGTTCCAGCGGTAGACGGCCTTCGGCCGCGTGTTGGGCGAACAGGGCCGCGGCAAGCATGCGCTCGCGCACGCCGATGCGATAACCTTCACGATCGAGCAGATCGAGGAAATGATCGAGTTCGCCGCTTTGCGTTTGCGGCATGGGGCTTGCCGTTGTTGTCACTCGCGTTGGCGCTTGTTACTCGTGTGCTGCGTGGTTTGCGTTGACCGCGGATCCGGCTGCGCCGGCTCCCCGGATCAGGCCTGCCTGCGCGGGCCTGATCCGGGCTACGGGTTGTGCGTGTTTTGGGACAGCAGTTCGGCTGCTTTGGCGCTGTCTTCGCGGGTCTTTGTCAAGCAACCCAGGCATGACTGCGCAACGTCTTTCTGCGCGCTGAGGGCTTTGTTCGCTTCCAGCCCGGCGGCTTGCAGCGCGCGCAGCCAATCCAATAACTCCGAGGTTGACGGCTTCTTCACCAGCCCGGCATCGCGCAATTTGTAGAAGAAATCCAGTGCGCCCTGATACGCACCGGAGAGCCCAAGGCCGCGCAGACGATTGGAAACGATGGATTCGATCTGCTCACGCTTGTCGGCGGGCGGGAACTCGATGTGGTGGTAGACGCAGCGGCGCAGGAACGCTTCGGGCAGTTGCTTCTCAGAATTGCTTGTGATGATGACCACAGGCGCGAGATCGCGATTGGCGGCGATGCGATCGATCTGCAGTTCGGGCACGGCGAATTCGAGGTTCTCCATCTGGTTCAGCAGATCGTTGGGAAAGTCGCGCGGGGCTTTGTCGATTTCGTCGATCAGCACCAGCGATTGGTGCGGCGCGTGCGCGGCGCCCGGGTCGTAGCCTCGGCCGGTGAGTTCTTCGCGCGGCAGGGTGCGCAGGATCGCGGTGCCGAGCGCCTGGTAGCGCACGAAGTTGTGCGCGGCCGGCAGCGCGCCATTAGTTTGCGAAGCGAGCTGGGATTCGGCGAAGTGGCGCACGCTGTCGAAGGCGTAGAACAGGTCGGTAGCCTGGCTGGAGGATTTGGTATCGAAGCGCAGCGGTTTGCCAAGCTTCAGTTCGCTGGCGACGCGATAAGCGAGCTGCGTTTTGCCGGTGCCCGGCTCGCCGGTGACCAGCAGCGGCATGCCGAGCGATAGCGCGACGTTCACCGCGCGCGCGAGCGCGTCGCTCGCTTGGTAGCCAGCGGGGTCGAGCAGGGCGTCGATCTGGATCGCGCGGCGCTGGGTTTCGTTGTCCGAGGCGAGCGGCCCCGATCCACGGAAGGGTTTGAAGTGCATGCTGTTCTCCTATGTTCGGCTATGCCAGCATTTCGCGAACCAGTTGGCTGAATTTGCGTAGTCTGACTTGTTGGTTGGGCGCCAGGGCACGTAGCTGTGCAAGGCGGCGCAACCAGGGTTCTAGGTCGCGGTTCTCCGGTAACAACCGGAGCCACTCTCGCACGGCACCGTCGGCAATCTCTTCAAGGGGGCTCAATTCCACGACTAGGGTTCGAGAGAACTTGTGCAGACCCCATTTTCGAGTCAGGTTGAGCGTATGCAATGTGCTGTCTTCGACGTGTATGACCATAACGAGGCTTGGAAGCACATCCGGGTTCTCGTGCTCCTCCAGGGTTCGCAATAGGGTCTGAGCAATTGTTTGCGCGATGCCGGGTTCTTTACCACTGTGTAGATATGCCACGACTGGGGTTATGCAGGCACTTGCGTGGGTCGGTGACTCGATTGTGCTGCTGGTGGCGGTATCGATCGCCGCATTAAGCTGGGCGCGCGTCAGCCGCTGTATCTCTTTGCGAGACCCGTCCTCCTTAACGAACAGTTGCACGGGAACCTCTCGCCGGCAGACGAGTTTGCGTTTCTCGAGAAGAAACTCGAACGCTAAGCGCGACCAAAAACTGTCCAGGCCGTCTTCGCTGATGCCTTTGGTAAGCACGACTAAGGTTTTTGGCTGCTCCCCCTTCCAACTCTGTATCCCGCTACGAAAATCATCCACAGCGTCCAATTGGTTGCAGCGGTACGCCAAGATCTCTTGCTCGATGTCGTGATAGCCGCCCGGAGCTGCAATTACAGAGCCTTTGACCGCGCGCGTCGCCACCATGCTTCTCAATTTCTTGCATAACGCTTCGTTAACGACCACCCATGCTTCATCGCGGTGAGGCCACTTGATGACCGGCAGCAAATCGGTGGCTTCGTTCTGTTTGGCAACAGGCAATGGATTGAAGCGATCCAGCGTTTTCGGTGTGCCCGGCACTGGCTGCTTCTTCCAATCACAGGGCGAAACGATAATAGGAACGATTGGGATGGCGCGTTGCGCAGCAGTGGCGAGTTCTTTTTGCATGCAGCAACCGGAGGCGAGCGAATCGAAGCTCACCAGGAACACGAATAGGGTCGCACGTGCTAAGCCCTCTTCCAGCGCGGGACCCCATTCTTCGCCGGCAAGGATGCGGTTGCGGTCGAAGAAAATATGCCCCTCGTCGAGGTTAAGCACACGCGCCGATACCAAGAAGCGCTTGAGAAATTCCTCGGCCAGCACGGCATCCTTGTGTGAATAGGAAATAAAAATGTACGGATCCGCCGAGGCGGCAGTGGCCGGACCGGCGAGCGCCGCAGGCTGGTTGATGAGTGTAGGTATCGGCACTTGTTATCGTTCAGGCGCAGCGCTATTCGATCAAGCCCCCGAAAGGCGTTTGCTCGGCAAGCAAATGCGTTAGTTGCTCGTTATAGCTTAAGCAGTATTGTCGCTAATATGCAATAGATTGCCTCTAATACTCTTGGACTAAGCCATTTGTGTGATGCCCCAGCCCCAAGTTCTAGCCGAACGTAGCGTTTCGCCTTGAATCCTTGCGGCCATACTGCCCTGTACTATGGTGCGCCATGCCGGATATGCTCCGCCCGCCTTAAGAGTTGTAGGGGACGCGGCAATGATGTAATAGACTTACGCTTAGCGCTTGTCTGCAGCCGTGTTGCGTGTGTAACGGCGCTTTACTCCGCGTCTGCGCCTGCCCCGCATCAAAGTCTGTAGATTAGTCTCGGAGGGAATGACGATGAAGATTCTAGTGGTGGACGATCATCCGCTTATTCAAGAAGCTGCGAAGACGGTTTTGACGCAGCTGGAGAGCGCAACCGAAGTTATCGCCGCGACCACCTGCGCTGAAGCGCTTCGGCAGGTGGAATCGCACCCCGACACCAACCTCATATTGCTCGATCTCGGCCTGCCGGATGTCGACGGCTATGAGGCGCTGGCGAAGTTGCGCCGCCAGCACGAGGCCGTGCCTGTGGTCGTGCTCTCGGCCAACGACAGTAAGCAAGCGGTGACCAAAGCCATCGAAGGCGGAGCGATGGGGTTTATCCCTAAGACCGCTTCGACTTCGGTCATGATCAATGCGCTGCGCCTGGTGCTTGCAGGAGCGGTGTACTTACCTTCTGAAGTACTGGGCCCGGATGCGCCAAGCGTCGCGACCGCCAAAGACGAGCGCCCGGTACCCAGCGCCACGCCCGCCGATCTCGGTTTGACGGAGCGCCAGTCGCAGGTTTTGTCCCTGCTCATCCAAGGCAAGCCGAACAAACTCATCATGCGCGAGCTAGGGCTGGCGGAGGCAACGGTTAAAGTGCATATCGGCGCGATCCTAAAGGCGCTTGGTGTGGACAATCGCACCCAAGCGGTAATTGCTGTGGCGCAGCGCGGCATCAAGCTGGGCCGGTTGGATGCGCCGCGAGCGGCTCAGTTCAGGGAATCTTAGCCGGGCAGGGTAGTCGTTCCCCCCTCGTATAGGGAGGATTTGGCGCTGGGAGCGATCGTACGATTCAGCACTTCCTTGCTCAACGCATAACTCACCAACAAAGAGAACATATGCGAGTCGGCATCATCTTCGTCTACACGGACTATCACCGCAGAGGTAAACGCAACCGTTTCGCAATGCAGCCGCAGATCGGGCCGCTGCTCGCGGGCCTCCTGCCGCGCGATATCGAAATTGACATCATCAATGAGACATGGCGCGAGCCGGATTGGGGCAAGCACTACGACTTGCTGTTCCTCTCCTGCATGCATTCGGATTTCGACCGTGCGCGCCAAATCTCGCACTACTGGCGCAGGCGCGGTGCCAAGACGGTGCTGGGCGGCAGCTTCGCCAGCAGCTACCCGACGCTTTGCCAGCCGTTCTTCGACGCGATCTCGGTGGGCGATCCGGAAGGCACGATCGGCAGCATCTACGCAGATTTCTGCGCCGGTAAGTTACAGCCGATGTATGTGGCGAACGAGTACGACGCAGCAGCGGTGGCGACGCCGCGCTTCGACTTGGTTGTGGATCAGACGCCGCATGCGCTGTGCTTGGAAGCCACACGCGGTTGCCCCTTTACCTGCGAGTTTTGCGTACTGACCGGCTTGGGCACCCGTCATCACACGCGCTCGGTCGCTAACGTGTTGCGTGATATCGCGCGCGGCCAAGCCATGCTGCGCGGGCGCGTGCGTGGCTATCAGCAGCGCATCGTCGGCTTTTGCGACAACAACATCGGCGGCGACCTCGCTTACCTGCGCGAGCTTTGCGCTGCGTTGGAACCGCTCAAGCTGCAATGGTACGGTGCTGCATCGTTCAACGTGGTGGCAAACCGCGAACTGGTGACTACCATGGCGCGTGCCGGTTGTCGCGCGCTGTTCGTTGGCTTGGAAAGCTTCAACCCGAGCACACTGGCGGCAATGCACAAGCACCAAAACGTGCTACACAAGATCAAAGCAACGCTCGACTACTGCCGCGAGCTAGGCATCTCGATTGTCTCCGGCCTGATGGTCAGCCCACTGACCGATGATGCGAGCTACATCCGCCGCATCCCGCAATGTTTGACCGAGTGCGGCCTGCACATGCCGACGTTTATTGCCTTCGAAACGCCGATCCCGGGCACGCCGCATTTTTCGCGGCTGGCGCGGCAAGCGCCAACGCCGTTTCTGCCCGATGCCCTATTGCGCGATTTTTCCGGTTACACGCTCGTCGTGCAGCCAGGGCTGAGTTCTACTGACGAGTTCTTGCAAGCCTACCGTGACACGGTGCGAGAGGTATTCTCCTTGCGCAACAAGCTGCGCAAGCTTGCCGACGATTTGCCAAGATTCATGCAGCACGGCAAATGGTTGCCCGCGATGATCGATACACTGGATGTCTATGCCGCCGACGCGATCCCGCCAACAAGCCGAACTCTACTCGCGGGCTCCGACACGCCGCCACCCGAAAGTGTTCCACTCGCAAACACCGCTTTCGATTCCGAAGAAGAGCAGCGTCAAATCATGACGCCATGGCGCGTCACCGACATGGATGGGCGCGTGCTGGATGCCTGGTTGCATCCCAACAAGGTGTTCGACAGCGAACGCGAGAAGGCCGTGCGGCGCGAGCGCCGTGCAGCGGCAGCGATGGTGTGAGGGCGGCAACGTGGCGCTAGATCGACAAGCAAACACGAGCATGACAGGCGAGGCGCCTTCGTCTACCGCGTCGAGCACTGAACTGTGGGCGAACCATTCAGACGCGAAGCGCTCGCCGACACCTCCGAGCCTAAACGTCGAAAAGCAAGTCCTAACCGAGCAGATTCGCTCGGTCTACATGCAGTCTCCCACAACGACTATCGGCTCTCTCGTGGTGGGCGCCGTGCTACTCGCCATTATGTGGAATCAAGTGCCGCACAGTTGGCTGATCGCCTGGGCTATCGTGCTGTGTGCGCATCAGGGGCTGCGGGTTTACCACTACTTGAGTTACCGCCGTGCGACGCCCGCAGAGCAGGGCGATGCGCGCTGGGGGCGGTTGTATACCATGGCCGTTATCCTCGCCGGTTGCATTTGGGGCAGTGCCGGGGCGCTCATGTTCCCCCCTGCCTCTTTCACGCACCAAGCCACGCTGCTGGTCTTTCTCACCGGCAATGTGGTCGTATCCATGCTCGCCTTGTCTGCCTTCGCCCCGGCAGTAAACTCGTTCGTACCGCTGACGTTGCTGCCATTTATCCTGCGTGCCATCGCGCTAGGAGACGGTGCGCATTTCTATCTGGCCGTTTATGCGGGGCTGGTGCTCATCATCGCTTTGGTGTTCGGGCGCAACATGCACCGCATGATCCGTGAATCGCTCACCAAACGCTTCGAGAACCTGGAACTCATTGAACAACTGGAGCGCCGCACTAGCGAACTGGAAGTACAGACAGCCGTAGCGGAGCAAGCCCGGCGCGAAGTGGAGAAAGCGCACAGCGCCAAGATGCAGTTCTTCCGCGCCGCAAATCACGATCTGCGCCAACCGCTGCACGCGCTCGGCATGTTCGGCCGCGCGCTCGGCGAGCGCATCCGCTACCCGGAAGTGCATCGCATGGTCGAAGGCATGAACGAATCGATCCGCGCGCTGGAGAATTTGTTCAACGCACTGCTCGATCTGTCCAAGCTTGAAGGCGGTGGCATCGAACCGCACCGGCGCAGTTTCGCCTTGCGCCCCATGCTACAGAACGTCGCGCGCGATTTTTCGGTAGAAGCGGAGAGCAAAGGCTTGGAGTTCCGCTTCAAAGCCTTAGAGTTGTTCGCCTACACCGATTCGATCTTGCTTGAACGCGTGGTGCGCAACTTGGTCTCCAACGCCGTGCGGTACACCCGCAGCGGCGGCGTGCTGCTCGCTTGTCGCAGGTGGCACGGCCAAATCGCCATCGAAGTCTGGGACACTGGCCCCGGCATCGCCGCCCCCGAACGCGAGCGCATCTTTGAGGAGTTTTACCAAATCGGCTCCCCGGCGCGCCACAGCACCAAAGGCATCGGCCTGGGCTTGTCCATCGTGCAACGCCTAACGCAACTGCTCGGGCACAAGCTGGATCTCGTCTCTCGTGTGGGTCGCGGCACGCTGTTCCGTTTGACGCTGCCGCAAGGCGAAGCCGTGACCGTGGCCGCGCCAGCACCTGGTCAGAACGACGCAAACCGCGACGCACTCGAAGGCAAGCTCGTGCTGGTGATCGACGACGAGCCCGCCATCTTGGAAGCAATGAAAGCGATGCTCTCGGGCTGGCATTGCGAAAGCGTCGTCGCGGACGGCTCCGATGCTGCCCTGGAAGGTGTCGCGCAAGCGGGCCGTTATCCCGACCTCATCATCGCCGACTATCGGCTGCAAAGCCACGAGACCGGCGTGCAAGCCGCGCAGCGCATTCGCTGGGAATTGGGTGTGCAGATCCCGACAATACTCATCACCGCCAGCACCAGCAGCGAGCATTTGACGGACGCGGAAACGGCTGACTGCTTTGTGATGGGCAAACCGGTGCTGCCGGAAGATATGGAGCGATTGATGCGTGAGGCACTCAGCCGATCGACTTGATTTACTGCGTCTGTGGCTCAGGAGGGAAATATGTCGGTACAACAGAAGATGAAAAAAGGCGGCCAAAAGAAGCTACTAGCACTGGACGGCGGTGGCATTCGTGGGTTGATCACGATCGAAGTTCTCGCGAAGATCGAGCGCTTGCTGCGAGATCAAAGCCGTAATCCTAAACTAGTTCTTGCGGACTATTTCGATTACATCGCCGGCACGAGCACGGGCGCGGTCATCGGCACATTGCTCTCGCTCGGCAACTCAGTGGGCGAAATACGCGACATCTATCTCACTATGGGCGATATGATGTTCAGCAAGTCCGCGATCCTCCAGCGTTTTGAAACTATCGACAAAGCAAAACGTGGAATCGAAATTGCGAAGAGTCTTGCCGTCAACTTTGTCGGCAACAAAGTCAATTGGCTAAAAATGCCTTACTCCGAGTACCCCGACAAGCCGATGATCGAAAAGCTGTGCGAACTGGTTGGCGGCGACGATGTGAAACTGGGTACGGACAAGCTACGCACACTTCTAATGGTGGTGCTTAGCAACGCATCCACCGATTCGCCGTGGCCGATATCGAATAACCCAAAGGCCAAGTACAACGACCTCAATCATTCGGCCTGCAATCTTAAAATTCCTTTGTGGCAGTTTGTGCGCGCAAGCACGGCGGCCCCGACAATATTCCCCGCGCAACAGATCAAGGTCGGCTCGAGAAAGTTTATGTTCGTCGACGGCGGCGTAACGCCCTATAACAATCCGGCGTTCCAGCTATTTCTGCAGGCCACGCTTGAGCCGTACCACCTGGAGTGGCCTACCGGTGAGGACAAAATGTTGTTGATTTCTGTCGGCACTGGGATCAACCCGGAAGAAGATTTGCGTCTACAGCCGAGGGACTTGGGGTTTCGCCGCATAGCGGAGATCGCTATGTCGGCGCAATTCAACGCTGCGATCTATCAACAAGACTTGCTTTGTCGCGCTTTCGGAAAATGCGTGGCCGGGAGTAAGTTAGACAACGAGGTGGGCAAGATGCTCGAAACACGCGCACCAGGCGGACATAAGCATTTCACATACGCGCGCTACAACACCGAACTGACGGAGTCGGCCTTGATCGATCTTGGCCTGCCACAAGTCCATCCGAAGCACGTGAAGAAGCTCGATTCGGTTAAGTATATGAAGGAACTGCTGCAAGTGGGCGAGCGCGTTGCAGCCAGGGAGGTGCGCGCGGCTCATTTCGAAAATTTTCCGGTAGTGGCGGTATGAACGTAGTTCGCACCTACGTATGGGGCTTAGAGGCAGTGTTCCTCCGCGCAGATTGTCGCTGAATGAACTGCCATCGATTGCAGATTTCAGCGCGAAGCCCTATGGCGTTGCCTCGATGCCGGACGGTGCTTCGCCGAGTGAGATTTCTCCTTCGTGCAGTTCGTCGATGAACTCGTTGATTTTGTATTGGAAGTACAGCTGACTGAAGAAAAACGTCATCCAGCCGCTGACGGCAGGCTTGTTCGATATTTCCCTCAGCACGTCGCGGAACGTAAAGATCCAAACGAGATGCACTATCCATTGTGCGACACTGAGCAGAAGGCCCAGCATCTGCAAATGGCGGTTCTCAGGCTCCATGCCGGAGGCGAAGCTCGCGATAAGGTTTGCGCAGAAAAGAATGACCACGGCGATCGTCAAGCCCAACGGAACACCGCCACTGGGCAGAACGCGGTTCGTGATCCTACCGCGCGTATATATCCAATACGCGTGATAAATGCCCAGCGTGAGCCAGGTTAGGAGAAAGACAAACCACGCGCTGAAGCGCGGAAACGCTAACACATTGCCGCGCACCGCTTCGGTGTCTAGTTGCGCCTTGGGCGTAGCGTACGGGTTGAAGCCGATTGGATGAGATGCCATGGTCGTTCTCTTTCGTGGATCGTGGCTGAGACGTGTCCACGTTAGCAATGCTGCATTCGCTTTCCTATTCGTCCTTCGGCCTAATACCTTTGGTTAGCCGCGAGCGACTGCCTGCGCGTTTCATGGTCGCAAATACTAGTGCAGAAGAAAATGCGTGTCCCCCAGCGAAGTGGGGGGATGTGCGATCGCAGGAGCGGACGGTTAGGCAGAACCCCAAGTCCAGCCCGCTCCCCTCTCTCGATGCTCACGAGAGAGGGGCGAACGATCGCTGCGTCTTGCGGCTAGACGGTGACGGTGCTGCCGTCGAACTTTGTTAGCGCGAAGCCGCCAAAGTTTTCGCTGTAAGTCGTTTTGATGTCGCTCAAATACGCGATCGCCACGGCCTCACCCAAGCGCATGCCCTCGATGCCGTCCGACTGCCAATGCACGCCGGCAATGTCGCGCCCGAGCGAGATATTGGCGGCCAGTTTGTTGAGTTCGCCACCGACGGTCAGTTGCGTGCCGGTGTAGTCGTCCAAGCGCATGCCGTCTTCGCTGGCGACTTTTTGTGCCGTCATCGGCAGTGCTTCATTGAAGAACGCCTTTAGCACGGTGACGCATGCCCCGGCAATGGCGGCATGACCGGCCGGGTACGCGGGGTGGCAGGGGCAGCCTTCTTCGTAGGCCATGGGAAGCAGCGCTGTGCCGGTCGCGCGCAGCACGGTTTGCAATGCAGCGCTCTGCAGCAGACTGCTATGCACCGGGTAATTAGCTACGCCACCAACCACTGACTGTACGCTACCGCCGAAAGCTTCCGGACGTACGCGCCGGTGCACCAACCATTTCTGAAACCATGCTGCCTTGAGCGCATAGCCGGCCACTTGTGCAACCATGCCGAGAATGTCTGGCCCGCCGAAAGTGATGAAACTGCCTTGCCTAGCGTAGCCGCGATACGGGTTTGCCGGATCGAGTGCCGCGCCACCCATGCCGAGCAGAATGAGGGCAGCGTTGAGAAAGGCTTGATAGCTGAAATCGCGATGCACGTATTCGGCCAGATCGCGACCGTTACGCAAATAGCGTGGTGTAGCGTCGAATAGCGCCCGCGTATTCGGCGCGTGACCGCGCTGTATATTGACCCAATCACCATATTGACTGAGCAAGTACTGCCCGGGCATTGGCACTTTGTATTGTTGAGTGATGGTGGTGGGGCCGTAAGGAATGTCGTGATACAAGAACTGCGAAATGTAGGGGCCGACCGTTTCGCCCGGCGCGATGCCGCGGAAAAGGTTACCGGCATTCACTTGGCTAAAACCAGCGAACCTGCGCAGATCGGCAACCGCCGCTGCTGTGATTGATTCTTGCCCGTAACGCGAGAAAGGGACATCGCGAGCGAGTGCTTGCCAGTACAAGTCGGCCATTTCGCCGGCTTGCGCTTCGCTGGCGAAGGCAGGCGGCGCCGGGATTTCGAACCCGTGCGAATCGCCGCCCTCGAGTTGATACGCATAGGCTGCTTGCGGGTCGGCTAACTTGATGGCGCCACCCATGGGGATGGCTTCGAAGTCGCCGGCCGCAGCACTTTGCAATGCGCGCAACAACGCGCGGTACGCATTCGGGTCGACGACGCCATTACTGTCGTGCGGCAAGGCTTTACCAAAATTGCCGATGAAGTTGCTGTAGCGCTGCTCGTCACCGTTGGTGGGGTGTACGGGAGAAGGCCGCTGCAAGTGCTGCAGCACGGCTTGTCGAATGCGTGCGCGAAGCGCGGCCGCTGCACGCTGCGCACCGTGGGCGTTGGTGCCAAACGCGGTGCGAGCGTGTGCTGCGTTTGGCGCTACACCCAGCGCTGTTGCGCCGGTCAACAGACTCACGGTGCCGGCGCCGCGTAGAAAATTGCGACGCGTTAGCGAAACATCGGGAGTTGTGTTAACGGTTTTCATTTTTGCATCCGTTCGTGTCTGAGAGGTAGATGGGGTCACTATCGCTAACTTGGCTCGCCCTATCTATGAGCCAGAAGGATGATCCAGCGCCATCTTAGCTACGACCAACGGCTAATCAGATCACGAACGGTTGTAGCAACTGCAGTACTTGCCCCGCGGCCATGACGAATTGGCCGCTAGCGCGCCGCGCAGAATGGACGAAAGCTGAAGTAAAGTGCTCCACGCACGGGAATCAACTGCGCGCCGAAAGTTGCCTCTCGTCTGAAGGCGTCATCATGCGCTTAAGAGAAGGCACGTCGTCGACGAAGTCGCGGCGTTGTTCATCGGCTGCCCCTGTCCATCGGTGCTGCTGTAGTGACCCGCAGCCTGGCAGCATAGCGGTGATCGCGGCAAGTAGTAGCGCTGCGCGTAGCATGTCAATATCCTCATGGACCTCGATGGGACATTATTGGGTGTGGTTCGCTCGCCCGCTATTGAACCGAAGTGGTAGTACGTCCGCTAACCTTGCGGATATAGCGACGAACTCAAGTAGAGCGGCCGTGAAGCAGGTTGGAGATAGAATCACGGTCACGACGTTCCGCGCTGCGCATGCAGGTGGCAGCGCGCAAAAATCGCTGCGCCAATAGGCGCGCGTTTAGGCTTAGGAAGTTAGAGGGTCGCGCCAGCGACGCTCGTCACCCCTCTACCCCTACGGGGTGATTGCCATCACGCCGTGGCACTTGCAGGTCTTTTGACTTTCTTGTTCTCTCCCTCGGTATACTAGCCGCATGTGCGGCCGCTACCTTCATCCGGACACCGCAGCGATCGAGCGCCAGTGGCATATCGGTCGCGGCAACAGCGACCCGTTTGCCGCTCGCTATAACGTCAGTCCGACGACGCTCATTCCGATCCTACGCCACGATGCAGAAGGCGCAGGCTTGGAACTGACGACGGCGCGTTGGTCATTCGTGCCGCATTGTGGAAGCAGCCCAAACCCCCGGCGATGA
>CADEHE010000027.1 GCA_902826775.1 uncultured Pseudomonadota bacterium | reverse complement strand
ATGAGCCATTCAGATTTGGCGCTAACTGTCATTTTGAAAACTCTTATTGAGGCGCGCGTCTTTCTGCGCCAGCAGCGGGGAAACGGGCTTTGCAGCGTAGACCGGCCGGTAGCTTGAAGCTCTCATTGGGGAGATCGACGCGCACCGCAAAAGTGGCGCTCGCTGCATCGATCACCTTGTCCACGCCGCGCACTTTCGCTGGGTAGCGTCCGCCGATGGGTGCCTCGGGAACGATTTCAGCTGTGTGCCCGGCCTGTACTTGACCATACATCTGTATGGGCAGAATCACTTCCACGCGCAACGGATCGAGTTGCGCGATTTTGATAATCGGCTTCTGTCCGACGCCGAGCTCGGCCACTTCACCGGGGTTCAACAGCCGCTCGGTCACCACCCCCGCGATCGGGCTCTTGATCGTGCGTAGATTCAACTGAGCTATTGCGCGGCGATGCTCGTACTGCGCCAGTTGCCTGTTCTCTTGCGCTTCCAGCAGCTCGGCTTCGGCGACGCGCTTTTCCGCGCGCGCCTGGTCTTTGTCTTCCGTCGTCGCGAAGCCCTTGTTGTGCAGCTCCTCCTTGCGGCCAAACCGCTGCGCGGTGTGGTCTACGCGCGCCTCTGCGGTACGCATCGGCCCCGTCATTTGCGCGCGAAAGCGCGCAAGCTCGGTGATCGCTTGTTCGGTGTTCGATTCCAACAGCGCAAGAACCTGTCCAACGCGAACCGTATCGCCCTGGTCAACATTGACCTTTTCGATTAGACCGACCGCCGGCGCGTGGATCTCGACGATCTTGTACGGTTTGACGATGCAGTCGAACTCGGCAGCCAAACCGGCCTGCGCCGCGAGCAGCCACGCCACCAACGAGAGCTGTTTGACAGTCATGTTTGCATGATAGCAACTCGGTTGAACATTCACTCGGCGCTTCCCGAGAACGCGAGCATGGTTTTGAGGCGCTCTTCATACCGAAGCGTACTGTTGCGCTGGCGACGCTGCTCGCGCTCGGCCGCGAGCTGCGCGCAGCGCAGGAGCAACCAAGCGGCGCCCGGCCAACGCACGGTGTCGCCACCGCCGGAGCGAATCAGCGCCGCGTGCAGCGGCTTGAGCAGCCAGGGACAGTACAGCTGCACCAGTTCGTCTTGCAGCGACAGCATCATTTCAAAACTGCCGGGGTCGCCTTGCCTGGCGCAACGGCCGAACAATTGGCGATCGATACGCCTTGCTTCGTGCAGCTCGGTGGCGATCACGTGCAAGCCGCCGAGCGGCGCAACGCCTGCGCCGAGTTTAATGTCGGTACCACGTCCGGCCATGTTAGTGGCAACGACCACACTCGCCTGCTCACCGGCGCTTTGGATGATCGCGGCCTCTGTGGCGTCTTGGCGAGCGTTGAGCACCTGATGTGCTCGACCCGCCGCATGCAGCAGCGTGCTCAAGTGCTCCGAGAGTGCGACGGAGCGCGTGCCCACGAGCACCGGCCGGCCCTCGCGCTGCAGCTCGGAAACGCGAGCGCACACCGCCTGCCACTTGGCTTGCGCCGTCTTGAATGTGCGCGTGGGGTACTGGCGTCGCTGCGTGGGCCACGGGGTGCGCACGCCGACGACCTCCAGGGCGTACACGGAGCGTAGCTCAGACGAAACCTCGCGCGCCGTGCCGGTCATACCGGCCAAATGCAGGTAGCGTCGGAAGAACTGTTGATAGCTGATGCGCGCTAGCGTTTCCTTCGGTGCGGTGATCGCGCAGTCTTCCTTTGCCTCGATCATTTGGTGCAGTCCTCTTTCCCACGAGCGATCGGCCAAGACGCGGCCGGTAAATTCGTCGATGATCTGCACCTTGCCGTTTCTCACCAGATAGTGCTTGTCGCGAACAAAGAGGTGTTTGGCGTTGAGCGCCTGCGTCACGAGTTCGTGACTGCGCCGTAGGCCGCGCCATACGCCGCCTAATTCGCGCGTCTGCTCACCGATGCGATCCTTGCCCGCCTCGGTCAACTCGACACGGCGCAGCTGCTCGACCAGGGCGAAATCTCGCTCGCGCTGCAGCTCGCCGGCGATCTGCAAAGCCTCGTGATAAGTCTGCGCTTCGTTCGGCTGACTACCGCTCTTGGATATGATCAACGGGGTGCGGGATTCGTCGATCAGCACACTGTCGGCTTCATCGATGATCGCAAAGCACAGCCCGCGCAGCAGCAGGCGCTTGATTTTCGACTGCTCGCCGCGCAGCCGATCGACTTGCAGTTGCAGCGGCATGGTTAGCTTACCGAGCGTGAGGCGATCTTTGAGGTAGTCGAACGTAAGCTGCTTGTTGGTTACATAGGTAATGTCGCACGCGTAGGCGTGTTGCCGCCCTACGGCATCGGAGTTTTCCAGAACGACGCCGCTGCTGATGCCGAGGAAACGATACAGCGGCTGCATCCAACGTTCGTCGCGCTCGACCAGATAGTCGTTCACCGTCACCACGTGTATTGGAACGCCGGCGAGCGCAGCGGTGCATGCTGGTAGCGTCGCTGTGAGTGTTTTGCCCGCTCCCGTTGCAAGTTCCACGATCTTGCCCTGGAGCATGAACCAGCCCGCCGCCAGTTGCACATCGTAGGGGCGCATGCCCAGCGTCCTGGCTGCCGCCTCGCGCACCAAAGCAAAGCTCTTCGCCACGCAGTCTTCGCGCAACCCGTGCAACCGAAGCTCGGCGCGCAGTGCCCGTGCCATTGCCTGCAGTGCGTCGTCGTCGAGCGCGCGCACTGCTTGCGCCTGTGTGTTGACATGCCGCAAGAAGCGGCCACCGGGGTCTTTGCCGCGCTGCGCCTGGCGCAAGCGCTGAGCGGTAACACCCAGCGCGCGGTCGAGCCAAGGCAACGGCCGCGGGTCGCGCTGTGGGTAAACGCCGTGAGTGCCTCTGGGACTGGGGATGAAAATGCTGTGTGCCATGGGAATGCGTGGGCTTGTTTTAGACACCGTACCTGCGCAAGAATAATAGTCGGGCCTTACGCAGCCATTGCTGCAGCAGCGGCTCGCTACCGTGCTCGAAACGCACGAATACGCGGCTGCCGATGTCGCCAAAGCGCTGCGTGCCGGTTACGCGCAAGTCGATTTGAAACAGAGGCTCGAAGGCGCGCCGATGCGCTGCGTCGTCGGGATGCGTGGCGATGCGCCCGCCACCAGCTTTCGACAGTGCAGCGCTGGGCAGTTCATCGGAGGCAGCCGGGACTTCGCGTTGTATCGACGCGGCAAAGCTTTGCTGCGGCGCGCCCACCGGTTTCACCGCCACGCGCTGCGTGCGCTGCCGAATGAGGCCAATGCGGTCCTGGGCGACTACGGCGCGCACGGAGAGAACGTTCTCTTGCATTATGTAGGCAACCACCTGACCTTGCTTGAGCCACTGATCCGGCAAGTCTTCCGCGTGCGGCACAATCAGCTGCCCGTTGGCCGGACTGCGGATAATCAAGTTCTCCTCGCTCTCTCGCGCGCGCTCCAGTTGAGCGCGCACCGGTACTATGGCTTTCTGGACGATCTGCGCCTCCACCTTGTTGCTGACCCAGAGGGCGGCGTAGCGCGCTTGCAATTCCTGCAATCGGAACTCCAGAGCGCGCCTTCTTGCAATCAACAGCGGCTCTTCAGTTTCGAACAAGGCGTCGCCCGCGCGTACGTAGGCGTTTGGCGCCAGCAGCATCCGGCGCACGAACCCGCCGGTAGCCGCGCGCACATGAGAATTTTCCGGTAGCCACACCACACCTTCCGTGGTAGTGGTCAGCGGCGCCGGCAGCAGACCCAGCACGACCGCGAACGCGCCGATCACGGCGAAAGTCGCGCCAACGGCGCGCGCGCGTCGGCGTGCAATTACATCGCTCACGAAAAGAAAACGCAAACCCTTGGCGAGCGGCAGCGCGACCATGGCGACGAGGGCCCAAAGCGCGAGCAACACGCCGATGACGAAGAATTGTCCCGCGACAAACGCGATAATGACAAAACTGACAAAGAGGCGATAACAGAAAGCAGCGATGCCGTACAGCGTAAACCAGACGCGCTCGCCGCTTGTCGCGGCAGCCGATTGCGCCTGATCGATGCCGAACAAGTAGCGCTGCACTAAGTAACCTAGATGCTGATTGGAGTGCGCCGCCAAGTTGGGTAACTCCACCAGATCGGCAAAAATGAAGTAACCGTCGAATTTAAGCAGCGGATTGATGTTGAAGAGAATAGTGGAAATGCTGCCGATCAGCATGACATTGAAGGCAATGGCGCGCACCCAACCCGGCTCAACCACCAACCAGACGAACATGGCCAGCGCGGCAAGGAAGAGTTCAACCAGCATGCCCGCCGCGCCAACGATCATGCGCCGCTTCTTGTCGCGGAATGCCGAGGCGCCTGAGGCGTCGACGAAAGGTACCGGCATGAACACCAGCAACATGATGCCTAATTCATGCACTTCACCCCCCCAGCGCTTGGTGGCGAAAGCGTGACCGAGTTCGTGCAATAGCTTGATCAACGGATAGACGATCAGCAGCAACAGTAAGTTGTGCGGGGCGAGCACGCGGTCAGCGGCATTCTGCGTCAAGTCGGCCCAATGGCTTGCCGCCGCGAGCACCGCAGCGGTGAAGACGATCAGCCAAAGCGCTGCGCCGACCCAGCTGAACAGCCACGTTCCTAAGAACTTCCAGCGTTCCAGGAAGCGATCCGGATCCCACAGCGACAGACGCAGCGAGAGCGGATTGAGCCAGCGCTGCTTAAGCGTGTTGCGCGCTTGTTTCTGATACCGTTGGAACAGTTCGACGCTATCTGGCGACACATCGCACAGCAGAAGATCGCTCGCGTGCAACTGACTGAACAACTGGATCATCTCGTCCTGCGTCGGCGCATCGTCGCCCAGATGTTCATTGGCGATCTCCCAAATGCGGTGAAAGCTGCGCTTGCCGTCCATCAACGCGATGACATAGTGCGCCGCGGGCGTAAAGCGATGCTGGCGGCCGGAGAGCCGGTCTTGCAGCACATACCAGAGTTGGCCGCGATAGTGATGCCGAACAATTTCGGCGTGGCTGCGCAGGCGCGGACGCAACTGCGCGACGCGATACCAAGACGCGCTAAAAACCGGTTCGCTCATGGCGCAGACCGCGCCGCTAGCGTGCCTCGCGTAGGAGCGAGGTTGCTCGCGATGCCGGCAACGCAGCAGCGGGTAAAGCCTCTGCTACCGCGCTGCACAGGGTAGCCCGCTCTATGTCGGTCGATCACGGCCAGTAGCTCCACCACGTTAGCCTGATCCAGTCGACCAGAGTATGCGTCCAAATCCACACCAGCTTGCGTTCGCCGACGTGGATCTTGCCGATACCCTTCATGCCGGGGCGTAGAAAACGCGGCGTTTGATCGAGCTTGGCTTCGACGCGGAAGTAGTTCCGCCCGTCGCGCGCCTCCGCTACCGGCGTCACCTTCTCGACGCGAAACGGCAGCACGGCGTCGACTTGACCGCTCAGCACCAGTTCGCCGGTTTTGCCCGCGCCGACTTGAACGGCGTCGCGCTCGTCTACTTCCAGGATCACGCGATAGGCATCCAGCGGCGCGACGCGAAAAAGCGCGTCGCCCTGCACCACCGGCGCGCCCAGCGCTTGGCTCAAGTCGCCGCTAACGACTACGCCGCTGAACGGCGCGCTGAGCTGCAAGCGCGTCAGCTTCTCGGCGACCAGCGCCGCTTCCGCCTCGACCTGTCCGAGTTGCGCTTTGAGCACCGCGATATCGGCGCGATTGGATTTGGCCAAGGCGTCGCGATACCTGCTCAGTTGTTGCTGCTGCTCGCTCGCCCATTTGGCGCGCTCCAACAGCAACTCGCGGTCGTCTAGTTCGGCAAGCACGTCCCCTTGGCTGACGATGTCGCCGGCGCGCCTGTGCGCCGTCTTGATGTAGCCGTCGATCGGTGCGGCGATGACGCGCTGCACCAGACCCTCGACGCGCGTTTCGGCCGCCACGCGGTATGGGCCTTGCGCGAGCGCCAAGAACGTCGTCAAGCCAGTCAATGCGAGTGCGGCCAACTTGAACCCGGCGTGACCATGGCCGAGCAAGCGCTGCGCGAAAGATCGCAGCGATCCCCACATTTTGCCGAGTAGCCACTGCTCCTCGCGCCGGCGAATCTCCAGGATGGGGCCGACCATGGCAGCGACCGCTTCGCAGTATTCGACCGTGGCGGCGTCGAACCCGACCGCACCTGGCCGCTCCAGACAGAGCGCACCGACGATCTTCTCCTGCCGCAGCAGCGGTATCGTGCACAGCGCGCTCTCGCCGTGCGCGCGCGCAAGTTTTTGGTGCTGTTGCAGCAACAACGGCGACTTTTCCTCGGGCGCGGGATAGATGAGCGTTGCGCGCTGGTCCAAGGCTTCGTCCATGGCCGCACCGATCTGCTCAACCATGTTGGAGCGGCGCGCAAACTGCGCGCTATGGGACAGCGCACGAACCTTGACGTGCCGGCCGTGCAGAAAGCCGATACTGACGCGTTCGCACTCCAAAGTGGTCGCCAACTCTGTAGCAACGGCCGCGGCGGCTGCGTGCAAGCGCTCGTTGTCCACGCTTGCACCGACGAGATCGAGCACGGCACTTAGGCGTTTCTGCTCGGGGGCCGAACGCCCGCCCTGCGTGCGCCGCAACCAGCTCTCGATCCAGCCAATGCCCCATTGCAAATTGCGCATCGCCTTGCGTAACTCGTCTTCCCCGGCTGCGCTCAGTTCGATCGCCACCGCGCCGAACAGCAAACTGTCGACGAGCAAAGGATGCGCGATGTGAAACACTTCAGCGCCCTCGGCGCTGGTCTCGGCTTGCGGCGGGCCGCGCAGAACCCCGCGCCGCTCTTGTTCGGCTGCCTGCGCCGTCGCGAGCAGAGCGAGCGTGCCGCCTTTACCTTCCGGCCAAAACGTAAGCGGCGCGTAGCTTTTCTGTCCCGGCTCGCCGTGCGTAATCAGCCCGCGCCGCGCGCCCGCAATTGCTCGGCACTGCAATATCAACCACGCCTGCGCAAAGGCGCCGAACTCTGCCGCCTCCTGCATGCTTCGCCATGCGGCTTGTTCGAGCTGGGTCGGCTGCCTAGTCTGCGCTTCTTCTACCGGAATGAGCTGCACGATTTAACCGCGAACTTTCCCAGCGGTTCGGGACCGCCATCTGTTGATCAGCGCGGTGCTGGCATCGATGTCCGATGCGCCACGCTGCCGCGCCCATGGCCAGCAGAAGCAAGATGCTGGGTTCCGGCACGCTCGCTGCCTCCACCTCAATCAACTCTATCTGCGTTTGCGCTTGGCTCGTGCTGCCCAACATCTCATCCAACGCCGCTGCCGTCAAACGGCCGGGACGAGTGGGTGGCGGCTTATCAGCAGGGTCTGGCGGGAGCACGGGCAGCGCCTGCGCTGCCAGGCTAAACGCCGTGGCGGCCAATGCAGCCGCCACAAGGGCGCAGCGCCTTGCTGTTGTGTTAACACAGTTGCTCACGCTATGAGCTCCCGAAAATGCCCCCGCCGGTCGTCTCTCAAACCCGCTTCAGTGAGCCGCTCAGGCGCCCGAGAGCAAGCGCGATCATCCCAACGCCCACGAGCAGCAAGGCCGCAGGTTCCGGCACGACGCGCTTTTCCAAACCGAAAGTGATGGATTCGCCGTCACCTAAAACCGCCGGCGAGTCAAACGCCAACGTTGCCGCGAGATCGCCCGGGCCAATCGGACCGGCCAAGCCGTTGTATGTGCGCGTTTCCACCCGTGGAATGGCAGCCCCGCCGGTCAAAGCGCAGTTCGGGTCGAACCCGAGGACGTCGGCGCAGCCGATGTCCTGGCGCGTCGGCGTGACGTGATTGCCATTCTCATCGATCAGATGCATGAAACCGTTACCAATGTAATTGGGCAGCGCCCGGTTGCCGATGACCGTCGCCGTGCCGTTGTCGATGCTGGTGAAGCCTTCCTGTGTCGCGGCAATGAGCGAGCCATTAGGATGAAAGTTGAAGTAGTCTGCGAACGTGATGTCGGTCAGAAGCGCGTCGGAGTTATTGATGAGCGTATAGAACTGGCGCACGGCTCCGTCCGGCATCATGATGGTATCGATTACGCTGTCGATAACGCCAAGATTGCCGGGCAATGTCAATCGGATAACGGATTGGGTTTTGGTTTCATCCCCAGGCGTGGTGTACTGCACCGGACTTCTCACGCTCCAGTTAGAGTTTGTGTTGTAGAACGGAAACAACGCTCCGGCGTCCAGCGTTGGTGTTAACCACCCGTTGCCGGTCACAGGGATAGGTCCTGACTCGTCCAGTATTGAGAAACTCAAATTGACTGCATCGTCCCCGGAAAAGAGATCGAGCTCTTGGTCATACACAGAAGGGATAGGATGATTGTTACTGGTCGAGTACCACGTATTGCTCCAGCCGTAATCAGAGACGCAGTATGCGCCGAGCTCGTTGTTGACCGCCAGAACGCTTGTCGTAGCGTCGGTGTTACATCCCACCACCGCAGCTTCAGCCGAAAGACCAGCGCAGGCGGCAAGCCCAAGACAAATCGCTCTAAGTTGTAACTTTTTTTGCATGATTCTCTCCGAGAGTGTCGTTTTACATTGTTGAAAGATGGATTTGAACGTCGCTGCGTTGCCCCGGTTACTTCGCCGCCGTCGCCGCGCCCGCACGCCTTACCGGGGCTTCCACTGTGGTCGATCCGGACTGCTGTCCCGGGTCTACACCTTGCATCGGAATGACACCGAATTCGCGTTCGTGACGCTCAACCGCCTGAGCGAGCATGTGCGAGAGCAATTTGGCGTATACCGGCCCCGTTACCAATCTGGTATGCAGGTGCGCGGCGGCTTGCTCTGGGTGATACTGGCCGAAATCCAGAATGAACTCGAATGCGTTGTGCCCAACCTCGAAATAATTGACGTAGCGCGCCTCCGGCGCGCGCGTGACGTTTTGCTGGGTCGGGCTTTGCATAGATAGATGTCCTGTGGTGGCATCACTATGCTTAGCAACGGTCGTGCCGCTCCCTGTCCCTGCTTGAATTAACGCTAACGCCTTGACGGATAATGGTGCCGCTCGCCGATGAGCGGAAGCGCTGTGCGCTAAGTGCCTCACCGCAGTGTGACACTGACTGCGTCTGATGGCTTGTGCGCTCGTGCTGCTCGCTGCTCCGCAGCGCGCAAATTGAGGGACAGTTGCGACGTTACAACCTGTAACAAGACGTGCGCTTGGCGGGAATCCGAAGCGAGCAGGTTTGGGTGCGCCAACACGAGCAGCGAAAGCACGTTGAGTTCGCCGTGCTCAGCGCAACCTGGCCAGCAAGCACCGAAGATAGAGGGTTGAGGTACGAACTTCAAACGATCGGCGACGAGTCGACGTTAAAGCTCGCGACGCCCGTCACCGACCTAAGCCTACTTAGAATTGAACCGCGCAGCGCGCGCTTCTCAACGTTACGTTAGAGGCAGCACGCAGTCATCGCCGTGAAAACGAATACCATAGCCAGATTAGCTTATGAAACGAAAGCACACCGCTATCCCCGGATAGTCGACGCACCAGTATCGCGGATCAGCGAACCGAACGCAGTAACGGCGCCGCCCTGCGCCGCGCGTCGCGCCTGAATCGCTACTCGCCCTGCAATTGATACTTGGCCAGCTTGCGATACAGCGTCATGCGTGACCAATGCAGTTGCGCTGCTGCTTGACTCTTATTCCAGTGCGTCGCGGCGAGCACTGCGACAATGCGGTCGCGTTCCGTCGAGCTTTGATTTTCGAAGCCGGCAAAAATGCTTTTGAAGCTCTCCGGCAAGTCGGCCAGTCCGATCTGCCCCTGCGGCGGATCGATGAACACCGCCTCGACAAAGTTGCGCAGCTCGCGCACGTTGCCAGGCCACTCGTACTTGAACAAATGCTGCATCAGTTCCATGCTCGGCTCTTGCACGTGGCGGCGATAGTGCGAGTTGAAGTATTCGATGAAATGCATTACCAGGGGACCGATGTCCTCCTTGCGCTCGCGCAATGCGGGCAGGCTTACGCGCGCCACATTGAAGCGATAGTAAAGGTCCTTGCGGAACGCGTTCTTCGCCACCATCGGCTCCAGATCCTGATTGGTGGCGGCGATGAAGCGCACGTCGACAGGGACGGGACGGTTGGCGCCCAAGGGAAACACTTCGCGGCTTTCCACTACGCGCAACAGCTTGGCTTGCGCGTACGGACTCATTTCACCGATTTCATCCAGAAACACTGTACCGCGGTCCGCCAGACGCAGCTTGCCGGCGAAGCTTGTTTGCGCACCGGTGAAGGCGCCGCGCTGGTAGCCGAACAGTTCGCTTTCCAGCAAGCTATCGGGAATCGCCGCGCAGTTGATGCAAACCAACGGCTGCGCGGCTCGCGCTCCGGCGCGGTGGATCAGCTCGGTCACCTTCTCCTTGCCGGTGCCGGTCTCGCCGGTTATGAGCACGTTGGAATCGGTGGCCGCTACTTTGTGGATGTAGGCGCGCAAGCGCATGATGCTCGCGCTTTGGCCAACCAATCCGGCGCTCTCAGCTGTGTCCATACGCTTACAAGCGGGCAACACACCCTAAAGACGTTCGCCTGGTACAGGTCAACACGTCAAAGCTAGGCGGTGTAGGCGACGTCCTTTTAAGTTCTTCTGCCGACCCACTTCTACCGGTGAGCTGCGGCGTATAGGGCAAGGCGTTGAGCCCCGCGACTGTCAGTCGCGCGTAATCAACAGCGTGCCAAAGCGCGTCTCGTACTCCTTGAGCACGCCCGTGAGCAGCAACGCCAGGCGTTTGGCTGCGTAGGGGTTGAGCACAATGCGATCGCTCAATTGCACGGTGACTTGATTGTCGTCGCCCAAGTTCCAGGTTTGGTTGGTACCGAAGAACAGCGAAACCTCTTCACGCGTGCTGGTGACATTCACCCCGTTCGCGTAGGTAGTCTGCATCTTCGAGTCGTCCCATTTCAGAACGGGGTCTTTCTGTGCCTTGGCTTGCGCAGTCGGCTCGGCTTGCGGCTTCAGTTCTGCTGCTGTCATGGAAATTCCTCCTTGTGAATTTAGTTGGATCTGTTTCAGTTGCTATTGCGCTCTGGCCGCCCGCTTGTGCTGCTGCGCATCGCTGCGCCACTCGCCTGTTTCCATGGCATACAGACGCTCGCGCGGGCTCATTTGCTCGTCGCTGATACGAACGAATTCATCGTTGCCCGCAGTGTGCCTGGTGCGAGCAGATTGTTTGAACAAGCCGCTATCTGGGTCGAACACGCGCACAGCACTATCGTCAAACGGGCTGATACGCTCGCCGGCGGCAAGAGTTTCGTCCATGAACTCCGGCGTGCTGCCGCGCTGGGCATCCTCTAAGCCGAGCGCGTGGCCGATCTCGTGATTGACGACGCTCAACAAATCCATCTTGTTCATGGCGGCGCCGGCCTTGCCAAACTCTTCGCTGCGCGTTGGGGTCTTATCGACGAACCAACCGTAGCCGGCCGCATCACGATCAATGGCGATATCGCTGCCGGTAGCCAAGCCCAAGATGGCCCCGTCTAAGTCTGCGACGTGGAAGCGCGCCTGGTGAAGCTGATCCAGTTGCCCTTGATCGAGCTTGCCGGAACGCTCCCACTGCATGATGGCGCTGGCCACGGTGGCGTCGAGATCGGCTTGGCGGAGCATCGTGCCGGTTGGCATCGCAGCATTGGGCGCAAGGGCGCGCAGCGGCTGCGGGAAAGACAAAACCGTGCCGGCGAACTGATCGGAGTGGCTCACTGTCACGGTAGCTTCGTTCTTTGCTCTACCGAAGTCGAGGGATTCGACGATGCGCGTGGTTGCGTTCACCACGGGTAGCACGAAACCCGTCGCGCTGTGGGTGAGGGCGTTGGTGATAATCCGAGCGTCGCTGGGTGCTAGAAGCAACGACGAGTAATTGAAGTTGCCGAAAGTTTCCGGATAGCCGCCACTGAAAACGCCTATGGTTTGTGTTGTAGCGCCGTTGATTGCGACAAATATCGGCGTGCGCGCGTTAAGGTTAACCGCACTGCTGCCGGTGACAGTGGTCTTGCCGCCAATAAGGATAGCGTTGCTGAGCGTGGCGTTGAGCGTGGATTGCGCTACCGCCTCCGAGCCAAAGCCGCCCGAAACGGCGCTGGTGACTACGGCGATACTTCCCGAGGTTTCGGCATTCGCCGAAACGACCGTGCCGGAGAGCTTCGCTTTGTCTTGCAACTGAACCACGTTGGTGCCGAGAGCGTTAAGAAATACGGACGCCTTGCCGTTGGCACCGAAGCCTCTGCCGTCGGCCTCCACGCGCAAATTGATGCCGTTGGTGGCGAATGCTTGAGTGTCCACCGTGCCGCCAGCGGTAATTTGCGCGTTTTGGCCGACGATAGCGGAGTTGTCGTAGGTCACACTCGCGCCTTGACTGCCGTTGTTCGCACCGGCCAGTGCAATGCCTGCCCCCGCTTCCGCCCGCACAAACAGATTGCTGCTTTGACTCGCACGACTGTCCAAGTTGAACTTACCCCGTGCCGTGATAGAAACGTCACTGCCCAAGTACGCGTTGTTTCGGTTGCTCATGGCAGAGCTGGCGAGCGGATTCGTAGCAGCGACGAAGGACCCGGTCTTGTTGGAGTCCGAAGTGCCCAGATCGGTCGAGGAGGAGGACAGCACGCTCACATCTCTGCCGCTGATGGTGGTGCGCTTGTCGATGAACGTGTTGACCTTCGCGTCAACAGTGACTTTCGTCTCCGAACCCGTGCCGGAACCCAATAGCGAAAAGGCCGCAGCGTTAGCGGTGGCGGTAGCGATGCCGTCCGCAGTGCTTGTGCCGAGGGTGACGCTGCCCTGTCTGAGCAAACTGGCTTCAGTCGTATCGGCCGTTGTCTTCAGAGCGATGCTAAGGCTCTGCGTGTTGCCTCCACCGCCGCTCAAATCAATCGGGCTAATGGCCAGGCTCTGCGTGCCGAACACACCTACTGGGTTGAGTGTAATCGGGGCAATCGCACCGGTTAAGGCAGATAAGCTGATAGTGCCATCAGCATTGTTGATAACGCGGTAGGTCCCGGGTGCCGCGATAGTGCCGCTGCCGTTCAAGTCATGCCGACTGCCGACGTTCGCATTGAAGTTTAGCGCCACCCCGCTCGACGCCAAGCTCGCAGAAGAAGCAAGTCGAATCGTGTTCGGCAGCGCGTTGTCGACGATGATGAAGTAGTCGGCGCCATCGACCAGGCCCCCAATCGCCACGCCGCTTTGCGCGTCGTAGGTCAATTGCTGTCCAGTCGAAAGACCCGCCAGACTGGCGAGCTTAATCACCCCGCCATTGTTGTCGTTGCTCACGTCCGCGCTGGTGAACGAGTTTGTCCCCAGTGCATGATCGGTCGGAGCGACGCTAAAGGTGAGCCGAGTGCCTGCTGCCGCTGCGGCAGCGCTGGCGGCAAGGCTGATCGAGCCGTCGCCGTTATTGATGACGAAGTAGTCGGTATCGTTGACAAGCCCCGTCAGCGGCTTGTTTTCGGTGTGATAGCGAATGCGCTCGCCGGTATTGAGGGCGTGCGTCTTGAAGTAGTCGGTGCCGAAGAAAATTGTGTTGGGTACGGCTGTGCGCGTGCCGTCGGCATTGACTCTGACGCCAACGATGCTGTCGTCGAAATTGGCTCCGGAGGTCGCGTAGGTGACGACCTGGCCGTCGCTGAAGCTCGCCCCGGCAGGCAGCGTAATCTTATCAGCGTTGACCGCACCGGCCGCGAACACCACGGGGTCGGCGCTCGCATCGGCTTTGCTGGCAAAGAGCTGGATCGTGCTGCCGTTGATGACTTGAACGAAGTAGCGGTTGCCGCTAGTCAGTCCACCTGTGTTGGCGCCACCGCCGTTGTCGTATATGACCTCATCACCGGTCTTGAAGCTGTGCGCCTGCGCGAAGCTGATACGGTCGGTCGCGCCATCGACGTTGGCGCTGACAAACTGATCGCCCAGCTTGAGGGTGTTGTCGTCGATCTTGATGACGTTGTAGGCGCGCTGATCTTCCAGCCCGATATCGCCGCCGCCGTTTCTGGCGTAAATGGCGTTGGCGCCGCTCGCAAAGCCGTGATTGGCGAGGCTCAAGCTGTTGTTGCCGGCTTGTACAGCGGTGGACGGGTCGAACTGACCACTGGATGCTGTGCCGGCGATCGCCTTACCCTGCAGCGATTGCACCGTGACGTCGCCGCCGGCGCTGATGCTGCCGTTTTGGCCGACGAAGGTGGTAACGGTCGGGCTCACTGTCGTAAAGGCATTGGTCAAACCAACGCTGATGCCGACACTGCCGGCCGTACCGCTAGCGGTAGCATCGCCATCGGTAAATGAGTTGGACAGCACCCTGACGTTGCCGCTGACGGTTGCGAAGGGAGTAGCACCGGGCGGCGTGAAGCTTTGCTGCGTGCCGTGCAAGCCCGTCGCTAAACGAACCACGTTTGCGAGACTGCTATCGAATGTGATCGCTTTGCCGGCAACTGCGTCTACGGCGGTTTCGGCGAGCTTGATCTTGGTGGGGCCATTCGCCACCGCAATGACGAAGTAAGTCTTGCCGTTGATGAGATATGGTGTCGTCACCGGCGCGGCTGGGACGATGCGCAGACTAGTGCGATTGCTGTCCAGGCTATGTAGCTTGCCGCTGGCTATGCTCGCATCGAGAGCCAAGGCATTGCCTGCGGCGGCATCGGCGGCTGTCGCAGCGAGCCGTATCTTGTTAGCATCGGCAGTGGCGATAGCGTAGTAGATCTTGCCTTCTACGAGTCGTTGTCCGCCGCCAATACCGATGGCCGCGCCGCCGCCGGCGCGATAAACGACTTCGGTACCGGTCGGAAGACCGTAGTTGCCGCCGAGGTCGATGACGCCCGCGCTGACGGTGCCCGCCTTCGTCGGATCAAACACCGCCTTGTCTTTCGGGTTGCCGTTATCGTAGACGAGACCTTGACCGTTGGCGAAGCCGTGCGCGTAGCCCAAGTCGATGGTGCCATCGGCTAGATTCAGGGCCGTACGGGGATCGAGACTTTGCGTCCCCATCCGCGCTAGCAGCACGGGCTTGACGTTGGTGGTGGAGGTGGAATTTTGCCCTGCACCGCCGATCGCAGCGGCGGTGGCGTCGGTCACGGCGTTGCCGGTGTCGCTGCTAAGCGCCTGCACGTCGAGGTTGACGCCCCTGGAAACGCGCCCATCAAGGTAGGTGCGCGTGGAACCTAGGCTGTTGGCATTGGCAGTCTTGCTACCGCCACCGGCCACTACGCTAAAGGTCACGCCGGAGCTAAGCGCATGCGAGTCGTTGAGCGAGAGCGATAGCAGCGAGACGTTGCGACCGGCACTAATCACCGCGCCGGTATCGACGTGTGAGCTCAACTGCGCTGAGGCGTTGGCGGTGGAGGTTGCGCCGTTGCCACCGACCAAATTACCGCTGGCGGCGAATGATGTCGCATACGCGCCGTAGTCCCTGAGCACGCCAAACTGGTTGTCGGGGTGGCGATTGTTGGCTACGTCGCCCGGACGCTGCACCCTCGCAGGGTTCGTTTCAGTGATCGGCCGGCGCGTGCCTTGCGCATCTTGCGTGACCTTGTAGTTGTGCACCGCTTGCACGATAACGTCTTGCCCGGCGGTCATGAAAGCGCCCTTGCCGAGGTAGGCATCGAGCACCGGACTGGCGGTCGCAGTGGCGTTGGACACGCCCACCGAGAGCCCACCGACATCTACACCGTAGGCCTGCGCGCTGGCGTCGTCTTCGGAACGCGCGGTGATGCTGACGCTGTTCTTCGCCTGGGTGTTGGTGTTGCCGGCGATGAAGGCAGTGACTTTCGGCGTGACAATCGCGCTGGCGTCGTTGCCGGCGCCGGCGCCGATGCCGCCGGCGGCTTGGAACATATCTACCTTCGCGGTGGAGGCCGCATCCGCCGTCACGTTGACGTAGTTCACGATTAAGCGGATGGTCGCTGGCTTCGAAGTAAACTGGCTATCGCCAATGAAAGCGGTGGTTGAGCCGAGCATGTTCACTTTGCCGACCGAGGCGCCAGCGGCGATACCGCCGATACCGACGCCGCCGGCGGTGGCTTCTGCCGGGCGCTCCGCGCTCGCCAACACATTCAAATGATCTGCTCGAGTGATAATCGTGCCCTGATCGATGTACGCCAATTGACGGCTGGAATCGTTGATGATGACCACCTGAGCGCCGAGCGCGAGCCCGCCGCCTTGGCCACCGTATGCTTTGCCGATCAGCTTTGTCTCCACTAAACCGGCTTCGACGTTGATGTCGTCGCCGAGATGCGGACCCGCGCTCACTTGCGCGAACGGCTCGATGAACGCCTGCGCATCCTCGGTGATGTTCGCCACCACGACAGAGCCGCCGAGACCCACAAAACCGAGCGAGCCTTGTCCGGCCGTGGCAGTAAAGCTCAACTGCTGCTTGGCGCGCACATTGACGTCGTCGCCTGCGCTCACTTTAGCCCTGATGCCGATATGCGCTTTGGTCGCACCCGTGACTGGCTGATTGAGATCGCTGCTCGCACTCGGCACCGACAACTTGCTGTTCGCGCTGTTGAGCGCATCGCTTTGTCTGCCGCCGTTGGGATCTTTGTAGGTGTTTAGTAGCGTGATGAACTGCTGCGCTGTGGCTTGACTGTCCAGGGTGCTGGTTAGCGTTGCGCCGCCAGATGGGGACAGCAAGTTCTTCGCGTCTTGCGTCATGTCAGCACCGATGGCGTACACCGATACCGCACCTGTCAAGCTTGCGACGCCACCGATGCCACCGCTCACCGCCAGGCTATCTACGTCTTTGATCGAGTAGGCGCCGACATCGACCGTTGCCCCGGCAGTGACAGTGGCATTGTTGCCGATGAACGCTTCTGTTTCATTCTTGACGATGCCGACATCCACGCCGCCCGCTACACCCGCGATGCCCGCCAACGTCGCGCCGACCTCCACACCCTTGATCTTGACGTTGTTGAACGCTCCGACGCTGATCGTCCCCGCGGAATTTGCGACGGTGCTCTCACCGATGAAGGCGCGGGTATTGGAATTCACCAAGCTCACCGAAACCCCGCCCGCGAGTCCCGCGAAACCGCCGCCACCGCCGGCCGCGGCGACCGTGAACAAGTCTTCGCTGGAGGTCGCTTGCACGCCGATACCGTTAATGCTCTTCGATTGCAGTCCGTTGGTCTTGTCGAGATCGCTGTAAACCGATAGCGTCAGCGGAGAATTCGCGCCCGCGGTCACGTTGGCGCCCAGTGCAATGTACGCCAGCGTATCTTTCTTGAGATTGGTTACACCGACCGATGCGCCGATGCCGGCGCCCAAGCCCAGCCCGCCGCTGCCAGCGATGATGTCCGTCTTGGTATTGTCAGTGGCGGACACCAGCACGTTGCCACCGGCAACTACGCTCGTTACCGGTTGATTGACGTCGGCTTGATCGATGTAGGCGTGCGTGTGATTGTCCAGACTGATGACCGAAACCGCTGCACCCAACCCGGCTGCGCCGCCCCCACCCGCGCCGGCGGCGATCGACAGGAACTCTTCGGTGGCGTTCGCCGATACCTGGACATCTCGCACCGCCCTGACTTGCGCGGACTTGCCGATGTGCGCATTGGTGGTGTTCGATACCACTGCGATGTCTACGCCCGGCCCCACGCCTGCTGCACCGCCGCCCGCAATGGCGCCGCCGACGCCAAGATGATAGTGGTCGTTACCGGCGGCTACGATCACCGACTGCTCGGCATTGCCGGCGACCGGCGCGCCGGCCGCATCAACATTGATCTTGGCGCGGTCGCCGATGTAGGCGCGCGTGTCGGTCGTGTGTACGTTCACCGATCCGGCAAGAGATAGCCCAATGCTGCCGCTGAGCGCGCCGCTGACGGCGACCATCTCGATGTCGTCCTGGTTCAGTGCTACGATCGATAGGCCTTTGCTGCTGCGCGCCTGTGGCGTCGCCAAGCGATGCCCGGACAACCCGCCGCTGTCGCTGCGCGACTCCGCGTTGTTGTTGCTGTAGGACGGTGGGCGGATTTCACCTTGCACCGGCGCGCCGGCATACGGCGTGAAGCTGACGTCGAAATTGCCGTTGTTGATCGTGCTCGCGTCGCGGTTGCCCTTGGCGATGATTTGGGCGTCGTTGTCGACGTAGGCGTGCGTTTGCTTGGTGATGACCGGAACGATGGCCGCGGCGCCGACGCCAACGGTGCCACCGAATGCGCCGTTGCCCGCCACGCCGCTCACTTTGGTCTTGTCGGTGGCAGCGAGATCCACACTGCCCTCGGCGACGACACCAGCGCCCGCGCCGATCTTTGCCTGGGTCTTGAGATCCATCACGTACACGCCGGCTGAGCCACCGAGTCCTGCACCCGAAACCACCGCCGAGGCCGAGATCGACAAGATGTTCTCTTCGGACAAAGCCTTGACGGCAACGCTGTCGCTTGCGGCGACCTTAGCCGTGGCGCCGATCGAGGCTTCGGTGTTCTTGTTGATGACGTTGACGCTAGCACCGATGCCGATGCCGACCGCGCCAAACGCGCCGCCGCCAACGCCCGCGGTGAGATCGGTGAAATCAGCCGCGATCAATCGTACGTCTTGAGTGGCGCCAATACCGGTCGGATCTTGATTGATCTGCGCGCCGCTGCCGATCGTGGCTTGCGTCGTTTCATTGAGCACAACTACGGGAGCGGTAGCGGAAATTCCCGCAAACAAGCCGCCGCCGAACGACACGGACACCGGGTCGAGATCTTGGCGCGAGACTGCGGTCACCGATACGCCGGTGAAACTCTCACTCAACGGGTTGCCGTTCTGGTCGCGCGCGCCGCTACGCACCGAGACCGCTGGGCGTGTACTCTTGGCTAGCACCAGTGCGCCCGTGCCGATGATGGCCGTAGTGGTATCGGTTTCGACAATGGTAGCGTTGGATAAGCCGACACCTGCTTTCGCCCCAACGCCGACGGAGCCGGCGATCGGCAGCGCCTTGACGCTGTTCTCCGATGCGACGACCACGCTGCCGTCCGCGACGATGTTGGCGCTATCGCCGATCGAGGCTTCCGTTGTGTTGTTCAGCACCAATACAGCGGCTGATCCGCTGATACCTGCCGTGCCGCCGGCCGCCACGGACGCGGCAACGTTGGTCATGGATTCGCGTGAGGCAGCGTCGAGCGTAACGTTGTTCGATGCGTTCACGGTAGCGCCGGCATCGATGTGCGCCTTGACGTTACGGGTAAGAATTTCCACATCAACGGCACCGCCGATACCCGCCGTCCGGGAGGCAGCGATGCTACCGGCGACGCTGATGATGTCGGTCTGCTCTTGGGCGCGCAACCGCACCGATTGATCGGTGGACGCGCCGGCGTTGTTTTCATTGATCTTGGCGCCCGCGCCGATAAAGGCGTCGACATTGCTGGTCATGGTATTGACCAGCACGGAGCCAGAGAAAGCGACCGTGCCACCGAAGCTGCCGCCGGCAGCGACCGAGATGAGACTGTCCTTCGCGGTGGCGTCGATCAAAATTCCGTGGCCGGATAACTCGCCGCTCGGGTCGGCGATCGCTGCGCCGTTGCCCAGCGCGGTCACGTTCGCGCCCGCGCCGACAAATGACTTCAGGTTGCGGTTGAGATTGTTGTTCGCCACACCGACGCCGATGCCCGCGGTTTGCAAACCCAGTCCCGCGCCGCCGCCGACCGTGATGAAGTTGGTCGCTTCATCCGCGTCGATCAGCAAGTTCTGGTTGGTGGTGAGCGTGCCTGCTACCGACGCCTCGACGTTGCTGGTGAGATTTTGGCTGGAAGCCGACCCGGCGATGCCGATGCCCCGAGAGGCGGCGAGACTGATGGCGACAGAAACGACATCTTGACGGGAGGCCGCCGTGACTTTGACGTCCGCGCCGGCGTTCACGGTGGCCGTTGCGCCGATCAGCGCCTTGACCGTGGGCTTGAAAACGCCCACGTCGACGGTCGCGCCAAACCCGAAGCGGCTGCCGAACGAAAATCCGCCTGCTACCGACACCACCGACAACGTGTCGTCCGCGTCAACAGTGACGCCGCCGGATGCGGTGAGGGAAGTCCCGTCGCCGATACGCGCCTGCGTATCGGAGTTGATCAGATTGACGTTAACCGATCCGAGGATCGCCGCGGTACCACTGGGAACAATTGACGCACCGGCGGCAACGGTGATCAATTGGTCACGCGTGTGCGCTTCGACCTTGGCGTCGCGTGCGGTGATGGTGGCGTTCTCGGTAAAGGCGAGCACAGTGCGATCGAGCAGATTCACGTTGACCGCGCCGGCGAGCGATGCACCGCCCTGTCCGGAACTCAAGTTCAGCGCGCCGGCACCCGCCACGCCCAGGATGAACGCGTCGTTATTGGCGACGACGGCGAGGTCTTGACCGGCACTGACGGTAACGTTGCCGGAGATAAAGGCTCGGGTCGTATCGCTCAGATCGTTGACCGAAGCAGCCCCTGCGATGCCAATTCCGGCTCTGCTCTGGGCATTGCTAGCGACCGTGTCGGGGTTGGGCGGCGGCGGATCGGGATTGTTCGGATCGATACCCACCACCCCGTCGACTGACTGGTCGGACCCAGCCGGTTTTTCCGGTGCAGGTGTTTGCGAGGAATTGAGCCCGCCGCCCACCGACACGCTGTAAATGCGTTGATCAGACTGCGCCTCGACACTCACGCCGCGGCCGGCGACGACCGATCCGCTTATCGCTAGGTTGGAATCGGTGAGATTGCCGATGAAGGCTTCGGTCTTTGAATCGATCTGATTGATGGCGACGGATACTCCGACGCCAAGCGAACCGCCTTTGAACCAGCCGGCGCCGACGATGACGCCGAATGTGTCATTGGCCGCGTCCACGATCACGTCGTTCGAAGCGGTGATAACAGCTTTGTCTTCGATGTGGGCGATGGCTTCGCTGACCACATCGTTGTAGTTAACGACGCCCTCGAACACGAACTTGTTGGCGGAAGCGCCGGACTCGCTGACGTTGATGATGAAGTTGTTAGTGTGAGCGGTGACCGCGACCCCGGTGCGCGATATGCCGTGCCCAGTGGTTGCGGCGTCGATTGCGTCCAGTCCGATCGCGGCTACGCCTTGCGCGGCATCATCCGCCGATTCATGCAGCGTGATGCGGTTGGCATTTGCTGGGTCGACACGCACATAGTAGACCTGTCCTTGCTCTAATCCACCGATGCTTGCGCCGCCGCCGTTGTTGTAGAACACGGCGTCGCCGGTCGTCAGACCATGACCCGCGCCGAGCGCAATCGCGTTGTTGCTGACCGCGGTGCGGTCAAATGTCGCTTGCGGACTCGGATTACCCGGAACGCCCGCGTTCACCACGGCACCATCGCCGATATAGCTGTTCGACTTGTTGCGCAGGGTAAACCCGGTATAGACACCCCCCACTGCAGCGCCGCTCGCCTTAGTTTGCCCCGCCAAGCTCAGCACGCTTGGAATACCGACAATGTTGATCACTTCCACCACGGCATCTGCCGCGACTGAAACGCCTTGCGCATTCGATTTGAGCGAGGGCAGTGCCGCGCCGCCGAACGCGGTGCTGGTGGCATCGGTATTGACCTGCGCTGCGCCGATAAACGCATTGGCAGTGTTGTTGATTGTATATAGATCGACGCTACCGGAGAGCGCAAACTTCGGCTGTCCGCCGGGCGTATCGTCGCCGCTGCCAGCGCCGGCACCGACGTAGGTCGAAGCGAGCTTGCTGTCGGCGCCCAAGTTGGTGGTGGCGTAGGGTACTAATCCGCCGATCGCATCGATGATGCCGCCCAGCCGCGTAATCTCGGTGTCGACGTCTTCAAAAAACTTTGCCGCGCCGTTACCGGTCGATGGCAGGTTGAAGGTGTAACCGATGCCTTTGAGCGTTTCGATATCGTTGTCGATCTCGATCTGATTGGGCACGTTTGCCGTGGCTTCCACGGTCAATAGGCCGCCGGCGTCCACCAGCGCACCATCCCCGATCGAGGCGTTCGCGGTATTGTTCAGAGTGGTAATTGCTACTGCACCGCCGATGGAAGCCTTGGTGCCGAACTTGGTCGCGCCGACCGCTAGCGCGCGCAAATTGGCTTCAGCGCTCGAGATTATCGACAAGTCGCCAACGCTGCGCACAATGGCGTTGGCGCCGATGGCCGCGTCGGCCTGATTCGAGGCTCGCACGAACGCCACGCCCGCTGCGATGCTCAGCGAACTGGGCTTGTTGGCATCGACAAAGCGGTTCAATATCGTTCCACCAAGCGGCGTAGACTGCAGCTTAGTCGTAGTCGAATTGAATAGCTGAGAGGTGCGCTGGTCAAGCCCTGGCGGTATGTTCGTGGTGATCGACGATCGCGCGCGCGTGTCGTTGATGGCGTTAACCGCGCTGGCATCCACCGTCACGTTACCGCCCGCTTGCACTCTGCCCGAGATCAAGGCGTTGCTGCGCGATTCGGTCTCGCTGAACGCGACTCCGAGAGCCGCTGAGGTGCCGGTCATGCGGCCTACCAGAATGTTGGGTGTGCGCTTCCCGTCCACGGCTACTTGGAACACGTTATTGTTACTGCTCACCACGTCCACATTCCCGCCGGCGGCGACAGCAGCGTTGGTCTCGATGACGGCGTCGGAGACCGATAGCGCCTTGCCATAAGCGACTTCGAGCGATGGGCCCGGGGTGCGCAGGAAATTGCCTTTCAGCGCAATCAGCAGCGGATTCGTTTGGAATACGCCTTGGCTGGCCGCGGTCACTTCGGAGATCATGTTGTGGCGCGTCGCCGCGCGCAAGGAGACATCGGCGATTGCGTTAATGGACGCGCCATCCTTGACGAACACGCCAGTGGTCGATTCGGAATCGACGTACGACACGCCGACTTTCATCTCCGGCAGCGAAACCTCGACCGTGGAAACCGTATTCGCTTCGAGTATCACCGAGCCGAGCGCGTCCAGCGCCGCGCCGGACTTAAGCGTGATGGTGCTGTTTGCTTTGCTGATGATCGCTTCCGCCGGAATGAGCGATCCGACGAGCGTATCTAGAATTCCCTGCCCAGCCAA
The DNA here is from genome assembly GCA_902826775.1 of uncultured Pseudomonadota bacterium. GTDB lineage: Bacteria > Pseudomonadota > Gammaproteobacteria > Burkholderiales > JALYOK01 > CADEHE01. Next base: position 4,289 of record CADEHE010000027.1, on the reverse strand, counting down.
AGTACCGCCCAGCGACTGCGCCAGATTGCCCGAGGTGATGCTGCCGGGGATGGGGTTAAGCGCATCTTGCAAGATCGGAACGCCGTTCACATCGACCAATTGCACGATGTTGCCGTTGGCGTCAATCGCGTTGCCGTTGGCGTCGACCGGGCGCAGCGGTATCGCGTCGGGCAGGATGTTGGAGAGCTGCTGGCGAATAATGACGGACGGATTGGCGGTGGTGTTATCGATCGTTTCGGCTGCCAGCGTGTTCGATAGCTCCAGGGTAATTTGATTCGCGGTGACGGCGGTGATGCGATAGTCTTCACCAATGTTTTTCCCCAACGCCTCGTTGGAGTACACGAACTTGATGTAGTCACCCACCTCAAACGGCACGGTTGGCGCACCCAAACCGTCGACGCTGCTTAAGAAATTGGACCGGCCGCCACTCAGCGTAATCTTCGGCGCCACGGTGTCGGTACCCGGTACGAACGTGAGTACGGCCTCCGGGTCATTGAAGGTGGCCAAATCTTGCCCGGCGAAGAAGTTAAGCAGATCGCTTTCGAAGATATCGAAAGCAGCGAACTTACCGCTGCTGGTGTTGGTGACGAAGGTGATGTCTTGGCCGCTAATCGTAGCGTTGCCTATTTCGATGTTGGCGAACGCCGTGAGATCTTTGAACACCGACGTGATCGCGAGCAGGTTGAGCTGCATGCCCGCGATGACGCGGAAATCGACGTTGCCGCCAGCGGATATGGTGACGCCATCCGCAACCGTGATGCCGCCGCCGACCCGCGAGCCGGTGAATCCGGTGAGATCGGTCAGCGGCGCCGCGGCCGCTGCGACAAGCTGCAGGTCGCCCGGAACGACAATATCGCTTGTGATATTGATATCTTCCGGATCCCTGATAATGAGGTCGGTCGCGTCTTTGCCGCCGACAACAGCATTGAACGCGTCGTCCAAGCTTTCGACGCGGATGGTATCGAGGCCCGTTCCTAGATTGATGGTAAGGGACCGATTGGGAACGACGAAATCAATGCTCTCGAAAGTGCCAGGCGTCGTATCGCTGGTGAAACTCATCGTGCCGTCGGCGGCAATGCCGTTGTCTTTCAACACCGTGTTATCAGCTACCGCGGTAGCGAAGATCGTCAAATCGTCTACATTGCCGGCCTGCAGGAGCAGCGGTTCGAGCCCTGCGTAGCGAATTATGTTGTCGTCCAGCGCAATGCTGCCCGATGTGGGACCGGTGGCGATGAATTCGACGTGCGCATAGTTGCCACCATCAACGACGAGCGTGTCGAAACCGCCATCGCTTCCGTCTACACCGCCGCTCAAACTGCCGGTCGGCTTCAACACGAAGGTATCGCGATTGTTGCTGCCGCCGGTAAGCTGCTCGATACCAAGAAACTCCACGCTGCCGCTGTTGCCGGCGTTCTCTCCGGTGATGTTCCACGTGGTATCGCTCGCGCCGCCAATCAAAATGTCGGTGCCCTCGCCGGCATCGAAAACGATACCGCCGGTGATCGCGCCTAAGTCGGATCCGATCCGGAAAACGTCGTCAAATCCCGAACCCGCGATTTCGATCGGCCCGCTCAGGCTCGATAGGGCTGCGGAGACTTTGACGCTGCCGCTCGCACTGTCAAGCAGCTGCAGGGTTTCAATACCGCCCTGCTCTTGAAGTTGTAGGGTGAGATCAACCGCACCTTGCGAGGCGGCAGCCGTGTAGAAAGGCGTTGCTGAGAGCAGCAGACGCGGCTCAAGCGTCTCGAACAGGAGCTTGCGCTTAAGTCGGGGACGTGCACTCGGTTTTGATTGAATCTGTGGGGCGACGCGGCGCGCAGCGAGCTTGTTTAACGGCAAAGCGTTGAGACTCATCCCCGATCTCCACATTCATGTTTTGATGCTCGCACCCCAACGGGGGCTATGAAGATTGAATCAGATCTTGCATTGCGCAGGTGTGGTCTTTGCGTAGCCGCAGCGGCAGCAATCGAGGCCCGCCGACGCCACGAAAAGGCCACAGCGCGACCAAACCGCCCTTAAGGGGCAGGTAAACCTGCGCGACGAGAACGGTTTGATCGAGCCTCCGCGGAGAATTGTCGTGATTTTGTGGTGTTTTCGTGGTCAACGACCTTTCGCGTGACTGGCTGCACATACGTCGTTAAAATCGTCAAGCAATATCAGGCATTGCGCTGCAAGAAAAAGTGAACCGCTCGCAAACCCAAAAATGGGGGGGCGACCATCCGTACATCCATACAAATGCTTGCCGGCAGCTTAGAGCTGGACTTGCTCAATCAGCGCCTTTGTCGCGGCACGCAGAGCATTGCCTTAACCCCTAAAGCGTTTGGGGTGTTGAGGCTGCTGGTGGAACATGCTCATCGGCTGGTCACCAAGGAGGCGTTGCTAAACAGCGTATGGCCCGGCGCCCGCGTGGAGGAAGGCCAGGTGAAGCAGTTCGTGTCGGAGTTGCGGCGTCTGCTGCAGGATGAAGCACGCAAACCGCACTACATCGAGACGGTGCATGGACGCGGCTACCGTTGGATCGGGGAGATCACTGTGCGTTGCGGCACACACGGTGACGCTGCGAGCCCAGCGAGCGCGGGGACTGCGCATTGCGCGACTGTCTCCTCCATCATCGGCGCTGAGCCTATTTGCTTCGGCCGAGAAGCTGATTTCGTGCTGCTGGAACAGCGCTTCGCCAAGGCGGTTAGCTGCTCTCGCCAGATGTGCTTGGTGAGTGGAGAACCAGGTATTGGCAAGACCACGCTGATCGGCGCTTTCGTGCACCGCATTGCAGCGCGGCAAGCATTCTGGCTGTTGCGCGGCCAGTGCAGTCAGCAGCCAGCGGTGAACGCCGAGCCATACTTTCCGCTGCTCGAGGCGCTGGACAACGCCTGCTACGCTCCCGAGGGAAAAGCGCTATTAGCGTTGCTGCGGCAGTACGCCCCGCTGGGTTTGACCGCCATGCCGGGGCACCTGAGCGCCGACGAGAGTCTCCAACTGCACCGCCTTACCGAGGGCCTGGGACAAGAGCGTCGGCTGCGTGAGTACAGCACCTTCTTTGAGACTTTGAGCCTGCAACAGCCGGTTGTGTTGTGGCTGGAGGACCTGCACTGGGCTGACCCCGCCACCTTAGCGCTGCTGTCGCATCTGGCACGCTCCCCGCGCCCCGCGCGTTTGTTTGTCATTGCATCGGTGCGCCCCAAAGAGATGTACGCCTCCAACAGCGCGCTGCACCTGCTGGTCTCGGACGCGCGCAGCCGGCGCGTGGGCATCGAGATAGAGCTGCCACCGATGAACGAGCAGTCAGTGTGCCAGTACGTTCAGCTGCGGTTGGCCGAGAACGTCGACTCACGCCTTGGTCATGGCATTTTCTCTGCGACTGAGGGGCATCCGCTGTTTGTCAGCGCCATGACGCACGCAGTGGACATGGATGTAGCGCTCGCGCGCAAGGTCGCCGACGACCCTCAAACCGCGTTCGCGGAGCGCGTCCCGGATACCTTGCGGGAAATTGTCGAACAAGCGCTCGGCGCGCTAGGCGAGGAGGAGCGCAACCTGTTGGAAGCGGCGAGCATTGCGGGGCGGCAGTTCTCCGCGGCGGAAGTGGCCGCGGCGCTGAAAATCGATGTGGAGCAAGTAGAACACCGCTGCGAGCAGCTGTTTCAGCAGCGCCTTTTCCTCGGGCGTGTTGGTGTGTCTGAATGGCCGGATGGTACGCTGGCCGGGGAATATCGCTTCCTGCACAATCTGTGCTTCCGAGCGGTGTATCTAAATGTCCCTCCTAGTCGGCGCGCGCGCTTGCAAAATTTGATCAGCAAGCACATCGAGCAGATGCACCCCGATGAGCTATTGGTGCGCAATGTCGCGCTCAAACTGCATTTGGCCGGCAACGGCAGTGGGGAGCCAGCTCGTACAGATGCAGCGACTGAGGAAAACCTCCACAACTTGCGGCGGCAATAGCTCAGAGTGCCCTCTGGGCTAACGCGAGCAAGGGGACTGCCGCCGAGCGTTAGAACCGGCACGACGCGCCTACGTTATTACGTTAAACGGTTCCTCATTTTAGTAGTTCTGCACCGGCACCGACGCGTTTCCGGTTCCTTTGCTCCAGGTAGTGGACCGCGGCGGTGCGCTGCCTGCGCCGCTTCGCCGGCTGGGTGGCAGTATTAGTCGCGGTGAGCATGATCGCAAGCACAGCCATTTCGGTGCTGCTCACGCTGACCAATCCGCCGGGCCTGCGCCATCTGGCAATTGGCATCGACACCGATCAACTCTTCACGCTGTTTTTCGCGGGGATGGTTTGGCGGATGGCCGCG
>CADEHE010000026.1 GCA_902826775.1 uncultured Pseudomonadota bacterium | reverse complement strand
CCGGCTCTGGAGCGATGCAGCTAGTGCAACGACTACATTATGAGGTGCCGCATGGCTACTACTATGTGCTCAGAGTTGCCGGAGAGCAGAACCTTTTTCTCCATCTCGATTGCCTGTATGACCCGGTAGGCATCAATCGCTACCATTTGCCCACGCCTTTGTTGCTTGAGGGGGCTTATGGAACTCAATTTGGGCGGCGTGTCGATCAGCATAGACAGGCGCTCTATTTGCTGATGAAACGCGCCATCAAGGGGCGCCTGTCTGCAGAGGGTCTTGACGCGTTGCGCAGGCACTATAGTGCTGCGCCTCAGGCGCTATGGATGGAGGTGCAAGGCTGGTTTGGTCCAGAAGCGAAGAAGCTGGTCACTGCACTGCTCGCTGTCGCCGATCCGAAGCAGGCGGAACCGCATCTTAAGAAACTGGCGCGCGCTGCCGATTGGATAAGCGCGACGCGGCGCCCATCGGTCGCTTTAAGGCGCGTTTTCGCATCATCGGTGCGCAAGCTTAAGCGCTTCAGGCAACCTACTGGACTATTCGTTGTTATCTTAGGGCCCGATGGCAGCGGCAAGTCGACTGTAACCGGCCTGTTGCTCTCCGAACTGGAACGCGCCTTTCGGCGTACGTGGCGCTTTCATTGGCGCCCCAGCCTACTACCGAAACTCAAGCGGGCGTCGAGCCAGGCTGCTGAAGCCGCACCCGCTGACCCCGTTGTACAGCAACCTGCTCACGTGTCGAAGTATCGAGGTCTCGTGTCGCTTGCGCGGTTCCTGTACTACTGGCTCGATTTCGTTATCGGCTACTGGCTGATCATCTATCCGCGCAAAGCTCAGAGCACACTTGTGGTCGGCGAGCGCTACTTCCCGGACGTCCTGGTGCACCCTGAGCGCTATGGCTTCGATGTGTCGCCACGTTTGATGCGCTTGGCCGCGCGCTTCGTACCCGCACCGGATCTGTTGGTGCTGCTTAGAGGTGATCCGGAGGCGATCTTCGCTCGAAAACCCGAATTGCCTGTGGCGCTAATTGAAAGTCAGATCCGCGGGTATATAGAGGAGGCGGAGCATTGGCGCTGGCACGAGGTCATCGACACATCGGGCGGTGCTCAAGCAGTCACCGCTCGGGTCGCGAGCCTCATTCTGGGTGAGTGCGCATACACGACGCAAGAGCGTATTACGAGCGATTCGGTGAGGCAATGGCATGTATTCCCGTCGGCGCGCAATCCCAAAATCTGGTTTGATGATCGTGAAGCGCTAACGGACGCACTGCAGCTGTATCACCCCTATTCAAAGCTTGGTCAGATAGCCAAAGCAATTGCGGGTTTCCTGCCACGCTGGCTGCGCTCCTTGCTGCTGCGCGCAAAACCGAACCATTTGCTTGAGGAGCGTTTCTCTAACTTGACGCAGTTCATCTGCGCCATCCTTAAAGATGCGGACTTAACCGTTAGCTTCTACATGGGGACGGCGGGCCCTCACCGCAAGTTAACGGCGCAAGTCAGCCGCGACGGCAAAGTCATTAGCTACGTGAAGATCGCTGCGCACGAGAAAGTCCAGCAGCTAATGCAGCGCGAGGCGGAGTTTCTCTCTTGGCTCAAGCTGAGAGGCTTCCGTGCAGCAGAGGTGCCCGAGGTTCAAGCCCTAGAGATGCTCGGCAAAGAGCTGTTGCTGTTTGTTTCGCCGCCACCGCAAGGGACGGCAAATCAACGTCCGTACACGTTTGACTACGACGATCTGCGCTTCCTTGAAGAGTTTGATGCCCTAGAACGTGGCAGCGCTTCGGTTGAGCACGTGCTGGAACAGCTGGGTGTCGACGCGTGCGCGCGCGCGTTGGAACGCACGCATCCCGATGCCGCGAGTTTGATTAAGCGCGCCGCCCTCGGGGTGCGGCAAGTGCTCGCCGATCGAGGCGTGTGCTTAACCGCTAGCCACGGCGACTTTGCGCCTTGGAACACACTAGAGGTGGCCGACGGCCGATTGTTCGTGTTCGACTGGGAATACGCGGAGCGGCAGGGCGTGGCGCTGGGCGATCTGTTTCACAGCGTGTTTTCTCCGCTGCGATTGGTTACGCATGAGCCTCCGGCGATTGCCGTCCAGCTTTTGCTTGATGCGGCCGATACACCGTTGCTGGCACGAGTGATCAAGCAGGCTGGCATTAGCAGTACGGAGTTGCCTGCCTATGTCGCGCTTTACCTCTTACAGCAATTGTCTGCCAGACCTAACTCGCTGGCTGAGCCGGATGGTTACTTATTGGAATCCCTGCGCTATACGTGCGATTCATTGCGCCGCGGCGCCCGTCGGCCGCGAGTTCTTGTGGCTGCTTACGCTTGTGAACCTGATTCGGGATCCGAGCCAGGGGTGGGTTGGCAAATGTGCCAGACGATCAGCAGGGAACACGAAGTTTGGGTTGTTACTCGCAGCAATAATCGATCGCGAATCGAGGCGGCGCTTGAGCGCACGCCCAATCCCTACTTGCACTTCGTCTATGCAGATCTCCCAAGATGGGCGCGCTGGTGGAAGCGCGGTGAGCGCGGCATTCAACTCTATTACTACCTGTGGCAGTTTGCCGCGTGGCGGGTGGCGCGCCGCCTGAACCGAGCTGTTAAGTTCGACCTGGCGCATCACGTTACCTTCGTGAACGATTACACGTTCACCTTCCTAGGACTGCTTGATGTTCCGTTTGTATGGGGGCCGATCGGCAGCAACGGCAAGGGCCACGCGCCGCTCATGTCCGGATCCAGAGCGATATTTCGCGATCGGCTGCAGTATTACTTCAAAGCATCAAGACGCATGCTTGATCCGTTTCTCTGGCTTTGTATAACGCGCGCAAAGCTGGTCATCGGTAACCATGCGGCGGTGATCGACAGACTCCCCTTATTGCTCGCGCAAGACAGGTACCAGACACACATCGCCATCGGCGTCGAGGAAGCCATTTTGTCTCAACTCCCAGCGCGGGGAGGCGAGCAGTTTTCAGTTTTAAGCATGGGCAACCTGCTGCCGATCAAAGGCTTCCACTTGACTTTACGAGCATTCGCAAAATTTGCTCAGGTCGTACCGACTGCGCAGTTGACTATCGTTGGCGAAGGCCCGTTGCGGTCATCGCTCGAAGCGCTGACGCGCGAATTAGGCATCGGGGATCGCGTTGATTTCACCGGGCGTCTGCCGCGCGCGCGTGCGCTTGAGTATCTCAACGTCGCGGATGTGTTCTTGTTTCCCAGTTCCGAAGTGGCGGGCATGGTAATCCTCGAGGCAATGGCGCATGGCGTTCCGGTAATTGGGCTCCAAGGCACCGGTGTAGGAGAAATGGTGCCCCCCGCCTGCGGGTTCGCGGTGGAACAGAGTACGCTCGAGGCGACCGTCGATGCACTCGCCGATCGTCTGGTGCGACTAGCCTCGGACCGGGAAGCGCAAGCTCGAATGAGGGCGGAGTGTCGCCGTGTCGTGCGGGAGCGCTATCTTTGGGAGCATAGGCACGAAGCAGTACGCGAGTGGTATCGCTTGGCGGGAATGCAAGACAGCATTGCGGCGAAGAGCGTGGGGTAGTCATGGAGAAAGTAGCAGCCTATCCGTCGCAACTAGCAACTAAGCGTGCACCGACTCGGTTCAGCGGTGTACACAATCGCGAATCTCAGGAAGATTGGGGATGGCTCGCCATTAATTTGGCCCTGGTCATGTGGGTGGCCATGTTCGTGAGCATGCTCACTTGGGCCGTAGCCAGCGATGACCCGCCGCCGCCGATGGGTAACAATCGCAACTACTTGCGCATGGCTTTGGTGCTGCTCTCTGCCGCCGGTTCAGTTTACTTGCTATTACGCAACCCTAAGAATTGGCGTCTAGCCTTTCCTGCGCCGTTGCTTCTGCTTTTGTTCTACGGCACCTTGGCGATGATTAGCTCCTCGTTTGTCCCAGAGTACGCGTATTACTCTTTGTGGAAGAGTATGGAGATAGTGGTAGTCGTATTGGTGGTGGCGGCCATGCTCACATATCCGATGCAGCTCGGTCAGGCGCGTTTCGCCTACTTGTGGTTTGTCGGCATCAATGCTTTCCTGGTATTGGTGTTTTCGGTGGAGGCACTGGCGATGCCAGAGCGGGCATTCCATCCCTCGCGCGGCTACTTCGGCGTTCAGATGATGGGCGTTGTGCCTGTCGTTCAGGAGAACGCTCTTGCCTTTATGAGCGCCGTGGTGGCTTTCGCCGCACTGTGCTCCACATTTCGTGCGAAGACGTGGGTGCGACGGAGTGCGAGCATGGCGGTGTGCGCTGTGGCGATGCTGGTGTTGGTGCTGGCGCAGTCGCGCACTTCGTTTGTCGCGTTTGTGCTGGCGATATTTATCTATCTAATATTCGATCGCCGTTACGGGTTGCTGGCCGCAATGGCGATCGTCCTGTTCGTAGGTGCTACCTCTGCGTCGCTGCTAGAGGTTTCCTCACAGTATCTCTTGCGAGGCCAGGATGCCGAACTGGTGACTTCGCTATCCGGCCGAACCCAGGGATGGGAGGGATCATGGGTTGCCTTTCAAGAGGCGCCGATTTTCGGCCATGGTTTTGCCGCCTATGCGCGCGCCGAGATCCTCGGTGTCGAGGGTCATACCAGCCTGCACGGCGCGTTGTTTGAGGTAATTGTCGGCACCGGAAGCGTCGGCTTGTTAGCTTGGGGCGGAGCCATTTTGTGGACGTTTGCCCGCTTGTACTTTCTTCCGAGGCGGGACCGCGCATGGTTTGCCACCCCGCTGAACCGTAGCATTCGCGCGGAGATGCTAGGCATTGCGCTCATGATTCTCATCAGAGGCAGCACCAGCTCCGGACTTGCCGAGCATGAAGATAACTTCATGCTATTTCTTACCGTGCTGGTCTATGTCGTCGTTACGGAGAGAGCGCTGCGAGATACGAGGATGCGTCAGTCGCACTAGCGCCAGGGCTTTCGCCGTGCCCGCTTTGCGGGACTAGCGGCTAGCGCCGCGATTGGCTGGCGAGCGCCAAAGATGCGATGCCTAGACCCGCGCCCACCGTATTGAGCAGGAAGTCGCCGTATTCGAATCGATCGCCGCTGGTTGCATATTGATAGAGCTCGTGCGCGCCGCCGAGCGCGATCATGCAAACGCTGATCCAATACCATCTTACGCGTGGCAATGCGCGTGCATATAGCAACGTAAGAAGCGCAAAAGTAAACACGTGAACTAAATCGTGCCACGATCCGAAGTCGCTGGCGGAAATGCGAGCGCCGCCCCAAAGGAATAGCGCGGCGGTGAGCGTAACGGCCAACAAGCTGAACATCGTGTTATGGCGGTTCAGGGCGCTCAGTGCGCAGCTTGGTCGTGATAGATGAGCGCAACACTACGCCAAAGAATTCGCATGTCCATAAAGATTGACCAATTGCGAATGTATTCGATGTCATATTTCACGCGTGCTGCCATCTTATCCACGGTCTCAGTTTCACCGCGCAGTCCGTGCACTTGTGCCCACCCGGTAATGCCGGGTCTGACTTTGTGGCGCAGCATATAGCCCTTGATTAGTTTCCGATAGAGCTCATTGTGAGCAACGGCGTGCGGCCGTGGACCGACGATACTCATTCTGCCTTGCAGGACGTTCAACAGTTGCGGCAGCTCGTCGAGGGAGGTTTTGCGCAGGAATGCGCCAAACCGGGTTAAACGCGGATCGTGTCTCTTAGCCTGTGCCACCACTGGCCCGTCCTCGCACACCGACATGGTTCTGAACTTGTATACCCAGAACTCGTCGCCGTCCAATCCGTAGCGTCGTTGCCTGAAAATGATCGGACCTGGGGAAGAACGCCGTACGCCCCAGGCGATCGCGAGCAGGACGGGAGAGAGCATGATGAGCAAAATCGAAGCGACAACTATGTCAAAAGTGCGCTTGATCAAAGCATTCGATCCGGTGAAGGGCGTTTCCGACACGGCGATGACCGGCATGTCACCGATTTCGTCAACGTGAGTCTGCACCATGTTGAAGCGTCCGATATCAGGCACAAAGTAGATTGATGCCGTTGTGTCCCTTAACTCATCGAGTAACTTCATGGTGCGCGGCTGCGCTACCATCGGCAGCGTAATGTAGATATTGTTGATCCTGTTTTCGCGCACGTACTGAGGCAGGTCGTCCAAGGTGCCGGTCAAGCGCGAACGCGTCGTCGGCGGTAAACGAAATATGTTGCGATCGTCGAAAAAGCCGGACAATCGCACCGGCATTAGGCCTTGATCGTTGATGCGCGCGGCTAACTCGTCGCCTAGCTCACCGGCGCCGACGATGACGGCACTGCGGCCCGAGATACCGAGTTTGGTCCGGCGCATCATGGCCCGGAATAACAATTGTGTAAGAAGCACGGCAATGGGTGCAACGAGCATCCAGGTCAGCAAAACCCGCCGTGAGAATACGGCCGACATCTTGGTCGCATAGCCTAGGAACAAGAGAATTCCGACCACGATGCCCCACGCGATAATCAACTTGCGGATATCCACACCCAAGCGGCGCCGGTCGGACAAACGTAGCAAATTGAGTTCGGCGAATGCCTGCGATGAGATCAGGAACGCGATCGTCGCGAGCAGCAACCATTGCTCGTCGAAGCGTCCCCAATACAGATGCGTCGTGACAAACAGCGTTACGACGGCGATTAGCGGTGCGACGACGCGGTTGAATAAAACGACAGCGGGCAATTCTGCACTGCGCAGCAACTTCGAGCGGTTAGCCATGTCCTTGTGCCTTCTTTTTTCTTTTTCATCTGGCTCATATTTCTAATTAGGCGACTCTTAAATATAGGTCGCTTCATCGATTATCTTGAGCGGACTTACTTTACTGTTATGTACAGCTGGTATTGCTTTTCCGAGAGGATAGCACTGAAACGCTCTCTTGTTAATCGCACTGCAACATGAAGCTGCTAAGTGACAGTAAAATATGCACCTGCCTCAAAAGTGCGGTAAAGACAGCATTTGGGCAACGAGGGGGGCAATCCCGTTGAGACGCACCCGTTTAGTTGTTGGTAACTGGAAGATGCACGGTTCCAAGGCGGAAAACATCGTGCTTCTGAATGCCTTAATGTCCGCCGTGGTCGCCACTAAGAGCGCCGTTTGCGCGCCGTTTCCGTATCTCGCACAGCTGCAGGATGTGCTCGACGGTGGCCCGATCGCGTGGGGAGCGCAGAATTTGAGCGAGTTTCACAAAGGCGCCTATACGGGCGAGGTTTCCGGCGCGATGCTGCGTGACTTCGGCTGTACCTACGTAATTGTGGGCCACTCCGAGCGGCGCACGCTCTTCGGCGAGCACGACGCCGTGGTGGCGCGCAAGTTCGTGGCAGCTCAGCATGCCGGTCTGATTCCTATACTTTGCGTGGGTGAAACACTGGAGGAGCGCGATGCCGGACACACACAACGAGTGATCCAAAGGCAGCTGGAAGCCGTGTTGGTGGCGGCTGGCATCGATGCGTTCGAGCGCGCGGTGCTCGCGTATGAACCGGTCTGGGCAATCGGCACGGGAAAGAACGCTTCGCCGGATGAGGCTAACGCCGTGCATGCGTTTATTCGTCAGCGCTTATCGAACGAAAAGCAGGCGCTGGCAGAGGCGTTGCGCATCCTCTACGGCGGCAGCGTCAAGGGCTCGAATGCGGTACAATTATTCGCTATGCCGGAAATTGACGGCGGCTTGATCGGTGGCGCGTCCCTCAACGCGCAAGAGTTTTTGCAAATCATCCGAGCTGCCGCTGATACTGCGACCGGCGCATAAGGACGAGCAAGTGCAGGCGATTGTTTGGGCATTAACTATTGTCAGCGCGCTGGGCATTATCGGCCTGGTGCTGATACAGCACGGTAAGGGTGCCGATGTGGGTGCGGCTTTCGGCAGCGGCTCGGCCGGCAGCCTGTTCGGCTCCAGCGGTGCGGCGAATTTCCTTAGCCGGACCACGGCAGCGCTCGCGGCAGTTTTTTTTGTCGGCTGCTTGTTGCTTACCTACATGTCGGTAGTGAGCAATCGCGGCAAAGGCGTACTCGATCGCCTGCCGCCGCCAACCTCAGCGCCCTCCACGTCGGGCAGCGGTAGTGCAGTGACGCCGAGCATGCCGGCAAACGCGGGCAGTACTGCGGTTCCGGGTAGCGAAGCGCCAGCGGCTGCTGCGGGTGCGCCTGCCCAATCCAGCGTGCCCAATACGGCAGCACCGTCTGCCGATGGTCCAAAGTCGCAGGAGATTCCAAAGTAGTCGAAGGTGCGGCCGATGTGGTGGAATTGGTAGACACGCCGTCTTGAGGGGGCGGTGGCGAAAGCCGTAAGAGTTCGAGTCTCTTCATCGGCACCACGGTGTGCGGTTTTAAAGATTGAAGTAGTTGTTTGCTAGAGAAGGAGCCGCTAAGCCGGCTCAGCAGATGCCAGAGAACTACTATCCGATTCTGATCTTCGCCGTCGTTGCACTCGCTTTCGGCGTCATTCTTCCTATCATCGGCAAGCTGCTCAGTCCGAGCAGGCCCGATCCCGAGAAGCTTTCTCCGTACGAGTGCGGTTTCGAAGCATTCGAAGACGCGCGCATGAAATTCGACGTTCGTTACTACTTGGTGGCGATTCTGTTTATTCTGTTTGACTTGGAGACAGCGTGGCTTGTGCCCGGAGCCGTTGTTTTCAAGGATATTGGGTTGCCTGGGGCGTTGGCACTTGGCATTTTCTTGTTGCTTCTTGTAGTCGGCTTCGTCTACGAGTGGAAGAAGGGCGCCCTTGACTGGGACTAGGGGGAACCAATGAAGCCAAGCCCGCAATCTCCGCTGCAGCCGACCGAGGTGTTGATGCAGCAAGGTTTCGTTACCGCGAAACTCGACGACCTAATTAACTGGACGCGTACCGGTTCTCTTTGGCCGATGACTTTTGGTTTGGCGTGCTGCGCGGTAGAGATGATGCACGCGGGCGCTTCACGCTACGATCTGGATCGTTTTGGCGTGGTGTTCCGTCCCAGCCCGAGGCAGTCGGACGTCATGATCGTCGCTGGCACTTTGTGCAACAAAATGGCGCCGGCGCTGCGCAAGGTTTACGATCAAATGGCGGAGCCGCGGTGGGTGATCTCTATGGGCAGCTGCGCCAACGGCGGCGGCTATTACCACTATTCGTACTCTGTAGTACGGGGCTGTGATCGCATCGTGCCGGTCGATATTTACGTTCCCGGTTGCCCGCCTACCGCCGAAGCGCTGCTCTACGGCATTATTCAGCTGCAAAACAAGATTAAGCGCACCAACACGATCTCGCGCGCTGCCTAGAGCAAATGACCCCTGCCGTGCCGGAACAGCTTGAGACCGACCTCCAGCAGGCGCTGGGCGGTTTGGTTTCCAAATTTGAGCGCCGGCGTGACGAGATCACCATTCACACTTCCGCCGGGCAATGGCTAGAAGCAGCACAAACACTGCGCGACCACAACGCGCTGCGCTTCGAGCAACTCATCGACCTCTGCGGCATTGATTATTCGGGCTATGCAGACACAGGCGGGCAAGGTCCTCGCTTTATGGCGGTGGTCCACTTGCTTTCCGTCACGCTCAACCGGCGCGTGCGGGTGAAGATTGCCGCGCCTGACGATGATCTGCCCGTGATCCCTTCGGTCATAGGGGTATGGCCGGCGGCGAATTGGTTTGAACGCGAAGCTTTCGATTTGTTCGGCATTGTGTTCGAAGGCCACCCGGACTTGCGCCGCTTGCTCACCGACTACGGATTCATTGGTCATCCGTTCCGTAAGGATTTCCCGCTCTCCGGTCATGTAGAGATGCGCTACGACCCGGACCAACGACGAGTCGTTTATCAGCCAGTCACCATCGAGCCGCGCGAAGTCGTGCCGAGAATCATTCGGGAAGAGGGTTACGGCGATGCCGGCTAGACGACCAAACGTTAACGCCGGTTTGAGATAGCAGGCATGGCGGAGATTCGTAACTACACCATGAACTTTGGGCCGCAGCATCCCGCCGCCCACGGTGTGCTGCGCTTGGTGCTGGAGTTGGACGGCGAAGTGATCGAACGCGCCGATCCGCACGTCGGCCTGCTGCATCGCGCGACCGAAAAATTGGCCGAGCACAAGACTTTCATCCAGTCCGTGCCCTACATGGACCGGCTCGACTACGTCTCGATGATGTGCAACGAACACGCCTATGTCATGGCGATCGAGACTCTGCTCGAGTTGGACGTGCCGATTCGCGCTCAGTACATCCGCGTCATGTTCGACGAGATCACGCGCATCTTAAATCATCTGCTGTGGCTCGGTGCGCACGCGCTCGACGTCGGCGCGATGAGTGTGTTTCTCTACGCTTTCCGCGAGCGCGAAGATTTGATGGACTGTTACGAAGCCGCTTCCGGTGCGCGCATGCACGCTGCCTACTATCGCCCCGGTGGCGTTTACCGCGATCTCCCGAGCCGGATGCCGCAGTACCAGGCTTCGATCGTGCGCAGCGACGAAGACGTCAAGCGCCTGAACGAAAATCGCCAAGGCTCGCTGCTCGACTTCATCGAAGATTTCACGCGGCGCTTCCCCGCGCTGGTGGATGAATACGAAACTCTGCTTACGGATAACCGCATCTGGAAGCAGCGCACCGTCGGCATTGGCGTGGTTACGCCGGAGCGCGCGCTGGCGCTCGGTTTTACCGGCCCGATGCTGCGCGGCTCCGGCATCGCGTGGGATTTGCGCAAGAAGCAGCCGTACGAAGTTTACGACCGCATGAATTTTGATATTCCGGTCGGCGTCAACGGCGATTGCTACGACCGCTACTTGGTGCGCATGGAAGAAATGCGCCAGTCGAACAACATCGTCAAGCAATGTATCGAGTGGTTGCGCAAGAATCCGGGCCCGGTGATGACCGATAACCACAAAGTCGCCCCGCCCTCGCGCGAGAAGATGAAAGAGAATATGGAAGAGCTGATTCACCACTTCAAGCTCTTTACCGAAGGCGTGCATGTGCCGGCCGGCGAAACTTACGCGGCGGTGGAAGCCCCGAAGGGCGAGTTCGGCATTTATCTTGTTTCTGATGGCGGCAACAAACCGTATCGCCTGAAAATTCGCGCGCCGGGTTTCGCGCATTTGAGCGCGTTAGACGAAATGTCGCGCGGTCACATGATTGCCGACGTGGTGGCGATCATCGGCACGCAAGATATCGTTTTCGGCGAAGTGGATAGGTAGTATGAGCCAAAGACTTAGAACCAGTCTAGCTCGCGGGCTGATACAATAAGGGGTAACATGCTTTCAGCCGACTCTCTCAGTAAAATCGACAAGGAACTGTCGAAGTATCCGCCGGATCGCAAACAATCCGGCGTGATGGCGGCGCTGCGCATCGCGCAAGAAGAAAAGGGTTTCGTTTCGAACGAAATCGTCGAGTTTGTCGCCGGCTATCTTGGCATGGCCCCAATCGCGGTACAGGAAGTCGCAACTTTCTACACCATGTACGACCTTGCGCCGGTCGGGCGCAACAAGATCTGCATCTGCACCAATCTGCCGTGCGCGCTGCGCGGTGCGAACGAAATCGCGGACTACTTCAAGCGCAAACTCGGGATCGACTTCGGCGAAACCACGCCCGATGCTCGCTACACACTTAAAGAAGGCGAGTGTTTTGGCGCTTGCGGCGATGCGCCGGTGGTGATTCACAACAATCGCAAGATGATTGGGTTGCTCACGCCGGAGAAGGTGGATGAGATGTTGGGGGAGATGAAGTGACGAACGAGATGAGCATCTCGTTCGTCATCCCCACCACGCACAACGGGCGAAGCCCGGCTGTGCCGTCTTCGCGTGCGGGGATCTTTTCGCATACTCGATCTGCAACAACATCCCCGCTTTCGTGGGGATGACAAGTGCCCATGGCGAACCAGATAATCTTCCAACACATTCGCACCGACAAGCTCTGGGCGTTGCCGGTGTACGAAAGTCTCGGCGGCTACGCCGCGCTGCGCAAAATTCTCAGCGAAAAGATTCCGCCCGAAAATGTCATCGCCGAAGTGAAAAAGTCTGCGCTGCGCGGACGCGGCGGCGCCGGTTTTCCGACGGGACTGAAGTGGAGTTTCATGCCGCGCCAGTATCCGGGCGACAAATATTTGGTGTGCAATTCCGACGAAGGCGAGCCGGGCACATTTAAAGACCGCGACATTCTGCGCTACAACCCGCACATTTTGATTGAAGGCATGGCGATCGCCGCGTACGCGATGGGCATCAAAGTGGGTTACAACTACATCCACGGCGAAGTGCTCGAATGCTACGAGCGCATGGAAGCCGCTGTGGAGGAAGCGCGCGCCAAGGGTTATCTCGGCGAGCGCATCATGGATTCCGATTTCGGCTTCCAGCTCTACAACCACATGGGTTATGGCGCGTACATCTGCGGCGAAGAAACGGCACTGCTTGAATCGCTCGAAGGCAAAAAAGGCCAACCGCGCTTCAAGCCGCCGTTCCCCGCAAGCTACGGTTTGTACGGCAAGCCCACGACGATCAACAACACTGAAACGTTCGCCGCGGTGCCCTGGATCATTAACAACGGCGGCGAAAAGTTTTTGGAGATCGGCAAACCGAACAATGGCGGCACCAAGATTTTTTCCGTCTCTGGCCATGTTGCGCATCCGGGCAACTTCGAAGTTCCGCTGGGAACGCCGTTCAAAGACTTGCTCGCCATGGCGGGCGGCATGCGCGGCGGCAAAAAGTTGAAGGCGGTGATTCCCGGCGGCTCCTCCATGCCGGTGTTGCCCGCCGACATCATGATGCAAACCGACATGGACTACGACTCTATCGCCAAAGCAGGCTCGATGCTCGGCTCCGGCGCCGTGATCGTGATGGACGAAACCACCTGCATGGTAAAAGCGCTGGAGCGCTTGTCGTACTTTTACTACGAAGAATCGTGCGGCCAATGCACCCCCTGCAGGGAAGGCACCGGCTGGTTGTACCGCGCCGTGCATCGCATCGAGCACGGCCAGGGCCGCAAGGAAGACTTGGATCTTCTAACCAACGTCGCCGACAACATTGCTGGGCGCACTATTTGCGCGCTGGGTGACGCCGCGGCGTTGCCGGTAAAGAGTTTCATCCAGCATTTCCGCAGCGAATTCGAGCATCACATCGAGCACAAGCGCTGCTTGGTGGGGCCTGGGGCGGTGCGCGAGGCGGAGCGGAAAGTAGCGTGAAGAAACGGTTTATCGCGGAGCGTCATTCCCGCTCCCGCGGGAATGACAAAGAAATATGGATCGCGCCGCGTGAGGCGCAGCGTTCATGATCAACTTAGAGATCGACAATAAACCCGTCAGCGTGGAGAACGGCAAAACCGTGATGGATGCCGCGCACGCGCTCGGCATTTACATTCCGCATTTTTGTTATCACAAGAAACTGTCGATCGCGGCGAACTGCCGCATGTGTTTAGTCCAAGTCGAAAAGGCACCCAAGCCATTGCCTGCTTGTGCGACGCCCGCCACTGAAGGCATGAAGGTGCAGACGCACTCCGAGCAAGCGGTCAAAGCGCAAAAAGGCGTGATGGAGTTTCTGCTGATTAACCATCCGCTCGACTGTCCGATCTGTGACCAAGGCGGGGAGTGCCAGTTACAAGATCTGTCCGTTGGTTACGGCGGCAGCGGTTCGCGTTTCGGCGAAGAGAAACGCGTGGTGGTCAACAAGGACCTCGGCCCGCTTATTTCCACCGACATGACGCGCTGTATTCACTGCACGCGCTGTGTGCGTTTCGGCGAAGAAATCGCCGGTGTGATGGAACTCGGCATGGTGGGGCGTGGCGAGCATTCCGAAATCATGCAGTTTGTCGGCACCACTGTGGATTCAGAGTTGTCCGGCAACGTCATCGATCTGTGTCCGGTCGGAGCGCTCACCTCCAAGCCATTTCGATTCAGCGCGCGCACCTGGGAGCTGTCGCGCAAGGCGTCGGTCAGCCCGCACTGCGGCCTTGGCTCGAACTTGACCGTGCAAGTGAAAAACAACAAGGTCATGCGTGTGCTGCCGGCGGAGAACGAAGCGATCAACGAATGTTGGTTGTCGGACAAAGACCGCTTTTCCTATGAAGGATTGAATTCGCCCGATCGGCTCAAGCGTCCGATGGTGAACGAAAACGGCTCGTGGCGCGAAGTGGATTGGCAGTACGCGCTGAACTTTGTCGCCAACGGCCTGAAGCAAATCGTTAGCCAGCACGGCGCCGGGCAAATAGGCGCGCTGGCCACGCCGCATCAGACGCTCGAGGAACTGTTGTTGTTGCAGAAAGTCATGCGCGGTTTGGGTTCGCCTCACGTCGATTTCCGCTTGCGCCATGCGGATTTCAGCGCGGATGCGAACGCTCCGGGCGTGCCCTGGTTGGGAATGCCGATCGCCGAGTTAAGCCGCTTGGAAGCGGCGCTGGTTGTGGGCAGCAATCTGCGCAAGGATCATCCGCTCATCGCGCACCGATTCCGCGAAGCTGCCAAGCGTGGGGCGCGTTTGCAGGTCGTTCACGCCTTCGAGCAATCCTTAGTAATTAAGGATGCTACGTGTAGTGTGGTCTTGCCGTCCAGATTGGAAGCGGCTCTAAAGGCTATTCTATTGGCTGTATACGAGGCAAGAGGTGTCGCTGCGCCAGCAGGAATCGCCGAGTCCGCCGCTGGCGAAATGCTCGCCCGCACCTGGGTGACTGCGATCGCGCGGCAGCTGCTCGACAAAGCGGCGAGCGCAGTGTTCCTCGGCAACTATGCGCAGCAGCACCCGCACGCGCGGCGCTTGCACGCGCTGGCGCATGAGATCGCGCAACAGACCCAGTCCAAATTCGGCTTTCTCGGCGAAGCCGCCAATAGCGTCGGCGGCTATATTGCGCAGGCGTTGCCGTATGAGGCGGCCGGCGCGCAGGGGCTAAACGCTTCGCGCATGCTGGCCGAGCCGCGCAAAGGCTATGTGCTACTCGGCGCCGAACCCGAACTCGACTGCCATGATCCGGCGGCGGCGATGACGGCGATGAAGCAAGCGCAGTTCGTTGTGGCGCTCAGCGCCTACCGGCATCAAGCGGAGAAGTACGCGCAGGTGATGCTGCCTATCGCGCCGTTCACCGAAACCGCTGGCACGTTCGTGAACACCGAGGGCAGGGTGCAGAGCTTCAACGGCGCCGTCGCGCCGCTGGGCGAGGCGCGTCCGGCCTGGAAGGTGCTTCGCGTGCTTGGCAACTTGCTTGGTTTGGCCGGGTTCGAGCACGACAGCGCCGAAGCGGTGCGCCGCGAGATTGCCCCTGATCTGCAAGCGCACGTCAATGCGCGGCTAGACAACGCAATCGGCCTCGCCGTGCTGAGTGATGCCAGCAGAGCGGATCTGAATGTTCCGGCGGGCAAGCTAGAGCGCCTGACCGATATCAATCTGTATGAAGCCGATGCCATTGTGCGGCGTGCTGGTGCCTTGCACGCGACGCACGATGCGCGTGCGCCTTCGTTGGCGATTAACCGCGCGCTCTTTGCGCAGTTGCAGCTGCGTCCCGGTGGCGCCGCTGCGGTGCGCCAGGCACAGCGCAGCACGACCCTGCCCGTCACCATCGACGACAGCGTCCCCGCAGGCTGTGTGCGCATCGCCGGCGCGCGGCCGGAGACGGCGGCGCTGGGACCCATGTTTGGCGCCGTTGAGCTGGAGCCCGTGTGAGCGCCTACTTGGAGCAATTGCTGCCGACGCTGCTGATTATCGGCAAGATCGTTCTCATCATCGTGCCGCTATTGCTTTCGGTGGCTTACCTGACGCTCGCCGAGCGCAAGGTCATCGGTTACATGCAGGTGCGCATGGGACCAAATCGTGTCGGCTTCCGCGGACTGCTGCAGCCGATCGCCGATGTGGTAAAGCTGTTCATGAAAGAGATCATCGTGCCGACCGGCGCGAACAAGATCGTTTTCATCTTGGCGCCGATTATTACGCTGGCCCCGGCGTTCGTCGCCTGGGCGGTGATCCCATTCGGCCCGGAGATCGTACTGGCGGATGTCGATGCCGGTCTTCTGTTCATCATGGCGGTTGCCTCGATGGGCGTGTACGGAGTGGTTATGGCGGGCTGGGCATCGAACTCCAAGTATGCCTTCCTCGGCGGTTTGCGCTGCGCCGCGCAGATCGTGTCCTACGAAATCGCCATGGGCTTCGCGTTAATCGGTGTGCTGATGATGTCCGGCAGCCTCAATTTGGTCACGATCGTGCAAACGCAGGCTGGCCCAGGCGGCTTTCTGCAGTGGAACTGGCTGCCTTTGCTGCCCCTATTTGTCATTTACTTCATCTCCGGCGTGGCCGAGACCAACCGGGCGCCATTTGATGTAGCTGAGGGCGAATCCGAAATTGTCGCGGGCTTCCATGTGGAGTACTCCGGCGTCACGTTCGCCATGTTCTTTTTGGCGGAGTACGCGAACATGATCCTCATCTCGACGCTCGCGGCGATCATGTTTCTTGGCGGCTGGTTGCCGCCGCTGCCGGTGGCGCCCTTCACTTGGGTTCCGGGTTTCCTCTGGCTGGCCGCGAAAGTTGCATTCGTATTGCTCTTGTTCCTCTGGTTGCGGGCGACATTTCCGCGCTACCGCTACGACCAGATCATGCGGCTCGGCTGGAAAGTGTTTATCCCGATCACCATCGTGTGGTTATTCGTTGTGGGTGTTGCCATGCAAGAGCCGATTCGCAGCTGGCCGGTGTTGCGGATCTGGTTCTAGGAGTTCAAATGGGTGCGATTCGAGAATTTGTCGGCAGTTTAATGTTGGGCGAAATGCTCAAAGGCATGCGCGTGACCGGCCGGCATTTCTTCACGCGCAAGACGACCGTGCAGTACCCCGAGGAAAAGACGCCGCAGAGCCCGCGCTTCCGTGGGCTGCACGCGCTGCGCCGCTATCCGAACGGAGAGGAACGTTGCATCGCGTGCAAGCTGTGCGAGGCAGTGTGCCCGGCTTTGGCCATCACCATCGAATCGGAGCAGCGTAACGACGGCACGCGCCGCACCACTCGCTACGACATCGATCTGACCAAGTGCATCTTCTGCGGCATGTGCGAAGAGGCTTGTCCGGTGGACGCCATTGTGGAAACTCGCGTGCTGGAGTATCACGGCGAGAAGCGCGGCGATCTTTACTACACCAAAGACATGCTGCTGGCGGTTGGCGACCGTTACGAAGAGCAGATCGCCAAGGATAGGGCTGAAGATGCCCCGTATCGGTGAAGGCCTGAGAGAACTCTAAGCGCGCACATGGCATTCCAGTCCGTCTTGTTTTATCTGTTTGCGACCGTTTTGGTTGTCGCCGCCGCGCGCGTGGTCACGGCGCGCAACCCGGTTCACGCGGCACTGTTTCTCGTGCTCGCCTTTGTTACTTCCGCGGCGTTATGGCTGCTGCTGCGCGCTGAGTTTCTTGCCATCACGCTGGTGCTGGTTTATGTCGGCGCGGTGATGGTGTTGTTCCTCTTCGTGGTCATGATGCTCGATATCAATATCGACCAAATGCGCGAAGGGTTCTGGCGTTACCTGCCAGTCGGCTTGCTGGTCGCAGCGGTGATGGTGGTCGAAATGTGGCTGGTGCTGCGCCATCACGGTTTGGCGAGCGCCGCGACGCATGCCGGCTTTACGGCGCCGGCGAGCAACACCAAGGCGTTGGGCATGTTGCTCTACACGCAATATGCCTACGCCTTCGAACTCGCAGCGGTCATTTTGCTTGTCGCTATTGTTGCCGCGATCGCGCTAACGCAGCGCCGCCGCAGAGATTCAAAATACCAAGATCCGGCGGCGCAAGTGCGGGTGCGGCGGCAGGATCGCGTGCGGCTGGTCTCCATGCCGGCGCAAAAGCGGGAAGAAGCTCAATCGGTGAAGGTATGAAAGGTGCAGGCGTGAAGGGTAAATTCGGCACGAGCGAGCGCACGGGGAAAGCGGCTTTACCACCCCTCACCCGTCGCCATACACCCATTCACGCGGGCGCGCTGCGCAAATGATTACTCTCTCGCACTATCTCATCCTCGGGGCGATCCTGTTTGCCATCGCCATCGTCGGGATTTTCCTCAATCGCAAGAACGTCATCATTTTGCTGATGTCGATCGAGCTGATGCTGCTCGCGGTGAACACAAATTTCGTTGCGTTCTCTAATTTCATGGGTAACCTGGACGGGCAAGTGTTCGTCTTCTTTATATTGACCGTGGCCGCGGCCGAGTCCGCGATCGGTTTGGCTATATTGGTCGTGCTGTTCCGCAACATGCGCACCATCAATGTCGATGACATCAACGCGTTGAAGGGTTGAGGCCACTCGATGACCAATAGTCAGATGCTCTATCTGCTCGTTGCGCTGGCGCCCCTGCTGGGCGCGATCATCGCGGGACTATTCGGCCGCCAGATCGGCCGTGCCATGGCGCATCGCGTGACCATCGCACTCATGCTGGTGTCGGCAGTGGGTTCGGTGGTGGTGTTGATGGATGTGCTGAACGGCCACACCTACAACGGCAGCGTCTATACGTGGCTTACCGCCGGCAATACGCGCTTCGAGATCGGTTTTCTGATCGATCAGTTGTCGGCGACCATGATGGTGGTCGTTACTTTCGTTTCTCTGATGGTGCACATATACACCATCGGTTATATGCACGACGATCCGGGCTACCAGCGCTTCTTCAGCTACATCTCGCTGTTCACTTTTTCCATGCTGATGCTGGTAATGTCGAACAACTTTTTGCAGCTGTTCTTCGGCTGGGAAGCGGTCGGGCTGGTTTCCTATTTGCTCATCGGATTTTGGTACACGCGCCCCACAGCGATCTACGCCAACCTCAAGGCATTCCTGGTCAATCGCGTCGGTGACTTCGGTTTTCTGTTGGGCATCGCGCTGGTGCTGGCTCATTTCGGCAGCCTCGACTATGCAAGCGTGTTCGGGCTGGCGCCGAAGTTTGCGGCGGAGAACGTAGAGCTTTGGCGCGGCGTGCCTTGGTCGCTGCTGACGGTGATCTGCCTGCTGTTGTTCGTTGGCGCCATGGGCAAGTCAGCGCAAGTGCCGTTGCACGTTTGGCTGCCCGATTCCATGGAAGGCCCCACCCCGATCTCGGCGCTGATCCATGCCGCCACGATGGTTACCGCGGGCATATTCATGGTGGCGCGCATGTCGCCGCTGTATGAACTTTCACCCACGGCGCTCAGTGTGGTTTTGGTGATCGGCGCGATTACGGCGCTGTCGATGGGCTTGGTGGCGATTGTGCAAAACGACATCAAGCGCGTCGTGGCTTACTCAACGCTCTCGCAGCTTGGTTATATGACGGTGGCGTTGGGCGCTTCCGCCTACGCCGCCGGGATTTTTCATCTCGTTACGCACGCGTTCTTCAAAGCGGTGCTGTTCTTAGGTGCCGGCTCGGTCATCATCGCGATGCACCACGAGCAGGACTTGCGCAAGATGGGTGGCCTGAAGAAATACATGCCCATCACCTATTTGACCGTGCTCCTCGCGGCGCTGGCTAGCGCGGGCGTGCCTGGCTTTTCCGGTTTTTTCTCCAAAGACGCCATCATCGAGGCCACCAAGCTTTCGTCCGCGCCGGGGGCCGGATTTGCCTATTTCTGCGTGGTCGCCTGCGTCTTCGTCACCGCCTTTTACACTTTCCGGCTGGTGTTTCTTGCCTTCCACGGTAAGCGGCGCATGGATCACCACACGCAGGAGCATCTGCATGAGTCGCCCGCAGTGGTGACGGTGCCGCTGGTCGCATTGGCGATACCTGCAGTGTTGGTCGGCTGGTGGATCGGCTCGGTTGTTTTCGGCGGCTATTTCGGCGCGTCCATCAAAGTGTCCGAAGTGATGCGCGAGTTCGCCGGCGAATTTCACGGGCCACTCGCCATGGTGCTGCATAGCGTGCAGACCCTGCCGTTCTGGCTATCGCTCGCAGGCATTGCCGCGGCGTGGTTTCTCTATCTCAAGCGGCCTGATTTGCCGGCCGTGTTGCGCGAGAAGTTCGCGTTTGTCTACTGCATCCTCGATCGCAAGTACGGTTTCGACGAACTTTATAGCTGGTTGTTCGCCGGCGGCGCGCGCAGTATCGGCTCCGGCTTGTGGCGCGGTGGCGATGTCGCCGCGATCGACGGTGTGATGGTGAACGGCAGCGCAAAGTTCGTCGGTGCGCTATCGGCCTGGGTGCGCAAACTGCAATCGGGGTTTATCTATCACTATGCGTTCCTGATGATAATCGGAGTGGTGGTGCTCTTGAGCGCATTCCTAGCATGGCGGCATTTGTGAGCCGAGTGACCAAGTGTCTATCCTGAGCCTGAACGTTTGGGTGCCGGTCATTGCGGGACTGATCGTTCTCGCAACTGGCGGTGATCGCAACGCGTCCCGGGCACGCGCGCTCGCGCTCTTGGGAGCGATTGCGGCGCTGCTGGTAAGCGTGCCGCTGTATACGCAGTTCGATCGCGCCGCGAGCGGCATGCAGTTCGTCGAGCGCGTGCCCTGGATTAGCACCTTCAATATCTACTACTACTTGGGCGTGGACGGCATTTCCGTGCTGTTCATCTTGCTTAACAATTTCATGACGCTGCTGGTGGTGATCGCCGCTTGGATCGTGATCGAGAAGAAGGTCGCCCAGTACATGGCGGCGTTTCTGATCATGGCAGGGCTGGTGAACGGCGCGTTTGCCGCGCTGGACGCGATCCTGTTCTACGTTTTCTTCGAGAGCATGTTGATTCCGATGTACTTGATCATCGGCATCTGGGGCGGGCCGAAGCGAGTATATGCTGCGGTCAAGTTTTTTCTCTACACACTGCTCGGCTCGCTGTTGATGCTGGCAGCGCTCATCTATCTCTACTTTCAAGCCGACAAGAGCTTTGACATTCTTCAATTCCACCAGTTGGCGTTGCCGCTCGATGCGCAGATCTGGCTGTTCTTCGGGTTCTTGTTGGCGTTTGCCGTAAAAGTGCCGATGTGGCCGGTGCATACCTGGTTGCCGGATGCGCACACGGAAGCGCCCACTGGGGGCTCGGTGATCCTCGCGGCGATCACGCTCAAGATCGGCGGTTACGGTTTCCTGCGCTTTACGCTGCCGATCGCACCGGACGCGTCACATCACTTGGCAGGATTCATGATCGCGCTGTCCCTCATTGCGGTGATCTACATCGGCTTGGTGGCGCTGGTGCAAACCGATATGAAGCGGCTCATCGCCTATTCGTCGATATCGCACATGGGGTTCGTCACCCTGGGCACGTTCATTTTCAACGCGCACGGCATGCAAGGCGCCATCGTGCAGATGCTTTCGCACGGCTTTGTCTCCGGCGCACTGTTTTTATGTGTCGGCGTGCTCTACGATCGCATGCATTCGCGCAACATCGCCGACTACGGTGGGGTCGTTAACACCATGCCGATTTTCGCCGCTTTCTTCATGCTTTTTGCCATGGCCAATTCCGGTTTGCCCGGCACCAGCGGTTTCGTCGGCGAGTTTCTCGTGGTGTTGGGATCGATGCAGGTGAATTTCTGGGTCGCGGTGCTCGCGGCAACTACGCTTATTTTTGGGGCGGCTTACACGCTGTGGATGTACAAGCGTGTGATTTTCGGCGCGGTGGCGAACACGCACGTCGCGGCATTGAAAGATCTCGACCGCCGCGAGTTTGTCGTTTTGGCGGTGCTGGCCGCTGCGGTGTTGTGGATGGGGCTGTATCCAAAGCCGGTGACTGACATCCTTAACACTTCGGTTAGCGATCTGCTGCAACACGTGACGCAAACCAAGCTCGGGTTGGCAGCGCGATGAACGTTAATTCTCTAAACTGGTTCGTGGCCGCCCCCGAGATTTTCTTGCTGGTCATGGCGTGCGTGGTGCTCCTGGGCGATCTGTATGTCCGCGAGGGCGAGCGCCGCCTCACCTACGCACTGACGCAGATTTCTTTGTTGTGCTGCGCCGTCATGGTTCTCTGGAGCGAGAGCGGCACGCGGCAACTCGCTTTCGGCGGCCTCTACGTCCATGATGCGCTTGCGCGTCTGCTGAAGATCGGCGCGATCGTCGCTGTCGTTCTGGTGCTTGCATATTCGCGCGACTATCTGCGCGCGCGCGGGCTCTGGCGCGGGGAATTCTTCGTGTTGGCAATGCTTGCCTTGCTCGGCATGTTCGTCATGATCTCGGCGGCGAATTTCATCCCGTTCTACCTCGGGCTGGAACTGTTGGCGCTGTCGCAATACGCCATGGTTGCGCTGCAACGAGAGTCGAAGGCAGCGACCGAGGCGGCGATGAAGTACTTCGTGCTCGGCGCGCTGGCGTCAGGGTTGCTGCTTTACGGCTTGTCCATGCTCTACGGCGCGACTGGCAGTCTCGACATCAAAGAAGTCGCGGCCGCGATCTCCCAGCAGCACACCCGGCAGCCGATCTTGGTGTTTGGTGTCGTGTTTGTCGTGGCCGGCCTGGCATTCAAACTCGGCGCGGTGCCGTTCCATATGTGGGTGCCGGACGTCTATGAAGGCGCCCCCACGGCGATGACTATGTTTCTCGCTTCCGCATCGAAGTTCGGCGCTTTGGCTTTCGTCTACCGTTTGCTGGTGAGCGGGCTGCAGCCCCTTGTGCCGGATTGGCAGGATATGCTGGTGCTGCTGGCGGTGCTTTCCATGGTGTTGGGCAATGTCGCGGCAATCGCACAAACCAATATCAAACGCATGCTCGCGTACTCCACAATTGCCCATATGGGTTTCTTGCTAACGGGAGTATTGGCTGGAACATCCAATGGATATTCGTCTTCCGCGTTTTACATCATAGTGTATGCGCTGATGGCGCTGGGCGGCTTCGGCATTATTCTGCTGCTGTCGCGGGCCGGTTTCGAGGCCGACAATCTCGACGATTTGCGCGGGCTCAATCAGCGCGCGCCCTGGTACGCGTTTTTGATGCTGCTCATCATGTTCTCGCTGGCCGGCATTCCGCCGACGGTCGGTTTCTACGCCAAGCTCTCGGTACTGCAAGCGGCGTTGGAAGTGGGTTACCTCTGGCTGGTGGTGTTCGCCGTGCTGATGTCGTTGATCGGGGCATTTTACTATCTTCGAATAGTACGGCTGATGTATTTCGAGGAGCCGCGCGACACAGCGCCGATCGTTGCTGCCGGTGACACACGTGTGCTGCTCAGCGTCAACGGCTTGGCTATGCTCGTTCTGGGTATTCTTCCGGGACCGCTAATGGCATGGTGCGTGCAGGCCGTGCGGCAGTCCTTAGGCTAAGCAACAGCCGCGCGTGACCAAAGCTCGTGATTTGACCGAGCACCGCATCGATTCGGAAGCGGTGTTTGACGGCAAACTGCTGCACGTGCGCCGCGACAATGTGCGGCTGCCCGACGGCTCGCACGCCACGCGTGAATACATCGTTCATCCCGGCGCCGTTCTGATTATTCCGTTGCTCGATGCCCAGACGGTGATTCTCGAGCGCCAGTTCCGCTATCCGGGACAACGCAATTTCATTGAACTGCCTGCCGGCAAAAAAGAGCCGGGCGAGGATGCGCTATTGACCGCGCAGCGTGAGTTGGAGGAAGAGACCGGCTACCGCGCCGCCACATGGCAGAAGCTCGCGACGACCCACCCCAGCGTGGGCTATTCCAACGAACATATCGATTACTTCGTCGCGCGCGAGCTTACGTATGTGGGCGCACGTTTAGACGAGGGGGAGTTCCTCGAAGTTCTGGCGGTTAAGATCGATGAAGCGCTGGCGTGGATCAAGCAAGGCACGATTACCGACATTAAGACTATCGCCGGCCTGTTTTGGCTCACGCATCTGTGAACACTAGTCGTGCGCAAGCCACTCGCGGCCGCATCAGCGCAGTTGCGGTTCGGCTGAGAGCGCGAGCGCCGTAATTTGCAGCGCCCATTGCCCGATCAGTGCGCTGGCGCTTGGGGCGCTGGCGTCGTTGTACGGTAGCGCCGGGTCACCGCCGCTCCAGGCGTGTCCAAGACCGTGCACCATGATTTGCTCCGCGACCAATTGTTCGC
This sequence comes from uncultured Pseudomonadota bacterium, assembly GCA_902826775.1. GTDB lineage: Bacteria > Pseudomonadota > Gammaproteobacteria > Burkholderiales > JALYOK01 > CADEHE01. The sequence goes on along the minus strand of CADEHE010000026.1, from coordinate 6,018 downwards.
CGGCGCGCAATGAAGTGACTGTATAGCTGCGTGCCTGCGCTTCGCTCACCTGTTCGCCGCGCTCTTCACGCAGCAGCGGAGCGGGCGTTTCGGCTTGATACAACTGCCGCCAAAGCTCGAGCAGAGCGCGTGCGTTATGCGGGTGCGCCACGTCGTCCGCATCGCCGTGGATGATGCGCAGTGGCGGTGGCGGCAGTTGGTTCTGCGCCCAGTAGCGCTGGCAGAGTTCGGCAAAGTTCAGCGTGGCGCCATGCTCCATTGCGTTGAGCGCACCGCGCAGCGAGTGAGCGGCATGCGGCGGCAAACCAGAATGCACCACCACGCCGGCAAAGCGCGCCGGCTGCTGGTACGCCAGCAGCGCGGCGAGCGCCGCGCCGGAGGACATGCCAGCGATCACGATGCGCCGCTCATCGGCGTTAGCGCGGCGCACGGCATGTTCAATCATGCTTAGTACGATGGCCGCTTCGCCGCCGCCGGCCAAGGTGCGCGCCTCCCACCAATTCCAACAGCGGTGGGCGTTGGCCAAATCGAGTTGATCGGGGTAGAGCACGGCGAAGCCGTGCGCGTCGGCGATGGCGCCGAAACGCGTGCCGCGCGCGAACGTGTCGGCGTGTTGCCGGCAGCCGTGCAGCATCACGATTAGCGTGCGTGCGCTGCTTGCGACCGCGCTGGCGGGAAGGTACAGGCGGTACTTTCTCTCGGGCGGCACGAACACCCACGGCATCATGCGGCCGGCCGCGTTTTTGGCAACACCGGTTAGCCAGCGTGCTGTTTCGGCTGGTGCGCGCACAGCTTGCTCTTGCGCAGGCGGGACGGCAGTGGCAGCTTCAACGGCGATGTCCGCGCTCTCAGCCAGCGGCTCCGCTAGCAAAGGCGCCTCAGGCTGGGGCGTCGGCACCAGCGGCGCACTTTCCCCGTGCGTCGTGCCGCTAGCGGCGGCGGGCGCCGCCGTAGCGCTGCACGGTGGCGCGGTGCGGCCGAACAAGTGCTGGAGCCGCGTCCAAACGCGTTTACACAGAGCGATCACTTTCATCTCGATACTTGGCATGCACGATGTATGCCGTTCCTGTCAGCGCGGCAGCAAACTATCGGGCATTATTGCGCCCATGAATCCCAAGGCTTTTGTCCTTCTGCGCTTGCTGGCCGATGCCGAATTTCACTCCGGCGAAGCGCTGTCCGAGCGGCTCGACGTTTCGCGCGGCACCGTCTGGAACCTAGTGCATGAACTGCGCGAAGCGGGGACCGAGATTTTTAGTGTAACAGGCCGAGGTTACAAACTCGCGCAACCGATGAGCATGTTGGATGCCGATCGGATTACCCAAGCGCTAAGTGGAACAGCGGCAAAGCTGCGCCTCGAATTGGTCGATACTATCGAATCGACCAATTCCGCTCTGATGCGCCGCGCGGCGGAGCAGCTTGCAGCAGCCGAGCCGCTGCACGGTTGCTGTTTGGTCGCCGAGTGGCAAACGGGCGGGCGCGGCCGGCGCGGGCGCGCATGGCATGCAGGCATAGGCAGCAGCCTGACTTTCTCACTCTTGTGGCGATTCGAGCAAGGGGCGTTGCATTTGTCCGCGCTTAGTCTGGCGGTGGGCGTTGCCCTGGTGCGCGCGCTGCGGCAACTTGGAGTCGAGAATGTCCGTCTTAAATGGCCGAACGACGTGATTCATTTGCATCACAAGCTCGCCGGCGTGCTGATTGAACTGGAAGGCGATGTGCTCGGCCCGAGCGTGGCCATCATCGGCGTCGGAGTAAACATCCGCTTGCCGCAGACGCTGCGCGCCAACATCGATCAAGCAGTAACGGACGTGGAAACGCTGACCGGCGCATTCACCGACCGGAATGCGGCGCTTGCCACGATTTTGACGCATCTTGCGATGGTGCTCGAAGCCTATGCGCAGGACGGATTTGCCCCGCTCAAGCAAGAATGGCTCGAGCAGCACGCCTACCAGGGCCGCGATGTTTGGCTGCAATTGCCCAAAGGCGAGCGCCAGCCCGGAGTGGTGGCGGGCGTGGACGACGATGGTAGTTTGCTGCTGGCGACCGAGCAGGGGCAAAAAAGCTACACTGTCGGCGAAATTAGCATGCGGGCCAACGCGGCCGCCAACAAATGACTTGCATCCAAGAAGACTCGAAGTTGTTTCCCGCTGACCGCCTGTTTCACTGCTCATCTGAGCCGTGCGAGAGAGTCAGGCTGAGTGCCTCGCGTCGTGTTTAGAGGTCGTCGCAGGTGATTCTTACCATCGATGCCGGCAACTCGCGCGTTAAATGGGGCGCTTTCGCGCATGGCGCATGGCTGGCGCAGGAGGCCGCGCAGCCGGAAGAGATCACGCAGCTTGCCGCGCGCTGGAAAGCACTCGGCGTGCCGGTCACTATCGTCGTTTCAAACGTCGCAGGAGACACCGTACGCGCTGCTCTCGAGCACCAACTGCGGCAGTTTCCGATCGCCGCGAGTTGGATCAAATCCAGCGCTAGCGCGCATGGCGTGCGCAACCACTACCGCAATCCAGCCCAACTCGGTGTCGACCGCTGGATGGCCTTGATCGGTGCGCGCCGGTTGCAGCGCGGTCCATGCGTCGTTGTTTTGTCCGGCACCGCGTTGACGGCTGACGCGTTAACCGCGAATGGTGAGTTTCTCGGCGGTTTGATCGCACCGGGTCTGCGCGCGATGATGGACGCGCTCGCCGTCACCACCGCCGGCGTGAAGATCAGCTCCGGCGACTATGAGGTGTTTCCGCGCGAAACACGCCACGCCGTCGCCACCGGTGCGATCGCTTCAGCGCGCGGTTGCATCGCTCACGTTCGCGAACAAATGAAACAGGCTGGCCATGGCGAGGCGACCGTATTGCTCAGCGGCGGTGCCGCATCGGTGCTTGCTGCTCACGTTGCGGCTCCGCTCGTTACGGTCGAAAATCTGGTGCTGGAAGGTTTGTTGACCGTCGCGCAGAATACATGAGAGCGTTTTTTGTCATTGTCCTGCTGCTCAACCTCGCGTTGCTCGCGTATCAGCTTTGGACCACGAGCGAGGGGCCGCTGCCAACGCCGCCGAGTGAAGTTAGCGCGGGGAAAATCGTGGTGATCGATCCGGCGCGCTTGCCTCCCCCCGTTGCCAACGCGCCGGCGCCCCAGGCTGACGGGGCCGTAGCGCCAATGCCATCGATCCCGGCGCCGGTGCCGGGCGCGCAGTGCTGGGAGTGGGGCACGTTCGAGGCCACCGCGGTTGCGAGTGCGGAGGAGTTGCTGGCGCAGCGCTTGCCGGAGATTCGCTTCACGCGCGAGTCGCCGCAAGGCGTGGCGCGCTATTGGGTGTACATCCCGTCCGCCGGGAGCGTGGAAGAGACCAACGCGCGCTTGCAGCGCCTGCAGAAGAAGGGCGCCCGCGATGTGGTCGTGGTGCGCGATGACCCTGAGCTGCAGGGCGCCGTCTCGCTCGGCATTTACAGCACGGCCGCCGCCGCGCAGCGGCGCATGGCAGAGCTGGACCGGTTGCGCATTCGCGGTGCGCGCGTGTTGGAGCGCAAGACCGGTGGCAGCATCGCGCTGCTCTTGTTGCGCGATGTCGACCCGGCGCTGCGCCCGAACTTGGACGCCGTGGTGCGCGAGATCGCCAACACGGAGTTGCGCGAAGTGGATTGTCCGCCCGCGCTGGCGCGCCAGCCCTAGCCGAGACTTCATCTATGAATGTTGCCGGGCGAGCGTATCGTAGTATTTGGCCGATCGAGAGCGGCTCGGTGGCGGTGATCGATCAGCGCCGGCTGCCGCATGAGTTCGTCGTCGCGCAGCTCGATACTTGGGAGCAAGCCGCTAGCGCGATCCACAGCATGCAAGTGCGCGGCGCGCCCTTGATCGGCGCCACCGCCGCCTACGGCGTGGCGTTGGCGATGAATCAGTTTGAGCGCGGCGATGCTTCTGGTTTAGGCGCTGACGCCGCCGCATTTTTGGAGCGCACCTGCGAAGCATTGCTTGCGACGCGGCCGACCGCGGTGAATCTGCGTTGGGCCCTGCAGCGCATGCGCCGCGTGTTGGCTGCGGCCATGCCGGATCAACGCGCGGTGGCGGCGTGGCGCGAAGCGGCGGCAATATGCGATGAAGACGTTGCGCTCAATCGCGCTATCGGGGAGCACGGCTTGGCGCTGTTGCGCGGCATCGCCGAGCGCAAAGGCAGCGTGCAAGTGCTCACCCATTGCAATGCGGGTTGGCTCGCGACGGTGGATGGCGGTACGGCGTTGGCACCGGTGTATGCCGCGTTCGATAGCGGCATCGACGTGCACGTTTGGGTGAGTGAAACGCGCCCGCGCAATCAAGGCGCCGCGCTGACTTGCTGGGAACTGGCGCAGCACGGCGTGGCGCACACTTTGATTGCCGACAATGCGGCGGGTTTGTTGTTGCGGCGCGGCCAGGCCGATATGGTTCTCGTCGGGGCCGATCGCGTCACACGTGACGGCGATGTGTGCAACAAGATCGGTACGTATTTGAAGGCCTTGGCGGCGCACGATTGCGGTGTGCCGTTCTACGCAGCGGTGCCGAGCCCCACTATCGATTGGCACATCGACGCGACCGACATCGTGATTGAAGAACGTGAAGCAGCCGAAGTACTGCGCACGAGCGGTCGCACGGCCACTGGTGCGATGCAAGAGGTAAATATCGCGCCGCCGGCTACCCGCGCGGCCAACTTCGCCTTCGATGTCACGCCGGCGCGATTGGTCAGCGGCCTCATCACCGAGCGCGGTGTATGTGCCGCGACGCTCGGCGGCATCGGCGCGCTGTTCGCCGACATAAACGCATGACGGTCGCTAGCAACGAAAGCGCGCTGCGCGTTGCGCTGATCGACACCGCTCGCCGCATGAACTCGCTCGGCTTGAACCGCGGAACCTCCGGCAATGTGAGCGTGCGCTGTGTTGTCGCCGAAAAGGAGGGCTTTCTCATCACGCCGTCGGCGCTGCCCTATGACGAGACCGAGCCCGAGGATATCGTGCTCATGCGCTTCGACGGCACGCACACGGGACGGCGGCGGCCGTCGAGCGAGTGGTGCTTTCATCGCGACATTCTCGCCGCGCGCAGCGATGTCGCAGTTGTGCTGCACGCGCATGCGCCCTTCGCCACGTCGCTGGCTTGCATCGGCGAAGACATTCCGGCGTTCCACTACATGATTGCACTGGCCGGCGGCGATTCGATTCGCTGCGCGCCGTACGCAACGTTCGGCACGCAAGCGCTTTCAGATTTTGCCGTCGCCGCGCTGCTCGAGCGGCGCGCGTGCTTGCTCGCTAATCACGGCTTGATCGTGCTTGGAGAAAACCTCAAAGCTACCTTGGCGCTTGCGGTGGAGGTGGAAGGTCTTTGCGAGCAGTACTGGCGTGCAAAGCAGGTGGGCACGCCCCGTCTATTAGATTGTGAAGAAATGCAAACTGTCCTCACCAAGTTCCGGGACTACAAGAGTCTCTAAGCCTTGGTAGCGCGGAATAGTCGCGGTTGGTCCTTATACCTTAGGTAGGTTAAGGTGAAATTCGTCTTTACTGCTTTGTTCTCCGGTTATGGTAAGGCCAGTATCGGCTACTGTCGGAGAATTTTACTCAGCGTTGAGGTGGTGGAATGGAGATGCTCGAAGGCGATGGAGTGCACCTGTCCCCCCCAGCTCTGCACCTCGCGCGCGCCCACGATTTGATCGACGGGCCAGTCGCCGCCTTTTACCAGTACCTCGGGGCGCAAGCTTTGTATTAGCTCCAATGGGGTCGGTGTTTCGAACCAGGTCACCAGATCCACGCTCGCCAGCGCAGCGAGCACAGCGGCGCGATCGGCCAGCGTATTGATCGGGCGCTCATCGCCCTTGCCGAGCATGCGTACCGACGCGTCCGAGTTGAGCGCGACCACGAGCGTGGCGCCGAGCGCGCGCGCACGTGCAAGGTAAGTCGTATGCCCCCGATGCAGGATATCGAATACGCCATTGGTAAAAACCAATGGGCGCGCTGCCTGCCGCGCGGCAGCCACGATATCGGCGGGCGCGTGGATCTTCGCTTCGTAGTT
>CADEHE010000025.1:8402-30434 GCA_902826775.1 uncultured Pseudomonadota bacterium | reverse complement strand
ATCCACGCGTCGATCCACGCGGACCACTGCGACTCGGGCAGGGCGGCGTCCTCGAACGCGCGGCGTGACTCGCGCTCCCACGCGATGCTCGGACCCTCGAACTCCTGCGCGGCGGCAGTGAGCAGTTTGCTGATCGATGTTTCGATCAGGTCGCGAATGTTGTTAGATGCACAGGCTGCAACTTGCATTTGCGTCTCCTGGTTGAGCGTGAGTGCTTGCCTCTGCTCGCAGGTGGTGCTGCGAGCAGAGGGCAGCTTTCACGCGCTACTCGCGTCCTGGTTGATTGGCTGTCTGCTCGCTGTTTTGGTTGGAGGCTCGCGCCTCATCTCGTGCGCGGTAGCGAGCCCGCGGCACGGGAATCTTTTGAGGAGTCGCCAGCGAGGTTGCGACCGGGACTTTTCGCGCCCCACGACCACGCCACCGGTCACGCGACACCATGTCGCGCATGTTGTCCGTGTGCGTCCCGACGCGGAGGTGCGCGGGGTTGCAGCAGGGGCGATTGTCGCAGCTGCACACAAGCCCGGGGGAATCGGGCCATAGGCCAGTTCGTATGCCCGGCGGCTCGCTGTTATCTGCTTGCCACGGAGACTAAAGGCTCCGTATCCGCCGGTCGTGAGTGCTCCGCGCCACAGCCAGCATTCATCGGCCCCGCGCTTGATTACCCTGCGCCAGAACCGGCTTGCTCTTTCGTTTGGCGCGCGCCGCGTCCGCGGGGTGCGACACATCAATAGCGGGTCTATCCAGATCTCCATCTTTGGCTCCGTCGCTGACATACGTCAGGACAACTGACGTATGTCAGCTGTCCTGGCCGAACGCAAGAAGTTTGTCAGCTCCGACGGAACAAAAAAGCCGGACCCCCTCCCAGGCCCGGCTTTGGCGACTGCCACTCGTGGTTGCTGGCTTACCGCGTAGACCGCTCTTCGTCTTCGTCTTCCTTCAGGTCGATCCCAAGCGCGGCCGCCACCAAGTCAAGCGCTCGGTTCATGCGGTCTAACTTGGCGTCGGTCGCGTCCTGTCGGAGGTCCTGCCGGTCCTGCCTAACCCTCATCTCGACCACGTCACGCCTTGTGCGTGCTTCGTCGAGATGTACAACCTTGAACAGCTTGTGGTCCAACTCACCTGGCTCGCACGGGCTTTCCTTGCCGTCTCTGAGCCTGACCTTATCTGAGTAACCTTTAGGGCTCATGAACAGGTAGCTAGGATTAACATGTAACCCGTCGAGAACACCCTGAATCACGAGGTCGTTGATTCCCTTTCGTGTCATATCGTGTGGAACGGTACTACCTCTGTATCTCCACTTGGTTACGAGTGTGGGATCGCAGCCGACGGCGTCAGCTATTTGCCGAACTGTCCATCCGTCATCGATCAGCTGACGGATGAGATGCCCGAACCGTACCCCCGCACGGCGTTCGAAGTGTTTGCGTGTCATGGGCTGACAGCATTCCAGGCCTACCGCTGACATTGGCCTTGACCTCGTCGCTGACATATGTCAGTGCTGAGGCTCATGACGTCCAAGAACGCCATCAACCGTGGAGCGCGCAAGCTCCGCGCTGCCCGAGAAGCGGCCGGGCTGTCGCAGCAGGCGCTAGCGAATCTGCTTGGCTGTGATGATTCGACCGTGACTGGCTGGGAATCAGACCGGGCCAGGCGGCGCAAACCGGATCTCGAGTACGCACTCAAGCTAAAGGAGGTCCTGAACCTCAATCCCACTGTGTGGCTGTGAACAGCTTTCATGGGCCACGAGCAGTAGCGTTGTCAGCACTACCTGACAACTGCCAGTGGTGTCTGACCTGAAGAAATGCGCGCGCTTATGCGCTGCGGTGTTGGGTTGGCGAGCCCCGTTTGTAAGCGAGAACGCGAACCGAGCACGGGCAGTGTCGCCGGAACTAACACGAGTCTCACTGCTCGTGCTCCATCACCCACAAACTAACAAGCATACGTTTGTATTCCAAGGAGATTACACGATGGCGAAGGGACGTCCCGACGAAACACACCGGCTGAGCTGCAAGCTGCCGGAGCATGAACTGGAGCTGCTCCGCAAAACGCTGAGCGCCGAGGTCTACCAACTCGAAGGGATTCGTTTGAATCCGCGAAGTTAACAACCGGAGAATTTAACGAGCCATGAAACTCTGCATACACGTAAGACCGCGAGATGATGGGCAAGGTTGGGCCGTTGACGTGTTCGACGGACGCCGCGCATGGAGCAAAACCCACCTCGGAGAGCAGCCTCTGAACAAGGCCGAGGCCCACAGGCTGGCTCACAAACTCCGCGACCCGAAATTTTACACCGCGCGAACGAAGCGCGCGGTTAACAGCGGAGGTGCGCTGTGAGCGGTCCCGGACACGAGTGGACGAAGCACGAGCGCGATGGATGGTCCGTCTGCTCGCGCTGCGGGATGGTCCGCAACTACGACCGCGAGACGACGACATGTAGCGGCGCGTTGCCGAAGATCCGGCAGCGCAGCGAAGTCGAGGACTGCGGCCAGGATGGCGTATGCAAGCTCTCTCCGGGGTGTAATCGGCACTGGGAGGAGCGGAACCGCGATCTGGTCATGACGATGACGACTCATTGGGCCGACCACGCCAGAGACGATGCAGAAGAGTCGGACATCATCATCGCAGGGAGACAAGTGCCCTTCGTGCAGGTCGGGATGATCGTTCATCCAGATGACTGCCTGAACTGCGAACGTGACGGCAATCCTCTGTGGTGCTCGGCGCTGGTCTGCGACATTCACGACGACGACGAGACCGCGAGATTCGGCATGATGGCGACGCTGCTCTTTCGCAACGGCGAGCGCCGCGAGGAGCCGTGCGACGAACTGCGGCGACGCTGGCGAATGGCTCGCGATTTCGATCAGAACCGAGTCTACACCGGGCGATGGGGAGCCATCCCGCGCGGGGCGGTCTGGCCCGTGGCCGAAGTCAACGAGGATGCATGAGTTCGTGCAAAGCAACGAATGCGAAGCGACCGAGCGCGAGAAGAAGGAGCTAGTGGCCGCGATGACGAAGCGCATCGACGCCGCCAAGCAGCGAATCCTCAACGTCAACATCGAGACCGAGACGGGCAGCGGCGTCCGTGACGTCATCTGCAAGTGGAAAACCGAGATCGGCCCCAAGGGTCGCGAGTGGGTGCTCCGCCGCACGGATACGGGCGAGCAGGTCAGCGTATCGCCGCTCACAGCTGCAGACGCCCAAGAGGAGATGTTCTCCTGATGGCATGGGTCAAGCAATCTGATCGGCTGTGGAGCGACGCAAAGTTCTGCGCGATGTCAGACGGGGCGCAGGCTCTCTGGCACCGAGCGAACAGCTACCTCGCCGATCACTTGCTTGACGGAGAGCTACCCGAGGGCGCTCTCAAGTTCCTGTCCACACGCAAGCGCTACGTCGAAGAACTCGAGGCCGAAGGCTACTGGGTTCGGCGGCCGTCTGGCGGTTGGCTGGCGGTCGACTGGCAAGAAATCATCCGCAGCAAAGCACAGGTTCTGGCGGCACGAAGTCAAACATTACAAAGGGTTAGGGGGCACCGTAACGCCGTTACTAACGCTGGGTGTAACGCTGCTCCCGGTCCCGTACCCGGTCCCGTACCCAAGAGAGAAGAGACTATCGTCTCTTCTCTGGCGCTGGGTCCTGCGTCACAAAACGTGACGTCGCTCCCGAAGGCGGCTGTTTCGGCGGCGGAGAAGATCGGCCGAGCCTGGTACGGCGCTCTGGTCGAAAAGCTCGACCTCGAGCTGCCTTCGGCTACGGCCGCCTACGAGTTCATCGGCAACCAGTCCGCAGAGGAGCGCGCGACCGTCGACGCCAACCTCCGAGCCAGTTCGGTGCACGGACCGCTCCGTGCGCGTCGAGCGCTCCGCCCGCAACGCATTGCCGACAGCCTCTGGCATTCGCACCTACTCAGCGAAGCGGATCACGCCGCGCAGAAGGCCCAGTACGGAAAGCAGCCGCCGCAGTCGCCAGCAGCGCCGACCCCGCTCGCTCACCAGCTCATGAAGTTCTGACCCAACCAACCAGGTGAATCACAATGTCTGAACGCATCGGAGTACCTCACGACCACCAGCTCGAGATCAAAGTGCTCGCCGTCGCGCTGCACTTCGCCGAGCACCGGCAGCTGCTCATCGATGAGCTTCAGCCGACAGACTTCTACTCGGACGGCCCGCGCTCTGTGTTCGGCGCGATCTCGAAGCTGCAGCGGCAGGCCGGCGAGTGCTTCGACCTCCTGACGCTCTCCAGCTCGTCGAAGTCCGAGCCGTTCGTCGACGAGTTCATCGCGGCGCACGACCTCACCATGATGGCCCTCGAGCAGTACGAGGGCGCACTCGAACGCCTGCGGCAGCTGGCCGAGGCCCGCGACATGGCCCGAGCCTGCTTGGACGTTGGCTCCTGGGGCCTGGAGTCGACAGCGACGCACGATCCTGAAGAGTATCTGCAGCGCGCCTCTGAGAGGCTCACAGGTGCCTTAGCGGGGCGAAGGCAAAAGCGGGTAGGCGCTCGGCTTGGCGATGTGCTGGCCGTCGCGATCGAGGAGATCGTTGCTGAGCGTCCGGTGCAGCCGCGCATCGTAGCGCCGAGTGGCATCGGTCCGGTCGACAAGGCGCTGCCGTGGAGAGGCTTCGCTGCCGGCGAGCTCGCGATCATCTTGGCGCGGCCAGGCGTGGGCAAGACGTCGTTCGCGCTGCAGGTCGCGCGGAACAACGCGATCGCTGGTCTGCACACGGCGGTGTTCTCGTACGAGATGAGCGAACTGGACGTTGCGCTCAGCGTGCTCTCGCAGGAGTCGAAAGTCCCGGTGCAAGCGTTCGCGCGCAAGCTCAGCGCCGACACTGCGCGTCACGTGGTCGAGCGCGCGGGCATGATGAGCGAGATTCCGCTGTACATCTTCGACTGCGCGGGTCTGCCGCTCGAAGACTTGGCCAACGCGTGCCGCGCCATGAAGCGCAAGGGCCAGCTCGATCTCGTGGCCATCGACTACCTGCAGCTTATGCGCACGCGCAAGCGCTACCAGTCGCGCTTCGAAGAGATCGGCGACATCGCCACTGCGCTCAAGCTGCTGTCGCGCGAGCTGGACGTGCCCTTCGTCGTGCTCTCGCAGGCGAACCGCGACGGCGACAAGCGCGGCGACAAGCGCCCCGTGATGAGCGACATCGCGCAGAGCGGCCAGATCGAGCGCGACGCGGACCGCATCATCGGCCTGCACCGAGAGTGCGTCTACGACGCGGCCGCGGACAAAGACGCTGCTGAGGCCGTGTTCCTCAAGAACCGCAAGGGTCAGACCGGCGTCGTGCGCATGCGCTTCGACGCTCCTACCACGACGTTTCACGGGGAAGTCTGATGTCAGAAGAAAAACCTATCGAAGATAGCCCGGTCGCTGACGAACAGCGCGAGCGTGAAGAATACAGAGCGCGGGTCGACCGGCTCATCGCCGTGTGCGTAGACATCGAGCGCTGGCAACAAGAGGGGGCCGGTGCACTCATGAGAGCCGCGCGCAAGCTGCCCGAGCGCCCGCGTCACTACATCGGCGAAATCACGCGCCGTGAGGACGAGCCGGCGATGACCGTGGAATGCAAGAAGTGCGACTTGCCGCGACCGCAGCAACTTTTGGCACGTGAAGCTAAGGGCGGCGAGACCTGGACGGTGCTGCCGTGCACGTCCTGCCCGCTCGACCTCAGGGGGATGCGATGACGACCGTCGACGAGTTTTTGGCTGAACTGCAAGCGGCTGGTCTTGCCGACAAGACGCTCAACGAACTGAAAAAGAAGAAGCTCCACGAGCTTGAGAAAGAAGTCGAGCGCCTGCGCGCCGAGAAGGACGAGTGGAAGGCAGCGGCGCAGACCGGGCTCAACAACCTCATCGCGAAGAGCGATAAGTTGATCGAGCAGAACGAGCAGGTCAAAGCCGAGAACGCGCGGCTGAGCGAGGGCATCGACGACCTGCTGAAGCAGAAGTGGTGCGAGTACCTAAATCGTCCGCACCAGTGCTCCGATCCTGACGACGACGGGCGGCCCGTCGATGAGGAGGACTACTGCTTCGTCTGCAAGCTAAAGCTGCTAACCAAGCCCGGAGCCGGCACATGACCGTGTCGTCCGCCGAAGCAGATAAGCGCCCTATCGCCGGGCCATACAGCCAGGTCCCCTGGTGCCCAGACTGTGGCCTGATGATGGACCGCATAGCGCTGGCAGTAGTAGCGCGAGTCCTGTTTCGCTGTTGGCGCTGCGCGCTTTTGTGGTCAGAGGAGAAAGGTTTCCACGGATGACCCGCGTGCTGAACCAGCTCGACCCCGAGACCGCCGCTCGGGTACGCGCAGCCATCAGCGGCAAGCCCGTGCTCAAAGAGGCCAGGGCCAAGCGAGCCGAGCCCGTCAAGTGCTACGTGGGCAGCTTTCATAAGTTCGACCCGCTGAAGAGCACGCACACGCTTCAGCTCCCGATTGCATTCCGGACAGCGGAGTACAACGCGGGCTTCACGTCGCCCGCGCTGCGAGCTCGCTGGGTGAAGGAAAAGCGCGAGATGGTTTGGGCAGCGATGCACGCGCACATGCCGACCTTCGCGCGGTGCATCCCGGAAGGAATCAGCCTGCGCGTAACGCACATCGAGTTTGTGCGGCTCGCGATCGGCAAGCTCGACGACGACAACCTTTCGGCAGCATTCAAAGCCATCCGGGATGCGCTGTGCGCGTTCTTGGTATGGGGCCACGAGTGCGACGAGAACATCAAGCAGATTGGCAGAGCAGACGATCTACTCAAACAGCGAGGCGTGTCATGGTCGTATCGGCAGCAGAAGTGCGAGAGCAACCCGAGGCTGTACGGCGTGAGACTGATTCTTCACTTGAAGCCGCGCACCGAGATGTGATCGAGGCGCTGCGCAAGCTCGCAAACCTGCGCGATGACCGCGGTCTGCCGAGCATGGGCATCGACAACATGAGGCGCGAGGTCATCACGATGATGGCGCGCGCAGCAAACGACAACCAACCAGGTGAAACATGAACGACTTCCAACTTACGAATCCGGAGAACCCGGACCTCTGCGACCCGAGTAAGAGTCAGTGGTACACGCCCGACGACCTTGCAGCGCGCATCGTAGACTGGGCTTGCGATGGGCACGACGTGCGTAGCGCGTTAGAGCCGAGCTGCGGGCGCGGAGCGCTTGTGAAACCGCTCTACTGGCGCGTCAAGCATCTAATGGGTTTCGACATCGACCCAGCGAACGTAAAGCACTGTCGGGAACTGTTCCCGGACTACAGCGTGTTTTACGAGGGGAACTTCCTAGAGCAGGATGCGACGCTCTACATGAACGCGCCGCTCGATCTGGCCGTGCTCAATCCACCGTTTGAAGACGGGCAGGCGGAGCAACACATTCTGCATGCTCTCACGTTTGCCAAGCGCGTAGTCGCGCATGTGCCGCTCACAACCCTGGCCGGCAGAGACCGGTACCTCGGCCTGTGGTCCGAGGTCTATCTGAAGCGCATGGTGTTCCATGCGACACGCCCGAAGTACAGCGGCAACAAGAACGGCGGCATGACCGATATGCTGACGATGGAAGTTGTGCGCAGGCCCGAGGGTCACACGCGCGGCGCAGTCGCAGCTAGCGGCGTCAACGTGGAATGGTGGCTCTGATGCTCGAATGGCTAGCAATGGGCTTGCTCGGCGGAGGCATCCTCAAGGGTGCTGACGCCGTGCAGAACGCAACCAACAAAGCTGCACGCAAAGCAACGCGCGCGGTCTCGAACGCTGGCAACGCTGCGCTGCAACACCTCGACGAGCGCGGGCCGTACCAGCCGCTAGAACGTGCCGTGCCATGCAGCAGCGCCTGGCGTGGGCACGACTACGAGACCACGTACGACGACGGCACGCGCGTCGAGCAGCGGTGCCGCTCGTGCGGGCACAAAACGCGGGGCGTGACTTGAAAGGCAACACCAACATCCAGGTCAACGGCGACGTGCACGGCGGCATCCACGTGCACGGCAGTGGCCCGGCGGTCGCCTGTTTGCCTCCGTCCAGGCCACCAACAGGCGACCGCGCGGGCATTGACTTGTCGTGGGTTTGGATGCTGGCCAAGGCGCTGGGCTGCCTCGCGATCGGTGGGCTTGCGCTACTCGGTGCAGTTGTGGTCGCAGCGGCGCTGGCCGGTGTTGCATCGGGTGTGCTAGCCGCCGTGATCGCGTGGTGGGGCGTATGCCGCGTAGCAAACGCAGTGCTGTTCGCAGAGCGCCTGTTCGACGGTGGACCCACGCGGCTCGTGCTCGTTCCGCACGTGGTCAACGGAGTGCGCGCGCTCGCAACGGGCGAACGCGTCAACGAAATCGAAACAACGGAGATGACTCGATATGTCGACTAAACCGCGACAGCTGACGTACATGGAACGCGCCGCGCGATTCCCGCTCGACTTCAGCGTGACCGTCGTGAACGGCACGCCCACGATCACGGTCCCGCAAACGTGGCAGGGGCTGCACCTCACGCGGCTTGGGCCATACAGCAACGTGCACCTGTCCAAGTTCGCGCCGCGCATCAACATCAACGCTGCGCCTGTGTTCGCCGAGTTCTTCTCTGCGATCATGCGCGCTGACGCTTTCAACGACATTCTGAGTTACGACGGCGGCTACTACGCACGCCTCAAGCGTGGCGTCAAAACACCGCTGCCGGGCGCAACGAAAGAAGCGTGGGGCAAGCTGCTGTCCAACCACTCGCGCGGCACAGCGATCGACCTGAACGCGAAGTGGAACCCGATGGGAAAGCCCGGCGCAGAGTTTCTCGACGAGGGCACGCTGCATCGCATCATCGAGGTAGCTCACACAATCCGTGTCGATCTCGAGACTCCAGCAGGAACCATCTGGCCTGCCGGCATCGTGTGTGGTGCTGATTGGCACGGCGCATCACGAGATGACATGCACTTCGAGGTGGGCACGTGGGAGTGATTGCTGTGTTCGTATGGACCGTCGGTGACCTACTCACCGGCGTCATCTTAGGAGTGCTGGTTCTCGCGTGGTTGTTCATTCAGTTCTGCGACTGGTGGAACGATCACTACGGACCTTGACTTAGCGATCTGACACGTCTTAGTACAACCAAACCAACCAGGAGACTCTGTGTATGCGTTACTTCAATCCGCCGCCATCAGCGGCGTACGCGGGGGTGTGCCCGTGAATGCGTCACTAAACACCATGTTCGGCACGACGATCGGAGTCATGGCGATCGCGTGCCCGGCCTTTGGCGTGCCCGCTCTCATGCTGTGGGGCCTCTACTGGATGTGGAGGCTCTCGTGATCATCGAACTCCTGCTCTTGGCCGGCGCAGTCGGAGCGACCGGAAAGGCCGTTGCCACCGCCCGAGAGATGAAGCGCGATCAGGAAGAGAACAAAGCTCTGCGCGATCGTGCCGACGCAATCATCGCAGCGATGGATCGGAGGAACGGCCGATGAGCTTCTTCCGATTCTTCGGTATGCCGCAGGTCGTGCTGAACCCAGAAGTCCCGTTCAACGCGCATCAGCAGCAGACGCAAGGCGACCGCGAGCTCGCGGAAGAGGCTCGACACGTCGTGAAGGTGCTGTCCAACCCGCACACGTACACAGGCGAGAGGCATCTGCGGGCTGCCGTGGGTAACAACCAGGCGGACTACCTGTACAGCCGATTCGCAACGGCGCTCGGATGGACATCGCTCGGCGACGCACAGAGGTTCTACAACCAACACAAGGGCACGAGAGGGGGGACGTGGTGATGCCAGCGCCGATACCGTGGGATACGTACAGGACTGCTGACCTCGTCCGAGAAGGCGAACGGTGGCAGCACGAGATCGACGAGCGGCTCAAGCAGCTGATAGCTGCAGGCGCACGCGTGCCCAAGGGCAAACCGGGCCGGCCGTCGACCAACGCCCCCGATGTCGAACAGGAAGAAGGCGAGGCCGCGCAATGACACGGCCCAACGCAACACGGCGCAAGCCTCTGCCAGGAGGGCGCAAAGTGTTCCCAACAGACAAGCTGACGCTGCGCGGGCGATACATGCCGCTGTCAGCTGCACAACTCACAGCGCTGTGGAGCTGGGCAAATAGCGGTCCAGCCTAGCAGACGGACGCCCCTGCGTTCGCCAAGGCGCTCCCTCGGGGCGTCTAGCAGGGTAGGGGACATGTCGTAAACGGAGCAGGGCGAGGAGAGGCGCCCTGCTCTTTCTCTCCAACCAACCAGGTGATCTATGCACGGTGAATACACAACAGGTCAGGCGTCTGCGATGCTCGCTTGCATCGCGTTTCTTGCGTGGTTTTTGTGGGCGATATTCGGTCCGATCGCGCGCGCGATTAGTCGCTGGGTTTTCGGAGCGAAACCGGAGGCGATCGACGACCGAGAAGCAGCGCGCAAACTGCTCGAAACGCCGGTGCCCACGAGCGACCCGAAGATGTGGGTCAGATACAAGTGCGAGCCGGAGCTATGCCCTGCTCCGCAAGCGCTCATCCACGTGCCAAGCGACGCAGCGCACCGTGCGACATGTGCCCGGTGCCAGGAAGAGTGGAAACGCAGTGGGCGGCGTGCCATGCCGCATGCAACAAACTGAGGAGACGCCGATGAAATGTGACCTATGCGAATCAGAGATCGAAGACTTCAACAACGCTTGGATGTCGTGGTTCATGAGGGCGACGGCTGAGAACCCGCATCGCGCCACGAAGTTTGTGGCGTATGCGATCACGTGCCATCCAGGAGTATGTGAGGAAAAACACGACCGGAGCGAGAAGCGGTACGCAATGTTGGCGGTCGGGAACCCCGACCTGGTCGAGCACGACGACATGCTTTACGACCACTACGTGACCAACGTTGCTGGGCGCTTCAAGGAATGGGCGCACGACTACAACGTTCCAGGCCTCGTCGTCGCTGAGGTGGCTATCAGGTTGTCGCCGCTGCTGGTGGAGCTTCACAGCGCCGACATCACCCAAGCAGACCTCGACGCGGCGCGGAAGGAGCGTGAGTAGACCATGGGCCTCTCAAGCGCCGCCAAGCCTAAACCTGGAAGCTCGAGGCCCACAGCCCACGTCACATAGTAGCGGCTCGCTGTCCTGTTGCGAGCGCATACGAAAACGCCCGGGCGGAATGGTTCCCCCGGGCGTTTGCTATTTGCCGCAATGCGGACAGCGTGGGCGCTTACGTGGTCGTCCGCGCGTGCCCCGCTGTGCTGCAGCCTTCGGGAGGTTCGAGACGCGCTGGCGCTCTGTGAGTCCCAGGTCGACGGCGATTGCGTGAGAGGCAGCGTTTGCCGCCTCGGAATCGCCTACGTCTCTTGCGAGCACGTAGTCCGACCACAGGTGATGCGCTCGAGCTTTGTCGGCGATGGTCATGCCAGCACGAGATCGCTGAGTCCCCCAGAACGTCAAGAGATGCAGCGGAGGGCGGAGAGTGATACCTTGTGCCTGCATGACTGACCTACCGACCGACGGCGCCGCGCCCGGGGACGAGTCGGAGCAGCCCGGGGGCCAGGGGGCTCTGACCGTCGACGAGGCCAAGGACCTCATCCGCACCGAAGCGCTCAAGCTCGTGACGATGGCCATGGCCGTCTACAAGTCGGTGATGACTCCCAACTTGAAGAACCGGAACGCCGCCGCCGCCCTCGCAGCCGCCCGGGACATCATCGAGATGGTGAGCGAGGGGAAGCTGCCGCAGCCGAGCTCCTCTAAGCCGAAAGCCATCGCGACCGTGACCGACCTGGCGAAGATCTCGGAAGAGATACGACTCGCGAAGCAGGCAGAGCGACGCAACGGCCGGTGAGCAGCGATCTCTGAGAGCTGGTGCTTGCTCTTATAGATTGCGAGGACCGTGCCATCGCGCGATTCGCCGGGCTTTCGGTTCGGTGCGCCGGTCGGATGCCGTAGCAAGCTGCGAGCGATTCGCAGGATTTTGGCGCCGCGGCCGCCCGGTCCCCCCGGTTGGCCTCGCTCGCGCCTGAGCAGCCTGCCGATACAAACGTCATTTGTCGAGCGCGGCATCCGACCGGCACTTTTGAACGATTATCGTGGAGTCACGCTAGGTTAGTGGTCGAACTAGTCGTTTTCGGACAATGACAATCGGTACTTGTGACAAGCGTATTGACTCAAGGATGACGCATGCGTCATGTTTGGTCGGACGGGGCGCCTCGTACCGCAACGTCAGGCCGCTGCCGGGCCCGCTCTAGTCCCCCCTATGACCTCGGCTCGGCCAGCGGCTCACCTATGGCGAAGAAGCGCAGCAGAGCACTCAACGTTTTCTACGCGTCTGTCGCGCTCGCGTTGTGCGTGGTGCCGCCGTTCCTGCTGAGCCAATGCCAGCTGGACACGACGCCGATCATCAAGCCGCACCCACCTGTTGAGTCGGACGACTCCGACTCGGGAGAAGACCATGCTGAAACTGCTCGCTGAGGTTGTGCTGTGTGCTGCCCTGGTCGTAGGCGTGTCGTTCGCGCCGTCGTGCGGTCTGCTTGCCAGCGACACGGCGACCAAGGTCACCACGACTGCAGTGACCGCGGCCAAGGTCGCAGCGTGCTCGCAGAACGAACTGGCCAAGTTCACCAAGGTCGGCGACCGGAGCGAGATGGCGTATCTGGCGCTGGCCGCGAGCATCAGCGAGTGCATCCGCGAAGCTCTGGGCGACGACCCCGACGTGAATCGCGCGGCGATTGCCGCAGGCATTGCGGCGTCGCTCGAGGTCAGGCGCAGCGAGCTCACCCGTGAGCAGATACGCGAGGCGCAGGACCAGCCGATCAAGAGCGAGATCGACAAGGTGCTCAAGGACGGCGCGAAGTAGCGATGCCACGCGGCAAGCCGACGCCCAACTGCGCCGAGTACGGGCAACCACGCCCGCTGAAGCACCTCGGCCCGCCGAGTTCACGAGGAGCAGCGCCGCTTGCGCCTGATGACCTCGCGTTCCTGCGGGCACTGCTCGAGCGCAAGAGTTACTCCGGCGAGAAGCTGCTTCCGCGTGTGGTGCCGCCCTGCTCCCGAACCTCGTTCAGCCGTGCCAAGCGCGGGGAAAAGGTGTCGCTGCCCGTGCATGCGGCGATGACCGAACTGATCAAGCAACTTCGGAGCGAAGCATGAGCGATAGACACTGGAACATCAGCACGCTGGGCAACGGGACGCTGGTCATCAACCTCGTGAGCGTCGCCCCGCCTCACGTGGTGAACATCCTCGTGAGCCCGACGCTGCCAGCGGCGGAGATCGCGGCCGTGCTGCAGCACATGGAGAACGCGATGAACACGCACGATGCGCAGGTCGCGGAGACATCGCAAGCGCACGTGATGCTGGAGGCGCACGGCCTAGCAGCGCCGGAGCCGCGCATGCGCGGAGTTCTGGCCGGCTCGCTGACGGTCACCGCGGCGGACGGCACCGACATCACCCAGCCGCCGAGCGCTGATGCGTAAGACGGACATCAGCTGCAGGCGCTGCGGGTACAAGGCAACTGTCGAGGGTAGGCCCCCCGAGCGTTGCCCTGGCTGCAACGTCGGAACGAAGCCCGAGGCTGTGCTCGAGTTCGAGCAGCGGCTGCAGCGGACCATGTCTCAGCTCGTGTGGGAGGGCATGCAAGGCGGCTGGCCCGTCCACAAGCTCAAGTGGCGGAAGTACCCGAACAACGAAGGCCGCATCGACCTGATGTATGAGCTACAGCGGCTCGCGATCATCCGCTGCAAGTTCGACGGCCAGCCGGAGATAACGTTCCGTTGGGTGGGCCCGGAGAGTTGCCCGCTGACAGCGGCGGAGTCCGTGCTGCTGGGCGACCTCGAAAAGGCGAAGCAGGCGCAGGACGCAGAGGTCCTGCTCAGTCTCGAGCACGGCGTCGTCGAACCGACCGACGCAACGCCGTTCGTGCTCACCGAAGACGAAGGGCCGACCGCAGCATGAAGGTCGAGGACGTCAGGCGCATCGAGAAGGAACACGCGCTCATCCGCGCCGGCTCTCTGCGCCACAAGTTCGATGATCACCAGCTACGCATCTACGACCCCTATCGCGACTGGGAGAAGCGCCGGCTCAGCGAGCTCGACGAGCTACCCGAGGAGCAGTGGGGCATCCACCAGGTGTTCCAAGTCGACTGCGGGCGGCAGGTCGGCAAGACGTTCTGCACGAGCGGCATCCGTGTTGAGGATGCACTGAGTCCCGCGTGGGCCGACGAAGAGTTCCTCGTGGGCGCATCGACCGAGGTTGCGCTCAAGGAACTGGTTATCCCGACCATGGCGCGCCTGTTCGTCGACTTTCCCGACGACATAGCGCCTCAGTTCGTGTCGTCGCGCTGGGGCATGCGCGCCGGCTACTACTTCCCGAGCAACGGCACGCGCATCAAGCTCGTAGGCTGGGAGAATCCGGACGATCACCGCGGGCCTGGTCTCGCTGGCGCGAACATCTCCGAGGCCGCGTTCGTTCCAAAGCTGCGCTATGCGGTGAACAGCGTTCTGCTCCCGCAGTTTTCGCGTCGTGAACGCGCGACGTGCATCCTCGAATCGAGCGCGCCGGCAGACCCGAATCACCCGTTCGACAGCGTCTTCAAGCCCGACTGCGAGCGTCGCAAAGCCTACGTGTTCATGACCATGTGGGAGAACACGGCGCTGACCGACAAGCAGAAGCGCGCGATGTTCGCTTCGGCGAAGGCGATCAACGAGGACGACGCAGAGCGCGAGTACAACGGCAAGCGCACACGCGACCGCGGCAAGGTGATTGTGCCGACGTTCGACCGCGCACGTCACGTCAAGGAGTTCGAGCGCCCCGAGCACGCGCTTGCGATCATGGCGCAGGACGACGGCATCCTCGATCTGTACTTCGCAGGCTGGGGCTACTGGGATGCACGCCGCGCGAAGCTCTGCGTTGAGCAAGAGTTCTACGGTCGTAACACCACGACATCGATCGTGGCTGACGAGATGCGTTCGCGCGAGCGTGAGCTCTACGGCGAAGCGGCGGCGATCAACAAGAAGCGGTTTATCCTCGGCACGCCCAAAGAGGAGCGCGAGCGCATTCTGCGCGTGCTGTCGGGTGAGGAGGCGCCGCACCAGTCTGACGGCTTCGGACTGGCCAAGCCCTCGGGCTTGTGCTGGTGGGATGGCCAGGAGTTCCAGCCGAACCCCGTGCTGCGCGTGTCGGACACAAGCGCGCGCTTGATCGCTGACCTGAACCACGAGCACGGCATTCCGATGTGCACGACCGAGAAGGACGACGCGGAAGCTGCGAGCTATGCGCTGCGCGACGCCTTCAAGTTCGACAAGATCGAGATTCACCCGCGGTGTCTCGGGCTGATTCGTCACCTCGAATCGGGCCACTGGAACAAGAACCGCACCGACTGGGCTCGCTACATCGACGAGCCCGAGGCGTCGCTCTTCGGGCACTTCGACGGCATCGCGATGCTTATCTACATGTGGCGCATGGTGCAGGCGCTGCGCTCGGTCGATCCGTATCCGCCAAAGTTCATCGACCGGCATCAACCCGACGTGATGCACATCCCCGAGGACTGGCAGCCCACGAGCAACCGCGGCGTCAGCGAGCTGGAGGCTTGGCTGTGAGCTGGCTCGTCTTCACCCTCCAAGCGATCGCCTGGCCCGCAGCTGTGAGCTGGTGCGCGTGGCTCGGCTACCGATCGGTCCAGCAGTACGCGCTCATCAAAGCGCAAGAGAGCAAAGACGTGACGCTGACGGCGGCAGCTGCTCGTGCAGAGCAAGCGCTGCGTGAAGTCAGCCAGGCGCGCGCCGATTGGGAGAGCGCTGCCGTAACCACCAGTGAAGACCTGAGCAGCATCAAGAGCGCGCTCATGAACAGAGGGAATCTATGAACCAGCCGGCATCAGCACGAGCCCAGCAACCAGCCGTGCAACAGCGCATTTTCTACCTCGCGATGGACGACATGTACGAGGCGAAGGTCGCGAAGGCATGGGGCAAGGCGGCCGAGAAGCCAATCGTCTACATGATTCCCCTCGATCGCCTGACAAGCGAGATGGTGATCGTGCCCGTGGTTCGCCACGCCGACGAGCGCACGCCTCTGCTGCAAGAGGAGTTCGACGCGGCGGAGCAGCGCAGGAAAACCAAGCACCTGGACGGTAAGGACTTCACCGCCGAGCTGCACGAGTGCAGGCCCGTGCGCGTATCCGAGTTCTGGACCAGCGCGAGCGGCGCTGGCCGTGCAGCTGACGGCTTCAGCGACCTGCTGATGGGCTCGCTCGATCGCACCGGATTCATCAACGCCGTTAGTGAGAGCACCGCGCCCTATGGCGTGTTCGCGCGCACGCACCACGGCGACAACAACAGCACGCTCCGGCTGACGTGGGGCTCATGACATGGACGGCGTAGGCCAAGCGCTCGCAGTGCAGCCGGAGCTCGAAGACGACTCCGAGTTACCTTGGTATCTGCGCGAAGCTTCCGAGTGCGCGACCGCGTTGCTGGATAAGCGCACCGAGTACTTCAACGCGATGCGCACGAGCGGCATCGTGGGCATGTGGCAGCAGAACTGGTCGAGCTACTACGGCACCGACTCAGCTGTGCCGGGACAGTTCGCGAGTCCGAAGCTGTCGCGCGTTGGTGACGAGCGCGAATACACGAAGGTCAAGATCAACGACTTTCGCTCGTTCCTTCGTCAGCAGATTCAGACTGCGCTCGGGCCCAAGCCTGCGTTCAAATCGACCACGCGCACGACCGACGTAAAGACGCTCGCGGCGATTCCCACGCTCGATCGCGGCATCCAGCACATCATGGATAAAACGTGGACGCAGTCGAAGCGTCGACGTGTGCTCGAGCGCATGGTGGTGATGGGCGGCGGCTACGTGCACGTGCGCTGGGACAAGGAAGCCGGCGACCGCACGAAAGAGACAATCCCGGTCAAGGATGAGAAGACCGGCGAGACGATGCAAAAACCGATGGTCGACCAGGAGAGCGGTCAGCCTGTCGTCGGCGCAATGGGCATCCCGGTCACCGAGGACGTGACGAAGGAAGTCGACGTCAAGACGGGCATGCCGACGCAAGACATCGGGTCGATGTGGGAGTGCTACTACGACCCGCTCGACGAAGAGCAGCTGCCGTGGATCGTAGCAACCGAGCCGCGGTCGAAGTGGGAGCTTGCAAAGCTCTTCGAAGACCACGCTGACGATCTGCGCTCGCTCGAAGGCGGCAACGACGAGTACTCGCGCGAGCGGCTGTTCGGCGCGAACGTGTTCGGCAACATGAGCGGCAACGAAGACCGCGTGTTGCTGCACCACTTCTACCTGAGGCCAACCGCAGATGCTCCAGACGGTCGCTACATGGGCTTTGTAGAGGGCTGCGATCCGCTGTGGGACAGGCCGTTGCCAGCCGAGCTCGACGGTGAGCTGCCGGTCGTGATGTTCCTGCCTGCGCCGTACATCGGAGCGAACGTTGGGTACTCCGACGCGAGCGACCTCGTGCCGATCCAAGGCGGCATCGACAACGTGACGAGCGATTGGATGAGCAACGCGCGCGCGTTTGGTCGTGCGTGGTTGGCCAATCCCAAGGGTTCCGGCATCAACCTCGAAGGCGCTCGCAAAGGCCTGAACGTTCTCGACTACGGCGGCGACAAGGTCCCGTCGTACGTGATGCCGCCGAAGTTCGACAACGCCATAGACCTGCTCAACTACATGCACCGGCGCATGGAGTCGGTCTCGCAGCAGAACGCTGTGAGACGTGGCGACCCGCAAGCGAACATCAAGAGCGGCACCATGGCTGCGCTGTTCAATCAGCAGTCGGTGGACTTCGTCTCTGACTATCAGCAGACGTTCGACGACGGCGAGCGCAAGGTCGCGAACATCTCGCTGAAGCTCGCGCAGACACGCGCTAAGGGCGAGTTCCTGATCAAGGTGACTGGCTCGGGCTCGCGCCCGTACTGGGAGAGCTTCGCAGCGCAGGGCTTGAAGGGCATCGAGGACATCGAGGTCGAGACGATCAGTTCGATGATGCGCTCGCCTGCCGGTCGCTTCGAATACTGGCAGCAGATTCAGATGGTGCCGCCCGACAAGCAAGCCGCGGTGCGCCGCGGTCTCGAAACCGGCGACTGGTCCGGGCTCGACGACGAAGACTCAAGCGAGGACATGCGCTTGATCGCTGAGACCGAGCTGCTGCTGCAAGGCAAGCGCACCGTGGTCTCGGTCATCGACGACCCGATCAAGCACATGAAGCAGCACAAGGCTGACCTCATGAAGCTGGAAGCGGCAGACCCCACGATCATCGGCCCACCGCCAACCGACCCGATGACTGGTCAGCCCGCTGTCGATCCGATGACAGGCGAGCCTGTGCCCGGCCAGCCGATCCCCGGCAAGTACGACGCGCAGAAGCGAGCGATCACCGAACACATGCTCGAGCACACGAAGATCTGGCAGATGAACAGCGACCCGCGCACCAACGCGCTGCTCGGGATGCCATCGCCACCACCGATGCCGGGCACGCCCACGGGCGACCTCGCGATGATGATGGGCGGCGCGCCCGGCATGGGCATGCAGCCCGGCGCCGATCAGCAAGGCGGTGGCGCTCCCCAGCAGCCACCGCCTGACGCCATGGGCGGCGATCCGAACCAAGCGGGCGGACAGCCTAAGCAGCCCCAACCCGCGCAACCTCCTGAGGCCCCGCAATGAGCGACGCAATCCCGACCGCAACCGCCGCGAACTTCGATGCAGTCGTCGCGGCCCGAACCGCAGCGCTCGAGGCCAAAGGCAACGACGCGCCCGACACGACGGAGAACGATGACGTCTCGGAGATCGACGAAGCGGACATCCAAGAGGCCGAGGAGTCCGATGAACCGGATTCCCCTGACGAGGATGACCAGGGCGACGAGGAAGAGTCCGAGGAAGAGCAAGCGGACGACCCGACGGCTCAGCCCGTAGAAGAGGCCCTGCGCGCGCCGTTCAAGGCGTTCCGTGAGTCGCTCAAGAGCAAGCGCGTAACGCCCGAACTGCTGCAAGCGATCGGCGATCTTGAGCTCGAAGTCGAGACCGTCAACGGGCCCGCGAAGCTGCGTATCTCCGAGATGGGCGGCCACGTCATGCGCGAGGCCCGGTTCTCGCGCGAGATGACGAAGGCCAAGGAAGTGCAGGCGACCTCGAACCGCATCATCCAGATCGAGCAAGCGCGCACCAACGCGTGGCGCGGCAATCCGAACGAGCTCGAACACGGACTGATGGTGATGGGCTGCGGCCCGGCACTCGAAGCTCTGCACTTGAAGTGGGCGAAAGAGACCCACGCGTTCCTGGAGCTTCCGCCGCACGAGCAGCAGCGCATCCGGTTCGAGAAGCAGGTCAACGCCGAGCGCGAGCGCGAGCGGATTCGAGTCGCTCAGCTCGAGCGCGAACTGCAGCAGGCGCGTCAGCAAGGCGCGCCGCAGGTCGACGAGCCCACGCGTCAGGCCGGCGACTACATCAACCAGAACCTAGACCGCACTCTTGGGAGCGCGCTCAAGGCTGCCGGCGCAGGGCGCGTCACTGACGAACTGCGCTTGGCATTCGTCAACGAACTGACCGAGCTCGGGCAGGAGGGCTACCCGCTCCCGCAAGCGATGGCCGAGGCCGCGCGCACGGTCGCCGAGCGCGAACGGAAGATGCAGCGCATCGCCCAGGGGCAGCACGACAAGCAAAACAAGGCGAAGCCCGAGGTGAGCGGCCGGCGCGCGCCCGCAGGCAACGCGCCGCCCAAGCGCGATGACGGCGGCAGGTTCCAGACCACCGCCAACAAGACAAACGGCCGGCGCAAGGTCGACAGAACGGCCGCAGGCTTTGGAGAGAGGTTCGGCGTATGAGTTCTCACAGCAAGGTTTTTCTCGGTGCTGGTCCAGCCAGCACGGTTGGCGAGGTGATCGACGCGTCCGGGTGCACGTCTTTGCACCTTTGGATCAAGCTGACGCTGCCAGCGGCGTTCACCACGCTCAGTAGCGTGGTGTTTGCTGGGACTCCGGATGGCCAGGGCGACCTATCTTCGGCCGCCGTTGCGCCGCCACTGCTCAGCACGAGCACGCTTGGGTCCGTCACCACGACGCAGCTGGTTCAGCAAACGCAGCTCCCGACGGGATGGACGATCAACGCTGCCAACGCGCAGATCGATATCGCTGCGACAACCGGCGTAGCCGGCATGCTGCTTGTCCGTCTCGTGAACCCGCCGGAGTACGTGGTGCCACGGTTTGTTTACGGAGCTGGCGGCGGCGCAATGCAGCTGTCGGTCTCCAGCTACGGCTACAGCATCAAAACTCGATGAGGTGATCGATGATTGTTGGAAGCAAATGTTGTCACGTGCAGGACTACGTGAAGGTCGTCAACGGGGTCGACATGGTAGAGGCGGGCTGGATCGACATGCAAGGTGTCTCCTACCTGACTGTTCACTACGATATGACCGGGCTTACGGTCGGTGCCCCCTTCGACGCCTACGCCTACCTGTTTGGCAACAACTCAGAAGATGGCGACGGCATTGCTTTGGATAGCGGCGTTGTCTGGCGAGTTGAGACGACCGGCCAAAAACTCTACCGAGTCGCCACGCCTACAGGGTGGTCTGCTGGTCAATGGCCGAGGTTTGTCAAGATCGCAGGTCCCAACGGGTCAACGCTCACCGGGATAACTGGCACGTACCGAGTGCACATCTTCGGGCAGTAATCATCGTTGACCACAGGTCAACAGTCTCCCATTATTGTTGAGTAACGATACCTAGGCGAAGAACCGCCTGACGGCTCAAAAGCAGCCCCCGTGCAGCGCACGGATTAGGCCACGCGAATGTAGAGCGACAGTCAGACACCGGCAAATCGAGGCCAGGGCAACCCCCTAACCGATTGCTGGTGTTCAAGTGTCCAACCTCTCAGAGTGGCTACCAAACTATAAGGTCGTCTACGGCGACTACACCGATCCGCATCCGAACTCTGACTCGATGACGGCGGCGCTGCCGTTCGTCTCGAAAGAGTCTCGCAACGGCCGCACGTTCAACGTCCCGGTCAAGGTCTCGCCCGAGCAAGGCCAGACTGCTGACGTGAGCGGGACCGCGTTCGCGATCCGCGACGCGCGTAACAGCGTCATGAAGGAAGCGTCGCTGGACGGAGCATCGCTGCTCTACAACGGCCGCATTCCGTATGACGCGATGCTGCGCTCGCGCAACGGCACGGGCGACAAGCGCAACGGCAACGCGTTCAAAGACGCGTTCGAGCTCAAGACCAAAGACTTGATGGAGCAGGGCGAGTTCTACGGCGAAGTTGCCGTGCACTACGGCCCTGGAACCGGCGCGACGATCGCCGACGACATCGGCGTTACCGACTCGAACTACGGGTCTGGCACGAACTTGGGCTCACCGGGCGTCACGGTTCCGATCACGATCGCAACGTGGGCGCCAGGCGTTTGGGCTCGCATGCTCAACGCACTCGTCGACGTGTACGACTCCGCGGGCACGACGTTGATCGCAAACAACGTCACGGTCGCGGCGATCAACCCAGACTACAACGCAGCCACGGCTCCAGGGCGCGCGCCGAACATCACGCTTGTCGCCACGACCACGGGCAACCAGCAGACCACGACCGGCCCCGCGACCACGCTCGCGAACATGTACAACCGGCGTTTGGTGCCTGCTGGTTGGGCGCAGAACAGCTGCACCGGTGTCGTTTCGCGCTTCAAGAACACCGGCATCCAGGACGGCATCAACGCCGCGCTCTATCAAGTCTGGAAGCCGGTTCAGATCACCACGACCGGCACGCTGACGCGCTTGAAGCTCAAGTCGTTGATGGCGCGCATGTACCCGACCGGCATCCGCAAAGGCGGCAAGCTGTGGGTCGCTGCTCCGGTGTTCGCCGACATCGAAGAAGAGATGACGAGCCAGAACCATTATTGGCCCAAGGGCGAGATGGATCAGGTCGGCGTCAACGAGATCGTGTTCAAGAGCCCGTGCGGGCCGCTGAGCATCATGCTCGACCCGATGATGAAGTACGGCACAGCCGTCTTCTGGGGCAACGAAGCGAAGGGCGTGCGCGTTGGTTCTTCGCCGCTGACGTTCCGCGGCAAGGGTAACGAGTGGTTCTTCCTCGAACTGCAGGGCAACGCGGGTTCTGAAATCCGCTGCATGAGCAACTTCAGCCCGTTCTTCTACCAGCCCAACAAG
>CADEHE010000025.1:4721-8302 GCA_902826775.1 uncultured Pseudomonadota bacterium | reverse complement strand
CCTGGCGGCATCATGGGCGGCCAGGGTCAAGGGCAGGGCGGCATGCCCAACTGGCAAGCGCTCGCTCAGCAGTTCATGCAGCGTTTCCAGGGCAATCCGATGATGCAGCGCCTCGGCCAGACCGGCATGGGCATGCACCCGCCTGGACAAGCGCCCGCTGCACCTCCGCAAGGTCAGCCGGGAGGCACTCCGCCGATCTGGGCTGGACCGCAAGCAGCGCAGGGCATGCCGCAGCCAGGAGCGGCACCGCAAGGCGGACCTCTGCAAGGGCGCATTCAGCAGCTCGCACAGATGTTCGGGCAGCGTCAGCAACCAGGCGGCATCACCGGAGGGCCGGGCCAGGGCCCGACTTACTGATCGATGCTCCATCCCAACGACGATCTATTCGCATGCGGCGTACACGAGCCGTGTGCGTCAGCGACGGTGTGCGACGTGATCGGCATCGATGACTTGATCATCGTTGGGATCATCGCAGCCGCGTCGATCGCAGCTTCTCAAATCTCCGCATCGGAGAACGAGAGCGCTTCGAACGACATGACGAAGCAAAAAGAGCAGTGGGCAATGCGCCAACAGGCGATCGGCTTCCACAAGCAGCAGCAGGACCAGGCGGCGGCGTCGATTGCCTCGCGGCACGGCGGACACGGCGGGGTTAGCGAGTCGTACGCGCTGCAGCCGTGGGCGGACAAGCTCGCGATTCAGAACGGCGCCGACCTCGAGCGCGCGGCAGCTGCTCGCCAAGCCGATGCAACGCGCACGAACGGCTACATCAGTGCGGGCTCGGCGCTCGCCCAAGGCATTGCGGGCCAAGCGCTAAAGCCTGGCGGATATACTGGCAGCCTTGATCAAACGTTCGCTGATACAGGCCTTGGCATTGCTGAACGTGCAGCGGGATACGATCTCTCGGCGCCAGGTTCTGGCGTGCGAACGCCGCAGATCCGCGCGTCCGACGTGCCGAATGTCGAAACAGCAGTCAGCCAGCCTGGCGGCTTTCAGCTGCAGCCATCTGACTACGACCTACTCAGCGGCGGCGGGCTCTACTCGCAAGCAGGCGGCTACGACCCTGCTCGGCGCAATAGGTACGGGTTCACGCTGTGAGCACG
This sequence comes from uncultured Pseudomonadota bacterium, assembly GCA_902826775.1. Taxonomy (GTDB): domain Bacteria; phylum Pseudomonadota; class Gammaproteobacteria; order Burkholderiales; family JALYOK01; genus CADEHE01. The sequence goes on along the minus strand of CADEHE010000025.1, from coordinate 7,202 downwards.
CTCGACGGCACACAGCTGGTAAAGCGCGTAAGACGCAGCGCGTTCATCGCGGACGGTGACGTCAACTACACCGACGCAATCATCCTCGAAGATCTCAACGATGTGATGACGCAGCTCTACGCGCGCGCCGTCGTTGAAGCCGACCAAGGCGTCTGGCAGCTCACCGACTACACGCCGTTGATCGCGAACCAGCGCAGCTATCGACTGCCGGCGCGCGCGGTCATGGGGACCACGATGCGACAGCAAATCAGCGCCGTGGGCAATGTCGACTGGTGGCCTATGCAGGACCTCAGCGAGGCCGACGCGCTGCGCTATGAGTACACGTCCTACAGCACTTCGCCGCTCGACGCGCCTGCGCGCAAGATTATCCGCGGTGAGAACTGGTGGCTGTTGCCTCCGGTTACGACCACGGGCGGCTACGTGGTGCGCACGCACTACATGGTGCGGCCGTCACGCATTTGCTTGTCGCAGGTTTTTGGCAGCGGGACCCCCGTCGGCACGATCACAGCGATCAACCCGAGCACACGGGCGCTGACGATCAACGGGGTGATTTCCAACGTTGCAGAGGATGGGTCGACCAGTAGCCCATCCGGCACGCTGCAGATCGACATCATCCGCGTCGGCGGGTGGCACAAGGTGCAGTGGAACGGCGCTGCGACAATCAGCGGCGGCGGGCTTACGTACACGCTCGCGAGCGATGCCAGCGGACTCTCCGAAGCAAACGACTTGAGCGACATCGCGCTCGGCGATGTCGTGCGAGTCGCAGACCAAACCGACTGGGCACCGTTGCCCGCGGACTATCACCGCTCACTCGCTGATGCGACGGCGGCAAAGATCCTAACCGCGCGCGGCATGGCCGATCGCGCGAGCGAGCTCAGCCAAGCCTATGTGGTTCCGGACCTTCAGCGCTTTGGCGATCTGCTTCGCCCTCGCGACAACAGCAGCGCGTTCACATTCGTCGCCCCGGAGTTCGCTTGAGATGAGTCAGCAGCTCGTACTGACGCCGCTTGGCATCGTGACCGAGCCTAACAAGCTCGGTCAGATTCCCGCGGGCGCGCTTTCGAGCATGACGGAGTGCGTCGAGCGTTCTCCCGGCGTCATCGAGAACATGCGGTCGTGGGCAACGCGCGCGACGATTCCGACTGACGCTGGCACGACCGCTGCGTTTCTGATCGCAACGCCTGGCCCGTACATGCTCGTGGTCTTCAACGTGACCGCGGGCTGGAAGTATTGCTGGTTCGATCAGACGAGCGGCGCGCAACTTTTCGGCGGCGCACAGAACCTAAACTTCGCACGCGGCCCAACAACGTTCACGCAGAGCATCCCCGTCGCATCGCAGCCGGGCTTCACGTACGCGATCGTTGGACAGCAAATCTTCCTGAACACGTACAGCAACGTGCTCGTGTGGGACACGTACACGCCTACGTCGACGCTCACGGCGACGCCGCGGCCTGCTGGCATGCCGGTGCCTAATATCTCAGACATCACGGCTGTGACGGGCGTGGCTTTGGCGGCGAATACGTACGCGCACTATGTGGCGATCGCCAAGCGCACCGTGGGTGACAAAGTCATCGTCAGCGCTCCGTCTGCAGCCATCAGCAACCCAGGCACAGGTACGGCATCAGCATCGCAGGTCGTGGTGAAGCTCGGGATCGGCGGCGGGTTCTGTCAGTTCAACGTCGGCGACACGATCGAGCTTTATCGGACGGTGTCAAAGCCAAGTGGAGTGGCCTCGGCCTACGCTGACTTTCAGCGCGGCGAGGAGGCTGGTTCTGAGTATCGCAAGGCCACGTCCTACGTGCTGACGGCTGACGACGTTGACGCCAACTCGAGCTCCACGATCGTCGACAACACTCCAGATACAAGTCTAGGAGAGGCGCTCTATACGAATCAGGCGATTGCGGGCTCAGCCGCCGCCGCATCGATTCCGCCAGCGGTCGAGTTGCTGACTGCCTACAAGGGCTACCTCTTTGGTTTCGGTGTCACGCGTACGCCGTCGCTCCTCGTTCGGCCCACAGGGTTCTGGGGTATCGCCGAGACGTCGATGTCATCGGCTCAGGTTGCGTCCGGCCAGGGGCGTGTGGAGCTCACCGGAGCGACGTACAGCAACGGCGGGACCACCGTTACGTTGTCTCCGACGTCGCAGCTCGCTTGGCTGAAGCCTGGAATGCAGGTGTTCGGCACGGGGCTAACTGGTCAGACGATCACAGTGGTCGGCGGCTCGTCGGTTACGATTTCGCCGGCTGCATCAGCGGCTGGCTCGTCGGTGGCGATCAGCGCGTTCGACGTGATTCTGCACTCCGTGGATGGCGGCGCTGTCCAGACACAGTTCATTGAGGAATGGGACAACCTGGTCAGCGGCCTGGCGGGCTCCAGCTACAACCTGCTCCTCGAGTGCTTGTCGCTCAAACTTCCGCCGTACTCGGCGAGCGCCAACGTGTTTCGTTCGCAGCCCACGGACGGCTTTACGCTTTCCACGCG
>CADEHE010000025.1:0-4621 GCA_902826775.1 uncultured Pseudomonadota bacterium | reverse complement strand
CCGACGTTCAACGGTGTGGCGGGCTCCTCGCGTACGCCCGGTGCTGACGGGCGCTGTGCGTTCGAAGTGCCCCGCAACGCGCCGGCTATCGGCAACACCATGCAGGTCGGGCTCACGGTTACGGCGGGCGGCAACCGCGTCAAGCTTCACGGCTTTTCGCTCGACTACCGCGATCACACCGATCGACGGAGGAATCGATGACCACAGCGCTCAAGTCGCTTCGCCAGCGCGTTTGGCCTGCTGAGCAGCGGGACCTCGGTGAGTCGCTGCGCGATCTACACGGATTCTGCGAGCAGCTCACGCTCTGCGGCAAGGTTCCGATCAAGAACGCTGTTTGGTCTGAGCCGTTCTCGTTTGCGATCGAGCGCCGGCCCGACCTCGTGTTGCTCGCTGACGCTCGGCAAGCCGGCACGCTGCAAGCAGTCGACACGGGCTCGATCGATTGGACCGTCGAGATGACGCCAACGGCTGCGGTCAAGTATCGCGTGAAGATCAACCGCGCTGCGACGCTGCAGCCGGGCAAATCGTACGACCTCAAGTTCCTGGTGGTGTACTGATGGCATACGACCCATACGGCTTTGGCAGCTACTTCTACGATGCGACTGTGCCCTCGCAAAGCACTGGGCTTCAGCCTGCGGGGAGCGGTCAGCTTGATTGGATCGCTGCGCTCAACGGGCAGACCACGCAGGACTACCTCCAGTCGCAGGCTGCGTTCCAAGCGAACGGTGGCGTTAGGCCGCTGACTCCGCAGCAGCAGTGGACGAACAACGGGCTCAGCGGCCAGGGCTTTCAGGACGCGCTCTGGAGGCAGGAACAGGAAGAGCGCGCGACGCGCAACCAGCTGAACGCGCAGGTTGATGCTGCGAACACCGGGCTCGGCGTGATGTTCGAGGGCTACGACCCGATCATCAACCAGTCGCGCGATCGCGCGAACTATCTGCAGGGCATCAACGGCCAGATGGGCCAGCAGGTAGCGAGCCAGGCGGCTACATCGAACGCAATGCGGACGTCCGCTCTGGGCGACTATCGCAACGCGGTCGGCGCTGCTGGCGCTTGGGACATGCAGAACTTCGGCAATTTGCAGTCTGCGGCGAACGCGCCGATGCAGATGACCGCGAGCGCATACGTGGGCGACGCGCAGAGCGACCCCGCGGACATCGCGCGCGAGCTGCAGGCGTACAACCAGCTGCAAGGCGCCGCGAATGGGTCGCTCGATCAGCAAAGCCAAGCCGCGCGAGCTTACGCAAACCCAGACGACATCTGGGCTCAACAGCAAGCTGCGCGCGAACTATCCGCTTCGGGGCAGGGCGCGCTCAACGTCCGGCTGGATGACATCCGCGAGCTCGATAAGCTGCGCGACCCGGACAGTATCGGCGGCATGCAGCAGCTACTCGCTGCAGCAAACGGCTCGAAGGACATCCACGTCGGGCAAGAGGACCCCGACGCGTACGCGGCGGCTGTCGACGCTCGCAACCAGCTGAAGGCGCTCACCGACCCGCGGGTGACGGCGCAAGAGAAGCTCATGTTCGAGCTTCAGCGCCAGCAGCAAGAGCAGGACGAGCGTGGAGTGCGCGAGGCGCTGGAAACCGACGCAGCTCGCCGCGGAACAGCTGGCATCGGTACAACGATCGCGCGCCAGGGAATCGCAGCACAGCAGACGAGCCGCAACCGCATGCTTCAGGACATGCAGGCGCTGGCCCAAGCGCAGCAGCGCGCGATGGATGCGCTGCAAGGCTACGGCACCATCAGCACGAACATGACAGCGCAGGCGAACAACATCGCAGCGCAGAACCAGAACACGCAGATGAATGCGCTCGGCCAGTACACCAACGTACACGCTGGTGCAGCGAGCACGCTCGGGCAGCTGGGAGCGGCGAACGCCACGCAGAACGCGAACCGGCAGCTGCAAGCCCAATCGCTCGCTTACCAAGCATACGCCGAGCTTCGCGCGCAAGGCTTCAGCGAGGAATACGCGCGCGGCCAGGCTGCCGACGTGATGGCGAACGCGAACGCGAATCGCCGTCTCGGGGCGATGCAGTCTCAAGGCCAGATGGCGAACAACATGCGCGCCGAGGGCGACGCAATGTCTCGCTACAACCAAGGCCAGCGTCAGCAACAGTCGCAGTTCGCCGACAGCTTCGCTGCCAATCGGCAGGACGCTGCGTATGGCCGACAGGTCGACGTGTTCAACGCGGGCAACACGGTCGGACGCAACTTCATGACTGACCAGGGCAACCTGTTCAACGCGAACACGGGCGTTGCGGACTCCAACTTCAACACGATCAACAGCTCCGTCGGCACGCAGGCCGGCCTCAATGGCCAGTGGCTTGGCGCGCAGCAGCAGGTCGACAACAACGCGCTCGGCGCGCTCAACTCGAAAGCTGGCATCATCCAAACGCAGCTGGGCAACAACCAGACGCGCGCGGCGAATAACACCACGTTCGGTCAGGCCGCCGTCAATCGCCAGCTCGACTTGCGCGACACCGGTCGCAGCAGCGCCGGTAATGCTGCACAGGCGGCAGCCATCGGCGGCCAGGCTCCCATCCAAACCGGACAAGTTGGAGCGCAGGCCGGGTTTACCCCCATCGGCTACACGCCAGGGTCGCAACTTCCGTGGGGCTTCCAGTACGACCCGAACCAACCGCAGGGCTCGCATCCATGATCAACGATCCGAACGACGACGACGAGTTCAAGAGGATGCTCGGCGGCATCATCGGCAGCGGGCCTGCGCCGTACGACGTCACAACGTCGATGGAGCAGCCGGCGCAGCAGCAGCTCAGTGCGCCGTACATGCCGCAGTCGAGTGGTGGATTCGGCGGATACACGCCGCCGCCCGCAGCTGCGCCTCCGCAGTACCTCGATCACGTGCAGGGCCATCAGTTCGGCGCCGGAGACATCGCGATGCTGGGCGGCATCCTTGCCGCGCTGATCGGCGGCGGCAAGCACCGCGGGGAGATCGCAGGCTCGCTCGCGGGGCAGTACGGCGGCGCGATGATGCAGGCCAACGCGCGCGCCGATCAACGCAACCAGCAGGTCGATCAGTTCAACGCGCAGCTGGCAGCGAAAGACGACCCGCTCGCGCGCTGGAAGGCCGACCAGGAGGCGCAGTACCGCGCTGGCAGCTTGAAGGCGCGCGACAAGGAACTCGCGCTGCAGCAGTCGCAAGAGGAGCGGATCGCAGCCAGGCAAGCGGCCGAGGATGCGAAAGACCCAGTCGAGCAAGCTCGCTTGATCGAGGAGGCACGCGCGGGCGTGCGGCTCGACACGAAGCGCAAAGAAAACGACATGGAGGTCGGCACGCGCGAGATGTTGGCGCAGCTGTTGGGCGTGAACGGCAAGGGTGGGAAGTATGGAGCTCCAACCGGAGCAGCAGCAGCGGACCCGACCAAGCTGCTCAAGCAGAAGCTCGCGCAGAACGCGCTCAAGGGCATGGAAGACGGGTCGGTTGACCCGCTCACCGGCAAGCCCAGGGTGCCGACCGATGAGAACGGGAATCCGGTTAAGCCGCAGACGCCAGCGGCCAAAGCTGCAGCGGAGAAGCTCGCCGCGGGGCTCATGCCATTCGAAGGCACAGAGGTGGCCGACGAAGCGGTGTGGAAGCCGATCGGCAGCAACCCGACGATCCGCGAGAAGTCTCGGCGAGACGATGCCACGCTTGCGGGCGTTCTCCCCGCGCTCGATCGCATGATCCAGATGCGCGAGGAAAACGGCACCGAGACCGGCTTTGGACAGAAGAGCGGTGCGGTCACTGCGGCGTACGAAGTTGAGCGCGGCAAGGTCGAGAGCGCGCTCGGTGTGCTGAAAAACATCGGCGTCATCTCACCGACCGAGGCGGCGAATCTGGCGAAGTCGATCCCCACGCTTGGGCCAGGCGTGTCTGATGTTTCTCGCATTCTCCCCGAAAGCTTGGGCGGTGGAGACAGCACGCTCGGCAAGCTCCAGGGCTCGCGCAAGGAGTGGGAAGGGCTGATCGAGCGCGGTCGCGCGAAGTACGGGCTACGCGGCAAGTCAGCCGGTGCGACCAACGAAAAGCCGATCGGCGAGTCAGCTGATGGCGGCATCAAGTTCTCTGTCGATCCGGAAGCTGAGTCCAAGTTCAACCAAGGCGGCGGCGGCACGCGGACCGTGACCGTCACCTACACGGACGGCGAGACCGAGGAGTTCACGGGCACCGACGCGGACATCCAAAGGCTGCGCGGCAAGTCCGCAGTCAGGTCGGTGCAGTAATGGGCGGCAGGGCAGCAGCTCTACTCGCAGAGGACGACGACCAGCCGAAGTCGCGCGCGGCGCAGCTGTTGGCTGAGCCCGACGAGCCGGCCGACACCGCGTCCAAGGGCATGCGCGACGTCGCGAACTACTGGGAGCAGCACTACTCGGACGGCAAGGGCAACGCCGACGAGGGCTCGATGCTCAAGGGCATCCTCGGGCGGCTGCTCGGCGACGTCGGCAACATGGCGAGCGTAGGCGCTGCGCCAGCCGCACAGGTCGGCAAAGGCGCAGCCGCGTTCGCTACCAAGGTCGGCAAGGACGTTGCCACGCAAGGCGCGGCCGGTGCGATCCAAGGCGCTGGCGAGGCGCTGGCAGACGGCGAGGACATGCAAGGGATGCTCAAGCGCATCCT
>CADEHE010000024.1 GCA_902826775.1 uncultured Pseudomonadota bacterium | reverse complement strand
CCTTCGTCAGAAAAACTCTACTTGAAATCGGCTCAACTTTCCGAGGAGGCTTCAAGGTGAACAAACCGTTCCTGGATGCGGCTATCAAACGAGGAGACGATATCGCACTCGCCACAAGACCAGACGATCGATACATCTTTAAGGCAGACGGTAGCCTAACGTTCTTTGGCCGGGAAATTCAGTATCTTGAATCTAAAGGATTCATCTACAACCCCCTAAACGGTACGATGAACAGAGTTGGAGGTATGAAATGAAGATCTCGGAACTCGATCTTGTGTTCGGACAGTTAAGTCAGCGTTTTGAGAATCTTGGATTAGTTCAAACCAAGGTCGGTGAGTACGCGAAGGAGTTTGAGAAACCGAACGTCCTTCGACTGGAGTTTGTGAGTGAGCGCTACGATTCGGGTATGAATATTTTGGTATCCGGACCATTCTCAAATCAAGACCAGTTGGTATTGGGCATACTTGCGAACGCCGTTGCGCCAGAAGAGGCGAAGGAGATTCGACTTCAGAACGCAGCAAAACATGGACACCGAATTGTGTCGGCTGTTCTCTCGTTCCTTGAGAAGCACGCATCCGACTTGACTGAGAATCCCGACGACTACCTGGCGGCCTACTCCCAAGCGATTCACGACTTGAGAAGGCAGCATGGATTTAGAAGTTGAGGTTTAGGCGGGTAATAGGGAAGAAATGCGGCGTGAGCTCAAGCGTGCAATTCAGCAGCTATTCAAGGGATCAAAGCCTCTTAGCGATACTCCTTTAGATCGCTCCGTATCTGCGTTGCCACGCGAACATACCGACAGGATCAGGCGATTGATAGAGCGAGACAAGGACACGATTCGGACACAATACGGTTTCCTAACGACATCTTTGGGGTTCCGTTTTGGATCGGAAGCGTGGTTTCCTCGGGGAAGCTATGTGCCGATTGACAATGACCTGATGAGACTGGCGTATATACAACGAGAAAGAGAAGTCACCAGGTGGTTTCTTTCCTTACCGGGTCGACGATTCGAAGCCTACCTCGTCGGTACAACAGCATGTCTGTCACACATAGTGTAAGCGTCCGCCGAATACCGTATTGAGTCTGAGTAGGTAGGCTGTCACGATGGTGGACACTTACAGCAAGGTGGACACCTATATGAAGGAACGCGCGGCACCCAGAATTGAAGGGCTGATCACCGGTCGCAAGGGCGACGGTCGCTGCGTCTACAGCGAAGCGGGCAAGCGCGCGCTGGTTGAAGCGTGTTTACAGCCCGGTGTGTCGGTGGCGGCGAGCGCGTTAGCCAATGGCGTCAATGCCAACTTACTGCGCAAATGGATCGTGCACTACCAGCGTAAGCAACGCGGCAAGACCGGGGCGGTGACGAAGAGCCATGCGGCGGCGCCCGCTGTGCTGCTACCGGTGATAAGCGAAGCTGTCGCGACGAGGCCAGCCACAACACGCGTCGAACCAGCGAAGCCGAAGGCGCAAGCCCCGGGCAGCATCGAGATCGAGTACGCTGGCGCGCGGATCGTTTTGCGAGGTGCGGTTAGTGCGCGGCAACTCGCCGTGGTGCTTGCCTGTCTGCCGCGTAGTACATGATTGCACTGGCCGGCAGCACCCGCGTATGGTTAGTAGCCGGCATCACCGATATGCGCAAAGGCTTTGACGGGTTGGCCGCGTTGGTATCGACCGCGTTACAGGACGATCCCTACAGCGGCCACGTCTTCGTCTTCCGCGGCAAGCGTGGCGATCGCATCAAGCTGCTCTGGTATGCAGACGAAGCCCTATGCCTATTCGCCAAGCGCTTAGAGCGCGGACGCTTCGTCTGGCCGCAAGCAACATCGGGTCGCGTGCATCTGACGCAAGCGCAGCTATCGATGCTGTTGGAAGGCATCGACTGGCGAGCGCCGCAACGTTCGTGGCGCCCGCAACACGCAGCGTAAAAAAGCGCACGTAAGAATCGATTTCTTATTGTCGACGCACGCGCGCACGTGTACTGTAACCGGTATGCAGACGCACACGTTACCCGACGACATCGAAGCTCTCAAGCGGATGATCGTCGAGCGCGATGTGCGTCTGGATGCAATGCAAGGCGCCCTGACGGCAAAAGAACAAGAAGGCCAGCTGCTCACGCTGCTGATCGAGAAGCTGAAGTTGCAGATCGCGCGCTTCAAGCGCACGCAGTTCGGCCGCTCCTCCGAGCGTATCGGCGAGCAGCTCGCGCAGCTCGAACTGCTGGTGGAAGACCTGGAGGCCAATCAGTCGACGGCCCAGCCAGCGCCAGCTGAAATGGCATCCTCTGCACAGACCACCGCGCCGGCAACGCAAAGGCCGCGCGAACTACCTGCACACTTGCCGCGGCAGAGAATCGAGCACACCCCCGCGTGCAATTGCCGCACCTGCGGCGCGGCGCTCATCAAGATCGGCGAGGATGTCAGTGAAGTGCTGGACTACGTGCCGGCGAGCTTCAAAGTCATTCGCCACGTGCGCCCCAAACTCTCCTGTCCGCAGTGCCACGTATTCGTGCAAGCGCCGGCCCCACAGCGCCCGATTGATCGCGGTTTGCCAGGGCCGGGGTTGCTGGCGCACGTGCTGGTGGCCAAATACGCCGACCACCAACCGCTCTACCGCCAAAGCGAGATCTATGCACGCGAAGGCGTGGAGCTCTCGCGCTCCACGCTGGCCGATTGGGTCGGTAGCTCAGCGCGATTGCTCGATTTGCTCGCTCTAGCCCTTAAAGATTACGTGCTGCGCTCGGGTAAGCTACACGCCGACGACACGCCGGTGCCGGTGTTGGAGCCCGGGCGCGGCAAGACCAAGACCGGGCGATTATGGACTTACGTGCGTGATGATCGCGCCAGCGGCAGCACCGACCCGCCGGCGGTGTAGTTCGCCTACTCGCCGGATCGCAAAGGTGAGCATCCGCTGGGGCACTTACGCGAGTTCAGCGGCGTGCTACAGGCCGACGCCTATGCGGGCTTCGATCCGCTTTATAAAGAAGATCGAAAGCCAGGCCCGATCTTGGAGGCCGCGTGCTGGGCGCACGCACGGCGTAAGTTCTACGACATCTTCATGGCGAACAACTCGCCGATTGCCGCCGAGGCCTTGCGACGCATCGGTCAACTCTACGAGATTGAGAGCGACATTCGCGGCCAATCGCCCGAGGTGCGTAAAGAGCAGTGCCAATTGCGCGCCAAAGCACTGCTGCAAGATCTGCACGAATGGCTCAGCCAAACGCTCGCCACCGTGTCGAAGAAATCCGAGCTCGCCAACGCGATCCGATACAGCTTAGCGCGCTGGGCAGCCCTGACACGCTATTGCGAAGACGGGATGATCGAGATGGACAACAACATCGCCGAGCGTGCGCTGCGCGCTTGCGCGCTGGGTCGCAAAAACTGGCTGTTCGCCGGCTCCGACACTGGCGGCGAGCGCGCCGCAGCGATCTACAGCTTGATCGGCAGCGCGAAACTGAATGGCATGAACCCTGAAGCCTATCTTGCCCACGTGCTGGAGCACATCGCCGAGCACCCCGCCAAGCGCATCGCTGAACTACTTCCCTGGAACGTCGCCGCTCTGCTGCAACCCGAGCAACGCCTCGCCGCCTGATCTAACTCACAGCTTCAACGACGGTGCTGGGCGGACGCTTACCACATAGTGCTGCGTATCAAGTCAATTCTGAATCAACGAGCAACGAAGGGCGTCGCAAAGGGGCAAGGTTACATTTTTGCGTGCGTGCCTCGATCTGATGTCCCCTACGGAGAAGCCGGTGGCGTAGAGGGCGACGATCTCTTATATGATAGAAATCGGAAAAGCGCCGCTGATATTTGGATCAACCGCGGATCGAAGCGCCCTGCCGTTTTAACTCACAGCAGCGCTACTTGATGCACACCGCGCGGACCTGCGCGAGATCAGTGATGCCTTGGAGGATCTTCTCAATTCCGTCTTGCTTTAGGGTACGCATGCCCTCGCTCAGCGCGGTTATCAGCATATCGGCCACGCGAGCGCGACCCTGGATGTCTTTCTTGACGGCGTCAGTCCCCACTAAGAGCTCGTGCAAACCAACGCGGCCTTTGTAGCCCGTTCCGTTGCACACTTCGCAGCCAATGGGCTCGTAAACAATGATCTCGCCTTTTTGGTTGGCGAATTGCTTCACCCATTCATCATAAATCTTCTTGTAGCCTGCTTGCGGATCTTTCTTCCACTCTGGCAAATTGATTAGCTCTTCGCAATACTCGGTAATGAGCCTCTTAATCTCTTCAGGACTCGCTGCATGCGGTTTCTTGCACTTCGAACATAAGCGTTTGGTTAGACGCTGCGCCAGCACGCCCAAGAGCGCATCTGCGAAGTTGAATGGATCCATGCCCATATCTAGCAAGCGGATAATACTTTCCGGCGCGCTGTTCGTGTGCAAAGTCGATAGTACCAAGTGGCCAGTTAGCGAGGCCTCAATTCCGATAGAGACCGTTTCCTTGTCGCGCATCTCACCGACCATGATGATATCCGGATCGGCGCGCAAGAATGCGCGCATGGCGGTCGCAAAATTAAGCCCCGCCTTGTTGTTCATCTGAACTTGGCGGAGACCTTTCTGCGTAATTTCGACGGGATCTTCGGCGGTCCAGATCTTGGTCTCTGAATCGTTCAGCGCCGCCAGCACCGAATGAAGAGTCGTCGTCTTGCCAGAACCGGTTGGACCGCAGACAAAAAATGCGCCGTAGGGCTTAGCGATGATGGTCTTAAGGTTTTCTAAGTTGCCCTTGGACAGACCGATTTTGTCCAGCGGCAGCGGCTCACCCGAGGCAAGAATACGCATGACTACGTCTTCCAACCCCCCGGCAGTGGGGATAGTAGCCACGCGCAACTCGATATCCAGAGGCGCAAACTTCTTGAACTTGATCTTGCCATCCTGTGGTTTGCGCCGCTCGGAGATGTCAAGATCGCACATGATCTTCAGGCGAGTTACCAGCGGACTGCGATAACTGGAAGGGACCTCGATGTAATTGAGCAAGCTCCCGTCACGGCGAAAACGGATTAGCGTCTTGTTTTTGCCCGGGTAGGGTTCAATATGAATATCAGACGCGTTCTGGCTGTATGCGTCATAAATCATCTTGTTGACGAACTTGACCAGTTCGTTCTCGGACGCAGCAGACAGCTCTTCTTGACTAACCGCTGCGAGTTCCTCGCCTTCGCCGTCTTCCATGGAGGACAACAAATCGCCGATGTTGCCGCTACCCATTGAATCGCCATAGAATTGCTCTAGCGTCTGGATGAATTCAATGCCGCTGGTGACACGATATATGATCTTGTGCTTGGGGAAGACGTGCTTGGCGATTTGCGAGCTGCGTAGACGCTCCGGATCGGGAGTAACAACAATCAGACCGTCCTTTGAATCATCCAGCGGCAACCACTGATTGTTCTCGGCATACTCGCGCTTGATCGTCTTTAGCAGATCCATGGGTTTAACCCGATCCGATTTAAACGGCTCGTAGTCAACACCGAAGAAAGAAGCAAGCGACTGGCCGATCGCACTAGGTTTTACTTGAAACTCTTCGACCAGGATCTCCTCAATATCCTTCCCTTTCCGCCGCGCTGTTCGCGTGGCGAGTTCTAGTTCGCCTCCCGAGATCACGCCATCTGTAATGAGCTGATCGTACTTTGTGCGCAACTTGCTGGAACTGCTGCGCGATCGCAAGACGCTGGCCAGCCCTTTGCATAACTCTTGCGCCAACTCAACGGAATTCTGCGTGAAAGGCGTGCCGTCGCGCGTGTTTATCAGCTGCACGCACCCGAGCAATAACTTTGGATCCTCAGGATCGAGAACAGGAGCCACCAGCATTTGCTTTGTCCGGTACCCTGTGCGCTTATCTACTTCCTTCAAAAAGCTGAGGCGCGGGCTATGACGCTTGAGTTCGCCTTCATCGTAAACATCAGCGATATGCAGAGTGCGTTTGTGGAAAGCCGCAAAGCCGGCGATGCTGGCCTCTGTGATAGGAAGTTTGAGGTCGCGGAATGATGTGAGACCCGTCTTAACGCGCGCTACAAGCGCAAGGCGATCTTCGCTCAGCGCATAAACCGTAATGCGTTCGGCGCGGAAAAGATCGCAAATTTCCTGTCCGAGCTCATTAACTTTCTCGTCAAAGCTACGAGCAGCTTGAATTTTTGCAATTATTTCCTGCAGAGAGCCCGCGCCTTCAGCGCTACCAAATTCTTTTTCAGCTAGAGCACTCATCGCAACATCTCAAAGATTCTAAGCCCCATTGAGAATATCACAGGGTTAGTAGCAGTAATTGGGGGGATACACATTGTCACACAGCCTAATACTCGCTAGAAATCGAACAACTGCCCGTTCGAAAGTGGCTTAAGGGCCAGGGGACTCTCGCGTAGCTCCTGCATAATCGTCTCGGTCTCTCCTGGTTTCATGTGCGTGACGTATATCTCCGGCCGACCAGTCAGTTTGGCCAAATCCGGGATGAGTAATGATGGGCAATAGTGTTTAGAGGCTACTGCGATCGATCGGTCACGGTTAGGAAATGCGGATTCCACGATTAGATAACGGGCATTTGGCGAAGAATTGAAGCGATCCCACAGTGAATCGTTGACGGTCGTATCTCCGCTAAAGAGCAAACTTGCTGCCCCGCTGTCTAGGTGGTAACCGACGGTGGGCACCACATGGTTCGCCGAGATGGGAGTCACGCGCCTGCCATCAAGATCAAGTGTTTGGCCCACCAAGATTGGATTGAACTCCAAATATGGTCGGCTTGCACTGGGAATGCGGGTGAAATCCGGCCAGACGCGCCAATTGAATACGTGCTCCTGCAAGGCCCGGATCGTCGCTTCGAGTGCGTGTACACGTATAGGCCGTCCGCGAATATGGCCAACCGAATCGAGCAGTATCGGCAGGAGCGCAATATGATCCATATGCGAATGTGTAATGAACACGTGCTCCAGCCCGCACATTTGCTCCAAGCTTAGGCAAGCAAGTCCGCTCCCTGCGTCTATCAACACATCATTGTCGACCATGAAGCACGTGGTGCGATCTTCACCACCAATGCCGCCGCCGCAACCTAGGACCTTCAGCTTCAAGCCAACCCCCGCCTCGTGTGTGGCGCACCGACTTAGCGCTATGGTGTGCAGTGCTAGGTCTTGAAGAAGAACTCCATTTTGACGCCCGCAATTTCGATCACATCGTTCTCCCGCAGCGCTGCGGCTTGGGCGCCCACAGAAGCACCGTTCACAACCGGGAAACTCGCTCCCTCAACGTGAGTTATGAAATAACCATTGGGTCGCTTGGTAATCACCGCAACTTGCACACCCGGCTTACCGAGCGTGGTCAACGACTTCGTTAATTCAAGGGTCTTGCCCGCATTTTGACCATTCAAAACCTGAACCATGCCGACAGACGGCGCAACCGCGACAGCAGGAGCTGCCCCACCGTTTGGAGCTCGCACGTTTGAACCGACGGCGGTTCGGCTCGTGACTGTCGATCGAGCGCCAACCTGAGTCTCACTAGCAACGCGGTCGACGGCCGAAACCTGGGGTGCCAAATCGCTCGGTCTGCGTAACACCATGGTTTTCTCAAACTCTTCTGCTGTCGTTGAGGAGGGGGTTTCATTGACGTACTTGAGTTTGTGCTTGCCAATCTCAACTACATCCCCATCCTGCAAAAAGTGGCGCTTGACCGAGGCGCCGTTTACCAACGTTCCGTTCGTGCTCCCAAGATCCTCCATAAACGAATCATTGAGTATCGTGATAATGACGGCGTGTTTACCGCTCACAGCAAGATTGTCGACGGGAATATCGTTGTCGGACTTGCGCCCGATGGTTACGCGCTCCTTATCGAGAGGAAACTCGTTCAGCACTTGTCCATCAACGCTTAGGATCAACTTTGCCATACTTGCACCTTATCGCTTGAGCCACAACTTCAGCTTGACCAACCAGCTGCGCGTAACCTGAAAATCGTTCAACACCTTCACCAGAACCACCGATACGTTATCTCGCCCGCCGCTATCATTGGCGGCTTGAACTAAGTGCTGTGCGGCAAGCTGCACGTTCGACTTGAGGGTCAAAAGCGTCAGACGAATTTCTTCGTCGTCGACCATATCGTTTAATCCATCGGAGCACAGAAGATAGACATCTCCCGGCACCACTACATGCGAGTGAACTTCTGCTTCTACGGCCGGGTCGACGCCCAAGGCGCGGGTGACCAGGTTCTTGTTGTGAGATAAGCGCGCCTCCTCTTTGGAAATTACGCCTTGATCGATTTGCTCCTGCAGCAAAGAATGATCGCGCGTCAATTGATCTAAAGCATCCCCGCGCAAGCGGTACAACCGCGAATCCCCGACGTGCCCGACTGTTAGCAGATTGTCGAAGAACAGTCCGACGACGAGAGTGGTTCCCATGCCTGAGTATTCAGGCGTGTGTTGCGCGGCCTGATGAACCGCGCTGTTAGCCCGCGCCACGTGTTGGCGAATAAGGTCAGCCGCTAGCGCCTGGGCCTGCACCTGGTCCATGCGATCGAGTCGAGCCTGCTGCCAGTCTTGGTCAAGCCCATCAGCGACCAAATCCGTTGCCATCCCGCTCGCAACATCGCCCGCGTTGTACCCTCCCATACCGTCGGCAAGCAGCACGAGCCCCGATTCCGAGCGTTCCGCGACGTAGTCCTCGTTACGTTTGCGTAAGCGTCCGGGATCCGTCAAGCTGGCAATCTCTAGTGCCTGGGAAATCCGCATCATCAAGAAGTTTCGTTTATTTTGTCAGCATCAAAGAAAGGGAAATTTCACCGTACAGAGAAATACAACCACACCGTTGTTGCGCTTGGCAACGCTTGCCACGACCGCACTTTAAACTAAAAGCAAACCACGTGAGACTCGCGATGGCAGTTAGCATGATTTCTTACCAAAGTCGCAAAACTGCCTGAATTTTATAAAAAAGTCAATTTTACTGGTGCTCTTAGGTGACCCTCCTCATTCTTAGAAGAAGGGGTATGGTAAACTTTTGCTTCCGCTCGGCTTCGAACCGAGGCCGTTGACAAATCAGTCCGTTGTCTTTTTGCCACAAGCAAGATCTACGCCCATGGACACCCTGCCCGATATCGATCCACAGGAAACCCGGGAATGGCTCGATGCGCTCGACGCCGTGCTGGAGCATGAAGGACCTGAGCGTGCGCACTACTTGCTAGAGAAACTGATAGAGAAAGCACGCCGCTCCGGCGCTCACCTACCCTACAGCGCGACCACTGCCTACTTAAACACTATTCCACCCCACAAGGAGGAGCGTTCTCCGGGTGACCACGAGCTGGAGCACCGTATCCGCTCTTACGTTCGTTGGAACGCCCTGGCAATGGTTCTGCGAGCGAACAAAGACACTAATGTCGGTGGGCATATCGCTAGCTTTGCCTCTGCAGCGACGCTTTACGACGTTGGGTACAACCACTTTTGGCATGCCCCTTCCGAGAAGTCGCACGGCGATCTTGTCTATTTTCAAGGCCACTCGGCGCCGGGAATGTATGCACGCGCGTTCATGCTCGGCAGACTAACCGAGCAACAACTTGACGGATTTCGTCAGGAGGTTGACGGCAAAGGGCTATCTTCCTACCCACACCCGTGGCTCATGCCAAATTTTTGGCAATTTCCTACCGTTTCGATGGGTTTGGGGCCGATAACCGCAATTTACCAGGCGCGCTTCATGCGCTACCTGCAAGACCGCGGGCTAGCGCATACGGACGGCCGCAAGGTTTGGGCCTTCATGGGCGATGGCGAGATGGATGAGCCGGAATCGCTGGGTTGTATTGCGTTGGCCGGGCGCGAGCGGCTCGACAACTTGGTGTTCGTAGTTAATTGCAACTTACAGCGCCTAGATGGGCCTGTGCGCGGGAACGGCAAGATCATTCAAGAGTTGGAAGGTGATTTTCGCGGCGCCGGTTGGAACGTGATAAAGCTGATCTGGGGGTCATACTGGGATCCTCTCATCGCCAAGGACCGGAGCGGCTTGCTACTCAAACGCATGGAAGAGTGCGTGGACGGCGAATACCAAACTTTTAAGTCAAAAGACGGCGCCTATGTCCGCAAGCATTTCTTTGGCAAGTACCCGGAGTTGCTTGAATTGGTCGCGAGCATGACGGATGACGACATTTGGCGCCTAAACCGCGGCGGCCACGATCCGCATAAGATATTTGCGGCCTATGCCGCAGCCGTAAAGCACGTCGGACAGCCAACAGTCATTCTCGCCAAGACCATAAAAGGTTACGGCATGGGCGAGTCCGGCGAGGCGCAAAACATAACGCACCAACAGAAGAAGATGGGCACAACTTCTCTGAAAGCCTTTCGCGATCGATTTGGCGTCCCGATCCCCGATGAAAAGCTAGAGGATGTGCCGTATGTGAATTTTGCGCCCAACTCCCCGGAGCTCGCCTACATGCGCGAGCGTCGCATGGCGTTGGGCGGCTATCTGCCGCAACGCCGCACGGATGCTCCCGCGCATAAGATTCCGCCGCTCAGCGCATTCGAAGCTTTACTCAAGAGCAGCGACGAACGTGAACTGTCGACGACCATGGCGTTTGTACGCATTCTCAGCACACTCTTGCGCGATAAGGAAATCGGGAAATTCGTTGTGCCGATCGTCCCCGACGAGTCACGCACATTTGGGATGGAGGGCTTATTTCGCCAGCTCGGCATCTATTCATCTGTGGGGCAGCTCTATGAGCCAGAGGACTCGGACGAGTTGATGTACTACCGGGAGGACAAGAAGGGCCAGATGCTGCAAGAAGGCATCAACGAGGCTGGCGCCATGTCGTCTTGGATCGCTGCTGCCACCGCCTACAGCGCGCACGGCGTCAGCATGATGCCGTTCTTCATTTTCTATTCCATGTTTGGCTTTCAACGTGTCGGCGATTTGGTATGGGCTGCCGGGGACTGCCAAGCACGCGGTTTTTTGCTTGGTGCCACGGCCGGCCGCACCACTCTAAACGGCGAAGGCCTGCAACACCAAGATGGCCAGAGTCAGCTGCATGCCTCTTTCATTCCCAACTGCGTGTCTTATGATCCGACGTTCGCCTACGAACTCGCTGTGATCATGCAGGACGGTATGCGACGGATGTACGAGAAGCAAGAGAACGTCTTCTATTACATCACGCTCATGAACGAGAACTACACGCACCCTGCCATGCCGGCAGGCGCTGAAGCGGACATATTGAAGGGTATGTACCTATTGCGCGAAGGTGCCCATGGTGGCAAAACCGACCACACGCCGCGCGTGCAACTGCTGGGCTGCGGCACGATATTGCGCGAAGTGGTCGCGGCTGCGGATCTATTGCGCAACGACTTTGGCGTTGAGGCGGACGTTTGGAGCGCCACGAGCTTTAACGAACTGCGCCGCGACGGCTTGAGCGCGCAACGCTGGAACATGCTGCACCCAGGGCAGACGCCGCCTCGCATTTCGCACGTCGAACAGCGGCTTAAGTCACGCAAGGGCCCGGTGGTGGCCGCAACTGACTACATGCGCGCCTTCGCTGATCAGATCCGAGCGTTCGTGCCGCAGCGCTACGTGGTACTGGGCACAGATGGCTTCGGGCGCTCCGACACGCGCGAAAAACTGCGCAGCTTCTTTGAGGTCGATCGCCGCTACGTCGCGCTCGCTGCACTCAAGGCCCTGGCCGACGATGGCGCAATCAAAACCGGCGTTGTGACCCAAGCGATCAAGCAATATGGCATAGACAGTGATCGCTTGGAGCCATGGAAGAGTTAATACACCATGTTGTATAGCTCTACGTAGGCCGATCAACAACAATCAGTATAGCTAACTAGAGGGGGTACCTTTTGGGCGCACTGCAAGAAGTGCTTGTACCCGACATCGGCGATTTCAAGGACGTCGAAGTCATAGAAGTATTGGTCAAACCCGGCGACAGCATCCGGAAAGAAGATTCCCTTATCGCTCTGGAGTCAGACAAAGCGACGATGGAAGTGCCCTCCCCGATGGCTGGCACGGTGAAAGAACTCAAAATAAAGGTGGGCGACAAAGTTTCACAGGGCTCGCTCGTGCTGGTGCTGGAAGCCACCATCGAAGCTGCGACCAAGGCTGCTGCGCCATCTGCAACCAACGCAGCGCCTGCTCCCGCTAGCGCAACACCACCGCTACCGGCTGCAGCGGCCGCAATCGCTCCGCCCCCGCCACCGACTTTCGCACCCGCTTCACCTGCGTTCACTGCTTCACTTGAGCGATCGCTTAGCAAGGCGCACGCAAGTCCCTCGGTTCGCGCGTTTGCGCGCGAACTCGGCGTTGACTTGGGGCAAGTCAGTGGCAGCGGGCCGAAGGGGCGCGTTCTGAAAGAAGATGTGCAGCAATTCGTGAAAAGCGCATTGAGTGCGCCGAAGCAGGCCGCCACTGCAAGCAGCGGGACTTTGGGCTTTAACCTGCCGCCGGCACCGAACGTTGATTTCTCGAAGTTCGGTCCGATCGAAACAAAGCCGCTTTCTCGCATCAAGAAGATCTCTGGCGCAAACCTGCATCGCAATTGGATTTCGATCCCGCACATCACACAGCACGAAGAAGCCGACATAAGCGAGTTGGAGGCGTTCCGCCAAGCGCAAAGCGATGCCGCTGCGAAGGCTGGCGTGAAACTCACGCTGCTGGCTTTCATATTGAAGGCATGTGTGGCGGCGCTGAAACGTCACCCGGAGTTCAACGCTTCACTGGCCGTTGATGGCGAAAACCTGGTGCTGAAAAACTATTATCACCTTGGTTTTGCGTGCGATACTCCTGACGGGTTAGTCGTTCCAGTCATAAGAGACGTGGATCAAAAAGGCATACTGCAGATAGCCAAGGAATTGGCTGAATTGAGCGCTAAGGCGCGAGAGAAAAAGCTCGGGCCAAGCGATATGCAAGGTGGCACTTTCAGCGTGTCCAGCCTAGGCGGCATTGGCGGCACACAATTTACGCCCATCATCAATGCACCGGAAGTCGCCATCCTCGGTGCCAGCCGTTCGACCATGAAACCGGTATGGCAAAACGGCCAGTGGGTCCCGCGCCTGATACTGCCGCTTTCGCTCTCGTACGATCATCGCGTCATTGACGGCGCGTTGGGCGCGCGCTTCATCACTCATTTGAGCGGCGTGCTGAGCGACATGCGCCGCGCCATGCTCTGAGGAGCGCGCGCAACATCATGAGCAAGCTCATTGAAATTCGCGTGCCAGACATTGGCGATTTCAAGGACGTTGAAATTATCGAAGTCCTGGTTAAACCGGGGGATGTCATCAAGAAAGAAGACTCCCTTATCGCTCTGGAATCCGACAAAGCGACGATGGAAGTTCCCGCCCCGCTCGCGGGCACAGTGAAAGACTTAAGAATCAAATTGGGCGACAAGGTATCGCAGGGTTCGCTCATTCTGATGCTGGAATCCGATACGCAAGTATCCACGGGCTCGCCCAAGCAAGCTGCACCAGCTAATGCACCTGCGAGCTACGCTGCGCCTCAAACACCCGCCGCCGGGACGTCGCAGCCAGCGGCAGTCTCCGGTGACGTGACTACCGAGGTTGTGGTTCTCGGCTCCGGTCCAGGCGGATATACCGCTGCATTTCGCGCTGCCGATCTCGGCAAACAGGTCACGCTGATCGAACGCTATGCCGCACTTGGGGGCGTGTGCCTTAACGTGGGCTGCATTCCATCCAAAGCTTTGCTGCACGTCGCTAAGGTCATTGCCGAGGCGCAGGCCTCTGCCGATCATGGTGTCGATTTCGGCAAACCTAAGGTCGATTTTGGGAAAGTGCAGGCATGGAAAAATTCAGTAGTAGAGAAACATACCAAGGGGCTCAGCGGACTTGCCCGCCAACGCAAGATAACGGTGATCCAAGGCGTTGCGAAATTCGTCGGCCCTAATCATCTCGAAGTCCAGACGTCGGAGGGGCCGAAGACCGTCGGGTTTCAGCAAGCGATCATCGCCGCAGGATCACAGCCGGTCAAGCTTCCCGGTTTTCCGTGGGGCGACCCGCGCTTGCTCGATTCCACTGACGCGCTCGCGCTCAAGCAAATCCCAAAGCGCATGCTCATCGTCGGCGGCGGCATCATTGGTCTCGAAATGGCTACAGTTTTCGACGCGCTTGGCGCAAGAATCTCGGTTGTCGAGCTCATGGATAGCTTGGTTCCAGGCTGCGATCCAGATCTTGTTCGACCGCTAGCGCGCCGCATCGGCAAGCGCTACGAGCAAATCCTACTGAAGACCAAAGTAGCCAAGATCGAAGCGAAAGCCGACGGTCTTTTGGCTCATTTTGAGGGTGAGCACGCGCCGCAGCCGCAGTTGTTCGACGCCGTGTTAGTTGCGATAGGGCGACGTCCGAATGGGAAGAATATCGGCGCAGAAGCTGCGGGGGTCCAAGTGGACGATCGCGGCTATATCCGCGTGGACAAGCAGCAACGCACAAACGTGGCGCATATCTTTGCGATCGGCGACATCGTTGGCGAGCCAATGTTGGCGCACAAAGCAACGCACGAAGCGAAAGTTGCCGCAGAAGTCATTGCCGGCCATAAAGCCGCTTTCGACGCCAAAGCTATACCGAACGTCGCCTACACCGATCCCGAAGTTGCCTGGATGGGCCTGAGCGAAGGTGAAGCAAAAAAGCGGGATCAGGAAGTGGAAGTCGCAGCGTTTCCGTGGGCTGCCAGCGCGCGTGCCTCAGGTCAAGCTCGCAATGAGGGGCTCACTAAGCTTGTCTTCGACAAGACCACGCATCGTTTGCTCGGCGCCGGTATCGTCGGCCCCAACGCGGGAGAGTTGATCGCAGAAGCGGTTGTGGCGCTAGAAATGGGAGCCGATGCGACAGATCTAAGCTTGAGTGTCCATCCGCATCCGACACTCTCCGAGACGTTGGCCCTTGCCGCGGAGATGATAGACGGAAGCATCACCGACCTGATGCCCGCAAAGAAAGCAGGAATTTTGCGATAACAATCGCCACCAGATTTAGCCGAGCCCACTTTCCATAGTAGGCCATTCGAAAGGGACCGAGGTCCGCTACGCCGGGGAGGAGGAGGAGGAACCGGTTTCACGAGACCTCGGTGTTTCGCCGCTCTGGAGGAGGAGACGGAAAAGCCTTGGCTCAGCCGCGCGATTTTGCGCAGCAACAGACGAGAGTCAGTTCAATTGGCTGGCGTCGTGCAGGCGATGAACCTCACCCTGTAAGCGCGCGCGATAACCTGACATTACATCTTCCAACTCGCGCACAAAATCGAGATATCCTTCGTTTCGCGCAAATGCAGCGATGCTGGTGCGGGAGTAACGATGATCGATGGCGATAGCCGTCGCGCAATCATCGGGAATTGTCTTGCGAAAAGTCTCGATCAGTGAATTTAGTTCTAACGACAACAGCGCCATGGTAATTTTTTTCCTTCTATTTAGTGAAACACTGGCTCGTGTGACGGCAACAGAGCAATTAGTCCATCGGGTCCCATCGGAAAATCGTCAAGATCCAGTGCTTCGTGAATCGCATCAACCAACGGGTGTCCCAAACAAGACATGTCGCCGAGCATCAAAGCTTGCGTTTCGCTCAACTCATCTACCCTTAGCAGGTCGTCTATTTGGTAGCCCATGTTGTGTAGCACTCCTTATCTTGCATTCGATCTGACCACGATGGTCGATAAGCAACCGCTGTGCCAACAAATCTACAGAGCACCAACGAAGTACGCAGAGCTAATATTGGCGCGCCTTTCGAAGGTATTTGCAGCCACTCAAATGACATCGAACCATCGTTTGAAAGAGGGTTAATTCTCCCTTTTGACGTCATCGAAATGTCGCGACGTTGGGTCGATGACAACTATCATCGTGCTGCCCGAGATCGCCCCCTGAAGTTCAAGCAACGCAAGCTCGCATGAAAGCAGTCGTAGAAATTCCACTTTGGTTATTCTTACCACTGGCACTGATGGCAGCTTGGGGTTTGCTTGTCTTGGTCCTGGTTCCCGGAATGCGCTGGTATTTCCTGCGTCGGGGCAATGAAGCACTGCAGGAATTCAAGACTCGCGCCAATACGCGGTCACCCGATCTAAGCCAGGCGCGCCGCAAGATCTTTATCGATCGCCTAATGCACGACAGCAAAGTACGCGAGGCGATCACGACTGCTGCTTGCCGTGAACACGGCCAGGACCAATCCGCGATGGAACGCCGTGCCGCCGAGTTCGCACGCGAGATCGTGCCTTCTTTCAGCCCTTACCTTTACTTTCGCCTAGGCTATCGGTTAGCGCGACGGGTTGCGACCTTTCTGTACCGCGTGCGACTGGGCTATGTCGACGCCGCAGCGCTGGAGCATATCGACCCAAACGCATCGATTGTGTTTGTCAGCAATCACCGCAGCAATATGGATTACATTTTGGTAGCCTTTCTCGCGGCAGAGCGCACGGCGCTTTCTTATGCTGTCGGCGAATGGGCACGCATCTGGCCATTGCAATCTCTGATTCGATCGCTAGGCGCTTATTTCGTGCGGCGCAAATCAGGCGATCCGCTCTATCGGGCCGTGTTGCAACGCTATGTTCAGTTCGCAACTGAGAGCGGTATATGCCAAGCGGTGTTCCCCGAGGGTGGCCTTAGCCGCGACGGTAACTTGCGCCCGCCCAAGATGGGTCTTATCGACTATATGCTGAGAGCGTTTGATCCCGCCGGCGAACGCGACCTTATATTCATTCCAGTAGCGATTAACTACGATCGCGTCATAGAAGATCGCACGCTACTTCTCGAGAACGTCACGCCCGCGGCAAATCCACCACGAAACAAGCTGGGCCATGCACTGAAAACGGGCGCAAGACTGGTAGGAAGCAATTTGCTATTGATGTTGCGCGGGAAGTGGTACCGCTTAGGCTATGCGTGCGTAAACTTCGGAACACCGGTGTCAACGCGAGCTTATCTTTGCGAACACTCAATCCAATTGAGCCGCTGGTCAGAAAGCGAACGTCACCAGGCTGTAGCGCGATTTGCGCAGTTGCTCATGGAGCGCATCGGCGCACTGGTACCGGTAATTCCGGTGGCGCTCATAGCCACGGTTTTCGCACAAAACCGCGGTTCGCGATTGAGCGAGCTGGAAGTCAAATCCCACACACTGCGGCTGATCGAGCATCTAGTCGCGCGCGGCGCCCATCTTTACATACCACGTAGGGACCACGACTACATGATCAGCGCAGGGCTGCGCATGCTGCTGCTGCGACGTATCGTTACGCAGCAAAACGGCTTGCTTAGCACCACGCCGAGCGAACAGCCAATCCTAAGCTACTACGCCAATTCAATCGCCCACCTGTTTGAGCCAATCACGCTCACCCAGCAGCAGTAACGCTAGCCGCGCACGCGCGTGCCGGTGAAGCTCTCTTCGATATTGTCCTCGAAGTAACTGCCGGGCGATGGCGCATTTATCAGCCTGCGATGCACTTCCGGCGAGACTCGCGCGTACTGCCAAATCGCGCCGTTGCTAAACTCGACTTCCAGCGTCTGCGTCGCCGCGTCATATCCGACCGAACGAATCTTGCTGGCACTAACTCGTTTTCGTTCCATGCTCTTTGGCTTCTATCCGATGATCATCATTCGCAAGATGCCACCTACCCGCAACTTACGCAAATTGTAAGACTCATCAAGCGAAAACGTCCAACTCGACTCTGCATCGGCGGAAGTTAGGAAATTCTATGACTCGATTTTTCAACGCGCTATCTATCCTGGGCAGCTTCGTCTGGACCGCGGCCGGAAGCCCTGCGCTTGAGGCGAAAGAGTGTCGCATCGAAAGCGGTTTGCGCAGCGTTGGATTGCTTGAACTTTACACATCGGAAGGCTGTAACAGTTGCCCACCGGCGGACGCTTGGCTGAACGAACTCAGTCGCCACGGCCTTGGCGCCAATCGCGTTGTGGCGCTCGCACTGCATGTCGACTATTGGGATTACATCGGCTGGAAAGACCGTTTTGCACAACCCATATTTACTGAACGGCAGCGGCGCGCCTCGCAACGCGATGGGCTTGGCAGCATTTACACGCCGCAAGTGACTCTTAACGGCGTAACCATTCAGCGCTGGGGCGACACTGCGAAACTTGGCGCCGCACTAGATCTAATTCAGAAAATCAAGCCGCGCGCAGATTTGGCGCTCACTCTGCAGGATATCCGCGCCGACCGCCTCGGCGTTCGCGTCAGCGCGAACGTGCATGACACAAACGACAAGTCCCGCAGCGCTATTTATGTTGCTCTCTATGAAAACGGATTGAGCAGCGAAGTGCGTGCCGGGGAGAACAGCGGGGTCACGCTGCGCCACAACTATGTAGTGCGGAAGTGGCTAGGGCCGTTTGATGCCGAGGATGCGACCGGCGAGGGCATCGCTCATCAAATCGACGTTGCCGACGATTGGAACCGAAACAACCTCGGCGTTGCTGCATTCGTGGAACATCGTGACACTGGGGCGATACTTCAAGCCATTGCCTTGCCGATTTGCCGCTAGCGCCCTGCGATAGAAACCCGCAGCGCAAGTGCGCAAAACAACGCCGTTTAATTGAATTCTTTCGCTTGTTTCTCGACTCTCGATGCGCGAGGAGCGGGCCACCAAATTATCGGCGCCCAGACAAAGACGCTCGGCGGCGAATCTTTAGCTCAAAACTGGCTTGCCGTCACCTTCGCCTGCCGGCCCGGACGCGAGGTCCACCACAACAATGTTAGGCCTAGCGCAATCAGCAACATCCCGATTGACTCGAACAAATTCGGGCGCTCGCCAAATTGTAGCCAAGCGAACAATACAGCCAAAGCCGGGATCGCGAGAGTGTTCAAAGTCGCCACGTTGGCAGGCAACCTGGTGATGATATATGTCCATAGCAGCCAAGCCAATGCGGTACCCAGCACGCCCAGATACGCCACCGCAGCCAAGAACTGAGGTGTCCAGTCCACAGCGCGCTCCGGGACTATCCATGCCAGCAGCACCAAAGGCACAGAGCCGATTAACATTTGCCAAGCGATGAGCGCTATCGCATCCATGCGCTGCAGCGATTCCCGGTAGCGCTTGATGATGATGGTGCCAAGCGCCCAGCTCAGACCGGAACAGGTGGCGAGACCAGCACTAGCGAGCTTGTCGCCGAGAGCCCATGGCTGCGCGACCGCGATGAGTCCCGCGAACGCGGTGCCGACTGCCACCCATTGCAACCCTCGCACGCGCTCGCCCAACATCGGCCACGCGAGCAACACGACCCAAAAAGGCATGGTGAAATTTAGCACCGAGACCCGTCCGACGCCCCCCAATGACAAGGCCCATAGCGTGAGGAGAATAAACAGTGTTCCCTGAAACAATGCCAACAAGAAAACGGGCACCGGCGCGCGCAGGCGCAAATCTCGCCGCAATAGCACAAGTAGCGCAAAAAGGCAGGTGGCCGCTATGCAAGTTCTCAGTGCCGCGAAATAAAACGGTCCAGCGTAGCGCAACGCGTACTTCATGGCGATCCAAGCGTAACCCCAAATCAAGCACAGCGAGATCAACGCGAACAAGGCGCGGCGCGCGGCCGCCGTCTCAGGCACCGGCGCGTTACTTGTTCAAGACGCGCCAAGCGTATGGATTCGCCTCGCCAGGCGGTCGGGTACGAAAGCGCTTGTGGATCCAGAAGTATTGCTCCGGCATTTCCAGCGCCCGTTCCTCAATGAAGGAATTCATACGTCGCGTATCAGCCGCGACATCTTCGCTCGGAAAATTCTCCCAAGCGGGATAAAAGCGCACAACGTAGCCGCGTGCACCAGGCAGCTGCTCGGTCACACAAGGAACGACGGCGGCGCCGGTAAGCTGCGCAAAGCGCGATAACACCGGCACCGTGGCAGCCGGCACGTTAAAAAATGGAACAAAGATTGATTCAGAAGCGCCGAAATCACCATCGGGCAGCAGGTACAGCGGTATGCCACTCTTGAGCGCCCGCAAGGCCGGCCGCAGGCTATCTTGACGCGCGAACACCTGAGTAAGGCCAAAGCGCGTGCGCGCACGCTTGAGCAGACGATCGAGAAACGCGTTGCGCTGGCGGCTATAAACTGCTGCGCCGCGATATTCCGTAGATAACCGAACGCCGCCAAAATCCAAACCGACGAAATGCGGTGTGAAGCAGATTAGAGCTTGCTTGCGCTCCGCGTAAGGCAGCGCATACTCGATGTTCTCAACCTTAACCAGGCGCTGGATGCGTTCTTTGGAACCCCACCACAGAATTCCCAGTGCCAGCGCACTTTGGCCGAGCGCGCGGAAATGCCGCCGCGCAATGCGGCGGCGTTCGGCTTCGGTCAAGTGCGGAAAGCAGAGATTGAGATTAATGCGCGTCGTGCGTCCCTGCCCTGCCGCATATACGAGCGCCCCGAGCCCTTGGCCGATGGCTGCGATTACCGGAAAGGGCAGCAAATGAAGCAGCCAAAGTAAGGAAATGCCGATGCGGGTAAGCATGGCGAGTCATCGCGTCGCGCGCGATCAGGCAAAAACGCGAGTTTACCGAAACGACTTCGCTGCGGCGATGCAGACGCAGAGTATTTGCGTGCCAATGCCTATTCCAAGCGAGATCCTGGCAGCAGCTCGCGTTAAACTGGGTGCGCTCTACCGTGCAAACTGCAAGTTTTGATGCCAGTGGATATCGACCAGGTAAGTTGGGTTCAAGCCGGCGCGGCGCTGCGCGCTATCCGAACCGAAGTATTTGTACTCGAGCAGCACGTGCCGGAAGCGCTCGAATGGGATGAGTTCGACGCGCACGCGGTGCATGTGCTCGCGCGCGTTGGCAGCGAGAATGTGGGCACCGGCCGGCTGTTATTCGAAGCAGCCGCAGCTCGGATTGGCCGAATGGCAGTGCGCAAGGCCTGGCGCCGCCAAGGCGTCGGCAGTGCCATCCTGCAAAAGTTGATCGCTGTCGCCCGTGAACGAGGCTGCCAGGAACTGCGTTTGTACGCGCAAACGCATGCATTGCAATTCTACGAGCGCGTTGGTTTCGTTGCCGAAGGCGATATCTTCACGGAAGCGGGCATTGCGCATCGCAGCATGCTGCTTCGTACCAGCTTAAGCGGCTAGTATACTTATTCCAGTGTATACGGAGGATTAAATAAAGATGCGAGTCTTCCATCTATACTACCTACGTGTATTACTTGATCTCGACTTTCTAACTGAACCACTGCGAGCACATCCCAGCCACCATCCGGCGCGGGCGCCGCGTTCACGACCATGCCGCAGCTTTGTTCACCAAAGTCCACACTGAAGAGTTCGTCTCCGGGCATTGGGCCAGATGGGCTAGCGTCGCCATCAACGTGGCCCACGTACATGCGGCGCTTTAGGCGGCCCAGATAGTGCGTGCGCGCCACGATTTCTTGTCCTGGGTAACACCCCTTCCCATAAGCCAATGCGCCGATGCGGTCGAAGTTTGCCATCTGCGGC
Organism: uncultured Pseudomonadota bacterium; assembly: GCA_902826775.1. Lineage (GTDB taxonomy): Bacteria > Pseudomonadota > Gammaproteobacteria > Burkholderiales > JALYOK01 > CADEHE01. Next base: position 11,604 of record CADEHE010000024.1, on the reverse strand, counting down.
ACGAATTGGTCTTGGGTGCGCGGCGAGATCCATGGAATTCCGGCGCGAATATCAAACCAGCGCCAAACTGGCGGGCCCACCGGTCGCGCGCGCGCGGCGAGCGCATCCCACAGCGCGCGAGCTTGCGCAGCCGGCAGCACGATTTCATATCGATCTATATCCAGAGTAACTACGAGTACTTCGCCAAAGCGTGCAATCCCCATGGTCGTCGCGGCTGGCTGACCGACGGCCGAACACAGCAGATCTTGCGCACCTGCCCCGCGCACCCCAAGGCAGGTGAGCTGTTCGCTCGCTTGCGCCAGTCGCACTTTTGCGCGCAGCACGTACATACTCAGGCGTTTGTGCACGCTCTCGCGCAATCCAGCATCGAGTTGCAAAATGAACGGCCCGTCAGGCTTCTGCTGCCATAGCAGAAAATTTGCTAGTAGACGCCCCTTGGGCGAGCAATACCCTGCGTACATCGCACGACCATCAGACAGTTGCGATACATCGTTGGTTAATTGATTGTTTAGGAACTCGCGCGCTTGCGGACCGCTCGCCTCGATCAGAGCGAAGTGCGACAAATCGGCAAGCACCGGCCCCGACATAGCGGTACGCAGCTCGTCTTGCGGCGCGCCGAAGTGCGCCACCTCGCCTGTCTCAATGTGAGCGCCGCGCGAACGCAGAAAGTCTTGCCAGAGAGAATGCACCGATATAATGAATTGGGTTGGCTCGCGCTACCTTAAGGCTTCATTCACGACTATGCAACAGGGTACGGCACACGAAGCAACTTCGCAGGCATTAGCTTGCGAATGGAACGCTGCACCGCGTCTGGCGCTCGTGTTGGCAGCCGCGCACATACTCAGCGTCATCGCCATTCTGGGCACGCATCTGCCGGGCTGGATCAAGGCCGTTGTCCTGCTTTGTCTGCTCGTCAGTGCGGCATACCATATCGATCGAACCTGGCGGCCCGCTGCGGCAAGCTCGAAACTCCTACAGCATACCCCGCTCCGCTTTACCGGCCTAATGCTAAAGCGCGATGGCATGGGCGCTGTCCGCACCCTAGATGGGCGCTGGCTCGAGGCGCGGATCAGCGCGGTTTTCGCGGCACCGCTATTCGCTATCATAAAACTAAAAAGCGACAATTGGCATTGGCCCCGATTCGTCTTACTCAGCCCCGACATGCTCGCCACGGAAGATTATCGCCGTCTGCTAGTTCGCTTACGCTGGGGCGCGCACGGAATTTAGCACGAGCCGCACGAACCATCACGTATAATATGGCCTTCTGCCATGCCGCCAATTCTTCTCCTGCGGGGCCAAGCTGCCCTGTCCGAGTTTCGCATCAACAAGCTGCAAACCAATCTGCGCGAAGCTGTTGCTGGCATTCGCGCCGTTGACGCGCAGTTTTTCTATCTTGCTCAGTCGCAACAGGTGTTGGAACAGAGCGAGCGCCGCTTACTAAGCACCTTGCTGAGCGCCGAGCTCACCGATGCGCTTGCAGCACATACCGCAAACGGCACGTTCTTTGTCGTGCCACGCTTTGGCACTATCTCCGCCTGGTCGAGCAAGGCAACGGATATCGTCCGACAAAGCGGCGTTGACGCGATTAATCGAATCGAGCGCGGCACTGTCTACCAGCTTGAGCTGGACGCCGACCTGACCGAAACTGAGCGCGCACGCGTCGCTAGCCTGCTGCATGATCGCATGACTGAATCCGTGGTCACCGACGCGCAGGTGGCGCAGCGCCTGTTCGAACATGTCGCGCCCAAACCGCTCGCCACCGTGCCATTGATAACCCAAGGTCGCAGCGCACTCGTGGCTGCCAATCTGAATCTCGGGCTCGCGCTCTCGGAAGACGAGATCGATTACCTGGCAGAGCATTTCGGCGCCATGCGACGCGATCCCACTGATGTCGAACTCACCATGTTTGCGCAGGCGAACTCTGAGCATTGTCGCCACAAGATCTTCAACGCGCAGTGGGTGATCAATGGCGAGCGGCAGCCGCAGTCATTGTTTCAGATGATCCGTTACACGCACGCCAGCCACCCGCAGCGCACCATCATCGCGTATGCGGACAACGCCGCTGTCATGCAGGGTGCCGACATTGAGCGTTTCTATCCGGATGCTCGTGGAACCTATCGGTTTAACAGCGAGCTTACGCACACGCTGATGAAGGTGGAGACGCACAATCATCCAACTGCGATCGCCCCGTACCCCGGCGCAGCCACAGGCGCGGGTGGCGAGATACGGGACGAAGGTGCAACCGGACGAGGGGCGAAGCCGAAAGCGGGATTGTGCGGATTTTCCGTTTCCAACCTGAACATTCCAGGATTTCGTCAGCCCTGGGAACGAGACAACGGCACGAGCGGGGTAGGTAGCGAGTACGGCCGTCCGCAACGCATCGTGTCGGCGTTGCAAATCATGCTGGATGGCCCAATCGGTGCAGCGGCGTTCAACAACGAATTCGGACGTCCCAATCTGGCGGGCTACTTTCGCACCTTTGAGCAGATCAGCAGCGGCGTGATGCGCGGTTATCACAAACCGATCATGCTCGCCGGCGGCATCGGCAACGTGAGTGCTGAGCACACGGACAAACGCGCGCTCGAGCCCGGCTCGCTCTTCATACAACTCGGCGGACCAGGCATGCTCATCGGCATGGGCGGCGGCGCAGCCTCCAGTATGACCACCGGCAGCAATCTCGCCGACTTGGATTTCGATTCGGTGCAGCGGGCAAACGCCGAAATGCAGCGCCGCGCGCAAGAAGTTATCGACCGCTGTTGGCAATTGGGCGCATCCAATCCGATCCTCTCGGTGCACGATGTGGGCGCCGGCGGCCTTTCCAACGCCCTGCCTGAGCTTGCTCACGGCGGTGGGGTCGGCGCCTCTTTCGAACTGCGCGCAGTGCCGAGCGAAGAGCCGGGCATGGCGCCGAAAGAGATTTGGTGCAACGAAGCACAAGAGCGCTATGTTCTCGCGATTGCGCCGGAGAGCCTGCCAGAGTTCGAACGCATCTGCGCGCGCGAGCGCTGCCCATTCGCGGTCGTGGGAAGCGCGCGCGCGGACAATCGGTTACTGGTGGACGACAAGCACTTCCGCAACTCGCCCGTTGACATGGACTTGAATGTGCTGCTCGGCAAACCCCCGCGCATGACGCGCTGCTTCGTACGGCAAAGCCCCGATCGCACGGCATTGAACTTAGAGGGCATTGACTTCAAGGAAGCGCTTTATCGCGTTTTGCGCTTGCCAAGCGTTGCGGATAAGCGTTTTCTCATTACCATCGGCGACCGCACGGTCGGCGGATTGACGGCGCGGGATCAAATGGTGGGCCCATGGCAAGTGCCCGTGGCGGATGTGGCCGTGACCGCGCTTGGTTATCGCACGCATGGAGGCGAAGCTTTTGCCGTTGGTGAACGCACACCGCTCGCGCTCATTGATGCGCCGGCTTCCGGGCGCATGGCGGTCGCCGAGGCGATCACCAACATTGCCGCCGCCGATGTGGAAGAAATCAGCCATATTAAATTATCGGCCAACTGGATGGCTGCCGCCGGATACCCCGGTGAAGATCAAGCGCTGTTTGATACGGTGCGCGCGGTAGCGTTGGAGCTATGCCCCAAGCTTGGCATTAGCATTCCCGTCGGCAAAGATTCCATGTCGATGCGCACTGCATGGCAAGACGGTTCTGCCCAAAAGGAAGTGGTTGCGCCGCTCTCGCTGATCGTTTCCGCCTTTGCCCCTGTGAGCGACGTTCGCCTTACGCTGACGCCGCAATTGCGCACGGACTGCGGCCCGACCGCGTTGCTGCTAGTGGAACCGAATCAAGAGAAAACTCGGCTCGGCGGTTCGGCCTTGGCGCAGGTCTACGGACAAATCGGCGACACCACGCCCGATCTGGACGATGCGGAAAAGCTCAAAGCGTTTTTCGCGGTAACGCGCGCGCTGCATCGAGCGGGCGAGATTCTCGCCTACCATGACCGTTCCGATGGTGGACTCGCCGCAACTTTGTGTGAAATGATGTTCGCCGGTAGATGCGGATTGGAGATTGATACTGGCTCTAGATTATCGTCATCAGGATTGCTCAACCTCTTCTTCAATGAAGAACTCGGTGCAGTACTTCAAGTTCGTGCGGAGCGGGCGGAACCAATCGTGGCGCAATTCGGCAGCGTGGGCGTGCCGGCACGCGCACTCGGCCGCATCACTGCAAACGACACCCTGAAGCTGACGCATGACGGCGCGTTGTTGCTCGAAGAAGAGCGCAAGGATTTGCAGCGCGCCTGGTCGGAAACCTCCTATCGTTTGCAGCGCCTGCGTGACAACCCGCAATGCGCGGACCAAGAGTACGGCGCACTGCTCGAAACGCCGGACGCAGGACTGAGCGTAGCACTGAGCTTTCCATGGCCGCAGCCGCTCAGTGCGGCGCCAGTCGCCACGCGGCCGCGCGTGGCAGTACTGCGCGAGCAAGGCGTCAATGGTCACGTGGAAATGGCCGCAGCATTCGCTGCTGCCGGATTCGACGCGATCGACGTACACATGAGCGACATCATCGGCGGCCGCATTGAACTAAGCAACTTTAAGGGCTTGGTCGCGTGCGGCGGCTTCTCCTACGGCGATGTGCTCGGCGCCGGAACCGGTTGGGCCAGCGCGATTCTTTATCACGCGCGCGCAAGAGAAGAGTTCCAGCGTTTCTTCCACCGCAACGACACCTTCGCGCTAGGGGTTTGCAATGGCTGCCAAATGATGAGCCAACTGCGTGAACTAATCCCCGGTGCGGAATTCTGGCCGCGATTCGTGCGCAACGAATCCGAGCAATTCGAAGCGCGTTTCGTAATGGTGGAAATTGCCGATTCACCTTCGCTGCTTCTTCGCGGTATGGCGGGCTCGCGCCTGCCCGTGGTGGTGTCGCACGGCGAAGGGCGCGCGCAATTCGCCGCGAAAGAGCACGAGAGCTTCGCTCAATCCTACGCAACTTTGCGCTTTGTCGATCATGAGGGAATGAGAACTGAGCGCTATCCGCTTAATCCCAACGGCTCGCCAGGTGGCATCACCGCCATCACTAACCACGACGGCCGCTGCACCATCATGATGCCGCATCCGGAACGCTGTTTGCGCACGCTGAATTTCTCTTGGCACCCCGCCGCCAGCCAATCCTGGGGCGACTACAGTCCTTGGCTGCAAATGTTTCTCAACGCCCGCGCCTGGCTCGCGTAACCCAGTGTGCAGGGTACGGCCCAAGGCTTGCTTAGTCTTTGAGCAGCAGCTACAGATAAGCGATCCGGATAGAACGATTGGCGCGGCAGGGCAGATTTTGCCCGCTGGCGTCATTTGCGCCCGCGCTAAATGCCACTCAAAGCGGTACCACTAGCTGCAGTAGCTAGCAACAAGTGTCAGATTGAATAGGAAACACAGTTCGATGGTTGCGGTGGCTCAAGCCTGGTTAGACAGCCAATGCGGAACGCTAAGCGGCGTAGCCGGGGCACTGATACTTTTGACTGGCAGCGGCGGTTCGCTTGCTCCAGTGGCCATGTGGCCACGCGGCCGCAACGATCCGGACCTGACTGCTGCCGCAAAAGCGGCCTTTGAACAACAACGCCCGTTTGTTTCCAAATTAAACAGTCTGCATGGCGACGCAGTGTCCATCGTCTCGCACCCCCTCAACACCAAAGGCCAACCTGTGGGCGCCGTGGCGCTCGCAGTTAAGAGTGAGGAGGCGCACTTAGCGCGAGCAACCCTGGAGCACCTAACGCAGAGCGCTCATGCCTTTTCCAGCTTCGCAGAGATCGAACGCGCCTTAGACGCAAACACCGCGCAGCAGATGCTGCAACTAATGGCCACGACACTCGCACACGACAAATTCGCCGACGCGGCGGCAGCGCTAGCAACCGAGCTTGCACTAAGCATGCGCTGCGAGCGCGTCAGCGTTGGCGTTACCAACTCACGCTACATCGAGGTACTTGCGCTGTCGCACGGCGAAGCCTCCAAAGACGAAAGCTTACTGCGCGATCTCGGTGCAGCAATGGACGAAGCTGCGGTGCAGAATGCCACAATCCGATTTCCGAAAGGGCAACACGAGAAACCGCGCATCACACTGCAACATGCTGACTTAGCAAAGCGACAGCAAGCAAGTGCCATCATTACGACCCCACTAGTTTCGGAAACGATCTGCTTCGGGGCGATTTGCTATGAATTCGCAGAAGAAAGTCTTGCTGACGAGCGGGCACTAAGGCTCACCGAGGATATCGCGGCGTTTGTCGGCCCGTTGCTACGGCTCAAGCACGCTCACGAACGCGCCACGGTGGACCGGGCGTTGAGCAAGGCAAGGCGATTCGCCTACAAATTACTCGGTGAAGGACACGTTGGCTTCAAGTCCGTCGCAATGGGGACTTCGCTTGCTGTGGCGGCACTGGCATTTATCCCCGCGCCGTTCTACGTCAGTTCAGAAGCGCGCGTGGAAGGTGCGATCCAGCGTGCGCTAGTATCACCCATCGACGGATATCTTAAAGAGGCGCATGTTCGGCCGGCAGATGTAGTTAAAGCCGGGCAAGTACTGGCTGAACTGGCTGATGACGATCTAAAGCTCGATCGCCGCAAATGGGAAAGCGAACTTGCCCAAGCTGAAAGCGCCTATGGTGAAGCGCTTGCAAAGCAAGATCGCGGACAAGTCGTTATGCAACAAGCGCGCATCGAAGAAGCAAACGCACAGCTTCAACTGACCGAACAAGAGATCGCGCGTTCACAAGTCGTAGCCCCGTTTGACGGCGTAATTATCAAAGGTGATCTCACTCAAGCGCTAGGCGCACCGGTTAAGCGCGGCGACCAGCTGTTCACACTAGCTCCCGGGAATGCGTATCGTGTGATTCTGGAAGTCGATGAACGCGACATCGCTTTGGTCGCAGCGGGAGGCCGAGGAGCGCTCGCTCTCAGCGCCTTGCCTGGTACGAAGGTAGATCTAAAGGTTGTCCGCGTCACCCCGGTAGCGCGCAACGAACAAGGCCGCCACTACTTCGAAGTGGAAGCGGCACTCACTGAAACGCCAAATCCGCTCTTGCGCCCCGGTCTTCGAGGTGTCGCCAAAGTGCCAGTGGGAGAGCGCTCTCTGCTCTCCATTTGGACGCGGCGTGCCGTGGATTCGGTGCGACTCCTGCTTTGGTCTTGGTTCGGCTGAGCCATGGCGACATCGCTGCATAGTCCGCTTTGGTACCGCGTGGCGCGCTTCAAACCCAAGCTGCAGCCACATATACGAGTCGAGCGCCAAATATACAGAAGTAAGACCTGGTATCTCCTGCGCGACTCGAGTTCAGGAAGGCACCACCGCGTAAACGAATTGGCATATCAGTTCGTGGGCCGTATGGACGGCAACGCGAGCGTCGAGCAAATCTGGCAGTTGCTCGCGGAAGATCTCGCCGAGCGCTCACCGACGCAAGATGAGATCGTCCAAACCTTGATCCAACTCGCCGGGCTCGAACTAATTCAGCCGGACAAGAATCCCGAGTTTGCCGAACTGTTTCAGCAGCGCAAGGAAAGAGAGCGCAAGCGCTGGGCGAATAACGTCAATCCCCTATCCTTCAAAGTGCGTTTGTACGATCCGAGCCAGCACCTCGCACGCTTCGTCGGAATTGTCAAACCGTGGTATTCGCGCACTGGCCTGATTTTGTGGACTCTGCTTGTGTGCACCGCGCTTCTTGCTGCTCGTGCCAGTTGGGACACGATTGCTGCGCATGCGGCCACCGATGTACTCACACCGCGCTTCTTGTTGCTTACTTGGTTGTGCTACCCGCTCATCAAGCTGGTTCACGAGTTCGCCCACGCCTATGCGGTCAAGGTGCTAGGCGGAGAAGTGCGCGAGATGGGCATTCGGGTGTTGTTCCTCACCCCAGTTCCGTACGTGGATGCCAGCGCGGCGACCGCTTTTCGCAGCAAGTGGCAGCGCATTACAGTAAGTGCGGCAGGCATCATGGCGGAATTGCTTCTTGCGGGGTTCGCGTTGTTCATTTGGATTTCCGTGGAGCAAAGTCTCGTCAAAGACATTGCATTCGTCACCATGTTTATCGGCAGCGTGTCTACGGTTGTCTTCAACGGCAACCCATTGTTGCGATTCGACGGTTACTATGTCTTAAGCGACTGGTTGGATCTGCCGAACCTAGCGCAGCGAAGCAATGCATATTGGATATATATATTGCAACGCTACGTTCTGCGGCTTCGCTCAGCGCCGTGTCCGGCTGCCGTCCCCGGTGAACGGCTTTGGTTTCTCGCCTACGGCAGCACCGCGCTGGTGTATCGCTGGCTGGTTTCCATCTGGATCGTGCTTTGGCTTAGCGGCAAATCCGTCGCACTGGCTAGCATCTTAGCCTCTTGGTTTCTCTTCACACTGGCAGCTAGACCCCTTGCCGCGGGAATACAGTTTTTGATCTCCGCCCCACAACTTGCTCGGATTCGGGGTCGCGCAGTTGCCTCAAGCGCAGCTCTCTTACTGCTCGCGACAATAGCGATATTCTGGGTCCCGGTTCCCTCCTCGACCTTGACACAAGGAGTGGTGTGGTTGCCGGAACATGCGCGCGTACGCGCCAACGATGATGGTTTCTTGAGGAAATTATTGGTGCGTGACGGAGAGTCGGTACGCAAGGGTCAAACCTTAGCCGTGCTCGAAGCGCCGGATCTGGCCGCACGGCGCAATGAGCTCTCCGCACGTCTCGATGGCCTAGAAGCGAAGTACCAGCAAGCCTTAGGAACAAGCCCAGGAGAAGCCACGGCAGCTGAATACGCACGTGACCAAGCTCAAGCGGAACTCGAGCGCGTCGATGAGCGCCTGGCGGGTCTTGAGATCGAGAGCCCCGCGGACGGCATACTGGTAATGCCCAACCAAGACGACTTGCGTGACGGCTTTGCACACCGCGGAACTGTGCTTGCACACCTCATGACCAATTCCGAGTTACAAGTGCGCATCGCAGTGGCTCACGCTGATGCCGCCCTAGTGCGCGAACGACATCAGCACGTCGAAGTCCAACTCGCCGAGCACCTCAACCAACCGGTATCCGGAAAAATTTTGCGGGAGGTTCCCGCGGCCACGAATGCGCTGCCTACATCCGCCTTGAGCGATCGTTATGGCGGCAGCATCACGACGGACCCCCAAGACCAGGACGCACTTCGCACGCTTGAGCCTGTTTTTCTGTTTGATATTTCCATTCCGACTGCCCGCTTTGAACGCGCCGGCGGACGTGCTTGGGTGCGAATTGATCACGGCCGCGAACCGCTGGCAGCGCAATGGGGGCGCGGGCTGAGAAGGTTGGTGCTACGGCACTTTTCCGTCCAGTCCTAGCCTTCTGCCATGCGCTCTGCCACGCTTCCGATCCCCGGAATCGTTCTTGGCTCGTACCCAGAGAAGCGATCGTCTTTCCTGACTCCTAGTCGAGCGCTCGCCGCTATTTTGCGACCGACGTTCTTAGACGATCACCTGCTTCGCAGGCGGTTTCATCGAATGCGCGGCCACATGACAACGCTCGCCAAGAGCGGTTTGACAAGCCATAGCGCATTCAAAGACCGTTTGCACGCCACTCGTGCGTTGCTCGGTCGTGATGGATTCCAAGAAACTCTGGTCGCCGAGAGCTTTGCTCTCATATGCCACGCCATCAAGCAAAGGCTGGGGTACGAGGTCTTCGGTACGCAGCTGTATGCTGCATGGATCATGCTTCACAACCGGTTAGCCGAGATGGCAACGGGTGAAGGCAAGACCGTTGCGGCGTCGTTGACCGTAGCGACGGCAGCTCTGGCTGGCATTCCCGTGCACGTAATTACAGCGAATGACTATCTCGTTCAACGCGACGCCGAGATGTTGCGCTCAGTTTATGAAACGCTTGGCCTCAGCGTCGGCTACGTTACAAACACAATGAATGAAGAGCAAAGACGTGTCGCGTACTCTTGCGACGTTACCTACTGCACCGCCAAGGAACTGGTGTTCGACTACCTGCGCGACGGTCTTACGCGCCGTGGATACGCGAGCGATTTGCACGCTCGCGCCGCGCAACTGGGCCAAGCTGCGCGGCGCCAGCCCGTACTCCGCGGCCTATGCATGGCCGTGGTGGATGAAGCCGATAGCATCCTGATAGACGAGGCTCGGACGCCGCTAATTCTGGCGCAAGCGTGCACAAACGAATCGCAAACAGACTTTTATCGCGAAGCATTGCGCCTCGCTACCGAACTGCAACCGGAGCTTCATTACCAACTGGATCAGGCCAACCAAGTAGCCGACTTGACGCAGCTTGGCATGACGGCGCTCGCCGCTCGCTGTCAAGCGCATTCCGGCGCATGGCGTGATCGCCGCTGGCGCCATGAGGCGGTCACCCTTGCGCTTGCGGTGCAGCACCTGTTCCTACGGGATAAGCACTACATCTTGCGCGATGGGAAAGTCATTCTGGTCGACCAAACGACCGGGCGCGCCGCTCCCGGCAGAATCTTCTCGCGTGGGATTCACCAGATGTTAGAGATAAAAGAGGGCTGCGAACTCACTGGCGAACAGCGCACTATCGCTCAGATCACCTACCAGCGCTTCTTTCCGCGCTACCATCGCTTATGCGGTATGAGCGGGACGCTACGCGAAGCGCGCACGGAACTGCAGAGCATTTTTGGCCTTTACCTTAACGTCGTCCCTCTACGTCAGTCGAGCAAGCGCTCAGTATTGCCCACGCGAATTTTTGGCAATGCTGAAGCAAAATGGGCGTTCGTAGTAAGCCGTGTCGCTGAATTGCACCGGCTGGGGCGCCCGGTCTTGATAGGCACAGACTCGGTCGCCGACTCCGATCAACTGGCGCAACGCTTGGCCAATTTCGGGCTTTCCCCGCAAGTGCTGAATGCGCGCGATGACGGCAAAGAAGCAACGGTGGTCGCGCGCGCCGGCGAACTGCAAACCATTACCGTGACTACGAACATGGCTGGACGCGGTACCGACATAGCCTTGGGCCGCGGTGTTGCGGAACTAGGGGGCCTGCATGTGATCTGTTGCCAGAGCAACGTGGCGCGACGCATTGATCGGCAGCTTCAGGGCCGGTGTGCCCGTCAGGGCGATCCTGGGTCCACCGAGACGGTGGTTTCAGTTGACCAGAGCCGCTCGGCGCACTATCTCCCATCGCTTTTGCTACGCCTACTGGCTAAGCCGAGCCGTACCACGCCATTGGCTCCATTAGTTGGGGCGTTGCTAATCGATTTGCCAAGGCGTATTGAGGAACTACGGCATCAGTTCGAACGCTGGCAACTTCTGCGCCGCGACATGCAGTTTGAGCGGAAGCTGTTTTTCGCCGGACGCGGCGAATAGTTGGCGCGGCCTCGGTATCGCGCATCGACGGCCGCAGCAGCGGAACGCTTGGAATCGTTACCGCCGCGACTGCGCATCGGCGCACTGATAGGCAGGCCGATCCGATACGTCAGCGCGATGCGTAACCACGCCCTTATCGCCGAAGTCTCCGTGTACTAGTTGCGATGGCTAGTAACTCGGCATCAAGCTCCGACGTTCGGCACGCATGAAACCGCGCACTCGCAAGTTCCAGATACAAATCGAGAGCGTTGGCGTCCCCACGGGGATTCGAACCCCGGTTACCGCCGTGAAAGGGCGATGTCCTAGGCCTCTAGACGATGGGGACC
>CADEHE010000023.1 GCA_902826775.1 uncultured Pseudomonadota bacterium | reverse complement strand
CGGTGGTGCACTTCTGGGCGCTGATCTTCACCTACATGTGGGCCGGCCCGCACCATTTGCACTACACCGCGCTGCCGGATTGGGCGCAGTCGATCGGCATGTTGTTCTCGCTGATTCTGCTGGCGCCGTCCTGGGGCGGCATGATCAACGGCATCATGACCTTGTCGGGCGCATGGCATAAGTTGCGCGACGACCCGATTCTCAAGTTCTTGATCGTGTCGCTGTCGTTCTACGGGATGTCAACATTCGAAGGTCCGATGATGTCGATCAAGACCGTGAACGCGCTGTCGCACTACACAGAGTGGACCATCGGTCACGTGCATTCCGGCGCGCTCGGTTGGGTCGCCATGGTTTCGGTCGGAAGTTTGTATTACGCCATCCCGCGTTTGTACGGCCGCACCGAGATGTACAGCACTAAATTGATCAACTGGCACTTCTGGGTGACTACCATCGGCATCGTGCTCTACATCGCCGCGATGTGGATCGCCGGCGTGGCGCAAGGTCTGATGTGGCGTGCGGTCAATGCGGACGGCACGCTCAGCTATGCCTTCGCCGAAGTTGTCAAAGCCATGTATCCGTTCTACACGGTGCGCTTGCTGGGCGGCACGCTGGTGCTCGCGGGCATGTTCATCATGGCGTACAACGTTTGGAAGACCGTCGCGGGACGTCCTGCAGTGGCCGTTAAGGTTCCGCAACCGGCCGTAGCCCCAGCTTAAGACAATCGAGGACTAACTATGGCATCGACAGCAACAAGCGGCCACGACAAGATCGAGCGGAATCTGCCGCTGCTGATTATCTTAATCATCTTGGTGGTCTCGGTGGCGGGGCTAGTGGAAATTGTCCCGCTGTACTTTCAGAAATCAACGACTGAGCCGGTGGCGGGCTTGACGCCCTATACCCCGCTGCAATTGGCTGGGCGTGACATCTACATTCGCGAAGGCTGCGTCGGCTGTCACTCGCAAATGATTCGGCCGTTCCGCGCGGAGACGGAGCGCTATGGCCACTACTCGGTGGCGGGTGAATCGGTATACGACCATCCGTTCCTGTGGGGCTCCAAACGCACCGGGCCGGACTTGGCGCGCGTGGGCGGCCGTTACAGCGACGAATGGCATCGTTTGCATTTGATGAATCCGCGCGATCTAGTGCCGGAATCCAACATGCCGGCTTACGCCTGGTTGGCGCAAGGCCAAGTTGACGCAGACACGATCGCCGATCGCATGCGCGGCTTGCGCAAAGTGGGTGTTCCATACACCGACGAGCAGATCGCAAAGGCCAGCGAGGAGGTCAAGGGCAAGAGCGAGATGGAAGCGGTCATTGCCTACTTGCAGGGCCTTGGCACCGCGATCAAAAGCAAACGTTAGCGGGGGTACGGCATGGATATCATTACTTTGCGCAGTGCAATCACGGTGCTGGCATTCGCGGTATTCATCGGCATCGTCATCTGGGCGTGGAGCAGCCGCAATAAGGCGCGGTTCGAGTCGGCGGCGAATTTGCCGTTCGCCGACGAAGAACTGCACCAGGCCTCTAAGTTAGGTCCGCAGCCGCGCAAGAATAAACACCAAGAGAAGGTGGGAGCATGAGCGACTTTATCAGTGGGTTTTGGAGCCCGTACATTGCAATCGTTACCGTCGTCAGCATGTTGGCTTGTGCTTTGCTGCTGTGGCGGCTGAGCACGCGCCGCTTGGCCAAAGGGGAGAAGGTGGATACCACCGGCCATGTCTGGGACGAGGATCTGACTGAGTACAATAATCCGCTGCCGAACTGGTGGCGCTGGATGTTTTACATCACCATCGTGTTCTCTCTTGGGTATTTGGCGGCTTACCCGGGGCTCGGCAGCTTCGCCGGTTTGTGGAATTGGTCTTCCGCCGGTCAGTACGAGAAAGAGCGCACGGCTGCGCAGCAACGTTTTGGCCCACTGTTTGATAAATACCTGGCGCAAGACGTGCAGGCGGTTGCCGCCGACCCGCAAGCGCGCCAGATGGGCGAGCGCTTGTTCTTGACTTACTGCGCGCAATGTCATGGCTCGGACGCGGGCGGCAGCAAAGGCTTTCCCAACCTGAGCGACGCCGATTGGCTGTACGGCGGCGAGCCGGAGGCGATCAAAACCACCATCACAGCGGGACGCAATGGCGTCATGCCGCCGATGGGACCGAGCTTGGGTGCGGAAGGCACCAAAGAATTGGCCAACTATGTGCTCAGTTTGTCGGGTGGCAAGCACGACAGCGCGCTGGCCGAAAAGGGCAAAGAAAAGTTCGCGATGTGCGCTGCCTGCCATGGGGCCGATGGCAAAGGCAACCAACAACTCGGCGCGCCGAACTTGACCGACCAGACTTGGCTGTATGGCAGCGACGAAGCCACCATCATCGAGACCATCACTAACGGCCGCAATAACATGATGCCCGCCCACGGCGAGTTGCTCGGTGAGGGCAAGGTGCATATGCTGGCAGCGTATGTCTACGGCTTGAGCAAGAAGTAGTCGTGCCCGATAGCAAGATGCGAACATGATGGCTCAAAAGTTGCGCGTGGTGACTAACAACGAGAGCGTAGCGTCGCAAGAAACGGAGCAAGCGCTCTACGAAGTCCGGCGCAAGATCTATCCGCGCGCGGTCCACGGAGTGATTGCCAACTGGCGCGTTGCGCTGGTGCTGCTTACTCAGATCATTTATTACGGCCTGCCTTGGTTGAGCTGGAACGGCCGGCAGGCCGTTTTGTTTGATCTGGTCGCGCGCAAGTTCTACGTGTTCGGCTTGATGTTTCTGCCGCAGGACTTTATTTTTCTGACCGGCATTCTGGTTATCTCCGCGCTGTCATTGTTCCTGTTTACGGCGGTGGCTGGCCGTTTGTGGTGCGGTTACGCGTGCCCGCAAACGGTCTACACGGAGATGTTTCTGTGGATCGAGCGCAAGATCGAGGGCGACCGCCTCAAGCGCATGAAACTGGATCAGAGCGGTTGGACCGGACGCAAGTTCGGTCTTAAGGCGCTCAAGCACGCCATTTGGATCGCGGTCGCGCTGTGGACCGGGTTTACCTTCGTCGGCTACGTCACCCCAATCAAGACCCTGGGTGCGGAGGTGCTGTCGTTTACCACCGGTCCTTGGGAGACGTTCTGGATCTTGTTCTACGGCTTTGCCACTTACGGCAACGCGGGATTCATGCGCGAGCAAGTATGCAAATACATGTGTCCGTACGCGCGGTTCCAGAGTGCGATGTTCGATCCCGACACGCTTATCATTTCCTATGACGACAAGCGCGGCGAACCGCGCGGCGCGCGTTCCAAGTCGGCGGACCGCGCTAAAGCCGGTGTCGGCGATTGCGTCGATTGCGGAATTTGCGTGCAGGTTTGCCCTACCGGCATCGACATCCGCAAAGGCTTACAGTACGAGTGCATTGCTTGCGGTGCTTGCATCGACGGTTGCAATCAAGTGATGGATAAGATGGGTTATGAAAAGGGGCTGATACGCTACACCACGCAGAACGCATTGGCCGGAAAGTACTCCGAGAAGAAGCTGGTAGCGCGCATGTTCCGCCCGCGCGTGCTGATCTACAGCAGCATTCTCTGGGGTGTCATCATAGCGCTGGGCGTCGCGATATACTTGCGCTCGCCGGTCAAGCTCGACGCGATCAGGGATCGAGGCACGTTGTCGCGGCCGGCGGCGAATGGGCAGATCGAGAACCTTTACCGCTTGCAGATTCTCAATACCGCCGAGCGTTCACGACAATTCTTGATGGAAGCAAGGAGCACCGATGGCAAGTCGTTGCAGATCCTCAGCGACGCCAATCCGGTTGAGGTGCCTGCCACGCGGACGCGCTTGCTGGCGGTGCGCGTAGTGGCCGATCCAGCGCTTTTCAAAAAGGGCGCCAACAAGATCGAGTTCAGCGTCACGGCGGCCGATGAGCAAAAAGACAGTGCCCGTGCGAAGTCAAGTTTCATCGTTCGTTAAGGAGCCTTGCAAATGAACACGCTATCCGAGCCCTGGTATCGCCATCGTTGGCCATGGTTTCTTATGATCGGTCCGGCCGCTGCCGTGCTGGCGGGAATCGCTACCATTTGGCTGGCGGTTGTCTCGGATGATGGCTTGGTGGCGGAGGACTATTACAAGCAAGGCATGGCCATCAACCGCACGTTATCGCGCGAGAAGGCTGCGCAGGACCAAGGTCTGCAAGCGCGCGTTTCCATGCTTGCTGAAAGCGGACGCGTGCAGGTCGCGTTGCATAGCATGCGCCAAGACGGCTTGCCGGCGGCGCTGCGCTTGCGTGTGGTGCACCCCACGCGCGCCGGCGGCGATCAGAACATCCTGCTCAATCGCGACGCGCAAGGCGGTTATACCGGCCTCGCGCAGTTTTCCTTGACTGGGCGGCGCACCCTGATCTTGGAGGACGCGGCGCAAACCTGGCGCTTGGTCGGCGCCACCGACGCCGCGCACGCGCAACACATCGAGTTGCGGCCCTACTAGCCCGCCATGGACAGCCGCGCCTGGATCGCCGTGCTGTGGCCTTCGTTCCTTTTGGCCGGTGTCGTGGAAGTGGTCTTTTTTACGCTATTCGATCCGCACGACTTGTTGCTGCTTGGCGTTCCGCTGGACGATATGAGCAAAACGGGCGTCTACACCATCGGTTTCTTCGTGATCTGGTTCACTCTTGCGCTGGCTTGCGCAATGACGCTGTGGGCATACACACGCTGGGACCAGGTGCCGCCGCAGCCCACGGTACGTTAGCGCTGTTGTGAACGGATCTACTGTGGAAGCGAACACCTTGGCGAGCGATCTGGGCTGGCTGGCCAAATACCAAACGCAAGGTCCGCGCTACACGTCCTATCCCACTGCGGACCGCTTCCATGCGCCGTTCGAAGTGGAGCGATACAAGACTGCGCTGACCGAGCACAACACGCGTTTTGCTGATCAATCGCTGTCGCTCTATTTGCATATGCCGTTTTGCAGCCACCTATGCTTTTACTGCGGCTGCAACAAAATCATTACCAAAGACAAGACTCGCGGAGAAGTCTATCTGCGCTACCTCGAGCGCGAGCTGGCCTTGTATGAACCGCTGCTGGGCGAACGGCGCGGCGTCAAACAACTGCACCTGGGCGGCGGCACGCCGACATTCTTCTCGCTCGCGCAGCTCGAATGGCTGATGCAGCGCCTGCAAAGCACGTTCCGCTTCGCCGGCGACGGCGAGTATTCCATCGAGATCGACCCGCGCACCGTTGCGGCAAGCGAGATGGAGCGTCTGCGCGCAATCGGTTTCAATCGCGCCAGCCTCGGCGTGCAGGACTTTGACCCTGCCGTGCAGCAAGCGGTGCACCGGGTGCAGTCGCAGGCAATGACTCTGGAGCTGATCGAGGCCACGCGCAAAGCAGGCTTTGCGTCCACTTCGGTCGACTTGATCTACGGGCTGCCGAAGCAGACGCTGGCGGGTTTCGAGCGCACGCTCGACGCCATCGTCAGCGCGCGCCCCGACCGTATCGCTCTGTACGGCTATGCCCATCTGCCGTCGCTGTTTTATCCGCAGACCCGTATCGACGAGCGCGATCTGCCCAGCACCGAGCAAAAACTCGCCATCATGCAGCGCGCCATCGCACACCTGCTCGAAGCGGGTTACGTCTACATCGGTATGGACCACTTCGCGCACCCGGATGACGAGTTGGCGGTGGCGCAGCGCGATGGCGCCTTGCAACGTAATTTCCAAGGCTATTCGACGCACGGCGGACACGATATGCTGGCTCTTGGCGTGTCGGCGATCAGCTTCATGGGCGGCATATACTCCCAGAACCATAAAACCGATAGTGACTACTACAAATCGTTATCGGAGGATACTCTGCCTATCATGCGCGGATATTGGCTCACGCAAGACGATCGCCTGCGGGCCGCGGTGATTCAATCGATCATGTGCCAAGGCGCGGTGGCGCAGTCCGAGCTGGAGCGCGAGTTCGAGGTTGATTTTGACGCTTACTTCGCCACCGAACTGGGAGAGTTGCAACCGTTCATCGCCGAAGGTTTGCTGGAGCGGCGCAGTAAAGGTTTGCGTGTAACGCCGGTCGGCCGCTTTGTCTTGCGTAATATCGCCATGCTGTTCGACGCACATCTGCGGCGCGCGCGGCAGTCGCCCGAGCGCGAACGGCAACGTTACTCCAAGGTGTTGTAGGCATGGATGCGACGCTACTCGGTTTGATGGCGGCGGCGCTGGTCGTGGGGCTGATGAGCGGCGTGCATTGCAGCGCGATGTGCGGCGGACTCGTCGCGGCCCTCACCCGCGGCGGTCCGGGCGCTGCTTCAGGTTTGTTCAACCGGCAGCGCCACACCCTCGCGCTGCACGGCGGGCGCATCGCCAGTTACACGCTAGCCGGCGCAATCGCAGGCAGCATCGGCGGTGCATTGATGACGCCGGCGCTGCACAATTTGCACATGCTGTTCATGCTGTTTGCGAACCTATTGCTGATTGCAGCCGGGCTCAATTTGGCCGGTATCGCCAGCGTGACGCGTTTTCTGGAACAGCTGGGCATGCCGCTATGGCGCAGGTTGCAGCCGCTGCTCAGGCGCGTGCTGCCGCTTAACAGCGCGCCGCGCGCCCTGGCGGCAGGCGCGTTATGGGGTTGGCTGCCGTGCGGCATGATTTACGCCGTGCTGCCGAGCGCTCTCGCCGCGGGCGATACGTGGGCAGGGGCGCTGGTCATGTTTTCGTTTGCGCTGGGGACGCTGCCGAATCTGCTCGCGTTAACGCTGTTGTGGGATAAGTTGCAGGCTTCCGGCGCGCTCGCGCGCGTGCGCCTCGGTGCCGGTCTTGCCGTCGTCGCGCTGGGTGTGGTCGGCATCGCGCTGCTCGGCTCGCACATGATGGCGATGCAGCACGGCTGATGTGCTGCGTTTGACATTGGTGTTCATTGCGGTCTCACCGCTTTGGCGCAGAGTCCTAACGTGGTGTCCCATAAATAACTTGCCCAATTCCAGAGGCTTCAGCCGGTGTGTTGAAGCCGCCATGCACGAGCTACTGCAGTAATTCGTGGGACAGCACACTAGTTCCGCCAATCTTTCGCCCTCGCCCAGGGGCAAGCTTAATCCATCTTTCGCCGGTCTAAGCGCGGCTGAGGCCCAGGCCAAACTCCAGGCCGAAGGCGCCAACGAACTGCCGAGCGTGAAGCCGCGCAATCTGCGCGCCATCGCCTTGCATACGCTGCAAGAGCCGATGTTCATGCTGCTCATCGCCGCCTGCCTGATCTATCTGGCCCTGGGGGACAAGGTCGAAGCGCTGGTGCTGGTGCTCTCGATCTGCGTGATTATTGCGATCGCGATCATTCAGGAACGCAAATCCGAGCGCGCGCTAGAGGCGTTGCGCGATCTTTCCAGTCCGCGCGCGCTGGTGATCCGCGGCGGCGAGCGCGTGCGTATTGCCGGGCGCGATGTGGTGCGCGGCGATTTGCTGGTGCTGGAGGAGGGCGATCGCATCGCCGCCGACGGCGTATTATGGCGCGCGAATGATTTGCACGTGGACGAATCGCTGCTGACCGGCGAATCGGTGCGCGTGCGCAAATCGGTATGGGATGGGCAGGCGATGACGGTGCCGGGCGGCGATGACCTGCCGTCCGTGTATGCGGGGACGATGGTCACACAGGGGCAGGGCGTCGCCGAAGTGATTGCCACCGGGACGCTCACCGAGCTCGGGCGCATCGGCAAATCGCTGGCGACGCTCAGCGACGAGACGACGCCGCTGCAGAATGAGACGCGCCGCGTGGTGCAACTTTTCGCCATCGCCGGTCTGTCGCTGTGCATTGTGGTGGCGATATTGTATGGAGCGTTGCGCGCCGGCTGGTTGCAAGGCGTGCTCGCCGGCGTCACGCTGGCCATGGCGACTTTGCCGGAGGAGTTCCCAGTCGTGCTCACGGTGTTCCTCGCGCTCGGCGCCTGGCGCATGTCGCGTCACCGCGTGCTGACGCGGCGGCCAAGCGCAATCGAGGCGCTCGGCGCAGCGACGGTGCTGTGCGTCGACAAGACCGGCACGCTGACGCTCAATCGCATGTCATTGCGCCAGATGTGGCACGCGGGCGAGCCAGCCGCGCTGGATGTGCGCGAACTTAAGATGCTGCCTGCGAACCAGGCGGCTCTGCTGGACGGTGCCATCTTGGCGAGCGAAGACCAGCCGTTCGACGCCATGGAGCGCGCCTTTCATGAAGCCGGTGAGCGCATGTTGCGCGCGCGCGAAGACGGCGGCAGCCTGGAGCAAGAATATCCGCTCAGTGCACAGTTGTTGGCGCACACGCACGGTTGGCAGCGCGCCGACGGTACGCGCTTCCTGGCGGCCAAGGGCGCTCCGGAAGCCATCGCCAGGCTCTGCCAACTGAGCGCGGCAGATACCGATCGTCTGATCGCCATGGCGAACACGATGGCGGCCAACGGTTTGCGCGTACTGGGCGTCGCGCGCGCTGAACTGGGGCAATTGGGTTTCCCCGCGCAGATCGAGCAAACGCGTTTTACGTGGCTCGGCTTGGTGGGCTTGGCCGACCCGATCCGGCCGACGGTCGGCGCGGCGATCGCGCAAGCGCGCGAAGCGGGCATACGCGTGGTAATGATCACCGGCGACTATCCGGTGACGGCGCAGGCGATCGCGCGCGAAATCGATCTCGATGGCGCGCACCAGCCTTGTACCGGCGCGGAGATGGAGCAACTCAGCGCAGCGGCGTTGGGCGAGCGCGTGCGCCAGAGCAATGTCTTTGCGCGCGTCATGCCGCAGCAAAAGCTGCGTCTGGTGGAGGCGCTGAAAGCCAACGGCGAAGTAGTGGCGATGACCGGCGACGGCGTCAACGACGCGCCGGCACTGCGCGCGGCGCATATCGGCATTGCCATGGGCAGCCGCGGCACGGACGTGGCGCGCGAGGCGGCGTCGCTGGTGCTGCTCGACGATGACTTCGAATCTATCGTGCGCGCGGTACGCATGGGCCGGCGCATCTACGACAACATTCGCGACGCCGCGAGTTACTTGGTAGCGGTGCACGTGCCGACAGTCGGCTTAGCGCTGCTCGCGGTCATGGTCGGCTGGCCGCTGGTGTTGCTGCCGGTGCACGTGGTGTTCCTCGAGTTCGTCATCGATCCGGCTTGCTCGGTCGCGTTCGAAGCCGAGCCGGAAGCGGCGCACGTCATGAAGCGCCCACCGCGTTCGCCTAAAGCGCATTTGTTTAGCAAAGCGACTGTGGTCAGCGCCGTGCTGCAAGGGCTTTCCGTGCTGGTGGCAGCGGCGGCGATGTTTGCGTGGCAGCTGCACACCGGAGCTGGCGAGAATAGTGCGCGCGCCGCCGCGTTCTTGACCTTGGCACTCGGCAACATTGTGCTGATCTTGGCGAATCGCTCCGACAGCGAATCGATCTTGACCACACTGCGTGCACCCAATCCGGCGCTGTGGTGGATCGTCGGCGGCACGTTGGCGGCGTTGGCCACGGTGATGCTGCTGCCGGCATTGCGCGAGTTGTTCCGCTTCGGAGCGCTTAGTCCGGCTTTGTGGGCGGTGAGTTTGGCAATGGTGCTGGTGAGTCTGAGCTGGACGGAGGCGTATAAGTACTGGCTGCGGCGATGCCGGCAAAGGTAGCATACAGGCAGGAGGTGCAGCCCGCTATTCAAGACTGAAATAAGAATGAGTCATATACTGCCTGGATAAGACCTGCTGCCGCGCGCTTTTGCGCAAGGCGCCTTTGATATAAATCAACCTGCCTTCTCCGCAACGGCATAGTCTGGCCGCCTGCTCGAAGCCTTGCGGCTTCGCCTTTCGAAAGCACGCCTCAAATGAAACTCCGAACCGCGCTCATCTACTTTGCCGCTTGTTTGGTTTTGAATCTCTCTTTGTACGCGCGCGCCGCCGACGATGCCGCACTGCCGGTCGAGCAGCAGTTGTTCAACGATTTCGCTGGACGCATGCAAGAACACTTGCACCGCACCGCGGGGCTGCTCAACAAAATCGCGCAGAGCAAAGATCCGCAGGAGCGCGCCCAGCTAATGGACGAGTACCGCAATAGCGTGCGCTTAGGCATGAAGCTCAACGATTTGATGCAGCAAGTGCTCGGCGGGCCCGACATGAAGGCGGGCGGCATGATGATGAAAGGCAAGAAAATGGGCGGCATGAGGTGCAGCTGCCCGATGATGAAAAGCAAAGGCAAGGGCAAAGCCGCTGGCCCGAGCGCGGCGGCAGGCGATGATGGTCCGCATGCCGCGCACGCCGGCGGCGGCGAGGCGCAGGACGAGGATGACGGCAACGCTGAAGAGGCCCCCGCCGGCGCCGGGCACGAGAATCACTAGGCGGCCCGTCATTGAGCGGTAGCGCGGCGCGCGGCGGTGCGTGTAGCATGCGCACATGGAGCCGAAAAACGATATCGTAGTCGACGTCAGCGACGTTCATTTCGCCTATGAAGGCGCCGCGGTATTTCGCGGCCTCAGCCTCAGCATACCGCGCGGAATGATCACCGCCATTCTGGGCGTCAGCGGCTGCGGCAAGACCACGCTGATGCGCTTGATCGGCGGTCAGCTCAAACCCGAACGTGGCAACGTGTCGGTGTACGGCGAGCGCGTGCACGCGCTGGATCGCAAGAGTTTGTTCCGCCTGCGCCGTAAAATGGGTTTGATGCCGCAGCGCTCGGGGTTGTTCAGCGATCTCACGGTATACGAAAACATCGCGTTTCCCATGCGCGAGTTGACGCAACTGCCCGAGCCCATCATCCGTGACCTGGTGATGATGAAGCTCTACGCGGTCGGCCTGGAAGCGGCGGCGGCGAAGTTCCCCGCTGAATTATCCGGCGGCATGGAGCGCAGAGTGGCCTTGGCGCGCGCGGTGGCGCTCGACCCGGCGTTGGTCATGTACGACGAGCCGTTCGCCGGCCTCGATCCGATTTCGCTGAACGTGATCGCGACGCTGATCCGGCGCTTGAATGATGCGACGCCGATGAGCGCAATCCTGGTTACTTACGATGTCGCCGAAGCGCTCAAGACCGCGGATTACTTTTATTTCATCTCCCAGGGCGCGGTGGCGGGCAGCGGCACGCGCGCGGAGATTCAAGCTTCGGATAATCCGTTCGTGCGGCAGATGGTCGACGCCGAGGCGGACGGACCGATAGAGTTTCACTTGCCGGCCAGGCCGATTGCCGAGGATTTGGCTTTGGCGGAAGCGGCCGTGCGGAGCCACTGAGTAGATCGTCTGGGCGAGGGACGCAGCGAGGAAGTGATAGTCACGCGTCGATCGTCCAAAGACCAGGTGACTTCCCTGCGGTCGCGCTGGCGCGCACTTAAGCTAGCGGCAGCACGACTTCCTGCGCACCTTCGCGCGGCGGTTCGAGGCGAAAGCCGAGTGCTTTTGCCAAGCTGAGCATGTTGCGGTTCTCTGGCAGCACGTAGCCATACAGCTCGCGGGTGCCGCGTTGCCGGCAATAGCGCACCAACTTTTCCATGATAAGCGTGCCCAAGCCTTTGCCTTTCAAGTCGCTGCGCACCACCACGGCGAACTCGGCGCGCGCGTTGTCGGGGTCAGTCACGGCGCGCGCAACGCCGAGTATGCGCGCCTGCGCGGCCTCGCCCTGGATGGCGACAAAAGCCATTTCACGGTCGTAGTCGATCTGAGTCAGTCGCGCGATTTGCGCGTGCGGCCAATTGCGCACGACTTGGAAGAATCTGAAGTAGGTATCCTCCGGCGCCAGCCGCGCCAGGAACTCGCGGTGCGCGGTTTCATCCTCAGGGCGGATCGGTCGCAGCAACAAGGGCTGTGCGTCGAACTGCGCCAGTTCCTCCAATTGCTGCGGATAAGGTCGAATGGCCAAGCGCGCATCGCCGGCCTCGTTGGTGTGCTGCACGCGCACGCGCGCGTCGAGCGCCACCACGCCGCGCGCGCTCGCCAGCAGCGGGTTGATATCGAGTTCTTGAATCTCCGGTCGATCGCAGATGAGCTGCGACAGGCTGACCAATGTGCGCAGCAATGCAGCTTCATCCACAGCGGGCACATCGCGGTAGCCCGCGAGCAACTTCGCCACCCGCGTGCGGCTGATTAAGTCGCGCGCAATCGCGGCATTGAGCGGCGGCAGCGCGAATGCGCGGTCGCGTACGACTTCTACCGCGGTGCCGCCGTGTCCGAACAGGATGACGGGACCGAAAATCGGGTCAACGCTGCAACCCAGGATGAGTTCGTGATCACCGCCGCGCTCGACCATGGTCTGTACGGTGAAGCCCTCGATGCGCGCCTGCGGCGCGCGCGCCGTGACGTGGCGCAGCATGTCTTGAGCGGCGCTGCGCAGCTCGCGCTCGTCGTCCAAGTGCAGGGCCACGCCGCCAACGTCGCTCTTGTGCGTGATGTCGGGCGAAAAGATTTTCAAAGCCACCGGGTAGCCGATAGAGCGCGCCAGAGCCACGGCGTGCTCGGCATCGCGCGCGATCTCGGTGCGCACTACCGGGATGCCGTAAGCGCTTAGCAGCGCTTTGGCCTGCACTTCGCTGAGCAACGTTGCGCCGCTGCTTAGAGCGGCCGCGATCGTGCGCTGCGCGCCGGCCGCGTCGAACTGCGCCTCGAGCGCTAAGGCGGGCGGCGTTTGCAGCAACAGCTCTTGCGAGCGGCGGTACTCGGCCAGGTGCAAGAACGCGCCTACTGCTTGCTCCGGCGTTTCGTAGGTGGCGATGGCGTTGCGCGCGAATTGTGCGCGCGATGAACGCACCGCCTCGGCGCCAAGCCATACCGTCAGTACCGGTTTGCCGCAGGCTTTGATCGCCGGTATGCAGGCGCGCGCAATCGGTTCGCTCGGCACGATGGCCGTGGGCGCGTGCATCAGCAAGATGGCGTCGGCATCGCTGCTGGTGACCAGCTCTTGCAGCGTGCGCACATAGCGCTCTACCGGCGCGTCGCCAATGATGTCGACGGGGTTGGCGCGCGACCATGTGCTGGGCAAGAACTGATCGAGCGCCGCTTGTGCGGCCGGCGTCAACGGCGCCAATTCACCGCCGCCCGCGATCAAAGCATCGGTGGCCAGCACCGCCGCGCCGCCGCCGTTGGTCATGATCATCAGGCGCCGGCCCTTGGTCGGCGGCACGCGCGCGAGCGTCTCGGCGGCGTTGAACAGATCTTCGGTCGTAGCCACGCGCAAGATGCCGGCGCGGCGCAGCGCCGCGTCGAAAATCTCATCGCTGCCGGCGAGTGCGCCGGTGTGCGAAGCGGCGGCACGGGCGCCTTCGGCATTGCGCCCGGCCTTGACCACGATCACCGGCTTGGCGCGTGCCGCCGCGCGCGCGGCGGACATGAATTTACGGGCATGCTTGATCGATTCCATGTACATCAGAATCGCGTTGGTGTTGGCATCGCTGCCGAGATAGTCGAGCAAGTCGCCGAAGTCGACATCGCCGCTATCGCCAAGCGAGATAAAGCAGGAGAAGCCGATGCCGCGTGCCTTGCCCCAATCGAGAATGGTGGTGGCCAGCGCGCCCGATTGCGAAACGAAAGCGAGCCGGCCGGGCAGTGCCGTGGTGTGCGCAAAGCTGGCGTTGAGCGCAATGCCCGGCACGATCAGGCCGAGACAGTTGGGGCCAAGAATACGCAGCAAGTGCGGGCGCGCGGCGTCTAGCATCGCCTGTGCGGCGGAGCGCCCGTCCGGCATGGCAAACGCCGACAAGCCGCCGGTAATGACCACGGCCGCTTTGCAGCCGCGCGCACCGAGCCCCGCGATTGCGCCGGGAACGCTCGCTGGCGGCGAACACACCACCGCCAAATCCGGCGCTTGCTCGAGTGCTGCAACGTCGGGTGCGGCGCGCACGCCGTGCACGCGGGCATGATTCGGATTTACCGGCATGACGCGCCCGGCGAACTGTCCATGCACGAGGTTGCGCATGATGGTCGCGCCAACGCTGTGAGGCCGATCCGAGGCGCCGATTACGGCGACCGACTGTGCGTGAAAGAAACGCTCGAGGTTGCGGATGCTCATGGCCGCGACGTTAACACTTCTGCCTGACTGTAGTGTTAACCTCCGGCGCGGCGAACACGCCGCTTACTTCTCTGCTTGCAACTTCGGCCGGCCCGGCGGCAACACGCCGCTGGCGCGCGCGGATAGGTAGGCGTACAAGTCGAGCATATGGGGTTTCACGCGCATATCGGCCTCCCAAGCCGGCATCATGATTTCGCCGCGCGTGCCTCGCTCTTGCCGCTGGACTTCCTCAATGATGGCCTCGCGATACGCTTCCGGGCTTTCGCCCTCGCTCGCCGGCACCACCAAGTGGTAGCGTGTCAGCACTTTGGTGGCAAAGGCGCGCGGCGTCATGCCGCGCACGCTCTGCACCAGGTTGGGTGCGATGCTGGTGCCTTCGGCATCGATGCCGTGGCAACTGAAGCAGGTGCTGTGGAATACGCGCCAACCTAAGAATGTGCCGATATCCACGCGGCCGTCCTTGATGTCGTAGCTGCCTGGTGGCGGCAACGGTTCCACGGCAGCGGCGCTGGTGCTCAGCGCTATGGCTAGCATTGCGGCCAGGGTCGCGGTCAATCGGTTGCGGCGTGGGTGCATGGCAGCGTCTGAGAACGAAATTGGGATAAGCATAACCTGCGTGTGCTCCGGTGCTGTTGATCTGCGTCAAGAGCCGGTGCGCGGCCGGGTATCGGATAATTCCTACAAAGCCTCGGATAAGTCCTACGATACGTCTGACGTTGTTCCGATAGGTTGCTCCAATGCACAGGCGCAACATGCGCAGCACGCAGCAAGAGCTGCCCGATTCGAAATATTCGGAGGAGTCAAATCATGTCGCTCAGCATCGTCGCCTCGGTTGCCGCCCGCAAAGCCGCGATTCACGCCGCCCCCTCCAGCAGTTGCGCCTTATGCGCTTCGCGCCGTTTGTGCTGGTCGAGCGACGTGGGAGCCGATGACAGCTGGCACGCGCAGCTCGAGTTCGGCAAGCGCAAGATTAAGCGCGGCTCCTCTTTGTTTCGCATGGGCGACGCGTTCGACAATCTCTATGCCATCCGTTCGGGGGCGTTTAAGTCGAGCGTGTTGCTGGAAGATGGCCGCGAGCAAGTCACTAGCTTCAAAATGGTCGGTGAGTTGCTCGGCCTCGACGGCATCGGCACCGACGAATACATGAGCGACGCCGTGGCATTGGAAGACGCTGAAGTGTGCGTGATTCCGTATGCCCGCATCGTCGCCTTATCGCACGACGCGCCCGCGCTGGCGAGCGAGATAAATCGCATGCTGAGCCGCGAGATTGCTCACGATCAAAGCGTGATGGCCTTGCTCGGAACGATGCAGGCCGAAGAGCGCGTCGTCGTATTCTTGCTGAACCTCGCGCAGCGCTACGAGGCGCGCGGCTACGCGCCAAACGAGTTCATGCTGCGCATGACGCGTGAAGAGATCGGCAGTTACCTCGGGCTCAAGTTGGAAACGGTCAGCCGCGTGTTCAGCCGCTTGCAGGCCCTGGCCTTGATTGAACTGGAACACAACCGCACGGTGCGCTTACTCGATGCGCCGAAGTTGCGCGCGCGCATCAGCACGGCCGTGGGTGTGGAGTCGAGAATCGCGCGCACCGCGCGTGCGCAGCATGCAGCGATCCCCGCAATAGCTGCGGCATAGCAGTGCCGAAACCGCAGCTGTACCTCTTTGCCCGTCGTAGCGACGGGCCTTTTCCTTATACAGCAAGCAGGATATCCTGCTAATTGGCTCTAATATTTAACATTTAAAATGTACTACCTATTGTACTTTCTGGCACAGGCACCATCTAGCTTCGTGCGCCGAATTCCGGCCGGCCTGCTAAGGCGCAGGCGTAACATATGCAGTACCGGGAGTGCCGCACTTGATATGCCAGCCATAAGAATTTTGATCGTCGATGATCATGCCATCGTGCGCGAGGGCTTGAAGACTATTCTCGCCAAGAGCAACGATTTCGCGGTCGCCGGCGAGGCGGCTAACGCGCCCGACGCGATGGGGGTGTTGCGCAACGTTCCGGTCGATATGGTGTTGCTCGACATCGGGCTGCCGGGCAAGACCGGGGTGGATTTGCTCAAGACGATCAAGCTGGAATGGCCGAAACTGCCGGTGCTAGTGCTGAGCACCTATCCGGAAGATCAGTACGCCCTGCGCGTGCTCAAGCAAGGCGCCGCCGGTTACCTGACGAAGGAAAGCGCCCCCGAATTGCTCACCAGCGCTGTGCGCAAAGTTGCGGCGGGCGGCAAGTATGTCAGCGCGGCCACGGCGGAGCGATTGCTCAACGAGATTGGTACCGATTCCGACAAGGCGCCGCACGCACGCCTTTCCGACCGTGAGTTCGAGGTGTTCAAGCTCATTGCCGGCGGCAAGAGCCTGACGGACATCGCCGACGGCATGCACGTGAGCATCAAGACCGTGAGCACGCATCGCACGCGCATTCTTGAAAAAACCGGCTTTAGATCAAACGCCGATATCACGCGCTATGCTCTCGAGCGCGGTTTGCTGGCGTAATCAAGATGTTTGATTTGGATCAAACCCACGGCGCGAGCACGTCAGAAAATTCACCATCGGGCACGCGCCGCGTGTTCGGAAGGGGAGAGAAGACCATGCTCAGCGTCGTGCTCGTGGAGGATTCGCCGGTGGTGCGCGAGCGCCTGGCGGAGATGCTCGACGGCGAGCCCGACGTGCAAGTCATAGGCCAGTACGAAGACGCTGAGAGTGCAATCGACGGCATTCGCGTGGGCCGTCCGCACGTGGTATTGCTTGACATCAAATTGAGCGGCAGCAACGGCATGCAGGTGATGAAGTTCGTCGCCGAAGAACTGCCTGACGTAAAAGTGATTGTGCTAACCAACTACGCCGAGCCGCAGTACCGCGTGCGCTTTCTTGCTGCCGGCGCGCTCGAAGTGCTGGATAAGTCGAACGAGTTCGCGCGCGTGCCGGCGATGCTCAGAGAAATCGCCGCGCTGTTGTAGCGCCGGCCGATCGCCGCGCTAACGCTTGCTGCTACGCCGATGCAGTAGCGATCCTGAGCAGATTCAATCCGCGTGCGGCGCCAGCTTGAAGCTGACTTTGCGCTGCACGGGAAACTTGTAGAACGTGGCGTTTAGGTATGTCACCACGTCTTCGCGCTCCAAATCGGTGAATGGGTCTTTGAGCTTGTCTTCCCAGCGGCGCACCATCTCGCGCAAGCCGTCCAGCGACTTGATCTTGCTGGCTGCCGCTTGATAGTTTTCCAGTCCATGGCAGAGTAGGCAGCGTTCATCATGCAGTTGCTTGCCGCGCTCGGCATCACCTGCCGCCCATAGCATAGGGGTGCTCGCCAGCCCGAATGCGGTAATCACGGCGGGCAAAGTCTTGAGCCATAGCATTGAGATGCGGGTGTGCATAGAGGTCCTCTATCGGCTTGCTGTAAGACTAGGGCAATTTGTAGTACTGCTCATTCAGGTAGTGCGCCACCGTTTCCATCTCGGCGTCGCCCCACTTCGCGTTGGCGGAACTGTTCCACAGCTTAATTTGGTCCATCAGCACTTGCTTCGAGGTCACGCGCCGGTTGGAGCGCGTATAGGCGCCGTCGCTCTTGCCGCCGAATAGTTGCGCGTGGCAGGTATCGCATGACTTCTGCAGTAGCGCCTGTGCGCCGCCGCCAGCCTCTTCCGCGCGTGTCGCAGTACCGATTGCAACGAGTATGCTTGCCGCCAAGAGGGTAACTGTCTTCATGCCTGTGCCTTTCGAAAATGGTCGGGAAGTCTAAAGGGACGATGTGCGCGACGCGCTGTTGCGCTCGTGCTGACGCTGACAATCAATGCAACGCTTGGCGGTCGGATAAGCGCACAAGCGCGCGAACTCGATGCTCTTGCCGCAGTCGCTGCAGTGCGCGATGGTTTCCTCGCGCAGGCGTTTCATCGCGTCGTCGAGATCGCGCAGTTCTTCCAGCTCGCGCTCCATTAGAGCGTGGCCGGTCTCCGCGATCAGATCGCTGACCGCGCGATCGCCTTCATCCAGGCTGAGATCACGCAGCGCGCCGACTTTGCTGCCGTCTTGCTGCACGCGCAACTCGATGTCCTGCAGCGTTGCTCGGTAGCGCTTATGCAAGAGGTCGCGCAGTTGTTGAGTTTGCATCGGGCTGAGCATCATGGCTGATCCTTGGCGAGTGGCTTACTTGCGCGTGACGACTTCTTTGCTCTGCTCGCGGGCGACGAGCTTGACGATTTGGTTCATTTCCTCGACCAAGACTTCAATGATGTCATCCATCGCCAGCAAGCCCGACACCTTGCCCTTGGCGTTGAGCACCGGCAGCCGGCGCACGCCCTTGGTGCGCATGCGCTTGAGCGCGGCGAATAGATCGTCGTCCTCAGCGGCGCTGACCAGCTGCCGCTGTGCAATGTCGCCGGCCGTGATGGCGGACGGATCAAGCTGTGGAGCGACGACGGACACCGCGATATCGCGATCCGTGAGTATGCCGATAGGTTTGTCGTCTTGCTTCGTGCCTTTGGTGACGATGATGGCGCCGACATGCTTCTCGCGCATCAGGTGCGCCACCTCCGCGACGGTAGCGTCGGCGCTGCAGCAAACCGGCGGCGAAGAGCAAGCTTCATGCACTTTCATAGAGTTTCTTCCCGGTGTGGCGTTCATGAGCACAATCTACCGGTACCGGGCGAGCTGGAGTTTGACTTACGTCAATAACGTCTGCTGCGCCGCGGCTTCGCCTTGGCTTTTTCCCCAGGGCGGCGTATCTTGCGGATCTTCATTGTGAGCGCTTGCGCGCAGTGCCATGCCCGCCACCCTCGCCGTAAATTCCCCGCGCCTGTGGAGCTCGCTCATGGAGCTCGCCAAAATCGGCGCCACGCCCAAGGGCGGAGTGCGCCGCTTGGCGTTGAGCGAGCTTGACGGACAAGCGCGCCGGTTGCTTATAGAGTGGTGCCGACAAGCCGGTTGCAGTATTACTATTGACGGTATTGGCAACGTATTCGCACGCAGAGCTGGTCAAGACGATACCCTGCCGCCAGTAATTACCGGGAGTCACATCGACACGCAACCCTCCGGCGGCAAGTTTGACGGCAATTTCGGCGTGCTAGCCGGCTTGGAAGTGCTGCGCACGCTCAACGATCGCCGCGTGCGAACCCGCGCGCCGCTCGAAGTTGCGGTGTGGACCAACGAGGAAGGCTCGCGCTTTGCGCCGGTGATGATGGGCTCGGGCGTGTTCATCGGCGAGTTTGCGTTGCAAGACGTTCTGCAGCGCCAAGACATCGATGGCATCAGCGTTGGCGCGGCACTCGCGCAGATTGGCTTTGCCGGTCCGGCGCCGATTGGCGCGCGCAAAATCGCGGCGTACTTCGAGGCGCATATCGAACAAGGCCCGGTGCTGGAAGACAGCGCGAAAGTGATCGGCGTGGTGACCGGCGCGCTTGGGCTGCGCTGGTACGACGTCATCGTCACCGGCCAGGATGCGCACGCCGGCCCGACACCCATGCGTTTGCGCAAAGACGCGCTGCTGGCGGCGGCAAGAATGAACATCGAAGTCAACGCGATCGCGCAGCGCTTCCAGCCGAACGGGCGCGGCACGGTGGGCTTTATGCAGGTCGCGCCGAATTCGCGCAACGTCGTGCCCGGCACGGCAAAATTCAGCGTCGATCTACGCCATGCGGATGACACACAGCTCGAAGCGATGGAACAGGACATGCGCGCGGCCTTCGCGCGCATTGCGCAGGAGGCGGGGCTCAGTCTTGCCATCGAGCGCGTGTCGAGCTATCCCGCGTGCCGCTTCGACGCCGCTTGCGTCGCGGCGGTGCGGCGCGCGGCGAGTGAACTCGATCTGAGCCACATGGATATCGTCAGCGGCGCCGGGCACGACGCGATCTACCTTGCGCGCGTGGCCCCCACCAGCATGATTTTCGTGCCGTGCGAAGGCGGCATCAGCCACAACGAAATCGAGAACGCCAAAGCGGAGGACTTGGCGGCCGGCGCGAATGTATTGCTGCACGTCATGCTGGCGCGCGCCGGAGTAGTGAGTGAATGAAAGCGGCCGCGCGGTTTCTCTATCATCGAATTTCTTACGCGAGGTCATTCATGTTCCGCCTGCACAACGGGTACCGGCGCTTGGCCTGGGCGCTGCCGCTGGTTCTCATGGCATGCGCACCGGCACCGCGCCAACCTGTCGACATCGGCGATGGCGGCGCTGCAACCGCGGTGCTAGTGGGCGCGGGCGACATCGCGCAATGCGGCGCCGCGGCGGCGGCACAAAGCCACGCGTGGCAGACAGCGGCGTTGCTGGAAGCGATCCCCGGAACGATTTTTGCGGCGGGCGATCTCGCTTATACGCGCGGCACGGCGGAAGAGTTTCGCGACTGTTACCATCCGAGTTGGGGCCGCTTCAAGTCACGCACGCTGCCAGCGCCGGGCAATCACGAATATCTCACGCCACTGGCGCAGCCCTACTACGATTACTGGGGCAAGCAGGCCGGCGTGCGCGGGGCAGGCTATTACGCGACCCAAGTCGGTCATTGGCGCGTGATCGCGCTGAACAGCAATATCGACGCCGGGCCCGATTCCGCGCAAGCGCGTTGGCTACGGCAGGAACTGGCCGCGCACCGCGCGCGCTGCACACTGGCATTTTGGCATCATCCGATGTTCAGCTCCGGCGAGCATGGCGACGATCCGCGCATGGCCGCGCTCTGGAAGCTCTTGTACGACGCCGGTGCAGATCTGGTCATCGCCGCGCACGAGCACAACTATGAACGTTTCGCCGCGCTGGATGAGCGTGGCCAGCCGGACGCGCTGCGCGGCATGCGCCAGATCGTGGTCGGCACCGGTGGCGCGAAGCTGCGCGAGTTCAAACAGGTTCGCGCGCACAGCGAAGTGCGTGACAATCAGACCTATGGCGTGCTCAAGCTAACGCTCCATGCCGACCGCTACGATTGGCAGTTCGTCCCGGTGGCTGGGCAGAGTTTCAGCGATCGCGGCACTGGCGTGTGCCACGATTAAGGCGGCGCGGGTCTTGGGTTTGCGCAGCGCTCGCTAGGCTCGGATGGTTGGTTTGTAGTGCGCAGGCCTCGCTACGCTCGTCTGGTTAGTTGTAGTGCGCAGGCCTCGCTGCGCTCGTCTGCGCGTGCGTGCCCTATTGACTGGTCCAGCCGCCGTCGATTGGCAGTGCGATGCCGGTGATGTTGTGCGCCATGGGATTGGTGAGCCACAGCACTGCTTGACCGATCTCGTCGGTGCCCGATAGGCGCCGGCTCGGCTGTTTCTCCGCTAACAAGCTGGCGATGCCAGCGCTGCGATCGCCACCAAAGTCACCAGCGCGCGCGAGGATTTGCGGTTCGATCAGCGGTGTTTCAGTCCAACCGGGACAGATGCAGTTGACGGTTACGCCGCCGCTGGCGCGCGAGCCGACGTTGGCGTATTCCAGCGCCGCCACGCGTGACAAGCCGATCAAGCCAAACTTGGACGCAACGTAGGGCGCCTTGTGAACCGAGGCCACCAGCCCGTGCACCGAGGAGATATTAACGACGCGCCCGTAACCGCGCTTGGCCATCGCCGGTAGCGCATGGCGCATGGTATGCGCGGCGGCGGAGAGATTGACGCTGATGACTTTATCCCAGATCTCGGTCGTCAATTCAGCCAGGCTCACTGTATGCTGCACCCCCGCATTGTTGACCAGAATGTCGGCCCCGCCCCAGGCAGAGACCGCTTGCATCATGGCGTCGATTTTGGTCGGATCGCGCATGTCACCTTCGAAGAATTTCGCTTCGGGCGCGCCGGCGCGCTTTACCGCATGCAGCGCTGCTTCGATCTGCAGGGCGTCGGCCAGGCCGTGGATGGCGATGCGCGCGCCCGCGCCGGCGAGGGCTTCTGCGATGGCCAGGCCGATGCCTTGCACCGAACCCGTCACCAGCGCGGTGCGGCCTTGGAGGAATGATGTATGCATTGTGTCACTCGAAATAAAGCGTTACTGTTGTAGGTATCAATTGGAAAACATTAATCGTACTGGGCAACGAAGTGATACTGTGTTGGGGTGGAGCTTGCGCCGAATCTTGCCACAACCGCTCGACGAGCCGAATGATAACCGACCGCTGCCGGTTGTATGCGCAAGCTTGCTGTCATGCTTGCATTGTCGGCTGTGCTACGATTCCGCGCGTTCAAGGGGTCTGCAGCCGCCATGCACCAGCTGGCGACGCGTCAACACGAGGAGAGAAATATGAAACGCACATTAATGGCGGCGCTGGTTTGCGCTGGAGTGATTTCGACCGGTGCATTGGCTGCCGACAACGTCAAGATCGCAGTGATCGATCCGCTGTCCGGCCCGTTCGCCAACGTCGGCGAAGCGATGGTGCGCCACGTGCAACTTGCCGCTGACGCGATCAACGCGCGCGGCGGTGTGCTGGGCGGCGCAAAATTCGAAGTGATCGCTTTCGATAGTAAGAGCAATCCGCAAGAAGCGCAGAACGCGCTCAAGCAGGCGGTGGACAAGGGCGTGCGCTACATCAATCAAACCAACGGTTCGAACGTCGCCGCGGCGCTGATTGACGCCGTCAATAAACACAACGAGCGCAATCCGGACAAGACCGTGATGTTCTTGAACACCGGTGCGGTCGATCCGGCGCTGACCAACGACAAGTGCAGCTTTTGGCATTTCCGCTTCGACGCAGACGCCGACATGAAGATGTCCGCCCTCACCGATGCCATGGCGAAGAACAAGAGCATCAAAAAGGTCTATTTGCTCAATCAGGATTACGCCTTCGGGCAAGCCGTCGCAAAAGCCGGCAAAGCGATGCTGACGAAGAAGCGTCCCGACGTCGAAATCGTGGGCGATGAACTGCATCCGCTCGGCAAAGTGAAAGACTTCGCGCCGTATGTGGCGAAAATGAAAGCTGCGGGCGCGGATTCCGTCATCACCGGCAACTGGGGCAACGACATGACGCTGCTGATCAAAGCCGCCCGCGACGCCGGATTCAAGCCCATGTTTTACACCTACTACGCCGGTGGTTTGGGTACGCCGCCCGCGCTGGGCGATGCCGGTATCGGCCATCTGAAGCAAGTCACGCAATGGCACGCGAACGTCGGCACCGATAAGGCAACGAAACACTACGAGGCGTACCGGGCCAAATACAAAGACACCAAAGACGATTTCTACTTCTCCACGCATTTTCTCGCGCTGGAAATGCTGGCCAAGGCCATCGATGCGGCCAAATCGGCAGAGCCCGCGAAAGTCGGCAAGGCGCTGGAGGGCCTGAAGATAGAAGGCGACACCGGCGAAGTTTCCATGCGCGCGGATAATCATCAGCTGGTTCAGCCGCTGTTTATTTCCACTTACTCGAAGGTCGACGGCAAAGACGTGAAATTCGACGTCGAGCGCACCGGCAATGGTTTTAAGAGCGATGATCGCGTCGAAGGCAGCGAAACGGTGATGCCGACGACCTGCAAGATGCAGCGGCCGTAGCGCGTTCGCGCGCGTTACGAGCGCGGCATGCAGAGCCGTCGCTGCGTGTAAGATTGCGGGGTGAAAGACATCAGAGTTCGACGCTGGCATACTGCCTCAGGCGCAGTTCGCGGCAGGGGCGGCCGGCTAGGCCGCCCCGGTTTCAACCAAGCTGATTAGAAGAACATTACTTGGAATTCTTCCTTGTCCAACTGCTGAACGGGCTGGCCTACGGCCTGCTGCTGTTCATGCTATCCAGCGGCTTGACGCTGATTTTCAGCATGATGGGCGTGCTGAATTTCGCGCACGCCAGCTTTTACATGCTCGGTGCGTACTTCGCGTACCAGTGCAGCAAGTGGCTGGGGTTTTGGCCGGCTTTGGTCGTTGCACCGCTGTTGGTGGCTGGTATCGGCGCTTTGGTCGAACGGTTTGGGTTGCGCACCGTGCACAAATTCGGCCACGTGGCGGAATTGCTGCTGACATTCGGCCTGGCCTACGTCATCGAGGAAATCGTGCACTTGGTCTGGGGCCGCGCGGCGGTCGACTATCAAATTCCTGAAGCACTCAATTTCACCGCGTTTCATATTCTGACGAGCAGCTATCCGGCTTACCGCGTCTTTATGATGGCGATCTCGATCGCCATGCTGATCGGACTGTATCTTGGCTTGACGCGCACGCGCGTTGGGCTGGTCATCCAAGCGTCGCTGACCCACCCGGAGATGGTGGAAGCGCTCGGCCACAACGTTCCCCGTGTGTTTATGCTGGTGTTCGCAGCCGGCGCGGCACTTGCAGGATTGGCCGGCGTCATCGGTGGCAATGCGTTCGTGACTGAGCCGGGCATGGCGGCAGCCGTGGGCAGCATCGTGTTCGTGGTGGTGGTGTTCGGCGGCATGGGTTCGCTGCTCGGGGCGTTTATTGCTTCGCTGCTGATCGGCATGGTGCAAACCTTCTCCGTCGGTATCGACTATTCAATCGGGGATTTGGCCGGTCTGTTCGGTGCGCAGATTCCGGAGCAGTTCGCCAGCATTACGCTGGCGCGCATGGCGCCGATGCTGCCTTATCTGCTCATGGTGATGATGTTGGTGATGCGTCCCAAGGGACTGATGGGGACGCGGGAAACGTAAATGAGCGAGCAGCGCAGCGGCATCACCCCTTGGATCGTGACCATCGCGCTGGCGATCGCGCTGCCTTTGCTTTTCAACAAAGGTTTTTCGCTGTCGCTGTTTTGCCAGATGGGCATCAATATCATTTTTGCGCTTTCGTACAACATGCTGCTGGGTCAAACCGGCATGCTGTCGTTCGGACATGCGGTCTATTTCGGACTCGCGGCTTACTTTTGCGCGCACGCGCTGAACGCGATGGGGCAGGGCGCATTTAGTTTTCCCGTCACTTTGCTGCCGCTGATCGGCGGGGTGATCGGATTGCTGTTTGGCGTGGTCCTCGGTTACATCACGACCAAGCGTTCCGGCACGCCGTTCGCCATGATTTCGCTCGGCATCGGTGAGTTAGTCGCCGCCGGTTCGCAGATGTTTCCTGACTTTTTCGGTGGCGAGGCGGGCATTTCTACTAACCGCGTCGTCGGTCCCAAGGCGTTGGGAATCAGCTACGGTCCACAAATTCAAGTTTACTACTTGATCGCCGCGTGGGCGCTGCTCAGCGCGATCGCCATGTATGCCTTCACCAAAACCCCGCTGGGCCGCATGGCCAACGCGGTGCGCGACAACGCCGAGCGCGCGCAATTCGTTGGCTACGACCCGCAACGCGTGCGCTATCTGGTGTTCATTGTCGCCAGTTTTTTTGCCGGGGTTGCGGGGGCTCTAAGCGCGATCAACTTTGAGATTGTGACGGTGGAGAACGTCGGGCTCGCCGCGTCCGGGTTCGTGTTGTTCATGGCGTTCATGGGAGGCACCGGTTCCTTCTACGGCCCAGTGATCGGCGCGATTTTGGTGACGTTCTTGCAGGTGGCGCTATCGGGCTACACCAAGGCGTGGTTGCTGTATTTGGGGCTCTTCTTCCTCTTGATGGTGTTGTTTGCGCCCGGTGGCATTGCCAGTCTGATCGAGCTGCACCGGCCGGCTTGGCGCGCGCGCCAGCTGGGCAAGTTGCTGCCGGGCTATGTCGCGCTCCTGGTGCCGGTTCTGATCGGGTTCGCCGGCGCAGTGGGGTTGATTGAAATGATCTACTTCGTCGAAACCTCAGGCGGCGGTGAGGGCGAGATGCGCTTACTCGGAGTAAGCGTTGATGCCAGACAGCCGACCGCCTGGATGGTGTGCTTCGCCCTGGTTGTGATTGGCGTACTCGGATTTCGCCAGCTGCGGCCGCATTTGCTGCGCCGCTGGGACGACGTTACGCTAGCCTTGCGCGCCGCTGAGACACGGGCTCCGTCTGCGGCTGTGCCGGGAGTCGGCACATGAGCGCCGCACTGGAGCTGAAACAGGTTCGCAAGAGTTTTGGCAAGACGGCGATCATCAACGGCGTCAATTTGGAAGTGCGACAGGGCGAACGTCACGCCATCATCGGGCCGAACGGCGCCGGCAAGTCCACGCTGTTCAACCTTATCAGCGGACGCTTTGCGCTGACCTCCGGCAGCATCAGCCTCAAGGGCAAAGACATCAC
Organism: uncultured Pseudomonadota bacterium; assembly: GCA_902826775.1. Classification (GTDB taxonomy): domain Bacteria; phylum Pseudomonadota; class Gammaproteobacteria; order Burkholderiales; family JALYOK01; genus CADEHE01. The sequence continues at coordinate 11,527 of CADEHE010000023.1, read as the reverse complement.
CAACCACGCGCCGTTCGAGATCAATCGGCGTGGCCTCAGCCGCAGCTTTCAGGTCACTAACATATTTCCCAAGCTTTCCGTCTATGAGAACGTGCGCTGTGCCGTGCTGTGGTCGCAGGGGCACAAGTATTCGTTCTGGCGCCACATCGGCAAACTGGCATCGGTGCGCGAGCGCGCCGAGAAAATCGTGCGCGAAATCGGGCTGGCCCATCGTGCTGACACACTCGCAGGGCTGCTCTCGTACGCCGAGCAACGCGCGCTGGAAATCGGCGTGACCATAGCCGGCGGGGCCGATGTCATTCTCCTAGATGAGCCGACCGCGGGCATGAGCCACTCCGAGACCGAGCATGCCGTGGCGCTGGTGCGCCAAATCAGCGAGGGGCGCACGCTGGTGATCGTCGAGCACGATATGGGTGTGGTTTTCAGCTTGGCGGATCGCATCTCCGTGCTGGTTTATGGAGAGGTCATCGCGACCGGGACGCCGCCGGAGATTCGCGCCAACGCTCGCGTGCAAGAGGCTTATCTCGGAACGGCGACGCATGAATAGCCTGATTCGTCGTAAATCGCGTGCCGGGTGGTGCGGTCGCCATGCTTGAAGTCAGCGATCTGCACGCTTACTACGGCAAGAGCCATGTCTTGCACGGTGTCAACTTGCGCGTGGAGCCGGGGGAAATCGTTAGCTTGCTCGGGCGCAACGGCGTCGGCCGCTCGACCACTATCAAGGCCGTGATGGGGCATGTGCATTGCACCGGCTCGGCGCGCTTCAAAAGTACCGAACTGGTGGGAAAACGCGCATATGAAATCGCGCATCTGGGCGTCGGTTACGTGCCGGAAGACCGTTCTATATTTCCCACCTTGACGGTGATCCAGAATATGGTGCTCGGGTTAAAAGGCAAAGAAGCCACGGGCCGTTGGAACATGGAGGGCTTGTTCGATTTGTTCCCGCGCCTGCGCGAACGCGGCGACACGCCCGCGGGCGTACTCTCCGGCGGTGAGCAGCAGATGCTGACCCTGTGCCGCACTTTGATGGGCGATCCGGACTTGATTATGGTCGACGAACCCACCGAAGGGCTTTCGCCGATGATGGTGGAAAACGTCGCTAATTTGCTGCGCGAAATTCAGAAGCGCGGCGTCGCCGTGTTGCTGGTGGAGCAGAAGCTTACTATCGCGTTGGCTATTTCGCGGCGCGTGTATGTCATGGGGCACGGCCAGATTGTGTTCGAAGGCACGCCAGAGCAACTCAAAGCGAACGCCGACGTGCGCAAAGAGTGGCTCGAAGTTTAGCGGCTCACAAACCTCGAAACACGAGAGGGCGCCTACGCCCGCATTAATCGCTTTCGTCTAATTTCTCGCTGGCGTTGCCGTTTGACACCGCGCCGCGGTTGACGCGCCCCGCCTCCTTAGGGAATACTCCCCTCGGGGTTAGGCTCGCCGTGGTAGTACACCGCGAGGTTTCAATGCAGCAGAACGTAGTCCGCTCAAGGCGGCAGGGCAGTATCAGACCGACTCGAAGGTAAAGGCGGATGGGGCAAACCGCAGCAAAGGTGCTGAGCACTATTAGACGTACCGCTGTCCCTCTGTTGCTGCTGGCGCTCAGCGCCTGCGGTGGCGGCGGCAGCGATAATAAGGGTGTGCCCCCAGTCACACCGGCGGCGAAATCGCCGGTGCGATTGTGGGGATACGCTGGCAGCGAAACATCTGCGGCCGACACGCTGGCTCTGGCCACGTTCGATCCCGACAACCTGGGGGCAAGCGCAACGCCTGTCCTCAAACGCAGCCTGCTACTGGGCGCGCCGTTCGCGGTGCCTGCGGGCAAGTATCAGCCAGCAGACGCTAGCATCACCGACTACCACACGCACGCGCTGATCTACGCGAGTGGCACGCGCTTGTTCAAGCTCGATCTGAATAAGAACGCCAGCGCGGCGCCGCGGCCGCTTTCCGCCGAAGCTGCCGCGCATCGTGCCTGTATACGGCAGGAGGGCGAGAGCGAGTTTTTCCAACTGGGCGCACCAGACTACGCCGACCCCAATCTCGCCACGGCGGTTTATCGCACGCCGGGGCCGGATGGGCTATGCCAAGGCGATGACGATGCCTGGCGTGCGGTGAAGTTCGGCATGGGCGCCGGCGATCAGCCCATCGAGGTGGCCGGCACGCCGGTGGCGCCGCTGCATGATCTCAGCAGTGGCGCGCTGCGCGGCTGGCTGTTGATTCGTCGCGTTATCGAGAACGTGAACGGCTCGCAGCAAGTGGTGCGCAAACTTGAGCGCGCCGACGCGAATTTCCTTAACGCGGAGCAAATCGCCACGCTCAGGGATCCGGCGCGGCTGGTGGCGCGTGTACCGAACCAAGGCGCGTTTGCAGGTGATGCGCTAATCGCCAGCGGTGATGAGTTGCGCCGCTACGATGTGCGCACAAATCAACTGAGCGCGCCGCTTACGCTGGTGGTGGCGGACTCGCGCGAAGTGCTGGTGGTAGCCGATGCCACGCATGCATATGTCGTTCGCAATGGCTTCGGCCTCGAGCAACTATTGAAAGTGCCTTTGGATGGGAACGCCCCTGCGCAACTGTGGGATCAGATCAAGGGGCCGATCTGGGATTTGCAGCTAACCGCTACGCAGGTGCTCTACCGTGTCTGGGACGGCTCAGTGCGCAGCGCGGCAAAGGATGCACCGTTATTCCCGCCGTTCGATCCGCCGACGAATGTGCGCGATAACTTGGACGATGGCAGTGAAGGGCGCGTGTCCCGCTTGGGCGAGGCGATTGCGCTCACCGGGCGAGCCCTGCCGGCGAGCGGGCAAGCAGAGCGCACACTCACGGCTTTGGTGGGCACGGCCGGCGCGCCGACGCATATCCAAAGTGCGCAACTGCTCGGACACGCACTACCCTCGCTGCGTGCCGACGCCGCGGTGGGAAGCGCGCTATTGGCCGAGGCGGTGAGCGCAAACGGCTCCGGCTACCTGGATTTCGCGAGCGCGCAGATCGCCAGTTACGATGCGAATCTCATAGACTCCAAGCGCGCACTCGGCACGCTGGCGCGCGCGGGGGTGGAAGTGAGCGAGCTCAGCGCGCGACCTGGTTTCGCGCAACTGGTTACGCTGACGGCAGTCGCGGTGGATCGTGCCACCGGTGCGCGGCACTTCGATCTCTATTTGGCCGAGGCCGACAAGGTGGGCGGCTTAACGCGCGTGACGAGACATATTCCATGAGCCGCTTCTTGCTGCTGGGCCGTGCTCATGCCGCCGCGCTGCTGCTCCTGCTGTGCAGCGCGGCAGCGCAGGCGCAAGCTATCACGCCGGTCGACACCGGCTTGCCGGTGGTGCGTGTGACGACCGCCGGTGCGGCACCGATCACTTCGAAAGATACTTATCTTTCCGGCACTCTGAAAATCATCGATGGCACGCGAGTGGTTTACGGCGCCGGTTTGTACGACGGTGCGACGCAGATTCGCGGCCGCGGCAACTCGACTTGGTTGATGCCGAAGAAGCCGTTTCGCCTGCGCTTGCCGGTTGCGGCACCGATCTTGGATATGCCGGCCGATCGCGATTGGGTGTTGCTGGCGAACTACACCGACAAGAGCTTAGTCAGGACCGATGTGGCGTTTGAACTGAGCCGGCGCCTCGGACTGACCTGGACGCCGCGTATGCGTCACGTGGAGTTGTTCGTCAACGACGAATATCTCGGCAGCTACTTGCTGGGCGAGCATGTCAAAGTGGCCACCGACCGCGTGAATATCACGCCGATCGGCACCTCTGACAACTTGGCCCCGGAGCTGACCGGGGGTTACTTTATCGAGGTGGATCAACTGGCCAATCTTGAGCCGGGCGACTTCTATGTCGTAACAGCATCCGGGATCTTGTTCAACCTCAAGGAGCCCTCGGGTTCGCGCATCACAGATCAGCAAAAGGCTTACATCACGACCTACTTGCAAGATCTCGAGCGCACGTTGATGCGCGACGATTTTGCCGATCCCGCGATTGGTTACGCGGCGTATCTCGATGTGGATACCTTCATCAACTGGTATTTGGTGAACGAGTTGGTGAAGAACGTCGATGCGCCGTTCGTGTCCTCCGTATACCTCTACAAAGATCGCGGCCAGAAACTTAGGATGGGTCCGGCGTGGGACTTTGATTTGGCGGCGGGGAATGTCGATTTTTCCCGAGCGCGCGACCCGCGCGGCTGGCGCATTCGTGATCAAGCGCTGTGGTTCAACCGTCTATTCCAAGACCCTGCGTTTGCCAAGAAAGTACGCCAGCGTTGGAACAGCATCAAGCGCTCGCAGATTGACACGCTGCCGGCATATATCGACCAACTCGCTGCAACGCTGAGCACCTCGCATCAAGAGAATTTCCGGCGCTGGTCGATGACGCAGTACGACTGGCCTAACGCCGTGGTCGCGGGCAGCTACACCGGCGAATTGCGCTATTTAAAGAACTGGCTCGCGCAACGCATCGCGTGGATGGATCGGCGCATCAACGACATGGAGTAGCGCGCAGCAGGCTTGCAGCAACTGAGCGCTCAGTGCGGCTCGAGGCCGATGTCGCGAATCAGTTTGCCGTAGCGCGGCTGATCGCGCTTGACCACCGCGGTGAACTGTTCCGGTGTGCTGGCGATGATTTCGTACCCGGCGCTGAGGAAATCCGCTCGCAGATCGGCGCTTTGCACGACAGCGGCGAATTCCCTTTGCAGCCGCGCGATAGCCGCGGCCGGCGTGGTGGCCGGGGCCATGTAGCCGAACCAGTTGTGCCACTCGTAATCGGCGAATCCGCTTTCTTGCATGGTCGGCACGTTCGGCAAGATTGCCAAGCGCTTCACGCTGGTCACGGCAAGGGCTTTGAGCTTGCCGGATTTCAAATGCGGCAGCGTGGCCGTGGGCGTGGCGAAGCTCATGCTGAGGCGGTTGTTGACCAAGTCGAGCATCGTTTCCGAATCGCCCTTGTAGGGGATCAGCAGCAATTCGATGTTGGCCATCTTGGCGAATTGCGCTCCCGGCAGATGTTGCGCGCTGCCGATGCCCGAGGCGCCGTAGGTCAGTTTTCCCGGTTGTGTCTTGGCGAGGGCGGCCAACTCGCGCACTGAATTGGCTGCGAACGAAGGGTGGACCACCAACACCGCCGGCGCGGTGGCTAGCAGCGTGATCGGCGCCAGATCGCGCCCGCCGTCATAGGGTAAATCGCGCAGCAAATACGGGGCAATGCTCAGGCTGGAATTGTTTACATAAAGCAGCGTGTAGCCATCGGGCGGCGCTTTCGCCACAAAGGTGTTGCCGATGGTGCCGCTGGCGCCGGGTTTGTTTTCAACGATCACGGATTGTCCCAGGCGCTGCGCCAGCGGCTTGGCGATTTGGCGCGTGCGCACATCGGCCGTGCTACCCGCAGGGAAAGGCACAATGATGCGCAGTGCTTTGGCGGGGTAAGGTGCGCCATCTGCCTGTACAGTGGGTAGGATAAAGCTAAGAACAAGAATTATAAATAGGTTCAAAGGTATACTCTTCATCAAGTGCCGCCCGCGATGCAGACGCCCCGGCGCTTTGGTTACGCCCATGCTAAAGCGCTAAGCGCGCACCGCCGCGCTGATGCGCGGCGCTTGGCTCGATTCAGGCATCGCCAGCGGGATCAAGCCTGCTTCGCACGCTTTGATCTGTAGCGCCAGAAAGCGCGAGAAAATCCGGCACTGCGCCAGACTGCCGGCATGGAACCACAAACCTTTTTGCGGGGTGCGCCGCCACATGTTGCGCAGCTCGCCGCCTTCGTCGAAGCCCCAAACCGGGCCGATGCGATCGGCGACTTCATCGCCGAGCAAGCGGCGCGCGACTTCTTGCTGACTCAAGTAGCCGGTGGCGAGCACGATCAAATCGGCAGGTTCGATTCGTCCATCGCGCAGCAGCGCTCCGGCCGGCACGAAGCGTTCGATGTCGCTGTACTGCAGCAAACCGACTTTGCCGTCGATGATCAAATTCGAGCAGCCGACGTTGAAATAGTAGCCACCGCCGCGCTCCAGGTAGCGCAGTTGAAAGCCGTAATCGTTGGGCTGCACGTCGAGGCGAAAACCGGCAGCAGCAAGATCCTCTAGCAGCTTCTTATCGTTGCGCGTCGATTCGTCCGTCGCCGCCAGGTAGGCGCGCAGCAGCGTGGGGTAGGGGTAGGAGGTGCCGATCAGATCGCAGTCCTCCACCGGTATGCCCTGGGTGTAGATCTTGTAGACGTTCTGCGCTTCTTTTAGGCTGACGACATACGTCGGGCTGCGTTGGATGATCGTCGCGTGCGCACCGGCTGCGGTTAAGTCTTGCGCCACATCGTGGCCGCTGGTGCCGGTGCCGATGATGAGGGCTTTCTTGCCGCGCCACGGCGTGCCGGTGGTGTAGCTTTCGGAGTGCATCACGGTGCCGGCGAAGGAATCCATACCGGGCAGGTCGGGCTTCGCGGCGATGGGGCTGGCGCCGATCGCGAATACGATGTGGCGCGGACGCATGCTGCGCAGCGAACCGTCCGCGCGGCGCAGCTCTACGCTCCAGCACTGGGCCTTGTCGTCGTAGCGGCCGCGCACGAACTCAGTGCTCATCCAGCAGTTCAGCTCCATCGCTTCGGCATAATTCTCCAGCCAATTGGCGAGCTTATCTTTCGAGATGTAGACCGGCCACGTCGGCGGAAACGGCAGGTACGGCAGATCGTTGACGAACACTTCGTTGTGCAGGGTGAGCGAGTGGTAGCGCTTGCGCCAGTTATCGCCGATGCGCGCGTTGCGGTCGACGACAAGCGTGTCGACGCCAAGCGCACCCAACCGCGCCGCGACGGATAAGCCGGCCTGTCCGGCGCCGATCACTAGCACGGCCGGGTCGCGGTCCGCGTAGGCCGCCGCCTTGCGGCGTTGATCGGCCCAATTCTCCGCGCCGAAGTCGCGCAAATCCGATGGGCCCGTCGGCCGGCGTGCACCGATCGCCTCCGTGTGCCCGCGCAATTCCTGCAAAGTGGTGGAAAGCGTCCACGCGCGCATTTGTCCGGGCGCGTTGCGATCGGGCACCAAGCGCAGCACGCCGCTGCCGTGGCCGTACGCCGTGTCGAATGCGAACAAGGCTTCCAGCACATCCTCGCGCCCGGCGCGGTGTACCCAGCGCGGCGCGGTGCGCTTGGGATCAATGCGAAAATTTTGCGGCTGTACGCGCTCGATCGTTTCAGCAAGCTTCGCGCGCACCGCGGCGGCGCTGTCCATGGTCAAGATATGCCAGGTGAAAGCGAGAATGTCGCGCCACTGCCCGTCGGGCAAGAAGAGGCCGCTTGCCGCTTGCGCATCGCGCCGCTGCAGCGCGGCGGCGAACGCGCTCAACCACTGTGCGGTGGCGAGTGCGGCGTCGGCGTTGGCGTGCTCTGGCTGCGGTGTCATGCGCTGATCTCCGCTCGATATCGAGGCGATAAGCTCGATTTTACTCGGGTGCGGCGCAGCGCAGTGTCGGCCGGTTCAAAACTGAACGTTTCGCGGGCAAGACCGGGTGCGCGGCGGTTCCATGCGCGCCCGCTCACATGCCACGCAAACTCTGCGCGAGCGTCGAGCGGTTCAGTTTGGCGTGCGCGCTTGCCAGCAGCTCGATGCGATAGCGATCGCGTTCCTGCGCGTCGTCTCTTACGCGGCGCGGGCGCGTGCGCCGCAAGACCTGCAGCGCGGCGGACGGGTCGATTTCAACGAGGCTCTGCACGACGGCCAGATCGAGATAGCCGGCGCCGCGATGCTGGCGCAACAAGTAGGGCACGGCGCGCTCGCGCAACAAGCGGTGCGCGAAACGCTGCTCCCCGGCGCGCAATGCGAGCGCCGCGGCGCGCATCCAGGCTTGCTCCGGCAGACCCTTGCAGGCTTCCAGATAGCGCAGCAGCGGTGCAACGAGCTGCGGGCGCTCGTTCATTACCTGCATTTCCAGTATGAGCGGCAGGCTCATGGCGTTGAGCGGGATCGGTGCAAACGCGGCTTCCAGCGCCGCGACGCTCTGCTCGATGTCGATCTTTTCGAGCGCGGCTTGCAATGCGGAGCCGCGCTGCAGGAATTCGAAGCGCTGACACAAATCGCGCGGCCCGTCGTCGTACCAGTTCGGCGCGACTAAGCACGGCACGCTGCCGCTGGGGACGATCACGGTTTTCATCGATTCCGCCATGCGCTCGACCAGGCCAGCGACCATACCCGCGAAGCCCAAGCGCGAGTCGTGACAATAGGCGGCGAAGGTGAGCAGCGCGCCGCACCCGGTCAACGCAATCAGACAGCGGCCGAGCACGCGCCCGTGGCTGTCGCGCGCATAGATGACGTGCTTGTTGATATCGGCTGCGTTTGCGAACACAGAGAAGAAGTTGTAATTGCCCGGGCTCAAGCAGGTTTCAAAGTGAGCGCCCATCTGAAAAATCTCCAGCGGGTCATGCTCGAAAGCGAGCCACACGGATTTGCCATTGGGCGCTTGCAAGACTTGGGGCGCAGGCGGATCGAGCCAAGGATTCGGATCGATACCGAACGAACGCAAACGCGCGATGAACGCGAGGTTGGCGGGATCATCGGACAAACGCCATGGCGGTGGGGCGCAGCGTGCGCGCAGCAAGCGCCACGCCAAGCTGCGCGTTGGTGCCGACAATTCCGCAAAGGCGGCAAGCAAGCGTACTTGCCGCGGCTGCAGCAACCAATCGGGCAGCGTTGCAACTTCCAGCGTTGCGCGCAGGTATGCCGCTAGATCACGGGCGATTTGCGCGTCCCACGCATGTAGTACGCGCAGGTGGGCGAGGTGCAGCAGCTTTCTCTCCAATTTGGCCAGCTGCGCTTGAGCGAGGTCGGCGGGTTCGTGCCGTTGGCTCCGCCGGTTAGTCAAGCGCGTGGCAAGGCGCGTATCGCCGGGGTGTTGTTGCAAGCGCTGCTCCAGCGCCGCGATCTCCTGTGCGAGTCGTGCGGGATGCGGGAAGTGCTGTCCGAGCACGCGGTCAGCCAGCTGCGGCGCATCGGCGGCAACAGCGGCGAGCAGAGCAAGCGAGGGGCGCAGCGCAGCGGGATAGCGCTGCGCCCAGTCCGGCGCGGATTCGCTCGGCCGCACGGGCGGCGACGGTGCTTTTACTCCTAGGGCGAGCAGCGCGGTCTGCTTTTCGTACGACAGCAACAGCGCGCGTGCCTCGCCGCAGAGCACCAGATCGCGCGCGAGCGTTGGCCAGCCCGCAAGCGCGAGTTGCCCAGCTAGAGCCGGAAGGGGGTCGATGCTGCGAGTGTCTTCTCGAGCCACGGAGCTCAACGCGACAACGATCGCCGAGAAGCAGTCGCCTTCCGCGTCGAGCGCCTGCGCGCAGCGAAACAGTTCCTCGCTCAGCCAGTAACCATGCTCGGCGATCTTGGCGAGCGTTAGTTCGCGCAAATAGGTGCTGGCGCGCGCGGCGTCGTTGGTGACCTTGCATAGCGCGATAAGGCGTTGTGCGCCACTTTCGGTGATCTCGATGCCAAGATCAGCACATCGGCGCAACGCTTCGAACAGAATGCGCCAGGCACTTGCATCAGCCAGCTCTTCGAGCACGCGGTCGTAGAAGAGCAAGTGCCAAGCATGAGGATCTTCCCGTGTTTGGGCGACGCCCGGCAGCGGCGCTGGCGGCGCGGCTTGCTGCGAGGATGTTTGCGCAAACGCTCGAGCCTCGCGCAACAGCGCAACCGCGCGCTCTTTGTGCCAATCGAACAAGCGCAACCAGCGCGCCAGCAGCGCTGCGCGCTGCGATGGCGTGTGGTTCGCAGGCGGCAGCGCCCGCAGCAGTTCGAACAGCGGGGAATACAGCTCGCTGCAACGCGGCGCGGTGGCCAACTTAATGTTCTCGATGATCTCGGCGAGGGCAATGTTCGCCGGTTGCGAGCGTGCACGCTCACGCACGGCGTTGGCGGTGGTGTTCAGCTCATGCAGCAGTGCTTCGCTAAAGCTCGCGCGCATCAAGCTGCGGCCGCGTTGCAGCAGACGCTGCGCTTCCGACCACCACGTTTCCCATCCATCCAATAGCGGCAGCGGCGTGAGCAGCGTAAACATATCCAGCATGCGCCGGCGCGGCGCGGGACTTTGCTCGCCGGCATAGCGCAGAAAGGTGAGCGCGTGCTGCGCGACGCTGGCCGCACTAGCATCAGGCCAGGCAGCGCGCTTGCCGCTGGCGTGCTTTGTGATGCATGTGGCGCAGCGTTCGATGTAGTTATCCGGCAATTGTGTGCACAGTGTGTAGCTGCGCACATCAGCGAGAAGGTCGAGCAGCGCTTGCGTGCGTCTAGTCCCATCAGCGCGCGCAATTTGCGTCAGCAGCAATGCAACATAGATCGCCTGATCCTTGGGCGCGCGCGCGACCAGCTGCGCGAATTGTGGGCGCTCTGTTTCGATCCATTCCAGGGACGCCTCGAACACTCCACGGCTTTGCAAGCAACACCAACTGAGCGCATCGATGAGCGGCCGTAGCGCCGGTTCCCGCTCAACCAAACGGGCCGCGCGCTCGCGTGCGCCGCGCTCATAAGCGCCTGCCAGCCCGAGCAATGAATCGGGCAGCGCTTTGCCGTGATGAATCGTGGCCTTGAGGAGTTCGAGCAGTTGTGGGACCGCGACGCGCCAGCGCGTTTCGTCGTCGACGATGCGCGGCAGCGCGCGGGGAAAGCGATGGGCCAGTTTGCTCCAGGTGTAGGTAGCCCGTTGCAAGTGACTGCGATCGAGACGAATGATGGGTTGACGCTGCGTTCCTAGTTCCGCAAGGGGCTGCCAGTCGATGCTGCCGCCGTGTGCGCGCGCGGCCGGGTAGCCGGGTAGCCAGGCAAGCTGCGCTTTGAGGAACATGCGCCCGCGCGCTACGGTGGTACTGCGCTTGTGTTCGCGGCTGTGTTCGGGTCTCATAAAGTCATGCCGTTGACCTGATCGATGCTCATGCTACGTCCGGTTGCTGCCAACTCGGTCGTGCAGATTGTATTGGTACGCGCGAGGCCACCTGCGAAAAGGTATACGCGCGGTCTGCGGCTGGGTTGCCTAAGGCGGATTGGCGCGCACTATCGTAGCGATATTCGGGCGGATCGCAGCGGCACGAAATCACGCTACATCGCGGCGAGTTCGATGCGACGTTAACAGCGACAATTTTGGTAGTGCGTGGGGGGTATAGTCTAGAAAATAACTACCATAGAGAGACTTCAGAAGATTCTAGCCGGAGTGTCGCCGCCGCAACGACCGGTGACGCAAGAGCGCGCTGCCGAATTCGACTTCAATACTGCGCGGCGCAGACGAAGCTTTCCTCGAAGCCTTTGTCTTGCGTAATCTTGCCTTCGTAATGACCGCCGCCGCGAATTCCAGCGAACTTGCCGGTGCCGGCGGTGAAGCGGAACACGCCTTGATACGTTACTTCCCAACCGGCGGAGTGAGTGGCTGTCGAGAAGATCGAATCGAACTTAGCCCAGACTTTCTCGCCGCTCTTTAGTGTGTAGAGAAAATAGCCCACACTCGTGCCCGCGCCGCCGAAGCGGTCAGAGGTGGTCCCGTTTGTTAGGACAGTTTTTGCGTTTCTTTAAGTGAAGACTC
>CADEHE010000022.1 GCA_902826775.1 uncultured Pseudomonadota bacterium | reverse complement strand
CTTCGTCAGAAAAACTCTACTTGAAATCGGCTCAACTTTCCGAGGAGGCTTCATTGGCAACCTACAAACATAATCATTTCCACGATTCCGCTCCTGCCGTCGGATGAACCGATTCCTCGATGGCTGTATTCATATACAGTAAATCGGCATCGCGCTCACGCGAACAGCGCTCGGGCCTAACGAGCCGATAAATAGCGCCAGAACATGCAGCGTACAAGCGCCCTCTCGGTTGGGCTGTCGAGGGGTGTTTGGATAATCATGACGATGCGGGCATGTCGACTACCCGCAGCGCAACGGTAGCGACGGCACACAGTTGCTGGTCGGGACCGGAGGACGAAAATACTTCGACCCTCGACGTGCAAACAGTACTGCCTACTTGAATCGCTCTTGCTTTTGCGATGATTCGCTCCCCTCTTGCAGGGGCGAAAAAATCACATGCAAATCTATCGTCACCGCGATCTTTCCGGGCGAGAGGGCCGTCGTGACAGCACCCCCTGCCGCGTGGTCCGCCAGACCGCTAATGACGCCGCCATGGAAGAATCCACTGAACTGCAGCAAATCTTGCCTGTGCTCTAGCTCCATGTGTACTTCGCCGGGCTCGGCAAAAAGCACCTTGGTTCCGACAGCGCTGGTGTAGCCCGGCCGAGCTGTTACTTTTCGGACCAAGTCGAGAATGGGATTTTCACCGCTTATTTCAGTCCTAGCCTCATTTGCTTGATGCGATTGGTTTAGCCACTGCCGCCTTACGTCCGACAAAATCGACGCTGCGCGGCTTCATCCGGCCGCGTCCGTGTTAAAGCGGTCCCCGAGACCTGGATTGATTACCGTTATCAATCATCGACCGTTTGCGTGTACCACTCATTTGTGAGCTTGAACGTCATGACCGAAGTCCGCTGCCATGAATAGATCACGCCAATCCTCGTTTGCTAGCTTGATTGCGCGCGTCAGCTTCTCCAAATCTCCGTTACTGAGCTTTAGCACCGCAAATCTAATTCGCTCAAGACCTTCTGGACTCGAATTTTCGCAGAACGGGATCCCGTTTCCGCATTCGCTCATCAAACGGTCGCGAACAGTTGCTCTCACGTGCTCGTCAGGAAACATCCGCGCCACAAGATTTTCAGTTCTCCCACTTAGATTTGCCATGACTATTCCCTTGTGCTGAAGGCTAACGCCTCGCGTGCGCGGCACCGGTCACAGAGACGACCGCGCGCTGCCGCAGCCATTTTCCCGGCGTCCGCTCGACGCAATGGTTAGGCAGCGCCTGGTTCTGCACTTGAATGCTTCTCATCTGGAAACCCATCCCAGCGCCACTGCGGACAGCGGAGATACTGCAAGTTGCTAAGACCGCGATGAACAGCCAGCGCCAAGTCGTGTACATCGCTGGCGCTCGCCGATGGCTTGCTACCGAACAAACTTCCAATGAGCCCAGGCGTGCGCTGAGGGCTGACCTGCAACATCCACTCGTCGGCCTGAATCTGACTTATGGCGACAGAAAGTTCCGATGAACCTCTGCGACAGATGAATGACCAACCGGAATCACGCCAGTTGTCGATAGCGCTTGCGTTCCAGCCTTCCGTCGGCAACTCTGCGGCCAGACGACGCATCAATGCTGCGCCCGGCGGATGTTGAAACTCCACGTCCTTCTCGATCGTCGCCGTGAACTTGAGATTTTGCGATGTAGGCATAGCGAGCACGGCCCCTTGGATTCCTTTTAATTATCTCTACGGGTGCTCGCGTTGCATGCAATACGCGATGTCCTCCAGCGATTCCGCGAGCGGCGCTGAGTTAATCCGCTGCGATCTATTCCGAAGCCAATCCCAGTGCCGCCCGGGCCAACGAAAGAGGTAAAAGACGCGCCGACAACACGTGCAACGGAGATGATGCAGGAACTTGCGCAATTTTTCAAAGCTCGAGCGGCGCGTTACGGTGGCAACGCTAAACACCATGAAGTAATGCCCGGCAAGCCGCTCGGAATCATATTGAGGGACTGATACTCCAGAACGCGCGTGTGGAGCGGCGACCGATAACGCGCGCAGCCGCAACATAAGAGAGATCAAACTGTGCAGACGGCCTTTTCTCGCCAGTCGTTGTCGATCAAACTCTATGTGGGTTAGGCGTCATTTCTGATCTCGCTGCGGACTTGCATTAGGAGTCGACCAAGACGATTGAGGCCAGTGCCGTCTTTGCCGCATGCCCAGTAGTGGTCGTATGGTGAACTCTCAATTAGCTCGCGCTCGCCAGTTGAAAGGAGCAGCGCTCTTGCAGATGGAACGTTGAACTTCAGGCGCAAGGCGAAAAGCATGACTTCCTCTCGCACCGAGTCCCAGTCTGCGCGAAGCGGATAGCGGCGGCTCTGCCCTAGTTCTCGAGCATCCTTGGGTGTTGCCGCGCGCCGAATGCGTTCACGGAGCGCGAGATCCCCAAACTTCTGGGCTTGGAAGTAGTGCTCGATGGTATCCCAGTAGACGCCATCAACTTCGATTCCCGGAGGCGCGAAGTTAGACAGACCCCAAAAGGGCATGCTCTTCGTATAGAAATAGAGTGGTTCTTCCATGCGGATGGTGGTTCCGATGCCTAAAGAATGGACATTGCGTCCCCTTCGACTGCGGAGTTATTCATGAGGTTCACTATTCTCGAAGCGATACACAAGCCAACACTTCCGCTTCAGACACGCCAGTGTGACGGGCCAAAGAAATCGCGTTTGGAACCACCCAGTACGGAGAGTCCGAGTCGAAGGGGGGCGACGCGCCACTGAGGTTATAAAGTGTTTTTGCGCAGATTTCCTCGAAGAGATACTGCGCCTTCAAGCTTGCGTTTCCGTCTCGCTCGGCCTTCAGGGTTTTGTTCCTAATTTGGCCAAAGACCCCACGTGCTTTGACCCACTTGGCTCGGTCTGAAACAGCACCGCGCAACCAATCCAGCGTCTCGCGCTCGGTGCAGCGGGCGCTGAACAGTTCGAGCAGCCGAGAAATATCTGTGGTGATTGCCCCACCGTAGTTCATAGGAGCCTAACGAAACTATCTAACGGGCGCGCCGCGGGGAACGCGCAACACCGGGATGATGCACGAACTCGCGCGATGCTTCAAAGCGCGAGTCTCGGCGCGTTCCGCTTGAGCCAACGGTAAGGTGGCACCTTCGATGCGCGACTGGGCGCGGGCTGCCGCGCAGGATTGGGCTCACTTTGGTCTGTGAAGGGCGCAAAGCTTGTTTCCATCGGGATCACGAACATAGGCCAGATACATGGCGCCGAGGCTCCCCTCGCGTAGGCCGGGTGGCTGTTCGATCGACGTACCGCCATGCGCAACTGCGGTGTCATGGAACTTCTGCACTTGATCTGGCGAACTGCACTTGAACCCTATAGTGCCGCCGTTGGCGTGGGTGGCCAATTCGCCGTTGAGCGGCTCGCTCACGCAGAACGAGCTCCCCTCGTGCCGATAGAACAGGCGCACTTGCCCTGTGGCGTTTTGATTCCGGAACGGCTCGCCGGCTCCAAGGACGGCCAGTACTGCGTCATAGAAGTGCTTGGACCGCTCAATGTCGTTCGTACCGACCATTACGTGGCTGAACATGCTGTATCTCCTGTGTATTGTGTAACCTTACGGCTGGATTGACTTGTTAGAGCTTTGGTTCTTGCTGTGTTGTGCAATGGATACCTCCGCCACCCGCTGCAATGCCGTCAATGTTGATCTGGACAACGTCGCGCCCAGCAAACACTCTTTGCAGTTCACGCTTGGCCGCAGCATCGGCCTTGTGATCGCCAAACTCAGGGGCAACTACAGCGCCATTGCAAACATAGAAGTTGACGTAGCCAGCGGCGAAGTCGTCGTTAGCAAATTTCTCGCGGACCTTCGAGGGCGCTTCAAGAACAACTAACTCTAGTTTTCGGCCCTCGACATCGGTTGCAGTGCGTAAAATTTCCAGATGCCGCTTTGTCACCGCGTGATCGAAAGACTTGGGGTCAGGATCATAGCCGGCGACAACTACCCCGGGGCGCGCGAAGCGCGCATAAAAATCAGTGTGTCCATCGGTGATGTCTTTGCCCTTGATGCCAGGCAACCAGATGATTGTTTCCAAACCAAGCAGGCGCTTTAGTTCTCGCTCGCATTGGCTCTTGCTGACGCCGGGATTGCGGTTTTCATTGAGCACACAACTTTCGGTAATGATCGCCGTACCGTGTCCGTCAACCTCAATCCCGCCGCCTTCGAGTACCAAGTGGGTCTGGATGCGGCGCACGCCATTACGCCGAGCGACGAACGCAGCGACTTCAGCATCATTGTCAAAGTCCTGCTTCTCTCCCCAGCCGTTGAAGTTGAAGTCAACGGCTGCTTTGTCATCGTTCTTAGTCACGACGAAAACCGGGCCGGTGTCGCGCATCCACAAATCATCAAGCGGGCAGACAATCAGTTCAACCTTGTCCCCTATCAGTCGTTGGGCTACTGGCAAGTCAGGTTCACGAACTAGCATCGAGACAGGTTCGTACTTCGCGATGGTCAGTGCAATGGCCGCCAAGTTACGCTGGACTTCTGGCAGGAGCTTCTTGCCCCATATTTTTTGGCTGGCTCCAAAGGCCATCCATGTGCGCAGGTGAGGACCACTCTCGTCTGGCATAAACCAAGTATTTTTGCTGTTCGTCACAGCAAACGCTCCTTTTACGCCAGCTAGCAGAGTGGCTGCTGTGAGAGTGCTAAATGGTTTTACGAAACCGCGGCGAGTGACCATGGGGTTGCACCTCCTCGAAGGTCTAACGTAGAGCTATCCGGCGCTGCGCGGCTTTATCGCGCAGCGTCCAGCGACCGCAGGGAGCGCGGTTGAGCGCCGGGTTGGGCATCATTGTTCGCTTGCCTACTTGTACAGCCAAAAGCTCGCCAGAAGCACCAGAAGACCGAGCTTTGCCCAGGTGATGCCAGGGGTTCGGGGTTTCGGAAGAAATGCGGGCGGCCCCTCTTCGAGAGGAGGTTCATAGTCGCCTTTTGCCCAAGCGATCGCCTGATCAGGGCTCATAACGGCGCCGGACTCGCCTTCAATCAAGAGGCCACTACAGATTCTGGCCAGGATTGCTGAGGTGGACTGGGCAACCGAAAGATCAGTCTCAGTTCTGTAACTCAGGACGGCAATCGAATCGTAGACCCGAATTCGTTCCCGATTCTTGGAAGAAACACCGAGGCTCTTGAGTTCCGTTTGATCAAGTGGGCCAACGGAATACTCAAAGCCCGACGTCGAGTCGGGGCACGGCCAGTAACCGGCAGACGTGGCTGGGTTTAGGGCTGTGTCCAAGTCCACCGAAAATCCGTGACTGCGTACCGTCGAAGCCCATTTCTCAGCGGGGGGTAGATCCTTTCGGTTCAGGACTACGTAGAGATCAAGGCTCATGATGCCCAACGTTTGAGCTCACCTGCGTTCGCCAGCCGGCTACGCCGCCTGGCGAACGCAGGTGGAGCGAAGGGTTAGACGGCACCGCGTGTTTCCACGCAGGATGGAACGGCTTTTGACATGAGGACACTCAGGAAGTTTGTATGCGGGCGCCAATCGCATGTGCCCACTTGTGTGTACCCCCAAGACCGGTACATGTTGATGAGCGCCACTGCTGGCTGCGCAGTATGCAGTGCCATGACCCGGCAGCCAAGCGCGGCGGCCTCAAGCAATGCAGCATCGTGAAGCTGCTTGCCGAAGCCACGGCCCTTGTGGGATGGCGCGACCGCGAACTGCCCGAACGACCAGGTGTGTGGGTCTCGCAGTAGCTCAACTTTGGATGTTGGATCCGGCCGGGCCAACGCTATTGTTGCTACGATTTCGCTACTAAGCTCGCCAACGAAGCAGACGCCGCGTGCGATGCGTTTCTCGGTGTCGGCCACCGACTGGTGCGTTGCCCAGTACCGCAGACCGCTTGCGGCGTGGGGCGCATACGCTGCGTGAATCAGGTCGGTCAACGCGTGCAGATCGTCAGCACCAGAGACGCGCCTTACGTGCAAGTGTTCAGACACGTCGCTGTGCCGTCTAACGATCGAGTTCACCCGCCTGCGGAGGCGGGCGAAGCCCGCTGTAGCAGGTCGGGTGCGACAAAGGGTTAGGCGTTACATTCATCTCGGTTCAGTAGGTCTGGCCGCACAATTGAAACGTGAATAAGCCCGTCGGTGTCATGAACTGTACAGCTTACCAAGTAAGGTTGAGGAACACCCGCCGTAAACTCGTAAGATCGCCTGTCAGGAGCAAGCTGCTGCGTTTCCACTGGTGTTCCCATGACTGAAAGAACATCGGTAGTGTTCATGCCGGGACGCAATGGGAGGCCGATGGTATTCAGTAGACGTTGACTGATATTGTCGGACAACTCAGTAAACGCAATCTCCAAGCCACCAGTCTGGTCGGGCGTGCTCACATGACGCGAGAAGCTCGTGAACCCAATACCCTCATTGTGCCAACAAGAACCCATCCATTCCCAAACGGATACCTTGCCGATAGGCGTACCCTCTGCGACAAAGTCTCGCAGGCGTAGCTTGGAAAACTGGTCGTAGGAAATCAGTTGCATCGTCACTGGTTCTACCGAGGCCTAACTAAAAGTAGACACCCGAAATCTTACCCGTAGATCGCATCTCACGGCGTATAATTCCACTAATGGTACATAACATATTGATTTGTCAACATTGTGATTTTTAGTACACCCTAAATCCAACCATGTCCGCCCCTAAGCTCCTCGATCAAGTTCGCGGCAAATTACGCGTGAAGCATTACAGTATCCGCACCGAGGAGCAGTATTTGCACTGGATTAAACGCTTCATCTTGTTTCATGACAAGCGCCACCCCAGGGACATGGGTGGGGGCGAAGTGGAAGGGTTTTTGACCGATCTCGCGGTGCGCGGCAAGGTCGCTGCTTCGACGCAGAATCAAGCTAAGAGCGCGATCCTCTTCCTCTATAAGCAGGTGCTCGAAACCGAGTTGCCTTGGCTCGATAACGTCACGCGCGCGAAGGCGCCGCAGCGCTTGCCGGTGGTGTTGACGCACAAGGAAGTGCAAGCGGTATTGGCCAAGCTAAGCGGCACGCATTGGCTGGTGGCGAGTTTGCTCTACGGTGCGGGCATGCGCTTGATGGAGGTAATCCGTCTACGCGTGAAAGATGTGGAGTTCGCTCGCGGTGAAATCATCGTGCGCGAGGGCAAAGGCTTTAAGGATCGCGTGACGATGCTGCCGCAGTCGGTCGCACAGCCGCTCAAGCTGCATCTGGCGAAAGTCAAGGCACTGCACGATGAGGATTTGTCCCTTGGCCACGGCGAGGTGTACTTGCCGTTCGCGCTGGCGAAGAAGTACCCCAACGCGGGTCGCGAGTGGGGCTGGCAGTACGTGTTTCCGTCGAAGAATCTATCCGTCGATCCGCGTTCCGGTGTAACGCGCCGTCACCACATCGACGAAAAAGGCTTGCAGCGCGCAATGAAGCAAGCC
Source organism: uncultured Pseudomonadota bacterium (assembly GCA_902826775.1). Classification (GTDB taxonomy): domain Bacteria; phylum Pseudomonadota; class Gammaproteobacteria; order Burkholderiales; family JALYOK01; genus CADEHE01. The sequence goes on along the minus strand of CADEHE010000022.1, from coordinate 32,371 downwards.
GTGCGCGATGCGCGCATTACCAAGCCCGCCACGCCGCACACGCTGCGCCATTCGTTCGCCACGCACTTGCTGCAAAGCGGCTACGACATTCGCACCGTGCAGGAATTGTTGGGGCACGCGGACGTGAGCACGACGATGATTTACACGCACGTGCTCAACAAGGGCGGCAAGGCGGTCGTTAGTCCGCTGGATAATCTGTAGCGCGCGATCGATTGTGCGCGGCGCGGCGGCATGCCAGATCATGGCTTGCCGGCTTTGCGCAGTAGAATCCATGCGCACGCCTGCTCGCTTCGCAAAGGCTCACCAGAGCTACTGTGAACACGCGGAACCCGAAGCGTGGGCGAAGCAACAGGTAGGGTGGGCAAAGCGCGAGCGTGCCCACGCAGACCCGTTTGCGAGAGAAGCGTGGAGGCTTGGTCTGATTGCAACTGAAGATCAAGGAATTCAATTGCTTGATAAAGCTCGCGTGGGCACGCTCGCGCCTTGCCCACCCTACTAGCGCTGCGGGCCAGCACAGACGCACGTTATTAGCGCTACTGACCCTCACTTACTCTCACTTCTTTTAAGGAATCTTTCATGGATATGAAACTTCAAGGCGCGCGCGTGCTTGTCACCGGCGCAACCAAAGGGATCGGGCGAGCGATCGCCGAGACGTTTGCGGCCGAAGGCGCCAATGTGGCAATCTGCGCGCGCAAGGCGGATGAAATCGCGCAGACGCTGCCGGCGTTGCAGGCCAAAGGCGTGAAAGCGTTCGGCGCGGCGCTCGACGTGGGCGACGCGGCGGCGTTGAAGAAGTGGGTGAACGACGCGGCGGGCGGCCTTTGGCGGCATCGATGTGGTGGTCTCGAATGTGAGCGCGTTGGCGATCGGGCCGGGCGAAGAGCCGTGGCAGCAAGAATTCAATGTGGACATGATGGGCACGGTGCGGTTGGTCGAAGCTGCACTGCCTTTTCTTGAGAAGAGCAAGAACGCGGCGATCGTGACGATTTCATCGGTGTCCGGCCGCGAAGTGGACTTCGCCGCCGGCGCTTACGGCGCCATGAAGGCGGCGATCATTCATTACACGCAGGGCCTGGCGTTTCAACTGGCGGGCAAGGGCATCCGCGCCAACAGCGTTTCGCCGGGCAATACGTATTTCCCAGGCGGCGTGTGGCAAAACATCGAGCGCAACATGCCGGACTTGTTCAAGCAGGCGATGGCGCTCAACCCGACCGGGCGCATGGGCACGCCGCAAGAGATGGCCAACGCGGTCGTGTTCTTAGCCAGCCCAGTTTCGAGCTTTACCACGGGCACCAATTTGGTCGTCGACGGGGCGCTGACGCGCGGCGTGCAGTTTTAGGCCGGGGCGCTAATCAAGGGCGTTGCCTTGCGCTAATGCTGATTGGTTTCACCGTAGACCACAATCAGGCCGGATTGTGCGGCGATGCGCAGCAAGGAAAGATGCGAGCGCAGAAAATTAAAGACGTATAGAAGCGATTCGCCGTCGTCGTCGGTTTCCGGACAGGGAGTTTGCGAGGCGCAGGATAGCTCCAAGAGCCTGCGCACCTCTTCCTCGGTATGGTTGTAGACCCAGCCGTCCTTGATAACCGCGTCCCTTGGGTAGATCAATTCGGCAGGCTGAGGCTGGAAGCCCTCGACCAGCAGCGTCATGTTCGGTTGATAGGGTTCTTTCGTGGCCTCGACGACGAGCCCCGGGTTCGATGCAATTTCCTGCAGCAGAGCCTCGATCTGTAAAGCGCAGTGCGCTATGGATTCATGGCTGAGCAGGCGGATGTTCTCCAGCAGATAGAGATTCTTGCCATGCGCTGCCTGTTTGCAGATGTTGTCCAGGCGCCAAAGTAGGCAACCGTTGCGCGAAGGGGCGTAAACAAAGTGCTTGCTGTCTCCTGAAGTAGCGAGCAACTCTCTCGGATCGGTTTCGGCGTTGATGCCATCGTCTGAGATGGCGAATGCGACGGTGTGAGAGTACCAAGCCATGATGATCTGTCCGGTTGCGTTGCCGCAGTCTACATTCGAAGCGTTAAGGGCGCGAACGAACGGGTGCCTCGAGGCGAGGATGTTGTAGCATCGCGGGGTGAACGTGACCCTTGATTCCATCCAAGCCGCCGCCGCCGCAATCAGCGGCAGCGTCGCGAACACACCGTGCCTGCATTCGCGCACGCTCTCGGCGATCACCGGCGCCGAGGTGTACCTCAAGTTCGAAAATCACCAGTTCACCGCATCTTTCAAAGAGCGCGGCGCGCTGAATAAATTACTCTCGCTCACCGAGGCGGAGCGCCAAGCAGGGGTCATCGCCGCCTCGGCGGGCAATCACGCCCAGGGCGTCGCCTTCCACGCCAAGCGGCTCGGCATTCCCGCCGTGATCGTCATGCCGCGCTTCACGCCGGTGGTGAAGGTGCAGCAAACGCGCGATCACGGCGCGGAAGTGATTTTGCATGGCGAGAACTTCGACGACGCCAAAGCGCATGCGTACCAAGTCGCGGCGCAGCGCAAGCTTACTTTTGTGCATCCCTACGATGACGAGAAAATCATCGCTGGGCAGGGCACCATCGCGCTGGAGATGCTGGCCGCGCATCCGCAATTGGAGTGCTTGATCGTGCCGATCGGCGGCGGGGGCATCATCTCCGGCATGGCGGTAGCGGCGAAATCGCTCAAGCCCGGAACGCGCGTCGTCGGCGTGCAAACCGAGCGATACCCATCTATGTACGCCGCTGTGAATAAGACTGAGCCTGTATTCGGGACGAATACTATCGCCGACGGCATTGCCGTCAAGGAGCCAGGCAAGCTCACTTTGGCGCTGGTGCAGCAGTTTGTGGACGACATCGTGCTGGTCGAAGAGGGCAGCATCGAGCGCGCCATCGTGATGCTGCTGGAAATCGAAAAGACGGTGGTCGAGGGCGCGGGCGCCGTCGGCTTGGCCGCGCTGCTGCAATACCGGCAGCGCTTCGCCGGCCAGCGCGTCGGCCTGGTGCTGTGCGGCGGCAACATCGATCCGCTGATGCTCTCTGACATCATCGTGCGCGGCATGGTGCGCGCCGGGCGGCTGGCGCGCTTGCGCGTGGAACTGCGCGATTTGCCCGGTTCGCTGGCGAAGGTGACGGCGTTGCTGGGCGAGGCCAACGCGAATATCGAAGAGGTGCATCATCAGCGCGCGTTTACCAACCTGCCGCTGCAAAGCGCGGAAGTGGAGTTCGTGCTGGAGACACGCGGGGCGGATCACATCGCCCAAATCATCGCGCTGCTCGCGGCGGCTGGATTCAAGGCGCAGTTGCACAACGCTTAGCCGGCCGTTCGTAGGATCTTAGGTTGGGGTGAGTTTGGCGAACCCCAACAATCCAACTAGGGTTCACCGAGTTGATCGCAACCGACACGGCTAGCAGTCTTTCGTTGGGGTTCGCCAAGCTCACCCCAACCTACGCTCGCTCCGTCAACCAGTCACATCGCGTTGACACGCGTTTGGCTCGGGCGCAAGCTTTGCGCATCTTGGCGGCCGCAGCAGGCACAGCCGAGACGTTCCAAAAAATCCGAGGAGAAAACTATGTTGCGAAGCTCAAGCTTTGGGAATTGGCTGGCGCGCGCGTTGCTGGCCGTATCGGCAATATGTTTGGCGGCCTGCGAGACGACACCGCAATCCGCTCCAGCCGCGTCGAGCGGCGCCGGCGCCGGCGTCGGCGTAAAGAGCGGCACCTTCACCACCAGCGACGGCGTCAAACTTAACTATTTGGAAGCCGGTTCGGGCAAGCCGCTGGTGATGATTCCGGGCTGGTCGCAAACGGCGGCGCAGTTCAAGCACCAGCTTTCCGGGTTAAGCAACAAATACCACGTGATCGCCATCGACATGCGCGGTCACGGCGATTCTGCCAAGCCGGAAAACGGCTATCGCATTCATCGGCTCTCCGCCGATGTGCACGAGTTTCTCGCCGGCAAAGGGCTTAAGGATGTGACGCTCGCCGGTCACTCGATGGGCTGCTCGGTGATTTGGGGCTATTGGGAATTGTTCGGGTCGGAGCGGCTGTCCAAGCTGGTGCTGATCGACCAAATGCCGATGATCACCGCCAACCCGATTTGGGGCGAGCAAGAAAAAACCGATGCCGGCGCGATTCTCGACAAGAACTCGCTCTACGATATCACCAACGCTTTGGCCGGCCCAGACGGCGTGAAAACCACCGAAGGCTTCATCACCGGCATGTTCACCAAGCAATACCCGCGTGATGAGCTGAAGTGGGCGATCGAGCAGAATCTGAAATTCCCGCGCCCCTACGCCGCGCGCCTGCTGTTCGACCACGCCACCAATGATTGGCGCGACGTGATCAAGCGCATCAACATTCCGACTCTGGTGGTCGGCGGCAAATCCAGCCTGGTCGGCTGGAAGTCGCAGCAGTGGATCGCCTCGCAGATCCCCGGCGCGAAGGCGGTGATCTTCGAAGAAAGCGAAGGCGGCAACCATTTCATGTTCATGGAGAATCCGACTAAGTTCAATCAGCTCGTCGCGGATTTGATGGGGTAGGGGCCTGGCCAGAGAGAGCGTTTAATCAACTCTTCCTGCGCACGCCGTAGCCCGGTCATTCCCGCGCAGGCGTGAATCCAGACCTGGCGTTACGCGATGCACGGCAGGCCGCGGAATTGCGCGCCGAAGGCGCAAATGCACCAGGTAGATTGAAGTCGAATGAAACGGAAGGCGGGGTCGCTCGCCTTCCGTTCGGGCGCTTCGGTATGATTCGGGTTTGCTTGCTGCGCAATTTCCCGTGATTCGAATTCTCTTCTTCGCCTTAGCGCTGCTGCTCAGCGCCTGCAGCAAACCGCCCATCGTCGAGCAGGAAAGTTTTGTCTTTGGCACATTGGTGCAAGTCAAAGTCTGGGGCGAGGACGAGCAGCACGCCAGCGCAGCCATCGGCAAAGTGCTACGTGAGTTTGATCGGTTGCACAAGGTGTTGCATGCCTGGCAGCCGAGCGAGCTGACCAATTTGAACGCCGCGCTCGCTAAGGGTGAAGCGCTCAAGGTTTCCGCTGAACTGGCCGGCATGCTGCGCGATGCCGCTAAACAAGCGGCGCAAGCAGATGATCTGTTCAATCCCGCAATCGGCAAACTGATCGCGCTGTGGGGTTTTCATAGCGACGAGTACAAACCCGCGTTGCCGGATACGAAACTGGTCGATGCCCTGGTCAAGGCGCAGCCGCGCATGAGCGATTTGAGTTTCGAGGGCGACACGGTCGGCAGCAAGAACCGCGATGTGCAGATCGATCTGGGCGGCTACGCGAAAGGATACGCCCTCGATCGCGCGGCCGAGATTTTGCACAAAGAAGGCGTCAAGAACGCGCTGGTCAACATCGGCGGCAACATTATTGCGCTCGGCGAACACGGCAACCGCCCGTGGAAAATCGGCGTGCAGCATCCGCGCAAACCGAGCGCCATTTTGACGCTGGAGTTATACGACGGCGAAGCGATCGGCACCTCGGGCGATTACCAGCGTTACTTCGAGGTCGGCGGCAAGCGCTACTGCCATTTGATCGATCCGCGCAGCGGCCAGCCGGTGCAGGGCATACAGTCTGTTACGGTCATCGCTCCGCGCGGCGCAGGCGCGGGCGTGTTGTCGGATGTGGCATCCAAGCCGATTTTCATCGCTGGCAGCAAAGATTGGCGTGCCGCCGCCGCCAAGATGGGCATCGAAGCGGCAATGTTGATCGACGCCAACGGCGAGGTTTACTTGACCAATCGCTTCGCCAAACGTGGTGAGTTTTTAGAAAAGAATCTTAAGGTGCATGCGCTGGATTAGGTAGATACATTAGCCAGGATATATTTGACACTAAGATATGGCTTTATTAAACAGACTATACGGTTAATAGTACCCATGATAAGAGACGCCGCCTCCCTGGAAACATTCTTGGCTCGCTGCCGCACCTTCGTGCGCGAGCAGTTGATTCCCAACGAAGCCAGAATCAACGAAGACGACGCCCTACCCGACGAGATTGTCGCCGGCATGCGCGCGCTTGGCTTATTCGGTTTGTCGATCCCGAAAGAGTGGGGCGGGCTCGGGTTGAGCATGGAAGAGGAGGTGCTGGCCATGTTCGAAATCGGGCAGGCGTCGCCCGCGTATCGTTCCTATTTCGCCATCAATCAAGGCGGCGGCTCGCGGCTTATTCTGCTGGACGGCACCGACGCGCAGCGCCAGCGTTATTTGCCCAAGCTTGCCTCTGGCGAACTGATCGGCACCTTTGCCATTACCGAACTCGAAGCCGGGTCGGACGCCTCCGCGCTCAAGACCACGGCGATTCGCACCGGCGATGAATACGTGCTGAATGGCGTCAAGCGCTACATCGCCAACGCGGCGGAGGCGAACGTGATCACCGTGCTGGCGCGCACCGACCCCAACAGCAAAGGCGCGCAAAGCGTATCGGCGTTCGTGCTCGATTTGCCGCGCGCCGGTGCACGCATCATTTCCACAGACAAGAAGCTAGGCATGTACGGCGCGGGCTACGGCGATCTGGTGCTGGAAGATTGCCGCGTGCCGGCGGCAAGTTTGATCGGCGGCGTCGAAGGCAACGGCTTCAAAGCCGCCATGAAGACCATCGACAAGGCGCGTTTGCACGTCGCGGCCTTATGCGTCGGCGCTGCCGAGCGCTTGATCGGCGAGGCGCTCGCCTACGCGCACAAGCGCCAGCAGTTCGGCAGAGCCATCGCCGAATTTCAAATGATCCAGGCCATGCTCGCGGAAAGCCGCGCCGAGTGCTACGCGGCCCGCAGCATGGCGCTGGATGCTGCGCGCAAGCGCGACGACAACCTCGATGTGACGCTCGAAGTGGCCTGCTGCAAGCTATTTGCCTCGGAAATGGTCGGCCGCGTGGCCGACCGCGCGCTGCAGATTCACGGCGCTTCGGGCTTTCTCGGCGACTCGGCCGTCATGCGCTTCTACCGCGACGTGCGCGGCATGCGCATTTACGACGGCACCTCGGAGATTCAAAAACTCGTCATTGCTCGCGAGATGGCGCGGCGGAGTTAGTTGCGCGGCCAGCGGCCCCCGAATGCCCAGCGCGAGATGGTTACAGCGCCGGACGCAAGCCAGCGCATCTAGTGTCTAGCTGCGTTTGAACCACCAAACAATGACGAAGAAGGCCAGCCCGACCAACACGGCTGGAAAAGATAAAAAACTTTCCACGGCGGTGGGATTGGCCACGCCCGACCAAACTTGCAGCCGCGCGGATTCGAACTCGAAGTTCGAAGACCTAACGAAGCCGAGCGATGGATACAAGGTGCGGTCCTGCGTGAAGGTGATCGGGCCCGCCGCGGCCGCCAGGGTGAGCTGCTCGCCCGCTTTTGCATCGAGTTTTCCGGGGCCTGGAAGCGCGCCGCTGCGGGTGACGCCCTCTTCATCGGTCCAGCCGGCTTGCCAAAGCATGGCAACGTTACCGTCGCCCTTGGCGCGTCCCGTGATCTTGAGAGCGAGGGTGTAAGGGTTAGAAGAAGCGCTTGCCTTGAACTCGGGGCCGCGCCAATCGACGGTATCCGCAAGCATGCTGGCAACGAGCGCCGACTCGCCTTTTTCCGGCTGAGAGGGCTTAAATGCGGCGTACTTCGCGATGATCTCCTGCGGAATCTCGTGCTCGATGACCAACGTCTTGCCGAACTGCTTTTCTTGCGGCGCCTCCGCCGGAGCCGACAGTGGCAGCACCGCCAGAGCCACTCCCAACAGCATCGACGCGATGTGCTTGACCAAATTCATTGTGTTTCCTCCAAAGTCGCGAAGCAGCATCTAAGAAGTCTTGGCGCGATAGCGCATGAGGGGCAAGGCCACGTGCTGCTTGTTGTGCAGGTCCATCACGCCCGAGCGGATCTCGGCGACGGAGCGGTCACACCATTTGATCTTAGAGGCGGCGGGTGCAGCGTTAACAGACGCCAACATGCGCTGCGTGCGCCGCTTCACTTCACGTTGCAGCGTGTTTTGCTGTGTGGAATCCGCGACCGAGGCGAGCGCCTGGCGTGCGCGAGCGACGAGCACGCCATTGCGTTGCTGCCACTGAACGCTCGCCGCTTCGTACTTTTGAAACGATGTCGGCAGCGTGCGCGTGCAAATTATTTCCGCCTGTTGCAGTAGGTCGCTGTATCCGATGGCGATGATGACCGCGTTCTCGAGCTCGGCATCCAGGCGGTGCTGCGAGAGCGCCGGTTCGCGCTCGGCTGGCAGAGCTTGATCGGAGGCCGGGGTTTGGTCGCGCATCGCGCGTTTTCCCATGGCTTTGCGAGCGGATTCGGGCTGAGCGGTGCTTTCTGCCGCCGTTGCCGTGGTACTGGGCGTGGTTGCCTTGGGCGTACCGAGCACTTTGACATTTTTCCCGTTCGCCGGCGGCCGGTCGGTATAGATGATTTGGCCGTCGGGACCGACGGTCTTATAGACGACTTGTGCCGTCGAGTTACTGGTGACCAAGAGCAAGAAAGGAACAACTGCCCAGAGAGATTTGATGTGCATGTTTATTGTTAGTGGCGGGTGGTTACTCGTTACCGCGCGCATGGTTTTGGTCGCGCTCGGCGTTAGTGCCGCTAAGCAAATCCCGCGCCGCGTTGACGGCCGGTTCGTAAATTTAAGTAAATCAGGTGGTTAGTTCGCGCGCGTTGATGTACCAGCGCGGCACAGTGACTGCCGGCGGCACTCACTGTGCCGCGCCTAGGACATTCGGATGCGAAATCGCACCAGGCGGCCTTGCGCTGACTGAGCGGCATCGGAGCGGGCTGCAGAAGCCGGTATCATGAGCGGCGCCGACCCACACCCTCGAGATCATGCCGACTAGTTTGAATGCTGCCATTAACCCAACTTCTATTGCTGTCATCGGCGCTTCCGACAATCGGAACAAGATCGGTGGACGGCCCATACACTTTCTAAAGAGCTTCGGCTACGCTGGCGACGTTTACCCGATCAACCCCAATCGCAGCGAGGTGCAAGGGTACGCCTGCTACGCGAGCCTCGATGCGCTTCCGCGCGCTCCTGAGCTAGCGGTGATTTGCGTGGCTGGGGCTGACGCCGTTGCGGCCGTGAAAGCCTGCGCGCAACGTGGTGTGAAGATCGCTGTGTGCATTGCATCCGGCTTCGGCGAAACCGGCCCCGCGGGCCGGGAAGTGGAAGCGGAAATGGTGGCGGCGGCGCGCGCCGCGGGGATGCGCATGATCGGGCCGAACACGCAAGGGTTAGCCAATTTCGCGACCGGTGCAATCACCAGCTTCAGCACGATGTTCATCGAGGTACCGCCGGCCGACGGCCCGGTTGCGATCGTCAGCCAAAGCGGTGCGGCCAGCGTCGTGCCGTACTGCATGTTGCGCGAGCGTGGCATCGGGGTGCGGTATGTTTTGGCCAGCGGTAACGACGCCGATGTGAATGTGTGCGAGTTGGTGCGAGAGGTCGCTCAAGACGAGGGCGTTCGCTTGATTCTCGTGTATGCGGAGACGATCAAGGACGCCGCTAACCTTGCCGCCGCGGCACAGCTCGCGCACCGGCGCAAAGTGCCGATCGTGATGCTTAAATCCGGACGCAGCGCCCGTGGTGCCGCCGCGGCCAGCTCACATACGGGGGCAATCGCAAACGAAGACCGCGTCGTGGATGCTTTTTTGCGCAAGCATGGGATTTGGCGCGCCGGCGATACGCGCGCTCTGGTTAATGCCGCCGAACTGTATTTGAACGGCACCGACCCTGGGCTTGGGCGCATGGTCGCGCTGTCCAATAGCGGTGCCTTGTGTGTACTGGCGGCGGATTTGGCCGAACAACTGGGCATACCGCTATCGCGCTTGTCGGATCAAACTCGCACGCTCTTGGCGGCGGCGCTGCCGAGTTTTGCGACCAGCACGAATCCGGTCGACGTCACCGCCGCGTTGCTGACTGACAGCGGCTTGTTCGGCAAAGTGCTGCCGATTTTGGCGCAAGACGCAGAGGTCGATGTCATCTATCTCGCGATTCCCGTTGCCGGTGAAGGCTATGATTTGCAGCGCTTTGCCAACGATGCCGCAGCGTTTGTTCAAAGCACGGGCAAGCCAGTGGTGTTGAGCGCCACACAGGCAAGCGTGCGCGCGCCGTTTCGTGCGCGCGGCATTCCGGTGTTCGAAACGGAAAGCGATGCACTCGGTGCGCTGCATCAGTGCGCGGCGCATCGCGCGCTCGTTGCGGCAGGCGGCAGCGTGGTCTTTGCTCCAACCGGGGTAACGGTACCGGCGGGAAACGCGCCTTTTTTGAGCGAGGCGCAGAGTTTGGCGGTGCTCGCGCAAGCCGGGATTTGCGTGGTTGAACACGAATTGTGCGGTTCGGAAGCCGTGGCGGTCGCTGCTTGGCAGCGCATCGGCGCCGCCGTGGCAGTCAAAGCTTGTTCGCCGGACTTGCCCCACAAGAGCGAATACGGGCTGGTGTTCTTGCGCTGCGATACGGAAACCAAGCTGCGCGAAGCCTATCGCGCGTGCGTTGCAGGCATGCGCTCGGCCGGCGCGAAAGCAGAAGGCGTGTTGGTGGCGCGCATGGTGGGTGGCCGGCGTGAGTTAGCGCTTGGTGCGAAAGTGGATCCGGTGTTCGGGCCGGTGGTGATGATCAGCGATGGCGGCAAGTACATCGAAGCGCTGCCGGACAATGTGCTGCTGCTTCCGCCTTTTGACGAGGCAGAGGTGGCGGCGGCAATGCAACGTTTGCGCATTGCCCCGCTGTTGCGCGGGGTGCGCGGCGAGGCGCCGCTCGATGTCGCAGCGGTAAGCCGGATGGCTGTGCGACTCGGCGCGCTCATGTCAGGTTTGCAGGAAAGCGTGCAATCCATCGATCTCAATCCCGTGATCATGGGCACGGCAGGCGAAGGTGCAGTGGTGGTGGATGCGCTGTTACAGCGTGCTTGAGCGTAACGGGACTGTGCAAATGCAGTTGCACTGCACGTGCGTCAGCGGGCATCACAGCCAGGCAGAAAACTAGACAAATGTTGCCGAATGCGCATACTTCGTGCCTAAATACTGGCTTGTGAATCGTCGTCAAGGCCGCATCTGTCGGCCCATTCTAAGCTGTACTCTAGTGATGGCCAAGACCCTTGAGCCGGCTTGCTGGTCCGCGCCAAACAATCAGCCATGAGTAGTCTGACGGGCGTGCTCGCGCCGCGCGATCTGGACGTGCTGCTAACTTCAAGCACACACGCCCTGGTCGTTCTTGACGCTTCGGCAACGGTCTTGGCGGCCAGTATCGGTTTGCGGCTCGTCCTGGGCGGCCAGCATGATGATCTGCAAGGGCGCAGTTACTTGGATTTCGTGCGCCCGGAAGACGTTGCGGGCGCTCGCGCGAGTCTGCGCGACTTGGCCGCGCGCGACGCCGCCGCATTGGGGCCAGCGGTGTTCACCTGGCATTTGCTGCGCGGGGACGGCAAGCAGATCAAAGTCGAGCATACCTTTTCGCGCACCGATGCCGCGCGCGGGCTGGTGTTGCTAGGCGTCTTGCAGCGCACTCTGGATGACGACCCGGACTATCGCGCGCTGCTCGACAGCGAAGCGCGTTTTCGCGGGCTGCTGTCGCTTTCGTCCGACTGGTATTGGGAACAAGATGCACAGTATCGCTTCACCATGTTTGCAGGCCAACGTCATGACGGCCTGCCTAGCGGTGCTCCTTCGCTGGTCGGCAAACGCCGCTGGGATTCGCCCGGTGAGCCGATCGGCACTACTTGGGCGCAGCATAAGGCGGAGCTGGAAGCTCACAAGCCGTTTCGCGACTTGATTCTGCACCGCACCGCGGTGTTTAGCGAAAGGCCGATCATCATCCGCGTGCATGGCGACCCTGTGTTCGACCAGCACGGTGCGTTCTTGGGCTATCGCGGCACCGCCTCGGATGTCACCAAAGAAAAGCAAGCAGAACTGTCGATCGCCGAAGCCGAAGCGCGCTATCGAGCACTGGTAAACGTTGCTGCCGACGGCATTATCGTGCTCAACAACGGTGTAATGGAGTTTGTCAACGACACTTTCGTGCAGATGATGCAAGCGGCAGGGCCGCAGGAATTCTTGGGACGGCGCATTCTCGATTTCATGCATCCCGCGTATGTGGACGACGTGCGCCAGCGCGCCGAGCACCTGATGCGTGGCGGGGCGCACAGCGACCCGTTCAAGGAACGCAAGCTGGTGCGCCCGGACGGCAGCATCCTAGTGGCGGAGATGCGCGGAACGGTGTTCACTTCCGAGGGACGCGTGCTGATTCAGTCGGTGGTGCGTGATGTTTCCCGCTATCGCCAAATTGAGGACGAGCTGCGCAAGAGCGAGGAACGCTTTCGCGACGTCGCCGAGGCTGCGGGCGAATTCGTCTGGGAGATTGATGCCGAGGGCCGCTACACTTATCTGTCGGATCGCGTGACCGATGTGCTGGGTTATGCGAAGCAGGAACTGCTGGGCAAGAAATCCACCGACTTGATTCCCGCGGACGAAGTTGCAACGGTCGCCGGCTGGTTCGCCGCGCGCGCGAGCGAGGGCAGCTTCCGCAACCTAGAGCATCGCTCAACCACACGCCGCGGCGAGGTCATCTGGTTGCAAGTCAGCGGGGTTGCTCTGCGCGATGCTGAAGGCGAGCTGATCGGATACCGCGGCACCGGCTTGGACATCACGCAGCAAAAGCTCGCCGAGCAGCAAGTGCGCCGTCTCGCAACCCATGATGCGCTGACGGGATTGCCCAATCGGGCGTTGCTGCAAGACCGTCTGCAGCACTCGCTTGCCAAGGCCGAGCGAGCCGCCACGCAAGTCGGCGTGCTGTTTATCGATCTGGACAAGTTTAAGCGCATCAATGATCTGCTCGGCCACGCGTCCGGGGATGAGCTGCTGCGCCAAGCGGGGCGCCGGCTGACGGAGGTGTTGCGCGGTCAGGACACGCTGTGCCGCATCGGCGGCGACGAGTTCGTCGCGATTATCGAGCCGGTCGAGACCCGCAGCGAATTGGAGCGTACTGGCGCTCGGATTATTGCAGTGTTGACCGAGGAGTTTCATCTAATCAGCGGGCGCTTTAGCGTGGGCGCAAGCGTGGGCATCAGCGTGTTTCCCGACGATGCGCGTACGCCTGAGGAATTGATTCGCCGCGCTGATGCGGCCATGTATCAAGCCAAGAAACGCGGCGGCGGACAGATCGCGATGTATTCCGCCGAGCTGGGGCCGGGCACCGATGAGCGTTTCCGCTTCGAGATCGAGCTGCGCCGCGCCATTACACAGAACGAGTTCCGCGTGCACTTGCAGCCGATTTTCGATGCGCGCGACGGCAGCTTAGCCGGGGCGGAGGCGCTTATACGGTGGCAACATCCGGAGCGCGGCTTGCTGCCGCCCGGCCGGTTCATTCCCGCTGCGGAGGCGGCGAACCTGATCAGCACCCTGGGCGATTGGATCATCAATGAAGTTGCGCGCCATTTGCGCGACTGGTATCGCAACACCGGGCAGCGCATCAAAGTTTCGGTAAACGTTTCGGTGCAGCAGCTCGCGACAGGCTTGGATTTCGTCGAGTACCTGGAAGATGTAGTACGGCGCAACCAGCTACCGCCGGAGTGTTTGGTGCTGGAAGTGACGGAAAGTCTGTTGGTGCAAAGCCTCGATGCCGTGGTGAGCACACTGCGCGCTGCGCGCAATCTGGGTATCCAAGTGGCGATGGACGATTTCGGCACCGGCTATTCAAGTTTGCACGTGCTGCGCCATCTGCCGATCGATACGATCAAAGTAGACCGAGCGTTCGTGCGGAATTTGCAGCGCGAGGAGAAGGATTTCGCGGTGCTTGCCGCCGTCATCCAGTTGGCGCGCGCGCTCGATCTGCGCGTGGTGGCCGAAGGCATCGAAGAGGCATACCAAGTGGATTTGCTGCGCGAGCTGGGTTTTGATCAGATGCAGGGCTACTTCTTCGCTAGACCCATGCCGGTGGAGCAATTCGCGCAGCGCTACGTCTACGCCGAAGCGACGCATCCGAGCTAGCTCGCCCAAGCCGCGCCGCCTCGCTTGCGCCCCTATCTAGATGCGAAATCGTGCCTTGCCGTAGCCTGTTCTTGGTCGATTCTACGGCTAGTATAGCTACATGATTAGCTTTGTAGCTTACTAATACTGATATAGGGTGTAGAGTATAGACTTAAGGGCGTGCCGTTCGCAGGTGCTCCTGGAGCAATGTGGCGAATGCTGATGGGAGCGCTCGCACGGCGGGTACGCGCATCGGCGGCGCCCAGATTGCACCCGGGAAATGCCGGTCGTCGCGAAAACGGGGAATGACGTGCCAGTGCAAGTGCGGCACCGCGTTGCCAAGGCTTGCGATATTGATCTTGTCGGGTTGCAACATGTCGCGCAACGCTTGCTCCACAGCAAATACCACGCGCATGAAGCGCTCGCGCTCCGGTGCGCTCAGATCCGTCATCTCGCACACATGTTGATTCCAGATAACTCGGCAAAGCGCGGGATAGTCCGGCTCGCGAGGGTGCACGACGCGGCACAGCGCATCCTGCCATATCAGCGCGCCGCCGCTGCTGTCGCAAAACACGCAGGCCATTCTTGAACGCATCCCCGGTAACTTATGCAAGTGCTAGTTTGCCTGAATTCGCCGGAGAATTTGCTTGGAGATCGCGGGGCGGGCTGCCTACAATCGCGTTTTTGCATTTTTCTAGACGCTAGGTTAGTTGCGCCAAAACCATGGCCGAAGTGCGAGAGCGAGCGCGCCGCGAAAGCGTGCAAGACGAACTGAACGAAGTAATTCGACTGCTCGATAAAGGCGAGTTGGAGGAAGAACTCGTCCACAAGCAGGTCGGTCCCAAACAAGACTTGGTCGACGCGCTCACGCACAAACAGGCCCTTACCCGTCTGCAGAACAAGCTGGATGAGTTGCATCCGGCCGATGTTGCTTACATTCTCGAAGGCTTGCCGCTCGACCGGCGCCTGCAAGTTTGGGACCTCGTTAAAGCCGAGCGCGATGGCGAGATCTTGCTGGAAGTCTCCGATGCAGTACGCGAGTCGCTCATCGGCAGTATGGACCGTCAGGAACTGTTGGCCGCGGCCGAGCAGTTGGACACCGACGAGATTGCCGCTCTTGCCCCTGATCTGCCGCAGGAAGTGGTTCAGGATATTCTCGATTCGCTTGACGTGCAAAATCGCGGCCGGCTGCAATCGGCATTGGCTTACCCGGACGATAGCGTCGGCGCGCTGATGGACTACGAAATGGTCACCGTGCGTGAAGACATCGACTTGGAGGTGGTGCTGCGCTATTTACGCCGGCTCGATGCGCTGCCTGACCACACCGATAAGCTCTTTGTCGTTACTCGCGACGATGACTTGCGCGGGGTTCTGCCGCTGCGCAAGCTCTTGGTAAGCGACGCGGAAGCGATGGTCGAGGCGGTCATGGCCAAAGAAGTCGTCACTTTCCACGTCGAGCAATCCGCTGACGAGGCGGCGCAAGCCTTTGAACGCTACGATCTGGTCACAGCCCCCGTGGTGGACGGCCAAGGCAAACTGGTGGGGCGGCTAACTGTTGACGCGGTGATGGATTTCATTCGCGCTCAAGCTAACGAAGAGGCGCTGAAGTTGGCGGGTTTGCAGGAAGAAGAAGATTTGTTCGCGTCGGTCTGGAAAAGCGCGAAGAACCGCTGGCCTTGGATTGTTTTGAATTTAGGCACAGCGTTCGTGGCTTCGCGAGTAATCGGCGTTTTTGAGGGCACTATCGAAAAACTGGTAGCCTTAGCGGCACTGATGCCCATTGTGGCTGGCATCGGCGGCAACTCAGGCAACCAAACCAGTTCGCTCATCACTCGCGGTTTGGCCCTCGGCCTGATCAACCCGGCTCACACCGATCGGCTGATCAAGAAAGAGGTGGCGATCGGTTTGTTGAATGGTTTGGTGTGGGGATCTGTGCTCGGCATCATCGCTTACTTGCTCTACGGCAATGTCTTCTTGGGTATTGTGATGACGGCAGCTATGTTGCTCAACCTATTGGTTGCCGCACTGGTGGGGATATTTATCCCGATTACGCTGCATCGCATGGGCCGCGACCCGGCTATGGGCTCAAGCGTGTTGTTGACCGCCACCACCGACAGCATGGGCTTTCTGATATTTTTGGGGCTAGCGGCGCTGTTTTTGGTGTAGCGGCGCGCTGCAGCACCAGTTTTTTGAGACTGACACAATACCGGCATGGGCGAATTGGCCTCGAAGGCGCAAGCAGAGGAACGGCGGCACGGGGAACGGCGCCGGCGTAGCGACCGGCGTTCGGGGCGTTTGTTGTTTGGGAGCATGCGCGCGGCGTCTTGGCCGGAGCAGCAAACTCAGTTCATTACGCGCTACTTCTTCGTTCTTATTGCTTTTGCCTATTTTAATTTCTCGGCAAGCTCTCGCCCGGCAGTGATGCCGTTGGCGGTGATCAATTTGTTCTATGGCGCCTATGTTTTATTTAACACCTGGGGCTACTTCGACGCCAAGCGCCACATTGACTCCCCGGGTCGTTTTCGTCTCGCGCTATGGGTCGATATTCTCGCATTGGCCATGGCCGTGGTAAATGATCCCTATCAGACCCCGCCCTCGCTAATCGCCTACATTCTGGTCGTGCTCGGTAACGGCATGCGTTACGGCATGAGTTTGTTTATAGAAGCCATCGCGGGCTCGCTGGTTGGGGCGCTGATCGCGCTAGCGGTAAGGCATTTTGTGCTGGGCAATGCGCTGAGCCCTGGCGTGCTATTCCTATTCTTGTTTTTCGCGGTTATTTTGGGCTACGCGTACATTTTGGTGCGCCGCAATGAACTAACCCGCTCCCAGCTTGAGCACCACAGCCTGACCGATGCCTTGACGGGTTTGACCAATAGGCGCGGCCTGTTCGAGCTGTCGCTGCCCATGTTCCAATGCCTGCGGGCGGCCAAAGACGAGCGCGTGGCGGTAATGTTCTGCGATCTCGACAAGTTCAAGGCCATTAACGACAATCTTGGCCATGCCGTGGGCGATCGAGTGCTGAAGCAACTCGGCGAGATTTTGCGCAGCGTGGTGCGAGCCAGCGATATCGCTGCCCGCTATGGCGGCGACGAGTTTGTTTTAGTGTTGAACAACACTACGGTGGATCAGGCCGAGGTAATTGGGCGTCGAATTCAGGCGCGCATCGCTTCTTGGGCCGCAGAAAATGGCATGGACTGCAGCGCAACGATCGCTTTGGCTGAGGCGCCTACGCACGGAGAGGAACTCTCTGAATTGCTTAGTTGTGCCGACCAGGCGCTTTATCAGTCGAAGCAAACCAGGGGCCCAGGCGGCGTCCAGCGGGTACAACGGCCTTCAGCGGCCTAGCATTTCCAACCCCCCCGGGACGGGCGAACCGTGCCGGCCGCCAAAAGAAAAACCGCCGTTCCCTTGTTTTAGGGAATGACGGTTGAGATGCACGGCCGGAGCCGCGGCGCCTAGAAGATCGGTTTGATCAGGGGCGCTGAAACCATGTCGGAGGAAGGAGAAGACGAAGCCTTTTTGGGCGCCGCCTTCTTCTTCATCGCGGGCTTTTTAGCCTTTTTGGCAGCTTTCTTAGCTGCGGGCTTTTTTTTAGCGGCTGGTTTCTTTTTTTTGGCTGCAGACTTCTTAGCAGCCGGCTTCTTTTTGGCTGCAGACTTCTTAGCAGCCGGTTTCTTTTTGGCAGCAGGCTTCTTCTTGGCCGCAGTTTTCTTAGCTGCCGGCTTCTTGGCAGCTTTCTTTGCGGCGGGTTTCTTCTTGGCGGCAGGTTTCTTTGCCGCGGTTTTCTTAGCAGCCTTCTTCATTGCCATAAACTACTCCTTTCAAAAGTTAAATCTAAGGTCGTTGGAGCCGCCCCGGCGCTGTTGGGTGGTGACTGGTACCAGCTTCCGGTAACGACCAAGGCCGACGAACTGCCGTTGCACCGCATACTATACGGTGTTTCGACCTGGTGATGGCATTGTATGTAAACTTCCCGCGTCCGCACAGCAAATCAAGAGCTTTGCCATTACTTTTTTGCTTCACGGAGTAATTTTTGGTATCGAATCGACACGATTCTGGGCGGTGTGTTCGCTTTCGTGCATGCGCGCGCAAAGCGACTTGCGATGAAGCACATTCCTTCGTCTCGCAAGCCCGGTTTGAACTGGGCTTGCGGGTAGCTACTTCGCCGCTAGCGGCGCAATCGATTCAAGCTCGAATAGCGATTCGACGCTCTCGCGCTGACGAATGATGTGAGCCTCGGAACCGTCGATCAAAACCTCGGCGGCACGGGGGCGAGAGTTGTAGTTTGAGCTCATGCTGAAGCCGTATGCCCCGGCGCCTAGAACGGCTAGCAGATCGCCTTCCTCGATGGCGAGCGGACGTTCCAGGCCCAAGAAGTCGCCGCTTTCGCAGACCGGCCCGACGATGTCGTAATTCTGGCTGGGCATCGGGCGCGAGCGCACCGGCACTACGTGCTGGTAGGCATCGTAGAGTGCGGGTCTGATCAAATCGTTCATGGCGGCGTCGACGACCGCGAAGCGCTTTTGCGCGCCTCGTTTGAGATGCTCTACTCGAGTCAGGAGCACGCCGGCATTGCCGACCAGGTATCGACCCGGCTCGAGGATGATCTTGTGCGGCAGCTTAGCCAATCGGGGTAGTACTGCTGCGGCGTATTGCTGCGGTGTGATCGGTTGCTCGTCGCGGTAGCGAATGCCGAGGCCGCCGCCCAGATCTAAGTGTGAGAGTTCGATCCTTTCGTGCCTGAGCGCTTCAACCATGGCAGCGAGGCGCTCAACCGCGTCAGCATAAGGCTGCGTCTCTGTGATCTGCGAGCCGATGTGGAAATCGATTCCGACCAATTGGATGTTCTGCATCCCCTTCGCTTGGCGGTAGACCTCAAGCGCCTGCGGGAAGGCAATGCCGAACTTGTTACGGGTCAATCCCGTCGCAATATAGGGGTGCGTCTTCGGATCGACATCGGGGTTGACCCGCACCGAAACAGGCGCCCTCAAACCCATCTCCGCCGCTACCGCTTGCAGCCGAACGAGCTCGTTGGCGGACTCGACATTGAAGCAAAGAATGCCCGCCTGAAGCGCTTGGCGCATTTCCGCCCGAGTCTTGCCGACCCCGGAAAACACGACTTTCTTGGGGTTGCCGCCAGCGCGCAACACACGCGCCAGTTCGCCCCCGGAGACAATATCGAAACCTGCCCCAAGACCGGCGAACAAGCTCAGGATGGCGATGTTGGAATTGGCCTTTACCGCGTAGCACACTAGGTGTTCCCGGCTCGCGATCGCCGCCGTCAGGGCGTGAAAGGCGCGCTCCATCTCGGCGCGAGAATAGAGGTAGAGCGGGGTACCGTAGCGATCGGCTAAGGTCTCCAAGTCGAGAGCTTCCATGCGCAGGCAGCCGTTGCTGCGCTGCAGGCAGGCTAAGAATTCGTTATCCATCGACCTATTTGCTTTGTTTTTGCGGCGGCTTGCCGTCTGGAAGGTAGAGCGGTCCCTTGGCGCCGCAAGCGGCTACCAGGAGAAGCAGGAACAGTGTCGCGAGCAGACGCATTTTCAGAGAGAAACGGAGGCTTCGCGGCCGATGTTAGCACACCGTCAACGCGGCTCTTTTCGATCTAGAATGGCGGCGGCGAGGTGCCGCAATACGGCAATTTTTGGCGCAACGAGGATGTTGAATTGTCCAAGAATCCATTTGGTATTGATTCGATACTAAAAAATCTATCATTTAGCGCTTTACGAAATAGTTTGTACTCGATACCATAATGCGATGCTGAAGAATCCTTTGCTCTTGCTCGATCTGGTGGGACGCATCGGCCATTTCATACGCATGGAGCTGCGCCGCATCGGAGCGGAGCAAGGTTTGCAGCCGGTTCACGTGCAGGCGCTCATCTATCTGAGTCAGGCGAATCGCTTTAGCAACACCCCGCAGGCCCTCAGCGAGTTTCTCGGGCTCACCAAAGGAACGGTTTCTCAAAGCCTCATGCTGTTGGACCGGCGGGGCTTGATCGAACGCTATCAAGACGAGATTGACCGGCGCGTCGTGCGGCTGCGCCTGAGCGCGCAAGGCGAGGCTTTCATGAACGAGGCGCAGCCGGCTCTGTTTTGGCTGGATGCTACGCGTAACCTTAGCGCGAACCGGATCCGAAGTGGAGTTTCGGCATTGCGCGATACTTTGGCTGAGCTGCAAGGCAATAGCGGCGCCCGCACTTTTGGTCTTTGCCAAACCTGCGGCTACTGCCAGCGCAAGAGTCAGCGCATTTATCACTGCGCCTGGTACGGCGAGCGGCTCTCCATTCAAGATATGCGCAAGCTATGCCGCGAGCACACTCGAGAAATCGAACAATAGCCTGCGCTCGACCCGGGCGTGGTTCTATTGGGGGCTTTCTTGAGCTAGCCTTGCCCGTGCCGCTTTGATCGCTAGTCGAACCTGCTCAGGCGCGGTGCCGCCTGGATGACTACGTGCTGCCACTGAACCTTCGATGTTAAGAACATCGAATACGTCTGGGGCGATTGCCCTTGAGAAGCCTTGCAACTCGGCCAGGCTAAGTTGTGACAGATCCTTCTTTTGCGCTTCGGCGTGACGCACCGCCAACGCGACCGTTTCGTGCGCGTCGCGGAAAGGTAGCCCGCGCTTAACCAGATAGTCGGCCAAATCGGTTGCGGTCGCATAGCCGCGCTCAGCCTGGGCGCGCATCTTAGCGCTATCGACTTGCAGGCTGGCCAGCATCTCCGCGTAAATGATCAGAGTGTCTGTCAGAGTATCGACAGTGTCGAACAACGGCTCTTTATCTTCCTGGTTGTCTTTGTTGTACGCAAGGGGTTGCGCTTTCATCAGCGTCAACAATGCAACCAAGTGGCCGTTGACGCGTCCGGTTTTACCGCGTACCAGCTCGGGTACGTCGGGATTCTTCTTCTGCGGCATCATGGATGAGCCGGTGCAGAATTGATCCGCCAAGCGGATGAAACCAAACGGCTGCGACATCCAGATGATCAATTCTTCCGAAAGCCGGGACAGATGCGTCATCAAGAGCGCTGCTGCCGCGCAGAATTCGATAGCAAAGTCGCGGTCGGACACGGCATCGAGCGAGTTCTCGCAAATACCGTCGAAACCGAGCGCTTGGGCCACCACCTCGCGGTCAATCGGATAAGTCGTGCCCGCCAGCGCGCCCGCTCCCAACGGCAGGCGGTTGAGACGCTTACGGCAATCTGCGAATCGACCACGGTCGCGATCCAGCATCGCCACGTAGGCGAGCAAATGATGGCCGAAGGTGACTGGCTGGGCGACCTGTAGATGGGTAAAACCCGGCATGATGCTGGCCGCATGCGGTTCGGCCACATCCAGCAGCACTCCCTGCAAGCGCTTGACCAAGCCGCCAATCGTATCCAGACCCTCACGCAGGAATAGGCGCACGTCGGTGGCCACTTGGTCATTGCGCGAACGGGCGGTGTGAAGACGCTTTCCGGCATCGCCGACCAGTTCCGTCAAGCGCCGCTCAATATTGAGGTGGACGTCCTCAAGCTCAAGCGACCACTTGAACTGTCCGGACTCGATCTCTTGGCCGATCTGCGCCATGCCGCGCTCGATGTCGGCAAGATCCTCGGCGCTGATGATGCGCTGCTTCGCGAGCATGCGTGCATGGGCAATCGAGCCCTGAATGTCGTACGGCGCGAGGCGCTGGTCGAAGCCGACCGAGGCGGTATAGCGCAACACGCGTTGTGCAACGGGCTCGCTGAAGCGTCCCGACCATGTTTTTGGCGCTGGTTTAGCGCCTTTTTCTTGCATGAAGGTATTGCCTCGATACAATTGCGTCCGTGGCAAGTATACGGCAAAACACCACCCCCGCCCGGTTGCCGGACTTCTGCAATTTGGGTGTTGTGCTACGTACGCTATTGATTGCGAACGGTTTTTGCTTCGCAGCGGCGCTAGCGCGGCGCGACACACTGAGCGAGCTGTGGCCGGAGTTTCTCAAGATCGCCGTTGCCGCGCAGCCGATACTGCTACTCAGCTTGGTGATTCTTTGTCCGGCGCGCAAGCACCTCGATAGATTGGATTACCGCGCCGGTCTGGCGACGATCTTGCTGATCGAATTGGTGCTTGCCGGTTTGATACATCGGCTCTTGCACGATTGGCTGCCGGGGTTCGAGGCAATTAGCCTGCTGCATTTCTGTGTGTTTACACTCGCTTTGGCCGCGATCATTTTGTTCTATTTTGATCAGCGCGCTCGAGCGTTGTCACCGGCGATTACGGAAGCGCGCTTGCAGGCCCTGCAGGCGCGCATCCGCCCGCACTTCCTCTTCAATAGCATCACCGCAGTACTAAGCTTGGTGCGGCAGGAGCCGAGGCGTGCTGAGCGCGCGCTGGAAGACATGGCGGACTTGTTCCGGGTTCTCATGGCCGACAACAAGGAGCTGACGCGCCTTGAGCGCGAGGTCGAACTATGCCGTCAATATCTCGATCTGGAACAGCTACGCCTTGGAGAGCGTCTAAACGTTGCCTGGCACTTGGAGAAAATGCCGGGCGACGCGCTGGTGCCTCCGCTGCTGCTGCAGCCGCTGCTCGAAAATGCCGTGTATCACGGGATCGAGCCTTCCAGCACGCCTGGGGAAATCAACATCAACATCTATCGCAATCGCGATCAAGTCGTGATGGTATTGCGCAACCCCTATTTGGGCGAGGGTGGCAGCCATCATGCGGGCAACAAGATGGCCGTGGGCAACATTCGGGAGCGCCTCGCGCTGCACTTCGACGTCGAAGCCAGTATGAAGACGCAAATCACGGGTAGCGCTTACCAGGTGACTATCAATATGCCCTACCGGAAAGCCGGCACATGAGCGAGTCTGCGCAGCGAATCTTGATTGTTGACGACGAAGCTCCTGCGAGGCGCCGCCTGCGCGAGCTGATTGGCGATTGCGCCGCCGTCATGCCGCTGGAAGTGGCGGGAGAGGCCGGCGCCGGTGAAGAGGCGCTGGCGGTGCTTAACGAACGCAGTGTCGATGTCGTATTGCTGGACATTCGGATGCCCGGGATGGACGGTATCGAATTGGCAAGGCATCTGCAGAAGCTCGACGCGCCGCCTGCGATTATTTTTACTACCGCATACGACGCTTACGCCGTAAAGGCGTTCGAGTTGAACGCGATCGACTATCTGCTTAAGCCGATACGCGCCGAGCGCCTTGCCCTTGCCCTAAAAAAGGCGTCGGCGAACCGAGCTCTGTCCGGCGCCAGCCTTGCCCAACTTGCGCGTAAGGCGCGTACGCACCTAAGCATCAATGAGCGCGGGCGCGTTGTGCTGGTTCCGGTCAAAGACGTGCTCTACCTGCGCGCCGAGCAGAAATACGTGACCATCAAGACCCTGGCGCGCGAATATCTGCTGGAAGAGTCACTGGTCAGTCTTGAGCAAGAGTTTGCCGAGGACTTTGTCCGCGTGCACCGCAGCGCGCTGGTGGCCAAAGCCGCGATTGAAGGATTCGAACGCGCGCCTTCTAGCGAAGGTGGCGAGGCGCACTGGCAGGTGATGCTGCGCGCTCTACCCGAGCGCTTGCCGGTAAGCCGCCGACAACAGCACATCGTGCGCGAATTTGGTACCAAACAGTGATACTAATGGCTGGATATATAGATTAATGTTGTTGATACTGGATTTCAATAAATATCTGCCTAGAGTATATTGCCCGCACAAGATGAGCTGAACGAGCAAAGGGAAGCATTTGCGGATTCCTATTTTGCGGCGCACAATCCCGCCCTTTCCGCGCATCATTTAGATTGAATGTCAGTAACTGCTCAGTCAGAGGCCGACACAACGCCTGCCTCCGCGTCGCATCGCAGCGCGCCCTTGTTCCTGTTGACGGTGGGCGCCATCGGTGTCGTGTTTGGCGACATAGGCACCAGCCCGCTTTACGCCCTCAAGGAAATATTTAATCCGGCGCATCACCTCGAGGCTTCTCCGGCGAATGTGTTGGGTGCGCTTTCATTGATTTTCTGGTCTCTCATCTTGATGGTCATGATCAAGTACGTGCTGCTGATCATGCGCGCGGACAATCACGGCGAGGGTGGCATCATGGCCTTGGTATCGCTTGCACAGCGCGCCACCACTAACCCCCGCACGAAGCTAACGCTCACGACGCTGGCGATACTAGGTGTCGCCTTGTTCTACGGCGACAGCATGATCACCCCTGCTATTTCGGTGCTCAGCGCGGTAGAAGGGTTAGAGATCTTCGCGCCGCAGTTGGAATCGTTCGTGGTGCCGATTACGGTCGGCATCCTGACCGGATTGTTTTATGCGCAGAGCCGTGGCACCGGCAAAATGGGTATCTATTTCGGCCCGATAACCTGCCTATGGTTTTTCGCTTTGGCGGTGCTCGGTGTTTGGAATATTCTGCAGGCACCCAGTGTACTGCTGGCTCTTTCGCCGCACTACGCGCTTACATTTCTAGCCCACCACGGCTTTATTGCGCTCGTGGTGCTAGGCGCTGTGGTGCTTGCCGTCACCGGCGGCGAAGCGCTCTATGCCGATATGGGTCATTTCGGTCGCCAGGCGATTCGCCTGGGCTGGTTTACCGTCGTGCTGCCGGCCTTGGCACTCAATTACTTCGGCCAGGGCGCACTGTTGCTCGCTCACCCAGAGACGGTGGTGAACCCGTTCTTCAAGATGCTGCCAGGATGGCTGCTGCTACCCATGGTCGTGCTGGCGACAGCGGCAACCATCATCGCTTCGCAGGCCGTCATTTCAGGCGCGTTCTCGCTCACGCGCCAAGCGATCCAGCTCGACTACTGCCCGCGCATGGACATCAGCTTCACATCCGAGCAGACCATGGGGCAGATCTACATTCCGTTCGTCAATTGGTTCCTCTACGTCGCCGTCGTGCTGCTCGTGCTGCTGTTTCAAAGTTCCAGCAACCTCGCTTCGGCCTACGGACTGGCGGTGACGGCTACGATGCTAATCGACAGCATTTTGTTCTTGGTGGTCGCACGCGGGGTTTGGCGCTGGCCGGTGGCGACGGTGGCAGCCCTCGGCGTAATCTTGATTCCAGCTGACGTGGCCTTTCTGACCGCGACCTCGCTCAAAATCATGGATGGTGGTTGGTTCCCACTGCTGATCGGCCTTGGCGTCTACCTCCTGTTCTCAACTTGGCGGCGCGGCCGTGAACGCTTGGCGCTGCAGCGCCGCGACGATTCGATCGAGCTCGAACCGATACTCGATGCTCTCGTGGCCGATATTCCGCAGCGCGTGCCCGGCACCGCCGTGTTCTTCACCGGTTCGCCCAACGTCATGCCGCGCTCGATGCTACACAACTTGAAACACAACAAAGTGTTGCATGAGCGCGTGCTGTTGCTAACGATTCGCGTGTTGGACGTGCCGCACGTGCCCAAGGAGGATCGCGTCAGTGTGGAACCGATGCGCCATGGCTTCTATCGACTGACGGTAAAGTTCGGCTTCAAAGACAACACCAACATGCCGCGAGTGATGCGCCGCTGCGAGCGCTTCGGACTGGAACTCGACCCCATGAACACTTCTTACTTCTTGAGCCGGGAAAGCATCGTTACTGATCGCAGCGGGCCGATCGCGCTTTGGCAACAGCGGCTCTTTGCATTCATGTCGCGTCTGGCCACGAGTTCGTATCGGATACTGAATATTCCAACTAACCAAGTGTTGGAATTGGGCGCGCAGGTCAAGTTGTAGCCAGCGGTGGCGCTCATCCGCTTCCTGCGTTGCGGATGGCCAAGCTTATTTCGAGTTGCGTTGCCGATTTTTGTCGCGCAAGAACTCGACGATCTTCCAGATTTCTTCAGGCATTAGTTGATCGCCAAAAGGCGCAATGACGGTGCCGCGCCGGCCTTTGTTGATGGTATTGAAGAGCATTGGAATGGGTCGGCCGGAACTGCCATGGCGATGAGGTAGCATATCTCCTACCAGAATGCATATACAGGATATAGGATATGCCTAAGAATAAATTCCCATATGATCTAATCGAAAATAGATGCATTAGTATACGCCGAATGCGCGATTGAAGAAAAACAAAAGCCCGCCGAAGCGGGCTTTTGTTTTGGCCAGTACGGGTGCTTAGTGCGCGACCGCGCCTTCGCGGCCGATGCCGGTGTTTTGACGCACATAGAGCTCGTCCCACATCTCCTGCGAGCGCTTATCGCGATAGAGCAGCGAGCCGATGATGACGCAGATGAAGCCGAGCGGGATGGAGAAAATGCCCGGATTCTTGAGCTGAATCAGCGGGCGCTCCAAGCCGACGATGCTGGTCGTCTCGTTCTCGAACTTCTTCATATCGCCTTCGGCTTTCTTCAGCGCTTTCTCCGCGCCGGCGATATCGAGCTTGACGTGCTCCTGCTGCTTTGCATCGGTCGCTGCGGCGAGCTTGGCTTGCAGCTTTTCCATCTTGGCCGGCGCCGCAGCAATGACCTTTTGCGCCGCCTCTTTCACTAACAGCGGGTAGGTCATGTTGGGCGACACCAGCACCAAGCCGATCGCAGTGAAAGCACCGACGATCATGCCGAGGATAATGCCGCCGGTGTTGCACGGTTTCCAGTACAGCGTGAGCAGCACCGCCGGCAGGTTGCTGGAGGCGGCAACGGCGAACGCCAGTGCCACCAAATGCGCGACGTTTTGCCCTTTCGCCAAGATGCCGATGGCGATAGCGATGGCCCCGACGATCACGCTGCAGATGCGTGCGGCGCGCACTTCCTCTTGTTGCGTTGCGTGCTCGCCTTTGACCACGCCGACCCAGATGTCGTGCGACATGGCGGAGGCCGATGCCAACACCAAGCCCGCCACCACCGCGACGATGGTGGCAAACGCCACCGCCGCAACGAAGGCCAGGAACAAGTTGCCCAGCATTGACTCCTCGCCGCCACCAATGAACTGTGCGAGCAGCGGGCCGGCCATGTTACCGCCGGCGTCGATTGAGGCGATCTTGGCGGAGCCGACGTTAATGGCTGAGCCCATGCCAAGGAACAGGGTGAGCACATAGAAGCCACCGATAATGGCCATCGCCCAGTTAACGGAGGTACGCGCGTCTTTTGCGGTCGGCACCGTAAAAAAGCGCATCAAAATGTGTGGCATCCCAGCAGTGCCAAGCACCAGCGCCATACCCAGGGAGATCTGGTCGATCGGCGCCTTGAGGAATAAGCCGGGCTCGAGGAAGCGTTGACCCAACTGCTCGGCATTCATGTTAGAGGCGGCATCACCTAATAGCTTGGCAACTTGCAGTTGCACCTTTTCGTCGCCCACTACGGCGGTCAAGAAGGCGGGCAAGCTGAAGCCGTAAGGCGCCCAGGTGAACATTACCAACAAGATCGACGCAGCGACGAGCAGCACTGCCTTGATGATCTGCACCCACGTCGTGGCGACCATGCCACCGAATACGACATACATCAGCATGATGATGCCGACCGCGATCACCGAAACTTCGTAGTCAATGCCGATCAACGTTTTTACCAGCACGCCGCCGCCGACCATCTGCGCGGTCAAATAAAAGATCGACACGACGATGGTGGAAATTGCCGCTACGGTCTTTACCTTTTTCGGTTCATTGCGGAACGCGAGAATGTCGCCGAGGGTGTACTTGCCGATGTTGCGGCACGGCTCCGCAATCACCAACAGCACTGTTATGTAAGCTACCAGCCATCCGACGGAATACATGAAGCCGTCGTAGCCATACAGCGAGATCAAGCCGGCGATGCCGAGGAACGAGGCGGCCGAGAGATAGTCGCCCGCGATCGCCCAGCCGTTCTGAATGCCTGAAACGGAGCGGCCCGCCGCGTAGAACTGCTGGGTCGTCTTGACCCGCTTGGCGGCTCGATACGTCACGTACATGGTGATTGCAATGATGACCCCGAATACCAGGAACGTGAGCCAGCGGAAACGATCCGGCACTGCCCCTTGCGCGTGAGCGGCGGGCGCTAAGGCAAGCAGCAACGCGGCAGTGCTTGCGCTGCCGAGCGTGCCAAATTTCTGCGTTCTCATTTCTTTCCTCCGAAGCGAGCGACGTCGTTCATCAACTGATCGGCCATGCTGTCGAACTCGCGGTTGGCGCGCTGCGTGTAGTAGTACGCAATCAACCACGCGACGACGAACTCCGAAAGCGCGAACAGAATTCCCACGTTGACCGGACCCCAGACCTTGATTTTGAAAAGGTCGGTGAAATAGGCGGCGCCGATCGGTAACAAGAAGTAGTAGATGATCGAGAACACCATTAGGCCCCACAAGAAGCGGGTCTTGCGGCTGTGCAGCTGCTGGAAGCGCGCATCGTTGTCGATGGCTTTCCAATTGATTGCAACAGGTGACATGTCTCCTCCTATTCCGTTCTGTCTTGGTTCGGCCCGACGGGCCGCCAGTTCCTCTTATGCAAACACGGGCAACCGCGTGAGTTTACCTCTACCGCAACGGTTCCACGGGGCATTGTAGAGCTTTTGCCGGTCCGGCAGCAAAGGGCCGGCGCCGACTTGAAGTTTGGACTTTGCCTCGGCTGTGGCGTCCGAACTCGTTGCTTCGGCGGATGGGCCGCTAAACTAGTCGTAGACCGCGAGTTCTTTGCCGCGTGTTTCCGGCAGCAGCGCAACCATAAAAATAACGGTGCCGAAAGCGATCGCCGCGACAATGCCAATGGCGCGACCGAGGCCGATGCTATCGCTCAGCGCGCCGACTAGCAGCGGCGTGAAGGCGCTCATGCCGCGGCCGAAGTTGTAGATGAAGCCTTGGCCGGAGCCGCGCACGCGGCTGGGCAAGAGCTCGGTCAAGAACGCGCCGACGCCGCTGAAGTTGCCGGATACAAAAAATCCCAACGGAAACCCTAGCACCAGCATTACCGTTTGGCTGATCGGAATGAGTGTGTAAAGCACAACGAAAATAGCGGAGCAGGAAGCGAACAACACGAAAGTCTTCTTTCGGCCGATTTGATCTGACAAGTAGGCCGCGACGAGGTAGCCGATAAACGAGCCGACGATCACGACGATTGTGTATAGCCCGGTGCTGGGAACGGAGAGCTTGTGCACGGTCTTCAGGTAAGTGGGTAACCAGAACGTAACGGCGTAGTACCCGATCATCATCCCAGTGGTCATCAAGCAGGCAAGTAGTGTAGTTTTCAGCAGAGCTGGTTCGAAAATCTCGAGAAAACTGCCACCACCCTGATGGGCTGCTCTCGCGCGGGTAGCTTCGAATACGGCCGGCTCGGGCACATGCCGGCGGATGTAGAACACGAACAAGGCCGGCAGCAGGCCGAGCCAGAACAGCAATCGCCAGGCCGTCGCCTCGGGCAATACTGAGAAAGTGATAGTGAAGGCGAGCGCTGCCGCGCCCCAGCCCACTGCCCAGCCACTTTGCACCGTGCCGACCGCCTTGCCGCGATGTTGCGCGCGCACCATTTCGCCGATAAGGACGGAGCCCACCGCCCACTCGCCACCAAAACCTAGCCCCTGAAGCGCGCGCGTGAAAAGCAGTTGCTCGTAAGAGTTGGTAAAGCCGCAAAGAAAGGTGAACAGTGCGAACCACGCGATGGAGATCTGCAGAACTCGGACGCGGCCGTAGCGGTCGGCCAAGATACCGGCAATCCATCCGCCGAAGGCCGATAGGATTAACGTCACGGTTCCAATGAAGCCGGCTTGGCCCTTAGTCATGCCCCAAGTCACAATGAGTGTTGGGATCACGAACGTGTACACCATGAAGTCGAACGCATCCATGGACCAACCGCCGAACGCGGCCAGCAGCGTCTTTCGCTCAGGTCTGCTCAAAGCCGTTAACCAGCCGAACATTTGGCCTCCCGGTTATATAGTTGTTGAGTCGCGCGTCGAATTACGACAATGATGACCTGATTTGGCCTACTTTGCCATGCAAGTAAACGCCAGCGCTGTCTTGCGCTTTCGCTGATCGCTTAAATTAGTGCTTGGCTGCAAAGCGTAGAGCAACTGAGCCGGGCTTGTGCAAAAGCAAGAAACCCCGCTTGCGCGGGGTTTCCGTATTGCGATGGCCTGCACTGCAACCCCTCGTAGAGAGGGCTGTGCCATACTCGAGTTACATGTCCATATCACCCATGCCACCCATACCGCCATGGCCGCCACCCATCGGTTTTTCGTCCTTGGGCAACTCTGCAACCATCGCGTCGGTGGTGAGCATTAAGCCGGCGACAGATGCCGCATTTTGCAACGCGAAGCGGCTCACCTTGGTTGGATCGACTACACCCATTTGCACCAGATCGCCGTACTCGCCCGTGCCCGCGTTGTAGCCGTAATTGCCTTTGCCTTCGGCGACTTTGTTGAGCACAACCGAGGGTTCATCGCCGCAGTTGGCGACGATCTGACGCAGCGGCTCTTCCAAAGCGCGCAGCACAATCTTCACGCCGCAATCTTGGTCGTGGTTGTCGGTCTTTAGGGATTTAAGCGACTGCTTGGCGCGGATGTAAGCAACCCCACCGCCCGGCAGAATGCCTTCTTCCACCGCCGCGCGAGTGGCGTGCAATGCATCTTCGACGCGCGCTTTCTTCTCTTTCATTTCGATTTCAGTCGCGGCGCCGACTTTGATGACTGCCACACCGCCCGCCAACTTGGCGACGCGCTCTTGCAATTTTTCTTTGTCGTAATCGCTAGTGGCTTCGTCGATCTGCTTGCGGATCGAACCCACGCGGCCTTTGATTTGGTCTTCTTTACCCGCGCCGTCGATGACGGTGGTTTCTTCCTTGCCGATTTCCACGCGGCGTGCGCGCCCGAGATCTTTCAGCGTGGCTTTTTCCAACGTCAAGCCGACTTCGTCGGAAATGACGGTACCGCCAGTCAGGATGGCAATATCTTCCAGCATGGCTTTGCGGCGATCGCCGAAACCAGGGGCTTTCACCGCGCAGGTCTTCAGAATGCCGCGGATATTGTTGACCACCAAGGTTGCGAGCGCTTCACCGTCGGTTTCCTCCGAGACGATCACCAGCGGTTTGCCGGACTTGGCGACTTGTTCCAGCACCGGCAACAGATCCCGGATGTTGGAGATTTTCTTGTCGTGCAAGAGAATGAACGGTTCTTCCAGGATCGCCATTTGGCGGTCCGGATTGTTGATGAAGTAAGGTGAGAGGTAGCCGCGGTCGAACTGCATGCCCTCAACTACTTCGAGTTCATTCTGCAGGCTCTTGCCGTCTTCAACCGTTATTACGCCTTCCTTGCCGACCTTGTCCATTGCGTCGGCGATGATCGTGCCCACGTGCGGGTCCGAGTTTGCGGAGATCGAACCTACTTGTGCGATCTCTTTGGTGGTGGTGCAGGGCTTGGAGAGCTTCTTCAATTCCTCGACAACGGCTTCCACAGCTTTGTCGATGCCGCGCTTGAGGTCCATCGGATTCATGCCAGCGGCAACGTACTTCATGCCTTCCTGCACGATCGATTGCGCGAGCACGGTAGCAGTGGTGGTGCCGTCCCCGGCGACATCTGAAGTCTTGGAAGCGACTTCTTTCACCATCTGCGCACCCATATTCTCGAACTTGTCTTTGAGTTCGATTTCCTTCGCCACCGAGACACCGTCCTTGGTGACGGTTGGTGCGCCGAAGGCGCGGTCGAGAATAACGTTGCGGCCTTTGGGCCCGAGGGTAACTTTGACCGCGTCTGCGAGAACGTTCATGCCCGCGATCATGCGATGGCGGGCAGATTCATGAAAACGGACTTCTTTAGCTGGCATGGGATTTCTCCGAAGTGATTACTTACGTATCGACGGTTACTTGGCTTCGATGACGCCCATGAGGTCTTCCTCACGCATCACCAAGTATTCGTCGCCCTTGATTTTGACCGTCTGGCCTGAGTATTTGCCAAACAGCACTTTGTCGCCGACTTTGACGTCCAGCGCACGGACTTTGCCGTCGTCGGATACCTTGCCTTTGCCGACGGCAATAATCTCGCCTTGGTCCGGCTTTTCAGCGGCAGTGTCGGGAATAACGATGCCGGAAGCGGTTTTGCGTTCCTCTTCCAGGCGTTTCACGATCACGCGATCGTGCAACGGGCGGATATTCATAGCGGACTCACTCCTAAGGGGTTAATTACCTTGCAGGGTTTGGGGCCCTGCACTCTTCGATGTGCGTTGCGTGGTGCTAGCACTCGACATCGGTGAGTGCTAATAGTACGTCAAGAAACGGAGAGAAATCAAGTCGCGGGCAACTTGTGTGTGAAGCGGCCGCGCACCTGGTTTCGCAGGGCGTGGCCAGTAGTTGCCGGGTTCGCTGTGTGAGGGTCGCTTACGCAACGCGCGCAGCCGTCGCTGAGCGGCTCGGCGCAAATGAAAAGCGGGCCCTGATACGAGGGCCCGCAGTTAGCTGAATATCTGCTTATCGAGCTTACTTGCTATGGAGCAAGTTGGCTTCGCTGCTTAGTGAGGACAAGCAAATTCTCGTGCTCCCAAGGGGCTGAGCGAGGGGGCTCGACCCTACACCAAGAACCCGCAGGCGGCCGCGAATGAAGCCTCCTCGGAAAGTTGAGCCGATTTCAAGTAGAGTTTTTCTGACGAAG
>CADEHE010000021.1 GCA_902826775.1 uncultured Pseudomonadota bacterium | reverse complement strand
TCCTTCGTCAGAAAAACTCTACTTGAAATCGGCTCAACTTTCCGAGGAGGCTTCACCGCGCCTCCTCGACTGCTTGCATTGCCTGTTCGAAAGTTATCTTCGTGAACGCTTGACCGTCTAGCGAGAGAGAATACGTGTCTTCTCGGACTATCTCCACCGGTCGGCTTACCAACAGATAAGGGCGAGCAAGCCAATATCGGATGCCATATTGCTTTACATCTTCTGTCAGGGGTTTGTCCGTAATGATCCGGGTCGCAGATACATATGCGCAACCCTGTAATGCAACAAGACCCGCCAATAGAGCACTCGCCTTATCCATTTGCATGTCCTCTCCTACTTTTCACTCTCAGCGTGACCCTGTGCAAATAATCTACCGCTTAGCTTCCCGCGAAATCAATGAGATCAGCGATGTGAAATCTATCAGCTTCAAGGCAACCAAATTTTCCGCCCTCCGGTCTCCAATCTCGAGCGGCGTTTAGGATGGAATCCTTGTCGGCCACCAGCAGGCCAACGAGCACCTCCGCAACAATTCTTGCGCCAACGGGCCCTAACCCCTCGCCATTGAAGAAAACCTGAGCCTCTTTCAGGATGTAGTACCACAACGGCGTGTTCCGTCCAAACCTCTCGACAAGGTCTTGACTGTTTAGCCCGGTGCCCGCTATGTCGTCAATGGCTCCTTGGATTCCCCGTTGGTCGATTTCAAATGGTCTTCCATGCCCTAACATCTCCGAAGCAGGGAGGCCCATTGCCTCAGCCACCGCCTGTCCGGAAGCGAGTTTGTTCTTTCGTCCGCGCCACAAGTTGCGCGCCGGTACTGAGCGAAGAATATCGTCCGGGCGCAACGCTTTGTTCGCGAAGTCGGCAACTTTGGTCGGCATGCGGAAGAGTGGCGCTGCGATGAGCGGATCGATCGGCCGCGCTAGCTGCACACTTGTCGCCAGCGCGGCACGTGATGGGAAATGGAAGAATCGGCTCCAGTCTATCTTCATGCGCTTCGGACGAGGCCGAAATCCTCTTAGATCTAAAGCAGCATCATCGTCGGGTTTCGAAGAATCGAAGATGAAGATCAACGCTCCAAATTGCGAGTTGATGAAGTATTCGTGCCGCACCATGCTATGACCAAAACGAAACGCCGCCGTCGAAAACTCAAACGGCATGTATACGCCTTGGTCAATGTCGAATATGCGCGTCGTTGCTCCCGAGCCTGATGGCGGTTCGTTCTGAGGCTGCCGGCCATGCACGCGCAGCGCGTTCGAAACGGCATCGTGCCCAGCAATTAACGGCAGAAATTCATGCAGTACTATCCATTGGTAGTGACGGCGCACGATATCGCGAGCCGCTTCGAAGCGCGATCGCGCACCGATGTCCCCATCGCTCATTGTGTCTACGACATTGTTGTGAAAATTAAGGAACGCGAGGTGGAGCTGGCTGATGACAAGGTTTGAATCGTTGCGCTTGTCACCAATAATGGCTATCCCTCCCCGATCTCGAGGCAGGTCCCATTCTCCGGGATCTGGCGTACTGTCCTCAACTCGAAGTTTTGTCCGATCGGCTTGATAGAGCTCGAGTCTTATCTCAGGCCCCCCCCCATACACGCTATCTAGATCGAAACGAGAAGTGCGCTTGTTCTCCACGGGCACAGATACTTCGGCGCCGTGGAACAAGGCGGTCTGGTCAAAGGTGATGTCGTGGTCAATGAATTGGGCCAAGTAAGTGTAGCCAGCTTGCAGCTTCTTCTCTCTAGGGTCATCGACCGACAATAACGGCCGCCCCTCAATCATGGTCGCTGAAAGCGCCGCAAGGAAACGATCTTCGGGCACGAGTGGCTCAAGATCTTCGAACATATTCCTAAATGCCCCGTTGCTCATTTTCGGGCCGTTTCGCGCTAGTTGGTGTACGGAAGACGCAAAACACCGCCGCCATACTGGCGGCGGAGCACCTACTGCTAGATCCAGCGCCAACGGGGCGTACTGGTGCAATAACTCATTACTCCATCAGGCGTCATAAGGACGAGAAGTTCATCCGGCTGAGGCACTAACTGCTCACCCCCTTTGGCAACGGCGTCAATTCGCAGATCGGTTTTTCTGATCTTGAGGTCCCTGACGTGCACTGTGACTTCGTACGGACCCTTATCGGTGCTAGGGAGTTTCACAGCGATAACGTAGTTCGCATCCGGAATGGCGGTCTTGACTGCGTCGCTCATCTGCACCGCTGCTTTGAAGTCGTCGGCCAGAAACATTGGTGTTCTCCTTTCATGTCAACCACGGTTTAACGTCAAAACACCAGCGACGTTTTGAGGAAAACGCGCCGGACGGGTAAGTATGGTGAGAGTCGTAGCTCAGTGCTGCGAAAGTTGTCGTCTTGGTAGGAAAATTCTGCGTCGAGTGCATTCTTGATTTCCAAACTAATTACGCCCAGCCTTCGCGGAAGGCGATATCCGACGGACAAGTCAAGAAGAACAAACTGATCCTTGCCAACTGGGACAGGTGCCGCCGCTAGGCGCTCGACTTTTTGCCAAACACTAGTCGCTATCGCTTCGCCGTAGAGACTGTCGTTCAGAAACAGTCGCAGTCCCATCGGAAGTTTAAGCGTCCGTAGGTACGTGGGGAAGGTGCTTTGCGAGATCGTTGTGTCCCAAGTGAATCGCTCCGCTCCCGCACCAATCGAAAACGCAATGCCTTGGCTAGCGCGCCAGTTTGCATCGAACTGGACCGATTCGGTTCGCAAGTGTTGTGTGGGAATTTGCGACAACGCCGGGCCGGCAGTCCCGGTAAATATGCTCGAATCCTGCCGACGAATTTCAGCTCCTGCGGAAACATGATCAGAAACCCGAAAGTCAAGCGCACTCGCAAAGAGCTTGTTCAGACTTCCGACAGCGTCATCGTAAAACTGGTTGAAACCGGCAATTTGAGTTGGTTCTATCGTTTGATGCGTTATGAGTGCGCGCTTGAGCGTACGCAATCCGGCCGCGCGGAAAGTCACGTCCGGCGACAGTGCAATTCGTACCCCAATTTTCGGATTCCACTTCTCGATAGCTTGACTATCGTCCTCATAGGCCTCCCTACTTACCCCGAGAGTGAGTGAAACCGGAGGAGACGGAGCGACCTGTGCGTAGAGGTAGGAATTCCATTGTCGTACCAAGAACCGCTGACGTGTATCGCACGGCTCAAGATCAGGTGCACATGGAGTGCCGGCCGACGCAGTGAAGTCGAGAACAGAGGCATCGATCGTGTCAACTTCCGAGTAACCGCCGCCCGCTACAAGACTGAGTCTGGAGAATAGCCGTTGGTACTGAACCTCCGACAATCTTGCTTTGTCGTCGAAGAGCTCATTGCCCTCCACGACTCCAGGATCAATGAAGATGTCTTCAAACTTGGCCCTGTTCCTTGCAAGCGTCGCGAGAAATACAGACTTCGTACTTGGTCTAAAAGCTAAGCCTGTACGTATGCCGTCTTGTTTTATCGTTCTCCGATCGTCGGGGCGAAGAAAGTCCGGATCAAATGACAGCGAGATGTCGCCATGTTTAGTGTCACGCTTGCGGAACTCGAGTTGCAGGGTCAGATCCGGGGACAATGCGACCGCCCCAAAGGCGTTATAGATTTCGTGGGCGATGTCACTGTTTCTGCGGAAACCGTCGGTTGAGTACGCGAAGCGCCCGATGCTGCCGGAGAACCTATCGGAGAGACCCGAAAGAATGAGTTCGCTTCCGTGTGTATCACGACTTCCCAAGAGACCACCGACAGAGAACTTTAGGCGGTTGCTCTCAAACATGGACGCGTATTCCCTTTCGAACAACGAAGTCCGCGAAGCGCCGGCAGGAAGGCTTAGATCGGTGTAAGGCAGTTGAGGCGATACGGGATTCAAACTCAACGGTTGGAGGAGTTGCGCCTGTAGTAGCTCGCTAGCTCGTGCTATCTCGTGTCTGTCTCGCGCTGCGTACACCTCTGAAAGAAACTGATGTGCCGAGTAGTTCGAAGGGTCTTGTGCAACTGAAGCTGTCGCGGTGCTGGTCGCCATGCTATCCATACCGACTGTCTCGAATAAGCGCGCGACGCTGACTTGACGCGTAGCATGATCTTGATCCAGCAGAAGTCGGGACCGGTATGGCGCCCTCTTGTCGTTCAGGGTGATTGATCGTTCAAGGTCGGCGATCGCCTGGATCGGTTGGTTGGTCGCCTGCTCTTGTATCGCACCATAAAACCACGGCGTCGGATCGTTCGGATCCAATTCCTTCGCAATCTCAAACTGCTTGCCCGCCAACTCATGGCGCTTCTCTTCGTAGTACGCCTTGCCGACATAACTGCGAATCAGCGAGTTGTTTGGATCAAGAATCACCGCCTGCTCAATATCCTGACGACCTTCCGCGAGCTTGCCTTCTCTAATCTTCGCCAA
This sequence comes from uncultured Pseudomonadota bacterium, assembly GCA_902826775.1. Classification (GTDB taxonomy): domain Bacteria; phylum Pseudomonadota; class Gammaproteobacteria; order Burkholderiales; family JALYOK01; genus CADEHE01. Next base: position 35,441 of record CADEHE010000021.1, on the reverse strand, counting down.
TCCCAGTCCCAAGTGCGGTAGCGGATCAGCAGAATCCAGCGCGATGGCTTTTGCGAATGTCTCTTTTGCGTTCTTCGTATCGATCCTGGTCAGATACGAAAACCCAAGTATCGATTGCGTCCGAGCCAAATTGGGATTTAGTTCCGCCGCCTTCTTCGCTGCCGCTAGCGCCTTATCCAAATCTGCCTGCGAAAGCTGCAACTCCGCGATCCGCGCATACGCCAGAGCGTTATTCGCATCTAACGTCGCCGCCTGCTCCGCACTCGCGAGCGCCAGCTCCAGCTTGAATATCGCCTGCTGCGCGTAGGAAAGCGCAATCTGCGCCGCAGCCGAGCTCGGGTCGGCCTGCACCGCCTGCTGCGCCAGGCTCAGTCCTCGCTCTTTATCGTTTTGCACGATAGCGATGATGGTCTGTAGCGCCAGGGCATCGCTTTTTCTCGCATCGTCCTTTTGCAGCGCTTGCGCCAGCTCCGCTTGCGCTTCTTGCTCGCGCCCGACGTAAAGCAGCAGGCTGGCGCGATAGATGAAGTACTGCGCATCCCAGCTATCCGCCGGCACTTTGTCGAGTTCGGCGAAGGCTTCGGCAGTATTGCCGCCGCGGAATTGTTCGCTCGCGGCTTTCAAGTTGGGGTGGACATTTTCACCCGGGCGCACGTCGATCACCGGCGGGTAGTACAGCGCCCACTGCACGGCGTCGCGCGGTTTGGCGATCAGAACCTTGCGCGGCGCTTCAGCGCGCAACTGGCGGAACTGGTCGTCATCGGGGATCGATTCGAGCCCTTGCACGAGCGCGGATTCTCCTGAAGAGAGCAGCACCTGTCCCGCGTCGTTGGCGACATCGAGCTTGCCTTCGAAAACGGTCAAATCGGCGCGGTCTTTGGCGAGGGCGATGTAGACCTCGGTGCCTTCGACCGATGCGTTCACGAACGGTGTGATCACGCGGAACGGCCGGCGCGAGCGCGTGATGAAGTGCAGCGCGCCGCGCCACATCTGCGTCCAAATGCTGACTTTATCTTTCGCTTCGACCAACGATATGTAAGTGTTTTGATCGAGCTGAACGGTGACATCGCTGAAGTACTGAAAGCTGGCGCGGCTGTTGGGACCAACCCGAATGTGGTCGTTCAAGCACAGCGCCTCGTTCAGTTGTGCCCGCTGCCAGTTGGCGGTGCGCAAGTCGCGCAGCTCAACTTGGCCTTGCACGGAGGCGATGCGCGCGATGGGGTCGGCGCAGCGCAGCGGGGCGAGCATCGCGAGTTGCTCACGCGCTCCAGCGCGCGGGGCGGCTTGTACCGTTTCGGTTGCCGGCTGCGTGCTTTGCTGCGCTGATTGTTGCGCGGCTGGCTGCGCAGTTTGCGGCTGCTGCTGCGCCCAAGCAGCGCCTGCGAGCGGGCCACTCAGAGCGAGCGCAACAACGAAGCGGTTTACGGTCCAGCGCATGCGACTGCTTCCTCCGAAAAGCATTCACATCCTCCGCACTGGTGGCGGGGGAAAGAGTTCTTCGGCTTTGCGCAGCTATCGGGTCGGGCGGAGGTTAGAAATTCGCCCTTAACCGGTGCCTTGCCGCACGTTGCCGTTTTTCTTCACCGCAGATGCAATTACTACTCCGATCGAAACGCAAATTCAATGGCACAAATGTAGCCTTGACGCTTAAGGGCAAACTGTGTCACGCCGCACCGCAACTCGATGGCGCGAGCCCCTTTCGCCCTCTAAGCTCTGCCCATTTTCACAACGTAGAAGCGCGATGGGCTTCGCTTTGCATAAACCGGTTGCGCACGCTACTGAAAAATCTCGATCTCTAAAACACCAGCTCATCCCGCGAAAGGGGGAATCCAATACTTTCTGCATCAACGAATACGGCTTTGCCAAAGACACCTGGATCCCCGCCTTCGCGGGGATGACACCCACATGCATATCGGGTTCATGGTCCGTGTGCAGTCTCGATCCGAGAAAGCAGACTCGGCATGACGCTGCCGGAGTTCGCTCAAGATCTTTACGTCTCGATGAAATCCTTGATCGACCATGCCAGAAACACGGCGCAAAGCATTCCCATGCCGAGCAAGCGCACGGCGAAATCGCGGTCTTGCTGAACCTCGATCGGCATGAGGCGCTGCCCGGCTTCCGGGAAAACGACAAGCACCAGCCCGAGTACACAAAGCGCGATGGATGCGCCGATCTGTAAAGTGTGTGCGTTCATGTTCTGCTCCGTCTCTCTATCCGGCGCGGCGCCGCCTTCGCTCGCTGGGGGAGTGAACGTTGGCGGCGCTGCGCGCGTCTTCTTCACCACGAGGCAGAGTCTAGATCGTGGGCGGTGCGGCGTTCCCTACCTGGGTGGGGGGGATCGGTAGGGACGCGCTATTGCTTGGGGCCAAGTGTTGGGGGGCGAACGAGCCTCTATTGTCGCCCTTCCCCGGCGCTTGCTCGGCGCTTACTGCACGTGGGGGGACTTTAAATTCAGAGGTTGGAGATTCCCGCTTGCGCGGCAATGACGTGCATTCTTACGTTTGAAGGGGCGTCGAATAAAGGCGCACCGGCCTCCGCTCGGAGGCTTGGGAAACCCAAATACCGGCCAGGGGATATCTTCAGAACCAAGCAGTCAAGAGAGTCCGGACCGGATACCCCCTGGCTACATGCTGTAGCGCCGCTACTCCTCGCGCTCGACGCGCTGCGGTTTAGGACGCTTGCCGACGGTGACTTGCAGGTCGACGGGCTTTTCCGCGCGCAGGAATTTCAGATCCGCGCTTTTGCCCGGGGCGAGCGCCGCGACCAAGTTGAGCATGCTGGCGGAATCCTTTACCGATTTGCCGTTCACCGCGACCAGCACATCGCCGGGTTTGACGCCGGCTTTATCCGCCGGGCCACCGCGCAGTACGCCGGCGATGATCGCGCCGTCATTGCCGCGCAGCTTCAGCGATTCGGCTAGCTCGGGTGTCACATCTTGTACCTCGACGCCGATCCAGCCGCGCGTAACCGAGCCGGACTGAATGATCTGCTCCATCACTTGCTTAGCCAGGCTGACTGGAATGGTGAAGCCGATGCCCTGCGAGCCGCCGCTGCGCGAATAGATTGCCGTGTTGATGCCGAGCAAGTTGCCTTGCGCATCGACCAGCGCGCCGCCGGAATTTCCGGGGTTGATCGCCGCATCGGTCTGGATAAAATTCTCGAACGTGTTGATGCCGAGATGGCTGCGCCCGACTGCGCTGACGATGCCCATGGTCACCGTCTGCCCGACGCCGAATGGATTGCCGATCGCCAACACGACATCGCCAACGCCAAGCGTATCTGAGCTGCCAAAGGCAATTGCCGGCAGATCTTTGACATCAACTTTCAGCACCGCCAGATCGCTCTCGGGGTCAGCGCCGACCACGGTTGCTTCGGCCTTGCGCCCATCGCTGAGCGCGACTTGAATTTCATCCGCCGCTTCGATCACGTGGTGATTGGTTAGCACGTAGCCCTGGCTGCTGACGATAACGCCTGAGCCCAAGCTGGATTGGCGCTGCGCCGGACCGCCGTTGCCGCCATCGAACTCGTCCCCGAAAAAGCGCCGGAACATCGGATGATCCAGCATCGGGTTGGTTTGCACTTCTTTGCTGGTGAAGATGTTCACCACCGAGGGCGTGGCCCGCTCGACCGCGGCGCGAAACGTGGTAACGGGTGCCCCGCTTGCGAGCCCGACCGGTATGATTGGTGCGGAATTCGGGCGGGCGGCGGCTTGCACCGGATGCTCGATCCTCGCCTGAGGAACAGTAACCAGGCCGCCGCTGCGCCAAGGCAGCAGATCGGGACGAAAGAACCCAACGACAAAAAATACCGCCAGGCTGAGCGTGACTGCCTGCGCGAACAACAACCAAAGCCTACGCATTAAATAAACAAGAACTTCAAAGAGCTACGGAACCGCGATTATACCCGTTGCCAGAAATTTAGATTGATTCCAGGGCCCATCGAAAAGGATGAGAAGCGGCCAGCGCCGGCTGCGGAAACGAAAACGGCCCGCAAATTACTGCGGGCCGCTTGGCATGGCCGGGAAACCGCTTAGCGCTTGAGCGCGTCGCGAATCTCGCGCAACAGGGTGATGTCTTCGGGCGGCGCGGGTGGCGGGCCGGAGGGTTTCTCGCGCTTCATGCGATTCATCGCTTTCACCATCTGGAAAATAATGAACGCCAAGATCAAGAAGTTAATCAAGATCGTAATGAAGTTGCCATATGCGAATAGCGGTACGCCGGCTTTGGTCAAATCAGCGTAGGTTTGCGGAATGCCCGCTGGCCCCTCGGCCAGCTTGATAAAGAAATTGCTGAAGTCCAAACCGCCGAAGATCTTGCCCACGATCGGCATGATGATGTCTTTCACCAGGGAATCGACGATCTTACCGAACGCTCCCCCGATGATCACGCCCACCGCGAGATCCATAACGTTGCCTTTTATCGCGAATTCCTTGAATTCTTGCATCATCCCCATGAGCACAGTCTCCTTTGGTTGCCTTGTTGGTCTGTTTCTTCGCCCGACGCGGGCCCGCGCACTATACGGAACAATGAGTTAGCGCGTCAACACATAGCGCAACTGGGCGCAACCCTTTAATTTTGCAGGGCCGATGCGGTAAAATGAATGGCTTTTTTGTCAACGAGCTGTCCAGCAGACAATCACATGGCCAAACCACCAGTAGAAGATTCAACCAGACGCCGTCTGGTCATTGCCACCTCCGCTGTCGGCGCCGTTGGCGCTGTCGCGGTCGCGGTGCCGTTTGTGAGCAGCATGTCGCCCAGCGACCGGGCCAAAGCGGCCGGCGCGCCGGTCGAAGTGGATATCTCCAAGCTCACCCCGGGCACCATGACCACCGTCGAATGGCGCGGCAAACCGGTATGGATCATGCACCGCACCGCGCAGATGATCGACGAAGTCAAGAAATCCGCGCAGAGCGATGTCCTGGCGGACCCGGAATCGAAGGCGTCGAAACAGCCCGCTAAATTGGACGCGGTGACGCGCTCACTCAAGCCCGAAGTGTTCGTGGCGGTGGGCATCTGTACGCACTTGGGCTGCTCGCCGGTAAAGCGCGAAGCCAGCGACCCGGAAATGCGCGGCGGCGGCGAGGGCTTTTATTGTCCGTGCCACGGCTCGCGCTTCGACCTCGCGGCGCGCGTATTCAAGGGTTCCCCGGCACCTTCCAATTTGGAAGTGCCTCCTCATAAGTATCTGTCCGAAACGACGATCCTTATTGGCGAAGACGAGACTACTGCCTAAGGTATGAACAAACTGCTGACTTGGATCGACGAACGCTTCCCCCTTATCGAGACGTGGAAAGCTCACCTCGCTGAGTACTACGCACCGAAGAACTTCAACTTTTGGTACTACTTCGGCTCACTGGCGCTGCTGGTGCTGGTGATACAAATCCTGAGCGGGATTTTCTTGACCATGCATTACAAGCCGGACGCCTCGCTCAACGACGCCGGCATCCCGGTCGCGTTCGCCAGCGTCGAGTACATCATGCGCGAAGTGCCTTGGGGTTGGCTGATCCGTTACATCCATTCGACGGGCGCCTCATTTTTCTTCATCGTCGTTTATCTGCATATGTTCCGCGCGCTGATGTACGGCTCGCACCGCAAGCCGCGCGAATTGCTGTGGATCATCGGCATGGTGATCTACCTGGCGTTGATGGCGGAAGCGTTCATGGGCTACTTGCTGCCGTGGGGACAGATGTCGTTCTGGGGCGCGCAGGTCATCGTCAACTTGTTCGATGCCATCCCGGTCATCGGCCCTGATCTTTCGGTTTGGATTCGTGGCGATTACGTGATCGGCGATGCGACGCTGAATCGCTTCTTCTCGTTCCACGTCATTCTGTTGCCGCTGCTGCTCGCGGGATTAGTGTTCGTGCACATCGTTGCCCTGCACAAGGTGGGCTCCAACAACCCGGACGGCATCGAGATCAAGAAAAACATCGACCCGAAAACCGGCCACGCGGTGGACGGCATTCCGTTCCACCCCTACTACACGGTGAAGGATATCGTCGGCACGGTGGTGTTTCTCGCGCTGTTCTGCGCGGTGATCTTCTTCATGCCGACCCTGGGCGGTTACTTCTTGGAGCACAACAATTTTGTGCCGGCAGATCCGCTCAAGACGCCCGATCACATTGCGCCGGTGTGGTACTTCACGCCGTTTTACTCGATCTTGCGCGCGGTGCCGCCAATCCTCGGTTCGCAGTTCCCCGGCGTGCTGCTAATGGGCGTTTCCGTGGTGATATTCGTATTCTTGCCCTGGCTCGATCGCAGCAAAGTCAAGTCGATCCGCTACCGTGGATCGCTCTACAAATGGGCGCTCGGCATCTTCGCCGTCAACTTCATTCTTCTCGGCTATCTGGGCGTCAAACCGGTGAGCGATTTGTATCAATTGTTGGCGCGCATCGGAACGGTCATTTATTTCTTATTCTTCATCCTGATGCCTTGGTACACCAAGATCGATAAGACCAAGCCGGAGCCGGGGAGAGTGACATGGAATCACTGAGGCAATCGCTAAAAACCGCGATGCGATCAGTCCTCACCGCGCTCGCGTTCAGCGCACCGGTAGCCGCAATAGCGGCTTCGGGCGTGCAATTGGATCGCGCGCCGTCGCTGTTGCATGATCGCGTGGCCTTGCAGCGCGGGGCGGCGCTTTTCGTCAACCACTGCATGGGATGCCATGGCGCCTCCTTCCTGCGCTACAACAAGCTGCAGGAACTGGGCATCAGCGAGGCAGTGCTCAAAGAGAACCTCATGTTCAGCGCCACGAAGACCGGCGAGCGCATGCTGACGACGATGTCCGCGGCCGCGGGACGGCAATGGTTCGGCGCGACGCCGCCGGATCTCAGTTTAGTGGCGCGTTCGCGTGGGGAAGACTGGCTTTACACTTATTTGCGCGGCTTTTATCGCGACAGCACGCGGCCCACGGGTTGGAACAACACGGTATTTCCCAACGTCGGCATGCCGCACGTGCTGTATCAATACCAAGGCGGGCGCGAGTTAACCATCGACGAAGAAAAGCCCGTGCTCGATGAGAAAACACAAAAAGTCATCGGCGGCGAGAAGGTCGTCACCGTCTTCGACGAGAACGGCGAAAAAACAGTTAAGACCGAGAAGCTTGCGGAAGCGCCAGCGCACGCCTCGCACCATCAGCACTTCGCCGCCAAGAGCGCCGGCAGCAAAAGCGCGCTCGAGTACGATCAAATGAGCGCGGACCTGGTCAACTTTTTGTCTTGGGCGGGCGAGCCTGCGCAAGACAAGCGCTTCCGCACCGGCGTTTGGGTACTCGGGTACCTCGTGATTTTGTTCGCTCTGGCCTACGCCATGAAGCGCGCATTCTGGAAAGACATCCACTAAGCCAACCGCGGCAACCAAGAAGGAAAAAACAAAATGATGACGTTGTACTCGGGAACCACGTGCCCCTTCAGCATGCGCTGCCGCATTGTGCTGTACGAAAAGGGCATGGATTTTCAGATCATCGACGTCGACTTGTTCAACAAGCCGGAAGACATCGCGGTGATGAATCCCTACAACCGCGTGCCGATCTTGGTTGAGCGCGATTTGATTCTCTACGAATCCAACATCATCAACGAATACATCGACGAGCGCTTTCCGCACCCGCAGTTGATGCCGGCCGATCCAGTCATGCGCGCGCGCGCGCGGCTTTTCTTGTATCGCTTCGAGATCGAACTGTTCAGCCAAGTCGAGATACTCGAAAGCGGCAAAGAGAAGAACGCCGACAAGGCGCGCGCCATCATCCGCGAAAATCTGGTGCAGATCGCCCCGGTATTCACCAAGCAAAAGCACATGCTGGGCGATGAATTCTCGATGCTCGACGTGGCCATTGCGCCGCTGCTATGGCGCTTGGAGCACTACCAAATCGTGCTGCCCAAGCAAGCAGCGCCGTTGCTTAAGTACGCCGAGCGCATGTTCACACGGCCCGCATTCATCGAATGTATGACGCCGGCCGAAAAGGCGATGCGCAAGTAAGCGGCAGCGGCGGCATTGTGAGCACCACGGCAAGCACCAAACCGTACTTGATTCGGGCCATCTACGAGTGGTGCGTCGATCACGGATTGACCCCGTACATCAACGTGCGTGTCGATGATCAGGCGCGCGTGCCGGTCGAGTACGTCAAAGACGGCAACATCGTGCTCAATGTCAGCCAAGTCGCAACGCGCAATCTGAAGATCGATAATGAACGCGTGCATTTTTCTGCCCGCTTCAACGGCGTCTCACGCGAGATTTCCGTGCCCATCACTTCCGTCGCCGCGATTTTCGCGCGCGAAAACGGGCAAGGAATGGTCTTCGAAGTGCAAGCCGAGGCAGTAACAACAGTCGAACCGCAGCCGCCCGCGCCCCCCAGCCCGTCGCCCGCACCGGCAGCTTCCGGCGGCAAAGGCCATCTCAAGGTCATCAAGTAACGAGCACGCACGTTTACACTTTCCGTTCCCGTGCCGGCATAGCTCAGGGGTAGAGCAGCTGATTTGTAATCAGTTGGTCGGGAGTTCAATTCTCTCTGCCGGCACCAATAAATCAAGTAGTTACATGATGGCGAGTTAAAACAAGAATTTCATGTATATGCCTTGTATAGAGTCCACAAGCATCTTGATGTGGCCGCGCGGCCGGGCATACGGTTGTGCGGCGCATCGGTGTAGATTCGCGGCTAAGCCGACGTCGTGCCAATGCCACCGAGCGTCACGGAACTACAACCGCGGTGGGGGTGTGCACTGCGCAACCCCTTGTCAGCTGCTCTCCGTTTCTTGACGTAGCGGCCCTAAAGTAGCTCCCGAATTCTTGCCACTACCGACTGCGCCCGACGCCGCGCTGAATGCGGTGCGTCGCCGACGTTGCGCGTTACTCAAGCTGCCACCGGCGCGGGCCGATCCGCGCGCACCGCGGTCGCATTGCGGAACGCAGCCAAGCGTTCGCCCTCGAGCTGCTTCGCGGCCTCGATCGATTCCTCCTTCACATGCCCATAGCCACGGATCTCGTCGGGCACGTTCGCCAGGGCCACGGCGGCGGCGTGATTCGCGGGTTTGAGTTGGGTCACAATCTCGTCGAGCAGGCTAATGTAATCATTGATCAGCTGGCGTTCACGGCGGCGCTCCTCGCTCTTGCCGAAGATGTCCAGCGCCCCGCCCCGCAGGCCCTTGAACTTTGCGAGCAGCTTGAACGCACTCAGCATCCATGCGCCGAACTGACGCTTGATCAGGTGTCCAGTAGCCGGGTCGCGTTTGGCGATCGTTGGCGGCGCGAGGTTGTACTTGATTGTGTAGCCGTCCTTGAACATGGCGTCGAGCTGGGCCAGGAACTCTGGTTCGGCGTGCAACCGCGCGACCTCGTACTCGTCCTTGTAGGCCATCAGCTTACACAGATAGCGGGCCGCTGCTTCGGCCAGCCCGGTCTGCCCGGGCGAAGCTCGCTGCTCAGCAGCGACGACGCGCTTGACCACCTCGGCATAGCGCCTAGCGTAGGCCTCGTCCTGGTAGGCGATCAAATCGGGCACGCGCACTTCGAGCAAACGCTTGGTCTCGCCCTGCGCGCCGATTGCATCGACGATCGCACGCGCTGCGGGCGAGAGTTCGGGTTTCACGACCTTCGGCGCGTACTTCGCGATCTCGTCCAACACGAACGCGCGATCAACGATTGCCATACGGCCCCAGCGGAACGCCGCGATGCTCTGCTCGACCCCCACGCCTGACTGCTTGATCGCCGCCTCGATCGACTCGGACTTCAGCGGAATCGTGCCGGCCTGGTACGCCACGCCCACCATAAAGTTGTTCGTCGCCATCGCATCGCCAAACAGACCCTCGGCCAGCGCTTGGCCGTCGAGGTAGACGTTGTGCTCCTTGCGCGTGACGCGATCGATTCCCGACGTGAGGTCTTGCACGATCGGGAACACCTTGTTGCGGTTCGCGATCATCTGCCCGGTCGGGGTCCTAGTGGTCGACACCACCGCGATGGTGCGCTCGGGCAAGCACTTGTCCAAATTCTTCGGATCGGTGGCGTTGAGGATGTCGAAGCCGAGGTAGAGGTCGGTTCGGCCATCGGTGATCTTGTTCGAGCCGTTGAACGGCTCGCGGGAAATTTTGATGTCGGAGATGACTGCGCCGCCTTTTTGCGCCAAGCCGGTCTGGTCGAGGCCGATCACATGCTTGCCCTCGAGCCGCGCGGCGTTCGCGATGGTCGCGACAACAGTCACCGAGCCGGTGCCGCCGATGCCCATCACGTGAATGCCGAAGCCGAAGCTGTCGTCGATCTTGTTGACCGGCGCCGGCAGTTCACGCTCAAGCGCGGGGATGCGCCCCTTCCTCTTTTTCTTCTTGGCGTCGCCTTCGGCCGGCGCCGCGTTTGGTGTGATCGTCAGAAATGAGGGGCAAAAACCCTTCACGCAGGAAAAATCTTTATTGCACGAGGACTGGTGGATGCGCGTCTTGCGGCCGAACTCGGTCTGCACCGGCTCGACGCTCATGCAGTTGGACTTGACGCCGCAATCGCCGCAGCCTTCGCACACGCGCTCGTTGATGACGGTGACTTCCGCCGGCTCCTCGGCCTTGCCGCGGCTGCGCGCGCGGCGCAACTCCGCCGCGCATTCCTGGTCGTGCACCAGCACCGTGGTGCCGGGTGTGGCGGCCAGCACGCGCTGCGCTTCATCGAGCCGGTCGCGGTGCCAAGCCTCGGTGCCGCCGGGTAGGCCGGTGATGCGCTCGGGCCGGTCGCTGGTGACGATGACTTTCTTGACGCCGTTGGCGAGCAGGTCCGAGACGACGTTGGCAACGGGCTCTTCGCCGACGATCTCCTGGCCCCCGGTCATCGAGGTGTGCGCGTTGCGCAGCAGCTTGAACGTGATGTTGGTGTTGGTGCTCGCGCAGTAGCGGATCGCCAGGCTACCGCTGTGGGCGTAGGTGCCGTCGCCCATGTTCTGAAAGATGTGTTTGGTGTCGGTGAACGGTGCCATGCCGATCCACTGCGCACCCTCGGCGCCCATGTGCGTGCCCATCACCACGTTGCGGTTCATCCACATCGCCATCGTGTGGCAGCCGATGCCCGCCGAGACGATGCTGCCCTCGGGCGCGACGGTCGAGCTGTTATGCGGGCAGCCAAAGCAATACCACGCGGTACGCGCCGTTGTGGCGAGCTTGTCGCGCGTGTGGATCTCGTCCACGCGCTTCAGCCAAGCCTCCGCCGATTCGATGCGCGCCTTTTGCGACAAGCGCTTGGTGAGCGCTCGCCCGATAACATCCGACTCGAACTCGCCGTAGTGCGGCAGCAGCTCCTTGTCTTGCTCGTCGAACTTGCCGACCACGCGCGGCGCGTTGGCCATGCCGTACAGCACGTTCTTGGCGAACATCTCTAGGAAGGGCCGCTTCTCCTCGATGACGAAGATCTCCTCCAGCCCGCGCGCGAAGTCGCGCACCACCGTCGGCTCCATTGGGGACAGCATGCCCATCTTGAGGATGCGGATGCCGTAGCGGCGCAGCGCCGCGTCGTCCAAGCCCAACTCCAAAAAGCACTGGCGCAAGTCGTTGTAGGTCTTGCCTGAGGTGATGATGCCCAGCCACGCGTCGGGGTTTTCGAGCACGACGTTGTTCAACTTGTTGGCCGCTGCATAGCGCTTGGCCACCTCGAGCCGGCGCGTGTAGAGCGACTGCTCCATCTCCAGCGCCTCGGCGCGCACGTTCATGCCTAAGTTCATGTTGGGCGTGAACAGCTTGCCGTCGAACATCAGATCAGGCGTGATGAAGTTCAACCGCGCGGCATCCACGTTGGCGCTGCCGCTGCCGTCGGCGACGTTGGTGACGATCTTCATCCCCACCCACAGCCCCGACAGGCGCGACATCATGTAGCCGTGCAACCCGTAGTCCAAAATCTCCTGCACGTTGCCCGGATACAGCGACGGAATGCCCACGTGCATCAGCATCGGTTCGGACTGGCTGCACAGCGAGGAACTCTTGCAGCTTGGGTCATCGCCGGCGATCGCGAGCACGCCGCCATTCTTGCCGATGCCGGTGTAGTTGGCGTGCTTGAGCGCGTCGCCGGAGCGGTCCACGCCCGGCGCTTTGCCGTACCACATGCCGGTCACACCGTCGAACTTAGGCTTGCCCACCGTATGCAGCATCTGCGTGCCCCACACCGCGGTCGCCGCCAGATCCTCGTTCAAACCGTCGACGAAGTGGATGTTGTTCGCGAGCAGCGTCTTCTGGTTCTTGATGAAGTTGGCGTCCAGCATGCCCACCGGCGAGCCGCGATAGCCCGAGACGAACATGCCGGTCTTGAGTCCCCGGCGCGCGTCGGCACGCACCTGATCGAGCGTTAGGCGCACCAGTGCCTCGATACCGCCAAGATGAACGACGCCTTCTTCCTTGGTGAGCGAACTCACAATGTCTTGTTTGGATGACATGATTACTCTTGCTATAAGCTAGCGACCTAAGTCCTTGGCGGTTGTCCCGGCAATACCCCAGTTAGTTTTGGGTACATCGTGGATCCAGACGCGCACGTTTTCTTTCGGCGCACCGACCGCTTCCATGAGTGCTTGCGTGACTTTCTGTATCACCGCGCGTTTCTGCTCCTCGGTGCGGCCTTCCAACAAATAGATTTGTGCGAATGGCATGGAGTTTTCCTTAAATGAATTTCATCGAAACGCTGCCGAGTCCCTGAACACGTACCGTCACGCTATCGCCCGCGGCCACGGCCACGGCTTCCGTCACACCACCGGTCATGATGAACGCGCCCGCTGGAATTGATTCTCCACGCTCGGCAAGCATGTTTGCCAGCATCGCCACGCTCGCCGCGGGATGACCGAGCACCGCGGCGCCGGCGGCAGTGGCAACAATCTCGCCGTTTTTTTCCATCACCACGCCGAGGTTCTTCAAATCCAAGCCGGCGACTTCGCGCATGCAACCACCCGTAACGAAGCGCGCCGCTGAAGTGTTGTCGGCGATCACGCTCTTCAAGTCGAACCGAAAATTCTCATAACGCGAGTCGATCACTTCAACTGCCGGCACGACAAAATCGGTGGCTGCGAGCACGGCGCCAATATGGCAGCCGGGACCTTGCAGCGGTTGCTTTAACACAAATGCGATCTCGGCTTCGATCTTCGGATGAATCATCTCGCTGGTCTTGATTTCCGCACCGTCGGCGCAACTGCCGTAATCAGTTAGAAAACCGTATACCGGGTTGGCTACACCCATCTGCTTCATCTTGGCGTGCGAGGTGAGGCCCATCTTGAGGCCCACGATCTTGGTGCCGCGCGCCTCTTTGCGTTTTCTGATCGCGCTTTGAATGGCGTAAGCGTCATCCCAATCCATGTCCGGGTAACGATCCGTAATTTTGGTGACAGCCTTGTTCTGAAGCTCCGCGCTCTCCAGGTATTCCGCCAGTTGCGCGATGGTGTTTTGATCTAGTTTCATTGCTTCCTCGCTCAGACGAATTTCACACCGGCGGAACCGATGCCGCCGAGACTGATGCGCAGACTGTCGCCGGCTGCTACCGGCACCATCGCTGCCAAAGAACCGGACAGAATGACCTCACCCGCCTGCAAAGAGATCCCCAGCCGGCCGAGGGTATTCGCGAGCCAAACCACGGCATTCACCGGCGTACCCAGCGCCGCTGCACCCGCGCCAGTGCCGACGATTTCGCCGTTCTTCTCCAGCACCATGCCGGTCAGCGCGAGATCGATTTTGCGTGGATCGGCCGCTTGATCGCCCAGCACGAACACACCGCTGGAGGCGTTATCCGCCACCGTGTCTTGGATCTTGATCTTCCAGTCTTTGATGCGCGAATCGACGATCTCAAAGCACGGCATGACGCATTCGGTTGCGCGCAGTACGTCCGCATAGGTCACGCCCGGCCCGGTCAAGTCGCGCTTCAACACGAAGGCGATTTCGCCCTCGGCTTTTGGCTGCAGCAACGTGTTCGCGGGGATCGCTTCGCCGTCGCCGTAAACCATGCCCGATAACAGATGCCCGAAGTCCGGCTGATGCACGTTCAGCATGTTCATCACCACCTTGCTGGTTACGCCGATCTTCTTGCCGATGACGCGCTCGCCGCGTTCGCGGCGCAGTCCGATGGTGCGCAGTTGAATCTGATAGGCATCTTCAATCGTGATGCCCGGCTCGCGCGCCGTAAGCGGTTCAATCGGTTGGCGTTCGCGCCAGGCGTTGTACAGCTCGTCGCCATAGCGCTTGATTGCTTCCTGGTTCATTGTTTGTCGCCCTCATTGAAGAAATTGCGGATAAGTTGGTTGAAGCGTGCGGCGTGCTCGATCTGCGTCCAATGTCCGCATTGACCAAAGGCGTGCAGCTGAGACTTCGGGATCCAGCTGGCCAGCGTCAGCGATGTCACCAGCGGAATCACGCGATCATCGCGGCCGTGCACCACCAGCGTCTCGTGCGGCAGCGCGCGAATCTGCGCCTCGGGCGTACACATCGCATCCACCCAGCGCTGGCGCGGCGCCGGAAACATCGCGCCGAACGACTCCTGAAACCCTGGGCGTATGCTTGCTTCGTAGCGCAGTTGCGCTAGCTCGTCCGTGACCAAGCTGCGGTCGAAGGCAAACCAGTCCATGATGCCGCGCATGTTCGCCAAAGACGGTGTGTAGTCCCACACTGCATCCAGCCCCTGCGTGATCGGAAAAGGCACGCCTACCGAACCCATCAGCACGAGTCGGCGCACGCGTTGCGGATGCCGGCAAGCCAGCGCGAGTGCTAAAGCGCCGCCGAAGGAATTGCCCACCAGGTCGACGCGCGACAGATCGAGTGCATCGAGCAGATCGAGCGCCTGCCGCACCCAGGTATCCATGTCGTAGCGGATACCCGCAGGACGATCGGTGAAGCCGAAGCCCACCATGTCCGGTGCGATCACACGCCGGTCCTTCGCGACCTCGGGCAGCACCAAGCGCCAGTTGGCCCAGGCACTGACCCCTGGGCCGGAGCCATGGATGAAGAGCACAGGCCGCCCTTGACCTTGATCATGCACGTTGCTCATGAAGCTGCCCGTGCGCACAGGCTTGCCGATTTCGGGGGAGGAGGACGGATTCATTCGTTGCTTCCGGTCAAAGCTTGACCATGACGTTACGCAGCTCCGTATAGAACTCAAGCGAATGCACGCCTCCTTCGCGGCCGATGCCCGAAGCCTTGGAACCGCCGAACGCAGTGCGCAGGTCGCGCAAGAACCAGCTATTGATCCAACACAGGCCGACTTCGATCGCGGCGGCCATGCGGTGCGCGGTGCCGATGTTCTGCGTCCATACCGTAGTCGCCAGCCCATAGTTCGTGGCATTGGCAAGCGCGATCGCTTCTTCCTCGGTATCGAACGGCGCGATGTGGCAACACGGCCCAAAGACTTCCTCTTGAATCACCGGCGAGCTTTCCGGCAAGCCGGTCCAAATGGTCGGCTGCACCCAATGACCTTCGGCCAACGTGCCCGGCATCGACGGTGTGCCGCCGCCGGTCACGACCTTGGCACCCTCGGCGCGCGCTTTCTCGTAGTACGACAGCACTTTGCTCTTGTGCTCGCCAGAGATCAGTGGTCCGAGTGTGACGCCAGGCTCTTCCGATGGCCCGACCTTGAGCGCTTCGGCCTTGGCTTTGAGCGCGGCGACGAACTTGTCGAATATCGGGCGCTGCACGTAGACGCGCTCGGTGCCCAGGCACACTTGTCCGCAGTTTTCAAAGGCGCTGCGCGTGATGCCGGCCACCGCCTTCTCGAAATCGGCGTCGGCGAACACGATGCCCGCATTCTTGCCACCGAGTTCGAAACTCACCGGGCGCACACCCTTGGCAGCCGCCGCCATAATGGCTTCGCCCGTGCGGGTTTCGCCGGTGAAGGTGATGGCGTTGACGCCAGGGTGGCGCGTGAGGAACTCGCCCGCCGATCCGGGCCCAAAGCCGTGCACGACGTTGTACACGCCTTTTGGGACACCCACTTTGTTCATCACTTCGCCGAGCAGTGTGGCCGTGCCCGGCGTCTCCTCGGAGGGTTTCACCACGACGGTGTTGCCGCAAGCTAGCGCCGGGCCCACCTTCCAGGTCATCAACAGCAACGGCAGGTTCCAGGGACACACCACCCCGACCACGCCAATTGGCGTGCGCAGCGCATAGGAGAGCGCTTTGCCGCCGTCGGGCGTGGCCATCTCGAAGCTCTCGGTGGGCACGTTCTTGATGATGTCGGCGAACACCTTGAAGTTGGCCGCCCCGCGCGGGATGTCTACGTGCGAGGCGAGCGACTTCGGTTTGCCCGTGTCCGCCATCTCGGCTTCAAGGAAATCATCGAAGCGGCGGTTGATCTCGTCCGCCACCGCATACAGCAGCTCGACGCGCTGCACCACGCTCATCTTGCCCCAGGGGCCAGCGAGTGCAGCGCGCGCCGCAGCCACGGCGGCATCAACCTGCGCGGGGCCGGCCTCGTGCACCGCGCCGATGACGCGGTTGTCGACCGGCGCGCGCTTCGGGAAAGTCTTCGCTGTGGCGACGAACTCGCCGTTAATGAAGTTGTGAAACTGTTTCATTACGTCACCACAGTGAGGAAGCGCTCGTTCAACTTGCGATCGTGATAGAACACGCCTGCGCCAACTTCGTCCCACGTCCAAGTGGTCGGTTTCCAATCGGGATACCAGTGGTTGCCGCCACAGAACGTTTCCATGCGGTTGCCGGAAGGATCGAAGAAATAGATCGTGGTACCCCGCGTGACACCGTGCCGCGTCGGGCCGATGTCGATCGACACGCGGTGCATCGACATGATGTCCGCAGCACGCAGCACCTGCTCCCAGCTTTCGAGGAGAAAGCTCACATGGTGCAGCTTGCCCGGCTCAGCGTGGCGCACCATGGCGATGTCGTGCGCCTTGTGCGAGCAAGACAACCAAGTGGCGAGATCGGTCTTACCGTCTTCCAACAACACGCGCTCGACCAGACCGAAGCCGAGCACTTGCTCGAACAGCTTCCTGTTGCCATCGATGTCCGGGCCGTAGATGAGGCAATGGTCCATGCGAATCGGGTTGATGCCGCGCTGGTTCTCCAGCCATGCCTCTGGGTCACCAAGCCGAGCCCGTTGCCGACCTCGTCCTTCTCCGCGTACAACTCGATCATATGGCCGGTCGGGATCTCGAAGCGCACGCGCTCGCCGGTTCCGAGCATCTCGCCGGCAGGAACACGCTCTGTCGCTACACCGTACTCCTTGAGCCGGTTTTCCAACCAACCCAGCGTGGCTTTGTCGAGCACCTTGAAGGCGAAGTAGTCGATTCCTGCCTTGTCCGCCTTGCGGATCACAAAGCTATTGTGATCGCGCTCCTCGTTGCATTTGAAGTAGACGCGGCCCGATTTGTCGCGGCCGGTCTCTTTCAAACCCAGTACATCGGTGTAAAACTTCACCGACTCGTCCAAGTCCAGCACACGCACCGCTGCGTGGCCGGGACGCAAAACGCCAGTCATTGCCATGGCATACCTCCGACTAAGTAGTTCACGTTGAGTGGGAAAGGCGCGCTCGCGCCGGTTCAGTGGGACGACAAACGTTTTTCTTCATCTTGCCGACCACGCTGAGCGTGATGTCGCTGGTCGGCTTGACACGGCACGCGAGCACGGTGCCCACGGCTTCTTCTGCTTCACTGATATGTTCGCGGCTCATCACGCGCTTGCTGTAGCTGCCGCTTTCGATATGGATCTTGCACACCCCGCAGCCGCCGCCGCGGCAGCCTGCGGGAATGCCCTTCTTGCCGAGCGCTTCCATGCCCTCGAGCACGGAACGGTAGTCCACGCAGCGATAGCTCTCGCCGGTGTCCATGATGGTGACGGTGTAGGCGGCCATGGATCGATTGTTTTAGATGCGTTTGAACAACGGGCTGCGCGCCTGCTGCGCGTCCGCGGCTGAGATGAACTTCTCGGTGTAGATGTCGCGCTCGAACAGGCGCCCCTGCATCAGCGTTGTGATGCATGCGTCGATCATCAGCGGCGGGCCGCACAGATAAGCTTTGTGCTCGCGGAAGTCGTTATCGAAGTGCGCCTTCGCTGCATCGTGCACGAAACCACGCGCGCCGCGCCAGCCGCTGTCTTCGGGTTCGGCAGACAGCGCCGGCACGTAAGTGAAGTTCGGGTGCGCGTCCGCTAGCGCCTCAAACTCATCGTGGTGGTAAAGCTCTGCTGCTTCGCGCGCGCCGTTCACCAGCGTGATCTGCCGCGTGCAACCGCGCGCCAGCAAATCCAAAATCATCGAGCGCGGGCTGGACAGTCCCGAGCCCCCGGCGAGGAACAAGTAACTCAGTTGCTGCGCTTCGTGTGAGGATTCGCGCACGAAGAAGCGGCCGTAAGGACCGGAGAGTTGCACGCGTTCGCCCTGGGCAAGCTGTTGATGCACCCAAGTCGTCGCGCGTCCGCCCGGCACGTGGCGGATATTGAGTTCGATGCGGCTGCCGTCGCGCGGGTCGCTGGCGATGGAGAAGGCGCGCGGCGCGCTTTCGCCGGGAATGCGCAGGTTGATGTACTGCCCGGCCTGAAAATCCATCGGCCGATCCAGATCGAGCCATACGCCTTTGATGGTGGGCGTAAGATTATCGATGCGCGCCACACTGCCGGCATAGTCATGCACCGGCAGGTTGCGCGCATCGGGCTCTTCTTCGATGTCGGCCTCGATCGTGACGTCGCTCTGCGGAATAGCACAGCAGGCGAGGCACTTGCCCTCGTCCCGCTCGTAATCCATCAGCGCGAAGTTGCTCGCTTCGCCGTGATCAACCTCGCCGTCGCTCACCTGCACCTTGCAGGTGGCGCACAGCCCATGGCAACACGCGTGCGGGAGGTAGATGCCGGCGCGCAGCGCTGCTTCGAGGATGGTCTGCCCTTCCTCGACGGTGAGCATTTGGCCGAGCGGCTCGATGGTGAGTGCGAACGACATGGCTAGAGCTCAGGTAGCGCTACCCTTGATACCGGTCAGGCCCGGCGTGCGCAGGCGCAGCACGGCCTTGTGCGCCAAGCCGTTGTCGGTCAACGACTTGTCCCAGTCCGGCTTGAACGGCTGGCCCGAGGCAAGCCACTCGGCTTTGGACCAGTCGATCTGCTTAAACTCTGGGTGGTAGCCGAACGCTCCCGGCAACACTTGCTCGACGAACGCCCGGAAGGGCATCGCCGGCGGCAGCGGGAAGCAGAACGGGGCGCAAAACATCAGATGCTGATCCCAGCCGATGTACAGCAACTGGTTGCCGTGGAAATTCTCCAGGCGATCGGCGGCTTCGAACTCGTACGGTTTGACTGCGGCGACGGCGGCCATGGTCTCGTCCTCCTTAGACGTTGGTGGTGGCAGCGCCGCGCCAGGCGGCGAAGTTCTTCTGGTCTTCCGACCCCTCGAAGTCCAAGTTGTCGCGGCCAAACCCGACGCCGTAATAGTCGAGTACGACGGGCAGCGGCTTGAAGCCTTCGGCGGTCGGGTCCACACCCGGGTTGAAGCAGTTGCCCTGATAAATCTGGTGCACCGGCAGCCAGCTCTGCTTATACTTCTCGGGCTCGTGGTCGAAGATTTCCTTACAACCGTCAGAGCAGAAGTGATACTTCATGCCTTTGTGCGTGCTCTCGCGGTAGCAGGTTTGCGTCGGATCGCCCGGCTCGGTGAAGATCATCGGAATCTGGCAGGTCTGGCACAACATGGGCAAGGTCATGTTGTAGAAGCGGTTGCCCTTCTTCTGCTCGTCGCGCCAGTGCTCGAAGCGCGGGCGATAGAACTTGTCAAAAGTGTTCGGGTATTTGGCGGAGAGCCAATCCATCTCCTCGTCGCTCGGCATCCAGGTGTGGAAGTTGGACGCGCCGCCGTATTGATACAACGTGCTCCAGGCTTGATGCGAGATGTGGTCCTTGTCGAACTCGATCTGATCCAACCACTTCGGCGGGCGTATGCCATAACGCGCCAAGTCTTTGAAAAGCGCGCCGCCGTTCTGCTCGAAGTAGACCTCCCAGGCCTCTTTCCAACTCATTACACGCTTGGGCAGCATGTAGTCCATCATCATTGCGACCAGCGTGAGCACGCGGTAGCCGCGCCAGGTCCACTTGTCGATCCAGCGCTGCACGATGGGCAGATTGTCGGGATCCTGCTCGAGCACGAACTTGATTACCTCGAGGCCCAGCGTCATGTGGCGCGCTTCGTCGCTTTGCGCGGAGAAGCCGAAGGTCATCGCGCCCATGTCACCGTTGTAGGCGGCGCCCGAGACGAAAGGCACGAACAGCAAGTTGGTCAGCACATACTCGAAGCTGAAGCCCACCGCGATCATGAACTCGAACGGCCCGGCGGTAACCGCGTCATCGAAGAACGAGCGCGGCACGCTCATGTACCAGACGCGCTGCAGCATCTTCGGGAACGAGTGCATGCCGTTGTAGTACTTGTTGTAGTTGCTCATTGAGTGAATCTGCGTCTGCGAGTGACGAATCTCGTCGAGCGACTGCATCAAACACGCCACGCGCGTACCCACACCCGGGAAGGCGCGCCCCACGTGCGCAAAGCCGCGGTGCGCCATGTACTCCAGCGGGCTGATGCCGTTCAAGAACAGTTTCAGCGTGTTGACGTAGCGCGCGTCGGTCACGCCCAAGTGGCCGTTGTTCTGCGCGAAAGCGTCGATGATCGCGTAGAGCTTCTTTTCCTTTTCCGCCTGGTACTTCCAGTAGGCGTCCATCGTCAGGCGGAACGGGTCTTCCCACTTATCCCAGTCGTGGATCTTGATACCCTCGTATTTGGCGAAGGGGAATACCTTGTCCATCGGCTGGTAGGTGGTCTGCCAGTCCAGGCCGCGGGTCATCAGCGCGTAGCGCTCCTTCAGGCCGAGCTTCTTCTTTGCAACAGGCATATCCATGGAATTTATCTCCTTAGTTGCGCCAGGCGAGGGTGAACTCGTCGTCGGTTTCGTCGATGTTGCCGGATAGGGTTATCAGGTTCAGGTGCAGTTCCTGCAAGTCGAAGGGGCGGCCCATGCGCTGCTCAACTGAAGCGCGCTTGAGGGTAAGCTTGCCTTCGCAGTCGATCTTCACCATCGCCGGCTGCTCGTCCAGTGTGGCAATCGGCTAGGATCGCGTCGACAATCGAGCGGCTGTCGTCACTCAACTGCAGAGCCAGAAAGACTTTAGACATAAGGTTTTCCTCAATATGGGTCAGAGTGCGAGGCCGAGCTTGGCGACGCGGGACTTGAACTGGTCTTCGATGTCGCCGAGCACAGCCTCGGCGTTGGCGCCCAGCGCATGGCGAGCGATGGGCTGGATCGCGCGCACGCCGCGCTGCAGATACTCGCGCGTCCACTGCGATAACTGCTGCGCGTTGGCCGGAGATTCAGCCGCCGCGGTCTTAATCGTGGCATCGACCCACTTGGCGGTCTCGCCGTACCACTCGGTCATGAACAGCGTCAGCATTGCGATGGCCGAACCACCCTTCATGGTGATGTCGTCGTCGACAATGCGCTCGTACACCAGCGGATAGAGCAATCCGTCGAGCACGAGGTTGTGAGCGACGAAGAGTTCGAACCAATCCTTAAGGACAAAGCTGTCCTCCACGTACTTGCGCAAGCCCTGCCACTTGGGGTCTGCGATCCACTGCTGCTTGGCCGCGTCCAGCGCTGTCTCGTCAGCCAGCAGCAGGCCCACGCGCGTCAGGTACTGGGCGATGCCAAGGTGATCCATCGCTTTGTAGATGTGCGGCTGAGAGATCGCGGTGCCGTAGCCGTAGTCACAGATCTGCGCGTTGTTCATGTTGCCGCCCCACTCCAAGTGGCGCAGCGGCAAGAGCAACTCCAGCGCGAGGTGACGCACCGCCTCCGGCAGCGCTGAGACGAGGCCGCGCGATTCAACGAAGGCAAAGTTAGATTCAGCTGTTTCCTGCTGTCGCGCGCGCGCCGCTGTGTAAGTGCCGTAGTAGAACTGGCGTGGATCGCGAAACGCGTACCAGTCCTTCATCACGATCGCCGTGCGCGCCCGATCGAAAATCTCGTGATCCGGGTCCCAGGTCGGCCGGTAGTGGAAGTTGTGCGTGGCCTGGATGTCGAACGTGCCTTCCTGGTAGCGCGTCGCGGGCTTGTCGCCGCCTATGCGCTCGGCCACGTGGGTGAACGTGTGGCGCAACGGCTTGATCGTGACGGTACGCAGGTCGATAGTGCTCATCGGGTAGTCTCCTCGTTAGTGGGGTCCGGCTCATGCCGGAAGTGTTCGTCGCGCGCCGCGCGCAGACTCCAGTCCCATTCGTGCGCGTCGCTGCCGGCTTCGGCGGCGGGGAGCGCGCCGTCGGTTGGCGTCACGCCTTGGCAGCGGCAGAAGTCTTCGAACGCCGGCTGGGGAAGAAGCATTTCGACGAACAAGTGCGGCTCGCCGAGTGCAAACTCGAACTCGACAAAACCGTTTGCACGCACCTCGCGCACGCGCACATAGCGCCGGTTGATGTCGACTCCACTACCAAGCGAAGGCAGTGCTTGCACGTTCTTCTCCTCACATCCGAAATGGGTTGCGCCGGGTAATCGTTGGGCATCTGTAGTCCGATGCTTTGATCTATCTTTTCTCCGGCATCCACCTATGAGCATCAGCCGTGCCAACCTTCGTTGCGAGGCACGTATACTGCAATGCAGCAATTAGGTGTTTCCCTCTCTAAATGCATGAGAATGCGTGCGATGCCAACTTTCAATGTTGCGTCGCAGCGAACATCGAGATTTAATCAAATGAATAAATCTCCCGCCTTTCGCTCGCCTCTCGCTTGATCATTTGATCACTTCGCCCGCAATCGGCGCTATGATGGGCGCGAAGTAATAGAAAGAGCCGCACCGGGAGAATGGCGGCGGCTCGCTTAAGGAGCCGCCGCCGTGAGAACGAGCAAGAAATCTCTCACCAGCAAACTCGCGCTGCTAACGCCGAACGCGGTCGCCGTTGACACGCTGCGCTATCCCGACATTGCGGATCTCATGTCGCGGCTGCACTTCGCGCCCAGCGACGGTCGCATTTGGCTGGACGATCAGCGCATGCAACTCATCCACGCTTCCGCCATGGGCGTGCTGCGCCGGGAGTTGATCGAAAGCTTGGGCATCGAGCGTGCGCGCGGCCTGCTCACGCGCATGGGCTACAACTCGGGTGCGCGCGATGCCGAGTTGGCGCGCAAGGTGCGGCCCAACGGCAGTGCGACGGAAGCTTTCGTCGTCGGCCCGCAATTGCACATGTTGGAAGGCGTCGTCGCGGTCGAGCCGGTGCGGCTAGAGATGGATGCCGAGCGCGGCAAGTTCTACGGTGAATTCCTCTGGAAAGGATCGTCCGAAGACGAGGAGCACGTGCGCAACTACGGCATCGGCGCGGAGCCGGTGTGCTGGATGCAAATTGGCTACGCTTCGGCCTATACGACGGTTTTCATGGGCCGCCCCATCTTGTTCCGGGAGGTGGAGTGCCGTACCATGGGCCAACCGCACTGCCGCATCATCGGCAAGCCGGTCGAGGCGTGGGGCGCGGAAGCCGCCGACGATCTGCTGTATCTGCAGGCGCAGTCCTTCACCAAAGGTTTGTCCGCAGCGGCGATGCCCGCTGCCTCGCAGCGTCTAACCGGAAACAGTGCATTGAACGCGTTTGATGATGAAGACATCGTCGGCGCCTCCACCGAGTTCAACGCCGTGTGCCATATGGTCAAGCGTGTTGCCGCGACGCGAGCAACAGTGCTGTTTCTCGGCGAAAGCGGCGTCGGCAAGGAAATCTTCGCGCGCACGCTGCATCGCATCAGCACACGATCGAGCGCTGCGTTCGTCGCGATCAATTGCGCCGCGATTCCAGAAGCGCTGGTCGAAGCCGAACTGTTCGGTGTCGAGAAAGGCGCCTACACCGGCGCGATGCAAAGCCGAGAGGGCCGCTTCGAGCGCGCCGACGGCGGCACGCTGTTCTTGGATGAGATCGGCATCCTCAGCATGACCGCACAGGGCAAGCTGTTGCGCGCGCTGCAACAAGGCGAGATCGAGCGCGTAGGCGGCACGCAAACACGCAGGGTAGATGTGCGCGTGGTCGCCGCGACCAATCTCAATCTGCGCGACGAGGTCAAGGCCGGCCGCTTCCGCGAGGATTTGTTCTTCCGGCTGAACGTGTTCCCGATCCGGGTGCCGTCGCTGCGGGAGCGCCGCGACGATATCCCGGTGCTGATGAATCATTGCTTGCGCAAGTTCTCACAGCGCCACGGCCGGCACGTGACAGGGTTCACTGGGCGTGCCATCGACGCCATGCTGTCGTATCAATGGCCGGGCAACATCCGCGAGTTGGAGAACATCATCGAGCGCGGCGTCATCCTCGCCCCGGAAGGCGGCGCCATCGACTTGAGCCATCTCTTCACCAGCGGCGAAAAAGTCGAGACGAGACTGTTTGGTCTCGGCGGCGACGGCTCGTTGGCGACAGCCGAGCAGTTGGAAGCGCACGCAAGCGGAGCGCAGGAGAGTGAGATCAATCGCATCACCAAGAAATTGTCCAGCTTGCTGCTCGGCACCGGCGAAGAGCACGATCCCACTTCACTCGACGAAATCGAAACGGTGCTGCTGAAGAGCGCGGTGCAGCGAGCGGAAGGCAACTTGTCGGCCGCAGCGAGAGTGTTAGGCATTACGCGGCCGCAGCTGGTGTATCGCTTGAAGAGCCGCGGTGTCCAGCTTTGATGATGCGTGGTCTGGTGCCGCGGTCCGAGCAAAGACGCGTAGGCACAAAAAAGCGGGCGGCCTATCAACGGGCGCCCGCTTCGAGTGCGCGCTAGATTTCCGTTTGCTCTGCTATTTCAAGTGCGTCGTCAACCTCGATGCCAAGGTATCGGACCGTGCTTTCCAATTTGGTGTGACCAAGTAGCAACTGTACAGCGCGCAGGTTTTTTGTACGCCGATAGATCAACGTTGCTTTGGTTCTGCGCATCGAGTGCGTGCCGTACGCCGACGGATCGAGCCCGATCTCCTTGACCCAGTGCTTTAGCAGCCGCTCATATTGCCGCGTCGAGATGTGCTCGCGGCCGCGTACCCGGCTTGGGAACACGTAGTCGCCGGTTTTCAGCTGAGCCTTGGTGATCCAAGCCAACGTGCTCTCGCGCGTTGGCTCCGTCAGCTCGAACTGCACTGGCCGCTGCGTCTTTTGCTGCATAACGATTGCGCGTGGCGCAATCTGGCTACCGTGCGTGATCTCGCTCACGCGCAGTTTGACCAGATCGCAGCCGCGTAGCTTGCTGTCGATCGCAAGGTTGAAGAGCGCAAGCTCACGCACCCGATTGCCCATCTGCAGCCGGGTACGAACCGCGTAGATCTCCTTGAGCTTGAGCGGCGCCTTTTGCCCGATCAGCTTGCCCTTGTTCCAGGACACGCGGGCGGGCCGCGCGGTGGTCACTTCCGGGGAAATTGCAACATTGGGTTCCATTTCAGCCTCCTTCTGGCCGAGTGAATGGGATCTCATTGTGCGCTTGCGCTCGTGCGCGCCAATCGGGTCCGCTCGTGCCGCACTTGAAATGTTTATCAATATTTGATAATTTTAAGAGAAAGGAGATTTGATCTATGCCTTCGAGCTATGCGGTCGGTGAGCACTTTGAGCACTTCATCAAAAATCAGGTAGAGGGTGGTCGTTACGCCAGTGCCAGTGAAGTCGTGCGCGACGCACTGCGTTTACTAGAAGAGCAGGAAAAGCTTCGTGCGATGAGACTTCAAGAATTGCGTCAACTGATCCAGGACGGCATCGACAGCGGCCCGGGCAAGCCGGCCAAGCAAGTCTTCACCGAGCTACGCAAGAAAATCGACGCGATGGCGCGAACGCAGCCGGCGAAGTGAAGCCGGTTCACTTCTCGCCCCTCGCGGAAGGCGATCTGCTCGAGATCGGACGATACATCGCTCGGGATAATCCGGCGCGGGCGCTGTCGTTCGTCGACGAATTAGAAGCGCAATGCGAAACGCTGGGAGAGTTCCCAAGCATGGGCGCTTCGCGCGCCGAACTGGCCGTCGGCCTGCGCGTGATGCCGCACGGAAACTATTTGATCTTTTACCGCGAGTTGGATGATGGTGTGCGGATCGAACGCATCCTGCACGGTGCACGTGACGTTGGCAGTTTGATTGGAGTGTAGTCTCGCAGTGATGATTTTCGGTTGCCGGGGACGGCATCGATGCCTGGGATTGTGTTTCACTGCTCAGCACAAGGTCGGCTCGACTCTAAAACTGTTCGCTTGCACTGCACAAAATTCTCGCCAACGCGGTGCCCAGAATCTCGGCTGCGCAACTCTAATATCCGTTCGGCGAACGGCGGCTTTGCCGCGAATCTGCACGGATGCGCGGCACAACGCGATGTCGGTATAAGGTCGCAGGCGCATTAGCGACGCCAATGCCGCAACTGGGCCGAGTTCACGGGTGCAGTCGCGTTCCCCCAAGGTTACCTGAGAGCGCCAAGGCGAACCACTAACACGCAAACTGGGGACCCGCGGAGATAAGAGAATCTAGTCGGCGCTTGCGGTATGCACGACGTGACTGTCCAGCATAGATTCGATGTCCTCGATTCGATAGTAAACGCTGCGTCCGATCTTGATGTACTTGAATCTGCGTTCGTGGATACGATCCGCACGCAGTGTGAACTTCGAAATGCCGTATTGCGCTTCGACTTCGTAATCTTTGAGTAACCGTCTCGCGGCCGTTGATTGCGATTCGGTTGCCGATCCTTGGATGGTCATTTTTCGTTGCATCATAGCTACCACCGCACCCGCTGATAGAACGCGTCGTCGATGTAGACGTCAATGACGCGCGGTGAACGTTGTGGTGGCAGTGTAACGATACGATCGTAGATCGAGACCTGGTAAGACGAACGCGCATCGCTGCTGATCGTCGTCGCGCCCAGTTTGTTGCCCACGCAAATCTTCGGCGGCAATCCTCCACCGCGGTCATTCGGCATGTAGCCGTCGCCGCTTCCGATACCAAAGTAGACCGCCCGATCGGCGGTGTATACCGAACGCGCGCCGATCGTCCTTGCCGCTGCGGCCCGCGCCGCCGCCTCACCGCTAACGAGCGCACGAGTACCAGCAGGGCACGGATCGTAGTAGCTGAATCCCCGCTTGGCGTAGGAAGCACCGTTCGGCCCCTTCGCCATCTTGCAAGAGGGAAAAGCATGACCGCGCGCCAAATGACGCCAAAGTCTATGAATCGGCGGTTTGCACTGCGCGACTGCCGTCGGCCCGGCCGGGTTCGACAAACACAGCAGCACCTCGCATCCCCATAGATCGGCGTGCGCTGGCGTGATCGCTATCAGCGAGACGCAAGCCACGATGATTTTCATCTTCATTCGGACGCTCCTTGCATCAAGTGGGTGGCAACCATCGCCGGCCGAGTGGGGCGATGCTCGGCGGCCTGGAGGAAGGGGCCGGCACTGACGGTGGTTGCCGTAGAGGGTTGATCGGCACCGCGTTGCTCGGTGCTGTGCAGAATTACTTCCGCGACCAATGGTTGCGTCGCGCTTTGAGTGTCGACGTAAAGCTTGGAGTCATCTATCGTCGCCTCCACGAGCGCTGCCCGAATGGCCGCCGCTCGGGCTTCAGCCAACCGGATACTCGCCCGTCGGTTCGGATAGAAAGGCCGCACGCGTACTTCGATCTTCGAAACGCCGCTTGCGTTGCTCAATACCGTCGCCAGATCGGCCCTGCCCAGTGGGCCTAAGCGCGATGAATTCCGCGCAAAGCGGATCGTCTGCGTAACCGTTCGGGTGCGTTGGCTCACGACCGGCACGGCTTGGGATTGGAGCGGCGCCGGAGTCTGCGCGACCGGTTTCGGCAAGATAACCGGGCCCACGTCAGCCATCGGCGCGATCTCCCCAAGCTTGCGTGCCACCACCGGCAAATTGGCGCTCGGGATGCGGCTTTGCCGGTAAACGCCCCGGATTACCGCATAGTTGCCCATGCGTTCGTGGGGGATGATGGCTTCGCCTGTTCGGGTTTGGGCGCTCACCACCAGCGCTTCCGGCGGAGAGGTCCGGAATTGAAAGTAAGTGTTGCCGCCGTCGTCGAACACCCGCAGCAGCGACACCGGCGCTGCGTTGCTTAGCGCGTAGTCGAACCGGTATTTGGACGGCGCGGGCTTAGTTTCTTGCGCCTTCTCCGGAATGCGCCAGCCGCTGCACCCGGCCAGCAGCATAAAGATCGGAAACCATCTGCCACAGGGCATCCATGAACCTCCTCGCATGCCGGACAGGCTTCGGAGGAAACCCGCCCGGCATGCGCTCGTTGCACTGGGCTTGAGTGTGCGCCGGAGGACTCAGGACTACCAAGCTAACTCGACCCCCGGACTTAGTATTGCCGGCCTCCCGCAATCGTGTTATCGAGCGATTGGCACAAGTGGACACTTACCGGCAAGCTTTCCCCATGCAAAGAGATCGGTCGCGATGCTGAAGTGGCGCTTCCATCAATACTCGGGATACCGAAAGCCTTTCGTCTGGCATGTGCTCGGGGCAACGCCGAGCGGGCGGCCGTTGTATCAGTTTGTCCGCGCCGTCACCACGCGCCGCTCGGTCAGCGGCAAATTCGGCGACTTCGAGTTCTCGATCACCCAACCCGGTTTGTACAAGGTCGGCAACACCAAAGATGAGAACGGCTACCGCTTCGTGCTGCTGCGCAACGGTATTTGGCGCTATCGCTCGATTCCTAACGAAGCAGACGCCATCGCGGTTGCGCGCAGGCTACAAGCGGGAGAGCGGCTGGACGATGTCAGCGAAGCGCTGATCGAAGCGTTCCAGTGGCATATTCCGTACGCACCGCCACGTCGCACGAGGGCGTCCGCAGCGGCGGCCGAGTCTGAAGCGATTGGAGGGAAGCGATGAAACGGGTGAAGCGACTTGCTTACGTGCTGGGCAGCTTGGTTTGGGGCGCGATTAGCATCGCGGCTTACCTGCTTAGTTTTGGCTTGAAATTGGTGAGCGCAATCTTTGCGATGCTGACCATCATGATGGCGGCCGGTGACCGGGCGACCCGTCGCGGAAATCGCTTGGCTGCGTTGCGACGGTCGAACCGCGGCATCGGTTAGCGCTTGCGCGCGAAGATTTCCACGGGAATCAATTTCCCTTCGGCAAGTCCGCGGGCGGAGTTCTCCATCGCTTGGCGCGCAATGGCGCCATGGATCAACATGACCGCGCGATGCGGCGGTTTCTCGCCGCGCGCGGCTAGAGCGCGGGAGCGGGCGCCGAATTCGAGGGCTTCTTGCACCGTGCTACGCAGCGTGAGGACATCGAATTGCGCCTCCAGCAAGCCCTGCCGGGTCTCTTCCGACGTCGATAGAAAGCTTGTGCGCTCGCTCGCTGCCCACGGCGTCGGATAGTTGGGCTCACCGCCATCGCCTCTTGCGAGCTCCGAGAGCACCAGCCAAGCGGCTGGCTTCAGCACACGGTGAATCTCGCGGTAGAAGCCGCTCTTGTCGGCGATGTTCATGGACACGTTCAACGAGTAAGCGCCGTCAAAGCTGGCTTCCGCAAACGGCATCACCAGCGCGTCGCCGACTTCGATCTTCACTTGTTCCTGCAGGCCCCGTAGCTGCGTGAGCTGACGGGCGACTTCGCAGAATTCTGGTGTCAAATCGATGCCTGTGACCTTACAGCCGAAGCGCGTGGCAAAGTAGCGCGCGGGCCCACCGATGCCGCTGCCGACATCGAGGACGTGATTGGATGTGCGAGCGGGCATGATGCGGGCTACTTCTTCCGTCGCTTCCAAACCACGGCCGTGAAACTGAACGTAGGGCGCCAGTGCTTCCATGCTCGGATGAAATGGCTGACGTTCGCACTCGTTAGTAAACGAGCATCAGCGAGATTTTCAATATCGGGTTTCGCGCGATCTTTAAAGGTTATCCGGTTATCCCGGCAAACAAGCTGGCTTCGCAATTCTGACCAACGGCAATGGCGGCGATAGCTTGTACCGCGAGGTGGTGGCGGCGCTCATTCGTACCTACGGATGGGAATAGGTTCGGAAGCTTCCGCGGCCTTGCCGTAGGTGCCGTTGCAGTCCCCGCTGCAAAGCCGAAAGTCGCCGACGGGATTTTTGAGTCGTGCAATTGAGATTCTGGGTACCGCGACGGCACAATTCTTGTGCGGCGCAGGCGAGCAGTTTTGAGACTGAGCCTACGCCATCAATGTCAACCGGCGAGCAGCGGAGCGGGACGCAGCGTGTGCGGTATTGACATTGGCGCCGCAGTCTGGCAACGTTTTATCAATAGGGAGAATAGTGGTGTGTCGGCCAGGCCCCGTAGTCCGTCGCGCTCACCTGGAACGCGCCCAACTTGCGAACGAGTCCGGTGCCCGCACCCGCTCCCTGAGAACATCAAGGTTCATTTGTAGTTTGCGAGACAAAGCGCAACGGGTGATGCAAATTCCAAGTTGTTTCCAAAAGCGATACGGCGGATCGCTCCGAGCGGATTGCGCGGGTGAACCTTAGCAAAGGCGATCTTGGCCGCCCCTCCCGATATCGAACAGCTTGTCAACGCTCTGGCTGGTGATCCTCACGGCCTTGGGCTGCTGGCGAACGCGTTAGACAGCGTCGAAGAAGAACTTATCGATCCCTCCTTGGTTCGTGACTTGTTGTCCGACCTTGCCGCTGAGGTGAGTTCCGTTCCCGGCGCACGTTGGCCGGACGCGTTGGCTCGCGTCTGCCATGGCCGAGTTCCTGGTTGCCGAAAGCCTGGTGGCTATCTTCGAGCCACTCGTCCACATAGAGGCGAGACCTGCGCCGTTTCCGTTTGGACTACTGTGATCAGTGCGTCAGTTTGGAAATCCAAACACATGGACCTGACGAAGAAACGGGCGACACCGCTACCTTCATTTCCTCCCGCCCAAGACAAGGTGTTTCAGGAGCAGTTTGATGCTCTGGTGAAAGAGCCGGATTGGTACCAACACCCTACTCCAAATGGTGGAGCTTGGTTAGGTCGCCCGGCTGCGGACGGTGCCAACTGCTGGATAAGCTGTACGGCACTCGACGCAGAATATCCGCCGCTTGCTAAGAACCTGCGCGGATCAGCTCGACGCATAGTAGAAGCATTAGGAATACTGCCAATCTCTCCGCTACAATGTTATGTGAGATACTGGATTGACGCGGAAAGCAGGATGACTTCTGGCGGCGAGGGGAGGAGACCATGTTTCGCTGATCTAGGCAATGAATGGTTTCGCGTCAAGACAGCGGCTGCAGCCGGTCGGCATCATGGCCGATATGGTTGGGGCACGACCGCTAATATCTCGACGTTGCGCGCGGTGCAATCCGATGACAATGGTCGCCCAGAGAGAGTCTCACCATCGATACCCGTAGGATCAACAGTGCTCCGCGTGGAGATACTATTCCCCAAGGCCGGTGATCACCGTCCGCTCTTTGCCCGTGCGCCAAGAGATCAGTTCAAACTCTCAATACTGCGCAAACGTACTGACACTGAAGTTCGCGATGCTGTGCTGCAGCTTTGGGACGCCGGATCTCACTCGATTTGATGAATCAGTACGATCATCATTCCATTGAACAATTTGCCACGCTCTTGGGCGACGAGCTATATGCCTACTACGCTCATTGGGGTAGTCGGCACCAGAGATTGTTCTACTTCGAGGGGCAAGACCCTTTCGGTTTCGAGACGCCAGCAGATGCTATCTCGGCGTTGTATTGGGGCCTTTCTCGGCGCGCTCGAAACCATATGACCGAAGCGCTAGTAGATGTTATAGGCTCAGACTTAAGGCTGATCCCGGCAGACGGACTAATTCAACTCATAATGACTATCGGGTTGATCCATCGCATAGATGCCCTACACCCGATGGTCAAAGTTCTCGGCCAGCGAAGTGAGGGGGCGGAAGCGCTACGCCCTGTATTTGCCTCAGCGATCATGGTTATTAAAGGGTTCGCACCTAAGGCACAAGCCATTTCGGCTGCGCGTAATTTGGCGAGCTTCATTACTTTCCCTAACGATCTTGTGTACGATGTATTGGAGATACTGATCCGTGATCGCCATGTGCCGTGGAACGAAAGCGTTCAAGAGATGCTACCGCGCATGGAGTGCGATTATTCTCCTGAGGAACACGTAAGGATAGCGACTCGACTAGCGCACGTCGCGAGAGAAATTGTTCGTAGAGTATCGCTCGCCGAAATCGAAACTGGCTTGAGCGCAGTTATCGCTCCGGATTTGGACTATTTGCTCGACTATCACCATGGGATCATTCCGGACAGAAATCCTTTAGGTCTACTGATCACCCGACTCTTGCAAACTGACGACGCTCCGCTTGTGGTATCTGGGGACATTCTGGTCGCGCGCGATAGCGAAGCCAGCCATCGAATTCGAGATGTTTCTACCTTTGACGTATTTAGGCAGGTGGAAACGGCAGTTCCCGAAATGCGCTGGGTTGAGTTTGGTGAACAGAAACTCGCTGCTTGAGTGAGCTTTCTTGGTTGCACGTAACAGCTAATGCCAACACAAGACCCCGCTGCCACCCGAGACGCCAGACAAATGTTAGCAGAGGCGGCGGCCCTGCTTGGCTCCTGCGCGAACTTTTGGCGAGATGAGAGCGACCACTTATCAAAAGGCATGCGGATCCACTATGCGGTGGATGTTGATGTGGTTCTCATGTATTGCGACCCCGAAACCACTACTAAGCAGAACCGCGGACGGATCTTTTCTCAGGCAGATGATGTTTCGGAGTTGGTGAACAGTCTAGTAGGCGATTTCATTTTGCAGCGATTTGTCTGGCCTGTGGCGATGACGGCAAACGCTAACGCAGTCACCACCGAACCCCTAGTCCTAATTCCACCTCACGATGAGGAATTGAAACGGGTAGTGCTTTCGATTTCCAAGAAAGTGGCTGCAACTACCAACAGTGACGTGCGCCAGATTGGAGCAGCAAAATCGGGGCTGCTTAAGCGACTAGAAGACAGGCAAGGAGAGAGCGTCGACGAAGCGTTTTTGTCCTTTCTGTCAGAACACGCACCTCAACTACATAATCTTCTGCTAGGACTATCTGGGCCAGCGGCAACGATGGCTCGCCTTAACATGCTTCCGCCGCGTCGTCTGGTGGCCATGGAGAAACACCTGGCCTTTCTTGGCGACGCGAGTTTAAAGCTCCCCCCCTCTCGTGAAGCTTTAGGCGGTGACGCGTCAAAGATGAAGGACTTTGCTACAGACTGGTATCGACTCATGGCATCGAGTCCCGAGCAAAAACTCCATCTCAAGCAAGAAACGTCTGGATTCCGGAGAGAGGGAATCGACGACGATGCGCGGGTCCTTGCAACCTTGCAATGGGTTAACGAAGACGCTGCGTGCCGATCCATTAATCGACGCCTTGTACTGATCACGCTTACCGACCGAATTCACGAGGCCGGAAAGCAAAGGGCGGCGAGCCACGAAGGATATGACTCTTTCGCTGCTGCATATCTGCGTGACCCTCGCGCATGGATGGGATCCAAGAGCTTCTTCGCGCCACACGGCGAAGTTGGAAATGAAACAAGATTCAGCTTGCTCGATTGGATGGCGACGCTGTTTCCAAACTCTATTCATCAAAGCCGCTCTCAACTAACAACTGGAGACGGATCGACTGTGACCGTGAACGCCGAGATGCCCGACCTGCGCTCAGTGATCCACGGTGACGCATTCGACTCCGCCCTTCGCGTTCTGCTTAGCAACCGGTACCGTAGCATCCAAGAAAAGTCGTTCCCCGAAAGCGCCCTAGATGAGTGGCGGAAGGTTGTGCGTGACACACATACGCAGGCTGTACTCGACAGCCAGCACAAAGCTCGCTCGAAAAGACTCCGCGAACTCCTCGATGCTATGCCCCGTACGGACGAGGGCAGATTTCAACATTTGATGGATGGCCTGGCTAAGCAAGTACAAAATTCATTCTCAAATCTTTACTTGGCCACGGGCGTGATTGGTGTTGAGCAGGTGCTCGATGAGGCGTCTAATATTAAGGGTTTGCCCGCTTTAAGATTTGGCGCGCAGTTTGAGCAAGCTCGACGCATTTGTGACTCTCTGACGGATGATTTGTTCGAGAAGAAAAGGCAAGGAAAGCCATTTGACGTGGGCGAGATGTATTCGGCGCTTGCTAAGGAAGACGACAGCAATTATCACGCTCACGTTCTTCACGCCTTCGTCTACGCCAGTGCGGGTCGCTGGTTTTCCGTGCGTGCCTTATGCCGTGTTGCACTACTGGTGGTGGATGCTTTGCCTGGCGAATTGGCGGGCAGACGTACGGGACGCGAAGCGGCTTACCTTCTGGCGGTTGCGGAACGGCGACTAGCTGACTCCAGGACTAGACTTAAGCATGCTAGGGACGCGCTTGCTAATGCTAGGAAGCGCGCGGGAGAGCGTCAAGCTAGTGATATTCGATTTGAGAGCGAAGCGTTTGCGCAGAACGTAACAGAGCGGCAACTCGAGCACTTTCGAGATGTGCCGGCGAATCCCGTCGACCCGACAACCGATTTACGGGAAGCGCATCGGATCTGTGACTTGATTACAAGTGCACAGGAGCCGCCCGCTGTTCGATGCTGGGTATTGCGTCAGGCGGTAACCAACGGTCTCCTGTCTGCTTTGATAGCGCTCGATGGAGGTATGCCGCTATCAGACGAAGCGCAGCAGTTAGCGCGTAAGCTCGTTTCAGTTCTCGAATTGGAACATCTATCCCCTAAACTATCTTGGTCGGATGAAGTTCGCCGTTATCGAGACGGAATCTCCGACTTCGTGTGGCTCGTGGCCGTCGCGAGTTTTGAACCCAATGCACTCAAGACAGAGGCCCAGAAAATGCTAGCAGGGCTGACTCCTCCTCCAAAGGAGGAGAATATTCGGTTTCTGGAACCTCGACGTTTCCAAAGATTCCTGCGCTTGGTCGGCGTCGCGAACAATTCTGGATAGGGGCCCCGACATACTATTGTGAGTGTTGAGCCCGTCCCCGGCTTTCCGTCGGATTGAATTCGCGGCGAGCGGCAGTAGCCCTCGCTACGTCCAAGAGTGAGTAGAGCCGGCGAGTCGTTGTGCGCTGCACCCGCGCTACGAGGTTCATTCGGTGACTCGAATCATTGCGGGCGGTAGGTCCGCTTAGCAGCGGGCGCACAGAAAATGGTTGGTGCGTTTGAAATTTGAAACGCAAGAAATTTCGCAGCGTTTTCGAAGGACGTCAATAAGGAATCGTGCGATCGCGGCACGTGTTTGAATGAGCTCGGAGCGCTAGTTTACGAATGTCAGCAGCGCCCCGAAACTGCTTGACGCGTTTTGTGGTAGAAGCCGGAAGCCGGCCCATGTGCTGCAAAACGTGATATCGGTTGCGGGTCGGTCTAGCTAGAGAGGTTCACACCCGCAGAATTCCGAGCTCAACGGCACGTCGCACCGCGTGCTTCTTGTGGTGCACATCAAGCTTGTCGTTGATGCGGCGAAAGCGGCCGTTTACCTGTGAAGTCGTTAGCCCAAAAAGCTCGGCCGCGTCCTCAGCCGTGAATCCGTCGCGCTCAAGCAGAGCTGGACCCAGAAAATAGGACATAGGGATAAGTGAAGATTCTGCTCTAATG
>CADEHE010000020.1 GCA_902826775.1 uncultured Pseudomonadota bacterium | reverse complement strand
CGATGCCATGGCCGGCGCAAACGCGATGCTCCCGTAGGCGACGCGACGCGAGATCAGCGAGAGGCTTCTTCCCCAAGCCGTTCAAGGGTCTGCGCTACGCGACGCCCGATCGTTACGGTCGAGCTCACCCTCTTATGGTGTTGTCTAGACCGAGCTGAAACCGCAAGTTAGGCACAGTTTGTCGACAGGGCCTACGAGCCTGCAACTATCGAGCGAAACAGCGCCGGCGGTCTACTACCTGGAGCGAAGGCACCGGAAACGCACCGGTGCCGGTGCAGAACTAAAGTGAGTCGATTCGTAGCCGGCCTCGTGACGATTGCTGTCGGCGTCTTCGTCAACTTGACAGCGTCATAGGCCAAATGGACCACGAAAGTCCCCTGGAATCTTAATGGGCACCGCGCGTTTCTTTTAGAAGCGCCAGTGTGCTTTTCGTCAACGCTGTGCAGCGTTGTGGATTGTATCGAATGCCTGAACTCTCCAGAGGACCTCGTACGAACTCCTCTTCCTCGTAAACCGCAGACTGCGCGCTAGCGGTCGCTACCCGCTTGTGCTGTGGGACGTTCGACACGCAAACTGCCGGGGGTCATTTTTAATCCTGAAGCGTTTCTGCGCGTACCCATCACCGTGATGATTGGCGGACGTGATGTTGAGTCGAACGGGGTTCGAAGCAATTCTCGGCTCGACGAGCAACAGGGCAAGACTCGATTGGAGCGCGCACGCAGGTGGGTGGAGGCGATGCATGCCGCGGCCCAGGCATATGGCACGCCGCCAAGCGTCGAGTGTATTGAGGTTGCGCACTGTGGACACTCCTTTGCTGAATTCTGCGATCGCGGTTCCTTGATTGAGCGGGTATTCGCTGCACTATTCGAGCCGCTTGATGTAGCGCCTGTGGCTTTGATTGGCGAGCGCGCCTCGGCGCACAGGATTAGCAATGGCGCGCGCAATGCAAGGCTATTGGCATGATGAAGGGATCGGTCAATCGCGCTGGCGGCTAGTGGTTCTATCACTTGATTGAGGCAGCGTGAGTGTCACTTAGTTCGTTTCCGGAAAGAGCAGCGAAGCAAGCCGTTGCCGCAACGGATCCGCTCGCACGAGCAGATCCACCGGAAGAGGAGGCAGCCGCTGAAGAACGGCTTGGCACTGGGCAGCCGGTTTCGGGAGGCCTGCCGGCGTTGCAGGTGTCGCACCGCACGCGGCGCTATGTGGCAAGGACCATCGCCTGCGCGGTTCTAGTCGTCGCTGCGGTTCCCGTCGTGTCTTGGCTCAACTATCGGTCAGCGCATGTGGTTTCGCGCAACGCGATGGTGCGCGGTCACCTTACCCAAATTGGCACCCGGCTCAGCGGGGTGCTTGCGAGCATCGAAGCCGCCGAGGGCGCGCGAGTTGCTGCGGGACAAGTGTTGGGTCGGCTCGAAGATCGCCATATTCGCTCGCAAGCTGAGGAAGCGCAGGCGGAGATTGCCGGCCTGGAGCAAGAGGTTGAGGTCGAGCAGCTGGCGATCACGCATCAAGAGCGGCTTCTCAAGAGCAAATCGCGCGAGGTGGCCGCGAATTTGGCGGCGGCGCGCGCAGAGGTTACGGCGGCGCAGAGTCGGGCCGATGACGCGCTGCGGTTCTACCAAGCGCGCGTTGCATTGCTCGAGCGCAGTATGGTTTCAAGAGAAGAAGTGCGCAACGCCGACACCAAGAGCACGACGGCGCAAGCGCAGTTGAACGTGGCACGGGCGAATAGCGCCGCCGTGCAATCCGCGGAGGAAACTGCGCGCATTGAATCTGACGGCTTGTTGGTGCGGCGGCAGCGCATCCATGTATTGCAGACGAATGTGCAGCGCGCCAAAGCCAAACTGGCGCGAGCGAACGCCGACCTTGAAGCGACCGTGATGCGGGCGCCGGAGAGCGGCGCGGTGATGCGCTGGCTAGTTAAGCCTGGGGGATCAATAGACGTGGGGCAGCCGGTTGTCTCAATGGCGATTGGCGAAGATCACTGGATCGAGGCTTGGATCGACGAAGATGATATTGCCCAGGTCAATGTGGGTGGCCATGCGATCGTAACATTGGCATCGTTTCCAAAGCGCGAATTTACTGGGGTGGTGGAGACCATCGGACTGACGACGGACTTTGAGATGCCGCCTCCCGACATTCCACAGCCCCGCTCTACTCGTATGCGCGGGGCACCGGTGGTGGGCATATTGGTGCGGCTGCAGCACGCACCAAAGCAACTACGACCTGGCCTATCGGCGGTCGTGCGATCCGCAACGCCGCGGAGCAAGCACCGTGAACATGGCGACAACTACAGTCTATCAGCCGGGCAACGCCGAGGTTGACCGACCGGCATGGCGGGGTCGCTTGGTGCACCGCAAAGGTCACATCGGGCCGGTCG
This sequence comes from uncultured Pseudomonadota bacterium, assembly GCA_902826775.1. GTDB lineage: Bacteria > Pseudomonadota > Gammaproteobacteria > Burkholderiales > JALYOK01 > CADEHE01. The sequence continues at coordinate 38,783 of CADEHE010000020.1, read as the reverse complement.
GACTCGGGCTATTGGCGCTAGTAATTGTCGTCACGCTAGTCATGGTAAGCGCCCGGGTGTTTGCGTACCCGGGGATGCCTCTGCCCGATTGGATAGGCTTCGCTGGGCTGCAGCAATTTGGCGGTTTCTTGAACCAGTCATTGACCCTCGAATGGGTCCCTCCGGCCGACCGGGCGAAGATTATCTACCTGCTGACGCTTCCGACCGCCGCGCTGATGATCACGTTGGCGCGTCTCACGTTCGGAATACGCATCATGGGATTCCGATCGATCCTGCTCGCGGTGGGCTTTCAAGAGATCGGTGTCATTCCAAGTCTCGCGCTAACGGCCGCCGTTGTCGGCATGGTCCTGCTGGCGCGGCCGGCGATGCGGCGAATTCAGTTGCCGCTTTTCGCGCGTATTGCGGCGATCTTGTCGCTAGCGGCGATTTTCATGGTTGGCGCGCTCATATTGGGGCCGTGGCTGCGCTCAGAGTGGATCTGGAGTGTGGCTTTCTTCCCAGTCATCATTCTGGCCATGCTCGCAGAAGGCGTCGCAGGGACAATGACGCAACACAGCGGGTTGGCCGCGGCCTGGCGTGCCGGTTGGACGGTTGCGGTGGCTTTGTTGATTGCCGCAGTCAATCAGATTCCCGCGCTGCGCGAACTGGTGCTTCACTGCCCGGAGCTCATGGTGTTGCAATTGGCAGGGATCGTACTCGTTTCTGAGTTTCTGGATACTCGCTTGTTGCAGGAATGGCCCGCAAGGCTTAGCAATTCCACAGATACCTCGCAACCAGCAAAGCAGCGGCTCAGTGGGAAAGCCGCGCCGGGTGACGCCACGAGCTTGACCGAAGATCGACAAGCATTCGCGCGCATCGCAGTCGTGCGCAATCGCTCGAATACGGGGGTGATCGGCAGGCTCGGTGTTGAAGGGCCGAGCAATAGCGTGCAATCTATCCAGCATGTGGTGGACGCGCTGCGCGATGAAGGTTACCTGGTCAAGGTGTTTGAGGGGGACATGTCGCTATTGGGGGAATTGCAGGCGTTTCTGCCGCCCGACAAGGTGACACAGGGTCCTGGTGGTATGGTTCTCAACCTGGCCACCGGCATTCAGGGCAGTGGCCGATTTAGCCAGATCCCCGCAATGTTAGAGTTAGCTGGCGTTGCCTACACGGGACCCGATGCGATAGGCCAGATGCGCATGCTCGACCGCTATGTGTTCTTGTCGTTACTGCAGCAGGCGGATGTGCCGGTTCCTCGATTTAAGCTCGTATCGAGCCGACTTGATGACACGGGTGATCTGGAGTATCCGCTGGTGGTGCGCCCGCGCTGTGAGCCAGACGCGAAACGCACAGTCGTCAGAAATCATCGCCGTGAACTGACTGTCGCGGTTGATCGCATTACGCAGCAGTACAGACAAGAAGCGATCGTCGAGACCTTTTTTGATGGTCCCGAAATTCGTGTATCGCTGCTTGGAAACCATGCGCTGGAGTGTCTACCACTGCTGCAGATCGATGCGACGGGAACCACCAAAGTCTGCCCCGCACCGATTGGCGCCAGACTTGAAGAGCAGATCCGGGCAATTGCGCAGCGCGCCTATGTCGCCGCCGGCTGCAGGGACTATGCTCGCGTGGACGTGCGCCTGACGCAGTTCAACGAGCCGCGTGTGGTCCAGATCCAGCACCTCGACATGTTCGCGCGCAAGGGTTCGTTCGCCTCCGCCGCGGAAGCGGGCGGCTATCCGCTGCGCAAACTAATGCGCCGCATTGTTGAGTCGGCGTGGAGCCGCTATATGAGCGAACCCGGCAAGGCAATCCACATAAAAGACAACGTAGTCAAGCTGCCGACGCCTCGGCTTGCCGAGGGCGGCTCGGCGGCGGCGTAGCGCAGTACACCAAGCAGCGGAGAATGGAAGATCATGGGGTCTGTACGCGCGAAGCTAAACCTGCTCGTCTGCCTGGGCATGCTCACCGGTCTAAGTGTTACGAGCGCAGCGCTGACTCAGGGAAACTCCTCTAAACTCAACGAAGCGCCGGCCGGCTTGTGCGGACAGGGAAAGTGGCCGGATGGCGTTCACCCTGCTGCTTGGGTCGACCCTTCAGGTATCACGGCCACCGGCTTCGGCAAGGTGGAGTTCGTGGCGCAAGATGGCAAGCGTCTGTTTGCCCATGTCTACCGCGCAAGCGCCTTTGATCCGGCGCGATCCCCGATCTGGTTCGTCATGCACGGCGTCAAGCGTGATGCGCGGCAGTATCTGAACGCTGCGGCGCCGGTTGCCGAACGCCACCAGGCGCTGGTAATTGTCATCGAATTTTCAGCGCGCGATTATCCGACCGAGGAAGATTACACCTTGGGGGTTACTACGCGCGGCAAAGCCGACGAAAAAGCCCGGCCGCAAGGGCGCTGGCGCAAGCCCACCACTTACCTTTACGCGGAGATCGAGCGGGTTTTCGAAGCGGTACGTCGATCGCTGGGCGGGGCGCAAAGCGGATATTATCTTTTTGGTCATAGCGCCGGCGCACAGTTCAGCCATCGACTGGTCACTTTCTTGCCGTGCGCACGCGTGCTGGGTGTGGTCGCCGCCAATGCGGGCTGGTACACACTGCCCGAGGGAAAGTCGAGATTCGCAGTGCCTTATAGTCTGCGTGGCAGCCCGAACGAGCACGCCGACCCAAGACCGCTTCTTGCTGCGCCGCTGACGATATTGCTCGGTACGCGCGACACGATGACGCCCGCGACCGATCAGAATCTCAGGGGAACATCCGAGGCTATGGCGCAGGGGCCGACCAGATTCGCCCGCGGCAAGCGTTACTTTGAGACGGGCAAGGCGCTAGCGCAATCGTTGGGCGCCGCGTTCGGCTGGCGCTTGGCGCTCGCACCCGGAGCCGAACACAATGTGGCCCATGTGATTGCCTCGGCGGGGTTTCTGCTGTTTTCGCCCAACCAGTCCTCTTGTCAATCGAGCCCCGCGGCTGCGGCGCACGAGTTGGCGATCACCGAAGTACTCGCAGACCCTCCGGATGGGGCTCGTGGTGACGCCAACGGCGACGGCACGCGCGATGCGTCGGCGGATGAATTTGTGGAAATCGTGAATGCCGGCGCGACGCCCATCTGTTTGTCAGGATGGACGCTGAGCGATGCGGGCCGGCGCGGCGGTCATCTGTTTCCCCTTAGCCGCCCGCTGCGACCCGGACAAGCCGTCGTGGTATTCGGCGGAGGCGTTCCAACGGGGCAATTCGGTGGCAGCGAGGTACAGAGCGCCTCGTATGGACAATTGAGCCTGTCGAGCACTGGGGATGTCCTCACGCTGCGTGATGCGCAGGGCGCTGTTGCGAAGCGGTTTTCGTGGGGCGACTGCGACGGCAAAGCCTGCGCGAAGGAGCATTGGCGTCACAGTCTCAATGTTGGTGGCTCTCTCGGGAGGTCGCCTCGGCAAGTCTGGCGCATGCACCGCGACTTGGCCGCTGCCGACTTCTCACCTGGGCGCCAAGCAGATGGCTCCAAATGGCGAGAGGCGAGTGACGGAAATTGAAGAGCATAAGTTGCGTCGCAACTTGTGCGTTGAGCATGCAGTGACACATAGGAGGCTTGGCTCATGTGGGAAACAACAGGCATTGATCGAGGTAAGAATGTGGACTCTCACAGGGGTTTCGCCGTACCCGTGAGTGACCCCGCACGGGTACGGTTGCTGCGCCGGTCGATTCTCAAAGGGCGCAATATCTATCACAGCAGTACCGTCATCCGCCAAAGCGTTGATTTTGGGCCATTGAGCGACAAGCTGACGCGCGAAGCGGGTTATGACTTCTGCCAGCGATTCTTGCGACGCTTTATCGATCCTTTGCGCACGCTACCGAACGCGAGGATCAACGAGCGTTTTGTAACCGAACTGCATGCGGCGCAAGGCGTTGCTTTTGAGGACGCGCTCTTGGAAGCAATTTTGTCCGTTGAATCGCTAACAAAATACTACAGGAACGATTTCCTGCCGATTGGAGCGGCTTTGGTAGTCAATCGCGAGAAGTCGCCAAACACATTCCTTGTCTGGGAAAGTCGTTTTTTGGTAACGTCGCGCGCGACCGCCTCCGTGGGATTGAGAGGCTTGCTTGAGTTGTTGCCGGAGAGTCTTCATCCTTCGCCCGATGCGGACTCGGAGGATTTCGAAACGGCTTTCGCGACCCTCAAAGGGCGAGCCTCACAGATGCGCCTATCGGCTACTACATCGTTAATCGCCCTCGCGGCAAAGCAACGGGGGATTCCAAGCAATCACTTTGGTGGACCACACTTGTATCTGGGTCAAGGCGCCGCGCAGAGACTCGTTTATTCTTCAGTACCAAGCGACGCCCCGTATGCAGCGTTGCAATTGAGCCGGGACAAGCGCAAGACCATTCGCCGCTTGGCGGAGTTGCATCTGCTGGTACCGGAGCAAATCAAAGTCACCTCTCTCGACGCAGCTGTGGCCGCAGCCGAGAAGCTCGGCTATCCGGTAGTAGTGAAGCCCTTAAAGGGGAAGGTCGGTGGTGGTGTTACGGTCGGCGTCATCGGGCCTAAGGAAATCCCAGCTGCGTTCGAGTTTGCGCAGAGCGCGGGGGTGCAGATGTCGGGCTCCGGTTTGGTCGTCGAGTCGTTCGTGGCGGGACTGACGTTCAGGCTGCTGGTCATGGGTGGCAAGTTTGTCGCCGCGCTAAAAATCCTGCCCCCCACGGTGGTGGGAGATGGTGAGAAAAGCGTCGCGGCGTTGATCGAGGCGCTGAACAATGACCCATTGCGCGACAGTCTACGGCTCTATCCGGTCAAAGTTGATGACGAGGTGACGGGGTTCCTGCGCCGGCAAGGCCTGGCGATGGATTCCGTGCTTGAGAAGGGGAGAGAAGTGGTTGTGCGCTCCGCCTCCAACGTCGGGATTGGCGCCGTGCATTCCGACGTCACCGATATCGTCCACCCCAAAAACCAGGAAATGGCCGTCTGCGCCGCGAAAGGGGTCGGGCTTACCGTTGCTGGCATTGACTTTGTAACTCCTGACATTAGTCGATCTTACAAAGAAGTGGGTGGCAAGATTATTGAGGTCAATGCCCGCCCGGCGTTTTGCCAGCACTATTTCCCCTGCCATGGCAAGTCCCGTAACCCGAGCGAGGCGATGTTGGATATGGCGTTTCCAGCAGGGGTTAGCGGGCTTATCCCAAGCGCGTTGGTGTTCGGCGAGCGACGCACAGCTGCGGTGGCCCAGAAGCTCGATGCACTACTGCGCGCCGCAGGCAAGACCACTGGCCTCATCACGCACAAGGGCGCCCACATTGCCGGCGAACCGCTGGAATTATTGGAGCAATCGAAGGGGCGTGAAGCCGTGCAAAACTTGTTGCGCGATCCTAGAGTGGAAGCATTGACGCTCGCCGTGTCTCCTCGGCGTGCCGTCGGCAACGGGCTTACGATTGACTCCGTGCAGACGGTGGCAATCATGAACTGTGTGAGTGACAGCGACGCGCAAGTTTACTGCGAAGCGCTCAGGATCGTGATTGAAGCCGCGCGCGGCGTGATAGTTGCCGATGCGCGCAATACGTTCGCCCTAGAAGCGATGAGCGAGCTTGACGCGACCAAGCTTATTCTCGTTTCCTCGCATCCGCGCGATGCGGTTATTGATCTGCATCTGGCCAAAGCAGGCACCGCCGTCGTGATGGAATATGAGCGGGGACAAGACCGGCTGGTTATTTGGCGCAAGGACACGCAGCCGACAATGATTCCCCTCGCAGGGGCGCGAGCTGGCATTAGACCGAATCCGCATCGAACCGAAGCGACGATGTACGCTGTGGCGCTCGGGCTGGGAATGGGTCTGTCCGATACACAGCTCGTCGAGCTTCTGCCGCTGCCAGTCAAGTCTAAGCTGACGCAGATTCGGCGGGGCAGTAAATCGGCCATTTAATTGGGCAGCTTGCGAGCGCCAAAGGCCGCATTTCAGTATCCCGTCGTGTATGAGAGGGCTTGAGCCGTTCTCGGCGGCGAAACAGAGATGGTCAGCGCGCGGCGCGGTCGACCCACTCGCGCAAAAACACACTCAAGCACCCTATTGCGTGTTAGGCGGCGCGCCAGCCATTTTAGGTAGCGGTACGATTGGTGACGCGCGTAGGCTCAAAGAAGTTGAGAAGCGACGCAATACCATCCGCTTTCGCGGGCGGCTCGACCTTAGAGTAAGGTCGGAAGGCCGTCCATGTACGTTCGAACCCCAGCCGCGCAAACGCATGTACGCCGCCGTTGATGCCGTAACGCGCGATACAAGCTTCGAGCTGCCCAAACAAATCGTCATTCGACAAATAGCCCATGTAGATCTCCGGTGCTGGTTAGCATGCTGACTTTAGACTAAGGCTAACACGCTGAGTTCGATACCGGAACCAAGGGGGTAGTTTGTTGTACAAGAGCGCAGCAGGCCAACGAGCTGCGTGCAGGCTCAATGGCTTGATGCTGTTGTTCAGGCCTTTGCGCACAGCTTATTCACATTCTCGGTGAAGAACTTTTCGTTTCATGTGGTTCGCAATGGGCCTTTCCTGCGTGCGAAGAACTCCACCCCATCCAGATTGCGACTACCGCTCGTCCTGCTCATCGTCGCCCGCTTTCTGGCCAGAGGGTGTTCGAGACGAATCTTTAGGAACTCGGTGCTATCCGAGCTCAGATCGCGCCCGCCGGCGCCCGGGTAGTTGTTATCGTTGATCACTGCGTGCTTGGATCGAGGATCAGCACACTCTCGATGCTCGCCTCGGTAAAGGCTGGGAGTACTTGCCCACTGCGGAAGTTCGCCGGGTGCACCGTGCCCCTGCCGACGACGGCGCTACCCGTCCAGGTTTTGAACTCGGGGCGCACGGCGTAGATGCGCAGCAACGTGTCTGCGGAATTGGTCTTCGTGCCGAACCCATTGTCGGACATAACGTAGAACGTGCTCGCGCTCGGCCCGTGCAGCGCCTCGGAGAAGCCTTGCACGGGTTGCTTGTCGATCAGCGGTAAGACGTTACCGCCGGCGCCTGGGCCTGCGAATTTACCGGAAGTAGGGCCGACCGCGAAAAGTGCCTGCCGGCATCAGCGCGAAGCCGATTAGTTCGGCCGTGTTTGCTGCCGACCCGCTCAAAACAGCGGCGGTAACGGCCCTTGCAACAAAGACTTGCCAATTGCTTGCATAGCTTTAATGCGATTTCCTTAAGTTGCTGAGGGCTAACGGCTCAAAACTCCAGCGGCGAACCAGGCGCCCGGCGCGCTGTTTGTCACAGTGCGGATGAGCAACGTGGGCCGGTTGTCGATGGCGTCGCCGCATGGTGCGGGCGGCGTAGCGCCGTTGGCGTCGCGCAACACGCTGTCGATCTCGAAATCACCGTTCGGGTCGAGATCAACGAACGCGGAATTGAATGGACCGATCGGTGTGCCCGCGGTCGCAGGCGGCACCGGCGTACTGCGGCAGAACAGTGAGAGCACTACCTGACGCGGGCCGCCGCGCGTACCAAAATTGTTACCACCGGAGAGCAGCAAACCCTCGCCGCGCGCGCGCGCCCGGCCGTCTGTGCCGATTCTTGCGCGAAACTCGGCGATCGTCCAAGGCGCACCGCCCGGGCTCACGCCGTGAATGGTGTTCACTTCCGGGAAATCATCCGAGGTTGGGGTAGCGGTAGCGTTGTTGTTGATACGGCCGACGGGGGCAGAGCCGATCGCGCCGTCAAAGCGCAGATCATGCTCGGAGGCAAGCACCACGGGTGCCGCCAGCGCCATTGCGAGCGCAGCCAATGCGTTTGTGCGAAACCGGATGTTCATCGTTGACTCCTTGCGGATGTGTTGGGAACGAGGTGCGTGCGTCGACGCACGCCTAAATGATGCGGTGAAATTGCTTCACTTCGATGACGCGGGCGTGCCATCGCGTGGGCATAACGGCAGCCGCGCGATGTGAAAAGAGACGGTCACGCAACGACAAAACGGTGTAAGGCTGTTGTAACACCACCCCGCTAAGGTGAAGTGTCAATCAATTTGCGTAGTCGTTTGCAGCAGTACGCGGCGTTCTCTGAGGGGGAGCGAGCGTCTGCATACGTCGCGCAAAGCGACCCGCGAGCCAGGAGCCACGATGCCTGAAGCGTTCTTCGTCTCTAGTAACCGCCCGCGCGCCGTGACGTCAGTACTGAGATCTCGCTTCCGCCAAGTGTCATCGGGATTTCACATTGCCCCTGCATCCTCACGCGAAAACGAAGTGATTTGTTCATCTACGTTCGAGGTGTCATGGACCGGACTTACTCATAGTGGCCCCATGTTCGACCAATCTGAGTTTGATTCCAAGCGCGATGAACTTATCGCCACGTGCGACGATTCCGCCGAGCTGCTGGCGGACTATGGTCGCATCAGGCGTAGTCTTTACGTGACCGCAGTTTGACACGAACCTCTACGGCATGTGTTGCCGCTTAGGCATGGGCAGTGCCGTGCCTGGCGCAAGCACGCAAATGAGTGAAACTCACGCCACGCCGTCCGGAGAATTCCCAGCAAGGCGCGTTGAATTGCTGCACGGTAAGGTTGCGCGTATGCCCGGGACCGTCGCACTGATATGCATGAACATCGCCGTGTTTGGCGCGATGCTTCTGCATGGTGCGGCGCTCTGGCACTCGCCAAACAACGTCCAGCTAGCTTGGGGCGCAAGCTTTGGGCCCGCCACCAAGGATGGGCAGTGGTGGCGCCTGAGCACGGCGATGTTCTTGCATTTCGGGCTCGTGCACTTGGCCATGAACATGGCGGCGCTGTGGGAGGCGGGGCGCCTCGTCGAGCGCTTGTACGGCTCGTTGCGCTTCCTGCTGGCTTATTTTGCCAGCGGACTGACCGGCAATCTCGCGTCACTCATAGTGCAAGGTGACAAAGCCGTATCCGGCGGTGCCTCTGGCGCGGTCTTTGGCATCTATGGTGCGCTCTTGGTCTGTTTGTGGCGCGAGCGCCACCAGCTGCATCCGATCGAATTTCGCTGGTTGTTTGGCGGGGCCGCGCTCTTTTCGGCGGCGACGTTCATACTAGGTTTGCTGATTCCCGGGGTGGACAATGCGGCACATTTTGGCGGCTTGATCGCGGGCGCACTGACTGGCATGGCGCTTGCCCGCCCTTTGACCGATGCCAGCGTAGCGATGGGGCGCGGCCGCTGGGCGGCTGCCGGGGCTTATTCCTTTGCAGTGATCGTATTGGTTTGGTCTATTCCCCCTCCCAGCTACCGATGGCGCGAGGAGTTGAACGCGCGAGAAGCAATACTTCAATTCCATTTTGATGACCAGCGCATCACCAACCGTTGGCAACAAATCCTGGACAAAGGCAGGCAGAGCAGCGCGACCTTCGAGGAGTTGGCAGAGCAAATTGAGTTCGACGTCGCGCGTGAGTATCGCGCAAGCTTTGAGCAACTCTCCGCACTGCAGCTTGATCCCGCCGCGCCATCGGCGCCCGCTTTGGAAGCTTTGAAGATATACACCCAGTCGCGAGGTGACGCGTCACAGTCGCTAGCCGAGAGGTTGCGAAGCAACGATCCGAAGCGCGTCCGCGATGCACTTGAGGTAACTAGCAATGCGCCTCATATTGCCACCGGTGAAAAGCCGCCTTCGTCCACTGCTTCGGTGCACTGAGGTCGGGCTTTGCGGCTTGCGGCGCCTCGTCCAATCGTCTTGCGTGCGCACTGACAGAGGACTGGTGGATCAGCTTCGCGGCGAGAATTCAGCCAGGAAGCGACTTCGCGATCTGTGTATGCTCACTCGCGGTAACGTGACATTTCTGTCAGGGATGGCATTCGTGGCGTTGGTCGCAGGCGTAAGTTTGTTTAGCGAAAACTTGCCCCTTGCGATCGGCTCCTTAAGCTTTTGGCACTACTACCTCTATGCGCTGGCCTATTGCTTCGGCGCGGCACCGCTCTGCGTGTTCAAGCGCGACGCAATCGCAATGAAGTCAGTTTCTCTCAGCGCTCTAGCATTCGTCTACTTCGGCGCGCCCATTGATTTCGTGTCTTTGACCGTGGTGCTGTTCGGCTTCCTGCTGAACTGCGCCGCCGCCAAAGCATTGGGTTCAGATCGCACCTACTATGGGCACGAGTTGGCTCACCTCCCCAAGCTGCGCATCACGACTTTTCCATATTCCTGGCTTTCACATCCGATGTTGGTAGGCAATATCATGGCTTTCGGCGGCACCTTAATCAACGAGCAGTTTCGTCGCGAGTGGTGGGCGCTGGCCTGCGCGCACGTGGTGTTGAACTTTGGGCTTCTGGTCATGGAGACTACCATCAGGCCGCGCCGCCATGGCGCACGTCTTCTGGCGGCCAGCAAGCACGGCGCGAATACCGCGTGCTGCTCAAGTCAATCCGCAGTCTACGTCACGATTGCCGGCGCGCTAATTGGGGTAGCGTTGCCTTCCGGCGAAACGTGGAGTCTTGGCACGCTGCTTGCCGCTGTTACTGCAGCGGCCGCCGCAATCCACGCGCTTGTGGTGTTTTGTTCGTACTCGTCACTGTCGACTCTTAGCCTAAGGAGCAACTACCATGGATGATGCAGCGGGATTAAATCAGACCAGGACGCCATCCGAACAACGTTCGAGGGCTTTTCGGCGCTTCCCGGCGAGCGTGGGTCGATTCGATGACATAGCTGGCAGACGCAAGATAGACGAATTGGTGAAATGGGTGGAGGAGCACTATCGCGAAGATTTAGGCAAGCGGCCGTCAAAGCACGTCTACGTAAGCAAACTGCCCGCACACATAATTCAGCGAATCGATTTGCTTCGCAACAGCAGCGCGATTTGCGGCGCGATAAGGCAGCACTGCGGCGCCGATTGCGTCATCACGCCGATGCAGCACACGGATGAGCTATATATATCGCACTACAATAAGGACTACGGCGGCGATCACGGTCTATTCAGCAGACACTACGATGGCAATCTGCGCTTCTTGCCCCTTGGCACCGTAGTTCGCGCTCTAATTTACCTTCAGTCGGACCCAACCTACAAGGTTGTGTTTGGCGACAGCATGATTGAGCAATCTTTCGTCAGCTATGAATTCGGTCTGCTCGACTTTCACCGTGAACTGCACTGGGTTGAAGGCGAATACAACCCGGCAGACCGGCAGCGCATCCTGCTCAAGTGCAATTACATGGTCGCGCCGCGCAACTCGGGGTTGTTAGCCGCGGCTGCGCTTGCATTGAACACCGGTATTTTCTACGTAGTGAAAGCAGCGATGGAGTACTCAAAGAGTCCCAAGAATCCTCCGCAGTTTATCGTGGGGCTTTTGTGCAACCTATTTCGCCTGCTGAACAACATTCACCCGCTTGTTCCCATCGCCTTCATTCTCGTCATTCTTTGCGCGGCGGGTTCGGGTGTTCTCCTGTAGAAATCTCGAATGCCACGACGGACCGCTCGTCTAAGCACGATCCGCCGGGGCAAAGCTCCCAAAGATCTTTCCAGGCAAAAGAAAAGCGGCCAGACCGTTTTGATCTAACCGCTTGATTTACTGGCGCGCCCGGCAGGATTCGAACCCACGACCCCCTGGTTCGTAGCCAGGTACTCTATCCAACTGAGCTACGGGCGCAAGGCTTGAATTATATCAAACTCCCCAGACGGACCTCGCGAATCACGACTAACCCAGGCGTGAAGTGACCACACTGTAATTTGCGCGGCCTGGCGCAACGACCACTGGGGTAAGCGGAGGCGATCAAGAATCAGCACTGGGCGCCGTAGGCTTAGTACTTTGCGCAGACCCAGCTAGCGCCAATCGTCGCCGGGGCGCGGCAGGTGCAGATAGGAGGCGCCAAGCCCGCCGCGAATCCACGCCGATACTTTGGCTTCACCGACATTGAAGCCCGGATGGAAGGCATTGATGTTGAACGCGCCGTTCAGAGCGTTCGCTGCTTCCTGGGTTAGAGTGACCGTAACGTTTGGCACGATCAATCGGCGCCCATGCGGCGCGAGCGGGAGACTTAGTTGCGGTAAACCGAGGTTAAACAGCGGGATGCGACCAACCACGTCGCCATTCGCAGTCACTAGGCCGGTTAAGCGTGGCGTGCTGATTGTGTCAATGATGAAGTCAGTCAATTCCACGCGCGTGCTTCCTGCGACGAGACGCAAACCGCCGGAGTGCAGTATTTCGCCCTTCGCCGTGGCCGTGTCGATAGCGCCGGATGAGATCGGAAAGTAGGCCTGGCCCTTGAAGAGGGCCGAATAGCCGACCGCGCTGGGCTGAACGCCAAGCGAAGTTAGCGCGCCCAGCAGAATTTGGCTCAATGACACCACGGTTGCTTGACCGCTTAGACGTACCGTGGGTGCGGCTTGAGCGGTGTTTATGCTTGCGGCGAAAGCGATCATCGCCAGCGAGATAACCGCTCTGGCCACAAATTGCTTGTTGATTGAGATGAATGTCATAGGTATCTCCTTAACCTGCGATTAATGAATAGAGTTAGTTGTCGTTCAGCAATGCGAGTGAAAAAGGGGAACCACCGGCGCAAGCGCCGGTTGTGCTCACACAACCGATCGCTACCGCGGAACGGATTTCGCCTGCCGCCAAGGTGATCGTCACACCGGTGTTGCTCGGCAATATCGGCGTGCTTTGACCTGCCGGTACCACGGCTATGGTGTAAGTGCCGGGGTCAAGCGGCAGGTACTGCGCGGTTGCGTTCGGAAATGCAAGGTTCTCGATAAGGCGCGATGCGATTACGCCACCGCTGCTCAGCGCGACAACATCCACGGCAGGTGCGTCGGGCGAGAGGTGAATCACGCGCAGCTTTGCTTTGCCCGTCGCCGGTGCAGACAAATCATCCGGGTAGGCGGCTAAGCGCAACACTTGCGCGCCCGCGCTGCCGTTCAAACCTACCGCAAAAACGCTAACGTCCTGCCCCGCCGCGAGCGTTGCATCCAAGCCTATTGCCTCAGTGGTTTGCCCGTCGAGTGCGACGGAGGCGCGATAGCTGCCTGCCTCCACCGGTAGAAAGTTGCTAAACGCCCCAAACACGGCATCGGGAACAGCTAAATTCTGCGCTCCCAGCGCCGCCGTTGGTGCACGCAGGTAGACATCCACCGTCGGTGTATTCGGCGAAAAGTGAGCCACCCGCACTTGCGCACGCGCGTCCTGCGCGACGCTGCTCGCACCCGTGCGTGGCAAGAACAGCAATGAGATCGGCGCCGGACTTGCGGCGCTATCTTCCTGCACGGCTGCCACTAGCAAGTCGGCGCCTGCGGCAATCGGCACACTGCCGGAGTCGTAGACGACGCTCGCCTTGTCATCTTTTGGCGTTACGCGAATGCGATAGTCGCCCGCCGGCACTTCGAGCGCGCGCATGCCGTTCGCTGGGACAATAGTCTTGAATCCGAAGGTAAGCGTTGGCGTGACTGAAGCGTCGCTCAGATCTTGCGTTGGTGCGGTCACGTAAACGTCGACTTCCGGTGCACCCGGTGCGGCGTGCACGACCCGCAGCTTCGCTGACCCGCTCACAGGGGCGTTGCCGTCATCGACTACGGTGAGCGCTTCCAGTGCCGCAACGCGGTTGGCCGCGAAAACGGTATAGAGCTTGTTGCGCTCGAGGTTGACTGCGGCAGTTAGCGCGGTGACTGACGGCTGGGTGCCATTGACGTCAAGGCGAATGGTTGTGTTGCCCGTTTCGATCGAGCGAAATGTTGTGGCTTCCGCGTAGGAAGCTTCCGCAATCTTGCTGTTGTTGGCGAGAATGTCTACGCGCGGCGCATCGGGCGAAGCATGTACGGCGCGTAGCTGCGCGTTCTTATGCGAATCGCCATCGCAGCCGGCCAGGCTGCCGATCAAAAGGGTAAGTAGGCCAAACCTAACGAAAGGATTTTTCATATTGCATCTATCTCCGAGTGCGTGCGATCGTTCAAACTTGAGCGCGACGAATCCCCTCGCGCTCCGTTGGAGCGCGCTCAGTCCCTTGCGGGAGTTGGGGTGGCGCCGCTGCCTGAACTAAACGGTCGTCAGTAGCTGCGCTGAGGCGAGCGGCAATGCGGTGCCGAAGGTGTGTCGCGCGCTTGCGCGGCGGTCGCGAAAACCGCTACACTCCTCGGTGCAGAGCCAGTTCGTTCAAACAACATCTGCGTCTCCAGATCACACTGTGATTGTTAAGGAGAGCACGTAGTCCGTGAAACTAAGTGTTCTCCGCCATTTTCCCCATCCGCTTGTTTTTGTTCCCCGGCTGTGCGGTTCAGTACGAGGCGAAAGTGTTGCTTTATCGGCCTTCAGCGATGACGATGCGCGCGGCATCCAGAATGCCTGCGTTGAATACGCCTTCCACGTGCACCTTGCCGTCTTCGTGCAGATCCGTGACAGCACCTTTTTCGAATGCTGTGCTGGCCCGGATCACAATCGGTCGGTTGTGCATCGTGAAGCCTTGAGCACTGACGGTGCGGATCAGTCCTTCCATGATCACCGGTACGCCTTCCGGTAAGCTCACGGCCATGGGCAACGCCTGCACGCTGCTCGCAGCCAACTCGGAGCCCGCCACGCGCCATTTGCCTGTGACAGCGACGAAGTCACCGGCGCGAACTTTATTCGCACTTAGAACGACCAGTTCGCCAATTTTGAATCGGTCGGCCTTTGGCTCTGTTGCAACGCCTTTGATGCGCACGTCCCTGCCCAGCGCTTCAATGCCGCCGATACGGCCGATCCAGGTAGCGTGCAACAGTCCGGCGCGGTCGCGGTAACCGCTCACTTCGAGCATGTCGTTGTGGTCGAGCGCGCTAAGCTGTTGGAATCCGTCAAATCGAGTGGACGCATCGGTAAATATTGTTTGGCCGGCGACTTTGAGTAAAGTTATGCCGGTGCCGCTACTGCCGCCGCTGGCGACTGTGCCTACCGAGCTGCGATCGAGGGGGCCAATTAAATCGGCGTCGTACTGAAGCTTTTTCGCGATGCCGCGTGCACTTCTTGCATCCGGCCGCGTGCCCTCCACCCTCACGACCATGCCCAGATGCAAATGGTTTCGCACCATCCCGGCCTTGCCGTTGACGATTACTTGCGCCGATTCGGTGTCCCAAATGAAACCATTCACGACGACGCTGCCGAACTGCGTCACGGTGCCGATGGTGAGCACCGGACTGCCGGTACCGCTCATGCCGCCATCGGCCGTCTTGCGCGATGCCTGCACGCAGCCTAACGCGAACGCGGCAGAGGTCGAGATTAGAAAGTTGCGGCGAAGGCGATTCATTTGACTGCTCCCCATGGCTAATCGTTTTTCTCATCCGCGCCACGCAGGCCGGAGTCGAAATCTTCTTGGTAGTAGTACACACCGACCACCGCGCGCATACGGCCGCCACCGTTTTCCCTTCCAGCACCGGTATCGCGATCATGCTGCGCCAGTAGGCGATCGAAGTCCTCCAAGAAACGCTGACCGTCAGTGGCCAGCGCGGCGCGAACCTTTGGCAGCGCGGACGGCGGCAGATTGTTGTAAGTGGTTTTTCGCTGAAAGTAAGCCAGGTCAGGCTTAGCGTCCAAGTTGTGGCCAATGCAGGCGATCAAGTCCGCGACATCGGTGCCCAGCATCACGATCTTATCCGTTTTGTCGTTTGCCGCTAGATACGTGCGGTTAACAAGGCGCACCTCGCCATCTCCTTCTTTACTGACGGTGCCGGTGCGTACCAATTCGTCAAGCACTGCTTGCACCGGCATATCGCCGCTGTAGCGGCGCACCAGCGCGGCGAAACTGCCGCGCGCGCCCTCGATCGGCAAGCGCATCCTTAGGTCGCCGCGGCGCCCATACTGGCGCACCCAGCCACTGACTACTTTTGCTGCGCGGTTGAGTTTGCGATCATCGGCAGAAAGGCGAGTGAGCCCTTCGGCTTGCAGGCGAGCAACTTCTTTGCGTGTGAGTCCGGTGAGCACTGAAATGCGCGATCCCGTTTGGCGCTTGCCCGCCAGCGCGAAGTCTTGTTCGGCCGCTTGCATAAAGGCTCGCTTTGCGGCTTCCGCAAAGCCGTCGAAGGTTATGCCGCGCGCGATGAGCACGCGCGCCAGCGGTCGCAGTAACCTCGCAACAGCACTGAGCAACTGTTTGCTTGAGTTATGGGTATCCATAGAAAGCGAGCCGGGGAGATTTCCGAACTAGCGCCATTGTGTTCGGACCAAGCGGGCGCCGCAAGAGAAAAGACCCGGCTCGCCCTCTGCGAGCCGCTACTGCGGAACGATCACACTGTCTATCACGTGGATAACGCCATTCGACGCAACTATGTCGGTCTTCACGACCTTCGCCTTGTCCACCATCACCGCCCCATTGGCGACCGATACGTTCATACTGCTGCCTTGCGCTGTCTTCACCGGGCCCGGCTTGACCTCTGCTGCCACTACTTTGCCTGGCACGACGTGATAGGTAAGTATCTTCGTCAAGGTGGCTTTGTCCGCCAGAATCGCGTCGAGCTGATTCTTGGGAATCTTCGCGAATGCGGCATCGGTAGGCGCGAAGACCGTGAACGGGCCTTTGCTCTTAAGCGTCTCGACCAACCCTGCCTGCTTAACCGCGGCGACCAGCGTGTTAAACGAACCGGCTGCCACGGCCGTGTCGACGATATCCATGGCTGGTGCAGCGCTGGGTCGCGCCATTTCCTGGTGCGATGTTGCGCAGCCGCCAAGCGCTAACAAACCTGCGGCTGCGCCGACAACCGCGAAACTGACCATTGAACTGCAAGACTTCAATCTCGATAGCATTGCTTTCTCCTAGTAACAATTGACCAAAAGTTGTGTTCGGCCGGACGGAACTGGTGCGGCGCGATACCTCGTACACCCGTAGATTCATGGATCGATCTGCAAGTGATTGGGAAAATTTTCCCAAATATATTTGGGTGTGTCAAGCCCTGTTAAGGGAAAATGTCAGTCGCATTGGCAATGAATTCGCCCGGATGGCCGGCTTTCGCGCTAAAGTCACCGTCTGTTACTTGCACGGATACGGTTGTGGCCTACGCGCGCATTGCTCAGGATTACGCCTCGCTTTTTGCTTTTTGCAGACGTCTCTGGCGTGCAACGCTGCTGTTCACATTTGGCTTGCAGGCCGCCGCGCAAGAATTCGACGGCCTCTATCAAGCGGCGGACAAAGCGGTCGAGAAGCGCGGCGGGTTGGTACTTAAGCTCGAGTATCAGAACGACAAGCTCACTGGGGAAATCGCGCTACTCGGTGAATTTAAGGCGAAGGGTAAGCTTCAGGGCGAGTACTCGCAGGGCATGTGCTTTCTGCGCAGCGACTTGGGTGAGTTCGTCGCCTACGCGTCAGCGAATTGCGATCGTCAGCGCATCGCCGGCACGCTCAACATCACGCGCAAGGGCGAGAAGCAAGCTGTCGTGACCAACTTCTCGGCGCGCGCCCGCGTCAGCGGATTGGTGCAGATGCCCTTGCCCGCCGGCGCAAACTCAGAGGCGGTGAT
This sequence comes from uncultured Pseudomonadota bacterium, assembly GCA_902826775.1. GTDB lineage: Bacteria > Pseudomonadota > Gammaproteobacteria > Burkholderiales > JALYOK01 > CADEHE01. Next base: position 21,436 of record CADEHE010000020.1, on the reverse strand, counting down.
CGCGACGAGCAAACCTCCTGCGGGCGCGGATTCCGCCGCCAAGCCGCCGCCGTTGGAGGTCTATGCTGCCGAATGCGCTACCATATACAGGCATGGGGATAGTTTGGCGAACTGCATCAATAGTCACAAGGGAAGCTTTTCTGATGAGAGTATCAATTCTACCGATCTGCGCTACCTCAATCGCGCGCGGCGCTGCTTCCCTGGGTTGACGGCGCTGGGACTAAGTGCGGTGGATATAAAACGACTCGCACTGGAATGCGAGGGCAGAGGCTCGCGCTGAACTTGCGCGGGCGCTACTGAATCATGCCTGCCGCCACGGTGTGATTGGTGGTTTCGTCGATGACGATAAAGCAGCCGGTGGCGCGATTGTCGCGATAGGAATCAAATACCAAGGGTTGCTGCAGCTTGATGTTTACGCTGCCGATATCATTCATGCGCAGCGTGCCGTCGGCGGGTAATTGCCCGAGACTGGCCACATCAATGCGATGCGTCACTTCAGTAAACATGGCTTTGACCGTTCGCGTCGTGTGCTTCACCAAATATCGCCGCGACGGAGCCAGCGGCTCGTTGTCCATCCAGCACAAGTGCGCGGAAACATTCTTGTCCGCGCGCGGGGCTTGTTGTGCAGCGACAATCATGTCGCCACGCGAAATATCGATCTCATCGGCCAGCAACAACGTGACGCACTGCGGCGCGTAGGCCGAAGGTAGTTCTGCGCCGAGCGTCATGATGGCGCGCACGCTGGTGCGATGCCCCGAGGGCAGCACCGTCACGGCGTCACCGCGCGCAACGCCGCCGGATTCGATGCGGCCCATGTAGCTGCGGATCTGTTCCGGATCGGTGGCGATCGGGCGAGTGACCAGTTGTACCGGAAAGCGCAGCGCGCCTGAGCGCGTGCCCACTACGCTTACGCTCTCGAGCATTTCCAGCAAAGTGGGGCCTGGATACCACGCGAGATTCTCGCCGCGTGCCACCACCATGTCGCCGCGCAATGCCGACAGCGGGATGAACGTCAGGTCGCTTATTCCGAGCCGCGTGCAGAACTCAGTAAACTCGGTGCGGATCGCATCGAAGGCGGACTGCGCATAGCCGACCAGATCCATCTTGTTGATCGCCACTACTACATGCGGAATGCCGAGCAGATGCGCGATGAGCGCATGGCGGCGCGACTGTAGCGATAACCCTTTAGCCGCGTCTATCAGCACGATCGCTAAGTCAGCGGTAGAGGCGCCCGTGACCATATTGCGCGTGTATTGCTCGTGGCCTGGCGTGTCGGCGATGATGAATTTGCGCTTCGGTGTCGCAAAGTAGCGGTACGCCACATCGATGGTGATGCCTTGTTCGCGCTCGGCAATCAAGCCATCAGTGAGCAGCGAGAGATCGACGTCGTCCGCGCCGCGTTTGCGGCTGCTGCTTTCAACAGCGGAGAGCTGGTCTTCGAAGATTGATTTGGTGTCGTACAGCAGTCGTCCGATCAGCGTGCTTTTGCCGTCGTCGACGCTGCCCGCGGTGGAAAAGCGCAGCAGGTCAACTTGGTCGACGGTGCGCGTGAAAGCTGGATCCATCAGAAATAACCTTCCTTCTTGCGCAGCTCCATGGATGCTTCCGAAGTCTGATCGTCCAAACGCGTGGCGCCGCGCTCGGTGATGCGCGTTGCCGCAGTCTCCAGAATGATGGCTTGAGCATCGGCGGCGGTCGAAGCCACCGGCGCGGTGCAAGTGATATCACCCACAGTGCGGAAGCGCACCGAAATTTCCTCCACTGCTTCGCCGGCGCGCGGCGGCGTTAAATCGGTGACCGCCACTAACGCGCTGCCGCGACGGAACACTGGGCGGCGATGGGCAAAGTAAATCGATGGCAGCGCGATTTCCTCGCGCGCAATGTATTCCCACACGTCCATCTCGGTCCAGTTGCTGATGGGGAACACGCGCATGTGCTCGCCTTTGTGCACGCGCGTGTTGTACAAATCCCATAGCTCGGGACGCTGGTTCTTCGGATCCCACTGGCCGAATTCGTCGCGAAACGAGAATACGCGCTCTTTCGCGCGCGCCTTTTCCTCGTCGCGGCGCGCGCCGCCGAAGCAAGCGTCGAAACCGAACTCGCTGATGGCGTCCAACAGAGTGATGCTTTGGTAGACGTTGCGGCTCTCATCGGGGCGGCGCAGCCGAACGCGGCCCTGCTTGATGGAGTCTTCGAGCGAGCGCACGATGAGCTTTTCGCCCAATTCCGCCGCGCGCGCGTCGCGAAACTCAATGACTTCCGGAAAATTATGCCCGGTATCGATATGCATCAGCGGGAACGGGAAGCGTCCCGGCCGGAACGCTTTCTCGGCGAGGCGCAGCAAGACTGCGGAGTCTTTGCCGCCGGAAAAGAACAGCACAGGGTTGCTGCACTCCGCGGCAACTTCGCGCATGATGTGTATGGCCTCTGACTCGAGCCAATCGAGGTGCGCCATGCGCACCGGCGTAGCGCTACTGGATAATGAATGCTTCGTTACGGCTGACATGGGATAGTTAAGCTAACGCGGAAGTTCGGGCGCCCGGCGCCGCAGCCGCGCTGCGATTGGGTGAACGCGGGACGGGAGTTTCGGTCAGATCCAGAGTGCGGGCCTAGGCAAAATGCAGGCTCGCGCAAAGGTGTAATGATATCAATTTGGAGAGCGTCAGTCAGCGCCTTACAAAGCATGAGCTATACGAGCGTTTAACATGACGGATTTGTTTGAAACAGGCTACCCAGTCGGGAAGCACGCCCAGCGGTGATCGAAGACCTACGAGAAGAGTTTGGGCGCCTGCGCGCGGAGGCGGCGTTTTGGTCGCTGCGCTTTGTCGAGCAGGCCAGCGAAACCATATCGGTGCGCGCCGACGTGGCTGAGCCCCCGCGCCGCGGCATCGACCGCGGCGCGATGCTTGTGGCCCTGGCCGATGGCGGCTATGGCTACGCCGCCACCAGCGATGTATCGTTAGCCGGATTGCAGGCGGCGTTAGATCGCGCTACCAACTGGGCGCGCGTGACGGCCAAACATTGCTTGCTGCCCGAGAGCGCGGCAAACCAACCCGCGCCGCGCGGCGAGCGCGTCTCGCCCGCAATCAACGCATCGCGGCTCTCGCGCAAGGAACTGTACGAGATGCTTGGCGCCGAATGCCGCGCGGCGGCCATCGATGCGCGCATCATCGACCGCTACGCCGAGCTTGAGCGCGTCGAAGCGCAGCAGCTGTATCTCACCAGCAACGGCGGCGAAGTCTATCAGCGCTACTGCTACACATTTCCGCATTTGTCGGTTTCCGCCAACCAGGGCGTCGATACGCAGACGCGTACGCTTAGCTTGCAGCAACAAGGCGGCGATGAGGTCTTGCAGCGCGCCGGGCTGGCCGGTGGCGGGCTACGTTTAGCCGAGGAGGCGCTTACTTTGCTGGGCGCGCCCAATTGCCCCAGCGGCGCGATGGATCTGTTGCTGATGCCGGATCAAATGATGCTGCAGATTCACGAATCGATCGGCCATCCCCTTGAACTCGATCGCATCTTGGGTGACGAGCGCAACTATGCCGGCACCAGCTTCGTTACGCGCGAGATGTTCGGCAATTACCGTTATGGTTCGCCGTTGCTCAACGTTACATACGATCCTACGCGCGAGGAGGAGTTGGCCTCGTTCGCCTTTGACGACGAAGGCGCGGCTGCGCACAAGATTTTTCTCATTCGCGACGGCGTCTTGCAACGCCCGCTTGGTGGTCGCCTGTCACAGTTGCGCGCCGGCTTGCCGGGCACGGCGAACACGCGCGCCTCGAGTTGGAACCGGCCGCCGATCGATCGCATGGCGAATCTGAACGTGGAGCCGGGTGCGAGCTCGTTGAGCGACATGATCGCCAGCATCGAGCATGGCGTGCTGATGAAGACCAACGTGTCGTGGTCGATCGACGATTCGCGCAATAAGTTCCAGTTCGGCTGTGAATGGGGCGAGCTGATCGAGCGAGGCAAAGTCAGAGGCGTGGTGAAAAATCCGAATTATCGCGGCATTTCCGCGACGTTCTGGCGCAATTTGCGCATGGTAGGCGCCCCGGAAACGATGCAAGTGCTGGGCACACAGTTCTGCGGCAAGGGTGAGCCGAATCAGGCCATCTACGTCGGGCACGCCGCGCCAGCGTGCGTGTTTGGCGAGGTCGAGGTGTTCGGCGGTGAATAGCGCGGCGCATGGCTTGCGCGGGAGCTTGAGTGGAAGCTGAGTTCTTCGAACTCGCGCAGCGACTCGCACAGCAAGTGCGGAGCGATGAAGTGCTGACTTTGTGGTTCGCTGGCGAGCGCTCGGATTTCGTGCGCTTTAATCAAGGCAAGGTGCGCCAGCCCGGCAGCGTGGCGCAACGCCGGCTGCAACTGCGCTTGATCAGCGCCGGCCGGCAGGTGACCTCGAATCTCAGCTTGTCCGGTACTGCCAGGGATATATCCACTTGTACAACAACCATAGAGACAAGTAGAGAGATACTCAAGGATCTACCGGTAGACCCGTACCTCGACTACGCCCGCGAGGTGCGCAACACGCAGGCGCGCCGCAGCGCAAATCTGCCCAGCGCAGATGAGATAGTGGGGCAGATCGTGCGCTGCGCGGACGGCCACGATTTGGTCGGCATCTACGCGGCGGGATCGACCTATCGCGGCTTTGCCAATTCACTCGGCCAGCGCAACTGGCACGAAACGGCCAGCTTTAACTTTGAATGGAGCCTCTACGACCGCGGCGACAAAGCCGTCAAGAGCGGCTATGCCGGTGTCGAATGGGACGCGGCGCAACTGAGGCAGTCGATGGACAGCGCCGCACAGCAGCTTGCCCTGCTGCGGCTACCCGCGCGGCGCATCGCAGCAGCGCAGTACCGCGCCTACTTGGCGCCGCGTGCGCTTGACGAGCTGCTAGGGCTGCTCGGTTGGGGTGGTTTCTCGGCGAAGTCGCGCGCGATCAAGCGCAGTCCGCTGCTGCGCATGCAGGAAGGTCAGCGCTTGCATCCCGCGGTGACGCTGCGCGAGCACACGGCAGCGGGCGTGGCGGCCGGTTTTCAGTCCGACGGCTACCTGAAACCGCCGAGCATCACTCTGATCGAGCGCGGCGTGTTGGGTGATGCTTTGGTCGCGCCGCGCACGGCAAAGGAATATGGCTTGCTTTGCAACGGTGCTTCGAGCGCGGAGAGTCCGCAGTCGATGGAAATGGCCGCAGGCGATTTGCCGGCCGCTCAAGTGCTCAGCGCGCTAGACACCGGTCTGTGTATCAACAATCTTTGGTACCTGAATTTTTCCGACCGAGCCGCAGGGCGCTGCACCGGGATGACGCGCTTTGCGTGTTTTTGGGTCGAGCAGGGGAAAATCGTCGCGCCGCTGGATGTAATGCGCTTCGATGACAGCATTTACCGTATGCTCGGCTCGCAACTTGTCGCGTTGACGCGCGAGCGTGAGTTCTTGCTGGATCCTTCGACGTACGGCGAGCGTTCGAGCGCCAGTTCGCATTTGCCCGGTGCGCTTATCGATGGCTTGACGCTCACGCTGTAGCACCAAGTGGCGCGCCAAGCAATCGGGCAAACGTACACCTCTCTCGAATGATTGTGTTGCGGCCTTAGCTGAAACGGCAAGTCGCGGCGCCGAGCTTGGCGATACTAATTGCGATTTCATCGCCCGGCTGCGCCCAAACGATCGGCGTCATGCTGCCGGTAAACACGAATTCGCCCGCGCGCAGACCCAAGCCGCGCCGCGCGAGATCATTGGCCAGCCAAACAACCACGTTGATCGGATCGCCCATGACATCGGCCCCAACACCTTGCGCCACAACATTGCCGTTTACCGTGATCGTCGCGCTGCACGCAGGAAGATTCAAATCCTGCCAAAAATCTACCGGCTTGCCGATGACCGCGCCGGCATCGAGTCCGTTGTCAGCGATGAGGCAGGCAGCGCCGAGTGCTTTCACGTCCACATAGCGGTCGTCGATGATTTCGATCCCAGCCGCGCAAGCTGCGATGGCGCTTGCAACTTCCAGGCGCGTATACGGTTCGGGGCGGGGCGGCAGATCGCTGCCGATCAGTGCCACCACCTCGCATTCCACGCCGGGGCGCACGTAATCGGTGCGGGCGAGCAGCGCATGAATGTGGTGCACCGTGTTAGCGAACACCACGCCCGCAACCGCATGCGGGACGTGCAGTGCCTGCTGCACCACAGGGTTGGTCGCGCCTACTTTGTGGCCGGCGGCGGCGCCGAAACCTGCGGCGATAAGCCGATCGTTGGCCAATGTCTGCACGCGGTAACCATCGGCCAATTCGCGCGGCCGGAATTCCGCTGGCAGTTGCGGCAGCGGCTGTTTGCGCAAGCGGTGCTCGGCGATGAAAGCCGCCGCCTTCGCGTCGGCCGCGCTCATACGGTTAGTAGACATGTCGCTGCAACTTCGCCTCGTGGATGATCGTCGTTGCCAATTCTTCGATGCTCTTGCTGGTCGATTCCAGGCACGGCACGCTCGCGGCGCGCAGCAAGGCTTCTGCCGCCTGAATTTCCGCCTTGCAGTTGGAAAGCGCCGCATACACACTGCCGGGCCGGCGTTCGGAGCGGATTTGATGCAGGCGCTCGGGGCGAATGGTTAAGCCGAACAGCTTCTTCATGTGTGGCTCGAGCGCCGAGGGCAGCTTCATGCGCTCCATGTCTTCGGGGATCAACGGATAGTTGGCTGCTTTGATGCCAAACTGCATCGCCATGTAGAGGCAAGTGGGCGTTTTGCCGCTGCGCGAAACGCCGAGCAGGATGATCTCGGCTTCTTCCAGATCGCGCGCCGTTACGCCGTCGTCATGCGATAGGGTGTAATTGACCGCTTCCATGCGCCGGTCGTACTCCTTGACGCTGCCCGCACCCTGCGAACGTCCGACCGAATGCGTTGCCTGCTCGCCCAACTCCGCCTCCAACGGAGCGACGAAAGTCTCGAAGCAATCCAACACCATGCCGTTGCAATTAAGCAATTGGCTGCGCAGGGCATCGTCGACCAGCGTGCTGAACACCAGCGGGCGTGTTGCAGGTGCGGCAGCGGCGTTGATCTTGGCAACGGCGTCTTCCATCTTGGCGGCCGAGTCAACGAACGGCAGCAGCACGCGTTCGAACTCAAACGAGGGGAAATGCGTCAAGATGCTCTGCCCCAAGGTTTCGGCGGTGATGCCGGTACTATCGGACACGAAGAAGACCACGCGGCGCTTAGACATAGTCAAACGGGAACGGATGCCGGTTCTGCTGAGGGGGTCGATTATAATGAGTGGTTATCTTTGAGGAAATCGAGTGGGCAAGCATGGCGCGCGTTGAGTATGTAGTCGGTCTGGAACATTTGCGCATGAGCGATCTGGCCCGCGTGGGCGGGAAGAATGCCTCGCTCGGGGAGATGATCGGCGCGCTGGCGCACGCCGGTGTGCGCGTGCCGGGCGGTTTTGCCACCACTGCGCAAGCGTTTCGCGACTTTCTGCGCGAGAACGGGCTGGAGGAAAAGATCGAGCGGGCGCTAAGCGCGTTGGACGTGGACGATGTCCAGCGCTTGGCGCAAGTCGGCGCGGAAATTCGCTCTTGGGTAGTCGATGCCAAGCTGCCGCAGCGATTGGAAGACGATGTGCGCGCGGCGTATAAGAAACTGGTAGATGAGTCGGGCGCGGAAATTTCCGTCGCCGTGCGTTCTTCGGCCACGGCGGAGGACTTGCCGGACGCTTCTTTCGCCGGCCAGCAGGAAACTTACCTCAATATTCAGGGCATCGACAATGTGCTGTATGCGGTTAAGCACGTGTTTGCCTCCCTCTACAACGATCGCGCCATCGCCTACCGGGTGCACAAAGGCTTCATTCATTCCGATGTGGCATTGTCGGCTGGCATTCAGCGCATGGTGCGCAGCGATCTGGGCGCCTCGGGCGTGATGTTCACTCTGGATACCGAGTCCGGATTCAAAGGCGTCGTCTTCATCACTTCGAGCTATGGCTTGGGCGAGATGGTGGTGCAAGGAGCAGTTAATCCTGATGAACTCTACGTCAGCAAGCTGATGCTGGAACATCAACGCCCGGCCGTCATTACGCGCAATCTGGGCTCGAAAATGAGCAAGATGGTGTTTGCCAGCCAAGTCAGTGCCGGGCGATCGACCGAGACAGTGGAAGTGGCGGAATCTGACCGCAACCGCTTTTCGGTGAGCGATGCCGAAGCGGAGAAACTCGCCCGTTATGCGCTCATTATCGAGGAGCACTACGGCCGGGCGATGGATATCGAGTGGGGGCGCGACGGCGTCGACGGCAAGTTGTACATCCTGCAGGCGCGCCCGGAGACCGTTAAGGCGCATACTAAAGAAAAGACCCGGCGCTTTCGCCTCAAGCAGAGCGGGCCGGTGCTGACCAGCGGCCGCGCGATCGGCCAACGCATCGGCGTCGGGCCGGTGCGGGTCATCTACGACGTCGCTGAAATGAATAAAGTCGAACCGGGCGACGTGCTGGTTACGGACATGACCGATCCGAATTGGGAGCCGGTGATGAAGCGCGCTTCGGCGATTGTCACCAATCGCGGTGGGCGCACCTGCCATGCGGCGATCATCGCGCGTGAGTTAGGCATTCCCGCCATTGTGGGCACCGAAGATGCGACGCACATTCTCAAAGACGGCGAACTCGTCACCGTCTCCTGCGCAGAAGGCGATACGGGCCATGTGTACAACGGCCGTCTTGAGTTCGATGTCATCGATCTCTCGCTCGACCGGCTGCCCGATATCCCGGTCGAGATTATGATGAATGTCGGTAACCCGCGCTTGGCATTCGAGTTTCAGTCCTTGCCCAACTCCGGGGTGGGACTGGCGCGCTTGGAATTCATTATCGGCTCCATGATCGGTGTGCATCCGAAAGCGGCGCTGGATTATCCGAATTTGCCTGAAGATATCAAGCAGCAAGTCGAGCGCCGCGCTTTGGGCTATGCCGACCCGGTGGCGTTCTTCACCGAAAAGCTAACCGAAGGCATTGCCACGCTCGCGGTCGCTTTTTGGCCGCGCAAGGTCATTGTGCGTTTGTCAGATTTCAAGTCGAACGAGTACAACAATTTGATCGGCGGCGAGCGCTACGAGCCAAAGGAAGAAAATCCCATGCTCGGCTTCCGCGGCGCCTCGCGCTATATCGCCGACTCGTTCAAGGATTGCTTCGCGCTCGAGTGCAAAGCGCTTAAGAAGGTGCGCGACGAGATGGGATTGACCAACGTCGAGATCATGGTGCCGTTCGTGCGCACGCTGGAAGAAGCCAAGCGCACCGTGACGCTGCTGGCCGGACACGGCCTGGAGCGCGGCAAGAACGCGCTGCGCCTTATCATGATGTGCGAGATTCCGGCCAACGCGATTCTGGCGGATCGTTTTCTAGAGTACTTCGATGGTTTTTCCATCGGTTCGAACGATTTGACGCAACTAACCTTGGCGCTGGACCGCGACTCCGGTTTGGTGGCCAGTTCGTTCGACGAGCGCGACCCCGCCGTGCGGGAGATGCTGCGCTTGGCGATTCAGGCCTGCCGGCGCAACAACAAGTACATCGGCATCTGCGGTCAAGGACCGTCCGATCATCCCGACTTGGCCGATTGGCTGATGCGCGAAGGTATCGAGAGCATTTCGCTCAATCCGGATAGCGTGGTCGAGACTTGGCTCTATCTGGCCGGCCAAGGTGAGCGCAAGGCGACCGACTTGCAAACCAAGAAAGTCTAGGAGATGCGTAGCGTGTCACGTTGGATCAATGTGTTGGCGTTGGCGGCGAGTGCGGCTGCGGCTGTAGCCATCGCTGCTGTCGATGCTCCAGACCTGGTGTCGGGCATTGCCACTAAGGACGGCTCATTTGGCATGTATCTCGCCCTTGATTTGGGTGCGGGCGCCGAGCCTAAGCGCCCGGAAAACATCCGCCTCATGTTGTCGGAAAACTACCTCGCCCGTTTCGCCGGGAAGGTGCGCAAATCGGCGAAATTGGTCGAGGTCAAGAACTGCAAGCATGCGCAGGATGTGTTCGATAAGTTTCACCAAAGCGCATTCGGTAGTTACGGCAAGAACGACTTTAAAGACGTCTTGCCGATCGCGCTGAAATGCGACGATCTGTCCTTCGTGTTCTTGTTGTATCGCAGCGATGCGATGACAGAAAAGACCGTGGACAGCTTCGAGCAGCGCGCACGTAAGCGCTTCGATTGGCAGACGCGCAAAGTCGCGGCCGTTTGGTGGGCGTCCAGCCGCGACATGATCCCTTTGGAAGATTTGTCGACGGTTAAAGACGCCTCTGCGGTATTAACCGCGAAACTAAAGTAACACTGCTAGGGCACGGTATGTGGCCTTCCGTATCTATACAGGGACAAGGATAAGCCCAAGAAGCTCATGGGTAGTGAGTGTATTGGATATTCTATTGCCTGTATTTGCGTTTTGCGAACTGGCTGTTTCGGTGGTAAGCCTGCGCACGGACCCATAAGCCCAGGACGGCGTCATCCCGGTCGAAGCCGGGATCCGGAATCAGCGCGACGACTCGATCCCGGTACGCGGACGCGCCAAGGCCGAGCTTCGCTTTCCTTGCGTCGCCGGGATGACGGCCTGGGTGCGGCGACGAAGCAATCTTGCGCTGACCAACGTCCCCTTTTCTAGGTCAACGCGTGTGCGTTGAGAAGCCGCTGCCTTCCTGCAATTGGGTCGCGATTCTCGTCGCCCGATCGAAAGCGATAGTTGGCAACTAGCCCTTCGGGGCTATTTCCCTTTCCGCGAGTTCTCGCCGATAATCGAACGCGGCGAGCAACGGATGGGCAACAGAACAACGCAAAAGGCGCCTGCCGTGTAAGTTCCTGACCCCCGCGAAAGTTCGCTCAAGCGCTGTGCCCAAACGGGTGCACGTTCAAATAACAACAAGGGGAGCTTCGCATGACATCGCTCGTTCTCAATCAAGAGGCGGATTCGCAACACCTCGGCGCTGCGCTGTTGGGTATGGCTTCTGCCGCGCTGACCATCGACACCCCCAAGCAGTTCGTCGAATGGACCGCGGCAGAGCTGCAGAGCCTGCTGCCGCACCGCGCGATGGTCGCCGGCATCGTTGAAATCGACCGCAATCACGGCGCCGTCGTGCAAAAGATGGTCAGCCGCGATTTCCCGCCGCGCTTGCTCGAAGCGGCTGTCGCGCCCGACGGCAAGCTGCGCTGCGCCATCTTCGCCAAGTGGGCGCGCGAGCGGGCGCCGCAACTGATGGACGCGACGCAAGCCGTTAGCGGCAACACCCCCGGATGGGTCGGCGCGTTCCAGCAAACCGGCCTCGAAAACCTCGCCGCGCACGGTGTGCGCGAGCTGGGCCACTCGGTTGCGACTTACTTCAGTTTTGCGCGCATCCCGGGTACGCTCAGCGAGCGCCATGCGCAGATTTTGAAGCTGGTGGTGCCGCACATGCATCTCGCCTTGGCGCGGGCTTTGGCGAAGAGCCGGCGCGTCACTCGCGCGATCGAACAAGCGCCCGGGGCGATCTCGAAGCGCGAGCAGGAAGTATTGCATTGGCTCAAGTTGGGCAAAACCAACTGGGAGGTCGCCGAAATTCTAGGGGTCAGCCAGAACACGGTGAAGAACGAAGTGCGCAGCATTTTGATCAAGCTGCGCGTCAATAACCGCACGCATGCGGTGACTAAAGCAGAGCAATTGGGCGTCGTCTGACCCGTCGCACTCTTCGGCCCGCGAAGGCAAAAAGTTCTTCTTTTGAGCTAGTTAGCGCGCGTTTTGTCTAGCCCGCTCGGGCTATTGTTTCCGTGCCCCCGGGGCGGCTAGAGTTCTCGACGCAAACTCCCATTCAAGGGACAAACAAAATGAACAAGAAACTCGCTGCCTGCACGCTCGCACTCTGCTTGTTAGTTCCGCCCTTCGCCGCAGCCGCACAAATCTGGTGTCAGGGCAAGATCAGCAATACCTACGTGGACAGTACCGGCACGCTCACGATCCAAGCTGCTTGGCGGGGCGACTACACGGCCTTGTGCAACGTAAGAACGAATTGGAAAGGGATCGATGCGACGACCTGCATGACCTGGCTCGGTATTGCGCTCATGGCGACCAGCAAGCAGCAAACCGTGAATGTGTCCTACAACGACCCAGCCGTACCGGCATGCAACACGCTCGCGACCTACGTTAACGCGCCGCCGCCCATCTACCTGATGCTGCAGTACCCGTGAGGAGCACACCCATGAGGACAAAAACGATGACGTTGGCGTATGCAAGTTTCGTGTTAGCGCTAGCCCAATCCCCCCAGCATTCGGCGCAACCGCCGTCCGCTCGGGAACGGTGGACTACATGTTGAATCATGTGCCGGGCAGTGTGTACGTCGCGCTCGGTGGGACGAGCACGATGAGAGTCTGCTCGCTTACCGCGACGGTGTCAGAACGACGCCCGGGAACTGTAAACACTACGTCACCATGATGGCGCTGGCCACCAACAAAACCGTGACAATCTACATCGACAATGCTCCCACCACCGCGTGCTCAAGCGTTACCGCCTAGTTCGACGCCGATGTCCGCCACGTGCGTTTGCACAAGTAGGCGCATCCATGCACGTGCTTAGCCGCTTAGCTTCGCTTCCGCAATCGCGATGACCAATCTAATGAGCACCTATGAAGACGGGACATAGGGTTGGAAGCTCTCTAATAGCCATGATCGTGGCAACAGCACTGCCGCTGTCAACGGCCGCCGGCGCCGCTCAGGTGGATCTGGGCTCGCTGGTAGTGACGCGAACCCTTAGTTATCAATACAGCGCGGTCGGTGGAGACGTGATTGCTTACCTTCCTGCGCCGGTCAACGGATGCGATGCCTTCTGGCTGGCACCGGCGGATGCTGGACGCAAAACAAATCTCGCCATTCTTATGAGTGCCGTCGTAGCAAACCGCAAGCTTCGCGTTTACGCGGACAACGCTGTCAAGTGGGCGGGAAGTGCCGCGAGCTTTTGTAAGCTATACGCGCTCGGCTTCGAGCCCTGAACGACAGTGCTGACATCAACAAACGAGGCTAGCGCAACGATGCCCCCATTTCTCCAAAATGCTTTGCTCTCCGCGCTATTGGCTTGCGCCGCTGTTGGCCATGCCGCCGCGCCATGGTGCGGCGCTTACAACGGCAACAACTACTGCCAATACCAAGGCCAAGTCGCGCGCGCCTACGTCAACAACTACGACCAGATCATCCTCTACTTCGATGCGCCCATGACCACCGCCGATGCGTCCAAGGTAGGCGCCAGCGTCACCGATGCCTGCATCGTGAGCACCTCGACGACGCAAGGCGAACGTTTCGGCAAGTTGTTTTACGGCACGCTCCTGAGTGCCCAAGCAACGCGCCGTAAGATCGTAGTGCAGATGAACCCGCCCGCGGTGGAAGGATACCCGCGCTGCGACAGGGTTTGGATCTCCAGAAGCACACAAACCAAGAGGAACACATGACAACCGCCTCACTACCCTTAGCCAGGCTCGCTGGCTGTACTTTAGTCACCTTGCTTCTGACGGCAACCACAGCCTCGGCGCAAGCAGTGCCGACCGGTTACCGAAAGATGCTCTATCTGGGCTGCCATAAGACGGATACGACTTGCTTCGTCGAACTTGAGGGCGCGCCAGTGGGCCCGCCGGGATGTCAATCAACTTCCGTGCGGTGGGACACCTCCAATACTCCCGGCAAGAATCACCTAGCTATGTTCTTGTCCGCACAAGCGCGCGGCAAGCGCGCGAATCTGGGGATCTCGCTCACGTGCTATGCGAATCAGACAAATTTTCCAACCTTCGATTATTCAATGATCGAATAAACGTGATGCGTCAGCCGAGATTCCAGTCGCGCAGAAGTAAAGTGACGATCTCACAATAAGTTTAGGGCGGATCGAAGGCTGACTGCTGAAGCCACAAAGAAAACTGTTCGCTCGTGCCATAGTCAAATTTGGGGAGAGAAGAATGGCAAAAGCACCCTGGCTGGTGCCTTACATTGGTCGCGTTTACACAACCATCACGCGCACACGGACACACCAAGTGAGCCCGCGATCGCCGCGCGGCATGGCATGGTTGCGCTTGATGCTCCTAGCGGCCTGCGTTGCGCCGATCCTGCCGCGCGCCACGATGGTACCGATCCCCATCGACGACGATCTGAGCATCTATATCCCATGCACGGACGTTTCTGGTACCACCGAGACGGGAGGCGCCACCGTTACAGCGGTAGAAACGGGGCAGTCAACGCTGTCGGATTCAACCGGGAACTACAAACTGAACTGCCTCCCGGTAGGCACGTCCACGATCAAGGCCACGAAATCGGGGACGAGCTTCATCCCGAGCGGCGGGCGGCTGGTCAGCGTACCTACCGCAACTGACACGGTCATTCCCAACATCAACTTCAACTACGGGCGCGCGCTCAGCGGCAATGTGGGTGTCGCGAACGCGCGCATTGATATCGTTGAAGCCGGCGTCACCGTCTTCTCGGATGCGGACGGCAACTACCTCGCCTACGTCGGCCCTGGGACGTTTACAGTTAGAGTTTCGAAAACTGGCGTGACGTTTAGCCCGTCTTCGCGCGTGGTGAGCGTGGGCGCGGCCAATCTTACCAACATCTCCTTCGGCGTGACCGCCGCGACTGTCCCGGGCTTGACACCTGGCGAATTTAAAGTAAGCGAGATGGGCTCAGCCAGCTACACCATCCCGATCCAAGTGCCGCCCGGCACGGCTGGAATGGTGCCGAGCCTTGCTCTTACCTACGACAGCCGCCGCGGCAGCAGCATGTTCGGCGTGGGGTGGTCGCTGAGCGGGCTCTCCATCATTGAACGGTGCGCGGCAACGATCGCGCAAGATGGTTACAAGCAAGGCGTGAAGCTGGACTACAACGATCGCTTCTGTTTGGACGGCGAACATCTGATCAAAGTTGCGGGCACCACCTACGGCGGCGACGGCACCGAGTACCGCACTGAACGCGAAGGTTGGCTGAAGATAGTGTCCTACGGTACTGCGGGCAACGGCCCAGCCCGCTTCCGTGTTTGGTCCAAGTCTGGCCAGATCATGGACTATGGCGCGACAGCCGATTCCGCCATCGAGGCGAAAGGCAAGACAACCATTCGCTCCTGGGCGGTCAACAAGATCGCCGACCGCAAGGGCAACTACTTGACCGCTACCTACGTCGACGATCAAGTGAACGGGCAGTTCTACCCGACTCGCATCGACTATTCCGGCAATGTTAACGCCAGCGGCGTTCAAGTCGTATCGCCTTACAACTACGTCGAGTTTGTGCCCGCCACCCGTCCGGACCAGGTAGCGCGCTACATCAGCGACTCGCTGGTAAGAAACACCGTGCGCATCTCCAACATTCGAACCTATGCGGAAGGCGCGCTGGTGCGTGACTACCGCATTCAATACGATCAAGGGCCAGAGACGACCAACTCGCGAATCACTAGCCTTACCGAGTGCGATGCAACCTTCAACTGCCTGCCGCCGACGACGTTCGGCTGGCACAACGGCGGCGGCGGCATGCTGGCGGGGCAGCAGCCGGTTGCGATCAGCGACTCGTCACAGTGGAAGAACAAGTACCGCATCGTCGTCGGCGACTTTAACGGCGACGGCTTTTCGGATGTCTACCAGATTGGCACATCAGGCAGCCGTTTCTGCGCGGGGCCGGGCGTCACCACGGCGAACAACTGCGTGTCGACGCTGACTGGTGATTGGAAGACGGACTACCAAACAATACCGGTCGATCTCAATCGAGATGGCTACGCAGATCTGTTGTTCATCGGCAAGAACGGCTCTTACTTCTGCCAAGGGCCAACAATCGCCAGCGCGAGCAACTGCACTGCCATAACCGGCGCTCTTACCGGCATTTCCGGATGGATTGAATACCAGGTCCTGCCAGGCGACTACAACGCTGACGGGCACATGGATTTGTACTTGGTCGGACGTGACAACGGATACTTTTGTCCGGGCCCCGGGATCGCAACAACTAACAATTGCGGACCCAATACTGGCGTCACTTACAGAAGCGTGTCGACGGGCTTACTACCTAAATGGTACATCGCTCCTGGCGACTTTAACGGCGACGGCATTTCGGATCTGCTGAAGCACGAGTACATCTACGGCGTCGGCGTACCCACCAAGGTGCAGACGTACTTGTGTTTAGGGCCGCAAGTTGCTAGCACAAACAACTGCGCGCCGGTCGGTGGTCAAGTCGACGGCGCCGCGTTGGCCATGCAGGGAGATTTCAATAGCGACGGGCAAACCGATGTGATGTGGAACATCGGGTCTTCGAGGTCATTTTGCCCCGGAAATCAGCCGGCTCCCCAGGGCGCTTCATGCAACACGTTCAGTGCGAGTTTGCCCAAGGTTGAGGGCGATTTCAACGGCGACGGCAATTCGGATCTTCTTCAGGTCAGATCGGATGGGGTCTACCTTTGCCGCGGTCCAAGCATCTACGCCGGAAACAGCTGCCAGCTCGCATTCTCGGGGCAGTGGCTTATCGCTCAAAACGGCGTCGCATCATATCCCAATGATCACATCGCGGGCGACTTCAATGGCGATGGACAGACGGACCTGCTTATCGTCAACGACATCACGCCAAGTTACTTCGTCCCAGGCGGCACGCACAAACCCGATCTATTGACTAGCGCGCGAAACGGGCTGGGAGATTTGACCTCCGTGAGTTACCTTCCGGCTACCAACTCGGCGCTGCAGATACCCAATACCAACCCGCAAGGATCGGCCTCGCGCGGCATGTTCAAGAACATGGCCGTGTTCCTTAAGGCGGCGGCCGCCGGTGACGGTGGAGCGCAGATCGTCGGTGCAAGCGTCCCGTCCGACTGGATCAACATGCGCGCACCGCTTTGGGTGGTGAGCTCCAACTCGCGCGGCACGGGAATTGTTGAAGTCGGTACCAGCGCCATCGGCTCCTACCAAACGACCTATCAATACGACGGCGCAGCCGTCGACCTCACGGGCAGAGGCTTCTTGGGCTTCCGTACTATCAAGGCGCGCGATCCGCAGACTGGGCTAGATACCAATACGACCTACTTCCAGACTTACCCGCGCACCAACATGGTCGAGAAGTCAGAGATGGTGGTCGCGGCAAGCGCGCAGAAGCTCGCCGAGACAACCAACACCTACTCGGAAGTCAATCTGGGCGGCACGCGCCGCTTTGTCTATCTCTCGCAAAGTGTCGAGAGCCGTTGGGATTTGAACAGCACGGTGTTTCCCACCGTTACCAAGACGGTCGATCCACCGGACACCTACGGCAACTTCACCCGTATCGTCGTCAGCCACAGCGACGGTTACGCCAAGACGACGACCAACACCTACGATCCGCCTGATTTGATCAATTGGATTCTCGATCGCCTGAAGCGCGCCACCGTGACCGCAACGGCGCCATCGCCCGCACCCACGCGCACGCGCACTTCGGAGTTCACTTACGAGGCTGGCACGGGGCTGCTCAAGAAGGAAATCCTCGAACCGGATACGCCGGCTCTGCGCCTTGAAACCGAGTACGGCTACGACAACTTCGGCAACAAGACGACAGTGACCGTGCGCGGGGTGGATATTCTCACCCGTACCACCACCACCGGCTACGATCCGAAAGGCCGCTTCCCGACGAGCACGACGAACGCTCTCGGCCACGTCGAGGGGCGTGCCTACGACGCACGCTTCGGCGGCATCACCGGCCAATGCGGTCCCAATAGCGCGCAGATCGGCTGCACCGGCTGGGCCTACGATGGCTTGGGTCGCAAGAAGATCGAAACGCGCATCGATGGCACCAAGACCTTCTGGTTTTACGAGTTCTGGGGCGGCGCCGGCCATGCCAATACCTACTACATCCAGGAAACGGCCACCGGTACGCCGACGAAGTTAAGCCACTATGACACGCTCAATCGTGTCGTCGTAAACGCCACCTACGGCTTCAAGGGCGAACTGATCTACCAAACCAAGGCATTCAACGCGCGCGGGTTGGTTCAGCGCGAGTCGCGCCCCTACTTCACCGCTACCGAAGCACCCGTTTACACGGAGTACGAGATCTACGACACGCTCGGGCGTCCCACGCGAGTCAAGGCGTTCGACGGCGGCATCACGGGCATGGGCTACAACGGGCTGGCCGTCGCCACCACCAACGCCAAGTTGCAAAACTCCAGCCAGGTCAAGGACAGCCAAGGGCAAGTCGTGCGAGCGCAGGATCACGACGGCAACAGCGTCGTGTCCAAGTACGACGGCTTCGGCAACTTGCTGGAAACGACCGCCGCAGGCGTCACCACGACGATGACCTACGACACCCGCGGCCGCAAGAAGACCATGAGCGATCCAAGCATGGGCGCTTGGAGCTACGACTACAACACGCTGGGCGAGTTGGTGAAGCAAACCGACGCCAAGAGCCAAGTCTCCACCATGGAGTACGACCTACTCGGGCGGTTGAAGAAGCGCACGCAACCCGACCTGGTAAGCGATTGGACTTACGACACCAAAACCTACGGCAAGGGCAAGGTCGCGGGCGTCACCGCCTCTGGAACCGCGACGCTTACCGGCTACAACAAGGACTTCACCTACGACCTTAAGGGGCGCATCAGCCAGGTCTCTTCGACCATCGACGGCGTCGTCTACGTTGAGTCGACCGAGTACGAAAACACCGCCGGCAGCGCCGACTTAGGCAAGGCCAAGAAGTTCACCTATCCGGCCGGCGCCGGCGGCGGGCGTTTCGCCGTTAACTACCTCTACACCAGCCAGGGCTACTTGACGCACGTCACCAACGCCGTCAACGGCGCCACGCTCTATCAAGTGAACGATAAGGATGCGCGCGATCAGGTGCTAAGCGAGTCCGCTGGAAACGGTGTGGTCACCAGCTACACCTACGACGTCATGAGCCGGCCGCAAGACATCACCGCGGGCGTGAACGGCTCGGGCACCGCCGTGCAGAACATGTACTTCCATTACGATTTGCTCGGCAACCTCGACAATCGACTCGACCGCAACCAGTCGTTGGACGAGCGCTTCCAGTACGACACGCTGAACCGGCTGAAGCAAGTGTCCGGCACCAACGCCAGCGGCATCCTTCCGCTGAAAACCGCGACCTATTTCGCCAACGGCAACATCCAGCGCAAGTCGGATTTCGGCACCGGCGACTACGTCTACAACCCGGCCAAGCCGCACCAAGTGCAGTCGATTCCTGGCATCGCCGGCACCTTCCTCTATGACTTGAACGGCAACATGACGAGCGGCGACGGGCGCACACTCACATGGACGTCGTTCAACAAGCCGTTGTCGATCGTCAGAGGGACGTCCAGCGTCTCGTTCGCCTACGGCGCTGAGCAAGACGAAATCCGCCAGATCGCACCTGGCGTAACCACGTACTACGTCGGCGCGTATGAGAAGAAAGTTAAAGCCGCCGTCACCGAGTTCCACCACTACATCGCGGTCGGCAAGCGCCGCATCGCGCTGCACATCACATCGAGCAGCGCGGCGCCGGCGACGCGCTACTTCCAACAAGATCACTTGGGCTCGATCGTCGCGGTGACCAACGAAACCGGCGTCGTCGTTGAGCGCATGTCGTTCGACGCTTGGGGCAAGCGGCGCAACGCCAACGGCACCGATGCGGCGGCGGTCACGGTCACGACCACCAAGTACGGTTTCACCGGTCACGAGCAGCTCGACGATGTGGGCTTAGTCCACATGAACGCGCGTGTGTATCACCCGGGCATGGGGCGCTTCGTTTCGGCCGATGTGTACGTGCAGTTCCCGGAGAACGTGCAGAGCTACAACCGCTACAGCTACGTGCTGAACAATCCGCTGTCGTTTACGGATCCGAGTGGGAACTTCGCGCACTTGCTGCCAGCGCTGATCGCGTCCTTCATCGTGGAGGCAGGGATCACCGCTATTACCACAAGCGCTTTTCTCGGGGCAGTGACGGGCGGCTTCGTGTTCGGATACGTCGCGAGCGGGGGTAATGTGAACGCGGCGTGGCAAACGGCGTTCACCGCGGGAGTCTTCCACGGGATCGGGCTGAAGTTTGGCGATATCTCACCGAAAGAGGCTTTCACGGCAATTCACTACAAGAAGGTTTTCTGGCATGGCGTCGCGGGCGGTGCGACGGCAAAGGCGTTTGGCGGCTCGTTCGAGGAGGGATTCTTGGGCGCGGCGTTTGGGCAGCTTGTGGGGCCGGCGATACCGACGCAATCCACGGGCGGGCAGTTCGTAGTGCGCATGATCGCAGGCGGTATTGGGGCGGAGCTGGGGGGAGGGAAGTTTGAGAATGGGGCGGCGACGGCGGCGTTTGCGTATTTGATGAATGACCGGAGGTCAAACAAGAAAGGCTCAAAGGGTGAGGCTGAAACAGAGAAAGATTTGTGGGCGCAGGGGAAGCTAGTCTTGGGAAGACACATTTATGTTCGCACGATCGCGGGTCCTCTCAGCTTGGACCACTATTTTTTCGATCCAGAAGACGGACGATTTTACCTTGGTGAGACTAAGAATGGTCCGCACGCCGACTATACGGAACCCCAGTATCGAGCGCTGGACTTAGTGGAGTTGGGGCAATGGACGCCCTACGGCGAGAATGCTAAACAAGCAGGTTTGACAGTAGGTGTTCCTCGTGGTGGTATTCCACTTGAGCAATGGGGCGGTGTTGCTCGTTTCCACTACCATGAGCCAAGGGCGGAGCGAAGCTGGATGAACCGCCTATTGGATTGGTTACAAGGCGAGGAGTACTAAGTGGATGCTTCCACAATTGATCAACGCTTGAGTGAGTCTTTGGCGCGTCTTGATTTCGTTCGCTGCGAGTCTTGCATTTATGTCAGAACTCTTTCAGATGACGTCTTGGGATGGGTCGGCTGCACCATCCTTCCTTGTGGTGAAACTTGCCAACTTCACGTTAACGTGGGAGTACTCCATCTCACGATCCAAGCGTTAGTTGCGCAAGCGTCAAGGCACACATTTTCGCGGTGCGCACCTCCCACCGCCTTGGTCCCGTTGTACATGCTGTCAAGCGAGCGGCGCTACACGACATGGCCAGCTTGCGAGAGCCAGGCAGCTGGGTCGCAAAAGGATGGGCTCGTTGACTGCATTTCGACTTACGGAGTTCCCTGGATGCGTAGATTTGGGAATGTTGATGCGCTCGAACAGGCCGCCAGGCAGCAGCTTGACAGAGACGGTGCAAGGCATCCGCGGAATCCAATCTTTGTCGACCCCGCAAGGCATCTCCTGGCTGCACTGGTTCTGCAGGGTCGTAGGGATGAGGCAAAAAAGGTATTGCATGACAGAATCGCCCATCTGACCGCTTCTTCGCAGTCGAGTGAGGCCGAGTTTCTTCGGGCCTTCGCGAACGAACTACTAGATTCGAACTAAAGGGGCAGGCAGGGCCGGGCGCGGATATTCCGAGCCGATGATATTCCCGACCTTCCCCTGAAAGTGAATAACTAAAGGTGCCACCCATTAGCCGCCTCCTGTCAAGAGCGTAAACGAAGCTCAGGCACAACGAG
>CADEHE010000019.1 GCA_902826775.1 uncultured Pseudomonadota bacterium | reverse complement strand
TCCGGTCGGATGGTACCCGCCGGACAATCACACATGCGACTTCATGTCGCACCCAGTCGTACCAGGAGTCCTGGCAGGTCACCATACGCATCAAAGTATCTTGCGGTTCGGCGGCACTTCCCACCGGGCTGAGCGTGGCCGTGGCGATGGACAATCCAAAGAGCGTTGAGCGGGTCATTTTGTTCACGGTATTCTCCTTGTATAAGGTCAATTGAAGCGAGCAGGTCGGCGAATCGGTGCCACTCTGGATCGTCGGCCGCTCTTTCCCAGCCGATCTTCATACGGGATGCGTGTGCCACGGATCCCTTCGATCGCGTTCACGCGCGCGCGATATACGGTTTTTTGCAGTTCTTTGATCTTGCGTCGCTCATTCAAACCCATCTTGATCTCCTCGTGGACAAGGTCAAAAAAACTATCAATCGCCTTCGACGAAGTACGTCATCTTCCAGCGTCCATCGATCTTCTTGAATCCGGCGCGGACCGCGGCGCCCGCGTTGATAGGACATTCGACTGAGCCGTCATCTTGCTTGGCGCAGGGTCCCTGAGTCAGTCGAGCTAGTTTGCGGAGTTGTTTCGGCCGCTTCGTCCAATCGGCAATCGCATGATCGGCGTTGGCTTCGTCGCCAAAGCTCCAGATGAAGGCGTGATCCATGTTTGCACGCAACGCCGCGAAATCCTTGGCTTTGGCGGCGCGGTGGATGTTAAACAGCACTGACTTAACGCCAGGGGGTAGCGAAGAGGCCAAGGCGGGTGCTGCCGTAGCAACTAGCGAAACGAGGCAAGCCATTAAAGAGAGGCGCATGTTCATTCTCCCAACGCGACTTTGTTCAAACCTTCGAACTCATCCGGTGGACTGGTGTTTGTGATGCGGTACTTTAGCAGTCCGCTGTTGCAATCGTGCCTCAGGCGGGTGTGACTTTGTTTCGATTGTTTCAAGGCCGTCCGCTTGCTGAATGTAATTTGAACCGTGAATCGGTCAAGCTATCGATTACCGACAATGCCGATATAGAGGGACTTTGAGTCAACTCATTCTCGCGTTGTGTTCGTTATGCGTAGACTCACTTGTTCGCGGAAAAGCCATTCGCCACCGGCTCGCCACGAAAATAGTACCTGCGCACGTCCTTGGCATCCGCGTCTGCGTCTCTGCGTTCAAGCACGGTGAAAGTTGCGGCGTCGACTCCGGCTATCGGCTTGCCATCGTAGTAGACCGCCGCGGCGGTTTTTGCATAGAGTAGATCCAGCATCTGAAAGCTGGCTACATCTTTGGTCAGCGCGATCCCGTTGAAATAGACCTGCTTGGCGTCCACACCGTAACCGCCGCCTTTGATTGAAAAGGTGGTGGGCGACGCGCTGGCGACGCGAATGGTTTTGTCACGCAAAGCATCTTCCTGCGTCCGGTAGTGCGAGAAGTAGATGCTCGACTTGTCTCTTGAGTAGCCGCCCCCGATCACCTCAAAGCTGCTCCCGTCGCTGCCGGGTATCGGTTTTCGTTTGTAGTAGCCGGAGACCCGGTCGCGCTGATAACTTTGATCCAAGATTTCGAAGGACTCGAGGTCTTTGACCGGCACATGCTTGCCTTCGAAATAGAGCCGCATCGCGTCGCGGGCGTAGCGCCGCGTAAGCGGTTTAAAGCTCTCTAGCGCAACACCTTGCATTATTACCACCGTGTTGTGCTTTTTCGTGTAGTACTCTTGACCTTCACGATAGGTGTCGCAGAAGTACGCGCGTGCTTTGTCGCGAGCGTAATGATCGTCGAGGATTTGCATAGTTTCGCCGTCGCTACCCTCGATCGGCACCCCGCGGTAGTACCCGAATCGAGCGTCCTTGGCGAACGGACCGGTGGCGGGCTTGAAGTTGCTGCCTTGTTCGACCGGGATTGCTCGGCCGTCGTAGCGCCATTGCCCCTCTTTTTTCTCGTAAGGGTTGTCGCCGCATCCGGCAAGCAGGGTGAGGAGAAAAAAGAGTATTAACCGGAAGGATTTCATGGTTGGTGGCATGAGCAGCTTGAAGGCGTACTGGAGTGGACGGCAGTATGCCGCGCTGTTGTATCAATATGGTTTCCTAGAGCTGCGGTCGTGTTTTATTCGTTTCAGCGACCACGTTAGCTGCGTTTATGCAAGCGCTACCGCCTCTTTGTTGCGCGCGCGCTGCTGCAAGAATCTCAGTTGATGATAGTGTAAGAAAGCTTTGCCGCACTCGATCCCAAAACCCTAAAGCAATGCTTGAATTGTGCTTTTGATCGTGCAGGACCCCCTGACAGAGATGGCAGGCCCCCCTCGAAGGCACTCACGGACTCGATCCGATTTGAGGAAGTGAGGCACGTGGGCTTGTGATTGAGACTGAACGGTGGTTTTTGGCCGACGGCGATGCCGGCGTGTCGCCGATGAATGCTGCTCGCGAGAGACTCGAAGGCGAGTTCGGAGATCTTCTCAAAAACCTTATACTATTGAGGGAATCATACTATCAATCAACATTGGAGCCGTATTCAAACTTATCCTGTAATAGGTATGCCGTGTCGACCTCGATCTAAGTCCGCTCGAAATCGATGCGCTCGTCGATGGGCAAGCCCTGCAAATAGCGGCGTAAGCAATCGAGCGCCATCTCCACCGCGCCCATGCGCACCCATTCGCGGCCGCCGAGCATGCGCGCGTGGCGGGTAAACGTCGCTGCTTCGGTGGCTATCGCCAAGCAGATCGTGCCGCCGAGGTCGATGCGATCAGCGCCTGTGTCGATCTCGATCAGGATTGCAAGAGCGATGCTCGATTCGGTCTGCGCGCGCGCGGTGCGAGCTACCAGTTCTGCGCTTTGTACGCTGAGCGGCGCTAGCGCGGTTTCGTTCAGGTCGAGTGCCGCGCTCAAGTCGGGCAGGCCGCGCGCGACGATGCCGCGGCGGAAAACATTCTCGGCAGCGGGCTGCGGCGCAAGCCGCGCTGTTACCGCACCGCCGCTCAGTGTTTCGACCACGCAGAGCGAGGTGTTGCGGCGCGCCAGCTCTTGCAGGATGACGCCTTCCAACTTTTGCTCGTCCTCGGCGAGGACGAAATTGCCCAACCGCTTGCGCACTTCGCGCTCGACCGGCGCAAGCTTGCGGCGCGCGTCGTCGAGATCGGTGCCGCGCACGGTGAGTTTCGTTTCCAGTTGCGGATAGTGCGCGCGGAAGCCGAGCTTGACGCTGCCTTCGGGTGCCATGTTTTCTACACCGGCTAGCATGGTGTCGGCGCGCGATTCGCCGATACCGAACGAGTGGAAGCGCTTGAGCAGGCTGGCGCTTTGCCGGCCGCTGCGCGCCAGCAGGCGCGGAATGATTTGCTCGTCCAACATGCGGTGCAATTCGCGCGGCACGCCGGGGGTAAAGAAAAAGCGCGTCTTGCCAATGTCGAGCGCGAAGCCGCACGCCGTGCCGATCGGATTGTCGAGGATTTCTGCGCCGGCCGGCAGGATGGCCTGCTTGCGGTTGCTTTCCGGCATGCTGCGCGCACGGCGCGCGAAGTAGTCCTGCATCTTGCTAAACCATTCCTGGCGGAACTCGAGATCGACGCCCGCAGCCTTTGCCGCGATCTCCTGCGATAAATCGTCGACCGTGGGACCGAGGCCGCCGTTGACGATCACCGCATCGGCACGCTCGCTTGCGGCTTTGAACGCCGCCAGCAAGGCGGTGCGATCGTCGCCCACCGTCGTGCCCCACTTGACTTCAAGATCGACGTCGCCAAGACGCTGGCTGATGTGGCTGAAATTGGAATTGATGGTGGCGCCGGTCAGCACTTCGTCGCCGGTGCAGATGATTTCGATAAGCATGATGCGGCGAGGCTACCATTGCTCGCGCGATGACGCAAAAAGTTGGCGGTTGCGATGACCAAGCAGTGAAGGGCGCATGCTATGCTGATGCGTCTGCATTGCATCTTCATCCTCATCATCTGGCAACACGGCGATGAACTCAGCCTCGAAAAGCGTCGAGCGTGTGATTGCGCACCGCATCGCCGCCGATGAAATGATCCCCAACCATCCTGAATGGCCCCTGCTGATTTATCCGGGGGCAGTCGCGCTGGTCGGTAGCGATCCGGCAATCGCCTTCGAAGAGTTGTTTGAGCGCAATCGTTGGCCTGCCGCCTGGCGCAATGGCGTCTATCCTTTTCATCACTATCACAGCAGCGCGCACGAGGTGCTAGGGATTTATAGCGGCGAGGTGACGGTGCAGTTCGGCGGCGCGCGCGGTATTGAGGTCAATGCGGGTGCCGGCGATGTCATCGTTCTGCCCGCAGGCACTGGGCACAAAAAGCTGAGCTCAAGGGGCGCACTAGGCGTGGTCGGCGCGTATCCGGCGGGTCAGCATCCGGATATGTGCAGCGCAGCTGCAAACACGCTGCAGCGCAACGCCGCAGCGGTGATGCGGGTCCCCGTGCCCGATTGCGATCCGGTATTCGGGGCCGGCGGGCCGCTTATGCGGTATTGGGTGCGCAATGCTGCCACAACGAGTCGCGGCTTGCCGCTGTAGGTCGGCACAGACGGCAAAGTCAAGCCGCTGCGGTGCGCGGAGAACGGCGCACCGCGATGTCAGTGTTCGGCGCGCTTTGGCGGCTTTTTGCGAACCCACACCCGCAGGCTAGAGGCTCTTAGTCTCAGACAGTGGCAAAATGCGGGTCAGTATCCGCTGACCTTACCCAATGTTCGAGAATCTGTTTAAGAAGACCTTGCGGCAAAATCCTTCCGAGAACGCGCAGCGAGAGGTGTCGCCACCTGCTGCGGTCGACAACCCAGCCCAAGGTAGTGCTCAGCTCTCTGCGGGAGATCAGTCCGAGCAATTGCAGCAATGGCGGGCAAAGGTGCAGGCTGCAGAAGCGAACGAGGCGGCATTGCTGCAATTGGCGCTTGCGGCGCCCAGCGTGGAGTTGAAGTTCGAAGTGCTGCAAGCGCTCACGCAAGAAGACTCGTTCAAGCAGGCGATGCGCGAGTTTCGCGAACAAGACAAACGCTTGTATCGCGCCGCGAAAACGCGCTGGCAAGCGCTGAGAGACCGGCGCGTGTGCGCCGAAGGGGCGAGCGCCGCTATCGCGGCCGCGCGCAACTTGCTGCAGCAGGAAAGGGTCGCGGCGAACCGCTTGGTGGAGCTAGAGCGTGGTTGGGGCGCTTTGAACGTCGAATTGGTCGATGCCGCAGCGTCCGCAGAATTCGCGTCGCTGCGTGAGCAGCTGAGCGCCAAAGTGCGCTCCCACAGTGAGCAGACACGCTCGGTGAGCCAATGGACGCAAGCAGTCGACCGCACTTTGGAAGCGTTGGCTGCGGTTCTGCCCGGCATTGCGAAAGGCGAGGTACCGCCCGCAGGAGCGGAAAGCTTGGCTGTCGGCTTGCTGGACTTGCTGACCAAGAGTCCCGACGCCGGCGAAGACCGTCGCAGCGAGAAGATCGAGCTTGCCAATCGGCAGTTGGCGCTGGCCGCCAGCGTCGCGCAGCGGGCTCAATTTCTGCACACGCTGCCTGCCTCAGGCGTTGTCGATCCGGCGCAGGAAAAAACCATGATTGAGCAATGGCGCGCGCTGCCGGAACTGTCCGAAGGCGCCGAAGCCCCGTTGCAAACGGTTTTGGCGCAGCGCTTTGCCGACTGGCGCAACGCAAGTGGCGATGCACGCAAGCGCGCGCAAGAAGCGAAACGGTCGCAGGAGCATGCGCAGCGCGCGCATCAGCAGCAACAACGTTTGGAAGCGTTGCAACGCCAGATCGAAGCGGCAGAGGCGGCGCACGCCGGCGGGCGCGTGGGAGAACTGACAGATGTCATGGCGCGAATTGACACCGAGCTCAAGCGCGGTGCGGCCAATGCCGCGCTCACGCAGCGCATCGAGTTTTTGCGGCGCGAGCAGCAGCGATTGCAAGACTGGCAACGCTGGAGCGGCGGCCTCGGCCGCGAGCAACTCGCGGCCGAGGCGCAGGAACTGGCGCGTGCCGCTGGTGGCGGCATCGCTATCAAAGCGCATACCGAAGCCATCAACAAACTACGCGAACGCTGGAAAGAGTTGGATAAGTTAGGCGCCGCTTCCAATCAGAGCGTCTGGCTTACTTTTGATGGTGCGTTGAAGAGCGCTTATGAACCGGTTGCGGCGCATCTGGATAAGCTTAAGCGCGCGCGCTTGGACAATCTCGCCGCGCGCGATCAAATCATCGCGGAGTTGCTTGCCGCCGCAGCGAAGTTTTTCCCGGTGGCGCAGGAAGCCGCTGCCCCAGTTGCGGACCCGCAACCAGACTGGCGCGCAGTCGCCCGCGCGCTCGAACAAGCGCGCATCGCCTGGCAGAAACTGGGTCCGCTCGAACACACTGTGCCGCGCAGCTCGCTGCACGGGGAGCGGGGCGTTGCCGCTCGTTACGCAGCGGCGCAGCAAGCGTTAGAGACGCCCTTGAGCACCACCTACGCAGCCGCGCGCAAGCAACGTGAGCAACTGGTGCGCGCGGCGGCCGATCTCGCCGCGTCGGCTGCCTCGGCGCGCGATGCCGTCGATAAGGTTAAAAAACTGCAAGCGCAGTGGCAGAGCGCCGCCAAAGCCCTGCCGCTGCCGCGCGGAGACGAGAACGCGCTTTGGGCGGCGTTCAAGAGCGGCATCGATGCGGTATTCGCTGCACGTGACGCCGCTCGTGCCGCGAAGGACGCGCAGTCCAGCGCGGAGATCAAAGCACGTGAAGAGATCATCGAGCGCCTCGCCGCAGCCGCCTCGGGCAGTACCGCCGCAGAGATCAGGCGCGCACTGGCTGCAGCGGACACCGGCTGGCGCGCTGCGCCCGAAGCTGCCAAACCTGCGCAAGCCAAGCTGGACGCGCGCTACGACGCCGCGCGCACCGCCGCTAAAAGGCAGATCGAAACACTGGCGCAGCGCGTGGCGCAAGCGCGCTTCGATGATCTGGATGCGGCCATGCTGCTTTGTCAGGAGCGCGAAAGCGCGAATGGTGCGGGCCGAACTTTGAGCGTCGAAGAGACCGCGGAACTTCAAGCGCGATGGGCAGCGCTTACTAATTTGCCGGGCGCTTGGAAGAGCGCGCTGGAACGACGCTTTGGCGCGGACGCCTTAGCGGCGACGAACGCCGCGCCTGCCGCACCAGCGCGAGCCGGCGAGGAGCCGAGCTTGTTCGACGCGTTGCTGAATCTGGAGGCCGCCTGTGGCCTCGACAGCCCCAGTGACTTCCGGGCCGCGCGGCAGCAGTTGAAAATGCGCGCGCTGAAAAACGCGCTGGAAATGCGCCAAAGCCCCGCCAATGCGCCTGCGGACATCGAACGCTGGTTGCTAGAGGCAGCAGCCTACCCGCGGCCCGATGCGCAGTCCCAACAGCGGCTGTCGAGCGTGATCGCCGCGCTTCGGCTCAACCGGTTGATATAGAGCCTACGTCCGCGCTTTCGGCTTTCTGCCTGGGGCGGCAGGTGGAATAAATCCCGACATCCGGCATAGCATGGCATCGATCGGCTTGCCGTCTTTGAATCGAATCGAACGGCACACGATTACGTCGCCTTTTGCGGACAATTCAGATACGCGCAAGCGCACCTCAGTAAGCGAAATGCCAGTTGCGGCGGCGATCTCGGAGTCGAGCTTCTCCCCGGTGAGCTTTAAGTATTGCAGGATGTCTTGCATTGGGCCTTCCTTACTGAGGTTTTGAAAAAATGAGTAACAAGGCAATTGCGCTCGAACCGCCCCCCTCTCGGACGCGGGCGTGGAGGTGAGGGATTGAGCCAAGTTACTCGATTCTTTGGGGCTCAATAGCGTGGGCTTGCAATGTGGAATTGCGCTGGCCAAGCACGCATCGCCAGCGCGTCCGGGCCTATATGCTACTCCAATTGCGCAATATTCACTCGGCACCGCTAAAAGCGAGGGGCAGCAAGCAGAGTTTAGAGAGCTGAACTGAGCGCAAGCGGTGTCCGGCCGCCTATTTGCGCCGGTGCGGATCGCGGAACAACCACACAATAGGCAGTGGCAACGCTGCCGCGATGCCGAACAAGATAAACGCATTCAAGTACCCGCCGATAGAGGCTTGCCGATGAATTTCGGCGCTCAATGCGGCCAGACTTTTCGTCGTATCCCATCCCCAGCCGCTGGCCAACGCAGGCGAGTGCAGCGTTTTGGTGGATGCAGAGATTGCAGCGCTCAAACCGGCGTAGTTTTCCGCTGTCGATCGAACCAAAATCAGTATGCTGAGTGAAATGAACAGGCTGCTGCCGAAGTTGCGCATCAAGTTGAACACTGCCGAGGCTTGGATCACCAAGGAAGTCGGCAAAGTTGCAAATGCGAGCACGGTCATCGGCGTATACGCGAGGCCGAAGCCGAAACCTTGCACTAAGTTGGTCGAAAACACATCAAAGTTGGTCATGTTGATGTCGAGCAGGCTCATTTGCCAACCGGCCCAGACCTGCAATAGCAGGCCGGCCGCAAGTGCGAGCCGCGCGTTGTAGCGGGTGAATTGCACCACGATCAGAAAGCTAAGCAAATTGCCTAGCCCGCGCGCCGACATCAAGTAGCCGACCATCGAGTCCGGATAGTTGCGCAGCTCCTGCAGCAATGGCGGGAACAGCACGATCGGTGTATAGCTCAGCGCCCCCATCGCGAACGCGATCACCAAGCCAAGGCTGAAATTCCAGTTGCGAAACACGCGCGGGCTCAAAAACGGCGTGCGCGAGTAGGCGGTGTGAGCGATGAACACGCATACACCGACCACAGCCACGATGGCCTCGATGGTAATTTCGAACGACTCAAACCAATCCAGACGATGGCCGCGGTCGAGCATCAACTGTGCGCTGCTCATGCACAACGCTAGAGCGAGGAAGCCGATGGTGCCGAGACGTCCGGAGGTGCCGCGTTCTTGGTCGCCAAGCGCCACCATCGCGAGCACGGTGGTGAGCGCGCCAATTGGCGCCATCAACAGGAAGACCCAGCGCCAGTTGAGCGATTCCGCGATCAAGCCGCCGAGGATAGGCCCCAGCGTAGGGCCCATGACCGAGCCCACGCCCCATAGCATCAACACCAGCGCGTGCATCGGGCGCGGAAAAGTGGCGAGCAGCATGCCTTGGCCGAGCGGTATCAGCGACGCGCCGAACAGTCCCTGCGCCACTCGTCCAACCAATAAGACTTCGAGTGAGTTCGCCAGAGCGCAGACCAGCGAAGCGAGGGTAAAGCCGATGAGCGTGGCGACCATGAAGCGCCGCCACCCCAGGCGGCCTGCCAGCCACCCGGTCATAGGCGTTGCCACCGCGGCTGCCACCAGAAACAGCGTGACGATCCAAGCGGCTTGATCTTGCGTCAGTGACAGGCTGCCGCGAACCTGCGGCAGAATGACGTTCGTGGCGGTGATCGCCATGCCGAAAGTCAGTGTTGAAATCTGCACTAGCAGCAATATCAGCCAGCGGCGCGATTTCACCACCGCGTGTGGATGATCGTGCGCTACGCTCTCTTCGCGCGCGAGCGTATCCGGTGTACTACTCATCGGCCGCTCCGCGCTCGCCGCATGGCGGGCACAGCGAGAGGGTGAGGCGGCATCGATATGCGCGCGTAAAGTGTTTTCCTGGCCGAACTTGCCGCGCGGTTAGCTAACCGGCTAGGCAATCTCCATCTCCAATAGCGCAGAGCTAAGCGCCTTGCCGTGCGTGTCCATGGCGAGCGAGGTGGTTACGCCGGTTAGGAGTGCTTGCTCACACACGAACTGCAGTGCCGCGAGTCCCGCCACTTCGTAGCGCCTCACGCTCCCGGAGACGATGCCTGCTAAGTGTTGTTGCACGGCAGTTGCGGTCACTTTTTGCAGCAGCAGCGGGTAGTCTTCGCTGCGATAGGCAATCAGCGACAAAATCGATGTGTTGCCCTTGTCGCCCGCTCGGCAGTGGGCCAGTTCATACAGTTTCATGATGGGGATCCGATTCCAACACGGTTACCTTACTGTCGGCCTCGCTGCGCGCCAGCAAAGCCGAGACGATACCGATGACCTCGGTCAGGTGCTTACGCGCAGCACCGCCGCCGGCGGGGCCATTGGTGTAAAGTGCTTCGACTTCTTCGCCGATGCGCTCAGCCTGCGCCCGCGTTGCAGCCAAGGCGGCTGCGCGCAATCGAACTTCGTAAGGCACCGAGTGCGGCGCAAAGCTCTTGCCGTGCACCGAATTGCAGCCGATGTAGTCGAGGCGCAGGTCGGGGAAATCTTCGCGCAAGCGCTCGTCGATCACGCGGCCGGCGAGTTCGGCGCGCGCCAGCGCGTTCTGTCCCGCGTAGGAGATTTCTCCTTCGCCGCGAAAACCGGCTTGGTAGCCGATACTGACTTTATAAGTCTCGCTGCGCGCATGGCCGATTCCGCCGCT
This sequence comes from uncultured Pseudomonadota bacterium, assembly GCA_902826775.1. GTDB lineage: Bacteria > Pseudomonadota > Gammaproteobacteria > Burkholderiales > JALYOK01 > CADEHE01. The sequence continues at coordinate 39,397 of CADEHE010000019.1, read as the reverse complement.
GACGCGCACGCGGTCAGTACCGACGCCTTCGATGCGCACTTGCGTGAAATCGGCCACCACGTCCGGCGTAACGTACGCGGCCGGGTCGGTGACTTCATACAGGAGCTGTTCCTTGACGGTGGCGAAATTGACGACCCCACCGGTGCCTGCCACCTTGCCGATGATCGCGCTGCCGTCGACTTGCACTTCCGCCAAGGGAAAACCCAAGTGCGCGAGATCGGGCACGTCCTTCTTGCCGGGGTCGGCGAAGTAGCCGCCGGTAATCTGTCCGGCACATTCAAGCAAATGCCCGACGACAGTGCCTTGGCCCAAGCGCATCCAATCATCCAAGCGCCAGCCGAAATGGTGCACGATGGGCGCAAGAAACAAGCTAGGGTCCGCCACGCGCCCGGTGATGACGACGTCCGCACCACTCGCTAACGCGGGCAGCATGGCTTCGACGCCCAAATAAGCGTTCGCCGAAATGACGTTGGCGTAGGTGCGCAGCGGACGCCCGGATTCTATGATCCGGGTGTCGGGTGAAAGTTGCGCGAGCACGTCGTCGCCGGTGACGACGGCAACTTTGATAGCTAACCGCATTTGCCGCGCTATCTCGATGACGATCCGACCTGCGGCGGCTGGATTGGCCGCGCCCATGTTGGTGACGAGGCGTACGCCGCGCTTTTTGATGAGCGGCAACAATGGCTCAAGCCGCCGCCGCAAAAATGCGTCGTAACCCATTGCGGGATCACCGAGCTTGCTCTTCTGCGCCAGCGCGATAGTGCGCTCGGCCAAGCACTCCAGCACCAAATAGTCGAGATTGCCTTGTTCGGCGAGAACGACGGCAGGCTCAAAGCGATCGCCTTGAAAGCCGGCGCCGGCGCCGATGCGTAGCGTAGGTGTTGCCATCGCGGCGCTATTTGGGCATTGCGGGCGCGGCGCCGTCAGTCATGTTTTGGCCGTTGATGACTAGGCCGTCCGCTGACATCTGCGCCGCACTCTTCGCGCCCACGCCTTTCACGCGCGCGACGAAATCGTTCCAGTCTTTGAACTCGCCGCCGCGCTTGCGTTCGTAGACGATCGCCTCCGACATGCGCGGGCCGATCTCTTTCACCGTTTCGAGATCTTTGCGCTTGGCGGTGTTCAATTCCACCGGCGGGCGCTGGCAGCCGCCGAGCGCAAAAACCGTAAGGAGCGCCAGTATCAATGCCCGAATGCGAGCGGGGATCAATTGCCCGGCCCTCGCAAACCAAGAATCAAATACGGGTCGCCCGGTACCCAGTTACCGTCGACTTGCGAGCGGCGGCCGATGGCGCGCGTGCGCTCCAGCAACTGCTTGCCGAGCGCGATCTGTCCGGGTTCCCACTGCGCGAGCGCGGTGGGAACATCGCGGTTGCGCGCTAGGGCGTCGGCCAGCGCCCAGCTGTCTGCGGCGGCTTTAGCCGTGCCCGCGGCAGCGTGCGGGCGTCCGACGAACGCGGCATCGCCGACCAAGCAAATGCGCCCGAATGCCATGCGCGGTATGTCGAGATCGTAGATGACTTGTAGAAACGGTTGCGCGGTGGAGCAAACAAGGTCGGCGAATACAGCGGGCAGCCGCGCAATCGCGCTAGCGCGCAATTCCGCCATGTGGCGATCGCTCACCGCGCCGGGCGGCAGCGAGATCTCGCGGTGCTGGCCGCTTTGGTCGGTCATCAAATCATCCAAATCGCCGCCGGCAAGATAGTTTCGATACCAAACAAAATTGAGCAAGCGCTCTCCGGGTTTGACCGAACCATCGACGCCGGGGATCGGGTAGACAAGAATGTGGCTGTTGGCGAGCACGTAATAGGTGATGGCGTCGTCAAACGCGGCGCGCACCTTGGCATCGACCGCCATCTCAGGCACCATGCCGCGCCAAGCGACGTAACCTGAATAAACCGGCTTCGCTTCAGGCAGGAGCCGCGCGCGCGACGCCGAGCCGACGCCGTCGGCACAAATCATCAAATCGGCGCGCTGCGACGGCTTGCCGCCGGCAAATTGCGCTTCGACCGCTTGGCCATCGTCGCGCCAGCCGGTGAGCTCGCAGCCCAAGTGATAGCGGCGCGCGTCGAAGCGCGCCAGCAGCTGGCGGTAAACTGTGTTCCAAGAACTGAACCGATACTTTTGCGCGCCGTCGTAGATGACGTTGCCGCGCCGGTCGAGGTAGCGAATATGCGCAGTGCCGATGCTGATGTCATCCAGCGCGACACCGCCGCGCTCGACCAAGTAGCGCTGGCTGTCGGGCAAGAATCCGATGCCGGCCCCGCGCTGCGCAAGTTCCACCGGCGAGCGTTCATAGACGTGCACGTCGACGCCGAGATCGCTCAATAGAAGCGCGGCGGTTAGCCCGCCGAGCGAACCGCCGATCACTGCTGTTTTCATTCGCGGAGGCTTACGGTTTGCCGAACGTGGCGACCTTTTCCACCGCGCATTCAAACAGCACCCGACGCTCATTGCGGGACGGGTCACGCAGACCGTACGGCGGTGGCTGCTGGGTGTACTTGGTCCAAATTTTGTCGACCTGCTTGGTGACACGTGCGCCTTCTTTGGGATCGTCCTCGGAAATCTCGCGCACGACTTTGCATTTGATGCTCATCCAGTGGTATGGATTGGTTGGATTCATGAGCAAGAAGGTGAGCTTGGGAAACGCGCGTATCCATTCGATCTTTTTGCGGTGAGATGCCACGTTAAGCAGCACTGTCGAGCCGTCGTAATCAAACCACATCGGCGTCAAATTCGGGCGCCCGTCTTTGCCCATTACCGCCAATACGGCGGTGACCGGCTCGTCCAGCAGCCGCTTGTAGATCGGATCGATGTCGTTGAGCGAAGTGACCGAGTCGTGCCCCCCAACCGAGAACTGATTGGGCTGCAAGCCGCTCGCTACGTCGAGAAATTTAGCTACCGCGATTGCCATACGTCTCCTCCTTTATTTTGGTCTGTGACAAGCTACCGCAACATTACCACCTGGCGCGACGGATAAAAAGCGCCCGGATTGAGTGGGCGGTGCGACGCGCCATGCTCGTGCAATTAAATGCTGAGCGACTACATTGCTTGCGCGCCGGTTCGGCATTGAAACCAAGGTAGCGCCAACGCGAGCATGCCCGCGCTGCGGTACGATTAGAATGAGCTTGGAACGCGGCGGACGCCTGTTGTTAACCATAAGGTCGATCAATACTGATATAAGAATCATGGTGTAAGTAAAGTCCATACTCACTATCCACCTTACACTGGGCCCAGTAAACTCTAAACGCCAGGAAACTTTATGCCTTCAATTTTCTCTGCCGAGCAGCGCGCTGCTTACGAACGCGATGGCTTTGTCATGATCCGCGGTTTGTTCGCCGCCGAAGAGATCGCTCTTATGCGCGCAGCGATCGAGCAAGACCCGCAGCTGCGCGCGAGCTTGTACGACCGCAAGGACGCACAAGGCAAAGCCACGCGCATGGCCACTTGGAATCATCCGGGCGAAAGCGTGTACGGCTTGGCCGCGCGCTCGCATCGCGTCGTCGATACCATGGAAGACATGCTCGGCGGCGAGGTTTACCACTATCACTCCAAGCTGACCGCCAAAGAACCTTACGAGGGCGGTGCGTGGGAATGGCATCAGGACTACGGCTACTGGTACCACAACGGCTGCGTGTTTCCGTACATGGCGAGCGTCATGGTTGCGCTGGACCGCGCCACGCGCGAGAACGGCTGCTTGCAAGTGCTGCGCGGCTCGCATCATGCGGGGCGCGTCGATCACGGTGTGCTGCCGGGCGAGCAAGTTGGCGCCGATCCCAAGCGCGTCGAGCAAATGCTCAAGCAAATGGAGTTGGTATACGCGGAGATGGAGCCGGGCGACGGCTTGTTTTTCCACAGCAACGTCATGCACCGCTCCGATCAAAACCGCTCACCGAACCGGCGCTGGACGGTGCTGTTCTGCTACAACGCCGCGCGCAATGATCCCTACTTGGAGCATCACCATCCGCGCTACACGCCACTGGTGAAAGTCCCGGATAACGCGATTAAAGCGGCAGGGGTCAAATTCGCCAACGCGGGCGATGATTACTTCCGCAAGACGTTCGCGAATCCGCCGGAGTTGAAACGCAAGATGGAAGTCTAAGAGAGCTCAGCTTTCTTGGCTCAGGAAGCCATAGACTTTTGCTTGAAATACTACGTAGCGCGCGTGCCCGGTCGTGTACCTATCGAACATGACTCCACTGTTCCCACTTCTTCTCCAGCGCATGTTCTTGCTTTTGTAACTCGGCTCGCTGTTCAGCCGGCAGCGAGTAGCGCAGGGCGCCCTCTTTGAATCGCGCGGCCCGCACGATCTGAGCCGGCCGGTCCTTGCATTGGCTGACGCAGTTGTGCGGGTCGACGCCGTCGGTGCAGACCGGCTCGCTTTGTACTTTCGATTTCCAGTATCGGCGCTGATCGGCGTTGAACTCTTCCACTAGGGCCGCTTCGCTTTCGGTCAAGGCAGCACCGCCGGCTTGCTTCAGCACCAGCTTGAGTATCGTGTCTGGTCCGTTCTGAACAACGCTGAACGGCAGCTCGCATGCGTGCGCGGCTGACGCTAGAAGAACCGCCGATAGCGCGAAGATCGCCGCGCGCATCGTCAGGCGACGCCTACAGCGATTCGACGAACTTCACCAACGCTGCGCGATCATCCTTCTTCATCGCGCGAAATGCTTCGCGTGCTTTCTCCGCTTCACCACCGTGCCAGAGAATCGCTTCGGTGACATTGCGCGCTCGCCCGTCGTGCAGCAGATCGCTATGGCCGTTTACTTTAGGAAGGAGGCCGATGCCCCAGAGCGGGGCCGTGCGCCACTCGTTGCCGTCGGCTTTGAAATCCGGACGGCCGTCGGCGAGGTCTGTGCCCATGTCGTGCAGCAGCAGATCAGTGTAAGCGTGAATGGCAAGATTCGCTGCCGCTGCCACTGCGGGTTTCGCGCCCGTTTTCAGTTCCGGAATATGGCACGCGCTGCAGTTGGCCTCGGCAAATAGCTTCTCGCCGCGTTGAACGCCTGGGTCTTCGACATTGCGCCGTGCCGGCACCGCCAAGGTCTGCAAGTAAAGCGTGATGTTGGTGAGCCGGCTCGGCACGACTTCCGGCCGAAACGTGTTGCCGGTGCAGCCGCCTTGGCCGCCGCACTTTGCCGCAGATGGCAGATCAAGACAAGCGGTTTGCACGGCAGGGCAGTTCTCTTCGTGGAACAGGTAAGTCGTCGCACCGATGTCGCCGTGGAACGCGGCGGCGACCTGCTGGCGGATGCTGGGCTGGTTGGCTTTCCAGCCGAAGCGCCCGAGCACGCTTTTCTCGCTTTCCATGTCCCAGACGTAATTCGCTTTGCCGCTGACCAGGCCTTGCTTTTCCTGCTCTTTGGCGAGGGCGAAAATGGTTTCCTCCGGCACCGCTTCGAGTAAACCCAAACCCACCATGGCTTGCGCCGCACGCGGCGAAATCAGCGCGTCTTCGCCCAACTCGCCGAACTGTAGGTTCTTGAACTCCAGCTTCGGTTTGCGCAGCGTAACTTTCTCGCCGTCGGCAAAGCTCACTTCGCGCGTTTCATAGCGAAAGATCGGATGGCCTTCCGCCGGAACTCGATCCTGAACGCCACGGTTTTGCAGCTGATCGCCATAGTTCGGGTGCGGCAGGGGCGCCCCCGTTTTCTCTGTCGCGCCCGCAATGCTCAAGCGCACCAGCATGCCCGCGACCGCTTCATTGCCATCCTCGGGCGCTTTGGCGCGGCCATTGTTTATGTGGCAATGAATGCAACGGTCCTCATTGAAGGTTGGGCCTAGTCCCCACACTCCGCCGGGATCGGGGGCGACAACCCACGCTTCGTTGAACTGTTCTTTGCCCATTGCGTGCGGCTCGGCTTGCTCCTTGGCGAGTTGAGGGATCGGCATGGCAAAGGCGTTTTCGCTAACGTCGGAGACGGTAAAGGCGCCTGCGGTCAGCGCGGCGGGATTGATCGAATTGCTGTTTGCAACAGCCAACAGCGTTGCACTGCCGAGCAGCACAACTGCACCAATGCGAATCGTGCGGTTCATATACTTTAGCCAGTAAAATCCTAAATCGAAGATTGCAAGAGGGCTACCGGTGCATACACTCATCATCAAGGCGGCACGGTAAAGGAGCGTTTTCAGTTCGTGCCGCGCTCAAATGCTACTCCCGCGCCGCCCTCGCGGCAAACACGACTGGCTGGAACTAGGCGGGTTTCGCCGCGGCAGCTTCCAGCGAGAAACCTTGGCGGTAGACGGACAAAATGGCGTCGGCCCGGTTGGTCACGCCGAGCGCGCGCAAGAACGCGCTGACGTGCACCTTAACCGTCGGCTCGGCGATATTGAGTTTGCGCGCGATGACTTTGTTCGGCAGGTTCTGCAGCATGAGCCGGCCGACTTCGAGTTGGCGCTCGGTAACTTCCAATTCTGACAGACTGCGCATCTTCTGCGGCGCGGCTTCACTGGTGGTTGAAGTTTGCCGCTGCGGCGTCGGTACCATGACCGACGGAGGGATGTAGGTGCCTTTGGCGACGACCACGAGCTTCAGCGCCATAAACATCACCTCGCGCTTGGCGCGTTTTGGGATAAAGCCCATCGCACCGGCGGCGATCGAGGCGCGCACGGTGTCGGCATCGTCGTGACCGGAAAGCACGACCACGGGCACATCCTCGCACGTCGCACGAAAAGTCTCTAGCGCCTGCACACCGCTCATGCCCGGCAAACCAAGGTCGAGCAAGCACAACTCGAACGCGTCTTTGGCGCAAGCACTAATGGCGTCTTCGCAAGTGCCCACGGTGAGCACATCGGTTGCCCGGTCCTGCTCGGAAATTTCACGACCCCGGAGCATGTCGGCCAGGGCTTCGCGGACCAGTTCTTCGTCGTCTACCAAGAGTATGCGCATTGTTTATTCTCAGCCCTTGCAGATCGGGTTTGGCATTACTTTGCCACCGTTTGGTCGCGCCGCACAAGGTGCATTTTCGCCAGCGGTCGTACGACTGCGGTATTAGGGGCAATGGCGTAGAAATTTGGCTTATTCTTCCGATAGTTGAAGCAACTGAGCGCGCAGCTGCGCCGCAACAACAGCGCTTTGCCTAGTGCCGCGGGTGAATAGGTCAACGTGGCGCCACTGCCGATAATGGCAAGACTAAACGCAGCTCTAGAAAGCGGTTGGCACCGAGCCTGGAGAATGGCGCTCTTTGTCGGGCATGGGCACCTCGCGTAGCACAAGACTGCGGCGTAACAGGAGATCTGGTGAAGATTCTATTGATCGACGACGATCCGATCGTTGTGGAGTGCCTTGGCGCGCTAGTGAAGAACGTTGGTCAACCGCTTCAGTTGATCCGCGCTGCAACCCTAGCTCAGGGGATCACGGCAGCTTCAATCGATGAGCAAATCCGGCTGGCATTTGTCGGCTTAGAGCAATTTCACGGCTTAGATTCGACGGTGATCGGCGCGCTGCGGACGAGATTCGAGCATATCCCAGTCGTCATACTGGCATCGAGCGAGGCGGAGCATCTGGTGTTAGGTGTTCTAGACGCAGGGGCTGCAGGTTTCATCTGCAAAGACATGTCGACGTATTCGCTAATGCGAACGCTACGTTCGGCCTTGAGTGGTGACATTACTGTGCCCTCGTCAGTGTTAAAGGCTCGGGGCCTGTACAATCCCTCGCATAAGCGGACTTGTGTTGTGCTGTCAACTAGTGACCTGAATCAGAGTCAGAAAATCGTCATTCGCCGCCTTATGCTGCAAGGCAGATCCAACCAGGCAATCGCAGCGTTCCTGGGAATTGCTGAACCGGCCGTGCGTGCCGAGATCAGTTCGCTACTGAAAGCGTTATCGGTCACCAGCCGCAGTGAACTTATGCTAGTGCTGGCGGGTACAGAACTTGGAAAGGGGGCAATTATTCCTATCGAGCCTAGCGGCGCGCGGAACATACGCGGCTAAGAGTATGAGCTCTCAACGGTCTCCTTGGACGGAATTCGTTGACTTTTGGCTTGAGCGTGGACGAGATCGCGCGCCAAAGCAGATTGAGATTGAAAGACGTCAGTTGCTACTCAACACGCAAAGCAGCCCAGTCTTGGCGCTCGGCGGCTTGCTCGGCGTCAGCTTGACGGTATTTCTGCTGCATGAGAACCATAGTCATCGCACCCTTGCCATTTGGACTGCTGCGCAACTTGTTGGTGTTGCCGTCACCCTGTGGATCCTTCTACGTATGCGGGGTAAAGAGGCGCAAGTTGACCCTCATCTTTGGCATAAGCGTCTCGGGTGGTGCGCTCTGTACGTAGCACTTGAATGGGGATTGACGTCCTGGATTTTCCTCCCGATCGCGGAGGAGTTTGCGCGCGACACGGTACTAGTACTTACGGCAAACGTGGCGATAGTCGCGCTCGCTGGGTCGACCGGTCTGGTCTATCACAGACCACTGTTCTTGACGCTATCCATCGTGTCATTGGTTTTGTTTGCTGTCGGGCTGCTACGGCTTGGCGGGGCACTGTTCGTGGTTACAGGAGCTTCCATGCTCGGTCTGTTGGGGGCATTGCTTAACTTTAATTTGGCGATAAGCCGGCAGATATTGAATTCGGTCAGTCTGGCTGTTGAGAAGGAGGCGCTTCTTAGCGAGAAGGAGATTTTGCTGGATCAATTGCAGGAGCGCACCCGTAGCGCGGAGCAAGCAAAAGAGAAAGCTGAAGAGGCCAGCCTCGTGCGCCTGCGCTTCCTCTCCGCCGCCAGTCACGATCTGCGCCAACCTGTACACGTCATCGGTCTGCGTGCGAGCGAGCTTCTCGAACGCATTCAGTACCCAGAGGTGCGCTCAATCGTCGAGAAGATCGTGCAGTCGACCGAAACCTTGGAGGAGCGATTCGATGCTATTCTCGGTGCGGCGCAGCTGCAGATGGGGCGCACCAAGCCGAAAATCGATGACTTCCCGGCTTCACAGCTGCTCAGCCGCATAGACGCGAGCTACGCACCGCAAGCGCAGGCTCACGGTCTTGCATTCAAAGTGAATCCCTCCAACGCCATCGTTCGCACCGACCTTAACCTGCTCACCAGCCTTGTCGGTAACTTCGTTTCGAATGCGATTCGCTACACGCGGGCGGGTAAGGTTCTCGTGCGTTGCCGCGAGCGAGGTGGCATCGCCCGCATTCAGGTCTGGGATACGGGGCCGGGCATCAAGCGCAGCGAGTTCAAAGCGATTTTCGAGGAGTTCGTCCGGCTCGACTACTCAGGCTTGCAAGCGCGCGAGCGCGGCCACGGCATGGGTCTGGCGATCGTGCGCGGCTTGGCGGAGGCTTTGGGCCTGCGCATCGGTGTACGCTCGAAAGTCGGCAAGGGGTCGTTGTTCTGGGTAGAACTGCCGCTGGTCGGCAATGTACTCGCCGACACCGGCGGTCATGATCTCTCCATATTGCAAGGCAGCGAGAAAATCTCCGGCAGTTTTATTGTGGCGATCGACGACGAAGAAGAAGTGCTTTCCTCGCATCGCTCATTGTTGCGGCAGTGGGGTTGTCATGTTGTTGCGGCCACCTCTGCGCAGGACGCATTGCAGGCACTCGAATCGCACGAGCGTATTCCCGATCTGCTGCTGTGCGACTATCAGCTCGGTGGCGGCCAAACGGGTATCGATGCGGTTAAGACGGTGCGTGCCGCGCAAGGGCACGAGATCCCTGCCATCATTTTGACCGGCGATATTACCGTCGTCGATGAGCTTCGATCTGCGCTGCCTCGGTGCAACGTGATAACCAAGCCGCTTAGAGCGAGCAAACTACGTCCGGCCTTGCTGCATTCACTGGGGCTGCAGTAGCCATCGCGTTAGCGCAGGTTAATGCTACCTCAATGTCGTTGCCACTTAACAGTTATAATAGTATTATGACAACATCGTAACGCTGCTGTGATTAGCCCTGGGCGTGCGATCCGCAATTGCGGATCGCCCCTGTGGCGCTGCTCGCGAGTCAATAAGAAGAGAATTCTTCCGAGGAGTTTCGCTAGATGCATGTTGTTCGGACCTTGGTTACGTGCGCATTTGTGCTGGTGTTGGGCGCGTGCGGTGGTGGAGGGGCCTCTAGCGATTCGGAAGCGGTGAACGGCAATGCTACTGGTGAGCCGCCCGTCTCATCCGGCGGCCCTACGGCTCCTGTTACAGGCCCGGCGCCCGCGCCGCCCCCCGTAATGCCCAGTCCCTCGAGCGGTAACGCGCTCTACGACAGAAATCCCATCGTGTCGAGCTGTGACGCCGGCCAACTCAAGGCAAGCGAAAAAGCGCTCGCGCTGGCGAAAGTAAACGCCATTCGCGCGCTGCATCGCCTACCGGCCGTTGCCTACGATTTTGCCTCGGACATCCAAACGTCAAAGTCTGCGTTGATTAGCGTGGCTAACGCCAAGCTCACGCACGCGCCGACCACGGACGACAAGTGCTACACGGCGGAAGGCAAGGACGGCAGCGGTTCGAGTAACCTCTACATCAGTTACAGCAGCGCGCCGCGAACTCTCGCCTCCGATGCCGCCGTCGTCGCATTCTTGATCGACGATGGTGTGGCTAGCTTAGGGCATCGGCGTTGGCTGCTGCACCCGTTCTTGTCGCATACCTCGTTTGGCCGCGTCGACGGCACGCCGCTCGTGAGTTCTCCGTGGAGCAACGTCACCGGCATGTCGCTCAAAGTGATCGGTTTTCCATCTGCCGATCTGACGAGCACCAATATCGAATACATCGCCTACCCCGAGGGCGACTACCCGAGTGCTTACTTTAAGCACGGTTGGTACATGTCGTTCTCACTGCTCGCGAATAAGAGCGGGACGTTTGCCAACGGCAGCAGTGCCGTTGATTTCTCCGCCGCGACGGTCGAGGTGCGCGATGCCGGCGGGGCGGCGCTCGCTGTCACGGAGCAAAGCGCGAACTATTCCGGCTACGGCATCCCCAATGCGATGCAATGGAAGGTGGCAGGCACGGTGAACAATGTGCAATACAACGTGCGCATCCAGGGCGCACGAGTCGGGGGTGTATCAAAGGACTTTCAGTACGTATTTCGAATTCAATAGCAGCTACGACGCCGGATGATCGCCCGCCTGCGCCGATTAACGGCGCCCAACCTGACGTGCAGCGCGCCGAGGCTGCAAGCTAGTTCAATGGTCATGATCCCATGGACTGTGTTTCACTTCGGGCGGCACCCAAATCTGCTGGTAGACCTTTTGCAGTTCCTTCTCCTTACCGATTTCGTCGCTGACAGATAAGTTGGCGTACTTGGCTTCGGTCGGGCTGGTGAATCTCTTGGTATTCAAGCTTGGCGCTGACATGACTTTGCGCAGCTCGCCGCCGCATTTCCAGCACTTGCTCGGTCGCGGATCATTCATGCCGTGACGAGTGGAAAAAATCGTCAGGCACGGGTCACAGGCGTATTCGTAGATGGGCATCTGATTTGTTGGTGAAACGTGAAAAGTGAAGTGTGAAATGTTAGATCTAGTGCGCTTTGCACCAACATTTCACTTTTCCCGTTTCACATTTCAGCCTCCTCCAGCAAAAAGGGCCGACTCTCGCGAATCGGCCCCGGTTTTGAATTAACTTCGATTAGGCGTGGGCCGTGCTCACAATTTCCGCTTTCGCGGTCATTGCGGCCTTCTTATCGATGTTCCAAATGCGCGCGGCATTCTCACCCAAGACTTTGCGACGGATCTCGTCGGTGATCTTCGGATAGCCGTGGCCCTCGACCAACTGATCGGGAATCTGGAACTTGCGGAACGCATCGATCTGCCATTGCGGGTTGCCCCACAGCAGCGAGTCGGTGCCCCACAGCACATAGTCCGGACCTAGGTCGCGCAACAGCGTGCCCAGCACATGGGCGCACTCGAGCGGGCGGCTGGTGACGGTCGCGGCGAACGTGGAACCGACTTCGCTGTACAGATTCTTGCGCTGCGGCTTGAAGCCTTTCATCGCCGCGAGCTCTTGGTGATACGGCCAAGCGCTGTGGTAGGCGATGAAGTTCAAGTCGAGGAAATCGTCCGCCGTGGCGTCGAAGTCTTCGCAGTGAGCGTAGCGCGCATAGAACTGCCCGAACGGTATGCCTTTGTGGCAGCCGATGTTCTTGATGCCCAGCTTGCGGCACTCTTCCCACATCGGGTAGGCGAGCTTCTCGTCGTCGAACCACCAGCCCTTTTTCTTCGTCGAGTCGAAGGTGTAGAGCTTGAGGCCGGAGATCTTGTCTTCTTGCGCGTACTGGCGCAGACGATCCAGCGTTACGTCCAGCCCGTGATTCGGCGTCAAGCCGCCGGCCAGCATGATGGTGTTTTTCGGCCACTTGTCGCGCACTTGTTTTTGGTACGCCATCGGGATCATGTCTTCCCCGCCGTAATCCTCGCGGAAGCCGAACGGATTGAAGATGCCGACGGTGGTGTCGCTTTCTTGCAGGATCAGCTTGCCGTAGTTCTCGATGTTCATGTCGCGCGTGCCGTTCTTAAGGCCAAACGCTTTGCCGAGATCGTCCAGCAATTGCACGAACCACATGCCGCGCTCGGTGGCGTTCTTGCCCACTTCGTAGTGGCCGGGGCGCGTACAGACATGGGTGTGCACGTCGACCACGAAGTCGGCGCTGGCGCGTGCGACTTGAATGGCTTCTTGCTTGGCAGCCAGATCGGCCGCTTCGGCCTTCTCGACTTCAAAAAACTTCATGCCAGTGATTTCGTTCGCCGCCAACATCGCGGCGGAAAAACCGAGGCCGGACTTCATGAATGAACGGCGATCCATCCCGACTTTGCGCGCGCCTTCATCGACTTTGTCGGAAATCTTATCGCCCATGCCGCCTGTCATGAACAGGGCTGCACCGATGTCGTCCCCATTGAACGGGTCGGTGGGCATGTCTTTCAAGCCCTTAAAGTGCTGCAGGATATTGAACTCCATCTGCTCCTCCTCCTTTACGTTTGTTGATCACGTCCCGCCACTTGGGCAGCGGCGGGCTATTACTCTGCAAAGGTGCTCCAACTTGGCGAAACACGCAGAGGCTAGGCCGAAAGCGAAACAGTGTCAACGGCCGCGAATTGGCGCGTCTACGACTGCTTCGCCGCCCAATACTCACGACGGTCAGGCATCAAAAATGGCGTAAGAAGCCACGGTTGAGACCATACCCCGTGGAGATGCGAGGCGGTGGTGAGGGATTTCAGCTTGTCGCCAACGCCTCAGCGAAGGCCACGGCTTTGGCGGCAACTGCGTCAGGTGTGTCACCGGGACGATACAACGCTCCGCCAAGGCCGAAGCCGTTTGCACCAGCTTCCAAATACCCGCCCATGCTTGCCGGCGTAATCGAGCCGACCGGCAGAATCGGCACGTCTTTCGGCAGCACAGCGCGCATGGCTTTGAGCACGGGCGGCGGGTTGGCTTCCGCTGGAAATAGTTTGAGCGCATCTGCCCCCGCTGCAAGCACAGCGAACGCCTCGGTTGGCGTCGCGAAGCCAGGCACGGTGTAAAGCCCCTGTGCCTTTGCGGCAGCAACAAGGCTGGCATCCGCGTGCGGCATGACGATCAGTCTGCCGCCGGCATCGGCGACCTGTGCCACTTGTTCGGTGCGCAGCACGGTACCCGCGCCGATCAGCAAACCGGTACCGAAGCGCAGCGAGAGCGCTTCAATGCTGGCGTACGCATCGGGCGAGTTGAGCGGCACTTCTATGATGTGCAAGCCGCATTCTGCGAGCACTTCGCCGATGGCGACGACTTCATGTGGTCGCACGCCACGCAGGATAGCCACGAGCGGCAGCGTTTCCAGCCAGGACGAAAAATCGCGTGAAACTTTCAACATGTCCCAATAACCCTAGTGTGGTGTCCCAAACTTAACCTTCGCAGCTCGTGCGAGATAATGGTGTAGCCTCATGCATTGCGGCTTCAACCAGCCATTTAGAGCCTCGGGAACTAGCCAAGTTATTGTGGGCTAGCACGGCGACTGACAAATTCCGCCATGAGCACGCGCGCTTGCGCCACGACTGCAGCGTTGCATATCCGCGCGATAAAGGACATTACTGCGCTTCGCGCCTCGCCCTCGGGCCGCATCGATCGCTTTAGGCATGTTCCGAAACTTGTGGATCGCAGTACTAGATTCGCGTGCCCTTCCCGGTGCACAGGCGATACAGCCCGCGCATTGCACAATCCTCGTCTAGTGTGCGCGGACGATAACCGAGATCGGTCAATGCCCGCACATAGCGCGCGGTGAGCGCAGCGGCACCGAGCAATGGAATGATGATCCGCGCGGGTGGCTGCACGCTCACAATTTCGTGGCCGATGAGCAAGCCCGATAAGTAATCGCTCGCGGCCTCGTGCGGCAGCTTGCCGAACAGGCCTTCAGCGCGCACGCCGAACAGATGGTGCAGCAAACCGCCTGGTTCGCGTGCGCGCTCCACACCTTTGTCGAAATACTCGTTCAGCTGGGTGGCCGGCGCGGCTGCATCGGTCATTAAACGCCCGAGGATGCTGTGCTGCTTAAGCAGTGCGTACAACTCGCCCGTCATGTGCGTGGTGAACGACACAAAACGCCGATTGCGCAGCACCAGCCACTTGCTGTGTGTGCCCGGTAGGCACACCAAGTGCTCGCCGTCACCCAACCCGGGCATCGCGCCGATGATCTGCGTTTCCTCCCCACGCATGACGTCGACCACGCCGCTCGGTCCGCGGCAGGCAAGCCCCGGCACGATGGTGGCGCGAAGGCCAGACCAGGTGACTTCTCGTCTTCCCTCCGAGATTTCGCGCTCGGTCACCGGGCATTGCACGTACGGGACTTCCAGCCAGCCCTGGCGGCTGCCGATCATGCCCGACATGATGATTTGCGTTTCCCCGGCGGCCAGCCAGTCGCCGACGACGCTCTCCAGCGCGGCCGGAAAGCTCGTGTCTTTGCCGACTTGCATGATGCCCAGCGCGGCATCGCGCTTGTCGGTGCAATCGCCTTGCTCGTCGACGCGGTAAGCGCGCAGCGACGAAGTACCCCAGTCGATTCCAATCATCGAGTGCGATCAGATGCGGCCGAATTCTTCGAGCAGTTGCTCGAAGGTTCGTCCCTCGGCGATACGCTTGCGCGTTTTCTCCTCGCGCTCGGCCTGTTCCGCCGCAAGCTGCACTACGCGCTGCGCATCCGCGCTCGGCACTACCGCCACGCCGATCTCGTCGGCAACGATGATGTCGCCGGGGCGCACGGTCACGCCGCCACAGACGATCGGCACGTTCAACTCGACGTCGTCCTTGCGGTTGGAAAACATGGTGTGTGTCCCGCGCGCAGTCACCGAGCGCGAAAACAGCAGGAATTGCAGGTCGCGCAACTCGTCGATATCGCGGCAGGCGCCTTCGACGATTGCTCCGCGCACGCCGCACTGCTTGAATAAGCTGCCCATCAAACCGCCGAATACCGAGACTTCGGTTTCGCCGCCGGCGTCGATGACGACGACGTCACCGGGTTGCGCTGCGTGCAGTGCGATGAGCGGATCCTGCAGATCGCCTTTAGCGAGCTTCACGGTCAAGGCGGGGCCGGTGATTTTGCCGCGGAAAATCGGTTTCATGCCGCTGTGCATGACATTGTCGCGGCGCATCACGTCGGCGAATATGCACGACGCGCTGTACGCTTTGGTGACGTCGTCGAAGCGAGCAAGCAATGCGGCGCTTGGGCGCGGGAAATCATGGTAAGCCATTGTTTCGTTCCGAAAAGATTGTGTAGAGGGGCCACAGATTACTATACTCGCGCGCTTTGCATTAGTCTGAGCTTATGCCTACCGTCATCATCCAAGGCCGTGAACTTGAGTACGTTTCGATGCCGCCGCCGGCGGCAGACCGGCCAACGCTCGTATTTCTGCACGAAGGGCTCGGCTCGATCGGCCAATGGCGCGATTTTCCGCAGCGACTCGCGCGCTTGACCGATTGCGGGGCGTTAGTCTATTCGCGCTATGGCTACGGCAATTCGGACGTGCTGGCCGAAGCGCGCAGCGTGGAGTATATGCACGTCGAAGCGCAGCAAGTGCTGCCGCAACTGCTGCAAAAGCTGCACGTCCGCGCGCCGGTTTTGGTCGGGCACAGCGACGGCGCCTCGATCGCATTGATCTATGCCGGCTCCGGGCACGAGCCCCGCGGGCTGATTCTGGAAGCCCCGCATGTATTCGTGGAAGATATTTCCATCCGCGGCATTGCCGCCGCCAAGCAAGTATTCGAGACCACTGATTTGCCGCAGCGCCTCGGCCGCTACCATCGAGACGCCAGCAAGACGTTCTGGGGCTGGAACGATATCTGGCTGGCGCCTGAGTTTCGCGCTTGGAACATCGAAGAATTTTTGCCGCGCATCGGTTGTCCGATACTTGCTATTCAAGGTGAGGACGATGAGTACGGTAGCATGGCGCAAATCGAGACGATTGCAAAGGCGGTAAATCGCTGCGAATTGCTCAGGCTCGCCAACTGCCGCCATGCGCCGCATCGCGATCAAGCGGAGGTTGTACTCGGGGCAATGAGCGCGTTTGTTGCGTCAATCGCGCAGGCGCCGCGAACCGTGGCTGGCCAAGCGCATAACCGGGGTTAAGATGGATACGCTGACTCATGCCTTAAGCGGCGCGCTATTGGCGCGAGCCACCGCCAAAGCCACTCCGTCAAGAGCAGACCGGACCGCGCGTCCCGCGCCGGGACTGCGCTTGCGCACCCGCGTGGGACTGGGTTTTCTAGCCGCTGCATTTCCTGACACCGATATCGTCCTCACCTGGGTTTCGCCCATTACCTACATTACGCAGCATCGCGGGCTAACGCACTCTTGGTTGATGCTGCCGCTATGGAGCTTGCTGCTAGCGTGGGTCTTGTCACGGCTGCGGCGCGACCCGCGCGGGGTGCGCCCGTATCTAGGGGTGCTGGCCCTAGGCATCGGCATTCACATACTCGGCGATTGGATTACTTCTTTCGGCACCATGATGCTGGCGCCCCTTTCCAACCACCGCTTTGCGCTTGGTACGACGTTCATTATTGACTTGCTGTTCACCGGCATCATTCTGGCTGGTTTGCTGGGTTCGATGCTTTGGCGGGCGTCGCGACTGCCCGCCCTAGCCGGGTTGGCGATTCTGTGTGGCTACGTCGCGCTGCAATGGGTACAGCAGCAACGAGCGCTCGCGTTCGGCGAGCAATACGCGCAGGCGCAAGGACTGGCGGACTATCAAGTCGCGGCGCTGCCCCGTCCCCTATCGCCGTTCAACTGGAGCGTCTACGTGACGGCGGGTGAACGGTACCGCGTCGCACACGTGAACTTAAGGCGCGCGAAGACACCGCCTCCCGCAGCGACTTATGACAGCATCATCCGCCGCTTGTCGGCTGGTTATCGCCCGCTGCACGATGCGCAATGGCAGGTGATCGAGCGTTTCGGCACGGTGGAAGCGGAGCGCAACTTGGCGCGCGAAGCGTGGTCGCACAGCGAGTTGGGTTTTTATCGCTGGTTCGCGGCTTTTCCGATGCTCGACCATATTGAGCGCGGCAATCCCGCCACTTGTGTGTGGTTTCGCGATGCGCGATTTGACATCCCGGGCCGAGACACGCGCTTGTTTCACTACGGCCTATGCCGCAAGCCGGGCGAGGCGGCTTGGCATTTGTATAAGCTCAACAACGACGGCAGCAAATCCGCGATCTAGTGTCCTGATTCGGAAGTTCGCAACATTAAAGTGACTAGAATTGCCGCCATGCTTTGTCGCAAACTCTCGCCAGATGTTCAACCTGGCTGCAATTTGCTTCGCGCCTGGCAGCGATTTCTTCACTCTTATCAACTTTGAAAGTATCGCGCATCTTGTGAATTCTGTTGCGACCTTCAGGCTCAGTGCACTAGCGAATACTATTGGATCTATATTGGGTTGAAAAGCTCTGAAAAAAGCCCATGAGTGACTAGGGGTTGGAGTATAGGCCTGCCTGCGCGTCTAGCCGCAACCAGTAGGGCTGTATTTCCGGTAGCGGAATTGCATCGATTAGTGCGCGCGTGTAAGGGTGTTGCGGTTGTGCGAACACTTGCACGCACGTACCTTGCTCCACAATTTCACCCGCGCGCATGACCAGCACACGGTCGCACAGCACACGCACCACCGACAAGTCGTGGCTGATGAAGATAAGCGAGTCTTGCCGTGTTAGCTCTCTGAGCAACAACAAGATTTGTGCTTGAGTCGAGACGTCCAGACCCGAAGTAATTTCGTCCGCGACGATGAGGGTAGGGCGCACCGCGATCGCGCGCGCGATGCCCACCCGCTGGCGCTGGCCACCGGACAACTCATGTGGGTAGCGCGCAGCGAAAGCGCGCGGCAAGCCGACCCGTTCGAGCAGGTTACCGACCTCCGCACGCGCGGCCCGCGCATCGGCAGCGTAGCCGTATGCCAACAAGGGCTGCGCCAGAATTTGCCCGACGCGATGGCGCGGATTAAGCGCCGACTGCGGATCCTGGAAAATCATCTGCGCGCGGCCGCGGTACGAAGCTAGCGCCCGTTCGGCCAAATGCGTAATGTCCTTGCCGTCGAACACGATCTTGCCGGCCGTTGGCTCGTACAGGCGAAGCAGTGCCCGGCCTAGCGAAGTTTTGCCCGAGCCCGATTCGCCGACGATGGCGAGCGATTCGCCGCGCTCCAGCGTGAAGCTCACGCCCTTCAAGATCTCAACCCGCGGGGCGCGGCGGAAGGCGGGGGCTGTCGAGCGGTCGGGCAGCAAAAGACGCAGATGGGTGACTTCAAGCAGCTGCATGCGCTAGCGCCTTTGTTGTCCGCAATCTTGCGCCTCGCGCCACAAACGCTCCTGCAGTTGCGGCGGCAGCGGCTGCACAGAATCTCCCGGCCGATCATGGCGCGGCGTGGCCGCCAGCAGTGCGCGCGTGTACTCGTGCTGCGGTTGAGCGAACAAAGTCGCAGTGTCGTTATGCTCGAGGACGCGGCCTGCGTGCAGCACGCTAACGCTGCTGCAGATCTTGGCGACCACGCCGAGATCGTGACTGATAAACAGCACCGCCGTGCCGTGCCGAGAACGCATTTCCTCAATCAAGCGCAAGATTTGTTTCTGCACCGTCACATCCAATGCCGTAGTCGGCTCATCGGCGATCACCAAATTTGGTTTGCACGCGAAGGCGATGGCGATACAGATTCTTTGACGCATACCACCGGAAAGCTGATGCGGGTACTGGCGCATGACGCGCTCCGGCTCGCGCATGTGCACGTCGTTGAGGAGTTCTAAAGCGCGCTGCCTTGCTTCGCGCGCACCGATGCCCAGGTGCATCAGCATGACGTCGGTAAGCTGACCTTCGATGCGCTGCACCGGATTAAGCGCCGTCATCGGGTTCTGCGGAATCAGCGCAAGATCGCGGCCGAGCAGGCGGGCGCGCTCGCGTTCGGTGAGCGATAAAAGCTCGCGTCCCTCGAAGCGCACACTGCCCTGCGTGACACGCGCTTTTTCCGGGATGAGCCCGAGTACCGCGCGCCCCACCATGCTCTTACCCGCGCCGGATTCGCCGACCAAGCCGTGCACTTCGCCGCGAGCAAGCGCCAGATCAACGCCGCGCAAAATCGGTGTTGCGCCGATGGCGAGACGAAGATCGCGTATTTCAAGCAAAGCACTCATGTGCGTATCAGCGGCCCCGCCCGCGCCGCAGCGGATCGAGCCGATCGCGCAAGCCGTCGCCAAAAGCGTTGAATCCGAGTACCACCAAAATAACGCAGGCGACCGGCAGCGCGAGCAGCCACCATGCCTGATTGATATAGCTGCGTCCGTCGGCGATCATGCTGCCCCAGGACGATGCGCCCGAGGACATCCCCAGCCCAACGAAGCTCAAAATGGTTTCGACCACGACGGCGATGCCCATCTCCAACGTCAGCAAAGTCAGCAACAGCGGTGCGACATTGGGCAAGATTTCTCGCCACAGAATCTGCCACGGCCTAAGCCCAACGATCTTCGCGGCAGCGACGTAATCCAACTCGCGCTGTACCAACACCTCGCCGCGCACCACTCGGCAAAACCGCGTCCAGTCGATGACGACGATGGCGATGATGACCGTAAGCAAACCACCGCCGAGCATCGCGCCGAGCACGATGGAGAGCAGCACCGGCGGAAAGCTCATCCAGATATCCACCAAGCGCGAGATAACACTGTCAATCCATCCACCGAAGAAGCCGGCGATGAGTCCCAAGAACGTGCCGAGCAGCGCGGCGAGCGTAGCAGCAACTAGCGCGACGATCAGCGCGACGCGCGCACCATGTATCAAACGCGATAGGGTGTCGCGGCCGAGGCTGTCGGTGCCGAGGGCGAAGGTGGCCTCGTGGGCTTCGCGCCAGAACGGTGCAGCGAAGGTGTTGAGTAGGTCTTGTTCGAGGGGGTCGTGGGGGCTGAGCAATGGAGCAAAGAGCGCGCAAATGACTACTGCCGCGACAATGGCTGTGCCGAAAATCAGGCGCCCGCTCATGGACTCTCCTTCCCCAACGCAAGGGCGGGCGCAGCCCGAGCCTCGCTCGTCTGCGCGTGCGGGAGAAGGCTGGAATGGGCGTGATCGCGCAGGCGTTGCAGTCGAGTCATCATTAGGCTTGCCGCACGCGTGGATCCAACCGCGTATACAAAAAATCCGTCAGCAGATTCACCAGCATGAACAACACGGCGAAGGTCAGCACCAAACACTGAATCAGCGGCAGATCGCGTTGAATCACTGCGTTGATGGCGAGTCCGCCGATCCCCGGGTAGGAAAAGATATGCTCAACTAGCACCGTGCCGCCGACGAGAAAGGTGAACTGCACTGCGGCTAAGCTGACTGTCGGAATCAAGGCGTTGCGCAGCGCCACGCGCCAGATGACGCGGGCGGCGGAGTAGCCTTTGACGCGTGCGAGCATCACGTAGTCTTGCCCGAGCGCGTCGATGAGCGAGCCCTTGAGCACGCGCGTGATGGCGGCGGCAAGTGGCAGCGCCAGCGCGAGTGCGGGCAAGATGGCATGGCGCAGAAGTTGTGCGAATAGCTCGAACTCGCCGCGCAGCAGGCTTTCGTGCAGGTAGAACTGCGAGCGGAACTCGAACTCGTTGCGCGGGTCGAGCCGGCCGGAGATCGGCAGCCACGGCAGCAGCACGCCGAGCGTGAGGATCAGCAGCAGCGCCCAGAGAAAATCGGGAATCGCTTGCACGATGCCGACGCTGGCGTCGATCGCGTTTTCGAGCCAGCGTCCACGCGAGCGGGTGGCGGCGACGGCAAGCAATACGCCCGTGGTCACGGCGATGACGAGCGCGAGCAACACCAACTCCAAGGTCGCGGGCAAGCGCGAGAGCACGAGCTTGAGCGCATCTTCGCGCAGGCTGATGGAGGTGCCGAAATCGCCACGCACCGCGTCACCGAGCCAACGCGCGAATTGCGCGGGGATGGTCTCGTTCAACCCGTACAGTTCGCGCAAACGTACGATGTCTTCTTGTTTCGCGCCGGGCGGCAGCATCATCGAAATCGGATCGCCGGGGACGACGCGCAGCAGGACGAAGACAATCACGGCGACGCCGAACAGTGTCGGGATCGCGAGGAGCAGGCGCTTGAGGAGGAACGCGCGGTTCATGAAGCGAAGAACTTGTAGGGCGGGTACCACCCGCCGGTTGTACGATCGGCGGGTGGTACCCGCCCTACATAGCTCTCACCAATGAGTCTGGTGTTGGGTTGCAACCGTATCCTGTGCCTACTATGCCGGTCGCATCGCCTGCGGCAAGACGAACCCGCCCATGTGCGGCGTGAACTTCAGCGTTTTCTTGTACACCACGGGCTGCGCATATTGCAGCAGCGGGATCGCGTAGGCTTGCTCAGCGATGTAGCGATCCGCGGCCTTGTAGCCGGCGATGCGCTTGGCTTCGTCTTTCTCCACCCACAAGGGGCCGATGAGTTTGTCGACATCGTTGCTCTTCCACGCCGAGTGCGGCGAATGGCTGAACATGGCGAAGCCGGTGGACATCGACGGATCGCCGGCGGAATTGCCCCAGTTGTAGAACGCGGCCGGCGCCAGTTCGTGGCGCATGCGCAATTCGAAGTGGCGCGTGACGTCGATGACTTCGATGCTCGCGTCGATGCCGACTTTCTTCCACATCGCGACGATCGCTTGGATCATCTCGAAGTCTTTCGGCTTATAGCCGCGCGTGGTTTGAACGACGAAGCGCGCCGGCTTATCTACCGAGTAGCCTGACTTGGCGAGCAGCTCGCGCGCGAGCGCCGGGTCGTGGGCGACGCGAATGCTCGTGTCGTAGGCGTCGTACTGTGGCGCTTGCATGGTATCCACCGGCACGCCGTAACCGCGCAGCAAACGCTGCACCAGCGCCTTCTTATCAATCGCGTGCGCCGCCGCCAAGCGCACGTTCTTGTCTAGCATTGCGCCGCGGTTGCTCAAAAAGATGATGCCGATGTCCGAGATCGGCGTCATCGCGCCGGCCAAACCGGGTTTCTTGATCAAGCGGTCGTACTCGTCATACGGCACTTCCAGCGTCAAGTCCGACGCACCGCTTTCGATTTCCGCGACGCGTGAACTCGCCTCCGGCACGAATTTGAAGATGACGGTGTCGAACGCCGGCTTCGGCCCCCAGTACTTCGGGAATGCTTTGAGGCGAATGAAACCGTTGCGCTCGAACTTCTCCACCATGTAAGGCCCACTGCCGATCGGGCGCGCATCCCACGCGCCTGGCGCCGCGGCGGTGTAGGCGTGTTTCGGCATGATGTAGGCGGTCAGCATCAGCAGCCACTTCAGCATCGCCGGTTCGAACTCTTTCATTTCCGCCGTCACGGTGTAGCCGTCGATCTTGAAGTTGCCGAGCTTTTTCCAAGTGAACTGCATCGGGTTGGTGTTCTTCTCGTCGCCCGCGCGCTCGAGCGACCACACCAGATCTTCCGGTGTGACTGGCGAACCATCGTGCCAGTACGCGTCCTTGCGCAGCGTCAGAATCAAGCCCGACTTGTCGGCGTTCCAGCCCCACTTCGTCAAGATGCCCGGCTTCGGCGTCAAGTCAGGATTCTGCTCGACGTATTGATCGTAAATCGCTTTGAAAATCGACTGCACCGCCGGATTGGAAGTTTGCGGGCTGTTGGTCGGATCCAAGCCCGGCAGCGCGGTGTGGTAGGCGATGGTGAGCGTCTGGTTGGATTGCGCGAATGCGGCGGGGCTGCGCAGCAGTGCGCTGAGCCAAGCTCCGGCGCCCGCCGCGCTAAGCTGATGTAGAAATGCGCGGCGGGAATGCACGCGACTATCCTCGCTCACGCCGGCGCAATATTCTGCGGCAACACAAACCCCGCCGTGTGCGGCGTGAACTTGAGCCCTTTGCGGTACACCACCGGCTGGTGATACTGAAGTAGGGGGATCACCATTGCGTTCTCGGCGATGTAGCGGTCGACCTTTTTATAACCAGCGATGCGCTTGGCTTCGTCTTTCTCGCCCCACAGCGGGCCGATTTGATCGTCGACGTCTTTGGTTTTCCACGCCGAGTGGGGCGAATGGGTAAACATGGCGAAGCCGGTAGAAGTGGACGGATCGCCGATGGAATTGCCCCAGTTATAGAACGCTGCGGGGGCCAGCGCGTGCTGCGCACGTAGCTCGTAGTGCTTGGCGATTTCGTAGACTTCGATTTCCGCTTCGATGCCGACCTTGCGCCACATGCCGGCGATGGCTTGCACCATTTCGAAATCTTTCGGCTTGAAGCCGCGCGTGGTTTGCATCTTGAACTTGACCGGCTTGGCGGGCGAGTAGCCGGATTGCGCGAGCAGTTGCTTTGACAATGCCGGGTCGTATTTGACGCTGATCGACTTGTCGAACGCCATGTATTGCGGCGCCTGTAGTGTGTCGATGGCGGTGGCGTTGCCGAGCAGCAGTTTTTGCACGATGGCTTTCTTGTCGATCGCGTGCGCCATGGCTTTGCGCACGTTGGCGTCGAGCATGATGTCTTTGCTGGTCAGGAAGATCATGCCGATATCGGAAACGGGATGCGCGCCGCCTTGCAAGCCTTTGCCCTTCAGCCGCTTCATTTCCTCGTACGGAATTTCCAGCGTGAGGTCGGCCGCGCCGGTTTCGACTTCGGCGACGCGGCTCATCGCATCCGGCACGAACTTGATGATGACGGTTTCGAACGCCGGTTTCGGCCCCCAGTATTTTGGGAACGCTTTCAGGCGCACAAATCCATTCCGCTCGAATTTGTCGACCATGTATGGGCCGCTGCCGATCGGTTTGCCTTCCCAGCCCTCTGCGCCGGCAGCCATGTAGGCTTTTTTCGGCAGCAAATAGCCAGTCAGGAACGCCATCCACGGGAACAGTGTCGGCTCGAATTCTTTGACGTCCGCCGTGACGGTGTTGCCTTCGATCTTGAAGTTGCCGATCTTGCCCCAGACGAATTGAATCGGGTTGCCGCCTTTGGGGTCGCCCGCGCGTTCCAGCGACCAGGCGACATCTTCGGCGGTGACCGGCGAACCGTCGTGCCAGAAGGCGTTCTCGCGCACGGTGAGCATGACCTTGGTTTTGTCCGCGTTCCAGCCCCACTTGGTCAGGATGCCGGGCTTGAACGAGAGATTCGGATTTTGGTCGATGTAGCTGTCGAACACCGCCTTGTAGATCGACTGAATGGTCGGGTTGACGGCCGAAGCCCCGGTGGTGGGATCCCATGACGGCAGCGCGACGTTATAAGCGATGGTGAGCGTGCCGGCGGCGGCGTGCCCACGCGGGGCGAGCAATCCGAGCGGTGCCGCGATGGCGGTGGTGCCGGTGGTTTGCAAGAAGCGACGGCGCGAAAATTCTTGAGTCATGCGGGAATCTCCCTGTTGATTATGTCTCGGCCCCGCACGGGTGCGCGGCTGCTTGCGCACGGCAAGCTCGATGATAAAAACGCCGCCGCATCTTCGGTTTGGGTATCCGGTTTGTCAAGCCGATGCGCCGCCGCCGGGGGCACTCCCGTGATCCCAAACCAGTAGGGGTGGCATTGCAAGCGGAGCTTACGGTCGTGAGTATAACTGCGCCAATTAGAACCAATCTGAGTTCCGAGCGAATACTAATCATGCCACGTTGTTGCGAAACTTAAATTTGCAGAACTTATCGTTGACTTCTGCCTATGTCATCTGGCTACAATCCGCACTTCGGCCGCTGCGCTTGATCTCCGCGGCCTCGGGGAAGTTGGGGGGAGAGGGAAGTGAGATTCCATTGCCGCGCCACGCACGGTGGGCGTGCTTTCACGTTCTTGCAGGCGTTTCTTTGCTTGGTGCTGTTCGCGCTCGCCGCAGGTGCGGGCCAGAACGCATTCGCGCAAGCCGACGTTGTCGTTAACCAAACCGACACGCCCGACCCCGGCCCCGCCGGCGGCATCTTTACCTACAACATCCGCGTTACCAACAACAGCGCGATAAACAGCGCGGTCAGTGTGCAGCTCACTGACACGCTGCCTGCCAGTTCCACGTTTGTGAGCGCCGTACCCTCAGCGGGCAGTTGCGGCGCGCCCAGCGCCGGCACGTTCACCTGCGCACTGGGAACGATCGCACCTCTGGACGAAGTCTTGGTGGCCTTGCAAGTGCGCTTGAATGCGCAGGGTGTGTCCAGCAACGAGGTCGATACAACGGCGACCACGGCCGATCCCGATTCGAGCAACAACACCAACAACATCCAAACGACCACCGTTAACGCCGGCGCCGATTTGACCGTGGCGGCGAACGACAGCCCCGATCCGGTAGCGGCCGGGACGGCGTATTCGTACGCCCTCGTCGTTACCAACAACGGACCGAGCGCGCACGGCGGCAGCGACACCCAGACTGTAACCTTCAACGTGCCTGCCGGCGCGACCATCACCAGCGTGCCGACCGGCACGGGATGGAGTTGCACACCCAACACCGGTTACCCGCGCTCCAGCGGTTCGATCAGTTGCACGCGCACCGGCGCAGTCGCGGTCAGCGGCGTGGCGCCCACGCTGACGGTTCCGGCCGTGGGCAATGTCGGCGGCACCATCTCGGGATCGTTCGCCGTAGCCGGCTCAGTCGGCGACGGCGATCCGAACAACAACACCGCCGTGGCAAATACTACGGTGGGCGGCGGCAGCGCGGACGTTTCAATTACCAAGAGCGCCGCGCCGACCAATGTGCCGCAGGGGCAAAACGTCACGTTCACGCTAACGCCGCGCCTGAACGGCGGCGTGCCTGCGGGCAGCACCGGCAGCGGCATCATTACCGTCACCGATACGCTGGATGCGCGCTTTACCTTCGTATCTGCGAACGGCACCGGCTGGACTTGTGCCTTCGCCGCCCCGACGGTGACCTGTACGCGCGCCGGTCCGTTCAGCACCAATTTCACCAACATGCCGACCATCGCCATCGTGGCAACGGCCAACACCGTCGCCAACACGGTGCCGAACAGCGCTTCGATTGCCGCGCCGGAAACTGATCCGACGCCAGCGAACAACACCGGTTCGATCAACGTCAACATCGTCGCCACCGGCACCGATTTGAGCATTGCCAAGGCCGATTCGCTCGACCCGGTGGTGGTCAACCAAGCTTTCAACTACACGCTGACCGTAACCAACAACGGGCCGCTGGCCGTGGCAGTTGGCGATACGCTCACTGTCACGGATACGCTACCCGCGAACGTCGAATTGACCGCAACGCCGACCGGCACCGGCTGGAGTTGCACGCCGAACGCCGGTTTCCCGCTCGCCAGCGCTGCGATTACCTGCACGCGCACCGGCACGACGATCAACAGCGGCGCCAACGCGCCTGGTATCACGGTGCCGGCACGTATCACCAGCGCGGGAACGGTGAGCAACAGCGCGAGCGTCGCCACCGACAGCGCCTTGGGCGATCCCAATGCCGCCAACAACAGCGGCTCGCAGTCGACGCTGGCGACGGCGACCAACGCGGATCTGGAACTGGTGAGCAAGACCGCCAACCCTGACCCGGTCAACGCGGGGGAAGACTTGACCTATGTCATCACGGTGCGCAACAACGGCCCGGATGCCGCCACCAATGTGACGCTGACCGATGCGCTCGCAAGCTTGATCACGACCGGCGGCTTTCAGTCCGCTACCCCCAGCCAGGGCACTTGCACGCCCTCCGGCGTGACTGCGGGGCCGTCGGTGAATTTGTCGTGCGCGCTCGGCACGATCAACAACGGCGCAACGGCGACGGTGACGGTGGTGGTGCGTCCGTCCATCGCCACCACCGGTTCGCGTTCCAATACGGCAGCGGTGCGCTCGCCCGACATCGGCGACGGCACGCAAGGCAACAACAGCAATTCCGTCACCAGCACCGTCACGGCCGTGGCCGACGTGCAGCCGCTGAAAACGGCGAGTCCGTCCCCGGTGCAGGCGGGCACCAACTTGACTTATGTGGTCACCGCGCGCAACAACGGTCCGTCGACGGCCAGCACGGTGCAAATCACCGATACGCTGCCGGCGAACGCCGCATTCGTATCGCGCGCGCCAAGCGGAGGCGGCAGCTGCAACTCGCCGGCGGTCGGCAGCACCGGCGCGACGCTGACTTGCTCGTGGGCGAGCATCGCCTCCGGCGCGCAGCAGACGGTCAACGTGGTGGTGCGCCCGCTCACGGCGGCGGCGGGCGGCAATGTCGATAACAACGTCAGCATTTCCACGACGACGCTGGAGTTAGTCGGCGGCAACAACACCGCGTCCACTTCAACGCCGGTGACGACCGCAAGCGCCGATTTGATCATCAACAAGACCGATTCGCCCGACCCGGTTGGTGTCAGCGAACCGGTGACGTACACGGTCGTGGTTAACAACAACGGACCCTCGTTCGCCACCAACGTGGCGATCAACGACGTGTTTCCGGCGGCAACGCCGGCATCCACGGCGACTTTTAGTTATCAAGGCGGCCTTACCGTTACGCAAGGAACGTGCAGCGAGCCGGCCCTGAACGCAACCGCAGGCACCATTTCGTGCAACCTCGGCAGCCTCGCCAACGGCGCCAGCGCGACGCTGACTTACACGCTGCGCGCCGATGCGGCCGGCACCAAGTTCAATACCGCAACGGTGAGTGCGACCGAGCCCGATCCGCAGAGCGGCAACAACAGCGAAACCGAGCCGACCACTGCGCGCCCGCTCGCCGATTTGGCCACGACCAAGACCGCTCCGCCCGCGGTGAACGCTGGCAGCCAGTACGATTACACTATTACTGTCACCAATAATGGGCCGGCAGGAAGCACCGGTGCGACTCTCAGCGATACACTCCCGGCAGGTACCACGTTTGTCTCGATAACGCCGAGCGCCGGCTGTACCACGCCGGCGGTAGGTGCGAGCGGCACAATCACTTGCACGCTGGGCACGCTTAACGCAGCAGCACCGGGCAACGACACGACCTACACGCTGCGCGTGCAGCTCAGCAATCCGTATACGCCTGCCACCGTAGTCAACAGCGCTACCGCGACGGTGGTGAATGAAATCGACCGCACGCCCGGTAACAACACCGGCCAAGCGACTTCGAATGTGGTGCGTGGCACCGTTGGCAACTTAGTGTTCCGCGATGACGACGGCGACGGTGTGCAAGACGGCGGCGAACCCGGCGTTAGCGGCGTTACCGTGCGCTTGCTCGATTCCGGCGGCGCACAACTGGCCACGACCACCACCGGTGGCGGCGGCACCTACTCGTTCGCCGGCCTCGCGCCGGGCAATTATTTCGTCGAATTCGTCGCGCCCGCCGGCACCGCGTTTACGCGCCAAGACCAAGGCGGCGATGACACGCTCGACAGCGATGCCGCACCGACCGGGGCAACTCCAGGACGCACCGGCTCCTTCGCGCTCGCCGCGGGCGGCAGCAACAACGACATCGACGCAGGCTTGGTGCGTTTATCGAGTCTTGCCGGCACGGTGTACGTCGATACCAACACCAACGGTTCGCTTACCGGCGGGGAGCCGGGCATCAACAACGTCACGGTCACGCTGACCGGGACAGACGATCTCGGTGGCGTCGTCAATCAGCCGGTGACAACGAATGCATCGGGTGTGTACACCTTCTCCAATTTGCGACCCGGCAACTACACCCTTACCGAGACGCAGCCTGCCAGTTTTGGCGATGGCCAAACTAGCGTCGGCACGCAGGGCGGCACCGGCGCGGTGAATGTGATCAGCGCAATCGCACTCGGCCAAAACGTCACCGGCACCGGTAACAACTTCGGCGAGACCGGCGCCATTATCGGCAACTTGGTGTTTCGCGATAACAACGGCAACGGTATTCAGGATGTCGGTGAACCCGGTGTCAGTGGCGTAACCGCAAGCTTGTTCGATGCGGGCAATACGCAGATCGGCGCGCCGGTGGTGACCGACGGTACCGGCGGCTACAGCTTCGCCGGGGTCACCGCGGGGACTTACTACGTCGTGTTCAGCACCGTGCCGGCAGGCCTCGCATTCACGCGCGCCGATCAAGGCGGCAACGACGCGCTCGACAGCGACGCTGCCCCGAGCGGCGCGAACATCGGGCGCACGCCCAATTTCACGCTCGCTGCCGGCGGCTCCAACGCCGACTTGGACGCGGGCCTGGTGCCGCTGTCGAGTCTGGCGGGCACCGTCTACATCGACAACAACTTGAACGGCTCGCTCACTGCCGGCGAACCAGGTATCAACAATGTCACCATCACGCTCACCGGCACCGACGATCTCGGCGCGGCAGTGAATCGAACCGCAACGAGCAACGCCTCCGGTGTGTACACATTCAGCAACGTGCGCCCAGGCGCCTACACGCTGACTGAAACGCAGCCGGTCGGGTTTAACGACGGCCAAGTCACGGTCGGCGCGCAAGGCGGTAGCGCGGGCGCGAACGCGATATCCGCGATCGCGCTCGGCGCGGGCGTCACCGGCACGGCTAACAATTTCGGCGAGACCTCCAGCACCACGGCGACCATCGGCAACTTTGTCTGGAGCGATCTGAACAACAACGGCCAGCAAGACCCGGGCGAACCGGGTTTGGCCGGGGTAACGGTTACTTTGTTCAACGCCACTACTAGCGCGCAAGTCGGCGCGCCGGTGGCGAGCGACGCCAGCGGCAACTGGAGTTTCACCAGTTTGACCCCGGGCGATTACTACGTTGTGTTCAGTAGCCTGCCCGTGGCAAGTGCGTTTACGCGTGCGAACGTCGGCAACGATGCGAGCGACAGCGATGCGACTGCCTCCGGCGCGAGTGTCGGTCGTTCGCAGACGGTGAGCTTGGCCGCCGGCACGGTGAATGCGACTATCGGCGCAGGCGTCATCACACTCTCCACGCTGAGCGGCACGGTCTATCAAGACAACAACAACGACGGCGCCTTAGGCGGCGGCGAGCCGGGCATCAATAACGTCACCATCACGTTGACCGGCACCGATGATCTCGGCGCCGCGGTGAATACCGGTGTGACGACTAACGCTTCTGGTCAATACGCATTGCCGAATCTGCGTCCTGGCTCGTACACCATCACGGAAACGCAGCCTGCCGGCTTCGGCAATGGCCAAACAACAGTCGGCACTCAGGCGAGCGGCACGGCAGGCGTGAACGCGATCAGCGCTATCACCCTGGGCCAAGGCGTCACCGGCAACAGCAACAATTTCGGTGAAGTCACTGCGGCGCCAGTGGCGGCCAACGACCGTGCCAGCACGCCGCTGAACACACCGGTCACGTTGAATATTCCGGGCAACGACAGCGCGCCGGGCGGGCGCACGCTGGTGCCGGGCAGCATCGATCTCGATCTGTCGACGCCGGGACAGCAAACTACGCGCACCGTGCCTGGCCAGGGGACGTTCACGCTAAATCCGCTCACTGGACAAGTCACGTTCACGCCAGTAACAGGTTTCACCGGCACAGTAACTATTCCGTACACCATTCAAGACTCCGCCGGCGGTTTGTCGAACATCGCCAATATCACGGTGGATATCGTCGGCGGGCCAGCGGCGAACGACGACGCGACGACGACACCGCTCAACACCCCGGTGACGCTCAACGCAGCGGGCAACGACACGCCGACCGCCGGTGCGTTTTTGGTGCCGACCAGCATCGATCTCGATCCTTCGACACCGGGGCAGCAAACGACTTTCGCGGTCGCAGGGCAAGGCACGTACACGCTGAACACCACGACCGGCATCGTCACTTTCACGCCAGTCAACAACTTCATCGGCACGGTGACGATTCCTTACACTATTCAAGACAGCATCGGCGGCACGTCCAACGTTGCGAACCTAACGGTCGTGATTCGCAGCGGACCGGTAGCGCGCGACGATAGCGCCACTACACCGCTGAATACGCCGGTAACGTTGAACGTTCCCGGCAACGACGCCGCCAGCGGCAGCGTGGCGCTCAATCCCGCCAGTATCGATCTCGACCCATCCACGCCGGGGCAACAGAGCGCGCGCACCGTGCCCGGGGAGGGGACTTTCACGCTCGACAACTCGACCGGCCGCGTCACCTTCACACCGGTCAACGGTTTTACCGGAACGTCGACGATTCCTTACACCATCAACGACGCCAACGGCACGGCGTCGAACGTAGCGAATATTACGGTGACGGTGGTGCAGCCGGCGAACGTCGCGGGACGAGTTTGGGTGGATACCGATCACGACCGCAACTATGACGCCGGCGAGCGCTTGATTGCGAATTGGCGCGTCGAGCTGGTCGATCCCAGCAGCGGATCGGTGCTGCAGCAAACCACAACGGATGCAAGCGGGCAATACAACTTTACCGGCGTCGCGCCCTTCACCGATCTGAGCCTGCGTTTTGTCGATCCGAGCAACGGTATTTCTTACGGCACGCCCGTCACGCGCGAGGCTGGTGCGAACGGCAGCGGCGGCACACCGGCCACCGGAGTGTCTTCGCTAACGACAACCCAGGCCGGCTCGCGTTCGAGCGTCGACCCAGGCCGCACCTCGCTCAGTATCAATCTGCAGCCGGGTGACAACTTGACGCAGCAGAGCTTGCCGATCGATCCATCCGGGGTGGTGTACGACGCCATCAATCGCACTGTGGTACCCAACTCGGTCGTGACGCTGACGCCGGAGCCGGCCTGCGCGTTCAATCCGGCGGTGCATCTGGTCGGCGGCCCGGGTTATGCGATCAGCGGCAACGCCGCGTCGATGACGGTGGGCGCAGACGGCTTCTATCAGTTTTTGCTGTCGCCGCTGTTCGCCTCCACCTGTAACTTCACGCTCAGCGTGACACCACCGGCTGCGTATATATCGCCTTCGGCCATTATTCCTGCGCAGGCAGGGCCGTTCACGCCGCCGGGCGGCGCGGGTGCGAATTTCGAGGCACAAACGGGTGTTACCGGTGCACCCCCCGGAACGATCAGCAACCCGACCTACTACCTGTCGCTGCGCTTGGGTCCGGCGATTGCGGGGATTATCTTCAACCATCTGCCGGTTGACCCGGCCGCCGGCGCGAGCGGTTTACTGTTCATCCAGAAGACCGTCGACCGCGAGTTGGCGGAGATCGGTGACAGCGTCAAGTACACCATCCGCGTCACCAATCAGTCCGGGGCCGGTTTCGGCAATGTCATCGTCGACGATCGTTTGCCCGCAGGCTTCCGCTTTATCGACGGCACCGCGCGCTTGCAACTCGGCGCGGCCACGGCAAGCGCACTCGCCAACCCAACGGGGCGGCCGGGGCCGCAGCTGCGCTTTGCGCTGGGCACGCTGGCGGCAAATTCCACAGCGGTGCTGACTTACCGCGTGCGTCTGGGCGTCGGCTCGCAGCAAGGCGATGGTATCAACCGCGCGCGCGCATCGACGGGCGTAGTGCAGTCGAACGAGGCGCGCGCCCGGGTGCGCGTGAGCGGCGGCGTATTCGGCGAAGAAGCATGCGTAATCGGCAAGATCTACGTCGACTGTAACGGCAACAAGATTCAGGACAAAGAAGAATTGGGCATCCCGGGTGTGCGCATGTACTTTGAAACGGGCACGTATTTGATCTCTGACGTCGAGGGCAAATACTCAATATGCGGTCTGAAGCCGATCACGCATGTGCTGAAAGTCGACAAGAGCACACTGCCGGTGGGTTCGCGCTTGGCGACCATCTCCAATCGCCAAGCCGGCGATGCGGGCAGCCGCTTCGTCGATCTCAAGTTCGGCGAGTTGCATCGCGCCGATTTTGCCGAGGGATCTTGCTCTCAGACGGTGCTCGATCAAGTCAAGGCGCGCCGCAGTCAAGGCGAAATCGCCGCGCCTGAAGTCGAAAAGGCCGGCGGCGTGCAGCACACCATTCAGCCGAGCGATCAAGGCGCCGTGCAGCCGCCGCGGCGCGAGCGCAGTGACAAGCCGGTCATATTCGATTCGAAGCGGCCGGTGAAGGCACCGCCGCGCCAACCGCCGTGCGCGCCCAACAGTGCGCCAAGCTGCCGCAAGGAGAGTGAGCGATGAGAGCAAATCGACGCTCGCCTGCGCCACGGCTGACACTGATCGCATTCGCGCTGGCGCAAGCCTGTGCGGCAAACGCCTTAGCCGGGGAGGCCCGTGCACTCGCCGTATCTAGCCAGGAGTTGCAAGGCGGCATCCGATTGGCGCTGGATCGCCGCATGCTGCGCGATGTGGACGACTTGCAAATAGCGGCACGAGCGGCGCGCGGCGAAGTTGTTTCGAGCGATTCGCTGGCGACGACGCTCATGCTGGCGAATAGCGGCGCGGCGACGGCGCCCAGTTCCTTAGGTAACTCGGAGCTGATGTTGGCCGCAGAAGGTCATGTGTTGGCCATGTCGCACAGCATCGTGCTCGGCGTAGAACACGCACCGCAGCCAGAGCCTTTGCCGGTGCCCGAGCAGCCCGCGATGCGGCACGAAGAGTTGGGTGTGATGCCGCGGCGCATGCAGAGCACGCAAGCGGCAACCTGCGAAGTGCTGGCAAAGGCGTTCCCGGAGAGCGAGGTGCCGCCGCTCGCCAGCCGTACCAGCAATTTGCCGGTTGCGGCGGAAGAAGGTTTGGTCACCGCGAACCGCGCGGACGCGCTGCCGCGTGACGGACGTATCCTAATGGCGGTGTCTCGTGATAGCGCGCCGGCGGACGGACAAGCTGCTTTGCAGATCGGCGTGCGCCTATTCGATGCGGCCGGCAATCCGATTGCGGCGCCGACCCGAGTGACGGTGGAAACGTCGCACGGTCGCCTTCAGTTGGTGGATCGCGATAAGTTGGAACCGGCGCAGCAAATCGTCGTCGAGGATGGCCAAGCGTGCTTCAATTTGTTGGCGCCGTACGAGCCGGGCGACGCGCATGTTCGGGTGAGCTCCGGTGATGTCGAAGTCACCGGCGAAGTGCATTTCCTACCCGATCTGCGGCCGATGCTAGCGGTGGGCATCATCGAGGGCGCGATTCATCTGCGCGATAAGGATTCGCAGAAGTTCGAACCGGTACGCGACAACGACGCGTTCGAGCGCGACTTGCGCCAGATGGGCAACGATTTCAAAGACGGCAAAGGCAGCTTGCACGGCCGTGCCGCGGTGTTCTTGAAAGGCAAGGTCAAGGGCGACTACTTGCTTACGCTGGCCTACGATTCGGACAAAGCCACGCGCGAGAAGTTGTTCCGCGATATCGATCCGGAAGCCTTCTATCCGGTGTACGGCGACAGCTCGATCAAGGGCTTCGATGCGCAGAGTTCAAAGCGCCTTTACGTGCGCGTGGACAAAGATCGCAGCTACTTGCTGTACGGCGACTACACCACGCTCGACCCCGATCCGGCGGTCAGTCTCGGTCAATACAATCGCACGCTGACCGGCGGCAAGTGGCACTACGAGAATGCGCGCGCGAGCGTGACGGCGTTCGCGGCCTACGACGCCGTGCGCCAAGTCGTCGACGAGTTTCCCGCGCGTGGCATCAGCGGGCCGTACGCGGTAAGCAACGCGGATGGTTTGGTGAATTCCGAGAAAGTCGAGATCATCACGCGCGATCGCAATCAGCCGTCGCTCATCTTGAAGACGGTGCAATTGCAGCGCTTCACGGATTACGAGTTCGAGCCGTTCTCCGGGCGTCTGCTGTTTAAGCAAGCGGTGCCGAGTCTGGACGAGAATTTGAATCCGATGTCGATTCGCGTCAGCTACGAAGTTGATCAGGGTGGCCAACGTTTCTGGATCGGTGGCATCGACGGCAAAGTGCGCCTCGGCGAGCGCGTCGAACTTGGCGCGAGCTACGTGCAGGATGGCAACCCGACGCCGCCTGCAGCGGCGACCGCGACATCGCCTGGCGTGCCGGCGGTGATCAAGCGTTTGGCAAGTATCAATGGTACGGTGAAACTCGGTGAGAAGACCTTCTTCCTCGCGGAGTGGGCGCGCAGCGAAACGAATCTGAGCGGCGACAACAAGGGCGATGCTGCCCGCGTCGAGTTGCGCCACAGCGGCGAAAAATTGGACGCTCGCGCGCACGCCGGCTACAGCGACCGGGAGTTCGTCAACCCGGCTTCGACCCTAGCGCAGGGTCGCAAAGAAGCGGGCGGCAAGGCGAGCTATCAAGTCAGTCCAGCAACGCGCATCGTTGGCGAAGCGATCCGCAGTGAAGACGAGCTTGCGGACGGCAGCCGAAAAGGCGCATTGGTGTCGCTCGAACACGCATTTACCGACCGCATCAAACTGGAAGTCGGCATGCGGCGTGCTGAGGAAACCAACAACGCCGCGCAGCCCGGCAGCACCGGCATTACGCCGTTGTCGTGCGAGGGGCCGACCGGTCAGTCGCCGGTAGGGGTGAGCGGCTGCACGCCAAGCTACCTGACTTCCGGCATCACTGCGGGCACGGGCATCGTATTCAATTCGCCGCCGGGTACGACGGCCGGCGGACTCGATATCACGACGGTGCGCGCACGTCTGACCGGAAAAATCACGCCGGCGCTCGCTGCTTACATTGAAGGCGAGCAAGACATCGACGACAGCGATAAGCGCTTCTGGGCGCTCGGCGGCGAATACCGCTTCGCCGAGCGCGGACGCTTGTATGCGCGCCACGAGTTCATCTCCAGCTTAAGCGGCAACTATGGTCTGAACGACGGCGAGCGCCAGCGCGCGACGGTGTTCGGCGTCGATGCCAACTACATGAAAGACGGCGAAGTGTTCAGCGAATACCGCATGCGCGACGCTATCAGCGGGCGGGAAGCGCAAGCGGCTATGGGTTTGCGCAACTATTGGGGCTTGGGGGAAGGATTGCGTCTGAACACGACGCTGGAGCGCTTGCACACGGTCGATGGGCCGCGCAATGAGGCTACTGCAATTGCGCTTGGACTCGACTACACGGGCAGCGAATTGTGGAAGGGCACAACGCGGTTGGAATGGCGCGACGCCGAGACCAGTGAGAGCTGGTTGTCGACGATCGCGCTGGCGCGCAAGATGAATCGCGACTGGACCTTCCTTGGCCGCAACTTGTATACGCAAACGGAATCGAAAGATGCGGGCGGCGGCGATTTGAAACAAGACCGCTTCCAACTCGGCTTTGCTTACCGCGACACCGATACCAATCGCTGGCACACCTTAGCGCGTTACGAGTTCAAGTATGAAAAGGACACTGCGCCGAGCGATCCGTTCTCGCGCCGCGCGCATATTCTTTCCGCGCACACCAACTATCAGCCTTCGAAACCGTGGATTTGGTCGGGGCAATACGCCGTCAAACGCGTGAACGAGCGCTTTGCAGAAGGCGTGAGCGACAGTTTCACCGCTCATCTGCTCGCCGGACGCGTGACTTACGACATTACCGAGCGCTGGGACATCGGCGGCACGGCGAGCATGCTTTACAGTCCGCGCGGCAATAGCAAGCAGCATGGATTGGGCGTGGAAGCGGGTTATTTGGTGATGGACAATCTGTGGGTCAGCCTGGGCTACAACTTCACCGGGTTTAGAGACGACGATCTTGTAGACAGCAACTATTCGCAGCGCGGCGTCTACCTGCGCATGCGTTTCAAGTTTGACGAAGATTTGTTCCGGTCGAAGGATGCGAACATCAACAAGGCGTTGGAGCCGGAGAACAAGTGAAGCGTAAGGAGTTATCAATGAATGGGAAAGTTTGGATGCTCACGATTGCTGTTGCCGCCGGTCTGAGCGCATGCGTGGGCACCCCGAAGGATAATCGGGCATCGCCTTCTTACTTGCCGAGCAGCGGCCAGGAGGAAACGCGCATCACCGATTCGGCCATAGCCGCGGACTTGGCTTACATCGAAAAGCTGCAAGCGCGCGCCGCGAAACTCAACGACGGCGGCAAGCCGCTGCGCGGCTATCACTTGGCGAAGGCGCAGGCCTGGCTTGATTTTGCCGTGGATGAATATCACGAGAACGACCGCAGCCGCATCATCGAGAACGCGCTGGCGCAAGCGGAGGTGTTAATCGGCGCCTTGGAACTCGATTCGCAGCAGATCAATCCAGACACGCCGATTGTCGGTGGCAGCAGCAAGCTGCGCGAAGATCTGTGGGTCAAAGTGGCGCGCGCCAAGGAGCATGGGAACTTCGGCTGCGCGACGAAGAAAGTGGCGCAACTTGAAGTCCAACTCGTCTGGGCCGGACATGAATATGCGGAGAGCGGCTGGCGGCACGCCAGTCCATACATTCAGATCGCGGAAGACCTTAGCGGTCAGATCGATAAACTTCTGGGCGGGTGTTAAAGCAGTTTGTTGAAGAACTCTTTGATGTCATCGCGAGGATTTCGCAGGTGACGTGGCAATCTCGAATTACTTGACTGCTTGAAAAACGAGATTGCTTTGCCGCGCTCGCAAGGACTTTTCAATGATCGCTTAGGCGCAGGCGGCTTCCCGCTCAGCCGGCTTTGCGCAAACTGATCAGCGCAAGCAGCGCGCCGAGCAGTGCGATGCCGGTGGCGCTGAGGCCGAGCGCGGTGAAGCTGTAACTGGTGATCAGCCAAGCGCCGATCGATGCCGCGCAAAGCCAGCCGACGCTGGCTAGCGTCACGTTCAAGCCGAACACGGCTCCGCGCAGTTCGTTCGGTACCTTTGACAGTGCCGCCAGAAACGCCGGGCGGCCCAGCGCGTTGCAGAATGAGTAGGCGAACCCCAGCAGCACCGAGACGGCGATGACGGGATGCCAAGTCACCAGCGGCAGCGCCAAGCAGGCGGTGGCGAACGACGCCGCGGCGAATAAGCGCATGTGCGGCGGGAAGCGATCGGCTAGCCTAGCGCCGGCGAAACTGCCGAGCAGAGTTCCGGCCGCGATCAACGCGAGGGTCACTCCCAATGCGCCGAGTGAGATTTCGTAGCTCTGCTGCAAGAACGTGGGCAAAAAAATGGCCACCACCGCGAAGCACATTCGCTCGGTTGCGCCCGCGCCGAGCAGGGTAAGCCAATGTCTGCGCAACAAATGAGTAAACGGCGCCCGGATGCGCGCGTGGCCGGGCGGATGCGGCGGGTCGGCGTCGATCAGACGATGCAGCGCGATACCGGCGGCGATCATGGTCAAGCCGTGCGCGCCGATGGCGCCGCGCCAGCCGCCCAGCGCACCCATGAGCGTCACGATCGGTGCGCCCAGGAGAATCGAAAGCGATTGGCCGGTAACGATCCAACCGAGCGCGCGGGCACGCATCTCTAAAGGTACGCGGTCCGAGGCCGCCGCGAACACCGCGCCCATAAACGCGCCGCCGAATGCACCGCTTAGCAGTTGGAAAGTCAATAGGACCGCGTAGTTCGGCGCCAACGCGAATCCGATGCGCCCGACACCCATTCCAATCAGTGCTCCGATCAGGATGGAGCGCCGGCCGATGCGATCCGATAGCGTGCCGGCAAGCAGTGAGAACGTGCCCCACATGAGCGCTTGAAACGAAAATAGGTGCGCAATGGCGACGAAGCTCGTACGCATTTCGCTGGCGACAGTGCGCATAAAGGGAGCGAGCGCGGGGCCGGAGGAGGTGATAAGGAACGTCGCACCCGCGAGCAAGCTCAATACGCCGAGCAGCCGAGCTTCGGTCCGGGCGGCTGGTGGCACAAGATCGGGTGGCTCAGTCAAAGCGAGGGGACCTGTGAACTCGCGGCGGGCACCTTGACCGCAAATCTGCGCTTGGAAGCCGTCGAATGGTCGCTGAGCGAAGCAGTCTGTTGCGCTGACAAAGCCGCGCGTTTGCTCTTGTTCAATCTTATACTGGGAATAGAATAAGCTGACTAATATGAGCCATATTAATTATTCAGTTGATACATGTCCAGGGTATATTTAGCCGCTAGACCGCAAGTTGGCGCGCTTTTTGGCATGATTGTTTGACACCACATAGCGTCCGAGCGATAATCGCCCGTTTCAGCGGAGGGGTTCCCGAGCGGTCAAAGGGAGCAGACTGTAAATCTGCCGGCTCTGCCTTCGAAGGTTCGAATCCTTCCCCCTCCACCACGAATTCTGTCCTGGCGGAGCGGGCGTGAACCGGTAGGAGAGCTGGCGGCGAAATGGGGCGGGTGTAGCTCAAGAGGGTCCCGCGAAGCGGGACGCGGCCCCGAAGCGGGCGCAGACCCGAAGTTAGAGATGGTGAATAAGGCGGGTGTAGCTCAATGGTAGAGCAGAAGCCTTCCAAGCTTACGACGAGGGTTCG
>CADEHE010000018.1:44825-53999 GCA_902826775.1 uncultured Pseudomonadota bacterium | reverse complement strand
ACGCACGGTTCTTAGAGGGGGGATCAACGGCGACGTTGGTCCCCTACTCGACAAAGACGACGAATCGCGGATGGACGCATTCGCAGCCACTTTGGAAGCACATTTTCGGGAGGGTCAGTCTCGCGGCGTGCTCGTGCCAAGCCGACCGGCCACGCTGATGGACTTTGAGATCGTTGAAACGACACCGGCTAGTCTCGGCATCGGAATTGGCTTCGCGGTCACGGTGAAAGGACCCGCAAGCGAAGTTCGACGGAAGTACGAAGCCGCGCTCGGTCGTAAGTTGAGCGCCTGCCAACAAGACGAAGGCCTCAGCGTCTGCAGCGAAAATATTGCATCGGAGAAGAGCGCTATGCTCATGACCCCAACACGGAGACCAGAGGTCGGTACTTTGGTGGGATGCTTTTACCGATCTCAGCGCTAACGAGTTTCGAACTCCCGAGAAACCCTGGGTAACACATATCAAGAAGAGAAGAAGAATGACCCGATCGAAACCCGCTCAACTCAGCGTCGTTGAGCGCTTCAAGCAAGGCATGGCGATGGACCAAGAGAAGTGGCGCGAAGGCGCGAGCTATGATCTGAGCATGATCGCTTCAGCCAGCCCGGAAGAGCGCGTTGCGCTGGAGCAATTCATGGCGCCCCGGTCCATCGACGATTGGCGAGATGTGGAGGCTCTGGCCGCGATCGATACACCGCGCACCCGCGAGTTGTTGCGCGCTGCCCTCAAACATTCAAATCACCAGATCCGTACCGCAGTCACGCGATACGCGCCGGACCTGATTTCAGGCAATGAACGCTCTGCAGCCCTCGTGGCGACTGTGGAGTCCGCTGGCATCCAAGGTGGATTGACTCAGGCTCTGACCGAGATCACGCAATATCATCCGCCGGAAGTAATCGACGCGTTGTTTCGTGCGACGCTGAGCCGCACTGATAACAACGGCGTTCATCTAGCGGCAATGCTGATGTATCTGCACGGCAAGGCGGACTCAGAATTTGATTGGTCGCAGCGCCCGTTCTTCTTGCGTTTCGGCAACCCCGATCGCGCTGCACGAGAAGCCGCGTTTCTTGAACTCTGCGAAAAGGTTGGAGTCGACCCGCAGAAGTATCTACCGAGATCGACGCCGGCGGTCAATGGAGAATGACATGCATTTGCCCAACGTTTCGACAATATTCTGGAGTGTGTTCGCGCTGTACTCGGTCGGACTCGTCGCCATGCTGGGAGTGCTCGGCGTCGCACTGGCCCGTGGCAGCAAGGCAGCGCAAGGCGGATTGGTGGGCGCATGGCTCATTGTCTTCCCGGTGGTGGGGATGGCCGTTCTCGCCGCACTCTTCCTCCTCACGGGTTCGACAACCCTGCGGGTCATCTACACCGTAGTTCTCGCGTTCCCTCTCCTTGGGATCCTCAACATGGCCATCAACTGGATCGTCCGCTACAAAATCAACAGGACTGGACGTGTCGACAAGTAGCCCTACGCTGATGACAACTTTCCGCAAGAGCGGCACGCGACCTTGCACACGCGATCGTCGACCGCGATCCGCAAAAGGTGAAACTGCTCAGCACGCGCGCAGGCGATCTCCACAAGCGCAACCGAGCCAGCGTGGGCCTGGCTCGATTCGCGATTTCCGTTTGGAGGATGGCGATACCGGCGCAGCGATCATGAGCGCGATGCTCAGCGCCCTATGGCGCGATGCGTTGCCGTTTTCTGCTTCGCAAAGCGTGCAAGAAACAGTGTAAGACAGTACCCCTCTATGCTATCGCTGCTTGATCGCAATCTCTCGGCCGGCAGTGAGTTCGTCGAGCTTGGCCATCACCGTCTGCGCGGCACTGGGATTCTTTAACATTTGCGCAATTTGAGGGGCGACGTTGCCGACGTGACGTGAGGCCTCTGGCCATGGGTAGCCATGCAGCGTCAACACCCCGAGAAAGCTGTGATAGCGCAACAAGTACTCCGGCTCGCGACCCAATAGGTCTAGCAATATCTGCCGGCTTTTATCCGCACGCATCTCACCCAAGGCACGTACCGCGTCGGTCCTGAGTGCGGTATTTTGGCGGGTGTCAGCCGCGATCGCGGCAACGGCACCAATCGCCTCAGGATCTTGTACAACGCGCCATAGCGCCAGGGCATAGGCCGACGATGCGAAGGCCTTCCCGAGCTGTTGGTCCATCAGACTACGCAGCTGCGATGTGGCTTGTTTGGACCCGATAAGCCCAAGGCCGATGGCTGGACGGCTATCGCCCTGGGGTAACTGTTGCAGCATCAGACGCTCCGCTTCGGCGAGTTCGTCAGGTGTCAACGTTGCAAAGATCGATTCATCCAGGCCGACGCGAACCAAATTCCATTCATTCGCAGCGACACGCGCCCCGATGTAGTTGCGGTAAAACACCTTGAAATTCTCCGAGGCATTGGCGAGCGGGTCGTTGCCCTTGAACCAATTAAATATTGACATAGTGGTTAGCCTTCGAAACCTCGGCGGTCCGACGCCGGTCCTCCCAGGCGGGTGTAATACGCAGTGTCGGCGGATCGCGCCAATTAGCGCTGCGCTAGCGCATGAACGGATACATAAACTGCCGCAAAAAGCCGTGCGGCACCGGATGTCCGCTGATGCCATAGGCGCTCGGCCATTTATCCCTTGGCAGATAGTAAGTGCCGAACAGCCGGTCCAAGATCGGGAAATGCACGGCGAAGTTTACGTCGATCGCCTCTTTCTCGACGCCGTGATGCCAGTGGTGAAACTGAGGCGTCACCACGACGCGTTTCAGCCAACCGAAGTCGAAGCGCAAATTGGCATGCACGAACGTGGCGAGGATGTACACGAAACCGATGTACACGTACATCGCCGTGCTGTGAAAGCCGAGCGCGTACATCGGGATCACGGTCAGGCCTCGCAGGCACACGATCTCGACGAAATGCATGCGCGAACCAGCGAGCCAATCCATCGCCCGGGCCGAGTGGTGCACGGCGTGGAAGCGCCACAGCGCCGGCACGCGATGGAATATGCGGTGCACCCAATACTGGACAAGATCGGTCAAGAACATGATCTCAAAGAACTGCAGCAACAGCGGCTGCGATGCCACCCATGCGCGCAGGCCACTCCATTCGGTGTGCTGCGCCACGGTTTGCGACGGCAGTAGCGACAGATACGTAAGTCCCTGTACCAACAAGCTGCTGATGAAGAAGTAGAACAAGTCTTCGCGCCATTCGGTACGGAAGATCGCTTGGTCGGGCAAACGTGCGAATAGCCGCTCTAGCGGAATGAACAAGATGCCGGTAAACAGCAGGTTTAACACGAACCAATCCAAACCGAGATAGACATCTGCGTTGAGCTCCGCCGAGCTGTGCGCCTTCGATCCGCCCAGCAGCGTCGCGAGCAGGATCAATCCCATGGCGCTGAAGCCGAGGACTTTGCGTTTGCGCAGCACGATGCTGACGATGGCCAGCACAAAGCCCGCAATGAGCACGATGTGCAGCGCACTGCGGATCAGCGCGACGTTGTAGAGTTTGCGCGCGTCTTCCACGGTGAGCAGCTCCGGGTAGCGCAAGCACAGCACGGTGGCCAGACCGACTACGGCGAGCAGCAGCGCGAGCGTGCCGCTGACCCAACCAGAACCGAAGCGGCGCTGGGCGGCATCCGCGGCCAAATCGCGATCAAGATCCTTTAACATCGTACTCTCGTTGTTGTGCCGTTGCTAAGCGGGTGAGGGGTCAATCGTCGTCGGCGACGCGAGCCCTTGGCGAAAGAACTCCCCTGTTGCTGCACCCTTTAGGACGTTCCGGTGCTTGTACGGCTGGGTATTGCCCGCGCGCCCGAAACAATTGAAACAAACTCTGTCGCGTTACCCAAACAATTGTAACAAACGCGTGCGGCGCGAGAAACGGCTTTGAAACAAGCGCGGCTCAGAATTCTCTCTATCGCAGCAAACAAACGTGATGCGAAAACTTAAACCGGAGGACGACATGAAACAATCGATAGCAAGACTCTTCGTCGGCGCAACCTTGGCTGCACTGCTCAGCGTACACGCCCCTGCGTGGGCGCAAGATGCTGGTGGCACGATCATGCAAACGCTGGAAACGAGCATGAAAGAAAAGAAAGGACTTAACGTCTACATTAACGGGCACAATCTGACTGGCATCGTCGTCAAGATCGAGCCCGGACAATGGGTTGAAATGCGCAGCCAGCAGTTCGCCCGCATCGTGGTGCGCATGGAACGCATCGATGCGGTTGCAATGCAATAGCGACGACGATCTGCACGGCAACGATTGGAGCTGCCTGGCGGATTCTCGCTCGCCTCGCTCGGCGCGTACATGAGCAAGACGGCAACGTTCCGCTGGCTCGGCGCACTGCCGAACGATGTCGTCTTGCAGGGGCTGGTCATCGGCAGTTCGCTCATGTTGGGTTCGTTCATCGCGAAACGATTCGTACTACGCCTGCCACCCGAGCGCTTCCACCGGCTGATGGAAGCGATGCTGCTCATAGCTGGGTTGACGATGCTTGCGGCCGCGCTGCAGTGAAAGCTGCCCGACGCTAACTGCGAGCACCGCGCTTGCGCACCGTGAGTTCAGCATAGCCGGTCGCTGCATCGAGTTCGCGCGTGAACGACCAATCCGGCAACAGCCCTATCAACACTTCCGCTGTTGTGCGCACGATGCAACCATAGCCGACGTGCCCGCCGCAAACTGAACCTTGCGCCGTTGCAACGCTCATGTGCAGATGCGCGCCATGGATTGCAAGGGTGCCGGCGAGCGTCAATATTTCTAGATCGCCCTCGAACGCAGTCGACGCGGCGGCGCCGGCAAGGCGCAAACTCGCACGGCTCAAACTGCCGACTCCGCTGAGGATGAAGGCCGCTTCACAATGTTGCGACGCGAGCACATCTTCAAGCGCGCGACGCAGGTCGGATTGCGGAGTGAGCCTAGTTGGTAGCGGCGCAAAATCGAGCATACCCAAGCTA
Organism: uncultured Pseudomonadota bacterium; assembly: GCA_902826775.1. GTDB lineage: Bacteria > Pseudomonadota > Gammaproteobacteria > Burkholderiales > JALYOK01 > CADEHE01. The sequence continues at coordinate 49,051 of CADEHE010000018.1, read as the reverse complement.
GGATATCTGATTAATTAGCACCAACAATCACTTAACGCAGCACCCTACCAACAGTACCGTACCTAGCCCTCGCCTGCCAGGGGCAACACTTTAGCGGCGAAGCGCTCCATCGCCTTGAGCGATTCACTCAAACTGCCGCGCAAAAAGCTGAACAATAAATGGCTGACGCCGAGCTTGCGAAAAGCTTGGATATCCGCCGCCACCTCGGCATCGCTGCCTGTAAAAACTTGGCGCTGCCCGTTCTCCAACATAACCGCCGCCTGCCCTTCCTTGTACCAGGGCGCCCAATAAGTCATTGCGATGCTGCGCGGATCGCGCTGCGCTTGCTTGGCGTCCGCGCGCAACTTGTCGATAGCGGCGCCGAAACGCTCCGTCGTGTTGAGCGGAAATTGCGGGTTCGAGCCGATCGGGTACCACGCATCGCCCAGCGCAACGACGCGGCGTAGCGCCGCCGGACTCTCGCCGCCCACCCAAATCGGCGGATGCGGTTTTTGCAGCGGCTTCGGCAGAAAAGTGACATTGCGAAAACTCGCGTAGCGCCCTTCGTACTGCGGTTCATCCTGTGTCCACAGCGTCTTGAAGATGCGCAAGTATTCGTCAGTGACTTTGCCGCGCTCGGCGAACGGCGGCGCGCCCACCGCCTGGAACTCTTCGTCCATCCAGCCAGCGCCGATGCCGATGGTCAATCTGCCGCCGGAAAGCACGTCGATAGTCGCCAACGCCTTGGCCGTGAACACCGGCGGGCGGTGCGGCACCACCATGACGGAAGTCAGCAAGCGCAGCTTCTGTGTCGCCCCGGCGAGGTATGCCGCCACGGCAAGCTGCTCCATACAATCGCCCTCGGCAGCGCCAGTCATCTTGCGCGCATTGTTGTATGGATAAGGCGAGGCGATGCTGTTCGGGATGATGATGTGATCCGGCAGCGCAATGTGAGTGAAGCCGAGTTGCTCGCCCTGCTGCGCCAACGCGAGCATGACTTGCTGCGTGGCCAGCGGGCCGCGAGTGGTAATGCCGAATCCGAGTTCCATGTTGCAAGTATATCGGGATCGACCAAGACTGGCGCTGCCCAGCGTGGACATTGCCCAGCGTGGACATTGGCCCGAGAAAAGCGGTTGAGCATGCGGCGGGACAGTTCGGAACCGGCGCTGGCGTGGCGTCCCAAAAGCGCGAATGCCGCTGCGAATACCGCCGCAGACCAGGCCAGATATTGGCCAGATATTGTTGACTTATTCCAAAATGCACGATAAATTCGGACGGATAGGGGATGTTTGTTCGCGCATAGGCGTTTCCGTCTAGGCAGGCGCCTATTCGTTGTTTTCGATAGACAATTAAACTTCTACGGAGGGGGGTTTCATGACAAGAACCAAAAGACTGCTGGTCAGGGCGTTGGCCTCTGCGGCCTTGTGGACGGGCGTAAGCGCACAAGCGGCGCTGATCATTGACTTCGAATCAGCACCGGGCGGCGGTGCACCGACTGATGACGGTGCTATCAACGGCGTCTACACTGACGGTACGACGCAAGTGCAATTCTGGCTCGGCGCGATCGGCACGGTGCGACCGCTTTTTGAATCCGTAGGCAGACCTGCCGGCGACGCGAATATCGGTTTCGTGAACCCCGAAACGCCCCAAAACGATTCCCCGAACTCCCCAGGAGCGATGGGTAGTTTTTTCGCCAGGACTTTGGGCTTCGGTCAAACGCCGCTTTTCATTATCGAATACCTAACACCAGTCAACGCTGCCTCTGGCGAAATCTGGGATATCGACGCACGCCGGCTCGGCGGAGCTGAGCAGTGGACGATTCGCGCTTACTCTGACACAAGTTTAACTAACCTTATCGCAACCCAAATATCTGCTTCCGGCAACCCCAATAGCCCAACCGGTGAGACCGATGATTTCAACGGTATGCCGTATCTCTTTGGCTTCAGCGCGCTTGGATCACCGATCTCCGCCATAACTATCCAGTATTCGGGCACCGCTGGTAACGTTGGTCTGGCATTCGATAACTTCAATGCGGACTCTGACATTACGCAAGTTCCCGTTCCAGGTTCTTTCCCACTGTTGATTGGGGGTTTGGCTCTGCTAGTACCGCAGATGTATCGTCGCAAGAACCGCTAAACGAAGAAGGTCTTGGAAGAAAAGGGGTGCCCACAAGGCACCCCTTTTCGTTTGCAAGATTCTCTGCTAGGCCACTGCGCCTGGATTGCTCTTGCGTTTTGACGCGCGCAATGATCATGCAAGAGTTCTTTGCACGCCGCGCCCGGGCCATACCGGAGAGCAACGGCTTACTTCGCAACTTGCGTGCCGGACCTGGTCCGAGCACGGTATAGAAGAATCACGCGACTGCACTGCTAGAATCGCTGCAAGTTTCTTCACAATAGATTGTGTGCCCGCCCCCACGCTTACCCTCACTGCTTTTGCCGGAATCGCCGAAATCACGCCGCAGCAATCGCTGGCGCAGGTGATTGCGGCGGCACTGCCTGCGAACAGTCTCACGCTGCGTGACGGCGATGTTATTGCCGTCTGCCAAAAGGTTGTCTCCAAAGCCGAAAACCGCTACGTCGAGCTTGCTCAAGTCACACCCGGCGCGCGCGCGCGCGAACTTGCGGCAGTCTGCAAAAAAGATGCGCGCCTGGTTGAACTGGTGCTACGCGAATCGACCGCGGTGGTGCGTTGCGTCAAAGACGTGCTCATCGTGCGTCACAGGCTGGGCTTCGTTGTCGCAAATGCGGGTATTGATCAATCCAATATCGAAGGTGCCGAGCGGCGCGCACTGCTGCTGCCGCAAGACCCGGACGCGAGCGCCGCGCGCTTGCGCAGTGAGCTGGAACAGCGCTTCGGCGTGCGTATCGGCGTAGTGATCACGGACAGCTTCGGGCGCGCGTGGCGCCTCGGGGTCTGCGGCACGAGCATCGGCTGTGCGGGCCTTATGGCTTTACGCGACATGCGCGGTCGTCCGGACCGTTTCGGGCGCGCCCTACGCGTAACGCAGATCGCCGTCGCGGATGAGATCGCCGCTGCAGCAACTTTGGTGATGGGCGAGGCTGACGAGGGGAGACCGGTCGTGCTAGTGTCGGGTCTGCCGTCGGAATACTTCGGTGAACAGAGCGGCGCGGTGCAGTTGGTGCGCGCCGTGAAGGAAGACTTGTTCCAGTAGGATTGTGTTGGTTCAGAGGACGACTCTTATGCAGCTTGGCGTGATCGGTCTCGGCCGCATGGGCGGCAATATCGTTCGGCGGCTACTGCGCGCCGGGCACGAATGCGTGGCTTTCGATACCGACGCCAGCGTCGTTGCGCAGCTTGCGCAAGAGGGAGCGAGCGGTGCGAACGATCTGGACGATTTGGTCGCCAAGCTACGCGCAGCCCGCGCCGTTTGGCTCATGCTGCCGCACGGCCCCATCACCGAAACCATGATCGACGCGCTGGCCCCGCGCTTGGCGGCGGGCGATGTCATCATCGACGGCGGCAACACCTTTTTTCAGGATGACGTGCGCCGCGCCGAACAGCTCGCGAAGCGAGGTATTGAATATCTCGATGTCGGCACTAGCGGAGGCGTTCGCGGCTTGGAGCGCGGCTATTGTCTGATGATCGGCGGCAACAAGGCCGCGGCGCAGCGTCTCGACCCGATTTTCGCGGCGCTCGCGCCGGGGGTCGGCGACATAGATCGCACGCCTAACCGTGAAAAACTCGATGCGCGCGCCGAACAAGGCTATCTTTATTGCGGTCCCGCCGGCGCCGGGCATTTCGTCAAGATGATTCATAACGGTATCGAGTACGGCATGATGCAGGCGATGGCCGAAGGCTTCGACATCATGCGCAGCGTCGCGCAGGAATCGATCCCGGAGAATCGCCGCTATCAACTCAACGTCGCTGATATCGCCGAAGTATGGCGGCGCGGCAGCGTGGTTTCCTCTTGGTTGCTCGACTTGACGGCCAGCGCGCTGGCGCAGGACCCGTCACTCTCTAAGTATTCCGGAGTGGTGCAGGATTCGGGCGAAGGCCGCTGGACGGTGCAAGCGGCAATCGAGGAAGCGGTGCCGGCGGAAGTGCTTACCGCCGCGTTGTACACCCGATTTCGCTCGCGCCAGGATCACACTTACGCCGAGAAGGTACTTTCGGCCATGCGCTTCATGTTCGGCGGACATGTCGAGCCGCCGCAGAATAGCTGACCCATGAAGCGCGCGTTTCCCCTCGCGAAGCAATGCTGTCGTACCGTCGCGGGGCTGCGG
>CADEHE010000018.1:0-44725 GCA_902826775.1 uncultured Pseudomonadota bacterium | reverse complement strand
TGAAGCGCGGCCGTACCGTCGCGGGGCTGCGGTGAAGCGCGGCCGTACCGTCGCGGGGCTGCGGTGAAGCGCGGCCGTACCGTCGCGAGGCTGCGGTGAAGCGCGGCCGTACTGTCGCGCTGTGCGGCGGCGTGGGTGGGGCGAAGCTCGCGTATGGTTTGTCGCGCGTGTTGGCGCCGGAAGAACTCACGATCATCGTCAATACGGGCGACGACTTCGAACATCTTGGGCTGGCCATCAGCCCGGACATCGACACCGTGCTCTACACGTTGGCGGAACGCGCGGACGACACGCGGGGTTGGGGGCGTGCAGATGAGCAGTGGACGGTGATGCAAGAGTTGGCACGCTTGGGCGGCGAGCAGTGGTTTCGCCTCGGCGACCGGGACATCGCCCTGCACTTGCTGCGCACGCAGTTTTTGCGGGCAGGAAAGACGCTCACACAAACTACGCTTGAACTTGCGCGGTGCTTGGGCGTTGCGCACCCCATCCTCCCGATCAGCGATGACCCAGTGCGCACCATCGTGCACACGGATCAGGGCGACTTGGCGTTTCAGCACTACTTCGTGCGCGAGCGTTGCGTGCCGCAAGCCCACGGCTACAGTTATGCGGGTGCGCAAACCGCGCGACTCTCGGCGCAAGTGCGCACCACGCTGCAAGACGATGGCTTGCGCGGCATTATCGTTTGTCCTTCCAATCCTTACGTCAGCATTGCGCCGATGCTCGCCGTGCCCGGCGTGCGCGAGCAGTTGCGCGCTTGCCGGGCCCCGGTGTTGGCGGTCTCGCCGATCATCGGCGGGCGCGCCCTCAAAGGTCCCGCCGCGAAGATGATGTCAGAAGCCGGCGCGGAAGTCTCCGCGCTGAGCGTTGCCAGGCTCTATGCAGACTTCATCGACGCCATGTTGCTCGATATCGAAGATAGCGCACTCGCCGAGCAAGCGCGCCATGACGATCCAAAGCTAGTTTGTGAGCCCACGGTGATGCGCACACGTGAAGACCGTATCGCTTTGGCGCGCACTTGTCTCAGTTTGTTGGATCAGCTGCGCCATTAGCACACCGGATCAGCGCCATCTTCAGGTTTAACAGATCCCCTGCTAAACTGACGCACTCTGGTACAGGCGCAGAGTCGGCCGGAACGGCGCAAACTTCGAAATCACCACCACTGCATACTATGGTTGACACTCATCTCTGGCGCATCGCGGCGATCTTAATGTTGAGCGTCACAACGCTTGGACCGGTTGCTGCGGGCGCTATGAAGAACGAACCGGGCGATTTCAAGGGCGTTCCCTGGGGCGCGCCACTCGAAGCGCACGGTCAATCCCTGAAACTGCTTACAGGCGACGAAATTTCGGCTAACTACCGGCGCGAGTCGGACGGCAAGACGTTTGCCAGCGTAGATGCGTGGCGCATTAGCTACCGCTTCTACAAACAGCGCTTCAGCAGCGGCATCGTGGTAATCGTCGGCAACAGCAACTTGAAATCGGTACTCGATTATCTGACGCAAACCTACGGCCCGCCGGAGGCGGTGAACCCGCGCCACCGCATCTACGAGTGGCAGGGCGAGAACGCTGGGATCAGCCTGTCATGCGATATTTCCACAAGTTGTTACGTGGAGTTTTACGGTAAAGAGATGCGCGCATTGGAGCTTGCCGAACAAGGCAACGCGCCGGACAACAACAAGCGCGATGATTGATCGAACTTAGGCTGCATTCAGGAGGAGCCATGCCCGTAACCGAACTCAATCACTACTTCGTACGCTGCAACGATTTGGAGCGCTCCAAGAATTGGTATTGCAAGGCGCTCGGCTTCGAAGAAATGCCGCGCCCGCCGTTCCCCTTCAAGGGCTACTGGCTCGGCGTGAACGGCAAGATACAGATCCATATGGGCCAGCACGGCATCGATCATTCCGAGTTGTACTACATCGGCACGCCGAAGGATGCGGCAACGTCGAACTCAGGCGTGGTTGATCACATCGCTTTCTTGGCGGACAAGCCGGATGAGTTTCGCCGGCGTTTCGAGAGCATGAAAATTGAGTACCGCTCGCGCCTGCTCAAGGATTTCGATCTTTATCAGATGTTCTTCAAAGACCCGGATGGCCTCACGATCGAGCTAAACTTTTTCGGGCTGAAGAACCAAGGCGATTGGGGCGGCGAGGAATACTCGGCGATGCCGAAGGCCTCGTAGCCGGCTCCCGCATTCTTAGTCCGGCTTGACTGCCAGCGAAGTCTCGAACTTCAGGTCGTTGGTATCGACGATCTCGGCTTTCAACTCGCCGTGTTCGGTCAGCACGAAATAGAAGCGGAATGTTGGATTCTCGCTGATGGTGAAATCGACGTCGGCCGCCAGAATCTCGCGGCCCGCGTAGCTCACCGCGATGCGCTTGACGTATTGAGTGTAAGAGTTCAGTTTGCTCAAGCCCGAAAAATTGGGGTGGCTCACCATGAGCTTGGCTTGCACCGGCTTGTTGAGTTCCAGCTTGTCTTCCAAGCGCATTTTCATATTGCCTAACTTGGCCATGGCCGCTTCATCAGCCAGCGAGGGGCCGGAACAGCCGCCTGCGGCATAAATCGGTTTCGCGTCCATGAACAGCTCGCCATCGTTAGTCTCCGCGATGGCACGCACAAAGGTGGAATTCTCGATGCGCACACGCGTTTCGATGTCGGCTTGGCCGCTGTGCGGTGTCAGATGGAAAACGACGCCGATCGGACTCGGATTGTTGTCGATCACCAGCCATAGGCGCTTGATGTAGCGCTGCTCGGTTTGCGCCAACGCAGTGCGCACGAGAATCGGCACGGTGGCAGCGTCCTCTGCGCGGGAATTCACATGAAGTTGGACAACCTGCTTGCCGCCCGGGTTGATCGGCCGCTTGCCAAATACCGTTTCCTGTAGCTGCAGCCACACCGGGCTTTGCTCCGGCGTGCCCTGTGCGCGAGCGCCGGCACCCATGGCACATGCGCAAGCGAGCGCCAGTGCAATTGAAACGGCGCGAATTGTCATTTGTTTGGCTCGGTCCCGGTTCCGCTGTTGTTCGAGTATAGCCCCGTGAGGGAGCACGCGGCAATCGGCCGGCTTGAATACCGGCAGCAACGAATCAGGCATGCGAAGATATCGCTCCAGTGGTTTTGAAAGGAGGTAAGGGTGCGTTACGAGCTTTTCTATTGGCCATCGATACAGGGCCGCGGCGAGTTTGTGCGCCTTGCGCTGGAGGAGGCGGGCGCGGAGTACGTCGATGTCGCGCGCGCGTCCGGCCGCGGCAAAGGTATGCCGGCGATGACGCAAATCATGGAACAGCAGAAGCTGCAGACGCGCCCGTTCGCGCCGCCGTTTCTGCGCGCCGGGAAACTGCTGATCGGCCAGACCGCCAACATCTTGCACTACCTCGGGCCGCGTCTCGGTCTCGCACCCAAATCCGACGCGGGACAGCTATGGGCGCACCAGCTACAGCTCACCGTCACCGATTTTGTCGTTGAAGTGCATGATACCCACCATCCGATTGCAGGCAGCTTGTACTACGAGGATCAAAAGTCGGAGGCGCGCCGGCGCAGCAAGCATTTCGTCGCGGAACGCGTGCCGAAGTATTTGGATTATTTTGAGGGCGCGTTGCAGGCCAATTCAAAAGGCAAGGGCTACATGATTGGCCGCTCTTCCACATATGTCGACCTTTCCATGTTTCAGCTCGTTGCGGGACTGCGATACGCTTTCCCCGCGACGATGAAACGCAGAGAGCCATTCGTCCCGGGGCTAGTAGCATTGCACGAGCGCGTTGCGCGCCGGCCCAACGTCGCAGCCTACCTGGCCTCACCGCGGCGCATCGCGTTCAATCAGCACGGTATCTTCCGCCACTACCCCGAGCTGGACGCATGAGCGAGCCGGCCGCCGGCGCGGGGCGCGTCGGCGCTGCAAACGAAAGCACACTCGCCGTGCCTGCCTCGAACAAGGATTTGTTCGTCACCTTCACTTTTCTCGCGCTGCAGGGCTTCGGCGGTGTACTAGCTGTTGCACAGCGCGTGCTGTGCGAGCAAAAGCGCTGGCTGTCGAAAGAGCAGTTCGTCGACATCCTGGCTTTGGCACAAGTACTGCCGGGACCCAACGTCTGCAACGTCGCGCTCATGATCGGTGATCGCTTCTCCGGCTGGCGCGGCGCATTCAGCGCCTTGGCAGGCATGATGAGCGTGCCGCTCGTTGTCGTGCTGATCTTAACTGTGCTCTACGCTCAGTACAGCGGCTTTCCGATGGTGGCCGGCGCCCTCAAAGGCATGGGCGCCGTTTCCGCCGGCATGATCATCGGCACCGCACTCAAACTCGCGCCCACGCTCAAGCAAAACCCGCTCGGTGTGCCGGCGTGCGCGGGAATCGGCGGCGCAATGTTCGTGTGCGTCGCGCTCCTGCGCTGGCCTTTGGTCTGGGTGCTGCTGGCTCTGGGCGTGCTGGCCTGTGCCGCGGCCGCTCGGCGCTTGAAGCAAGCGCACCAGGTTAGCCCTTCGCCATGACGCTCGAGGCTTGGTTCGCGCTATTCGGGCATTTTCTCCTGCTCTCGCTGCTGTCGATCGGCGGGGCCATCACCGTCGCCCCAGATATGCATCGCGTACTCGTCGATCAAATGGGCTTACTCAACGACGCGCAGTTCAACGCCTCGATCGCGATAGCGCAAGCGGCGCCGGGCCCGAACGTGCTGTTCGTGGCCGCGATGGGCTATCAGGCCGCCGGTGTGCTCGGGGCCGCGAGCACCCTGGCCGGCATCATGCTGCCCTCCACTACGCTGGCGTTCGCCGCCGCACGCTGGGGACATGCGCGGCGCGACCGTCTTGGATTGCGCGCCTTTCGCGCTGGCATGGCGCCGATCGTCATTGCCCTGCTGGTGGCCACCGGCTGGATCCTATCCGCTCAGACGCCGGGCTGGGTGCATACGCTGCTCACCGCCGCAGCCGCGATTTTGGTTTGGCGCACGCGCGTGCACTTGCTGATAATGGTCGCGCTCGGCGGTTTGGCCGGTGCGCTCGGTTGGGTTTGAGCGGCCAGTGTCCTGAGTCTGTTCGTAACAGAATGTACAAGATGCGCGATACTTTCAAAGCTGATAAAAGTGACAAAATTGCTGACAGGTGCGAAGCAAGCTGCAGCCTGGTTGAACACGTGGCGAGCGTTTGCGACAAGGCATGGCGGCAATTCTCGTCGCTTTAATGTTGTGAACTTCAGACTCAGGACACTAGCGCTCACCCATAAATTGCTCGGCAAAATGCCGCAAGCGCAGCACCGAAGGAATACCCTCGGTCGAACTGAAAGTTAGCGTCGGCGAAAACTGCACATTTTGCGCTGCCCCGAACGCCACGTAGGCGCGGCCGGCAGGCGAACCCAGCAACGCGTTCAGCTTGATTTCGTATTCGCCTTGCACTTTTGCAACCATCGCATCGCCTTCGGCAGATAAGCGTGCTTGAATTCCGTCTGCTTCGGCGGTGACGCGCCTGCGGTACGCCAAGGTTTCGGCTTGAACGTTGTTGATGCCGATCAGATAAGCGTCACTCACCGAAGAAGGGTCCAGACCGAATACTTTCGCGGCTTCGGCCCGCCTTGCCTCGACATCCGCTGAAGCAAGCGCAGCGAGCTTAGCGCGCGCGGCTCCCGGTGTGGCTTCCGCGACCTCGAGCAAGCCGATTTGGTACGCACGCTCCAGTTCCGCGCGCCGTTTGATCCAATCTTGCGTCAGCGATGAAACTTGCGCGCTGGTGCCTTGCACGTAGTTGTCCAAGCTTTGCTGCACCGTCGCCAGTTTTTGCGTCGCGGCATCGAGCAGCTTGTTCTGCTCGTTGAGCTGAATGGCTTGCAGTTGTTTTTCATACTCCTCGCGGAAGCGAACCGCACGCAACAACACCGCTTGCGCTTCGAGATGCAGCGGCTCCAACTGCTTGTTCAGCACCTCCAGCACTTTGGCGCTGACCTGGATACGGCGCGTGGTCGAATAGAAGCCGACTGAGTCTAACGCCGCCAAGCCTTCGCGCAATACGCTCGTGGCCGTCTCCTCAGCCAAACGCTGGTACCGATAACGCCCGTCGGCGTCTTGAATGTGATTACCTATTGCGACGATCTCATGCGCATGACCTGCCTTGACGCGTACGGGCACCGAGATATCCAACTCCACCGTATTGTTGTCTTTGGTGCGTACCAACAGCGGCGTTTGCGGACCGTCGTCATCATTCGTGTAGTCCAGCATAAAATAGGGGCTGGGCAGCAAGATCAGTTTGTGCAAACCCGGAATGCGCCAATGCCAGCCGGTATTGAGATCCTCAGGCAAGACACCGCTAGTCACGCTTTGGCGCACACCGATTTCATACGGCCGCACTTTGGCCACGAAGAACATCGGCGCAATCCACAGCACCAGTGCGGCGGCGACAACCAACTTCGCCAACTTAGTTAGCGCGTTCATTGGCGCCTCCCAAGTTCTCGATCTGCACTTTGGAGGGAGAACCGTCATTGCGGAACGGCTGAATCTGGATGATGACGCCCTTTAGGCGCTCACCCAGACGCTCCATCACCCGCTCGACCGGCTGATTGCGAAAGGCGTCGATCTCGGCTTTCTTGGTCGCATACTGAGCAGTGAGTTGTCCGGCAAGTTCTTCGGCTCTGTTCTTGGCGGCCGCGCGCGCGGCTTCGCCCGCCGCGACCTTCTCGATCTTGTAGGTGTCGACTTCGCGCTGCGTTTCGGTCTGGTTGGTGACCGCCTCGGCCAGCGCCGCCTCCAGCTCGGCGCGCTTCTCCTGGATGATCTTGTTCTGATCTCGGCGCACCTCGGCGAACTTGCGCTCGCGCTCGGTCTTGGCGCGCGCCAGGTCCGAGTCAATCACGGCGAGTTGGTTCTCGGCTTGATTGCGTGCCTCGATCAGGTTTTCATACTCCTGCGAAAACTTCGGCCGCGGTGTCACGATGCTGGTCACTTCCACGCCGTGCTTGCCGAGCAGTTCGTTGATGCGAACGCGCGCGCGCTCGGTGGCGGCACCGAAATTGGTTGGATTCGACACACTGATCGTCGATTCGCGCCCGAACTCGTCGCGCAATATGGAGCGCGCATACGGCAGCATCCAATCATAGTAAGCGTAGCCTAGACCGGAGTCACGCAGCGCGGCATCCGCTCTGCTGGGAATGGCGCGGAAGAGAATGGTCGTATCGGTAAACACGAAGTTTGATCCATCCGAAGCGCGCACTTCCAGTTCGCGCACCTCCAGCGCGGACTTCGTTTCCTGCCCGCGCATGTGAAAGGTCTGTGGGCTGACGTCCAACACGTAGACATCCTGGATGCCACCGGGCAGCAGCATGATCAACCCGGGCTGAGTGATTACCTCCGTTGCGCCGGTGATATTGTTGACACGAATAGCGGCCTCCCCTGGGTCAAGCGTCGTGCACGAGCGCATCCCCAAGGTGAGCAATACAAACGCGGCCGCGCCCAGCCAAAACCAGGACGCCCTATCTGGGCTTGCGCGAAACACATTGCGCACCAGTTCGCCTGCTGCTTGCAAGTTCTTGTTCATTACTCCCTCCAATGGCCTATTTTAAGCCGGGTCTGATGCCGTACACCTGAACGGTGTTCCCGGAGATCTGGGTAGCGCCTTCAAGGCGTTCGCCGACGCGCTCGGCAACACAGATCGACGCCGCGTTTTGCGGATCGATCAAGCTAATCACATGGGCTGCCTTCAGCTCGGAAAAGGCGTACGCAATCGCCGCCGCGGCAGCTTCAGTCGCATAGCCCTTGCCCCAATGGCTACGACGCAATGTCCACGCCGCTTCCAGTCCGGGCCAGCCTTCCGGCCGCCAAATGCCTACGCGGCCCGCCACTTCACCTGTTGTCTTTTCTTCGACGGCCCAAAGGCCGTAGCCGCGCAAATGGTGATGGCCCAGCATCATCGCCATGTGCCGCCATGCCTCGCTGCGCGTCATCGGTTTGCGCTCACCGATGTATCGCATCACTTCGGCGTCCGCGCACATATCCGCATAAGCGTCGAGATCGTCGTCACGAAAAAGGCGCAAGCGCAGACGCGGTGTTTCCAATAGCACCAAGAGTTCCTCCCAAGTGGCGGCGCGAAATGTTTGTAGTTTGCCCGAATACGCTCGTCTTCGCGCGGTAGCGTGTGCACCAAAGCCTAAGTTCCGGTTGTGCCCTGACCAGCGAGGCGGCTAGGCGGTTGATGCGCCCGTGTCATCGATTGGAGATTCGTTGCTTGCTCAAGACACTGGCATCACGCCCGCAATCGGGACTACCATATGCGTCAACGCATAAGCTGCCAGTACCGTGAACGATCTTACTCACCCCGCAAATACCTCCGGCGCAGCGCGCACCGCACGAACCATCGTCGGGCGTTCGGCCTTTCTCTCGCTGCTGGAAGACGAAGGCATCGAGTACTTGTTCGGCAACCCCGGCTCAACCGAGTTGGCCATCATGGCGGCGCTGCACGACCATCCCGACATCCGCTACGTGCTCGGCTTGCAGGAGTCCATCGTCGTCGCCATGGCCGACGGCTATGCGCGCGCCTCCAACCGGCTCACTGCCTGCAACGTGCATGTCGCGCCCGGCTTGGGCAACGCGATGGGCTCGCTGTTCAACGCCAAATGGTATGGCTCGCCGATGATCCTCACGGCGGGACAGCATGAACAAGGACATAGCTTGAATGAGCCGATGCTGTACGCGCCGCTGGTGCCGATTGCCGAGCCGTTCGTGAAATGGGCGGTGGAGGTGACGCGCTTACAGGATTTGCCGCTGATTATGCGCCGCGCCGCGAAAGTTGCATTGACGCCACCGACCGGCCCGGTGTTCATCTCGCTGCCCGGCGACATTCTGAACGATACGGCGACGCTCGATCTAGGCGCGCGCACGCGCGTGGATAGCGCTACGCGCCCGAGCGATGCAGCGTTGACGCAACTCGCCGAACGCCTGCTGCGAGCGCAGCGGCCGCTTATTGTCAGCGGCCACGAAGTCGGCGTGCACGATGCGCTCGCCGATGTCGCGCAACTGGCCGAAATTATCGGCGCGGGCGTGTACCAGCAAACGGTGCCGTATTCCGCGCAGGCGCTCTCCGAGCATCCGATGAGCCTCGGTTCGCTCACGCGCAATCAGCGCCAAGTGCGCGGACTGCTGGAAGCCTACGATCTGCTGATCTTGCTTGGCACCGACCAACTGCGCATGTCGATCTGGAGCGATGTCGATCCGATGCCGCCGGGCATGGCCATCGTTCAGGTCGGCGAGCGCGCGTGGGAACTGGGCAAGAGCTATGCAGCGGAAATCGCCATCAATGCGAATGTGAAGGAAACGCTGCGCGCGCTGCAGCCGGTTCTGGCGCAGAAGATGAGCGCAGCGCAGCGCGATCGCGCCGCAGCGAATTCCAAGGTTGTCGCTGCGAAAAATTGGTCGGTGCAGCGCGCCGCATTGCTCGAGCAGATCAAGAGCGCGGCGAACGCCAAACCGCTCGACCCGAAGTGGCTGATGTCGCGCATCGTCGCCACGCTGCCGCGCGAGGCAATCGTCGTCGAAGAAGCGCTTACTTCCGCGTTCTCGCTGCTCAGCTTCTTGCCGATGCGCGGCGCGCACGACTTTTACGGACTGGCCAGCGGCGGCATTGGCTTCGCCATGGCCGGCGCCATCGGCATTCAAATCGCCCAGCCGCAGCGCCGCGTGGTGGCGATCGTCGGCGACGGCAGCGCAATGTACAGCATACAAGCACTGTGGACAGCCGCACACTTCAAACTGCCCATCACCTACATCATCGCCAATAACGCGAGCTACCGAATTCTGAAGGAGCGCGTGATGCCGTATCAGAAGGAAGAGAAGTTCATTGCGATGGACATGCGCGATCCGCGCATCGATTTCGTGCAACTCGCGCAATCCATGGGGGTGGCTGCGCAGCGCGTCACCGAGCCACAAGCGCTCGATGCGGCGCTGGCTGCTGCGTATGCGCGGAGTGGGCCCATGTTGATCGACGTCGCCGTTCAAGATGGCTTCGGTTCGTAGATACTCCTAAGCCTATACTTTTTAAAATAGAGACTCTGTTGAGTTTTGAGAATATAGATTTAACAGTATGGGCGAAAGCGCAAATTGCATGCTGGCACTACGCTGTAAGCTTCGATCGAGCAAGTACACCAATGCACAGTCACAGGAATCATCATTTGACGCGGTAGAAGGCGCCTTATATTCTGTCCGCTATTCGATCGCCACCCGCGCTAAGGAGCCCGACCATGAGTACGCCCGCACATAAGTTCAACGCCAACTTTGCCAAAGACGCCGTTTTCACGCCCGGTCTGCGCGATTTTCTTGAGTATCGTGACCTCGGCATCAATGCAGCGACCAATGGACAGTTCCGCGCCCATGTGATTCGAATCAAGAAAGATGCCTCTCATGCCACATTGCACACCACTGGCCTGCACCGCCATCTGTGCGATTTTCAGATGGTCTACGTGCTCAAGGGATGGATCAAGTTTGTCTACGAAGGCCAAGGCGAGTTCACCTTCAACGCGGGCGATTGCTTCCTGCAACCGCCGGGCATCGTGCATAACGAGCTGGACTGCTCGGACGACATCGAGATGCTCGAGATCTATTCGCCGGCAGTGCACCAAACCGTGGCGCTGAACAAAATGCCTGCCGCGGCGACCGCATAAGCGCGGTGGCGAACTCGTTAGCAGCGCAACTGCTCGGGGCGTGGCGCCTCACCGGCTACATCGCCGAGGGCGCTGACGGCGCGGTGATCCATCCGCTCGGTCCCGATGCCGGTGGCTACATCATGTACACGCCGGACGGGCATGTGTCGGCGTGTTGTATGCGCCAGCATCGCGCTAACCTGGATTCGGCCGATGCAATGGGCGGCACGCAAGTCGAACTTGCCACCATCGCCGCCGGCTACCTTTCCTACGCCGGTACGTTCGATGTCGACGAGGCGAACGGCGTGGTGATACACCATCTGCGCGTCGCGCTGCTACCGAACGGCATCGGCCACGATTTCAAGCGCAAGATCGTTCTCGACGGTAACAAGCTGGAACTGCGCGCGTTGGCGCCGACACTGGTCGGCGGGCAGATGCGTTTGGTCAGGGTTTTTTGGGAGCGCGCCTCCCGGTAACGCAATGTACGGCGGACGCGCCAGAGCGTCGCTCGCCACCGCTATTGAAGCAAGAAATCTTTGACCACTGCCACCTGCTGGCTGTCCATGAGCGCGGGCGCGTGACCGACTGCCGCGAACTCCACCAATGCCGCACAGGGGCCGCGCTTACCCATTTCGCGCGCAGTGCCCAGGGACAACACGTCCGATTCAGCACCGCGCAGCAGCAGGGTTGGGCAGCGCACTTGATCCCAGTAAGGCCAAAGGTCGACATCCGCCGCGGCGGCGTGCCGCATGCCGAGCGCGATGCCCGGGTCGTAGATCGATGTCCACTTGCCATCGTCCAGGCGCTTGCCATTGGTTTCAGCCAAGTGCCGCCATTGGGCATCCGTTAGCTTGCCGAACGGCGCGGAGATCGCACGGATGTAGCGTTCGAAACTTGCCAAGTCGGCAAAACTCACCGCTTGACCCACATAGCCGGCGATGCGTTCGATCGAGGCTTTCGGAATGAACGGACCGATGTCGTTGATGACGAAGCGCTGAATCGGCGAACCTGCTTGCGCCGCCAACAGCATGCCGATCAAGCCACCCATTGAAGTGCCGACCCAACTTATGCGGCGCGCACCCGAACGCGCGATCAGCGCCGCCATGTCGGCGCAGTATTGTTGATAGCCGTAGTCTTCTTTGTGCGGCAGCCACGCACTGCGGCCGCGGCCGACGATGTCCGGGCACAGCACGCGACAGCGCGCGCTGAGCGCTTGCGCCAAGTGGTCGAAATCACGGCCGTTGCGGGTCAAGCCGTGCGCGCAAATGACGACATCGTCGTTGCCTGCATCGCCCCACTCGTAGTAGTTGAGCGTGTGAAAGCCGTGCTGGCCAAGGCATTGCAGGGTGCGCGTCATCATAGCTTTCGAGTTAACGGCCGGCTGGCGCCCTGTCTTGAATACGCCCGAGACTCTCGGCTCAGTCGGATGTGTGGCGTCGAGCGTGCGGCGTTGACCATGCGCTCGGCGAGGCGCAACATTGACGCCCGGAGCCTAACCAGCGAGGCGAGAACAATAGATGAAGACGGGGCTGCTGCTGATGGGTGGCGGGGCGCGTGCGGCCTATCAGATCGGCGTGCTGCGCGCCTTGGGCGAGCTGTTGGGCCGGCCGCAAGTGAACCCGTTTCCCATCATCTGCGGCACTTCGGCGGGGGCGATCAACGCCGCGACCCTGGCCACCCACGCGGAGAACTTTAGCGCCGGCGTCGCCGAGTTGTTGGACGTTTGGACGAATTTCCGCGCGCACCAGGTTTACCGCGTCGATGCAATGGGTATCGCCGCAAGCGGGGCGCGCTGGCTGTCCGCGCTGATGTTCGGCTGGTTGGTGCGGCAGAATCCGCGTGCGCTGCTGGACAACACGCCGCTGCGCGAACTGCTGAGCACCCGCGTCGACCTCGACCGGCTGCAGAAGGCGATCGACAGCGGCGCGCTCTACGCGCTCAGTGTGACGGCATTCGGCTACACCAGCGGCGAGAGCATCAGTTTTTTTCAAGGCGCGCCGGAGGCGGAAAGCTGGGCGCGCACGCAGCGCGCCGGAGCGCAGGCCCAGATCACCATCGATCACTTGCTTGCTTCAAGCGCGATCCCGTTTTGTTTCCCGGCGGTAAAGATCCACCGCGAGTATTTCGGCGATGGATCGTTGCGCCAAGTCGCGCCCGTCAGCCCCGCGATTCATCTCGGCGCCGATCGCGTGCTGGTCGTGGGCGTTGCCAATCGTAGCAAACAAACGCGCACGGCTAGCGACGGCTATCCCAGCCCGGCCCAGATCGGCGGGCATATCATGTCGAGCATTTTCTTGGACAGTCTGGAAATGGATATCGAACGCATGCGCCGCGTGAACAAAACGGTGAGCATGATTCCGGACGGCGTGCTGCGCGAGAACAACGTGCAACTGCGCGCCATCGATATCATGGTCATCGAGCCGAGCGAGCGTCTCGATCATATCGCCGCGCGCCATGTGCGCGCGCTGCCGCGTACCGTGCGCTCGCTGCTGCGCGGTATCGGCGCGCTAAACAAGAGCGGCGGCGCGCTGGTGAGTTACCTGCTGTTCGAACCCGCCTACACGCGCGCGCTGATTGACTTGGGTTACAAAGATGCGCTCGCCGTCGGCGAGGAGTTGCGCCGCTTCCTCAGCTAAATCGGCAGGCTACTGTCCCGTCGGAGCATGGCCTTGGGCAAATAGATGCGGCCCCGGCTTGCGCGTGGCAGCATCGACTCTTTCGTCGATTTCATCCAGGCTCGGGTCGTCGCGGTCGATCCACTCCACGATCGGACGAAGATCGTTCTCCGCCACGACCGGCCGCCATACCAGTTCAGTGCGCCCGGCGTGGCAATGACCGAAGCAGCTCGACGGCCGCGGCTCCCAGCGCTGCGCCTCGGCGTACACGGCCATGTACATGACTTTCGCCTCGCTCTCAGCGATGCCGCTGGCGCGGCTGGCGTCGAAGAACATACGGCGCACGTCGCGCCAATCGTCGGCTTTGGCCATGGTGTAGTAGTCGTGTAGCACGGCGGCTTTGCGGTAGGGGCCGTCGAACGGCGGTCCAATGAGCGAACGAAACGCCGGCGGGATGGAAGCGGAGTCGATGACGTGATTCTTTGGCGCTACCCAGCGCCGGCCGCGAGTGTCCTCGAAGGTGAAATCCTCCAGCAACTTCATGCGCTGATGGGCCCCCGCCTGTTCCAGCCACTCGACGACGACGCTGCCGCCGAAACCTCCCGGCTCGGCAAACGCAGCCAAACAAAGACCCGCAGATGCGGCGCAAACAACCCGCTTTAGTCTTCGCGTGCTTGCTTTCGCCATAATCGTGGGCAGTGTCTAGAGCGCAGATTTCGACCTCGCAAGCTTAACATCCGGCGGGCGGTGGGTAACGGGTCGGCCGCGTGTACCATATGCGTCCTTCCGACCACCGCCCCTCGAGCATGCCTCTGCTGATAGTCGACAACGCCCATCTTGCCTTTGGCATGGCGCCCTTGCTGGATGGCGTGCAGCTCGTCGTCGAAGCAGGCGAGCGCATCGGCTTGATCGGGCGCAACGGCACCGGCAAGAGCAGCTTGCTGAAGGCGATTGCGGGCGAATTCGCCCTCGACGAGGGCACGATCCGGCGCGCGCCGGGAACGCGCATGGGCTACGTGGCCCAAGACAGCACGCTCGACGGCAGTTTGACGGTAGCGGAAACGGTCGAGCGCAGTGCGCTGGCGCGCCCTAACGCAGGCGATGGCGATCACGATCAGAATTGGCACGCGCGGCGCGAGGCGCAGATTACCTTGACGCAGATGCAGTTGCCGCCGGAGCCGCTGGTGGGCACGCTCTCGGGCGGCTTGCGCCGGCGCGTGGCACTGGCGTGCGCCCTGGTCGCGCAGCCGGACATCTTGTTACTGGACGAGCCCACTAATCATCTCGATCTCGCCGCCATCGAATGGCTCGAATCGCTGCTGCAGAACTATCGCGGCAGTGTGCTGGTGGTGTCGCATGACCGGCGTTTCCTAGACAAGACGGTCAACCGCATCGCGGAGTTAGACCGCGGCCGCTTGACGCTCTTTCCCGGCAGCTTCGCCGCTTACATGGAGCGCAAGCGCGACATGCTGCACGCGGAACAGCTGCAGCAGCAGCGCTTCGACAAATTCTTGGCGCAGGAAGAAGCTTGGATCCGCAAAGGCGTCGAGGCGCGCCGCACGCGCAGCGAAGGCCGTGTGCGCCGCTTGGAGGCGCTGCGGCGCGATCGCCAAGCGCGGCGCGAGCGCATCGGCAACGTCAAATTTCAACTCGGGGCCGGCGAACGCTCGGGCGAACTGGTCGCCGAACTGGCGGACGTCAGCTTTCGCTACGCCGACAAGAACATCATCGAAAATTTCTCCACCCGCATCATACGCGGCGACCGGGTCGGGCTGGTTGGCCCCAACGGCGTCGGCAAGACCACGCTGCTGCGCTTGATCCTGGGTGAGTTGCAGCCTACTTCCGGCACCGTGCGCTTGGGCACCAAGCTCAGCGTCGCCTACTTCGATCAACTTCGCACCGAGCTCGACGAGGACCGCACGCTCGCTGAAACGATAAGCCCTGGATCGGAGTTCGTCGAAATCGGCGGTCAGCGCAAGCACGTCATCGGCTACTTGAGCGAGTTTTTGTTCACGCCCGAACGCGCGCGGGCTCAGGTGAAAGCGCTCTCGGGCGGCGAACGCAGCCGCCTGCTGCTGGCGCGTCTACTGACCAAAGCGGCCAACGTGCTGGTGTTCGATGAACCGACCAACGACCTCGATATCGAAACGCTCGATCTGCTTGAGCAATTGCTGCAAGACTTCCCCGGCACGGTGCTGCTGGTTAGCCATGATCGAGAGTTTCTCGATAACGTGGTCACGCAAATCATTGGCTTTGTCGGCGATGGCCGCTTGATCGAGACTGTTGGAGGCTACGCGGATTGGCAGCGCATGCAAGCGCAACACGCGCCCGTGAAAACTGCGCCCGCTCCAGCCAAGGCGCCGTCAGCGCCCGCCAGGGCCGAAGTGCGCTCTACCGCCAAGAAGCTTTCCTATAAGGAAACACGCGAGCTCGAAGCCGTGCCCGCCCAGATCGCGGCGCTGGAACAGGAGCAAGCAGCGATCAGCGCCCGGCTCGCTGACCCCGAGTTCTACCGCACGCAACATGCTCAGGCCGCCCAGTTGCAAACCCGCTTTGCGGCGATCGAGGAGGAATTGCTTAGTCTATTGGAGCGCTGGCAGGCTCTGGAGCAGCGCAAGACGGATTGAGGCGGTCGGGGCCGTCCTGACGCCGAGCATGCTCCGCAATAGTGCGCGCCATGTGGTTTTCTGCCGGCAAGCAGGGTCGGCCTCGGGACTTTTGCCGCGAATTTTCTTATACTGCCGCGTTTTACCCTTCGGAGCACTCGGCGGCCGCTATGGCCTTGCTCGAAATCCGCAACGTCTCACGCCGCTTCGGCGATTTTCTCGCCGTGGACAACGTCAGCTTAGAGGTCGGGGCAGGCGAATTTTTCACTTTGGTCGGCCCGTCCGGGTGCGGCAAAACCACGCTGTTGCGCATGATCGCCGGCTTCGATCAGCCCGATACCGGCCAGATCGTGTTGGAAGGCAAGAACCTCGAAGGCACGCCGCCGGAAGCGCGCAACGTGCACACAGTGTTTCAGAGCTACGCCCTGTTCCCGCACATGACAGTGGAGCAGAACATCGCCTTCCCCCTGCGCATGGCGAAGACCGCCGACGATCAAATCAAGCCGCGCGTAGCCGAAGCGCTCGAGGACGTCCGGCTGGCGGACAAAGGCAAGCGTTATCCGCATGAACTCTCCGGCGGCCAGCGTCAGCGCGTGGCGCTGGCGCGCGCGCTGGTCAACCGGCCGAAGCTGCTGCTGCTGGATGAGCCGCTCGCCGCATTGGACGCCAAGCTCAAGGAGCAAATGCAGCTCGAACTCATCGAGTTGCAACGCGAAGTGGGCGTGACCTTTATCTACGTCACGCACGATCAAGGCGAAGCGCTGGCGCTGTCGCATCGCATCGCGGTGATGAATCACGGCATCATCGAGCAGTTGGATGAGCCCTCTAAGGTCTACGGCTTTCCCAAGAACCGCTTCGTCGCGGACTTTATCGGCACCTGCAATTTGTGGGAAGGCACGGTTACCTCAGCGGGCGAGCGCGACTTTGTGCTCGATCTCGACGGCATCGGCACAGCACGCGCCATTCCCAACACCACGACCAAGGCCATGCCGCAACCCGGTCAACGCGGCTGCTTGACGCTGCGTCCGGAAAAACTGCGCATCGCAGCGGATCTTGCACCGCTGCCGGAAGAAAACAGTGCGGCCGGCAAGGTGCACGATTTTCTCTATCTGGGCGATGTGACGATTTATATCGTCAATCTCGATCAAGGCGCACGCATCGAGGCGATGCTGCCGAATGCCGCCTCCGGGCGCACGCGCTTCTTTGAAGTAGGCGATCCGGTCAAGATCGCCTGGCGCGTCGACGCCGGGCATTTCATCGATGGCTAACCAGCCGGCAGCCGGATTGCGCGCGCGCATGGCGCGTTGGCCAGTCACAGCACCACCGACGCTCTATCTGGTGCTGTTTTTTCTGGTGCCGACACTCATCATGGTGCTGGCCTCGATCCAATACCCAGGCGAGTTCGGCGGTCTCAGTCCGATCCTTATTGAAGATCAGGGACATACTCGTCTCGATATCACGCTAGAGAACTACCAGCGCGCCGTTTCCGAGACCATCTACCTGCAGTTGTTCTTGAAGTCGCTGTGGTACGCAATCGTCACAACAGTGCTGTGCTTGGTGCTGGCATATCCGCTTTCGATGATGATCGCGCGCAGCAACAAGAAGTACCGCGACTTGTTGCTGCTGCTGGTGATATTGCCGTTTTGGAGCAATTTCCTGATTCGAATTTACGCTTGGATGATTATTCTCGGGCCACAAGCGGCGCTGGCGAAAGGGGTGAACGCCGCGCTTGGCGCAGTGGGAATGGAACCGGTGTCGCTGCTATTCAGCCCGTTCGCCGTGATTGTAGGGCTGGTCTACGTGCACTTGCCGTTCATGATCTTGCCGCTGTACGCAAACCTGGAAAAGCACGATCCGACGCTGCTCGATGCCGCGCAAGACTTGGGTGCCAACGCCTGGCAGCGTTTCTGGAAAGTCACCTTTCCGCTGTCGCTGCCGGGCGTTTATGCGGGCGCCGCGCTGGTATTCATCCCGGCACTGGGCGCGTTCGCCGTCCCGGATCTGCTCGGCGGCACCGATGCCATCATGATCGGCAACGTGATTAAGGAGCAGTTCCGCGAAGCGCGCGACTGGCCGTTCGGCGCGGCGCTGTCCTTTGTGCTGATGGCCGTGGCGCTGCTGGCGGCGCTTGCCGCCGCTTGGGCCGGTAAACGCTACCAGCAACAAGCCGATTGACGCGATGGCCGGGGCAACGCGAAGCAACTCCGCTACGCGCGTTTCGCGCCCCTTGCTCGGCTTGTCGCTGGCGGTCTACCTGTTCCTATACATCCCGCTCATAGTGGTAATCGTTTACTCCTTTAACGCCTCGCGCGTGCAAAGCGGCGAATGGGGCGGCTTCACGCTCGACTGGTACAACAAGCTGCTGCACAACGAAACGTTGCTCAACGCGACGCTCAACTCGCTCATCATCGGCGTGGCCGCTGCCGCGATCGCAACCGTCTTGGGCACGCTGGCCGGGCTGGCGCTGCACCGCTACAAACTGCGCTTGCTGCCGGTACTGGTGCTGGCGCCGGTGGCTATTCCGGAAATCTTGCAAGCGGTCAGCTTGGTGCTGTTCTTCAACGCCATCAACTTGACGCTTGGCATGGTGTCGATCATTCTGTCGCATGTGGCGTTTTGCATTTCGTTCGTAGCCATCGTGGTGCGCTCACGCTTGCAAGGCATGGACGAAAGCCTTACCGAGGCCGCGCGCGACTTGGGCGCGACGCCGTGGCAGGCGTTCCGCATGGTTACCCTGCCGCTCATCATGCCCGGCATCATCGCCGGCGCCTTGATGGCTTTCACTTTGTCGATCGACGATTTTGTTATCACTTTCTTTACTTCCGGCCCAGATGCCGCCACGCTGCCGCTGCAGATTTATTCGATGATCAAGGTGGTCGTGACACCGGAAGTCAACGCCGTGTCGACACTGCTCATGTTGCTGACGCTTATTTTGATTATCATTGCCAACAAAATCGCACCAAGCGCGTTACAGGCCAAGTAAACTGCACCGTCCGCGCGCGGTGGATCAATTTGACGACGGAGAACCGAATGAAGAAACTGCTGTGGGCGTTGTTGCTGGTGGCGGGGGGGTTCGCTAATTCGAGCAACGCCGAAGATGTTCTGCACATCTACAACTGGAACAATTACATCGCGCCCGAGACAATGGAGCGCTTCAAGCAGTTCTGCAAATGCAAGGTGGTCTACGACACCTACGGCGACAACGACGAGTTGCTCGCCAAACTCGCCGCGGGCGCCAAAGGCTATGACATCCTGGTGCCCACACAGAACGCGGTGGAAACGCTCATCAAGCAAAAGCAACTGCTGAAGATCGACCACGCGCAAGTCCCGAACCTGAAGAACATCAACCCCGCATACCTGAACTTGGCGTTCGACCCGAACAATCAGTATTCGGTGCCCTACGCCTACACGGTCACGCTGATCGGCTTTAACGAACAGAAGATGAAAGAGCTGAACTATCCAACCGATAGTTGGGCGGCGATCTTCGATCCGGCCAATCTCGCCAAAGTTAAGGGCAAAATCACCGTGCTCGATTCACCCACGGAACTATTCGCTGCCGCTTACAAGTACCTCGGCTATTCGATCAACGACACCGACCCGGCCAAGCTGGCCAAGGCAAAAGAAGTTATTCTCAAAGCCAAGCCCTACTGGGCCGCATTCAACAACACCAGCTACATCCCGGGTTTAGCCGCCGGCAATCTATGGTTGGTTCACGGCTATTCCAATGACATGTTCCAAGCCAATTTGGATGCGAAGAGCAACAAGCGCGCGTTTTCCATTGGCGCCAACGTGCCTAAGGAAGGTGCAGTGTTCGCGCTCGACAATATGGTCATTCATAAAGCCGCACCACGGCCGGATTTAGCCCACAAGTTCATCAATTTCATGCTCGATGGTAAGAACTCCTCCGAGTTGACCAATTTGATTGGCTCCGGCAATCCCAACAGCGCGGCACAGGAGTTCATCAAACCCGATATCAAAGCGAATAAAGGTATTTTCCCCGATCAGGAATTGCTCAAGAAGCTCGAGCAATCGAAAGACGTGGACGCCAAGTCCCGCCGCGAGCGCAGCCGCGTGTGGACCGCGATTAAAGCCGCGAAAGTGAAGTAAGGGAGCGCCTGTGCCGGTTTATGCGTTGGGCGATCGCCAGCCCGAGTTTCGCGGCGACTACTGGATCGCACCTAACGCCGCCGTCATCGGCTCAGTGCTGTTCGAGAACAACGCCAACGTCTGGTGGAACGCAGTCATACGTGCTGACAACGACCTCATCACATTGGGCGAAAACGCCAACGTGCAAGACGGCTCGGTGCTGCACACCGATGCGGGCGTGCGTTTGACGCTAGGCCGCGATGTGACAGTCGGCCATCAAGTTCTGCTGCACGGCTGCACCGTCGGCGACAACACGTTGATCGGACTTAAGGCGATAGTCATGAACCACGTCGTGATCGGCAAGAACTGTCTGATCGGCGCCGGGGCGTTGCTACCCGAGGGCAAAGTCATACCTGATGGCTCTTTGGTGCTTGGCGCGCCCGGCCGTGTGGTGCGCAGTTTGACGCAAGAGGATATCGCACGCGTGAAGTGGAACGCCGATCACTACGTGGCAAACTTTAAGCGCTATCGTGCGTCCTTACGCGAAATTGCAGAAAACTAGCGTATCCGGCCGGAGCATTTGCTGGCTGCGGTTGCTCTGCGCAACAAACATGAATCTCACCACAATCGCGGCATGCATCAGCGGAACTCATCTATGACACACCGAATCGTACTGTTGCTGTGTAGCTTACTCGTCGCTAGTACCCTTGCGTGCGCAGAAGACGCCGCCCTGGATCCGAGCCGCGACGCGGACCGCAAACAACTGCTTGTCATCATGAGCGAGATTGAACAGGGGATCAATGCAGGGGACATCGAGCGCATGGTGAAGCACATCGACGAGAGCGGTATCGTCACTTGGCTCAATGCCGAGGTTTCGCACGGCCCAGAGGGCGTGCGCCAGTACTTTCGGCGCATGGTCGGCAGCGGTCCGGATACGATATTGAGCAAGTACGTGACTTACCCGAAGATCGAAGGACATGCGCGCTTTTACGGCGACGTCGCAGTAGCCAACGGCACCACGCAGGATGAGTTCACGCCGCACCGGCGCTCCGTGTTCAAGTTCGACTCGCGTTGGACGGGCACGCTAGCTAAGCGCAACGGAGAATGGAAGATCGTCGCACTCAATCTTTCGACCAACACCTTCAATAACGTGCTCACTCAGGAGTTGCAGAATATGGGCTACCTGATGGGTGCAGGCGGCGTACTCGGCGGCGCCGCGCTTGCCGGGGCGGTCTGCTTCCTGCGCCGCCGCCGGGCAGCAGCGCGCGCCGCTTAGTGTTGAAGCCCGCTACGGTCGTGCGCTTGCGCTCGACGAGATACGTTGCAGTGGCGCGCGCGCCGTCAGCGAACCTAAGTGGTCGATATACTGGTTCACTTCGGCGTTGTTTCGATCGTACGCCCGATAGCGCAGTAGATCGGCAAGCGCCAAGTCATAGCGCCGCAGCTTGATGTATAGATAACCGCGCCCTTTTAAGAACTCCAAGCGATCCCCATATTCCAGCGCCGCCGTGTAGTAGCGTATCGCACTCTCATAATCGCTCGCATTCCAGGCAATTTCGCCGCGATCGGCGAAGGGCTCGCCCTTCAAGCTCCAAATGCGTGGATTGGCCTTTGTCTTTTGGCCAAGATCATCTGTATACACCCGCATCCTTTGGTATGAACCTCCCCAGCGCGGGCTCAGCGACTGCAGGAACTCAAAGCGCACGTAGTAGGTTTGCGGAATCTCCCTAACAGCCATGGCCAAAATCGCCTTGGCGCTTTCTCTGCTGCCGCGCGCCCGTTCGATTCTGACTAGGCTGTTGTAAGCCGGTGCGAACTTGCTATTCATCTCAATGGCAATGAGCAAGTCCTGGCGGGCCGCATCATGCGCTCTGGTCATTGACGCGAAGCTCTCTGGCGGCATGTGCCGCACAAATTCGCCGCCTCGCAGCCAATATCCGCGCCGTTCGCGCCAAACGCCGCGCGCTCCATAGGAAAGGTACGATGGCCTGGTTGCCACCCATTTATTGAGTTTCCCAAGGACTTCGCTGTTGCTTCGCTCCAACGCATCGTAAAGCTTGATTAGCGGCGATTCATACACTGGATCGTTCGCAAAATGTTCCTCGTACGCATTCGAGCGACGTTCGAACTCCTCAAAGCGCTCCTCCAGAATCAAGGCGGTGATATCTTGCGCCCTCGGCACATCCAAGTTGCGGGCAGCAAGCAAGCTTGCGCTGGCGCGCCGCGCCATTTCCTGATCATCAACGGTCTGACCGAATGCCGGTGCGCCCGCGAGCAATACGGCTATGGTGGGTGCGGCTACATGGCGAAAGGCGGAGCGGATCATATCGAGCGATCTTATTGTTCTGCCCGCTGTCACTGCATGTGGGCGGGCGTCTACTTACCATTTTAGGTTGCAGCCTCGCGCAAGCAACGCTCGACTTGAATGCGCTTGGTGACTCAATGACTTGCCACGCCTACAGCGCGAGCTCGCGCTGCTGAAGAACAAATCGAGAACGCTATTTGGAAACGTAAGGTAGTTTCGGTGCCATGCAGCAGTTCTGCGCATGTTGGCAACGTCACCGCAGATGATGCCACTCCACCGAGCAACGCCCCGCTCTGTTACAATTCACCCCGGCGCGCCTTCCAGTGGTCGCGCTGCGTTTCTTACCCCAAGCTGCAAACACTCGATTTGTCCTGAAACTGGCGCCTTATCGCTCGCCCAACGAGCTTGGCGACAGGCCGAAGCAATCCCTCAACTCTGTATTGGAATTTCATGTCTTTCTCTAGTCTCGGTCTTGCCGAGGAAATCGTCCGCGCCGTTACCGAATGCGGCTACACAACGCCAACGCCGATTCAGGCACAAGCCATACCCGCGGTGCTCGCTGGCGGCGACTTGCTCGGCGGCGCGCAAACCGGCACCGGCAAGACGGCCGGCTTTACCTTGCCGATCCTGCACCGCCTTTCCGATAAGAGCGTCAAGGGCCCATCCAGCGGCCGCCCGCGCGTGCGCGCGCTGATACTTACGCCGACACGTGAACTCGCGGCCCAGGTAGAAGAAAGCGTGCGCTTATACGGTAAGTACACCAAGCTCACTTCGATGGCGATGTTCGGCGGCGTCAGCATCAATCCCCAAATTACCCGGCTCAGGAGCCGCGTCGATATTCTTGTGGCGACGCCCGGGCGATTGCTCGATCACGTGCAACAGCGCACCATCGACCTCAGCGGCGTGCAGATCCTGGTGCTCGATGAGGCGGACCGCATGCTGGATATGGGTTTTATCCGCGACATCAAGCGCATCCTCGCGCTGCTGCCGAAGCAGCGTCAGAATTTGCTGTTTTCGGCGACGTTCAGCAACGAGATTAAAGCGCTGGCAGACGGATTGCTCAATCAGCCGACAATGAATGAAGTCGCGCGCCGCAACGCCGCCGCCGATGGCGTAACGCACACTGCGTATGGGGTCGCCCGCGATAAAAAACGCGCGCTTTTGGCGCATCTCATCAAACACAATCGTTGGTCGCAGGTATTGGTATTCACGCGCACCAAGCACACCGCCAACAAGTTGGCGGAATTACTTGTCAAGGACGGCATCGAAGCGCTTGCCATCCATGGCAATAAGAGTCAATCGGCGCGAACGCGCGCGCTCGCTGAGTTCAAAGACGGCAGCGTGCCGGTACTGGTCGCAACGGATATCGCCGCTCGTGGCATCGACATCACCGAACTGCCGCACGTGGTAAATTTTGATCTGCCGAACGTGCCGGAAGACTACGTCCATCGCAGCGGCCGCACCGCGCGCGCGGGCGCAGAAGGCGATGCAATTTCGCTGGTGTGTGCGGACGACCGCAAACTACTCACGGACATCGAACGCGTGCTCAAGCGCTCGTTGCCGCTGCAAATCGTTTCCGGTTTCGAACCCGATCCAAACGAACGGCCGCAACCGATCCAAACTGGCCGCAATCGCAATGCCGCAGCGCCGCAACAACGCCGGCCGGCCCAAGGCCGTCGCGGCGGCTCAGCGCGGACCGGGACCCGGCCCGCCGTGCAACACCCAGCCGGTCACGCGGGCAAATCACGCGCGCACGGTGCAAATAGCAAGCGCAGTGCGCCGGCCGGGCGTGGCCGCTAACACTCGGCCCACCTCGCCGCGCCGCCTGGCCCGTACCCCATTTCCAGTCATCGGATCCAAATATGGCTAAGCCCAACTACCAGTATCAGAAACGCCAAAAGGAGCTGGAGAAGAAGCATAAGAACGAGGAAAAGCGTGCGCGAAAAGCCAAGGACGCAGCCGATGTGCCAGTGCAAGACGAACCGCAAGAGGTGGCGCCCCCTCAAGAGCCGCCGGTCGCCTAGCTTCGACCGTCACCACCTGATCTATTGGTGCCTGCTTACGTTTAAACCGCTTTCTTGAGACGTGCCCAATCCTCGATTGCCGCCTCCTGCCCGCGCGTAATCTGAATCGTAAATTGCGTGTAGCCGGCGTCTCGCATCGCGCCGATGCGCTCGACCAAATCTTGCTCGGTAGCGGTGAAGCTGGAGGTGCGAATCAAGTCTGCAGTGACGAAGCGCCTCTCTTCCGGACGCACGAACAGCAGATGCCCGCGATGGTTGGTGAGATAGCGCGCGTCCTCGGGTAGAAAGCTGCGTGCGAGTTCGATGTAGCCGCGCACTGACTCTGCCACGCTGACATCGGTGGGGCTAAAGTTGCGCAAGCCCGCGAGCGCTTCGTCCGCCGCTCGGTGCAGATACAACGCGGCGCGCGGACCGGCTTGCGCCAGCGCGCGCGGCGAATCGTACGGTTCGCCCGGCTGCAGCACGCAGCCGAGTGCAAACGCGGTTGCGCCGAGATCCGAGCGGGCATGGCCCGCAGCAACCCAGCTATCCTGCATGTCGGCAAGCCCCGCGCAAGCCGACTGCAGGTCGCCGACGAAGTTCACCCACCCGGCTGCAAGCTTGGCCACGAAAGTGCGCGCCCTTGGGCCGTAAGCGGAGACGTGCAGCGGGATCGGATCTCTAGTGTTGATCAGGCCCAACTCGGGATTGAGGAAGCGAATCTTGCGGCGTTGGCCTTCCAGTTCAGCTTCGACGGTCTCCTCCCGCAAGAGCGCATAGACAACACGGATGTACTCTTCCATTTCCGCCAGCTTGATTGCATCCAAGCCCATCGCCCGGCGCGCGGTGAATCCAGTGCCCACGCCAAAATCGATGCGCCCAGGCGCGAGCTTGTTGAGCGTAGCAAAGGCGCTGGCGGTCACAGGTGCAATGCGGTTCGACGGCACCAGCACCCCGGTGCCGAGCCGGATGCGCGAAGTCTTCATCGCAGCCGCTCCCATGGCCACGAAACAATCGGCGCACAGCATTTGCGTGTCGTAAAACCACGCGTGCGTGAAACCTAGCTCCTCGGCGCGCTGCACGACTTTCCAAGAATCGGCTGATGTAGCGACCGCTATGCCGAACTGCATGGATTACCTCCTGGCGATTGCTCGGTTAAAGTGCCGTGTAATAGAACCTTGCCCAGCTTAGCGCTTCGGCAAAGGAGCTGCGACGGTTAAGTCGGCTAACACCTCCGGCATCCAAAGCGCTTTCTTGCGGTTGGCTTTGAAGAAACAGCGGCCATAGTGCGCCAAGGCGCGCTCATCGATTTCGAAACCCAAACCAGGGGCCGTCGGCGCATCCAGTGCGCCGCGATTGTGCGTCCATGGCCGCGCCAGAATCGCATCGCGCGCTTCCATAGTCCAGCCGGGCGGGCTCAAGGGATATTCAAACTCCATTTCGCTCGCGAAGCCGCTGGCCAGGAACACCTGCAGATTGACGGCAAAACCGATGCCGTTGCTCCAGGTATGGTTGGTGTATTTCAGTCCGGCGGCTCGCACCAACTTCGCGATGGCAAGCGTTTGTTGAATTCCGCCAGTCCACATCGCGTCCGGCTGAAAGATGTGATAGCAACGCTTGGTCACCATTTCAGCCAGTTCCGCATAGCCGGAAGTGTGGAGTTCGCCGCCTGAGATTGGCACCTTCGAGTAGGCGGCAAGCTGCGCCATTTGCTCATACCACTCCATGAAGAGCGGCTCTTCCACCCACGCGAGTCCCGCTTCGTGCGCGGCATCGCAAAAGCGCTTAGCGCGCGCTAGATCCCACTTCGGCCCCGCTCCATTGCCGGTGTACCAAAACGCCTGGTTGCAATCCACTGCAAAGCGCATTTTGCCCTCAAGGGCGAGCGCAGGTTCCTGAATATGGCGGATATCGACGGCTTCATCGAAATCATGCACGCGCAACTTCAACGTTTCGAAACCCTCTTCATAGCGCGCCAGGGCCTCTTCGATGCGCTCCTCAGGCTGCTTCACTTCGCCAGCCGAGGCGTATAGCTTGACTCTCTGCGCCTTGCCGCCGAGCAGTTCGTACACCGGCTTGCCAGCCAACTTGCCCTTGATGTCCCAGAACGCCGGCTCCACCCAGAAGTTGCGCACGCCGCCGTATGCCGGAATGCGCAGCATTTCGATAACGTGATCGATATCGGTTGCGTCTTTGCCTAGCAGAAGCTGCGCCAGCGCATCGCCGCTGCCGGCACGCTCGCGTCCTGTAGCGGAGAACGCGCTGAAGCCTTCGACACCGTCGTCCGTCCGCACACGGATCAAGTAATACGACGCGGTTTGTCGCGTGCCTTTGACCACCCACGCCGGCGAAAACGGCGCCGGCAGGGGCGTTTGCACCAAATATAAGTCTATGGAATCGACGATCGGCATGACTGGTGCTTCGCTAGCGTGCTCCGCCTCTTCTAACCAGACCTATCCCAGCACCACATCGAAGGTTTCTTGGTTGTAGGCGTTTTCGACTTGCAGCGAAATGCGTTTGCCGATCTGGCCTTCGAGATAGGCAAGGTTTGCCGCCTCTTCATCCAAGAACAGATCGATGACGCTCGGCGCAGCGAAAACCCGATACTCGCGCGCATCGAACTGGCGCGCCGTGCGCAATATCTCGCGCAAGATCTCGTAGCATACGGTGCGCGCCGTCTTGATCTCGCCGCGCCCCTGGCAAATCGGACAAGATTCGCACAGCACATGCGCCAAGCTCTCGCGCGTGCGCTTGCGCGTCATCTCGACCAGCCCCAATTGTGTGAACCCGTTGACGGTGGTGCGCGTACGGTCGCGCACCAGCGTCTTTTTTAGTTCGGCCAATACCGCCTCGCGATGCTCCAGGCTCTCCATGTCGATGAAATCCACCAGGATGATCCCGCCGAGATTGCGCAAGCGCAGCTGGCGTGCAATGGTCTGCGCCGCCTCAAGGTTGGTGCGAAATACGGTGTCGTCGAAAGTGCGTCCGCCGACGAAAGCGCCGGTGTTCACATCCACGGTAGTCAGCGCCTCGGTCTGATCGAAGATGATGTAGCCGCCCGACTTCAGCTCGACCCGACGCGCCAATGCGCGCTCTATTTCTTCTTCGACGGCAAACACGTCGAACAACGGGCGCTCGCCCAAATAGTGCTCGACCAACGGATAAACACCCGGGCTATAACTCGCGGCAAACTTGCGCATCTCATCGAAGGTCTCGCCGGAATCGACCAAGATACGCTCCGTCTGCTCGCCGACAAAGTCACGAATAACACGCAGCGGTAGATGCAAATCTTGATACAAGAGCGTCTGCGCCGCCGCCGATTTAGCCGTTTCCTGAATGCCCGTCCATAGCTTGCTCAAGTACTCCACGTCATTGTGCAAATCTTTCTCGCTGGCGGACTCGGCGACGGTGCGAATAATAAAGCCGCCCTTCTCGCTCTCAGGCAACAACTGCTGCAGCATCTCGCGCAAATGTTCGCGTTCGGTTTCGCTTTGAATGCGTTGTGAGATGCCGATATGATGTTCTTGCGGCAGATACACGAGCAAGCGGCCCGCGATGCCGATCTGCGTTGATAGGCGCGCGCCCTTGCTGCCGATCGGGTCCTTAATGACCTGCACCAAGAGCGGCTGACCCTCATTCAACAACCGCTCGATGGGCCGCGATTCGGTTTGGCCGTTGCGTTCCACGAAAATGTCCGCCACATGCAGAAAGGCGGCGCGTGACAAACCAATTTCCACAAATGCCGATTGCATCCCCGGCAGCACGCGCGCGACGCGCCCGAGGTAGATGTTGCCGACTAAGCCGCGAGCCGAGGTGCGCTCGACGTGCAATTCCTGAACAGCGCCGTCTTCGATGACCGCTACGCGCGTTTCCTGCGGCGTAACGTTGATGAGAATTTGCTCACTCACAGCATGCTAAAGCCGAACAGCTTGAGCAGCTGCGAAGTTTCAAACAATGGCAGACCGACAACTCCGGAATAGCTGCCGTCGATGCGTTCGATAAAAGTCGCGGCGCGCCCTTGTATCGCATACCCTCCGGCTTTATCCATCGGCTCGCCGGTGGAAACATAGTTGCGAATCTCGTCGGCCTCAAGCTCGCGAAAGCGCACCGAGGTCGTCGACAATTTCACCTCGCAGCGTTCTTCCAATGCCATCGCAACCGCGGTGTGTACCATGTGCTCGCGGCCCGATAAACGAGTTAGCATTTCGGCGGCATCGGCACTGCTGGCGGGTTTGCCTAAAAAGCTCGTGTCGAGCGCAACCACGGTATCGGCGCCCATCACCGGCAAGCGGCGCAAGCCGCGCTGCTCCGAACGCAACCAACCAATTTCGGCTTTTTTGCGAGCCAGGCGCACGGCGGAATCGGCCGGGCTTTCCCCAGGCTGTGGCGTTTCGACGACGTCGGCGCGCGACTCCGGGAAACTGCGCAACATCAGCAGTTCGAAATTAACCCCAATCTGCTTTAGCAGCTCGCGCCGGCGCGGGCTACGCGAAGCGAGATATACACGTTTGTCGACAATGGGCATAGTTATAGTGCCGCCACGCACGGGGCAGGCGTTCTCCTCGCGTGGCATTTTACTCTAGGCGCGCGCCGACAGAACCGGGCTGCGCCAGCGAGCCATACACGGCGAGAAAGCCCCAGCCTCGATTTCAGGCGCGATGGTAAGGATGGCCTTTGAGAATACTCGCAGCGCGATAAAGCTGCTCGATTAGCATTACGCGCGCCAGCGCATGCGGCAGTGTAAAACTCGAAAGGGACAATTCGAGATCGGCCTTGGCGCGAATCTCGCCATCAACACCATCGGCGCCACCGATCAGAAAAGCGACGGTGGAAGCGTTCCGCATCCAGTCCTGAAGTCGCGCGGCAAGCTGAGTGCTGGTCCAGTGCTGACCACGCTCATCCAGCAGCACATGCGTTGCCCCGGGTGGAACCGCCGCCTGCATGCGACTCGCTTCTAGCTTAAGCAGCGCCGCGACGGGCTTGCCGGCGGCGCGAACGGCAGGGCGAATCTCCACCAGTTTGACGCCGAGTTCCCTGGGCATGCGCTTCAAATATTCTTGCGTAGCGCTGTCAGCCCATGCGGGCATTTTGTCGCCGACACTGACGATATGAATTTGCATGCTTGAAGCCGCTGAAAGACGCCCGCGCCGTTGCCGGTCGCCTAAGCGCTAGGCTGCTCTACCCGGTCGTCGACTTGCTGCGCTTGCTCGCTGCCGGCTTGCGCGCCGGC
Organism: uncultured Pseudomonadota bacterium; assembly: GCA_902826775.1. GTDB lineage: Bacteria > Pseudomonadota > Gammaproteobacteria > Burkholderiales > JALYOK01 > CADEHE01. The sequence continues at coordinate 15,272 of CADEHE010000018.1, read as the reverse complement.
TTACGCCCCGGCGCAGCAGATTTGGCTGTATTGGCTTTGCTGCCAACGCCGGCAGCGCTGGTCTTGCGCGTGCCCGCCGAGCTACGCGTGCGCGGCTTGCCGGTAGGTTCACGCCCCGGTGCAGCATCTTCCTTGTTAGGCGCGCGCTTGGGCTGCCACAATTGCTCGAGGTTGTAATGCTCACGTGCCGCGGGCAACATAATATGCACTACCGTGTCGCCACAGTCGACCAGCATCCAATCGGTCTGTTCACCTTCCATGCCGTAGATTTTGCCACCCGCCTGTTTGACAACGTCGTGCACATGCATCGCCAGCGCGCGCGCCTGCCGGCCGGAGTCTGCGCTAGCAATGATGACGTAATCGAACATCGCTGTGAGCTTGGTCACATCGATCACCTCGATCGCACGTGCCTTGATATCTTCCAGCGCAGTGACAATTGCCTTCTGCAGTTTCTTAAGTCTCATCGACCTCCTTCAAGGTAGAGTTTGTTGACTACGATGTATTCCAGCACCGCATCCGGCAACAAGTAACGCGGGCTCTTGCCGCTGCGCAGTTGAGCGCGAATCGCCGTGGCGGAAATTTCGAGCGGCGTCATCTCGACGACAAGAACACTGCCTGCCGCGCTTGCGCCAATCCGCTGCGCGTCGGCTTGCTCTCGCGCGCGCAGCACCGCGGCAAGCTCGCCGCCGATGCGTTCGCGCCAGGTTTCCGCACCCGCGCGCTGCGCCACGGCAAAGTGGCACAGCGCAAACAATTCGCGCCAGCGATGCCACGTCTCCAGCAACGCAAACGCGTCCGCGCCGAGCAGCACGACAAGCGGCACTTGCTCGCCCAGTTCGCCGCGCAACCCGGCCAGAGTGTCATAGGTATAGGTCGGGCCGCTGCGTTCAAGATCGCGCGCGTCCAAACGGAACAATTCATTGCCGTGAATCGCGCGTCGCACCATCTCCGCCCGATGCGCGCCGCTGGTTGGCTGCGCCAACTCCGGCGCACGATGATACGGCTTGCCGGCCGGGATAAAACGCACTTCTTGGAGCTTAATCTGTTCGGCCGCTTGTTGCGCCAAGCGCAAATGGCCGAAGTGAATCGGATCGAACGTGCCGCCGAGAATGCCGATCGGCTTTGGCAGGCTAGCCTCTCACCTGCCCGTTGCCGAGCACGATGTACTTCTGCGAGGTCAGTCCCTCCAGCCCAACCGGCCCGCGCGCGTGGAACTTGTCGGTGGAGATGCCGATCTCCGCGCCGAGGCCGTACTCGAAGCCGTCGGCAAAGCGCGTCGAAGCATTCACCATCACTGAGCTGGAATCGACTTCACGCAAAAACTTCATCGCGTTTTGGTAGTTGTTGGTGATGATTGCGTCGGTGTGCTGCGAGCCGTACTTGGTGATGTGCTCGATGGCGGTATCGACGTCTGCCACCACGCGCACCGCCAAAATTGGCGCCAAGTATTCCGCGTAATAGTCTTCTTCCGTAGCCGCTTTCATCGCCGGCACTATCTTGCGCGAAGCTTCATCACCGCGCAATTCTACGCCTTTGTCCGCACAAATCTTGCATAGAGGCGGGAGGATAGCGTCAGCAATCGTTCTGGAAACCAACAACGTCTCCATAGTGTTGCAAGTACCGTAGCGCTGCGTCTTGGCGTTGTCCGCGACACGAATCGCCATCGCCACATCCGCATCGGCGTCTACATAGACATGGCAAACACCGTCGAGATGCTTAATCACCGGAATGCGCGCTTCGTTCGAGATGCGCTCAATCAAGCCCTTACCGCCGCGCGGCACGATGACATCGACGAATTCGCGCATCGTGATGAGCTCGCCCACCGCCGCGCGATCGGTGGTCTCGATCACCTGCACGGCGCTGTCCGGCAAACCGGCCGCACGCAAGCCTTCGTGCACGCACGCCGCTACCGCGAGATTGGAGTTGAGCGCTTCCGAGCCGCCGCGCAAAATCGAGGCGTTGCCGGATTTAAGACACAAACCCGCCGCATCCGCCGTCACATTCGGGCGCGCCTCGTAGATGATGCCGACTACGCCGAGCGGCACGCGCATGCGCCCGACTTGAATGCCGGTGGGGCGATAGTTGAGATCGGTAATCGCTCCGATCGGGTCGGGCAGCGCCGCGATCTGGCGCAACCCCTCCGCCATGCTCTTGACCGACTTGGCGGTAAGCGTGAGCCGGTCCACCATCGCCTCGTCCAAACCGGCCGCGCGTGCCTGCGCCACATCGGCCGCGTTCGCCGCCAGCAGCTTGGCGCTGTCGCGCTCGATCGCCGCCGCTATTGCCTCCAACGCGCGGTTCTTCGCCGCAGTGTCGGCCGCCGCCATGCGCCGCGAGGCGGCACGCGCTTCGCGGCCCACGCTCTGCATGTAGGCCTTGACGTCGAGTTTGGGACTATTCATATCCGTTTACCGCTTATTCCAGCGACCGCCGCGCGGCGCTCAAGAGGAAATTGTAATCACGCCAAGATTGTAAGTCACTCGGCGCGCGCTGCCCGCACCATGCAGAATTCATCTGCCGGCCACCCTCGCCTGTTCCGCACGCAATACCCAGGCAGGGCAAACCTACTTCTTGGTAAGCTGCGACTGAATTTGCACCAAAGCGCGGATTTGCCCTTTCAGCTCCGCTACGTCTTTCTGCTGCTCTATGACAATCCTGCGCATATCCGCCAGTTGCCCGGTGAGGTCGGAAAGGCGCTCCTTCACGACCTGCACACCTGAGAGGCGATCCAAAATATCTGTGAGGATGCTCATGGGGCTGAGGCTTTGCGCAACTTAGCCAGCGTTGCCATGAACGCCTTGTGTTCCTTCGCGTTGGCGTCGAGCGTAGCGACCATCTCATCGAGCTCGATCGCGGTGCGCTTAGTCGCTTCGTCGAGTTGCTTTAGTTCTTCGGTATTGACGCCGAGCAGCAGCGCATCCACGGCGTCGCGGAGCAAGTCCGAGGGCTTGCGATTGAGCTTTTTTGCTTGAGCGGCGAGCGCTTTTTTCTGATTCGCCTCCAAGTACACTTGCGTCATCACCAAAGCCATGTGTTGCTCCTGTGGTTACTTCTGTGCTTACCACATACAATATATAATATATTAGGTAAAGTCAACGGCAAGCACCGCACCACGAGCACCTCAATCTCCCCGCCATCTCCGGCGCCCGGATGCGCTCGCTAAGGATGTCCTGGGGATTCGCGCGCTCGAGCCAGCTACCGATCGGACACGGCTAAAGCCATGTTCGCTAGACTTGGTTTGTCGGATTAACCGTCCCTACTCGAACCAGCCATAAGCGGCACGCCGCACAGCGACAGCCCAAGCGCCAGCAAACCCTGCCACGCATCGCCGTCCGCCACGCCTTTAATCATGCGGTCCACACCAGCGGCACGCGCGATCGCGCGATGCACCTCCGGCAGGCGCAAGCGGCGCACGGCACGTTGCATCGGGCCTTGACGTGGCCCCCACACGCGCTGCTCGCGCATGAGATCTTGCAGCGAACGGCCGGCGGCGCTGCCCACGAGTAGCGCTGCGAGGGCGCGCAACTCGTTGCATAAGTTCCAAAGAACGAGCGGCGCGGCCTCCCCCTCTTGCTGTAACCCCTCCAAGGTGCGGCGGTAGCGCGCCGCATCGCCGACCAACAAGGCTGCAGTCAAGTCGAACACGTCGAACCGCGCTACATCCATGACCGCCTGCCGCACTTGATCGGCATCGAGCCGGCCTTCCGGAAACAGCAGCGCGAGTTTTTCGACCTCATTGCGCGCCGCGAGCAGATTGCCTTCGGTGCGATCGACGAGAAATGCGAGCGTGGCCTCGTCCGCGTCTTGCTGGTTGAGCGCCAAGCGCTGACGCAGCCATTGCGGCAATTGCTCGCGCGTCACCGGCTCAGCGCCGATCACGGCTCCAGCGCCGCTCAGCGCGGCGAACCAATCGCTGTGCTGTGCATTGCGCTCTAAGCGCGGCAGGGTGACGATGCTGACGGTGTCCTGCGGCAAACGCGCGCAGTATTGCTGTAGCGCGGCGGCACCCTCGACTCCGGGCTTTCCAGTCGGTATGCGCAAGTCGATGATGCGCTTGGCGGCGAACAGCGACAGACTGTTGCCGCTGGTCAGCAAGCGCTGCCAATCGAAGCCCGGCTCGACGGTGAAAACCTCGCGCTCGCTATAGCCCTGCTTGCGCGCTGCCTGCGTGATGCGGTCGGCTGCTTCGATCTGCAGCAAGGTTTCGTCGCCGACGATGACGTACAGCGCGCTCAAGTTGCGCTGCAAGTGTTGGGCAAGCTGATGACTATCTATACGCACGCTGCAGGAGAATCGCAGGAAAACTTGCCGTCAAGAACGTATACCGCACAAAAAGCGGCCGTTGGTTCGCGCCGCCCGCATAACGCCGAATCTCACAACCGCACCGCCGCCAAGCGGCGCATGATCTGCTGCACGATATCGTCCTGCATATCCTTGTACAGCATGGCTTCCTCGGCTTCTTTCGCGAGCACTTGTGCGTCATTAAAAGCGAACGAGCGGGTGATCACAATCTCGTTCGGCGGAATCAACTCTTTGCCGTCCGCGCCACGCACGCGGAAACTCACTCGCTGGCGCAACTCGAATTCGCGCACTTTCCCCGCGCCGGATAGAGCTAGGATGTGCCGCTCGCGCGCGTCGTTCAGGATTTCCAGCGCCGCCTGCGCCGACTTGGCGTCTGCTGTGAGCGTCAAGCCGCTGCGTCCTTGCAGCATGCGCGTGAGCGTCAGAGCAACTGGCGATGCAGCCGCGCCGGCGATGTGCAATGTCGAGAACGGCAGCGTTTGTTCTCCGCGCAACTGGAAGCCGCAACCGGTCAACAGAACCGCGAGTGCAAGCGCCGCAAGGTGAAGGCGCAAAGGCGCGCAGGGTGAAGAGTGAGGCGTGAAACGTGAAAGGTGGAAATGGAATGCGTTGCTACGCCCCGCCATTGCAAACCATTTCGCTGCGCGTCTCACACTTTACTCCTCACACCACTATGTTGACCAAGCGCCCCGGCACTACGACGATCTTCTTCACCGCTTGACTGTCGATAAAGCGCTTCACGTTTTCGTTTTCGCGCGCCAGCTTTTCGATCGCATCACGCGCCGCATCTTTCGGCACGGTGATGCTGCCGCGAAGCTTGCCGTTCACTTGAATCATGAGTTCGATCTCATCCTGCACCAGCGCGGATGCATCGACTTGCGGCCAGCGTTCGTTGCCGATATCGCTGCCCGGGCGCAGCTCGCGCCAGAGTGCATGGCCGATGTGCGGCACGATTGGGAACAGCAGCAACACGGCGGTTTCGAGCGCTTCTTGCTTGACCGCACGCGCGACCGGCGCGTTATCGCCCACTTTGCCGAGCGCGTTCAGCAACTCCATGACCGCTGCGATAGCCGTGTTGAATTGCAAGCGGCGGCCGTAGTCATCGGTTACACGTTGAATAGTATGGTGCGTTGAGTACCGTAGCGTCTTATTCTCCACGGATAACTCACCGGTAGTATACGGTTTGCTCAGACCCGCAGCGACGTGTTCGTAGACCATGCGCCAGAGACGCTTCAAGAATCGAAACGAGCCTTGCACGCCCTCTTCCGACCACTCGAGCGACTGCTCCGGTGGCGAAGTAAACATCATGAAAAGCCGCGCGGTATCGGCGCCGAATTCTTGAATCAGCGCTTGCGGATCGACGCCGTTCATCTTCGATTTCGACATCGTGCCCATGCCGCCGTATTCGAGCGCGGAGCCGTCGCGCGTCAATGCCGCGCCGGTGATGCGCCCTTGTGCGTCATGCTGGAATTCGGCTTCACTCGGGTTGAAATACTCCACGCGCCCGGCACCGGATTTGCGCAGCAAAATGTGGTTCAGCACCATGCCCTGAGTCAGCAAATTGGTGAACGGTTCTTCGATCTTCACCAGATCAAGATCGCGCATCACTTTGGTCCAGAAGCGCGAATACAGCAGATGCAAAATGGCGTGCTCGATACCGCCGATGTATTGATCCACCGGCAGCCAATAGTCGACACGTTCGTCGACCATCGCTTTGTCGTTATCGTTGCAGGCGTAGCGCAGGTAGTACCAGGACGAATCGACAAAAGTGTCCATGGTGTCGGTCTCGCGCCGCGCGGGCTTGCCGCACTTCGGACAAGCGACGTGCAAAAATTCCGCGCGCTTGTTGAGCGGATTGCCGCTGCCGTCGGGCACGCAGTCTTCCGGCAGCACTACCGGCAATTGCTCGTCCGGTACCGGCACATCGCCGCAGCCGGGACAATGAATGATGGGCACCGGTGTGCCCCAGTAACGCTGGCGCGAAATACCCCAGTCGCGCAGGCGCCAAGTGATCTGCTTTTCGCCCAAGCCTTTCGCGCCGAGATCGGCGGCGATGGCGTCGACCGCGTGCTCGAAATCGAGTCCGTCGTATTTGCCGGAGTTTATGCACACACCGTAGTCGCAATACCACGGCTGCAGCGCGGCATCGAACGCGTCTTTGTGCGTGCGCGCGGCGGCGTTGTCGGGCCACTCGATCACTTGCTTGATCGGCAAGCCGTACTTTTTCGCGAAGGCGAAATCACGCTCGTCGTGCCCCGGCACGCCCATCACCGCGCCTTCGCCGTAAGTCATGAGCACATAATTGCCGACCCACACCGGCAGTTTTTCACCGCTGAGCGGATGATCGACGAATAGCCCGGTGGGCATGCCCTTCTTTTCTTGCGTGGCGAGTTCGGCTTCCATCGCGCTGCCGCGTTTGCACTCCTCGATGAAGGCGGCGAGTTGTGCGTTGTTCTTCGCGGCGTGTGTGGCGAGCGGATGCTCAGCGGCTACCGCCATGAAGGTGGTGCCCATGAGGGTGTCGGCGCGCGTGGTGAAAACTCTGAGCACGCCCTTGAGTCGATCACCGCTGCCCTCACCACCAGCCCTCACCCCTGACCCTCTACCTTCGTGGGAGAGGGGGGAAATGTCATACGGGAAACCGATATTGACGCCGTGACTCTTGCCGATCCAATTCGCCTGCATCGCCTTGACGCGATCCGGCCAGCCGGGCAGCGTATCGAGCGCTTGCAGCAGCTCGTCGGCGTAGCGCGTGATGTTCATGTAGTACATCGGGATCTCGCGCTTTTCCACCAGCGCGCCGGTGCGCCAGCCGCGGCCGTCGATGACTTGCTCGTTGGCAAGCACGGTTTGATCGATTGGGTCCCAATTCACTACGCCGGTCTTTTTGTAGACCAGGCCTTTTTCCAGCATGCGCAGAAACAACCACTGGTTCCAGCGGTAATACTTCGGATCGCAGGTGGCGAGTTCGCGCTGCCAGTCGATGTTGAAGCCGAGCGCCTGCAACTGCTTGCGCATGTAGGCGATGTTGTCCCAAGTCCATTTCGCCGGCGGCACGCCGTTGGCGATCGCGGCGTTTTCCGCCGGCAGACCGAACGCGTCCCAGCCCATCGGCTGCAGCACGTTGTAGCCCTGCATCTTCTTGAAGCGCGTGATGACGTCGCCGATGGTGTAGTTACGCACGTGCCCCATGTGCAGCTTGCCGGAAGGGTACGGAAACATCGACAAGCAGTAGTACTTGGGCTTCTTCGCGCCCGCTTCGAGGGCGGCCGACTTAGACTTCGCGCCCTCTTCGAGGGCGCGGTGGGCACCCGTGGCCTCCCAATGCCGCTGCGCGGATTGTTCTACTTCGTTTGGATCGTAGCGCTCTTGCATGAAGCGTTCCGGTAGGTTCAGAGTCGCATTGATTATACCGTCTGCCTCTCGCAGCCTTGTGCAAACCGTTGATATCGCGGATGAAGTGCGCCGGCCATGCGATCGCTGCGGCATACGTCGGTGCGGCGCGGATCGAACACGCCCGACACGCTGCAAGGTGCGCGTTCGCCTGCGATCTGCGCAGCGAGCCTGAGTGTTTCATTTCCGTTACATTTTTGTGGTTATTTAAGAGAGAAACAGTGTTTTTGGCAACGTCGTAACTTCTGTGTTGTGCGCTCTGCCTGATTTAGAATCCTTAAGAGAATTCGGTGCCGTCCCTCTCAGCATGTGGCGCGAATGCTTGCTCGCATGCGCACCCGCATCGACGTCGCCATCCCGCGGCGGACTGAGAGGAACGAAAGTTGCTATCGCATAGCCGATGGCAGATAAGCAAGAAGGAGGAAAGAAAGCCATGTCGTTCCGCTCAAAGAACCCAATCCTGATAGCTCTGATCGCATTGCTGCTGTGCGCACGCGCCGGAGCGGCCACGCTCACGGTCACCAATCTGAACGACACCGGCACGGGTAGCTTGCGCGGACAGATTGGCGCGGCAAGCGCGGGAGACACGATCAATTTTCAGAGCGGGCTCGCGGGCTCGATCGCGCTCAGCTCCCAGTTGGTCATCAACAAGAACTTAACCATCGGCGGTCCGGCAAGCGCTTCCACCATTACCGTATCGGGCGGCAGTGCCAGCCGGGTGTTCAGCATCAACCCGGGTGTAACGGCGACGATACAGCGTCTAACGATCGCCAACGGTGATGTCTCGCCGAGCGGCAACGGCGGCGGCGTGCTCAACAACGGTGTGCTGACACTGGACAGCGTCATCATGACGGGCAATCGCGCGCTCAATGGCGGCGCCATCTTCGGCAACGGCGGCAGCTTGAGCGTTATCGACTCCTCGATCACCGGCAGCAGCGCCGCCTCTACCGGCGGCGGCATTTACGCCAGCAGCGGCGCCATGTCGATTCTGCGCACCACGGTAGCGGGCAGCACGTCTTCTTCAAGCGGCGGCGGGCTTTACGTCAACAATGCCGCCGTGACAGTGCTGCAGAGCACCTTTTCCGGCAACAGCACCACTTCGACCGGTGGCGGCCTGGCATTGAACGGAGCCGGCACACTGACCATCGCCAACTCGACACTCTCCGGCAACAGCTCCTCAGGGCAAGGCGCCGGCGCTTTCTCTTCCAACGGCACTTTCCGGCTTACCAACGTGACTATCACCGCGAACCAGGCCACGGGCCTGGGCGGCGGGCTGGCCACCAACAGCACGGTGCACGCGATCAACACAATCATCAGCGGGAACACCGGTGCCAGCGCTCCGAGCAACGATCTCTCCGGCACGCTCTCGACCAACACTAGCAGTTTCATCGGCGGCAATGCTTTGCTCGGAGCGCTCGCAAACAATGGTTTTTCCACCCGCACGCATGCGCTGCTAACCGGCAGCCCGGCAATCGGCGCCGGCAACACGGCCGCGTGCAGCGCGGCGCCCGTTTCGGGCATCGATCAGCGCGGCCTGCCACGCCCTTCCAATTGTTCCATCGGCGCGTACGAACCCCAAGCGGCGGCGCCGACACCGACCACGACATCGCTGGCATCGAGCCAGAACCCGAGCGCGGCCGGCGCCAGCGTAACTTTCACCGCTACCGTCAGTGGCGCTGCGCCCACCGGCACTGTGGAGTTCCGCGAAGGCGCAGCGGTATTGGGCAGCAGCAGCCTGAACGGCAGCGGGCAAGCGAGTTTCGCCACTGCGGCGCTGTCGGTCGGCGATCATTCCATCGTCGCCGCCTATCTCGGCGACAGCAACAACGCGGCCAGCACGTCAGCCGCGCTCGTGCAATCGGTCGGCAAGATCGCGCAGACCATCACCTTCAACGCCCTGCCATCGCGCAACTTGGGCGACCCGCCGTTTACCGTTGCCGCCACGGCAAGTTCGGGCTTGCCGGTCAGCTTCGCCTCGCAAACCACGAGCGTGTGCACGGTGGCAGGCAGCACGGTGACACTGGTTGCATCGGGCGCCTGCACCATCCGCGCGACGCAAGCAGGCGACGCAAGCTACGCACCAGCGCCGCCGGTGGATCGCAGTTTCTCGGTCGTCGGTCCAGGCCAAACCGCTCAGACGATCACCTTCAGCGCACTGCCCTCGCGCACGTTTGGAGAGCCGGAGTTCAACATCAGCGCGACGGCAAGTTCCGGCTTGCCGGTGCTCTTTACGCCGCAGACACCGCAGGTGTGTACCGTGTCATCAGTAAACACCGTCATCATCTTGGCCGCGGGCACCTGTACCATCCGCGCCGAGCAGAGCGGTAACGTCACCTTTGCGCCGGCGCCGTCCGTCGACCAAAGCTTCACCGTCGATAGAGCGTCGCAAACTATCACCTTCCCAGCCTTGGCCGATCAGACTTACGGCCAAGCGGCGTTGGTGCTCACCGCCCGGTCCGACCAGTCAGGACTGGACGTCGACTACACCTCGGATTCGCCAACGGTGTGTTCCGTCACCGGCAGCCGCGTAACCTCGCTTGCGGGCGGCACTTGCACCATCCGCGCCAAGCAAGAGGGCAACGCTAACTTCCTCGCGGCACCAGAGGTCACGCGCAGCTTCAACGTCATCGTGCCGCCGGGGGTGGTCACGTTTACATACACGCCCCAGCGCCCGGTGGTCGGTCAAGAGATCACATTCCAACTGGGGGTCGGCGGCAGCAGCCCAAGCGGCACCGTGGAGTTATTGCTCGGCAATCAATCGCTGGGTAGCGCCGCCGTAAACGCCGGTCAAGCAACGTTTAGCACGCGCGATCTGCCCGCGGGCAATCACCTCATCAAGGTCAGGTACTCGGGCGATGGCGTCAATCCGGCGAGCGAGTCTCCCGGCTTTGGACTAGCGGTCAGTCCCACGAACGTGAGCAGCAGCGGCGGTGGCGGCGGCTGCGCGGTCAATCCGCGCGCGGCACCGGAAGCAAGTCTGCTGTTACTGCTGCTCGGCGCAGCGGCTTACCACCGCCAGCGGCAGCGCCGCGCTGGCGGTCGCAAGTAGCGACGCCATCCCGGCGCGTGCCGGGATGGCTGCTAAAAGCGCTTCTTTGTTTCCACCAAGATCTGCACGTTCTTGATCGAATCGTCGCGATCGAGCGGGAACGCGACGTCAACGTGAATCACATTGCCTAGCCCAGAGCGGCTGTTACCCAAACGCAGACCAAAGCCAACGTCCTTCAGCACGCCGCGGCTCGGCGTGCCGAACGCGCTATCGCCCCACACTTTGCCGATGTCGAAAAACATCGCGCCGCCGACACGAAACAAGCGCGCCGGATAGTAGTCGGTGAAGTAGCGCTGCTCCATGGAGAACAACACGCTCTTACTGCCGGCCTGATAGCGCAGAGGGTAACCGCGCAAGCCGTTGTCGCCGCCCAGCAAAACTTGGTTATCGAGATCGAGCTTGCTGCCGTGCTCGGCACGCAGCGAAGCGAAGAACAAACGCCGCGCGGATATGCGCTGATAATATTTCGCCTCAGCGGCAACCAGCGTGTTTTGACTCGAACCATCCGCAGCGCGGCCCGATAGCGCCATCGATAACAACAGTGAATCGCGCCGGTCGTTAAAGCCATAGCCCTTTGCGATAGAAGCGCCGTACAGCAAAGTATCGCGCGTCGAGCCGAGACCCTCGGCGGCAAAGCCAAGGTGCGCGGCAAGACGCAGGCCGAAATGAAAATCTTCCGTGCGGCCGATTTGATCGTAGTTCTCTTGCGTGCGGTAGCGATCCTGCAGCAGCTCATAGCTCAATATCGGATAGACGAACTTGCGATCGGCGGGCAGCAAGTTCGTGTCTGTGGGATCCGGCGCGACGCTAAAACGGCTCTCGTCGTAAACGAAGCCCGCACCCCAGCGCTGCACCCAGCCGTCCACCAGACCGCGCGACCAGCCAGCGTCGACTTTCAAGAAACGCCGGCGATCGCGAAATTCGTCCGCCACCTCGCCCAGGTCGTAGAGCGAGAGAACGCGATCATCGTCGCTCATGCTGATGCCTGCCGCCCATTTGCTGTCCAGCGAGTAGAACGGTTGCGCCAGGGTCAGCGACTTGTTCGACCCGTCGCTATTCGAAGCGTAGCCGAGATCGAGCGCCAACCGGGTGCCATAGACGTGCGCATTTTGGAACGAAAAACGCGTCGAGTCGCGGTCGACGCCGTTCTTGCGCGAAACGCTAAACGCCGTGCCGGTGCCGAGCAGATTCAGTTCCTCCAGCTCGATGCCGCTGGTGTTGCGCCCGCCCGAGCGGCCGAACGACACGCCAGGGTTCAAAGTCCAGACATCGCGCGTGCGCACCTGCACGTCGACTTTGCCGTCAGCGCAGCGCAGCGGAACGATCTTGGCATCGTAGAAATACGCCCTGGTGCGCAGCAGCCGCGCGGATTCATCGATGAGGCGCTTGTCGTAGCGCTCGCCCGCCTTGAACAGCAACTGGCTTTCGATCACGCTCGGGCGCGTGCGCACATGCAAGCGATTGGCCAAGCGGTAGAGCCAGATGTCTTCTTTCGGATTGGTGAGATCGAAAATATCGCCGTTATCAATCTCAATGCTGCGTATCGTCGCCTGCGCCAAATTGAAATTTTTCGGACACTCGACTGCAACGGGCGGCGCAGCCCGCGCACCCGTGCGCGGCTGCGCTGCCCAAGCGCACGTCACACTTGCGCTAGCGGTTAGCGCCAAAGCAAAGTACACCAACGCTCTCTGATGGATGGAAATCAAGGTCAGTGCGCCCGCATGGGAAAAGAAGAAGCGAAGTTGACCGGTAAGCCGGGTTCTGTCGACAAGCACCGCACTTGCAGCCGAAGCTGCAACTGCTGCACCTGCCTGACGGTCATTCCTCTGGGCGCTGCATTACTGCCGCGCTCTAGCCACCTACCCGCAGACGTTCGACGAGCTACCGAAGAGGCGGCGCCAACTTCGCGCCGCGTGTCTGCCTATTTGGTGTTGCTCCAGGTAAAGGTTGCCGCGTTTCACCCCGGACTGAACCGGCTCGTCTCTGTGGCCCTATTTCTCGCCTTCAAATATACGCGGACGGGTGTTACCCGCTACCTTGCTCTGTGGAGCCCGGACTTTCCTCTGCCCGCCGCGAACGGCGAACAGCGACCGCCTGGTCAACTTCGCGGCCCATCATAGTCGATATATCGAGCCTGCTTTTGATGTAGCGCAATACGCGCTCAAATAACTGTATACACACCCAGGTAATATCTTGACAATCGTCTCAGTCCACAGTCCCTCGGTTGTCCTGGCACTAGTATACGATTACAAGATCACCTGACGCGCCAAGGAATCGCGCTTCCCGCGCGCAACGGCACCAACTCATCGCTGCCGAAGCGCAGTCGCGCCGCGACCTGCCATGCTTCTCGCAGCAGCGTGATGCGCTCTTGATTGCGCGGCAAACCATAAAAATCCGCACCGAAGAAACTGGCAAAGCCTTCCAGCTTGTCGAGCGCGCCGGCTTGCTCGAACGCCTCCGCGTACAACTCGATGCCCGCATGCGCGGTGTAGCAACCGGCACAGCCGCAATCGTTTTCTTTCAGATGCTTCGCATGCGGCGCGCTGTCGGTGCCGAGAAAAAACTTCGCGCTACCCGAAGTCGCCGCACGCACCAGCGCTTGCCGATGCTCTTCGCGCTTGAGCACCGGCAGGCAATAGTGATGCGGACGCATACCGCCCGCAAACAAAGCATTGCGGTTGAGCAGCAAGTGATGCGCGGTGATGGTCGCACCGACGTTGGCCGGCGCCGCCGCAACGAACTCCGCCGCATCGCGCGTGGTGATGTGCTCGAACACGATTTTTAGGCGAGGAAACTTTTCCGTCAGCGGCCGCATGACGCGCTCGATAAACACTTTCTCTCGGTCGAAGATATCGATCGCAATGTCCTTCACTTCGCCATGCACTTGCAGCACGAGGCCGCACGCCTGCATGGCGCCGAGCGCGGCTTCGATCTTGCGCAGATCGGTAACGCCATGGTCCGAATTGGTCGTCGCCCCCGCAGGGTAAAGCTTCGCACCATGAACGATGCCGCTCGCCTTGGCTTTCTCGATTTCCGCCGGCGCCGTGTTGTCGGTGAGATACAAACTCATCAGCGGCTCGAAATTCATCGCCGGCGGCAGCGCCGCGAGAATGCGCTCGCGATAGGCGCGCGCCGCCTCCAAGCTCGTCACCGGCGGTTTCAAGTTCGGCATGATGATGGCGCGCGCAAAGCGCCGCGCCGTGTCCGGCAGCACCGCCGCGAGCGCGGCGCCGTCGCGCAAGTGCAAGTGCCAGTCGTCGGGGCGGGTAATGGATAATGATTGCATGCGGGGAATTATACGGCGCGCAGCCGGTCGCTTGGCTTAGAACGAATATCACCCGACCAGTGAAGCGTGACCTGGAGTTGGCTCTACAACGACCAACAAAATTGTGCCGCTCATCGCCAGTCAACTGCTGCCGCAAGATGCTTGATTGCAAGACTTGACCCAAGCAATGTACAAGCAATGTAGGTCTCAATCACGCGCCATCCTGAAGGCGCTTCAATTGTACTGAGGACTGCGGACGTCCCTTAAAGCAGAGTAGACGTTAGTCGAGAGCAGGGCGTATTCCAAGTTATTGGCCATGATGTCCTCTTATCGTTTACAGAACGAGTCGGTCGGTACCGATTCAATCGTGAGTTTCAAGTTGGTCGAATAGGTGTCGTAGTTGCATTCTGTGCAAGCCGTGAGTTGGCTTCGCATAAGTGTCTTGCCGTAAGCGGATTGTTGGGTGTGTGGGTCTCGCTGCCACTTTGTCTCTAGGGGCCAGTGTCCTGTGATGTCGCCTTCTTTGCTGCGGGCATTCCAGATTCTCGTGAAAATGAGATTCTTCCAACTCTTGTTAGGATACTGATCCGCAAGGATCGGTTGCCATTGACCGTTGCGCAGCACAAAATAAAGCGTCCCGTCTTTTGGACGGCCAGTAACTTTGCACTCGCCACAGCCCCTCACAGGCACTTTCACGTAGACCTGCCCGTTAGCGATATCAAAGTGATTGGGCTGAAATGGAGAGTTCGACTTCCAGTACGCTTTCATCGGCAGATAGCAAAGCTCCCAGCTTTCCACCAGGCCGCGATGACTCCCGGGCGAAAAATTCGAGCCAAGAGTAGAGCGCCGCTGCACAGTGACGATCTTGCCGTCGTGCAGCTCAACCTCTTCACTCCATTCGGCCACCTCTTTGGTTCCCTTTCCGCAACCGCTCATGCTTAGGAGTACGATCACAGCAAATAAATGCACGCTCTTAGCCATCAAATCCCTCGTTCGTAGATAGATGTGAGTAGTAGGTCCGCGGTTGCCCCCTCGAGCATTTCTCCCTAGCGCTCTCTTGCAGCATCGTGAAACCGCCTTCAAGCACATCCTAGCGCTTGCCGCCAATCAAACGGTCGTTGCCTTTACCACAAGGACAAAGCAAGCACAAAGGGGCCACACAAAGGGGCCGGGCTCCATATTCCTGCAACTTTTCTTGCCATCACGCACCCTCCGTCAAATCGCAAGCTTGCCCTGCCCTGGCAGCGCGTTTGCCGTCTTACC
>CADEHE010000017.1 GCA_902826775.1 uncultured Pseudomonadota bacterium | reverse complement strand
AACCCGTCCTGTATGCAATCTGAGCTACTGAACGAAGTTGGGATCGCTGCTTAGGCACACAAGCTCCGCTCGCGCCGCGAAAGCGATATCGGGTTTGGCACATCCGCTGGCTTTGCTAGCACGCGCCCTAGTTGGGCTCCCCATCAATACACAGATGAGCAGATAGCATCATGCCGGGCTTCACACCGATTTCACCATAGGCGATCATGCTAGCGCCAAGTTACCCGCTTGGAGCCCAGCGCTATGGATATTGATTCATATTTTGCAGTTGATTCAGCGTTTGATCTTGCCCGTGCACAGCTGGTCACGACCTGCTACCAGACAGCCGATCTCACCGCTGACTACGAAACCATAAAAGCCAGTTTGTATGTCGACGATACCGGCCGGTTCTTCGCAGTGAACATCGGCTACTCAGCCGATGGGCGGCGCTTCTCGCAAACGCGCGAAATGACTAAGAGTGAAGCCCACGCCTGGTGCCAAGCGAACAGTATCGACCTGGATACAATCAAGCGCTTTTTCGAACCGCCTGCCCCCGTGCAGAGCGATTTGGCGGTGATCTGTTTGCTAACGCGCAAGTGGCATCGCGATCAAGCGCAAACCTAGTAGCGTCAGAACCCTATGTTAAGAGTTGCGTCGAGCGTGGTGGCATTGTAATCAAAGCTCGACACGTTAGAGTTGCGGTCTTGCTGGCGCAGCGAAAGCGCGAAATCGATATTTCGCCACGGCGCATAGAGGGCGGAGACGCTCAACGAAGTTATATCGTCGTTGCGGCGCGTGCCTGTTGCCAAGAAGATGTTGGGATCGCCCTGATAGTCGCGCTTGCGAAGTTCTAGCCCGGCTTGGAACCGCAGCTTATCGCTGTATACCCAAGTCGGCGTGAATGTCAGCGCCGTAGTCTCGATGTAGTTAGTCGTGAAGTCTTGATACGAACCGATTTCTCGTTTCGCGGTCACGTTGAAAGCAAGCTTGCCAGTGGCGAACCAATCTTGCGACCAGTACCCGGTGAGTCCGCTGAAGTCGCGATCAGAAAACTCATCGTGCTTGCGCTGGGTGTATCCCAACCGCGCCCGCGTGCGCCAAAACCCGTTCACGCGCCAGTCGACAACTGTTTCCACATCGCTTTGCTTGAAATCATTGTCAAACGGAAAACCGGCAAACTCGATGTCGTTGGGCGACACACCATCGGTACGCCGTACTTGAAACACGACGGAGTTGTCGGCGGCAGTGCGATATTCGACCCCCATACTTGCGGCTTGATCTTCGTGATCAGCGCTGCGCTGCGCCCGCTCATTGCTTATCTCCACGCGGTCCAAGATCGAAACCAGCCACCAGTCCGGCATAAGCCAGAAACGCAGCGCCCCGTGCATCTTTCTGGTCACGCGAATATTGCGATCAACCGTGGCCAAATCGGCAAAGTCGCTAAGCACTTCTTCGCGGCTGGCGCCCAGAGTGCCCGATGCGCGTTTACCCGCGCGCCACAGCCATTTGGCGTTGACATTGCTGCCCGTATAGTTCAAAGAGTCAGCCGACCGGTAGCGCACGTCGTTTGCCTGCAAGCTTAGCTGCAAGCGCTGCTGACTAATCGGCACATCGGCGTCGAGGCCAAGCGCAACACTGCTAATCCAGTCGCTTCGGCTTTCTTGGCCCAGGGAGCGAATATCGCGATCGTCGGATAGTCGAAACAGATTGCTGTCATGCGTGAGCTGCATCGACATGCGCAAGTGCAACTCGCCTTGCGCCGATGCGCTCGACAGCGCGCACCCGAGCATTGCCGCCAGCACTAGCTTGCACAACCCGGGCGCGGCGCGCATTACCAAAATTGCCATTGCTGCGCGATGACAACCCAAGCAGCAAGTCCGCCGTTGGTTACCGCGTGCGCGATAACAGGCACCCACAGATTTCCGCTGCGCACGTACAACCATCCGTACGCCAGGCCCGCAACGATACCCGCGAACCAGAGACTGTGTTCGAAGCCGAACACCACCGCCGACACCAGCAGTGCTTTGATACCAACGCGTTGCGGCACGAGCGTGAGGAACTGCGGCTGCTGTATCCAGCGCATGACAAAGGAGCGCCAGAACAGCTCCTCCATGACCGGCACCACCAAGGCAGCACCGAGCGCACGCACAACCACGAGCGGCCAGTTCAGCGTGCCCGCCGCATCGCGGGGATCGAAACCATCGCTTGCGCCGATCACAGCCCATGGCATGGTCAAGTTGACCCACAGCACCAGCACCAGCAGTCCCGCGCCAATAGCCGCGAGTATCCACCTGGCGTTAGGCCAACTGCGCAGCGTGAGCTCGCCGTACCGAGCCCAAAGCAGCACCAGCGCGAGAGCCACGCAGCCAATCTTTACCGCATAGAGCCAGCGCGTGTCGCTCGCGGCCCCGATGTTTTCCCCTGTGATGCGGCCTAACAGTGATTCGAGCACGAGAAAGGCGATATAGATTGCGAACGGCACGCAGTAAGGGAGCGCTGCCGATCGATGCCAAGGAGTACTGCCAACAGTGGTGGACATAGGAAAAACCCCGAGCGGGCTGGGTCTACTTGTTAGGTGCGGCCTTGACGACTTCCTGTGCGTCGATCTTGTCGCGATACTCTTCCAGCAGATTCTCCAGCTCCACCTTTTTGAGCTGCGTAAAGGGCTCGGCGCGCGTGAGGCTTTGCCAAAAGGTCTTGTCTTGGGCCGAAGCGAGAATCTCGCGGTTGTATCGATACAGCTTTGCGTTCTTGTCTTCGCAAGCCAGAAGCTCTTTTTGCGTCCCTTTTATCTGCACTTCAACAGCTGCCTTCTCCGTTTTAGTTTGCGTCACCCGCACCAGCGCTTCCTGCTCGCGCCCGCGAGATTCAGCCAACGCGACCTTGGCCGCCTCTAGAGTTTTGGCGAGTTGCTCGCGCTCGGCTTGCAACTGATTGAGCTGCTGCGCGCTTTGCGCTAACTGATCTTCGAGCGAAACAACCTTGCCGCGAGTCGTTGCCATTTCTTCACCCATGGCCTTGATCTGCTCGTTGCGCTCGCGCACCAGATCGATTAGTTGCTTTCGATCTTTCTCGTAAACGCGCCGGCTCTTGTCGAACGCATTCTTGTAGCTGGACTTGAGTGCGTTGTTCTCGCTGCCAAGTTTCTTGTTTTGCGCCGCCAAGCTAGCTTTCTCTGCCTCAAGAGCGGATTTGCTTTGCTCCAAAGCCGCCTTCTCCTGCTCCAGCGCGCCCTTTTCCGCTTGCAGAGAGCGCTGCATCTGCTGCAGGCGCCGCAATGCTTCGCGCTCACGGTTGGCTCGTTTCTCGTCATCCTCAGCATGGACAGTATTGCCCAGCAGCTGAGAACATAAGAGCATTATCAGAAGGTACTTAATGAAGTATATGAAGTTGTTCATGACGGTCAGAAGCGCACGTTGAGATCCAAGAACAACGTATCGATGCTGAGCGGCGGCCCATCGATCTCGTTGGCGCTGAACCAGCGCGCGGTCAACCAGGCGTTCTTCTCAACGCCGTAGCTCCCGCCGAGAACGAAACCTTTGGCATTCGTGCCGCCGAGATTAAAGTCCGAGTCAGTGAACGCGTCGAGCACCGCGTCGCGCTCCAAGTGTCGATAAGTGGCGAATACCTGCCAATCGCTGCGTTCCCTCACTTGTGGTTTCCCCACGGTAAGTCGCGCTTGGTAGCCAAGCGTTTTCTCCTTGAGGTCTATGCCGGTGCGATCGCGGATAGCGCCCTTGTCGAAGCCAATGTTCTTGACGATATCGCCGGTTACATTCACGTACCACGGATCGAAATGCGTCATGGTGACGCTGGTTGTAAAGTTAAGCTCGCGAAAACCCGAGGCAAGCGCGAACAAGTTCGTGTTTGGATCGTTATCAGCATCGATGTTGAACACCGAATTGCCCTTCTGACGGAACGAAGGCGCAGTGAAGTTGTTGAGCGTTGAGCCCGGTGTCGTGTTCGCCTTGCCTTCGACATTCTTGTATTCGTAAAGCGCGAGACCAAAGCGCGTCCTGTAGCGCGCCTGCGTATCCCAATCGAGGATGCCCTGCGCGCCGAACAGCCATTTGTCCTTCGATGACAACTCCACCTCTTGCAAGGGGAAGGCGCCTAGAGTCACATGCCCGCTGTACTGCGCATCGAATTCGCGCGAAGCGCTCGCGGCGATACCCTCGAAATTCAGATCCTCATCCCAAACCAAATCGGTGCCAAACCAAGGATTCGGTATGCGTCCGCCAGCAATGCTCAGCCAAGGCTTGGGGTCGTACTTCAAAAAGGCGCGATCAAACAGCACCGAGAATTTATTGAACGAATTGCCGAGAGTCTGGTTGGTCGATACTGGATCGTTCAGATTGCCCGTTGCCAAGCGAAACCCGGCGCTGAGCTGATCGTTAACCTTGGCCAATAACGAAAGGCGCGCACGCACACGCAATCGATCGCGATCCACGGTCGAGTTGGAGATATTCACTCCTTGGCTGCGCAGCACAAAGTCCGGCGTATTGCCGCTGGGAAACATTGTCTTATCCATGCGCAGGCGCAGATCGCCTTCCCACTTTAGGTTGTCCACCCACTCGGGCAGCGCCCCGGGTTCGCCCCAGCGTTCAGATTTCGCTTGCGATAAGACTTCTTCTTTTATTTGATCGCGAATCTCACGCTTAACGCTTTCCGGAACGTAAGGAACCCGCACTACATTCTCGGGCTTGGTTGTCCCCCGCTTAAGCTTGAGTTCGGCGTTTGATTCGGTAGCGTCCGCCGACGCCCCTGGCGCTTCCTTGCTGGCCTCCTCCCCCTGCAGCGCCGCTGCTTCCTTGTTGGCCTCCGCCGCTTGGCGCGCTTTCTCATCGGCCGCGAGTTGCGCCTTTTGCTCGGCCTCGCGAATAAGTGCGTCGGCCTTCTCTTGGGAAAGCACCCCCTGCTCAACCAGGAGCTTGATCAGGTTGGCGGTGGTCTCACGCACTTGCTGCAGCTCGACCTCGTCGGCTGCCGCGAGCGATGTGGCCCCGAACACGAACGGGAGTACGAGCGATTTGTACCAACGCATGACTGTCATCCTTGATTGTCCGGCTGCGCACGCACGCGCCGCTGCGGCTTCTGCCGCGATGTTCCAGATCCTGCCTGTGCTAACCGACCGCCCGGGACTTGATGCGAATTCTGAGCGGTTGTTTCATGTTCATAGGAGGCGGTTCATCGACGGCATCCACGCTTGACAGAGCCGCTTTGAGCGCCTGATCTCTGCCAGCATCGCCGGTTGTGCCCGCCAATTCAGTGCGCGTCACGCGCCCATCCGGCGCCACCCAAACGTTGACCATGACTTCGTAGCTGCCCACGCGCACAGCTGTCGCCTGCATGATGGCCTGTTCAAGACGGCTGCGCAGCATGCTGCGATAGAGCGAGGCAGCCATGCGATCGACGGGCGGCGCTTCAACCGGCTTTTCCACTGGCGGCGGTTCGGCGGCGCCACCGCCACCCATGCCGCCTTCGCCCAATGTCGTAATGTCGCGGCCACCGCGCATCGCTTGCATGCCGAAGCCATCGGTTCCGGCGCCGGGAGGTCCTTCCAAGCCTAGGTTTTCGCTTATCGGCGGCGGCTGATCGACCTGTTTGAGGTCGTCCGGCAGCTTTTCCGGTTCGGGCACCTTCACCTCTTCCTTGACTTCAGGCTCAGGCAGCTTCTGCTCGATCTTGGGCGGGGGCGGCGGCGGTGGCCGCAACAATTCGATCTGCGCGATCGATGGCTTAACCGGCTTACCGCTTTGCTTCGCAAAGCTGAAGATCATGGCGCCGATCAACCCGGCGACCGCGAGCAGCCCGGCAGCAAGCGCAAGTTTCTTGCCTATCCCCGGGGCAGAGCGCTTGCCTTGCAGAAGATCGCTCACCGGCTCGCCCTACTTGACTATCTTCTGGGTCACGAGACCCAACTGCGTGATATCGAGGCGCCCGAGCATGTCCAGCACCTGAATCACCATTTCATATTGAATTTTTGCGTCTCCTTTGACCACTACCGGGAATTCAGGATTCAGCGCCTTGTGCTGGCGCAAGCGCTCTTCCAATTCAGCCAAGGACACTGGATACGTATCTAAAAAAATCTTGCCGTCAGCCGTTATGGTGATCGCTTTGGTGGTGGGCTTCGACAAGCTCGGCGAATTGCTTGCTTTCGGCAGATTCACCTTGATACCCTGCACCGCCGCCGTCGTCATAATGATAAAAATCACCAGCAGCACATAAGCTAGATCCAGCATCGGCGTTACGTTGATGTCGTCGTACGGCTTGTTGTCCGATTGAACTTGCATGCCATCCCCTAGACGGAGTAATCCTCAGCGATCTTGCTGAGCAATTCATCGGCGAACACTTGCATGTCCGCCGTGATGTTCTTGATGCGTGCGGCCAAGTAGTTGTAGCCGAACAGAGCTGGAATCGCGACGGCAAGACCAGCCACCGTAGCCACCAGCGCGGCTGCGATACCTGGGGCGATGGAATTGATGTTCACATCGCCTACGGCGGCAATCGCAGCGAAAGTGATCATCACGCCAACGACTGTTCCCAGCAGTCCGAGAAACGGCCCGCCGCTAATCGCGATAGTCAGCAACACCATTTGATTATTCAGTCTGTGCGTCTCGCGAATCAGGCCAGCATCTAAGCTGGCGCGAATTGCGTTGATCGCTTGCGGACTAAGCGACAGCTCGCGCTGCTTGTCGCGGTAAACTTGAAAGCGGTGCTGCAGTTCTTGCACGGCGATGCGATACAGCCGGTAAATCGAGGAATCGCCAAAACTTCCACCGATCGCGGTCTTTGCCGGGCGCGGTGCGCTTGCGCGCTGAGCAGCCTGATCGCGCGTAGCTTGCGCGTTAGCGCTGCCAGTGTCGATTGTGGATGGCTCGCCCCCCTCGGCAAGCGCCGTCATGTCTCCGGAAAGCTGGCGATAGCGATCCAGAAACGCTTGATTCGCCTTGTCCATACGCGCGACGAACATCGACTTCATCGCCATGATGATCCAGCTCACCAGCATCATCACCAGGAGAATGCCGATCACGATCCAGCCGTCCAGCGTTACGGCATTAAGCAGGATACCGAAGTAGGAACTGCCTCCCTCGCCCGATTCTTCCTCCCCATAGACGACCAACTTGCTATCAGCCGCTTGGCTCGCTGCCAGCCCTTGTGCCCACGCGGCGCTCTTGACGGCATTGAAGAGGCGCACTTCATCCATCTCGCCCTGGAACCCGTTACTTGCGCCCGCGGCACCGCCAAGAGAGATGTTGCCGCCCATATCCGGCGCCGCCCCGGCGGCGCTTCCGGCCGGTTTACCATCAACAAATATCGCGATTTGCTGCCCGATGCTCACCATGACGTGATGCCATACCGCGGGACTCAGTGGAACAGTGCCAATGACTTGCGCCGGCGCCGCGCCAGAAACACGCACGCTCACGTTTCCTTGCTCGAGCCCGATCACTACCGACTTATCGCCTTCTTGCTGCGAAAAGACGATGGCGTTCTGCTGAGCGGCGGGTTTCAGCAAGGCAGAAAACGTGAACCCTTGCGCGGGATTGATCTTCAGTGTGGGAGACGCCGGTATTTGTATTACCTGACTGCCATTAAAACCCGCTGCGCCGTTTATCAGGCCCGCTTGCACCACGCTCGCGTTGGACTGCGCCGCTTTGTTTCCGTTGGCGGTCAAGTCCAGCGGCACGCCGGCTCCTGCAAAATTCATGACCAATGAATGGCTGGGGTCGAACGTGCCCTTGGGATCGGCTGCGCTCGCGGCGTTTTCGTTCTTGTGGTACATCCAGATCGACTCGCCGGCAGCGTTCGCTGCCAGTGCCGGCAATTGCACCCAAAACACCGCGATTTCGTTTATATCGTCGTAGCTTTCAACGTAGAATTTAAGCGGTGTTTTGTCGTCCGCAGCCACAAAGCGAATATCGGATCCATCCGGTTTTGCATCAGCGAAGACGAAATTGCCGGTGTGCAAGCGCACCGGCACCACGACATTGGTAAGAGGTTCGCTCACCGAACCACCAGAAGCCGAGGTATTCAGCGTGATTTTCTTACGCTGAGCCCACTCTTTTTGCCACCAGGCGTGGCCCAGTGCCGGCATGAGGCAAAGCAATACCAATACGGTAAACCGCAATTTTTTCATTTCGAGAGCGCAATCGATGGTGCCGCGTATTGTTCTCGAATCTCGTTGCAGTATTGTTACGGAAACGTTGCACTGCATTTGCGTCTGGAACCTCGGCGTGGACGATCCGCACGCAGCCAGTAGCACTCATTGGGCGCAATGCCCCAACCAATGGGGGATATCGCTCAGTTTTCACATAGGCCATTCATATCAGGGGTGCGCAACGCCGCAGACTTAGTTCTTTGCTCACGCGCAGTTAGCGCAAGCAATCGGCCTGGCATGGATGCTGCGAACAGAATCGGTGAAGGAGTTATTCCGGCAACGGTCCCCTAACCGCCGGGGTTACCTTCTACCATCTCCACTTCGTTTTCATTCTTGAAGGAGTCATCTTATGAATCGCAAACACTTTACTCTCGCCGCCTGCGCTCTCTCGTGTCTCGCAGGGCTGGCGCTTGACGCATCTGCGGCGACGATTCGCGTTCAATGCGAGCAACGTGGCACGGCTCGCGCGCGCGTGTCAGTCGATGGCAACAACCTCGCCGCGGGCAGCTACCGAGCCATCGTGGTGTCAGGTGCGAATTCGGCTCAGTCGATCGCTCAGGCCGCGGTCGGCGACGAAGTTGAGTTTGATTTTGACAGCAACCCCGCGGATATCGCCGCCGGGGCGACCGCAATTGCTCCGACATTCATTCAAGGCCGGCAGGTCGTCGGCAAGATCGTGAATGCGCAGGGCAGCACGGTCATTTCTGACACCGTTAGCTGCCGCGTCCGGAACCGCTGACTGCAATCTTAGCGGGTGGGCAGGCGCATCGCAGGCGCCTGCCTGCATGCAGCAGCGCATCGCCGATAGAGGGCACGAAAGCGCATCGATTGCAGCGCTTGCAAGCACCACAACTCATGCGGCCGCACTGCAATCTGATTGCGGCGCGAGCGGTTGCACCCGTGCGCGCAGCGCTACCGCTACTAGCTGCGTCCTATTTCTCGCACCTTTCTCTGCAGCGCGAGATGGTCCAGCTTATCTAGGGATAAACTGGTCAAAAGCTGGATGCGGCGGGTCAGCTGATTGTAAGCTAGATCAAAAGCTCTGCGGATATCCGCGTCGCTGCCTTCCATCGCGGCGGGATCTTCCACTCCCCAGTGCGCACAGATAGGCTGCCCAGGCCAAATAGGGCACACCTCGTTCGCAGCGTTGTCGCAGACGGTAAAGACAAAATCCATCTGCGGCGCGCCCGCGGCGCCGAATTCGTCCCAACTCTTGCTACGCAGGCCCGCCGTATCGATGCGCGCCCTTTCCAGCGTCAGCAGCGCCACTGGATGCACTGCGCCCTTCGGTTGGCTACCGGCGCTATAAGCTCTGAATCGTCCCTTGGCCGATGCATTCAAGTAGGCTTCGGCCAAGATGCTGCGCGCCGAATTGCCAGTGCAGAGAAACAAGACGTTAAGGGGGCGGGCAGTCATGGGTTCCAAATTTATCTAAATCAGTTGTCATCGGTCAAGACCGATTATTGAGTGCCGCTACTTCTTGGGCGCAGCGCGGCGGCGCTTGCGCTCATCCTCATCTGCGTCGTCATCTAGAACCTCTACCGTAATGAAGGATGGCATCACGGTCTTGCTCAGCGCATCTGCCTGACCAGAAGTCGATACGGCTTGCTGCGTGGCTTGCTCCGCCGCTTTGGAAGCCTCGCTCGCCACATTGGAAAGGCCGGTTAAGCCTGCGCCGATACCGCCTACGTCACTAATCGGCACACCGGTCGACAGCCCACCGACCTGGATATTGTCCGCGCCGACCACACGTAGGGCGGCGATATTCAAGTTACCTGCCGCACCGATGCCGGCGTCACCCGCGTTAACTTCCCCGGTTGGCGCAATCAAATCCACATCTCCCGGAGTGATGCCTTCTTCGAGCAAGAATGAGCGTATGCCGCTGCCGCTGAAAGCCGTGACGCGAAACGTCGTGCCGCCGTTGTTGTCGATGAGCAGTACCGGAGCCGGCGCCGCCGCCGCCGTCTTTGCACCACGGCCGGCATCGATATCCCCGCGCGAAGACCACATCAAAATCGACCCGCCGCGCAGCGTTACCACACGCGATTCGTTCACATCAAAGTTGCCGTCAGTGAAGGAGCGAATATTCCCCGTATCCTCAACTATCAAGCCCAGGTTCGCCGCGGACTTGCCGCCGCCAAATTCCCCGGTTGCGGTCGTCTGACCGGCATTGACCTTACCGCCCGGCACCAACAAATTGATATCACCGCCCGCCTGCGTCTTAATCTGGCTCAGCAGCAGTGTGACATCGCCTTGGTAGGCGCTGCCGGGAAACAGCGTGTTCACGGCATCAAAGCCGCGGGCGTACGCACTTTCGCCCACTTTGGCAAACCCACGCCCGCCTTCGCGCAGTTGGTCGTAGAACACGTCCAGAACGACGGGGCGCTGCTGATCGGGCGCAAGACCCTTGAACTGTTCCAGCGCTTGCGCCTCTGCGAGTGTCTCGTTGCCGGTTAAGCGTCGCATATAGCTTAGGACGCGCTTGCCTGATGCAGCCAACCACGAAGTGCGCAAACTCTGCAGCGCGTCTTCGTCAGACAGGCCCGCGATCCGTTGCTGTTCGACTGGATCTTCCGTGGCGACTTTCAATATCTCTCTGCTGGCCGCGGCGAGCTTCTTTGCGTCTTGGTAATCATTGGGGCCTAATTGAGCACTGGGGTCGATAAACTTTCGAATAAACGCAGTGTAGTCGGTTACTTCGCTCAGTCCCGCCGCGATGGTGATGCTCGCGCCCTCTTCGGGCAGCGCCTGATTGTCGCGGCGGCCTTGGGTAATGACGCCGGTCGCGCTGCCCAGGTCGACGTTGCGGCCAGCGGTCAGCTCTAGCCGCCCGGGTCCGCCGAGACGGATTTCTCCAGAGGCCGAGATCGCACCGCTGGCGTCACGAACAATGGGAAACACTACGTCACGTCCGGCGTTGAGCGCAGTGACATCTGATGCTTCCAAGTTCTGACCAACGAATGTGATATTTGTAATGTCACGCCCCGCCTTGAAGCGTGTCGCTTTGGGCAGCATGAAAGCGCCGGCAATATCGCCCTCCAGCGCCACAATGCGGTTGAGCTGGCTATCGCCCGAGTGCAACAAGGGATCGGCATGCGATTGCGGCCCCAAACTCGTCAAACGCGCCGCTATCGGATTGAAGGTAGGCACACCTGCGGTTGGAATGCTCAACGGTGAGGGGAGCAAACCAAGCGACACATCCAACATCTTAATGGCCACGCCAGGTGCAGCAAGGTCTACGTTTTCCCCGGCGAGAAGACTCAGATTGCCGCGCGCCGCCGGAAACAGGTACGTCTCCCCAAGCCGCTGAGTGATGGTGCCCTCTATCGCGTAAGCGGCCAGCGTAGGCGCATAGGTGGTAAAGCTGCGCTCCTCCTCACTGGAGGCGCGAATACCATCTCTTCCTGTGTTGCCGAAGCCGCGCGGCAATGCCGAGTCGATCAGTCGCGGCACGTCGTTATTGAACAACACACCTCCTGTCAGGGCGGTGGCGCTCACGGCAGCTTGGTCAGAGTAGGTAAAGAAATAGGTTCTTTCGTTCGGGGACAAGGGCTGCGTGCCCGTGGACGCTTGCGGAATCGCGGTCGGGTTCAGCACCGTTTCGAGTTTGATATCACCGGCAGCATGCAATTTGAAATCGCCGTCTGCCAAAGCCAGGATGGTGTGAATCGGGCTATCGGAGTTGCCGCCGGTATCGGCCGCCGTGCGCCCTTCGCGAATGCTGCCACCGGCCGTTAAGTTTGCCTGCCCGCGCGCCACAAAAAAGACGCCGCTGGCGATGTCGCGTGCGGCATCGATCCTGATGTCTCCACCACCAAGAACAACGAGGTTCTCCGGCAGCACCCGCATTCGTACGGAGCCGTCTGGCTGCGGCTCGGCGGTTCCGCCTAGCCTGCCCGTCGTCGGGGCAACCACGGAAAGATTGATCACGTCGCGACCGGCTTCAACGTTCACATTGCCACCGCCCAAAGCACCGACATTTTGCTGGAACCTGCTGAAATCGATGTGCCAGCTGGTATTGAAGTTCGTCAGAATATCGCCGGTCTGAGCATTCGTTCGCCCGCGCCGCTGCAACCAGTTCGTAATCAATTGGTGCGAGATTGCTCCTTGCACATCCTGTTGGGCGCGAATCGAAACATTACCGCCCGCGGTCGGGTAGTTTGCATTGGTGGGTACTCTGAAGTCATCCGCCGGGTCGTTCGGATCGCCAAGGAGCACGGGGAAATCATTGTTGGTTGTAGCGCGCCCGGCTGTATAGACGGCCGCGCTCGATTGATTGACGCCGCCGGCAGACCTCCCCAAAACAAAATCGCGACCCGCCGCGATGTCAATCGAACCTGTCCCCGTGCGTACGACGCTGGACGCTGCCAGCGTCACGTTACCCGCGCTCTCGGACAACTGGGACAGAGGCAGTAGCGCCAAAGCGTCCGCACTAGCGAGATCCGCACCTGCGACGAGACGGTAGGACCAAGATTCATTGCTCAGCAACTGTGCATTCGCTGCGCTGCTATCAAATCCGTCGTTCAGAATCGCCTGGAAGGCCGCTCGGACATTTTGCGACGCGGGCGGCGTCGGCACCCCCAAATCCAAGTTGCCCGCAGCACGCAGCGTTAACGCGCCTGGTTGACCACCATAGCGCCATGTGCTGAGATCCCAACTCGAACCAAGCGCGAAATCGTTGTTGCTGCGAATCTCGACTCCCGGCCGCAGAACGACGGGCGTAGCGCCGGTGGCCAATCGGGCCTGAATCGTGTTGGCGTTTTGCATGTACGCATCGGTATCTGCTTGCCAAGTAGCCAAGTCAGTAGCATCGACCGCGTTGTAGACGCGGAATCCTTCGACCACGACGCGGCCGGCACCCCGCAAATCCGCGGCGATGTTACTTACTGCGACTTCATTGTCGAGCGCAGCGCCTATGCTACGCGTGCGCGGTGCGCGCAACCACAGCTCGCCCGGCGCGACGCTACTGCCAAGCGCCACAATCGATCCGCTATCCAACGCCAAGTCGCCGCTAGTCGTTGCGAGACTGATGCGTCCGGCCCGATCCAGGGCCTGCGCCGCGCTCGCGTCCAGCACTGCGCCCGCGTGTAGCTTGATTTGATCGCGCGCGGCAATCTCGATAGCGCCCCCCTTCGGCGCGTTGGCACGAATCACCCCCTGAATATCGATACGGCCGGCGTCGGCAACGACACGCACCGATCTCGCGCGCATCTCACGCCCTTCACCGGCTGGAAGGGTCAGATCGCCAGCACGCACGCGGAAAGTCCGCGATAAATCAAACTGCCCTAGGTTCAACAAGGAAATCAGATCGCCAAGATCCTGTGGCCCAGCCGAGGTGGCACCGATTGATTTCGCGTCCAAGCTAAAGCTGCCGCTGAGTTCGGGCGACTGCGCCGTCGCCAATAGATTTCCAGCAAGCAACGCGTTGCCGCCGATCGCGCTGACGCTGATCGAGCCGGCCGCCCCTGCCTCACCACGCGCGGAGACATCGACTAGCGCCCCCTGCTGCAGCTCAACGTCGCCCTGCGCAGAAACCAAGCGCACCTTACCCGCAGGAAGCGGCAGCACCAACCCATCAAAGTTGCGCGTGGCGCCCGGCGCCGAAGTCACGCTGCCCGCGGCCAGGCGCAATGAGCCGTTCGCGCCCTCCGCCCGCAGCTCAACGACTCCCGCAGGCGCATCGATGTTGCCGCCTTGAAGAACACTGGCGCCCGCGAAGCTTAAATGCGCACCTAGCCCTTGCGTAGCAACAAAATCTTCAGGCCTGGCGAGGCCCGCAATCTCTAGCGCCCCCGCGCTGCGCACCTCGTTAACCGCTGCGCTGACGCCAGCAATCCTGTGTGCCGCGAGCTTCAATGCGCCGTCTACGTTCAACGCGCCGCGACCTTCCAGCAAGATCTCGGATGTCCCGGTGAAATCGCTCTGTGCAAAACCCCGGATAGTCTTCGCGCCCGCCCCAAGAACGAGCTGGTCTGCGCTAACCACTAGCGCGCCGGTGCCGCCGGTGGTGCTTAGGTCGAGGCTGGCGTTGGAATTCTGAAACCGCAGTTGGTCTGCCGTAACGGTGGCGGCCTTCCCCGCATTGTCCAATCCGAGCAGCGCTGCCGCATCAAGGGTTACCGCCCGCCCAGCGAGCTGCGCGGTGCCCCAAAAATCGATGCTCGAATAGCTGCGCAGATTAAGGCTGCGCAAGCCGGTGAGTCCGGCTAACTGATCATTGTTGAGGATCAAGCCGTCAGCCACCTGGCCCACTTCGCCCAAACTGATGCGCCCCGCTCCGACGCTCAGTTCGCCGCCTTGTCCCAACGAAATCGTTCCTAAAGCACGGGTATCGCTACTGGCATCTAGCAGCACAGAACGTGCTGCGCGCAATTCAGCGCCGCTATCGATCACGATAGAACCGCGCGTGCGATCAACGTTAGCGGGGCGCTGCAGGGCGACAGGTAGCGCAGCAGCCGAGACGCGCACCAAAGCTCCGGCTGTGCCGCCGGAAGGATCGACCAGCGAAAGTTGTGCATCGGCAGCGAGCGAGCCAGTGCCGTCCACCACGCTACCGCTCTTGACCGTGATGGTATCGGTTGCCGCCAGCATGATCTCAGGGGCACTTAGCGCGTTGCCAGCCGTGTCCACCACCAACTGCTGCGTGCCGATAGCGATTTGCGTTCCAGCATCAGATCGGCTGCGCGTGCCGCCGATCAGCAGGCTCTCCGCCTTCAGATTGCTGAGGTCAGCAACGGTTAGCTGCACAAAGCTTGGATCCTCAGTTCTGGTGCTCACGATCTTTAGATTCTGTGCCGACACATCTACTACGGCGCCGCGCCCATCTTTCGCCGGCGTAGTCAAGAAATCACCGGCGAAACCTAAGGACTGCGTCGCGAACGCAGATAAGCTGCCGGCGTCGCGCGGCAAACGTGGCACTTGAGTATCGCGCCGCAACGCTTGGGTCGCGAAAAAAGCATTGGCGAACGAATCACGGTATTCGGAGCGCATGCGCGCGGCAGTGCCAGGCTCAACCGTGAATCCGCTATAGCGTGAATCGACAAAGTCGGTACCGAGCACCGCACGGCGCCCGGCCACAATGGGTACACCGTCCAACCTGCGCACCACATCTCCCGGTTGCAAGTCTTGGAATCCGCTGGTTGGCGTTACCAGGTAAGCGCCGGGCAACAATGCGTAGCGCGCCGGCAACATGGTGTAGGTCCCGCTAGGAAGCCCCCCTGCTCCCGAGATCTGTATTGCATCGCCGGGGCGCACTGTGCTGCCGAACGAATAGTGCGGATCGTAAGGAGCGTAGCCGGCGCCAAGCGCGGGCAAGACAGCGAACTGTTGGCCAACGGCCGCCAAAGTATCAGCGGAACCGCCTGGGCCAGAAACGAATTCATAGGCGTACAGATCGCCTCCACCGGACAAATCAACCACGGCACCGGCTTGGATATCCGTTTGAGGCGCGTTGAGTGTAATCGAAGCTTGCGGCGGGGCGGGAAGCGGGCGCGAAACACCGCCCAAATCCAACAGCCACTCGAGACCATTTTGCGTGCGGCCATACGGCACCGCTCCCACGGCCGGCGTCATAGCCGTCGACGTAACACTGCCCGGGGCCAGCGTCAGTGATGCGCCCGCGACCAGCTTAATTGTGCCCAACGGCGCGCGCAAAACACCGCTCTGCAAGATCGTTGGCGCCTCTACGCTCAACTCGCCACCGGCTGAGAGTATACCTTGGTGACCATTAGTAGAAGACGCTGAATCAATGGTAATGGCGCCAGTATCGGTCTTGATGCGGTAGCTAGAGGCACTGGTTGGATAGGTCTGCGGACTGCGCAGCGTGATATTGCCGGCAGCCAGCAGCGCGCCGCTCAAGATGTCTTGGCCGGTCTCATTGGCTAGGGCCGGATCCAGCGAAGGCGAACGAACGCCGCGCGTGCGTATCGCTTGACTCGCCGCCAGCAGCGTATCGCCGACCCCACGCAGTCCGATGTACCCGAGCAGATCGATCACGTCTGCCTGCACGGACAGCGACCCGATGCCAGGGCTTGCCACCGGCGTAAGTTGGAAGATCTGCGCGTCCTCTCGGGCGCTCACGCTATGACCTAAAGCAACGTACGGCGCGGACAAAGTGGCGCCGCCGCCTGGAACGTCAAGGTTGGGTGCGTCCAATTGCAGTGAACGCGCCTGCTTCAGCGCAACACCCTCCGCGAGTTGCACCGAATTGTCAGCGCGCAGCACAGTGCTAGCAAAAGCGCCTAGACTGGTCTGCTCCACGCTGAACGTGGCGATGCCGTTCTCTGCCTTGAGGTCGATGTCGCCGCCAAACTCAAACTCGGCGGGAAACGCCGCGGTTTGCTGGGCAACCCTGATGCTCCGATCGCCGGTAGGAAATTGCGACAACAAGTCGGGGTTACCCGAACGATCGCGCACTGAGTCAGTCACTCGCGCGGTCAGTGAACCCCCAACAGCCTGGTCGGTTCCCGCGCGCGCGCGCAGTTCGCCGCCGAGCACCATGCCCTGCTCCGCCACGAGAGTAACGCTCCCAGCGTTGCTACCCACTTGAAGCGGACTACTCGCCTGGCGCGGCACATCTATCTGCGCGGAGGCCCCAGAGACGTCGATGCGCGAACCGGGCGCCATCACGATGTACCCCTCGTTGGCGGCGAGCGAAACACTGCCGCCAGGCAGTACCTGCCCTTCACGCAGCCCCAAGGCGCTCGCGCCCGGAACGAACACCCCCGCGGCGCTTAGACTTGCGTTCGCTCCAAGCCAAATCGCGCCACGCGGGTTATAACCGTAGAGCGCTGTGGGCACTTCAGGCAACGTCAGCGATATGTTACCGGCCGGAGCGCGGATCGTTCCATCGGCAAATATTGCCGTGGAGGAAGTGATCGACACGTTCGCCAATGGATCCGCGGTGATGCTGCTACGTGACCCCACTCTTACCGTGAAATCGACTGCATCGGGGCGCGCAACAAAGTTGTGCCGCAGACCAAGGTTGGTCGGAGTGCGCACTTGCGCATCGCTGGCCTCGGAAGAAAATGAGTAGATGTCGCTACCTGTCTCGCGTGAAGTAAAAGTCGAATCCAATAACAGGTAGGGCGCCGCTAAGTTGATCTGCGTGTCATCCGCAATGCTTAATCCGCGACGAGTGTCCGTTAGCTCGTAGCTAGAAAAACCCAAGGAGCCGAACATCCAAGATGGCGCAACGAATTGCGTGGACGTAGCAATATCCGCTGGGGCCAGATAACTGCCCTGCGCGCCGGTCACAGGAGCGCCGTTGCGGAGCAACACCTCGCCGGCGCTAATGCTGAGCCGCCCACCTTTACCCGGCGCAAGCGCCCGTATTACCGCCGCCAACTGCAGCGTCCCCGGGTCTTTGGTCACATCGAGAGTCTGCAGAACCTCGAGCGCGACAGAGCCGCCATTGCCCTTGCGCAACTGCCCTTTGTCGGTCAGCCATCCGCCGCCCGACACGTCGAGCACTGCCGGTCGCACCACGCCATTGCCATCGACATCGCCGATTAGAAGATTCGCCGTGGACCTCAGATTGATCGAGCCGCCATTGATCAGCGCCGGACCGCTGCCGGGTTGCAGCTGCAATAGCGGCGAATCGTTTACCCACTGCCCGCGAGCGGAAAGCAATGAACTGGAGCCAATGCGAAGATCGCCGCTAGCACCGCCCCTTTCCTCGCTAGAGAGGCTGATACTGCCACTAGGCGCCACGATGCTGCCTTGCAACTCGATTCCGCGTCCAGTGAAAGCCAGCTCGCCGCCAGGCGACAGATTCAGTGCAACGTCGCCAGGGATATTGATCGGTCCGTCTGCGAAGAAGGCAAACCGACTCAACCCGCCTCCGAGCATTTGGTCGACCGTCAAAACTAAAGCGCCGTCATTCAACGGTGGAGTGTCGAAACTCAGGGGCGAAAGTGGTTTCGACACAGCGAGATCGATCATGCTCGGCGATCCGATATTGGGCGATACAGTCCCCACGGCGAGCTTTCCCGCGAGCGGGCGTTTTCCGCCCTCGCGCTGGTTTACCCCCGCCGTAGCGGTTCCACGCATCAGACCCTCTAAACGCAGGACCTTCCCGCTGACGGAAATTTGCCCGGCGTTCTGCCCCTCGACGAAGCTGGGAATGAACTGGCTTGTCGAATCAGCGCCAAAACTACGATTCGTACGCCAAACCGGATGCTCGTCTACATGGGTACCCGCCAAGCCTACGTATGTGCGCAAGGGCGACGCGCTCGCGATATCAAAAATGCGCCCGTCCCGGTCAACCAACTTCGTGGTGTTGAGAAATCCGCTCTGATAAGTGACTTCGCCTCCGCTGACATCCAATATAGCGCCAGGCTGTATCAGAACTTCATTGACTGACGACAGAGTAATGTTTCCGCCTTGCGCAGACTTCTCCCCGACGCCGCGTTGTATCGCCGCGACTTGCTTGCTTACATCAGCGACTGTAGTGCCACGGCTAACGTCAATCGTTACTTTCTGACCGCGCAAGAAGCCATCGCGCTGGACCGGAAAATCCTTCAACTCGTCGCCGCGCAATTCGACTTCCAGCTGATTGCGCGACATGGGTAGCAGCGTGCTGACCGTGCCCGCCACATCGATGCTGCTTCCCTCCGCCAGAAACACTCGCGTCGGCGCGCCCGATGCATCCTCTGCCGTTAGCTCGACCTTGCCCCCTGGAGCGAGAATCTTGCCTTGATGCAGGATCGATTTTCCAGCGAGCGTGACAGCCGACGGGTTAAATACCGCGTTACTATCGATCGTGGCTTTGCTGGCGAGATCAGGCAACACCTCCGACATACTGTCTTTGCCAAGCGCGAGTGCGCCTCCGCGCTGTCGCCCTGAAAATCTCTGCGGAACGCTGCTTTCGACTTCGACCCCAATCGGCGCATCG
Organism: uncultured Pseudomonadota bacterium; assembly: GCA_902826775.1. Taxonomy (GTDB): domain Bacteria; phylum Pseudomonadota; class Gammaproteobacteria; order Burkholderiales; family JALYOK01; genus CADEHE01. The sequence continues at coordinate 67,130 of CADEHE010000017.1, read as the reverse complement.
CCAGCTTGCAAGCGAATTGAACCGTTGGCGTTTACCGCCGTGGTCGCAGAAATCCTGCCGTTCTGGTTGACAGCCAGGCCAGCGAGAGAAACGTTGCCTCGCTCGGCGATGATCTTCCCTAGAGGCAGGTTGCTCGCCGTGCCCGCAGAGTCGCTTGCGGCGTTGGGAGCGCTCAGCGAAGGATTAGCGACCTCAACAAACAGCCCACGCAAATTCGGATCTTGGCTGGCCAGAAGATAGACCTTCTCGCCGGCGGCGAGAACCACTTGACCATCGGGCGCGGTTATCAATCCGCCGTTCTGCACGTTTGTGCCAAACAGCATGATCCGCCCGTTCTTGCTTTGATCGGCGCTGAGCGTGGCGCCATCATTGACCACAATGCTGCCGCTCAGCACTGTGCCGTCCGGTCCGGTTACGGCATCAAAAGCAGATACCGGGCTGGTATCCGTGATTGCCGACAAAAAACCCTGTTGAAACAATTCGTCGGTAATATTCAGCGTTGAGGCGACCAAGGAACCCACATTCACCTGGGCTCCCTTATCGAAGAGAATCCCGTTTTGGTTGATCAAGAAGATCTGACCATTGGCCTTGAGCGCACCTTGGATAACACTTGGATCTGCCTGCCAAATTCGATTCAGCGCGGAGGAACTCACCCCAGGCTGCTTGAATATGACCGATCCGTCTTTACCGATATTGAAGTCCTGCCAGTTTAGTATCGCTTTATTGCTCAGTTGATTGACGGTCAACGTCGCACCGTTAACCGCGGTGCTTGCTTGTCCGCTCGTAGCGAACGGCACTGTTAGGTTGGGGTTAGTCCCGCATGCGGCGCCCGCGCACGGAATCGGAAGTTTCGTCGCCGGCAACGGGTCGGCAGCGCCTGCAACGCAGAGGTGTAGTGCAACCAAGGTTGCGATTTCAAACCGGCCAACAAATCTAAAAATCATATGAGAGCTTAAAGTGAGCGCGCGCCTGCCGGCGTTCCGCGTTATCGGTTTCTTTGAGCGGCCAAGCCACATCGAAATTTGCCTTCAATGTCGATAGAGCATCGATGCGCAGACCAACGCCAAGACTCGATAGGCTAAAACTGGCACGCTGAGATGGCAGGGCATCTTTCAGTTCAAGATGCGCGCCATCCACGAATGCCAGCGCCATCCAAGTTCCCTTGTAACCGCCCACTTCTTCCGGCATGGGCGGCAAATTCAGCTCCACGCGCCCAGAAAGCGCGTTGTCGCCAGAGGCCTCGGACTCCAGGTAGCCGCGCACGCTATCAATGCCGCCAGCGACATACTGTTCGTTGGAAATGAGCGGGCCGCTAGCCAGTTGCGTTTCGATCTTGCCGAACACGCTCCAATTGTTGGCCAACTTGTGCGTATGTCTGAGGTTGCCTTTGAAGTACCAGAAATTGGAGCGCGCGTTAAAGCGGCGGCACTCGAACTGATCAGCCGTTACACCGGGTAAGCACTCTACTTCGTGCTCCGAGAGACCGCGCAACGAAAAGGTGATGCCCGCATCGAACTGCGTTACCCCAGCATCGCCTTGCAACGCCCCGCCGTATTGCGCCAAGAATGGCAAGTAGCGGATCGGCTTGTCGGAAACGACATCTCCGCCTTGGCTAACTCGCTCACCGAGATTCTTGTAATCCATGCCCAGCGTCAGCGAATGCGAATAGTCTCCGCGCGCGCGCAGCGGCAAGATCGCACGCACGCCAAAGATGTCGCCCGGACCGACGACGTTCAATTCGCCCAAAGCGGCGACATTACTCTTGGAATGCACGCCGTACAGCGCAACGACATTGCGCGTCCCCTCGACAGGCAGAATATAACTGAGCGATACCGCCGAACTTTGATCAGGATCCTGCGGCGCGGTTTGCAAGCTGAGTCCAATACTGTGATCGCGCTGGAACAAGTTGCTATAGCTGAGCGAAAGGGCCAAGCGCAGCTTTTCCGTGTTAGGGCTGTATTTGTTGTTCAGTTCGACGCTGCCGCGAAATGGCTTTTTATCCTCTACTTTTAAATCGACTTGTACCGTCCCGGGTGCTCGGCCGGGTTTGAGCACCGGCGTGACTTTGCGATCTGCCGCCTGCATGCTTGCAATATCTTTTTGTACTTCCGGAAAGTAAGGCACCGTGCCTTCGGCTGCCGCGTTCAGTTTCGAACGAATGCGGCCAAGCGAGTAATAGCGTGATCCCGTGACGCGCACGCGCTCGACTCGCCCTTCCGCAACGTTTAGGGTCACGACGCCCTGCTTTACGTCCTGCTCGGGAATATCGACGAATACTGTTAAGTAACCAGCGGTTTGATACGCTTGCTCAAGTGCTTTGCGCGCCTTCTCTACCTCTTCAATCGATTTGTTTTCGCCGAGAAACGGATAGACCGCTTGCTCTATGGCGAGCGCCGACAAGACGGTGTTGCCGACAACTTCAAACTCGAGCAGATCGAAGCGCGTGTCGGACTCTTTGACGGCGCCCGAGGGCTGACCCTCCTTTGACTTAGCTGCTGCAGTGGCGGATGAGCTCCTCTCGGTAGGCTCGGACGGCATTTGTGCGGCCTCTGGCGACGCGGTGGCACCGGACGTGCTGCGCGCTTCGTCTGAGGTTTGCGCGAGCGCATCGCAGAAAGACAGCGCGCTGATTAAACAAATAACCCTGATCATTAACTCGAGGATTACATTAGATTGTGACTAGAACGTTACGTTGCAGTAGCCGCAACGGGCCATTGATTTCGGAAAAGGAAAAGCCCCGGTGAACTTCACCGGGGCCCTCAAGTCTGCTTGGAAGCCGCGCCGATTTAGTTAGGCGGCGCGGCTGCGAGCTTGGCCTTACTCACCACCAGTCGGGTTAACCGGCAAGAACTGCTCCAGCGGCGAGCAGCTGTCACCGTTGCGAGTGGCGCGCATAACCGGCTGATCCGTACCGCCCGGGGCTGGCGTGAAACCGCTCAGGATGTGAGCAGCTAGACCCGGCAAGAAATCGCCATCGGCGGCATTCGTGCGGTAGAGGTTAACGGGCGTCTTCAAGCGCGCAATGATCGCGTCCCACAGGGCGTTCTTCGCGGCCCCGAGGTTGCGGCGCAACGAGACAAACTCGAAGGTACCTTCGTATCCGCCGTTGACCACGTTATCGGTAAAGTTTTCCGCTTGGACGCCAGCAGTTGGACTGTCGGCATCGACGTCGTGGTTGCCCGAAACGCCATCCAGTTTCACGAAACGCCAGTTAGTGGCGTCTGACGCGACACGATTTTCATACGACAGCCAGCCGAATGCTTTGTCGCCCTGGGTGTGTGCGGTCGTCAAGCAGGTGATTACATCACCGGAACCGGAGTTCATCACCACCGTGTAATTGCCGCCGGTCGCAACCTGCGAGCCAGCGGTCGCAGGCGTATTGTTATTGGGGTTGGCGTCGTTGGTGTTGTCGGCCGGGTTGGCTGCGGTAGGTAAGCAAGGATTCTGCAAAAAGAGAGCGTTCGAGGTCGCCTGCGTGCCGGAACCCGCGACGCGGCGGCAGACCTTCACTGCGCCGGTGATGGTGGCGAAATGGTCGGACCAGTTCTGCGAGGTACCTTTCAGCATGGCGGTAATCTGGCCAGCCTTGATGCTCGGCTGATTCGGGCCGGGCAGGTCGTCGGCGCCGTTCAAACCCTGCACCGCTTGCAACTCGTCGTACAGGTTCTTGCTAACCGCAACACCAAAACCTTGCGCGCCGATTTGGCGGTCGACAACAACGGTCGCGTCGCCGGGCGCTTTGCCCCAATCAGGGTCAGCGGCACTTTCCTTGTTGACGCCGCGGAACAGTTCGGGCTCAACGTCAGACAAGCCGGCTTCAGGCGCGACGTCCGTGGTCGTGCCACTGCAGATTACCGGCACGATGTTGGCGCTCGGAGCAACTTGCGGCGCGGGGTAGAAAATGGCCAAAGTGCTCAAACTGCAACCCGCCGGCAAACCTACACCAGTGCCATCGTCGAAATTGTAAGGAGTCACACCCAAGTTCATGCGCGCTATCGGAATCGAACGCGAAACTGGGAATACGCCTTGGATGGAACCACCCGAATCGCGCTTGTGCACGAGAATGCGGGTACCTGCGGGCACGCCGGTCACGCCGGCTTTAACGGTGCAAACATAAGCGCGGCGGCTGGTGCCGGCAGCGCTATCGCGAAACTCGATCGGGCGGTTCGGCGCTCCGGCCGCGAGATCGCACAGATCAAACGTGGCGTTTCCGAACGAAAGGCGCAAAGCAGACGCGCCGGCAGCGATAACGGTGGTACCAGGATTGACACCCACGTTGGCTGCCATGGCTTGCGCCGCGAACAGACCCGTGGCTGCCGCGCAAGCGGCAACGAGAAACTTAGCGTTCATTGCAAAACCTCCGAAAAAGGACTTGAGGAAGGGTGACGCCGTGGCGTCACCCCGAAACACAGACTGCAACTGCCACAGATGCCTAAACTTTGAACCTGCGCCTTACACTGCCATGCGGCGGCGAGCGATTGCACCGACGCCGAGCAGGCCGGCAGCAAACATCGCCCAGGTCTCCGCTTCCGGAACCGGCGCGGCGGAATAGAGCAACGTGCCGTTAGCAGCCAACTGAAAAGTCGATGCACCAGCAGCGCTGTCGAATTGATCGTACAGGGCGCGGTTCAGCGGGCCGGTGCCGTTCGCGGTCAAGTAGAAAAAGTTCAGTGTCTGCCCGATATCTGCCGTGGTGTTGAACGGAGCAGCACCCAACAAATTGCTGCCCTTACCGATAAGCGCCAATGCTTGGCCATCGCCAGGACCGGCGATTACCGAAATATCGGCCGCATAGTCAGAGTTGCCCGGCGCGGGAATCAGGTTGTTGTTGGCGTTCACATAGTTGAAAATCGAGCTGAAACCGCCGTTGATGCCCGAGAGGGTCGGGCGCATATTGTTCGGCGAAATATCATCATTCGTGGTCGTCAAGAAGCGCCGGCCGTGGCTGCCATTGCCGGTGGTATCCAAAGAGTACACGTCCCACTTCAAACCAGCGACATCGCCGGCCGACATACCCGAGATAAAGGTCGCCCAGGTGGCATCGGTTGCGAAAGTCTGCGAGAAGCCGGGCGCGTTCTTGCCCGGTGCGAGCACGCCAGCGTTGTCGACCCAATCGTTCATCGCCGTGCCGAGGTCGCGCGTGTAGCTGCGCTGCCCGCCAAGAGAAACGTCGCGATTGTCATAAACAGTGAGGAACAATTCGCCATTACCGCTCGCATCCCCCGGGAGATTGCCAGGATCAATGGCGCCGAATGCTACAGAGGAGCTAGCCAGGGCGAGGCCCGCAGCCAGTACCTTAACTTTAAAGCTTTCCATCCAGTTACCCCTTCCTTTTGGTTGGACGACAGGTCTTTTCGTCAATTGCGAACGCCAACTACTCGAAGCACTTGCACTCCCCCCTCCTCGGGCGGAATCTTTCTTCGCTTAGATTGGTTTTCGCAGGCTGACAGCATCGCAACTTGCTGTTACACGCACTGCGTCGCACAAAACCCGCATTGGGGTCTGTTCGGACTAGGGTCGGACTTTCAGCTGTCGCTGGAAGGTGACGGCACTGCTAACAGCGGAAGAGGTTCAGTTCCTGACTGCATGCTGCAGGCGCTCGCGCGAAGCTGCGCCGACACGCGACACTCAATCGCGGCATGCGGCCCAGAGCGCGTCTCAATGCCGCGGCAAACGCTATCGTCGACGCGCTGTAGCATCGTGCACACCGTGGCACTGCGGCGCGGTGCTTGCGCTACCGGCGCGAGAGCGCCGGCTTGGATGACTGCTGTCCGTGGAGGAATCGTCGCCGCCCTCGCCGCGGCAAACTGCGGCAAAGACGGTTGCTTCCGCAGCGAATCTACCTGCGGTACGGACTTGACAGCTGGCGCGACGGGCCTGCGCGCTGCCACCACCTGCGTCGGTGAAAACTCGAAACGCCAAGCGGCGTAAGCCGGCGACCCGGGCCGCGAACCCGGCAAGACCACCTGCTCGGTTCGTGCCGCTTGCGATAGACTATGGACACCGCTGATACCGCGATCGGCAATGCGCAACAGCCCCCACTCTTTCCGGCCAGTAATAGGGTCAGATGGGATTTCAGGCAAGCAACAACCGCGGCCTGCTTGCTTGTCGATCACTAGGTCGGACAATGCTTGCGGGAGCTTGCCGCCGCTCGCTTCATAGTAGCGGGCAATGGCGTCGCGAATGACGCCGCCGGCGCTAATCAAATCGCGTTCTGCTGCCACGCGCGCGCGCCACCCGGCGGCTTCGTACAGCACCATGGCCGCGGTAAGGACGCACCCAAGGGCAGCGACGCCCGCAAATCGAAAATTCAGCTTGCTCACTTGCTCTGCGCGTATTTTGCTAGTTCTACTTGATTGACAGTAATCGGCGCCTTTTTGATTAGATCAGCCAAATATTGCTGTTCGTTTACTTGCGCCTTGCGCAGCCGTAGTGCGTCCGTCAGATAGGCGCGGACCTCGCTGAATGCGCGCTCGCTCGGCTCTTTGCTATCAATCATCTTGACTACATGCCAGCCGGCGGCGGACTTGATCGCAGCGCTGACTGCACCCTTGCTCATTCCTTGAAGAGCAGTGCGAATCTCTGGAACGATCTGTGGCTCGGGCAGCCAACCCAGCTCCCCCCCCTTCGCGGCACTCTCTTTGTGTTCCGAGACTTCACGCGCCAGTTTGCTAAAGTCGGCGTTCCGCACCGCCGCTTTTGCCGCGATTTCATTGACTCGCTGCATGGCCTTTTGCGTCGCGGCGGCATCGGCATTCGCCGGTAGTGCAATGTAGATCTGCGCGAGCTGGTATTGCTTGGGGGAAGTAAAGCTCGCTTTGTTCGCCTCGTATGCCGCTTTCAGATCCGCTTCCGACGGATAGTCCGCGGGCGGCTTGGACAAACTGTTTACATAGGCCGAAACCATAATTTGTTCTTTGACGCGTTCGAGCTTCTGCAGAAACTCAGGCGACTTATCGAAACCCTTGGCCTTGGCCTCGGCGACCAGTGCCTGGCGCACCAGTTCCCGGCGCACGATTTGATCGAGTTCATCGAGCGAATCGGTACGCTGAACTTCGCTCTGATCGGAGGCAATCAGCCGCTTGAGGTCAGCCGCCTTGATTTCGGTGGCACCCATTTTTGCGATGATGTCTTGAGCGACCACGGGCGCGCCGGCTGCGAGAGCGAGCGCCAAAATAAGAGGAGTTGGTGTTTTCATGTTTCGATCCGTAGTAGAAAAAAGTTCAGGCTAACGTGCTGCTTGCGAGGAAATGATGCGAAGCGACACCGACTTTGCAATCGCCTGCGCACGATTCTTCACTTTTAACTTCTTAAACACTTTTTGCAGGTGGTTCTTCACCGTGAGCGGGCTGATACCGAGAATCATGGCGATCTCGTAATTGCTCTTGCCATCGCGCACCCAGTGCAGCACCTCGACTTCGCGCTCGGTGATGAGCTTCTCCGCGAACGGCAGATCGCGTACCGAAGTGTCTTGCACGCTGTGCTGCAGGGTACGCACGAATGCCACGTGCAAATGCGGCACCAACATCTCGAGCATATAGGCATGTTTGGCGCTGAGCGGCTCGCGCACGCGGCAAAAGCAGAAGTACGTGTCCGGGCTTTCCTTCGCGCCCGGGGTCCCGTGCGCGGCCAGGTTGGTCAGCTTGTAGCGCTCCAGATCGCGCTGAAAACGCGTGTAGTGCGACTGTCCGTTCATTTTCGGACAAGCCAAGACCGGCGCAGCGCCGATCTCGCGCCAGGTGCTGATCACCTTAACCATGATTCCGTCGCTCGGATGGCACATCTGCGCCAGCGTTTCAGGGGGAACCTGCTCGCTGGCGAAACTGTCTATGCGGAAAGTGCGCAGGCTTTGGTCGCCATAAGCGCAAAACAGCATGTCGTGTGGAATGAGCGACTGCACTACGGTCTGCGCCCAGGAAAAAAATTGGTGACGCCGGCCAACTGAAGCCGCGCCCTCGATGGCGAGCAGTAGCCGTTCCCGCTCGTCATAAGACAGCTCCAGTGCTTGCTGCAACAGCACGCGTCGTATAGATGTCATTCTTTTCGTGCGTCCCCGAGGTAGATGCGAAGGCTAACTTGCTTCTTTTGCAGTTAGATGAAGGAAATATGACAATGGCAGTACACCGAAAGGGCTAAGCGGCCGCCTCGGCTACAACAAAGCGTCTAGACTCATTGAACCCGGATCGGCCCCTTTATCGAGCAGCAGTTGAGCAATCTCGCGACGCTTTTTGAAGATGGCCCAGTAAAGCGGCGGATGACCATCCTTGTCGGTCGCATTGGGATCGACGCCTAAGCTCAGTAGCGTCGCGACCATAGCTCGATCGCCATTGATCGTGGCAATCGACAGCGGTGGTTTTCCCTCCCGGTTACGCTTAAGAGAGTCGGCACCGTATTCGAGCAGGATGCGAACGACGCTGACGCGGCCCAGCAACGCCGCGTCGACCAACGCGGCGTGTCCGTTCTTGCTCTTCGCGTCGAGATCTGCCCCGGCCAAGATGATTAGTTCAGCGATGCGCGCATGCCCATTGGCCGCGGCAATAGCCAGAGGAAAGAATCCTCCGGCGCTGCGCCGGTTTACTTCCGCGCCGCGCTCAAGCAACTCCCGGGCGATCTCCACCAACCCCGATCGCGCTGCGATCTCGAGGGCGCTGTCGCGGTCATCACGGCTGCTGGGGTTGGCGCCTTGCGCTAGCAATTCGCGCACCTGCTTCAAGTCTCCGTTGCGTACCGCAACTAGCAGCGCCAGATCTTGCTCCGGTACAACGGCGTGGCCTCGCTCATGCGGCCACCTCTGCATTTGGTCAAGTTGTCCGCGGGGAGGGCTGCCGCGCAACACCGGCGCCAGATCATCCGCCTCTGTCACTTGTGCCGCGACTAGGCCGGTGCGCAACAGCAATAGCAGACTCAGGCAGCCGGCAACCCGCGCCCGCAAACAAGATTTCGACATTCCGGTGTGGGATCCGCCTCGTGGCGCAATGACGACAAATTCGAAGGCTGAGGATGCAACCTTTGTGTGACGGCGGTCTTGTTTACGCCTCATGCGAATATGAGCCAAAAGGACTACGCTCGACGCGCAATTGGCGCCGCGTGTTACCTCAATGTCACACTTCTGTCTTAGTCTTGCACACTCGCTAGGAGCCTGACTAGAAGTGATCGCATCCACCCAATCTCAAATTCAGTTCCTGCGCGGCAACCCCTCTATCACCGCGCTGCTGAGCGCGCTGCTGGATCCGTGCGCCGCTGTACTCACACTATTTGCCGCCGTCGCCTACTTCGGCGAGTCCTTCGATAGCCGGTACGTCGTACTGTCTCTGCTCACGTTCTCCGTCATGTTTCCGGGACGGCTGGATTTTTCGCGCCGCCTGCGCGCCGTGCTGCGAGACATTTGCATCAACTGGTTTGTGGTGTTCGCCCTTCTTGTCTTTATTGGCTGGGGCACGCGCTACATTAAAGCGTTCCCGCAGATCCTTCTGCTGGTATGGCTGATCGGCACGCCGGTGGTGCTGTTCGCGTTGCACGCGCTGCTTCGCGCGCTACTGCCGGATATTCTGTCGATGCAGCAGTATCAGCGCCACGCAATCGTCATCGGCGCCACCGAGCTTTCCGCGCGGCTGGTGAGTCAATTCACGCGCTTGCCGCACCTGGGCGTGCGCGTAGTCGGATTTTTTGATGACCGCGCTCGAGATCGCTTAAAGCACCTGAACGATCTGCCCTTGTGCGGTGTGCTGAGCGATGTAGCAAACTACGTCAAGTCGAATTCGGTTGATTCCATCTACATCGCGCTGCCGATGGCCTCGCAGCCGCGTGTACTCTCTCTTTTAGACGAGCTTCGCGATACGACCGCGTCCATCTACTTTGTACCAGACGTATTCCTGGCCGACTTGATTCAAGCCCGAATGGATCAGGTAAACGGCGTTCCCGTCGTGGCCGTATGCGAAACACCCTTTGTCGGCGTCAACGGCGCAATCAAACGCGCTGCCGATCTCACCATTTCTGCGCTCGCTTTAGTTGCGTTGATGCCGGCCTTGGTGCTGATCGCCGCCGGTGTAAAACTGAGTTCACCCGGACCGATACTCTTTAAACAGCGGCGCTACGGCCTGGATGGGAAAGAAATCACCGTTTACAAGTTCCGCTCGATGACGGTGTGCGAAGATGGCGACACCATTCGGCAAGCCACCAAGAACGATCGGCGGGTAACCCGCCTAGGTGGATTCCTGCGCCGCACGTCGCTGGACGAGTTGCCTCAATTGATCAATGTCTTGCAAGGACGCATGAGCCTGGTTGGGCCGCGCCCGCACGCGGTAGCGCACAATGAAATGTACCGCAAGATGATCAAGGGGTACATGATTCGTCATAAGGTCAAGCCCGGAATAACCGGTTGGGCGCAAGTGCACGGCTACCGCGGCGAAACGGACACGCTCGACAAAATGCGAGGGCGCATCGAGTACGATCTCGCCTACCTGCGCAGCTGGTCACTGAAGCTCGATATCTACATCATGTTGCGCACGCTGCTGCTCGTGCTGAAAGACAGCAAGGCTTACTGAAGCCATTTCAAGCGTCCACAGCGCCGGCGTGGCGCGCCCCGCTAGCGGTTGTGCCGTCGGCCGCCTTCACGATCGCCGTCCGACACAACGCGCGCCCAAAACTCTAGGTAGTCACCGTGCGAAGCCGTTACTAGCCAATAGCTGCCGTCATCGCTGACCGTGCCTTCGCCGTGCATCAATCTCGGGCGATGATAGCGCGGTTTCGGCAAGCGCCATCCTTGGCTGCGCAAAGACACAGGATGTTGCGCGATGAAACGCGCGACGCCAGGGCGGTCCTGCCGCACGGTCCACTGAACATCTTGACGCGCGTTCAGAAATCGCGCCAAACGCGCCATCGTGTACCAGCGAAAGGTGCCGCGCTCCTGCAAGTGCCTCGCGCGCCCAAGCAATGAACTCAACGCGCTGGGATACTGAGCCGCGCCTGGCGGATGAAAGTAGACCATGCGCACAGTGCGCTGCCGCGCCGAAAAATCCGCCAGCGCTTCGAGCCATTGCGCCGCTTCCTGTTCATCGATGCCCTCTTGCGCGAACTCCTCAAACGTAGCAACGTTTTGATAGGTGGAGGTGGGCATCGCCCACAACCGGTCGGAAACGCGCATTCCATCCCGATAGGCGCGCGTTGGTCCCATACCCGTGTGCCCGGTAAAGTAGTAAGCAAGAAAAGCGTTACGTTGCATCCACTGGATGCTCCAAGGCGGCGTGTTGCCTTCGGGTGCCGAGTACTCGGCGACAGGACGCTGAAGCACGCTGCCGATTGCCTGGAGATTCAAATCAAGCAACGGCTCGAACTGAGCTTGATTGCTCGGGGATGCGTTTTGGCCAAAGTAATCGTGAATCCAGCCGCCGTGACTCCCGATTTGATGACGCTGGCGCTTCCACCGCCGCACCCAAGCCTTTGCTTGCTCGTTGTTAACCAAGTCCATACCGAGCCCATCGCCAAAAGCATCGCGGTCCGGTCCTGCAGTAAGGTGAATAGAGAACGGGCCTTCGTCCCAAACGTTGCGGCCTTGCAAGTCAGCTAACACGTCCAAAAACCCGATCGCTTCACCATCATCGATATGCCAATTGATGATCATGCCGGGCACGCCCTCCGGCTGCGCCACCAGCGTCGGCAATTGCAGTAGATCGACAGCGAAATAGCGCAAGAATCCGTGCAACAACATGCCATCGGTTTGACCCTTGAGGTACCCCAACGGCAAATTCACAAACAGCACTTGTCCAGAACCATACTCGCGCAAGCCGGCGGCGAGCCCGCCGTCCGCCGAGGTGAGCATGGTCGTGCCGGGAAACGTGCCTCTGGTAACGAAACTCGGGTAGTCCAAGGCGCCATAAAAGTAGCCTACGATTTGGTGTGTCTCACCAGCCCAGGACCTTTTCCAGCGTGCCGGCGCGCGGTGGCGCTCGCGTGATCTGGCTTCATGCGGCGCGCGATGATAGCGGCCATGATCCCAGTCCTTGAGGCCTCCAGGGTCGGCGGGAGTGGCGCGCAGAAAGCGGCGCATGCTTCCAGGGCGCGGTACGGCATCCGGCGCAATCGACTCAACCGGCATCGATTTGCCGGGCGGCACTTGGATACGCCGCATCCAGCTCTGTTGCCCGGATACACTACCGATGCCAACGACCGATTCGCGCAGCTCGTCGTAGAGCGCATACTCTACGCCAACAAACTCGCTGAAGCGCGATCGCGGTATGGCGAAAAATCCCGCTTCGTCAAGCACACCTGCGTCAAACACGAGCATCAACTGCCCGCCCTGAGCAACATAGGTTTGCAGCGCCAACACAAGCGCAGCGCTGGCCCGCAGATGCACTTGATCCGGAACGATTACACCCGCATATTGCTGCGCCTGGTCGCCCAGCGCGAGGAACTCGCTATCGCGCATCGGCTGCAAATGCAAACCTTCCTCCGCGCCGGCATCGAGCCACGGCATGACTTTCGGGTCGTCCGCGCGCACGGAATCAGGCAACAGCAAAAGCACCGGGTCAAGCTCACTACGCGCCTGAGCAACCAAGTTGATGCAGACACAGCAAATTACCAAGAGAGCGGCACTGATCGGATTGAGCTTCATTCTGAGATTTTGCTGGGGGCTAGCCACGAGCACACAAGATCGGGATTCGCTATTGTGCCAGTAGGACGAACCGACGCGCCACCATCCAATCGTAGGCGGCGCGCGGTGATTTGAGCGATCTCGGATCGAGCGCCAGTGGCCGGGAGTGCGCCACCGCCGTGCGGCAACTGCGTGGCGATGGCGCGGAGCCTACCGGGCGCGCTCGCGATTCGGCTATGCCGAAGGCTCTTGAGTCGAGAGAAAACGAAGCTAAGGCGCTACCGGCGCTTGCGAACGGCGGCACCAACCAATCCAAGTCCCGCGAGCATCATCATGTATTCGGATGCTTCCGGTACTGGAGTGACGGTAAAGGCCGTTGTATCGGGCACGTTCGCGGCGAAAGCACCGTCACCCAATACGTTCCAGTTCGCCACATTTCCTACTAAAGGCAGATACTCAGCAAACGCATTCTTACCACTGCGAATCCCTGTGTATTCGGCGTAATCTGACGATCCGGTAAGTTTGATTGCGCTAGTACCGAGACTGAGGCCCGTGTTTGTGATCAACCCCTCGGTAGCATTGAATCCTGCCCCGTTATTCGTTATCGCACCCAAGAACGTTGTTGGGGCAGTTGGCGATGCCCCGAGATACGCATAAACCGTATCCGCGGTTTGGTTGGCGCCATAGTTCGCGCTACCCGACACCGTTGCACGTGTCAAGGCTCCCACCGATGCCGCGAGACTGGTCGCATTGTCGATGGCGCTAAATCGAATCACCGTCCCGGCGGTTATGGCACTCGCTCCGCTGACCCACTGGTGAAAGCTTTCACCAGTATTAAACGCGCCTCCGCTACCGATCGCAAGACCATTCCACTCATTGTCCGAGAAGTAGACGGTCGTGTTTGCGTCGATATCTTTGAGCGCAACCATTGACCAACCATCTTCATCGGCATTGAACGCCGTAAACGCGAGGTCCCCTGCGGTAGTAAGCGCCGCGTTAGCCGATACTGTTACCGCAGCCAAGAGAACCGCCAGGAGCCTCTTATTTGTTGCTTTCGAGTACTTCATTTCGTTTAGATCCCTTCTATTTTGGATAACGGGCTCGAGTAACCCTCCTGCATGCTCTTGCCGCGACGGCCTCGAACCCAAGCGCCGACGACGGCCAGACCGATGGTGAGCATCGTGTATTGCTGCGCTTCGGGCACCGGGCTAATTTGCACCACCGAAGCGGGCGTGGCGAGATCAACTGGAAACGTGCTGATAGAAATCGGCCCGCCAGGCTGCAAGTCGAAGGTAGCGACAGTGCCAAAGGCGTCCATCGTCAACAGCGGTGAGATCATGTCGTCAGCCAAGAGAGTGAGCGAGAACGCAGTTGCGTCGGCACCGCTTGCCGTCAAGAAGTCACCGGTAAAATTTAATGCAAAAGATAACCTGCTGCCGAAATTCACCGGCTGTAGCAAGTCGTTAAACGCGGTTGAATTGCCCATGCTAAAGTCAAGCAGCGGCGCCGACGACGCGACGACGACGTTGCCCTCTATTGCAGCGCTACCAGTAAAGACTGTGTCGAAGACGTTCGCGAACTGCACGTGGACCACTGCCGCCGGTGCGGTCGCAACCGAAGGGTTGAACTGAAAGTCCAGGAACCCCGCCAAACTCTGAATGCGGGAGGTATCCACCGAAACTAGATAGCTCTGAGCGCTCGCCGTTTGCTGCCCCAGCGCCAGCGCGACGAGCAGGACGGCGAGAACACGGGAGACTAACTTGAACAAAGCTGAAGTCATGATTTTGTCCCGTTGTTAGAAGCTGCCGGAAAACACGCGCACCGAATAGTTAAGCGGTACGCGCGATGGGTTGGAGAAGCGCAGTGAGAGCGTGGTCGACTGCCCGGCGCCCAAACCAGCAGGGGATGCAAGGTACGGCGCGCCCGCATTAAAGCCGCTTGCATTAACCAGCGTTACGCCACTGGGCAAGCCGTCCAAGCGCACTTGCAGCGGCCCCCCGATGCTTGCGGTGCCGACATTGCTGACGGTTATCGTGCCATTGAAGGTTTGCGAACCGCGAGTAAACACCAGACCCGAGCGACTGACGCTAACCTGAGCGCTAACATCTACAGCCGCCCCCGCCAACGACAAACGCACCACCTCGGGTTCGTGATCGCTGACTTGCGCGGCGAACTCGCTATTGACGTGCACGATGTCGTATTGCGGCGCGGCTTGCGTGGCCAGCGCGCTGCTTACCAAGATGTGATCGAGTACCTGTGAATTGCCGTCAAACACGTACGTGTAGCGTTCTTCTGGCGGCAAGGTCTCGACCAAATCTATCAGGGATGCGGCCTTGAGGATATTTAGCGTTGTGGAGAATTCGAAGTCATTGAGATCGCCGAGCACGATCACGTTTGCGTGCGAGTCGAGCGCCAGTATCGATTGCACGAAGTTGCGCACAATCGTCGCTTGCTGCTCGCGCTGCGCCTCGCTTGAACGCTGTGGCGGCTGGAAGTGCCCGAACAGCGGCTGATCGCCGCCCTTGGAGTTAAAGTGGTTGGCGATGACGAACAAGCGGCGGCCATTGAACATGAATTCGCCAGCCAACGGTTTGCGGCTTGATGCAAACGCCACATTGTTCGGATCTATGCGTCCGGGGCTCGCCGACAAGGCCGGTCCGCCGGCAACAGGCACCACGGTCGTCGCGGTGCTCGAGCCGCCGCCCGGCCGATCGACAAACGTGACGCGCGCAGGGTTAAACAAGAACCCCACACGAATATTGCCGCCCGGCTCGCCGCCGTCTTGATCATCGACGGGATTGATTTGCCGGAACTGGTACGCGGGTCCACCGGCCGCCTGAATCGCGGCGATTAGCGTGCTGAATGTGGTGCTGGCGTCAACGATGGCGTCGTTGGTCGCGCCGTTGTTGTCCTGCACTTCCATCAATCCGACGATGTCTGGCGCACGCAAGTTCGAAACGATCTGTGCGGCCAAAACCTGGAACTTGCTCGCCGCATCAGTCGGATCCAAATTCTCCACGTTGAATGAAGCTACAGTAAGTTGGCCTGGACTGGCCGGCGCGGTCGTTTCCGGCGCTAGCCCGCCGCTAAGAAAAACGGGGACAGCCGTAACCAATAGCTTGTAGTTGCCGAAACTGTAGTCAAGAACGCCGGTGACTAATGCCGCGGCGTCATTGACATTCACTGCGGGCACCGGCTGCAACAGATCGTCGAGAACAACGCGCTCCGGGTTGAAATCGTCTGCTGCAATCACGATGCCGCCGCGGCTGCTGCGTAGCGTGGCGCCCGCGCCGGCGTCAACCAACACCGGGATTTCGCCGAAACCGTTCGTCGGCCCAACCGCGACCGCATTGTTCAGTTGCACGCGCATGCCTTCCAAGCTCTCGTAAAAATCGATACCGTCTTGAATCGCGTCAAAGCTGCCGCTGGTTTCAACATCCCCCGACGCGTCGTCGTCGATCACTTTGGTCGGCGGCACACGCCCTCCGGCGCCGATGAGCACGGCAGGAGGCAGCGCGTTCCCGGTGGATATGGTCGCGACCGAAGGGTTTACGATTTCGGTGGTCGTCAGGTTGGCCAGGCCGCCGGTGCCCCCTGGACGAAACTCGCTAACGCTGCCAGACACCAGGACCGAGTCACCCGCATTAACCCCCGGCGCGGCGCCAGTGAACACAAAGATCGCTTCGGACGTGGCGAGATTCGCATCCGGACTCGGATCCTGGAACCAGAAGCCGTTGGTGGTTCGAGCGGTGACGATGCCCGGCACGCCGCTAACGGCCTGGCCACGCAGCGGCGAAAGGTGGGCACTGCCTTGAATATCACGAATGCGTACCGAGCTGGGTGTGCCCACCGAGACATTCACGCTGCACGCTGCCGATTGCGGCACTGCATCGGCGTTGGTGAACGCCACTTGCACCGGATAAGTTCCGGCGGACAATGCCGCGCTAACTTGTAGAGTCGCGGTCGCCGAGCCGCCGTTCGCGATCGCCGGCGTGAAGTTCGTTAGCGTAATCCCAACCACGGGGATACCAGTAATGGCTGCGTTCACCACGACGCCGTCAGCATCCGACGCGGAAACGGTTTGTGTGCCACCGACGCCCGCCGCCACGGCGAACGTCGCCGGACAAATCGGCACCACCGGCTGATTGAGGGGACCGCAAGAACCACGCGGACTTGCGCTATTGCGAGGCGAGGCAGACGCAGTGGAGAAATCGGCGGCATTGTTGTCGCTGTCGACGCAGCCCCCCGCGGCGCGGAAGGCCGCGCTTGTGTTGTTAAGCGCCGGTGCTGCCGCAGCCTCGAACCGATTCGCAGTGCCATAGCCAACAAAATCACTCACGCGCCCGCCAACTACGGGTTCAGCATCCCCAAACGCCGTGGCACAGCTATTGAGCAGTGCGAGCTTGCCGGCGGTGGCCGACATGGCGGTGAGGCCGCTGCCGTCGGGGGTTGGCAACGCCTGCGTGCCGCCGGCGCCCTGCCCGAGTTGCACTAGAAAGTATCCGCCCGGCTGGATCGTGCCACTGAGCGGCACGTTTTGATTGTTGGCTAAGGTAAAGGCGCCGGTGCTGCTCGCATACTGCAGGCACCAACCGCCTAGATCGACAGGATCGGCGCTGCGGTTGAACAGCTCGACGAAGTCGTTGCGCAGGCTCGCGCCGCTATTGCCGCCGCCGCCATAGACTTGGCTGATAACGACGTTACCGGCAGCCGCGGCATGGGCTGCAACGCCTAACGACAACACTGCCACACAGATGTGCAGGCACGCGCGCGCACGGAAAACCGCGCACATTAGTGAACGAATCGGCATTTCTAACCCTCCAGCAAGGTGCGGTCATTGTGCGATTCGTCTTGCGCGAACCTGCTGCCGCGATTTATTCGCCCGAGGCTATCGAATGATCATGACCGCTCGATACGCACCGTTGGCAAGTTCACTAGCCCAAATGGACCACAACAAGGACACCTGCGCTAGACTTGTCGCCTTTATGTCCTCTGCGTCCGCTTCATGGAGTTACGTCTCGATCAGTCGGCGGTAAAAGCGCGCGCTTTGCTAGTGGGCGAGCGGCTCGACTTGCGCAGTTGGGAGAACGTAGAAACACTAGCCACTACGCCGCTCGCAGTCGCACTGCAAGGGCCTGGAATTGCGGTTTTGTTTCGCTACGGCGCAGTCGTTTTCTTCAACGCAGCCCCGCAAGACGAGGTGTCGTTTCTTGAAGCCATCCGCCCGAAAGTAATCAACGCGTACGCGTCGCCCGAATTCGAGACCGTCGACGTGCGCGTAGCGCCGACTGCGAAAGAAACTATCAGCAGCGGCATCGTCACGGTCGAAAAGCTCACCATTGAGCGGCTGCAGCTCATCGCTGACGCGCTGGCTAAGAGCGTGGTGCTGGCGTTGTATGAATCCCGCGTTGCCGCCGCATTCGAACGCACCGAACCCCTTGCCCGTCAGTTGGAGCAAACCGGCAAGATCGGCGGTCATCCAAGCGAGCTGCTGAAGCATATCGGCGGCACACTGCAAGTCGATCACCTGATGGTCGGCCGCGTCGCAGTGGTGGAGAAGCCCGAGCTGCTATGGGAGCGCCCTGAGCTCGAAGGTCTTTTCATTCGCCTCGAAGACGAGTTTGAACTGCGCGAGCGCCATGAAATTCTGGAGCAGAAGTTGCGGGTGATTTCGCGCACCGCCGAAACCTTACTCGAGCTGATCCACAGCCGCCACTCGCTGCGTGTCGAGTGGTACATCGTCATCCTTATCGTGGTCGAGATCATGCTTACTCTTTACGAGATGTTCGGTCACTGACGCTGAACGGATCAGCGCTAGTTCATCGCGCTGTCAGATTGCGCGGGTAAGCTCCCCTCCTGAATCGGAACTTGCACCAACCACTGGAGGGTATACCTATGAAGGCGAGAGTTTTACTTGCTGCCGGGGTCATTCTCGTCCCTGTATTGGCTTTATTTGCATCAGCGGATGCCGCTGCGGCGCCCAAGGTTGTGGTGATCTCTCTCGATGGCGCAAAGCCCGACTTAATCGCGCAATACCTGCGCCGAGGCATACTAGACCGGCGCACCGGTCTCGGGCGGCTACAACGTCACGGCAGCGTGGCGGAGCAGAACATCACCGCGACGCCCTCGCTTACCGCGGTGAGCCACATCGCCATCGCGACCGGCTCTACTGCGGTGAACAACGATATCCCAGCCAACACCTTTCACGCGGTAGCATCGCCCATCGGCACTGGAATCAGCGGTTTTGGCGCGCCGATAGGCGGCTACCAAATCAGCCCATTGGGAGAGAGCCTCGCACCCACCGCCGAGCCGATCTGGGTTCAGTTGCGGCGAGCGGGCAAGAAAGTGGTCACTGCGACGTGGCCCGGCAGTGACGGTGCCGATATTCGCATCAGCGGGACCTTGGTTCAGCCTGCAGATCCGCGACGGATAACTGATTACACCCTGCCATTCGGCGCCTTCGGCGGCCTCGGCGCGCGCGGTTTCGAATTGCGCGCCACAGATTTCGTCGACGCGGACAGCTCGCTCGTGCAGCAAATTCAGACCGCCGGATTGGTGTCGCATGGGCCAGTCAAAGTTACCGCAAGTGCGATCGAAACGGTTTTCTGCGCGCCTAGCAGCGCGGGAACTTGCAGCAACACCAGCAGTGCTACGCTCAGCCTGCGCTATGACATTAAAGTCGCGGCCCTGGACTCCAGCAATGACGGGGTCACAAACTTCGATCGATTGGTCGTGTTTGACGCCGCCGCCGGCATAACGGCGGGGCCGTTTGCGCTGCCCGTCACCGGTCCGGCTCGCATACGGGTCGACGGAAAATCGGACGACTTCTTTTTTGAAGGCTCGGGCAACAAGATTGGAACCGCGTTTTTCGTCAGTGCACTCGCTCCGGATCTTGCAAACGTACGCCTGGTGCGCTACGGGGCAAATTTCATCCCGCGCAATGCGCCGGTGATCAGTGCGGTTGATGACATCAACAATAACGTCGGCTATTGGGCGCCGCAGCCTGACTTTCGCATTCCAGAACGTCTTAGCCCAGGGTTCGCAAACTTTCCCGACCTGGAACTGGAGGCGGCCTATCAGGATCAAGTGCGTTCCTTCACTGAGTATCAAACTAGGATCGCACTGCGCGCCATCGCCAGCAATCCAGATGCCGATCTGGTCATGATCTACTTTGAGCAGCCGGATGGCTCAGGACATCAGTTCACGCTAACCGACCCGCGCCAAGCCACGAACTTCTTGGACGCTGCCAGCATCGGCAAGCCGGGCAAACCCGCGGGCGCGACTGGGCAAGACGAAGCAAAAAAGGCGCGCTACGAGCGCTACCTCAAATTCGCCTACCAGCAGGCCGATGCGGCGGTGGAGCGCGTCGTCAGCTCACTCGGCGTGGACCGCCGCGGCCGCCCGCTTAGCAATGTCCTGGTGGTGTCCGACCATGGCATGGCGCCGTTTCACACCGCGGTCAATATCACCGAGGTGCTTCGCAACGCTGGCGTCGATACCAGTGTGTTAGGTGTGCGCACTTCAGGCCCCGCCGTCAACATCTACGTAAATCTGCAAGGACGCGAAGCCAACGGCAGCGTCGCGCCTGTTGCGTTCGATGCCATCGTCGGCGCGGTAGCCACTGCGCTGCGCAACGCCAAGGACCCGAATGCCTACTACAACCCTAAAGCGCGGCCGCTGTTTTCTCATGTTTACACGCGTCCGTCTGGTTGCGGCCAACCCGGATTCTGTGTCGACAAGAATATCGGCCAGGACTTCGGCGACGTATTCGCACAGCTTGGCGAAGGCTACAATTTTGACGGCACACAAATTCCGGTTGTCGCGCGCTTGGGCGATAGCGATCCGTCGGTAAGCAGCGTGTACTCGGTGCCTAATTTTTACGGCGCGCATGGTTACGACTCCAGCGTGCCATCGATGAGCGCGATCTTGTTCGCTTCCGGCCCTGACATTCGCCGCAACGGGCGTCTCGATACGGTGCGCAACATCGACATTGCCCCCACTGTGATGCGCATCCTCAACGTGCGGCCGGCAGCGACTGTCGACGGAAAAGCGATCGTAGAGATGTTGGATCGCGACCACTGAAAGATCTCTCGGCTTTGCAGCCGCCTCGTTCTCTTCCCCGAGGCAAGATCGCGCCAGCGCGATCCAGCAGCCCGCCACAAGCGGGCTGCTTTTTTTTTGCGAAGTGCGTGCAAGGCCACGTTGGCGCAACCGCGCCCCCACCACGTAATCCGGAAGGGTTACAGCACGTCATCGAAGCGTCACGCAGACAACGTAGTCTCGCCTCGGTGCGATTCGACCTCGGATCGGCCTTCCCACGTCCCGAAAGGTTCATTATGCGCATATCACTCCGAGTTACTGCTTTGCTCGCCGCCGCCTCCATAGCGGCTGCGTTCTGTCCCGCCGCGAACGCGCAGGACGATCAACGCTATCTCAACGGCCGCTTCGACGAACGCTATGCAGGCGACGGCCACTACGACGCTCGCGGCCAAAAAAGGGATGACCGCAACGTCGAGCTAGGACCCCGTCCGTTCTACCTGGTCGAAGGTATGGAAGAAAGTAGACTCAAGCAGCGCCTGATGAGCTGCTCGAATGGGCCGTTCTACCGCACCGATTTCTCCATCGGCCATCGCGGCGCAGCGCTGCAGTTTCCGGAGCACACTAAGGAATCGTATGAAGCCGCCGCGCGCATGGGCGCCGGCATCGTCGAGTGCGATGTAACCTTTACCAAGGACGGCGAGTTGGTATGCCGTCATTCTGAGTGCGACCTGCACACGACCACCAATATCGTCGCAACGCCACTGAACGCGCAATGCAGCATGCCTTGGAGCGGCCCGGGTTCCAGTCCCAAATGCTGCACTAGCGACATCACGTTGGCACAGTACCGCACGCTGCGAGGCAAGATGGATGCGGCTAATCCTGCCGCCAGCACAGCGGAAGGCTACCTCGGCGGGACCGCGAGCTGGCGCACTGACCTGTACACCGGCCGCGGTACGCTCTTGACACTACGCGAGAGTATTGAGCTGAACAAGCGTCTTGGCGTCAAGCATACACCGGAACTAAAGGGCGGCGACCCAGCGCGCATCAACGCGATCTTCGGCAGCCAGGCAAAGTATGCCCAGAAGATGATCGATGAACTGAAAATGGCTGGCGTCAAGCCGCAAGAGGTATGGCCGCAATCATTCGATAAGAACGACGTGCTGTACTGGATCAAGAACGAGCCGCGCTACGGCAAGCAGGCCGTGTATTTGGATGACATCGATCCGACCGTCTCACCACCCGAGCCGCGGCTCACTCTCGACGAGCTGAAAGAACTCAAGCGCCAAGGCGTTCGGATTTTCGCGCCACCGATACCGGCATTGCTCGAGATTAACGCGCGGGGGGAGATCGTGCCGTCGCAATATGCCATGGATATAAAGTCGGCAGGGCTCGACATCATCACCTGGAGCTTCGAGCGATCGGACTTGCGCCGTGGTGCGTCCGAGGGAGGCTTTTACTACCTGTTTGATGCGCAAGGTGCGGCGGTCAAAACGGACAGCGACATGTACAAAGCGCTGGACGTGCTTGCGCGTCAAGTAAAGATACTCGGAATCTTTTCCGACTGGCCAGCGACGGTCACTTACTACGCTAACTGCATGGGGTTGAAATAGTTCGACTGCTAGGACCCCGGAACACCTCGCGCCGCTTCTGCGGCGCGTATTTTTTTCGCACTCGGACGCGTGCAGTCAGTCAGTCGAAAAATGAGAAATCCACATACGGGACTGAAGCCGCATCAAATTACGCGCCGACTGATACGCCTTTTTTTGCACTATTTTTGTGAATAACATGTGTATATGTAAGTGAACAATTGCACTAACGCGTTGAACGCACAAACTTTCTGCTGGATTGATCAATAATTTGGCTACAAACTGCCCCCCGGTTCCCGTATTCAGCAAGTAGTGTTAGGCTGCGCCTCACTCTAAGTTACTTAAGGAGAATTCGTGTATGCGAAACGATGCGCAAAAAAAGCTCGACAGCGAATGCTGCTTAGAACTCGACGCCTGCATTGAGCTTTATGGAATCAGTGGTGGGGTCGATGCATTCTCCCGGCAAAACTTCGAAGAGGTTTGGCTCCCTTTCCGCACTTCGCCGAAACCCGACACTACCGCGCGATCTTCCGTGCTGCCGAGCGCTGCCGCTGAGTTCATCGAAACGCACCCCCAACAATAAAGACTGAGCCCCACGATCCTTGTCTCATCTGCAAGCGATGCGCACTTGCGCTGAGGAGATCTCTGCAAGATCGAAGGGGCTAGGCGGGCGGCTCTCTACCAGCTAACTGCCTTTGCTCTTACCTCTGGTCGCGGCATGACTTCTTGACGCGGAGTCGTAGTGTTGTTGCCGTCGCCTATGCGTATCTCGTCGAAATAAACGGTGTGCTGTCGGTCTCGATGGTTGGGGAGTTGAGAATTGCCCTCAGTATGCTTATCCCGGTAGAGGGTCGCAACCAGGCGATAGGTTGGGGAGGTTTTCGTCGCGTTAACGACGCCCAGATTGCCGGTGTGGGTGAAGGCCAGGCGTTCGTTTTGTTGCCACACGCCGTCGCCGTTCGCATCCCACTTCTGCGCCGACTCCTTCATCCATATTTTTACAGTCGGATTGGTAACACTGCCTCTTCCGAAGCGGGTCATCACGACGAAGTCGTACCACCAACCACGTTTGAGCATCTGAGTTCCAATCGGTAGTTTCGCTCGTTGCTGTTCCCATTTTCCACGCGGAAGGTCAAAAGCGTTGGCCCAGGCGTAGAGCCTCACTTCGCCGCCCGATGTAGCCGTTGCGGGTAACCAGTCACTCCCGTTCGTGCCTAACGCAATGAGCAATGGAGCGCTGATGCCGTGCGAGGCGTTGCTCCACGCCAGTAGCACGTTCCACTGATCGCGAGCCGTATCGTGCTCCGAAAATGCGCCAACACGCAAACTGAAGCCAGAGTAGTAAGGCTTGTCCTGCGCAAATAGCTTTTCGCGCCCGCTATGTCCGCCTTGCAAGTTGAGCTTCACTCGATCGTTTAGGTCCACCGAGTGGTTGATCCAAGCATTTGCGTATTCGTCGAGACGCGCAGGCGGTTCGCCTCGTGCCGTTGTCATTTTTAGGCTGGCGACGCCGCTGCGGGCGCTTTGGGTATATCGAGTGGGCGGCTTCGCGGTGCCGGAGATCTGCCACAGCACCAGATTCGACGAAGCATCGATGCTCTGCTCGTAGTGCTGCATATTGGCTACCAGTGCAAAGGGTGGAGATGCGTAGCCGTGGTTGACGGCTCGGGTCCGAGTTCCCCATTGGGCTTCGAACGTGTACTCATATAGCAAGCCCGCTCGCGCGAGCGATGCACCGGCTAACCAGAAACCAGCGGCTACGATAACGAAGGTGCTAACGCGAGCGCATTTGACAAACATCTGCTGCATTCCAATCGAATGATGACATTTCAAAATATTACTGTTGTATATGGCAACAGTGCAATTGTTGTCCGATGTCACAGTTGAAAATAACTGTTTCCCTTCCATCGAAGGTCGTCACGCAGTCACGCAATCTCGCGATCTGCGGAGCGTCCTGCGCTATCAGCATCGGCTCGAGCAGCCGAGGATGCCTCGCCCCATCGGCGTTGCGATGGGCAAGCGAGTTTGCGTGCCTACGCGGGTTGCGCCCCTGCCCGGCCGCCTTCAACTACCCAGGATCGCTCGGCGTAGCCCGTTCCTCCTGGGCTTTCTACGCTGGTGACAAAACGTAGATCGAAGCGCATGTACTTTTCCGTAACTGTGGCATTAAAGTAACCGCGCCGATCGCCTTCGTAGTACTTGATGTGCGGATTGAACGGAATCATCGGCGAGTAGTATGGCCCGTATGGAGTACCGTCGCCGCCGGTCGTGATCGCGGGGGTAACGAATTCCGTCGCAACGGTCGCCGCGTTCGGATCCTTGAAATCGACTTTCAAGTCATTGACAAAAGTCGAATGCCAATCGCCGGTCAGCACGACTGGGTTGGCCAGTTTCGAGCCCACTACTTCTTGCAGCAGTCTCTTGCGCGCGAGCGGATAGCCGTCCCAAGCGTCGTTCCAATACCAATTCGGTTGTGTGGTCGCGTGTTCCAACTCGGCCATGAGCAACTGCTGGCCGATGACGTTCCAGCGTGCGTGCGAGCGCTCGAAACGGCGTGCAAGCCAACGTTCCTGCTCGCGCCCAAGCATAGTGTAGTCGCCGTTATTGGCAGCGTCGCACCGCAATGCCTCGCCGTCCCCGCAAGGATTGTCGCTGCGATACTGGCGATCATCGAGCATGAAAAACTCCGCAAGCCGCCCGTACCGCAAGCCGCGATAGATTCGCAGCTCTGCACGCGGCTTGGACGCGGCGGCAAACCGAATCGGCATGTGCTCGTAATACGCTTGATAGGCTGCGGCGCGGCGCGCTAAGAACTCGGGCGACGGCGCAGCAAACTCCGGCGCGCTTCCAGAGTAGTCATTGGCGACTTCGTGATCGTCCCAGATAACAGCGAACGGAAACTTTGCGTGCGCGGCCTGCAGATCGGCGTCGAGCTTGTACAGGGTGTGACGCAGGCGGTAGGTGCGCAGGTCGATAGTCTCGGCTTCAAAACCCGCCGGCACACTGCTGCCGCGGCGCGAAGTGCCGTCAATGCGATATTCGTAGGTGTAGTCGCCGAGATGCAGCACCAGATCAAGGTCGCTCCGCAGCATATCGCGGTACGCGGTGTAGTAACCGCTCGGCCAGTCTTGACAGGTCACGAACGCGAAGCGCAGCTCGCGCAACATTTCATGCTCGCGCGGCGCGGTGCGAAAATGTCCGATGGCGCTCTCTTCGCCGCGCACGCTGAATTGATAGAAGTAATCCTGCGCCGGCCGCAAGCCGCGAACTTCGACATGCACCGAATGCGCCAGCGCCGGATGCGCCGCTGCAATGCCGCTGGCCATCACCTGATGCATGCCGGCATCCTTGGCCACGCGCCAACGCACGGGTATCACACTTTGTCCCAAACTTTCTGGCTCAGACGGCACCGGAGCCAGCCGCGTCCACAGAACGATCCCGTCATCGGTTGGATCACCAGAGGCGATGCCGAGCGTAAACGGGTTGGCACCCACTTTCGGCGCCGCCAACAACTCGCGGCCAGGCAGCAAGGCGAGCGACACGCTAGCGCCCACGCCGCTCCAAACGCTCCTAAGAAAGCGGCGTCGCTCGGTCAGTGACCACTGTGACTTGGAACTGGGCATCTTGCGCTTCCTTTCTTGCGGCCGGGAGGACTGGTCGCTGACGCTACTCTTGCAATTTGACAGCAACGTGACCTCCCTCGCTCACGCCGCTAAGCAATCTGGCCGGCACCGCTGCGCGCCTCATGGGATCTCCCTCACTACCCTCGCGTCCGTTAGGAGACGGAAGCGCTCGGACCCAACTTCGACAACAAGATTTTCACCTTCCGGACGCGATCGAACCGGTGCTGCACTCGCATTGCAGTCAATACTCATGCCAACAACGAATGTTGCAGTCGCAGCCGCTGACTTGATCGAGAGTACCGCATGCCACTGGGGCGGCCGTAGCGCACTGGGATCAGGCGGCGCGGTAAAGCGATCGCTCTGAACGAAATCGAACTCGGCCGGCTCGATGATATCGAGACACACGCCAGCCTTCGCCTGCTCATCGTATAGACGGAAACGGTGGCTGCTCATGCGCTGCAGCGGTTGCCGCGTGTGCAGGTTCCACTCCCAACGCAGGGGGCGATCGGCGGCAACGTGATCGATCGTTGCCAACGTCCCCGGTCGTTGAAAGATGATTGCACGGTGCGCGCGCTGCACCGGCGCATCGTAGGCGGCAGTGGCGTCGCCGCTTACATAAACAGACGAGTCATGGTCAGCGAAGGCAACGACGCGGCCAGCAGCCGAGGCATCTTTGATTCTCTGGCCAATACCACCGTTGTAGGTAATGGCGTTGTGTGCGCGCGTCTGCGCATACCACTGCAGCCAATGCGGCGAGCCCCACCAATCGTAGTAGCCGCTATCCAGTAGAACCGGCTTGTTGTTGATTTGTAGCGTGAAACTATTCTGATCGGCGTGACTGTGCGTGCCGGATCCGAACGGGCTGCTCTTGAAGTGCAGCGCGACACGCGGCTCCGCAGTCGAGGCGCTGCGCAGACTCGCCCAGCCAACCGATGCAAAGTATGCACTTGAGGCAGGCGCCTGCGTTCCTGCCTCATCAACAAAGGGAGCGGCCAGCGAGAACAAAAACGACTGGTTCTGCACCGCAAGGTTTGGCAGATAGGCGGCGCGCACCGCAGGCAGGGCCGAGCGCGATGCGAGCGCGTAAAGTAGCGGGGCGTTCGCCACTGATTCTGCGCCGTCGCCGAAAGCATGCGTTGCCTTCGCGTTGGGGAGAAACTGAAGCATAAATGCCGGTAGATTGCTCACCCATGGGTGCTGATACACATCAACACCTGTGGCAGCGCGCAGCGTGTCCCAAATCGGCAGCTGCAACTCCAAAACCGAAAGCGCATAGGATGTGCCCGGCGCAAATCCGCCGTCAGCGCCGGTCCATCTACCAAAAGCCTCCAAATAGAGCGGCAGCAGAGCGTCCAGCTTTGTGTTTCCCAGTTGCTGGTCGCCCTGCATGAGCGCAGCAATCGCACAAGTAATTCCTAAGTTATTCCACTGCAATAAATCTTCCGGCCGATGAGTGATTTCCCCACTCTCCGAGGTAAAGTCACGCACCATCTGCTGCCAACGCAAAGCGATAGCTGTGTAAAGCGCCGCGCGCTCCTCAAGCGAAAGTTCACTGTAGAGCCAATCATAGACGCGTGCCAAGGCAAAGGCGATATCACGCGAAACCTGTGGCTGGGCGGCGTAGCTCGTCGCTCCAGTCGGACTCCATGTCGCAATTTGTTTCGCGCGCCAACGAGCCTTCTCAAGCGAAGCCGGGTCACGCGTCAGCAGCCAATCGAACGCCGCTTCGGTCATTGCGCGCGTATGCGGCAGTGTCTGCGCTGGCAGCGCCAACAAGCGCAAAGTCTTGGTTCGCGTGTCTTCCCGGTAGCTCGGCGCATCAGGCTCATTGAGCGCGGGCCTTGGGGCCATAGCGGCAACGCGCTGATGCAGTGCGTCCGCAGCCGCGCTGCGCGACTGCCGGACGCGCTCCAAAAAGGCTGCTGCTGCAAGCGGGCCGCCGAAAGTCCGCAACTGAGCGGCATCTACATGACGCGCAACCGCACGCCGCTCTACGGCAACGGATTCAGGATGACTGTGCCCATGCTCGCCGCCATGCCGAATTGAACATGCTTGCAACGTCATAACGCTGCCACACAAAACCATCACCTTCGCAAGAACACGCATCTACTTCTGCCCCATTTACTAGCCTGCTTGCCCCGGTACCGCACGGCGGTGTTGTTTCGCATATGTTGCCAATTGGCTATATCCGCAAATTGTGACAACGCGATGTCAAGAGACGCGGAGCTGCGGCCCAAACGGACTATTCATCTACGGTGTTAGCAACACCTTGATGTCACACCCGGGCCTCACCATGCTAAAGCGTAATGACGAGATGAGTGAATATGGCAACGGTAATGGATGCTGTAACGTTCGGCACAGAGCAACGCGTGGAAGTGTTGGGCTGTCTTATAGACAACCTCACCATGGAAGAGACGCTGCACGAAGTCGGCAAATTTATCGAGAGCGGACGGCCGCATCAGCATGTCGTCGTCAATGTCGACAAGATCGTCAAGGCACACCGCGACGACAAGTTGCGCGACATCGTTAACCAGTGCGACCTCATCAACGTAGACGGCATGCCGGTCGTTTGGGCGTCGCGCTTGCTGGGGCGCGGTCTGAAAGAGCGTGTCGCCGGCATCGATTTGTTTGAACGCCTACTCGAACGCGCTGCGAATATCGGCTGGCGGGTGTACTTTCTTGGCGCTAAGGAAGAAGTACTAACGCAAGTCATCGAAAAAGCGCAAGCGTTGCATCCAAGCTTGGCGGTCTGCGGATTTCGCAACGGGTACTGGTCCAAGAGTGAGGAAACCGAGGTCGCGCGCAATATTGCTTTGGCGAAACCCGACATCCTCTTTGTCGCCATCAGCTCGCCGAAAAAAGAAGAATTCCTCGCACGCCATCGCGATTTGCTGCGCGTGCCGTTTGCAATGGGGGTGGGCGGCTCCTTCGATGTGTTCGCGGGACTCACCAAACGCGCCCCCGTTTGGATGCAGCGCAGCGGTTTGGAGTGGTTTTATCGCTTTCTCCAAGAACCGCGCCGCATGTTTCGCCGTTACTTCGTCGATGATCTGCTCTTCTTTTGGCTACTTGCGAAGGCTTTGTTTGGTCAACCAGGCGTGGCGACTCCCGCGCCGCAGCCCGAGAAAGCACGCAGCTAGTGTAGTGCTTCGCTCTTAACGGCACAAAAGCTGCCGAGAAATCAAGCCATCCTGCGTTGCAAATGCTCGCGAGGTGTACAACCTCGCTGCGCTTTGCGCCTTGTTTGGCTTGATTTTCGCCACTTTTGCTAAGTTTGACTGCTGCGCATGTTCCAAGCATAAGTGCCATCAAGAGCGAAGCACTACACTAGCAACTTCATTCCGCGCGCTCACCGGCTTTGCGCACACAAGATTTCTCTGTAGAGTTCGTCTAGCAAGCGCAGGCAACGCTGTGGCGAGTAGAGTCGAGCCACGCGGCTTCGCGCCTCGCCACCGAGTCGAAGTGCCCACTCAGGCTGAGAGAGCAAACGCCTGCACGCATGGACCAAGCCCTGCACGTCGCGCGGTTCAACCAACAATCCGTTCACCTCATCCTGCAATACTTCCGGAACGGATCCCACGCGTGTAGCTACGCTTGGCGCGCCCATCGCCATGGCTTCAAGCAAAGCAACGGGCATTGCCTCTGCGTGCGAGGGGAGCACAAACAGGCCGCTGGCACGAAGCAATTGCCACTTCTGCTGCGGGCCGACCCACCCCACCAACTCGGCCGCATCGGCAACGCCAAATTCCGCTGCCCACCTACGCGCTTGGCCGAAATCTCCAGTTCCAGCGCAGACCAAGCGCAGCGCCGGGAACTCCCTCCGCAGCAGCGACAACGCTTGCAGCAGCTCCCGCAGTCCTTTTGCCGCGCTGATTTGCCCAAGGAACAAAATCTGAAACAAGTTCCTCTCTACGCCCGGCTCCTCGGGCGGAGCGACGACGAAATTGGGCGCCACCGTGATGCGCCGCGGCTCACAGAAAGCGCTGAACTGCTCGCGCCAGTATTCCGATAAAGCCAGCACGCGATCCGACCGCCCGGTTAGTTTGCGTATCCACCAACGCTGCATGGAGCTGCAATCGCGCGTGTAGAACTCAGCGAAGTTGCCTCCATGTATGTGCACAATAACTGGCACACGCCCGAGCTGAGCGAGCGCGATAAGCGGTGCTTTGCGCCAGAAGCTCATGCGCGAAGCTGCGTGCACATGCACCAAAGCAGCCCGCCGTATGATCAGCAGCCCAGCCAACCGCCAGAAGGCCGCGAGCGCGACCAAAAGTTTGACGCTCGTGCCCGCTTCGCGATAAGTGGGAATATAGTGGATTCTCCACCGCGCAAAGAACCCCGCCTCCGCCCAATTTCGCGCAACAGCCGCCATACCTCCCTTTGCTTCGAGGCTGGGGCCAAGCATCACGATAATGCGAGCGCCTAGCAGCCTATGCAATGCCTGTGCCGAGGGGCTGACCTCAGGAAGCAGCGCGGACATCAGGTCGCTGCCAGGACAGTCAGGCAGCAGCTTCTTGGTGCAAACAAATGTCGGCCGAACCAAGGAATCGACGAATATCGATATGCTGAACGATGAGCGGGAGCTTACCGCGCGGGGTTCGCTGGATAGCGTCCACTCGAACCACGTGAACGCTGCAGCCACCCTGCATCTTTTGCTCGATGGCCTCCTCAACGCGCGAGACGACGCGCCGGTCCAACTCGGTATCACTGACGACCTTTAGCACAACCTGTCCAGGCGTGCGTTGTTCGAATTGCATATACTTTGCGAACGCGAGTGCGTCAAGGTGTGCCACGCCGATAGTTGTAATCGAAACCAACCGGCTATCGCGGCAAACAATAAACTCCTGCAAACGCCCCTCAATTCGATCAACTGCGAGAAAGCCTGGGAATATTTCGTTAGGCTTGCCGCTCAATGTGGCGAGATCGCCGGTGCGGTAGCGGATTAGTGGCATTGCGCGATTGTCAAAGGCCGTAGTCACCAATTCGCCGGTGCGCCCAGGCTCTTTGACCGGCTGGCCGGCCAAGTCGATCAGCTCCACATGCCCGTACAGCGGCCAAAAGAAGTAGCGTTTGTCGCGCGGTCGCGATACCGCCTTGGCAGTGCGCTCGGAAAGGCCGTAGTCCAGCAACACTGGGCAGCGAAACACGCGCTCCAATAGATCCACCTGGTAATCGTACACATTCTCAGAGAAGAGCTGAATCGCACGAATGCGCTGTGTAACTTCGGGGGCGGGGTGATCGGCAAGCCATCGTGCGAGCGGATAGATTGCTGAGGGAAACGCGTGCACAAACGTTGGCTTCCAACGACGCAGCGCATCGATGTAGCGCGGCATGTACACTGGCTCTAAGTGATCCGAACTCAGGTGAAAGTAACGTTTGATCGGATCGAACATCCACAGCTCGCCCGTCGCTTTGGTCGCGCTCGCCACCGACCGGCCTCGCAAAGCAAGGATGACGTCGCTAGGCCCGATTCCCGCTATGCGATCAAAGGCACCGTTGTAAGCAAAATCCTTGGAGCGCGACACAAAGCGCTCCAAATGAATTTGCATCGGCTGCGACGTCGACCCCCCAGTGAAGGTGGTTAGCTGCGCTTTTCCGGCAAGCGCGCTGGACACAAAACGAGAGGGCTCGGACTTAATTGCGCTCTTCTCTAGAAGAGGCAAGCGTTCTAGCACTTCCAGGGGGTCATCTAAGTTCGCAATCAAGTTTTGATGCTTTTGGTACGCCGGCACCGTATGCAGAGCCCACTCAAGCGTTGTCTGCAGTTTGTCACGCCAGCGGCGCCGGATCGATACCGAATCGTTGAGCGCCAATTCTTCGGAGAACGTGCGATACGCCTGGCCGTAACGCCAGCTGGCGGGCAAACTTGAGTACGCATGCCCAACCGCCGATTTGACCCATTGCGGGGCCGGCGTGTAGTACTTCAGTAGGCCATAGAGGCGGTCTTCAATAGGCATCGGTGTGCTATCTGGAACAAGAAATCTCAGATGAGAAGCCTTAAAACTGACCGCCCATGAAACATAGCGCAGGTAGCTTCGTTCGGCAGGATGCCACTCATCTTGCACAAGCCTCATTACGATTTTGTTACTTCAAGCGGATTCGAGCGATTCGCTAGGTGCGCGGCATAGAACTTCGAAAGGCTGGGTGAACGGCATCACAGTGGTCTACACCACGAACC
This sequence comes from uncultured Pseudomonadota bacterium, assembly GCA_902826775.1. Lineage (GTDB taxonomy): Bacteria > Pseudomonadota > Gammaproteobacteria > Burkholderiales > JALYOK01 > CADEHE01. Next base: position 35,114 of record CADEHE010000017.1, on the reverse strand, counting down.
GAGTCAGTTCGACCCGCTTAGCCGATCGCGACGGCCTGCCTCGTACACGGCATCATTGCCCATCGCAGAACTGTTCGCCGCACTACAAGAATCTAGCCGCGGCCGGGATTGCAACGCACAGCAGTCGTTTCAGGAGCATCGGCAGCAAAGTACCCGCCAAGACTAGGATTGGGAAGTAGACCAAGAAATTCACACCGTTCCAACTAAACGTTGTCAGCATAAGACCCTTGCTGACGCCGATCGCCATTGTATTGAACAGATAGATGGCGAAACTATTGCGTCCGACTAGAACCAACGCCGATTGCCATGCGCCAGTTAGGCGTTGCGCCCACGCCAGCATCGCCGGAATAGACAAGAGTCCAACCAACCACTTCGGCAACTCAAAGGGTAAGGCGAATATCAGCGCGAGCAAGAACAGTGCACTTGCTATCGCCGTTGCGCGGTCCGTCATCCTTTCCCAGCGGGATCGCCATATCCATAGCGCCATACCACCGGCAAAGAACGGCAGATACCAAACGGCCATATCCAACATGAAAAGCATTGGCACCGGAACAAGTTGAAGCAGCAGCCCGAAAAGCAGCAGCGGCAGCGGGCGTCGGCCGAAGAAGCGAAATAGCGCCGGCACTGCAAGCAGATAAGCCGCCAGCACATAGATAAACCAAAGAAAGCCCGCGACACTGGAAACAGGGTAAAGCAGAATTCTGAGTACATCATCGCTAGTGCCCGCAGGGGGATTGTCCACGTGTAGAAAGCGCCCGGCGATAAGCTTGCCGACCAGTACGACTAGACCCACAAATAGATAGGGAATCAGCAGCCGCGCAACACGCCGTTTAGAGAACACAGTCACCTCCCTCAAACATCGCAATTGCGGAAGCGCAAGTGCAAACGTGATTCCGGCCAAGCACATGAAAAAAGGCATATGAAATCGGTAGATCAATTTTTGCAGGGTCAAATACCATTCATTGTCTAGCGGCACTGCACCGCGAGCGACGACATGACCGACCACCACCAAGATGATCGCCAACCCTCGCGCCGCATCGAGGTCTGTCAACCTTGATACCGGCTGCTGCACAGGAATTTCTTTGAGAAGAATAGTTCTAAGCAGCGACAAAATGGATCGCATCTTCGATAACAAGCTCTACTCAGTTGCGCTGAAAACCACTAGCAGCTCGTCCAAACGAACGACCCTTCTTCGCGAGCACAGCTATTCCAAACGCGGTACGTAGATATCAGGGGAAACTAGATCTCTAAGCGCGCTGCGATGAAACAAGAGCCTGCCAACGTAGCCCGCACCATCTGGTGTTAAGTGTGCCCCGTCAAAGGAAATGAGCTTACCTTCCGGCGTGAACAGCGGGCACGTTGCTAACCGATCACACAGGAGCGCGTGCACATCGACAAACACGTCGGCTGACAGCGTTCGCTGCATGATGTCGTTGACTCGCAAGTGCGAAGGGGATACGGCATTGCGCGCACCGGCCAATTGGGTCAGCGGCACAGACATCAAGTGGCGCACGTTGATCGAGCCAAAATCCTTGCGTCCGATCACAAATAGCCTTTGCGAGGGCCGCAAATGCAGACTGGCGATGGTGCGCGGCAACAATTCCGCAGCCCACGGTAACCAACTAGCCGCCAAGACCACGACGTCAGCTTGCGCAATGACATCTGCCGCGGTCGCCAGCGTCTTCGCTTGAGCGCACAAACTCCGAGCCGCGGGCGCCCAATGTTGCTGCGCGCTTTCAGCGTCGAGGTAAATCTGGCAGCGCGAATCAATCGCAAACGTCCTAACTGTCCAACCCTCTAGGGCGCGCTGTTCGAATGCCGAATTTGTGAAGTCCTGCGCAAAACTGTCACCGATAACCAACAGCTTTGGCCTCGCATCGTGCCCAAAACTTCCTTGCAGATCGACGAATCGCCGCTTGACGTATGCGCCGCTGCGACTGTTGTCTGAATAGGGTATCCAGAATCTGAGGTGTTCTGGTATACGTTCTTCGAATCCGCCGCAGAGATGCAGCGTCGCGCCAACGCCGAAAAAGAATAATGTGCCACCAAGGCTTGCCCACACAATTGCTCGGCGCGTAAAGCGCTGGCGGTTGCGAAATGGACTCTCAACAAACCGCCAAGTAACGTAGGCCAGCAACAAGGCGCCCAACGTTAGCGCCGCAAACACCGCCTGCGATGAACCCTCGACGCCATAGACTCGCGCGAAGGCGAATAGCGGTTGGTGCCAGAGGTATGCACTGTACGAGATCAAACCAATTCCTACCATCGCAGGCTGCGATAGCAAGCGCGCACTCAATGTCCCGGTCTGACCAAAGGTCAACACTAGCGCAGCGCCCACTGTTGGCAATAGCGCATAAACGCTTGGGAAGGGCGTTTGCGGGCCATAGGCAAAGATCGATACCAAAATCAGCAGCAAGCCAGAGGCAGAACCGATTTCGCGCGCCGTGGCGCCAATTGACCTGGCAAAGGCCGGCGTCGCCGTTAGCGCCACCAGCGCCCCCAAGAGCAGCTCCCAAGCTCGGGTCGGAATCAAAAAGAAACTCGACAAACTCTTGCCGTGGCGCCAAGCCCATTCACTCATCGAAAACGAGATGACTGCCAAGCCCAAGACGATCCAGGCAAGTCGGCGATCCGCGCGCTTCCACAACAGTGCGACCAGGAGCGGAAAGAAAACATAGAACTGTTCCTCGACGCTCAAACTCCACGTGTGGAGCAATGGCTTCTCCTCCGCGGCCGGCTCAAAGTATCCGCTGGTGCGCCAGAAGAAGATGTTGGAGACAAAGACAGAGACGGCCATCAGGCTTTGTCCAAGACCGATGAGCTGCGCCGGCATCATCCAGACCCAGGCAAGCGGCAGGCAAGCCAGCATCACGAAAAACAGGGCCGGCAAGATGCGCCTGGCACGCCGCTCGTAAAAGCCTGCGATGGTAAAGCGTTCGGAGCGAAGATCGGCCAGGATGATGCAAGTAATCAGGTATCCGCTGATCACAAAAAACACGTCGACACCGACAAAACCACCGGAGAATAGAGGAAATCCGCCATGAAAAAGTATGACGGGGAGCACGGCAACCGTACGCAAACCGTCTACCTCAGGTCGATAAGCGAGAAAATTTCTGGTCTCGGGTAGCGCGTGGCCCACGGATTTGTGGTGCGGATAGATGTCGACCTCCATGGTCGACGCGCGAGCAGCCACAACAGCCTTCATGCCTCGAGTCGCTCAAGCAGAAACTACAACTTTCCTGCTTTGGCGAAAACGAACTCGTTACAGCCCTCAGTGCCGCGGCAGGTCTTGAGGCAGTTCAGCCTAAAGCCCCGCTGCTGGAAGAAACTGAATACCTCCTCCGGCTTTGCCACTTCGAACGGATAACCCCCTAACCAATCGCGCAAATCGTGCGTCACCGACATGCCACGATTGCTCTGGTACCCCAAATAGCGCCGGAGAGGGTTACGCAAGCGTACAAGATCAAGCATCGCGCCGCGCCCGAACCGCCAGAGTAAAAAGGCGCCGTACAGCGGCACACGCAGTAGCGGCCAACTGTTGTAAAGCTTCTTAACGCGCTTCCAGTACCGGGATAGATCGCCTTGATCGTTGTAAATGCTGACGAACAGCAACCCGCCATCCTTGACTAGCGGCGCTACATTGGCAAGGGCGCGCCACATATCACCTGTATGGTGAAGCACTCCCCACGAATACACCACATCCCATTGACCCAATCCACTCAGGTAGGTTTGATCCAGCGCGCTGCCGCGTTCAATGGTCCAATGCGCCGACACGGGAGCATAGCGGCGCTTGAGTTCCATAGCACAGCCGACGCTGCTGGGATCATAGTCAAACGAGTGCACGCGCGCCGCATCCAAACGCGTCGCCGCAAGCGAGAACAGGCCGCTGCCGTTACCAATATCGACAAAGGTTTTACCCGTTAGTGAGGTGGCTCCTAGCATCGCTTTGAGCGACTGCTCAGCTTCGACGATCCGCTCTTCGTTCAGTACGCTCAGAAAGCGCCGCCAATTCTCACCAAACTCAAACCGCTCGCCAGCGGCGACTTCTTGCTCAAACTGCTGCGCCTGGATAGCGCTCGTATTCACGCGGACAGCTCCCGATAGTGAGATTGTTGTAGATCCTGCGCAGCCGGACTGCTCCCAGCGCCCGACGATCGAACCCGATATTGCGGCCAATGCATGACCATTGTGTTAATTTCCTCGCTCCCGAGGCTTCTCGCCGGGCGCCGCCGAGCCCCCCTCCGGCCCGCGTTGACATGCGATGCCGACACGCACGACTTTAGCTGGCACGCCAACTGCAACCGCAAATGCCGGAACATCGCTTAACACCACTGCGTTCGCGCCGATCTTCGCTCCCCGTCCGACCCGCACTGGACCTAGTACTTTCGCGCCGGTACCCAGCAGGACATCGTCCTCGATCACTGGCACCTGTTGCATCTCAGACCGCCCGCCGATCGTAACGCCTGACCCAATGTTGACACCGCTGCCGATAACGGCACGGCGGTGGATGACGGTACCCAGCCCTTGATAGCCGAGCACGACGGAGCGTCCGATACGCACCGAAGGCGGCAGCACCACGCCAAAGACGATGCGGTTGAAGATGTAAATCAGGCGCGGTAGCAGCGGTACGCGATAGCGCCAACAAAGATGCGCTACCCGATGCAGCCTTAGAACCACGATGCTTCCGAATCCAAGAGTCCGCCGCGGGAACTTGCCCAAGGAGGTTCTAGCGAGCTCACGGCTAGGTTCGCGGCGCCGAAACACCAGGCAGCAAGCGCAGATACGCGGTCATCGCCAAGTACGCGGTCGCACACACGAGCGCCGCGAACCCGATCTGCACTAGGCCGTTGAACGCACCGCTAGTCATGGCCCAGCTAAACGCAAAAGCCGCGCTAGCAGCCGCGACGGCGCACCCCAGTAACCGCCACAAGGTACGCCAGCTCTGCACCTTGCCGAAGCTGCCGTTGGAAACAATAGCCGCGCGCCGTAACAGAGCGAGAAGTTCAACATACGCCGTCACCGTACTACCAAGCGCTGCGCCCGCCAATCCGAAGAAATGAGCGCCCGCTACACTTATTGGCACAGACAGTATCAGGCACACTAAATTTACACGGATGGCATAGCGGCTTTGATCCAGCACCAACACCAAGCCACTGGCGTCGATTGACAGGGCGAGGAAGCAGACACAATAAATTCGCAGCACATCAGCTGTTAAGGCAAAATTTGGCGTAAACACCAAGTTCACGATCGGATCGGCAAAAGCGAACAAGAACACGGTAGCAGGAAAACTAATGCTGGCCACTGTGGCGTTGGCGCGCGCCGCAACGCTCAGCATGCCCATGTGGTCGCCCCCCGCCTGCAGCCGATTCATTTCCGGCAAGGCTGTATTGCAGATTGACTGGCGCAGTATGTTAATTAGCGGCAGAACCACCATCGCCAACGAGAACGCTGCGAACTCTTGCGCGCTAAACCAGTGCGCAACGATCCAGGGGTCCGCTTGCAATCGCAATCCGTACAGCGATGCGGCGAACGCCAATGGTGCGATATAGGCCAAGTGCCGCTTTATGCGTGTTGTCCGCCACGAGGCGCGATGCTGGTGGAAAGCTCGAACGTAGAATGCAAGCACCAATAGGCGCGCTACCACAAGCGCGCACAGCGCTACCAAAACATAGACGAGCTTTCCGGTTCCGAACGCCGCGGCGCACAAGACCGCGGTCCGCAACAGCGCCCACCCCACTACTAAGCGGGTGTTGAGGCCGATGCGTTCGTCTGCGATCGGCAACGCATCGAGAGCAGCAGCCGCGATCCACATGAAGGTGAAAGCCGCCGCCATCCCCACGTATCCTGAATGCGCTGATTGAGTTAGCGCCAATGTGGGCATCCATACCAGAATGATTATCGCAGCCACACCACCTAAGGCCGCGAGGAACAGAAGTGTCTGATTGATGTAGGCACGGCGCTCTGCCGCATCTACGCGTGGCAAGAAGTAAAACAAGCTGCGCGTCAGCGCCGGCGCACCAAACCCGGCGGCGGTGTTCACGATCAGCCAGAACAATCGGTAGAGGCCCACGTCGGAGGGGTCGAGCAACCGTACCAGGACGATGGGCGTAATCAACTGCAAGCCAAAATCGAACAAACTCGCAGCGGTCAATGCTGTCTTGGGCGACTGCAGCAACGTGCCAGCAGCGCGGAGCCTCTGCCGAACGCTTGTCATGCTAGGTGCGTACGCCCCTGGGGCGCGATCATTAGCGAGCGCAACAACTCGCTGTAGCGCACCGCTACTACAGATGATTTATGGTGCTTTTCAAAGTGTTCAAAGCAGCGCCGTGCTTCGGCCTGCCATGCAGCGTCCGAAGCCAGAAGATTTTGAACGTGCGCAGCGACCTGATCAGCGCTTTGCGCCAACACACCAACGACCCGATCAGCGTCACGGCAGCCTGTATCGAACATGGCAACAGTGGGAACGCCGCGCGACCAGGCTTGCAGAAAGGTATTTGGAAATCCCTCAGACCGCGAAGTATTCACGAGCAAGCAAGCATCGTCGAAATGCCGATCAATCTCCGTGTAGGGCACATGTCCAAGGAACTCGACGTTAGCAAGCTGTGCCGCGCTTGCGGCGATTTGATGGAAGTATTTGGCGCCGGCCGCATCGCCTCGCGGCCCGCCGACCATGCGGAAGCGCACGCCGGGCAACGCAGCGGCTACCTTCAGCAATTCTTCCGGTTGCTTGATGGGCGCGACGGTGCCAACCCACAGCACAACGCCGCCTTCTTTATTTGCCCTGATGATCGTCGCAGGTTCCCTGCAGTTGGGGATCACGGCGCACACTCTCCCGTAGTGCTTTTTCAGGGCGTCGCGCTGGACCACGTTTTGCGCAACAATGGCATCGGCATTGCGCACACCTATCTTGTGCAGCCATCGATCGCGGCGCGAGCGCACAAAAGGCTGCCCGCGAAGGTCGAAATCTTGATTGTTGGCGCCGGCAACGATGGACTTTCTACCTTGCATTCGGGCAAACATGACTACTATTCCAGTAAGTGCTCCCGCGGATCTCTGATAGTAGACGTCGGCATCTGCAGCGCGCATGGCGCTCCACATCGCTTTCAGCCGCGGGTGCAAAAACCGCAGGCCAGGCCATCCTGCGTCGATCTTGTGCGCGCGGTAGATATTGACGCCTTCGATGCACACCCGCTCGGGTTGGCCAAAATCAAAGCACACCATTGAGACAGACACGCCCAGCCTGGCGAGAGCGCGCGCCACGACAATCTGCTGCACCTCGGCGCCTCCAGAAATCGCGACGCTCGTGGTCCCAGCGAACATCGGATACGCCATCGGCGCCACGAAGCAAATACTCGGCAATGGGCTCATCGGCGCCGCCCTAGCTGCCTAACACCGGCTACTTCCTGGCGCGCACGCCCGCGAGCGAGGAACTTCCTATGAACGCCCTCCAGGGCATTCAGCGCGTGTTCCCAAGTCGCATTGCGCTGCACCCACTGCAGCTGCGCAGCGCTGAGCAATTCCCGCGCCTGTGCCGCCCGCAATATGGTCTCGGCAATAAGTCCCGGGTCTCGGCGCTCCGGCACTTGCCAGGGCATGGGAAGAATGCGCCGGATATCGGAAAACTCTGTGCTCACGACGGGAATGCCAAGGCTCATCGCCTCCAGCACGGCATTGGGAAATCCCTCATTGCGTGAGGTGACGAACAACACGTCGGACTGACCCAACAGCGTCGCTGCATCTTTTCGCAGACCTGCGAATACTACTTTGTGCGCGAGCTCCAGCGCTTCGAAGCGAGCCAACACTTTGGACTTATAGTCACTGGTGTCAGCCGCCGCGTCGCGCACCGTGGAGAGCTGATCGCCAATAAACAGCACCCGCCAACTCGCATCAAGCCGCACTAACGACGCGGCAACATCGAGCGCCAGCAAATAGTCCTTTTCCGGTTTTATGTTGCCGACAAGACATGCCACTTTGACGTCGGTGCGCCCGAAGAACTGTTGCGCGAGAGCGCGGGCGCTTGGGTCGCAACGTGCGCCGGACACGGTAATACCGTTCCATACGACTTCGACCCGATCCGCGCTCAGGCGATACAACTTCTCTGCGAAATCTTTGCCGGCGAAACTGTTCGCCACGACACCTACGACCAAACGACGCACTAAGCCGTGAGCAAGGCGTTGCCGTGCGTTAAGTTGATAGTTGTGACTGCGCTCGGAGGCGAGCACTGCAGGCGCTATGCCGGCACCTGCGAGCGCGGCGTAAACGTTTCCGTCAAACAGAAAACCCTGGACCACATCCGGCCGGAATTGGCGCACGAAAGCTCGCATTTCCCGAACCAAGCGCAGATCAAGTTTGCGCCGCTTTTGACCAACAACTACCCGCACACCGGCCGCTTGCAGCTCCGTCGCACGTGACACTTTATCCGTAAGCGTGTAGACCGTGACTTCGTGGCCACGCTCGGCGAGACCGCTGGCCAATCCAACCAGTTGCTTTTCCGCGCCACCAAAGTCCAGCAACGTGCTGGTGACAAACAAGATTCTGCGGGGAGGCAGGGCAGCCGCTCGCTGCGCATGCGCGGAGACCGGCTTTAGCCCCATCGTTCGCGCCACATCTCGAACGCCAGCAGCAGCCACACCTTGTTGGCGTATTGGTCACAGCCGGCACGGAACAACTTAACATTGCGCTCAACCTGCCCGGGATGAAGCAAACCCGCTTCATCAATGCGGCGCCGGTTAAGGTACCGATCTAGCAATGAAGACAGATCACCCTTAAGCCACGCGTGGACAGGCACGCCGAATCCTTGTTTGGGTCTGTCGATAAAGGGTCGCGGAACATATTTGTAGAGCACCTTCTTCAAGAGATGCTTCGACCCTAGTCGCCCGCGCTTAAATGTTAGCGGCAACCGGTATGCGAATTCCACCAAACGGTGGTCGAGCAGCGGCTCTCGTCCCTCTATACTGGCTGCCATGGTGGCGCGATCCACTTTCGTCAGAATGTCGTCGGGCAAGTAGTGGTGCAAGTCCCACGTCGCCATCTGCTGCGCCATTGCACCCGGATAGGAACTCGCCAGGCTGCGCGGCGCGCCGGCAACGCCCACCAGGCTGACGATCTCTTCGTCGGTCCACTGTGCCAGCGTCGCTTCGTAAGTGGCTCGCGCGGCGTGCCCGCGTAAAATAGGCGCAAGTCTGCGCGCGCGCGCGGCCGTCCCGGCTAACAGGACCCCAGCACTAGAACCCGCCAGCGGCATGGCGGCCGCGAGTTGCTCCATAGCGCTCACCGGCATGAGGCCCGCGCAGTTCGCCGTCAGGCGTTTGAGCCAGCCAGGAATATCACGCAGGCGCGATTCGCGCGCCAGAGTAGATGTGTACAAGTTGTAGCCGTTGAACAACTCGTCGCCACCGTCTGCCGAGAGCACGACTTTTACCGATTCGCTCGCCACCTGGGATACTAAGTACGTCGGTATCCCGGAGGAATCACCGAAGGGCTCGTCGTACAAATCGGCCCAGCGCGGCAAGATGTCACGCGCTTGTTTGAGATCAAGCACGCGGCTGGTGTGCTGCGTTCCCAAATGCGCCGCCACTTTCGCGCTCCAGCCTGACTCGTCGAATGCGGCTTCGTTGAAGCCGATGGTATAGGTTCGTATATCCTGATACTGGCTAAGGATTGCCGCTACAATTGAAGAATCTACCCCACCTGAGAGGAATACCCCGACAGGTACATCTGCAATCATGCGCAAGCGAAACGCATCCACGAGTAACGCTTCGAGTTGCTCGGCCAACCGGTCTTCGTTGGCAGCGGCTTCATTGCTGGGCGCATCCAACACGGACCAGTAACGGGCGATTTGGGGTTCACCCCGCGCACCCAGCTCCAGCCAATGCCCTGGCGGTAGTTTGCGCACGCACGCGTAGATGCTGCGTGGCGCGGAAATGTAGCCAAAGCGAAAGAACTCCCCCAACGCTGCGCGATCAATCTGCGCTTCCCAGTGGGTAAAGGCGCGCAATGCTTTTAGCTCGGAGCCAAACCAAAGCACACCGCGCTGCCAGCCGTAATAGAGTGGCTTTACTCCTAGACGATCCCGAATCAAATACATGCGCTGTTCGGTGCGATCCCATAAAGCGATCGCAAACATACCCAAAAAGCGCTGCAGCGCCGCCATGCCCCATTGTTCAAAAGCAGCGAGCATCACCTCGGTGTCGCCAGTGCCTAAGAAGTGGTAGCCCAGAGGTTCGAGTTCGCGGCGAATTTCAGCGAAATTGTAGATCTCGCCGTTGTAGCTAATCACGTAGCGCCCATTGCGCGCACTCTGCATGGGTTGATATCCGTGGGCAGACAGGTCGAGAATGGACAGACGACGATGGCCTAAGCCGACAGTCTCGCCGTCGAGCCACAGTCCGTTGCTGTCGGGACCGCGATGAGTGAGGGCCTCGACGCTGCGCGCAAGCTGATCGCGCGCACCGGGCAACGCGCGATCGCGCGCCCAGAATCCGCTAATGCCGCACATGCGTAGTCGCTATCGCAGTTCCGGATTCGTTGACGCGCTGACGCAGTCCCAGCGCGATGCCAATCGCCAACCACAAGAACGTAGTTTCCGGAGCCGGCGCGTAGTCGCCGTTGGCCACGCCGGCGACCAAGTACGCGAGTAGCGCGACCCCGGCGCCTTGCAACATGCCCCGCCACCTGGGGTCGATGGACGTATCGCCCGCAAGCTGCCGAAACTCCCGGCGCAACCACACTACCACCACAGTCATTGCCAGGAAACCAAGCAGCCCCATATCCAGGGCGAGGCGCAAGTACAGATTGTGGGGCGTAACCAGCGGCGCAATACGACCTTCTCGAACCGCGCTGGACCACATGATCGCGTTCTTGCCATTGCCAGCGATTGGATGTGCGGCCAGATCCGGGAGCAACGGCAGCCAAATCTCATGAACCCGCCCTGCCGTGAGCTCGTCCCGCTTAGAACCTACCTGCGAACCGGGATCGAAGCCCGTAAGGACGCGGTCGTAAACCGCTTGTGGCAGGAGAGCGAAGCCAACGCCACCCAACACAAAAGCGGCGACTATTGTCCTGAACTGCCGACGTTTCACTAAGAACGCAACGCACACGGTCAAAAAGAATACGTAGCCGCCACGCGAAAATGTAAGCATGATCGACAATGCGGTGCTAGCGAGAACTACCAGCGCCGCGAACTTGCTGCGCAACGTCGCCAAATGAGGCCAGGTGAACAACACTAGCGCAAAGCCGAATCCGTATAGAGGCCCAAGTTCGTTCGCGTGCAACCCCAATCCAGATAGAAATTGCCGTGCAAAACTCGCCGCGAGGATATCGAGGCTCAGTCCAGAAATACCCACTACCAGCGCAGGCAAGATTGCGATGAATTGTAGTGATATAAGAAACGCGATCCAATAACGCGAAGCAGATTTGGTTTGATAAACGCCCAGCGCCACTAGATGCGCGAAGAACACCTGCAACATGGGCTTCAAAACATAAAACTGAAGGAATTGACGGCTGTTTCCCACCCCCAAGTTGCTTTCCCCAGTTGCCCCCAGCCGCAGAATTTCCGGAATGTACTTAACTTGAGTCGCGCCGTAGAACCCGGCGATAGTGATCGGCAACACGTACCAGATCAACAATGTTTTCGAATACGGGATGCGCACAGTGCTTTGTCCGGTAAGTCGGGCGACGGCGTAGGAGCCCAACGTCGCTACGAACAGCAGATTTAGCGGATTCAGCCCGGCGACGCCGAACAATTCGTGCGGAAACAGCGTTGTGTGCGAAATCGGCAACGTCACAATCAGCAATAACACGCCGAGCCGATAATCGAAGAGAATCAGTGCCGCCGCACCGAAGGATATGATCAGAAGTAGCGGCAAGACGCCGCCGACCAACGCAGAAGCAGCGCCCCAAAACGCCGCTAGCGCCAGGCTTGACAGCGTGACAGCGCCAATCGCGGCAAAGCGACGAAAGTCGATCGTGCGCATCAACTCATCGACCGGCCGTGCGCTAGCCAGGTTGCTGCGGCTTGAAAGGACCCACGAACCGCGCAGCGTGTTGCGCGTGCATCGCAGCGATCAAATCGCGCACAAAACTGTCATGCAACGCAAACGATGCCTGCGGGTCTGTAGAAATATTTGAAATCCGCACCAACATACCGTCGGGGATATACCCGCGCAACCCATGCTTTACCTGAGCCAACAGCCGCGCGCTTCTGGTCAGCACAACTTCGTCACCCATCGTGAACCAGTAGGTCACTGGTTCGACGCGCGCCCCCTTTTGCGCGACCATTCGTACGACCGGAATGACGTGTGCGCCAAAATGCATCTCATCGGGCCGCAAGTCGCGCACCTGAAATCCTTGCGCGGTATAGCAAACCTCTTGACGATGCGCTTTAAGGCTATCGTTCTGCTCGCCGCCGTAAGCGATCGAAAGCATGACGTGCCCTCCATTTGGCCCTAAGTAAGCACGCGAGACGACCTTGTCATATATTTGATCCAAATTCGCCTGTACGTCTGGCGACGGCGCGATCGGAATCAGCGTTGGGTCGACACGCCAAGCACCGAACCGCTCTGGGACAAGACGATCTATATTCGCCCTGGCTTTGTCGGCGCGCATCGACGGTTTCATGGCGATAGCCAACCCAGCGGCTGCCAACATCGCCACCGCAACGGCAACCGAGCGCCAGAAGATCATTTGCGCACCCGCACAAGCAGCCCAAGCAGCAAGTCGAACAGAAACAAGAACAACAAAGCAATCACAAACAACGAAATGCCGGCAAACCCGTGCATGAAGCCCTGTCCGGCGGCGTCCCCCATGTAATAGGTGATGAGAACGAGCACAAGCACACGGACAATGTTGGCTACGAACGCGATTGGCAGGATGGCAGCAATTAACGCTGCGTTGCGCCAGACGCTCTTGTACTCCATCAGATAAAGATAGAGCAGGCCCATGGCGCTCAGACTGAACATGGAGTGAAGCCCGGAACATGCATCAGCCACCAACAACTGATATGGGCCGATGCTCAAAGTGACGCCATCACGGGCAACGGGATAACCTGCCGCATACAGAACGGCATCCACGATCACCGATACCTTGGTCTTCAGTGCGCCCGTCATCAGTTCAACCAAGAATGCCGGCAGCGGGATGAGAAAAAGCAAAAAGAACACGGGAAACCAAAAGGCACTGATCGCACGCCGGCCGCCGACTAGCAGCAGGATACCAATCAGAACGGGAAGGAGCGATGCTGTCTCGAACAGCGGGAACCCTTGCGAGCGGCCGACAACATAAAGCGCTAAGCCAGCCAACAGTATCAGGGCGCCGGACCAAGATGCCACCGAAGACGCACCGATTTCCAACCGTGCGCGTTGGCGCCAAAGCAAGAACAAGACTACGGCTAATACGATGGGGCCGTGCGCGTTCGCCTCCGTGCTCCACAATCCATTGGCCAGCTCAACGAATGTTGGAACGTACAAGGCCGCCAGCCCGGCAAGCAAAGGCCACAGCGCGAAAGCCTTAAGGTCGACCAGCGTTGGATAAACGGAAGTTTGAGCTGAAGTGCCCATAGATTTAGAGCCGATTCATGACGGCGCCGACCACGGCTGATTTGCTTGCTCGGATTCTGTCAGCAAGCTGCTGCGTCGTGTCCAACCTGCTGTGGTTCCTACGCCCAACCACTAGCGCGCCTAAAGCAGCGCGGGTCACGATGAGAGGATCGCCTCCTAGGCTAGCGGCACAGGTATCAAAAAGGACGAAATCGTAGTCCTGCGCCAATTCCCGCGCCAGCGCCGGAAACTCCGACCGCAACAGAAGCTCTTGCGGGTTGGGTGGCAAGGGTCCTGCTTGGATGAGCGCGAGGGCGCCAAACTCCGGCAGATGCACAGGGTCGATATCGCTGCGGCCGCATAGAATCGACGACAGTCCGGTGTTGCCGCGCGCGGCAACACCAAAGATGGCATGTTGCCGCGGGGCTCGCAAGTCGGCGTCAACGACCACCACGCGACGCCCGAGTTGAGCAAGTACAACTGCGAGATTGGCCACGAGATAGCTTCTGCCTTCGCGACGTCCGGCGCCCACTACCGCGAGGGTACGGGGATAATCACCGGTCTCGAACCATTGCAGCAACAACTCATTGCGCAAACTGCGCAGCTGCTCGGCCTCTTCGCTATGGGGTTCGTAAGCCGCGACCAACTCTGCGCTCAAAGCGGAGCCGCTGCTCTGTCGCATCACCGGATAGCTGAACTGCTCGGCTAGCGCATCGCGCAGATCCACCGGTTTGACCATGCGCAAGCGCAACGCCGATTCGCCGAACGACAGCTTCTTTTGCGCTTGCAACGTAAGCACTTCTTGAATTTGGTCGGGCCGCAGTTTCTGCGCGCGGACCAACAATTCACCGATCCTCAGTGGCCGGCCGCCGCGAGAGGCGTCCTCCTCCAGCATCGGCTCAACCTTGAACTCTTCAGCCAGAATGTTCATAGATAACTCTCAAGCACGCGCCGGCCGCGCGACACGGCTCATGCGCCCCGGCCACTTACGCAACCAGCCGGATACGGTACGGGCTTTGCCCAATTGACCCAACACTGGGGCACCGACCACTCCTGCAAGCTGGCTGTGGCCACGCACGCGCTTGTCGATGATCTCGAGTAAAAGCGCGGCCCCGACCCCGAGTAAGCCGCCCAGTATGGTTGCCAGAAAGGTATTGAGGAAGACGCGAGGGTGCGCGGCATTAACTGGCTCCGTCGCTGGCGTAAGCAGCACGACGTTGGTCTGATTTTGTCTCCCCTCAAGCGAAGTTTGCGTTAACCGCTGGCGCACGAGATCAAAGGTGCGTTGATTCGTTTCGACCTCCCTTTGCAGCACAGCCATCTCATCGCGCAAACGTTTTATCGTCAGCAACTTGTCTTTTTGCGCGGCGAGCGAATTGCGGATCTCGGCTTCGCGCCGCAAATTCACCTCGTGCACATTGCCGAGCGAACGCACTACCTTGCTAGTCTCGGTGCTGATTTGCTGGCGCAATGCCTCCAACTCCTTCTGTACCCGCCGGTACTCGGGATGATTGACGCCGATGTTCTGGGACACTTGAGCCAACTCGCCCTCTTTCTGTGAGAGCTGCATCTTTAATCCCTGAATCACTGAATTCCCGATCAACTCGGGTAACGCGTCCACCCCGGCACCGCTGCGCTGCAACTCGCTACCCTTTTTGGCCCGGGTGCCACTGTCGTAGCTCGCGGCTTGCGCCTGGACGAGTTGCGAGGAAAGTTCGTTTAGTCGGGCAGTTTCGACGTCGATGCGCTCGTCGTTCGCGATAATCCCATTCTTGCGCTGGAAATCCGACAGGCGTACTTGCGCCTCCTCTAACGCGTTGCGTGCAGCCGTACTCTGCTGCTCGAACCACGTTGCGGAGTCGCGCGAAGGATTGACCTTCAGTTCGAGAGCGGTATTGATGTAAGCCTGAGAGAAGGCATTTGCCAATTCCTTGGCAAAGCGCGGGTCTGCAGCAGAATAGGTGACTTCTACGATACTGCTATCGCGCGAGGGCTTGACATCCAACTTCTTAAGTAAAACTTCCGCAAGCCAGTCTTCAATTACACCTTTGCCTTTCGTAGCTTCTTGGAACTGCGTGCGCGCCTCGGCCGACTCGGCCAAGCGCAGCGCACGCACAACCTTCAGCCCGACACCATGACTAGTCATGATCTCGCGCTGAGTCGTCATGTAACCCGGTATCAACTGTACCGGTACCATCGCGCCGGTGAGCTGATCCTGCCCCTTAAGATCGATCAGCACATGCGCTGTGGCCTCATATGTCTTCGGCAGCAACTTGCTAACGAAGTAAGTCGTAGCGGCGGCCGTTGCGACGGTAAGGACAATAATCTTCCAGCGCGCGAGCAGGATGAGAAAGAGCGTAACGGGATTCACGAGTCGAGGCTTTCGTTCAGAACAAACCTTCGCGGACGTACAAAACGTCGTCCGGTCGCAACTTGTCGGTTAGTTGTATCTCCGCTGCAATTACACGACCGTCGTTCGCCTTGCGCGACAGCGTGATGCCTCGCTCCGTGCCGCGCGCGGTCAGGCCGCCGCCAAGCGAAAGCGCTTGCATCACAGTCATGTCTTTCTCTAGCCGGAACGAGCCCGGCCGCTGCACTTGACCGTAGATATAGAACTGCGGGCTGCGCGGAACAAACACGACATCGCTGTTCTGGATCTCGACATCGAGGGAGGTATCGCCCTTTTCGAATAAGCTCTGCAGGTCGATCACTTGGCGCTTAACCTTGCCCTCGCGGTTCTTACTTATGTATACATAGTCAGCACCTACGGGGGTCACTCCTCCGGCGGTGGCTAGAATGTCCGAAAGCCGCGTGGCCGTTTCTATCGGGTATCGGCCAGGACGATTGACTTGTCCAAGCACCGAAACCTGCTGGCTGCGAAACTGCAGCACCAGTAGGCTCACCTGCGGCGAGACGACCAGTTGACGCGACGCCAGCAGATTGGCGATTCGCTCCTCGGTCTGAGTTACCGTCAGACCGCCCACCGCAACTTCGCGCAAGAAGGGCAGCGTGATTACCCCCTGCTCGGAGACACGCGCCTCCGTGGTCAGGTCCGGGTTCTTGTAGACGGTGACGCGCACAACATCACCGGCGCCCAAAATGTAGTCATTTCTTGGGTTCTGCGATTGCGTTATCCCGACCTCGGACCAAAGGCCGACCAACCACGCCAATGCAAGCAATAGGGCACGCACGGTATTTAGTTCTTAGCTAGCTTTTGAACGAAGCGACGACTTGATTTGCGAAAAGTAGGATATGACTCGCGTCTTGCTAGTTATGCCATCTACCCAGATATGGTTCATTGATTGGATTGCGTGTCAGGTTGGTTTTCTTGACTGCGTGAGCGGACCAGTAAGGGTCAAACTTTAAGTCGCAAATGTTACGGCCACATGTCATTCGCGTTTTCGCGCTCCTCACGCATAGTCCGTTCGGATCATGTCGTAGGGCGCAGCGCGTACAGAAGGTTACGCAACGCACTAGCGGGCTTGAGTCGCACGAGGCTCAACGAGCTTTGCAAGTAGCGCAGAAAACGGGCGGCGTAGCCGGACTGGCTATTGCTGTGCGGCGCCGGCGCATGCATCGAGGCTGCGAGCCACTCCCGATGGGGTTGTAGCAAGACCGCCCCACCGATGCTGCCGAACGTGCTGGCGCGGGCCGACGTGGTAGTGATGACGAAAGTGCTAATTGCAGTCAGCTTCCATTGGCCACGCTCGAATACAAAACACGGCCCCCCTGAATCGCCCGACGCGACAATCGTTTCGACATCATTGCCGAGCGTCGGTCCGCCGAGCGGGTTTGCCGTGCCACGAGGCCCATCAAAATCGTAGAACACCAAGGCGCTTTTGGCCTGGCCTGCAGGCGCGTGGCCAAAACTGTCGATCACGTTACGGCCAACGCGCTTCCTGGTTGAACTGCCGCTCACGTTCGGACCAACCGCGCCGTCACCGCTAGCGCCATAACCCACCAGCACAATCTCCGCACCTAGGCGCGGGTACCGGCTCGACAACAAATATGGCTCAACACCATCGGGAATCGGTTGCGCCAAGCGTACCAAGGCCAAATCATTCGCGTTCGGCTGTTGCGGAGACACAAAACCGGGATGCACGATGACCGCAGCAGCGATCGAACCGAAGCTCAGATCCCCATCTGCATTGAGGGCGAAGCGAAGGTCGGCTGCCGCTACGCCCGCCACCACATGTGCCGCCGTCAGCACGTAGTCCCTTGCTACGACAGTGGCTGAGTAGCTGCCATTGGGCGTGCGCAAACTGCCGACCCCAACCCAAGGGGAATTCGGCAGATTGGCGTCAATACGTCGTGCCGGCGTATCGGACGGTTGGCCTGCAGCCGAGCCAGCCATCAACGCGAAACTGTGGCCGCATAGCGACAACAACAGCAAACCGATATAAACGCGCAGCACCCGCTAACCCCGTTTAGCGGGCACGAGC
Organism: uncultured Pseudomonadota bacterium; assembly: GCA_902826775.1. GTDB lineage: Bacteria > Pseudomonadota > Gammaproteobacteria > Burkholderiales > JALYOK01 > CADEHE01. The sequence goes on along the minus strand of CADEHE010000017.1, from coordinate 17,140 downwards.
GCGAGCATTGCCGGCCATTCGCGCAAATACGACGTAGAGCAGCAATGCGCTAACCACGCCAGCGAGATCCATGGCGAAGTCAAGCCAACTTGCATGTCGGCCGGGTAATACGATTTGTCGCAGTTCGTCCACGCCACCGATGCCGATGACCATGGCGGCCACCAGCCATGAGGGGCATTTCGGCAGCCCCGCCACGTACAGAAAGCCCATAATGCCAAAGCAGACAAAGTGCGCGACCTGATCGTACGGCGAGGGCACGGCGTTGACCGCGCCGGGCTGCGCACCGCCCCACAGAAGGGCCAGTGTCATCAGCCCGGCCAGGGCTAGGCAGAGGTTGCCAATTACGCTGCGCAAACGCGCCCGCGCAACAAGCCCTGCCGGCGCCTCGGAAAACATGAGGCACCTAACGCAGCCCCGACAGACCTTTATCGATGAAATCAGTCTTGGTGTCGCCGCCTGCTTGCACAGTATTGGCTGCGGCAGGCGCCTCGGCGGCTTTAGGCGCGGGCGCCTTAAAGTTACCCAGGTATTCGATTTTGGCAGAGTCGCGCAACTGTTTGACTTCGCTTTGAGCCAGTTGCATGCGCTTCTGGTTGGCGAGGTAGCGCTCGATTAGCGGTTTGGCTTGTGCCTCGTTTAGTGCGATATCTTTGACTTCGACCATTTGAATCAACGAAATGCGATCGCGCCCTTGAATAAGAGCCGTCTGCCCAGGTTTGACTTGATGCAAGCGGGGCAATAAATCCATCGGCAGTTGCTCGGACGTGCGCTCGAAGGTTGCGGCATTCACGTTTACCGATTTGCTCTTTAGGAATGCGGCCGCATCGTTGATGTTCGTGCCACCCTCCAGCTTCTTTTTAAGTTCCTGCATTACTTCGGCGTTTGGCGCCGCCGAGATCTCCGCATATCGGAACTGGCGCCGTTGGGCGAACAGCTCGGGCTTCTCCTTATAAAACTTAGAGACGTCGTCGGCAGAAGAGCTCGGCGCTGCCGCCATCGTTTTTTCTAGATAGGCTTGCGCCAAGATCTGCCGCCTTGACTCCTCAATTGCCTGCATCACACGCGGTTCGCGGTCGATCTTGGCTTCGACGGCCTTGGTAACCAGCAATTGTTGTTCGATCAAACGCTCGAGAATCTCCTTGCTCGCTTGCTCCGCCTTGGCGGGATCAGCGCCTTGCAACCGCGAGAGAGCGAAATTGATCTGATGCACCGATATTTCTGCTCCATCCACGCGCGCAGCCGCTTGTGTGGCTTTGACCTCAGGTTTGTCATCATTTTTGCCACAAGCGGTCAATGCAGTCAGTACAACACAGGAAAGCAGGGCAAGGCGAAAGGCGCGCGCAGTTTTGGTTTCGGCCATATGGGGTATGCACTTGGGAAGGGTGTCTCGACAATGCAGCACTTTAGTTTCGAATTGTTACGAGTGTGTTTCTAGAACGAGTCAGCGCCGATAGCAGGTAGTGCTTTTGTACTATGTCTGGTTACCTTCCGGGCGCTTGCAAAGAAAAAGGGGTGGCACACAGCCACCCCAGGAGGGTTATCAGAAAGAAGGGGTGGCACGTCACCACCCCAGGAGGGTTATCGGAAAAAAGGGGTGGCATCACACCACCCCAGGAGGGTTATCTGTGCAAGACCGCCCGACTGCCCTACTTACGGCGGCTGCGGGCCGTCCGCGCAACGATCGCACCACCCGCTAGCAAGCTTAGCCAGACCGCCGGCTCAGGCACAGGTGCCGCGGGCGCGGCCATTGAGAACAAATACGCACCACCGCTGCGGCCGTCGGCTTTGCCGGAAATCTCAACCGCGTAGTTACCGGCCGTCAACGGAAACGCCAACATACCGGGACTTCCCAGATTAAATAGACCCACCCTCAGTCCGTCGATCGACAAGATCGAGCCAAAGGCGGGGCTCGATACTTCGTTACTTACTGCCCCAAGTACCAAGTTAGTGAGTTTGTTGACGGTAAAGTTGTAAACATCAAGAAACGAACCCGCCTCATGCAGCACGCTGTTGATGTACGGGTCCTCTCCTAGCGTGCCCACGTTAAACGTGTCTGCACGAACTACGCCCATCAGCGATACAGACATCATCAGCGCCGCAAACCAGCGCCGCAGATGCGTAGAACCACTGCGATTAATCGTCATTTACTGCCTCCTAGATACGGTCGCGTTGTCCATTAGGGGCCAAGCAGCAGTGTCCAGCCTAGTTCTGCAGTTACGTTTGAAAACTGCTCAAAGGCAATCGCTGAGCGTTGCCAACGCACTGATCTAAAAACGTTTCCATACTGCCCGACTACCTCAAACTGAAGAAAAATTTTTCAGCTTCGTAGAGTTTACAAGTGCAATGTGACGAGAGATCGGGGATTGGCAAATCAGCAAATAGCCTAAACGGGCTAGTGGGATTGCGCAATGTTTGCTAGCGTCGATTCAATGCAGCAACTTCCGGGCCTGTACCGTTGGATGGCCCGTGACGACCGGCGCTGCCTTTGGGTCGGATGAAAATTCAGCGAGACGGAACGCGTGTTGGGATGAAGGCGCGTGACAACGTCGATTCGCTCTGCTTGTCACGCGAAAGTCATCTTGCCCGCTTACGCTGCGCACATCTTTACAAGAAACTCAAAAATCCTTGGATCGCAGCGCGGAAGCATCTGTATCAGTCGACAGATTTGTTGGTTCCCTAACCCAGTACGTACCCAAGCAGGCATGGGCGACACAGATTGATCAGCGCATCTTTTCCGCGCTGTATTCACGCTGTCTGGTTTATAACGCTTGCTGGGAAGATCCAGCCGTAGATCGCTTAGCGCTGGCGCTGAAGCCCAACGATAATGTGCTGGTCATCACCAGTGCGGGCTGCAACGCCCTGGACTACGCACTGTGCGCGCCTCGACGCATCGACGCGGTGGATGCAAACCCTCGCCAAAGCGCGCTGCTCGAGCTAAAGCTCGCCGGCATTCGTGCCCTGCCGTTTGAGGACTTTTTCGCACTCTTCGGAAGAGGCCGGCACGACGACGCTTCAAGCCTCTACCGCCGCTGCCTTCGTGAGCAGCTATCCCCTTTCGCCCGCGCTTATTGGGACAAGCATTGCCGTTGGTTTTCCGCACGTGAACGGCGTAACACTTTCTATCACTTCGGTCTCTCGGGCCGGATGGCGCGAGTGTTGCGAGCGTACGTAAATTCGCGCAAAGGATTGGCCGAAGCCATCGAGCAAGCATTTGCGGCCGCAGACCTCAGCGAGCAGCGCGCCATCTATGATAGCAAGGTGTGCCCGCGCCTTTGGAGCGGGCTCGTCAATTGGACTCTGCGTCGACAAGTTACGATGTCGATGCTGGGCGTGCCTGCTTCGCAGCGCTTTGAAGTCGAGAGGCAACACGCCAATGGCGTGCCTGGTTTTGTGCGCGATGCGGTCGATTACGTGTTCCGTGAGTTACCGCTTGCGACAAACTACTTTTGGAGCCTCTACCTGCGGGGCTTTTACACGGAAAGCTGCTGCCCAGAATATTTGAAGCAGAAGAACTTCGATACTCTCAAAGCAGGGTTGGTCGACCGAGTCCACGTGCACACCAACACGGTCGAAGGGTTCTTGAACACTCACCTTGAACCCGTTTCCAAATTCGTGCTGCTCGATCACATGGACTGGATGAGCGCTTATCAGCACGAGCAACTGGCGTTGGAGTGGGCAGCAATTCTGCGCCGCGCCGCGCCAAAAGCGCGCGTGATTTTCCGCTCGGCGCACGCACAGGCGCACTACTTGCGCGACTTACTTGTGGAGCGTGAGGGCCGATCGCGGCCGCTGCTGCGCTTTCTGCGGCTGCGAACCGATCTAGCCCAGCCACTGCAGTCGCGTGATCGCGTGCACACCTACGCCGGCTTTCACATCGCGGACATCGTTCCGGCGTGAGCATCCTGCGCGACGCTTCTATTCTGCTGCAGCTCGCCAAAGGCATGCCGCGGGAGGGTTCGCATGCTGATCGGCTGCGCCGCTTCTACGCACCTCAGGCGCAACACTACGACGCCTTTCGAGAGCGACTGTTACATGGAAGGCGCGAGCTGATCGCTCGTCTGCCCCTCGGCCCAGGGGCGCGCGTCGTGGAACTCGGCGCGGGAACCGGGCGAAATGTTGAATTCTTCGGCGAACGCAGAGCAGAGTTCGCCAGCATCGAGCTAGTCGATGTGTGTACACCTCTGCTTGCAATCGCGCGCGAGCGATTCTCGCAAGACACGAATGTGAAGGTCATAGAGACCACTGCGGAGCAATACCAACCTAACGAGCCGGTCGATTGCGTGTACTTTTGCTATTCCCTTTCGATGATGGCGAACTGGGCTGCGGCAGTCGGAAATGCGGTTCGCATGCTTAAACCGGGCGGGCACATTGCTGTCGTCGACTTCTATTTGCCCGATGGCGCACGTAGACTGCCAATCCCGCTTGCCAAATTTTGGAAGCAATGGTTCGCGCGTGATGGAGTCCACTTGAGTGACCAGTTACTTATTTACTTGCAGTGCCAGTCACGCACACTGTACGTGCACGAGGGGCATATTCGCATACCTTACCTGCCCGTGTTAAGCGCACCGTACATGATGTACGTTGGCCAGCGCGCGGCGTAGCGGATTGATTCGCCGACGCGCTTTGCGCCGGCGACTGCTCCCTTGCTCCCCGCTCGAAGCTACCGCAACATCACCCCCGGCGAGTGCGGGCAAGCGCTCCGACTGTGACTAAGCCCGTTAACATAAGCGCGTATGTCTGAGCCTCCGGCACCGGCTGCAAAAAACCGCGAATTTCGCCGCCTGGAAACTGACTGGTGTGAATATTGAGATAGGACTTGCCCGCACCAATACCGGCAAGTAGCGTATTCATCGCAGTGCTTAGCGTACCGCCATTATTTGTCACAAACGCCGGGTTGTAACTCGACGCTGCAGTGAGATCGAAAGTTTGGTCGTACGTGCCAGCGGTAACGCCGCTCGGAAATCCGGGGAACGACGGAATTGGCGTGGCGACCCCAATGGTGCCCGCAGAAGGCAGCGCGGTGCAGCAGTGAATGTGTGAGGCTGTTACGTTGCCGAGCAAGCCGCTAAAACTTGCTTCGACACGCATCGTCAGCAGATCCAGGTCGACCGTAACTCTCGCCGTGCCAGTTCCCGGAGACGTTCGGGGGCGCCTCGGCTGGTCCGGAAAGCGTTGTCGTGTAGATCTCCGTGTGTGCAAAACTGGGCGCCGCAAACCCGGCAAGCGCCATTGCAGGCGCTGCAAGTACATTAACTCTCATGAAGTTCTCCTTTGAGTTCCAAGCCGCCATAAATAGTCAGGATGACCACTGAACCGCGGACAAGAAAAGGGAAGCGAGCCGCCGGATCGGTTAGCCCGCTTCCCTATAAGTCCTGGCATGGCCAGCCAGGGAGGACCCTTACGCCTGAGGTGTCTTGCCTACTGTGCGGCGGCGTGCAGCAACCACGCCAATTAGGCCAAGACCCACGCTCATCATCGCCCACTCGCCAGGCTCCGGCACTGGAAGAATCTCAGCAAAGCCACTGATACCGACAGAGTCGCCGCTGCCGGTTAACGTGAAGCGAGTGCGCGTCTGCATCCAATTCCAGCTCGTCGAACCACTGGCAACAGGCCCAGCGATGAAACCGTCCGCATCGCTGTAAAAGCCAGTCGGAAATCCCACCTTTGTATACGACTGCCCCACGTCCACGCCCGCGTTAACCCATGAGGCGTTGTTCACACCTGGCAGGGTGGGGCTGGCGCTATTGCTCAGACGCAGTATTTGAGTCTCTGGACCGTTGTTGCCATCTTGCGCGACGGCAGGCAGCGGCGTCAAAGTCGCGCCATTGCCGGTTGGATCCGTCAGGGCGTAGGCGATGCTGGCGCGCACCTGATTCGGCCCGGCGACACCGCCCAAGATCGGCGCGGAGGTGGTCGTTTGGAACGTGACCGGCGCACCACCGATATTCGTCGCTTGGAACGAGTAATTGACGAAAGGATCGAGGTTACCGTCAGTACCGTCAGCTTTCAGCGCCAGCGTTACCAACCCGCCGCCTATAGATGCTGTCCAGTCTCGAGTAAGATCCCATGCGCCCGTGGTTTGATTCAAGGTGAAATAGCTGCTGTCGATGTTAGCACCGCCCGTCCACGTCCGAGCAGCGCCGACGGCGTCAGTGTAATTAACGACGAATTCAAAGGAAGGAGCGGAAACAGTGCCGACGACTTCCGCCATTGCTGGAGCCCCGACAGCCGCTAACAACGCAAGTGCTAAGCGCGCACGCGGCCACGAGGTGTTGCGAAACACCTTATTCATGAATAACCCTCCTGAAACGTAAAGTTTGCAGGTTTATAAATCCGAGCTCTGGGAAGGCTTGCTCGGTTACGCGCACAGTCTCGATGCTGCAGCACGACGCTATCAGGCCACGCCTGCTCTCCCAGCATTGACCGCGACTCTAAGTTCAGCGCATTGCAGTAAGTGCGGCGGGGACGCTTAGAAACGTAGGCGATTAGGACTAGTAGACCGAAAGATCTACTACGTGTGACACCGCAAGTCACAAAACCACAGGGCAAGGTTCTTATCCTAACTTCTGCAGTGCGAGCTTGGGTGCTCCAGCAGGAATCGAAGGCACTCCAGGAGGGTTAGTTTCACTCACAGGAAAGAGCGCTGAGCGCGACTACACGCGTACACGGCGTCTGTACTTCGGAGATATTCAAATATGCAGATCAAAACACTGGCCACGTTGTTGGCAGCGACGTTAGGCTCGTTAGAAGCTGGGGCTGCGGCTACCTTCGTAAATGGCATCGCCATTGCCGGCTCGAGCATCGATACCACTGGCTTGCCAGGGGCCAATGAAGGGCGAGTAGGCTTCTTCTCAGACCTTTACTACGACCCCAACCGTAACGAATGGTGGGGCTTGTCAGATCGCGGGCCTGGTGGCGGCACGCTCAACTACGAAACAAGAGTTCAGCGTTTCACGCTCGACGTCAATCCGACGACCGGCGCTATTTCCAACTTCAACATTGCTCAGACGTTAAAGTTCTCGCGCGGCGGCAATGCGATGAACGGTTCGGCCCCCAATCCAGCCAACGTGCTGGGCAACGCTTTCGACCCAGAGGGTTTCGTGGTCAATCCCCTCAATGGCAATTTCCTGGTGTCCGATGAGTACGGTCCATCTCTTTATGAATTCGATCGCACCGGCCAATTCGTGCGCGCGTTTAATACACCCGCGAATATCGTTCCACGAAGCGCGAGCGGAACGCCGAACTTCGCCGACGACACCGGAAATTCTTTAGGCAAGCGCACCAATCGCGGTTTCGAAGGGCTGGCAGTCAGCCCAGACGGGCACTACGCCTACGCCATGCTGCAAAGTTCGATGTTGGATGAAGGCGGTGGCAACGGTGTCTACAATCGTATCGTCAAGTTTGACACGACCAGCGGCAATGCGGTGGCGCAGTACGCCTACCAAATGGATACTGCCGCCCAAGGCCGAGGCATTTCCAGCTTGGTAGCGCTCAACGATCACCAGTTTCTGGTGCTGGAGCGCAACAATCGAGGCATCGGCGTGGGTGCGACTTTGGCAAGTCCCGACAAGCGTGTCTATCAAATTGATTTGACCGGCGCGACCGACGTAACCGGGGTTTCCTTACCTAGCACTGGTTGGGCCGCCGGGACACTGGTCAGCAAGTCGGGCGTATTGATTGATCTTGATGCCGATACGCTCGCCGCGCTGGGCAATCTCTCCCCCGAAAAGTGGGAAGGCCTGGTCATCGGACCAAAACTTGCAGACGGTAGCTTTGCCATCGTCGCAGGCACTGACAACGACTACAGCGTCACGCAAAACGGCAGTAACGTCCAATTCGACGTTTATTACAACTTTGCGGCTGCCTCCGCCACGAGCATTCCAAGTATCGAGTGCCCTCTCGGGCAAACAACCGGGTGTGTGATCGCCGGCACTACCACCGCAGCGTCCATCACGCCGGACTACCAACTGCTGCCCGGCGTGCTGCACTCTTATAAGACGGCTGTGGGTGACTTAGCCGGCTATATCGCGCCGGTACCGGAAGCGGACAGTTACGCAATGCTTTTGACTGGGCTCGGAATGGTTGGCGTCGTGGCTGCGCGTCGCAAATCCCGCTCAGTTTAAGCGATAAGCAGCTCTCGAACTCGCCGTCGCTTCGCTCTAAGTAAGGCGGGGGCATAGTGCGAGCGGCCGCCGAGAATGCGCCTTAGCTTGCAGCACAATAGATAACCACAGCTTAGGTGCGTCGGCGCTCATCCCGCCGACGCACTCTCCTCGACCACCCCAGCACTCGTCGATCCGGCCGCGCATCGACGATCTGAGTCTCCCTCTCTCTCTCGCGACGGGAATAGGCCTAACGTGCTAGGCCGCCCACTGTTTCACGTCACGAAGCTGTCGGCCGGCTTACATAAGCTTGACCTCGCAGCAAAACCTACTACGCGGGGCACTGGAAGCGCCTGCGTGGCGGTGCGCCTTGTCGGCATCCAGTCGACAAGGTGGACTTAGTCCCATCAACCTCCAGGAGGGTTAAAAGTGTTACTCAAATCAAGAATCGCAGTGGCAGTAGCTGTTGCGTGCGCGGCCATCGGCAACGCATCAGCGGCTGGCAATACCTTGTTCGACGACGTCACGCCGAATCTAGTTCCCAATGTTCCGATCCCAGCGGGTGGGCCCGCAGAGTTCACCGCGCCGAACCTCACCAGCGCGCTGGTGTTGCCGACGGGACCTGGCATCACCATCACGCAGACTTCGATCGCGCAGCGCACTACCCAACTGGCCAATGGACAACTTAACTCCGGTCAGTGGGATATGATCGACACCAATCGCACCGGTGCCGACGCCGGCCGGTATTTGTTCGCCCCCTTCGAGCCGAATCGCGCCGGCGGCGGATCCGGCGTGCAGCGCACAGATCTGCAAACGGGCCAGACCGTAACATTGGTAAATCCGCTGACGCAAGATTTCATTCGCGGTGACGCTTCACGTTGGACCCCTTGGGGCAGCTATGTGACGGCGGAGGAGGATTGGAGTGCCGTTGACAGCGCCGGCGTGCGCCACGGTCGCTTGTTCGAGCTGACCAACCCGGTCACCAGCACCGGTCCTTCTGACGCCAACTTCGTGCACCGCAGCGTGGTCCCACGTGTGGCGCACGAAGGTGTCGTATTCGATAACAGCAACAATATGTACTTTATCGACGAGCTGAATGGCGGGTCGATCTACAAGTACACATCGAATAACCCGAACGCCACAAGCGGTGACGACTACTTCGCTTCCGGCCAGACCTTCGCCGCGAAAGTAAACGGCGGCAGCAACGCCAACGCCGTCGGCAATATCGTGTGGACGCCGATCACAGACGTCAACGGCGGAATCTTGGCCGGCGTCACGCAAACCACCGGTGGTTTCATAGATGGCACGACGTCGGCAAACACCGCTGGCGCTACGGACTATCAGCGCCCGGAGGATATGGAGATCAAAACGCTGGCCAATGGCGACCAGATCGTGTTGATTGCCACGACGACTACCAACGAAATCTACTCGATGAACTTGGCCACGAACGAGATGAAGCTGTTCGCTAGCCAGGCGACCGCTAATGCAGCGGGCGGCTTGGTCGGCGGCGCGCTCGTATCACCGGACAACCTGGCGATCGACGCTGATGGCAACTTTTACATCATCGAAGATCAAGGTGAAACCAACGCCGATATTTGGCTGGCGCGCGACGCCAACAATGATGGTGTGGCGGAGTCGCTGCAGCGCTGGGCTGGCATGCAGGTCACTGGTGCGGAGCCGACTGGCTTGTACTTCGACATTTTCAAGCCAAACACCGCATACCTCAATATCCAGCATCCGACCAGCGGCAACGATCAATTGATCATGATTCAAGCTGTGCCGGAGCCGGGGGAGTACGCCATGATGCTCGCGGGTCTTGGTTTGGTTGGTTTGGCATCACGCTATCGTCGCAAAGCCTAACCGGCGAGTTGATTTGATAGCAAAGGGCGCCCACGGGCGCCCTTTTGTTTGGAAGCGCAGCATAACCAATGAACGCACATTCGCCTATGAAGCACTTCAACAGAGTTTGGCTGACCATAACGCTCTGCGGTGCTCTTTCAGTCAGAGCCCTAGCCGATACGCAAACATTTGCCCCGATCGCCGACGCAACCATATTCAATTTCTTTGGCTGCCCGCCAGCGCCAAACGGCGAATGCGGCAGCGGACTTGGGGACCGATTGTATTTTGGTGACACTGTGTCATTCGGTGAACGCCGCGGGCTGCTACGCTTCGACCTTACCAGTATTCCAGCCGGCTCAACCATTACCGCCGCGACGCTATCGCTCACGCTGGTTCGCGCACGCGCCGACAATTCGACAGTCAGCGTGCGGCGCCTACTGCAACCATGGAGCGAAGGGCCGAGCATATTCACGCGCGGCTCTGGTGTCCCCGCGCTACCGGGCGATGTCACTTGGCTGACACGAACGTTCGCGACGACTCCTGCTCAGCCTTGGATCACGCCCGGTGGAGATTTCGTTCCAACCATTTCTTCCTCACAAGTTGTCGGCGGAGTAGTTTTTCCAGTGCTCTCGGTGCCGTATGCGTTCGTCGGCACGCAGTTGGCGGTGGACGTGCAGAATTGGGTTAATCAGCCGTCGACTAACTACGGCTGGATCATACTCGGCTCGGTCGGCGCGTCCGGCCAAAGCGTTGCGAAAGCATTTGCTAGCCGTGAGCATTTAGTGCCCAGCGAGCGGCCGAGCCTGACAGTTACGTTCACGCCGACGGCGCCGATCAGCGAAGACATCCCAATTCCGGCCTGGGCACTGGGCGCGCTTGGGGCGGCGTTAGCGGCTGCACAAGCGCGCAATCGATCGGCTCGGCGTCAACGCCTCTCCCACGAGTGACAAAAAGCATTTCAGTCGCATGGAGCCGATATTGAAGAAGTATCGTTTCACTGCACCACGTTGGACGCTCGCCTGCGCACTGGCGATAAGCACGCAAGTTTTTGCAGTGGACTATGCGGAAAGTTTGCAAGGCGACTTCTCCAACGCACGTCTAGATCCGACTCGGCTGCTGCTGAGCTACGGCGGCGGCGGCAATAATGGACTGCTCGGCAACAACATCCTAAGTGGCAGTACCGGACGTAACGCCGATGGAATGGTCGACCTCGACTACATCAATTTCGTGGTACCGACCGGTTTTGTGTTGCACCAGCTGCGTGTAGGCAACTTGACCGCGGCGAGCGGCAATTCGTTCATCGGCATGAGCGCCGGCGCCATCATGCCACTGACGCCGGCTGCCACCAGCGCGGTGGGACTACTCGGCTGGAAACAGTATTCGGAGCTGGACCGCAACACGGATATCCTCGATGACATGGCAGTCTCGGCCAATGGCGCTAGCGGTTTCTCCATACCGCTCACCAGCGGTGACTACACACTCTGGATTCAAGATTTGTCTCCAGGCAGTTACAACTACCGGTTGAATTTGCAGATCGCTCCGGTGCCAGAGCCATCGACTTGCGCGTCACTATTGGCGGGACTTGGTTTGCTCGCGTATCGGCTGCGGTTACGCAAACATAGCTATACTTCCCATTCTATCTCATGATCTCTCATTTTCCGAGAGCATTTCACATGCATAGGATTGACAGTATATAGACCACCTGACTTTGCGCGTGGTCCTAACTGCTCATGGTTGCTCGACCTGCCCGACGAGAAGACGTAACTTTCGCGCGGTAGTCTTCATCGCTATAAGGCGCAGTCCAGACAACAACGGAACTGTCGCCACAGAAGTAGTCTGCAGCGAGCCGCGTGATTGGGACCGCTGCCTTTGAGGGTTAGTCCAAGACTCTGCTGGCGCACCAGCGCATAGCAGAACGGGTCGTTGCGCGCTACCGGGCTGCGCCGCGCGAGCGTCTTTTCCTCACCCTCCAAGAAGCTGACGGAAGTAGCAAAAAAAGCTAACTGTTCCTTACGCATTTTGGCATCAATTTCGGAGGGTTCTCATGAAGAAGGTTTGCACCATTGCGTTGGGCGCAATGATCGCGTTGCCGCTCGTCGGCTCCGCGGCCACGGTGATCGACGAAAATTTTAATGACGTCACAGGACTAGGGACTGCAGCCAGCACGCGTACCGTTGCCGACATCTTGGCTAACAATCCGGCTCAGCTACCGAGCGGCAGTCTATGGGCATCAGTAGCCATTCCTCCCAGCGCGGCCGACGTAAATATTCGTCGCGCGGACAATGCAATCAATACGACTGCGGGATCGAGCGGTTTCGACTCTTTCTTTGCACCCGCAACCGGCGCGAACAACTTTCTGGTGCTCGGCGACCAAAGCGGCGTCATCGGCAACAATCCAAGCACCGGCGTTTTTGCATACGTGGTGCCGTTTTCAGTTCTGCCCGGCCAAACGCAAGTCAGCATCGATTTCGATTGGGCCTTCGACGGTACTGACACCAGCACGGCGCTGACTAACGTCGACAACTTCATCGCTGGCATAGCCGGGGACGGCTTTAGCATGAGCAACCCAATGGCCGTTTTCACCCCGCTGGTGAGCGGCAGCAGCCCAGGAGGATTCAGCAGCGGACACTTCAGCCAAACATTCGCGGCGTCCTCGTTGCCGGTGCCGGTACCGGCTACAGGCTTGCGCTACCTCGTGTTCGCTCTCTCTGAAGGCACTAGCTTGACAGCACCGAACGGCACCAATAGCGCGATCGGTATCGACAATATTCTGGTCGCGGCTGTGCCGGAACCGGAGACATACGCGTTCATGCTTGCCGGTCTAGGGTTGGTGGGTCTAGTGGCCAAACGACGGGCGCGCGCTTAGTGCTTGCTATTTCACCCGGCGCCACTGGGCGCCGGGTGCCGGAGATGGTGCATTGTTCGCCTGCACCGCTTTGTGCGAGCATGGGGTTCTTGCACCGCCGCTTCGACTCATGCCCTCAGCCCAGGAGCGGTTTGAAGCACCCCCGCGGAACAAAAACAGAGACTGTTCACGCTACGAGCTCTAGTGGTTTCGCTTTCGACGGTAGTTGTCGAAGAATCCAAGTGGAATCGCCTGTGTTATTCGGCACATGGCAAGATGTTTTTGCTATCTGTATCAAACCAAAAGGTTCGCGACACTCTGATTCGAGCGCGGTGCGTTCTTGAATGACCCACAGCACTTGCTGGAAGTCAGCGGCAAGGCATGACGTGAAGATTCGCGATCTGCAAAGCGCCGATCTACCCGCGCTGCGCGCGCTCCTAAAGCAAGCGATAGAATTTGCGTCTGCCTAACTGCGTGTATCGCCCTGCTTAGCCCCTCTGGAGACCAGAGCCTTCTGTGCGCGGGCAGCGAGGTTGGCGGAGACGAGACCAACTAGTAGCGCCAGTAGAAGCCGACCGCCACCGTTCAAGAATTCCATCCAGCTGATCAGTGCCGAGCTGGGTTGATCGCGGCCCTGCAGATTGAACTGCACAAAATCGTCAAGACTACCGGCTAGGACGAAAGGAATATCGGCGCACACCGCAAGTGCGCAGACCAACAGCGCTACCGTGCCGCCCAGCAGGCGCGCGCGCCGTGACAAGCCTTGCCAGCCCGCAACTAGGCTGAGCGCCAGAATGGGGTACTGAGCAATGTGACCAACCAGCGTCGAACTATTGATCTCGATTTCGCCCATGGGCTCGCGGGCAGGCACGGTCACTCGCACTACCGCTTCGAGAATGCTCGCATGCCCCTTGTCGATGTATTGCAAGCGGTCAAATGTGCCCGGCTCGCACAAATGGGAGAGTTGCCAGTCAAAGATCGGCACGAACAAGTGCGCCAACCAATCCTTGCACCACCAACTCGCCGCCGAGAGGACGGCAACAGTGAGGCATAGCTTTAGCGGATTGCTAAACGAGCCCAGCAGCACTCTTGGGCTGAGCACGCAGCCACCACATAAAAAAGAGGGCAAGACTGAATACTATTAAGGCTGGAAGCAGGTAGCCGTGCAACAAGTCAAAGGTGTGCCGATTTAGGCGCAGGGCGAAATACAAGGCGGTTATGCGCGAGTAGTTGAGCGCACAGACGAGAAGAGCGCCCAAGACGACACCGACGAGTTTCCAGCGCCAACTCGCTTGCGCAGCACCGACTGCGGCAAGCAGCAGCAACAAGGCATCGCGCCCGTCGCAACCGGCCAGAACATTGAGGCGCACATACGAAGAAATTAAGGATGTTCCCGATACTTGCACCAGATCACCGGCTACGAATGCGATAACCCAAGCGCTTGGACGCAGCGCCAAGACTTCCAGCAAAAATCGATCCGCTTGGGTGTCGCGCGCTGCGAACAGAAGCAGGAGCAACAGGCCAAAAAGTGCGGCAAACTTAGCGGCAAAGCGAAAGTCGACTTTATCCATGGATGCCATGACGCGGCACACGCCCGGCAAACAGCATAAGCCTGGAATGTTACAAGCAGTTGTTGGGCAGTCAATTCGCTTTCCGTACCGCTCTGATCAGAATCCCGGGGCGAAGCAACGCACATACCATTCACGCATCGGGACAATCGGCAGCATCATGAACAGGTCAAAGGTGTCGAACTTAGAATCTCGCGGTGCGATAGGAAGCATTCCCCTAGGTTGTGCTTGCAAACTCTGCGATAGCCGCCGGAGCCCAATTCCCACTACCATACTGCCGTCCCATGATAGTCGCGATGCGCTCCGACGCTCGACCATCCCAAAGTGCAGGAATGCGTCCGCGCTTGCCACCAGTTGAAACTATATCTTCAAAAGCGGCAACGATCTTTGCAGGATCCCGCCCGACCAAAGTGTTCGTACCTTCAGTAACAGTGACTGGCCTTTCCGTGTTGTCACGAAGCGTGGCACACGGAACGCCCAGCACGGTAGCCTCCTCCTGCAGTCCGCCAGAATCGGTTAGCACACACTTCGCTTCTCGCACCAGTCCGATCATTTCCAAGTAACCCAAAGGTGGAACGAGCTTTATGTTGGAGCGCGCAATTTGCGCCAACAGGCCAAACTCGCTCATCCGCGCGCGCGTGCGCGGATGAGCCGGAAATAATAGCGGAATTCGCTCGCTAATTTTGCACAAAGCACCTAGCATGCTTGGCAAAATGTTTCGATCATCCACGGTCGACGGGCGATGTAGTGTCACCACACCATAATTCTCGATCTCTGACTCGACGTGCTTGGAGAGCGTAAGCCTAGCTGGCACTGCTCGCTTCAAGCAGTCCATAAGTGTATCTATCATCACGTTGCCGACATAGTGAATACGGTTTGCGTCAATTCCTTCGCGGATGAGGTTGTTCAGCGCCTCAGGCTCTGTCGTAAATAGCAGATCGGAAACTTGATCAGTCAGTACCCGGTTTATTTCCTCTGGCATAGTGCGATCGTAGCTGCGCAACCCAGCCTCCACGTGGATCACTTGAACGTGCTTCTTCGTTGCCGCTAGCGCGCACGCGATTGTTGAATTGATGTCGCCAACGACAAGAACAGCGTCCGGTTTCTGCGAGTCGATCACAGGCTCAAATCGTTTCATGATCTCAGCCGTTTGCACCGCGTGGCTAGCTGAACCTACTCCTAAATTGAAGTGCGGCTGGCTTATAGCGAGATCACGAAAAAATTGCCCGTCCATCGCGTCGTCGTAGTGCTGCCCGGTATGGACGAGGCATGGTTCGAATGCCCCATGCACAGAAAGGGCCCGCATGACAGGTGCGATCTTCATCAAGTTAGGTCGTGCGCCCACTACGCAGAGTATCTTGACGCGGCCAGCTAGGGGCGGAGGTTTGGTCACAAGCATGTTTCGCAAAGGCAGTGGCCGATGTGGGGTAGCTTATCCAGCGAATGTGACAAACCGATTGCACGAGGTACGCTGACATATTCTTCGAACAATGGATTTCTGGAAAGACAGCAAGATCCGCTCGGTCAACGTAGTGACGAAGTGTCGTTCGTGCAACCAGTTGAGGAAGCCGCTTTGAGCCACAGCACTACGGCCAAAAAAGCGCATAACCTCAGACATGACATCTAAGGTGGGCAGCGAAGCGCCGCTCCGTGCGGCTGCTATGTAACGCACACAACGACCGAGCCCCTAAGCGCACACGGAACTCGAAATACCCACACGATGTTCCGGAGGCAGCTTTTCCAACCGTAGGAAAATCCTAACCAAAATAGCGCTAAAGCGCTGCACTTCAAGGCTAATCAGCAGCAAGAAAACAGAATCGCAGGCGCCGTAAGTGCTTGTTTAATGATC
Source organism: uncultured Pseudomonadota bacterium (assembly GCA_902826775.1). Taxonomy (GTDB): domain Bacteria; phylum Pseudomonadota; class Gammaproteobacteria; order Burkholderiales; family JALYOK01; genus CADEHE01. Next base: position 937 of record CADEHE010000017.1, on the reverse strand, counting down.
AATTGCCTTAGCAGAATCGCCCTACGAACCAGGGGGTCGTGGGTTCGAATCCTGCCGGGCGCGCCAGTAAATCAAGCGGTTAGATCAAAGCGGTCTAGCCGCTTTTCTTTTGCCTGGGAAGATCTTTGGGAGCTTTGCCCCCGCGGATCGTGCCTAGACGAGCGGTCCGTCGTAGCATTCGAGATTTCTACAGGAGAACACCCGAACCCGCCGCGCAAAGAAGACTACGCCTGATTTGACCATATTCCGACTGCAGTTCGGCGGAGTCGACGCACGTGGCCATAAGCTCGTTGCGCTTGGAATCAAACTCAGATTGGTCACTCACAATGGATACTCTGAGTTAGTCCGACCCATGACACCTCGAACAGGGATGAATAAAGCACTTCTTTTTCGCGCCAGGATGCTGGGGCAATGTGAAATCCCGATGACACTTGGCGAAGGCAAGCTGTCAGAACAGCCGCTACCCGCCCAGTCGAGCGCAGCCAGATTTCATCGGCATCTACGGAGGCGTCTCTACAGCGCACGCTTGCTCAAGCCTTTTCGATCCCAAAGTGGACGCCGTAGGTCGCGTTGCAACGCCAGCCGACGCCAACACAACAACTATCCTGCACCGGAGGGCACGATCGGAGCTCGGATAACGCCGAATTCCTAGAGATCCGGCCCGAGCACTCTCTGGCCGTAAAGCCCGGCGATAACGAACAGGGCGAGCGGTAGGAGCAGCTGGATAGAAGGCCTTTTTCGCACGAAAGAAAGGACCATTACGAACCACAAGAAACGAAAAGATCTTCACCGAGAATGTGAATAACCTGTGCGCAACAGGTTGAACAGAAACATCAACTCACTGACTTTGCAAACAACTCGTTGGCTTGCTTCATTTTCCCCGATCTCGCGTCGCGTCGCCTACGGGAGCATCGCGTTTGCGCCGGCCATGGCATCG
>CADEHE010000016.1 GCA_902826775.1 uncultured Pseudomonadota bacterium | reverse complement strand
AACCCGTCCTGTATGCAATCTGAGCTACTGAACGAAGTTGGGATCGCTGCTTAGGTGCGCAGGTCGATAGTCTCGGCTTCAAAACCCGCCGGCACACTGCTGCCGCGGCGCGCGCGCAACTATCAGCGCTTCGGCGGCTTCCACTCGATCTCCTTGCTTAGGTTTGCCGGCTTCGCCGGTTTGAGCGGCGACTTCGCGTGCACGCCCTCGCCTGCTGAGACGCTTGTTGATGTTCTCTCAATTCGCGACAAACTCCGTTCAAGCCGAGCATGCCCCAGACTCGATCCGGCTGCTAAAGGCTGAGAAGTACTTGCCATGAATAAACTCAGGCTCGGCACTTCACTCCGGCAGCGTCTTGCCGGAGCCCCCCATTTGCGCGGGGATATCCGCCATCTTCGGCAAACCGTCGCGCAGGGGCAACACCGTCTCCTCGTAGAACACATGCAGATGCGGTTCGAACGGGTAGTCCGGAATGACAGCGGCGTACACGTCGATCAACTCGAACCCGGGGTGTTCGGTGAACACGTGACCGCCGCAGGTCTTGCACCACTTGCGGTAACTGCGCTCGGTTTTGTTGTACACGCCGAGATTGTCGGCACCGTGCGTAACCTTGACTGACTCCGGCTTCCACAATGAAAAAGCGTTCACCGGGGCAGCGGACCAACGGCGGCAGGAATCGCAGTGGCAATATCCAGCGGCGGCCGGTTCGCCTCGAACCTCCAGTTGCACAGCGCCACAAAAACAACTGCCGGAATAAACCTTTTCGGTGCTCATTACTCCCCCTCCCATCGAGATTGTTGTCCACTCACTAAGCCGCGGCTACTCATTTGCAATTCAGCGCTGCGCGTACAGTTACGCACCCCGCGCGACACCGGCTTTGCGCAGAAAGATTTCGAGCGGGCAGAACTTGGTGAAGCCGCTCTGGAACAAGTTCGCGCCGACAAAGGCCGTAAACCACAGCCAGTTCGAGCTATGGAAGAACGGGCTACCTTGCACGCCCAAGCCTAGCGAGATCAGCACGAACAGGCCGGCGAATATCCTCACGTATTGATTGATAGTCATTGCATTCTCCAAACAGAAATTCACTATATTCCGACCGGCACCGCAGCCGTGCCGACCGTTTCAGTTTTGCCGATCCGGCGATAGTTCGCTGCGTAGTAAAGCACCGGAATAACAACCAACGTCAGTAAAGTGGAGACGAAGATGCCGAAGATCAACGAGATCGCCAGTCCGTTAAATATCGGATCGTCGAGAATAAAGACCGCGCCGAGCATCGCCGCCAACCCTGTCAGAGCGATGGGCTTGGCGCGCGTGCTGCCTGCTTGAATCACCGCTCGCTGAAAGTCGACGCCTTGCTCCAACTGCAAATTGATAAAGTCGACCAACAGAATCGAGTTGCGCACGATAATGCCGGCCAGCGCGATCATGCCGATCATGGACGTTGCCGTGAACTGCGCCCCGAGCAGCGCGTGGCCTGGCATGACGCCGATGACTGTTAGCGGAATCGGCGCCATGATAATGAGCGGCGTCAAGTACGAGCGGAACTGCGCCACCACCAGCAGGTAAATTAGAATCAAGCCGACGCCGTAGGCAATGCCCATGTCGCGAAACGTTTCGTAGGTTACTTGCCATTCGCCGTCCCATTTGATGGCGTACTCGCGGTACGGATCGGCCGGCTGCTTAATGAAATACTCGCCCAGCACGCCGCCTTCCGGCAGCACAGCCGCAGTGAGTTTGGGGCGCATGGCAAACATGCCGTAGAGCGGGCTATCGAGTTTCCCACCCATGTCGCCGATCACGTAGACCACCGGTAGCAAATCCTTGCGGTAAATGGTGCGGTCGCGCTCCACCGGCGTCACGCTGACCAATTCGGATAGCGGCACCAGATGACCATCGTTGGCGCGCACGGTCAGTTTGAGAAATTCATCGAGGTTCGATTGGCGGGCCGGCGGCAGGCTAATGCGCACCGGCATTTCATACTTGGCAGTGCCGCTGTGCACCGGCGTGGCATCCAGACCGGCCAATCCCATTTGCATGGTCTCCACCACATCTTTTTGTGTGACACCGGCAATCGCTGCTTTGTCTTGCAGCACCCTCAACACCAGCTTCGGCGCCGGATCGTCGACGCTATCGTCGATGCCGACGATATCCGCATTGCTGGCAAATACCTCGCGCACACGCTTAGCCACTCTCATCTGACTTTCATAGTCCGGCCCATACACCTCGGCGACGATCGGCGATAGCACAGGCGGACCAGGCGGCACTTCGATCACCTTGGCTTTGGCGCCGTGGCGCGCGGCGATGGCATCAATCGGCGCGCGCACCGCTGCAGCGATGTCATGGCTCTTGCGCTTGCGCAGATGTTTGTCCTGCAAATTGACCTGCAAGTCCCCCAGATTGCTGGCCGCGCGCAAGTAGTACTGCCGGACCAAGCCATTGAAGTTGATCGGAGCGGATGTGCCGGCGTAGGCTTGGTAGTCTGTGACCTCCGGCACGGTTTGCAGATACGCTCCGATGTCGCGCAGCACTGCCGCCGTTTGTTCCAGCGGCGTTCCCATCGGCGTATCGACCACGACTTGGAACTCGGATTTGTTGTCGAACGGCAACATCTTCAGCACCACGGCTTTGACCGCCGGCAACGACACCGCGATGGCCACCATCGAGATCACGGCGATCCCCAGCCAGAAGCGATGATGCCAACCAGCGCGCTGCCGCAAGAAAGGACTCAATAGGCGCGTGAATAGACGCGTCAAGCGCGTTTCTTCGATTGCGGAAGCATGTTGGTGCGCCGGTAACAGTTTCAGCGCCAGCCATGGCGTCACGACGAAAGCGATGGCTAACGAGAGCAGCATGCCCGCGCTCGCGTTGATCGGGATCGGGCTCATGTATGGCCCCATCAAGCCACTCACGAACGCCATTGGCAGCAGAGCCGCGATTACTGTGAACGTCGCTAAAATCGTCGGTCCGCCCACTTCGTCCACCGCTCGAGGAATAATTTCGCTCAGCGGCGCATGGCTCAGTGCCCGATGGCGGTGAATGTTCTCAACCACTACGATGGCGTCGTCGACGAGGATACCGATGGAGAAAATCAGCGCGAACAGCGACACGCGATTCAGCGTAAAACCCCACGCCCACGACGCGAACAACGTTACCGCTAAAGTAAGAATCACCGCCATGCCAACGATGATCGCCTCGCGCCGGCCGAGCATAAAAAACACCAATGCAACCACCGACGCCGTGGCGAACAGCAGCTTTTGAATCAATTTCATCGCTTTGTCGTTGGCGGTGGCACCATAGTCGCGCGTCACATTGATTTCGACCCCGGCCGGAATCACCGTCCCGCGCAGCTGCTCGATTCGCTCGATGAGCCGCTCGGCGACGGTGGAAGCATTCTCACCAGCCTTCTTCGAAACGGCGATGGTGACCGCCGGGAACTCGCCTCGCACGGCGCTGCTCGCGGCGCGGCCGGTGCCGTGCCAAACGTAGCGGTTCGGCTGGTCCGGCCCGTCTGCGACTTCCGCCACGTCGGCGACGAACACCGGTCTGCCGTTCGACACGCCGACCACTAGTTGTTTGACGTCCGCCGCGCTCGTCAAATACGTTCCGGTTTGCAGCAGGATTTCTTGGTTTTCCTTGAACAGCGTGCCGGAGGGTTGCGAAGCGTTGGCGAGTTGCAGCGCATTGCGCACGTCTTGCGCCGAGATTTGGTGCGCGTTCATGCGCTCGGGATCGAGCAGTACGCGCACCACGTGATCTGGACCACCGAGCGTGTAGACCTCGCGCGTGCCCGGTACGCGCTTGAGTTCGATCTCCAAGCTGTGCGCCACTTGCTGCAGTTCGAACGCGCCGCGCGTTTCGTCCGCTGTCCACAGCGTGAGCGCGACGATCGGCACGTCGTCGATACCCTTGGGTTTAATGATCGGCTCCCCTACGCCGAGGTAAGGCGATACCCAATCGCGATTGGCTTGGATGGTATCGTGCAAGCGCACCAGGGCGGCGACGCGGTCTTCGCCAACTTTGAACTGCACCGTGAGAATCGCCAGCCCGGGCTTGGTAACCGAATACACATGCTCCAAGCCCGTGATCTGCGACAGGACCTGCTCGGCCGGTATTGTGACTAGGTTTTCCACATCCTTGGCCGACGCTCCGGGAAACGGAATGAACACATTGGCCATGGTCACGTTGATCTGTGGTTCTTCCTCGCGCGGCGTCACCAGCACGGCATATAAGCCAAGCAGCATGCCCAGCAGCGCCAATAGGGGCGTGAGCTGGGACTTGAGGAAGAATGCCGCGGTGCGGCCGGAGATACCCACGTTAGACCATTACCTCGGCGTGGCGGTGGTTTGATGTCCGTCCCGCAGCTTCTTGATGCCTAGCGCGGACAACACATACTTCTCGTAGATAGGTTCGGAAGTACCCTTCTTCATCTTGCGGATAAAATATTTTTCAAAGGCGACTTTGGCCAAGTGCACCCATTTCCCCTCGGCAAACCAGTTCACATTGCGCGGTGGAATCTGCGGCAACGCCACGAATGCGATGCCGGTGTCGCCCATATCCGCGAGACAGATCGCATTCCAAGTTGCACGCTCCGTAGGATCTTTGCCTTGCGCGGCAGCCGCGACGTTCGCGACCGCAGCCGTCACCATGGACTCGATCATGTAACCGGTCTTGGGTGTGCCGGTGGGCACCGGTGTCACCTCCACCGGCGGGATGGCCACACAGACACCGACCGCGTAGATATTCTTGTATTTCGGATTGCGCTGGAACTCATCGATCAGCACGAACCCGCGCGGATTGATCATACCCTCGATGCCGGCGACCGCGTCCGGGCCTTTAAATGCGGGCAGCATCATCGAGTACTTGAACGGCAGCTCATGCTTTTTCTTCTCTTTGCCGCTTTCGTCGAATTCGGTGACGAACATTTTGTCCGCTTCGATGCGATCGACCTTAGCGTTGCAGATCCACTTGATATGCTTCTCGCGCAGCGCCGCTTCCAACATGCCCTTGGAGTCGCCGACACCGCCCAGACCGAGATGACCGATGTATGGCTCGGCGGTCACGAAAGTCATCGGCACGCGGTCGCGGATCTTGCGCCGGCGCAGATCCGTTTCCATGATGAAGGCAAACTCATAGGCCGGGCCGAAGCACGACGCCCCTTGCACTGCACCAACGACGATCGGCCCTGGGTCAGCGACGAAGCGCGACCACTGCTCGCCCGCCCGCACGGCGTGATCGACATGGCAAATGGACTGTGTGTAAGCATTTGGCCCCAATCCGTCGACCTCGTCGAAAGCGAGTTTGGGCCCAGTGGCCACAACCAGATAGTCGTAGTCCAGCATGGCGCCGTCGTTCAATTCGACTTGATTGCGCTGCGCATGCACGTGTTTGACGCCCGCCGGATTGAAGGCAATGCCGTGCTTATCGAGGAAGGGGGCTGCTGCGAACTCGATATCTTCGCGCTTGCGCCAGCCCACCGCGACCCACGGATTGGACGGTACAAAGTGAAAATTCGGCCCGTTGCCGATAACCGTCACTCGACCGGCCGCTCCCAACTTCTCGCGCATCTCGTAAGCCATCGGCATGCCGCCGATGCCTGCACCGATAACGACAACGTGTGCCATTGCTCTCTCCTCATGTGGGCCGCAGAATTGCGGCTTGGGTTAGTCGCCGCGCGCTACTGCACGGCTTGCTTGAGCGCCATGCCGGTCTTGACCGGGTCGAGCGAGACACGCTCGCCCGGGCGCAATCCGGCCAACACTTCGACACCGTCTTTGCCGGCAGCAACGCCCAGCCGCACTTGTCGCAACTGCGCCTGCCCTTTCTCCGGCAACACGTAAACCGCCGTGACTTCGCTGCGCCTGACGACAGCTTCGTTCGGGATGACTAACTTGGTCGCACGGCCGACGACGAAATGCGCGCGCGCGAACATGCCCGGGAATACGCCTTTCAGATCCGGCGGCAGGTCCAGCCGCGCCTTGGTGGTCAAGGTATGCGGGTCGGAGATCGGGAGGACCGTCACCGCGCTCGCGTTGATCCACTTACCCAACGCGGGTATGTCGACCGCCGCCTGAGTCTTGGAACTAATCTCGTTGAGTTTGTATTGCGGCACATTGGCGACGACGCGCAGCCCGCTCGGATCGAAGCCGGTCATCAGCGGTTTGCCGGGTGCTGCCATCTCGCCGATTTCGACGTGCCGCGTCGCGACTACGCCGCTATAAGGCGCGACCACCACGGCAAAACCCTTGGTCGTCGCCGCCTGCCCCGCGCTCGCAAGCGTGGCCGCAACTTGTGCTTGCGCCGCTTTGTAATCGGCCGCGGCACGGTCCATCGCCGCCTGGCTGATGAACTTCTGCGAGAACAGCAAGCGCTGCCGTTCGAAATTGGCTTTGGCCTGCGACAAATTGGCCTGGGCCTGCGCAACTTGTGCCTGCGTGCCGGCCAGGGCCTGGCTAACTTCGCGCTCGTCGATGCGCACGATCACTTGCCCCTCTTTGACGTAGTCGCCGACATCGAAGTTGATCTGCACGATGCGCCCGGATATCTGCGCCGCGACAGTAGATTGCCGCACCGCCTCGACCACGCCGTCGGCCACATAGGTCTGTTCCACATCGCGCAACTGCGCGACCGCCGTGGCAACGTCTGTCGGCGTTTGCGCGATCGCAGCGGCGCTCAGCGCCGCTAAAAAGCCGAGGGCGATCAAGATCTCTCGTTTCACGAAAACCTTCACAGTGGTGCAATCTATCGAATCGACCATGCGGACGCCTTGACGGATATCAACCAAAGGCAAGACTTCACAAGGTGTCCACCGGAAGCTTGAGATACGAGGTGCCGTTCGCTTCGGGCGGTGGTTTGCGGCCGCCGCGTATATTCATCTGGATCGCGGGCAAAATAAGATTCGGCGCTTCCAATCCACGGTCGCGCGCTACCCGCATTGAGACGAATTGATCGGCGCTGATGCCGTCACGCAGGTGCAGGTTACTGAGGCGTTGCTCCGCGACGCTCACTTCGCATCGCGGCAAGCGCGATCCGGGCGGGTAGTCGTGACACAAAAACAGCCGCGTGGACTCGGGCAGCTGATAGAGCTTTTGCACCGAAGCATGCAACAGCCGCGCGTCGCCGCCCGGGAAATCGCAGCGCGCCGAACCAACGTCCGGGGCGAATAAGGTGTCGCCAATGAAGGCGCAGTTCCCCACCACGTAGGCAATGCTGTCGTTGGTGTGCCCGGGCATGGCAAGCACGCGCACCGGCAAAGTACCGATCGTGAGGGTTTCACCGTCTTGCAACAGGCGGTCGAATTGGCTGCCGTCCGGCTTGAAATCCTCGCCTAAATTGAAGATCTGCTTGAACGCGGCTTGCACTTTTCTGATGCCGGAGCCGATCGCCAACTGCGCGCCGAAGGTGTCGCGAAGATAGGCGCCCGCCGAGACATGGTCGGCGTGGGCGTGCGTTTCCAGCACCCAGCGCACGCGCAAATTGTTCTCACGCGCGTGAGCGACGATGCGATCGGCGAATTGCGTGGAGGTGCGCGCCGTGCGCGGATCGTAGTTCAGCACGGCATCGATCACCGCAGCCTCGCGCGTCGCGGCGTCAGCCACCACATAACTGAATGTCCCGGTGGCGTCGTGGAAAAAATCGGTAACTGTAGGTTGCATGGTGCGATTACCTCTCCATTTGCAGCAAATATATTAGTGTTTTCTAATTTAGTCAACTCTAATATAATGATCGTAACAACCTCTCTGCCACAAGCTGATTTATGCCCGCCGCCAATAAGACATTACCTCTCGCCGACCAAATGCAGCACCACGCCGGCGATGCGGCGGAATTGCTCAAGCGCCTGGCACATCCGGCGCGGCTGCTGGTGTTGTGCCTGTTGGTGGATGGCGAACGGCCGGTCAACCAATTGGAGCAGCATGTCGGCTTGAGCCAGTCGGCGCTATCGCAACATTTGGCCGTATTGCGCGAGCACGGCTTGGTGACGACGCGCCGTGAAGGGCTATCGGTCTACTACCACGTCACGCCCGGACCCTGGCTGGACGTGCTCAAGGCGTTGCAAGGCCATTACTGCGCCGTCCCGAGCCCGCGCGGGAGCGGCAAGCGGCGATGACGTGGTCAGCGCTTCTAGGAGCGCTGGCTATCGGGCTGACGCTGGGACTGCTCGGCTCCGGCGGTTCGATTCTTACCGTGCCGGTGCTGGTGTATCTTGTCGGCCAACCCGAACGTGTGGCGATCGCCGGTTCGCTGGCCATCGTCGGCAGTATCAGCGCCGTCGCCGCGTGCATCTACTTCGCGCGTAAACAGATCTCTTGGCGCTACGTGACGCTCTTCGGCTTGCCCAGCATGGCCGGCAGTTATGCGGGCGCGTGGCTGTCGAACTTCGTCGCTTCGACTTTGCAACTGATTCTTTTCGCGGTAGTCATGCTGCTTGCCGCCGGCTTTATGCTGCGCCCGCCAAGAATGAATTTGCGCGCACGAAAGCTCGCACCAAGGCGTCGCACCGGCGGAAGCATCGCGCTGGACGGCACGCTGGTCGGGCTATTGACTGGCCTGATCGGCGTCGGCGGCGGCTTCTTGATTATTCCTACTCTGGTGCTGCTCGGCGGATTGAGCATGCAGACGGCTATCGGCACGAGCCTGGCGATCATCGCGCTCAACGCCACCACGGGGTTTGTTAAGTACCTCGATATCCTGCGTCAGCACGGCCTTGCGCTCGACTGGCAACTCATTTTCATCTTTGCCGGGATCGGTACTATTAGCAGCATTTTCGGAGCAGCAACATCCAATCTCATTGATGGAGCATTACTTAGGCGGGTATTTGGCGGCGCCCTGTTTCTCCTCGGCGCGTACATCTTGTGGAACAATCTCGGGCATGTGCCGCGCTAACCATTGCCACGCTCGATGAACGCTCCACTCGAATCCGCCGCTACCTCGGCGCAAAACCTGCCGCGCAACCAAATCTTGGCGCTCATGCCCTCGCGCATTCGCGAGGTGGCTAACGCGGCGATGGATCGCAAAGACGTCATCGCGCTGTGGTTTGGCGAGCCCGATCTGCCCACGCCGGATTTCATCGTCGAAGCCGCGGTCGATGCCATGCGCGCGGGCAAGACGAAGTACTCGCACAATCTCGGCATCGCGCCGCTACGCGCCGCGCTTGCCACCTACTTGAATGACTTGCATCGCCCGCCCGCGCCGATCGACACGCAGCGCATCGCCGTAACATCATCGGGCGTCAGCGCGCTGATGCTGGCGGCGCAAAATTTGCTCGATCCGGGCGACGAGGCGGTCGTGCTCACGCCGCACTGGCCCAACATTGGCGAGATACCGCGCATTCTCAACGCGCAGTTGGCGACGGTGCCGCTGCAATTGCGCGACGGTTTGTGGCGGCTCGATCTCGATCGCTTGCTCGATGCCATTACCGCTAAAACCAAAGTGGTGTGGATCAATTCGCCCAACAATCCCACCGGCTTCGTGCTCGATCAAGCCAGCCAGCGCGCCGTGTTGGAACGCTGCCGCAAGCTCGGCGCCTGGCTGGTTTCCGATGAAGTCTATTCGCGCTTGTACTTTGCTGGCGACCCCGCTAAGCCGGTGGCGCCCTCGTTCTTGGATCTCGCGCACGCGGAAGATCGCTTGGTGGTCGTGAACAGCTTTTCCAAGGCGTGGGCAATGACCGGCTGGCGCCTGGGTTGGCTGGTCACACCGAACGGCTGGGACCGGTTGCTACCGAACGTTATCGAGTACAACACGTCCTGTGCGACCGAGTTTGCGCAATATGCCGCCATCGTTGCCTTGCAGCGCGGCGAGCGGTTCGTCGCACAATCGGTGGCGCGTTACCGCGCGGCGCGCGATCTGGTTGCGCAGTTGCTTTCCGCTGCGCCGCGTGTGCGCGCGCCAAACCCGCAAGCCGCCTTCTATTCCTTTTTCGCCATCGAAGGCGAGCGCGACAGCTTGGCGCTGGCCAAGCGGCTCGTGAACGAAATCGGCGTCGGTTTAGCCCCCGGCATTGCGTTTGGCCCGGAGGGCGAGGGGCATTTGAGGATGTGCTTTGCCGCGGAGCCCGCGACACTGCGGACGGCGCTGGAGCGCCTGGTCACTGCACTTGAAGCGCGCTAGCCTGGTGGAGCGCACACCAAGGGCACGACGCCGCGTCTAGTGTGCGGCCGTCAGCTTAGCAACGCACGCTACCAGCACCTGCGCTGGTTCGGCACCATGTGCCATGTCATTGGTGATCAGCGCCCCAGCTAAGATAGCCGCTACCGCCGCCAGGTACTGCCAAACAAACCGAACGCGTCCGACTTGCTTGTTCGCTCCTTTAATTTGCGCCATTCCAACATCGAGCGGCCTGCCATCGTTTGATCCAGATCAAAGTCCGCGCAAGAGGCGTCGGAACGCGCCCATGGCCTGCCAGGTCATTGATTTGTGGAACTAAGGCGAACTCGACAATGTCTTGTTCTTTTGAGAGTATCGATTCACGCGAAGGCAAACGCCGTCCTTCCGCCAACAAGGAGATTTGAGCATGAAAGCGAAAAAGAGTATGCAGGGCAAGACCCCAGCCATCGATATTGGCATCAGCGCCGATGGCCGCGAAAAGATCACACGCGGGCTATCCGCATTGCTGGCCGACAGCTATACGCTTTATCTGATGACGCACAATTTCCACTGGAACGTCACCGGGCCGATGTTCAACACCTTGCACCTGATGTTCATGGCGCAATACACGGAGCAATGGAATGCCCTCGACTTGATTGCCGAACGAATCCGCGCACTAGGCCATCCGGCGCCCGGAACTTACAAAGAATTTGTCAAACTCGCATCGATCAAAGAGCCGGATGGCGTGCCCAAAGCCACCGACATGATCCGCCTGCTCGTTGCGGCACAAGAAGCGACGGCGCGCACCGCCCGCGACCTCTTCCCCGTGGTTGAGAAAGCCAACGATCAGCCCACGGCGGATCTGCTGACGCAGCGTTTGGAAGTGCATGAGAAAACGGCTTGGATGCTGCGGAGTTTGTTGGAAGAATAGGCCGGAACCTATACATTGGTCGCAGTTGCTAGCTCCTTCTGCTAGAGGGCATGCCGACGGTCAGCACGCAACAGTAGACCGGACGATCCTGGTAGGATTCGCGGCATCCTAATGCAAGAAATTGCCCGCGGGACGCGGGCGTGGTTGTTTAGAACATGAACGCATTCGTGAATCTGTGGACTTTGCGTCTAGTGCGCAGCGCTTGCGCGATTTTGATTTCATGCCACTCAATTAGCGGACTCTCTCAATCGTCACCGCTGACTTGCCGAGCAGACGCCCGCACATGCTTGTCCTTTTGCAGAACACAGCAGCCTCCCGCAGGGGTGGAGCGCGCCAACTTCGCGCGTCAATGCACAGCACAATGCATGCAATTGCCCACGTGCAATGCGGCAGACGCAACCGCTCCCTCAAGAGCAAAAACGGCGGCCGAGCCTTCCGAAGCTGCGGCAGCGGCTGCTGCATCTGCTCGTGCGGCACTTCCCACTGCGCCTGCTCTTGCCGCTGAAGAACTGCAACTTGAACCGCGATCATGGGAAGCATTGCGTGCGACAGTCGCCCCTATCGGCCGCCGGGACCGCTCGTGTTCGCAAGGAGCAGTGCCTGGCAACCGCCTACCCGGTGATGAGTGGTTACTCGACCCCAACACTCTGTTCTGGGCAAAGGAGTATCGGCGTGCGGTGCCACAAGCGTTAACTCAACCAGTCAGCGCAGCGGCCTCGCTCGATGCGCAGCGTGCCCAGGCGCTAACAGCGCTACAAGTACAGGAAGAGGCCGATGCGGAGGTAGTGCGTTTACGCAAAGAGGTCGAGGACTTGCGCCGCGCTGGGATCCGTGATCATGCAGCCAATTCAAGTTTATTGCATGCGATGGCACGCGCTTCGCGCGGCAACGCGGCCACCCTACGTCAGCGGTTGCAACAAATCGATGCGCAGATCGCAGAGTTGCGCGAGCGCGAAATCAATTCTGATCCTACGCAAACTCAACAGCTGGCGGCCCGGCACTTCGCTTTGATGACGCGTTTATACGTGCAAGCCGTCGCCAAGCTCGACAGCGACGCTCACCCACTACCCGTGCTCGCGCAAGGAGCGCTGCTGCTGCATGACCAGTTGCGCGCCTGCTTGCTAGGTGATTTTCAAGCCTGGGGCGCAACGCGGCAGGCCGCTGCATGGAAAGCGGCCGACGAACAACTAAGCCGGCGTTTTGCTAAAACTTACGCGGGCGGTGCAGCGATGTTGCGCCGCGCTGCCGAGAGCGCTCGCTACGAATCCGAACTCGACGCAATCATCCGCCTGGGGGCCGCTCACCCTGCGTTTGCACAACTGACCTCCCAAGACGAAGCCTTGCAGCAGACGCTGCGCCAGCGGCGCGCCGCATTGATCGCATTGCGCGAATCGGAAGAAGCCGTCGAGCGGGCGGAACTCGCGCGGCAGGCGGAAGAAGCCAAGGCTTATAGCGCACGCCGCAAGGCGGCGCGCGAAGCTCGCGCCGCGGCCAAAGCAACGCCAATTGTCGAGGACATCTATAACGCCTGGCTAAATGCCATCGAAACAGTGCACCCTGGCGATACGCAACCGGTCAACGACCGCGCCACTACTGTGCTGCTGCCGGTGATCGGATCGGAACTCGTCACTTATTGGTTGAGTGTAGCCGATGCGCGCTGCGAGCAAGAAAACAACGACTATCGATGCCAGCTAGAAGCGACCTTTCACCGCTCGTCAAGCAACCCGATAGTTGCCGTGTATACGTCCCTGCTGCCAGAACTTCCGTTGAACCATACAATCACTATGCGCTGGGAAGACAGCCCGGAAGGCCGCAAACCGGTATCGGCCAATTTTGTGCGCTTATTTCAACGCTTGCGCTATGGCAGAAGCTCTGGAAGCGATATCGGGTCAACCCCTGCAATAGCGCAGCCTGATTGGTCCCTGGCGGACGCATACGACTCCATCTCCAGCCAATCGCGCGCCGAGCACCAAGATTATCTCAATCGCATCGAAAACTACCAGCGCGACGTGATGAATCCAGGTGGCGGTTCGCGCATTCGCAATCCCTAGCCGAAGCTAGCCTCATAGGACTACAGAATGCGTGCGCTTTATCCGGTTTTACTAAGCTCGCGCCCGCACCGGATTCTTCAACACACCCAAACCGCCGATCCGGCACTCGGTCACATCACCGTCATTGATGATTGCCGCCCCCGGCGTGCCGGTGCTGATGATGTCTCCGGGATACAGCGTCATGACCTGCGAATGGAACGACACTAGGTAATCGGGCGGGAAAGCCATGTTGCGCACCTGATTCTCGCGGTGCAACTTGCCGTTGTTGTAGGTACCCACGGTTAAGCCGAGCACATCCGGCACTTCATCCGGCGTAATCAATTCGGGACCGAAGGAAAAAAAGGTGTCGAAGTTCTTCGAGCGCGTGAGAAAACGTGGGTTCTTCTGCAAGATATCTTCCGCCGTCATGTCGATGATCAGGCAATAGCCGGCGATCACCTCGCGCACGTCTGCTTCGGCCACGTCGCGGCAAGTCTTGCCGATGATGACGCCGATTTCCGCCTCGGCGGTGACGCGCTCGGACTGGGGCGGCAGCACAATAGCCTCGCCCGGTCCAATGATAGTGTGATCGCCTTTCATGAACGACGCCGGCTCGGTCGGAAACGGCGCGCTCAAATCTTGCGCGTGGTCGCGATAATTGAGGCCGATGCCCCAAATCTTGCGCGGGTGCCGGTACAGCGGGCCGTAACGCACCTCGGAAGGCGGAACCACCGTGCTGGTGCGCTCAGCCTCCGCTAGTAACTCGCCGTGAATCCCAGCGCCAATCAAGTCGAACAGATTGGTCGCCCACGCTTTGCCGTGCTCCCGATTGATTGCCGCGACTGGAACCAGTCCGCGCGCGGTGACTACCGCAGCTTGCTCATTGCCTTGCCAGTGAATGGTGGAAAGCCGCATCGATGATCTCCCTTTTTCTATGCGTTCGTTTCGCCGATGCGATATTGTGCCGTATCCTTTGGTCTTCTTCCGGTATGCACCGGCACCGCTAGTCCGCTACATCCATGTCCTGCGCTGCATGTTTCTCGGTCTCGATCTAGGCACCAGCTCGGTAAAGGCCGCGCTAATCGACGCGAACGGCGATGTTGCTGCAGTAACGCATCATCACTACGCGGTCGAGCGTTCGCACGCGGGTTGGGCAGAGACCGATCCGGAGCAATGGTGGCGGGCTACGGTCCGGGCGGTGCAGCAACTCGATGAGGCGCAGCGCCATCGTGTGCGCGCCGTCGGCTTCTCCGGGCAAATGCACGGGGCAGTGCTGAGCGACGCGCGCGCGCGTGCATTGCGCCCCGCCATTCTGTGGCTGGATTTGCGTGCAAGCAGCGAGCTGGCGCGCTTCCCACCGGAGACCTCGACAGTTTGCGGCAATCGCCCGAGCGCCGGCATGGCGGCCGCCAGTCTGCTGTGGTTGCAACGGCATGAGCCAGACGTCTATCGCGACGCGCGCTGGGCGCTGCAGCCAAAGGATTGGCTGCGCTTCAGGATGGGCGGTAACGTCGCTACAGACCCATCCGATGCGAGTGCGACGCTGCTTGCCGATATCGATGGCGCCTGGTCGAAGCAACACATCGAGGCGCTGGGCTTGCGCGCAGATTGGCTGCCGCAGGTGAAGCCCGCGCACGCGCGTGCGGGAGAACTCGATAAGGCCGCGGCACAGGCGCTGGGACTGCGCGATGGCATAGCACTGGCCGTCGGCGCCGGCGACACCCCGGCGGCGGCGCTCGGCAGCGGTCTGCTGCACGACGGCGAGGCGCAACTCACCACCGGCACCGGCGGTCAGATCGTCGTGATGCGTGCACGGCGACCGGCGTATGAAGCGAGCCTCAACACTTTCCGCAGCGCCGCGCCGCAACCGTTTGCACCGTGGTACGTGATGGCTGCGATGCTCAACGTCGGCTCGGCGCTGGAATGGGCGCGCGCGATGCTCGGCCTAGATTGGGACGCCGCATACGCTGCGGCCGCACAAGAACAGTCCGGCAGTATTGTGTTTCTGCCTTATCTCGCCGGCGAGCGCACGCCGCTCATGGACGCTCAAGCGCGCGGCACATGGCTCGGCCTGACGGGAGCGACCACCAAAGCGATGATGATGCGCGCGGCGTTCGAAGGCGTTGCGTTTACGCTGCGCGCCGGTTTCGCTGCGCTACAGGGTGCGGGGCACCGGCCCAGTACACTAGGCCTAGCGGGTGGCGGATCGCTGCATCCCTGGTGGCGGCAGTTGCTCGCGGATGCGCTTGGCACAGCATTGAGCTTCGCGCCGGCCAGCGCAGCCGCGCACGCTTCCGCCCGCGGCGCCGCGCTGCTCGCGGGGCTGGCTTCAGACCACTGGCGCCCTGCCGACTTGCCGCAACTATCTTTGCCGCCGAGCAGCACGATTGAACCACGCTCAGATACGGCATTGGAGCAGCGCTACGCGCTGCATGTTCGAGCGAGCTCACTCATGCAAGAACTCAACAAGAATTTGTCGACAATCAATGAATAGCGCTTCCTGGATTTGGATACCGATCGTATTCGCTGCCGCGGCGGCGCAAACGGTGCGCAATGCCGCACAGAAGAATTTGACGAAAACAGCAGGCACGCTGGCGGCGACGTCAGTACGTTTCATCTACGGGCTGCCGTTCGCGCTGCTGGCCTTGGCGATCACCAGCGCAATCGCCGGATTGTTGCCGCAGCCCAACGCGGGCTTCTTCGTCTGGGTCCTGGGTGGCGCTATTGCGCAACTTGCCGCCACCGCCATGCTGCTCGCCGGCATGCAACGGCGCAGCTTCATCGTCGCCGTCGCTTACTCCAAGACCGAGGTGTTACAGGTTGCGGTGTTTTCTGCCGTGCTTCTAGGAGAGCATGTAACGGCGTTGTCGGCAGTAGCGATTTTATTGGCCTCGATCGGAGTCATGCTGCTGTCTGTGGCGCCCGCGGCCGCCGGCGCACGCGCTTGGCTTTCGCCGTCGGCATTGCTCGGCATCGGATCGGGGGCAGGCTTTGCGATTTCCGCCATCGGCTACCGGGCGGCGGCGCTCAAGCTCGGGCCGATGGCGCCGTGGCTGGCGGGGGCGTATGTATTGGTGTGGGCGCAAGCCATACAGAGCGTGTTGCTCGGCGGCTATTTGGCTTGGCGCCAACCGCAAGCCATGCGAACGATCATGCGCGAATGGCGCACCTCGCTGTTGGCCGGCTTCGCCGGCGCGCTGGCTTCGTTCGGATGGTTCACTGCGTTCGCCATGCGCAACGCCGCCGACGTGCGCACGCTTGCGTTGGTGGAAGTGCTGTACGGCTACGCGGTATCGTGGCGCATCTTCAAGGAGAAAATCTCCGGCAAAGAATCGCTCGGCATTCTTCTCTTGATACTCGGTATCGCACTGATTACGGCGCAGCTTTGACACCATGCCGTGCCCGCGTGCGGAATATCACGCGCGGCTCGAGAAAGTCATTTAGCTCTTGGTCTATCCCAAATGGCTTAACCAGTTTGCGCGAATCGCGACCGCTTTCGCGGGATAGCCAACGCGAGCGCGCAAGACTAACTTCCCAGTGCGTCAAGACCATAGCCTTGGCGCTACTTTCTAACAGGAGATACCCGATGAGCATGAACACAAACATTACCAAGGCGGCGAATCAACTCAATACTGCCATGTTGTCCGCCGAACAACTGGATGCGGTGAGCGGCGGCATTGAACAATTTCCCAATGTCGGCAACGCGTTGTACGTAAAGCTATTCGGGCGCTGGGTGGCGACCGGTACTGAACCATTCATTCCGGTAGACTTAGACGACACCCATACCCCCGAGTAGGATACGCTGGTTGCTCTCCATTGTGTTCGATTGATCAGCTACTCTATACGGAGTACCTGGTTACGATAGAGTCGAAAGCGGTTCAGCCTTGAGGAATAGCTCGTGCGTCGGCGCGAAATTCGTGTACAGCGGCAAGATCGCGCCGCCCATCGCGCGCGCGTCGGCGCCGATACTGCCGGGCAGCAAGCGCGGCCGCGAAATACCTTCCCAACTGTAACCGTTTAGCGTCTGCTCGGTGCGCTGAATAACGTGGTCGATGAGCGCGCGATCGAGCGAGCCATCGATGACGACCGCGTCGAGGTCGAGCATCGCGGTCGAACTGGCGATAGTCAGTGCCAGCGCCGGACAGGCGCCGTCCAACCAAGTGTCGGTTAGCGCGCGCAAGTCTGAAGACAGCGCGCGCTCGTCGTGTGCCGCCACGCCCGGCGCGCCGGCATCTTTGAAGGCTTGCTCCAGAACTATGCCGGAAGCCTTGTGCAACAGTTGGATCGGCTCGGCCCCAAGAACGGCGCCAAGCGGCAGCGATCCGACTGCGCCGGCGTTGCCACGCGGGCCGAGGTGAAGATGGCCATCGATCACCAAGCCGCCACCGATGAAAGTACCGATGAATAAGTACAGGAAATTGCGCAGCGCGCGGCCCTGCCCCACGACGAGCTCGGCGGCGCAGGCGGCGGAGGTGTCCTTGGCGAATTCGACGCTCAGTTCCGTCATCGCCTGTATGCGCTCGTGAATGTTTATCTCGTTCCACGCCGCCATGACGCTCGCTGGTGCCCCCAGCACGTCGCGCCAACCGCCAAGCCACAGCGGGGCAGCCACGCCGACACCGACTAAGCGGTCGGCATGCCCGCGCAGTTGCGCGTCAACGAGCTCAAGCTTGCGCTCGATGGCCGGGAAAATAACTTCGGGATCGGGATAATCGTAGCCAAGCACTTCGCGATGGCGCACCTGTCCGACGAAATCCATCGCCAGCACATCTAAGCTGCGTCGCCCGACTTTGATGCCGAGCGTAAAAGCGCCGTCCGGATTGAGTGCGATAGGCACCGACGGCTGCCCGACACGCCCGCGCTGCGGCGACTGCTTGATGACCAACCCATCCTCGAGCAGTCCGTTGATGATGACCGAAGCAGTCTGGGAGCTGAGGCGTGTCAAGCGTGCGACCTCCGCTTTGGGTAGGGCACCGTGCAAGCGAATCGCCTGCAGCACAATGCGCTCATTGAACTGACGCATGCCGACGTGATTGGAACCGACCGGGCGCCGCAGCGGCGCCGCGAGCGGCGAGCGTATGTCGTTCATACGGCTAGGCGAGCATGTCCGGGGACAACTCTTCCGGACGCTTGGCGCCGGTCATCACCGCGACGGTATCCGACATCGCGATTTTTTTCGGATTCACGACCGCGGCGCGCTTGCCGAGGCGGGCGATGTGAATGCGATCGGCGATGTCGAACACATGCGGCATGTTGTGGCTGATCAGTATGACCGGCAGCCCGCGATCGCGCACGCGCCGGATCAAATCCAGCACCATGTTCGACTCTTTCACGCCGAGGGCGGCGGTCGGCTCGTCCATGATGACCACATGGCGCGCGAACGCTGCGCTGCGCGCTACCGCGACACCTTGCCGCTGCCCGCCCGAGAGTGTTTCCACCGCCTGCTTCATCGAGCGTATGCCGATCTGCAAATCTTTCATGTGATTGATCGTCTCGGCAAGCATGCGCTTTTTGTCCAACAAACCGAGTAGCCGGCCCAGCACGCCGGGCTTGCGCAGTTCTCGCCCGAGGAACAAGTTTTCGGCGATCGTCATCGCCGGGGCGACAGCCAAGTCTTGATAGACGGTCTCGATGCCCTCGCGCCGCGCGTCGTTCGGGCTATGAAACTTGACCGGTTTGCCGTCGAGGCGGATTTCGCCCTCATCCGGAACCAAAGCGCCGGACAGCGCTTTGATCAGCGTCGATTTGCCGGCTCCGTTGTCGCCGATGACCGCGAGTATTTCACCGGGCAATAGATCGAAATCCGCGCCGTCGAGCGCCGTGACATGACCGTAGCGCTTAATCAGCCCGCGCGCTTGCAAAACCGGTGTCGCCGTGACCATGGTCAGCCTTTGCGCCGCGAAAGTTGGTCGGTGGTGACGGCTAGAATTACCAAGATGCCGGTAATCAAGATCTGGTAAACCGAGGCCACGCCCATCAACGTCAAGCCGTTGCGAAACACGCCGACGATGAGCGCGCCGATGAGCGTGCCTAAAATCACGCCGCGCCCGCCGAACAAGCTGGTGCCGCCGAGCACGACCGCGGTAATGCTGTCGAGATTGTCAGTTTGTCCTGCATTCGGATCGCCGACACCGGTGCGCGAAACGAGCAGCAGCGCAGCCACGCCGTAGATCAGCCCGGCCAAGGTGTAGACGGTGATGAATTGCCGCCTGGTGTTGATGCCCATCAGCCGCGCAGCTTCCGGATTGTTGCCCAAAGCGTAAATATGCCGGCCCGGCGCAGTTTCGCGCAGCACGTACCAGGCGACGAAGTACAACCCCAACATCAACACGGTGCCGTAGGTCACCGCAGTGTCGCCGATCTTGAAGGTATTGCCGAGAAAGGTGAGCGGCTCCGGCAGACCGGAGACGGTCTGCGCTTCAGAATAGATCTGTGTAATGGCAAACGCGATGTTGAGCGTGCCGAGCGTGACAATGAACGGCGGCAGCTTGATGAAGGTGATGAGCGCGCCGTTGAGAAAGCCGAATAGCGTGCACACCGCCAGGCCGCAGGCGATGGCCAAATAAGGGTCCATGCCGTGATCGACGGCGAACTTGGTCATGACGATCGAACCGAGCGCCATAATCATGCCGCAAGAAAGATCGATGCCGGCGGTGAGAATGATCAACGTCTGACCGATGGCAATGGCGCCCACCACCATCACCTGTTGCAGGATCAAGGAAAAATTCTGCCCGCTGAGAAAGCGCTCGGATTGAAACGAAAAAAACACGCACGCGAGCAATAGCGCGATAAACGGTCCAAAGCTGGAAATCGGCGGCATACGTTCGCGCCAACTCGTTGCAGGCAAAGCGCTTGAAGTAGCGGACACGGCGGAATCGACGCTCCTATGCGGCGACATAGCGGCTACGACTGCCGTAGCCGCTATGATGGTTTGCTGTTGTGGGACTACTCCAACTCTTCTAAACAGCGGTTATTTACCCCAGCAAGCGCCCAGACCGAATTTGGTGTCTTTGCTTTCGACCCCCGCCATCGGCTTGTCGGTAATTAAAGTCACACCAGTATCGGTGTAGCCGGAGACCTTCTTGCCGCTTTTCGCGTACTCCACGCCAGCCTCAACTCCGAGCTCCGCCATCTTAAGCGGGTACTGCTGTGACGTTGCCGCGATTACACCGCTCTTCACGTTACGCACTCCGGCGCAGCCGCCGTCCACGGAAACGATCATGACGCTCTTCTCTTTGCCGGCGGACTTCAGCGCTTGGTAGGCGCCAGCGGCAGCAGGCTCATTGATGGTGTAGACAAGATTGATGTCCGGGTTTTTTTGCAGGCAGTTTTCCATCGCCGTCTGGCCTTTGGCTTGATCGCCGAATGAGTCTTGCGCGCACACTACATCCGCAGGCATATCGAGTTCGTTGGTTTTGGCGTCGACTTTCGACAATCCCATGCCGACCAGGAAACCGTTGTGGCGCTGCGCGCCGACCGGATGGCCGGGGAACAGATCGAGCGTCGCGATCTTGGCCAGCTTGCCTTTCATGGCAGCCTTCGCGTATTGGCCGATGAGCAAGCCCGCTTTGAAGTTGTCGGTCGCAAACAGCGCATCGGTGGCATCGGCAGGGTCGGTCGGGCTATCGAGCGCGATCACCATGACGCCGGCATCGCGTGCTTTTTTGATCGAAGGGATGATCGCCTTGGAGTCGCTCGGCGTAATCAAGATAGTTTTCGCGCCGGCAGTGATCATATTTTCCATGTGCGTTACTTGCCCGGCGTTGTCGCCGTCTTGCTTGCCCGCGCCGCTGAGCAGCTTAGCGCCCTTGGCTTTGGCGGCTTTGGCCGCGCCTTCTTTCATTTTGACGAAGAACGGATTGGTTTCGGTCTTAGTGATCAGACCGATCACCGGTTCGGCGGCCTGCGCCGCCAATGCTGCGCTGCTTAGCAGCGTTGCGCACAGCAGTTTAGTTTTCATATCGATCCTCCTAGGCAATAAACGTTGTTGGCATGCAAGAACGACTGAATGGCTCTCGGGACTCCGCCCTCATTCAGTGCGGCAAGAATGGTAAGGGAGAATTTTTAATAAATCAACTTGCTTTATTTATTCGCCGACTGCTATCTTTGCTACGACAGCAATCGCCTGTATTGATCATCCTATTGTTTATTAATATGTTTCTTGTATTTGGTGAATCCCTTATCGACATGGTCGAGCAGCCGGACGGCAGCTTCGTCCCAGTGGCTGGGGGGGCGCCGTACAATTTCGCTCGCGCGCTGGCACTGCAAGGGGTGCCTAGCGCCTATCTCAATCCCTTCTCTAGCGATGCCTTCGGCCGCTTGCTGCGCGACACGCTAGCCGCTTCGGATGCGCTGCACTTCGGCCAAACGACCAGCAAGCCGACATCGCTCGCTTTTGTCGCGACCGACACCGACGGGAAGCCGCAATACAGCTTTTATCGAAGCGCGGTAGCCGACCGCGATCTGAGCGCGGCGGAAATACAAACACACACACTGCGTCACGAGGCAACGGCATTGCATAGCGGCGGCTTGGCGTTGGTGCCACCCGACGCGGATACGGCGCTCGGCGCGCTGCAACGGGCGCGCGCGCGCGGCTTGCTGTGCAGCATCGATTTGAACATGCGACCCGCCGTCGCGCAGAGCCTCGGCGTCGGTCTCGATTTGTACCGCGAGGCGGCACTGGCCGCGGCGCTCGCCGCCGATATCATCAAGGTCAGCGACGAAGACTTGCGCTACCTAAGCACCACAAAAGCGCCGCTTGCAGCCGCGCGCGACCTGATCCGCCATAGTGCCCGCTTGGTAGTGCTCACGCTCGGCGCGGAGGGCGCCTGGGCGCTGAGCGATTCCTTGGAGGTGTTTCAGCCCGCGCTACCGGTCAAGGTATTGGACAGCGTGGGCGCCGGCGACTGCTTCTTCGCGGGTTTTATCGCCGCGCTGCAGCGTGCGGACGCACTGCGCCCTGGCACCCGGCATCAGCACGATCAGCTAAAGCGCGCGCTGCAACATGCCAGCGCGTGCGCTGCAATCAACCTGACGCGCAGAGGTTGCGCACCGCCATCTTGGGATGAAGCGCAGCGCCGAATTCAGAATGGATCACCGCAGGCTTGAGGCTTTTCGACTTCAGCATGGCGCCGCCTAGCTAAGCTAGCGAAACCTTTCGACGCAGCGCTCACGGCCGAAATAATACAAAAATCACTCCATAGATCCTAAAATTTCTCGCCGGATGACGCTACAGTCGCAATGCAAACGCCGCGCAAGCAGTCGCAGCCTTTGCACGGCTATCGCTTTAAGCGCGTTCCACGCCCCAACTATCGCGGCAGAATCGGCTTGCATCAGCCGCGCTGCGCTAAATGAACTCAGCGCCGCGGTGCAGGCGGCGCAAGCCGCACCGGGCTACGACAAGCGTTTCATCGTGCCACGCGAGCTGTCCGCCTTCGCCGTGTTCGAGGTCGTCGGGGCTATCGCGATCAAGGCTAAGCTGACGCGCCAGCGCTGGCGTAAGTCCGGCTCGGGCACGCTGATCGGGGCTTGCCACGTTTTGACGAGCTACCACGTTGTGTTTCCCGACCTCGTGAAATTCGATCCGGCGCGGGAGGTGACATTTTCGTTTGGAGTGCCGGACGATGGCACACAGCCATTCAAGTACTCGGTCGAGGGGATGCCTGTCGACGTCGGGCTGTATGATCCGTCGCGGCCGGTACATTTGTTCGATCAAGTC
This sequence comes from uncultured Pseudomonadota bacterium, assembly GCA_902826775.1. Lineage (GTDB taxonomy): Bacteria > Pseudomonadota > Gammaproteobacteria > Burkholderiales > JALYOK01 > CADEHE01. The sequence goes on along the minus strand of CADEHE010000016.1, from coordinate 81,325 downwards.
CTCATTAAATTGAAGGCACGCGTGCCGCAATCCGCGCATGTCGAATTTGCTTCCGTGAACCCCGCCGAATTCGGCGCGGACGTCTATGCCTGCGGCTACCCGGGCGAACTCAACACTTTCAGTGATCGCCCACAAGCATTGTTTTGTGATCGATGCCAGGTGAAGGGCTATCACTATCTGCGCGGATACGAAACCAACTGCACCATGCCGGAAGGCACCTCGGGCGGCGCCGTGTTTCGCCCGTTGCCGGACGCCGCCTGTGATCCGGACTTAAAGCTCGCACTCTTGGGCGCGCCCAACCAATCACCCGAGCCTGAGCTATTCCCGAAGGATCACCCGCGCATCCGCTCCTTTGCGACCGACTACGTGCGCAGCCAAGCAGCGGTTCAGCGGCTTATTGGCGCTGATGACTGCGACAAGCTTCCCCAAGCGCAGCCGCGCGCGATGATCATGCGCGGCTACCTATAGCCAACTAGCATATCAAGAATGGTAGACGTTGCTGGCAACATACTCCTGGCGCACATGCCGCAAGCCCACAAGCATCATGGCGGCCAAGGGCAGCGCCAACAGCACGCCCACGAAACCAAACAGCTCACCGAAGGCGAGTAACGCGAAGATCACCGCGACCGGGTGCAAGCCGATGCGATCGCCGACAAAGCGCGGCGTGACGACGTAGCCTTCGATCAATTGGCCGATCACGAACACCGCCGTTACGCCGCCGAACGCGCCGAGCGTGGTGAACTGTGTCGCCGCCGCGAGCAGCGATAACACCAATCCGGTAATACTGCCGACAAACGGCACAAACACGAGCAAGCCGGAAATAATGCCGATCGGGAGCGCAAATTGCAGGCCGGCAATGGCCAAGCCGGCGCTGTAGTAGATCGCCATGATCAGCATCACCATAAGTTGGCCGCGCAAAAATTCTGCCAGCACGGAATCGATCTCGCGCACAATGCCGGTAACACGCTCGTGCCAGCGGCGCGGGATCAATGCATCGATAGTCGCCATGAACTTGTCCCAGTCGCGCAGCAAATAGAACGTCACCACCGGCACCAGAATTAGATTGACGAAGAACCCCACTACCGCCAAACCGCCAATCGTGACGGAAGTGAATAATTTGCCGGCCAACCCGCCCGCCTGTTTCCAGTTGTCCGTCAGTGTTTGTTTCAGCAGACCGATATCGAGCTGCAGCTCGATATCAAATTGCCGCTTCAGCCATGGCTCGAGCGAGGTCTTTAATTTGGCGAGCAAGTCGGGCAAGCGCTCAATGAGCAGCGCAATCTCGCGATAGAACACCGGCAGGATAATCAGCACTAACACCACCAGCACCGCCAACAGCAGCAACAAGACCACCGAGGTGGCGAGCGCGCGCGGCCACTTGTGCCGTTCGAGCCGATCGACCAGCGGGTCGCAAATGTAGGCGAGGATGGCGGCGGTAATGAACGGCGCCAAGATCGGTCCCAACATATAGATCAGCCCGCCCGCGGCGAACAGTACGATCGTCAGCCAGAGATAGTGCGCCGAGTTGGCGCGGAGATCGCTCATTTCGGGTAACATTTCAGGTATCTGCGGCAGCCAAGTGTACCTGCATTTGCTCGATGCTCGGCAAGTCGCCGCCCTCACCACGCGCTCAGCCAAATGTCCAATCCAACACAAAGCGAACTCGGTTTCGAACCTCAACCGCTCACCTACAGCGACGCGGGCGTCGATATCGACGCTGGCGACGAATTGGTCGAGCGCATCAAGCCGTTCGCCAAGCGCACTATGCGCCCGGAGGTGCTGACCAGCATCGGCGGCTTCGGCGCGCTGGTGGAAGTGTCCAAGAAGTACCGCAACCCGGTGATGGTCGCCAGCACTGATGGTGTCGGCACCAAACTAAAGCTTGCATTTCAGCTTGGCCGCCACGACAGCGTCGGCATCGACCTGGTGGCGATGAGCGTCAACGACATCCTGGTGCAAGGCGCCGAACCGGTATTTTTTCTCGATTACTTTGCCTGCGGCAAGCTGCACGTCGATGTTGCCGCTAAGGTAATCGAAGGCATCGCCAAAGGTTGCGAGCTGGCCGGCTGCGCGCTGATCGGGGGCGAAACCGCGGAAATGCCCAGCATGTACCCGGAAGGTGAGTACGATTTAGCCGGCTTCGCCGTCGGCATGGTCGAAAAAGAGCGCATCATCGATGGCAGCACTATCGTCGCGGGCGATGCCATCATTGGACTGGCCTCGAGCGGTGCGCATTCCAACGGGTACTCGCTGGTGCGCAAAATCATTGAGCGCAGCCAACCGGACCTAAGCGCCGACTTTCACGGCAAGGCGTTGGGCGACGTTATGATGGAGCCGACGCGCATCTACGTGAAAACCGTGCTCTCTCTCATGCAGTCGACGCGCGTCAAAGGCATGGCGCACATCACCGGCGGCGGCTTACTCGGCAATGTGCCGCGTGTGCTGCCGGACCATGTGATGGCCGTCATCGACGGTAAATGCTGGCCGCGCCCGCCGCTATTCCAATGGCTGCAGCAGCACGGCCAAGTGCCGGAAGAAGAAATGCATCGCGTGTTCAACTGCGGCATCGGTTTCGTGTTGATCGTTCCGCGCGAAGACTGCGCGCGTGCGGTCGAAATCCTACGTCTGCGCGGCGAGACCGCCTGGCAGATCGGCACGATTCAGGTGCGCGGCAATGATACTCGGCACATCATCGTGCGCTAACAGCCGGGCGTGCTAGTACTCCGACCAGAATCGAGCTAACTCACATGTCGATTTTGAGCCATAGAGATAACCTATAAGCAGTACCCGCTTTCGGCGCCTCGAATCGCTAGCCTTTGTGCGCCATCGCTGCCGCGGTATCTGCCTCCAACTTTTGGTAGTCGATCGGCGGTTGATGCACGACTTGCTCGCGATGTTTCTGCAGTCCCTTGATTAGAGCGACGATGGTTTCGTTATAAGGCGTCGCGATTCCAAATGCTTTTGCCTCGCGCACCAGCGCGCCGTTGAGGGCATCGATTTCGGTACGCCGGCCCTGCGTCACATGTTGCAGCATCGACGGCTGGTTGAAGCGCTTGTGGCAGTGTTCCTTGATGTAGGCGCGCAGGTCGGGATTCGGATAGCGGATGCCTTTGGCTTTGCCGACTGCGAACACTTCGTCCAACACGCGGTCCTGCAACGCATCGATCTCCGCGATGCGAATGAACTCGCCGCCACGCAAACCCGTCAGCGCGGCCAGCGGATTGATCGCACAGTTGAGCGTGAATTTTTCCCAGATGTAATCGCGCGCGCGATCGGTCAAGCTGGCCTTGAAGCCTGCCTTGTTGAGTGCATCCACTAGCGCCTGAGCGCGCGACGTGGTCTTGCCGTCCAGCTCGCCCAAATGGATGGGTCCTTGGTTGGTGTAAGACGCATGCCCCGCGCCGCGATAATTCGCGCTATCCATGCTCACGCCGGCGAGCACGCGCGCTTCGCCCAGGCACTCCGACAGCGCTTCAACATTGCCGATGCCGTTCTGTAACGTGAGCGCAAACCCGTCCGGCTTCAACACTTGAGCCGCTGTCGCCGCCGCCGTCCGCGTCGAATTGCAATCGACGAACACGATGGCCGCGTCGAACGGCCCAAGGCCGGCATGATCGACCGAGACCGGCGGGCGCACTACGTGCTCGCCACGCACGCCGTCTATGCGCAATCCGCGCTCGCGGATCGCCACGACGTGATCGGCGCGCAGGTCGACCAATGTCACATCGAAGCCGGCTTTGCACAGCAAGCCGCCGAACACGGAGCCCATAGCGCCTGAGCCGATCATGCAGATTTTCATGGTGTCCTCCAAATCGTAAGTAGGTTAGCGAGAGACTTGCACGACCGGCGCTTGGTGCGCGCGCCTTAGCCCGGTCAGTTGTTGAGTGCTTGCAACGGCGCGGGAATTCGCCCGCCGCGGCGCACGAATGCCGCTGCGGACTCGGTATGTATCGGCATCACCGGCGCGCGCCCCAGCAGCCCGCCGAACTCGACCCAGTCGCCCACGCCTTTGCCCGGTGCGGGAATCACGCGCACCGCAGTCGTCTTGCGGTTGACCATACCGATGGCGGCCTCGTCGGCAATAATGGCCGCGATGGTCTCGGCGCTGGTATCGCCCGGCACCGCGATCATATCCAATCCTACCGAGCACACGCACGTCATCGCTTCGAGTTTGTCGAAGGTCAGCGTGCCCGCCGCCGCCGCTTCGATCATGCCGATGTCTTCGCTCACCGGAATGAACGCACCCGATAGACCGCCCACGTGCGAGGACGCCATCGCGCCGCCTTTCTTGACCGCGTCATTCAGCATAGCCAGCGCGGCGGTAGAGCCGTGCGTGCCGATGCGCTCTATACCCATCGCCTCGATGATGCGCGCGACGCTGTCGCCCTGTGCTGGCGTCGGCGCCAGCGACAAGTCGACAATACCGAACGGCGCGCCGAGGCGTGCCGACGCCGCCCGCCCCACCAACTCGCCCATGCGCGTGATTTTGAAAGCGGTGCGTTTTATGACGGAGGCAAGATCGCCCAAGTCCAGACCAGTGCCTTCGCGCTCGACCGCGCGCAACACCACGCCGGGCCCACTGACGCCGACATTGATCACGCACTCGGGCTCACCGATACCGTGGAAGGCGCCCGCCATGAAAGGATTGTCCTCAACCGCATTGCAGAAGATGACGAGCTTGGCGCACGCGAGGCCATCGCGATCGCGGCTGCGCTGAGCCGCGTCGACCACCACGCGCCCCATCCGCGCTACCGCGTCCATGTTGATGCCTGCTTTGGTGCTGGCGACGTTCACCGAAGCGCACACGCGCTCGGTACCGGCCAACGCTGCTGGAATAGACTCGATCAGCGCCGCATCGCCGCGTGTCATGCCTTTCTGCACCAGCGCGGAGAAGCCGCCGATGAAATTGACACCAACCTCGCGCGCGGCGCGGTCCAGCGCTTGCGCCACCAGAACGTAGTCGTCACTGTCGGCACTCTCCGCCACCAGTGCGATCGGCGTGACCGAAATGCGCTTGTTGACGATGGGGATGCCGTACTCGCGTTCGATCTCCTCGCCGACTGCAACTAATCGGCTGGCGACGCGGCAAATCTTCTCGTAGACCTTCGCCGCCACCGCCGCCAACTGAGGATGGCAGCAATCGCGCAGACTGATACCCATGGTGATGGTGCGGATATCGAGCTGCTCCGTCTGCACCATCTTGATGGTTTCGATAATCTCCTCGGGGGCAAAACGCAGATTGCGCATAGGCCCGCCTTAGACTCGATGCATGAAGCGAAACACGTCTTCATGTTGTGCGTCGATGCGCAAGCCAAGTTCCTCGCCCTTGGCATTGAGATGGCGCTTAAGCTCCTCAAACGGCAGCGAGGCGCGCTTCATGTCCGCCATCATGATCATGACGAAAAATTCCTGCATGATGGTTTGAGAAATGTCGACGATGTTGACCTCTGCATCGGCCAGTATGCGCGAAACCGCGGCAATGATGCCGATACGATCTTCGCCGATGACAGTAACGATGACGCGCTTTGATCCCTCGCTCATGCGATGCTCCACAGGACAATGCGGCATGTTACCGCGCCGAGCGGTGTATGGCATCGCCGGCCGCCTTGCCGCACCCTGGCCATCCGCGCGCTAGCCCAATTCATCGATTGATTTCGGCCAGCTTTTCTTCAGCAAACGCGAAAGCGAGCGATCGGCAAGAATCTTTCCGCCGGTCTGGCAGCGCGCGCAGTAGTTGGTCTCGTTCTCGGCATAGACGATGCGTTGCACCGGCGCGCCGCACGCTGGGCACGGTTGCCCGTGTTTTCCGTGCACGGCCATCTCCGCGCGAAAAGCGGTGACATGCTCCGGAAATTTTCCGCCAGTTTGCGCACGCAAGCGCTCGATCCACTCTTGCAGGACGGCGCGCGTGGCCTCGAACAAACGCTCCACCTCCACTTTGCTCAAGTCTCGGGTATGCGCGAAGGGCGAGAGCATCGCTCGATGCAGTATCTCGTCCGAATAGGCATTGCCAATGCCGCTGAACGCGCGCGGATCGGTGAGCGCGCGTTTGAGCGTGTGGTTCTCCGCCTGCAAGCGCGCGGCGAACGCCTGCACTGAACACGCCAGCACGTCCAAACCCTGCATGTCAAAGGCATGCAACGCGCCCTGCCCTTGCGCCAGATGCAGCGATGCTCGTTTGCGCGTTCCGGCCTCGGTAAAGACCAGTGTGCCGTGATCAAAGTCCATGGCGGCAAGCGCTAACTTGCCCGGCGGCTTGGTCCCTGCGGGGAGCCAGCGCAAGCGCCCGGCAATCATCAAATGCAGCACCATGAAATTGTCGCCCTCCAACTCAATGATGATGCGCTTGCCCAGGCTGCGCACACCGCGCACCGCCTTTCCCTCTATCGCGCCGACCGGCGGGACAACTGTGCGCAGCACAAACGGGGTGATGATGCGCAAGCGGCGTAGGGTGGCACCGGTCACGCGCCGTGCTAGCGCCTCTTTGTAAACGACAATGTCGGGCAGTTCCGGCATGAGCACAAACTCTTAGAGACTTTTGGAAACATCCGCGGTGCTGGCAAAATGTACGATTCTAGTGACCGCGTAGTCTCGTGTTTCGCAACATTCGCATCCTCATTCTATTGCTTGTCTTGCTGAGCGTGGCAGTCGGCACTTGGCGGGCAAAGCTCGACGCGACCGACTGGACTTCCCCGCTGGAAGTCGCGGTGTACCCGATCAATGCGGATGGCAGCCGCGCTGCCGCCGAATACATCGGTGCGCTAACGCAGGACACCTTTGACAGCATCGAAGCTTTCCTAACCAAGGAAGCTGCTCGCTACGGGGTGCGCACCGTTTATGGCGGTGCCGCGCGACTGCGGCTGGCGCCGCCTGTCCACGAGCGCCCGCCCGCACCGCCGCGTAACGGCAATATCGCCGCCGTGATGTGGTGGAGCCTTAAACTGCGTTATTGGGCTTGGCGCAACGACACTTATGTCGGCGCGCGCCCGCAGGTAAAAATGTACGTTCAGTTTTTTGATCCGGCGGCAAACCGCGTGCTGCCGCACTCGCTCGGGCTAGAGAAAGGCATGATCGGAGTGGTGAACGCCTTTGCCAGCCGGCACATGGCTGGCTCCAACAATGTCGTGATCGCCCACGAATTGCTGCACACGCTCGGGGCGAGCGACAAGTATGATCCACGCACCTCGCACCCGCGCCATCCCGAGGGTTACGCCGAGCCAAGACGCAGTCCGCTGTACCCGCAAGTCTGGGCAGAAATCATGGGCGGGCGCATCCCCGTAGACAATTACGACGCGGTGATACCCGACGGCTTGCATCAAGTGTTGGTGGGACCGTTGACGGCAGCCGAGATCAGGTGGATCAAGTAAGCCGCCGCAAACCTGGGCTCGGCAATGCTACCCGCAGTGCGTTGCGCGGCATCGTCGCGGTTGCTGCGCTCGCACTCGCGGGTTGCTCGCATGCACCAACCAATTTTTCGCAGTTTCCGGGGTTTGCCGACTACTTCGCTGCGCACCCGCGCAAGAGCAGCGTTCCTAACGGTGCCGACCAAGCGCTGCTGCAGCGCTTCCGCCCGCGCTTCATGCTGCCATCCGGTCACGCCGGGATGATCGACTTCTACGGCGACTACATTGCCCATGGGAAACTCTACGCCGCAGACGGCAGCATGCTCACCGACGCGGTGACGCCCGCATTGCTCAATCGCCATAGAACGGACCCCAAAGTGGTGTTCGTGCACGAACCGCGCGCTCGGCGTCATGACAATGCCACGGTTTACGGACGCGTCGATCGTGAGGAAATGATGATCGGCGAAACGAAGCAAGAACTGACTTTTTTGACCTATCACACCGTGTTTCGGCATTCCGGATTGCCCGCGGGCGTCGCCGGTTGGCGCGCCGGTCTGCTGGCGCTCGTGGCGGATCTGAACGATTGGCATCAACTCGACCACTACACCGCCGCAACGCTCGTGCTTGATGCCAAATCCAACCCTTTGGCACTGATGCTGCAGCAGCACAACTACACGCGCACTTATCTCGTCGGCGCGGAGGTGCTACTGGACGGGCAGCGGCCTGTCATCGACGTCGCACTGCGCTCCAACGAGCTTTACCCACACCATCCGACGCGCACACAGCGCCGCGCGGTGCGTTTTCTCACGCCGGAGGCGATGCGCTACCTGCTGGGTGCCGGGCCGCCGCCGCGCGTTTCCGGCGACGACATCACCGAAGGCGGTGCCGATGTAGAGTACTCGCTGGCGTTCTTGCCGCCACAAGACGCGTTCTATTCGTTCGCCGGATTTCTCGGCGAGCGGCGCCGGCTGCCCGGACGCGACGGCCCACCCGGGGCCGATTTCAATACTTGGCCAACTTTGAAACCTCTAACCACGCAACTAGTGGCTGGATTCTTCCGCGAAGGCAATCACGGTGATCACGCGCGCTTCGAAGCTACTTTCGCGAAGACGGGCGAAATGCTCGATTTCGTCCGGGTGCAGGCGCCACTGCTCGGCGGATTGCTGGCTTGCACCGCCCTGGGCACGGCGCAGACTGCGGCGGCAGAACGCGCCTCAACGCGCGCTACGACCACTGCGCAGCTTCAGCAATCGCCGAGCGAATGCGCGCGGGGTCATCCAGCGCCTGCATCAGCAATAGACTGAGACGCGCCAAGTAAAGCTCGGTCTTCTCGGCGCCCAATACCGTCATGGTTTGGCACGCCTGCGTATAAAGTTCGTCGAGTTGTTGTTCAGTCATGAGGAGCCTCTCAACCCAAGATTCGCTGCAGTGCTCGCACCACTTCCGCGCTCGCTTGCGGTGCCGTGCTGTCGCGCCAACGCGCCGCGACGTAGCCGTCGGGGCGCAGCAAATAGAGCGTGCCGGGCTGCGCGTCATATAGAGAAAAGCAGTCCCCGCTGAAGTCCACAGCCGCGCCGCCGTCGCCTCCGCGCTGGGCGATTACCCGACACTGCAGCGGCAGGTTGGCGAGCCCTGGCAGCGCTGCGTGCATCGCTTGTGGCGGTGACTCCTGCGCGCAAAAAGACAGCAAAGTAAAGTGGGCGCCGCACAGCTCGCTCACGAACCCGGCACGGCCACCCGCCAGCAGCAATGCGCACTCGGGCGCCAGCTGCCCGGGCCGCGGACCGCGCTGGAACTCGGCGGATCGCTCGGGGCAAGCGTTAAGGCTGGAATCCAGTAAATCGATGGCTGTCGTTTGGCGCGGATTGATCAGCGAGCGCACGAACGCATGCGTCGGAGCAAGTGTCAGCACCGCATCGCGCATCAGTTTGAACCCATGCGAAGGCGGCGCCATAAACTCCGTGCTCTTCGTGGCGTGGCGCAGATTCTCGCGTGCGGCGAAAACACGTTCCTCTGAGTAAGTATCGAGCAGCGCCTCTTGAGCCCAACCCTGGATCACGAACGCCAACTTCCACGCCAAGTTATGCGCATCGTCGATGCCGGAATTCATGCCGCGCACGCCGAAGATCGGCACCAAGTGCGCGGCATCGCCGGCAAACAGCGCGCGCCCATGGCGGAAGCGTTCGAGCGTGAGTGCGTTCGCTTTGTACATGCTGATCCAAACCGGCTTCCAGTCATCGCGCTCGCCAATCATCCGCAAATGGCTCGCCACGCGCGGAATCACGTTCTCCGGCTTGACCGCTTCGTCCGAGTCTTCGTCGTCGCGTAGTTGATAGTCCAGGCGCCAGATGTTGTCGGGCTGCTTATGCATCAACAACGTTGAACCCGGATTGGAAGGTGGATCGAACCATGCGCGCCGCTCGGTCGGGTAGTCGCTCTTCAATTCAATATCTACGATGACGTAGCGGCCTTCATACTGAGTGCCTTGGAATTTGAGCCCCAGCGCTTGACGGATCGAACTGCGCGCGCCGTCGCAAGCCACTACCCAGTCGGCGTCGATGGCGTAGTCACCGCGCTCGGTCGTCACCTGCACCCGCGCCTTGTCGCTCTTGATTTGCGCGTCGGTTACTTTGCTCTGCCAGCGCACTTCGATTAAATCGCCCCGCGCTTGCACCGCTTCGAGCAGATAGTTCTCCACCAGGCATTGCTGCATATTCACCATGGGCGGGTACTTCTGGTTCTCATCGTGCGGCATGCGCAACTGGAACACTTCGGTGTTGCGATGAAACGAGCGCCCGCCGGTCCAAGCCAAGCCTTTCTCGATAACGGATTTCACCGCTCCGATCTTCTCGAAGATTTCCAGCGTGCGGCGCGAGTAGCATGTGGCGCGACTGCCGATGCAAACGCTAGCGTCGGCTTCCAGCAGCAACGAGGGCACGCCGTAGTTGGCCAGTCCCAACGCCAACGCCATGCCGATCGGTCCGGCGCCGACGATGACAACCTGGTGCCGCTGTTTCTCCACGCCGTCGTGCAGAGGCGGCAGGGTCAGCGGGTAATGCGGATGATCAAAATACGTCGCCCACTCTATATCTGATGTCACGCTCAGACCCAATCGGAAGTTCTGGTGCAATGGTCGCACGGAATGTGAATTTCCGACCAGTGACGAACTGCGCGAATGCGCCTACCGCGGCGTCGGGCAAGCGAGAGTCAATGAGGCAGTATGCTGTCTAAATGATTATGTCTATTTACATGCAGCGCCCTACTCCAGTCTCTATATCAATATAGAGAAGATCGGACGAGCCTTAGCAAAGCATGCGTGGCGCGACGAAGCGGTCAGCGCCAGGAAGAGAGGGGATACTAAGCGAGCGTAGCGAAGCAGTCGTGCAGCGGCATCGGCCGCGCGATGCCGTAACCTTGCGCGTAATCCACGCCGATCCTGATGAGCTGAGCTTTGACTTCCTCAGACTCTACCGATTCCGCAATCGTGCGGATGTTCATGACGCGGGCGATGCGCTGCATCGATTCGATGATTACTTCGTTGATTGGATCGCACGACAAGTCTTTGACTAATTCACCGTCGATCTTGACGTAGTCAACGGGCAATTGCTTTAAGTAGCGGTAGGATGCTAAGCCGCTGCCAAAATCGTCTAGCGCAAAGCGGCAGCCCAGTCTGCGCAGCAGCAGCATCGCTTCGCATGCGCGCTGAAAGTCGAACGCGGCCGCAGTCTCAGTGATCTCAAAGCAGATTTGCTCTACCGGTAAGGCGCGGCTGGTAATCTCTTGACGCAAGAATTCGATGAACCCAGGCGAGCTGAGTGAACTCGCCGACATATTGAGCGCCACCACCTCGTTGCCCAGCAACAGGCCATCGCCCATCAGTTGAAAGATATGCGTTGCGACCCAGCGGTCGATGTGCTCAATTTGCTGTGAACGTTCCGCAGCCGGCATAAAAGCGCCCGGCAGCACGATCGCGCCATCTTCGGCGACTAGGCGGACGAGGATTTCAACGTAAGCTTGTGGATGATCGGGCGAAAGTGGCACGGCGGGCTGCGCGAAAAGCGTAAAGCGATCCTCCGCCAATGCTTGCCGAACGCGCGCTACCCAGCCCGCTTCGCCTTGATGCAGAACGGCCGCCATGGCAGTGCCCCTAACGCGCGCGGGCGAGCGCATTCGACGCGCGCCGCTGCGCCCACATTACTGGAAGCTGCTGTACTTGAAGGCAATGCATGTTCATAGCTCCGTTTAGCCACGTTAAGAGCAGTAACGGCAGCAAACGTCAATTTTTAAGGCCTAACGTGGGTCCCCGGCGCTCACCTGCCTGGTGCCACCTTTAGCGCAACACAATCGCAAAAACGCCTTATAAATTATGTTGTTGCATGCCACCGCCGATGTCTATTGGTCTACTATTAGGGCCGCATTGTGTGCTGCGATGCCAGCGCGGATGCCTCACCTCATGTCCCTAAAAGGAAAGAACAATGTCTCGAAGCTTCGCACGTTCTCTGCAGCTGATAGCTTGTTTGCCCGTCGCCGTAGCCGGACTAGCGCAGGCCGCGCCAACCTGTATCCCAATGGCAGGGTTCGTCCGGTTGGATCCCGATAGCCTTTGCGCTATCGCCCAAAAGTACCAAGGTCCGCTGTATCTGGGCACGGCGTTTGGTGTGCCCAACGCCTGCTTCAAAGTAACCGTACGTGGCCCATTTGGGCTGACCGTGATCGGCACCGGCTCTGCCGGACTGACGCTGGAAGGGCATATCAGCCCACTCGTCTCCTCGGCAGGGGCAACGCCGAGTATGCTCAACGAGGCGGGGCTACCACCGTTCGTGAACGAGCTTGGTTTTCCGGAGACGCGCCGCTTTTTCACCGGGCGCAGCGCCATAGACATGTTCGGAGGCAGACTTTACAGCGCCGACGCCGGGGTCCTCGGACCGTCGGGCTCCACTGAGCAACTGGCGATTACCGGCGGAACCGGTACTTGGACAGGCGCCAAAGGTGCCATCCACACCTCAGGCAATCTGATTGGTGCTTGGGCGCCGTTCAGCGGCCAGGTCTGTAAGCCTTAGCGGCTCTTGCCGGGGCGGGGCGCCGCATCGGGCGCTCCGCCTGCCCTTAAGTGCGCCGCTGCTACGACCGAGGCACCAGGCCACCAGCATAAGTTGTAGTAGTCTTGTGCGATCGTCCGCCACGGCGGCAGCATCGAGAAACGCCAATGTTCGAATCCACTATCACCGGCAGTCTGCCGAAACCCGCATGGCTCGCTGAAACCAACCGCTTGTGGCCCGCATGGAAACTCAGTGGCGCGGAACTCGACGCAGCCAAGCGCGACGCCACGCTGCTATGGCTCAAAATGCAAGAAGATGCAGGGCTGGATGTCGTGACCGACGGTGAACAGTATCGTCAGCACTTTGTGCACGGCTTTCTCGAGTACGTCGAAGGCATCGACTTCGAGCACAAAGTCAAAATGGGCATCCGCAACAATCGCTATGAGGCCATGGTGCCGACGGTGGTAGGTCCGTTGCGCATGAAAGGACGCGTGCATCAGAGCGAAGCGCGCCTCATGCGGGCGCACACGAAAAAGAAGATCAAGATCACCATGCCGGGGGCGATGACCATCGTCGACACCATCGCCGACCGCTACTACGGCGACAAAGTCAAAATGGCGCTGGCTTTTGCCGATCTGCTCAATCAGGAGGCGCGCGCACTGCAAGCCGATGGCGTCGACGTCATTCAGTTCGACGAACCGGCATTTAACGTCTACATGGATGAAGTCAAAACATGGGGCATCGAAGCGCTGCATCGTGCCATCGAGGGCCTTACGTGCACCACCGTCGTTCACATCTGCTACGGCTACGGCATCAAAGCCAATATCGACTGGAAGCAAAGCCTCGGCTCCGAATGGCGGCAGTACGAGGAAATCTTTCCGGCGCTGGCAAAAAGCCGCATCAAGCAGATCTCTCTGGAATGCGCAAACGCCAAAGTTCCGATGCAATTGATGCAGTTGCTCGAGGGCAAAGACGTGCTGGTCGGCGTGATCGACGTGGCCTCAGACCAAGTGGAATCGGCCGAGCAAGTCGCCGCAACCATTGGAGCGGCGCTCAAGTATGTGCCGAAAAATCGGCTATTCCCCTGCACCAACTGCGGCATGGCGCCGATGGATCGCCAGATCGCTGAGGCTAAGTTGTCGGCCTTGGCGCAAGGTGCTGCGCTCGCGCGCGAACGCTATAAGTAGTTCGTTCGGAACAAGATCATCGCCTACGAAGTCCGCTGACCGCGCAGCGAAGGGGCAAGTTGCTCGGGTACCTCCACCTCGAAAGCGAGAATCGCCGAAGCAAGCGATTTGCCGTAGTTGTCCAAACATAAACTGCGGGACACGCCACCGCCGAGAGCGCCCTGCGCCACGAAGTTGAGCGCGCCCAGACCTGGGATCTCAAACCGCTGCACGTCGCCTTTCACCACACCGGCGTAGAAATCCTTGAAACGTTGCGCGGTCAATTGCTGCTGCAGATACGGGTAGAACTCTGGACGATAGGCGATAACGGAAATGTTGGACGTGTTGCCCTTGTCGCCGGAGCGCGTATGCGCAAGATGCTGCAACATAACTCGCATACCCTGACCTCAACTCTCATACATGCAAATAGTCGGCAAGATCTTCTCGCGTGCGACCAGAGATGACCATACGCCGATGATTTCGCGTACCCGCTCTTGGTGCGGCACCCGCTTGCCAGTGAAGGCGATGCCAGACACGGCCATGCCGTCAACCTCGCGTCCAACCTTGATCGCCTCTTCGCGCGTTTTAGTGCGCGCCGCGACGCGCACGGCAACTTCGTAGGGTTCCGGCTGATTCTTCGGCGACATTGCGCCATGAATGGCATTCAGCCCGAGAAAATCGATGCGCACTTCCTCCGCTTGAAGATTCACGATCCTGAAGCGTTCTTCCAGTATGCGCTTGGCGAGTTCCGCGCGCCGCAGCGCGCCGGGGCCGGCGTAGAAAAACATATCTTCGCCGATATAACCTTCCATGCAGCCGATGGAAACCTTCAGCGTTGGTGTGCGCGGCTTGCCCGAGATATGCGACACGCTCACCCGGTCCGGTCCCACTTCTTCCAGATGCGTGGTGGTGAAATCGACGACAACATCCGGCGTGATGTAGTTTGCCGGATCATGCACCTCATACAGCAATTGTTCTTTCACGGTGAGCAAGTTCACCGCGCCGCCGCTGCCCGAGACTTTAGTCAATACCGCACTGCCGTCAGGTTGCACTTCGGCGATGGGAAACGCCAGATCCCACGGGCGCGGCACATCCTTGAAACCCGGATCGCTGAAATAGCCGCCGGTCACTTGCGCACCGCATTCCATCAAATGGCCAATGCCGCTGCCCGCACCCAAATGTGCGTGATCGAGCGCGTCCCACCCGAACTCATGCATCATCGGCGCCATGAAGATCGAGGGATCGGCCACGCGCCCTGTCACGACAATCTGGGCGCCTTGCTGCAAGGCTGCGACGATCGGCTCGGCACCGAGATACACCTCGGCCGAAACTAGGGTGTCCGCGAGACTGGAGGTCGGCTTGCCGTTCTCCATGATGGTATCGGTCAGCGACAGGACTCGGTCGGTAATTAAGCTGCCGCCAACGCTGGCGACTTTCACGCCGCGCGCGCCGAGCTGCCGTAGCCAATGCACGATGCGTTCGGCAGCGCCGTTGGGATTGATCCAGCCTTGATTGCTGATGATTTTGGTACCGCGCTGCAAGCAACCCGGCAGCACTGCCTGCATCCGATCATCGAGGTACGTGTCGTAACCAGGGAAACCAGGGTCGCGGCGCGAACGCACCTGCGCCGCAGAGATCGTCGCCTCCGCCATGGTTTCAAAACACAGATAGTCCAAATCACCGCGCTCCGCGTTCAAGCGCGCGGGCTCGATACGGTCGCCCCACCAAGCGGAGCCGGCGCCAATTCGCAGTATCGTCTTCATATTCTCGCTACCGATGAGGCGGGGGCGATTGCCTTACCAATAAGTTTCGACGTGGATGTGCCCCGGTTCGCGGCGCTTGTGCCGGCGAAATCCGCGCGCCTCCAGAGTCGCTTGAGTGTCCTTCACCATCTCCGGATTGCCGCAGATCATCACTTGCGATTTTTCGGGTGAGAGTTCCACACCCGTCCGCGACTGCAACATCCCCTGCTCGATTGCCGCTGGCACGCGCCCCTTGATGGCATAGCCGGTATCTTCGCGGCTGACGAACGGCACAAATGCAAACGCGTTCCCGCGCTGCGCGGCGATCGCCTTGACTTGATCCTGATAGCTCAACTCCTCGGCATGACGCACCGCGTGCACCAGCACGATGTTCTTAAACCGGCCCCACGCTTCTTCCGTCTTGCAAATAGCGAGAAACGGCCCGAGCGCCGTGCCGGTAGATAAGAGCCAGAGATTCTCCGCAGCCGGCACTTCGGCGAGCACCAAAAACCCCGACGCTTTCGGCGCCACCAGAATTTTTTCGCCCACCTTCATGTGAGGCAAACGTGCGGTCAGAGGTCCGCCCTCCACGGTGATGTAGTAGAACTCGAGCGGCCGTTCTTGCGGTGCATTCACAAAAGAATAGGGCCGCATGACGTCCGCACCGTCGATGTGCAAACCGATGCGGCCGAACTGTCCCGCCTTCCACGCTTCGACGGGTGCGTCGATCAAGACCGAGAACAGGCGCTGCGTCCATTGCTTCTGCCCAACCACCTCGCCTTCCAACCACTTGCTCATTACTACCCCTCCCCAGTCAATCTTATCCGTCGCGCTTAGTTGGCTAAGGCACGATCCGGTCAATCACAATTTCTACTTGCTTAGCACCAAGCTTAACGACTGCGCTAGCACCCTCCAAGTCGCCGCTTTGCGCGACTGGTGAGCCGGACTTCGACACGCGCGCACCGACGACAATCTGCTCGAACTTGGAAAGCATCATCTCTGGCGCCATGGCGTCGGCGTCGCTCAAGACATACAAATGCGGCAGCTCGGACGGTTTGGCCTTGAGCACCGCGAGCGGCATCTTCGGTCCTTGCGCGGCGCGCGCGAACACAAACAATGTGTCCTTCTCCCCCACTTTGCCCGCTACGCCAGGGGCAAGCGAAACGCGCACGGCAATGCTCGCTGCCGTTTTGCTTGCCGCTGGCTGCGGCACGGCCTGCTTGCGCAATTCGCTCACGGCTTGCTGCACTGCCGCGTGCACCTCGGCTTCGGGCGGCAGCAGCGTCAACAGTTTTTCCCAATGCTTGATCGCGGCGGCGCGATCACCGCGATGGGCGGCCGCGCTTCCAGCGAGCGCAAGCGTATCGGGATTTTCGGGATCAAGCTTTAGCGCCTGCTCGATCAGTTCGGTCGGGCGGCCGCGCAAATCGCCTTGCGCAAGTACGCCAAGAAACTCAGCAAAATCGCGCAACAGTTCGGCATCCTTCGGCGCCAGCGCAACGGCGCGTTCAAAGGCGCTCTGCGCCTCAGCGGTCTTCCCTAAGCCCCGATACGCGCGCGCAAGCACGCTCCAGCCTTTGCCATCATCCGGATGGCGCTGCAGATAATCCTCAAGCTTGTGCACCATTGCGTCGATGCGCTCCGGCGTCATCTGCGCGGCTTCGCGTTGCAGCGCAGCGTCTTTGGCGCCTAAGCCAAGCGCTTGCGTGTTGCCCAGTCGCCAGTAAAAGCCGACCGCAATCAGCGGCAAACCGATCCCCAGCACGATCGCGAGGAGCCGCGGGGATCGTGATGCATTGCCCGTTTCGCCGATGTCGTCCACATCCTCTTGAACATCGGCTGCGAGCCGCTGCATTAAAGCACGCTTACCTTCTTCATAACGCGTTCGGTCAAGTGCGCCGTTGTTGAATTCCGCTTCCAGTTCGGCAAGTTGGCCGCGATACACCGCGACGTTAGAGGCTTGCGTATCGTCGCCGCCGGATGTCTCCCGCTCGGGGCGACGCAACAACGGCCGCAACAGCCAGGCAAGCGCAGCCACCAGCATGAAGCCCGCTGCCACGGCAAAACTGGTCATGAGCGGGGATCGCTACCAGACAGCAGTTGCTGCGCACGCAGCAAGTCGCCGTCGCTGGGAGCAACGTCGTTGTGCGCGCCGCGTTGGCGCGTTTTGAGTTGGCGCACCATTAGGAACAAGCCGGCCAGTAGCAGCACGAACGGCCCAACCCAGAGCGCGACCGTACTTGCCTTCAGCGGCGGACGATACAAGACAAAATCCCCATAGCGCGCTACGAGGTAGTCGATGATCTGGCGATCGCTCTTGCCTGCCTTAATTTGCTCGCGAATCTGATTCTTCAAATCAATCGCCAGATCAGCATGCGAAGCGGCCAAGGTTTCGTTCTGGCACACCAAGCAGCGCAACTCTTCGGTCAAGTGCAACAGACGCGCTTCCACCGCCGCATCGGCGGCGGCCGGTTGCGCCTGTTGATTGGACTGAGCGGGCTGCTGCGCCAGTGCGAAGCTGCCGCATAACAGGATGATGCTCAACCACGCACGCATCAGCTTTGCAGCTTCTTGATCAGGGGAATAATGGTATCGCGCAGCGCCTCCGGCGTGACAGCGCCGATGTGCTTGTAGCGAACGACGCCTTGCTTGTCGATGACAAACGTCTCCGGCACACCATAAACGCCGTAGTCGATGCCGACGCGCCCGTCGGCATCCACGATCGAGATATCGTAGGGATTGCCGCGTTTCAGCAGCCAATCGAGCGCGGCATCGCGCTGATCTTTGTAGTTGAGCCCAATAATTGGCACCATCTTTTCGCGCGAAAAGTCGACAAACAGCGGATGCTCTTGCAAACAGGTCACGCACCAAGAAGCCCAGACGTTGAGCAGCCACACCTTGCCGCGCAAATCTTGCTCGCTCAGTTGCTGGTCGGTCGCGTGCAATTGCGGCAAGCGAAACGTCGGTGCCGGTTTGTCGATAAGCGGCGAGGGTACTGCACGCGGATCGCGCTGCAAACCGACGAGAAAAAACGCCACCAGAATTGCGAAAATTCCGAGCGGAGCCAGATAGCGCGCCACACTAGCCTCCTTGCGTCCGCGCCCCAGCCGGAGCAACCGCGGCGCGCTGTGCCAACCGGTAACGCCGATCGCTTAAGGCGACGATACCGCCCAAGGCCATCAGTGCGCAGCCGCCCCAGATCCAGGTGATGAAAGGTTTGTGATAAACGCGTACCGTCCATGCACCGGAGCCGACGTCATCGCCAAGAGAGACGTACAAATCGCCGGTAAAGCCGGTTTTGATCGCCGCCTCGGTCATCACTTGCCCGGAAGCGAGGTAGCGGCGCTTTTCCGGATGCAATACGTCGATCACCTTCCCGTCGCGCGCCAACTCCAACTCGCCGCGCATCGCATTGTAGTTCGGCCCGTCAACTTGACTTACGCCCTTGAAACGCAACTCCCCGCGCGCCACCGGTGTGAACTCCCCCGGACGCATGCGCAAATCCCGCTCGCTTTCGTAGCCCTTTACCAAGGTGACGCCAACGACAAATACCGCCAGACCAAAATGGGCCAACAACATACCGTAGTAAGCGCGCGGCAAATGGCGCATCTTGCCGCGCATGGCGTCAGGCAGTGCGCGCAAACGGTCACGCAAGTTAATGAATCCTGCCGCAGCAATCCAAGCGCCGAGCAACACACCGATAGCCACTAGCGGCTTCCAGCGGCCCATCGCAAGCGGCACTGCAATCGCTGTAACGACCGCGACACCAAGCGCCCAGCGCGCACGGCGCGCGATGCCTGGCACCTCGTCTTTCTTCCACTTAGCGAGCGGGCCGACAGCAATCAAGAACAGCAACGGCGCCATGATGATGGGAAACACCAGATCGAAGTACGGTGGCCCGACAGAAATCTTACCGCCGCCGAGGGCGTCCAAAAACAATGGGTACAGCGTGCCCAACATCACCGCGCCCGCAGCAACCACCAACAGCACGTTGTTGATCAGCAGCGCCGCTTCGCGCGAGATCACATCGAAAGACTCGCCCAAACCCACTTTTGCAGCCCGCCAGGCAAAAAGCGTGAGCGAGCCCCCGATCACCACGCAGAGGAACGCTAGTATAAAAACGCCACGCGCCGGATCAGTGGCAAATGCGTGCACTGAGGTCAACACGCCGGAACGCACGAGAAACGTTCCCAACAAACTGAGCGAAAAAGCGGTAATGGCCAACAGCACGGTCCAGGCTTTGAAGCTGCCACGCTTCTCGGTAACCGCCAGCGAGTGCATCAGCGCGGTGCCGACCAGCCAAGGCATGAACGAGGCATTCTCAACGGGGTCCCAAAACCACCAGCCGCCCCAGCCCAGCTCTTTATAGGCCCACCAACTCCCTAATGCGATACCGCAAGTGAGAAAACACCAAGCGGCGGTCGTCCAAGGACGCGACCAACGCGCCCACGCCGCGTCGAGCTTGCCGCCGATGAGCGCGCTCAACGCGAAGGCGAACGCCACCGAGAAGCCGACGTAGCCCATGTACAACATTGGAGGGTGAATGACCATGCCGAAATCTTGCAACAGCGGATTCAGGTCGCGTCCTTCCGCGGCTACCGGTATCAGGCGCAAGAATGGATTCGACGTCGTCAGCAGAAACAGCAGAAAGCCAAAACTCACCAAGCCCAACACGCCGATCACCCGCGCCAGCATTGTTTCGGGCAATTGGCGGCTGAACACCGTGACCGCGAGGGTCCAAATACTCAACATCAATACCCACAGCAATAGCGAACCCTCATGACTGCCCCAAGTCGCGGCGAAGCGATAGTACGCAGGCAATTTCGAGTTCGAGTTCTGCGCGACATTCAACACCGAAAAGTCGCTAACGATAAACGAGTAAGCCAAGCATCCGAACGCAATGGCGACGAAGACAAAAGTGCCCTGCGCGGCCGGACGTGCGAAAGCGAGTAGTGCCGCGTTGCGCCGGTAGGCGCCGACTAGGGGGAGAATCGCCTGGGCGAGCGCGATGGCGAGCGCAATGATGAGCGCGAAGTGGCCAAGTTCCGGAATCATGAAATCTGTCTCAAGCTATCTCAGGGATTGGACTTTAGCGTTGCTGCCGCTTGCGGCTTGTGACCGGCTTTCTGCAAAGCTTCCGCCGCCTCAGGAGGCATATAGTTCTCGTCGTGCTTAGCCAGCACTTCGCTCGCGGTGAAAGTGCCATCCGCATGGAGTTTGCCTTGGGCAACCACGCCTTTGCCTTCCTTGAACAGATCAGGCAGGATGCCCCGATAGGAAACCGGGATACTCTTTGCAGTGTCTGTCACAACAAAAGACACAGTAACCCCGTCAGACTGACGCTGGATGGAGTTTACCTGAACTAAGCCGCCAATGCGGAACGCGCGGTCGACCGGCGCTTCCTTCGCTGCCACCTGCGTCGGCGTATAGAAGAATACGATATTGCTGTTAAACGCTTTCAGGACCAGCGCGACCGCAACGGCCAGCGCACCGAGGCCCACGGCAATGAATACGGCGCGACGATGTCTAGCTTTCATTCGACTCAATCCTCTCAATAGCGCTCTGACTGGCGCCTTCGCGCAGAGTTCGGATCAACGCTCGCCGGCGCGCGCGCAACGCGAGCATCTCACCCACCAGAATCAAGGCTGTGACGCCAAACGAGCTCCATACGTACCAGCCGCGCCCGCCCATGGCAAAGAATTCCGCCGCGCTGCCCCAGCTCATGCTTGCGCTCCAGTGAAACGCTCGCGCGCGGCGGCGTCACGCTCCAGAATTTCGCAGCGCACGCGCGCCAGCACCACGGCAATGGTGTACATCCAAAACGCCAGCGCCATTATCATCATCCCCAGCAACATGGTCGCGGCCATGCTCGGCGCCCGGGTAATGCTGACCGAGGCTCCTTGGTGCAGCGTGTTCCACCATTTCACTGAAAAATAGATGATCGGCACATTGATCACGCCGACCAAGGCGAGCAACGCGCTGGCGCGATCGGCGCGGCGCGGATCGTCGATGGCTCCGCGCAGCGCGAGGTAGCCGATGTACAGAAACAGCAAGATCAGCTCCGAAGTCATGCGCGCATCCCACTCCCACCACGTGCCCCAGGTGGGCCGCCCCCAGAACGATCCCGTCCACAAACAAATAAACGTAAACAGCGCACCGGTAGGCGCCAGTGCCGCAGCCATCATATACGACAGACGCGCATTCAAAGCTAGTCCGAGCGCCGAGTACGCGGCCATCAAGACAAAGCAAAGCATCGACATCCACGCCGCCGGCACGTGGATAAAGATGATCCGGTATACCTCACCTTGCGTCGCATCGGTCGGCGCGACGAAGAAACTCACGTATAAACCAATGAGTATCAACACTGCGGCGAGCGCAGCAAACCATGGGATCATTTTCCCCGCCAAAGGGTAAAAGGCGGCGGGCGATGAGTATTTAAACCAATTGACTGGCACGGCTCGATTTTACCGGGATATAAACGGCACGGGGGAACCCCGCGCCTCGTTCCTACTCAATCGCGATGCGCAGCGCAGCTGCGCTCGCGAGGGGCGCCAATACCAACGCGGCGATGGAGCACGCGCTCAACAAAAGCAGGTGTGCACCGAATGCCGCACCGTGCACGGCGGCATCGACCGCGCCGGCTCCGAAAATGAGTATCGGCACGAACAGGGGTAGTACCAGCAGCGAGAGCAAAACGCCGCCGCCGCGCAATCCCAATGTAAGCGCGGCGCCGATTGCACCGATGGCGGAAAGCGCCGGCGAGCCCGCGGCGATTGCGAGGCTCATCACCAGCAAGGGCACACCGGTAAGGCCGTATTGCAATCCCAACAGTGGCGCGACCAATGCCAACGGCAAGCCGGTCAATAGCCAGTGCGCGACGATCTTGGCGAGCACCATAAGCGTTAACGGCATCGGCAACAATACCAACTGCTCGAGCGCGCCGTCGGCGTAATCGTTTGCGAACAAGCGCGACAAGGACAGCATGGTGGCAAGCAGCGCCGCCACCCACACTACCCCCGAGGCTATTTCGCGCAACGTCTCTAATTCCGGGCCGACTCCGAAAGGAAACAAGCTGACGACAATAACGAAAAACACCAGCAGCGAGAGCACATCACCACGTCGGCGCACGGCGAGCAGCAACTCGCGTTTGATGAGTTGAAAAAAACCAGAGATCAAGGGCGTGCGGCGCTTGCACTGGCGGGCGCACCAAGGCGCAACTGACGGCGCTGCACGCCGTCAAACGGCACGTCCTGATGCGAACTAAGCACCGCGACGCCCCCGCCACGCACGTGTGCGCTTATTCGCTCCGCCACAAGCGCGATCGCGCCGGCATCGAGCGCGGCAAACGGCTCGTCGAAAATCCACAGTTTGGCCCGGCCGAATAGCGCGCGTGCCAACGCCACACGCCGCTTCTGCCCTTGCGACAGCACTTTGCTCGGCAAGCGCTGCTGCTGCGTGGTCAAGCCGAGCGTTGATAAAGCCAGTGGCGCGCTCGCAGCGTCGTCGCCTTGCGCGGCCATGGCGCGCGCGAATGCGACGTTTTCCAACGGTGTCAGCTCGCCCTTAACCCCGTTCAGGTGGCCGACATAGGCAAGATCCCGATGGTAGTCCTCGCGCAGAGCTCGAATATCCTCACCACGCCAATGCACCGCGCCGGCCATCGGTTGCATCAACCCGCACAGCACGCGCAGTAAAGTGGTCTTGCCGCTGCCGTTAGCGCCGGTCACTTCCAACAGCTCGCCCGGCGCAAGCGCAAAACTCACGCTGCTGAATAGAGTGCGCTCGCCGCGCGCTGCTGCGAGATCTTGAGCAACAAACATGGGGAAATCGAATTGGGGCGACATGGGCGTGCCGCCGCGTGCTCGCAAAAGCAGTGATTTTACTCGAAGGGCTGCGCTTCGCTGTCACCGCGCGACGCTTGCACTGGCCCGGCGTTGCTGATTTGCTAGCTGCTGGCTTGCTGTTGTTTGCGCGACGCGCCCGCCCAGCGCGCTTTAATTTTCTGCACCAGCGGTCGCAATGCGCGCTTGATCGGCACCGCCATCGCCTCCACGGACTGCCGCCCGAGGATGCGCGTCAGCGCGACCAGACCGCGCGCGGTGCGCGGGTTAATGGCCACGATGCCCCAGCGCTCGCGCCGCAGCGGCATCCAGAGTTTCTTGTAAAACTGATCGTCGCGGCCGAAGTCGATTTCGCCGACGCGATCGACTTCAATCAAGTGCTTAATTACTTCCATCATCACGATGGCGCCGACGGAGTGCTCGCGAAAACGAGCGTCGTAGGATGTCTTGATCATGGTGGCGCGCTTGCCGAACAGCAAGCCCACCTCTGTGGCCACCGGCGCGTTGTCGAGGTAGAGGATGCCCATGCGCAGCGCGCCGCAGCGCGAGGCGACGCGCAACAGATTGGGCATGAACTGCTCGAAAGCCTCAGCCTCTTTCCAACTCGCAGCATGAATTGTTTCGTAGTCGGCGACCAGCTGTTCGATATCGTCCGCTTGCCCTGAGACGACTCGTAAACGCAACGCGAGATCCTTTTCGAGCTTGCGCCGCTTGCGCGAGTAATTTTGGAACTGCTTGCGGTCCGAAGCGTCGCGCTGCTTCAGATAGTCATCGTAAGTTGAGACATCGATACGCTCGTACCAATTGCCGAAGTGCGGGCAGCGTCGCACCACCAAACCTGCTTCCGCCATGGCGGCGCACAGCGCGTCGTACAACTCGCCCTCGATCGGAAGGGAATTGATCTCGACGAGATCCCAGGCCGGCCGCTCGCTCACCATATGGTGGAACAACGTCGCCAGCAACGCCTGCGGCGCTCCCGCTCCGGCCGCGAGCGCCGGCGCAAACTCGCAGCTTTGAAAGCTGGTGAAACTCGACAGCGCGCGCGCGCTCGATTCACGATCGCGCAGCAACGAGCCTTGGCGCGATCGCGGCGAGCGCAGCACCAAGGCGGCGAGCGCTCGATCACCCTGCTCGAGTGCGTAAATACGCAGCTTGACGTCCGCTTCCAAGCCGGTGGCAGCCAAGTTCTCAAACCAATCCAGGCCAAAGAAGAAATTGGCTTGACCAGCGTCCCTTAGGAGGGCGCGACAGGACTCCGGCAATTGCGCAAGACTGTCGAAGACCCTAACCTGAGGCGTTGTCATGCAGTGCGAGCAGTTTCGAGGGAGACTTCAAAGAATAGGCGCCAGCATTTGCCCGTCAAGACAAAGCACCCCCGATCTGGCCGGTAGGCAATACCGTTGAGTACATGCTCAGGATGCTTGGGCGCGGCAAGGGTGCGCAGTTCGCTACAGTCGGCAACAGCCTCAATCCTTCCAGTCTTGGCGCAAATCTGCAAAATGTCGTCGCGATACCAAATGTTGACGAACAGATGGCCGTCCGCATACGCCAGATCGTTCAGATGCCCAACTCTTCTACCGATATTGGTAACACGCTTGGTTTCGCGTATATCAAAGCGCTCATCGCGGTATTGCAAGACATTGCTGCCGTCGGTCATGACAAAGCCGCCCGGCGCACTCGTTAGACCCCAACCTTCGCCGGCGTAGCCATACGACCCAAGTCGCTCGAAGCTCTCCAGCGAATAAATCGTCGCGACACCCCGCTTCCAACTGAGTTGTAGCAGACGCCCCTCGCCGTCCACGGCAACCCCTTCGGCCCAGTCATCCGGAATCGCAATCTGCCGCAGCAGCGCACCACTATCGGCATCGAGACAGCGCAGGCTAGAGCGATGATCGAGGCCAGTGCTTTCAAAAATGCGGCCGTTATGAAACGCTAGCCCTTGTGTGAATGCGCCTTCGTCATGCGCAAAAGTGCGCAAGATCTTCGGACGATAGCGCCGCACGCCCCACCGATGTGAATCGCGCAGGATGCGCTTGGCGCGTAGATACAACGTCGTTGCCATGTTCATCGCTTTATCCGCGCGCCAGCCCAGGGCTAGCCGCGTGGTCGAAGGACGTTTCGAGGGACATCGCGCCGCCATCCCGCCGGCGGTAGCGCGCGGCAAGCGTTGCCCAGCGACGACTCCATTTGACGAAAGCGGCGATTCTACCGGATGTGTCAAATGGCAACGTTAGAGCGGGCGCGCTGGTCGCGCTTGGTCAGTGTCTGGCGCGCAAGCGCCCCAACCAGGCAAACGGCCCGTCCTTATGCTTGCACTGCATTGTCAGAGTGGCTTCGTCGAAGGAGAAATCCGGAGGCAAGCATTGCGTGCTCGCTGCTGGCATCACGTTGCGGCCGTAGCAGCACCAGCCTTGAAACGGATAGGGTTCTAGCCATGCCAGCCGCGCTTTGGCGTCGCTGTATGCCAACGTCTGCACTTGCGCTTGCGCGCCGTCACCGTCCGAGTAGCGTTGCCCCGCGGCGAGCGGTAAGCGGTGCGGCTGCAGCAGTTCGGCCCGTCCGCTGATCAGCGTAATCTCAAAGCGGTCTTCGCTCAGCGCCACGTTCGCGCGGCCGTTAATGCGCACGACGTGATCAAGCGCGCGCAGCTCAACGCCACAGCCCGCATCCGCGCGAACCCACGCTTGCCCTTGCAGCAATTCGACCAGGGAACACACGCCTGGGGCCGCGCGCTCCTTGCGCAAACGCGCGGCAGAGTTCGCATCGAGCTGCAGCCTGCCGCCACCGTTGTAGTACTCGAGGATGGCGCTGCTCGCCGTGCCGGTGGCAACGCGATCGCCCTCACGCACGGCGGCGCCGTTGCGAACCGGCTCGGCAGTTGCGGTAGCACTTTGCCGAGTAATCGCCGCGCCCGATACGCCCAAATGGCCGACCAGGTCGCCGCCCGGATAGCCTGGATGCAAGCCGCCACAAGCAGTCAAAACGACCAAACCCAAACTGCATACTACCCATTGGATTCTTCTACAACTCTTATTCCAATTGGTTGTTGAGTCAATACTCTTACCTTTGTTTTCCATCATCGGCGTAACAGCGGCTATTGCGCGCGCATCAGGTCGGAATCTTTTGGCAACGTTCTGAGTGGAACGGTTGTTGACTTCGGCAAAGTCGCCGCGCCCGGAGGCTTGGTAATGGAGGTGTCCGGCTTGGGCAAGGTTTTCAGCTCGGGTCTGGCCGGCAGCGGCGTCACCGGCGGTTTAGTAATCGGTGCGCTGGGCTTGGGTGGCGTCCGCAGTTCCGGGCCGGCCGGCAAAGTTGTCACCGGAGGCTTGGTGATAACGGTGCCGCCGCTAGGGGCCGTTCTCAAATCCGGTTTGACTGGCACCTCGCTTACCGGCCGGGCCTTTGTATCGGGGACATTTTTGATGGCAGGGAGATTCTCCCTGGTGCCCGCATCGATCGGCCGGGCGTACAGAATCTGCTTGTCGAGCGTAATCACTTTGCGGGGAGTTAGTTTAGTCGCGACCGCCACGCTTACCGGTTTGACGCGCGCGCGCACCAACGCCACATCGTTAGCGGCGAGATTGCGCATGATCGGCCGGCCAACATCACGGCGCGCAATGAATTTTTGCATGCGCGCCATGCGCACCGGTGCCCAGCGGCCTAGTTTGGAAGTGCACAGCACCACGCCTTTCATCACGTCGACATCCACATCGCCCGCGGCGTCGGCGCGAAACAAAAACTCCGTGCCTTCCACGCCCGCTGTCACAAACTCCGTTTCAACTTTGAACTTCTCTTTCAGCTTACCCTTGATAGACACCCAGATTTCGCCCAATTTCACGAAAATCGAACCGACACGAATCTGCGTGCTCGGCATGACGTAAATCTCAATGTTGGGCGGATAGTTCAAGATCACGACACTGTCCGCGGCGGTGACCAGTTCATCGCCAATTGCCAGCGCCATGCCGCGCTGCACGGCGACGGCGTTGCCGGACCGGGTGACTTGCACCGCGCCGAGTTCTTCGTCTCCGACCGGTTCGTAGCTTTCCAGCGCGGCGCCCGCCGCCGGTCGCACCACGTCGACCAGCACGGCGGGTGCCCCGCCGGCATCCGTCACCAGCGGCGTAGTCGGTTCTGTGACGTCCTCGTCGATCAATCCCGCGCTGTTGCCTGCGCCGTCGACAGTCTCCGGCACCACCTCGACCGGCCGCTCTTGCGGCGCAGGGCTGTGCGCATCGCCCGCCGACGCTGCAGACTCAGGAATCGGCGGGGCCGCCTCACGCATAATGGGACGCGTATCGCGCGCGGCTTTCTCGCGCGCGGCACGCGTCTTGCCGGTGTCGGTGATGAGTTGTCCGGAGCCTGTGGTTTCGCAAGCGCTCAGCGCCAACGCCATTCCCACGACACACAACCAGCGCGACGCAGAACGGCAAAGCAGTGCGAATGTCATTTTGCCCACCTTAGAAACAGGTATCGCATGCCCAAATAGGATACGCCGAACGCAGCCAAGTGGTATAGGTAATTTAGCAACACCTGCGCTTGTACATAAACCGACACGCAGAACACGACGTAGGCGAGCGCCGCCGCTGCTACGACCGCCACCCGCACCAGCAAGGCTTGTTTCTGAATGCGCAGTGCCAAAAACGCGCCGGCGATACCCATTGCGACGATCAGAGCGAACTGCGTGCTCGGCTTAGCGGGCCGCACGAACAACTTGCTCTGCAACGCATTGACAACGTCGGCGTGCAATTCCATGCCATAGCGCTCTTCGTTGCCGCGCACGCGCAGCACGTCCTGGTTCGGTTTTTGTAGTCCGACCACAACCACCTTGCCGCTGAAGCGCTGCTTGAGCGCGGCGCCATCCATGCGCAACGCCTGACTGTAGCCGGTGCGCACCGGCTCGCTGCGCCACATCGCGAGCGGCGACAACGGGATGATAAAACTTGCCACGACATCGTCCTTGCGCAGCGCGTGACAGCCCGGCTGCGCGTGGCGCAGTTGTTCAACCGCGGCAGCACTTATATGGTCGATGCCGCTGTCGCTGCGCAACAGCACTTCGCTGTGCACGGCGTCGACATCGGCTAGCTCCGCGCCGCCGTGCGCCGCAACTACCGCCAAACCGCCCAGCAACATCTTGTCCCGCCGCACTGCCAGCGGCGCGACACTGGCATAGCCGATGCGGTTACCGATGCACAGCAACGCTGCATGCGCGTTTGCGGCGAAGGGCTCGCGCAGCGTCGCTCGCACATCACGCACGCCGGCGACGATGGTGGTGCCGCCTTCGCGCGCGCGCGCGAAGGCGTTGGCCAGCATGTTATCGGCCACATCGTTGTCGCTAAACCACATGTCGAACGCAACACTCTTCGCGCCAGCGCCAGCCAGGCGCTCGATCAATTGCGCATGCTCTTTGCGCCAGCTGCGATCGAATGCGCGGCCTAGTTCGCGCTCGCTCGCGTCGTCAATGGCAATGAGCGCTATGCCCTGCGCCGGCGCCGTTGTGAGCCAACGCTCACCCAAGGCCATGGTGTAGGTTTCGACGCGCGTATCCAGCGTCAGAAAATCGAACAAGCGCATCCATGCAAGAAAAAAAGCAAGAAAGGCCACAGCCAGTGCGAATGCCGTTCCTACGCGCGAAGCGCGCATCTTAAGGCGCAAATCACGCAAGCGTTGCGCCAGCGTGAGCGGCGCATCTTGCCGCTCACCCTCTTGAATGATCTCGATCAGGCGGGCGATATCGTCTTCGTAGTGACTCTCCAGCACTTCGAGCGCATTGCGATTGGCGAGGGCGCGGATGCTGTCCGGCAGGTCCGCCGCCTTGGGCATTTTCGCCCCATCAACCAAGATTGGGACGGTGAACTTGTTGGCCGCCAGCGCTGCCTTGATTTCCCGGCCGACAAAATCCGCCGGATCGTCCAAGCGGCGCTTGCCTTGCGCATCAACACAATTGAGCCAGTTCTTGCCGACCACAACCAGCACACAGTCGCACTGCTGTAAATGCTCGTCCATGACGCGCACAAAATCGTGGCCGGTGCCGATGCGGTCTAGATCGCGGAATACGTTTTCCGCGCCGAACGCGCGCACCAAACGATCGAACAAGCGGCCGGTCTGCGCAGTGCTGTCGTCGCGGCGGTAGCTAATGAATGCTTTCGGCATGCTCTATTGATGTTTCACGAGATCATGACCCAGCCCGCTCGGGCTGAGGCGATCGCAGCTCCGCGGCGAGTTCAAGGCGAACGGCTGCCGCGGGCTTGCCATGACTTTTGCAAGCCGCGATCGCGAATAGCGACACAAACTGGCTGTGCGCGAATCGCTGTCGCGGCGGTCAATTCAAATCCAACGCCAAGCGCTTCAAATCCTCCAGCGCACAAACTTCGAGGGCGCGCTCGTGCGTCGCTGCCAACACCACTCGCGGAGCAGCGCCGGCCTCCAAGGCTTCTTGCCAGCGCGCGGCGCACAAGCACCATTGATCACCGGGCGAGAGCCCCGGAAAATCGAACTCCGGCAGCGGCGTGCTTAGATCGTTGCCGCGCGCCTTGCTGAAGGCGAGAAATTCCGCCGTGACACGGGTGCACACCGCATGCACGCCGCGATCGGCAGCGGTGCTGGTGCAGCAGCCGTCGCGAAAGAAACCTGTTAGCGGCGCGTGACTGCAATCGAGCAGTTCGCCGCCCAACACATTTTTGCCTTTGCTTGTCGCCACGCAATCCTCCCGCGCCATCCGCAAATTTCGGCCTGCCGGCGCTCCGAAGCGTTGCTCTGCGATCGTCGAGCTAGGGCATCCCTATTTGTTGTCGCACATTGCAGTGCACACGCGCTCCTCCACCACCGTGCCGCCACAATCGCGATAACACTGAGCGTACTTCGGTTCACAGGCCTGCTCCTCGCTAGCCTTGGAGCAATAGCTGCGATGGCACTCTTTGTCCGGCTTCTTGTTCTTGCGCAGTGCCCGCTCGGCACAGAGCTCGTAGTCGCGCTCCGCGTCACGCCGGCACGACTCGTATTTAAGTTCGTTGTTGTGAATGCAAGCCTCGCGCGTTTGCCCACAACTCGCCGCGCAGGTGCGCGAAACTGGGTCAGCGGGGGCGACGTAAGTGCGCTTGGTTTGATAAACCGGACCGCACCCGCCGAGCAAAAAAAAGACCACGACAGCACCAGCAAAAGCGCAAACCCGCTTGTTCATGTTCTGCTACTCCGTGGCGTTTGTTGGCCGCAGTATACAGCGAAACGAGCGCGATGAAATTTGAGCGCGACGTTATACTATTTATTGTATGCCGTATTAACTAAAGACTGGTAAGCCTGATAGGTTTTTACTGCGGGCAGTTTAAGAAAAACGACGGCAAAACGGTGCAGCGCCGCTACTTCGCTTGATCCCACATGACGTGCTTCTGTTTTTGCGCGGCCGCCATCAAAAGCTGTAACAATGGATAAGCGCGATTGGCGAAATTCACCGGCAGACCTTCCACTTCATTGTAGTCGCGCTGGCTAACGAAATTCTGCGGCGTCTTTAGCGCGTCTTGCAGCCGCGCCAGCGCCGCCGGAACGTCCTCCGCATTGAGCGCGCCAGGAATGTCACCGCTCATGCCCATTAGCGCGAGCAGCTTGCGCGCCACGTCCTCGAACATGGTCAGGGTGGCGTACGCAGGACTGCGAAACTCAATCAACATAGGCGCATTTTACGCGCTTCGCTGCAGGGCAAACCTAGCCGCGCGGAGAAACACTCACATTGACGGGCAGACGCTCACCCGGGTCATACGGCATTACCGTGGTGTAAGTATGACCTTGATATTCATAGGTGACTTCGTAGCCGCTCAGGCGTGACTCCCAATTATCGACTTTGCGGCAAGTGCGCACGGGCCGCTCGACCACGCGCTCGTAGTCGTCGTTGTCAATGCGGTCACCGACAATGGCGCCGGTGATCGCGCCGACCGCAGCGGCTGCCGTCCGCCCGCGCCCCTTGCCGACTTGACCACCCAATAGCCCGCCCGCCACACCGCCGATGATGGCGCCACCGACGCTGCGCTCCTGGCGCACTTGTTCGTACTCGGTGTAGCACTCCTTCTTTGGGTAGTTAACTTTCTCATAGCGCGGCGCCACATCCACCACCCGCGCGTAATCGTGGAAATCGCCGGCGCTACTGGTGACGGCAAGCGCCGCGCCCAGCGCGGCAACGATGCTCTGCATGGCTCTAGTATTCATGACTAACCTCCGTATTCGTTCAATTGACAGTGCGTTCAACGGGCAGGATAGGCGCGAGCCGACGCGCAAGCTGTAACAAGAGCGCTTTTGTTGTAACAGGATATTTCAGCGCTCATGTAAGAGGGTTTTACGCCACGATATCATCGAGTTAGCGCGGGCCGCCAGACAGGGACAAGCGCTAGCAGTATCATGCTGCTTTTCGCCCCTCTTCTTCCCGCTCCAATGAGCCGCACCCGCACCCGCAGCAAACCGCGCCTGACGCAAGACGGCAAACACCTTGTCAGTCTTGCGCTAGGACTGGCCGCGTCCAACAGCCTGGTGGAAGACCGCTACTGGGAGAATGCGCTCAACGCTGTGCTGTCGAAAATGCTCGGGGCGCATAACGATGCCGCCATCGACAGCGCGCTGGGCTACTTGTACGACACCAACACGCGTGCTTTCGAGGGCTTGATCGATGTCATTGAGGGATTGAGTGAATCCCTGCGCATTGAGCATGAAGACGACAGCTGGGACGTATTGCTGATCTCCGCGCCGATCATCGCGTCCTCGAAGTACGCCATTCCGCTCGGCCCGCTCACCGCAGAGCAAGTCACGCAGCTGCAGGATTTACTCGAAGCCGAGATTCTCGCCAGCGGCACCCGCGTGGCGCTGGCGCCGCATCTATTCACGCTCGAGCACCTGCCGAAACGGTTCTCGGCGATGCACGAACTGACACAGCGGCTTGGTCTCGCCGCTCTCAGCGGACAAGCGCCTAAGCTTGGTCTCGGTAAGCTGCCCGAGACACCGCAAATGCTGGCCGACATCCGCTTTGTGCTCGCCGCCGTCGCCGCAAAACGCAACGCCGCGCACTTCAGCTGGCAGCAGATCGGCACCTCGCGCCACGTCGGCCGCGCCCAAGCCCTGGAACAGTGGAACACTGCGGCTTCGGCCAAGCTTCTGGCGCTGCTACCCGGCTGCCAGTTCGAATGCCTGCTGCCCGATGCCTACTTCGCTAATTCACGCGAAGCCGACCGCCGCACCCGGCCCGTCGCGGTGCGCGCGGCGGTCAATTTTCTGACCAGCGCGTTGAAGGCCACGCCCACCGAACTGCGCGCCGTGGTCGCCGGCTTCGGCGAACAGCGCGTGGACGAATACCGCGTCGCATTCACGCAGCGCGATTCCAATGATGTCGTCTATGGCGTTGTTTGGCCGCTGTATGGCGACGAAGACGAAGGGGCCGTGCCAAGCCCGTTGGACGAAATCGAAACGTGCTTGCAGGCAAGCGGGGTAACCAAGATCGAGCGCTTGAGCGAACGCTTTCAGCCGCAGTTTTGCGCCGACTGCGGCGCACCGCTCTTCGCCGATCCTGCCGGAGAGGTCTTGCATGCGGAAATGCCTGAGGAAGCGGACGTCGAGCAGAACTATCTGCACTGATAGCCACCGCATCGTTGCAGCAGAGCAACAAGCCGCACGCCGACCAGCTTCCAAATGGCACGCGGCGCTCCGCCCGGAACCGGTTTGGCATAAATGATACTGATGTAACCTCAGTCGACGGCGTGGAAACATGGTGTCCTGGGATGTCCACGACGCGGTCCGTCGCAGGCACTTGACCGATGCCCGCCGTGCGCTCGACGTGACGTCATGCGTCCTGAATCCATCGACGTAGTACAGCAACACCACTGAGATGGCTTGTGTCATCGATTGATATAGCTTCGACGTTTAAAGATTGAGAGTGAGGATTCTGGCTGCGATCTTGAAAGGTTTCTGGTTCCTCTGCGTTGTTTCTATGGCGTCATCCAGATTGCCATGAGACTGCTCAAGTCCTTGCCGCTGCCGCCGCGCAGAAGAGTGGCCACCGCTTGCTCGCTTCCCGCCCTGTTGCTTTGCCTGGGCGCAACAGGTGGCAGTGAACAACAACTTGATGCGCCTGACGGCAATTCAGTTTATGTCATTCAACGAGAACGCATCCACTGGTACGCAACTGAGTCATCGGTGACATGGACGTTCTTCAACTTGTATGCAGGAATAAGGTGGCGCAATGCCGGTGGAGACTGGATCGATGCGCACGGCATACCGCAAGGAACCGAGCCGTTTGCTGTAACTCGCATCGCCGACACGGATACTGTCAAGGATGCAGTATGGAATGTGACCAAGCTTGTAAAGACTTGGCAGGCGGATCCGGCGCGCACCACCGGGATACTTCTTCAAGCACGCAGCGGCGGCACTATTCGCTTTCACAGCAACCAGTCCCAAGGCAACGAACCGCGGCTTGTTCTCTCGTACGAGGGCGGTCAAACGGTCGAATACGTCGTTCCAGAGGATGCCAGTCTCGATCCATCGACTACACGACCGCACGGCACCGCGGCGGAGGGTCAAGTCAGCCCCACAACCAATCATATTTTGCAGTGGCATCGCGGCACCTTGTTTGATAGGCATCCCGCTGTAACGTCCGCTACGCTGCGCATGATCAGCTCGGCACAATTCAGCCACACCGACGTTGCTGCGTACCAGCTCTCAATTCCCATTCCGACTGATCCGCCACCGCTGCAAGTGGGATTGGCGGCGCAGTATGCCGCCGACGCTGGATTGCGGGATGATCCAGAAGTAGTGTTCTTTGAGGACTTTCGCGGCACACTCGCGGAAGTGGAGTCGCGCTGGAATGGAGCTAAGTTCACCTCGATCGATTCCTGCGATCTACCCCGCGTCGCTCAATGCGCGCGCGCGAGTGTTAAGGGTACTGCGGATGGCGGCAACGGCCTCGGCGGTGTGGTAGGCCGCAAAATCCTGCCACGGGAAATGGAGGACGCCTACATGCGTTACTACATAAAGTTCGGCGCCTGGGCAGCGCTTGATGCCGGCAAACTTCCTGGTTTGGCAAACTACGACGCTGGGGACGGTGAACGATATTTTTCCGGCGGCAATGGCGGGGATCCGGTGCATGGTTACGACGGCTGGACGCTTCGCGGTAGTTTCTTGCAACCGCTCGGGCCCAGGGAACCCGCTCCAGGCCTCATCCCCATGGGAACCTACGCTTACCACGGTGTCATGAAGGATTACTATGGCGATCTCTGGGGATGGAGCGGCAATCATACGGATTTGCACCTGATACGCCCTGGAGAGTGGCACTGCATCGAGCAGCGCGTAAAGGTTAATACACCCGGCGCACCGGACGGGATACTCGAAGTGTGGATCGACGGCCGGCAAGTGCTGAGCAAGAAGGACCTGTTTTTGCGCGTCGATCCGAAGGACGTCCCGCGCACTTACCCAAACGGCAAACCCGTGCCCGCGGATCAACTTTACTGGGTGCCTGGCAGCATGGGTATACGCAAGTTGTGGGCGAATCTGTACCATGGCGGCAAGACGCCCGCAACACAAACACTCACAGTGCACTGGGCAAATTTTGTGGTGGCGACACGCTACATCGGCCCAATGGGGCGAGCACGTTAGGGCTTCTCGCTTGGTTGGGCGATGTTGCGTCGGCGCCGCCGATGCCAGCTAGAAGCTCATGGCGCTCCCCGGCGCTGGCGCCAGCGCATTCCAACCCAGGTCTTTCCGCACCGTGTCGGCAAAACCCTGGGCCGTTTCCCTCTCACCGTGCACGACGAGCGTTTGACTCGGTGCATTCTTGAATTGCCGTAGCCAAGCCAGAAGCGCCGCTTGGTCCGCGTGGGCCGACAGGCCTCCCAACGTATGGATGCCGGCGCGCACCGAAACTTGCTCGCCCAACAGATCGACCTGCTTCGCGCCGTCGACGAGTTTTCTTCCCAACGTCCCCTGCGCCTGAAATCCGGCAATAAGAATTGCGCACTCGGCGCGATTCAAATTGTGGCGCAGATGATGGCGCACGCGCCCGGCGTCACACATGCCACTGGCAGCGATGATGATGGCACCGGAACGGATTTGGTTGAGCTTGATCGAATCGTCGGCGGATTCGGTAAAAGCAAAGTGAATCGGCAGCTTGCTCTCACCTTGCAATTGCCCCTGCAGCAAAGCTCTCGCCTCTGCGTCCAAACTGGCCGCGTGTTGCAAGGTGATCGCGGTCGCCTGCGTCGCAAGCGGCGAGTCGACAAACACATGCAAGTCCGCAAGGCGTCCCTGTTTGGTCAGGTCGAACAATAGGAACAGCAGTTCCTGTGTGCGCCCCAGTGCGAATGCGGGGACAATCACATTGCCTTTGCGGCGCTTAATTGTGTCCTCAAGCACGCCCACTAGTTCATCGACGGTTTCGGCGTATCCTCGATGCGCGCGATTGCCATAGGTCGACTCGACCAGTAGTACATCGGCGTGGGCGATAGGCGTGGGATCGTTCACTACCGGTCGTCCTGGTTGACCCAAGTCCCCCGAGAACACCAGTTTCTTCGGCGGCGTGCCGGGCTGCCCAAGCCAGATTTCGACTATGGCAGAGCCGAGGATATGACCGGCATCCTGAAAAACACAACGCACATTTGCGTGCGGATGAAACTCGGTACGATAGCCGACGCCGCGAACTTGTTGCAGACTCGCAAGCGCCTGCACCAAGTTATATAAAGGCTCGGCGCGCGCTCTCCTTTTGGGATGCAAGCGCCGCTCAAGTTTCGGATGCCGCTTTAACCAATTTGCTTCGCTCTCCTGGATATGCGCGCTGTCGGTTAGCATGATCGCTAGCAAATCCGCTGTTGCGCTGGTGGTAAAGATGGGGCCTTTGAAGCCCCGCGCGCACAACCGCGGCAGCAAACCGCAGTGATCGATATGCGCGTGGCTAAGCAGCACGAAATCGATGCGCTCAGGAGCAAAATCCAGCGCATCGACGTTCTTTTGGTACGCGTCCCTGCCCTGAAACATACCGCAGTCAACGAGGAAA
Source organism: uncultured Pseudomonadota bacterium (assembly GCA_902826775.1). Classification (GTDB taxonomy): domain Bacteria; phylum Pseudomonadota; class Gammaproteobacteria; order Burkholderiales; family JALYOK01; genus CADEHE01. The sequence continues at coordinate 45,182 of CADEHE010000016.1, read as the reverse complement.
CGCGCACCGACGGCTTCGACCAAGAAACACGAACCAGTGACTTCTTGTGCCGCGCCGAGGAAGCTGACTCTCATTCTTGGCCCGATAATGTTCGGTGTGCTAGTGATCGTTCGGTTTGATCACACTTCTGCACTGCACAGCATACACGCATGCTTAACGTGAGCAGCCAGGTTTGCCGATCAGCTGGCGCACGCAGATTCATCAAGCCACGTCGCGAGAATTTGTCGAATCGGGGCGCTCGGCGTCGACAGGATTGCTAGGCGCCGACACACCTGAGAGGGTATCCCCGGCAAGCGTAGCGCCATGCCGCTGGCGGCGGCGTCGCGCGGACTGTACGCGTTGTAGTGAGACCGTCACAATCCGCGGTCAAACCCCGCGTATTACTCCCATTCGATCATCAACAGGTCACGCAAGCCCGCGTGGTTAAAAGGATTTGCGATGATCAACATGGGCCATTACCGTCGCTTTTACCGTCATCCGACAAGAGCTTTGTTTAGCGCGGAAGATGAAGGGGTTTGAGAGGCGACGACTCTGGCAACTCCATCGTCAATCGCCCTCTAGGATAGCGCAGACATGCACAGCGGTCTTCCTCCAAGCCTCACTTAGTCGATGGCTGCGGCGTTGGCTGCCCTCCCCTCTTGAACCCGCGATCCCTCGCCATGAACGCCTCCAGCATGTGTGGGATCAACTTCTCTGCATCGACTGCCTCGCCATACGTCTGCGCGTGCAGCGCGGCGTAGCGGTCGAGGTCGGCTTTCAGGCTGGCTGGGCAAGCGAAGGTCATCTTGACGTTCTCTGTCTTGGGCAGCGGCCCGAGCCGCAGCTTCTTGGTCGCGCTCATTGCGAAGCTCCCCGATTGAAGAACAGCGGCTGGTAGGGCCGCAGCACCAGATCCCGGTTGACGATGATCCGCACCGGCAGGCCCGGCCGCTCGGTCAGCGTCGGCTGGATGTTCATGTTGCGCCGGGTGATCTCCTGGCCGATCTGATTGATGCTGTCCTGGGCGCTGTCGCGCCCGGCGATGACGATGCGGTTGCCGTCCTGGCGGTTCTCCGGCGCAGCCAGCTCGGCGCCGACGCCCAGCAGCGTCGTCAGCACAGCGCCCGCGACGATACGATTCCAATGCCAGTCCACATCATCTTCCAGGCCGGCGTAGCCGGCCTGGTCCGTGCCGACAAGGTTGTCGAGCGTCAGCGAGGACGTGTCGGGCAGGATGATCCGGTTCCACACCACCTGCACGCGGCTCTGCCCGTAGCTGACCTGGCTGTTGTAGCGCCCGAGGATGCGCGATCCTTGCGGGATCAGCAGGAACTTGCCCGTAGCCGTGTCAAAGACTGGCTCCGTCATCGTGGCGATCACGTCGCCCGGCAAGTCCGACTTGATGCCCGTCACCAGCGCGCCCGCGATCACGGTTCCGGCCATCACCTGATAGGGCGACGCCGGCAGCGCCAGATTGCCGGAATTGCGGGTTTCCGTAGAGCCGGCTTTCAGGAACGCCTCCTTCTGGTCTTGCCGGTTCTGCACGGCAGTCGGGTCGGCTGGCTGCGCCGCCGCCGACGCCGGCCCGGCAGCGAGCGGGTCGAAGGCCGCGAGCGCGCTTGCACCACCAGGCGCGCCCGGCGTTGCCTGCGCCACCGTGGCGGCGGCTTGGCCTTGGCCCCCCGAACGGAAGAACACCGACGAAGCCGCAGCGGCTTCCGCCTCCTTGCGCAAGGCGTCGTTGGGATCGTGGCCGGGGGCCGCGTAAGCGGCCACGGCCGGCTGCTGCGAGTTCACGATGGCCGGGCCGAGATCGCCCGGCAGCGGCGGCCCCAGCTCGGGCACCTTCGGCGGCAGCTTCGAGTAGTCGGCCGGCAGGCCGTCCAAACCTTCGGACTTCGAGACGCGATCGACGTTGTAAAGCTCGGTCTGCTCGCCCGCACCGCGCCGCTGCGGTTGCAGCGACCAGATCGTGGCCCCGAGCACGGCGACCGACAGGCCGCCGACGAGGATGGCCAGCGTGCGCCGATTCAGGCGCGTGACCGGGCGCGGCTGGGCGCGTAGCGCCACCGCTTCGGGCGCGACCTTGCCCGCCGAAGGCGTGGCGAGGTCGGGGGTGTCGTCCTGGCTCATGGTCAGTTCCTCCCAACCCTGCCGACGACGCCATCCGTGCGCTCGATCCGCACCACGTCGCCCTTGTCCCCGCCCAGGCGCAGTTCGGCCGCGCCGAACAGGCGATCCACGATGTAGTACGGCGAGCGGAAGCGGTAGTTCACCAGTTGCCCGTCGCCTTCCGGCCCGATCACAAACAAGGGCGGCAATTCACCCTGAGCGATACCGGGTGGGAACTGGATATAGACCTTCTGGCCGTCATCGAAGGCGCGCAGCGGCTTCCACGGCGGATTGCTGCCGCTGATCGCATAGCGAAAACGCAGGTTCTCCAGCGACAAGCCGGAATCCACCGGCGCGGCGGCGCTGGCCGCCTGCGCCTGGCGCTGCAAAGCCAGCATCCGGTCGCGTGGGTACTCCCAGGACACCGACGCCATCCACGTCTTTTCCGTCGAGGACAGCTCGAGCAGGTACGTCCTGCGGCTGGTGGTGATGACGAGATTGGTCTTGAGGCCCGAGCGGATGGGCTTGAACAGCACGTTCACGCGCAAGTCGGCGCCGCTGCCGTTGGACGTGTCGCCCACGATCCAGCGCACGGTATCGCCGGCGGCCACCGTCACCAGTTCCTCGCCCGGCTGGAGCGAAACCACGGTCACGCGGCCCACGGCCGCATAGACCTGATAGAGCGCGCCATCGGTGAAGGGCCACACCTGAATCGCATTGACGTAGCCCTCGCGCGTGGGCGCGACGCGGGCCTCGGCATTGGCACGCGAAACGCGCACCTTCTCGTCTGCTGGCTCCGGCACAGGCTTGGCGTCCTCGGCTTCGGGCAACGGCTTCAACTGCGCGGGCATCGGCAGCACCTCGGGCACGGCCACCACTTCCACCGGCGCGGGCGGCTCCGGCAGCGGCTGGGCCTGCACCGGCTCATCGAGCGAGATGGTCGGCGGCGGCTTGCCCTGCGTGGCGCAGCCCGCCAGGGCAGCAAGCATCAACGGCAAAGCGTAAAAGCGGAAAGACAGGTTCATGGTTTTGCTCCTTCGGAAGAATCCAGTTCGCGGCTCCACGACAGGCCGTTGACGTAGATGCCAAGCGGGTTCTTGCGCAGGCGTTCCTCGGTGCGCGGCGTCTGCTGCACGATGGAAATCACGGCGTTCCAGCGTTCAGTCCCTGCGGCGGCGCCGTTGACGTAGCGCCGCTCCGTCCAGCGCACGTTGAAAGACGTGTCGCTGGCACGGGTCACGCTGGTGATCTGCACCGTTACGGATTCCTTGCCGATGCGCGCGAACGGGTCATTGATCCGCGCGTAGTCGTTGAGCACGGCCGCGCCCTTGTCGGTCGTGTAGTCGTAGGCGTCGAGCCAGTTCTGGCGGACGACGATGGGGTCGATGGACAGCGAGCGCACCAGCGTCACGAAGCGCGCGATGTGATGCGCCGTCTGCGCGTCATTGGGCCGGTACGGCGTGGCAGCTTCGCCCACGGCGCGCACCTGGCCCGCGTTGTCCACCTCCACCACGTAGGGCGTCACGATGGACTGCGCCGAGCGCCACACCAAGCCACCCGCCATCAACAGTGCGAGCGTCAGGCAACCGAAGGCCATCAGCCGCCAGTTCTTCGCCTGCACGCGCGGCGAGCCGATACGGTCGTCCCACACCTGGCCGGCAGCTTGGTACGGCGTGGCAGGCTGCGGCGTGTCGGCGTAGCGCACCTGCGGTTTCTTGAATCGCATGGTCAGTTCTCCTTATGAATCGGAATCGCGCAGGCTCGGCCCTTGGCCGGAGCCGCCGCCGTCGCCACCGCGCAGCGCGTGGGCGGTGGTGGTCGCGGCATGAGTGAGCTGCTGGCGGCGATGCAGTCGTTTCGCCCAGGCAGGTTGTTCCTGCGTCTGAGCGCTGCTGGCGCTGGGCGTGGCCTCGCCGGCACCCTGACCGGATGCCGCACCCGCGCCACTGTCGGCCGCAGCGCCATTCCAGCCATCACGGAACGGAGCGGCCATGCGCTGCCCGACAGCGGAGGCACGGGATGCAGCGCCTCGTCCGGCTGCCTGCGCGCCGGTCTTGGCGACATTGCCCAGGCCAGCCATTGCGCCTTTTGCGCCACCGCCAGCAGCGGCGGAACCGGCCTGGAACGCAGATTTCGCGCTACTGGCCGCCGACGTGGCGGCGCGCGCACCGCTGCCGGCCAGCTTGGCGGCAGCCGGGGCCATGCGGGTGCCAGCCGCTACCGCACCGCCCACGCCAGTCGCGGCGGCACCAACGGCCACCGCCGTTCCGGCCGCTCCGATGGCCGCACCCGCCATCGCGCCCGCGCCGAGCTGCGGCGCACCGGACACAAGGCCCGCAGCGATGCCGGGGCCGAAGATCCCCAGCGCCAGCAAAGTGAGCGAGGCCAGCATGATGACCAGCGCATGGTCGAGGGACGGCTCATTGGGATGGACTTGGAATTGAGTGAACAGGCCCGAGCCGATACCGACGATCACGGCCAACACCAGCACCTTGACGCCGGACGCCACCACGTTGCCCAAGACCTTTTCGGCCAGGAACGAGGTCTTGTTCCAGAGCGCGAACGGCACAAGCACAAAGCCCGCAAGCGTGGTCAGCTTGAACTCGATCAGCGTGATGAAAAGCTGGATCGCCAACACGAAGAAGCAGAGCACCACAACCAGCCAGGCGAGGAACAGAACCAAGATGGCATCGAGGTTCAAGAACACCTCGGGAAATCCCATCATGTCGTCGAGCTGAAGGAAGATCGGCCCGCCCGCGTCAAGGCCAGTTTTCGCCAGCCGGCCCGGCTGCAAGAAGTTCTCCATCGTGATGGCCGAGCCGGTGGCGGTGATGCCCAATCCCGCAAACGAGCGGAACACGATGCTGGCCAGCCAGTTGAAGTTGTTGATGATGTAGGCGAAGGCACCGACGTAGAGCACCTTGCGCAGCAGCTTGGCGATCACGTCCTCGCCCTGGCCGGTGGCGTGGCTCATGGCCCAATACAGGCCGGCGATCGTCATGTCGATGACGATCAGCGTGGCCGTGAGGAACGCCACTTCGCCCCGCAGCAGCCCGAAACCCGAGTCGATGTAGGCGGAGAAGGTGTTGAGGAACTGGTCGATGATGGTCACGTCATTCATGGCGTGCCCTCCGGTTCGGTCGGCGGTGCCGGCGCTACGCCATCGGCCGGTTCATCGAAGCTCGGCGAGATCGGCGGTAGGTCGGCCAGCGTCTGGTATTCATCCGGCCCGGCCTCGCCGGAGAAGAAGCGCCGCCGGAAGGCTTCGGCGGCGGCGCGGCAGGCGTCCTCGCCCGTGGCCTGCCGGTCGGCTGCGCATTGCGCGCGCAATGCCTTGAGCCGCACGGGATCGACGGCCAAGGCATCGGCAAGGTTGTCGGCCGGCTGCTCGCTACAAGCGGCCAGCAGCGCCACAAGCAGCGAAACCGACAGGGCGAGGACGCATCGCATGGCGGCCTCCCGTCAGTTGCCGTAGAAGTTCACGGACTGCGGCGTGTACGGCGTGCCGTCACCCAGGAAACGCCGCCGCACCTCGCGGGCGCGTTCCGTGGCCGCCGCCTGCCGCGCCAGCTCCAGCGCAGTCGCCCGGTCTTGCGTGATCTGGAGCCGTTGCGACTGGATCGACTGCTTGGTCTGCAAGGCCAGCAACTGGTTCATGGCCTGCATCGCTTGCAGGGCGCCTTCGGCCGACTGGCTCTTGCCCACGAGGTCGGCCAGCACGCTTTCGTCTTCGCCCAGGTTCTGCGATACCTGCGCCTGCATCTGCATGGTGGTCTGCAAGCCGTTGAGCGTGTTCCGCCAACGCTCCTGCGCGTCGCGGTACATCTGGTCGCCGCTGATCGTGGCGGCGTACTGCTCGGGATACAGGCGCGCGAACTCCCGATCGAGGTTCGTCACGTCGTAGGCCAAGCCGCGGGCCTGGGCGATCAGTCGTTCGGTCGTCGCCAGATTGGCGCGCAACTGGTTCACCACGCTGGACGGCAGGCTGGCGAGGTTGCGCGCCTGGTTCATCAGCATCTGCGCTTCGTTCTGGAGCTGCTGGATCTGGTTGTTGATCTGCTCCAGCGTGCGGATCGCGGTCAGCGTGTTCTGCACGAGGTTGGTGGGATCGACCACGACCCATTGCGCATGGGCGGTGGCGGTGCAAAGCATGGCCGCGATGGCGGCGGCGATAAGACGCTTCTTCATGGCAGGTTCTCCAGGGGTTGGTCAGCGAGGGAACCCGGCGCAAGGCCGGGGAACGAGGGCAGCAGCTCGGCCGCCCAATCGAGGCCGCGATGGCGCAGCCAGGCGCCCGCGAAGCCGGGCACGCCGGCGTCCAGCAGCACGCGATCCATGTCGCGCTGGTCTTGCGGCGTGGAAGCACCCGCGAACGCCAGCGTCGCCGGTCCCAGGTCGAGGTCGAACAGGCGGTTGCCGAGGCGGGATTGGTAGTAGTAGTCGCGCTTGGGCTGCGCGGTGGCGACGATTTCGATCTGCCGCCTGTTGAGGCCGAAGCCCTCGTAGATCGTGCGAATCTGCGGCTCGGTGGCCTGCGGGTTGGCGAGGAAAATGCGGCTCGCGCAGCTCTCGATGATCGCGGGCGCGATGCTCGAATCCTTGATGTCGGCGAGGCTCTGCGTGGAGAAGATGACGCTGACGTTCTTTTTCCTGAGCGTCTTGAGCCATTGCCGGATACGCGCGGCAAACACCGGGTCATCCAAGAACAGCCACGCTTCATCGAGGATCAGCAGCGTGGGCGCACCGTCGAAGCGTTCATCGAAGCGCGCAAAGAGGTAATGCAGCACGGCCATGACGGCGGCCTTGCTGTGCATCAGCTCCTCCATCTCGAAGCACTGCACATCGGCCATGCCGAGCCGGTCATGGTCGGCGTCCAGCAGCTTGCCGTGGGCACCGCCGAGCACATAGGGCGACAGAGCCTGCCGCAGCGTGTTCGATTGCAGCAGCACGGAAAGCCCCGTCATCGTTCGCTGCTCCAACGGTGCACCGGCGAGGCTTCCCAACGCCGACCAGATAGCCGCCTTCTCGTCGGGGCCGACCGCCACGCCCTCGTGCAGCAAGCGGCCTTCGGTCCATTCGGCCGCCCAGGTGCGGTAGCCCTCGCAGTCGATGCGTGCCAAGGGCTGGAAGGCGATTTCGCCATCCATCCCGAGGTCGTAGTGTTCGCCGCCCAACCCGAGAACCGTGGCGCGCATCGAGCGGCCCATGTCGAACGCGAAGATGCGCGAGCCGCGATAGCGGCGGAACTGCATTGCCAGCGTGGCGAGCAAAACCGACTTGCCCATGCCGGTCGGCCCCGCGACCAGCGTGTGGCCCACGTCGCCGATATGCGTCACCAGCCGGAACGGCGTGGCGCCATCGGTGCGCGTGACGATCAGCGGCGGGCCGTCGAGGTGGTCGTTCTTCTCCGGCCCGGCCCATACCGCCGACAGGGGCATCATGTGCGCCAGGTTCAGCGTCGAGACGATGGGCTGACGCACGTTGGCGTAGGCATTGCCCGGGATGGACGACAGCCACGCATCCACGGCGTTGAGCGTTTCCGGGATGGTGGTGAAGCCGCGTCCTTGAATGACACGCTCCACCATGCGCAGCTTCTCGTCGGCCACGGCGGCGTCCTCGTCCATGACGGTGACGGTCGCCGTCAGGTAGCCGAAGGCAACTTGGTCGCTGCCCAACTCCTGTAAGGCAGCGTCGGCGTCGGCCGCCTTGTTGTTGGCGTCGGTATCCACCAGCGGGCTTTCCTGCTGGAAGATCGTTTCGCGCAGCAGCGCGATGACGTTCTTGCGCTTGGCGAACCACTGACGGCGCAGGCGTCCCAACTCCCGTTCCGCCTCGGCTTTGTCCAGGCAGAGAAAGCGCGTGCTCCAGCGGTAGGCAAAGCCGAGGCGGTTGAGGTCGTCCAGAATCCCAGGCCAGGTCGAGGTCGGGAAGCCCCGCACCGATACCACGCGCAGGTGCTGGTCGCCCAGCATGGGCGCCAGACCACCGACCAGCGCAGAGTCGGTCAGCAGCGCGTCGATATGGAACGGCACTTCGGGCACGCCGACGCGGTAGCGCTGCGTCGATATGGTGGCGTGCAGGTAGGTCAGCGTCTGGCTGTCATCGAGCCAAGCGATTTCCGGCATCACGCCATCGAGCAGGTCAAAGACGCGATCCGTCTCCGCGACGAAGGCTTGCAGCCGCTCGCGCCAGTCCACGCCTTCGGTGGGCCGGTTCTCGTACAGCATCCCCGCCGCGCGGGCACGCGATTCCTCGGGCGGCAGGTACACCAGCGTCAGGTGATAGCCGCTCTCGAAGTCGTTGCCCGATTCCTCGAAGGTGGCTCGGCGCTCCTCCTCCACGAGCCACGACAGCGGCTCGGGAAACTCCGAGTGCGGATAGTCGGCAGCGGGTCGGCGCTCGGCCTCAATGAACAGCGCCCAGCCCGAACCCATGCGACGCAGCGCGTTGTTCAAGCGCGCCGACGTGGCGATCAACTCGCCTTGCGTCGCACTGTCGAGGTCAGGCCCGCGAAACCGGGCCGTGCGCTGGAAACTACCGTCCTTGTTCAAGATGACGCCCGGCGCGACCAACCCGGCCCACGGTAGCCAGTCGGCGAGCAGTGCGGGCCGCTGGCGGTATTCGGCAAGGTTCAGCATGGCGGCGTCCCCTCACACGTCCAGCAGCGGGCGGTGCTTGATGTGCCGCGCGAACACGGTCATGAACTGCGGATCGACGCGCGCGCCCCATACCGCCAGCGAGTGGCCGACGATCCAGAGCACGACACCGGGAATCCACAGTTGCAGGCCCAGCCCCACTGCGGCAGCGAGCGTGCCGTTGGCGATCGCCACGGTGCGTGGCGCACCGCCCAGCAGGATCGGCTCGGTCAGCGAGCGATGCAGCGGCACTTCAAACCCGGCCGCAAAGGCATCCGGGGCACTCATACGACGGCCCCGCCGGAGAAGCTGAAGAACGACAGGAAGAAGCTCGAAGCCGCGAAGGCGATGGTCAGGCCGAAGACGATCTGGATCAGCTTGCGAAAGCCGCCCGACGTGTCGCCGAAGGCGAGCGCGAGGCCCGTGGCGATGATGATGATGACCGCGACGATGCGCGCCACCGGCCCCTGGATGGATTCGAGGATGGATTGCAGCGGGCCTTCCCACGGCATCGAGGAACCGGCGGCCTGCGCGGTTCCGGCCATGAACAGCAGCAGCGCGGCCAGCAGCAGTCCTTGCCCCGCAGGGCGTGCCAGGCTGCGCAGCCGTGCCAAGCCGGTCAGGTGAGGAAGCGGATCTACGAAAATACGGAAAGCAGGAACGTGCATCTGCGTCATGGCAGTTCTCCAGGGTGGTTGAGGGACGGGGAAGAAAGGTCGGACTGCGATGGCAGCTCGGGAAATGGCGCATCCATCGCGTCCGCCAGTTGGTAGCCCACGCCGTCGAAGCCGACGACGCGGGCGATGCTCTCGATGCGGCGCTTGCGCCCACGCCCGGCGATGTAGATCACCACGTTGACCGCCTCAGCGATCAGCGCACGCGGCGGGTTCACGGCCACTTCGAGAATCAGTTGCTCCAAGCGCAGCAGCGCGCCGAGCGCGGAACCGGCGTGGATCGTGGCGATGCCGCCGGGGTGGCCCGTTCCCCACACCTTGATGAGATCCAGTGCTTCGGCGCCGCGCACCTCGCCGACGACGACGCGATCAGGTCGCAGGCGCATGGATGAACGCACCAGCTCGGTCATGGACACCACGCCTGCGCGCGTGCGCAGCGGAACGTGGTCGCGGGCCGCGCATTGCAGTTCCACCGTGTCTTCGAGCACGAGAACGCGGTCGCCCGTGGCGGCGATCTCGGCCAGGAGAGCATTGGCCAAGGTCGTCTTGCCGCTGCTGGTGGCACCGGCGATCAGGATGTTCTGCCGCTCGCGCACGGCCCGTACCAGAAAGCCCGCCTGCGCGCTGGTCATCATCCCGTCGATGACGTACCGCTCCAGCGGGATCACGCCGATGGCGCGCTTACGCAGCGCGAAGGCTGGCCCCGGCGCGGCGGGCGGCAAGATGCCCTCGAAGCGTTCGCCGGTCTCGGGCAGCTCGGCCGACAGCAGCGGCTGGCCGCGATGCACTTCCGCGCCGACGTGGGCCGCCACAAGACGGATGATTCGCTCGCCGTCCGCTTCGGACAGCTCCACGCCCATCGGCGCACGCCCCGATGAAAGCCGATCCACCCAAAGGGTGCGGTCGGGATTCAGCATGACTTCCACCACGTCCGGGTCTTCGAGCGCGGCGGCGATCAGCGGCCCCATCGCCGTGCGCAACATCTGGATGCGCCGGTCGAGCGACGTGGCGGTCATGGATTGCGGAACGGCGCTCATGACGCACGCTCCTGTGCTTGGGCGACTGCCGCCGCGTCCTCCATCCGCATCGGATCGGGGTGCAGTTCCTCCACCACGTCGCGCACCAGGCTGCGTCCGCGTAGCAGGTGGCGCCCAAGCTGCTCCACGAACTGCTCGAAGCGTGCTTTGCCCTGGGCGCGAGCCGCGTCTTGGTGCGCCTCGGGAACGGGCGTGCTCACGGTCAGGTAGTAGCGGATGAACAGCGCCAGCGTTTCGATGGCGATGTTCTGGTCGCGCTCCATGCGCTCCGCCTGCCGCGACAGGCGATCAAGCCGCTTGGCGATGGCCGCCTCGCGCTGGTCGGCGGCATCAGGCGACAACCACGATGCGAGCGCCGCCGCGACGATGGACGACTTGGACACGCCTTTCTTGGCGGCCAGCTCGTCCAGGCGCTTGGCGTGCTCCGGCTGGATGAACAGGTTGAGGCGGTAGTGGCTCATAGCTCGATTCCGTCGTTGGGGTCGAGGGAAGCCAGCCGCGCCGTGCGCTGCATGGCCGGGTCAAGCTGGCGAGGAAGGGGAAGCGGCAGGTCGTCGTCGTCATCGAGCAGCGCGAGGTCGGCAGCCGGCACGGCCAGCTCGGGGGCGTAGGCGACGGTTTCGGAGAGTTCGGGTTGACGGCGTGGGCCACCGTCATCGGCAGAGGCAGCGAAGCCCTCAGCGGTATCGGACGCAGGCGCGACGGGCATGGCGGGAATAGCCAGGCCGCTCCAATCATCCGAGCGCGACGGCGGCGCGTCCGCGTACTGCCCGTTCGCCAGTGCAGGCGGCGGCAGCACGCGGCGCTTGAAATTGGCGTCCGCGTAGTAGCGCAGCTTCTTCGCCTTGATCGGCGCCACGCTGGACACCATGACCACCGCCTCGTCGGGCGGAAGCTGCATGACTTCGCCCGGCGTCAGCAGCGGCCGGGCCGTCTCCTGGCGCGACACCATCAAGTGGCCCAGCCACGGCGCGAGCCGGTGGCCCGCGTAGTTGCGCTGCGCGCGCAGCTCGGTGGCCGTGCCCAGCGTCTCGGAAATGCGCTTCGCCGTGCGTTCGTCGTTCGTGGCGAACGTCACGCGCACATGGCAGTTATCCAGAATCGAATGGTTCTGGCCGTAGGCTTTGTCGATCTGGTTGAGCGACTGCGCGATGAGGAAGCTGCGGATGCCGTAGCCCGCCATGAAGGCCAGCGCCGTCTCGAAAAAATCGAGCCTGCCCAGCGCCGGGAACTCGTCGAGCATCAGCAGCAGCTTGTGGCGGCGCGCGATGCCGTCGGAGCCATCAAGCGATTCGGTTAGGCGCCGCCCGATCTGGTTGAGGATCAGGCGAATCAGCGGTTTCGTCCGCGAAATGTCCGAAGGCGGCACCACCAGATACAGCGACACCGGATGTTCGGCCGCGATCAGGTCGGCAATGCGCCAGTCGCAGCGCGAAGTGACTTCGGCCACCGTGGGATCGCGGTACAGGCCGAGGAACGACATGGCGGTGCTCAACACGCCGGAGCGCTCGTTATCCGACTTGTTGAGCACTTCGCGCGCAGCCGATGCGACTACCGGATGCGGGCCATCGCCCAGGTGGGGCGTGGTCATCATCCGGTGCAAGGTCAGCTCGAAAGGGCTGGCCGGATCGGACAGGAAGTTGGCAACGCCGCGCAGCGTCTTGTCTTCGCCCGCGTAGAGCACATGCAGGATGGCCCCGACCAGCAGCGCGTGCGAAGTCTTTTCCCAATGGTTGCGCTTCTCCAGCGCGCCTTCGGGATCGACCAGAATGTCCGCGATGTTCTGAACGTCGCGCACTTCATGCGCGCCGCGCCGCACCTCCAGCAGTGGGTTGTAGGCTGCCGACTTCGCATCGGTCGGGTTGAACAGCAGGCAGTGCGAGAAACGCGAACGCCAGCCGGCGGTGATGCTCCAGTTCTCGCCCTTGATGTCATGGATGACGGCGGATGCCGGCCAACTCAAGAGTGTGGGAATGACTAGGCCCACGCCTTTACCCGAGCGCGTGGGCGCGAAGGTCAGGACGTGTTCCGGTCCTTCATGACGTAGGTACTGGTGATCGTGCTGACCGAGGAACACGCCGGCAGGCTGTGTGAGGCCGGCCTTGCGAATGTCGTGCGCATTCGCCCATCGCGCCGAGCCGTAGGTCGTGACCATGCGTGCCTGGCGCGAGCGCCAGACCGACATGGCGATGGCAACGACCACGGCGACCATGCCGCTGGCGCCGGCAATGGCACCGCCGGTGTCGAAGACCTCCGGCGCATAGGCGCCGAAGAAGAACCACCACTCAAACAGCTTCCACGGGTGGTAGATCGACGTGCCAAGAAAGTCGAACCAGGGCGAGCCAAGGCGTACTTGATAGCCAAGGGCCGCCGCTGTCCATTGTGTGGCACCCCACACACCGGCGATCACGATGCCGAATACCACGGCGATCTGACCGAACAGCACGTTCGTCCCTTGCATGACCTGGCCTCCGCTTTCTCCTGCGCTGGTTCCTCATGGAAAGCGCGGCACAGGGACGTGCCGCAAGCGTCAGGATCGGTGCCGGATCAGTGCTGGTCAAAGACCGTTTCAAGCAGAAAGGTCGAGCAAAAAGACAGAATGAATGCAGCGGCAGGCCAAAGAAAAATGCCGCAAGCGAAGGCGCATTGCGGCGTGTCGAACAGAAATATGAAGGCGAGGCGGCGAGCCGCCAACGGTCAGAACTTCGGCGATTCTTTCGGCGGCGTGTAGGGCGTCTCGCCGTCGCCATAGAATCGCTTGCGCGTGGCTTCGGCCACCCGGTTGCACAGCACGTCGCCTAGCTTGGGGCGATCCGTCTTGCATTGCTGGCGCAGTTCCTTCAACCGTTCGGGGTTGGACGCCAGTTCTTCCACCGTCGGGATATTCGCTTCCGACGTGTTGGCCTTCGGAGGCGTTTCGGACTGGCCGCAAGCAGTCAACGCGGCCGCCAGTAAGAACGGGATGATCTTTTTCATGGCTCAGGTTCCTCCAGGGAATCGGAATGACGGCCCGACTTGGGCCTTGGGGGTTCCGGTGACTCGATGGCCTGCACGCGCTCAATGAACCGCGCCAGCACATCGGACGGCTCGCCGGCGGGGTAAAGCAGGTAGGTTGTCAGCGGCGGCACGCGCAACGCCAGCGGTCGGGCCACTACGCCGGAGTCAGGGTTCGCGGCAATGCGCGCGGCACCCGTAAACCCAAGTGCGAAACCGGCCGATACCAAGGCCATCATCAAATCACACGTAGCGACCCGTTCTGCGACCAGCGGCTCCATGTCGGCCCGACGTAGCACCCGATCGACGAATTTGGCATGGCCTTCGCACACTTGTGGATCGCATAGAACCAGCGGATAGCGCAGCAGTTCCTCCAAAGGGATGCGCTTGTGTGCCAGCAGCGGATGTCGCGCTGGCACCGTCACGATGAGCGTGTCTCTCCAGACAGGCATGGTGGTGATGCCATCGCCCACTTCATCGGACTGCGCAAACCCCACGTCGTACAGATCGTCATGCAGCCCCTTGATCTGCTGTGACAGCGGCACCTCGAAGAATCGGAGTTCAACTTCCGGTTCTTCCTGTCGGCATAGCGCCAGTAAAGCCGGTAAGCGCGACGGTGTGATGCCGTCCGACAACGCCACGCGCAATTGTCCGTGGAAGCCGTGGGCCGCCGCTTTCACGCTATCGCGTGCTTGTTCCAAGACTGTGAACACGCGGCGCACGTGTTCCAAGAACAGCTTTCCAGCACGGGTCAGTCGCGTGCTGCGCGTGGTGCGGGCGAACAGCACAACGCCAAGTTCTTCTTCTAGCTCCTTGATCGCACGCGACAGTGGCGATTGTTCGATGTGCAGCTTTTCCGCCGCGCGGGCGAAGTGGAGTTCTTCGGCCACGGCCAGGAAACAGCGCAGATGCCGAAGTTCCATTTCACCCCTCCCGTATCCGGTAGGACGAATCGCCGCAGTGTTCCCGATCATGCGAGCAGACCAATTCCACAACCAACAACAGTTGATCTGTGCGCTCGGAGTACGCGCTAACGAAGCTCGTCATTTCGTCACGCCGCCTTCCGATAGTTGTGTATTGCCAATGGCCTTGTTGACCATCACGTAGCGGGTGCCCACGCGCCCTTCGCTCGCTGCCAATTCGCGGCGCGCCTGCAAATAGCTACGCTGGCTGTCGAGCACGGAGAGGAAATCGGCCATGCCGCCGTCGTAGCGTGCCTGGGCCAGTTCGTAGGCTTGGCCGGCGCTGTGCATTCGGGCTTGCAGTTCACGTTCCTGCTGCTGCTCTGCGGTGTATCCGCTGAGCGCGTCGTCGATCTCCTGCCAGGCTTTGAGCACGGTCCTCTGGTAGTTCACTGCCGCTTCTTGCTGCTCCAGCTCGCGCAACTGCACCACGCTCTTGCGGCGGCCACGGTCGAACAGCGGCAGGCTCAGAGTCGGTCCTATCGACCATGTGCGGCTGCCCCAGGCTGAGAATTCGCCGCTCAGATAGGACTCGTACCCGAACCGCGCACCCAGGCGGATGCTTGGGTACAGCTCGGCTTGCGCAACGCCGATGCTGGCCGTGGCCCGATGCAGGCGAGCCTCGGCGGCGCGAATGTCGGGCCGGCGCAGGGCAACTTCCGACGGCAGCCCCAGCGCCAAGTCCGGCAACGCCGTCCTGCCGTCGTCGGCGACGGCAGCCAGCTCGTTGCGCAAGGCACCGGGCCGCTCGCCCAGGAGCAGCGCGATCTGGTTGGCGCTGGCGCCTTCCTGCGCCAGCAGCCCCGGCAATTGCGCTTTCACCGCCGCCAATTCGGCGCGCTGGCGCTCCAGGTCCAGGTGATCGACGATGCCACCCTGCACGCGCGCTTCCAGCAGGCCCACGCGCTCCTCCAGCGCGGCGATGTCCTCGCGCGCCAGGCGGATCTGGCGCTGTGTGGTGCGCAGCTCGAAGTAGTTGCGCACCACATCGCTGATGAGGCTCAACCGGGCCAGATCCAGCAGCGCCGCCTGGCCGGACACTTCGGCGTCGGCTGCCTCGATCGAGCGGCGCACGCGGCCCCACAGGTCCAGCTCCCAGGAGGCGTCGAAGCCGATCTGGTAGAGCGTGAAAGGCTCACTCAGCACTTGTGCCAGCGTCGATCGGTCGCCGCCGATGGCGTCGATCATGCGTGTGCTGGCGCCATACTCACTCTGGCGCTGGCGGATCGCGCCGCCGTTGGCGTTGACCTGCGGCCCGCGTTGAGCCTCGACGGTGCTGCGCTGCGCACGCGCCTGGGCGAAGTGCAGCGCGGCCGTTTGCAAGTCCGGGCTTGCCTCGAAAGCCCGTTGCGCAAGGCGGTCCAGCGTCGGATCGCCGAACGCCCGCCACCAGTCCGCCGGCAACGCCTGCTCGTTGCCGACAGGGGTACGCAACGCATCGTCGGCGCTGCGCCAACTTGTCCAGTCATCCGGGGCCGACGGCGTGGGTTTGACGAAATCCGGCCCCACCGCGCAGCCAGCCATTGCGAGGGCGAGCAGGCACACCGCCAAGCGCGACGGTTGACCACGAAGAATGCGAAAGTCGGACATAGCCAATACCCCGGATCAGGAGAGGCGGTTGCGGAACAGCCAGGCCGCCAGCGGCAGCGTGACGATTGCCATCACCAGCATGGGAACGAAGTCGAAGGCGACCTCGCGCAACCCGGCGCCTTCGAGATAGACGCGGCGCACGAGGTCCATGCCAAAGCGCAGCGGATTGGCATAGGTGACGATCTGTAGGGGTTCAGGCATGTTGCTCACCGGCGTGAGCAAGCCCGACAGCAGCATCATCGGCATGATCAGCAGGAAGGTGTAGAGCATGGCCTGCTGCATGTTCAGCGACAGCGCGGAAATCGACAGGCCGAGTCCCACGGTGGCACAGGTGAAAACGACCAGCCCCAGGTAGAGCAGCCACGGGGAGCCGTTCATCGGTATCTGGAACCAGAAGCGGATGATCAGCAAAATGATGGTCGCTTGCGCCACGCCCACGAGCATCGGCGGCACGGCCTTGCCGACCAGAATCTGCATGGGCGTCAGCGGCGTCACCAGCAACTGGTCGAAGGTGCCCTGCTCGCGTTCGCGGGCGACCGACAGCGACGACAGCAGCAAAGTCTGGATCAGGCTCAACGCGGCAATCAGTGCCGGCATCAAGTTCCAGCGCGACTCCAGGTTGAGGTTGTACCAAGCACGTCGCTCCACGCTGACCGCAGGCGTGCCGGTGCGCGATCGGTTGTAAGCGGCGACGATGGCACTGACCTGGGCTGCCGCCGCCCCGGCGGTCGTGGAATTGCGGCCGTCAAGGATCATCTGCAACGGAGCTTGCTGACCACCAGCCAGCCGGGCGTCGAAGTCTGCGGGGAAGTGCAGCACCAGCAGCACATGGCCCCGATCGACGACTTGAGCGATCTGCTGCGGCGTATTCAGCGAGGCTTCGCGCTTGAACACGCCGGTGCCATCCACACGCGCCAGCAACTCGGTCGAGGCCGCGCCCCGGCTCTGGTCCAGCACCGCATAGGGTGCATAGCTGAGATCGTAGGTCGCGCCGTAGCCGTACAGCAGGGCTTGCATCAGAACGGGTACGAACAGAATTGCCCGGCTGGACCGCTCCTTGAACAGCGCCAGAAACTCCTTGCGGCAGAGGAAGCCGATCGACGCCAGTTGAGTGAGAAATGCGTGCATGGCGTCAGTCCAGCGTCTTGCGCAACGTGCGGCGCACGGCGCCGGTCAGCACGAGCGCGTAAAGGCTCAGAATCGCGCAGTCGCGCAGAATCATCGGCCAGTTGTCACCGGCCAGAAACAGCGTTTTGATCAGCCCGACGAAGTGCGTTGCCGGTAGTAGCTGGCTGACCGCCTGAACCACCACGGGCACGTTGCGCAAGTCGAAGATGAAACCCGACAGCATCAATGCCGGCATGAAGCTGACCAGCAGGGCTACCTGACTCGCCTGGAACTGGTTGCGCGTCTTGCCGGAGATGAACAGGCCCAGCAGCAGCGATACCGTCAGGTACAAGAGCGAGGCAAACACGATCACCCACAGCGACCCGCGCATCGGCACGTGGAACAGGAACTTGGCCGCGAGCAGGCACAGCGCCAGGTCAATGGCACCGACCAACAGGTAGGGCGCGAGCTTGGCCAGCACGATTTCCAGCGGCCGTACCGGCGTGACAAACAGCGATTCCAGCGTGCCGCGTTCCCACTCGCGCGCGATCAGCAGCGAAGTCAGGAAGGCGCCGATCAGCGTCATTACCAGCGCAATCAAGCCCGGCACCAGATACCAGGTGCTGGTTGAGGCTTCGTTGAACCACATGCGCTGCACCAGCTCCACGCCACCGGCACCGGATTTGCTGCCAGCGCGGTCGGCCTTCTGTTGCGCCCAGGTTGCGATGGCTCCACCGACATAGCCGTCAACGGCAGCGGCCGTGTTGGAATCGACACCGTTCAGCAGCAACTGCACCTGGGCTTGCCCCGCTGCTAGTCTGCGCGAGAAGTCCGCCGGAACCCGCACGATGGCGCGCACTTCCCCGTCGCGCATCCGGCGCTCGGCCTCCGTCATATTGGTCGTCCACACGGGCGCCAGATAGGGCGATCCCTCCAGGCCGGCAAGCACCTCGCGCGCGGACGGCGAACTGTCCTCCAGCACTACGGCCACCGGCGCGTTTTTCACGTCGAATGACAGGCCATAGCCGAACAGCAGGATCAGCACAGCCGGCAGCATCAGGCCGACCGCCAGCGTGCTCCTGTCGCGCAGCATCTGGCGCACTTCCTTGCGCAGCAGCGCGGAGAATCGCCTGATGAATCCCGAGGTATTCATGCAGCGGCTCCCACTATCGCGCGCTGGCTTTCGGTGCGACCGCGTTCAACGATGGCGATGAACGCACTGTTCATGTCAGTGCTGCCGTCGCCCCCGGCCTGTTCGCGGACCTCCTGCGGCGTGCCCAGTGCCAGCATCTTCCCGGCGTCCTGGATAGCGATGCGGTCGCAGTATTCCGCTTCCTCCATGAAGTGGGTGGTGACGATGACAGTGACGCCACTCTGCGCCAGCGCGGTGATCGTCCGCCAGAAGGCACGCCGTGCCAGCGGGTCGATGCCGCTGGTCGGTTCGTCGAGGAACAGGATTTCCGGCTGGTGCAGCAGGCCAGCGGCCATTGCCAGGCGTTGCTTGTAGCCGCCGGGGAGCAGGCCGCTGACCGCCATCGGTTCCAGCCCGAATTCCTCGATAGTGCCGTTAACGCGCTCGCGCAGCACCTGTCCGCGCAGCCCGTAGGCGCCACCGAAGAACTCCAAGTTCTCGCGCACGGTCAAGTTGCCGTACAGCGCGAATTTCTGCGCCACGTAGCCGATGCGCCCACGCGCCTGCGCGCGCGCCGTGCGCAGGTTGAGTCCAGCGACCTCCAGATGGCCGCTGGTGGCTGGCAGCAACCCGCACAACATGCGGAATGTCGTGGTCTTGCCCGCGCCATTGGGGCCGAGCAAACCGAATATCTCGCCGCGGCTCACCTCGAACGATGTGCTGGCAACGGCGGTGAAGTCGCCGAACTTGCGTACCAGATCGCGGACCACGATCACCGGCCCATCGGCATCGCCATTCATGACCTGCGCGTGCGACGCTGCTCGCAGTTCCGGCGCCTGGCCCTCGTCCTGCTGCTGCTTGCGCAGCATCATCATGAAAGCGTCTTCGAGTTCCGCCGGGCGTGGCTCGCAGCCGGCATCGCCAAGCAGCTTGTTCACCTCGTCGGTGGTGGCCTGCGGTTGGCGGATGAAGTCAACCGCGCCGCCCTGGGGAACCGCATCGACGATCAGTTCGGTGGCGTCGATCAATCGCGCCTGTAGATCGCGGGCAGGCATCCCCGCTGGAGGCGACGTGGTGAAGGTCAAGCCGCGAGCGCGCTCACTCAACGCGGCCGGCGTGCCTTCGTCCAGCAACCGGCCCGCGTTCATCACGAACACCTGCGCGCATCGCTCGGCCTCGTCCATGTACGCGGTGCTGACGATCACGCTCAGGTTCTCGTCATCGACCAATTGCTGCACGATCTTCCACAGGTCGCGCCGCGACAGCGGATCGACACCGACGCTGGGTTCGTCGAGCAGCAGCAGATCGGGTGAGCGCACCAGCGTGCAGGCCAGGCCCAGCTTCTGTTTCATGCCGCCGGACAGCTTGCCGGCCGGGCGTGCGGTGAAGCGCACGAGGTCGGTCATCTCCAGCATCCGGGCGAAGCGTCTGCTGCGCTCGGCAGGCGGCACCCCGTGCAGGTCGGCGTACAAGTCCAGGTTTTCCTGCACGCTCAGGTCTTCGTACAGCCCGAAGCGCTGTGGCATGTAGCTGATGCGGTCTTGCACCGCCTGCGGATTGGCCGCCACGTCGATGCCCAGCACCTCAAGGCGCCCGGCGTCGGGCTTAAGCAGCCCGGCCATCATGCGCAGCAAGGTTGTCTTGCCTGCGCCGTCCGGCCCGACGAGGGCGGTCAGCTCGCCCGCGCGTATCGTCATCGACACATCGTTCACCGCAAGCAACGGGCCGCCGCCCGGCGCCTCGAAGGTCTTGCGCAGGCCCTCGGCAATGACCGTTGTGTCGCTGTCGTTCATTGCGCGGTGCCGGTCGTCAGGTGAACGGTTGCCGGCTGTCCAAGGCGCAGCACGTCCTGCGGGTCATCGACCAGCACCCGTACCTCGTAAACCAGGCTGGTGCGCAGTTCCTCGGTCTGGACCGACTTGGGCGTGAACTCGGCAACCGATGAGATGTAGCCGACCTTGCCAGTGATGGACTGGCCGGGGCGGCCATCAGTGACGACGCGGGCCTCCATGCCGGGCCTGACCCGGCCCAGGTCGGGTTCGCCGACATAGACGCGAACCCACTTCGGCTGCGTCAACGCCAAGGCGAAAACCGGCCGCTGGGGCGTGGCCATGTCGCCCGGCTCAAGAAGCCGCGAACGCACGATCGCGTCGGCGGGCGCCTTGAGTTCGCCCTGGGCGATCTGGTGCTGCAACAAGGCCAGTTGCGCCTGCGCCGCCTTGAGCTGTGCCTCCGCCCCCGCCACGTCTTCCGCACGCGGTCCAAGTTCGGTCAAGCGCAATGCTTCGCGTTGCTCCGCGACCTTCGCCTGCGCGACCTGTAGATGGCTTCGGGCGCGGTCCAGATCCTGCGCGCTCACGGCGCGCCCTTGGGTATTGGCCGCAATGCCTTGCAGGCGCTTGAGGTCTTGTTCGGCTTGCGAGGCGTCAGCCTGTGCTGCGGTCACACGGCTGCGGGCTTGCGCGACCTCCTGCGGCCGTGAGCCGTTGCGCAGGCGCAGGAGCGTCTGCTGCTGGACGCCGATCTGTGCTTGCGCTTGCTCGGCCTGCAACGCCAGCGTGCGGGTATCCAGCACACCCAGCACAGTTCCCGACGTTACGCGGTCGCCTTCCTCGGCGTGCAGTTCCGCCACCCGGCCGCTGCCGTCGAACGCCAGCGAAATCTGCCGAATGTCCACGTTGCCGTACAGCACCAGCGCGCCGTCGCCATCACGGTGGCTGAAATGCCACCAGGCCCAGGCTACGAGAACCACTGCCGCGATGGCTGCAAGGAGGATGAGAGGCTTCTTCATGGACGGTGTTCCGTGGGCTTAGTGGCAACTCGGGCTGTGAGCATACTCTAAGATTAAATGCAATTTAATGTTTAGGCGCAAGCACATCCGCAGGCGCCCGCCATCCGTGGTCAGAATCGCCTGCCGATGGTCAACGTGCCGTAGACCGGGGTTTCCTTCTGGCCGTGGAATTCGCGCGTGCGGAAGTAGCGCGCGAATGCGAATCGCCAGTGGCCGCGGTAGATCGCAGCGCCATAGCCGAGGTCGGCCACGAACGGGCGCTTATCGACGCTGTGGCTGGACTTGAAGGTGTTGCCGTCGAGTGTGATGTCGTGCAGTACCCAGCGGGCGTCTGCGGCCACGAACAAGTGCCAGTTCCAGGGTTGGCCGGCGGCCACCTTCACCGGCGCGGTGTTCTCGCCAGCCGGCCGCAGCGGCGCGGTGCCGAAATCATCCGGGAGGCGCAGGCCGAAGCGCAACTCGCCGCCGGCATTGGCATAGGTCGCAAAATTTCCCAGGCTCATGCCCCAGTGGCGCGTGTAGTCCCAACCCCAGCCACTTGTGCCTACGTGCCGCGCTACGCGCTTGCGGCGCTCATGGATCAACTGCACGACTGGCTCATCACGCAACTGGTGATCCCAGCCGTTGAAGCGATCCACGCCGATGACACCATGCCACCAGTTCTGCACCTGCTCGGCCCGCGAAGCAGGCCCGACGACGCCAACGCGGATTTGCGAAGTACGCAGAGAATCGCCGCGACGGGCGTTGTAGCCAAAACTCAGCATCAACGCGCCGGCGAATGGACGATCATCCTCGATGAGGTGAGAAGGCACCTTGTCGGTCGGGGTATACATCATCTGCCCGATCCCGATCGTCATGTTCTGCTCGTCGAACCCGTCCGGCTGTAGCCAGGCCAAGCGTTGGTTCAGCCGGCGGGCGAGGAATGGCAGACACGGATCATGGGAGTAATCGACCAGGTTGGGCGATACCCAACTGACCAAAAAGCCGTTCGAGTAGCCTTGATCCTGGCCCAGCCTTCCGAACAGATCGTTGTCAATGCGCAGGTTGATCGTCCCGGACGACAACAGAGGTGTCTTCCCGTCAGGGCACGACTGCGCCTGTGCCACCCTACTGGGCACTACGCACAGCAATCCGAGCAACGCGGCGACAGCGGCCATGCGTGAGGCGAGGTGCCGACGGCCAGCACGCGCCGGAGCGCCAGGGCGACCCAAGGCCAAGTCGGCAATGGCGCTGCCGTCGGGTGGAACCAGCCGTTTCGTAAACATGGTGTCTCTCGA
The DNA here is from genome assembly GCA_902826775.1 of uncultured Pseudomonadota bacterium. Classification (GTDB taxonomy): domain Bacteria; phylum Pseudomonadota; class Gammaproteobacteria; order Burkholderiales; family JALYOK01; genus CADEHE01. Next base: position 22,892 of record CADEHE010000016.1, on the reverse strand, counting down.
AAGGGGGCGTGTAAGGGCGCGCTGGCCTGCGCCCGCTTGGTATGAGCGCGAGCATACACTAAAGTTAAATTGAATTTAAAGTTCAGTTCAAGCACAATCAGCCCGCCCACCCCGATCACAGAACTAGCTGTGATCTCCCAGTAGGTTGTTCATCCGGGGCATCTCTGGAAGATGGTGGTTACCAAGCCAAACCAGCCCCCAGGAGCCCCGGATGAACCTGCATAAACATGCCCGTTTGAGCCCTCGCGGTCGAGCCCTGCTTGTGGACCGCATCCTTGTTCAAGGCCTACGCGCCGAAGAGGCGGCCCATGCCGCCGGCGTCAGCGTGCGCACCGCCTACAAATGGCTCAAGCGTTTCAGCCAGGAAGGGCCGGATGGCCTGCTCGATCGCTCCTCCCGTCCTCATCACTGTCCGCATGCAACACCGCAGGCGGTAGTGGATCGGGTGTTTGAACAGCGACGTGCGCGCCAGACCTATCGCCAGATCGCCGAACAGTTGCCGGTGGCGCCGAGCACGATTGCCCGCCTGCTGCGGCGCGCTGGTTTGCACCGGCTGGCCGAGTTGGAGCCCGCACCGCCGACCAACCGCTACGAATACGCCCGGCCCGGCCAGTTGCTGCATTTGGATATCAAGAAACTGGGGCGCTTCCGCCAGCCCGGCCATCGCGTTACCGGCAATCGTCAGATCAACTCTCGTGGCGGCGGTTGGGAGTATGTCCATCTGGCCATCGACGACCACTCGCGCGTGGCCTTTGCCTCCATCGAGCCGGATGAGCGCGCCCGCAGTGCCGGCCGGGCCCTGTTGCTGGCCGTGCGTTACTACCGTGGGCTGGGCGTGCGCTTCGAGCGCGTGCTGACCGACAACGGCGCCTGTTACAGATCACGCAGCTTCCGCCGTCTCGTGCGCCGGCTCGGTATGCACCACCTGCGCACCCGGCCCTACACGCCGCGCACCAACGGCAAAGCCGAGCGCCTGGTGCAGACCAGTCTGCGCGAGTGGGCCTACGCACGCGCCTATGACAGCTCCGAACAGCGCGCCCATGCGCTCGGGCCGTGGCTGCATCACTACAACTGGCACCGGCGCCATGCCAGCCTCGGCTACAAACCACCTATTTCCCGAATTCCACTGAACAACGTGTTGGGTTTACACAACTAGCTATGACCAAACCGCGCCGCAGCCCCCGTACCGATGGCGAGCTGACCCGTACCCGCATCATGGAAGCCGCAGGATCGTTGTTCGCGGCCACCGGGTACGCTGAAACCACCAGCAAAGCCATCGCTGCGAAAGCCGGCGTGGACCTCGCTTCGATCAACTATCACTTTGGCAGTCGCCGCGGCCTCTATCAGGCCGTTCTTGTCGAAGGTCACCGGCGGATCATCAGCTTCGACGATCTGCAACAAGTCGTCGAAGGCGCGCTGCCCGCGCGTGAGAAGCTGAAATGGTGCATCGACAGACTGACCGAAGCCACGATAGGAAACGACGGCTGGCACGCACGGCTCTTTGCACGCGAGTTGCTAGCGCCGTCGTCGAATCTTCAGGTTCTATACCAAGAGGATCTGGAACCGAAGTTCACCTTCATCAGGCGCGTCATCGGCGAGGTCACTGGCATTCCTGAAAGCGACCCAGCATTGCTTCGCTGCATGATCAGCATTGCGGCTCCCTGCTTGATGCTGCTGGTCGCAGGCAACGGCGGACTACCAGGCCCCCCGCAGCAGGTGCTACGGATGCCAAGGCAAGAACTGACGTCACACCTGCACAAGTTCGCTCTTGCAGGGCTGGAGGCGATTGGCCGGGAATATGCTGAGAGTACGCCGAAGGGGCGCAAATCACCCTCGAAGCGACGCAGGGCTAGCGAGACGTGAGTGTGGGCGGCGCGTGCTTCGTCTACCGCAGGGATGCGACTGTCAGCTCAAGGATTGCCCTCGTTGTCGCCCGATCTCCCATGAAACACTGCCGCCGCGCACAGTCGCTGCAATCTGCTGCCCCAGCCGTTGCTCGATCACTGGCTTCCACGGCACCAGGCTGAACCCCTTGCCGTCATCGAGCATCGCGTAGCGCCCGCTGGCGAGCATGACGTTGCGCCGGTAGATGCCGGCCACGCGCTGCCCGTCGCCTACGGGGCGATGCTCCAACCCGGTTTCCGTGGCAATGTCCTTTGCGGCCTGGGCCAGTTCCCGATTGCGCAGAGTCGCCAGCAGATTGCGCGCCAGGATCACGCGCGGGCCGCGCTTCTCGGCCAATCCCTGTTCGGCGAGGAAGTCGGCGCGCTGTTGCAGCGCCTGTCGGGCTTCGCCGCCGAAGCCCAGCTCGCCCAGGCCCTTGCCGCCGCCGATCAACTGCTGATCCAGCCAGGTCGCGCCGATCACGCGGGCCTGCCGCTCGATGGGCAGGTGCGATTTCAGCTCCACAGCCACGCCGCCGAGGCGCTGTGCGTCGTACAGGCGACCGCGCTCGGCCAGGTTGTCCGGCACTTTCCATAGCCCCTCAGCCACGCGCTCCACGATGCCGGCCCGACGCAGGGCTTCGAGCCGGCGGACGTGGGCCGCGACGACTTCCTGCGGATCTCGGCCGGGAACGGCCTGACCTTGCGCGATGGCGAGGTGGTGATCGGTGCGGTACAGGCCATCGCTCGCCAGCGCAGCGATGTTGCGGTCGGCCGCGCGCACGTCGGCCGATCCCTTCACCTCCACCACGGCGCCGGTCTGGTAGTTCGCCAGCTCGTCGCGGACGTTGAGCGCGACGTAGTGGGCCTTGCCGTCCACCCCGTCGATGACCAGATAGCCCCGATCACGCAGCTCGTCGGCCAGCCCCTTCGCGGCCACGCGGCCGATGACGGTACGGCCATCGTCGCTCGGCTCGAACACCGCCAGCTCGCGCAGCTCGCCGCGCATGGCCCGCTGCATCGTGCGGATGATGTCGCCGCGCTCGCCCAGGGCGCGCAAGGTCTTCTCTGCATCTGTATGAATGGCCCAGGTTCCGGGCTGCATTTCGTCGGCCAGGCCCATGCGCTGCAAGCGTTGCAGTCGGCCGACCAATAGCAGGCGTTGGCGTTGCAGCTTCGGTTCGTTGAAGCGTTCGATCTGCACTCGGCCGTCCTCGCCGGCCTCGCGTTGCAGGGTGCGATCCAAGCTCGTCCACCGCTCTTGCTCTACCTCGCGCTGCAAGGTCTGCTGTATCTCCAACTCGGTGCGCGGCCCCAGCCATTCGGTCGCCAGCTCGGCGGCGCGATGGCGAAAGCCGTGCGCGATGTAGTCGCCGGCGATGATGAGGTCTTTGCCGGTGTCGTCACGCCCGCGCACGATCAGGTGAGTGTGCGGGTTATCGGTGTTCCAGTGATCCACCGCCACCCAATCCAGGCGCGTGCCCAGGTCGGCCTCCATGCGGCCCATCAGGTGCCGGGTGTAGGTGCGCAGGTCTTCCAGCTCCTCGCCATCCTCGGGCGAGAGGATGAAGCGAAAATGGTGCCGATCGTCGGCGCAGCGTTCCTTGAACGCATCGAGGTCGGCTTCGTCGGTCTGCGTCCCGTAGGCTTGGCCCGGCTCGCCATCGCGGCCCACGCCATCGCGCTCGATGTAGCGCAGGTGCTTGGCGAGCGACTGCGGGCTGGCCTGGCGCTGGTTGACCAGCAGCGTCTTGATGGTCACGCGCCGCGACATGGGCGTCAGCTTCGCGCCCGCGAAGCGCGCCGCCGTGTGGCCGCGTCCCAGGCGCGAGCCGGGGCGCTGGCCAGCGCGTGCGCCGCTGCCGCTGGCTGCGGGACGGCGCACCGAGGACTTGCCGCTGCTGGCCTTGCCCGCCTGCTTGAGCACCTTGGAGATGAAGCCCTGGCCCCGGTTCTTCGGGGCGCTGGGGCGGATGCGGAAATCGTCATCGCGGCGGTCGGTCATGGCTGTGCTCCCTGCAAGCGCCAGCGTGTCCGGTCGTGCGAAGCACGCGGACATGCCTGGATTGGCGCGGGCTTCGCGCCCCACGCGGCACGGCGGCGAAGCCGCTGCGTGCCGCGCCACCCCCATGTGCAGACAGGCTTTCGACGCGGCCCGGTGCCGCGTCCTTTTGTCTTGCCTTCCGCCTTTGCCCCTCGCTGACGCTCCGGGCAGCGGCGGCCCGGCGGCGCTGTGCTGCGAGCAGCCAGCCCGCCGGCGAACGCGGACACGGCCGCAGGCCGGGCGCGTTCGAGGCAAGACGCCTGCACATGGGATGGCTGTGCCCGAGGCAGCGCGAAGTGCGGTGCGAATGCACCCGCACTGCACGCGCGACGACGCGGCGACGACCAACAGAACGACACGCCCGATGGCACGACAAGATGCACGGCAACGTGCAGCAAGTCGGCGGCCATCATGGACGGGACTCCAGCCAGACCGGATGCGCGACGCCGATCACGGCGGATGCGCTGACCGGCCCGAAATACCTGCTGTCGAACGATGCCGGGTTGGTCGCACTGAGCAGGAACAGTTCGCCGGGTTCGAGGTGACGGCATTGCTGCCAGGATGGCAGCGGGCGGCCCCAGCGGTCAGCCGGCAACACGGCGGCCGAAGGCACGCCGTCGATGCGGACGACGCGGCCAGTGATGCACACCTCCTGCGGCGCGACGGCGCCCACGCGCTTGAGCAGCGGCACACGCGCCGGCAGGTAGCCGCGCTGCGCAGCCAGCGCGGCGGCATCTGGCGGCAGCGCGGTCAGGACGATGCTGTCCACAGACAAAGGACGTGGCAGCGAGTCGGTACCGTTGCCCAGTGGATCGACGCGATACCAACCAACCGCCACGCTGTCGGATGGGTTGTAGATCAAGCGCGGCAGCGGCTGCACGAGGAACGTCCAAGCGAGCGCAGCGAGGCCGCAGACGGACAGGCCCGCCAGCACGAGGCGAGCGCGCAGGCGCGAGCGAGGATGCGGCGGAATGCCGGTTGCACCGGCAGCGGCGGATGGAAGCGTCATGGCAACGCCCTCCCGGTCAGCCAGGCGGCGTGCCGCTCGGCGGTATATTCGGGCAGCGGCAAGCGCGCAGCGAGCCGGTTGGCGAGCGTGCGCCAGTACGCGGGCGAGGCACCGACAGGTGCGATGCCCAGCGCCTCGATGGCGTCGATGCGATCCAGCACAGCGCGGACTTGGTTCTCTCCCTCGGCGTGCAGCAGCAGGCGTGCGCCCGGCTGCACGCCGGGGATGCGCTGCGCCGCATCGAGCGGCGTGCAAGCCTGCATGACGATGAGCTGCCAGCGGATCGTGCCGTAGTCGTTGGCCTGCCAGCGGATGCGGCAGAACATGGCGCCCGGCAGGAACACCGCGCAGCGCCTCCAGCGGTCGAGCTGGAGCGTGCGCGCGGGTTCGCCAAAGCGCAGGTAGAGCTTGAAGCGCGGTTCGATATAGGCCAGCGCCACGCGCGTCAGCGGTACGCTGGCAGGCTGGCCGGAAGGTGCTGCGAGCGCAGCCGTGGCCGCACCAGCGGCAGGCGAAGCGGATGCAGTCATGGGGTGTTCTCCCTGCGTTGCTCTGGAAACTCGCGCTCCAACAGGCCACGCAGCAGATCGGCCACCGTCACGCCTTGACCGAAGGCGGCGATCTTGATGCGAGCGCGTAGCGCGGGCGTCACGTCGAGGGTCAGGCGGGCGGTGTAGAGGTCGCCCTTGTTGAGCGCATCGGCGTCGCCCTGGCGAATCCACGCCTCGACGTGCGGATTCGCGGGCGGACGCGCACCGATGCCGACGCGCTTTGCCGTGCGCTTGCTGTTCGGTGGCGGCCTCGCGGTCATGTCGGCCACCGCAGCAGTTCGTCCACCAGCGCGGTAATTTCGCGCGCGGCGGCGCTGTCCGGCGCCGTCTCGCGTGCAAGCCGTCCAGCGGCCACGCTGTCGGCGAACACAATGCGCTGATGCACTTCCGCGCGCAGCGCAGGGAGCGGCTGGTCGGCCAGCGCCTGGCGCGCTTCGCGCCCGATCACGGTGGTACTGACGCGCCGATTGATGACAAAGGCCGCGCGCAGCGCAGGTCGGAAGACTTGCGCCTCGCGGATCAGCGCCACCATCTCGGCGCTGGCCCACAGGTCGTAAGGGCTGGGCTGCACCGGGATCAGCACGCGCTCGGCCGCCAGCAGCGCGGAGCGCGCCAAGGCGGCGATGCGCGGCGGGCCGTCAATGACGACGTGATCGGCCCGCCTTGCGAGTTCTGGCGCCTCCTGATGCAGCGTCTCGCGTGCCAGGCCCACGGCGCTGAACAGCCGTGGCAAGCCTTGCTGGCTTCTGCGCTGCGTCCAATCCAGCGATGAACCCTGCGGGTCGGCGTCCAGCAGCACGACGTGCTGGCCGCGCATCGCCAGCTCGCCGGCGATGTGCGTGGCGAGTGTGGTCTTGCCGACACCACCTTTCTGGTTCAGCAGAGCGACGATCATGGCGCGGCCCTCCAAGCTGGAAAGCCTTGCTTCGAGTCGCCTGCAAAACCTGATTTCTGGCGGCTTGGATTGCCTGCCGTTTGTGGCCGCGTGGCGGTTGTCCACCGCAGCGGCGCTTCTCTACAACAAGTTAGAGAAATTAAGTTAGGGAAGTTAGAGGGCGAGGAAACCCAAAGCTGGCGCGGGTTTGCGGCCGATCGGCACGCCTGATAGCACGATAGTCCCACGCCTGATAGCACGATACCCCGCACGCCTGATAGCACGACACCATCCACAGGCTCTCCCGGAGTTATCCCCGTGCCGTATGCGGCACGGGCCGGAACGTCAGCAGTTCCATGCCGTTGTCCGGCATCCGCTCGATGCCCAGGACGTAGCCGGGCAGCGACTGCCGTGCGACCAGCGCGCGCAGGTCGCAGGCGAAGTCGTAGGGCTTGGCGGTGCTGCCCGATTTCTGGTGCAGGTAGCGAAAGTCGAACTGCCAGCCGTATGCCTGCTTGCCGCCGTGCTTGCGCACCAGGCGGTACAGCCACCGCTCGATGCCGCCAGTGAGCCGGAAGTACGCCGGGTCGATGGTCAGCACCAGGGCGGCGTCGAGCACGCCCGCATAGAACCAGTCCGGCAGGATCAGCTCGATGCCCAGCGGCGTGCCGCTGGCATCGGCCAGTTCCTTCCATTCGTTGATCCACGAGAAGCGGTGCAGGCGCCGCCCGGTCGTTTCGCGGATGGACGTGGCCACCGTGGTCGATTGCAGCCGGTCGAGCGCGGCCTTGAGGCGCTGGTAGTCGCGCAGCGACTTGCCGCGCCCGATGAAGCGCAGGATCTCGTAGGGCGTGGCGTGCATCAGCCGCGACGGCCGCAGGCCGGCGTCCTTCGCTTCCACGATCTGCGAGGCCGCCCATATCAGCACGTCCGCATCCCAAATCGTGGCGATGCCGTGCTCCTGCGTACCTTCCACGCGGATCGTCACGTTGCCCGCGCGGAAGTCGATGGGCTTGACCCGCTTCGATTTGCCGAGCGAGAAGAACGGATAGGCCATCAAATCCTGGCTGTCGCGCGGCGCCATGTCGCCGGGCAAGGCGCGGAACAGGTCGAGCTGTTCGCGCTCTTGCAACGGCCGCTGCCGGGACGGCAGCGCGGTGCTGGACATGGCGATGGCCTGCCGCGCGCCGCCGATCAGCGCGCACGGCTGTCGGCCGAGTGGTGCTCGGCGTATTCGGGATCGGAGGTCGTCTCGAAACTGCGGTCGGCGGCCCAGGCATCGAGGTCGGCCACGGCGTACATGACGCGGCGACCGAACTTGCGAAAGCGCGGGCCGCCGCCGATCACGCGCTGCTTTTCCAGCGTGCGCGGCGACAGGCGCAGGTACTCGGCGGCTTCGTCGTTGGTGAGATAGCGTTGGGGCTGCACGGCAGCGGTCGAGACAGCGGCGGCAGGCCGCAAAGGAGCGGGACGCATGGTGTGAACCTCCATCGGTTGAAAACGCCCGGCCACACAGCGCGACCGGATGGAGGCAGTCTCAGAAAGCGCGACCCTTGTGCTCAGGGTCGTTTTGCGTCGTCGTCAAAACGACCCTTCTCAAGCGGCGGAAGTTGTGCTAGTCGGCGATAGCCGCCGCGCATCAACTCATCGCCACGTCGTACCAGGCGGCGCACTTTGGAGCGCAGCCCGCCGTCGCTGTACCAATCGGCTGCGGCATCTACGCCGAACAGTCCTTCCGCGACTTCACGCAAGGACGCGCCCGCCAGGGTCGCGTCGAGCGCCTGCAAGGTGTGCAGTTCCAGCAGTGCGGCAGGTGCTGGCCTGGGTTTGGCATCGGCTAGAGCGGCACCGGGCACCTGACCGCGTGCAGGCGCGGCAGCGCCGCCGCGATGGGCATAGGCCACGGCCATGCCATCTTCCAGGCCGGGCGCGAGCGCGAAACGCAGGCAATGACCTGGGCTGCGCGCGATCAGCGCCAGCCCTTTGCCGTCATGCAGCAGTTGCTTGTGGCCGGGGATGAGCCAGAACGCGAACATCGCCGCATCCAGCGGCGGATCGGCATCGGGGTAGAGCTGCACCACAGCGGCATGGCCGGGCAGCCAGGCCGGATGCGCGTCGCGCGCATCCAAGGCCGGGTCTTCCAGCAGGCGCAAACCCCAGCGATGCGCCGCCTGCTGTGCCGCTTGCGAACGGCGATGGTGGCGCAGCCAGTCGAGCCGATAGTCGGGATGCCGGCGCAGGTACTCCCAGGCGAGCGCAAGGCCGTCCAGATGCAGCACGTACAGATACGCGGCAGTCGAATACCAAGGCTCGGCGCTGTGATCGACCATGACGCCACCTCCCGCGAACAGGACTCGCCGCCACGGAAGGACTACGCGCTACATCGCAATCGTTAAAACGTCATGGGAAAAAAAGGTGAATCGGGTTGTCAAGACCGATTGGCTCCGATGCGTTGCGGTATTCGTCTCAATGCTGCGGCGGCAGCGCCCCGAGTTGGAGTGCTGCACAGGCCAGCCTGCCGCAGTCCGCGTCAAGCATCATGCCTATTTGGATCAGACTGGTGGGGCTACGCCGCAAGAATGCCGATTGAGACCTACCCGGTATGGCGCCAGACTGAAAAAGTCACAGTGCGCCGTATTCAGTCCGGGATGGCCCCGTCGCGCTCGGCCAGCCGGGTGTATTCCGACAGCGTGCGCGTAGGGCGGAAGTAAAGGTCGCGCATCACGGGCTGCTTGCGCGGCCCGACGATGCCAGCCAGCTCGGACAACTTGACGGTGCCTTGCGCTGGCATACCGATACCCAGGTCGATGAGGCCCCAGGCGGTGTCGCCATCGGTTGGATCGAGCGCGGCCAGCAGCCAGGTCACGTGCGCGTCCGGCGTGAACAGCCGCACCACAGGCACCGGGTCGATGGCCCGGCCAGCGGCACGGGCCTCGCCGTTGGCGAGCAGTTGCGCGCGCTCCGGGGCGGTGGCGAGTGGCTGGGGCATGGTCGGCAATCCCACACATCCAATGATGCACGAACGCGGTTTCACGCAGAAGCGCAGAACCGCCAAGCCGGATGCACGACTTCGTGCGCAAGCACGGATGCGGTTCTATGGCTTTGCTGGAATCCGCCGATACGGATTTCCGTAGAAGCACAAAAACGGAGAACACCAAATGAACACTATAGATTGTAGTTCTATAGGGCGCAATGGGCTGTCATCTTGGTTTTTGAGAGGAACCATTGGTGGCGGCTGGGAACTCATTGGCGAAGGCGTTGAAGACAGTCAGAAAGGCGCGTGGCTTGAGCCAGGAAGCCTTCTCTGACGTGTCCAGCCGTACCTACATGAGTACCCTGGAGCGCGACCTGAAAAGTCCGACCCTGCACAAGTTGACCGAGCTGTGCGAGGTGATGGAGATCCACCCGCTCACGCTGCTGACGCTGGCCTTTGCGGGCGACAGCCCGCGCAAGGCCGACGAACTGCTGGCGCAGGTACGCCGGGAGCTGGAGTCGGTGTTGAAGGAGCGCGACGCGGCGAAGCCGCGCGCGTGAAGTGGTGATGTGCTGCGACCAGCAGCACAGCGCCCCGCCGCGATGGGCGGGGCGCTGCGGTGGTCACGCCGCCTGGGGCTTGCTGCGCGACCAGATCAGGTCGTGCGTGCCGTTCTCGTTCTCGATCAGGCGGGCATAGACCGTCGCCGGGAACGAGGGATCGTCGAGGGATACGGACACGTAGGGCCGCCCGGCTTCGCTGGTCTTCTTCCACGCCGCGCCGATGTCGTGGCCGGCCGCCTGAAGGCGGAAGTCGGGGGCGTTCTCGGTGTCGCCCTTGTCGTTGGGAACCAGCTTGACCTTGACGTTGAGCGTCAGGGTGCGAAGCGTGCCGGTGAAGCCGTCTTTGTCTGCGGTGAAGGTGCCGATGTTGGCCATGATGTTTCTCCTTTCGGTTGAACAAGGTTCGCGCCCATCGCGTCCTTGTTGTGATCCGACCGGCGGGGGACGGGCTGGCTGCACCGCTTGCGGTCGCAACGCAGTGGAGAACCGGAAGGCGAAAAGAATTTGTCCCGCGAGGAATGCGCGCAGCGCAGGGGAAATTGTTTTCGCCGCACGGTTGCAGCCATGAAGCCCGGAGGCGCAGCCGCGCCACCGCCAGGATTCACAACGAGACAAGGACGCCTTGGGTCGAACCACCCCCGAAAGGAGACAGGGCCGGCTCGGCATCCCCGCACGAAGGCTGCACCGGCGCGCGCCCTGACACGGGCCAGAGTCAATGCCCCGACGACAAGGCAAGGACGCCCCTGCCGCAGATTGCGGCAACGTGCTTGAGGTGTGGCATGGAAGCTCCATAGCGAGGCCGGGCGGCTGTCGGTGAACTGTCCTTCGTGATGGACAGGCAACGAATCGCCAGCGTCGAGGACGGCACGCTTTCACACAACCTGCCGCAGCAAGCCGGGGCGTAGCCCCACAAGCCCTGCCCATCGCGGCGGGGCGCCATCGAAACCTCGCCCGCGCCAGCGGGCACCGATTGCTGTGTCGCGCGCAAGGCCGTTGCGCGCTCGCCCCGTCGCCGCCTGGCCGAAGGCGGCGACGGGGCGATTTTGCTTTGGACGTTGGAGCCGGGCGCGGCCACCGCCGCGCCCGGATTTTGGAGTAGCCCCGGCCCAATGTGCCGGGGCTGCCGCTGCTATTCCTTCGTTTCGATGAGCCACCACACGGCACGCGGCAAGGCGCGGCCCGTGATGGGATGAATGTCGGTGAGGTCGGCGCGGGCCGTCCAGCCCGAGGGCGGGCGGTAGCCGCGCACGTCACCTTCGCCGTGCCATCGGCGGGCGCGTACCGTGCCGGGGGCATAGGTCGCCGCCATACGCGGGCGGCCGGTCGTGGTGCGGGTCATGGGCGGTTCTCCTTCCAGCGAAGCGCCCCGGTCGAGGCCGGGGCGCTTGCCTTCGGCGCGGGTCAAGCGGCCAGTGCCTCGGCGGGTTCATCCGCCACGGCGTCGGCATCCTCCGGGGCGTCCTGCTCCGGGCCTGCCTCCTGCACGGCGTCCTGCGGGCCTGCGGCCTTGAAGATGGCGGGCATCCAGCCCGTGCCATCCGCCAGCCGCTCGGCTTCGCTGGCAATGTCGGCCTTCTTCAACTTCGCCAGTCGGGTGACGTGCTCGGGCGCGTACTCGCCCACGGCTTGCAGGATCGCGGCCTTCGGAATGTGCTTGAAATAGCCTTCGGCGCTCGGCTGCCACCATGCGGCCATGTCGAGGCCCACGGCCTGCGCCAGTTCCTCGCCGGGCTGGTGTGGCGTGGCGCGTGGCGTCACCACGTCCACCGTGACGGCCACGCATACCGCCAGCAGCCGCACCAGTTCGTCTTGCGACTTCGCCAACAGCGCGGCGAACAGGTCGGCGCTGTCCTCCGGCAAGGCTTCACCGGCTACCTGTTGCAGTTCGCGTAGCGCCACTGCGGCGGACGATTCCGGCCAGTCCGGGGCCATGCCTTCCAGCCGGTCTTGCATCGTGAGGCGCACGCCCAGCGGCAGGCCATCGCCGTAGGCGTCGGGCTGCAAGACGGTTTGCACCATGCCATGCACCAGCGCGGCCAGCGCGACTTGCGGATGCCGTGCGACTTCGATTTGCAGCGCCGCCGTGCGGTGGGCGCTCAACCGCTGCGCCAGCCGGTCGGACAGGCTCGCGGTCTTGGGCGTGTCGTCGGCGTCCTCGCCTTCGTCGCTGGCGGCTTCGCCTTCCACGCTGCCGAAACCGCGCCGCAGCTTGTCGAGCGTGCGCAGCGCCTTGGCCTCGGCCTCGCGCAGCAGGCCGCGATGAATCACGGCCTCGCCGTTGCGGTCGATGGTGACGATCGCACCGGCCACGTCGCGCACTTCGGGGGCGTAGCCCTGCAAGGCATCCTCCACGGCTTGCAGTTCTCCGGCTATCTGCTCGCGCCGCTGTTCCAGCGTCTCGGCCTTGTCCTCGTCCTCGGCGTCGCAGGCTTCTTCCAGTTCAGCGTCGATCTTGTCGAGGCGGTTTTGCAGCGAAGCGATGCGGCGAGCCTCGCGGGCGCTCGGTTCGCGGCGCTGGCGCGGGGCGTTCTGGAACGCCTGCCGCTCGGCATAGGCCAAATGCGGCACGGCTTCCACCCATGCCCAACCCTCGGCGCGCACGTCCTCTGCCAACGCGGCCAGCTTGTCGCGCACCAGCGTTTCCAGCAGCGCGGCGTCGGTAAGGTAGGTTCCGGCATCGCCTTCGGCGAACAGGTCGCGGCGGATGCCGCCGTTCGCTGCCTTGTAGGTGTCCAGTCCGGCGAAGCGCACCAGCGGGTGCGTGGCGTCGATTTCGCGCTCGGTCAGGCGCTCGCGCAGCGCGGACGGGCTGCGCTGCCATTCCGGCGCACCATAGAACGCGGCTTCCTGCGCGGTGTGGTCGTCGGTGATGGTCAGGGCCATCAACTGTTCCAGCGTCACGCCACCGGCCCGGTAGTCGGCCATGAGGCGCGGCGAGACGTTCGCCAGCTTCAAGCGCCGCTGCACCACCAGCGGGGACACGCCGAAGTCGGCGGCAATGTCCTCGATGGGTCGGCCTTCCTTGACCAGTGCGGCGAAAGCCGCGAACTGGTCGGCGGGGTGCATGTTCTCGCGCTGCACGTTCTCCGCGAGGCTGACGGTGCGGGCGGAAGCATCGGCCACCAGCAGGCAAGGCACTTCGTAGTCGGCGGGGATGCGCTTTTTCTTCGCCAGCAGCTTCAACGCGGTCAGGCGGCGGTCGCCTGCGACGACTTCGTATTGCTCGCCATCGGCGGCGAGGATGACGATCAGGTTTTGCAGCAGGCCGATGCGGGCAATGCTCGCGGCCAGTTCGGGGATGGACTGGCGCGGGGTCGTGCGGACGTTGCGCTTGGAACGGCGCGGCAGCAATTGCGAGAGGGGAACCAAGATCAGGTTCTTGGCCGGGTCGGCCACTTCCAGCGGTGCGGCGGCTTCGATGGCGACGGCTTCGGTTTTAAGTACGGCGTTCATGGTGATTTCTCCTAGCGGTTGGGATGCAGCAGCGAGAGAAGCGGCAAGGGCTGCTGCCTGCCCCTGCCGCGTGGGGGTTCAGGCTTTCAACTGGCGCAGGCCATCGGCCAGCAGCCACAAGGCGCGATTGAGGCGGATGCCGTTGTCGATGCCCTGCACGGGGCGGGTGGTCTGACGGCGGCCATTCGCGGCGCGGGCGGACAGGCCGCCTTTGGTCAAGTTCTCCTGCGTGCGGTTGAACACGCTCCACAGGTCGCGGCGGTCGTCGTCATGGCGGCGCGGCATCAGGATTTGCGATTCCGTGATGGGCGCGGGCTTGTCCTCGTCGTACTTCAACGCCAGCGCAGCGCGGGCGAACACTTCCGATTCCCCGGCGTCCAGCGTGATGGCGCGCATGGCATCGCGGGATTCCTGCGCACGGTCGAAGCCATGCAGGACTTCGTAAGCGCCTTCGATGACGTGCCCGGCTACATCGCCCTTGTGCGGCACGCGCACGTCGGCCACGGTGTCGCCGCAGACAAGGCCATTGCTGCAAACGAAGCGGAACATCCCCGCCAGCATCTGATAGCTGCTGGTGCCGTCATGGGAGTTCAGCAGGATGATTTCGTTGGCCTCGCGGCCGTTGATCTGGCTGGCGTGGCGCAGCCGGATCATGTGCTTGGTGTAGTCGCGGCGGTCGTCGTGGCGCACGCGGGTCTGGCACACCATGAAAGGCTCGAAGCCTTCACCGCGCAGTTCTTGCAGCACGGTGGCGGTGGGGATGTAGCTGTACCGCTCGGAGCGGCTTTCGTGCGGTGCCTCCGCGAAGATGGACGGGGCCACGGCCCGGATTTGGTCATCGGACAAGGGACGTTCCGAACGCAGCACCGGGGAACGGGAAGCGAAGCGGGATGCGAGTTGCATGGCATTTCTCCTGACAAAGAAAAAGGGTTTGCTGTTCACACCGCACACCGGATTCCTAGATTCGGAAGCCCAGCCTTTCGGCTGTTCGGTGCGGTCGGCACGAGGAACCCGGTTGGCCCTGTTGCCACCGTCTTTCCTGAGTTCATCGCCCGCGACGGTCAGGAGCGCGCGAACGGGTGCCGTCAAGGAGGCAAGCGCAGGGTTGGTGCGGCCCGCAGCGAAGCGAGGACACGGCCCTGCGCGCCTTGACGGCACACGGGCGCGGGCTACAGTCGCGGTGAAGGTGATGAAGTCAGGGGAGACGGCTGGACAAGGCAACGGCCCTCCCCTTGCGCTGGTCGCACGGCAAGCGAAGCGCGCAGGCCCGGATCTGGAAGCCGGGCCGAAGGCGTCAGCCGAGCGGAGCGAGGGAACGATGGAAGCCCGACAGGGACGAGACGCCGCAGGCGGCTCGATGCGCTACGCGCACGACAGCGCGACCGGCCATCTCCCAGGTGGCCGGGGACGCCCAAATCGCAGTAGGTACCTGAAAGCCAATCGGTCGACGAAGACTCGGGTACCGACAAGCCCGCCTTGGTTAAATACGCTCCACAGCGTCTTCAACAACAGGGACGGAGCATGAGTTCACCCCAGACAACAAACCCGCAGCAAGCCTGTGAGGCCATCCTCATCGAAGGAAAGCGCTACAACGTCGAGCACGGCATCCTGCCCAGCGAGAACGTTGTCGCCGACCGCCTGCTCGCCCGTGGCATCGAGCTGAGGGACGCCTATGGCGAGTTGCACGAAAAGCTGCACCCTCGCCCGCCGGCACTCAAGGTCTTCCTGGACCTTCTGCTGAGCACGGCGGCGTTCTGGAGCCCGGAGAAGATCGCCCAGGCGCGCGTCGAGCGGGGCGAGCTGGCCAACGTCAATCGGCAGATCGGGCGGAAGGCCGAGGAACTGGCGCAGTTGCTGGAACGGCGTACCGATCTGAACAACACCTCCGGGTTCAGCAGCGAAACGCACTACCACGTCTGCGACGTGATCGAAGCGGCATCCGAGCACAACTACTTGTTCAAGTCCTGGGTCAAGGACCGCTTGGACGCCCTCCGCGGCCAGTTCGACCTGAAATACTGGCCGTCGCTGGACCAGTTCCTCCGGGAACTCGCCGCCGATGCGGAGAGGGCCGGCATGCAGGCCACAGACCCTTTGACCGCTGCTGCCACCGCGGCGTCACGTCCGTCACGGGCCGACTTCTTCAAGGCACTGTTCGCCGCCATCGAAGAAAACAGCGCGCACAATTACGGGCAGCTACCCAGGGGCTTCAAGCTCACCGACGGCACGTTGGCCTCGCTGGCGAACTGCGCATTGGACCTTGGGCCGGACGAGCTGGCAGACAGCACCTATGTGAAGCGGCTTCGCCAGCGCGAACGCAACGCAGCAAGTGACGATGCGCCGGCCACCGGCGAAGCGTAATCTCCGCTGCGACGCAGCAAAAAAAAAGGGGGCCGAAGCCCCCTGCTTCACAGCCAGCCGCGTTCGGCGAAAGCCGTCGTCCGGTCGCCCGCGACGATGACGTGATCCAGTGTACGCACGTCGATCAGTGCCAGCGCCTGCTTAAGCCGCTGGGTCAATGCTCGATCGGCAGCACTCGGCTCGGGATTCCCGCTTGGATGGTTGTGCGCGAAGATCACCGTCGCCGCGTTGTGCTGCAGTGCTTCCTTGACCACCTCGCGCGGATGGACCTCGGCGCCGTCGATCGTCCCCCGGAACAGCTCGACGTACTCGATCAGCCGATGGCGCGTATCGAGGAACAGGATCGCGAAGATCTCATGATCGAAGCCCGCAAGCTTGGTGCGCAGGTATTCCTTGACCGTCGCCGGCGAACTGAACTCGGTACCGCGCTGCATCTTCCGGTCGATGACCTGGCGCGCAGCCTCCAGGATCTGGTCGGCCGACGCCGGCAGATAGCGGCCACGGCCGTCACGCACCAGTAGCGTGGCATCGGAAGAGAGGGAAAACTGCGACATGATCGTGCTCCGGTTGCTCGGGCGGAATTGCCCGGAACCGGCGCCAGCACGGCGCAGCGCAAGCAGTCAGGGGGCGAAGCCGGCCGCCAGGACGCCAGCGCGCAAGGCGCGCCGCCGCCCTTGACGGCGAGAACGCCGTGGTACGGTGAAGGGAAACAGCAAGACCGCCCTCCCCTTGCATCCTCCCGCGAGCAAGCGAAGCGCGCAGGCCCGCGAGGGCCGGAGGCGTCAGCGATGGAAGCCCGCCAGGGGCGGGACGCGCTCAGCGCTGCCCGATGCCCCACGACAGCGCGTCCGGCCATGCCTTCGGGCCGAGGACGCACGGTTGAAAGCATCGTTCTACCATTCCTGCATGCACGAGAAGACAACCATCGCCAACTACAGTCCACTAGAACACATGCTCCAGCGCTCGGATGCCTTGCATGAAGCGCTGGATGCCGTTCTGGGCGGTGCCGCGTTCGACGACTCGCCCCGCAGCGTGGCAGCCCTCGGCATGTGCGATGTGGCGATGGAACACGCGACCGCGCTGCGTGCACTCATGGCATTGCGATTGCCCACTGCGGCCACCAGCCTCATTCGGTTGCAGTTCGAAGCCCTGACGCGAGCAATGTGGCTGCTCTATGCCGCCACCGATACGGCGATCGACAAGCTGCTGGCCCCTCTGACGTTGGATAGTGAGCAGGCCGCCAAGAACCTGCCCGGTGCAAGCAACATGATCGAGCAGATCCGCAAGCGGGTTGGGCAAGGTGCGCCACCTGTCGCACACCAGATGCTGTCGCACTTCAAGGAAGTGTCCTGGCACGCCATGAACTCATTTGTTCATAGCGGCATCCATCCACTGCAACGCAGCACCGACGGCTTCCCCACCCAGCTAACGCTGCAGGTGCTGCGCAACTCGAATGGCCTGAGCACCATGACCGGCATGACGATGGCAGTTCTCACCGGCGACGAGGCCGTGGCCAAGTCGATGAGCAAAATCCGGCCCGCCTTCGCCGACTGCCTTCCGGATCTGCTGAAACCTTGAACGGGGCATCCTACGACACGGCTCAAAGTCGGGAGAAGCGCAGGCCGCGAGGCCGCGCGGTGGAGATACCAGAACACTGTATTTTCTTACGCACAGAACGGACTAGACATCGATGCACAACTTCGACTTGGTGGAACCATTGATAGGCGAGACTTGGGTGGTAGATGGCAAAGTGGTGCCGGTACCACCTGATGATGTCGATGCACTGTTCATCCGGCCGATGCTCCACCAGAGGGGCGCAGTGCCACCGGGAACAAAGGTGCTGCATTCCCTGGTTCTCGATAACAACGTGCTGACGGATATGGTCGAGGGTCGTCGTTCGGCGAACACCGATTACCTGGAAGACCTGTTGCGCTCAAAGCCGTTGGAGTTGAACCCAGTAGTGGCCATGCTCGAACAGCGACAGAAGTTTGGTGGCGCAAGCCAGGCCCTGCATGATTTCGCCGAACTGCTGGGAAAGCGCTTTGGCGCGTGGGCGGCGAAACACAACGCCAATACCTTCGACAGGTTGCTGGAGGACGGAAAACCAGAGCTCATGAAGAACATGGACCTGCTGTCGGGTTACCTGCCGGCCATTCTGTACATCTATCATCAGCAAGGCAGCGCGGAGTCTAAGCTGGAATGGCTAAGTGGCCTGATCCGGGAAGTGAACCTGCCATTCCTTCAATTGCCTTTCTACTTGGGAGCATTGCTCTTCCTAGTCAAAGAGCAGCCCATGCTGTTTCGCAGCAAAGTGGTCAGTAAGGTGCGAAAAGAGACCAAATTGATGTTCAGCCTTGATGACCAGAAGAAGGCAGCACGTAACCTGGCCCATGACGTGATGCTGCCGGCGGTGGCGATCTTCCCTGCCGGTGTCAAGAACACGATCGTGTTCCCCTATATCGCCACCCGTGACTACTTGCTGCAGGATTTCTTAGGGGAAGTACGTTGTGGGGCCGTAATGGCGATCTCGGGTGGGCGCGCCAATGGCGCCTGGGAATTGAACCCCGACGGTCGGCTTCATGCGCAGCTTGCCGCAGTGATTGCCCGTTGCCTACCCGCCCGTGCAAACCCTGGCTCCGAGGAGCAGCAATCGGTACGTCGCGCGAACCTGCGCGCGTTCTCGGACAGTTACCTGGAAAAATGCGTCGCACTGAAACCGAGCAGGCCTACTTGAAGGATCGCCCCGTTGTGTCATCAATGCTGGATAGGTTCTACGAGCGGTCCGCTCATTTGAATGCCTTGCTGAACAGCAATCCATTCGAGGCAGTGAAACAGGCCCGGGAGATCAATCTCGATCTCGATACAGATGAGCGATTCAATCTGATGGGTCTGCGCGCGGCCATCCTGGTGGATGGCGGGGCATTGACTCAACAGCAGGATGCGATTGAAGAAGGGATCGCGCTGTTTCGCGAAATTCACATCCTATTTCCAACTGCTCACCTCACCTACAACCTAGCCAACGGACTGGTCGCCGCGTCTGGCTTTCCGCCTCGTGATGAAAATTGGTTGAGCCACCAGGAGTTAACCAGAGAGCGGCGGGCAGAAGCGAGGCGATGCTTCTGGAACGTCGCTCAGGACGAAGATGCCGATTCAATGCTGCGGACTCAAGCTTGGACGAACCTCGCCAACCAGTTCAGCAGCAGCTATCGGCTTGGCGAAGCACAAGATGGATGGCTTGCCGCGTTGGAAATTGATCCGGAGAACGGAGTTGCCGCAAGTTCCGCGGCCCGCAATCTGCTTTGGCTTTATGAGCGCGGTGGGTGCTCAGAACTTACGCGCATCGAGGCGATCATGTTGGCCAAGATTGCGGATCGGCATCGGGATCGAGTCATCCAGTACGCCGGCGCACAGGCCGCGGAACAGATCGCAGCGTTCGCATGCCAATTGGGAGATCCGCCGCCGCGATCTCCACATGAAGATCCGTTCATTAAATGGGTCGAACGTGAACGCCTGACGCTTGCGCCAGTCGTGGAACTCATCGACCCCACCATGGGCAAGCTGGACTGGCTCATGCTTCCCGGGATTCTGGAGCGGGAACCGCTACCAGTCGGGATGCCTCCTCCCGTGTTCGCAATGTTCAACATGCTGAAGAGCGACTTCATCCTCGCACGTGACTTGCTATGGCGCTCTATCGATGAAAACGCGTGGCCTGCAACGGGCCGATTTGGGGACACCCTCGACTACGCGACCTATGGTCCGGATGCGTCGGCGCTCATCGTGGCGCACCGGACGGCTCTTGACCTGCTCGACAAGATCGCTGTGGCGGCGAATCATTATTTCGAATTTGGGCTAGCGCCGGATAAGGTCTACTTCGGCAGGCTGTGGCGAGGAAGCCCCGACAAGACGACTGGCGTGCGCCCACTCAACGAAAAGGTGGAGCAGGCGATCCGTGGTGGCGCCAGTGCCCTATATGGGCTTGTTGAGCTTGCCGAGGACTATGACAGCAGCACGGGAATCTTGCGTTCTCAAAAGGACCTCCGCAACGCAGGCACACACCGATTCGTGGTGCTGCATGACCTTGGCGACCCAGCGCAAAGCAGGCAGGCACCTGAAATTGAGCATCATCGACGGGAGCCGTTTACTCAAGAGGCATTGCGCGCTTTGCGTGTTGCCCGGTCGGCCATCCAGATGCTTGCGCTTTCGATTTCACAGCACGAACAAGGTTTGGCACAGCGGACAGCTGGCCTTGTTGGATCACTGCTCGTCCCCGACCATGACTGGATTCGTGGCCGCGATCACGAAACTTAAGGCCAGGCGGCGAAACGCCGAGACGTTATCGAAATTTGATAAATGCCGGAACGTAGAACTCATGACCTCTCTCGAAGCCAATATCACCTTCTACGACACGCACTACGACATACTGCGTCAATGGTTCCTGCGCCCAGGCGATAAGGTGATTCTCGGAGACAAGCAGAATCGCATCTGTCGATTTTGTAGTAGGAAGCCGCCCGAAGTAACCTTCCGCAAGGTCGCACACGCGATACCCGAGGCGCTCGGCAACAAGAGCATTGAAAGCGCATATGAGTGCGACGACTGCAATGAAAGGTTTGGGCGTGGCATCGAGAACGATTTAGGCAACTGGTCGAAGCCGACACGCACCTTCGCGCGTATTCGTGGAAAGAGCGGCGTTCCGACGTTGAAGAAAGGCGGCGACGGGAAAGGCTGGCGAATCGAGCATGGCGTCGCAGGCTTCAATATCACCTCGTACGAGGATGATCCGCTGTACCAGATCGACGAAGCTAACCGGCGAATCACCTTTCAGCTCAAGCGCGATCCCTATACGCCGGTCGCAGTGCTCAAGGCGTTCATGAAGATCGGTCTGACGCTGCTCCCCGACGAAGAAATCGAAAACTTCCCACACTTGATGAGCTGGGTGAAGTCAACCGATCACATTCGCCGATTCGCCGATCAGTGCCCGGTCATTCGTTCATTTCAGCCAGGGCCAATGCCGAACGACCTAATCGCGGCATTTATCTTGCGACGAAAGTCACATGTAACGAACTATCCATATATGTTTTTGGTGCTTGGCTACGGAAACGAAGTATTCCAGGTGCAGTTACCTTCCGAACAACACGACCTCGCCTCGAACGGCCAGCCAATCTCGATTCTTTCTTTTCCGACACCGGGCTCGCCTGACCCAGCACGATACGGGCCAAGCAGGGTTCAGGTGCTGGACTTGACCGGACGCGAGGTTGTCAAAGGAGAGGTTGTCCCGGTTCAAGTCGGGTACGACATTGCCATTCAAAAGACGGGGTCGAACACGATCTCGAAAGATTAGGTTCATGCATCACGCACCCGGCAGCGGAGCACCGCGCGCTCTAGCGCTTAGCGCTTTAGGCCCGGTTTGATAAGTGAGTAGACGAAAGGAGCATGGCGGAATTCACACATATGCGAGTCATCATGGACATAAATCGCGTCGAACACAGAGAAGGCGTCCATTTCAGCCAGAAGTGACGCCAAATACTTTGCCGCCTTGGAGTAGTCGATAGCCGGCAACGGCCAGTTGTCATAGACGATCAGCCAGTTGGCTGGATACCGAACAAACCCATCTGCTATTGCCTTCGGCATCTTCTCCTTGACGTAGTGAGCCATCGCGGCAGCCCATTCACGCTCCGGTGAATCACCGCACCAGCCAGAGCCAGGGTTGTCCGCCTTGATTTCGTGACGGAGTTCATCGGCCGTTTTTCGAGGTTCCCCAGGCGTGGCATGAGGCGTGAAGTAAACGTCGGGCCCCAAGCCTTTCTCGCGCAGGAAATTGGCTCGGGCGACGTTCTCCGGAACCGCTTCTGTGTGCTCGATTCCGACCTCGAAGCCCGACATCCTCAGCACGTGCGCTGCCCCCTGAAATCAGCCACATGACGGTCTGGAGTCCAATTACCCCTGAGAGGAAATTGGACGATGAAGAAGCGATTTTCCGAGGAGCAAATCATTGGCTTCCTGCGTGAGGCCGATGCCGGACTGCCGGTCAAGGAACTGTGCCGCAAGCACGGGTTCTCGGAGCCGAGCTACTACGCCTGGAAGGCCAAGTTCGGCGGCATGAACGTGTCGGACGCCCAGCGCCTGAAGGCCCTGGAGGCGGAGAACAACAAGCTCAAGAAGCTGCTGGCCAACTCGATGCTGGAGATCGACGCCATGCGGGAGGTGCTCAAGGGAAAGTGACGGCCGTGGCGGCCAAGCGCGAGTGCGTTCGACAGCTCCAGGCCAAAGGCCTGAGCGAACGCCAGGCGTGCCGGTTGGTGGCCATCAGCACCAGCGTGCTGCGCTACCAGCCTCGCACCGATGGCAACGAGACACTGCGCGAGCGCTTGAAGGAATTGGCGGGCCAGCACCGCCGCCACGGCTACCGGATGCTGCACAACCGCCTGCGCCATGAGGGTTGGGCGATCAACGTCAAGCGCACCTGGCGGATCTACCGCGAGGAAGGCTTGGCGGTGCGCAAGCGTCGGCGCAAGAAGCTGCCGGTGCCCGAGCGCCAGCCGCTGGTGCGTCCCGAGCAACCCAACGAGGTGTGGAGCATGGACTTCGTGTTCGATGAACTGGCAAACGGCCGCAAGGTCAAGACGCTCACCGTGGTGGACGACTGCACAAAGGAGTCGGTCCAGATCGCGGTGGACACGTCGATTCCGGCGCTGTACGTCACGCGCGTGCTTGATCAGGTCAAGGCCGAGAGGGGCCTTCCCAAGGTCATTCGCACGGACAACGGCCCGGAGTTCGCGGGGCGCACGATGCAGGACTGGGCCGCCAAGAACCAGGTGGAGTTGCGTTTCATCCAGCCGGGTAAGCCCGTTCAAAACGCGTACATCGAGAGCTTCAACAGCCGCTTCCGCGACGAATGCCTGTCGCAACACTGGTTTGCCAGCCTGAGCCACATGCGCAGCGTCATCGACAACTGGCGTGAGGACTACAACCACTGGGCTGCTGCCGGTTTCGATGACACCGACCTAAGCTTCTTGAGCTTTCTCGAACTGTACGGGACTGAGATAGCCGAGCGTCGAATGCCGGCGCGTCGGGTTGTAGAAGCACTCGATGTAGTCGAACACATCTGAACGGGCCTGCCCTCGTGTGCGGTACACCTTCCTGGCCGTGCGCTCGGTCTTGAGGGAGCTGAAGAAGCTCTCCATGG
>CADEHE010000015.1 GCA_902826775.1 uncultured Pseudomonadota bacterium | reverse complement strand
GACACAACGAACATTACGCTCGGTTGGGGAGCCGGCTAGATGAGTCTCAGGCACGCATATTCCGAACAGATGATGTTATCGACCGTGCTCGGAATGCGCCTCGATATTGGGGAACAAGAACTATGCAAGCTAACATTGAATGGGCCAAGCACGGGTCGCATGATCGTATATTCGATAGTGAGGTTCGTGGATGAGAATCGAGCGCGCATTGCGGAGGAAGATTCCACTTGCGTTTGACCTTGCCTGCGAGAGCAGGCTGACGGTTGTGATCAGGTGAAGCACGAGAACTAGCGACGTTCAAGGAGACGAGAGATGTGCATGAAGAGGCTGATGAACCTGATGAAGAATCTTGCACTTGGCGTGGGGCTGATGATGACCGCCCTGTTGAGTAACGCCGCGGAAATCTGGCATACGTCAACCATAAGGGTTATCTATCCGCTCGCGGATGGCAGCTTCATTCTTGTCTTCAACGCGAACAGCGTGTCCTGCTCGTCCGCGAGCAACCCGCACTACTACTATGCCACGGTTGGCCAAAACGGTTTGACCGCAGAGGGATCAAAGAAGATGTATGCGCTCGCGACGCTCGCGTTCGCGACCAACAAGCCGATCTCCTTCGCTTTTGACAACGCGACGCCCAATTGCTACATCAATCGGTTGCACATTGGAAGTGCCTAGAGTTAACAGCAGAAAAGCGAAAGCGCGACTAGACGGTACAAGTCGGCTGGCGGGTGAAAGAGCCGAACCTCAAAGACAAGAGATTCAAGGAGAATGATTGTGAAACACCTAAAGATAGCTGCTGCGCTGTCACTCATGATGCTAAGCGTGGTCTGCCGCGCCGCACCTCAAGATATCGTAGCAAGTAACATCCAGCTTTGATCCAATCAAAACGGCAACAATATGATTCGTGTCGCGACACCCGGAATCCGATCACTAAGAAAAGGAGATATGCTATGAAACGCAAGATGCTGGTAAATCCTTGGATGTCACCTCGTGCCGTGGGCGTTCGCACTTCCTTTCTTGTTCGGATGATAGGCCTGCTGGTGCTGGGTAACGCAAGTGTCCCGTGCTTCGCTGCGTACGTGCGCGCCAGCTCTGCGGATGTTGAGGTCAATGACATCTATGCAAACGAGTGGGGCGCGCCGTTTATGACATTCAAGAGTGTCATCAATTCAGCTTGCCATGGTGGAAACGGACTTTACCTCTACAACCTTGAGGCCACCCCGAACGTGCAGCTGCGCAACAACAAGATGGCCATTGTTCTGATGGCAAAAGCTACGAACAGGAAAGTGCGGCTAGACTACTTTTACGATAGCACTATCGTAAACAGTTGGTCTTCATGCTACATCCACGGAATTACCTTAGTGCCTTAAGCAACGTGATCTGTGAGGAACCCGCGGCAGCGCATTGCGCTGCCGCGGCGCGACAAGAGCTTGAGTCGCGTGGGTAGTATGAACCCTTTTGGGTCATGATTCTTAGCTTGTAGGGGTATACCGTATACCCTATATGTGCTGATCTCAATCAATACGTCGCCCGCCCGCCCGAAATATCAAACACGCCGCCGGTCGTAAACGAGCAATCTTCCGAGGCGAGCCAGCCGACCATGGCAGCGAGTTCCTCGACGAGCAGCAAGCGGCCCATCGGGATTTTCGACAGCATGAAATCGATGTGCTGCTGCGTGACTTGTTTGAGAATATCGGTCTTCGCCACGGCGGGTGTCACGCAATTGACCAGCACGCCGCTCGTCGCTAATTCCTTGCCGAGTGATTTGGTCAGGCCAATTAACCCCGCCTTCGCCGCGCTGTAATGTGAGGCATTCGGATTGCCTTCCTTGCCGGCGATAGAGGCGATGTTAATAATGCGGCCGAACTTTCTGCTCATCATGTGCGGCACCACGGCGCGCGCGCATATAAACGGGCCGACCAAGTCGACTTCGATGACTTGCCGCCATTCATCGACGCCGCATTCCCAAGTCTTTTTGTTCGCGCCCGCGATTCCCGCGTTGTTGACCAGAATGTCGACGGCGCCGAGTTCGCGCAGCGTTTGCGCCACGGCCGCATCGACTTCCGCCGGATTGGTCACGTTGACGCTCATGGTCGTGACTTTGCCCTTGTCGCCAAGTTGTTGCTTGGCGCTCGCCATCGCCTCCTTATCCATATCCCATATCGCGACGCTGGCGCCAGATTCGAGAAAGCGCTGCGAGATCGCGTAACCGAAGCCGCGTGCGCCGCCCGTGACGATGGCCATGCGGCCTTTCAGATCCAATTGGTTCATTCGGTGCTCCGAGGGGGTTTTTTAAGTACGCAATTATGCCCGAGGCAGCCAGGATGGTTCTTGCCCCGCTTGAGCAGGAGGCTCCTGCCTGCTGGTCGACGGTGCTAAACTTAGCCGTCGTCCGCAGCATACAAGGAAGGAGGACGTGTAATGTTGACCGCAGAACAGCTCAAAGCCTATCGCGATGACGGTTGCATCGTCGTGGAAAACGTCATCGACGTTGCCACCCGCAGCGCCATGTTGCGCCAGGTCGACGCGTGGGTAAGTGCTGCAAAAGGTGTTGCTACGCATGATAACGTTTACGATCTCGAACCCACGCACACGCCGCAACAGCCGCGGGTGCGCCGCGTCAAAAAGCCGCATGCGTTGGCGCCGCTGTTTTGGGACGTGCTCAAGAGCGTACCGCTGTTGGGCATTCTGCGGCAGATCCTGGGCAACAATATCCGCCTGCACGGCTCCAAGCTGAACATCAAGGCGCCGCGCTACGGATCGCCGGTGGAATGGCATCAAGACTGGGCGTTCTACCCGCATACCAACGACGACTTGTTAGCGATCGGCATGATGCTGGAAGACACTTCAGAGGCCAACGGCGCGATGCTCTACCTGCCGGGCACGCATAAGGGTCAGACCTACGATCATCATGCGGAGGGGCGCTTTTGCGGCGCCATGGATGCCCATTGCGGATTGGATTTTTCCAAGGCCACCGTTGCCAGCGGCAAGGCCGGAGCGGTGTCGATCCATCATGTCCGGCTCGTGCATGGCTCGGCGCAAAACACCTCCGCATTGCCGCGCCCGCTGATGCTCTATGAACTCGGCGCAGCCGATGCCTGGCCGCTGGTGCATCCGGCGCCATTCAATCTAGAAGAGTTCAATAGCCGCATGCTTAGCGGTGAGCCGACCTTGGAGCCGCGTTTCGAGCGGGTCCCGGTGCGCATGCCGTATCCGCCGGCGCTGAATCAAGGCTCGATCTACGAGAACCAAAGCATCGTCAAGAATCGCTTCTTCGAGGTCAAGCAAGCCACCACCTAAGGGTGCGCGGACGCCGGCAGCGTCCCGCGCCGCAGCACGCTAACTTGCACGTATTCTGTTGCCAGGCGACAATGCGCGATTGGTAACGTGGCGAATGGGTAACGTAGCGTCCAGCGAAACGGGCACCTTAGCGTTCTTTATCCGCCACCATGATATGACCGCATTAGCAACTGCCCAATATGTCGCAAACCTCCAGGACGAGTAGCTTGAGCGCAGCCCAGCTGGCCCGCGAAACGCTGAAGGCGCTAGCCGCGCAACGCATCGAGCCGAACGCTGAAAACTACGCGCGGATTTACGCCGAGTTGGCGGGTCAGCCTGTCAACGGCAACGCAACCTTGATCGCCGAGCTGCGCCAACTTGCCGGCCTCGCGATACGGGGCGGATTGCTCCCGATGCTGGGAAAGGATGACGGCGATGCCGCAGCGCTCACACGCGTTGCGCAGCAACTCGCCGAAGAGAACGAATCCGCCGAGTTGGCGGCGCTCGCGCGCGAGCTCAGCGATATCACTCTGCGCATGCAAGATGCGCGTCGCTTGCAGGTTGCCCGCGTCGACGCCCTGGATCAATCGCTGCGCTCGCTGCTTAACTACGTGCGTGATTTGGTTGCCGACGATCAATGGCTTACCGAGCAGATCGACGAGATCAACAAGCGCACCGCGGAGCACAATCCCAGCGAGTTGTTCGAAGTTGAGCGGCGCCTGCGGCAGTTGTCTTCGCATCACGGGCAGCGTCGAGCCGGCCTTTCAGAGGCGCGCGAAAAACTTAAGCACATGGTTACGGTTTTTGTCGATCAGATGGCGCGCGTGTCGGAATCCACCGGCGCTTACGGCGAGCAGATCGGCGCGCTATCGGCCAAAGCGAGTGAAGCCAAAGACTTGAGCGAACTGGGCAGCCTGCTCACCGAGTTGACCGCGCACACCCAAACGGTGCAAGGTCAGTTACAGCAAAACCGCGAGGAGTTGCTCAAAGCGCGCAGCGAAGTGGAAGCCACGCAGGACAAGATTCGCACCCTCGAGCATGAGCTTATCAGCCTGAATGAACAAGTGCGCGAAGACCCGCTTACACGCGCGCTCAATCGGCGCGGGCTGGATGAGGCGTTCCGGCGCGAGGCGGCACGCTCGACGCGCCACGGCACGCCTTTGAGCCTCGGGTTGATCGATATCGACCATTTCAAGAAACTCAATGACACGTACGGACACCACGCCGGCGATCAAGCGTTGTTGCACTTAACCAACGTCATCAAGGAGTCGATGCGGCCGATGGATCAACTCGCGCGCATCGGAGGCGAGGAATTCGTGCTGATGCTGCCGGACACGCCGCAGGAGAACGCGCGCGTGGCGCTGGTGCGCTTTCAACGCGAGCTGACCAAGCGCATGTTTTTACAGGGTGAACAGCGTTGGCTGATTACGTTCAGCGCCGGCGTGACGCAGTACCGTCCGGGCGAGGAATTGCAGGCGATGCAAGAGCGCGCCGACGCGGCTTTGTATCAGGCCAAGCAGCAAGGCCGCAACTTAGTGCTAGTCGCCGAGTAGCGCTCGCTCTGCTGCGACTTTGACGGCTGGAACTTGAGTCCGCCGCTCAGAATTTCAAGGCTCGATAGTTTGACGGCGCTGCAAGGTGTGATAGCCGTAGCGCTTGCGCGCCTCGTCCAGACGCATGCCGGATTCTATTGCGCTGCGAATTTGTTCCTCCACACCCTCGATCACTTGCGCGAGGCGCAAGACCTCTTCCGCGCGCGACTGCGTCACCACTACCACGCCATCGGCATCGCCAATGAGCCAGTCCCCTGGTTCGACGCGCACGCTGCCCAGCGATACGGGCGCGTTGTACGCTTCGACCTGCACGCGATCCTTGCCGGTGCGCATGTAAGCGCCGCGCGTGAATAGCGGATAGTTCAGTTCGAAGCTGCGCGCGACATCACGGCACACGCCGTTGATCACCGTTCCCGCAATTGCCCGCCGGTGCGCGACAGTGGTAAGAATGTCGCCCCAAACCGTGCAATCGAGCCGCGCGCCGTTATCGATGACGATAATGCTGTCGCGGGCGACATCGTCAATGTAGTCGCCGACGCTGCCTTTAACGCCCGCCGCCGGCGCCATGCGCACCGTGAAGGCTTGGCCGGCGCAGCGGAAAGCATGGTTGAGCGGCGCAATGCCCAGGGCTTGTCCCGAGAGGCCAAGGCGATCGAGCGCGTCGCTGATTCCTGCGGTGGAAAGCTTGAGCCACGCAGCGGCGTTCACGAGCGCGAGACGTTCGGTTCGAAAACGACCTTGATCGGAATCTGCTTGATGACGTAGTAGCTCGGGCAAGCGTAGCGATCGATGTCGCGCTGGCTGACGGGATACGCGCCGCAATTGGAAAACTTGCGCAGCGGCGAGTGATACACACCGCATTGATACTCTTTTTCGCCGACTTGTTCCAAAAATACGCAGCGCTTGTTCATGCAGCACTCGCCGCAGCGGACGCAAGATCCGGCAATTTCCACCGGCGCTTCAGTAACTACATTGAACAAATTCGAGAAGTAATAGCTCACCGAGCCTTCGCGCAGCGCTTCCAGGTGAATGATGAATTTCTTGACGGTGGCGACATACTCATGAATGTATTTCTTCTTTAAGAAGAGCAGGCTTGCCAGTAATGGAAGTACGGGCAATAGTATATAAAGGCCGTTGATATAAATGAAGGTGATGGCCTTAACTAGTAGATTGCGCAAAGAGGTCTCCTACACGATGAGCGTTAATTTCCATGTTTACTGAGCGAGCATTTGTTCTCGTTCTATCGCTCGTGGAGTACGGCACGCTAAGCCGGCGCTGCGAAGCGTGACCTCATGACAGCGAGTTATGTTGCATGAGGCGTTTGCTGGTGTCAACGCTTTGGGTCATTCTTGCTCCGTCCCTGGTTCGCCGGTGTCGCGTTGTTGCAAGCGCTGCAGATCGCGCCGCGCTTTCTTAGTGGGCCTTCCTTTCAGAAAAGGATTCACTGCGGCGCTCGCTCGCAACTGTGCTGCCAACGCCTGGCGCACTGATTTGCTTGCTTCATCTTCCACATACAGTTTTGCCGCTTCGGCGGCTGGCCCGCGTTTCTCGCTCAGCGCGAGTACCGTGACACGATGCTCGAAGGCGCCAATGCGGATCTGCAGCGCATCGCCGGTCTTGATCTCCTTTGATGGCTTCGGCCGCAGCGCATTGAGCGTGATCTTGCCGCCCTCCACAGCTTGCGCGGCTAGACTGCGCGTCTTGAAAAAGCGCGCGGCCCACAGCCACTTATCGATGCGAACGCGGTCCAGTTTACTTGTCGAGCGGCACAGTGTAGACGTTGATCGGCAGCGCGGAATCGGTGTCAAACTCGCAACCGGCTTGCACGCCTAGACGCGCGATGTCCTCGGCGCTGGCAAGCTTGTCGTACATCGTATACATCGCGCCCATGGCGAAATCGCGCCCGGAGCCGATCGCCCAGAACTTGCTGTACTCAAACACTTCGCGCATCGAGTAAACGCCGTAAATGCCGGTCTTGTTGGCGATCAAAACCGTCAACTGGCTGGATTCGTACGGGTCGTCTTCCTGTTCGCGCGGATTAAGAAAATGATCCTGCTTCAATACCGGATGCATCTTGCGGAACGTGTCATAGATTTCAACGGTGCCGCCAAAGTTCAGTCCATTGCGCCGGCGCAGCATGCTCGAAATGACTAAGTGATGCGCGGCGCTGCCCGCCAGCGCGATATAGGTGTTGTCGTGTTGCAATATCTTCTCCGGCGCGGCGTCATAGACGTGGCTCAAACGCGTATTGCCAAAAGTCGTGAGTGAATCTGCCGCGATCGCAGCGATGCGATTTTTCTTAACGACGACGATCGTGGTCACGCGTTCTCCTAATCTGGCCGATTGCAAGCTAGTGCAATTTGATCTGCGGCTCGGTGCGCCGACGAATCAAGCGGCCGAGTGTGAACAAGGCGACTTTGCCAAAACCGTGCAGCGCGGTTTGGTGCATCTTGTACAGAGACATGTACATGAAGCGCGCAAAAAGCCCTTCAATCATTATACTGCCGCGCGTGATCGCGCCCATCAGATTGCCCACGGTGGTGTACTCGCCCAACGAAACGAGCGAGCCGAAATCGCGGTAGCGGTACGGCAACGCCGCGTCGCCGCGCAAGCGGCGGGCGAGCGTTTGTGCCAGCAAGCTCGCTTGTTGATGCGCCGCCTGCGCGCGCGGCGGCACGTTCGCAATGCCGCCGGCAGGCGTTTTGTGCCCAGGCCAAGGGCAAGCGGCACAATCGCCGAAGGCGAACACATTCTCGTCGCGTGTGCTCTGCAGCGTTTCGGTGACAATCAGCTGATTGATGTGATTGCACTCAAGCCCATCGAGATCTTTCAGCACTTCCGGCGCTTTGATGCCGGCCGCCCACACCGTGAGCGCGGACGGTATGTGCTTGCCGCTCTGCGTGTCGATGCCGTACTGGCTCACGCGCACCACGCGTTCCCCGGTCAAGACTTGGATATTGAGCTTCTCCAGTTCATGCTGGGTGGCGTTGGACAAGCGCTCCGGCAAAGCGGGCAAAATGCGCGGCGCCGCCTCGACGATGGTGACGCGAATGTCCCGGTCCGGAACGATATTGTCCATGCCGAATGCGGCGAGCTGGCGCGTCGAGTAATGCAGCTCCGCCGCCAATTCCACTCCGGTCGCGCCGGCTCCGATGAGCACCACGTCCATCCGAGCGGGTTGGCCGCTTTGGCTCTGCGCGTGAGCGCGCAAGAACGAAGTGATCAGGCGCCGGTGGAAGCGCCGCGCTTCGGCTTGCGTATCAAGCGAAATGGCGAAATCGCGCGCGCCGGGCGTGTTGAAGTCGTTGCTTTGGCTGCCGACGCAGATCACCAAACTATCGTAGGCAAGCTCGCGCATCGGCGTGATCTCGCTGCCGTCGTCGTCGTAAGTCGGGCCGATCAGCACTTTCTTGCTGACGCGATTCAGCCCGATCAGTTCGCCCAACACGAAGCGGAAATGGTGCCAGCGCGCTTGCGCAAGATAGTCCAATTCTTGCTCGTCCGGTTCCATCGTGCCCGCCGCGACTTGATGCAGCAGCGGCTTCCACAAATGCGTCGGCGTGCGATCGACTAGTGTGATTGCAACTTGACCGCGCTTGCCGAGTTTGTCACCCAACTTGGTTGCGAGTTCCAGGCCGCCAGCGCCGCCGCCGACGATGACGATTTTGTGGGTCATGGCGTGATCGGCTGCATGCAAAATCTAGGGTGTGGGAGTCGGGAGCATCGGCTCAGGACCTTGGCATTGGAAGCGCCTGGCGCGGAATCCAGAATCGCCAATTGCGCCGTCAGATCTTCTGCGCCAGCGTCAGACCATCACCGATCGGCAGCATGCTGATCCGCACGCGCGCATCTTGCTTGATCTTACTGTTCAGTGCGCGAATCGCCACGGTGTCCGGACTCATGTCGGCCGGGTCTGCGGGATGACCGAACCAGAGCGTGTTATCAATTGCCATCAGTCCGCCCGCGCGCAGTAGCGCTAACGCGTGCTCGTAGTAATTGTCGTAGTTCGCCTTGTCAGCGTCGACGAAAACGAAATCGAACGACGCTGCGGCGCCCTGGGCGCGCAGCGCATTGAGTGTTTCCAGCGCGGGCGCGAGCCGAAGATCGATCTTGTGCGCCACGCCGGCCTCGGCCCAGTAGCGCCGCGCGATGGCGGTCCATTCTTCGTTGATATCGCAGCAGATCAGGCGGCCATCGTCGCCGAGCGACTGCGCCACGCATAGGGCGCTGTAGCCGGTGTAGGTGCCGATTTCCAGACAGCGCTTGGCGCTGGTGAGATGCACTAAAAGCTGCATGAACTGCCCTTGTTCGGGCGTGATCTGCATGATCGCCAAGCGCACTTGCGCCGTCTCCTCACGCAGCCGCCGTAGCGTGTCGGATTCGCGCAGCGACACGTCGAGCAAATAGCGATGCAGCGCATCGGTTAACGGCAAGGTTTTGTTGCTCATGCGGGCGGGGACTCGCGGAGAGGCGCGCATGATAGCACCAAACCGGATGCATCGATTAGCCCGCTGGCGGCAGCTATTCAGCGACGGGCACAGCGCGCGCGGCCGGCACGCGCGCAAGGTTCCAATGCTCTACCGCCCACGCCAGCAAGTCGCGCGGGGCCGCGCCGTTGAGCGCATCCGGGGGCGCATGCCCGAGAAAGCGCAGTGCTTTGCCAACCGCTGCGGATGCGTGCGTCGCATCGATCGCTGGCGCGAAGGTCTGTTTGCTGAGCTTGGTGCCGCGATCCCCTAACGCGACCGGCAGATGCAGGTACTCTGGCGTGACCAATCGCAATGCGCGCTGCAGCCACATCTGCCGCGCGGTCGAGTACAGCAAATCGGCGCCACGCACCACACGCGTTATGCCTTGCGCGGCATCGTCCACGACGACGGTGAGTTGATAGGCAAAAATGCCGTCGGCGCGCTGCACCACAAAATCGCCGACCTCCACCTCCAGGTTTTGCAGGTGTTCACCCTGGAGCAGATCGACGGCGCGGATCGATTGTGCGCTCACACGCATGCGCCAAGTCCGCGCGCTGCGGCCGGCTGTCACGCCCGCGCGGCAGGTGCCGGGATAGATCGGCCCTTCAATGCCGAGCACCGACGAATCAGCAATCTCTTTGCGCGAGCAGGCGCAGGCAAACACCTGACCGCTAGCGCGCAGTTGTTCCAGCGCCGCTTGGTACAAGCTGACGCGCCGGCTCTGGTACACGATCTGTTCGTCCCATAAGAGCGCGCATGCCTCAAGCTGGCGCAATATCGTGTCGAGTGCGCCGGCAACATTGCGCGGGGTATCAAGGTCTTCGATGCGCAGCAGCCATGCGCCCTGGTTCGCACGCGCATCGACGTAGCTGCCCACAGCCGCCACGAGCGAGCCGAAATGTAGCGGGCCGCTGGGCGTGGGCGCGAAACGGCCGCGGTAGCGAGAGTTCAATTCGAGTGAACCGGCGCGGTTTGGTGGAAAGCGGCTACGCCGCCCTGTGGCTGCTGCATCCTACTTTACCCGCTCCGGACCTGAGCCTTTGGAAATGCTATTCATGATACGCTTTGACCAAACATATCGTCTCCTCGGTTCAGCGCAGCATGCCCATCGACTTTAGCCCCGGCTGGATGAATCCAGAGTTTGCGCTTTATCGCGACACCGTAGAGCGATTCGTCGAAACGGAAATGCTGCCGCAGGATGAAGCCGCACGCAAACGCGGACACGTGGGCCAAGAGCTGTGGCGCCGCGCCGGGGAGCTGGGCATTTTGTGTTCGGATATTCCGGAGCAATACGGCGGGGGAGGCGGTGATTTCCGCCATGAGGTGTTGTTGTACGAGGCCATGTCGCGCCGGGGTTTGAGCGGGATGAGCCCCTCCGTGCACAGCATCGTCGCGCACTACTTTCTCAATCACGGCACCGACGAGCAGAAGCAACGCTTTCTGCCGCGCATGGCGCGTGGCGAGTTGGTCGGCGCGATCGCCATGACGGAACCGGGCACCGGCTCTGACCTGCAAGGCGTTCGCACGCGCGCGCAGCGACAAGGCGACGAGTATGTCATTGATGGCGCCAAGACTTTCATCACCAACGGCTACCTGGCTGGGGTGGTGCTGGTCGTGGCCAAGACGGATCCGGCACAGCGCGCGCGCGGCACGTCCATCCTAATCGTGGAAACTAAAGACGCGAATGGCTACGCGGTCGGCCGGGTGCTCGATAAAGTAGGATTGAAGGCCCAGGACACCTCCGAGCTTTTCTTTGACAACGTCAAGGTGCCGGCAGCGAATTTGCTCGGCGGCGTCGAGGGCAAGGGCTTTCAGCAGCTCATGGCGGACTTACCGTACGAGCGCGCCATGATCGGCGTTATCGGCGTGGCGGCCATGGAGGGCGCCTATCAGGCGACGCTCGAGTATGTGCGGCAGCGCCAAGCGTTTGGGCAGCCCGTCGCTGAATTTCAGAATACGAAATTCAAGCTGGCCGAGATCGCAACCACGATCAAGGTGGCGCGCACCTTCGTCGATCAGTGCGTGATGGATCTGGTCGCAGGCAAGCTGGACACCGCCACCGCCTCAATGCTCAAGTTGTGGGTATCGGAGCAGCAAGGCCGGGTGATCGACGAATGCGTGCAACTGCACGGCGGCTACGGCTACATGAACGAATATTTGATCGCGCGCATGTACGCCGATGCGCGCGTTCAGCGTATCTACGGCGGCACCAGCGAGATCATGAAGGAAGTGATTTCGCGCGCACTCTAAGCAATGGCGTGGCGTGATGGCCGGCCGCTGAGGATTTGCAGTTCTGTAGTGAAGAGGGGTCCGCCCGGCGCTCGACTGATCTTGCCACGGGCTTGCGCAATAGAATCGTTCAATTGAGGATATCGATATGAGTGAAGCTTACATCGTCGCCGCCACCCGAACCGCGGGAGGACGCCGCAATGGTCGCCTCTCGGGTTGGCATCCGGTTGATCTCGCCGCGCAGGTGATCGACGCGCTGGTGGCCCGCGCGGATTGCGATCCCGCGCTGGTGGACGACGTTGTGTTGGGTTGTGTCAGTCAAGTTGGGCAGCAGTCTACTAACGTCGCGCGTAACGCCGTGCTGGCGTCGCGGCTGCCGGAGTCGGTGCCCGGCACCGCGCTCGATCGTCAATGCGGTTCGTCACAGCAAGCATTGCATTTCGCCGCTCAAGCAGTCATGTCGGGCAGTATGGACGTGGTCATTGCCGGCGGCGTGGAAAGCATGACGCGAGTGCCGATGTTTACCTCTTCGGCGTTGCCGGAGAAAAACGGCTTGGGCGGTTACATGAGCCCGGCGATGCAGCAGCGCTACCCGGGCGTGCAATTCAGTCAATTTACCGGCGCCGAGATGATGGCGAAAAAATACGATCTAGCCAAAGAAGAGCTCGACGCCTACGCGCTGCGTAGCCACACGCTGGCGAAGCAAGCCACGCAAGCGGGGCTTTTCCAAGAGGAAGTGTTGCCGCTGCAAGTGCGCTTGCTCGACGGCCAGCCCAACAGCGAGATGCACACAGTAGACGAGGGGATACGCTTCGATGCCACGCTTGAAGGCATTGCCGGCGTTAAACTGATCGCCGAAGGCGGGCGAGTGACCGCCGCAACCGCGAGCCAAATTTGCGACGGCGCCAGCGGCATGCTGGTGGTGAACGAGCGCGGGTTGAAAGCGCTGGGCGTTGCGCCGCTGGCGCGCATTCACCACATGTCGGTGTTGGGGCACGATCCTGTCATCATGCTTGAAGCACCGCTGCCGGCAACGCAACGGGCGCTAAAGAAGTGCGGCATGTCGATCGACTCCATCGATTTGTTCGAAATCAACGAAGCGTTCGCGCCTGTGCCGCTGGCGTGGCTGAAAGCCATGAGCGCGGATCCCGCCAAACTTAACGTCCACGGCGGCGCCATCGCGCTAGGCCATCCGCTCGGCGCATCCGGCACCAAGCTCGGCACGACCTTGGTTCACGCGCTGAAGCAGCGGAATAAACGCTATGGTTTGCAGACGATGTGCGAAGGCGGCGGTATGGCCAACGTGACTATTTATGAGCGCTTGTAGCTTCTATATTGGTCTGGGTATCTGGCCAAGACTCAGGTTGGATGGTAGATACAAAGCATAGCTATTAGCAGTATATTGCTGGCGCGCCTACCTACGGTTTCTTGATCAACGAAGTTATGAGGCGTTTATGAACATCGATCTTTCCGGACGCAACGCGATGATCACCGGCGGCAGCAAGGGTTTGGGCTTGGCTGCGGCAAAAGAAATGGCTGCGAGCGGAGCAAACGTCGCCATCGTCGCGCGCGATGCCGGCACGCTCAACGACGCGCGTGCTCAGCTCACCGCGCACGCACCCAAAGCAAAAGTGCTCGCCGTGCAAGCCGATGTCTGCGCCGCCGAGCAGTTGGCTGCCGCGCACGCGAACGTCATGCGCGAGTTCGGCCGTATCGACGTGCTCGTCAACAATGCGGGACACCATGCCGCAGGCAGCTTCGGCGATCTCAGCGATGCTGCGTGGGACGCCGACATCCAACTCAAGCTGATGGCCACGGTGCGCCTGACGCGCCTGGCATGGCCCGGCATGCTGGCGCAGCGCTGGGGCCGTGTGATTAACGTGCTCAACACTTACGCCAAAGCTCCCGTCGCCGGTTCGGCGCCGACTTCCGTCACGCGCGCCGCCCAACTCGCGCTGACCAAGGTGCTCGCGCACGAAGGCGGTCCGCATAACGTGTTGGCCAATGCGTTGCTGATCGGGCGCATTAAGAGCGATCAAATCGTGCGCCGCTACAAAGCTTCCGGATCCAGCATGCCGATCGCGGATTTCATGACGCAGCATGCCGTTGAAGCAAAAATCCCCATCGGCCGCATGGGCGAGCCGGAAGAGTTCGCCGGATTGGTTTGCTTTCTTGCCTCGGATGCGGGCGGCTACATCAACGGCGCGGCGATCAATGTGGATGGGGGGATGGCGCCGGTGGTTTGAGTTGGTCGAAGCTAAGGCGGGGCCCCACTCACAGCTGCAAATGGACTGTTCCTGCGGTCCCTTCGCGCGGGTTGTCTAGGCGTAGCGCCGCAGCCGCTGCGAGAACTCTACCAGCGGACGTATGCCGCTCGCCTCGGCACGCTGACACCAGTCCTGCAGTTGCTTCACCAGTTGTTCGCGCGTGGCGGCGGAGCGGCCCCAGATCGCCGCCAGTTCGCGACGCATGTTGAGCATAGTAGCCAGCACGCCGGACTTGGCAGACGCTTCCGATAGATCGCGGCGCGCGTGCTCAGGCAGCATCTTTTCGTCCTTATTCAGCCAGCCTCGCAGGCCCTGCAGCAGATGCGCATCATGCGGTGCGCGTTGGCGTAGGCGGGCCAATTCTCCCGCGTAGACGCGTTGCAGCGAACGCGCGTATTGCGCCAGCACGTCGTAGCGGCAGGCGATGACCGCTTGCAGTGTTTGCAGATCGAGATTGCTCTTCGCTTCGACGAAACTGGGTATCGGCGCGACATGCTTGACCGCGGCGAGCCCCAGCGTTTCCAGGATGCGGATGTAAAGCCAGCCGATATCGAACTCGTACCATTTCATCGACAGTTTTGCCGATGTCGGATATGCATGGTGATTGTTGTGCAACTCTTCGCCGCCGATGAGCAGTCCGATCGGAAAGATATTAGTGCTGGTGTCAGCCGTGGACCAATGGCGATAGCCCCAATAGTGGCCGATGCCGTTGATGACGCCGGCGGCCCAGAACGGGATCCAGACGATCTGCGTAAGCAGAATCAGCACGCCAGGCAGCAGGCCGAATAGCGCAACATTGATCAATCCCATCAGTATCAAGCCCACCACTTGGAAGCGCGAGTACAGATTGCGCTCGAGCCAGTCCTTGGGGGTGCCTTGGCCGTAGCGCTCGAGTGTGTCCGGGTTGTGCGTTTCTTTCACATAGAGAAACACGCCGCCGAATAGCACGCGGTTGATGCCGACCACCATCGGGCTGTGCGGATCTTCCGGCGTTTCGCACTTAGCGTGATGTTTGCGGTGCACGGCGGCCCATTCGCGCGTGACCATGCCGGTGGTGAGCCACAGCCAGAAGCGGAAGAAGTGCGAGGCGATTGGGTGCAGCTTGAGCGCCTGGTGGGCCTGGTGGCGGTGCAGGAAAATAGTGACCGAGGCAATGGTGATGTGCGTGAGTGCTAGCGCGACGCCGACCAGGCCCCACCAGGGCAGATCGAATACGCCTGAGTACAGTTGTTCTTGCGTGTCTATCGTAGTGAATCCGTGTGAGTTAGGTATGGGGGATGCGTCTGCGCCCGCGCGCAACGGCGCGACGAGATGAAAAGAAACCCGCGGGAACCCCGCGGGCTACAGGGCTTCGATCAACTTGGAGGAGCATATCGAAGCAACATAGCGCGGATGATGCTACGGTTTGGCCTCGGAAAAGTTGATCTAGATCAGAAAACCGCCAAATAGGGGCGGGCGCAAAGCGCCCCGGGGCCGTTGTAACGCAATGGCGGGCGGTTAGCCGAGAACCAGGCAATAATTAAGCGCTAGCCAAGCGCTTGAGTTCTTCGATGTTTTTGAGTTCGACGTGGCGGTTGCGGATGGCGACTAAGCCTTGCCGGGCAAGCCGAGTCAGAACGCGGGTGACCGTTTCAGCGGTGATGCCGAGGTAGTCGCCAATGTCGCTGCGCTTCATGCGCAAGACAAAGCTCGTTCCGGAGTAGCCGCACGCACTGTGGCGCTGAGAAATCCATAACAAGAACGCGGCAATGCGCTCCTCTGCGCTCGGCTTGGCGTGCAGATGCGCGCTGGGGCTGCGCAGAATCTCGCTACTGATGACTTTGTGCAGATGGCGCTGCAGATCCGGGTAGCGACGCGTGAAGTCTTCGAACTTGGTGAACGGAAAAACGCACACCGTGCTGTCTTCCAGCGCAACCGCATCATCGTTGTGCGTTTCGGTGCCGATCGCGTCGACCCCCATCAGTTCGCCGGTGAGAAAAAACCCGGTAACTTTCTCCTTGCCTTGGCGCATGACTTGCTGCGTCTTGAACGAGCCGGAGCGGATCGCATAGAGCGAGCGGAACGGGTCGCCCATGCGGTATAAACGCTCGCCGCGCTTGGCTCTCACGCGGTGGCTGGTAATTTGCTCACGCTGGTCGAGCGGCGCGCCTTCAGGGTTGGCCGGAACACACCAAGGCTGCATGCGGCAGGCGCTGCAGATATGGGTCAGATCGGGTGTTGTAGGTTTAGGCGACGGTGCCACAATCTAGATTCGCGACGAATCGGAAAATTCTACCGGGCATCGAAGGTTCTTGCACAAGGCACCCAGCCGCACGATTCGACGTCACAAGCGGCGTCAATGCGGTTGCTTGTGCTGGCGTGTCATCGTGTCCAGGAATTGCCCTACCGCCTGGTAGCGGGCAAATAATCGAGGATAAAGCGCGCCAGCGTCGGGATTGGGTCGCAGCCCGCGCTCCTCTTGCACGCAAACCGAAACCGCATCCTCGACGCTGCGAAATATCCCCGCCCCAACCGCAGCCAGCATGCACGCGCCGAGGGCAGAATCGCCGTGGCGAATGGTGCGCGTGGACATGCCCAATACATCGGTAATGATTTGCGGCCAAAGTTCGCTCTTGACCACGCCGCCGCTCATGACTGCCGAGGTCATGTCTAGGCCGTCGCGGCGAAACATGCTCAGCCCATCCAGCAGCGAGAACGCGACCCCTTCCATGACTGCTCGAATGAACTGCGGCCAACCGTGGCGAGCGTCGAAGCCGGTAAAGCTGCCGCGCAGTTCCGGGTTCCAATAGGGCGCCCGTTCGCCGTGCAAGTAGGGATGGAACATCAGGCCATCGGCGCCAGGATTGGACTGCGCGGCAAGCCGATCCATCTCTGCGTAACTTGGCGCGGGCGCATCGGCACCGCGCATTGCGCGGCATAAGCCGCGTATCCACTTGAGTGAGGTGGCGCACGCGTTGGTCCCGGCCTGCTTGTAGAACACGCCCTCGACCACGTGCGGGTAGGTGATGATGCCGCGATTGAACGACGGCTTTTCCGTCACCACCATGATGCCCCCGGCACTGCCCAGGCGCACCATGCCGGCGGCGCCGGGCGCAAGCAAGCCGCAACTCAGCATCTCGGCGGCGGAATCCAGCGTGCCCGAGACAACCGGGACGCCTTTGGGCAGCGCGAAGCTGCGGGCCGCCGCCGCGCATACTTTGCCGGCGATCGCCAGCGGATGCGCCAGCTTTGCGAAGGCGCTGTCGGGCAAACGGCTTATCGCCGTCAAATCCGGCGACCAGGTTTTCGTGTGTGCATCCAGCATGAGTGTCGCCGCCGCGCTGCCGTGA
This sequence comes from uncultured Pseudomonadota bacterium, assembly GCA_902826775.1. Taxonomy (GTDB): domain Bacteria; phylum Pseudomonadota; class Gammaproteobacteria; order Burkholderiales; family JALYOK01; genus CADEHE01. The sequence goes on along the minus strand of CADEHE010000015.1, from coordinate 88,552 downwards.
TCCATGGAAGGCATGCCCGTTAATCGGTAGACCAAATAATCTTTTGAGCTGAGCAGCAGGCGCACGCGCGCCAGCACAGCCGGCTCGTGCCGCCACACCCAAAGCAGTTGCGGCAAGGTCCAAGTGCAACCGGCTTCATTGAGCGAAATGGCTTCGAGCTGCCGCCCATGCGTGGACGCCAACGCGGCGACTTCGGCGGTGCTGCGCTGGTCGCTCCAGAGGATCGCCGGCCGAATGACTTCATCCGCCTGATCCAGCAAGACCGGAATGTGCGCTGCGGAGCATAGACCTATAGCCGCAATGCCGCCGATCATGCTCGGATCGGGTGAGCGCAATTCGGCAATGGCAGCGCGCAGGGCTTCGATCCAATCGCTTGGCTGCTGCTCCGCCCATCCGGGCTGCGGGCTATGCGTCGGATAAGAGCGCTCCGCGCTGGCGCACACTTGCCCGCGTCGATCCATGATCACGCATTTGACGCTACTGGTGCCGAGGTCAATGCCGAGAACGGCGGGCAAGGACGGATTCACGAATTCATCTCGGTGTGGATTTCAACGATGGTGGCATCTACCCCATACTGCACATTGGATATGCTAGAAACTCTCAAAGAATATTAATCTACAGAATATACTGTCGATGTATCGGGCATTTCAGTGACGCTACTGCGCGCTCCGGCGCTTATCGGCGCTGTCGAGCGCTTCATCGAGATCTGCAAACAAAATCGGTGCGTTCGACGTCGCTACGCAATTGAGCCGATCCGCGACGGCATGATCGCGCAAGGACTGATCCCTGACGTTGGATGGCACGCTCATGCTAACGTTTTGGCGCCGGAGACGGAAGTAACTCATTCGTGCGTTGCGCGCGAGGGCTCGCGCCACCTGAATCGTTCAGCGCTTCCTTAACTTGAGCGCGCGCGCATCGGGCGTGATCAAACGAAACGTGTATGGTTACAGCCGGCACAAACGCTGACCCGGGTGCTGCGCCAGTGCGGCGACGACCTTACGCGCGAGAACCTCATGAAACACGCGGCAAACATCAGGAACTTGGAACTGCCAATGCTGCTGCAAGCGCCGGCGCGCAAGTAACCGGCAGCCGCGCCCAGAGCGGCCGCCGGGTAAACATAGTTACACTTTGGCCGCGAGCAGATCTTTCAGATTCTTGTCGAGCTGCGCCAACGCGTTAGGGTCCGCGCCGAACAGCGCCAAGTGGCCGTCGATGGTCTCGATGGGGCGAAACTCCGCATCGGGGATGAGCAGCCATTCTGCCTTGCAGTCCGCCGGCGGGAAGAACATATCGGATGACATCGGCATGACGAACGTTTTGGCTTTGATGCGCCCCAGTGCAGCGCGCAGATCTCCGCCCGTATTGCGGCTGACATCGCCGCGCTGCCACTTCCATGCCATGCACAACAAATCGTTCGGGTCCATGACGCTGAAGTAGCCGTTCATGAAATTGACGATGAAATCGTCCAGCGAGGAAAAACCCAGCAGTTTGTAGCGGTTCTGCTGGAAAAATTCCGTGCTCCACCCCATTACCGCCCACATTTTCGCGTGACGCAGCAAGCCTTCGCGCACCTCGTCGCAGGAGGCATACCAGCCGCCCTTGAAGCCGGGGTCGGAAGTGATAGCATCGACCAGCGTTTCAGTGAATAGGAAATCGTGCACAGTGTTCTTTGCCGTGCCGGCGATAGGCGCGGCGCGCTTGACCATGTCCGGATAACGCACGGCCCATTCGTACGTCTGCTGCGCGCCCATCGAACCGCCGACCACCAGCGCGAGGCTGTGCAAGCCAAACTTTTCCGTGAGGAGTTTGTTCTGGGCGCGCACGTCGTCGCCGATGCGCACCTTCGGAAAGTTCGCCATGCCACCCGGCGCCGGCGTGTTGTGCGGCGAGGAGGATAAGCCGTTGCCGATCTGGTTAATGATGATGATGAAGTACTTCTCCGGATCGAGCGCGCGTCCGGGGCCGATATACACCTGCTCCAAGAGTTTGTTTGTGCCCGAATACCAGGTGGGGATCAAAATCGCATTGTCCTTGGCGGCATTGAGCTTGCCGAAGCTCGCGTAGGCTAATTTGCAGGGGCGGATGGTGCCGCCTTCTTCCAACTCAAAATTGCCGATGTCGTGCGACTCGTAGGGGCCGTGGACCTCCTGCGAGTAGTAGTTGTTGGTGATCATCTTCTCTTCTTCCTTTTCAAGCGGATCGGTGGCGAGCCTTTGCGGCTCGCTTCCGGATTTGGAAATTGGCTGCTGAGGTCATGCCAACGCGAAGCCTTCGTAGCCCTTCGCCGCGACGTCGGCGCAGCGCTTGCGGTAGCCGCCGACGCCTTCGGGATCGAGGTAGGGCAGGAATGCCTTCGGCTTGCCGGGAATGTTGGCGCTCATGTACCACGAGTTGGCCTTCACCATGAGCGTCATATTGACCACGGCGTTCACATTCGCCACCCATGCTTCTTGTGCTTGCGGCGTCGCTTCGATGGTCTTCTTGCCGGTTTTTTCCATGTGCTCGATGCAGTCGGTGATCCACTCGACGTGCTGTTCGATTGCCACCGGCATATTGGTCAACACCGAGGGGCTTTGCGGTCCGGTGATGGTGAACAGGTTGGGAAAACCGGCGACAGAGATGCCGAGGTAGGTGTGCGGCCCGTCCGCCCATTCTTTATCGAGCGAGCGGCCGCCCCGTCCTTTGAGGTTGAGAGCTTTGAGCGGACCGGTCATTGCGTCGAAGCCGGTGGCGAACACGATGATGTCGAACTCGTATTCCTTACCGCCCGCGCGGATGCCTTTCTCGGTAATTTCTTCGATCGCGCCGTCGGTCTTGGCATCGACCAGCAAGACGTTATCGCGATTGAATGTCTCGTAATAGTTCGTGTCCAACGGCTGGCGCTTGCAGCCGTAGTGATGGCCCTTGGGCATCAGCCGCTCGGCGATCGCCTGATCTTTTACCGTCTTGCGAATCTTGCGTCGGATATAGTCGGCGCACAGCTCGTTGGCTTCTTCGCTGAAGAACATGTCTTGATAATTGGCGAGCCAGAAGGCGAAACCGCCGGCGTCCCAGCGTTTGTCGAATTCGGCTTCGCGTTCCTCGGGTGTGGCTTCGAGGGCTGACTTCGGAATGAAGTAATGCTCTTGGCCGAAGAACGATTCGCGCGTGCGCTTGATGATGTTGTCGTAGTCGGCTTTGCGCGCCTTCCACACGTCGGGATCAACCTTGCCGTTGCGCGCCGGCACGCAGTAGTTGGCGGTGCGCTGGAATACGGTGAGATGCTTCGCCTGCAGCGCAATTTCGGGGATCGCCTGGACCGCGGTCGCGCCGGTGCCAACCACCGCGACGCGCTTGGCGGTGAAATCCACGCCCTCCTTCGGCCAAGTGCTGGTGTGAAACCACTTGCCTTTGTATTTCTCCAGGCCTTTGAATTTCGGCAAATTGGTAGTGGAGAGCGTGCCAACCGCGGAAATGAGATAGCGCGCAGTTACCGTGTCGCCCTTATCGGTGCGTGCCGTCCACAAGTTCGTGCTCTCGTCGAACTCGCCGCCGGTGACACGGGTGCCGAATTGAATATCGCGCTTCAAGTCGTGACGCGCGGCCATATACTCGAGGTAGCGCAGAATTTCAGGCTGCTCCGGGTAGCGCTCGGACCATTGCCACTCTTGCAGCGCCTGCTTGTCCCAGGTGTAGACGTAGATATACGAATCCGAATCGCAGCGCGCGCCCGGATAGCGGTTCCAATACCAAGTGCCGCCAACAGTGTCGCCCGCTTCGAAAACTTTCACCTTTAATCCCAATTTGTCGCGCAGCGTTTTCAACATGTACATGCCGGAAAAACCTGCGCCGATGACAACGGCGTCAAAGTGCTGAGTTGCGCTTGCCATATCTCTCTCCATATAAGTTGCGACGGATGAAATAGATCAGCGCTCGCTTGAACACGAGTCGATGTGGAAGGGCCGGCCGGCTTGCCTCGGGCCGCAGGAAAATGAAGCACGTTGCGGGAGCCAGCGCCGACGAAGGGCATTATCTACCTAAAGCATCGGCGTGCGGCATGCGTCTGGTTTGCCGTTAAACCCACGAATACTAAGGCGAGAATACTTATGAGAGTGAGGTTGAACAGCACCGAAGGGCTTATACAATCAGCGGTATGCATGTTCGGTATGATGCGAACCAGACATTCTGCCGAGCCTCACCGATGAATCCGCTCCCGCAAGTGATGCTGCCGCGAGGCGAACGCGTGCCCGCCCTAGGTCTGGGCACTTGGCACATGGGCGAGCGCGCCGGCGCGCGCAAAGACGAAGTCGCGGCACTGAAGCTCGGCATCGAACTCGGCATGACGCTGATCGATACGGCGGAAATGTACGGCGAAGGCGGCGCGGAGCAAGTCGTTGCCGAAGCCAGTGCCGGGCAGCGCGACAAGTTACTTATCGTCAGCAAAGTTTATCCGCACAACGCTTCGCGCAAAGGCGTGCCGGCGGCGTGCGAGCGTAGCTTGAAGCGCTTGAACACGGATCGCATCGATTTGTATTTGCTGCATTGGCGCGGCAGCTATCCGCTCGCCGAGACGGTGGAAGCGTTCGAGAAGCTATGCGACGCCGGCAAGATTCTCCATTGGGGCGTGAGCAATCTAGACGAAGACGACATGGCGGAATTGTTCGCCGCGCCAAACGGGGACGCGTGCGCCAGCAACCAAGTGCTCTACAACTTGTCGCGCCGCGGTATCGAGTGGGCGCTCTTGCCGATGTGCCGCGCGCGCGGCATGCCGGTGATGGCGTATTCGCCCATCGAGCAGGGACGCATTCTGCGCGACCGGACTTTGACGGATATCGCCAAGCGCCACAACGCCAGCGCGGCGCAGGTGGCGCTGGCGTGGTTGCTGGCGCAACCGCAGGTTATGGTGATTCCGAAGGCGAGCAACTTGCAGCACGTGCGCGAGAATCGCGCCAGCGTAGATATTAAGTTGACGCCCGAAGATCATGCGGCGCTGGAACGTGCGTTTCCGCCGCCGAAGCGCAAAGAGCCGCTGGCGATGTTGTAGATTTCTCGTTCGTTCTGAGCTTGTCGGAGTGCGCAAGCGAATAGTGTAGGCTGTGGTTCGAGGCGCTCGCCACGAGCGTTACTCATAGATTCACAAGGGTTGGAACAATTAATCTGGAGAGGCAATGCAAAAAGTTGCAGTGATTACCGGCGGTGGCCGCGGCATCGGCGCGGCGACGGCGAAGTTGGCGGCGCAAAATGGATTCGCCGTGGCGGTCAACTACCGCGAGCGCGCGCAGGACGCGGAGCAAGTTGTGGCCGCGATACGCCAAAGCGGCGGCAAGGCCATTGCTGTGCAAGCCGACACGGCCGTGGAAGCCGACATCGTACGCTTGTTCAAGTCCGTGGATCGCGAGTTGGGCACCTTGACCGCGCTGGTAAATAACGCCGGCACCACCGGCGGTGTGCGCTTGGTGCAAGACGCCGACGCCAAGCATCTGGAGGAGCTGTTTCGCATTAACGTGATCGGCTGTTTTCTTTGCGCGCGTGAAGCGATTCGGCGCATGTCCACGCAGTTAGGCGGCAAGGGTGGCTCTATCGTCAATATTTCATCTAAGGCCGCCACGCTCGGCGGCGGCGGTGAGTGGATTCACTACGCCGCGTCGAAAGGCGCGCTCGACAGCTTTACTATCGGGCTTACGCGCGAGGTAGGCGCGCAAGGCATCCGCGTCAATTCGATTCGCCCGGGCATGATCGACACCGAGCTGCAAGCGCAAGGCACACCTGGGCGATTGGAGAAGTCTCTGGCGACTATTCCGATGCAGCGCGCCGGCAGTGCCGAAGAAGTGGCAGAGGCGATCGTTTGGCTAATGTCGGATGCGGCGAGTTATGTACATGGGGCGTTTCTCGACGTGAGCGGCGGGCGTTAGGGGTTAGCGGGAATGAGCGACGCGGTGACCAGAATGGAAATGCCGGCCGTCCCCTCTGCTGCCGTTACGCCGCGCTCGGGCGACTACACCGGCATTCTGCCGAGCCAAAAGATATTGGAGATGCTCGCCAGCGGCGAAATCAAGGCGATTCTGCGTGGAGCCGATCGGGATCAGGTGCAGCCGGCCAGTATCGATCTGCGGCTGGGAGAATTCGCGTACCCGGTGGATACCAGCTTTCTGCCCGGCAAGGGCGTGCGCGTGCTGGAAAAGATGCGGCAACTGGACGAGCGCTTTGACGACTTCAAGATCGATCTGCGCAACGGCGCCGTGCTGGAGAAAGGGCGCATCTACGTGATCCCGCTGATGGAGGGGATCGATCTGCGCAGCGAGGTGGCTGCATTCGCCAACCCAAAAAGTTCGACCGGGCGCCTCGACATCTTGACGCGGCTGATCGCGGACGAAGCCACTGTTTTCGATCAAGTCAGCGAAGGCTACAAGGGCGAGCTTTACATTGAAGTCGCGCCGCGCAGCTTCAGCATCGTCGTGAAGACCGGCACACGTCTGAATCAGCTGCGCTTTCGGCGCACGCGCGGAGTAGCGCCCAAGCCGATCACCGCGGCAGACTGGCAGAAGTTGCTTGATGAAGGCCAAGTAATCAATGCGCTCGACCGCGACAAAGGCCTGCGTTCGCTGAAGACCGGCGAACTGCCGTTTACCGTCGACCTGGTCGGCAGCGGTGCGGAAGGCAATCTGATCGGCTATCGCGCGAAGCGGCACGTCACGCGCATCGACTTGGAACGGCGCGATTACGATCCGCTCGATTTCTGGGAGCCGATTCGTTTTCGCAAGAGTTCATCGCTGATCCTCGATCCGGACGAGTTTTACATCCTCATGACTAAGGAAGCGATCGCCGTGCCGCCGGAGTACGCGGCCGAGATGCTGCCGTACGACACGCGCGCGGGGGAGTTTCGCGTGCACTACGCCGGATTTTTCGATCCCGGCTTCGGCTGGAACGCGAACACCAACAAAGCCGGCAGCAGCAGAGGCGTGCTCGAAGTGCGCTCGCACGAAGTGCCCTTCTTGCTGGAGCATGGCCAGAAGGTCGGCTGGCTGCGCTACGAGCGCATGGCGGCGCGCCCCGAGATGCTGTACGGGCAAGACAGCAGTTCCAACTATCAGGGACAGAGTCTAAAATTGGCGAAGCAGTTTAGACCATTCAACGTTGCGGAGTGAATGCCGAAGGTCGACGAGAGTATGATAATGCTACAGCGATCTGGGGATGAGCCCCTCACGCCGATCGAAACCAGTAACAATACCGTCTCACCGTATGAGCCATAGAAGCCTTTTCGCCAGAAGCACTATCGCAACCGCGGTCGCGCTTGCTTTTGCAGGGTGCGCCGCAGTAAGCACATCGGTGCGTGGGCCTGCCCCGGAGCGGTTTGCGGTGGAGGACTTGCCGCCCCCGATGGAAGCGAATCCATCTGCAAGCGAGGCCAGAGTCGAGCAGGCGCCTGTGGCAGCGTTGTCAAGCGCGCCTGCCACGCCAGTGAGCGCAAGCGGCGCGGCCTACAACTTCGGATACAGCATTCGACGCGCTGAGGCGACAGGGGTAAAACACGTTTTCGATGACGGCTACGAGACGTACCTGCAGTTCTTCGCCCCGCCCGCTGCCGATGCGCAGGCCTACGATGCGCAGGGGAATCCGCTCCTAGCTGCGCGCCAGGGCGACTACATGGTTGTTCCCGGAGTGCATCGCAGCGTGCTCGTGCAATCGGGTTGGCTGTATAGCCACATCACCGCTGGACCGCAGGATCTGCGCGCGACGGCAGAACTGCCGCACCGCGCAGCACTGCCGGTGGCGGCACCGGCGCAATCGGATGAGGCGCGTCCGTCGTCGGCGGATGCGCCGATCGGAACCGCGCCCGAGGAAACAATGCCGGCTGCGACGAGCGCGAAGCGCGTGCTCGCGCGCCTGGAGGTCGAACAGCATCAGGCCAAGCCTCTTGGCGCCGAGCCGACGCAGCACTTTAGCGTGCATTTCCCGAAAGGATCCGTGCGCCTCAAGTTGTCCAAACCAAGGCGCGATGCGCTCGTGCAAGCGGCGATGCAAGCCAAGCGGATCATTCTCAACGGTGAGGCGGGTGGCGCTGGCCGAGTGCCCATGACGCTCGCGCGCGCACGCGCGCTCAGTGCCAAACGCATGTTGGTTGGCGAAGGCATAGATGCATCCAAGATTGTGTTGACTTACTCCGCAGCGAGCGGCGCAGGCACCTCCAACGCAAAGCAGAGCACGCGCGCGTTAGACCAGCGAGTCGATTTTGTGTTTGTCGGTCCATCCGAGGAACCCATGCAAGTGGCGCACTCGGACGGCACGTAGCAGAGGGATTTGATCCGAGTCAACGATTCCCGAGGCGCCAGCCTCAGCGGCGGCCTCTTGCCAAGCCCCACTATCCTTAAGTTCGCGTGCTTACCACGCGAGAGCGCGGTGCGTTCACGCTCAAGCGCAAAGCTTAGGCAGGCAGCCGCATCGGGGTAAGATCTGCCGCAATCAATAGCAATCGCTGTCGCCGCCGCGCAGAAGCGGCGCGCGCCGGATAACCGAGATCATGATGCAGCAGAAGCCGAGTTCCACCCGTGCGCAGAACATCGCTGCACTAATCGTCATCGTTGCACTGGTCGCTCTGTCCGCCAGTTTCGGCGCGCGCTACACGCCGGGGGCGTGGTATGAGGCGCTCAATAAGCCCTGGTGGACGCCTGACAATGGCGTGTTCGCGCCGGTATGGACGCTGCTTTATTTATCGATTGCTGGCGCGGCGTGGCTGGTGTGGCGGCGCGTGGGCTGGCGTCATGTGGCGATAATTGTGTTTTGTGTGCAGCTGATTTTGAACGCGGCCTGGTCGTACTTGTTTTTTGGGCGGCATCGAATCGATCTGGCGTTTTACGAGATTCTCGCGCTGTGGCTCTCGGTGCTGTTGATGCTGATCACGTTTTGGCGAGTGCGCACCGCCGCCGGTGCGATGCTGATTCCCTATTTGCTGTGGGTAGCGTTTGCCGCAGTGCTGAACTTTGGCATTTGGCGCGCAAATGTGAGTTAGGGTTATGAGTATATCTCTGTGATTTAATAGAGATCTTAATCAACAATGATTACATGGGTAAGTAAGCCGTGAACAGCATCGCAATGCAGCGGTTTGGCTGGGGTTTAACTATCAGCGTATGGCTCGGATTGGCGGGCGCGCCAGGCCAGCTTCAAGCACAAACATCCAGTCCGGAGTCGGTTCTGCAGGCGCAGTTCCGCGGCTGCGATGCGGCGGGTTGGTGCCGGTTTTGGATCGACGCATTGGATCCGCGCGGCGACGCGTTGCACCGCGTGCGGCCCAACGGCATTGCGCAAATACGCGGTGCCGATGCCATCGCAGTGCGTGACCGGCTCAACGTTCTGTTGGTCAATATGATTCATCAGGACAAACGCATCGAGCTGCGCGATTTGCGCTCACTCGACGATGGCACCTACGCTGCATCCGTGTCGGTGAACGATGCCGATGTAGCGTTGGACCCCGTGCTTTTGCAATTGGGCAAGCGCGCAGCCGAGTAGCGCGCTGCGGCGGCGGCGCAAAAAAAGACGCATCCCGTAGGATGCGTCCATGGTGTTTTCGTTGAGTTCGCGGGTTGGGCTTTACAGCCCAACCTACACCGGCGAAACCCAAAGATAACTTACTGTTTTGTGATCGTCCAAACCACCGCCGATTTCGGCGTCGTGTAGAACGGCGATTCCATTTGGTAGTTCACGTGGAGTTCTCCGTAGTCGGCGACGTACATCGTCTTGCCGTCCATGCTGAATTCCACGTCGTTGGTGCGCTCGAAGCCACCACGGTTTTCTTTCTTCTGATAGGCGTTCGGGCCGGGCTCCAGGTTCTCGGCAAAAATCGACCACTTCACGCCCATCGGGTTTAACAACTCGACTTTCACGATAGCAGGCCACATTGGGCGCAGGCTTTCCGGGCCGTTGTCAATGATGCCGAACACCGCGGTAAAGATCGTGTCTTTTGCCCCGAAGGCGTCGGTCGACCAGGCTAGGCCATCCATCGGGTTGTTGGTATCCCATTCCATGATGGGATTCACATAACCGTTCGGATTCGGGTTCGCCACGATCAGCGGCGTGCCGCGCACACCGATCGAGTGATCGATAAAGCGGTAGGGCGGCAGCGTCGGGATGAACGGCTTGTCGCCGATATTGAGCTGCGGATTCGGCCGCGTCGGATCGTACTTGTTGCCGCGATACACATCCGGGCCGGAGCGCTTGATGTTGACAAAGTGGTAGCCGTCTTTATCCGGGAAGCCCGCATCTTGGCCCTTTTCGGTGAATAGGAACAAGCGCTCAGCGCTGTTGGCGACACGGCGGTTACCTTTGTCGTTGTGGCCGTTATCACTGACCGCAAGCACCTTTTCGAAGCGCGAGCCTTTGGGCCCGAATGCGACACCGGACGAATTGCGCAAGCCCATCGCATAGACTTCCCAGTCGTCACGCGTGTAGCTACTGTCTGCCTTCAGTTTCGCGCGATGCACCGCGCCGCCGCAAGGTTTTTGCGCCTTGATTACTTGGCCGGGTTTCGACGGCGTGCCCTTCGGCAGGTACGAGCCGGTTAAGTTGCCTTGGCTGTCGCGGATGTTCAGGCCGGTCAGCACGATATCGCGGCAAGGCGGATCACGCGGCAGCGCCGGCACACCGGGCTCGGTGCGCTTTTCCCAGTACGGGTCGACAGCGTCGGTCCAACCGTGGATGTCAGGATCGGCAAAACCCGAGTTGGTCGGCGCACCGACCGCGTAGTACAACCAACCGTCGCGGCAGTGAATGCCACCGAGGGCGTGATCACCGATCGGCACCTCGTTCATGATGAGCTTAGGTGTGCCGTCTACGCCGTCGATTTCCCAAATGCCGTAGCTGTAGTCGCCAACGTAGGTGCGGCCGTTCTCTGGGCAATAGCCGATTTCGTTCAGTGCGAACGATTTGAAGGTGCCCAGCCCGACTTTGTCTTTAATCAGCTTGCCGCTCTTGTCGTAGATTTTTACGTGCGGCTTGTCGATGCCTTCCGGCGGGAAGCCGAAAGTATTGCCTGAGATGGCGACCCAGACATTGTCCTGCTTGTCGACGGTGATCGAGGTGATGGTATCGATACCGGAGGCGAACACGCCTACCTTGTAGCCGGCCGGCACTTTGATCTTGCTTGGATCGGGTTTGACTGGTGTGCGCGTAGACCACTTGCCCGCGGGGCCGCCCGGCTCCGCCTTTGCTCTATCCTGGGCCAAAGCGGCTCCGGACCAGAGTCCGAAAGTCGCTGTAGCCACTGCAGCCACTGCGAGAATCGCGGTGTGCTTCTTCATGACGAACTCCTCCTTGTTGATTGACCAACGCTTACAGGCATGCTTGCACTGCAACTGCCGCGTTTAGGAATCGGCGCAGCGAAAAGGCCGACGCCTAGACGCTTACAACTGCGCGCTTTCGACTGAGCGCTCTGAACTAAAAGGTGCGGATGTGAGCGACGATCTTGCGGATCAGGTCATCGCTTAGTTTCTTTTCCCATGCGGGCATGGTGGCGATTTTTCCCATGTAAGCGCCACCTTTCTTGATGATCATGATCAAGTAGTCATCGGTCACATTGGCCATGTATTCCTTGTTAGCGAGCGTGCCGATGTGCGGGCTGAATCCGCCGCGATGACCTTCGCCGCCGTCGCCGCGATAACCGTGGCAGCCGGCGCACATCTGATCGTAAACCTGCTTCGGGTCGTCGGAATCGAGCAGCGTGGGTAACGCTGCGTCTGACTTAGCCGCCTGCTCTTGGGCAGCGGGAGCCGTGATCGGCGCCGCCAGCAAGGCAGCGAGAGCGATGGTCGAAAATCTCATTTCATCCAACCGGTTAGGAAGTAAGGGTGGCGCACACGACACCGAATCTAGGACGCAATGTATCGCTTCGCCCTGCAACTGGTCAAGCGCGCGAGTTGGTGCTTCTATTCAGCCACATCGGCTGTTCGTAACCACGTCCCCTTGCTGCTGCGCGGTGAAACGTGCGAATAAGCCCATGGCATTTGAATTGCTGCTACTTGCTATCAATCCCTTAGTGACCGCACGCATAGAAAATGCCTGAGCCTGGATTAGAAGCAGCGGAACGCCCAATCACTACCGCTTTGCGCGTGCTGATCGTGGACGATGAAGAGTTGCTGGCAAAGTCAATAGCCAAGCGCCTTACCCGAGATGGCCACGAGTGTTTCATCGCAAAGTCGCTGATGAGTGCGCGCAATTTGCCGGAAGGTTTTGCACCTGAACTAGTTCTTCTCGATCTACGTTTGCCTGACGGCAGCGGGCTGGAGCTACTGAACGATGGGAACCGCGCTTGGCGTGTTAGTCCAGTCATTGTCATGTCCGCCTTCGGAGAACTGGGCGACGCGGTGGATGCCATGAAGCAAGGCGCGGCGGACTACTTGAAGAAGCCACTCGACCTCGACGAACTGATGATGGTTATTGATAAGGTCATGGCCAAGCAGGATCTGCAGCACCGGCTGGTCTATTCGCGCAGCCGCGAGCATCATACATTGGAAGATGTCGATTTTATCGGCCGCAGCGCCGCAATGCTTCGGGTACGCGAGCAATTGGCGCGCTTGGCTCGGCTTGCCACCTCTAGTCAATCACCCGCACCCACCGCGCTGATCTTGGGTGAGACTGGGACCGGAAAGGATCTCGCCGCACGCTTGCTGCATCTGTGGGGACCTTCTCGAGAACGCCCGTTCGTTCAGGTTGACTGCGCCTCGCTGCCGCGCGAACTTATAGAAGCGGAGCTGTTTGGGAATGAGAAAGGCGCCTACACCAATGCCCATACCGCCCGCGCCGGACTGATTGAAGCGGCGGAGAACGGCACCCTGTTTTTAGATGAGATCGGAGAACTACCGTCAGAATTGCAGGCGAAGTTGCTGCACGTCATAGAGCGGCGTCAAGTCCGCCGCTTGGGCGCGACTGTGGAGCGGCCGGTTTTTGCGCGATTCGTCGCGGGGACAAATCGCGATCTTCCCAAGATCGTCGCAGAGGGCGGTTTCCGGTCTGATCTCTATTTCCGCTTGAACGTAGTCAGCGTGACGCTACCGCCACTGCGCGATCGCGAAGAAGACTTTCTTTTGCTTGCCGAGCACTACGCAGCACAGACGGCGCGCCGTTACGCGCTACCTAAGCCCAGCTTCAGCGATCAAGCCATCAAAGCAATGCGGACATATTCATGGCCGGGTAACGTCCGCGAACTTAAGCACTTGGTAGAGCGCGCGGTACTACTTAGCGATGGGCGTCGTATCGATTTTCCCGACCTCAATTTGCTAGTGGCTCAGCGACAAGGGCCTGACGCCGCAGCGCTGCGTGGCCTCACCTGGGGAGAGGCTGAACGCTTGCTACTAGAGCAAGCATTACGCGAAACTAACAGAAACGTTTCCGAGGCCGCGCGGCGGTTGGGCATTAGCCGCATGGCCATGCGCTATCGCATGCAGCGATACCAGCTGACCGAATAGCTGTGGCATGAGACTTGCACCTCATACATCGGCCATTGGCCCAAGGTGAGTTCAACGCCTCGAACAAGCCTTGCACTGGGTGGACAGCTTCAATAGTCCGCTATGGCGCCGGGTGTGTATCACTCGGCGCTTTTTCATAGTGGCTGAGGATATGTTATCTGTTTGTAGTGAACCACCAACTTCACTTGTTCCCGTCTTGGTGTAATGTCAGATTGATTGCTGACACGCAAATATCGTTGGAAATTCGCCAACATGGCTTAGTAGCGAGAAGCGGCATTAAACGTGCTTGGTTTCAGAAGGCAAGCCATGCTTGCGTGTGATATTCCCCTACTTAGCGCCAAATAGGCACGTCGGGTGCAGACCCGACGTTTTTTTTGCGTTGTTCTAACACCGCTTGAAACTCCCGAATAGGCAATGGCGCGCAGCTAAGGCTGCCAGCACGTGTCTACGGATCGTGTTGCTGCGCACCAATAGTTGACCAGTTCCCAGAAGTGATGCGCGTCGAAAATTGGCCAGGGTGACTATTCACCGGCTTAGACTATGAGCGGGAACTTCGAACCCGATGATCGCGATACATATGCTGAGCAAGATTCGCCGGTTGCGGTATCGAGAAGAACTATCGATCAGAAAGATCACTCAGTGCACGAAGTTGGCCAGCAACATCGTTAGGCGCTGACAGAAGGCCGAGCGAGCCGTGAAGGCTCGCTACCGGTGCCAGGCGGGCGAGACGCAGGTGTCGGACTACGCATAGTAGCCGCTACAGATCGCCCGGGAGAATCAGTTTTCCCGAAATCACGACGAATCGCCCCGCAGCCTTGCCGCCGTCGCGTACCACCTCCCGCAGCGTTGTATTGGCGAAGGTGAATACGCGCTCGCCCTTTTCGTTCGGTGGCGAAATGGATACGCCGCCACACTCTGCGCTGGCGCAGGCCAACGTGCCGCTCTCGTAGTCAATTTTCTGTAGTACTTCGGCTGCATCCACGGTAACATAAATTGTCCCTGTATCGGCGCTCGAAAACTCAAAGCGTCGCCCGCCGTCGTCGGTAATCTCAAAACCGGCACCGCCACTTGGGCATAAGGCCGTAGTGCCGCCATCATTCGCAATGATTGTCACCCCCTGGCCGGGGCAGGCCATGCCGGGTACTTGACCCTCTGGCAACGTTCGTAGCTTACCGCTCACGCGGGCTTTGCGCGCCGGGATTGCCTCCGCCACCGCAGGCCCGGAGGACTGCTGCAGCAGGCTCTGTAAAGTGATCGTGCGTGCGCCTTGCGAGTCGTGTTTGCTGATGGTGATGCCGGGACAGTTGCCCTCCGCGCAAGCAAAACTAAGGTTGTCTTTACTTCGCAAAGTGGCGCTCTCGACCTTTTCCGCGATCGCATCGATCTTCAGCTCCCACCCTTTGTCCCCTACATTGTCGACGCGATAAGTACGCAGGCTGCCGTTTTGCAGCACCACCGTGGTACCAAAACAGGCGCGTTGGCTGGGATTGTCTGCGACGGCGATACTGAGTTCTTGGTCGCGACAGGATATTGGACTGGCGGAAACAGGCGCAGGCGGAGCAACAACAGATTCAGCCTGGGTTGGCGAAGAAGGAGGAGGCGGCGAGGCGCGAGGCGTTGATGGCGGAAGGACTTTTACAGGCTCGTGGTCGAACGACGGGCGCAGGAAAAAGAACCAAATGATTGCGATCAGCGCAACGACGATGCCGATCGACGCGAGTGTCGAACGTGTATTCACAAGAAGGATCGTTTAAGTGTATGGTCGCAAAGGCCGGTCGCAAAAAAGGCGAACGGGGTCGTGCGCCCGTTCGCCCGATCGTTACGCAAGGCCGAAGACTAGTTACAAATATACCCTGTAGTCTGGATGTTCTGCTGCAGTTGTCCCTCTTCGCCGCCTTGCCAGAATTTCAGCTTAAAGTTCTGCGGCGTGGTGTTGTAGCCGGTGGCGCAAGTCTGACGGACGTAGAACCATGGCGACCACGGGCTATTCAACGAGTGCGGTTCGCAGCGCTCGGGATCGTTGGCGTTGCTGTCCTGCCAGAACATCATCCAAGCGTTGTTGCGATCCGCCGCCACGTTGCCGGGTGGGGTGATCTGGTTGAGACCCTTGAACGTGCGGCCAGCGTACTCCATGTACTTGCCGGCGCGCGCGTGATCGGGAACGGCACCCCCCACCGTGCCCATGTAGTACCCTACATCGGCTGCGGTAACGGTGCTCTTGATCGCACGGAAGAAGTTGTTGATCTCGAAGCTTTGTGTAACGCCGGGTTTCCACACAGCCGTGTTGAGGTTGGTGCGCAAGGCGAGTGTGTAAGTGTTAGTGGCGTTGCACGTTGTGCCGGTGCCGAGGCAGTAGACGCGATCGTACAGCGTGCCGATCGTTACGCCGTTCACCACGATGTTTGCCGAGCGGGACGACTTCAGAATGTAACCGGGTAGGGCCGCAGAGCCGGGTAAGCCATCGACCCGGCCGGTGGTGAGCGTAGAGGATTGAGTTTCAACCGGCAACTGCTGGCCGGTCGGCGGCAATCCATTTTGAGTGCAGACAGTCGGGGTCGGCGTAACGACCGTCTTGGGGTTGATGACCGTCAAAATCGGCGTGCCGGCGCTCGTGGTGCTCACCATGGCGGCCTGCACCGCTTGCGCACCGAGAAGACCCATACCTAGTGTTAAAAGTGTCTTTGAACGTGGGAATTTCATGACTTCTCCTCTTCAGTTAGAAAATACGGACGGCTAAATTAGCCAACTTGGCAACCGTCCGCGCTACAAAATCAGCTAAAGCGTAACGCCTATTCTTCCTCTTCTTCGCCGCCGCAACCAGTGTCAGGCGTGCCCACGGGCTGGTAGCCAGCGGTGAAGAGATCAACCGCCTCCGAGGGATCCTCGTAGTCGGAATTCAAGATGCGGAAGGCAAACGGGGCCAATTCTATGCCCTGCGGTGCTTTGGTTTTGACGAACAACCAAGGTGACAGGGGGCTGCTTACGCCATCTGGATCTGCTGCGTTGACATCTACGCGTAGATCCACCCAGCTATTGTCACGATCTGGATCATCCTCGCCTTCCTCCAGTTCATTTAACCCTTGGCAGGTACGGCCCGCTGCAAGCAACTTCTTCGGCACGGAGGGCAGCCCGTCGTAGTAACCCACGGCGACCGCTTTATTAGGCAGAGTGCGGCGCATGATGTCGTTGATGTTGAACGCCAATCCGCTGGCATCCCACTGCTCCGTGTTTACGAGCACCTTTGCGCCAAAGATGTAGTCGGCATTCGCGCCCGAGCCTTTGCGCCACACGGAATCGAACAGCGCGCCGACCGTTATGTCGTTCTTGACGATCGTGCTCACGCGCGCTGCGATGAGGGAGTAGCCGGACAAGCCCGGAATCCCGTTGACCTTGCATTCTGAAACGCCTGGCAGGTTATCGGGGTTGCACTCCTCCATGACTTCCTGCAAAGCCCCGGAAGTGAGCGTTTCGTAGGCGGCCAATGACGAACTCGCGCCGAACGTGCTTACTAAGGCAAAACTTAGTGCGGATTGTTGCCAGAACTTCTTCATGTGTTGCTCTCCTCTCTGATGAAAAATAGGTCAAAGCGCCGAGATATTCGGCAAAGTGCGGTTCATTGCTATGTTGTTCTACTCGTTGCTCCTGCTGGCTTCCACGCTTAGATGGTTCGTTGCACACCCAATCGCCCTTAGTCTTCTTGAGTTCCTTCGGGCCCCGCCCCCCAGCGGTATTGCAGGCCCACCCAAAAAGCGCGCGGCGATCCGGGGCCGACGAAAGTCGTGTTCTGCCATTCGCTAGAGTTGTAGTTCCAGCCGCTCGGGCCGATCGCCCCGACGGTGGAGGGGGCGAACGGATTGACGCCGAGGCGTCCAGCGGTGAAATACTGCTTGTCGAATAAGTTGCTGACTTTGCCAAACAAGCGCAGCCCGTTCTTGAATCGGTACTCGGCGTCGAGGTTGAAGATGACGTAGCCCGAGACTGACCCGGACGTTGAAAACGGGCGGCCTGGCGGCGGCACGCGTTGGACGAAACCTTGGCCATTGGCACACTGAAACAGATCGGCGGTTAGGCAGATGTATTGGCCAGTTTCCTGGTCAGTGCCGCCGGGTTGGTGCAGGTTATTCTCATTACCACGCACGTAAGATTTCGAGCGCGCCAGCATGGTTAAACCAAGCTTCCAGGCGCGATTGGGCCGCCATGTAACTGAAGCGTTCAAGCTGTGTGCGGGAATTCCCGGCAGACGCGCGCCGGGATCGACACGAATCATGCGAAACGTGCCGAAGCCTCGGTTCTCATTGGCAGTGGGCGAGGGCAGCGTGCGTCGGCCAAAGGTCTCGTCCAGGGCAGAGCGAGTGTTCTGAGAATTCTGATCGAAGTCGGCGCTACTGTTGTGCGGGCTAATGATGTAAAACTTGGATTGGAAAGTCGCGTCGACGAACGAGTAGCTGGTGGAAAGATCGAACGCGCCCAGTTTTCCTTTCAACCCCAGTTCCAAACCTTGCCGCCGAGTTTCGCCGATAGTATCGAAGTAGCTGCGACCATCTCCGACACCGACGAAGTAGATGTCGTCCTTGAGATCGGTGCGAAACAGACTGGCATTCCACTCCCAGTGCTTTCTGAAGACGCCGCGCGCGCCAAGTTCCGCCGAGGTTGATCGAATCTGCGGAAGAAATGGGTCACCCGACAGGGTGGTAGGCAGACTGCAGGTCGGACCCACCAGACTACGTGCGTTGGTAAACACCTCGCCATCGCCCGTTGTAAAGACTGGAACGGGCGTGCCGTCAAAGGCGCACCCTAATTCGACCACCGATGGGACACGCGCGCCGCGGCTCAAGTTGGCGAACACGTTCAAGTCATCGCGCGGCAGCCAACTTAATCCCAGCGCCGGGTTGATAGACTCGAACGTGAAGTCCTCCGATGTCTTGCTAGTGCTCACTGCGTTCGCCGCGAAACTTGCCTGAGGAGTATCGGGACAGGAAGCTGGGTCGCTGGACGGGCAAGTAATGTAGCTTGGGTCAGCCACGCGGCCGGCTTCATGCAGGTCGGTGTTGGCGCGCGCGTCCAGGTTCGATTTGGCGCGCGTGTGATTGTAGCGACTGGCTAGCGTCAGGTGCAGGTTAGGCTTCGGCGACCAGGTCTCGCTGAAGTACACACTCTTGGTGGTTTCTTTGCCGTCGAACTTGTTCCCGAGCACGTCGCTATAAGCGGCGCCGTAGTCCGGGTCGATGTTGAGCGGATCCTCGAATACGCGATGCGCAGCATCAATTAGACCTAATCTTTGCTTCATCTCGTAGTCTGCTTGCGCTTGATCGATCGATGCGCCAATCATGAATTTGTGCTTCTCCAAGTTCCAGTTGAGTTGCAGCGCACCGCCATCGGAGATTTGCCCTAAGTCAGTCTTTGTTAGAAGTCCGATCGGTGTGCCTTGCACGTAACCAGGTTGAATTCCGCCAATCGATCCAGGCGCAAGGCTGCTAACTCGGCGATTGCCGTTACGTTTCGGATAAGGCGGATCGATCGTTTCATACTGGACGTGCTCGCAGTTCACATCCTGGGGGCCATTGAGCGGGTTGTTTAGGTCGTCGGCGACGCCGTTCTGATCGGCGTCAACGTATTGGCATACTGGCAGTGTCGGGGTAATGCGCGCACCGCGTCTAGCGACGTCATCGTTGCTATCAAAGTCGTCGAAGCCCTCGTAGATGTCCCCATTCAAAGCATTGCGATCGCTCTTGCGCCGATAGATTTGTCCAGTGATGTTGAAGGTACTGGAGACATCCAGTGCGCCGCCTAGGGTGAACTGCTGCAGTTCATTCTTCGTTTGGTCCGGCGACGTGAATACTGTTTCGGGTCGCTGTTTCCACAGCTCGTAGGGAATGAGTCCATTGCCGATCAAGTCGTTCTTGGCAATAAGTGCGCTTGCCGTTAACGAGCCCTTTTCTCCTTGCCAGTCGATGCGGCCAAAGAATTGCTTGACGTCACTAGGGGAATCATCGCGCCAGCCGTCCTCTTCGAACGCAGTAAGTGCGGCGAAGCCCGCCACGGTGCCATTGTTCTTGCCTGCCGATAGTTGGAGTTGCCTGCGGCCCCATGAACCTCCGAGCAACTCTACTTCAACGCCCGGTGAGCTGAAGCCGCTCTTGGTCCGTAGCGACAGGGCGCCACCTAGGGTGTTGAGCCCGAAGAGCGGATTCGAGCCAGGGAAGATGTCGAAGCGCTCAATCGCGTTCATCGGGATCAAATCCCAGTTGACGACATCGCCGAACGGCTCATTGACGCGAACGCCATCGAAGAACACGGATAAACCCTGCGGCGTACCCAACTGTGGACTGGCGGTGAAACCGCGGTAGTTCACGTCCATCTGAAACGGATTTCCTGAGTAGTCGGTAACCGTTACAGACTGCATCTGCGAGGTCATGAATTCGCCCAAGCTCGTGGAATGCGATTCTTGAATCGCTTCTTTGCCGACGCTCTGAATGTTGCCCGGTACTTGCTCGCGCCGAATAAGTAACCCAGGCAGAGGCCCAGCGTCGGTGGGGCGTACGCCCTCCACCTTTAGGTCTTCGAGCTTGCGCACGTCAGTTTCATCGCTGGATGCCTGCGCGTGCGCATACATAGGTAGAAATGCCACCGGCACTAGCAGTGCAGCACGAATGTGGCGCGCTTGGGAGGCCGCGAGGAGTCGAGCGAGTATCTTCATGCAGACCCCCCTTTATGGCGCCGGTGCAACAAAGCTGCCATTGAGCGTGGCGGTGCGGTCGCCTAGGAGAGCGCCGGTTTCAAGTTCCTGCAGCACTGTATTGCTAAAGGTGATCGTGCGCTGGCCCAAGCCGTCCGGCGGTGAGACAGCAACACCGCTACATGCTGCGCCGGAGCACTGGAAGCGGTCGTTGTAGTGACTGACGAACTGCACGTCTACGACGGTGCCCAAGCCATCAAAGCGAATGGTCACACCGTCGACAAGGGTGCTGCCGTTTGCAGTGACACTCAAGTAACGTATCGAAGCGCTGATATCTCCATTGGCTTCTGTCCCCGCCGAGACGAAACCGCTAAATCCTTGCGGGTCTGCAGGCGGGCACGCATCGAAAGCCGGAGTTGTTCCGCTGACCTGCACAACAACCTTGTTTCCCGAACCGTCGCACGCTAGGTTGTTGATCGGTTCCGTCGGGAAGATCAAGAGCGTGTCAAAACTGGCCTTGAGCAGCGCGACGCTCGTGCTTGATAGCGAGCCGTCGGGATTTACCTCCTTGAGCTGCGTATCATTCAAAGCGATTGTGCGCAGCGTGACCGGAATGCCGATCGTCGTGCTGTCGACGATCGGCGCGCCAAGGGTAACCCCGTTGCAATCGCTGCGCCGGCACTTGTACAGCCCCTTGGGTTGGTTGGTGACCGTGTCGAACTCCCATGTCAGGACGCTGATGACCGTATCGCCTTCTAGTGCCACTTCGATTTGCTGCGGCGCGAAAGTCCCGCTGGAATCTCTGAACGTCCAAGCTAGCCGCGATAAGCCGCGCGATTGTGCATCAGGTCCAGGCAACCCAATGCCAACAGGATCCGCGTCGACGCACGCTGCAATGACGCTGCGATCCGGTTTCACAAGAAAATAGCGGTTGGAGGTACACGGCAGCGGCGGGAGCACCACCCCGGGCACGGCGGAGGTTAGAGTGCCGTTCAGTGTGGCGGTCGCCGCGCCGGCTGCCAGTGAGACAGCGTTGAACTGAACAGGGCGAGTAAGGTCGCCGGCTGGGGTTCCAAGAGTGATGGCAGCGCAGGCGTTGCCAATGCAGATGAAGCTTGTAGCATTGCGCGAGCGATACTCGGCGCTCAACACAGAACTGTCGCGCGACCTCAGCGTTAGAGTTTCGCCGCTCGCAGCGGTGAATGTGTGAATGGTGACAGTGTTGTCACCGGAATCCGCCTCGGCGGATTTCGACGAAGGGCAAAACGCGCTGGCGTGGCCGCTGGCGTTGACTTGGAGGCTCTCGGTTCTGCAATTGCTGGCTTCCACAGCGATTTCGCTGGCCAGCGTTTCAATGTTACTACCACGCTCCGCCAGTTTTGTGTTCAGCGCAACGATGGTATCGAACATCGGATCGCCAGCCGCCGGAGTGAATGGCGATTCAACGAAGCTGCTCGTTCCGGAGCGTACCTCTACCCCGAGGATATCTTGCAGGTAAGCGGTAACGCTGCTTTGCGCGGCGCGGATGTTGGCATCCGTTACACTCGCACCGATCCCGCTACTACTCAGAGAGTTGAAGAAGGCTGAGGGGGGTTGTGCAGTCAGCTGCGCGACCAACAAGGTTGTGAGAGGAGTGATGTTGGATGTTCCAGCTTTTGTCGCTGTGCTGTACAAGGAAAACGCAGTGCCGGTCGATTCCTCCGTATAGGTGGCACGCAGGGCGTAGGGCCCGCTGAGCTCCTGCAGGCTGATGGTGAATGGGCCCGAACTGCTCAGAGGAAATACGGATCGCTGCAAACCCGCAACGCCTCGCGCGGTCAGTGGTTGCACATCCCCTGGCGATTGCAGGATTACTGCGGCGCGCCCGGCTGTCACAGTGCCCGACAACGCGTTTGTCGCGCCGCCTTCTGGCGCTCTTACATTGCTGCTTTCGCCGGGGCAGCCTGCAAGCACTGCGAGCGTAAGGCCAAGCGAGCCGCCGCGAAGCAGCTTGCCTATATAGCGCCGCGCGTTATATACCGCGAAGCCTGGAAAGAGTGGCTTCTCGTGACGCTGAATCGTAGGTTGAGCGGGCATACCAAAAGCGGCGGCGAGCCGCTAGGGGCTTCCACCGATTCCTCCGAGCTATTTTTTATGTTTCAGTAACCCGCAAGATTCGGGCCACGGCAAAGGTGTGCCTTCTAGCAATGAATTGGGCTTGAGTTGGCGAAACATGGTTGTTCATAGCCACCCAATATGGTTGTGATTAACCTATTCTGGAGGGGGCGACGCTGAGATTGAATTGCGAGGCATTCATCTTCGGTGAGACTGAATAGTGCGGTTCTCTGGGTCTAATCCCTCTGATGGCATATCGCTTGCATGGGTTATTCAGTTGAGGCGCAAACCTCGACAGGGGCAGAGCCACGTTCGGCTCTCGCGGACACTCGGCGAATACATGAGTGCGCCGCGCACTATCGGAGAACTCAATAAGGAGGAAGTAGCCGTGCTATCACGTTTCGCGAGTACATTGACAGCGTTTGCATGTGCAGCGCTGGTATCGCAAGCGGCCAATGCTTTGGACGTTAAGCTGGAAGTCGTGGCCGAAGGGTTGAATCATCCGATGACCATGGTTTCGCCGCCAGGCGATGATCGCAAGTTCATCGTCGAGCAAAGCGGCACGATCAAGATTCTGGGCGCTGACGGCAAATTGATGGAAGGGGATTTCCTGAACATCAAACACAAACTGCCGCCGCTCAAGTGGGAATTCGATGAGGAAGGGTTGTTGGGCTTGGCGTTCCCACCTGACTTCAAGAAGACCGGCAAGTTCTATATTTCGTACACGAGCCAGTTGCGCGGTGACGCCGATCTCGGCAAACAACTTTGGTACGCGCACACGAACACGGTTTCGGAGATGCGAGTTTCCAAGGATGACCCGAACAAGGCCGACCCAAACTACGAGCGCCATGTGCTGCAGATCGATTGGCCGCAGTTCAATCACAACGGCATGTGGATCGCGTTCGGTCCGGACGGCATGCTATATGTCTCGACCGGTGATGGCGGCTATGCCAACGACTGGGGGATCGGTCACAACGTGACCACGGGTAACGGTCAGGACAAAGCGGATTTGCACGGCAAGATGCTGCGCATCGATGTCAACGGCGAACCCTATAGCGTGCCGAAAGACAACCCGTTTGTAGGCAAGAAAGACTATGCCCCTGAGATCTGGGCGCTAGGTTTTCGCAATCCGTGGCGTTGCGGCTTCGATATGGGCGGCAACAAGGAACTGTTTTGCGGCGATGTGCAACAGAACAGCTTCGAAGAAGTCGACATTGTCACCAAAGGCGGGAATTTCGGCTGGCGTGCGATGGAGGCCACGCATTGCTTCGACTATGTGAACCCCAACAAACATCCGGCCACTTGCGATAAGACCGGCATGATCGATCCCATTATCGAGTACAAGAATTGCTCGAATCCAGACTTCGCTGCCAAAGGTGACTGCGAGGGTATTTCCATCACTGGAGGCTACGTGTACCGCGGTCCGCACAAAGCCTGGGACGGCGTCTATTTCTTCGGCGACTGGAGTAAATCCTTCCAGGTGGCGCAGGGCGTGCTGTTCGCTGGAAAGCAGTCGGGCGGCAAATGGGCCAAAGAAAATGTGAAGGTGACTAATATGCCGGACTTCAAAGATTTCATCTTAGGGTTCGGTCAAGATAATCAAGGCAACGTTTACGTCATGGGCACCCGCTCGCGCGGCCCGAACGGCGAGCAAGACAAGATCTACAAAATCGTTCCGTAACACCCCATTCAATTCCGCGAGTAAACTCGCGGCGACACAACGGCGTTGTGAAGCACGGCGGGCCAGCAATATGGCCCGCCGTGTGTTTGTCGCGTTGACAATGTCGCGTCGTGAGGAATGAATGAAATGAAAAGAACTCAATTTCGATATGCGTTGCTTGGCGCTCTGGCGAGCGCGCTGCTTGTGCCTGCATCAGCTGAAGACGAACTGCCTCCTTTCCCAGCGGAGCTGCTAAATAATCCGGAGTACGTTCAACTGGGCAAAGAGGTGTTCGGACAGATCTGTAAGTTCTGCCATGGTAAAGCCGCTTATCCTGGCAAGGCGCCAAAGCTGAGCCCAGCGCGCTACACGCCCGAGTTCGTCCTTGATCGGGTGACCAATGGATTCCGTGGCATGCCGTCGTTCAAGGAACAGTACTCGGAGAAGCAGCTGCAAGGCGTTGCCGTGTTCGTGATGAGCAAGGATTTCTCGAACTAGGTTTGGCGCCCTGTTTTTCCGCCTAGCGGCGCGCGTTGGGCCATCCAAGCCGAAGCAAGGTAGTATACAAATCACCGTTGTTCAGGCCGGCGCCGTCGGCATAGCAATGCGGTGCGCACGGCGCGCCGGCTTAATCCAATCGGAGGAGAAAGACCTATGCACCGTACCTACGTTGCTGGAGCTGTGTTGTTAGCGGCGTCGGAACTTTCCGCACAGCAACCAAGTGCGCCAGTTTATGAAGGGGAAGGCTTGGTGGTGTCCGCGTCACGTTTACCGAACACCCCTTCCGGCTTAGCACAGAGTGTTACCATCATTACTGGTGAGGAGTTACGCCGCAATAATCCCGCCTCGACTAAAGAAGCGCTAGGTACAGCGGTGGGTATCCATGTGGACCAAGTTGGCAAAGCAGGCGGCTTTTCTTCTGTTTATGTGCGCGGCGCGGAGCAAAGCCATCTGCTGATACTGATTGACGGCATCCGCGTCAACGACGCGACGACCACGCGCGGAAGCACATTCGATCTGTCAGAGATCGACCTTGCGAGCATCGAGCGAATCGAGGTGCTGCGCGGTCCGGGCTCGGCGGTGCATGGCGGTGAGGCGTTAGCCGGCGTTCTCAACATCGTTACCAAGCAAGCGGTGGCGGGCAAGCCCAAGGCGGCGTTGCATGCCGGCGTGGGCGAGTTTGGTTATTTGCGAGGCGGGGCCAGTGTGGGCGGAGGCAGCGAAGCCGTGCGCTATTCTTTCACCGCGGGCCATGAAGCAGCTGGCAAACACAGCGAAGAGGAAGCGTATCAGCGTTTAAACACTGTCGGTGCATCTGTGAAGTTCACACCGTCGAAGAACGCCGCTGTCGACCTTACACTGCGGCATGCTCGCCGCAAGAGTGAGTCGTTCCCTGATGGCAGCGGCGGAGAGTTATTCGCGCTCAACCGCGATCTGGAATCCAAGCAGTCGCGTGACACCATTGCAGGGCTCGGGTTCGCGCTCGGGGACGAACAGAAAATTCGCGTCGAAACAAAGCTGTCGTTGTTCAAGCGGGAAGAGGAGTCGGCCACACCTGCAGTTCTCCCGATTACGCCGGCCGCGCAGCCGGTGCCTGAGCGCACGGACGATACCGACTACGATCGGCGTTCGGTCCAAGTCACCGTACGCAAATCGTTCGGCGATCTGGTGAACGTCGCGGTCGGCGCCGAGCTCCAAAAGGAGGATGGAACGCTGGATGAAGATTTGATCGGCCTTGCAGCCGGACTCACCCAATTGAATCGCGACACGCAATCGTTCTTCGTAGAAACTAGCGTGGCGCCGAGTTCGCGGTTTTCGATCCAACTCGGCGCACGCTACGATTCGTTCGATGGCGATGGCTCGCTCGAGGCACCAGCATTCGGCCTCAGCGAACAGTTCGACTTGGAACGTGAAACGCAGGTCACGCCCCATGTGGGCGCTGTATGGACGCATCCAAACGAGAAGACCAAACTCAGAGCGAGCTACAGCCGCGGGTTCAAGGCGCCAAGTTTTTTTGCTTTGGGTAATTTCTTGGTCGGCAACAGGAAGCTGGAGCCTGAGCGCAGCCGCAATTTTGAGTTGGGGTGGGAGCAGCGTCTTGGGACTCGCGCTAGATTCCAACTTACTGCGTTCAGAGTGGACTATCGCAATATGGTGGATTTGGTGGCCGACCCCAGCTCCCTAGTCGGAATCGCTTTGACGAACCGCGGAACAATCGTTTCCAAGGGAATCGAATCCAGCGTGCGGGCCCAACTAGGGGAGAAGTGGTCGGTCGAGGGAGGGCTAACGCTGTTTGACCTAAACGTGCGCGACGGCCTGGAGCAACTAGCCAATCGGCCGGAGCGCAAGATGTCAATTGGCGCAACTTTTGAACCGAATCCGCGACATTCATTTACGGCACGAGCGGTGTACGAGGGAGACCGGATCGATCAGCCTCAAGCTTTCGCCGGCATTGACATTCGCAAGGGCGGGTACACAACCGTCGACGCGTCTTGGCGAATCAAACTCGATGTGGCCAGCATCACGCTCAGCGTCGACAATGTGTTCGACAAGGATTATCAAGTATTTCATGGTTTCGAGAGTTTGGAGCGGCGCTTCAGGCTGGATGCGCGCGCCGAGTTTTAGTCGTTCGGCGCCGTTCGCCAGTGTGGCAAACACGAATTGGGCGCGCAATATGTCTCCGAAGAAGCGGATCACCATTCGCGTTGAGTTGCTGGCTATTTTCGCCGCAAGCGTGCTGGTCTTCCTTGTTGCGGCCAGAATTGAACTGAGCGAGCGGCTCGCCGCTTGGCTGCGCCCCTATGAGCTTTGGCAGATTGATGAACTTACTCATGCATTCCTGGCGCTATCGATCGGTTTGGGGTGGTTTTCCTTTCAACGCTTGCGCGAATCGCGGCGCGAGGTGGCAATGCGCGTTGCGGCGCAGAGCGAGACGGAGCGTCTCCTCGCACAAAACCAATCGTTAATTAAGGAGCTCTTCCAAGTTCAAGAAATCGAGCGGCGCGACTTGGCAAGGGAGCTGCATGACGAGCTGGGCCAGTGCTTGACGGCCATCAAAGTAGATGCGAGCACGATTGCAGCTAAAGTGAGGCATCAAGACCAAACTGCTCTAGCGTGCGCCGAAGCGATTTCGGAGACCGCGGAGCGCATGTACGGAGATGTGCGTTCGTTGCTGCGCAAGCTGCGACCCGATACCCTGGATGGGTTGGGACTGAGCGCGGCGCTGCGTACCCATGTAGAAACTTGGCAACAGCGGCACCGTGTGCCTTGCGAGTTAACTACGGATGCTTCATTGGGAGACTGCGGCGAGCAGATCAACATCGCCTTATACCGCTTAGTACAAGAGGGGCTAACAAATATCGCCAAGCACGCTGATGCGCGAAAGGCTGCAGTGGCATTACGCCGCAGCGAGACAGCGGTTACGCTGACGATAGAAGACGATGGCCGCGGCATAGAAAGCGAAACCGGCGCAAGCGGGTTGGGTATTCTCGGCATGCGCGAGCGGGTCCGTGCGCTCGGTGGTTCGATGCAACTCGGGCGCGGCCGTCACGGTGGGACTCACATCGCGATTGCCATTCCTCTTATGCGCTACAAGGATTGATGCATACTTCAAAATCTTTCTTGGTTTGTGTATAGATCGGGCCACAATCGCGTTCGCTGTCCGGCCGACGGTCGACTGTATCTGCATGGAGAACATATGAAGCACAGCGTTATTGGCTTAGCACAGGTTTGTATTGCGATTCTGGCGACCTTATGGGTCTATCCTGCCGCTGCTGGGATCGAGTTGGAGTTGCTCGCGGAGGGCTTAACTGCGCCGATCCACTTGGAAGAAGTGGCCGATGGCAGCAATCGCAAACTGATCGTGCAGCAAAACGGTCTGGTTCGAGTCCTTGCAGCAGACGGCAAGGTGCAAAGCGAGCCGTTCTTGGATTTGCGTCCGCGCATGCTGCAGTTAGAACAGAACTTCGAAGAACGTGGGTTGCTCGGGTTCGCCCTGCACCCTGAATTCGCGCGCAATGGGCGCATGTTTGTCAGCTACTCGGCGCCGCTTCGAGCGAGCGCGCCGCAGAGCTGGAACTATACCCGCAGGGTCTCGGAGCTTTCCACCGCAGTGGGTGATTTGAGCAAGGCTGATCTTAGCTCCGAGCGAGTACTGCTCGAAGTCGACTGGCCGAGCCGCAAACACAACGGCGGGGCATTGGCATTTGGTCCGGATGGCTTTCTGTATATCGGACTTGGCGACGGGGGGGTATCGCACGGCATTGGCCAGAAAGTGGTCTGGGAGGCTTTTGATGTGCCCGCCGCAGCGCTCACTTGGGACGCTTTAGCGCAGGATGCCGAATCGCTGTTCGGCAAGGTGCTGCGTATCGACGTCGATCATGGCTTTCCAAACTATGCGATTCCTCGAGGCAATCCGTTCGCGAACGGAGGGGGACGCAAGGAGATATGGGCTTGGGGTTTTCGCAATCCCTACCGAATTGCCTTCGATCGCAGCGGCGGATTTTTCGTTACGGCTGTGGCAGAGACTTTGTGGGAGGCAGCCTATCACGTTAAGGCGCCAGGCAACTACGGCTGGCCGTTGATGGAAGGCGCGCACTGCGTGGATCGCTTGCGTCCGCGCCAACCGCCGAAAGATTGCGCGCGGCAGGACGCCGCCGGCCGGCGCATAGAACTGCCGGTTGTGGAGTATCCGAACATGCAAGCGTCGCATCCCGAAAGTGTCCTTGGCATTAAAGGCGTCGGTACTGCTATAACCGGAGCGCTGCTCTACCGAGGGCGCAGCATTCCCGATCTCATCGGGAAACTGATCTTTTCCGATTGGAGTGCTGCGTTCAAGGAGCCCTCGGGGCAGATCTTTGTTGCGACACCAAGCGCTCGCGAGGGAGAACTTTGGCCCTACGCCGGAACGCTGCAAGTCAAAAGTCGTATCGTCGGATTGACCGAAGATCGCCTTGGCGAAGTATATGTTCTGACCAATGAAACGTTCGGGCCCTATGGCGAAACCGGAAAAATCTTTCGCCTTATCGCACGTTAGCGTGTCTCTGACGTTGGCCACGCATCGCTTGGTGCGCCGAGTGCGCAAGGTCAGCATGCCGCTATGCTTTAGTCCTCAAGCAGAAATGACGCTTGCGCTAACTCTGGCGCAGAGGTACAAGTATTGCTATCTATGCCGCCGTCAGTAATACAGAGAAACACATGCGCAAACTGAAGCTACTTTTGGTAGATGATCATGCGGTCGTCCGCGCCGGATATCGCCGGTTTCTGGAGCAGCAGGGCGACGTCCAGATCGTCGCGGAAGCCGACGGCGCGGAGCGCGGCTATCAGAGTTTTTGCGATAGCTTGCCAGACGTATCTGTGATTGATCTGTCGATGAAAGGGGCTGGGGGTTTAGAGCTGATTCGACGGATTCTCAGCCGCGATCCCGATGCCAATATCTTGGTGTTCAGCATGCATGAGGACGCGCAGTTTGCGCTGCGCTCCATGGAGGCGGGCGCACGGGGGTATGTCACAAAGAGCTGTCCTCCGAATGTCATCGTTGACGCGGTCAGGCAAGTTGCGCAGAAGAGGATATATCTCAGTCCAGATGTCATGCAGTTGATCGCGTTACGGCGGGTCACCCACCAGAGTGAGCCGCTCGACGCGTTGTCGCAACGTGAATTTGAGATCTTCCGCTTGCTGGCCGAGGGGCAAGGCTTGGCGGAGATCAGTCGGGCTCTGTGTATTAGCCAAAAATCCGTTGCGAACTACCAAACACAGATTAAACAAAAACTTGGAGCGAATTCAGCCGCCGAGCTTGTGCACATCGCGCTGCGTCATGGCGTTATCACCTTTCCGCAATCCCCCGCTTGATCACCGGTTGCACAAGCGCATCTGGAACCCTAACCGAAGTCGGGGCGTACCGCCGACCTGATGTGAAGGTCTTGAGTCAATAGGTTGCCAAAGACCTGTCAATTAGCCAGGCGAGCATTCTTTCTTGAATTGCTCTACTTGCGACCTAAGTTTTTCATCCTCGATAGGCTCATCCAAGGATTCGCATCTTCGGAGCAGGTTCTGGCAATAGTTTAGTTCTCGCATGGGATTAGTGGGCCCCATCGCAATGCACGTCTGATGCCTAGACTCACACGCATTCGTGACGCGGAAGTTCGCCTTGAGTTTCGCTTCCCGTTCCATGCATTCGGGCGTTTGCGCTTGTGCATAAAGCGCGACTAGGCATAGCGACGTGAACACGTAGATCTGTTTCATGGCGGCGGTTCCAAAACGGCGATTTCGAAGTATCGCCAATGCTATGAGCTTCGGTCAACCAGCGATCCACACGAGAGGATCGAGGGGGCGCGGCTGAAGCGAGGCTGCGGCGCGCCATGGCAACGCGCTCGCAGTGCGTTTGCTCGCGTATGCCTATGGTTGTCCTAGAGACTTCAAGTATGCAACAAGGCTCCAGATCTCATCGACACTGAATATGTCGCCCCAGGGCGGCATTGGTGTCGCGCCTTGTCCGCCTTTGCTGATGGTATTAAAGGCGTGCTCGGGATCAAGGTCCTTGCGGCCGACGAACAGAGCTGGAACATGACCGTGGCAGTGATCGGCGCACGTCGAGTGAAACAAGAACTTGCCCTTTTTGATTCGTTCTGGGTCAGCGAGGTCGGACGGTGCCGCGTCCGGCTTGGCTTGTCCTGAGTCGATTGGTCCACCGCCTGCGTGTGCTACCGGCAAGGAGAAGGCGAGTATTGCTAAAAGCAGGAAGTGCTGCATACGTGTTGGCCGATTCTTGAATTTTAGAAGAAGTGCGTAAAAAAACGGAGGTGAGGCAGTCTCGCTTCACCCCCGTGTTTGCGCGAGTCGTTCGATCAATCGACTTGAACGGCGACCAACTCCGCTGGTATGCCACCACCGCCGATTGGTGCGACGACGTACTGCTTACCGCCAGCGCGGTATGTCATGATGGCCCCGAACGCAGCCCCGGGCAGCTTGATTTCGCCTAGCACCTCACCCGTTTTCGGATCGTGCGCATATAGGTAAGGCTCCTTTTCTTCCTTGGTCGCTTGTACCTGCAACGAGTTCCCGCGCGGCGAGAGGCCGATTACGCTGTACGTGCCGTCTAATGCTACGAACAACACGTTGTCGGTAAGGGCCACGTAGCTTTGACGGATATGCCCTACTCGTTTGAGGCCCGAGTTCTTAATGGCTGGATGATCTATCGGACCTTTGCCTGCGGGTACTTGCCACAAGTGTTTGCCGGTGTTCATGTCAATCGCGGTAATCGTTGAAAACGGCGGCTTGAGCAAAGGTAAGCCGTCAGGACCACCGACCGCAGCCCAGGTGCCTGTGTATGCATACGAACCGGTAGTCTCCTTTTTGATTTTTGTCGCGAAAGGAATGTTGAACGAATTGACGTATAGGACGTTGTTCTTGGGATGGTGAGCAGCCCCTGCCCAACTTGCGCCGCCGAGCAAACCGGGAGACAAGATTGTCCCGCCTTTGTCGGTGGTGGGCGGCGTATAGATCGGGCCATAGTTGTAGCGGGCAACGATCGCCTTTGCGCCTTCCTTCAACTCTGGCGTCAAGTCGATCAACATGTCCTCTGTGAGGCCCTGCGGGGTGAAGGGCAATGGCCAAGTGGGATGCGGCTGCGTGGGTGAAGAGATCTCGCCGGGAACAGTCGACTTGGGTACTGCTTTCTCTTCAATCGGCCAAACCGGTTTGCCGGTGACGCGATCAAATGTAAACACCCAACCCTGCTTGGTTACTTGCGCGGCGGCTTTGATCTGACGACCGTCGACGGTGATGTCCATCAAGTTTGGTGAGGTGGGTAGATCGTAGTCCCAAAGGCCATGGTGAACGATTTGGTAGTACCATTTGATTTTTCCGGTCTTGGCATCGAGGGCCACCAAGGATTCACCGAACAGTCCATCGCCGGGGCGCTCGCCGCCGTAGAAATCGTTTGCCGGCGTTGAAAACGGTGCGTAAACCAGCCCCAAATTTTCGTCGCAACTTGCCCGCGCCCACATGTTGGCGGCGCCAGCGGTCTTCCAAGAGTTCTCTCCCCAGGTCTCGTTACCGGGCTCCCCAATCTGCGGCGGTTGATGGAAGTTCCACATCTCTTTGCCCGTCTTGATGTCAAAAGCGCGCAAATCACCAGGTGGGGGTTCTTTGCCCGGCGGCCGCCCGACGGCGAAGTAGTCGAGTACGTTGAAGCTCGGAATGATCATTCCGTTGCAGATTATAGGCGGCGACTGGACCTTCATTTGCGCACGCTCGACCGATCGGCGCAAACCCTGCGTCATGTCGATGCGTCCCTTGTTGCCAAACGATTCGATAGGCTTACCGGTCTTGGCATCCAAGGCAATGATATAGGCATCGCCGGTACCGAGAATAATGCGCTTGTCCTCGCCACTTTCCCAATACGAAAGCCCTCTGTTTAGAAAGCCCAAATTAGGCGGCGTGCCGTCACGGTACGCGACAGGGTCGAAAGTCCAGAGTGTCTTGCCGGTCGTGCCGTCGATGGCCGAAGCAAAACTCATCGGTGAGCTGGTGTAGAGCACACCGTTAACCGCAATTGGCGTAGTTTCGTTTACATGAGTGCGCAGATCCGCGTTATCTTGCCATACCTTGTTATCGGGCATCGCCCAACGCCAAGCGACTTTCATCGACTTGACCGTTTCGGCGCTGACCTTGCCGCCGGGCAGATAGCGCGAACCCATCTTGTCCGCCGTGTACTCCGACCAATCCCCATCTGCGGCGTGTAATGCAATGCTGACCGAACCACTCGCTGCCAGTGAGACGGCCGATACAATCTTACGAAGTTGCATGCCTGTTCTCCTCCAATGTTATTGCTTGATTGAGACAGCCGAACTTGCTCATCCTGCTCGGCAAAGCATGATGCTCACACGGGGTTTGGATAGCCAGGGAGAATCACACTCGCGAGAACGGGAGTTTTTCCCGTGACCGACAAACTCTCTTGCTGCGAATGCCAGCGGCTCGGAAGGCTCAAAAAAAACGGCGTCTCTCTCTAAGACGCCGTGTGAGGTGCGGCTACCGCCGCTAGCTCGGGGGTAGCCGGTATTCTGGCTACCTCTCGTACAACTTACATCCAGAATATCAGTCAGCGAGCGTAAACACCCAGATCGTTCCGCCAGGGGCAACTTCTTTGGGCTCCCAGCCAGAGAGTTGGTGCATAAGGCCTTGAACGAAAGCCGCATCCACGCCCCATCCGGACATCACGGCAATGTACTGTTTGCCGTCAATCGAATAGGAGACCGGTGGAGCGATGATCCCGGAACTTGCCTTGAAGCGCCAAAGCTCTTTGCCGTTGCCTGCGTCATAGGCGCGGAAGAAACGGTCGCTCGTGCCCCCAGCGAAGAGCAATCCACCCGCTGTCGTCAAAGGAGAGCCCCAGTTCCACGACTTCGGATACTCAACACGCCAGTTTTGCTTGCCCGAGTTGACATCCCAAGCTTGAATGCCGCCGATGTACTTGGGATTCTTATCGACGAGTAGTTTGATATCAGGGATATCGATACCGGCAGACCATTGTCCCGGCACGCGCTCCTGCACTTTGCCTTTTAGGCTCATGCAATGGTTGTCATTGAACGGAATGTAGAGCATTCCGGTTTTCGGACTGTAAGCTTCGTAGGGCCAATCCTTCCCGCCCCACAGACTGGGGCAGTAAGTGACGTCTTTGCCTGTCACCGGTTTGTGATTCTCGTCGTAAGTCGGCCGGCCGGTCTTTGGGTCAAGACTCTTGAACACGTTGTTGTGTACATAGGGCACAGCGTTCTGGTAAGAAATATTGCCCTTGTCGTCGCGATCGAGCCAATACAGATAACCGTTGCGTTGAGCGCTGATCAAAGCAGGCGACTGCTTGCCATCGCGGTTTAGATCGATCAAGGTGGGTGCGTTCATACCGGCCCAATCCCACGAATCATTCCAGTGATACTGAAAATGGCTCTGGATAGCACCCGTATCAGCATTCATCGCAAGCACGGATGCTACGTACAGATTATCCCCGGGGCGTTGATCGCCGAACCAGGGTGAGCCGTTGCCGACGCCCCAGTAGAGCAAGTTATTCTTTGCATCATAGTTGCCGGGCATCCACATCGTGCCACCGCCGATTTTGTACGCATCTTTCCAGCGACCTTCTTGTGGCCACGTCTCGTGGCCTTTCTCGCCTGGGCCAGGCACGCTCCACGTGTGCCACTCTTCTTTGCCATCCTCGCTGTTAAAGGCTTTGAGGTAACCGCGCACGCCGAACTCGCCACCCGATGGGCCGACAAAGACTTTGCCGTTGACTACAACAGGAGCAGAAGTGATATACGCACCTTCGCGCCAATCGCAGACTTTGGACTCCCAAATGATCTTGCCTGTTTTGGCGTCCAACGCAGTCAGCAGACAATCGAGATTGGCGACGAAGACCATGTCTTTCCACAGCGCTACGCCTCGATTGGTGACGTGCAGTGCGCTGAATCCCTCCGGGAATTCGCGCTTGTAGCGCCACAACAACTCGCCCGTCTTTGCATTGAGTGCCAGCACTTGGTTATACGGCGTGATCGCGAACATATAGCCGTTGTTGACGAGCAAGGATGCTTCATGGCCCGAGCCGACCCCGGTCGCGTAGCTCCAGAGTGGGCCGAGCTTCTTGACGTTGCCAGTATTGATCTGCTCAAGGGAGCTGTAGCTCCAGCCTTGATAGTTGCCTTTGTGCATTAGCCAGTTCTCTGGCTCCGGATTGACTAGGCGCTCGTGGGTAACCGGCTTGTAGTCCAGCGCCGAAGTAATGGTAGGAATGATCGCCACGCTGAAAGCGGCGGCGAGCCTTGAGATTTTCATGATTTTCCTCCTTGGTTGAGTGGGTACCGCGTGATGAAAGCAAGCGGACGAGTGTTGGCGCTCAGCGCACTCACTCGGTCGGCGGGCCGAGCCGGCCCGAAAAGCCGGCAGCGACTACGAGTGTTTCCTCAACTAACTTCAGCGGCAGCGCCGCCAGTCGCCGTGTGGCCGGGCCGACAACAATGGCGCCTTTGTTGGTTACGTCAAAGGTCGAGCCGTGGCAATTGCACACCACACCTTTGCTGTTGGCTTCGCGCAAAGTGATCTGGCATCCGTAGTGAGTGCAGATCGCCGAGTATGCGAGGATGCCGTCTGCGGCGAAAGTTTGTGTTTCGGCTTCGATCTGCTCCGGAGGGACGCGCACCAATAGCAGCAGGTTTAGGCGGGATCCGTCGCGGACAATGCCTGTTGCCGGGTCTTTGGGATAGGCGAACTTAGGACTATCGGTGAGACCAATACTGCCGGGCGCGACGGTCGCGCCCCGTTGCTCACCATCAGCAAAGACCAGTATGTCGCCTGGCTGGGGGCGTGCCGTATTGGGTTCGGCGGCATAAGCGAACGTCCTAGCGCTTGCCGCGATCGCGCCAGCGATCAGTTTGCGACGAGTCGCACAGAATGAATTCGCGCTGAATGTTTCGTTTTTCTTGGATGACATAGTTGCCGTGTGGGTTGATTCAGCTGGCGCCGCCAACTGACATCTTTCGCCGTTGCGGTCTTTCCAAATGGTTTTAGTGGCCACTCGCGGGATGGCCAACTGCGCTAACGATGATTGCAGCTACGGAACAATTCGCAAAGGGAGATTGGCGCAATCAATCCCAGGAAAGAATCCTCACAAACTCGGGATTGAGGCCCGGGAGCGAGGCTTAGCCGATGCGGGTGCGCCGTTTACGCGGCGCAGCGGACGGTTTAGCTCCAGGGCGCTGCGCGCCCTGCGTTGCGAAGATCTGCGGGCTGAAGCCTCTCCAGGAATTGCGTGTTCGTCAATCGAAGTATCACGCGCTTAGCGCAATGGGACTTCATGGTATTCCAACGCCCACTCGCGCATAAAGCGAACGCGAATCGGCTTAACTCGCCACAAGGTGAACTCTGGATTGTCAGGATTGCTGAGGTATTGCCGCAGCAATGCGTCGCGCCGAAACGCTTCCTCTTGCGTGGCACGATCCGTCACCAATTCGGCAATGCCAGTGATGCGCACTTGATCATCGTTTTCGTCCAGATAGCACAACTCCACTTTCGGATTGACGGACATCTCAATGGTCTTGTGAAATCGCTTCAAATTGGCAAAGTACACGGTAAAGCCATCATGCCATGTCGCGGTTATCGGCCGTACGCATGGTTGAGTGCCATCCGTCGTTGCCAGCATTGGGAAGCGGTGCCGATCGAGTACGGCCAGAGCCGCCGTGGGTAGTTGATCAGGAGAGATCGGTTGTGGGTGGGGTTTCGGCATGGCTGTTGGACTCCTCGGTATTCGATGGGGATTCTTCCTGCGGGAGGCATTCGGTACGCGCCGCGAGTTGTGTCGCAAGCACGATCAAAGTCGGTAGCAGGATGGAGGCAGCTGTGGCGACGAGAAAGGAGGATCGACTTGCGGATACCGCACCAATCCACGCGTACAGTGCGGAGACCACGATATTGCCCAGTGAAACCAATGTGAGAAAGCGCCGCAATCGCATACCGGAAAGCCCCGCCATTAGCAGCGTAGCTTCTGCAAGCACTGGCACAGCTCGAAACGCAACCAGCACCGCGTCGCCGTAGCGCTGGGCAAAAAGGCGAAATTGCTGTAGGCCGCGTTGTCCAACTAGGCGTTGGGCTAACGACGCGCCGGCGTGTCGACCCAGCCAATAGCCGGCGAGTGACGCAACGCTCATGCCGATAAAGCACACGCCTGTGCCAGCGGCCGTGCCCAGCAAGTAGCCGGTTGTGCTCAACACAAAGCTCGATGGGATGGGCAGCGCGATGTCGGCGGTCAAGAAAGCAATAACGGCCAACGAGACAAAGCTGACCGATGACCCAGTCTGAAGGCTCTGTTGCACAACGGCGTTCATCTTGCCCTCAAACAAGGCGAACGGGATCAGAATAAACCCAAATAGCAGCAGCGCGAACAACCCCCATCGCAGTAGGGAGCTGCCTTGCGGCGAAAAATCGGAAGGGTCAAGCGATGATCGCACGCGCTCTTAGTGAAATTAGCGTCTGCGTTAAGGATGCTGGCGCGCACAGACGCAGGGGGAGAAACGGGCCGCACACGGGCGCGTGCGGCCCTCCTATCACGCCGTGCTACGGTCGTTTGCTAGCAGCGGTTTGCTCAACAAGCAGCGGTGCGACCTCATCTTTGGAGCTGGCCTTGTCCGCAGGTACGAGCATCCACAGCGCGCCAGGCGGATTGCCGAGCGCACCTTTGTCCGTCGTGTAAAAGCAGTTGCAGTGCGTCGCAAGCACACTGCCGTCCTCGGCGTAACCGCCGCCGGTAAACTGCAGTTTTGTGCGCATCAACTCCTGCATCTGCCATTTCTTCCCGTCCCAAGCAGTGCCCCAAACGCGGCCGGTGCACCAGTCGCCAGTGACGTACGCGCCGTTCGTGCCGGCGTTGTAGTCCACACCGAAGCCAATCACTGAGCACCCTTGATCGTGCGGATACTCCGCGATCGGCAGTACCCCCACGCGGTTGCAACCTTTGCCGGATTTGACAGTCTTGTTGTCTTCCCCCAGCGGATGGCAGTAGGTGCCCATATTGCGTGCCCAACCGTAGTTCTCGCCGCCTTTGCTTGCAGCCGGCTGAAAGTTGATTTCCTCCCAGTGATTTTGCCCGACCTCCGCCATGAACAGATCACCGGTTTTGCGGTCGAAGTGGAAGGTCCAGGTGTTGCGTACGCCGTAAGCCCAAATCTCCGGTTTTGCGTTTAAGCGAATCGCGTCGAATTGCGGTTCGGTGATGCCGAATAGCTCCATCAGATTCGGTTTGCTCGCCATGGGATTGCTGGGTGGCACGGCATAGGCGCGATCCTCCACATTGACGTCAATGCGCAAGATCTTGGCCAGATCGGTATCGAGACTTTGCCCGGCGTTTAGCACATCGCCTTCCCAGCCGCCGTCACCGCTGGAAATATAGAGATAGCCGTCGGGCCCAAAGGCAATCTGACCACCGTTGTGATTGTAGTAAGGCCGTTGCAGCCGCATGATGACCCGCGCGCTTTTCGGATCGACCTTGTTGGCATTGTCTTTGGCGACAGAGAATCGTACGACGAAACCATCCCCGTTAAAAGGCAACGAGGCATAGTGCGCGAAGACGTAGCCGTTCTCCTTGTACTTGGGATGGAACGCAATTGAGTACAAACCTTGCTCGATGAACTGATGTTGAACGTCACCGCCGATCGGATTCTGCTTGGTCAGATCCATGAACGGCTCGGGCAGTACCTTGCCGTCCTTCACAATCTTGACTCGGCCAACGCGCTCAATCACGAAAATCCGCCCGGAGCCGTCGCCTGCATTGGTGGCGTTGATGGGATCGTTGAAGCCGTCGGCCACTTTTACGAGCTTCACCTTGGGATTACCGGGAATAGTGCCACCTGGGCTACCGACTTCTTCATCGCTAGTCGGTACTTTGCGGGCTAACGCCGCGGTCGTGGACAAAAGGCTCGCCACTAACAGGGCCAACAACGTCTTGCTGGTTCTCATGCAATCTCCTCTCTCTCTATCTCTTTTGGATGTCGCTAAAAGTACAGTGAATATGCGCGTCAAATATCAAGGCGGTCTTGTCCTTCGACCTAGACTCTCGCCGCTCCGGAAAGTAATCCTTTGCTGCGAGAAAGTCCGATGAAAAAATCCCGTATGAAACAGGAAAAATTCCTAAACGTCAGACGGTGGGAGTTTCTCCTGCGTATGTTGGGGCGTTTCTCACTATCCGACACTGCGGTCATGCGCCAATATCGCCCCCACTACAAGGAGGGGGAGACATGGCAAAAGTGTGGATGAAAGAGGCAATCTTTGCAGGGCTGGCGGCTCTTGTACTGGGCAGCGCAACCGCCAATGCTGAGGTGGACACCATTGCGCAGGCGAAAGCCGAGGATTGGCCGTCTTATCACCGCACCTACAATGCTTGGCGCTACAGCCCGCTCGCCAAGATCAATCGCGGCAATGTCGGAAAGCTGCAGGTCGCTTGGACGCATCAGCCTGGTGCCATCACGCACGGTTTGCAGGCGACGCCAGTGGTTCTGGATGGGGTAGTCTACTATTCGGGTTCTTACAACCGCGTGTTCGCAATCGACGGTGCGAGCGGCGAGGAGATATGGCACTACTACGCGAAGAATAAGCCGGAAGTGGAGCAGATTGCCACCGCGCCCTACAACAGAGGCGTATCGGTGGGTAATGGGCTGGTGTATGCCGGGACGTCTGACGGCCGTGCCATCGCCCTTGACGCTAAGACCGGTAAGGAAGTGTGGGTCACGCAGCTTGTCGATACGATGAAGTGCGGTTGCTTGTTCACTTCGCCGCCGCTGCTTGTTAAAGACAAGGCTATTTTCGGTTCTACGCAGGGCGGTATGCCTGCGCGTGGCGGCGGCATCTTCGGTCTCAATGCCAAGACGGGCGAGAAGATTTGGTATTTCGACCCAGTGAAGGATGATACCTGGGGCAATAACGATCAAGGCGAGTCGAGTGCAAAATATGCTGGCGTCGGAGCCTGGCACGTAGGCAGTTACGATGCCGAACAAAATCTGATTATCTACGGGACTTCGAATCCGACGCCTTGGTTTGATTGGGCACCGGCTGCAGATGGCGAGAAAGGGTTTCGGCGCAGTGATCGCGTGGGCGCGCGGCCGGGCGACAACTTGTACGCGTCATCGGTAGTTGCTCTGAATCCCGACACGGGCGAGCTGAAATGGTATTTCCAAGAGCATCCGCACGATGACTGGGACTACGATTCAACTTTGGGCGAATTCGTACTTATTGATCAAGGGTCGAAGAAGCTCGCGGTGCATCAAGCCAAGAGCGGCTTTGTGTATGTCTACGATCGGACCAACGGTAAGATCGAGAACGTCTGGACCATCAATAAACACGTCAGCTTCGTTAAGAACGTCGACCCCAAGACCGGGCAGTTGATTGGCCGCAATCCGCCCGCGACTTCAGAAGGTCACATGTTCTGCCCTTCCATGAATGGCGGCAGAAGTTGGAACGCAGGATCCTACAATCCGGACACCAAACTTTGGTATAACTCGCGCCAAGAGTTATGCACGATCGCCAAAACGCGTCCTGAGAAACCGCAGCTTGAGCCGCTACCCAATTGGTACGCTGGCGCGGACATCTCCCACGTCGCACCGCCCAACGATGTCGTGCATGGGGCACTGGATGCGTGGAATCCACTTACTGGCAAGAAGAAGTGGTCGGTGCACGACAAGTATCCGCGCCTTTCCGGGGTGCTGTCGACCAAAGGGCGCGTAGTATTCAGCGGCGACATGCGCGGGCGTGTGTACGCCTACGACGGCGAAACCGGCAAGACGCTCTGGAGCTTTAACACGGGCTCGGGCATTCGTGGGGGCATCGTGACTTACGCTGCTAAGGGCGAGCAGTACGTGCTGGTGCCAAGCGGCATTGGCTCGCATGTGTTCTTCGGGCTGGCAGAAGCAATGCCTGAAACCAAGGATTTTCCGCCCGGCGCAACATTGTTCGCCTTCAAACTGCCCAGCAAAGCAAAGGCGCACAGCGCCGCTGTCCACCAAAAATCTAACAAGCGCGTTCAAACTAGCTCACTTCAAGCAAATGAACACTGAGTACGATGCGCCTTGAAAGCCTCCTGTTGGTGAATATTTGGGGAGAGTTACCATACCGACCTCTCCACTACCTCCCACCAACTTTAGCGCTGCCACTGGCAGCGCTTTTTTCTTTGTTGTTGGCGCTGGCGCAACCGGTCAGCGCCGAGGAATGGCCGCCGCCGGAGAAGACCGCGGGTGTCGACTTGCGCAGCGCAGAGAGCATTGAGCAAGGGCGGCAGACGTTCAATGGCGTGTGCGCGGGGTACTGTCATGGCAGCGAGGGGCACGCGAAGCGCGGACCTGCGTTGCGCGGCCGCGCGGACTTGAGCGTATCGACGCTGTACTACACCATTTCGAATGGGCGCCGTCGCGTCGATCCGATGCCGGCATGGAAGGGCGTGCTTGCGGAGGAAAAGATCTGGCAGGTGATCGCTTATATCGTATCGCTGCGGGAGGCGCATTGAGCCAGCTTCAATCATGGCGATGACTATAGACTCCCGTTTTGCGGCCGCGTTGCTGCTGATTGCCTGCGCGGGGTTTGCCAGCCCGGATTCTGCCGTGCTAGATTTTCGTTCGACCTTTTCTGACGAGCCGCTTGATGTCTCGCCGGCGGAGGGCGAAACGGTGACAGAGGCGGTGCGTCAGTTTCATAAAACCGCCAAGAATGCCTATCGCGGCGAAGCGGAAGCGATTGAACGTGGTGGCGCGATTTTCCTGGAGCGCTGCGCAATCTGTCACGGCATCAAAGCGAATGGCCGGATGGGACCTAGCTTGATTGACGACGCTTATCTCTACCCAAAGAACAACAGCGACAAGGGTGTCTTTGAAACCATCTACGGCGGTGCTGCTGCAGCGATGGTACCACTGCGTGGCACGCTATCGCAGGATGACATTCTAAAGATCATGGCGTACGTGACCAGTTTGCGAAAGTAATGAGGAGCGATGTATGCAAGCCAAATTGAGTTTAAGTTTGCTCTCATTTGGTCTTTGTTTGGCGAAGGTTGCAACTGCCGGATGGGTCTCACCGCCAACGAGCGGCGCGCCTTACCTGACCTGCAATCCGAAAACCATCTTGGCGCCGCAGCCAATCAGTTGTGTCAATAATCCCGGCAACGCGCCGCCATTTGGCAATCAAATTCCAGTTAAGACCCAATCTACGACCAATGCCGCTTGTAAGGTGTCATCCTCAGATTTGAACGGCTTTATCTTGAAGCTGAGCCGATCGGCTCCGATACTCGGCAACAGTGTAACTGTCGGCACGCTTTACGACCAGTTGTACTGCAAAGGAGCAGGGACGAGCTGCGATACCTCAAACACGTACATCCTGCGCATGCGCGTAGCTTTAAACACCGCGGGCTGGATGCAAGGCAACCCCTTTCCTTTCGAAGCGAACAATATCAGGCGTGCCGTCAAGAGTACGGTGCCCGCGCTCGCCGGGTACGACATGAGCTCGGGAGCCAAGAAGTATCTGGAATACGTCGGGCGTACGACGAAGGGAATCAGCCAGATTGTCCCGCCGGGCACGGCGGCCGACCTTAATTTGGGATGGATGAATTTCTGGGTTGATTCTGATGCCAATGACCCGCAAACGTGCGAACTCTATAACTACTCTAGCCCGAGTTCCCCGTGGTTGTACGTTCGGCAAGTGTGTTCGGCGGGTTACAATGCAACGCCTCAGAGCTTGAAGATTGGATTGTGGGAAGGAGGGGAATCGGGGCAGCCGCTTAAGCTCATTCTGACCAGTGGGTATGTCTGCAACTGAGTCTGTCTGCTCCGATGCCCAATTCTATCGGAAGCGTTGCAGACGTTGGCGAGTGCTGCGCTAGGATAGGCCGAGTCGGAGCTCAGATCGGTCAGGCGCTTGCTTCGAATGGGGGGCTTACGATTCCGGCGATAGCTCGATGGACGGGTCTATCCGCCGCCGATTGCACGTTAAGTTGAGTTGGGCGCACCGTTCCCGCCACTTCAACTCTTGGGCTTCCATTCGCGCGCCAGTTGCTGCGCCTTCGAAAGATCTTCCGGAGAAAGTTGGCTGGCAATGTAGTCGCGCTGCTTTTCGGCGTCAGCACGAGAGCTGTCGGACAAGCTAGCGGCAGCTAAATTGCTCCACATGTGCGCTACTAACAAGTCCTTTGCCACGCCTTTGCCCTCGAAGTACAACCAACCTACGCGCAACTGGGCGTGCGCGTTACCTTGCGCAGCTGCGGCTTGATACCAATGAGCGGCTTGGCCATCGTCGATGGCTAAGCCCTTGCCGTGCTCGAAAAGGTAGCCCAGGGCGTACTGCGCCAGAGCATTACCGCTTTCGGCGGCCTTTTGATACCATTTGGCTGCTTCGCTTAGATCTTGTGGAACACCGTTGCCGTCAAAGTAGAGTCGCGCAAGCGGTTGCATCGCGTCGGTGTTGCCTTGCTCGGCGGCTGCGCGATACCACTTCGCTGCGGCGGCTAAATCCGGCGGCGATTTTCTGTTGGTTTCGCTAAGCAACCCCGCCATGAACTGCGCTTGAGCGTTTCCCTTGTCCGCGGCTTTGGTCATCCACTTCAGCGCTACCGCATCGTCTTGCTCGACCCCCTTGCCTTGAAAGTAGGCCCACCCTATCGGATAGTACGCCGAGGCCTCTTCCTTATCAGCGGCTTTGATCAGCCATTTCAGCGCTTCGGATTCGTCCTTATCGACACCGCTGCCCGCGATGTACAAAGCGGCGAGGCTTGCCATAGCCTGAGCGTTGCCCTGGTCCGCCGCCTTTCGATACCAACGAGCGGCTTCGGTAGCATCCGCATTCACGCCCTTTCCGGCTTCCAACAGATAGCCTAAGAGATATTGCGAGAATGCGCGTCCTGCCTCGGCGACAGGCCGGAGCCATTTTTCCGCCTGGACGTGATCTTGGGTTACGGCGGTGCCAAAGAAGTAGATGCTGCCGAGCGCCTCCTGCGCATCGACATTGCCGGCCTCGGCAGCGATTCGATAGAACTCCACGGCACGGGGTTTATCGTGCGTCACGTTTTCCCCGTGTTCTAGCAGGTGCCCAGCCAGATAAGCTGAGTACGCGCGCCCGGCTTTGCCCGCAAGCGAGCAATACCCCAGCGCTGCAGCGGCATCCTTTGGTAAGCTCGCTTGGCCAAAGAAGAAGCGCGAGCAAAGTAGGTCTTGTGCGTCGAGGTGACTGTTGTCCGCTGCGGATCGGTACCACCTCGCGGATTCCACGAAATCTTGCGGCACGCCACGGCCCTTGTCATACATCTCGCCAAGGTAAAACTGCGCCTTGGCGTCGCCTGCTTGGCTTGCCGTTCTCAGTTCTGCAAGGGCGCTCTTGAAGTCGCCCTTGTTATACGCATCGATGCCTCGTTCGACGTCGGCATAGGCGCTGCCCATGGCGGCAACGCTGGCGACCGCCATCGCTGCTAGCTCCAATGCTCGCATCCTCATCTTCATCTCCAGGTGCCTTCCGCAAATCACTACAGTTCAGAGTTCGTTCAACAACTTGTGTCCGGCGC
The DNA here is from genome assembly GCA_902826775.1 of uncultured Pseudomonadota bacterium. Lineage (GTDB taxonomy): Bacteria > Pseudomonadota > Gammaproteobacteria > Burkholderiales > JALYOK01 > CADEHE01. Next base: position 44,624 of record CADEHE010000015.1, on the reverse strand, counting down.
ACAGCGACGATCAATCGGGTCTGCTAGGGACCGTTTCAATCGCAAAGTCGAATTGGCGATTGTGCCTTAGACATGCCGAAGTCGAACGCTACCAGAATTTTGGTTTAGAGCAAGCGGCCATGCCAAGCTTCGATGGCGGCTGTTCCTAAGAGTTCGCGGGACTGTGACAACATCATCGCTGACAACTGCTGCATGATTCGCGTATCTTCCAGGAAATTTTCCCGCAGCGGCCAGCATTTTTCTACCCTCATACGGTAGGCAATCCTGCTTCCGCGAGGAGCATATCTCTAGTCGCAGAACGACTACGAGGACCAGAATCGGCGACCTTCTCATGCAAATAGCTGGGCGAGCGACTGTTGCCTGAGGAGTTTAATCGCACTACTAACAGTGGATTGGCGGACAACGCCAAACGACTACCAAAGTTGAGAATAGAGGAGATCGCATATGAAGGCCAAAATGCTGGGGCGTGCGGCTGGGTTGTTCGTCGCTGCGATGCTGAGTCTTTCGGCGGCAGGCGGTGCGGCGGAGCACGCGAAAGTGGATGCTTCTCGCTTGCTCAAAGCGGAAAAGGAACCACATAACTGGATGACTCACGGCGGGACTTACGCAGAAGCACATTACAGTCCGCTCGCTCAAATTAACACGACGAACATTGCCAATTTGAAGCTCGCGTGGTATGCGGATTTCGATACCAATAGGGGACAGCAGGCAACGCCCCTCGTTGTCGATGGTGTGATGTACACGAGCACATCTTGGTCAAAAGTCTACGCCTACGACGCAGCAACAGGCAAAGAGCTATGGCGCTTCGATCCAAAAGTACCAGGTACGATTGCGAAAAGCGTCTGTTGTGATCTCGTAAACCGTGGCGTGGCCGCATGGAACGGAAAGATCTATGTGGGAACGTTGGACGGTCGACTTATAGCGCTGGACGCTGCCACTGGTAAGGAGGTTTGGTCGGTCGTCACGGTGGATCAGTCTAAGCCCTACTCAATTACCGGTGCGCCACGGGCCTTTAAGGGTAAGGTGATCATCGGCAACAGCGGGTCCGAGTATGGAGTGCGAGGATACGTCACGGCGTACGATGCAGAAACGGGAAAGCTGGCTTGGCGCTTCTACATTACCCCAAACCCCGACAATAAACCGGATGGGGCCGCATCGGACAAGATCCACATGGAGAAAGGCTATTTCACCTGGGGAGATGGTGCATGGAAGCAAACCGGCGGTGGCGGCACTGCATGGGACGCGATTGTCTATGACCCCGACTTTGACCAAATTATTGTCGGGACGGGCAACCCTAACCCATGGAGCTGGAAGGCGCGCTCTGGTAATCAAGGGGATAACCTCTTCGTTGCATCAATGCTGGCACTCGATGCCAATACGGGTGAGTATAGATGGCATTACCAGCAAACACCCGGGGACGACTGGGACTACACTTCAGTGCAGCCCATCATTTTGTCGGAACTGAGTATCAACGGCACCAAACGCAAAGTTGCATTGCACGCACCGAAGAATGGCTTCTTTTACGTGGTTGATCGGAAGAGCGGTAAGTTGATTTCCGCGGAGCAGTTCGCGACCGTGAACTGGGCATCCGGGGTAAACATAGAGTCGGGACGGCCGGTGGTCTATGAGCAGGCGCGGTATGGGATCACGGGCGGCGACTTCCTGGCGATTCCAGGCCCCTTCGGTGCGCACAACTGGCACCCTATGGCCTACAGCCCAAAAACGAACCTTGTCTACCTGCCCGTGCAGAATATTCCCTTCGGGTACGCGGACGACGGGAGTTTTAAGTACCAACCTGGTCATGGTGCGTGGAATTTGGGCATTACCTCTAAGCAAAATGCGGGTCCGCAGGACGAACCGGAGCGCAAGATTCAGGCCATGCGCACCGAAGGACATCTCGTGGCCTGGGATCCTGTACGGCAGGCCGAAGCCTGGCGCGTCAATCACGGTGGGGTTGCTTCGGCTGGTGTGTTAGCAACAGGTGGAGATCTAGTATTTCAAGGCACACCTGACGGCCGCTTTGTCGCGTATCGTGCCGACACCGGACAGAAAGTTTGGAGCTGGCAGGGGTTTGACGGCATTGTTGCGGGCGCGATGTCTTATGCGGTCAAAGGCGATCAATATATAGCTGTTCTGGCAGGGTTCGGTGGATCAAACGCGTTACACGTTCCCTTCTTTATGAACGCAAAAGTCGGCAAGAATGGAAGAGTGCTAGTTTTTAAGCTGGGTGGGTCAGCAACGCTTCCGGACAATACCAAGCCAGTACTAGAGGCGATGGTCGCACCGGACAAGTTCACCGACGAGCAAGTGGCCAAGGGTGGGCAGTTGTTCGGCAATTGCGTGTTCTGCCACGGTTTCGGCATGAATACCAACAACATGGTTCCGGATTTGAGACGTTCCCCCATTCCCTCCAATCGCGCCGCCTTCGAAGAAATCGTTTTGAAGGGCGCGCTGGAGAGTAAGGGAATGCCCGGCTGGGGCAAGACACTCTCTCCAGAAGATTCCGAAGCGCTGCGTGCATATATTGCTAGTCGCGCGCGTGTATTACAGAAGGACTTGGCAGCTGAGAAAGCGGTCATGCGATAAATGAAATGCGGCGGGGTGGCCGCCCTGGCTTCCCGCCGCTTTCCTGAATCGTTGACTCAACTCAAATAATGATTTCATTTATCCAACTAAATCAAGTCATTCGCGCAAAAGCACACAGAAGATTGATCTAGAGATGGGAGAAATTCCTGGTTAAATCTAGGAATTGATCTGTAAACCGTACGTGCGTTGTTGCGTAGCATTGCTCCCGACTGCTCAGGAGGTACGTGCCCGGCAGACCCCTCTGGCGGGAAGGCAGTCGAATCACACACTCAAAGAGGATTGAGAAATGACATCTTGGCAGCGCATGCAGCTGGCGGGACTTGCCGTACTCGCGACCGGCTTGGCCACGGCAGCAGGTGTTTCAGAAATCGAGAAAGCGAAGCCAGGCGACTGGCCGAGCTATCACCGGACCTACGACTCTCAGCGCTACAGCCCGCTGGCACAAATAGATCGTAAGAACGTCAGCCGGCTCAATGTAGCTTGGGTTCATCAGGCGGGCGAAATTACCGCGGGCCTCCAGGGCACCCCATTGGCTGTGGACGGTGTGGTCTACTACACGGCGTCCTACAATAGAATTTATGCTGTGGATGGCCGAACCGGCAAGGAGATTTGGCGTTACGTTCCAAAAATTTTGGACGGCGTTGACAAGCTGCCGGTTGGGCCTTATTCGCGAGGCGTGACCGTTGCCAATGGACGCCTTTTCTTGGGAACGATCGATGGTCGCGCTATTGCGCTTGACCTGAAAACTGGTAAACCAGTTTGGGAAGCGCAACTGGTCGACACGCTTAAGTGCGGCTGCATGTTCACCTCGCCACCGCTCGCGGTGAAAGACAAATTGATCTTTGGTTCAACCGGCGGCGGGATTCCAACGCGTGGCGCCGGCATTTTCGGCCTGAGCCAGGCGACCGGGGAAAAGCTGTGGTATTTCGATCCGGTCCTTGAGGGCGAGGAGCACTGGGGGATGAACGACTTCGGCGAGTCCAGTGCGAAGTACGCAGGTGTGGGCGCATGGCACGTCGGCAGCTACGATCCCGATCTCGATCTTCTTTATTGGGGGACGTCTAACCCTTCGCCGTGGTTCGATTGGGCACCACCGGGCGAAGGCCCCAAAGGCCACCTGCGCAAGAATGGCGTCGGCGCACGGCCGGGCGACAATCTCTATAGCAGCTCAGTGCTTGCGATGAACCCGGACACGGGGAAAATCGTCTGGCATTTTCAGGAGAATCCTCACGATGACTGGGACTTCGATGCGACCCTAGGCGAGTTTGTCCTGATCAACAAAGGTGGTAAGAAGCTGATGGTGCACCAGGGCAAAGGCGGTTACGTCTATGTCTACGATCGCACCAACGGCAAGATCGAGAACGTGTGGAAGATAAACAAGCATTCGACCTACGTCCAGTCGATCGATCCTAAGACCGGCGAACTGATTGGCCGCAACCCGCCATCCATCTCCAAGGACAACCTGTTCTGCCCGTCCATTATCGGTGGACGTAGCTGGAATCCGGGCTCTTACAACCCCGATACAGGTGTGTGGTTCAACTCGCGCCAAGAGATCTGCCAAATCGCCAAAGTACGCCAGGAGAAACCGTCGCTTGATCCTCTTGGGTGGTATGCTGGCGCGGAACTAACGTGGGTGCACCCGCCCGGTGACAAGGCCCATGGCGCACTCGATGCATGGGATCCGCTGACTGGCAAGAAGCTGTGGTCGGTGCACGACGATTATCCGCGCATCTCGGGCGTGCTCTCGACCAAGGGCGGATTGGTGTTCAGCGTGGACATCAAGGGAGTGGTTTCTGCTTACGATTCGAGCAACGGGACCGAGCTATGGCGCTTCAACACCGGGTCCGGTACACGTGGGGGCATCATAAGCTACATGGCAGGTAATGAGCAGTACATCCTGGTGCCGAGCGGTATCGGATCTGCGGTGGCGTCGATCACTGCAGGTATCTACCCGGAAGTGGGTGAGATTCCGGCGGGTGCTAGTATGTTTGCGTTCAAAGTCAGCCGATAACGAGGTCTGATCGAAAGCGGAAGGGCGCAAGCCCTTCCGCTTTCCGTTGCCACGATGAAAATCTATTCCTGTTTTCGATGCAATCTCGTCATGCTCGGCATCGTTATCGCCAGCGTCGCGACAACCTATGCCTGGAGCGCCGATGAATTGCCTGCACCCGACAAAACCGGCGGCGTCGATCTGGGCAATCCTGAGGTAATCCAGCGCGGACTAAAGCTCCTCAATACGGCATGTGGTGGATACTGCCACGGGACTGATGGTCGGGGTCTGAAGGCGCCGTCGCTGCGCAATCGGACTGATTTGGCATGGAACTCATTGCACGCGACTATCACGAATGGCCGCAAACGCGCGGGCAAGATGATGCCCGCTTGGAAAGGCAGCATCCCAGACGACGATATTTGGGCCGCTGTCGCCGCTATTATCTCCCTGCGGAGCGTCGAAGCGAGTGTAGAGCCGGAGAACAAGCACTAAGGCTTGTTGCAAGTGCCGAATTGAAGTGGAACCTACGAGGCGTTGTAGTGGGTAAGCGCGCCGCGTCTGCGTTCTCATCATCCCCGATTGTTTGCCTTGGCCGAGCCGCGCATTCAAAGTTACTGTCTTGTTCAATCCTCAGTAACCGAAGTCGAAGCATGACTTCATCTATCCGACCTAGCTAGCTTACTGGCATAAGAGATAAATCAAGAGACGGGAGAATATCCTGATTATTGACGGGAGTTTTTCCGTATCCCGTTCGGCGAGCTATTGCGTAGCATCCAACCTGGCTGCCTAGGCGTGTACGCCCGGCAGACCCGCGCAAGCGGGGAGGCAGTCAACAACAAAAAAGACTAGAGGTAGCAATGCCCGCTCGCAGGCTCGACGCAGGGGTGCGTCGTGCTCCCCGTTTCGTCGTACTCCTTCGAGGCATACTGCTTCTTTGCGGAAGCGGTATGCTCGTCGGCTGTCCGTCGGACGATAGCCGCCATCCCGAGCAAGCTCCTCAACGGATAGAACTGGTCGGCACCGTGGCCGGCGGCGCGCCTGCGGCGTTTGCGGAAGTCTTATCCAGACCGGCAGCGGGACCAAACATAGCCGTTGGCACGGATGCGGGCGGGCGCTACGCCATGATCGTCGAGCCGCAGGCAGCGCCATTCCTGCTGCAAGCGCGCACGGTCGGTCAACTCTTCGGCGGGTCTTCCTGGTTTGCGGTAGCGACCCAGCCCGGTACGGTGAACGTGACGCCGCTGACGACTTTGGTCGTTGCCGAGTTGCAGGGGGACAATCCGAATGTGTTTTTTGACTCATTGGGTCCCTCCGGCGCAGGCGATTTCTCGGCCGTCTCTCAGGCAAACATCGACGCGGCGCATCTAAAAGTCGTCAAGCGCTTGCAGCGGCAACTCGGTATTGCCGTGCCCGCGAACATTACCTCGTTTAGTGCTCTCGCATTTACCGCGCTGCCCGGCGACCCGATGGACGACCTGTTGTCCGAACTCAAGCGCAGGCTTGACGCAACCGGAACCGATTTCGAGCAATTGGTGTCAGACGTAGCGGAGGAATCGTTGCGCTGCAAAGCCGAAAAGCTGCGCATCGAGATCGCCGGCGAGCCGGAAGAGCTATGTCCGGCAAACAAAGAAAACGCGGTAGACCCGAACGATGCCTCAATCACGATCGCGCGTTTCATCAACGCGATGAACGATGCGCTGGTTGTCCGCACGCGCGGAACGTCAGTTCTGGCGATCGAATTCGAGCGTGAAGGCAACGTGCTATTCGCGTGCGCCGACTCAGCGTGTAACGCTGTAACGCTGGGTGAATTGGATGGCGAAGGCAACCGCGCTGTTGCTTTTGCTGGCACCGCGCTAGCAGGTGCGACGGGCAATGCGCTGCTCACCGGTACTCTCGTTAGTGGAAACGGCATACCGCCGCGCAACTGCACCGGCAGCAAGATCATCTACGAATACGCGGATGGGCGCTCCGAAGTAGATTGTCTCGCACGGCGCGTCACCACGCCGCGCTTTGCTCGCATGTCGTTCGGTTTCTTCGGCAAGAACGATGCGTCGCGCCTGTTGGATGTGCGGGCAGATGGGCAGTCCGTGGTGTGGGTCGGCATCGGTCCAAGTTTCGGTGGCATCGATTACCGCTGCAAGAACAGCGACTGCGCCGGCGTCAGCGTGAGCCCAGCCGACGCCCAAGGGCGGCGCACGGTAAGTTTGGCTTCCGCGCTGCTTGCGCGCGCGAATGGCGATGGCACAGTTAACACCGATGACACAGTGCGGGTGACGGCGAACCTGGTTTCTGCGCCGCCGCCGGTGCCCCCTACCGCTGCGTGCGCAGTACCGATCCGACTTACGCTGACAAGCAGTGATGGTGTGGTGCTCCCGCTGTGCGACATCGATCCCGATGGTGGACTTTCAGTCAACGATGCCGATGGGGACGGGATCAACGAACAAGTTGGCTTGAATGCGGATGCAACGCTAAGCGGCGATCAGGTTTCCGCGCTGTTCGACGTCGTTGTCAATGAGCCCGCGTCGGTGGAATTCCTACGCACTTTCTTCGACGCCTACCCCGTGGAATATCGCTGCCTCGCGGCGACGTGTGCCGGCATGACTATGACGCGCAACTCCGAAGGTCGATACATTTTTGAGTTCGAGGGCACGATGCTGCGCGAAATCGATCCCGATGGCGGCGCGGGCGATCGAACGCTCGCCCTGCATGGTTTCATCATTTCTGGATTGCCGTTCTAGCATCATGATCTCGCGTCAACTTGCATTTGCCAGCCGTCTTGTCGCAGTCGCGCTGCTTGCGCCCTTGCTGCTATGGCTCGGCGGCTGTCCCTCAACCGGCGGCGGCGCAACCGATAACTCCGTGACGATAGCTGGCACCTTATCGAACGGATTTACCGTGGGCGAGGGCATCACAGCACAGCATGCATCGGAAGCGCCGCTTGGGGTGCAGGCCGACCGTCAGGGTGCCTTTCGGTTGAATATTGAAGGCAAGACTGGACCATTCCTGCTGCGCGGCTTGATGCGTTCGCAGGGCGTATTTCATTCGGTTGCGACGCAACCCGGGGTAGTAAACGTGACGCCGCTAACTGAGCTCACGGTGGCAATGTTACGCGGCGAGCCGCCAACGCTTTTTTACGATACCTTGGCCAGCGGCGATGCAAATTTGTCTGAGGTTACTGAGACCGAGGTTGTGCTCGCTGAGCAGCGAGTACGCCGTCTGCTGCTGCGGCAGTTGAACGTTCAAGTGCCTGCGGGGATCGCCAGCTTTGTGCGTACACCATTTACCGCGCTAAACGGCGATCCCATGCACGATACGCTGCGCACGGTGCTGAATGCCGTGACCGCTACGCGTCAGACGTTTCCAGATTTTGTCGGCGAGGTTGCGGATGAGTCGCGTCGCTGCAAAACGGAAGCCGTCGCGGTGAGCTTGGGCGATGCCAGCGACGAGCTTTGCCCGGCGAGCAAGAGTACTGGCCCGGATTCGCTCGATAGCTCGATAACTCGCTACCAATTTACCAGCGCGCTCGGCGACGTGTTGGTCGTGCGCGTTCGCGATGGCAACGTGATATCCACGGAGTATGGCCGTAACAATGTTATTGAATATGATTGTCAGGCTAGTACATGCAGTGGTATAGCCCTCGGTACCCCCGCGGGCGACGGCTCGCGCCGCATCACTCTAACTTCGGCGAGATTAGCCGCACGGCAGGGGACAGGCTCCGCGGTGCTAAATGGGGCAGCGCAAAGCGGCGACGGCCCGGTACCTTTGGTTTGTCTAGGCACCAGAGTTTCAACGGTGTTTTCTGACGGTGGCACCGATCTGCAATGTGTTGCGCGACGCTTCACTACTCGCAAGGCCGCACGCACTTCCTATGCATTCCTGAGTAAGTCCACATTACCTTGGTTGCTTAACGTCATCGCGGAGGGCGAGCGCGTGGTATGGGTGTCCATTGATGATCCCTTGCTCAACGGCAATCCCGCCTCTATACGCTACCGCTGCAAGAACTCTGCCTGCGCGGGCGTTACGTTAGCAGCGGCTGATGCGCAGGGTCATCGGACACTGACGCTGAGCAATACAACGCTCAGCAAAGTGAACGCTGACGGCTCGCTCTCGTCTACGGAGCAGGCGCGCGTCTCCGCGGTGCTGGAAACGCTGGCCCCGATTGCCGTTTCCAGCACTTGTGAGGAGCCGGTGCGAATCGCGCTTGACCATAGTGACGGCACGCACGAGGATCTTTGCCTGAGCTCCTTCTCAAGTTTTATCCCGAATGACAACGATGGCGACGGAGTAGTGGAATCGGTGTCGCTGCAACTGATTACCACGATACCGGCAAGCGAAGTTCTCGATACTTTGATTGAAGCCGCGGAGTTTGACTCCGCCACTGGTGCCGTCCAGTCGATTCAACTGTCGCGACCGTACGTGAACGCAGGATTTCTAAATCTATTCTTGAATCCAGTAGTACAGTACCGTTGCGTGGGCGCGGCCTGTGCAGGTTTCAGCATCACTCCGTTCGGCGATTCGTACCAGGCCCAGTTCAACGGCACGGTGTTGCAGGAGATTGATCCGGACGGCGGCATCGGCGATCGGACGCTGACTATCAATGGGACGATGCCGTGAGTGCCGATTTGTCGTGGTCAGTCCCGCGCGTGCGTGGAACTTGGCTAGCCGGCGCGGCCCTGTCGGCTGCGCTTATTGTTGTTTCTGGCTATTCCGCTCGCGCTCAAGAGAGTAGCTCCGCGGACGATCTTCGCGAACTGGCGCCGCTGACTGTCGAGGGGGTGCGACCGACAGAAGCAGGCCCGCTGCCGGGATTGACGGTCACCCAAGATCAAATTCCCGGAAACATTCAAAGCATCAACAAGCAGCAAATCCAGGAGTCGCATGCGCTAAGTTTGGGCGACTTCATGAACTCCCAATTGCAGTCGGTAAACGTGAACGACTATGCAGGTAACCCGTTCCAAGTGGACATTACCTACCGCGGATTCACCGCCAGTCCGCAGCTGGGAACGCCGCAAGGACTCTCGGTGTTTTTTGACGGCATTCGTGTCAACGAACCTTTTGGCGACGTCGTCAACTGGGATCTGATTCCCATGAATGCGATCGATCGCATGGACGTCTTCCCTGGGTCGAATCCGTTGTTCGGCCTCAATACACTCGGTGGAGCGATCTCGCTGCGTACGAAAAGCGGCTTTACGGCCCGCGGCGCCGATGCTCAGCTTCTCGGCGGTTCGTGGGGACGCAAACAGTTGCAGCTATCCGCCGGTGGTAACAACGGCAAGCTCGGCGGTTTTGCTGCACTTACGTACTTCGACGAGGATGGTTGGCGTGACAACTCTCCTAGTACCGTACAGCAGATCTTCGGCCGCGTGGACTGGCGCGGCGAGCGCGGCACGCTTGGCGCGAGCGTGCTCGCGGCAGGCAACGACCTGATCGGAAACGGATTGATTCCGATCGAGCTGTGGCGCCAACGTCCGGAAACGGTTTTCACTTCGCCGGATCAAACGAAGAACGATCTCGCTCAGTTCAGCTTGTTCGGTGCGCTGGACGTGTCGGAAACCTTTAACTTGAGCGCACAAATCTATCGACGCGATAGTGAGCGGCGGGGTTATAACGGTGACATTTACGAAGCCTTTGAGGATTTTGAAAGCGATATCGACTACGTGCGCGGTGACGCCATCCCGCACAACTCGCCGCGGCCGTTGTGTCAGTATTTGGATGCCGATCGTGACGGGTTGCGCGACTTCCGTATCATAGAGGATCCGGAAAGCCCGGGCAGTTTCGACTTCGTGAATGTTCCGCCGCTGAACGACCCATTGGAGCTGGGACTCTGCGACGGACAACGCATCGCATTTCGTCGCTTGGGGGGGCGCAATGGAGCTGCGAATGGCGGACCGGGCGTCGTCGAAGGAACGCCCATCGGACTCATTAGCAAGACGCAGATCGATCAATTGACCGACGGCGCTGCGCTGCAGGCGAACTGGAACCTGAAGAAGCACAAGTTCATGTTGGGCGCATCGATCGATGCGAGTGCGGCCGAATACGGCATGGGGCAGCGCTTAGCGTTGATCGATGCGAGCCGCAACGTCTACGAAGCACCCGATGCAATTGATCCGCTGTATCGCGCGGCGCAAGTGGACATTCGCGCCAACGATTTTGAAGGAACGACGCGCACGCGCAGCGCATATTTTAGCGAAACATGGTCGCCGCGCGAGAACTTGCACCTGACCTTCGCCGGCCGCTACAACCACACCAAGGTAAAAACGCTGCTCAAGACGCGCAGCGCGATCGGCTCGGAGGCGGGAGACTTGCACAATCTGCGCAATCGCAATGTCTTGTCCCAGTTCTTGCTGTGCCCCAGCGAAGATCCTGCATCCTGCCCAGCGCAGCCCGAGATTGCGCCGCGCGACTTCAGTTCTTTGCCAGTCACACCGACAGCCGAGGAGGCCAACTACAACTCGTTCAATCCTGCGTTCGGCATCAATTGGCTGCCCAAGCCGGAGTTGAACGTGTTTGCCAACCTTAGCCAAGGCACGCGTACGCCGTCTGTGGTCGAGCTTGGTTGCGCGTTCGATTCGACATTGATCGATCTTAACGCTGGCCAGACGGACGACCTAACCGGCGAACCGCTCACGCCTTTCTTGCGTCCGCGCAGCCTGGTGGGGCCGACCTGCACCTTGCCGACGACGTTGTCGGGTGATCCCTTCTTGCCGCAAATTGAGGCCCGCTCTGCCGAGCTTGGCGTGCGGGGCAAGTTGCTGAAAAAATGGGATTGGAACGCAAGTCTCTACCGAACGGATTTAAAGGACGACATCTATTTTGTTGGTGTATCAGCGGAACGCAGTTTTTTTGATACCGTTGGCAAGACGCGCCGGCAAGGCATCGAGCTTGGCCTCAGCGGGCCGGTGGGGCGCGCGTCGTTGAAGATCAACTACTCGCTCAGTGATGCGACTTTCCAATCGCGCTTCTATGTGCTGAGCCCACACAACAGTAGCGCGGACTTCAATCAAAATAGCCAGCCGGGGTCGTCCATCCCAACCCCTACCGCGCTCGACAACGGGACCGCGGGAACCTACCGGATGACGCGAGTGGATCCAGGAGCACGGATGCCAGGTATTCCCTTACACAACCTAAACATCAACTTGAATTATCCGGTCACTGAGCGTTGGAGCGTCGGCTTAAATATGGTGGCGCACTCGAAGTCGTTCGTCCGTGGCAACGAAAACAATGCGCACCAAGGAAGCGGAACCGACGCTGAAACCGGCATCTACCTCGGCGCACCTGGGGACATCAATCAGAGTCCGGGTACCCCTGGGCGCGCGTTCCGCGAGCGCGGGTACGTACCAGGTTACGCTATTTTCAATTTGCAAACGACTTTAAAGCTAAGCAGAGGTTTGACGCTGTTTGCGCAAGTGAACAATCTGTTCGACAAGGAGTACTTTACCGCCGGACGGCTGGGCTTCACACCCTTCGCGCCGTCCACTAACGGCGCGATCGGTCCGAGCGGTTGGAACTACAACTCGAATGAATGGCAGAACACAACTTTTGTTGGGCCCGGCGCACCGCGAGCCTTTTGGCTGGGGTTGAGCTACCAACTCGGCGTCAACCCCAGCTTGGCAGCGGACTAGTCCGCTGTCCCTTCGTTATTCGCGCCCGATTTGCGCGAACTCCTCGTTGTCTTCAACGATCTTGCCAGAGGTCGCGTCAACTTCGACCTTGCGTTCTTTGCCGTCAGCGGTCTTGATGTCGAACTCATATGATGCAGTGCCATCGGGTTCTATTTCGTACTCCACTTCCTCGATCTCGCCCGCATGAGCGGCTAGTGCTGTCTTGCGCGCAGTTTCTTCGTCGACTTTCATCTTTGCTTTAAACAGCGGATCATCCACACCTTTAACTTCTTGCTCGACTTCGATGATCTTGCCTGTGTTTGCGTTGCATTCGATATCCCACTGTGTGCCGTCGGCGCTTTGGACATCGAACTCGTAGACCGGTTGACCCTGCTCGCGCTTTATTTCCAGCTTGACGATTGCGCCTGCATGCTTGGCGAGCGCGGCATTGACGCACACTTCTAAAGGCAGCTTGCTTTTCGCAAGGGGTTTGTGCGAGTCAGCGAGTGCGGTGCCTGCCGTCAGAAACAATGACAGAGCAGTCAATGCGGTCGCGGTGGTCGCTTTGTGATATGACATCTTCAATTCTCCGTTTGATTTTGGGGGTAAGGAGGAAGTTACCTCCTTCCGCGCTGGAGATTTTGACTTATATCAACCAAAATGGTTCGTGCTTGGCTGTATGAAGCCAATTTCAAGGCCGAATCGCTCCCTCCCACCGCGTTTCCAGCGGGAGAGGAGTGTCGGCTACAGCTAGCAAATCCTCAGATAGCGCTGGCGAGCGCGGCGTTCAAGGCTGCCGCCGTCTCCACTGGTTGCGCAGACCGAGGCTGCCTAGCAAAGCCAGCAGCAAGGTGCTGGGAACAGGGACGGCAGCGGGCTCTTCCAGTTCCGCTTCGAATTCGACGCTCAGCGACGCCGGGTCACCTGGCAAATCTGCGATAAGCTCAAAGATCCCAGTGCCCTCGGCTTCGCCTTCGAGGTCGCCCCAACGAACGACAAAGAGAGGTCCGACATAGCCAGCAATCGGGATGATGCCACCGGTTAACAGGAAGTCATCGGCTAGATCCAATCCGATATCAATCTCTTCTTCCTCTTCTCCTTCTTCCTCCTCTTCCTCTTCGAGACTAAACCCGATGTTGGCGCCGACGATACTCAGATCAAAGCCGGTATTGTTCTGAATAGAGCCGGTGAAAATGATGCTGGAGCCTGCGGGAGCAGAAAGCTCATCCTCATCCAGCGTGAAGCTCCAATTCACCCCGGTGGCGGTTACGGGCAGCGCGCGGGCATCAGGGATGCCGCTGGTCGTTAGCAGTGCAGCCAAGGCGCATGAAGTAAGGATGGTGCTGCGAGCGGGGCGGCGCAATTTCGAGATCATGGTCACTCTCCGAGTGGTTGTTCTTGTGGGTGTCGATCTAGCGCTTGCGTAAAGCTCAGATCGCGTGCTCCATGCTACCGACCTCGTATCCAAAGAGTAGGGAGAAATTCCCGAATCCTATCGGGAAAAACTCCTGGCAACGCAGCGATTCGAAGATCTCCAGTCGAGCGGGAAGGCTAAATGCCGGGCCCTTGCGCGCAGGCCAGCACTTCAAGAAGGCCACCGCGGTCTCGGTAAGCGCGCCGGCGAATTTCGATGACTTCGCCGCGTGCTTCGGCCGGTTCGAACGTGTCGGAGATAAGAATGCGCTCCTCGGGTACGCCTTGTTTCGCCATCAGGGTGAAGCTGTGCGCATAGCCGAGGCGCTCGGCGCAGGTAAGCACGGGCTTTTCGGGCCAGTGCATTGGCGCGATCTCGCGTTCGGCTGCAAGCGGCGTGCTAGGTAAGACCCCTAGATATACGAATGCGATTGTGAGTACGGTGGCTCTGTGGCGCTGAGTCATGATCGACGTGAGAACGGTGTGGTGGATTGCAGTATCCACGTTCGCGTTAGTGAGGAGCGTTGGCAAGAGGTAATCTCCTAAGGATCGCAGGAGAAACTCTCAAAAGACGTAACGCCGAGAACTGATTCAAGCAACACTTGATTCATGGCACGCGACTTGCACCCCATAACGCCGATGGCGGAAACGTCATCAGGACGTCTTCCCGTTTGAGACTTCCTTGCCTCCTATTGAGGCCGGCTTCTGTCAACAGAGGTCGGCCCTTTTTTTGCTACGAACCCTGATCGCTACTGGCTCACAGTAGCCAGTCGGCTGTTTTTAGCCACCACACCGAGCCGAGTCGGACAGACCAATTCAGGCGTTTACAATTAGTTCGTCTCGACCACTCTGAGAGCAGGTGGCACTTTGAGTTTGGTACACCTCTTGCAGGGAGAGTGGAGCTGTACACCCAAAATACAAACATAAGGAGGCGGTCGTGAGGCGAAACATAAAGATGTGGAGGCTGCGCAAACTCGGCGCGCTAGTTGCGGTAGTAGCGACAACAACACAGTTAGCGGCGCAAGACAGTAAGAATCCAATCGAGGTGCTTGAGATGCCCTCGACGGAAGTGGTTGGGACGACTCCACTTCCTACCTTAGGTTTGCCTAAAGATCGGGTGCCAGGCAACGTTCAAGGTGGCACAGCGGAGCAGATTGAAAGGCAAAAACCGCTCAGCATCGCCGATTTTCTGAACCAGAACATAGGCAACTTGAACATTAATGAGATCGGGACCAACCCGTTTCAGCCCGATGTCAACTACCGAGGTTTTACTGCTTCGCCGCTTTTAGGCACGCCGCAGGGGTTATCGGTGTTCCAAGATGGTGTTCGAATTAACGAGCCGTTCGGGGATATTGTCAACTGGGATTTGATTCCGCAGGGAGCGATTTCGTCGATGAACTTGATTCCTGGCTCCAATCCTCTTTACGGCCTGAATACCCTAGGCGGCGCGCTTGCCATACGTACAAAGTCAGGGCGTCATAATCCCGGCTTTGGCGCTGAAGCATATGCCGGCTCTTTCGGCCGCAGAGCGGGCGAAGTGCAGTACGGCGGTCAAAAAGGCGTTTGGGACTATTTCGTCAACGCGCACCTGTTCAAGGAGGACGGTTGGCGCGATTTCTCGCCCAGCGACGTGCGCCAATTCTTCGCGAAAGTCGGACGGGAAACGGACACGACCGATTTCGATCTGAGCCTAACGCATGCGGACAACGACTTAATCGGCAATGAGCTCTTGCCGCTTTCTTTTTATAAGCAAGATCGCGAATCGGTGTTTACCCGCCCCGATCAAACCATCAACAAAATGACCTTGTTGAACTTGACCGGTTCGCGCCTTATCAGCGACTCGCTGCAGATCGGCGGCAATATTTATCATCGTCGCAGCGATCGCAAAGGCTTGAACGGCGATTCCAACGATGATTTCGAAGACAGCCCAAATGACGGCGCGTGCGATCCAGCCGATTTTGCTGATCCCGCAGATGCGGCTGATTGTGCGGCTCACGGCGGTGCTGGTGTTGCAGAAGATACCGGCGTGAACAACCGGACTAACACCGAACAGCGCGGCTCCGGCTTTACGTTGCAGCTGAGCAAGATCGACAAGCGCAATCAATTTACAGTTGGCACCAGCCTCGATACTTCGCGCAGCGAGTTTTCGCAATCGTCGGCAGAGGGGGTGTTCGATGAGACGCGCGCCGTGGAGGAAGAGGGCGATGACGAAGTCGAAAATCAGCTGATCGGGCGTACGCGCACCGTGAGCTTATTCATGACCGATACTTTCGCGATGGCGCCGGCGACGCACTTGACATTATCCGGCCGCTACAACCGAACGCGTGTGAAAACGACCGATGAATTGAACCCGACTCCGCCGAACCTTGATGGCGATTTCACTTATAAGAAGTTCAACCCGGCGATCGGTATAACGCACCGCCTTGCTGGGGACAAGGTGACCCTGTTTGGGGGCTGGAGTCAGGGCAATCGCGCGCCTTCACCAATCGAGTTAGGTTGCGCCGACCCGGACAACCCCTGCACCCTGCCGAACGCGCTTGCGTCCGATCCATTCTTGGATCAGGTGGTGGCGCGCACCTTCGAGGCGGGTGTTAGAGGTCGCGCAGGCACTAACCTAAATTGGAATTTCTCCGCCTTTCGTACCGTCAATAGGGACGATATCATCTTCATCAGTACATCAGCCGCGGCCGGCTACTTCACCAACTTCGGCGAGACCAAACGGCAGGGCATTGAAGCGGGGTTGTCGACCAAAATGGGACGTGCCGACCTGCATGTCAGCTACGGCTACACCAAAGCGACATTCGAAACATCGGCTTGCTTGCTGGGCGAGAACAACAGCACGCGAGGCGCATCGGCCAACTGCGCCAGCGATGATGAAATCTTCGTCTCGGCGGGCAGCATTATCCCGGGTATTCCGAAGCACAGCTTGAAGCTTGGCTTGGACTTTAATGTAAACGAGCGCTGGTCGATTGGCGCCACCGCGCTGTACTACTCCGATCAGTTCGTGCGCGGCAATGAAAACAACAAGCATGAGGCCGGCACTTTTACCGACAATTTCGGTGAAACACGCGAATTTCTCGGCAGCGGCAAAGTGGGCGGATACGGAATCCTAAACCTGCACACATCGTTCCGCATCGGCAAGGGTTTCGAGCTTTTTGGCCGGATCAACAACGTGTTTGACAAGAAGTACTTTACAGCAGGCGCACTAGCGGAGAACCCATTCGACTCCGCTCGCAATTTCCAAACCAACTCGGAAGACTGGACGCGCGAGACGTTCTTTGCGCCGGGCGCCCCGCGTGGCATTTGGGTAGGGTTGCGCTATGAATTCGGCGGTGCCGATGTAGGGATCCGTGACGACTGATCGTTAGCTGGCGGCTGCCCCCAAGCCGACGGCGCGCTGATACCCGGCGAGTGAAAACTCGCCGGGGGCAGCTTAAACCAAAGGGGGATGAGGCAAGGCGTCACTGGGCGGCGTAGTGAATACTACAACCACCGAAAGACGCACGTATGTTGGAATTTGTCGGCGGCGCTCTCATCGTGCCGGTATTGATCGTTTACCTGCTTGTTGTAGTTGTCGCGCTCGGCGGCTTGCTATGGCTGATTTTGCGCGGCGGAAACGATGCGCCGGAGTCAGCGACCCAGCCGGGACGCTCGGCTGGTTTCCCGCCCGGCGACTAAAACCTCGCTCCCGTGCCGATTGCGCGTCCTTTAGTTCTTCCAAAACCACGACGATCTTTGTGAGGGGCCCGCGCAGATTGCGGAGCAAGGCGTATGCCTATTGCGCGCGGGGCAGCGATTGCGCCTTTTCGCTATCCCAAGAGAACTCCGCGTAGCTGCGCAACGCCGAACAACATCTATCGATGGTGTGCCGCGCAGACTTGCGCGCTTGAGCTGCGGCCCGCGCGGTTGCGCGCTGGGCCGCCCGATTCTTGGTTAGCTTATTTGCTCGTCCGGCCGCGATTCCAGCGCAACATCGCACCCAGCAATCCTCCGGTGAGCCACAGCGTGCCTGGTTCAGGAATTGTCGGCACATCGCTGAGGTCGACAATTTGCGATCCAGTGGCAAGCACGTTCAGCTGCCAACGCTGATTCGCCCCTGCGCCGCTGGTTTGCGGTGTTCCCCACCATTGGTCGGTTGCGATTCCGCGAGCCGCTGGATCGGCACTGGCGTTGCTTCGCACTTTGATCCACGCGAAGGCATCGGGCAGCGCAGGATCCGTGTTACCTACTGGATTCGCGAGCAAGTGTGCGATGCTGATGTCGTCACGGCCAGTCGCGCTGAAGATATCGATCACCGAGAGCCCGGTCAGTTGGTTCAAGGTACCACCATTGCCCCAGTTGTATTCCTGTCCGAAAGCGGGATCGGTCGCGCCCGCACCCCAGCCATTGTTGCTGCCGTTCTCAGCCCACTCTATGCCGCCCGACAGCGGCACGCCCGCAACGTTCAGCCAGTTGTTACCCAAGCCGCCGTTGGCGTCGCTGTCGTAGCCGTTTGCATCCTCGGTTTGCGTGCAATTGGGCGGTGCCGCAGAGCACTCCGAGGTGTTTGGAAAATTCAGCTCGAAAGCGGAAATGAATACCGATCCGACGCCAGAGCCGAACTGGGATAATCCGTTGGGTAGAAGCCGGAAGCTCGCGCGGACGCCGCCAAGACCGCCAAACGGATTTGCCACCCCGATGTCGTTATGGTCGGTGAGATACAGCTCGCCAACAGTTGTCGCAGTTGCGCCTGATGCCGTAGAAAATGCCCCTTTCAAGTTCGTGGCCATGTAGTCGAAATTCAGCCGAATGCTCGTTGCTTGCACTGGGCGTGCGAGAGGCAAAGCAAGAGCGCAGACAAAAGCGATCGATTGGTATTTCAGTTTCATGTTGTTCTCCTCCGAATGTTGTTGTTTATGCCCCGGCGGCGGTTAAAAAGAACCGCAGGGCTGTATGCAGCCGCCGGGTCGAATTGATCGCGACTCGGCGCTCCGCTGAAACTGGCCGCCAGCATCGCGCCAGCGGTGGTTTCACAACTCCGTGAGCAATGTTTGTGCCCGCAACGGAGCAGGCGTTGCGGCGCGCGCATTCTCGGGGCGAGCGGGCGCTACATCCTTAATCGGTGGAAGTGGACTAAGTCTCGGCCTGCGTGCTTGGCGTGTCGTGCACGATGAACTCCGCCGCACGCGCCTGAATCTCGAACATGTTGTCCAGGTAGGCATCACCACCGCGAACGCGCGCGATGCCTCCAGCGATCAGGTAGGCGGGCAAGAGGAAGATTCCCCACAGCTCGTATTGCCGAACGTGCACGCGTTCGTGTGCGCGGCAGCGCGAGAGAGTTTTTTCGCATCGCCCAAGCACCACATGCCCGAGCGTGATTGCCGCGAAGCTGCCGCCGCCATACCAGGGTAGGGCGAGCCAGCGGGCAATGCGTGGCGACGAGACTTCTAGCACGCCGTCTTGCCAGCGTCGCCTTGCGCTGCGTCCGGCGAACGCGCTGAGCAATACACCGAGCAGCGTTGCCGGGCCAGCCCAGAAATAAGCACAGGCTCTGCCAATCGCAGCGACGAGTCGTCTAAAGTGGAATGTCATGAAAGTCAAACGACTGAGCCCGTGCGGCGCTGACACGTCCGACGCGACTAGCGGCGTGCCAACTGCTCCAGCGCAGGGCCAGTTACTCGTGCGATGCGCCAATCCGGCATGACCGTTGCGCCCAGGCGCTGGTAGAAATCGATGGCTTTGTGATTCCAGTCGAGCACCGACCACTCAAACCGCGCGCAGCCACGTTCGGTGGCGATGTTTGCCACGCACCGAAGCAAGGCTTCGCCGATACCTTTGCCGCGCGCAGCAGTTTTGACGTAGATATCTTCCAACCACAAGCCGCGGCGCGTGAGAAAAGTCGAATAGGTCTGGAAGTAGAGCGCATAGCCAACTGGCTCACCCTCTCGCATCGCCACAATGGCCTCGATGACTGGGCGCTCTCCGAACAAATCGCGTTCCAGGTCTTGCTCGGTGCCTGTGACGAGATGCGATAGTTTTTCGTAGTCCGCTAGTTCGCGCACCATGGCGAAAATCGCCGGGACGTGATCACGCAGCGCGGGGACAATGACGATTGAGCCGAACATGGCGGTAGTTGCAGTCACTGGAGGTCCAACAGCGGCAATCATGGCTTTACGCTAGCGGCTGCGCCCTCGTACACTGACCCTTGGAAATACTCGAGATGCATATGAGCATTGCTCATGCCCATCGCTGCGCCTTCCAGGAAACCAATTGGAAGTTCTTGCGTTGAGCGTTCGGCCGCTCGCTTCGCTCGCGTCTTCACGCCCATCGCTGCGCCTTCCAGTGCACGAGTTGGAAGCTCTTGCGTTGGCCTCGAGCTGCGCTCAAGCCCATCGCTGCGCCTTCCAGGAAACCAGTTGGAAGTTCTTGCGTTGAGCGTTCGGCCGCTCGCTTCGCTCGCGTCTTCACGCCCATCGCTGCGCCTTCCAGTGATCCAACGGCAGTCGCTTGAAGCCGCTTTTGGCGTATTGATGCCAGCGTCCGATGACGCAGCACAGCAGCATGTTGGCTTCGATATTGGCGTCCACTCCTTCGGGGATTTCTTGTTGGGTGATGCCGAGACGGATGATTTGCCGCAGACTCGCTTCGATGCGGTCGTGCATTTGGTTGATGCGCGCCTGCAAGCGCTCGTGTTCGTGTATCAGCGCCTCGCCGATGAGCACACGCGTCATGCCCGGGTTGCGCTGCGCGAAGCCGAGCAGCAAGGCCAGCACTTGGTCGAGTTGTTTTAGCGCGTTCGGCTCTTCCGCGCTGAGTTTGTTGATCATCGTGAACAAAGTTTGCTCGATGAACTCGATCAAGCCCTCGTACATTTGCGCCTTGCTGGCGAAGTGGCGGTAGAGCGCCGCTTCGGAGACGTCTAGTTTTTCGGCGAGCGCGGCGGTGGTGATTTTCTCGGGCTGTGGTTGCTCCAGCATCGAGGCTAGCGTCTGCAGGATTTGATTGCGCCGTTCGCCCGGTCGCGCTGGCATGGATGAATTCTCCCCTCGGTTTGTTCTGCTCTTAAGGTAATACTCGATCTAACGCCATATTGTAAGCCTTCGTGTGGCGCAGGTCGTTGTGGCCGGCGTTGTCGATGATGGTTACGCTGTTCGGCTCCTTGAGCAGTGCTGCCAACTCCCGGCTCGATTGCGGCGGGATGGTCGTGTCGGCGGCACCGTGAAAGAAGTGCACTGGCGCCAGCACCTGCGGCAGGCGTTCGTCGTTCGCCAGGCGGTAGCGCAGCAGCCAGGCCGGCACCCAAGGGTAGTGATGCCGGGCGAGCCGCGCGAGACTTACGTAAGGGGATTCCAGCAGCAAGGCGCGGGGCGGGTGGCGTCGCGCCAACTCAACCGCCAAGCCGGTGCCGATGGAGCGGCCGTACACGTAAATCGGTTGCGCCGGCCGTCGTTGCAAGAAATAAGCGTACGCGGCTGCGACGTCCGCGTGCAGTTGTTCTTCGCTGTTGATGACGCCGCTACTCTTGCCGTAGCCGCGGTAGTCGAGAATGAAGACGTCGTAACCGCGGCTGGTGAATGATGGTGCGACATCGCCCCAACTGCGCAAACTGCCGCCATTGCCGTGCAAATAAAATACCGTGCCCGATGCGGTTTGAGAATTTGCCTCACTCGGATCGAGCTGTGCGCGAAACCACAGTGCATTCAGGTCGGCGCCGTTCACGGCGATACGATGCTCCTCGAACCGTCCTGGGAAAGCGAACGCGTGCTGCGCGGCCAGCTTCTCCGGCAAGAAAATCAGGCGCTCTTGAAAGAAATAAAGTGCCGCGCACAGTATGAAGTAAGCGGCAGCGGCCAGCATCAGTCCACGAAGCAGGCGATGCGCCGTCATGCTGCCAGCGAGCTTGGCACTAAGGCGCTTCGGCTACGACGACTGGCTCTCGCCAGCGAAAGCCGAAGCTCTGACGCGGCGACCGCTGGAGTGAGATCATCCGTATCCAAGTAACAACGCCGGCAGGACTTGCTGGCTTGCAGTGGGGTGCTGCCGGCGATTCGCTGCGCTCGTTCTAACGGCGCCCGCCTAAAATTCCGCCAAGCACGCCGCGTAAAATTTGCCGGCCAAGTTGACTGCCTACCGCGCGCGCGGCGGACTTGGTCGCGGCTTCGAGCACGCCTTCGCGCGAGCGGCCCTTGGCGCCAGGCGCTGGGCTGCCGCCGCCGAACAAGCCGCCTAACTTATCGAGCAAACCGCCGCCGCCTTCCGGCTGCGCGGCGGGTGCGCTTTCGGCCGCGGTTTGCGCGGCGCGGCTCTTAAGTTTCTCGTACGCCGATTCGCGGTCGACCAATTCCTCATAAGTGCCGAACAGCGCCGACTTATTGATGATGCCGTTGCGTTCGTCGGCGGTGACCGGGCCGATTTGCGAATGCGGTGGCAGCACGAATGCGCGCTCAACCACGCTCGGTGCTCCCTTGGCGTCGAGAAAGGAGACCAGCGCCTCGCCGGTACCGAGCTCGGTGATCGCCTTTTCAACATCGAGCTTTGGATTGGAGCGGAATGTCTCCGCCGCAGCCTTAACCGCCTTCTGATCGCGCGGCGTGAACGCGCGCAGCGCGTGTTGCACCCGATTGCCGAGCTGGCCGAGCACAATGTCGGGGACATCGAGCGGATTCTGTGTGATGAAGAACACGCCCACGCCTTTGGAACGAACCAAGCGCACGACTTGCTCGATTTTTTCTTGCAACGCCTGGGGCGCTTCGCTGAACAACAAATGCGCTTCGTCGAAGAAGAATACCAGCTTGGGCTTGTCGCGGTCGCCCACTTCCGGCAAGTTCTCGAACAACTCCGACAGCAGCCAAAGCAAGAACGTTGAGTACATGCGCGGCGATTGCATTAATTTGTCGGCTGCCAGGACGTTGACCATACCGCGGCCTTTGGCGTCGGTTTGCATCAAATCGTCGAGATTGAGCGCCGGCTCGCCGAACAGCTTGTCGCCGCCCTGTTGCTCGAGCGTCAGCAGGCCGCGTTGAATGGCGCCGATGCTGGCGGTGGAAATATTGCCGTACTCGGTGGTGAACTGTTTGGCGTTGTCGCCGACGAATTGCGTTAACGCGCGTAGATCTTTGAGGTCGAGCAGCAGCAGGCCGTTGTCGTCGGCAATCTTGAAGATGAGAGTGAGCACGCCTTCCTGCGTGTCGTTCAAGTTGAGGATGCGCCCGAGCAGCAACGGACCCATTTCGGAAATGGTCGCCCGCACCGGATGGCCTTGCGCGCCGAACACATCCCAAAACGTAACCGGGAAGCTCTCATAGTCGAAGCCTTCGAGCTTGAGCTTGGCGACGCGTTCCTCTACCTTCGGATTGCCGCCGCCTTGCCTGGCCAGGCCGGACAGATCTCCTTTGACGTCTGCCATGAACACCGGCACGCCGATGCGCGAAAAATTCTCCGCCATCACTTGCAGCGTGATGGTCTTGCCGGTGCCGGTGGCCCCGGCGATCAAACCGTGCCGGTTGGCCATATTAGGCAGTAAAACGAGGTCGGTGGGGCCTTTGGCGATTAGCAATGGCTCGCTCATGGAGTGCTCCGGGATGTGCAGGGGAGGGATGTCGAATGTTACCATTGCGCCTTGAATTTGCTGGCGCTTCGCGCCAGCGATGTGCATCCGCAAAGCGAGGGGTTGACGACATGAAGTTGTGGCCATGGAGCGTCTGGGTTGCGGCGTGTGCGGCCGGCGCATGCGCCGTTGCTGTTGCCGCGGACGAGGCGCCGAAGCGCAAGTCCGGGCAGTGGGAGATTTCTTCCGCAGTAGGCGGCCAGCCGCCCATGACGGAGAAAGTTTGCATTGACGCGGCCGGCGACGATATCGCGCTTAGCGCGGGCTCGGGTGCGCCGCAGGAGAATTGCGAATCCGCCACTATCAAGCGCGAGGGCGAGGCGTTCGTGACGGAATCGATCTGCAAGCTGCGCAACTCCACGGTAACTTCGCGGGGTGTGTTTACTGGCAGTTTTGATTCCGCGTACAAGGGGGAAGTTGACACCAACTACAACCCGCCCATGTACGGCCGCGCACAAGTCAAAACGATTATCGAAGCAAAGCTGAACGGGCCTTGCCCGTAGTCAGCCCGGCAGTTAGAGCCAAATGGGGATATAGAAGGCATGGCAGGGCATAGTAAGTGGGCGAACATCAAGCACCGCAAAGCGGCGGCAGATGCGAAGAAGGGCAAGATCTTTACCCGCATCATCAAAGAGATCACCGTGGCCGCGCGCTTGGGCGGCGGCGATCCGAACTACAATCCGCGCCTGCGTCTGGCAGTAGACAAGGCTTACGAAGCCAATTTGCCGAAAGATAACGTCGAGCGCGCTATGAAGCGTGGCGCAGGCGAACTCGACGGCGTGAACTACGAAGAGATCCGCTACGAGGGCTACGGCATTGCCGGTGCGGCGGTGATGGTGGATTGCCTGACCGACAACAAAACGCGCACCGTGGCCGATGTGCGCCACGCCTTTGCCAAGCACGGCGGCAATATGGGCGCAGAAGGATCGGTTGCTTTTCTATTCAAGCATTGCGGGCAGTTTGTGTTTGCCCCCGGCACCAGTGAAGACAAAGTCATGGAGGTGGCGATCGAAGCCGGCGCCGAGGACGTTGTTTCCAACGACGACGGCAGCGTGGAGGTAATTTGTGCACCGGAAGATTTCGAAGCGGTGCGCAAAGCGCTCGAGGCCGCCAAACTGAAGGCGGAATTGGCGGATATCACCATGAAGCCGCTCAATGAAACCGCGCTGGCCGGCGATGAGGCGACGCGCATGCAGAAGCTGCTGGACGCAATTGAGAACATCGATGACGTGCAGAACGTCTACACGACTGCGGCCTTGGATTCTTAGGTATTACGAGTATGGTCATGACAATGGCTTCAGTCTTTGCTGTCAGGCTAATACAGAGATTAGTATTGGGTTGGACAAGATGCGGCGCGCTAGGAGAAACGCTCGCGGCAAGCCGCACTTGTTTTGTCCCCCACGTACCGAGCAACGCGGGCATGATGGCAAAAATGTACCGCAGATATCGACAAGAACAAGATTGAGATGAGGTCGAGCGCGGGATTCGCCAAACCTCTCAACGGAACGCTCATGACGCTCGCCTCAAACAAAGTTCTTTCTATCGTCCTCGCCGCGTTGCTGGCGAGTTTGCTGAACGCTTGCAGCAGCGCACCGAGCAAGCCGGCGGGCGCGGACGATACCGCTACGGCGAAGCCCGCGCCGGCCGCAGTGCAAGTAGCGCTGACTGAAACTGACGTGCTCGGTTTCGACACTGCACAAGCCGTGAGCGAGGAGGAAATTGCCAAAGCGGCCGGCCCGCGCGGCAAGAATCAGGTCAAGCGCGGCGCGCCCGTGATGCTGATCCAGGCAGGCGCGGCGGCACCGGACGAAATCATGCTGCGCGAGGCGGGGAATTTCTTCGCCCTGACGTCTTTTTCCGGCTTTGCTCAGCGGCGCAACGAAGCGGGCGAAAGCGCCAATCTCTCGCGGGCACTGCGCTTGACGGCCGCCAAAGGCGGCAGCGACTTTTTGATCGTCTACTGGCCTTTGCTGGAAGGCGGCAGCAGCAAGCCCGGTGCGCCGGATTGGAGGCCGATCAGCGGAGAGATTCCGCTTGAAGCCGAGCAGGTTCGCATGCGTATGCGCATGCTGGTGGTCGACGTGAAAAGCGGTCACTGGGCGACGGCAAACCCCGAGACCCTGGAAGACAAATCGGCGCGTGGCGGCTGGTTCCGCAAACCGACCAGCGCCCAACGCATCACGGCGCTGAAAGAGCGCGCCTACAAGCACGCGCTGCAGGAAGCGCTGCGCGTCGTGCTTTGATGTGAATCCCACGGGGCGAAACGTCATTCTTCTGAACCGCGCTGCTGACCGTTTTCCTTTACGCATCCTCGGCATCGACCCCGGTTTGCGCACTACCGGTTTCGGCGTAATCGAGTACCTCGGCAACACGCTCACCTATATCGGCAGCGGTTGCGTGCGCAGTGTGGCGGGCGAACTTCCAGCGCGGGTGGCGACGATTTTAGGAGGCTTAAGAGAAGTCATCGAGCAGCACCAGCCGCATTGTGTGGCGCTCGAAAAGGTATTCGTCAACGTCAATCCGCAGTCGACGCTGTTGCTCGGGCAGGCGCGTGGCGCGGCCATCTGCGCTGCGGTATTGGCTGATCTGACGGTGGCGGAATACACCGCATTGCAGGTGAAACAGGCGGTGGTCGGCAACGGCCACGCGGACAAACGCCAGGTGCAGGACATGGTGCGCCGCCTGCTCGCGCTCAGTCGTGCACCGCAGGCGGACGCGGCCGATGCGCTGGCTGCGGCGATTTGTCACGCGCACGGCGGCAAACTTGGCCAACTCGGCCTGACCGGCACGCGCGTGCGCAAGGGGCGCGTGCTGGGCGCGCTGCCGGGGCATTGGAAAGTGAGTGGAAAGTGAGTGAAAAATGAGCGGAAGGTGAGCGATTGAACTCGCTGCTTAGCGCATGATCGGCCGTCTATCCGGCATCTTGGTCGAGAAGAACCCGCCGCAAGTGCTGGTGGATGTGAACGGCGTCGCTTATGAAGTGAGCGTGCCGATGAGCACCTTTTACAACCTGCCGAGCAATCAGGAGCGCACCACGCTCTTTACGCATCTGGTCGTGCGCGAAGACGCGCATCTGCTGTTCGGTTTCGCCACCGAAGGCGAACGCAGCGCGTTCCGGCAGTTGTTAGGGGTGAACGGTGTTGGGCCGAAAGTTGCGCTGGCGGTGCTCTCTGGCCTGAGCGTGAACGATCTGGCCGAAGCGGTCGCGCGCCAAGATAGCGGCAGGCTTACCAAGATCCCTGGCATCGGCAAGAAGACCGCCGAGCGCTTGCTGTTGGAATTGCGCGACAAGCTCAAGTTGCCCACTGGTTCGGTAGAGGTTGTGGGCGGCGGCGCGGCGGCCGGCTATCAGGACGTAACCAACGCGCTGGCCGCCTTGGGCTACCACGAGAGGGAAGTTCAGCCTGTGGTCAAGCAGATCCCGCCCGGCTTGAGCGTGGGCGAAGCGATCCGCCATGCGCTGAAAATGTTGGGCAAAGCCTAGGCTCACGGCGGCATCGCTATAATTCACTTTGATCGTCGGCGCGTTGCCGGTAACTCGTGGAGCATCATGAAAGATTCAGTTCTGGTCCGCCTTGCAGCTGCGGCTGCTTTAGTTTTTTCTGTTTCCGTCTCTGCCGCTGACCCGGCCAAAATTGGCGATCTGGTTAAGCACCATGAACTTAAGACTGCGATTGCGGTTGGCCAACTCTATCTCAAACAGGAAGCACTGTTTGCCGCGCGCGATCTGCTCGCGCGCATGGGCAAGGAGCAGAACCTGGGCCCGGATTGGAACCCCGCGAATGCGAATTGGCAGCGTGCCGAACAGGAGTTGGTTGCGCCGTTGATGCAGGATTATGGCCGGCGTTTTGCCGATTTGCGCTGGTTGACGCCCCAGTGGGTAGCTCTGAACAGCGCTGAATTCGCGCCCGAAGATGTCGACGCGTTGCTGGCGCACTTTTCGACTGAAGTCGGCAAGAAGCAAATTCAGATCGTCGATCACATGGTGTCAGTCTACGTGATGGGCGCCTACAGCTTCACAGGCAAGCTCAAGGAAAATGTTCCCGGCGTCGAGCAAGAGTTGCGCAACATGCAGACGCTCTATCACGATGAGGATCGCGACATGCGCTTTAACGTGCGCGACAACCCGGACGGCCAGGCCTTCGCGGTCTCGCAGCTCGGGCGCAAGTATTTCGTGAGCGTGATTCAGAAGGTGACGGGCATGATCACGCGCGAAATTGACACAACGGTGCTGCGCATGCGTGATGTGGTCGCCGGTGAAGGCGCGCGCGTGGTGCGGCCGCTGGTGGAAGAGTACCGGCGCGCTAAGGCGGGGTAGGGCTGAGCGCTTCGTACCGGCCAGGCATGCCGGTATGTTCGCCATGGCCTTGCTCCTATCTTCTGTGGATGCGCCAAGTAGGGCAACCGCATAGCGTGTATGCTTCGTCGATCGCTACTCGTCGTTCGCAACTAATCTATACTCCATAGATGATTTGCGTGAAAGTCTTTTCTACCCTGTATCATGACTGTATACTGGCCGTAGAATGATCGAATCTGAGCGCCTGATCTCGGCGAGCGGCAGCGCGCCGGAAGAAGAGCTGGAGCGAGCGCTGCGTCCGCGCCAACTGGACGATTACGTCGGTCAGGACAAGATTCGCGGCCAGCTACAAATCTTCATCGAGGCGGCGCGCAAGCGCGCCGAAGCGCTCGATCACGTGCTGCTGTTCGGCCCGCCCGGGCTGGGCAAGACCACGCTGGCGCACATCGTGGCGCGCGAGATGGGGGTGAACCTACGCCAGACCTCTGGCCCCGTTTTGGAGCGCCCAGGCGATTTAGCGGCGCTGCTCACCAACCTCGAACCACGCGATGTGCTGTTTATCGATGAGATCCATCGCCTCTCGCCGGTGGTGGAAGAAATTCTCTATCCGGCGCTGGAGGACTATCAAATCGACATCATGATTGGCGAGGGGCCGGCGGCGCGCTCGATCAAGCTCGATTTGCCGCCGTTTACGCTGGTGGGCGCCACCACCCGCGCCGGCATGTTGACCAACCCCTTGCGCGATCGTTTCGGCATCGTCGCGCGCTTGGAGTTTTATACGCCGGAAGAGCTGACCCGCATCGTGACGCGTTCGGCCAGTCTGCTCAATGTGCCGATCCATGCGGCGGGCGCGCGCGAGATCGCACACCGCTCACGCGGCACACCACGGGTTGCGAACCGCTTGCTGCGGCGGGTGCGCGACTTCGCGGAGGTACGAGCGAAAGGAACCATTGACCGCGAAGTCGCCGATGCTGCTTTGAAAATGCTGGAAGTGGACGCCGCCGGGTTCGACATCATGGATCGCAAGCTGTTGCTGGCTGTGGTCGAGAAGTTCAACGGCGGGCCCGTTGGCCTGGACAATCTGGCGGCGGCGATCGGCGAAGAAAGTGGCACTATTGAAGATGTGCTGGAACCGTATTTGATCCAGCAAGGCTACTTGCAGCGTACCCCGCGGGGCAGGATGGCAACGCCGCTGGCCTACCAACACTTAGGCTTGCCGTCCGGCTTTGGGCCCGGCCCGGTGCCCGGCAGTAGCGGCCAACTCTTGTAAACACCCGGGAGTTTGTGGTCAAATTCGGCAGCCGCAAGGAGGCAGTACTGACACCCGCCGGGACCGAAAAATACCTATTTACCTGGCCGGTAAGGGTGTTCTATGAGGACACAGATGCCGGGGGCGTGGTTTATTACGCCAACTATCTGCGCTTCATGGAACGGGCACGCACGGAATGGTTACGTAAGCTGGGCTTCGAACATGCAAGCTTCGAGCGGGAACATGGTGCGCTGTTCATCGTACGAGCGGTCGACGTGAAATACATCAGGCCAGCCTGCTTGGACGATGAATTGCAGGTGACGGCCACGCCGACGGGCCGTAGCGCCTACCAGATACTCCTGAGCCAGGACGTGCTGCGGCAAAACGAAAAGTTGACGCGTGCCAACGTCAGCATCGCTTGCGTCGACAGTGCCTCGTTCAAACCCAAAATGCTTCCGCCTGCGTTAATAGCCAAATTGGAAGAGCTTGAGTGATCAATACTGACTTGTCGTTAATCACGCTGTTGTTGAATGCGAGCCCGCTGGTCAAGCTCGTCATGTTTATCTTGTTGGTCGGTTCGATGTTGTCGTGGTGGTACATCTTTCTAAAACTATTTGCCATCAAGCGCGCGCAGACGATGACGGACTCGTTCGAGCGCAGTTTTTGGGGCGGCTCGGATCTCAATACGCTGTTTCAGCAGGCGACGCGCGGACGCCACGATCCCGGCAGCATGGAAAAGATCTTCGAGGCAGGCTTTCGCGAGTTCTTGAAGCATCGCCGCCAGCAGGGCATCGATGTCAGCGCGGTGATGGACGGCACGCGCCGCGCCATGCGCGCAACCTATCAACGCGAGATGGATCACCTGGAATCACATTTGAGTTTTCTTGCTTCGGTCGGTTCGGTCAGCCCGTACGTCGGTCTGCTCGGCACGGTGTGGGGCATTATGAATTCGTTTCGGGGCCTGGCGAACGTGGGCCAAGCTACACTGGCGCATGTGGCCCCAGGTATCGCCGAAGCACTGATCGCTACCGCCATCGGCTTGTTCGCGGCGATTCCGGCGGTGGTGGCGTACAACCGCTATTCGAGCGAAATCGACCGCTTGTCGATTCGTTTCGAGAGCTTTATGGAAGAGTTTTCCAACATTCTGCAGCGACAGTTGCATCCGGTGGTGGCTTAAGCCATGGCCACGGGCTCGTCGCTGCGCAAACCGCGGCGCTTGATGAACCAGATCAACGTCGTGCCGTATATCGACGTGATGCTGGTACTGCTGGTGATTTTTATGGTTACCGCGCCGCTGATCAATCCGGGCCAAGTTGAACTGCCGCAGGTTGGTCAAGGACTCAGTACGGTGGAGGACCCAATTGAGATTTCGGTGACTGCGGAGGCGAATCTGCTGATCCGCGACCGAGCGG
Source organism: uncultured Pseudomonadota bacterium (assembly GCA_902826775.1). GTDB lineage: Bacteria > Pseudomonadota > Gammaproteobacteria > Burkholderiales > JALYOK01 > CADEHE01. Next base: position 14,490 of record CADEHE010000015.1, on the reverse strand, counting down.
AAGGCGAGACGGAAGAACGTGGTATTTCGCGCGCTGAGTTGGCGCGTATCGTCAAGGCCAAGCAGGTCAAGCGCCCCAGTCAACCGGTTGTGATCGCCGGCGACAAGGCCGTGCGCTACGAAGAAGTGCTGAAAGTCATGGATATGCTGCAACAAGCGCGCGTCAAGCGAGTCGGGCTGCTGGCGCAGCCGAGGTCGAATTGAGCCGCAATCGCTGGGCAAACCGATATCCAGTTGCGGCCCGTGTGCGTGGCGACGGCGCGGGGCAGGGTCATGGCGGGAATCCTCCACCGCTTGGGCGCGACGATGCGGCAGAACGGCCTGCGCTCGATCCGGTCGTGCGAAGGAAACGGCGCGAACCCGGCGAGCTGCCTGCCGGTGTTCTCGCTGTCGTGGTGCATTTGTTGTTTTTTGCGCTGCTGGTGTTCGGGCTGCGCTGGCAGAACCAAGTGATCGCGCCGATGGCGGTCGAACTTTGGGAGAGCCTTCCCCCGGCACGTGCGCAGCCGCCCGAGCCTGCCGTGGCACCGAAACTAGAACGAAGACTGGAACCGCTACCTAAACCGCCGCCAGAGGCGAAGAAGCCTGAAGCGGCGATCAAGGTACCGGCACCCGCTAAGCTTGCGGAGGCGAAGCCGGATCCGAAAAAACCAAGTCCCAAGGATCGGTCCAAACCGGAGCCAAAGCCGAAACCTGAGCCGAAGGCCAAGCCTGAGCCAAAGCCGACCAAGGCTGAGCTTGAGGCGGAAATTGCGCTGAAGAAGAAGCAAGAAGAACTAGAGCGTCAGCGTCTCGAGAAAGAAGAGCTTGCGCGTAAACTCGAGATGGAGAAGCTCAAGAAAGATGAAGAAAAGCTTGAACGCGAGAAAGAAAAGCTCGAAAAAGAGCGCTTGGGGCGCGAAAAGGAACGCCTTGAGAAAGACCGCGAAATAAGCGAACAGCAAGCCAAGGCCGAGCGCGAGAAGCGCGAAAAAGAGTTCTCCGAGAAAGAAAAGGAGATGAAGGAGCGCTTGGAAAAGCTGCAACGTGAGCGCGACAAACTCGAAGAGGAGAAAAAGCAAGCGGAGGAGCACAAGCGCCAGCTGGCCGAGGACAAGAAGAAAGCCGAGGAACACAGACGCGAAATCGAGGAGGAGCGCAAAAAGGCCGAGGAACAAAAACGCAAACTCGAAGAGGAAAAGAAACTCGCCGAGGAGCAGAAACGTAAACTGGAAGAAGAAAAGCAGGACTCGGAGGAGAAGCTTCGTGAAAAGCTAGCGAAGGCGGAAGAAGAAAAACGGCAAGAACTGCAGAAGCGCGAAGAAGACGAGAAGCGCCGCCAAAAGGAAGAGGAAGAGCGCAAGATCGAGCAAGAGAAGCGCAAAGCGGAAGAGCGCGCCAAAGAAGAGGAAGAAGCGCGTCGCAAGGCAGAGGAAGAGGAGCGCAAGCGCGAGGAGGCGCTGCGTAAGCAGGAACAAGAGCGGCACGAGCAGTTGGCCAAAGCCGAAGCGGAGGAACGGGCGCGCATTGCGGAACAAGACGCGCTGAAGTCCTTAGTTGGCGAGTACGCGGCGCGCATACGCGAGAAGATTCTGAGCAATACCAAACCTTCTGGCCGCGTGCGCGACACGGATAGCGCCACCTTCAAGATTACGCTATTGCCCGACGGCACCGTGGCCGACATCCGGCTCGACAGCAGTTCGGGCGGACCCGAGTTCAGAGAGGCGGTCGAGTTGGCGATTAAGCGCTCGCAACCGCTGCCGTTGCCGAAGAACAACGACAAGGCTTTTCAACAGATGAAGCAAATTACTCTAAAATTCACCGCTGGCGCTTTGGAGAGATAAAACGATGCACGCGATCGCGCGGCTGCTTTTATTGTGTTGCATGGGCGTTGCCATTCGAGCAAACGCAGAGCTCACTATCGAAATCACTACGCAGGCGCTAAAGCAGTTGCCTCTGTCGGTGACGGCGTTTAAGTCCGAAGGCTCTTTGCCGCAGAGCCTATCCGCTGTCATTAAGTCGGATTTGTTCGGCACCGGCCTGTTTAAAGAGGTGGATGCCGGTGCGGCGCAACCGGTCGAACCGAAAGACGTAGAGAGCCGCGCTTGGCGTGACAAGGGCGCAGAAGCCTTGGTGTTTGGCAAGGTTACGCCGCTGGCGGCGGGCAGAGTGGAGATCGTGTTCTACCTGGCTGACGTGCTGCGCGAGCGCGTGCTGAAGAGCTTGGCGTTTACCATCGCGCCGGGCCAGTCGCGTGCCACCGCGCACAAGATCGCAGACGAGGTCTACCAGTCGTTGACCGGAGAGCGCGGCGTCTTTAGCACCAAAATCGCCTATATCGTCAAGGAAGGGCCGATCTACCGGCTGATGATCGCCGATGCCGACGGGTACGGCGAGCAAAAAATTCTCGAATCGCGCGAACCAATCATCTCGCCGAAGTGGGCGCCGGACGGCAATCGATTGGCTTACGTGACGTTCGAAGAACGCAAGCCGATCGTCATGGTGCAATCCATTATTACCGGCACGCGTCTAAAGGCGGCCGCATTCAAAGGCTCAAACAGTGCGCCGGCGTGGGCGCCCGACGGCAAGCGACTGGCCGTGACGCTCACGAAAGACGGCAGCTCCCAGATTTACTTGGTTAACGCGGACGGCTCCGGCAGCCCTGCGCGCTTGACCTCTAGCCCTAGCATCGATACGGAACCGGTATTTTCTCCCGACGGCAAGTACATCGCCTTTACCTCCGATCGAGGCGGGCGTCCGCAGATCTATCGCGTGCCCGCTGCGGGGGGTAACGTCGAGCGGCTAACTTTTTCTGGCAACTACAACGTATCACCGCGCTTTAGCCCAGACGGCACTAAGTTGGTGTATGTTCAGCAAGATGGCAATAGCTTTCGCGTGATGCAGCAAGATTTGAACGGCGGTCAACCGCAAGTCATGACCGATACCGACGAGGACGAATCGCCGAGTTTTTCGCCCAACGGCAAGATGATTTTGTACGCGACTCAAGTGCGCGGGCGCGGAGTGCTCGCCACGGTTTCGAACGATGGCCGGGTGCGGCAACGATTGTTTACACAGGCTGCAGACGTGCGCGAACCCACGTGGGGGCCACTCAGATGAGCCGGTGCTGTGGTTTTACGGCGAGTGCCCGGTGACGGAATTGACTGAAACATGGGTAAGGGCATTGCACAATAGGGTGGTTGCAGTGGAAAATGTGAGCATTGCAAATTGGCAACGATAGGAGTGTCGTAATGAAAAGAGTATTGCTGCTGGTGTTGTTGGCAGTCGTAGCAGTTGGCTGTGCGAAGAAAGGGGTCAAACGAGGAACCGAAGACAGAGCGGCGATCGAGGATCGCAGCGGTCTGCCACCCGATACCACGATTGGCACCGAGGGTGACATGCAGCAGCCGGGCGATGTTGCTCAGACCACTCCCGCAGGCGGCGCGGTAGCTTCGGTACAGCCGGCCACGCCGATAGGTGGAGCAGGCAGCGATGGATCGCTTGGGGCGAATGGTGGGGCGGGCAGCCCAGGCGCACCGGGCGCGGGGGGCTATCCTCCCGGCAGCTTGGCGGGTGCGGCGGGCCTCGCAGCGATGAAGGATCCGAACAGCCCGCTATCTAAGCGCAGTATCTATTTCGCGTACGATAGCTTTGTGGTGGAAGAGCCCTATCGAATGGTTGTTGAAGCGCATTCGCGCATGCTGCTCGACAATCCGAATATGCGCATCATGCTCCAGGGCAACACGGACGAGCGCGGTAGTCGCGAATACAATCTCGCGCTCGGGCAGAGACGCGCGGACGCCGTGCGTAAGATGATGAGTGTGCTTGGCGTACCTGAGCGCCAAATCGAAACGGTTAGCCTCGGTGAAGAGAAGCCGCGCGCGGTCGGACACAATGAAGAAGCGTGGCGTGAGAACCGACGCGCAGATATTCTTTACTCGAACGAGCAGTGATTGTTGAGTATCGTGTAGCGACATCCGCGGTAGCGCTTAGCGCTGCCGCGGCGATTTTTTCTCCGCAAGCCCCCGCGAACCAAACCGTTGAGAATAGCGAGGGGCGTTTTCACATCGCGCAGGCCGATCAAGCAACGCAACTGCAGCTGCAGAACATGCAGAACTCAATTCGGAATCTGCAGGTGCAAATGCAGCAGCTTACTCAGATCAAGGAAGCGCTTGCGCAAGCACAGCAGCATGACAAGGAGCAGGCGGGCTTAATCGAGCAACGCCTCGGCAAAATTGACAGCGCGCTAGCGGGATCGCGCTTGCTTGAGTTGGTCAGTCAGGTCGAAACCCTAAACGCTGATCTAAACAAGATGCGCGGCGAGTTGGAGCTCTTGCGCAATCAACTCGACAAAGCGGAGAAGCGCGAAAAGAGCGCCTACTCCGACTTAGTTGATCGGCTCAAGCGGCTAGAGCAGGTGCCCAAGAGCAGCGAGCTTGACGAAAGGAGTAACGATTCGGCTGACGCCGAGGAGGAAAGCGCCGCAACCGAAGCAGCCGACTCTGCTCCGACGAGCGCGGCTAGCAATGCGCCTGCAGCGCAGGCTTCAAGTACAGCGGGTGCAAACGTGACGGCACCGCTCGCCGCGACCGCTGCCGGTACAAGCTCCGCCGTCAACACTACTGCCGCCGCAACAGGCGGTGCCGGTGCCCCTGCTACGGGACCATCGACGACAAGCGTTGCAACCGCAACCCCGGCGGATGGTAAACCCGCGGCCCGCGATCTTGTGGCCGAGAATAAACTCTACGATGAAGCATTGCGTCAGTTTCGCGGTGGTAACTACCCAGGCGCGGTAGCGTCGTTTCAAACGTTCGCCGACAAGTATCCAAGCAGCGCGCTGGCGCCTAATGCGCAGTACTGGATTGGCGTCAGCTATTTCAATCAACGCGACTTTGCCAAAGCCCTGCAGAGCAACCAAGCCTTGATCAAGAGCCATCCTGACTCTGCAAAGGTGCCGGACGCGATGCTCAACATCGCAAGTATTCATGTCGAACAGAACGACTATGCGGCTGCGCGGGAGATGTTGGAGGAAGTCATCGCAAAGTTTCCCGCCTCGGACGCGGCGGCCAAAGCGAAAACTCGACTCACTTTGCTGAAGAAGTAGCTGGTTATCCGAACTCGGAGATCAGTTGGATACTTATGTCTCGCGGCGTCGTCCTGCTTTCCGGTGGCATTGATTCGGCAGTAACGCTGGCGCACGCACAGGAACGCGGCTGCGAGTGCCATGCCCTATCAGTCGACTATGGTCAGCGGCATCGCGCCGAATTGGCTGCCGCAAAAAGGATCGCTCGCGCGCGACAGGTGCAACACCGGCTAATCCAGCTTGATTTGCGCACCTTTGGTGGTTCTGCGCTGACCAGCGACAAGATCGAAGTTCCGCAGGCGAGCACCAATATTGATGACGGTGTGCCGGTAACTTACGTGCCGGCGCGCAACACCATTTTTCTCGCCTTGGGACTTGCCTGGGCGGAAGTTCTCAAGGCTCAGCACATCTATATTGGTGCAAATGCGGTGGACTACTCCGGTTACCCCGATTGCCGTCCCGAATATCTCGCCGCATTTCAGCAAATGGCCAACCTTGCTACCAAGGCGGCGCTTGAAGGCGCGCGCATTAGTATTGACGCGCCACTTCTGCATCTGACGAAAGCGCAGATTATCAAGCAGGCAATTAGCATGCGCGTGAATCTCGCGGAAACAGTATCTTGTTACCAAGCCGATGATGACGGCTTCGCGTGTGGCACGTGCGACTCGTGCGCGATTCGGCGCAGAGGGTTCGCAGAGGCAGGTGTCGCCGACGTAACGCTCTACCAATCTGCGCGCAAATGAGCGTTGCCACATCACCTCGAGCGCTTTGAACGACGCTCTCAAATTGACCCGGGACGCTCGCGCGAATATAATCCGACGCGGGTCGATAGCTCAGTCGGTAGAGCAGCGGACTTTTAATCCGTTGGTCGGGAGTTCGAGCCTCCCTCGACCTACCATTCATGCAAGTTTCCCGGGCAGTGCCTGCTAACGTCGCTAAATATTCGCGATAGTGTTAAATATTCTTCGGTAGCGGTTCGATCCGGGTGACCGCTTTAGAGCGCAAGTAGGCGTCGGTGCTCGATTTGTTCTTTTGACCGAGGCGTGCTTGCGCGTTCTGTGGATCGGCAGAACCGGTTGCCGCACGAATATCGTGTTCGGTGAATCGTTGCGCCAAGATTCCTGAGGACAGCGCTCGTCTCATCGTTCGCTGCCAAATCGAGTCGAAACCGCTGGTTGAGTACGGTTTCCCAGCGTGCGTCGCGAATAGATATGCGCTTTTTGCTCGCCTTGGCAGCGCCTGCGCTCGCGCCACTACCTCTCGTAGATCGGGTGTCCAGAGAATAACCAAGCGCTTACGGTTCTTCCTCTGCTGCAAGGCGATCCCTTCGTCGGTCAAGTTTTCCAGCCTAAGGGAAAGCAGATCGCCCTTGCGAAGCCCGGTCATGTACTTGAGATCTATGTACGCCGCAAGGAACTCGCCCGCGACAGCCTTGAAGGCGCGCAACTCAACTACTTCCGGCAGCCTCTCGCGTCGCTTTTCCGGGTTGCGCTTCACAAGTCGACACGGATTGCTTGCGGCTACGCCCCAACGGATGGCATGACTGAAAACGCTTGAAAGCAGCGCTTTCTCGCGATTGGCGCGTACTGGCGCGCCGCGCGCGTCCATATAGGCATACACGTCGGGTGGCGTCACTTCATTTGGCCGCATGTGCCCGAAGGCTGCCCGCAACAAGCGCATCTCGATGATATTGTCCTTGTATGTTCTTGGAGCTTTCAGAGGGGCTACCTCCAGTAGATATCGATCCATGACATCCGCAAGGGTGGCGAGCTGCTTAGGCGTACCGACGAGCGAAGCCCATTGGGCCATGGCAACGGCAAAGTCTCGCCCCAGATGAATTGGCTTTCCCCCTTTTACGAAAAAGTAATACGCACCGTGAATAAAATACACACGCTGCGGCAAATCCAGCCGAGATAGTCGGCGGCGGCCCATAGTGAGGCTCCTACGAATCGTTTGGGGGGTGGCCTGGCTTTGATCTCCGCGAGCTGACATATTCGCGTAGCGCGTCCAGCCGCGGTTTGGGCCGAGGATGCGTGCTCTCCGAAGAGTGCATGCGCTGGCGGTAGTGATCAACATCGACTCGTGGATAACCGTCGGCACCGACACGGAACACGAAGCCCTCCGCGCGCAACCACTCTTGCATCTTCTTGCGCGTCTTCCGCCCGGTCAGGGCTTGGAGAAACTCAATTGAAAGGAGTTCGGTCACCGGTGTGCCTATGGGAGTGATCTTGCGCGCTTCGTGGCTAGGTGTGTGACGCAGCAAGGAGGGGGAGTGCGTGCTGCAAGATACCGGTTTAAACGACGAACCTTTACCACCGCACGCGCTGATAAAACGCATCGTTGATATACACGTCAATGCAGCGCGGTGATCGTTGCGGCGCAAGCGTGACGATTCGATCGTAGATCGAGACTTGATAGGACGAGCGCGCGTCATAGTTAACTGATGTCGTTCCGACTTTGTTTCCGACGCAAACTTTTGGCGGAAGCCCGCCACTTCGATCATTTGGAAAGTAGCCGTCACCGGTTCCTATGCCAACGTAAGTGGCACCACTGGTGCCATAGATCGACCGCGCACCGACGGTTCGCACCGATCCCGCCCGCGCCGCTTGCTCCCCGCTGGCGAGCGGCTGCGTTCCCGCCGGGCACGAATCGTAGTAGCTGAATCCCCGCTTGGCGTAGGAAGCGCCGTTCGGGCCTCGCGCCATCTCGCAGGACGGAAACGAATGACCGCGAGCGAGATGACGCCAAAGCCTGTGAATCGGCGGCTTACATTCAGCCACCGCCGTCGGCCCCGCAGGGTTTGATAGACAAAGCAGCACTTCGCAGCCCCACTGATCGGCATGGGCTGGGGCAATACAGATGGCCGTGAGAGCTGCGGCAGCATGGGTAACTTTGATCTTCATTTGGACGCTCCTTGCACAAGATGGGTGGCAACCATCGCAGCCCGACTGGGGCGATGCTCGGCGGCCTGGAGGAGTGGGCCGGTGCTGACGATGGTTGCCGTAGACGGTTGATCTGCGCTGCGTTGCTCGGCGCCGCGCAGGAGGACTTCCGCGACCAGCGGCTGGGCGGCGCTTTGAGTGTCGATGCGAATGCTTGATCCGTCCACGCCCGCCGCCGAGAGTGCTTCACGGATTGTTGCTGCCCGCGCTTCTGCCAGGCGGATGCTCGCCCGTTCGTTTAGATAAAAGGGGCGTACGCGGATTTCGATCTCTGAGGCACGGTTTGCGTCGCTCAATACGGCTGCCAGATCGCTCTTGCCGCGCGGACCCAACCGCGACGAGTTACGAGCGAACCGAATCGTATGCAGCACTGTCGCGCTGGCGGCGGATTCTTGCCTGAGCACCGGCACGGGCTCGGATTTAACCGGTACCGCAGCCTGCGGGATCGGCTTTGGCAGCACCACCGGCCCGATGTTCGCCATCGGCGCGATCTCCCCAAGCTTGCGTGCGGCCACCGGTTGGTTGGCCGAGGCAATACTGCTCTGCCGATACACGCCGCGAATCACCGCGTAGCTGCCCATGCTCTCATGCGGGATGACCGATTCGCCGCTGGCCGTTTCCGCGCTGATAACCAGCGCCTCAGGCGGGTTACCTCGAAACTGAAAGTAAGTGCTGCCGCCATCGTCGAATACCCGCAGCAATGAGATCGGCGCCGCGTTGCTCACCGTGTAGTCGAACCGGTACTTTAACGGTACCGGCTTTGGCGCCGACGCCTGCGTTTGCATACGCCAGCCACCGCATCCGACCAATATCATTAAGACGACCAACCCTCCGACCGCTCGCATCGATAGCCCTCCTCGCATGCCAGGCTGCCCCATCCCGAGAGTCGGAACGACACCCGCCTGGCATGCGCTGGTTGCACGAGCAATGAGTCTAGCCCCGCACCCCGGGTAAGCTCCAAGCTAACTCGGCCTCGTAGTTAGTATTGCGCCGCCCGCGCAATCGTGGTATCGAATGCGAATCGATCAACGGGCGCATCGATATGCCGCTGCGCACGAGAGTGAACTTCGAGTGACCGTACTTGCTTTCCGTATGTCGCAACAGGTGCAGCAATGTTGAATTGGCAGTTCCATCAGTTCTCGGGATACAAGAAGCCGTTTGTCTGGCACGTGCTCGGCATCACGCCGGCCGTCCGGCCCGCTCTACGAGTTTGTCCACGGTGCAGCCACGCGCCGATCACACACCGGCAAGTTCGGCGACTTCGAGTTCGCGATCGTGCAACCCGGTTTGTACAAGGTCGGCAACACGAAAGATGAGAACGGCTATCGCTTCGTGTTTCTGCAGGGCGGCATTTGGCGCTATCGATCAGTACATGAGGAAGCAGAGGCCATCCGCGTAGCGCGCAAGCTGCAAGCTGGCGAAACGATAGAAGACCTTGCGCAAGTGCTGATCGAGAAGTTGAAGTGGCGTGTTACCTACGAGTCTCAGGAAGGCGCGGCGCGCTTCACCAAAGCGAGACAACGGTCCAACCACGCGGGAGAGAAACGATGAAACTACTTCGGCGAATGTTAGCGCTGCTTGGCGCGCTGATCCTGGGCACGCTCGCTGGGGCAGCCTACTTGATCGCCTTCGCTTTGCGCCTGCTGAGCGCAATATTGACAGGCCTCACGATTATGATGGCGACAGCCGACCGCTCGGCCCGGCGCGGGAACCGTATACGGGCGTTCTATCGCATGAGAAGCCGAGGCAGGGGAACCGGTCTATAGCGCGACGATTGCGAAGAATGCGGAAGAGGTGCCTACGTATCGAGACGGAATTCGCCGATGGCGACCACGCGTTTGCTGCCGGGTTGCAGGGGACCTTGACGCTCATTTCAGCTGGCAATTCGAACTGGAACGGCCACAAGTTGACGCTCACCAACGGCGGCTTCCGGGCAGCCTAACGTGCGTTATGTTCGCGCGCGACTACGGCCGATGCACGAACTTCCACTCGGCGTATGAGCCGCTCGCTGCCTGAACCGCTAGGGGCAAGTAGCTGCCCTAGCCAAGTTGGGACGCCGCTCGCAAGGCTGTGTACGCCGATCACTTCGCCGTTGGCGTTCTTGATCTCCAGCTATTCGCTTTTGCCGGTCAGCGGATCGGTCTTGGCAGGGCTGACGATCATGGTGGCGGCGGCCGACTACTCGGCCCGGAGCAGGAATATGCGTTACAGTTCGAGGTTCGAGGAAAGATTTATTCTGAACTAACTTCTTAAACCCAAACTGCCTACACAGAATTTCTGACGCTGCCCAAGACCAGAACCAACAAATTATCGGTTTCTTACTCGGCCCCAACAACTTAGATCGGAGGAGTTACTCAAGGTTGGGACACTACTGAAGAGGGGTCTCTCTTCAACATGTTGCTTTCGAAGAATCACAGCATTACAGTAATAGCAACGATCGCTGCTGCCCGAGGAAGGGCTTTCTTAACGACATCGCTGGTCTAATGGGTTCGACCCGGTAGCACTGCCCGCTGCGCATAGGCTGATGCTAAGTGAAGTATCTTGATGACGACACCGGTGAGACTTACCGGCAAGGGATCTATGTAAACATGAAGGAACATGAGAATCAGGTACAAGATGAGGCATGTCAGCGTTAGTAGCCCGACGATCATGATGATGGCGCGAACAATTTGTCCGTGGCACACGATCAAGATCAGTTCAAGGCAAAGAAGAAACAGAAAAGCAAAGCCGTAGTCGAGTACGGCGCCGCCTGCGGCGTAGTAGCGATCGTCAAGCAAAGCCTCGATATAGTTGCCTTGGAGGTAAAGGCCCGCAATACGACCTAAGATACTAACGTGTTGATCTCTATCCCCGTCATTCTCTCCAATTAGAACAATGCGATTTCGCAGGATCCCAGGATCAGTCTTTGTTTTCTCACAGTCCTGCCATTTCTCATCTTTCGCCAGGCGCTGGCCGCAGAGAACTTCACTCGCATACATGTGAGACAGCCCAAACGCCTCTGGGCGGAGAAAACCAATAAAAGGTTGTGCACCATGGGCCAGCATTTGTTCAAGCTTAGGATACTTCAGAAACAATTTGGGGTCGTGCAGTTTAGCCACCGTCAATGCCAACGTATCTCTAGTTATTGGAGCGCTTGAGGTTGCTTCCTCCGCGCTCGAGTACACCCTCCACTGGAGAGGTAGTTTCCGGTTGTCGCGCGCAATGTTGAGGATGCCTTCTTGGGGCGGTGGTGCTGTTTTGCCGAAGTCAAGAGATGGCTCGATATAGCTCGCTCCTCGCTGTCCTGAGCGCAACTCTTTGACTCTGACTCCTACTACAAGAGGGTGACGCCTTCGGATCTCTTGGACTGCGCGCACTAGTGCCCGAGTCCCATCGTCGTCAAGTGAGCAGCTGTCCCGCCCAAAGTACTTATCGATGACGATCATGCTAGGAGAGGCATCGCTAATGCGCCAAAGCAAACGAGCCAAGAACGCCCGCTGGGCACATACATTCGACGAGCTAATTGTAGGTATGTCTAGCTCTGAATTGATTTCTACGATCGTCGTGTACTTGATCACGGGATGTCGCGGTTTAGTCACAATTCGCTGGTACAGCCCAGTCGCCGTGACTATCGAGGCGGCAAATCCTGGATCGTGGGTCGAATGGAGTAGCTTCTCAATCAGAACCTCTGCGCCTATGGCCAGGCCGCAAGCCAGAAAGAAGGTGAGCCAGAATTTGTGCCCAAGACTGCGAAAGGCAGCAAACAAACGAGGGTACGCAATCAAACGCATGGACTATCGCTCTCTGTCGGAAAGCTAGTATTGGCTAGTTAATTAATGCTTTTGCTCAACTTTAGACATTCGCAGGGACAACTGAGCGTTCACAGGACGGGTCTCTGCGAAGAATATTTTCAGGAAATGGCAAAAACACTTGACGTGAAATCGCAGTCGTGTGGCCGCCGCGCTGAAGGCGCGCTTTTCGCGCCTTCAGCGCGGCGGCCAATGAGGATCGTTTTCGACCTCGGGGCGATCGCTCATGTCCTTGCCCAATCTTGTGCGCTTGTGTCTGTCCGAATGGATCACCTTTCTTCTGCCCGCCGTTCCCATCCGCTCGCGCGCAAGCTTTATCGAGCTGCTCTGCGGCTGTCTGGTTTCTCCGGAAGACTGGGTCACCCGCTGCATCGGCGCCATCTGGCGGCGCAAACACTGGAGCACGTACTACAAACTGCTCGAACGCGGCAGCATTCGCACCGTGCCACTGGCCCAAGCGCTGTTTCGCTTGGTGCTCTCGCTGTTGCCCTTCGAGGTGATTACCCTGGTCATCGACGATACGCTGGTGCCGCGCTCTTCGCGCTCGGCGCCCGGTTGTGCCGTGCGTCACGATCACAGCAAGAAGCGCAACCGGCCGCAGTTCCTGCTCTCGCAGTGCTGGATCACCCTCGGCGTGAGTGTGCTGGGCAACGGCGCGAGCAGGCTGGTGCTGCCGATTCTCTCGCGCTTGGTGCCGGCCACCGGCAATCGCAACAAATTGCAGATCGCCTTGGTGCTGGTTCGCATTCTTGCCCCGCTGGCTGGCAAGCCGCTGCGGGTGCTCTTCGACGCCTGGTTCATGCGCGCGCGCCTGGTTTGGCCGTTGCTGCAGCGCCAGCTGCGCGTCATTGGGCAGGCGCGCCGCGATACCGCGTTGTTCCTGAGGCCAGAGCAATCGGCTGCGCCACGACGGGGTCGGCCCCGCATTTACGGGCAGCGTTTGAACGCCGCAGCGCTCAACGCTTTGCCACTCACCGAACTGCGCTTGACACTCTACGGCCAAGAGCAGTTGCTGCGACTGCGCTCGGTCGTGGCGCTGGCGCGCTTCCTCAATGCCACGCCGGTGCGCGCCGTGTTGTGCCAGTTCTTCGACCAGAAAGACAACTCCTGGAGCACACCGCGTCTGTTGCTCGCCACCAAGACCAATCTGAGCGCCGAAACCATCGTGCGCCTGTATGCCCGCCGCTGGGGTATCGAACCCTTGTTTCACAATCTGAAGCGCTGGTGGGGCATCAGCAACCTGTGGCAGCAGTCGCGCACCACGCTGGAATTGTGGATGCAGATGCGTTCTACTGCCTGGTGTCTCGCTCAGTTGTTGAGCCTCGCCGTTCACGATGCGTTCCCGATGCAAGCCGTCGCACCCTGGCGGCTCAAACAACCGCTCACCGCTGGTTTGGTAGCACAATGGCTGCGTATCGAATTTACTGGACTGGCCTTCCGCGATGGTTTCGATCGCAAGTCCCAACAATTCGCCTTCCCGCAACAGCGCAACGACCCGCGCTTGCGCTTGTAGCACCGCTTGTCCCCGTAGCCTCACTCGTTTCATCGCTGTTTAGTCCCCATCGCGTCTCCCACTCGGAGTGGCGCGGCGGAGCTGTCGGTGTCTAAAGTTGAGTTAATGCTTTTGCTTTCGATCGAAGTCTGCACGTGACGATCAAACGTCAAACTGCAGATTGCTTGTAGATTGCGCCGCTCGGTCAAGTCCATTGCCCTTCGGAGTTGCGCTCTGAGGCGGTGCGCTCCGTTTCGGCTCGATGGTACCTATGTGCGAAAGGCACACGTAACACACGTCACGCCAATAGCGAGACCCATTCCGAGGAAGCCGTCTGCCTAACGTTGACGGGACGCACGAAAATCGGCATATTGTCGCGTGCCTCCATTACAGGTATCGATGCTTCGCCTTCACACGCTTCTCGGGTACATCTTAGCCAGAAGGCGGATGCTCAGTAAAGTGAATTGAAGGAGTAGAACAATGCCACACTGGTGCCGAACTGTCTTCCGCCATTCGCTGATGGCCGCTGCTTTGCTTTTCGCGGCATCGTGTTCCAAGCACGACGCGCCGGAAACCCAATCAACAAAGCCCCCTTTAAGCAAGGCTCCGGCCGAGAATAGCCCAGCGGCTTCCCCCCCTTATGTTAGAGACACTGCTGCTGGCGCCGTCGATGCTGCAAGGGACGCTGCTGCTGGCGCCGTCGATGCTGCGGACGCTGCTGCTGGGGCGGCGGGTGCTGCCACAGACGCTGCATCTCGCGAGCCTCCTGGTGCGCCAAGCGATCCGGGGCCGACCGCGGGTACTCCTGGGCGTACCCAATAGCGGTCTAGAGCAAGTAGGGAATCCGGCGATTCGCGGGTGGACGCGAATGGTGCGCGGAGCTATGGTGCGCCCGATGTGGCGTTTACCGCCTCTAGAGCTGAAATGCATTCAAGCGGGCTTGCGAAACAACATTTGATCAATCGTGGTAGGTGCATCGCGTTCCGGGAAACGGCGTAGGTACTACCGTCCGATTGTGCGCCCCATAAGAACGCGATGGATCACCTGGCGGTTCAGTGACCCGCCGTAGCCGTTGCTCGGCTAAGGCGCGAAAGCGTTTGTCCACGGGCTTCGGCTGTCACTCTTATGACCTTACCTCCGCAATATTCCAAGCTCAATTGAAGCCTCCTCGGAAAGTTGAGCCGATTTCAAGTAGAGTTTTTCTGACGAA
>CADEHE010000014.1 GCA_902826775.1 uncultured Pseudomonadota bacterium | reverse complement strand
TTCGTCAGAAAAACTCTACTTGAAATCGGCTCAACTTTCCGAGGAGGCTTCAATTACATCCAACGTAGCCGTGCCGCCCACCGAAATCGTTTGGTTCGGCGGAGTTAGCTCGATAACGATGGCTTGAGCTTGGGTAGATCCTAGAGCGAGAAACAGTACCAACGCGACAGAGCCAACAGCGCAAATTTGATTCAATAAGACAATGAAGAAACGAACGATAACGTTACGGTCTCGCATAGGCACCTCATTCTTGGTTCTTTATGCCACGCCGCTGCTCGCCACGGCCGATGTAACCACGTCATAAATCTTCTTGCCTGTCGCCTTTAGAACAGAATCTTCACTTATCTCGTTGTCCTATTTTCTGGGACCGGCTCTGCACACCAGCACATTGTTGCATGCGCTCTCGATTTGGGTATGATGTGCGAGATAACTTCGCTGTTGCCAACTACGACCTCGCCACCCCGTGCTGTTCAACTCCTACTCGTTCTTGCTCGCATACTTGCCTGTTACGGTGCTTGGGTTCTTTCTTTTCGGCAAGTTGGGCAAGACCACTGGCGCACTTTGGTTGGCTGCCTGCTCATTGTTTTTCTACGGTTGGTGGGATTCACGCTACCTTGTTCTCTTGCTCGCTTCAATCTGTGTGAATTACACTTTCGGAGGCTACTTAGCACAACACGGTAGCAGCATCAAAGGCCGGCGCGTATTCATCATAGCCGTTGCGGCGAACTTGGTGCTACTTGGCTACTTCAAATACGCTGACTTCTTTCTCGCAAGCGTCAATACCATATTTGGTGAAGATTGGCCAATACTAGGTATTGTTCTGCCCATCGGTATTTCCTTTTTTACATTCACGCAGATCGCCTTTCTCGCAGATGCCTACTTCGGAAAGGTCACGGAATATCGGTTCGTATACTACGTTCTTTTTGTGACGTACTTTCCCCACCTTATCGCAGGGCCGGTACTCCATCACAAGGAAATGATGCCTCAGTTTGACGAGGACCGAAATTACCGGCCCATTGCCGCGAACTTCGCAGTAGGTTTAACGATTTTTGCTATAGGTTTGGCAAAGAAAGTCCTAGTCGCCGACAATCTAGCATTCTACGCGTCACCAGTTTTTACCCCTCAGTCTGCGGCACCGACTTTGTTCTTCGCATGGGGCGGAGCATTGGCGTACACCTTTCAAATCTACTTTGACTTTTCCGGTTACTCGGACATGGCGATTGGATTATCTAGACTTTTTGGGGTGCGATTGCCACTCAATTTCAATTCGCCATACAAATCACGCAACATCTCCGACTTCTGGCGTCGTTGGCACATGACATTGTCGCGATTCTTGCGCGACTACCTTTACATCCCGCTAGGCGGAAACCGCCACGGCTCGTTTCGCCAAAAATGCAATTTGATGACCACCATGGTGCTCGGTGGATTGTGGCACGGGGCTGGATTGAACTTTGTCATCTGGGGAGCCCTTCACGGAACTTTCTTAGTGGTGAACCAAGCATGGAAAAAGCTCTCCCCTTTCATTCCTTTAAGACTGTCCCGTCGCCTTGACGGTGTTCTGAGCACATTGGTAACCTTCGTTTGCGTCATCTTTGCGTGGGTATATTTCAGATCCCCCGACCTCGCCACCGCAAATCGAGTAGTAGCAGGGATGCTCGGTGGCTGGGGGACTGCACTGCCTGAATCTATACTTGCCCGGCTTGGCCCACTCGAATCGCTGCTTGAAGGGGTCGGTATCGAAACCTACCTGGGTGGCGGCGCGAACTTCGTTGAGATGTGGTGCTGGATTGGTATTGGCTACCTTCTTGCTTTCTTTTTCCCTAACACGCAAACAATCATGGAACGCTTTGAGCCAGCCTTGCCCAATCATGGTCCGGATCAATCGCACCCTCAATCAAACCTTTCTTGGGCGCCCGTACGCCTTCATGCCATTATTGTGGGTGTCTTGCTTGCTATCGCTGCGTTGGCGCTGAGTCGACCAACGGAGTTTCTTTATTTTCAATTTTGATGCTCAAGCGCTTGTCTTCAGATTCGTTCACAAGCTACTTGAGATGGATGCTGACTACCCTCATGCTAGTAGTCGCAACCGTCGGCACCTTAAATGTAGCTATCGACCCGCTTGATGTGTTTGATTCACCTCGCTTCAACAAGCTCAATGCAGTTAAGCCGTACCTTGACCATAACCGTGAACTCTCCCGCTATTTTCGAGCGCGCCGTTTGTGCCCTAACTTAGGCATATTTGGCAACTCGCGCGCTGAGATCGGCTTCGATCCGGAAAGTCACGTATTGGCGAAAAATGGGTTATCTGCATTCAACCACGCCATTCCAGGCAGCGGCGGACGAACCATCTATCGACAGATACTGTGGCTTGAGGCGGTTAATTGCCTGCCAAGAACGGCTATTTTGGGAGTTGAGTTCTTCGATTTTCTCGGAGGAAGTACTCCTCAACCGCTTCCAACGTTACAAAGCGCCCCCGCTCCGGGTAGGGATGCGCAGTTTTTTGCCAATTGCGTCTTCTCGACTACCGGGCTGCGCGACTCTCTCACAACCATTCTGACGCAAAGATCACGTCATCCTGCTACTTCCACTGAACGTGGCTTCAATCCGCTACTAAACTACATACCAGAAGTCGAACGCAGCGGTCACTACATCCTGTTCCGCCAAAAAGCGCAGGAAAACCTTCGTAACTGGGCGAGCAAGCCTTTAAGCATAGCGCCGCAAGAAGGGGGTATGTCCGATGATGAAGTCACCGTAAGTGCCATTCTCTCCAAATTGACGCATGCAGGCGGTACCACATATGTCGTGATCTATCCGTACCATGCCCAAATTCGCATGATCATCGAGCGCCTCGGTATGGGGCAATTGTTTGACAATTGGAAACGGAGCATAGTTGAGATTGCCACACGCATCGCCGAACAGGGAGGCAATGTAGAAGTCTGGGATTTCAGCGGTGTTGCCCCAGAAACCCTTGAAGCCATTCCAGGAAAAAGCGATCACAAAACGCACTTACAGTACTATTGGGAAGCTGGCCATTTCAAGAAAGCGCTCGGTGACATGGTAATGGCGCGCCTGTTGGGAAACAAGCAGATCGAATTCGGCGTTGCGTTGAATAACAAGAATATCGACCGTTGGCTAAAAGAGGACCGGAAGCGCCTCCAGGAGGTGCTGTCTGCGCCGTCACCGTTGGTCACTGAGGTTGATGACCTCTTTGCCCATCGTCTAGCGAAATGAGCGAGTCCTGCTGGATGGGACGCTTTATCGACGAAGGTGGCGGAAGAGCGACGACGAGAAACAGAGGCCCCATTAATGCGCGCACTATCCGTTACTTTTGCGCCGCCGCGCTCGTGGCGTCGCGGCCCATCCAGTAATCAGTCCAGTAATCAGATAGGGCGATCACAAAGCCAGCACCTGTTGCTCAGGCACCGGTGGGCATCGCAACAGCGTAGCCCCTTAAATCGCGCTATGCAGACTTAAGTAGGAACGCAACTTCCCCACCTGATCGGGTGGGGAAGAAAATGTGAATTTGTCACATCATTGCTCCCGCAGCATCCAAGGACGCGCCGACTGCGGCGCATCACGATAACTATGGGGAGCAAGCTATGTTGGCGCATCGCTTAGCTGATGCTGCGGCTTTTGAGCCCAGCGCAGAAGTCGTTCACGAAATCGATTCGGTCATCGCGCTGAGCGAGTTGCTCGGCAGCATGACATTGGGCGTGCATTCTGCGCACCACGGGGCGCTCCTGCTAGTCCTGCGCGCCGACACCGATCTGGCGCAAATCACGGCCACGCTCCAACGCGCACTCGGCATCGAGGTGATCGACCGCCTCGACGCGCAAGTTCAGGAGCTGTGCAAAATCAGGCGGCCGCGCGAGAAGCTCAGCCGCGAAGCGCTGGAGTGGGACGCGCGCCAACTCTGCCCGGCGCGCACGCGCTTGCACTACGGCGTCTGGGCGTTCTATCCGTGGTCGCGCCGCTTGGTGCACCTGGTCAACGAACCTGAGTTCATCGAACTGCGCACTAACCGCAACCTCTACAAGATCAGTCCAGCCGAGCAGAGATCGCTGCAAAGCAAACGTGTGGGCATTGTTGGCGCATCCGCAGGTCAAGCGGTCGCGCTGACGCTGGCGAGCGAGCGCAGTTGCGGCGAGATTCGACTGGCGGACTTCGATCACTTGGACGCCACCAATCTCAATCGCCTGCGCGGCGGCATCGCGCAACTGGGTGTATCGAAAGTCGTTGTTGCCGCGCGCGAGATCGCCGAAATCGATCCTTTCTTGCGCGTGCGTTGCTTCGAGCAAGGCATACACGAACGCAATATCGCTGCCTTTTTGTGCGAGGGCGGCAATCTGGATATGGTAGTGGAAGAGTGCGACAGTCTCGACATCAAGTTTCTCGTGCGCGAACACGCGCGCGCCCGGCATATTCCAGTGCTCATGGATACCAGCGACCGCGGTTTGATCGACGTCGAGCGTTTCGACCTTGAACCATCGCGGCCGCTGTTTCACGGTCTTGCTCCCAGTCTCGACCGGCACGCGCTCGCCGCGCTCACGACCGAAGAAAAGATTCCACATATGCTCGACTTGCTCGGCGTCGACAACACTTCCACTCGACTCAAGGCCTCGATGCTGGAGATCGAGCACAGCGTCACGACCTGGCCGCAGCTTGCGTCCTCGGTGATCATGGGCGGCGCGGTCGCGGCGGATACAGTCCGGCGCATGTTGCTCGGCGAAGCGGTCGCCTCGGGCCGCTACTACATCGATCTGCAACAACTCATCCCGGCACACGATCAGCGTGCCGAAGCCGCCAAGCCACCCGTCTTAAAGCGCGCGCACTACCGCGCGGCGGAGCTAGAGCGATGCTTCGCTGCGCTGCCGCACGAGGGCACCCTGCTGCTGGATCCCAAGATTGTCGAAGCGCTGGTGGCCGCGGGCGTCAGCGCACCGTCGGGCGGTAATGCCCAGCCTTGGCGCTGGGCCTATAGCCGTGGCACGCTGCTGTTATTGCGTGACCAGCTGAGCGAGAGCTTCCTCGACGTCGGCGCACGCGGCAGCTACGCAGCTTTGGGCGCTGCCGCTGAGAACGTTTGCTTGGCGGCCGCGAGCCGACGCATGCGCGCGCAGTGTCGCGCCTTCCCCATTGAGGGGGATGAACAGTGCGTGGCCGCACTGCGATTTTTCGCGGCGGATGGCGCTCACGCCGGCACTGACGCAGCGCTCGCCGAGCAGATTTTCCGGCGCCGCACGGACCGGCGCTTAGGCACGCGCACCGAGATGCCGTCGCAAGCGGTCGCTGCCATGCAAAACGCCATCGGTGCCATTCCTGGTGCGCGCTTGCAGTTCGTCACTCGTCGCGAGGAACTTGCCCAGCTCGAGCACATCCTCGGCGTTACGCAACAAATGCTGTTGCAGCACAGCGCTTCACACCGGCAAATGATGAGCGAGATTCAGTGGGATGACCCGCAAGCGCAAGCAAGCGAGCGCGGCATTGCGCTGCCCAGCCTGGCGCTGTCTGCGCTGGATCGCGCTGGACTCGATCTCTGCCGCGACTACGAAGTGCTGCGGCTCAACCAGAGTTGGGGCGGCGGCACCGGATTACGCAGGTTCGCCGAGAAAGCCGTGCGCGCGGCGGCAGGCTTTGCCCTCATCAGCATGCCCGGCGGCGACGCGCGCGCCTACTTTGACGGCGGGCGCGCCATGCAGCGCGCCTGGCTGGCTGCGTGCGCGCATGACCTCGCGGTGCATCCGCTATCGGCATTGCCGTATTTGTTTGCGCGCGCGCGCCTGCAGCCGGACTCGCTGCCGGATTGGGTCGCCCAGTCCTTGGCGCACTTGTGGCCTGGCTACGCGCGGCTGTTTGACGCCCATGCAGACGAAGCGGGCGTGTTGCTGTTCAAACTTGGCCGCTCAACTGGCGCGCCGCCACCAAGTGCCCCGCGCCTGCCGGTGGCGCGAGTGTTGCGCTATTTCTAGAACCGAATCCTTGGGGGACGCAATCATGACCTTGATAGTAAAGCTTGCGCAGAGTGAAGATGAGGTGGATGCGCTGTTTCGTGGACGCCACCGCGTGTTCGCCGAGACCGATGCGTACATGGCGGCGAACGACGAAAGCCGCTTCTACGACCGCTACGACAGCTATCCCACCACCGCCAATTTCATCGCATTGGACCAGCAGGAAGTCATCGGCGGTTTGCGCTTCACCGAGCAATCGTCCGTCGGCACTGCGCCCGAAGCAACGTTCGACTTCGGTTACTACCTGCCACCCACCGGGGAAATTTATGGCACCGGATCGTGGCTGTTTCTTGACCGCGACTACCGCAACAGCACCAGCGTGACGTATTGCCTTTGGGCGCTCGCCTACGCTTGGGCGCAAGAGCGCGACTGGTCGAAACTGTTGTGTGTTGCCAATCCGGCAATTTTGCCGAGTTTGCTGCAGCACGGCTTCCGGCAGTTGGGCGAGATTCGCGTCGACCCACGCAAGAAACTGCCATTTGTGCCGATCATGCGCGACCTGCGCGAACTAGACCCCGCGATGCAGTCCTTGGTCACGGCACTGCAGCAGCGGCGGCGAGCGCAGCGCAAGGGTGTCGAACTGAGGTTGCCGCGCTTGGCACCGCGCCAGGCGCGCAGCCGTGCTTTCGCTTTGGCCCGTGCGCATGACGAGACCAAGAGCACGCTCGAGTAGTTTATGGTAAGTTGGCGGCACTTTTCGCAGAGCACTCTGTTTCGTCATGCAAATTTGGAACCCGTTTACCGTTGCCGCTCGTCGCGCGGCGATGCACAAGAATGTATCGCGCCAGCAGATATCGCCCGGTGAGGAGAGCGCGCCATGCCGGTGATGACTTGGGACGCTGCATTGATGCTCGATCAGAGCGTCATGGATCAGACGCACGAAGAGTTCGCGGAACTGCTCAATCGCCTTGCCGACGCGTCTGATAGCGAAGTGGCGGCGGTGTTGGACGAATTCATCGCGCACACGCAGGTGCACTTCGCGCAAGAAGAGCAATGGATGGAGCAAATGGCGTTTCCACCCTTGCACTGCCACCAAGGCGAGCACCAAGGCGTGCTGGAAATCGCGCAGGAAGTCCAGCGCCGCGTTGCCGCGGGGGAAGTAAGGCTGGTCAAGGTGTTGGCGCAGGCGACCGCCGAATGGTTTGCCAATCACGCGGTGACGATGGATGCGATGTTAGCCACGTACATGAAGCAGATTGACTTTCAGCCCGGCCGCGATGCCCAGCCGAAGGCGGGCGCGGTACCGCTCGAGTTCGGTTGCGGTGGTTCAGCGCACGCAGCAGGCGGCTGCAATGCGCATCAGCCGGAAGCTGCCACGAGCGAGCAGAATCAGTAGCGCGCGCTCCCGGGTGTGCGTGGGAACGGAATTACATCGCGCACGTTAGCAAGTCCGGTGATGTAAGAAACAGTGCGTTCGAAGCCGAGCCCAAAGCCGGCGTGCGGCACGCTGCCGTAGCGACGCAAGTCGCGGTACCAACTGTAGGCCGCCTTGTCCAAGTGCTGCTCGTCCATGCGCCGGTCGAGTACCTCGAGGCGCTCTTCGCGCTGGCTGCCGCCGATGATTTCACCGATGCCCGGCGCTAGCACGTCCATCGCTGCAACGGTCTTGCCGTCGTCGTTCAAGCGCATGTAGAACGCCTTGATTTCCTTCGGGTAGTTCATCAGCACGACTGGGCCGCGCACATGTTGCTCAGCCAAGTAGCGCTCGTGCTCCGACTGCAAATCCATGCCCCATTTGATCGGGAACTCGAATTTCTGCTTGGCGCTGCTCAAAATGTTGATGGCCTCGGTGTAGTCCATGCGTACGAACGGCGTATCGACCATGGCTTGCAGTTTGGCAATGACGCCCTTTTCGATGCGTTCCTCGAAAAACGCCATGTCATCGGGGCGTTCGGCCAGAACCGCTTTGAAGATGTGCTTGAGCAGCGCTTCGGCAAGGGTCGCGTCGTCACTCAAATCGGCGAACGCGATCTCCGGTTCAATCATCCAAAACTCAGCCAGATGCCGGCTGGTATTGGAGTTTTCCGCGCGAAACGTCGGGCCAAACGTGTACACCTTCGACAGCGCCAGGCAGTACGTCTCGACGTTCAATTGCCCGGAAACGGTAAGAAACGTCTCGCGCCCGAAGAAATCTTGCGCATAGTCGATGCGGCCCTGATCGGTGCGCGGCAGATTGGCAAGATCAAGGGTGGAAACGCGAAACAGCGCCCCTGCGCCTTCGGCGTCGGAGGCGGTGATGATCGGCGTGTTGACCCAGACAAAACCTTGCTCATGAAAGAAACGGTGGATCGCTTGCGCGATGGTGTGGCGCACGCGCGTAACCGCGCCGATCACATTCGTGCGCGGACGCAAATGTGCGACCTCGCGCAAGTATTCCATAGTGTGCGGCTTGGGTTGGATCGGATAAGTGTCTGGGTCTTCCACCCAACCCAGCACTTCGATGCCGCTGGCTTGCATCTCGAACGGCTGCCCCTTGGCGGGGGAAGGCACGATCGTGCCCGTGGCGACGACGGCGCAACCCGCTGTCAGGCGCTGCACCACATCGGCATAGTTCGGCAGGCTATTGGCCGCCACCACCTGTACCGGATGAAAACACGAGCCGTCGGAAAGATGCACGAAGGAAATGCCGGCCTTCGAATCGCGCCTAGTGCGCACCCAACCGCGCAACTTCACTTGCGTGTCGGCCGGCGCGCGTCCGGCCAGGATATCGGCGCAACTCCATGCGTTCATGTCGGGCTCCGTCACGTGGCAATGCGAAACTGTCTTGCGATTGCGAATTCTACCGTCGCGCAAAGCTCGTTTCGCGTTTCAGCGATAATGCGAGCGACATTTCTGCCCGGACATCGACCTCTTAGCCCATGCCCCTCCCCCCTTTGCTCCAGGGGCGGCTCGCCCTGCCCGTAATTGGCTCGCCGCTCTTTATCGTTTCTGTGCCGGAACTGGTTATCGCGCAGTGCAAAGCCGGCATCGTCGGCTCGTTTCCCGCGCTGAACGCGCGGCCGAAGGAGAAGCTGGAGGAGTGGATCGTCCAGATCAAAACCGAGTTGGCCGCCTATCAGGCGGCGCATCCCAATGCCATCGTGGCGCCGTTTGCAGTCAACCAAATCGCGCACCAATCGAACGACCGCCTCGAGCATGACGTCCAAGTGTGCACGAAGCATGAAGTGCCGATCACCATCACCAGCTTGCGCGCGCCGGCCGAAGTTGTGCAAGCGGCGCACAGCTACGGCGGCATAGTGTTGCACGACGTCATCAATGTGCGCCACGCCAAAAAAGCGATTGCCGAAGGCGTCGATGGATTGATTCTGGTGTGCGCCGGCGCCGGCGGTCATGCTGGCGCGTTGAGTCCGTTCGCGCTGCTGCCCGAAATTCGCAAGATATTCGACGGCACCATCGTGCTGGCCGGCGCCATTAGCACCGGTGCGGGCGTGCTGGCAGCGCAAGCTATGGGCGCGGACCTTGCCTATATGGGTACGCGCTTCATTGCCACGCGTGAGGCCAACGCCGATCCCGCATACAAAGCAATGATCGTTGCATCCGCCGCGCAAGACATCGTCTACACGCCGCTATTCACTGGCGTCCACGGCAACTATCTGCGCGGCAGCATCGTCAATGCTGGGCTCGACCCCGACAATCTGCCGAGCGCCGATAAGAGCACGATGAACTTCGGCTCCGGCGGCAACATGCGCTCGAAAGCTTGGAAAGACATTTGGGGTTCCGGGCAAGGCGTGGGCAGCATTGAAGATGCGCCGAGCGTTGCCGACTGCGTGCGACGTCTTGCCACTGAGTATCAAGAAGCGCGTACTGGTTTGTTTGGAACCTAACACCTATATGTATCCCCCTGTTATCGGCCATGCTAAATCTTCTCAAACCTATACTATTAACGGTAATCGAGTAAGCTTGCTTCGAACGTTGCCAAGTCCACATATAGTACGTGCGTTATTCAGCGTGCTCGGGTATATTTGTCAACCCGGTAACGCGACCTCCATACCATGCGTTGGGCAGATGTGTTTCGGCGGCCTAGTCCGCTGGCGTCACTGATACTCGCTTTCGTTGCGCTTTCGGTAGTGGCCTGCGCGCTCGAAGCCGTGTACCTCTACCATGCTTGGCACGCGGTCAAACGCGAGCAGACCGTTACGCTGACCGGCATCGCAGAACTCAGCGCGTCTTCCGCAGCATTGTTCTTGCGTCAGCAACGCGTAGGTCTCTGGAGTTTCGCGCGCGAGTTGGTCGAAGACGGCGCGCATCGCGATGCGATTGGACTCGATCAACGCTTGCACCGTTTCAAATCGGTGAACACCGATGTGGCTGCAGTGTATCTGTTCTCGACCAGCGGCGAATTGCTTGCAGGCACAACGGGCGCGAACCCTACCAATCCTTTACATCACATGCGCGACCCGGTTTTTCGCGCCGATTTCGAAGCCGCATTGCAGCGCGACGAAGTCATTGTCGGCCGTACGCGCTACGGCAAACTGGCGGGCGACTGGATCATGCCGCTGCGCACGCGCGCTGCTGATGCCAGTGGCACGCCCGCTTTTGTCTTATCGGCGGTATATGCCATGGGGCGTCAACAAGGCCTATGGCGCGACATGGCGCTGCCGGCCGGCTGGGCGATCGGCTTGCTGCGCGACGACGGCTATCTGCAAGCGCGCTACCCGGCACCCGCGAATGCACCAGAGAGCTTTACCGTGCAGCACGGCGGTGCGCTGGCACAGTGGCTCGCGAGCAACGCCAGACATCAAGTTGTTTCGTCCGAGGGGCTCAGCACCTTCACCGGCAACGAAAGTGTCGTCCTGGCCGCCAAACGCGTGCCCGAGTTCGGCATGACGGCGTTCGCGCACATGCCGACGCAGCAAATCTGGAGCGTATGGTTGCAGCATATTCGCGTGCCGGTCTCGCTGTTTCTCTTCTCTCTTGCTGCGCTGGTCACAGCCGCATCCTGGACTCTGCGCCAGCAGCGCGAACGCGAGTTCGAGCGCGCACGCGCTGACCACGCACTACGCGTCAGCCAAAGCGCACTGCAGCGGCAATCGCAACTGCTCGCGCAATCGCAACGCGCCGCCAAAATCGGCGGCTGGGAGTTGGACATTGCCTCCGGCGCGCTTTATTGGACCGACGAGGCATACCGCATTCACGAAGTCGAACCGGAAGACTATTCGCCTGCCCTGAATACAGTATTGAATTTCTATGCGCCCGAAAGCGCGCAACTCATGAATTGGGCGCTGCAACGTGCGCGGCGCACCGCGGAAGCGTGGGATCACGAACTCGAAGTTATTACCTACAAGGGCAATCGAATCTGGGTGCGCTCCATTGGTCAAGGTGAAGTTGACGCAGCCGGCAATGTCGTGAAACTCTGGGGTTCGTACCAAGACATTACGCAGCGGCGCGCGACGGAGGAGCAGATTCGGCATCTGGCGCATTACGACAGCGTGACCGGGCTTGCCAATCGCAACTTGTTCATGGCGCACCTCGGTCACGCGCTCGACCGCGCTAAGCGCGTCGGCTCGCAACTCGCTGTCCTGTTCGTCGATTTGGACCGCTT
This sequence comes from uncultured Pseudomonadota bacterium, assembly GCA_902826775.1. Classification (GTDB taxonomy): domain Bacteria; phylum Pseudomonadota; class Gammaproteobacteria; order Burkholderiales; family JALYOK01; genus CADEHE01. The sequence continues at coordinate 111,612 of CADEHE010000014.1, read as the reverse complement.
CAAGCATATCAATGACGCGGTGGGCCATGGCGTCGGCGACACCGTGCTGAAACTCATCGCCAACCGCCTCGCCGGGGCGGTGCGCGCTTGCGACGTGTTAGCCCGCTTGGGCGGCGATGAGTTCATCGTAGCTGCCGAGGATTTTGGCGACCGCGAAGCGGTGCGTTCGCTGGCGGCGCGCATGCTCTCCGCTGTGGAACAACCCATAGTGGTCGGCGAGGATGAATTTGTCCTCACAGCGAGCGCTGGCATCGCGATGTTCCCGGCCGATGGCGTGGATGTCGCTACGCTAATCAAGAACGCGGACGTCGCGATGTACCGCTCAAAAGAATCCGGGAAAAACTGCTACGAGTTCTACTCGGAGCAAATGCGCTTGGCCAGCGCGCACCGGCTCTCGCTCGAGGCGCAATTGCGCAAGGCGTTGGCGGAGGGCAACCAGCTCCTGCTGCAATACCAGCCGCGCGTGTCGCTGGAATTGGATCGCACTTGCGGCGTCGAAGCGTTAGTGCGCTGGCAGCATCCGGAGCGCGGGCTGATGCCTCCAAGCGAGTTCATTCCGCTCGCGGAAGAAAGCGGGCTGATACAGCCGCTCGGCGCTTGGGTACTGCGCACCGCGTGCGCACAAGCGGCGCAGTGGCACCACGCCACGGGCCAGGCGCAACGCGTGGCGGTGAACCTATCCGCGCGCGAGCTCTACCGGACCAATCTGGTCAGCGATATTCGCCAGGTGCTCGCAGAAACGTCGCTGCCTCAGCATGCGCTTGAACTGGAAATAACCGAAACGGTCATGCTGCATAATCTGCAGCAAGTCGCCGACGTGCTCAACGAGCTCAAACACTTGGGCGTGCGCTTAACCGTTGACGATTTCGGCACCGGCTACTCGTCGCTTGCGCACCTTAAACGTCTGCCGCTCGACTGCATTAAGATCGACCGCAGCTTTATACGCGACATTCCGGAAGATACCGACGGTGCGGCAATCGCCCGCGCGGTCATCGCAATGGCGCACAGCCTGCGCATCAACGTGGTCGCCGAGGGTGTGGAAACGGAAGCGCAGTTGCGCTTTCTACAGCAGTTGGGCTGCGACGAGGTGCAGGGCTATTGGCTCAGCCGCCCGCTTAGCCCTGAAGCGCTGCTGGCGCGGCTGCAGCAAGAATCGACAACGCGGCTGCGCGCCAAAGCATTCTGATGCGCGTCTAGTTTGACGCTACCGGCCGGAGCGCGCCCGCAACGCTGAGGTTTCACCCAATAGCGATGAGTCCGGTTCCAACTTGAAGCTGCTTACCGCCTGCTGCAAAGCCACGGCTTGCTGTGCCAGCATTTCCGTTGCCGCCCCCGCTTGTTCCGCCATCGCAGAGTTCTGCTGCGCGCCCCGGTCCATCTGCCCGACCGCGATGTGAATTTGCTCCAAGCTGGCGCTTTGCTCGCTGGAACTTCTGGCGATATCCGCGACGATTTCTTGCACGCTGCGCACGCGCGTGAGAATTTCGTTCATGGTGGCGCCCGCTTGCTGCACCAATTTCACGCCGCCATCGACTTGGGCGCTCGAGTGCTGGATAAGTTGCTTGATCTCTTTCGCGGAGAGCGCCGCGCGCTGCGCCAAGCTGCGTACTTCCGCGGCGACCACCGCAAAGCCACGCCCGCCGGCGCCAGCACGCGCTGCTTCAACAGCTGCGTTCAGGGCCAGGATATTGGTTTGGAATGCAATCGCATCGATGACGCTCACGATATCGCTCATGCGCGCAGTCGATGCGTTGGCCTGTTCGATAGCCACTACCGCCTCGGCAACGGCTTGCCCGCCCCGCGCCGCTGAGCGACTTGCTTGTGCGGTGAGATCGCTGGCCAGGCGCGTTTGATCGGCATTGTGCTTGGCGCTGCGCGAGAGTTGCTCGACGCTGGCGGCCGTTTCTTCTAGCGTGGCGGCTTGCTGCTCCGTGCGGCGGGAAAGATCGCCATTGCCTTGCCTGAGATCGGTCGCGGCCGTGCGGACATGATTCGCGGAGGCGGCAACAACCGCGATAATCTCGTGAAGTTTCTGCAGAAAGCCGTTGATGGAGTGCGACAGGCGCCCGAAATCGGAAGCTTGGTCCGGCAGCCGCAGCGTCAGATCGCCGGCGCCGGCGCGCAAGTCTTCCGTTGCGCCCAAGATAGTGTTCAACGGCCGCGTCACGCTACGCGTGATCAACAGCGCAACCGCGAGCGCGATCGCAACACAAATCGCACTGAGCGCGAGCACGAAGGCGCGCACCGTGCGATTGCTTTCCACGACGTCGTGGCGTTCTTGCTGGACTTGCTGGCGCTGCGATTGCCGCACTTGGCGCAACGCTTCGATATATCCCTTCTTGGCGCTGGCGAAACTGCCTAAGTTTTCGTCCATCGCCTGCACCACGTCTTTTTTTGCCAGGAACTCGGCGATTCTTAACGCGCTGACCCGGAAGGCAGAATAGCTGCGCGCAAGCACCGATGGCTGCTCGGGCGCTTCGCTTTGTGCATCAACCAGAGTGTTCTGCAAAGCCAAATGCTTATTTTGAATCTGCTCGATCTTGCGCTGCAGCGCCTGCGTGGCGGCAGCGTCGTCGACCGCGACCACCGCCGCATCGACGGCCTGCTCCAGTGCAGTCACACCGCTCAACAGCTCATGCTGGCGCTCGAGCGCGTCAAGCCGCCGATCAGCGACGCCGGCAAACGCTGCCTCCAAAGCGTTGAGGCGGCTGATCGACGTCCAGGCGCCGGCGATCACCAGCGCGACCATTATTCCGAAGCCCAGGCCCAGGCGCACCCCGATGCGGGTGTTGCCGAGCCATCGCGTGATGGCATTCATGGCTTACTCAATCCCCGCTAGTTTGACCAACTGCGGGCTCAGCTTGAGCCGCGCTTGTTGCGTGGCTTTGAGGTTGAGCTTGAGCTGAATCTTGTTGTTCGCGCGCAGCAACCCCATCATGCCACCGGCCGGTACAAAACCGTCGCAGTCACTCACCGTGAGCACGGCCTGACTACCAAGCGCCGGCAATATCTTCCCGTAGTTGGCGCGTTCGCTCTCGGGTATGAATAGAATCTGACACGCTTTCGCTTCGTCCGGAGTCATGACGGGTTGCAGCGTCAGCTTGCGGCTACCTGCGGGTTTGCCTTCGAGCGCCTGCAGAGCGCCGCCCAAGGCATCGCCGCCATAAGTGCAAAGCAGCAGTTTATCGCCGCCGTTCAGCGCGTCCGCCGGCCACTCCACCAGTTTGGCGAAGTTGTAAACGAAGGCGACTTTCAATTGATTCTCCGCGCCATTGGCGAGCGCTGCTTCGCCGCACACTCCAAAGACAAGGGCGGCGAAGGCTTGGGCCATGCTGCGAACTTGATCTCGCATGCAACTCTCCTAGAAGCGGTAGACCAGCTTGGCGCGCACTCTGCGGCCATCTTGCGGAAGCGATAACAAACCCGAGACATCGTCCTTGGAAGTTGGATCTTCGTAGTGTTTATCAAACACGTTGAATACGCCGATCGACGCGTCAAGATTGTGCAGCAGATTGCGCGCAACCAAGTTCAGATTCGCTAATGAGTAGCCGCTTACCTTGTCGCCTGCATGGTTATTGCGGTCGGCCACGTGCAGCAGTTCCACGCCGAGCGAGTATTTTTGCCGGAACGGCACCGCCAAGTTGGCCTTGAGCAAGTGTTTCGGCGCGTTGGAGAGCGTGTCGCCAGCGCCGCTCTCTGCGAGTTGATAGCTATAGCTGGCGCGCGCTTCCAGATATTGCCACTTGCCCTGAAGTTCGAGATCAAGCCCTTTCGCTCTTACTTGGCCGATGTTATTGAACTGCACATCCCCGCCTCCAATATCTTCCACATCCACCAGATCGCCAATGTTGTACTGGTAGACGGACGCGATGGCGCGCACGTTTCTTCTCAGATTGTGCTCGACCACGATTTCGGTAGTGCGAATGCGCTCGGATTTGAGGTCGGGGTTGAGCACGAACCCCAAGCTGGAATCGAGCAACTCGTACTGATTCGGCGAACGAAACGCCGTGCCGTAGAGCAGCTTCAGTACCGTGTCGGCGCTGGGATTCCAGATGACGGCAGCACGCGGGCTGGTCGAGGTCTCGCCGCGATAGTGGCGGTCATAGCGCACGCCCAAATTCAGCGCGACTTTGTCGCTCAAAGACCAATCATCCTGCACATACGCACCCCAAGTGCTGAACGGCTCATTGAAGTCGACAAAAGCGTTGCCGGGATCGCCGACATTTACATTTAGGCGCGCGGATTTGGTGTAGTCAACGTATTCGGCGCCCAGCGTAAGCAAGTGGCGCTTGACAAGCAACTTGGACCATTTCGCCTCGGCGCCCCACCAATTGGATTCGGCGATATCTTTGTTGACGACGCTGGTATCGTCGACAAACACAAAATCGGAGCGATAATCGTATTGATCGAAGTACAAGCGCGTAAACAATTCAGCGCCACCGCTGAACGCATGCTTGTACTGCGCATCCACATGCTTGTGCTCGTCGAGCGAGAAATTGCGGTCGTCGTTGAGCGTCGTATCGTAAATGCCACTGGGCAGTTCCTTGCGGCGGCTTTCGGTGACAGCCGCGAGCGTAAGTCCTTGGTACTGCACTGAGGCGTAGGCGCTATGCCAACCCTCGCCATCGGCATCTTTGGAGATGCCGAAATTGCGTGTTGCATCGCCGGCAAGCTGCGGCTGCAGGTAGCGATCGATGTTATCCGAGCGGTAACCCGACGCCGAAACCAGCACATCGACGTCATTCGCAAGCTTCTTGCCATAGCTTACTCTGCCAAGCGCACTGTCGCGGCTGCCAAGCCCGCCGACCAACTCGCCGCCGCCAAGATCTTTGCCGCGCTTTGGAATGACATTGACGACGCCGAAGAACGCGCCGGTTCCATATAGCGAAGAGCCCGGCCCGCGGATAATCTCCACGCGGTCGATCAGGTCCACATCCATGGCGAACTCGCCGCCGATGCTGCCTTGACCGTAGATACTATCGTTGATGCGGTTGCCGTCGAGCAGCACCAGCACACGCGAGTTGTAGTCGCCCGGGCGCGAGAAGCCGCGCACGCCGAGAAAGCTGTAGTTGCGATTGTCGCTCACGTAGAAGCCGCGCACGCTGCGCAGAACGTCAGCCAGCGTGAGCCAGCCAAAACGGCGAATCTCCTCGGCGGAGATGACCGTAATCGAGGCTGGGGCAACGTTCGCCTTCTGTTCGTACTTCGATGCGCCCACAACGGTGGGAATCTCGATCTGCGTCAGTTCTTCCAACGACAGATCCAACATATCGTCGGCGCCGCCAGCGCCGGCTGCAACGCGCTCGCTATGGCCCAGCGCTAGCATTGCGCTCATCAAGCACGCAAGCAAACGTTGGCGCGCGGTAGTGGAATTAAGACGGGGACTAGGCAGCATGGTTCCGGATATCAATGGTGTTATGGCAACACAATGCAGGCAATGATACCGCTTGCCCGCGCGCACCAAGGCGCGAAAATCCAGGGGATTCACAATTGTTTTTCCGCGATGCGCCGATTTGCATTTGCCACGGACACTGCATCTGCGCCAATCGTTGGCTTGCGTTAAGGCATGATTGGGTTCACAAGCTAGTACTCACAGCGATTGGAGTATTAGAAGCGAACACCCACGGCGCAGACGCCCGATCTCTCATACAACCAGTATGTATATGGCCAACTCACATACTTGAAGGGCTTTTCGGAGATATACTCTTCGATACTTAGGATTTAGGCAGTGCCGTGGCATGCCAAAGGGCAAAGCGCCATACACCGGCCTGATTTATCCAAACGTTTGAATATCGCATGTGGATGAGCTTATCCTGCCCACGAACGACGACGGACACGCGCGCCTCCCCAGTTACGAAAGCGGTATCGCCATGCACGGTGACCAGGGCCGGCTCGCTCTCGGCGCTCTTGTATTTGACCGCGCCGGAACGCAGCGACTCCAAATAGCTCGACTTCGTATCGACCACCGCGCTGGAGTGTGTGTACACCAGATCATCCGCCAACAGCGCGTCCAAGGCGGCGAAATCGTTTTGCGTTATCGCCGTCCAGCGGCGCGCTTCTAGTTGCATGATTTGCTGTTTGATCGCTTCGCTCATCGCCTCTCCCGCGCTATTGATATACGCAAAACTGATGACTCCCCCGTTCGGGCCGAACTGCCTCGAAGCCACTCGAACAGCTCAGGGTGAACCACCTCAGACGGCTGTCACCAAACGCAACGCGCCATGATGAAGACGCACTGCTTCAGTAGGGGCCCGAACTTTTCGCCGGACCCGGTTCGTTCTGGCGCATTTCCGCAACCGCCGATTTCGCGGCAGCATTGAGCAAGGCGTTATCCGATAGCAGCGTCACGAATTGGTAGCCGAGCGCGATCATCTGCTTGGCGTGCGCAGTCGACACGCAGTGTATACCGGCGAAAACCTTGTGCCGTTTCGCCGCCGCAACGATAGCTTCGATCGCTTTCACCACGACCGGATCGACCGCCGGTATGACCGGCGCGCCGATCAGCGACAAACTCAGATCCGCCGGGCCGACGTAAATCGAATCCAGCCCCGGGACGCTTAGGATCTCATCGAGATTCTCCAGCGCCTGCTTGGTTTCGATCATCGCCATGGTGATGACCGTCGTGTTCGCGTGCTTCCAATAGTCGGCACCCGCGTACCACGCCGCGCGCACCGGCCCGAAACTACGGTAACCCTGCGGCGCGTAACGGCATGCACCAACGAAGCGCTCGCAATCGGCGCGTGTATTGACCATCGGACAGACGATGCCATACGCGCCGGCATCGAGCAGCTTCATGATGATGCCCGGCTCCAGCCAGGGTACGCGCGCCAACGGCACGGTCGCAGTGGTCGAAATCGCTTGCAGCATCCCGACGGCGGCCTGATAGTCGACCAAACCGTGCTGCAAATCGCAGGTAAGCGAATCCCACCCCGCCTGCGCCATGTTTTCCGCTGCGGCGGCACTTGGGATACCCAGCCAGCCGTTGATTACGGCGCCGCCGCTTTTCCATATGCCGCGTAACTTGTTTTCTCTCATGCTATGTCTCGTTGTTTTGATTGAAACGGCGATCTAGTTGAGTTACGAGGATTGCCGCCATGCTTTGTCACAAGCTCTCTCCAGGTGTTCAACCTGGCTGCAGTTTGCTTCGCGCCTGGCAGCAATTTCGTCACTTTTATTCACTTTGAAAGTATCGCGCATCTTGTGAATTCCATTACCAACTTCAGACTCAGGACGCTAGTCGAAGCTAAAGCCCGGCGTGCGAGTGTAGTAATGCAGCGCTTCGTCTTGAAATATCAAGGCGCGCATGCGTTGTGCGCCGCGATTGTGATGCGAGTGCAATGCCGTCGGCGGTGTGATTTGCACTGCCCCGGTCGACCAATCCACGCGCTGGCCGTCGATCATCGAATAGACACCGTCACCTTGCAGGGCGAGTGTCACCGCGACGCCATTGTGCCGGTGCGGGCGCTGATCGCCGCCTGGGGCGGCGGTGTTCAATCCAACGCTAATGAACGGCAGCGTGTTATTGCTCGGCGCCAGCGCCAAACTGGAAAACTGCACAAAGCGCCCCGTGCTGGCATCGGTTAAAGGCCGCTGCCACTCTGCCTGCAAACGCCGCTCGATCTCCTGCCCCGTCCAGTGTGTCGCTTCGACGCGGGCGCGGCGAACGTCCGGCGCGCTCAACCCGGCATAGGCGAGCAGCGGTTCGTCGGTGCCTATGTACAACAAGCAGTCGGCATTACCGGCGCGGTGCAGCGTCTGCGCGCCGCCGGGAAACATGAACATATCGCCTTGTCGCCATTCGATCGTCGTGCCGCCATTGCTGCTACTGCCACTGCCTTCAATGACGTAACAAATCTCGCCGGAGGCGATCAAGTGCATGGGCAGTGATTCGCCGGCGCGAATGCGCGCGTAGCGCAGCAACAGCGCGGGTGTTGTCGCCGGATAGGGCGTCAGCAGCGCAGCACTGCTGTCCAACTCGATTAGCCCAGTCGGCGCGCCGCGATCGAATGCGCGGTCGCGCTCGGCCAAAAACTGGCGCACCGGCACGGCGGGCCAGCGAAAGGTAAAACCGTTGTCGTCGGAAAAATACCGGGCACGGCGTTTCTGTGGCGTGTCGGCATTCGCCTGGCTGGCGAGTTGTTCCGGCGCGTTCATAGGCTCCTCCTCCCCTAACGCAAGGCGCTAGTATACGGCGAGTCGGTGCGTCCGAGCTCGAGGAACCTCTGAGCAAGTCCCACGCGGTCGCGACGGTGCTGGGCAGGCGACAAGCAACTCCTCATGCCGCCTACCAAGCACCGTCACCTAGCGGGTTTCGACCGGAAGGCCCCATCTGCGTCCTTGCGCGCCTCGCGAATATGGCTCGATATTCGCAGCGGCAATACGCCTCGCATATGGGGCCTTCTGATTGAAACGCGATCCGCGGAGGACTTATTCAGAGGTTCCTTAGGTAATATAGGCGCGCACGCGTACGCTCCCGCAGGCACAGTCGCCTCCGCCGAGCAACGTCACGAAAACCGCAATTCGGATGAAATAATGAACGCAACCACTCGCATGCCCGTCGCGTTTATCGGCCACGGCAGCCCGATGAACGCCATCGAACAAAACGCTTGGACTGCCGCCTGGCGCAAGTTTGGCGCGGTAACGCCAAAGCCAACAGGCGTGCTGATGATTTCCGCGCACTGGTATACCCCGGGCACACACCTCACCGCCATGACGGCGCCGGAGACGATTCACGATTTCGGTGGTTTTCCGCAGGCGCTGTTTGATTTCCAGTACCCGGCCCCCGGCTCTCCGGCATTGGCGCAGCGCGCGGCGCAATTGCTGTTGCCCCTGAAAGCCAGCCTCGATCAGAAATGGGGACTGGACCACGGCGCTTGGTCGGTGCTGGCACATGTTTTCCCTCAGGCCGATGTGCCGGTCGTGCAGCTCAGCATCGATCGCACCCAGCCGCCGCAGTGGCACTATGAACTTGCCAAACGGCTGGCGCCGCTACGCGATGAAGGAATATTGATAGTCGGCAGCGGGGCGGTGGTGCACAATCTGATGAACTGGCGCAATCAAACCGCCGCCTACGATTGGGCCGAGCGGTTTAACGATTTGGTCAAGAGTCACCTGGCGCAACCGGATCATCCGACGCTCGTCAACTATGAGCGCTTGGGCGCGGATGCGCAGCGCTCCATTCCGACGGCGGAGCACTATTTGCCGATGCTCTACACGATCGCGTTGCAGACACCGCAAGATCATCTCAGCATTCTCACCGACGGCATCACCGGCGGCTCGATTAGCATGCTGTCGTTCGCTCTCGGATAGCGGGAAGCAATAAACAACCGCACCGGCCCGGCTTTCATGCGCACACTCGAACTCTACTTGCAAGACGCCTACCAACGCAGCGCGTCCGCGCGCATCATCAAGGTGGACCAACGCGGCATCCAACTCGATCAAACACCTTTTTACGCGCTGGGCGGCGGCCAACCAGGCGATCGCGGCTGGCTGCACACGGCGAGCGGCCGCATTGCCATCGATAGCACCCTGCGCGACCGCGCCAGCGGTGAAGTCATACACGTTCCGGCGCAAGGCGAAGAGTACGGCAAGCTGCGGCAGGGTGAAGAAGTCAACGCCGCAATCGACTGGGACCTGCGCTACCGCCACATGCGCTGTCACACCTGCCTGCACCTGCTGTGTTCGCTCATCCCGTTTCCCGTGACTGGCGGCAGCGTGCGTGCCGATAGCGGACGCCTGGACTTTGACATACCCGAATCGATACTCGACAAAGCCGAGATCTCCGAGAAACTGCAGGCGCTCATCGATCGCAACGCCTCGCTCAGTTTTCAGTTCCTCACCGCCGATGAAGTGCGCGCCAAACCGGATCTGGTGCGCACGCTGCAAGTCGCTCCGCCGCTGGGTGATCAGCCGGTGCGCTTAGTACGCATCGATGGCATCGATCTGCAGGCATGCGGCGGCAGCCATCTTCGCGCCACCGGTGAGATCAAGCGCGCTTGGGTGACGCGGATTGAGAAGAAGGGCAAATTGAATCGGCGAGTAGAGCTTGCGTTGCAGGCCTGAGGGCGCCGCTAGCCTCCATCGCACCACGCCGACTCGACTCCGCTAGGTCTTACTCCCGCCGCAACGCATGCCGCTCACGCTCGCCCACCCGGCCCTTGTCTTGCCGCTGCGCCGGTTCGCGCCGCGCTGGCTCGATTTTTCTGCGCTCGTCGCGGGGAGCATGGCGCCGGATGCGCTGTACTACTTCGGCGCCAAACAGGGGGCGTTGGCAGCGCACACGCCGGTAACCGGTTTGTGGCTGAGCGCGCCGAGCGCATTGCTATTGCTCATATTGATCTATGCGGCGCGTACGCCGCTCGCACGCTTACTGCCGCAGCCGCTGCGCACGCCTTGCCTCGCAGCGTGCCGCCATATGGGGCCTATCGACGCGCGCCGCGCGATCAGCGTCGCCGCCTCGCTGTTGCTCGGCATCTGGAGCCACATTCTGTGGGACAGCTTTACCCATCCCTGGGGTTGGTTCGCACGCAATTGGAGCGTGCTGCACACCCACTACGCTAGCCTCGGCTCTTATGACGTGTACGGCTTCAAACTCGCGCAGCACGGGAGCACGTTGGCTGGCCTAAGCGCTATCGCGCTGTGCTCGTTGCGCTGGGCCCGCCGCAATGCCGCGCAAACCGCGCTCGAATGGGACCGCACGCGCGCCCTCGCATGGATCGTCAGCACCGCCGGTGCATTGCTCGCCGGTGCGCTGAGCACGGTCGTCAACTACCCCAGTCACGCCGGCATGCTGTTCTACTTCATCACCAGCGGAACGGTAGCTTTCTTCGTGCTCGCCATTGCCGCCGGATTGCTCTTGAGACGGCAGCTAAGCTCTTAACCTTCTTGATTCTTCGCTTGCAACATTCAAAGCGCCAAGCAATCGAGCGTGAACTGTAGACGGCGTACCGTTTCTGTCCCGATCGTTATCTGTAGAAGCCGGAAACGAGAGACGAGGTTTGATGGCGCGCTCGCCGACCGAAAGCACCATCATCGCCGATGCCGACGCTACGGCAGAGGCACTGCGCCGAGCGCGACTAAGACGCCCCGGAAAGCTCTATCGGTTTGCCTGGCTCGATATCAATCGTCTTCTCGAACTTCAGATCCTTGGTATCGACGATATGAGCTTGCAGTTTCGCTCGCTTGTCGGCACGCACGTAGAAATAGAACACCGGGTTTTCGCTGATGGAAGCATCGATGTCAGCGCTCATCACTTCCTTCTCGCCGTAAGTCACCGAAAGGTGCTTGATGTAATACGCTTCCGGCACGCTCTTGGTTAGTTGATCCATCGCCAACCCGGAAACGTTGGGATGACTGATCATGAGCTGAATTTTGCTCGGCGCCTCCGAGGAAATGACATCATCTTCTGTGCGAAACTTCATCTTGCCGAGGTTCTTGGTCGAAGCGATATAGAACGGCGCGGTGCAGCCGCCGAATGCCTTGACCCAGCGGGCCGCCATGAACAGCCGGCCGTCGTTCATTTCCGCCACCGCACGCACATGCATCATGTCTTCAAGGCGAATGCGCGTTTCCACGTGCGCCAGTCCGGCTTCTTTGCTGAAATTGAACACGCCGGGCACCGGCACCGGATTGCGATCGGCGATCAACCACACGCGCTTGACCCACTCCTTCTCACTCTGCGGGTTGCGCATGCGCACCATGATCGGCACCGACGAAGCATCGTCGGCGCGAATCGGGCTATAGACCGCGAGATACTTGTTGTCGCGATCGTAGGTGACGGCGCGGTCGCCGAACATATTCTTCTTGATCGGCGGCCAGTACTCGCTCTTTTCGGCATCCGGCTCGGCGCGCTCGTTCGCCCCAGCCAAGCCGCTCGAGAGCAGCGCGAACGCCACACTTGTTGCCAACAGCACCCGGAAAATAGATTTCAGCATGATTTTTTGCTCCATACGTTTTGCTTTGCACACCCAATTTAAGGCAGCGCTGGGCGCGCGTCAACGCTGTTGTCGCGCTGTTGTCGCAGCACGCCTTAAATGGCCTCGATCATCCTGCCCGCGCCTGCGTCCGCGGGCACCAAGTCGATGCGGCGCCGATGAAATCGCTTGAGCGAGGGCCGATGGCCGATGCTTACGATGGTCATTCCGGGGAAGCGCCCTTGCAATAGCTCATACATATGCGTCTCAGTGGCTTCATCCAACGCCGAGGTCGCTTCGTCCAGGAATAGCCATTGCGGCTTCAACAGCAGCACGCGCGCAAAACTCAAACGCTGCTGCTCGCCGGGCGAAAGCTGCAGCGCCCAGTTTTGCGACTCGTCCAGGCGGCCCGCCAAATGTCCGAGTTTGCAGTCTTCCAGTGCGGCGCAGATGTCACCATCGCGGAATTGGTCGCCTCTGGCAGGAAAACTTACAACCTCACGCAAAGTGCCGATGGGCAAATACGGCTTCTGCGGCAGGAACAAAGTGCGCGCCGGATCGGGCGTGGCGATGACGCCCTTGCCGAATGGCCAGATGCCGGCGATGGCGCGGAACAGCGTGCTCTTGCCAGTGCCTGACGGCCCGGAAATGAGCATGCTCTCACCGGCATTGACGTTGAAACTGGCGCCTTGCAGCAGCAGTTTGCCACCGGGCAATGCCAGGTCAAGCGCCGCAACGCTGACGCCGGCACTCGCAACGGCGGCCAACGGCGGCTGACCACTTTGGGCGCTTGCTCGTGCAGCATCGATGGCGTTGGTGAACCCCGTCAAGCGGTCCACAGTCGCTTTCCACTCGGCGAAACTGCTGTAGGAGTTGATGAACCAGCTCAGCGCGACGCGCACTTGATTGAACGCGCTGGCGGTCTGCATCAAACCGCCTAGCTGGATAGCACCGGAGAAATAGCGCGGGGCCGCGACGACGTAGGGAAAGATGATCGCGACTTGATTGTAGCCGGCGGTGAACCAAGTAAGGCGCTTTGTTTGGATCATGATGCGCTTAAAGTTTGCGAGCAAAGTTGAAAAGCGCGTGCGAAATCCCTCCATCTCTTGCACTTCACCTTTGTAGAGCGCTACGCCCTCGGTGTTCTCTCTAAAGCGCACCAAAGAAAAGCGAAAATCCGCTTCGTAGCGCTGTTGGTTGAAGTTCAAACCGATCAGTGGCCGCCCCACAAAATGAACGAGCCAACTGCCTAGCGCTGCATACACGAGCGCCACCCACACCATGTAGCCGGGAACGGCGATGGCTTGCCCAAATAGCGTGAAGCTCAAGATTCCAGATAGCCCCCAGAGAATGACGACAAACGAGACCAGGGTGACGACAGCGTCCAGCAAGCCGAGCGCCAAGGACAGCGTTTGTTCGACAAACAACCGCAGATCGTCGGCGATGCGCTGATCAGGGTTGTCCGTGCCTTGATCGGTCAACTGCATGCGGTAGTAAGCGCGATCGCGCAGCCAGTCGCCCAGATAGCGGTCGGTGAGCCAACGCCGCCAGCGGATTTGCAGCATCTGCGACAAGTACTGCCGATACACTTGCATGATGATCCACAGTAACGCGTACCAGCCGAACCACCCGATCAAGCGAAAAAACTCCGCCTGCTTCTTATCTTGTAACGAGTTGTAGAAGTCGTTATTCCAGCGGTTGAACAGCACCTCCATGTAGACGATGCTTAAAGTCAACGCAACAACGGAAAACAGCAACAGGCGGGCAATGCGCTTTTCCTCTGAAAACCAATACGGCCTAAACAGGCGCCAAAACTGCCTCCAGAAATGACCACGGCTGTTTTTCATACGAATACTCTAAATAGATTAGGTTCGAGAATATCGTTCTTAGAGATTTTCCTGGATTTACATTATCCAGTATCGCTGCTGAGGCTACAAAAAAGGGGCGTTGCCGCCCCTTGAACTTATCATGTCTTTCGCGCCGTGGATTCAGTTCGCCGGCACTGGCTCGCCTGCGACCTTGCCCGGCTCGATCGCGATAGCCTGCTCGAACTTGAGGTTATTGCTGTCAGTCACCAGGGCACGCAGCTTGCCTGCGCCCTTGGGCTGAAAGTAGAACCGGAACACCGGATTCACACTGATAGAAAAATCTACGTCCGCGCTCATTACCGTCACCCCTTCGTAACTGATGTCGACGCGATTGACGTAGTGCGGATTCGGATAAAGACGCGAGAGCTGATCCATCGCCAAGCCCGAGATGTTCGGGTGGCTGATCATGACTTGCGCTTTGTTCGGTTCGTTGAAGTTGACGGCGTCATCGAACTTGAACTTGATCCTGCCTAAATTGGCGGTATTCAGATCGTCGCCACCAGCGGGCGCGGAACAACCGCCGGAAGCCTTGATCCACTTTCCCGCCATGTAAAGCTTGCCGTCGCTGCGCTCGGCCACGGCGCGCACATGCGTGTAATCCTCGACGCGAATGCGCGTCTCCAGATTGGCCAATCCGGACGCCGGCGTATAGCGAAACACACCGGCCATGGGCGAGGGATTTTTGTCGACGATCAGCCAGATCTTCTTGATGTAGTCGTCCTCGCGCTGCGGGTTGCGCGCACGCACGATAACCGGCACTGACGAAGCATCGTCAGCGCGCAGCGACAAATACATCTCCAATACCTCCGCCTTGCTGTCGACGATAACTTCGCGATCGCCGAACACATTCTTTTTGATTGCTGGCCACGCTTCGCTTTTCTCCAGCGGAACGGTGGCATTCTCGTTGGCGAAAGCGGCGCCGGCAGCCAATAGCGCGATTACCAAAGCGTGCTTCAAACCTGTTTTCATCGCAAACCTCTTCGACCTACACAGCTAACAGCTTAGTATATATCCAGCGGCGCCCGGTGATCGTACGCCTTAATCCGGTGCTACGCGCCCGTTTCGCCCCCGAAGCATCCAACCCCGTTAGCGCGAGGCAAGCGAAGCTGTGCCCAGCCCAGGCTTCGCTTGTCTTCGCCAGGGTTCCCCGGCGCCTGCCTTAATCTTCCCACTCCAGCTCCTTGTATGCGCCGATCACATTGCGGCGATGGAAATCTTCCCAGTTCTCCCAGTTCTTCTGCTCGCTGTAGCCGACCTCCTCGGTCGCTTCTTGCATCGCGCGCTTCTTCTTGATCGCCGTGCGCGTTTCGTCAGCCACCAGCTTGAGGTATTTGAGCTGCGCGTTCAGCGCCTGCGGCCACGGCGCGGGCGCAGCACCGTGCCCAGGAATGACAAAAGCCGGGTTCATCGCGCTGACCTCCTCCATTACTTTCAGCCAGCCGGTGATACTGCCGTCCAGCGCCGGAATGTGGGAAACAAACAGCAAGTCCGAAAGCCACAGCGTTTTGGTCTGCTCATCGTAGACAGAAATGTCCGTCTCGGAATGCCCCTTTTGCCATGCCTTTAGATGCAGCTTGCGCCCGCCCAAATCCAGCTCGAGCGTCTTGTCGACAACTAAATCAGGCGGCACAAATTCCGAGCCGGCCGCGGCATCACCTAAGTCGCGCTGCAGCGATTTCAGATACGGCCCGCCGCGCACTGCCATCGATTGCTGCAGCAATGCGTGCCCCACGAATTTCGGCTTGTCATCGCGAAACGCGGCATTGCCGAAAACGTGATCGGGATGTACGTGGCTATTGATCACATAACAAATCGGCTTCTCGGTGGCGTGCTTGATCGTGGCGCGCAGCTTCTGCCCAAGTTTGAAGCTGCCGCCGGTGTCGATCACCGCCACGCAATTCGCGCCCACGATGAAACCGATATTGGCGTTGTCGCCCAAATTCTCCGCCGCGCGCAGCGCGAAGCTGCCTTGGTGCACAAATACGCCGGGGGCCGCTTCGCGCACAGCGAGATCGTCGCCGGCATGGCCGGCGGCGGCGGTGAAGCATAGCAATAAGCCGAGTAGTTTGCTCATCGAGATCAATTCTCTGTAGCGATCACGGTTTAACGATCAGCCGCCGGGCCAAGCCGACAGTCCATAGCGCTCGTGCGATATGTTCATGCCGGCTGCGAGCGCACCGGCCCGGGCCGCCGGGCAAGGCAGCGCGCGGCGAGATGTCCGGTCTTGACCCACAAATCGCAACCGGCTTCGCCTGCGCGCGCGCGCAGCGCCTGCCCCGCCGGAATGCGCAGCCAAGAATGCCTCGTAAACCATTCGCCATCTTCGCAGAAGCTGCCGCCGAGCACCAGAAATTCGCCGCCGCCGGGCACTTCGAATGCTACGCTCGCCGAGTGCGCCCAGCGTTCCAGACGCACGTCCTCACAGGCGTCCCGGTAGAGCGGCATCATCGCGACACTCGCTCGCGCCGCGTCGGCAACGAAACAACCGGGCGCCGTCGACTTGCAGATGTGGTGCCGATCGTCCGGATCGAACTGCCACAACTTTACAAACAGGATGCAGCCAGCGGCCGAACCAGGCGTGTGAGCGGAGGTGGGGGGGTTGCGCACGTAGGTGCCGCGCGGATAATCGCCGTGTTCATCCTGAAACACGCCCTCCAGCACCAAGAACTCCTCGCCGCCGCCGTGTGTATGCGCGGCAAATCGGCTACCTGGGCCATAGCGCACGATGGATGTGGCCCGCGCCACTTCCTCGCCGATGCGCTCCAACATGCGGCGCCCTACCCCTGCAATCGGCGAGGCAGTCCAAGGCAGGCGCTCGGCGTGCACGGCGGCGCGGCGCGAAAAATCAGCGTTCAGTTGCACCAGCGCAGCAGTGCTAAACAGATGCGTGCCACCAGAGGATGCGCAGCCTGCTATGCCGCGCCGTCGTCGTATTTGATGTAGCGGAAGCGCTGATCATCGTTCGGCGTGCCTTCGAGCACGCCTTCTTTGGCAGGCTGCCATTGCACGACTTGCTCGATCTTGCGCGCCAAAGCGAAATCGCGATCGGTAATGCCTTTCATGTCGTGGCTCATCAGCTTGACGATCACGTAGGCGTACGAGACGGTCAAATCCGGATGATGCCAAGCCGCTTCGGCGAGGTGGCCGACCGTGTTTACCACCATCAACGTGCCTTTCCAGCCTTCGGTGCGGTACTTGCGGCGGATCCAACCGTTCTCCAAAAACCAGTGGCGCAATTCGCCGGCGAGCTGTTGCTTGATCTCGTCTTCGGAGTAAACCTTCCAATCCTTCTTGCGGTCCATCGTCTATCTTCCCCTGCGATCGCCCTGAGCTTATCGAAGGGCTAAGTATTGAACCGGGAGCTTCAACCAACTCAGCCCGAACGCACATGCAACCTTCAATCGACAGCGCGCCGCCACACCAAGTTCCCGCGCTTCAACCGATATCGATACAAGCCACCGCGTAGGCATCCAACTCGACTGCCTCGCTCCTCAGCGCGGGCACTGGGCCGAGCGGGCGACCGCTGCAAGCCGCGGAAAAATTATCCGCGTGCAACTTGCGAATAGTCGCGCGGCCGTTGGCCGGCAGCTTCGGCAGACCGCTCAAGCGCACGCTTTGCGTCTGCGCGGTGAGATTGGCCAACCACAGCCGCGTCACGCCCGCTGCGCGGTAGGCGAAGCTCGCGACTCTTTCAGGCGCTGAGTTCTGGCTTTGCAGAATCGAAGCACCGCTGCCCTTGGTGAGGCCCGCGAGCACATGGTAAACGGGGTAAACCGCCGCGCCATCAAGCGAATCGAACCAAGGCTGCGCATGCTCGCCGCGAGCGTAAATGATGCCGAGCGGCCCGGTTGGTGCACCCATGCAAATCTGGCTGACGCCTGCGTGCGCCAGCGTGGCAATGTAACCGAGCGTCCACGCCGCAGAAAATATCCCGCGCTGCCGCGGCTCGACTTTCGCCAGGCACACGCGTTCGTTGTTCGGGTTCGGCGTGTAGGCTGCACCATGCGGATTGTCGCGGCAGCCGATGCCGCTGGGGCCGACGCGATGCGGCGTGCTGCCGATAAAGGAGCGCGCGGTCTCGACCTGATAGGGCAAAGCTTCCAGCGTTTCCATCACCGAACGATCATCTGCCGCATGCACGATGGGACAAGTCGTATTGGTGACGAAATCGAGCAACTGCGCCGGCGGGCGTTTGCGGTTGAGTTCGGTGAAGAACGAGAACATGCCGCCACCGAGCTTGATGCCGGGAAAGGAATCGCGCGCGGCGATGTAAAGCTCTTCCAACGACGGCGCCGGCGGGCGCTTGCCGCCAGGCAACACCGACTTCAGATCACCGACGGGACACACCGCGATCGCGGCGAGCTTTAGGCGCGCCATCTCGGCGTATTCCGAGACCCGATCCAACTCGTTGCCGAAATCGTCGATGCTCTGCACCACGATTTCAAGCACGGCGGTTGCGCCCACGGCGTCGCAGATCTGGCGGTACTTATGCAACAGAGAAACACCGTGTTTCTGGCGCGGGTCGAACCAGCACTGCAGGAACTTAGGCGCCACCGGTTTGAGCAACTCGATCTGCGCCAGCGTATTGTCGACCTCCTCGGCCGGCATGCCCAATCCCAGTGGCGGGACTTTCTGCTTGGTCGCCGGTCCGAGCTTGACTTCAATGCTATTACCCGAGGCCACCGCGGCACTACTGCGCGGGGTGCCGGTGAAACGCAGCGTCACGCACTGCTCGAACGCGTCGCCCTTAGTTAGCGTATACGGCCAAGGTTTGGCAAGCGGGCGCACGTACGTCTTGAACGAAGCATCGGTCCAGTTGCGATGGTCCTCCATCTCGAAGGCTTCGCCCTCCATGCGGCAGGTCGCCCAGACGCCAGGCATCACTTCGTGCTTCAGTGCGCGAACGTCCCGGAACGGGCAATCCGGGTTCACCAACGCCGGGAACTTGTCTTTGACGCTACGTCCATCGACATGCTCGACTTCCAACGGCTGGCCGGCCACGCCGCGCAGTGGATGCAGAACGACGAACCCGGTGCGCGCGGTCAAAAAGTCCGTCAGCGGGCGGCCGGTGGCACGAAACTCGATTGCGCCGTCGCTGCGGCCTTCGATGGTCGCGTCGTAGGCAACCTGCTGGTCTGGGCGCGCACATGTTGCCGTATAGCTAATGGTAAAACTGTCGCTGCGCTGGTCGATTTTGAGTTTGTCCAGGATCGGCGTGTAGGTACCCCAGTTTTCATCCCTCACCAGGTAAGCCAACGCGCGCAAGACTTCCACGCCTTGATAGCGCAGATAGCGCAAGTTGCCGTTGTCGAATTCCGCCGTGAGCGGACCGGCGCGCAAGCTCTGCCCGAGAACGTCGGGCTGCTCCGTTCCGCACAGCTTAATGGCGCGAGAAGGTTCACGCATGCTCATTGTTTAAGTCCCTGATTTAACACCTTATACACAACTTTGGCTCACAACACGCGGTGCGTGCTTGGCTCAATCAGCACGGCACGATTCATATCCAGCGCCAGCTCGATGCGTTCATTGGCGCGCTGTACATCGTGCGCGTCCAGTTCGGCAATTGCTTCCACGCCCCCCAGCTTAAAGGTCGCATAGGTGCGCGAGCCAGTCGGTTGCACCAAGTCGACACGGGACGAATAGCGCGCCAATCCCGGCCGCAACGCGGCTTCTGCCCGGCTCATGTGCTCCGGGCGCAGGCCCAATGTCACCGGCTGATCGGCTCGCGCCGCTAACTTTGCCACACGAGCAGGTGGAAGCGCCAGTTCTGCGCCATCTTCCAGGCGCACCGCGTAGCCGCCGCCTTGGGCGACGAGGCGTGCCGGAACAAAATTCATGGGCGGTGAACCGAGGAACCCCGCTACGTACTGCGTCGCTGGCCGCTCGAACATATCCAAGGGGGCACCGGCCTGCTCGATCTGTCCCTCGCGCAGCAGCACGATACGGTCGGCGAGCGTCATGGCTTCAATCTGATCGTGCGTCACATAGATGAAGGTCTTGCCCAACTCTTGATGCAGGCGTTTTATCTCACTGCGCATTTCGTCGCGCAATTGAGCGTCGAGGTTAGACAGCGGCTCATCGAACAAGTACAGCCGGGCGTTGCGCACAATTGCACGCCCAATCGCCACCCGCTGCAACTGCCCGCCCGACATCTGCCGCGGATAGCGATCCAACAAATGGCCGATCGCCAGCATGTCAGCCGCACTCTTCACTTTCTGCGCAATATCCGCCTCGGGCATTTTGCGCACGCGCAGCCCAAACGCGATGTTGTCGTACACTTTCATGTAGGGATACAGCGCGTAATTCTGGAACACCATCGCGATGTCGCGATCGCGCGGCGGCATGTCGTTGACGACCTGCCCGGCGATTTCGATGCTGCCTTGGTCGGCTTGCTCCAGCCCGGCGATTGTACGCAGCAGCGTGCTTTTGCCACACCCTGACGAACCCACCAGCACGGTGAATTCGCCGGCAGGAATCTCCAAGTCGACACCGCGCACCGCGTGGACAGCGCCGTAGTGCTTGTGAAGTTGAGTGAGTTTTAGGTCGGCCATCTGGTTCCGTGAAAGCGTAAAGCGACAACGCGCAAACTCGCTCTCCCTTGCTTAAGACAGAGGGCCGGGGTGAGGGTGTTCACGCCTTCACGCATTCGCTATCCCTTCACCGCCCCCAACGAAATCCCCCGCACCAAGTACTTCTGCATGAACGCTACCGCGATAAAGACCGGCAGTGTTCCGAGCACGCTCATGGCCGAAATCTTCGCCCAAAAATTCGATTGGCCGCCGAAGTAGTGCGTCACCTGCACCGTATACGTCGTGACCTCGGTGCGCGTCAATACCAGTGCGAATAAGAACTCATTCCACGCGAAGATGAAAGTAAAAATCGCCGTGGCGAGCAACCCGGCGCGGCACATGGGGAACACCACCTTCCAAATCACCTGCCAGCGCGTGCAGCCGTCGACGAGCGCGGATTCTTCCAGCGCCTTGGGCACATCTTGTATGTAACCGCGCATCATCCAGATCACGTACGGAAGATTGAACGCGGTGTACAACAAAATGATGCCGATGTAAGTATCGACCAGCCCGAGTTTCACGTACATGAGAAACACCGGAAACACGATGGCGATGGGCGGCACCATGCGCTGCGAAATAATCCAATTGGCCAAGTTTTCACCACCGGTGCGAAAGCGCGCGATGCTGTACGCGCACAAAGTGCCCAATATCATCGCCAGCACCGTGCTCACCCCGGCGACGACCAAGCTGTTCCATACTGTGACAGCGTCGCCGTCTTTGAACAATACCGCGTAGTTACCGAAATGGATTTGCCCCGGATACCATTTGGGCGGAAAGGAAAAAATCTCGTCCGGCGTTTTGAATGAGATGATAAACAACCAATAGATTGGGAACAAAAAGAACACCGTGATCGCAATCGCGGCCACATAACGCCAGAACAGTGTCCCCTTGCTCATCCCCGGCTACCTGGCAATTTCAATCTTTTTGAGCATCCACGTCACGGCGACGGTCAGCAGAACGATGATGATCAGCGCCACCGCCGCCGCGTAGCTGATCTCGAACTGGGTAAAGCCCTTGACGTAGGTAAATACCGAGATCGTCTCCGTCATGGTACCCGGCCCTCCCTTGGTCAATGCCCAGATGATGTCAAAGATGCGGAACAGATCGAGTGCGCGGATCAACAACGCAATGGCCATCACCGGCCAAATCGCCGGCAGAACGATTTTGCGAAAAGTCATCCAATAGCCGGCGCCGTCGATGGAGGCCGCCTCCAATTGCGATTTGTCGACGTTGGACAGCGCGGCAAGCAGCAGCAAGAACATGAACGGCGTCCACTGCCACACCTCGGCTACGATGATCGCCGGGTAAACCAAGGTGGGATCGACGGTCCACAACAGCGGCATTTCTTTGCCGAATATCCAGCCAAGAATTTGGTTGATCGGTCCATAACGATTGTCGAACATCAGCGACCAAGTCGCGCCCGCCACTATCGGCGATACAACTGTCGGCAGCACCAATAGCGCCACAAAAATCTGCCGCCCAGGAAACTTTTCGAGAAATAGCTGCGCCATCGCCAAACCGAGCAGCAATTCCAGCGGCAACGCGACCGCAGTAATAATCAATGTATGACCAAGCGCCTGCCACAGCCGCGCATCGGCGAACGCCGCTTTGTAGTTGGCCAGCCCCTTAAAGCTCCAGTCTTCCGCCATCATGTCGATGCCGACAAAGCTCACCACGAGCATGTAAAGCAGCGGAAAAATGCCGATCGCCAGCAGCAGAAACACCGATGGAGCGATCAGCAAATACTTGAATCCCCGCTCGCCCACGGGGGCACGCGGGCGCGCCAATGCATCGCTAGAAACCGTCATACTCCCTTATAGATACCTTGCGAGACCGCCACGGCAAAGGGTCTCATGAAAAGACTTCGCCGGGTATCCCCGGCGAAGTGGATTCCTCCCCGCTTGACCAACCTACTTGCGAGCAGCCACATGAGCGCTCCTCGCAACCGCGGATCTATTTCTTGGGATAAGCACCGCCCTTGGCGGCCCAGGCGTTGTAAACGGCCTTTTGTTTGTCGACGCCGATCTTGGCGGTCGTCTCGTCCCATGACTTGGCTACATCATCCAGAATTTTCTTCGGATCGTCGCCTGCCCACAAACGGCTGATGCCTTGGCGCAGCGCTTCTTCATACTTATCCGTCTGGATCAGCGACAGATCAAGCAGACCGGTCTTGGAACCCGCCTGCAGCGCGGCCAGGTAGTCTTTCGCATCCGGCCACTTGCTCAAGTATTCCTTGCTGGTGAAGTGCGAATCGCGAAACGGGTCGCGCAGGGCATAAGGCAGTTGCACGCGCTTCATCGAAGTCTCTTCGCTGTTCAGCCATTGGATAAACAAATAAGCGAGTTCTTTGTTCTTGCTGGTTGAGGCGACTGACAAGGCGAAACCTGCGGCCAGCTGCGGATGACCACCCGGCGGCAACGCGTAACCGACTTTGCCCGCCACGGTCGATTTCGGCACCCAGTCCAGCGCTTTTTCGTCAGCCAGATAACCGGCGGCGAAGCGGCCGTACGGCGGCCAAGAGATGGTCATCGCGCTCTCGCCTTTCAAGAAAGTGGCGAGGTTCTCGACGAAACCGAATTTTTCCACGCCCGCGGGCATGAACTTGTTCTCGGCGCGCCACTCGGTCAGCACTTTCACGCCGATGGCATTGTTGATTTGCGCCTTCATGTTGGCGTCGAAGAACTTGCCGCCTTCGTTGCGGAAGCGCTCTTGGAACATGAAATTGCCGTAGCCCGGTTCACGGAACTGCGAAGCGCCGTAGATGCCTTTGCTCTTGAGCGAGTCGGTCAGGAACTGGCCGATTTCCATGAACTGCTTCCAGGTTTTGGGCGGCGCCAAGTCATAGCCCAGCTTGGCTTTGAACGCCTTTTGCAACTCGGCATCAGCGAAAATATCTTTGCGGTAGTACATGACGAAAACGTCGCCATCGTCGGGAAAGCCGTAGATCTTGCCGTTTACCTTCATCTGGTTGTCGCGGTAGGTCGGCGCGATCTTTTGCAACTCGTCGCGGAAGCCATATTTATCGACCATGGCGTCGAGTTGTTCCAACGCGCCGGCTTGCACCAAATCCGGCATCCAGGCAGGAATGACATTCAGCGCGTCGTACGCCCCCGTGCCGGCGCGGTATTCCTGCATGATCTTGGTAAACATCTCGGATGTGGACACTTCCACCACACTCACTTTGCAAGTGGTGAGCTTTTCCCACTCGGGACCGGAATAATTCTTCGGATCGAGCGACTGCAATCCGGCTTCCCAAACGATGGTAATGGTCTTGCCGTTGCACATTTTCTTGGCGGCGTCTACGGCGCGCTGAGCGGCGCTCTGCGCGAAAGCGCTGGTGCCGGCGGCCACGACCGCAAACGCCAAAGATGCTGCTGCGGTGCGCGTGAAACGCGCCGCGGCCTTAGGGGTGCTAAACATGAGGTCTCCTCCTCGTTGCAATGGTTTTCTTAGGACTTGCGGCAGGCCCTTCTGGACGCCTTTGCAGCCCGGTAGGGATTCTGCCCATGGCGCTAGCTTGCGGTCAAGGCGTTTTCCGCCATGGCGAGGAGACTTACCCGCCTCCCGGGGCCGGCATGCCTCCGGTCGGCCACCCTAGTTGTAGGTACGATAGCGCGCTTGCACAAAAGCGTGCCACGCAGCATCATCGGCCCTAAAGATCAGAGGAGACGGAGCATGGCGGCAAAATTCAAGGTCGGCATCACACGCGATGCGATGCGGGCGGACGGCACCCCGGTGTTCGACGCGCGCGCGCTGGATATATTCAAGCGCGAGCCGAAGATCGAGTTTGAGTTCTTGCCCGAAAGGGTCACCGAGTTAACCGCCGTGCACGCATCCAAGTACGACGGCCTGTGCGTGCTGATGCCCAAAGTCACGCGCGCAACTGTCTCGGGCAGCGACAAGCGCCTGTGCATCGTCGCGCGCCACGGCGTCGGTTATGACTCGATCGACGTTCCCGCTTGCACAGAAAACGGCGTCGTGCTCACCATCACGCCCGACGGCGTGCGGCGTCCGGTAGCCTCGAGCGTGGTGTTGTTCGTGTTGGCGCTGTCGCACAAGCTCTTCACCAAAGACATGCTGACCAAGACCGGCCGTTGGACGGAAACCACCAGCCACATGGGCGAGGGCTTGATCGGCAAGACTATTGGATCGATTGGTGTCGGCAATATTGGCAAAGAGATTTTCCGCCTGATCAAACCGTGGAACATGGTGCACCTGGCCTACGACCCCTACGTCAAACAGAGCGAAGTGGATGAGCTGGGCGTCAAGTTGGTCGACAAAGCCACCCTCATGCGCGAAAGCGATTTCCTTACGGTCAACTGCCCGCTGAACAGCGAGACGCGCGCTATCGTCGGCGTCACTGAATTTAAGCAGATGAAGAAGTCGGCCTACCTGATCAACACCTCGCGCGGGCCGACCGTTGACGAAAAAGCGGCTTATGCCGCGCTAAAGGACGGTGTTATCGCCGGGGCCGCACTTGATGTTTTTGAGCAGGAGCCCACGCCGGGCGACAATCCCATCCTTAAACTACCGAATGTCATCGCCACGCCACACTCGATCTGCTGGACCGACGAATGCTTCCGCATGATCGCGGAAAGCGTGTTTACCTCTGTTGTGGATGTGGCGAACGGGCGCATTCCAAAGTACGTGGTCAATCGCGAGGCACTGCAGCATCCGCGGCTGGCGGAGAAATTTCCGCGTTGAGTCCCATCAATTCAATCGACGTCATTTTCTCATGCACATACTGACCAGAACTCTAATCACCGCCGCTACCGCTACTGTATGTGCCGCACTCGCGAGCAACGTCCGCGGCGCGGATATGACCAACGAACCGACGGATTTTCGTGGCCTCGGCTGGAGCAGTGCCTTACCACGCGATGACGCTGGCTTGAAACTAGTTCGTCGTGAAGGCGACGTCACCTACTACACCAAACCCGGCGAGAAGCTCGCGGTTGGGCAAGCCGACGCGATCAAGATTGCTTATCGCTTCTACAAAGACAGGTTCAGCGCGGGCGTCGTGCAGACCTACGGCACCGACAACAAGAAAACGCTGATCGAGGCGTTGCATGGTCAACATGGTGCATCGACTAAACCGTACAAGCGCATCGAGCAATACCGCTGGGAAGGGCGCGAGGTGAACATCGTGCTCACCTGCGAGGTAACAAGTTATTGCGCAGCGGAATTCGTTTCAGTAGCGACCGGGAAGATGGAAGCCGCCGATACCGGCAGTGCGGAACTGCCTACGTCCATCAAACGCGATGATGACGATGGGGATAGCGACTGATTGCGGATTCTATTGAGGAAAAACGCCGGAGGACGGACGGCTATCGCCGCCCGCATCCGGGACTAGTAGTGATCTGCTCGACCAATCAATTCTTCTTCCCTTCCTTCCAGTCGGCGCCCTCAATCGCGAGCGTCTCGAGAAAAGCGCCGATCTTGTAAATCGTTTCGTCGTCAATGACGCCGCCCCAGGCCGGCATGTCCTTAATGTCGCGACCGGGCTTTTGCACACCGTTCTTCACGATATCGACGTAGCGGCGGAAACCTTTGTTGAATTTGCGCAAATCCGCCGGCGTGCTGGCGCCGGTACCGCGCTCGCCAGCGCCGTCGGCCCTCCCGCCGTGGCACAGCGAACAGATTGCGCGGTAATCCGATTTTCCACTGCGTATTTTGGCTTCATCGCCGGAGTACGGATTCGCTTCTGGAACGTCCTGTGCGTTCGCATGTGCGCCGAGCAAGAACACTCCGAGCATGAGCGCCGACGATAAAACTGCTTTGAAATTCATATCCCTTGCCTTGATTTTATCGAAGAAAAGGCGCGCACTCTCGTGCGCGCCTCCTGAAACAACGGCTATTGCTGAGAGCCGGTTTACTCGACCGTATAAGCAACAAGCATGTGACCGAACTCAGCCTTGTGAGCCTCGTCGCGACCGAAACCCGGCGTGCCGCCAAGCGCTTGCACGATCATTTGCTTGCCGCCCACGGTATAAGTCGCCGGGCCAGCCTTGGCCGCTACGCCGAGGTCTTGGCTGAACAGCAGCTTGCCGCTCTTAGCATCGGCCACCTTAAATGTACCGCCTTGAGTCGTCCAGATGGTTAGCCCACCCGCGGTCGTTAGCATCCCGCCAGCATAGCCGGGCTTGCCCTCGTCGCTGCGCCAAGCTTCTTTACCGGACTTCACATCCATCGCGCGGTTGATCTCGTTGCCAAAAATGAACTCTTGATATGCGCCGAAATGCCGCACGTTGCTAATCACTTTGATTTCCTCGTAGCCATATTTCATCGCGGACTCCGCAGAAGCCAAATACATCAACCCGGTACCTGGATTGTAAGCGCTCGGATACATATTCACGCCGCCCAGCAGCCCCGGAGAGATGGTCACCGGGTCGCCGCCTTCTTTCGGCAGAGCAATCATGCCTTGCGGCCGTCCGTCCTCGCCGTAGCCTTTGATCCAATCCAATTTGTCAATGAACTTGTCGGCCCTCAAAAACCTACCCGTCGCCGCATCGAGGTAGTGTGCGTACCCGGTCTTGTTCGGCTGGACGATCGTGGTCTTACCATTCATCTTGATCAAAATGGGGGTTTGCGGGAGATCGAAGTCCCAAGGATCGCCCGGCACACCTGTCCAGCGCCAGTTGACCTTGCCAGTTTCCGCATTCATCGCAACAATGCTCGCTGCACCGACATTGTCCATCTTTCCGCCGCCACGGTTCTTCGGATTCCATTCGTAAGCGTTCGATGTGCCGGTGAAATACTGCTTCGTTTCTGGATCGTACGAACCGATGATCCAAACACCTGCGCCACCGAATGCCTTGGCCTCCTCTGGCCAGGTGTCGCCACCGGGTTCGCCCTTGGCGGGAATCATATTGGCTTTCCATTTAATGTTGCCGCTAGCGGGGTCTGCGCCTAGCACATAACCCGGCAACCCACCTGTGTCTGCAGCGTTAAGCGGAACAATGATCGCGCCCGGCACGGCCATCGGGCCAACGGTGATGCAGTACCCGTTGGAATCCTTCGATTTGGCAAAGTCTTTCGGGTACTGGAAACCGTCGGCAGCATAGTCCTTGACGAACTTCGCCTTGCCGGTCTTCATGTCGATGGCGTGAAGTTTCACGTCGTTGGACAGAAAGTACACGTTGTCGCCATAAAGCGCCACGCCGCGGTGCTTGCCGGTGAAGAACGGCACATTGTAGCCGCCCCAATCATCCGGCAGCTTGTGCTCGTACTTCCACAGCAGCTTGCCGCTCTTGCCATCAATGGCGAAGACCTTATTGTCTTGCGGGAAGTAGATGACGCCGTTGTGCACGCTTGGTGTTGCCTGTGCATCGGTCTTGCCACCCACGGTTGCGACCCACGCGACTTTCAGCTTGCCGGCATTGCCAGCGTTAATCTTGTCGAGCGTGCTGAAGCGATGCGCGGCATAGTTGCCATTGGTATGGATCCAGTTGTCGCCCGCCTCTGCCGCCAGCGCCGCGTCATTAACTGCTTGCCCAAAAGCTGTCCCACTCAAACCGACTAGCGATATGCACCAAGCGAGTTGGCGCAATTTGAACTGCTTCATGAATTCCTCCTGTTAGTGATCGAAGCCCTGTAAGTTGTATGTATTCCGCGTAACGGCAAAAGAAGCTACGCGGCAGGGGATCACGGCGCGGCTCGCTCAATCGCGCAACCGTCGGCTTGAATGTCATGACTCTTGCCTTGGGGTTACGGCGACGCGGCGGCCTATTCTTTTTTACTGCGCCAGTGGCTGTCCTCCTTGCAAAGCGATACAGGAATTTTGACCGGCGATGCAACAGGTGTCTCGAACACTCTTCTTTCCGGTTCGCGAGTAATATACGCCGATCCGCTCTTCAGTCAACTGGTTTGCATTCCAAAAATGAAGCCGAATCGCAATGTTCCAAGCGTCGTAGTTTCATGCTTCTGCGCAGGACTGCTCTGGTGCTGTTTCACGAGCGCCACCGTCCAAGCTGACGAAGCTGCAGTGCAGCAACTGCCGGCGTGTAGCAAAGGCGAAGAAGCCGATGGCGGCCTGTGCTATCCGAAATGCAAGGATGGCTTTAAAGGCGAAGGCGCGCGCTGCAAAGAGATCTGCCCGGAGCGCACGCAAGATCACGGCAACCACTGCTTGAGCGGGCCAGCGCAGTTCCGCAAAAAATTTTATGACCGCGCGCCGGTTACTGCGCCGCCCGCTGACTCTTAGTCCGCGCCGCGCGACTGGAGACGCGCGCGGCCGAGCCGCTTGATTTCGGCGCGCCTGCTCCCATATCGGCGTTGATGAACACTTGAGCGCGGCACAACTGCTTGTCTCGCTCGGCCCACAACCCAAGCAGATGTGGAGCAGAGATGAACGACGTCATTTCAAGCCAGAACCCAAACGCCCTCCCCGGCTTGTTCAGGCTGACGCACATCATTTACGCGCTGCATGCGTTCAGTATCTTGATCGGCATCTTCGGCGCTGCCTCGGTGGTGGGCGCGTTCCTGATCGGCTGGCCGTCGATCATCGCCGTCATACTCAACTACATCAAACGCCCTGACGTGCGCGGCACGTTGCTCGACTCGCATTTCCGCTGGCAGATCCGCACTTTCTGGTTCGGCGCACTGTGGGCGGTGCCGATCTTCTTCTTGCTGTTCGCTTCGCTTGGCATCGGCATCATTGTGCTGTGGCTGCCGCTTCTCGCGCTCGGTGCTTGGCTCGCTTACCGCGTGTTGCGCGGCTGGCTCGCCCTCAACGAAAAGCGCCCGATGTACACCAACACATGAGGTTCTGATGTTCTAGTTGAGTGTGCCCAAAGACCGTTCCGGGCACATACTCCATGATGATAGAGTTGGTAACGCGCTTGAGTTCTATCGATCGCCAGTATAGAGATTACTGTATTACGGACTTTGCACGCATGTAGGTCCGCTTGCGGGCACGACAATGCGTAACATCCTTAATGCTTGCAAGCAAGCGCTCGGTGGCGTAACGTAAATGTCGCCACGAATCCGCGTGGGAGAGAGTGCGCCGCCGTTAAGCGATTGCATAGCTGGCCTGGCTGTGTAAGAGATTTGCATAGCCAAAACCGCTATGTATGACGCTTGCATAGCCAAAACCGCTATGCGTGGCGGCGCGCCGCCGAAGGCGCAACACCCGTAAACGCTCAGGCAAAAGGGACCACGCGGATAGAAGCAGCACGATCGCTTCATGGCGCTCTGGAGAGCGATGAGCACGGTTAGCATTGGCTGCTTTGCCAATATTGTCGGCTCATCCACCGATGGGGTAGGCGGTGTGCAGCTTGCACCGTAATCTCTCAGGTTTCAGGACAGAGGGGTAAGCCGCAGGCTAGGCGTTGGTGCCTGCGGCTTACCCCTCTTTGTTTTGCAGCGGCACGACTTGGGCCAGGGCACATGAAGCAGACCGCATTGATTGAAGCGCATCGCCGCGCCGGGGCGAAGCTAGTGGATTTCGCCGGCTGGGAAATGCCGCTGCACTACGGCTCGCAGCTTGAGGAGCATCATCAAGTGCGCCGCGATGCGGGCATGTTCGACGTCTCGCACATGCTGGCTGTCGACCTCACCGGTGATAAGGCTACGGCTTTGCTGCGCTACCTGCTCGCCAACGATGTCGCCAAACTCGAAGTGCCCGGCAGCGCGCTGTATAGCTGCATGCTCAATCCGGGTGGTGGTGTGCTCGACGATCTCATCGTCTATTTGCTCGGTGCGGGGCGTTATCGCTTAGTCGTCAATGCCGGCACCGCGGAACAAGACCTCGCGTGGCTCAGCGCGCAAGCGCGGCCCTATGCCGTTGACATCGCCTCGCGGCGCGATCTGGCAATCGTCGCCGTACAGGGACCAAACGCGCGCGCTAAGACTTGGCAAGCGCTGCCGCAGGTTCGCGCACCGACCGAAGCGATGAAATCCTTCAGCGCAGCTAGCGTCGAGGAGTACTTCATTGCGCGCACCGGCTACACCGGCGAAGACGGGTTCGAGATTGTGCTGCCCGCCGCGCGCGCGCAAGCGCTCTGGCAAGCGCTCGCCGCGCAGGGCGTGACGCCTGCCGGCTTGGGCGCGCGCGATACGCTGCGGTTGGAAGCAGGCATGAACCTGTATGGGCAAGACATGGATGAGAGCGTCACGCCGCTCGAATGCGGCCTAGCGTGGACCGTCGCGCTTAAGGGCGAGCGCGAGTTCATCGGCAAAGCCGCGCTCTTGCAGGCTGAGCCGCAACGCCACCGTATCGGCCTGGTGCTGCTCGATAAAGGCGTGCTGCGCGCGCACCAGTGCGTCAAGACCCCCGCGGGGGACGGCGAGATCACCAGCGGCGGCTTCTCACCCACCATGAATCGATCGCTAGCGCTTGCGCGCGTGCCGCGCGCGGTCACAGCAGGTCAACAGGTTGAAGTCATGGTGCGCGATCAACTGCTGCGCGCGCGCGTAGTCGATCCGCCTTTTGTTCGCAACGGTCAAGTCCTCATCAAGGAGAATTCATGAGTTTGCCTAATGATTTGCGCTACACCAAAACGCACGAGTGGGTGCGCGTTGAGACGGACGGCACGATTGCCGTCGGCATCACCGACTATGCGCAAGATGCGCTCGGCGACATGGTCTATGTCCAAATACCGGAGGTCGGCCGCAGCGTGCAGCGCGAACAAGATTGCGCGGTGGTCGAATCGGTCAAGGCCGCTTCGGACATCTACGCCCCCGTTGGCGGCACCGTCGTGGCCAAGAACGACGAACTCGAGAGCGCGCCGCAACTGCTCAATGAGACACCGTATGCGGCGTGGATGTTCAAACTCAAAGTCAACGATCCCAAACAACTGGATGACTTGCTCACAGCACAGCAATACCAGCAAGTAATCGACAGCGAGAAACACTGACGCAGGCGCCCGCCATGCCCTTCATTCCGCACACGCAAGAAGACATCGATTCGATGCTCGCCGCCATCGGCGCCGCCGGGATCGATCAGCTATTCGAGGAAATTCCGGCCGCGTTGAAAACTGGCTCGCTGGAGCGCGTGCCGGCCGGCATGAATGAAATGGATATCGCGCGGCTCATGACCGAACGCGCGGAAAGCGATGGACGCTATCTAAACTTCCTCGGCGCCGGTGCGTACGAACATCACATCCCGGCGGCCGTGTGGCAGATCGCCACACGCGGCGAGTTCTACTCGGCCTACACGCCGTACCAGGCAGAAGCCAGCCAAGGCACGCTACAAACGCTGTACGAATTTCAGAGCATGATCGCGAGCCTCACCGGCTTAGATGTGGCCAATGCCAGTTTGTACGACGGCGCTTCGGCGCTGGGCGAAGCGATCCTGATGGCGGTGCGCGTGAAAGGCGACAAAGCCCCGCGCCGCGTACTGCTGCCGCGCACGCTGCACCCGCATTACCGCGCGACAGTAAAAACCATGGTCGAAGCACAGAACATCGAGATCATTGAAGTGGGGTTCGAGCGCGCCAGCGGGCGCACCGAAATAACCGCACTCGACGCGCACCAAAACATTGCGGCAGTGGTCGTGCCGCAACCGAATTTCTTCGGCGTGTTGGAGGATGTCGATGCGCTCACCGCTTGGGCGCACGACCGCGCGGCGCTAGTTATCGCGGTAGTGAATCCTTTGTCTCTGGCGCTGCTCAAACCGCCTGGGCGGTGGGGCACAGAGAAGGGCGCCGCGGGCGCGGACATCAGCGTCGGCGAAGGCCAGCCGCTCGGCGTGCCGCTCAGCAACGGCGGACCGTATTTCGGTTTCATGTGCTGCAAGAAAGAGCTGGTGCGGCAAATGCCGGGACGCGTCGTCGGCGCAACAACTGATGCCGAAGGCAAGCGCGGCTTCGTCCTCACGCTGCAGGCGCGCGAGCAGCACATCCGCCGTTCCAAGGCCACTTCGAACATCTGCACCAACCAGGGCTTGGCGGTGACCGCCGCAACCATTTACATGGCGATGCTCGGCGCGGCAGGAATGCGCGCGGCCGCTCTGCGCAGCCACGAGAACTTGCAGGCGTTGCTGCAGCGCGTGAGCGCGATCGATGGCGTCAAGCGTGTGTTTTCCGGCCCGGCGTTCCACGAGGCGGTGCTGAACTTGCCAGCCGCCGACGCCACGCTGGCGCGCCTGCGCGCCGATCGCATACTCGGCGGCTTGAACTTGCAGCCCTACTATCCTGAGCTAGGCGAAGCAATCCTCGTCTGCGCCACGGAAACCAAGAACGAGCATGACATCGAACGCTATGCACACTGTCTAAACGACGCGTTGCACGGCGTGGAAGAAACCGAAGGGCATCCCACATGAGCGATCGCACCCCAGCCCAAATCGCAGCCGGCTCGCGCCTGCCCCCCGAGCCGCTGATCTTTGAACGCTCGCAGCGCGGACATGGCGCGCAAGCGCAGTTCGCCGCAGCGCCCGCAGCAGCGCCCGCCGCACGCCGCGCCAGCGCGCTGCCCAAGCAATTGCTCCGTGAACAAGCGCTGGCGCTGCCCGAGGTGTCGGAGTTGGATGCGCTGCGCCACTACACGCGCCTGTCGCAGCGCAATTTTTCCATCGACACGCATTTTTACCCGCTCGGCTCGTGCACGATGAAATACAACCCGCGCGCGTGCAACTCGCTCGCCATGCTGCCGCAGTTGCTGGCGCAGCATCCGCTCGCGCCGGAGCAAGCGCGTCAAGGCACGCTGGCGTGCTGGCACGAATTGCAAGAGATGCTCAAAGAAGTCACGGGCATGGCTGGCGTGAGCCTCGCGCCGATGGCCGGTGCGCAAGGCGAGTTCGCCGGCGTGGCAATGATCCGCGCCTACCACCGCGCGCGCGGCGACACAGCTCGCACCGAGATCATCGTACCGGATGCGGCGCATGGCACCAATCCGGCGACGGCCGCAATGTGCGGCTTCAGCGTGCGCGAAGTCGCGACCGACGCACAGGGAAATGTCGATCTCGGCGCGCTGCGCGCGATGGTGGGGCCGCAGACGGCGGGGCTAATGCTCACCAATCCTTCCACGCTCGGCGTGTTCGAGAGAAGCATCCAAGACATCGAGCGCATCGTGCACCCGGCCGGCGGCCTGCTCTACTACGACGGCGCGAACTTCAACGCTATCCTCGGCAAAGTCAAACCCGGCGAGATGGGCTTCGATGTCATGCACATGAACTTGCACAAGACTTTCTCCACGCCGCACGGCGGTGGTGGCCCTGGCGCCGGGCCGGTGGCGGCGAACGAACGGCTGCGCAAGTTCCTGCCGTTGCCGGTGGTTATGCAAGATCACCTGCACTACCGTTGGCTGAACGAACGCGACCTGCCCGATTCGATCGGGCGGCTTTCCGCTTTCGCCGGCAACGCCGGCGTATTGCTGCGCGCCTACGTGTACGCGCGCATGCTGGGGCGCGCAGGCATGCAGCGGGTGGCAGACTTCGCTACGCTGAACGCAAACTACTTGATGGTGGAACTGCGCAAAGCCGGATTTGATCTGGCCTTTCCCGAACGCCGCGCCAGCCACGAATTCATAGTCACGCTGCAGCGCCTGAAAGAAGAAACCGGTGTGACGGCGCTGGATTTCGCCAAACGCTTACTCGACTATGGCATACACGCGCCGACCATCTATTTCCCGCTGCTGGTGAAAGAGTGTTTGCTGATCGAACCGACCGAGACGGAATCGAATCAAACCTTGGACGCTTTCATCGCGGCCATGCGCGGCATTTTGGACGAAGCGCGCACACAAGCCGAGTTGGTGAAATCAGCACCGCATAGCACGCCGGTACGGCG
Organism: uncultured Pseudomonadota bacterium; assembly: GCA_902826775.1. GTDB lineage: Bacteria > Pseudomonadota > Gammaproteobacteria > Burkholderiales > JALYOK01 > CADEHE01. The sequence goes on along the minus strand of CADEHE010000014.1, from coordinate 77,542 downwards.
GCTGGATGAAGTAAAGGCAGCGCGCGATATGAATTTGGTTTGGCGGCGAGAGTAACTCTTCGGGATTGCGTGATTGGGGCGACGCAAGGCGCCGCCATTTTCGCGCAGGCGGGGATCTCGCCGTCCGCTCGCAGCGTGGCTGAGTTTCTAGGTTACAGTGGACGACTGCTAGATGATACGGCGCAATTCATTGCGCCGTACCGCGCTGCAGTAACAACCGCTCGATCTGCGGCCTTTCTTCAGCTACAAACAGTTTCGCGATTGCCTCGGCCGCTTTTTCCGCGAGCGATGCGCTTTGATCCACGACCGGGTTCCACACAACGCCCGTGATTGGATCGACCTTCTGCGGCGCGGCCAGCGCGCGCCGATTGGCTTCTTGCGCTTCCAACAACTGCGCCACGCGAATCGCCATATCGTCGGCGAAATACTGCCGCTCGTCATCGGTTTTCTGCAACCAACCCGGCTGCGCCAGCGCCCATCGGCTCATGTGATCGCGTGCGGCGCGCCAACCGTTGGCGCCGATGCTTACTTTGCCGCGCTCGCGCAGATGCACCAACCAGGCGTAGCCCGTTGCCCAGACATCCGGTAGCGCATTTTCCGATCCACCTTGTTGTTGCACCAGCGCGTTGAACTTTGCCACCCAGCGCGACCCGGTGCCCGCACCCCACACGCCGTCGGCGCTTTGCGTCGCGCGAGAAACTGGCTTACGCCGGAAGGTGAACGAACCCGTGCCTTCCTTGGCCTGACGGGCAAAGCGATTGCCGAAACCGTCCGGCACGAGTTCGGCGGTTTCGATCGGCAAGTTGGTCCAAACATCCTTCAATGCCGCCGCCGCGCTTTGTTGCGCCCTGCGGATGAGCCCGTCCTGCTCGGGGCCCGCCGGCGTACGCTGCGCCTCGTTGCGCGCGGCGGCCGAGAGCATCGCCAAGAAGGCAACACGTTCGCAATAGCGCTGCCGGCGGTAGTCCGCCATGCCTTGAAACGCCGCGTCGGCCATCAACGTGGCGCGGCTCTGGGCGCTCAAGCGCTGCAGCCGTTGCGTGCCGGGGTCTTCACCCCAATAGCCGTAGTAGCTCAGAACGCCGCCGAGCCCGTGACAGTCCGCCACGTCGTTCGCTACGAGCTTCTTGTCCTTCAGCGCTGCCGCAAAAGCCGCCAGCACGCTCTTCGCGTTGGCGCGGTGAGCGGGCTCCATATCGGACAGGATCGAGCCTTTGTCTGACGGGGCATAAGTCATGCTGGCTTGGCCGGCGGCGATACGCTCCTGGCCGAATGCTTGCAGCATCATCAGATCTTGCATCGCCAAGTGCTGCGCGAGCATGCGATCGATCATCAAATTCATGTTGATTTGATCTTTGCGCAAGATGTCGGCGCTCAGATCCTTGCTCAAATAGTCGTACAGCAGTTGTGCGGGGGCGAAACGAGCGAAGGTGAGTAACAGTAAGAAGAGGGCGGCACGTATCATGGTTTGACCCCGCAGGCGAAAAAGACGTTGGGCGAATCATAGCGCGGTAGGGCACAATGAACTGCTCCCAATGATCGTTGTCGTGGGGGAACGGCGGTTACATGCGGCGCAATGCATTGCGCCCTACCGCGCCAGGTAATACTAAGTCGGCGGAGGAGAACGGGAGTGCCTAAATCGTCGCTGCGTAGATCGTTCTACCAACTTCTAGAAAACGAACTTTCGAAGGAGGGATTCGCCCAAAAACCTACTGGGTGCTTCTATAAAGCACTCTCGCCAGAAGCAAAAGGTTTTGTCGGAGTTGGCTCGATTCTGCAACAAGGCACACTAAGGATTAATGTAACGATGGGGGTGCTGCAGCTAGAGATCGAGCGATTCATTGCAAGAATTGACAAACGAGCTCCTAAGACAGAGGGTGCGACCATTGTTCGGCATATTGGTTATTTAATGCCTCATGGCAAGCACCTTTTTTGGTACTTGGACGCAGACGAGGCGAAAACGGAGGTTTGTGGTTTACTGTTAGACGCAATTGCGAGTTACGGGCTGCCGTTCATCGAAAGACATCGAACTGTACGAGAAGTCGCAAGCTGCTTGCAGCACAATGATTGTGATTCTTACGACAGAGAGCGGGTTCTCCCCGCAGCACTATTGTGATCTGGAGAACGTCAGAAAGCGCTAGCCTTTGTTCAGAAGCAACTTGAGGACCTCGATCCTAGGCAGAGAACGCGCAATGCAAGGTTGGAGGCGTTCGCGCGCAACTTCAAGAACGCCAGGGCCGATTCAACCTAAACTAAGAGGCCGAGTGCGGTAGGGCGCAATGAATTGCGCTCAATGATGCAAGAAACGAGCAACCTTCCCGAAATCCCGCCAACTAACGCGTATGCTGCGTGCGAAACGCTTTGGTCTTTTGCTTTCCAGGCCGCCGCGCGCCCTCGGGCGCGATGCCCGTGCCCGCCGGTTGAAACGTCGGGATGAGGTGCTGCTTGCCATTGCCGATTAGATCGGCGCGGCCCATGCGCCGTAGCGCTTCACGCAGCAGCGGCCAATTTTCGGGGTCGTGGTAGCGGAGCAACGCTTTGTGCAGGCGGCGCTGCTTGAAACCTTTGGGGATGATCACCTCTTCGCTCTCGCGCGTAACTTTGCGCAGCGGATTCTTGCCCGAGTAGTACATTGCCGTGGCGGTTGCCATCGGTGATGGCAAGAACGCTTGAACCTGATCGGCGCGATAGCCATTGCGCTTCAACCACAGCGCCAACTCGAGCATGTCTTCGTCAGTCGTGCCCGGATGCGCGGCGATGAAGTACGGAATGAGGTACTGCTCCTTGCCCGCTTGCTTAGAGTACTTGTCGAACAATTCCTTGAACTTGTAGTAAGTGCCGACGCCCGGCTTCATCATTTTCTGCAGCGGGCCTTCGTCGATCGCTTCCGGCGCGATCTTGAGATAACCGCCGACGTGATGCTGCGCAAGTTCCTTCACGTATTCCGGCGATTCGGCGGCAAGGTCGTAGCGCACGCCGGAGGCGATGAACACTTTCTTGATGCCGGGTAGTGCGCGCGCGCGGCGATAGAGCTTAATGAGCGGCGCGTGATCGGTATTGAGGTTGGGGCAAATACCCGGGTAGACGCACGAAGGCCGGCGGCAGGCCGACTCTATCGCTTTGCTCTTGCAAGCGAGCCGGTACATGTTCGCGGTCGGTCCGCCCAAATCCGAAATCACGCCGGTGAAACTTGGGACGGTGTCGCGGATGGTCTCGATCTCGCGAATGACCGAATCTTCCGAGCGGCTCTGGATGATGCGCCCTTCATGCTCGGTGATGGAGCAGAACGTGCAGCCACCGAAGCAACCGCGCTGAATGGCGATGGAAAAGCGGATCATTTCGTACGCCGGAATTTTTGCGCTGCCGTAGCTCGGGTGCGGCAGGCGCTTGTACGGCAACTCGTAAATTGCATCCATCTCCTTGGTGGTTAGCGGAATCGGCGGCGGATTGAGCCACAAATCTCGAGCGCCGTGGCGCTGCACCAGCGCGCGCGCGTTGCCGGGGTTCGACTCGACGTGCAGGATGCGCGAGGCGTGAGCGTAAAGCACAGGGTCGGCCGCCACTTGCTCGTACGACGGCATGCGAATCACGCTGCGCTCGCGGTCGATGTTTTTAACTTGGCGGATAAACTTGACCACGGCGTGCGGCGCAATGGCCTTCGTGGACTTAGCGTTAGCGGAATTGCTCGCCTTAATCTCCGGCTCCATCGCATAAGGATCAACCGGCGGATTGAGCGGGCCGGGCGCATCGATCTCGGTCGAATCAATCTCGATCAATCCCTGCGGCATCACATCGGCTATGAACGCCGTGCCGCGCACATCGGTGATGCTGGCGATCGGCTCCTTCGCCGCAAGGCGATGCGCGATTTCGCAAATGGCGCGCTCGGCATTGCCGTACAACAACAGATCGGCTTTGGCATCGAGCAAGATCGAGCGCCGAACTTTCTCCGACCAGTAATCGAAATGCGCGATGCGGCGCAAAGACGCTTCGATACCGCCAATGACGATCGGCACATCGCCATAGGCTTCGCGCGCACGCTGCGAGTACACCACGACCGAGCGATCGGGCCGTTTGCCGCCTCGCCGCCGGGCGTATAAGCATCGTCGGAACGCAAGCGCCGCTCGGCGGTGTAGCGGTTGACCATCGAATCCATGTTGCCGGCGCTCACGCCGAAGAACAGATTCGGCCGCCCTAAGGCTCGAAACGCTTCGCTCGAGTGCCAATCGGGTTGCGCGATGATGCCGACGCGAAATCCTTGCGCTTCCAACAGCCGCCCGACGATCGCCATGCCGAAACTGGGATGATCGACGTAAGCATCGCCGGTGACGATGATGATGTCGCAAGAATCCCAGTTCAGCGCCTCCATCTCGGCGCGCGATGTCGGCAAGAACGGCGCCGTGCCGAAGCGCGCGGCCCAATAGCGGCGGTAGGAGAAGATATCTTTTGCGGCTTGCATGGCGCCATTCTACGCTGGCAGCTCAGGCGCGAGGCCGCGCGGGAGAGCAATCTCGGTTTGCCAGAGCGCCTGATACCACTGATTGTATCCCGCGCCCAATTCGCACCAGTCTAAATCTCCGAGATATACTCAAAGCAAAAGGCCGGCGTTGCGCCGGCCTTTGAACCCGAAAAGCTGAATTGCTTAGAAATCGAATTGCGCGCGCAGCGTGACCGCTTTTTCCGTGTCGGTGACTTCACCGCCAAGCGTCAAATCGTCGTCAAACTTGGTGCGAACGACGTTGAGCAGGAAGCGTGTGTTCGGCGTCGGCAGCCACTTCACACCGAAGGTGATGCCGGTGGCTTCATCGGTACGGTTGCCGGAAATCCCAGCGCCGACGAAATCGCCAGCGTCGAACTTCGACATGCGCACGCCCAACTCCCACGCGCCTTTACCGTCGCCGCCCGGCTTGAAGTTCTTGATCGGCTTGATGCGGCTGAACGCACCGGCCCGGTACGCATCCGCCCACCTCTCGCCGGTGACGAGCCAGTTCAGGCTCACGTAATAGGCCTTCAACGAGCGCTCGTCAGCGGAAGTGCCGCCGTCGAAATCGACCTTGGCATACTCGGCTTGCAGTTTAACTGGGCCGAACGCTAATGCCGCTTCTGCACCCATGCGCGTGCGATCGACTTCGTCCGTGGCCGAACTGCCAAGGTTGCCGCTGGAGAAGAGCGTGTTGCCGCGCGCTTCGGTACGGAAGCTGGGTGCAGCCGAGTTGCCGCGTAGCGTACCGTCGGAGAATGCGAGCGCGGTGTGCATAACCATATTCGGCTTGTTGGCAAAGGTGGCGAAGTTGGCGCCGATGCGGCCGATCAAATCTACTTTGTCGACAATCGCGTTGCTTTCGTTCAGGTTCTTGCCTTCGCCGGTCGACACGGCCACGCCGTAAAACATGCCCGGCACCGGTTCACCGTGCACCATGATGCCGCGCTCTTTGGCGGGCACCAGCGCGTTGACGAACGAGCGCTCTTGAAAATCGATAAAACGCGAACTGGTCAATTCCTCGATGCTGAACGGCATCTTGAACTGACCGAAACGAAACTGCGCCGGCTTGAACCACGCCGCGTTCAACCAACCCACATCCAAGTGCGATCCCGTACCGTTCACCACCGAGGTAGTGGCGCAATTCGGCTGGGCAGAGTTGGTGCAAACGTTGGTCGTCGTATTGCCAGCCAGCCCAGCGAAGTCGGCCGTGACATCGAAAGTGTAATAGTCCCAGAACTTGCCCGCGACGCCCAAGTAGGCGCGTCGGACATCGAAGGTGTCCGTGCCGATCGCATCTTCGCCGGTAAACTTGCGGAAATCCAGTTGAATGCGGCCATTGATGCCGATACTGGTTTTCTTGTCCGCGCTCTCGAACACAACACCATCGCGGAACCAGCCTTGCATGCCGCTCTTCTTGATCTCTTCCGCTTTGGTCATTTCTTCGTTGGCTTCTTTGCGGCGTTGGCGCGCGACACCTTTCTCGCCTTCGCGCAGATCCTTAATCTCGCTGTATTCTTCTTCGGAGATGACGCCTTTCGCTTTGAGCCGGTCGATCAGATTGTCGATCGCGTCGGCGTGCGCCGGCAGGTGCGCCGCAAACAGAACGCCTATTGCGCTGGCCAGCAGACCGCGCTGTAAACCGGACGGGGCGGGCCGGTTAAGTGGTGAAAAACGCTTTGCCATTTATTTGTATCCTCTTGCTAGGGTATGGGTGATGCCGACTGCTCTCAGCCAGATGGCGCAATAGTCCAAATGGCCTACGCGATCGCGCCAACTGCTGAGCTGTCGAGGGGGATTTAATTACAGAGATGTGACGGTTTTATTACAGAAGCACTGGCAACTTGCGCTGAGTCGAAGCTGCCCACGCGAGCCGCGTGCAAATGCGAAAGCGCTGCTAGCTGCCCGAGAGTAGTTGCTCGATCAGCCGCCCGCGCTCGGCACGAGTGGAACTGCGTGTGCTCTTGATTCTGCCGGCGTCAAGCAGCACCAAATAGTCGGCAAAGAACTCCAGATCTTCAGGATCGTGCGTGATGACGATCATCGGCACGGCGAAACGCGCACGAATGTCGAGCAGTTCTTGGCGCATCTTCTTGCGCAACAGTGGATCGAGCGCCGCAAATGGTTCGTCAAGCAGAAGCAGAGCGGGCTTGCGAATCAAGGCTCGAGCCAGCGCGACGCGCTGACGTTGACCGCCCGAAAGCTGACGCGGATAGCTGCGCGCCAATTCGTGCAACTCGAAGCTGCGCAAAAACGCCAGCACTTCTGCTTCCACACTTTGGTGCAGTCCGCCGGCGAGATTGCCCAGCATGGCAAAGCCGACATTCTGCGCGACGCTTAAATGCGGGAACAACGCGTAGTCTTGAAATACGTAGCCGATATTGCGCGCGCGTGCGGGCAAATCGATGCCCGCTTGCCGATCGAACAGCACGCGGCCATTAAGAACGACGCGGCCGGCGTCGGGATCGCGCAGCCCGGCGATGGTTTGGATCGTCACACTTTTGCCGGAGCCTGATGGACCAAAAATCACCACCATGTCTTCGACCGATTGAAACGCGATATCGAGATCGAATACGCGCCCCTCGGCACTCAATTTCTTGCGGATCGCAACATCAAGCTTCATGGCTAGTACCGCCGCTGGAGCAATTTTCCGGAAGCCAGCAGAATGGCGATGCACACCAACGAAGTGAGCACCACCAGGAAATTCGCCACGTCGTCGCGCCCCGCCTGGACAGCCTCGTAGATCGCAATCGACATGGTTTGGGTTTTGCCGGGAATGCTGCCTGCGATCATCAGCGTGGCACCGAACTCGCCCATGGCGCGGGCGAATGCCAGCATGGTTCCGGCGAGCACGCCGCGCCAAGCCAGCGGCAGCGTGACGCGGAAAAACACTTTGGTTTCATTCGCGCCGAGCAAGCGTGCGGCTTTTTCCAACTGATGTTCGACGTCTTGCATTGCGGCGCGAGCCGCTTTGTAGACCAGCGGGAAGGCGACGATCGAGGCAGCCAGGGCTGCTCCCTGCCAAGTGAAGATTAAGCGTATACCCATGGTATCTTCAAGCCAGATACCAATAAGACTGCGGCGCCCCACAAGCACCAGCAGGTAGTACCCAAGCACTGTCGGGGGCAACACCATCGGCAGGGTGAAAATCGCGTCGATGGTTTCGCGCCCCCAGACGCGGTAGCGCGTGAGCACGTATGCCCACGCCAGCGCAAACACGAACGCGATCAACGTCGCCCAGGCTGCGACTTTGAGCGTCAGCAGCAGCGGCGTGAGCGCCTCATTGAGCGCAGGCACGAGTATCGATCATGGGTTAGCGAAACCGAGGTCAGCCAAGATTTTTTGGCCGGCGGGCGATTTAATCAGATCAACAAACTGCTGCGCAAGTTTCGCTTGCTTGCTGCGCCGCGTAAGAGCGATGGGATAGATGACCGGTTCCGGCGTTGCGACTTCGAAAGCAACTCTAACTTTATCGCGCATCAACGCGGCGTCTGTTGCATAGACAAAACCACCGTCGACTTCGCTGCGCGAGACGTAGTCGAGGCTTTGGCGCACGTTCTGCGTGTAGATAAACTTGTCTTCAAGCACGCCCCAGAGTTTAGCTTCTTCCAATGCAGCCTTGGCGTAGCGCCCTGCCGGTACGGCAGCGGGCTGGCTGATCGCAATCTGGCTGATAGCAGGCTGTGCGAGATCCGCGAGCGCCGACAAGCGATGCGGGCTTTTGCTCGGCAGCACGAATACCAGCCGATTGCCAGCAAAGTTCGCGCGCGTTGCGCTGTTGATCGCGTGCTGCATGGCGGCGCCATCCATCGCTTTGCTATCGGCCGAAGCGAACACATCAACCGGCGCGCCCTCAATGATCTGCCGCAGCAATACATCCGAAGCAGCAAAGTTGAAGGTCACCTTGCTGCCCGGATGATCCTTCTCGAACTGCTGCCCCAAGGCGCGGAACCCTTGCGTCAGGCTGGCCGCCGCGGACACGATCAATTCTTGCGCATGTGCAACCGCGCCAATGAAAGTCAGCGCTAGCAATGCAAGAAATTTGGAGATTCGGTTAGAAAAGATAAGCAAGCTTTCGTAGTGAACGAGTTTAGAAATCCAACTGCGAACGGAAAGTCACGGCACGCTCTGCGTCCAATACCGCGCTTACCCCTGCACGCCCGGTGTTGGTGACGGTTACCGGCGTGTCGAACTTGGTTTCGATGTAGTTAAGCATTAGCCGCACGTTCGGGTTGGGCAGCCACTTGATACCGAAAGTCACAGCTTTCGCTTCGTTCGCACTGGCCACTGGTTTGACGCCGGAGCCGACCAGCGCCGCGCTAGCTGTCTGGAAGTCCGAGGCATCGAATTGACTGTAGCGCACACCAATCTCCCACGCGCCACGCCCAGCGCTGCCGAGCTTGAAGTTATTGAGCGGGCGCGGGCGCGCGAACAGGCCGCTGCGATACGAATCGGCATAGTGCTCGCCCGTTACCATCCAAGTCATGCTCGCGTAGTAAGCGTCGATATCCTTGTCGAAATCCGTGGCCACGGCACCGCTCGCGCTCGCGGCGCTACGACCGGAATAATTTGCTTGCATCTTTTCTGCTTGGAACTTCACCGGCCCAAACGCAAAAGCGGCCTCAACCCCAAGGCGCCTACGATCGACATCACTGCCGGTGAATGCGCTGGGCGCAAAGAAAGTAACGCCGCGCGCTTCAGTGCGGCCGCTGATCGCTGCGGCGACAGGCAGCGTGCCGTCCGTGTACGAGGCGCCCAGATGCGCGACAAAATTTCGCTTCCCCAGTAGTTCGCCAAAATTGACGCTGCCGCGCGCAAGCAAGTCTTTGTTGTCGACCAGGTTGTTCGTCTCATTGGCGTTCACGCCCTGACCATTCGATAACGCCAGCGCGTAAGTAATGCCGTCCTTCGGATAGCCCCAAAGCTGCAGCCCGCGCTCCTTGCCCGGCGAAATGGCGTCCCCCATGGAGCGCTCCATGAAGTCCGTGTACAGGTCGGTCTGCATTTGCTCCAAGCCGTAGGGCATCTTGAACTGTCCGAACTTGAGCTGCGCCGCTTTCGACCAGTTGATGTTGAGCCATGCTTCGTCGAGGCTGGTGTTGGACGTATTCGCCACTGCCGCGGTTTGCGTGCACACCGGCGCCGGATTGGTTGGGCTGGTCGGCCCCACGGCGGTACACACTGTCGTGGTCGGCCCGTTCAGCGTGCTTAAGTTCCCGCGCACCCGGTACTCAAAGTTGTCGTAGAGCTTGCCTTCGATGCTGAAGTAAGCGCGGCGCAAGTCAAAGGTATCCGCATTCGTGCCGTCGTCGCCACTGAACTGGCGATAGTCGAGTTCGGTGCGCCCGCGCAGCGATAGGGAATGGCGCTTGTCGGCGGATTCAAACGTAAATCCGTCACGGAAACCGCCCTTGACGTCATCCTTGCTAGCCGCCTTGGTCTCCTCCTTGGCCGCTTCGCTTGCGCGAAGCTTAACCTCTTCGCGAGCGGAGTCGCGCTTCACTTTCTGCCGCGCCATGACGCGATCGTATTCTTCTTGCGTCAAGATGCCTTTCTCTTTCAGAACCTCAAGCAGGTCAGTGAGGTCCTGCGACCACGCACGGGTCGCGCCGACGTTCAGTGCAACGAGCAGCAGCAATGGCCAGGCCGCGCCGCCAATGCAGAAAAATTCGCGACGCCGGCCAAGTGCGTTCTTCAGCATAAGCATGCGCTGTATATGGATGGATATAACGATGGCGCAGCATAGCAAACCGCGCCGTGCTTCGCAACGTTGTATTCGGCCGGATATTACGGTAGGCGAGATTAACCGCGCAGATGCTTGGCGATCTTGCGCGCGTCACTTTCGATCGCCGTGCGCGCCTTCGCTTCCAGGGCACGGAACTCGCGCAGCACTTCGTGCCCCAGCTCGCTCACCACGGCGCCGCCGCCCGCCGCGCCGCCCGCGGCCGTTTCCACCAGCGGTGTGCGGAAACATCGATTCATGCTATCGACCAGCAGCCAAGCGCGCCGGTACGCCATGCCGAGTTCGCGCGCCGCCGCCGAAATAGAGCCGCTGCGGTCGATCGCCTCGAGCAAGTCCGCCTTGCCGGGGCCGATGGCGAAGTCCTCACCGTGGATCAATCGTATGCGCACACTCAGTCTGGTTTTCATGTCTATCTCGATTCACGCAAACCGCCGCTGTGCTGCATTCAGATCTTAGGGAGATGCTGCGCGCCGCGGTTCATGATTATACTGGCCATTCTATATACTATAAAATAACTAAAATATTGGCTCTTGCATATATCCTAGCGCATGTATATGCACTCAACTTATCATCTCAAGCAAACTTTGGCACACAACACATTTTTGAGAGTACCATCCGGGTCGCATGTTGCCGAAAAGACAATGCTATCGGACAACAATCCCCTAGCCGATCACTGATTGAACCAGGCATGATTGCTGAAAACGCGCCCAGCGCCGCCGAACCGATCGCCCCACGCACCCATCCGCGCACCATCGGCTGGCTCGGCACCACCGCGCTGGCAATGGGCGGCAGCAACCAAAGCCTCTTCCTCATGACGGCGCTGTTCGCCGGGCAGGGCGACATCGCCGGACAAGGCAGCGCCGCCGTGCCGCTGCTGATCGTCGGTCTGCTGCTGAGCTACGCGGCCGCGCCGGGATGGACCGAGCTCGTGCTCATGTATCCAAAGCGCGTCGGCGGCATCGCCGCCAGCTGCGCCGAAGCATTCCGCCCCTACAACCCGGTGCTCGCGAATTTGACCGGCGTTTGCTATTGGTGGGGCTGGATTCCGACGTGCGGACTGACCGCGATTTTCTCCGCCGCAGCGATACATGAATGGTATTTGCCGAATGTCCCGGTGACGCCGCTGGCGTGCGGGCTGGTGTTGTTCTTCGCCGCGATCAATTTTTGCGGGGTGCGCTGGGCAGCGCGCTTGGCGATCCCGATCGCCACCGCATCCGCCATACTGGCTTTCGTCTCCGCGTTGGCGCCGGTCGCCACGGGACAAGTCGACTGGCTACAGGCCTCCACGTTTCATCTCACCGTACCCTTCGGCGGTTGGTTCGGCGAGTTGACCAGCCTGATGGCGGGCTTGTACTTGATCGGTTTCGCCGCGCCCGCGTTCGAGGCGGCAACGTGTCACGTCGCGGAAACGGTCAACCCAAACAAGAATGTGCCGCGCGCGGTGCTCGCCAGCGGTTTAATGGCGTCGATCTACTTCGTCGCGCTGCCGATCGTCTGGCTCGGTGCGCTCGGCCCGCAAGAACTAAGCAAAGATCTAATGCTGGTGCTTGGGCCGACCTTCGCGCCGGTATTCGGCAGCTTCGCCAAGGCCGCGGCCATCTGGTTCATGATGTTCAACATGTTCCACGGCACGCTGCAGCCACTTGCGGGTGCGTCGCGCACCCTGTCGCAGCTCGCGGAAGATGGTTTGCTGCCGCGCGCGTTCGAAAAGCGCTCGCGCAAAGACGTGCCGTGGGTCGCCACTAGCGTCACCGCCGGCATGGCGCTGCTTTTCCTGTTGCTGGGCGATCCAATTTGGCTAGTGGCGGCGGCAAATTTCACTTACCTCATCGGTATCTGCCTGCCGAATGTCGCGGTGTGGCTATTGCGCAGAAACGAACCCGACTTGCCGCGGCCGTATCGGGCGCCAAGAGGCACCATCCTGTTGGGCTTGATGGCGGCGGGCGTGTGGGGCCTATCCGCGATCTTAGGCTTCCAGCAATTCGGCATGAAAACAGTATTGTTCGGCGTGCTGTTTGCCTACTCCGGTTCCGCGCTATATGTGTGGCGCAAGATCCAAGACCGCCGCAGCCAGGGCTTACCCCCAATCGCGCGCACGCTGCACATCAAATTGACCGGCGCCATGCTGCTGGTGCTGGTGCTGGACGGCGCCGGCTATTTGCTCGCCGTGAGCAGCCTGCCCGATCAGAACAGCGTCTTGGTTGCGGTGCTGGAAGACATCTTCGTCGCCGTGGCGATCTTGAGCATCAGCGTCGGCTTGGTGTTGCCCGGCATGATCGCGCATGCCGCCAATGCCGTATCCGCCGCAGCGGCGAAGATCACGCACAGCACCATGGCGGATTTCACCCACGCGATGCGCGCGCTCGGACGCGGCGACTTGGACGCTGCGCATGCGCGCGTCGCGGTCACACCGATAGAAATCAATTCCCGCGATGAACTCGGCGACATGGCAAATAGCTTCAACGCGCTGCAAGAAGAAATCGGCCGCGCCGCGGCCAGTCTGGATATCGCGCGCGAAGAACTGCGCCTGGCTCGTCACGACGTGCTGACCGGGCTCATCACGCGGCGCGAATTCGAGCGACGTCTGGAGTCGGCGCTCGCGAACACCATGCATGCCGGGCAATGGTACACGCTGCTTTACCTCGATCTCGACCATTTCAAAGTCGTCAACGACACGTGCGGACACGCCGCGGGCGACGAGTTGCTGCGGCAGATCACCGGCATTCTGCGCGGCGGCATACGCCAGCGCGATAGCATCGCGCGCCTTGGGGGCGACGAGTTCGCTGTACTGCTGGAGAACTGCGCGCAAGAACCCGCCGAGCGCATTGCGCGCAGCGTCTTGGAAGCGATCCAGAGCTTCAGCTTCGTTTGGAAGGACAAGGTGTTCAAAGTAGGCGCGAGTATCGGACTGGCGCCGTTCCAGCAGGGCGATACCGGTATGGTCGAGATCATGCGCGCCGCCGACGATGCATGCTATGTCGCCAAGAAGAAAGGCCGCAACCGCGTACACGTCTATCAGCGCGAGGATACCGACGTCGCGGCGCGCCAGGGCGAAATCGATTGGCTGGGGCGCATCCGCAAGGCGCTGGACGACAACCGCTTCTGTTTGTACGCGCAGGGCGTCGCCGCCGTCGCACCAGGCAAGCCCGGCGACATTCACGAGGAGCTGTTGCTGCGCATGCTCGGCGAGGACGGTAGACTGATCGAACCGATGGCGTTCATTCCGACGGCGGAACGCTTTAACCTGATGCCGACCATTGACCGTCTCGTCGTGTCCACCAGCTTCGCGCATTTTAAGACGCTGCTCGACAACGGCGGCGCCATAGCGAGCGGCGCGCGCTGGTTCATCAATTTGTCCGGCGCATCGCTAAGCGACGAGCATTTCCTTGACTTCCTACGCGCTGAGCTGGATAAGCTGCGCATCCCGCACGAGGCGATCTGCTTTGAGATCACCGAAACCGCAGCGATCGCGAACTTCGCCAAGGCCGCGCGCTTCATCGCCGAACTCAGAGCACTGGGTTGCCGCTTCTCGCTGGATGATTTCGGCAGCGGCATGTCCTCCTTCGCCTACTTAAAGCATTTGCCGGTCGACTATTTGAAGATCGACGGCGCGTTCGTGCGCGACATTGTCGACGATCCGATCGACCGCGCCATGGTCGAAGCGATCAACAAAGTCGCGCACCTGATGAAGATCAAGACCATCGCGGAGTACGTCGAGAACCCGGAAACGCTCGCAATCCTCGAGCAAATCGGCGTCGACTTTGCGCAAGGCTTCGGCATCGCGCGGCCACAGCCGTTCATCGTCGCGGCGAACGACGAACTCGCGGTAGCTGCTTCGTAGTGGCTTCGTAGCCCGGGTTAGCCGCCCGCGGTGCGGAAATCAATCAGAGATGATGTTGCGGCGTAACTCGGGGATCCGGCGAGGACGGATCCGGGGTGCGTCGCCTTGGCTTCGGCGATCACTGCCCGAGCCTTCGGCCCCGGATTACGGCCCGCTACGCGGACCTCATCCGGGCTACGCACCCGCGTTTTTCATTAGCGGCCAGTCGAGAGCAGGATCTCACCCTTGCCATCGTTGGCCAGATCGCCAACGATGCGCCGTACGCGCGCCGGCGCCGCGAACTGCGCGAAGCGGCTCGGCAGCGCCGACCAAGCGCGAAACAATAAGGTCAAGAATGCGAGTTCGTGGATACCGCAATCGCCGAACGTCGGCGGGATATCGAGCGGCTGCGCGCGCAACAGCACACTGCCGCGCTGCATGGCAAATCCCAAGTTGGCGCCGACACTGCCCATCACCGCGATCGTGCCCGCCAACATGCGCGCGGCGCAGTAGTCACCGGCGTGGCCTTCAATCAATATCTGCCCGCGCCGCATGCGATCGCCGCAGCGCTCACCAACATTGCCTTTAACCAGCACCGTACCACCCGCCATGCCGCGCGTCTCGCCCGGCAGCGCCGCGCCGAGAAAGTCGCCGGCATCGTCGTCGATGCGCAACAGGCCGCCGCGCATCTGGCACGCAGCGAAGGCGCCGGTGCTGCCGGCGACATGAATTTCGCCTCCACGCATCTGCAGCCCGGCATAAGCGCCGCAATCGCCCTGCACGCGCACGCTGCCGCCCGTCATGCGCGCGCCGATGCGTTCGAGCTTATCGCCCTCGCATTCGATCACCACACTCTGGGCATCTTCGCCGCTAAGTCGAAACAATTCGCCCACGAGCAGTTTGCGATTGCCGCATTGCAGCTCCAGCGCGCCTACTTCCCGCACACTCTTTCCCGCCAGCGCATTTGGCACCAGCGGCGAGCAATCCACGCGCTGCTGCGGCAGGTAGCGTTGCGTGAACACCAGCGGGCGCATCATGCTCGCTATGCCAGTTTCAAGCCGACGATGCCGATGACGATCAGCGCGATGCACGCAATGCGCACCGTATTGGCCGGCTCGGCAAACAAGACGACGCCGGCAATCGCACCGCCCGCGGCGCCGATACCGGTCCACACAGCGTACGCGGTGCCGGCGGGCAGCGAACGCAGACTCAAACCGAGCAGCGCGAAACTCGCCAACGCAACCGCATAGCTCAGCACGCCCAAACCGAGTTTGGCAAAGCCGCCGCTTTGCTTGAGCAATATCAGCCACACGATTTCCAGCACGCCCGCGACCAATAACCACACCCAAGCCATTACGCGGTCCCTTTCATGATTTCGCGCAACTTGAAATGAAATTGCCCGAGCTTGCCGCCGTAGTTGCCGGCGGAAATCCTGCGGATACCGCGCGCCGCACCGAGCGCGCACACCGCCTGCATGCCGGCGCGCATGCTGGCGCGCACATCCGCTTCGGATAAGCCGTCGATGACGATCTCCATGACGCAGCCGATGTCTGGGCCTAACTCGGATTTGACCGCACCACGCAGCGTCGGGCAAAACGCGTCGTTAGTCGAAGCGATCATGCCCTTGTATTTGGCGCCGACTTTCGAGCCGGAGCGCACCACGCCACCGGGAAACGGCATGATGACATTGGGGATCTTTCGCATTGCTTCGATGGCCGCTTCGACGCCGGCAAGTGCGGCGCCGGCGTCGCGCGCCAAGACTAAAAAATTACCGCCGCCGACCGCGCGCACCATACCGGTCGTCTCTTCGCACAAGAATTCGCCATCCATCACCGGCACACGCCAGTAGCGCTTGCCGCCGATCAGCTTAGAAATTTGGTGGCCATCGCCGAAATAGCGCAGCGCTTTGCCCAAAGGTAGCTTCTCGGCGCTATCGAGGCCGGAAAACGCAGCGCTGGTCGGACACGTCATCACGCATTGGCCGATGCGCCGCTGCAACTGACTGGCCAAATCCTTGGACGACATGGCAAACAGCAGGATCGCGGCGCCGGGCCGGCCGTCTGGAGTATCGCTCGCCGCCAATTTGCGCTCGACTCCGGCTTCAGCGCCGCAAGCAATCACCGAAGTCGCGAATCCGGTTGCCGCGATCGCAGCATGATAGGCCCACTTCAGATTGTGCGCCGTCACCAGCACGCGCGTGGCGCGCATGCCGAAAGCCTCGGCAAAGGTATCGTCGATGTGCACGCCGTTCACTTGCATAGGCGCGTATGTTACGCGAAAGACCGCGCCCGGCGCCCGCTGTGCCGCAGGCCTCAACTCCAAGCTACAACTGCCGATAACTGTGCAGACAGCACTATTCATGCACCAAACGGAGAGGCTTTAGCATGCGTCGCGTCACCACCCTCATTGCCATTGCGCTGGCTGCGTTCTTGGCCGGCTGCGAAAAGGAAGATCCGGCCCAATTGGCCGCCGACGGCAAGGCGACCGGCGCCGCTTGCCGCCATGCCGGCCGCGCCATCGAAGACTGCTTTGCGCTCAACCCCGAAGCCCTGCGCGGCGCGGTGTTTGACGGCTGGAAAGAAATGAACGATTACATGCGCGAGAACAAAATCGCCGAAGTGAAGCCACAAGAAAAGGCCAAAGACGGCGAAGAGGCGCACGCTGACGCTGGCCACGCTACGGGCGAGGCGGAACACGCTGACGCCGCCGAGAGCGCATCCGCTGAAGCCGGCGCCGAAGACACCAAGGTCGCCGCCGCAGAGCACGGTGAGGCGCCCAGCGCTGAAGACGCCGGCGCCCATGCGGCAGAAGGCGAAAAGGAATCAGCCGCGGCGGCAGACGCGCACGCGGACCCAGCAGAAGGGAAACACTGACTGTTCGTTCTGGCTCGCGGCCGCGAAGTTCGCTACGCTGCGCGATGCCGCGTTACGTGCTCACAAAGCCGCGCACCGTTGCCGATCTCGCGCATTTCGTCATCGGCAATCTTGAAGTTCTCCAACGTCATCGTGTGAAATCGCTCAAAGTACTTTCGTAGCGACTTCTCAATGCCGCGGTCGAATTCGGGTTTGACCACGTGCGTGTTACCCCATTTCTCCTTCACGATTTTGCCGTCGCGCGCGACCAAATCGCCATCCTTGAACACGCATGCGGGCTTGCCGAACATCGCTTCAGGATCATTCTCGTTGCGATAGACGACGATGTCCGCCACTGCGCCAACGCCCAATAGCCCGCGATCGCGCAAGCCTAGCAGCTTGGCGGGTGCCGCGCGGGTCATGGTAGCGATCTCGTACATCGAGTACTCTCGCGTAATACTCTTTAATGTACTCATTGCTTTCGCTTCTGGATTAAGACTTTCGAAGGCCTGCTCCCGGTAGGATCGGTTCATCAGCAGCTTAATCAAGTGCGGGTAGCTGGTGAACGGCGCGCCGTTGGGATGATCGGTGGTCAAGAACACGCGCCAAGGATCATCGATCAGCAAGAAAGTCTCCAAGCCGATCGCCCACTGCAACGCATTGACAAAGTTTTGATCGCGATAGCGAAACGGCACGACCCCGCAGCCGGCGTCGCATTCGATGTCCATGATCACGGACTTGCGCGGATTGGCGAGCCCGCTGTTGCGATATTGAGCCATGCTGTCGCCGGAAGCGGTCACCGTCTGGCCGAACATGATCTGGCCGACATCGACGCTCACGTTCTTCATGCGATTGACGCTTTCGGCGATGCGCGCCGCGCCGGAAGAAAACTTCTTGTCGCCCTCAGTGCCGTAGCTGTGGAACTGAATATGCGTGAGGTGCACCGGCAAGCCTTCCGCAGCTTGCATGGTGCCAAGCGTGGTGTCGACGTTGCCGGGAATGCCGAGGTTAGAGCAATGCACGTGCAACGGATGCGGCACGCCGAGATCGTGCACCGCCTGCGCCAGCGATTTTAGAATCTGCCGCGGCGTGAGGCGGTAGTAGGCGTGCTCCTCATCGAGATCGAGCTTGCGCTGATTGAACTTGAAGGCGCTGATGCCGCCGGGATTGACGACCTTAATGCCGATGCACTGTGCGGCGTGCAAAGTCCACGCCACATAGTCGTTGATCGCTTTTTGATCTTCTTTGGCGGCGAGCATGCGCAGGAAGAAGTCGTCGCTGCCGAGCATGGCGTAACCGCCTTTGTCGATAATCGGCGTATCGCCCATCTCCAAATGCGCTTGGCGCGCGTTGATCGGCAGCAGCGCCGGCTCGAAGCAGGCGGTGTAGCCCATCTCCGCGTAGCGCCGGCCAGTCTCCAGCGTCGACGGCGCGGCATGATGATGGCCGTGGTGGTCGACGGCGTGCCGATGATCTTCTGTCAGCATAGCGCGCGCGATGTTCACTTTGCCGCCGCCGATGTGCGTGTGCATGTCGATCGCGCCGGCCATCACGATCATGCCGCTGCAGTCGAATTCCTGCGCAATGCGCGCGTCCTCGCGTGGCGCTTCGATGATGCGGCCAGCTTGGACGAAAATATCACGCACTTCGCCATCAACGCCGTTGGCCGGGTCGTAAACCTTGCCGCCTTTCAGCTTTAGTATCACAGCGCGGCCTCGATTTGTGCGATCACTTGCGCGACCGGAGGCGACCCGCCCTCGCGCAGCTTGCCCAGGCGCATCGTGACGACTTTGTCGGAGCGCACGAAATGCCCGGCGTGGTCCACCCCCGGAGTGCCGACGGGGATGAACACCTCGGGCTCGCGCTCGCAGCGCATGTCGGCGCGGCCCAGCACGATGGTCGGTACATCCGCCGGTGGCGGCAGACGCGTTTCATTAAAACTCGAAATCCACAGCAGCGCATCGGCCTCGCCGCGTTCGAGCAAGCGCGAGGCGGCGTTGTTGTACGGATCGTAATCTGGGTGGCCGCGACCGAAATCCGAGCGCAATGCGAAACCGGATTGCCACACGTGGACTTGGTTCGCAGTCAAGTCGCCGTCGCTGCCGCCGAGCGGCAGGCCGGCGCTGCGCGTGGTTTTGTTCAAATCCTTCACCAACTCAACAATGCGCTGTACGGTCAGATCTGCGTGGGCAAACTCGAAATCGGCAGCGGACCATGCCACTACGCCGTACTTTGCCGCACGCAATTGCTGCGCCAGGCTTTGTAGCGCAGCAACGCCTCCCACGTGCTCGAGGCGCATGCCGCTCAGCGCCGGATGCTTGCTAACGAGCATGCGCAACACACCTAGCACTTCTCCCAATTGCTCGTTGTCGCAACCGATCACCTCCAGCCGCGGACCGAGCGCAGCACGCGAGGCGCGCGCCTTTGCCGGATCACCGAGATAGACGATGCGGCGCGCAGCGCTATCGGTGTACATCGCATCGGCTTGGGTGATGAGCCGCTCGAAAAAACGCGGGAAGCGCGTGGCGAGGTCGCTGCCGACGATGAGCAAGGTATCAGCGCGGTTCTTCACCTCGGCGAACGTTGTCGTGATCCAGCCGCGGTCTTGCGTGGTCAAGACATTGCGCATTTTGGCGCCGAAGTTCATGTGATCGGTGACGGCGCCGATGCGCTCAGCCAAGCGCATTAGCGCGCGCGCGCCGGCGATATCGGTCGCCAAGCCGGCCAAGACGGGCTGCGCTGCCGAACGCAGCAGGCCGGCCGCAGCGTCGATCGCTTGCGTGAGCGTGGCGGGTGCGCCACTTAAGCGCACCCCGGAGAGTGCAATGGGGCTTGCTTGGCTCAAGGTCCGCAGTGCGCGCTCGCTGATGGGGCAACCGTTAGCCTGGATCTGCATCATTTCGCCCTCCACGCGCACGCGCAAGTCGTCGCACGCGAGCCCGCAAAACGGACAAGTGAAATCGAGCTCGGCCTCGGTCATTGCAAATTGCGAACGTCTGGTTAAATGGCAAGCGCTTGTGCGCACGATAAAATGATTGTACCGAGATTCCTCGGCGTGCCGCCGCACGCTGGCGTTATACTTCAACGGGATATGAGTGTTTGAGCCATGCGCGGACGCAACGTTGCAATTCTGGAGAATCGGCTCGGCGAGCACTTGATCGGTCTCATCGAGAAGCGCGGCGCTATACCGTTCTGGGCGCCCGCACTAGCGGAAGAGCCGGATGTCGATCCACCGGCTATCCGCGCGATGGTGGCGGGATTCGAACACACACCGCCGCAGTTGGCGATCTTTCAAACCGGTGTTGGCACCAAAGCGCTGTTTGACACCTGCGACGCGCTAAATATGACCGCCGCGCTCACGCATGCCTTGGCGGCGGCAACAGTGGCCGTGCGCGGACCTAAACCTACAGCGGAACTGCGCCGCCGCGCGGTGCGCATCGACTTGAGCGCCGCCGAACCATACACCACCGAGCAAGTCCTCGATGCCATCGCCCATCTCGATTTGCACGGCAAGAACGTCATAGTGCAGCGCTACGGCGAAACCAATACCGAGTTGGACGCGGCGCTGCGCGAACGCGGTGCCCTTGTAACCGAAGTGCCGACCTACCGCTGGGCGCTGCCGCGCGATCCGCAACGCTTGATCGCGCTGATGGACGCGCTGGAGCGCGGCGCAATTGACGCGGTGGTATTCACCAGCGCTGCACAAGCAAAAAACCTCTTCGCCGCCGCGCGTGCCGCTCAGCGCGAGGATCAACTGCGCAGCGATTTGTGCCGCACGCTGGTCGCCTCGATCGGTCCCGCGTGCTCGCGGACACTGGCAGCGCTCGGCGTAAGCGCTGGCCTCGAAGCCGATCCACCCAAACTTGGCCCCTTGCTCACGCAATTGCAGGCTCATCTGACGGCTCGCACCGAACAGTAAGCTCAGCCCTTATGCTATAAATCGGCTACGGCCTAACCGCGCATTTCCAATCCCAACAATAGCCATGGCGGACGCTTCCGAGCCCATCACCGTTTTTGCTCCCGCAAGATTGCACCTCGGTTTCATCGATTTGCACGGCGGGCACGGCCGGCGCTTCGGCAGCATCGGTCTCGCTCTAGACGATATCGGCACGCGCGTGCAGGCGCATGTTGCGCGCGGCTTTTCGGTAACGGGTGAAGATGCCGCCCGCGCGCAGCGTCATCTGGCGAAACTGCGGCGTCAACTCAAGCTGCAGCGCCCAGTGGCGCTCAGCATTGAGCAATCGATGCAACCGCATTCAGGCTTGGGTTCGGGCACTCAACTCGCGCTCGCCATCGGTGCTGCGGCGGCAAAACTCAACGAGATCGATGTGTCGCCGCGCCAGCTTGCCGATCTGCTTGATCGCGGCAACCGTTCCGGCATCGGCTTAGGCGCGTTTGAGTATGGCGGATTCTTGGTCGATGGCGGACGCGGCTCGCTGCCGGGCGCACCGCCGCTAATTAGCCGTTTGCATTTTCCCGATGCGTGGCGCGTCATTCTGCTGTTTGATCCGAGCGCGCAAGGTTTGCACGGGACCAACGAGGCGCGCGCGTTCGGCGAACTCGAGCCTTTCACGCAGCAGCAAGCGCACGAACTCGCGCACGCCGTAGTGATGCGCGCGCTGCCGGCGGTGGCTGAGCAGGATCTCGCCGCGTTTGGCGCGGCGATCAATTTGATTCAACAAGTCATCGGAGATTACTTCGCCGCTGCACAGGGTGGGCGTTACACCAGCGCGCGTGTTGCTGACATGTTGAGTTGGTTGCAAAGCCAAGGCGTGCCGTGCGTCGGCCAAACGTCGTGGGGTCCCACCGGCTTCGCCATCGTCGCCGATGAAGCGCAAGCCAAGGACCTGCTCAAATCCGGCGCGCGGCGTTTGCGCAGCGCCGGGCTCGAGTGCAAGATATGCAAAGCGCGCAACCGCGGCGCGAGCATCGAGCAGCGTCCGATTCAAGCTGCCGAGCAAGCCGCCGGCTAGTTTATACAGCGCGCTGTATTTCACGATTACTATTATCCAAAGCCAAATCTATAGATTATCTGGCCCTAGTATTCACGCATCGCCATGGAAAAACCCTTCTTACTGCATATGTTCACGCCGACGCAGAACGTCAGCCCGTTCGACGTCAACATGGCCTACGATGCCGGCTATCAGGCCGTCATTCCCTACACCGACGTTGCGCTCGATCAGATCGCGCCGCTCACTCAGGATTGCATCTTCTCGCGCGGTCCGCGCGGCGCGAAACGCACCGGGATTTTCATCGGCGGGCGTGAAATTGGTTTGGCCGCTGACATGCTTGATGCCGCCAAGCGCGCCATGGTGCCGCCGTTTGAAGTTTCGGTGTTCGCCGATCCAAGCGGTGCATTCACGACGGCGGCAGCGATGGTGGCCAGCGTCGAGGGACAACTCAGAAAAACCCACGGCACCGACCTCAGCGGCAAGCAGGTCATCATCCTTGGCGGCACCGGGCCGGTTGGTACCGCGGCCGCAGTGCTTGCTTCAAGCGCGGGTGCGCGCGTGCGCATCGCCAGCCACACCAGCTTCGACCGCGCACGCATGACCGCCGAAGTGGCGCGCGCGCGCTACGGCGCTGACGCCAGCGCCGCGATCGCGGGCTCCACCGACGAGCGGCGCGAACTAATCGTTGCGGCCGACGTCGTCCTGGCAACGGCCAAAGCAGGCGTGCAAGTCCTCAGTGCATTGGAACTAACTCACGCCAAGAAGCTGCTGGTCGCTGCCGATCTCAACGCCGTGCCGCCCGCCGGCATTGAAGGACTAGGCGTCATGGACAACGGCGTCACGCTGAAGAACACGAATGCAGTGGGAATCGGTGCGCTGGCCATCGGCAACATCAAATACCAGAACATGCGCGCGATGTTCGAACTGATGCTCAGTGCTGAAAAACCGCTTTACTTGGATTTTCGCGACGCGTTCGAATTGGCGCGCAAACAAGTCGCCGCGAGCTAGCGCTCTGAGTTCTAAGTTGGCGTGAGCGCTTAGAGCCGGCCGCGCCGCAAGCGCAGCAGCACCGGTGCGGCAAGAAGTGCTAACGTGCCAGGCAGCGGCACCGGCGTGCCGTCGTCCACGCCGGAAAGAATGACGTTGTCGAGCGCAATCGTTTCGGGCTGACCAGTGGATACGGCGCCGTCAAACCATTCCCCCGCAATCACTAGCTGCGAAAGATTGCCAAGCACGCGTTGGAGTTGTTCCGGTGTCGCCGCTGTGCCCGTCGAGCCGATAAACCAGCCGGCAGCACTGGCGTCGAGGCTCACCCTATAGCTCGTCCATGCTCCGGCTACCGGCGCCGAGGCTGTGTTCGCGTACACCAGCAGCGTGGTGCCATCGGACAAGGCGGCAAGGGCGCTGGGTATTGCCTGACCCAAAGGCAAGATGTCGCGGCGTTGCTGTTGGAACGTCAGTGCGCCACCGAGCGCTAGAACTTGATCGCCTAGAAATGCAAGTGGCGCGACGAAATATTGCCAACCGTTGTCGGGATCGGTGCTCTCGATTGAGCCAGCGGGGTTGCCGCTGGTTCCGTCGAAATCTACCTGCCCCGGACCACCGAAAGCGCCGCTGAAATCCGGCGTAGCAACGCCAGCAAAGCTGAATGACGTCCAGCCCTCGTCGCCGTTATCGAAAGTACTCGAGACCAGCACGCCTGCGTGCGCGTTCGCTAGTGTAAGAGCCAACGCGAAAACCGTTGTAGAGATCGAAAGACTTCGCATGTTGTTTCCTCCAAGAACGATCTTTCCCGAGCAGTAGCCCGGGAACAGATCGACTGCCGCACCGGGCGAGCTTCGCCTAGACGCGGCGCCTGTAAGATAGAGCGAGCAGCGGCATAGCGATGAGCGCGAGCGACCCGGGCAGGGTAACTTGCACCGGCGCCGCGCCGTACTCGATCAGGTAGCTATTGAGCTGACCGGAATTGCCAGGCCCGCCATGGTCGTTCCACAAACCCGCGCCGGAAAAGGCGAACTGGAGATAGTCTTCGCCCGAGCAGCAGTTGTTAGGCTCCGCCGCGCCCCAATTCGAATAAGCACCCGATGGCGCGCCCGGCCCGAAAAAAATCTGCCCGGCCTCCGGACCGTCGATCCATTTCCACACGCCTTCGGTCTCGCGATCTGATCCGCCGATCCACGCTAGTTGCGATGACACCGCGGTGAAAATGAAAGCCTGCTCCGCGGCGGAAGTGACCGTGGCGAGGTATCCATTCTGACCGAGATGACTGGCGGCAGCGGCAGCGGCCAGCGCCGTATCCCAATCAACGCTCGCTTGCACAAAATCGTAGTAATGCCCATTGCCACCCGCGCTCACATCCCAAAGCACGGGCGCGGAAAGCGCTGGCAAGGCGGTCGTCGCTAGAAATACCATGGCAAGTTGACGGCGCATTATGCCTTGCTCCCTCTAAAGATATAAAAAAGTTAGGATGACAACGTTGTCATAATGCATCTTTCCTAGCGGCTTGGCAATGCGATCGATACACGATACCGCGGTTGCGCAACCGCATTGCGCGCAATAAACGCTTACGGCGCCGCTACCGCTGGCGCCACGCTGCGCGTCGTGGCGACCAAAACGATGTAGGCAAACACCGCCACTGCCCCCAAAAAGGCAGCCAATCGCGCGCCTCGCGTGCGCCCTCGGCGCAAGGCGATCAGACCCAGCAGGATATAGACCAGCAACGCCGTCAACTTGGCGCTGAGCCAACTCACTGCGAAGGGATTGATGCGTCCCAGCCACAGCATGGTCAGCGCCGCGCCGAGCAGAAGGGTGTCATTTACATGCGGGAGGATGCGCAGTACCGGCCGTTGCATCAGCACTGAACCGCGCCAAAGCAAAATGAAACGCGCAATGAATCCGGCGATGCTAAGCATCGCCGTGGTGACATGAACGGACTTGGCGAGGGTGTACGCGTTCACAAGCTAGCGCGAAGTCTTCAACCGCACCGGTGTAACGCCGCAACCATCTTAAGAGATATCGCCAGCGTCTCGCCGACACGCTGCGCACGCAGCGAGTGTGCAATAACCCGATGCGCCCACCCGCACAAAGTGGATGGCGTTAGCGCGCCGACGTCCCGGTGCGCTCTGCCTGCGTGCGCGGCAACAACAAGATGATGAGCGCGCCAACCAGTGCTACCCCGCCCAAAAGGAAGAACGCATTCGTCGCATCTCCTCCGCTCGCCTGCCGGATGCGGCCGACCATCTCCGGTCCGACGTAGCCGCCCAGATTGCCCACCGAATTGATCAACGCAATCCCCGCCGCCGCCGCAGTGCTTGCTAGAAACGCGGTCGGTAGCGACCAGAAAGTGACGACGTATCCGGCCCAGCCGATGGTGATCAACGTGAGACCGACGATCGACATGATCGGAGATTTATGCGAGAGCGCCAAGATCACCAATCCGGCCATTTGCACCAAAAAGCCTGTGGCCGAATGCCAGCGCCGCTCGCCTGTTTTATCCGAATGACTGCCCCAGTAGATCATCGAGATGATGCTTGCGCCCCACGGAATCATGCTGATCAAACCTACTTTGAGGTAGTCCTTCTTGTCGATGCCAAGTTCTTGAATGGTCGTGGGCATCCACAAGCTGACTGCGTAAAAGCAGACCGCGCCGCAAAAATAAACGATCGCCAGCGCCCATACGCGGTAGTCGGCAAAAGCTCCGCTGAGATTGTGCTTGCCGCCTAAGTGCGCCTTACTCGCGTTGTCTTCTTCGACCCGCTTGACGATGAAATCTTGCTCTTGCGGCGTGAGCCATTTCGCCGATCGTGGTCCATTGGGCAGCACGATCAGCACCAAAATACCGATCAGCACCGAGGGCAAGCCTTCCAGCAAGAACAGCCACTGCCAGCCGTGCCAGCCTGAGTGACCATCCGTCCATTGCATGATTGCGCCGGAAACCGGCGAGCCGATCAACTGCGAGACGCCGATGGCCGTCATGAATAACGCCACCATCTTGGCGCGGCGATGGCCGGGGAACCAATAAGTGAGGTAAAGAATAATGCCCGGGAAAAACCCTGCTTCGGCCACGCCAAGCAGAAAGCGCAAGGTGTAAAAGGCCACTTCGGGATTGGTGCACGTCGCCTCGCCGGGCATAATCTTGGGCTGTATGAAACCGAGACTGAATACGGTGTTGAACAAGTACGACGCCCAAGCGAAAAACTCGCACAGCGGCGCCGACAGCACACCCAAATCGATGCTGCCGGTAAACATGAACGCTGTGGAGATTAACCCCCAGGTAATCATGATGCGCGCGATCCAGGCGCGCGCGCCGACTTTCTCGAGAATGATGTTGCTCGGCACTTCAAAAATGAAATAGCCGATAAAGAATACGCCGGCACCGAACCCGTACACCGCGTCGCTAAACTTCAGATCGCCCGCCATCTGCAGCTTGGCGAAACCGACGTTAACGCGATCGAGAAAATTGACTACGTAGCAGATGAACAGAAACGGAATCAGCTTGGCGGCGACTTTGGCGTACGTCGCCTTCTCAAACTCCGGCGTAATTGCGGTGCTGGCCATGTTTCCTCCCTGTAATGATTATGAGCGCGGCGCCGTTCGCTTATCTTCTCTGGCGCCTGATGTGCCGCGCTATTATGGCTTAACTACCATATGTGTGAACGGCGGTACATAGGCCTGGAGCATCACCAACACCCCGACCAAGCTCGCCAGAGCGATCGAATGCCAGAATACGTAGCGCAAGATGACACCCTCCTTGCCGATGTAGTTCGTCGCCACCGAAGCCACCACGATGCTTTGCGCGTCGATCATTTTGCCCATCACGCCGCCGGAGCTATTGGCCGCAGCCATCAGCGTCGGCGACAAACCGAGCTGATTCGCGGTGATCTGCTGTTGGCTGCCGAACAAGGCGTTTGATCCGGCATCGGTGCCCGTCAGCGCAACACCCAACCAACCGATCAACGTGCCGAAGAAGGGATACAGCCAGCCGGTGTTGGCCATCGCCAAGCCCATGGTCGCATCCATGCCCGAGTAGCGCGTGACGTAACTCAACGCGAGCATCGCGAAGATGGTGATGAACGAATACTTGAGCGATTGAAACGTCTCCACGTAGGTCTTCAACATCTCGCGCGGCGAAAACTTCATGATCAGCCCGGAGATTAAGCCGGCGATCAGAATACCGGTGCCAATCGACGATAAGATGCCGAACTTGAACACCGCTGCCTCCGCGTGCGGTTCGGCAACAACCGGCGCGACGCGCTCGACCATTTTGTGCAGGCCATCGATCGGGTAGTCGATCAAGCTGATGCCTTTGATATCGATAACACCTTTCCACGTCTTCCACGCCCACAGCATGAGAATCGCGGAAACCAGTACCCACGGCGCCCATGCGGCGATAACACGGTTGCGGTCGTGTTGATTCGCTTTGCGATGCGCCTGCGCCACCTCCCACGGCACGGTATGACTGCCCGGCTGCGCACTCAGCCAGACTTGCTTGGGATGCCAGAAGCGCAGGAATACCACCACCAGCAGCATCGAGATCATCGCCGACACCATATCGACCACCCAAGGTCCGTGGTAGTTGGAAATGAGAAACTGCGGAATGGCGAAGGAGAATCCCGCCACCAAAACCGCCGGCAGAACTTGCTTGGTGCCGCGCCAGCCGGAGAAAGCCATGACCAGCCAAATCGGCACGATAACGGAGAAGAACGGCAACTGCCGCCCCACCATCGCCGAGAGCGCTAGCAGGTAACTGTCAGTATTCTCGGTGACACTGTTCAGCACGAGTATCGGCGTACCGGAGCCGCCGTATGCCACCGGAGCGGTATTGGCAATCAAAGACAAGCCCGAAGCGGCGAGCGGATGAAAGCCCAGTCCGATCAGCATCGCGCCCGTCACTGCCACTGGCGTGCCGCCACCTGCCGCGCCCTCAAAGAACGCACCGAAGCAAAACGCGATCAAGATAAGTTGCAGACGGCGATCATTCGTCACGCCGCCGATCGAGTCTTGCAGCACTTGAAACAAGCCCGCTTTGACGGTGAGCTTGTAGAGAAACATGGTATTGAGAATGATCCAGCACGGCACGGTTATCGCCCAGGCACCGCCGAACAAAGCCGCCTTGCCCGCCATCGCGCCCGGCATGCCAAACACAAACATCGCGATCGCGAAAGCGGCGAGCATCCCCGCAATGGCGGCGAGGTGCGCACGAACATGAAAGAAGCCAAGCCCGCCGAGCAAAATGAGCACAGGCAAAGCAGCCAGCAGTGTTGACAGCGCGGGGCTGCCAGTAGGGTTGTAGTTCTGCTGCCACATGATTTTGATCTCCTCCCGAGTTGTTTCGCGGCGCGCGCATTGTTGCCGACAACGCAACGGCAAACCTTACGCCGTGCTGGCTACCCTATACTGTTAGATGGATACCTTTATTGGCTATTATTATTAGCTATTGTCCAATGTATGCTGGGGCTTGTACTTGATTTAAACGACAAGTGCACGAACTCGCTCGCGCTCGTAGGCAATGACCGTACCGCGTTACAGCCGGCCGCAAATCAGATAGCCATTGTTAAGGCAGCTCGCGTGCGTCGCAACCGGACGCTATGCCCCCTTCGGTACGATCTTGCTTGTTTCGGGCTGCAACTGGTGGTGCAAGCCAAATGCCAATGCTTCGACGCTCTTCGGCCCAACGTCAGCGCAACCCGACGGCAACAAAACCGGGCGCTGCCGAGGCTTGCAACCCCGCTCGCGACAGCAGCTGAAAAGCGGGCGCGCCCGCAACGGATGCTACTATAATGACGGCGCATGAAGCACCCCCAAAACCATAAAATCTATGGCCGGATGCTCCTCTGCGGGCAGAACGGCTCACTCACCCAGGCACCTACGAACGCGAAACTCCTTGCCTCAACGGCGGATTTCCTGCGGTTTAGTATTGCGGCCCGGCCCTCAGTGCGAGCATCGGCGTGAGCGCTGGGCAAGCGCGCGCCGAGGCGCAGTCCGCGCAAGCTCTGACCGTTACTGCTGTCGTTGACGAAAGCGCATTTTGTGCGCTGCGCGAGCAGTGGAATGCCTTAGTTGCGCGCGCCGGTGCGGCGTCGGTGTTCTTCCTCCACGAATGGTTTTGCTCCGCATGGGCATGGCGCAAAGAAAACGCACAACTCTTCACCCTGTGCGCTTACGAAAGTGGCTCTCTGGTCGGCATTCTGCCGCTCATCCTCGAATCCGCTTCGGAAGGCAAGGTAAGCGTCAAGCGCTTGGAATTGCTCACCGTGCCCGACACGCAACTGTGCGACTTGATCGCGCCGCCGGAGCTGGCCGCCAGCGTGGCGCAAGCCTTTGCGGCAGAACTCGCGCGCCGTGGCGCTCAGTGGGACACGATGCATTTGCATTACTTGAGCGAGGGCACTTTGGCCGGCGGCCTGCTGCTCCAAGCGCTCAGCGCGCGCGGATTTCGCCATGAGATTCGCGACGGCGGGCGCAATCTGCTCATTCCGCTCGACACCACCTGGACCGAGTACTACAGCACGCGCGGACGCAGCCTCAAGAAGGCCAACAACCTTGCTGCCAATCGCTTGAAAAAAGCGGGGGAGATACGCGTCGAGTGGATCGAACCAGGCGCGGGCACCGCCGCTGCCGTGGAACAAGCACTCGCCACCAGTATCGAAGTCTCGCGCCGCAGTTGGAAACAGGAGACCGGACGTTCTCTCGACCGCCCAGGGCCACAGGCATTCATTCGCGCGCTAACGAAGCTTGCGCACGATCGCGGTTGGCTATCCGTTTGGATAATTTACATCAATGAGCAGGCGCTGGCGATGGAATACCAGCTCGTGTACCAAGGCAAGGTCCACGCGTTGCGTGCCGACTTCGATGCGAGTTGCGTCGAAATCTCGCCCGGATCGTATCTGTTTCGTCACCTGCTCGAAGCGATGCGCGGGCGCGGCTTGCAACGCTACTACATGGGTCCGGGCGAGAACGCGTACAAGACGCGCTGGTCCGAAGAGGGCGATCTGATGCATAGCGTATTCGTCTATGGCAAGACGCTGCGCGGACGCTTAGCCTGGCTGAACGAAACAGTATTGAAACCGCGCGCGCGCGCGCTGCGAGATAAGCTGGTCCTGCTGCGGCGCGGTGCAACACCCAGCAGTGCGAGCAAGGACTCCGGAGAGCCGGCCGATGAGTAACTCGCGCGCACCGCGCAGCCGCCGAACAGATCCCCGAGCGCCTTGCCTTTACGCAAGCCGATGCCGTACAAGAATATCGCAAGGCCATCGAGCATGACCGGCGCAACAATAACTCTGAACAGCGGCGCGGCGGCTCGCGACCTCCTGGGAAACCAATCATTCCTCGCGCAATGGCTATCTCTGCACCGCCGCTGCGCGCATGCCACAGCCTATCAGGCGCCGGGTTTCGCGCTGCCTTGGTACGAGACCTATGGCGCGCAGTGGCAGCCAATCGTTTTACAGTCGCGCGGTGAAAATGATTGCTTGCAGGGTCTTTGGCTGCTCGCATACGATGCGCAGACGAAAGCGCTGGTCCACGCGGGCAGCCATCAAGCCGAATATGACGCCTGGCTCGCCGACCCCGGCACGGATGTCACTTTTGTGGCGGGCGCTTGGGCGGAACTGCGCCGGCATGTCGCATTTTCTGCTCTCCACTTCAAGTACTTGCCCGACACGTCGTTGGCCGATACGCTCCAAGCCGCCTGCGCTAATGACGGTAGCGGTGTCGTCGTACGCAAACTCAGCCGGCCTCTGCTGAGAATTGATGCGGAAGACATCAAAGCCAGTTTCGCCAAGAAAAGCAACAAGAGCCGTTTCAACCGCCTCAAGAAGCTCGGCCAGCTCGAGTTCAGGCGCATCACCGATGCCACGGAACTCGAGCGCGTCTTTGATGAACTCATCGGCTACTATGATTTCCGCCAGGCGGCGGTGAACCAGTCGGCACCATTCGCCGAGGACGCTCTGAAGCGCAAGTTTCACACACGACTGTTCGAGGCCGGCGCGGGCTCGGCGTACGTGGCTGCGACTTACTTGAATGACCGTCCCATCGCCGGCTTCTGGGGTGCCGAAAGCGGTAAGGTCGTGCATCTATGTCTGCTGATGTATTCGCCGTTTCTTGCCGAACACTCGCCCGGCAAGCTGCATGTGATGCAGCTGAGCGAGAACATGATCGGCGAAGGCAAGGAGGTGCTCGATCTGACTCCCGGCGGCGATGCTTGGAAGGAACGCTTCGCCAACGCGCACGACGAAGTTGCCGAAGTGGTCGTCTATAACAGCAAGCGGGCGCAGTTGCAGGCGGGCGCGCAAGATTCTTTCATGCACTTGGCGAAGCAGAGCGCAGCGCGAGTCAATCTCACTCCCGACGAAGTGAGAGCGAAGCTTGCGTCAATCCGCGGCGCGAGCCCATCTAGCGTGGTGCGCAAACTGCGTGATTGGACGAGCGTGCAGCGCGAGTATCGGGTGTATCGCATCGACCGGGCGCATGCAGATGAATTCGCGCCGGACGCCCGAGTGCAGCGCAACTGCTTGTCCGACCTGTTGAGTTTTCAAGCGGAGGAATCGTCGCAGGCGCGCGATGCGTTTCTTTCCGCCGCCTTGGCCCGATTAGAGCAGGGCGCGTCGGCATTCACGGTAAAACTCGACGGCCGCTTGGCGCACTACGGGTGGCTGGCTGCGAATCAACCGGAACTTTACTTGGCCGAAGTCGACCAGTCGCTGCAGTTGCCTGCCGGCAGCGTCGCGCTGTACGATTGCTACTCGCACACCGCATATCGGCGCCAAGGTTTGCACCGGACCACCTTAGCCCACATGCTGCACGCCGCGTTTGCACGCAGCGAAACGCCATACGCTTACCTGTGCGTCTTGGCGGACAATCTGCCCTGCCGGCACATCGTCGAGACTATGGGTTTCGACTACCACGGTTCTTTTCATTGGCAGTGCCGCTTCGGTGAAGTCAAAAAATGGGCCGATGCGAATTTCGCGCCAACGGAAACGGTTAGTGCATAGTGCCAAGCTCTTGCTGCTGTTCATTTGCCGCTCCGCCGGCTTGTTTCGCATCGCCGCTTGGCTCACTCGCGATAAGCTCAAAATCCTCTGCTACCATGGCTTCGCCCTCCGCGATGAAGCCAAGTTTCGGCCAAAAATGTTTATCGAGGCTGATCTGTTCGAAAGCCGCCTCGCCACGATTCAGCGCTACGCAATGCAGGTACTGCCGCTCGATCGCGCCATTGACCAGCTGTACACCCACGCGCTGGCCAAGCGAGCGGTAACGATCACGATAGACGATGGGCTGCACTCGGTGCGCGAACTCGCTGTGCCACGCTTGCAGCGCTACGGTTTTCCCGCCACCGTGTATGTGACGACGTATTACGTCGAAAACGCCAACCCCGTATTTCGCCTTGCCGTTCAGTACATGTTCTGGAAGACACACAAGCGCGAGGTGGCGTTTACCAATGTGATTTGGAGCGCCGACAAAGTGATCGACCTCGGCGACCCCGCGCAACGCAATCAAGCCACTTGGGATTGCATCCACTACGGCGAACGCGAATGCACCGAGCAGACTCGGGTCGCGATGTGCCAAGCTCTAGGCGATTTGCTCGAAGTTCCCTACGCCGACATCGTGCGATCGAAGATCCTGCAGTTAATGACGCCGGAGGAACTGCGCTCGCTTGCCGCTGCCAATGTAAGCATCGAATTGCATACGCACCGGCACACTTTTCCGAGCGATGACCAAGCACGCGCTGCGCGCGAAATCGCCGATAACCGGTCCGCGTTTAAGCGTTGGCTCGACATCGATACGCACCACTTCTGCTATCCGAGCGGCGTCTACGAGGAGTGCCAGTGGCCGTGGCTTGACGCGATGGGCGTAAAGAGCTCAACCACGTGCGACCCTGGTTTGAATTCGGCGAAGACGCCGCGCCACGGTTTGCGCCGCTTTCTCGACGGGCAAAACATCCACCAGTTAGAGTTCGAAGCCGCGCTAACCGGTTTCTCGGATTTATTGCGTGCTTTGCGCGGCTCACGCAAAGCGCGCGCCGAGCACCGCGCGCAGCCGTTCTAAACCGCTACACGCGGGCCGAAGCGCCTTGCCGCGCGTCATTTCGCGAATAAGCGCGAGATGTCTTTAAACGCCTTGAACTCCAGCGCGTTACCGCAGGGATCGAGAAAGAACATGGTGGCCTGCTCCCCCACTTCGCCTTTGAAGCGAATGTGCGGCTCGATGATGAAGCGTGTTCCCGCAGTTTTTAGCTTGTCGGCCATCGCTTGCCATTGATCCATCGCCAGCACGGCGCCGAAATGCCGCACCGGAACATTGTCACCGTCCACCGCATTGGTGGAGTGATGGCCGGCTTCATTGGGCGCAAGATGCGCGACGATTTGATGACCGAAGAAATCGAAGTCGACCCATTCCGGCGAGCTGCGCCCCTCGGGGCAACCGAGTAGATTGCCGTAGAAAGCGCGCGCCTTGTCGAGACTCGTGACAGGGAAGGCAAGATGGAAAGGCGGCATGGTCTGCGGCTTCAAAAAACGATTCGGCGCAATTTTAGCAGCCGGGCAGTTCAGCTCGCGTCGTCACTGCGCATTGTCCAGCATGTTCCGCTTCGGGGTGGGCACCTCTTCCGCGTCGCTCGAACGTTGACCCGCCAACACCGCGGCCAACAGCATCACGAAAGCTGCTGCATGCAGTAAAGAAACGAGCAGCGATGAAGCGCCGGAGACAAGCACACCGCGCGAAGGATCGCCGCTGCGTATGGCCGATAGCAACAACAGCTGTGTGGCAGGGGCCGCAAAGCACAATACCAGCTCGAGCCCGAACCCAGCCGCTGCCCACTTTCTGGCGTCAGGGGCCAGCGCCGGCTTGTTGAGGACGATGGCGAGCCCCGCGATACAAGCCAGAAGCACTGGTGCTCGAACCGCAAACGCCGACAAGACACTCACCCAGTCTGATGTGTGCACACAAACCTCCTAATGGTGTTGACGCAACGAGCCTATGCGCGCGCGGGCTCGCGCGTCGTATCTGCGAGCACGACCGACGTGTCGCGCTGGCGCAGCGGAATCGACCAATACTTGTCGAGTAAGCGGTCCTTCTCTGACCCTTGAATCACTGCGAAACCGTGACCCTCATAAAATCGAATCGCCCAGTGCGCCGCTGCCCAAGTGCCCACCAGCAAACGCCGGTCCGCTCGCGCCTGTAGGAACTTCAGCAGCGCGCCGCCGATGCCGCTGCCTTGAGCGCTGGAGCGAACGTAAGCGTGGCGAATGAGACTCACATCTTGCACCGGCTGCAAACCCATGACGCCGAGCAACTCACTGCCGGCGCGATAGCCCCAGAACACAACACCAGCTTCGATCTCACGGCGCAACTGTTCGCGCGTCATGTAGGGCTCATGCCAGCAGTCGGCGGGGATAACGCCACGATAGCGCTGGGCGGCGTCGTTGACAATTCCGTAAATGACGTCGAAATCTGCCGCGTGCGTGGGGCAAATCATCCCTACTCCGCTCTGCGCACGCGCCGGTAGAGAAGCGGTGCTCATTGATCCACTGTCGCGCCCGAAGTCTTCACCACCTTGCCCCATTTTTCGATCTCGCTCTTGACGTGCTCGGAGAATTGTCCGGGTGTCATGGTGGCGGGCTCCGTGCCGAGATCGATCAAGCGCTGGCGCATCTCGGCGTTGGAGAGGATCTTGTTGACGGTGCTGTTAAGCCGCCTCACAACTTCGCCCGGCGTGCGCGCCGGCGCCATCAAACCGAACCACGACACCGCTTCAAAGCCCGGCAAACCCGCTTCCGCCACGGTCGGCACATTGGGCAATTGGACGATGCGCTTGCTCATAGTCACTGCTAGCGGACGCAGCTTGCCGGCTTTGATGTGCGGCAGCGCACTCGGCAAGTTGTCGAACATGAACGGCACTTGTCCGTTCATCACATCGGCAAGCGCGGGCGCACTGCCCTTGTAAGGGACATGCGTGATGTCGAGCTGCGCCATGGTCGCGAACAACTCGCCGCTCAAGTGCAGCGAGGTGCCGTTGCCGCTGGAAGCGAACATGAACTTGCCCGGCTGCGCCTTGGCGAGTGCGATCAATTCTTTCATCGAATTGGCCGCAAGCTTCGGATTGACCATCAACACATTGCTCACCCGCCCAACCAGGGCCACGGGCGCGAAATCCTTGATCGCGTCATAGGGCATGTTCGGGTACAACGTCGGGTTAATGCCGTGCGTGCTGACCGTTGCGAGGAGCAAAGTGTAGCCATCGGCCGGCGCATGGGCCACCACATCGGCGCCTATGTTGCCGCCCGCACCAGGCCGGTTCTCCACAACCACCGGCTTGCCGAATGCTTCGTTCAGTTTCTGCGCGAGCGTGCGTGCCAACAAATCGGTCGTGCCTGCCGGCGGGAACGGCACCACGATCTTGATGGGCTTGCTCGGGTAGCTTTGTGCGGCAGCAGATAGCGCGCCAAAAACAACGAACGCAAGACATACTGTCGCCTGAAGCGCTTTAGCAGCTAGAAGGAGAGCGACTCTCAAGATCATACTTAAGGCCCTATGCGTTATCCCACGCATCCGCGCCGCCCTAAACTACTGCGCGAAGGCTTCTTCGCGCGTGCGCCGCACTGCGGGCGCAATGGTGAGCAGCAGCAGGACGGCGGCGAGCGCCAGCAAAGTCGCGCTGATGGGGCGCGTTACGAACACACTGAAATCGCCGTGCGACAACAATAGCGCGCGGCGCAAATTCTCATCCATCATCGGCCCGAGAATAAAGCCGAGCAGAAACGGCGCCGGCTCACAGCCAAGTTTCAGGAACAGATAACCGAGCAAGCCAAACACCGCCAGCATGCCCACTTCGTAAGCGCTGTTGTTGACGCTGAACACGCCGATGCAGCAAAACAAAATGATCGCCGGATAAAGCAGGCGATACGGCACTGTCAGCAGCTTGATCCACAAACCGATCAGCGGCAGATTGAGCACCACCAGCAACAAGTTGCCGATCCACATGCTGCTGATCATGCCCCAGAACAATTCCGGGCGCTCATTGATCACATTCGGCCCCGGCGCGATACCGTGAATCATCATGGCGCCGAACATCAAAGCCATGACCGGATTGGTGGGAATGCCGAGCGTAAGCAGCGGCACGAACGAGGTCTGCGCCCCGGCATTGTTGGCCGATTCCGGTGCGGCCACGCCTTCGATGGCGCCTTGGCCGAAACGCTGCGGCTCCTTGGCGATGCGCTTCTCTAGCGTATACGCCGCAAACGAAGCGAGCAGTGCGCCGCCGCCGGGAAGTATGCCGAGCATCGAACCCAAGCCGGTGCCGCGCAGAATCGCTTTCCATGAGCGGCGCAAATCATCTTTGCTCGGCAGCAACCGGGTAATCTGCGCCGCAAATACGCGCCGCTCGCCGCGTTGCTCTAAATTGGCGATGACCTCCGCAACGCCGAATACACCCATGGCAACGATCGCGGGGCCGATGCCATCGGTCAGCTCGGGTATACCGAAAGTAAAACGCGGCGTGCTGTCCATGACATCGGTGCCGACCATGCCGAGCAGCAAACCGAGCAGCACCATCGCCATCGCCTTCAGCACCGAGCCGCGCGCCAACACCACGGCAGCCACCAAGCCCAGCACCATCAACGAAAAATAATCGGCCTGCGCAAACTCCGAGGCCAAGTCCGCCAACTGCGGCGCAAAGAACGCCACCAGTACCGTGGCCACACAACCGGCGAAAAAGGAACCGATCGCCGCAATCGCCAGTGCCGGCCCGGCACGCCCTTGGCGTGCCATTTGATAGCCATCGATGGTAGTCACGGCGGAAGAGGACTCACCCGGCAAATTCACCAGAATCGCCGAAGTCGAACCACCGTACTGCGCGCCGTAATAGATACCCGCCAGCATGATGAGCGCGGATTCTGGTGGCAGATTGAACGTGATCGGCAGCAACATTGCGATCGTCGCCACCGGTCCGATGCCCGGCAGCACGCCGATCAAGGTGCCGAGCAAAACACCGACGAAGCAGTAGGCGATGTTCTTGACGGTGAGCGCAACCGCGAAACCGGTGGCAAGGTTGGCGATTAACTCCATCTAGTGTGCTGTCCCAGAAATAACTCGTCGAATTCCAGAGGCGGATCGAGAATCGCGGCAGACATTGGTTTCGAGCAGAGGCAATTGAAAGTCTGGCGAATTCGGCGCCAGGCAAGGCGCGAAGCACAGCCAGGTTGGGCACCTGGCGAAGCTTCGCAACGCCGCAGGGCCCCGCTTGTCGCGGGACTTTCGCAAATTATTTCTGGAACAGCACACTAGTCTTGCCCCGGCCACAATGGCAAAGCCATGCCCAGCCCCTTGAGAAAAATAAGCACCACCATTGTTGCCAGCCCCAGCGCCAGCAGCGCTGTCTCGCCCCAACCCCAATAACGGCCCGCGACACGGCAAAGCACGGCCAGCGCCACCGTGGTGATTGCCAAGCCGATCGAGCGCACCAAGCCGGCGAAAGCCAATACCGAAAGCAACACCAGCGCGGCCGCGTACCACGCCAGCACGCCCACCTCCTGCGAACCGCGCGCCAGCGAACGCACCGTCATGACCACGCCAAACAAGACCAACAATGCACCGACGGCTATCGGCATGTACGCCGGCCCCATGTGCGCGGCGGTGCCGAGCTTGTAACCGCGCGCGATCAGAATCGCGGCAGCACCAAAGACGACAAACAGCAGGCCGGCCCAGAAATCTTGGCCCAACTTCGAGCGCATGGTGAGGAAGTAGTGTTATTCGTTGGGGCCAAGTTTACGCGAGATTGCTGGCAGTTCAATAAGCTTTGCTTTACGCGTCGGCGCTTGGGATGGAACATGCACGTATTGAGTATAAGCGGGCGGAAGCTCATGGGGCACTGCCGCCCGCGCTCGGCCGCTCCTCAAGGGCAGCAGATTCGCCGATCGGGTTACTTGATCAATCCCTCGGCGTTCATCGTTTCTTGAACTTTCGGCCGCGCGGCTACGCGCGCCATGTAGGTCTTGATGTTCGGCCATTTGCTCACGTCGAGTTTGAGCGGGTGAGTCCAATTCAGTACGGTGAAAAGGTAAGCGTCGGCCGCGCTGAACTTCTCGCCCATGATATAGGCCTTGCCATCGAGCATCTTTTCCAGCGCGTTGAGCCGGCGATCGATGACGCCAAGCTGCACCGTTTTCATCTCCGGTGTCATCTGCGGGTTGAACAGCGCACCAATCTGTTTGTGGACTTCGGTCGCGGCAAAATTGAGCGCTTCCATCTGGCGGTAGCGCTCCATCGAACCGGCCTTGGGTACCAATCCGGATTCAGGCTTTTGGTCGGCCAGGTATTGGCAGATCACGCCCACTTCGGTGATGGCTCGGCCATCATCGAGCACCAGCGTCGGCACGTAGCCTTTGGGATTGATTTTCCAATAGTCGCCGCCGTCGGCGGTCTTCTTGTTTGGAATATCGACTCTTATCAAGCCGACTGCGTGTCCTGCTTCGCGGGCGACAATGTGCGGCGCCATGGAGCAGGCGCCAGGAGCGTAATAGAGTTTCATGCGATCTCTCCGAACGGTAGAAAAGGGGCACAACGCGTGCAGCGGCGCTCAGTATAACGAGGTACGCGGACCATGCTCTGGCATGCCGCACTATTGACGCCCGCCGCGCGAAAACTCACACTCGCTGCAAACCAACCTCGGCCAAATCATCATGAACCACTCCGGCAAGGTAGTCGAACTGCAAGCCTTCCCCATCTCGTGCCCGATTCCGCAAGATTCGCAAGTTACGCTCGGCATCGGCCGCCAAGTCAAACGCGACGCGGTCATTGTCAAGATCACCACCGACCAAGGCTTAGTCGGCTACGGTGAATCGCATCACGGCCGCGCGCCGGGCACGGTGGCGCACCTGGTCAACACCACCCTTAAGCAGCTCGTCATGGGCATGCAGGCCGACGATGTCGTCGGCGTATGGAACAAGATCTACCTCAAGCAACTCGCCAGCCACGGCATGGGCGCGGGCTGCGCGCTGGCCATGAGCGGCATCGATCAAGCGCTGTGGGACATACGCGGCAAGGCCAGCGGCTGGCCGCTGTACCGCTTGCTCGGCGGATCGCGCAAAGCGGTGCCGGCATACGCCGGCGGCGTGGCGCTCGGTTACCAAGAACCGGCCGCGCTGGTCGACGAAGTGCGTGCCAATGTTGCACTCGGCTATAGAGCGGTCAAGTTGCGCGTGGGCGACACGCCCGGGCGCGACATCGCGCGCGTGCGCGCCGTGCGCAAAGCCTGCGGCGATGAACTCGCGATCTTGACCGACGGCAACACCGGCTGCAGCCTGGAAGATGCACGCACGCTCATGCCGGCGTTTCAGGAAGCAAATGTTGGCTGGTTGGAAGAGCCGTTCCCGCTCGGCGACTATCGCAACTACAAGATCGCTTCCACTTTCGCCACCGTGCCGCTCGCCGCGGGCGAAAATCACTACACGCGCTTTGAATTTAACCGCTTGATCGAAGACGGCGCGATTCGCATCTTCCAGCCGGACGTTTCAAAAACCGGCGGCATCACCGAAGGCATGCGCATCGCCGCGCTCGCCTCGGCGTGGAAAATTCCGATCAATCCGCACACCTCGATGACTGGGCTGAACATGGCCGCCTCGATCCACTTCTTGGCGTCAATCGATAACGGCGGCTACTTCGAAGCGGATGTGTCGAAAATCAACCCGTTCCGCGAAGGGCTCACCAGCCTGCCGTATCAAGTCGACGCCAACGGCAACGTATTCCCGCTGGATAAACCCGGCATCGGCGTCGAGGTGGACGAAAGCTTCATCAAAGCGTATCCGGTGATCGAAGGGCCGGCGTTTGTATGAGCGCAGAACAGTAAAAGGTGAGGAGTAAAACGCATGGTGTGAAATATCAAAAGCGAGCAGTAAGTCATGATACTCATCACCTTATATTGATGGTTATGGCTTCAGATCTGAATAATGAAGGTATTATGGTTAGAGTATGGCCTCGCTACGCACTCATTTGGGTGCCGCGTTGCGGCCGTCGCATAGTGCTGGCCACTCTGCTCATACTCCCAATTTGTCTATTGGCGCTCTGCGCCGCAATGCCCGCCAGCGCCCAGCGCTACCCGACGCAACCAATCAAGCTGGTCGTGCCCTACCCGCCGGGCGGCTTTAACGACACGCTGGGCCGCACCCTCGCCGCCAAGCTGCCCGCCGCGCTCGGCCAAAGCGTCATCGTCGACAATCGGCCCGGTGCGGGCACCATCATCGGCACCGAGATCGTCGCGAATGCGCAACCGGATGGTTACACCCTGCTCATCAACAGCTTTGCCTTCACGGCGAACCCAGGCTTGTACGGCGCGCGCCTGTCGTACGATCCAGTAAAGCATTTCGCGCCGATAATCCACGCTGCTTCGACGCCGAATATCTTGGTCGTGCACCCTTCGGTACCCGCGCAGAGCGTCAAAGAATTGATTGCGCTCGCCAAAGCCAAGCCAGGCAAACTCAACTACGGTTCCGCCGGCAACGGCTCCTCCAATCACTTAGCCATGGAACTACTAAAGCACCGCGCCCGCATCGATCTGCGACACGTGCCCTACAAAGGCAGCGCGCCCGCGGTGCGCGATCTGCTCAGCGGCCAAATCCAAGGCATGTTCGACAACGTGCCCAACGTCCTCGGGCACATCAAGGCCGGCAAACTGCGCGCGCTGGCGGTCAGCGGCAGCAAGCGGCTGGCGTTGCTGCCCGCGCTGCCGACCATGGTAGAAGCGGGTGTCGCCGACTTCGATGTTACGGTATGGTTCGGTTTGCTCGCGCCCGCCAATACACCACCTGAAGTCATCGAGCGGCTCCACGCCGAAACCCGGAAGGTGCTGGAACAACCAGAAGTGCAGGCGCGCTTTGCGGCACAAGGCGTTGAAAGCGTGGGCAGCAGCACCGCAGACTTCGCCGCGCTAATCCGGGCAGAAACCGCCAAGTGGATCGAGATTGTACGCGTCACCGGCGTCGCGCCCGACTAGGCGGCTTTAGCATCCGCGCCAGCACCTGCGCACACGCTTCGCCTCGGCCTGCAGCCGAGTAGCGCTTCGCCACTGCGCCGCAATTACATTTTGATACAACATCAAGGCGCGCGCCTGGTGCAAAGGGTCAACTGCCCGCTTTATAGTCTCGTTATCCGAGTACACAGCATATCTGTGAGAGGAGAACTGAGATGAGAAAGACCTTCGTTTCGATAGCCTTAGCGGCCAGTGCCCTTACCATGGTGCCTGCGCGCGCCGGTGGTGATGGCGAAGCGGCTGTAGGCGCAGCTTTGGGCGCAGTCACGGGCGCCTTGATCGGGCACCACTCGGGCGGGCGCGACGGCGCCATTGTCGGCGGCGCGCTGGGTGGCGCGATCGGCGCCGCAGTCGGCAGCAACTATGACCGGCACGACGTGCGCCACGTCGATTACCGCGACCGCTATTACAACAACGATCGCCGCCCGAGCAAAATCATCATCCGCGACCACTACTACCCGCGGCCACCGGTCTACGTCGATCGACGCATTGTGATCCGCGACTACGACAACTGCCACGACGGCTGGCAGGGCAACCGCTGGCGCGATGATTGGCGCCACGACCGCCGCGACTGGCGCGACGACAATCGCCGCCGCCATCGCTGGAACTAGCCCCCTCGACAACTCCTCCTGCAAGTTTGTCGAACTGCGAGCCGCCCGTATGGGCGGCTTTTTTTGTTTGACGCCCAGTTAAATCTTCCCGCAAAGACGATTTGCCTGGGTATGGCTCCATCATCTCCAATTCGCGAGCCTCCAAGTCGGCAGGCCGCGCACTCGAGTTTGGCATGACGGCTATGCGCCAGCCTGCCAGTCTGATATGTTGCCGACATCAGGGAGGAGACGCGCATGGCCACGATCGCACCACTTAGGCACGATGCAGCGCAGCAACAACCGCCTGAGCCACTGGCGATGCGGCTCGCGCAAGCTGTGATCCGCACGCCGCTGGAAGCGTTGCCCGCAGAGGTGATCGATAAGACCAAGCTGTGCTTGTTCGATCTCATCGGCTGCGCATTTGAAGCGCGCGATTTGCCTTGGAGCAAGCAAGCGCGCGCTCTCGCACAAGCGGCAGCGCAGGGCGAAGGCGCCGCCATCATTGGCGCGCCGCAACTCACCGGTTATGGCGACGCCGCTTTTGCCAACGCGGTGATGGGGCACGGCCTAGTGCGCGAAGACATGCACTCGGGCAGCATCAGCCACTTGGGCATCGTGGTGCTGCCGGTCTTGCTGGCGCTGGCGCAATATCGCCGTGTGACCGGGCGCGATTTCATCTTGGCGGCGTGCATGGGATATGAAGTCGGCGGCCAAGTCGGGCGCGCGCTGATGGACGCGCAAGTTGCGCGCATCCACCGCCCTACCGGCAACGTCGGCCCGGTGGCCGCGGCGGCTGCGGGTGCGCGCCTGCTTGGGTTGGACGTGGCAGCCACCTCCAGCGCGATCGCCCTCGGCGCCAACACCACGTTGGGTTTCAACCAATGGGCGCATACCGGCGGCAGCGAAATGTTCTTTCAAGCCGGGTTTGCAGCGCGCAATGCGCTCGCCGCCGTGCGCTTGGCTGCCGATGGCGCGTTCGCATCTCCCACGGCGCTAGACGGCGAAGCCGGCCTGTTCGCGGCATTGGGCAAACGCGCGGGCGCCTCACAAGTTGTTTTGTTCGGCGGGCGGCCGGAGCTGCTCGAGGTCTATCACAAGCCCGTGCCGGCGTGTAACTTTGCGCAGACGCCGTGCCAAGCGGCGCTGCAGCTCACCCGCGAGAGCGCGATCGTGCACGAGCGCATCAGCGCCATTCGTATCCGCGTGCCGCGCGCGGGTGCGCTCTACCCCGGCTGCAACTATGCCGGAGCGTTTGCGCACATTCTGCAAGCGAAGATGAGCATTCAATACAACGTCGCCGCCGCGCTCTTGCTAGGCTCGGTCTCCGAAGAGAATTTCACGCTGCTGAACGATGCGCGGCTGCAACGGCTGCTGGCGCTGACCACATTGGAAGTGGACGACACCATGACGCAAGCTTACCCCGGCCTGCAGGGCGGCGAAGTGGAAATCGTGCAAAGCGGATCCGCGGCGCGACGCGTGCGCCTGGAGAACGTTGTCAACGCGAGCGCCGGCGAAGTGCGCGAACGCTTCCGCATCGCCGCGGCAGCCGTGCTTGGCGGCGAGCAGGCGCATCGCCTCGAGCAGTTTATCGACAACTTGCAGGTGCAGAACGACGTCGGCGCATTGGGTGCTCTGCTGCGTCACGGCGTGAATTCTTGAAGTTTCTCAGTTTCATGAGACGTTCGAATCGGGCTGAACCGGGCAAACGCTTCGACCCGTTCCCTTCGACTTGCCCCCTTCGACACGCTCCCTTCGGCAAGCTCAGGGCAAACGGTCGAAATGGACTCTTCATGAACTTGAAATCTCCATAGCCGCTGCGCACGGCAGCGCGATCGCATAACCAGAACCGGGAGGATGTAAACTTGGACGGCATTGCCCACGCTGGCTGGCGCGCATGAGCGCGCCGCAGTTTATCGAGAATTTTCTTCAAGCACTCTGCGCCGGACTGTTGACCGGCATTCTTTACGGGCTCATGTGCGTGGGCCTCAGCATCATCTTCGGCGTAATGCGCGTGATTAATTTCGCACACGGCGATTTTATGATGCTCGGCATGTACGCCGCGTTCTACGCCTTCGGCGCGCTGGGGCTGCAAGCGCTTTTCGGCGCCGCCGCACCCTACGTCGCGGCACTGCTGGCAGGCCCGCTGATCTTCGTCGCTGGTCTGCTGGTGCACAAATTTCTCGTCAGCAAAGTGACCGGCATGCGCGGCAGCGCCCTTGCGGCCGAAGGGCACTATGCCCAATTGATCCTCACGCTCGGCGTGGCGCTCATCATTCAAAACGGCGGTTTGTATCTGTTCGGCTCGACGCCGGTGTCTATACCCACGCCGCTTGCCTCCAACGCTTGGGAAATCGGCCCGCTGCACGGTGATGCCATTACCGTGTTCGTCAACCAAGGGCAAACTGTGTCCGCGCTCATCGCGCTGGCTGTTGTAGCGGCATTCGTACTCTTTATGAACAAGTCTGCGCTCGGCAAGCGCTTGCGCGCTGCGGCAGACAATCCGGCCGCGGCCACGTATATGGGCGTGGATGTAGGCAAGACGCACCAGTTGGCGTTCGGACTCGGCGTGGGCATCACCGCGATCGGCGGCGGGCTGCTCGCCTCCGGCACTTCGTTTCAACCTTACGTAGGTTTGGAATACGTGATCGTCATGTATGCCGGCGTCGTGCTCGGCGGACTCGGCAGCGTCGCAGGCGCGTTTTTTGGCGGTTTGACGATCGGGCTGGTGCAACAACTCTCCACGCTATTCCTGCCCAATCAACTGCAGAACACTGCCATCTTCGTCGTTTTTCTCGGCATCATTCTGCTGCGCCCGAACGGCTTGTTCGGCCGCGTGCTGCGGAGAACTTAGTGTCTGTAGACGCGCGCGCAGGGCTGCGCCGGCAGTTGACGCTGATCG
Organism: uncultured Pseudomonadota bacterium; assembly: GCA_902826775.1. Lineage (GTDB taxonomy): Bacteria > Pseudomonadota > Gammaproteobacteria > Burkholderiales > JALYOK01 > CADEHE01. The sequence goes on along the minus strand of CADEHE010000014.1, from coordinate 33,191 downwards.
CGCTGTTCGCCGCTGCCTATGCGCTGCTCACTGCGCTGTCCACGCATTCTTATTACCAACTCATTCTCACCGTCGTGCCCATCTGGGCGGTGATGGGCTTGGCGTGGAACCTGCTGAGCGGTTATAGCGGCTTTGTGTCGTTCGGGCACGCGGCATTCTTCGGCTTGGGCGCCTATTTTGTCGCCCTCGCCCAAATTCATTGGGGACTGTCCCCATGGATCGGGATTCCGTGCGCCGGCATCATCGGCGGCATCGCCGGGCTGGTGGTAGGCATCCCGACGTTTCGCCTGCGCGGGCATTATTTTGCCTTGGCCATGCTGGCGTATCCGCTCGCGCTGCTTTATGTGTTCGAGTGGCTCGGCTACCAAGAGCTGGCGTTGCCGATGCAACGCGAGGCGCCCGCTGCCTTCATGCAGTTCGCCGATCATCGATTGCATGCTTGGCTGGCGCTGGCACTGCTGATCGCGGCGATGTTGCTCACACTATGGGTCGAGCGCTCGCGCTTTGGCGTGGCATTGGTCGCCATCCGCGAAGACGAAGCGGCCGCCGAAGCCGCGGGCATCCGCACCATCGCGTGGAAACTGAAAGCCATCACACTAAGCGGCGCCATGGCGGGGGTGGCCGGCGGCTTTTATGCGGTGGTGCTGTTGGTGGTGACGCCACCGGCGGTATTCGGCATGCTGGTCTCCGCGCAAGCCTTGATCGTTGCCATGTTCGGCGGCGTCGGCACGGTTTGGGGACCGGTCATCGGCGCGGTGACGCTAGTGCCGTTGAGCGAGGTGTTGCATGCGCAGTTAGGCGATGTGATTCCAGGCATACAAGGCGTGGTCTACGGCGTTGCAATTGTCGCGGTTATCCTGCTGGCACCGGAGGGCGTCTTCTGGAAGGTGCGCGATATGCGAGCGCGCCGGGGCCCACGCATTCCAGCGCCGGCTGCAGCGCCGGCGGCAGCAAACGCCAACCCACCGAAGACGCTCCTATTGGACGGGGACGTCATCCTCACTGTGGAAAATGTTTCCAAGGCATTCGGCGGTCTGCAAGCGGTGCGCAGTGTCAGCCTTGAAGTTAAGCGCGGTGACATCCTCGGCATTATCGGACCGAACGGCGCGGGCAAGACCACGCTGTTCAATCTCCTAAACGGGTTCATAAGCCCGGATCAAGGCCGTGTGCTGCTTGAAGGCAAGGATGTGGTGGGCTGCGCTCCGTATGAGATTTGCCGGCTTGGTATGGGCCGCACCTTTCAAGTGGTGCGGCCATTCCGGCGCATGAGTGTGCACGATAACGTCATCGTTGGCGCTTACGTAAGCGCAGCTTCAGCAGGCCAAGCTGAAGCGCAAGCTCACGCAGCGCTGGCGCGCGTCGGCTTGCTTGAGGACGCTTGTCGCCCGGCCGGCGAGCTAAGCAACAAACAATTGCGTTTGCTCGAGATCGCGCGCGCCCTCGCCGGGGAGCCGAAGATTATGCTGCTTGATGAAACGTTAGCGGGACTGGGTGCAGGCGAAGTGGAGGAAGTCATCGCGCTGGTGCGCCAACTCGCCGAGGAAGGCCGCACTATCGTCATCATCGAGCACACCATGCAAGCGATGGTGCGCCTCGTGCAACGCTTTGTCGTACTCAACGAAGGTGCCGTACTCACCCAAGGACAACCCGCCGACATCACTCGCAACGATGCCGTTATCGATGCTTACCTTGGCCGCAAGTGGCGCGCCGCCAATGCTTGAGATCGCCGCTCTCTGTGCTGGTTACGGACGGCTGCCGGTGCTGCACGACGTCACCCTGCGCGTGGGAGAGGGCGAATTCGTCGCCATCGTTGGACCGAACGGCGCCGGCAAATCAACGCTGTTCAAAACTATTTCCGGAACCGTTGCCGCCACTGCCGGCCGCGTGCGCTTTCAAGGCGAAGATCTGCTTGCAGTGGCGCCGGCGGCGCGCGCGCACTTGGGCATTGCGCACGTGCCGGAGGGGCGGCAGGTGTTTGCATCCTTGAGCGTGCGCGAGAACCTCGAAATCGGCGCGCAAACGCCCGCTGGCCGCGCCGCCTGGCGTGAGAACTTAGAGAAGATTCATACTTGGTTTCCGCTGCTGGCGCAACGCGCCAAGACGCTCGCGGGCGCGCTGTCCGGGGGACAACAGCAAATGTTGGCGATCGCGCGCGGGCTTGCCAGCGCGCCTAAGTTGCTCATGCTGGACGAACCCTCGATGGGACTGGCGCCCACCATTGCTGACGAAATTTTTGACCGCATAGTCGCCATTCACGCCAACGGCGGTTTGACCGTGCTGTTGGTGGAGCAGCGCGTGGCAGAGGCCCTGCACTTCGCTAACCGCGGTTATGTGCTCGAAGGCGGGCGCATCGCACTGGAGGGCACGCACGCTGACCTTCAGCGCAACGACCGCATACGCGCAGCGTATCTAGGCATGTAAGAATGCACGAAATAATGCGAACTCGATTGGAGGAAGCACCATGAGCAGCAGTGTATTTCGCACCGTTAACTGGATGCGCTTGGCCATCGCGCTGGCGCTCGGCCTTGCCGGCGCTGCGCGCGCAAAGGATATCGAAGTCGGCCTGATTGCGCCGATGTCGGGCCCTTATGCGCGCCAGGGCCAAGTGATGAAAATGGCCGCCGACATGGCGATCGACACCATCAACCGGCAAGGTGGCATCAAATCGATCGGCGGAGCGAAGCTCAAGCTGTCGGTTTTCGATGCCGGCGACTCGGTGGAGCGCGCGAAGAACGCGGCGCAGCGCATGGTGGCGGATGCGCCGAATTTGGTGGTGGCCACCGGCGCCTATCTGAGTTCGTTCACTCTGGCGGTCACCGAGGTGACTGAGCGGGCCGCGTTGCCGGTGCTGACTTTCTCTTACTCGGATCTGATCACTTCGCGCGGCTTCAAGCACGTATTCCAGACATCGGCGACCGGTGTGCAGCAGGCGGAAGGCTCTTTGCCGGCACTGATGGAAATGGCCGAGAAAGCTTCCGGCAAGCGCCCCAAAACCATCGGCATCGTGATGGACAACACCGCGGCCTCGGTATCGTTCGTCAAACCGATGCGTGAGCAACAACTCACGAAACTCGGGCTCAAGCTCGTGGTGGATGAAACTTTCACGCCGCCGCTGGCCAATGCCACGCCGCTGATTCAAAAAGTGCGCTCGGCGAAACCGGACCTGCTCATTTTGTTGCCCACGGTGATCGCCGACGCCAAGTTATTGCTGGAAAAGATGAATGAGTTCGGACTGGGGCGCGGCAAGCTGCCCACCATCGCCAACGGCGCTGCGATTCTCGATCCGGATTTGCGCAACAACATGAACATCGATCAGCTCGAAGGCGTGATGGCGGTGGTGGCGAACTGGACCACCAACGCGCAGAAAGATTTCGTGGCGGAAGTGAAGCAAAAAACCAAGGAGCCGTGGCCGACGCAGCACTTCGTGACCACCTACGGAGATGTTTTGATCTTTGCCGCCGCTCTGGAAGCGGCGGGAAAAGCCGAACGGGGTGTGGTGGCGAACGCATTGCACCGGATGAATCTCAGCGGCGGTGCGGCGAATTTCTTCCCAGGCAACGGCAAGCTGCGCTTCGAAGAAAACGGGCGGCGCGCGGACGCGAGCCTATTGATCGTGCAGTGGCAAAAAGGCGTGCCGATTACTGTCTATCCCGCCAAGGACGCGCTGGCGCCGCCGGTCTGGCCCAAGCAGTAAAAGCAACGCCTAGCCGCTTTACATCTCGAACGGGTCCCACTTCTCCGCAGCAGCATCGCTCAAACGGCGCAGCCGCCCGCTCAAGTGCTGCGCTAGATGACGATAAATCGTCACGCCCAAGCGCGGCTGCTCGGAAACCAGCTGAGATAGGGCCGATTCGGTCAGCATCGCAAACGCGCAATCGTGCATCGCCACGCAAGTAGCTGAGCGCGGGCGGCCATCGATCAGCGCCATTTCGCCGAGCGACTTGCCGGCATCGAGCAGCCCGAGCGTATTGCCTTCGTTCGGATCGCCTTTCAGCACTTGCACCATGCCGTCGATCACGAACAGCATGAACTGTCCTGGATCGCCTTCACGGAACAGCACCGCCCCCTCGCGCGCCACGCACAAATGCACGTAGCGGGCGAACTGCCGCAACTCTACCGGACCCAGTTCTGGAAAAGCACGCTGCAGAACCGTTGTTGCGTGCGGGAATCGCTTGGAAACGGCGGCGAGTTCGCCTAAATCATCGAAACCCGATTGCGGAGATGCGCTGCTGCCAGTCATACGAATTCCTTACGCTGGAGGGGCTAGAAGGGAATATCGTCCTCGAAATCGTCGAACTTACCGCCGGACTTCGCGCCCGCGGCAGCCGGTTTTTTGCTGGGAGCGCCGCCGCTGGGCGGCGCGTCGTCGAACTGCGGGGCACCCCGATCACCGGCGTCGCCACCACCCATGCCGGCACGCCCGCCGAGCATTTGCATGCGATCTGCGACGATCTCGGTGGTGTATCGATCCTGACCTTCCTTATCCTGCCACTTGCGCGTTTGCAGACGCCCCTCGACGTAAACTTGACTGCCCTTCTTCAAGTACTCGCCGACGATTTCGGCGAGTTTGCCGAAGAAAGCCACGCGATGCCACTCGGTGCGCTCCTGTTTCTCGCCGTTCTTGTCTTTCCACGAATCGGTAGTCGCCACGCTGATGTTGGCGATCGCCGCGCCGTCAGGCATGTAACGCACTTCCGGGTCGCGGCCCAAATTGCCGACCAAGATCACCTTGTTAACCGAAGCCATCTCTCTCTCCTAGTAGTGAAGCCCGCTTCACTCGAACGACGGGCGTCAGCGCTGTGTGGCGCTCGCCAACTCGCGGCGCGCCGCCGGCGTGCGCATCGGTAAAGCCACCACCAGCCAAACCAGCGTAAGCACGACGCCAAATGCAAATACGGCTTGAGCGCCAACGTGCTGCAGCAAGAACCCCGCCGTAGCAGCGCCAAGGGCGGGCCCCAAGAACTGAATGCTACTGTACACCCCGAGCGCGGTACCTTTCGCATCGGGCGGCGCCAGACGCGAAACCAAAGAAGGCAAGGTCGCCTCGAGCACATTGAAAGCAGTAAAGAACGCCACCATGCCGAGCGCTAACAACCAAAAGCTGTGCCCCGCGCCTGCCAAGACCAACTGCGCCAGCACCAGCAATGCGATTACTCCGACGAACACGATTTTGAGTTTACCACCGCGATTCGCCGCCACCACCAGCGGCACCATCAGCACGATGGAAGCGACCATCACCGATAGATACACCTTCCAGTGATCCTTCGAAACGATTTCCATATCTTGCAACTGGAAGGGTACTACTAGGAATACCGACATCAGAACGGCGTGCAAGACGAAAATACCCAGGTATAACCGCAACAGATCGGCGTTCTTTAGCACACGCGCAAAATCCTTTCGCCGCGCCTGCGTGTCCGCGCTGGCTTTTTGCGTCGCTGGGTTGGGCACCAGCAGCGCAATGAGTCCGATGCCGCCTAAGGCGAGCAGCGCCGTCATCCAGAAGATACCCGGCACCCCGAGCCACTGCGCCAGCACCGGCGCCAGCACGATGGAGACAACAAAACTGAAGCCGATCGTCATGCCGATCGCCGCCATGGCTTTGGTGCGCACTTGCTCGCGCGTGAGATCGGCGGTCAGCGCCAACACCGCGCCGGAAATGGCCCCCGCGCCCTGCATGACGCGGCCGAGCAGCATCACATGCATGTTGCTCGCCAAGGCCGCCACGGCGCTGCCGGCGGCGAACAACAACAAACCAAAGTAGATGACCGGCTTGCGCCCGATGCGGTCCGACCACCAGCCAAAGGGAATTTGCAGCAACGCTTGCGTCAGTCCGTAAGCACCGAGCGCGAGGCCGACCATGGTCTTGCTTTCGCCGCCGGGCAATTCGGAGACATACAGAGCAAACACCGGCAGGATGACGAACAGCCCAAGCATGCGCAGGCCATAAACCAGCGCCAGTCCGGCGGTAGCGCGCCGCTCGGCGGGAAGCATGCTGTGGTCTGCGGAAGTCAAAGTGGCGGAAGGTGGCGAATCGAGCGGCTGGCAAATCACTGCGAGCCGCGGCGTCGGTGAGTGGTCTTTATGCAGCGCTTGGGAAAAACTGCGCGGTTCGCGTATATTACCAGGTTGACTTGGCGCTACTGAACGATGGACGCAATACGCATACGCGGTGCGCGCACGCACAACCTCAAGAACATCAGCCTGGACATTCCCCGCAACCAGCTGGTGGTAATCACGGGCCTGTCGGGTTCGGGCAAGTCTTCGCTCGCCTTCGACACCCTGTATGCGGAGGGACAACGCCGCTACGTCGAGTCGCTTTCGGCTTACGCGCGGCAATTCTTGCAACTGATGGAAAAACCCGACGTCGATCTGATCGAGGGCCTGTCACCGGCGATTTCGATCGAACAGAAAGCCACCAGCCACAACCCGCGCTCTACCGTCGGTACCGTCACCGAAATCCACGACTACCTGCGCTTGCTGTTCGCGCGCGCCGGCGATCCGTACTGCCCGGATCACAACATCCTGCTCGAAGCGCAAAATGTCTCGCAGATGGTCGATCACGTGCTCGAACTGCCGCTCGAAAGCAAAGTGATGATCCTCAGCCCGGTTATCGTCGAGCGCAAAGGCGAGCACGCCGAAGTGTTCGAGGATCTGCGCGCCAAGGGCTTCGCGCGCGCTCGCGTGGACGGCAAAGTGCATGAATTGGATGCCGCGCCCAAACTCGATAAGAACCGCAAGCACACCATCGAGGCGGTAGTCGACCGGATCAAAGTGCGCCCCGAGATCAAGCAGCGCTTGGCCGAGTCCTTCGAAACCGCGCTGCGGCACGGCGATGGCCGCGCCATCGCGCTGGAGTTTGGCGACGCAGCCAGCGCGCCGGCAGCCGCGGACGCAAGTGCTGATAAAGAACACATGTACTCCTCGCGTTTCGCCTGCCCGGTGTGTTCGTACTCGTTACAGGAGTTGGAGCCGCGCCTGTTCTCGTTCAACAGCCCGATGGGTGCTTGCGCGCGCTGCGACGGTTTAGGGCAAGTCGAATTCTTCGACCCCAAACGCGTCGTCGCCTTTCCAAATCTGAGCTTGGCCGGGGGCGCGATCAAAGGCTGGGATCGGCGCAACCAATTCTTTTTTCAGATGCTGCAAAACTTGGCCCAGCACTACGGCTTCAACGTCGAGACTGCCTTCGATGAGCTGTCGGAGCAAGCGCAACAGATCGTGCTGCACGGCAGCGGCAACGAAGAGATTGCATTTGAGTATCCCGGCGCGCGCGGCAAGACGGTGATCAAACAGCATGCGTTCGAAGGCGTGATTCCAAACCTGCAACGCCGTTACCGCGAAACCGACTCTATAGTCATCAAGGAAGAACTCGCCAAGTTCATTAACATCCAAGCATGCCCTGAATGCGCCGGCACGCGCTTGCGCAAAGAAGCACGCCACGTGCGGCTCGGCGCGCACCCTATTTATGAAGTCAGCGCTTGGCCGTTGAAGCAAACTTTTCAGTTCTTCGAGACACTGCAACTCAAAGGCAAGAAACAAGCGATCGCAGAAAAGATCGTGCGCGAAATCGCCAACCGGTTGGGGTTTCTCAACAACGTCGGCCTCGACTACCTCACCTTGGAGCGTTCGGCCGATACCCTTTCGGGCGGCGAAGCGCAGCGCATTCGGCTGGCGAGTCAAATCGGCTCCGGCCTTACCGGCGTCATGTATGTTTTGGATGAACCGTCCATCGGCTTGCATCAACGCGACAACAGCAGACTGCTTGCCACGCTGGCGCACCTGCGCGATTTGGGCAATAGCGTGATCGTCGTCGAGCACGACGAAGAAGCCATCCAACGCGCTGATCATGTGATCGACATGGGCCCAGGCGCGGGCGAGCACGGCGGTCAAATCGTTGCGATGGGCAGCCCAGAGCAGATCATGCAAGCGGCGCACTCGCTTACCGGTCTTTATCTCAGCGGCGCGCGCGAAATCGCTCTGCCGAAACAACGCCGCGCGCCCGACCCAAAACTCACGCTCGAGGTGGTCGGCGCACACGGCAACAACTTGAAGCAAGTGAGCTTGCGCCTGCCGATCGGTTTGTTCGTGTGCGTCACCGGCGTCTCCGGTTCCGGTAAATCCACGCTGGTGAACGACACGCTGTATCACGCGGTCGCGCGCCATCTATACGGCAGCTCGCACGAACCGGCGCCGTTCGAAGCGATCAATGGGCTGGAGTACTTTGACAAGGTCGTGAATGTCGATCAGACCCCGATCGGCCGCACGCCGCGCTCGAACCCGGCAACGTACACCGGATTGTTCACGCCGATACGCGAGCTTTTCGCCGGGGTCCCGCTGGCGCGCGAGCGCGGCTACGGGCCGGGACGTTTTTCGTTCAACGTCAAAGGCGGGCGCTGCGAATCGTGTCAAGGCGATGGCGTTGTCAAAGTCGAGATGCATTTCCTGCCGGACATCTACGTTCCCTGCGATATCTGCCACGGACAGCGCTACAACCGCGAAACGCTAGAGATCCAATTCAAAGGCAAAAACGTTCACGAAGTTCTGCGCCTGACGGTGGAGCAAGCACTGGAATTCTTCAGCGCGGTGCCGATGCTCGCGCGCAAGCTGCAAACACTGAAGGATGTGGGGCTGGCCTACATCCAGCTCGGCCAATCGGCCACCACCCTATCCGGCGGCGAAGCGCAGCGGGTCAAGCTATCGTTGGAGCTCTCCAAGCGCGACACCGGACGCACGCTTTATATCTTGGACGAACCCACCACCGGCCTGCATTTCCACGACATCGACTTGCTCCTGAAGGTGCTGCACCGGCTGCGTGATCATGGCAATACAGTCGTTGTAATCGAGCACAATTTAGATGTCATCAAGACTGCCGATTGGATCATCGATCTCGGCCCTGAAGGCGGCGATGGCGGCGGGCGCATCATTGCAGAAGGCACGCCCGAACAGGTCGCACAGGCGCCGCACAGTTATACTGGCCAGTTCCTGCGCCGCACACTGGATCAAACCAGCCCCGGAAAGAAAAATGCGTCCACGCGAGCTACTGCTTGAGAGCTACCGCGCCGCCGTAGCGGCGGCCGATCCGATCAAAATCCTGCCGGCGCATTTGCCACCGCCGCCCACCGCCCCGCTCGGACACACGCTCGTAGTCGGCGCGGGCAAAGCCGCCGCCGCGATGGCCAAAGCAGTCGAAGACCACTGGCCCGCCGATAAAGCGCTCGATGGTCTGGTCATTACGCGCTATCACCACGGCCTGCCGACCCGGCGCATCCGCGTGGTCGAAGCCGGGCACCCCATTCCCGATGAAAGCGGCGAACGCGCGGCAGCGGAAATCCTCGCTGCGGTGAGTAAGTTGGGAAGAGACGATTTGTTGCTCGCGTTGGTCAGCGGTGGCGGCTCGAGCTTGCTCTCGTTGCCGGTCGACGGTTTGAGTATGGCCGACTTGAAAGCCGTCACCGGCGCACTGCTCAAGTGCGGGGCGAAGATTCAGGAAATCAATACCGTGCGTAAACATCTATCGCGCATCCAAGGCGGGCGCTTGGCCGCGGTATGCAAAGCGCCGATCCGCGCCTTGGTTATCTCGGATGTCACCGGCGACGACCCGACGCATATCGCCTCCGGGCCTTGCTCGCCCGATCCGACTACTTACGCCGACGCGCTCGCGATCCTAAAGCACTACGAAATCGATCAACCCGTGGCGGCACTGGAGATTTTGCGCGCCGGCATGCGTGGCGAGCGCCCCGAAACGCACAAACCGGGCGACGCAGTGTTTGCTAAGGCCGAGTCACGCGTCATCGCCACAGCGCGCGCATCGCTCGACGCGGCAGCAGCAGTGTTTCGCGCGCACGGCATCACGCCGATCGTGTTCGGCGACTATTTCACCGGGGAGTCGCGCGAAGTCGCCAAGGTGTTCGCCGCCATGACGCGCGAAGTGCGCGAACACGGCGCGCCGTGGAAGGCGCCGGTCGCATTGATTTCCGGTGGCGAGACCACGGTCACCGTGCGCGGCAGCGGGCGTGGCGGACGCTGCAGCGAGTTCCTGCTCTCGCTCGCGGTGGAATTGGACGGCATGCGCGATGTGCACGCACTGGCCGCCGACACCGACGGCATCGATGGCTCGGAGGACAACGCCGGCGCGATCCTGGCGCCGGATTCGCTGGCGCGCGCACTAGCCATGGGCGTCGACGCGGTGCAAAAGTTGGCGCACAACGATGGCTACGCGTTTTTTGCGACGCTCGGCGATTTGATCATCACCGGCGCCACACGCACCAATGTCAACGACTATCGCGCAATTTTGGTTATGTGAGTGCGTGCTGCGCCGAACGCCAATACTATATTAGGTACCACCCGTTCAATCGCTCCTGCTCTACGTTTCAATATGATACTCCGTAATAAACCCAAACGATGGCTCGCCGTTTGCATGGCCGCCCTGCTGGGCGGATGCCTCGGCGGCCCGCAAGTTGGTGACGGCGATAGCGGCGGTGGTGGTGGCGGCGGGAATCCAAGCAATCGCCAAGTGGTGTTGGCCCCGAAGAACGGCGAAGGCGGCATACGCTTGTTCAGCTCGGTTAGCGCCAGCGGCACGGTGATCGAAGCCAACAACATCGCGCCAATTGCTGTCGCCGAACGGCGCACACTTGATGCGAACGGCGCGTTTACCGATGCGCGCAGCGAGTTTGTCGTCTACGAAGACGGCGGCAAGATACTCAAAGTCGATCTGGCAACAAGCGCCAATGCGACCACCGGCGTGCAAGTTTCCAGCGAGAGCGAGGCGTGCGGCGCCGGCACGCTGTATCAGAACGCCCCGGATGCCGGGCTGGCGATGTACGTCTACGCTTCGCAAGGCACCGATAACGCTTGCGGTACCAACGACGATGCGCGCCGCGCAGTGCGTTTGTCTATGACCAGCAGCGATGCGCCGCTCACGCTGCCGGCGGCAGAAACTATCGTGGCGCATTTGACCGACGGCAGTGGGGCGCTGGCCGGCTGGCTTATGTTCAACGGCACCACGTTAAGCCGCTACAGCACAACATTCACCAACCGCGAGAGTGTGGCGGGCGGCGCCGTAGTCACCACGCCCGACCCGCCGAAGACGCGCGACGCCAACGGCGTCTTGTTCCAGATCGGCAGCGACTTGCGCTACTACAACCAGAACAACAACACGCTCAGCGATGCGCTCTTCACCAAAGCCGCCGCAGCGCAGTTCGGCATCTTCCGCCACGACGCGTTGCGCACCTACTTCACCGAATTCGATTCGAGCGAGACGCGCTTCCGCTCGCTACCCACCAACGGCAGCGGCGCGAGTGCATTGCTCGCGCAGCAAGCCGGCAATACCTCCAACTCGCTGGAACTCACCACCAACCGCCTCATCTATCAGCTGCCCGACGGCACGGTGCGTTCGCTCGCGAAAGACGGCACCGATGTGCTTAACCTGCGCACGCCCGCCGCGGGCGCGCTGCTCAGCTTCGCGGTCATCAACAACGCCGTGGCAATCACCGAAACGACCAACCAGCCAACGCTGTCGATTCACGGTGAAACCAGCAGCACGCCAACCGGCAGTAACCGCGCCAACACAGTACTCGCGGGATTTACCAAGGCATCGTCGGGTAACTTGTTCGGCACCAGCCTCTCGAAAATCATTGCGGTGCGGCGCTTGACCAACGCCGCGACCGACGCCTCCGGCGCGGTGATCGCGCTCGACCCCGCCACAGCGGTGGAAGTCAACCTCGGTGCGCTCAGCACGCAAGACTTGCGCTTCGTCATCGACGCGCTGCAGACCGGCGATTTCGGCTCGGGTTACAGTCTCTCCGGTGCAGGCGGCGCATTGCAGCGGATGTTTGTGTTCGACGCCGCCGCAGCTTCGAGTTTGCGAGCGGTGCAGTAAGGCGCGCAGTCAGTGGGCACTCTCACTGCGCTTCTTCACTTCACGTCACTTTACCTCACTCACCTTCCCTCAAATTGACTTTCTATTCCGCGGAGATTTGACATGAAACATCTATCACTCCTCTTGCTCCTGGCTAGCCAGCTCGCATTCGCCGGCTGGAGCAAAGTCGCGTCGGATGCCACGACCACAACCTACGCCGACCGCGACGATCTGCAGAAAGCCGGCGGCACGGTGAAGATGTGGTCGCTCGTCAATCACAAAGATTTCCAGCGCATGGTCGAAGTCGGCTACTACTCGCAGAAGGCTCGCATGGAATATGACTGCCAAGGCAAGCGCATGAGATCTTTGGCGCAATCGTTCCACGCCGGTGCGATGGGCGAAGGCAACGTTGTATATTCTGACGAGTCGCTTCAGGGGTGGCGCTCCGCAGGCCCAGCCGATGAGGCACTCCTGCGCGCCGCTTGCGAATAGACAAGAGCGATGCGGCATCTGCGCGAAGTGAGCGACGCTGGTGCAGCGCCATAGCGAGAATCCGCTTGTTAGTGCCGCCGTGCTAGAGGCCCCAGTCCTAGCGAGTTAGCCACTTGCGCTCAGCGATGATCGACAACCTAGACCCGCAAGTAGACAATCGTCGCCCAGCGGCTGCAGGGGGCTGAAATCCGGATTGGCGAAGTAGCGCGGGCGATCGAAGCGCGTCGCTGCGTTTTCTACCGAGTTCACATTTAGATAAACGATGGTGCGTGGCTGCGGTGAAATGTTTCCTGTCGATCCATGCACTAGATTGCAGTTCATGAAGATGGTCGTGCCCGCTTCTCCGAGCAGCGCATCGATGCCACCCTCTCGCACCAATCCGCCAATAAGCTCGGGCTTGAGATCGTAGACGGTATAACCCGTCTTGTCCGGATCCGGCGTCGTATCTTCCACCAAACCTAGACGCTGCGATCCCGGAATCACCATCAAAGGGCCGTTGCAAGGCGTCATGTCGTCGAGAAACACACCGATCATCAGGGCGCGCGCGGTCGGCATGCCATCGTTGGTGCGCCAAGTGTGATAGTCCTGGTGCCACCACCAACCGCCGCCATCGAATGGCGCTTTCGGATTAATGCGAAGCTGATGCAAGTAGATATCGCTCTCGAGCAACTGGCGCGCCGGCTCGATCCAACGCGGATGGTGCAACAAGCGGTAGTAAACCTCGTTATAAGTGTCCGCCCCGTAGATAAGCCGAACGGAATCGTTGTCTTTCTCGCGGATAAGCTCAGGCCTATCGCGTTCATGTTCGAGGATATACTGCAGCGCGAGTCGCAGCGCACTAACCTCTGCGTGCGAAAATAGCGTCGGCACGGTCACGTAACCGCGCGCGTGGTATTGCTCAATTTGGGAGGGCGTTAGTTTCATGCGTTTTCTTCCAATTCTGAGAAAGCTTCAGCTAAATGCTTGAATACCAGTGATCGCGCGCCCGATGATCAAGGCATGAATATCGTGCGTTCCTTCGTAGGTATTGACGACTTCAAGGTTAACGAGATGACGTGCAACGCCAAATTCGTCGCTAATGCCATTGCCGCCCATCATATCGCGCGCCGCGCGCGCAATGTCCAACGCCTTGCCGCAGCTATTGCGCTTCATGATGCTGGTCATTTCCGGCGCCGCCGCCCCCTCGTCTTTCAAGCGGCCTAGCCTTAGACACGCCTGCAGGCCCAATGTGATCTCGGTCAGCATGTCGGCCAGCTTCTTTTGCACCAGCTGATTGGCTGCCAGCGGACGGCCGAATTGCTTGCGCTCCATCACGTACTGCCGCGCGCGCTGATAGCAGTCTTCTGCCGCTCCCAACGCGCCCCAGGAAATGCCGTAGCGCGCGCTATTCAGGCACGTGAAAGGTCCTTTCAAGCCGCGCAAATTTGGAAAGGCGTTCTCCTCCGGACAGAAAACATCGTCCATGACGATCTCACCGGTAATGCTGGTACGTAGTCCGACCTTGCCGTGAAGCGCTGGTGCGGCCAATCCTTTGGCCCCTTTGTCGAGCACGAAGCCTCGGATCGCGCCTTCATCGTCCTTTGCCCAAACAACGAACACGTCCGCAATGGGCGCGTTGGTGATCCACGTTTTGCTTCCGTGCAGGCTATAGCCGCCGGCCACCTTGCGTGCTCGCGTCACCATGCTGCCCGGGTCAGAGCCGTGGTTGGGCTCGGTAAGACCAAAGCAGCCGATCAACTCCCCGCTTGCCAGCTTCGGCAAGTACTTCTGCTTCAATGCCTCGCTGCCAAACTCATATATCGGCACCATGACCAACGAGCTTTGCACGCTCATCATCGACCTATAACCGGAATCGACGCGCTCCACCTCGCGCGCGATCAGTCCGTAGCAGACGTAGTTCAGTTCCGCCCCGCCATACGCCGCAGGGATGGTCGCGCCAAGCAACCCGAGCTCGCCCATTTCACGGAAAATTTCAACGTCGGTCTTTTCGTGACGGAATGCTTGTTGCGCCCGCGGCAGTAGAGATTTCTGGCAGTAGGAGCGCGCGGCATCGCGCACGGCGCGCTCGTCATCGGTTAGCTGAGCGTTCAAATCGAGGGCGTCATCCCACATGAAGCGGCTGTTTGTGCTGGCTTGATTCATGGGTTCTCCCTCTATCGACCGTGCGCAATGAGATCGGCGATTGCGCTGCTCACATTGAACTGCGGCTGATAGCCCAAGTCCTTGCGAATCAAATCGAAGTTCATCAGTGGATAGACCAGTGGCGCGGGGCTCGGCGTGCAGTCGATTCGATAGCCCGGTACCTGCTGCTCGATGGCGCGCGCAAGCTTGGGATAGGTCGTCGTCAGACTATTCAAATGATACAAAGGCGCTAAGCGGCGCGACGACTGAACGGCCAAGCGCACTGCGCTGGCGACATCCTTGACGTGGACTAGGTCAAATGGTTCATAGGGCACTTCGCACTGCGTGGTATTGCCCGGCGCCGCTTCTTGCAAGAGGCGGGCGAGAATCGACACGACGCCGCCATACCAACGCCCGGGCCCAAACACCACCGCGAGGCGAAATGTCGTAACGTCCATATCGAAGCGGTCGCGAAAGTACTGCGCCACCTGCTCCCCCATGGCCTTTGAAAGTCCATACCCGGTCGTCGGGCGCGGTGGCGCCGATTCGGCTACAAGCTGCTCGGGATAGCCGGACGCGGGGCCGAACACGACGAGCGACCCGGTAATCACCGCACGGCGAATGCCACGTTTCTGCGCCGCGTTCAATACGTTGAACAGCCCGGTTGCGTTCACGGCTAGCGCCTTGCTGGGCTCGCTTTCTCCCGTGGCCATGAGACCCGAGGCGTTCGCGTTGTGCCCCGCAGACCACACCACGACATCCGCCTTGCCGGCATCAAGCGCCGCTTCGACCTCGCTTGCAATCTCAGCCGAGCCCTGCACCATGAGCACGGTGCCGCGCAGATCGGACAACAGGTCCACAGGCATCGGCATACCCATGCCTGTCACTGTGCAGCCGCTTCGAACAAGTTCGCGCGCAATGTGGGAACCGACAAAGCCGTTTGCTCCGACCACCAGTGCTGAACTTGCCATGTTTTCTCTCTCAAAGATGATGGTTGTTGGTGCCGCGCTGCTCTATTTGGATCGCGTCTGCATGGAATGGAACGATTCTGGACACGCTACTGTTCTTGGGCCGTGGAACGCTTCGGATTGCGCCGACGAAACCGACCGAGCCCAGCTGCTGTTGAGAAACAGCTCAACGCAAGTTTTCGGTTTTGATTCCCCTTATTCTGCGCCGAAGCCCCTCATCGAACAAACGACTTATACTTCTACGATCATGAAAAAATCTCATGCGACGACATGCGCCGCCAAATCCCCTCGCTAGCGGCCCTGCAAGCGTTCGAAGCGAGCGCGCGGCGGTGCTCGTTTACGCTGGCGGCGGAGAATTTGTCGCTCACCCAAAGTGCGGTTAGCCGTCAAGTAATCGGCCTAGAGAATACTTTGGGAGTGCGCTTGTTTCGCCGTGAGGGCAAGACGCTGGCGCTGACGGCGGCTGGCATAACGCTGCTAGACGGAATCACACCGGCCTTAAACAGCCTAGAAGCCGCAACGATCGGCCTCGCGGCGGGGCGCGGCCGAGGTGGCGTGCTTGAGCTCGCGGTGGCGCCAACCTTCGCCACGCGCTGGCTCATTCCGCGCCTGCCGGGTTTCCTGGAAGCTAACCGCTCGATCACCGTAAACCTGACCACCCGAATCGACCGATTCGATTTCGCCGAAAGCAGCATACACGCAGCGATCCAGTACGGCGATGCCGAGTGGCCCAGCGCCAAGTCAGACTACTTGATGGGCGAAGAAGTGGTCGTGGTTTGCAGTCCCCGCCTAAAGAAAGAGCTGCGCTCGACGCATGATCTGGGCCGCTTCACCCTGCTGCACCAACGCACGCGGCCGCAAGCATGGCGCGAATGGTTAACGTCGGTCGGCGAAACGTCGGTCAATCCCGAGGTCGGTCCGCGCTTCGAGTTGTTCTCCATGGTGGCGCAGGCAGCAGTGGCCTCGTTGGGCGTCGCGGTGGTGCCGCATTTTTTGGTCTTGGAGGAACTGCGCGCGCGCCAGTTAGTGCGGGCGTTTCCGCAGAAACTCCGCAGCCAGTTCGCCTACTATATGTCATTCGCCCGCTCTCGGGAGCACTATCCACCGCTGCGGGCATTTCGCGATTGGTTGATTCAAGCTTGCCAATCGCACGAACCTCGGTAACGCTGGGTAAGTACAATTACGCATGGTGCGCACGCTCTTCACCAACGTCAACATCCTCGACTGCACTGGCGCGGCTCCTTTCGCCGGCGAAGTTTTGGTCGAAAATTGCCGCATTGCTCGCATCGCGCGCAGCCCCGATAAGATCGAGGCAGCCGATGCTGAGCGCATCGATGGCCGTGGCGGCACCTTGATGCCCGGACTGGTAGAGCCGCACGCGCACCTGAGCTTCACCGATATGTCGCAGTCGACCCAACTCGGCGAGATTCCGCCTGAGGATCACGCGTTGCTGACGCTGCGCAACGCGCGCGTGATGCTCGATCATGGTTTCACCTCCTGCTTCGGTGCAGCGTCCGCTAAGCCGCGTCTCGATGTCGCGGTACGCAATGCGATCGAGCGTGGCGATTTTCCCGGACCGCGCATGCTGGCAGCCAGCCCGGAGATGACGGTTACCGGCGGGTTAGGCGACCCGAGTCTGTCGCATCTCGAGCGTCACAATTTCGGTTACGTCTGCGATGGTGCGGATGAATTTCGGCGTGCGGCGCGATTGTTCGTGCGTGAAGGCGTCGACACGTTGAAAATCAATATCTCCGGCGATGCCGGCGTGGCATGGGCGCAAGCGCACGAAACTGTGATGAACGACGCCGAGGTCGAGGCGGTATGCGAAGTCGCGCGCTCACGCGGCAAGCGCGTCGCCGCGCATGTGCGCAGCGCGGAGTCGGTGAAGATGGCGTTGCGGCATGGGGTCGATGTTTTGTATCACGCCACTTTGATCGACGACGAAGCTTGTGCACAACTTGAAGCGCAACGCGAGCGCGTGTTCGTTGCACCGACGCTAGGCAATCTGTATACAGTCCTGCATGAAGCTACTCCATGGGGGTTGACCTCAAATATGGCCTGCAATAGAGGTGTCGACAAGGAACTAGACAGGGGTATAGAGAATATGCGCACCCTGCAACGACGCGGCGTACGCGTGTTACCGGGGGGCGACTACGGCTTCGCTTGGAACCCGATCGGCGCCAACGCGCGCGACATTGAGCACTTTGTGAGCTTGCTCGGTTTCACGCCGATGCAGGCCATTCTCGCGGCAACCAAACTCGGCGGTGAAATCATGATGCGCGGCAACGAACTCGGTCAGATCAAGTCAGGCTTTCTCGCCGATCTACTGCTTGTCGACGGCGATCCATTGCGCGACGTCACGCTTCTACGTCAGCGCGATAAGCTAAGCGCAATCATGAAAAACGGTGTGTTGCGGTGAACGCAAATCGACCACCATTTTGTTGAACGCCGTGTGCAACCGCTGAATCTCATCCGGGCCGTCAATGCCTACGTTCCGGTTGTGATCGCCAGCGGCGACGGCCACCGCAGCCGTTACCAGCCGATCGATCGGCTGGACGACCTGGCGCCTTGACGCCGCGAGCAGCATCAAAACGAATAAAGCAAACACCGCCAGCGTCCCCGATGCTCGACGGCATCTTTTAGCTCATGCAAGTTGCGAATTGACTTGACTGCTAACGCCAGCGCAACAATCAAGACAGCAGCGGATAAGCTCAAGATTCTGTGGTCGAGCCGTCCTAGCAGTCGCATGCCTGAAGTTCTGTGACTTCGCTCATGATCGATTGTTGCCAGGGGATTTCCAACAATGATGAGGTTGATCGTAGAATTCGGCCATGGGTAATGTCAAAGGCCTTGATCCCGGTCTCGGCTCGTCATCGGTCTGGCGCGCGCGATTCCCCGAGCTGGCGCGCAGTCACGACAGGTCTTTGCACGATGTTCTGGATGCAGCCTCTATCGTCAAACTTCCGGCAAACTGCTTTGTATTCCATGCTGGCGCACCTTGCCAAAACTACCTATTGGTGCTCGAGGGCAGCGTGCGCGTACAAGTGGTGGCCAGCAGCGGCCGTGAGGCAACACTGTACCGCGTCGGGCCAGGGCATTCGTGCGTACTAACCACTTCGTGCCTGCTTGGCAACGAAGCGTATCCTGCCGCGGCGATTACCGAATCGCCAGTGGCGGCGCTGGCACTCAGCGGCGCAACATTTCGGCAAGCGTTGGATCGCTCGCACGACTTCCGCAGTTTTGCATTCGCCAACTTGGGCAATCGTCTGGTCGATGTCATTCGCAAGATCGAAGACGTCACGTTCGGGCTCATCGATCAGCGCTTAGCGCGAATCCTAAACGAGCGCAGCGTCGAAACTCGCGCCGTAACGACCACGCACGAGGCCCTCGCGCTTGAGTTGGGCACCGCCCGCGAAGTTGTGTCGCGCCACCTAAAGGTGTTCGAAGAGCGCGAATGGGTAAAACTCGGCCGCGGCAAGATCACCGTTCTAGACAGCAAAGCGCTACGCAGCCTCGAGCAGCATCTGTGATCTAGTCACTGAAATGCGCTTGCCATACGCGCATGATGCACTCACTACTCGACCCACCAGGAGTGCAACATGAGAAACGAAGGCAATGTAGACCGCGCGCTGCGCATAATCGCTGGTTTGATCTTGATCAGTCTGGCATTCGTTGGCCCGAAAACGGCATGGGGCTGGATCGGCGTGGTGCCACTGGCGACTGGCTTGATCGGCTGGTGCCCAGCCTACACGCTATTGGGCCTGAATACCTGCAAGCGCTAGGCTAAACAAAGCGCATCCGAATCTCTCCCGCGCAGGTACGCTCGCGAGAGTAAGTCCATCGCGAGAATGCGCTGCGCTGTCGCGCTTAGCGCTGGTTGGCTATCACCTTCTCGTTGTAAGCTTCGCCAGGAACATTAGCGGAGCAGACCATGCGACTGGAGGGTAAGGTAGCACTCGTCACAGGCGGTAACGGCGGATTGGGGCAACGCATCTGCCATGCGCTCGCGCACAGCGGCTGCGATGTCGCGGTGGTCTACGCACGCAGCCGGCAAGCCGCCGACAGCGTTGCTGACGAATTGCGCAGACTTGGCGTGCGATCTTCGGCGTTCGGCTGCGATCTCACCGTGCCGGCGCAAGTCGACAATCTAGTCGCGGCCGTTACTGCAACGTTCGGCCGCTTGGATATTCTGGTCAACGATGCGGCGTATAACAAGTGGATTCCTTTCCCCGACTTGGAAGCACTCACGTTCGAGGAGTGGCAGAAGATCCTTGCAGTGAATCTTAACGGCCCCATGCTCACCAGCAAAGCAGTCGCACCGGTGATGCGCAAACAAGGCGGCGGGCGTATCGTCAATATCGCTTCCATCGCCGGGATTGGGCCGACCGGCTCCTCGATTGCTTATGCCGTGTCAAAAGCCGGTCTCATCCACCTCACTCGCTGCATGTCAGTCGCGCTTGCGCCCGATGTGTTGGTCAATTGCATCGCACCCGGTTATTTGGAAGACACGCGCGCCACAGCTACGCTCGCACCCGAATACCAAGAGCGCGCGAAGCAGTCTTCGCTGCTCAAGCGCGCGGCCGACAAAGACGATGTTGCGAAGCAAGTCGTGGCGCTGTGCGAAACAGACAGCATCACCGGACAAACGCTAGTAATCGATGCAGGCCGGGTTTTTCATTGAAAGGTGCTCCGCCGGCAAGCGCGTAGCCGCAGCGCGCGGCTCGCCGAACTTCCTGTATGGCGCGCGACCCGCAACGGTAATCACGCACGGCCGCTAGGCCTTTGCGTGTTACGCCGGCGCAGCCCTATTTCGCCAAGTATTTCTTATTGATCGCCGCGCCGACGGTGTACTTCGGATCGACGAAGTTGCCGAGCCTGACTTTGCCGCACTGACTCAACATCATGTAGGCATCCCACTTGTCGAAGCCATAGTCCTTCGCCATCCACAGCACCAATTCTCGATAGGCGATGCGCGTCGCATCTTCCAGCGGGCGCGTGCTGCCGATAGCCATGATCACCTCCTCGTTTTCCAGACGCGGCCACTCGATCTGATAGCCCTTGATCAACTCGACGTGGATGCTCGTGGTGGTCGGATACTCGACCGCAACGCCGCACACTTCGCCGTCACCTTGGCAAGCGTGAGCATCGCCGATGAACAGGCGCGCGCCGGGCGAGCGCACCGGCAGATAAGTAATCGAGCCTGGCCCCATATCGGGCAGATCCATGTTGCCGCCGTGGTTATCGGGGGTAAGCGAGTTGATCGAGTCAATTTCCGGTGAGCACGACAGCGTCCCGATATGCGGCTTATACGGCAACGTCACACGCGGGCTCCAGTGCACCCACTGCTCGTCGACGTTGATTTTGCGCGTGATCTCCGGCAGCGGATCGTTCAAAGTCGCCGTGTAGTAAGTACCGGTGAGCGCGCCGAACTCAGGGATCATGCAGCAAGTGCCGAGCGGGTTCTGTCCGCGCGGCTTCATCGATTCGATATAGACCGCAACGGTGTCGCCCTTCTCCGCCCCCTCGATCATGATGGGACCATTCTGCGGATTGAGGAACGGAAATACGCATTTCTGGCTCGGCAGATCCTTCTCGGTCTTGATTTTGCCCTCAAAGGCATCGCGCGTTTCCACCACTACGCGGTCGCCCGGCTTGATGTGCATCACCGGCTGCGAGTATGGGCCCATGGTGTAGTGATACGTGCCCTGCTTGGCCTCAGTCAGTTCATGCGTGGTACCGACCTTGCCCTTGGCAACGCCCTTGGTGAACATGATCGAAGTGTCGAGCCAGCTCATGTGTATGCCTCCGGTGTGAGAATGATTTGGAAAACTACGCAATGATGCGCTCGGTACGGAACCGGCGCGCACAATGATTTGTTCACGTAGCGGCGCGCCCGTAAGAATACCGAGCGCCAGCGCGGCCGCGTTAGCGTGGCTGACGATCCCCTCTGCCAGCGAGCTGCGCGCGTGGCCGATGCAAGCCGAGTCGTGCGCGACGCTGCACGCAGCCAATCCTTGGTCCTGCATGAGCTTGAGCGCCTCGATGCCCGCTTGATCTTTGCCGACGCCGGCGTCGTTAAACACGCTTAGCAGCGGGCGCGCAGCAATCGCGTAACGTGCCGAACTAGCGCCGCCGTGCGAACCGCTAACCGCGACGCAGCCGGCATCGCTGGCGCTCAGCTCGGTAATGGAATCGACTAGCCGAAGCGGTGGTTCACCGGTCATGCTGCCGCTGCCGTCTAAGGTTTCAAATCGACAAGTGACTACGCACGCTATTCGCCGTCACCATGCCTTTCTCGATCTCGTTTACGATGCGCCCTTTCTCCATCACATAGCAACGCTCGCTGATGGCGAGAATGGTATCGAGATTCTGCTCAACTAAGAGGATTGTCGTACCGAGCTCCCGCCGAATCGATTTCAGCACTTCACAGATCATCTGCACGATCGAAGGCTGGATGCCTTCGGACGGTTCGTCGAGCAGCATCAAGGACGGATTGCCGATCAACGCGCGGCCGATGGCAAGTTGCTGCTGTTCGCCGCCCGACATGGTGCCCGCGAGCTGTTGGCTGCGCTCCTTCAGGCGCGGGAAGTACTGATACACGAAATCGTAGAGTTTCTTGCCCGCGGGGCCACCGATGAGTTCGCCGACCGCTAAGTTCTCCGCCACCGTCATGCGCGGAAACACCTCGCGGCCTTGCGGAATGTAGCCGATACCAAGGCGGGCGAACGCATCGCTCGGCTGCCCGGCCATATCGTGACCGAGTACGCGAATAGCTCCGGATTTGGCCGACAACAGCCCGATCAAGCAGCGGAGCGTCGTCGTCTTGCCCACGCCGTTGCGGCCGATGAGGCCGACGATCTCGCCTTTGGCAACGTTCATGTTGACGCCTTGCAAGATCGGGGTTGCGCCATAGTTGGCCCATAGGCCGGATACCGACAGCACTGGCTCAGTGCTCATGCGTTTTACCCAGATAAATCTCGGCCACACGCGGATCCGCGAGAATCTCGCCGATCGCGCCGCGCGCGAACACTTTGCCAAAGTGCATGACCGTTACGCGCTGGGCTATCTGACGCACGAATGCCATGTCGTGCTCAACTATCAGCATGGTCATGCCATCGGCGTTGAGCTGTTTGATCAGCTCACCGGTACGAAACGTTTCCTCGGGCGACATACCCGCGGTCGGTTCGTCCAACAGCATCAAAGCAGGTTTAAGGGCGAGTGCCATGCCGATTTCGAGCCACTGCTGTTGCCCATGTGAAAGTGCGCCCGCAGGCTTGGTCGCATCCGGCGCGAGTTCAAGCAGTGTCAGCAAACGCTCTTCCTCGCGCGCGAGGGCCGCTCTGCCGATATGGTGCTGCAGTGCAATGTGTATGTTCTGCCGCACCGGCAGTTCCTTGAACACGCTCGGCGTTTGCATTTTGATGCTCATGCCGCGTTTGACGCGCTCGTAGGGCCGGCGCTGGGTGACATTCTCGCCGCGGAAGGAAATGCTGCCGCCGCTGGGGAGATAGGTGCCGATGACGAGTTTGAACAGCGTGCTCTTGCCGGCGCCGTTGGGTCCGATCAGGCAATGGATCTCGCCTTCATTGACCGAAATGTCGACATCGGACACTGCGGCTAGACCGCCGAAGGTTTTCGATACCTGTGCTGTTTGCAGGATTTCAGCCATGATTTAGCCCGGCGCCTGACCGCGACGCTTGACCAGGCGCCCAATGCTGCGCGCCACACCGATCACAAAACCTTGCGGCGCGAGCATCACGGTGGCGAGCAGCATGGCGCCCATGAGAATTAGCGCCGCTTGTTGACTGTGGACCGTGATCGTCTGGAACGCGACCAGGATCAGGAACGTCCCGATCAGCGTCGCGGTGATATCGCCGCGCCCCGAGAACGCGACCCACACGATCGGCATCGCCGCCGCCGGCAATCCGATGCTCGAGGGCGTGATGAACTGTCCCCACGATGTGTATAACGCGCCGCTTAGCCCAGCGAGCGCCGAACCGATGACGAAAGTGATGAGCTGGTACTTGCGCACGTCGTAGCCCAGCAGCTCGGCGCGCTGCGGATCTTCCCGGATGGCGACGATGACATTGCCGAAGCGCGAGTTGAGCAGTACCCGCAATCCAAGGTAAACGAGCAGGATCAGCGCGATGGCCAGATAGTAAAGACTTGATCCTTCGAAGTAGATCGACTCGCCGCCGAACCAAGGAATATTCAGCGGCTCCATGCCTTTCATGCCGTTGTAGCCGTTCAAGCGGGCTTCACCGACGCGCCATTCCGGCCCGGCGGTTTGACCGACGAAGAAAGCAAGAACCAGCGTAGCGGAAAGCGTAACGATGCCGAAGAACACGCCGCCGACACGCCCCCAAATCATGAAGTACCCAAGTATCAACGCGCTGAGTGCAGCAAGCAGAATCGCGAGCCCCAGAGCCACGAAAGTCATGCCGCCGCCGCCCAAATTGATGGCGAGCACCCCATAGGAGTACCCGGCGATACCGAAGAAAAAAGTCTGCCCGAACGAAAGCATGCCGCCGTAGCCCCACATCAGGCACAGGCCCAGCGCCATGAACACCCAGATTAGGAAGTAGGCGAAGTTACCGACGTCGTAGGAATCGGCAAAGAACGGGTAGGCCAGTGCGATGATGAGTACAAGGAAAAAGCAAATCCAAAACGCGCGGCCGTTGCCGAGGGTTTGCGGGCCGTTGAGGAGTTTGAACATGTTAGCGCTGCCGCCGAGTGAGGAAGCCGGACACACCTTCCGGCAAGATTCGAATGATCAGGATGACCGCAATCAGCATACCGATCTGCCCGATGATTTGTCCCTCCCACGCGTTGAGTGAGGTGCGGATGATCGCCAACAGCGCGCCCGCCGGCGCCGTGCCCAGCAGCACGTTGGCGCCACCCACCACTACGGTAACGAAACTCTCAACAATAAACGTTGCGCCCATGGTCGGGATCAAGGTCATGGTCGGTGCGTACAACGCGCCGCAAAACCCGGCGAGCGCCGCGCCGATGCCGAAGCTGATCGCGTAAACCCTGCCGACTTTGACGCCGAGCGCTTGCGCCATTTGCGGGTTCTGCATCGTGGCTCTCGCATGCACACCGAAGCGCGTACGCATGAAAATGAAGTAAATCACGGCGAGTGCCGCGATTGCACCGCCGAACAATACCAAGCGGTAAGTTGAGAAGCTGTACTCGCCGACTTTGAAGCTACCTTCCGGCGTGCCGATGCCGGCGAGCGAGGAGCCGACTAATATCAGCATGCCTTGCGTGACCACCAGGCTCAAGCCCCAGGTCGCGAGCAGCGAGTCGAGCGGGCGCTTGTAGAAGCGGCGCACAATAGTCATCTCCACCAATACGCCGACCAAGCCCGCCGCAATCACCCCGCAAAGCTGCGCCAGCGGCAGTGGCAAGCCTCCGTGCACCAAACCGACAGTGACGTAGGCGCCGCACATGATGAACTCTCCGTGCGCCATGTTGATGACGCCCATCATGCCGAACACGATGGCCAGCCCCGCGGCGGACAGGATCAGAAACGCGAAGACGTCCGCGAATTGATAGAGGATGGAGAAGATTTCGGTGATGATGGGCTCCGCTGGCCAGTTAGAGGCGAACCGCCGCCATTATCGTTTCGGGGTTGCGCCGCCAACCCTCACCCTGCCCTCTCCGCCGAAGAGGGAGAGTTCATTACTCACTCGCCCCGGAACTGGGGAGAGGGCAGCGGTGAGGGGCTGCTGGGTGAATCTAATGATGAGGGTTGGCGCCGCCGCTACTTCTTCGGCAAATCCGTCGGCGTGTACTGCTTCTTGTCGTTCTTCTTGGTCAAGTCGCAGCCGATTTCGCTTAGCCAATAGGGCTGAATAACGCCGTAATCCTTAAGAACTTTGACAGCGTGCTTTTCATCTACGGCGATCAAGCGCATACGGTGCGAAGTGTGCTGACTTTTCGGATCGATACAGACTTGTCCTTCCGGTGCTTCGACGCACGCTTTACCGGTAGCAATCACTTTGCGGATATCGGCCAGCTTGGTCGACTTGGCCGCCTCGACCAACATCTTGTACTGGTAGACCGCGGTGTACGCGTTGTAGCCCATGTCGTTGATGTACATCTCGTTGGGGAACTTGGCATGCCAACGCTTCTTGAATGCTTCCGCTTCGGGCGTGTCGATTTCCTCGAACCAATTGGCGACGGCGTGCATTTTGTTCAGCGCCGGCGGAGCAAAGCGCTTGTGCTCAAAACCAAGCATCACCTTGATCGACGAGCCCATCGGTAAATTCAGCTTAGCCGCTGCGGCTTGCTCAAAGAACGAGTCCTGCGCGGCGCCGACGTTGATGGTCAAAATCCAATCCGGTTTCGCTTTTTGGATGTTCTGAATGGTCTGCGCGAACTGGGAAACACCGAGCGGAATGAACTCCTCGCCCACCACCGTGCCGCCCAAGTCCTTCACGATCTTGCGGTTCCACTCGGCCGAAATCTGACCAAAATTATAGTCGGCGGCGATTACGTAGACTTTCTTGCCGAACTTTTCCACCATGAACGGAATCATGGTCGAGAACTGCTGCTCAGGCACCGCGCCGTTACTGATCATGCCGGCGTCGCACACGCCGCCTTCGTATTGGTTAGTGTAGATATAGAGCGTGTCCGTGCGATTCATGATCGGGCGAATGGCTTCGCGCGATGCGGAGGTGATGCCGCCAATTAGGACGTCCACTTTGTCTTTGTTAACTAAGCGCCGCGCGAACTCCTGATAACGCGCGTTATCACCCTGCGGATCAAGGTGGATCAGTTCAATCTGCCGCCCCATGATGCCACCTGCCTTGTTGATCTCTTCAACGGCGAGTTGAGAGCCGTTTAGCTTAGGTTTACCTAAGAGTGCGAGATCCCCTGAGATATCCTCTAATAAGCCAATCTTGATTGAGGCAGCCGATGCCGGTGCTGCGCCAATTAATGCAGTAACGGACAGGGCACTAGCGAATGCAAGAAGACTCCTGCGAAATTTCATGGTCTGCTCCTTTGTTTATTGCTGTTAAACATCGATTTGACCACAAACCTTAGATTCCACACCGCAATCGCAGGTGGTTTGCTTAGGCTGCGTTTTACTTAGAGACTGGGATGCTTCTTGTGCCAGTCGGTCGCTTGCTGGAACGCCCAACCGGCGCGCACCAACAGCTCTTCTTCGAAATGCCTGGCGACGAACTGAAATGCGATCGGCGTATTCTGCGGCGTAAATCCTGCGGGCAAGGTTATGGTAGGGCTGCCAGTCATGTCGAATGGACAGGTGTAACGCAGCAACGCGGAAATAAGATCCGGATCCTCGCCGAGTTTCGCCATTTGCGCCATGGTGGGCGACGCCACCGCTGTCGCCGGCACTACCAGCAGATCAATATCCTGGAACAAGCGCTGCACGCGCCCGCGAAAATCATGCCGGTGCAGCATGATCTTTTGGTAGTCCATGCCGCTTTGGCCGCGGCCTAACTCGATAATGCCGGCAAGACCGGGGCCGTATTCATCCTTGCGCGCCGGGTAAGTCGCTTCGTGCGCAACCGCAACTTCCACGCCGCATAGCGGGAACCAATCGGCGATTGCCTGTTCGGGGTCGGGAAAGCTCACTTCTCGAATCTCACCGCCGGCATCGGCGATCGCTTTCAGTGCGCTCGCGAGCGTCTGCTTAACCGCATCTTCCACACGGTTACTGTTCCACTTCGGATCGACACCGACGCGCAAACCGCGCAAACCCCGGGTCATGCCGGCCAGATAGTTCGGCACCGGCTCCAGGCTGGCCGTCGCATCGCTGAGATCGGCGCCGGCGATGGCGCTAAGCATCGCGCCCGCATCTGCCGCGCTGCGCGTCATCGGCCCGATATGATCCAAAGTCGCGGCCAGCTCGAACACGCCGTAGCGGCTGACGCGGCCCCATGTCGGTTTCAGGCCGGTGCAACCGTTCGCAGCTGAGGGAAAACGGATCGAGCCGCCGGTGTCGGAGCCGAGCGAGCCGTAGCACAGACCCGCCGCGGTGGCCACGCCCGAGCCGCTTGATGAGGCACCCGACCAGTGCGCTGCGTTCCACGGATTCACGGGTGGCATGATCTTGGGATGATGATCGGCGTAAGCGCCTTCGGTGAGCTGCAGCTTGCCCAAGTTGACCGCGCCGGCATCGCGTAGCTTGCGCACGACAGTCGCATCCTGGTCCGGCTTGAAATCCTTGTAGATCGTCATGCCGGCGGCCGTAGGCACCCCCTTAGTCCAGCACAAGTCTTTGACAGCGATCGGCACACCATGTAGCGGGCTGCGAATATTGCCTTTACGGATTTCATCGTCGGCCCGCGCCGCGTCGGCAAGCGCCGCGTCAGCCATGAGCGTGGCGTAGCTCTTGAGCTTGCCGTCGAGCTTTTGAATGCGGTCGAGTTGCGCCCGGGTGGCCTCAACCGCTGAAATTTCTTTGCTCTGGATGCGCCTACCGATTTCTAGTAATTCCAGATAATGCCAGCCAACGTCACTCATGGTTGCGGTCTCCGACGATCTGGTTGCAAGAGGGGATTTTTGGTAGGCAGGAATAAACTCTTCCTTCCCCATCGCGTAATCTATCGCCGAGTGAAACACTAGTCAACAAAGTTCAAAATCGCTGCTTGCTCGAAAACGTGTTTCATCGGAATTGCGCGTTACGAACGCGCCTCAACGGGCGCACCAACCTACGCGCATTTGAGCACCGCCTCGCGCCAAACAGGCGCACTGGCGCAGCAGATCCAGGTTCGAGCCGATCAAGTATAGTGCCACCATGACCTCCCCTGCACCATTCATGCGCAGCTTAGCTAAGCAGATTGCCGACGGCGACGTGCGTGCCGAATCGGTGGTACGCGGCGTGTTCGAACGAATCGAGACGTCCGAGACACGTGTGTGCGCTTGGGAGTACCTCGGCCGCGAGCGCGCGCTCGCCGCCGCGCGCGAATTGGATCGACGCGCTGCTAGCGGCCCGCTGCACGGCATCCCATTCGGCGTGAAAGACATCTTCGACACCTACGACATGCCGACGCAGTACGGCTCGACCATCTACCGCGACCACCGCCCGAGCACCGACGCGGCCGCAATTGCGATGACGCGCCGGCTCGGTGGGCTGATCGTCGGCAAAACCACGACCACGCAGTTCGCCACTTTTCCGCCGAGCAAGACTGCGAACCCGCATGACGCCACACGCACGCCGGGCGGCTCCTCCAGCGGCTCCGCCGCCGCGGTGGCGGCCGGCATGGTGCCGGTTGCGTTCGGCACGCAAACAACCGGTTCGATCATTCGTCCTGCCGCCTTCTGCGGCTGCGTCGGCTACAAGCCCAGTTTCGGCACGCTGCCGCGCATCGGCGTCAAAGCGATCACCGAGTCATTCGACACAGTCGGCTTGTTTACGCGCACTGTCGCGGATGCGGCCTTTGCCGTCGCTGCGCTTGCCGAGCGTCGCGAACTTTGCCTTGCACCCGAGACGCACACGCCGCGAGACGCACCGCGAATCGGGATTTGCCTAACCGCTCAATGGCACGCTGCGCAACCCGAAACGCAGAGTTTGTTCGAGCGATTGCCCGCGCAGCTTGAACGCGCCGGCGCGCGCGTGTGCGATGTGCGTCTGCCGCCGACGTTCGATCACTTGAACGACGCGCAAGACCTCATCTGGCAGTACGAAATGGCGCGTTGCCTCGCCGACGAGCATCGCCGCTTCCCCGAGCAACTCGCACCGCGCTTGCGCGGTCAATTGGACAGCGGCTGGGCAACGCCGCACGCCGACTATGCTGCCGCGATGAAACGAGCACGCCTAGCGCGAGCGCAGTTTGCGCAGGCAATCGGTGATTGCGACGTGCTGCTTACACCCTCCGCGCCGGGCGAGGCACCGCCGATCGAAACCACCGGCGATCCGGTGTTCTGCCGCATGTGGAGCTTGTTACGTACACCGGCGATTAACGTCCCTATCGCGCGCGGACCGAGCCAGCTTCCGCTTGGCGTGCAAGTCATCGGCCGCGGCGGCGACGACGCGCGCACGCTGGCTTGCGCACAATGGGTCGAACAACAGTTTCCCTGGGAGAGGCTTTGAGCAAGGACTTCGCCTTCGATCAAAAAGCTTCGCAGCGTGTCGAGCGTCTCTACCAAACGCCGGACATCGTCGAGCAGCGACGCGCTTCGCGCGCGTTGTTGCAACTCAAACCCGGAGAGCTTGTATTGGACATCGGCTGCGGGCCGGGCTTACTAGTCATGGAAATGGCGCAAGAAGTCGGCGCACGCGGCAGTGTCACAGGCATCGACGTCAGCGCCGATATGCTCGCGCTGGCTCAGGCACGCTGCGCTGGGCATGCGAACGCGAACGCGCGCGAAGCCAGCGCGACGGCCCTGCCGTGCGAGAGCGCTACGCTCGATGCTGTCGCCGTTACGCAAGTGTACGAGTTTGTCGACGACCTCGCGCTCGCATTGGCAGAACTAAAGCGTGTGCTGAAACCCGGCGGCCGCGCGCTCATCGTCGACACGGATTGGGATGCGGTTATCTGGCGCAACTCGAACCGCGAGCGCATGCGCCGCGTCATCGACGCCTGGCACTTGCATTGCCCGCATCCGCACTTGCCGTCCCAACTGCCGCAACTGATTGCGGCTGCCGGCATGCGTTTAGAGCGCGCGACCGCAATACCGATCGTCAATACGACTTACGACGCGGAAACCTATAGCTACAGCATGATTCGCACTATCGCGAAATTTGTCGCCGGCAAGTTAGGCGTTAGCTTGGAGCAAGCCGAAGCGTGGGCGGCCGACTTGGAGTCGCATGGTGCAAGCGGGCAGTACTATTTTTGCTTGAACCGATTGGCTTTCCTCGTATCTAAAGTGTGAGTAATTTTCCGATCGTTATTAACCGTGATCATTCCATACTCAACCCAGGTATTCCTCACATCTGAATATTCATCTGTTTTATCAACATGCACTACTTACTGTATAAGATTTTCCCAGCGCGACGGTCGACAACAACGCCGCCCAGTGCGCACCTGCGTTACGCTTGCACTTCGGCAAGTAGACGCCATTTAGCACAGTCTCTAAACTAACAGACAGGAACGCGCTATGACCCGCACTGAAACCTCCATCCTCGCCGGCGGTTGCTTCTGGGGCATGCAGGATTTGATCCGCAAGCTCCCCGGCGTTATCGGCACGCGCGTGGGCTACAGCGGCGGCGACGTGCCGAACGCCACCTATCGCAATCACGGCACGCACGCCGAGGCGATCGAAATCGTGTTCGATCCGGGCAAGCTTACATTTCGAAACTTGCTGGAATTCTTCTTTCAGATTCACGATCCGTCCACGCGCGATCGGCAAGGCAATGATGTCGGCATGTCGTACCGCTCGGCGATCTACTACACCTCCGACGCGCAGCGCGCCACCGCGCTCGACACCATTGCCGATGTCGATGCTTCGGGAATATGGCCGGGCAAAGTCGTAACCGAAGTCGCGCCGGCAGGCGCATTCTGGCAAGCCGAGCCGGAACACCAAGATTATTTGGAGCGTTATCCGAACGGCTACACCTGCCACTACCCGCGGCCGAACTGGAAACTGCCGCGCCGCAACGCCGCCTAGCCGACGATGCGATCGCCCGCCGTCGCTGCGTTCGAATTCGACAACAGCTATGCGAGAGAGCTGGAAGGATTCTTCGTCGCCTGCTCGCCCGCGCAAGTGCCGCAGCCGGCGTTGCTGCGCTTTAATCGCGAACTGGCGCAAGAACTCGGGTTAAACGCGGATGCACTCGATGGCAGCATCGGTGCAGCAATCTTCTCAGGCAACGAGTTGCCCGTGGGCGCCACACCGATTGCGCAAGCCTACGCCGGACATCAGTTCGGCGGCTTCTCGCCGCAGTTGGGCGACGGCCGCGCACTGCTCATCGGCGAAGTAATCGATCGCCACGGCCGCCGCCGCGACATCGCCTTCAAGGGCTCGGGGCGCACGCCGTTTTCGCGCGGCGGCGACGGCAAGGCTGCGGTCGGACCGATGCTGCGCGAATACTTGATCGGCGAAGCGATGCACACGCTCGGCATTCCGACTACGCGCGCGCTTGCGGTTGCGGCTACCGGCATGCCGGTGCGGCGCGAAGAAATTTTGCCGGGTGCCGTGCTCACGCGTGTGGCTGCGAGCCACATACGCGTGGGTACGTTTCAGTATTTCGCCGCGCGCGGCGAATACGACAAAGTGCGCCAGCTCGCCGACTACGCCATCCGCCGTCACTATCCCGAATTGGCCGAGCAGCCGCAGCCGTACCTAGCGTTGCTGCGCGCCGTATGCGAGCGCCAGGCGCAATTGATCGCGCAGTGGATGCATGTGGGTTTCATCCATGGCGTGATGAACACCGACAACATGGCCATCTCGGGCGAGACCATCGACTACGGCCCGTGCGCGTTCATGGAGGCTTACGATCCGCGCACCGTGTTCAGCTCCATCGACACGCACGGGCGCTACGCCTATGCCAATCAACCGCTGATCGCGCAGTGGAATTTAGCGCGATTGGCGGAAACGCTGCTGCCGCTCATCGACAGCGAAAACCCGCAGCAGGCGATCGCGCCCGCGACAGACATCGTGCAAGGCTTTACGCCGCGCTTTGAAATGCATTGGCTTGCCGGCGCGCGGGCCAAACTCGGATTGACCACCGAAGACGACGCTGACCTCGCCTTGGCGCAAGACTGGCTCGAATTGATGCGAGCCAACGCCGCCGACTTCACCCTCGCATGGCGCCGCCTTAGCGACGCCGCGGCGGGAGAACGCGCCGCACTCGATGCGCTGTTCGCGGATGCGTCCGAACTGCAAGCGTGGCTTGCGCGTTGGCAAGAACGCACTGTGCGCGAAAACACTCCCGCTGATGCGCGCGCTGACGCGATGCGCCGCGCCAACCCGATTTACATCCCGCGCAATCACCGGGTCGAAGAAGCGCTCGCCGCCGCTTCCGAGCGCGGCGACTTCGCGCCGTTTGAGCGCTTGCTCGGTGCGATTACGCAGCCGTTTGACGAGCGCCCCGACCACGCTCACTACGTCAGCCCGGCGCCGGCGGAAGTCACCGCTTGCTACAAGACTTTCTGCGGGACCTAGCGGGCTGAGAGTCTGCGAATAGCTCGCCGCAGAGGCTTCGACAATCGGAGAAGAGACAAGTGGCGCTATGCCGCTTGCCTACACGGGCATTTGGTAAACAGCCGGGTTGGATTGGAAGGCCTGACACCGGTCATTAAAGCCTGACACCATTTTTCCTGTCGGTTAAAAATGGTACACCGAAGCCAAATTTTTCAATATGACGTCTTCATCCATCCAAATCTGTCCATTTTCACACTGCTCTTTAGGTTCTAGATCTGCACCTTCCAAATTCTTGTATGCGTCGCAGGATTGCCCATACGTATTTCGAATTAAGTACTGACAGACTTGTTTTCTTTCCTCACCTTTACCCTTGTAGGTTAAAAGTCTTCTTCCCCAAATTGTGGATGAATGTCCGCATTCAATTTTGAAGCCATCTTTACCAACCGTTGAACATTTATCCGTCTCAAAATGTCCTCTATTTGATATCGTTGTCAGATTTGGTTTTGAGAAAATCAACGAGCAGTAGTTAATTCCGGTAGGTTGGGTCTTTTCCAGATTGCTATTGATTAGCGACTTAAAATAGTTCTTTGCTTTTCCTTGGTCTTCCCTGAATTCCCATGCGGATTTACGTGCGATGAGAGGTGGTCCCGTTTGTTAGGACAGTTTTTGCGTTTCTTTAAGTGAAGACTCTG
>CADEHE010000013.1:102565-139729 GCA_902826775.1 uncultured Pseudomonadota bacterium | reverse complement strand
TCGAGAGGGCGGCAGAACCGTCGGAGCAGGCGTGGTGGCAAAGGTTCTTGAGTAATAATAGATACTCACAAGGGCATATTCTGAAAACTCGCTAAGAATGCGACTCTCAGATTTATAATACTGGCAGTATAGGCACACGGAGCGTGCGCGAAAGCGCGCTTGAACGACAAAATGGCACAAGCAATACAGCACCAAAAGATTCGCATCCGGCTCAAGGGCTTCGATTATCGGTTGATCGACCGCTCGGCGCTGGAGATTGTCGAAACGGCGAAGCGCACCGGCGCAGTGGTGCGCGGGCCAGTGCCATTGCCCACGCGTATTCAACGTTTCGATTTGTTGCGTTCGCCGCACGTGGACAAGACTTCGCGCGAGCAGTTGGAAATTCGTACGCACATGCGCCTCATGGATATCGTCGATCCGACGGACAAGACCGTGGACGCGCTGATGAAGTTGGACTTGCCCGCAGGAGTGGACGTAGAAATCAAGTTGTAAAGCGCAAACAGACGCGGACGGCATAGCCAGTTCGCCGGTGTAATCAGCGCTAAAGTGAAATGCCGACCCATTGCAGTCGGCGCCTTTTAAGAGGAAATTACAATGAGCTTAGGCTTGGTCGGCCGCAAGGTCGGCATGACAAGAGTCTTCGGTGACTCGGGGGAGTCTATCCCCGTTACGGTGATCGATTGTTCGAACAATCGGGTCGCGCAAGTCAAGACGGCTGCCAATGACGGCTACACTGCCTTGCAGGTGACATTTGGCAAGCGCCGGAATAGCCGCGTGAACAAGGCCGAGGCAGGCCATCTCGCCAAGGCAGGTGTGGAAGCCGGCGAAGTACTGCGCGAGTTCCGTGTCAGCGAAGAGCAGGTAGGGCAGTACCAACCCGGCGCAACCGTGGGCATCGACATTTTTGCCGCTGGCCAGACTGTTGACGTCACTGGCATCTCCAAGGGTAAGGGCTTCGCCGGTGTCATCAAGCGGCACCATTTCAGCTCCAACCGCGCCAGCCACGGTAACTCAGTGTCCACCAACAAGCCGGGGTCCATTGGGCAGCGCCAAGATCCGGGACGCGTATTTCCCGGCAAACGCATGGCGGGTCAGCTGGGTCGTGAACAGCAAACGACGGTCAACTTGAAAATTGTTCGCGTGGATACCGCGCGGCAACTCCTGTTGGTGCGCGGAGCGGTGCCGGGCGCGAGCGGCGGCAACGTCATCGTGCGCCCAGGCATTAAGGCGGGGTAGCCATGGAACTGAAACTAATTAACGATAAAGGCGAGGCTACTTCTACGCTCCCGGCGCCGGATGACGTCTTCGGCCGCGAATTTAACGAGAGCTTGGTCCACCAGTTGGTCGTCGCCTACCAGGCGAACGCGCGCAGCGGCACGCGCAAACAGCTTGGCCGTTCCGAAGTAAACAAGAGCCGCAAGAAGCCGTGGAAGCAAAAGGGTACTGGCCGTGCTCGCGCAGGGCGTGCGTCTAGTCCGCTTTGGCGCGGTGGCGGCAAGACCTTTCCAAGCTCGCCGGACGAGAACTTCAGCCACAAGGTAAACCGCAAAGCTTATCGCGCAGGTGTAAAAGTGATTTGGTCGCAATTGGCGCGCGAAGGGCGTATTTCAGTTGTGGAAGATCTGCGTATCGAGCAACCCAAGACCAAGCTGCTGGCGCAGAAGCTAAAGGGCATGGGATTTGACGAGGTGCTCGTAGTGACGGACTCGGTGGACGAGAATCTTTATTTATCGGCGCGGAATTTGGCAAACGTCGCAGTCATGGAAGTCGGCAAAGCTGATCCGGTGAGTTTGGTGCATTGCGATCAAGTGCTCATGACGCGCGGCGCACTGCGCAAACTTGAAGAGGTGCTCGCATGAACGCGACCAAGCCAAATGAAGAGCGGCTTATGACGGTGTTGGTTGCGCCGGTCGTTTCCGAGAAGGGAACCATGATCGGCGAGAAGCATAACCAAGTAATTTTTCGCGTGCTTCCCGATGCGACAAAGTCTGAAATCAAAGCGGCTGTGCAGTTGATGTTCAAGGCGGAAGTCGAGTCGGTCGCAATCAGTAACGTTAAGGGTAAGGAAAAGCGCTTTGGCCGTTTCATCGGCCGCCGCAACAACTGGAAGAAGGCTTATGTCAGCCTGAAGCCAGGACAAGAAATCAACTTCGCGGGCGCCGCTTAGGAATAGCCATGCCACTAGTCAAAGTCAAACCTACTTCGCCGGGCCGTCGCGGTCTGGTCAAACTGGTCAACCCCGATTTGCACAAGGGCCCGCCGATGTTCGCTCTTACCGAACATCAAAACCGCCACGCCGGGCGCAATAACAACGGCCATATCACGATGCGGCATCAGGGCGGCGGGCACAAGCACAACTACCGCATCATCGATTTCCGCCGCACCAAAGACGGTATTGCCGCAAGAGTCGAGCGGTTGGAATACGATCCGAATCGCAGCGCCAATATCGCATTGCTTTGTTACCTCGATGGCGAGCGCCGCTATATCATCGCGCCGAAGGGGATCGCCGTGGGCGCGCAATTGCTGAGCGGGCCGGAGGCGCCCATCAAACCCGGCAACGCTTTGCCGCTGCGCAATATCCCCGTAGGTTCGACGGTGCACTGCATCGAACTGCAGCCCGGCAAAGGTGCGCAGCTGGCGCGCTCGGCCGGCACGTCGGCGCAGGTGTTGGCGCGTGAAGGCATTTACGTCCAGCTGCGTCTGCGCTCTGGCGAAATTCGCAAAGTGCATATTGATTGCCGCGCCACCGTTGGCGAAGTTGGCAACGAGGAGCACAATCTGCGCAGTATCGGTAAGGCAGGAGCGCAGCGCTGGCGTGGGATCAAACCGACGGTGCGCGGCGTGGTGATGAATCCCGTGGATCACCCGCACGGTGGTGGTGAAGGCAAGTCGGGTCAAGGCAACCCGCATCCCGTATCGCCCTGGGGCACACCAGCCAAGGGCTATAAGACGCGCAAGAACAAGTGGTCCGACAGCATGATCGTGCGTCGGCGCCATCGCGCATAAGGAATAGGACACACTTATGGCACGATCTGTAAAGAAGGGCCCCTTTGTCGACGGCCACTTGCTGCGCAAGATTGAGACAGCCCAGGCAAGTAAGGACAAGCGTCCAATCAAGACGTGGTCACGCCGCTCAACTGTGCTGCCCGATTTTGTCGGGATGACCATCGCCGTGCACAATGGCCGCCAGCACATACCTGTCTACGTCACCGAAAATATGGTGGGGCATAAGCTGGGCGAGTTTGCGCTGACTAGAACCTTCAAAGGCCATCCCGGTGACCGCAAGGTTGCCGCACCCGCGAAGAAGGAGGGTGGCAAATGAAAGCCGTAGCTGAGCTGCGAGGAGCGCGCTTGTCTGCCCAGAAGGGCAGGCTAGTGGCCGATCAAGTCCGGGGTTTGCCGGTCGATAGGGCGCTCAATGTACTGGCGTTCAGTCCCAAGAAGGGTGCGCGCTTGGTGAAGAAAGTGTTGGAATCGGCGATCGCCAATGCCGAGCACAATCAGGGCGCCGATATCGACACTTTGAAGGTCACGGAAATCTTTGTTGAGCGCGGCACTTTCTTGCGCCGTTTTATGGCTCGGGCCAAAGGCCGTGCTTTCAAGATCGCCAAGCCAACCTGCCACATATTCGTCGCGGTTGGCGACGGCGCAAAAGGGGGCCAATAATGGGTCAAAAAATTCACCCAATCGGGTTTCGACTGGCGGTACAGCGGAACTGGAGTTCGCGGTGGTACGCTTCCAACAAGAATTTCGCCGGCATGGTGCGCGATGATATTCAGGTACGCGACTACCTGAAAAAGAAGCTGGCCCACGCCGCCGTGAGCCAAATCATTATCGAACGTCCAGCCAAGAACGCCAAGATTACGATCTATAGCGCGCGCCCGGGTGTCGTAATCGGCAAGAAGGGTGAGGATATCGAGGCGCTACGCACCGGCCTGCAGAAACTGATGAAGGTGCCGGTGCACGTGAACATCGAGGAAGTGCGCAAACCGGAAATCGAAGCGCAAATCATCGCTGACAGCATTGCCAGTCAGTTAGAGAAGCGTGTGATGTTCCGCCGCGCCATGAAGCGCGCGATGCAAAACGCAATGCGCCTGGGCGCTCAGGGCATCAAGATAATGAGTGCCGGAAGGTTGAATGGGATCGAAATTGCCCGTACCGAGTGGTATCGCGAGGGCCGCGTTCCACTGCATACGCTGCGTGCCGACATCGATTACGCGACCAGCGAAGCGAAGACCACTTACGGTGTCATAGGTATCAAGGTGTGGGTGTTCAAGGGCGAGATTCTCGGCCGCAACGAACAACCCGCAGCAGCGCCGGCGGAGCCCGAGCGCAAGCCGCGCAGAGGCGGCGGAAGGAGAGAACATGCTGCAGCCAGCTAGAACAAAGTATCGCAAACAGCAAAAAGGGCGCAATCGCGGCGTCCGCACCGCCGGGACTAAGGTAAGTTTTGGCGAGTTCGGTCTCAAGGCTATCGAGCGCGGACGCATTACCGCGCGTCAAATCGAAGCGGCCCGCCGCGCGATGACTCGCCACATCAAACGCGGCGGACGTATTTGGATACGTATTTTCCCGGACAAGCCGGTTTCACGTAAGCCGGCCGAGGTGCGCATGGGTAACGGCAAGGGCAACCCTGAATACTTCGTAGCGGAGATCCATCCAGGCAAGGTTTTGTATGAGATGGATGGCGTCGATCTTGCCACCGCACAACAAGCGTTCCGCCTAGCCGCTGCCAAGCTGCCCTTGGGCACGACGTTCGTGACGCGGCATTTGGGTTAGAAGGACAGATTCAGATGAAAGCGAAAGAGCTAAGAACCAAGAGCGCCGACGACCTGCAGAAGGAGTTGCTGGCAGTGCGCCGAGCGCAGTTCGGTTTGCGCATGCAGTTGGCGACGCAGCAAAGCACCAACGTCAGTGAGGCGCGCAAACTGCGCCGTGACATAGCGCGTATCAAGACCATCCTCACGGAAAAAGCGAGGCAGGCATGAACGAAAAGGCGACGAAGAAGACCCTGACCGGTCGTGTCGTTAGCGACAAGATGGCCAAAACAGTTTCCGTACTGGTCGAGCGCACCGTAATGCACCCGATGTACGGGAAAGTGGTTCGGCGTTCGCGCAAATACCACGCGCATGTGGATCAGGCTGGGGTTGTCACGGGAGATACGGTCGAAATTCAAGAGTGCCGGCCGATTTCGAAGACCAAAGCTTGGCGAGTTACGCGTGTGGTCGAGAAAGCACGAGTCATCTAGGGTTTACAGGATAGC
Organism: uncultured Pseudomonadota bacterium; assembly: GCA_902826775.1. Classification (GTDB taxonomy): domain Bacteria; phylum Pseudomonadota; class Gammaproteobacteria; order Burkholderiales; family JALYOK01; genus CADEHE01. Next base: position 134,466 of record CADEHE010000013.1, on the reverse strand, counting down.
TTCGGGGCAGTTATAATTCGTGATTACGCGGTTGCTCTACGAGTAAGGCCGCGTTTTCCCTCCCATCCACGGGTTCCAAGACTAACCGCTAATACCCTTCGGGGCGGCGGAAAAGTTGGAAAGGCTGAATTATGATTCAAATGCAATCGCTACTTGATGTGGCGGACAACACTGGCGCGCGCGCCGTCATGTGCATCAAAGTTCTAGGTGGTTCCAAGCGCAGATACGCTTCCATTGGCGACGTCATTAAGGTGAGCGTCAAGTCCGCAGCACCGCGCGGTCGCGTGAAGAAAGGCGAGGTTTACAACGCCGTCGTAGTGCGCACTGCGCAGGGCGTGCGCCGTGCGGACGGGTCCTTGGTGCGCTTCGACAATAACGCTGCCGTGCTGCTGACGGCCAAGCTTGAGCCGATTGGCACGCGTATTTTTGGACCGGTTACGCGCGAGTTGCGCACAGAGCGCTTCATGAAAATTGTCTCGCTTGCTCCGGAAGTTTTGTAGAGGTCATTGCATATGCGCAAGATTCGTAAAGGCGACAATGTCGTGGCAATTGCTGGCAAGCATAAGGGCCGCCAGGGCACCGTGCTGCGGGTGGTATCAGCCGACTATCTCGTTGTCGAAGGCTTGAATAAGGCCAAGAAACATCTGCGTCCCAATCCAATGAAGGGGCAAACTGGCGGCATCGTCGAAAAAGAGATGCCGATCCATATTTCTAATCTGGCAGTTTTCAATCCCGCGACGAAGAAGGCGGACCGCGTTGGCATTCGGTCGCTGCAAGATGGGCGCGCCGTGCGCTTCTACAAGTCGAACGGCGAAGTAATCGACGCATAAGGATCAAGTCATGGCGCGACTGCAGGGATACTACAAGGAGACGGTGGTCAATCAGCTCATGCAGCAGTTCGGCTACAAGTCGGTAATGGAAGTACCGCGCATCGAAAAGATCGTGTTGAACATGGGTGTTGGCGAAGCGGTTGCCGACAAGAAAATCATGGATAACGCGGTCGGTGACATGCAGAAGATTGCCGGCCAAAAGCCGCTCGTTACCAAAGCGCGGAAATCGATTGCGGTGTTTAAGATTCGCGAAGGCTACCCGGTCGGGTGCAAAGTAACGCTACGCCGCCAGCGCATGTACGAGTTTTTGGATCGCTTGGTCACGGTCGCCATTCCGCGCATTCGGGACTTCAGGGGGATATCCGCCCGCTCGTTTGATGGTCGGGGGAATTTCAATATGGGCGTCAAGGAGCAGATTATTTTCCCGGAGATCGAATACGACAAGATTGATGCTATTCGAGGCATGAACATTACGATTAGCACGACTGCCAAGACCGATGCGGAAGCGAAGGCTTTGCTTGCCGCGTTCAAGTTTCCCTTTAGGAATTAGTCAGAATGGCCAAACTAGCTCTGCGACTCCGCGAGCAAAAGCGTCGCGCGCTAATTAAGAAGTATGCAGCGCGCCGCACGCAACTTGTGGAAATCATTCAAGATGCAAAAGCGACGGCGGAAGCCAAGCAGCAAGCGCGCGCCGCGCTGCAAGCCTTGCCGCGTGATTCCAGTCCAGTGCGCCAACGCAACCGTTGCTTGCTGACTGGGCGGCCGCGGGGCGTGTATAGCAAGTTCGGACTGGCACGCGGAAAATTGCGCCAACTGGCGCTGCGTGGCGAGATTCCGGGTGTTGTCAAGGCAAGCTGGTAGCCTCAGTGGTCAAATTAGGGAGCGAGAAGACATGAGCATGAGTGACCCCATCGCGGATATGCTCACCCGCATCCGCAATGCTCAGCGTGCGGAAAAAAGTTCGGTCGCAATACCGAGCTCTAAGGTTAAGGCTGCGATCGCCAAGGTGCTGAAGGACGAAGGCTATATTGAAAATTTCGCCGTGCACGCGGCGGATGGCAAGTCATCGCTGGAGATTCAGCTCAAGTACTATGCCGGCAAGCCGGTCATCGAGCGCATTGAGCGAGTTAGCCGGCCCGGTCTGCGCATCTATAAAGGTCGTCACGATATCCCACCCGTGATGAACGGCTTGGGCGTGGCCATCATCTCAACTTCGCAAGGCGTCATGACAGATCGCAAAGCGCGTGCCACCGGTGTCGGCGGCGAAGTGCTGTGCATCGTCGCGTAACGGGTGATCTATGTCTCGGGTAGCGAATAATCCCATCAATGTTCCTGACAAGGTCGAAATCGGCATTACCGAAGGTCGCGTTTCGGTGAAGGGCCCGATGGGTACCCTAGTGCAAGATTTCGGCGCACAGGTCAACCTGGTTCGCGAAGGCAATCAGATTAGTTTCAAAGCCATCGACGGTAGCATTCAAGCTAACGCCATGTCGGGCACAGCGCGAGCGCTGGTTGCAAATATGGTGCAAGGCGTGACCAAAGGATTTGAGAAAAAGCTGACGCTCGTTGGCGTGGGTTACCGCGCTCAGGCGGCGGGTCAGACTCTCAATCTTTCCCTAGGGTTCTCGCATCCCGTTGCGTATAAGTTGCCTGATGGTGTCAAGGCTGAAACGCCGACGCAAACGGACATCATCGTCAAGGGCATTGACAAGCAAAGAGTGGGCGAAGCGGCAGCGCAGATCCGAGCTTACCGGCCACCCGAACCCTACAAAGGCAAAGGTGTTCGCTATGCGAACGAAGTTGTGAAGCTGAAAGAAACGAAGAAGAAATAGGGCGAGGACGCTATGAAAGACAAAAACTTTGCGCGGTTGCGCCGTGCGCGCCAGACCCGCCTCAAGATTCGGGAGCTGGGTGTAACCCGGTTGACCGTGCATCGCACCAATTTGCATATCTACGCTCAGGTCATCGATGGCTCGGGGGCGCGTGTGCTCGCAAGTGCCTCGACGGCAGAGGCGGAGGTGCGCAAGCAAATCCCGAATGGCGGCAACGTCAAGGCTGCAGAACTGGTGGGTAAGCGAATAGCTGAGAAGGCCAAGCAAGCCGGTATCGAGCAAGTTGCATTCGACCGCGCCGGCTATCAGTTTCACGGACGTATCAAAGCGCTCGCCGAAGCGGCGCGGCAGAATGGTTTGAAATTCTAAGGTTTAAGGGCGATCCATGGCGAAAGCTGAATCGGAACAACGGACAGACGGCCTGCGCGAAAAAATGGTGGCAGTCAACCGTGTCACCAAGGTTGTAAAAGGCGGCCGCATTTTAGGGTTTGCTGCGCTGACTGTTGTCGGCGACGGCGATGGCGGCATCGGCATGGGCAAGGGTAAAGCGCGCGAAGTGCCGGTCGCGGTGCAAAAAGCTTTGGAGCAAGCGCGCCGCAATATGGTGAAGGTGAATTTGAAGAGCGGCACGCTCCACCACGCGGTCAAAGGTCATCACGGCGCGGCCAAGGTGTTCATGCAACCAGCTTCGGACGGCACCGGGATCATCGCAGGCGGTCCAATGCGGGCAGTGTTCGAGGTAATGGGGGTCACCAATGTGCTGGCGAAGTGCTTGGGTTCAACCAACCCGTACAGCATGGTGCGCGCCACCATAAACGGTTTGGTCGAGATGCATCGCCCGTCTGAGGTTGCAGCTAAGCGCGGCAAGACCATAGAGGAAATCACTGGTTAACCATATGGGCGCAAACAACTCAAGCAAAACGATTAAGGTGACCTTGGTAAAGGGCTTGATTGCAACCAAGCAAGAGCATCGCGCTTGTGTGCGCGGACTGGGGCTGCGCAAGCGCCACCAAACCGTGGAGGTGCAGGATACCCCCGCAGTGCGCGGCATGATTAACAAAGTAAGCTATTTGCTGCGCTGCGAGTAACCGTAGCCAAGACTGACAGAGACAAAGCATATGCGGTTAAACAACCTCAAACCAAAAGCCGGCAGCCGTCCGGACCGAAAACGGGTAGGGCGCGGTATCGGCAGCGGTTTAGGCAAGACCTCTGGTCGTGGACATAAAGGGCAGAGCTCACGGGCCGGCGGTTTTCACAAGGTCGGTTTTGAAGGCGGGCAGATGCCGTTGCAACGGCGTTTGCCTAAACGTGGATTCCGCGCACCGGGAACCGACGATACGGCGCAAGTCCGGCTGGGCGATCTCGCCAAAGTCGAGGGTGATAGCATCGATGTCGCTGCCCTCAAGGCAGCCGGTCTGGTGCCGCAGCAAGCAAAAGCGGTAAAGGTATTTTTGCGCGGTGAGATCAAACGCGCCGTGAAGCTGCGTGGCTTAGCCCTTAGCAAGGGCGCTAAAGCCGCCGTGGAAGCTGCCGGTGGCAGCATTGAATAGCGAATAACTTGGCAACGAACAATCCTCTCGCGATGGCTGGAAAAATGGGCGACCTTAAGCGTCGCCTATTGTTCTTGCTGGGAGCGCTGATCGTCTATCGTATCGGGACGCATATCCCGGTGCCGGGGATTGATCCGGCCAAATTGAGCCAATTTTTTGGTCAGCAACAAGGTGGGATTCTCGATCTGCTGAACATGTTCTCGGGCGGTGCGATTTCACGCTTTAGCATTTTCGCGCTCGGCATCATGCCCTACATTTCTGCCTCCATCATCATGCAGCTGCTTACCGTCGTGGTCCCCACGCTAGAGCAATTGCGCAAGGAGGGTGAGAGCGGCCGGCGCAAGATTACCCAGTACACGCGCTACGGGACAGTGGTGTTGGCTTTTGTGCAAGCGTTCGGAATTAGCATCGCTTTAGAGCAGCAAGCCGTTGCGCTCGAGCCGGGTTTCACATTCCGGTTGACGACTGCGATCATTCTGGTTTCTGGCACGATGTTTCTGATGTGGCTGGGCGAACAAATCACCGAACGCGGTATCGGCAACGGTATCTCTTTGATCATCTTTGCCGGCATCGCCGCTGGATTGCCTGCCGCTATAGGGCAGACTCTGTCTCTGGTCGGTACCGGGCAGTTCACGCCGCTGACGGTAATCCTGATCTTCATCGCTGTGTTGTTGGTCACCGCGCTGGTCGTATTTGTCGAGAGAGGGCAACGCAAGCTGCAAGTGAACTATGCGAAACGCCAGGTCGGCAACCGCGTGTACGGCGGTCAGAGTTCACACTTGCCTTTTAAGCTGAACATGTCGGGCGTTATTCCTCCGATTTTCGCTTCAAGCATCTTGTTGTTTCCCGCGACGATCGCAAGTTGGTTCGGCAGTAACGAGAATGTGCGCTGGCTCAAGGATCTAAGCACCGCACTATCGCCGGGGCAGCCCGTCTACGTATTCCTGTATGCCGTCGCCATCATATTCTTCTGCTTCTTCTATACGGCGCTCGTATTTAACCCAAAGGACACCGCTGACAATCTGAAGCGCAGCGGCGCTTTCATCCCAGGGATTCGGCCCGGAGATCAGACTGCGCGCTATATCGACAAGATCATCACCCGGCTAACCTTGATCGGTGCCATCTACGTCGCCGTGGTGTGCTTGATCCCGGAGTTTTTGATACTTAAGTTGAAGGTGCCGTTTTATTTTGGCGGCACTTCGCTGCTGATTGTGGTGGTGGTGATCATGGACTTTATGGCGCAAGTCCAGTCATACATCATGTCGCACCAATACGAGAGTTTGCTGAAGAAGGCTAATTTCAAAGGTGGAGGTCTTCCGGTTCGTTAAGGCATATGGCGAAAGAAGAGACCATCACATTGCAGGGGGAGGTCGTAGAAACGCTCCCGAACGCGACCTTCAGAGTGAAGCTCGAGAACAATCATGTGGTGTTGGCTCACATCTCCGGCAAGATGCGCATGCACTACATACGCATTCTTCCAGGTGACAAAGTAACGGTTGAGATGACGCCTTACGATTTGACGCGCGCCAGGATCACCTTCCGCGCGAAGTAAAGGAGAGCAGTATGAAAGTTAGAACGTCGGTAAAAAAACTCTGCCGCAATTGCAAAATGGTGCGGCGTGGCGGTGTGTTGCGTGTGATCTGTTCCGATCCGCGCCACAAGCAGCGGCAAGGCTAAGCGGAGGCTTATTGCAATGGCACGTATCGCAGGGGTCAATATTCCGAACAATGCGCACGCGGTGATTGGCCTGACATCTATCTTAGGCATCGGACACAGCCGCGCGCGGCTGATTTGCTCCAATGCCGGTGTGAACCCGGCGACCAAAGTCAAGGAACTTACGGACGCCGAAGTCGACAAGTTGCGCGCCGAAGTCGGCAAGTTCCAACTCGAAGGCGATCTGCGCCGCGAAGTGTCGATGAATATCAAGCGCTTGATCGATCTCGGTTCCTACCGCGGCTCGCGCCACAAGAAAGGCTTGCCGGTTCGCGGGCAGCGCACTCGCACGAACGCGCGCACGCGCAAGGGTCCCCGCAAGGGCGGCGTGGCCAATCCGGCCAACAAGCAAGTCACGAAGTAAGCTCCACGCAAGGACATAAATTAACATGGCAAAACCAGCGGCAGCAGCGGCTCGAGTTCGCAAGAAGGTCAAGAAAAACGTTGCGGAAGGCATCGTGCATGTGCACGCGTCTTTCAATAATACGATCGTCACTATCACCGATCGTCAGGGAAACGTTTTGAGCTGGTCGAGCGCGGGCAGCAATGGTTTCAAGGGATCGCGCAAGAGCACGCCATTCGCCGCACAGATTGCTTCGGAGGCAGCGGGCAAAGCTGCGCTCGAATACGGTGTTAAGAACCTCGAAGTTCGCATTCAAGGGCCGGGGCCGGGACGCGAATCTGCCGTGCGAGCCCTCAACGCACTCGGCATGAAAATTACCCACATCGCTGATGTGACCCCGGTGCCTCACAACGGTTGCCGCGCGCCGAAGCGGCGCCGCATCTAGATGCACCCAAGCGCAAGCGATTAGTTCCAGGAGACGAAGTTGGCACGAGATACCGACGCTAAATGCAGTAAGTGCCGCCGCGAAGGCGAGAAGCTCTTCTTGAAAGGCGAGAAGTGCTTTACGGATAAATGCGCGATCGAGCGCCGCAGCTATGCGCCTGGCCAGCATGGGCAAAAAGCGGCACGCGTTTCCGATTACGGCAAGCAGTTGCGCGCGAAGCAGAAGGTGCGTCGCATCTATGCCGTTTTGGAGCGCCAGTTCCGCAAGATCTACCACGAAGCCGATCGGCGCAAAGGAGTTACCGGCGAGACCTTGCTGCAGCTGCTGGAAAGCCGCCTCGACTCCGTCTGTTATCGCATGGGCATCGGCATATCACGTGCCGAAGCGCGCCAGATCGTGCGTCACAATGGCGTGATGGTGAACGGCCGCCGCGTCAACATTCCTTCATACGTCGTGCGGGCAGGTGACACAGTCGAAGTTGCGGCTGGCGCAAAAGAGCATTTGCGCATCAAGGCATCGATCGAAGCAGCTGAGCAGCGCGGTTTTCCGGAATGGATCAGCGTCGATGCCAAAGACATGAAGGGCACCTTCAAAGCCGTGCCGCAGCGCAGTGAACTGCCCGCCACCATCAACGAGTCGTTGGTGGTCGAGTTGTACTCGAAGTAACCCTCATCCCACGGGAGAGCTATTGCAATGTTAATGCCTCGTATCGTAGACGTTCAGAATGTTTCGCCCGCGCACGCGCGCGTGACGATGGAACCGTTCGAACGCGGTTACGGTCACACTTTGGGCAACGCGCTGCGCCGCGTACTCTTATCCTCCATGCCCGGTTGCGCGCCCACTGAAGTTAAGATCGCCGGCGTCGTGCACGAGTACTCCACGGTCGAGGGCGTGCAGGAAGACGTTGTCGATATTCTGTTAAACCTCAAAGGCGTTGTGGTCAAGCTACACAACCACAATGAAACGATCCTGAAGCTCAAGAAACAAGGGCCAGGTGTATGCACCGCTGGCGACATTGAAGTCAGCCACGATGTCGAGGTCGTCAATCCTGACCATGTGATTGCTCACCTCACTGCCGGCGGCAAGCTCGATATGCAGATCAAAGTCGAGAGCGGTCAGGGGTATCAGCCAGTAACCAGCCGTCAGCAAGCTTCAGAGGCGCGTAGTGTTGGGGGTATCTTATTGGACGCGTCATTTAGCCCGGTGCGGCGCGTGAGCTACGCCGTCGAGAGCGCGCGTGTCGAACAACGCACCGATCTCGACAAGCTGGTGATGGATATCGAAACGAACGGCGGCATCGAACCCGAAGAGGCGGTGCGCTACGCGGCGCGTATTTTGGTCGATCAGTTGAGCGTGTTTGCTCAGTTGCAGCCGAATCAAACTCGCAGTCCCGAAGGCGGGCCGAGTCGTCCGCTCGATCCAATTTTACTGCAGCCGGTTGATGACCTGGAGTTAACGGTGCGTTCGGCGAACTGCTTGAAGGCGGAGAACATTTACTACATTGGCGATTTGATTCAGCGCACGGAAACTGAGTTGCTGAAAACGCCTAACCTTGGCCGCAAGTCCTTGAACGAGATTAAAGACGTGCTCGCCTCCAAGGGCTTGACCTTGGGAATGAAGTTGGAGAGTTGGCCGCCAGCCGGTTTGCCGGAACGGAAGTAACAACTAAAAGTGAGCGCGATTCGCGCGAGGAATAACAGGAAGTTCTGCCATGCGACATCAACTTAGCAATCGGAAACTTAATCGTACGACCAGCCACCGGCTGGCGATGTTTAAGAACATGACAGTTTCGCTGCTGCGCCACGAGATCATCAAGACGACGCTGCCGAAAGCGAAGGAGTTGCGTCGTTTCGCCGAGCCGATCATCACCATGTCGAAGAACGCAACGCTCGCCAACCGCCGCCTAGCGTTCAATCGTCTACGCGATCGAGCTATCGTCGGCAAATTATTCGATGAGCTTGGGCCGCGCTACAAGAATCGCAATGGGGGTTATTTGCGCATCTTGAAATACGGCTTCAGACAGGGCGACAATGCGCCCATGGCACTGGTGGAATTGGTCGATCGCCCCGAGCCTGCCGCAGCAGCCGAAGGTGAGCAAAAAGCAGCCTAGGCACCCGCTTAGCGTTCGCGCTTAGGCAAGGAAAAGGCCGGGTCTTCCCGGCCTTTTTCATTTGCTTGCAGCAGTTCTCGCCGGCTCAGGGCTCAGGGCTCAGTAATTGAAAATCAGAGTGAGCCATATCTTGGTGGTGTCGCGTTTACCGGCGGAAGCATCGCCGATTTGATAGTCGGCGTATTCCAGTTTGCCGGTGAGCTGCTTCAAGAATGGATAGGCGATACTGAAATCGACTTCATCGCCAAAATCGATTCCACCGACGTCCGACTTAAGTTGATGGTATTCCGCCAGCAATTGCGCTTTGCCCAGTTTGCCGCCAGCCATCAGGAACGTGTCACGTAGACCCTGCCGCGGCGTCGTCAGAAATTGATCGGCCCACCCCTGAAATAGATGGTTGGTGCCGAGCGGCGTCTGGAACGCGTATTGCCCGTCGTTGCTCGCTAAGCGCTCTTGGTCGAGGCGCAGATACCAATCGCCCCAACGCGGACCCATTCCGACATGGTAATAGTCTGCGTCGATCTTGCTGTCGCCGTCTGCATAGTCGCTTTGCGTGGCGTACTCAGCGGTGTAGAGCAGGGACAGCTTCTCGGATAGCGCGTAAGCGCCGTCCAAGCGCAGTCCGATAATCTGGTTGGATAAATCGGTCACGTTCGCGGCGGCTCCCGCCAAGTTCGGATCGTCCTGCAGGTAGGCGTAAGCGATAATGTTATTGTTCGGGCGCCAGCGATATTGGGCATGCAGTATTTCCACCTTGGCTTCGCGCTGCGTCGCGTTGATGCTCTTGATCCGACCCATATGGCCAATTAGCAATTCGGTGTTCGGCAGGCTCTTGTTCTCTAACAGCACGCCGTTGAATACCTGCATCACTTGGCGGAACTCAACATTACCAATGAAGCGCACGTTATCGATCTTGATCGATTGTCTGCCGAGCCGGATGCGAGTCTTGGGCAAACCTGTGTAGTCGACAAATAGTTGATTGACGTCGCTGTTATCCGGGTCCGCGACGAGCGGAAAACGCGAGGCAGCAGCTTTTGTCGCGTCGTCGTTGTAGTCCAAGCTGCCGAGGCGGCTGACGTTGATCGCTTGCGCCGTCAATGAGAAGCTATGCCACGGTTTGGTCTCCCAACCAACCAGCGAGCGAAGCGTGAATGCTTTGGCGTCCTCGGGCTTGCCGTCCTGATCGACGAGTTCATAGCGAGGGCGCAGATTGAGCAGAAATTTGCCGCCCGTGATTGCCTCGGCCAGAGATGCAGCCTGTGCCGGTTCCTGCGCCGGGTACACCGTCGCCGTATATAACAAGCCCACGGTAAGAGCTGCAAAGGCAATAGCGCGGATGTTTGAGCTACTCATCATTGTCGGCTCCGCAGAGACTGATAGATCAATTTCACTCTTTGGATCAGCTACGTTGAGACTCCGGTCTATACAACATCGCCCACAACGCGATAACAGAGACGATGATTCCAATCCAGAACACGCCCCAGAACGTTACCGTCGCCGGGGTTCTAGTACTCATGTGTGCAACCGCAAGAAGCACGGCAGCAGCTCCGACGATGATGTTGGTAATACTGAACCAACTCATGCGGTCGCTTCTTCGTGCCCATAGCGCGCAGCCAATGATGACGAGCGCAGCCACCAGCAAGTTGATCGGCTGAGCGTCTACCAAGCTGGGTCTAAGCACAGCAGCGTAGACTAGGACCAAACCAAGAATGGTATTGACGCTGTTCGCGATCACGGGGCCTCCTATTTGTGGATCAGCTCAAGGTACTTCCAGATTACTTGCGGAACGCGCAGCGTGACCAAGCAACTGACGACGATCAAAAGCTTCCACCCGGCGGCGAGAGGCGTCGTCGCGACAATTGCTGCTGTGGTCAACCACTGCAACCCATAGAAAGTGCGTGCACCGTACAGCCAGCTAGCCGCGTTTTGCAACTGCGCAAGTGTGTACAAGACTCCGTAGCCGCCAGCACACAATACGAACACTCCGAGCAGTAGGGACGCGTAGATTAGTTCGTATCCGCTCATTGCGATCCAAATGCGCCTAGGCGGGCCGTAGGACGGCCGCTTGCTTGGTGCGATGCTTGCCGCCAATGGTGAGCAAGTCATACACGAGTACGGCATAGCCAATCGCAAATAGCACGCCGAACACAAGACGCGCATTCATGCCCTGCAAGAACCAGAGGTTACTTTGCGCGTCGATGAATGCTTGAATCGTCGAGCCGCCGATGGCGCGTTCATAGAATGCCTGCGCGATACCGGAGATAAGCAGTGCGCCAACCATGCCGATCATGCCGAAGTTAAGCAAGCCAAACGACCACTTCCAGCGAATGCCGTTCATCTCCTCCAGCCCACGTGCTTTCTGCAGTGCCACGTAGACCACGGACAATACGCCGCACGCGTATGCACCCCAGAAAGCAAAGTGTCCGTGCGAAACAGTCCATTGCGTGCCGTGGGAAAACAAATTGATCTGCGGCAGCGTCATCATGAAACCGAACACACCCGCCCCCAGGAAATTGCCGAAGGCTTCCGCCATCATCCAATACAGAGCGGGCTTGTTGGTCGTTTTCATGTGATGCGTGCCAGCGTCATACACTGCGTGCACAACCATGCCGAGCAGTGGCAGCGGTTCTAACGCCGAGAACAGGCCGCCAATGGCTAGCCAGTACTCGGGGGTGCCAATCCAGAAGTAGTGGTGACCGAGGCCCAATATGCCGGTACCGAGCACGAGCGCCACTTCTATGTAGAGCCATGTTTCCACAATACGGCGCGCGGTGCCTAACAACTGCATCAGCGCGAGCGCCATGATGCACCCGATCAACACTTCCCAGGTGCCCTCCACCCACAGATGCACCAGCCACCACCACCAGAACAGATCTACCGACATATTGGTGATGCGTGGAAATGCGATCAAATAGAGCGCGAACAGCGGTACCAAGTCGATCATGAGCACACCCATGATGCCCGTGATCTTTTTGGCTTTTATGGCGGTGGCGACGATGTTGTAAGAGAACACCAACACCACTAGTACTATTCCGATCGCAGCCCAGCGTGGCGCCTCGACGTACTTGCGACCTTGATTGATAAACCACATGCTGAACTCGTTAGAGCCGCCGTACTGGACAAATATGAACACAGCCGCCACGGTGGCAATCGCCGTACACAAGATGTAGAACATAATCTCTGCCAACTTGATGCCCTCGACGTCGCGTTCGAGTTCTTGCGGCAGAAACCAGTATATACAGCCCATGAAACCCATCAGTAGCCACAAGATCATGGTGTCGATATGTAGCGTTTTAGTGATACTGAAATCGAGCACCTGAAACAGAAATCCCATGTGTACGTATTGGGCAGAGGCGAGCAGCCCAAACACGATCATGATGCCGAACAGCGCAATTGCCGCAATGAAGTATTTGAGTGCGAGCTGTTGTGATCGATACATGTCTTCCCCCTATTTGCTTTCCGTGGTTTTGAATCCACTCGGGAATCCATTGGTGTCAATGGCCGACATCCACTTGAGATAAGCGACAATCGCTTCAGAGTCCTCCCGCGTTAGTTTCAAGTTCGGCATCATGCGCCCCCAGGTCGGGTATTTTTCGGGGTTCATAAGAAACTTGACCATCGCCTCTTCTTTGGTTGCCGACTGTGTCATTGGCATCCACATCTGTTTCCAAACCGGATCGAGCCAGGCTTTAGTCAAGTCCGGCGCGTAATAGGCGCCATTGCCGAAGAACGTGTGGCAGTTGATGCAAGCGCGGCTTTGAATGGCGAGCTTGCCATGATCCATTAGCCTATCGGCTTCAGCGGCTGAGTACTTGCGACCAAACAGCAACTCTTCGCCGCCGATGATTGGTACGGAAGCGGCGCGCTTGGCGTCAAACTGATAGCCGATCGCTTTGTTGATGACGCTGTAATCCGGCACATTTCGCCCGCCCGCTTGAATTGCCGAAAGACTGTCGATGGTCAAGAAGATGAGGACGACTGCCATCACAGCGGTGGAACTAATGGCACCGGCGCGCCAGAATGCGGGATGGTTCATGCAGCTTCCTCCTCGAACGATTGGGGGGCGAGCGTGTGCGAGTGCTTAACTTGAATCACGCAGTCATGATTCCGGCAGCCAGTCGTCATGATCAATCTCCATGCTCGTGCACAAGCACGGTGCCATGCCAATATGCGTCTCGCGCTACTGCTTTTCCTTGATGCGCGTCAAGGAAATGGAGATGGGCATTCCACAAAATGCATCAGCGCGAGTGCAGTGGAGGAGAGGAATGGAGGACGTTAGACTTGATATGCGCGGCCTCGAACCGCCTGAACCCATGGAACGAATACTGACTGCGCTCTCCACACTGCGCGGCAGTCAGCGCTTAGTTATCCTGATTCCGCGTCAACCCCTGCCGCTGTATCGCATCCTCGAACGCAACGGTTACAGCCACTCGACACGCTTGCGCGATGATGGCCTTTTTGAAGTCATTGTTCAGGAGAAGGCATGATGTGGCACCCGCCGGCGACCCGCGCGCTTATGCGGATGAATACGCGGGATCGGCTCTATTGCTTAGCGGTTCACTCACTGACTGTTCGGTAAACCAAGCAAGCTCATCGTGAAGCTTCACGACTTCGCCGACTATGGTCAGGGCAGGCGGCTTTAGCCCAGCTGCCGCGACGCGTTGCGGCAGACACTCTAAGGTGCCGACAACGACGCGCTGAGCACTGGTCGTTCCTTGCTGCACCATTGCGGCAGGCATGGATGAGGGCATGCCGTGCGCGATGAACTCCCGGCACAGCACCGGCAGACCTAGCAGACCCATGTAGACGACGACGGTCTGCTGCGGCCGGCATAGTGCTGGCCAGTCAAGATTCATGCTACCGTCCCGCAAGTGCCCCGTGACGAATACGCAAGAGTGCGCGTAGTCACGATGGGTGAGGGGGATGCCGGCGAAAGCTGCGACGCCACAGGCCGCCGTGATGCCAGGGACGACTTCAAATTCAACGCCATGCTCGGCTAGAACTTGAGCTTCTTCACCACCTCGACCGAAGACGAAAGGGTCTCCACCCTTTAACCTAACTACTTGCTTGCCTTGCTTTGCCAAGGCAACAAGCAAGTGTGAAATATCGCTTTGCGGCATGCAGTGGTGGTTGCGCTCCTTACCCGCATAGATTCGTTCGGCATTCGCACGGCCCAAAGCCACTATCTCCGCGGAGGCGAGCCGGTCGTAGACGACGACATCGGCTGCTAGCAACGCACGCAGCGCGCGCAAGGTGAGTAGGTCAGGGTTGCCCGGACCTGCCCCAACGAGAAACACTTTGCCGGCGGTGCGTCTGCGCGCCGGCATAGCGGAAACATGATTCTCGCCACGCAATGTGGCAACCCGCCGATCAAGTTTCTCCAACTTGCTCCTCGTCATAGTCGTCCCTTTCAGCGCAGAAGGCTGAGGAGTCCAATGTACGGACGTCGACTCCCGCAAACCTTGATATCAGTCAAGGAATTTGGCAGAGGATTAGCTCACCCTTCACAGCATGACAAATCTCAACCACTCGTTCATCCAGTGAGGGTTCCGATGAAACACTTCAAGCTTAGAGTTCTTGCCAGTTTGCTCGGTGCGGTGTTGTTTCCGATGACTATCTCCCTGAGTCTTGCCGATGAAAAGAAGGAAGACAAGAAAGCGCCCGAAAAAGGGGTGTCGGACGCCGAAATAAAGTACCAGGCGGGCGGGTCGCCGCTCGCCGATCAAGAGATGCATCAAAACATCAACGAGAAAGCACCGAAGATGACCAAGGCCGAGTTCGATCGCGGCAAGCAGATCTACTTCGAGCGCTGCGCCGGTTGTCATGGCGTGTTGCGCAAGGGTGCTACCGGCAAGCCATTGACTCCGGACATCACACTAGAAAAAGGCACGGAATACTTAAAGGTATTCATCGGCTATGGCTCGCCGGCCGGCATGCCTAACTGGGGGACTTCGGGTGAATTGACCGAGCAGGAGGTCGATTTAATGGCGCGCTACGTGCAACAAGAGCCGCCCATGCCGCCGGAATTCGGCATGAAGGAAATGAAGGCCAGTTGGAAGCTTATCGTGCCGCCGGAGCGGCGGCCGAAGAAGAAGATGAACACATACAACATCGAAAACATCTTCTCCACGACACTGCGCGATGCGGGTGAGGTGGCGCTAATCGACGGTGATACGAAAAAGATTATCAACATCGTAAAAACCGGCTATGCAGTTCACATCTCGCGCATGTCCGCCTCGGGCCGCTATCTTTATGTGGTAGGGCGCGACGCCAAGGTCAACGTCATCGACCTATGGATGGAGAAGCCGGACAATGTCGCTGAGATCAAGATCGGCTTGGAGGCGCGCTCGGTAGATACTTCGAAGTACAAGGGCTACGAGGATAAGTACGCGATTGCCGGTTCCTATTGGCCACCGCAGTACACCATCATGAAGGGCGATACGCTCGAGCCGCTCAAGATTGTTTCGACACGCGGTATGACGGTAGATGCGCAGGAATTTCATCCGGAACCGCGCGTAGCGTCTATCGTGGCAACACACCACAAGCCGGAGTTCGTAGTCAACGTCAAAGAAACCGGCAAGATCCTACTGGTCAACTATCGCGATATTAACAACTTGACGGTGACCGAGATTGGCTCGGCGCGTTTTCTGCACGACGGCGGCTGGGATTCTACCAAGCGCTACTTCCTGGTCGCGGCCAATCAATCGAACAAGATTGCGGTCGTCGACACCAAGGAAGGCAAACTGCAAGCCTTGATCGATGTCGGTAAGATTCCGCATCCGGGCCGCGGCGCGAACTTTATCCATCCCAAGTATGGCCCGGTGTGGGCAACCGGGCACCTGGGCGATGAAAACATCGCGCTCATAGGCACCGATCCGATCAAGCATAAGAAACAAGCTTGGACTGTGGTTGAGATGCTGAAGGGGCAAGGTGGCGGCTCGCTATTCTTGAAAACACATCCTAAGTCGAAGAACCTTTGGGTCGATACGCCGCTTAATCCCGATCCTAAGATCAGCCAGTCTGTTGCAGTGTTCGATATCGCCGATCTGAGCAAAGCGCCGCAAATTCTGCCGATAGCAGAATGGGCCGGTGTGGGCGAAGGGGCGAAGCGGGTGGTGCAGCCAGAGTACAACCGAGCCGGCGATGAGGTGTGGTTCTCCGTATGGAGCGCGAAGAACCAGCAGTCCGCCATCGTTATCGTCGACGACAAGACGCGCAAGCTCAAGACCGTCATTAAAGATCCAAAGATGATCACGCCGACGGGCAAGTTCAACGTCTACAACACCCAGCACGACGTTTACTGAGTGTCCGCAATCGTGCGAGCGTTGTGCCGTTTGCTGCTTGGAATTTGCGGCGCGGCCGCGCTCGTCACGGCGGCGCATGCGGATGGTATGGACGAAGTCCGGCGAGATGAACTGCGACATCTGATTTTGCACGATTGCGGTTCGTGTCATGGCATGCGCCTTACCGGTGGTCTGGGACCGGCGCTCACACCCGAGGCTCTGCGCGATCGGCCCGAGACCGTGATCGTTAGCACGGTGCTGCTAGGCCGCGCCGGCACTGCGATGCCGGGTTGGCAGCCCTTGTTGAGCGAGGCGGATGCCGAGTGGATCGCCGCGGCATTGAAGAAGGGCATACTCAATGCGCATTAGCGTCGCGCTTGTGTGTGCTGCCGCAGTGATGGGCTGTGCAATGTCCCAATTGCGCGGCACTGGCGATCTAGGTGTTGTCATCGAACGAGCCGCGGGACGCGTGCAGATTGTCGATACCAGTCAACGCACCAAGATTGGCGCGGTGTCAGGGCTCGGCGATTTGTCGCATGCTGCCATCGTCTATTCGCGCGATGGACGCTATGCCTATGTGTTTGGGCGTGATGGCGGCCTCAGTAAAGTTGATCTGCTTGGCCAGCGCTTGGTGAAGCGTATCGTGCAGGCGGGCAACAGCATCGGCGGCGCGATTTCCCAGGACGGCAGATTGATCGCCGCGCAGAACTATACGCCGGGCGGCGTGCGCGTTTTCTCGGCCGAGTCGCTCGAACTGCTCGCCGATATGCCGGCTGCTTACGGTGACGGCAAACTATCCAAAGTAGTCGGCCTTGCCGATGCGCCGGGTAACCGCTTTATTTGGAGTCTGTTCGACGCCAATGAAATATGGCTGGCGGACTTGAGCAATCCGCACAACCCTATCGTGCGCAAGTTTGCCGCGGTGGGCCGTGAACCCTACGATGGCTTGGTTACTCCGGATGGCCGCTACTACATAGCAGGGTTGTTCGGCGAGGACGGACTGGTACTAGTGGATTTGTGGCATCCGGAAGCGGGCGCACGCCGCATTTTGCAAGGCTACGGCAAAGGCGAGGAAAAGTTGCCCGTTTATAAGATGCCGCATCTGCGCGGCTGGGCGATTGCAGGTGATCGCGCTTATCTGCCCGCCATCGGCCGGCATGAGGTGCTGGTGGTAGACACCAAGACTTGGTCTGAAACGTCTCGCATCGCCGTGGCGGGGCAGCCCGTGTTCGTCATGGCCCGTCCTGACGGGCGTCAAGTGTGGGTCAACTTCGCGTTGCCGGACAACGGCAAGGTGCAAGTTATCGATACCGAAACTCAGCGTATCGCGCAAACGCTTGAGCCCGGCAAGGCGGTGCTGCACATGGAATTCACGCCGCGCGGCGAGAACGTGTGGATATCCGCGCGCGATGATGATCGGATCATCGTCTACGATACGGCGACGTTGCTGCCCTTGGCGACGTTGTCAGCGGATAAGCCGAGCGGCATATTCTTTACCGCGCGCGCTTTGCGTATCGGATTGTGATGTTAGGTAGTGAAATGGATGCCCTGGATTTTCGCTTACTGAACGAGTTTCAGCGCGACTTTCCGCTTTGCGAGCGTCCCTTTCTCGGCATTTCCCAGGTAATAGGCTGCAGCGAGGAAAGTGTGCTCACGCGGTTAAGAGCGTTGCAAGCGAGCGGCGCGATCAGCCGTGTCGGCGCCGTGTTTCGCCCTGGCGCCGTGGGCGTTAGCACGCTGGCGGCCATGGCGGTTTCGCCCGAGCGTCTCAATGCGGTTGCGGCCATCGTCACCGCTTTTGCCGAAGTCAATCACAACTATGAACGTGAGCACCATTTCAATCTGTGGTTCGTCCTAACCGCCGTGGACGCTGATCATCTGCGGCAAACTATTCAAGCATTGACGCGCGCAACGGGCTTAGCAGTAATGTCGTTGCCGTTGATGCGGGAATATCGCATCGATCTCGGCTTCGATCTACAAAGCGGCACTGTGCCCGCGACGCGCGCACGCAGCCCTCGAGCGGTTTCCGAGTTCATGCCGCTTGCGGATGCCGCCTTGATCGCAGGATTACAAGGCGGTTTTGCTTTGGTGGCGCGACCTTATGCCGAACTCGCGCGGCGCGCTTGTTTGCCCGAGGCAGAGGTGATGGCACGTCTCACCAGCATGGTCGAGCGCGGAGCGATTAAGCGCATGGGTGTCGTCGTGCGTCACCGCGACTTGGGATACACCGCTAACGCAATGGTTGTGTTTGACGTGCCGGACGCGCAGGTCGATCGCGTGGGTGAACGCATCGCGGACTCTACTCTGGCAACGTTGTGCTACCTGCGCGAGCGCCACGCGCCGGATTGGCCTTACAACTTGTTCTGCATGATACACAGTCGATCTCGGCACGATGCGCTGCGCAGTCTTGCCGAATTGCGCCGGCGTTGCGGCTTGGCGTCATATCCGAGTGTGGTTCTATTTAGCCGCCAATGCTACAAACAACGCGGCGCACATTACCGCCCGACGCCGGAAGTTGTGTATGGATGAGCCGGATCGTCGCATTGTCAATTCGATGCAAACTGGCTTCCCGATTTGCGAGCGGCCGTTTCTAGAGGTTGCCGGTTCGTTAGGCATTAGCGAGGATGAACTCATCACCCGCATCGACGCGCTATTGGCTGCAGGGGTGCTTACTCGGTTCGGACCGCTATTTCAGATTGAACGCATGGGCGGGGCATTTTCGCTCTGCGCTCTGAAGATTCCGGAACCGGACTACGAACGCGTGGCCGCCATAGTCAATAGCCGGTCAGAGGTGGCGCACAATTACGCGCGCGATCACGAATACAACATGTGGTTCGTGCTGGCGACCGAACGGCCTGAGCAGATCGAGCAAGTGATCGAGCAAATCGCATGCGCGACAGGTTACGAGGTGCTCAATCTACCCAAGCAGCGCGAGTACTTCGTAGGCCTGAATCTGCATGTCTGATCTTTCCGATACGCCGCTACTCGACGAGATTGATCGCGCGTTGGTGCGTGCCACGCAAGCGGGTTTGCCGTTGACCGCGCAGCCGTATCGCGCATTGGGCGAGCGCATTGGTATTTCCGCGGACGAAGTCATGCTAAGGCTCACGCGCATGCTCGAAGCGGGGATGATCCGCCGTATTGGCGCCGTGCCCAATCACTACGCCTTGGGCTACCACGCCAACGGTATGTCGGTCTGGGATGTCGCTGACGAACAAGTCGACGCTTTGGGGCGCCAAATCGGCGCGCTCGAATGCGTGAGCCATTGCTATCTTCGGCCGCGCCGCCTGCCGCAGTGGCGCTACAACTTGTTCGCCATGCTGCACGGGCATGATCGAGCGGAGGTGCAAGCGCAGGTTGCACGTATCGTAACCATGCTTGGTGCTGCTTGCCGGGCGCACACCGTGCTGTTCAGTACCCGCATTTTAAAGAAGACCGGCTTGCGCATCTAAACCTCGGGAATCAATATGTTCAGACTCACGCAGTTCATGCAGGAAATGCGGGCGCCGTCGCCGATCGCGCCCAAGCGCAATCCGCCCGGTCCGGTTGTCATCTGGAATTTGATCCGCCGCTGCAATCTGACGTGCCTGCATTGCTACTCGATCTCGGCTGACATCGACTTCCCCGGTGAACTGACGACGGGGGAGGTTTACACGGTTATGGATGACTTAAGGTCGTTCGGTGTGCCGGTGCTGATTCTGTCCGGGGGCGAACCGCTGCTGCGGCCGGATATTTTCGACATCGCGCAGCGTGCCAAGGCGTCGGGATTCTACGTCGGCCTTTCCAGCAACGGCACGCTGGTGAGCGAAGCGAACATCGACGCGATACGGGCGGTTGGGTTCGATTACGTCGGCATCAGTTTGGACGGCATGCGCGAAACCCATGACCGCTTTCGCCGCAAAGTTGGCGCGTTCGACGCGTCGCTTGCAGCAGTGCGCTTATGCCGCGACGCCGGCATCAAGGTGGGCCTGCGTTTTACCCTCACTCACGACAACGCGCAGGATTTGCCGGCGCTGCTCGATCTTATGGATGCGGAGGGTATCGACAAATTCTATCTCTCGCACCTGAACTACGCCGGGCGCGGCAATATCAACCGCAAACACGATGCCGCCCATCAACTCTCGCGCTGGGCGATGAATCGTCTATTCGATGCCTGTTGGCAGAGCATTGCCAAAGGAGCTCCGAAGGAATTCGTCACCGGCAACAACGATGCCGACGGCGCGTACTTGCTCTTGTGGGCACGCGAACACTGCCCGGAAATTGAATCGCATCTGCACGCGCGGCTGGCGCAATGGGGCGGCAATTCCTCGGGCGTCAATATCGCCAACATAGATAACCTGGGCAATGTGCATCCGGATACGTTTTGGTGGAATTACAACCTCGGCAACGTGCGGCAACGGCCATTCTCCGAGATTTGGCAAGACCGCTCCGACCCGTTGATGGCGGGATTGAAGGCGAAACCGCGCATGGTCAAAGGGCGCTGCGGAGCGTGCCAGTTCTTCGATATCTGCGGCGGCAATACGCGCGTGCGTGCGTACCAGTTGACCGGCGATGCATGGCAGGAGGATCCTGCTTGCTATCTCGACGATGAGGAAATTGGACTGACGCAACCAAGCGAGCGGCTCAAGCTCACGCCTTATTCCCGTTCGCGCGCAGTCGCATGAGCGCGCGTGTGTGTGCCGCATGGTTGCTTGCGGCGCTGGCGTTGCCGCTGCCGGCATTCGCCGACGACACGGCGCCGGCCAGTCAAAGTTATGCTGCTCGTTGCGCCGCGTGTCATGGGGCGGCGCGTCTGGGCGGCAGCGGGCCCGCGCTACTGCCCGGCAATCTCGAACGCTTGCGCAAGGACGCAGCGCAGGAGGTCATCGCCAACGGGCGCATCGCCACGCAAATGCCGGGCTTTGCCGCAGAACTTTCCGTGACGCAAATTCAAGCTTTAGTGGATTTCATCTACGCGCCGCTTGCGTCCGAGCCGCGCTGGGATGCGGTTGAGATCCAGCGCTCGCGTCTTGAGCAGCTCGCCAGCGCAACGTTGAGCGAGAAGCCGGTGTTCGATGCCGATCCGCTTAACTTGTTTGTGGTGGTGGAAACGGGCGATCACCACGCAACCATTCTCGACGGCGACAAGTTCGAGCCGATTGCGCGCTTTGCCACGCGCTATGGCTTGCACGGCGGACCGAAGTTTTCGCCCGATGGCCGCTACGTTTATTTCGCTTCGCGAGACGGTTGGGTAAGCAAGTACGACATCTACAACCTGCGCATGGTTGCCGAAGTGCGCGCCGGCATCAACACGCGCAACCTCGCGGTGTCGAGCGACGGCCGCTACGTCGCTGTTGGCAACTACTTGCCGCATACGCTCGTAATTCTCAATGCGGCTGATCTGAGCCCGCTCAAAGTCATGGCGGTGGGGCAGCGCCACGGCAAGTCATCGCGCGTAGCCGCGGTTTACGATGCCGCGCCGCGCCGCAGCTTTGTCGCTGCGCTGAAGGACATTCCTGAGGTGTGGGAAATTCCTTACGACGATGACGCGACCCCGGTGTACGAGGGGATGGTGCATGACTATCAGTTGGGCGAAGGTATTCCCGCGGTCGGGCCGTTTCCGGTGCGCCGCATCGAAGTCGAGAACTATTTGGACGATTTTTTCTTCGATCAAAGCTACGACAATTTGATCGGCGCTTCGCGTGACGCAGCGCAAGCGCAAGTCGTCAATCTCAACGTGCGCCGTAAAATTGCCACGCTTGCGCTGCCAGGTTTGCCGCATCTCGGCTCGGGCATCAGTTGGACGCGTCATGGGCGCACGGTCATGGGCACGCCCAACCTAAAGCAAGGTGTCGTCAGCGTGATCGAGATGAAGACTTGGAAGCCGGTCGCGGAAATCGCCACGCTTGGTCCGGGATTTTTTCTCCGCGGGCACGAGAACTCGCGCTATGTCTGGGTCGACAACTTCAATAGCAAGGCCAACGATGCCTTGCAAGTAATTGACAAGGAAAGTCTTGAGGTGGTGGCAACGCTGCGGCCGGCGCCCGGCAAAACCGCCGCGCACGTCGAATTCACGCGCGACGGCAAATATGCCCTGGCAAGCATTTGGGATATGGACGGCGCAATCGTCGTCTACGACGCCGAGACGCTGAAGGAAGTAAAGCGCATCCCCATGAAAAAACCGTCAGGCAAATACAACGTCTACAACAAGACAACGCGCTCGGCCGGCACCAGTCACTGACCTTGGTATGCGCGCAGGCGCTCGCTGTCGAGGATAACGATTTCCCTGCCCGAGACGGCGATGAGGCCTGCTTCGGTCAATTCATGCAGGATGCGCGAAAAATGCTCCGGTGTCAGATTCAGGCGCGAAGCGACGACGGCCTTGCTCGTCGGCAGCATGACGCTGTAGCGCGCTTTTTGCTCGTTACCTTCCTCATCCTGGCGCGACAAGTAGCCGACCACGCGCTGCGCGCCCGATCGCAGCGAGTAGGACTCGACATCGTTGATCAGGCCGTGCAGGCGCCGGCTCAAACCGGCGAGCATTTTGCGGGCGAAGCGCGGGTCGCGCTCCAATTCTTCAAACACGACGCTGCGCGACACATGCAAGACAAGCGAATCGACCAGCGTTTGCGCATAGATGATGTAAGGTTTTTCCATGAACATCAGCGCCTCGCCGAAGCTATGGCCGGGTCCGACGATCTCGATCACTTTCTCGGCGCCCTGCGGCGACGTGAACGCCAGCTTGATCTGGCCGTGGACAACGACATGGAATCCCGCACAGGGATCGCCGCGGTTGAACAAAATATGCCCGCGCTGCAAGTGCAGTTCCGCGGTGCCGGCAGCGACGCGGTCGAGTTCCCCCGGCGCCATGTCGCTAAACAGCGGCAAATTCGCGAGGAAGGCTTGAATCTTGATCTTGGCCGGTTGCACGCTGTGAGCCTCTCGGCGAGGTGTAGTCAGCCTATCACAATGGATTGTGCCTAATACTCACTAAGGTAGTATCATTTTAGTAAGTATAGAAAAGGATTTTCAGGTTATCCTCGTAAGGGTATATCGCTATCGGGAGGGGTGCTGCTCAACCCGCCCGGACTAGTTCATTTCACTTTCGCAATGCTTGCGCGTCCGCCACCCATGCCGCGTTTAGGCCAGCCAGCCGCCCGGCGTCCAGCAACGACTGCCAGGTTTCATCGGGTAAGGGCACGCCCTCGCGCAGGCGTTGCGCACGCATAGCTTGCTCAGGCTCGCCCGGCATCAGCACTTGTGCGCCGGGCGCGGGCTTAGCTTGCTTGACGAAATCGACGTAGCGCGTGACTTCTTGCGGGAAGAAACTGGCCGGGTCCAGGCGCGCCGGGTCGATGTAAAGCGAGAACATGCCGTTGGCGACGCGGCCGCGATCGGGGCGTGTGGCCCCGGTGCCGGACAGCGCGCCGCCGAGCAATTCGCACATCAACGCCAAGCCCGAGCCCTTATGATCGCCGAACGCGCGGATCGCGCCCTTACCCGCGCTTAGATCGCGTTTGCCGGTGGTTGGGTAGTCGCCGTACAACAGGCGCGCGTCGTCGCTCGGGCCGTCGGGGCCGATTAGCGCATCGTTCGGGATGGGGCGGCCGCCTTGGCTGGCGACGAATACCTTGCCTTCGGCCACGATGGAAGTGGCGAAATCGAGCAGCAGCGGTTCGCGCCCGGCGAGCGGCACGCCGACGCAATACGGCGCCGTGGAAAAGCGTCGCTCCGCGCTACCGAACGGCGCGACCAACACACTGCCGGCGGCGTTGCAGAAGTGGATCGACACCAAGCCTTCGCGTGCGGCGATTTCCGCCCAGTCGCTCAAGCGCCCGACGTGGCCGGAATTGCGCAGCGCGATCGCGGATAGGCCCATGCTCTTGCATTTTTCCACTCCGAGGGCCACGGCCTGCGGTGCAACGGTTTGGCCGAAGCCGTACTTGCCATCGACCACTGCGATTGCAGGTGTATCGACCAGCACGTCGACCTTCTGGTCCGCGTGCACGACGCCCTCACGCAGCAGAGGCACGTAACGCGCGATGCGCGCGACGCCATGGCTGTCGTGTCCGGTCAAGTTTGCCGCGACAAGATAATGGGCGATGCGCGAGGCTTCTGCGGCCGAGCAGCCTGCCGCGGAGAATATGTCGATTACGGTGCGTTCGAGGTCTGCTGCTGAAATGGTCGGCATAGTTTGCAGTGACAGTGTTCAAAGGTAGTGATTGACTACGGGCTGTAGGGCACGTTTCCGGGTATGCTTGCCTTCTTACTTTCCAAACTCTGGAGACGGCGGACCATGAGCATAGTCGAAAATCTAGTTGGACGTCTGCGCGGCGCTTTTCTGATTGTGCTTGCCGCATTAACCCCCAGCGCGGACGCGGAACTGGTGCGCGTCGAATGGTTCAATCCACAGTGCGGCGCGTTGATCGTGCAGACCAGCATCGGCTATGCCTACGCGCGTCAAGTTTCCACTGGAATGCTTACGGTGGGCGATACGCTAGACGGCGACTTCGAACGAGACGCGCGGCTGCACGAAGTGCAGAACACCAGCAATCGCACTACCCTTTCGCTGTGGGTCGAGAAATTCTCCAGCGACAAGAAAAGCGTGCTGCAAGTCATGCCCGCGCACTGCCGCCCGGAATTGCCGGCGCAAGATTGAGCGAGCCGCACGTTCGCGCGATCTTTTTAGTTCCTTAGCTCCCTAAACGACACGGCCGCCAGGCACGGCGTGCCGCGCTAGCTAGCTAGTTAACGGCGATGATTTTCTTGTTCACCGACTTTGGCGCGGCTGATGTCTATGCCGGTCAAGTGCGTGCGCGCTTGCTGCGGGAATTGACTCTTCCAGTGCCCATCATCGACCTGCTGCATGACGCGCCGGCGTTCGATGCGTGCGCCGGCGCGCATTTGCTGTGCGCTTTGTCGCAACAGTTCGAGCCCAGCGACGTGTGTCTCGCCGTGGTCGACCCCGGTGTGGGTAGTGCGCGTGATGCCGTGGCGGTAAAGGCAGCGGGCTGCTGGTACCTAGGCCCGGACAACGGCGTACTCTCGGTCGTCGCTGCGCGTACGCAGGACGCGAGTTGCTATAGCATCCGAGCGCCGAATCTGCGTCTCAGCGCCTCGTTCCACGGCCGCGACCTTTTCGCGCCGGTCGCCGCGCAGTTGGCGAGAAATGACGCCTCGGTCTTGATTCCGAAGCAACGTCTCGAGGTCGAATTCCCTGCCGCCGACATAGCGCGGATCATCTACATCGACCACTACGGCAATGCAATGACTGGACTGCGCGCTTCTGACAGCGCGACGCAGGGGAGGTTGCGTGTGGCGGGCATGACGCTTAGTCACGCACGCACCTTCAGTGCGGTGGCCACCGGAGAGCTCTTTTGGTACACAAATAGCATTGGTTTGGTGGAAATTGCTTGCAACAAAGCCAGTGCCGCCGCATTGCTGGGATTGACGATCGGCGCCGCGGCCGAGTGGTGTTAGATGCGCAAAGTGGCAATCAAAAGGTAACGACCGCTTGTCACGGCGTTAGGCATGCTTTAAGTTAGCGCTCTTCGAAGCTCTGGCCGGTTGCTACACATGTATCGCTTCCCTAAGTTTATGTTGTTGCGCCGTTACTGGGCATCGATGGTGTTGGCGTCCTGCTCGATCGTTGCGCCGTTCGCTGCCTCGGCGCCGGAGAACACCGCGCCTTCCGCCGGGGACTTCACCCTTTACCGCTTCGATCAAGATGTGTTCGCCGAGCCGGGTCCTGCGCTTGACTACAAGCAGCGCGAGTTGTTCATGGCCGGGCGCGTGCAGTTTAACCAGAAGTGGGTGTTGGCTCCGTCGATCGCGGGCGACTGGGGTTTAGGACCAACCTTCATTGCCGACAAGTGCTCCGTGTGCCACATCAAGGCCGGGCGCGGCGTACCGCCGAAGCCCGAGGAAGAGCCGGTAGGTTTGCTGTTGCGCCTAAGCGTGGCGGGCGAGGGCGAGCATGGCGCACCGAAACCGCATCCCGAATATGGCGATCAATTCCAGAACCAGGGCTTGCAGGGAAAGGACGAGTACAACCACGGCAAGGGCGATCGCGTGCCGCCCGAAGGCAATTTGTTCATCGATTGGATCGAACGAGAAGTTGCGTTCGCCGACGGCGAAAAGGTAAAGCTGCGCGCGCCGAAAGTTCGCCTCGAAAAATTGGCGTTCGGACCGATCGGTGACGAGACCATGACGTCGCTGCGCTACACGCAACCGATCTACGGCCTCGGTTTACTTGAAGCGGTGGATGAGAAAACCGTGCTCGAGTTGGCCAAGCAGCAGACGGCGAAGGGATACAAAGGCAAGCCCAACTATGTTTACGATCACATCGACAAAGCCACCAAGGTGGGTCGTTTCGGCTGGAAAGCGAACGTAGCCACGGTGCGTTTGCAGATCGCATTTGCCTTCTTGGGCGATATCGGCGTGACTTCCTCCTTGTTCATCGATGAGAACTGTCCACCGGTGCAAACCGCCTGCGCGGCATTCACGCCGAACAACCGCCCCGAACTGGTCGACCGGAACTGGGATGAACTCGAATTCTGGCAGCTTACGCTCGGCGTGCCCGCGCAGCGCAACGTCAACGATGCGGATTTTAAGCGCGGCGCAGCGTTGTTCGAGCAAGCCGAATGCTCGGTGTGCCATGTGCCGGAGATGAAAACCGGCGCGGAGTTCAAGAAAGTGCCGCAACTGGCGAATCAAACCTTCCGCGCCTACACGGATCTTCTGCTGCACGACATGGGCGAGGGCTTGGCCGACAAGCGTCCCGACTTCAAGGCGAGCGGGCGCGAGTGGCGCACCCAGCCTCTCTGGGGTTTGGGTCTATCGGAGACCGTGCTCGGCGAACCCGCTTTCTTTCTGCACGATGCGCGCGCGCGCAGCGTGACTGAGGCGATTCTTTGGCATGGCGGTGAGGCAGAAAATTCGAGAGAAGCTTTTCGCGCCATGCCGAAACAAGATCGCGACGCATTGTTGAAGTTCTTGAACTCGATCTAGTGAGTCTGAAGTTCGTAACAGAATTCACCAGATGCGCGATACTTTGAAAGTTAACAAGAGTGACGAAATTGCCGTCACTTTAATGGTGCGAACTTCAGACTCAGGACGCTAGTGAACAGCGACGCATTCCGGCAACTTATCGAGCGTATGACGCGAGCCATTGCGCGCGGCGATGGCGTGGCCGCAGCTGCATGTTTCGTGTCCGATGGTATCTACCATGACGCTTTCTACGGTGAGTTTGTCGGGCCGGCGGCCATTGCCGGCATGGTCGTCAATCAATTCCACGGCAACGCCAAGGACTTGGTGTGGAGCGTGCATCATGCTATTGCCGACGGCGATCTCGGCTACGCGAGCTACGATTTCTCGTATACGTCGAAGATGGCCGGCAGCGAGGGGCGCCGTGTGTCGTTCGCCGGCATGAGCCGCTGCGCATTGCGGGGCGGCTTGATTGCCCGCTACGACGAAATATTCGAGCGCGGGTTGGCGTTGGCGCAACTGGAATTCCCTGAGGCACGCATCATGAAGTCATTGCGGCGTTGGGCGCAAACGAGCGATCACTAGGCGCGCGATCGACCCGGCAGTCGGCGGCGGAATCTAGTAGAGTAGGGCCTCTTACCCCTATTGGATCGGTTCGTGAGCACGCTTTCCGTCATCGGCATTACTATGGGCGACCCCTCCGGGGTTGGTCCTGAAATCATCTGCAAAGCTCTGGCGGAAATGCCGGCGGCTGAGCGCAGCGCGAGCGCGGTGATCGGAAACTTACGCTTGCTCAAACGCGCCGATGCCATCGTCAAATCGAATCTCCGTTTTGTCGAATCGTTGGCTGCAAACAACGGCGCAGTGCCGGTCGTCAATGTTCCGACCAAAGATGAAGAGCAGATTGCCGACGGCAAGCTCAGCGCAGCCGGTGGCGAAGCGGCGTACCGCTATGTTGAACGCGCCGTGCAGCTTTCGTTGGAGAAGCAGATCTCCGTTATCGTCACCGCACCGCTAAATAAAGGCGCCATGCACGCGGCGGGACACCACTTCGACGGTCACACGGAGTTGCTGGCGACGCTGACCAACACTAAGCAATCCTTCATGCTGTTGGCGAGCGAGAAGCTCGCTGCCGTGCATGTCACCACGCACGTCTCGCTCAAAGGCGCGACCGAGCGCGGCACTATCGAGCGCATCGTCGCCACCATCCGCGCTGGTTACGAGCACTACCGCTCGCTTGGCTATGACAATCCGCGCATCGCGGTAGCTGGCCTTAACCCGCACTGCGGGGAAGGCGGTATTTTTGGCCGTGAAGAGATCGAGCGCATCGACGCTGCGGTTGCGCAAGCCAAGCAGCAAGGCATCAATGTGCAGGGGCCGATCTCCGGCGATACGGTGTTTTATCGTGCGCTTAAGGGCGAATTCGATTTGGTCGTCGCGCAATACCACGATCAAGGCCACATCCCGACCAAGCTGGTTGCGTTCGACGAAACGGTGAACATTACGCTCGGACTGCCGATCAAACGCACCTCGGTCGATCACGGCACGGCGTTCGACATCGCGTGGCAAGGCAAGGCGAGCCACATCAACATGAAAGCCGCCATCGCCTACGCGCGCATGATGGCTGATGGCCGCCGCAGTGCAAGCGCTGCGGCACACGCGCAGGCTTGAGCACTGCAAACAGAATAGTCATCATCGCCGATGACTTGACCGGGGCGCTGGATTGCGCGGCGCCATTTGCCAAGCGTGGTCTGGTCACGCGCGTGGCTGCACTCCCGGCGGCACGCGGCGCCGGCAGCACCCGTAGTCTGCGTGACGCGCAGGTTGTCGCGATCAATACCGAGAGCAGGCATCTCAACGCCACCGCGGCGGCGGCAGCGGTCCGGCGCGCGGTGCTCGACTACGCCGACGCAAACACCGTTCTCTTCAAGAAAATCGATTCCACCTTGCGCGGCAATGTGGCAAGCGAAACGGTGGCGGCGCTGCAAACAAGTGGACGGCGCATGGCTATTCTTGCGCCCGCATTCCCCGCGCAAGGCAGGGTGACGCGCTGCGGCGTAATGTTTGTGCACGGCGTGCCGTTGGCGCAAACCGAATTCGTGACAGACGCGCTGTCGCCCGCGCCGCGTGCAGCAATCGCAGAATTCATGCATGAAGCTGCGCCCGATTGCATGGTCCATGCCACGGCTGCGCGCGATGTGCGGGCAGCGCTAGAAAACCGAGTCGATACGGCCACCGCGCCGCAGCTCTATATTGTCGACGCAGAAACTCAGCGAGACTTGCAGCAAACGATCGCGGCGTTGCGCGAGCGCCTGAGTGACTATTTGCTAGTCGGCTCCGCTGGCCTGAGCACGGCTTTGGTCGATGCTGTCGCCGGCGCGGTGGCCCCCACAGCGTGCGCGCGTAGACCCGGCGCAGTGATTTATATCGTCGGCTCGCGCTCGCAAAAGAGCCGCGAGCAGGCAGCCGCATTGGTGGCCACGGGTGCTGTAACGCTCGAAGCGCCGAACGGCGAAGTCAGCGCCAGTGCGCTTGAGGCTGCGATGCGGGCGCTGCCGGCGCAAGCCCATCTGCTGGTTCTGGCGACACAGCCGAGCGGTGCGGGCGCGCCGGCCGAGCGTGTGGCCCAGCGCTTGGCGCAACTTTGTGTTGGCGTGCTGCAGCGATGCAAAGTCAGCGCCATTGTCGCCACCGGCGGCGACACCGCCAAAGCCATCTTGGAAATCACTGGCAATCCGATCATCGACGTCAATGATGAACTCCTGCCGGGCATTGCGTTGGCGAGTTTTTGCTACAAAGATGAGGAGTATGCCTTTGTTACCAAGGCGGGTGGCTTTGGTTCCGACGATACCTTTATCCGTATCGGTCAAGCCTGCGCTGCAGGCTAGCGCGCGGCCCGGCTAACCCAGCGACCGCGCATCTACCCGATTTTGACTGTTAGAGCGACTGCAAGAACGCGATCAGCGCAGCGCGATCTTCGCGCTTGAGCTTGCTAAAGGTTTCGCGTGCAGCGCTCGCTTCGCCGGCGTGCCAAAGAATCGCTTCGGTGAAATTGCGCGCGCGGCCGTCGTGCAAGAACGCGCTGGCGCCATTGACAGTTTCCGATAGGCCGATGCCCCATAGCGGCGGCGTGCGCCACTCGCTACCGCTGGCGAGAAAATCCGGGCGGCCGTCGCTCAAGTCTTCGCCCATGTCATGCAGCAGCAAGTCGGTGTAGGGCCGGAGAGTTTGATTGGCTAGTTGCGGCAGATCAGGGAATTCGCCGGTGTTAAGTTCCGGCACATGGCATGCGGCGCAGTGCGATGCCGCGAACAATTGTTCGCCGCGCTGCACTTGGGGGTCATCGACATTTCTGCGCATCGGCACCGCCAATGCGCGCAAGTAGAGTTCGGTGGCTTGCAGGCGCAGGGGCGTGATTTCCGAGGCGATGACATTCTTGTTGAAGCCGATGAAGGTGTCCGCCGATAGCTGCTCCTTGCATTCGCGCTGAATCGGCGGGCAATTCTGCTCGGGATAAACCGGCGTGCTCAAGCCGATGTCGCCGATGAACGCCGCAGCGACTTGCTCGCGCAAGCTGCCGTGATTCGCCTTCAAACCGAAGCGTCCAACCACCATCTTGCCTTGGCTCTGGTCCCAAACGCGATTGACGTGACCGCGAATGCCCGCCACGGGCGGGCGTTGGGCGAGTGCGAGGATGCTCGCTTCGGGCACGGCTTCGAGCAAGCCCATGCCGACCAGCGGCGGCGCCAGGCGCGCGCCCACAAGCGTGCTCTCGCCCAGCGGGCCATAGGCCAGTTGCTCCAGCTTTATCTCCGGCGCGCGCAGCATGACTTGTTCGCCATCGGCCAGCGTTACGCTGCGTTCCTTCCACGTAACGCTTACACTGCCTTCGGCCGCGACCAAACCTTTGACGCCGAAATTCTGCAACTGATCGCCGTAGTGCGGATGCGGTTGCGGCTCGCCGCGTGGCCCGGGTTCCTTCAAGCTCAAGCGCACCACCATGTTGAGCGCGGGCTCGAACGCAACCGGGATGTGATGATCACGCGCTTCGCCCTGCGCGTTAGCGGGCACGCGCATCGGCGTACCGGGGGCGACACCGCGACCGTTGTTCGCATGGCAGATGCTGCATGCTTGCGCGTTCGAGGTCGGGCCACGACCGAATTCGGCGTTCTCAAACCAGAAGAATGCCCAACGGTTGTTGAACATGCGATGCCCCAACGCGAACTGCTCTGCTTGCTTAGCGCTCAAGCCCGGCAGCGGGTGCGTGTAAGCCGCTGCGGACGGGTCCGCGACGGCGACCGCCGCACTGGCCGGCGCGGCAGCGGATAAGCTGTCGGAGGAGGATTGTGGCCACCCGACGGTGGGGGCGAGGCAGAGCACTGCGGCGAGGTATTTTCGTGCTGTGTGCAACATGATTCGGATTTCCTGTTTTCTGCCTCAAATTCTACATTTTTATCCGTTATTCACCTTGCGCTTTGACGTGGATCAACGCGGGCCAAGCTGATCGAGTTTGAATTTGAGGGCGAGCTTTTCCGCCACCCGAAGTTCTATAATTCGGTCTGGTTGTGTTCTTTGACTGCAGCGATATGCCAATCTACGAATACGTTTGCTCTGATTGCGCCGAACACTTCGAGGCGCTGGTGCGTTCCAACCGCAGTGCCGTTTGTCCGAAGTGCAAAGGCGCAAACCTGCAAAAGCAGTTATCAGTGTTCGCCGCGAACACTAAAAGTGGCGGCGAGGCAGCGCAGCCGATGCCTTCGCCGTGCATGACTTGCGGCGACCCGCGCGGGCCCGGCTCGTGCAGCATCAACTGATTTTTCCGGCGTAGCC
>CADEHE010000013.1:77187-102465 GCA_902826775.1 uncultured Pseudomonadota bacterium | reverse complement strand
GGCGACCCGCGCGGGCCCGGCTCGTGCAGCATCAACTGATTTTTCCGGCGTAGCCGCGAAAGTCATCCCCGCCCCGCACGAACGGCGGGGCCGGCTCGTGCTTTTGCACGTCGGGAGATCTAGCTTTTGCGCCCTAGCGCAGCACCGATTTGGGCGACGCTTGTAGCCGCGTTACCACGATTTTCGGCCGATCGAGCATTTCGTCGATCGCCGGCTTGAATTCAGCCGTCCATAGCGGATCTTCGTACACGGCTTTATAGAGCGCTTTGCGCTCGTCCTCGCTCTCGAAACGGCGCATCCACAGGTAGTGATCGGGCTGCTCCTCGTCGATCCAACTGCCGACGATAACCATGCCGCGCGCAACTTGGAAGGGAATCACTTTCTCTTCCATCAACTTAACCCAGCGCTCGCGTTTGCCGTCCTTGATGCGATATTGGCGCAGTTCAAAAAATGCCATAGCTGTCTCCGCGGTGTAAGGGGTGAGCTGAGTCTACCACCGGGAAACGCTGCGCTTGCGCGTGGGTGCGGGGCCCCGCGCGGTGGCGAGCAGAGAATCGCCGGGGCCTAGCGGCGCGCGCTGTGGCGTGCGCGCAAGTGCGACGGCATGCGCGCTGAGCGGCGCACCTCGAGGCCGAAAATCGATAGGCTTACCGGATGAGCGCGGCGGCGCGCCCAATCGATGCCGGCGCAGCGGGAGGCGGCTCGCCGGAAGTCGTGCGGGCGGTCGTGCAAGTGTCGAACGGCTAAGGGTTCCAATGCATGCTCCTGGTTGAGGTACAGCGCCATCACTCAAATGCGAGAAACGTGTTGCTTGGAACTGCGAACTGCCACTGCTGGGTGTTGCGGGTGCCGCAAATTGCCGCTGAAATACGGGACGTTGCCAATTGTACTGTAATAAGGTAACCACACAACATTTGTCCAACACGGCGTTAGTCGCGCACTGGAACGGACCGATCGGGCGGACGTAGAAAAGCCGCCAGAGCGTGGCCCTGGCGGCATACGGTATTGAGTACTAAGTGAAGGGTATTGCCTGATTTAGCTAGGAAGCGCTTGCTTGCCCTAGTATGCTCTGAAGTTCGCCTGACTGATATTGTTCCATCATGATGTCGGCCCCGCCCACAAACTCACCGTTGACGTAAAGCTGCGGGATGGTGGGCCAGTTGGCGAAATCCTTGATGCCTTGGCGAATTTCGGCATCTTCCAAGACGTTGACCGAGGCGAAATCCTTGACGCCGCAGGCGTTGAGGATTTGCACCGCACGCGCGGAGAAGCCGCACATCGGCGCCTGCGGTGTACCCTTCATGTACAGCATGACCGCGTTGCCAGTGACCTGCTGCTTAATCTTCTCTTGAACGCTCATTGCACTATCTCCTGACCGCGCCTTGCCTTTGAACCGGCAAGGCGCGAGCTCAAATTATATGTTGGCCTAACATGCTACCCAGAGGCGAGAGGCCGGTCAAACTACAGCAGCTTCACCTGCTGAATCAGCTGATTCACCGCCTCTTGGCCCGAACCGTAAAACATGCGCGTATTGGGCAGGTAAAACAGCGCGTTTTCCACGCCGGAGAAACCAGCGCCCTTGCCGCGCTTGATGACTATGACATTCTTGGCGTAGTCGACGTTCAAAATCGGCATGCCGTAAATCGGGCTGGACGGATCGGTGCGCGCGACGGGGTTAACAACGTCGTTCGCGCCGATGATAAGCGCCACGTCGACGGTGTTGAACTCCGGGTTGATCTCTTCCAGATCTTGAATCAACTCGTAGTCCACGCCTGCTTCGGCCAGCAGCACGTTCATGTGCCCCGGCATGCGCCCAGCCACCGGGTGGATGGCGAATTTCACTTCGATGCCCTTTTCTTTGAGCAGCTTAGTGAGTTCCCACACTTTGTGCTGGGCTTGCGCCACCGCCATGCCGTAGCCCGGCACGATGACGACCTTCGAGGCGTAGGCCAATTGAATCGCAGCGTCCTGCGCTTCGATCGCTTTCTGCTCGCCTTCGATGGCTTGACCGCCGCCTTGCACGCTGCCCGCGGTCAGCAGCTTGGAGATGGGGCGGTTCATCGCTTTCGCCATCAACTGCGTCAGCAGCGTGCCGGAGGCGCCGACCACGATACCGGCGATGATCATGGCATAGTTGCCGAGCACGAAACCTTCGAAGCCGACCGCCAAGCCGGTGAAGGCGTTGTAAAGCGAAATAATGACCGGCATATCCGCACCGCCGATCGGCACCGTCATCAGCACGCCGTAGAGCAGTGCGAGCAGGAAGAAGGCGATGATTATCGGCGTCATCACCGCATTCGACATCGCAATCGCCACGCCGAGTATCACCGCAACCGCCAGCACACCCCAGCTAATCAGATTATGTGCGGGCAATGCGTAGGTCTTGTTCATCAGGCCTTGCAGCTTCAAGAACGCGATGATGCTGCCGCTGAACGAGACGGCGCCAATCAGCGCGCCAAGCACCGCGAGCGTCATCACTACCGGTCCGTGGTGCCCGCCTTTGAGCAGTTCCACCGCCGCGATCGCCGCCGCCGCGCCTCCGCCCATACCATTGTAGATGGCGATCATCTGCGGCATGTCGGTCATCGCCACGCGCTTGCCCGACCACCACGCCAGCCCGCCGCCGATGGCGATCGCCACGATCATCCAAGTAAAATTGCCTAAGCCCGGGTAGAGGAAGGTGAACAGCGTCGCCACCAGCATGCCGATGCCGGCCCAGACGATGCCGCCCTGCGCGGTGAGCGGCGAGCTCATGCGTTTCAGGCCCAAAATGAACAGAATGGCGGCGACGAAATAGCTTACCTGCACCAGAAACATGCGCACGGATTCGCTCATCAGTGGCCCCCGCCGGATTTGGTTTCACTGCCCGGCTTCTTCTGGAACATCGCCAGCATGCGCTCGGTGACGACATAGCCGCCCACCGCGTTCATCGCCCCCAGTGCCACGGCGAAGAAGCCAATGGCGATCTCCAGTCCAGTCGTCGCTCGACCGAGCGCGACCATAGCCCCGACTAGCACGATGCCGTGTACGAAGTTCGAGCCCGACATGAGCGGCGTGTGCAGAATGACCGGCACGCGCGAGATGATTTCGTAGCCGGTAAAGGCGGCTAACAAGAAGATATAAAGTGCTGCCCAAGTTTCGTTCATATTCGCTTCCCTCCCTTACGCGCCTTCGACCGCTTTGCGCGTCGGCTCGTGCACGATGGCACCGTTGTGGGTATACAAGCTGCCTTTGAGCACTTCGTCGTTCCAGTCCGGCTTGAGCGTGCCTTCCTTGTCGATCATCAGCCCCAAGAGCGACAGCAGATTCTTCGCATACATCTCGCTGGCATGAACCGGCATGGTGCTCGGCACGTTGAGCGGGCCGTGGATGGTGACGCCGTGTTCGGAGATGGTTTTGCCAGGCTGCGTGAGTTCGCAGTTGCCGCCGCCATCGGCGGCGAGATCGACGATCACCGCGCCCGGCTTCATGCGCTTGACCATATCGGCGCTGATAATTTTCGGTGCCGGTCGGCCCGGAATTGCCGCGGTGGAAATAACTGCGTCGGCTGTGGCGACCACTTGTGCGAGCTTTTCGGCTTGTTGCTGCTTCTCTTCGGCAGTGAGTTCACGCGCATAACCGCCGCTGCCTTCCGCGCCGGAAACGGCGCTGACGAACTTAGCGCCAAGCGATTCGACTTGCTCCTTCGCCGCCGCGCGCACGTCGTAGGCTTCAACGATGGCACCGAGCCGGCGGCAGGTGGCGATCGCTTGCAAGCCCGCCACGCCCGCGCCGATGACCAGCGCACGCGCGGGGCGGATGGTGCCGGCGGCGGTTGTGAGCATCGGGAAAAACTTCGGACACAACTGCGCTGCCATCAGCGCCGCTTGATAACCGGCGACCGAGGCTTGCGAGGAGAGCGCGTCCATCGCCTGCGCGCGCGTGATGCGCGGCACCAGTTCCATCGCCAAGCTGGTGATGTTGCGATCGCGCAGTACCTTTGCCAATTCGGGTTGGCGTCCGGGCGACAAAAACGAGATCAGGATTGAGCCTTGCGGCAATTGCGCCGCTTCTTCCAGGCTCGGCGGCTGCACCTTAAGCACGATGTTGGCGCCGCTATAGAGTTCGGACACGCCGCCGGCAAACTTGGTGTCGGCGTAGTCACTATCACGGAAATGCGCGTTTGCCGCACCGCCCGTTTGCAGGCGCACCTCGGCTTTGCTTTGCCGCAGGCGTTTGACGACATCGGGCGTGAGCGCAAAGCGCCGCTCGCCTGCCAGCGTTTCAGCCGGCACAGCAATCACTACGGCCATGCGACGATCCTCCCAGATCGGGTTGGGGTAGCCGGCAATTATACCGGATTGTTGCAGTGCAGCAAATCTAGCCTGTAGCTATTGTTGCGCCGCGCTACGCCGCGATCAAGCTTTCTTCGCGAGCGGCTCTACCGCGCCGCCTTCCTTCGCCCAGGCACCGAAGCCGCCGGCGATATGGCAGACGTTTTTTAGTCCCAACACTTGCGCCGTTTGCGTGGACAGCGCTGAGCGCCAGCCCGCCGCGCAATAGAAAACGAACTGCTTCTCCGGCGCGAACACCGGCTTGTAGTACGGGCTGGTCGGATCGATCCAGAACTCCAGCATGCCGCGCGGTGCGTTGAACGCGCCGGGCACCTTGCCCTCGCGCTCCAGTTCGCGGTGATCGCGCACGTCGACGAACACCACCTCCGGGCGTCCGTGCAGCTTCTTTGCTTCTTCCACGCTAATCGTCTTGATTTCGCTTTCGGCTTGCTTGACGAGATCCATGAAGGTAACGGCCATAATTCGTGCTCCAATCTTGTGTCTAAAGTTGCAACGTTAACGCGTTTTGGGTGAGCAGTGCTAGGCGGCTTGCAACAGAAACTCGACCTTGACCGTGTCAAATGGAAAGACAACGCCACCGCCTTCCACGCGGTCGAGGATGCCCGCATTCAGCAGCGCGGTAACGTCGCCGTGCACTGCCTTGACATCGCGCTCGACGCGGCGCGCCGCCTCGCGGATCGAGACCGGCCCCGCGCCGCACAGCGCCTTGAGTAACTCCCAGCGCTTCGCCGTCAGCACGCGCCAAACCAGTTCCGGCGCGGCGAAGCTGATGCGCGCGGATTTTTGCGCTTTGCGCGTTTTCCAACTCTGCACGAACTCCGCCATCGAATCGGCGGGCGCGCGCACGTCAAGCGTCACGATTTTCATGGTTCCACCTTGCAATGTCGCGTTCAAAGTCCGCGATGAGTTTCTCCGGCGTGGAGAATTTGTAGGCGCTCTGCCGGCCGTCGTGGTGCCGATGGTCACCTTTGCCAGCTTCGTTGTCAAAACGCACGACACACACGCCGTCTACGACGTAGGCGAGCCGATACTTGAACGCGTGCGCTGAGCCAGCAACGGGATTCGGCACTTGCCAAAGCACCAGTTCGGCGAACGCCGTTTCCGAGTAAATAACGCGAGTACGGACAAGCTCGACGGCCTTCACGTTGGAGACAATACCAACAGTCAGAAGTGTTGTCAATCATTCCAACACACGCTAGACCAGAGAAGCGGCGGCGCGCGTTTTTTCTACCGCGCCGCGAAGCCCAGCAACGCTTCGCCTACGCCGCGCCCCAGCGCTAACACCTTGAACAACTCCCCCATCTCCGCCGGGCTCAGCAGTTTTTGCACTTGCGCCGCCTGCGGCAAGTACGCGGCGGCGTCGGCTGCGTCCGTTTCGGCGAGTAGGTTGATGATGCCGCAGTGAATCAGAAATTGCGCTTGTGAACTGTAGCCCGCGACGCTCAATCCGCCCGCTCGCGCGGCATGTGCGAGGGCGCTGAAGTCGACATGCGCGGTGATATCTTGCAAGCCCGGCAAGAAAAACGGATCGTCATGCGCGCGTTGCTGGTAGTGGCACATGAGCGTGCCTTGCGAGCGTTGTGGGTGATAGTATGCATCTGAAAGGAAGCCGTAATCTAATATACAGGTGCATCCATGCGAGAGTATATCGCTCAAGCTGCGTATCAAGGTGCTTGCCGCAAGATTGATTTCGCTCACGTAAGGCGCTGCAATTTCATGGCTGGCCTGCAGCGTTTGCGCCGCGCCGAGCAACTCTCCTTGCGCGGGGCGCTCGATCCAGACAAACCTGTCGTCTCTGACGCCGACGCCCCGTTCGAAAATCCCGTCAGCGCGCCAGGCAACGACATGCGCCGGCAAAGCGTCGAACACTTCGTTAGCGATGATCGCTCCGGCGAAATCCTCCGGCATTCGATCTAGCCAGCAAACACGTTCGAGGAGTTCGGGCGCGCGGCGCGCAAGCGTGGCGCGCTGGCGTTCGCGCAGTTCGCCGCTGACTTCGAGAATCGAATAGCGCTGTACCGGCGTGCCGAGCCGCTGCAGTTCGATCAGCAGATCGGCCGCGAGCGCGCCGCTGCCCGCGCCGAGTTCCAAGACGTTTGCTTGCGACAATTGCAGAATTTGCGCGACTTGCCGCGCCAGCGCGCGGCCGAATAACGGCGAAATTTCCGGCGCTGTGACGAAGTCCCCGCCCGCGCCGAATTTGCGTGTGCCGCTGACGTAGTAGCCTAAGCCCGGAGCGTAGAGCGCGATTTCCATGTAGCGCGCAAAGCTAATCCAGCCGCCGGCGGCGTCGACCGCGTCGAACAGGC
This sequence comes from uncultured Pseudomonadota bacterium, assembly GCA_902826775.1. Lineage (GTDB taxonomy): Bacteria > Pseudomonadota > Gammaproteobacteria > Burkholderiales > JALYOK01 > CADEHE01. The sequence continues at coordinate 95,822 of CADEHE010000013.1, read as the reverse complement.
GCCGTTGCACCCGCCAGCTGTGTTCGCTTGCTGCAACGGAGGGTGCCGGCAACGCAGAGTCGATTACCCGGTTCATGGCGCTGCGCACTGTAGCATGCGTCTGCGCCGCCGCGGCGGGCATGCCCGCGGTGCCTGCCTTGGGCCGGTTAGAATGTCGGCTCGTTATGTCAAGCACTCAACTACCCAAAATCGCGCTAGTCACCGGGGCGGCCAAACGCCTGGGACGCGAAATCTCGCTGCGCTTAGCGCGCGAGGGTTGGGATATTTGCGTGCACTACGCGCGTTCCGAAAGCGCGGCGCGTAGCGTCGCAGGCGAGATCGAAGCGCTCGGGCGGCGCGCAACTTTGGTGGCGCAAGAATTGACCGTAGCCGATGCTGCCGCCAAGCTACTCGGCGCTTGTCACAAACAATTGGGTGAGGTGCACTGTCTCGTCAACAGCGCTGCGATTTTCGAGTACGACGAAGCAGCGAGCTTTACCGATACGCAGCTCGCTCAGCACTTGGCGATCAACCTGCAAGCGCCGCTTGCGTTGATGCGCGAATTCGCGCGGCAGATACCGGCAAACGAGCAGGGCAGCGTAGTCAATATCGTCGACCAAAAGGTGGCCGCGCTTAACCCGGATTTTTTTACTTACACGGTGAGCAAATTAGCGTTGGCGCAGTCAACGCGCCTGGCCGCCATGGCGTATGCGCCGCGCGTGCGCGTGAACGCAGTCGCCCCCGGCGTGTCGCTGCCGAGCAAGCATCAAAGCGACGCCAACTTCGCGCGCAGCCAGCAGCTGGCTGCACTCGGTTACGGCGCGACGCCGGCGGATATCGCCGAGGCGGTTTCGTATTTGGTGCACGCGCGCGCGGTTACCGGCGAAACCATAGTCGTCGATGGCGGACAGCATTTGATGCCCACCGCGCGCGATGTGATGTTTGAAGCGGGGCGCCGCAATGGGTAAGGCGGCGTGCTGCTTCGGCATCGTGCGCGAAGCGTTCGATCGCCGCGACGTGGTGATCGAAGCAAAGGGACCATGCGTTGCCCCGCGTGCTAGGCTATCCGGATGAAACAAGAACTCCCCGAAACTTTGTTGGCGCCTTGGCTGAACCCGTTTGGTTCGCAGCAGGTCAGCCGCATCTTTTTGAAGAACTATGTGATCGACGCCTCGATCGGCGTGCACGACTTCGAGAAGACGCAGAAGCAGCGCCTCATCGTCAACGCGGATCTGTACGTCGCGCAACGCAAATCCACTGAAGACCACATCGACACCGTGGTCAACTACGATTTTTTGCCGACGACGATCAAAGCGCTGGTCGGGCAAGGCCATTGGCATCTGCAAGAGACTTTTTGCGAGGCACTCATGAACGCGTGCTTGGCGCAACCCGGCGTGCTCGCCGCGCGCGTCTCGACGCAAAAGCCGGATGTTTATCCTGATTGCGAATCGGTCGGATACGAAGTCTTCAGGATGAGATACTAGTCATTGTAGATACTGGGGAATAAGCATGAATGCGCCTAACGAGCAGATACCACTAGATAGTATTGGTCGCACCAAACCACCGCGCTCACTGCTGGCGCTCGCCGGCAAAGCCATCGGCGACTATCAAATGATCCGCCCCGGCGATCGCATTCTGCTCGGCCTCTCCGGCGGCAAGGACAGTTTGTCGCTGCTGCACACGCTACTGCACTTGCAAGAAAAATCGCCGGTGAAGTTCGAACTCGCCGCCGCTACGATCGATCCGCAATCGCCGGAATACCATCCGCAGGCGCTGAAAGACTACGTGCCGAAACTCGGCATCCCGTATTTCTACGAAACGATGAACGTCGTCGCGCTGGCGCAAGAGAAGATGGATAACCCCTCGTTCTGCGCGTTCTGCTCGCGTATGCGGCGCGGCCTGCTGTACGGCGCGGCGCGGCGCGAGGGCTACAACGTGCTGGCCCTTGCTCAACATCTCGACGATCTGGCCGAAACGTTTTTCATGAGCACGCTGTTCGGCGGGAAATTACGCACAATGAGTGCGCACTATGTGAACGACGACGGCGATTTGCGCATCATCCGGCCGTTCGTCTACGTGCGCGAGCGGCAAACGCGCGCCTTTGCCCAGGCGGCCGAGTTGCCGGTCATCAGCGAGAATTGTCCCGCGTGTTTCGCCATGCCGATGCAGCGCTGGAAGCTGAAGCAAAAACTCGCGGAGATGGAAGCCGAAAACAACAAGATTTTTTCCAGTCTGCTGACGGCGATGAAGCCGTTGATGGGCGCTGCGCCGGATTGGCGTCGGACGGTCGCCGACGATACGCAGCATTCGTCATTCCCGCGCAGGCGGGAATCTACCCCTCTTTAACTTCGATTCCTGCCTGCGCGGGAGTGACAAAAAAGGAAGCCGTCGCAATGATCCACGTCATCGCCACCATCGAACTCGCACCGGGCACGCGCGAGAAATTTCTTGCTGAATTCCGCAAGCTCATTCCTGATGTGCGCGCGGAGAACGGCTGCATCGAATACGGCCCGGCCATCGACGCGCAAATCGATTTGCCGAACCAAGCCAAGATCGGCGCCGACAAAGTCGTCATCATCGAGAAGTGGGAAAACCTTGCCGCGCTCAAAGCGCACTCGGTGGCACCGCATATGCAGGCGTACCGGCCGCGGGTGAAAGATTTCGTGCGCGGGATGGAGTTGCGGGTGCTCGATCCTGCGTAAATTGCCGTAGCTATTTGCGCGATGTGGTAAAGGCCGGAACAGGACCGCGTCAGTATGTCGCACTCGGTTCATGTCTCGTCGGAGACAAGAAGTAGGGAGTGCCGAGACGATGTTGCCGGCTTCGGATACTGCGCTGCCATGTTCGTAAGAAGTCGAGCGTGGCCTCCTTTGGGCGGTTGAGCGCCCGTCGCGGGCGCGAGCGCTACGCTACCCGTCCCAGTGCAACGGATCGGTAACGCATGCGCATTTGGGCGCAATCGGCTTGGAGCGCCTCAGGCTCGGTGCGGCTCTTCGTCCTCGCCCGAAAACGGGTCATTTGCTATCATTGATAAGGTTAAAGCGCGCGCTAGGCGCGCTTTTGTTGTTTATTGAAGAGGTGTAAAGAAAATGAAACATGTTGATCCGGCAAAGAAAATAGTCTCCTTCCATCCGCCGCAACGCACCTTGATGGGGCCCGGCCCGTCGGAGATCAATCCGCGCGTGCTGGCGGCGATGAGCGTTCCTGCAATTGGTTATCTCGATCCGGCGTTTGTTGGCATGATGGAGGAACTCAAACTGCTGTTGCGCTACGCCTATCAGACCGAGAATCCGCTGACTTTCCCGATTTCCGGTCCTGGTTCGGTGGGCATGGAGTCTTGCTTCGTCAACATGGTGGCGCCGGGCGATAAAGTCATCGTCGGCCGCAACGGCGTGTTCGGCGGCCGCATGATCGAGAACGTCGAGCGTGCCGGCGGCAAAGCGGTGGTGGTAGAAGATGCGTGGGGCGAGCCGGTCGATCCGAATAAGATCGAGGATGCGCTAAAGAAGAATCGCGATGCGCGCGTGGTTGCGTTTGTGCATGCGGAAACGTCTACCGGTTGCGAGTCGGATGCCAAAGCGCTGACGGCGCTTGCGCACATGTACGATGCCTTGGTGATCGTCGATGCGGTGACTTCGCTAGGTGGTTCTCCCGTGAAAGTGGATGAATGGGGAATCGATGCGGTCTATTCGGCGAGCCAGAAATGCATTTCCTGCACGCCGGGACTTTCGCCCGTTTCTTACAGCGAGCGCGTGGTCGATTTCGTGAAGAACCGCAAAGAGAAAGTGCATAGCTGGTTCATGGATCTGAATTTGATCCTCGGTTACTGGGGCAACACCACGCGCACCTACCACCACACGGCGCCGACCAACGGTTTGTTCGCGTTGCACGAGTCGTTGTTGCTCCTGCACGAAGAGGGTTTGGAAAATGCCTGGGCGCGCCATCAGCGTCATCACATCGCGCTGAAAGCAGGTTTGGAAGCAATGGGGCTTAAGTTCCTGGTAAAACCCCAGCATCAATTGCCGCAGATGAACGCGGTAATGGTACCGGAAGGCGTCGACGAAGCCGCGGTGCGCCGCACGCTGCTATCGGAGTTCCAACTTGAAATCGGCGCCGGGCTCGGGCCGCTTGCCGGCAAGATTTGGCGCTTCGGCTTGATGGGCTATTCCTGCCGCGCGGATAACGTGATGTTGTGTCTTTCGGCGCTCGGCTCGGTGCTGGCCGATCAAGGCTACAACGTCAAAGTCGGCGAAGCCGAAGCCGCCGCGCATAACGCTTACGCCGCCATGCACGCGAAGGCGGCCGAGGCGAAACGCAAGCGCGCAGCCGCGTAGGACGTTTAGCCAACGCGGGCTTTACTAAACTGGCATCGACAAAACGCGCCGCTTGCGGCGCGTTTTCGTTTTTGGGCCGCCAAACGCGAGCGCTCGCGAGGTTCAGTTTGGTTCCCAGTAGCGCGCCGGGCGCTTATCATATGCAGCCGCGATTGAGGAGAGAAACCGTGAGAGATATCAGGTACGGCGCGAAGCGGTTTGTGGCCTATCTCTTGGCATGTGCGAGCGTGTTTCTCATTGCGGCGACGCTCTTTGCCGCTGGATCTAGCGTGCCGGGGGTAAGCGCGAGCGAAATCAAGATCGGCCAGACCATGCCCTATTCCGGTCCGGTGTCCTCGAACGGCACGATCGGCAAAGCCCAGGCGGCTTATTTCGCCAAAATCAACGCCAAAGGCGGCATCAACGGCCGCACGATCAATTTTCTGTCGCTCGACGATGGCTACTCGCCGCCGAAAGCAGTCGAGCAAACGCGCAAGCTGGTCGAACAGGACGGCGTGTTCTTGATCTTCGGTTCGCTCGGCACGGCGGTGAACAGTGCCACGCAAAAATATCTCTCCGCGAAGCAAGTCCCACAATTGTTGATCACGAGCGCTTCTTTCAAGTGGAACGATCCGAAGCGCTATCCTTGGACGATGGCGATGCCGCCTTCGCAAAAAGTCGACGCCTCGCTTTATGTCCGTTATCTACTGAAGAAGCAGCCTAATGCCAAGATTGGGGTGTTGTATCAGTACGATGATTTCGGCAAGGATTATCTTAAAGCGCTGCGCGATGCGCTCGGACCTGCGGCTGGTGCCATGATCGTGGCGGAAAAGTCATACGAAGTGACCGATCCGTCCATCGATTCGCAGATCATCGCGCTGCAGACCAGCGGCGCCGATACGCTATTTGCGTTTGCTACGCCCAAGTTCGCGGCGCAGACGATCCGAAAAGTTCACGATATGAGCTGGCGGCCGCTGCACTTTGTGGCATACCCGGTTACTTCAGTCGAATCCGTGCTCAAGCCTGCGGGCTTGGAAAAGGCGAAGGGACTCTTGTCCGCGACCTACCTCAAGGATCCGTTCGATCCGCAATGGCAAGACGACGCAGAAACCAAAGCGTACCTGGCGTGGATGAAAACCTACTATCCAGACGGCAATCCAGCCGACATGTACAACGTGCACGGCTATACCAGCGCCTATCTCTTGGCGGAGATCCTCCAGCGCTGCGGCGCCACGCTCACGCGAACTGAAGTCATGAAGCAAGCGGCGAACTTGAAAGAGGTATCGGTGCCGATGCTCTTGCCTGGTATTAAGATCAATACCAGTGCGAGCGATTTCGCGCCGGTCGAGCAAATGCGCTTGGCGCGCTTCGACGGCACGCGCTGGGTGCAAGTCGACGAGTGAAGCGGCGCAGGCAGGCCGTACGCGCGCCTTGTGAGGTTCCGGCGTAAGCCCGCTGACGCGACAAACCGCGGGCTCTCGCTCAAAGCATTGAGCAGCACCGCCCGAGATGCTCTCCGACGGCTTCTGCTCTAGCACCACTGTCAAGTCGTCAACGATGAGCCTGATGTTTGCTATTTGCTGCGGGGCAGGGTGGCGGCGTTCCCGTCAACAAAAGTTTGGCCGCCAGGCGCGGCGTGCGTTACAGTTGGGCGCATGAGTTGGTATCGCTACGATGCATCGCGCACGCGCCTCACACTGCGGCTGCACATTCAGCCGGGCGCCAAGAAAACGCAGATCGTTGGCCTGCACGGGGATGCACTGAAGATCAAAGTGGCTGCAGCGCCGGTGGAAGGCGCCGCGAACGAAGCCTTAAGAAGGTTCCTGGCGGCGCTCTTCGGTGTGCCATCGCGTCAAGTCTCGATCACATCCGGTGAAACGAGCAGAAGCAAGATTCTCGAAGTACTCAACCCGGTTAGGCCCGTCGATTCTGTCCTGGGATCGATCTCCAAATAGAGTTTGCTATGTACTACGGCGAGAAGAGCGCATCTGAGCAACTACGGTTTCTTAAGACGATAGACCAGCATTTTTCCATCATCCTGTCCGTCGCTTGCGAGGAAAACAAAGTGGGCGTTCAAAACAGGGTCGTAATAGGCCGCAATTGTTTTCCCGCTTGCGTTCTCCGGAAAGTGCGCCATGCGTATCCACTCGTAGGTTACGAGATTAAGAGAGAACGTGCCATGGACGTGAAACACGAGAACTCTGTCGTTGATGGTGTCGTAAGTTAATGAGGCTACGTTTGAGGTCATGCTCCTGGGTGGGGTGCCGCTAGTTTGAGGTCTGGTCCAAGTTGCTCTCTCAACGTCATAGACATACAGCGTCTGAGCATCCTCCGGTTGATTCGTGATTCCCCCACCCATGTACACGAAATTGCGGATCGGATCATAGACACTGCCGTGATCGTAGCCGGGCGGCCGAACTCCGAGGGAGGAGGCCTTGGCCCAACCTTTCCGTTCAGGGTCGTAGAAGTACACTCCGCTTCTTCCGAGAAAGATGTAGCGCCCATCTTTGATTGGCAAAAACTGCGCATAGTCTTCGCCTGGGGGCATTAGACTGTTCGCCCCGTCCCCGAGACGTTCCAGCTTGAACGCGCCCTCCGCGATGTTGTACCGCCACGGGCCCATGGGCATAGAGCGTTTGTCCTTGCGCTGTTCTATCAGTGCATCGGCGCCTTCTTTGATCAGGGTTCCACGAAACGGAATCTCGTATGCTGCCAAAAGGAAAGTCTTAAATCTCGGATCTCCATAAAAAACGAACTCGCCGCGGTGAGAATCGTAAAACGTGTAACCCCAGGCGTGAACCAGCGGATGCAAAGGAACGGGTCGACCTGTTTCATCCTCCAGAATGCCCAGTTCGGAAATGCGCAACGCCCCCATCTTTACGCGTTCATTGAACGTAGCGATCTGATTTCCTGGGAACAAACACAGCCAGCGGTTTTGGTTGATGTCGTAAAACCACAAATCGTCATGCGCGTGCCCGTTCGGCAACACATACGCGTGCGGTCCTTCACCGTAGTAAAATGCGCCACGCAAATTATGTGCGTAAGATAAACTCTTGCCGCCCCAGCTTCTGCCGGTCGATCGTCCCCACTTAGGATCGGGCGCGGGCATCGGCAGCGTCAACCACTCGTTGTCTCCTAAGCTCTCGATTTGAACAATGTGAGGGCCAGGCAAACTAGGGAGTGCGCGCAACGGGCCCACATACGACGTGGGCTTGGGCGGTGCAGGGTCGCCAGACCCTCCGGAGCCAGCGTCGCTGCCGGGTAGTTCGGTGTGCGTGACTGATCCGTGTGCGACTACGCTCGGTACGTTACTGCTAGGGCAAGCAATCAATAGGATTGACAGCGCCGAGAAAAATACGCGCATCACTTTTCGCTTGCACGGCAAGGGTATTTCTCGCACTGTCTTGACAATGCGCACTCGCGTCATTCTATGGCGGTCGCCGGCATCAAAGCTACCCGCGAAGTCAAATCTCTGCTCGATGGTGGATTCTCGCAGCCCAACCGTTGTGTGGACGCCGTGCCATGTATTCTGACAACAGCGCTTGCGCCAGAGCATATTGCTTGTTCCTCACCGCGGCGTCGACAAGCAACTGAAAGAATATGTCACGCTGAGTGTTGCTACCGCCTATCGCGCGTATCCGATAGCGATTTGACGTGAGCAGTTTGACGACGGAAGCAAAATCGCCGATTCGATGAGCTGCAATTGCCTGGCACACTGCATAGCCAATTTCGCGGGTAACGGCTGCCGTGGTGTTGTGCCCGCGCATGGCTTGATCGCGCAGGGAAGCGAGCATGCTGTCGGCGGCGGCGGGATCTTGCGCCGCTAACGCCATCATCATGTGCGCGTCGACGAAACAGAAAATGTGATCATCGACGCGGCTTTTCACTTTCTCGAACAGCGCCGGCCAGCGATCGCCGACGTTCACGTCGGCGAGTTCCAGCCGCAGCAGCAGCGACGCATCGTTGCACAGATCCAAGTACTCATCCGACTTCGCGTCCCACAGCCGTTGATCGTAGAGTTCCAGCGCGGCGTCGTACTGCTGCAAATCGACGTGGAATAGGGCGCGGTGCCACCACAGGTGGTAGCGGAAATTGTTGCCGCTATCCCAATGCGCTTCGCAGCCGCTTAAAAACGCGATGCCCTCTTCGTGCCGGTCCTGTGCTTCCATCACATGCGCGAGCGTGTGCACCGCCCAGCCGTCGAGCGGATCGGTTTCGAGTGAGGCGCGCGCGATGCTTTCCGCTTCGGCAAGCGCGCCGTTTTCCTGCAAGCCGAACGCGTACAGACTGCGCACCAGGGCGTAGCCCGGCATGGCGTGGTCCCAAGCGCGCAGCACGCGCGCGACGCTATCGCGCACATTGGCGGAATCGCCGATATAGAAATGCAGATAGTTCGCGAGTTTGAGCGCCAAAAAATCGCGTGGATACTCGAGCAACGTCCGCTCCCAGATATCGATGGCGGCGCGGTAGTCGCCCTTGCACCACACGCGCAGCGCTTCGATGTGGTTGCGCTCGCGCGGGCTGCAGCCGATGCTGGCGGCTTCCGCATCGGCTAGGCATTTTTCCGCCTTGGCGATGAGCGGGCGCATGCCCATGTAGTGAAAGAAGTAGCCTTTCAGCACATGCGCCATCACCATGTTGGGGTCGGCGGCGAAGGTGGCTTTGAGGTGCTCGCCGATGTCGCGTCTGAATGTGGCGTAGGAGCGGATGCTCTGGTCGAACGCCCGCACCGCTGCCTCGTTCGAAGTGGTGAATTCCAGCCCGACTTCGTTCCAGTATCTCGGCATATTTCCTCCGTAAGACGGCAATTCTGCCAGATCACGGTATAGTGCACCCGATTGTGCGGCGGCCGAGCAAGCCATACACTACACCCCCGCCTTCTTGTATCGCGCTACGCTACGTGTTCAATCCAGCCACCACACCCCTTTCCCTGCTCGAAACACGCGTGCTCGGCGTGCTGATCGAGAAAGAAGCCGCGACACCGGACAACTACCCGCTTACGTTGAACGCCTTGCTGTCCGGCTGCAACCAGAAAAGTGCGCGCGATCCGGTCATCAACGCGAGCGAAAGCGAAGTGCAAATGGCGCTCGACTCGCTGCGTCATCACACCTTAGTAATCGAATCCACCGGCGGGCGTGTCGCGCGCTATGAACATAACGCCGGGCGCGTGTTGAAACTCACCCAACCGTTTCTCGCGCTGCTGGCGGTATTGATGTTGCGCGGACCGCAAACGCCAGGGGAACTGCGCATCAACGGCGAGCGCATTTATCGCTTCTCCGACATCTCCGCACTAGAAGTCCATTTGGAGGAATTGGAAACGCGCGCGGCTGGCGTATTGGTACAGAAGCTGCCGAAGCAGCCGGGTTCGCGCGAACACCGTTACGCGCATCTGCTGAGCGGGCCGATCAACGTCGAAGCCTTGAGCGCACGCAGCGCGGTTAACGAAGCGGATGCGCTTTCGATCTCCGAGGTGGCTTCGCTGAAGACCAACCTCAGCGAGCTGCGCGAGGAAGTCGGCGAGTTGCGGGCGTTAGTAGAACGTCTGTATGCGGAGCTAGGAGTGAAGCGGTAATAGCGGACCTAAGGCAAATCCTGCCGCGCACATGCGGCCAGTAAGTTCAGTGACTAGAGCCCTAGCCGCTGCCAAATCGTGCAAGCAAGCCCAGCCTGGTTCAGGGTGTAGAAATGTAGGCCCGGTGCACCCTGCGATAACAGCCGATCGCACAAGCCGGTGACCACATCCAGGCCAAAAGCGCGAATCGAGGCGGCGTCGTCGCCGTAGCTCTGCAGCTTGGAGCGGATCCAGCGCGGGATCTCCGCCCCGCAGGTATCCGAGAAGCGCGCCAAAGTCGTGAAATTCGCAATCGGCATGATGCCCGGTACGATCGGCACCTCGACCCCGAGCGCGCGCGCTTCGTCGACGAACTCGAAGTACGCGTCGGCGTTGAAGAAATACTGAGTGATTGCCGCGTCCGCGCCGGCATCGATCTTGCGTTTGAAATTCTGTAGATCGTCGCGAGGAGTTTTGGCCTGAGGGTGAAATTCCGGATAGCAGGCCACTTCGATGCGGAAGTGGTTGTCCGTTTCGGCGCGGATGAACTCCACCAGTTCGTTGGCAAAACGAAAATCGCCGACATCGACCTCGCCTGAGGGCAGATCCCCGCGCAGCGCGACGATATGGCGAATGTTGGCCGCCATGTATTGCTTGAGCACAGTGCGAACATCGTTTTTGTTGGCGCCGATGCAAGACAAATGCGGCGCCGCTTCTAGTCCGTCGCGCTGTATCTCGAGCACTGCCTCCAAAGTCCGGTCGCGCGTCGAACCGCCTGCGCCGAATGTCACCGAAAAGAAATCCGGCTTCAATTGCGCCAGCTGTTGCCGCGTGGCGCGCAGCTTGGCCGCGCCTTCCGGCGTTTTCGGAGGGAAGAACTCAAAGCTGAAAGTGCGCGGCATCGGACAGTGAAAGTGGCGAGGCGGATACAAAGACGACGGGTGAAACGCTAGTTAGGCGCGCGCCTCTTTACGTCCCACCCATCAGTTTACTTACCTAGTATCGATAGTGATCCGGTTTGTATGGACCTTCTTTGTGCACGCCGATGTAGCGCGCTTGCTGATCGCTCAGCTCCGTCAATTGCGCGCTCAAGGTCTTGAGCTGCAAGCGTGCGACTTTCTCGTCGAGATGCTTGGGCAGGACGTAAACGCCAACCGGGTACTCCTTTGTGTTGGTGAACAACTCGATCTGCGCGATGGTTTGGTTCGCGAATGACGAGGACATCACGTAGGACGGGTGGCCGGTGCCGCAGCCCAGGTTCACCAAGCGGCCTTCGGCCAGCATGATGATGCGCTTGCCGTCGGGGAAGATGATATGGTCGACTTGCGGCTTGATGTTTTCCCACTTGTACTGTTTGACGCCGGCGACGTCGATTTCGTTGTCGAAGTGGCCGATGTTGCAGACGATCGCATTGTTCTTCATCTTCTTCATGTGATCGTGCGTGATCACGTGGAAGTTGCCGGTGGCGGTGACGAAAATGTCGGCCTTATCCGCAGCGTAGTCCATGGTGACGACGCGGTAGCCTTCCATCGCCGCTTGCAACGCACAAATCGGATCGATTTCGGTAACCCAAACTTGCGCGGAAAGCGCGCGCAGCGCCTGTGCCGAACCTTTGCCCACATCGCCGTACCCGGCGATGACCGCGATCTTGCCCGCGACCATCACGTCGGTGGCGCGCTTTATGCCGTCCACCAGCGATTCGCGGCAGCCGTACAAATTATCGAATTTCGATTTCGTGACCGAGTCGTTGACGTTTATGGCCGGGAAGGCAAGCTTGCCGTCTTTGGCCATTTGGTAGAGGCGCTTGACGCCGGTGGTGGTTTCCTCGGTCACGCCTTTGATGTGTTTCAGGCGCTGCGAATACCAGCCGGGCTGCGCGGCGAGGCGCTTCTTGATCGAAGCGAACAGCACCGTTTCTTCTTCGCTCGTGGGATGATTCAGCACCGAGGCATCCGATTCAGCGCGTGTGCCTAGATGCAGCAACAGAGTCGCGTCGCCGCCGTCGTCGAGGATCATGTTGGCTTGCTCGCCGTTCGGCCACTCGAAAATGCGATGGGTGAAATCCCAATACTCTTCCAGCGTCTCGCCCTTGTAGGCGTACACCGGTGTGCCGCGCGCGGCGATCGCGGCGGCAGCGTGATCTTGCGTCGAGTAAATGTTGCAAGAAACCCAGCGTACTTGCGCGCCGAGTGCTTGCAGCGTTTCGATCAGCACCGCGGTCTGGATCGTCATGTGCAACGAGCCGGCAATGCGGGCGCCGCGCAGCGGCTGCGTGGGTGCGAACTCTTCGCGGGTCGCCATCAAGCCGGGCATTTCCGTTTCGGCGATGTTGATTTCTTTGCGACCCCAGTCGGCAAGCGACAGATCGGCAACGTGAAAATCTTTGGTGACTTTATCGGTCACAGCGTTCATGGTGTGGACCTTTCTCAAAACGCGGGGAGGGAGTGGAGCACTCGCCAACCGCAAACTACCGGTTAACGAGCGTCGTTCAATCTGGGAAGCACTTCGAGCCTGGCGGGGTGGAACCCGTCGCAACGCTCCTCAAAGGCATGCGCATTATAGATCGTGGCGCGAGGGGTGACTAGTTGACGCTTGCATCACAATCGTGCCATATACTACTTGGATGATAGGCTTAGAATTGGCTCGGAATCATACTTATCGTAGTTGGCTGGCATGAGTATATGAATCTGTACGTGAAGAAATGAAACGGCTGGTTTTCATTTACCGTCCGTGGCGAGCGTTGCGTCTGTCAAGCCGAGGTGGAAATCGCTTGACCAGCACTGCTTGATTCGCAGCGCTTGCATTAGATACAGGCCAGCTGCGTCGGTTCGCGCAAGGTTCAGGGCGGAAAACTTGCGCAGCACTTTGGTTGCACCTGCGAGTTCCGTGCTCCCGACCGGCACGACAGTCACCGGCTTCAGATCCTCGATCATGGTCAAACTACAACGCGCGTGAACGGTGGTAGCGGCGCAAGCACCAACCGTGACCCTCCGCCACCACCAGGGTGGTTGTGGTTAGCGTGCTAGCGTGCAAGAAAGACGGCGCAAGAGCGCGTGATGTTTGTCTGAGCGGTCGAGAAACGCGATGAAAGCCGCCGTGTCGACGTAAGTTCTAATCCTTACGCCCACACACAATGTCGTCGATGCCGCGGCTGGAATTCGGATCGCCTGATTCGATCACATCGGCGTAGCGCATCCACGGCTTCGAACGATCGGCCGGCAGCATCGTGCGCAAGGAGCGCGGCAACAGGTCCGCGAGCGAAATGCCAAGCCGTTTCGCTTCGCGTTTCGCGGACGCGTATTCGTTTTCGGTCAGGCTGATTTGGGTGAGTGATAACAGTCTAGCAAGATGTGTTATCAGAGATTCCGCATCCGGCCAGCGCTGGAACGGAACGGGTGCGGCAATCGGAAGGGGAGGCTGCTTGCGCTATGTTCCCGCTTCCGACAGCAGCGGGACTACGCCACCAACACCGGCCGCGCCCCCTTCAGCCCCGCCGCCTGCCGCAGTGCATCCGCCTTGTCCAGTGCTTCCCAAGTAAATTCCGGTTCGTCACGGCCAAAATGTCCGTAGGCGGCGGTTTTCAAGTAGATCGGGCGCAGCAGATCGAGCGACTGAATAATGCCTTTCGGGCGCAGATCGAAGTGCGCGTTGATCAGCTCAGCGATGCGCTCGTCGCTCACTTTGCCGGTGCCGGAGGTATTGACCATCAAGCTCACCGGCTTGGCCACGCCGATGGCGTAAGCGACTTGCACTTCGCACTTATCCGCCAAGCCCGCCGCGACGACGTTCTTCGCGACGTGCCGGGCTGCATAGGCGGCCGAGCGATCGACTTTGGAAGGATCTTTGCCCGAAAACGCGCCGCCGCCGTGGTGCGCCGCACCGCCGTAGGAATCGACGATGATCTTACGGCCGGTCAAGCCGCAATCGCCGTGCGGGCCGCCGACGACGAAGCGCCCGGTCGGGTTGATCAAGTAGCGCACGTTGCCTTTGAGCATTTCTTTCGGCAGGACCGGCTTGATAATTTCTTCGATCACCGATTCGGAAAGTTGCGCGTGCGAGACGTCGGGCGAATGCTGCGTGGAAACGACCACGGTATCGATGCCGACCGGCTTGCCGTTTTCGTATTTAACCGTGAGCTGCGATTTTGCGTCCGGGCGCAGCCATTTTAGGCGGCCGTCGCGGCGCACTTCGGCTTGGCGTTGCATGATGCGGTGCGCGTAGTAGATCGGCATGGGCATCAATTGCGCGGTTTCGTTGCAGGCGTAGCCGAACATTAGGCCCTGATCGCCGGCGCCTTGATCGAGATCCAAGCCTTGGCCTTCGTTCACGCCTTGTGCGATGTCGGGCGATTGGCGATTGATCGCGGTCAGCACCGCGCAGGATTTGTAGTCAAAACCGATGTCGGAATCGTCGTAGCCAATGCGGCGCACGGTTTCGCGCGCCAGTTCCATGTAGTTGATGTGACCCTTGGTCGTGATCTCGCCTGAGATCACGACTAAACCCGTACTCACTAGCGTTTCGCACGCTACGCGGCCGGTGGGGTCCTGGGCTAGAATCGCGTCCAAAACCGTATCCGAAATTTGATCTGCAACTTTGTCTGGATGGCCTTCGGATACCGATTCTGACGTGAATAAGAATTCGCTCATATTTTCCTCTTGAAATCAGGTACATACTCGTTAGGTAACGCCATAATTCTAGCAGAACAACGTGTCTGAGCCAGGCGCATTATTGACGCTCGCCGCGGCACGCGTGCTGGCCCATATGCCGCTGCGCGCGCTGCACGCGATCGGCGCGGCCGGCGGCTGGATCACTTACCTGATCCGTCGCAAATTCCGGCGCCGTTTGCTGCGTAATCTGAGTCAGGCAAACCTCACCTCGGATCAACGCGAGTTTTCGCGGCTCAAGCGCGCAGCGATCGGCGAACAAGGCAAAGCGGCACTCGAACTGCCGATGATGTGGCTGCGCTCCTCCCCAGCGTTGTTAAAGCTAGTGCGTGAAGTGGAAGGGATGGAGCACGTCGAAACGGCACGCGCGACGGGGCGTGGCATCATTTTCGTTACGCCGCATTTGGGGAATTTCGAAATGGCCGGACGCTACGTGAGTTCGCTAATGCCAGTGGTCTTCCTCTATCGCCCGCCGCGCTCGCGCTTGCTCGAACCGATGATGAATGCCGGGCGCGGCCGCGACGATGCACAAATGGCGCCGGCGAACACCCGCGGTGTGCGCATGATGTTCAAAGCGCTCAAGCAGGGCGGCGCGGTCGGCATTCTGCCAGACCAAGCTCCGGGGGCCGGGGAGGGCGTCTGGGCGGATTTCTTTGGCCGCCCCGCCTACACTATGACCTTGGTTGCGCGTCTGCAGCAGGCGACCGGTGCCACCGTGCTTCCCTTTTATGCTGAGCGCTTGCCTTACAGCAAAGGGTATAAGCTGTTTTACGACAACCCTATTTATTTGCAGGGATATACTCCTGCAGAAGGCGCGCTTTGTTTGAATCAGAGCATAGCGTCCCTGGTGCGCCGCCGCCCCGAGCAGTACTTGTGGAGCTACAACCGTTACAAGATTCCCCCCGGCGTCGCCGCGCCCGCTGCCGCGACCGCCGCGAATGATGCAAGAAGCGAAGCGCCGGCACGCACAGTTCAGGAGAGCGATGTGCCGCCAGGGGTCGCCGCTTTTCCTGTTGACGGTGTGCCCGTGCGTCCGCAATGAGTTTGTCCGCGCTCGGCACGTATATCGGCGTTGGCCTTGCCTGGGGAATGCACTTTTTACCGACACGCGTGCTCGCCGCCTTGGGCCGCGGCGTCGGACGGCTGCTGTACTGGTTCGGCGCCGAGCGGCGCGGTGTTGCCCATGTCAATCTGAAGCTTTGCTTCCCACAGCTTGACACGGCGCAACGAGCGCGCGCGGTGCGGCGCAATTTCATTGTTTGGGGCCGAGCGTTTCTCGAACAGCCGTTGCTATGGTGGGGCAGCGCCGCGCGCATCAAACGCTACGTGCAGATCGAAGGCATCGAGCATTGGCTGCGCCTGCAAGGGCAGCCGGTCATTTGGTTCGCGCCGCATTTTGCCGGGCTCGATATGGGTGGCGTGCGGCTTTCGATCGATCACAAAGTCGCATCGGTGTACCGGCGCCAGCGCAATCCGATCATCAATAAGCTGATGCTGGCAGGGCGCAGCCGTTTCGGCCCGGTGTTATTTCATCGTCACGAAGGCATCCGCGCAATCATCAAGACACTGCGCGCGGGCGTGCCGCTGTACTACCTCCCGGACCAAGATCTCGGCAAGCGCGATTCCATTTTCGTGCCGTTCTTCGGCGTGCCGGCGGCGACGGTCACCGCGCTGTCGCGCTTGGCGCGCGTAGCCAGCGCCAAGGTCGTGCCGCTGGTGACCAAGCAAACCCGGCGCGGCTATGTCGCGCAGTTTTATCCCGCGTGGGAGAACTTTCCGAGTGAGAACGTCGAGGCCGACACGCGCCGAATGAACGAATTCGTCGAAGCGCGCTGTTTGGAAATACCGGATCAATATTTTTGGGCCCATCGGCGCTTCAAAACGCGTCCGCCGGGCGAACTCAAGCTCTATCCGCGCAAATGACTGCAGCCAGACCAACCTCCAATCAGGTAAGCATCGGTACCTTAGCCGCAGCCGATATCGAAGCGGTGCGCGCGCTAGCCCATGAAGTGTGGCACAAGCACTACCCCAGTATCATCACGGTAGAGCAGATCGCTTACATGCTCGCCCAGCGCTACGCGCCCGACGTGATCGCCGCGGAATTGCGGCGCGACGACGTATGGTGGCACAAGGCGACGGTTGCTGGGCGCATCATCGCCTTCAGCGCCTGCGTGCTGAGCGAGCGCAGCGACGAACTCAAGCTCGACAAACTTTACGTGCACAACGAGGCCCAACGCGGCGGCGTCGGCGGCAAACTGATCGACAATGCGGCAAAGCTCGCGGCGCGGCTGGGAAAGACATGGCTGGTGCTCGCAGTCAACAAGAACAATGCGCAGGCGATTGGCGCGTACGAGAAACACGGCTTTGCCATCTGCGAGTCCGTCGTGAAAGACATCGGCGAAGGGTTTGTGATGGATGACTTTATAATGGCGCGGCATGTTGAGAAGGAAGCGCCGAGCGGGCAGCAGGCAGAGCCGAACGGCAAACCCAAAGCTAGATGGTGGAGTCTGAAGAGAGAGCGGTGAAGATTAAGTTCAGCAAGATGCACGGCAACGGCAATGATTTCGTCGTCATCGACGCCGTGCGACAGTGCTTAGCGCTGAGCGCCGAGCAAGTGCGCTTTCTCGCCGACCGCCATCTGGGCGTGGGTTGCGATCAAGTGCTGGTCGTGGAAGCGCCGACGCGCAGCGACACCGATTTTCGCTATCGCATCTTCAATGCCGACGGTGGTGAAGTCGAACACTGCGGCAACGGCGCGCGCTGTTTCATGAAGTTCGTGCGCGATCAAGGCTTGACCGCCAAAGACGAAATTCGCGTCGAAACCAAAGCCGGAATCATCAGTCCGCGCTTTGCCGATGGCGATCGCGTGACGGTCAACATGGGCGTGCCCCGCTTCGATCCAAACGACGTGCCCTTCGACGCGCCGCAACGGCAACTCACCTACGCGCTGCCGCTGGAGGATGCAACGCTGCAGATCAGCGTGCTCTCGCTTGGCAATCCGCACGCGGTGCAGATCGTCGAGGATGTGCAGAGCGCGCCCGTTGCCGCTCAAGGCCCGCGCATCGAGCGGCATCGCGCATTCCCGGCGCGTGTCAACGCCGGCTTTATGCAGGTTCTCGATCGTGGCCATATTAAACTGCGCGTTTGGGAGCGTGGTGCGGGCGAAACCTTGGCTTGCGGCACAGGAGCGTGTGCTGCTGTGGTGGCAGGGCGCATGCGCGGCTTGCTGGACGAAACTGTTCGCGTCGCCACGCGCGGCGGGGAGTTGTTGATTAGCTGGGCGAAGGAGGGGGAGCCGGTTTGGCTGACCGGCGATGCCAAGCGCGTGTTCGAAGCAGAAATCAACTTATAACGAGGGCCATCTATGGCGTTGGATCCGCAACAAATTGCGACTTACCTGCGTAATCACCCTGATTTTTTTGAAGCCTATGCGCCGCTCCTTGCGGATATGCAGCTGCCGCACCCGCATGGCGGGCGCACCATTTCAATCAGCGAGCGCCAAGTACTGACGCTGCGCGATAAGAACCGCGTCTTGGAGAGCAAGCTTGCGGAGTTGATTCAGTTCGGAGAGGAGAATGACGCCATCGGCGAGAAAGTGCATCGCTTCGCCGTGGCACTGTTGGCCGCGCGCAATGTCGAGCACGTGCTCGACATCGTGTATTCCTACTTGGGCGACGATTTCACCGTACCGCACATTTCCATGCGTATTTGGGGTGTAAAAGCCGCCCCGCCTGGGCGCTTGGAGTTCGCCGAAGTCGAAGCGCAGATTCCGACCATTGTGCTTGCCATGGCGGCCCCGCTGTGTGGGCAGCATCCGATTCAGGAGACTTTGACTTGGTTTGGCGAGGATGCTGCAAAACTGCGCTCCTTCGCGCTGATTCCGCTCAAGCACGGCGATCTGGGCGGGCTGCTAGTGCTGGCCTCCGAAGACGCCAACCGGTTCTATCCCGAGATGGGTAACCTGTTCCTCAAGCGCATCGGCGACTTGGTCGCGGCGGCCACGGCCGCGCGGCTGTAAGCGCGGCCTTCTCATTATTCCGCGCGGCTGTGAGCGTGGCCTGCTGTTCCGCCGTTGGCTGCGGATGCGGTTACCCCATGTTCTGGCGCGGTTCTAAGCCTTTATTGAGA
>CADEHE010000013.1:0-77087 GCA_902826775.1 uncultured Pseudomonadota bacterium | reverse complement strand
TGGCTGCGGATGCGGTTACCCCATGTTCTGGCGCGGTTCTAAGCCTTTATTGAGATTGGACTTTGAGTTTGCGGACCGCAAGTCTGGGGGCCGTTTGCATCGGCGCTCAGAATGTAATAACATAACATTCATTGGCTGGTCATAATGGTCCCGTCGAGTTTTGGCTCGATGGCGCGAACTTCAAGGTCAGGGCATTGACTTCCTCCAGTTCTTGGCCTTTTTTTTCTTCCGTGCGCTCGCCCCCTCAGTAGGGGCGAGCCCACTGGTCATGTTTTTGCAATGTCATAACACTCCTTGACTGCGCTAGCATGGCCCAATGTTGAACTTTGAATGCGATCAAGGGGCGGACCGATTGCCGGTAACGGTCATTGGTGGCGCCCGCGGCAGCGGCAAGAGCACGCTCATTAACCGCTTGCTTGAGCAAGATGGCTCGCGCTGGGCCGTGATCATTAACGAAGACGGCGAGCAAGCCGTCGCCAATGAACTCTGCGACCGGATCACGGGACCGATGGTGCCGCACGCGACCGGTTGCTTGTGTTGCGTTTCTCGCTCGGGTTTGGTGGATTCTCTGCGCCGTTTCTATGCGAAGCGCAGCGCGGGCGTCATCGAGTTCGATCGCGTGCTCATCGAGACGGCCGATGACGCCGATCCGGCGCCGGTGCTGCAAACGCTGCTTAACAATGCGCTCGTGACGCAGTACTATCGCCTCGATTCCAACGTGGTTTTGGTAGACGCAGCGCGGGGGTTGCGCGCGGAGCACCATGTGCACAAGCAGATCGCCATGGCTGACCGGATCGTTGTCAATCGGACCGATCTGGCAGATACCCAAGCGCTTGTAAGCCTGGAGAGCGGCATCGCGAGTTTAAATGCTGCTGCCCCAACCTTGCGCGCGAACCATGGATTGGTCGCGGCTGGCGATCTGCTTGGAGCCGGCTTGTTCGATGCGCTGCGTGGCGCGGGCGCATTCGAAGCTTGGCTCGCCGCTAGTGTGGATGCAGAGCAGGACGCAATCGCTTCCTACTGCGTAAGTCTCGAAGAACCGGTCGATTGGCAAGCGTTCCACGATTGGTTGCACACCGGCGTGCAGTCCAATGGCGATATCATGTACCGCGTGCGAGGCATCGTCAACGCTCATGGCCTGCCCGGTCCGGTGGTAGTGCACGGTGTGCAGCATGTTTTTCATCCGCCATTGCTGTTGCAAGCTTGGCCCAGCGCAGATCGCCGCACGCGACTTAGCTTTGTCGCCGAAGGCTTGGAGAGTGCGGTAATCCAAGAAAGCCTAGCGCGCGATTTACCTTACTTCGCGCAGCGCGCGCTGGAACGGCAGCAGCGGCGCGAGCGCGCACGCTTGGATCCGTCGTTGCCCGTGTGACTTGATCGCGCCGGCACGGTAGGGCGAGTTAGACCAACTTCTTCTTAGCGGCGCCGCCGCGCGCAAGTGAAATGAGCGCGCTGCTACAGCGCGCGCACATTCCGCGTAGTTCGACAATCGCCTCGTTGATGGAAAAACCTAGCCCCTTCGCGCCGCGCGTCAAGCGGTTCATGAGACCTTCGACTTCCACCTCCTCAGTTGTTCCGCAAGCAGTGCAAATCAAGAACTGGCAGTCATGATGCACGCGCGGCTGTGCACACGGCAGAAACGCGTTGAGCGATTCAACACGGTGCACCAGGTTCTGTTTCAGCAGAAAGTCGAGTGCGCGGTAGACCGTTGGCGGCGCCGATTCGGTGCCGCTAGCGAGCAACTTGTCCAAGATGTTGTAGGCAGTTAGCGGACTGCGCGCACTGGCGACGATCGCGAACACCTGCCGGCGCATGGGCGTGAAGCGCTGGCCGCGCTGCTCACAGATGGCCGCAGCCTGTTCCAGCAGCTGCGGTGCGGACAGTGCGTGTTCGATATCGGTGCACGAAGGCATAGGCGAGGGCCAGCGTAGTAGGTCGATTGCAATGTTATAACACTTTAGGCTGATGTACAGTCTGGTTGAGCGTAGCTCCGACCTCGGGCGAGGCGACAGCGCGCGAACAATCCCGGAGGAAAACATGAGCGACGAAAAGAGTCTAGAGCAACAAGAGCAAGGGTTGGAGGGGGTGCAGGGCGAGGAAATAACGGCGGACTTGGCACAACCGCAATCGCCGCGCAGGCGCGAATTCATCAAAGGTGCTGCGATGGCTGGTGCTGCTGCCGGTGCAGTCTCGGTAGCCATGCACGAGCTTGATCTGGTCAAGCCGGCCCACGCCGCCGAGGGCGGGATTGAAGGCACACCGATGGCCGAAAAGTGGTGGCCGTCGAAGTGGGGCAAGGAAGATCAGGTTGGTGCGACTAACTGGATGAGCCCCAAGACGACCATGGATGCGGCCAGCCAGATCAAGAGCGGCAAAGTATACAGCTTGGGACGAGTGTACGAGGTGGGCATGCCGCTGTTCGGTGCGCGCGTATTCGCGCTGCGTATTCCCGGCGCACCGACGGGTGGCGCCTATGGCAAGAACCAAACGCTGTGGCACGACGAGATTCTCACTACGGAGATCGGCCAAGTCGGTACTCAGTTTGACGGTCTAGGCCACATTGGTTGCCGCACCGGGAAACCAGGTGAGAGCAGCAAAGAGGTGTACTACAACGGATTCTCGACTACCGATCTGCACAACAATAGCGAAGCGCAAGGCAGCACGGTTGGCGCCTACGGTCTTCAAAAGCTCGGCGTACACAACGTCAAACCGTTCTTCACGCGCGGCATTCTATTCGACGTGATGGGCCTGAAGGGCCGCATGTTGGACAAGGGCGAGGAAATCACCGTTGCGGATTTAAAGGCGTGTTTGCAGCGTCAAGGTATGAGCGAAGCCGACGTTACCGAAGGCTGCGCTGCTATGTGGCGCACTGGCTGGGGCGAGGCGCTGTGGATGAAAGACAACGCGCGTTTTAACTCAGGAGAACCGGGGATCGGAGTCGAGGCTGCAAACTGGTTGATATCGAAGGGCATTTCGGTGGGCGCTGCCGATTGTTGGGCAATCGAGGTCGTGCCGAATCCTGACCCGAATCTTGCTTTTATCGTGCATCAGATGTTTATCACCCGCAACGGCATTCACATCTTGGAAAACGTCCGGCTCGATCATCTTGCCGCTGACAAGGTATATAAGTTCGCATTCATATTTAGCCCCCTACCGATCAAAGGGGCAACAGGCTCACCCGGAAATCCTTTGGCAGTCGCGTAGTCTTGGCCTGAGGACGCAGCGACATGCCGCGTACGGGTGGGGGTGCGGCGTCGCTTTTTTCTAGGTTCGTAGGAAGGATGGCAGCGAGCGGTGCGTCGCACTAGAAAGGCGCTACAAACCCCCGCCCGCTCTTATCCCCGCCCACTAAAAACCTGCCCTCGCCTGACCAAGCGAGGGCAGTGACCGGCGCGCCGCCGGCCGGTAGCACATCCAAACTGCTGGCTTTGGAAGCCAGCTTCGCAATGACCACTCGCCCGTCGCCGTAGCCCAAGGCGGCAAGGTTCATGCCTGGGTGGCAGGCGACGCACGATACCAGCGCATCGGAAAACGGGCCGATCATGCTCGGCGGTTTGCCCTCCGGGCCGCCGCGCTGAAATGACCACGCCGTTGCCGTATCGCCGCCGCTTGTGATGAGCCAGCTGGAATCAAACGACCACGACATCGACCTGATTTTGGCGTAGTAGCCGCTCATGCGCATATCGCCGCCGTCGCGCGTGCGCCATACGTGCATTTCTTTTTCCTGCGTTGCAGTGGCGACGAACTTTCCGTCAGGGCTGACCGATACCGCCAAGTGCGAGCCGGGAAAGCTGAGCTGCGTTGCCGCCGCGCCAATTGCGCGCGGATTCCAAACGCTGACGCCCTCGTAGTGGCAGGCGAACATGCGCTTGCCGACTTTGTCGAATGCAATGCCGGCCACCGTGCTGGGGTGCGGGCCCAGGCTGCCGCACGCCCGCCCCGCTGCATCGAACAAGTGTACTTGGCCATCAGCAGCAACAGCGCGCAATCCGCTTTCGTGTGCGGCCACTTGATCGACTTGCTTGCCTGCGTACAAGGCGAGCGTTTGCGGTTCCAAGCTTTCGATGCTGAGTACTGCGCCTTGGTCAGTCGAACAAACGAATCCGGTAGGGGAACAGTCGGCCTCGATGCGAAGCGCTACCGCATCGCCGAGTGAGATGTGGTGGACTTCGCGCAAATTGTCGGCGTCGAGCGCGACCAGGCGCAGCGTGCCGTCGCCGAGTGCGAACGCGGCGCTTGACGCCGCGCGGTTGATCCCGGCGCCGACAACGTTGGCATCCCAACGAAACATGACTGGTTGCACGTCCGGCATTTCGCGCAAGCTGTGTTGCCGCCGCCGTTTCGCGGCAGGCTTAGTGACTCACCGGCTGGGCGCTGCCGCTCTTCTGGCACGCGGAGCAATGGCCAATGACCTCCACCAACTGCGTATCGACCTTGAAGTCTTGCTGTTCGGCGCGCTCGTTGATCGCATAGCTCAAGGCTTGGCTGTCCAGTTCGCTTATGCGCCCGCAGTCCTTGCAGATCAAGAACTGGCTGCTGTGACTGTCGGCAGGATGCAGACAAGCGACGAACACGTTGGCGGAAGCGATACGATGCACCAATCCCTCGCCCAACAGAAAATCCAACGCGCGGTACACGGTCGGCGGTGCGCCGGCGCGCCCGTCCGACTTGAGCTGATCCAGAATCGCGTACGCTCCGGGCGGTGCCTCGCTGTTGAGGATGATTTCTAGCACGCGCCGGCGCAGCTCGGTCAACTGAGTGTTGCGAGCTTGGCAGAGGCGCTCGGCTTCCTGCAAAGCGCGCTGCACATGCGCTTTGCTCTTGCCGCGTCGATGCGTATGAGCCATGGCTGGGACGGGTACGGCAGTGCGAATAGCCAACATTATAACGATCCCTTGCAGTCGAGACGAAAAATCGAGCACGCAATTGAAGCTGCGGCTCTCGCTTGGCGTCTCGGTAGTTATAACGTAACATACCTATCGCGTCTAGCACTTGGAGTAAGAAACCATGTCGCAGAAAGTGCCTGTCACGGTCCTCACCGGATTTCTCGGCTCCGGCAAGACCACACTGCTCAATCGCATCCTGACTGAGAACCACGGTCAGCGTATTGCCGTCATCGAAAACGAGTTCGGCGAAATCGGCGTCGATCAGGACTTGGTTATCAACGCGGATGAAGAGATCTTTGAAATGAACAACGGTTGCATCTGCTGCACCGTGCGTGGCGATCTAATCCGCATCCTCGGGAATTTAATGAAGCGGCGGGATAAGTTCGACCGCATCATTGTTGAGACCACAGGCATGGCCGACCCCGGCCCTGTAGCGCAGACGTTTTTCGTCGACGACGAGATGCGCGATGAATTCGCGCTCGACGGCATCGTCACGCTCGTCGATGCCAAGCACGTCCTGCTGCATATCGATGACAGCGATGAAGTGAAAGCGCAGATTGCCTTTGCAGATACCATCCTGCTCAACAAAGTCGATCTGGTAAGCGAGGAACAGGCCGCGGCGGTAGAGTCGCGAATCCGCTCGATGAACGCGATGGCGCGCATCAAACGCGTGCACATGGCCAACGCGCCGATGGAAACGGTGCTGGACATCGGTGGCTTCGATCTCGATCGCGCGCTCGAATTGAAGCCGGCCTTCCTTGAGCCGGAGTACCCGTTCGAGTGGGCCGGCATCTTCGCGTTGCCGGCCGGGTTGACAACGCTGCGCTTGGCCGATGGACCGGACCCTTCCATGTCTATCGTGCTCATGCCCGCGCCTGGTGCGGGCAAGCAGGAACTGTTCACCGCAGCGGAACGCGCCTTCCGCGTGTTCGCGCGCGACGCGCAGCCGCTTGCACCAGGTGCCACGCTGCAGCCCGGCGAGCGGCACTTGCAACTGCGATTGGATGCGGCCGGCAGCAAAGATTTCTTGATCGATGCGCAGAGTGGCGCTTACTTCGCGCTGTTCACCGAGCATACGCCGCAAGAGTTTGACTTGCAGTTGCTCGATGCAAAGGGCACCCCGCTACAAGCCGTGATCGCTAACGAGTACGCCGCTGGTCACACGCACGACAACACGGTGTCATCGGTCGGCATCGAGTTCGAAGGCGCCGTGGACGGCGACAAGATCAACAAGTGGTTGTCAAAGCTACTGCAAAACAAGGGCGCGGACATCTTCCGCATGAAGGGCTTTCTGAATATCGACGGCGAGGACGAACGCTTCGTGTTTCAAGGTGTTCACATGCTGTTCGACGGTCGCCCCGCCGGAAAATGGGGCAACGACAAGCGCCTCAATCGCTTGGTGTTCATTGGCCGCGAACTCGATCGTGCGGCGCTCGAGAAAGGCTTTCGTGCCTGCGCCGTGGCCTGAGTATGGCCTGTAAAATACCTTTGAATATGGCTTTCTAGATTGTACAGTCGGCTGTATCAGCGTGAAACGAGCGGGTTTGCGCGCAACGCCGCGCTTAAGGCCTGTGCGTTGTGACGAAACATTTTGATGTAGGTATCGGCGCTCGTGCCGGGCGCCGATAGCGCGTCAGAGTACAGCGTTGCGCCGATCACGCCGCCGGCTTCGGCCTGAATGCGTTTGATAAGACGCGCATCGGTGATGTTCTCCACAAATAACGCACGTACACGCTGTGTCCGGATCTGCTGCACGATGCGCGCGACGTCGCGCGCAGAGGCTTCGCTTTCGGTGGACCAGCCTTGCGGGGCAACGAACTCGATGCCGTATGCCGCGCCGAAGTAGCCAAACGCATCGTGGGAAGTCACGACGCGCCGCGCTTCTGGAGCGAGCTTGGCGAAAGCATCGCGGACCTCCTGCTCCAGAGCTTGCAGTGCGGCTGTATAACGCTCGCCGCGTTGGCGTATGGCACTGGCGTATAGCGGCGCCGCTTTGATAAGCGCCCTCTGAATGTTGCTCACATAGATCTGCCCATTAGCAAGGTTTTGCCAAGCATGCGGGTCGGGGTGATCCCCGAGCATGCGCGGTGTGATGCTCTTGCTCGCCACGAGGACTTCGCCGCGATACCCGGAGGCCGCGATGAGACGATCGAGCCAACCCTCAAAGCCCAGCCCGTTGACGATAACCACCTGCGCTCGCGCCATAGCACGGGCATCGGCAGGCGTTGGTTCATACACGTGCGCGTCGGCGTTCGGCCCGACCAAGTTGGTGAGCTCGACTGCGTCGCCACCGACATTGCGTACGATGTCGGCGAGAACTGAAAACGTCGTGACCACACGCACGCGCTGCGCCCACGCCGGTGCCGTCGCGGTGCACAGCGCGATGAATGAGATGAAAACCGCGAGCAATCTGCGCATGAACCTTAAGCCTGCCGATGTTGGCGCTGCTGCCACCAGCGGTACAGCACGCTATCGCGCCGTCCGCACAGCAGTGAGCCCAAATACAGCGCGCCGGCTGTGAGTACGATGGCCGGGCCAGAGGGCACGTCGGCATGATAAGACAGCAGCAGGCCGACAAAGCCGCAAACGAATGCAATCAAGCCAGCGACTAACGCCAAGCTCCACACTTCGTTCACCCAAAAGCGCGCCGCCGTTGCCGGCAACATCATCAAACCGACTGCCATCAGTGTGCCCAAAGCGTGAAAACCGGCGACGAGATTGAGCACCACTAGCGCCAGAAACAGCGCGTGGTAAACAGCGCCCCGCGCGCCGACCGACCGCAGAAAACCTGGATCGAAGCACTCTACCACCAGCGGCCGGTAGATCGCAGCGAGCAGCAGCAGCGTGGTGCTCGCCACGGCGGCGATCAACAACAGCGAGGCGTCGTCCACCGCGAGGATGGTGCCGAACAGCACATGCATCAGATCCACGCTGCTGCCGCGCGTGGATATCAGCATCACGCCGAGCGCGAGTGCGATCAAGTAGAAGGCGGCAAAACTGGCGTCTTCTCGCTGCGAGGTCAAGCGCGTCACCGCTCCTGCCAACAGCGCCACGATCATCGCCGCGATGAACCCGCCCGCGCTCATGGCGAGCAGCGAGAAGCCGGTAATGACAAACGCCAGCGCGGCGCCGGGCAGTAAGGCATGCGCCATGGCATCGCCGATCAAACTCATGCGACGCAGCACCAGCAGCGTACCGACCGGTCCGCAGCCAATGCCCAGCGCAAGACATGCCACTAGTGAGCGGCGCATGAAGCCGTATTCGACGAACGGTTGTACCAACGCAGCATAGAACGTCATATAGCTAGCTTCGGCTCGCTGCCTGGATACGAGCTCAAGCCGCGCCGCGCGCACAAAGTGGCGCTTGTTCGTCCCAGCTTTCCGCCATGGCCCGTGCGCGCAGCAGATTATCGCGACGCAGCACTTGTTCAGTTTCACCCCAAGCGATCGGCTCGCGCGCTATCAAGAGCGTGTGAGGGAAATGCGCGCGCACTTGTTCCAGATCATGCAGCACGGCAATCACTGTGCGCGCTTCGTCGTGCCAGCGCCGGATGATCTTGAGCAGATCCGCCGTGGTGCGCGCATCGATGGCGCTAAACGGCTCGTCGAGCAGTATGAGGTGGGCGTCTTGCAGCAGCACGCGGGCAAATAGCACGCGCTGGAATTGCCCCACGGAGAGCTCGCTCACCGAACGTTGTTCAAAGCCGGTCAGGCCGACCGCTGCAAGGGCGTGCAACGCGCGCTCGCGCAGCGCGGGAACGATGGCGCGCAAGGCTCCAACCTTCGACCAATGACCGAGAATGACCACGTCGATGGCGCGGATCGGAAACGAACGATCCAACGCCTCTTGCTGCGGCAGGTAAGCAATCTGCTCGCGCCGCGTATCCAATTCAATGCTGCCGGTGGCCGCTGTAATGCGGCCCGCTATCGCCCCCAGCAACGTGCTCTTGCCGGCGCCGTTGGGCCCAACCACAGCCGTCATCGAGCCTTGCGCGAACTCTCCGCTCAAGTGATGTACGGCCGGATGACGGCTGTAGGTGAGGGTGAGGTTACGCAGTCGAACGGCGCTCATGTCGCTAGCTCAGTGCCCACCATACCGAGCCCCATAGCAAGACTAGAACGATGCTGGCGCCGAGCAGACGCGCGCCGACGCCCAGGCTTAGCACAAGTCAATCTCGCGATTCAATTGATTGGCAAATACGCTACAGGCGGCGACGTCCGAGCAGCAGTAGTGCGCCGCCCAGCAGTAACAGCGCCGTTGATCCTGGTGTTGGAACGACCTGGAAATCGACGAAGAATCGTCCCGAATCACCGAACGTGCCGGAGCGGTCAAGCAAGCGGAACTCCGCAGAATAGCGTGAACCGATTGCTGCGGCCGCATCCACCCAGAAGGTTGGCAAGAGGCTGAAGAACTCGTTACCCGCGCCCAAGTGAACATCACCGCCCGCCACCAGTGCCGACAGTTGATTGGCGATCGCGATGTGCAGTCCGGCTGTCGCCGAGACGAGCTGCAAGTGAATGTCGGCGGCGTCGAACAGCGTGGTCCAGCGCCCACCGGAACTGTTAAATGTCACATCATCTTCGCCGACCAGCGAGTGTACGCTGCGAATTTCGAAGTTGCCGTACTCATGGTCTTGGGCGAAGCTGGTAGGAATACCCGAGCGATAGGTATCCGACCAGGTGGCGCCCGCACCGCGGCGCAGTGAAATCGGCGGGAAATTGTTGAACGTCTCCGGCAGCCGGTTGTTTGCGTTGGTATCGTTGAGCGTCGGTGTAGCGGCAGCACCGCCATATGCATATTGGCCGATGCCGTGGTAGTGATCGCCGTGGTGAAACAGTAGCGTCAGGCGATTGAAGTTTGGGTTATCCGGGTAAGCGCCGCCGCCATCCGCAGCCGAGGCGTCAAACGGTGCACTGCGGCCGTCAACGCCGACATAGAACGATACGATATTCGCCGATGCCGGTGCGCTCGCGGCGAACAGCGCTACGGCACATAGCTTACATGCTACCGCTTGCCATCTTGTCATCTTTGATCTCCTCTTGTTCTGCGTTCGAGTGCGGTATGCAACTCTAAGCGCCAGGAGTGTTATGTTATAACATCTTATATCAACGATGCAACAATCCAGCGCGACGCACGCTGCGTGTACGCCTCAGTGCGAAACCGTGGGGAGAAAAGAAAGAAAACGCGGGCGCGGTTGAGCCGCACCCGCGGCACAGGCTAGGGCAGCTGATAACCTTTCTTCGCCATTCTGATCTTGTACACGCTCTTGCCGGAGGTGACCCACAGCAAGTTGGCGTCATCACCTCTGCCGAAGCCGACGTTGGTCGGCAGTTCTTTGCCGGTAGAAATGTGCGCGAGTTCTTTTCCGTCCGCGTTGTAAACCGTGATGCCGGGACGGTGCTCGCAGCGCTCTGCGACATAGATATTCCCGTCGACGTCAGCAACCAAGCCGTCTGGCCCGCTGCACGCTGGGCTGCGGTCCTTGCTATAGTCCTTGAGCACGCGGCGATTGGATAGTTTGCCGTCCGTGCCTAGGTCATACACTTGCAGCAAGTGCGGTCCGGACAACGATTTCTCGCCTTCTTTGAGATTCTGGAACTCGAGAAAACCGTTATCGTTGCTTACGATGTAGACGCGTTTCTGATCGGGCGACACGAGTATGCCGTTGCACTTGCCGCAGTCAGTCGCCACGCGTGCGACTGTACCGTCCGGATCAACGCGGTACGCAGCAAAGCCGTCGGCGCGCACAGGCTCGTGACCAAGGTAGCGCGGATCGGTGAAGTAGATGCGGCCCTTCTCGTCAATGGAGATGTCGTTCAGGGCGTTAAATTCCTTGCCCTCGAACATGCCGGCCAAGATGATGCTGCGCCCGCTTTTCATGTCGGTGCGGATCAACATGCGTCCGCCGTAGTCAGCGCCGAGCGCGGCCAGCATGTTGCCGTCGCGGTCGAACTTGATGCCGTTTGACATGCCCGACGGACTGCGCCAAATCTTCGCTTCGTTGCTCTTCGGGTTTAGCTGCCAAATATTGCCGGCCTGCGCGAATTTGCCGCTCGGGTCGCGGCAAAACTTGGTGAACGTAATGTCGCTGAAATAGACCATGCCGTCGTGACCGGCTGCGACACCCTCGGTCAGCATGCACCCGCCTTCGAATACTCGATCGAGTTTTGCGCCGGCGGGCAGGATGCTGGCGTCCCCGGTCGGAGCCGGAAAGCCCGGATCCGCGGCGAGTACGCTTGCCGCCAAGAAACTTGCCACAGTTGAGATTGCGAACCTGCCGAGACTGATGAAATTCATATCTCCTCCTGGTTGCCTCGTTGAGAAAGCCGTGGGACGGTAAACCGTCCGGCGCGGATGTGAAGCGGTGCGAATGCACGGCACTCCACGAAACCATTATCGCGCCGTTACGTGTCGCTTGCAGCCGCGTCTATCGATTGCAGTGACCAATCGTTATGATATATCATCATACAGCGGTATAAACAAACACTAAGAACTAATTCTCGGGGGAAAAAAATGAGAAAGCTGCTGCGCCAACGGCTACTGAGCGCAATGTTTTTGCTTAGCATGGTTGCGGTACCCGCAGCGGCCGCACCTGCCTATCGATTCAACACCGTTGACGTACCGTTTGCCGGCGCCACGGAAACGGAGTTATTTGAAATCACCGATGCTGGTGACAGCGTCGGCAGCTACGTCGATGCAGCGGGCGCGCGCCACGGGTTTCTGCTACAGAACGGCACCTACACCAGTATCAGTGCCCCAGGCGCGAATGCTACCCGCATCCTCGGCATGAATTCGGCCGGGCAGATGGTTGGGTTCTATCGCACTGCTGCCGATCCGGGTTCGCAGCATGCGTTCCTGCGGCAGGCTGACGGCACGTTCGAGACGATCGATCATCCGGGCCAGGACTTCAACTACGCGTTCCGCATCAACGATGCGGGCCAAGTCGGCGGCTACTACTTCGAGTTTCCGTCAACGCCGAGCGGCATCTTCATTACCAGCCATTTGCGCGAGCCGGACGGCAGCTTTGTGCCGCGGTTGTTCTCGACCGAAGGCGATGGCACCGTGCTGCGGGGCTTGAACAACGACGGCACCCAGGCGGGTTGGTGGTTGGCGCCCGACGGTGGCATTCACGGCATCGTTGGCGTGAACGGCGTGTTCGCGGAGTTCGACGTGCCGGGCGCTGCATTCACGTTGCCCAACGATATCAACGACGCCGGCATTGTCGCCGGCTTTGCCGCCGACCCGACGTTCGAGGGCCAAGGTTTCATCCGCCTGGCCGACGGTACGTTCGCTCTCCTCGCAGTGCCCGGTGCACACTCGACCGAGGTGCTAGGCATAAACAACCTCGGCCAGCTGGTCGGATCGTATGAAGACGAGCAAGGCAATGTGCACGGCTTTATCGCGCATATTCCCGAGCCGGGATCGCTGTGGTTGTTAGCCTGCGCGCTGCTGCTGGGAGGGCGACGGCTTGTCGCCAAACGCTAGTCGGCGTCGGACGCTGTGCTCGTGCCGTTAAGCATCGACGGCCCCAAACCGCAGTCCAATTCAACGGAGGTAACAAGAACCATGAAGCTGACTACAATCGCCGCCGCCGCCGCACTCGCCGGCCTGCTCGGCGTACCCACATTTGCGGCCCCGCTGCGCTTCACGCCTTTCGACTATCCGGGCGGCAGTGCCACCGATGCCTTCGGCATCAACAACGATGGCACCGTCGTCGGCGTGCATTCCGAGTCCACGGCTTACTTGCGCGACGGTCAGGGCAACTTCACCGAAGTGAGTGTGCCTGGCAGCACCTTCAGCGAACTCAACGGCGTCAACAATGCCGGTATTGCCGCGGGCGATTATTCTGACGCGGCCGGCTTTTCACACTCGTTCATACGCAAAGCCGATGGCACCCTAGCGCTCCTGCCCGACATCATCGCCAATCCGGTTCTGTCTTTTGCTTTCGACGTGAACGACGCCGGCAACACCATAGTTGGCGTCTATACAGGCGACAGCACTTTCAACACCTGGCAGGCGTACTCCTACAGCGGCTTCGACGCCAACTACGCCGGCGGAGTCTACGCCACATTTACCTATCCGGGGGCGCTGCGCACGCAGTTCAACCGCATCAACGATCAAGGTCAAATCGTGGGGCGCTTCGCCGATGCCGGCGGCGTGAACCACGGCTTCCTCATCGATGGCGCTCAGATCACGGTCATCGACTTTCCCGGCGCGGATGCCACCAACGCGTTCGGTCTCAATAACCTCGGCGACATTGTCGGCTACTACAGATTAGGTGCCGACACCCACGGTTTTCTGCTGAGTGGCGGCATCTACTCGACGGTGGACTTTCCCGGCGCCGCGGAGACACGCCTGTATGACATCAACGACTTCGGACAAATGGTGGGCGTCTCGGACGAACGCGGGATTATCGCTCAGATTCCAGAGCCCTCAACGATTGGTTTGTTCGCTGTCGCGCTAGGCATACTGCGGCGGCGGCGCGTTAAATCGCTAACAAGAGGGTTGTCATGCTCGATCGTTTTCCCCAATTCGTCACGCAGGCGGTGCCGCTACCGAGCAGTCTGAGCGCGCTTGCGGCCGGGCTGCTGGCGCTGATCTGCACGCGCACGAAGCGACGCGTTAGGCGCCTCGGTGCGCTCGCCGGACTGCTGCTGCTGGCGAGCGCCGGTGTTACGGCAGCACCAGCCCTGCGCACGCTAAATGTCCCCGGCGCCGACTTCACCCAAGCGCGCGGCACAAACGGCAGCGGGCAAATTCCCGGCTGGTATCTGCACGGGTTCAGCGCTGTGCAGGCGCCGCTGCCAGGGACGCTGCCGCTGATTGGCATCGGCGGCGGCACAGGCATGCTGCTGCGGGCGGCCAAAACGGCGCTTGCTCGTGTGCAGCGCGGCACCCGGGGAACTCGCGCAGCGCCGGCCGTGTTTTAGATAGCGCATATAGTGCCAAGCGCGAATGTCCATGCGCGTCCACCATTAACCAGCAAGTCCTTGGAGGTTTCATGAGAACAATCGTTGCAATGGGTGCCTTTGCTGTTTCTCTATTTGCGGGCTCGGCGTCGGCTATGACCCACGAGGAATTGGTCGCAGCGCACGAAGCGATGGAACGCGCGCAGCAGACGATGGAAGCAAAGGAAGTCGAACTCGAACGCGAGCACGACGAAATGGTGCGCCGGCACAACGAGGTCGCGGACGGCGCCGACAGCGCCAAGCACAAGGCAATCGAGCGTCAACATCAGCGGATCATCAAGGCCCATACGCAACTGGAGAAACGCCACGCCGTGCTGGTACGAAGGCATGCGCAACTAGAACAGCGCCACGCCGCTCGCAAGGTCTCTCAGCAGCAGATGATGCGCGATCATGCACGGATGAAGCGCGAGCACGAGCGCATGCTGGAAGAGCACGAGAAGATGATTGTTGATCATGAAGTCATGAAGGTCGAGCACGAGCAGATGCTGGCTGAGCACGGCAAGTAAGCGGACGTCTTGGCGCGCGAGCGCAGACGGCGCATCGTGACTAAGCCAAGGCTAAGCGCTCTTAGCAGGATGAACTGGGGTGCGACGAAAGGTCGCTGCTCTGTGTCTGCGAGGCGCGCTTGACTTTGCCACAATGTTTTTGATGGATCTGCTATCTGATTGTTTTTTGACTTAGGGTAGTTTGGGGTCGTTGCCGCACGCAAATGCGTGCGCGTTGTGATCAATCGCCTCACGAGTAAGAAGGGAGCAGACAAAAATGAAGCCCAGCGGTCTTGCGCTCGCCACCGCACTCATTTGTTCACCGTTCGCGCATTCCGAGACAACAACGGGTTCCGATACTTCAGGCGGTGGGCCTATCAGGGCTGATCAGTCCGCGGAAATTTCCACTATGGAAACGCTAGTGGTGACCGGCACTCGTACCGAGCGGCGTTTGCAGGAAGTGCCCGGCAGCATTTCCGTGGTCGGAGATAAACAAATGGGTGCCAGCCAGCCGCAATACCTAGGTGACGAGCTAGTGACGGTGCCGGGACTTTTTCTGCGGCGGGAAGAACAAGGTTCTTATAACACTGTGGTCATTCGTGGTGTGCCGGAGCGCCACCACAACGACACTTTCCTGCTGTTGCTCGATGGCATCCCTCGTATGTCGGCTAATGAGGAGGTCGATCTGGATGTGCTGCCTATCGAAGTGATGAGGCGTGTAGAAGTGGTGAAAGGCCCCATGTCGGCCTTGTACGGTCGCGGTGGCGTGGCTGGTACTTTGAGTTATTTTACGCTTGACCCCTTTATCGCTGAGAGTCAAGTGGGTCTCAAGCTGGGCAGCTTCAGTACGGTCAAGCCTTTTGCAACCGTCAGCAAGCGTCTGTCCGACAGCACAGCTGTGATGGCAAGCGCTACGCACGAGAGTTCCAATGGCTGGGCCGACGATACAGCACGAAGGACCCATTCGCTGTACGCAAAAGCTAGCTGGCTCTTCTCTGGAGACGGTAGTCTTGACTTCGCGTTGCTGCACCATCGCAACCAACAGGGTATCGGTAGTTACTTGCCATTGGCTGCCGACGGCAGTGTCATCGACTTGCCGCGCGGCAGGCGAGCAAACAACAACATCGACGATGCACGGGCCAAGAGAGGCACTGACACTGCGTATGCGATCTTAAACAGACGACTGGGCGCCGACTGGAGGCTAAAACTGTCAGCCAGCTACACAGAGCGTGACAGCAGATACAAGGGCGGTTTCTGGAACTCGTACGACCCGTCTGGCCAGACTATCTCGTGGACTGGATTCGAAGGCATCACCGACGCCGAAACCAGCTACCTGGACGCTCAGTTTACTGGCCAGTTGGGAGCCCACCGCATTGTCGCTGGGGCGAGCTACGAAGAAACACGTGCCAACCCCATCGAGAATTGGACCGGCGCCCCCTTCACGTTCTACGAGCAACTCGTTGACGCGACGACGGGTGAAGTGATCGACCCCGTAGGCTTTGTTACCGACCAGCGTTTGCGTGCCAATTCCAAGGCCCGAGTTAGCTCGCTATATCTGCAGGACGAGTTCGATTTTGCCAAGCGGTGGCGACTGACGCTCGGTGTGCGCCATGACCGCTTTTCCCGCAAAGTAAGCTACGCAGAGGGCGAGGAGACAATCTTTGGCGATCCGACTGGCACTATCCCAGCCGAAAAGGCCAATGCTAGCGGTTCGCGCAGCAGCCCTAAACTTGGGCTGACGTGGAACCTCGCGCCCACTACCTCCTTGTACGCAAGCTATGGCGAGGGCTACAGTCCGGCGCTAGGACCCATCTGGGCCTTCGCAGGCCGTCCGCGCACACTGCGGCCCGAGGTTGCGCATGGTGTGGAGGTGGGCGCAAAGGGCAGCGCGCTCAACAAGAAGCTGAATTACAGCGTGGCGCTATTCAGGCTTGATCGCAAGGACTTGGCCGAGTGGGTTAGCAGTGGCAATGGGGTATTCGAGTACATCAACGTCGGCAAACAACGCTCCCAGGGGTTCGAAGTGGAGACGAATTGGCGCCTGGATGCTTGGATCCGCCACCTGAGCGCGTACGCCAACTATGCTTACACTGATTCGAAATGGCTGGACAAAAGCATCGTCGATCCGTTTAGCGGCGTGCCGTATGACTTCAGCGGCAATAAGGTACCGGGCGCTCCACCGCACCAGCTGAGCCTGGGATTAGCGTACGAGCCCGCCACGGGCCTGGGGTTGTATGGTGGAGTGCAGGCGGTTAGTAAGTATTACATCGATCAGCCGAATATAGCGAAGGGTAAGGGTTACGCCGTTTTCGACGTCGGCGCTACGTACCGACCCGCACGAGCGCCAGGCCTGCAGGCAAGGTTGCACGTCAAGAACCTAGCCGACAAGACCTAC
The DNA here is from genome assembly GCA_902826775.1 of uncultured Pseudomonadota bacterium. GTDB lineage: Bacteria > Pseudomonadota > Gammaproteobacteria > Burkholderiales > JALYOK01 > CADEHE01. The sequence continues at coordinate 60,352 of CADEHE010000013.1, read as the reverse complement.
TACACCTATTTCGGCGGCAACGAGGGGCCTCTATATGCCACCGTTGCAGCGCCGCGAGAAGTGTCGCTGACGGTCAATTACAAGTTCTGAGCCGATGAGCGCGGTGGCACCGTCTGCGCGGGCCGCCGAGGTGCCGCGGCCGCGCGTGGATCTACTCCGCATCGTCTCGCGCTGGCTCTTCTACCCAGGGCTGAACAAGTCCCGCGACCGCGCGGGATTTGTTCAGAGGTTCCCTAGTGATTGCAGTCGCAACCGCACTGCTGCGGCGTATCGCAAACGAGGTGTTTGGACCTCTGCATGAGCATGTTACGTCAAGTGCTGCGAGGGACTGCGCCGATTGCGGTGCTGGCGGCACTCCTAGCGGGTTGCAGCAAGGCTCCACCCGATCCGGGGACTAAGGTATCGGAATCACAGACAGAAGCGAGCATGACGCAGCGACAGGGCGTTGCTTCCGTCGCCAGCGCAATAGCCACAACGTATGCGCGCCACTTCAGCCTACGTCAGGCCGAGGGTTACCAGGTGCTCGAGATGCAAGCGCCGCTGACCTCCGCCGCGGGCCACACTAAGACTACGCAACGCTTTCTTGCCGTGCTGGTACCGCGCGGGGCGGCCTTACCCTCGCTTCCGCCCATGCTGCGCGGCGCCGTGATCGTGCGCACACCGGTCGAGCGCATCGCCGTCAGTACTGGCGCCGACGAGCGCATGCTCACTGAGTTGGGCATGGCTGAACGCCTCGTCGCAGTGGGCGGGACCAAGAGCTATGACGACGCCGTGCGCGGGCGCGTGCTGCGCAAAGAACTTGCACAGGTGGGCTACAGCTGGCACTCGCCACCCAACCTTGACGTGCTTGTGGCAAGTAAGCCCGACGTGTTCCTACTGCGTCTATGGAGCCTCGAATTGGCTAATAGCCTCGCGCGCGCTAACGGGTTGGGTGTACCGACCTTGCCCGTCCTGCTAGATGCCGAGAATAGTTACCTGGGCCGAGCCGAGTGGATTAAGGTCTTCGGTGCCCTTACAGGCACCTTGCCACTAGCTACGCAGCGTTTCGAGGCGGTCGCGCGTGAGGCGCAGCGACTTAAGGCGCTGGCCGCAAACCGACCGGCCGTCACTGTAGTATGGGCCTATCTGTCGGGTGCAAATCGGTGGACAGCTACAGTTCGCGGTGCAGAGGCGGCCTTTGTACGAGACGCCAATGGCATCAACGTTTTCGCTCAGCCTGAAGACGCGACGCAGAACGACTACCGGCAACTTTCCACGGAGACCTTGCTCTCGCAAGCGACGGACGCTTCGTGCTGGCTGGCGGGCGACATCCATGCACGCCAGTTGCCTGACGAGAAGATCCTCTCGTCATTTCGGGCTTGGCGCGAGGGTTGTTTTTTCGGCAACTTTGGTCGGAGCAAACCGCAGTGGGACGCTTTTGACTACTACGAGACCGGCGTGGTTCGACCCGATCTGGTGCTTCGCGATTTTGTGAAGATGTTGCACCCCGGCCTTGTTGCTGAGCCATTCGATTTTCTGTTGCCGATTCCACGCGGCGCCAGCGGAAGCAAACCGCGATGACACCGAGCACTAAGGGTTGGGTAGTACCGCTGGCGCTAGGTGTGCCCTTGCTTGGGCTAGCGCTTTGGAGTCTGACTCACGGGCAGGTGAGCTTGGCACTTTCGCAGGTGTTGCAGGCGCTGAGCGGGGCTGGGGACGAAATCGTGGTGCGCATCGTCGCGGACATTCGGCTGCCAAGGGTTGTGGGTGCCGTGCTGGGCGGCGCGGCGCTGGGCGTAGCCGGTCTGGTGATGCAGGCCCTATTTCGAAACCCGCTAGCGGATGCGTGGTCATTAGGGCTCACCTCTGGCGGGCAGGTGGGGGCCGCACTCGTAGTCGTGGCCGGTGGCTGGATCGGGCCGGTGGCCTTCGATGCTATCAGTGCGTTCGCAGGTTTGGGGATAGTAGCTGGCGCCGCATTAGGCACGCTGGTTGTGGCGCTGGCGATGATGACCATGGCCCGCCGCGTGGGCACAGTAACGCTGCTCGTGGCTGGCTTGATGCTGGGTTTTCTAGCGCAAGGCTTGATCAGCGTACTGCTGCACTTCACTCACCGCACGCAGGGTCGTGTCTACGCTGGGTGGAACGATGGCACCTTTGCGAACCTAACTCTTGCCGATCTTCCTTGGCTGGCAGGGCCGGTGCTGCTGGGCCTAGTCGGCGCCGTATTGATTGCTAAGCCTCTAACAGCGCTAATGCTTGGAGAGACTTATGCCGCGAGCCTGGGTGCCAACCTCGGACGATTACGTCGCGTGGCGTTGCTAGTGGTGATGCTGCTGATAGCGCCGGTGGTGGCGTACTGCGGTCCGATCGCTTTCATCGGGCTAATCGTGCCGCACTTAGCGCGCTGGATCATGCGGCATGGGGACGTGCCGCGCGTGCTGCCCGCCTGCGCGCTCACAGGCGCTTTGCTCGCGGTGCTTGGCGACTTTATCGTGCACTTGCCGTGGGAGCAACATTGGCTTCATCTAAACGCCATCTTGGCTCTCGTCGGCGCGCCGCTCGTTATTGGCCTACTGGTGTTCTCCAGCCAGATGCGGGGGTTAAGCGATTGAGGCCGCGCCTTCATCTAAAGGCGCTGGCTGTGGGCCACCGCAACCATACGCCGCTGTTGAGGGCGCTCGCGCAACAGGTTAACGAGGGCGAGTTTGTAGCGATCATTGGCCGCAACGGCATCGGCAAGACGACGTTGTTGCGCACCCTAGCTGGCCTGCTGCCCGCCGCGGGCGGCTGCGCAGAACTCGATGGTGCTGACCTGCATCGACTGTCCTCGGCCGAGCGCGCACGCCAGGTGGCAGTTGTGCTTACCGACCGGCTGACCGTACCCGGCATGCGCGTGCGCGACCTGGTAGCAACTGGGCGCCACCCTTACACCGGCTGGTGGGGACGGTTGTCGCCCGGGGATGAGCGGTGCGTCGGCGAGGCGCTGATGCTGGTTGAGGCCTCAGTATTGGCTGATCGGCTTGTCAATACACTTAGTGATGGCGAGCGCCAGCGCGTCGCGCTCGCGCGAGCCCTGGCGCAGTCTCCGCGCTTGTTGCTGCTGGACGAGATTACCGCTTTCCTCGATCTGCCTAGCCGGGTCGCCGTTATGTCGCGATTGCGCCGCCATGCTCGTACGTCTGGTTGTGTAGTGTTGTTGTCCAGCCATGACCTAGATCTGTGCCTTAAGTCTGCCGACCGGCTGTGGTTGCTGCCTGGCGATGGTACGTTAAAAGACGGTTCGCCTCGTGCGCTGGTCAACAGTGGACTGATCACAGACGTTTTTGGCGCGCTCGAGGTTAGCTCTGACAGTTGAATTTAGTTCCGGCAGGTGACCACTTGTCTTTCTTCGGAGAAGCCGATGCTCTTCAACTTTGGTACGCATGTTTCGCAACCTCCACTGCGTTGAGCGCGCCAAGCGCCCGATCTGTGTTGAAATGCCAGTAAAGTGTCCGGCGCTTGCTAACCGAAGTGGTCTGGTTCAGTGACTATGGAGGGCGTCGTCGTCTGCGCTGAGGCGCCACTCTGGAAATGGGTCATCGATGTGCCGCCAATGCGCTTCGCCAGCGTTAAATTCACCTTCACTCAGCAAACATGCATCGAGTCGCTGCCGAAAAGCTGCTTCGTCAATGTCAAGGCCGATAAAGACGATTTCCTGGCCGCGGTCGGCCCCGGGCGACCACTTCCCAGCCGCTTGGTGCGTAAGAGCGCCGCCAGCCTGCGACATCTCGCCTATCCAATCCGGGCGGCTTGCGAGCCAAAACCAACCTTTGCTGCGCAATATGCCTTGCCACTCAGAGTGAAATAGCGCCATTAGGCGTTGCGGATGAAACGGTAGGCTCGCCCGGTACACAAAGCTCGATATGCCATACGCTTCGGTTTCGGGCGTGTGCTTACCGCTTAGCTCCAGTGCCCAACGCGGCGATTGCTGCGCGCGTTCGAAATCGAATCGGCCGGTGTTGATGACTTCTTTGAGCTCTATTTTCCCGAAGCATGATTCGACCAAGTGTGCGTGTGGGTTCAGCGCGCGAATGACGCGTAGCACGTCGCGTTTTTGCTCTGCAGAAACGCGGTCCACTTTGTTTACCAATACGACATCGGCGAATTCCAACTGGTCGGTGATCAGGTCCACGATCGAGCGTTCGTCATCCACGCCGAGCGCTTGAGCTCGATCCTGCAGCGTCTCCGTGGAGCAGAAGTCGTGCAAAAAACTGGCTGCGTCTACCACGGTGACCATGGTGTCGAGCTGCGCCACGTCAGAAAGGCTAAAGCCTTGCTCGTCGCGCACCGCGAAGGTCGCCGCCACCGGCAACGGTTCGGAAATGCCCGTCGATTCGATGAGTAGGTAGTCAAAGCGCTGTTCGCGCGCCAGCCGCGTGACCTCCAGGAGTAGATCGTCACGCAGCGTGCAGCAAATGCAGCCGTTGGTGAACTCGACGAGTTTCTCTTCGGTGCGGGATAGGCCAGCGCCGCCGTTGTGCACCAGGGCGGCATCGACGTTGATCTCGCTCATGTCGTTGACGATGACGGCTACTTTGCGACCCTCGCGATTGCGCAGAATATGGTTGAGCAGAGAGGTCTTTCCGGCGCCGAGAAAGCCAGATAGAACGGTAACGGGCAGTAAAGCAGTAGTGGCGGCGGGCATGGAGTCAATCGATTAGTTGAAGTAGTATGTTATACTATAACATCTCTAGGTGCATTGAATCGCGCGAGTTGGCCGCCGCCAGCCGATTGCCACGCCCGTGAAACTAAATGTGAATCCGAGTGCACATGGCCCGATCACAAAAGCGCGCCTCAGAGCGGGGTGGCACTGGAAGAAGGGCGATCCGGCAGCGTTCCCGAGGCGGGATCGACATGCGACCAAGCGGTAACCGGGACACTCGTATCTGTTTTCGGAACATTGCAAAGGCAGTATCACTTTGCGAGAAAGCCGAACAGTACTCGCTGGAGCGGCGCCGCAAGCTTGTGCTTCCAGCTTCGGCGCGCTGATAATGCACTTCCAAGCACCCAGTTGGTGCGGGCGAAGCAGTCAAACTATGATTGAAATCCACGACATGGAGCAGCGCTATCAGCAGCGAGTTGTGCTGCGGGTGGCTTCCTTGCGCGTGCCCAAGACTGGGCGCACCATCGTTATGGGCCGTTCTGGCAGCGGCAAGAGCACGCTGCTGCACGCGTTAGCGGGGATTCTGCGTCCGACTTCGGGCAGCATCGCGATCGAAGGCACCTTGCTGCAAACGCTTAGCGGCGCGGCATTGGATCGCTTCCGCGGACGCAACATCGGCATCGTGCTACAGCGCCTACACTTGATCCGCGCGCTGAGTGTGCGCGACAACTTGCGCTTGGCCCAGCATCTAGCCGGTTTAGCGCCAGATGAGGCGCGCATCGAACAAGTGCTCGCGGGTTTGGGGCTGGCACAGCGGCTCGAAGCCAAACCGCACGAACTGAGCTATGGGCAACAGCAACGCGTGGCAATCGCGAGAGCCGTGATCAACCGGCCGAAGTTGATACTGGCCGATGAGCCGACTTCGAACCTTGACGACGACAACTGCGCCGAGGCGATCAAGCTGCTGTTCGACCAGGCGCGCGACTGCGGCGCCGCGTTAGTGGTAGCGACGCACGATTCGCGCATCCGCCCGCTGTTTGACCAAGAGCTGGTGCTAGAGGCGTGCGCATGAATCTGCTGCAACTCGCGCTTGCCTACTTGCGCGCGCGCCCGCTCAATACGTTGCTGAACATTTTCTTGCTGGCCCTTGGCGTGGCGATGATCGTGGTGCTGATGTTGTTCACGCGCCAGATGGAAGAGCGCTTACAGCGAGACTTGAGGGGTATCGATTTAGTGGTCGGCGCCAAAGGCAGCCCGCTGCAGTTGATTCTGTCGAGCGTCTATCACCTCGATATTCCAACCGGCAACATTCCGCTCCGAGACGCCGAAGAACTGCGTAAGCATCCGCAGATCAAAAATGCGATTCCACTGGCGCTTGGCGATAGCTATCACGGCTACCGCATCGTCGGCACCGAGCACGCCTACCCAGCGCTCTACGGGGCGAAACTTGCGCAAGGCACGTTGTGGCAGGCGCCGCTCGAGGCCACGCTCGGCGCGGAAGTCGTGCGCACCAGCAAACTCAAGGTCGGCGATCAGTTTACCGGCGCGCATGGCTTGGGTGAAGGCGGCGGTGAGCACGAACAGACGCCTTACAAAGTGGTGGGCATACTCGCGCCGACCGACAGCGTGATCGATCGCTTGGTGCTGACCGGCGTGGAAAGCGTATGGCGCGTGCATGAGCATCATGGGGATCACGACGAAGGCGGTGCCGAAGGCGAGCATGAAGATCATGCAGCTCAGGAAGAGCATCACGCCAATGAGGCACACGGCGAGCCCGATGAAGAGCATACTAGTGAGCGCACCGAAAAGCATGCTGACGCGCATGCTGAGGCGCACGAGACGCATGCCGCCGAAGGCGCGGCAGAGGTCGATCGCGCCAAGGCAAAGAGCGAGAACACCGCGCTGCCGGACATGACTCAACAGCGCGAAATTACCGCGCTGCCGGACATGACTCAACAGCGCGAAATTACCGCGCTGTTGGTGCAATACAAATCCTCCTTCGCGGCGGTGGGGTTGCCGCGCTTCATCAATAGCAAGAGCGCGCTGCAAGCGGCCTCGCCAGCGATGGAGTCGGCGCGCCTGTATCAATTGGTGGGCTTTGGCGTGGATACGCTGCGCGCGTTTGCCGGTGTGCTCATCTTCAGCGCGGCGCTGAGTGTTTTTATCGCACTCACCAATGCGTTGCAGGAACGGCGCTATGATTTGGCAGTCTTACGCACGCTCGGGGCGGGGCAGGGCAGCCTGCTGCGGCTCATTCTGACGGAAGGTATACTTTTGGCGGTGGTTGGCGCGTTGTTGGGTTTGGTGTTGGGGCACATCGGCACCGAAGTGTTGGGCCGTTGGTTCGAAGCAACGCGCCATGTGCATATCACCGGTTGGACTTGGTCGCCTACGGAATTGTGGCTAGCAGCAATGGCGATAGCGGTAGGATTGCTCGCCTCCATCGTGCCGGCATTCGTCGCTTACCGCACCGATATCGCGGCGACCTTGGCAAAGGAGTAATGATGAGGAGTATCGGTTTTCCATTGTTATTACGTTTGATTTTTGTGGGTATCCTGGCGGTGGTATGGCCATCGCACGCGGGCGACAAACCGGCGCAAAAAAGTCTGATGACGCCCAATGGCTTGGTCGCGCCGGACGGCTCGAAGCCGTTGCCGCCGCTCAAAGATACGTTGAACTGGGCGGTGCTGCAGAAGGTGCAATCGGTGAAAACAAAAACCGAGGACAGAGGCGAGGTGTGGCTGCCTAAGTTCACGCCGGAGCAGAAGAAGCTCAGCAAGAAGGCGGTCAAGCTCTATGGTTTCATGTTGCCGACGGAGATGGGCGAAATGCAAAAGGAGTTTATTCTTACGCCTTATCCGCCCAGTTGCCCGTTTTGCATGTCGATGGGGCCGGACTCGGTGGTACAGATCATTTGCGACAAGCCCGCCAAGGTAACATTCGAACCGGTGGTGGTTTCCGGTAGCTTTGTCATGCTTGAAGACGATCCGAGCGGGTTTTACTATCGCATTATCGGTGCGACTGCGGTCGAGCAGCCGTAGAACTTTATTCTGACAGGCGGTATGAAACTTAGCGTGTATTGCATGGCCAATCGGCGCGGCGCCCAGCCGCAGCGCTGGATTGCGCACGCCTGGTTGATTCTCGCGCTGCTTGTCGTGCAGGTCAGTGCGCTCACACATGCTTTGACGCATGTTGCGCCAAGTAACGATACACATGCCGGCGAAGTGCGCGACTACGCGGACCAACGCGAGGCGCCTGACTCCCAAGGTTCGCAGCAGACGCATTCGAGTTGCCTGTTATGCACGGCGTTCGCGGCAACCGGCGCGGCGCTGGTTGCGCAGCCGCTCTTGCACGCGCGCACTCAGCTCGCCCTAATTGATCTCGTGCACTACGTAGTCGTAGTTCGCACAGAATCGTACCTTTCTTTCTCCAGTCGCGCTCCGCCCCCAGCCGTCTCTAGACGGCTGACGTGATCGTTTTCCGTTTCTAGACGGAAGATGTGACTGTCGCCGCCGGTCAATCGGTTCGCGTGATCCGCGCTGCCATCAGACGGTTCAGCTGACCGCCGGTTTGGGCGACGCGTTGATCACTACACAACTCAAGCATTTGCTGTCCCTCGCGCGATGCGAGCGGACGGTGCCGTTTCATTCGAGGAGGAAGAAGCAATGGCTTTCAAACACAACGCGTTAGCATCGGCAATCGCATTGGCACTGGGCGCTGCGCTGCCCGCCGGCGCAGCGGATGGTGACATTGAGGCGATCCGCAAAGAGATCAAGCAAATCAAGGATAGCTACGAGAGTCGAATTCAATCGCTTGAGCAGCGCTTGAAGGAAGCGGAAGCGAAAACTGAGCGGGCTGCGGCGCAAGTCCCAGCGGCGCAGCCAGGACAAGCTGCACGTGGCGGCAGCACGAGCTCTTCGGCGTTCAATCCCGATATATCGGTGATCTTGCAGGGCGCGTTCAATAAACGCGAGGGCGGCGAACGCCATATTAGCGGCTTCTTTGAGGCTGGCGAACATGCGCACTCTGAGCGCGGCTTTACCTTGGATCACAGCGAGGTGGTCATGTCGGCGAACGTCGATCCGTACTTTCGTGGCTTTCTAAATTTAGCGGTCGCCGATGAAGAGTTGGAGGTGGAGGAAGCTTGGTTCCAAACGTTGGGGTTGGGTCGAGGCTTCACCGTAAAAGGAGGGCGTTTCCTTTCCGGTATCGGCTATCAGAACGAACAACATCCGCATGCCTGGGACTTTGCCGACAACAATTTAATGTACTCAGTGTTGTTCGGCGAACACCTCATACATGACGGCCTGCAAGCCAAATGGCTGGCGCCCACACCGATCTTTCTTGAGTTCGGCGCGGAAGCCGCGCGTGGGCAGTTCTTCCCAGGATCGGATGACGGTGGTGATAAGAACGGTGCCGGGGCCTGGGCCGCTTTTGCCCACATCGGCGGCGACGTGGGTGTTTCGAACAGCTGGCGTACGGGTTTGTCGTATTTGCGTGCGCGACCCAAAGCTCGTCATGCCCATGTCGATGACATTAACGATGTCGAAGGACACACGGATTTCACCGGCACCAGCAAGGCTTGGATCGCGGACTTTGTTTGGAAGTGGGCCCCAAACGGCAATGCTAGAGCGCGCAACTTCAAGTTTCAGGCGGAATACTTCCGACGCAAGGAGAGCGGCAGTCTGCTTTGCGAAGACAATTCCGCAGAAGGTGGTGCCTGCACCGGTATCGAAGATGCTTTCAGCTCGAAGCAATCCGGTTGGTACGCACAGGGCGTGTTTCAGTTCATGCCGCGTTGGCGTGTCGGGCTGCGTTTCGATCAGCTGAACTCCGGCAACGTAGATTTTGGCGCGAACAGCGCCTTTATCGAAGGCAGTGACTACAAGCCTTCGAAGACGAGTTTGATGCTCGACTTCTCGCCATCCGAGTTTTCGCGCTTTCGCTTCCAAGTCGCGCGCGATAAGTCGATGGAAGGAGATACCGACAATCAGTTTTCGCTGCAGTACATCCATAGTCTTGGCGCCCATGGCGCGCACAGATTCTAGGCCGCTCGATAAAGTCCACTTAACCTCGGGTCCCACTCGAATCTTTTTTTGACGCGCTAAGCGGGTGGGACCCGTCTAGCGCCTGGACGAAAACGCTATGAAATTTCTGTTTCGCTGTTTGGTTGCCCTTAGCATAGGTCTTAGCGGCAGCGCCGCTTTTGCCGCACTCAACGTTTTTGCTTGTATGCCGGAGTGGAGCGCGCTTGCCGCCGAAATTGGCGGCGACAAAGTTAGCGTTTATGCCGCCACCACCGCCATGCAAGACCCACACCGCATCGAAGCTAGACCGAGCTTGATCGCGCGCGCGCGCAGCGCCGACTTAGTGGTTTGTACCGGGGCCGAGTTGGAGATCGGCTGGTTGCCCGTGGTGTTGGACAACGCGGGCAATGGCAAGATTCGCCCAGGACAGCCCGGGTATTTTGAGGCCAGTTCGTTTGTAGTCCTGACAGGTGTCCCCGAGCGCCTTGACCGCGCGATGGGCGATGTCCACCCGGGCGGCAACCCGCATGTGCATACCGATCCTCGTAACGTCGGGCTGATCGCGGCGGCGCTGGCACAACGCATGGCGCAAATCGATCCCGCCAACGCGGCGCACTACCGGCAACGTCATGAAGCATTTGCGCAGCGTTGGAGCAACGCGATTTCAAAGTGGGAACGCGACGCCGCGCCGCTTAAGGGCGTAATGCTGGTACAGCACCATACCTACTACGATTACCTTTGGAACTGGCTGGGGTTGCAGGCTGTCGGTGCGTTGGAACCGAAGCCTGGCGTCGAGCCTACTGTTTCGCACATGACGCAATTGGTGACGCAGCAGCAGACAAGACCGGCGAAGATGGTCGTGCATGGTTCCTATAACGATCCGCGCGCGAGTAACTGGTTCGCCGAGCGTGCTAAAGTGCCGGTCGTAATGTTGCCCGCCACTGTCGGTGGCACGCCCGAGGCCAAAGATTTGTTTAGCTTTTTCGACGATATTGTGCGGCGCTTGTTGCCGGCGGCGAAATAAGCCCTTCTCGCTTTGCAATTCGACGCGCTGCAACTTTCGATTATCTGGCCAGCGTTAGTGGCCGGCGTTTTGGTTACAGCCACGCATGTGCCTTTAGGGATGCAAGTGTTGCAGCGCGGCATCGTGTTTATCGATCTAGCGGTGGCGCAGATAGCGGGCCTCGGGGTTATCTTTGCCGATTGGATGGGGTTCGAGCCGGCGGGCTGGTCAGTGCAGATTTCTGCACTGAGCGCCGCCGCGCTTGGCGCGCTAATGCTGACTTGGACCGAGAAGCATTGGCCGCAGGTGCAGGAGGCAATCATCGGCGTCGTGTTCGTGCTTGCCTCTACCGGTGCAATCTTGCTTCTCGCCAATCATCCGCATGCAGGGGAGCAACTGCGCGATTTGTTGGTCGGACAGATATTGTTTGCCAACCCCGCGCGGCTGCCCTTCGAGGCATTGGCATACGCTGCTATTCTCACTGCATGGTTTGGTTTCGGTGATCGCATCGGTCGCATCGGTTTTTATCTACTGTTTGCGTGCGCTGTAACCGTGTCGGTGCAACTGGTGGGCTTGTTCTTAGTGTTTTCCACGTTGATCGTACCGGCACTGGCAACCCACCAATTGCGTTCGCGCCGGCTCTGGGTTGCCTATGCAGTCGGTATTGTCGGCTACGCATTAGGCTTGGTGCTATCCGCGCTATTTGATTTGCCGTCGGGCGCAGTCATCGTATGGAGTATGTGCGCCGTCGCTATTTGCGTTTTTGCCGCTAGCTCACGGCGGCGTGGCGCGTCGAACGCTTAGCGCCGGGATCGTTGGGCGATCCGCGCAAGTTGCTTTGGAATATGAGAACGTCTTGAGGGCCGAACGTCATCAAGCGGGGCTCTGGCTTTGACCGCGAGTCTTATGCTTGTGGAGGTTACCGGCGCCTTCCTAACGCAGAGTTAGGCTTTACTGTTCGGCGCCCACATGTTTGCCGATGTTGCCGCACTGGCCATTGCGCAGGCTAAGGTGCAGATCTGCAAGCGCCCTGCGGATCACCGGCGCACATTCGGCTGCTTTCGATTCGAGATTCTGGGCGCAGCGCTGAACGCCGTGCTGCCGCTGATTGCCGCCCTCTATCTCCTCCAGGAAGCGTGCCAACGTTTTTTTTATCTGCCGTTTGCTGCAACGGTGACGCTCTCAGTGCAACTCGTGGGGCTTTAACCTGGTCTTTGCGACCTTGATCGTGCCGGCGCTGGCAACGCATCGCGCCGCCAAGTGGTGTCTTTGGTTTGGCTACGCAGTGGGGCTGAGCGGCTACGTGCTGGGATTGATGCTGTCGGCGCTGTTCGATTTGCCGGCGGGCGCGATCGTCGTTTGGGCGATGTTCGGCGTCGCTTTGCTAGTCTAAGCGCTGAACTTCCGGCGCGGGTGATTGCCCTACAATGCAGGCGTTACATATAGGTTCTCGTTGAGATATGAGCGCGTATCGCGGGCTATCGCTTGGATTGATCGGATTGATAACGTTGGTTTCGCTGTATCTTGCCGCGAACCACTGGCAGGTTGCGAGAGAGCGAGAAGCTGCGGCTGAGAACCGGATCGCAATGGACGCGGACGCCTCAGTTGGGGCTAAATCAATCGTCGAGCTCTGGCATTTGAAGTATCGAGCAAGCACTGGAGACATCGGTGCCGCATGGACGCTGGCGAGATACTACGTCGTGGATTTGGGTGACGAGACCACCGGCGCATACTGGAAGCGTCGCGCGGAGGAACTGGGCGCGCGAGCAACCCCCGGGTGGGTTGAATTATCGGTTGATGAGGTTCGCAGCCTAAGGTTGCGGGCTGACGCTGGCGACGCCGATGCGGCCGATGCGCTCGCGAATGACTTGGAAAAACTAGGAATAAAACTAGGCGGTATGAACGACAAGAGTATGGTCGAGTTCTGGCGTAACCGCGCGCGCGAACTGCGCAGCAAAGAGGCAAGGCAGTAGTTTCAAGTATCGCGGTGAGCGCTGCGCACGATCACCAACACCACCACGCCGCTGTAGACGAGAAGCGGCTTTGGCTAGCGCTCGTATTAGCCGCGAGTTTCATGCTGGTCGAAGCAAATCGGCGGCGTGATGACCCGCAGCCTCGCACTGCTTTCCGACGCAGCGCACATGTTTACCGACGTCGCCGCGCTGGGCATCGCGCTTGCGGCTGTGCAGATTGCCAAGCGTCCCGACGACCGGCAGCGCACGTTCGGCTACTACCGCTTTGAGATTCTGGCCGCCGCGCTAAATGCGGTGCTGCTGCTCCCGCTCGCGCGCCGAGGGCGCGGGCGAGTGCGGCATCGCTGCCGCGAGCCCGGTCTTGCGTCACGCGCATCATTAGGAGCGCCGCTTGCAGTCGTCTTGAATGCTTTAGAATCATCCCCATCTCGACGCAATACCTCCCGGTAAGACCCGCATGCAAGAAGTTTTCCACGGCACCACAATTCTTTCGGTTCGGCGCGGCAAGCGCGTGGCTATGGGCGGCGACGGCCAGGTTACGCTCGGCAATGTCGTCGTGAAAGCCACGGCGCGCAAAGTGCGCCGTCTGTATCATGAAAAGATTCTCGCCGGCTTCGCGGGCGCGACTGCGGATGCATTCACTTTGTTCGAGCGCTTCGAGGCCAAGCTCGACAAGCATCAAGGCAATTTGCTGCGCTCGGCGGTGGAACTGGCGAAGGACTGGCGCACCGACCGAATTCTGCGCCGGCTTGAGGCGATGCTTGCCGTTGCCGACCGCGAGTGCTCGCTGCTCATTACCGGAACCGGCGATGTGCTCGAACCCGAACACGGATTGCTCGCCATCGGCAGCGGCGGCAGCTATGCGCAGTCTGCAGCGCGCGCGCTGCTCGACAATACCGATCTCGCGCCGGAGGTCGTCGTCAAAAAGGCGCTGAGCATCGCCGGCGAACTATGCATCTATACGAATCAGGAGCATGTGATTGAAGTGCTTGAATAGCGGTGAAGGCGCGAAGGGCCAAGAGGATTCGGCTCATACTAATGACTCTATAGGCCCTTATATAACAATCGAAGCGCATTACTGAGATATCCTGCGAGTAGTACAGCCGAGTCGCGCCTTCCCCTGCACTCATTCACACTTTCACGCATTCACTGCTTCCATGACCCAAATGACCCCTCAAGAGATCGTCCATGAACTGGACAAACACATCGTCGGGCAAGATGCGGCGAAGCGCGCGGTGGCGATAGCGCTACGCAATCGCTGGCGCCGCCAGCAAGTGGCCGAGCCGTTGCGCCAAGAAATTACGCCAAAAAATATTCTGATGATCGGCCCGACCGGCGTGGGCAAAACCGAGATCGCGCGCCGCTTGGCCAAGCTAGCGAATGCGCCGTTCATCAAAGTCGAAGCGACCAAGTTCACCGAAGTCGGCTACGTCGGCAAGGACGTCGATTCGATTGTCCGCGATCTAGCAGAGATCGCGGTCAAGCAAACGCGCGAGCAAGAAACTAAGAAAGTGCGCCACGTCGCGGAAGAGCGTGCCGAGGAGCGTGTGCTTGATGCGCTGCTGCCGCCGGCGCGTGATTTTGGTTTTAATGACGAGGAAGCAAAACGCGACGAACAAGAAAGTTCGACGCGGCAGAAATTCCGCAAGATGCTGCGCGAAGGCAAGTTAAACGAAAAGGAAATCGAAGTCGAGGTTGCGAGCCTATCGGCCTCGATGGAAATCTTTGCCCCGCCCGGCATGGAGGAGCTCACTTCACAAATTCAAGGCATGTTCCAGAATACGCTCGGTCAGCGCAAGAAAGCGCGCAAGCTGCGCGTTGATGAAGCGATGAAGCATCTGACCGACGAAGAAGCGATGAAGCTCATCAACGACGAAGAGCTGAAGACGCGCGCGATTCAGAACGTCGAGCAAAACGGCATCGTGTTTTTGGACGAGATCGATAAGGTCACCGCGCGCGGCAACGTCACCGGCGCGGATGTCTCGCGCGAGGGCGTGCAGCGCGACCTGCTACCGCTCGTGGAAGGCACAACGGTGTCGACCAAGTACGGCATGATCAAGAGCGATCACATTCTCTTCATCGCCAGCGGCGCGTTTCACTTGGCAAAGCCCTCGGACTTGATTCCCGAACTGCAAGGACGCTTGCCGATTCGCGTCGAACTGGCGTCGCTCACTGTGGAAGATTTCGAGCGCATCTTGACCGCCACCGATGCTTGTCTTACGCGGCAATACGAAGCGCTGCTTGCCACCGAAGAGGTCAAACTCGAGTTCAAGCCCGACGCCATCCGCCGCCTCGCGGAAATCGCATTCCAAGTGAACGAAACCACCGAGAACATCGGCGCGCGCCGGTTGCATACGGTGATGGAGAAGCTGTTGGAGGAAATCTCCTTTAGCGCCGGCAAACAAGCCGAAGTCGTGATCGACGCCGCGTATGTGGATGCGAAGCTGGGCGAGTTGGCCAAGAGCGAGGATCTAGCGCGTTACGTGCTTTGAACCGGGCGAGCGAGGTGGATTGGTGCATCGCGCTTTCCCGAGCGGTCGCGAGCTAGGTCGTTTACAGCCCAGTTTGAGATAATTGCGCTATGCAAACCTGTAATCCAACTCGCCGCGGCCTCATTCTGGGATCCGCCGCACTCGCTGCCTTGGGCGCGGGCGCCGGTGCGTGGTCAGCGGCTGCAGCACAAACCCACGCAGGAGATATCACCTTGGAAAAAGTTAAAGCGCTGGTTTTCGACGTATTCGGCACTTTGATGGATTGGCGCACCAGCATCGCGCGCGAATCAAAGTTAGTGCTTGAGCCGCTTGGCTACAAATTGGATTGGCTCGCATTCGCCGACGCATGGCGTGCCGAGTACCAGCCGGGAATGGAAGAAGTGCGCTCCGGGCGCATTCCCTTCTCCAAGCTGGACATCATTCATCGCCGCATGCTCGAGCGCATCCGTCCGCGCTTCGGTTTGGAAAAGCTCGACGAGCCGACGCTCAAGCATTTGAACTTGGCTTGGCACCGCCTGGACGCTTGGCCGGATGTGCCGGCTTCGCTGCGCCGCTTGCGCAAGAAATTTCTGCTGGCGCCGTGCTCCAACGGCAATATTTCACTAATGGTCGATCTCGCGCGCCGCAACGATATTCATTGGGACGCCATTCTCGGCTCGGAAATCGCACGCGACTACAAACCCAAGCCGGGCGTTTATCTCGCCGCGGCGGAAGCGTTTAGCTTAGAGCCGGGTGAGGTGATGATGGTCGCGGCACACAGCAACGACCTCGAAGCGGCGGGCAAGACGGGCTTGCGCACCGGGCATGTCGCCCAGGTCGATGAATTTGGACCCAACACCGGCGAAGCAAAACCAACGGTGCCGGTCGATATATTCGCGCCTTCGTTTGATGCGTTCGCGAAGATGATGGGCGTGTGAGCGCGCCAATCGCATGGCGCTGAAAGCGACGATCTTTCGCGCCGAGTTGGATGTCGCGAATATCGATCGCGGCTATTTTCAGCATCACACGCTAACGATCGCGCGCCATCCGTCCGAGACCAATGAACGCATGATGGTGCGCGTGCTGGCGTTCGCGCTGAACGCGAGTGAACAGCTAACGTTCGGTGGCGGCTTGAGCAGCGACGACGAGCCGGACTTGTGGCAGAAGGATCTGACCGGTGCGATCGATCTATGGATCGACGTCGGCCTGCCGGACGAGAAAAGCTTGCGCCGTGCCTGCGGCCGCGCCAGACGCGTAGTGGTGTATGCCTACGGCGGGCGCAGCGTCACGCTGTGGTGGGATACGGTGCGCGGCCAGCTCGCGCGCAATTCACACTTGAGCGCGTACGCCCTGGCGCCGGTAACCAGCGCCGCGTTGGAATCGCTCGCCGATCGCACCATGCGTCTGCAATGCACGATTCAAGACGGCGCGATCTGGTTCGCTAGCGACGAAACGACCGTTCAAGTCGAACTGCGCGCGCTCACGCCGACATCTTTGGTAACCAACTGAACCCTGCGGGAGGCTCTGATGCAAGAGCAAGTGTTCACCTTGTCGCAGGAGTACATCGAACTCAATCGGCTGCTGAAGTTGTGCGGGTTGTGCGACAGCGGCGGCTCGGGCAAAGCGCTGGTCGCCAGCGGCGCCGTCACGGTAGACGGCGCGCTGGAGTTACGCAAGACGTGCAAGATACGCGCGGGGCAGGTGGTGCGCTGCGGCGATGTGCGCATCCGCGTGGTCGCGTGAAAGAGGCGAGGGGGACCCCCTGCCCCCGCGCTCCTTCTGAGTAAATCGTGCATGAATGGGCGGGCGTTGCCCGCGGGTGGAGGCAAATGCCGCGCCGCGTGGAAACCTAGCTCGCGCGCAACGCACGCCCATTCATGCACGGCCTGTGCAGAACGCGCGCGGGGGGTAGGAGGGGCGTGTCTGTTCTAGCCTGCGCGCGCAACGCGCGCCCATTCGTGCACGGCATACGTAGAAGGAGCGCGGGGGCAGGGGATATGTTCATTCTTGCCTGCGCGCAACGCGCGCCCATTCGTGCACGGCAATCGTAGAAGGAGCGCGGAGGCAGGGGTGTCCTTTCCTGCCCGCGCGCAACGCGCGCCCATTTGTGCACGGCACACGCAGAAGGAGCGCGGGGGCAGGGGGTCCCCCGCGCCTCCTATCACCCAAACGCCTGCCGCAAAGTCATGACTTTGCCGGCATCGCGCGCATCGTAACCGGGCAAGCCATTCACTTTGGTCCGGAATTGCGGCCGCTGCATGATTGCCAACGCGGGTTGCAGCACCGGCAAGCGCAGTGCGTCCTGGCGGCATGCCAGGAAGTAGCGCTCGACAATGACCGGGATGAAATCCAAGCCGAAGCGGCGCGCCCCCGTTTCCACTCCGAAGGCTGCATCCGCCATGCCGCTGCCGACGTAGGCCGCCACCGCGGCGTGTGTGTACTCCGCCGTGTCGTAACCTTGGATGCGGTGCGGATCGATGTTTTCCGACTTGAGCAGCAAGTCGAACAGAATGCGCGTGCCGGAAGTAGCTTGCCGATTGACGAAGCGCACGCCGGGACGAACTAGGTCTTTTAGCGCGCGTATCTTGAGCGGATTGCCGCGCGCCACGATGATGCCTTGCTGGCGTGTCGCAAGATTGATAATGCGCAGCGCTTTGGCGTCGAGCAGCTTCTTGTACTGCTGCAGGGCCGGTGCTTGCAGCGGACCAATCGGCAGATGGAAGCCGGCAAGCTCGCAGTTGCCGTTCTGCAGCGACGCCAGCGCGTCTTGGCTGGCCACGTAACGCACTTCCACGCTCACGTCGTCGTCGACCAGCGTTTGGTGCAAGGCTTCCACCGCGAAGCCGTGGCTAGCGTGTATGCGCAGTAAACCTTGAGATTTGCTGAGCATGCGCTCCAGTTCGACTTGCAGTTCGGAGGCGAGCGTGTCCATGAGCGGCGACAGCCGTGCGGCGATGCGCTTGTCCGCCCATAACAGTTTTTCGCCGAAGGCGCTGAGCTTGGCCCCGCGCCCGCGCGACATTTCCACCAGCGGCGCGCCGAACACGCGGCTGGCCTCTCGCAACAAACCCCAGGCGTGGCGGTAGGAGACTTCCATCTGCTTGCTTGCCTCGGCTAGGCTGCCGCGCTCGTGCAGCGCGGCGCACAGCGATAGCACCTCAGGCAAAGCGACGCCGGATAGGCCTGGGCGTTCCACAACCCATTGTGGTTCGACACGCAGTTTATACATATGCAGAAAAATGCATATTGAGTAATGCTCACTCCAGCGTAGAATGTGCCGAGCATAGCATCATATGCAAGCTTAAGCATATCTTGTCAGTTAGATTGACGTTGGAAACTTTGGCATGACCTCTCCCGCACTTACCGCCGCTTCTTTGCACGACATGATCGCCGATTTGCTCGGCATGCCGGGCGCATTGTTGCCGATCCTGCACCGCGTGCAAGAGAAGCTCGGCTTCGTTCCGCGCGAAGCGCTGGCGCTGATCGCCAATGAACTCAATCTCTCGCGCGCCGAAGTGCACGGTGTGATGACTTTCTATCACGATTTCCGCGAAACCCCGCCGGGCAAAACCGTGGTTAAAGTGTGCCAAGCCGAAGCTTGCCAGGCGATGGGTGCCGAAAAACTGACCAAGCACGCTTGCAAACGGCTCGGCACCGAAATGCATCACACCTCCGCCAGCGGCGCCTACACGCTGGAGCCGACTTACTGCCTCGGCAATTGCGCGCTGTCGCCTGCGATCATGATCGACGGCCACTTGCACGGGCGCGTCACGCAAGAGCGCTTCGACGCGCTGATCGAAGCGAGGCAAGCGTAATGGCGATCAAAGTATTCGTGCCGCGCGATTCCGCGGCACTGTCGGTGGGCGCGGACGCCGTGGCCGCCGCGCTGGTGACGGAAGCGGCGCGCCACAACGAAGCGGTCACGCTGGTGCGCAACGGTTCGCGCGGTTTGCTCTGGTTGGAACCGCTGGTGGAAGTGGAGACACCGGCCGGGCGCGTGGCCTACGGTCCGGTCACGCCGGAATGCGTTCCGGCATTGTTCCAAGCGAATTTTCTGCAAGGCGGCACGCATGCGCTGCGCCTGGGCGTGACCGAAGATATTCCGTACTTGAAGCGCCAAGAGCGGCTGACCTTTGCGCGCGTCGGCATCACCGATCCGCTTTCGCTCGATGATTACCTGGCGCACGGCGGTTACCGCGGCCTGCGCAACGCGCTCGATTTGCCGGGCGATCAAGTGGTCGCGGCAGTCACTACATCCGGCTTACGCGGACGCGGCGGCGCGGCGTTTCCCACCGGTATCAAGTGGAAAACCGTGCTCAATACCGCGGCGACCCAAAAGTACGTCGTCTGCAATGCGGACGAGGGCGACTCCGGCACCTTCTCCGATCGCATGGTGATGGAAGGCGATCCGTTCGTGCTCATCGAAGGCATGACGGTCGCCGGTGTCGCGGTCGGCGCAACGCGCGGCTACATCTATCTGCGCTCCGAATATCCCTATGCGTTTCGCACGCTGAACGCAGCGATCGACGCAGCGAATGGGCGCGGCTATTTGGGCGAGAACGTGCTGGGCAGCGGCAAGGCGTTCCATCTCGAAGTGCGGCTCGGCGCCGGCGCATACATCTGCGGTGAAGAAACGGCAATGCTGGAAAGCTTGGAAGGCAAGCGCGGCATCGTGCGCTTCAAGCCGCCGCTGCCGGCGATCGAAGGCTTGTTCGGCAAGCCCACAGTAATTAACAACGTGATTTCGTTCGCCTCGGTGCCGATCATCATGGACAAAGGCGGCGAGTTCTATCGCGATTTCGGCATGGGCCGCTCGCGCGGCACGCTGCCGTTCCAACTCGCCGGCAACATTAAGCACGGCGGTTTGGTGGAGAAAGCGTTTGGCCTGACCTTGCGCGAACTGCTGTACGACTATGGCGGCGGTTCGGCCACGGGACGCCCCATTCGCGCGGTGCAAGTGGGCGGGCCACTCGGCGCGTATCTGCCGGAATCGCAATTCGATGTGCCGCTGGATTACGAAGCGTACATCGGCATTTCCGCCATGATCGGCCACGGCGGTGTCGTGGCGTTCGACGATACCGTCGACATGGCGAAAATGGCCCGCTACGCCATGGAATTTTGCGCCATCGAATCGTGCGGAAAATGCACGCCGTGCCGCATCGGTTCGACACGCGGCGTCGAAGTGGTCGACAAGATCATCGCTGAACGTGAGCGCGCCGCGAATGTCCAACTTTTGCGCGAATTGTGCGACACCATGCTGCACGGTTCGCTATGCGCGCTGGGCGGCATGACGCCGTTTCCGGTATTGAGCGCGCTGAATCATTTTCCTGAAGATTTCGGTATTACTCGGGAAGGTATCGCGGCTTGATTAAGAGCAGATTTGATTGTCGGTTGCATACAATAAAGAGTATTTGAGGAGCACGCCCAATGTTGTCTAAATTCGACCAAGATTTCGGCACGCCGAGCGTTGATAGCGCCAAGCAAGTCACGTTGCAGATCGACGGCATGAGCGTGACGGTGCCGGCCGGCACCTCGATCATGCGCGCGGCGGCGGGGGCGGGCGTGAGCGTGCCCAAGTTGTGCGCGACGGACGCCATTGAGCCGTTCGGTTCGTGCCGCCTGTGCTTGGTCGAAATCGAAGGCCGCAAGGGCTATCCGGCTTCCTGCACGACGCAGTGCGACGAAGGCATGGTGGTGCGCACGCAAACTGGCAAGCTGGCCGATCTGCGCCGCGGCGTCATGGAGTTGTACATCTCCGACCATCCGCTCGATTGCTTGACCTGTTCGGCCAACGGCAACTGCGAGTTGCAAGACATGGCCGGCGTGGTGGGGCTGCGCGAAGTGCGCTATGGCTACGAAGGCGCCAATCACACCAAAGCGAAGAAAGACGAGTCGAATCCGTATTTCACCTACGATCCGAGCAAGTGCATCGTCTGCAGCCGCTGCGTGCGCGCTTGCGAAGAGGTGCAAGGCACGTTCGCGCTGACCATCGAAGGGCGCGGCTTCGATTCGCGCGTGGCGGCCAGCCAGAACGAAAAATTTCTAGATTCCGAATGCGTCTCGTGCGGCGCATGCGTGCAAGCCTGTCCGACCGCGACGCTGACGGAAAAATCGATCATTCAATTCGGTCAGCCGGAGCGCAGCGTCGTCACTACCTGCGCCTACTGCGGCGTCGGCTGTTCGTTCCGCGCCGAAATGCAGGGCAACCGCGTGGTGCGCATGGTGCCGAACAAGAACGGCCAAGCCAACCACGGCCATTCGTGCGTGAAAGGCCGTTTCGCCTGGGGCTACGCCACGCACAAAGATCGCATCACCAAGCCGATGATCCGCGAGAAGATCAGCGATGCGTGGCGCGAAGTGTCGTGGGATGAAGCGCTGCAATACGCAGCCGGCAAGTTCAAATCCATTCAAGCCAAGTACGGACGCGATTCGGTCGGCGGCATCACGTCCTCCCGCTGCACCAACGAAGAAACTTACCTGGTGCAAAAGCTGGTGCGTGCCGTATTCGGCAACAACAACGTCGACACTTGCGCGCGCGTATGCCATTCGCCGACCGGCTACGGGTTGAAGACGACGTTGGGCGAATCGGCCGGCACGCAGCATTTCGATTCCGTGGAGCACGCCGACGTGATCATGGTCATCGGTGCGAATCCGACCGATGGCCATCCGGTGTTTGCTTCCGCTATGAAGCGGCGTTTGCGCGGCAACGATAAGGGGCAGCGCCCCGGCGCCAAATTGATCGTGGTCGATCCGCGCGTCATCGATTTGGTGCGCACGCCGCATGTGCAGGCCGACTACCACTTGCAACTGCGACCCGGCACCAACGTCGCCGTCATCAATGCGCTGGCGCATGTCGTCGTCACCGAAGGATTGGTGAACGAAGCGTTCGTCAAAGAGCGCTGCGAAACGGCGGAATTCGACAAGTGGCGCGAGTTCGTCTCGCGCCCGTACAACTCGCCGGAAGCGATGGAACCGGTGACCGGCGTGCCGGCGGCGAAGCTGCGCGAGGCGGCGCGTTTATACGCTACCGGCGGCAATGCGGCGATCTACTATGGTCTCGGTGTGACCGAACACAGCCAAGGCTCGACCATGGTAATCGGCATCGCTAACTTGGCGATGGCTACCGGTAACATCGGCCGGCTGGGCGTGGGCGTCAATCCGCTGCGCGGGCAAAACAATGTGCAGGGCGCGTGCGACATGGGCTCCTTCCCGCATGAGCTGCCGGGCTATCGGCATATTTCGGACGGCAAGACACGCGCGCTGTTCGAACAGGCGTGGAGCGTCAAATTGCTTGACGAGCCCGGCTTGCGCATTCCGAACATGTTCGAAGCTTCATTGGACGGCAGCTTCCGCGGTCTTTACGTGCAAGGCGAGGACGTGCTGCAGTCCGATCCGAACACTCATCACGTGCAGGCGGCGCTGGAAGCGCTGGAATGTCTGGTGGTGCAGGATTTGTTCTTGAACGAAACCGCCAAGTACGCGCATGTGTTCCTGCCGGGCTCCTCGTTTCTGGAAAAGAACGGCACCTTCACCAACGCCGAGCGACGCATATCCCCGGTGCGCAAAGTCATGCCCGCCCTGGCCGGCAAGGAGGATTGGGAAGTCACGCAAGCGCTTGCCAATGCCATGGGCTACCCGATGAACTACAAACACCCGCGCGAGATCATGGCGGAAATCGCCCTGCTGACGCCGACTTTTCATGGCGTTAGCTACGAGAAACTGGATAAACTCGGCAGCATTCAGTGGCCATGCAACGAAGCGCACCCGATCGGCACACCGGTCATGCACATCGATCAATTCGTGCGCGGCAAGGGCAAGTTCGTGGTCACAGAATACGTGCCGACCGACGAAAAGGTCACGCGCAAATTCCCGCTGCTGATGACTACCGGGCGCATCTTGTCGCAGTACAACGTCGGCGCGCAGACGCGCCGCACCGCGAACGTAGTGTGGCATCCGGAGGACCGCGTCGAGATTCATCCGCACGACGCCGAGGAGCGCGGCATCAAGGACGGCGATTGGGTCGGCATTACCAGCCGCGCCGGCGAAACCGTGCTGCATGCGACCGTGACCGAGCGCGTGCAGCCGGGCGTGGTGTACACCACCTTCCATTTTCCAGAGTCCGGCGCCAACGTTATCACGACCGACAATTCGGATTGGGCGACTAACTGCCCGGAATACAAGGTGACCGCCGTCCAGTTGGTGCGCGTGTCGCAGCCGTCCGAATGGCAGAAGCAGTACAAGGCGTTTTCCGAGCGCCAAGCCGATTTGCTCGAGCAGCGCGTGGCGCGCCAGAGCTAAAGCGACAGGCGATGTCGACGGCGTACGCGGCGCTGAAAGCGCATAGCGCGTTTACTGCGGAGCAATGGCTCGGCGAACGGCGCACGCGCGTGACGGAGCAAGTCGCTGAAGAAACGCCGGTCGCAATTGCTTACAACGGCACGTCGTTCGCGGTGATGATGGCCACGCCGCAAGACCTCGAAGATTTCGCTTTGGGCTTTACTTTGAGCGAAGGCATCGTCGATACGCATGCGGCCGTGCAGGCTCTGGCGGTGAGTCAACACCCGGAAGGTGTCGTCGTCGATATCAAGCTCGACAACGAGCTTTTCGCGCAATTGCAGGCGCGCGAACGCAATCTGACCGGCCGCACCGGCTGCGGGTTGTGCGGCGTGCGCAGTCTCGAACAAGCCATTCGCCATCCGCAAGTGCTGCACACCGGCGCAATGATCGAACATTCCGCCGTGCAGAAAGCGGTGACCCAATTGACTACGCGCCAGCCGATCAACGCCTTGACCGGTGCTTTGCACGCTGCCGCGTGGGCGCGCCTCGACGGAACCATCGAGTGCGTGCGCGAAGATGTTGGCCGCCATAACGCGTTGGATAAATTAATCGGCGCGCTGGTGCGCCAAGGCGCTGACTTGGGTGCTGGCTTCGCCGTGATGACGAGCCGAGCGAGCTACGAGTTGGTGCAAAAAGCCGCCACTTGCGGCATCGCCACGCTTGCCGCCGTTTCGGGCCCCACGGCATTGGCGATTCGCCTGGCGCAAGAAGTGGGGCTGTGCCTGATAGGGTTCTCGCGCCCGGGCCGGCACACGGTGTACGCGAATTCACAACGTATCGTCGGCGCTCATGAGGCCGTGGCATGAATATCGAGCATTTGGTCAAAATGGCCAATCAAATCGAAGCATTCTTTAAAGCGCAGACGAACCCGGACCTCGCGGTCGATGGGATCGCCGATCACATCAAGCGCTTTTGGGATCCGCGCATGCGCAAGCAGATTAAGGCGCATGTGGCAGCCGGGGGCGCTGGCCTCGACGCCATGACCGTCGAGGCAATCAAGCGTCTCGGTTAAGCAGCGCTCATCACGCTGAGCCGTCCGAGGCTCGGCGCGCACTCTACGTCGAAAGTCCCCGTCTTGCTTCAAGCCGGGTAGTCTGAAGCGGCAACAAGCGATCGGGTCGTTGCGGTAGACTCGGGTCTTCGTCTAAACCGAATTCGGATCTTTCGAACATGAGACTTAGAGACCAAGTTGCGATCGTCACCGGTGCCGCCAGTGGATTCGGCGCCGAGATCGCGCGCCGTTACGTTGCTGAGGGCGCCAAAGTCGCCGTCGCCGATATCAACGAAGCGGGCGCCAAGGCCGTTGCTGACTCGCTCGGCAGCAGCGCCATTGCAATCAAGTGCGATGTCTCCAAGCGCGCGGACATCAATAGCCTCGTCGCTGCGACAGTAAAGCACTTCGGCACGCTGGACATTGTCGTCAACAACGCCGGTTTTACGCACAAGAATTCTTCGATGCTGGACGTCGATGAGGAAACGTTCGACCGCATGTTCGACATCAACGTCAAATCGATTTATCTGATGACGCAAGCGGTTGTGCCGATCATGCGCGCTAGGAAGCGCGGCTGCATTATCAATGTCGGTTCGGTGTCGGGCATGCGTCCGCGGCCGGGGCTGGTGTGGTACGCCGGCTCGAAAGCCGCGGTCAATTTGATGTCGAAAGCGATGGCGGTGGAATTAGGGCCGGACAATATTCGCGTCAACGCGCTGGCACCGGTCATGGCGCCCACCGGCTTGATCTCTGCGTTCATGGGCATGCCGGATACGCCCGAAAATCGCGCGAAGTTCATCGGCAATATTCCGCTTGGCCGTTTGGGCACGCCCGCGGATGTGGCGAAAGCGGCTGTGTACTTGGCTTCGGACGACGCTGACTTCATCACCGGCGTCGAGTTGCCGGTGGATGGCGGGCGCGCCGTATAAGCGCATAGTCAAGAACACGCCGGTGGCTACCTTGCCCGATACCCACAAGCAAAGTGTCATTCAGTACTACGACACGCACCCGATCAACGAAGAGCAGATCCTGATTAAGCTTCGGGCGCGCGGTGACGACCTCAGCGCGCTGACGCAGGATCAACTCAAAGATTTCGATCAGGATCATTACGGCGGCGTGCAAGCGGTCGACGAGTTGGCGCGCTTGGCGCGCATAGGCGCACAGCATCGCGTCCTCGACGTATGTAGCGGCATGGGCGGCCCCGCGCGCTGGTTGGCGCATAGCACCGGCTGCCGCGTTACTGGCCTGGATTTCACTCTCAGTCGCGTCGAGGCCGCGCGGCGCTTGACGCAAATGACCAAGCTTGATGCTCGCGTCGACTTCGTCCAGGGCGATGCGACGCAAATGCCGCTGCCTGATGCTGCGTTCGATGCTGCAATCAGCCAAGAGGCCTGGCTACATATTCCGGACAAAGGCGCGGTGCTCAGCGAGTGTGCCCGCGTGCTCAAGCGCGGTGGCGTACTGGCTTTTACCGACGTCGTCGTGCGCCAGCCGCTTAGTGCACATGAGCACGAGCGCATGGCCAATGGCCAGCGCGCGCCGGATATGGCGACGCTCGAGCGCTACCGCGAATTATTGGCGGCGAATCGTTTCGTCGTCGAATCGACGGAAGATTTGTCCGCGCGCTGGACTGCGATCCTCATCGATCGCCTGGCGATGTATCGCAGCTTGCGCGATACCACTGTCGCCAAATTTGGCGAAGCACGCTACATCGAATGGGACAGCGTATACAGCTTGTTTGTAGGATTGTTTGAAGCAGCCAAGCTGGGCGGCGTCAGGGTGCGAGCGCGGGCGCCAGCGTGACGCGCAAGGGATAAGGCACGGCATTGCATCGGCAGTCGACGCCGCAAATCCTTGAGCCAAGGCGCTGAGTCGCGTCGGGCGGCTGCGTCCGTGCGGAGTTCTTTATTGGTGAAGCACGGGCGATCCGC
Organism: uncultured Pseudomonadota bacterium; assembly: GCA_902826775.1. Lineage (GTDB taxonomy): Bacteria > Pseudomonadota > Gammaproteobacteria > Burkholderiales > JALYOK01 > CADEHE01. The sequence goes on along the minus strand of CADEHE010000013.1, from coordinate 33,995 downwards.
CGCCCTTGCCAGACAACCCGTCGGCGAGCAGCACACCAAAGCAAACTTGCTTCAAAATTTTTCGGCTGAGGACCGCAATTTTTTGGTAGGCTTATGCCAGCCGCCGCTGGCGTCACGGTGGTGGCGAGCAAGTTAGTTGACAACTAGAGGAGGTATCCATGAACAGGAAGCACAATAAGCCGCTTGCCGGATTGGGAGTGATTCTCGCCGGGGCATTTGTAGCGGTCACAGCCTTCGCGGGCGAGGTAACGACGGAGCGCCTGGTCAGCAGCGAGAAGGAGCCGGGCAACTGGCTCAACCATCACGGCAACTTGGAAGCGCATCGCTTCTCGGGGCTGGACCAAATCAACACTAAGAACGTCAAAAAGCTACGCGTCGCCTATACGTGGGCGATGGGCGGCACTCAAGGCGGCGGCAAGGACATCATCAAATGGCCCTTTGCCGGCTTGGAAGGCACGCCGGTTGCCGAAGATGGTTTTCTCTACATCACCACTGGCTGGGGCGTGGTGACTAAACTCGACACCCGCGGCGCTGCGCCGAAAATGGTATGGCAGTACAACCCCGCGCCGGATCCCGACTTCGCCACCACGGTGGCTTGCTGCGGTATTAACAACCGCGGTGCCGTGCTGGCCGGGAATATGGTGATCTCGCCCGTCATCGATGGACGCATCATCGCCCTGAACAAGACCGACGGCACCAAGGTATGGGAAGCGCAAGTGGCCGACCCCGGCAAGAGCGAAACCATCACCGGCGCGCCGCTGATCGTCAAAGACATGGTCGTGACCGGCATGGCAGGCGCCGAGTATGGCATACGCGGCTGGCTGGAAGCCATGGATCTCAAGACCGGCAAGCGCCGTTGGCGCACCTACACCGTTCCTGGACCGGGTGAGCCTGGCCACGAAACGTGGAAAGACAAAAACCAGGCGTGGAAGACCGGCGGTGGCTCGACTTGGGTGACCGGTTCCTACGATCCGGAGTTGAACCTCATCATCTGGGGTACCGCAAACCCGGGTCCGGATTGGGACGCGGCGTACCGCCCCGGCGACAACTTGTGGACCGACTCGGCACTCGCATTCGATGCGGACACCGGCAAGATCAGATGGGGCTTCCAACATACGCCGAACGATCCGTACGACTATGACTCCGTGAATGAGCACACCTTTGTCGATACACCGATCAACGGCAAATTTGTGCGCGCCGCACTGCATGCTAACCGCAACGGCTACGCTTACGCGCTGGATCGCAAGACCGGCGAACCGCTGTGGTGCACGCAGTTCGTGCATGAGTTGAACTGGTCCGGCGGCCTGGACGCCAAGTGCAAGCCGAAGACCTATGACGCGAAGAAGGACGTGCAGACTTACGTGAAGGGCTCCGGCGCCGAGCGTGGCACCGCCACCAAGGGTCGCGGCACCATTGAAGGTAAGTTGAAACCCGGTCATATGGGCGGCAAGAACTGGCCGCCGACGACCTACAGCCCGCAGACCAATCGCTACTACATCCCGACCATCGACGGCTGCAACAAGGCGTTCACCGAAGTCACCACCGAGCCGCCTGGGCCCGGCAAACGCGCGTTGTTCTTAGGCGGTGCGCCATTTACGACCTTTGAGGATCCGGAGTGCGGCCGTATTTGGGGCTCCATTACGGCAATCGATGTGGCCACCGGCAAAGTCGCCAAGAAGCACACCACCAAGCATCCGCAGTTGGGCGGCCTGATGTCGACTGCTGGGGGGCTGGTGTTCGCGGGCTACGCCGAGGGGCAGTTCGTGGCGCTGGATGCGGAAACACTGGAAGAGCTGTGGAAGTTCGAAACCGGCTCCGCTATCAACGCGCCGCCGATGAGCTTCCTGGCCGATGGCAAGCAGTATATCGCCATCGAAGTGGGCTTAGGCGGTGCATGGCCGCAATGGTTCGTCAGCGCTACGCCAGAGTTGAAGAGCCAAGTGCCGAGCAACATGCTGTACGTATTCGCGCTGGACGACTAAGCGCTAGTTGCGTAACGGGGCCGGGTTGTTGTCCGGCCCTGGTTGCTTTTTTGGGTGTCAGCGCCATAAGCGGCGCCGCGTTGATAAGAGCCTAGCGGTCAAATCAAAGAAAAAGGTAGACGTCCATGAATCGTTGTCGCAAAACATTTGCCGTCCTGCCGGCCGTGGCGCTGTGCGCTCTGGGCTTCTGGTCGGTGCAACCCAACACAGCATCCGCGGAGACAGAAACGGGCGATCGCCCGGTCATAAGTATTCCGCGCGGCGGCGGCCGCGCAGCTTTTGAGAAGTTCGGCTGCATCACTTGCCACCTTGGCGATGGCCGCGGCGGCCAAAATGAAGGCGGCTACGGCGCCGATCTGCGTGTGACCAAGCTTTCCGAAGCCGAGGTAATAAATGTGATATCCGAGGGGCGCGGCGGCAAGGGCATGCCGTCCTTCAAGGGCATGATCGACGAGGAAACGCTTGGTTTACTCGCCAAATTCATCAAGGAAGATTTGCGGCTTAAGTAGCGCGCGCTTCGCAGCAGCCCGAACTCGCTTAATTTCGACAATGGGGTACCGAAGCGCGTACCCCTATTTTATTTCTTGGCTTCCGCCAACTGCTCAGGCGTCATCTTTTCAGTGATCTGCTCGAGGACGCGCTCAAGGCTCAAGCGCTTGTACTCAGCCCCAGCGGCCAGGTCGGCGGCTACCCACCTGTAAGCCTGCGGCAAATTCTTGTGCGTCCCCAGACCGAACTGCACATAGATGAACTTCATCAAACCACCGCCGTGCTTCTTGTCCCCGCGGTCGATCAGCTCGCGCGCGATTTTATACGCTTCGCTCAGATCACCCTTCTCGCGTCCGGCGTCGAACGCATCGCGCCCCTGGACAAACAGTTGTATGTTCTTATTCTCATAGTCGCACTTTTCCTGCGTCTCCTCCATACAGACGAAGGCATCGTCCGCTGCTTGCGTCGCCGTAGAAGTTAACGCAAGCCAGACTGCCATCAGCGAGATTGCGCTCTTGTGTGCGGATGTGATCATATCGGTGTGTGCCTGCTTTGCTCGCTCATTTTATACTCGTTTAGTCTAGCAAATTCCAGCGGCGGCAGGCCGTGCTTTTCGCGCTCCGTCCTCGCACTAAGGGCGCTGCAGCGTCGTTCGCCGATCAGCGATCGGCTCAACGAACCAGAGGTTTCGTAGCTACTGCGCTCGTTTCCTTAAAAAAAACCGGGGCACACAGTGCCCCGGTTTCTTTGTTTGGCGGAGAGAGAGGGATTCGAACCCTCGATACAGCTTTTGACCGTATACTCCCTTAGCAGGGGAGCGCCTTCGACCACTCGGCCATCTCTCCGAAATCTGCGCGGCGCGCTAAGCCGCGTTGTCCATCCAACGAGGCGGCAAGGTTAACGGTTTCGCCGCACTCGGTCAAACCTGCCGCCAGCGTGACTGCCCAGAGCGCGCAACGCGATGGGTCACTGCCGTCAGGCGCTCACCTGATCCAAATCGAAAGCTCGGTGCAGCGCGCGCACGGCGAGTTCCATGTATTTCTCGTCGATGATGACGGAAATCTTAATCTCGCTGGTGGAAATCATTTGAATGTTGATGCTTTCGTCCGCCAGCGTCTTGAACATCTTGCTGGCGATGCCGACGTGCGAGCGCATGCCGACGCCGACCAGCGAAACCTTCGCGATCTTGCGGTCACCGATGACGTCGCGCGCTTGAACTTTCGGTTTGACGCTGTTTTGCAGCAACTGCATCGTCTTGTCGTACTCGTTGCGATTTACCGTAAAGGAAAAATCGGTTAGTCCTTCATGGCCGATGTTTTGTACGATGACATCAACGTCGATGTTGGCGTCAGCGACCGCCCCGAGAATCTGATAGGCGATGCCGGGTTTATCGGGCACGCCGAGTACGGTGATTTTCGCTTCGTCGCGATTGAATGCAATGCCGGAAATGATCGGCTGTTCCATGGTCTTTTCATCCTCGTACGTAATCAGCGTGCCGGAATTCTCGTCACTGAAACTCGAAAGCACGCGCAGCTTAACTTTGTATTTGCCGGCAAATTCCACCGAGCGTATCTGCAGCACCTTCGAGCCGAGGCTGGCCAACTCCAGCATTTCTTCAAAAGTGATGCGCTCGAGCCGGCGCGCTTCCGGCACGATGCGCGGATCGGTGGTGTAAACACCGTCGACATCGGTAAAGATTTGGCATTCGTCGGCCTTCAGCGCCGCGGCGAGCGCAACGCCGGTGGTGTCCGAGCCGCCACGGCCGAGCGTGGTGATGTTGCCAGCTTCGTCGACGCCTTGAAAGCCGGCGACGACGACAATGTGGCCCGCATTGAGATCAGCGCGCATGCGCTGCTCGTCGATGGCGAGGATGCGCGCTTTGGTATGCGCGCTATCGGTCAAAATGCGCACTTGCGCACCAGTGTAGCTGCGCGCTTTCAGGCCGAGCGCTTGCAATGCCATCGCCGTTAAGCCGATGGTGACTTGTTCGCCGGTTGAAGCAATCACGTCCAGCTCGCGCGGATCGGGCTGCGACTGAATTTCTTTGGCGAGCGCGATCAGCCGGTTGGTTTCGCCCGACATGGCGGAGACGACGACAACGAGTTGGTGGCCTTGCGCGTGGTACTTGGCGACGCGCTGCGCAACGGCTTTGATGCGCTCCGGATTGCCGACCGAAGTGCCGCCGTATTTTTGTACGATGAGGGCCATACGAGGTTCGGGGAAAACTGATATTTTACCGCAGTGCGCCGGCGCGCCTGTCGCAGCTCGAGGCTTACTGCCTTGCTGTTTCGTAAAGTGGTCTAAGTATATCCTTGAGACAATTAAGGAAAGTGATTAATGAGACTATACAGTAATGTGTATACCCGCAGCGGTGGAGCTTTTGGGCTTTTTTGCAGCGGCTGGATAGTGGTGTTCTTGAGCCTGCTCGCGACGGCGGCGCGCAGCGAAGAAGCCGCGGCCTTCACCATCATCAAGCCCGAAGATATTCAATGGAAGGAGAACAAGACAGTGCCGCCGGGGATGTTGATGTTCATGATGTCAGGTGCACCGAACAAACCAGGCACTTTCACCTTTCGCGCCAAAATTCCCGCTGGCTACAAACTACCGCCGCATCGGCACCCCGACCGGCGCATTGTTACTGTGTTGCAGGGGACGTACTACTCCGGCGTCGGTGAAGTTTTTGACGAAGCTAAGCTGATTGCTTTTCCGCCCGGCAGTTACTACACGACGGAGCCCAACACGCCGCACTTCGCGTTTACTAGGGACGGCGAAGTAATCATTCAGGAGGCCGGAGAAGGTCCGAGTTCCGGCATCACCTACGTCAACGCGGCGGATGATCCACGCGGCCAGGCGAGCAACTAATCTGCTAGTAATGCAACTGCGGTGCGCGGCGTGCAAACGTTGCCGCACGTGGCAACGTTGCACTGATGTGGACAGAGAAAAGAATATAGTTTGAAAAGGCAACATTGAGTGCGCGTCTTGCTCGTGTCTGGCCCTCCCGCACATTAGCGGGCTGTCCGCGCAAATCCAGCAACCATGCGCATCTTCATCACATTGCGCGTCGCCGATGCGGCGTCAAAGCACGCCGGTGGCGGGTTTGCGCCCTACTGCGCAGGGTAGCGGCGCAGCTTGACGTTGGCGTTTACCAAAGCTTATTCTTGCCTCGCAAATAGCGACTAACTCTTTGACTTGTCGCTAAAAGATCGGCGAGTCCGGTATGCGAGACCAGGCGGTGATCGTGGCTGCTGCAAAATTAGAACAAGACTCGTCGGAGCGGACTGTGGGGCTCGAACCGATGTGCCGGTTTGCGTTGGGTGGGGCGCGCGTAAAGCGTATGCCGGCGCGAATCGGAAAACAAAAAACACTGAGTTCGAATGAGACTGCTAACTGTTCTAGGCACAAGACCTGAAGCGATCAAGCTCGCGCCTGTCATCCGGGCCTTGCGAGCGCGCAACGCCCAAGTGCTGGTATGCGCGAGCGGCCAGCACCGCGAACTGTTGGATCCGCTGTTGCGGTTCTTCGACCTGTCACCTGATTTCGATTTGGACGTAATGCACGAGCGGCGCTCGTTGGCGGACATGACCGCGCGCGTGATGTCCGGCGTTGCAGAAGCAATTGAGCAGAGCCGCCCAGATGCCGTGCTGGTGCATGGCGACACCGCGACGGCGTTGGCGGGCGCACTGGCGGCATTCATGCAGCGCACGCCTATCGCGCATGTCGAGGCGGGCCTGCGCTCAGGTGATTTGCAATCACCGTGGCCAGAGGAGGCGAGCCGGCGTCTCACCGACGCCTTGGCGCACTGGTACTTTGCGCCGACCGCGGGCGCTAAACGCAATCTACTGCAAGAAGGCGCTAAACCGGAGCGAGTGTTTGTGACCGGCAACACGGTCATTGACTCACTGCAATTGGTCGTTGATCGGCTGCAGAGCGACGCGGCGTTGCGCGCCAAATTGGATAAGAAGTTCGCCTACTTGGATGCGGCGCGCCGCATCATCTTGGTTACCGGGCACCGGCGCGAGAACTTCGGCGAAAATTTCCGCAGCGTATGTGTGGCGCTCAAGCAGATTGCGCTGGCACATCCTGAAACATGCATCGTCTATCCGGTGCATTTGAACCCCAATGTGTACGCGCCCGCGCATGAATTTCTCGACAGCGTGCCCAATATTTATCTGATCGAGCCGCAGGATTACGTCGATTTTGTCTACTTGATGTATCGCGCCTATCTCATCATTACCGATTCCGGCGGCATACAGGAAGAGGCGCCCGCCCTGGGTAAACCGGTGTTAGTGACGCGCGCGTGCACTGAACGCCCGGAAGCGATCCGGGTCGGCGCCGCGCGTTTGGTGGGCACCGACGCAGCCTCAGTAGCGGCTGCCGTCGAGCGCTTGCTCAGCGACCGGCGCGCGTACGAGTACATGGCCAAGCCGCGCACGCTGTACGGCGACGGGCAAGCGGGCAACCGCATCGCGCAAATCCTGCTGCTGGGGGGCTCTGCCGGCGCTGAAGCAAGTCGTCGAGCGGTAATCAACCAGGCGCTGCCACAAGCTATGTCATAAGCACCTGCACACATTTCCAAGAACAGAGAAAAATGAACCACGGCCAAGCTTGTGCTCGTTTGTCCCCAGTGGCAGCATGCCCCGCGCTGCAGCGGCGCGCTGAAGGCGCGAGTGCGCGCTTCGTGCCGCAGTCGCGCGATCCTGCTGCGCAGGTCAGCGCTTGTCCCGCGCAGTCTGACAGCGTAGCAAGTGTTCTGCAGAGAGGTAAGCCATGCGAATGATGAGCGTTTCGTTGCTGCGCAAACTGTTGCAGCATAGCGTCTTGATCGGCACCTTGTGCCTGCTGGCCGTAACCGCTTACTCGTTTGAGCGCGGCGCCGCTGGCGATGTGCCACTTGCACTAAAGATGCACCCGAGTCATCGAGTCAATCTCAACGCGCCGCTGCGTCCCTGGCGTGCCGCTGCCGCCACCACACCGTCCTGGGAGTTCATGGCGGCGCACGCTGCAGAGCTGCCGCTGCCGAGCGTAGTGCTGGTCGTGACGCCCACACTCGGCACAGCCAACGGCCAGTTCGGCTCGCCCGGCCAACCCCGCTTGCTGGTCACGCTGTGTCTCATCGGCTTGGGAATCGCAGTCTTTTTCATCGTCGCCTACGCGATACGCCACTACTATTTCACGTTGAACCGGCTGTTCTTTACTCAGCGTCATCCATATGTCGATGTCGACACCGCCGATTGGCCGAGCGTCACCATCATCGTGCCGGCGCACAATGAAGAAAAAGTGATCGGCGACTCGCTGCGCGCTTTGATGCAAGTCGACTATCCGCACGAACGCCTCACCATCATGCCGATCAATGATCGCTCCACCGACAAAACCGCGGAGATCATCGATGAGATCGCCCGCGCGCGTCCCGGCCTAGTGCGGCCGCTGCATCGCAACGGCGGTAAACCGGGCAAGGCAGCCGCCCTTAAAGAGGCAACCAAGCTGATTACCAGCGACATCATCATCGTATTTGATGCCGACTATTTCCCTTCGCGCGGCTTGGTCAAGCGTTTGGTGTCGCCGTTTTTCGATCCGGAAGTCGGCGCGACCATGGGCCGCGTGGTGCCGCTCAATGTCGGCACCAACCTGCTCACGCGCTTGCTGGATATCGAGCGTGCCGGCGGCTATCAAGTCGATCAACAAGCGCGGATGAACATGGGCCTAGTGCCGCAATACGGTGGCACCGTCGGCGGCGTGCGTGTGGCAGCACTACATGAAGTCGGCGGCTGGCACGACGACGTGCTGGCCGAAGACACTGACCTTACCTACCGCTTGTTGCTGGAGGGCTGGAAAACGGTCTACGAAAACCGCGCCGAGTGCTACGAGGAAGTGCCGGAAACGTGGCCCACGCGCATCCGCCAGATCATGCGCTGGGCGCGCGGGCACAACCAATCGCTGTGGCGCCATTTCGGCCAAGTGTTTTTGGAGCGGCACGTCGGTTTCTGGGAACGCGTCGATGGCTTGGCGCTGCTGGGCGTGTACGCGCTTTCCCCGCTTATCGTGCTCGGCTGGATCTGCGCCATTGTGCTGTTCTACTTGAACGTAACACCGTTGTCGGCGTCTTTACTGGCCTTGTTAGCGGTGGTTTCGTACGGAGCGCTCGGCAACTTCGCAGCGTTTTTCGAAGTGGCCACGGCCTCATTCTTGGATGGCAGCCGCGAGCGCATTCGGCTATTGCCGATGAATTTCTTGAACTTCCTGATCAGCCTGGTCGCGATTACCCGCGCCAGTCTGTTTCAAATGGTGGTTGGGCCGTTTACCAAGCGCGAGAACGGTTGGGACAAAACCACTCGCTATCGCGTGCATTCCTTGTCTTAACAGCGTGTGAACCGCTAAGCGCACTATGGCTGTATTTGCTTTCTGCATTTTGTTGCTGCTGACCAGCGCGGTGTGTCTGGCGCCGCTGCTGCCGGCCTGGCACGAATGGCGCACGCGCCGCGATGCGCTGCCGCTCGGCATTGAGCAAGGGGAGTACACCAGCGTGCGCGTTTTCGCGGAGCGCTTTCGCAATCATGTCCAGCGCGAATTAGTGGCGCTGGAAACCAACCCGAATGCTGACAAAGAGTACCTGTTGATTGGCGCTACAGACGCTTTCGCACCGGCGCGGCTCGAGCAGAGCGGACAACGGGTGGCGCGGCGGGTTATCAGCGATGCCTCGTTGCGGCTTCCGGATGGGTTTGCGTTCGAGCGCGAGGTCTACAGCCGGGGCGATTTGCACAGCGGGCGGCGCACACAGTTGCGCGCCGCGTTGGCAGACGCGCGTCTCGATCTCGACGAAGGCAGTGTAGTGCTGCGCTGGGCCGATGCCGTTGATATAGCCGTCGCACCGCAGGCGCGCCTGCTTGGCCGTGCCGCGGCCAGCAACGCCATCACCTTAGCGGTCGGCAGCGAGTTCCGGCGCGTGCATGCACCGAGCGTTCAATTTGGCGCGCCGGCGCCAGGGGAGGGGCCGGATCCGCTGGTGCGCGCGCGCGCAACGAACCACGAGCGCTTCGGCCCGCTCACCGAGCAAGCGCGCTGGCTGGTGCGCGATGAGTTGAGCGTGCCGGACAATCGTCAAGTGAACACCGCGCTGGTTGTGCGCGGGCGCTTGAACATCGGCACCGGCGCGTACTTGACCAAAGGCGTGAAAGGCTACAAAGACATCGTCATCGGCGACGGTGTCATCGTCGACGGCTCGATCGTCAGCCGGCGCGATATCACCATCGGTGCGCGCTGCATCATCACCGGGCCGGTGGTTGCGCAAGGACGTATACGCATCGGCGCCGGTTGCCGCTTCGGCACTCTGGAGCGACCCACTACGGTTTGCGCTCAAGCCATCAACATCGCCGGTGGTAGCGTTATACATGGAACGGTATGGGGTCGAGAGCAAGGTTTGGTGAGCTAAACAGATGCAAGGGATAAATAGTATTACCTTTGCATGGGCGCTGACGCTGGGAGCGCTGCTGGCGTTGGCACCGTGCACACACGCCAGACGCGCCTTCGATCTAAGCGAGTTTCAGCGTGATAGCGGCGCCATCACGCTGGATACGGCGAGCCCGCTCGTCGATCCCTACTTCGCCAGCAAAGCGTTGTTGGTGGCGCACGCGAGCGGCTTGGATGTGCGTGCCGCGGCAGAGCGCTGGATCGATTGGCTGCTCGCCAAGCAGCGGCCGGACGGACACTTCCAGCGCTACACCTTGCACCCGGAGAGCGAGGTCGAGCGCCGCGGCGAGATCGCCGGTTATGACGGTGCCGATGCCGACGATGCACTGCTCGCAGTCTGGGTCGAACTGCTCAGCCGGCTCGCCGCTTGCGACGGCGGGTCGCCCGCCGCGCTACCACCGGCTTGGGTGCGCAGCCTCAAGCTTGCTACCGGTGCGCTCGACGAGTTACTGGATGCCGGCACCGGTCTCTACCATATTTCAGCGCAGCAGCCGGTGGCGCTGCTGATGGATAACGTGGAGGTTTACAGTGCGTGGCGGCATGCAGCTGCTTTTTATGCCGCGTGCGGAGAAGCCGGCGCTGCACAAAGCGCTCAACGCCGCGCGAACGATTTGGCCGCCAATATCGATCGCGCATTTTGGCAGCGCGCCGAACGGCGCTACAGCGTCTCGACGCAGCCGCGCGAGCAGCTCGAGTTCTATCCCGACGGCGTGGCGCAGGTCTACCCGCTGTTGGGCGACTTGCCCAGCCGCCGCAGTTTCGAGAGCGCCGATTTTTCCGCTTGGCTGCGCAGGCACGGCGAAGCATGGCGCAGCTCGGCTCGCCACGATTTTCCGTGGGGCTTAGTTGCGGTCGCGGCGCAGCGCGCCGGTTCGCGCGAAGTGGCGGCGTGTTGGCTGCAGCAGGTGCGCGCCGCGCGCGCGAGCTATCGCTGGAATGTACTGGAAGAAGCCGCCTATCAGGGATTGCAATACGAACTGGGCAGCTACGACAGCAGCGGATGTGCCAAGGAAAGCAATTGAGTTAGTGAAATGACCGACATGATGAAAAAAACCTGCTCAGCGATTCTGTTCTTCTGCGTGAGTGCCTTGCCTGCCGCGCTTGCGCAGGAGGATGCATCCGAACAAGCGCTTGCGCTGCGGCAGAGCGGCTTCATCGAGTTCGGCGTCAGCTACGACAATTTGTCGGCGGGACAAAGCGACTGGAACGGTCAATTCGTGCGCGCAAACATTCCGCTTAGCAACGCGCGCGACCGCCTCGACCTGGAAATCGCCAGCCAAGACCACTTCGATGAGCGCGGCACGCTGCTGTCGGCGGGCATCACACGGGTGTTCAACGAGGATTGGTATGGCCGCTTGGCGTTCGGCGCCAGCAGCGGTGGGTTCTTTCTGCCGGATTGGCGCGTGGACGCTTCCATTAGCCGCAAATGGCTGGCACAGCGCAATCTGGTTACGACGCTCGGCTTGGGCTACTACGACGCGAAGGACGAGCATTCTGATCGCAATGTCTCGCTGTCCATGCTGTACTACTTTGAGTCGCCACTCATTCTTGAACTCGGCGCGCGGCTCAATCGCAGCAATCCCGGTTCCGTGGACGCGGAGCGCTTTTTCGGCGCGATCAATTGGGGCCGTGTCAAAGACCGCTTCGTGACGCTGAAGTTTGAAACCGGCGAGGAGGGCTACCAACTCCTGACGCCACAGGTCGCGGCGGTAAACTTCGACAGCGATGAAACCACCCTCATCTGGCGCGAATGGGTCGACGACAACTACGGTTTCAACGTTCGCCTGCAGCACTACTCTAACCCGTTTTATGATCGCGACGGTTTGGAGATTTCGCTGTTCCTCGACTTCTAGGCTGCGGCATGCAATCCATTTCCGATGTCGATCGTTTAAGCCGCGCGAATCTGAGCGGCAAAGTCATTCCGCAGCATCGCGCTCTGCGGCGCTTCGAGTTTCCCTCGCGGCGCTGGCTCAGCGTGCTGTTCATTCCGATCGCATTCAACGCAGCGCTGTGGTGGTTGCGCGCGCCGATCGCGGTGATATGGTCCCAAATCGCCGAGTTTTGGCTGCGGCTGCTAGCGCTGCCTGGCCATTGCTTAACGCTGGATGTGAGCTGGCGCGCCGCCAGTCTGCCGGTGCCGGCCATCGCCTTGAGCGCCAGTCCGGCCACGCCGTTTGGATGGACGTTGGGCTTGGTCATCTCGGCCCTGGTGTGGCTGCTCACGGCCGTGCTGCCGCAGTGGCTCACGCCGCTCAAATACGTGCTGCGCTGGTGCTCGTTAGTGCAACTTACCGCGCAGATTTACTTTTGGTTTTGGCCGACATCGTTTCCGCACGCCATCGCCGACATCACGCACGTGGAGTTCGGCGCGGGCTTTGCGCTAATGTTCATCGCGCCTTGGGTGCATGCTTTGACCTATCATATTTTTGGTTTCGGCTGGCCGCGCAAAATCGGTTTGACCGCGCTAAGTTTGCTTTATGTAGCCGCGGCCACGCCTTTGCTCATGACTGTGCATGCCTGGCTGATTCACCATATGTCGTTGCTAGTGGCGCCGCTGTTGTATCTGATCTTCGGTTTGCTGTTTCTCATCGCCGGCCTGGTGGGTTTGTACTCTTGGGCGATGAGTTGGCGTATGCCGGAGCCGGCGGACGAATCCTGGAGCTAGCCGGGTAGGGCGGGATTTGAGCCGGCCGCCGATCCGTGTAAACATTATGCCCGTGGGGCGCGTTGCTTGTGCTCTGGCCACTACGGGAGTCTCGCTATGTCACGTTTTATGTTCCGCATCACGGGTCTGTTGCTTGCCGCCCTTTTGAGCGCGGGCACTGCTTCGGCCGCCAACGACTCACCTGTCGGCAAGTGGAAAACGATTTCCGATGAGGATGGCAAACCGCGCGCGATCATTGAGATCGTCGAGAAAAATGGCGTTTACGAAGGTTTCATACGCGAGCGTTTTCCGCGGCCGGATGATGACCCAGAAGGCAAGTGCCGTGACTGCCCGGGCCAGTTCAAGGATCAGCCGATCATCGGCATGCGCAACATGTGGGGCTTGAAGCAGGACGGCGCCGAGTACAAGGGAGGCGAGATTCTCGACCCGAAGAAAGGCAAGATTTATAAATGCAAGATGTGGCTTTCCGAAGACGGTAAGAAACTCAACGTGCGCGGCTTCATCGGCGTTTCACTGATTGGTCGTTCGCAGACGTGGCTGCGCGAGCCGTAGCGCCCCAGCCTACGATCTTCGCTAGAATACGAAGGGGCGAGTTGTTCGCCCCTTTTCTTTTCTCCCATGCCGGCAATTCCTCCACTAATCGCGCACGTGCTGCACCGCTTCGATGTCGGCGGTTTGGAGAACGGCGTGGTCAACTTGCTCAACCGTATCCCCGGCACACGCTACCGCCACGCGATCGTTTGCCTGACGGACTACGCTGAGGAATTCCGCAGCCGCTTGATCAACCGTGATGCGATCCCGATCTACGCGCTGCGCAAGCGCGTTGGGCGCGATCCCAGCATGTTCGGCAAGCTCTATCGCCTGCTGCGCGAGCTGAAGCCCTCGATCCTGCACACGCGCAATCTCGGCGCGCTCGACGCGCTGCTGCCCGCGACTCTCGCCGGCGTAAAGCACCGCGTGCACGGCGAGCACGGGCGCGATGTGGCCGATCTCGATGGCTCGAACAAAAAGCACCAGTGGCTGCGCCGCATGCACAATCCGCTGGTGCATCGCTACATTGCGTTATCCAAAGACTTGGAGAGCTACTTGGTGCAGCGATGCGGCATTCCAGCGCGCAAGATTGTGCACATCAGCAACGGCGTCGACACGCAGAAGTTCCAACCTGCTGCGCGGCAAGCGCTGCCGGCCGAAAAGTTCCGCGGCGACACCGTCGTGATCGGCTCGGTGAGCCGCTTGCAAGCGGTGAAAGATCCGCTCAACCTGGTGCGCGCCTTTGTCGAATTAGTGCGCTCCTTACCTGAGCAACGCCATCGTTTGCGCTTGGCCATCATCGGCGGCGGACCGCTGCATGAACAATGCCGGCAAGCGCTGCAGCAAGCAGGAATCGCCGATTTGGCGTGGTTGCCGGGCGATCGCAGCGATGTGGCGCAACTGATGCGCGGCATGGATATCTTCGTGCTGCCCTCGCTCGCCGAGGGCATCTCCAACACCATCCTTGAAGCGCAGGCGAGCGGCTTGCCGATTGTGGCAACGCGTGTCGGCGGCAATCCCGAGATCATCGTCGAGGGGCAAAGCGGCGATCTAGTGCCGGCGGCCGATCCTACCGCGCTTGCGGTGGCGCTGCGTAGTTATGTGCTCGACGAAGCCAAGCGGCATAACGCGGGCGCGGCCGCGCGCAAGCACGTGGTTGAGCGGTTCAGCATAGATGCGATGGTGGCGAACTATTTGCGTGTCTATGACGGCTTGCTTTATGGCGCAGGCGCTAGGCGCACGGCAACCACGCAGCGCAGCTAAGGACTTTCTCTGGCGTGCGGCTTATGCCGCGCGCTTGGTCTTTTGCCAGTTGTCCAATTTCGCGCGCGCAGCGTTCTTGGCGCGTTCCATTGACGCATCGTGGTCGGGCGTTTTCACCGTCAGCTCGACGACGTAGCCGTTTGGATCGCGAAAGTAAATCGAGCGCACGAAGCCGTGGTCCGAGATGCCGCGTGTGTCCATGCCCGCCGCTTTGCCTTTGGCGAACATCGCATGCAATGTCGTTTCGTCGACTTCCAACGCGATATGCAAATCGAAGTCGTGCTGCTGTTTGAATTCGAACGGCATATCCGGTGCTTCGAAAAAAGCGAGGAACGAGCCGTCCGCCATGCGGTAAAAGGAATGCAGCACGCTGGTGTTGCGCCCGCTCTTGGTTTGCTTGATCTCGAACGCCTCAGCCAGCGGCAGCCCTAGGAAATCTTCGTAGAACTGGCGCGTTTGTTCCGAGTCGCGGCAGCGATAGGCGTTGTGGTGCAGACCCCGGATCGTCATCGTGATCCTCCTTCGTTAAAGACTCATGAACTTTCCGTCTTTGTAGCCGCCCACAAAGTACTGATAAAAGCCTTCGTTCACTTTGCCCCAGGTCGGACGCGCTTTCATGGTGTTGACCCAGCGGGTGATGTTGGGCCACGCATCGAATTTGAGATGCGCCACTTCGCCGAGCGTCAAGTAGCAAACGCCGAAATAATCGGCGATGGTCAGGTCTGGGCCGCAGAGGAATTTCTTGTTGTCGAGCAGATGGCGGTCGAGCACATCCAGCCAGCGCCGAGCTTTTTGTTGCGAGCGCGCGAGCGTCGCGTTTTGCACCGCGGCGTCGGCGTACATGTAGTCGGGCAGGGTTTGCGCGTACACCATGCCATAACCTAGATCGCGATACAGTCCGGTATTAAACCAGTCCATGATCTCGTTGATGCGCGCGCGCTGCTTCGGCTCCGCGGGGTAAGCGCGTGAGCCGGATTTTTCCGCGAGATATTTGAGAATGGCCGAACCTTCCGTGAGGCGGAAATCGCCGTCCTCAAGGGTCGGCACTTGCCCACTGGGATTGATGGCCAAGTACGGCGCTTGTCTGTGCTCGCCTTTGAACAAATCGACGATTTGCGGTTCCAGCACAATGCCTTCGTCTGCCGCCAGCAGCAAAATCGGGCGGCTGGTAGTGGAAACGGGATGGAAGTAGAGTTTCATCGCAATCTTTCGAAATGTTGTGCGCAAGTTTGAGGTGTCCCCGGCAAGGAACCCAAGAGCTTCGCAGCGAGGACGTGCCGGCTAGCATACGCGCAGCAGCTTTGCGCTTCAAGACGGTGAAACATTGCACCGGCGCGAGTGAGCGCCGAGGTTAAATGACTGCGGACGCTTTCAGGCGATCTAGCTCGACTTGCGAGAGCCCCAGAAGCTGCTGCAACAGCGCGTCGGTATGCTGGCCCAACAGAGGCGGCGCGCTGTTGTACTCGGGCGGCGTTGCCGACAAGCGCAATGGGCTGGCCACGAGTGGCACGTTCGCGCCGCTGGCATGCGGCAAGTTCAGTTGCATGGCACGCGAGCGCACTTGCTCGTTGGCGAATACTTGCGCAAGGTCGTTGATCGGCCCGCACGGCACGCCCGCTTTTTCCAGCAGCGCGATCCAATCCGCCGTGGTGCGCGTGGCGCAGGCGTGCGCCACGATCGGCACCAATGCATCGCGATGCTTGAGGCGCGCGGAGTTGGTTTTGAAGCGCGCGTCGGCGGCCACCTCTGGGCGTCCGGCGCATTCGCAAAAACGCGCGAATTGTCCGTCGTTGCCGATCGCCAGCACCATGTGACCGTCCTGTGTTGCGAAAACCTGATACGGCGTGACGTTCGGGTGGGCATTGCCCATGCGCCGCGGCGGCGTGCCGCTGACCAAATAGTTGAGCGCTTGATTCGCCAGCACCGCCACTTGCACGTCCAAGAGCGCGAGGTCGATGTGTTGGCCCTCGCCGGTGCGCTCGCGATGCGCCAGCGCGGCGAGCATGGCGACGGTGGCGTACATGCCGGTCATGATGTCGGTCAGCGCTACGCCGATCTTCATCGGGCCGCCGCCGGGTTTATCGTCGGGTTCGCCGGTGATGCTCATGATGCCGCCCATGGCCTGAATCATGAAATCGTAGCCGGCGCGATTGCGGTACGGTCCGGTTTGACCGAAGCCGGTGATCGAGCAGTAGATCAGTTTGGGGTTGATCTTTTTCAGCTCTGGGTAATCGAGCCCGTATTGCTGCAAGCCGCCGACCTTGAAATTCTCCACAACGATATCGCTTTTCGCAGCGAGCGCACGCACCAATTCCTGCCCCTCGATCTTGGTGAAATCGATCGTGACCGACTGCTTGTTGCGATTGCAGGACTGGAAATAGGCGGACTCCTTGGTCTCGTTGCCGTCGGCGTCGCGCAGAAACGGCGGACCCCAAGTGCGCGTGTCGTCACCGACTTGCGGGCGCTCGACTTTGATGACTTCCGCGCCGAGATCGCCGAGGATTTGCGTGGCCCAGGGGCCGGCGAGCACGCGCGACAGATCGAGGACGCGCAAATGCGATAGTGCACTCATGGTTCACGCACTTCCGATGATTTCTTTTTGCCTGGGCTACGCCGAAAACGCCTGAATCCCGGTGATGGCGCGGCCGAGGATCAGCGCATGCACATCGTGAGTACCCTCATAGGTATTCACCGCTTCCAAGTTCATGGCGTGCCTAATGACGTGATACTCGTCGGAGATGCCGTTGCCGCCATGCATATCGCGGGCGATGCGTGCGATCTCCAGCGCCTTGCCGCAGTTGTTGCGCTTGACGATGGAAATCATCTCCGGCGCGGCTTTGTCTTCGTCTAGCAGGCGGCCGACGCGCAAACTCGCTTGCAAGGCAAGTGCGATGTCCGTTTGCATGTCGACCAGTTTTTTCTGGATGAGTTGATTCGCCGCGAGCGGGCGATTGAACTGCGTTCGCTCCAGCGTGTAGCGGCGCGCTGCATGCCAGCAGTATTCCGCAGCGCCGAGTGCGCCGAAGGAAATGCCATAGCGCGCTTTGTTGAGACAACTGAATGGGCCTTTGAGGCCGGTCACATTCGGCAGCACATTTTCTTCCGGCACGAATACGCCGTCCATTTGAATCATGCCGGTGATCGAGGCGCGCAAGCTGAACTTGCCTTCGATTTTCGGCGCCGCGAGTCCGGCCGCGCCTTTTTCGACGATGAATCCTCGAATGACGCCGCCTTCGTCTTTGGCCCAGACGAGCAGCACGTCGGCCACCGGCGAGTTGGTGATCCAGTTCTTGGCGCCGGTTAGCTTGTAGCCGCCATCGACCTTCTTGGCGCGCGTTTTCATCGCGCCGGCGTCGGAGCCATGATCGGGTTCGGTCAAGCCGAAGCAGCCGATCCACTCGCCTTTGGCGAGTTTGGGTAAGTATTTCTGCCGCTGCGCTTCGGAGCCGAATGTGTAGATCGGATACATCACCAGCGACGACTGCACGCTCATCATCGAGCGATAGCTCGAATCCACACGCTCGATCTCACGCGCGATCAAGCCGTAGCTCACTTGATTCACGCCCGCGCAGCCGTAGCCTTGAATGGTGCAACCGAGCAAGCCGAGCTCGCCCATCTCATTGAAAATGTTGCGCTCGAACCTCTCGTGCCGGTTGGCCTCCAACACGCGCGGCATCAACTTGTCTTGGCAATAGTCGCGCGCGCTGTCGCGCAGCAGGCGCTCGTCCTCGGTCAGTTGCTCGTCCAACAAGAACGGATCGGACCAATCGAAGCGGGTCTTTGCCGCGAATTGCTTCTGAGGCGCGTTCATGTGATTCCAGAGCTCAAGAGGTGAGTGAGCGATTATATCGCGCACCTCCCGCCGCAACGGTGCCCCAGCCGCCACGGGCGCGGGCAAGAACTAGTAGCGGTGACTTAACCCAGCAGCAGCGCCTTATCGGCGGTGAGTTGCGTGCCGTTGGCGTGTTTTTATACCGGCAGTTGAATGAACCCGTAGGCTTGCGTGCTCGCACCGATGCGCACTTGTATGCCAGGACGAAAAAACGCCGACTCGCTGCCAGATTCATCCGGCTTGGCATTGGCGCCACGGTCGCGCGTGGAGCGCTCATCGTGCTCAGCGTGCTCCCCGCCCTCATGCTGTGGGCGTATCGGACGGCGTTGCGATTAAGCGGCTGCGACGTGAGCATCCGGTGCTTTGTGATGGTAAGCATCGCCGCTTGCTGCTTCGTCAGCAACTTCGTCGGAGTCTTTGCGCAAGTTGTCTTGCTCGATGTACTCGAAGCGCAGGTCGACGCACCAGCCAGAGCCGAGATGCGGGCCTTGCGTGCCCCAGTTGGTGTTGATTGCTCAGCCTGTGCTGCCGCACGCGGTGAACGCTGAGTTGATGGTGCCGAGGCCGCGGGTGAAGCCGACGTCCGTTGCTAGGAGAGTAGAGCATAGTTGTCGCGGGTGGACGAACTGGTGCCAGCATGAGTGAGTTTCATCGCCTGCCGGCTGCGACAAACTGTCGCACCCTAGCGCGCGAGACGCGCTTCGCCTAGCCCTTATAATCCGGCGTAGCCCGCATTGTCCCCGCATTATTCATGCATCTGCACCGGTTGTTTCTCGTTCGCCTCATCCTGCTGGCAGTGCTGGCAAGCGTTGCATTGATCGCACCTGCCGCTTTCGGCTTGCGCTTTGCATACGCTCCGCTGCTGGTGCTGCTTTCGATGATGCTGGTGTTGACGCTGCTCGGCTATCTGCGCCTGCGCCGCAATGTGTCGGAGTGGGAGGTGTTTGCCCATTTGCTCGCAGACACGGCCGCATTGTCGCTGGCCATGTATTTCACCGGCGGCTATATGAATCCGCTGATTTCATTGCTGCTGTTGCCGTTGGTCAGCGCAGCCACGACACTGGGCGCGCGCTATGCTTGGGCGCTGGCGGCGATCACGGTGCTCGCCTATACGGTACTGATGGATCATTACCAGCCACTGCAAGTCGCGGGGGACGCGGCCAACCTGTTTAGCCTGCATTTGGCCGGGATGTGGATTACTTTTGTGTTGAGCGCGCTTATCGTTGCGTTTTTCGTGCAGCGCATGAGCGCTTCGGTGCGCGCGCGTGATCAGGCGCTAGCGCAGACGCGCGAGCAGATGCTGCGCCAGCAGCAGGTGGCGGCATTGGGCGCGCTGGCCGCGGGCGCCGCGCACGAGTTGGGCACGCCGCTAGCGACCATGGCGGTGATCGCGCGTGAACTGGAATTGGATCTGGCGCAGACCGCCGCCAGTGTCGCTGACGTGCGCGTGCTGCAGCAGCAAATCGCGGCGTGCAAGAGCATCGTGGCGCGTTTGCAGAACCGCGCCGGCGCTCAAACCGCTGCAGCGCAAGCTTTGGATGCGTATGTGCGCGAACTGGTCGAGCATTGGCGCTTGATTCGCCCGTCGGCGAGCTGCCGCGTGGAGCTGCAAGGCGCGTTGCCGCCGCCGTGCCTCGTTGCCGATGCTGCCCTGGGGCAAGCGATCGTCAACTTGCTCAACAATGCCGCCGATGCTAGCGCCGAGCCGATCGTGTTAGAGGCGAGTTGGACGGCGCAATCTGTAACCATCGCGGTCAAGGATCGTGGACCTGGGGTCGCGCGCGAGCTGTTGCTCAAACTCGGGCGTGAACCCGTAACTACCAAGTCGCTCGGGCACTCCGGTTTGGGTTTGGTGCTGGCGCGTACCACCGCAGATCACTTCGGTGGCGAGTTGTCCTTGTGCAACGAGCCGAGCGGTGGATTGGTTGCGCGCTTGAGCGTGCCGCTGGCGGCGTTGCAAGGCGCGCGTTGACATGCTTACGAGCAAGCGCTTGTTGCTGGTCGACGATGACGCGGTATTTTGCGATGTGCTGGGACGCGCACTGCAGCGGCGCGGCTGCGACGTGCGCATCGCCAACGATGCGCACGAGGCGCTGCGTTCGGCGCGCGCGGAGTGTCCGCGCTACGCGGTGGTCGATCTGCGCATCGGCGACGATTCCGGGCTGCCGTTGGTGTCGCACTTGCGCGAGCTGTCTACGTCAATGCGCATCCTCGTGCTGACGGGCTTCGCCAGCATCACGACTGCGGTGGAAGCGATCAAGCTGGGCGCCGACAACTATTTGAGCAAACCGGCACACGCCGACGAAGTGCTGGCGGCGCTGTTGAAGGGAGCGAGTGAGGGTGGCAGCGCGGCGGTCAGCGCCGTGCCGATTTCCGTGGCGCGGCTGGAATGGGAACACATCCAAAAAGTGCTGCGCGAGCACGAAGGCAACGTTTCGGCTACCGCGCGCGCATTGAACATGCATCGGCGCACGCTGCAACGCAAATTGGCCAAGCGGCCGGTGCGAGGCGACTAATACCCCTCCTTCCATAGGGATTTTAGTGATGCTATATGAGCCTCTTCGTATCACTCTGGTAACAGTATGCTCTGCCAATGCGCTAACTTCGCGCGGGTGACGCCGATTCCCCCGCAGGCGATCACCAGCACGTCGCGCACCCCCGCGAGAGCCGGGTGGCGCTGGTAGACCACGGCCAGCGCCGCACCGCAGGCGGGCTCCACCAAGGTGCGATGGTCATCCGCGAAACGCAAGCAGGCCTCAACTGCCGCTGCGTCGCTGACCAGCGCCGAAGCAACGTTGCCATTTTGTGCATACGCCAACGCTTGCGCAGCGACTTTGCGCGCGCCTAAAGTGGTGGCGATCGAGGTGATCGCCGGCAGCTCGGTCAGTGTGCCGGCCGCCAGCGCGGCCGCAAAAGAAGCCGCGCCATGCGTTTCCGCCGCGATCACGCGCGTGTCGTGCCAGCCCAGTTCGTGCAAACCTAGCATCACGCCGCAGAAGAGGCCTCCGCCGCCCACAGCCAGCACTACCGCCCCCGGGGCACGTGCTAAATCGCGCGCTACTTCGTGCATCATGCTGGCATTACCATGCCAAACGACAGGATCATCGAAGGGATGCACATAGTTGCCGTGTTGCTCGGCGCACCGCGCCAAGGCATACGTGTGCGCGCTATCCCAAACTTGGCCGTGAGCGACCACTTCCGCGCCGAGGGCGCGCATGCGGGCGCGCACGTCCTCGGCGGTGGTTTCCGGTACGACGATGGTGGCCGGGACGCCAAGGCGCTGCGCGGCGAACGCGGTGGCGTAACCGGCGTTGCCGCCGGACGAAGATACGAGGCGTTTGCCACCACGCTCAACGTAATGTCGACACAAAGCCCCGATGCCGCGAATCTTGAAGGAGCCTGCCTCGTGCCAGCACTCCATCTTGACGTGCACGGCGATGCCCAATTCGGTGCTGAGCGGGGTTGAATGCACCAGCGGAGTTGGGCGGTAGAGGGTGCTCATGCGGCGATTTTGCCGGCGGATCAAGGATTCAGGCGGCAGAGCTTAGCCTAATTTCGCTAGAATTGCGCCTGCGGAGAGATGGCAGAGCGGTCGATTGCGGCGGTCTTGAAAACCGTTGACTCGTAAGGGTCCGGGGGTTCGAATCCCTCTCTCTCCGCCACTACGCCATCAGGCTCAAGCGGCTAACCATAGATAAACGTTATGGGTGGGCGGTCGGCTAAACCTTGCAACTTTGTCAGTTTTTCCTTAGTCTAAGAAACTGTTATTCAACCTTCGGAGTTGTTACATGGCTGAGATGCCGTTTGGAGTCCGGTCCGGTGCAGTAATTGCCGGTTCGCAAAACCGGGTTTTGCGCAACACTTATCTGCTGCTCGCGATATCCCTTATCCCGACGGTGATCGGAGCGATGGTCGGTATGACGCCTGCCGTGTTGGCCATGATGCCGCGCGGTATGCTTGGTGTCATTGCGATCATCGCCATCTTCTACGGCTGGATCTGGGCGATCGAGCGCAATCGCGATAGCAGTCTTGGCGTCGGCTTGATGCTCGGCTTTACCTTCTTCCTGGGCTTGCTGTTGGCACCTTTGCTCGCGCGCATATTGGGCATGAGCAACGGCGGTTCGTTGGTCGCTCTGGCGGCCGGCGGCACTGCGGCGGTGTTTTTTGCCATGGCGGGCATTGCGACGACCACCAAGCGCGATATCGGCTCGATGGCCAAGTTCCTAGTCGCGGGCGTGGTGGTGGCGATGGTGTTGGTGGTCGCGAATATTTTCTTCCAATCGCCTGCGTTGCATCTGGCCATCCTGGCGATTTTCATCCCCCTCTCGGCGATGCTGATTCTGTTCCACATCAACCAAGTGGTGCGAGGTGGTGAGACCAACTACATCAGCGCCGCGCTCAGCATCTATATCGCGGTCTATAACTTGTTCTCGAGTTTGCTGCAAATGCTTGGGATTTTCGGCGGCAGCGACGACTGATACAATCAGTCGTACATGACAAAAAAGGCGGCCTCATAGGCCGCCTTTTTTGTTTCTAGCTGCGGTGTGTGCCCGTTCAGCGCCGGCGCAGCGAATTGCGCGAGTCGCTTACTCGAACTTAGCCACCTGCGATGCGCCTTGTGCCAGCGACAAGTTGGTCAGCAAAGGTGCGGTTGCGGCCACGAAGCTTTCGCGATAGCGCTCCGGCACCGGCGAGGCATGCGGCAGCGCCACGCCCAGCGGGTCTTGATGGACGCCGTTGACCAAGAATTCATAGTGTAGATGCGGCCCGGTGGCCCAACCGGTGCTGCCGACATAACCGATTACCTCTCCTTGCGCGACTTTCGCTCCGGTCCGTATGCCGTCGTGAATGCGCGAGAGGTGCCCATACAATGTGCCGTACTGCTGGTCATGGCGCAGCTCGATCACGTTGCCATAGCCGCCCTTGCGGCCGGCAGTAGTTACGATGCCATCGGCCACGGCCACGATCGGCGTGCCTTCTGGGGCGGCCAGGTCGACACCTTTGTGGGCGCGCCAGGTATTGAGGATAGGATGCAGGCGCGCCATCGAGAATCCCGAAGTCACGCGCGAAAACTCAACCGGCGAGCGCAAAAATGCTTTGTGCAGGCTTTCGCCCTCCGGCGTGTAGTAATCACCGGCGCCGGGCTGCTGCTCGAAGTAAACCGCGCGGTAAGTGCGGTCTTGATTGATGAATTCGGCGGCGAGCAAGCGGCCCGCCTTGATGGCTTCGGCGCCATCGTAATATTGCTCGTACACCAGCGAAAAGCGATCGCCCTTGCGCAAGTCAGCATGAAAATCGATGTCAGCAGAGAACACCTTGACCAGCTGTACCGTGACGGCATCGGGAACACCCGCCGCGTCGGTCGCACCGAACAGCGAGGAACGGATCACGCCTGATCGCATTTGCACTTGGCGCGAAACATCGGCAGCAAGTAGGATCGAGTACAGGCCCAGCTTGCCGCGCCGGATTTCCAGCGCGGATTCACCGTCGCGCCGCACACGCAGACTGAGCAAAGCGCCGTCCGGCTGCGTGCGCGCCATCAACACCCGCCCGACAGGCAGCCGCAGCAGTTCATGCGCGCGCGGATCATCGCGAACGAACGCCAAGATCTCATCGATTTGTACGCCCAAGCGATGCAGTACGTCAGAAAGCGTGTCGCCCGCACGAACCGTATCCAGGCTGACGATCGGCGGCTCGGTCTCATCGGACCGGACTTGCAGCTGCGCGACGGCCTCTTCGAACGTCGGCTCGGGCGGGCTTTCGAGCGAGATAGCCGTAGTCACCATGCGGAAATCGACCGGTGGCTCGGCCGTTGTTTTCGGCGCGAAGCCGAAGGCCGCCATGATGCCGGCGAACGGCAGAGCGAGCAGTGCAACAATTAGACGTTTTTTGGGCACGAGTTCTCTTAACGCGAAGATGCCGGAGCGGTCCGATTATAATCCTGGCGTTGCCGCCGCGCAAACTGCTTGATTTGGCAACATAAAATCGCCCCAGCCCCTACGGGTATGCCGAAAGAGAGCTAGAAATCAAATGGATAGCAGCATAGAAGCGATCAAGCGCGGCTGCGACGAGTTGCTCGTCGAGCAGGAGCTAGTCGACAAACTTAAGCGCGGCGCGCCGCTGCGCGTCAAAACCGGTTTCGATCCGACCGCACCTGACTTGCATCTGGGCCATACGGTGCTGCTGAACAAGATGCGCCAGCTACAGGATTTGGGGCATCACATCATTTTCTTGATCGGGGACTTCACCGGCATGATCGGCGACCCGACCGGTAAGAACGCTACGCGCCCGCCGTTGTCGCGCGAAGCCATCGTCGCTAACTCCAAGACCTACGCCGACCAAGTCTTCAAGATCCTCGATCCGGCGCGCACGGAAGTCGCTTACAACTCAACTTGGATGGATAAGTTCACCCCGGCGGACCTCATCAAGCTCGCCGCCACGCATACGGTGGCGCGCATGCTCGAGCGCGACGATTTCGCCAAACGCTACAAAGGCGGGCAGCCGATCGCCATTCACGAATTTCTCTACCCGCTGGTGCAGGGCTACGATTCGGTCGCCCTGAAATCGGATTTAGAACTCGGCGGCACCGATCAGAAATTCAACTTGCTGGTTGGCCGTGAATTGCAGAAGCATTTCGGCCAGCCGCCGCAATGCATTCTCACCATGCCGCTGCTCGAAGGCTTGGACGGCGTCGATAAAATGTCCAAGTCCAAAGGCAACTACGTCGGCATCAACGAAAGCCCTGAGCAAATATTCGGCAAGTTGATGTCGGTCTCCGACGATTTGATGTGGCGCTATTTGGAGCTGCTTTCGGCGCAGACGCTGGCGACGATTCGCGGCTGGAAAGCGGAGGTCGAGGCGGGACGCAATCCGCGCGATATCAAAGTTTTGCTGGCGCAAGAGATGGTCGCGCGCTTCCACAGTCAAGACGCAGCCAAGCGCGCACTGGAAGATTTCGAGGCGCGTTTCAAGCACGACGCCATTCCCGAGGATTTGCCCGAGGTCACACTCACCGCCGCTGCCGATGGCATTGCGTTGCCGCAAGCGCTCAAGCAAGCCGGATTGACCGCCAGCACGTCGGAGGCGATGCGCATGATCGAGCAGGGCGGCGTGAAACTCGACGGCGAAAAGGTCAGCGACAAAGCGCTGCGCCTGCAAACCGGGGCGAGCGTGGTGATGCAAGTCGGCAAGCGCAAGTTTGCGAAAGTGACGGTTGTTGCCGGTTGATTGTCTGGATTTCGCGAAGCGCGGCTATTGCATCCTGGCAGCCGTCATCGATGCGGCCACTTGCGATAAGTTGACCACACTCGTTGAGGCGAGCGCGATGGGCGCCGGATCCCGGCGTTTATTGGAGTTAACGGAAGTGGCGCAGTTGGCGCAAACCTTGCGCCAAGATCCGCGTATTGCGTCTTTGCTCGCACTCGACTCCGTCGCGGTGCAATGCACCTACTTCAACAAGTCTGCTGAAATGAACTGGGGAGTCGCGGTTCATCAGGACACGGTAGTACCCATGCACGTGGCTGCTAACGCCGCAGGTTTTCGCAACTTGACGTACAAGGAAGGTATTGCGCACGCGCAACCGCCGCGAGAGGTGCTGGAGGCTATGCTCGCAGTGCGGGTGCATCTCGATGAGAATGACGCCACCAACGGTCCTCTGCGCGTGGTGCCTGGGTCGCATCGCAACGGCATCGTAAGCGACACGCACTGTCGGCTCGTGGCAAGCAAGACCGAAGAAGAACAATGCTTGGTTGCTCGCGGCGGCGCGCTGCTCATGCGGCCTCTGCTGTTGCACGCTTCCAGCAAACTCACCGGAACGAAGCCGCGCCGCGTGCTGCATCTTGTGTATGCCCCCAGGCAACTTGCCGTGGACGCGCGCTGGCACTATCAGGTTTAGTTGTATGCTTCCGATCTTCACCATCGGCCACGGCAGCCGCGCGCTGGCGGATTTTCTCGGTGTGCTGCAGCGTGCGCGGATCGAAACGCTGATCGATGTGCGTGCGTTTCCCGCCTCGCGCCGTTACCCGCATTTCGCACGCGAGGCGCTGCGAAACGGGCTTGCCGGCATCGGCGTGCAATACGATTGGCAAGGCAAAGCGCTCGGCGGCTTTCGCAAGCCCGCGGCCTCGTCGCCGCATATCGCCATCGAGCAAGAAGCGTTTCGCGGTTTTGCCGATCACATGGGCTCAGTACAATTCCGCGCGTGTTGTGCCGAGTTGGTGGAGCGGGCGCAACGCGAGCGCCTCGTCATCATGTGCGCCGAGCGCTCGCCGCAGCAATGTCACCGCAGTTTCATCGCCGATTACCTGCTGGCGCAAGGTACTCACGTAATCCATCTGCTCGACGAGGCGCAGCAACCCCATCGAATGCAGCCCGCAGCGCGTGTGCGGGATGGCGAACTTGTCTATGACAGCGGTATGGGCCGCTCGCTATTCGATTGAGATTGATCATTGCTTCGCGGCTTGCGACAGGCTCGCGCCGCTCGCACTGGTTGGGGTCGCATACAGCGAATAGGATGATTGCCTAGATGTCGTGTATATTGATTGGAAGCCTGAACGTGCCGGTAGTATCTACAGTAAGCTCACGACACGCGCCAGATTCTTGCCATATTTCATCACAGGTTTGCTGCACGCTGCCAAAGCTGCGGCTAGCTTCCGGCGCTTAAATGGGATTGCCACGGAAATCGTGGGCTGGTGGCTGGGCTTGTCGGTGTAAGCCCCCAACCGAGATGCGGATCCTCCTCCTCCGTCCGATCCCCAGTCCCTAGCCCACGATTTTCGCGGCACCAAATCTGAATCGCTGCCGCGCCACTGTTCGCATGGCCAGCCTCATTTCTTGCGCTCTGCTCCCCATCACGGCGCGCCGGAAGGCTTTCTCGTATCATCGCGCTTTGATCAACGACTCGGCGGCTGACAAATGCGTATTGCGGTGATGGGCACGGGCGGCGTAGGCGGCTATTTCGGTGCGCGCTTGGCGGCGAGCGGCGCGGACGTCACATTCATCGCGCGCGGCGAGCACTTGCGCGCCATGCGGGCGAACGGGCTGCAGATACTTTCGGCCAAGGGCGATCTGCTGCTGAAGCCGGCGAAAGCAACCGACAAACCTGCGGAAGTCGGCGCCGTCGATTTAGTCATGATCGCCGTTAAATTGTGGAGCACCGACGAAGCGGTGCGCGAGATCGCGCCGCTGGTGGGCCCGGCTACCACGGTCGTGTCGTTTCAGAACGGCGTGATCGCAACCGATCAACTGCTCGCCGCTTACGGCAAAGAGCGCGTCATCGGCGGCGTCGCCAACATCGCCGCACTCATCGAAGCGCCCGGCGTGATACGTCACAACGGCAGCATGGCGCGCTTGATTTTCGGCGAACTGGATAACAAGCGCTCGTCGCGCTGCGAGCAATTTGCGGCGCTGTGCCAGCGCGCCGGCTTCGATCACGTGTTGAGCGACGATATCAAGCGCGCAATCTGGGAGAAGTTCGTCTTTCTCGCCAGCTTCAGCGGCATGACCAGCCTTATGCGCCAGCCGATCGGCCCGATCCGCGAAGACCCGGAGTTGCGCGCCATGCTGCGCGAGGCCATCTCTGAAGTGGTTGCAGTCGGCCGCGCTAAGGGCGCAAACCTGCCGCCCGACCAGATCGAGAAATCGCTCGCTTGGGGCGACGGTCTGCCGGCGACGATGGTGGCATCTATGCGCGGCGACTTGGAACGCGGCAACCGCTTGGAACTGCCATGGCTGTCTGGCACGGTGGTGGAACTTGGCACCGAGCTGGGCGTGCCGACGCCCACGCACAAATTCGTCACACTGGCGCTGAAACCGTACATCAACGGTGCGCCGAGCTAACGGCCCGCCGCCTAGTGACGCTAACACGACTGGACTCCGCGCATCCAAGACCACACGCACTGCGTACTCCAAAAGCGGCAATAGGCCCGCATGGATACCGGAGGCAGAATGGACTCATCGAAGCAGATCGAGGTGCTTAATCGCGCGCGACTCAACTGGAACCAAGGCAAGCTCGCTTCTTATCTGGAGCTTTACAGCCCGAACGCTGTGCTGCACGGCTATCCCGGGGTCGAGTCGGGGCTGGAGAGCATCCGTCGATTCTACGAAGGTTTCTGGACCGCTTTTCCGGAGTCCCAGCTTGTGTTCGAGGACATTTTCTCCGCCGGAGAGAAAGTTGTCTGTCGCTTCGCCGTGCATGGCAAGCATCTCGGGAACTTCCAAGGCATGCCGCCTACTGGGCGCACGTTTTCGCTGCCTGGAATCACGATTCTGAGAATACAAGAGGGCAAGTGCGTGGAGCGCTGGAGCCAAGCCGACTTCTTGGGCCTGCTGCAGCAGCTCGGAGCGATTGCCAGCGGCTAGGCTTTCTTTGGTCGCGCGTTTTTGTGCGCGCAGGCGGTCTCAGCAAGCGCGGGTGCCGCTGCTTGCTCCCAACGCCCTCGGTGCGCTACGCTAGCCGTGCAACGTAGGCGTACCCCTCCAGGGAGGAGAGCGGTCGCATGAGTAACAGGCATACGCTTAAGCTTCTTGTCTGCGCGGTATGTTTCATGGCGGCGCCGTTGGCGCGCCGCTGACCGGACCGCTCGCCGAACAAGACCAAGAAGTGGCCAACGCTGTGCGTCTCGCTGCCCAGGAGTGGAACGCCAAGGGCGGCGTGCTGGGCAAGAAGATCGAAGTGCTTGCCGCAGACGATCAGGGTAATCCGCAGATCGGCTTGGCGGCGGCGGAAAAAGCCGCGGCGGACGCCGCGGTGGTCGGCGCCGTGTGGGGCATAACGAGTGTGACCTGCATTCCGGTATCCGAGATTCTGCACAAGTCGAATTTGGTGCTGATCAGCCCGGGTTGCACCAATCCCAAAGTCACCGACCGCAAGCTCTACAACACCAACCGCGTCTGCGCGCGCGACGACGCGCAAGGTCCGGCCGCAGCGATGTTCGCGGTTCAGGAGCTCAAAGCAAAGAAGATCGCGGTTTTCGACGAGGGCACCACCGGCCCCAAAGGCGGCGCCGATGAGTTCGAGAAGCGCGCCAAATCGCTCGGCGCCAAGGTGCTGCGCTATCAGGTGCGCGCGGGCGACAAGGACTTCCGTCCGATTCTTGGGACAGTGCCGAAAGATGTCGACTTGATCTCGGCGAGCCTTTGGGCGCCGGAAGCTTCGCTCATCGCCAAGCAACTGCCGGACGTCGGACTCGACATGCGCATGATCGGCTCCGATGGGCAGTTCGAGACCAAGGACTACATCGAAGCCGCGGGCGCCGCCGCGGAAAGCAACTACGTGACGTTCCTGGTGCCGGACATGAAGAAAGTTCCCGCCGGCGCCAAGTTCGTGCAGAGCTTCGAAGCGAAGTATGGCCCGCTCAGCTCTTACGGCCCGCTCGCCTACGAAGCAGCGAACATCATTATGGAGGCGGTCAAGCGTGCGGGTAAGACCGATCGCATCGCGGTGCGCGACGCGGTTCGCGCGATCAAAGATTACCGCGGCGCATTGGGTGTGCCGTTCAGCTTCGATGACAAAGGCGATGTGGCGGGCGGAGCGATCTATGTCTACCAAGTTAAGGGCGCCGGTTTCCAACAAGTCAAAACCATCGTCGTGAAGTAGGAGTAGGATCGAGCAGACTCGAGCGCTGCTGCGCTTTTGTCTGCAACCTTACCTCAACCCTCGATCCTCGAACCCGCGTGCCCTTGCTCGATATCGCCGGCCTGTGCATGGCCTTCGGCGGCTTGCGTGCCGTGCACGAGTTGGACATGCACGTGGCGGCGGACGAGATCGTCGCTTTGATCGGTCCGAACGGCTCGGGCAAGACCACGGTCTTCAACGTCATCAGCGGCTTGTATCGAGCTAGCGCCGGGCGCATTCAGTTCGCGGGCGAGGAACTGGTCGGGCGCGCAGCGCATGAGATCGCCGCACTCATCGAAGCGCCCGGCGTGATACGTCACAACGGCAGCATGGCGCGCTTGATTTTCGGCGAACTGGATAACAAGCGCTCGTCGCGCTGCGAGCAATTTGCGGCGCTGTGCCAGCGCGCCGGCTTCGATCACGTGTTGAGCGACGATATCAAGCGCGCAATCTGGGAGAAGTTCGTCTTTCTCGCCAGCTTCAGCGGCATGACCAGCCTTATGCGCCAGCCGATCGGCCCGATCCGCGAAGACCCGGAGTTGCGCGCCATGCTGCGCGAGGCCATCTCTGAAGTGGTTGCAGTCGGCCGCGCTAAGGGCGCAAACCTGCCGCCCGACCAGATCGAGAAATCGCTCGCTTGGGGCGACGGTCTGCCGGCGACGATGGTGGCATCTATGCGCGGCGACTTGGAACGCGGCAACCGCTTGGAATTGCCGTGGCTCTCCGGCGCGGTGGTCAAGCTCGGCGCCGAACTTGGCGTGCCGACACCGACGCATAAGTTCATTTCGCTGGCATTGAAACCCTACATCAACGGCACTGCGAAGTGAATCGAACGTCTGCGAGCGCGCTGAGTGGTCGAAACGCGAACGATCGCATCGATCGGTGCCGCGTCAGACTTTGCGCCCGACAATCACCACGTCGCGTTCGATGCCGTCCAGCGCCGTAACTGCAGGCAAATAACCCCAGCGCGCGAAGCCGAATTTCTCGAAGAGTTTGAGGCTCGGTTCGTTGTGGCTGAAAATAAAACCGATCAGCGTGTCGATCTTGATGGTTGGCGCGTATCCGATCGCCTGTTCGAGCAAGTAACTCGCGATTCCTGAGCGCCGCGTGCGCTCATCGACATAGACGCTGACCTCTGCGGTCTTGTCGTACGCCGCGCGCGGATAAAAGCGTGAAAAACTCAGCCAGCCTTTGATCTCGCCGCAATCTCCCGCGACCCACAACGGGCGAAAATCGCTGCGGTGCTCGTGAAACCACGCCTCGCGGCTGGCGACACTCACAGGTTCCAAATCGGCGGTGACCACGCGCGAAGCGACCGTCGAATTGTAAATCTCGACTATGCGGGGGAGGTCGGTGAGCGTTGCGAGACGATGGTTCATACAGCATCTCGTCGTCCCCGCGCAGGCGAGGATCCAGGTTGTGTCAAAGTACTTGGCTCCCCGCCTGCGCGGGGACGACGGCGACTTAGCCTTGCAGTGATAAAACCCTTACGCCGCTGCCTTTTTCTTCCCATAGCGCTTCACGCGCAAATCCGCCTGCGCTTTGTGGCCGGCGAATCCCTCGATCGCACACAACCGCGAGCAATACTCGCCGATCATGGCGCTGACTTCCGGCTTCACTTTTTGGTAGGTGCAGGTCTTTAGGAACTTGCCTACCCAGAGTCCGCCGGTGTAGCGCGCCGCTTTGCGCGTCGGCAGCGTGTGATTGGTGCCGATCACTTTATCGCCATAGCTGACATTGGTTTCTTGACCTAAAAACAGCGCACCGTAGTTGGTCATGTTCTTCAAGAAGTAATCCGGATCGCGCGTCATCACTTGCACGTGTTCGGAAGCGATGCGGTCGGCTTCGACGATCATTTCCTCATAAGTGTCGCAGACGATCACTTGGCCGTAGTCGCGCCAAGCCTGTCCCGCGATCGGCGCTGTGGGCAGGGTTTTGAGTTGAACGTCGATTTCCGCCATGGTCTCGCGTGCGAGCTTTTCCGAATTGGTCAGCAGGATCGCGGGCGAGTTCGGCCCGTGCTCGGCTTGCCCGAGCAAATCGGTCGCGCACATTTCCGCGTCGCAAGTTTCATCGGCGATCACCAACGTTTCGGTCGGCCCGGCGAACAGATCGATGCCGACGCGGCCGGATAGCTGGCGCTTGGCTTCCGCAACGAACGCATTGCCGGGCCCGGCGATCATGTCGCACGCCGAAACCGTTGCGGTGCCGAGCGCCATCGCACCGATCGCTTGCACGCCGCCGACGGTGTAGATATCGTCCGCGCCGGCGAGATGAATCGCACCGACGATGGCCGGATGCGGCCTGCCTTGATACGGCGGCGCGCAGGCGATGATGCGCTTGACGCCCGCCACGCGCGCGGTGACCACGCTCATGTGCGCGGAAGCAACGAGCGGATACTTGCCGCCCGGCACGTAGCAGCCGACGCTGTTGACCGGAATGTTCTTGTGCCCCAGTGTCACACCCGGCATGGTTTCGACTTCGACATCCTTCAGCGCATCGCGCTGAATTTGCGCGAAGTTGCGGATTTGCGTTTGCGCAAACTTGATGTCCGCAACCACGTCGCTGCCGAGTTGCCGCACCAAATCTTCGATTTCGCCTTTGCTCAAGCGAAAATTGGTCGGGTTCCAGTTGTCGAACTTCTGCGAATACTCACGCACCGCGGTGTCGCCGCGCTTGCCGATGTCGGCGAGAATGCCTTCGACCGTATTGCGAACTTTTTCTACATCAGCGGCATCTTGCTCGGCGCTGATGCCGTTCTTGAGAAACCTTACCATTTGCTTGCCCCTTCGGAATCGAGCGCCAATGCGCTCGCTTAGCGGCTGATTTTAGCCGACTCTCCTTCCTGCCGTCGTTCGCCTACTCCAGCGCAGCGAGCGAACGTGCTTACACTCATGGCATCATTACGTCCGCACCGCAGTATTTACCCACAGAGGAGAGAGCCATGATTATCGATGAACGCACCTACCAAGTCGCCCCCGGCAAGATGGCCGAAATACTAGAGCTGTACGAGAAGGAAGGTCTGGCGACGCAGAGCAAGCACCTAGGCAAACCGTTCGGCTACTTCATCGTCGAAGTCGGCGATTTCAACAGCATCGTGCATATGTGGGCGTACGACAGCATGGCCGATCGCGAACAAAAACGCGCCAAGATGCAAGCCGATCCGGCGTGGCAGGCGTATCTGAAAAAAGCCGGCGGCTATTTCGTCAAACAGCAGACGCGCATACTGAAGAGTGCGCCGTTTTGGCCGGTGAAGTAGAACTAGCGTTGCGAGCAAAATCCCCGCACACACTAGCTAGTTGAAGACGAACAGTGCCCGCGCATTGGCGCGGGTGCCGTTGCGTCTCGCCTTAATTGTTGTTGGCTAGGCCTCTATCATCGGCCTAGCAGGTGATTGCGTGTGAGATTGCAAGAGTTGCCCGTCCATCCGCGATCCCGCAGATAGAGAAATAGTAGTGAACTAAAATGCAAGACCTGGTGCGAAGAAAACGGGAAGTGTCTTGAAAATCAACTCTATATTATTGTTAGCCCTACTTGCAGTTTTTACGACCTTAAAGGCTGAGACTTTTCAATTCACGCGGCCCGAAGACTGTTCGACTATTCGGCTTGATCAAACTGAGCCACTAAACAAAATCGCCGTTACAGATATGGGCGAGCTTTCAATGTGCGGCGCCTTTGCGACAAGTACTTTAGTCGACGCCTTTCTCTTGACCCAAAATCAATCGCATCAAGGTCAAATTGCACCCGTCTATTTAGGTGTCCAATTCGCGGCGATGAAAAACTACAAAAGCCTCGAAATTTCTGATCCGATTGATCTCGCTAGCAATTTGAATGGAATGAATTTCTGTCCATACGCAAAAATCAAGAATGAAAAAGCCGTGTCGCGCTTGCTTGTAAATTTGGATAGCGGATTTTCGAGTAAAGACGTAAACAGCATTAAGCAATATTTGCTGAATTCGGATTATTTTCAATCGCCCAATATCGACGTTAAAAGTTTAAGAACACTTCTTAATGAGAATGCCAGTTCAGTTAAATTCATCAAGAACGTTTTCGACGAAGTTTGTAAAGGAGAACTTAGACCCCTAAACGGATTGCCGAGCATAGAGCCGGTCCCAGAAAATAGGACATAGGGATAAGTGAAGATTCTGCTCTAAT
>CADEHE010000012.1 GCA_902826775.1 uncultured Pseudomonadota bacterium | reverse complement strand
ACCCCGGTTACCGCCGTGAAAGGGCGATGTCCTAGGCCTCTAGACGATGGGGACCAAGCCACTTTTTTGTTGGGTGGTGGAGGTAAGCGGGATCGAACCGCTGACCTCTTGCATGCCATGCAAGCGCTCTCCCAGCTGAGCTATACCCCCAAACCGAACGGCGCATTATACAGGCTTAAGCGCTTGTTGGGAAACGCGCGATCAAGCCGCAGGCGCCGCGAGCGCTCGCCGCAAGCGGTCGATCACTTCTGCTTGACCGATCAATTCTAGCGTGGCGTCGATTGACGGCGTGTGAGGGGTACCGCACACCGCCACGCGCAAAGGCATAGCGAGTTCAGGCATCTTGAGTTTTCGTGCAGCGAGTAGTTCCTTCACCGCGCGGCCAATGTCTTCGCGGCGCCAGTGGATGCCGGCGAAACGGTGCCGCAGGTCCTCCAGGCAGGCCCGCGCAGTCGGAGTCAAATGCTGTGCGAGCAAATCGGCGGAGGCGTGCACCGGCCGGAAGAAATAGACAGAAGCGTCGGCAAGTTCAACTAAGGTGCTGGCGCGTGGTTTCAGCAATTCAGCCACCGCAGCCAATTTACTTGCCTCAAACGGACCTTCGGCGCCATGCTCAGCTAAACGCCGCGCCAGCGCGTCGCCTAACAACGCGTTGTCGGCGCCTTTCAAGTACTGCTGGTTCAGCCAAAGTAATTTTTCGGGATTGAACTGGGCGGCGGAGCGGCTGATGTGCTCGAGATCGAACCAATCTACGAACTGCTGCAGGGAAAACACTTCCTCATCGCCGTGCGACCAGCCAAGGCGCGCAAGATAATTGTTGAGCGCCGCCGGCAAATAGCCCTCTTCTTCGTACTGCATGACGCTTACCGCGCCGTGACGCTTGGATAGACGCTCGCCATCAGACCCGAGGATCATCGGCACGTGCGCGAAGAACGGCAAGTCGGCACCGAGCGCTCTGAAGATGTTGATCTGGCGCGGCGTATTATTGACATGATCGTCACCGCGAATAACGTGCGTCATCTGCATATCGATATCGTCGACGACAACGCCAAAGTTGTACGTAGGCACACCATCAGCGCGCAATATGACCAAGTCATCTAACTCGGTATTGTTGATCGCAATGTCGCCCTTCACTAAGTCACGCCAGGCGACATCGCCGTCATCCGGATTGCGGAATCGGATGAGCGGTTCAACGCCAGCGGGCGGAGCCTTCCCCTTGGCGTTCTCCGGGCGCCAGCGTCCGTCATAGCGTGGCTTTTCCCCGCGCGCGCGCTGCTGTTCGCGCATCGCATCGAGCTCGGCTTTGCTCGCGTAGCAACGGTAGGCGTGACCATCGGCAATGAGTTGCTCGGCCACCTCGCGATAGCGATCGAGGCGCTGCATTTGGTAGAACGGGCCCTCATCGTAGTCAAGCTTCAGCCACGCCATGGCATCGAGGATCGCCTGCGTCGAAGCTTCGGTCGAGCGCTCTCGATCGGTATCCTCAATGCGCAAGATGAACTTGCCGCCGAGTTTGCGCGCGTACGCCCAAGAAAAAAGCGCGGTGCGCGCACCGCCGATATGAAGATAGCCGGTCGGGCTGGGAGCGAAACGAGTTCTGACACTCATGGCGAAGCCTGCGCAGGAAAGCCGCGTATTTTACGCGGGCGGCGGCGCAGCACGGGTTGTATCCGCCACGCTCAGTGCGCGCTGCAACACACGCGCGACGTGCAATCCCTCCCGCTTCGCACCATCGTGAATCTGATGCCGGCAGCTCGTGCCATCCGCAACGATGAGCGTATCGTCACCGGCTTCGCGAATCGCGGGTAACAGCGCCGCCTCTGCCATCCGCATCGATACTTCATAATGTTTGCTTTCCAAACCAAAGCTGCCAGCCATTCCACAGCAGGATGTCTGGATAGTATCTATCGTCAACTCAGGAATGCGCGACAAGACAGCCGTCACGGCCGGCATCGCACCGAATGCCTTTTGATGACAATGACCATGCAGCAACGCGCGCTTTTGCGGCAGCGCCTGCAGCCTCAACTGCATGCGTCCCGCCGTAAATTCTCGTTCGATAAATTCCTCAAACAGCAGCGCCGCAGCCGCGATCTGCCGCGCCGGCTCCCCAGGCATCATCGACAGCAACTCATCACGCAAAGTAAACAAGCAAGCAGGCTCGAGACCTACCAGCGCCACGCCGCGCTGCACGTAAGGAAGCACGGCATCGGCGAGACGCCGCGCTTCATTGCGCGCCTCGTTCACCAATCCCGCCGCCAAAAAAGTGCGGCCGCAACAAAGCGGCCGTTGGCCAACCGGTGCGCGCGCGAAATGCACCCGATAGCCGGAGCGCTGCAAGACTTCACGCGCAGCGCGCACATTCTCAGGCTCGAAATAGCGGTTAAAGGTGTCGACCAGCAACACAACCTCGCCACAGCTCGATTCAGGGTGAACGGATGGCACTAGATCTTCATCGAAATAGTCGGACCGCCAGCGCGGCAAACTGCGCTCGCGCGCGAAGCCCATGGTCTTTTCCAGCAACCAGCGATAGCCGGGAATATGCTCGTAGAAGTTTCCGAGTACCGCCCACCGCGCCAGGCGCGGCGCGTAACGCGGCAAATAAGCGATCAAGCGCTCGCGCAACTTGAGTCCGTGCTCACGGGTGTAGTGATACAAGAACTCGATCTTCATTTTTGCCATGTCGACGCCGGTGGGGCACTCGCTCTTGCAGCCCTTGCAAGACACGCAAAGGTCAAGCGCCGCATGCACCTCCGGCGATGCGAGCCCGGCGCCGTGCCGCGGCCCGGTCGCGCTTTGCAGTTGCCCTGACAGTGCCAAGCGCAGCGTGTTGGCGCGCCCGCGCGTCAAGTGAATTTCGTCTTGCGTGGCACGAAACGACGGGCACATGGTGCCGGCATCGAACTTGCGGCAATGGCCGTTGTTGTTGCACATCTCGACCGCTTTGTCGAAGCCGCCGAACTCACTCCAATCGAGCACCGTGGCCGGTGGCTGCGCTTGATAGCCGGGCGCGTAGCGAAACAGCGCGCGATCATCCATTCTTGACGGCCGCACGATCTTGCCGGGGTTCATCAAGTTGCGCGGGTCGAACCAGCTCTTGATCTCACCCAACGCCTGGGTTAAGCGCGCGCCGAAGAACGGCTCGATCCACTCCGAGCGCACTAGGCCGTCGCCGTGCTCACCCGAGTAAGCGCCTTTGTATTCTTTGACGAGCGCACTCGCCTGCTCGGCGATCGCGCGCATCTTGCTCGCGCCATCGCGGCGCATGTCGAGAATCGGCCGCACATGCAGGCAACCCACAGAGGCGTGCGCATACCAGGTGCCTTTAGTGCCGTGTTTTGCAAATACCTCGGTCAATCGCCGCGTGTACTCGGCGAGATGTTCCAGCGGCACGGCGCAATCCTCAATGAAAGATACCGGCTTGCCGTCGCCCTTCATCGACATCATGATGTTAAGACCCGCTTTGCGCACCTCCCACACGGCGCGCTGCAATTTCGCGTCCGCAATCTCCACCACCCCGGCCGCGAAACCCAAATCGCCCATCAAGCTGGTCAGCAGTTTGAGCTGCCGCATGTTCGCAGCGCTGTCAGAACCCGCGAACTCGACCAACAGAATCGCCTCCGGTTCGCCCTTGATAAACCGATCCACCGTCACCCTAAACGACGCTGACTCGCGCGCAAGCTCGATCATGGTGCGATCGACCAGTTCCACCGCGGTCGGTTGCAGACTGACGATGTGCTGCGCGGCGTCCATCGCGTCGTAGAAGCGCGGGAAGTGACAGACCCCGAGCACTTTGTGCTCCGGTAGAGGACTCAGCTGCAGATGCAAGCGCTCGAAGTAAGCCAGAGTGCCTTCCGAACCCACTAACAGGCGCGCCATGTTGTGCACGTCGGGTGCGAGGAAATCCAAGTTGTAACCGGCGACGCGCCGTTGCAGCTTGGGGAAACGCGCCGCGATCTCGCTTTGCTCCCGCTCCCACAATTGGCGCGACAACACGCAAAGCTCCTTGTAACGCGGCGTTCCGGTCGCCTCGCGCGCGTTGCGCGGCACCGGTCCGCAATGCAACAACTCGCCGTCCGGCAACAATGCATCGATCGCGCTGACGTTGTGCACCATGTTGCCATAGGCGATCGAGCGGCTGCCGCAGGAATTGTTGCCGGCCATGCCGCCAAGCGTGGCCTGCGCCGCAGTAGATACGTCCACCGGGTACCATAGAGCGTAGCGCCTTAACCACGCATTGAGTTGGTCGAGCACGACGCCGGGCTGCACCACGACTCGCATCGCCTCCGGATCGAACGCAACAACTTGGTTCAGCCACTTGCTGTTGTCGATGACCAGCGCGGCGCCTACGGTTTGCCCACACTGTGAAGTACCGGCGCCGCGCGGCAGAATTGGCACGCCCGCCTCGGCAGCGATCTGCACGGCAACGCGCGCGGCAGAGGACGTTTTCGGCACGACCACGCCGACCGGCATGATCTGGTAGATGGAAGCATCGGTGGCGTAGCGCCCGCGCGTCCCCGCATCGAAGTAGACGTCGCCTTCCACCTCGCGGCGTAACCGTGCTTCTATCGGATGACTTCCCGCGCGCTGTAGCGCAATGACCTTGCGGCCGGGCTGAGAAGAATGCTCCAAGTTGGGTTTGGCGGTTGTGGCTTCGTGCATAATAGACGGATTCGCGTCGCCCTGTAAAACCAGGCAATTTCCAATGAACTATTCGAGCGGTCGCCATTTCCTACAGATTCCGGGCCCGACCAACGTGCCCGAACGCATCTTGCGTGCAATCGATCACCCGACCATCGATCATCGCAGCGCGCAATTCGCGCACCTCGCGCGCGAGTGTTTGGATGGCTTGAAAGCGATCTTCAAGACACAGCAACCGATCGTGATCTATCCCGCCTCAGGCACCGGTGCTTGGGAAGCGGCATTGGTGAACACACTCTCCCCCGGCGACGCGGTGCTGATGTACGAAACCGGCCACTTCGCCGCCACCTGGCGGAAACTTGCCGAAGCGCTGGGGCTTAAAGCGCAGTTCGCCGCCGATGATTGGCGCAACGGCGTGCGCGCGGAAGCGATCGAGGCCGCACTGGCGGCCGACAGCGGCCACGCAATCAAAGCTGTCTGCGTCGTACACAATGAAACGTCAACGGGCGTAACGAGTGATATCGCTGCCGTGCGGCGCGCGATCGATCGCACCGCTCACCCCGCGCTGCTCATGGTGGACACGATTTCATCGCTTGCCTCAATCGACTACCAGGCCGACCAATGGGGCGTCGACGTTACTGTGGCCGGCTCGCAAAAGGGCCTGATGCTGCCGCCCGGTCTAAGCTTTAACGCCATCAGCGAAAAAGCGTTAGCGGCGAGCAAGAGCGCGCGCCTGCCGAAGTCCTATTGGCGCTGGAGCGAGATGCTCGAATCTAACAAAAATGGATTCTTCCCCTACACGCCCGCGACGAATCTGCTCTACGGTTTGCGCGAAGCAATCTCCATGCTGCAGGAAGAAGGGCTAGAGCAAGTGTTTAAGCGGCATGCGCGGCACGCCGAAGCGACGCGTCGCGCAGTGCGCGCTTGGGGCTTGGAACTTTGGGCACGCAATGAGAGTGAATACAGCAATTCGCTGACCGCGGTGCTCATGCCGCAAGGGCACGATGAGCGCACACTGCGCAGCACGGTGTTAGAGAAGTTCGATATGTCACTCGGTTCCGGGCTCGGCCAGATCGCCGGCCGGGTTTTCCGCATCGGCCATCTCGGACACTTCAACGACCTCATGCTTTGCGGGACTTTGGCGGGCGTTGAAATGGGCTTCGCCGCTGCAAATATCCCGCACCACGCGGGAGGCGCGCAAAGCGCGATGAGCTACTTAGTTGGCCAGCAATCAGCGCAGAGCAACAAAGCGCGCTCGACCCGAGCGGCCTAAAAGTGACCGTATACTGGGGGCAGGATGACGCGTCACCTGACACCTATCAAAACAATCCCTTTATCACTGCCTACTGTATCGAATTTATAGCTAGCCCGCATTTGACCGGAATGAGTTCGGTGTGGTGTAATCCGCTTCCCTTTACGGGGCGGTTAGCTCAGCGGTAGAGCACTGCCTTCACACGGCAGGGGCCACTGGTTCGATCCCAGTACCGCCCACCAAACAAAATCGTTTGACTTAGAGCACGTACCTAAAGGAACTCGCGCGCACGCTGAGCGTAGATTTCGGCCCGCGCAACGCGCGCCATCAAAACTTCATCTGCGACACCAGTCAAGCTTTCGGGAGACGCGCCTTCGCGCAGCGCCTTCATGGTTTGATACAACGCCTGCACGCACGCCGCGAAGGGTTGATGGCCTTGCAAGCAGATACGCACGCCGCGTGCGGCAAGAAACTCGCGGTCGCGCAGTTCTTTGCCGACGCCGCCCAGAATCAGGGGCAGTTTAATGACCGCAGCCACGGCGTCGAGGTCTTGTTTGGTTTTGACGCCGACCAAGAAAATCGCATCCACCCCGCAGTCTTGATAGGCGCGCGCGCGCTCTATGGCATCAGCGATATTGCTAATCGCTGGCGCGCTAGTGCGCCCGGCAATCACCAAGCTTTCGTCTCCGCGTGCAGCCAGGGCCGCGCGCATCTTACCGATGCCTTCTTGCAGCGAAATGAGCTGCGTTTTGCCGCCGGAATTAAACGGTTGCGGCAGCAGTGTGTCTTCAATCGACAACGCCGCGACACCGGCAGTCTCTAACTCTTCAACAGTGCGCATGACGTTCATCGCATTGCCGTAGCCGTGATCGGCGTCGACCAGTAGCGGCATGTCGCTAGCGCGGTTGATGCGGTGCGCTTGTTCGGCAAATTCGCTCAAGGTCAGCATGCCGATATCGGGCGCACCCAGTACCGCTAAAGATGCGATCGAGCCAGCGAACATCGCCACTTCAAATCCGATATCCTCGGCAATTCGCACCGAAACCGGGTCGTGCACGGACGCGGGATAAACACACTGCGACCCGCTGATCACACTGCGAAATCGTGCGCGGCGCGCGCTCCAACGAGACATAAGTTTCCTTTCTCCGATTCGTCGATGACGTGTTGAACTAGGCGCTCTACGCACGGACGCACCGTCGCAGTCCGGCCCACTTCGCGCCAATCAAACATTGAGCATGCCGACCCAGCGCAAAGCGCGGTTGATGCTTTCGGCTTTATTCTCACCCGGAGGCATGAGCGAAAGTATCAATTCATCGCAGCCAGATACGCGCAAGAATTCCACCACTTTTTTCTCACAAGCGGCCTCATCGCCGTGCAGCAAAACGGCGTCAAGCATCGGCTGCGACCAGTCGCCGCGGCGCGCTTCGGGAAAGCCGGCAGCAGCGAACATTTCTTGGTAGTTGGCAAGCTTCGGGTAGTGCACCAGAAACTCCTGTACCCCCTTTTCCAAGCCCTGGGCATCGGCATCAAGCGCCAAGAACGCATGACCGACCAAGCGGGCGCGCCGCCCGTTCTGCCCACCCGTTTCCAGCGCGGGCAAGGCAACGTCGCGCAAGTAGCGCGCGGCGCAGAGCCAACTGATGGCGCCCTCGGCAATCGCCGAAGCGAGCGCAAATGACTTGGCGCGCAAAGCAGAAATGTAGACCGGCACCGGCGCAGCATTGAAGAGCTTCGCATGCACCCGATACTGCGCACCGTCGTGATCCACTTGCGTGCCCGTCAGCAGCGCTTGCACCACACCGACATACTCGCGCAGATGCGTCAGCGGCCGCTCGTAAGTGAGGCCGTAACGGCCTTGCATGATGCTGTTGTGGCTCGGTCCCAGGCCCAGCGTAAACCGGCCGGGCGCGAGCGCATAAAGGTCGGCGGCTTGCTGCGCCGTAACCAAAGGGTGGCGCGGATAAGTGGGCACGATAGCAGTGCCTAATTGGATAGAATGGGTAGCCGGTGCCGCAGCCGCGAGGATGGTGAGCCCGTCCGGACCGGCGCCGGTCGTTACCCACACACCTGCTACGCCTGCCGCTTCAGCAGCTTGAATGCCTGCAAGCATTGCCGCAGCGTCGCGTAGA
This sequence comes from uncultured Pseudomonadota bacterium, assembly GCA_902826775.1. Taxonomy (GTDB): domain Bacteria; phylum Pseudomonadota; class Gammaproteobacteria; order Burkholderiales; family JALYOK01; genus CADEHE01. The sequence goes on along the minus strand of CADEHE010000012.1, from coordinate 147,662 downwards.
TGCAGGGCCACACTGATTTTCTTGGGTGCCATCGACGAATTTGGGAATGACAACGCCTTCATGATACGCGATCAATGCGGCCACAGATGTAATGATCGCCAGCCTGCGCTCGTGCTGCACCGCGAGCCGAAGAGTGATTGCGAGCCCCATCTCGTGGCCTCCGCCCCGCAATAAATGCAAAAGCTTTGAGCTAGCTCAAAGTTTGCCCATTTCGGGTGGTTAGCATGGCGACAGGGGCTGCTGCGAGGCTCCTGCAAAACGCAAACAACCACAAGGAATTCAAATGATCAGCGAAGTATCCGGTGACATCCTGTTGACGGCGGCCCAGGCGACCGCTCATGGCGTCGCGCCTAACGATCCGTTCCAAAGCGGTCTGGCGCTGCAACTGCGCGAGCGTTGGCCCGCGATGTACAAGGATTTCCGCCACTATTGCCAAAGTCAGCATCCTAAAGCGGGCGAGCTTTGGACTTGGGGATCGGCCGATGGCAAGCGCATCGTCAATCTATTCACGCAAGAAGCGGCCTACGGCCACGGTTCCAAACCAGGCAAGGCCAGCCCGCAGCATGTGGGACACGCGCTGCGCGCGCTGCGGCGGCTGATCGAGGCGGAACAGTTCACCAGTATCGCGCTGCCGCGCCTGGCAACCGGCGTGGGTGGTTTGGAATGGAGCGCGGTCGCGCCGCTGGTGCAGCAGCACCTCGGCGATCTTTCAATACCTGTGATCATTTACACGACGTACCACGCCGGGCAGAAGGCGCACGAGTTAGTTTAGGCGCACTGCGGTATCGACGCTAAGAAGGCGGGCGGCGTGGGCGACGAGATTTCCAAGACCGCGTTCACCGAGCGCGACTTCCAACGCTTCGGTGCGCGGCTGAGCGCAGAGACGGCGCTGGCATGCGACTGGTTGCGCGCGGGACGGCCGTCGGAGCAGGGCTTCGCCATCGGCTTTGAACTCGAAGCCTGGTTGCTCGATCACGCCAGTTTTCCGCATCCAGTTAACGAACGCTTCCTGCGCACGCTCGATCACCCCCTTGTGGTGCCGGAGCTTTCACGTTTCAACGTTGAGTTGAACTGCACGCCGCAACCGCTGCGGGGCTACGCGTTGCGAAGCGCGGAGGCAGAACTGGAGCAAGTTTGGGCACAGTGCAATGCTGTAGCCCACGGTCTCGACGCGAACATGGTCATGATCGGCACGCTGCCGACTATTCGCAACGAGGACTTGTCGCTCGATAACATGTCGCCGCTGAAGCGTTACTACGCGCTTAACAGCGAAGTGCTGCGCCAACGCGGCGGTGAACCAATCCGCATCGACATCAGCGGGCGCGAGCGCTTGTCAGTCGAGCATAGAGACGTCATGCTCGAAGCAGCGACGACTTCGTTTCAGGTGCACCTGAAAACGCCGGCGCACCTTGCGCAAGATTACTTTAACGCTTCGCTTATCGCTTCCGGACCGGTTTTAGCTGTCAGTGGCAACGCGCCGTTCCTATTCGGCAAGTCGTTGTGGGACGAAACGCGGATTCCGCTGTTCGAGCAAGCGGTTTCATTAAGCGGCCTGCACGAAGGCGTGGAGCGCGTCACCTTTGGCCGCGGCTACCTCAACTCGCCGGCTCATTGGCTACGAGAAAATCTCGAGGAGTATCCCGTGCTTCTGCCGCTATGCTTTGAGGACCCCGCGCAAGCGCTGCGGCACGTGCGCCTGCACAACGGCACTATCTGGCGTTGGAATCGCCCCCTGCTTGGCTTCGAGGAGGACGGCACACCTCATATTCGCATCGAGCACCGGATTCTGCCAGCGGGGCCGACGTTCATCGATATGATGGCCAACGCCGCGCTATACATCGGGCTGGTGCACTACCTCGTGAGCGTCGATCATGCTTGCACAGAACTCGATTTCTCCGCAGCGCGCGCGAATTTCTACAAGGCAGCGCGCTCTGGCCTCAGCGCCGAGCTCAGCTGGCCCGGGCTTGGGACGATGCGCGCAGACCGCTTGCTGGCAGAGGTGATTCTAGGTGCCGCGCGCCGCGGCCTGGAACAGTTCGGCGTGTATGCCGACGACAGCGATCGTTACCTCGATGTCATCGCCGGCCGCATCAGATCCGGTCAGACCGGAGCGGCTTGGCAGCGCGCTTGCCTGCATGCACGCGCGGGCGATTGGTTCGAGCTCATGGCCACATACTGCGAACGCCAACGCAGCGGCGCGCCGGTGCATCAGTGGGATTTATAAGCACGAGCATGCAATTGAATGTACTCGATCATGTGCCTGCCGCGCTGCTGGATTGCGATGCCCGCGCCCTTCACCGTCTGCTACCCGGACCGACGCTGATACACCTGCCGGGACGCACCCCGCAACCGTTGTTCCTCACCGTGCTGCTGCACGGTAACGAGACTGCGGGTTTCGACGCATTTAGAGCGGTCTTGCGCCGCCGCGGCAACGCCAGTTTGCCGCGCGCGCTGTCGGTGTTCATCGGCAACATCGAAGCTGCCGCTCAAGCGTTGCGTACACTGAACACCCAAGCAGACTATAACCGCGTCTGGCCCGGCACCGCCTCACCTGGTCTGCCCGAAGCTGCGCTCATGCGCCAAGTCTACGATCAGGTGGCCGCGCGCCACCCGTTTGCAAGCGTTGATCTGCACAATAATTCTGGCCTAAATCCTCACTATGGCTGTGTGGCTAAACTAGAGCAGCCGTTCCTGCATCTTGCACGCCTATTCAGCCGTGTCATCGTATACATCGAACGCCCGCGCGGCGTGCAATCGGTCGCCATGGCGCAGCTGTGTCCCGCAGTGACGGCCGAATGCGGACGCATCGGCTCGCCGGAAGGCGTCGCGCACGCCATAGAATTTATCGAAGCGTGTTTGAGTCTCTCGCATTTTCCGGCGCACGATGTGTTGCAGCGCGATGTCGAACTGTTGCACACTGTCGCAGTCGTCAAAGTGCCGCCCGCCGTTAGCTTTTCCTTCGACGGTAGCGCGGCGCAGATCTGCTTCCGGCCCGGCCTCGATCACTTCAATTTCAGTCCACTGCCTGCGGGCACTGTGCTAGCAAGAACACACTCTTCACCTCCAGCCAAACTGGAAGTTATCGGCGGCCATACGAACAATGACCACTCATCATGGTTTGACTATCTCGATGGCGAGATCCGCCTAGCGCGCCCGGCTATTCCGGCGATGCTGACGCGCGATGTACCCGCAGTGCGTGCCGATTGCCTGTGCTACCTAATGGAACCAATGACACTTCCAACTCACAAAAAACAGCCGGCCGCGTTTTGATCTAGATCAAAATGCGCAATTCCCGCTGCTGCTCAATTATATATTTACTTATCAGTACGCTGCGCAAACTGCATCATGGCGGGAGCGGCGACAAGACAGAGAGGATCGCGTGAAGCGCAACGGAGTTCGGCACAACAGCCCAGCAGGTAATTCGAGCAATCCATCAGAGACGGCGCGCCGCCCGCGTGCGCGAACACGGAGCGCCAAACGCGGCGACACCGCGCCGCGCCTCGACGCACGCAGCATAGAGAAATTCGAGACCGAACAAGCAGCGGAATCAGCCACCACCGCGCAAGTGGCCGCGTTACAGGACATCAGCGCTAACCTCGCGCGCGGCGATGCCGGTGAGGCCGCCAAAGCATTGCAGGCGATTCTTGCTGGTGCCTCCCCAGACGATGCGATTGTGCTGCGCAAAGCGCTGCTCGAGCCGGGAACCACCGAATTTCCAAACCTACCGGTCTCGCCGGACGACGAATTGTCCAAAGACTGGCGCCAAGGCGGCTACCCCTACAAGAACTTGATGTCGCGCAAGGCCTACGAGAAACAGAAATACCGCCTGCAAGTCGAGTTGCTCAAACTGCAAGCGTGGATCAAGGAAAAAGGCCAGCGCGTTGTGCTTCTGTTTGAGGGCCGCGATGCCGCCGGCAAAGGCGGCGCGATCAAGCGCTTCATGGAGCATCTAAACCCGCGCGGCGCGCACGTCGTCGCGTTGGAGAAGCCAAGCGAAAGCGAGCGCGGTCAATGGTACTTCCAGCGCTACGTGCAGCACCTGCCCACTGCGGGCGAGATCGCAATGTTCGACCGCTCTTGGTACAACCGCGCCGGCGTCGAGCGCGTGATGGGCTTTTGTTCGCCGGAAGAGTACATGGAGTTCATGCGGCAAGCGCCGGAATTTGAGCGCCATTTGGTGCGCAGCGGCGTGCATCTGATCAAGTTCTGGTTCTCGGTCAGCCGCAACGAACAGCGGCGCCGCTTCAAGGAGCGCGAGTCGCACCCGCTCAAACAGTGGAAGCTCAGCCCCATCGACATGGCCTCGCTCGACAAGTGGGACGAATATACCAAGGCCAAGGAGGCGATGTTCTTTTACACGGACACCGCCGATGCGCCGTGGACCGTCATTAAGTCCGATTGCAAGAAGCGTGCGCGCCTGAATGCCATGCGCTATGTACTGCACAAGCTGTCTTATACGAACAAAGACATCGAAGCGATCGGGGCGTTAGATCCCTTGCTCGTTGGCCGTGCGCATGTGGTGTACGAACAGGGCGAAAAGAACAACTCGGCGGTTCTGTAAGCGCAGCGCTTGACGCCTACGGCGAAGCGCGGCACTGCGGGCCCTCGCGGCCAAACCTGCTAGGATTGGTGCTTTCGCTCAAAGCGCTCCACTGATTGGTTCTCGCCCGAATTATCGCTCTCGCCATGCTCGCTCACATGGGGCTGGTGTCCGCCCGCATGACGGGCTCGCTCTATGCGCTGGCGAACAGCGCGTCGACCTTCACGGTCGGTGTGATGATCGCGCTCTTCTCGCTGGTGCCGATGCTGATAGCCGTGCGTGCCGGACGTTGGCTCGACGCGGTCGGCCCCTGGCGCCCGACCTTGGTCGGGATGCTGCTGGTGCTGGGCGGCATGTCACTGCCCGCATTGTTTCCGTACGCGAATACCGACGTTGCACCGCTGCTGGTTTGCGCCGCCCTGGTCGGCACCGGCTGCATGCTGGTGATGCTCGCGGCGCAGCGCATGGTGGGCGAATACGCCGATCCTAACAACCGCGCCGCGGCGTTTTCATGGTTTGCGTTGGGCGCATCGGTGTCTGGTTTTGTGGGGCCCGTGATGAGCGGTGCGTTGATAGATGGCGTCGGCCATCGCGCCACTTTTGCCGTGCTTACCGTGATTGCGCTACTTGCCGTTGTGGCGCTTTGGCTCAACCGGGAGTTGCTGCCGGAGCGCACCGGGGAAGCCAAGCTGATCGAGCCGCGCCATCCGTTGGAACTATTGAGCCATCCCGCACTGCGCCGAGTCATGTTCGCAACCGCCTTGGTGTCGATGTCTTGGGAGTTGCAAACTTTCGCCATTCCGGTGCATGGTTCGCGCGTGGGTTTGTCCGCTTCGCAAATCGGTTTGGTGCTAGGCAGCTTCGCGCTTGCGACATTCGCTGTCCGTTTGGCCATGCCGCGTCTGTCGCGGCGCTATACAGAATGGCAAGTGCTGATATTCACGTTGCTTAGTTCGAGCGTGAGCTTCGCTCTGTTTCCGTTCTTTTCGTCTTTTGTGCCTCTCGTAGGAATTACTTTCGTGCTTGGCTTGGGGTTGGGCGCTGCACAGCCCAACATCATGTCACTGCTTTATTCGCGCTCGCCCAGCGGTCGCTTGGGCGAATCACTCGGCTTGCGCCTAACCATTATCAATACCAGTCAAGTCGCTCTGCCGCTGGTGCTGGGGGCATTCGGATCGGTGCTTGGCACCATCGCCATGTTCTGGTCGATGGCGCTGGTGGCGGGCATCGGCGGTGGCGTCGCCTTGCGCTGGCGTGAGCACGAACCCGGCGGGGCGCCGCAGGATGCAGAGCCGGTCCACGTTGAACCTACGCTTCAGGAGCACAGATCGAACTGAAGGACGGGCGGCAAGCTTGGCGTCCATTTGAGGGAAAGACCCCAACTCAGCATTCTGCGCCGCGGTGGGTAGCGCGAGTGCTAAGGCGAGCAGCACCAGGGCCGCAGCGACGGCATATCGATACGGGCGACCGCGCCGAATTCTCCAGCCTCACCGTGTGCATCGATGACGCGCACGCGCGCATAGTAAGTGCCGCCCGCCGGCAAACGCGCGATGCTGGGAATGCTGCTCTCCCCCGTTTCATCGCGAACGATGCGTGCGAAATTGGTGTCCTGGGCCAGTTGCCACTGATACTTCCAACCAGGTTGCAGCACAGCTGGCCAACGCAGGTGCAGCAAGTGCGGTGAAAGCGAGTAAGTGACCGGTAGTTCATGCGGCGGCAGCCTGATGCTCTGCACCGGCCCGAATCCGCTTTCGCTGCCGTCCGCCTCGATCACGCTCATGCGCACGAAAAACTGCCCGCCCACCGGCCGCGGCAGTTGGATCTTCGCTTCGCTCAGCATGCGTTCAAGCGCGAGGGGCGCAAATTCTCGATTGCGCGCGAGTTGAAAGCGGAATCGCTGTCCGGGTTCTGCTTCACCCCATTCCAGCGTGAACGAACGCGAATCCAGCGGCAGTTGCTCGCCAAACGCCGGCATCGCCTTTAGCGTGAATTCGTTGATCTGCCCGAACGGACCTTGATCGCTTGGCTCGCGCACACTCGCCACGCGCCAATAATATTCGCCCGGCGCGAGCTTGGCGCTCAAGCCAGTGGCCTCTAAGCTTGGCGCATCCAATGCGATGGTGGAAAAATCGGCCGCACTCGATACCTGCAAGCGATAGCGCGAAGCTTCGTCCGAGCGCGTCCAGCGAAACTCCGCCTGATCACCGCGCACCGTTGATTTGTTGCTCGGCGACTCGGTCAAGGGCGGCAGCGGATGCGTCTTGACCTGCAGCGCGCCGACTGCGTCCTGGCCCTCAAGTTGAATTGCATCGATGGCGCGCACGCGCACGGCATAGCGGCCATCGCCGATATCGCGCGCGAGCTTCGCTTCTGCTTTGCTGGAAAGTTGGTCGGCGACGATCTCGGCAAAATTGGCGTCGCGCGCGACCTGCACGCGGTACGCCTGCGCGCCGGCTACCGGAGGCCACGAGAAAGCAATGGGCAGGCGCTGCGCCACGTACTGCGACAAGCGCGAGAGATCGGCCGGCGGCAAGAGCCGCCGCGGCTTCTGCGGCGCTTGGTTGAGTTTAGTCACGGTGCCAAATCCGGCGCCGACGCCGACGCTACCGGCAGGGTTTGCTGCCGCCACCAGGCCCTGGAGCACTTCGGTTCGGGCGGCGTCAGCCGATTCCGCGGCCGCACGAAACTCGGTGCCGCGCACGCCCAGATCCACGGTTGGCGTGCGAATGAGGTAGTTCTGCCTGCCGCGGGGCTTTTGCACAACACTCGACTCGATGCGCCCTTGCTTAAGCTCGATCTCGGTGGTGAATACCTTGCTCTGCCCCAGACGCTGCATCTGGCTCAGCTTGACGTGACTGCCGGCGAGCACGCGTGCGCGCGAACCGTCCGCGAACTCCACGCTGGCGTTACCCTCGGCGCCGCAAACCAGCTCATCGCCGGGTTGCAGCGCGAGCCCGCTGGCCGCGACTGATTTAGCGCCGTTGCGGATCAACTCCACGGCACCGCTCACCGCTTGCAGGTGCGCGGTGGCCGGCCCAACACGAGTTATCCGTAGCGGCAAAGTGAGGGTCGAACCGGGCTGCAGCCGGTACGGATCGATAACGTGGTTCAGGCGCTGGACTTGCCGCCAATAAGATTCCGCCAGCAAGTGCTGGCGCGCGATGCTGATGAGCGTGTCGCCGCGCTCGATGGTGTACTGCCAAGTTTGCTGCGCACCGCTTACGCATGGCAGCAGCGCAGCCCACAACCCAATCGCCCAACGCAGGCATGCCGCTCTGCACATCAATTGCACCGGTGCCGTTCCATTTTGAGTCTTCTCGCTGCGGCCCTTCTACTTACGCGCGGCCGAAGTTCGGCCGCGCGGATAGCAAGCGCAGCCTAAGCGGCGTGCGCAAGTGTGCGCATCGGCAGCAAATCTCCGCGCAAATCGAATTTCAACTCAGCCGGATCGCCAATAACATCGAAGTCATCCGGACGCGCTAGGACTTCTTTCAGCATCGGCTCGGAAACTTGAAGCTCACCGAGTTCAAGCGTGTTGCGGATGCGCACGATGCGGCAATCAGCCGGCTTAACGCGAGGCACGGTCTTAACAACCAACGCAATCGCGTCGTGGTCGTTGTTCATAATGATCGGAATTGCCGCGCCATCGAGATAGGTAGAGGTAATCACGTTCGCATAAGTGAAGCCAACATCCATTTCCTTATACAGGCGCATCGTAATTACGTCGGCGGAACCCAATCCGGTTGCATTGCCATGCGTTTCCGGTGTCAAGCCCAGCACCGCGATTTTCTTTACCACCGGCTTCATGTCCCACTCGGTGCCGCGGCAGTTTCGCCCGGTGATGTTCGGGTCCATGCCGGAACCGCTGATATTCTTGCCAATCTGCTCCACCACCAGCACGTCGATCTCATCGAACTTGATGCGCGGCATCAGCTGCTTCGCCATCGCTTGCAGCTCGGGTTCGCGCGTGAACACCGCTTCGGCCGGCACCGCCTCGATCAGCGCGGTCTCGTCGTGCGCGTTTTCGACCATGGCCACGCCGAACATGAAGTTGATCTTGCTCATAATGAGCTTGGCTGCTTCCGGCAACAGTGTGCCAAAGCGGTCCATGCCTTCGGTGTGCAGGGTCGTAGCGCCAACGATCTTGCCCATGCCGATAGTCATCATTTTCACGATGCCGGATTCGATCGGTGCGCGGAAATTGGTGTGGGGCTTGACGCGGCAAACCAGCACGACGCCATCGGCGCCGTTAGCATGTTTGTCTTGATATACCGGCATGCCGCTCGAAAGTTTGCCGAGTTCGACCACATCCATGTCGGAACGCACCGGGCAGCCCATGCTTTCTTCGGTGATGCCGTAGCCTTCAAGCACGCCGCGTTGGCCTTCAGCCGTCGCGCCACCATGGCTGCCCATGGCCGGGAAAATGAAGGGCTTGGCGCCGAGCGCCTTGAGGTTATCGACGACCGCTTTGGCGGATTCGGCGATGTTATTGATGCCGCGGCTGCCGCAGCCGACCGCAACGGTCATACCGGGCTTAATTTTCGCACGGACTTCGCCACGTTTAAACTGATCGTTGACCGCTTGCGTCACGCTCGCGAGCTTGGCAGTCTTGAACTTTTGGCGCACGGTGATCATGCGCGGCAGCGGAAAATCGAGCCCGCCGGCGATATTTGTTTCGATGCGATCGGGGATCATGAGAGGAGCCTCCTTGTAACCGCCGATTTTTGCATAGTTTGTCCATGCTCGCCAGAGAGCACGCAGGCGCAAGCCGATGCCATCCACGCTACGGCCAGACTCTCATCGAGCATATACTCAATGCTGCATACTATGTCCAATCCTAATACTCGTGACGTATGGACGTGACCACTATACAGTATAGGACTACGGCAGCGTTCCCTGAGCAACGGAACAGGCCGCACTCGTTAGCTGCTACCCCATGACATGACTCACGGGTCAACGTTTGGCGCCGAAGCATGGTTGCGGGTAGACTTCAGTCAACTCAGAAAGGAGACCGAGAAATGAATTCGCCGCTGCCCGCAATTTCTCTGGTCTGCACCGCACTGGCACTCGCTGCCTGCGGCGGGGGCGGGGGCGGAAGTAGCAAAGCCCCCTCTCCCTCGATCGCAATTTCCACTGCCAATGCCGAACGGGCTGCCGAAGCCGCCATCGTCGCCACGAACGTAAATGATTCGGTGGGGGTCGGCGATGCGTTCACCGGCGACATCGAACAAGCAACCACCCTCAGCGCAACCGCGGCAAAACGCGCCGCCAAAATATTGCGCGCACGCGCCCAGCCGCAATTGCAGGTCAGCGACTCGATCGCGTGCGACCCACCTGCTAGCGGCCCGAGCGGCAGCATCAGCTTCACGGTTAACGATGCCGACAACAACGCCGATCTATCCCGCAACGACACCATCGACGCCACGTTGAGCAATTGTTTCTTGAACGACGCGAGCGCGACGTCGAACGGCAAGATTTTCCTGCGTGTGACCTCCATCAGCGCAAGCACGGTCGGATTGGCCATGCAGTTCACCAATCTTGTTGTGGACAGCCGCGCGGGCAGCGACTTCACGATCAATGGCTCGATCGACATGCTCGCCAGCGCTCCCACCCCGACCACTTCACAGCTCGTGCTCACCGGCGGCAGCCTGACCGCGCGCGATGCGAGCGATTCGATCACGCTCGCCGCAACCAACCTAACCTTTACGCACGATCAAGTCAGCAACCGCTACACCACGTTCGGCGGCGCAACCATCACCAGCGGCACGCTCGGCGGCACCGTCGCGTTCAACATCCCGAGCTCCACCCCGCTCACCGGCCTTGGCGAAGCCAATCCGGACGGCGGCAGCTTCACCGTCAGCGGCAAGGACTCCAACCTCCTGGTGACGGTGTTAGGTGGAAACAACGTCGGTTTGGCCATCGACAATACCGGCGACAATGTGACCGACGAATCGCGCACCGTCACCTGGGATCAGATCCTCATCTGAGCGCGTAACGACTACGCGCGGCCGAACTAAGTAGCGGCCGCCGCGTAGTGCGCGATCTTCTCCTCGTCGAGCTCCACGCCCAACCCCGGCCGCTGCGGCAGCGGCATGCAGCCGTCGCGTGCATCCAGCTTGATCGGTTCGGCCAAGTACCACTGAAACAAGTCGCTGGAGAAGCCGATCGGATCGTGGAAGACTTCAACGAAGGGGCAATTCGGCAGTGCTGCGCACAAGTGCAAATGCGCGACGAAACCTAGGCCGCCGCCGCCGTGATGCGGCGCACAAAGCTTGTGATGCATCTCCGCATAGGCGCACGCCTTGCGAATTTGCGATAGCGTCTCGCCCACCATCGCCTCGGGCTGGAGCACATCGTAGCAATTGCGCTCGACCAGCCAGCGATACTCGTGCAAGCCGCGATTGTTTTCGCCGCCGGCGATGCGTAGATCGACCGCCGCGCACAAGCGCGTCAAGTTATCGAAATCGTAGCGATCGAGCGGCTCTTCCAACCAGTACACGCCCAGGCGCTCGAGTTCACGTGCGGTTTGCAGCGCGCGCTGGTAATCCCATACCGGTCCGCGCACCGGCTGCAAGGTGCCCGGCAACTGCGCTTGATTGGCATCAACCATGAGGGTGAAATCTTCCCCTGCCGCTCGCCGCGCCGCCTCGATCTGCGCGACATCGCGCTTGATCGAATCATCATGCACGCGCAACTTGGCCGCGCGCCAGCCTTCGCTTTGAACAGTTTGCACATCGGCCGCGCGCCGTTCGGGCGAAGCGCACTCGATGAACGACGCATACGCCGGCACGCGATCGCGCATCGCGCCCCAAAGCTTGTAGAGCGGCTGCCCGCAGGCTTTGCCGATAATGTCCCAGAGCGCCATCTCCAGCCCCCAGGCCTCGCCCGCGGAGCGAAACAGGTGCGCGTGCTGCTCCAGCGCGAACGGATCTTTGCCAATCAACTGCGGCTTGAACCACGTTTCGATCAACGGCGACACGTTATAGCCCGGCGAGCCGATGCCGACGATGCCTTCGTCGGTAAACACCTTGACCAGAGTGCCGCCGAAACGCGGCCACTGCACGCCCAAGGTCCAGGCCGGCTTCATCTGCGTGGCCAGCGGCGGGCCGGCTAAGCGCCAAGCCTTGATGTCGGTGATCTTCATGGTTGCGCTTTGGTCAAGTTTCGCCGATGCTAGCCGCTCCAAAGCGATTTGAAAACAACTCCACGCTAAACGAAGAGTATTCATCCATGAACGACGCCACCACCGTCGCCCACCGCCTGCTGCAACTGAGCGCCGAATTGGGCATCGACTACATCTTCACCAACTTAGGCAGCGATCATCCGGCTTTCATCGAAGCATTCGCGCACATGAACACCCGCGGCCAAGGCAAGCCGCGCGTCATCGTCTGCCCGCATGAGATGACGGCGCTCTCCGCCGCGCACGGCTACGCCATGATCACGCGCAAGCCGCAACTGGTGTTGGTGCATGTCGATGTCGGCACACAAAACTTAGGCGGTAGCGTGCACAACGCGGCGCGCGCGCGCATTCCAGCCATCATCGTCGCGGGTTTGTCACCCTGGACGGAACATGGGGAGCGCGTCGGACGGCGCAACGAGTTCATTCATTACATACAAGACGCGCCGCGCCAAGCGGAGATCGTCGCGCAATACATGAAGTGGTGCTACGAGCTGCGCGCGCCGGAAATGATCGACGACGTGCTCTTGCGCGCGATGCAGATCAGCAGCAGCGGCCCGCAAGGCCCGGTCTACCTCACCGGCGCGCGCGAAGTGTGGGATGCGAAGGTGGCGGCGGCGCCGCAACCGCTCGCGCACTGGCAAGCGGTGCGCAGCGGCGGACTGGAGCCAGCGGCGATCGACGGGATTTATGCCGCGCTCAGCGCAGCTAAGCGACCGATCGTCATCACCTCCTACTTCGGCCGCCAAGTGGCGGCAGTGCAGCGCTTGGTCGAGCTATCTGAACGTATCGGCATCGGCGTGCTCGAAGTCAGCCCGCACTGCATGAATTTCCCGGGCACGCATCCGCATCATTTGGGCTACCGGCGCGACAGCTACGTCGCTGAAGCCGACTTGATTCTGATGCTCGATGTGGACGTGCCGTGGATTCCTTCCAAAGTGCAGCCGGCGCCCGATGCGCAGCTATTTCACATCGACATCGATCCGATCAAACCGCAATTGGGATTTTGGCATTTCCCGGCGCAGCGAAGTCACCAGGCCGATAGTCTTCAAGCCATCGAACAACTGCTGGCGCGTTGCGACGCCCAACCGCCCGGAGCCACCACTCGCAAGGCATGGCTCGCCGATCTGCACGCGCGCAAACGCGCGACAACAGCCCCGGCAACAAGCGCCGCAATGACGCCGGAGGAAGTCACCGCAGCCGTGCGCGAACTCGTCAACGAGCGCACCATCGTCATCTTCGAAGCACCCTCCTGCACCGAACTCACTCCCACCGTGCTGCAAATGCAGCAGCCCGGCAGCTACTTTTCCAGCGGCGGCGCGGGCCTGGGCTGGGGCATCAACGCGGCTACCGGCGTCAAACTGGCGAAGCCGGATGCGGATGTCATCGCACTAGTGGGCGACGGCTGTTATCTGTTCGGCGTGCCGAGCAGCGCGTACTGGGTTGCCAACACTTATGGCGCAGCGCATTTGACTGTCATCTACAACAATCGCGGCTGGCACTCGCCCAAACTTTCTACCCTCTGGGTGCACCCCGAAGGCGAAGCGCGCCGCAACGATACGTTTTGGGTAACGATAGGCGCCGGCGCCAAACTGGCAGAAATTGCGCAGGCCGCCTCCGGCACTGCCGCCTTCACCGTTACACAGCGCGAGCAACTGCGCCCTGCAATACAGAACGCCATGCAGATTGTGCGCGGCGGGCGCTGTGCGGTGGTCGATGTCAGCGTTGCGCCGATTTCCGGTCAGAGCTTAGGCTAGCGCCCTGCAAAACTCTGCGCCGCGCAGCACCCTGGTAAAGTAGCGCCTCAAAACCTGCTGTTTTTCGCTTCAGCGCAAGCTCGGATGGTGGAACAGGTAGACACAAGGGACTTAAAATCCCTCGACCCTTAACGGTCGTGCCGGTTCGATTCCGGCTCCGAGCACCATAGCAATTGCCAGTCTTGACTGTCTATTTTTAGTGCTCCGAAGGGCCTCAGTTGCGCCCCCAGGGTTCGAACCTTCAAAGCTGCTCGATTTCGCGCGAAATCAGTTGCGATAGCGGCTCCGGCCGGTGGATCAGATAGCCCTGCACCAGATCGACTCCGATCTCTTGCAGCGCATCGCGTATGCCTTGATCCTCGACGTATTCGGCAATGCTCTTGACGCCGACCACTCGCGCGACCTCGCGGAAACAGCGCACCGCGGCGCTGTCCAACGGATCTTTCAGGAGCTGCCGGATGAATTGCCCGTCGATCTTCAAGTAGTCGACCGGCAAGGTCTTCAGATACCCGAAGGAAGAGGCGCCTGCGCCGAAATCATCGAGTGCAATGCGAACGCCTAGCACCCGCACACTGTCGATGAACGATTTCGCATCTTGCAGGTTGGTGATGGCGGCGGTTTCGGTGATCTCGAGGCAAATCCGCCGCACGTCGAAATCCGCGCTGCGCACCATGCGCTCGACGTACTGATGGAATGTCCGGTCGCCGATCGACTGCCCGGACAAGTTGACTGAGATCATCTCAACCTCCGCTTCGGCATCGCCGAGCGAGCGCATCCAATCGAAAACGCGGCGCAGCACCCATCGATCGATGCGCGAGGCAAGATGGAAGCGCTCGGCAGCGGGCAAGAACGCGTTGGGAGCGATAACGCTGCCATCCGCGTCGAGCAGCCGCAACAGCACTTCGCAGTGCAAGCCGTAGATGGAACCGTCGGTTGGCTCGATGCGCTGCGCGTAAAGCTCGAAGCTGCTGTCGTCGAGAGCCTGCTCGAGGCGGCTCGCCCATTGAATTTCGCCCTTGCGCGTTTGCATCGCGCTATCGGTATCGAACCAGACATGCACGCGATTGCGGCCCTCTTCCTTGGCCGCGTAGCAGGCCGAATCGGCGGCCTGTAGAAGCGCAGCAATCGAATGCCAGCGCGCGTCCATCGGCACCAATCCGATGCTGGTGCCGACGCGAAAACGGCGTCCGTCATGCAGAAAGCGGAACTCCTCCATCTGATCGCATATGCTTTGCGCGACGCGCTGAGCCTGAGTTGTATCGCAGTGCTCTAGGATCAGGCCAAACTCGTCGCCGCCCAGGCGCGCCACCGTATCGCGGCCGCGGACGTTGCGTTGCAGCACGGCACTAATCTGTTTTAGCAACTGATCGCCCACCGCATGTCCGCACGCATCATTGACCAATTTGAATTGATCCAGATCGATGTACATGAGCGCGTGCATACTCGAATCGTCGCGGGAGCGCTCCAAAAGGCGATTCAGTCTTGCTTCGAATTCGGTGCGATTGGCGATGCCAGTTAAAGCGTCGTGCGTCGCGCGATGCGTAATTTCACGGCTGAGTTTGCGCTGCTGCGACACGTCATGAAACACCAGCACAGCGCCCAGCACCGTGCCGTTCGCAGCGCGAATAGGCGCGGCCGAATCCTCGATGGCGTATTCAGCCGCGTCGCGCGAGATCAGCACCGTGTGGTTCGCCAGTCCCACCGTCTCGCGCATTTCAAGGCAGGAAGCAACCGGATCCGGCGCTGTATCCCGCGTTGCCTCATTGACGATGCGGAATACCTGCGTGCTGGGTTTGCCGCAGGCTTCTCCCACCAACCAGCCGGTCATACGCTCGGCTACCGGGTTAAGCCAGGTCACAATGCCGCTCGCATCGGTGGTGATGACGGCATCGCCGATGGATTCGAGCGTCACGCGCAGCAACTCGTGACTCTCCGCGAGCGCCTGTTGCATCGCGCGGCGCTCGGTGATGTCTTGAAATGCGCCGACCAGCCGGGCAAGCTTGCCGCTGTCGAATTCCGCTGCGCCCACGGCCCGCGCCCAAAACGGCCTGCCCTTGGCCGATATCAACGGCAGCTCCAAATCCCATGGTTGCCCGAGTTCGATCCCGGTGCGGACCGCCTGCTCAATTTGCGGGCGCGCCTCCGGTGCGTAAAAGGCCACCGCCTGGTCCAAGCTTGGTCGATAGCCCGGCTCCACATCATGTATGCGGCACGTTTGATCCGACCAAGTAATCTCGCCCGAAGCTATATCGACCTCCCAGCCGCCGACGCCAGCCAACGCGCCGGTGCGCTCCAGAAAAGCCTTGCTACTGCGCAGTGCTTGCTCCGCGGATTTGCGCGCGGTGCAATCGACGAACAGCCAAAGACTCTGGCCACTGCTTGCATCGAGTCCCTGGCCGCTAAGCTCTACCCAGATGCGCCGCCCATCCTTGCGTACCATGGGGTGCTCGCCGCGGTAAAGACCACCGGCGCCAACGACCGGATAGTCCTGAGCGCCCGCGTGCGCACGCGCGCCATCGCCCGGATACCCGGTGCGCGTAGGCATACCGTTGAGTTCTCCGGGACCGTAACCCAGAACGCGCTCCAGTCCCGGACTTGCCCATTGGATGGTGTGGTCCCGCACCTTGGCGATCCCGAACAGCGGACTATTCAAAATCGCCTTTTGCTCAGCATCCAACCGCTGCAAATCGCCCAGCGCGCTGTCGCGTGAAGCAACTGCCTCGCGCAAGCGGTCGGCCATCGCATTGAACGCCAAGCCTATGCGACCCACCTCGTCACGTGCGCCGATTTTCACGCGGCGGTCGAGTTGTCCGGCATCCATCGCGCCTATGCTCACCAGCAGCGCATCGATCGGCTGCCCCAAGCGCCGTACCGCGCGCAGCGCAAGCAAGAGAAGCAACACGATCACCGCCGATCCGCCGCTCAGCAAAATTGCCAGCACATGCCCAAGCTTGCGCTCGACCTCAGCGCGCCGGCTTTCCAACAGTTGCTGCTCGATTTCAATGACGTCGCCGCTGAGGCGCTGGAACTCGTCGAGGTGCCGCTGCGCCGCGCTGGTGAGCGCTTGGTCTTTTGCGGCGTCAAATTGCCCCCCCTGAACCAATGCAACTTCGCGGTCCATTTCCCTGATGGCAGCAGCAAAGGCCGGTTCCAAGGTTGCCAGCTTCGCTTTGGCGCTTGGATCTGTCATCAATGCGCGCAGCGCTTGCACCTTCGCGGCGAACAATCCCTTGAGTTCTTGGTAGGGCTGCAAAACCTGGGGCTTTGCGCCGAGGAGGAAAGCGCGCTGAGCCGCTGCAGCGTCCACCACATCTTGAGCCAGAGCACGAACTTGACGCTCGATGTTCTCGGTGCGCGCAATGGCGGGACGCACTTCTTGCACGCGTAGCCAACCCCAGTAAAGCGCCCCCATCAGAACTAGAAGCGTGCCAAGCGCCAGCGCGAACAGGCGCCAAATGCGCGCGGAGATACTCGAGCCGGAAGGCGTTGTACTCACACTGATCGTCTACAAGAGTGGCGCGGGCTCACACGCTGGGTACGCCGTGCCCGACTGCCCCATGTGTGCAGAGCGCACGATTGCTCTCGGCATACGCGACACCTCAGCCTCCTCGGCAGCTCGCCGCTGCAGCCCAAATTGCTGCGCGCATGAGACTTCACTTTCGAGAGCCTGTTGCCCAAATGCCATGCAAGACTGATTTTCGCACCGCATGAATGTAGCACTCAGGGAGGGCCGTGTCGCCGTGGACAAAACTTGTCCGGCGCGCGGCTAAGTGCTACCGAGCATGGCGCACAAGTGCACCCAGAAGCAAACAACGTTCGCGCGCAGGGTTTTTGCGCGGTGCTACGCGCCGGTACGGCGCGGCTATCGCGCCGACGCTTTTATCAGCGCGCGGCCGCAATGGGAGTTTTCCCGGGACAAGGTAAAGACGACCTACCCAGGCAGTGACGGATTGCCTTGATGATTCCGCGCGACAGTCTTACGCTCAGCGCGGATAAAATCACCAAGGATCCATTGCCATGAGCCAAACTCTGCACGCTGGCGAACAGCGTACTTACGGCGCAAGCCACTGCGCCGGCACCGAACTAATGCCGCAAGAGCTTGAAGTTGTGAGTGGCGGTTTTTTCGGTCGATTGATTCGACGCGCTGGCCGTGCGATTAGTGCGATTCCACCAGCAAACTTGGGCGACGACCCAACTGAGCATGCGTAGTTTGCTCAGCGCGATCGCCGCAAGTCAGCAAAGTCAGCCACCCGTTACCAACTCGCGTCTTCCCGCTCAGGCGTAGCGCTGATCTGGTGCAGCGAGAGATCGGCACCGGCGAATTCCTGTTCCTGATCCAAGCGCAAGCCCACTACTGCCTTGAGGATACCGTAAATTACCAATCCTCCAGCTAGTGCCACGGCAATACCCATGACCGTACCGATGACTTGCGCGCTGAGCGAAACGCCCCCTGCGCCGCCGAGCGCGCTCGCGCCGAAGATGCCCGCTGCGATGCCGCCCCACGCGCCGCACAATCCATGCAGCGGCCACACGCCGAGCACGTCGTCGATCTTCCAGCGGTTCTGCGTCAGCGTAAACATGTAGACGAACACCACGCCGGCGATAGCGCCCGTTGCTAACGCGCCGATCGGATGCATGATGTCGGAGCCCGCGCACACCGCGACCAAGCCGGCGAGCGGACCGTTGTGCACGAAGCCCGGATCGCTCTTACCCACTACCATCGCGGCCAACGTGCCGCCGACCATCGCCATCAGCGAGTTCAGCGCGACCAAGCCGCTGATCGCTTCCACCCGCTGCGCCGACATGACATTGAAGCCGAACCAGCCCACCGACAAGATCCAGGCGCCGAGGGCAAGAAATGGAATGCTTGACGGCGGGTGTGCCGCCATGCCGCCGCCCTTGCGGTAGCGCCCGGCGCGCGGCCCGAGCAGTATCACCGCGACGAGCGCGATCCAACCGCCGATGGTGTGCACCACGACCGAACCGGCAAAATCGCGGAACGGCGCGCCGGTTGTCGCTTTGATCCATTCTTGAAAGCCGAACTTTCCGCCCCACACAATGCCTTCAAAAAACGGGTAAACCAGCGCGACGATGAAAAAGGTCGCGGCCAATTGCGGATAAAAGCGCGCACGCTCGGCGATACCGCCGGAGACAATAGCTGGCACGGCGGCAGCAAAAGTGAGCAAGAAGAAAAACTTCACCAACTCGTAGCCGCTGCCTTCGGCGAGCTTCGTAGCGTTGACGAAGAAGCTGCCACCGTTCGGCAGCCCATAACCGAACAGCACGCTGGCGCCGTAAGCAACGCCATAGCCGACGAAGAAGTATGCAATGGTGGAAACGCAAAAATCGCACAGAATCTTGACCAGCGCATTGATCTGATTCTTCTTGCGTACCGTGCCCAATTCCAAGAAGGCAAAACCCGAGTGCATCGCCAATACCATGACGGCGCCGCCCAGGATGAACAGCACGTCCGTACCGGCCTTCAAATTTTCCATAGCCCTGTCTCCTGTTTCGTTTTCTTGGGGAGTCGCGCGCTTTGGCACATGACCGGTGCGCGAAACGGCCGTAGTGGGCCGATTAGAATACACCCATGCAACGGCCATGCCATTGCTTATTATTATTATTAATCAATAGATTAAAAGCATCCAACGGAAACCCAAGCGAGAATGACGCACCGATATTGTGCATCGCGCACAGATACGCACCAAAGTCATGCAGTGTCCTGCGCTCAGGCAGCGGGCGGCTCTGCCAGAGAGATTAGGTACAGTTCGTAGGCAAACAGCGCGAGGTAGCCGGCTAGCAGTGCGTACATCAAATGTGACACGCGTATGCCCAAGAACTTCATGTGGCCATAGATCAGCAGCACCAGCACGCAGACCGAAGTCACCAGCATCTTGATCGCAGTGAACACTTGGATGTCGTACTCAATCAGCAGGCGCATCACCGGGTTCACTTCTTCGCCTCCGGCAGCGAGGATGTGCAGCGTCCAAAACACATCGACGGCGCATAGCAAGGGAATGCCGAACGCCCAAAGCAGTTGACGCGCGTGGAAATGATCGACCACCACATGAGCATCGCTATCGCGCCTGCGGTGGCGGCGGCGCGCCAGGAACAACCCCTTGAGCGAGCCTTTGACGTTGCGCCTGCGGCGATCCGGTCCAGGCCGGCGCGCGTCTTCAGAGACAGAATTCATCTTCTTGTTTTTGCTGAAATTTTTCGTCATGTCGTCGGCGCGGCACTGCAACCACTATATACGAGAAGCGACGCGCTGGAAACGACGCAAACCTTGACCTCACCTCCGCGCGCGCACGGCGGCGGCAAAGCGCTGCAAACCGGTTTCTAGCGTTTGGCGCGAACAGCCGAAATTGAGCCGCACGAAACCCGGCGCGCCGAAGTCGGTGCCGTCGGACAGGCCGATGCCGGCTTGCTCGAAGAATTTGGCCGGCCGCTCCAACGCCAGCTCGCGCACGTCGATCCACGCCAAGTAGGTCGCCTCCACATGCGTCATGCGCACATGGGGCAGCGCAGCCACCGCCTGCTCGACGCGATCACGATTGCCGCGCAGATAGTCGAGCAGCGCCGCGTGCCACTGCCAACCATCTTTGTAAGCCGCCAGCGCCGCCGTGTAGCCCAGCGTGTTCACGTGCGGCACGATACGCTGCATCGCTTTCAAGAACCGCTGGCGCAGCGCGGTGTCGCTGATCACTGCGAACGAGCAATACAAACCCGGCACGTTGAAGGTCTTGCTCGGCGCCATCAGCGTGATGCAGCGCTTGGCCACTTCGGGCGCGAGCGTGGCGATCGGCATGTGGCGTTTGTCGGCATCGAGCACCAAGCCGCAGTGAATTTCGTCCGAGCAGACGACCAGATCATGCTGTTCGGCCAGTTGCGCCAGCGCGCTCAACTCTTCACGTGTAAACACGCGCCCGACTGGATTGTGCGGGCTGCACAGCAGCAGCAGCTTAGTGCGCGGCGTGATGCTGCTGCGGAGCGCGTTTAGGTCAATCTGCCAGCGCCCGTCGCGCAGAACCATTTTGCATTTCAGCAAACGCCGCCCTTGAAAGCGCGGCGCGCTCAAGAACGGCGGATATACCGGCGTCAAACTGAGCACTTCGTCGTCCGCTTCACCGATCGCGCGGCAAGCCACGTTCAAACCCGTCACCAAACCCGGCAGCCACACAATCCACTCGGGGTATACCTCCCAATCGTATTCGCGGCGCAAGACCTGGAGCACTACCTCCAGGAGTTCCCGGGGCGCGCTGGTGTAGCCGAAGACGCCGTGATCAATACGCCGATGCAGCGCCTCGATAACGCACGGCGGCGCGCGGAAATCCATATCCGCCACCCACATCGGCACGATGTCGCGCCCGGCGTACTTATCCCACTTGTCGCTGGCGCTGCCGCGCCGGTCAACGGGGGTGTCGAAATCGAATGCGTTAGCGGTCATGAACGGGCGCGCCGCCAGCGGCGCGCAGACTTGTGATTTCGCGTTACGCTACCATATAACGCGCATATCACTTCGCACCGCACAGCTATGTCAGCACACTCATTTGAAGTCGGCACGCAGGATTTCCAACAAAAAGTATTGGAGGGCTCGAAGAACGCCCCGGTCTTGGTCGATTTTTGGGCCGAGTGGTGCGGCCCCTGCCGCGTGCTGAAGCCCATGCTGGAAAAACTCGCCGATGAGTACGGCGGCCAATTTCAACTGGCAAAGTTAAATGTCGACGAGCACCAGCAGCTCGCCGCCGAGTTCGGCGTGCGCGGCATCCCCAACGTCAAAGCCTTTGTCGATGGCCAGTTGGTGGACGAATTCACCGGCGCCCAGCCGGAGCGCACAGTGCGCACGTTCATCGAGCGGCTGCTGCCGAACGAAAGCGAACAACTGCGCCGCGCCGCGCTCGAACAGCGCGACAGCGGCGACGCCGCCGGAGCATTGCAAATGCTCGAAAGCGCCATCGCGCTCGATGCCGGCAACGATAAAGCGCGCATTGATGCCGTCGAGATCGCCTTGAGCTTAGGCTTGAACGATCAGGCGCAAGCGCTGCTCGCAGCGCTCAATCCGCTTTACGCCGACGATGCGCGCGTGCAGCGCATGCAGGCGCGCTTGCAGTTTTCGCACGGCGCCTCGCACGGCGATTTGCAGGCGTTGCGGCAGAAAATCGAACAAAACCCCGCCGATCTGGACGCGCGCCTGCAACTCGCGAATTTACTCGTCACGCAGCGCGCCTACGCGCAAGCCATGGACGAATTGCTGGAAATCATCCGCCGCGACCGCAGCTTCGGCGACGACGCCGGCCGCAAGACGATGATATCGGTGTTCAACCTCATCGCCGATCAAGACGAGTTGGTCAGCGAGTACCGGCGGAAGCTGGCGGCGGCGTTGCACTAGCGACCCGCCATTGCGCGCGGGCCGCGAACAGCCCCAGAGAAGGACACGGACATTTCGTAGACGCTGCTGTCGGCTCTGAGTGACGGTACGAGAATGGCTGGTTCCGGCCAGTGCCATTGTCTTGTGCAAGGCAAAAGGGCAGTTTAGGAGCGAAGCCGACTTTGCGGGGGCGCACCCTACACTCTGCCACACCTCAGATGAGTTCCCCTAGAAGGCGAACCGCCTTCCAAATCGTGTCCGGATCGAAGGGGGCGAATCCAAGCACATATCCTGGCCCCGGATCGCGCTCAACGGCGAACATAGCGAGCGGGCTGAGTTCGATGCCTTGCCGGGCGGCGTTACGGATGCGGCGCTCGTGGTTCTCGGTGCCGGGCGCGCGCATCAAGGCATTGAGTCCGGAAGCGGGACTCGCGATAGCATGGCTTGGCGGCAGCCAACGTTTGCCTGCTTCAAAGATGGCCTGCGCGCGTTCCCGGTAGCGCGCGCGCGAACGTCGTACATGGCGCGCGAAATCTCCGCTTTCGATAAATTCCGCGAGCGCGTGTTGCTCCAGCGCCGGTAGATGCCAGGACGTGAGAAAGCGCATTACTGTGACCGCCTCCACCAACTCGGGCGGAACGATGGCGTAGCCGATGCGCAAGCCCGGAAACAGCGTCTTACTGAAAGTGCCCAAGTAAATGACACGGCCAGTCTCGCAAATACTGTAAAGCGTAGGCAGCGGTCTGGAATCGTAGCGGTACTCGCCATCGTAGTCATCCTCAATGATCCAGGCCGAGTGTTGCTCCGCAAACGCTAACAGCGCCTCTCGGCGCGCATACGTCATGGGAAGGCCTAACGGCATTTGGCTGGAGGGGGTGCAGTAGATGAGTCTCGGATGCGAGCGCCAAGACTTAGGTGGTAGACACATTCCCTCGGCGTCGATAGGAAGGCCTTTCAAACGCACGCCTGCGGCCCGAAAACAGCCGCTCGCTCCAATGTATCCCGGGTCTTCCATCAAGACCGTGTCGCCGGGGTCGGTGGCGACACGCACCAGCAGATCGAGTGCTTGCTGTGATCCAGCGGTGAGGATCAGTTGCTCCGGCTCGCACTTGATGCCTCGAAACGCGCTCAGATATCCGATAATCGCCTGACGCAGTTGCGGCAGCCCGGCGGGGTCGGAATCTCCGAGTGCATGCTGGGGGATGCGACGATGCGCGCGCGCTACGATGCGGCGCCACAAGGCCAAAGGAAAATCCGCGATCGCCGGCACGCCAATGCGAAAAGGTTTGGGCGGCGAGTCATACCGATAGCGCAATTCTGCGAGTGTGCTGCCGGCACCCTCGAGCATACGCGCCCGCCGGGCCGGCACGATGGCGACCCGGGCCGCATGCCGTTCAACTGCGGCGCGCGGCACTGCTGCACGTTCGCTCGGTCTGAGGTCGGCCACAAAAGTGCCCGAACCCGGTTTCGCGCGCACGTATCCCTCGGCGGTCAGTTGGGCGAGCGCTGTATTCACCGTATTGCGCGATAGCCCAAGACTTTGAGCAAATGCGCGCGAGGACGGTAGTCGGCTCTGCGCCGGTACGCGCCCTGTGAGTATGGCCTGGCGAAGTTCGGCGTAGAGCCTGCGATGCAGATACTCGCCGCTACCCTCAGAGAGGGACAGCGCCTCGAAGAGTTCGCCAAACCTGTTGCACACTTTGTCTATTGCCGCCTCTACAACTGGTACCTTGAATTTAACAAAAACTGGCGCTTTACCCAAGCTCACCACATCACTATCGTTAGGCTTTCCTCACCCAACCTGGAGGAGCAAGCAATGCCACTACGCCAATCACTAGCTCTCTTCGTCTGCTTGTATTCCGCCGCAGGCTTCGCTCACGAAAATGATGCCAAGCAAGAAGCAAACGTACCGCAGCCGCCGTACTCGATCACGCCTGTCATGAAGCAGGCGATGAGCGACACCGGGCTGGCAGACTACGAAATGCTTGCGGTTCGACTGGACATGGTCCCCGGAGGACAAGATGCAGCGCCGCACCGGCATGATGCGGACCTGTTCGTATACGTCCTGCAGGGCGGCATCGAGGTCGAATTGGATGGGCGCAAAGCCACTTACAACGCCGGCTCCATGTTCCATGAACCGCGCAACGTCGTGCACTCCCTGCTGCGAAACACCAGCGCCGACCACCCTGCAAGCGCGTTGGCGGTGTTCGTGCTGAAAACCGGCCGCGAGTTCATTGTGCCCGTGTCAAAGTGAGCACCAGCAATCCAAACAGCGACCCGAGCCCTCTGGCGGCTAAGTGCGCGGCGTGCGAAGACCGAGAGCGAGTCATGGCGACGCTCGTGACCGCGTTTACTGCTGACCCGTTCATCCGGTGGATGTTTCCGGACCCGCTGCAGTACCTCAGCTACTTTCCAAAATTGTTGAGCTGCTTCGGCGGGCGCGCATTCGACAACGGTTCGGCGTATCGCACGCTCGATTTCCAAGCGGCTGCACTCTGGCTACCGCCCGATGTTGCGCCTGACGTCGACGGCTTGGGTGGCGTGCTGCAAAGCGGCGTGGAGAGCAGTCTTCAGCCTGAAGTTTTCGCGGCGTTCGAGCGCGTAGGTCAATCGCATCCTGCATTCCCGCACTGGCACTTGCCGGTCATCGGCGTCGACCCGCGGCGGCAAGGAAAGGGCTATGGGTCGAGCTTACTCAGCCATGGGTTGGAAGCGTGCGACAGAGAACACGCGGCAGCCTACTTGGAAGCCATCAACCCAGCGAACGTGCCGCTGTACAAGCGCTTTGGTTTCGAAGTCGTGTCGCAGATTCAGTACGGCGGTGCTCCGCTTATCACCACCATGCTGCGCCCCTCCCGTTAGGGATCGACACAACCCACGAGGAACCAAGGCTATGACTAAAGTAACGCGCTGCGCGCTGCTCACCCTTCTGTTGCTGCTGAGCGCTCATTCTGCACGCGCGGCATCATCGACCATCGGCATTCTGGTATTCGATGGGTTTTTAACAAGCGACGTGACTGCACCAATCGAGGTGTTCGGGGCGGCGACGAAGAAAGCGTGGTTTTCGACGTATAAGGTCGTCGTCATCGCAGCAACGAAGAAAAAAGAGGTGGTTTCGGAAGAAGGGCTGAGAATAGTCGCCGATCAAACCATCTACGATAAGCACAAGCTTGATGTGCTCATTGTGCCAAGCGCCTACGAGATGGACGGTTTCCTGAAAAACCGCGATCTCGTCGAATACATCAAGAGACAAAATCAATCGGCCGCGTGGCTAGCCAGCAACTGCTCGGGGGCTTTTCTACTGGGTGAGGCGGGCGTGCTCAACGGCAAGAGAGCCACCACCTGGGCCGGTGGCGAGAACGACCTATTGAAAGCGTATCCGAAGATCAAGGTGCAATTCGATCAAAACGTCGTCATTGACGGCAAGGTTCTCACTTCCAACGGTGGTTCTGTCAGCTATCAAGCCGCACTCGAACTACTGGCAAAACTAAGCTCGGAGAAATTCTCAGGAGAGATTGCAGAATCGATCCAGTTCAATCGGTTAGAGTCCGCGTTTAAGCGGCCCAAGTAGGTCAGAACTCGAACAGCTGCAATTGGGACAAGAAAACTGGGCTCTGACTCTAAAGCACAGGTGATACGGAAATCACGCATGCCAAAACTCTTATACATCAAGGCTTCACCACGAGGATCGCTTTCAAAATCGACCGCTTTGGCCGATGCCTACCTCCAATCTTTGCGCCGGAGCGTTGCCGATCTGCAATTAGACACGCTGGATCTCGCAACCGAACGGCTGCCCGACTTCGACGGCGACAAGGTGGCCGCCAAGATGGCGATCTTTGGCGGCCAGTCTCACGATGCAAAGCAGCGCACCTTGTGGGACGAGATCAGTGCCATCGCGCAGCGCTTTGCCAGCGCCGATCGCTATCTGTTCGCCGTGCCGATGTGGAATAACGGCATACCCTACCGCCTCAAGCAATACATCGACATCATTCATCAGCCGGGACTACTGTGGGGTTTCGATCCCAAGACCGGCTACATCGGTTTGCTGCAAGGCAAGAAGGCAACACTGGTGCTGACCAGCGGCGCCTACGGACCGCAGATGCCTACACCCGCGTTTGGCGTGGACCACCATTCAACCTACCTCAAGGCCTGGCTCAACCAGGCGGGCGTGACCGACATTGCGGACGTTCGCTTCCAACCGACCCTATTAACAACCGATCCGGACGATGATTTCCGGAAAGCTGAGCAGGCAGCACAGGAACTCGCGCTCAGGAGCTAAGTCAACAGGCGCAAGAGCGCTTGCAGTTCTCTCAAAGCGCCTCGCACGGCGATTTGCAGGCGTTGCGGCAGAAAATCGAGCAAAACCCCGCCGATCTGGACGCGCGCCTGCAACTCGCGAATTTACTCGTCACGCAGCGCGCCTACGCGCAAGCCATGGACGAATTGCTGGAAATCATCCGCCGCGACCGCAGCTTAGGCGACGACGCCGGGCGCAAGACCATGGTGTCGGTGTTCAACCTCATCGCCGATCAAGACGAATTGGTGAGCGAGTACCGGCGCAAGTTGGCGGCGGCGTTGCACTGACAAGCGGCCTAGCGCGGTTCGCCGCGAATTGCTGAGCGCCAGCTACAGGCAGGCGCTGCGGCGCCGGTTGCCGACCACACCGTAAGATTCTTCGCTGCCGCGCTCAACGAAGCGTCAGCCGCCACAACGATGTCACCTCGGCCGCGCGCGCCGCGTGCAACCCATCGCTGCCATCCATGCTGCGCGGATGGCTAGGCTTGATATCGGAGCGGCCCGCCACCGCGAGTCCCGCGGTGGCGATCCACTCCAGCAACTGGGCCCGAGGCCGCAAGCCCAAGTGTTCGGCGAGATCGGAGAGCAACAACCACGCTTCGCCGCCCGGCTCAAGGTGGGCGGCAAGGCCGCCAAGAAAGCCGCGCAGCATCGCACTGTCGGGATCGTAGACGGCGTGCTCCAGCGCGGAACTGGCACGCGCCGGCAGCCAAGGAGGATTGCAAACGATGAGCGGCGCCCGGCCCGGCGGGAAGAGAGCGCATTGCACGACTTCGACCGCATCTGCCAAGCCGAGCCGGGCGAGATTTTCGCGGGCGCAGGCCAGCGCGCGCGAATCAAGCTCTGTTGCCACGACGTGCGCCATGCCGCGCCGCGCCAACACGGCGGCCAACACACCGGTTCCGGTACCGATGTCCCACGCCAACTCGCAAGCGGGCAATGGCGCCTCATTGACCAACTGCACATACTCCGCGCGCAGCGGCGCGAACACACCGTAGTGCGGATGAATGCGCCCACCCACCGCGGCAATCTCGATGCCGGTGCGGCGCCACTCGTATGCACCCACTACACCCAGCAACTCCCGCAGCGAAGCGACGAAACTGCCGTCGGCCGGTCCATAGGCTTGCGTGCATGCTTGCTGTACATCGGGCGCGCGACGCAGGTTAATGCGATAGTCATCCTCTAAGTGCAGCAGCAGCATGGCCAAAGTGTGCGCGCGCTGGGCCTGCCGCAAGCGGTACAGATTGAACGCTTCGACCGGCGAGGCGCTCGGATTAGCCGCTTTGCGCTCGCAGCGGCGCGCCAGCGCTTGCAGCAATTGCTTCGCGTTGTGGAAGTCCCCGCGCCATAGCATGGCCGTGCCCTGCGCGGCAAAGCGATAGGCGGCATCGGCGCTCAAGCGATCGTCGACCACGATCACGCGCTCGGGCGCAGGCATGCCGCTTTCCGAGCGCCAGCGCGCCGTTTGTGTCGCGCCCGCCTCATTCCAGCGAATGCTTGCGTGCGCGCCGGCGCCAGCACGCGCGCTGAGAGCTTGAGCGGCTAGCGGGCTTGCAGGCACGGCGGAGCTGGACGCAATGCTGGTCACGTCAGTTGCAAGCGTAAGCGGCGCGCTGCTTCTTCCGCCAGAGCGTCATCAATCTCGCGCAGCACGCTACTCACGTCCGCGGGCGCGGTGTTGCCTTCGAATCGACCGGTGAGCGCCACGTCAGGGAACAAGGCGCCGCGTTCGTATAGATCCCAAATCTCGGCGCCGAAAGCGGTGTGCAGCAAACTGGGTTCGAAGCGGCCAAAGAAGTTGCGCAGATTGGCCACGTCGCGCAGCAGCATGCGGCTGGCGTGATTGTTACCGGCAGCATCCACCGCTTGCGGCAAATCGATGATCACGGGGCCATCGGCGGCGAGCAGCACGTTGAATTCCGACAAATCGCCGTGCACCACCCCGGCACACAGCATGCGTACAACCTGCCGCAGCAGCGTTTCATGATGCGCACGCGCCTGCTCGGGCGTAAGCACCGAATCGTTTAACCGCGGCGCCGCATCGCCGTTCTCATCGGTCACCAATTCCATCAGCAACACGCCGTCGAGGAAGTTGTAGGGCTTGGGCACGCGCACGCCTGCAGCCGCCAAGCGGCGCAGGGCATCCACCTCGGCACTTTGCCACGCCGCCTCTTGCGCCTCGCGGCCAAAGCGCGTGCCCTTGGCCATGGCGCGCGCTTGGCGTGAGTTCTTCACTTTGCGATTTTCGGTGTAGTCCACCGCCTGGCGAAAGCTGCGCTGCGTGGCTTCTTTGTAGACTTTGGCGCAAAGCGTGTTGCCGCCACTGCGCACCACGTACACCATCGCCTCCTTGCCGCTCATCAGTTGGCGCACCACCGTGTCGATCAGACCTTCCGCGATTAACGGCTGCAACCTCTTGGGTATTTTCACCGAAGCATTCTACGCTACCGCCGCAAGAGTGAAGTGCGCGCGCAACTCCAGGTATACTGCGTGCGCGCTAACAATCGCGCCAAAGCTGTACTCCGGTCGAACGCGCGCAGGCTTGCGTCGGCCTCCGATTTCCCCAACTTCCAGGATCCCCATGGCACTTTCGATGTATCAAGCATCCATACCCGTTTTCATCAAAACGCTCGGCAATTTGTCGGGCATCCTCGACAAAGCCGCCGCCTACGCCGCCGCCAAGAAGATCGAGCAGTCCGTGCTACTGGGCTCGCGTCTCGCGCCCGACATGCTGCCGATGGTGCGCCAAGTGCAGATTGCCTGCGACTTCGCCAAAGGCGCAAGCGCGCGCCTCGCCGGGCAGGATGTTCCGGCATGGGAAGACAACGAAACCTCCTTCGATGAACTGAAGGCGCGCATTGAAAAGACTATTGCCTACTGCAAAGGATTTACCTCTGCGCAAATCGATGGCTCCGAAGAGCGTGATGTGCATGCCAAGCTTGGCGGCAACCCGATCATCTACAAAGGCCAGCCCTACTTGCTACATAGCGTGCTGCCGAACTTCTTTTTCCACACCACGACCGCTTACGACATCTTGCGCCATTGCGGCGTAGAAATCGGCAAGCGCGACTTTATCGGGCAAGTGTAAGAGTCAGCTTTTTTGTTTCCTCGCGAGGCAATCCGGTAGCGTGTGGAGTGGCCATCAAGCATGGCGATCTGCGCCACTCATACCTACTTATGCGGTCCGGTCGTTTAATACCATACGGACGGACGTGCGCACCTTCGCCGTTAGAATAATTGCAGTCGGCTGCTCACGAAATCACTCTGCCCGCGCCCGTCTAACCCACTCCCGCTGATCTTCTGAAGTGAGCGCGCGCAAGAACGCCGCCAAGGCTCGCTTTTCCTCTGCCGTTATCGCCAAGCGTTTCAGCAATGCATCGCGCCCCGGGTTGTCGATGCCGCCGTTGGCGTAAAACTCGATCACCGCTTCCAGCGTCGGCAGCGAGCCGTCGTGCATATATGGCGCGGTGAGCGCGACGTTGCGCAGGCTCGGCGTTTTGTACTGGTAGCGCTCGGCTTCGTTGCGCGTGGCTTCGAATCGGCCTTCGTCGGCGGGAATCGGCTCGGAGACACTGGCGAGTTCACTTTCTTTGACTTCGATGCTGACACCGGGCGCGAGGGGCACGGTGTAAGTCTTGTCGTTGCGCGCGGCGGCCCAGCCGATGCCGGTGTTGTGGAAGCGCTGATCGGTGAACAGCGCGGATTTCTCGTCGTATGCGTGGCACTGCGCGCAGCCGAAGCGCTTGAAGGCGGCGAAGCCTTGTTGCTCCAATTCGTTCAACGCTTTCTCGTCTTTCCCATAGAACCAGCGGTCGAAGCGCGAGCCGCCCGCAAGCAGAGTCCGCTCGTAGGCAGCAACGGCATGCGCAACAGACTCACGCGTTGCGCGCGCGCCGTAAGCCTGCTCGAATGGGCTCGCATAGTCCGGCAGCGCATTGATTCTGTCGAGCACCGCTTGCACCGACGCGTTGCCCATCTCGTTGGGATTCAGAATCGGCTGCCACACCTGGTTTTCCAAGCTGGTTTCACGCCCGTCCCAAAACAAGAACTGATTGAACGCGACGTTCAGCATGGTGGGCGCGTTGCGTTTGACGCTGCGGCCATTGATGCCCACCGCGGTGGCGAGTTCATTTGCCGCAAAGCCTTGCTCGGGGATGTGGCACATGGCGCAGCTCATGGTGTTGTTGGGCGACAGGCGCCGGTCCATGAACAGCTTGCGGCCGAGCTCGATTTGCGCGGGGCTGGCGCGCTGGCTGTTGGGCCAAGTCACTTCTGGCAAGCCAAGCGTAGCGGGCGCGCTCCGATCAGACGCATGCAGCGCTAACGCGCTCACAAGAGCGATGAGGCTTGCTAGTGCTCGACCATGCGCGCGCTGAAAGGAGCGTGAATGCGCTTGCCGGGCCCTATACTGCATAAGCTATATGCCTATCAGTTTGATTCAGAGCCAATCTTCTATGCGCACTATTGACAGTATATGTACTGAGCCGATGTTGCACGGCCCAGGCAGTCACCGCATTACGCCGCGCTGCATCCGGGCCACGTTTCGCGTGCGAAAGCTTGCAGCAAAACCTATTGCGCCGCCGCTTTGGTAGTGCCCGCCTCTTCCAACAGCAAGGTCTCGATATCGTTGAGCACCACTTCCGGAATGAGAAACGAGGTGGTATAGATCTCGCGCGTTTGCCCCGCGCGGTCGATCAAGAAGACTTTCAGCACGTGACTCAAAGTGCGGCTCACGCGCCCCGTTTTTTCGTCCACTACCACATCGACGTCCTGCCCGAGCCCTTCGACCAGCGGCAGCAGATCTCGCTTCGATTGCGTGGTGAGAAAGTACCAAGGCACGCCCTTGCTGTGCTTCACGTGACTGCCGCCGTAGGCCTTCATCACCTCGGGCGTATCGCGTAGCGGATCGAAACTCAAGCTCACCAGGCGAACTTTGTCGCGCAGCGCCGGCTTCGCCGCGACGGCTTGCTTTAGCGTGGTGAACACTTCATACGCCATCGGGCAGCCGTTCGCGTCCACGCACGAGGTGTAGATGAAGCCGAGCAGCGTGATCTTCTCGCGCGTGAATTGGGCAAGGGGTTTGCGTTTGCCGTCGAGGTCAAGCACGAGGCCGTCGGGCACCGGCATGATGCGCTCGAGCTTGTAACTGCCCGGCACGGGCGGGGTGAAGTCGAGTTTGTTGACGATGCCGGCTTCGTGTGCCGAGGCGAACGTAGAGAGCAAGCAGGCGAGCAGCGAGCACTGCCACCAGCTCGATCTCCACCTTCCCCCGTCCAAGGGGAAGGAGTTTTTTCTCGAAGCTTTCACCGTTTCCTCTATTCGTGGATCCTACTCGCTACGTGCCACGCGAGCGGCCCCGCTCTGCGCCCCCTCCGCGAGCGACTCATCCTGCTCCACCATCGCTTTGCGCAACGCCTTCGAGCCGAACTTCATATGATGCGCACGGCCCAAGTGGTTCTTAATGAAGTCCACTTGCATCTTCATCACTAACTCCTTGCCGTCCCAATCGAACACGCGCAAGAATTGCTCGTTGTCCTCACCCTTTTTGTCCCAATTGGCGAGCAGCGACGAGGTAATGTAGACGCGCTTGCCGTCCCAGCTCTGCGACACCATGTTGACTTGTTTGCCGGTAACTTTCTCGTAGGTCTGCTTCGCGTTCATCGGGTCGGACAGATCGAAGTAACGCGTCTTGCCGTCCATGAACGTATTCACCCACAGACCCTTGCCGTTGGCGGTGATGCTGATGTCCACCGGCAGCGGAATCTTGGACGGATCGCCGATGGTGCCGACCTCATGCGCTTGCCATTCGCCTTGCGCGTCGCGTTTCACCAGCGTGAGTTTGGAAGTCAGCGCTGCGGCGGTGATGGCCCAATTGTCGCCGGGCTTGAGCGACCAACGGATCTCCAGCGGCGCGCCCGGTACGTTGAACACCTTCTTCGGCTGCATCGCCTTCAAATCCCACAGCACCATGGTGTTGCCGAACTTCTTCATCGCTTCCGGGTCTTTGACCAGCTTGCCGAGGTCCATCATGTAATTGTTCCAACCGGTGAAGCTGGAAGTTAGCATGACGTTTTTCGCCGGATTGATGCCGATGTCGTAGCCGTAGCCGTCGCCGCCGTTATCGGTGGGCATGTCGTGCTTGGCGACGAAATCGCCTTTATTGTTGTAAATCACGAAGCCGGTTGCGCCGCCATGATCTTTGCTGTTCGACAGCGCTTGCACCATCATGCGTCCCGGCAGCGCGTAGAACGTGTGCGGGCCGACGAAGCCAGTTTTCTCCGGCATATTGCTGATCGTCTTGATCAGTTTTGGTTTCGCGGGATTCGCGCGCACGTCGAAGATGTAAATCGTACTATCGTCCAAGCCTCCCGCCCAGAGAAAGCGGCGATCGTCGCTGAAGCCCATGTGATGCGCCTCGCCGCGCGTGCCCACCGAGTGCGTCGCGGTGATGTTGCCGTAGCTCATCGAGTTCGGA
Organism: uncultured Pseudomonadota bacterium; assembly: GCA_902826775.1. Classification (GTDB taxonomy): domain Bacteria; phylum Pseudomonadota; class Gammaproteobacteria; order Burkholderiales; family JALYOK01; genus CADEHE01. The sequence continues at coordinate 115,049 of CADEHE010000012.1, read as the reverse complement.
TTGACGTCGATGGTGACCAATTTGTCTTGCCCGTCGCCCAGGCCCTCCATCCCTAGCGCCCAGACATAGACGTAATCCTCCTGCCCCTTGATCAGCTTGCTGATGTAAGGCGAATTGCAAGTCTCATCGGCGCTAACGGTCAACGGCGCCAGCGTGAAGGCGGCGGCAATGGCGGCGGCCACGATGGCGGGTGCCCGCAGCGCGAAAGGTTTGCTTGAACGTTTAAGTGTGCCCATGCTGATCTCCTGTAAATTTCGGACGATGGCCGGTCTGCAATGCTCTGCCCGACAACATTGTACTATTCGCTACCCTCGGCGCGGCACTCCTTGCGGCGAGCGCGTACGCCATAACCACTGTCTTGCATCGACGTCGTTATTGTCTAGGATCGCCCGTGTTGACGCTTTGCCTGGCGTCGCGGAGAATTGATTGAGCGTCCGCAACTCGCATTCAGGCTGATCGGTGTTTACGCTAATGCAGCATTCCCATTCAGTGCGCACTTTCGAAGAAGCGGGGCGCGCTTGCCGGTTACATTTTCTTCGTGACGGCGGCCGCGAGCGTTCCGGGGGAGTCCGGCTGCTGCGATGAGACGCGCCCCGCAAAAACCGCCGCCGTATTCCGTAGATCGTTCAACGCTAGAACTCGAAACCGAAATCGAGACCTTCCGTGCCAGCGGTCCGGGCGGGCAACATGTAAACAAAACCAATTCCGCACTGCGTTTGTTTCACCCGCAGTCGGGCGTGGTGGTGATCGCGCAAGATTCCCCCTCGCAAGCGCGCAACCGCGAGATCGCATTCGGGCGCTTGATCGAGCGGCTGCAGTGCTTGAATTATGTGCCGAAGAAACGCATCGCCACCAGACCGAGCAAGGGCGCGCGCGAACGGCGTCTGCAAAGCAAGAAGATCACCGGCGCTACCAAGCGGGCACGCACCAAAATATTGGACGAATAGCAGTGAACGCCACCAAGCATCTGCGCATTCATGGCGTGGTTCAAGGCGTCGGCTACCGTGCCGCGCTGGCGCGCGAAGCGGAGCGTCTCCGGCTGACCGGCTGGGTGCGCAATCGCGCCGACGGCACGGTGGAAGCCATAGTGCAGGGCCCGCACGCCGATGTCGAGAGCTTGATTGCATGGGCTCAGCAAGGACCACGCGCGGCGCGCGTCGAGCGCGTGGACTGCAGTGACGGCGAGGGCGAGTTTCCCGGCTTCGCGGTGCTGTCAAGTGCTTAGCGCACATCCGACCCGCATGGATGCAATCGCAATCTGATCCCGGCAAACAGCGTTGCTTTGACGCGACAATCGCCCTGCGCGGCCACGCAAAAAGCGGTATCCCGCTCGACTCGAACTGGCGTTCCGTGATACTCAGTAGGAGTAGCTTGAATCTGGTGGCCACGACTTAGGCTACGCCATCAACACAGAACACGGAGGACCGCTAAATGGGTGTCTATCAGCCGCTGATCTATAAGATCGCGACGCAGGACTGGGAATTCGATCTGATCCATCGCCTGAACTACCGCACATTCGTCGAAGAAATCCCCCAGCACCAGCACAACCCGAGCGGCACACTCGTGGACAAATTCCACGCGCAGAATACCTACATCATCTGCCTCAGCGGTGAAGAATTGATCGGCATGGTGGCGCTGCGTGCCGAGCGCCCGTTTTCGCTCGATCAAAAGCTGCCCGATCTGAACGCTTACCTGCCCGCCGGACGCATACTGTGCGAGGTGCGGCTGCTTTCGGTCGAGCCGAAGCTGCGCAAAACCTCAGTGTTCCTCGGCTTGATTCTGCGCCTGGTGGAAGTCGCCAAGGCGCGCGGTTACGACATGGCGCTGATTTCCGGCACCACGCGCCAACTCAAACTGTATCAGCGTCTCGGCTTTGTCCCGTTCGGACCGGTTGTCGGCAGCGGCGATGCGCGCTACCAGCCGATGTATCTTTCACTTGAGGGTTTCGAAGAGCAGGTCAAGGCGCTGGTTGAACGTGTGCAGCGCGAGACCAAGGAAGCGGTATTCCTGCCGGGCCCAGTGGCGGTGCATGAGGATGTCGCCCGGGCGTTCGCCAGCGCGCCGCTCTCGCACCGTGGCGACGCCTTCCGCACGGCGCTGGGTGCGGTCAAAGACAAACTCCGCGCTCTCACCGGCGCGCGCCAGGTTGCGCTCGCCCTTGGTTCAGGCACGCTGGCGAACGACATGGTCGGTGCGCACCTCGCACATCTGCCGGGCAACGGCTTGGTGCTCGCTAATGGCGAGTTCGGCGAGCGCTTGATCGACCATGCGCAACGCTGGAATCTGCGTTTCGAAGTGCAGCGGCAGAACTGGGGCGAAGCGTTAGACTACGGCGTGCTCGACCAGCGCCTGCGCAGCGGGCCTGCGCTCGCTTGGATCTGGGCGGTGCATAGCGAAACCTCGACCGGGGTGCTCAACGACCTCGACGCACTGCGCGCGCTGGCGCGCGCTCACGGCGCGCATTTGTGCCTCGATGCCATTAGTTCTTTGGGCACCGTTTCCATCGATATGACCGGGGTGTATCTGGCCACCTCTGTTAGCGGAAAAGGCTTAGCGTCTTATCCAGGTGTTAGTATTGTGCTCGCCCAGGATCCGATCGCGGTCCCCGGCAAGCTGCCGCGCTACCTGGATTTGAGCCGGTATTGGAGCGATGCGGCCGTGCCGTTCACGCAGTCGTCCAATCTGATGTTCGCCCTGCAAACGGCGCTGGAACAACAAACGCCGGCGCGCTATGTGCGCATTGCCCGGGCGGGAGCGCTGTTGCGCAGCGCTTTGGCGGCGGAAGGTTTCTGCCTAATCGCAGCGGAGCAGCATAGCAGCCCGGCGGTGACCACCATCGCGCTGCCGCGCGGCGTTGCCTCCCGCGGCGTGGGCGAATGGTTGCAACAGCAAGGGCTGCACGTCGCTTATGCCAGCGAGTATCTGCTCGCGCGCAACTGGATTCAAATCTGCCTCTTCGGGGAATTCAGCGAACAAGCGCTCTACGACTTGGTAAGCGCGTTGGCGCACCAGATTCCGGCGCGGCAACAGAGGCGCGCCTAAGCGCACGGACAGCCTGCGTCTGGCGTTAGCCTCCAGGTTGCGTTAATCAGTGGCGAGCAAGAGTGCCGCCGCCACGGCGCCGATTCCGGCGGGCACACCGATGCGCTCCCACAGCGAAGCCTGCCGCCCCACCACGATCTCCACCGGTACCGCGGCTAGCTCCAGCAGTTTGGCGGTGACCGAATTCTCAAACAGGCGCGTGAGCGAATTCTTGCGCGCCGTGGCCAGCACGATGCGCGAGCAGCCGTGGCGCTGCGCGACATCGGCGATTGCCTGCGCGCGCGCGCCGATTCCCATCACCGCCTGATACGGTACATTGGCGCTTTGCAAGAGCGCCGCCGCTGCCTGGGTCGCGGCGCGCGCGCGCTCGCTTTGAAACTCGAGCACGCGCTCACGTCCAGCGAACTGCGCGACATGGCGATGAAAGCGCGGCTGCACATTCAGCAGCACCACTTCGGTGTCCTCATCGCGCTTCTCGCGCACGAGCTTGCGCACGGCATTGAGGGAATTTTCCGAGCCATCGACTGGCAGCAGTACTTTGCCCATATTCGTTGCTCCTACGGTTGCGGGGGTATAGCGATGATTGCGGCGCACCGAGACGTGGCTGCGCACTGCCTTGCGCATACGCTCGGTGGTGTTGGCGTAGTAGCCGGCAAACAGCAGCGCCGCGGTTGCGCCCGCGTACAGCAGCGCTGCAGCAAGCGGCTTGGCGGCAAACACGCCGTGCACAAAAGGTTCCGCCAGCATCATCTTGATGCCGGTCAGCACCAGCACGGCAGCACCGATGTAGATAATCACCGGGAAGCGCTCGGTGTAGCGCAGGATGAAAGTGCTGCCCCAAATGACGATCGGGATGCTAATGAGCAAGCCAAGCACCACAAGCAGATAACTGCCGTGGGCGGCGCCTGCGACGGCGAGGACGTTATCAATCCCCATCACCGCATCAGCCACGATGATGGTTTTCATCGCGCCCCAAAAGGTAGTCGCAGCGTCGACTTTTCCGTGCGCATCCTGCTGGCCCGGGGCGAGCAATTTGTAAGCGATCCACAGCAGGAGCAGCCCGCCGATTAGGCGCAAACCGGGCATGCTCAACAGCCAAACGACGCCCAAGGTCATGACGCTGCGCACCGCCACAGCGCCCAACGCGCCCCACATTACGGCGCGCCGCTGCAAGTGCGCGGGCAAACGGCGCGCGGCCAGCGCGATCACGATGGCATTGTCGCCCGCCAGCACCAAGTCGATGATGACAATGGCGAACAGCGCCGAGAGAAATTGCATTGAGAAGATATCCACGAGCCACCCTTTCCGTCTATTGCCGCTTCGGCACAACGCCTCCGCGTACTCGTGGTCTGGCTCACCCGAAGGGCTATTCAGGTCGACGCGGCCGGGGATTCGCGTCCCGTGATGACGACCGCGCCGTTAGAGCTACTCCCCTGCTGCGATACAGCTACATGGATGGCAGTTTAGCGCTCGCGCCTGGGCACAGCATGCTGCTTTGTTATGCATAACGTTTCGTAATAGGTACCTTGCGCAGCGGGCCGCTTTCGATTAAATTTGCACCATGCGTCGGAATATTTCGGCGCATGCCCTTCAAGGGGGAGTAGCTCTCCTCGCCCGGATCGTCAATTCGAGCCTGCAAGCTCCGGTCCCGGCGGCATGAAGTCCTCAGGACTTATCTGCGAGCGAGACCTTTGCCAGAGGCGACGCGGCCAAGCCGCAACGCCGACGGGGCAAAGGCGGTGGTTTGCAAGGTGCAAATCATCATTCGAAGCTCGATCAGTAGAGGATGGTATGCCACAACTACGTCGTTATCTCCGGCACGGAACACTCACGCAAATTGCTGCGTTCGAGGCAACTGCACGCTTGGGCAGCTGCTCGAAAGCAGCTGAAGCGCTGCACCTATCGCAACCCGCCGTGTCGGCGCTGATACGCAAATTAAGCGAAGCGTTGGGCGTTGCGCTATTTCGCCAAGTGGGCAAGAAACTCGAGCTTACCGCCGCCGGCCACAGCCTGCTGGAAGCAAGCGATGGCTTGTTTGAGGTCTTGCTAAACCTTGAACAGAAGTTAGAGCCGCTACGCTTGGCTGCGAGCGAATGTTGCCCGCGCTGCGAGGCGAACCCTCGCCACTCACCCGGCCCGGCGTTCCCGGCTAATACACCACCGCGACGTTCTCCGCACTTAGCCACTCTCTCAGGGAGTTGAGCAATCCGTCGTCGAGTTTGACTTTGCGCGCCTCGCCCAAATCAAAGTCGCAGCTGGCGTCGCCGTTGCGGTAGCTCACGCGAACCGGGCAAGTGCCGCCCACGTGCGCTGCAATCAGCGCCGCCAGCTTCTTCGCATTGGCCTCTCCATTCATCGCAATGCGCAAGCCGCGCGCGTAGCGCGCACGCGCGGCGGTAAAATCCAGCAAGCGGTCGGCGGTGATGCGCATGCCGGAAAACTGATCCTCGACTGCACGGCCCTCGATGATAACCAGAGCGTCTTCTTGGATCAGCTGGCGATGCGCCTCGAACACCTCGTGGTAAAGCACCACTTCGACGCGCGCGGTGGCATCGTCGAGCAACAAAATACCCATACGGCCCCGGCGTGATTGCTGCACGCGAAAACCGTGCACGATGCCGGCCATGAGCGTGATATCGGGCTTCGGCAGCAATTTGCTCAGCGGATTGCGCACGAACTTCGCCACTTCGTCGCGATATTCGTCGAAAGGATGACCGCTCAAGTACAAACCCAAGCTCTGCTTCTCATGCTGCAACCGATCGCGCAAGCCCCACTTCGGCGCCGCTGTGAGCTTATGCTGCTCGGCCTGCGCGTCGGCGCCGCCGAATAGATTGACTTGCAGCGCGTGCGTGCTGGCGTGATCCGCCGCCTCCAAGGCCGCGCCCACCGACGCCAGCAAACTGGAACGGCGCGCGTACTGCGCTTCGCGTCCCTCCACCCCGCCCAGGCCATCCATGGCCCCGGCCCGCACCAGCGCCTCCACCACGCGCCGGTTGACGATGCGCTTGTCCACGCGCCGGCAGAAATCAAACAAATCGCGATAGGGGCCATTGCGCTGACGCTCGGCGACGACGTTTTCGATCGCCCCCTCGCCAGTGCCTTTGATGGCGCCCAAGCCATAGTCGATGGTTGCGGCATCGATCGGCACAAAGCGGTAACTCGAACGATTGACGTCCGGCGGCAGTACTTTGAGCTTGTTGGCCAGGGCATCCTCGTAAAAATGCTGCACCTTGTCGGTGTCGGACAACTCCGACGACATGGTCGCCGCCATGAACGCTGCGGGATGATGCGTTTTGAAGTACGCCGTTTGGTACGCCACCAATGCGTACGCGGCCGAGTGTGATTTGTTGAAACCGTAGCCGGCGAACTTTTCCATCAGATCGAACAACTCAGTGGCTTTCGGTTCGCTGAGTCCATTCTTCTGCGCACCCGCGGTAAAAATCTCGCGCTGCTTTGCCATTTCTTCGGGCTTTTTCTTGCCCATGGCGCGGCGCAGCAGGTCGGCGCCGCCGAGCGTGTAGCCGCCGATGAGTTGCGCTGCTTGCATCACCTGCTCTTGGTAGACCATGATGCCGTAGGTTTCCGCAAGCATCGGCTCCAGGCGCGCATCGGGAACGCTCCACTGTTGTTCGCCGCGTTTGCGCGCTGCATAGTCGGGGATCAATTCCATCGGCCCGGGGCGGTACAGCGCATTGAGCGCAATCAAATCCTCAAGCCGCGACGGCCGCGTCTTCAGCAACAAGTCTTTCATGCCGCGCGATTCAAACTGGAAGATGCCTACCGTGTTCGCTTTGCGGAAGATCTCGTAGACTTTCTGATCGTCGAGCGGCAAGTCCTCCAGCTTAAGGTTGAACCCCGGATCGAGTTGCTTGCAATAGCGCACTGCCCAATCGAGGATAGTGAGCGTGGTAAGCCCAAGAAAATCGAACTTCACCAAGCCGATTTTCTCGACGTCATCCTTGTCGAATTGGCTTACCGCCGCGTCGGTTCCCTCGGCCGCATACAAGGCCGTGAAATCGGTAAGCTTGCCGGGGGCGATCAAAACACCGCCGGCGTGCATGCCGACGTTGCGCGCCATACCTTCGAGTTTCTCGCCGAGCGCCAGTAGCTCTCGCACCTCTTCTTCCTTTTCTTCGCGCTCCTTCAGCAGCGGTTCCATCTCGCGCGCCATCTGCAACGTGATGAGCTTGCCGGGCTGAAACGGAATCAACTTTGCGATCTGGTCGCAGAATGTGTAAGGCAAGTCGAGCACGCGCCCGACATCGCGCACCACCGCGCGCGCCGCCATAGTGCCAAAGGTGGCGATCTGCGACACGCTGTCGGCGCCGTATTTCTCGCGCACGTACTGAATCACGCGCTCGCGCCCGTCCTGGCAGAAGTCGATGTCGAAATCCGGCATCGACACACGCTCGGGATTCAAGAAACGCTCGAACAGCAAACCGTAGCGCAGCGGGTCGAGATCGGTAATACCGAGCGAATACGCCACCAGGGAGCCGGCGCCGGAGCCGCGCCCGGGACCGACCGGCACGCCATTGTGCTTGGCCCAGTTAATGAAGTCGGCCACGATCAAGAAGTAGCCGGAAAACCCCATCTGCTTGATGGTGCCGATTTCAAACAGCAGGCGCTCTTCGTAGCGCGCTTGCTGCTCGGCGCGCGCGGTTGCGTCGGGATAGAGTTGCGCGAGGCGCGCGCGCAAGCCGCGCTGCGCTTCCTGCGCCATGTAGTCGTCCAGCGTTACGCCGGCCGGCGTCGGGAACTCCGGCAACCGCGCTTTGCCGAGTTCGAACTCGACGTTGCAGCGCTTGGCGATCTCCACGGCGTTCTGCAGTGCCTCGGGCACGTCGGCAAACAACTGCGCCATCTCTTGTTGCGTCTTGAAGTACTGTTCGGGCGTGAATCGGCTGCGGCGGCGTTTGTCACCCAACACGTAGCCTTCAGCAATGCACACGCGCGCCTCGTGCGCGGTGTAGTCGTCGGCGGCAGCGAATTGCACTGGGTGCGTCGCTACGACGGGTATGGCCAATTCGCTGGCCAGATCGAGCGTGCGCTCCACCCAGCGCGCCTCGTCGGGCGCGCCGCAACGCTGGATTTCGAGATAGAAACGTCCGGGAAAATCGCTGGCCCAAGCACGCGCGCAGCGCGCGGCCAGACTGGTGTTATCTTGCAGCAGCGCCGCGCCGATATCGCCGCTCGCGCCGCCGGACAGCGCGATCAAGCCTTCGGTATCGCGTAGCCAGTCACGCTGCAACAGCGCCTTGCCGCGGTGCATATTGGTGCGGTAGGCGCGCGCAAGGAACTCGCACAACTGCCGATAGCCGCGACTGTTGGCTACCAGCAACAACAAGCGAAACGGTTGATCACGGTTACTGTCGTTCGCGACCCAAACATCGCACCCGATGATCGGCTTGATTCCTTTGGCGCGCGCTGCCTCGTAGAACTTAACCAAGCCAAACAGATTGGCCAGATCGGTTAACGCCAGCGCCGGCATGCCGTCCGCGCGCGCGCGATCCACGGCGTCGTCCAGACGCACGATGCCGTCGACGATCGAGTACTCGCTATGCAAACGTAGGTGAATGAAGGCAGGTGCCGGCATCGGTACGGCTGATGCTATTATGCAGTGGGGTTCGGTTGTGAAATTCGCGGGCAATTTTATCACCCGGCCGAACGCCGCCACGATCGTTAAGTTGCAACAAGAAGATGCTATGCGTTCACGGATTCTCTACTGCTTAGCGGCCGCCGCGCTTGCCTGCCGCACTGGCGAGGCGTTTGAGATCGGCGAGTTCAAGACCGGCATAAGCCGCGATCGCGCAAAGCAGTTGCTGGCAAACTGGAATTTTGATCAAGTGATCGACGCTTCCGACGATACCTTGATTGTGCAGGACCTGCCGGAGAAGCGCACCAACCGGCAATGGCGCTTGATCTTTTGCAACGACAAACTTTCCGCCTTCGACCAGGCGCTCGCGCCATCGCTGAAGAACTTGATCACCAGCACGAACAACTACGTCAAGAACTACGGCCAACCGTTCAAAGTCGATGCCAACAACCACGTGCTGAGCAACGGCGAAAAGCAGACGCTATCGATGTTCTGGCGCGTGCGCGGCGATATCGTCGGACTGCGCTACTTTGCGTACCCGAACGGCGAGGATTTGCTAGTGACGTTTGAGTCGGCAAATACGTGTTGGCAGATACCGCGGCCGTGAGCGGTGACATGCGAAACGCGCGCCAGCGCCACCAATACTAGCCACCCCTGCCTAGAATTTGCGGCTTTCCACATAGGCTTCAAGCATATATAGCCTGCAGTACCTCACAGGCCGCAGCCGCCGCCCCGCGTTCACGTTTCACTTTTCACGCTGTACATTCAACTCCATCGGCAGCGACTCATCCGGCGCCCATTCCGACATCGAAGCGTCGTAAAGCTGCACGTTGTCGTGACCGAACATCATTAGCAACATGGCGATGCTGGTGGCCGCGATACCGCCGCCGCAATAAGTGATGACGCGCGGCGCCGCCAGCGCCGGCGCCAGCAGCGCATGCAACTCGGCAGCCGGCTTAAACACATTGGATTGCGCGTCGACCACGTTCACCGCTGGAATGTTAATGCTGCCCTTGATGTGACCCAAGCGGCCGTAAACCGTGCCGCCCGTGCCCGCGTGTTGCTCGGGGCGCAGCGCGTTCACGGTACAAATGCCGCTGGCACCGATCGCAGCGCGAACCTGCTCCTTGTCTACTACCCAGCCCGGACGTGCACGCGCGACGAACGTCGCGTGCGCGGGTGCATGGGCTGCGCCAGTCTCAGTCGGGCGCCCCTCCGCTTGCCATTTCTGGAATCCGCCATTGAGCACTGCCACCTTGTCGTGGCCGAACGCGCGCAGCATCCACCACAAGCGCGTCGCCCACCAATGATTCGCGGTGGCGTAACACACGATAAAACTGTCGTTGCTTACACCCAATGCGCCCATCGCCGCGCCGAACTGCTCGGCGGATGGCATCATGAAGTGCAGCGCAGAACTGCGGTCGGAGATTTCATGCTCGATATCGACGAACTGTGCGCCCGGTATGTGCCCACGCTCATAATCCTCGATCCCCGGTTTGGGATCGTAGAGGACCGGTTTTGGCAACAAGTGCGTTGTCGCATCGAGCACACGCACGTTCGCATCGTGCAGGTGCGCCGCAAGCCAATCGGTTTCGACGATGAATTCTGGGTGTTTGAATGCGATAGTCATGCACACTCCTTAACGGATTAACCTATTGAGAGTTCCCTAATCTCATGACACGCCCCATCCCCAACCTTCCCCCTGAAGAGGGGAAGGAGCAGCTTCCCTCCCCATTCTAGGGGGAGGGCTAGGGCGGGGCTGCCCTGTTCGCAATACTCGACCTCACGCAAAACGTAATCCTCGAATAAGACAATTCGAATCGGCGAACGCGCTGCATCACGCGTCTCTCGCACTTCGGACTTCACTGCGGCGACCTGCCCCGCTTGGCGGCAAAAAACTCACGCAGCAGCATCGCGCTCTCCTCGGCGAGCACGCCGCCGATGACTTCGGTATGATGGTTCAATCGCCGCTCGGCGAACAAATCGACGACACTGCCGGTGGCCCCGCCTTTGGGGTCGGGCGCCGCAAACACCACACGGGCCACGCGCGCATGCATGATGGCGCCGGCGCACATGGGGCACGGTTCGAGGGTAGTGTACAAGACACTTTCGTTTAAGCGGTAGTTGCCGCGGCGCTGTGCTGCCGCGCGGATCGCGACCAGTTCGGCGTGCGCGGTCGGATCGTTGCTGGAAATCGTGAGGTTGCAGCCTTCGGCGATGACTGCGCCATCGAATACGAGCACTGCGCCGACCGGCACTTCGCCGCGCGCGCCGGCTTGCCGCGCCAGTTCGAGCGCGGCGCGCATGAACCCCTGATCGGTTAACGCGGCCATGAACAAGCATACCAAAATCCACTGTGCGAGCCGCTGCTCGCGCGGCACTGCGTCACACGCGTTTAGTGCCGCATTTCCGTGGCGATGCGGCGCTCGGCTGCGATGCTGGTAGTGAGACACATCGTCTCGGCATTCACGGAGATAAGGTCTATGGACGCAACCGCAATATTGGAACCAGCTGCGCTCGCCGCCGTCGCCGGCGGCATGATCAACTTGTATGAAGGCGGACGCCCGCATATCCCGCCCGACCCTGGGCACGGCGGCATTGGTACACCCTATTGGGCGACCGATGGCGCCATGCGCTTCGGCGCCGGGCCATGGGATTACGGCTACGGTTCCCCGACAGGACCTTGGCCGACGTAACCGCCGCCCGGCCCGCGCCGGGCTGGACGCTATAAATTGATCTCGAGGTTGTCGATCAAGCGCGTGCTGCCCAAGCGCGATGCGCCGAGGACTACCAAGCGGCGCTCTTGCGTCGTCGCCTCGAGCAAATCTTGCTGGCGGCGCACCGCAACGTAGTCGGTTTTCCACCCGGCAGCGTCCAGTTGCGCGCTGGCTTCGCGCTCGAGCTTGGCGAAATCGCGCTCGCCGGCATAGATCGCGCCGCGAATTTTGTGGAGCGCCTGATAAAGGCGGATCGCCTCGACGCGTTCCAACGCCGACAAATAGCCGTTGCGCGACGATAGGGCCAAGCCGTCGTCGGCGCGCACCGTTTCGGCCGGAATGATATCGATCGGCAGCTCGAATTGGCGCACCATATCGCGCAGCACAAGATATTGCTGGTAATCCTTTTTGCCGAAAATCGCCACTTGCGGCTGCACCATGTTGAACAACTTCAACACGACCGTGGCGACGCCGCGAAAATGCCCAGGGCGGAACTCGCCTTCTAGAATGTTTTGCAGTGAAGCCGTGGGATCGACGGTAAACGTTTGCGGCTCGGGGTAAACAATTTTCTCGTTGGGCGCAAACACGACATGACAGCCTGCAGCCGCGAGCTTCTCGCAGTCGGGATCCAACGTGCGCGGGTAGCGATCGTAATCGTCCTTCGGTCCGAACTGCAAGCGATTGACAAAGATGCTCGCCACTAAGCACGCCGCACGCGGTTTGGCGATCCGGATGAGCTGGATGTGACCTTCGTGCAAGTTGCCCATAGTGGGCACGAGCGCCACGCGGCGCTCTTCGCGCAAGCGCGTGCGCAACTCGGAAACGGTGTGGATCACATCCATGCGATTCCCCTGGCAGCGGCTAAGGTTTGTAGTATTCCGGCGAAGGAAACGCGCCGCTCTTGACTTCGCGCACGAAGGCGGCAATCGCTTTCGCCGGCGTGCCGTTACCTTCCATGTAGTTCTTCACGAACGAAGGTTTCTTGCCGGGAAAAATGTCGAGCATGTCGTAAGTGATTAGGATTTGTCCGGAGCAGTCCGGCCCCGCGCCGATGCCGATGGTCGGAATCTTCAGCGCCTCGGTGACACGCTTGCCCAAACTCGCCGGAATGAATTCAAACACGATCATCGCCGCACCGGCGTCCTGCAGCGCTTTGGCGTCCGCCAACAACTGTTGCTGTCCGGCCTCGTCCTTGCCCTGCATGCGAAAACCGCCGAGCTGGTTGAACGCCTGCGGCGTCAGACCCAGGTGGCCGCACACCGGTATGCCGCGCGTCACCAGGAACTCGACCGTCTCCGCCATGGGCACACCGCCCTCGAGCTTTACGATCCCCGCGCCGGCTTGCATCAGCTTCGCGGCGTTGGCGAACGCCTGTTCCTTGCTGATCTGATAAGTCGCGAACGGCAGATCGCCCATCACCATCGCCGTCTTGCTGCCGCGGGCAACCGCCGCAGTGTGATACACGGCATCTTCGATCGTCACCGGCAGCGGCGTCGGGTGACCCTGGATTACCATGCCGAGCGAATCGCCGACCAGCATCAGTTCGACACCGGCCGCATCGAGCAGTGCCGCAAAGCTCGCGTCATAGCAACTCAGCATGACGAGTTTTTCTTTGGCGGCGTACTTCTTGTTCATGTCGTTTAGTGTCAAGCGCATACTCAATTCACTCCTCTGCTAAAAAATTCACGGCCCCCACGCATGCTGCGCATGCGCTCCAGCAAAAGCTCCAAATCGCGGTCCCGGTCGACGAAGTTGAGATTCTCGCTGTTGACGATCAACAAGGGCGAGCGATCGTAGCGATAAAAAAACTCGACATAGCTTTCCGCCAGCTTGCGCAAGTAGTCGTCGCCAATGCGGCGTTCCGACTTATTGCCGCGCCGCTCGACGCGCGCCGACAGCACATCAACCGGAGCTTGCAGATAGATGACCAGATCCGGCGTTGGCGCCTGCGGCGCCAGGTGCCGATAGACTTGTTGATACAAGCGAAACTCGTCGTCGTTTAGCGTCAGCTGCGCAAACAAGGGATCTTTCTCCAGCATAAAGTCCGCGACGATGCTGGGCTTGAACAATTCATGCTGCTTTAGATCGCGCAATTGCGTAACGCGCTGGAAGAGAAAAAACATCTGCGTTTGAAACGCATAGCGCGGCATGTCGCGATAGAACTGCGCCAGGAAAGGATTTTCCTCTGGGTTCTCCAGCAGCAGTTCCGCTTCCATGCGCTGCGCGAGCCGCCGAGCGAGGCTGGTCTTGCCAGCGCCGATCGGCCCTTCAACAACGACGTAAGGGAATTTGGCGGCGACAGCGCCTGCGTTGTTGGCGGCTTGTTGGAACATGTGTCTAGTCGTTATGGCTAATCTTAAGCCGGGCGCCAGAGCTCACCCGGTATTCTTTCTATCTCTTGCCCCGCTACGCCGGCAAGCTGGTCGGCCACTGTTCCCACACCTGGAATAGACAGTTGCGGTGCGATCTCGGCCAATGGCAGTAAGACGAAAGCGCGCTGCAACATGCGCGGATGCGGGACGATCAAACCGGGTTCGTCGATAACCTCATCCCCATACAGCGCGATGTCTAAGTCCAACGTGCGCGGCGCATTGGCGAAACTGCGCTCGCGGCCGTGCCGGCGCTCGATTTCCAGCAACGCGCCAAGCAGCGCGCGCGCCGCTAAGCCGGTCGCCACTTCGCAAACGGCATTGACGAATTCGGGCTGCGCAGTATACCCCACTGGCGCGCTGCGGTAGAGCGAAGACACGCGCATCAGCCTGGTGTGCGGCAGCGCCGCAATCTCCTGCAAAGCAGAAGCGATCTGGCTGCGCGGATCGGCCAAGTTGGCGCCTAGCGCAATGAAAGCCTGCTTCATTCAGCCGGAACTGGGCGTCACTGAAGCCGCGCTCAAACAAAAACTAGCCCGGCGGCGGCACCCCGAGCGCGCACTAGTTCTCTGCGGCAACGGCGGCCGGACGGGCCGAGCGCCGCCGGCGCGGACGGCGGCGCTTGCGCTGACCCTCAGGGGCGCGCGCATCCTCGCTAACGCTTTCGAGCAAGGCACGGCGCTGCTCGGCATCGGCGGCGCTGAATTGCAGCCACCAGTTGCCGAGTTCCGCGTCCAGTTCGCCCGCTTCGCAGCGCAGCACCAAAAAATCCATCCCGGCGCGAAAGCGCGGTGTCTCCAGCAAGCGCAGCGGACGCGCGCCGAAACGCTGCATGAAGCGCGGCTGCATGAGCCAAAGCTCCTTCATTTGCGCATCGTAGCGATGAGGAATGGCCAGCTGCTTGCGCTGCGCTTCCAGCACGTCGTGCATTGCCGCGTGCAATGCCGGCACCGGTTTCATGCCTTTCGCCGTGTGGCGTTGACTGCTGGCGAGGACTTCGTGCCAAAGCAGCGCCGCCAACAAGAACGACGGCGATACCGGTTTGCCGTCGCGAATGCGCTCATCGGTGCGCTGCAGCGCGAGATCGACAAAACGCTGCCCAAGCGGCTGCTCAAGAATGACATCGAGCATCGGCAGCAAGCCATGATGCAAACCTTCTTCGCGCAAGCGATGCACGCATGCGTGAGCGTGGCCTGACAACAGCAGCTTGAGGATTTCATCGAATAGCCGCGAACTCGGAACGTTCGCCAGCAGGTCCGACATGGCGCCGATCGGCGCACGCGTGGCGGGATCGAGACTGAATCCGAGCTTCGCCGCGAACCGCACCGCGCGCAGCATGCGAACCGGATCTTCACGGTAGCGCGTGGCCGGATCGCCGATAACGCGCAGCACGCGCCGCCTCACATCATCGACGCCTTGCCCGTAATCCCACACTTCTTCAGCGCTCGGGTCGTAGTAAAGCGCGTTCACCGTGAAATCGCGCCGCAGCGCGTCTTCCGCTTGGCTGCCGAACACGTTATCGCGCAGCACGCGTCCATGCTCGTCAGTGCGGTGCGCAGCGTCCGCGGTGCCGCTTGCACTGTCGTCTGCCGCGCTGCTTTGCACCGCGCGAAATGTCGACACCTCCACGACCTCGTCGCCGCACAAGGCGTGGACGATCTGAAAACGCCGGCCGATGACGCGCGAGCGCCGGATGATTTTGCGCGTCTCGGCGGGCGTGGCATTGGTGGCAACGTCGAAATCCTTCGGCTCGCGCCCAAGCAACAAATCGCGCACCGCGCCGCCAACGACGAACGCTTGAAAACCAGATTCTTGCAACAGGCGCGTGGTGCGCATGGCGCAGTCGCTGATCTTCTCGCGCGCGATCCCGTGTTGCTGGCGTGTATAGATGCGCGGCTTGAGCTGCGCCGCAGCGACGCTCGCCGGTTTTTTCTTGAAGACTTTTTGTATGAATTTGCGAATCATCGCGACATAAAGCGCACGTGCGTGAAGGCGCTGCCGCCCCCGAATCTACTCTGCGCGACCATTGGCATGCCTAAGCGCGGCAG
Source organism: uncultured Pseudomonadota bacterium (assembly GCA_902826775.1). Taxonomy (GTDB): domain Bacteria; phylum Pseudomonadota; class Gammaproteobacteria; order Burkholderiales; family JALYOK01; genus CADEHE01. Next base: position 99,280 of record CADEHE010000012.1, on the reverse strand, counting down.
GATAGCACAGCAGCTCAGCGCCCAAAACCGCCGTCTGCGGCGCGCGGACGGGCGCCATCATTGTCGCGCAGGCTGATGATCGGCCAATTGTGCTGCTGCGCGTGGGCTCGCAGCGTCGGATCGGGATCCACGGCCACCGGATGACTGACGCGCGACAGCAACGGCAGATCGTTCAGCGAATCGCTGTAAAAATAGCTCTTGGAAAAACTCTCGAAGGACATACCGCGTTCCGACAAGAACTGCTCGACGCGCTTGATCTTGCCCTCGCGAAAGCAAGGCGTGCCCTTGACGCGGCCGGTAAAGCGTCCGTCGATTTCCTCGGCTTCCGTAGCGAGCAAATGCGGCACCGCCAACTCCGCGGCGATCGGGCCGGTGACAAAGCTATTGGTTGCGGTGACCACCGCGGCAAGCGTTCCACGCACCTGGTGTTGCGCCACCAGCGCGCGCGACTTCCGCGTGATCATCGGCTTGATCTTCTTGCTCATGAAACGCCGGTGCCAGGCATCCAACTGCTCGCGCGAGTAGCGGCCCAGCGCCGTCATGTGGAAGGCGACATACTCGTAAATATCCAGTGTGCCGGCCTTGTACTGCGCAAAAAACTCATCATTGCGCTGCTCATAGAGCACCCGGTCGAGCACGCCTTCTTCGATGAGAAACTGCGACCAGCCATGATCGCTGTCGCCGCTCAACAGCGTGTTATCTAAGTCGAATAAAGCGAGTTCCAAGTCGCGCTCCTGCATCTATGCAGCGTCAAGCGGTAAAGATTCACGTTGGCGGCTGGCACATATATACCCAAGGCACGATAATCTCATCATTATTGATTGGCGCAGCAATATAGAATATCTACCCGCCAGTATCTATCGAAGTTGCGCCTTCGCCTTTCATGCCAACGCCGATCGCCTGCTTCAACAACGGCACGCTAATTGGGCGATGCGTGGCCAGCGAGTAAGCGTCGAGTTGCTCCAGCGCGGCCATTAGCGAAGGCAGGTCGCGGCGCCAATGTTTCAGCAAGAAGTCAATGACTTCCTCGCCAAGCGTAAATCCCTTTTGCGCGGCATGCTGGCGCAGCGCCTGCGCCTTCTCGGCATCGCTCAGCGGTTGCAAAGCGTAGGCAAGCATCGAAGCTAAGCGCGTAGCCGCATCCAAACGCAAGCGCAATTGCCCGGGGGCCGTGACCGCGCTGACCAGCAATAGAGCGTCGCTGACCCGCACAGCGTTAAATAAGTGAAACAGGTCCTCTTGCGCCGCGGCGGCCAAGGCATCGACATCGTCGATTGCAATCAGTTTGAGCGCCCCGGCTTCGCGCGGCAAGGCATTCGCAGTCTTGCCTTCAAACAGCTGCGCGCCAGGCGTTACCGCCACAGCCGCCTTGAGCAGATGCGACTTGCCGCTGCCGACCGGGCCAAACAGATACAGCAAGCGCTCGCGCCGGGCGCCGCTCAGCACGCCGCGCAAGGCCGCGAGCACTTCGCTATTCGGCCCAGCGACAAAATTGTCCAACGAGGGAAGGAACGCCGGCGCGACGTCGAGAACGAGCTGTTTCATGAGATTTCTGCTTGCCTGATTTTACCACCCTACCCGCGCCGCTTGGCGGCGCACCAGATCATTGCGCGTCGCCGCAAAAGCGAAAGCCGAACTGCGGCCGCCGCCCGCTCATAATCTCCGCGATGGCCTGGCCTGAACCGCAAGCATTGGTCCAGCCGAGCGTGCCGTGACCGGTGTTGAGGTAGAGGTTGTCGTAGCGGGTACGGCCTAGATAGGGCACGTTGCCCGGAGTGCCGGGCCGCAAGCCGGCCCAAAACTCGATCTGGCTGCGCTCGCCGGCGTTGGGAAACACTTCGAACGCGCGCCGCACCAGCGCCGCGCAGCGCACGCGGTTAATGCTGGTGTCATAGCCGTTCAACTCGGCGGTGCCGGCCACGCGAAAGCGATCGCCTAAGCGCGACATCGCCATCTTGTGGTCGTGATCCGTCAGGCTGACAAACGGCGCCTCATGCTGCGCGCCGATAGGAATGGTGATCGAGTAGCCCTTGAGCGGATACACGGCGATGCGAATGCCGATGGCGTCGAGCAGCAACGGGCTGTAGCTGCCCAAGCACATCAAGTAGGCGTCCGCCCGCAACGTTTGCTCCTTGCCGTCCGCCCCGGCCAGCACGACACCCGCCACTGCCCCGCTACCGGTGACCAATCCGCGCACGGTCGCGCCAAATTGAAAACGCACCCCCGCATTGGCCGCAATCTGCGCCAGATTGCTGGTGAACTTGTAGGCATCGCCGGATTCATCTCGCGCCGTGTAAGTGCCGCCGGCGAGACGCGAGCGGATGTGCTTGAGCGCCGGTTCAATCTGCACGCACTCGTCCGCGCTCTTAAGCTCCAACTCCAAGCCATGCTCGCGCATCGCTTGTGCCGCGCTCAGCGCACGCTCGAACTCCGCGGCATCGGTGAAATAGTGCAGGATGCCCTTCTCAAGGTGATCGTACTGCAGGTGTGTTGCCGCGCGCAGTTCGCGCAAACATTCGCGGCTGTACAAGCCGAGATGCACCAGTTGTTCGGTGTTCGCGCGGGTGCGCGCAACGGTGCATTCGCGGAAGAAATTAAACCCCCAACGAATTTGTTGCAAGTCCAGCCGCGGGCGAAACAGCAGCGGCGCATCTTCCTTGAACATCCACTTGAATACTTGCAGCGGCGCCGACGGATTCGCCCAGGGTTCGGCGTGGCTGACGGAAATCTGCCCGCCATTGGCGAAGCTGGTTTCCAGACCGGCGCCCGCCTGCCGGTCGAGCACGGTGACCTCGTGCCCGGCTTGACGCAAGTACCACGCCGATGTAACGCCGACGACGCCGGCGCCGAGTACGACAACGTTCATCGTCCTCGCACCGCGCGAGTTAGCGCTACACTGGCAGCCTTTATCAACACGAAGGAGATGTTATGGCGATCCAAAGGTTTCATATCGGCAAGCGTTTGTCGGAAATGGTGCTGCACAACGGCACCGTCTATCTTGCCGGACAAGTAGCGGAAAATCCAAAGCAAGATGTTACCGGACAAGTCAAACAAGTGCTGGCGCAAATCGATAAATTGCTGGCGGAGGCCGGCAGCGATAAGAGCAAAATTCTTTCCTGCACGATCTATCTGCCCAGCATGGCGGACTTTTCCCAACTGAACGCCGTGTGGGAAAGCTGGGTGCCTGCGGGACAATGCCCAGCGCGCGCGACTGTGGAAGCCAAGCTGGCTGGCCCCGACTACAAGGTCGAGATTCAAGTCACCGCCGCAGTGTAACGCTCAGGCGAGCCTTGAGCTCGCCTGGCGCACATCTCGCGATCGCTACAACCGTCTTCGTTTAAATATTGCTCTTGCCGTAACCTTCAACTTCGGGATTGCCGTGTTGGCCCTGCGTCAACGCAAACTCCTCCTCGGGCGAGAGGACCAACTTGTGCCGGCCGGCGACGGCAAAGTAGATGATGCCGACCACGTACCAGATCGCCGCGCCGATCACACCGTTGCGATAGACCGGATCTTGCAGTTGGAAGTACAAGGTCACCAGCGCGATGACGATGGTCACGCCAGCGCCGAATGTGCCTAACGGGCTGCGATACGGCCGCGCGATATCCGGCATCTTGGTGCGCAGCAGGATGAAAGACACACCCTGCATTGCATAAGAGATCATCGCACCGAACACCGCCATGTTGAGCAGCGTGCCGCCGATAAATGCGCCGCCCTTTTCCGCGCCGGCGACAAACCAGACGATGATCAGCACGGCAAATCCCATCAGGGTGCCGGTAATCAGCGCGACGTGGGGCGTCTTGCGCGCCCCATGCGTTACTGACAAGCCACGCGGGAAATAGCCGGCGCGTGAAAGTGAATAAATTTGCCGGCCGTAGGCAAAAATGATGGTGTGAAAGCTCGCGATCAGCCCGATGACAGCCAACAACGCCAGCGTTTTTGCGATGCCCGTGCCGAAGACCACGCGAAAGCCATCCAGCAGCGGTTCGGCCGAGCTGCCGAGGCTAAATGCGCCGTGCATCAATCCCTCTTCGTTCTTGCCCACGCCGCTATTTAGAAACATGGTCATGAACGCGGAGAATACGAGCGTGGCCATGCCGAAGATCAAACCCTTTGGCATGTCGCGCTTCGGATCGTGCGATTCCTCCGCCGCGAGCGGCAGTTGCTCGATCGCCAGGAACAGCCATACGGCGAAGGGCATCGCCGCCAGCACGCCATACCAACCGTAGGGCAAGAACTGGCCTTTGCCTTCCGCCAACTCGACGGCCTTGCCGTCCGCGCCGACACCGATGTTGAGCGCCCAGCGGCTGTAATCAAACTGCGGCGCTGCGCTAACCCAATAAATGATCAGCACCGCCAGCGCCAGCAAGGTCACGATAACCGAGACGCGAAACGAGAGTTCCACTCCGACGAAATTCAGCGCGAAAAAAATAGCGTAGGCAACGATCCACCACACCGGCTGAAACGCCGGCGGCGTGCCGAAAATTGCCGTCAGATAAGAGCCGATGAAGAACACGATGACGGCCGGGGTCAGCACGTACTCGATGTTTTCCGCGAGCCCAGTGATGAAGCCGCCCCACGGTCCCATGGCGCTGCGCGCGAAGGAATAGGCGCCGCCCGTGTGCGGCATCGCCGGCGACATTTCGGCGAGCGAAAATATCAGCCCCCAATACATGATCATGATGATGATGGCCGCCAGGAACATGCCGCCGAATCCGCCGACGCCGATGCCAAAGTTCCAACCGGAGAAATGCCCTGAGATCACCGCGCCGACGCCCAGCGCCCATAGCGACCACACGCGCGCATAGCGCTTAAGGCCTCGCTGCGCGAAGTAACTGCTGTCGGTGCGGGTATAGGTGACGCTGCCAACCTGCTTCTTATCGCTCATGCCGTGCCCTCCAAAGTTGAGTGCTGGATACTGACGAGCTGCTGATTAGCCTCATTGTGATTATTTTGGCTTGGCGAGTATGGCACAGACACCGGCGGCCGTAACCATGGCTGCCTCATGTCATGTCTGCCGCGATGAGCCGTTATACTGTGCCACGGCGGCGGTTTTCCCATCCCTCATAGCCGGAGCACAGTCAGATGAAAAAGGCTTCAGACTCGCGCAGCGCGGTGCTCGACTCGGTACGCCAACATCCCGCCACGCGCGTAAAGGTCGCGGTGTCGGATATCGACGGCGTGCTGCGTGGCAAGTACATCCACAAAGACAAGTTTTTTTCCGCCGTCGACGGTGGCTTCGGCTTCTGCAACGTGGTGTTCGGCTGGGACATCAACGATCTCACCTACGACAACACAAGTTGGACCGGCTGGCACACCGGCTACCCGGACGCGATGGTGGAACTCGATCTCGCCACCGCGCGCAACATTCCGTGGGACGACAACGTGCCGTTCTTTCTCGGCAACTTCGTCGACGCCAAAGGCGCGCCGCTAGAAGTCTGCCCGCGCCAAGTGCTAAAGCGCGTGCTGCGCAAAGCGGAGAAAATTGGTTTGATTCCCATGTGCGGGGTCGAGTTTGAGTGGTTCAACTTCCGCGAGACGCCGCAAAGCTTCGCCGAAAAGCGCTACACCAACCCGCAGCCGATCTCTCCCGGGATGTTCGGCTACTCCATGATCCGCATGGCGCAGAGCCAACCATTCTTTAAGGCGTTAATGGAAGAACTCGCGCAGTTTCGCATACCTATCGAGGGTATACATACGGAAACCGGTCCTGGCGTGTTTGAAGCCGCCATACTATATGGAGATGCATTGGAATCGGCAGATCGTGCGATTTTGTTCAAGCAGAGCGCGAAGGAAATCGGCGCGCGCTTCGGCATCATGCCGAGCTTCATGGCGAAGTGGTCGCAGCAATATCCCGGTTGCAGCGGGCATGTGCATCAGAGCTTGTCGGACGGCAAAAAGAACTTATTCTTCGACGCCAAGGATCCGCACAAGATGAGCGCGCTCTTCAACAGCTACCTCGCCGGCCAGCTCGCAGTGCTGCCGGAACTGATGCCGATGTACGCGCCGACCATCAACAGCTATAAGCGCTTGGTCGACGGTATGTGGGCGCCGGTGCGCGCGAGCTGGGGCGTGGACAATCGCACCGCGTCGTTTCGTGTTATCCCGGGCTCGGCGAAATCCACGCGGCTGGAAACGCGCTGCCCCGGTTCGGACATCAACCCCTATCTGGCGCTAGCCGCGCTGCTCGCGGCGGGTTTGCACGGTGTCGAGAAGGGCTTAAAGCTGACCGCCGCACCGCAAGTCGGCGAAGCGAAAGATTCAAAGACGCCGCGGCTGCCGCGCACCTTGGAGCGCGCGACGGAGAAGTTCAAACAATCAAGATTGGCGCGCGAGTTTTTCGGCGACACATTCGTCGATCATTTCACCGCCACGCGCGAATGGGAGTGGCGGCAGTTTCAGGACGCGGTGACCGACTGGGAATTCAGGCGCTACTTCGAAATTGTGTAGGAGCGAGCTTGCTCGCGATCTGCCGCTCGATCGCGAGCAAGCTCGCTCCTACGAAACCTTAGACATGAATCAGCATGAGCATCGAAAAATTCAGCTTCCCCACCACCATCCACTTCGGCCCCGGCGCGCGCAAACTAGTCGCCGAGCATCTCAAAGCGCAGGGCATCAAGCGTCCGCTGATCGTCACCGACAAAGGCATCGCCGCGCTGCCCCTGCTCGATGAATTCAAGTCCTCGCTAACTGGCCTAAACGCCGCGACGTTTGCCGGCGTGTACGGCAACCCAAGCGCCAGCCAAGTCATGGCCGGCGCCGCAGCGTACCAAGCCCATGGCGCGGATGCGGTAATTGGCTTGGGCGGCGGTGCTGCGCTCGACGTCGCCAAGGTCGTCGGCCTCATGGCCACGCACTCCGGCGATGTGCTCGAATACGCGTGGGATCATCCGCAAGTGCGCGCGATCACAAAGGAGCTGCCCTACTTCATCGCATTGCCCACCACTTCGGGCACCGGAAGCGAAGTGGGCCGCTCCAGCGTCGTCTCTGAGGACGCGAGCCACATCAAGCGCATTATCTTTTCGCCCAAGATTTTGGCCAAAGCGGTGTTCGCCGATCCCGAACTCACGCTGGACTTGCCTGCCGCCATAACTGCCGCCACGGGCATGGATGCGCTCACGCACAACATTGAATCGTATTTGTCGCCGGCCTATCACCCCATGTGCGACGGCATCGCTCTGGAAGGCGTGCGCATCGCGGCGCGCGCGCTACCGATCGCGGTGCGCGAACCGAAGAACATCCAAGCACGCGCGGACATGATGATGGCTTCGATGATGGGCGCAGTGGCGTTTCAAAAAGATCTCGGCGCCACGCATTCCTGCGCGCATGCGCTGGGCACCGTCCTAGATATGCATCACGGTTTGGCCAACGGCATCATGATCGACCATGTCATGCGGTTCAACTGTCCCGCTGCAATGAACAAGTTTCGCGTGCTGGCGCAATGCGCCGGCGTCGAAACGGCTGACGACGCAAGCAGCGCCGATGCGTTTATCGCCTGGTTGTCACAACTGAAACGCGAGATCGCGATTCCCGCGCGCTTGAGCGTCGCAGGCGCCGATCTTGCGCAGCTCCCCCGCTTGCTGGACATCGCGGAGAAAGACATCTGCCACCAAACCAACCCGCGCCCATGCACGCGCGCCGATTTCGAAGCGATTTTTCGCGCCGCGCTCTAGAAATAAGCCGCGCTCAGCGGCGCACTGCGAGAACTTGACAGCTCTTGCTCAAGGCATGCGCACCGAGGCGCACGGGCGGCACCGCGCGGATAAAACTGACGACCGCCGCTTTCGCTTTGTTCCCATAGGTATTGACGGTGTCAAACCGATCGAAGCAATCGAACCCGCGTTCCTTCAAAGCCGAGCGCAGACCATAGTAAGTGAACCAGTTCACCGCCGGATAGGTAGCGTAGTTGGCGAGCTGCGGATGCGAGGACAGCGCCTTCTTCACGCACCAGCGCTTGACGAATGCCGGATACCAAGAATACAGGGGCAAGTTGAATTCATCTTGCCGAGGGCTGAGCTTGTTGGGCGTGGACAGGTACAGCACACCTCCATGCCGCAACACGCGCGACGCCTCGTTCAAGCATTGCTGCCAGTCGGCGACATGCTCAATCAACTCCGGCATGATGCAGGCATCCATCGACGCGTCGGCCCACGGCATTTGCGTGGCCGTGCCGAGATAGAACGAGACATTTAGTCCCCGCTGCGCGGCGCGTTGTTTCCCCAGTTCGATCAGCCCCGTGTTGATATCGAGTCCATGTGCCCGGTGCCCAAGCTCGGCCCACAACAAACACTGCGTGCCCGCGCCGCATCCGACGTCAGCCACGTCAAGACCACGGGCGGCGCGCACCGGATCGATGTGCGACAAGATGACGTTCTGAATCGATCGATAGCGAGTGAGCGTCTGCGGGGAAAGACTTTCCACCGCGTAGTAGTCAACGAATTGGTGATGGTCTCTAGTACCCATTGCGCCTCCGAGATTGTTCTGGTTTTGCTATTCGGGGACATGCTATTCGTATTGTCCAGTGTTTTCCATACCTGATCAGGTGATATTTCTTTGCGGGCATCCAATGCACCGAACTTGCATTGCTTACTCAACAAGGGACTTGGCGCATTGGCAACATGTCATATGTTTGTAATTTAGTTGGCTAGTGTCCATCGTGCCGACAGGAATTATTGGGGACACCCCCCATTTGACACCTGATTGCGCAACCTAAGTGCATCACCCTCCCGTTCTTAGTGCCACCGCCGGTGCGGACAAATGGGGCAACGATCGTAGAATGAGCTACTGGCACCGGTGCGCCGCTTGAGTAGGCGAGACCCAAAGCCGGCGCCCTTTTCTCGTTAGTCTAAGGATGCCCTCATGCTTCGAGTGTCCAACCCGGCAACCGGGGCGGTAATCAAAGAGATCGCGCAGGACTCTGCAGAAGCGATCGCCGACAGGTACCAACAGGCGCGAGCGGCGCAGCGCGATTGGGCGGCCATGCCGGCCAAGAAGCGCATCGACTGCATTCAACGCTTTCGAGCCTTGACCGCGGATCGCCTGGAGCAGTTGGCACAGACTCTGACGGCGGAGGTTGGCAAGCCGATCAAACAATCGCGTAACGAGCTAAGCGGCTTGTTCGGGCGCATCGACTTCTTTTGCGAGAACGTTGAGCGCGCCACCAAAGCGGAGGCGATTACTACGAGCGGGGATACGCACGAGTGGATTTCGCACGAACCTTTAGGCGTCATTGCCAACATCTCGGCGTGGAACTACCCATACTATGTCGGCGGTAATGTCTTCCTGCCTGCTCTGTTGACAGGGAACAGTGTGCTGTATAAACCTTCTGAGTACGCCACCTTAACCGGGATGGCAATCGGCGCCATGCTTCACCTAGCGGGCGTTCCGAGCGAGGTATTTCAGGTCGTGTGCGGCGCGGTCGGCGGCGAAGTGGTCAAGCAGCCGGTCGACGGCGTGTTCTTCACCGGCTCGTATCGCACCGGCAAGCGCATCGCAGAGGCCACCGCAGGACGCATGCTGAAGCTACAACTGGAACTAGGCGGAAAAGACCCGAGCTACATATGCGACGACGTGGAGATCTCCCACGCCGCGACAAGCTTGGCGGACGGCGCGTTCTACAACACGGGCCAAAGCTGCTGCTCGGTGGAACGCATTTACGTGCACAAGCGGATCTACAACAAGTTCGTCGACGCATTTCTGGCCGAAGTCCACGCCTTCAAGATCGGCGTTCCCACCGACGAGGAAACCTACATCGGCCCGCTGACGCGCCGTCAGCAGTTAGACATCTTGGACCACCAAGTTGCCGACGCCAAAGCTAAAGGCGCGACACTGCGCTGCGGCGGCGAGCGCTTGCCTGGTGCCGGCAACTACTTCGCACCCACTGTGTTTACGGAAGTCACGCACGCCATGGAGTTGATGCGTGAAGAAAGCTTCGGCCCCATCATCGGCATTCAAAAAGTCAGTCACGATGAGGAAGCCGTCGCGCTCATGAACGACACCGAGTATGGGTTGACGGCTGGCGTCTACTCCAGCAACCAAGATCGCGCGCAGGCGATTCTGCAGCAAATGCGCACCGGCTCGGTCTACTGGAATTGCTGCGACCGGGTCAGCCCCCGCCTGCCGTGGTCAGGGGTGAGCCATTCCGGCGTCGGTTTAACCCTGGGCATGGAAGGAATACGCACTTTCTGCCGGCCCAAGGCCTGGCATCTGCGCGCGCGTTGAGGTGCGCGCGGGCGCGCGTTTGTGTGCGGTCACGCATGTTCGAAGAACAAAGCGGCTGCGCGTAGATCCGCTATAGCGCGGCTACGCGCGCGAAAGGCTATAGCGCGGCTACGCGCGCTGTGGCCCCCAAGAACTGCTGGGCGAATTCCTCGGCTTGCAGCGGCGGGCTGACGGCATAGCCTTGGGCTTGCTCGCAGCCGTGATGGCGCAGGAAATCCATCTGCGCGGCGCTGTCCACCCCTTCGGCGACGGTGATGAGCTCCAGCCCGTGCGCCATGGAGATGATACCGCGCGTGACGATCGCCTGCTCTTGGTCATCCGGAAGATCGCGGATGAACGAGCGATCGATCTTTAGACAGTGAATGGGAAAGCGCGCGAGATAACCTAGCGAAGAGTAGCCCACGCCAAAATCATCGATCGCCAAGCTCACGCCCAAAGCTCTCAACGCGTTCATCACGGCTATCGCCTGGGTCTCGTTGTACATCACTGCGCTTTCCGTGATTTCGAGTTCTAGGCAACTCGCATTAAGTCCAACGTCTTGCAGCGTCGAACTGACCATACGCACCAAATCGCTCTTGCGAAACTGCAACGGCGAAAGGTTGACGCTCATCTTCGGCACGGCATAGCCTTGTGTCTGCCAGGCGCGCGCCTGCGTCAACGCACTGCGCAGGACAAATCCGCCTAGTTCATGAATCATGCCAGCCTCTTCTGCCAGCGCCACGATCTGCGCCGGCCCGACCGCAGCCAACTCGCGCGCCGGGCTGCGCACTAACGCTTCGGCGCCGACGATGCGTCCCGAGCGCAGATCCAACTTCGGCTGGTAGGCAACGGTAAGCTCGCGACGCTCGATCGCACGTTTGAGTTCGCTCTCGAGAGAGAGCTTCTGCACCGCCGAAGCGTTCATGCTCTTCGAGTAGAACTGGTAGGCGTCGCGCCCAGATTGCTTGACGTGGTACATCGCCGCGTCGGCGTTTTTCATCAGCGTGTCGGCGTCTTCGGCGTCATACGGAAACACCGCGATACCGATGCTGGCGCTGGGAAATACCTCTTGCCCCCCCAAACGAAATGGCTGGCGGATCGAGGCGAGCACGCGATTGGCCACTTTCGCCAGTTCGTGCACCTGCTCGCGCGTCGTGCGCAGCACCAGCGCAAAGCCATCCTCCCCAACTCTGCCGATTATGTCTGCTTCGCGTTGCGGCGAAGGCGCGTCGCCTTCGCTGCGCACGGTCTCACGCAGCCGGCGGCCCACTTCGTTGAGCAACTCGTCGCCGACTACGTGGCCTAGCGAATCGTTGATGCGCTTGAAACGATCCAGATCGAGCGACATGACTGCTACCAGCACATCGTACTTCACCGCTTTATTCAATGCCGCCGCCAAGCGCTCGCGCACCATGGCGCGATTGGGCAGACTGGTCAAGGCATCGTAATGCGCCAGGTAGCGAATACGCTCCTCGGCTTCTTTCTGAGCAGTGATGTCGCGAATGGTGCCGAACAGGCGTACGGCGCGGCCCTGCGCATCGAAGCTGGGCTCGCCGCGATGCTCGATAATGCGCTGCTGTCCGCCCGGACGCACGATGCGATGCTCGACCAAGTACGGTCGCTTGGCCTTGATGGCGGCGCTCACCGATTCCTTCAAGCGCGACAGGTCGTCGCGATGGACCGCCGCCTCCACCAACTTGCTGTTCAAGGCAAACCCGGGTTCAACGCCGAACAAACGATAGGCTTCGTCCGAGCAACCGATCGCATCGCTGCCCAACTCCCACTGCCAATGTCCCAATTGCGCCAACCGCTGCGCTTGCTCCAACTGGGCCTGGCTCTCGCGCAGTGCCTCGAACGCCTTCGCCGCGCGCAACAGATGCCGCACACGTTGCGCCAGCACGGTGCGATTGAAAGGCTTCACGATAAAGTCGGTGGCACCTGCATCGTAGGCTTGCTTGATAGTGTCCAGATCGTCCATGCTGGTCACCATCACGACCGGCACATCCCGAAACTCGTCCTCAGCGCGCAGTTGCACGCACGCTGCTACGCCGTTTAGCCGCGGCATGTTTATATCAAGCAAAATTAGATCGGGGTGCGCGTTGCGCGCCAAGGCCACAGCCTCATCGCCGTCTTCGGCCTCGACAACGCTCACTTCGGCAGCCTTTAATGCTCGAACGATTAACGCGCGTGAATCACCGTCGTCATCGGCTATGAGAACTAGAGGCAAAGGTGCAGTCATGACTTCGTTATTGTTGCGCGCCGCCTGGTTCGCCCGGGCGTCGCGTTATCCGAGTGCGTATCGTTGCCACTCTATTGCATTGGCAACGTTTGCCGTTAGGATAAGCGCTTTGCCACAATGCGGCAAGCACACGCATAGAGAAGTCGTTGGCACTGGGCGCTGCGCAATAGTGCCCGGCGGCCTCGCCGCGCCGAACTACGCGCTCACCCTGCCCAGCCCGTCGACAAACCAGCGCCCAGTTGCGCCACTGCGCAGAAATTCCGCGATGCCGACAGGCGGCAGTGACCGGGCAAACAAAAAGCCTTGCACCCCGGCACATCCGAGCTCGCGCAATGCCGCCAGCTGCGTTTGCGTTTCAACACCCTCCGCCACGATTTGCAATCCCAGCCCATGGCCCAAGTGCAAGATCGAGCGCACGATAGCTTGCGCTTGTCCGCCGGTTTCGTGTTCGAGCGCGGCGACGAAAGAGCGGTCGATCTTGAGTTTGTCGAGCGGAAATTGCTGCAGGTGCGCGAGCGAGGAGTAGCCAGTGCCAAAATCATCCAGTGCGATGCGCACCCCCATGCGCTTCAGGGCGAGCAAAGTCTCGCGCGCCGTGCTGCTGTCCGCAATGAGCGAGGATTCAGTGACTTCGAGTTCCAGACGCGCAGGATCGATACCGCTACTGGCCAGCGCCTCGCGCACGACCTCCACCGTCGAGCGGCTGGCGCACTGCACCGCGGACAAGTTGACCGAAACCTGAATGTGCTCGGGCCACGACCGCGCTTCTTTACAGGCGCAGCGCAGTACCCAAGCGCCGATCGGTATGATCAAGCCAGTTTCTTCCGCGACCGCGATGAACTCGGACGGCGCCACCCACCCTCGTTGTGGATGCCGCCACCGCAAGAGCGCTTCGAACGTGCTGACCGCGCCGGCACGCAAATCAAATTGCGGCTGATATTCAAGCAATAGTTGCGCCTTTTCCAGCGCCCCGCGCAGATCGGTAAGCACGCCGAGCCGGCTGCTCGCGCGCGCCTGCATGGCGCTATCGAATATGCGCACAGCGTCGCGGCCGGCGTCTTTAGCGGCGTACAGCGCCATGTCGGCGTTCTTCAGTAGATCTTCGGCGGTCGCGCCATGCGCGGCGCCGATCGCAATACCGATGCTGGCGCGCGCCTCGATGCGCATGCCGTCGATATCGCATGGTTCGCGCAGCACTTCGAGCAAGGCTTGCGCGCGCTCCAGGCATTGCGCCGCCGAATAGTCGTCCGCCGCAAGCAGGACGAATTCGTCGCCGCCCAGACGCGCCAATAGATCTTCTGGCTGCACCTGCGATTGCAAACGCAGCGCAACCGTTTGCAGAAGCCGATCGCCGATGCCGTGGCCCAGCGTATCGTTTACAGCCTTGAAGTTGTCCAAGTCGAGCAGCAGCATGGCGCAGGCTGGAGCACGTGTGCCAGCGTACAACGCGTCCAGACGCGAGCGGAACTGGTGGCGATTCGCCAATCCGGTGAGGGAATCAAAGTTTGCCAGACGCGCCAACTCCAACTCGTGCCGCCGCGCATTGGTGATGTCGCTGCCCACGCCGCGCCAACCTCGATGCATGCCGCTGTCGTCAGTTAACGGTTTGGCCGTGAGCGCCCACCAGCGTTGCTCGCCATGCAGCACCACGGGAACGACAAGGTCGCGAAACGGCTGCGGTTTAGTCATGCGTTGACGCAAGTGCACCAGCGCCTGCGGCTGCGCCACCGCGCCGGCATGAGTTGCGATCGCTTGAATGAAATCCGCCCCCTGCAAGGCGGCAACAGGCTGTCCCAATGCGTCAGCCAAACGTACCGACACGTGCCGCAGGCGTCCGGCGACATCGGCTTCCCAAAGCCAGTCGCTGGCATGCGCCTCGAAATCGCGCAGTAACAGATCGACTACTTGCTTTTGCTGATCCTTGTCCGCCTCCGCTTGCAGTCGCGCCAGGAATATGCGTGCCATGGAAAAGGCGGTGGCGACGATGACGGCAGCGTAGACCACCAGCAGCACTGCCACGTACCAATACAGCGGTTTGCCGGCGGCGAGCAGCGCGTAGATGCCCCCCAGCGACAGGATGCTCGCCCAGGCGATTGCCGCTTGCGGCACGGTGAATAGGGCGAAGGCCCCGGCGCAGATCATGCCGGCAGTGAATGTTGCAACGAGCAAGCGCGCCTCTTCGTCTATGCGCGGAAACAAGTAGATCGGGAGCACTGCGTACAAAGTCGCGAGCAAGGCTGCATGCCACGCTGCCAAGCGTAGCGTCTTGCGCGACGCGCGCGGGCGCGGCCCCGCGCGGCCATGGCGCCACCATCCCGCAATTTGCGTCAGCGCCACCAGCGCAAGCGCAGCGACCCAGCATAGAAGAGCCCAACGCGGTACGCGGTTCCAGAAGAAAGCACCGATAAGCACCGCGTTTACGCCGTTGGCCAACATCATGTGTGGCGTCAGCCGCAGCAGTGCGTGCAGTTGCTTGGCCCGAAAAAAACTAGCCTGCCGGTCCTGCGCTTCCGGTATGCGCCAACGCCCGCCCACGCGCGCGAATACGAGCCCGGCGCGCTGCCAAAATGCGAGCGGACCACTCATCGGCGCAGTGCGGGGCGATTCATCCATGCAATTAGGATGGGCTCGTGTCGAATACTGTAAAGTACGCTTGTTGCTTAAGAAATGGGGTGCGCGCGTGCCTAGCGGGTCAGGCAAATCGTCACTCCCTAGTGTATAGGCTTACGCCGTTATTAACAATACTATGTGTTTTTGGAAACGTCGCTGCCAGCATAGTGGTTGCCACCTGGGCGCCACGTATCCGACCGCAAAAAGCATTCCTTGATCAAATAAATCGATGTCTACGCAAGCACCCATTCGAGTCGAATACGAGCGCCCCGGGCGCGCTATCCAAATCGCCCGCGCGAAAGCGCCCGAAATCCTGACTGCGGCTGAAAAGCCCGCGCTCATTGCCGCCATTACGCAAGAACTGAAGCGCCTCGACGCCGTACTGGTGGCGCACTACTACGTTGACCCCGATATTCAAGATTTGGCCGAAGCCACGGGCGGAATCGTTTCCGATTCGCTCGAAATGGCCCGCTTCGGCACGCGCAACAAAGCAACGACGCTGGTGGTCGCCGGTGTGCGCTTCATGGGTGAAACCGCGAAGATTTTGAACCCCGAAAAGCGCGTGCTAATGCCGGACCTAGAAGCCGAGTGCTCGCTGGATCTGGGCTGTCCGATCGAGGAATTCTCTAAGCTCTGCGATCAGCATCCGGATCGCGTCGTGGTTGTTTACGCCAACACCAGTGCTGCAGTAAAGGCACGCTCGGATTGGGTCGTCACCTCGTCCATTGCAGAAAAGATCGTCATCCACTTGCACAGGCAAGGAAAAAAGATCTTGTTCGCGCCGGACAAACATCTGGGCGAGTGGATACAGAGCGTTACCGGCGCCGACATGATCATGTGGCAGGGTTCCTGCGTGGTCCACGACGAGTTCAAGGGCAAGGAGCTGGCGGAACTGAAGTTGAAGCATCCGAAAGCAAAAGTGCTGGCACATCCTGAGTCGCCCGACGGCGTGCTGGCCCTGGCCGATGTGGTGGCCTCGACCACCGGCATCATCCGGGCAGCACAGGCGGCGAACGCAGAGGAATTCATCGTCGCCACCGATAAGGGCATCTTCCACAAGCTCAAGGTGCTCAATCCGGGTAAGAATTTCATCGAAGCGCCCACTGCCGGCAAAGGCGCAACGTGCAAGAGCTGCGCGCATTGTCCGTGGATGGCAATGAACGGCTTGCGGAACCTGCTGGAGACGTTGCGCGCAGCCCCGACGATGGACAAACCCGGCTCTAGCTGCAATGAGATTGTTGTCGATCCTGAAATTGGACGCCGGGCAAAAGTTGCGATTCAACGCATGGTGGATTTCGCCGACCAGCATTTGCCGGCGCTCAAAGGAAGCGGCGACGCTTAAAGATCGCGTGACGCTGCAGACCTCTATCCATCGATGAAGTCCGTGCTCAGCACACTGATGTGCTGCCTCGCGTTGGGTCTTTCCGGCCCGCAAGGGCAAGCAGAAGAACTGTCTAGGCGCATTTCGCTCGAACAATTGCAAACGATGTTCGGCAAGATTCGCAGCGAAACAAGCTGGAACGCCGACGGTCCGTTAACGTGGAGCTATTTCTTTCTTCATCACGAACTGCCGCGGCTAGAGATGGCGGCAGCGCACCTGGAGCGGTCCGGCTACGAGGTCGCCGGCATCGGCAAAGTGCAAGGCCGGCCCCTGTTTCGGTTGCGCGTAAAAAAAACAGAGACTCACACTCCCGCAACACTGGACGCGCGCAACACCGAATTTTATGAATTCGCCGCCACTGGCGGATTCACTTACGACGGCATGGATGTGGGGCCTTGAATGCCCCAAGCTACTAGTTGAAAGCGGCTCAACGCGCGGCTTGCTCACCTCCAGCAGGACCGTAAAACACGACCCACACTTCGAAATCGTCGGTAAAGTCTTCGAACCGATGTTCGTCTCCGGCGGACACAAATAGCACGTCGCCCATGCCGCAGGCAGTACGCTCGCCGGCGCAGAAAAAACTGCCGCTGCCGCGCGCCACTAAGTACAGCTCGTCACGATCATGCGGGGTTTGCTCATCCTTGCCGCGCGGCGCGTAAAAACGTAACTCCATCGAGCCGTGACCAAGGACTTGGGCTGAGCGGCGACCGGGCGGAATCGGCACGGCGCGTGCCTGCTCCAGCGTGGCTTTCAAAAGCATCGAGTGGCTCCCCGGCAGAGAGAAAGTTCAATTATGAATGTGAAAATAGCGCGAGCAGCACCGGGTTAACCGGTCTCGCCCTCACGCAAATACCCGGGCACTTCGACCCCGGCAGCTAAGCGTCCATCGTCCTGCGGTGTCCCGCGCGTCAGGCTAAGCGGAACGATGCCAGCCCATATCGGCAATGCATAGTCCGTATCATCGTCGGCAGGCGGCCCCGTCCGAATCTTAGCGGAGGCTTCTTCGATCTGCATCTCCACTACCGTGGTGGCGAGCAGTTCCTGGCGCGTGGGCGGGCGCAATTCGCGCCAACGGCCGCGATAAAGATGCTCGGCGAACGCCTCTAGCGCGCGCAACTTGTCCGCCTCGCCGTCGAGCTTGCGCGCAGTGCCGAACAGCATCGCGCTGCGATAGTTGATCGAGGAATGAAAGCCTGAGCGCGCTAGCACGAGCGCGTCGACATGCGTTACCGTTAAGCATACCGGCGCATCAGTTACCTCTGCCAACATGCGGCTGGCGTGCGAGCCGTGCCAGTAAACCTTATCGCCGTGGCGCCAGTATGAAGTCGGGGTGACATAGGGCCGGCCATCGATGACGTAGCCTATGTGGCACACGAATCCCGCATCGAGGATCTGATAGATGGTGCGGCGATCGTAGTGCCCGCGCTTGGGTAAGCGCCGCAGGCGCGTGCGCTCGCTGGAGGCAAAGCTTTCGTCCGACATGTTCAGGCGGCTTCGCCGCAGCCCCGCGGATTGTAGACGCGCTGTGTCGAGGCAGGATGTTTCGCCAGCTTGTCAGCCGGCCGCACCGGTCGCCTCTGCAGTTCGCCGCCGCAGTTCGGGCAGCGGCCATGCAAGCGCGTGTCCGAGCAGCCGCGGCAGAAGGTGCACTCAAATGAACAGATCATCGCATCGGACGATTGTGGCGGCAGATCGCGGCCGCAACACTCGCAGTTCGGTTTCAGCAGAAGCACGGGGACCTCTCCTTCGGCAGGTCTGGCTCGATCCAATCTCAACGCCGCAGACTGTTATGATACTGAAGGTCTACGTCATTGGCACCTCACAACTTATGCAGTTTGTCCACGACACGCTAGAGCAGCTCGCGGCCCGCATCGGGAACGGTTGCAAACTCGCGCTGCCGAAAGAAACCAGCGGCGCTGCAATGAGCCTCACGCGGGCGCTGATCAAACGCGGTGTGCGCGACTTGCATTTGATCTGTGTGCCCATAGGCGGTTTGCAAACCGATATGCTCATCGGCTCGGACTGCGTGCAGTGCATCGAAACTTCGGCCGTATCGTTGGGCGAATACGGCGCCGCACCGCGCTTTGTTGCTGCTGTGCGCAGCGGCAAAGTGCGCATTCTCGATGCAACCTGCCCTGCAATTTATGCGGGGCTACAGGCTACAGAGAAGGGTATCCCTTTCATGCCCTTGCGTGGCCTAATTGGCAGCGACATACTGAGGCACCGTACTGACTGGAAGCGGATCGCCAATCCATACCAAGCCGACGATGAAATCGTTGCCATCGCCGCGATTCAACCCGACATCGCCCTATTTCACGCGCCGCTGGCCGATCGTGAGGGTAACGTATTTATTGGCACGCAGCGCGAGCTCATGATCATGGCGCATGCCGCCAAGCAAACCTTGGTCACGGTCGAACGCATGAGCGAGGACAATCTATTGGCAAACGAAGCCATGGCCGGCGCTGTAATTCCTTCGACTTACATTAACTCCGTGGCGCTCGCACCACGCGGAGCAGCGCCGCTCGGCTTTACCTCGCACTATGGCGAAGATGCGGCGCTGTTGCTCGAATATGCGCGCGCGGCACAAGATGCGGATGGCTTCGCGGCGTTCATGCGCTCTTGGTTGAGTTCCGAATTGGCCGACACGATTCCCGCGCGCGTGTAGCTTGAAGTAGTCCGTCTGCCGCCTGCTGCTGCTTTCAGGCGCCACAATCAACGACACTGCGTTGCGCATACTCGCACATCGCATGCTTGCACGCCCCTAAGGCATCTGCGCGCTGTTTCCGCTGAGGTAACATGCCCGACTAGGGCTCTTGCAGGTGCCGCACGATTCGCTCGCGGCTCAGCGCACGGCCGCGGTTGATTCGGCCGCGAAATGCGGCGACGCCGCGTCGGCAGCCTTGCACGCCACTCCTCGAACACGTATTCACTTAGCAGCAAGCATCATCACCGCTACGAGCTGCGCGGCATCGCGTCCGCGGCGGCGGTGCATTTTCACGCGCTTTACACCAACGCAGTCGAACTGGCTTTTCTCTTAACTCACCACCAATGGAGGATCGCAATGCAAACCCGCTCTGCCGAACAAACCCCATGCACCGTCATGAATGCCCCTGAACCGCAGTGGCTCGCGCGACGCTTAAATCACTACTACCGCGATCGCGTGCGCGACACGTGGGGCGGCGTTCATATTTTGCGCGGCCGCATCCCGCAATCGTCGGACATTTGCCTAATGAGCAACGACTATCTCGCGCTTTCAAAAGAGCCAAGCATACTCGAGGCGCAAGCGCGCACACTCATGGAGCAGGGCATGGGCATGCTCATGTCGGGAAGCTTCTTGCTCAACGGCAGCAGCCCGCATCGCGACTTCGAAATGCGATTGGCGCGCTTCATGCATGCTGAAGACGGTGTGCTCTGCCAATCCGGCTATGCGGCCAACACCGGCTTGCTGCAATGTATCGCGGACGAGCAGACACCGGTCTACTTGGACGTTCTGGCTCACATGTCGCTATGGCAAGGCGTGCGCAGCGCTGGAGCCAAGGCAATTTCTTTCTATCACAACGACGCCGATCACCTGCAGCGCCAAGTCTTGAAATATGGTCCGGGGGTTATCGTGGTCGACTCCGTCTACAGCACCAACGGCAGCGTGTGTCCGCTGCGCGATATCGTCGCGGTCGGCAGCGCGCTCGGCTGCATCTTGGTTGTGGACGAGTCCCACTCCTTGGGCACGCACGGCGAACAGGGTGAAGGCTTGGTGGCCAGCCTCGGGCTCGCAGACAAAGTTCACTTCCGCACCGCGAGTTTAGCCAAGGCGTTCGCGGGCAGGGCCGGCTTCATCACGTGCTCGGCGCGCTTCATGGAGTATTTCAAATGCGAATCGCACCCGGCGATTTTTAGCTCCACGTTACTGCCGCACGAAATCGCCGGTCTCGATGCCACACTTTCTATCATTCAAAAAGACGCCTGGCGCAGGGAGCGCTTGCACGCCTGCTCAAACTATCTGCGCGTGCATCTGAACGAATTGGGCTACAACGTGCAAGCCGGCAACGCACAGATCATCTCGCTCGAACCTGGGCCCGAGCCGAAATTGATTCAACTGCGCGATGCCCTTGAGGCGGGCGGCGTGTTCGGTGCGCCGTTCTTTCCGCCAGCCACGTCCAAGAACCGCACGCTGATGCGCTTTTCGCTCAACTGCGGACTTTCGGATGGAGAACTTAAACGCATTATCGAGGTTTGCGATTCGATTCGCGATGAGGTAAAGCTGAATGAATGGCCCTCGACCCGCAGGCGGCGCAGCGATGCCGTGGACGCGATTCATTCCCCGCACCCGGCAGCAGAAGCATGCAAGGTTACGGCCGCAGGCTAGAGAAACGCGGGGGCGATTGTTTCGATCGCCCCTGCGTATCCATTTCCTGGAGAAACGACTGGTAAGAGAAAACGGTATCGAGCCGAAGCGGCGGCGGATTCTCTACCACTGCGTAGTAATACCAATTCTCCGCGCGCAACTCAGCAGCTGGATGGACAAATTGCTCCCAATTGACGCAACTGGGGTGGTAGTAGCCCTGTGACTGCCAAAAGTAAGGCAGGAATTTCCCGCTCTTGAGCCTATCCAGCAGGAGCTTGGGCGCACCCTGATCAAACGCCGTTTCGTACTGCGCGTTTAACTCGTCTTCCGTCGCAATCAACAACAATGCGCCGCCACCACGCGCATCCAACATCAAGAAGCCATCGGGATTGCTGCAGAAATATGACTCGACTATGCGCCGCTCTCGGCACAGATCTTTAAAGAAATCCGCCAACACCGCATCGTGCAGGGGACTATCCACACCAACAGCCAGCGCGTCCGCAATGCTCTCTTCCAGCTTAAAAAAATACTCGTGCTGCAACTCGGTCAGCGCGTGGTTGAGGCTGGCAAGCGCCATCACGTCGCTTTTCATGATGAACCGGTCGATCAGGCCTTCGTTGAACGCCTTGACGGCAAGCTTCTCATCGGCGCGCCCAGTGAGCAAAATTTTCTTCACAGGACGCTGAATGTGCCGGCAGAATTCGAGACCATCCATTTCGGGCATGGCGTAATCGACCACCACGACCGAGATTTCCCTGAAGCGATCCTCGTTGTAAACCTCGCGGTGTATCCTGTCGACATTTACATCGATGACCCGACTCGAGCCGGACAACGACTCGACATCGCGGTAGCTTGAAAAGTAGGTCTGATTGAGGCTCGGCCGGCTATTGGTCGAGTTGATGCTCTCAAGGGCAGCCAGAGGTGACTCGAACAGCCGATAGGCTAGGCTCTCTTCTAGCTGCAGGCTCAGGTTGGCGAGAAAGCTGGCGCTATCATCCACGAACACCACTGTGGTTGGGAAGTAGAACGGATGGATGTGGTAGCGACTCATGGGCGTGCTCCTGGGGGAAGGTCATCACGAACTCGGTAAATGCACCATGCACCGAACGGCAAATAATACGGCCGCCAAATCCCTCCACGACAAGTTTGCAGAAAGCCAATCCAACCCCAGTTCCTCGCTCGCTTCCCGTGTCTTGGGACCACGAGTAAAAACGTTGAAAAATGCCTGGCAGCACATGCGCGGGTATGCCCAATCCAGTGTCCTTGAAGAACACCGTATTCTGATCGGTTTCGCGCACCAATTGGATGTAAATTTCACCCTTTCTTGCTTTCGCCACTGAGCGCTGCGCATTCTTCATCAAGTTAAACAGCACGTGCACCATCAGCAATTCTGAACCGGTGAAACGAAAGTCGCCCGAGTCCAGCCACACCACACGCTCTCTATCGCGCGGCGAAGCAAACGGGTAGCGCTGTAGCATGAGTTCAATGCAACGCGCCATCGACGTACTGGCGAATTCGTCGACGGGAGGCGTCAGCTGGCGCGAATTGATGAGCAGAATGTCGATCATCGTGTTGGAGTGATCGGTCTCTTGCTCGATGCGCGTTAGGCTGTCCACCAGCGCGTCGTAGTGCGCGGGGCGGATTTCGGCAGTGGCAATGCCGTGTTCGCGCGCTTTTTGGTATGACTCGAATAAGGCGGGCAGATACTTGCGCAAGCCCATCGCGGTGCACTTAATGCTGAGCAGTGGTGTGCGCAACTCGTGGGCAATGTTGTTGGCGGCCGTCAGCATCGCCCCAAGCCGTTCATGCACCACGCGCTCCGCACTCATATTGACAATGCTGCCGCCGACGATGGCGAACAAGAACACTGCCAAATCTGCCCCGTACAGCGCTGGAGATACGATAGGTTCAGTCGTCACATAGTACGCTGCCCAGCCCGCGAGCACACCAACGACACACATTGCAACGAGGCAGCGCCAATTAACCAATAGCGTCAAGAAAAAGCCCGCCGCCAGCACCGACATCGACCAAACGTGGGATCCGCCGTTCTTTAAGAACATAAATGTGAAAAAGAAAGGCAAGGCAAACCAGAGCGCCGCGTACCAATAGACCGGCAGCAATCGGCGCAGACGCTGCGGCCAAAACTGCACCAACAGCAGAGGCAGAAACAGCAAGCTGCCAAACAGGCGCAGCGCCAGGTTTTCGTAGGGTTGCGGGAACAGGCTATGCCATACGAAGTAGTAGAGCGGAAAACCAACAACGCCCAGCGCGCCTACCGCCACGAACTTCGGCCCTGAATAGGGAATGGTGCTCTCAATCGAGCGCAAGAACGTCTCAGCCTTTTGCAGCATTGTTCGCGTCAACTGATGCACTGAGTTCTTCATGGTTCGGCACAATGCATTCTTACTCCCAAGATTTTGTACTGGATCGCGGTCAATCCGAGCGGCTGCGCACGGCGTTCTCTGCCGCTTCCCCTAAGCCCTAAATCACGGCGCGCCGTAGCATACATGCCCTAACCTCAGTGCGGCAACTCGGCGGCGGGCGGGATGTGCTCCGCCGCGTTTTGAGAGTCTGCGTCTACGGTGCATCGTCCGTTATTCTGCCGATAACATCGAAGCCGCCGCTCACATTGGGCGTCACCACGACCGCCTCGCCCATCGCCGGGCTAACGCCGATAGCAGCCTGAATGTTGACGTTGTGCGAAACAAGGACGATGTTGCCGTGCGCCGGGCGCTGGGCCAAGCGCTCTTTTAGGGCGGCCACGCGCGCGTCGTTTTGCACCGAGCTTTCGAAAATCGAGTTCAGCATGGGCCATGCCTCGGCGTCGCCGAAAGCGAGCTTAGCGGTGTCGAGGCAACGGCAGTACTCGCTGGACAACACCGCTTGCACGGGCACCTTGTAGGCGCGGAATGTCGCGCCGACGCGGCGCGACTGTGTCCGCCCGGATTCACTCAGATTTCTTTGCGTAGCGCAGTTCCCCAGCGCAAAATTGGGAGGGTCGCCAATACCGGGCTCGGTTTGCGCATGCCGCAGCAAAACATAATTGCCGCCAGCTTGGAGCCGACGCCACAACTCGGTGTCATCGCCAGCGCAAGCATCGCTGCCCAGCCACACTAGTGCGATACCAAAAGCGGTCGAGCACCCGAACCAAGCACGACGATTCAAATACCATAGCCTGTATCTCATAGGGACATAGAATTGGAAAAACTCTTGATAAGTTACCCGTACATGTATGAAGTCACCAGTGCCGTGCAGACCGCCGACGGCATTGCACATCCATGATCAGCATGAGAAAGTTTGCACGCAATCGAACGCCACTCGCAAGAGCATGAATACCTTTGTCGAACCGTCGGCGTACTCGCCGACTGAACTGCTGATCACCGTCATTGCGCGCTTGCTGCAGGGCTGCCGGCATGTGGCAGTCGGCCAAGCGTCGCCCATTCCCGGCGCCGGGGCGCTGTTAGCGCGCGAGCAATCCAATCGTACACTGCGCGTGAGCGTGCTCAATTCTGCGCGCAACAGCGCGTTTACTAACGGCGGCGTTGAGCTCTTCGATTTGGCGGCGCAGGGGCGCTTGGATGCATTTTTCTTAGGGGGCGGGCAGATCGACGGTCAAGGCAACCTCAATTTGGTCGGCACCGGAACTTACCCACAGGTGGATGTGCGCTGGCCGGGCTCATTCGGCTCCGCTTACCTTTATTATTTGATTCCTCGCGTAATTCTGTTCCGTGAGGAACACACGCGGCGGGTCTTGGTGCCGCGCGTCGATTTCATCAGCGCGCCGGGTAGCACCGATGCGAGCGTCTTCCGTCGCGGCGGACCTTATGCCCTACTTACCCGTCTGGCCGTATTCCGCTTTAATCAGACTAGTCAGCGCTTTAGTTTGGAGAGCGTACACGCCGGCCACACTCTCGAGGAAGTCCGGGATAACACCGGTTTCGAGTTCGAGTGCGCGGCCAGCGTCGCAGTCACGCCGGATCCCGAGCCGGCGACGCTGGAACTTATTCGCAAAACAGTCCGCTTGGACATTTCAGAGGTGTACCCGCGTTTTGCCGCCGGCTTGGCGACGGACTAGCGTCGCTCGTTGACAGATTACCTTGGTCGATTGTCGGTTTTTTTTACACTTGATGTGCGGAAGCGCATCTCGATGAATCGGAGACGCTTCATAATTACTTGAATGGAAGGTATTTTTTCACGCGACAGGCAATTGGGTGCGGAAATTGCTCCTACGCAGATCTGTAACAAATTCAAGCGGCTGAGCACTCGCGCCAGCCGCTAAGCCAATCCTGAGGAGGATCATGAAAGTACAAAAAATTCTTGCCTCCCTGGCACTCGCTTCCAGCGCAGGCGCGTTTGCCGCACCGATCATGCACATCCACGACGGCACCCGCTTGGCTACGCTCGATGTGGCCAACGGCGCGGTCAATATCATCGGCGCGATGGGCACCACAATCACCGATATCGCCTTCGACCAGCTTGGCAACCTTTACGGGCTGTCGTTTACCAACCTGTATGCGATCAACAAGACCACGGCAGCCGCCTCCCTGATAGGCGCCCACGGCATAGCCGGCGGCAACGCTCTGGTGTTTGGCGCAGACGGAACGCTTTACGGCATGGGCAACGGCACGACCAACCTGTTCTCGATCAACACTTCGACGGGCGCGGGCTCGAGCCTTGGCTCAACGGGGTTCCGGTCGGGCGGTGATTTGGCTTTCAACGCCGGTAACTTTTATTTGGCGTCCAGCACCAGCCAGTTGATCAGGCTTGATCTCGGCAATTTGAGCAACTCAGCGGCCGTTGGCTCGTTCGGTGTTGGCAGCACGTTTGGCATTGCCACCGGCAGCGACGGCGTTCTTTACTCCGTCGCCAATAACACCGTGTATAAGGTTGATACCGCGACCGGCGCTGCGACGAGTCCCGTCAGTTTCGCAGGCCAAGGGCTGGGTCAGGTGTTTGGCGAAAGCTTCTTCGGCGAAGCGAACGTACCGGTCACCGAACCCGGCGTTATCGGCCTACTGGGCTTCGGCCTGTTCGGCCTAAGCCGTCTCGGTCGCAAGCAGCGCAGTTAGCGCTAGCCTTTCACTGTATCCACGCCGCGGTCGTTACGCGGCTAAAGAACCGCCGGGGAGCAATGCTCCATCAGACCGGCGGTTTTTTTAGGCGCAATCGCGCTCGCATCTATGCAGCGAATGCGCTGTTTCGGTAGGCTTGGTGGTTTTGACCTGCCACGCAAACGTCTATGACCTCTGACTATATCGCCGCGCTCCCCCCTGCCGTTCGCTCGCGTTTTGTCGACAACGGCAACGGCCTCATCATGCACGTTCTCGAATCTGGGCAAGAACGCGCGGGGAACCCGACAGTCTTGCTGCTGCACGGATTCCCTGAACTCGCCTTTAGCTGGCGCAAAGTGATGCCCAAATTGGCAGAATCGGGCTTTCACGTGTTGGCGCCAGACCTGCGTGGCTATGGCCGCACAACCGGCTGGCAGGCCAACTACGACGGCGAATTCGGCTCGTTCCGGATGATCAACCTAGTGCGCGACGTCATAGGCTTGCTTGCCGCGCTGGGCCACCGGCATGTCGCGGCCGTTTTCGGGCACGATGCCGGCTCATTTATCGCCGGATGGTGCGCGTTGTTGCGCCCAGATATCTTTCGCTCCGTTGCCATGATGAGCGCCCCCTTCGGCGGGCCGCCGCCGCTTGCCTTCGACACCGCTGCGGCGCCAAGTCAACCGCGCGGCGATATCCATGCCGACCTGGCTGCGCTGCCGCGTCCGCGCAAGCACTACCAATGGTATTACTCCACCCGTCCAGCGAACGACGACATGCTGCATTGCCCGCAGGGCGTGCACGGTTTCCTGCGCGCCTACTACCACCACAAGAGCGCCGACTGGAAACAGAATCAGCCCTACCCACTAGCTGCGTGGCGCGCTGAAGAATTGGCCAAGATGCCCACTTACTACATCATGGATCTGGAAAAGAACATGGCGCAAAGCGTGGCGCAGGAAATGCCTTCTGCAGCGGAAGTCGCCGCCAACAAATGGCTGACGGATGCCGAACTAAGCGTCTACGCGGCCGAATACACGCGCAACGGCTTTCAAGGCGGACTGCAATGGTACCGCTGCGCGACCAACCCCCAGTACGCCGCCGAGCTGCAAGTATTCGCAGGGCGCACCATTGACGTTCCGTCGCTATTCATCTCCGGCAAGAGCGATTGGGGCACGTATCAAAAACCAGGCGAATTCGAGCGCATGCAGAAGACTTTTTGCACGCGCATGCTCGGTTGCCATCTCGTCGAAGGTGCCGGACACTGGGTGCAACAAGAACAGCCTGAGCAAGTCAGCAAGCTCTTGCTGCACTTTTTGCGCGAGCAAGGGCTGCCCGCTTAGCTGCGGCGCGAGCTATTCGCGCCGCAGCACCGTCGTTTCGCTCTCACCGTTGATTGCAACGGACGAACCGCGCAGTTCATTGCCGTTGGCAGAAATCTGCAAGTTCGACGTCATGACTGGAATGCCAGCCGCGCCCCAAAGTATCTCGACCTGTTGGCCGCGCACCGAACCAATGCCCCCCACTTGCATCTCGCCTTGCAAGATCGCCGCCGCGATATTTGCACCATCTTGCTGCATCGTTACACGCGTGCCGTCGCTCGCATCGACCCAAATTCCAGTCAGATTGCGGCCAGCCAGCGCTTGCGGGTTCGCATCGGCCGATTGTTCCGGTTGATCCGGCAGACGGGTTGCCGGCCTGACCACTTTTGAATGTGCTGGTTCTTCGCGTTGTGCATTCGCAATGGGCTGCGAAACTGCCGGCGCAGATGCGGAAACATGAGGGACAGGAGACGTTGAGGCCGCCGCAGGCGGCGCTGCGGCGTTGAGCGCGGGCACGGCCGTTTGCTGCGGTACTGCAACTGGCAGCACTGGCGCCGGCGCGAGGCTCACTGGCGGGATGACCGTGGCTTGCGGCTCGCCGCTCGTGCGTGCCAGCGCCATGAGCGCCACTAATGTGGCAACGCCGCCTGCAACCATACCGCCGATGGCGAGCCGCTCGCCCTTGACGCGCCCCGCGCGGGCATCGCGAAATCCAAAAAAAGCCAGCAAGCACGCCATGAGCGCCACAAATAGCCCAAAACCGGCGTCACCGTGAGTGCTCGCCGAGCCGGCGCCGAGCCCGAGCAGACCTAACACCAAGGCCCAGATCGCCTTGGCGCTGGTCGGTTTGGACGCTGGCGGGCCCGGCGCAGGCTGCACCGATTTCGGTTTGAATCCGGCTTTTTCCAGCACTTTCGCCAACCGCGGAAAATCGAAGCCTTCCCATTCGTCATCGCGCAGCTTCATTGCATTCAGTGCCGGCAACCGTTGCAGGAGGTCGGGCAACTCTTCCGTAGCCGGCATTTTCATGTTGCGCACCAGCAGCGGCACGACGGTTACGCCGAGTTTCAGCGCGGCGCCGATTTCGTTTCGATGCGGATCCTGCGGATCATCCAGCCGGCGCTGACCTTTGGCTTTTCCTTCGAGCCAGTCCTCGCCTATCAGCACCAACACCACGCCACCTGGTCCGATCGCGTGATTAATCTCCTGCGCCCAATCAGCTCCGACTGGAATGCTTTCCTTGTCGCGGAACACCGTCTCTTCGCCGAAATAGCTGCGCAAATCCTTGGCGAGTCTGCCTGCCACCATTTCGGTGTCGTCGCGCCGGTAGCTAATAAAGATGCGTGCCATGACTGCCCCCTTCCCATTAACGCTCTTATTCTTGCTGTCTTGCGGCACTGCTCAATCTACCCAGGCGCGCTGCATCGCCTTGCGAGGAGGATACTTCGCTGCTCGACGCACCATTGCCCCACAGCTTGACGATCAGCGGACTGGTGCGCCCGCGATACTCGATGCTGAGCAGCGCCTTGCGTGGACCCGGCTCGCTCGGCTTAAAGCGCACCCGCACCGTGCAGCTCGTGTTAATGGCTAATTCCCTCTGCCCGCATTCACGTTCAAATGAATAGTCGTCCTGCGCCTCTCCGGCGAAGCCGATTTGCGCGAGCGCGACCGCTCCGGGGCCCCTATTGCTGATAAGCACATCCAGCGCACCATGTGCACCGAGACGCAAGTTGCCGAAATCCAGCACGCCCACGCTTGCGAGCAGTGTGCCTTCCTGCGCTTCAGTTTTCAGCGCTGCGTCCGTCTGGGCGACAGCCGGCGAGGTTGGAGCAACCGGCACGCTTGCCGACGGCTGGCTCAGCGCAATTTCAGCACCCGGCTGCCGTAGCGCGCGCCAGGCATAGCCGGCTGCAACCAACGCCAGCACCAGCGCAATCGGCACCGGACGCGATAGCAGTTTGCCCACGCGCTGCCAGTGGTTTTCCTGCGAACCTGTGCGCGAAACCGCACCGAGCGCCCGCCGCAGCGTGCCTACTAGCTGCGCGACATCCGAGTCCCAATTGGCATCGGTCAACGTCACGGCCTGACGGCGCGCCAAAGTCTTCAGATCCTGCGGCAGTTGCTCTTCAGTCGGCATCTGCGCGTCGTGCACCAGGACCGGAACAACGACCTTGTTCAACCCAAGCGCGCTGGCAATCTCCAGGCGCACAAAATCCTCGCGATCTTCCAGACGGCGCCGGCCTTGCGCATCGGTGCAATCACACCACGCCGGGCCGATTACGGCGAGAACCACGCCGCAACCGCTTACTGCCTTGTGAATGGCCTGGACGAAATCGGTGCCGGGCGCAATGCCTTCCACATCCATGAATACGCCTGGCGCCCCATCACCGCCGAACTGCTCGCGCAAACGATCAAACAGCCGGCCTGCGTGGCCGGCACTGTCGTCACGCCGATAGCTGATGAAGATGCCTGCCATGCTCGCTACACTTCTTCCCGCCCTCAAGTTGCATCAGCGCGATTGTAGCGCTTCCCACTGGTAATTCGGCAACGATGCGCGCCGCGCGTTCGCGCCATTCGCCCTCTTCATTGTGGGCCATGCTGCCGTGCAGACCATATGCCAATCGCACTAGCCGATCGGCTAAATCGCAAGGCCGGCGCAACGATTGCACTAAGCGCCCGCCAGAACCTTTGCGTCAATCACGTGCACGTGGCCGGCATTGCGCTTCACCTCTTCGAGCATGTGCTTGGTGCCGCCGGGCCCGTCCCCGCCTTCGCCGTTCCATAAGCAGATGAAATGCAAGCGCTCCGCACCGAAGGCGAGCGCCGTGAAAAGCTGCCACATATTCACCCGCTCGAATGGGTTGACGCCCTTCGGCGCTTCGCCAAGTTCAACCGGCATGATGAGCAAGCTGGTCCTTTCATTGGCTTTGACGGCGGCGAAGCGCGCGCGCCATTTCTGACCATCCTGCGGAAAACTCACCGATTTCTGCAAGAATTCGGGCTCCTCGAATGGGATGTAAAGCTGCACGCGCACACCGCGCGCAAGGCAGGCTTCCGCGAACAGCAAATCACCGCCACAGGCGCCGCTGCAGATCGCCAAATCCTCGGCGCCAGCCTGCAACTCGTCTAGCTGTGCTTCGATCATCTCACGTGCCATCGCCTCCTTTTCGGGCGGGAAGCGAACTGTCTCGCGGCCGGGGGCATCGATCATATGACCGCTAAACAACAACACTTGGCGCGGCGTCAGCGGCCCGCTGAGGTTGGCGATCTCCAACTCAATTTCGCTAAGGACAACGGCAACGGCCTCAGTGCGGAATTCGAGATCGCGCAAAATCATCAGTTGCTGCCGCGTCGAATCCAAAGCGAACCAATCGTTGTCCACCGTGGCGAAGGCATAGCGGTAGAACTTAAGCGCTTCGTCCTTATCCAAGCTCAGTAGTTTGAGTTCCGCCAGCGTGATGCGCGCCCAATAGTTCTTGTCGTTGGCCTCGAGCGCGGATAAGCACGACCACAATACCCCGCCTTCCAACTGCGCTAGGTCGATCTCCAGCGGCAGCCGCCCGCCGATGTGGCGGTGCAAATGGCACAAGGTAAGAGCATTGATTCCCGAGTAGAAGTGCGACGAATTGAGCACGAACGCATGAAAGTAAGGCTTAATCGCCTCGTGCAGCAGTGCCTCGTCGCGCGCGGCCTGCTCGCGCATTTGCGCGGGCGTGCGATCCTTCTTGCGCCAGCGCGTGATCCAATCCTCTTTCTGGATGCGCCCCATCAAAGCGCTGATATCCACATCGTCCGGATGCTCATCCCATAGCTGCTGTACCCAAGTGCGGGCTTCTTCGCGCCGGCCGATGCGCCCGAGCAACATGCCGCGCTGGCGCCGACTCTCCAAGTCCTTCGGATCGATCTCCAACGCTTCTTCGTACGCTTCCAACGCGAGGCGGTAGCGCTGCAGCTTGGTCAGCGCTTTGCCGGACATGCGTTTCGCTTCCAAACGCATCACCCAAGTCGGCGTCTCTCCCGAGAGCACCATGACGTCACCCGCGCGGCTTTGCCGTCGAGCCGTCTCAATACGCCCTATCCACTGCTTGTAGCGATGCCAAAACTCGAGCGTGTCGGTCTCTTTGACTCTTAATTCTTTCCAGCTCTGTTCTTGCAGCGCAGGGATCAAGTCATACACCGGACTTGCCTTCGCACCGTGCCAGCTTTTAATGGTTTCCGCCGCGAATAGCGCCAATTTCTTCTTATCGTCTTCGATAAAGTTGGGGTCGGGCACAGAAGGCGCATCCGGCGCCGCCGCCGTAACACGGTAGTTCAACGCCCGGTCCGTAGAGACGTCGAACGGCACGCGCTCGCGCCTGGTAAAAATTTGGATGACGCCACGGGCTCGCAACGCGTGCCGCACACCCAATTCGTACCAAACGTTTGGATTGTCGATCGATAAATCGGCGACGACCAGATCCGCAAGCAGCAATTCCTGAAACATATCCTTGCGGATTTCGCCGGCACGCATTTCTTCGTCGGCGCGAAACACCTCGAATCCGGCGCCTTCCAGCGCCGGCTTGATCAAGTCGGAATAGACCCGATTGAAGTCGATGCCGTCCTTGATGCCAAACGGCATGGCGACAAAACAGTGCAGCCCCATGGTTGCCCCTACCGGTAAATTGACGCGCCTTCTGCAAGCTCGCGCTGCACAATATCCCACACCGGCCGCAACGTTGCCAGTGGCACCGGCACTAAAGTCCACGGCATGCCAGGCGAGAAAAGCTTTTCCCGCACTCGCCGCGGGGTAAAATGCGCCTCAGTTATTGGCTGGACCGGGTTGTAATCATGCATCTACATTTTGACCCTGTCGGCGGTGCCGCCGGCGATATGTTCATCGCCGCGCTGCTCGCCGCTTTTCCTGAGCATCGCGACGGGCTTTTCGCCGCCATTCGCGCCGCAGGTGTGCCGCACGCAGTCGGCTTGCGCGTGTTCGAGCACACCGATGCGGCGATGACCGGGTTGCGCTTCGACGTAGTCGAAACGCCTGCTGCCGTTGGTGCACAACCGGCCCCCGCTTACCGCCGCGTCGGCACAGCGACGCAGCCAAACGTTTTGCATTCGCACCAACCGCATGCGCACGCCGCGGTTCACGACCACGCGCATGATCACGCCCACGATCATGGCCACACACACGGCAACGAGTCGCGACACTGGTCGGATATTCGCGCGCAACTGGCTAGCTCCGCGCTGCCGCCCGCCGTGCTCAAGCACGCGCTGGCCATTTTCGAGTTGATCGCGCAAGTCGAAGCGAAGATTCACGCCGTTACACCAGGTGCGGTAGCGTTTCACGAAGTCGGCGCTTGGGATTCGATCGCCGACGTGGTCGGTGCCGCATACTTGATCGATGCCGTAGGCGCGCGCAGCTATTCCTGCGCGCCGCTGCCACTGGGTTCGGGCCGCGTGCGCACGGCGCACGGCTTGCTGCCGGTACCGGCGCCGGCAACCGCCGCGCTGCTCACTGGCTTAGTGACGTTCGACGACGGCCGCGACGGCGAACGTGTGACGCCTACCGGCGCTGCGATCTTGCGCTATTTGAATCCGGCCACCGGCACCGGAACTGCGCCACGGCGGCTAACGCGCACCGGCACCGGCTTCGGCATGAAGCGCTTCGAGGGCATTAGCAATGTGCTGCGCGTGCTGGTGTTCGAAGACGCGGAACAAACGGGCATGACCGATCAAGTCGCGCACATCGAATTCGAAGTGGACGATCAAACGCCGGAAGACCTCGCCGTCGGCCTGGAGCGTTTGCGCGCTTACGCCAGCGTGCTCGATGTGACGCAGAGCCCGGTATTCGGCAAGAAAGGACGCATCGCTGCGCGCGTTCAGGTTCTCGCGCAAGCGCACGCGCTGAGCGAGGTGGTGCGCGCCTGCTTTTCTGAAACCACCACCATCGGTTTGCGTCATCAACTGGTGCAGCGCACGACGCTGGCGCGGCACTCCAGTAATGTGCAAGTCGGTGGGCGCGCGGTGGCGGTGAAAGTCGTTGAACGTCCCGCTGGGCAAACTGCCAAAGCAGAAATGGACGCGCTTGCCGATGCCGGGGATCATGCGCAGCGCCAGCAGACGCGCGAGGACGCTGCGATCAAGGCGCTTAAACCGAGGTACTAGGCTCTGTATACCACCACGACTGATATTAATAGTCACTGAGGAATAGGTACTGGTAATGAGTATAGGCTTTCCCGCGACGCACCCGATCGAACGCTTGCACCGCTTATTAGGCAATATCGATCGGCTCGCCGTTGCCGTTAGCGGCGGCGTCGACAGCATGACGCTAGCCACGCTCGCACACCGCTTTCGCAGCAGCGCCATGAAGGCGGAAACGACTATGTTTCACGCTGTTTCGCCGGCGGTGCCGGGCGATGCCACCGCGCGCGTGCAGGAGTACGCTGAGCGCGAGCGCTGGCACCTGCGCATCGTCGATGCCGGCGAATTCAAAGACGAGAACTACCGCGCCAATCCGCTTAACCGCTGCTATTTCTGCAAGACCAATTTGTACAGCACGATCGCGCAGCACACCGGCTGGCAGATCGTCTCGGGCGCCAACACCGACGATCTCGGCGAATATCGCCCGGGCTTGATCGCGGCGAAGGAGCACAACGTCCGCCACCCGTTTGTCGAAGCGAATATCGACAAAGCCACCGTGCGCGGCCTCGCCCACACTTTAGGGCTGCATGACTTGGCCGAGTTGCCGTCCTCGCCGTGCCTCTCGAGCCGCGTCGAAACAGGTATCCGCGTCGAGCCGCAATTGCTGGCATTGGTCAATGACATCGAACAAATGATGCGCGAACAGCTTGCTCCTTACAAGCCGCTCAATCTGCGCTGCCGCATTCGCTCGAATCTGGTCGCGATCGAAGTCGACGCTGCGTGCTTGAATCAGATCGGCGAAGCGGAACGCTCGCGCCTAGTCACGCTGGTGGCGCACCGCTGCACAGCGCACGGCGTCAACAGTCTCGTCACATTTGCGCCTTACCGCGTCGGCAGTGCGTTTCTGCACGAGCGGCGGGCGAGCTAGCGCGCGGATTGCGCCAACCACGCCTTGTCAGCCGATCACATCCGCCTTGATTTCGAACGCGAAGCGCGCCTAGGCTTCGGCGAAGCGATTTATTGCGCCGGCAAAAACGTGGCGCAGATCGCCACGATCTTGGCGCAAGCGGCCGAGCGCGGCGCGCGTTTCTTGCTCACGCGTTTGGATGAAACCAACTTCAACGCGCTGCCGCGACATCTGTGCGCCGCGCTTGACTACGACGCTGTTTCGCGCACCGCCTACTTCGGCAGTGCAAAAGAAGCACCCGAACAAGCGCGTGTGGCGATTGTCGCGGCCGGCACATCCGACGTTCCCGTTGCCGCTGAAGCTGCGCGCACTTTGCGCTTCTACGGCCAAAGCGCAGCGAACATCAACGACGTCGGCGTCGCCGGCATTTGGCGCTTGATGGAGCGCGCGGAAGAGATCAAGAAGTTCCAAGTGGTCATCGCGGTAGCCGGCATGGACGCCGCGTTGGTGAGCGTACTCGGCGGGCTGGTGCCCGGTGTGGTTATAGCGGTGCCCACCTCGGTCGGCTATGGCGCAGCGCGCGGCGGCGAAACAGCGCTCGCCGCGTCGCTGGCAAGCTGTGCCCCGGGCGTGGTAGTGGTCAACATAGACAATGGATATGGCGCGGCGTGCGCGGCGCTACGGATTCTGCGTGCTGGCACCCACTAGACGGGAAATAGAATCCGGCTCGTGGTGAGCTTGTCGAACCACGCACAATCTGCATGAATGCACAACGCGCTTGGAGCGGCTCCTTTTGACAAGCTCCCTTCGACAAGCGCTGGGTGAACGGCTAGGACATAGGTTCATATGAAAATCGAACTAAACTACGGCAAAGGCAAACTCCCTCTCAATCTGCGCGACGATTGGCGCGTCACCATCGTGCGCAAGCACGAAATGCCGTTGCTCGCAGACCCCGCCGGTGCGGTGCAGAGCGCGCTGGCACGAGGCGTCGCCTCGCGTTCGCTATTGGATGAAGCGCGCGGCAAAAGCAGCGCCTGCATTCTGATCTGCGACATCACGCGCCCAGTGCCGAACGGTCTGTTTCTCGGACCGATGGTGAAGCAGTTGCTCGAAGCCGGCATCCCCGCGAAGAACATCACCGTCCTCGTGGCCACTGGGCTGCACCGCCCGAACGAAGGCGCCGAACTCGCCGAAATCGTCGGCGACGATTGGGTGATGCAAACCGTGAATGTCGCTAACCACTACGCGCGCAACGACGAAGATCATGTCGATCTCGGCACGACGGCGCGCGGCACGCGCGTCAAGCTGGACAAGCGCTTCGCGCGAGCCGAGTTGCGCATAGCCACCGGACTGGTCGAGCCGCATTTCATGGCGGGATGGTCCGGCGGACGAAAAGTCATCGCACCCGGTGTTGCGCACAAGGAAACGATCACGACCTTCCACAGCCATCGCTTCATGGCGCATCCGCGGGCCGTGAATTGCGTGTTGGACGGTAATCCGCTGCATGAGGAACAGCTCGCTATCGTCAAGTTGCTCGGCGGCGCGTTTGCGCTCAACACGGTGATCGACGAGCATCGCCGTTTGGCCTTTGTCAATTTCGGCGAAATCGTGCAAAGCCACCTGCAGGCCGTCGACTTCTGCGAGAAGTACGCGGTGGTGCCGGTGCGTGAGAAGTTCAAAACAGTGGTCACCAGTGCAGCAGGGTATCCGCTCGACAAGACTTACTATCAAACTGTCAAAGGCATGGTCGGGCCGATCGACATCCTCGCACCCGGCGGCAATTTGATCGTCGCCTCCGAATGCTCGGAAGGCGTGGGCTCGCACGAATACATCGAAGCACAGCGGCGCTTGCTGGGTTTAGGCATGAATGAATTCCTGAATGAGATCAGCCTACAGACGCATGCCGAGATCGACGAATGGCAAACGCAGATGCAGACCAAGCCGATGAAGATCGGCGCCATTCATCTCTACACAACGGGGCTGAACGCCGAAGCACGCAACCTCGCGGGCGTACAGCTGATCGATTCGCTCGACGCCGCAGTCGAACGGAGCATTGCCGAAACGGGCGACACACGTGTCGCAGTGGTACCGGAAGGACCGTACGTCGTGCCGGCATACAGGCCGGCGTAGGTTACGGCGCGCTTTGTCCGCCTTCGGGGAGCGAAGCCCTAGCCATGCCTGCCTGCGCTTCCTGTGCTTCCTTCGCGTCTGCCGCGTACTGATTTCACCCGCGTTGCCGTGCGGCGTGTTTTCGAGTAGCGTACGCCTTGAGCGGCGAAGTAACTCCCTATACCTCGAACAAGCTTCCCGCGTCGAACTTATCTACCGTCACTGGAGGAGCCATGTCGCACAATCATAGTTTTGAATTCGATCCGAAGCTCGCCGCAAGACGCAAGTTCTTGCGGCATACCGCTCTGGCATTGAGCGGCGTTGCCATCGGCGTACCCGCGCTCAAAGCCGCTGCCGAGTGCAAAATCACCGAACAAGAAATCTTGGGCCCGATGTACAACTACGGCGCGCCAGTCTTTCAATTGAAACTAGCCGAAGACGGCGAGCCGGGACAAAGACTGCTCTTGCGCGGTGCAGTGTTGAGCAGCGACTGTAAAACACCGCTGGCGAACACGCTGATCGAGATTTGGCAAGCCGATGACAAGGGCATGTACGACAAAGCGCAACCAGGCAATTTCCTGGAGAACATGAAGCCACATCTGCGCGGCATGATCCTGACCGACGCCAAAGGCCGCTACGAAATCGAAACCATTGTGCCCGGTGCTTATCCGATTCCGCCCGGCGTGCCAGGCTTGGAAAAGTACGGCAATTTGACGCGAGCTCGCCACATTCACATCAAAGTGGAGCCGTTTCTGCACACTTCGCTCACCACGCAGCTCTACTTTAAGGGCGACGAACATCTGGCCGGTGATCCCTGGGGCGGACACAAGCCTGCGCTGGCGCTCGACATGAAGCAAGACGGCAAGTTCATGAAAGCCGATTTCGATTTTGTGCTGGGAACGGGCTTGAAGGGGTAAAGCCGTAGGGAAAGCGCGGCGTGCGCCGAGCGCACGCCGCTTTCGACAACGAGAACTGCGCGAGTTCGCTTCACAAGCGAGCAACGCCCCAATCATGGAAATCGATCTCCTCAGCCTGCCTCGACCCCAACGGTACAAGATTCTGGTCAGCCTCGTCGTACCGCGGCCGATCGCGCTGATATCCACGCTCGGGGCAAACGGCGTGATGAACGCTGCGCCGTTCAGCTACTTCAATGTATTGGGCGAAGATCCGCCGATTCTGATATTCAGCGCTGACGCGCGTGCCAGCGGCGGGGCAAAAGACACTGTGCGCAACGTCCTGGAAACGAAAGAATTCGTGGTTAATCTGGTCGACGAAGCGATTGCCGAAAAGATGCATGGCTGCGCCGTGGACACGCCGCCGGAGCTGAGTGAATTCGATTTGGTCGGCTTCACGCCCACTCCGTCGAAACGGATAAAACCGCCGCGTATTGCCGATTCCCCGGTATCGTTTGAATGTCGGCTGCATACGCGGCTCGATTTCAACACGCGCGACGTATGCATAGGCGAGATTCTTTGGATGCATGTGCGCGACGGCGTAGTCGATCCCGGCAATCACCGGCGCATTGCGAATGCCTACCATCCAGTCGGCCGCCTATACGCGAACCGCTATTGCCGCACGCGCGACGAATTTCAACTCGATAACAGCGAGTTCGCGGCGCAGGCAAACGCAAAGAGCGCAGTGCGGGAGTTTTGAGCGATGAATACCCCGATGCTCCGCCAAGCAAGCCAAGGAACGCGCATGCTTCGAGCCGCCGCCCTCGTCTTGACCATCATCTGGTCGGGCACGCTGCAAGCCGGGCCGAGGGAGGATGCTCTCGCGCAATTCGAGAAGTTCTTCGAATATTTCCGCACCGACAATCATGACCAACTGGTATCGCTGTTTGCGCCGGATATGTTGTTCATCGGGACGATCTCTCCCGAGCTGACGAGCGATCCCGCCGCGGTGCGCGAGTACTTCGTCAAAGCGCTTTCCAGTTCGCGTGGCGAAGTCAAAGCCAATCTCTTCGAAACTACGGCAACACAGATTACGGACGACGTCGTTCTCGTAACCGCCAGCTGGCAATCCGAGCGCACGCTCGACGGAAAAATGACGACGAACGGCCCGTCTCGCAATACATCGGTGATGCACAAGCGCGGCGAGCGCTGGTACATCGTGCAGTTTCACAACTCGTGGAAACCCAAGTAGCGCGGAACCGCACCGTTAAGGTACGCTGAACTCGAAGGTACAACTGCTACACTTCGCGCTTTACATGCTTCGATCGACACCATGACACGCCGACTCAAATTCTGGGGCTGGGGCTACGAAGACACCGTGCTCTCGGCGCAAGAAATCGCAACGCTGGAAGGCTTCTACGCCAAACAGTTCGGCATCGGCTCATACCAAGTCGATGCGACGCCGCGCGCCGAGGAGATCTCTTTGCGCGCGCCGCGCATTGCCATCCCGTCGGCGTTGTCGCAAGTTTGCACCACTGATCATCACGAGCGCTTGCTGCATTCGTACGGCAAGTCGTTCTTTGACACCGTGCGCGCGTTCGCCCGCGATTTCTCCAATCCGCCAGATGTGATCGCGCTGCCGAGGAACGAGCAAGAGGTCGTCGACGTGGTCGATTGGGCGCATCGTGCCAACGCGGTCGTGATTCCGTTCGGTGGTGGCTCGAGCGTGGTTGCGGGAACCGAGCCGCCGAAGAACGACGCACGCTCGGTGGTGATGCTCAATCTGCGCCACCTCGACAAAGTGCTGGAAATCGACACGGCCTCGCACAGCGCGCGCATACAAGGCGGCACGTTTGGCCCGAGCTTGGAGAATCAACTCAAGCCGAGCGGGCTGACCTTGCGGCACTTCCCGCAATCGTTCGAGTTTTCAGCGCTCGGCGGTTGGATCGCCACACGCGGCGGTGGACATTACTGCACCCTCTATACGCACATAGATGAATTTGTACAATCTATTCGAACGGTTACTCCAAAAGGTATATGCGAATCGCGGCGTTTGCCGGGTTCCGGGGCCGGCCCATCTCCGGACCGCTTGATGATCGGCAGCGAGGGCATCCTCGGCGTTATCACCGAAGCGTGGATGCGCTTGCGCAAGCGCCCGACTTTTCGTGCTGC
Source organism: uncultured Pseudomonadota bacterium (assembly GCA_902826775.1). Lineage (GTDB taxonomy): Bacteria > Pseudomonadota > Gammaproteobacteria > Burkholderiales > JALYOK01 > CADEHE01. Next base: position 59,934 of record CADEHE010000012.1, on the reverse strand, counting down.
GACCTCGGTACGCTTCAAAGACATTTACGCCGCGGCCGACGCGGTGCGCGCGATCGCGCAGGCGCATTTGTATCCCGCCAACTGCCGCGTGCTGGATGCGGGAGAAGCGTGGGTGAACGGTGCCGGGGACGGCTCGCACGCGGTGTTGGTGCTGGGCTTCGAATCAGCCGATCATCCGATGGAATCATCGATGGCGCGTGCACTGGAAATTTGCGGCGACCATGGCGGCAGCTTCGATAAGGCTGCGCTCGGCAAGGAAGATGCGCATCGCGGCGGGGCATCGGGGCAATGGCGCGACAGTTTCTTGCGCATGCCCTACAACCGCGAGGCGCTGGTGCCACGCGGCATCATCGTCGAAACCTTCGAGTCGGCGATCACCTGGGACAAGTTCCGTAATTTCCACGACTCGATCATGAATGCGACGAAACGTGCAATACGCGAAGTCACCGGCCGCGACGGCATCGTCACCTGCCGTTTCACGCATATCTACCCTGATGGCCCGGCGCCCTACTTCAGCTTCCACGCGCTCGGCAAGAAAGGGCAGATGCTGGAGCAATGCTGGCAGATCAAGATCGCGGCCTCCGAAGCGCTGATGAAGGCCGGCGGCACCATCACGCACCACCACGCGGTGGGACGCGATCATCGCCGCTGGTACGACCAGCAGCGTCCCGAATTGTTTGCTCAAGCGCTGCGTGCGGCGAAGAAAGCCCTTGATCCCAACGGTATCTTCAATCCAGGGGTGCTGATTGATCCGTGACGTATATGCATCGACAGCACCGAAACCTGCGCGCAGGTCGGTGAGCGCATTTCGCGAAACATCAGTACCGCAACTACTGCGCTGCCGTGTAGTTCGTTGATCTGGTCCCTGGTCCGGCTAACCGCTGGGATTCTCTAAGTGGGGCTGAGGGGGGCTGTCGTCCGCCGAGACCCGCACGGGCGAAGGATGTGTTCACTGAATCAAACCATTTCTCGAAATCGGCGCGATCTCACCGATTTGCCTCCCGAGAACGGATCGCGACGAGCGGGCACCGATAGTGCCTCACAAACCACGCGCGTCTAAGCGTGGTTCGTCGCACTGAGACATCCCGCAGATTCTTAGTGTCGTTCTCCACGGCCCACATTTTCTGTTGCGCCAGACTGCCAATGCGAACGTTGCTGCCGCAACTGGTCACATTTTGTCGGCAAGCGCGAATGGAGGTATTTCGCTGGCTACCTGAAAAACAGCGCGACAAAGCAACTGCTGACCCACTAGCCACTTAGCCCGTTGTTGCAAGTTTGTTTTAGAGATTTCTCTTAACACGTTGAAATGAATACGAAGTTTGACGTCAACCACATTCCTCATGATCAATAAGGACCAGTATATCGGCACGTTGGCACAGCGATTGCTGTTCTACCGCCAGACACGCCGTAGGTCGTGTGAACCCGATACAAAGTCGTACTAAGCACTATCTCGACCCTTCCACTACAGGAGCACTACATGAAAGCTATGCAAAAAGGTTTTACCCTGATCGAATTGATGATCGTCGTTGCGATCATCGGCATTCTGGCGGCGGTAGCAATTCCCGCTTACCAAGACTACACGATTCGTGCGCGCGTGACGGAAGGTTTGTCGCTGGCAGATTCTGCGAAGGCTGCAGTCGCTGAAACGTTCCAGTCGGATCCCACACTTCCGTTGAATACTGGTTGGGTTGCCCCTGGCGCGACCACGAACGTGGCCAGCGTAGTGTTGGCTGCAGCAAGTGGCGACATCACGATAACCTACAACGCTAATGCTGGCGGCGGCACCATCACCGTCGTTCCTAATCCGGCGCTCGTCAATGGCGTGCCGGTCAACGGTTCGATGGGCTGGGATTGCACCGGCGGTACTTTGGTCGATAAATATCGCCCGCAAGCCTGCCGCTAACCGCGGACATTTTGCGACGGCACTATGTCGCAAGGAAGAATGCGCCTCTTCGGAGGCGCATTCTTGTTAGCCCGATCCCATAGTGGTATTTCGATTCATTGACAGCTATGTCTCGATGGAAAGCCTCCGGAATACATCTCGTTTTGAGCGCGGCCATCGCGTTAACCGCAGTCCTGGTTATGTTGCGGCTTTGGTACCCCATGCCGTACTTTCAAGCCGTGGGCGGCAAAGGCCTTTTGTTGATCATGGTCGCCGTGGACGTAGTAATTGGCCCACTCCTTACCTTGGTCGTGTTTGACCGCAACAGAAAACCCCTGAAAGAGCTGCGCCGCGATCTAGCGGTGATCGCCGCCCTGCAATTGGCTGCTTTGGGATACGGCGTCCTTACAGTCTTCGAAGCGCGACCGGTTTTCACGGTGTTCGCCGTAGATCGATTCGAGGTCGTGACCGCTAACGAAATCGAGCCAGAGCTGTTGGCGAAGGCTAAGCGCCCCGAATTCAGCACGCTATCCGTGGCGGGGCCCGCGCTCGTTGCCGCTGATACGCCCGGCGACGCGAAGGAGCGGGGCCGTCTAATCTTTGCGGCGAGCGAAGGCATCGATGTTAAGCATTTTCCTGAGTATTACGTGCCTTATGCGGAGCGCAGCGCACAAGCCCTGCAGCGTGCAAAACCGCTTAGCAGTTTGATAGACAAACGGCCTGAAACCAAAGGGCGCATTGAGGAGTTCTTGGTTTCTTCCAAGCGGCAGCAACAGGAAACGGTGTTTTTGCCGCTTAGCGCCAGGACGCAGGACTTTTGCGTTCTGCTTGATCGTAAGGATGGCAAAGTAGTTGGGTTCTTGGGCGTTGACCCATGGATCTAAGAGCTTATATTCGTTGGCGCGATTCGTGCTTTCTTTCTGAAGTGCAATGGAATCTGGGCGACCTCAGATGATTTTTCGCGGCGCGTAGACGTCGCACTAGGCTAACAAAACAAAAAGTTGTTTCGCCACCTCTAACAACAATCAAAGGCGCCTCAGCCCCTCGCTCCCCCGAGGGGCTTTATTTTTTCTAAGCACAAACCGATTGCCATTCGGGCTTAGTGATTTCGGTCCTGCCGAGTAGGAGAACAAGCATCGCTTTAAAGCGCTCGTTCAACGAAAACCAGTCCCGACATTGTTGAGCGTCATTGCGCACACTCCATCCAAGCGGCGCTGACGAAGAATTTGGCGGGCGCCGCGCGCGCTCGGCGTCGAACACACAACGTTCGGCCGGCGGTTAAGCGCGCTGTAGAGAGCATTCGGTGCGCCGGCGTTTATTCGCGGCCTGGATGGTTTGCAGCTCACCGCCTTTGGAGAACGCGTCCTGCCGCTCGCTGAGGAAGTTGCTCGCGCCGTGCGCTTAGTCGAGGAGGCTGCGACAGCCGACAGTGTTAGAGTGCGCCTCGCCGTTCCTTCCGGACTCACCGCGCTGATCACGCAGCACCTCGAACGGCTGCGGCGCGATCACGCCGACGCGTGGCTCGAACTGCTCAGCGGCAGTCGCCCGGTGAATTTGAAGAAAGACGAGGCGGAGTTAGCGCTGCGCTTAGGTCCAGTCGCGGACGAAGACTTGGTCGCGCAAAAGATGGCCGAGGCAGGATGGTCGCTCTATGCGGCCGAGGCCTACTTGGCGAATCACCCTGCGCCGAGCGATCCGCGTCAGCTCTCCGGTCACGAAACTATCGGCTACGATCCGAGCCTTGCGCAGGTTCCTGGCGCTAAGTGGCTTGAGGCGCATGCCGCTCACGCGAACGTAGTGCTGCGCCGCCGCGAAATGTCCGACATGGTCGCTGCCGCGACCACCGTTCTCGGTCTCGCAGTGCTGCCGTGCGTGCTGGGCGAGACAACGCCGGTGCTCAGGCGTCTCACCGACGAGAGCCTCGGCACTCAAGCATTGTCACTCGTTTATCGGCCTCAGATGTTACGCGTTGTTCCGGTGCGCAACGTCATCAACTTCGTAGCCGCTGTGCTGCGCGAACACGCGGGCCTCATCAGCGGCACGGCCTTGAGATCTACCACGCATTCGGGCAATTCAAGCAAAGCCCGTTCGGTTTCGCCGCGGCCCCTAAAGCGAGGATCAGTTCGATCGCTCAACAAGGCGCGGTTGCAATACCCGTGGGCGCAAGAGATCAGCGGCCGCGCGCTACTTCACCCGTCCAATTGCGCCCAGTAGCGCGGCACCTCAGCACACATTCCGAGCGAAACCCAATCTGGCCACGCACGCAAACCAACCGCAAGTCTCACGACCAAAAGAGCACCTCCGGTGTTGTGTTCGTGAATCCAAAGAACGTGCCTAATGTCATGCGTCTTCGCTGGCCCCGAGTTGTCTTGATCTCGTGGAACAGACTCGGATTGAGAATGTATAGATCGCCCTCGCTCGCGGCGATGGTACAACCTTCAGAATCCTGCACCAAAGCGCTCGGATAGCCGAGCGTCCCGCGCGCCTTGTGCGCCTCATCCTCGGCGGTCCACATGCGGCGATACATAACCAACTCGCCACCGCGCTCGGGTTTCTGCAAACACAACACCGCAGATAGTTGCGTGGTGAGATGAGATACGCGCCAGCCTTTTGCATCGACTAGTGCTTTGTCGCGATGCACCGGGGCGCGATCTCCATCACCATGTACCCGCACCACCGCAGAAGAATAGCGAATGCCGTCTTCCTCCGCGACACCTACACGCTTGTGGGGCATTAGTTGCGCCACCAAGGCGCGCGCTCTGGCGCGCGGGTCAGGCATTTGCGAAAACACGACATCAAACAGCGCATCCGCGCGGCGCGCTTCAGCGAAGTAGCGCTCGCGGGCGCTCAAGTGTTGCATCAGAAAGGGTCCCACTTTCTTGACCTCGAGCACGTTGCCATCGAACATCGGATAGTGAAACTGCGAGATTGCGTCGGCGCCACCAGTCAATCGCGCGACGATACGGCGGCAATCTGCAGGATCGAAGAACCCACGCACCAGTAACGCCGGGTAAGTGCCCGCGGCCAATTGTTCGACAATGTCGGGAAATTCGCTGCCAACGCGCTCGACAGTAGTCTGCGCCGCCCGCCAACGGCGACGCGCCGCTGTAGGCTCGCTATGCAATCCGGGCTTGAGCGGCGTCGGGATGACGGTTGCGCGCGCACATGTGCTCATAATTGCTCCCATAGAGGTGTCATTACAGGATCAAAGGACGGCATGCATGGTTAGGCTGCCAGCGCATGATCGCGGCTTGCCGTCGGGAATATCATGGTGCTGAGATGTTGGACGACTCCGCGAAGGCTATGTTCGGTCGCATAGAGACGCCGTTGGCGTGCTGCGCCGACGCCGCCGTGAGCGATGTCGTGCAGCAGGTCAAACTCGCGTTCTGACTGCAGCTCTACGGCGATTGCCGCTAGATGGTCAAGCAACCGCAGCGTCGCACAGGCGAGGTTTGTCGGCACTGCGGCGGCGCCGTAGTAATCGACGCTGTTGCCATGCAAGCCGTGCCGCGCCGCGCTCCACAAGTTGGATTCGCAGGTCGCGCGTGCCGCGCAGGTACCGAACTCCGGAGCCAGCGGGAGCTGACCACGATCCAATGCGACAACGATTGCTTGCACGAGTGCGGCCAGCGCGATGACTTCGTCCAAAGTAGAGGGCATGTCGCAGACACGGACTTCGAGCGTACCGAACAGCGGATTGAGGCGCACGTCCCACCAGAGATCGCGAAACCCCGTCACGTGGCCGCCGACGCGCAATTGCTCTACCAAATGCACCCACTGCGCCCAGCTCGTGACCGGCTGCGGCAAACCTGTGCGAGGCATGCTTGCCAGCACCTGCCGACGCATAGACATGAGCCCCGAGTCTTGCCCATCGCAAAACGGCGAGTTGGCAGACAGAGCGAGCAACATCGGAAGAGCCGGCACTATCGCGTTCATGATGGCCACGGCGCGTTCGCCTGAGCTGACGCCGACGTGCACGTGTAAACCGAATACGCAAGCGCGCCGGGCGATGGATTGCAATTCATGGGCGATTTGACACGGTCGTGCAAGTGGCGCGATCTGTTGGTCCTGCCAGCGAGCATAGGGGTGCATGCCAATGCCGCAATAGCGCACGCCCACTTTAGGCTCAGTCAATTGCAACGCGCGCAGCGTCGCGGCGAGATCACGCCGCGCGGCGGCGACGCCGTGGCAAACGCCTGTACGCAATTCAACGCTGCTCAGTTGAAGCTCGCTGCCGCTGCGACTGCTATCGCGAACCCATCGCGGCAAAGCACGCAATGCTGGCTGGCTGCGCGGCCGAGATCGAAGGTGTTTGGCTGCAGTACCGCCAGCTCAATCTCAACACCCAAGGTAGGTTCAAGGTTTGGGCGGAAATGTCGCCATTCGTTGCCTGCGTCGTTCATCGTTAGCTCGCTTGGATCAGTGTGATCGGTGGGATCAGTGAGTTGCGCTCTGGCTAACGACTTCGCAAGCGGCGTGCCGGAGATTTAGCGAGAAGCAAAATGCGAGGCGCATCAGCCATCTAACGCAAGGTACACTTAAAGGAGCGGCAAACCCGTGTTGCGACTGAAATTGACAAGAGCGACACAAGGCGACAGCTTATGCACGTGCTAGTGCAGGCGCTTCGTCGCACGCGAACTACACGCCAGTGAACCTTTGCCGAAATGGCGAGATCCACGACGAATCGCAAGCGCTGGCCGATCGCGCCCTCGGTTGCGACGCACACCAGCTAGGAGGCAGCCATGCGTGCAGTTCTGGGAAGGGCCGAAGACTTTCGCGGCACCATCGTGCGATTTCGGGGCAAACTCAGCCACCAAATCGGCTTTTGTAGCACTGACACCGCGCCGCTGCCTTACGCCTTTTATCTATTTGCTTCGGAAAGTCGCGACGCCGAGCCGACCGCGATGGCCGAGCTGTTCTTCTACGATCAGGCTTTCGACTCTTACTCAACTTGCGCTTTCGCCGAGGCTTTCGATCTCGAACGCTTGGTGCCCCTCAATCGCGTGATCCACCTGCGCAGCCTCGTCGCCAGCGACGCAGCGAGCCGCGTCGCGCTGCTGCGCTGCCTCGGCCGGGTCGTCGCGCAGATCGCCACGCGCTTGGGCGCGCGCTACCTGACAGCGGATCCGCTATTGCTAGAGCCGGACTTTTTAGTTGCCTGCGCGGCGCTGGGTTCACCGCGAACCGGCCGCTACAGCGAGCAAGGCCGCGAGCTAGCATTGGCCCTGGTGAGTTTGAGGCCGATTGCTGCTGATGAAGGCTTAGACGACGCGCACTCGATCGATCCGCTCCTGCTGCAGACCATCCGCCTGCGGGGCCACTGTGCCCTTAAAGCCCACGCGCGCAGCGACATGCGGCTCGATACACTGTTACCAGCGCACTGGGTGGGCGTTTGGCAGCGGCAGCTCCGCGCTTTCGCGATGTAGCGATGTAGATCGTCGAAGGTCACGGCAGTCACTCCCTCTCAGCTTTCTGCGAGCGGCACGCAAACACGGCGTGCGCGGCCGCTTGCGCATGCCGACCGCCTTAAAAACAGCGGTTACTGCGGCGTGAAAAAGCTTGCCCCGGCCCAGTTAAGCGACTCTTCCGCCTTGCGGCGGCCCCCGCCGCCTGCGGCGCTCCTGCTTCCGCTAGCTATGCTATGTTGCGCGCCACTGACACTGCTGGCAAAGCCACCGACTGTGTTCCCTAGGCCGCCGCTTACGCTGCTGAACAGCCCACATGCCGTGTTGGCGTTCTCGTTCCCGTCTCTGCTGAAATGCACGAACAACTGCTTAAGCCGCGTGTTCTCGCCTTCAAATGTGGCTAGTCTCGCAACGAGGCTCTTCACTTGTTCCGCGAGCGTATCCAACGACACGCGCAGCGCCGCAGCCGGACCTGCCACCACAACAAACGCGCTGAATGCGGCCAGAGCCGCCACAATATTCCTGGGTTTCAGTGCTACTCCTTTACCGTACGCTATCGCAGGCCGCAGACTGCAACCGCTGTGGCTGCGCCAAAGCCGCATTTCACTGCCCAGCCGTTGGCGATAGGTTGACTCGAGGACAAAACGCCCCGTAGAAAACTGTTGTTGGGCACATTGCACGTACCGCCACCCGCCACGACCAACTCCGTCGCGCCGCACTGGGCCGTGGCATTGACAGAGTTCGTCGCTGCGCTCACGAGCCGGAGCTGCGGCGCAGACCCAGGTGCCCGCGTTGATGCCGCATCGTCGATGGTGAGTGTGTCTGCGATGGTTAGCGCATAGGCGCTCGCCACCGTTGTCGTCCCATCACTCACTCCGACTCTGACAGCGAACTGCCCCGCTTTGCTTGGCGTGCCGCTGAGTTTGCCGTCGCTTGAAAGCGTGAAGCCATCGGGTAGTGCCAGCGCCGACCAAGTGAGCACGCCCTTCCCGCCATTGGCGAGGAGCTGCTGCGAATAAGGCCGCGCCACCACTGCCGGTGGAAGATCTGGCTGCACCCCAACCGGCGAGGACGGTCGTGCAGTCTTGAGATCGACCCCTGCTGAGTGGTCACTGAGGAACCAGAAGAGCAGGGTTTCGGTTGCGAGCATTTCGACACGAAAAGCGCGTTCATGCAGCCCAGGCTCGAAAGTCCCAATCAGGCCCTTGCGAAAGTTAGTCGGCAAGAAGAAGTTGCATGGGCCGCCGGCGGACAGCGTAATGGGTGCGCTCGCGTTGAGTTCATAGCCGAAAATGGCGGCAATTGGCGCCCCCGCTTGGTTATACTCGACGGAATTCAGAAAGATCCTGCCGTCGAATACCGGGCACGCCGCCCGCGCGACGGAGACGGAACAACACAGCACGACGCCGATGAAGTAGTGAAAGCTTTGCTTCATGATCATCCTTTCGATAGCAGTGAGGTTGGAGATGAATATCAGTGATCGATGCCGGCGCTAGGCGGCCAAAGTTGCGTCACACAAGGGCCGATTCGGATCGGGCGGCGTGACACGGAGGTGACCATCTGTTATCTGGTCCGACTGCTTACGGTCACGCAGCTTCACGATGTAGTAACAGGTAGCCAAGCACATCAGCGTATTGCCACAGTTCAAGATCACCATGGCGTTGAGTTCGCGCTGGCTTTGTTCCCACAGATACAAGGCGAAGAAACCGTTGGAAAACACCCATGACGCCCACGTCGCTAGGCTGTAGTCATTGGCGCTTGCACCGGGACGCTTCAGCTTCAGAATCGTCGGTACGTAGGTCAAGATGCGCACGCTGTTCCAAAACACGAACATCGCGCTAAGAAAGTGCAGATACAGTGAGTTGAGTTCCATGGCCTTGCCTCCGTTGGGTTTGCTCGTTTGGCTACTTCATTCACACCGACTTATTTGCACGCCACATGCCAACTTGCTGGTGATACGCGTAGTAGTGCTAAGTCAACGAGTTACGCGAAGTCGGCGCTGAGGGGGCGGGGTGAGAAGGTGCGACGTTCGGCGACAGGGGTTCGGCGCAAGGGTGTCGCTGTCAAGTCTTGTCGCGGACGGAAGCGGTGGATACCAGCATCGCCTCGATCTGCGGCGCGCGGCTGAGCGTGGGGTCCGCCGCGCTGGAGTGACGACTGAGCTTCGCGGGGTTGCTTCAAAAACCTCTTGCTGTCTCCCAGAACCATCCTTCGAATAACAACATCTGCGGATGGACCGAATATCCTGGCAGTGCGCGCCAAAGCGAGAACGTCGAGAAAATCTGTGACGAAGCGACGAGCGGCGATGCTAGTGCTGCGCAGGCAAGCACACGCGAACTGCGTTCGGCGTGGCGCCCAACGCAGCTCGCGAACCCAGCACATGACGAAGCGGCTCTTCGATACCCGGGTCTAGCAATGCCGCATCACCAGCGATGTGGATCGGCAGCCACTCCTTTTATCGGCTACGGCGCGCAGAGGCCTTAGCCTCTACTCTGCTCGAACACCTCAGCGCCTAGGGCCCTGTCCGCGAAAGCATCTCGATAAAAAAATGCCTGCTCCACCTAAGACGGTAAGCCAAAGCGACGTCGGGGCGGAAATGGTATGCGGAGCGATATTCCAAGCATCTGCACTGCCTATCAGAGTTCTGTTTACGAAAGTCAATTCGGCTGAACTCGTAAAGTACACCTCAGGTGCTCCTTCCAGGGTGCTGTTCAGATTCCATGCCTCGGGCGCATCAACAAGAGTCGTAACGAGATTAGAACCAACATCAAAATCGCTCCATCGGCTCGGCACGGCAGTGAGTAAACCGCTGAAGTCTGTCGCAAAGACCCCAAAGACGTTAGTGAGTACCCCGTCGCCAAACGGCGCGAGGAAAGTCGTCGACAATGCACCGCTACCGAAACTAAAAGCCACCGATATGAGATTCGTTGCCGTCCACACTTGTGATTGATGGCTACTACTTCCGTTGTCGAGGGTCAGGACAACACTCACTGGATCTCCGCCGGAGACGCCTACGACGTTGGAAAAATCAATGACGTCTTCATATATAAAGCGGATGGGGGCCGCGGCTACCGCAGTAGCGGCGAGGCATAGAGGTAGTAACGAGATGGCTTGGCGCCATGACGCTTTGCGTTGCGTAATCATGCTGATCTCCTTACGTCAGAGCTCACGAAACAAGCGTGGAAGCGACATCCGAATCGATCAACAGCGTCGCGCCATCGTTGAAGAAGGTGTGATAAAGGTTTTGACCGAAACTCAGATCGGCGCCCGGCGTCCAGCCGGCGTCGGTGATGCTCGCCACGTCGCCGGCATTGCCGTCAATGCGCAAAGCATCGGTGTCTGAGAGGGCTTTGAGGTCGCTCGCGCTGAAAGCAAGCTTGTTGCTGCCGCTGCCGGTCAAGTCGATCGCTTCGATACCGATGACACGATCGTCGGCCAGCGCGGTCAAATCGAGCGACTTGCCGCCGCCGGTGAGGCGCAGCGTGTCGCTGCCCGCGCCGCCGTCGTATCGCGTGCCGGTAAGCGTGAGATCAAGCGCATCAAAGGTGAATGTATCGTTGCCGTCGCCGCCCAGCAGAATGTCCGCGCCGCCGCCACCATTGAGGGTGTCGTTGCCCGCGCCACCACTGAGCACGTTCTGCGCGCTGTTACCGGTCAACGTATTGTTGTGCACGTTGCCGGTGGCTTCGGCTGCCGCGGTGCCGGTAAGGCTCAAGTGCTCCACGTTGGCCGAGAGCGTATGGCTCACCCTGCTTTGCACGCTATCGACGCCCTCGTTCGCATTCTCCTCGACTATATCGAGGGTGTCGTCGACGACGAAGCTGTCGTTACCGCTGCCCCCGCGCAGCGTGTCGGCACCGGCGCCGCCGTCGAGCTTGTCGTTTCCAGCAGCGCCAAACAGCGTATCGGTACCGTCACCGCCGAGCAGTGTGTTCTTTCCGGCATTGCCGCTCAAAGTGTTCTCGAGCGCGTTGCCGGTGCCATTCAGGTCGGCTGTTCCGGTCAGACGCAGCGCTTCGAGCGTTGCGCCAAGGGTGTAGTGAATGCTGCTTTGCACCGTATCGAACCCGGCACCGGGAAACTCGATGACGACGTCGCCGATATCGTCGACGACATAAGTGTCGTCGCCGCCCAGGCCTTCCAAGCTATCCGCACCGCTGCTGCCGTCGAGGATGTTGGATCCATCGTTGCCGGTGATGTGGTTGTTGAGGTTGTTGCCCGTACCGTTGATAGCACCCGCTGTCAGCGCCAGCAGCATATCTTCCACGTTCGCGGATAGAACCGTGCTGACATGCGCAGTGACGCCGTCGATCCCGCCATAAAGTACTTCAGCAATTTGATCACCTGCGTTGTCGACGATGTAGCGATCATCGCCCGATCCACCGTCCATGACATCGGCGCCGCCGCCGCCGTTTAGTTTGTCATTGCCCGCGCCGCCGAACAGTTGATCGTCGCCGCCTTCGCCGGCGAGATCATTGTCGGCCCCGTTGCCGGTGATCCGGTTCGCAAGCTCGTTGCCGTAGCCGTTAAGGGCACCGGCACCAGTGAGTGTCAAGTTCTCAACGTTATCGCCCAGCCGGTAGTTGATGAGGCTCTCAACGCTATCGTTGCCTTGTCCCACCAGCTCGCTCACCACATCGCCGGCTTGGTCAACAACGTAGGTATCGTCACCAAGAGAGCCAAGCATAGTGTCCGCACCGGCGCCGCCCGCCAAAACATTGTTAGCGAAATTGCCGCGCAGCACGTTGTCGAGCGCGTTGCCGGTGGCGTTGATCGAGGCAATCCCTTCCAGGCTCAGCTGCTCGACGTTATCGCCCAACATGTAGTGCATGGTGCTGCGCACGGTGTCGATGCCTTGGCCTGCAGCCTCGATCAGCGTGTCGCCGCTGTCATTGACGAGGTAGTTATCGTCGCCGAAGCCGCCTTCCATGTAGTCAAGCCCCGTGCCGCCGTCGAGCAGATCGTTGCCGGCCATGCCGAACAACTGATCATCACCGTCCTGCCCCATCAACGTATTGTCATAGCCGTTGCCGATGAGCTTGTTGTTGAGTGCATTGCCGCCGCCGTCGATGGCGCCGGCACCGGCGTCGAGCGAGAGCTTCTCGACATTGGCGGCGAGAAACATACTTACGCGGGCGGTGACGCTGTCGATACCACCTCCCGCCGTTTCGATGGCGCGGTCGGCGACATTGTCGATAACGTAGCTATCATCGCCAGCGCCGCCGTCCATATAGTCCGCGCCGCTGCCACCATTAATCTGGTCGTTGCCGGCGCCGGCGAAGATAAGATCGTTACCGGCGTCTCCCGAGAGGACATTGTTGGCTGCGTTGCCGACAATTTGGTTATCGAGCAAGTTTCCCACTGCGTTGATCGCCGCCGTGCCGGTCAAAGTCAAAAATTCGACGTTGGCCGCCAATACGTGTGTAACCGAGCTTTCCACCCGGTCGACGCCGCCGCCCGTGGCCTCAAAGATGGTGTCATTGAAGTCCTCTACGATGTAGCGATCGTCGCCGGCGCCGCCGTCAAGCCCATCCCAGCCAGTGCCTCCCCGAAGCGTATCGTTGCCGGATTGTCCGAACAGTCGATCGTCGCCACTGCCACCATCAAGCGAGTCGTTACCGTCCCCGCCGTTCAAGTTATCGTTGTCGGCGCCACCGAGCAGATAATCATCATCGGTGCCGCCGTCCAAGAAGTCCGCCCCCTCGCCGCCGTCCAAAGAGTCCCTTCCGCTGTCTCCGAAAAGCGTGTCGTTGCCGCCACCCCCGTCAGACACACTGTCATTGCCCGATCCTCCGTACAAAATGTCACGGCCCGCCCCTCCTTCAAGCTCATCGTCTCCGTCACCTCCATGCAGGACGTCATTGCCTTCCCGCGCCTCCAGATAGTCATTGCCGCCATTGCCGAAGACTTCGTCGTCTTCAGAAAAAGAGTTTGCAAGCCAGGCGTCATCCAAATCTGAAAAATTGATGAACATGATGCTCTCCATGAAATATCGGATTTGCGCAAACCCCAAGCCGTCGGCTTCGCTTGAGCGAGCGTCACGCTTGGAGCACATTCCATGCGAGGCAAGCTGCATGCCATCAAGCGTGCGACGACAAAACTAAGTTTACGATCATGACGATACCCGCGGCGACCAAGCCATCCGCATGGATAGTCGGGGTTGCGACGACAGTTGACACGTCACGCATGGCAGATTCTGAAGCCAACGCCTGCACCCATCGACACGGGTGAGCTAAGTTCCGTTGATCCACGAGGCAGTGCCTCTGTCTGTCAACGTGCGACGCACCCACCAGAGTCGATGCGCCGTCGCACGAATGTCTCTATGTTTCTGACAAAAAAGCGCTTTGTCGCGATCGATCGCGCTTGGCACTGCGCTTGCACCGCCAGTGCTGCAGAAGCTGTCCCGCTCACGTGGGACGCTTCTTCGATCGATCCGTGAGACAGGCCTTGGGGTCGCACGCATCATCGACCCGTATCTATTTGACCCATGCGCAATCGAAGGAGTGAAACATGCAAGCAGTGAAAGGTAGCGGCGCCAAAGGATCCCTCCCCATAGCAACCCACCTGACCGAGGGCAATGATCGATATGTCGGAGGCAGCGGCAACGATGCCGTACTCGCCCGTATGGGCAATGACGTGGTCAACGGCGGCGACGGCAACGATATCCTGTACGGACAAGAAGGCTTCGATGAACTGTACGGCGGCAACGGCGATGACCGCCTCTACGGCGGCGCCAACTCGGACTCGCTGATTGGCGGTGCGGGACGCGACCAGCTCTACGGCGAAGATGCCAACGACTACATCGACGGCGAGAGCGGCGACGATGCGCTCTATGGCGGCGGCGGCACGGACACTTTGCTAGGCGGTGAAGGCGCGGACCTGCTCGATGGCGGCGCGGGGAGCGATATCCTTCAAGGCGGCAACGGCGACGATACCTACTACGTGAGTGTCGGCGACACCATCGGCAGCGAGACCGCCGGCGGAGGCAATGACACCGTTGTGCTCGTTGCCCACGACAGCCTGGTCTATCAGCTCGCAGCCAACCTGGAGAACGTGGCGCTGACTCCCACGGCCGATGTCGTTTGGACCATAGGCAACGCGCTGAACAATCAGATCACCGGCAACGAGGATGGCAACTTCTTGTTTGGATTGGAGGGTAACGACCGGCTATTCGGTCAAGGCGGCAATGACCTCATAGAAGGCGGCGATGGCGCAGACTATCTGCTCGGCGGCGCGGGCGACGACAATCTCGTCGGCCAAGAGGGCATCGATTATCTGGATGGCGGCGACGGCAGCGACATGCTCGACGGCGGCAGCGGCCCTGACACGTTGGTAGGTGGCGCGGGCGACGATGTGTTCGTCTTCGATGCGGGGGATTTAGCTCCTGCCGGAGGGCGTTGGTTCGGTCAGATTGGTGCGGACAGCATCAGTGTCGGCGGTGAACTCTCGCTGGATTTGACCGCATTGGGTGACGACCAAATCGTGGGCATCGACGTCATCAGTCTATTCGGCATCAACACCATCGACGACCGCGGCGCCAACTTGCTTACCCTGGGCGCGAGCGATATCCAAGCGATAAGCGATGCCTCCAGCCTGCGTGTCGACGGCACCGCCGAGGATCAAGTCGCCGCAACAGGAAGCTGGAGCCGAGGCGAGCCAGTGCAGATCGGTGGCCAACTCTACGACACGTACTCCAGCGCAGGCGCGAGCTTGGTGGTGGATGCGGACATTGCGGTGACGTTTTAGTAGTGTCGAGGGCTTTGCGCTAGCGCGGGACAATGCGGCGTGAGGGCGGGGTCGCTCACTGTGCACCCGGCGAGCGTGTCAGCTTCCGCTTGCTGGGCACGGCCGGGACGTCACCCAAGTGCGCTTCTGTAGGAGCGGCCTTTGGCCGCGATGCCCTAGTCGCATCGCGAGCACGCTTGCTCCTCCCCTATGCGGCGCGTGTGCGCGCACTCTCTGGTCACGCCCAACGCGCCCCTAACCGTCACTTGCGCGGTGAGCGTGGCGCGCCGACACGAGATGAGTTGCGCGGCGATCAGTTGTTCAGGTCGTACGGCTGCGTGGCATGCCACCAAGGCATGGACGTCGGCGGCAATTCGTTCCAGCGCTTCGGGCGTGCGCCAAGACCGACCGGAAAAGAACAGTGAAGCGGATGTCTGGCCCTACCGCCTAACCAAGGTGGAACGCGGCCACCATGTGTTTCGCGTGCCAGCATGCGCAATGTCGGTTCACGGCGCCGTATTTTCATTACGGCCGCGCGCTCGACGCGGGAGGTGGCGGTCGATACCATGGCGAAGGTGTAGGTCGGCCGGCAGCTCGCCGAGGAGAAAGTGCAGGTGATCAGGCGCTTCTTGCATACGCTCACCGGTGAATACAAGGGTAAGCCCGTGGCCGTTTTGGCTGCAGGAACACGCTGATGCGCACGACCTGGGAATCTGGGAACCAATTGCAATCGTCGCAGCGCTGTTGCTGCTGTTGACGTACCTGCTATTGCAGAGCAGAGTGCCCGGCTTGGCACTGCGCGCACGGATCGACGAGCGTTGCGAACTTTCGCACTGCACGACGCCGGACCGGCGCGCGACGTGCTGATGGCGCGCGCCGGTGGTGATGGTCATCTTCCATCGCTTGATTGACACGGCAGAAACGTCACCAGCAATCCCTCCGGGCAAGTGGCTACGCTTCAGCCCCGGGGCAAGCTGCGTCCGCCGACTGGCCGAACGCGCTGCTCAATACCCAGGGGCGAGTCGCGCACTTTTAGCCGCCGGGCTGTAGGAACGTTAAGCCGATATCGGTGTCGATCAGCAGGCTTACGCCGTCCGCACTGAGACTGTGATACAACTGGGCGCCGATCAGCACATCGCCGCTTTCAGACCAATTCCCTAGCGCGGCGACGTTGTCTGCCCTATCGCCAGTAATGCGCAGCGTGGCAGCGTCACTCATTGCGCGTATGTCGGTTGCGGCGATAGTAACGCCGTTGCCGCCGATCGCGCTAAGGTCGATGACGTCAACGCCTGTCATTGCGTCATCGCTCAAGGCGACAAGATCCAACGATTGTCCTTGCCCCATGCGCACGCTATCCAAGCCCGCTTGACCGAACCAACGCCCGCCTGCAATAGCTAGATCCGCCGCATCGAAAACCAACACGTCGTCACCAGCACCGCCTACCAAAGTATCGGCCCCTGCGCCGCCGTCCAGAACGTCGTTTCCATCGCCACCGCTAAGCAAGTTTACGTGGCCGTTGCCGGTAAGAACGTTCGCCAGCCCGTTACCCATGCCGTTCACCGATCCCGCTGGCTCGGTGAGCACCAAGTGCTCCACGTTAGTGCCGAGCGCGTAAGCGATACTGCTGCGGACGGTGTCGGTGCCTTGGCCGTTTGCTTCGGTGAGCGTGTCGCCATTGTCTTCGACCACGTAGGTGTCGTCGCCGCTGCCACCAACCATTGAGTTTTGCCCGGCGCCGCCATCCAGAAAGTCATTTCCGTCGTCCCCGTTGAGCCGGTCATCACCGATGCCACCGAACAACGCATCATCGCCGCCAGCCCCTAATAGGTTGTCGGCACCGTCCAGTCCGTGCAGTGTGTTGCCATGGCCGTTGCCGACGATGAGGTTGTTCAGTTCGTTGCCGGAGCCGCGCAGGGCGTTGGCAGACGCGCTTAGCAGCAAATGTTCCACGTTCGTAGAGAGCGTGTAGTTCAAAGTGACCTCAACAGTATCTGTGCCGCCGCCGGCTTGTTCTACGACGCGGTCAAGGGGGTTGTCGACAAAGTAAGTATCGTTACCGCTTTCGCCGGTCATGGTATCCGCGCCGGCTTTGCCGTCCAGTCGATTGTTCCCGGCGTTGCCGCGAATCACGTTGTCCAGCGCATTGCCCGTGCCATTGATCGATAGCAACGACGGATCAAGAACCAAGTTTTCGATGTTGTCCGAAAGCGTGAAGTTGATGGAGCTTTGAACGGTATCCAGTCCCTCGCCGGAAACTTCAACGACCACATCCCTTGTGTCATCCACGACGTAGTAATCATCTCCGGTGCCGCCACGCAACGTGTCGCCTCCCGTGCCACCGTGGAGCAGGTCATTTCCGCTGCCACCCTCCAAGGCGTCGTCGCCGTCGTCACCCCCGAGGGTGTCGGCGCCACCCCCGCCAAAGATCTGGTCCGAACCGGCGCCACCGTGGAGTTCATCACTGGCACCATCGGCTTCGGATTCCATGTGCTCGCCATAGAGCCGATCATCGCCGTCTCCACCAAAAAGGACGTCTACGCCGGCGCCACCCTCTAAGGTGTCGTGATCGGCGTCGCCATCCAGCTGATCATTGCCGGTGCCGCCGAGTAAATGGTCATTGCCGGTGCCACCGCGCAGGACGTCGTCGCCTCCGCCCAGGTCGATGAAGTCATCACCGCCTCGACCGTCGGAAAATTGGTTGGTGTCACCGCCTATGATCGTGTCACCCCACTCGTATCCTACCGGGGTAAAGCCTGGGCCTTTTTTGTCGGGGTCGCACATCATCAATTCCTTTCAAAGTTCAGTAAGTGTTTATCGAAATAACCGCATTCTTTGCGTCTACGCCAGTCGGTCTGACCTGGGCAGACTAAAGCTCAACGCGTAGGGCTTGCGCTGCGCTCGGCAAAACTCAATGAACGGTCGCTGCTCTGCGCCGAAGCGTTCCACCCGTCGCAACATCCGAAATCCCAGCCAGCACAGCCATCGAATGTGAAGCGTGTTGCGCGCGTCGATGAAGTTGCCGAGCACGGGGTAGTGCTCATGCATGCGCCCCAGCCAAAGCTTTGCTGTTCGCAGCGCCACCAGCGGGTTTGCAACGAGCTCATCGGAGCCTAATAACCAAATGCTGCCTGCCCGTTTGTATCGTGGATGAGGCAGTGCTCCAAACAATCCGATCACTTCACCATACGGCCCCAATAGAGCGTAGGCCGGCACCGAATCCGCTACTGCTTCTCGCATCGCGAGGCGCGGGTCTCTGCCGGAGTTGGCTTGAACTTCCATTCGATCGGCGCGTCTCAAGCGCGGCGCGAGCTTATCTGCATCCTGAGGCGCGGCAGGTCGTACTTCCAACACCGTTTTGTCCATTGCTGTTCCCCTTCCTGAGTTGGTTGCACCAGACTCCATTTGCACCTCGCGTGCCAACGCGCCGGCGTCGCGGTTAATGGTAATAAGTCAAAGCGTTACGGTGGGGTCGGTGCGGCGAGCGCGATGCGAGGAATTGCGACGTTAGGCGACAGCGGCTGATCTCAAGAGCCTGGCTGTCAAGGTTCATCGTAGAGCGAGGAGGCTCGGACTCTGTGGCGCGAGGGGGGCGCCATCGTGTGGCCTCACCCGTGAACCCGCGCGTCCCCTTGGCCTTGGAGGAAGGGAGAGGGCGGAGGGGGAAGAAGACCTACGTTAGAACAAGTGGTGGACGCGGATCGCTGCACCCCGCGTCAATCCGAGGAGCGTAAGCGATCAACTCAATCTCTATGTGCTCGACTCTGGGGACAAGTCGCTGCCCGGCAAAACCGTTCACACAAAAGCATGTGTCTTACGGATTGCGCGCAGCTCCACGTCGTCGATCTCTATGCACCGGACAACGCGCTTGATTCTCGGGTTGTTTAATGTCTGCCGCACGCTGAAGGCGATCACCGCTTGGGCATCTTCGGGATCGGTTGCACAGCTGTACTTGGCAATATAGCGGCCACCGGTCTTCCGATAGAGGTTGATCAAGTTGCTGTTCCGCGTCGCGGTGGTTGCGATGGCGAAGCGAGCGCCGAGGCGATGCAAGACGACGGCCATGGCCAAGTATAGAAAGTGGTAGCCGGCTGATCTGCAGCGTAGACTCGGATCCACATAGATGGTGCGCAAATTGGCAAGTTCGTTGAAGCGACAGTGCTTCGCCAGTACCGGCATGTGCGCCAGTGGAGAATGCGCGCTATCGACGAAGACTTGATCGGAGAATTCAGCTTCAAATAGTCCCAGTGGACGTTCAGCGTCGTTGTCGCACAGTCCCAAGTAAAGTCGGTGGTTGAAGACTTGGGTCGCCACGGTGTTAGGGGTAATACCAAGTTCGGTCACTACCCCTTGTTTGACTTTCTGAATGTAATCCGCATGCTCGATTGCGGACAGTAGTCGCACTTTCATTGTTACCTCTCAAGCGTTGATCAACTGCGCTACATGGGTAGCAGCTACGCTCAAGCGCTAGCAAGCTATGTTCCAGACGCCGTGGCACAGGCGCTCCTGCGCGATCCACATGCGCTTTGCGCGCTGCGCACGCGACGCGCAACAGCCCACTCGGCGTTGATCTGTCGCTTGGCGTCGCACCGAGATGCGACGCATCTTGACAACGGCGGGTCCAGGACGAGCGCCCGACGAGCCTCACCCGGCCTAGTTTCCCGATGGAGCGCGCGCAGGGTCCGAGGCAATACGAGAATCTGGCATGCCAATTGCGATCATCACGACTGCAGCTGATACGCAAACGTGATGACGAAAGGAGATACACCGTGACAGATCACAACAACACTTACAAAACGCCGGTATGGACCGACGGGCCCGATATAGGGAACAAAGCGGTACCCACCGGCGAGAGTTGGGACATGGGCGGTGGCGATGATAGCTTCTTCGCTTGGGGCGGTAACGATCAAATTGTTGCAGGGTCGGGTAACGATTCCGTCCAAGGCGACTCCGGCGACGACATCCTGTACGGACAAACCGGAAACGATCGCCTCGAAGGCGGCGCTGACAACGACAGCTTGCATGGCGGGTTCGGGGACGACACGCTTTATGGCGATTCAGGCAACGACGTCCTGAACGGTAATGAAGGTAACGACTTTCTCGATGGCGGCACGGGTCTCAACTCCATGGCAGGCGGTGATGGCAACGATACCTACTTCGTGGATGACAACGGCGACAAGTTGACTGAGGCTCCCGGGCAAGGCACCGACACCGTGCGCAGCACCATGCATTACATGTTGGGCGCGAACGTGGAGAACCTGATACTTGAAGGTGGCGGCTCTACCAACGGCACCGGTAACGCGCTCGCGAACAAGCTCATTGGCAACAGCGGTGTGAACATGCTCCACGGCGGCGACGGTAACGATGTGCTCGACGGCGGCGCCGGCGCCGATACGCTGGTGGGTGGCAATGGCGATGATGTGTTCATCTTCGATGCTGCCGATCTCGCGCCGGCCGGCACGCGCCTGTTTGGGCAGTCCGGTTTGGACACTATCAAAGTGACCCAGAACAACGAGCTTCTCAATCTAACCGCCATCGACGACGATCGCATCGCCGGCGTCGACGCCGTTGATTTAAGCGCGGCGGGGACGCAATCCATTAGGCTCGGCGCAAGCGACATACGCGCGATGGGCGATTTCCCGATTCTCCGTGTCATAGGAACAGCGGATGATCGGGTAACAGTGAGCGGAACTTGGGGACAAGCCACGGACGTCACAATCGGTAGAGAGCTCTATCACAGTTACAGCGGCGACGGCACGACCTTGTGGATCGATGCGGATATCGGGGTCATGTTCGCTTAGCGAGAATCGGCTTCGTATCCGAACAAGCTGCGCGAGCGACGAAAGCTGACAGCATTTTCAGGCGAGCACACCGCACCGCCTGTGATCTGTAACTTTCGTCGCATCCCCTAGCGCTCGTTCCGGCCAGGCCAACCACGGCAACAGCTTGATTGCAAGCTGGTTTGGACTTACCTCGCGCGCTTGGCACAACACATGCAACGGCATAGGCAGGCATCGAAGGTAAAAGGAGACACCCCATGACACCCATCGCGACACCGGACCGAGATGGAGCGCAGCCATGATGCAAAGCTTCCTGCGCCACTGCCGCCGGCACTTCGCCTTCGCCGCGGTGTTTAGTCTGATCATCAATTTGCTGCAGTTGACTGTGCCGCTCTACATGCTGCAAGTGTTCGATCGCGTGCTCACCAGCCGCTCGCATGAGACGCTCGCAGCGTTGTCGATCGGCGCGGTCGCGGCGCTGCTGGTGTTCTTGCTGTTGGATTTGCTGCGTGCGCGGCTGTTGCTCGCCGCAGGGGTGAGCGTGGAAGGCTTGACGGCGCCCGCGGCGTTGAGGCGCATCTTGGATCGGGTGGCGTTGCAGCGCGGCGCGGCGGCGGGCGAACTAAAGGACGTGGCGACGCTGCGTGGTTTCCTGACCGGGCCCGGCATCGTGGCGCTGTTCGATGCGCCGTGGGCACCGCTGTACCTGGCGGTAATTTTTCTGTTCCATACGCAGCTTGGACTGATCGCTACATCGGGCGCCTGCGCGCTTCTGCTACTCGCCTACTGCAACGAGAAGTTGACGCGCGGGCCCATCCGCGAGACGCAAGCTGCGGCGCGGCTGGCGGCAAACGAAATCGACAGCGGCGCGCGCAACGCCGAGTTGGTCGGCGTGCTGGGGTTGACGCGCTACATCCAGCAGCGCTGGCAGCAACGCAACGAGGCCGTGGTAGACGCCAATGTGCGCACCACGCAGCGCGGCAGTCTGATCGCGTCATTGAGCAAGTTCATGCGCCTGCTGGTTCAAGTAGCCATGCTGGCAGGTGGAGCGATGCTGGTGATCGATGAGCAGGCCAGCGCGGGCGTCATGATGACCGCCACGCTCATCCTCGCACGCGCACTCGCTCCGGCGGAAACCGCGATCGGTACTTGGCGCGCGTTCATCGAGGCGCGCGAAGCCTATCGGCGCCTCGATGCGTCGCTTGGGGCTAAGGGCGAAGACGCAGCGGCGACGCGCCTGCCTACGCCGCTGGGCCGCTTGCAGGTGGAGCGCGCCAGCTACGCGCCCCAAGGCGTCGACACGCTGCTTCTGAAAAGCGTGTCGTTTGTTTTGGAGCCGGGTGAAGCGCTGGGTCTCATCGGGCCGAGCGGCTCGGGCAAGTCGACGCTGGCGCGCGTGCTGACCGGCTGGCTGCAGCCGAACGCCGGTGTGGTGCGGCTCGACGGCGCGGACATCGCCACTTGGCCGCGTGAAGACCTCGGACAGCACTTGGGTTATCTGCCGCAGGAGGCGCAGCTCTTCGACGGCACGGTGGCTGAAAACATCGCGCGCCTTGGCGAAACCACGAGTGAGGCGATCATCGAGGCGGCCAAGCGCGCGCATGCACACGAGATGATTCTGCAGTTGCCCGACGGCTACGACACGCGTCTCGGCGCGGGCGGCATCGCACTTTCCGGCGGGCAGCGCCAACGCATCGCGCTGGCCCGCGCGCTGTTCGGCGATCCGCGTTTGGTCATCTTGGATGAGCCGAACACGGCGCTGGACGCCGCCGGCGAGCACGCTTTGTTGGAAGCGATGCAAGAACTGAAACGCGCCGGCGTCACACTGATCGTGGTTAGTCATCGGCCCTCGCTGCTGGCGCAAGTGGACAAACTGCTGGTGCTCAGCGGCGGACAAGTCGCAAGCTTCGGCGCGCGCGCCGAGATCATGCGGCGCGTGGCGCCTGTCGCTCAAGCCTCGTCTATCGACGAGGGTTCGCCCGTTGCCGAAAGCCGCGCTCATTCCTTCCCCCAACTGGTCGCCGGAGGTGCACGATGAACAACATTTCGATTGTTTCTCAAGCTGTGCTGCATCCCGCCGCGGATGCCAGCAAGACTATCCGCCTTGGCTTGCTGCTGTTGGTGGTTGCAGTGGGCGGCGCGGGGGCTTGGTTATGTCTCGCCCAACTCTCCGGGGCGATCATCGCGCCCGGCTACGTGAAGGTGGAAGATAACCGCAAGACGGTGCAGCACCGCGAAGGCGGCATCATCAAAGCCATCCTGGTCAAGGAAGGGCAGCGCGTGGCCGCGGGCAGCCCGCTGGTGCTGCTGGGCGATGAGAGCGTGGCGGCGCAAGCGGAGTCGGCGGCGGTGCAGCTTGATGCCGAAACCGCGAAAGCAGCGCGCCTAGAGGCCGAAAGCGTAGGCGCGCAACAGATCGATTTTCCGGCGGCGCTCACAGCCATCGGTTCGCAGCGAAGCGCGGCAAGCGCAATGCAGTCGGAGCGCGCGGCGTTTGCCGCCAAGCGCGGCGCCCTCGATGAGCAGCTAACGCTACTCGATGAGCAGGCAGCGCAGATCAGGCAGGAGATCGACGGTCTGCAGCGCCAAGCCGCCGCCAAGCGTGCGGCGAGCGCACTGATGCGCGAGGAGGTACGCACCTACGAATCGCTGCGCGAAGTTGGTTTCGTCTCCAAGATGCAGGTTTCGCGTCAGGAGCGCGGTTTGCAAGACTACGAAGCGCAGCATAACGAGTATCAAGCAAACATCGCGCGTGCCAAGCAGCGCTTGGCCGAACTCGGCTCGCGCACAAACAGCCTGCGCAGCCAGTACCAGCAGAGTGCGGCAGACGAGTTGCCGGCCGCGCGAGCGCGCATCGCCACGCTGGCGCAGCAGCTCAGGTCTACGCGCGACGCAGCGCGCCGGCAGGAGGTAGTAGCACCGATCGCGGGCAAGATCGTGGACTTGAAAGTGCACACCGTCGGCGGCGTGCTCGCGGCGGGTGCGGCGCTGATGGATATCGTGCCCGAGGCGGCGCCGCTCATCATCGAGGCGAAGCTCAATGTCGACGATGTGTCGCACGCGCGTGTGGGCATGCTGGCGGAAGTGAGGTTTCCCGCCTATCCGGCGCGGGCGATGCCACTCTTGAGCGGTGAGCTGCGCCACCTCGCCGCCGATCGTTTGACCGACACCGTCACGGGGCGGCCGTACTATCTCGCGCAAGTGGCGATTGCGCCGCAGGCGCTCGGCGACGATGCGCACCTGCGGCCCGGCATGTCGGCGGAGGTGTTTCTCCTCGCGCACGCGCGCACGCCGCTGCAGTACCTGATCGATCCTATTCGCAATTCGATGCGCCGTGCATTGCGACAACCGGCTTGACCTGGCGGCGCGCTGCGCGGATGATGCCCGCAACGCGATTGCAGAAAAGGATCGCCAGCGATGGGCCAGCGTAAATTGCTGCATCCTTTGTACTGGTGTATGGTCTACCTGTTTACTCTCATTGGTACTGAGCTACAGGGCGATACCTCTGCCTCTATCGGCACTCGCTCGACGGATTTGCCGGCATCAGCGCGGGCAGCCGAGCCCATCACACCTATCCCGTTGACCATTGAGCTTGACGCACGACGCGTCGCACTCGGTAAGCGTTTGTTCGCCGACGCCCGGCTGTCGGGCGACAACAAACGCGCGTGCGCCGAATGTCATCCGCTCGACGAAGGCGGCATGGACGGCAAGCCGCGCGGCGTCGCCACCGGCGGTGAAGCGCGCCTGCGCAACGTCCCCACCCTCTACAACGTCGGATACAACTTCGCGTTCAATTGGGACGGTGCGACGACGACGCTGGAAGAGCACGCGGCGCGTTTGCTGACCAATCCATCGGTGATGAACTCGAAGTGGCCGGATCTGCTCGCCAAGCTGCGCGCCGATGCGCAGTACCCGGCGCTATTCGAAGCGGCTTTCGCCGATGGCCTCACGCAGAACAACGTGCTGCACGCGCTCGCCACCTTCCAGCGCTCGCTCAACACGCCCAACGCGCGCTTGGATCGCTATCTGCGTGGCGAACGTAACGCCCTCGACGCGCAGGAGCTGCGCGGCTACCGCCTGTTCAAGTCTTACGGCTGCATCGCCTGCCATCAGGGCCGAAACATCGGCGGTAATTTGTTCCAAAAGTTCGGAGTGTTTCGCGAGCCGGGTGGATCCGTAGCAGCAAGTGCTGCTCCGGACATAGGCCGCTTTCGTGTGACTTCGGTCGAGCGCGACCGCGGTGTTTTTCGCGTGCCGAGCTTGCGCAACGTGGCGCTGACGGCGCCCTACTTCCACGACGGTCGGGCACCGACGTTGGAGCTCGCGGTGGAAACGATGGCGCGCGTTCAGCTCGGACGCGAGCTAGCCGACGAGGATATCAACGCGATCGTGAGCTTTCTGCGAACTTTGACCGGTCAGTATCGCGGCCCGGCCTTCAAAGCCGTTAGCGCAGGGACGCCGTGAAGCGCGGCGTGTGGAAGCCCGCAGTCATCGTGGCCGGCTTGTTGCTGCTGCTGACCTACGCCTTGCGCGAAAGCCGCAGCCCGGATCTCGCACTGCCGGCGCGCCTGCTCGAGGCGCTGCGCACTTTCGAGTTGCACGACGCGCAGTTGACGCGCGACGTGCTGCTGGCGCGCGCGGGCCTGCTACCCAACTATGATTCACTCGCACAAGCGGGCGAGAACTTGAAACTCGATCTAGGCGCGCTGCAAAGCCAAAGCCAGAGCGCATCGGATGTCGCCGCACGCAAGCTGCTTGGCCAGCATGTGCGAACGCTTGCGGCCGTGACGCTGCGCAGGCTGGAAATCATCGAGCACTTCAAGTCCGACAATGCGCTGCTGCGCAATTCGCTCATGTATTTGACCTACGCTCAAGCGGTGCTGCGCGCGAAGCTGGACCAAGACCCTGGCGTGGCGCAGCAGCTCGGACACCTCTCGCACTCGATGCTGAGCTTTATGCAAACACCGGAAACCAGCATCGGGAGCGAAATTCACACCGTGCTCGACCGCTTGGCGCGCGCCACCTCTAACGATACAGAGTTTCAGCTGCTGGTGACGCACGGGCGCTTCGTGGTCGACATCCTGCCGCGAGTCGATGCGCTGCTGCGCCACATCCACGGCGCGCCGACACCGACACAAGTGCGCGCACTACAGGACGGCGTCTGGCAGTACGCGGCGCGAGTGGAAGCGCGCGCGCAGCGCTTCCGCTTGTTGCTGTACTCGGTGGCGGTCGCGCTGCTCGGCTATCTGCTCTATCAGTTCTTGCGCTTGCGCGCCACGGCTTTGCAGTTGAGTAAATCGAATGCCGAACTCAACCGCGAGATGCACGAGCGGCAGCAAGCAGAAGCGGCGCTGCGCGCAAGCGAAGAGCGTCTGCGCGCGATCGCCGACTCGGCCAAAGAAGCGATCATCAGCGCCGATAGCGGCGGCAATCTCGTCTCGTGGAATGCCGGGGCAAGTGCCATTTTCGGCTACCAAGCGCACGAGATTCTCGGCACGCCGTTTACGCGGCTGCTGCCGCCGCGCCATCATGCCGCCCATCAGCGCGCCTTCAGCGCCTGGGCAAGCGCGGGTCGCGCCGCGATGCCTCGGGATGCGCTGGAGTTTACCGGCGCCCGCAGGGGCGGCAGCGAGTTTCCTCTGGACGTGTCGCTGTCCTCCTGGTCGGTCGGCGGCGAGCGCCATGTCACCGCGATCATGCGCGACATCACGCAGCGCAAGCGCCTGGAGCAAACCGCACGCGAGCAAGAGTTGCAACTCATCCAAGCCAACAAGATGACGGCGCTCGGCACGCTGGTGTCCGGCGTGGCGCACGAAATCAACAACCCCAATCAGCTCATCTTGCTGAACGCGCGCGTATTGGCCGAAGCCTGGGAAGACGCGCGCGGCGTTCTGGATCAGTATCGCGAGCGCAACGGCGAGTTCACCTTGGGCGGACTGCCGTATACCGAAATGCGCGCTAGCATGCCCACGCTAATCCACGATGTGCACGACGGCGCGCTGCGCATCGAGCGGATCATCAACGATCTCAAAGACTTCGCGCGGCCGCGCCAAGCGGGGCACGCGCAGCTACAACTGAATCAGAGCGTTCAACGTGCGGTGCGCTTGCTCACGCATCTCATCAAGCAGCGTACCGATAGCTTCCGCGTAGCGCTCGGTGAGGATGTGCCGCCCCTGTGCGGCGATGCGCAGCAGGTGGAGCAGATCGCCGTGAATCTAATCGTCAACGCACTGGAAGCGCTGCCCGACAAATGCAAAGCGGTGACGGTTTCGACTTACTTCGACGCCAAGCAGCACTGCGCGGTGCTGCAAGTGCGCGATGAGGGGATCGGCATCGCGCAGGAACACCTGGCGCGCCTGTGCGATCCGTTCTTTACCACCAAGCAGGCAAGCGGTGGAACCGGTTTGGGGCTGGCGATCACCTCCTCCTTAGTGCGCGCACATAACGCACGGATTGATTTCACCTCGCATCTCGGCCAAGGCACGCAAGTGCGGGTGGCGTTCGCCTGCACCGAACAACAGGTCGCGGCGCCATCCTCTCTTGCAGACTCTTTGGATTTAACGCATACGCAATGACAGGCGCACCGAGCACAGCTAACCTACCGGTGCTGTTGGTGGACGACGAAGCACAGTTGCTGCACAGCGCGAGCGTGGTGCTGCGCTCCTCTGGCATAACCGCGGTGCAGACACTGGAGGACAGCCGGCAGGTGATGCCGCTGCTCGCGCGAGAGCCGATCGGCGTATTGGTGCTGGACCTTTCCATGCCGCACATCTCGGGCCAAGCGCTGCTGGAGCAAGTCGCCACGACGTACCCCGACTTGCCCATAATTCTGATGACGGCAACGAACGATCTCGATACCGCGGTGCAATGCATGCAAGCGGGCGCCATCGACTATCTGGTGAAGCCGGTCGAGAAGAATCGCTTGGTTTCCTCGGTCAAGCGCGCCATGGAGATTCGCGCTTTGCGCGCGGAGTTGCTCTCGCTCAAGGAGCGCTTTCTCGCCGATACGCTGCGGCACCCGGAAGCATTTGCCGAGATCGTCACCCAGAGTAAGGCCATGCAAGCCATCTTCCGCTACCTAGAAGCAATTGGACCATCTCCGCAACCGGTGCTGATCACCGGCGAGACCGGCACGGGCAAAGAACTTATCGCTCGCGCGCTGCACCGCCTTTCGGGTCGCGCGGGCGAACTTGTTTCGGTCAATGTCGCCGGGCTGGACGACACGATGTTCTCAGATACGCTGTTCGGCCACGCCAAAGGCGCCTATACCGGCGCCGACCGCGTGCGCGAAGGCTTGATCAACTCCGCGGGAGAGGGAACACTTTTTCTGGACGAGATCGGCGACTTAGCCACCGCCTCACAAGTGAAGCTATTGCGTTTATTGCAGGATGGTTCCTATTACCCCCTGGGTGCCGATCGCCCACGCGAGAGCCGCGCGCGTGTCGTCGTCGCGACCAACTGCGATGTGCTCAAAGCCGTAGCGGCTGGCACTTTTCGCAGAGATTTGTACTACCGCTTGCACACCCATCACCTTCAACTGCCCCCGCTGCGAGCGAGGTTGGAAGACTTGCCGTTGATCGTCAACCACTTCGTCGATAAAGCCGCGCAGGCGCTAAACAAGACAGCCCCGCCGATACCGGTCGCCTTGTATCAATTGCTCAAGACCTACGCGTTTCCGGGCAATGTGCGCGAGCTCGAAGGTATGGTGTTCGACGCTATCGCGCGTCACGAAGGCGGCACATTGTCGCTGCAAAGTTTCAGGAGCATGATCTCCGGAGACAGTGAGTTCGAAGATTCCGCGACGCCTGACGCGGCACCCGCGACGATCACCGCTTGCTTTCCGCAACAGCTTCCAACTTTGGATCAAGCTGAGCAAGCTCTCATCGAGGAGGCGCTGCGCCGGGCCGATAGCAATCAAGGTGTGGCCGCCAGCCTGCTCGGCATTTCGCGGCAGGCACTGAACAAGCGGCTGGCAAGGCGGCGCGACTCGCGAGCAATCGAGGAAGAGTAACAAACTGGGAATTGCAACACCCTAGCGCTCATCCGCAGCTTGTGCGATTCCGTATTCCCCGCGAGGAGTAAGTACCGTCGTGAAAAGTGCTAATGGTAGGTCGAGGGAGGCTCGAACTCCCGACCAACGGATTAAAAGTCCTACTTCCAGCATTTCTAAGACTTTGATTTATCGTCTTTTTCGATCATAGCCCTGATAAGTATGATTGGCCTACATCTCTCAATACTTGCTCTAGGACGATTGAGGATGTCGCAGGATATTTAACAGAGAGCGGCACTCGCGCGGCCCCGTACACCATTTCACACACACGAGACGGCATATCGTACGCCTTGCCCACGATCGAATAGCGCTTAGCGCGGTGTCTTGCTCGAAATTCGATCGCCGGTAACGGACCTATCGAATCGTCTGCCTCAGTGCATCACGTGGGGGGCAAGCTGTGTCGGCGGCGTAGCACTAATGGCTGTGTCCGAGCTCGACGCCATGCATCGCAATGGGTACCCATAGCCATTCTAGGGACATGGATCATTTGGATTCCGATTTTCAAGAGGGTCGAGAGCGGGTTGTTTATCTTCAGGATGGAGCAGATCATAGGCAGCGTCCCCAGGAGTCTTCCCAAATATCGACGTAATCCCCCAATCTATTACACGACCCGCTCCATAGCCGGCCAAAAACGAGCCGACCACACCTCCCCCCGCCAGACCTACTGTGCCTGCCGATGCTAAAGTACCCGCGGCGGCCGGGGCCGCGGATGGTACCAAACTCAATGGAACTCTTCCGAGTGCTAATAATATACCGCCAACTTCCACTACCCGACCGGCCGCCGCTAGAGCAGCCGCAGCACCAGTAATTGAAGTCCAAGGACTTGGAGTCCAATCCGCCGTCCCGTATGGATCAAGACGATTGATAGGATCATTGCCAACATAGCCAAATAGGTTCGAGCTCTGACTGGCGAAACCAATTGGATCCCTCGTTACCCAACGACCTGTTTGCGAATCGTAGTCTCTAGCCCCGAAGCGAGTCAGTTTTGTATGCAAGTCATATAACCCGCCCGAGAAGCCAAAGGGCTGGAAACCTGCGTTGCTGTCGCTCAACACGTTACCCCATGTATCGTATTCAATCTGTTGCACGACTGCGCCACTCGCGTCATCGATGATGAAGCGAGGGCTACCTATTTGATCGGTAACAATACGGTAAACGCGTCCGCCTTTAAGCATGTACTCTGGCACGTTCAGGCTCTTTCCGTACACGTATTGAGAAACAATTGAACCTGCACTACTAAGTTCGGCGACTATCCTAAGCCGTCCGTCGAAAAGAAAGCGCTGCATCAGCAACCCACTAACTTTTTTCCCAATCCGTCGTTGCTGCCCATCGATGATGTACTCAATCTTCTTCCCATCCGGCAGTACGACGGTTCTCAGATTTCCTAACACATCGTAGTCATAAGTCGTAGTTTGCCCTCCAGTCGTTTTGGTTTTCAGTTCTCCATTGGCAGTATAGGTGTATGTTGCTGCGCCATAGGTCAGCAGTCGATCCTGCGAATCGTAAGACGCATTGTTGACACCTGGAGCTGTAAGCCGATTGCCGTTACTGTCGTATGTGTAGGACTCAACGATCGTGCCGTTCTTCTGCACTGTCGTGAGCCGGCCAGCGAGGTCGTATCCGTACTTGAACAGACTAGCGACGCCTTGGACGATCTCAGTTTTTGTTACGACACGACCCAGTTTGTCTCTTTCATACACAACGTCGTGCACCACCCTGGTGCCTGCCTTCGTAGTGTGTTTAACCAACTCCGCGAACTTATCGTATACCCGTTCCTCGCCCACAACTCCGATGGACGTGTTCTTCACCAAACCCGTGATTGGGTCGCGGTTGATCGTCCATGCGCCCGCTTGTTTCAATAGGCCATCGTTGTCATACGTGAAATTGACGGTGTTGGCACCGTTCACCGTATCCGCGACTAAACTGAAGCTATTGTCGTGCTGCCGGGCGACCCGCCCTGTGATCGTCCCGCTCCAAGAAAACTCCTTCAGTAGCGGGCCATCATATGCTTGGGTATTCGTTACACCGCCGGGCGCGACTATCCTAGTTAGTTGACCCGTATTTGGTTGATAGCCAAAACTTTGCACGCCATGAGGCATCGTGACCTGGTGCACTCGCCCCGTGGCATCATAGCCGACGTCTATCGTTTTTCCATCGGGGCGGGACTCGCGTTGCAGCTGCTGATCCAAATTGTACGAATAATCAGTTGCGACCGGCAATGATCCTAACGCTGGTGGCAAATATCGGGAGGTCAGGTCGGTCGGATTGAAATCGAACCGATGCACTGGTTTACCCGGTGGCGTAACCGCACTAACGTTGCTGTTGCTGTCGTATCCGAGTAAGACGACCTTCCCATCGGGACGAGTTTGGCTGGTGGGGCGGCCTGCTACATCGTAGCCGAATCGCGTGATTTGATTTAGCGGATCTTCGATGCTCGCCAATAACCCATCCGTACCATAGGTAAACGTTACCACCCGCGTATTTGGCGCTGCGCCTTGGCTTATTTTCTGAAGTCGACCGCGTGCGTCGTACTCGTAAGTAGTGGGATCGAGACCCTTTTTCTCTCCAGATACAATGCGCTGCTGCGCATCGAGCGTCGCGAACTGCTGCCTGCCCTCAGGACTTTGCAGAGTCAAGGTTTTTGTTTGACCTTCATAGGTGGTTTTCCAGGCGCGACCGTTAATAGTCGCGACATTGGTCAGCGTCTTAATGCTGAATTGATCGCTTTTGTCGATGTGCTCAATGTTGCGTACAGCGTTCGACACGAACGTCAGTCCGCTGGGTAACCGGCGCGTGACGCTATACACCGGTGCCTGTATGCCCCAACGTGGATCGCCGGATTGCGTATATACGTCGAGCGTTCCGTCTGCATGTGAGACCGTGATCGATCCGTCTTTGGCGAATACTCGGTCAGTGCGTTCGCCGCTCGGCGCTATCGTCGTAAGCCGCTTCGCATTGCCAGGTAACCGCTCAACCTGATAAGTCGTTGTACGATTGAGTGCGGTGGTAAGCGTGATGGTACGTCCGGTCGGCGTGTCAATTCTGCTCAGGGTCTTTACGCCACCGGCTGGATTTTCATCACGAATCAGTCGGCCCAACGTGTCGAAAGCGTAGCGGTGCGTTTGCCCCTTCGCATCGGTCTTCGACTGAAGAAGGCCGTCGATGCTATGGCTCACCTTCACAGTCTCGCCGGCGGGGTTCGTGACACCAGACAGCAGACCGTTGGTGTCAAGTGAGAGCGTCGTCCGGTGGCTGAAGGGACCCACGATTGCTACGGGATTGCCAGCACTGTCGCGCTGTACTGTCGTTGTATTGCCGAACGCATCCGTGACACTTGCTAGTCGCTTAGCGGCGTCGTACGCAAATTGATAGCGTAAGGTCCCAGTCAGAGCGTTAAGCGTTTTCAGGTGCCGCCCGGTGCCGCCTTCGAAGACATACAATTCACTACCGTCTTCTGAAGCAATGTTCAGGTCACCAGGATTGAAACCGGGTAGCGCCGGCCTGATTCGACGAATCAGCGCGGGCGCTCCTCTATTCAAGTCATTAATGAAATAAAGAACGCCACTTTGGTTCAAGGCAAGGTAGCCGGGAAAAGCCAAAGCATTGCCTGCAGGACCTCCACTGCCCGTCGCACGGCCTGCAGTGGAATCGACCGGTGTGCGCGGCAATTGCAAGGCGGATGTTACAGAAACGACGATTCCATCTGGCCGGACTACACGAATTGCCGGCTCGCCACTGGTGCCGGCTCCCGCCTGCGAAAAATACACCGTTCCGTCTTTTGCAACAGCCAACCCAGTTACTTGCGATATTTGAGCGACATCGGCCGGACCATCGTCACCCGCATAACCTGGGATAGGTTCGATTCTCGCACCAGTAATCGAACGCACCAATCCGTCCGGCGTAATGCGGCGAATGCGCTGACGAAGTGTCTGGCCATCGAAGTAGTAGATGCTGCCGTCAGGCCCGAGCGCTATCCGAGATGGTCGCATGATGATGTCGGTTGGTTCTTCGCCGTCGGCGCCCACGCGTAATGAGCTAGAAGACGGTCTCGCCCCAGCGACGTAGGAAATAACGCCACTCGGATCGACCTTTCGAATAGCGCTTGCGAGCGAGATAAACAGCGTTCCGTCCGGCGCGAGTTTTGCATCTTGCGGTGCATTCAAGTCAGCGGCAGTCGCCAGGCCGTCATCTCCCGAGGAGCACGGAAGAGCACCTGAAGCAACGCAGTTTTGATAGCGCCCAGCCACGGTGACGATCCTGCCGTCTGGTGTGAGCTTGCGCACCGTTCTGCGTCCACGCTCAACGACATAAACGCTGCCGTCCAATCCGACATCGGTAACAATCGGGTCTACGAACCCGGCTAAAGATGCTAGCCCACCATCGCCGCAAAACCCACCACTTCTGCACGTTGAGTTCGCAGCCGCATCTCCCGCAATCCTTTGGACGACTCCGTCTGGTCTAATACGGCGAATAAAGGGACCATTGCCAGCACGGTACGCGAAATAGATACTTCCGTCCGATCCAAGCGCCAGACCGCTTGGTATTCCTAGGGTTATTGAGTCCGACGGGACACCATCCGCATCAGGGCGCGGCAAAAACGGCGGAATCGCCGACCCGTCGTCTCGGCGGATCGGAGATCCCGCGACGTGCTCGACGATGTCAAAACTTTGCGAGGCGGCACTCCGCCGCTCGCCGGAGCCGTAGTAAATGACTTTACCCACCGGGTCATAAGCGTGGTGCTCAGTTAAAGTCCACTCACCCAACCCGACGCCACGAGCAGTGAATGCACCGATCTGGGCGCGATATGTTTGCCAAAGCGTTGCAACTGGGATTCTGGCGACTGGCCTCCATCCCACTGGCAACGCACCGCGTCCGCTTACCGTCCGGTTGCTACGAAACGCACCGACCGCGCGAAATACTGCTTGGTAGTCGTAGCCGATTCGAACCAGTGCCGGCTGCTCACCTTCGACTGTACGACCATACACGTCGCGGCCATCCCAAACGAATTCGTAGGTCTGGTTCGGCGCGGGGGTAAACTTGCGCTTGAACACCGTTCCAGCGACATGCACTTCCAGCTGGATGCTCCGCAATGACCTGGGCACCCGCTGGCCGCTCAGCGGGATTAGGAGGCGGTATTCATCCGCGCGCCCTCTGGCACGAGCACTTGTGTAGTGGAGGCTGAAATCTGTGCCAGCGATGCCAACTCCTTCCCGAAGTACTTGGTTATGGCATTCGATGATCGAGCCGGTGCGGCAGTCGGTGTCATCTTCACGCGGATCTTTGCGTCCGTGTGGTTGCTTCGGATCCTCGGCATCGTCAGGTTCAGCCCAGCCGCCCCCGTGGTTGAAGTCGCCAGGGGAGTCGAAGTGCGGCAAAAGTACTCGCCAGACCGTCTTGCCCACCGAGTAGAGCGCTGCGAGTTGCCGGCGCTCTTCCTCGCTGACCCCGTAGGCCACAGCGTTGTCAGCGACATTGTCGCCGTCGCTATCTAGCGTAACGATGCCGCCCGAGTTGGAAAGTATTTTCAACACAACGCCAGAGCGGTCCGCTTCCCAAGCGCCTTTATCCGCGTTGTAGATGCCATACGGCACGGGCACACCAACAGGCGTATTGATAAAGTTATCGAGGTACGCCGGAACGGGGCGTGAGAAGACTACATCTTTTGCGCCAGCGGCAAGCGCTTCATCGGCCGTCGCAACAAACGCATAGGTGTAGGCACTTTCCGGAGGTAGCGTGGCGGGCATCGCCTGTGGACCGGTTGTGCCGGCGGTGAATTCCGTTGCACGGACACTCATCTTGCTGATCGGGCGGCGAGAGCCATCCGGCATCACCACCTGCGCCGTAACGTCCGATGGAAAGAGCAACGTAAGCTGGCGACTGCCGTCTTTGTCGCTGATGACACTCGCGCGAGCTACTTGCATACCAGGCTGATCCAGGTCCACGACGCTTACGGTGGGATCCGGCGCAACCATGACGATGTCGTCAAACACCGTGTAGTCCCTTACGTACACATCTGCTTGGCGTTGTACCTTGTAGTAGCCCGCCTTTTCATAGGTGATCGTCAGCAAACCACCACCGTTTACCGCCATGTCGAAGTAGCCGTCGCTGCGAGTCGTCGTTTGGCCCCACTCGGGATGGCCGAGCACCGAAACCTTCACGCCCGAGAGCGGCGTTCCGCTTCGCGTCAAAACGCGGCCACGCAGCACCGCGGCACGCAGCGTTTCAATCGCGTTTTGGGCGACGCCCTTCTGCAACGCATTTGTCCCGGTGTAGAGAAATTTCGTCGAGGCCGATAAATCGGCTACGGCACCCGGTGGAATCGGTGGAGCAAATGGCACTGTAACCGCCACAGTTGCATCGGTCTGTGCCGTCAGTGCACCGTCGCTTGCCGTCAGACGCAAGATATAAGTTCCGGCGGCTGAGAACGCTGCGCTCGTGACAGGTGAACTAGCAGAAGCAAAGGTGACGGTTCCCGGTCCGCTCACCTTGCTCCAAAGCGTAGTCAGCTTCCCTGGAGGATTCGGCAAGCCATCGTCGCGTGCACTGCCTCTCAAAATTGATCGCTCACCCTGGATAATCGGCGAATCCGCAGTAACTCTTACCGAGGGCGCCGCATTCGCTCCGTTATCGGTTACGGTGATGCTCACTTTGGCACTCGTGCTTCCGCCCCGCCCGTCACCTACCGTGTAGCTAAACGTATCGGTGCCGATAAAATTTGTGCGCGACGTGTACTTCACCGTTCCATTCGAATTGACGACCGCGGTGCCGTTTGCTGGAGTGGTAACGGCATTTACTTTAAGCGGATCGCCGTCTGCATCGGCATCGTTGGCGAGCACATCAATATCGAGCGCGGCATTCTTGCTCACGCTAACCACGTCATCGTTCGCTGTGGGTAGCGAGTTTACCGCGACGGTTACGTTGTCCTCGCGCAATGCTTCGCCGTCGGTTACAGTGAGTTTTGTTTGATACGAGCCCGCCTTGTCGGGTGTGAAGCTTGGGCGTGGTGTCGTTGCGTTCAGGATGCTGGCATCCGTAAGCGTGCTAGATGGCGGTTTCGCGGCGAAGCTCCATCGATAAGTCAGAGGCAGTGGGCCATTGTCGGGATCTGCGCTATCACTGCCATTGAGCGTCACTGTAGCGCCGAGGTTCACTAAGACGTCAACACCAGCGTTCGCGTTCGGCGGCACGTTTGGTGTAGTGACGTTCACCTCTACGGTGTCTTCGCTCGTCAGCGCACCGTCAGAGACCCGCAACCGAAGCGTGTACTTGCCGGGCTTATCCGGTGTAAAGCTTGCTCTGAGTGTTGTTCGACCGACGATCGCTGCATCCAAAAGAGTACTATCGGCCGGCACGACAACAAACGACCAAAGCGGGAGAAGCGCTACGCCGTCCGGATCACTGCTTGCGGCGCCATCGAGGTTAATGACTGTGCCGACCAGGCCATTCAGATCGTTACCCGCGTGCGCGATAGGTGGTACATTTGAAATAGTAGCCGTTAGGATGATCGAATCGGGAACGCTAGTGAGCGAACCATTGCTTACCCTCAACTCGAACTGATAAGTGCCTGCAAGATCGGGGGTGATACTAGGGTTCGGCGTTGTTGGGCGGATGAGGATTGCTTTGCTACCTGCGGGAGCAGAGAAGATGCGCCAGGAATAGGTAAGCAACCTGCCTTGTGGATCGCGGCTTGCACTCCCGTCTAGGGTTATGGTCTTGCCCACCTGGCCGGTAAGGTCGGGACCGGCGTTTGCAATAGGGGCGAGGACACCGCTTACCGAAGCACTAAAGGTAAATGCGACCGTGGGCGTCGTGTTCTTGAACTTTAGAACGATGTCACTAACGCTTGCACCTGGCGTTAGCCCCCCCGCGGGCAGAGGAGCAGTGACGTAGGGTTTACTTTGAGCCGTCGTGCCTATAGCATTAGCGAGCGTGACGGCGCTGCTAGAGATGCTGGTAACGATCAACGCGATCGGCGATTGCAGCGTGTCGGGTGAAACATTCGTCAAAGTGGCGCGAGTGTCAAACGTGCCTGTCGTTCGATTGAGCACGAATCCGCTGAAGTTTATGCGAACCTTTGAGTCAAGGTCGGTCGCTTCTTGCGTAAGTGCAGGCAGCACGCCAAGGCAGATGAGGGCAATCGTCAACGCCCACCGAAGGGGCTTACGACCAAGACTTTCTAAGAAACTCATGGCGACACCTCGCGCGCTAAGACTGGATACAGCAGAGAACCAACTACTTCGATTGGCCTAGGCCGCGGACGCAGCTAGTTGGGGTGAATTCCCGGAGCTGATCGGGCTCGGAACTGCGGCAGCAGCGCAGCTGCCAGCAGCCATAGCGTTGCCGGCACCGGAACGGGACTATCGGTCGAAATGGCTATCGTGACGGGGGCGCGGCCGGCGCTCAAATCGCTGTAGGTGACGAGATCGCCAGCCGGTGTGCCATCGACCCCGTGTACGAGAAGCGCGCCAGCGCCTGCAGGGTCGCTCGTCGCCAATAGTGGCGCGCCGCCTGGATCAAGCAAAAACAGGGCGAAAGCGTCGGGCAGCGAGCCCGCAGCCGGGGGGCTTTGACTGATTACGAAAATGAAGCTGATTGCGTTTCCGAGTGTGATGGGTGCAAGATACTCACTGAAGAAGCTGGCGTTACCGAGCATCAGCAAACCACTCAAATTGCCGGTCACGTCGCCGGCCGTGCTCGCCCCCCCCAATGCGCCGTCGGTGGCAAAATCTGAGATCACAACAGAATTTGTCGGTGGGCCGCCGTCGATGAAATCAAATGCGACTTGTGCTGCAGTGCCGGACAACGGTGATGTGTCAATCGAAACACGGTAGGGTAACGCGAAGAGCGGATCCGAAAACGCAAGACTTACCAAGAGCGCCGCGCTTCGATGAATTCTATTCATTGCACACCCCTATCACTGTGACTTGTTCTGTAACACAACAAGAACGTGGCGCAGCTCACGGTCGGACGATACGTGCTCGCTCAAGCAAACATCATCCATGGCGATAAACGCCACGACGCTACCTTGCGTAGGGCGCGATCCAACCCGCAGCGTGAATCCCGGCACCCGTCCCTTACTTCGGTCCCGCAGCGTGGCATTCATTACTGTTTGGGCGGTAACGCTCCCAGCTGCCGCAAGAGCGCACCTGCGTCCCAATAATCCACCGTGCGCTTGATTTTGTTCCCCTCGAATTCGTACACAGAAACGCCTGGCAAATCCATCTTCCCGCCACGTGAGGGAATGTTTGGCAAATCGTTAGCTTGCGTTCCCGTGAATCGCCACTCGCAGAAACCATGGTTACCGTCGACGACGATCACTTTGCACACAGATCGCAAATCTGGAAAGGCGTGAAAGAAACTTGAAGCAAACTTACGAACTTCTTCTTTGCCGTGCATCACCAAGCCAAGCGGGACGTCCTCGTAGACGACATCGTCCGTGAACACGGACAACAGCAGATCCATGTCGCGCGACCAACCAGCCGCTTCTTGTTCGATCAGCCTGGCGCGTTCTTGGTCGCTTCGCGCTGGTCCCGAGAAACTCAAGAAAATGGCTAAGCACGCAAGCAAGGTGCGGCGAATGTAATGCGCCTTCGATGCATCGGTGGTCATGATCACTCCTAGTGAGATTGGCGTTGCGCTACAGGCTCAAACGAGCCCGTGCGTGAGGCCAACCTTACACTGACGCCGATGTCTTTTTGGTTTCCGATTCGGCGAGCGTGGTAAGACGAATCGCCTCTGCGTGAAGCTGGCGTAAGCGATTGCGCGTCGGCAACATCCACGCCTGCTCGGCTTCATCCGCCAAGAAATCGCCGTGGTAGACGGATAACGCGATCGCGCGAAACCGAGTTGCGTCGAGATGCTCTCGCGCGCGCATCATCGATAGCGCATCGACCCATACGCGCTCGTGATTGAGGTTCACTTTCCCGCCGCCAAATAGAATTGCGTCACTATCGCCGAGCAACTCCCGCAATCGATGTAGGCTTAGCTTCAGCCGCTCTCGGCCCTTGTCGCCTTCGGCATCCGGCCAAAGGGCGTCGATAATGCGAGTCTCTGCGATATCACGCCCGCCGGCCGCGATGATGTATTGCAGCAACGACAGTAGGAGTTTGGGTGTCTTGCGCCCGTGACGCAGCAGCGCACCGTCCACTTCGATTTCATACCTTCCGAGCGTTCGAACCTTTACCGGCCACGGCCACTGCTCTAGCATAGGATCGGGACAGTTGTATTTGAAATGCTTGATGATTTTGAGCACGGACTGGGTGCGTACACCGCGCTGCAGCGCTACACCGAGTATCTTGCGGCAACCTTGCAGCAACCAGCGGAAGTAGCGATAACTGCCATCGTCGCCTGCGTCGATCGCTTGGGCGAGTACGCGTTCGGCCTCGAGCACGTTGCCGCGTTCGTAGTGACACCACGCCAGCACAAACACATAGGTAGCGCTCCATGTTTCCACTTTGCACTCGCGCGCATAGTCCAACCCTGCTTGTGCCAGCGCTTCGGCCTCATCCACATGCCCTGCCAGGACTAGTGCGCCGCACTGGAACACGTAGTCGACCAACCGATGCGCTGCACCGCCGACTTCTTGAGCGGCGACCAACGCCTCTTTATGACGCTGCACAGCGGCATCAAAGTTGCCTACGAGGGTTTCGTACATACCTTCACCTAAGAGCAAGTGCAAATGCTCAAGCGGTCTGGCCCTGTTGACCGTTTGCTGCATCGCCTGTAAGGACGTCTTGGCTCGTTCCAAATCCAGATAGCTCGATGCATGGATGTTGGCGAAGGTATGGCAGAGAAACTCGATCTGCCGAAGGTTGTACTGCGCGCTCAGTTGCGCACCGCGCTCCAGTTCTTCGAATGTGCCTTCGCTCTCACCGGCTAGGGATAACTTAGCGCCGTTGGTCATGTGCCACGCCGCGCGATTTAGTTCGGTGAGATTCTCGTCTTCAAGCAGCGGAAGCAGCATTCGGCGCACGCGATAAAACAAGCGGAAATCGCCCAACATACAAGCTACCGGACCGGTGATGGCCAAGCCGGCCAGCATGCGGGCATTGCTCTGCAGATCGCGCTCGATCAACGCGACGGTGCGTTCGATGCACGCCGGCAACAGCGCGTGGTCGGGCCGCCGAATAGCGATGCCGTAGAGCATGCCGGAATACACCGTCATCTCGACTTCCGGCGTCGGGAACGTGGGCTTGCGCTCCAGCAGATTGCCGAGGCGAAAGATCCACGGCTCGGCATGTTCCCAATCGGCGTACTCTAGGTAATAGCCAATTAGGATTGATGCTGCTGTGAGCATTTGTCCCAGTTCGTCGTCGCCGTCTTGGAATTGCTCGAACGCCGCCGTGAGAGTGGTGCGCGAGAGTGCTTGATTGACCTGGAATTGAGACAGGCCGAGCCAATACGCAAGCCAGGCGTCGCTCGTAGCGACAGCGTGCGGCAGCGTCTCGATCCAATCGATCAGCGTGCGCCAGCGGCCTTCGCTAAACAAGCGTTGCGCGTTAAGCAGCACGATGTGGTTGCATTCATCCCATTGTTGTGCTTCGGCATATAGGGTGAAGGCATGCTCGGCGTCGCCGGCGGCTTGCAAGCAACTGGCCGCACGCAGCTTGGCAGCGTCGATTTCCGCGGCGGACATCAACGCCCGTGCTCTGGATTGCAGGAATGCGCGAAACAGTGAGTGGAATCGGTATGTGGCCTCGCTGCCGTGCAGGCGCTGCACCAGGAGTTGTCGACGATACAAATCGTCCAATACTTCCGGCGCCCGCTCATCGCCCGTTACCCGCACGGCCGTCGTAGCCGTAAGGGTCGGCGCCACGCTCAGAAGCATGATCACGCGTTGATCGCCGGGCGGTGTGTTATTCAGGAATGTGGACGCAAAGTAGTCGAACACCACTTCGCGGGAGTCCATTCCGATACGTTGATCTGCCGGTGCGTCGGGATTGGCGCGCTCCAGCATCAAAACAAGTCCGGCCGGCCAGCCTTCTGAGGATTCATGCAGAGCACGCACGCTGGATTCGGGAAGCGCCTGCCGCGCGGCGCAGATGGCCCGGGTTTCTTCGTATGAGAGGCGTAAATCCGACCACGGCAGCCGGGCGATGGCGCCGCTGGCGATGCCTCGGGTGTAGTGGCCCGTAGGCTCTTCGCGGCTCACCACGATGAGGTTGCGACCATGGGGCACTTCCGACAAGCCAGCCAGGATTGCCTGATGGAATGCAGAATTCGATCCGACGTCTTGAAAGTTGTCCAAGACCAAGCTGGCTCGTTTGGGCATACGGGCGAAGAGTGCGCGGAAATAGCGCTGGGCGAAGCCGGTTAAATCCGGCAAGTACTCGGGGGTAAACAAGGGCAACGGGGGCGCCGTTGGCGCCAGCGTCCGTGCCGCTTCACTCAAATAGAAGAAGAACGCCGAGATGTCGGCGTCACCTGCATCGAGCTGATACCAAATCCCGCGTTCTCTGCGCGCTTCTATGTAGCTCGCCACCAGTGTGGTTTTGCCAGCACCGGGCGGCGCCACGACCCACACGACTTGGTGCTGACGCAATTGGTCGAGATGATGAAACAGGCGTTCGCGGTGAAACACCCCAAAGAGCCTGGGTCGAGACAGCTTTGCGATGTCGCCAACCGGTTGCACCGGTTCGGAGCCTGATACTGCACTGCGGGATTTCTTCGCGGCCATCGTCTTCCCCCAAGGCGCATGCTGGATAGATTTTACCTACTGGTTTCAGATTACGCCGCACGTGGTTTCATATTGGTTTCAAATTTGGTCGAATCCTAGACGTGGCAGTCCTGGGCCGGCAAGCTACAAAGATGCACGCATCACCTGCTTAGGCTTCGATCGCCGCCGCCGACTCAGTGCCAAATCGGTCTTTCGGATACGTAGAGTGCCCCACTTTACATGCGATACGGTCGCACGATGGGGGTTGCACCATCGACAATTCATTTGCGACTACCGGCACACGGGCCGCATCCCTTCTTCATCTTGTCTTGTGATGGTGAGCCACACTAGCGGCTCACTGCCTCTTACGCCCTTAACAATTAATCGCAGAAGGAAATCCGAGACCGTAAGCGCCATGTTCCGATAAGACGTCAGTAACGACTTCACGCTGCTCCTTTCTTAGTCCTCAACTAGATCTCCCGCGTGGGCGAGTGTGCAGCTCGATTTGTGATGGGGACAAAGGAAAGCTGTACATCAGATGCACCCGTTGGTCCAATCTCTAATTCCCGTTCCACTTCTCGCCACTCCACCTTGAGCGCGGTTTTCGAAAAAATTCAAGGAAAGGCTGCATCATCCCCCGTTCCTATTTCATTGAATAGACATCATACGCAACAGTCCCATTTTTCATGTCCGCCACGCCAAACTGCACAAACTGTCGACGGTTCAGCCACTCATACTTGGGATGCGCACTGCGCATTTTGGAAACCACCCAGAGCTTGATGAGCGGCGGCGCCTTACCGTCTATGAATTGCTTGTAGCCCTCCGACCCTGCATCGCAAGCGCCTTCGGCCTCAATAAGATAGAGCGCCCCGTCCTCGGTCTTTGCGGTTGCGTGAGCCTGAAACGTGCAGACACCGTCTGTGCGCACGATCACCCGCGCTGCACCGCCCGGTAAGATGCGGCCGGGCAAATTGGGCCCTAACGTGGAGCCTTCGTTTACTTGGAGGTTGAACCGCAAACCCTCTGCAGTGGGGCCGATGATCTCGGGCGGCGTGAACCCATGGTTGTACGCCATTACCCACTCCAGCGTCGGCGGGTTAGCTGGTTTGCTGCCGGCGGAATCATCCGCTGCTACGAAGTTGCTAAAAAGACACGAAACCATAACGGCCAAAGCGCTGCTCAATCTCGACATCATCGCCTCCTTGGTGTGGGGGTAGCTCGTCAGAAGCCCAGCTTAAGTAGGCAGAAGATACGAATGGGTTACGGATACAAGAAATCAAAACCCGAGAGATTGCTCTGGTCTCGTACACTTCACGCTCACTCATTCAACGCGATCAGCGGGGTCACCAAATGGCCGCAAAGCTAAGACGCCTAGCAAAGACCAGTGCACCGAGACTTTCGGGCGTAGTGCCGAGAAAGCGCTTGTTCAACTTAGTTGATGACGCGCGTGAACGGCCGCTGTTGTGGATTTCCGGGCCACCAGGCGCGGGCAAGACCACGCTACTTGCAAGTTACTTGCATAGCAAGAAACTGGCGCACACCTGGTACCAGTTCGACCAAGGTGACGCCGATCCCGCAACTTGGTTCCATTACTTGCAACGCAGCGTCGAACCCGTAGTGGAGCGCCAGCAAGTGCATTCGCGGTTGCCGACCCTGACCCCGGAGTATCTGCCTGACCTGGCGGGATTTTCTCGGCGATGGTTACGCAGCTGCTTCGAGCTTCTGCCGGCACCGTTGATGATGGTGTTCGACAACTATCAGGACGTGCCCGACGATGCCCCCATCCACGCGCTGCTGCGCGCAGCGATCGAAGATCTACCGCAGGACATGAATGTCGTAGTGATCAGCCGTGGCGATCCGCCAGCCGAGTACTCCAGGTTGCAAGCAAACCGGCTGGTTACCGTGATCGATTGGGAGGATTTACAACTTACTCTTGAAGAAACCAGCAAGATCGCAGCGCTCGATCTGAGCTTGAGTGACGAAACAACCCGCGAAGTACACGCCGAAACGCAAGGTTGGGCCGCTGGGGTTACGTTGATGCTGGAGCGCCTGCGTCGCACTGGCCAGGTCAATCGCATTGATCGCGGCGATTCGATGGAGACCGTATTTAACTATTTCGCTGAACTTCTGTTCAAGCATGCCTCCGCGTCGGATCAGCGCGTGCTGCTGGAACTCGCGCACCTGCCCACCATGACGCTGGCAGATGTCGAAGCCATCACCGGTAATGCCGGCGCCGTGCAGCTGCTCGAAAGCATGTTTCGCCGGCGCCTTTTTGTCGATCGGCGTGCCGGCCCGCCTTTTCAGTATGCGTT
The DNA here is from genome assembly GCA_902826775.1 of uncultured Pseudomonadota bacterium. Lineage (GTDB taxonomy): Bacteria > Pseudomonadota > Gammaproteobacteria > Burkholderiales > JALYOK01 > CADEHE01. Next base: position 16,128 of record CADEHE010000012.1, on the reverse strand, counting down.
CCATGCTTTGTTCAGGGCATTTCTCCTGAATCGATGCGAGCAGATTTGGGATAGCGAAACCAGACGGCGAGTAAGGCAGAGCGCCGGCAAAGCGCTCGCCACGGCAGGACACATCGAGCAGGCATGCGCACTCTATCGCAACGCCCAAGACTGGCAGGGCGTCGCCGGCTTAGTCGTGACACAGGCGCCGGCACTCATTAAGGAAGGCCGCTGGCAAACGCTGCTCACCTGGATCACCAGCTTGCCGCCTAGTGCATACGAGAGTTCTGGTTGGCTGCCCTACTGGCACGGCGTTTCTTTACTCGCCGCGGACCCCAAGGGTTCGCAGATACTCTTCGAAACCGCTCATGGGCAATTCCTGCAAGCGGAAGACCCACTTGGCCAAGCATTGGCGGCGTCAGGTTTTGCCAACGGTCTATTCTTTGAATACGTCAGCTTCGCGCCTGCCGGAAAGTGGATCGCCGTCCTTGAGCAGTTGTTGGCCAACCATCCGCAGTGGCCTTCGCATGAGATTGAGTTTCACGTGCTTTCCAGTTTTCTGATATTGCTTGTCTACCATCACCCGCGCCATCCGCTGCTAGAGCCGTGCGTCACACGGCTGCAATCGTTGTTCGCCGAACCCTTCGACGCGGGCGCCAAAGTAGGCACAGCGGCCTTCATGCTCCACGCTTCGAGCTGGTGGGGCAACCATACAGTCGCCCAGCGAATCGTTAACGTCATTCAACCGATGAGCCTCACGGCAGCAGTTGCGCCGCTGTACCAATCCTGGTGGAAAATCGCGCTGTGCTGCAACGGTATCTTGTTGGGTAACACCGCGCTCGCGCTCACAGCGGGTCCACAAGGGCACGAAGTGGTGGACGCGAATGGGCTCGTCGTCGTCAAGGACAAGCTTAATCTGTACCGGCTTTACGCGTTTCTGGCAGCCGGAGATGTTGCTCAGGCTCAAAGCCTCTGCACTGAACTAGCACACATTCCAAGCAGCGGCTCGCCCATCGAAATCGCAATGTATCTGTGGGAGCGCTCGTGGCTGAGTCTCTTGCACGGCGATGCCCAAGCAAGCCTGCGTGACATAGAACGTGCTCAAGAGTTCTCTGGCGCTCTTGGCGTGCCCAATTTTGAGGTGCATTTGTTACTCGGTAAAGCCATCGCGCTTAACCGTCTATCACGCCAACACGAGGCGTTGCGGTGTATTGCCCGCATCCGCAACGAGATTGCCGGCACACAGAGCCCTCTGTTTGATTTTTCGCTCCTATGCGTCGAGTCGGAAAGCGCCTTCGGTGCAGGAGACCAAGTGCATGGCAGGGCCCTTTTGGCCCAAGCTTTTGAGATTGGCCGCGCGCACAACCAAATCAGTTCGGCGCAATGGATTTCCGCGATGATGTCGAGCCTTTGCGCACACGCATTGCGGCTCGGCATCGAACCTCAATATACGATGGAGCTCATCAAGAAGCGCTCGCTAACGGCGCCGTCGCGAAACTGTGAGGAATGGCCTTGGCTCATAAAGATCTTCACGTTGGGACGCTTCGAACTATGGCGTGACGCAGTCCCTTACCAAGCTGAGCGCAAGACACCGAGACAAGCTTTGGCGCTACTGAAGCTCTTAGCTGGAGCCGGTGCTCACGGAATGCGCGTTGAGTCTCTCGTGCAAGCACTATGGGACGATCTGGACGGCGACGGGGCACAGAATGCCCTGAAGGCAGCTATTCATCGACTTCGAAAGTTGCTTGGCGCGGATGAAACCATCATTTCGCGTGACCAAAGCCTGTCGCTAAACCCCGAGCTTTGTTGGACGGATGCGGCGACGTTCGAGGAGTTCGCGGATAAGATCATCGCGGACGATTCATCAGTTGGTCTAAGTTGCATCGAAGCACACGGGCAACAGTTATTGCGCCTCTACCGCGGACACTTCCTGCCGGAGGACGCTGAATGGAGCGGGCTTGCCGTGACACGCGATCGGCTTAGGGCAAAGTTCCATCGGACCGTGTTGAGCCTCGGTAAGACATTGGAAGACGGCGCGGCGAAGACCACCGCTTTGCAGTTGTACTTGCGGGCACTCGATCTCGACAATCTGGCGGAGGACATCTACCGAAGGGTGATCGATCTGTATATCCGCGCGGGCGACTCGGTCAGCGCATTGAACACTTACCGAAGGTGCCGGCAGATCCTTTCGATCGTGCTTGGAATTCGACCGTCGTTAGATATCGAGGCGATGGTTCGGCTGATTCGTTAACGACTCGGCTTCCTCGCTTGATCTTGTGGTCTGGCATTCGAGGGCTTATCGCTCGCGACAATCTGGTAGTGCCAATGCATCGTTGAGCGCGGCGTCGCGAAAAGTGAATGGCGACTTCTGACCGTTCAAACTCGATTTGCCAGCTGAGATGAGCGTCAAGTTCGCTCTTCAAAACGGCAGTAAATGCGTGGTCGCCATCGGCGAATTCCGTTTCGCTATGTGGGCACCTCTTCCGCGATCTTCGCAATCGTCTCGCTGTAGACCGGTTCCCCTGCCCCGGCTTCTCATCTGATAAAACTCCCGCATTCGGTTACCGCGCCGGCGATCCAGCGCACTCGGCTAGCGGCACACAGGTGTTGCAATGCCTCGCGGCTGCAACCTGTCGAATGTCAAAAATCGTCACATCTTATCTTCAGTTATTGGCTTTTCTACGTCTGCGGCGGCAAGATTCAGGTGTGTGAGCCAAAGTAAACGGGGGCGTTATGCGTTGGATTGAACAGGTGAAATCGTGGTTGTGGGCTCCATTTGAACTCATAGCGTTGATCGTGTTCGTGTGTATATGCCTGTTGGCGGAATGGCTCGACGACTACGGCGAATCAACCTACAGATCGAGCACGAGTAGCGACAACGACTAGCGGACCAGGGCTTTTCTTGGTTTGGTTGTCACACTCTCATCGCATGAGCCCAAAAGCGGGGGGAGTTTGACTAGCCATGATGCACTTCATGCTCGCGCCGCGCCTTTGGTATCAATATTTCCATCGATGGCCTGACACTATGAAAGTGGCAAATGAGTGCTACTTTGGCGGGCGAGATGCCACTGGCGCACGTTCGCTGTCGAATGACGGTAGCGGCTGCACATGCCGCTGGAATCGGTACGCAACAAGCACTTCTGCGCCTGCTTTCTTTAGCGCGATGCTTCCCACTCCGACACGACGGTCGCAATTCTGCGGCCCAAAACCAGCCCCTGTTCGCCATCAAATCGATAATGTATTCCGCCGTAAACGCGTGACGCGGCCGCTTCCTCGGCCATCGCTTGCAACGCAGCGGCTTCTTGGGGGAACACCTCCGATAGCACCGCCGCAGCCGCCCCAGAAAACGCGGCATGCCCAGAAGGGTACGCAGGAAAATTCGGCAGCCCGATCGGCAGCGTGATCGCCGGATCCATTTGCGACGGTCGCGCAAGCCAATAGTGATATTTGTTGTACCAAGCGGCGATGCCGGCATCCATCATCGCGATATTGAGTAGAGCGAAGACCCGCGCGCTTTCGCGCCTGTTGAAGTGGTGTTCGAGAATCATCGCTTCGGCAATTTCATTCCACCGCCCAGGCGGCGTATAGGTCCCGGCAGCGTCCGCCCAGTATTCGGCAATTCGTCGCTGCTCAGTGGTACGTGTATCCGAGATTCTGCGCACCTCGGCTAACGCAGCCGTGAATTCCAAAGAATCAATTCTGGGAGGCGGTGGCAACAATACTTGCTTTGCATCCCTCAGCACCCAAGGGCGAACGCTTTGCCAGGCAGGCAATAACGGCGGCTGACCGAGCCAGGAAGACCAAACACCGCTTCCTTTCGGCGCCACGCCAGACCAAGACAAATCGTGACCATCGGATTTCGCGCGTTGGATCACCTGTCGCGCCACCTCGCGACCGACCGCTTCGCCAGATTCGTCGAACCCGGAAACAGTTTCATCTTGCACGCTCGCAAGATACTCCGAGTCCTCGGGGTACAGATGCGCAAGAACCGTTCGGCTCGCTGTCGATATCACCTTTTGATCGAAGGAGCCGACTGCACTATCACGCGACTGCGCAGTCTGCGTGCGATCCATGCGAGGGCGCCCTTGAAGTTCCTCGACGACGCACAAGGCATCGGCCTGCGTTACGCTCAATAGTGCGTAAACGCGCGAAGCGATTAGGGGAACGGCCGCATGTTTCTTGACCAGATCGCGCGCAACTCGATTCCAACGCACAACCAGGCTCGCACGTTGGCTAACGGGAATCTTCCGAACTTTCGTGTCGGCAAAATATTTCGCAGCATCAAGCTCTTCTTGTGCATGTGAGCCAGCGACAATGCCGGATAAGCTCTTTGCAATAATGGCCATGTCGGCAACAATAGGCCGCAGCAATCCGGTTCGCATAGGTGCCTGAGGATCGCCGCAGGCGCACGCAGCCGACAGCGCCGCCCAGAACGCGAAGCTACATACACAAGCCGGTTTAGCATCACCCGTCATAGCGGCACCGCCCCCTTACGCGTGACGATTTTCTATCGTTTGCTTGTAGCTATAGCGCCACCGGGCACACGCCGGCCGCGCGAATTTTCCAAAGTCCTGCCGCCGCACAACGCTATCAGACCCGCAAACAACAGGAAAATCGCTCCTGGTTCAGACACAGTCGGCACGCCGTTCACTACTAAGCGCACATTGGCGACAATGCCGTCCGTCCAGGCGGTGAAGCCTTGCCCGTCGTCAGCAGCAAAGAAGTAAGAGCTGGATGCAAAATCACTATTGTCATCCGGCAGGTAACCCGTTCCCGTTGCGCCGAACAGCTCGCTTCCCATGACAATTGCGTAGTCGCCCGCGGCAAGACTGAACGACGCTGGCGCAAATACGTCACCACTGGTCGAGGGAGCAGTAAACACACCACTAAACAGCGCCTCGCCGGCGAGCGTAGAGGGTGTAGACGTCGGCAGCGAAGTTGGCGTTGCAAGCGGAACAATGGCTACAAACAATGAACTATCGAGGCCAGGGAACCCACAGACACGTCCGCCCAGTCCATTTATCTGGGTTGTGTTAGCGAGGCTAAACCGCGCTGCCACGTAGCTGGCGGCATCAACTGCTCTACCGCCGACTGAACAGCCGGTTCCTGCGTCGGCAGCGGATTCAAAAACCGGGGTCGCAAACGAGGCGGTGTTACAAAACCAAAACGCAGCGCCAACTGCCACGCGCCGCGCGCCTTTTGCGAGTACGGTTGTTCCTATCATATTGTTCTCCCCAATCACCTAAGAAAACTACCACTTTGCTCTGACGAACCCTCGTGAAAATCCGGGTGGCAGTAGAACAGTTGCCGTTGCGCGTAGAGATGGCGCAGTTGTGGTAACCAACGGAGACGAGTTCACGATTTGATCAGATCCGTTCTCTGAAAATATGAAGAGCTGTGCCACGGTCCCAGCAGGTATATTCTGCGCCTCGATAACGACCGGCACCGCGGTCGCCTTGTTGATAGCGACATCCGGGAACGAGAAAGAGCCGGTCGGATCGGCCTTCACGGGTTGTCCGTCTGCGCTTACCACGCGAATGCGCGGGAGATTCGGGGGCAGGAAGAGCGCGAAAGGCGAAACGCGAATCGGCGTTGGTTGTGCCGTTCCGGCGAAGCCGTGCTGAAATGCTTCGAGCCGGATTACGCCGGATGCTCCCATGCCGTGCGTCAGGCACTGCCCCCTTGTAATCTCATTGCCGGTTCCCTTTGCGGATAAAGTTCCAGCGCCACTGATCGTGGGCGCAACCAAGCGAATCGCACCTCCTCCGCCGTCACCGCCAATGCTCCCAAATGGATTGGCGCCTCCATCCGCCCGGATCGTTCCGTTGACACTAATCGACACTGAGCTCGCGATCAGCAGCGCCCCACCGCCTGCAGCCCCACTCCCACCGTTTGTGCCTCCGCCGCCGCCTGATCCTCCCAGCAGCGGCAGTAGAAATGCATTGGAAGGCCCACCCCCTCCGGCTGCTTGGATAAAGCAGGACGCGTTGAACGGAAACCCGGGGCTTCCGCCAGTCGGACCGAAGCCCGCTTGCTGCTTCACCCCACCGGGAAATCCGCCCGCTCCGGGCGCAGCCAATAGCGGAACACCGTTCGGCCCCAAGTCGGGTCCGCTTTCACCGCTCAAGTCGATCGTGCCATCGATAGTTACCGCGCCGGAAGCTAGCCAGAATACCGACCCATTGAGGAAACGTGATCCTAAGCGAACCGTGACGCCAGGCCCTATGTTGATGCTGGTGAAGTGAAAGATCCCATCACCATTTGCATCCAGTTTCGGATTGGAGGCCCCCGGATTGAATTCGACCACGCCAGGCACGGTTAGATTGAGAGCGCCGTCGGAGCCGTCTGAAGTGCTATCGAACGTCTGCCCTAGAACTGACTCCGGCAGCAATGCCAGGGCAAACGCTATGATGCACTGCTTCAAAGCATGCCCAATTCGCAAACGCGAACTGCTCGCGACTATTTTCCCAATCATCAGGTGTGCAAACATAGCTACTCTCTCAAGGGCCATTCTTGATGATGAAAGGTCGGCTGATCGCCTCGTTGGCAGGAGCGCCGGTAGGATTCGCGCTGTTCAATAGTGCAAACGGCCGGGAAAGCGCCTCGTTCAGCGTCTGTAGCGCCGGCACGCTGCTCTTCGCCAAGGGGTTTGAACTCAGCCCGACCTCCACGCTGTCCGCATAGCCGTCACCATCCGTGTCGATCACAAACAGATTTGTTCCCAGCAGCGCCTCTTGTTCGTTTGTCAGCCCGTCGTTGTCGTAATCATCGGCGGGTTTTAGCGCGAGCACCGCAAGTGTGTTGTTGGGGCTGGTATCGTTATCAGAGACTCCCTTTGGCGTCGTCGCCACCAACGTAAAACCGCCCATGGCGCGCGCGCCGATATTCAAGACCAAGGTCGCGGACGTGCCATTGGCAGCGACTTGAGTTGAAGTGACTGATACGCCATCAGGCGCTCCCAGGGCAGGACTGAACGCAAAGCTTGCGCCTTGCAGATTTACACCAGTGACCGAGAATCTCGTCACTTGCATTCCCGGCAGAGCAATGCTAGGAGAGATGCCAGCAATTACCGGCGGCGTCGTCACAGTGAAATTGGTCGCTGTGCTCTTGGTCGCAGCGCCGACCTTCACGGAAATGGGCGCGGTCGTTGCGCCGCTCGGTACAGTGGCGACGATAACGCTGTTTGTGATGGAGGTTACCGAAGCGCTCGCGGTGCCGAACTGCACAATGGTGGCGCCCGGTTGGGGTTTAAAACCCGAGCCTTTAATAACCACCGAAGAGCCCAGCGGACCGGCAGATGGCGAGAAGCTGGTGATCGCAAGCGTGGCGATGGTTGTTGATTTTTTCACTTCGCGAATATTTCCTGCAGGGTCGTAGACGTACTCGGTAACACCGCCGCTGGAATCGGTGAACCGCACGAGGCGGCCAAGCGGGTCGTAGTCGTAGTTCTCAGTCGCTGCGCGCGCGACAACTGCGATCGTGAGTAATGTGACCGCGACCTGGGCTAGCCGGCAACGACCCGCAAAATTCAATTTTCTAAACTCCACCTATGTCTCTACACGAACACCTCGACACGAAAGAAATGCGTGCCTGGCCGCGGACTCCACCCCCGGTCCAAGTGCACCCCCACATCTTCCTGCATATGCGTGCTGACCCCTATTGGTTACTCATGGGACGCCATAGAGCTTAATTCGAATGTACCTGTTCCAGTCTGAATCACCTAAATGACCGGCTGGCGAGGCATCCAATAGCCATGAAGCGCAAGTTTCGGACGGCGATTTAAAAACATAGCGTTCTCCGTTCGGACAATCATAGATGCATGCATGGCTGCTCGACACCTTCAACCTGCAGGTGTCGCTATTGCCGCAGGATGTCGCATCGAATATCCCCGGAACAATCCCCGGTATTGGTATCGGATTCACTAAATCCCATTTGCTGGGTTTTGGGTCTATGAGATTCCAAATTAGCCGCCAGATAGAGAATAGTCCCAAAGGGTCAGTTCTGTTGGATGGATCGCCGGAGGCGTACGCATATTGATTCAATTCCGCAAAAGTCCAAATTGGATCCTCGGAAATGAAACGCTTGAGCAGCGAATCGTAGTATCGCGCGCGGTAGAAGAGTAGACCGATCTGATCATTCTCTCTGGCTGTGAATTCGCGATCATCTCCGCTGCCGGCCGCAATTGGGGCGGACTCCCCGTACGGCGTGTAAGTACGCTGACCTCGGATAGATTGGCTGGGCTCCACAACGCCAACCACGCTTCCCAATGCGTCTTTTATGTAAGTTCCCTCCTTCGTGAGCGAGTAGCTGGCTATTACGTCGTCGATGGATGGTCCCGTGAGCGTGTCGCGTCTGCCTCCTGCATCTTCTTGGCGGAGCACCTCAATACCGTCGAAGACATACTGTGTGCGCTCTCCCGTTACTAGCCGCTCTATGCGTCGTCCAATCGCATCATACCTATATGACGCGCTACTACTAGGATTAGGGACAGTAATGCGCGTCAATTGGTCTTTTGTGTTCCAAGCATAAGAGATGTTGGTGCCTAGCGAGGTTCTTGCCGCTACATTCCCATTCGCGTCGTACGTCACAGCAAAGGACTGCGAGGCGTCTGGAAACGAAACTGCCGTCATTCGATTTGCCGCGTCGTACGTTGCTTGCATCGGCGTTTCGCCAAGACTCGGCATACCCATCGATCTTGAGATGCGCCGCCCGTTCGGATCGTAGGTGTACTGAATGTCTTCGACCACCGACCCATCGGTCCTGGTGTATTTGATCCGCTCTAATCGATTCGCATTGTCGTAAGTCATATCTTGCGCAATAGCGTTGGGCAAGATACGCGACTGCAACCGATTGGCGTCGTCCCAAGTGTAGATCACCGTATCGCCGCGGAAGCGGATTGTCTTCAGCCGAGAGGCATCGTCGTATTCATAGTCGGTTGGATCAGCGCCATTCAGTGTGCGCCGGATGCGGCGGTCGAGGTTGTCGTAGTCGTATTCAACGCTATTAGCGAAACCGCCGAAGTTGGTGCTCTCTTTCTTTAAGCGATCGAGGTTGTCGTAGTCGAATTCGATCACACCAACGTCGTCTTCAATGCGTATCATCCGGCTGGCTTTGTCATAAGTGCGCTTCTCAACATTGCCGTCGGCATAGCGGATCTCGGTCGGGCGGCGCAGATCATCGTAGCGGATGTCCGTGGTTTGGTTCTTGCGATCTTTGATCTGCTTCAAATTGCCGACGGAGTCGTAATCATAGGTCTCGACGGCATTCTTCGCGTCCCTGCGCTGACGCAGGCGATGCATAGCGTCGGAGACGTAGCTTTCGATCACAAAGCCGCGCGGATTGGTCACGGATTCGAGCTCGCGCCGCGATGGGTCGTAACCGAACTTGGTAAGGCCGCCGTTCGCATCGACGATCTGGATCACCTGGTCCATGACGTTGAAGTCCCACGTGGTCGTATAGCCAAGCGCGTCGGTCATGGTGCGACGGCGGCCGACGCTGTCGTAGCCGAAGTGGATCGCGTTGCCCAGGTGATCGCTTACAGCCTCACGGTCGCCGGCCGCGTTGTGGCCGAAGCTCGTCGAGTGCGTCAGCGCGTCGATGACCGCAGTAACTTGTCCGCGCGCGTGCTTGAACCTTGTCTTGTGTCCGAGTGGATCGGTAATGCTCAGAACGTTCCCCGTTTCTGGCTCGACATCGACTGTGTAGGTGATGGACTTGCTGCTATTGAGCCTGCGCGTAACGCTCGTAAGCCGGCTCGTATCCGTCGTATAGGTCATCACCGTTTCCCGGCCTACTGGGTCGATGATCTTGGTTCGATTGCCGCTGTCGTCGTATTCATACTGCGTCACACGCAAGAGCGGATCGGTAATCTTGGTGATCAGGTTACGGTTATTGTGCTCGAACTTGGTGAGCTGGCCTGCCTCATCGGTTAGCTCGGTCGCGATGCCATCGGCGTTGAAGCGCACGCTGTACTTCTTGCCGTTGGCGTAAGTGACCGTCGTCGCGACGATCGTTCCGCCGCGGATGTGCCAATCGAGCAAGTTGTCCCAAGAATCAATATCGGGACGATTCGGTGGTGCGCACCCAGGCACCGGATTGAAGGCAAGTTCACATTTGTGAATGACCGTCGCTCCGACGAGTTGGTAGCTGAACCGTACTTCCGTTTGATCAGGCAGAATTTCAAGTAGCACGCGCCGCCCAGGACCGTAAAACAGCTGCGTTGGGTTCGTATCGCCAGGCCGCAGTATGGTCTTGATGCGGTTTCCCCCGCTGAAGGGGGCGGGCACGGTCATCGGGACACTGCCGCCGGAGCCAACGCTAATGCGGCCCGGGAGGATTGTTTCGCTGTCCTCAACGTAGGTGTAGATCGTCTGTTTGCCATCTGGCGCTGTGACAGCATTAATGGTGTTGTTGCCCAAAGATGTCGCATAGCCATACTGCACGGTGCGCCCGATCGCGTCGGTAACCGTACTCATTAAACCGTTCGTGCCGTAGTTGATCTGTACCCAGCGTCCGCCGCTGGTTTCGATTCTCACTGGAAAACCACCACCGTTGCGTTGCACGCGCAGCCAGTTTCCGTTCGAATCGCGTTGCTCAACCAGCATGAATTGAAGCGGGAACTGGGCTTGTGCAAACTTCCAAACAGTGCCGTCGCGAAAGCGCAACTGCCAATCTGGACCGACCTGTTGCAAGTACGCTCCCTTGTGCGTCAATGAGCGGCGAGCATAGGAGCGGCCGTTCGTTTCTAACTGAAAATCGACGCGGGTGTACCCTGGCATCGTGAGGCGCATTGCATTCCCGACCGCGACCAGAACGTAGTCATAAGTAAACATCCAGTCGTTGCCCATACTCAAAGTGCGACCGGAGGTGCGTTGGAAGAAATTGAACGGGTTGTGAACGCGACCAATAACGATGGGGGTAATCCCATCAACCACCAGATCCGTCTCATGCAACAGCTCTTGACCGGTCGCGAGCGTTACTCTCCCTCCTGCACCCTGCGTGCGAGGATCCTCTTTGCACGTAGCGCACTTTGAGTGGATGTCTCGTCCGCAATCGTTGCATGGCGGGTTGGGCACCGAATCGCGTGCGATAAAACACCACAGCCCGCACACACCACAGAAGCGGGGAATGCCAGAGCCAGTATCGGTCTTGACGGTCTTACCATCGGCCGAGACGGTTCCCGTACCTGCTTGTTTCCAAGTCCCGGTCACTTGACCTGGCGCGCCGTCAAAGTACCAAAGCTCGGTTTTTTCGCCTGGATCGAAGCCAGTATCGTTCGGCGCGGTTACTTCAATGGGCTGCGTCGGCATGCCACCCATTGGTGTGCCAAAGAACATCTGATACACCGAGCGGGTGGGCAATTGATGCGATTCGTTGATCGCCGGATTGCCGGGCTTTTGCGGAGGGCCGACGGGGAGCTTGTCCGGATCGAGCCGCTCGACCGCAATCTTTGTCTTGGGCGCTCCGTCCCAGCCGATAATGCTGACGCCCGCCGGAATCTTGATCTCCAAGCCTGGAAAGCGCTGATCTCGCACGATCTGCTCGTTGGCTGCCGCAGGCGTTATTGGAGTGAATTTATCTGCGGTCGGCGGATCGGCGATCACCCAATCCGGGAAGTTGATGAGCTGGTTCTGGCGCGTATCGAAGTTGTACGGCCACATCGGATATGCCGGGTTGGCGGGCGTGCCGTCCAGCCGCAGCGTAACGTTGCCAACCGGCAGACCGACAAGACGGAAGTTGCCGGCTGCGTCGCTGATGGCCTGAACGTTGCTGCTATCGACGGTGATTTTCACGCCGGCAATGCCTTCACCGCGCGGGTTAACGAAGCGGCCGGTCGCGCCGGTCGAGTTGGTGGGGGCGGAAACGGTGAGCTGCAAAGCAACAGCACGCGTCAAACCTGAGCCGATCGCAGCAGTGCCTTGGATGCTGACGTTGGCGCTGGCCGCGGCGGCATTCGCCGCCGACACTAACTCCAGCGTGCTGCTTTGACCAACGACTACGCTGGTCGGCGTGAAGCTCGCCGACACACCTGCGGGCAACCCCGAAACGGAGAGCTCGATCGGCCGCTTGCTAATGAGGGTACCGGCTGGTAGAGCTTTAGTAACGATGGAGACAGAACTGCCGCGCAGCAGTGTTGCTGTCGCTGGCTGCGCTTGGAGTTTGAAGTCTTCCACTACTGCGGTCGCAACAGTAAAGACCGGACCCGTCGCCGTACCAGCAGCAGTCGCCAATGTGATGGGGCCGGTCTTGGCATTGGTCGGCACGCGCACGGTAAGCTGCGTGCTGCTCGCGCTAAGCACCGTCGCCGCCGCAGGGCCAGCGAACGTCAAGACGTTGCCTGCTGCGGTGGCAGCAAACCCGGCGCCTGTGATGGTGACTGTTGCGCCGGTCGGGCCTTGATTAGGCGTAAGGCTGTCGATGCGCGGGCCACGTGCGGTGAGTGTGATGCTCAGCGCGTTGGATGAGGAACCATCCGGGTTTACAACACGAATTGATAGCGTGCCGGCTGCGCCGGTTAGGCTGGCTGGAATCGTGGCGCGCAGTGTGGTGGAATTGGCAAAAGTGGTTGGCACTTTCTGTGTAGCAACCTCGGCGGACGCGCCGGAGACGAAATTGGTGCCGGTCAGCGTGACGGCGTGCTCCAGCGCGTCCGCCGAGAAAGTGGAAGGACTGATCGAGGTCAGTGTCGGCGCGCTGCTCTTGCGCGTGCGGAACTGCAGTGTGGTAGAGCTGCCGCCGCCCGGGGCGGGCGTCTTGACCAGCACAGGCACTAGTTCCGCCAAGGGCTGCGTTGGTGTTGGCAGCGTGACTTCCAGTAAGCCGCTGCTTAGCCAAGTCGGCTTGTGTTCGGTACCGTTGAACACTACCCGCGAGCTTTCGAGGAAGTGCTTGCCATTGAGCTTGAGCTTCGAGGGCGATGCCAAGCCGTCCGGCGGATCGAGTGCGTCCAGCACCGGGGCTGGATTGCTAAGTTGGACAAACTGAAGCGCATCCAACTCGGCCGAAATCGCCACAGCGAGGTTGTAGCGGGTGGAGACGGCCACGGATAGCGGTTTGGCAATGTTGGCGATGCCGAGCACGGCGCTAGCGCTCGGCACATCTATCGTCGAAAGATTATCCGACTCGCGGCTATGCACCAGCGCCGTAGCGGTGTCGCTCTGAACCCCCCCGGAGCGCGGCCGCGCGGGCAAGCTGATCGGCGCAGAAGCAACGCCGGTGGCTAGATTAAGTACGTATCCTTTGTTCGCTTTGAGGTCGAGCAGCACTGCGGCGTTTTGCGCCGTGGCGATGGAGAATGAATCCGCCGCTGCGGGCAGCGTGATCGGCGGCAGGAATGCCCGTGTGGTTAAATCGAGTCGATCGAGTTTGAGACGATCGGAGCGCAGCAAGTAGGCAATGCCTTTGTCGCTATCGACACCGACGTGCGTGTACTGATTCGAATTCGAAACCGTGACCAAGATCGTCTTGGTCTTGTTGTCGACGATGACGGCGCCCTTGATGCCTTCCAGCACTGCCAAGGTGAGGTTGCGGTTTGGGTCGCCCGCAAGACCCGCTACCGGTGCAGCGAGCTCGACTTTCGCCGGCAGGACTTTGCCTGTGCCCGCGCTCAGATCGACAAAGCGCAAGTCGTACGGATTGAGCGCGCTGACCACCGCCAGCTTGAGTGTGGGATCAAGCGCGAGAGTGCGCGCTTGGAAACCCAGTGGCAAGACGCGCCGCAATCGCGTACCCAGATTGGTGCGCGCCAGGACACCGCCGCCTTTGTCAGTGACTGCGACGACTTCGCCCTGCGAATCGTCGATGGCGATATCGCGGAAACGCAACTTCACTTGCGACCCCGGCGCAATTTGCGCTTGCGCGAGATTTAGGCGCAATACCTGATCGGCCAGCGGTTGCGCCACATATAACGACCGTTTTACCGGATCGTAAGCGATTGCTGCCGGAGCATCGGGCGTGGCGTAGCGCCCTTGTATAGTCTTGGTGACCAAGTTGACGACGTTGATGCTAAGGTCCTCGTCGCTGGCGATGTAGGCCTGATTCAACGATTGATCGACGCTCTCTTGCACTGGGTCGCCCTGAATGTCGATGCGCTGCACCGCGCCGGTGTCGACATTCATAAAATGCATTGCGTCCCCGCGGCGTGGCAATACCAACGCAAGCGCGCCGCTGTTCCACCAAACGATGGCGCCCGCTTCGGCCCCGATCCCGCCGCTTGAGCGCAACTTCCAATCAACGGTATTGAGCGCGTGCACGCTACCAGCGTCCGTGCCAACGAGCAGAATTTCTCCAGTTGGATTAGCGGCAAGCGACACTGGCCGCGCATCCAGCGCGAACGCGCCTATCGATGCGCCGGTATTGGCGTTCAGTACGATCAGGCGCTTGCCGCTACGGTCCGCGGCGACGACGTCAGCGCCATTCTTGATGAGCGCAATCGCGGCAGGCACGACAGCCAACGCCCAGCGGCCGGTGATCGTATTCGACGCTAAGTCAACGCGGATGATTTGCGGCACATCGGCACACGCGATATAAGCTTGCGTGGCGGCGGCATTTGTAGAGACGGAAATGGGAGCCCCGGGGAGTGCGAGAGCAGCCCTTATTGAGCCGGTTGCGGCGTCAACCACGCGCAACTGCGCCGGCTCGCTGCTGCCGACGAGGAGCAGCGGGACGGGCGCTGAAACGGAGGTTAGAACCCTTGGCGCCCCGGGTACGGCGAGCCGGTCCTGACCGGCGATCCCGCTAGGTTCCCAGGCGGCGCGAGCAAATGAGAAAACCGTGCAAAGCGCGATGAGTCCCGCGGCCCCGATTCGCCGCGCGACACATACCGCGCTCCCCCACCCCCATGTGTGGAGTCTGCTCATCTCCCGCGCCTCCCTACAAGCTCGACATAAGACTTTCGTATTCTGGTGTCTTGCCTGGAAAAACATGACCGAGTGGACAAAGTCTGTAGCGATATCCAACGGCCAAGCAACTGGACTGCAATCCTGTGCTCGCATGTCCAGTTGGCAGCATGCTCGCGCAAGGTCGATGTTGTCAATGCCACATGTGCCGCGATCGTTTTCGTTCGCTGCAGTGCAGTATTGGGGACTAACGACTTTCGCATGGCAGCTCGCAACCACGTAAGGTTCGCCCCGAATCGTCTAAATGTCGCATGAATTCAAAAGGCCTCTCGCTCACTGTTCCGATTCTTGGTTCTCTACATTCGTTCGTTTTTGCATCGGCTGATATTTAACGAGATGTGAATGGGTGACAACCGGCCGTCACAGTGCGTTAACCGTGAGACGCCTCACAGTACTTTGTTTCAGTCCGCCACTGTGGAGCTTTGCCAGGTCGTTGGTACATACGCCGCAATGTGCTAGGTTCATCCACAGTGAGGAAGAAAAGGAGGCAGCGATGTCCGCAAAAGACTTTCCGGACGATTTATTGTTCGAGGTGTGCGAACGTTTCTTTTCGAGCAATCCAGAGATCTCAAACGCAAGTGCGATTGCGAATTGGGTTAACCCGCTTCTGCACACTGCACACCAGAGGATTCGCGGAAAACGTCACCCGTGAGCGAATCTACGCTCTATTGCGTCTAGCAGTTCGCAAGAACTTTTTCACGCTGAATCCACCAGTTGCGCCAGAACTAAAACAAAGGTTTGCCGACTCCATGAAGCATCACAATGTAGAAGTCGTACATGGACATGGCAAAGGAGCGGGCCGAATTGTCGCTGCGCGCGCCGCTCGGATCGCGGCAGTACGCGTAATGGCTGCAGCCGCCAAAAATGGCCAATGCCGCCTCGGCCTTGGCGCAGGATTTACTACGCGCGCGATCGTGGAAGAGCTAATTCCGCTGCTGAGCCGAGAGGCTAAGCCACCCAATCTCGTAATACACGCTTTGAGCACGGGCGTGGAAATCTCCGATGCCCGCGTGACGCCTATCGCGATGTTCACCCTATTTGAGGCCGCCGGTCTCACCGCCGAATACATCGGCTTGCAAGCCACCGCGACGGTTTCAAGTGTCCTATATGACTCCGTGCTCAAAGAGCATGGGGTCGCTCAAGCATTTCGCCAACGTCAGAAGATCGACGTCATCATCTCTTCGCTGGCGTCGACGGATAGAGCCGGTCCCAGAAAATAGGACATAGGGATAAGTGAAGATTCTGCTCTAAT
>CADEHE010000011.1 GCA_902826775.1 uncultured Pseudomonadota bacterium | reverse complement strand
CCTTCGTCAGAAAAACTCTACTTGAAATCGGCTCAACTTTCCGAGGAGGCTTCAGCTGGAATCTTGCATAGTACGGAAGAAGAATCCCATCATTGCCGCCGCTACTACAGTTTGTACGCCGCACATCGCAATCATGGCGCCATTCATTCCCGCAAACCCAATCAGCGGATAACTGAGCGCCGCGGAAGCAAGCGCACCGAAGGCAGTCGAGAAAAACATCGCTCGTGTGTTCCCCAGCACGCGCAGGCCATAGGCGAAGGGGCGAATCAAGAAGCCGAAAATGTAGTACACGCCCCACCAGAGAACCAAGGAGCCATTGCCAGCGTATGCGCCGCCGTAAAAAAGATTCAACCAAAATTCGGCGAATAGTGAAGTGACTAGAACGATCGCCAATGTCAGCGCGCCGCCGATATAAGCAACGCGCCGCAAATAGCTCGTCAGGCCTGCGCGACCTCGGGCGGCATACATGTGCGCCGCCCGCGAGGGCACAAAATTCTCCAACGCCAAAAATAGAATATTCGCCACGCCCACGACGTTCATCGCCGCTGTGATTTTGCCAACGGCATCAGCTGACAGAAGATGACCGGCGACGTAGATCACCACCATCTGGCCGCCGAACCAATAAACCACGGTGTCCGCCAGCAACCATTTCCCGGTGTGCCAATGCTCCCTGGAAGTAACACGCAATTCACGACGATCGAGGGGGCCAACTTCCGTCCACCACTTAGGTCGCAGCGCGAAGGCGGCGACGCCAATCAGACAGCTCAATGCAATTAGCCAAAACGCACCGTGCGCATGCAGTCCGACTCCCCAACCCAGCAACGCCAGCAGCAAGACACGCAGTCCATACGTGCCGGCATCGCTGATGAGCGCCGTAACGGTGTCATTGCGTGCGATCAAGTAACGACGCAGGAAATCTTGCGCGACAAATGTCATTGACGCCGCAGCCACTGGCAGCGCTAGCCCAACAAGCCCCCACTCGGGGAACAGCCGAGCCAAGACGTGCAAAGCGGAAACAGCGGCTAACGCGAGCAGCAAGCTAAACGCGATCTGCAGTTGAAGCGCACAGCGGTAGTAAACCGCTTCATTCGCCGCCCCGCGCTGCGGACCGATTACCTGCATAGGAGCTGAAATCAGCGCCATTTGAATGCCCGAGGCCAACAGAATCAAGTTGTAGGTCAACGTAAACTGACCAAAACCGGATGGGCCAA
Source organism: uncultured Pseudomonadota bacterium (assembly GCA_902826775.1). Classification (GTDB taxonomy): domain Bacteria; phylum Pseudomonadota; class Gammaproteobacteria; order Burkholderiales; family JALYOK01; genus CADEHE01. The sequence goes on along the minus strand of CADEHE010000011.1, from coordinate 192,534 downwards.
GAAAGCGGCCGAGCAAAAGGCCAGCCAAGAAATTGGCTCCGCTGACAACGGCTTGGTCAACGAGCACCATTTGGGTCTTGCGCCTTCCCGACGTCCGGGTAATTTCTCGGTTCAAACCTGCTCCAGATGCGTTTAGTCGACTTCAACGGGGCAAACGCGCGAAACTCGAAAGCGCGGCTCGTCTATTGTAGTGGGCAGCGGTGCTCTGTTTGCAGTAAGCGCAGCCACGCGTTGGTGCAGCTGACGCCGTCTTCCCGACGATTGTTGCCAAACTTATGCTTTCGCCGGAGCCAGTTAGCGCCGCCTATTGACTAGATGCGCACGCCTTGATACGGTACGTGCGCCTCTCTCATCGATCCTAATCCGCATTCGGCGCGGATCGCGTTGTCTCGGAGCGGCCGCTATTAAGAACTAGAACAACTTCAGCGGCCCAAAAAGTTGGCACTTGGAAGACTTTTGTTGGCGATCGACGCAGTCCGTCGATCGTCAATATGGAGATAAGTATGCTCAGCACTCATGATTGGCTGCGCCGCTGCGGCCACGCACTGCACGCACTCACCCGAAACCCCATCCACTTCATGCTGGTTGCACTCGTGCTACTTGCCGCGCGCACCGCTCATGCGCAAACGAGCTTGAGCGTTGCGCCCACCGCGGCCGCCGCTGGAGCCACAGTGACAGTGTCGTGGTCAGGTATCGCCAATGCAACGCCTTCCAACTGGATCGGTTTGTACAGCCCAAGCGCGCCGTCGGCGGCGCATCTGGGCTGGATATATGTCTCTTGCACCAAGACGACGACTAGCGCGCGCCCCAGTGGCAGTTGCCCGTTCGTGCTGCCAGGCAGCCTCGCCGCCGGAAGTTACGAGATGCGCTTGCACACGAGCAGCTGGGTTTTGTTAGCGAAGAGCAACCTGATAACCGTCAGCGGTGGAACCTCAGGCGGTGGCGGCGGGACTGGGAGCGTGAGCGTATCCGTTTCGCCTTCCACTGCGGCGGCCGGCACCACCGTAAGCGCGAGTTGGAGCAACATCGTGAGCGCTACCGGTCTTGAATGGGTAGGTTTATATGTTCCGGGAGCGCCTTCGAATTCCCATCTTGTCTGGATGTATACTTCCTGCAGCAAGACCGGAGGCACCCCCAGCACAACTGGAACTTGTCCGTTCCCGCTACCCAGCACGCTAAGCGCCGGGACTTATGAGATGCGCCTGCACAAGAGTGCGAGCTGGACGATGCTAGCAAGCACTCCGATTAGCATCACTGCCGCTAGCGGAGGCGGTGGAGGTGGTGGTGGCACCAGCGGCAATTTAAGCGTCAACGTGAGTAACGCCGCCCCAATAAGCGTTCGCCTCTATCCAACCGATTCTGGTGGTCTCGCGGATGGATCAACCAACTTGAACCGCAACTACCCTGCGAATACACGGGTATGGTTGTCTGCCCCGCTGCGCTCGGGAAATAACTACTTCGTCAAATGGCAACGTAACGGCGTCGACTACGACACCGCATCCACCACCACGGTACTGATGGATAGCGCATATACGCTGACTGCGGTCTACGAAACACCCGCTTGCAGCGGCATCACTGTCAATGCGGGCACAGACAGCATCCGGGCAGCCGTTGCGAGCGCGCCCGGCGGCAGCACTTTCTGCATCAAAGCAGGGGTGCACCGGTTTACCAGTTCGGTGGTAGCACGCGCTAATGACAAGTTCATCGGCGAGTCAGGAGCTGTGCTGAGTGGCGCCAAGGTGCTGACGACTTTCAGTCGAGAAGGTAGCTACTGGGTCGCGCTTGGCCAAACGCAACAAGAGCCACCGTTCCCGGCGTTCATCGGCGCATATGCCGTTTGTGCCGCCTCCGCACCGGGCTGCATTTACCCAGAGAAAGTGTTCCGCAACGGACAAGATCTTGTGCAGGTGACGCGTTTAGCGGACATGCGCTCGGGGGCGTTCTATTTTGATTACGCCAGCGACAAGATTTACCTATACGATGATCCGACGGGTCAGAATATCGAGGCCACCACCGGTTCGGGAGGCATAATCGGCTACACCAATTCGGGTCAAGGTTCCGTCACGGTTAAGAACTTGGTGTTCGAGAAGTTTGGTGGCGGCGATGTCTCCGGATCAGCCCACAACGCGCTCAAGGCTGTTGAGAACTGGCGCGTGGAGAACAGCGAGTTTCGCTATGTCAGCAACATCGCCGTGACCTTATTCGGCAGCGGCTTGGTGCGCAACAACTACATCCATCATAGCGGCAAGTACGGTCTGACCGGCGCCGGCACCATTGAAGGCAATGTCGTCTCGTTCAACAATACCGACGGTTTCGACCCCAATAACGACACCGGAGGCAGCAAGTTCCATGGCACACGTGGCTTGGTAGTGCGCGGCAATACTGCGGCAAACAACGTTGGTCGCGCGTTTTGGACAGATTTTGACAATCTGAACACCACTTATGAAAACAACTGGGTGGAGAACAACACTGAAATGGGAATTTTCCACGAAGTAAGTTGCGCCGCCACCATTAGGAACAATCTAGTCCGCGGCAACAACGCCGCGATGGCAGGCAGATCGCTTTGGAACGGCGGCCAGATTTTCTTGCGTTCGTCCAAGGATACCCAGATAACCGGCAACGAGGTTATCGCGGCAGGTCCTGGCGTGCACGGCATCAGCTTGCGTGGCGGTGATGCGCCATTGAATGGCCCAAATTGCGGCAGCATTGATTTGCGCAACGTTACGGCATCCAACAACGTGATCCGCCTGGATACTTCAGATCTTCACGGCACCGTTGGTGGAGCCGCCGGTTTTGCAAACGCTTACAACGTCAAGTTCCTTGGCAACACTTATTACCTTCAGAACCTGACGGGCGTGTACTTTTGGCACGATGCGGCGCGAAGCAGCATGACCAAGGACCAATGGCTGGCTGCTGGGCAAGATGTTAGCGGGAGGTTCCTGCAGCAGTAGGTGCACTATTGCCTAGCGGCGCGAAGCGGTATTTAATCCACGCTCTAAGCGTGGATTAAAGAAGAATATATCGTGAAGCAAGCGCTCAAAGGCTTGTTCCAAACTACTTTGCGCAAGGTCGCGCCAGCGAAGCGCCCCCTTGTTCCGGCGCCACTATCGCGGGTGTTCGGCCTCGACCGTGGGCAGCCGATCGATCGCTATTACATCTCTTCGTTTATTGAAGCGAACGAAAACGCCATTCATGGTGTCGCGCTGGAGATCGCGGAACCGCGCTATGCGGCACAGTATGCCCAGCAACTAGAGAGAATCGAAGTATTGCATGTGGCCGCGGGCGCGCGTGGCGCGACCATCATTGGCGATCTGTCCAAACCGGAAACGCTGCCGAAGGAAGTCGCCGATTGTTTTATCTGCACGCAGACGTTTCAGTTCATATATGACGTGGCAGCGGCGGCGCGTGGGGCAGCACAACTTCTGAGACCAGGAGGCACGCTGCTAGCGACATTGTCGGGAATTTCGCAAATCAGCCGCTACGACATGGACCGCTGGGGTGACTATTGGCGCTTTACCAGCGCGTCGGCCCAACGATTGTTTGGCGACATTTTCCCTGCCGCCAACATCGAAGTATCCAGCTACGGCAATGTGATGGCGGCAACGGCGTTCCTCCAAGGTTATAGCGTCGAAGACATTGAGCACGAGAGTTTGCTGGATGCTCACGATCCCGACTATCCGGTAATCATTGGGGTTCGAGCGCGAAAACCGCCTCAGTAGGGTGCCGGCTCTCAATCCTGAGGTAAAGGGCGGGAGGGTCAAATTCGCGCGCCGCGTCAACCCGTACTAGAATGCCGAAATAATTCGCTGCGACAAGATGTTGGCCAGTTACCGGGATGCCTCTGACCAAGCCGCAAGCGTTCTCGAACTATAACTATCACTACCGCGAGCCAAAGTGTTGGCTGCGCCGCTCGGAGAAACATGGACCTGCTTCAAGGCAGTGGTGTGGGGTTGCGCGTCAATCGCGGGTTGCAAGCGTGCGGCGCAAGGGCTGTCGAATTGCGTCAATACCTAAGAAAGCTACGAGCAGTTGTAAGACCGCATTCAGCGCGAATGCTGTATCGCCACTTCTTGCCCGCTGTCCTGCCGCGATCCGCGGCCAGTACGCCGCGCGCCCTGATCCTCACTTATCATCGAGTAGAGAATCTCGAAAGCGACCCGCAGATGCTGTGCGTGACACCAGAGTGCTTTGCACAGCAAATGTATGTTCTGCGCAAACACTTTCGCGTCGTTTCGCTCACGCACCTGGTCAATCAGATCAAGAGCGGCGGTGATATATCGGGCATGGTCGCTGTTTCCTTTGACGATGGTTACGCGGACAACCTCCTGCTGGCAAAGCCGGTGCTTGAACAACATGAGATTCCGGCCACAGCCTTTATTGCCTCCGACTATATCGGCGGGCAGGCCACGTTTTGGTGGGACGAGTTAGAAGCCATTTTCTTGGATAAGCAATCGTTGCCACAAAAACTTCGTTTGGTCGTGGATGGGCAGCGCTATTCCTGGGATTTTGCAGGGGATGCGCTCCGCGCGAGCGACGAAGAGAAACCGGGCGCTTGGCATGTTGGATGCGAGACGATACCTTCACGCCGCCATCGCGCTTATCAAACGTTACACCAAGTCCTCTACACCAGAGCCTCCGAGGAACGCGAGGCATTGCTCGACAAGCTCAGGGCTTGGTCAGGACTGCATCCGCATGCTCGTCAGAGCCATCGAACCATGACGCAGGAAGAACTCTCTCGTCTCGCGGCGAGTCCTTTAATTGAGATCGGTGCGCATACTGCGACGCATCCTGCGCTCTCGATGCTTACGCCGCAGCAACAAGGCATTGAGATCCGTAGCGGCAAGTCCCGCCTGGAGCAAATGATCGGCCGGGAAACTACCAGCTTTGCCTACCCATACGGCTCACTCACCTCGTTCAACGACACGAGCAGCAAACTGGTAAGAGAAGCCGGGTTTGCTTTGGCATGCACGACATTTTGCGACTCGGTTCGGCTAGGCTGCGACACTTACCAACTCCCGCGTTTACCCGCCCGCAACTGGAACGGCGATGATTTTGAGCGCTATCTGAGCGGCTGGATGACACATCAAGTCAACTAGGCAGTTCTGCACTGCAGGTCTAAAGAGATTTATGAAGAAAGCATTGATTACCGGCGTAACCGGCCAGGACGGTTCTTACCTCGCTGAGTTCCTGCTGGCTAAAGGCTACGAAGTGCACGGCATCAAACGGCGCGCATCTAGCTTCAATACGCAACGTATCGACCACATCTACAAAGACCCGCACGACAGCGGACGCCATTTCATTCTGCACTATGGTGACTTAACCGATTCAACCAACTTGATACGTATTATCCAAGAGGTTCAGCCCGACGAGCTCTACAATCTTGGTGCGCAGTCGCACGTCGCCGTTTCGTTCGAAGAACCGGAGTACAGCGCCAACGCGGATGCTCTAGGGGCTTTGCGCTTGCTCGAAGCAATTCGCATTCTCAATCTGCAAGAAAAGACCCGTTTTTACCAAGCCTCGACGTCTGAGCTATATGGGCTTGTGCAAGAAACTCCACAACGGGAGACGACCCCGTTTTATCCGCGTAGCCCCTACGCTGTGGCAAAACTTTACGCGTACTGGATCACGATCAACTACCGTGAGGCGTACGGGCTATATGCCTGCAATGGCATCTTGTTTAATCATGAATCGCCGCGACGCGGCGAGACATTCGTTACCCGAAAGATCACTCGGGCGCTGGCTCGCATTAAAGCAGGTCTGGACGATGTGCTGTACCTCGGCAACCTCGACGCTAAGCGCGACTGGGGACACGCGAGAGACTATGTCGAGATGCAGTGGTTGATGTTGCAACAGCCACAACCCGAGGACTTCGTAATTGCCTCCGGTCAACAGCAAAGCGTGCGGCGTTTCGTCGACGTAACCGCCGCGGAACTCGGCATCGAGTTGCGCTGGCAGGGCGAAGGCTTGCACGAAGAGGGCGTGGTACTTGCAGTCGACGCCGGTAAGCGACATTCGCTTGTGGGCAAATCGATCGTGAAAATAGATCCACGTTATTTCCGTCCCACTGAAGTTGAATCCCTGCTCGGCGATGCGACCCGCGCGCGGGAGAAACTTGGCTGGCATCCTAAGACGAGCTTCGAGCAGTTGGTACGCGAGATGGTGGCGGAAGACGTCGAGCTAGCCCGCCGCGAGTTGCTGGTCGAGTCCAAGCACAAGTAGTTGGCGCGAATGGACAGATCTCTCAAGATATTCGTCGCCGGGCACCGCGGTATGGTCGGATCGGCGCTAGTTCGAGGACTTAGCTCCCGCGGCTATGAGAACCTGGTCTTGCGCACGCGGCAAGAGCTCAATCTGCTCGATCAGTCTGCGGTCCGCGACTTCATGACACAAGTAAAGCCGGACTACGTGCTTCTGGCTGCTGCAAAGGTCGGCGGCATCCACGCCAACAATACCTATCCAGCCGATTTTCTGCAGCAGAACCTCGTCATCGAAGCAAATGTTATTCATAGCGCTTACGAAAGCGGCGTCCAGCGCTTAATGTTTCTTGGATCAAGCTGCATTTACCCGCGCGATTGTCCGCAGCCCATTCGAGAAGAGTCTTTGCTCACCGGCCCGCTCGAAAAGACCAATGAAGCTTACGCGATCGCAAAGATTGCGGGACTCAAACTGTGCGAAGCCTACAACAAGCAGCACGGCACACGTTATCTCAGTGTGATGCCTACCAACCTTTACGGCCCCAACGACAACTTCGACCTCGCGACGAGCCATGTTCTACCGGCTTTGCTGCGCAAAGTCCACGAAGCCAAGCTTGCACAAGCTGGTGCGGTCACGGTGTGGGGCACCGGATCACCGTTGCGCGAGTTCCTCCATGTCGATGATATGGCTGATGCCTGCATCCACCTGATGGAACGCGAGATCAGCGAAGGGGTGTTCAATGTTGGGCAAGGTTCTGATGTGAGCATCAAGGAGTTGGCGCAAACTATCATGCGCGTCGTCGGCTATGGCGGGCGGCTGGAGTTCGATCGCAGCAAACCAGATGGCACGCCGCGCAAACTGCTAGATGTGAGCCGCATGACGCAGCTCGGATGGCGCGCACAGCGTTCGCTGGAAGATGGAATTGGACAGACTTATGCGTGGTATCTCGCGCAGTCGTCTCACGCACGCTGAAGGATGATCAACACGGATGCGAGCCCTCGTCCGCTAAAGGTTCTGGTAGCGCACAACGCCTATAAACAGAGGGGCGGCGAAGACGCAGTTGTGGAGGCCGAGATTGCCTTGCTCCGAAAGCACGGCCATGATGTCGTAGAACACCGGTGCAGTAACGACGGGCTTGATGCTCAAGCGCGCATTCGCTCGCTGGCCGACACGCTCTGGTCACGATCAGCGCATGCGCTAATGCATGAAGTCATTCGCCGGCATCAACCGGACGTGATGCATGTGCACAACACCTTCCCGCGCCTCTCGCCCTCAATCTACTGGGCAGCCCACAGCGAGCGAGTGCCAGTCGTGCAGACCTTGCACAACTTCCGCCTCGCCTGCGCGCAGGCCACTTTTCTGCGCAACGGTCAGGTGTGCGAGGCTTGTCTGCATACTCTGCCTTGGAGAGGCGTGGTGCAGCGTTGCTATCGAGGTTCGTTGACACAATCGAGCGCGTTGGTAGGAATGCTTGCCCTGCATCGTGCTCTCGGTACCTTTCGGAGCAAAGTCACTCGTTATATCGCACTGAGCGAGTTTTCCAAGAAAAAATTCGTTGCCGCGGGTTTGCCTGCGGATAAATTGAGCGTCAAGCCTAACTTTGTCGGCGCGTCAGATCCTTCGCCAGCAGCCCGGCAGGGCGGCCTCTTCGTGGGAAGACTCTCCGAGGAAAAGGGGATACGCGTTTTGCTCGACGCACTCTCCCTAAGCACAACTAGCCGTTGTACGGTGATCGGCTCTGGTCCTTTGGAGCGGATCGTCGCCGCGCATCCGCAAGTGCGCTGGCTGGGCTGGCAAGACCAGAACGTGGTGCGTGAGCACATGGGGGCGGCGTCCTACGTGGTGCTACCGAGCATAGGCTACGAGCAGTTCCCACTCGTAATCGCCGAGGCTTATGCCTGCGGCACACCCGTCGTGGCCAGTCGCTTGGGCGCTCTGGAGGAACTCGTTCATGATGGTCAAAACGGCCTGCTGTTCGCGCCAGGCGACGCTGCAGCGCTAGCGGAAAAACTCGCTTTCGTTGCCAATCATCCGGATAGAATGCGACAAATGGGAGATAACGCTCGCGCGCATTACGAGCTAAAGTACACCCCTGAGCGCAACTATGAACAATTGATCGCCATCTACACTCTCGCGCTCAGCCAACAAAGAATGGAAAAAGCGAACTACTAAGACATATGGAACACCACGCTCGCACTACTGCACCTATCTTGGGCGCAAATATCGACGCGCTCTCATGGCAACAGAGTCTGGACCAGATTATTGCCTGGGGTCAGCGGCGCGAGTCTCGCTATGTGTGCGCATGCAATGTGCATTCAGTGGTAACCGCAAGCACAGATGCAGCCTTCCAAGAAGTAATTAACGGCGCCGATATGGCAACACCCGATGGAATGCCTGTCGCGTGGTCCCTTCGCAGAATGGGACACGGTAAACAGGAACGCATCAACGGGCCCGATTTGACGTGGCGACTCTTGGCTCGCTGTGCCGATTTGCGCCTGCCGGTCTATTTTTATGGGTCGTCGGATTCTACGTTGACGGCACTCCGCGCCAGGATTGCAGCCGCTTTCCCGTCACTGCAACTGGCCGGTATGTTATCTCCGCCGTTTAGAGCGCTCAGTGAGGCAGAAGACAAGACAATCGTAGAAAGCGTCAACGCATCGGGGGCTGCGCTTGTCTTTGTCGGCCTGGGATGTCCGAAGCAAGAGCTGTGGATGGCACAGCACCGCGGCCGAATTCAGGCGGTAATGTTGGGTGTTGGTGCGGCGTTTGACTACCATGCCAGAACTCTGCGGCGTGCGCCGGTGTGGATGCAGCACCTTGGGCTTGAGTGGGCGTACCGATTGATAAAGGAGCCGCGAAGACTCTGGCGCCGCTATCTAAGCACGAACACCGCGTTTTTGTACGGAATTGCAAAACAGCTACTTGCGCGCAGCCCACGCTTTTAGCCGCGCTCGTTGTCCGGTCGAAGTGTCGCCATATTGCAGTGTTCAGTATGTCGACGGAAGCGAATCCCGGTAACGCTCGTCTGCCGTCGTCAAGATTTTCTGCATCGAAAGCGAACAAACCACTTCGCTGAGGCGAGAAAATGTTCTACTCTTACGCCAGACATCGAAGAAAAAGCAACATCAATGCGCTCATCAAGAAAAATGCTCGTTTGGTCGGCTGCACTTGCGCTGGCTACTCTCGGGAACGGATGTACCAATCTCGCCACCCCTTCGCCGCAAAGCGCCCCTCTCGCACCGCTGAGAGCATCCGTTGGTGCAGCCTCGTCAGCCTACGAGATCGGGCCTGAAGATTTGTTGGAAATAGTAGTTTGGAAGGAAGAAGGCCTGAAGAAGGAAGTGCTGGTGCGCCCTGACGGTGGGATTTCGTTCCCACTCATTGGCGAAGTCCAGGCTGGAGGCAAGACGCCGCAACAGCTACAGGAAGAAATCACCCAGAAGCTCGCGCGATTTATACCGCGTGCATCAGTCAACGTCTCAGTGCTAAAAGCCGCGAGCTACAAGATTTATGTCATCGGCCGCGTCAACAAACCGGGCGAATTCAGCGTCGGACGCCGTGTCGATGTGTTACAAGCTCTAAGTATGGCGGGAGGGCTCACGCCCTTTGCGGCAGAGCAAGACATTCTCATTCTGCGCAAAGTCAATGGCAAAGATGCGCGCTTTCGCTTCGACTACAGTCAAGTCCAAAACGGCCTCGGGCTAAGTCAGAACATCTCGCTGAAAAGCGGCGACACCGTTGTCGTGCCCTAGCGGTTGAGGTAACGCGACATGCGCTCGACACCGTCCGGCGGCACAGTGCTGCTGTGCGCTGCTTTCGCGTTCATGACAGTTGTCGAGCTTGCGCGCGCTGCGGAGATGTCGTTACGTATGTCGTTGCGCCTCGGTGAAGGCTACAACGACAACGTTCGCCTTGTTTCCGATTCGCATCCCAATGTAACGATAACCACAATTGCGCCGGCAGTCGAAGTCAAAGCCCATACCGAGACAGTTACTGCAGTAGCGAAAGCCCAAGCAAGTATCAATCGTTATCGAGGAGACTCGGATTTAAACGCTACAGATCTCGCCATTGAAGCTTCGATGGCAAAACTCTATGAGCGCGGCCAAATCGGCATTCGAACCGAGTACGTTCGTGACTCCACACTAGCGTCAGAGTTGAGCCAAACCGGTGTGGTGCAAGAAAACCGCCAACGCGCCCGCGCCAGCGTCAATCCCTCTTGGACAACGCAACTGAGCGAACGCGCGTCCGTGCAACTCGGATACGACTTCGCGCAGATCAAGTACGAAGATGCCGCGGGAACGGGATTGACCGACTATCAAACCGAATCGCCTTATGGCGTCTTCTCTTATCGCCTTTCGGAACGAAGCTCTATTCAGGCCCTGACTGGAATGTCACAGCTCAGGCGCGCCGGCGGGGGTTCCGTCCGCAACATCTACGCTCAGACTTTGCTTGAAAGCCAGCTTACAGAAGTACTCAAGGCAAAAGTCGGGGTAGGGCTTAGCCGTATTCGTTCAAATTCAACGTTAGCGAAAGATGCTGAGAGTGGCTGGCTGGCTCAAGCAAGCATCGAGAGGTCTTTTCTCACCAGCACGCTTGCCGTGGGTCTAGAGCGAGAAAACAACCCTACCGGCTCCGGCGAGTTAACGCAAACTGATCGACTATCTGCTTTATGGACGGAAAAACTTTCGCCCAGGTTTTCGTATGCGCTGGGTGCAGCCGCCTACCGCAATCAGCCGATTTTCGCAACGAGCGCAATCGCATCCGACACTTACTACCGGTTGAATGGCAACGTCACATATCTGGTGACCGAAGACTGGTCGATCGAAGCAGACATAGCGCACGCTCATCAGCGACCGGACCAGGGCGAATCGGTTCAAGCCAACTCGTTCTTCCTGAGCACGCGATACTCCCTACCAACTCATCTTCATTCATTTTGATTCGGCAACGTCTTGCCCAGTATCCTAAAAGCAGGTAGCTTGCCTCGCATGTTAAAGAACTATCGATCTTCAACAGAATAGAACAAGAAAAGCCATGACCGCTCAACCAGACTTTCTCACCTTTCTCTCGTTCCTGCGTCGACGCTTTTGGCAGATTGCGCTGCCGGCCGCCTTGCTCTTGGCGCTGTCCATAGCTGTCATTAAGGCGCTGCCGTCCACTTATCGCTCATCGGCAACGATACTCGTCGAGGAACACGAGATTCCCACTGAGTTGGTCGGGTCCACTTTTTCTAGCTACGCAGATCAACGTATTCAGGTCATCAGTCGTCAGGTCATGACGCGCGCCAATCTGCGTCAGATCATCGAAAAGTTCGATCTCTATAGGAAACAAAGGAAGAACGGAACATCGGAAGGCGTAATCGAACGCGCTCGGAGCAATATTGCCCTTGAGATGTTAAGCGCGGAAGTAACCGACAAACGCAGTGGAAACAAAACCACGGCTACGATCGCGTTCGTCCTCTCTTTCAACGGCGAAAGCGCGGAACAGGCACAGAAAGTTACTGCCGAACTCGTTTCACTCTATCTCAACGAGAACTTGAGAAATCGCCAACAGCAGACAGCCGACGCAGAGCGCTTCCTAGGACAAGAGGCGGCGCGCCTTGAGGCACAGATCAGCGAGATCGAACAAAATCTGGCGCGCTTTAAGGAACGCAACGCGGGACAGCTGCCTGAACAGTCCCAAGCCAATCTGCAGCTGCGTGAGCGCGCAGAAATCGAATTACTAGAGAGCGAGCGGCAGATCACAGCGCTGATGCAGCGCAAATCTGATGTCGAGGCGCAGCTTGTCCAAGTCAAGCCCTATCTGCCCGCAGTTTCCGCCACTGGGGAACGCATCGTCGATAGTGCCGAGCGCCTGCACCTGGCGCGCCTGCGCTACGATAGCCTTGTCGGCATCTACTCCCCCGACCATCCTGACGTGCAGCGCCTGCGACAAGAAATAGACGGACTCCAGCGGCAACTCGACGTCGGTAAGATTGAATCGCCACAAGAGCAGGAATTGCTTCGCTTGCGCGGAGAGCTGGTATCTTTGCGTCAGCGCTACTCTGAAGAGCACCCTGACGTAGTCAAGACCAAGAGTAAGCTCGCAGAACTCAGTGCGGTCGTCGGCGCACGAGCGACTGAGAACGCCTTGATACCACAGGCGGACAATCCTGTTTACGTTACCTTAGGTGGGCAACTCGCAACCATTCAGCTAGAGATTCGCGGAATACGCGCACGCCAAAACCAACTTCGCGAGAAGCTTGCAGAGTACGAGCGCCGCTTGAGAGAAACGCCGCAGGCAGAGCGGGAGTATCTCGACATCACTCGTGAGCGCGAGAACGCGACGCGGCGGTATCAAGAAGTCAGAGCAAAGCTCGTGGAAGCACAAGTAGCCAAGTCCTTAGAACAGGAAAACAAGACTGAGCAATTCACTGTCATTGAGCCTGCTAATTTGCCAGAGAAACCGATACGGCCAAACCGGACGGCGTTGGCACTTCTGGGCGCGGCGCTGTCGCTTGGGGCGGGTTTAGCAATTGGCGGAATTCGTGAAGCAATGGATAAGACCATACAAAGCGCGAGTCAGCTTGGTCAAGTCTTGCACGCGCCGGTACTGGCGTCGATTCCGGACTTCGGTAAATCTCGCATCCGCCCTAGCAGAGTCAAGCTACGTCATGCGGCAGTGGCCGCCCTGTTGGCGCTTGCGTTGTTGGCGGGGCTGGCGCATTTCTCAGTTTTGCCATTGGACAGCCGGCCGGCAGCGTCCGAGCAAACAAACGTCGAAAGGAGCGCGGAATGGATCGCATAGTGTCAGCTATGAAGCGTCTGCAGGACGGCGAAGCGACCGTCGACGGCAAGACGCCACAGGAAACGCGCGCACCTTTGGCCGCAGAAATTCTGCAGCCGGGTAGCAAGGATCGGCTGGCGACTCACCTTTCCGCCAATCATGTGATTTCTCTCGATAGAGACGACGGCACGCTTGATGCGTACCGTATGTTGCGCACACAGGTGCTCAATCGGATGCGCGCAAATCAACACACAGCACTTGCAATCGCCGCGCCCCTACCTGGCGACGGTGCGTCACATATTGCCGCGAACCTCGCTATGGCAATTGTGATGGATCCGCAGAATTCCGTGTTGCTGGTCGATTGCGATTTCAAGCGTCCGCGCCTGCATGAGCTTTTCTGCGTGCCGAATCATCCCGGCGTATCTGAGTATTTCACCCGAGGCAGTCCACTGACACAGCTACTGGCGCATCCATCCGTAGAACGGCTTACGATTCTTCCAGCAGGCACGGCGCTCCCCAATGCGCCTGAATTGTTAGGCTCGCCACAGATGATGCAGTTGATCAAAGCTTTGAAGTCGCAGGATCCACGGCAGTTTATCATTTTTGATTTGCCCGCAATCCTGCATTCTGCCAACGCTGTTGCGCTGGCACCTCTAGTGGACGCCACTCTGATGGTAGTTGCTGAGCGCCAGACTCAGGCCGACCATGCCGTCCAAGCGGCCGAGATGCTCGCCGGCACCAATTTTCTTGGCACCGTCCTAAACAAGGCTAGCAGCAACGGCCTTACGCAGCGACGCTAGCACTAGTTTCTTCTGATTTGTCAATTAGTTAAGTTCTCATTGCCCGAACAACATGGGTTTGAGAAAAGGCCTGTAGCAGGCACGCAATATTGCCGTTAACTGCTTGGAGCGCAGCGTGAAGTGGCAATGCTGCGCGCTTGTTCTGCGACCGGCCATCGACACATCATGCTGCCCAAGAGCTCCGAATACGACTTGTTGTTGCAAGCTACCCTCGCGATGAGTGCGCAGCATGAGCCCGCACAGTTGGCTCGAACCTTCGTACAGTTGGCCGCGCACGCTTTGGCCGCAAAGAGCGCGATGCTTTACGACGTTGTGCCAGGCAACGCGGGAGGATTTTGCCTGCGTCCCAGCCAAGGCTTGGCACTTGACCGCGGGTTTGGCACCGAACGCACCGGCTCCCCGCATCATGCCATTGCCGAGCAAATGTTGTCACGACGGGATAGTCGCTGTCACATCGCCTCGCCGAAGTCCACCAAAGTCACGCAACTGTTCTTGCTGATCGAACCGCACGCGAAATTGCAGCAATGGCTCGCGATTAGCGATGTGACGCTGCCCGAGTATGCGCAACTTGCCTGCGACATCGCAGCAGTGTACCGGCAATGCTACGGCCTGCTTGAAGAGAACTGTGCAGACACCTTAACGGGCCTCTACAACCGCAAGCCGTTCGTTGCGCGCATGCACGAAATATTGCAGCGCCAATCTGAGGATGACGCCCAATTCGGCCAATCCAATGAGTGCCTACTCGGCGTTATCGATATAGATCGGTTCAAGCACATCAATGACGCGTTCGGCCACGTCGTTGGCGACGAGGTGCTCCTGCTGTTCTCGCGTCTGTTGCGTGACAGCTTCCGCGCCAGTGATCTAGTGTTCCGATTCGGCGGCGAAGAATTCGTGGTGTTGTTGCCGAACACAACTTTTGGGGTGGGCGCAGCAGTGTTCGAACGTTGCCGCGAGCAAATCGCCAGCTACCTGTTCCCTCAAGTGGAACATGTCACCGCGAGCATCGGATTCACGGTAGTTTACCCCGGCAAATTGCCCATGACGTTCGTGGATGAAGCCGATCGAGCGCTTTACCGAGCCAAGCAGCTTGGACGCAATCGCGTGTGCAGCTTTCTAGAGCTTGAACCTGTCGCACAAGCCAGCAGTGTCGAGCTGTTCTGAGCGCCCTCAACCAAAGCGGCCAGTAATGTAGTCCTCAGTTTGCTTCTTCTTCGGCTTGATGAAGATGCTATCTGTCACATCGAACTCTATGACCTCGCCCAGGTACATGTAGGCCGTATAGTCCGAGACGCGTGCCGCCTGTTGCATGTTGTGAGTGACGATAAGAATCGAGACGCGATTTTTGATCTGCGCGATCAATTCCTCAATGCTTGCCGTGGCGATCGGATCCAACGCCGAAGTGGGTTCATCGAACAACAATATCTCCGGCTCTGTCGCCAGAGCGCGCGCGATGCATAGCCGCTGTTGCTGCCCGCCGGAGAGATTGAAGGCTAATTGGTCGAGACGGTCCTTCACCTCGTTCCACAGCGCGGCGCCCGTGAGTGCCTCTTCGACTTTCTCATCAAGCAGGGCTCGATTCTTGATCCCTCTCACGCGCAAGCCATAAGCAACGTTCTCGTAGATCGATTTCGGGAATGGATTAGGCTTTTGGAACACCATGCTGATGCGCATACGCACTTCGATCGGATCGACTTCGCGCGCCAAGATATTGACGTTGTCCGGTTTCAGCGTAATCGAACCCTCGTAGCGATTGCCTGGATACAAGTCATGCATCCGGTTAAAGCAACGCAGAAAAGTCGATTTCCCACAGCCGGAAGGCCCGATTAGCGCAGTGACTTTCTTATCAGCCACCGGCAGACTGATGCTCTTAAGCGCTTGAAATCCGCCATAGTAGAAGTTTAGATTCTTCGACTCGGCTTTGATGTTTTCCAACGTCAGATCTGCCATATCGGCGCGCCCTTTTGACCTACCATTTTATATTTTTGCGTAAGCGGTAGCGAATATAGATTGCCAAGCCGTTCAGCGCCAAAGTCATCACGATCAAAACAACGCCCGCTGCTGCCGCGTTGATTTGGAACGCTTGATCAGGTCGCGACGTCCACTGGAACATCTGGATCGGCATAACCGTAAACGGCTCTTTGAGCCACTCCAGGGACAAGAACGGAAAGTCACTGCGGAACGGGCTGCTGGGCAGCGTGAAAATCGCAACCGCTGCACCGACCGTAATAAGCGGGGCGGTTTCTCCGATCGCGCGCGCCACACCGATGATGATGCCGGTAAGAATACCCGCGCTGGAATAGGGAAGAATATGGTGCGCAACTAACTGCCATTTGGTCGCACCCAGGGCGTAAGCGCCCTCGCGAATATGTCCCGGAATGGTTCGTATGGCTTCGCGCGTAGCAACGATAACGATCGGCAAGATCAGCAGCGCCAGCGTGAGTCCTGCAGCCACGACACTATGATCCAGGTTCCATGCATAGACAAATAGCCCCAAGCCGAGCAGGCCATAGACGACCGACGGAACGCCGGCAAGATTGCTAATGTTGATTTCAATAATGCCCGTTAACCAGTTCTTCGGCGCATATTCTTCCAAATATACCCCCGCCCCGACACCGAGCGGCACAGCCGCCATCACTGTCACCAATATCACCAACAGTGTTCCGACCATTGCCGCAGCGATGCCGGCACTTGTCGCCCGCCGTGACGAGAAGGAGGTGAAGAACTCCGGTGTCAGCCGTCCCCAACCAGTTGCCACGAGATCGATAAACAGGCCCGCCAACGTCACCACGCCGATAATCAACGCCAGTATCCCGAGTCCAGCGAAAACCAAATCCCAGCGCTTGTGTTTGCGAATAATCGCGCGGATCTGTGCAACGCTATGTGTGGCCGGCTTGGCGAAAGACGCAGGATGTTGCACTAGTAAACCTCGCGGTAGCGGCGGCGCAACCAAAAACCAAGCAAGTTAAAGCAAAGCGTGACTAGGAAGAGCGTCAACCCGACGGCAAAAATACTTTGATAGCCGATACTTCCGTGGGGCAAATCTCCTTGGCTCACTTGCACGATGAACGCGGTCATGGTCGCGGCCGGCTCCAGCGGTGACCAAGTAAAATTCGGTTGCATGCCGGCTGCCAGCGCCACGACCATCGTTTCACCCACGGCGCGCGACACGGCCAGGATGTACGCCGCGGCAATGCCGGAAAACGCTGCCGGTGTGACGACCTTCAACGCCGTTTGAAACCGCGTTGCCCCCATTGCATAAGATCCCTCGCGCAGATTCATCGGCACTGCCCGCATCGCATCCTCGGACAAGGAACTTACATAGGGAATGATCATCACCCCCATTACCAGACCCGCACTGAGCAGATTAAAACCCGGCAAACCAGGATAGAGTTTCTGCAGCAAAGGCGTTACCACGAGAAAGGCGAAATAACCGTAGACAACGGTCGGCACAGCGGCGAGGAGTTCGAGCACCGGCTTGGCGATCTCGCGCATGCGGAACGAAGCAAATTCGCTCAAGTACAAGGCGATAATGGTGCCGAGCGGAATTGCAATCAACAATCCAACCAACGATGAAACGAGGGTGCCCGAAAGCAGCGGCAAGATTCCATAGTGTGCGTCATCGAACAGAGGCGTCCACTGCGTATCGGTCAAAAAATCTTTGAGCGGCACACCTTGAAAGAAAACCCATGACTCTTTAACCAGGATGACAACGATCGCCAACGTGATCGCCACGGACGAAAGCGCCGCCAACAGCAGCACCAGTTCGATCAAGCGTTCTTTGATGTGGCTGATGCGCGAGCGAGTCATGGAAAGGTTTGCTTTTGTCGGTGTCAACACCGCTGGCGCACGGAGGTTCTGCTCGATCACAAATTATAACCTCCGCTCGCAATCTTCTGACCGCTGAGAAAAAAGAAGGGATGCAAAAACACCCCTTCTCACTGGACGAATGCGGCTAGTCGAACGCTTACAGCTTGGCTTCGCGCTTCAATAGATCTTCGATGGTCACGCCGACTTCGGCGGCACCGCCAAACACCGTGCCCAACTTGCCCTTGGCGATGTGTTCAGCCGCAAGTTCGTAAGCCTTCGGTGGCAGCGCGATGTATTTGACTTCCTTCACCAGTGCAGCGGCATTCTTGAGGTAAAAATCAATGAACTCCTTCACTTCTGCGCGCTGCAGTGACTTGGCGTTAACGTAAATGAAAATCGGGCGCGACAGCGGCTGGTAAGTGCCGTCCTCGACCGACTTTGGTGAAGGGCCAACCGCGGGTGCGCCATCCTTCGCCACGATGGGCACGGCCTTCAATTTGTCCTGGTTCTCGGCGTAGTAAGCAAAACCAAAGTAGCCAAGCGCGTTCTTGTCGCGCGAGACGCCTTGCACCAGCACGTTATCGTCCTCGCTCGCCGTGTAGTCGCCACGGCTTGATTTGGCTTTACCGACCGTCGCTTCGGTGAAGTAGTCGAAGGTGCCGGAATCCGAGCCGGCGCCGAACAATTTGAGCGGCGCGTCGGGCCATGCGGGGTTGATCTGATTCCATTTGGTCACCTTGCCTTGCGCTCCAGGCTCCCACATTTTCTTGAGTTCCGCCACGGTGATGCTTTTCAAGAACTCATTTTGCGGATTCACTACGACGGTCAGCGCGTCAAACGCAACAGGCAATTCGACGTACTGCACACCCGCCGCTTTGCAGTCGTCCATTTCCTTCTTGAGAATGGGACGCGAAGCGTTGGAGATATCGATCTCGCCACGGCAGAACTTCTTGAATCCGCCGCCCGTACCGGAAATGCCGACCGTAACTTTGACCGAACCCTTCTTCTTGACTTGGAACTCTTCGGCTACCGCTTCGGTAACCGGATAGACGGTGCTCGAACCGTCGATCTTGATGTTCTGCGCATGCGCGCTCGCTGCCTGCAGCAAAGAGCCTGCGGCTAGGACTGTGACTGCTACCCCAGAAAATCGCGCTAACCCAACCATTGCTTTTTAGCTCCTAAAGGAAATCCAATGTGGCAGTAGCGCACTATATGATCAATTGATGACAGAAATATGACAGTTTTCGCAACCACACCACATTGCGGCGTAATACTGCGCCCAGGATAATTGAAGTATTGAATATCAATAAGAGCCAAGCAATAATCCTCTGCCCTGTATAATCACGCGCGGGCCACGGTCTGCGTTTGCAGCGCGATGAGATCGAGCGCAAAACCTGTGCTGCGCCAGGCTTTAGATTCCGCTTTTAATGCCGCAACCAGCAACTGATTACGCGCTAGCCAAGACTCATCGACTGACAGTGCGAAGCGGTTGCCATCGCGCTCCAGCTCGATGCGCGGAACGCGGTAATCACTGCGGCCGCGGAAGAACAGCACTGCTAGGCGCAACGCCAACACCGGCAACCACTCCGTATCTTCCGCCAATTTGCTCGCTGCCTTGGCGAGTGCTCCGCGTTGCCCAAGCACGACGTGCGCCATCAACGCCTGTTCGCCGCGCGCGAACCCCGGCATATCGGCATTCTCGATGATGTACGCAGAGTGGCGATGGTAGCCGCTGTAGGCAATAGACAAGCCGATCTCGTGCAAGCGTGCCGACCATGCCAGCAACGAGAGCACGCTCGGATCAATCTGAGCCTTGCCTGCAAGTTGCCGATAGAGCTGCAGCGCCAGCCGCTCGACCCGCGCGGCCTGTGCGCCATCAACGTGATAGCGGCGCATGAATTCTGCGACCGTAGCGTCGCGCACGTCATGATGCTGCATCCGCCCAAGCATGTCCCAGAGCACGCCTTCGCGCATGCCCGAATCGGTCACGCTCATATGCTCGATGCCGAGGGCGTCGAATACCGCCGTCATGATCGCCACGCCGCCGGCGATGACCGGTCTACGATCCGCGCTCAAACCTGCGATGTCGAGCTTGCGCACATCGCCTGCTTTGATAAGCGCCTTTCGCAGCTTGGCTAAACCGGAAGCGCTAATGCCGGTTTCGGCCCACCCGTTCTGCAACAACATCTCCGCGATGGAGCGTGCGGTGCCCGACGAGCCAACTGCCTGCTGCCAACGCTCCTTGGCAAGAGGGCCCGAAATGGTTTGCAGTTCCGTTGCGGCAGCCAACTCTGCCTCGGCGTAACGCTTCGCAGAAAGCTTAGCGTCGCCAAAGAACGCTTTGCTGTGACCCACGCAGCCCATGTACAAACTTTCCAGCCGCAATGGCTCAAACCCGGCACCGACGATAATTTCGGTGGAGCCGCCACCGATGTCCACAACCAGGGTTCGTCCCTTCATACCTGGCACGGCGTGGGCGACGCCGAGGTAGATGAGGCGTGCCTCTTCATGCCCAGCCACGATCTCAATCGGGAATCCCAACAAACGCTGCGCCTTCTTCAAGAACTCCGGTGCGTTCTTCGCCACGCGCAGTGTGTTGGTTCCTACCGCGCGCACCGCGTCTTGCGGCAGCCCGCGCAAGCGTTCGCCGAATCGGCTCAGACAGGCTAGCGCACGCTGCTGCGAGTCTTCATCCAAGCGCTTGTCGTCAGTAAGCCCAGCGGCCATGCGCACGGAATCCTTGAGCGAGTCGAGCGGATAAATCTGCCCGCCCGAGACTCTTGCGAGCTGCAGACGAAAACTGTTCGAGCCGAGATCAACGGCAGCGATGGTGCTATGATTTGTCACCGCAGTTCGGATGGTGAAGGCAAAGGGTGCAGCAGTAGAGGGCACAATTATCCCGCGCAAATGCCTGACCTTTCAATTGTTTGCGCAAATTATTACAGCGCGCTGACAGCCAAGACCAAACAACGCAAGATCTTCCCCTGTCACATGAATGAAATAATCGCCCATTACGCTCCGGCTCTCCTAGCGGAAGGCGCTGTTCATTCGCCGCCGCCCGCGATGCCGCAAGCCACTAACGCCAGCGTGACAACAACAACGCAAAGCGCACTTAACCGTGAACTCGCCCTGCTTGCCTTTAACGAGCGCGTGCTGGAGCAGGCGCGCGATGCCGACGTTCCGTTGCTCGAACGCCTGCGTTTTCTCTGCATCGTCAGCAGCAATCTGGACGAATTCTTCGAAATCCGGGTCGCCGCACTAAACGAGCAGATACTGTTCGATCCGAACGCCCGCGGCGCCGACGGGCTTACTCCGCGCGAGGTTTACAAATTGGTAAGCGAACGGGCGCACGACCTGGTGCGGGCGCAATATGCGCTTTTCAACGATGATCTGTTGCCTGCTTTGGCACGCGAAGGCGTTTGCTTTCTGCGCCGCAACCACTGGAACGAAGCACAAAGCGAGTGGGTGCGCGAGTATTTCATGCGCGAAGTCTATCCGGTGCTTACCCCCATTGGGCTCGACCCGGCGCATCCTTTTCCTCGCATTCTCAACAAGAGCCTGAACTTCGCCGTCGAGCTCGAGGGCAAAGATGCCTTCGGCCGCAGTTCCGGCATTGCCATCGTGCAAGCCCCGCGCGCACTGCCGCGCCTGATCCGCTTGCCCGCCGCAATAGCCGGCTGCGATTACGCTTTCGTGTTCTTGTCCTCGATCGTGCACGCTCACGTCGAAACTCTGTTCGCCGGCATGCAAGAACGCGGCTGGTACCAGTTTCGCGTCACGCGCAACAGCGACGTTGAAGTGGAAGATGAGGACATGAAGGATCTACGCGAAGCGCTGAAGGGCGAGCTGCGCCAGCGCCACTACGGCGATGAAGTGCGCCTCGAAGTGGCCGAGACTTGTTCAGACAAGATCGCGGGCTTCCTTAGGCAGCAGTTCGAACTGGATCAAGATGACGTCTATCGGGTGGCGGGTCCGGTCAATCTTGTGCGCTTGATGCAGATCCCAGACTGGGTCGATCGACCAGACTTGAAATACCGACCGTTCATACAAAGCGTGCCCGCGCAAGTTGCCAAGCAGAAAGACATGTTCAAGGCGATCCGCCAGGGCGATGTGCTGCTGCATCATCCGTTCCAGTCCTTCAAGCCCGTTGTCGACTTTATTCGCCAGGCATCCGAGGACGCCGATGTGCTTGCGATCAAGCAAACGGTATACCGCGCTGGACACGACTCGGAGTTAATCGAGGCACTGATCGCCGCGGCGCGGCGCGGCAAAGAAATAACGGTAGTGGTGGAACTGCTCGCGCGCTTCGATGAAGAAGCCAACATTAACTGGGCTGCGCGTTTGGAGGATGCCGGCGCCCACGTAGTCTACGGCATCGTTGGCTACAAGACGCACGCCAAGATGGCCATGGTCGTGCGCCGTGAAGGCGACCTGCTGCGCCGCTACGTGCATTTGGGCACGGGCAATTACCACACTCGCACCACCAAGCTCTACACGGATTTTGGCTTGTTCACTTGCCACGAAGACTTGTGCGCTGACGTGAACGAGGTGTTCTTGCAGTTGACCGGGTTGGGCAAAGCTGGAGAGCTCTTGCACTTGTGGCAATCACCCTTTTCCCTGCACGGGAACTTGATCAAAGCGATCGAGCGGGAAGCCGCACACGCTAGAGCCGGCAAGCCGGCCGCCATCGTCGCGAAGATGAATGCACTGACCGAACCACAGGTCATCGGCGCGCTTTACGCCGCATCGCAAGCCGGCGTGCGCGTGGATCTCATCATCCGCGGCGTATGCCTGCTGCGGCCAGGCGTGCCCGGACTGTCGGAGAGCATCACGGTGCGTTCGGTAGTAGGCCGCTTCTTGGAACACTCGCGCATCTACTGTTTCCGCAATGACCGCGCGTATGACGTCTATTTGTCGAGCGCAGACTGGATGGAACGTAACTTGTTCCACCGCATCGAAGTCGCGTTCCCGCTGCTCGATCCGCGCCTGAAGCACCGCGTCATGCGTGAAGGTTTGCGCCCTTACTTGAAGGACAATGGCCAAGCCTGGGACATGGACACCGACGGCGAGTACAAGCGCCGCAAGACCCGCCGCGGACCAGCGTTCCGCGCACAAGAGCACTTGCTGAGTTCGCTGGTGGCGCGCTAGCGCGCTGGGCCCGAGGCGAGTTGGCGCGACCTTGTCCATGCCGACGCCACAGCGACCCTCCGCCTCCGGCAATTCGGTCGAGACCGAGATCAAACTGGCCATGGACGCCGAGGCGCTGCGTCCGTTACCAAGATTGCCGATCATCGCAGCGCATAGCTTGTACCGGCCAGTTACCCGGCGGCTGCGCAGCACCTACTTCGATACCGACCAACTTGCGCTGCAAGAACGCGGTGTCGCGGTGCGTCTGCGCCAAGCGGGGCGGCGCAGTTTGCAAACCATCAAACTGGCGGGTTCGAGCGCGGGCGGTCTGCATCAACGCCGCGAGTGGGAGACGCACACGCCGCTCAATACGCTCGACTTCAGCGTGATTGACGATGTCGAACTACGAGATTGGTTAGAGCGGGTGGACTTGCGGCGCGACTTGAGACCGGTGTTCGAGACCGACTTCCGTCGCACGCAGCGCCTGTTGCGCATCGGCGACGACGAAATCGAACTCGCCATAGACCGCGGCGAAGTGCGCACACCCAGTAGGGCTGAGCCAATCTGCGAAGTGGAATTAGAGTTGAAGTCGGGCGACGTCGCGCGCCTGTTCGAGATCGCTCAGGCTCTCAACAAAGCGCTGCCGCTGCGCGTGGAACCGCGCAGCAAGGCCGAGCGCGGCTATAGGCTTTTTACCGCGGCGCAGGACGGGCCTTGCAAAGCCGAAGCGCCGGAACTCGCTCCGGATTTGTCCGCGAACGCCGCATTCGTACGCGTTGCCAACAGCTGTCTTGCGCAGCTGCAAGCAAACGAGCTCGGCCTTTTGCGTAGCGACGATATCGAGTATGTGCATCAAATGCGCGTGGCCTTGCGACGCCTGCGATCCGCAATTAGCGTATTTCGGGGGCTGATACCGAAGCAAGCGAGCGAGACGGTGGTTGCGCCGCTGCGTTGGCTGGCCGGCGAACTCAACGATGCGCGCAACTGGGATGTTTTTATCGAAGAAGCATTGCCGACCATATTGCAAGCAAATTCTGCTGAAGCCGCGTTGACGTGGCTGCAACAGCAGGCACAAGCGGAACAGCAAAGCAGTCGGCAAAGGGCGCGCGCAGCCGTCGGCTCTGCGCGCTATCGATCCATGCTGTTGAGCGTGGGCCAATGGCTGGCCACGCATGCCTGGACCGCCGCCACCCCGCCCGAAGCCCTTGCCCTTTCTGCGCGAGAACTCGCGGAGATGACGCTCGCCGAGCGCCACAAGCGTCTGCGCAAACGCGGCAAAGATCTGGCGAACCTCACGACCGAGGAGCGCCATGCGCTGCGCATCGCGGCAAAAAAACTGCGCTACGCGGCGGAGTTCTTTTCTTCAATTTTTTCCAAACGTGAGGTGCAAGCTTACGTCGGTGCGCTGGCAAAGCTGCAGGACGTGTTGGGTCGGCTGAACGACGCTGCCACCACGTCGGAACTGCTCGACAAACTTGCCGCGCAAGCAACTGCCGCAACGGAACACGGCGTTCTCGGTTACGTGCGCGGATGGATGGCGAGCCATGCGGTGCGAACGGCGCAGCGCTTAGAGCCAGTCTGGCGCGAGTTTAAGCAGGTTCAGCGCTTTTGGTAACAAGGCCGTGAGATTGAACCAACAGGGAGATGCGCATGGAATTGATTTTATGGCGGCACGCGGAAGCTGAAGACGCGCAAGCAGACCAGGAAGATACCCATCGCGCGCTTACCGCGAAAGGCAAGAAACATGCGCGCAAAATTGCCAAATGGCTCGAGAAGCGCATTGAAGGCAAGGTCCGCGTGCTGGCGAGCCCGGCGCTGCGCAGTCAGCAAACCGCTCAGGCACTTACAAAAGACATCGAAACAATGGAAGCCATCGGCACAGGCGCCCGCGCGCGTGCGCTACTTGCAGCAGTGGGCTGGCCTGACGAGCGCGGCACCGTGGTGGTTGCGGGCCATCAGCCTGCCCTGGGCCGCCTTGCCGCACTGCTGCTCACCGGCAAAGAGGCCGACTGGGACATCAAGAAGGGCAGCGTTTGGTGGCTTACTTCGCGTGAGGCCCCTGACGGGGCGATCGAAGTCACGCTGCGCGCGGTGATGGCGCCGAATCACGTCTAAGCCTTCAAAGCCGCGCAAAAAAATCAAAGCCGGCCGTGACCGGCCGGCTTATTGAACCTTCAGCGGGTATGTTACGAAAAACGCGCCAGCAATTCGCCGATCTGACTCAAGCGATCTTTCGAGCCTTGCTCTTTGACAGACCCGAGCTCTTGTTTGACCAGCATGTCGATCATTTGGTGAAACACGCGATCCAGCGCCTTGCGTGCGGCGGTGAGCTGTTGTGAGATGTCTTCACATTGCGCACCAGCGTCAATCATTTTTTTCACACCGCGAATCTGCCCCTCTGCGCGGTTCAAACGAAGCGTCAGAGATTGGCGGTCCGCTGGGTTGTTTATCGTGGCCATCACCGATCCTCCTGAGTCTATACTCAAACAAGTATAAACACGTCAGTAATCGTTGACAACATATTTATGCGAATACAAGGCCTAGTATAGGCATGCCCCGGGGAGCAGTAGATGTAGTGTACCTGAGTCCAACATTTGATGTGTCCAGGGGTACCCCGGGGGTCGGAGGGCATACTTCGTAGAGCTTCGCATCAGAGCGCAGCCGCCGCTGAACATAGAGTAGCTGGGTGGCAGTACCCGCGCCGGCGAGCCTAAGAAGTACCGTAAACGCCGCTCTATTGCTACTAGGCTAAACACGCGCGGCGCAAAAAACGCCTGCGGCCCACGCGGCGCTTGCTAAGCGCCGCTGCTGCATCCGCACCGCTACGCTAATGCGCTCGGCGCGAAAACGCTTAACCCCTGACGCCTGCGGCCCACGCGGCGCTTGCTAAGCGCCGCTGCTGCATCCGCACCGCTACGCTAATGCGCTCGGCGCGAAAACGCTTAACCCCTGACGCCTGCGGCCTCGCGCACCGCTACGCTAATGCGCTCGGCGCAGGCTCGCACCAGCGACTCGGTCTGGCCTTCGACCATTACGCGCAACACCGGCTCGGTGCCGGACGGGCGCAACAGCACGCGGCCGCTGTCGCGCAGTTCTTGCTCGGCGGCTTGCACCGCGGCGGCAATGCTGGTGTGCTCGCTGTGCTTAAAGCCGCGCGCAGTCGGCACATTGATCAACACTTGTGGATAGAGCGTCAACTCGCGCGTGTACTGCCCCATCGTGGTCTTGTTCATGCGCAGCGCCGTGAGCACCTGCAGAGCGGAGACGATGCCGTCACCAGTGGTATGTTTGTCTTTGCAGATGATGTGCCCCGAATTCTCACCGCCCCAATACCAGCCTTTTTCCAACAACATCTCCAGAACGTAGCGATCGCCGACTTTGGCGCGCGCGAACGGGATATCGAGCTTGCCGAGCGCATGCTCCAGCGCCAAGTTCGTCATCAACGTGCCGACCACGCCGCCTTTGCAAGCGCCCGTCTCTCGCCGATGTTTGGCGATGATGTAGAGCAGTTGGTCGCCATCGAAGACCGTGCCGTCGCCGTCACACATCATCAACCGGTCGCCATCGCCATCTAGAGCGATCCCGAAATCGGCGCGCTGCTCGCGCACCGCTTGCCGCAACGTTTCGATATGCGTCGAGCCGACCTTGTCGTTGATGTTCAAGCCGTTCGGCTTGTTGCCGATGGCTATCACCTCCGCGCCCAACTCATGAAACACCGGCGGGGCTATGTGATAAGTGGCGCCATGGGCGCAATCGACCACCAGCCGCATACCGCGCAGATCGAGCTCATTCGGAAAAGAGCTCTTGCAGAATTCGATATAGCGTCCGTCTGCGTCCTCGATACGGCGCACCCGCCCGAGTTGCGCGGAAGGCTTCGTTTGCAGCGGCTCGCCTAGCTTTTGTTCGATCGCCGCTTCCACTTCATCCGGCAGCTTGGTGCCCTGCGCGGAGAAAAATTTAATGCCGTTGTCATCGTAAGGATTGTGCGATGCACTAATCATGACGCCGGCTTGCAAGCGCAATGCCCGCGTCAAATACGCGATCGCTGGCGTCGGCATTGGCCCGACCAGCAACACGTCCACGCCCGCCGCACACAAACCTGATTCGAGCGCTGATTCCAGCATGTAGCCCGAAATGCGCGTGTCTTTGCCGATGATGACTGCCGGGTGCTCGCGATCAGCCGGGTCGTGCGAGGTCTGCGCCAACACTGTGCCTGCCGCGTAACCCAGACGCAGCACGAAATCCGGCGTGATTGGATTGCTGCCGACTTTGCCGCGCACGCCGTCGGTGCCGAAGTATTTTCTGCTCAAGATTTACTCCCCGTGAGACGTGAAACGCAATGCGTGAAAAGCAAGACGTGAAGTGCGGAACGCCGATCCTGCAGCGCTCTGCGTCGACATTTCACATCTCAAGTTTCACTTTTCACCCTAAGATTCTACCGCTTGCCAAACCTTCAGCGCATCGACCGTCGCTTGCACATCATGCACGCGCAAGACGCCTGCACCGCGTTGCGCAAGCAACAGCGCTGCGGCAACGCTGGCCGACTGACGGCTGCCCGCGTCGCGACCGACCAAGCGTCCCAGCACAGACTTGCGCGATATGCCCGCCATAACCGCGTAGCCGCGGGCAGCGAAACGCGGCAGCGCGCGAATTAGTTCGAGATTGTGTTGCGAAGTCTTGCCGAATCCAAACCCGGGATCGATGACGATGCGTTCACGCGCAATTCCTGCACGCTCGCACGCTTGTGCGCGCTCGACCAGGAATGCCGCAATCTCCGCCACCACATCGTCATACGCCGGGTCTTGCTGCATGGCGCGCGGCGTGCCGAGCATATGCATTAGACATACTGCGGCATCCGAGCGCGCGCAAACCTCAATGGCGCCCGGCGCGCGCAGCGCATTGACGTCGTTAACCATCGAAGCGCCCGCCGCAATCGCCGCACGCATCACTTCCGGCTTCATAGTATCGATCGACAGTGGCACGCTCGCATTACGCAGCGCCTCGAACACCGGCAGCACACGGCGCAGTTCTTCATCGACGCTGACTTCGCTTGCGCCCGGCCGCGTCGATTCGCCCCCGATATCCAGGATATCTGCGCCTTCTTCTATGAGTTGCTCTGCGTGATCGATCGCGGCTTGCGCCGAGAAAAATTGACCGCCGTCCGAGAAAGAGTCGGGCGTAACATTAACGATGCCCATCAGCAGCGGGCGGTCAAGGGCAAGAGCAAACCTGCCGCAGCGCAGCGATTTCACAACGCTCTGCACTTGGGTGGCAACTATCTCTCGTGCCCCCGGACTAAATCCGATCAGCCATTTTTGACCAAGTTCATGATGTCGCCGGACTTGATCTCACTCGCCTTTTGCTTGATCTCGCCGGCGTATTTGCCGGAAAGCGCCTTGGCGTCGTTGAGCAGCGATTGATACAGCTCTTTGAGCTTCACCGCTTCGAAATTGCGCCCGCCCGCGTAGTAGCGCTTGGCCGCTTGCCCCAACGCGTAAGTAGTCACAAACGACATGCCGGAACTGACCGCCTGCTTGCCCACGCCGCCCAGCACGCGTCCACCGAGAGCGCCGAGCACACCGCCCAATAGTTTGCGCGCGAAACCTTCCAGGTACTGGCCCGTCAGTCCAACCCCAAGCGTGGCGATGAAGTCCCGGATATGCTCGCGCCCTAATTCAAAGCCGTGCGATTTGCCGATCTTGTAGACCATTTTCATTTGCAGCGGAATGATCGCCATCGTCGCCAGCGTCTCCGGCATCAACTCCAAAGCGCCGTTGAGAATCGCGTAGTTCAAGATCATTTTGTCCATCTCCGCCTCGCCCGCAGCGCCGCCGGCTACGCTAGCGGCAACGGGAAGATTCGCCATAGTCTCCACTTGCTGCCGCACTTCGGCCTCGCCCGCGCCAAGCTGTAGCGCCGCACGCAGCTGATCGAGAAACTGCGCTTCCATGGCGTTGCTCGCGCCATCGGCGTTACACACTATGGTAGCGACCTCGTAGGCGAGCTTTCTTCCCTCGGGCGTGCTGATGGCTTTCGCGGCATCCTGCGCATTGATCTTCTGCTGCATCACATCCATCAGCACCGAACTGTAGTCGCCTCCGCTTTCGGCGCCGAACTGCTCGATGGCACGCCGCTCCGCATCGTCTTTCTTGCCATCGGCCAACGCAGCCATGATGGCTATTGCCAGAATTGATTTTCGTTCCTGATCCATCGGTTCTATCTCCTGCGAGCGGAAAAAAAACGGCGCAATCGCTGCGCCGTTATACAGTTACATGTAGCCATCTAAAGCTCAGATTGAACGGGCAACTCGACCTTAACCCTCCGCCTGTATATCGACCACTCAAGCCGCCTTTGGTTCCGTCGATGCCCCAGGTGCCGCGCCACCGGCGTTAGGATTGGGCGGCGGCGGCGTCACGGTGGGTCGCGGAGGACGTGGCGGGCGTCCATCCATGATGTCTTTCAATTGATCGGAATCCAGCGTCTCCCATTCCATCAACGCGTTGGTCATTGCTTCGACCACCGAACGCTTCTCCTCCAAAATCTTCTTGGCCAGCGCGTACTGTTCATCGAGAATGCGCCGAATTTCCTTGTCCACTTGCTGTAGCGTCACATCCGACAAATTCTTGTGGGTGGTGATCGAGCGGCCAAGAAACACTTCGCCTTCGTTCTCGCCGTACACCATCGGCCCCAAAGCTTCGGACATGCCGTAGCGCGTGACCATGTCGCGCGCGATGCTGGTGGCACGCTCGAAGTCGTTTGATGCGCCGGTGGAAATGTTGCCGACGAACAATTCCTCGGCCACTCGCCCGCCGAATAGCATGCAAATGTTGGCGAGCATTTCATCGCGGTAAATACTGAAGCGGTCTTGCTCGGGCAGCGACCAGGTCACGCCTAAAGCGCGGCCGCGCGGAATCACCGAAACTTTATGCACGGGATCGCAACCCGGCAGCGTCATGCCAATGACTGCGTGCCCGGACTCGTGGTACGCGGTCTTGCGTTTGTCTTCCGCGCTAATAACCATGGACTTGCGCTCGGCACCCATGAATATCTTGTCCTTAGCGCGCTCGAAGTCCTCCATATCCACCAGCCGCTTGCTGCCGCGCGCCGCGAATAGCGCCGCCTCATTGACCAAATTGGCCAAATCCGCACCCGACATGCCAGGCGTGCCGCGCGCGAGAATATCGGCCTTAACGTCGGGCGCAATGGGCACTTTGCGCATGTGCACCAGCAGAATCTGCTCGCGGCCGCGAATATCGGGCAGCGGCACCACCACCTGGCGGTCGAAACGGCCAGGGCGTAACAGCGCCGGATCGAGGACGTCGGGCCGGTTAGTTGCAGCGATTACGATGACGCCGGAATTGGCTTCGAAGCCATCCATTTCGACCAACAATTGGTTCAACGTTTGCTCGCGTTCGTCATTGCCGCCGCCCAAACCTGCGCCGCGCTGACGGCCAACGGCGTCGATCTCGTCGATGAACACGATACAGGGTGCGTTCTTCTTCGCCTGCTCGAACATATCGCGCACGCGCGCCGCGCCGACGCCGACGAACATTTCGACGAAGTCAGAGCCGGATATCGAGAAAAACGGCACTTTCGCTTCGCCCGCAATGGCGCGTGCCAACAATGTCTTACCGGTACCGGGGTTGCCGACCATCAAAATGCCGCGCGGAATGCGCCCGCCGAGCTTTTGGAACTTGGCCGGATCGCGCAAGAACTCCACCAACTCGCCGACTTCCTCCTTCGCCTCGTCGACGCCAGCCACATCCGCAAACGTCACGCTGTTTTGGTTCTCGTCCATCATGCGCGCGCGGCTCTTGCCGAACGAGAACGCACCGCCGCGCCCGCCGCCTTGCATCTGGCGCATAAAGAAAATCCACACGCCGATCAGCAGCAGCATGGGGAACCAAGAAATGAAAATGTCTTTGAGAAAAGAGCGCTCTTCGGCTGCCTTGGCTTGAATCTTGGCGCCGGCTTTGCGCAGATCGTTCACCATCCAGAGATCGTTGGGGGCATAGGCAACGACGAACTCGCCGTCCTTTTTCTTGCTGCGCAGAATGTTGCCTTCGATGACGACATCGGAAATGTCGCCTTGCTCGGCGTACTTCATGAACTCCGAATAGGGGACCTCGGTGCCGCGCACGCCGGTCTTGCCGAGTTGCTGAAACAAAGTCATCAGCACGACGGCGATGATCAGCCAAATACCAATATTCTTGACCAAATTATTCAACGGAACTCCTTTTGCCGCCAAGTTTGCCAATGAGCCGCGGCCAGCCCAACATTCTACCCCCGATCAGCGCTTGCCTGTCCCGAGCAGATAAACCTCGCTACTGTCTTTGCGGGACGCCTCCGGCTTGCGCGCGGCGACCTTTGCAAAACTTTGTCTCAATGCGACGACAAATTCCTGAAATCCCTCGCCCTGGAACATTTTGACCAGCAACGTCCCGCCGGGTTTCAAGTGTTCGCGGGCGAAATCCAAAGCAAGTTCCGCCAAAGCAACGCTGCGTGCCTGATCGCTTATCGCAATACCACTCAAGTTGGGTGCCATATCGGAAAGCACAAGATCCGCCGCTTCGCCGCCGAGCGCTTCCACCAGAGTTTGCAACACGCTGTGTTCGCCGAAATCGCCTTGGATGAAGCGCACACCGGGAACCGGCGCCATTTCCAGCACGTCGAGCGCCAGCACTTGGCCGCGCGGACCAACCGCCTTTGACGCCACCTGCGACCATCCGCCGGGGGCCGCGCCCAGGTCCACCACCCGCATACCGGGCTTGAGAAAGCGGTCACGCTGGTTTAGTTGCAGCAGCTTGTACGCCGATCGCGCGCGATAGCCTTCCGCCTGAGCGCGCTGCACATAGGGGTCGGTCACGTGGCGGTGTAGCCAAGCTTTGCTGGATTTGCTGCGAGCCATTATGGAAAAAAGGCGCGGGAGCCCCAGCGCTTCGCGCTTGCAGGCGCACGTGCCGTGCCGATCGAATTGGGTTCGCTGGAGAACTAGGCAAGCGCCACAGCGCCACTGCGCCCCCTAAAGCCTTTCACGCCTTCACTCTCTTACTCATCCACGTTTCGCGGAAGCGGCTAGAATTCCGACATGTTAACCCTTACCGCCGGTCAACGCCGCTTCTTGCGCGCACGCGCGCACGCCCTAGAACCCACCGCCATGATCGGCAGCGCGGGCCTCACGCCAGCGCTGCTAAAAGAAATTGATCGCACGCTCGCTAAACACGAACTCATCAAGGTCCGCAGCTTGACCGCGGATCGCGATCAACGCGGCACCATGCTGAACGAATTGGCGGAACAACTCAGCGCCGCGCCAGTGCAGCACATCGGCAAGATCCTGGTGCTGTACCGGCCGAGTGAGAAACCGGCGATCGTTTTGCCTTAGCCGCTGCACTCAACAGGCCTGGAGCGCAGCGCCGCTGCGCTAGCGAAACGCTACCAACGGCGGCTCAAGCCGAAGTGAAAAGCGAGCAGCTCGCCGGTCTCATGCGCACCCGGCCCGAACGGCAGCTCAGGGTTATTAGAAGGCATCGACGCCTTAACGTCGTACTCGAGCGCCGTTGCGAACTGCCAATGATCGCCGAGGCTGCGCGTTACACCCAGCACGACGTGGTGCTCGCCGAACGTGCCGAGCAATGGATTGGACGTCCGCTCGGGAATGGGATTGCGGCCGTAGTTGTAGCCGCCCCACAGTGCGGTACGCTTGTCCCAGCGGTATGAGGCGCCGAGCGCGACTACATATTGATCGCGCCAATCGAGGGAAATCGTGTTGACGACCGAAGGCGGTGCAGCCGGGTTGTCGGGCTTGATCGCAGTCACGGTATTCGACTTGAGCGCGCTGGACCAATCCAGCCACGCCAGCTTGGTAGAAAGCTGCAGGTTTTCGCTTGCGCGCCAAGCGATGCCGAGGCCGACCTCCTGTGCCAGCGCAAGCCCCTTCACCGTGGCGTCGCCGTACTTCACTTCGCCGAGGCCGAGCGCGCTCATGTTGACACGCAGCTCGCCGTTCTCCAGATCGAGTTTGTTCTTGGGCGCGTAGCTCAAGCCGAGCGTGACCGCATCGTTCACCCGATACTGCGCGCCCAGGCGCAATCCAGCCGAGACGCCGAGCGCTTTGGTCAGCTTGGTGCCGAAGAACGACTGTGCCGGGTTGCCAGGATTGAAGACGGAAGTCTGCGGAAATAGCTTTTGCCGAAAGTCGGCCACCGACACCGGCAGCGCCACGCCAAGGAAACTCCTCTCGCTCACCTGATAAGCCAGGCCAGGCACCAGCTTGGCGATACGAAACGCGGAAGACAATTCGTCGCGCGTGCCGAACACGTTGTTCACATGCATGTAGCGATTGCCGGCGCCGCCCTGCGCGAAAGTGCCGAATCCCAGCGTCAGGCGGCTGTCGGTGAGGCGCCGCGCGAGCGCGAAATTGGCGAGCGGGATGATTGGGTTATCCGCTTTGACATCGCCGCTAACTTGATCGCGGTGATGCATGCCGAGCGGGTAGCCAAAGCCGAAATGAAAATCGAGCGCGTTGCGCTCGATCCGGCTCAAGCCAGCTGGGTTGGTGTTCAACGCACCAGTGTCGCGCGCCATGGCGACATCCGCCCCCGCCAACAAATTCGACTCGATGCCAAAGCCGATAAGGTTGAGCCCATTGCCCGCCCAACCTGGAACAGCCGTAAACGCTACCGCACAAACAGCGACCACACCTGCCCGCAAATTCTGCATGACGCCTTCCTTTTATGCCCATCGTCAGCGACTCGACGCTCCCGGCATCGGCTCTGAAGCAAACGCACAGCTTTCCCGGCCGCTTGATGGCGGCTGCAAAGAATGCTCCTCAAGGGTCTAGGCACCGTCTCGGAATGCGGTGCTTCGTTGTTGTGGCGCGAAATTATCTGGTTGCAGTAGAAAAGTAAACCCTCTCGTGCCAGCGCCGTGCCAAGCAAGGCGCGCCGCGCTAGCCAGTCTGGGCGCAGGGGGGTATTAGAACAGCGCTAGCTGCGGGTCGCCCCCGGGCGCGGCGAACAAACCAGTCTCCAAGTCGCGGTCGCCACGCTCGCCGTCATAGCCCAGTTTGCGGCACGCCATCTCGAAACGCTGGCGCAGCAATTCGGCGAATTCGCCCGTGCCACGCTGGCGGCTGCCGAAGTTAGCGTCGTTCTCCTTGCCCTCGCGCATGGCTTGGACGCGGCTCATCACGTGCGCCGCCTTGAGCGGAAAATGCTGCTGCAGCCAATCCTTAAACAAATCCTTAATCTCGTACGGCAGCCGCAACAACACGTATCCAGCTCGGCGCGCGCCGGCGGCGTAGGCTTGCTGCAAAATGCTCTCGATCTGGTGATCCGTCAGAAAAGGTATTACTGGTGCCACTAGCACCCCAACGGCCACGCCCGATCTAGCTATCCTCCTGATACTCTCAATTCTTCGAGCGGGCGCCGAAGCGCGCGGCTCGAGTCTGCGCGCTAAGTCATGATCCAGGTTCGGCACCGAAACGAACACGCGCACGAGATTTTTCTGCGCCATCGGCGCGAGCAAATCAAGATCGCGTTCGACCAATGCGTTCTTGGTGACGATGGTCAGCGGATGATCGCACGCCGCCAGCACTTCGATAACCGAGCGGGTGATCTTAAGCTCGCGCTCTGCGGGTTGGTAAGGATCGGTGTTTGCCCCCAGCGCAATCGGATCAACTTGATACCCACGCTTGCTCAACTCCGCGCGCAGCAGCTGCGCCGCGTTCATCTTGGCAAAGATGCGCGTTTCGAAATCCAACCCGGGCGACAAGTTGTAGTAAGCGTGCGTCGGCCGCGCGTAACAATAAATGCAACCGTGCTCGCAACCGGCATAGGGATTGATCGACTGCGTGAATGGAACATCGGGAGAGTTATTGCGCGCGATGATGCTCTTAGCTTGGATCGGCGTGACGACGGTTTTGAGCGCGCGCTCCTCCTCTTGCGCGAGCGTATCCCAGCCATCGTCGAATGTCTCGCGCCGCTCCTGCTCAAAACGTCCCTCGACGTTCAAGCCAGCACCACGGCCTTTGGCAGGCTTAGCGGTATTGCCGTTGTGCGTGCGCAAGCCCATGGCGTCGATGGCGGTACGAACCGGAGTGGAGTGCGGTATTCTACGCTGCGCCAACGGCCGGCGCTTTCGTTCCCACTTCGCCCATGAAGTTGCTGCGCTTGCCCAACGTCGTGCTGCTGCTTGCGTTATTCGCGCAAGTAACCGTTTATCCCTTTCTCGCGCAGTGGGCGTACGGCCACACCGCAATCGTGCTGGTGGACTGGGCCATTCTCGTGGCTGCTTTGCGCGCGGCGCGCGCCAGCGGCAGCGAGATGCTGTGGGGCTACGCATTGCTCGTTGCAGCCGTCGGCCTGCAAGCGCTGGAGGCGCTGTCAGGCGGCGGCGCGGCGCAAGGTGCGAGCTTGCTGACGCAAGCCGCGTTCCACGGCTATGTCGTTATCTGCCTGCTGCGCTATGTGTTGCGCGACGACATCATGACACTCGACGAACTATTCGCCGCGGCCTCGATGTATGCGCTGCTGGCGTTTACTTTCTCCTACGTGTACGCGTTCATCGAGTTCATGGTGCCAGGCGCCTTCGTGATCAACAGCACGAATAACGCCGACAATGTGACCTCCTGGTGGGAACTGCTTTACTTCAGCTTTACCTGCATCACCAGCGTCGGCTTCGGCGAGATCACGCCGGTGTCGGATCACGCGCGCTCTGCGGTCATGGTGGAGGAGATGTTGGGCGTGCTGTATTTGGCGATTTTGATCTCGCGCTTAATTTCAATCGGCCGCCGCGCGAGCTTGGGCAGCAGTCGTGGCGACTAGCTGCACATCCCCTGCGGCCGATTGACGCCGCGGCTCGCTTGCCGCTACATTCGCCGTTCGGTCAAGCACCGGGCAGCGCCTGGTACACCGGACCGGCGCGCAACCCAATAACAAGTAATCATGCGACTACCACTGCGTCTTAGCATCCAATCCAAGCTGCTGCTGATGCTGCTTGGAGTTAGCCTACTCTCAATCGGCGTGACCGCATGGCTCGGCTACCAGAACGGCAAGAAGTCGCTGACCGTGCGCGTCAACGAGGAACTGACCGCGCAGCGTGTTGTGCGCACAACGCAATTGCGCGCGCTGTTTCATGATTTGCGCTCGCAAACGCTCGGTCTGGCCGAGAACCCGATGATCGCGCAGGCCCTCAAGGCATTTCAAGGCAACTTCACCGAGTTGCAAGCAGCATCCCTGCAACCCGCAGAAGCGCAGGCGCTGCGGGCTTACTACGAGCAAGAGTTCTTGCCCTCGCTCAAAGGCTTGACCGAGGGCGAGCCGATCGCCGAGAACCTGGCGCCGGCCACACCGGCCGGCCGGGTGCTGCAATACCACTACCTTGCGCAGAACCAAGCGGCAGCGGGCCGTTGGGCGTTAGACGCGGCACCGGACGGCAGCGCGTACAGCGCGACACACGCGCAATACCACCCGACACTGGCACGCCTAATGCGCCGCTTCGGCTACCACGATCTGTTCCTGATCGGCGCCGATGGCAACATCGTCTACAGCGTTGCAAAAGAAATAGATTTCGGCGCCAGCTTGACGGCCGGTGCGCTGGTGCAAACCAATCTTGCCCGCGCTTTTCGTGCTGCGCGCGACGCCAACCAAAAAGGTTACTACACGCTCGTCGATTTCGAGCGCTACCTGCCTTCGCGCACTGCGCCTGCTGCTTTCACAGCCGCGCCGGTGTACGAGAACGGAACATTGCTGGGCGTGGTGGCCACGCAGGTGCCGAGCGATCCCATAGAAATAATCGTCAGCGGCGGGCGCAATTGGGCAAAAGAAGGTCTCGGCAAGACCGGCGAGGTCTACCTGGTCGGGCCCGATTTCAAAATGCGCTCCGACGCACGCTTCTTGATCGAGAATCCCAACGGTTACGCCGACACTCTGGCTGCCGCAGGCGTGCCTGCGTACCAAATTGGGCGCATCAAAACCTTCAAAACCTCCGTACTGGAGCAAGAAGTTCGCACCGAACTTGCGCGCCGCGCACTGCTCAAT
The DNA here is from genome assembly GCA_902826775.1 of uncultured Pseudomonadota bacterium. Classification (GTDB taxonomy): domain Bacteria; phylum Pseudomonadota; class Gammaproteobacteria; order Burkholderiales; family JALYOK01; genus CADEHE01. Next base: position 155,804 of record CADEHE010000011.1, on the reverse strand, counting down.
CAAAGTGGCCGAATTTTCGCCACCGACTACCGTGGCGTCAATGTGTTGGGATCCTATGGTCCGAGCGGCGTGGACGAACTGGGCTGGGGCGTGGTCGTCAAGATGGACGAAACCGAAGCATTCGCGCCTGTCAACGAGTTCGGCCGCAAAGTGCTTACCTCGGCGGTCTTGCTGCAACTGGGTCTCACGCTCGCCGCGCTGGCGCTGGCGCGGCTGTTTCTGCGGCCGATCGAGCAGCTCGTTGCCGGAGCTGAAGCGGTCGGCGCGGGCAAATTGGATACGGTAGTCGAAGTCAGTTCGCACGACGAATTCCACGATCTCGCCAGCGTGTTCAATCGCATGACCGGCAAGCTCAAGGAGCAGACCGCGAAAACCGAGGCTACGCTCAAGCAAAACGAAAACCTGCTGCTCAATATCTTGCCTGGGCCGATCGCCCAGCGCTTGAAGGACGGCGAGCAGCAAATCGCCGATGCGGTGCCGAGCGTAACGGTGCTGTTCGCCAGCATCATCGGCTTCGACGACGTGGCGCACCGCAAAGCGGCGGACGAGGCGGTGACGCTGCTCAACGAGTTGGTCGGCGCGCTCGATGAAGTCGCCGAGCGCCTCGGCGTGGAAAAGGTGAAGACGGTGGGCACGTCTTACTTGGCCGTAACCGGGCTGAACATTCCCGCCATCGACCATCCGCGCCGCATGCTGGAATTCGCACTGGAGCTGCGCAACGTCGTGCGCGGATTCAACCAGCGCCACGCAACCAATCTGCAGGTGCGAGTCGGCGTGAATAGCGGACCGGTAATGGGCGGCGTAGTCGGTCGCAGCAAGTTCATCTACGACTTGTGGGGCGACACGGTCAGTCTGGCGCAAGCGCTGGAGCACGCGGGCCAGCCGGACTCTATTGTCGTCTCGGACTCGACTTACCAACGCAGCAAAGACGATTTCGCGTTCAAGCGCGCTGCCGATGTGCAGGTCGCCGGCAAAGGCGCGCAGACCATGTACGAGCTGGCGGCCGACGCTTAGAGCATGCTGCAATCGCTCGCGCACGCACAAGACTGGGTCCGCTGGTCGATCGCACTGATCGTCGGCTTTCCGCTCGCCATGGTGGCGTTCGCCGAGGCGCACACGCTGCTCAAGCGCGCCGGCTCGCCGTTTGCACGTCCGTTACAGAATCTGCGCCTGTATATGCTGCCCGCGGTCGCGGCATGGCTGGCGGCGGAGAAGGTAGTTGGCTTACCCGGCACGCACTTGCTGACGCGCACTCTCACAACGTTGGTGGGGATCTTGGGCATTTACACCGCGTTGGCGTTCTTGAATACCTTGTTCTTCGACGTTGCCGGGGAAGGCTCGTGGCAGCGGCGCGTGCCGCAATTGCTCCGCGATCTCGCGCAGACGGTGCTGGTGCTGATCGGCGGGGCAATCGTGCTGTCAATGGTGTGGGACGCCGATCTGGGCGGGTTGCTGACCGCTTTGGGCGTCGGCTCGATCGTGCTCGGCTTGGCCCTGCAAGACACGCTCGGCAACGTGTTCGCCGGCATCGCCATGTTGATCGAGCGCCCGTTCAACGTCGGCGACTGGATCCAAACCGGGGAGACGGTCGGCCGCGTGATCGAAATAAATTGGCGCGCGGTGCACCTTGAAACGCGCTCGCGCGAGCTGATCGTAATCCCCAACGGGGCCATCGCAAAAGAGAAATTAGTCAACTTCAACCGTCCGACGCCGGTGCACCGGGAGAAGATCGAGATCGGCTTCTCCTATGACGATCCACCGAACCGAGTCAAGCAAGTGATGCAAGAGATGATGCGCGACGTCGATGGCGTGCTTGCCGATCCGGCGCCGCTAGTCATGACCGCGGAGTATCAAGATTCTTCGGTGCTTTACCGGCTGATCTTCGCGGTCGCCGACTATACGCAGGTCATGCGCATCCGTGGCGATGTCATGACACGCATTTGGTACACGGCGCAGCGCCACGGCCTCACCATCCCTTATCCGATCCAGATGGAAATCCCGCTGGAGCCGGCACCCACGACACAACGCGAGAGCGGTCCAGAGCGGGCGGCGCGCGCGATGCGCGCGCTTCCCAGCGTCGGCATGGTGGATGGCGCTGCCCTCGGCGAGCTCTCCGACGCGACACCGGTTCGCACTTTCGCGCAAGACGAGACCGTGCTCGACTTCGAGCAAGAACTCGGTGGGCTATACCTGATACTTTCCGGCCGTGTTAGCGTGCGCATCCGCGATGCGGCGGGCAACTCGACGGAAGTCGAACGCCTGGGCGCAGGCGAATTTTTCGGCGAGCGTTCGCTGATCGCGGGTGAAACCAGCGACGTGCAAGTGCTGGCGCTCGAGGACACTGAAACCGCAGTGCTCAAAGCGCAAACGCTGCAGCGCCTATTCGACTTGGCGCCGCGCCTGGCCAAGAGCATCGGCGACGTTATGGAACGGCGGCGCAAGTCTGCCGCAAGCGTGCGCGGTGCGCAGCGCTTATATTGAAGCAGGCAGGCGGGCGAACCCTACTAACTCAACCTAGAGACCAACATGGCTACTGAAACCGCACTCATCGTTGGCGCCGGCGCTGGGCTGAGCGCTTCGCTCGCGCGCCTATGCGCAGGCGAAGGCATGCGCGTCGCACTGGCGGCGCGCAACATCGACAAACTCCAAGATCTCTGCCGCGCCACCGGCGCCAAGGCGTATGGCTGCGATGCCAGCGACGCCGGCTCTGTGGCTGCGTTATTCGATCGCCTCGACGGGGAAGTGGGCACGCCGGATCTGGTCGTGTACAACGCCAGCGCGCGCGAACGCGGCCCGGTTCACGCGCTCGATTCCGCCAAGGTGCGCCAAGGTTTGCTGGTGAGTTGCTACGGAGGCTTTCTGGTTGGGCAGCAAGCGGCCCAACGCATGCTGACGCAGGGCCGCGGCAGCATCTTATTTACCGGCGCGACGGCGAGCGTGAAGGGCTTCGCCGAGTCGGCGTCGTTCGCGATGGGCAAGTTTGGGTTGCGCGGGCTGGCGCAGAGCATGGCGCGCGAGTTGGCGCCCAAGGGCATTCACGTCGCTCACTTCGTCATTGACGGCGGCATCGCCACGACCTATGCGAAGACGGAAGAAAACCGCGCTCAAGCGCGCTTCCTCGATCCGGACGAAATCGCGAAAACCTACCTGCAAATTCACCGCCAAGGGCGCAGCGCCTGGACCTGGGAGGTGGAACTACGGCCTTGGATGGAGCGCTTCTAACACGCTCGCTTAATGGAAGAACGTCTGGGCCGCCGCGGCAACGCGCCGCACGTCCGCATCGTCCACGTCCAAGTGCATAACCATGCGCACGCTACTGCCGGCGCCGATTAGGATGCCTTGCTGCTTCAAGTGCCCCCGCAACGCCTCGGCTTGGGCCGGCGCCACGTGCATGAACACCATGTTGGTTTGCGCGGGGTCGACCTTGATCGCATCAATCGCGCTCAAGGCGCGCGCGAGTTCACGGGCGTTGGCATGATCCTCGCGCAAGCGCTCAACGTGATGCTGCAGCCCGTAGATGCCGGCCGCGGCCATGATACCCGCTTGGCGCATGCCCCCGCCCAATACTTTGCGCCAGCGGCGCGCTTTGGCAATTAACTCTTTCGAGCCGACCAACACCGAACCAACAGGGGCGCCCAGCCCCTTCGACAAGCACACGGAAATAGAATCGAAGTGCCGCGCGATTTCTTGCACCGGCACGCCGTGCGCGACAACGGCGTTGAACAAGCGCGCCCCATCCAGATGCAAGGCCAGGCCGCGCTCGCGGGCAAACGCACTTGCTTTGGCTAGGTATTCCAGCGGCAGTGGTTTGCCTGCAGTGGTATTTTCTAAACAGAGCAAGCGCGTGCGCGCGAAATGCGGATCGATCGGCTTGATCGCCGCAGCGACTTTGTCGAGATTGAGTGTGCCGTCCGGCTCGAAATCCAGCGGTTGCGGCTGGATGCTGCCGAGCACCGCGGCGCCGCCGCCCTCGTATTTGTACGTATGCGCCTGCTGGCCGACGATATACTCATCGCCTCGTTCGCAATGCGACATCACGCCGAGTAAATTGGTTTGCGTGCCGCTACAGGCATACAGCGCCGCTTCCTTGCCCAGCAACTCTGCCGCTAACACTTCTAAGCGATTCACCGTCGGGTCTTCACCGTAGACGTCATCGCCCACCTCCGCCGCGGCCATCACCGCGCGCATCGGAGGCGTTGGTTTCGTTACGGTATCGCTGCGCAGATCGATGACTTTCATCGCGGGTAGTCCAAACAATATTAGATACTGCGCATAATACCCTCGATCATCGTACAGCTAAGCGCGCATTGCCGCGACGCCTGCGGAGCCCGAGGAAATCGCATACATAGGCGCCTATGCTGCTGTAAGAAAACGTCTAAGATGTTTCAGTCGAGATAGAGACGATAGTATCTGAAACCGCCGCACTTTCGCTGGTACACGGAAGCGTTTAACATGCAACTTGCTCATGGCCATCACTAATGAAGCGCGCCCCGAGTGGCGTCGCGTGATCAGCGATGTGGGCGAAGCGCTGCGCACCCGTCTGGCGCGCGCTCGGCGCAGCCACACTTTGCGCATTGGCATCTCCGCGCGCATCTTCCACCCGCAGCCCGATGGCAAGGGCATGGAATCGAAAACGCTGCAATACCTTGAACAATCGGTGGCTCATTGGGTCATGGCGCGCAATGTGCTCGTGTTCATGGTGCCGGTGGTGGACAGCGTCGGGCTGCTGCATCGCAGCGACATCCGTCTGAGCGACTACGCGAAGAATCTCGACGGCTTGGTCCTGCAAGGCGGGGCTGACCTAAGTCCTTCGAATTACGGCGAAGCACCGCTCAAGCAGGAATGGGCGGGCGACCGCATTCGCGACAGCTACGAAATGGAACTGGTCAACGAATTCATCGAGCGCGGCAAACCGATTCTCGGCATTTGCCGTGGCTTGCAGTTGATCAACGTCGCCTTCGGCGGTTCGCTGTATCAAGACTTGTCTACCCAGCTGGCGAGTTCGCGGGAGCATCGCAGCGATCAGTTCGATCAGAATTTTCACGAGATCCGCTTCGATCCGGGATCTGGAATGGCGCGTCTTTACCCCGAACTGGCCAAGGCGCGCGTGAACTCCATACATCATCAAGCGGTCAAAAACCTAGGGCGTGATTTGCAGATCGAGGCGCGCTCAGAAGAAGACCACGTGGTCGAAGCCATTCGCTGGAAAGGACCAAGCTACGTGTTTGGCGTGCAGTGGCATCCGGAATTTCATCAGCCCGGCGATGCGTCACTCTTGGACTGCATGCCGATCTTGGATGAGTTCCTGAATGCGGCGCGCAAGCGCAGATGGTTTTAGATTGATGCTTAGCACACTCGCGCGACGCAAATGTGGCATGAAAATGATCTGCGCTGCCGCAATAGATTGCGCTTGACGCAGCGCGGAGCCGAGTTTAGGCTAGCCTTGAGTCGTCAAGTCGTTTCCGTTTTTCACCGCGCGCAGCGTACAGAATCCTTCCCCCACAATCCTTCCCTCCGAAGGGCGCCGCGCAAAAAATAAAGTGCGTCGTCGCCTATGGAGTTCGCGTTTCTTCCATCGTTTCCGCCTGAGTTGAATCAGGCAATACTGTTTGGCCTGATGCTGCTTGCCGGCATTTGCGGCGGCGAGTTGTTGCGGCGCGGCGTGGGCTTGCCGCGCGTGACGGGCTATGTGCTGACCGGCCTGCTGCTGGGGCCGTCGGCCTTGAATCTGATATCCGCGGACTTGATGGCCAACGCTCGGCCGATCGTCGATGTCGCCATCGGTCTGGTGCTCTACGAGTTGGGCCACCGTCTTGACCTGAGTTGGTTTAGACACAATGCATGGCTACTCGCGATGGCAGTGGCCGAAAGCCTGCTTACGTTCGGCGCGATTTTCGCAGCAATGTATTACTTCGATTACTCGCCGCTGGTATGCGCGCTGGCCGCAGCCATGGGCGTGGCGACCTCGCCTGCCATCGTGTTGCTGGTTTCGCACGAACTGCGCACCGAGGGCCAACTGACGGAACGCCTGATGTCGCTCACTGCGATCAACACGGCTGTTGCCGCGATCTTGATCATCGTGTTGCTGCCTTGGCTGCACATGGAGCACTCGGCTACCGCGATGAGCACGCTGCTGCACCCGGTGTATGTGCTGGCCGGCTCGCTGTTGCTCGGCTTCGCGATCCATCGCGGCGTCGTGGAGTTGGCGCGCTGGCTTGGCAAGCGTGAAGACCGTCAATACATCTTGTTGATCGGCGCAATTGTGCTGGCCGTCGGTTTGGCTCGCGCATTGCAGCTTTCCGTGGTATTAGCGCTGTTGGCGATGGGCGTGCTGGCGCGCAATCAGGACGCCAAGCGCGCGCTGCTGGCGCTGCAGTTCGGCTATGGCGGCCAGCTATTCCTGGTGGTCTTGTTCGTTTTCGCGGGCGCGAGCCTGAATTTTTCCGGATGGCGCGAAGCCGGCACGGCGATCGCTGTGTTCTTGGTGGTGCGCTTCGTGGCGAAGGCGCTGGCGATCAGCATCTTCAGCACCGCCAGCGCGCTGCGACTCGGCTCGGCGTTGCCGCTCGCCGCCGCTTTGTTACCGATGTCGGAAATCGCTTGGCTGATGATGCACGATACGGTGACGATATATCCCGACTTCGGCCCAGAACTGACTTCGCTGCTGCTCGGCGCGCTCGCTTTGAGTGAACTGGTCGCGCCGATCGTGACCGGTTTGGCACTACGGCGCAGCGACGAAGCGCATCCGGAAGGCGAACTGAGCCGTGTATGAGCAAATACTGCGCTCTGATTTGGGCCGCCTGAACTCTTAGTCTTTCCGAGGCAAAACTGCATGAGCGAAATGACTTTCAATGCTTCGCCGAAACTTTCGATCGGCGTCGAACTCGAACTGCAGATTATCAAAGCGCGTGAACTCGATCTCTCGCGCGATGCAGAGGTATTGCTGGCGCGCCTGCAGCGCATGGAAGTGCCTGGTGCGGTCAAGCCGGAGATCACGCAGAGCATGATCGAGCTGAACACTTCGGTGCACGATCGCTACGACACTCTGCTGGCGGAATTGCAGCAAATGCGCGACATCATCGCGCGCGAAGCGCTGCGGCTTAACTTGCTCATCGCGGGAGGCGGCACGCATCCGTTTCATCGCTGGAGCGAGCGCCGGATATTTCCGGATGAGCGCTTTAATTTTGTCGCGCAGCGCTACGGATTCATGGCCAAGCAGTTCACCGTGTTCGGGCAGCACATTCACATCGGCTGTGCCGACGGCGACGCAGCCATCTATCTCACCCATGCGTTCACGCGCTATCTGCCGCACTTCATCGCGCTGGCGGCGGCTTCGCCGTTTTATCAGGGCGAAGACACGCTGTTTCATTCCAGCCGGCTGGCGGTGGTCGATGCTTTTCCGCTATCTGGCCACATGCCTGAAGTGGAAACTTGGGGGCAGTTCATCGACTACTTCGATGGCATGGTGCAACTCGGCATCGTCGCCAGCATGAAGGATTTCTACTGGGATATTCGCCCCAAACCGGAGTACGGCACCATCGAGATACGCGTGTGCGACACACCGCTCACGGTCGAGCGCGCGGCGCTGCTTGCCGGATACGCGCAAACCTTGGCGTACCATTTATTGGCGCAGCGTCCACCGGCACCGCTGCCGGCCACTTACCAAGTAAACCGCTTCAACCGGTTCGAAGCGTGCCGCTTCGGTTGCGATGCGCAACTGGTGGACGCGCAGAGCCGGCAACGCAGCTCGCTGCGCGACGATCTCGCGGGCACCATCGCGATGCTGCATGAGGATGCCGCGGCACTCGGCACCACAGCGGTTCTAGCCGAGATCGACGCGCTGCTGCGTGGCGCACCGGCACAAAGCGAACTGCTGCGCCAGCGCTTCAAACAACGCCAATCGCTAGCCGATGTGGTGCAGGCGCAAGCCGATTACTGGATGGCAGTACCATCCAAGCAAGAAGACAGAAAAGCAGTCTTGGGTACACACTCCAGCTAGTTTAGATCTCGCGCGGCAATCGTCGCGCACGCGGCAACGCTTTTTCGGCATCGTCGCTTGCGGGCCGAATTGGATTGAATCCGACAACGCTTTGCTGCTTGCCGCGCAGAAGCACTGGTCTTATCCTGGGATCACTGTACCTAAGCCCAGCCAGTGTGACTAAGAAGAAGAACAAAAATGAGCGCACTAGAACCTCTCTGGTATGAAGTTTCACCCTACGTTTACACCGCCGGCGGCGCGCTAGCGCTCGCGCAAACTGGCTCCGGGCTTGGTATGGTTTCGGGCGCGCTGTTGCTCGCGGCCGCAGCGCTAGTTTTGCGTATGCGCTGGGTACACCGCAACACGCGAGCACTACAAAAGAAAAAGACGCGTCGATGAAACTGGCGTCGCTGCTCGGCACCTTGCTCGGCCAGAACTCGCGCGAACAAGCCGCGCGCGTCGAGCTTATGATCGAGCCGCGCTTTGTCGAGCCGGCGATGATCGACGACCCGACGCAGTTCGATCGCGTTGAACCCAGCTGTGCGAGCCGTTCAGCGCGCGGTGTGAGCTTGATCGAACGCGTGCAGTGGACGGCAAGCGCGCAGGGTTAGCAGCACGAAGCACAGATCTCAAACTCGGGGCAAACCGCTCATTCACTCCGAAAATGAAATTCGAACTGTTCTGGTACGAATCACTGCCGTACATCTATGGCTTCGCCGGATGGGCGGCGCTGCGCAGGACCGACTCCTGGTTCTGGATGATCTGCGGCGTGCTGCTACTTGTTCTGGCCGCGCTCGTGTTACGCATGCGCTGGAAATTTCGCACGCTTCGCTCCAACATCGTTCATCGCACAGCTTGGCGGCGGCCACGCGCACCGCGCAAACGGCGCTTCGCCTAGTAGGGAACCTCTGAATCACGCGGTCATCGCTCCGAAGCGTTAGCGCGGCTTCCAAAAAAACAAAACGGCGCGCCAATGGCGCGCCGTTTTTGCTTTGCTTCTTGTGTGAAGCTTAGTTCGGCGCTACGCCCAATGCTTTGACCGTCTCGAGGTTCAAGTAGTCATCGATCGGCAAGCCTTTGGCTTTCTGGAAAGCATGCACTGCTGCCATGGTCTTCGGCCCGATCACGCCATTGGGCGATCCGGGATCAAAGCCCGCTTTCGACAGCGCGCGCTGAATCTCTTCAGCTTTCGTTTTGGTCAAGTTGGTGTCGCACAGAATCGAGCGCCACTCCACTTTCGTTTCCGAAACCTTCGTCGTCTTGGTGACGCTTTCATATTCGGCGGGCACTTCGACCTCGACCGTTTTCGCCGGCTCGACTTCCTTCATCACCGTTACGGTCTTGTACTCGGCCGGGACTTCAATTTCACGCGTGCTTTGTGGCGCCTTGACGACAGTTTTCTTAATCGTTTTGTAGGTGGCTGGAATTTGCACTTCGCGTGTGCTCGCCGGCGTCTTCAACACTTTTTTGGTGACGTTGGCGTACTCAGCGGGCACCTCCACCAGACACATGATGTCGCCGGTTTTGGCATCTTTTTGCGTGCGAATCACGTTGCTGCCGGTGCCCTTCTTCCAAGTCGTGTAGGCCGGCTTGACCATCACTTTCTCGGTGACGTTTTCGTACACCGCTGGGATATGCTCGACTTTGGTGCTGGCCGGCTTGACTTCAACTTTCTCTTCCACCGATTCGTACTGCGCAGGCACCAATTCCAGCTTCTTGCTGGCCGGCCTGACCATCACCCTCTCTTCGGCCGGCGCGAATTTCGCAGGGACAATCTGGATTTTCTTGTAGGCAGGTTTGCGCTCGACTTTTTCAGTGACGGTCTTGAATTCCGCAGGGGTGAAAATGCGCGCGTAACATTCACCCGGTTTGGCATCGGGCGGCACGCCGTCCGGGCTTGGCGCGGCAGCAGCAGCCGGTGCCGCAGCGGGCTTGTCTTGGGCAGCGACCAGATGCCAGCCCGAAACCGCCAGCGCGATCAAGGTGAGTTTAGCGATAGAGCCTTTTGACATGTAACTCTTCTCCCGAGTTATGAAGTAATCAGCGAAGTTTCGGCGGCCCCGAGCGTTAAGGGGATTTTGTTCTGCGCCCAGTTGCCGAGATGACCGCTGAGATTAGCTGAATTCCCTGCTTTTGGAAACCCTTGCCAGCAATGACCGCGCCTACTTCAGCGTTCATTGCGCGGATTTAGCAACACTGCACCATCCCAATTCGCACCTCGCCTTGGCGCGCCAGAACACAGTAAACCTTCATTCGCATGGATGAGTTCAACATATTGTTTAATAACAATAAATATATTTGTCCTAGACAATAGTTGCAGGTCAATTCGGCGTTCGGCACCATTGCACTGGTTCGGTGCGATGGAAGAGCAATCCAATGGCAAATGCACAAACTTCATCTGCTGCGCCCGCGATGTTGCCTATAAGCGTTGTCGAGCGTGAGACTGGTTTGGCCAAAGACACACTGCGCATTTGGGAACGCCGTTACGGTTTTCCCAAACCGCTGCGCGATCGCAACGGCGATCGCATCTACACCGTGCAGGAAGTCGAGCGCTTGCGCCACATTAAGCGCCTGGTGGATAGCGGCTTTCGCCCCGGAAAAGTCATCGCCGGCCGCATTGCCGATTCACCCAACCCGCGCAGTATCGATGCCGAGGCCAAACCGCGCGTCGATCACCACGTGGCGCAACTGCTGGTGCTAGTCAAGCGCCAAGCACGTCGCGAGCTGTCGAACGCTTTGCTCGAGCAACTTGGCGAACTCGGTCTGCGCCGCTTTGTCCTGGAGCGCATCGCACCGCTCACGACACTAGTCGGCGAAAGCTGGGCGCGCGGTGAACTCAGCATCCACGGCGAGCATTTGTACGCAGAGTTCGCCAACGGAATTTTGCGCACGGCGGCCGCCGGGCTTGAAACCGCCCTCGCCCCGCCGCGCATCTTATTGACGACCTTGCCGGGAGAGCCTCACGGCATTGGCTTGCTCATGGCGCGTTGCCTCATGGCGCTCGAATCAGCCGAGACGATCTCACTCGGCGTCGAAACGCCTATTGCAGACATGGTGGCCGCCGCCGAGAAGCATGAAGCGCAAGTCGTCGCACTGTCGGTAAGCCAAGCTTTCAATGCCGCTGAACTGCTCAAGCTGCTACCAGTGCTGCGCCAACGCCTCAACAGCACAACGCAACTCTGGCTCGGCGGACAAGGCGCGGCGAAAGCGAAGCTACGGCTGCGCGGCATCGCGCTCGTTACGTCGCTCAGTGAGATTGCTCCCACCATCGCCGCGTGGCGGGGCGCCGCGCCGGAACCAACGCACAACGTGTACAAAGCCTAGAGCGCCCTCATGCATCTCGTAGTAGGCAACTGAAACAGCCATGAAATAAGGTTCTTAGACACCTTCATACACGTGTATTGGCCGCACTATAGGCATTGTTGCATGTGCCATAGTCCAGTCTCAGCGCTGACGCGGGCCTCAGGCGAGCTTCTTCGAATGATATAATTTCCGTTATATTTCAACGAGTCGCGAGCCCAGGCGCAGTCCAGCGCGGCGCCAACCACCGCAATGCAGTTGTTCGCCGTAGGATTGAATCATCAAAGCGCGCCGCTCGAAATCCGCGAGCGGATCGCATTCCCGGCGGAAACGCTGGCGCCGGCCTTGCGCCAACTGGCCGCCAGCCACACGGTGGAAGAAGTCGCGATTCTTTCCACGTGCAACCGCACTGAGATTTACTGCCGCACCGGTGCACCGCACACCGTGCAAGATTGGCTTTCGCACTACCACTCGCTCGAACGGCATCACGTCAATAACTACCTCTACCAGTTGCAGCAAGACGCCGCGGTTGCGCATGCGTTTCGCGTCGCCAGCGGGCTCGATTCCATGGTACTGGGTGAGGCGCAAATTCTCGGCCAAATGAAAGATGCGGTGCGCACCGCCGCTGAAGCGGGCACGCTGGGCTGGCTGCTGAATAAATTGTTCCAGCAAACTTTCGCAGTTGCAAAAGAAGTGCGCACGCAAACCGAAATCGGCGCTAATTCGGTCTCGATGGCCGCTGCGTCGGTGCGTCTGGCCGAGCGCGTGTTCGGCGATCTGAGTGCTTCGTCGGTGTTGTTCGTCGGCGCCGGCGAGATGATCGAATTGTGCGCCACGCACTATGCGGCACAGCGCCCCAAACGCATCGATGTCGCCAATCGCACGCTCGAACGCGGGCAAGCACTGGCGGAAAAATACGGCGGCGCGGCCTTTACGCTGAGCGAGTTGCCCGAGCATCTTGCCACGTACGACATCGTCGTCAGCTCAACCGCGAGCAGCTTGCCGATCATCGGCAAAGGCTTGATGGAGCGCGTCGTTAAGGCGCGGCGCCACCGCCCGATCGTGATGGTGGATCTGGCGGTGCCGCGCGATGTCGAAGCCGAGGTCGCGCAGTTGGATGACGTCTACCTATACAGCGTCGATGATCTCGCGCACATCGTGCGCGAGGGCGTCGAGGCGCGCAAATCCGCCGTCGGCGATGCCGAGACGATCATCAACGCTCGCGTGCAAGAGTTCCGGCGCTGGCTGAGCGCGCGTGATGCGGTGCCGACGATCAAGCAATTGCGCGAATACGCCGAGCGCCTGCGCAGTCTCGAGTTGGAGCGCGCGCGCAAAGCGCTGGCGCGCGGCGACGATCCCAACACCGTGCTAGAGGCGCTCAGCCAAGGCTTGGCAAACAAGTTTTTGCATCAGCCGCTGCGCCTGCTATCCGAAGGCGTTGCCGAGGACGCAGCCGCGGAGCGTGACGAACTGGTGCGCGTGCTCAACCGCATCTACCCGCCGAGCGAAGCACGATGAAGCCCTCCATTGCGCAAAAGCTGGAGACGCTCGCCACGCGCTACGAAGAACTAAACCGCTTTGTCGCATCGGAAGGCGCGACGAATAACATGGACGAATACCGCAGCGCTTCGCGCGAACGATCGGAATTGGAGCCGATCGTCGAATTGTTCCAGCGCTATCAGCGCACCGAAGCCGACATCGCGACCGCCAATGAAATGCTAGAGGATCGCGAGCTGCGCGAATTGGCCGAGAGCGAGATCCGCGCCGGCAAGGAGCAGCTCGCAACACTGGAAGAAGATTTGCAGAAGGCGCTGCTGCCGCGCGATCCGAACGACGAGAAGAACATCTACCTGGAAATTCGCGCCGGCACCGGCGGCAGCGAATCCGCGCTGTTCGCCGGCGACCTGTTCCGCATGTACTCGCGCTTCGCCGAGCGCAACCGCTGGCAAGTGCAGGTTATTTCCGAGAGCTACGGCGACGTCGGCGGCTACAAAGAGATCATCGCCAAGATCCTCGGCAAGGGCGCGTACTCCAAGCTCAAGTTCGAATCCGGCGGGCACCGCGTGCAGCGCGTGCCGGACACCGAGGCGCAAGGGCGCATTCACACCTCCGCCTGCACCGTCGCGGTCATGCCTGAGGCGGACGAGATCGGCGATGTGGTGGTGAATCCCGCCGATCTGCGCGTCGACACCTACCGCGCTTCCGGAGCCGGCGGCCAGCACGTCAACAAGACCGATTCCGCCGTGCGCCTGACGCATTTGCCGACCGGCATCGTGGTCGAGTGCCAAGACGACCGCTCGCAGCACAAGAACCGAGCCACCGCCATGTCGCTGCTGGTGGCGCGCATCAGGGATAAGCAGGTGCGCGAACAGCAGAGTAAAGAAGCGGCCACGCGCAAATCGCTAGTGGGCAGCGGCGACCGCTCCGATCGCATCCGCACCTACAATTTCCCGCAAGGCCGCGTAACCGATCATCGCATCAACCTGACGCTCTACAAGATCGACGCCATAATGGACGGCGATCTTTTCGAGTTGACCAACGCGCTCGTAGCCGAACATCAAGCCGAACAGCTGTCCGCGGTGGCGGAATCCTAAACCCTCCGTTCGTCAGAATGCGTTGAGGTGCCGCAACCTAGGCTTACCTCCGATCCGCCAGAAAACCGCGTTTTATCTTGATACAGCCATCAGGTTATCTCCTATCCTAGCTATAGAAATGAGATGTATATCTATACTCCTATATCTTTGCGGTAAACCATGCTAACCGATGGCAACCCGTCGGCAGCACGCATTGATATAGGGCATTTCTAAGCGTTTATTCAGCCGATAGCGTTTTGTCCAACCTGCCTAGACTTGCGCTTACAAGTGTCCAACTAGAGCCTTAGCGTCCATCGCCCCTTACCGATGGGTGTCTTAGTCCCGCGCTGGTCGCGCCGATCAAACGCAACGTATGGTCCCGGAATAAATTGAACAAAGGAAATGCGATGAAACTGGAAAATATGAAGATTGGATTCAGACTTGGCATGGCCTTTGGACTGCTTGCGCTCGCCTTGGTGGTCGTGGGCGCGGCAGGCCTTTCAGGTATGCATACCGAGCACACGGCCCTCGATCACATCGTGCACCATAACGTGCGCAAGATGGATCTGTTGAATCAGATGGCGGACGCCAACCATGTCGTCGGCCGCGTGACACGCTCTATGCTGCTGCTGAGCGACAGCGCGGCGCAGGAGCAAGAATTTCAAAAAATCTTGCGCGCGCGCGAAATCTATAAGAAATCGTGGGAAGCGCTCGAAGAGCTGGACACCAGCAAAGAAGGGCTGGCCCTGCGTAGCCGTATCAAAGAACTGCGCGAAGAGGCACTGCAGCACAACCAGAAAGTAATTGATCTCGCGCGCGCGCATAAGCAGCAAGAAGGCACCGATTTACTCTTGATCAAAGCCGCCCCGGTCACCGCCGCGTGGCAGGAAGCGCTGCGAGACTATCTCAAGCAAGCAGAGCAAGACAGCAATGCGGACCTCACGCATGCCACAGCGAGCTACGCCAAGAGCCGCACCGTCATGTTGAGCATTACGTTGCTTTCAGTGCTTCTGGCCAGTATTGCAGGTGTCGTCATCACGCGCAGCATCACGCGGCCGCTGGCCCGCGCCGTTGACGTCGCTCAACGAGTCGGCGCCGGCGATCTCACCGCCAAGGTGGAGCTGACCGGCAAGGACGAAGTCAATGTCATGCTCGCAGCGCTTAAGAACATGGTCGCCAGCTTGGCTAAGACCGTGTGCACGGTGCGCGAAGGCGCCTCCAGCGTGGCGAGCGCGAGCGCGCAATTGAGCGCCAGCACGGCGCAGGTAAGCGAAGCTTCGCGGATGCAAGGCGATGCAACGGCATCGACCGCCTCCGCCATGGAAGAAGTCACCTCCAGCATCAGCTCGGTGGCGAGCAACGCGAACGAAGCCCACGAGGTGACCAGCAGCAGCTTGTCTCAGACGCAAGCAAGCACCAAGAGCATGCAAGGCCTGGTACAGGAGATTCAGAAAGTCGAAGCGGCAGTCGGCGAGATCGCCACTTCGGTCGGTGAATTCGTGAGAAGCACGCAGACCATTACCAGCATGACTAAGCAAGTGAAGGATATCGCTGAGCAAACCAATTTGTTGGCTCTCAACGCGGCCATTGAAGCGGCGCGCGCGGGCGAACAAGGGCGCGGCTTTGCCGTCGTTGCTGACGAAGTGCGAAAACTGGCCGAGAAGAGCGGTCAATCCGCCACGGAAATCGATTCCGTGACCAAGGCTTTGGGCAATCAGTCGCTCACCGTAGGACAAGCCATCGAGCGCGGCATGGAATCGCTGACTTCATCCCGCGGGCACGTCGAGAGTGTGGTCAAGGTGCTCGATCAAGCCACCAGTTCGGTCACGATCGCCGCCAAGAGCGTGCAAGAAATCAGCGCCAGCGTAAAAGAACAGAGCATCGCTTCGCATGACATCGCCAGGCATGTGGAAAAGATCGCGCAGATGACGGAAGAAAACCACGCCGCTGTCAGCGAAGCCGCCCGCGCCGCCAACGATCTCCAAAACTGGGCGGACAGTTTGCAAACCGTCGTGGCGCAATTCAAGACCGCCTAGCGGCTGCCGCAGCGTAACCGGCGCGGCGCGCGCATCCGGCCCACAGGCTCCTCGGTACGGGTGCCCGGAAGGGGCCGCGCCGCTTTGCCGCTGCGACACGCGCTCTACCGCTCGTTTCTGCCGCAGCTGCGGCAGTTGCGCTTGCGCTTACACACAGGCGCGGTTTCACGAATCTGCAATAAGAGATTCGTACAGTTCGGCTCAATTCGCCCTTACGCAGGCGAAGCCCGCGACAGCCGAATAGGAGACTCGCCCCTTGTCTAACGTCGATGACAACATCATCAGCAATGATTCGAGCAACAACTCTTTCGAACAAGTCCTCAGCACCCGCTTGTCGCGCCGCGGCTTTATCAGCGGCAGCTTAACGCTTACCGCGGCGGCCTCGCTTGGCGGCATCGGCGCTCTACTACACAGTGTGCCGGCATTGGCCGATCGCGGCGGCAAACCGCTGCTCGGCTTCACATCCGTTCCGGTTTCATCGGCTGATGCGGTCGTGGTGCCAGAGGGCTACTCAGCGAAGGTACTGGTCGCTTGGGGCGATCCGATCTCCAACGGCCCTGCGTTCAACCAAGACGCCAGCAATACTTGGCAGGACCAAGAACAGCAGTGGGGCATGCACAACGATGGCGTGGTGTACTTTCCGATTAACGGCTCGCGCCGCGGGCTGCTGGTGCAGAACCACGAATACAGCGACGACGTCCTGTTGTTCACGGATGGCACGGCAAACTGGAGCACCGATAAAACCCGCAAATCGCTGGCTGCGCATGGCGTCTCGGTGATTGAGATAAAGCGCGTGCGTCCGGATGGCCGCGACGCGGACGAAAGCGATGAGCGGCGCGAGCGCCGCGAATGGCAAGTGGTGCGCCCGTCGCGTTACGCGCGCCGCGTGACCGGCTACACGCCGATCGAGATGGGCGGTCCCGCCGCGGGCGATCCGCGACTCGCCACCAGCGCGGACCCAACCGGGCGTGAGGTGCTCGGCACGCTGAACAATTGCGCCATGGGCTACACGCCGTGGGGCACCTACCTTGCATGCGAGGAGAACTTCAACGGCTACTTCCGCAAGACCGGCGCGCAAACCGAGCTGGAACGGCGCTACGGCATCAACGCGGCGGGGTTCGGCTATCTATGGCACACCAGCGACACGCGCTTTAACGCTGACCTCGAACCGAACGAAGCCAACCGCTTCGGCTGGGTCACGGAGATCGACCCCTTCCGCCCACACTCTAAGCCGGTTAAGCGCACCGCGCTCGGGCGCCTCAAGCACGAAGGCGCATGGGTGCAGGAAACGCGCAGGGGGCACGTCGTCGTGTACATGGGCGATGATGAGCAATTTGAGTACATCTATCGCTACGTATCCAATTTGCCGTGGCGGCGCGCGCGCCGCATGGGAATCAACCCGCTGGACGACGGCGTGCTCTACGTCGCTAAGTTCAACGCCGACGGCACTGGCGAGTGGCTGCCGCTCACGCCGAGCAACCCCGCGCTGGCGGGCTGGACGCTGGCCGATATCTTGATCAACACGCGCGGCGCAGCCGATGCGGCCGGCGCCACCAAGATGGACCGCCCGGAATGGATCGACACTTTCCCGCGCGAGTTGACCGCCATCGCCACTCTTACCAATAACAGCCGCCGCGGCACCGGCACCAATCCCGGCGTCGATGCGGCCAATCCGCGCACGCCAAATACGTACGGCCACATCATCCGTTGGCGCTATCGGCACGATTGGGTCGAGCCGACCTTCATGTGGGATATCTTTGCTTTGGCGGGCGACCCGGCCAATCCCGCCCATGGCTCAACGATCGTGGGGGACAAGTACGGCTCGCCGGATGGCATCTACGTCGCACCGAGCGGCCGTCTCTGGATCCAGACCGACGTCTCGGGCAGCACCATCAACTCCGGCAGCTACGCCGGCTTCGGCAACAATCAGATGCTATGCGCCGATCCGGCCACGCGCGAAACGCGGCGCTTCTTGGTCGGCCCGAACGTGTGTGAAATCACCGGCGTGTTCGTCACACCCGACGAGCGCACCATGTTCGTCGGCATCCAGCACCCGGGCGAAGCGCCGAGTGGCGTAAATGACCCCGCCGACCCGAAGCGCTACAGCTCTTGGCCCGATGGCGCTGCGGGCGGACGGCCGCGCTCGGCAACGATCGTGATCACCAAAGACGACGGCGGTCAGATCGGCAGTTAAGCTGCGCGCGCCGGTTAGATCGGAAGGCCGCCTACGGGCAGCCTTTTCATTTCCGCGCGGGCATGAACAAGGCCATCTTTGGATCAATAGAGCAAAAACAGAGACACGTTATCCCCGCGCAGGCGGGGATCCAGGTTCGCCCCTCGCGTTCGTCCAGCTCACCGGCTTTAGCGCTGCGCTTCGGCGAACAACCAATCGCGGAATGGGCCGATGGTCGATTGCTTCGCGCTCTCGTGCGCGCTAACGAGGTAATACGCATTGCGCAGCGGCAAGCGCGGCCCGAACGGCACCGTCAAGCGTCCCGCTTCGATGTCGCTCGCGGCGAGCGGCTCGATACCGAGCACCACGCCTTGCCCATTGGCAGCGGCGTCGAGCGCAAGCGAAATGTGATTAAAGCGCAGGCCGCGCGAGGCGTCGATATCGTCCAGTTGCGCCAAGGCCAGCCAATCGGTCCATTCGGGCCTGCCGTCGTAGTCGGTTTCATCGTGCACCAGCGTGTGGTGGCGTAGATCGGCGGGTTGCCGCAGCGGATGCTCCGCATCGCGCAGCAATTGCGGACTACACAGCGGCACCGCAGCGACGGTAAGCAGTATGTCGACCTTCAATCCTTCGTAGTCGCCCTTGCCGTAGGCGATGGCGACATCGATGCTGCCGTCGCGAAAGTGCTCGCTCATCATGCGCTGCGAAGGTGTCTCGCCAATCAAGCTGGCACTGGCAGACACCTCTAAATCGATTTCGGGCTGCAACGCGGCAAAACGCGGCAGCTTGGGCACCAGCCATTTCGCGGCGAACGACGGCGGCATCCACACGCGCAGCGTCTGCCCCGCTTCGCGCCGCAGGCGCAGCATCACGTTACCGAGCAAATTGAACGCTTCGTGCAACTGCGGCATGACTGCCGCCGCGTCGGCAGTGAGCGTGAGGGTGCGGCTGCCGCGGTGAAACAGCGTAACGCCCAGATAATCTTCGAGCGTGCGAATCTGTTGGCTGATCGCGGCCGGCGAAACGCTGAGCTCTTTCGCTGCTTTGCTGAAACTTAGGTGGCGCGCCGCCACCTCAAATGCTTTCAGCGCGTTGATGGGCGCGAGGCGCTTGCTCACATCTACAACCACAACTTAATCGAGACACAATAATAACTCGTTTGTTGCATAGCAACAATGAATCTAGACTAAGCAGCGTGATATGAGCTTGTGTAAAGGCTCACCGTCATTGGTACATCGCAGCAAGTATTTCACTTTTAGAGGATTAAACGCCATGAGAAAGCTACTTATCGCCGCAGTGGGTGTCATGCAATTGACATCCTCGTTTGCCGCCGATCCGGCCGCGGGGACAGTCGTTACACGCGCCAAAAACGCGTTCGCTGCTCAACTGGCAATGCAAGACCCGCGTGGGGCTTGGATCGCCGAGGACGCGATCTACCAATACACCTTAAGCGAATACGGCTTGCGCGGCAGCGGCGTAAATCTGAACGTAGAAGGCCGCCAGGCGGTGCTAGCGCATTTGCGCGCGCTGGCCGAAAGCGCACCGCAAGCGAGCGTTGCCAATGTCTACGTTTTCCCCACGCTCGAGCCGGATTTGGTATTCGTGCAGTACGAACTTAAGCCCGCCGACGGCGGCAAAACGAGCATGCCGCTCGCCATCGTGCAGATGCGCGGCAACGAGATCGTCAAGTACACACAACTAAGCCGCACCCCGGAGATTCTGCAAGCACTCAAAGCCAACATGACGCCGGTGAACTAGCGTTAGCTGATCAATTGCCTCCTCCGACGCGTTGTATTTCGCGTCTTTGCGGCTCGCCGTCCAGGCGGGCCGCTTTTCTTTTCCCGCCACCCAACGCCGTTTGATCATGACCATCACGCTCCAACCCCTCTACAGCTTTTTCCGCCGCCTCGCCGGCGGAACTGACGAAGCACGGGAGGCGCGCTTAGCGCAGGCGCGCTACGCCAGAGCGGTAGCCGAACTGTCCGCCTGGAGCGATCGTGAACTCGCCGATATCGGATTAAATCGCGCGCAGATCCAGCACGCTGTTTGTCACGGGCGAGAAGGCGGCGAACATGGCCGCTGTGTTACGCGCTGATTTAAGCAAGGCCCACGCGAGCGCGGTCCCGCGATCAAACGGGTTAGCACTGGGCGCAGTTGCCTCCGCTAGAATCGCGGCGGAGGCTGCATGCACGATCAACTCACCATTACCGAGGCGCTGGCATGGGCGCGCACCCGCGTGGATGTCGTGGACGCACGCGTACTGCTGCAATATGCGCTCGGAGTCGAGCGGGCTTATCTCGCCGCGCACGGGCGCGCGAAGATTGCATCGGATCAAGCGACGGCGTACGCGGTGCTTGTCGAACGACGCTGTACCGGTGAGCCGGTCGCCTATCTCACCGGGGAGCGCGAATTTTATGGCCTGCTTTTGCGCGTCACGCCGGATGTGCTGATTCCGCGACCGGAAACGGAACTGGTTGTCGAACTTGCGCTGGCACGACTTGCTCATCTGGCGCAGCCGCGCGTGCTCGATCTGGGCACAGGCAGCGGCGCCATTGCAATTGCGCTCGCCGCCCTGCGCACCGACGCGACGATAACGGCAGTGGACGTCTCTGAACCTGCGCTCGCCGTTGCGCGCGAGAACGCGCTGACTCTGCTCGGCCACGCCGCCGCGCACTTGGCGTTTCGCCGCTCGAATTGGTATGAAGCATTGGGCGCGGAGCGCTTCGATGTCATCGTTTCGAACCCGCCGTACGTGGCAACGGATGACGCGCATCTAGCGCAAGGCGACTTGCGCTATGAGCCGCAACAGGCGTTGGTCGGCGGCCGCGAAGGACTGGACGCCATTCGCACCATCGTCGCCGGTGCGCGCAAGCACTTGCGCCCCGGCGGCTGGCTCATCATCGAGCACGGTTACGATCAGGCCGAACGCTGCCGGGCATTGTTTGCCGACGCGGGTTTTAGCAGCGTCGAATCGGCACTCGATCTGGCGCAGATCGAGCGTGTGACGTTTGCACAAAGCAACTGATTAGCAGACGCGCTACCATTAGCGCCATGGCGCATCAGATCGAAGCAATCCGGTCCCGCGATCCGAGTTTGCGCGCGCTTGTCCGCCGTGTGGCGCTGGCCGGGCTATTGCTCACGCCGCCGCACGCCCTGTCGGCCGATGCGCTGCAAGATCTTATAACGGGCGGCAAACTCGATCTGACCATGCGCTACCGTTTCGAGTCAGTCGACGATGGCACGCCGAATTTGCGCGATGCACACGCCTCCACGCTGCGCACGGCGCTCGGTTACACCACCGGCAGCCTTTACGACTTCAACGGCTACGTGCAGATCGAAAACATCGCCGTCATCGGCAACGAACTCTACAACGACGGCGGCAGCAATGGCGTGACTAACCGCGCGATCGTAGTCGACCCGGAAGGCACGGAAGTCAATCAGGCATTCCTGCGTTTCGGCGGTGTGCCGCGCACCGTGCTCACCTACGGCCGCCAAGAATTGACGCATCGCGAAGCGCCGCTGCATCGTTTCTTGGGCAATGTCGGCTTCCGCCAGAACATGCAAACCTACGACGCGTTTCGCGCGCTGAACCTTTCGCTGCCTAAGACTACGATCGATTACGCCTATATCTGGAACGCGAACCGCATCTTTGGCGAAGAGCATCCCAACCCCGAGTCGCGCGACTTTCGCATGCACAGTCATGCGCTGAATGTGCAGTACAGCGGCTTCGCGGCAGGCAAGCTCGAAGGCTATGTCTATCTGCTGGACTTTGTCGGCCGCACTTCGCCGCGTTTTTCCACCGCGACCTATGGCGCGCGTTTTCAAGGAAATCACGTGGCGATGCCGAAGTTGCGTCTCGCTTACGCGCTCGAGGCGGCAACGCAATCCGACTTCGCCGACAACCCGAACGCGATCGACGCGCACTACGCGCTGCTTGAAGTCTCCGGCCGTTATGCCGTCGGCAAGACGCTGGAGTCGATCGGCTTGGGCTTCGGCTATGAACTGCTCACCGGCAACGGCGGTGTGGACGCGTTTCAAACACCGCTCGGCACCAACCACGCCTTTCAAGGCGCAGCCGATCGCTTCTTGGTCACGCCGGGCGACGGTATTCGCGATGAGTATGTGCGGCTCACCGCAAGAGTCGCGGGCACGCAGTTGGCAGCAGAGTTTCACGATTTTCGCTCCGACCGTGACGATTACCGCTACGGTCAAGAATGGAACTTTCTGGTCGAAAAACCCATCGCCCAACGCTTCTTGATCGGCTTGCAATATGCCGACTATCAAGCCGCGCGCGATTCGCGCAACGTCGCGCGGAACAGCGGCTCGGGGCAAGCGTTCGATCTTGCCAAGATTTGGGTTTATGCGCAGTTTCGCTACTAGTTCGCGGTGTTGGTTTTTCAATACATACGCCTGTACTACGTATTTATTATTTATCAGTCTAACTCTTCGTTATATCCTATTAGGTGTATTAAAAAAATCTGAGGAACTAGCAACACTCCAACAGAGCCTTTGAACCTTTTGCCCGCCGGGCTGAAATCACGCCGCATGGATCAACGTGCGCATGAGATGTTCAGTTGCCTCCCCCCGGTGGGACGCTTGGCCCACCCCTCTCCTTTCCCACCGGGGTTTCTTGTTGCGCAAAGCGGAGTGCGCTAATGTTGTCGACCCATCTGCCGCGCCGCACACGGGTAGTCAGCGACATAGCGTTGCACTACTATCACGGCGACACTCCATCACCTGGGACCGCGTACGTGCAACTGTCCAACGGCGGCGCCAACGACGAACTTGCGCTTATCCGCGCCGTCAGCAAGGGTGACCGCCAAGCTTTCGAGCGCCTGTACTATTTGTACGCTCCGCGCTTGGCGCGCTACATCGGTAAGTTCGTGCGCAGCCCGCACGCGGTCGACGAAGCCATCAACGATGTCATGCTGGTCGTTTGGCAAAGCGCCGCGCGCTTCGACGCCAATGCTTCACGGCTATCGACTTGGATCTTCGGCATCGCGCACAACAAAGCTTTGAAGGCCCTGGCGCGCAGCAGCCGCCACGCTGCGGAAATCTCTTACGATGCGGATGATGCGCCGCAACTATCGGATGAATCATTCGCTGAGGATGCCTTCGCGCACGCCGCGCCCAACAATCCGGAACGCGAAGTGCTGGGCAAACAATTCGGCGCGCTGCTGGCATGGGCGTTGGATGAATTATCTGCCGAACATCGGGGGGTCATCGAATTGGCGTTCGCCGAGGAGCATTCGTACGAAGAAATTGCGCAGATCATGCAGTGCCCGGTCAACACGGTAAAAACGCGCGTGTTTCATGCGCGCAAGAAGCTGGCGCAATTGCTGGCGAGCCGCGGCGTCGACCACGCCGTCGATTTGCGGGGATAAAGTCATGGGACGATCAAACATTCTGGAAGATGATGGGCATCAAGCGCTTGCTAGCCTGCTGCCGTGGTATGCGCAGAACACGCTCGATGCCGTCGAGCATGCCAATGTCAAAGCGCATCTCGCAGAATGCGACCAATGCCGGCGCGCGCTCGGCGGCTGGCGCGCACTCGCCGGCGGCGTGAAAGCGCAAGCGGAAGCCGAGGCGCACGCCCCGGCGTGGGCGCCATCACCCGCACATTTCGCCAAACTCGCGGCGCAGTTGGATGCCCCCATCGCCCCGCGTCAACCTCAGCACGGAGGCAAACCTAGCCTGCTGGCGCAGTTGCGCGATTGGTTCAATATCTCCCCGCCCGGCATGCGCGTCGCCTTCGCGCTGCAAGCCGCCGCCATCGCCATATTGGCCGGCGTACTGTGGCACCAAGCTGCCGGCCCGCAAACCTACGAAACCTTGTCGCGCGCCGCGCCGGCTGCCGTCTCCGCCGGACACTTGCGCGTCGTGTTCGACGCGGAAGTCAAAGAAAGCGAGCTGCGCGCGAGCCTGCAGCAGATCAATGCCAGCATAGTCGACGGGCCGTCCACACTTGGGGTATACACTTTGCGGCTGAGCCCCGACGCACATCCGCAACTAGCGCTGGAAAAACTGCGCGCCAATCCGAAAGTGCGTTTCGCCGAGATGAATTCCGCCCAGAGGTAACATATGAATTTGCTGCGCCGCCGTGCCGCCGCTTTCGCACTGCTCGCCCTGCTCAGCGGCGGTTGTGCTAGCCCGCCTTCCACTACCGAAAACGCGGCGCCGCGCGCGGAGGGCGTGCGACCCAAACAACTGCGCGCGAACCAAATCATCGTCACATTGATCGACGATAGCACCGACCGCTGGATGCAAACGCGCCAGGCGCTCGCGGCGGACTATCGCTTGAGCGTGGTCGGGGATTTTCCGCTGACATCGATACGCGTGCAGTGCTTGGTGTACGAAATCCCGAGCGATCGCAACCTAGCCGATTTGATCACGCAACTGCGCAGCGACCCGCGCGTCGAATCGGTGCAAGAAAACCAAGTGTTCTCCGGCTTGCGCGGAGGACATTCGGACATGTACGCCGCACTCGCCTACGGCGCCAACGCCATCAACGCCGATCGCGCGCACAAGATGGCGACCGGCCGCGGCGTGAAAGTGGCGGTGATCGACACCGGCGTCGACGCCGCGCACCCGGATCTGCGCGGGCGCATCGCCAAGACACAGAACTTCGTCGAAGGTGGCGAGAAAAGTTTCGCGCGCGACGCGCACGGCACAGGGGTTGCGGGCGTGATCGCTGCGCGCGCCGATGACGGCACAGGCATTTACGGCATCGCGCCGAACGCGGAGTTGCTCGCGCTGAAAGCCTGCTGGTATCCCGACGGCAATTCCAGCAAAGCGCTGTGCAGCAGTTGGACCATCGCCAAAGCAGTCGATTTCGCCGTCGTACAGCAAGCACACGTGCTCAACATGAGCCTGAGCGGGCCAGAGGATGCCCTGCTTGCGCGCCTGCTGGCGCGCGCGAATCAGGAAGGCATCAGCGTCGTCGCCGCCGCGGCAGAAAGCGGCAGCGAAATCGGTTTTCCGGCGCGCTTGGATTCAGTCATCGCCGTCGTCGCCAGCGATCCCAAAGGTCACTTGGAGCAACCGCCGTGGCGCAAAGCAGCGTTCGTCGCCGCCGCGCCGGGCATCGACGTCATCACCACCGCGCCGAACGACGGTTACGATTTCCTCTCCGGCAGCTCACTCGCCGCCGCTCATGTGAGCGGCGTCGTCGCTTTGATCAAGGAGCAAAACGCCAAGCTCTCCCCTGCGGAGATCGCGCGGCTGCTAGAGCTCACCGCGCAACTCGGGCAAAGCGGGCAAGCAAGCGAGCTGCCGCGCATAGTCGACGCTTGCGCAGCCTTGGCAAACTTGCAAGGACGCAAGAACTGCAATTGACTTAGGTCCGCGTTGCTACAGAGCCGCTACAAAACTAACCAGTGCCTCGCGCTCCGTCTTTGGCATGCGCTGAAATGCTGCGCGCGATAGCTCCGCTTCGCCGCCATGCCAAAGTATCGCTTCGGTAATATTGCGGGCGCGCCCATCATGCAACAAATCGCTGTGACCATTGAGTTGCGGTAGCAACCCGACGCCCCATAGCGGCGCGGTGCGCCACTCGCGTCCATCGGCCTGAAAGTCCGGACGACTATCGGCCAAGTCCTCACCCATGTCGTGCAGCAACAAGTCCGTATACGCGCGCACACTCACCCGCGCCAAGGCGGGAATCGCAACCGCATCGCCCGTCTCCAATTCGGGCACGTGGCACTGTGCGCATTGCGCCTGGATAAAAAGCTGTTCGCCCCGCTGCCATTGCTGCGGCGTCAGCACGGCTGGTCGCGGCGGAATCTGCAGCGACTGTATATAGAGCGTCAGAGTGCGCAAACGGCTAGGCAAAACCTCCGCAATTAGATTGCCGGTACAACCGCCATTGACGCCACCACAATCGGTCGTCGTAGGATCGCTGCGGCACAGCGTCTGCACTGCGGGACAATTATCGACGGGAAATAGCACCGAAGTCGCGCCGATATCGTTGAGCAGCGCGGCGGCGACTTGTTGAAGCACACTGGGTTGAGTGGCTTTCCAGCCAAATCGGCCTAGCACAGTTTTGCCGGCTTCCACATCCCAGACGTAGTTCGGTTTACCGCTGATCGCGTGCCCGCGCTGCTGCCGGGCGAGCGCGAGTATCGCGTCTTCAGGCACCGCTTCGAGCAAACCAAGACCGAACAGCATGGGCGCAGTGCGTGCCGAAATCATTGCTTCGCCACCCAGTTCGCCGAACTGCAGGTTCTTAAACGTGACCTGCGGCTCGCGCAGCATGATGCTCTCGCCATCGGCAAAGCGCATCTCGCGCTCGCGATAAGTTACGAAGGCTTGGCCTTCGCGCGGCACGCGGCCGGCGATCGCACGATTCTGCAATTGGTCTCCATAGTGCGGATGCGGTGTGGGGCCGCCTTCGGATGTGGTGCCTGCAACGCTCAGGCGGATCACCATTCCGCGTTCCACTTCACGGCCATCGCCCGGCGCCGCGGAACGCCCGTTGTTTGGATGACACTGCGGGCAACTCACTTCGTTGAAAGTCGGACCCAAGCCCCAAACGCCTTCGATGTCGTTGCGTAGCGACCTTGGTTCCTGGAACTTGCGGCGGCCGGCGCTAATCAATTCGTCTAAGCCAAGCCGTTGCGCATCCTCATAGCGAGCTGGGTCGACAGCCGCCGGCTCTGGCGGCGCATCGGCGGCTGCAATGAACCCTACCGCCAACGCCGCCAAGGCAGGCAGCGCAGCCATTTGTAAACATCTCAACGCTCTTGGACTCATTGAGGAATTGGAGTTAACGCGAACGCGTGAAGCCGGCATGATACGGCAGTAGCCGCACGAGCGTGAGGCGAGTCGTCCGTGCTGACAGTGCGATCGGACAATCGCAAATGCTTGAGCGCACCACAGCACCTTGGCGTATCGAAAAGTGCCGAGGCAATTGACCACCACACGCGCGCGCAGTACATTGCAACTCGATAGCGAGCCGGCGTTACTTGCGCTCATAGGGAAGCACTACAAGGAGAACATGCAATGCTCAAACTTTGGTTGGTGGCGCTGCTGCTGTGGTCGTCTGGCGCGAGCTCGGCGGTAGTCAATGTCGAATTCAAGTTCACGCCGTTCGTCGGGGATCCGGCCAAGCAAGATCATGTCGACACGGTGCCGGGCAAGGCACGGGTCTTTGTCAACAATGCCCTCGTCGCCGAGCAACCGGTGAACAAGAACAGCGTGCCGGTGCTGTTCGAGGGACGCGAAATAGGCGCCTCGGTATGGTTGCCGGTCGCCTCTCTCGGTCCCGCGCTGCGTAAGGGCAAGAATAAGATTCGCATCGAGTTCGAGCCGGCGGACGCCAAGCTGAAGTATCACGCGCAATTGCGCTGGGCTTCGGTGACCGATCAAGTGCGCGAGGAAAGCACCGACAGCGGCCAGCGCTCAACCAATCAAGCCGATGAAGGCGTCGATGACCAGCCAGCACAAGGCAAGCTCGCGATGGAACGCGAGTTCGTTGCGGACTTTGCCAAGGAACTGCCGTGGCATCGCTATCCGGCAATTTCGTCGCTCACCGACGCCGACAAGAAGGCAATCGCAGCGCTGGTGAAAGCACGCGCAGACGCGTTCAAGCCAAACTTCGCGGGCGTGTATCAACTGCTGCGGAACAAACCTGAAATCAACGTCGCCGAAGTGCAAAAAGCCAAGTGCCTCGATCAGGTCTACGCAGCCGGCATACGCATCGATTCACCGGCCGCGGATCAGCTCGATATCACCGCCACCGGCAATGCCGAAGTATCGGTCAGACGCAAGGATGGCGACTTGTACCGGCCCGCCAATCCTAAAGCGATGGAGAAGATCAAAGATCCAGCTGTGATGGATTGCTCCGGAATGGTGTTGTTCTTCGCTTTCCCACCGCGCATGGCGGTGGTGCGCACGCCGGCTGGTGCGTGGGAGGTGGTGTACTAGCTGTACTGCGTCACAACCAGATGCTACCGCGGGTGCGGCTTCTATCCCGATCCGTCACCCCGCGTAGGCAGGGATCCAGTGTCTTTCCTGCAAGACACTGGATCCCAGCTCCGCGGGAACGACGGTTCTCGGTTTATGGCCCAGCAGTACTAGTGTCCTGAGTCTGAAGTTCGCAACATTAAAGTGACGAGAATTGCCGCCATGCTTTGTCGCAAACTCTCGCCAGGTGTTCAACCTGGCTGCGGTTTGCTTCGCGCCTGGCAGCAATTTCGTCACTTTTATTAACTTTGAAAGTATCGCGCACCTTGTGAATTCCGTTATGAACTTCAGACTCAGGACACTAGAGAAAATCTAAACAAGTATCCGTTCATGTTCAGCTAGTCGACCCACACGACAGCAAGCGGAACGTGAGCTTTCAGCAATGCACTTCGAAGGGGTTAGGGCGAACGAGATTTGTTAAGAGGTGGAGATGTTGAAGCGGAAAGCGCTGTTTGCTCAGTCCGCAACGAAGTGAAGCGGAGCATGGCGTAGACCGCCCAACTGGCTATCACCGCATCGACAACACCACAACTACAGCACCAGGGAAATAACATGGCCGATATTCCACACCTGATTCAGCAACTGCGCTCTGATGACTGGGATACGGCGCGGCAAGCCGTGATCGCGCTGGGGAGTACGGCCGTCGAGCCGCTCCTCGCGGAGTTGCGCAGCCCCGAGGAGGGCGCGCGGGTGAGGGCGATTCAGTTGCTCGCCCACATTCCGGATCCGGATCCTCGCGTCGCGCCGGCCTTGATGGAGCTAACGACGCGTGAGCCTGTTTTTTACGTCTGCCGCGAGGCGGTGGAGAAGCTGGCGACATTTCCCACCACTCCACACCTGCAGGACTTCCTGCTGCGTACTGCGCGGCACAGGGATCACAATGTGTCGGTTCGGATGAGCGCCGTGCATACTTTGGGGCGTGTCTCCGGCGAGGAAGCGGGCCATGCCGCATGGCTCGAACTCCTCAACGATCCGGACTCGGAGATGGTGATGAATGCGGCCTTCAATCTTGGCCAGGCGCGCAATGCGAGCTTCTTCGCGCCACTGCTTACGACCCTAAAGCGTCTTCGGACAAGCGATCCCGCTTTCGAGTCGGTCCTGGGTGCGCTGGGCAAATCGGGAGACCCCTGTGCCTTTGAGCACATTGCCCCCTACCTGAACGACGCGCCGACCGGCGTCCGCGCGGTGGCCATCGCCGCCCTGCGCGATCTCGGTGACCAGCGCGCGCTGGCTCTGATCGCCCCGTTGCGGCGCGATCGCACGATCGTCGACTACGAAGACCGCGGCGGACCACCCTATACGCTAGGCTCGATAGCTCGAGAAGCGATGCAGGCACTGAGACAAGCTCCCGATCCAGCGCCGAAGCAGCGCCCAATCGACTCGGCCCCGCAGCGACCATGGTGGAAGTTCTGGTAGGCGCTCGCGCAGTTTTGGTCGACCAGCCGCAGCTGGGCGGCCGCATTCACCGTCACTTCCGCTGATCGCCAACTTTCGCAAATATCACCACATGCTGCCACGGCAGCGTGCTCACGGTCTTCACCCACTGCAGGGCAAACGCGCCCGCCTCTTTGCGAATCTGCATTTCGCTCATGGTGTGCAGCGGGCGGATCGGCACGCTGCGATCGCCCGCTTTGAACTCGACGAATGCGATACGGCCGCCGGGCTTCAGCGCGCGCACGATGCTTTCCATCATCTCGTAAGGAAACTCGAACTCGTGATAGACGTCCACCATTACCACGAGATCGATCTGCGATGCAGGCAGTTTGGCGTCTTTGATATCGCCAAGGACCGGTCGCACATTGCGAACACTGTAGCTCGTCATATTTTGCTCGAGCAGCTGCAGCATCTCCGGTTGGATATCCACTGCGTACACTGTGCCCTGCTCGCCCACGAGCTGCGCGAAGCGGCGGCTGTGGTAGCCGGTGCCGGCGCCGATGTCTGCCACTTTCATGCCGGGCTGCAATTCCAGCGCCGCCAATAGCAAATCGGGACGTTCTTCGCGCTCGCGCTCGGGGCGCTCCAACCAGTCCGCGGCTGGGTGGCCCATGACGTGCGCAATCTCGCGGCCCATGTAGAACTTGCCGATGCCTTCGGCGTTGACCGAGCGTAGCTGCTCATAGCGGGGCTCGTCGGCACGGACCGAGTTCGATGGTAGCGCGAGCGCGAACGCGAGAAGAAGCGCAGGCAAGTTTTGCATGGAGATACACCTTGATGTTGACCAATGTCAGCATACCGCAGGGCGCTAGACACGTCGGCGCCGCCTTAGTATTATCTTTCCCGTTTAACTGGTTCTCAACAAGGAAAATCCCGAATGAACAAGATGTTAGCTCGAATCCTCCTGGTTGTTGGCGCCGCCGCATTGCCCTTCGCGGCCACTGCTGGCGTGACCGGCACCCATGGCCCTGATCGCATGTCGGGCGCCGCCGTCGCCAAGCCCAAACCCGCACCGACTGAGGAGCAGGCCGGCGATCAAACCGCCAAGCCGGACGAAAAGAAGGAAGTTGAAGTCGTAAAAGACGGCAAATAGTTCGCCGCGCAAAGCGTGGCGCCGGCGGCTATTAGCCGCCGGTTTCGTTTCATTCGTTCGCCTAGACGCTCAGAGCGTTTTGAGGTACTCCAGCAGCGTGTCCTTATCGGCGTCGCTCAATTGAACGCCGAACTCGTGCCCCTGATTGCTATTGCCGCGTTGCGTCGCGTCATGCTTGGTGCCCACGCGCTCGGCCTCCGCGCCCGCAGTGACAAACCCTACTTTGGCTTGATCGTACACGTCGTAGCCGCGGTAAAACACTTTCGGCCTCCGCTCCGACGATTGCAGCAAGTCGCGCAGCGTCGGCACGGATCCATTGTGCAAGTACGGCGCGCGCAGCCAAATGCCATCGAGGAACGCAGCGATGTAGCCATTAAGCGGCTCGTCCTCCACTAAGCCGCGGCGTTCGAGCCCCATATCTTTCACGACTTTGTTTGAAGCTTTTGCGTGCTCGTGATTCCAAGTGTCGATGCGGTCTTTTTCAGTACCCACTTCCTCTAGCGGCACGCGGGTGCCGGTGCGCTCGCTCGCGTGGCAGCGCGCGCAGTTCGCGTCGAACAGCGCCTTGCCCTGCACGGCCTTGTTTTGATCGATAGCGAATGGATACTTCGGCGCCGGCAAGTTGCCCAGATACTCGTGCAACCATTTCACATGGCCGACGAATTCTTCTTTTCGTTTCGGCGGCGCCCCGAGCAAACCGAGCGCAGAATCCATGATCACTGAGTAAGCATCGTGGCTGTCACCGGCGAAGTTCATGCGATGGCCTTTGTCGTGCTGATACTTCTTCAAGTTCCAATTCGACGGCATGTCGGTCGGACCGAAGGTGTCGTCCATCGGCAACTTGATCATGAAGTACTTAGTCAGGTTCATGGCGTCGTCGCGGCCGCGGCCCCAGTCGGGAAAATCTTTTCGGTAAAGCCATTTGAACTGCGCTTCGCGCTCGAGCAAACGCTGTTTGGTAATCGGGATGATGAAGAAGCGGTAGAGCATCTTGTCGATCAAATCGAGGTCGGTAACCGCGTTGATCTCGGTCATGATGTTGTCCGCGTTGAAGCGCGGGTCTTTGGCGCAGTCAACCAGAAAGCGGAAAAACGCGCCGACGTTCGTGGTGTGGCCCGGCCCGGCGGCGACAAACACCGGAATCGAATCCGGCGTAGCGCGGTACGTGGTGGTGTGGCACACGGCGCAGTTATTCCCCACTCGCGGAAAGCCGATGGTTTTCTTGGTGAAGCCGACCGGCACTTCTTGTCCTTGCTGCCACGGCACGCCGAGCGAGGCGTAGCCGCCTGGCCCCGGCAACTTTTCCGGGAACACGCGCGGCAGAACATACCAAATCCAGTACGGAATGCCGGCGTCATGCTCGGCGCCGATCGAGCCATACATGAAGCGCAGCTCGGGCGTGGAGTTGATCCAGGCTTCCTGCGGATGCTCGCGGAATCCGCGGTCCCAGCCGATGTACCCACCGATGGCGGCGAAGATGACGAGCAACAGCAAAATAATCTTGCGTTTACGGTGTTTGGGTTTGATTGGGTCGTTCATTGTCTTCTCCAGGCCCCTCACCCTAACCCTCTTCCCATGTCTGGGGCGAGGGGACTCTCCCGCGACAGCGAGAGAGGGTTGGGCTAAGGGTGGCGCATATATCCGACTCGGTCATAGCTCGATTAATCCTCGTTGCTCAGAACGTTTTCAAGTACTCCACCACCGCATCCTTCTCCACCGCAGACATCTCAGTGCCGTACGCTTTGCCTTCATGCCCCTGATTGCCGTTGCCTCTGATGCCGGTATCGAAGCGGAAATACTTGCGCGGACCTTCTTCGGCAACATCCGTGACGAAGCCGACTTTCACTGGTTCGTAGACATCGTTGCCGCGATAAAAAACCTTCGGCCGGTTCGCGCTCGGCTCGAGTAAATCGCGTAACGTCGGCACCGAGCCGTTGTGCAAATACGGCGCGCGCAGCCACACGCCATCGAGCGGCATGTTGGCGTAGCCGAAAGTCTTGCGATAGTTGCAGAAGCGATACGTCGTGCCGGCGTACGGCGTGCCCATATTGGTCGCGAGCAGCGCGGTAAACGAGTCGAGACGGCGGCGGTCGGTGGCAACGTCCTCAATCCGGGTGATCTTGCCGACCACGGGGCCGTAGATGTCTTCCGATTCGCTGGGCTTCAGGCACGCAACCTCCGGCAGACCTTCCTTCGGCGCAAACTCTTGGCCGTTGGCGCCGTGACAAGCCGCGCAGTACTCCGCATAGAGCTTGCCGCCCGCCGCCGCCTTCGCTTGATCGATCGGATACGGATAAGGCGGCTGCTTCACCTCGCGCAGCCACGCCTCCATGCGGCCGATCGAAGCGAGATCGATGGTCGGCGGCGTTGCGCCGGTGGCGAAGGCGGCATTCTTGTTGCGCTCGACCACGTTGCCGTTGTTGCCATCCCAATGCAAGTGCATGCCGCTCTTCTTACGCTGATTCCACACGGAGGGGAAATCGACCGGCGCTTGCACCTCATGCTCTGTTAATTGATGGAACTGGTAGTTAAAGTAAGCCGCCTTGCCCGGATTAAATGTGTCGACGCGGCCTGGCCCCCACTGCGGCTCGGTTTGCGCCCACTCGAAGCGCTGGCGCAGTGAGAGCAGGCGCTCGCGCATCATCCAGATCGCCAGCGGATAAACCGCGTAGCGATCCACCAAGCTCAAGCGCTCGTTCTTCTTTGCCATCTGCCGCTCGATTTCCGGAACGATGAATTCGGCGCTGAACTTTCGATCGGCACTGCAGTTGAAAAAGAAAGTTTGAAAACCGAGCATGTCCAGCGTGTTCGCCGGCATGCCAGTGTAGATTTTCCCGGCGCTCTGCGGTGTATCGCGCACCGTGCTGGTGTGACACGCGGCGCAATTCATGAATACGCGGTCGATGCCCAGATGGCGGCGCTTGGAGACGCCGATGGGCAAATCCTTGTTCGGCTCGTAGATCATGCCAAACGCTTCGTACGGCGTGGC
Source organism: uncultured Pseudomonadota bacterium (assembly GCA_902826775.1). GTDB lineage: Bacteria > Pseudomonadota > Gammaproteobacteria > Burkholderiales > JALYOK01 > CADEHE01. The sequence goes on along the minus strand of CADEHE010000011.1, from coordinate 122,265 downwards.
TTCCGGCGCCGGCCGGCTGGCCGGCAGATACTCGCGGCATACTTGCGGCAGCGCCTGCCAAATGCGCAACGGAAATCCCACCGTACGCTCGCCGCCGGTTGAGCCGTACTTGAACTGCTCCTCCGGATTCGCGTACTCGACCGCACGATCCGGCAGAAAGCGCGCCAGCGCGTAGACGCCCGCGACGATCGGGACCAGCAATGCGAGCAGCAACAAGAACACGCGACGGCGCCATTTCGTCGCAGCGCGCAGTTGCTGCGGTGCAGCTGCTGCAGCAGGAATCGGATCCGGCGGCGGGTTGGTCATTGTTGTGCTCCCTGAAATTTCCGCGGCGGCAAACAGCTGCGCAGCGTCTCGTACGGCTGCGCGAGCAACGTGCGTGCATCGAAATCTTTGATGGCGCGCGCGGCATAGCGCTGCATCGCGGCAAACTCACCGGTGCGCGGCCAAGCATCGGGGCGCGGATGCAGGCTCTGCAAAGCAATATGAGGCGGCATCGGTGTTTTCTCGCGCGTTTGCGGCGCTTGCTGCCACATCGCCAACCGATAGTAGATGCGCTGCGCGCAGTGCTGCACGCCCTGCGCGGGCGCGGCGCCATCAGGGTGCAAGAAATTGGGCGGCGTCCGCTCGTTGCTATGATGGCAGGTGGCGCAGTAGCGGAAGAACAGCGCCAGCTCGCTGTCCGCTGCTGTTGCAGCGGACATCGTGTCCGCCCGCTCGGTGGGAGCGGTCGATGTCGCCGGGCAACACGCTTCGCGCCGCGGCACGCCGAGCGTGCGCCAAAGCGCGCGCATCACCTCAGCGCTGCGATAGGGCAGATCGGCAAAAGCATCCTCGCTCCTATCGGCGGCAATGCGTGCTACGGCTGCGCGGAGGGCGGCAAAGTCCTCCACAACTTCGAGCGTCGCACTTGCTGTCTTGGGACCGATGTCGCGCAAAGCGAAGCGTGCCAGCAAGTGGCCATCCACCGTGCGTGCCGGTATACCGTCGCGCTCCAACGCGCCGCTCAAGTTGCGCGCGGCCCCCCTGAGCGCGGTCAACTTTAGTGCGGGAAAGGGCGCGCCTTCTGGCAACGCTACATGATCGACAACGCCCGACAGCGTGCCGCCCGCATCGCGCTGCACGCTGCCGCGCCAGCGGCCGCCCTCGCACGTAAACGCCGTACGGTGTGCCTGCCGCGCTATCGAGCAGCGCTGGGTGTAGGCGCGCACCGATGAATTAACGCGTTGAGGCGACAAAGCCCGATTGAGTGCGGCGATATCGACGCGGGTGATCGTCGCGGCAATGCCGCTGATGAGCTGTCGAGACGCATCGATTCGCTGCCAGACGTTGCTGGGCGCGCGCGGTTGCAGCGCGTCGAACTTGGCTGCCACGTGCCCAAGCTGCGCGGAGTACTCAGTCTGAAGTGGATCGCGGTTCGGCAAACCTGCCTCAGGCAACGTCAGGCCATGCGGCCAGCGCTGCGAAAAACGAGCGCTAAACGGTTTGGCGAACGTCTCTTCCCACTCCTCACTCGCGGCGTCGTAGCCGAGTTCGCCGCTCAACGCGTATTGCAGGGCGGCGATGAACGCGCTCGCGCGGCAGCGCCGCGCCGACAGATCGTTTCCGCCACAGCCGTGCTGCCACATTACCTGCTGCGCGGCGAGAAGATTGGCGCGACTAATGCCATTGTCGATCGCCCGCGGAATATCGACCCCGCGCTCAATGCGCACGCCGTAAGACTGCCGCCCGGTCGCAAGCAACGCTTTGGCGATCGCCGGGTTGGCGTTGGTCTCGTCCCACACCTGCCGCGAAAAAATCGGTGCGTGATTCTGATGGCAAGCGATGCACACCGCGCGATTGGCGTAGAGCACGCGAGGCGAGCCATTGGCGCCATAGTCCTTGACGATCTGGAACTCGAATCGCGCTGCCGCCTCGTTGTAACTAATGACTTCCACGACTTCAGCTCGCTCGTGATACCCAAGGTAAAGCCGATCCCTGGCCAGCGGCACGCCGGAAACGCCAGCGTAGTCATCAACAATGGCGAACACTGCGCGCGGATACTTGAAGAAATCCGCGCTGCTGGCGCCCGCGACATCCCGCACGGCGCTGCGCTGCAACGAACGGCCAAGCGGAACCAACACCGACCGGTAACAGTCTTGGTAGACGCCGCGCAGCGCATGCACACAACCGGCACGGCGCGCGAGCCGATCAAGCAAGGACGTTAGCGGAAACGGCAGATCGTAGCCACCGTGTTCATTGCCGACTAGTTGATCAAACAGGGAGCGCCCGCTTGGTGGCAGATTTGCGCCGGGCTCTGCCGGGTTCACCGCCCAGTCTGCATAGTTACCAGCTGCTTGCGCCATGGTCACGGCCGCAGCGATACACCACGCGAGGGTAAGGGCAAAAGCGCGTCGCATGCCGTGGCGACCCGCGCGCGCTTATTGCGCCGCGGTGATCGTCTTGCGCGGCTGCGTGCCAGTCCAGCAATCTTCATTGATTTGACCGGTCTTTGTGAAAATCTCACCGTCGCGCTTGGCAATCTCCGCGTTGTAAAGCGCGAAGTTGAGCAAGAACACCTTGTCAACGTACGCGCGGCCGAGGTAAAAGCCCGGGCGCACCATGCGAATCTCGTCGCGCACGCGGATGCCGCGCCGCCCGGCGACGAAGTCGGGGCGCTCTTGATAGCCTTCGATCTCATCGGTAAAGAAGTAGTCGATGATGATCGACTCGCGCCGGGCGTCGAGCAAACTTTGGCCGCAATAGAGCTTCGCCGGAAACAGCAACCATGTCTGTTTGCCGTTCACTTCCATCTTCTTCGGCTCACCCTCGACGATGCCGAGTTCTTTGAGCACACCGATATCCTCGATGCGGTTGCGCAGCACGCGCTGCTCGCGGTAGAACACTTTGCCCTTCCACATGAACTCGGCGACTTTCTCCAGTTGCATGCCTTTCAAATTGGCGACGAAACCGGAGAAGCCGCCAACGATTTCGGCAACACGTCGCTTGCCGCTGGTGCCCTTTGGGAACAACGCCGTACCGTCGAACGCGCCGTCGGGAATAGGCCCGGGAGTAAGCCGCGCGTAGATTTGGTCGATTTGTTCTTGATCCAGTGTTTCTAAGTTCTCCGGCGTGATCTTATTGAGATCGACGGTAGAAAGCGGATGCGCGTATTCGAGCTGCGCGAAATCCATCTTGCTCGCGTAGTCTTTGCCGTAGGGTGCAAAAGCGATCGCTGGCGGGTCGGGCGTGCGATTACAACCCAATACAAGAAAAGCGCAAGGGAGGAGACTAACAAATTTCTTGTTCATGTTCTCTCCTCGCTCACAGCGTCGCCAAGAAAGCCGTCAGCGCCTTCTTGTCCGCATCCGGCAAATCCTCGCCGAACGGATGCCCGCCGTTTTCGATTTCCTCCATGCAAGTTTCATAGTTCTTCTGAATGAACTCGCGCTGGTCCTTGAACACATCGACGAATTTGCTCGGGTTTGCCAGCAGCGCGTCGGCAATCGCAGTCAGCTCGCTCGCGAGTTCTTTCTTGCCGGCAGCTTCGAGACGATCGGGATGACGTTTCGCAAGGAACATATCGCCTACAAACTGTTTGTGCAGCAAACCATTGAGGAAACCGGCGTGCGCACCTTTGGGAATGACGATCTGACTTGGCATGTTGAACATCGGTTTCTCCTCTTTGCCATCCCAATAGCGCAGGCCGATGTCGACGATGACATCGTAGTCAGTGAACGTCTTAGCGGGTTTACGCTGTTTCGGATTGAGCAATTGCTCCATCGAGCGCTTGTACAACTCGAATCGCCCGCTTACGCTCGGGTCGTAGCGCAGGCACTGCGGCTGCTCGGCAAGCAATTGACCGGTTTCGTCGACGTAGCGCGCGCGGAAGAAATCATTTTCCTTGTTCGCCGGCTTACCGCAAATCTCCGGACCGATCGCGTTGTTGTGCATGAACGGCGCGTGCGCCCAGGCGTTCACCAGCGAGACGTTGCGGTAATAACCGCGCCCGCCGTCCTTGAACTTGTCCTGCTCCGGCACGTTCGGGTCCATGCCACGCTGGCGTAGCGTCTCCGAGCCGTACTCGTGGTACAGATGCCCCGCCATGTGGTTCGAATGCAATGCACGGCACCGGAAAGTTTTCACCTCCGAAACCAAAGTCGCTTGATCATTCCCGAGGAAATCCTTGCGGATCTTGCGCGAATGCGATTCATCGACAGCGTGAAAGTCGCGGTTCTTGAACACGCCGCCTTCGCTTTCGGGAATACTCGAATGACAGCGCGCGCAGTTCTCTGCGAAAACGCCACGGCCGCGCTCGACCGCGTTCTCGCCGAACTCGTGATTCAGCTCATCCGCCAGCGCTTGCGGGGTCTTGCTCTTCGCCGCCGCCAGATCGGTCGCATCGCCCTCGGCCGAAAGGAAGAACGCCAGGATTTCGGGCAAGCGGTCCTCAATAGCGCGGAAGTTCGGACAATCGCGCCGGCATTGGCCGATATTGAACGGCGTTTGCCCGAAGCCGCGCTGCTCCGGATCGACTTGGCGCAAATCAGTCAAGTGGTTCACCCAGCATTGCTCCGAGCACGAACCGATGTTGAAGTACACGCGCTGAATCGCCTCTAGCCCGCCGATGCTGTCTTCGCCGCCTTTCAAGATGTGATGCACGCCGGGCTTGCCGAGCGTGGTGTCGTCGTCGCGCTGGCTCTTAAGCCAGCATTTGCCGTCGCGGCCCGGCTCGCACCAGCACGTGTCCTCGCTCGCATCTTTGGCGCAAGCGTCCGCCTTGCGCCACTTGGTGATCACTTCACCCTTGAACAGCGGGCGCTGCGAGAGGTTGATGATGGCGTTGATGGTGCCTGGGTTGTTGATTTGATCGTGCGAAATCGCCGAGGTGTCAGTTACGCCGGGGCGCGGATGCGCGAACATCTGCCACTCAAGGCTGGTGCGCGCCATGCCCGAGCCGAGCAATTCCGACATGCGCGTGTATTGGTTGCCGACCAAGCCTTTGATGTTCACCCACTGCGGCCGGGCAGGATCGGCGGGCGGATTGAGTGGATCGAAAGCGATGTGGCAGGAGCCGCACGCCGTGCCGATCAGAAACGGCGGCTCGACCGAAGCGTCCGCCATCTTGCTCACGCGCGCGTCAGACGGTATGCCGGTTGCGCTCATGCTGCGGCTGAAGCCGCTCCAAGCCGCCAGTTGGCCGTCGTTCACTTTCTTCCACTGCTCCAGATTGAAGCGCGGATTGGGAAACTTGCGGATGCCCAGCGCTCCGGTCGAAGTGCCGAATTTCAGATCGCACGGTGAGTGACGCTGATCGGCCTTGCCGCCTTTGCTGTGCGGATCTTTGTCGTCGAGCGGAGCATCCTTGAGGCCGCAGGCAGGATCGATGTAGCCTTGCTTGCCGACGTACTTGAGCAGCACATCATCACCCGGGCACCAGTCGAAGCCATAGGTCTCTTCTGGCGACTTCGCCGGGCAGTTGGCGTCGCCCGGCTTGCAGCAGGCCGGATCATTGATGATGCCCCAAGCGTAGAAGCGATCATCGCGCTGATCGGCGCGCAGCACGCGGAACCAGTCCACCAGCACGCCGATGCGCTGCTGGAAAGTGTAGGTGTGAAAGCGATCGTTGCCGGCGGTGGCCTTGTACCAAATCAGTCGCCCGACACACTCGGCGTCGTTCAAGCCCTGGCGCGCGCAGGCTTCGAAGTACGGCGCGTCCTGATCGACACTGGATTTTTCCGGCTGGGGACGCAGCGCGGGTTTAGCTTCGGCCGCAACGGCGCTATCGCTGCCGGCAGCATTGGCCAACGCGAGGGCTTGAACCGGAGTCTCCCTGACCTGCTGCTTCCAACCGAACCACACAGCGAGCAACGCCATGGGCACCACCGCAAACAACATCCGTCTCATGCGGTTTCTCCTCGTCGAACGGCAACTTCAATTTAGGCACGCGGCAGCGCTGCCGGATCGGCCAGAAGTGCTAGGCCAAACGCTCTAGAAGCGCCGTACCACCGCCCAGGCAAACCACTACGTTGCAGATGTAACACACATTCATGCGTAACTGTATGGTTTTCGTTGCCCCTCGGCAAGCGTTCCGGCAACGAGTGGCGAAGTATTCTTGCCGCGTCGATCAACTTATACTATTTATAGTATAATCCGTTAAGTAAATACTGTTCTTAATAATACATACATAACTATTACAGTATATGCACAATGGGCGAAACAAAGCGAACTTGGCACAATGCGTAGACTCGTTGCTGGTAGGACTCTTTCCATGCCGGATACCGCCCCCGTCACTCTGCCCGAGCAGCTAGGCTTCGGCCGCTATTTCACCGATCGCATCTTTGTGCAGCGTTACAACACGCAGCAAGGCTGGCATGACGCGCGCATCGCGACGACCAAGACGCTGGAACTGGATGCGGCGGCAAGCGTGCTGCACTGCGGTCAAGCTGTTTTTGAGGGCACCAAAGCCTATCGTCGCCCCGACGCAGCGGTGAATCTGTTTCGCCCGGAGAAGAACTGCGAGCGTTTTAATGCCTCGGCGCGCCGCATGGGTATGCCGGAGATCGACGTCGCCGCGCACATCGCGGCGATCAAGCAAATCGTCACGCTCGAGCAACGCTGGATTCCGACGCAGCCGGGTTCCGCGCTTTACATCCGCCCGGTGATGATCGCCATCGAATCGGTGCTTGAAGTGCGCCCGAGCAATGATTACCTGCATTTCATTTTGCTCTCACCGGTTGGGCCGTATTTCGGCGGCGGGCTGAAGCCGATCGCGGTGCAAGTGGAACGCGATTATGTGCGCGCCGCGCGCGGCGGCACCGGCGAAGCAAAAACCACCGCCAACTACGCCGGCACGCTGATGCCCACGCGCCGCGCCCGCGCGCAAGGCTACGATCAGGTGTTATGGCTTGACGCCGTCGAGCGCCGCTATGTGGAAGAACTCGGCGGCATGAACGTCGCCTTCGTCATCGAAGGCAAACGCATCGTCACGCCCGCCCTCACCGGCACGATTCTGCCCGGTGTGACGCGCGATTCGTTGTTGCGTCTGGCGCCCGATCTCGGCTACGCGATGAGCGAAGAGCGGCTCGAGATCGAGCAGCTATTGCGCGAGATCGACAACGGAACAGTAACGGAAGCGTTCGCGCTTGGCACCGGCGCAGTCATCGCGCCGATCGGCCGCTTGGGCTACAACGGCAAAGACCATATCGTAAATCACGCGCAGGTGGGGCCGGTGACGCAGCGGCTATACCAAACCCTCACGGATATTCAGTACGGGCGCAGCGCGGACAAGTATGGCTGGACCGAGCAGCTTAGCTAAAAGCGTCTCAGCGTTGTCGCTTGCGTCTCGGCGCGACGCGCTGGTCTGGAGCGAGCGAGTGCCGATACTGCCACCGCCGTAACGTCGCCACCCCCAGCACACTCACGCAACCCAGCAAGTGGCCGGCAGACACCAGACTGAACGTAACATCGCGCGCAACGACGAGCGCGTAGCTAAATTCGATAAGCGACTCACTGCACCAAGCCACCCACGCCATCATGGAGACGGCCCGCGCGCCACGCTTGTCCGCCCACGCACTCAAGACTTGCGACAAGTAAGCAGCGATCACGACCGAACCGGAAACAGAGCACGGTCAACACGGCGCGCAAACCAATTTCATCCATACTGCTGAAGCAAGGTTCTTTGGATATCGCCTTGATGCAAGCGGGGAAAGCCGAATACGATCTGCTCGTGCACCCAGCAACGCAGCCCTCGCAGCGCGAGCAACGAGGACTTCAGACGGAATTTCGTTGTGCACTAGCAAGGCTGGTCACTCCGTTGACCATGGCGTGGCGATGGTTATTTCCCCTGCCGCGAGCAAAGTTCACCGCACCGCACACAGTTCGAATGACTTTCTCGCAGCTACGATCGTGTCCGCGCGGCTAGCGAGGTTTACGCCGTCGACCGTGCGATCTTGTCGATCTCCGGCAGCGCTGCGTCGAAAGCTCTACACAGGCGTCGCAGCAATTCGGTGGTCTCAGTTTCGGTGATGACAAGAGGTGGGCAGAACGCGATAGTGTCGCCGAGCGCGCGCACGATCAAACCTTCCTTTTGCGCCGCGTTCGCGATGAGCTGGCCGACGCCCAACTTACGGTCGAACGATGCGCGCGTCGCTTTATCGCGCACCAATTCGATCGCGGCAATCAAACCCACGCCGCGCACTTCGCCCACGAACGGTCTGTCGGCGAATTCGCGCAACCCCTGTTGCAGCGAAGGCGAGACTTTTCGTACGTGGCCTACGATATCGCGTTCTTCATAGATCTTTAGCGCTTCCAGCGCTACCGCCGCGGCCACCGGATGGCCGGAATAGGTATAGCCGTGAGCGAACTGGCCGATCTTGTCGCTTTGCGCGAGAAACGCCTGGTAGAGCTTGTCAGAGATCGCCGTCGCCGAGATCGGCACATACGCCGAAGACAGCGCTTTCGCCATGGTGATGATGTCCGGCTGCAAATTGTATGTCTGGCTGCCGAACATATTGCCAGTGCGGCCGAAGCCGCAAATCACTTCATCGGCGATCAGCAGCACGTCGTACTTGCGCAGTACAGCTTGAACTTTGTCGAAATAAGTCGCCGGCGGCAGGATGACGCCACCCGCCCCCTGCACCGGCTCGGCGATAAAAGCGGCGACCGTTTCGGGATCTTCGCGCAGGATTTGGTTTTCCAAACTCTCAGCCATGCGCGTGGCGAATTGTTCTTCGCTTTCGCCCACTTTGCCGTAGCGATAGAAGTGCGGGCAATCGGCGTGGCGCACTTGCGGTATCGGCAGATCCCAATCGCGATGATTGTCGGGCAGGCCGGTCAAGCTTGCCGTGGCAACGGTGACACCGTGGTAACCGCGCAGACGCGAGAGGATTTTTTTCTTGCGGTGCTGGCCTAACGCGTTGCGGTAATACCACACCATCTTGATCGCGGTGTCGTTCGCTTCCGAGCCGGAGCTGTTGAAAAATACCTTCGACATCTTGACCGGCAACATCGCCAATAGCCGCTCAGCCAGCGCGATGCCCACATCATGCGATTTGTGCGCAAACGAGTGATAAAACGGCAAGTTGCTCAACTGCCGGTGAGCAGCCTCGGCTAAGCGCGGCTCGCTGAACCCCAACGCGGTACACCACAAGCCCGCCAAGGTTTCAATGTACTCGTTGCCCGCATCATCGTAGACGTACACCCCTTTGCCGCGCACGATCACGAGCGGACCTTGCGTTTCGTGCTTGCGCAAGTTGGTGTAGGGATGCAGCACACTCGCGATGTCGCGGGTAGCCGTCAATGTCGCCGAGTCGGTCATGAGGGATCTCCTTTAAAACCGTTGGCCCAGTATATCCGCCTGGCTATCCTTCGTCGGAAGCTGCCACTCGTAGGCCAAGCTAAGTTCCCCTGGACACGCCACGGTCGCGGCACAGATCGAACGGCACCAGCACGTTTTCCTTGCTGAGCGTAGGTGCTTCTCGCGGGGCGTCTGCTTCAGTTTGCGGGAGATGTCTGCATCCTGAATCGGATACACGTGTTGCGAACTAACGAAGGAGACGTGCGGTTGGTCAATCCGCTAGCACCCTGCCTAATCGTACAGAACAAAACACCGCGTCTCGATACTCCAGCGATCCGGCGCATCAAGCGGCGTTGCCGGATCTTCGAACGCCGTGTGAAAACTGAAGGTGCAAGGCGCTTGCGGGTTAGCCGCATCCGCCTTGGCGCCTTGTGAGCGCGCCATAGGGCCAGCGGAGTCCCACTGTTTAATCAGCAGCGCTTCGTCGCGCGTGATCTGCGGGTAATAGAACCACCTGTGCCCGGGTGAGTGCTTGGCGAAATAGTTCTCGCCTATGCGATCCGGGTACTGAATCTCGAACACCACCAGATCTTCTGGGCGCACCGTTTGCGCGTCGCACAGCGCCATCGGATTAGTAAAGACCGGCTCTTTGGCGATGTTGCGCCAAACGTTAATGATGGCAAATCGTCCGCCGTCGGCCAGCACGCGCGCGGCCTCTTCGGCACGGATGAGCGCTTGGCCTTCCTGCAGTACTACTCCGCGTAATGTGTCGTTGGTCTTCGGCGCTTGGGTGAGATCGCGCAGACGCTGCGGCGCACTGGTCAAGGTGTAGTCGCCGTGCACAATCAGCGCAGGGCCTTGCACTTGTTGACCGCCGGCGATGCGCTGCTTGGCTTGCTTGCCAACAGCAGATCGGACGTTATGGTCGAACGCGAATACCTGCCCGCCGGTAAAGGCGCGCACGATCTCGACGCATTGCGGATAGTATTCTTTTACAACTTGCGCGTGATTGAAAAAATCGATGCCCTCGATCGAGTGCGGCCGCGTTAACAACTCGTAGCCGTTCTGCGCGAGCGTTTGGCGCGCCGCGCCTTGCAGCAAACGGGCGTTATGGATGGGCATTTGCTGTTTGTAGCGGTTGATGCCTTGCCAGCCGGAGTCGCTGCCGTCCGCGTCGCGCCGGGTAAACACTTTGCCGTTGCGATAGAGGGAGGATTGCGTTTGCGCGTCCAGATAATCCAGGTATCCGGTAGTTCCAGTTTCGATCGCCACTCGAGCGGCACTACTCATCGTTCACCCTTTCAAGAAATTCCGGAGCAGATCATGGCCATGCTCGGTCAAAATCGACTCGGGATGAAATTGCACACCTTCCAGGCGCTGCGTCTTGTGGCGCAATCCCATAATCTCGCCGTCGTCGGTCCATGCTGTTATCTCAAGCTCATCCGGCAGACCTTCGCGCTGCACCGCAAGCGAGTGATAGCGCGTGGCGCGCAGCGGGTTCGGCAAACCGCGGAACACGCCGCCACCGCTGTGGCGAATCTCGGACACTTTGCCGTGCATGAGCGTTTTCGCGTGCACGACCTTGCCGCCCAGCGCATGGCCGATGCTCTGGTGGCCTAGGCACACACCGAGAATCGGGAAACGCCCGGCGAAGCGCTGGATGAGCGGCACAGAAACGCCTGCTTCCTTCGGCGTGCACGGCCCCGGCGATATCACCACGGCCTGCGGATTCAGCCGCTCGATCTCGTCCAGCGTGATTTCGTCGTTACGGGAAACCTTCACGTCCTCGCCCAACTCGCCGAAATACTGCACGAGGTTATAGGTGAAGGAGTCATAGTTGTCGATCATTAACAGCATATTGTCTCGCGTCTTTCGTTCTCCACATGTTACAAGCTTAAATTGATCTTGAGTGTCCACAGTGCCAGTTTACCGCGACAGACACCATACACCACTCGTCCGCCCGCATTGGGTTGCCTCCCTGCACTAATACCACAGGATTAGTGCCGTCGCCCTAAGCTTTGGCGGCCCGCGCTACCGAGCTTTTTCGGATGCAGCGGCATTGCTGCGGCCTCTTCACCGAGAAACCTAATCCTACAGGCTAATTTTCGCAGCAGCGCTGCGCCGGCAGAATTTCTATCAACGGATGGTGATGTTTGTTTAGCTACTGACATCACACGCCGCCAAGTTTCTCAAACTGCATGACCAAAACGGCTACACGCCAGGGTCAATGTCTAAACGGAAAATTGAAGTTTACTCTAACCTTTAGGAGCAAGAAGATGTCCAAATTCTCTCGTCAAGTTGTTTTCGGTCTCGCATTGTCTGCTCTTGCTCTCACGGCATTGGCAGATCAAATGAGCGATGCTGAGTGTGGTCGTATCAAGGCTTGGGTCTCTGGTGTCAACGCGGTAGAGAAACAACTGGAAGTCTTGCTCTCGCACAAGTACTTTACACATCACTTCGGGGCGAAATACGAGGACCTCACGCTAAAACAGATCCGCTATCTTGGTAAAACCGCTGAATCCGATTGCAGACAATGGGGAGATATGTCGGCAACGCAACTTCAAACAGCGACGGCCGTTTTCCATGAGTCCTTCCAAGAAAAGTGGCTCGTATCCCCACGCGCTCAACCTGATGAAACACTACTAAAGGCCGCGTTGAAGGATTCCGCGGCAACTGCGGAGGGAGCAACGTTGTCGAAGCCAATGAGTAGGAACACACCAGGCAATGAGGGAACCCTCGCTCCCGCAACCGCCGCAGCACCGTCGTTAGACGCGAACGGAGCGACTCAGGCACCGTCTGCAAGTGCTGCCGCTGAGACCAACAAAGCAGCAACATCTGCTACACAATCTAAAGTTGATTCAATACTTGGTAAGTTCTTGGACAAGCTGGGCCAGGCTGCGGACAAAGCAACCGACAAAGCTCTCAGCAAACTAGACAGCAAGTAGCATTCGACGTGCTTTTCGAGCCACAAATGCAGTAGAGCAGTCGACGAAAAGCGCAGTCAAGCGGACGCATTGCGCTTCAGAGGCGATCAGGCATCATCCGATCGCCTCTGCGTTCTGGGTCACATTCGTTTGGACAGAACGTCCACTAATCGACCAGCGCAGGCCATAGCGATTCAGTAGATCCGAACCTCCCAGCCGCCGCCAATACATGCAATACTTGTCACCTGTTTATCGGAATCGCTATGACGGATCTGCTCCCCAAAATCGGCGTCGGCTTCGTCGGCGCGCGTTTCGCTGCCGATCTGCATGCGCACGCCCTCTCGCCTTTGCGCGGACATCAATGCGAGTTCGTCGCCGTGTGTGCCCGCACGCAAGAAAGCGCGGACGCGTTCGCGCAGAAGTTTCACGTTCCGAATGTCTACACGGATTACCGCGCGATGCTGGCACGCGACGATATCCACGCGGTGTCGCTGGCCATGATAACCAGCCTGCACCATGAGGTGGCCATCGCGGCCGCTGAAGCAGGCAAGCACATCATCATGGAAAAGCCATTGACCGGGTGTTTCGTCGATGCCGATGCAATGACGCGCCAGAAGATGTGGGAACAAGTGCTGCGGCAGGCGGATTCGGTGTTGGCGGCGTGCGCGCGGAATAATGTCACGCTCTGCTATGCGGAGAATTTCGTCTACGCGCCGGGCGTAGCGAAGCTGCGGCGCTTAATGGATCAAAGCGGCGGCGCCCTGCTCGATCTGCGCGCGGAAGAAAGTCATTCGGGCTCACACGCCGCTTACGCGCGGCGCTGGGCCAGCGCGGGCGGCGGCTCGTTCCTGCGCATGGGCTCGCACCCGGTCGGCGCGGTGATCCACCTCAAGCACTACGAGGGTACGCGCAAGTACGGCAAACCGATTCGAGTGAAGTCAATCATCGCGGATGTGGAACGACTTACGGCTCTGCCGGCGTTTCGCGCGCAGAGCAAGCACTATGTGAAGACCGACTGGGTCGATGTGGAAGATTGGTCGGCGGCGATCATGACGTTCGACGACGGCACCAAGGCGACCGTGACGTCGACCGATATCAGTCTCGGCGGCGTGAAGAATTTGCTCACGGCTTATCTTTCCAACGCAGTAGTGCAAGTCAACATCAACCCCAACAGCAGCTTGCAGCTTTACGCGCCGGAAGCAAGTATTTGGGGCGACGAATACATCTGCGAGAAAGTCGAAACCAAGGCCGGTTGGCAATTCGCCAGCCCGGACGAAGATTGGATGCGCGGCTATCCGCAGGAGATGGCAGATTTTGTGGAAGCCTTACGGGCAGGACGCGAACCTCTGTCGGGCGCGCTGCTTGCGCGCGATGTGGTCGACGTCATCTACGCCGGCTACGTTTCGGCGCAGGAAGGGCGCCGCGTTACGCTCGGTACGGTGATTTGAACTAAGAAGGACGGCGCATGCAAACCGCAACTTCAGCGCGCATCAAAGTGTTTTGGCAGCCGGGCTGCACCTCTTGCTTACGCACCAAAGAGTTTTTGACGAATCAGGGCATCGAGTTCGAATCGATCGACGTGCACAACGATCCTGCCGGCCTGGCCGAACTGCATGCGCTCGGTGCGCGCAGCGTCCCCGTGGTGGCGCTTGCCGGACGCTACACCTTGGCACAGTCAATTCGCGACGTAGTCAAGTTCCTCGATCTGAAGACAAAGATCATGGACGCGCTGCCGCCCGCGCAGCTTGTCGCCAAATTGGATCTCGTCTTGCAGGCGGCAGCGCGGTTCACGCGCCAATTCAGCGAGGAGCACTTGCGCGCTGTGTTTCGCAACCGCAATCGCAGCACCGGCGGTATCGCGTTCCATGTCTTCCGCGTGGCTGAAATGGGTTTGGAAGCCGCGCAGCAGATCGAATTGCGCTTCGAAAGTTTCGACGACTTGCCGCCGCCGCAGTGGCAAGGCGAAGACATCGCGCGTTTCGGCGAAAGTGTGCGCGAGCGCCTGCTCGCTTGGTGGCAAGGCGAACGCGATCCAACGCTTGCCTACACCGTGCCGACTTACTACGGCAAGCGCACCATGCACGACGTGCTCGAACGCACCGCTTGGCACGCCGCGCAACACACGCGCCAGTTGATGCTGATTCTGGAAACGCACGGCATGGCGCCGCAAAATCCCCTGACTGCGCAAGATCTGGCCGGTCTGCCAGTGCCCGACCAAGTGTGGGATAGATAAGAAAAGGGCCGCGCTACTTCGCCGGCTTGCCGCCTGGCCACACCGGGGTTTGCCCCAGTTGCGGCCATGCGATCGGCGCGCGGCAACGTTGCTCGGCTTGCTCCGGCGCGAGCTTCGTATCCCATTGACTGGCGATGTAGCGATTGCCTGTGATCGCGCCGGCCGTGTCCGAACACAAGAATAAGATCGGCGGCACCATCACGCCGGGCGCGATGAGGTCCTCGCGCTTGAACGGCGCGTTGGCCGGCACCATCGGTGTATCTGCGGGCCCGCCGGGCACGACGACGTTGACCGTCACGCCGCTGCCCGCAAATTCCTGCGCGTGCGCCGCTGCCATCGCCTCCAACCCGGCCTTGGCTGGGCCGTAGGGCTGAAAGCCGCCGCGCAGCATGGTAAAGAAACTGGTGGTGATGTCGACGATGCGGCCCCAACGCTGCGCGCGCATCGGCTCGATTACCGCGCGCGTCATATTCCACCCGCCAGAGAAGTTGACGGCGATGAAACGCTGCCAGGTGGCAGGCGTGATCTCGGTGATATCGACCGGCCTGATGAAATGATCTTCGCGCACAACGCCCATGCCGAGCGCTGCGTTGTTGATGAGGACGTGCACATCGCCAAATCCGCGCACCGTTTCCGCGACCGCGCCTTCACAGACAGCATAGTCGGCGATGTCCGCTAACTGCGTGCGCAGGCGCTCGCCGCTGCCTGACGGCGCGTCGGCGTGCAGCTGCGCAAGCCCCGGTTCGCAGACGTCCAATGCCGCAACCTTTGCGCCGGCTTCGAGAAATGCGTGCACCAGCACGCGGCCAAAACCGCCCGAGGCGCCGGTAATAATGATGACTTTGCCCGCTAAACTTTCTTGTGGCATGAACGCACTTTCATCCTACTCGTGAACCCTTCTGGCACGAAAGAGAAATCACTGGCGCACGTCCTGCGCCAAACTTGCCTAAGCTACTTCCACTGGTAGCGATAGCGAACAAGCGCTCTGGTACAGTGTAGCTTAAGTAGAACTTGAGGAGATATCGATGATCTTCCGTAGCCCACTTGCCGATACTCAGATTCCGCTGATGCCGTTCACGGACTTCGTGCTCCGTGGCATCGAGCGATTGGGCAGCAAGCCGGCGTTTATCGATGCGGGCACCGGACAGACGCTCACTTACGACTGCCTGCTGGAGCGCATCCATCGCACTGCCGCCGGCTTGGTTGCCCACGGCTTCGAGCGCGGCGACGTGCTGGCGATCTTCAGCCCGAATCTGCCGGACTATGCCGTCGCCTGCCACGCAGTGGCGGTGCTTGGCGGTGCGGCAGCGACCATCAACCCGCTCTACACGGCGGACGAGTTGCTGTTCCAACTGCAAGACAGCAAGGCCAAGTATCTGCTCACGATCGCGCCGCTGCTGGAGCGCGTGCGCGAGCCGGCGGCGCGCGCTGGCATCCGCAATATCTTTGTGTTCGGCGAATCCGTGGGCGAAGCGGTCGGCTTAGCCGCGTTGCACAAACACGGATCGAACATTCCTAAAATCACCATCGATCCAAAGAGTGATCTGATCGCACTGCCCTACTCCTCGGGCACAACCGGTCGCTCTAAAGGCGTGATGCTCACGCATCACAGCCTCGCCGCGAATCTGGCGCAAGCGCGCCCTTCCGGCATGATGAACGAAGAAGACATCGTGCTTGGCGTTCTGCCGTTCTTCCACATCTATGGCCAAGTGCTGATCATGAACCTTGGCCTGTACGTGGGTGCCACGGTCGTCACGATGATGCGCTTCGAGCTAGAGCCGTTCCTGAAAACGCTGCAAGCCCACAGAATAACCGTGGCGCCGCTCGTGCCGCCGATTGTCTTGGCGATGGCAAAGCATCCAGTCGTCTCGAACTACGATCTTTCCGCATTGAAGCGCATTCTCACCGGCGCCGCGCCGGTGGCAGAGGCGACCATGAAGGCCTGCATGCAGCGGCTGAACTGCCGCGTAATGCAGGGCTACGGAATGACCGAGGCGAGCGGCGCGACGCACATGCACTTGAGCGATTCGCCGCTCGAAAAGCTCAATGCGGTCGGCGTATGCGTGCGAAACAGCGAAACCATGATCGTCGATGTAGTCAGCGGCAAGCCGCTCGGCCCCAACGAACAAGGCGAAGTGTGGACGCGCGGGCCGAACATCATGCGCGGCTACTTGAACCGCCCGGAAGAGACGGCGGCCTGCCTCGACGCCGAGGGCTGGTACCACACCGGCGATATCGGCTACATGGATGTCGACGGCTACCTCTATATCGTCGACCGGCTCAAGGAATTGATCAAGTACAGCGGCTATCAAGTTCCGCCGGCAGAGCTTGAAGCGGTTCTCGTGGCACATCCTGCAGTCGCGGACGCCGCAGTGATCCCCAGTCCGGATGAAGAGCACGGCGAAGTGCCCAAGGCGTTTATCGTGAAGAAGTCCGAGGTGAGCGCGGAAGCGCTAATGGCTTATGTCGCCGAGCGCGTCGCGCCTTACAAAAAGATCCGCTTGCTCGAATTCGCCGATCAGATTCCAAAATCGCCTTCAGGAAAAATCCTGCGGCGAGTGCTGGTGGAGAAAGAGCGCGCGGCGAAACAAAGCTAAGTGGTTGCACACGTGTCGCCATGAAAGAGTTCATTCTATTGAAATACAACGGCGCAAGCGATCCTGCCGCTGCGGACGAGGATCGACGCTGGAACGAATACGTCTCTGGTCTGCGCGTTTCTGGGCAGTTTGACGGTGGTAGCGCAATCGGATCCGGTCTCAAATTGCGCAAAGATTGTGCAGACCAGCCCTCGTGCACCGTTCTAACCGGGTTCATTCGTATTCGGGCCGAAAGCGTAGCAGCGGCGCGCGAATTCTTGCGCGGCAATCCAGTCTACGAGGCAGGCGGAACGGTCGAAATCCGCGAACTTCCGGCGCAGGAATAGTGAGCCGATGGACAGCGCGCACTATCGTGGCAACCGCGTGGCGGCAGTGCAGTGCTCATCTACAACATTTTGCGCACCGGAGCCGCCTACTAGCCACCGCCGCGGCGCTCGCCAAGCAAGCGGCAGAGCGCCGCCTTCAAGCGCATTGGATCGAGTGGTTTGTGCAATAGGGCATAGCCGCTGCTGGTGGCTTGCTTCAGCCGATCCGGCGCCGTATCACCGGTAACTATCGCAGCAGGGATAGACCCGAAATCGCGCTGCAATACCGCAATCGCCTCGATGCCCGTCTGGTTTTCTCGCAAGCGATAGTCGGCCAGAATGGCGTCGACCGGCGTGTCTTGCGCGCGCGCAAGCGCCAACGCACCGCGCGCGGAATCCGCCGTCAGCGCAAGACAGTCCCACTGTCTGAGCAAGACTTCAAGCGCTTCGCGTGCGTCGGCTTCATCATCGATCACCAGCACACGCGCACCAACCAGCAGCCTCTCGTCCCACTGCTCCAATGGTTTGCCGGCGCCCCGCTCTGCGGCGCCAACGGCCACCGGCACTTCAATGGAAAACTTGGAGCCTCGGCCAACGCGCGAGCTGAGCTTGATCGGATGATCGAGCAATTGCGCAACACGTTTAACGATGGCCAACCCTAACCCAAGACCCTTGGTACGATCGCGCTCAGGGTTGCCTAGTTGGAAGAATTCTTTGTATACCTCTCCCAGGTTATCTCTATGAATCCCTTCTCCAGTGTCACACAACTCTATACTTATTGAAGTACCTCGTCTGCGCGCCGCCAGCAAAATGCCCCCGCGATGCGTGTAGCGCACCGCGTTGCCGAGATAATTGCGAACTACGCGCTCGATCAGTGTCGGATCGCTCACCACGCTGTGCGCGCCGACACGTGCGCGAAGCCGCAGGCCTTTTGCTTCGGCGCGCGGCGCATATTCGGCAGCTAAGCGGCTCAGCAGCGGGCCGAGCGCAAAGGCTTTCACATCAGGCACCAACACGCCGGCATCCAAACGCGACACATCGAGCATCGCGTTGAACATGACTTCGGTGGAGCGCACGGTCGATTCCACGCGCTCCAAAATGCGCGGACCCTGCTCGCCGGCCACATGCGGCTTCAGCGCGGAAACGAATAGGCCGAGTGCGTGCATCGGCTGGCGCAGATCGTGACTTGCCGCCGCCAGAAAGCGCGACTTGGCGCGATTGGCTTCCTCCGCCGCGCTAAGCGCGTCTTCGGCCAATTGCTTTTGCGCTTGGAGTTGTTCGACCAAGATCTCGTTGTTGAACCGATGCGCAAATGCTTGCCGAATAAGTTTGCTCAGATTGAGGGTGGTCGCGCTCGTGTACAACAACCCGGTTCCAGCGAGCAGCGCCACCAGTCGACTGGTCGTCTCCGTTGCCAGGCCAGCACGGACAATGAATGGCAGTAGCAACGGCGGAAAGGTTAGCAAAATGAGCGGTCGATGGTGCGCAACTTCCTGCATCAATGTCGCACTGAGCGCAAATAAGAAACAAAACAAGATAAGTTGATAGGTGAGGGAGTCCGGGGTAAACCACAGCGCCCCCGCGCTGCCGTAAGCGAGCGATGCGAAGAAGAAGCGCACCTCCTGCAGCTTCAGCCAACGTTGCGCGTCACTCGGCCCTCGGTACCCTCGAACATAGGCTTGGTACAGCCAGAGGCTCAAAGGCGTCAAAACGGTGACGATAAATGCGCCAACAAAAAGTAGACGGCCGCGCGTAACCACACTCCAAAACAATGCCATCAAAACCGCGGCGCTGGCTGGGCCGGACACCACAGCGACGCGAATACCAGCGTACAAAATGCGTGCCTGCTCAGCACGCACGAGTTGGTCGAGTTTGCCAGGTTGATCGTTAGCGCCCGAGTTCATTTGAAGGTGTAACCCAACTGTCCTACAGCCAGTACGGCTTGCGTACGGTTGCTGACGTTCAGCGCGCGTAAACACGCCGCAACATGCGTCTTGATGGTCGGCTCGCCCAGATCGAGCGTGCGCGCGATCACCTTGTTCGGCATACCTTGCACCATCAGCCCGAGCACTTCGATTTGCCGCTCGGTTAAGCCCAGTTCGCGCAAGCTCGCGCGCTTATTCTGAATGGCGGACTTGGGGGTGGCGTCGGATGCATTGAGCGGGTTGGTGAGAGCGGACGGCGGCACATAAACACCTTTCGCAAGCACCAAACGCAGCGCATTGATGAGCAGCGTGCTGTCGGAAGATTTCGGGATGAAGCCCATCGCGCCGCGATTGATCGCTTCAAGCACCGATGGCCGATCTTCGGTGGCCGACAAGACCACGATCGGCACCGCGGGATAGCGCTCGCGCATCAGCTTGAGCGCATCCAGTCCCGGCATGTCAGGCAGGGCCAGATCGAGCAGCACAAAACCAAGATCCGGATGACGCTTGAGCAGCACGAACGCGCCGGCGCAGTCGCCTGTTTCAAGCACCTCGAAAGGCTCTCCGATGCGCTCCAACACCAAGCGCAACCCCTCGCGAAACAAAGCGTGATCGTCGACCAACAATACTTTCATGAGACGGATTAGCTGCGCGCCGGGAGAATTTGGCAACACGTGATTGTGGCCCAGCGCATGGCGGTTTGCACGCGCTTTGTCTTTCGGCCTCGGCCGAAAGATCGACCAGCCGCAGCGCGGACTGAAACCTAAGCATTTAGCGGAAAACCATATCCGAAGCACGTCTCCAGGTAATCGAGCGGCGCCCTTCTCATCCTTTTGGATGATGCGAGAGGATCATTTTCTTGCGCCAGCCAAGCACGGATGATTGCTCAGCATTAATGCCACACTAACCTAAACAAGCTCGGAGGCATCATGACAACAAACAAGCTTCTTCTCGCATTCGCCATTGGCACGGCACTTTCATCCACAGCGCAGGCGATTCCCTTGATCACGACGAACAACGCGGCTATTGCCGGCTTTCAGAGCGGCGCTTCGGTGTACGACTTGGAGGGCCTGCCTGCAGTTGGCATAGAAGCGTTCGACGCCACAATCGATGGACTTATCCCGTTGGGCACCAGCGCCATATACAAAATCGGCGGCGGTCATTTCCATAGCGGGGGCGCAAGCTTTAACGATTTGGTGGGCAACCCCGGCGCTCCGAGCGTAGTAGCGGAATTGGACCCCACCATTCGAGCCGGGAATGCTCGCTCAGGCAGAAACGTATTGATCCCCACTCACGCCAGCGACGCGGGCGACCCAGCATTTGCCACCGTATGTGCGGACGGCACCTGCTTCTTTGAAATCGAATTCACTGCAGCCATTTCGAAGTTCGGCGGTTGGATCGGCGGCGGCGCGGCGACGGTGTTTGTCAAGGATCGCGTTAAGCTCGCCGACGGTAGCGACGATACGGTTCAACTGGAGTTTTTCAATGTCAACGCAGGTGAATTCTTCGGTGTGACGAGCGCGCTGAACAATATCGATAGCATCACCATCTTTAGTCGCGGCACCCCGACGTTCGTGCTGGATGACATCACCATTGGGTCGAGCACCGGCGGTGGTGGTGGCGGCACCGTGCCGATTCCCGGCACGCTGGGCTTGCTGGTCGGCGGGCTCGCCATGCTGCGGCGTCCGCGCGACAAGCGCATGTGCGCCTAGCAATCTATCTCAGCAGAAGCGGCCGAGGTGCCATCTCGGCCGTCCGCTATATGTCTAAGCGGGCAGTTGCGCGCCCCGATGACCTCTTTACCTATATCAAATATGACAAGAAAACTCTCAGCCGTAGTTGAGGCTTTGTGCTTCGTTGCCGCTGCTTTGATCTCGCCGGCGGCCACCGCCGCGTTCCTCTCCTTTTCCGCAGGCGCGACGCCTGGATCGGCGCCTGCCGATCCCATCGTGCGGGTAACCGTGTCGGGCGTGGAGGTCCACAACGCTAGGGGCGCCAGCTTCACCATACCAGTGGGTACCACCGGACATGTGGCAATCCAAATCGTATCCCTGCCCAACTATCAAGTACTAAACGGTTGGACAGGAATCTGTGCCGGGCTCAACACCGCACTGCCGTGCGAGTTCGACGCCGGCCAAAACATTACCTACAGTGCCGGCGCGAGCATACGCAATCTGGTCGGTACGCTGAAGTTCACTTCGAGTGGCAGCAGCGGTGTATCGGCGCCGACCGCACTCAATCTGCTCACAACCAGCAGCCCGGACGGACAGGTGGGCACAATCACACCCAACGTGCTGCAGGGGTGCTGCGATTCGCTAACTGACACCGTGATCGGGTCGTACGTTTTTCAACCACAGACTGTATTGGCTGGCGCATGCTTTCAGTCATCCACGCAACCCAGCGTCAGCGCGAGCGTGTCCGAAGGGCAAACTACTACACTCGACATTCGCTACAAGCCGGATCGGTGCGCTGTCGCGGTGAACTTGCTGCAACCGTTTCACGGTTCGGTCAAAAGCACACCCGCGGGAATCGACTGCCCGTCAGGGCCGATTGCGCCGGATTCTTCCAGCCCCTGCGATGCCTTTTTCAGCTTTCAATCCAGCGTCGCTCTGCAGCCGCTACCCGATCCAGGATTCTTGTTCGGCGGCTGGAGCAGCGGCTGTGCCTTCTCGTTGGAGCCGGTTTGTACTGCGATTGCACAACCCAGCTCGGCCAAAGTGCCCGCGTTCGTCGCAGCGAGCGGCGGCAGCGCCGACTTGGCGATTGCCGCGTCCAGCATCCAAGCGGCAAACGCGGGCAACGGCAAAGTGCAGGTGAGCTTTACTCTTACCAATAGCGGGCCCGATCCGGCCATCGCTGCGCGCGCGCAAATCGGTCCGACGCAGATCGCGGAGTTTTCGGAGATTCCCGCAATCGTTAGCGATAGCGGAGCGTGCAATGCGCTGTCGATCTGTAACTGGGTGCTGGGCGATCTTCAGCCGGGGCAAAGCAAGACCGTTTCGTTTACCGCAGCGACCACCAATAGCGATTTCGCACTCAAGGCCTGCACATTGAGCACGACGGCGGATCCGGATCAGAACGACAATTGCACGAGCGCGACGGCGCAGCTAGCTGGAGTGATAAATCCCCCGCCCCCCGGCAGCAACGTGACTGCCGCGCTAGGTTCCGGCAACACGGCAAGTACGACGGCGCTCAAAGGGACCAGTGACGTTGCTGCAGTGCAGATTTCGGTTACGCCACCGAGCGGTAGCAGTTCGACAGCGTTCGCGCTCACCGGCCTTAGCTTGCAGGCGAGCGGCAGCGGCAACGATCAGTTGGATATCGTCGCGGTAAAGCTGTACCCGGACAGCAATGGCAATGGCATAGTCGACGCCAATGAAAAGTCGTTGATGATCGCCTCTGGCAGCTTCAATGCCAATGACGGCAGCGCGATCCTGTCGTTCGCTCCGACTGGTTTGCTGAACGGGCGCACTTACGTGGTGGCCATCGACCTCAATAGCCAATTGGCCAGCGTGATGAGTACGCTGGGTCTAGTCGGCATGATCGGTCTCAGTAGCTGCGGACTGTCACGGCGGCGCAAGAGCGCGCTGGCCATGCTGTTCGTCGGCGCTGCGCTGGCGCTCAGCAACTGCGGGGGCGGCGGTGGGTCGGGTGGTAGTGCGGTGACCCGCACCTATAAGGTCACGGTCACGGGTTTGACGGTAACCAACAACGGCCAACCCGTGGCGGTTGATGGTGCCCCACTCACGGGGGGCGAAATTCGCGTGCAGAAGTAGCATAACTCTAAGGGTATGATTGCAACCTCACCAAGCGGGGAGTTTGACGATGAGACAGGACTTACATAGCCTAACAACCTGGTTTGGAATCGCCTGCGCTTGCATGCTTGGAGCGGCCCATGCCGCGGCTGCCTCGAAGGTAACTTTCAGCGACTGCACAGAGTTTGTCGGCGTGGCGCCGGTCAATGAAGCGGCTGCGCGCGCGCTCGTGCCGAATCGTTATATGCTGATTGCGGACTCGGCGGGTGCCAAACTAGTGGTTCGAATCGCAGATTGCAAAGCCGTGCGCGTCGGCACGCTGCCCGCAAGACCCGGCACGGTGGCGCATATCGGCATCACGATTGCTTCTCCCGATGGCACGGGCACCGACCCCAATACCTCGATCAATAACTACACGCTCACCTACGCCACCAATTCGGCCGCTCTCGCGCTGTTGCTACGCGGCGCCAAAGTGCCTGCCGTACTCGACCCTGATTTGGCCTACGAGTTTGCGCCCACGCAAGGTCCGAGCGAGCTGTATGCGTCGGTGACACCGGAGTTCGGTGTCTCGCCAACGTGGTTTATCCATGGAACGGTAACCAACCCCAGTTTCCCAACGCCGTTCCTGGCAAATTGGTGGTTTGGGCAGGGCACCTGGCAAACGAAAATGGCCACTGACATTCCGACCATTCTGTTCGACTTCAACTCAAACGTATCGTTCTACACAACGCGCAACAGCGTGGTCGGGCGGCTAATCGGGAGCAACAAGATCAGCAACTTTCCGCTGAGCTTTAGAGGGCAGTTCGCAGTGGGTACGATGACCATATCCGTCACGCCCTAACCCACTCCAATCATCTCGCCACCTATTTTAGAGCCGCACGCTGGGCGATTAGCGAGCGCGCGGCCTCCAACAACTTCTTGCCATCGAAGCCTTTCGCCGCCATTTCCTTTTCCCATTCGTCTTCCAGCGCACTCGTTTTTCGCCGCCAGCGTCCTAGTTCGGCGGCACTGAGAATAGTGATCTCATTGCCGTGTTGCTGCACTGCGCGCTTGGCGTTTTGATCCGGCCCGCTCCAGGCTTGGCGCGTAATCCACGCGCCCACTTCCGCGCCGCTGTTGGCATCGATCACGCGCTTCAAGTCCACAGGCAGCGCATCGTACTTGGCTTTGTTCATGGCAAATACGAACACCGCCGTGTAGAGCGCCGGAAAGTTCGCGTCGGTTTCGGTGACATAGCGTGTAAGTTCGTGCATTTTCATGGTCGGCACAATTTCGTACGGCGCCAGTGCACCGTCGACCACGCCTTTGCTTAGCGCATCCGGCACTTGCGGCATCGGCATGCCCACCGGGGAGGCGCCGAGCGCGGCGAGTAGTTTCGTGGTTTGCCGCGTCGGGGCGCGCAGCTTGAGGCCGCGCAAATCGTCGAGGGCTTTGACCGGTCGCTTGCTCAAAAACAATTGACCCGGCGTATGCACGAACACCGAGATGAGATGCACCCCGGGAAACTCGTCCGGCGCGAACTTCTGCACGTAGTCCCAAGCAGCGCGGCTGGTGGCTTCGGGGTTGGTCATGATGAACGGCAGTTCGAACACTTCCACGCGCGGAAAACGCCCGGCGGTGATGCCGGGCAGCGTCCAGACGATGTCCGCTACGCCGTCTTTCGCTTGATCGTAGAGTTGCGGCGCGGTGCCGCCCAACTGCATCGCGGGGTAAATCTGAAACTTGATGCGTCCGTTCGACTCTTTGTTGACCTTATCAGCCCAGGGTTCAATGAAGAGCTTCTGGGCGTTCGAGGAAGGCGGGAGGAAATGATGGATCTTAAGCGTAAGCGCCTGCGCAAACGCCGGCGTCAATAGCGAGAGCGCCAGCATCACCGCTACCGCCACGAAACACCGCGCCGCGACCGAGCAGTCTATCTTCATACTCATTGCATGGCTTGAGATGGTATCAGGGCAGTATAACGAGTTGTCGCCGCACGACGATTACCCTAAGATCATCGCGCATCGCTGTCGGCGCCTGCATGCCGAATACGTTAGCTTCTTACTTTGTCATTTTTGGGACGGAAAAGGAATTCGAATGAAGTGCATGCTGAGGCTACTTGCGGTCGCGATGCTCGGTGTGGCTCTGCCTGCCGCAGCGGAACCCAATCCGCTAGTGGGCGTGTGGAAGCTGATTTCTTGGGAAGCAACGCGCGTGAGCAATGGCGATAAGCGGCTACCGTTTGGCCGCAGTCTGGACGGGCGCATCAGCTACAACGCCAGTGGCCACATGTCTGCGCAAGTCACGCAAATACACCGCCAACCCTTCGTCACCGACTTTATGGGTGGCGCGCGACCCGACGAAATGCAGCTCGCCTTTCATACCTACATCGCGTATTACGGTACGTACACGGTGGACGCAAAAGAAGGAATAGTGGTGCATCACGTCGAGGGCAGTTTATTCCCCAACTGGGTAGGCACCAAGCAGGAGCGTGAATTCGAACTTGAGGGGCGGCGCTTGAGCTTGCGCACGCCGCCGATGGCAATAAACAAAGGCTACAAAGAAGTGCACACTC
Source organism: uncultured Pseudomonadota bacterium (assembly GCA_902826775.1). Lineage (GTDB taxonomy): Bacteria > Pseudomonadota > Gammaproteobacteria > Burkholderiales > JALYOK01 > CADEHE01. Next base: position 96,695 of record CADEHE010000011.1, on the reverse strand, counting down.
TGATCTGGGAAAAGATCGAGTAGCGCGACTACTGCGCTTCGGCTTCCTTCTTCTTTTGCTCGCTGCGCATGTAGGCCAGCAGGGCCGAGATGTCGTCCTTCGAGAGTTTGTCACCGAAAGCGCCCATGGGTGTGCCGGCGATGCCTTCGGTGATGTTCTTGAGGATCTCCTCATCGCTGCCACCGCGCTTGAACTTGCCACAGACGATGCATGGTGCACGGCCGCCTCTGCCGCCGGCCCCATGACAAAAACCACTGCAGTTTTCGCCGTAGCGCTGTTTGCCCAGTTCGAGCACCTTCGCGTCCGGCTCGTCGGCGGCGCGCACTAATGTTGCACTCATACCGAGTAAGGCAACAAATAGCGCAGCAAACAAAACCATTGCGCCAATGCGGCGGCTGGGCGGCAGCGTTTGAGTCATCATCATTGTCCTCTCAGATACCTGTCGACAGAATCGGCCCATCTTAACCGTACCTCGCCGCACACAGCAATACGCGCGGAAAATGACACCAGTTATTTTCAGAAGTAATAGCGATTTAGCGCACAGCAGCTATAGATTGACCAGTATTCGATGAGAACCGTTTTATATAAACACTATTCATCTGATACCTTTAAGTGTATGCCCACGCAGTAGCTAACTACCTGGCTTTGTAGGGGGCGCGCGAGCCGAACCTACCAATCATTGACATTGATCAACCGGTGAGGTGCTTCGATAGGTTTTACTGTGAAGAACCGCCATCGGAGTTGCTATGTACATTGCGTTACGCGTGCTCTTTATCCTCCTTTGTTGCAGTCTCAGCGCCATTCCCGCTCTAGCAGCAGAGCCGCTCGTGTTGCAGACGCGAATCGTGCATGACTCCGAAGGCATGGGAGAGGAGGCACTGCGCTTGCTGGTGCCGAACCACTGGCGGTTCGAGGGCGGCGTTACTTGGAACATGGACAGATTCCCAGCCGAGGCCTTCACGCGCTATTCGGTGACAAGCCCGGACGCAGGCTCGGTATTCGAGCAGTTTCCCCATGCCACACTGTTCTGGTCCGATGATCCGCTGTTGCAGCAGAGTTATGCGCAGAACGGCTTTACGGTGATGGCGCCGGTAGGTGCGGAGCAGGCATTGCGTGAGCTGTATCTTGCTAACTACCGTCCCGGCGCTTCCCATGCCGAAGTTGTCGAACTCCAGCCGCTGCCGGAACTCGCACGCCAGACATTGCAATGGCAGCAACTTATCCTGAACATCTTCGGCAGCATCTCGCCATTTCAGTTCCAGTATGAGATGCGCACGGATGCGGCGCGCGCGAAGTTCCGCTACCAAGCAGCGGGACAACCGATGGCGGAGGATGTCACGCTTGTCATTAGCTACTTCGTTGCGCACATTCCAAGTCTGATCGGAACCAAGCCCGCGATTACGTGGACGGCAACGCCGACAAGCTTCCGCGCCCCGGTTGCGGAGATGGACAATGTGCTTGAGACGTTTCGCGTCATTGCCGCCTCGCGCCACGACAATCCTGCTTGGCACGAGCACATAACCAAGCTCTACGCCGTCATCACACGCGATCAGCTGAGAGAGCAGCGCGCAATCTTCGATCGGTTTCAGCAGATCCGGCAGACGCAGGCGGAGACCAGCGACATGATGTTTGAGTCGTGGCAGAAGCGTTCGCAGGCGTATGACCGCATGTTCGACAACTACAGCCGCTCTTTGCGCGGCGTGGAGACTTACCAAGATCCCGTTAGTTCACGGCAAGTTGAATTGCCCAACGGCTACAAGCATGCTTGGAGCAACGGCTCGGATTATGTGCTCAGCGATGATCCCGCATTCAATCCAAATCAGGAGTCGAGCCAGCCGTGGACCGAGATTCATCCGCAGCGTTGATGCATATCGTGGTGCCGGTTGATTGCGTGCCTGCGTGGCATCCGCGCAAATGCGATGCGCATTGTAAGCCGCGCGGAGATCGCGCACGCCTTGCGCCGAGCCGCAAAGGCAGTGGCTGCTAACGCACGGCCAGAGCGGCCATCAACAACCGATTCCAAATTCGCGGGCCCAGCCAAGCCCGTCGCGGGTGCGACCTCGTGGCCGATATTCACAACCGATCCAGCCGTCATAGCCGAGTTCGTCGAGCAGATTGAACAAATACGGATAGTTGATCTCGCCCACGTCCGGTTCATGCCGCCCCGGCACGCCCGCGATCTGAATATGCTTTATCAAGGGCAGACATTCGCGCAGCGTGCGGGCGAGATTGCCTTCGAGAATCTGCATGTGGTAGCAATCCAGATGCAGTTTCAGATTGGAATGAGCAACGCGCTCGATTAGCGCGCGCGCTTGGTGCGAGTAATTGAGAAAGTAGCCGTGCATGCCTTGCGTCGTATAGGCCGCGCCGCCCTGCACCACGCCGAAAGATTTGTTGATCGGCTCGATAACGGCGGTGACACCCGCGGCTTCCAGGGCGGCGGCGGCGTAGCGCAGGTTTTCGATGTAAACACGCTCGGCCTCTTCGCGCCGCGCTTCGTCTGCCAGTACCCCAGCCATGATATGAACCGTATCGCACTGGAGCGCTCGCGCATAGCGCAGCGTCGGTTCCATGCTGGCGCGAAACTCTTCTTCTCGTCCCGGCACGGCGGCCAATCCGCGGTCGCCGGCGCTCCAGATCCCCATAGGCGCGTCGAACAGAACCATCTTCAATTTGCTGGCCTCTAGGTGCTCGGCCAGCGTCTCCGGTGGCCACTCGTAAGGCACTTGAAACTCGACTGCGTTGAAGCCCGCCTCTGCAGCGGCAGCGAAGCGTTCGAGAAATGCGACTTCGGTAAAGAGGTAGTGCAAATTCGCGGCGAACTTGGGCATGGCTTACTCTTCGGTCAACGCAGTTGAGGCAGCAAGGTTAAACTAAGGGCCAACTTTGGAGAAGCGCCACCGCCATGACCTTCGCCCGCCTATTTGCCTTCGCCGCCACCTTACTTGCCGCGCTGCTTCCGTGCGTGCCGCAGGCGCAGGAGTTTCCCAACAAGCGCCTCACCATCGTCGTGCCTTTCCCGGCCGGCAGTCCGGCAGACGTGCGTGCACGCATCATTGCGACGCATCTGGCGCCGCGCCTGAAGCAGCCTGTCATCGTCGACAACCGCCCGGGCGCAAGCGGCAATATCGCCGCGCAATTGGTCGCGAAAGCAAAGCCGGATGGTCATACCATGCTCTACGCCAACAATGGGCAGATGGTCATCAACCCGCATCTCTATGCCAATCCAGGCTTCGACGGCGTCAAGGATTTTGCGCCGCTGACGCAGTTGGTTTCGATTCCATGGGTGCTGATCGCGAACGTGAGCTTGAAGGCAAATTCGGTGACGGAGCTGATCGCGCTTGCCAAAGCGCAGCCAGGCAAAGTGAGTTTCGCCTCGAGCGGCATCGGCACGCCCCAGCACGTGCTCGGCGAACAGTTCGAAAAAATGGCAGGCATCGACATGCTGCACGTGCCGTACAAGGGAGAAAACTTGTCGGTCAACGATCTGCTGAACGGCCAGGTTTCGGTCATGTTCAGCACGCCGGTCAGCGCGCTACCGCTCGTCAAGGCGAATAAAGTAAAAGTTTTGGCGGTTTCGGCGGCAAAGCGCATTCGTTCTTTGCCGCAATCGCCGCTGGTGGCAGAGACACTACCGGGCTTCGATGCTATGGGCTGGGCGGTGATTGCGGTGCCGGTAGCTACCCCCGCAAACGTCGTGGCGCTACTCAGCAAGCACATCGCAGAGATCATGCGCTCGCCGGAGGTAAAGGATAAAGAGGAAGCGGGCGGCTACGAGATTCTTGCCAATACGCCACAGCAAGCCGCCGAGGCAATCAAGCAAGAATCAGTGCGGTATGCGAAATTGATCGCCGAATTGAAGTTGCGCGTCGAGTAGCGCACTCAATCGAGCAAGCGCATTTCCGACGCCCGGCTGCGGCTCGATCGACTCAGGACACTAGAGGTACTTAACGTCCAAGATCTCGTAGGTGCGGATTCCGGCAGGTGCTTTGACCTCCGCTATATCGCCCGAATACTTGCCGATCAGCGCGCGCGCGAGCGGCGACGTGATCGAAATTTTGCCTTCTTTGATGTCGGCTTCATCCTCGCCGACGATCTGGTAAGTGACGTTTTCGCCGGTGTCGCTATCGGTTAGTTCGACGGTCGAGCCGAACACGCACACGCCGTCCGCATCGAGCAGCGCGGGGTTAATGATCTGCGCGTTGGAGATCTTCCCCTCCAATTCCTGAATGCGCCCCTCGATGAAGCTTTGCCGCTCTTTCGCGGCGGCGTATTCTGCGTTCTCCGATAGATCGCCGTGCGAGCGCGCCTCAGCGATCGCTTGGATAATGGCCGGACGTTGCACGTTCTTCAGATCGGTAAGTTCTTGGCGCAAACGCTCAGCGCCAACTACGGTAAGCGGAACACGATTCATGCTTGACGAGCCTCCAGTGCTCGGTGCAGGTTTTGCACGTCATAGACTTCTAGTTCTTTGTGGTGCTTGAGCGCGAGCGATGCCGCGCGCGCGCCCGAAATCGTCGTGAAATACGGGATACGGCTTTGCAAAGCGCTGTTGCGGATCGACCACGAATCTTGAATCGAGCGCCGATTTGAGTCGACGGTGTTGATGATCATATTGATTTCACGATTCTTGATCATATCGACGACATGCGGGCGCCCTTCCGCTACTTTGTTCACCGCCTGACATTGCACGCCGGCGGCAGAGATCGCCGTTGCCGTGCCGCGCGTGGCGCAAAGCTGAAAACCTTCTTCGATTAGCATGCGAGCGATTTCCACGGCTTTTGCCTTGTCTGCATCGCGCACGCTGACGAAAACTTTGCCTTTGCGCGGCAAACGCTCGCCCGCGCCCAACTGCGCCTTAACGAATGCTTCGGCGAAGGTCTGCCCTACCCCCATTACCTCGCCGGTGGATTTCATCTCCGGTCCCAGTATGGTGTCGACGCCCGGAAACTTGATGAATGGAAACACCGCTTCTTTGACAGAATAGAAATTCGGAATCACTTCGCGCATCACGCCTTGCGCACGCAGCGACTTTCCCGCCATGCAACGCGCCGCGATTTTGGCCAGCGGGATGCCGGTCGCTTTCGAGACGAACGGCACAGTACGCGAAGCACGCGGATTGACTTCCAGAACATAGACAACGTTGTTTTGAATCGCGAACTGCACATTCATCAAGCCAACGACATTGAGCGCTTTCGCCATTGCAACGGTTTGACGGCGCAACTCATCTTGTATTTCGGGTGACAAGCTAAACGGCGGCAGCGAACAGGCGGAGTCGCCGGAATGCACACCGGCTTCTTCGATGTGCTCCATGATGCCGCCGATGAACACATCCTTGCCGTCGCTCACCGCGTCGACATCAACCTCGGCGGCGTCGTTCAAGAACCGGTCCAGCAACACCGGCGAATCGTTCGACACACGCACCGCTTCGCGCATATAACGCTCAAGATCGGCTTGCTCATGCACGATCTCCATGGCACGTCCGCCCAACACATAGCTTGGGCGTACCACGAGCGGATAGCCGATCTCGCCGGCGAGCCGCAGCGCGTCTTCGGCCGTGCGTGCGGTGCGATTAGCCGGCTGGCGCAGTCCCAGCTCGTGCAACATCTTTTGGAAGCGCTCACGGTCTTCCGCGCAGTCGATCATGTCCGGTGTCGTGCCGATGATCGGCACGCCGTTGGCTTCAAGATCGCGCGCCAGTTTCAGCGGCGTTTGCCCGCCGAACTGCACGATGACCCCAATGGGCTTTTCTGTGCGCACGATTTCCAGCACGTCTTCCAGCGTCAACGGCTCAAAGTAGAGACGATCCGAAGTATCGTAGTCAGTCGAAACCGTCTCCGGATTGCAGTTGACCATGATGGTTTCATAACCATCTTCGCGCAAAGCCAGCGCCGCATGCACGCAGCAGTAGTCAAATTCGATGCCTTGGCCGATGCGATTCGGGCCGCCGCCGAGCACCATGATCTTCTTGCGCGAAGTCGGATTGGCTTCGCACTCTTCCTCGTAAGCGGAGTACAGATACGCAGTGCTGGTGGCGAACTCGGCCGCGCACGTGTCGACGCGCTTGAACACCGGATGAATATTCAACTCGCCGCGCCGCTCGCGCACCGCTTTCTCGGTGGTGTTGAGCAGCTTGGCCAGGCGTTTGTCCGAGTAGCCTTTGCGTTTGAGCGCATACAAATCGTCGCGGCTGAGCGCCGGCAACGCTTGGCCGGCGAGTGCAAGTTCCGTGTCGATGAGGTCTTTAATCTGCGCAAGAAACCAAGGATCAATGTGCGACAGGCGGTAGATCTCGTCTATCGTCATGCCAATCCGAAAGGCGTCGCCGACGTACCAGAGACGATGCGCCCCGGGATTCGCCATTTCTTGCTCGATGACGCCGCGCTCCGTGGTCTTGGGGTCAAAGCCGTGCACGCCCGTCTCCAATCCGCGCAACGCTTTTTGCAGCGATTCTTGGAACGAGCGGCCGATCGCCATGACTTCGCCGACCGATTTCATCTGCGTGGTCAAATGGAAATCCGCTTGACGGAATTTCTCGAAGGCAAAACGCGGCACTTTTGTAACGACGTAATCGATGCTCGGTTCGAACGAAGCCGGCGTAGCGCCGCCGGTGATTTCGTTCTTCAACTCGTCGAGCGTGTAGCCGACGGCCAACTTTGCCGCGACTTTCGCGATGGGAAATCCGGTCGCCTTGGACGCCAAGGCAGACGAACGCGACACACGCGGATTCATCTCGATGATGACCATGCGCCCGTCTTTCGGGTTGATGCCGAACTGCACGTTCGAGCCACCCGTCTCGACGCCGATCTCGCGCAAACATGCGATCGAGGCGTTGCGCATCAATTGATACTCTTTGTCGGTCAGCGTTTGCGCCGGCGCGACGGTGATCGAGTCGCCGGTGTGCACGCCCATGGCATCCAAGTTTTCGATGGCGCAGACGATGATGCAGTTATCGTTCTTATCGCGCACCACTTCCATCTCGAACTCTTTCCAACCGATCACCGATTCTTCGATCAACAGTTCGTTGGTCGGCGAAGCCTGCAGCCCGCGCTCGCAGATCTGCAGAAATTCTTCGCGGTTGTAAGCGATACCGCCGCCGCTGCCGCCGAGTGTGAAGGAAGGCCGGATGATGGTCGGAAAACCGACCATCGCCTGCACTTGCAGCGCTTCTTCGATCGAATGCGCGAGCTTGGAGCGCGGGGACTGCAAGCCGATCTTCTGCATCGCGAGTTTAAACTTCTCGCGGTCTTCGGCTTTGTCGATCGCTTCGCGCGATGCACCGATCAGTTCGACACTGTACTTTTCCAGCACACCCTCGCGCGCCAAGTCGAGCGCGCAGTTGAGCCCGGTCTGCCCGCCCATGGTCGGCAGCAGCGCGTCGGGACGTTCTTTGGCGATGATTTTTTCGACGATCTGCCAGTTGATCGGCTCGATGTAAGTGACGTCGGCCGTATCGGGGTCGGTCATGATGGTGGCCGGATTGGAATTCACCAAAATGACGCGATAGCCCTCCTGGCGCAGCGCCTTGCACGCCTGTGCGCCGGAATAGTCGAATTCGCACGCCTGGCCGATGATGATCGGGCCGGCACCGATGATGAGGATGCTTTTTAGGTCAGTGCGCTTGGGCATTCATCAAGCCGCTGCCTGCCCGCATCGCAAATCGTCCAAAGCTTCTTCCAAGTGGCTAACGTCGGCAAAACGCGCAATCTTCCACTTGCCGCGGTCGTAGAGGAACTCGTTGATACCCGCGTTCGGCAGCTGCCAGGTGCGCTGCGCGGTCAGAGAAATTCCCTTTGCCAGGCGATACAAGCAACTCACCACGCCGCCGTGAGTGACAACGGCGATGGTCTTGTTGTTGTAGTCGCGATCTTTACCGCGCTCGATGAAAAAACTGGTCGTACGATCTTGAAACTCCCGGGGAGATTCACCTCCTGGAATAGCTTCATCGGGATCGTCCGAGGTATACATTTCATAGTATTCAGGATAACGCTCTTTGGCCTGAGCAAACGTCAGGCCTTGGAACACGCCGAAATGGCGTTCGCGCAAGCGAGTATCGATGCGCAGGCGCTGCGCTGTTTGATTGGCCAAATGCGCCGCCGTGTCGCGCGCTCGATCAAGATCGCTGCTCCACAACTCGTCGATTGGTTCCTCCGCGAGCGCGGCCGCCAGCGCGAGCGCTTGATCGCTGCCGCGCTGGTTGAGCGGGCTTTCCATCTGACCTTGGATGCGCCCTTTGCTGTTCCACTCGGTTTCACCGTGCCGAATAACTAGGAATCTGACCATGCTTATTGCGAGTCCGCTGATGCGATTTCACGCATTCACTTTCTCGCCTCCATCAATTGAACGAATTTGTCGAACAAATACCCCACTTCGTGCGGACCAGGCGAAGCCTCGGGGTGCCCCTGAAAGCTGAACGCCGGCCGATCGGTAAACTGAATACCCTGCAGACTGCCGTCGAATAACGACTTGTGCGTCGCGCGCACATTCTTCGGCAGCGTGGCTGGATCCACAGCGAAACCGTGGTTTTGGCTGGTGATGAACACGCGTCCGGTATCGACGTCGAGCACCGGGTGATTCGCGCCATGATGACCGAACTTCATCTTCATGGTCCGCGCTCCACTCGCCAAACCGAGCAACTGATGCCCTAAACAGATGCCGAAAACCGGCGTGCCCGTCGGCAGAATCTCCTGGATCGCCGCTATGGCGTAGGCGCACGGCTCCGGATCTCCAGGCCCATTTGACAGAAAGATTCCGTCCGGGTTGCGCGCCAACGCTTCTTTTGCCGCCGTTTGCGCCGGCATCACCATGACCTCGCAGCCACGACTGCTCAACATGCGCAGTATGTTGTGCTTAACACCAAAATCGAACGCGACGACGCGGTATTTGGCTGCGGCAGACGGCGCATAGCCGCCTTCCAAGCGCCACGTCGCACCGCTCCAGGCGTATGGCGCCGCGCAGCTCACCACTTTGGCCAAATCTTGACCTGTCATGCTCGGGCAAGCGCGCGCAGCGGCCAGCGCTTGCGCTTCGTCGATCTTGCCAGCCATGATGCAGCCATTTTGCGCGCCCTTTTCGCGCAAGATGCGCGTCAGGCGGCGCGTATCGATGTCGGCGATGCCGACGACCCCGTTGTCGCGCAGGTATCCGGACAAATCTTGCTGCTCGCGCCAGTTGCTCGATGCCAACGGCAGATCGCGAATGATCAAGCCGGCGGCGTAAACCTTGTTTGATTCGACGTCTTCTTGGTTGACGCCGACGTTGCCGATGTGCGGATAGGTAAGCGTGACTATCTGGTTGCAATAGGACGGGTCAGTCAGGATCTCCTGATAGCCGGTCATGGCTGTATTGAACACCACCTCACCGACTGCAATACCCTCAGCCCCAATCGCGCTACCGCGAAAGGTGGAGCCGTCGGCAAGTATCAGCAAGGCGGGCGGGCGCGCCACTTTTTCTCCGAAATATCAATAAAAACAGAATGTTGAAAAAAACGGGAAAGGCCAGAGTAACTCGCCTTTCCCGCTTTGACATGACTGCGGATTATACCGGCTGAGCGCCTGCCAATCAATCGGCTAGCCGAATTCCACCGGCCGCGACGGGCCGGGGTTAGGTTGTTGCTAGTTTTTTCTGGAGGTAGCGGGTGAACCGCTGCTGGCGGCGGGCGCGCCTACCGACAAAGCCGCTTTGGCCTCACCTGCCGCCGCGGCCGCAGCATCACCCGCATTTGCAGCGACAGGTTCATCCACCTTAACCGCTTTCGCTGGCTTTGCCTGCCATTCGCGCGACTCCTTTTGCGCCTGCGCCAATTGCTCCGCAGTGAGTGATCGCATCACTTCATTGCGTGTCAACACCGCTTGATTCACACCGGCTGCAGCAGCCAGATTGAGCCACTTATAGGCTTGCGCTTGATCGGTGGGAACGCCGTGGCCCACCCGGTAGATAAGCCCTAGCTGGAACTGCGCTTGGGGATGCCCCTGCTCCGCAGAGAGCCTCAACCACTTTGCGGCCTCGCCGAAATCCTGCAACGCGCCTTTTCCTGTGAGGTGCAACAAGCCGAGCTTGTACTGAGCGTCCAGGTCGCCTTTCTCGGCGTTCTCCCGATACCACTGCACGGTAATCGCCTTATCGTCGGGGACCTTAAGTCCCTCCCCTGGCGCTGCCACCTCAGGGCTGCGCTCGTTTTGTATGCTGGCAGTCTCGGGCGCTTCGGCTGCGGCGACCTTGAGATCGGTCTCATCCGCGCGTGCCGGTTCGCCCGTCGGATTGCCTGCGGGCGGCGCACTCGCAATAGAAGGCGGAAGAAGCACGTCCTGCGAGCGGCTTGCGTGCATGACGACAAGCCATACAAGCCCAAGAAACAGCCCCAGGCCGCCGACCAGTGCGACCGCAGCCACATAAGAGCTAGGATTTTGTACCCAAAAGCGCTCCTTGCATTGGCGGCAACGCAGCGGCTTCATAAATAGAGTGGCGGTAGTGCGTTCACCCGGGCGCACTCTCGAGCTGTGCGTTTTATCGCTGCCGCATTTCGGGCATTTTGCGTACATGCAAATCCAACCTTAATGTTCTTCGGGCTCAGCCGCAGTTATGCAAGCAGCTTAGCACAGGACTACTGAGAAACCACAGTAACCCTTTGTTTGCATTGACCCGAACAAGTCCGTAGCGCTGTCACGTCGAGCCTACCGGTGCACTTAGCGGCCAGCCAGCGCGCGGCCCCAGCAGCAGATCTCTCGGCCCGCGCGCTCACTTCAAGCCAAGCACATCTTGCATATCGAATAGACCAGCGTCCTTATCAGCCAGCCAGCGCGCGGCCCCAGCAGCAGATCTTTCGGCCCGCGCGCTCACTTCAAGCCAAGCACATCTTGCATATCGAATAGACCAGCGTCCTTATCAGCCAGCCAGCGCGCGGCCCGAAGTGCCCCCTGCGCGAAGGTGGCGCGGCTGGAGGCGCGATGCGTGATTTCGACGCGCTCGCCGGTGCCGGCAAACAGCGCGGTGTGATCGCCGACGATGTCTCCGCCGCGAATGGTGGCGAAGCCTATGGTGGCTGCCTTGCGTTCGCCCGTCACGCCTTGGCGACCGTATACTGCATCGTGCTCAAGACTTCTATTAAGCGCTTTAGCGAGAATTTCGCCCATCCTCACCGCAGTACCGGAAGGCGCATCCACTTTATGGCGGTGGTGCGCCTCGATCACTTCGATGTCGTAGCCTTCGCGCAACACCTGCGCAGCCAGTTCGATGAGTTTGAAGGTGAGGTTCACGCCTACGCTCATGTTCGGTGCAAAGACGATGGCAACGCTCTGCGCCGCGCGCTGAATGCTCTCTTTCTGCACAGCGCTGAATCCCGTGGTGCCGATCACGGCCTTGACACCCTTGCGTGCACACAGTGCCAGATGCGCCAGCGTCGGCTCAGGCCGGGTGAAGTCGATGAGCACGTCGCTAGCACTGAGCGCCGCCTCGGCGTCCGTGCTGACTGCCACACCGCTCTTGGCCGCGCCGATCATTTCGCCGGCGTCACGGCCTATGCTGGCGCTGCCAGCGGCTTCGAGCGCACCGGTCAGGCGCAAATCGCCAGAAGCAGCGATTGCTTCGATCAGCTCACGCCCCATGCGCCCGGCGGCACCGGCCACGCACACGCGCATGGCTGTCATTGTTTCTCTGGCGGTTGTGCGGCGGCGGGCGTTGCTGCCGGCACGGGCGCGGCGGCTTCGTTCTTGCCCACGGGCAAGTCGCTGCGGATATCCTTCAAGGCGTCGCCTTCAAAGAACAGCGCCACTTTGCGCTGCTCGACGATGCGCTCGCGCTTGCGCAGGTAGTAAACGTAATCCCACCGGTTAGCGTGGAATGCGTCAGTCAGCAGCGGTGTGCCCATTACAAAGCTAACTTGTGAACGCGTCATGCCCGGTTTGAGCTTGCTCACGTTTTCGGCGGTGACAACGGTGCCTTGCTGTACTTCCACTTTGTACGGCGTCAAGTAAGTGCACGCGGCAATGGCGATGGCGCAGCAAGCTATCCAGCAGGCTCTAAGCATGGAATTTTGCATAAGTGAGAAATGTGATCCAGCGTTCAATATCGGCGCGCAGCGGCAAGAACGCGCCATCCTCGGGGATATAATAAGGCATTTCCGACGGGAGCTTTCCCCCCACCGCTATGAGCGAACCAAAAGATCTTAAGACCATGGGCCTGAAGGCAACGCTGCCGCGCCTCAAAGTCTTGGATTTGTTTGAGTCCAGCGATAAGCGCCACCTCTCTGCCGAGGATGTCTACAAGCTGTTGCTGCAAGAAGGCATGGATACGGGGCTGGCGACTGTCTACCGCGTCCTCACGCAGTTCGAGCAAGCCGGCTTGCTCATCCGCCATCACTTCGAAGGCGGCAAAGCCGTATACGAGCTGAATCAAGGCGGCCATCATGACCACCTGGTATGCATGCAGTGCGGGCGCGTTGAGGAGTTTTTTGACCCTGAGATCGAGCGCCTGCAGAAGAAAATCGCGCAGCAGCGCGGTTTCATCATAAGGGAGCATTCGCTGCATCTCTACGGTGAGTGCAACAAGGCAAATTGCGAACACAACATGAGGAAGCCGAGCTAGTGCGTCGCAAGCTTGCCTCGCGCGTCTCGAACCAGTGGCGGCGCCTGGCGGGCTACGTCATGCTGGCCCTGTGCGCCTGCGTGTTGGGGCTCAGCAGCGAAAGCTATGCTCAGGGTGCCGGCGAACTGCAGCAGCAACGCCCCGCGCAACTTCGGCGCCAAAAGCCATTGACGCCGGCACAGGTCAAAGTGCTGCGCGAAGAACAGATCCGTAAGCAGCAGGAAGAAGAGCGCGTCAAGCTGGACCAAGCCAAAGCGCAGGAAGAGCTGCAGAAGAAGCTGAAGAAGGCCGAAGAAGAAGAGAAGAACAAAGCCGAGGCCGAGCGCCAGCGTGCCAATCGGCTCTATACCGAACCACTGATCAAGCCGTTGCCGGGCCAGCGCGTTCTCGGCTCACCGGTGAATCGCCCGGGCGACAAACCCACCTCCTACAGCGTCGACACTCACGTCGGCATGGGCGCACCGGCTTGGGGACACGCCAACACTGCGCCCTTGGCGAGGCCAGCGCCGGTGTTGCCGCTGGTCAAGCGCGCGCGCCTGCCGATGGAAGCCAATCAAACTTTGCTGCTGATTCGTGGCGGCGGGCCGTTCCCCTACCCCGGCAAGGATGGCAGCACATTCTTCAATCGCGAAAACAAACTTCCCGACAAACCGCGCGGCTACTACCGGGAATACACTGTGCCTACCGCCGGATCGCCCGACCGCGGTTCGCGGCGCCTGGTTGTCGGCCGCGGCGGAGAAATCTATTACACGGACAATCACTATCGCAGTTTCAAGCTGGTGGTGAACTAGCCATGCGCGCGCTCAGTGAGTTGCTCAGCCACAAGCGCGACGCGGGTGTGTATTGCGTCACGCACGCCTATCCGGTCAAAGAAGTGGAAAAAGCCGCTAAGGCAGCTGACCTCGCTTTCTTTCATATCGAGGGTGCGAAGATCGAGAAGAAGACTCAGTTTCTCAATCACGCCGCACTGGCGCTGCACTTTCCCGAGTACTTCGGCAACAACTGGGACGCTTTCGAAGACTGTTTGACCGACCTGTCGTGGGTGGAGAGCGAGACCGGTTACGTCATCTATTTCGATCACGTCGATCCGCTGCTCGAGCACGCGCACAGCCATTTTGAAACACTACTGGAGCTATTCACCGACGCCGTCGAGTACTGGCGCGAACAAGGCCGTGCTATGTTCGTGCTGATTCACGGCAAAGGCGCAAAAGATCTAAAACTGCCGAGTTGGTAGTAAGAAGGCGCAGGGGGCCCCTGCGAAGGTGGGCAAAGCCCTGCTTCGCTTGTCTTTGCATGCCGCCGCGCTGGTGCTTAATGCGCCGTGCGTAAATTGGCGCGTTGCGCCGGCGAAAGGATTCCCTCCGCGGTAAGGCTATACAAACACACGCAAAAAAATGAGTACTTCTGCAACCCTGCGCCACGACGTCAAAGTGATTGGCCTCATCGGTGCGGCGCATTTCTTGAGTCACTTCTTTCAGTTGCTGGTGCCGCCGTTGTTCGTCTTCATGAAAGAGGACTTCAGCGTCAGCTATGCGCAATTGGGACTGGTGCTCGGGCTGATGTATACAGTTTCCGGCGTGTGCCAAGTACTGGCGGGCTTCGCGGTGGATCGCTTTGGCGCGCGGCGCGTGCTTTTGTTCGGCATGGCAAGCATGTCGAGCGGCGTCGCTTTAATGGGGATGAGCAGCAGTTACCCGATGTTATTCATCGGCGCGTTCTTTGCCGGCCTCGGCAATAGCGTGTTCCATCCGGCCGATTTTTCTGTGCTCAACAACGGCATCGAACGCACGCGCCTCGGTCATGCTTACAGCACTCACTCGATCGGCGGCAATCTCGGCTGGGCCACCGCTCCGGTGTGGAGTATGTCTCTGACAGCCTTATTTAGTTGGAAAATTGCGCTTATCCTGGGCGGAGTTATGGGCTTGCTTGCGACCGCATTAGTCGCCGCTCAACATGAACTGCGGGTCAGCGCGGCGCGTAAGCCCGCGCACGATGCGCGCGCCGTGACGCAATCAAATTGGGCCCTGTTCACGCAAGCGCCAATCTTGATGTGCTTCGCTTACTTCATCTTGTTCTCGCTGTGCATAGTGGGCACACAGACATTCTCCGTGCCGGCGCTGCAGAGCTTGTATGGCGTGCCGCTCGCCCTCGCGACAACCGGCCTGACGGCTTTCCTGCTCGGCGGTGCAGGCGGAATCTTAGCGGGCGGTTTTCTCGCCAACCGCACCGAATCGCACGCGCAAGTAGCGGGACTGGGCATGCTGTGCGCCGCGCTGTTTGCTTTTCTCATCGCTTCGGGAGGCGTGCCTTCGATCCTGGTAACGCTCGTGCTGGCACTCATGGGTTTTTGTCTCGGCATGACCGGCCCCTCACGCGACATGCTGGTGCGCGCCAACACCCCGCCGGGCGCTACGGGACGCGTATATGGATTTGTTTATTCCGGCTTGGACGTCGGCGCCATCATCGGCCCGGTCGCCTTTGGCTGGTACATCGACCACAACGCGCCGCGCATGGTGTTCGTTTCAGTCGCACTGTGCATGCTGCTGACCATTGCGACCATCGCCGCGCTGCCCCGCCGTCAAGGGCACGCCTCGCTTTCACCTAGGTAAGGCGTCGCAGCACCAGGCCTTTCAAGTACTCACCTTCGGGAAAGTGTATCGACACCGGGTGATCGGTCGCTGCGCCTAGACGATCAAGAATTTGCGCATCGACGCCCGCATCCACTGCGGCCCCGGCGACGATTTTTTGGAACAAATCGGCGCTTACTCCGCCCGAGCACGAAAACGTTACCAGCAAGCCATCGCGCGCCAGCAGCTTTAGAGCCAGCAAGTTGATGTCCTTGTAGGCGCGTGCTGCTTTCTCCGCGTGCGCAGCGGTCGGCGCAAACTTCGGTGGATCGAGGATGATCAGATCGAACTCGCCGCGCGCGTCGCGTTGTTTGCGCAGCAGTTGGAACACGTCGCCTTCCAGCCACTGCGCCTTGTCACTATCGAGGCCGTTCAACTGCGCGTGTCGGCGTGCCATCTCCAAAGCCGGGCCGGAGCTATCGATGGATAACACTGAGTTGGCGCCACCTTGCATCGCGGCGATAGAAAAGCCGCCGGTGTAACAAAACGCGTTGAGCACGCGCCGTCCGCTGGCGAGCTGCCGCACGCGGCGGCGATTTTCGCGCTGATCCAAATAAAATCCCGTCTTTTGTCCTTGCACCACATCGACCAAGAACTGCATGTCATGCTCGCGGATCGCCACAGGCTCCACGGGGGCGGAGCCAACCAGCGCGCCGACGCGCGCCTCTAGTCCCTCCAGTTCTCGCACCTCGGCATCGGAGCGCTCAAAAATGTTCTGGCAACCGGTTAACTCCTGCAGCGCCGGGATGATTACCTCGCGCCAAGCGTCGATGCCGGCGGATAAAAACTGCACCGCCAGGGTACCAGCGTAGCGATCAACGATCAGCGCCGGCAGACCGTCCGATTCCGCGTGCACGAGACGCATCGCGTTGCTAATGCGCTCCGACGCCGGTCCGCTTGCTTGGCCGCGCTGCGGTTCAAACAATAGCTCGCGGCGCGCGATCGATGCGGCAATGCGCGTCTTGACGAACTTCGCATCAACGACATCGTGTTCGTCGAAGCTCCAGACGCGCGCGAGAATCTGGGATTGCGGACTATAGGCGGCAAGCGCGAGAAATTCGCCACTTGCGCCCACGACGCGCACCGTTGCGCCCGGCTCCGCCGCGCCTTTTACTTGGGCGATCGCCCCGGAAAATACCCACGGGTGACGCCGCTTAAGCGATTTCTCGCGGCCGGGTTTAAGGACTAGAGTTGCAAGCGACGTTGCCATGGCAGTGCTTCCTCGCGCTGCGCGAGGCAGCCAAGCGGTGCTGGATAGTGGTGACGGTACGCGCCCGCTTTGCAGGGCGCAGGATGATTTAAGAGGATCTACAGCACCGACTTTAGCAGCTTACCCATCTCGGCTGGGTTGCGTGTCACCTTGATGCCGCACGCTTCCATCACCGCCAACTTTTCTCCGGCTGTGCCTTTGCCGCCCGAAATGATCGCACCGGCGTGACCCATGCGCTTGCCGGGCGGCGCAGTCACGCCGGCGATGAAGCCGACTACCGGCTTTTTCATGTTTTGCTTCACCCACTGCGCTGCACTCTCTTCGTCGTTGCCGCCGATCTCGCCGACCATGATGACCGCCTCGGTCTGCGGATCGTCATTGAACATGCGCAACACGTCAATGTGCTTCAGGCCATTGACCGGATCGCCGCCGATGCCGACACAACTCGATTGTCCGAGCCCCTGTTCCATGAGTTGCCCGACCGCCTCGTAAGTCAGCGTGCCCGATCGCGACACCACGCCGATTGGGCCTTTCTTGTGGATGTGCCCCGGCATGATGCCGATCTTTATCTCATCGGGCGTGATCACGCCCGGACAATTTGGCCCGAGCAGAATCGTACGCTTGCCTTGCATCTTGGCACGCGTGCGGATCATGTCACGCACCGGGATACCTTCAGTGATGCAGATGACGAGTTCGAGCCCGGCATCCACCGCTTCGTCGATGGCCGCAGCGGCATAGGGCGGCGGCACATAGATCACCGAAGCCGTTGCGCCGGTTTGCGCTTGGGCTTGCTTGACGCTGTCGAATATCGGAATGCCTTCGAAGTCCTGTCCACCCTTGCCCGGGGTGACCCCCGCGACAAAACAGGCTTTGCCGTTGGCATAGTCACGGCAGGCACGCGTATGAAACTGGCCGGTTTTGCCGGTGATGCCCTGAGTAATAACTTTGGTGTTGCGATCGACCAGGATGCTCATTCTCGTCTCTCCGCCTTCACTGCCGCTTGGCAGCGGCGACGACTTTTTGTGCCGCGTCAGCCATGTTGTTTGCCGAGATGATGGGCAACCCCGACTCGGCCAGGATCTTCTTGCCGAGTTCCACATTCGTGCCTTCCAGCCGAACCACGAGTGGCACTTTCAACTGCACTTCGCGCGCGGCCGCGACGACGCCATTGGCAATCACGTCGCAGCGCATGATGCCGCCGAAGATGTTCACCAAGATCGCGCGCAAGCCTGGGTTGCGCAGCATGATCTTGAATGCTTCGGTGACCTTCTCCTGAGTTGCGCCGCCGCCGACGTCGAGAAAGTTTGCCGGCTCGCCGCCAAAGAACTTGATGATGTCCATGGTCGCCATCGCCAGCCCGGCGCCGTTCACCAAGCAGCCGATGTTGCCATCGAGTTGAATATACGAAAGATCGAACTTCGACGCTGCAATCTCCGCCGGATCCTCTTCGTCGAGATCGCGCAGCGCAACCAGATCGGGGTGGCGGTACAAGGCGTTGTCGTCGAAGGTCATCTTGGCGTCGAGCGCGATGATGCGCGCATCGCCGGTGACGATCATCGGGTTAATCTCCACCAGGCTTGCATCGGTCGCGTCGAACGCCTGGTAGAGCGCCTGCAACTGCGCGCGCGCCGCAGCAATGCCTTCGGCCGGCACGCCGATCGCGCGCGCCATCGCATCGGCATCGGCATCTTTGAGCCCCGCTGCGGGATCGATGAAGACTTTCTGGATTTTCTCCGGCGTTTTGGCGGCCACCTCTTCTATGTCCATGCCGCCCTCCGAACTCGCCATCAAGCACACGCGCTGCGTCGTGCGGTCCACCAGCAGCGCGACGTAGAGTTCTTTCTTGATGTCCGCGCCTTCTTCAATCAGCAGCCGCCGCACTTTCTGGCCCTGCGGACCGGTTTGATGAGTGACGAGTTGCATGCCGAGGATCTTGCCGGCAAGTTCCTTGACTTCATCCAATGAGCGCGCGAGCTTCACCCCGCCGCCCTTGCCGCGGCCGCCTGCATGAATCTGCGCTTTGACTACCCACACTTTGCCCCCGAGGCGCTGTGCCGCGGCGTGCGCTTCGCTCGGCGAAAAACAAGCACTGCCCTGAAGCGTGACGACGCCAAACCGGCGTAACACCTCTTTTGCTTGATGTTCGTGGATCTTCATTGCGCCCGCATGCGTTGACGTACAGAAGTTGCCATTCTAACCGTTATTTTTCTTGTCGATTTAGTGTCTTACGGAATCCTCTGCAGCACCACAGACGGCCGCGTCGGCCACGGTGAAAGAATAGCGAATCTGTGCGCTCAACTCGCCAGCGCGCGGCGCAAGTGCTCAACCGATGTATTGCCGCCACTCAGCATGAGCGCGACGCGCCGTCCAGCCAATTGTCCCCGCAGACGAAAAGCGAGCGCCAGTACAGCGCCCGACGCCGACTCTGCCAATGTGTGCGCGTGCTCGATCCAAGCGGCCATGCCGCGCAAAATTTCCTGCTCGTCCACCAAATGAAGGATCGACAAGGTAAATTGCGCCGCGCGCCCGGTGGCTAGACCTTCGGCGAACGTCGTGTTCGGCCGCGTCTCGATTGAACCCGAGCGCCAGGAATCGTACACGGCGGGGGCGCCCGCCGCTTGCACCGCGATCACGCGTAGCGCGGGGTTGATCGCTTTCGCGACGATGCACGCGCCACATGCGCCGCTGCCGAGCCCGACCGGCACTAAGATCGTGTCGATCTGCGGTGCGTCTTCCAACAACTCCAGGGTAGCCGTGCCGACGCCCTCGACGAGCCGCGGCTCATTGGCCGAATGCACGAAGCGCAAGCCCTGCTCCCGCCCCAAGTTCTCCGCGTGCGCCATGGCCGCATCAAACTTTTCACCGTGTACGATCACCTGCGCGCCAAGCCCGCGAATAGCGGCAACTTTGCCCGCATTCGCCCCTTCGGGCACGACAATATATGCGCGCGTGCCGGTCAAGCGCGCGCCGAAAGCGATCGACTGCCCGTGATTGCCCGTACTTGCGGTAATCATGCCCCGCTCACGCTCCGTGGCCGAGAGCGTGCAGGCCAAATTGACGCCGCCGCGCACTTTGAACGCGCCCACCGGCTGGTAGTTTTCGTGTTTGACGTAGGTTTCGCAGCCGAGCAGCGCGTCCAACGCGCTATAGCGATGCAGCGGCGTGCGCGCCAAGTGCGGTGCGATGCGCGCTTGGGCTGCGCGCACGTCGCCGAGCGTGGGCACGGACCACCGCTCTGACATTCGCTACTCGGCGGCTTGCTTGCCGGCAGGCGGGCGATACCAACGCGGATAGTAGGTGCGCACCGCTTCGCCGCTGTCGACCAAGGCGTGACAGCCGTTGATTTGAAACGGCCGCTTCTCCGGATCGTGCCAACTGGGCAACTGGCCGGCAAGTGTCTGTATCGCACCGCTTGCCATTACGCACACGATCTCGGTCAAGTGCGTGCAGCCTTTGACGCCACCCATCAAATTCAGCACGCGCAAGCGAAAACCCGCTTCGATCTTCATGCCGACCAGCTTCTTGTATTCGGGCGTAATGCGGCTGCACTCGCCGGCGTAAGGCATGGAATCGCTGACCGCGTCGACTTCCCGGATCACCAGCGCTTGATCGATGGTGATGCGCACGCGCATATCGTGCACCGGCGCGCCGGCCGGGCGCAGACCACTGGCGACTTTAAAGTCTTGATCTTTCGCATCGACGAGATGAGCTTCGATGTCGAACCAGCCGTCGTCGCGACGATAGCCTTCGACGGTAATGGCGCGCTTGTGGATGCGCGTGCGCGTTGTGCTAGGCGGGGGAAGCGGCATAGGGCGAGTGTAAGAGTGAAACCATCCGCGTGGGTGCGGCACGGTGGATTCTTTCACGTTTCACGTCTCACTTCCTCATTTCACCAACGTCACCGGCACGTCTGCCAAGTGAATCACCTTGGTCGCCACCGACCCAAGCAACATATTAGACACGCTGCCCATGCCGCGGGTGCCCATGACAATCTGATCAACACCGTGCTGCTTTGCATACTGGGCAATGGTTTCAGCTACGTGCCCAACCGCCAAATGTTCAGTAAACGACACTCCGGCCTGTTTAAGTTTCTCCGCTGGCACACGCAGTAGCTTTTCGCCTTCGTCACGGTAGTATTCGTTCAACACTTCCTGACTGAGGAACATCTTGGCGTGGCCGGACAGCACCGGCATCTGCACGTTCAGTATGTCGACGTGCACCCCCGCCCCTGAACGCGCGAGGCCAATCACGTAGTCAGTAGCGCGTGCGCAGCTCTCTGAACCGTCAGCGGGCAGCAATATCTTTAACATCCGAACACCTCACTCACACCTCACTTACGCAGCGGTATTTCCTCGATCGGCACCGGCGCGGCGGTCTTGGCGTGCCGCGCCAGCCACAAACCTACCGCCACCACGGTTATCGCGCCGAACGCGCCAGCAATCATTTGCCAATTGTGCACTGAATGTGCGAGGCATTCTTTTAGCGCGTCCGCTTGCGAGACGAGCGGCTGACATGCGTCGCGCAACGCGCTGCCTTCGAACCACGGCCGCGCCTTGATGTCGTCCACCGCCATCTCGCCGGCGACAAAACCCAGCAGCGCACCACCCAGCGTGATGATGATCGGAAAGCGCTCCATAATTTTCAGAATGATCTGACTACCGAAGATCACTAAAGGAATGGAAGTGGCCAGACCCACCAGAATATGCGGCCAACTGCCGCCCGCGGCACCGTACACGCCCAATACATTGTCTAAGCTCATGACCACGTCCGCGATCAAGATGGTGCGAAACGCCGCCCAGAGATTGTCAGAATCCTTAACATGCGAATGACCTTCTTCCGCGGGCGCAATCAGTTTGACGCCGATCCACAGTAGCAGCAGCGCGCCGACGATCTTCAGATACGGCAACCCGGCCAATAAATCGACGAAGAACGTCAAAACGATGCGCAGCACGATGGCGCCGCCCGCGCCCAAAATGATGCCCATGCGTTGCTGCTTAGCCGGCAGCGAACGCACGGCCAGCGCGATGACAACGGCGTTATCGCCGCTCAGCAGGATGTTGATCCAGAAAATCTTGAGCAACTTTGCCCAACTATCGGGATCCGTAAAGAACTCGATCATTTTGTGTTACATCCGGTGAAAACCTAGGCTGCGCGGGATAAAATGGCGGCCTATCGCAAACGCAAGAAGTTGGAGCGGGATTGTCCTGGATTCTCGCGCACGCGGCAAGCACGCTGCGAGCGGCATGCACCGAACTGTGTCGCAAACACGCCGCGCCGATCGCCGCGCTTGTCCTGTCGTGCACCGGCGCGAGTTTGCCTGCGAGCGCTTTTGAGAGCGCGCCGGCGCTGAGCGCTGAAAGCAGTTTGGTCAGCGTACTTGAAGCGTTCCGCGCGCGCGATTTGCCGCGACTGGCTCTTCTCGCACAGAGCCAGCAAGGCCGCTTGCTCGAAGACTATCCGCAATATTGGCTTTTGCAGGCAACGCTTAAGACCGCTGACGCAGCCCTCATCCAGCGCTTTCTCAAACAATACCCTGATAGTCCGTTGACAGTGCGGCTGCGCAGCGAATGGTTGCGGCAGCTCGCCGAGCGGCAAGATTGGCATGTCTTTGCCGCAGAGTATGCAGCGGTAACGGAACCTGATCCGGAGCTGGCGTGTGCCGCGCTGCACGCACGCATCGCCGCCAGCGTTGATGCGAAATCCGCCGCAGCGGCCGAGGCGATTAAGGAAGCGCGCGCGATGTGGCTCAGCGCGAAAGGCAGCCATGACTTCTGCAACGAGCTTATCGATCCGCTCGACGCCGCCAACGCGCTCTCGGACGAAGATCTGTGGCAGCGTGTGCGCACTCTGCTGAACAATAATTTCGTGACAGCAGCGAAACGAGTAAGCGGTTTTTTACCTCCCGCGCAAGCCATCGCTGAAAAAGCGCTGAACGCCGCAGCACAAAATCCGCAACGTTTTCTCGATAAGCATGCAGGCAACCTCAAGACACGGGCTAACCGTGAGTTGACCATCTACGCTCTCGCGCGCTTGGCGCGCGGCGGTGCGGTGGCTGCCGTGGACGCCTGGAGCGGCAAACTCGAAGCATTCAGCGAAGCCGATCAAGCCTACGTCTGGGCCATGCTCGGCTTTCGCGGCGCACAAGATCATGCGGCACAAGCGCTAAGCTGGTTTCGTCAAGCCGGCAACGCTACGTTGACGGAAGAGCAAGCCGCGTGGAAAGTGCGCGCAGCGCTACGAGTGCAGGATTGGCACGAAGCCTTGTTGGCGATCGCCGCCATGTCGGCCACGCAAGCGGACGAACCGGCCTGGCGCTATTGGAAAGCGCGCGCGCTGCTAGCAACCAAGGAGGGCGCGCAGGCCAGCGCGATGTTCATCGAATTAAGCAAGCAAGTGAACTTCTACGGCTTGCTGGCGCGTGAGGAACTCGGCCCGGTGCTAAGCAACCCGCAAGAACCCTGGAAGCCGGGCGAGAGTGAAATTGCCGCGCTCGAAGCACAGCCTGCCTTGCAGCGCGCCCTCACACTCTACCGCTTGGGGTTGCTCGACGACGCGAAGGAAGAATGGCGCTTTGCATCGCGCGGCTTGGATGACAAGCTATTGCTCACGGCGGCGGAAATCGCGCGCCGTGCCGGTTGGTACGACCGCATGATCTACTCGGCGGACCGCACCAAGGAGACGCACGATTTTTCCATGCGCTACCCCATGCCTTATCGTGAGGCGCTGGAAACAGGCGCGCGCGCGCAGCAACTCGATGAGGCATGGGTATTCGGCCTAGTGCGGCAAGAAAGCCGCTTCATCGCCGATGCGCGTTCTAGCGCGGGAGCAATGGGCCTGATGCAACTGATGCCGGCCACGGCGCGCTGGGTAGCGCAGCGCATGGGTTTGGGGAAATTCTCCGGCGGCGAGATCCGCGAAGTCGAAACCAACGCCACGCTGGGCAGCTATTACCTTAAGCACGTGTTGGACGAGCTTGGCCACCCCGTGCTTGCCACGGCGGCATACAACGCCGGGCCCAATCGAGCGCGGCGCTGGACTGATATAAAGCCGATGGAGGGCGCAATCTACGCTGAAACCATTCCGTTCAGTGAAACGCGCGACTATGTGAAGAAAGTCATGGCCAACGCCTCCGTTTACGCAGCACAATTCGGCCATCGGTTGTTGTCGCTCAAAGAGCGTCTCGGCACCATCCCGCCGCGTGCCAACGCCAGTCTGACAGACACGCCATAGACGGGAGTATGCTTCCTACAGTGTTATCTATATTGATTCAACCAATGATACCCAATTAAGTATATGCAAGTTCGATCAGTATGTTTGTTGGGGGGCAGCGGCTTTGTCGGCAGCCGCATCGCACACGCGCTCGCACAACACGGCACCCAGGTACGCGTGTTGACGCGCAGACGAGAGAGCGCGCGACATTTGCTGGTGCTTCCCACCGTTGATGTCATTCAGGCGAACGCGTTCGACGCCGCGACGCTGGAAAAACATTTCCGCGGAACGGATGCGGTCATTAACCTCGTCGGCATACTGCGTGAACGCCGCCGCGGCGATTTTCAGCGCGTGCACACGCAATTGCCGCAGACGGTCGTCACCGCGCTGCAACGCGCCGGTGTGCGCCGCTTCTTGCATATGAGCGCGCTGCCGGCGGCGCGCGATGCTCCGAGCGCATACTTGCGTTCCAAGGGCGAGGCGGAAATTGCCATCAAAAATACGCGCGGTGAAGTCGCCATCACCATGTTTCGCCCCTCCGTCATCTTCGGGCCGGGTGATAGTTTCTTGAACCTGTTTGCGAGCGTCATTCGCTTCGTGCCTGTTGTCGCACTCGCGTGCCCCAACGCGCGCTTCCAACCGGTTTACGTCGATGATGTCGCGCGCGCTTTTGTCGACAGCATCGCCAACCCCGCGACATTCGGTGAAACCTATAACTTATGCGGCCCGCAAACCTACACTCTGCGACAGCTCATCGAGCTGGTGTGCCGCACGCTCGGCACACGGCGGCCGATTATCGGATTGAACAATACGCTGTCTTACCTGCAGGCCATGGTGATGGAATTCGCGCCGTTCAGTTTGATGACGCGCGACAACTACCGTTCCATGCAAGTGCCCTGCGTATGCGATGGCGCGTTTCCACAAGTGTTCGGGTTCGCACCGACCGCGCTGGAAAACGTTATCGGCGACTACATCGGCAGCGGTCCGCGGGCGCCGTATCAAGCTTTTCGCGCGCGAGCGGGGCGCAACCCGATCTAGCTGCTAGCGCGAGCGCTGTTGCGCCGTCGTTGTGGTTCTCGCGCTGGCGGGCTCGAGACAAGACGAGCCGCAGCCGACTGGCGTTGTGCGGCGCGGCGGTCGGCATTCCGCTGGAAGCGGACGTTCGTCCGTCGACAGCTTTCCGCGCCTGGCTCTCAAAGCTGTTCCTTTGTTGAACGAAAAAGCCGACGTCGGCGGGCGTCCAGTGTTGGGTGCCTCGAACGCAGCTAGGCACTCGCCATCGAGAGCGATCATCCCCGGCCAATAGCCGAAGTTCATTCCCTCAAGCGCCGAAATTCGCACACATTTTCGAGCGGCACAAACGGTGCATTCAACAAACGGGACTCTTTGCCCACAAAAGCAGGCCGCATTAACTACTGCCCGACGATCGCCGGTTTCATTGGGCCGAGTATTCCGAGCAGTTCGCTCTTCTCTTTCGCCGGCACCTTATTCTTGTCCAGCGCCTTAACCAAGTCCTCGACCAGCGCTCCGAAATCTGCATCGGTGATATTCATGCCTTTGTGGGTGGTGGCCATGTCGCGGCCCTGGTAGGTGCACGGCCCGCCGGTGCCCTGACAGACTTGATCCACCAAGTGTTGCTTCAGTTTCGCAATGTCAGTGTTCGCGAATCGACTGCTGATGCGGTTGTCTCCTGCGACGAAACCGACGAAATCATCGACTACGACTTTGATCGCATTTAAACCGCCGAGGCGTTCATAGAGCGAGGCTTGGCTCTTGTCGGCGACGCGCGGTGAATCCGTCCCGGAACAGGCCGCCAGCAAACCGGCCATAACAGCGTACATCGTTGCAGCGTAAATACCTCGCATGACATCCTCTCCTCTTGGTTAAGTTGCAAAACTGGTATGGCGAGCGTGCCTGGTGCTATTGCGCGAGTAAGCGCCCGATTGCCGCGCCGACACTGATGTCCGGGATCGCGCCAAATTCGTGCAGTCGCACTTGCCCGTGGCGATCAATCAGTATCAAACTGGGCGTACCTTGCATTTCATAGGCGCGCATAGTCAGCGGGATAGGATCGTCGATCGCCGGTTCATCCACGCCGATCGGAAATGACAGCCGATACTCATGGATGAACACTTCGAGCGCTCGCGGTGTCATAACTTCATGGTGTTCAAACACCGTATGCAGTCCGATGACGGCGAGCTCATTCGGGTCGAAAGCTTCAGCGATACGCTGCGCCTGTGGCGTGCCGTGGGAAACGCAGCCCGGACACAACATCTGGAAGGCATGCAGCACGACGACTTTACCGCGCAACGCCGCCAGACTCAGAGGCGCGCGCGCGTTGAACCAGCGGCTTACACGAAGTTCCGCAGCTGTGGTGCTGGCCAGCGCGCCGTGCGCGGATCGACCTTGCCCCGGTTGCGTGCGCGTCATGGGCCGGCTAGCGGCGACGCGCTTGGCGAATTGCGTTTGTCACCATCGACAGTGGCCTCTCTCTACGTTGCCCAGTTAGTTTATCGACGATACTATTAGGTAGTTTATCGGCGACACCAGTAGCTTGTCAACATAGTGTCGCGACTTTACTATTCGCCATGGCTAACAAGCGGGTGTTTGACCTGATTGAACGCATCAGCGCGCTGCTGCGCAGCGACTCGCGCCGTCACGCCATGCCGCACGAATTGCAACCGGTGCATCTGCAGGCGCTCGACTACTTGAGCCGCGCCAACTGCTTTAGCGACACGCCGCAGGCGGTCGGCGAGTATCTGGGTTTGACCAAAGGCAACATGTCGCAGCGCATGAGCGTGCTGGAAAAGCTCGGACTCATCCGCAAGGAATCTGACGAACGGGACGCGCGCGTGGTGCACTTACACCTGACAGCGCCCGGCAAACGTCTTTTGCAGCTCACCTACCCCCCCTCGAGCTGGCGCGACCTGGAAAACCGGATGCGCAGCAAAGGCGCGCGTGCGCTCGAAGAGGAGTTGACTGAGCTACTGCACGGCCTCGTCGCGGCGAACGACTTTCGCAGTTTCGGTCAATGTAAGACTTGTCGCTTCCATCAGCGCAAGGCTGGTCAGGCATTTTGCGGGCTTTTGCAAGTCGAACTCGAAGCGGATCAAACCGAAAAGATCTGTCGCGAGCATCAGCTAGCGACGGCATGATCAAGCCGTTGGGTTCGGGCGCAACCAGTGCGTCGAAGACCGTTGCCTGATTCTACGACCGAGGGAAAAGTTATAGAACTTCGTCGTCGGCTTAGGAGAACGTTTGTTTGCCCGCAGAAATATCGGCGCCACAAATCGCATGCCAACTTCGTCGCTGAGTTCCAATGTCGGCAACCGCGGCATCTTGCACAAAGCGTGGTGCAATGTATCAGTCGGCTCGCGGGCGAATTCACACAACGCAGCGTTCTAGATCGCAGGTTTCCCTTCTCCGCTAGCCGCTCACGCACTGGTCGGCGCTGGGCCGACCTAGGTAAAGACCTACTTCGGCTTCAAAGTGATCACGTTCGACGGCGTGGGTTCAGCATGCGCGGGCGGCGCCTTGCGCAGCAAGCCCGGGGACACGTTCCAGTGTTGTCCGCTATCGCTGATAACCGTTACGGTTTTCTTGTTGTAGCGCATCAAGATTCCGGCGACAGGCGTGCCCGCATCTGGGGCAAACATCACGCGGTCGCCGATGGCGAAGTCGAGCATGCGGTGGTGGGCGCGCGTTTGTTCTAGAAACCGCAGCCGCTCGACGATCTTGTGGTTGAGGTCGATGAGTTCAGTCTCGGTCAGCGCTTCGATGTCGATCTTCATCCAGGTCTCCGCGAATGTACCGGTATCCTACCCATTACGCTATCAGAATTCACCTTGTGAAGCTCGGTTGCTTGCGCATGAAGAAAGACGGCAAGCGCGCTCTTGCGGAGTCGCCATAACCCGGGCGTCGCGGCCGCGGCGCTGGCGCGGAAGCGACGCCTTGCGATGGTAAAATACGCCCTCTCGCAGGCTAGTGCCTGCCTGCAGCGACTTCTCCCCCTGTGCTCATCTACATCCACGGCTTCAATAGTTCGCCGGCGTCGCATAAGGCGCGCCTGTTGCAGCAACGCTTGCGCGCCATCGGCCGCGAGCAGGAGTTCGTCTGCCCAGCACTACCGTATGCGCCGGGTGCCGCGTTGCGTCAACTCCAAGATCTGCTCGCGGACCAAGGCGCCATGCTGCACCGCGAGACCACCTTGGTCGGCAGTTCGCTCGGCGGCTACTACGCCACCGCCTTGGTCGAGCGCTCGCCGGCGCTGCGCGCCGTTGTGATCAACCCGGCGATTACGCCGGCGCAGGGCTTACGCGCCTACCTGGGCGCGCAAAGAAATCTATACACCGGCCAAACCTACGAATTGACGCAGCAGCATTTAGACGAGCTCGACGCCATGCGCATCGAGCGCCTACGCGATCCCCAGCGCTACATGCTCATCCATGCCACGGGCGATGAGTTGCTTGACTACCGTATCGCTGCCGACTACTACCGCGGCGCGCAGCAAGTCATTCACCCAGGCGGCGATCATGGCTTTGCGGACTTCGAGCGTTATCTCGACGACGTGTTGCGCTTCGCCGCAATGCTGCCGTAGGCCATGAACGTCTACTACGAAGAAGACGGCGGTTTCAAAGTCGGCACCGTGCTCGCCGACAACGACACTTCGCTGCAGGTCGAGGCACTGCACGGCAAGCGCAGCAAGATTAAGGCGGCGAACGTGCTGCTGCGCTTCAACCAACCTAGCCCAGGCGAGTTGATGCAAGCGGCGCAACAAACAGCGGACGAAGTCGATATCGACTTTCTCTGGCAAGTCAGCAGCCAAGAGGAGTTTGGCTTCGCTGAACTTGGCCGCGAATACTTCGGTCACGAGCCAACGCCGGTGGAATCGGCGGCGCTGCTGATGCGTCTGCACGGTGCGCCGATGTATTTCTATAAGAAGGGCAAAGGCCGTTACAAGGCAGCGCCGGAGGACGCGCTCAAAGCTGCACTGGCAGGCGCGGAGCGCAAACGCCTGCAGGAGGAACAGAAAGCGCGTTTCGTCGAACAGCTGCGCGCGCGCCAACTGCCCGAAGCGTTTCGCCCCATGGTAAGCACGTTGTTGTTCAAGCCGGACAAAAACGGCGTGGAACACAAGGCGCTAGAAGAAGCCGCCAAGCTGACCCACGAATCGCCGCTGCAGCTCTTGGTCGCCTGTGGGGCGTTCGCTTCGCCGCAGCAGTACCACCTAAGCAAGTTTCTATTCGAGCATTTCCCGCGCGGCACCGGTTTCGGGCCGCTTGAAGCGCTCGCTGCGGCGCCGCTTGCCGGCGCGCTGCCATTGGCACCGGTGACCGCGTTCAGCATCGATGACACGACGACGACGGAAATCGACGATGCTTTTTCCGTAACCGCGCTGCGCGGCGGCGGCTGGCAGATCGGCGTGCATATCGCCGCGCCGGCGCTCGGCATCCCGCCGGGCAGCGAGATCGACCACGCCGCGCGCACGCGGCTGTCGACGGTGTATTTCCCCGGCGACAAGATCACCATGCTGCCGCAGTCGCTGATCGAGATTTTCACTTTGCTCGAAGGCCGTGATTGCCCGGCGCTTTCGATGTACATCACCATTGACCCCGACTTTGCCGTGCGCGCGATTGAGAGCCGCGCCGAGCGCGTGCGCATCGAGGCGAACCTGCGCCACAGCACGCTCGAGCAGCACTTCAATGAAAGCGCGCTGGCAGGCGTCGGCAACAGTGCCGAATACCCGTTCAAGCACGAATTGCGCACGCTTTGGGAACTTGCTAAGCAACTCGAGCTCGGGCGCGGCAAGCCCGATACCGGCACGCGCGTCGACTACAACTTTTATGTCGAGAATGATCGCGTTCGCATCGTGCCGCGTCCGCGCGGCTCGCCGATTGACAAGCTCGTGGCTGAGCTGATGATCTTCGCCAACACCGAATGGGGCCGGCGTTTAGCTGAAGCTGATGTCGCCGGCATCTACCGAACGCAAACGAACAACCGCACGGCGATGAGCGTGCAGGCCGCCCCGCACGAAGGCTTGGGCGTCAAACAGTATGCATGGTCAAGTTCGCCGCTGCGGCGCTACGTCGATTTGGTTAATCAACGCCAACTGTTAGCGCTGCTGCAGGGCGCGGCTGCGCCCTACCAGCGCGACGAGCAGTTGCTCGCCGTGGTGCGCGATTTCGAGGCCGCGTACGACGCCTATGCCGAGGTGCAGCGCACTTTGGAACGCTACTGGTGTCTGCGCTATCTGCAACAAGAAGGCGCTATGGAGGCCAACGTCACTGCGCTGCGCGAAAACTTGGTGCGCTTTGACGATATCCCGCTCTACACGAAAGCACACGGCGCCGACCTCGCGCCCGGCTCGAACGCCCGTGTTGCAATTCGCTCAATCGACCTCTGGACGCTCGAGGTCGATTGCGAGGTGAGGCGCGGTTAGCACCGCCTTGCCGCACCTGTTGACGGATACCCGTACCAGATCATTTCAGCATGTGGCTATGGCTAATATTCACAACTTATTACTATTGCCAGTATTAAGACCGTAAAGAACTATCGTTAATTGTGACAACGTAGCGCTTTGCCCTACAATGCGCGTGTTTCGTGTGAGCCGCGTGGGCGCCGCGCTTGCGCTGTTACCTTCGGAACCTGGATAACTATAGGCATACGCGTTGCAGGCTCAGGCCAAATCGAAGATCCAATCCGCTAGTCGGGCCGGCAACGGGCGCTCCTTGATGATGCAGTTGAGCGTAGCGGAGCGCTTTCAAACTGCGTTGTTCGTTTCCGCCACGCTGCATGCCATTGTGCTGCTCGGCTTGCAGTTTCGCCAGCCGCCACCTGATGCGAAGCTCGCAAGTTCGCTCAACGTGGTGTTGGTCAACAGCAAGTCTGAAACGCGGCCCGACCAGGCGCAAGCATTGGCGCAGGCTAATTTAGACGGCGGCGGCAATACCGACGCGGAGCGCTTGGCCAAGAGTCCGCTGCCGGTCGGCGATGCGGAATTCAAAGACGGCGCCGCGCCGTCTCCGCCCGCGGCCAAACCGGTACGCAAGAGCGCTAAGAATCAATCCAAACCGCGCGCGGCCGCGCCTGTTCCCGCTCCTGCACCCGCGAGCGCGCCGGCATCGCGTGCGCCCGAGCCGGTTGCGGTGCAGAGCGAGCCGCCACCACCTCCTGCGGCAGAGCAACCGGCGCAAGCAAGCACCCCGCCCGAGCCGGAACCGCCGCCCCCTGCCGCCACACCAGCGCTCACTCAACAAGAAGCGGAAGTGCATGAACGCATCGCAGCACTCGAGCGCGAGGCGCGCGAATTGATGACGCAGCTAAAGTCCGAGCGCGCGATCGAGCAGCCGAGCACTACTTTCACCGTGCCGCCCCACTATCAGCCGCGCCCCTCCGAACGCGCGGACAGCAGTTGGCCGCCCTCACCGGCGCCGAGTACCACGGCGCCGAATTCCGCGCGTGTGATCAAGGTGGAACCGCGCGCAGCGGCGCAAACTCAACCGAGCATTCAGGCCCCGCCGCGTGAGGATCGTGCGCCAACGCCGCAGCCAGCAGCGCGCCCCACGGTGCAGATGGCGGCAAACACCGGGCTGCGCTCGACCGCGTCGGCGCAAGCCGAGGCGGCACCCGCCGAAGCCAAGCCGCAGCCGCGCCCAGCGCATATGCCTGCCGCGGCGCCCGAAGCGCTACCCGCACCCATGCCACCGGCTGTGGTGCAAGCGCCACGTCCGGAGCCTGCGCCTGTACCCATACCGCAGCCGGAAGTGAAAGTCGTGCGCCTGGAGAACAAATTCACGCCACCTGAGCCGCCGGAATTGCACCCGCAACCGCAAGCTCAAGTTACCCCAGCGCCGGAACCGCTCGAGCCAGCGCCGGTAACCGAGCCGCAGAAGCCGCAACTGCCGAGCGCCTCCGAACTGATGCGCCGCAGCAGCGAGATCGCCCGGCTGGAAGCACAGATAGCGAAGAACTACGACGAATATCAGAAGAGGCCGCGCCGGAAGTTCATCGGTGCGCGCACAGCAGAGTTCCGTTTCGCGCAATACATCGAAGAGTGGCGCGCCAAGGTCGAGCGCGTGGGCAACACCAACTATCCCGAGGCGGCGAAGCAGCGACGCATTTACGGCAGCCTGCAGTTGACCGTGGCAATCAACTCAGACGGCGCAGTGGAGAGCGTGGAGATCAATCGCTCCTCGGGGCAGAAAGTGCTGGACGCCGCCGCGATCCGCATCGTCGAGCTCGCCGGCCCCTACAGCCGCTTTCCGGCCGACATCAGTAAAGACACCGATATCCTGCACATCACCCGCACCTGGACGTTCACGCGCGGGGATCAGCTCGTCAGCGAGTAGCCGTAGTTCGTCTGCGTCAATCCGGGATTTCCGCCTCGACCAAGTGGGCGAGCAGCGTTAGCGATTCTTGCCAACCCAGATAACAGGCCTCGAGCGGAATAACCTCCGGCAACCCCTCTTGCAGGATATTTAGCTCGGTCCCGCACGAAACTTTGCGAAGCGTCACCGTTACCTGCATTTCGCCCGGCAAATTTGGATCGTCGAAACGGTCGGTGTAGCGGATGCGCTGGTGGGGCACCAGCTCCAGATAGGTGCCGCCGAATGAGTGGCTCTTGCCGGTGGTGAAATTTGTGAATGACATCTTGTAAGTGCCGCCCACCCTGGCGTCCGAATGCTGCACTTTGCCGGTAAATCCATTGGGCGGCAGCCACTTGGCCTTCGCCTCAGGCTCGAGAAACGCGCGATAGACCCGCTCCGGGCTGGCACGCAGCACGCGGTGCAGTTGAATCGAATTAGTGGCCATGGTTGCGATCTCCTTGTTCCTAGTCGATTGCGTACAAGGGAAATCGACAAGTTCAAGCCAGTTCAGCCGACGCCTGTCCGGTGACAGAGAGAGCTAATCGCCTCGCCGGCAATCGGATTCGCTCTGCTCGGCGAACCCGGTGCGGCTACTGGGGAACTCAAGCGATCGGAAAGGCACAACAAAAAAGCCGCTTTTCAGCGGCTTTTTTGGTCAAAGCTGATTTACTGACTTAGCTTAGCGAGCTGCGATGTACATCGTGACTTCGAAGCCAAAGCGCAGATCGGTAGCGGCGGGGGTGGTCCATTTCATAGCAGTTCCTTTCAAAGTGTTAGGGGCAATCGGATCGAGAAACTCAGTACCAACGCTTCGCATTGTGGGCGCCTCGCCGCGCTGCGCCAAGGTGAAATCGCTTAACCGGGCCTCATGATTTTCATTAGATCTAAGCATTTGATTTAGATATATTTTCTTTCTTGGCCCGGGTAAACAGAGCGAGTGCCTTGGCGCGCTGGGCGGCATGATCGACCAGCGGACCGGGGTAGTCGTGCCCAATACGCAAATTGGCTGCGAGTTGCTGCGCGCTACTCATGAGCCAGGGGGCGTGAATATGCTCATCCGGGCACTGCGCCAACTCTGGCAGGTAACGCCTCAAAAAGCGCCCATCCGGATCGAATCGCTGCGACTGGGTAACGGGATTGAAAATCCGGAAATAAGGTTGCGCATCGCAACCGGTGGAGGCTGCCCACTGCCAGCCGCCGTTGTTCGCGGCGAGGTCGAAATCGTTCAAGGCTTCGGCGAAGTAGCGCTCGCCCCAACGCCAATCGATCAGCAGATCTTTCACCAAGTACGACGCAACGATCATGCGCAGGCGGTTGTGCATATACCCGGTTTGACTAAGTTGGCGCATCGCGGCATCGATGATGGGGTAGCCGGTGCTCGCATTGCACCAAGCATCGAAATAGTCCCGCCTGTTTTCGAACTCGAGCGTTTCGTACTCGCGCTTGAAAGCATGCTCAACCACGTGCGGAAAGTGCCACAGAATCTGGAAATAGAAATCGCGCCAGATCAGCTCGCTCAACCAAGTGGCCGCGCCTTCGTTGCGCAGCGCGTGCGCGAAACGCGCTAATTCTCTGATCGAAATCGTGCCGAAGCGCTGATGTACCGAAAGATAGGAAACGCCTTTGACGCCCGGGTAGTCGCGCCGCGCCTTGTAGTGGTCAATGCGCGCCTTAAAATCCTCCAACAATTCGCGCGCACCGATCGATCCCGGCTTCAGTCCGAGCGCGAGCAGATTGGTCGGTTCGAACCCAAGCGATTCCAAGCTCGGTAGCGGGGCCGGCCGGCGCGAAGGAGCGAAGTTATCGCGATACTTCGCAACCGGATACGACTTCAGATAAAAGTCGTCCACTTTCGCGAGCCATGCATTCTTGTATGGCGTGAACACCGCGTATGGCTTGCCGGCCTGAGTCAGGATTTCGCTCTTGTCGAAAACCGACTGATCCTTGAACGCGTGAAAACCGATACCGCTGGCACCAAGGGCTGCTTGCACGCGGTCGTCGCGCACGATCGCCACCGGCTCGTAGTCGTGATTGGCGAATACGGCATCGGCGCTCAATTGCACCGCCAGTTGCGGAATCAAATCCTGCGCTACCGCGTGGACAATTTGAAGCTCCCCGCCCAGCGCGCGCAAGTCACGCTGAAGATCGCTTACGCTGCGCCAGATGAACTCCACGCGGCGATCCTTACGCTGGCTCAACTTTTCCAGAATGGCGCGGTCAAAAACAAAGACGCAGTGCACCGCTGCCGATTGACGCAGCGCCTCATAAAGGCCGGCATTGTCGTGACAGCGCAGATCACGGCGGAACCAGAACAAAGCGCGTGCGTAGCGCATGATGCTTATCTTATTATGGGATAATGAAGTTGATGAAGAATGTTAACCTGACCAATCACTTCCTGATCGCGATGCCGAACATGGTCGACCCAAACTTCGCGCGCACGCTGACTTTCATCTGCGAGCACAACGATCAGGGCGCGTTGGGCATCGTCGTCAATCGACCCACGGAACTCAACCTGGGTTCCCTTTTTAAGCAAATCGAAATCGCGGCGCCAAGCGAAGAAGTCGCCAAGTTGCCGGTGTATTTCGGGGGTCCGGTGCAAACCGATCGCGGTTTCGTGTTGCATCAACCCATCGGCAGTTGGCAGTCGACTCTGGTGGTGCAGGATTCGGTCGGCTTGACTACGTCCAAGGATATTTTGCAGTCGGTTAGTGAAGGCAAAGGCCCAGATCGCATGTTGATCTCCCTGGGCTACGCGGGCTGGTCAGCGGGACAACTGGAAGACGAAATCAAAGCCAACGGCTGGCTCACAGTGGAAGCCGAACCCGATGTCATATTTAAGTTATCGCCGGAAGAAAGACTGCCAGCAGCAATGGGCATACTGGGAGTGAACTACGCCACACTTTCGGACGTCGCCGGACACGCGTAGCAACAAAAGCCGCCCTGCAGCGCGGGCGATGCTTTGCAGGCAGACGTTACTTCGTGACGATCTCCTCCTCGATTCCAAGCCCCGGTAAAGGCGAACCTCTTTCCGCAGCAGACTCCATGACTCTACCCACGCCAAATTCGCTGCCCGCCGCATTGCCGCGGTATGGCAGCGTTCTGGTACAAGTACGATGACTGCGGCCACGCCCGATTCGCCGCCCGCCGCGTTACCGCGGCGTGGCAGCGTTCTGGTACAAGCACGATGAATGCTGCCACGCCAAATTCACCGCCCGCCGCGTTACCGCGGCATGGCAGCGTTCTGGTACAAGTACGATGACTGCGGCCACGCCCGATTCGCCGCCCGCCGCGTTGCCGCGGCATGGCAGCGTTCTGGTACAAATACGATGACTGCGGCCACGCCCGATCCGCCGCCAGCCGCGTTACCGCGGCGTGGCAGCGTTCTGGCGTTTGATTTCGGCGAGAAGCGCATCGGGGTAGCCAGCGGTGACTTGGCGTTGCGCATTGCGCATCCGCTGACGACGATCGAAGGTGTGAGCAATGAGGCGAAGTTGGATGCGATCGCGGCTTTGGTGAGTGAATGGCGCCCGGCGTTGTTCGTGGTCGGCATGCCGGCGCATGAGGATGGTCGCGCGCACGCGCTCGCGCCGCTGGTGCGCAAGTTTGCGCAGCGCTTGCAGGGCCGCTTCAAAATTACCGTCGAGTACTGCAATGAGCAGTTGAGTTCCAACGCGGCGCAGCAAGCCCTCAGCGCCCAAGGGGTGCAAGGCAAGCGGCAAAAGGCGTGGCTCGACCGTGTCGCCGCGCAAGTTATTCTGCAATCTTTCTTCGATGCGTTGCCGGGACGAATACCGTGACTGCGGCCATGGCACTGCCCGATCCGAACCAACTCCTAGCGCAGTTGTGCGCGCAATTGCGCCCGGTTGTTACTGCGGAAACGGCATTGGTGGGCATATACACCGGCGGGGTCTGGCTGGCCAATCGCCTCCAATCTGAATTGGGAATTGATACACCGGTTGGTACGCTGGATATCACGTTTTACCGGGACGATTTCGGCCGCATCGGTTTACACCCGAACGCAAAGCGCTCCGATATTCCGTTCAATGCCGAGGCGCGCCATATCATTCTGGTTGACGACGTGCTCTACACTGGCCGTACAATTCGCGCCGCGATGAACGAGTTGTTCGACTACGGTCGCCCCGCCCGCATTCAATTGGCCGTGCTCATCGATCGCGATGAGCGCGAACTGCCCATCGCCGCGGATTTTGTCGGTGCCAAATTGAGCCTGCCACGCGATCAGGTCTTGGTCCTCGAGCAGGGCGCGAACGCCGAGCTGCGCTTCAAACTGGAGCGGAAAGTTTGATGCGCGCGGCCCGTGGCAATCCGCAGCTGGACGAACACGGCGCGCTACAACATTTATTGACCATTGAGGGATTGTCCGCAGATATTCTGCAGCACATCCTCGATACTGCGGCTTCTTTCGTCGACGTCGCCGAGCGCGACGTGAAGAAGCTGCCGCTGCTGCGCGGCAAGGCGGTGTTCAATCTTTTCTTCGAGCCTTCGACGCGCACGCGCACGACCTTCGAGATTGCCGCCAAGCGCTTGTCGGCGGATGTAGTCAACCTCAACGTCGGCGTCTCCAGCACCAGCAAGGGCGAGACGTTGCTCGACACTATCGCCAACTTGTCGGCCATGCACGCGGATATGTTTGTAGTTCGGCACTCCGCGAGCGGAGCGCCCCACCTCATCGCGCGCCATGTCGCCCCCGGCATCCACGTCGTCAACGCCGGCGACGGCCGCCATGCTCATCCGACGCAAGGTTTGCTCGACGTCTACACCATTCGCCACTACAAAGGCGGCTTCAACAATTTGCGTGTGGCCATCGTCGGCGACATTTTGCATTCGCGCGTGGCGCGCTCGGAGATCCACGCCCTCACCACCCTCGGCGTGCCGGAGTTGCGGGTGATCGGCCCGAAGACGCTATTGCCAAGCCATGTGGAAAACCTCGGCGTGCGCGTGTTTCACGACATGCGCGCCGGGCTGAAAGATGTTGACGTGATTATGATGCTGCGCCTGCAGAATGAGCGCATGAACGGCGCGCTGCTGCCCAGCGCGCAAGAGTTCTTCTTTAACTATGGTCTGACGCCGGACAAACTCGCGCTGGCCAAGCCGGATGCGATCGTGATGCATCCTGGCCCGATGAACCGCGGTGTGGAAATCGACTCGGCCGTCGCCGACGGCCGCCAGTCGGTCATCTTGCCGCAAGTCACGTTCGGCATCGCCGTGCGAATGGCGGTGATGAGCATCCTGGCGGGCAATTGAGGCGAGCGCGCGCATGAAGATCCACATCCGCGGCGGCCGGCTCATCGACCCCAAGAGCAATACCGATGCACAGCGCGATCTCTACCTTGCTGCCGGCAAGGTCGTTGCGGTCGGCCATGCTCCAGCCGAGTTCCACGCCAACAAAGTCATCGATGCGTCCGGCAAGATCGTTTGCCCCGGCTTGGTCGATATCGCCGCGCGGCTGCGCGAACCTGGTTTTGAGTACAAGGCTACGCTCGAATCGGAGATGGCGGCGGCGGTCGCGGGGGGCGTTACCAGCCTTGCGTGTCTGCCCGACACCGATCCGCCGCTGGACGAACCCGGATTGGTGGAAATGCTCAAACACCGCGCGCGGCAATTGAACCAAGCGCACGTCTATCCCATCGGCGCGCTCACCGTGGGACTCAAAGGCGAGCAGCTCACCGAGATGTCGCAGCTGCTCGAATCCGGCTGCGTCGCGTTCTCGCACGCCGACGCGCCCATCGCCGATACACAGGTGCTCTCGCGCGCGCTGGCTTATGCGGCAACGTTCGGTTTTGCCGTTTGGCTGCGTCCCCAGGATTCATACCTGAGCAAAGGCGGCGTTGCGCATGACGGCGAAGTAGCCACGCGGCTCGGCCTGCCCGCGATCCCGGTGGTGGCGGAGACGATCGCGCTGCAGACCATCCTAACGCTCGCCGAGAAGCACCGCGCGCGGGTGCACCTCTGCCGCTTGTCGAGTGCCGAAGGCGTGGCGCTGGTCAAGCAAGCCAAGGCGCGCGGCGTGGCCGTAACATGCGACGTCGCCGTGCATCATTTGCACTTGAGCGAAGTCGATATCGGTTATTTCGATTCCCATTGCCACCTGATACCGCCATTGCGCAGCGTGCGCGACCGCGATGCGCTGCGCGGCGCGGCGCAGGACGGCACCATCGACGTGATCTGCTCCGATCACACCCCGGTCGACGACGACGCAAAACAAGTGCCGTTCGCAGAAGCCGAGCCGGGAGCCTCGGCCTTGGAGCTGCTGCTGCCGCTGACGCTCAAATGGGCTGCACAAGCCCGCGTGCCATTGCCGCAAGCGCTGGCGCGCATCACCTGCGACGCCGCGCGCGTGCTCGGTATCGATGCGGGACATCTCGCGCCGGGGCATAACGCCGACATATGCATCTTTGATCCGAGCGCGCGTTGGAAAGTCGAACCGCGCTCGCTCAAGAGCCAAGGCAGGAATACGCCATTCATCGGCTACGAGCTAGAAGGCAAAGTTTGCCTCACGCTGGTCGACGGGCACGCGATTTTCGAGTCGCGTTAAAGCTTGGTCCTTACCCTGTCCCAAGGGTACGATTCCGAGTACTATTCCCAATTGCCGCCGTCTCGGTCGCTAGACTCGGACCAAAGCACACTTTATGGGAGGAGAAGATGAAGAAGCTTACCTGCTTGTTTGCCGCACTGTCCCTGACCGTTGCCACCGGGACATGGGCGGGGCCGTACAGTAACATCTACGTGCTTGGGGATAGCTTGTCGGACAGCGGCAACATCTTCCTTGCCTCAAGCGGGTTGAGTTTTCTGCCGGTAAAGCCGGCCCCGGGCGCCCCTTACTTTCAGGGCCGGGCGAGCAACGGCCCGGTGGCCGTTGAGTTGCTGGCGCAGAAGCTCGGCTTAGGCTTGACGCCGTCACTGGCCGGCGGCAACAATTTTGCGTATGGCGGCGCGCGCACGGATACCCACGTATTCGAAGCAATCTTTCCGGGTGTCGACGTTAACTTCGACGTCCTGTCCCAACTCAACCAATTCAATGCTGCGAACCCGGTAGTCGACCCCGACGCGCTGTACGTCGTCTTCGCCGGCGCGAACAATCTGCAGGACGCGGTTCGGGCTGCTCTGAGCGATCCCGCCAATGCGGCCGCGATCGCGCAGGCTGGCATTGCAAACGCAGTGGGCGATCTGGGCACGGTGCTCGGCACCTTGAGCGCCCGCGGCGGGCGCCATTTCCTAGTGCCCAATGCGCCCAATCTTTCGCTGGTGCCGCGCATTGCCGAACAACTTGCGTTGCTGCCGCCCGCCAATGCCCAGCAAGTGCGTCAACTCGCCACCTCGGCCGCCATCGGTTTTAATACCGCGCTGGACGGGGTGCTTGCTAGCTTCGCCAACCCAAACATCATCAGTTTCGATCTTTACGGCTTGTTGCAGCAGGTAGTGGCCAGCCCTTCGGCATTCGGCCTAACCAACATCACCCAGCGCTGTTATACCGGCGATGATCTGTTGTTCACCGGCGCCTTGATTGACCCAACCAGGCCTGGCGGCGTCGATCCCACCCAGCAAGGCACGGTGTGCGCCAATCCCGATGAGTACCTGTTTTGGG
The DNA here is from genome assembly GCA_902826775.1 of uncultured Pseudomonadota bacterium. Taxonomy (GTDB): domain Bacteria; phylum Pseudomonadota; class Gammaproteobacteria; order Burkholderiales; family JALYOK01; genus CADEHE01. The sequence goes on along the minus strand of CADEHE010000011.1, from coordinate 57,098 downwards.
ACGGCATCCATCCCACCGCCGCGATTCACGATGTGCTCGCTGATCGGCTTTTTGCAGCCGCCGTGCCGGAGCCCAGTGCGCTGGCGCTGTCTGTGCTCGCTCTGGTCGGCCTATGGCGCGCGCGCTCTCGGCACTAATTGGCATCGCCCGCTAGCGCACGCTAGGTGTGCCGAGCACCAGCAGCAACGCCCCAATAAAAATCGGCTGATGCAGCATATAAAGCAGCAGGCTGTGCCGTCCGGCCCAGGCCAGTACGCGCGCCGGCATACGGCTGACGCGCAACTTGAGCAATCGCGCTTTGCGTTCGCCTTGCCCCAGGTAGGCGCCTAGGCTCACCCCTACCAGTACCACGCCGAACCAAGGCAGCAGCGGCACGTAGTCCTCGGTGCGGGGCTTGAAGCTCATCAACCCGAACCAATGCCACGGTTTCGCATCGAAGAAAGCGGCCTGAACGCTCGCACCAAGCGCGGTCAGCGCGAGGCCGGCAGCGAGCGCGATGCGAGGCACACGCAAGAAGGGCAGCGCCAACACACTCGCCAGCGCAATGTGGTGCAATACGCCGAAGTAAATCCAGCTGTCCGGAAACGCCAGATAGCTGCCGATACTCACCAGCAACGCGCAAGCCGCGATTTGCGCCAAGCGCCGCCAGAAACGCGGCCAGTGCCAGCGGCCCGCGTGCGCGAGCGACAAGCCGACCCCCGCCAGCAGCAGAAACGAACTCAGGATCGCGGTACGCCACGCGATCCAGCGCGCATCGTTGTAGAAATCTTGCTGGAGAACGCCGAAATAGTTCAGATCGAAGCAGAAGTGATAAGCGAACATCATGGCGATGGCGCAGCCGCGCGCTACGTCAACGCTGTCGATACGCGTCGCAGAAACTTGAACGGGGTGCGCGCCGTCCCCCGCGCGCGCGCGCGGCGACATCGGCTTTGCACTGGGCGGATGGGCTGCTGCGCTTTTTGCTTCAGGGTTGTGGCGCCGCATGAACAATTGCTGGCAACTGAACCAGTCGCGCGATCAAGGGTCTCTATAATATTGCCTTTTTGCCGTGCTCGGCGCGCCCGCAGCACCGACCAATCGCCTTGAAAGCCGATATGAACCCTTTGCTGGACTTTTCCGGATTGCCGCGCTTCTCCGACATTAAGGTCGAACACATCACGCCCGCAGTGGCTAGTTTGCTCGCCGAGAACCGCAGCCTGATTGAACGCCTCAAGGCCGATACGGCCGCGCCGACCTGGGCGAATTTCGTGCAGCCGATGGAGGATAGCGGCGAGCGGCTATCGCGCGCCTGGGGCCAAGTCGGTCACTTGCACAGCGTGCTCGATTCGCCCGAGCTGCGCGAGGTGTACAACGAGAATCTGCCGAAAATCGCGCAATTTCATGCCGAAGTCGGGCAGGATGAGGATCTGTTCGCCAAGTTCAAGCAATTGCGCGCATCCGCAGAGTTCGAATCTTTGACGCGCGCGCAGAAGAAGATCATCGAGAACGATTTGCGCGATTTCCGCTTAGGCGGCGCGGAACTTCCCGCGGACCAGAAAGCGCGCTTCAAGCAGATTCAAGAAGAATTGTCCTCGCTGGCGGCAAAGTTCGAAGAGAACTTGCTCGATGCGACCAACGCGTTCGCCTGGCATATCGAGGACAAAGCCATGCTGCGCGGCGTGCCCGAAGACGTGCTCGCGGCCGCCGCCACGGAAGCTAAGGCAGACGGCAAAAGCGGTTGGAAACTGACGCTGCGCATGCCATGTTACTTCCCGGTGATGCAATATGCCGATGATCGCACTCTGCGCGAGAAGCTTTACCATGCTTACTCGACGCGCGCATCGGAGTTCGGCGAGGCGAAATTCGACAACACGCAAATCATCGCCGCCATCCTCAAACTGCGCCGCGAAGAAGCTCAACTGCTGGGCTATCGCAGCTTCGCCGAAGTCTCGCTGGTGCCGAAGATGGCGCAGTCCCCCGAAGAGGTGCTGAATTTCTTGAACGACTTGGCGGCCAAGGCCAAGCGCTTCGCCGAGCGCGACATGCAGCAGCTGCGCGAATTCGCGCGCGCCGAACTAGCCTTGGAGTCATTGCAAGCGTGGGATATCGCGTACGCCTCGGAAAAGCTACGCGCCCAGCGCTACGCCTTTTCGGAGCAAGAGATTAAACAATACTTTCCGGAGGATATCGCCTTAAGCGGCATGTTTCGAGTCATTCAGACTATATATGGCCTAAGTATAAACACCTCGCAGGCGCCTTCGTGGCACCCGGATGTGAAGTTCTTTGACGTTCGCGATGCCAGCGGCGCACTGATCGGCCAGTTCTATTTGGACTTGTACGCGCGCGCGACGAAGCGTGGTGGGGCTTGGATGGATGATGCCATCACGCGCCGGCGCACAGGTGCCGGCATACAAACGCCGGTGGCTTACCTCAACTGCAATTTCCCGGGACCGGTCACTGGCGAGGACGGCAAAGTGCGCCCGGCGCTATTCACTCACGATGAAGTGATGACCCTGTTCCATGAGTTTGGTCATGGCCTGCATCATTTGCTCACGCGCGTCGAGCAGCTCGGCGTGGCGGGTATCAACGGTGTCGAATGGGATGCGGTCGAACTGCCGAGCCAGTTCATGGAAAACTTTTGCTGGGAGTGGGAGGTGCTGCAGCACATGACGCGCCATGTTGATACCGGCGCGAGCCTGCCGCGCGCTCTATTCGACAAGATGGTGGCCGCGAAAAACTTTCAAAGCGGCATGCAGATGATGCGTCAAATTGAATTCTCGCTGTTCGATATGCATTTGCATCATGACTTCGATCCCGCTAACGCGCAAACGCCGCAGCAATTGCTGGAGGCCATCCGCAAGCGCGTGGCCGTCGTCACCTATCCGCCGTACAACCGCTTCCCGAACAGCTTCTCGCACATTTTTGCGGGTGGCTACGCCGCCGGGTACTACAGCTACAAGTGGGCAGAAGTGCTCTCTGCCGATGCGTATGCGCTGTTCGAAGAACTTGGCGTGCTCAGCAAGCAAGCGGGGCAACGTTTCCGCGAAGAGGTGCTCGCGGTCGGCGGCAGCCGTCCGGCGATGGAATCGTTCATGGCCTTTCGCGGGCGCGCGCCGACTGTCGATGCGTTGCTACGGCACAACGGCTTGGTGGCCGCCTAGCTCGGGAACGCCTGCCGCGCGCTGCTAACGCCTTGTTGCACAATGCAAAGGGTGGCAACGTCTTGCGACGCTGTGACGCTGTAGCCAAATTCCCATTTGTTGCGTTTATTTCCTCTATACTTTGCACAAATCTTGAGGAAACGGTATGAGACTCGCGGCATCAATCTTGACTATCTGGTTGGCGCAATCAGCCTACGCGGGCGAACTGTACCGCTACGTCGATCAGGACGGGCGCATCACTTACAGCGATATGCCGCCGCCTCGGACCGCCAAGAAAATCGAGAAGAAAGCCGCGGCGGATAAGGCGGCCGACACCGCACTGCCTTACGCGACGCGCGAAGCCGCGAAAAAATACCCGGTATTGATGTACACGACCGATTGCGGTGAACCCTGCAAGCTCGCGCGCGATCTGCTGCAAAAGCGCGGCGTTCCCTATGCACAAAAGGATCCGTCCGCTTCGCCAACGGACGCGACGGCGCTGACCAAGTTGGTCGGTGCGCTCGAAGTGCCCACCTTGGTCGTAGGGAAATTGAAACCAATCAAGGGATTTGAAGCCGGCGCTTGGAATAGCACGTTGGATACAGCCGGGTATCCGAAAACCAATCCGGGCGTGAAAGCTGAACAGACTCAGCGCACCGCGTCCAAGCCGCCCGCCGACAGTGGCGAGTCCGCGCCCGCCACATCAGCGTCAGAGCCAGCGCCTGAGGGTAATGCCCAGCCCAAGCAATGAAGCTGGCAACGTGGAACGTTAATTCGCTCAACGTTCGCCTGCCGCATGTGCTGAGTTGGCTGCAGCAACAGCAGCCCGACGTGTTGTGCTTGCAAGAAACCAAGCTCGAAGATGCGCGCTTCCCAGCTGACACGCTGCGCGAGGCCGGTTATTTCTGCGCTGCTAGCGGTCAAAAAACTTACAACGGCGTGGCCATTCTCAGCCGTTGCGAAGCCACTGGTATTCTCAAAGGATTGCCCGACTTCCCTGACGAGCAACGTCGCGTGCTCACCGCCACTTTCGCGGACTTGCGCGTGGTCTGCGTGTATGTTCCAAATGGCCAAAGCATCGAGTCAGAAAAATATCAGTACAAGCTCGCTTGGCTGAGTGCATGCGCCGACTGGCTACGTGAGGAATTGAAGCGATATCCAAAGCTCGTCGTGCTGGGAGACATGAACATTGCGCCGGCCGACGCGGACGTGCACGATCCCAAAGCTTGGGAGGGGCAAGTCTTGTGCAGTGACAAGGAACGCAAAGCGTTCTTCGATCTGCTCGCGCTTGGTTTCAAGGATAGTTTTCGCCTATTCGAGCAACCGCCAGAAAGTTTCAGCTGGTGGGACTACCGCATGATGGCGTTTCGTCGCAACATGGGTTTGCGCATCGACCATATCTTGCTATCGGATGCGCTGGCATCGAGCTGCCGCTCGTGCAGCATAGATCGAACCCCGCGCAAGCTCGAACGTCCTTCGGACCACGCGCCGGTGTCGGTCGAACTAGGTTGAAATGCGAGTATGCGGGCTTGCGAACGTGAGGCCGGAGCAATTTCCCAAGCAAGCGCAGCGCGCAGGCAAAACTACTGGGCTGTCGCCGCTGACGCTCCGCTCGCTCGGCCCAGCCGGGCTGAAGAAAACTCCATTTCTATTCGCCCAGGACCGCTGGCAATAAGGCACTGATCGAACCGCGCAGCGCCGCATCGGCCAGATCATCCATTGCGGTCGGTTCCGCATTCACAATGACGATACGCGCTCCGGCCTCTCGTGCTTTGGGCAAAGTATCGGCGACGGGAAATACGCGCAACGTAGTGCCGACCGCAATGAATACCTGCGCTTCACGCGCTGCGCGCATGGCACGCTCGATCACTTCTGGCACCAGTGCCTGACCAAAGGAAATCGTCGCGCTCTTCAAAATGCCGCCGCAGCTATGGCACGCCGGATCTTCTTCGCCGGCGCGCACACGCTCAAGCGCGGCGGCCATCGGCGCGCGCCAGCCGCAGTTCAGGCACTGCACTTTGCGCACGGTGCCGTGCACTTCTATCACGCGCTCGGGAGAGTTGCCCGCGATTTGGTGCAATTCGTCGATATTCTGGGTAATGAGCGCGTGCAGCTTCCCGCGCCGCTCCAGTTCCACTAACGCCTGATGGCCCGCGTTCGGCTTTGCTTGCCACGCGGGATGATCAAGCCGAGCTCGCCAGGATGCTTTGCGCACTTCGGCGTCGGCAACGTAGTGCTGCAACGTCGATTGTTTTTCCGCAGCCGGATTCTTGGTCCACACCCCTTGCGGTCCGCGAAAGTCGGGAATACCTGAATCGGTCGAAACACCGGCCCCGGTGAGCACCACCACGCGCTGCGCTTCGTGTACCCAGTTGCGCGCGCGCTCGATAGCTAAGGCGAGCGTTTCGGTGCTGCTGTCCATGATGCGCAGAGCTTACCAGACCTGCCACTCCCGGCGGCAAGCGAGAACCGCTCGGGCGGGGCTCCGGACACTACCAACGCTCGTGCGATGCGGCCGTCTCAGCGCCGGCGCGTTCCCGACAATCAGGCAAGAACGTAACGGCCGATAGATCTGTTGGCTACTGCCCCTTCTTCAACTCGCGCCAATCCTCTTGCAGCACCACGCGCGGATCGAAGTTGGGGGAGTTGCTGAGCAGCACATCGCCGTTGGGATGGCGCCACGCTTGATTGAAGCCGGCTGAGAGTTCGAGGCGTTCATTGCTCTTCGCGTCGACGAACGTTTCCACGCCGCGAATCATTTGCCCGAACTGCTCGTTGATCCGGTCTTGCGATTGTTGTTGATAGGCGCGCGTTTCGGCGCGTGTTTTTTCGATGTGATTCTGCGCGTCGCGCCAGATGCGCTGGCGGTCGGCCACGGCCTGCTGGTTGATGCGCGCGATGTTGGCGAAGAATTGGCTCACCGCCGCTAAATATTGCGGATTGACTTGCACCGAGCCGAGCATGAGCGCGAACAATTCACCGTTCGCATCGAGTTGGCCGCGCGGCGCGCGTGTGACGACGATGTCTTGTCCGATAAGTTGATACGAACGCGTTTTGGCGTTCAGGTCGCCTTGCATGGCACCGGCGGTGCTCATCATCATGGAGATGGTCGCGTAGACGTTAGCGCTGATCGACTCCTCCACGTCGCGCGCGCCGGCTCTATAGGCGATGCGCACGCGCCCTGCGTCGCCAACACGCTGCACTGGCAAGTTACCTGCGGCGAACTGCTGGTTGAGCGGCTCTAAACTTTTCTGCAACGCACGCGTGGCGCCCTCCATGCGTTCGGCGGAGATGATCCGCGCGCCGCGCCGTAGCTGCGGTACGACCATGTTTCGCAGGAAATCCGCCGCGCCCACTGCCGGGCCGGGCTGGCAGCCTTGGCCGTTCTGCGCTTGCTGTTGCAGGATTTGCTGCGTCATCGGTTCGTCGGCAGAAACCCAGTTGTAGAGCGGCCAGAATTCGACGCCGGTGACGCCATCCGGCGCGTTCGCGCGGAAGTTGAGTTGCACGATGTTGCCGGGGCACGCAACGTTTGGCACCCAATTGACGCCGCCCTCACTCTTCCAGTCGGACGGAATCAGCATGCGGAACGCTTCGACCGGCTGACCCCAGCCTTGGCTGTCCATTACCTTCACGTAGCGCATGCGGTAGTACTTGGCGTTCTTGTCCGCAGCCGCTTTGACGGGCTTGGTGTCTTTGCCGTTTGTTGCGGCAGCTTGCTTGCCGGCGCCGAGCGCGCGCTTCTTCGCTTCGAATTCTTCTTGCGTAAGCACGCCGTCAGCGTAGGCCTTTTCCAATGCCGCGAGGCGTGCGTCCGCTTGATCCGCTCCAGAGCCGCCCACACTCCCCGACACGCCTTTGGCGCCCGCTTGGGCGACACCGCGTTCGAGCGCTTCGAGGCTGCTCTTTAGTTCCGCGAAGCGCGCCTGCGGCACGGATGCCATCATGACCAGCACGCCGCCGGCCATGGGTGCAGCCGCAGCGCGGAAGTACGATGCAACGCCTTTCGGGTTCTTGCCGGAGCAGAGCGTGAACACGCCGCGCTGTGCGCCCAGCGTGGCGGGCCCGTCTTTGAGTTCCTCGAAATCGTGCCACTGCGAAGCAACCTGGTCGATGATCGCGTCGATCACCGACTCTGGATCGCCTTGCTCGGAGAAAGTCACGGTGACGGAGGCTTCGCGCGCCGTGAGCACCAGCGCTTGCGCACTCGCGTTAGCGATTTTCCAACCCTTTGGCACGCTCAGCGCGTAACGGCCAGCGGGGTCTTGATAAGCGCTTTGGCTATGTGCGGGCGCAGCAGCAAACAGTGCGAGTGATGCGCACAGCGTGGAGAGAATGAGATAGTGATGTAAAGATTTCGATACAGCTCGACTGCCTCGGTTCGAGAACATCGCACGCTCCTGTTTTTCGGTCTTCTTAACGTCAACGGAAGGGTAGCGCGGCGGTGTGCGCAAAGTCAAAGCGGCGCCGTTCACAATGGTTCGTGTGCAGATGTAAGCGCCCGCCGGGGCGAACTGCGAGTGGGTGTTCTGCCAGTATTGCGCGCTAGCGCGCTGCCAAATTTCTATCCCGCAGCACGCTGGGCGAACGGCAACAAAGCATGAGGGTACAGGCTAACTAGACTTGCTGTATCCCTGCGATCATCCAAGGTGCGTTCGCATCGTTGGCTTCTTTGACGACGTGCCACACTTCTTGGAAATCTTGCGCGGCACCACCTTCATCCTCACGCAGCAAGCCGCTAAAACGCACGCTGGCGATTTGACGATCGCCTTCGGTAACGACTTCGAGCAAGTCCGCTTCGAGCTTCATCACTTCGACGTGCTGCTTGGCACCGCCACGCTCCTGAATCTGCATGGCGATCTCGCCGTAGAGTTCCGGCGTGGTGTAATCGCGGATATCGCTTAAGTCACCGGCGTCGTTCGCGGCTTGCAGCCGGATGAATGAAACTTTAGCTTGGCGCAAGAATGCCTGGACATCGAAACCCGGTGGATAGCGCACTGCTTGTGGAGCTTCGATCGGCGCGCGCGCTAGGCCGCCGAATTCCGCGGCTCGCGCCGCGCCGCCCGCCGTGCCAGGCGCATTCGCCGCATACCGCAAAGGCTGCTGCGCCGGCGAGTTCTTCGCCTGCCACATGCGCATGACAAAACGAACAGCGGCGATCAGCAGAACAATCATCAGCAAATTGCCGAGGAAACCAGCCAGCGCGCTGCCGCCGAACATCGACATGAACAACGCGCCCAGGCCGAACGCCGCCAACGGGCCGAGCCAGCGCGATGCGCCGCCGCGCGTGGAAGCGGCTCCGCTCTGCTGATCCGCGCGATCAGGGCGCGCCGCTGGAGCTTGTTGCGGCGGCAGATCACGTTTCATGCCGGTGGAGCGGCCACCGCCGAAGCGTCGTCCGGCGTCTGCATCTTGTGGCGCAAGCGCGCCGAACGCAATCAACAGCGCCGTAAAAACCGTGAGTAGTCGCAACATTAGCCTCTCCTGACAAAGCGGTCCGCCAAGTATACGCGCCTAAGGTGAGTGCGTATGTTGGCAGGCGTTCAAATGGGGTTCAGGCGGCGAATCTAAATAGGTGCGACCGGCGCATCGAGGGGGTGTTGCTGGGTAAAGAAGGTTAACGACGCCAGTCCCGCAACGCGCCACGGGTGTAACTAGTGTAACTACATCAGGCGGCAGTCTATAGCTCGGCCTGCGCTAGGCGCCGCCGGCGCGCGGCAACTCCCACCAGCATCAAACCAGCGAGAAGCATCGCGCACTCGCTCGCTTCCGGTACCGGAGCGAGCAAGAACAGTTGTGGAGAAGAGTCGGTGGCCAGAATCCAACCACTATCATTCATCGCGATAGCTCGCTGAACCGCAACGCCATTGCCGAGGAGTGCATTGAGGTCAAACATTTGACCGTCTTTGTATAGGAAGGGGGATGACTCACGATACGTTGGCGATCCGCCGGGGTCAATGTATCCGGTAAGCTCGTATTTTTGCCCCAGCACGTCGCCACCAATATTGATATCCACTCCCCAAGATGAATCAACATTTCCGAGGAGCGGGTGCAAGTCGACTATCGCCCCGGAAGCATCGCTCGCAAATGCATGATTAGGAGCACCTCTGATTCCACCGGTTCGTTGGCCATTCCTATTGGCTGCGGAGGTAATTTCAAGCGTTGTCCCCGGATTGACCACTTCAGGCTGGAAAGTTCCGAAACTTGCGAAGTCGATGCTGGATGGGTCAGTAAAGTAGGTCGGCTCCCCGATCCCATCTGCAATCCAATAACTTGAAATAACACGCTGGTTAGGCAAGTAGGATGCTCCTAGCACTTGTCCGGAATCGTTAATGCCAAGAGGTTCCGTAACGTGGTCCCGCAAGGAGATATACCGCGGCGCCGCACCGCCTGGTCCAGTAACAAACGAACGGCTGCCGACGGAGACATAGTCCGGAACCACCCCCGTAACTTGTCCACTTGCGTTAATCGCTACCACGTTGCTGAATTCCATAGTACTGTGGCTTATCACGTCCCCACCCCCAGGGCCTGTGACAAACCAATCCGAGAAGCAGCCTACGTACACCTGCGCGGATTCGTTCAGACCGCCACCCGGCGGAGAGGAATCGGCGCAGCCATAGCTCGCCGCTACCACGTACCTCGTCGCAGCGTTTGCCTGGACAGCAAAGACAACAAGGCCCAGCGCAAACAGAGCGCGCACTATTCGCGCCGCATTGTTGCGAGGTGGGTAAGGCGAGCGGATCAAGCCATGGTGTGTCACTTGCATCGGACTCCCTCCAAGACAACGCAGCCGGCCGTCCAGATTCGGCAGGAATTTGCGCTCTTTCGCCACGACCATACGCGCCACCGGTGGCGAGCCGATGACGGTGGAGTTTGGTTCTCGCAGGCCGATTGGCCTACGCCGTTCCGAGGCAAGCGCTGACCGCAGTCAAACAGCGCACGAGCGTCGAATGCGTCTTCACACAACGCCGTCAATGCGCTATAGGGGGAGGGCTTCCAATCTGCGCAACACACAACCTAGCGGCGTGCAACCCAACAGTAGGCCAACTCCGACTCCGAAGGAGTTGGCCAGCGCATCGAGCACGTCCGCATGGCGCACGCCGCCGATGTCTTGCAGGATCTCCAACACGATTCCGAGGCCGATTAGCGCAAGCGCAACGCGCACTTTGGCTGCAAGCGTTGGATCCAGTTGCGCGAACCACAGCATCAGCGTCGTATAGCCGAGCAAGTGTGCCGGTTTATCGCCGGCAGCAAATACGGCGCTTGGCGGCTCAGGCGTGAGCGAAAGCCAAATAGCGGCGACGACGAAACACCAACCCAAGAAACGCCAGAGGCGGCGCACGCGAGACGATTGCATTACAAATTTGGTCGGATTGCTTACTACTCGTTATTGTATCTAGCAGGCTGCTGAAGAATCCCCGAGTTTGACTCTGAAGCAGTCGGGATATTTGAGGGTTTTGACTGTTAACCGTTTCGGTTTCATCGACTTTGTCTGTATTTCACGGTTTGTGAACGCACCTGACCTACGCCAGCGGCACCAAGCAACTCATGCGCAGCAGATTGTACGCGCTGCCTACCGTGAGCAACTGTGCCCGATGCGCTCGACTCCGCGCAGACGTATGAATAGCCGACTTCGCTCGATGGCGCTCGCGCGGTGACAACGCGCGAGCCGCGATTAAGCTTCGTTGTCGGCCTTATTGTCGATGCCTAATTCTTGGATTTTGCGCGTAAGCGTGTTGCGGCCAAGTCCCAACAAGTTAGCAGCTTCGATGCGGCGCCCGCCGGTGTGTTCGAGCGCCTTGACGATCAGCGCTCGCTCGAATTGATCCACCAGCGCCGGCATGATGCGCTGCTTGCCGCGCGCGAGATCGAGTGCAACAAGTTTTTCCAGCTGACTCAGCCAATCGGCTTCGCCCACGCTCGCGGCAGGTTCACGAAATTCCGGCGGCAGATCCGCGACGTCGACATTGACACCCGGCGCCATCACGGTCAACCAGTGGCATAAATTCTCAAGTTGGCGCACATTGCCGGGAAACTCCAACGCAGCCAGATAGCGCAGCGCACCCTCCGACAGGCGCTTCGCCTCTACCCCCAGCTCGCGCGCACTCTTCTGCAGGAAATGTCGCGCCAGCACTGGAATATCTTCGCGCCGTTCGCGTAAGCTCGGCAGCCGCAAACGAATCACGTTCAATCGATGGAACAAGTCCTCGCGGAACATGCCTTGTTTGACGCGCGCTTCAAGATCCTGATGCGTCGCGGCGATAACGCGCACGCTCGCGGTGATCGGCTGATGCCCGCCAACGCGGTAAAACTGCCCGTCCGACAATACGCGCAGCAAGCGCGTTTGCAAGTCGGACGGCATGTCGCCGATCTCGTCCAAGAATAAGGTGCCGCCCTCGGCTTGCTCGAAGCGGCCGCGCCGCGTCGTTTGCGCGCCGGTGAATGCGCCGCGCTCGTGGCCGAACAGCTCCGACTCAAGCAGTTCTTTTGGAATCGCCGCAGTGTTGATCGCGATGAACGGCTTGGCTGCGCGCGGGCTATGCTCGTGCAGCGCGCGCGCCACCAACTCTTTGCCGGTGCCGGATTCGCCGGTGATCAAGACCGTCGCGCTCGACTGCGACAAGCGCCCGATGGCGCGAAACACGTCCTGCATCGCCGGCGCTTTGCCAAGCAAAGGTGCGCTGGCTTCGACACGAACGGCCGGGCGAGTGCTGCGCTCGCTCTCGTCCATCGCGCGCCGAATCAATTCAACGGCCTGTGACACGTCAAACGGTTTGGGCAAGTACTCGAATGCACCGCCTTGAAACGCCGACACGGCGCTGTCGAGATCGGAGTACGCGGTCATGATAATGACCGGCAACTGCGGCGAATGCGCTTTCAGTTTCTGCAGCAGATCGAGACCGGAACCGCCCGGCATGCGAATGTCGGTGACCACCACCTGCGGATCGCCTTCGTCATCAGCCAGCGCGGAAAGCGCATCGGTCGCGCTGGAGAATGCCTTGTACTCGATGTTCTCGCGCGTTAATGCTTTTTCGATCACCCAGCGGATCGATTGGTCGTCGTCGACTATCCAAACAGGTTTCATGCTGGCTCTTTCATTTGTATCCCCTCACCCCTGCCCCTCTCTCCAACAAGTGGGGCGAGGGGAGATTCGTGGAGAATCGAGCACGCTCGCTTCTCTAACTATGAACGGGCAACATCACCGTGAAGCAGGTATGTCCCGGCACGCTCTCTACTTCGATGGTGCCGCGCTGCTGGTTAATAAAACTCTGAGCAATTGTCAGGCCAAGTCCGGTCCCGCCTTCGCGCGCGGAGAACAGCGGGAAAAAAATCTTATCGTGCAGCTCAGCCGAAATGCCTGGGCCATTGTCGATGACCTGCACGCTCAGCGCCAAGCGATACGCCTTCTGCGCCACTGTCACCCTGCGCGCGGCGCGCGTGCGCAGCACGATTTCGTTTGCTTGGCGCCGACCGGCCTCATTCGCATTCGCCGCACCGCCCGCTCCACCAGCGCCGGCTTCGGCGCCACTCTGGAATGCCTGCGCAGCGTTGCGCACGATGTTGAGAAACGCCTGCGTGAGCTGCTGTTTGTCGCCGTGCAGCTCGGGCAAACTCGGGTCATAGTCGCGCCGCACACTGACCCCGGGAAATTCCGCCGCGATTACGCTGCGCACTTGCTCCAACACTTCATGCACGTTGAGAGCTTCCGCTTTCGGCAAACGGTTCGGCGCCAGCAAGCGATCGAGCAACGCTTGCAGACGGTCGGCCTCTTTAATAATGACGCGTGTGTATTCGGTCAAGTCCTTGCGTTCGAGTTCGTTCTCCAGCAGCTGCGCGGCGCCGCGAATGCCGCCGAGCGGATTGCGAATCTCGTGCGCCAAATTGCGGATCAGCTCTCGATTGAGCTGGCCTTCCTGCAGCGCGCGCTGCTCACGCTCGGCTTTGATTTGTTGGTTGAGAAGACGAAATTCCAACAGTACGCCCGGCTCGTTGTCCGCGCCCGGCGCGTACACTGCATTGGCCATCGGCGTCACGGTACAGTCCAAGCGCAACTGCGCGCGTCCGGGCAGCGTGAGAGCAATGTCGTGCTCGACATAGGTCGTCGCATTGCTAAGCGCAAGTTTTGCGGTAGTCGCGAGCGCCCGTGCGCCGCTGAATACTTGCGTAATGGGCTCTTCAGGCAAATGCCGGTTGCTCAACTCCAGCAAATGCTCGGCGGCGGCGTTGGCGTAGCGGATGCGCAAGCGTGCATCGACTGCCAGCACAGCCGTAGCCAACAGGTCGAGTCCGGTGAGAGCGGGCAGCACCATGGCACTAGAACGGGGCGAGACAAGCTTCAAAAACGAGCATACTCACACTGTCTCGCAATAAGCGCGCCAGCATCAGCAGCCTAGGCGGGCTGCGCGCGGCGCCTCTCAGAGATTGCTCAGTTCCTTGCGTATCGCCTCGAGGTTCTTCTCATGCGTTTGCACGGTGTCCTTCAGGCCCTGCACGCGGTCGAGGTATTTCTGGTAGTTGCGCTCATTACCTTGCCGCGTCGCTTCGCCTTCTTTTAGGGCTCTCTTCGCTTCATCGAGCGATTTCTGCTCGTTGCGCAATTCCTCTTCCAAGATGTTGCGGCGTGAAAGGTCGCGCTTGCGCTGCGTGTCGCTATCCACCCGCGGAAAGTTGCTAGGGGCCGCTTGACGCTTAGGCGCTTCGCGCGGTGCCGGCGCGGCCTCGCTCTCGCGCGGCTGCGGTACGCTCGGGGCGCTGGACGGCGGCGGCGCCGGATCGAGTACGATGATCTTGGCGCCCGGCTGCGGGGAGTTGGAATAGGTGACGTTGCCCTGGTCGTCGACGTACTTATAGATCGGCCCTGCAGTCACCGACAGCCATAGAGTTAGGAGGGTATGGGCCAAAGACCCAAGCGTGCTAAGCATTCTGGGGCATAGTCTACTAGAAAGGAGGCGCGGGGGTTCCCCCATTGGGAAGGAGGCGCGGCGAAACCCCTGGGGAAGGAGGCGCGGGGGAACCCCCTGCCCCCGCGCTCACTATTAGAAGCGTAGCCGACGGAACAGGGCGCGCGACACGCGCGCCTTGAGGTAAACCGCCAAGACGGCCGCACTTCTCTTTGGGCCGCAAACGAGCCAACTTCCGAGACGTTCGGGCGCCTCGGAGCGCTACAGGGAGCGGTGCGATGCGAAGAAGAGTGCAGCCGCCGTTGCTTTTTCGTTCAAGGCGCGCACCGCGCGCCCTGTTCCAGCGACTCCGTCACTAGAACGAGCGCGGGGGCAGGGGGTTCCCCCGCGCCTCCTTTACCCCCGTGCATTGTTACAGGCTGTAATACATATCGTACTCAACCGGATGCGTCGTCATGCGGAAGCGCGTGACTTCTTCCATCTTCAACTCGATGTAGGCATCGATCATATCGTCGCTGAAGACTCCGCCGCGGGTCAAGAACTCGCGGTCTTTGTCGAGGTAGTCGAGCGCCATGTCGAGCGAGGAGCACACGCTCGGCACCTTCTTCGCTTCTTCCGGCGGCAGATCGTAGAGGTTCTTGTCGATCGGATCGCCTGGGTGAATCTTGTTCTGCACGCCGTCCAAGCCCGCCATCAACATCGCGGCGAAAGCGAGGTAAGGATTGCAGGTCGGGTCCGGGAAGCGTACTTCGATGCGGCGCCCCTTCGGGTTGCTGACATACGGAATGCGGATCGCCGCCGAGCGGTTACGCGCCGAGTAAGCCAAGTTGATCGGTGCTTCGAAACCGGGCACCAGGCGCTTGTAGGAGTTGGTGCCGGGGTTGGTGATGGCGTTCAACGTGCGCGCGTGCTTGATGATGCCGCCGATGTAATACAGCGCAAACTCCGACAAGCCGGCGTAACCGTTGCCGGCGAACAGGTTTTGACCGCCTTTCCAGATCGACTGGTGCACGTGCATGCCGGAGCCGTTGTCGCCAACAATGGGCTTAGGCATGAAAGTGGCGGTTTTGCCGTAAGAGGCGGCGACGTTGTGCACGACGTATTTCAGGACCTGCGACCAATCCGCACGTTTGACCAGCGAATTGAACTTGGTGCCGATCTCGCACTGGCCAGGGGCGGCAACTTCGTGGTGGTGCACTTCGACTTCCACGCCCATCTCGTCCAGCGCCAAGCACATGGCCGAACGGATATCCTGCAGCGAATCGACCGGCGGAACCGGGAAATAGCCGCCTTTGACCGGCGGGCGATGGCCCATGTTGCCGCCTTCATAGCGCTCTTTCGAGCTCCAAGGCGCTTCTTCTGTTTCCACGCGCACCGAGGAACCGGACATATCCACATGCCAGGTAACGGAATCGAAAATGAAGAACTCGGGCTCGGGGCCGAAGTAAGCGACATCGCCGATGCCGCTGGCCTTCAAATAGGCTTCGGCACGCTTGGCGATGGTGCGTGGATCGCGGTCATAGCCCTTGCCGTCGGCCGGTTCGAGCACATCGCAAGTCAGGTTCAAAGTTGGCTCGTCGCGGAACGGATCCATCACCGCCGAATCCGGATCGGGCATCAACAACATGTCGGAGGCTTGTATGCCTTTCCAGCCGGCGATCGAGGAGCCGTCGAAGGCGTGACCCGCAGTGAACTTGTCTTCTTCGAACGCCTTAGCCGGCACCGAAACGTGCTGCTCTTTGCCACGCGTGTCGGTGAAACGCAGATCAACGAATTTGACTTCGTTGTCTTTCAACATCTTCATTACATCGGCGACTGCCATGTTTTTCTCCTGATAGCGAAAACGACTTGACGGAAATCCGAAGGACTTTCCGAAGTTAACTAAGTATGGGCAAGCAGGCCTTGGCTTGCAGAAAGTGTGCCCGGGCAGAAAAAGCAAAAGCGGATTTTGCCACAAGCACTTACGTCAAGTAAGTCAGCCCTATCGCCCTTTTATGGTGCAAGAGCCGACCGCAGCGCACCATTGTGGTGCGGACGTTTACAAATCACCGCGCTGCAGGCGACCCAAGAACATATAAATGATGGGCAAAGCTGTTTCCGGCGCCCCTTTCTCGAACAGCAGCGCCGCGCCCGCCTGCCCGGCACCGAGAAACTGTTTGCCGCCTTTGCTGGCTTGGAACTCGAACAATTCAACAGTATCGATCAGATACTTGTCTTTGATTACCACGTTACTTAGCCCCTTGGCCTGCAACTCGCGTTGCAGCACCGCCTGCGTTTTAGGTGTGAAGTCCGTAACGATCGATTTTCCTTCCAGGCCGCTCGCCAGTATCAGCCAGCCGGTATACGCCGTCACCAGATCGGTGTTATTCCACTCTTTGTACGGCAGCGTGCCGAACGACATCGGCACCGGGTTGACGAAGCCCTTGCCATAAACACCTTCCTTGGTTTCGTATTCGACCAAATGCACCTCCGCGGCGCTGCCGCCCGGCAGCTTGGTCATGACGCTCGCCACGTATTTCGCGCGCTTCGGCGCTGCGCCGGTCTGCTCCGGCGCGGCAAGCCACGCGGCGAATGTCTGCTCGATTTGCTTCGCTTGCTCGGCGCTGGGCGCCGCGCCTACTAGCGGCGGCAACAACAGCAAGGCGAGCAACAAGCTATGCCACTTAGAACAATTCATCGTGATCTTCCGCATAGGTTGAAAACTTATCTCTTCCCGTCGCCGCCGGTAATGCATCCGCAGGGCGAGCT
This sequence comes from uncultured Pseudomonadota bacterium, assembly GCA_902826775.1. Lineage (GTDB taxonomy): Bacteria > Pseudomonadota > Gammaproteobacteria > Burkholderiales > JALYOK01 > CADEHE01. The sequence goes on along the minus strand of CADEHE010000011.1, from coordinate 40,330 downwards.
TGCATCGAGGCGATGTGTTTGACCAGCCAAGCAAACACCAGCGCGAGCGGGATCGAGATAATGTCAGAGAACAGCGTCACGATGTTAGCGCCGAGCAGTTGGACCAGCGTTTTCGCGCCCATGCTCAAGCGCAACGCCGCTTGATTGGCAATTCCGGAGACGATCCACAACGTCCACCACAAAGCGAACGTGGCGGGTGCTTCTTGCGCGCGCCACGCCTGCGGTGCCGCGCTCGCCTGCCAGATCTCCTTCAGCGCCCGATAGGGCATGACCAAATTGGCGAACGGAATGAAATACCAGCCCACCGACCAGCCCGGTGTGAAACGCATCTCCTGCGCCCCGCGCGCCCGCGCATTGGCGTTAGCCCGATAAATCCACATCAGAATCAGCACGCCCGATACGAGAAAAATGATCACCTGAACGACGCCGATCACACCTTGACGCTGATCGTTCGCTTGCGCTGCGGCTTGTCCGGTGGCGCCGTCGGGAAACGTACCTTGCTGAAACTCTCTGAGCAGCTGGTACTCGAGCGCACCGGAAACGATGGCGACCGTGCTGATAGCAATTTGCGCGTACAGCGCCCACAGCGTCCATCGCGTCAAATTGGCGAGCTTGCCCGCGTGGTCGGGATCAACATCATCGACGCGCGCCTTGGGCGGGGAATACGGATTCCGCGAAGGTGAATCTTCCATCTATGCCCTGCCTCCCTGCTGCAACATGGCGCCCGCTCTTTTGGCGGCGCCCACTGCGGGATAGAATGCTCGCCTTTAGCCGGAGTAGCGCTTATGGCAACGGTACCGGAAATCCTCAAGACCGCGCAGCAACGCGCGCAAGAAATGAACCTGCCCTACGAGGGCGCGCTGCTGCCTGCCGAAGCGTACCAACTCATGACGCAGGCTGCAAACGCCAAATTGGTAGACGTCCGCACCCAGGCGGAGTGGGAGTATGTCGGCGCAATTCCCGGCAGCACTCAGATAGAGCTGCTTACTTACCCGGGTAGCAAGCCGAACCCGAATTTCATGGACGAACTCAAAGCTAAAGTCGACAAAGAAGCGATCATCATGTTCATCTGCCGCTCCGGTGCGCGCTCGCACAATGCTGCCAGCCTCGCCACGCAAGCCGGCTACCTCGATTGCTACAACGTGCTGCAAGGCTTCGAAGGAGATAAAGACGCCAACGGCCATCGCAACACCGTCGGCGGTTGGCGCGCGGCGGGCTTGCCGTGGAAGCAGGGGTAGAAACAGTGACGAGTGAGGTGTCACAAGTAACTCACGCCCGTCGAAGTTCTTCCTCCTAACTCCTCTCACCCGTCTCCGCAAAATGGACCGCTACGCCGTCATCGGCAACCCCATCGCGCATAGCAAGTCGCCAGAAATCCACGCCGCTTTTGCGCGGCAAACCGGGCAAGACATCAGCTACGAGCGCATCCTCGGCCCCATCGGCGGCTTCGACGGCGCAGTGATGCAGTTTCTGCGTGGCGGCGGTAAAGGAATGAACGTCACGCTGCCGTTCAAACTGGCCGCGTTCGAGATCGCCTCCAGCGCGAGCGAGCGCGCGATTGCTGCGCGCGCCGCCAACTTTTTGCGCTTCGACGGCGAAGAAATTCATTGCGACAATACCGACGGCATCGGTTTGGTGAACGACATCGAACAAGCTCTCGGCTTCGTGCTCACCGGCACCCGCGCGCTATTGGTCGGCGCGGGCGGCGCGGCGCAAGGCGTGGTGCTGCCGCTGCTGCACGCCGGTGTCGCGACGCTCACCATCAGCAACCGCACCGAGGAGAAAGCGCACGCGCTAGTGGCGATGATCGCGCACGCCGCGCCGGATGCAAAACAGCGCTTGCAAGCGCGCGCGCTCCCTAAACTCGCCGGCACGCGCTTCGATATCGTCATCAACGCCACTTCCAGCGGACTCAACAACGAAGCCCCCGCGCTGCCGCCCGGCGTGTACGCGCCCGGCTCGCTCGCCTATGACATGGTTTACGGCAAGGGCGCCACGCCGTTTCTGCAGCACGCCATGGCGCAGGGCGCCGCGCGCTGCAGCGGCGGCCTCGGCATGTTGGTCGAACAAGCGGCGGAATCGTTTTTTCTTTGGCGCGGCGTGAGGCCAGAGACTAAGCCAGTGCTACAAACGCTCCGGCAGCAGCTCGGCGAGCCCGGCTAGCCGCATCCACCGCCATCAAACCATCCAACCCACGCTGGCGCTTATCCACGCATCCATGGCTCGGTCGGTAAGCAGAAGTCGACCTTCACCGGCGGGTAGCGCAGTATCGGCAGGCAAATACCTCGCAGCGTTGTTCAAGCGCATGCGCGGCCATAGCGTTTGGTTTTGGATCGGCTGGGCTTGCGCCGCGTTCTTCGGTTTCATCATCCTCTACCAAGTTTGGATCTTCGTGCATGTGTGGTGGTGGGTCGATCATAATCCCGCACGCAGCGCCTTCATGGAAGATCGCCTGGAAATTCTGCAAGAGAAAAATCCCGACGCCGAACTGCGCCACCGCTGGGTGTCTTACCAGCAAATCTCGCCGCTGCTCAAGCGCGCGGTCATAGCGGCGGAAGATTCCAATTTCACCGACCACGAGGGCTTCGACTGGGAAGCGATTCAGCGCGCCCTGGAACGCAACGCCAAGAAAGGCAAAGTCGTCGCCGGCGGTTCAACCATATCGCAACAGTTGGCAAAAAATCTCTTTCTCTCCAGCAAGCGCACGCCTTGGCGCAAGCTGGAAGAGGCGCTCATCACCATCATGCTGGAAAAGATGATGAGCAAGCAACGCATCTTCGAAATCTACTTGAACGTGATCGAGTGGGGCAACGGCGTGTTCGGCGCCGAGGCTGCCGCGCGCCATTACTACCGCACCAGCGCAGCCGGCCTTTCGGCTGGGCAAGCGGCGCGCCTGGCCGCGATGATCCCCAACCCGCGTTACTACGACAAGGCGCGCAACGACCGCGCCTTGCTGCGGCGGACCAACGTCATCGCGCGCGGCATGCGCTACGCGCAGCTGCCATAACTCACTTACCTCAGCGACAAGCTTACCAGGTGCAACCGCCGCCTTCGTCGCAGACAATGACGAATCCCAAATCAACCAGATCGCTGTAGTTTTTCGAGACAATCGCATTCAAGATCTGCACACCGACACCGCTCATGTTAATCGCGCCTCCATGCACTTCGTTCATTTCGGCGAGAGCCATCGGCATCAATTTAGGGGAATATGTACGCTGTTTCATTTACGTCTCCTTGCTGTGTAAATTATTGAGGATTGCAGCATCTTGTGACAAGGCAAATCACAATCCCGTCATTCCCGCGAAGGCGGGAATCCATAGCCCGCTGCGCACGGCGCATGGGTCCCCGCCTGCGCGGGGACGACAAACGTGTCTCGGCATTATGTAACTCTCAATAGTAGACCCGAACCGCGTATTGCTAACCACGCCGGCTTCTGCTGCTGCCTTTGAGGCAAACATAGCGTATGAGCGTACAAAGATCTCGAACAGATTGCACCAAGACGCCGTGAAGTATTACCTTGCTGCCCCGTTATGAATGTCTTCCGCAAAGAACCGCGGCGAGCCACTGATCGCGTACGGCGTGCGCCAAACGCGACTGCCGTATGCTCAGCTAAAGGAAAATCATGCCCTCTTTAACCACCGGCAGGGTTATCGTCGAATCCCTGCTGCGTCACGGCGTCGATACAGTGTTCGGCATTCCGGGCGCGCACACGTACGACTTAATGGATGCATTGCACGGTGCGAGCGATCGCTTGCGTTTCATCACCACGCGCCATGAGCAGGCCGCAGCCTATCTCGCCTACGGCTACGCGAAAAGCAGCGGCCGTCCCGGCGTATTCACCGTTGTGCCGGGGCCTGGTGTGCTCAATGCCGGCGCGGCGCTGTGCACGGCGTTGGGCGCTTGCACGCCGCTGCTGTGCTTGACTGCCGATATTCCAGCGCCGTTCATCGGCCGCGGCCGCGGCATTCTGCACGAGCTGCCAGATCAACTCGCGACGTTGCGCTCGATCACCAAATGGGCGGCACGCATCGATCACCCGACGCAGGCCAGCAGCGCAGTAGCCGAAGCGTTTCAACGCATGCTCGGCGGCAGGCCTGGACCCGCCGCGCTTGCCACGCCATGGGACGTACTCGGGCAACGCGCTGAGGTCACATTAACCGACCCGCTGCCGCCACCTGCACCGCCGCCGGTCGACAACGACGCGATCGAACGTGCCGCCGCCCTAATCAACGCCGCCAAGCGGCCAATGATCACGGTCGGCGCCGGCGCGCTGCACGCAGGCGCCGAAGTGCAGGAACTTGCGCGGCTGCTGCAAGCACCCGTCACTGCGCACCGCAGCGGCCGCGGCGTGGTGAGCGAAGATTCGCCGTACGGATTTTCCGGCGGCAGCGCGCTGCAATTGTGGATGCAGACCGATCTGGTGATCGGCATCGGCAGCCGCTTGGAGTTGCAGCATCTGCGCTGGAAGAAGATGCCGCCCGGTGTGCAGTTTGTGCGCATCGACATCGATCCAACCGAAATGGTGCGCCTGCCGCCCGCGGTTGGCGTCGTCGCCGATGCCAAGTCCGGAACACAAGCGCTGCTGCAAGCGCTGCGCAAAAACGCACCGGCGCGCCCCTCGCGCGAAGGCGAATGCATCGACGCGAAAGCCCGCGCCCGCAAAGAGTTCGAGCAAGTGCAACCGCAGCTGGCTTATCTCGACGTGCTGCGACGCGTGCTGCCGCGCGACGGCTTTTTGGTGGAAGAGATTTCGCAAGTGGGCTTTACCGCGCGTTATGGCTTCCCTGTCTACGCGCCGCGCACCTATGTGACCTGCGGCTACCAAGAAACGCTCGGCTTCGGGTTCAACTCCGCCCTTGGCGTGAAGATCGCGAATCCCGGCAAAGCCGTGGTATCGATCACGGGCGATGGCGGCTTCATGTTTGGCGTGCAAGAGCTCGCCACCGCGGTGCAGCACAATATCGCCGTCGTCACGTGTGTGTTCAACAACAACGCCTATGGCAACGTGCGCCGCGATCAGCTCACCACTTATCAAGGGCGGCTGATCGGCGCCGAACTGACGAATCCCGATTTCGTCAAGCTAGCCGAAAGTTTTGGTGTAGCGAGCGAGCGCGTGCACACACCCGAGCAGTTCGGCCCGGCGCTAGAACGTGCAATGGCACTCGATGCACCGGCCCTCATTGAAATCATAGTCGAGCGCGGCTCGGAAGCGTCGCCTTGGCCATTCCTGCACCCTTACCGCTAAGCAACAATATAAGGACAACCGATGTTACGAGTTTTCGGCGCACCCAGCCGCTATTTACAGGGGCCCAATGCGCTGGCAGAAATGGGACCCTACCTCTCGCACATCGGCAAGCGCGCCAGTTTGGTCGCGGACACCATCGTGATGGACTTGATCGGCTATCGAGTGCAGCAAGTGTGCGCCGCTGCGGACCTGAACTGCGAATCGCTCATATTCACCGGCGACATCGTCCCTGCCGAGATCGACCGCTTGAGCGCCCTCGCTCGCGCGCAGCGCCCCGACTTCATCATCGGCGCCGGCGGCGGCAAAGGCATCGACGCCGGCAAAGCCGTCGCGCATGCGCTCGATATTCCGGTAGTCACCATTCCCACCGCCGCGTCGAACGACGCGCCCACTAGCAAGAATTACGTGATCTACGACGAGAATCATCGCCTGCTGCGCGTCGGCCATATGAAGCGCAACCCGGAAGTGGTGGTGGTCGATACCGCAATCATCATCAACGCGCCGCTGCGCATGCTCACGGCAGGCATCGGCGATGCGATCGTCAAAAAGTTCGAAGTTGCGCAATGCATCGGTGCCGGCGGCCCCAACATGTTCGGCGCCGCCGCCTGTCAAGCGGCATCGGCATTGTCGGAGCTGTGCTACTCGACGTTGCGCGCGCATGCGGCCGGTGCGCTAGGAGCAGAAAAAAACAAGATCATCGACGAGGATTTCGAGCGCGTCGTCGAAGCGGCGGTATTGCTGAGCGGCCTCGCGTTCGAAAGCGGTGGCTTGTCAATCGCGCATGCGATGACACGCGGACTCAGCGCGGTGCGCGGTGCCCGCGACGCACTGCACGGCCATCAAGTCGCTTATGCGCTGTTGGTGCAGCTAACGCTGGAGCGGCGTTCCGCCGAATTCATCGACGACATCGCGGCGTTCTACAAGGAAGTCCAGTTGCCCACGTCGCTCGCGGCGCTCGGTTTGGCGCAGCCGACCGAAGCGGAACTGGGTACGATTGCAGAGCAGACGATGACGGCGAAGCATGTGAAGAATTTTGAGCGCGCCTTGAGCGCGAGCGAAATTGTCGCGGCCGTGAGGTTGGTGGAGCAACGGTATTCTGAGGAGAGCTGACGGCCAATTCTGTAAAGTGAGTTGCGCGATGCAATGGGCGAGTTTGGAGAGAGGAGCCGAACCTACGGCGCGGGGCGACTGCTCCCCTGAACTTGAAGAAAGCACCGCCTGCGAGATCTAAACGGCCGAGTAACGACAAGGATTCAGAAAATCTTTCCATTGTGTGAAGTACGGTATGGATGTCAACCAACGGAATATGTATTTCAGTTTTTCTTCGTTCACTTAGAGCCCACAACTTGTTAGGCTGCACGCTCTGGTCAACTGGAGCAAAACGTGAGCCAAGCATCCGTACAACCACTGCATAGCGGCGATCAACCGGCTGGACCGGAAGTGCTCGCAAAGATTGCGCGGGCTTTGTCCGGTTTGCGCTACGGCGCCGTGGAGATCATAGTACACGGTGGCAGCGTCACCCAAATCGAGCGCCGCGAAAGAGTGCGCCTGCACGCCGATTCCGCTGGACGACCGGTGGACCAACGCTAACCATATGCAAATACAAGGGCCGACCGAACCATCGGAGGATCTCAGAATGAAGACTAGGAGATACTTCAATGAGGGTTTGGGTCATCCCCGCAATCTTAGCGGTCGCAGGCGCTTCGCTGGCCATTTCTGCGGCATATGGGCAAGACACGCCGGCAACGACACAGGAATTGTTGCGCCGAATTGAGCAATTGGAGCAAAAAATCCAATCGCTGGAACAAGCGAAGCAGCCCACGGTTGATGAGAAAGGCCGCCAAGCCGAAGCCATCGAGCAGGTAGAGCAAAAGATCAAAATTCTGGAGCGCAAGAGAGAATTGGAGGATGAGGCGGCGCAGGCCAAGGCGAAGGAAGCGCCAATCGTGCGTGCCGGAAAAGACGGCTTTGGCTTACGATCGGCTGACGGCAATTTCGATTTGCGCTTACGTGGTTATGTACAAGCGGATGCCCGATTCTATCAAGGGGGCGAAACGGACCCGGCTCCGGATACTTTTCTCATGCGCCGTATTCGCCCAATTATCGAGGGTTCGGTTTTCAAGCAGTTCGGTTTTCGCATCATGCCGGATTTTGGCGGTGGTACTGCTACCATTCAAGATGCGTACGTCGACGGCAACTTTTCGCCGGCCTTTAAAGTTCGCGCCGGAAAATTTAAGCCGCCGGTCGGATTGGAGCGGTTGCAATCAGGCTCGGAACTTCTGTTTGTCGAACGAGCATTTCCGACCAATCTTGTCCCGAATCGCGATGTCGGGTTGCAGCTCTCCGGCGATGTATTTGACGGCGCAGTTAACTACGCGGCCGGGATATTCAACGGCGTGATCGACGGTGGCAGTGGCGACAACGACGCGAATAGCGATAAAGACTATGCCGTGCGCGTGTTTGCCGAACCATTGAAGGACAAGGAAGATTCGACTTTGCGCGGCCTGGGCATTGGACTTGCCTACAGTACGGGCGATCAGTCGGGCAGCGCCGCCACGAGTAACTTGCCTCGCTTCTTGACGCCTGGGCAGCAGAGCTTCTTCAGTTACGTTGCGACTACTGCCGCTACGGCTACGACCCCCAGCGTCCCCGGTGCCTTCGCTGATGGCTCCCGCGAGCGAATTGCTCCGCAGTTTTATTTTCACAAAGGTCCATTCGGATTGCTCGGAGAATACGTTCGTTCAAATCAGGAGGTCAGCCGAGCAGGAGTGCGGCGGGACGTGAAAAACACTGCGTGGCAACTTGCAACCTCATTGGTGTTAACGGGGGAAGATGCCTCCATTCGAGGCATTAATCCGCGCAAACCGTTCCAGTGGGGCCAGGGAAGTTGGGGCGCGTTCGAAATCGCGGCGCGGGTCAGCCGGCTGGAAGTGGATGATGATGTGTTCGCGGGCAGTGCTACGACCCGACTTGCCAATCCCCGGTCTTCAGCGCGAGAAGCGACTGATTACGGGATAGGTCTCAATTGGTACTTCAATCGGTTCAGCAAGTTGGTTGTCAATTACGACCAAACCGAGTTCAAGGACGGCGCTGCCAGCGGTGATCGCGATACTGAGAAAGTGCTTTTCACCCGCTTTCAGGTTGGTTACTAGTGCACAAACAAGCGAAAAATCAATCGAAAAGGAAGAAGATGCCCATTAAATGGTTGAACCGCATCAGCGCAATTGTGTTGAGCGCGGGATTGCTATCCATCGCCGCGCGAGCCGAAGTAACGTTGTTGAATGTTTCTTACGATCCCACGCGCGAGCTGTATCAAGACATTAACGCCGCATTTGCAAAGCGTTGGGAGGCGAGCGCGAAGGAGAAAGTCGTCATTAAGCAGTCGCATGGCGGTGCCGCTAAACAAGCCCGCGCCGTAATCGACGGCCTGGAGGCCGATGTTGTGACCCTTGCGCTTGCGTACGATATCGACGAAATCGCGGCCCGCGGAAAACTGCTGCCCAAGGAGTGGCAAAAGCGCCTGCCGCACAATAGTTCTCCCTATACGTCCACTATTGTGTTTTTGGTGCGTAAAGGCAATCCAAGAGCAATCAAGGATTGGCCGGATCTTGTTAAACCAGGGCTCTCCGTTATCACCCCGAACCCCAAGACTTCTGGCGGAGCGCGCTGGAACTACCTGGCAGCGTGGGGCTATGCGCTGAAAGCCAACGGGAATGACGAAGGCAAAGCGCGCGAATTCGTCACCAAGCTATACAAAAACGTCCCGATTTTGGATTCCGGGGCGCGCGGGTCAACCACCACATTTGTCGAGCGCGGCATCGGCGATGTGCTGCTGGCATGGGAGAACGAGGCGCTGTTAGCCATCAAGGAACTAGGACCCGAGAAAGTGGAAATTGTCGTGCCTTCGGTCAGTATATTGGCCGAACCGCCAGTCACCGTTGTCGATAAGGTCGTCGATAAGCGCAAGACGCGCAAAGTGGCCGAAGCCTATCTGGAGTTCCTCTATTCCCCGGAGGGCCAAGACTTGATCGGCAAGAACTTCTATCGGCCGACGCTGGCTGAAGTCGCGGCGAGGTACGAAAAGCAGTTCCCAAAAGTCGCCCTATTCAATATCGAGGATGTATTCGGTGGATGGCAGAAAGCGCAGAAAACGCACTTCGCCGATGGCGGTCTTTTTGATCAGATTTATCAAAAACAGTAACTAGACCATTCGCGATCGGTCTGATGGGCAATAGCAATCGAGCGAAGCCGTCGCCTTCGTATCCTGGTGCGTAACACGGTACTTATCGTTCCGGGTCTGCACGACAGCGGACCCGCGCATTGGCAGACGTGGCTGCAAGCCCAACTGCCGGAAGCGCGCCGTGTTTCCGGCATCGATTGGCATTCACCCATTGTTTCTTCTTGGGCCACTGCCGTTCGCGCCAATATAGATCGATCGCCCGGTGCCATTTGGCTGGTCGCTCATAGTTTCGGCTGCTTGGCCGCTGCATTTGCGGCCGCCGATCGCAGAGATCGAGTAGCCGGGGCGCTGTTGGTTGCCCCGGCCGATCCTGCGCGTGTCGACTTGGCTGGAATCCGCGCCGGCGAAACCACGAAGCTGATCGAGGGCGTTGAGGCACTGCTTCCAGACGCATTCTTGCCTATGGCAAGCCTCGTCGTCGCCAGTTCAAACGACCCCTTCTTATCTCTTGATAAGGCAAAGTACTGGGCGCAGCGCTGGGGCAGCGGGCTGGTTTGTCTCAACGACGCCGGACATATCAATGCCGAAGCCGGTTATGGGCCTTGGCCCGAAGGATTGGCACTACTCAGGCGGCTTCAAGAGGTTCACGACGAACCGCTGCTCGGGCCCATTTGCGATGGGGGCCGCATGCCCAAACGCAGCGAACGTACCCTTGCGCGCCTGCGGCGGGCTACTCGGATTGCGCTGAATTTGTCTTAAGCGCCCCTGAGGCTTGTGTGATTCTAGGGTGGATCCGACCCTCGCACATCCGAAAAATGAATAAGCAAAGCACAAATCGTTATTTGGGTTTGCGCGGTGGTATACGTAGACTCGACAGTCTCGATAGCAATGCTCGTTTCAATGTCGCGCACCGCTCGCGTCCTTCCCGGGTTTGGCTTGTCATTAGGCTACACACTGGCGTATTTGTCGCTGATCGTCTTGGTTCCGATCACAGCGGTTTTCAGCAAAGCCGCCAGCCTGTCATGGCCCGAATTTTGGAGCGTGGTGACGGCGCCGCGTGTGCTCGCATCCTATCGCCTGAGTTTTGGCGCCTCCCTGTTGGCGGCTGGCATCAATACGGTATTTGGACTTCTGCTGGCGTGGGCCCTGGTACGCTACCGCTTCCCCGGCAAGAAACTGGTCGACGCTCTCGTTGATTTGCCCTTCGCCTTACCGACTGCCGTTGCCGGTATCGCGCTGACGGCCCTTTATGCCAAGAACGGTTGGCTAGGGCAATACCTCGAACCTCTGGGGATCAAAGTCGCGTTCGGGCCGCTCGGTGTATTGGTTGCGCTGATATTCATCGGACTGCCGTTTGTCGTTCGCACGGTACAACCCATCTTGGAGGATTTGGATACGGAAATCGAAGAGGCCGCCGCCACGTTGGGCGCGCGGCGCTGGCAGACCTTTCATCGCGTTGTATTGCCGATTCTGTTGCCGGCACTCATGACTGGGTTCGCTTTGGCATTCGCACGTGCCGTGGGCGAGTACGGTTCCGTGATCTTTATCGCTGGCAATATTCCGATGGTCTCGGAGATTACCCCGCTGATGATCGTAACAAAACTCGAACAGTACGAATACGCGAGCGCCACCGCAGTCGCCGTGGTGATGCTGGTGTTTTCCTTTCTGCTATTGCTGGCGATCAATGCCCTTCAAACCTGGACCGCTAAACGCACGGGCAGGCAAGTCTGATGGCAGCATCCGCGAGCACAGGTGCTTTGCGTGCTCAGCGTGATTCGGCGACGCGCTTCGAGGCGAACGCGGCCACGCGTGAATCGGCATGGGTGAAATGGAGTGTGCTCGGCGTATCGCTAACGTTCTTCGTCGTTTTCTTGCTACTGCCGCTCGTCGCCGTCTTCTTCGAGGCCTTGCGCAAGGGTATGCAGGCTTACCTCGCCGCATTGTCCGATTCCGATGCCCTCGCTGCCCTGCGATTGACGCTGCTAACAGCCTTTATCGCCGTGCCGCTCAATCTGGTGTTTGGCGTCGCCGCAGCCTGGGCCATCGCCAAGTTCGACTTTCCTGGCAAACATATCTTAATCACCTTGATCGATTTGCCCTTCTCGGTTTCCCCGGTAATCGCAGGCCTGATCTATGTTCTGGTATTCGGCGCGCAGGGATGGTTCGGTTCGTGGCTTGCGGGGCACGATCTCAAGATCATCTTTGCCGTGCCCGGTATCGTGTTGGCGACAGTGTTCGTCACCTTCCCCTTTGTCGCGCGCGAACTGATCCCTCTCATGCAAGCTCAGGGCAAGGAAGAAGAGGAAGCTGCCATCGTTCTGGGCGCTTCCGGTTTTAAGACCTTTTGGCGCGTCACCTTGCCAAATATCAAGTGGGGCCTGCTGTATGGCGTAATCCTCTGCAACGCGCGGGCGATGGGAGAGTTTGGCGCCGTGTCCGTGGTATCTGGCCATATCCGCGGCGAAACTAATACCTTGCCGCTGCATGTGGAGATTCTCTACAACGAGTACAGCTTCGCTGCGGCGTTTGCCGTGGCATCCCTTTTGGCGCTGCTAGCGTTATTCACGCTGGCGATCAAGAGCTACGTCGAATCGAAAGCGCGCACCGTTTTGGTAGACGCCGATCACTCATGAGCATCACTGTACAAAACATACGAAAAGCTTTTGGGAGTTTCGTGGCTCTCGATGGCGTTAGCCTGGACTTTCCTACTGGAGAGTTGACTGCGCTGCTGGGCCCCTCTGGTTGCGGCAAGACGACGTTGCTGCGGATCATCGCTGGTCTGGAAAGTGCGGACAGCGGTCAAGTATTGTTAGACGGCGTCGATGCCTCCGGCCTACGCGTGCGCGAACGCCAAGTGGGGTTCGTGTTTCAGCACTACGCATTGTTCCGTCACATGACCGTGTTCGAAAATGTCGCGTTTGGCTTGCGCGTCAAACCACGTCGGCAACGCCCGTCGGACGAGGCAATTCGCCGTCGCGTGCATCAACTGCTGGAATTGGTGCAACTCGATTGGCTGGCAGATCGATTTCCCGCCCAATTGTCGGGAGGACAGCGTCAACGCATTGCACTTGCGCGCGCATTGGCGGTCGAGCCTCAAGTATTGCTTTTGGACGAGCCGTTTGGGGCGCTGGACGCAAAGGTGCGCAAGGAGTTGCGGCGCTGGTTGCGCAAACTACATGATGAAATTCACGTCACTTCGATCTTTGTCACCCACGATCAAGAAGAAGCGCTTGAGGTCGCTGACCGCGTTGTATTGCTGAACCGTGGCAAGGTGGAACAGGTCGGCACGCCTAGCGAGGTCTATGACAATCCGGCGAGTCCGTTCGTATACGGCTTTCTCGGCGCCGTGAATCTATTTCATGGCCGTGTCGATGGAACGCAAGTCCAGGTGGGCTCACACCGAGTCACCCACGATCAGCCGAAGCTCAGGCAAGGCGCGCAAGTATTGGCATTTTCACGGCCGCACGAGTTGGATATTGTGGCAACGCCCGACCATACCGAAGGGGTGGCGGCAAAGGTTAATCGCGTACTCTCTTTCGGCGGTACCGCGCGTGTGGAACTTTCGGCGACGGATGCGGCGAATAGCAACGCAAGCAAGGAATTCGAGGTGGAATTGCCGCGCGCGCGAGTAGAGCGACTGGCCTTGGTTGAAGGAATGTCGGTGCGCATCGTTCCCGCGCGCATGCATGTTTTCGAGGCAGCCGCTGAGAGCGTGGCGCACGATTATTCAATCTGAGGCTCGACCCAACGCATGAACTTCCAGCAACTACGCATCCTGCGAGAGACGGTGAGGTGCAACTTTAACCTCACCGAAGTCGCCAACGTTCTGTTCACGTCACAGTCCGGCGTGAGCAAGCACATAAAGGACTTGGAAGACGAGCTGGGCGTGGAGATCTTTCAACGCAAAGGCAAGCGCTTGCTCGGGCTCACCAAACCGGGCGTGGAGCTATTGAAAGTGGTCGAGCGCGTGTTGCTCGACACGAAGAACATTAAGCATATCGCGGAGCAATTCAGCAGCAGCGATCAAGGGCAACTCACGGTCGCGACAACGCACACGCAAGCACGCTATGCCTTGCCGCAAATCGTTTCGCAGTTCCGCAAAGCATTCCCAAAGGTGCATCTTGTGCTCCACCAAGGCAGTCCCACCGAAATTGCTGCAATGCTGCTTTCAGGTGACGCGGATATCGGCATTGCGACCGAGGCGCTGCAAGAGGAAGCCGACTTGGTTTCCTTCCCATACTATACTTGGAGCCATGCGGTCATCGTGCCCTCGGGGCACGCCCTTCAGCAGGTCAAGAAACTCACGCTAGAGGCGGTCGCGGATTTCCCGATCATCACATACCACCAAGGCTTTACCGGACGCGGCCGCATCGATGCTGTGTTCGCGAAGGCGAGGCTATCCCCCGACATCGTCATGTCGGCGCTCGACGCCGACGTGATAAAAACTTACGTCGAGCTAGAGTTGGGCGTCGGTATCATTGCAGCGATGGCCTTCGATGCGGAGCGCGATCGCGGTCTCGTCCTGCTGGACGGCGCACACCTGTTCGAAGCCAATACCGCTCGCATTGCGTTGCGCCGCGGGCACTATCTGCGCGGCTATGCCTACCGTTTCATCGAGCTGTGCTCCGCACCGCTCGATGAAGCGGTCGTGCGCGAGGGTCTTCTGCAGCAGCGTGGGCTGGAGGATTTTCAGATCTAAAGCAGCCAAAGGCGGAAAGGCCGATCAGTTCCCGCCAATTGGTCGGTGCCTTTGAAATTGCCATTTGCGCTTTTGAGCCGCGGCGGCGTCGACCGTAGGTCAGCTATGTGAGAGTGGACGCGACATTCTGTTGTGCATTGCACGAGACCGACGTGGGGTCGACAGCCGCCCTTACAACTGCCGCATAGCCACCAGCACTTCCTTTTCCGCCCCACGCACCAGCGTATTCCGCAACGGCTTGCCGAACGCTTCGGCAGAAATCTCGAACGTATCCCCCAACTCAGTCTTCACGCCTTGCGTGAAGCTGCCGGTGGCCGCGCCGAAGAAATGCACGTGCACGTCGCCGGGCCGGTGAAAGTCGGCGTACTTGAAGTGATGATGCTCGAGGTTGGCAATCGAGTGCGCCATGTTGTCGTCGCCGGAAAGCCAGTCGCTTTCCCACACCGTTTTGCCCTCGCGCAGCAGGCGCGCATGGCCGCTCACCGAGTTGGGCAGCGCGCCGACCAGCAATTCTGGGCCGTAGGCGCATTGGCGTAATTTCGAATGCGCGAGATACAGGTAATTCTTGCGCTCCATGACGTGATCGGCGTATTCGTTGCCGAGCGCGAAGCCAACGCGGTAGACGGCGCCGTCCGGGCCGATCACATATAGGCCGACGACTTCGACTTCGTCGCCGCCATCGTTTGCATAAGGCGGCAATTCGAGCGCGTGCTCGGGCGCGACGGCGCAGCGGCCATCGCCCTTGTAAAACCACTCGGGCTGCACGCCGATTTGCCCAGCCGGGGGTTTGCCGCCTTCGATGCCCCACTTGAACATCTTCATCGAGTCGGTCAGTTCGCTCTCGGCCTTCTGAATCTTTGCGTGCATCGAATCGCGCGCCGCGGCGCTGCCGAGGTGCGAGAGGCCGGTGCCGGTAATCAGGCAGCGCGCCGGGTCCGGATGATCCAGCGGCGGCAGCAAACGTTTTTGCGCAATGAGTTCGTCGTAGTCGATACTTTGGAACGACAGGCGCGAGATCGTGACCGCTTCGAGATTAGTTTTCTTCTTGATCGCGTCCTGCACCAGTTCATACACGCTTGCCACGCCGATGATAGCGCGCACCGTCTCGCCGCCCGGGGCCACCATGCCGACTTTGCGCGCGCCTTGGTTATCTTGATATTGAATTAGGTTCACGGTTTCTCCTATACCCTCATATGGATATATCTGTTACTCGCTCTGTGTTTTTGATTCAAACATATGCTTATGACTGTATGTCTGTTCACTATTACGCTTTCAACATGCGGCGCACTTCGTCTTCGCCGTAAGGACGATGATCCTTTACGCGCAAACTATCAATCCATTCTTGCGCGAAATCGCGTTGCAGGCGGCTGTTGATCGCCGCGGTAATCAGCATCGCGACAACGCCGCCAAGGCTGGCGAGTGCCATGTCTTTATGCGCGTCCCACACATCGCCCTGCGTGCCGAGATACGCGGCGCCCAACTCACCGCCGAAGAATGCCGCCGCCGCCCATTCGATCAGCTCGTAAATCATCGAGGTCGACATAGTCAGGTCGAGCGGCAGAAAGTAACCCCAAAACCCGCGCACATTCGCCACGCGCAAGAAAATCTCGCGGATCGGGTAGGCGAGCAAAAGTCCGTAGGAGAAATGCACGACGCGATCGAAATTGTTGCGCTGCCAGCCGAACACGCCATTTAGCGTGCGCCCAGTGAGCGCCTCGAACCAGCGGTCGTAGGGAACCAGCGAATAGGTATAGTGCGAGCCGATTTCATGCAGCGAGAGGAACACAAAAATCAAAAAATAGCTAATGCGCGAAAGCTTGAACTTGCGGTAGGTGAGCGCCAGTACCACCACAAACGAAATCACCAACGCGTTTTCCAGCAGCCAATCGTGGCGATCGATCGGGCTTATTCCCAGTGCCAGGAACTGAATCGCCAGCAGCCCTGCAAGCAGTGTGAGGAAACGGCCGTGGCTCATGTTGTTGGTTCTCTGTCGCAGCGCTGATATATCATCCCATTTTGCACTGGAAGCCAGGCATCGACAATGAGTCGACATTGCGCCGCCATTGAGCCAATCAGGAGCCGACCGTGAGCGCCAAGGTGGTCTCGGAACAGTTGCTTGCCGCGCGCATCATTCCCGTGTTGCGCTTCGCTAGCCGCGCGGATGCCGAATCGGCCATTGACTGCCTGCTGGCTGCGGGTTTCGCCACCATCGAAGTCACCATGACGACGCCCGATGCGGTATCGCTCATCGGCGACTTGCGGCGGCACGGTCCGTCGACCTTTCTAGTCGGCGCCGGCACGGTGCTGGATGTCGACATGGCGCGCGCCTGTTTGCGCGCGGGAGCGGATTACTTCGTTTCCCCCGGGTTCGTACCGGGCCTGGCTGAGCTGGCGCATGCCGCGCACCGGCCGTGTTTGATGGGCGGCTTCACGCCGAGCGAAGTACTCGCTGCGCATCGCGCGGGCGCGGACATAGTGAAAGTGTTCCCCGCCTCCACCGGCGGGCCCAAGCACTTGGCCGCCATGCGCACCGTGTATCCGCATATTCCGATGTGTCCGACCGGCGGCGTAACGCTGGACAACATGGCCGACTATTTCGCCGCCGGCGCAGCCGCGGTCGGCATCGGCAACAATATCATCGACGCCAATGCGCTTGCGCGCGGAGACCGCGCCTTGGTCGTGGCGCATGCGCGCCAATTTCTCGACGCGGCGCGCGGCATCACGCGCGCTTAGCGCCATAGCCGGTAGCCATGCAACCGCTCGATGCAACTATGAAATCGAAGCGCTTCGATATTGTCTCGCTGGGCGAGCCGATGTACGAGTTCAGTCAAATCCCCGGCGAAGGCCGGCGCTTCCTGCAGGGCTTCGGCGGCGATACATCTAACTGCGCCATCGCCGCGGCGCGGCAAGGCGCGCAAGTCGGCTACGTTACGCGACTCGGCGACGATGAATTCGGGCGTCAGTTCCTCAATCTGTGGCGCGAGGAACACGTCGACACCAGCGGCGTCAGCCTCGACTCCGAAGCGCACACAGCGGTGTACTTCATCACGCACGGCGCCGGCGGTCACACGTTCAGCTACCTGCGCCAGGGCTCTGCCGCCAGCCGCATGCAGCCGCAACACCTGCCGCAAGCATTGCTGCGCGAGGCGCGCTTTTTCCACGCTTCCGGCATTTCACAAGCGATCAGCGACACCGCTTGCGATAGTGTGTTTGCCGCCATCGATATCGCCAAGGGCGCCGGTGCGCGATTCGTTTACGACGCCAATCTGCGCCCGCGCTTGTGGCCGCTGGCGCGGGCGCGCGCCGTTATCACTGCGACCTTGGCCATGAGCGATGTGTTTCTGCTGAGCGTGGAGGACGGCGAGTTTCTCACCGGCTCCACGCAGGCGGCAGCGATTCTCCACTGGGTGCACGCGCGCGGCGCGCGCACCGTGGTGCTCAAGCTCGGCGCGGCGGGCGCGCTTGCCAGCGACGGCGCGCGCCAAGAAGTTGTCGCCGGACACCAAGTCGATTGTGTCGACGCCACCGGCGCGGGCGATTGTTTCGCCGGAGCGCTGATGGCGCGCTTGGCGCGCGGCGACGAGCTTGCCGCGGCGCTGCGCTACGCCAACGCGGCGGCAGCGCTTGCCACGACCGGATACGGCGCGGTTGCGCCGCTGCCGACGGCAGCAGCGGTGCGCTCGCTGCTCGACAGCTAGCATCCTGCGCTCGGGGCACGCCTTGTCACGCAAACTAGCCCTTATCGTTCTGGCCGCGTTCGTTCCCGTTGTCGCCGGCGCAGAGTGCTTGGCGCCGCACCCCTTTTCAGGCAAAAGCATCACCGTGAAGGAGGAAAGCGGTGAAACCTATGATGCTTACGCGCTAGCGAGTTGGCTGCCCTACGGCCCCCCGACGATTTACTACGGCAAACGCTACGCCGCGCTCGAGCCGCTGCAACAGCGCTTCGTGCAACGCAAGGAATGCGCGCATTTGAGTGTGCCAACGGTGGACGAGGTGCAAGCGGCTTGCCACGCCCTGCGTGAACTGCGCAGCACCGGTCTCGGTTCGCAAGATGAGCGCCGCCTCGAAACTTGGATAGCCGCCGAGGGCGTGCAGGGTTTCACCTACAAAGGCAGCGGGGACGCATTCTGGCGTGCCATCGCGCAGTGTGCCGATAAGCAGTAAGCCAACGCGCTGGCCGCGACAACGATCGTGCTAAGCGCAGCGCCGTTCTTCGCTGAGACGTATAGCGCGGCACGCGAGCGGTTTCGCGCGCTCGCGCAATGCCTGCAGTGGCAAACCGAAGCAGTGCCGATTGCAGCGCGCGGCCCGGCGGGTGAAGAACTTAGCATCGATGTGGCCGGCAACTTTGACTCGAATGCCTCCGCCTGCTTAGTTGTTTCCAGCGGCTTGCATGGTGTCGAAGCTTTCTTCGGCTCGGCGTTGCAGTGCGCCGTGATGCAACAATGGATCGATCATCCCGACGCAGCGCCGGGCCTGCGTTGCGTTTTCTTGCACGCACTCAATCCCTACGGATTCGCTTGGCTGCGGCGCGCCGACGCAGCCAACATCGATCTGAATCGCAATTTTTTGCTTGAGCACGAGGCTTACCGCGGCAGTCCGCCGGGTTATGCCGAGCTGGATCGCTTTCTCAATCCGCAATGGCCGCCGCACCATTGGGACGCGTTCATGCTGCAAGCGGCCACGCGCATCGCGCGCGTTGGCCTGCCCGCGCTGAAGAATGCGATCGCCGGAGGCCAGTTTGAGTTTTCGCGCGGGCTGTTCTACGGCGGAGCTGCGGCATCGCAAACGAAAGTGATCCTAGAGCAGCATTTCAACCGCTGGCTTGGCGCGAGCCGCAGCGTGATGCATATCGATCTGCACTCCGGCCTGGGCAAATGGGGCAGCCACAAATTGCTGTGCGACTACCCATTAACCGAGCTGCAGCGCCAACGGCTTGCCGATTGGTTCGGCGCCGATGCGTTCGAAAGCAACGTCGCACGCGACGGCCAAGGCGTCGCCTACGCAACGCGCGGGGGCTTCGGCCAATGGTGCATCGCCTCGCAGCGCGAGCGCGATTATTTGTTCGCTTACGCAGAGTTCGGCGCTTACAACATCTTGCGCACCATTGCCGGCTTGCGCGCCGAAAACCAGGCTCATTTCTGGGGCAAACCGAACCATCCCGGCACGCTGCGAGCCAAGGCACGGCTGAAGGAGTTGCTCTGCCCGGCTTCGCCGGATTGGCGCCGGAGCGTGCTGGAGCAAGGCATTGCACTGGTCACAAAAGCCGCGGCGGCAGTGGCGCGCGCGGCGGCGTAACCCGCTCTGATAACATAGCTTTCGCACCGATGTCGCAACGATAACAGCAGAGGCGCCCATGTTTGACCTGGTGATCAAGAACGCGAAACTCTATGACGGCTTGGGCAACGCACCGTCTGTTTCCAGTCTTGCCGTTTCTGGCGGACGCATCGCGGCGATTGGTCGAGATCCGGGCCCGGCGCAAGCAACCATCCACGCCGACGGCCTGGCGCTGATGCCAGGCATCATCGACAGTCATACGCACTACGACGCGCAAATTACTTGGGACCCGCTGGCTTCGCCTTCGCCCGAGTTAGGCGTCACCACGGCCATCATGGGCAATTGCGGCTTTACCATCGCACCTTGCCGTCCGGCCGATCGCGACCTGAACCTGCGCAACCTCACCTACGTCGAGGGCATGCCGCTGGAGAGCTTGCGCGCCGGCGTGAATTGGCAGTTTGAAACGTTTCCGCAGTATCTCGACTTCCTGGAGCGCGCCGGCGTCGGGCCGAACATCGCGGCCTTCATCGGCCATTCATCGGTGCGCACTTGGGTAATGGGCGCCGAAGCCTCCAAGCGAGCAGCCGGCGCCGAAGAGATCGAGCAGATGCGGCGCATCGTCGCCGATGGCTTGCGCGCGGGTGCCGTGGGCTTATCTTCGACGACTTCGTATCAGCACAACGGTGACGGCGGTGTGCCGATGCCCTCGCGGCTCGCCACTGACGAGGAGTTCCACGCCCTGGTCGCAACGCTGGCCGAAGCCGGGCGCGGCGTCTACATGATGACCAAGGCCGCTGATACGAAGCCGGCTTGGTTGCAAGCGCTGGCCGCAAGCGCCAAGCGGCCGTTCTTGGCCGCGGCGATTCTGTACAACCCGGGTGTGCCGGAAGCGGCGTGGAACGACATGCTCGGCGTCGCCGAAGGGCGCGCGCGCGGCTTGCCGATGTACGGGGCAGTTTCGTGCTGCCAGCTCAAGTTTGAGTTCAACATGCGCGAGCCCTATGTATTCGAAGGCTTGCGTTCGTGGCGCCCGGCGATCGAGGTGCGCGGCGAAGGCGCGCGCGCGTTGTACGCCGACGCGCAGTTCCGCCAAACGGTGAAAGACGAGTTAGCGATACCGGTGCGCCGCATCTTCTCCGGCGATTGGGACAAGGTTGAAGTCATCATTACCAAACAGGCTCCTCACAAAGCCTACGAGAACAAGAGCGTGGCGCAGCTCGCCGCCGCCGCGGGCAAGCATCCGCTCGACTTCTTGCTCGATCTCGCGCTCGCTGAAGACCTCGACACGGTTTTCACTGCGGTGCTGCTCAACTCGGATGAAGATCAGGTCGCGCGCTTGTTGACTCATCCTGCCAGCATCGTGTCGCTATCGGACGCAGGCGCTCACCTCACGTTCTTCTGCGACGCCGGCTTCGGGCTGCATTTGCTCGGCCATTGGGTGCGCGAGAAGGCGCTCATGCCGCTTGAGCGCGCGGTGCAGAAACTCACCAGCGAACAGGCCCAATTGTTCGGCATCCAAGATCGAGGCGTACTGCGCGAGGGCGCGCACGCCGACTTGCTGCTGTTCGATCCGGCCACGGTCGGCCGCAGCGGCGCGCAGCGCCACTATGACCTGCCCGGAGGCGGATCGCGTCTGTTAACCAAGGCAAAGGGCGTGCATGGCGTCTGGGTCAATGGGACGTTGATTGCCGACGCGCACGGCGTGCGCAGCGCAGCCGGTCGACCGGGCAAGGTGTTGCGCGAATTCGCGTCATAAGCCAGTTTGTGCAGCGGCGCGCTCACGCCGCGCCGAAAAGTTAGCCGATCGAGCGTGGGGCGGTCCTTATACGAGGCAACATGAGCTTACCGACGGGTGGTGCATGACCGCGCAAGAGCGCAAAGTTCTGGTCGCCTCCTCGCTCGGCACTGTGTTCGAGTGGTACGACTTCATGCTATTCGGTGCACTGGCACCGGTGCTGGCCGGGCAGTTTTTTGCGAAAGCGGGGCCGACCGCAGGACTCATTTTCGCCTTGCTCGCTTTCTCCGCCGGTTTCATCGTTCGCCCATTCGGGGCTTTGGTATTCGGGCGCTTGGGCGATTTGATCGGGCGCAAGTACACCTTTCTTGCGACCATTGTCATCATGGGTACAGCCACTTTTCTCGTCGGGCTGCTGCCAAGCTATGATGTCATCGGCATTGCCGCCCCGCTTGCGCTGCTTGGCTTGCGCTTGTTGCAGGGTCTGGCGGTTGGCGGCGAGTACGGCGGTGCGGCGGTATACGTGGCAGAGAATGCGCCGCACCGGCGGCGCGGCGAGTTCACTAGCTGGATACAAACGACCGGCACGCTCGGGCTGTTGATGTCGTTGCTGGTGGTGCTCGCTTGCCGCACAGCGGTAGGAGAGGCTGCCTTCGCTCAGTGGGGCTGGCGCTTGCCGTTCTTGCTGTCGATTTTCCTGTTGGCGCTGTCGGTGTGGGTGCGGTTGTCGATGCAAGAATCCCCTGCTTTCGCCAAAATGAAAGCCGCCGGCAAGCTTTCGCATGCACCGCTCACGGAAGCCTTTACGCGCTGGGGCAACGTTAGACTGGTGCTGATCGCGCTGTTCGGACTGATCGCCGGCTTTACCGTCCTGTGGTACACGGCGCAGTTTTACGTGATGTTGTTCCTCACGCAAGTGCTCAAAGTTGACGCGAAGACCACGAATATTCTCGTCGTCGTCGCTTTGGCGCTCGGCACCCCGCTGTACGTGGTGTTTGGCGCGCTTTCCGACCGCATCGGCCGCAAGAAGATCATCATCACCGGTCTGCTCTTGGCGGCGGCCACATTCTTCCCGATTTTTAAGGCGCTGACGCACTTTGCCAATCCAGCATTGGAACGTGCGCTGCGCAACGCGCCGGTGGTGGTAAGCGCCGATCCGTCGCAGTGCCACTTTCAGTTCAATCTAACCGGCACCAAGAAGTTCACCTCGTCTTGCGACATTGCCAAAGCCAAGCTGGTCGCCGCCGGCGTCAATTATGCGAACGAGGCGGCGGCGCCCGGCAGCCTCGCAACAATCAAAATCGGCACCGTGCAAGTTCAATCCTATGACGCGGTCGGCCTGTCGAAGGAAGCCGCCGAAGCCAGCAACAAGCGCTTCGCCACTGAGCTAACCGCAGCGCTGGAGGCGGCCGGCTACCCCAGCAAAGCCGATCCCGCGCAAATTAATAAACCCATGATCGTGCTGTTGATCTTCGTCATGGTGGTGTTCTCGACCATGACTTACGGTCCGGCCGCAGCCACGCTGGTGGAGCTGTTTCCGACGCGAATTCGCTATTCGTCGCTGTCGCTGCCCTATCACATCGGCACCGGCTGGTTGGGCGGTATGATGCCGGCAGCGGCGTTCGCGATGATCGCGTGGCGCGGCGACATCTATTTTGGGCTTTGGTACACGGTCGTGATTATCCTTCTCAGCGTGGCAGTGGGCGCGCTGTACCTGCGCGAAACCAAAGACGTTGACATTCATGCATAACAGATTTCGGAGAGATTAGCGTGAGACCCGTACCGTACAAATCACCAGAGTTGGCCGAGCCGCAAGATCTTGTGTCCGCCATTCGCGCGCGGCGCGGCGGCGTGCTGCTCAATCTCGACTTGATGCTGCTGCATAGCGTGCCGCTGGCGGACGGCTGGAATGGTTTTATGCGGCGCATCCGCACCGAACTCACGGTGCCGCCAAAATTGCGCGAACTGGCGATTTGCTTGGTGGCAGCGCTCAATCGCGCCGCGTACGAGTTTCATCATCATGCGCCGGAATGGCGGAAGGCAGGCGCGCGCCAAGAGCAAGTCGAGGCGCTGGACCCAGTGTTGACCGCGCCGACGCGTGCGGATGCTTTGCGCGCGGTCGAGCGCGTCAACCTCGCCGGGTTCAATGCCGAAGAACAAGCGGTGTTTCGCCTGGCGCTGGAGATGACGCGCGATGTTGAAGTTAGCGATGCCACCTTTGCCGCGGTGAAAGACGCGCTGCACGATAACCAGCAGGCGGTCGAGCTGGTGGCGATCATCGCAGCCTACAACATGGTGTCGCGCTTTCTAGTCGCGCTCAAGGTGGACATGGAGTAAGCGATGCGCCTTGCAGGCAAAGTAGCGGTAATCGTCGGTGCCGGGCAGAGCCCCGGCGAGGGCCTCGGCAACGGGCGCGCCACGGCGCTGCGCTTCGCGCGCGAGGGAGCGAAAGTGCTGGCGGTGGACAAGAATCTCGCTTCCGCCGAGGAAACCGCCGCGCTGGTGCGCGCCGAGCAGGGCGATTGCGTCGCCTTCGCGGCTGATGTCACGCAAGAGGCGACGCTCGCCGCGGCGATCGCTGAAGCTCACAAGCGCTGGGGCCGCGTCGACATTCTGGATAACAACGTCGGCGTCAGCCTGGCGGGCGGCGACACGCCGCTGGCCGAGTTAACCGAAGAGGCGTTCGATCGTGTCAGCGCGATTAATCTGCGCGGCACCATCATGGCCTGCAAACACGCGCTGCCGATCATGCGGCAGCAGCGCGCCGGCGCCATCATCAACATTTCCTCGATCGCCGCGTGGTGCAACTACCCGACCGTCGCTTACAAGGCAACCAAGGCCGCGATGATCGCGTTTACGCAACAACTCGCGATCCAGAATGCTGCGTTCGGCGTGCGCGCCAACGTGATTTTGCCGGGGCTGATGGATACGCCGATGGCAGTCGACACACGCGCGCGCGTATCGGGCAAGTCACGCGCGCAAGTTGCTGCCGAGCGCGATGCGCAAGTGCCGCTGCGCGGACGCATGGGCACGGCCTGGGACGTTGCCAACGCAGCGCTGTTCCTCGCCTCGGATGAAGCGCAGTTCATCACCGGCGTGGCCCTGCCGGTGGACGGCGGCGCACTGGTCAAGATCGGTTGAGCGCAAACATCCCGCTGTCAGCCGGTACTCACCAATAGTATACGGCGCTTTCTTAGTCTGGTTAATATTCTAGAGATATCACTCCAGTCTGTATCTAACGCTAGCGCCTGCGCGGCGGTATTACTAGGCTTGCTTATTATAAGCTAGACAACTAAAATCGCGGTTATGTTCCGTGAAGACTTGTCGCGCAATTTCGGCTTTATCTTGAATGATGTGGCGCGTTTGATGCGCACCGCGTTCGATCGCCGCGTCAAAGCGCTCGGCCTGACGCGCTCGCAGTGGTGGGTGTTGAACCACCTATTTCGCAACAACGGCGCCACGCAATCCGAACTGGCCGAAATTCTGGAAATCGAGAAAGCCACGCTCGGGCGCTTGCTCGACCGCATGGAGGCGAAGAAGTGGGTGCGCCGCGAAGAGCATGCGAACGACCGGCGCGCCAAGCGCGTCTATCTGACCGACGAAGTCGAACCCGCGATGAAAGCCATGCGTACCGCAGCCGCGGAGTTGCGGCGCGATGCGCTGGCGAATTTGGATGCCGCCGACAAAGAACGCTTCGTCGATACTTTGTTGTCGATTAAAGCAAACTTAAGCCGTGTCGAGAATGGCACCGCCAAAAACGGCGCGGCGAAGCGCGTAATTGCGAAGAACGAGAAAATCAGCACCCGCGTTTGAGGAATTCATGAACCGAAAATTCTTACTCGTAGCCGGGCGCGTACTGCTGCTCGGCTTGTTGCCGCTTGCGGCGCTAAGCGTTGGGCTTTACTTGTATGCGCGCGGCGGACGCATCGTCGAAACCGAGAACGCGTATGTGAAAGCGAACATCGCCGTGATCAGTTCGCCGCTCAGCGGCCGCGTAGTCGAAGTGCTGGTGCACGACAATCAGACGGTGCCCGCAGGGACGCTGCTGTTTCGCATCAATCCGCAGCCCTATGAAATCGCGGTGGCGCGCGCAAAGGCGCGCATGGACGTGATTCGCACCGAGGTCGGCTCGCTGCGCGCCGAACATCGCGCCACGCTGCTGGAAGCGGCGGAAACGCGCGAGCGCATCCGCTTTCTGGAAAAGCAGCTCGAACGTCAAGTAAAACTCAAAGAATACGGTATGACGCGCGGCGACACCTACGACGAAGCGCGGCTGAACCTCGAAGTCGCGCGCCGGCAATTGGCGAGCGTGGAGGAAAACGCTAACCGCGTGCTGGCGAACTTGAGCGGCGATCCCAAGCTGCCCGCCGAGTTGCACCCGCGCTTTGCCGAAGCCAAGACCGAGCTCGACGAAGCGCTCATGAATTTGGAGCGCACGCGCATCGTCGCGCCCTCGGCCGGCATCATCAGCAACATGAAGTTGCGCGCAGGCGAGTTCGCCGAATCGGGTGCGGCGCTTTTTAGCTTGATCGAAAGCGGGCAGATGTGGGTGGAGGCCAATTTCAAAGAAACGCAGCTGGCAAATATGGATGTCGGCCAAGCCGCGCACGTGATATCGGACATTCACCCGGACAAGAGCTGGCCGGCAACGGTCACTGCCATTGCGCCGGCGACGGGAGCGGAGTTCGCCGTGCTGCCGCCGCAGAACGCCACCGGCAATTGGGTCAAGGTGGTGCAGCGCGTGCCGGTGATGATACAGCTTGATCCGGGACAAACTTCGCTGCGTGCCGGCATGACCGTCACCGTTGCCGTCGACACCAAGAAGGAACGCGGCTTGCCGCGCAGCGTGCAGCGCTTGGTCGACGCCGGCTGGCTGCCCAATTTCTTGCAGCCGAAAGCGGTGATGGCGGGCGAAGGGAAGTAGGCGCACAGCGCGTCAGGCGCTGTCACCGGGTAAACCAATGGGCGATGAACTCACGCCGCGGCATCGGGCGCTCGCCACAGCTGCGGTAATCCTAGCGGCGCTGCTGTATTCCATCGATTGGACCATCGCCGCCGTTGCCTTGCCGCACATGCAAGGCGCGTTTTCCGCTGCGCCCGATCAGATTTCTTGGGTCATCACCTCTTACATCGTTGCCTCGGCGATGATGATCCCGACGGCCGGCTGGCTCAGCGGCCGCTTTGGACGCAAGCGCGTTTTTCTCACCGCGCTCGCGGGCTTTACCATCTCATCCTTTTTTTGCGGCCTGGCCGATAGCTTGGCGTTCGAGGTCATCGCGCGCGCGGCGCAAGGCGCGAGCGGCGCATTCATCATCCCGCTTTCGCAAGCGATCATTCTGGACAGCTACCCGCCGGAACGGCACGCGCGCGCCATGGCGCTGTGGGGCGTGGGCAGCGTGCTCGGCTCCGTCATCGGCCCGACTATCGGGGGCTACGTGACCGAGTTTCTCAGTTGGCGCTATATCTTTTACTTGAACGTGCCCCTCGGGATTTTGGCTTGGCTAGGCATGGCGGCGTTCGTGCCGGAGACCAAACGCCATCGCGAGCGCAAGCTTGACTGGTTCGGTTTCTTGACGCTGGCACTCAGCATCGGCGCCTTGCAAATGATGCTCGACCGCGGTCTGCGGTTGGATTGGTTCGAGTCGGGGGAAATACTGCTGGAGGCGTGCTTGGCGGTGCTGGGTTTTTACCTTTTCATCGCCCACAGCTTGACCGCGCGCCAACCGTTTCTCGACTTGCGCTTGTTTACCCAGCGACGGTACTTCTTCGCGCTCTTGTTCGTGGCCGGCTACGGCCTTTTGACTCTGCCGACGATGGTGCTCATGCCTACTTTCTTGGAGCATATCCGCAGCTACAGCATCGATGCCATCGGTTTGCTCCAAGCACCGCGCGGCGTCGGTCTACTCGGTGCCATGCTCGCCAGCGGTCACATTTCAGAGAAGATTCCGCCCCGGGCTTTGATCGCTTTCGGATTGCTGTGTCTCGCGTTCTCGAGCGCCGAGATGGCGAGTTGGAACACCGACGTCGGCGAATGGCCCATCGTGTGGAGCGGATTTCTCCAAGGCATCGGCGCGGGCATCATGCTGGTGCCGATACAAATGATCGCGTTCCAAACGCTGCCCGGTGAGCGCCGCACCGAGGCGACGGCGATGTTCAACTTGGTGCGCACTGTAGCGAGCAGCGTTGGCGTGTCGATCGCGTTTACTTACTTCGTGCATACCAGCGCCGTAAGCCGGTCTCAGTTGGTCGAGCACGTCACACCCTATCGCGCCGCTATGCAGAGCGAAGGCGTTGCGAGCAATTGGAACCTTGAGAGCGAAACCGGCCGCGCTAAACTGGAACGCGAGATCGACCGGCAGGCTGCCATGATCGGCTATTCGTCGGATTTCTGGCTCATTGCTTTCGGCGCGGTGCTCGGCCTGCCGATGCTGCTGGTGATGGGCGCCGGTAAACGTAAAGCGGCGCAGCCATCGGAACCTTCACTGACCGGAGCCAAGCCGGCATTCAGCGCGGATCACTAGCGCGGTTCTACGCGTTTAGAGTCACCTCGAAACAAGTGCCGCCGCCAGCGCGCGGCAAGCAGCGCGCCTCCCCGCCATGATGCCGCGCAATCTGCCGCACCAGCGCCAACCCCAGGCCGACACCCTGCCCGCTTTCACTACTCCCGGCGAGGCGATAGAAAGGCTCGAACACGCGCTCGCGCTCGGCTTCCGCAATGCCGGGTCCGCGATCGGCAACGAAAACCTTGGCCCCTCCACTCGGCAGCGCCTCTAGCCAAGCATCGATTTCGGCGCCGCCGCCGTAGCGCCGCGCATTCTCCATCAGGTTGCGCAACAGGCGGCGCAGCATTCGCGCATCACCGCGAATTTGCAGCGGCGTTCCGCTGACTTGCGCACCCACACGTGCTGCCTCCTCAGCCAACAATCCGAGCAGATCGATGGATTCCTTCTGCTCGATGCGCTCGATCGCATCCAAGCGGCTCGCGAGCAGCAACTCGCCCACCAGTTCATCCAGTTCGGCGATGTCTTTCTGCAAGCGTTGTTTCAACTCCGGGCGCGCGCCGTCTTGAATCAGCTCCAGGCCCATGCGGATGCGCGCGAGCGGGGAGCGCAATTCGTGCGACGCGCTGGCGAGCGTGGCGCGCTGCGCGCCGATGAGTTTCTCGATTTGCGCGGCAGCATGGTTGAAGCTGCGCGCCAGTGTCGCGATCTCGTCCTTGCCCTGAACTTCGACGCGAGCCGAGAGTTCGCCTTGTGCGAGCGCGTCGACTTGCCCCTGTAGGCGTTCCAGTCGCCGCGTAATGCGCCGCGCGATCGGATAAGCACCGATTGCGATGGCCGCTGCCATCACCATCAACGCGCCCAGCAAGCGCTTGGGCCAGCGCGGGCGTGCCCAATGCAGCGCGAGGCTGCGGCCATCGTCCAGCCGGATCGTCATCGCCGGGCCCGGCCGCCGCCGACCCTCTGCCCAGTGGGATTCGGGCGGCGCCGCCTCGTGTGCCGAGGGCATGAATGCGCCTGCCGCGGCAATCCAGCCGCCATCCGAGCGCCGTAAGGCTGCATCAACGCCGAACCACTCGGCGAGTTGCTGCAACGCGGCTTGCTGCTCGTCCGCGGGGCGCTCAGCCGCCGGCAGCCACTTGCTTAAGATCGCGCCGGCGCCGGCGAGCGCACCACGCGGCTGCGCTTGGTCCGTGCCGAACATATGCCAAGCGGCGGCGGCGAGCAGCGCGAACACCACAACAATGAGCACGAATGCCGCATAAATCTGCAGATAGAGACGACGCATGCCTAGTCCCCTGAGTTAGACATCCATACTCATGCGCGCGTTGGCGCACGCGCAACGGTAAGCGCTGAAACCCTGCCTGACTTTCCTGGCTGTCATTGCGAGCAACCTTCAGCTCCGGACTTGACCCGGGAGCAGCAATCTCGTTTCGCATGGTTTCAGCGCGTTCACACTCACCGTCTATCCTCGTCCTGGCTTTTGGCGAACACGTAACCTGCACCGCGCACAGTGATGATACGGCGCGGATGTTTCGGGTCGTCTTCGATCGCGGCACGGATGCGCGAGATGTGCACGTCGATCGAGCGGTCGAACGCTTCAAGCTCCGCGCCTTTAACGCGATCCATCAGCCTCTCGCGCGAGAGAACTCGGCCCGCTTCCAGCGCAAGCGCGCAGAGAAGATCGAACTGATAGCCGGTTAGCGCGCGTTCTTCACCGTCCAGACGCACGAGGCGAGCGTAGCGATCAATTTCCAGCCGGCCGAACTGCAGCGGCGCATCGTTCGCCGGGGCGCTGCTGCCGCGGCGGCGCAAGATCGCGCGCACGCGCGCCAACAATTCGCGCGGATTAAACGGTTTCGGCAAGTAGTCGTCGGCGCCAAGTTCCAGTCCGACGATGCGGTCGGTCTCATCGCCGCGCGCCGTCAGCATGAGAATCGGCACCGCGCTGCGCGCCCGAATGCGGCGGCACACCTCGAACCCATCGCCATCGGGGAGCATCACATCGAGGATCACGGCATCGTAGGCGTGCTGCTCCAATGCAGCCAGCCCCTCTGCCGCGGTTGCGCGCGTGCTGGCCGCCAATCCGCGTTCATTCAAGTACTCAATGAGCATCGCCGCCAGAGCTTGGTCGTCATCAATCACCAAGACACGGTCTGTCATCTGCGGGCCTTCAAATCGCGCGACTGAATCTCGGCCGTTGTAAGTTGTTGCCTGCGCAAGACGTCTAACTGCTCGCAAGAACCCACTTGCTCTCGTTCCAATTCAGGAGACATTCAATGACCAAGACTCAATTGATCCATTCCTCACTCATCGCACTCGCTATTGCAGGCCTTGCCAGCGGACCGTCGCTCGCCGCCAAGCCGGGCATGGAAAAGTGCGCCGGCATCGCCAAGGCCGGCAAGAACGATTGTGGCACCAGCAAGCACTCTTGTGGTGGCCACGCCGCGAAGGACGGCGATCCGGAAGAGTGGGTATACGTGCCGACCGGTACTTGCGAAAAAATCGTTGGCGGCAAGACTGTCGCTGAAAAGTAGCGCTCAAACCTAGCGTTGCCTATTGAGGATTGCATAATCTCGTGACAAGGCAAATCATGATCCCGTCATTCCCGCGAAGCCGGGAATCCATAACCCGCTGCGCACGCCGCATGGGTCCCCGCCTGCGCGGGGACGACAAACGTGTCTCGGCATTATGCAACTCACAATAAGTGAGGCACGCCGCCACTAGCGTGCCTCTCCTTGCGGTCTCTCTAACCTCGGTGGCGCTGCATCAGCTTTGCCAGTTCGGTGCGCTGCTGCGGCGTGAGAACTTCCGCCGCGTCGGCAATGCCCTGCACCAGTCGCTGCGATGCCGCTTCGGCGCGTTGCAGTTCGACGCGCCGCAGTTCCTCCAGCTTTTGCCGGTCGATGGCCGGCTGGGCGAGCAAGTCCATCATCGCGCGCCGCGCGGCTTGATGTTGATCGCGCATCGGCAACAAATCGCTAAGCGTGCTCTTGATAACGCTTTTCACTTGCTGCCGCTGCGCATCCGTGGCGTTGACTTTGTTCAATGCCCAGTCCGCCGCGAAGTCGACACGCTCCGCCATGGCCTGCGGATCTTGCGCATGGTGGCGGCCGTGTCCGCCGCCCCAGCCGTGGCCGGCCCCGTGATGGCCGCAGGCGCCTAGTAAAAACGCACCGCCGAGGCCGGTGGCCAGCGCACCGATGAGCATTGGGCGGCGCCAGCGCGAGGCGCGTTTGGCAGGCTTCGAGTTCGAGTCGTCTTGAGCGTTCACTGTAATTCCTTTCCAGTTGATTGATCGCCGATTGCGATGCCGCCAGCTTAAACAGCAGATGTTGCGCAGGTTTCTCCGCCACGTAAAGTTATGTAAAGCATGCGCGGCATCGCTCGTGCCGGCTGTACTGGCCCATGTGTAAGCGCTTATCGAAATAATGACGCTGTACGATGGATTATCCTACGCTATGTATATCATTTTTGTGCGCCGCACCAGAGGCCTGTAGAATCTGCGCATGATCACGCTTGGCGACGGCGCCAACGCTTAACATCCGGTTCTTGCAGGCCACCATGAAACCAATCAGTAGCATCCTCGTCGCAAACCGCAGCGAGATTTCTATCCGCGTCATGCGCGCGGCTGCGGAGATGAGCATCCGCACCGTCGCAATTTATTCCAACGAAGATCGCTTCGCGCTGCATCGCTTCAAGGCGGACGAGAGTTACTTGGTCGGCGCAGGCAAGAAGCCGATTCAGGCTTACCTCGATATCGAGGACATCATGCGCGTGGCGCTGCAAGCACGTGTGGATGCGGTGCACCCGGGCTATGGATTTCTTTCTGAGAATCCCGATTTCGCGGAAGCGTGCGCGAAAGCGGGCATCACCTTTATCGGCCCGCAACCGGGCGTGATGCGCTTGCTCGGCAATAAGGTCGCGGCGCGCGCATTGGCCGAGAAGGCCGGTATTGCGGTAGTGCCCGCCACTCAGGCGTTGCCGCTCGATCTCGAAGCGGCGAAGGCCGAAGCGGCAATAGTGGGCTACCCCCTCATGCTGAAAGCGAGCTGGGGCGGTGGCGGGCGCGGCATGCGCGTGGTGGAAAACGAAAGCGAACTGCCCGGCATGCTCGATGTGGCGCGGCGCGAAGCTAAAGCCGCGTTCGGCAACGATGAGGTTTATCTAGAGAAACTCATGCGCCGCGCGCGCCACGTCGAAGTGCAGATTCTCGGCGACACGCACGGCAACTTGGTCCATCTGTTCGAGCGCGATTGCACGGTGCAGCGGCGCAATCAAAAAGTGGTGGAGCGCGCGCCGGCGCCTTACTTGGATGCCGCGCGCCGCCAAGCCCTGTGCGAATCGGCGCTCAAACTCGCGCGCGCCGCCAACTACACGCACGCGGGAACGGTCGAGTTCTTGATGGATGCCGACACCGGCGAGTTCTATTTCATCGAAGTCAATCCGCGCATCCAAGTCGAGCACACGGTCACGGAAGAAGTCACCGGCGTGGATATCGTCAAAGCGCAAATCCGCGTAAGCGAAGGCGGGCGCATCGGCGACGACACCTATCTGCCGCAGCAGAGCGAGATCAGTCTCAACGGCCATGCGCTGCAATGCCGCGTGACGACCGAAGATCCGGAGAATGGCTTTACCCCCGACTACGGCCGCTTGTCGGCGTACCGCAGCGCGGCGGGCTTCGGCATTCGTCTCGATGCCGGCACCGCCTATGGCGGCGCGGTGATTACGCCCTATTACGATTCGCTGCTGGTGAAAGTCACCGCCTGGGGACACACGCCGAATGAAGCGATCGCGCGTATGGATCGCAGCTTGCGCGAGTTCCGCATTCGCGGCGTCTCGAGCAATTTGCAGTTTCTGGAAAACGTTATCCGCCACCCGCTGTTTGCTTCGGGCGAATGCACCACGCGCTTTATCGACCAGACGCCGGACTTGGTGCGCATCACGCCGCGCCGCGACCGCGCGACTAAGTTGTTGCGCTTCGTCGGCAATGTGGTGGTGAACGGTAATCCGGAAATGAAAGGGCGCAAGCGCCCCGACGGCGCATTGCCACAGCCGCTGGTGCCGCACTACGATTTTGCGCAGCCGATTCCAGCCGGTACGCGCGACAAATTGAAAGAACTCGGCGCCGAGCGTTTCGCGCAGTGGATGAAGGACCAGAAGCGCCTGCTGCTCACCGACACGACGATGCGCGACGCGCACCAGTCGCTGTTCGCCACGCGCATGCGCACGCGCGACATGCTGGCGATTGCGCCCGCCTACGCTCGCCTTGCGCCGAATCTATTTTCGCTGGAGTGCTGGGGCGGGGCGACGTTTGACGTAGCGCTCCGCTTCCTCAAAGAGGATCCGTGGGGTCGCCTGGCGCAGTTGCGCGCCGCTGTCCCCAACATTCTATTTCAGATGCTGCTGCGCTCATCCAACGCCGTCGGCTACACCAATTATCCCGACAACGTCGTGCGCTTTTTTGTGCAGCGCGCCGCCAAAGAGGGCGTGGATGTGTTCCGCGTGTTCGACTCGCTCAATTGGGTCGAGAACATGCGCGTTGCAATCGATGCCGTGCGCGAAAGCGGTGCGCTTTGCGAAGCGGCGATTTGCTATACCGGCGATTTGTTCGACGCCAAGCGGCCCAAGTACAACTTGAAGTACTACGTCGACATGGCAAAGGCGCTGGGAAAAGCCGGCGCGCAAGTGCTGGGCATCAAAGACATGGCGGGGGTATGCCGCCCGCGCGCCGCACACGCGCTCGTCAAGGCGCTGAAGCAGGAAGTCGGCTTGCCGATTCATTTCCACACGCATGACACCTCCGGCATAAGCGCGGCGAGCGTGCTCGCTGCCGCCGAGGCGGGCGCGGACGCGGTCGACGGCGCGCTCGACGCCATGAGCGGGCTCACCTCGCAGCCGAACTTGGGCTCGATCGTCGCTGCGCTGCAAAGCTCGGAGCGCGATACCGGCGTCGACCTTGATGCGCTCAAGTCGCTCTCGGCTTATTGGGAAGGCGTGCGCCGCTACTATGCCCCCTTCGAAGCGGATATCCGCTCAGGCACGTCGGATGTGTATCTGCACGAAATGCCGGGCGGCCAATACACGAACCTGCGCGAGCAAGCGCGCGCGCTAGGCTTGGAGCATCGCTGGGCGGAAGTCGCGCAAGCCTATGCGCAAGTTAATTTGCTATTCGGCGATATCGTCAAAGTTACGCCGACCTCAAAAGTGGTCGGCGACATGGCGCTATTTATGGTGGCAAACGATCTCTCGCCCGAGGCCGTGCGCGACCCGCAGCGTGAGATCGCATTCCCCGACTCGGTAATCTCCATGTTCAAGGGCGAGTTGGGTTTCCCGCCCGAGGGATTCCCGAAAGAATTGACTGGCAAGATTCTCAAAGGCGGCACGCCGATCGCCGGCCGCGCGGCCGCCGCTATGCCGCCTGCCGATCTGGAAGCCAAGCGCGCCGAGGCCGAGCAAGCGTGCGGCCGTAAGGTTGGCGACAACGACTTGGCCTCGTACCTGATGTACCCAAAAGTGTTCAGCGATTACGCCGCGCACGAGCGCGAGTACGACGACGTTTCAGTGCTGCCGACGCCGGTATTTTTCTTCGGCATGAAAGACCGCGAGGAAATCGGTGTCGAAATCGAGCAGGGCAAGACCATGGTCATCGCGCTGCAGGGCCGCACCGAAGCTGACGACGAAGGCCAGGTGCGCCTATTCTTCGAACTGAACGGCCAGTCGCGGCCGGTGCGCGTACCCAAAGCGGGACTCGCGAGCGCCGCTGCCAAGCGGCAGAAGGCGCAGGAAGGCAACGCCAAGCACATCGGCGCGCCGATGCCCGGCGCCGTCGTGACCGTTTCCGTCAAGGTGGGTCAGCCGGTGAAGAAGGGCGACCCGCTGGTCTCGATCGAGGCGATGAAGATGGAAACGATGTTACGCGCCGAGCGCGACGCCACAGTCGCACAAGTGCACGTGAAGCCCGGCGACGCGGTGACGGCGAAGGATTTGTTGATCGAGCTGGCGTAGCAGCAGAAAATTCACCCGTAGCGTAGTACCGTAGGGCGCGATCCCCATCGCGCCAGATGCCAGCGCTCGTGATACGCACCCCCGGCGCAATAGGGATTGCGCCCTACTCGGCCTCTGCCGGCATGGTCCCGCTCGCGCCGCCGCGTTCTATCGAGAGCATGAACAATTTTCCTTCGGCGCGGAAAAAATGCACGTTGGTGTCGTTGTCGCAGATTAGTTTGATCTTGCCGACCAGCACTTCCGCGGAATCGTTGGTGACATCTTGCGCGCCGCTTGGCAGAGCGGTTGCACCGGCCGAGCGGTTGGCGGAACGTTTCGCCGCTGGTCTGCTTGCGCTGCGCGATTTTTTTCTAGGCATGGCCTCTCCTCAGCGATTCTTGGCGCGCGCGAAATAGGACTTCGCGATCGCATCGGAAAACTGCTCGTAGCGCAGCCCCGTGTCGCCCTGCTGCGCCAAGTAGCTGACCGCGCCGAGCTTGAAACTGCCGAGCGCGTTCTTCACCGCATCGGGCTGGTCGGGCGTGGCACTCGCCGTTTGCACGGCTGCGCGCGCCGCTTCAAATTCGCTGGCTTTCAATGCAGCAATGACGTCGCCCATGACCAGCAGCGCGGCCGCCGGGTTTTTCGCCGCGAGGGCTTCCAGCGCTGCTTCTTCCAGCTTGTAGCGCTCTTGTTGTCCAGAAAGCACGCCCGCGCCGCGCGCCGGCTTGGCGAGCGTAAGATTCTCCAGGCGTTCGAAAGTCGGAATCGGCGCGCCAAGCGTGCCGTCGCGGAAGATAGGCACGTCAAAACCGACGTACCCGACCGCCAGCATGCGATCGAACGACTCCGACAATGTCACCGAAGAATTCGATGCGCTCAAGAACTTAACGCGCGCACCAGCCTCAAGCGAAGGCGGGTTGGCACTATCCTCCAGGGCCTTGAGCGTCGCGGCGACATTGTCTTTGATATTGCCATCGGCGTTGACGAGGCTCACGTTCGGCGCGTTGCCCGCCGTGACGCCCGCGCCGGTCGTTCCCGCGCGCGTGAGCGAAACCACCATGCCACCGGTCAAGTAAACGCGCGATATTACGCGCAGCAGGAGAAACTCCGCGTTGGATTGCGCCACGGTGGTCCTGAGAATATTGCGCGCGGCGCTGTTACCGTAAAGCCAATTCTGCAGCGCGCCGTAGATCTGTCCCGCCTCGGCGCCGTAGGTGCGCGCGTCGCCGATAAGCAGGCTGCCGGTGGCATTGTCGGCGTTCAAAAAATTCAGTCCTACCGGAACGCCTTTGACCGGGATCGCAAGCCCCAGCCCTTGCTGATTATTGACTTGAAAGCTGTAGGATGGAAACGCCGCGCGCGCCGCTTTTACTTCGGTCAGCGCGAGCCCCGGCGCACCGGGATTGATCGCGCCCGCCCCGCCACGCTCAGGGCGCGCATGGGGAACCGCGCCAAATTCATCTTTCCAGTAGCCATCGAAGTACAGCGATTTGTAGTCCAAGTCTTTCAGCCGAGCACGATGATCGCTCAGCGCGAGGAAACCTTTGCGCCGGTAAAGCTCTTGCTCTTGCGCCTGCGGCGTCTGCACCAGAAATACATCGCCCGGTACCAAGTCTTCGGTGAGCGGGTAGACGCAAATGACTTGAGAGGCGCGGATAGTTTCGCACCAGTCTTTGGCGACCTTCTCGAGTTGCTTGCCGGTGGTGGCGCAACCAGAAAACAGCAAAGAGACAACTACGATCGCAAAAAGATTGAACTGGCGTAAGGCGTTTGCGGAAGCGTTTTTCACTTTGATTCGCCCTCCAGAAAGAATAGCGCCGTAGCGGCGAGATGCACAGTCTACGTGTCCTCGAGCGCGCTCGGCAAGAGGTATCGCCCTGCATTCGACGGCGAATTCACTATGACGTTGACGTTACCTCGATAAATCGACAACGCAGAAGTGGAAATCCGTCCTTACACGTACCGAACGTAGCGCGAAGTTACGCCGGAATTAACGCTCGATCAAAATATTGAACGCCTTGCGGTTCGGCAGACGATAGGCCTCAAAGTCATTGAAGTCTGTTGTCGCGATCAGATTTGTGCGACGGGCTACAGCAAGCCATATAAGAGTGGCGTCAGCGAAATCCACTTCGCGATCTTGATACTTGTCCATCCAGCCGCGGATTGCATCAAGATCGTCCAAGCCAAAATCCACAACCTTACGAGCATTTCTGCATGGCGAGCGAGACCTGACCTGCCCGCGAGATTCAAGCAACAAGCCCAAACCCCCTCGGACACAGGGGGATGGGAAGAGTTTCGATTCATAGAATCCTCCCCACTGAGCGGGCCTGCATACAACTCTAGACAAGCAGCATCGCACGTACGCCAGTGACCACATTTCACAAATCTCATTCATAAACCTGCAGAGAGAGCTAAATGCACATTCGTTCATCAAGAAGAAATAGAGGGGCATCCATGAAGAACCAACGCCTGCTACGCTACGCCGGCACTTGCGGCGGGGTTGTCGCCGCACTGGCGCTAACAGCCTGCGGCGGAGGAGGCGGCGGCAAGAGCAACGCTGCGGCTCGCGCCGTGCCGCTGCAACCCACAACCTACGTGGTATTTGAGGCGGGGGAGCAAGCGACAGCCTCTGGTGCGGGCGCGGTGACCACCTCCGGCAGCAGCAGCAAGCTTGCGCTTGGCGCTGGCGGTGAAACTACATTGACGGCTACCAGTGGAAGCACCTTTGCCGTCACCGCCAACAATACCGACTACCAAGTTGTGAATCGTCGCGACGGTGCGGTACTCATGCTTTGCGACCCGCTCAGTTCAGGCAGTTCACCCGGCGACACGCATGCCAACTACGTCGCGATCGCAACCAACTCGGCAAGCGCCGATACGCAGGGCACTCCAGTGACCAACGCGCTCGAACTGGCGGGCAAATCGTTCTACGTGATGGGAGAGTGCAGTTATCTCGATGACAGCCAAAGCGTGCAAGGCGCTAACGCCGCTCCAAACGGCGCAACGCTCGAATACCGCTTCGACGCAAGCGGAAATTTGCGCGGCTCAAACGGCTGGTCGGTCGATGCTGCCACATTCACTGGTTTCTTGAATGGTGGGTTCTATGTCGATCCGCAAGGGCGCAAGGTGTGGTTCAGCGCCTACAAATTCACGGTGGGTAACGAGCAGAAGATTTACTTCGCCACGCGCGTCGAGCCCCTGCAAGGCGATCAAGGCTATATCGGCCTGTGGACGGACGACGCAAGTAGCGACGTAGTGGGCTGCAGCCTCAACTGCGCCAAGCCCGCGGACGCCGTAGCGACCACCAATGCCAACGCCGTTGCAGGCATTTACGTAACGCAGTACGGATTCGGCGAAGAAGCATCGCTCGTGTGGGTGAACAGCGCTGGGCAGTACGCCTATGGGCTGGCGACTGCCGCTAGCAGCCAGGTGAACGCGGGGTTAGAGACCGGCACGCTCGCCTTCGATTCAAGCGGCACGCTGACGGCGACGAAGCTCCACGACACTAACGGCCCCGGTGAAGCCATCATGTGGAACCACAACGCGACGCAGGTGGGTGAGCACGGCCGTTTCCGACCCGGCTCGCCACTTCATCGGCGAGCGTGTGGCGAGCGATCCACAGAACCCGCTCATCGGCGCGTGGGCGCTGGCCGCTTGCGGTGGCAATACGAGCATCAACACGACCGACCCGACGCAAGCCTTCGTGGCGGTCTACTTGAAGTCTGGCCACTACATGATTCTGGATACCTTCGGGGACGTTAACAACGTCGCGCCTGTTCCGGGCATCGAGTACGGAACCTTCACACAAAACGCGAGCGCCGGAACGTTCCAGCACAACACCAACCAGTACGACACGAATCTGCTAGCGGGCATCTGGAATTCCGATCAGAACGCGCCCAATGGCACACCCCGCAACTACACCATCAGCCCAGACGGCAACACGATGACCACGAGCGCAGTAAACGACGGCTGTGGCAACGCAACTTTAGTACGCATCAATTAACAGAGCCGACCACCTTTACTTTTTGGGAGACATTTATGAAAGCCTATTTCGTTTTCGCATCGCTGGCAGCAGCCGTCCTCACAACGGGTTGTACCACCGCCCCGGAAGCTACCCCACCATCGACCAGTACAGCAGTGCCAGCGACACTGACAGGGGAAGAAATTCGAACACTCGTCGCCGGCAATACCGTGGAGGGTTTAAACACCGACGGGTACTACTTCAAGGGATACAACAACCCGGACGGCAGGATCTCCGCAACGGCCGAAAAGGGCGGCAAGGTCTACACCAGCAGCGGAACGTGGGAGATCCGCGGCAACACCGCGTGCGCAAAGTGGAGCAACCCCGATTGGCAGGCCGCGTGCGCGACTTACGCTAAGAGCGGTGAAGGTTATGTCGTACAAACGACTTCGCGCAGCGTGCCTTCCATTCCGGCTGCCAAGGTCGTAGCCGGTAACCCATACAACTTATAACCCGAAACAACCCGGCAGAATGGCGCCGCGCACGACGAGGCGCGGCGCCGATCAACCTAACTTTGCGAAAGGATTAGAACAATGCCGAACGAGAAATCGAACAAGATTCAAAAATGCGAACCGCTTCTGCCGCTGGCCCTCATGCTGTTCGCTACGACAGCGCCTGCAGCCGATGTTGCAGTCGGCCCCACCCTGGGCACTCGCGGTGTGGGCCTCGACGTAACCTACTCGATTAAGGAGAACCTGAACTTGCGCGGCACCCTCGCCGGCTTGCAGTATGGCCGCGACATCAACGAGGGCGGCATCAAGTATCGCGGGGATATGGATTTGAGCAGCGCAGGCATCATCCTGGATTGGTACCCCAGCACAAGCTCGCTTAGACTATCCTTGGGCGCGCTCTACAACGGTAACCGGCTCAATGCGCGCGCCAAAGCAGCGGAAGACAGCAGCATAGACATAGGCGATAACACCTACGACCTCACCGGCGAATCACTGCGCGGCACCATAAAGTGGGACGACGCGGCGCCGTTCATTGGCATCGGTTGGGGTAGCACGACAAGCAAGGCGGGGTGGGACTTCGCTTTCGAGCTCGGAGCGATTTACACCGGCAAGCCGTCTGCGTCTCTGGAAGCCAGCCCCGGTCTGCGGGCTCAACCTGGATTTGACGCAGACCTCGTCAAAGAGGAGCGAGAGCTCAATCGGGCGGTGAAGGATGCGACCTTTTGGCCGGTGGTGCAAATGCAGGTGCAGTATCGGTTTTAGGAGGCAGGCCAGTTGGCCACCGGCGTCGTCGGATTCGCCAATCCCACGACGCATTGAGCAACGTACGCGGCCTCGCCGCTTCGTTTAGACTAGTGCTGACGAGTCTAAACAATGCAAGTGAAGACTTCTCGGACATTACTTGCCGCTGTACCGACAATACGAGGAAAATATATAGTCAAGTAACCAAGAGTTAGGAAAAAACAATAAATCACGGTAACCTTGCTATATGGGTCCCGCGCAACGCCTCGGCGTGGAATACGAAGAACCAGCGCTTAACGAGATCTTAGCGCGCACCCAAGCTTATCCGTACTTCCTGCAAAAATGGGGCAAACACTGTTGGGATTGCGCCGACGCATCGCCGATCACGAGGGATGACGCGGTCGCAGCTACCGAATTGGCCATTTCGGAACTGGATGTGAAGCCTCCTCGTTTTTTTGAGCCAATCAGAAGTAGAGGATGGGGTTAGGAT
>CADEHE010000010.1:98048-193935 GCA_902826775.1 uncultured Pseudomonadota bacterium | reverse complement strand
CTTCAAACCGCCCGCGCGCTCGCGTGCCCGCGAATTCACTCGTAAGGACTAGATTCGACGCGGAGGTCGCAGCACCTACTGCTGGCCTCTGGTTGGCGGCGGCAACGGAAGACGCGTTATCGCCGCCGCCACAGCCGGCAAGAGCGATGGTTACGCTTACGGCCGCACAAGCTGATAACTTGACAAAATTCATGAGCCCTCCTGTTTTCATCGCCTCTATTTTTATTGGGGGCCCGTTGTTGTATGTTCTCGGGCGCCTGCCTGGTTGCATTCAAATTAGCAGATACTCGCGCTCGCGGCTCGTGACTAATTGCCCGCACACGGAGATGCCACTCGATCTAATGGACTACTGGATTGCAGGACCAATTATTTCAACGCGGCCTCGGACAGTCAACAATTAATCTCGCTAAAAAGGAGCAAAGCGGGTTCAATCAAAACCAGAAACATTGAATAGGTAAACGCCACGGGTGATCCGTTAGAGCAAGCATGCTATCGGGGCAAATCACCCACATAGGCGAAAAAAAGGGCAGCCACCGGCTGCCCTTCTTCTTCTTTGCGCGAAAAACTTACTGTGCAATGCTCACTTCGACACGGCGAGCTTCGTCGGCGCTGCCGTCGCCCCCGGTCACTTCGGGCTTGCGCATGTCGATGCGCGCCTCGTCGATACCAGCAATTTTGAGCGCTTCGCGCACGGCCTTCGCGCGATTCTTAGCCAGCTCTTCGTTCATTTTCGGATCGCCGGAAGTGTCATGAAAACCCGAGATCGCGACGCGCGCGTTCGCATTTGCTTTCGCAAAGTCGATAATCCCGGCCAAGGTTTGCGCTGCATCGCCTGGCAAATCCGCGGAACCGGAAACAAAGAACAGCTTGGCTAGCGCGGGCAATGCGGTGACAGCTGCAACCGGCTCGGCGCTCGGCGCGGCACTGGGCGCAACCGCTGATTCCTGCATAGCCGGCGCCGCAGCCTGCGGCACGGGCGCGGATTCATGCGCACCGCCGGCGGGATTGCCGCCGCCCGTAGTCGGCAACAGCGGCACGATCAACAGCGCGACGATGTTGATGATCTTGATCAGCGGATTAACCGCAGGACCGGCTGTGTCTTTGTACGGATCGCCGACGGTATCGCCGGTCACCGAAGCCTTATGCGCATCGGAGCCTTTCCCGCCGTGATTGCCATCCTCGATGTACTTCTTGGCGTTATCCCAGGCGCCGCCACCGGTACACATCGAGATCGCCACGAACAGACCGGTGACGATCGTGCCCATCAGCAAGCCGCCGAGCGCCGCCGGCCCTAGCAGCAATCCCACGACGATCGGCACCGCCACTGGCAGCAGTGAAGGCACAATCATCTCCTTGATCGCCGCCTTGGTCAGCATGTCCACCGCAGTGTGGTACTCGGGCTTGGCCTTGCCTTCCATGATACCTTTGATGTCGCGGAACTGACGCCGCACTTCGGTGACAACGCTGCCGGCGGCGCGGCCGACCGCTTCCATTGCCATCGCGCCGAACAGGTAAGGAATTAATCCGCCGATGAACAGGCCGATGATGACCATGTGATTGGACAGATCGAAACTTGTGTCGATACCCCGCGACTCGAGCCCGTGCGTGTAGTCGGCAAACAACACCAATGCCGCCAAACCAGCCGAACCGATGGCGTAGCCCTTGGTGACCGCCTTCGTCGTATTACCCACGGCATCGAGCGGATCGGTCACGTTGCGGACTTCTTTCGGCAGTTCCGCCATCTCGGCGATACCGCCGGCGTTATCGGTGATCGGGCCATAAGCGTCGAGCGCGACGATGATGCCGGCCATCGAAAGCATTGAAGTGGCGGCAATCGCGATACCGTACAGGCCACCCAGTTTGAAAGAAACGAGAATAGCCAGACACACGACAATAACCGGCCATGCGGTTGACTTCATCGACACGCCCAAGCCGGCGATGATATTGGTGGCATGACCGGTGCTAGAAGCTTGCGCGACGTGGCGCACCGGGCTGTACTCCGTGGCGGTGTAGTATTCGGTGATGATCACCAGCAGCGCTGTGAGCACTAGCCCAACGGCCGCTGACAACCAAAGATTCATGACCGACACACCGGTGACCGCGCCCATGATCCATTGCGTCAGAGGGTAGAAAGCAGCGAGCGACAACACACCGGCGACGATCAGCCCCTTGTACAGCGCGCCCATGATCTTGCCGCTGCCGTTGTACTTGACGAAAAAGCAACCGATGATCGAGGCGATGATCGAAACGCCGCCGAGCGCCAATGGGTACACCGCGGCCGACATGGCATGATCTTTCAGCATCAACGCGCCGAGCAACATGGTCGCGATAATGGTTACTGCGTAAGTCTCGAACAAATCCGCCGCCATACCGGCGCAGTCGCCCACGTTGTCGCCAACGTTATCTGCTATCACCGCCGGATTGCGCGGATCGTCTTCGGGAATGCCGGCTTCGACCTTGCCGACCAAGTCGGCGCCGACATCCGCGCCCTTGGTGAAGATACCGCCGCCCAAACGCGCGAAAATCGAAATCAACGACGAACCGAAGGCGAAACCGACCAGCGGTTTCAACACGGTGTGCAACGTGTCCCCAGACTTGCCCGTGCTAAGCAGCAGCGCGAAGAATGCGGCCACTCCCAACAATCCCAGGCCCACCACCAGCATGCCGGTGATGGCGCCGCCGCGGAAAGCCACGGCAAGCGCCGCGTTGATACCGCCGCGTGCGGCCTCGGCGGTGCGCACATTGGAACGCACCGAAATGTTCATGCCGATAAAACCAGCCGCACCGGAGAGCACCGCCCCGAGCGCAAAACCGATCGCCGTCATCCAATCGAGCACCAAGCCAATCAAGACAAACAGGATCACTCCGACTATGCCGATGGTGGTGTACTGGCGATTCAAATATGCCGATGCGCCTTGCTGAATGGCGCCAGCAATCTCTTGCATGCGCGCATTGCCCGGCGACTGACTCAAAATCCAACTGCGCGAGACCAAGCCGTAGACAATCGCGGCCGCCGCGCACGCTAGTGCGAACCATACTGCTGTCATGTTTTCTCCCAGGTGATGAAAGCTTGTGTTGGCCTACACGCCGCGGACAGCGCCGCAGGCGCGCATATACTACAATTAGGATAACCTCAAGACCTATACTGTAAGCCGCTCTTGAGATTATACCTTAAACTCTATATTCAATTTTTTGGGTACAGCGATTTTCTTCAAGCGCGCATATTGCGGCAGTCCGCCCTTGAACGGCGGATAGTCCTCACCGCCGATGAGCGGCGCCAAGTACCTGCGGCACTTCGCCGTAATGCCGAACCCGTCCGCAGTGATGTAGTCGCGCGGCAGCATTTTCTCTTTGTTCGCCACGTCCTCCAACTTGGTCATGCCGATCTTCCATTTGTACGGCTTGTCGGAGGCGCGCACGATAGTCGGCATGACGGCGTTGTGCCCCTTGAGCGCGAACTCCACGGCTGCCTTGCCGCAAGCGTAAGCTTGCTCGACATCGGTTTTCGAAGCGATATGGCGTGCCGCGCGCTGCAAGTAATCTGCCACGGCCCAGTGATACTTAAGCTTGAGTTTGTCTTTCACCAGGTTGGCAATCACCGGCGCGACCCCGCCCAACTGGGCGTGCCCGAAGGCATCGCGCAAACCCGATTCGGACAAAAACTTACCGTCGCTGGTCTGCAAGCCTTCCGACACGGCCACGACGCAATGACCGTACTTTTTCACCGTCGCATCGACTTTAGCGATGAACTTTTCCTGATCGAACTTGATCTCGGGCAGGAGCAGAATATGCGGCGCATCGCCGTCTTGTTCCGCCGCCAGCCCGCACGCCGCGGTTATCC
This sequence comes from uncultured Pseudomonadota bacterium, assembly GCA_902826775.1. GTDB lineage: Bacteria > Pseudomonadota > Gammaproteobacteria > Burkholderiales > JALYOK01 > CADEHE01. Next base: position 190,094 of record CADEHE010000010.1, on the reverse strand, counting down.
AACCGGCATGCCGGCCCATGACTTCGAGTATGAATACTTTGGTCGAAGTCTTGGCCATCGAAGCGACGTCTAAGCCGGCTTCGCGGATCGAGGTGGCGACATACTTCGCGACCGAGCCAAAACCGGGACAGCAATCGGTGATCGGCAAATCGTTATCGACGGTTTTCGGCACACCCACACAGATCACCGGATAGCCCATCTTCTCGCTGATCTGCGACACCTTCCATGCGGTGTCCTGCGAATCGCCACCGCCGTTGTAGAAGAAGTAGCCGATGCTGTGCGCTTTGAAGATCTGCACTAAGCGCTCGTACTGCGCCTTGCTCTCTTCCAGGCCCTTTAACTTGTAGCGCGCCGACCCGAACGCGCCGCTTGGCGTATGGCGCAATGCGCGGATGCTCGCGGCGGATTCCTTGCCGGTATCGATCAAGTCCTCCAGCAGTGCGCCGACGATGCCGTCGCGCCCAGCGTACACCTTGCCGATTTTATCCTTGTGCTTGCGCGCGGTTTCGATGACGCCGCACGCCGAAGCGTTGATGACGGCGGTGACACCGCCGGATTGTGCATAAAGTGCATTCTTCGGTTTGGCCATAGCTTGAGACTTCGTTGTACCCCTGTTTGCGTGCATGACATTCGCCCGCAAGAGGCGGGCGGCAGGCTTCAGCTCAAGGCCGCAAAAATCCGATCACGGATCTCTTCGACTTTGCCAATGCCGCTTACTTTGCGGCACTTTGGCGCGCCCGCCTCGCCCCGCGCGGCCCAATGCGAGTAATAGCCCACTAGCGGTTCGGTCTGCTCGTGATACACCGCCAGGCGCTTGCGCACGGTTTCTTCTTTGTCGTCGTCGCGTTGGATCAAATCTTCGCCGGTGGCGTCATCTTTGCCAGCCAACTTGGGCGGATTAAATTTGACGTGATAAGTTCGCCCCGAAGCGACATGCACCCGCCGGCCCGCCATGCGCTCGACGATGGTTTCGTCCGGCACATCGATTTCGACTACATAATCGATCTTGACGCCGGCCGCCTTCATCGCATCGGCTTGCGGAATGGTGCGCGGGAAACCATCAAATAGGAAGCCGTTGGCGCAATCCGCTTCCTTGATGCGCTCTTTGACCAAGCCGATGATGATGCCGTCCGACACCAACTTACCGGCATCCATGACCTCCTTCGCCGCCTTGCCCAGCGGCGTGCCCGCCTTCACGGCAGCGCGCAGCATATCCCCGGTGGAGATCTGCGGGATGCTGAACTTATCTTTGATGAACGCTGCCTGCGTGCCTTTGCCCGCACCCGGCCCGCCCAGTAGTATCAGGCGCATGGAATTAAGGTTTTCGTAGAAAAACCAACATGTTATCGCGTAGCGCCCGCGCGGTCAAATAGCTTACGCACCAAATCCAGATCGGCTTGAGTATCGACGCCGGGCGCCGGGGCGGCGGCCGTGACTGCCACGCGAACTTTGTAACCGTGCCACAAAGCGCGCAGTTGCTCCAAGGCCTCGATACGCTCGAGCGGACTGGGTTCCAACTCGGTAAAGCGCGCCAGAAAATGGGCCCGATAGGCGTACATGCCAATGTGATGCAACCCAGCTTTGACGCCCGGCACCGCGCTGGTGCGCGCGTCGCGTTCATGCGGAATGGGCGCGCGGCTGAAGTACAGCGCGTTGCCCGCGCGATCGAGCACAACTTTGACGACGTTCGCGTTCGTAAAACGTTCCGGTTCGCTGATCGGGTAGGCGAGTGTCGCCATTGCTGCATCGCGGTGTGCATCGAGTTCGCTCGCGACCAATCGAATGAGAGCGGGGTCGATCAGCGGCTCGTCACCTTGCACATTCACGACCAGCGCAGCGTCCGCTAACCCGAGCAACGCGCGCGCCTCCGCCAGCCGATCGGTGCCGGAGGCATGATCGGTGCGCGTCATGCACACCTGAATACCGTGCGCACGGACCGCGCGCTCAATGTCGGCATGATCGGTCGCAACCACCACCGCCGCGGCGCCCGCGCGCTGTGCCTGCTGCGCCACGCGCACCACCATCGGCGCGCCGCCGATATCGGCGAGCATCTTGCCCGGCAGGCGTGTGGAGATGTAACGCGCGGGAATGAGGACAGTGAAGACCGGTAGCACGGTTAAGATTCAAATAGCGAGAGTATTGTTCGATCAGTAAGGATTTAAGGGATCAACTGGAATACTCTCTGTAGAGTATCTATGACGCCGCGCTTCACCGCGCTACCCGCGTCAGACCTCTTCCGCGACGGCCAGCTTGCGCGCCTCGTCCTCGAGCATCACCGGAATGTCGTCGCGAATCGGGTAGGCCAAGCGGCATGGCTTGCAGATCAATTCGTGCTCGACTTTGCGGTGTTGCAGCGGACCCTTGCACAACGGGCACACTAGAATTTCAAACAGTCTCGGGTCCATGGCGGCGCCTCACACGATCGAAAATAAGCTCCGCCAAACCGGCTTGCACTTGCGCCTGCACCGGCCGCACGAACCAGTTCGATTGAGCGAAGGCCTGGCATTTTACTGCATCCTTTTCCGTCATCAGCACCGGCGCATCGTCGCCGAAATTTAGATCTTGCGCGGTAAATGCGTGGTGATCGCGGAACGCGTGCTCCACCAGTTCGAGGCCGCATGCGCGCAGATCATCGAAGAAGCGCCGCGGATTGCCGATACCGGCCACGGCGTGAACGCGCCGGCCGCGCCATGACTCGAGCGCGAGCGCCGCGCCGCCGCGCAGCGGCTTCGCCGCGCTGCCGACCAAGTCCATGCGAAACTGCGGCGCGCCCACGCCGAGAGGCAGGGCCTCGCCGTTAACCACCACCGCATGCACCGCATCCAAACGTCTCACTGGCTCGCGCAGCGGTCCAGCCGGCAATAAGCAGCCATTGCCGAACGCGCGCTGTGCGTCGACCACGGCTACTTCGACATCGCGCGCTAAAGCGTAGTGTTGCAGGCCGTCGTCGGCAAGGATAAGGTCGCATTGCGGCTGCGCGCGCAACAGCGCGCGCGCCGTTGCCACGCGATCGGCGCCGGCCCATACCGGACATGCGCTGCGCTGCGCCAACAGCAACGCTTCGTCGCCAACGCTGGCAGCGTCGCTATCGACGTTTACCGCACGCGGCACTGCGCACGCGCCGCCATAGCCGCGGCTGACGATTCCCGGTTGCATGCCGCGCTCGCGCAGTTGCTGCGCCAGCCATATCGTAAGCGGGGTCTTGCCGGTGCCGCCAACGGTAATATTGCCGACGATCACCACCGGCACCGGCAAGCGCTGCACGCCTCGTATGCCGGCGCGATAAAGCAGGCGCCGCACCGCTGTAATGACTTTGAACACCCAAGCCAGCGGCTGCAGCACGATCTGCCAAGCGCTGAAGCGCGTCCATTGATGCTCAAACCAGGAAGCGAGCATGGCGCACTCAGGCGATACCGGCTTACTTGCCGGCGGTCGGAGTCTGCGTTTCGAAGGTGATATGAGTAAAGCCGGCCTGGCGCGCCGCAGCCATGATATTGACCACCGACTGATGCGTGGCGCCGGAGTCGGCGCCGATGGCGATCACCGGCTCCGCCGTGCCGCGTGCGGCGAGCTTAAGTTGCTCGGCTAATCCGGTCACATCGGAAAAGCTGACCAATTGCCCATTCACCGTATAGCGGCCTTCGACATCGACGCCGACGCTGATGATGTTCGGCTTGGCCACCGCCTGCTCGCCCTGCGCCTGCGGCAGATTGATCTGCAATTCCTGATACTTAGAATAAGTGGTGCTGACCAGCAGAAATATCAGGATAACCAGCAGCACATCGATGAGCGGGATCAGATTGATATCCGGCTCCTCGCGCGTGCGCCCGCGCTGAAAGTTCATCGCTGGCTAAGTCCCGGCCACTAAGCGCGCCGCTCCCCGTGCGCGATCTCGACTAACTTGATGGCTTGCTGCTCCATAGTTACCACCAAGGCCTCGACGCGTGCGCGAAAGTAGCGATAAAAAATCATGCTCGGAATCGCGACGATCAAGCCGAACGCGGTGTTGTAGAGCGCGACGGAAATTCCATGCGCCAGCTTTTCCGGGCTGCCGGTACCCTGCCCCGCGCCAAAGATTTCGATTAGCCCCACTACGGTGCCGAGCAACCCGAGCAACGGCGCTATGGTGGCGATGGTGCCCAGCGAAGTGAGGAAGCGCCCCATCTCGAGCAAACTGGCGCGTCCCGCTTCTTCGATCGACTCGCGCATGACTTCGCGCGAACTGTTGACATTGTAGAGACCGGCGGCAAACACCCGCCCAAGCAAGGAATTGCGCGCCAAGCGGTTCAGCATGTCGTTGCTCACGCCTTGCTGCACATACTCTTGTTTCACTTGACCGAGCAATTCGGCCGGAGCCACAACTTTGTTGCGCAAAGAAACGAAGCGCTCGACGATAATCGCCAATGCGACAATAGAGCAAATGATGAGAGGCCAAATCGGCCAGCCTGCCGCTTGAACGATATTCAGCACTAGTTGATGGTGGGTCGTCGCGAACGGGCGCCAATGTAACGTGCCCCCCAGCTTTCCACAAGAGTTGACTTGCGGCAACAGTCATGCCGCATCATTTGGCGCTCCATTGAGTTGCATGCGTGCCGCTCAGCGATCCTGTTCTCGAAAATTCCGCGCGTGCAGTTGGCGCTGGGCGCGGCGCAAGCGTAGAAGTCATATGAATGGCGCGACGGCGCGTTTCGTCACGACATCCACGCACTTTGGCAACGCTATCCTTGTCCACAAACTCTGTGGATAACGTTGTTAATATCTTGCCTATACAACGCCTAAGTCGTGCTTCTGCAAGGGCTTTTCTTGCACCGGTCAAAATTTAACCAAATTGTCTTTTATCAACGAGATCAGATAGTTATGAATTCTCCCCCAGGGGAAAGCAAGCCTGGCGCGCTAATTGCCAGCGTTGGCGCCGAAACGGAGGATAACTTCCAGCAAGCATTGCTGAGACCCGCGCCGGGCGCGGAGATTATCACGGTGAGTGCGCTGAATCAGCGCGCCAGGCGCATCTTGGAGGGTTCTTTCGCGCCGATGTGGGTGCGCGGTGAAGTTTCGAACTTCACCCGCGCGGCTTCCGGTCACTGGTACTTCTCGTTGAAGGATGCGCAAGCGCAAGTGCGTTGCGCCATGTTCCGCGCGCGCAACATGCTGCTTGGCTGGACCCCTGCCGACGGCATGGCGGTCGAAGTCTTTGCCTTGGCGACACTGTACGAGGCGCGCGGTGAATTTCAGCTCGGCGTCGATAATATGCGCCGCGCTGGCGTCGGCGCATTGTACGAACGCTTCGCCAAGCTAAAGGCGAAACTGCTCGTGGAAGGCTTGTTCGAAAGCGAGCGCAAGCGCGCGTTACCGCCGTTTCCACGCAGCATCGGCATCATCACGTCGACGGCAGCAGCAGCGTTGCGCGATGTGCTGACCACATTGCGCCGGCGCGCCGCGCATATTGACACCATCATTTACCCCACTCTGGTGCAGGGCGAAGCTGCCGCCGGTCAGATTGTGGCCGCATTGCAACGCGCCAACGCGCGCGCGGAATGCGACGTGCTGTTGCTGTGCCGCGGCGGCGGCAGCTTCGAAGATCTTTGGTGCTTCAACGAAGAGGTTGTGGCGCGCGCCATTGCCGCCAGCCGCATCCCGGTGATCTCCGGTGTCGGTCACGAAACCGATTTCACTATCGCCGATTTTGTCGCTGATGCGCGCGCACCGACACCCACTGCCGCGGCGCAGCTTGCCAGCCCCGATGGTGCCGAACTGCGGCGCAGCATCGAACAATTCTCGCACCGGCTGCAGCGCGCTTCGCGCCGCTCGCTTGAGAACGCGATGCAAACGCTCGACTTGCTGCAGCGGCGTCTGATCCATCCGCGCGAGCGGCTGGCGCAACAGACCGACTTGCTGCAACAACTGGCCCGTCGTATGAGCCAAGCGGCAGCGCAGCAACTGGAGCGCTGCGCCTGGCAAACACACCAGGCCAGCCTGCATTGGCAGCGCGCCGCGCCGCCGCTGCTGCCGCGCGCGCACCATCTTGCGCGCCTATGCCAGCGGCTGCGCGCGCGTGCCGCGCAGCAAATGGCGCGGCATGAGGCGCGCTTGCAAACGCTCGGCTCCAACCTGGCTCACTTGAATCCGCAAGCCGTGCTCGAGCGCGGCTACAGCATTGCACGCAAGGTCGATGGCACCGTGGTGCGCGCGGCGCACGAAGTTTCGTTCCGAGAACGCCTTGCGCTGCAGCTCGCTCAGGGCGATATCGAAGTCAACGTTACCCTTGCGCCGGACCCGTCCGCACCGAGTTGAGCCCTCGGCGGGGCGGCGTGCCTCAGCTGCGTCGACCTTCATTACCACTGCAAAAACCGTTGCAGGTGCGCCTCAAGCTGCGGCTCCACGTCGGAAGCAAAGCAATCAAAGCGCGCCACCGCCGGTAGGGAACGCAGCCACGTAAGCTGCCGCTTCGCCAGTTGTCGCGTCGCGGCAATGCCTTTTTCGCGCAATTCTGACTGCGTGTAAGCGCCTTCGAGATGTTCCCATACTTGGCGATACCCGACGCAGCGCATAGACGGCAGGGCGGCGCTTAGCGCATAGCGGCGGCGCAATGCAATCACCTCTTGCACCAATCCGGCAGCGAGCATTGCATCGAAGCGCTGTGCGATACGCTCATGCAGCCGTGCCCGCTCGCCGTCACGCGGCGCCAAAGCACACGCCGTGGCGCGGTACGGCAGCGGCTGCGCCCGCGCTTGCGCGACGAGGACCGACCAGGGCGTGCCGGTGGTGTAAAAGATTTCCAACGCGCGCTGAATGCGCTGCGCATCGGTTGGCGGCAAGCGCTGCGCGCTCGCTGCGTCCACGCGCGCGAGTTCCGCATGCAGCGCGGGCCAACCCTCGGCGCGCGCGCGCGCCTCTAACTGCGCGCGCAGCCGCGCATCGGCTTGCGGTAATTCGTGCAAACCTTGAGTCAGCGCCTTGTAGTACATCATAGTTCCGCCCACGATCAGCGGTATCGAGCCGTGCGCGGTGATGTGCCGCATCGCTGCCAATGCATCGCGGCGAAATTGCCCCGCCGAGTAGTGCTCGGTGGGCTCGACGATATCGATCAAATGATGGGCAACGCGCGCGCGTACCGTCGCATCGGGCTTGGCCGTGCCGACGTTCATGCCGCGATAGATCAACGCCGAATCAATACTGACGATCTCGGCGCCGAAGCGCTGCGCCAGCCCCACCGCGATATCGCTCTTGCCCGCCGCCGTCGGCCCGAGCAAGAAAATCGCCGGTGCTTGCTTCATCGCAAGGCGCCGAGCTGAGCGGCTATGCTCATGGCGCGGCCCTCGCTCACAACTCTATCGCTTTGTATTCGACGCCGACGATCGCGATGGTTTGCTCTCCAGCGGGCGTGCGCAGCGTGACGCTATCGCCCACGCTGCGCTTGAGCAACGCGCGCGCCAACGGGGAAATCCAACTGATGCGTCCACGCGCGGCATCGGCTTCGTCAATGCCGACAATGCTGTAGCTGCTTTCGTTGCCTTGCTCATCGCACACGCGCACGCTGGCGCCGAAAAATACTTGATCGGTGTGTTCGCGCACGGCAGGATCGACTACCACCGCGTCGTCGAGCCGCTTGGTGAGAAAACGAATACGCCGATCGATCTCGCGCAAACGGCGCTTGCCGTAAATGTAATCGCCGTTCTCGGAGCGGTCGCCGTTGGCTGCGGCCCAGCGCACGGTTTGCACCAACACCGGCCGTTCTTGATCGATTAACTGCAACGCTTCCTGCTTCAAGCGCGCGTGGCACTGCGGCGTCATGTAATTCTTTACGCCGGCCGGCAGCGGTTGGTCTTCGCTATCGCTAGGGTTTTCGTTTGGCAGCGGCTTACCTGGCATAGACCCGTAGTATGTTCCTAGTGATAAGACGGGACACTGTGATACGAGCAATCCTCTGCTATGTATCCCAAACTAACGCCCGCGCATGAACATCCGGTCCAGCTCTTCGAGCGTCACCGCGAACCAGGTCGGCCGGCCATGATTGCATTGATCGGCGCGCTCGATGCGCTCCATCTCGCGCAATAACGCATTCATCTCCGCGATGTTCATCGGCCGATGCGCGCGCACGGCACCGTGGCATGCCATGGTGGCGAGCAGTTCGTTCTGCTTCGCAGTGAGCGCCTGCGTGCTGCCGATCTCCATCAGATCCGCCAGGGCCGCGCGCGCCAACGCGACGGCATCGGCGTCGCGCAACAATGCCGGCACCGCGCGCACCGCCACGCTCGATTCGGATAAGGGCGCCAGTTCGAAGCCCAGCGCATGCAACGCCGCTTGATGCTCGTGCACGCCAGCCACTTCGGCGCTACTGGCGTTGAAACTGATCGGGATCAACAACGGTTGCGCGCTTACGCCACCGGCTTGCTGCGCCGCCTTCAGCCTCTCGTACACGATGCGTTCATGCGCGGCGTGCATGTCGACGACGATCAGCCCATGCTGGTTCTGCGCCAGGATGTAAATGCCGAGCAATTGGCCGATGGCGAAACCTAGCGGCGCGGGCGCATCGGCCGGCGCAGCCTCGACCTCGATGCGAGTCTCAAGCACGCTGGCAGGCGCGGCGGCGGCGGCAACTACCGCAGCGCCGGCCGGCAGCGTCTCGACCGCATAGGCGGCTTGGCACTCGCCCAGTTGCAAAGCCAAGTTCTCGCCCAGCGAGCGCCGCAAGCCGGCGTACGGCAGCCCGCGCGACGGCAGCGGCGCATCGAGCTGCGCCGCGGACGGGCCCGCGGCAATCGTAGCGCTGTGCGGACGCGCCAATACCCGTTGCAAAGCATGAAAAACGAACTGATGTATCGCTTGGCCATCGCGAAAGCGGACTTCGGTCTTGCTCGGGTGTACATTGACGTCCACGCGCGCAGGATCGAGCTCCAGATACAGCACGTAGCTTGGCTGGTGTTGATGATGCAAGACGTCCTGGTAAGCGGCGCGCACTGCGTGCTGCACCACGCGGTCGCGCACGAAGCGGCCGTTGACGTAAAGATATTGTTCGCCACGAGTGGCGCTTTGCGCAGGCAGCGAGAGGTAGCCGCTAAGACTGATCGGACCGCTCGCCTCTTGCACTTCAACCAGGCTCAAGCTCGCACGCGCTTCAAGAATTGCGGCAATGCGCTCGCGCAAACTGGCGCGTGGCAGCGTCTGCACGCGCTTACCGTTGTGCTGCAGGCCAAAACTGACGCCGCAGCGCGCCAGCGCGATCCGCTTGAAGGCTTCTTCGCAATGAGCAAACTCGGTCAGCTCGCTCTTGAGAAACTTGCGCCGCGCCGGTGTGTTGAAGTACAAGTCCGTCACGCTGATGGTGGTACCGCTCACGCGCGCGGCGGGCTGCACCGCTTCGACGCTGCCGGCGCTTGCGCGGATCGACCACGCATGGGCCGCGCCAGCGGTGCGGCTGAGGATTTCCACATGCGCCACCGAAGCGATACTCGCCAGCGCCTCGCCGCGAAATCCCAGGCTAGCAACTTGCTCCAAATCTTCCAGCGAATGGATCTTGCTCGTGGCATGTCGCGTCAGCGCCAAAGCCAGTTCGCCAGCTTCGATACCGCGGCCGTCGTCTTCCACGCGCAGGGACCTGACGCCGCCGCCTTCAAGCATCACGTCGACGCTGCTCGCACCGGCATCGAGGCTGTTCTCGAGCAATTCCTTCACCGCGGAAGACGGCCGCTCCACCACCTCGCCCGCGGCGATCTGGCTAATGACCAAGTCCGGTAAAACTTCGATCGTGCTCACGCGCTCTGCTGGCATCGGGGCAGTACGCATTATATCGGGCGCTGCGGCGCCGCCGGGGCTGCAGCCGCGGCTACAGGCGTGCCAACACAAGCGCAGAAGTTGTTTTGGCAACGATTTACAGTGATGAGTATGCCCGCTAAACCAATGAGGATAAATGTTTATAGATTAATACTACGGAGAGATGACGAAAAGCCCAGAAACTGTCTAATCTCTCGGCAACGCATCACAACAACAATCAAGAAGCGCACCTATGGATATTGCAGTGGAGCCGTCGTTGGATCAGCTCAGCGCGGAATTGCAGTTGCGCGTACGCCGCGCGCAGGTCGACATGTTATGGCGCCACTCCCTGCCGGGGTATGTGGCCTCCATCGTCATTGCTTTGCTTTTGACTTGGACTTTGGCGCCTACACTGACGCCCGCGATGCATCTTTGGTTCGGGGCGGTTTTCCTCGTCACCGTGGTGCGAGTTATTTTGCTGCGGATTTATCGCTCGCAAGCAATCCCACTCGCCGACCCGCACCGCTGGGGCAACATCTTCGTTGCCTCCAGCGGCGCCATGGGCATCGTGTGGGGCGTGCTGAGCGGCCTGCTGTTTGCGCAGGCAAACGAGCATGGCCAGGCCTTGATCGCCATCACTGTGGCGGGCATGGTCGCCGGCGCGGTCGTCACCAACGGCTATATCGCCCAAGCGTACTATGCCTTCCTGGTGCCGGCGCTGTTGCCCTTGATCTTGCGCGCGTTCCAGGGCGACAGCGAGTTCGGCGTGCCACTGGGCATACTCGGCTCGATCTTCGCGATCTTCATGTTTCTGTCGGTGCGCCGCACCAATCGCAGCTTGATCGCCAACTTGGTGTCGATCTACCGGCTGGAGGAAATGACCCAGGAACTGAATCGCGCCCAGCACGACGAGCTAACCGGTTTGCCGACGCGCGGCCTGCTGTACGATCGGCTCGATCAGGCGATCCTGCACGCCGAGCGCCACCGCTCGTTGCTGGCGGTTCTGTTTATCGACCTCGACGGCTTTAAGAACATTAACGACAGCCTCGGCCATGACGCCGGCGACGAATTGTTACGCATGCTAGCGCAGCGGCTCAAAGAAAGTGTGCGCGCCGAAGATACGGTGGCACGCCACGGCGGCGACGAGTTCGTGCTGGCATTGGGCGAACTGCACAATGCCTCGGATGTCGAACCCATCGTGCGCAAACTGCTTGCGCGCATCGCCGCGCTGCAAATCGGCAACGATCTCGCGCGGATGCTCACGGCAAGCATTGGCGTCGCCTTCTATCCCACTGATGGGCGCAATGGCGCCGACTTGATTTCGCGCGCGGATGCGGCGATGTATCGCGCCAAGCAACGCGGCAAGAACACCTACGAGCTGAGCAGCAGCGCGACGCCGAACCAGGCCGGCGCACTTGCGGTCGAATACCAGGTTTAAAAGTGCCGCGTTCGCGGTTGCCCAGTGCGCGCGTCAGCGCAACATTAGTTCAACGCTACCTTGGCGCGCGGCACCACCGGAACATGGGCTGCCAAGTATTTCTTGATGCCGTCGACGATGACACGGGCCAAACGAATCTGATACTCGGCATCGGCTAAGCGGCGCTCTTCGGCCGGGTTGCTGATGAATGCCGTTTCCACCAAGATCGACGGAATATCCGGTGCTTTAAGCACCGCAAAACCCGCCTGTTCGACGCGCGGCTTGTGCAACCGGTTCACTCCGCCGATTTCGCGCAGCACCAGCCGCCCCAGGCGCAGACTGTCGTTAATCGTCGCCGTTTGCGACAAATCGAGCAAGGTGCGCGCGAGATTGGGGTCGCGCTTGCTCAAGTTCACGCCACCAATCAAGTCTGCTTGGTTTTCTTGCCGCGCCAGCCAGCGCGCGGCCGCTGAACTGGCGCCACGCGGCGATAGCGCGAACACCGAAGAACCGCGTGCGTCCGGCCGCACAAAAGCATCGGCATGTATCGATACGAACACGTCAGCGCGCGCGCGGCGCGCTTTCGCCACGCGCGTGGCGAGCGGCACAAAGTAATCGCCGTCGCGCGTCAGCACAACGCGGATGTTAGGTTCGCCGGCCAACTCGGCTTTAATGCGCCGCGCGATGGCAAGCGTGACATCTTTTTCCCGCGTGCCGCCGCGGCCGTGCGCGCCGGGGTCCTCTCCGCCGTGTCCGGCATCCACGGCCACGATCAACAGGCGGTCGACTTGCTCTTTGGCTGAATTCGCCGACTCGCTCGGCGAAGCAGCGGTTCCTGCGTGTGCCGTCGCCGCTGCTGTGGCCGGGGCGGCGGTATGCAAGCTCGGCTTCGCCGCAGGCTCGAGCCGGGCGGTAGCCGCTGCTGGCGCAGCGGGCACAGCGTCGCCGCTTGTAGTTTGTCCGCCGGAAGTCGCCGCGGGCGCCGCGCCGTTCGCAGCCGATCGCGGCTGGTCGTTGGATGATGGCGTTGGTACAGACGGCGCCGCACCCGCGTAAGTGTCACCGTCTTGCGTGCGCAGCGCGTTGCTGTCGTTGAGCAGCGCCATCAATGGATCGAGCGGCTGCGTCGGCACGATGTCCATCACCAAACGATGCCCATAGCCGCCGACCGGACGCACCGGAAACACGTTCGCTTCGACACTAACTTTCAAATCAAACACGATGCGCATGACGCCGGGCCGATTGCGCGCGACACGCACCGCGCGAATATGCGGATCGTCCGCGCTCACCTTGGCAGGCAGTTCCGCCAGCGCGATGGAAGACTCGATCGATTCGAGATCAAGCACCAAGCGATCCGGGTTGCGCAATGAAAAAAATGTGTGCCGAACTTGGCTGGAGGTCTCGATCGCTACGCGCGTGTATTCCAACGCCGGCCACATGCGCACTGCCGCCACACGCGCATGCGCTGGTGCGGCAGCGACGCTTTGCGGTGGGGCGACGCCGGCGCTTTGCGGTGAGGCGACGACGGCGCCTTGCGCTGGGGCAACCGCCGCCGCACCGCTACTTGGCGCTGCCGAGCGTTGCCCTTCGCCCTGACTGCGCACATCGGGCCGCGCTGCAACGCTGTCGCGCTGCACCGCCGCCTCTGTGGGGTTGTTGTTCGGCAGAGTCGGCGCGACATTAAAGTTCTTCCCGCTCTGGGTTTGCGCCGCCTGCAAACTTGGCGCCGCCTTTAACACCGGCTGCGCAGCTTCGTATACCGGCGGGGCGCCGGTTTGCGCGCGCACGCCGCAAGCGCTAAAGCAAAGCACTAGCATGCTCAGTTGTAGAACCGTTCGCGTCACATTAAGCTCCACCGCACAACACCTCCAACATCTGCCCGCCCAACTCACTGCGTGCAACCAGACCCAATTGCCGACCTGATCCGCTTGGCGCCAGCGCCAGATCCAAGTCCGCCTGCGGCAGCAGACCTTGCGCTCGCTCGGGCCATTCAACGATTACCACGGCGGCGTCCGTGAAGAGTTCTCGCAAGCCTGCGTCCACCCACTCCGCCGGATCGTTGAATCTATAGAAATCAAAATGATATAAGTCTAACTTAGAAAGTTTGTAAAGTTCAACCAGGGCGTAGGTTGGGCTCTTCACTTTTTCGCGCACACCGAGGGCGCGCAACACCCCGCGCACCAGGGTGGTCTTTCCGGCACCGAGATCACCGCTGACGTAAAGCTTTACCCCGGGCTGCAGCAACCGCGCCAGCCGCGCGCCAAATTCCAGCGTGGCGGGCTCGTCGGCTAGAAAACAGCTTAAGCAAGTTCGCGCCGCGGGCGGGGACATAGTCAAGCGAGCTTGCCGACGCGCTCCGAGCGGGCCTCAGAACTCTTGATAGGCGCTGCGCACGATATAGCCGCCGGATTTTTCATCGCCTTGCAACTCCAGCAAGCCACGCGCTTTGGCTTCTTCCAGCAGGCTATTGAACGAGCGGAAGCCGTAGTAGCTTTCACTAAAGCCAGGCTTGCGCCGTTTGAGCGCCTGCTTAACCATTGAGCCCCAGATCTTCTCTTCATCACCGCGCTCAGCCGCCAGCGCCTCGAGTGTCTCCAGCACCAAATCCAGCGCTTCTTGCTTGCGTGCCTCGTCGCCATTGGGACTGGGTTCTGCTGCGGCGGGTGCCGTCTTGGCGCTACTCTTGCGCTCCACCTTGCGGCGCGTCGCCTGCTTGGTCTTGCGCTCTTCGCGCACCAGATCGTCGTAGTAGATAAATTCGTCGCAGTTGGCGATGAGTAGATCGGAAGTGGACTTCTTCACACCGATGCCGATCACAGTCTTATTGTTTTCGCGCAGCTTGGAAACTAGAGGCGAAAAATCCGAATCGCCGCTAATAATGACAAAAGTATCGACGTGCGCCTTGGTGTAACAGAGGTCAAGCGCGTCGACCACCATACGGATGTCAGCCGAGTTCTTGCCTGATTGCCGCACGTGCGGGATTTCGATCAACTCGAACGAAGCCTGATGCATCGCCGCTTTGAAGTCCTTGTAACGCTCCCAGTCGCAATACGCTTTCTTGACCACGATGCTGCCTTTGAGCAACAGGCGTTCGAGCACTTTGTTGATGTCGAATTGCGCGTACTTCGCCTCGCGCACGCCGAGGGCGACGTTTTCGAAATCGCAGAACAACGCCATGTTGTTGGTATCCGATGCTGCCGCCATGACTACTCCCACACCTCTCACGCTCTATTTTTGATTCGCGACAATTTGATTTGCGACAAAAACGCTGCAAATCCGTTGCCATTAAGTATACTACCCCCAGAGTCTACCGATCAATAAGAATGATTGCGACCCTAGCCGAAATAGTATTCTTAGTATTTGGCTGCAACGGAGGCAACGCGGACCCCTCAGTACAGTTCTCGCCGGCGTCTAAGCGGTATTATCGGTGCGCATGAGACCGACCGAACCGTATCCGCTTTCGAATCGAGACTTTGCCGCACTAGCCAAATCGATCAAGGCCTGGGGCCGCGAACTGGGATTTCAGGCGGTGGGTATTGCCGATACCGATCTGACGCAAGCCGAAGCGCAATTGACGCAGTGGCTCAGCCGCCAGTTCCACGGCGAAATGGACTACATGCAGAGCCACGGCACGAAACGCGCGCGCCCCGACGAATTGATCCCGGGCACACTGCGGGTGATCAGCGCGCGGCTCAACTATCAGCCCCACGCTGCCGCTGCGGAAGCGGTGCTCGCCGATCCCAGCACAGGATACATCGCGCGCTACGCCCTGGGCCGCGACTACCACAAGGTGCTACGCGCCAAACTGCAACAGTTGGCGCAGCGCATCCAGGAGACAGTCGGCGCATTCAACTACCGCGTGTTCGTCGATAGCGCGCCGGTGATGGAAGTCGAATTGGCGCGCAAGGCCGGTCTGGGCTGGCGCGGCAAGCACACCTTGCTGCTCTCGCGCCAAGCCGGGAGCTATTTTTTTCTCGGCGAGCTGTATACCGATCTGCCCCTGCCGGTCGATATGCCCGAATCAGAGCACTGTGGCAGCTGCCGCGCATGCATCGAGGTTTGCCCCACGCAGGCGATCGTCGCCCCTTACCAACTCGACGCGCGCCGCTGCATTTCCTACCTGACGATAGAACTGAAAGGCAGCATTCCGGAGCAGTTCCGCGCGTTGATCGGCAACCGTGTCTACGGTTGCGACGACTGCCAACTCTGCTGTCCGTGGAACAAGTTCGCGCAAACCAGCAGCGAGCAGGATTTCACCGTGCGCCATGGGCTGGACCATGCATCGCTGGTCAGCCTGTTCGCTTGGAGCGAGCATGATTTTCACACCAAGCTGGCCGGCTCGGCGATACACCGCATCGGCTACGAGCGCTGGCTGCGCAACCTGGCCGTCGGCTTGGGCAATGCACCAAGCACTCCAGCAGTCATCGCCGCGCTCACCGCGCGCCGCGAGCATCCTTCCGGCTTGGTGCGTGAACACATCGCGTGGGCGCTTTCGCGTCACAACACTGCCGCAAGCCCGGCCAGTGCCGCCCGCTAGGGTGAAACTACCGGTCGTCTTGTGCCATAGTACCTTTTAGCGCGGCCGCAGTTAGCGCAGAATTGCGATCTGCTGAGCTTGGCCGCGTCGCGCCGATGAATGAGCTGAATCGATGAACCAAACAGCGGTCGCGGCGGAATTACAACAACGTCGAGCGGGTTTCCAATTCAAGTTGTCGGGGGCCGGGTGGGTCGGCTAATTCACAGCGTCTTTGGCGATACACCTTAGACGCAGGGAGATATGCAATGCACTTATCCAGCCACAGCGGCGCCGAGATCGGGCGCAGATCTGCACCCGCTTTGTTGGACGCCCCGGAAGTCACCAAGGTAATGATTGTGGAAGACGACCAGAGCTTCCTCAATCGCTTCTGCAGAATAATTGCCGCCAGCCCCGGCTTCGAGCTATTCGCTGCAGTGCGCGACGGCGCCGCGGCGCGCGATTCGCTGGCGCACGGCGCTCCCGACGTGCTGCTGATCGACCTCGGCCTGCCGGACGTGAGCGGCATCGATATCATCCGCACCACCGCGGCGCTGCACCCCGATACCGACATCATGGTGGTGACGGTGTTCGGCGACGAGCAACACGTTATCGCCAGCATTGAAGCCGGCGCGACGGGTTATTTGCTGAAAGACAGCTTGCCCGAGGAGTTCATTGACTCGATCAAGGAACTGCGCGCCGGCGGTTCGCCGATCAGCCCGATCATCGCGCGGCAACTGATGATCAGACTGCGCCCGCCTACCCATGCGCTCGCCTGCGTCGATGGCCCGCGTGCCGAATTGTCCGCGCGCGAATCGGAAACTTTGGCTCTCATTGCCAAAGGCTTCAGCTTTGCCGAGATCGCCAGGCTGCTGCAGATATCGCCGCACACGGTCACGACTTACGTGAAGAAGATCTATCAAAAACTTGCCGTGCACTCGCGCGGCGAAGCCGTGTACGAAGCGAGCAAAATGGGCTTGCTGCGCTAGCAATCTGTGAAAAAGCGTTGCGAGGAAGCCCAGATGCGCGAGAAAAGTGAGCGAGCGCCGCAACCGTACTGTCGACGTACGGTGAGTAGCGAGCGAGCTTTTGACAAAGCAGATGGGTTCCGCAGTAGCTTTTCAACAAACTGCTAGGTGGCGGCGATGAGCCGCGCCGGGAATACTCGCTGCGCGCGCTGCGGCGCGAAACTTTTCTGGCTGCTGTTTTTCGCGCTCGCGGCATGGGCGCCGCGCGCCCACTGCGCCGATGCCGCGCTGGCGCTGAATGACGCCCAATTTTTGCTTTCCGATGCTGACACCCCGCCCGGCGACAGCGCGCCTTGGCAAGCGGTGAGGCTGCCCGACAATTGGAACCTGACCCGCCCCGGTGTCGGCGGTTTCGGCTGGTATCGCCTGCAATTCGTGCTGCCGCTACGCCCGCAAGACGGCTGGGCGCTGTACGTGCGCAAGCTCAGCATGAACGCGGCGTTTTACGTCAACGGCAGTTTCGTGCGCAGCGGCGGGCGTTTCACCGAACCGGTAGCGCGGCACTGGAACCGGCCGCTGCTGTTCGCCGTTTCACCTGCGCTACTACGCCCCGGCCTGAACACAATTCACGTGCGCTTGTGGGCATATGCGAACTCGCGCGGTGGCTTGGGCGAACTGCGTCTTGGCCCGGAAACGCTGCTGCACCCGGAGTATGAGCAGCGCTATTTCGTGCAAACCATTCTGCCGCAACTCTGCAATATCGTGGTCGCCGCGTTCGGTGTCTTCGCCTTCGCGCTCTGGCTGAAGCAGCGCGAAGCGCTGTACATTTTATTCGCGGTTTTCACCGTGCTCTGGGCGATCCGCTCGCTGCATATGTTCGCACGCGACATCCCGGTGAGCGCCTTCTACTGGGATATCTGGGTGCAAAGCTCGTTCGGCTGGTGCGCCTTGTTATTTACGGTGCTTGCGATCCGCATGGCTGGGTTGCATTGGCCGCGCTTTGAAAAAGTGCTACTCGCTTACGCCGTGCTGGGACCGACGCTCATGTATCTCAGCGGCCCGCAGCATCTGCATCATGTCGCAAACAACTGGTCGTTCGTGATCGTGCCAACAGCGGCCGTGTTCGACGCCTTGCTGTTGCGCCAGGCTTGGCGTCAGCGCACGCTGGTGAGCGCTCTATTCGCAGTTGTGCTGGGTTTGATGATCGCGGCTTCGGTGCACGATGGACTGGTGCATCGCGACAAATTGGCATTCGACAGTTTCTACATCGTCTCCTATGTCATGATCGGCCTGGCACTGGTCATGGGTTGGGTGCTGATCAACCGTTTCGTGGCCGCGTGGAAGCAGGCGGAACAGCTCAATCGGGAACTCGAACAGCGCGTGGCGCAAAAACACGCCGAACTGCAACAGAACTTCGAGCGTCTGCAAGAGCTGGAGCGGCGCACCGCCGTGGCTGAGGAGCGGCGGCGCCTGATGAGCGAAATGCACGACGGCGTCGGCGCACAGTTGATCGCCACCCTCGACCTGATCGAACGTGGCGGTGCGCAGGATCGGATCGTCGCCAACGAGCTGCGCGAATGTCTCGATCATTTGCGCTTGACTATCGACTCGCTCGAACCAACCGACAACGACCTGCTCACCGTGCTCGGCAATCTGCGCTATCGGCTGGAAGGGCGTTTGCGCCGCGTTGGCGTCGCGCTCAGTTGGCAAGTGCAAGATCTGCCGGCGCTGCCCAGCTTGACGCCGCAAAACGTGCTGCACGTCTTGCGCATCCTGCAAGAGGCGTTTACCAACATCATCAAGCATGCTAACGCCAGATCCATTACGCTCAGCACGACGCTTGATGCCAGCCACGTTTGCATCTGCGTTGAGGATGATGGTCACGGCTTGCCCGCAGCTCCGCAACGCCAAGGGCGCGGCCTACTGAACATGCGCCGCCGCGCACACGAGATGGGCGCGCTGCTTGACATTAGAGCTCGTCCCGGCGGCGGCACCGCGGTCAGCCTACACCTGCCGCGCGAGTTGCCGCACCGACCTGGAGCCGACCGGTGCGACGCGCCGAAGTGGGGCGCTGCCGCCTAACGGCAGACACTCAGGCAGATGTCCTCGAAGATGCGCGCCACGCTCTTGTGCGAGAAATTCGCCTCGACGTAGGCGCGCGCATTTTGTGCAAGCTCGCGCCTGCGCGCCGGATTGTCCAGCAAGCGCACGACCGCGGCGGCAAACTCTGCCGGCGTATCCGCCAGCTCATAGTGGGTGCCGGCTGCTATCGGCAGCCCTTCAACGCCGATTGCCGTTGAGACCACCGGACAGCCCATCGCCATGGACTCGTAGACCTTCAGGCGCGTGCCGCCGCCCACGCGCAGCGGAATGACGCATATCTGCGCGGCGCGAATATACGGCTGCACGTCGTCGACAAACCCGGTGAAGGTCCAGCGCAGTTTGCGCTCCTTCGCCAACTCGATGAGTTTTGCTGGCGGACTGCGCCCGATCACGGTGAACTGCGCGCCGGGGCGTGCTTGCGCGATTCTCGCCCACACGTCGTTCATGAAAAACTCGATCGCGTCGCGGTTGGCGAGCCAATCCATCGAGCCGGAGAACATGATGCGCTGGTGTTCATCTTCCGGCGGCGCTTGGTAGGCATACATCTCCAAATTGACGCCGGTCGGAATGGTCGCCACGTTGCGCAAGCCGTAGTGGGTCTCGAAATGCGTCTTGTCGCGCTCCGCAATCGCGACCACCGCCACATAGCGCGCCAATTCGCTTTGCTCAAAACGCACCATCTTGCGCGTTTGATTGCGCCATAAAATGCGTTGCGCGGCGTTCTTAGCAACGTCGGCGTGGCGCCGGAAGATCTCTGCTTCAACATTGTGCGTGAACATGACGGACGGCACACCGGCAAAATCCGGCACCAGCACGCCGGTATGCGGAAAATCAACAACGACGACATCCGGTTTCTTGGCCAGTTCCGCGCGGATGCACCGCACGGCAGCCGCGCTGCGGTCAGTGGCGACGGGAATCGGCAGCGCGGAGAGCACGTGCCGCAAGCGCATAAGGTTGAACAAAGCACCGCGCTCGGCGTCCTGCCAATGCACGAAGCGATCGCACAGCCGCTCGATTTGCGCGCGATCAGTCTGAGCGCGGCTTGCATTGCACGGCGCGACCAATGTCACCTCGAAGCGCCCGCCCTTAAGGCCCATCAATACGTCACGCGTGCGGATCTTGCCGCCGGAATCGGCCGGGATGAGGTGCCGCGGCGAAACGAACAATAGTCTGGGCTTCACCTAAACACGTGGCCGGAAAATAAGATTGGACGACTCTGGGAGCTGATCAACTTCATAGCCGAGCGGCTTGAGAATCTCAGCAATCGCCGCCGAGTTTTCTTCGATGATCAAGATAGGATGGTCGCGCGACAGCAAACTTCGCATGCCTTGCAGAACCGCGGGCTCGTGCCCCTCCGCGTCGATCTTTACCAGCCGCACCGGCTGCGGCAGCGCCAACGAATCGACCGCGAGCGTCAATACGTGAACGTCGCCTTGTCCGGCAGTGATATGGGCTTGATAGTAGTTCGACAAAGCGGTGTCGAATACGGGTATCCCCATGCCCACCACGCGGCAGGCGTCGGAAGCTGCGGCATTGAGCAAGCTCACATTCTTCTGGGCAAAAAGCTGAATATTTGCCGCCAACAACTCGAAAGTGCGCGGCACCGGTTCAAACGCAATCACGCGCCCGCTTGGTCCGACTAGATCGGAAAATCGACGAGTATAGTGGCCTATGTTCGCCCCAATATCGAGCACCCAATCTCCCGCTCGAAGAAATGTGGAAACGAGGTCGAATTCCTTTTCATCGGTAACAAATCGGTCGCGCCGGATTTGCCGTGCAAAGTAAAGGCGCTTCAATTCTTGCTGCAGACTGAGCGGCATCTTTGCCGCGAGTGATTTGAACAGCGTTTTCATTCCTACCCTTCAACAGAACATGCGGATCTAAGAACAACTTGAAGCACGGTCAAGTAGAGGCAAGTTCGTGGCGCGCTTGCGGCCGCGCCCGAACTGACTACTAAGGAAGTCTTCCGGCCCGGGACAAAAGCAAGCACGAATGCGGATTATCGAGCTCGTTGAGCAATACAGGCACGCGTACATGTCTGCTTCTTCGGTAGACTCTCTGGCCGCGCACTATTCTATGCCATGTACTACACGCTTTTCCTTTCAATAGCCCTAGGCGATCGATTCAGAAAGCAAGGCCGCCGTCGTATTGAATGCAGCGCAATACTCCACAGGGGGCCCAGCGCCAAGCGCTCCATATTCAATATTATCATTGTTCATTTGGCAGCGTTGCAAAAAGCCCCACTCTGGCAATGCGTGCGAGCAAGACGAACGGGATCACCTTTAGCTGCCCGCCGATTGAAACAAGTTACTATCTCGTTTCCAATGTGTACTGCTGCACGGTGATATCCCGTACTTTCCCGGACTTCCTATGGACCTACATCTCGCAAACCGCAAAGCCCTGGTGACCGGTTCGACTGCCGGCATCGGATTTGCCATCGCGCAAGGCCTGGCCGCCGAGGGCGCGCAGGTAACGCTCACCGGCCGCACGCAAGCTAACGTTGATGCCGCACTCGCGCGCGTGCGGCAAAGCGCACCCAACGCGCGTGTCGATGGCATTGCGGCCGATTGCGCCACCCTGGCGGGGGCGGAAGCGGTGTTCGCGCGCCTGCCGCAAGTGGACATACTGATCAACAACCTCGGCATCTATGAGCGCAAGCCATTCTTCGAAATCCCTGACGCGGACTGGCAACGTCTGTTCGAAGTCAATGTCATGAGCGGCATTCGCTTCGCACGCCACTACGCCCCGGCAATGGTCAGACAAGGCTGGGGACGTATACAGTTTATTTCGAGCGAATCCGGCCTAAATATCCCGCGCGAAATGATCCACTATGGCATGACCAAGACCGCGCAGTTGAGCATTTCGCGCGGCCTGGCGATCGAATTGTCGGGCACCGGCGTCACGGTAAATTCCATCCTGCCGGGCCCCACCCGTACCGAAACCACCGACCGCATCCGCGCCGAGCGCGCGAAGGTGCTCGGCAAGAGCGTGGCGGAAGTCGAAGCCGATGTGTTTGTAAGCTTCCGCCCGACTTCGCTGCTACGGCGCCTGGCCACGCCGGAAGAAGTCGCCAATCTATCCGTCTACCTATGCAGCGCCGGCGCCTCCGCCACCAGTGGCGCTGCGCTGCGCGTCGACGGCGGCATCGTCAACCAGATCATGTAGCGAAAAGGGCACCCATGGGCAGCACATTGGAGCTTACCGCGGCCGACGGGCATCGCCTTGCCGCCTACCGCGCTGAACCGGCAGGCAAGGCGCGCGGCGCCATCGTCGTCGTTCAAGAGATCTTCGGCGTCAACAGGCACATCAAAGCGGTGGCCGACGGTTATGCGGCCGATGGCTACGTGGCGATCGCCCCCGCCCTGTTCGATCGTGTGCGGCGCAATGTCGATTTGGGCTACAGCCAGGACGATATCGCCGCGGGTATTGCCCTCAAGAATCAGTCGCCTATTGAGCCCGCGCTGCGCGATGTTCAAGCGGCGTGCGCCAGCGTCGCGCCCGCGGGCAAGATCGGCATGGTCGGCTACTGCTGGGGCGGCTTCGTGACTTGGATGGCGGCGGCGCAACTCGACGCTCTTGCGTGCGCGGTGCCTTATTATGGCGGCGGCATCCTGGATAACGCAGATGTGCAACCGCGCTGCGCGGTGATGGCTCATTTTGGCGAGCGCGACGCGATGATTCCAGTTGCTGGCGTGCGCAAGCTTGCGGCGCAGCACGCCAACCAGCAGATTTTTGTATACGCGGCAGACCACGGCTTCAACTGCGATCAGCGCGGCTCTTACGACGCCGCCAGCGCCAAGCTTGCGCGTGAGCGCACGCTGGCCTTTTTCAGACAGTACGTCGGCTAGCGGAATTCAATCCAAGCGAAAGAGAGAAATGGCGATCTACGAACTGCGCACCTACACGCTGTACGTCGGCAAGATGACCGAGGCGGTCAAGCTCTACATCGAATTTGGTTACCCAGCGCTCAAACAAGGCGGGCACGACAAAAAGCTGGTCGGCTACTTTCAAGCCGACACCGGCACCATCAATCAGCTGTTGCACCTTTGGAAGTTCGACGACGACGCCGACCGCCGCGCGCATTGGGCGGCGGTATACGCCAACAGCGACTTCATCAACAATTTTGCCGCGCGGTTCCGCCCGCTGGTCATGTCGCAAGAAGTGAAACTGTTGACGGCAGCGCCATGGGGGCCGCACCCATGACCGCATGGCAAGAATCGCTGTTCGGCGTACTAAAGGCGAATGGCGTCAAGCTGGTTAGCTACGTGCCAGATGCCGGGCACGCCCATCTCATCGCGCGCGCGCACCAGGATGAAAGCATGCGCGCAGTTGCGCTGACGACCGAGGAAGAAGGCGTGGCCCTCGCTTGCGGCGCCGCATTGGGCGGCACGCGCGCGGTGCTGCTGATGCAAAGCAGCGGCGTCGGCAACTGCATCAACATGTTCTCGTTACTCGCCTCGGGGCGCTTCCCGTTTCTCACGCTGGTGACCATGCGCGGCGAATGGGGCGAATTCAACCCTTGGCAAGTGCCCATGAGCAAAGCCACACAAACAGTGATGGAAGCGATGGGCCTCAGCGTCTACCGCGTCGACCAAGCTGATGCAGTGGTTGAAACAGTCGACGCCGCGGCGCGCTTTGCATTCGAGAGCGATCAAGCGGTAGCGGTATTGCTATCGCAGCGCTTGATTGGACGCAAACAATGGACCAGCGAAAAATGAACGACACATCCGCATTGGACCGCCGCGCGGTCGTTAAGACGCTTATGTCGCACTGCCCGGACGCGCTGGTCATCGCCGGCCTCGGCTCCTCCGCCTACGATTTGTTCGCCGCCGGTGACCGCGACTTGAACTTCTATTTGTGGGGAGCGATGGGCGGCGCCGCTTGCATCGGACTCGGTCTCGCCCTGGCACAGCCGGAAAAGTCTGTGCTGGTCATTACCGGCGACGGCGAGCAATTGATGGGCATGGGTGCCTTGGCCACCATTGGTGCGCAGCGCCCGCCCAACCTCGCCATCGTGGTGCTCGACAACGGCCACTTTGGCGAAACCGGCATGCAAAAAAGCCACACAGTGCAAGGAACCAGCTTGACCGGTGTCGCCGCAGCCTGCGGGCTTGCATGGACGCTGGAAATCGCGCAAATGTCAACGCTGCAACAGCTTTCCCAACGCATCAATGCGCGCAAGGGTTGCGGATTGGCAAATGTGCGCGTTGCCGCCGACGCCTTGCCCAGGGCGCTGCCCACACGCGACGCGGTGCTGATGAAGAACCGTTTTCGCGCCGCACTGGGGTTAGCGACACTGTAAGGCAGACTGCCGGCTGCGACTACCGCCTATTTAGTGAGAATTCCCAAATCGCGTAATACCGGACCCATCCCAGCCTTGCCCTAAGAATAGGGAAGGAGCAGGCGTTCGGCGACCGCGATCCTCGACGATCCTTGCCAAACAAAAGCGCAATGTTCACCAGCACCGATTCCGCACGCGGGGATTTGCTCAATCATCGTTCTCATTGAGAATTTGGTAGCGGAACTCTTCCGATAGCAATAACTGCGCGCCGCTCACCACCACCACCTGACCGGCGCTAAATCCCTCCCGCACGAACCAGCCTTGCTCGAGCGGCTCGCTCGCCGCCACTTCGCGCCGCACAAAAGCCTCGCCGCCGTGCTGCAAGTAGACCCAAGATTTTCCGCCGTGCCATACCACCGCTTCGCGCGGCACAACAACGCCTTGCACGCGTTGGCCCGCCTCGTGCCGCGCGACGAGTTGCATGCCGAGGCGCAGCGTGCGTCCGGGCGCATGATAAAAAAATGTCGGGCCGGCAAACTGCGCATCCCCGCGCGGCGCCGGTCCGATCAAGCGAGCGCTGACCCAATCTTGCTCATTGCCGAGCGGAGCGATGTCGAGTTGCGCGGGCGGCTCCTGCGAGGCAGAAACGGCTTGCACCAGCACATCTTCGCCGCGCGCCAGTTTGGTCAATAGTTCGGAGCTCGCCTGCGTCGCGCGCGCAGCCAGGCTTTCGCCCCAGCGCTGGCGCATGCTCGCAGCGATCTCCGCGGCCGCGCGATTGCTGGCCGCGAGTTTCGCCTGATCGGCGCGCCACAACGCTTGCGCTTCCTGCAGCACGCGCTGCGACACGCTGCGGTCATCCTTGAACAATGCCGCGGCGCGGCGGTACTCGGCCTCGCTGCGCGTTAGTTGCGCGCGAACCACACGGCCCTCATCCAGCGCAGCGAGATACTTGGCGCGCGCGTCAAACAAAGGCGCGAGATCGAGCACGGTGGCGTAGAGCTGCGCGCGCGCGGATGAGCTCTGCCCTTGCAGCGGCCGCGTTTCGATGCCGTTCGCCTGGCGCTCTTGCGCGCTCAACTTGACCATCGCCGCGCCGTCTTGTGCGCCTACACGCGAAGCAGTTTCGATCTCCTCTTCCTCGCGCTCGACGATGGCGTTGTACTCGTCACGCGCAAAGTAGACCAGCGCCCACGTCAATCCGATAATTAGCGCCGCTTGCAGTGCGATAACCAGCAGCAAGCGGCTGTTGCTCATGGGCAGCTTGCTCGGCGGCACTGCTTCCGCGCTCGGCGGCACCCCGACGGCAGGGTGTGCTGACGCCGATGCCGCTAAGCGGCGCCGCCCGAACCATTTGTTGAAGTCGATCATTTGCCGTTTGATGTTTGCAGATTGCCGCGGTCTTGCTCGCGCGGATTGCGCAGTGGCACTTGCGGCATGGCCGCGCCGGACAACGGCCGCCGCACCACGTCCTCCAGCGCCCCCAGCGCGCTCTGCGCCGCGATCACCGCTTCACCGCGCTGGCGCTGCGCGAACGCCAGTTCTGCTTGCGCCAGAATCACATCGAGGCGATCGGCATAGCCCGCCGCGAGTTGCTTTTCCATGCGTTGCAGTTGCCCCTGCCGCTCCGCCAGCGAGCGCTGCGCCCGCTCTATCGCCTGCAGCGCGCCCGCATAGTTTACTTGGGCCTGCTCCAAGTCGCCGATCACCTTTGCTTGCAGCGCGCGCAGCCGCTGCGCTTGCAACGTGCGCTGCCCGCGCGCGCGCGCGATTGCGGCGGTATTGGCTTTCGGCAGCGGCAGACCGATATTCCACCCAAGCTGCCAAACGTTGTCCTCCTGATCCCAACTAAAACCAGGCGAGACTGCAAAATCTGGATACTGCTTGGAGATCTCAAACTTCAGCAATATGTCTTCTTCCTCGTAGACAGATAGAGCCTGCTGTATATCCGCTCTATGCCAAAGCGCGCTGCGTTGCAGCGCCGCTAGCGACAGCTGCTGGGCGCTGGGCAGCGCATTGAATTGCGCCAAATCCAAAACCACTGGTCCGAGCTTGCTGGCACTCACACCAGTGGCTTGCGCCAAGCTGGCGCGAGCCACAGCAGCCTCGCTGTGCGCCTGCGCCAACCGCCCGTCGGCTTCGGCCAAGGTACTGCGGGCGTTGCTTACTTCGACTTGCGATGCCGCGCCGGCCTTGAGCCGTTTTTCGAGCTGCTGCAGCAGCGCGCCGCGCGATTGCCGTTCGCGTTGCCACAACGCAATGCGTTGTGTCGCCGCATAATAGCTAAGCGCGCGCTCGCGCAACGTGCTGCGCACGCGCCAGGCCGCCTGCGCCACATCCCACTGCGCGCTGCGCGCCTGTGCCTGCATGTAGGCGAATTGCGCCTCGCGCTTGGCGGTGCCGGTAAACGCATAGTCGAACGCAATGCCCAAGGTCCAAGGCGAAAGACGTTCGCCGTTATCGTTGCGCCGGCTATGGTGTTCTAGTTGCGGCTTGATCGCCGTCACGCCTGCGCTCGGCGCCGCCAGCGCACCGGCGCGCACGCTGTGCCAATAGGCACGCGCGAGGTCGAGATCCGGGTGATAGTAAAACGCCAGCAAGGTCAGCTCTTGCAATCTCCAGCGCGGCAACGGCCAAGCACGCACATCGACGCCGTTGGCGCCGAGGAATGCGCGCACGCCGGCATCTTGCGGCGCGCGTGCCATGA
Organism: uncultured Pseudomonadota bacterium; assembly: GCA_902826775.1. Lineage (GTDB taxonomy): Bacteria > Pseudomonadota > Gammaproteobacteria > Burkholderiales > JALYOK01 > CADEHE01. The sequence goes on along the minus strand of CADEHE010000010.1, from coordinate 163,355 downwards.
ATTGCTGTTCGCCCTGCGCGGCGCTGATCGGCTGCGCGTCGTAACGCTCCAACGCACACGCGCCGAGTAGCAGCGCGCTTACGGCGCTGCAGCCGATCCTGCTTACTTTCATCCACGGCAAACGCGGCACTTCGAAGTCCGATTAGACAAAGTTTGGGATAGTACTGCAAGCGGCGCACCACTTGCCGGCGTGCTTGCGGCGGCGCCCTACTCCCCCTTGCTTGCGGCGCTTTTCGATTGCCGCCATACTGGCCCTGCAATAAGTAGAACGTCCATTGAACTCACCCTATAGGAGGAGAAATGGCTAAGTTTGCCACCGAAGCAATTCGCACCATTGCCTTGGTCGGTCACTCAGGGTCCGGCAAAACCCTGCTAGCTGAGGCGTTGCTACACAAGGCGGGCGCGATTCCCGCCATGGGCACGATAGAGCGCGGCACCACCGTCTGCGACTACGATCCCATGGAGAAGACGCACCAACACTCGCTCTACTCCGCGCTCGCCCACCTCGAGTACCAAGACACCCACACTTACCTGATTGACACCCCCGGCGCGCCGGATTTCATGAGCCACGCCATCGGCGCGCTGGCCGGCGTTGAGACCGCCGCCATCGTGATCAACGCCGCCAACGGCGTGGAAATGATTACCAGCCGCATGATGCAGTGGGCCGAGAATCGCAAGCTTGATCGCATCATCGTCGTCAACAAAATCGACGCCGAGGGTGTGAAGCTGCCCGAACTACTGGCGCAAATTCAAGAAGTGTTCGGCAAGGAGTGCCTGCCGATCAATCTGCCTGCGGAGCAAGGTCACAAAGTGGTCGATTGCTTCTTCAACCCCGCCGGCGAGTCGGATTTTTCCTCGGTGGCGCAAGCGCATCAGGCGCTGATCGATCAAGTCGTTGAAGTAGACGAAGACTTGATGGCGAAGTATCTGGAGCAAGGCGAGGTCGAGCCCGAGCAACTGCACGCGCCGTTCGAAAAGGCTTTGCGCGAGGGCCACTTGATCCCGGTGTGTTTTACCTCCGCCAAGACCGGCGCCGGCATCGGCGAATTGCTCGACATCTTCGGCAAGCTGATGCCCAATCCGACTGAAGGCAACCCGCCGCTGTTCGTCAAAGGCGAAGGCGCCGCGGCGCAGCCGATCACCGCGGAGCCCGATGCGAAGAAGCACGTGCTGGCGCATGTGTTCAAAGTCGCGGTCGATCCCTACATGGGCAAACTCGGCGTGTTCCGCATTTACCAAGGAACGGTGACGCGCGATTCGCAGCTCTTCATCGGCGATGGCCGCAAGCCGTTCAAGGTCGGCCATCTGTTCCGGCTGCAAGGCAAAGAGCACGTCGAAGTGGATAGCGCCGTGCCGGGCGATATTTGCGCCGTGGCGAAAGTGGAAGAGATTCACTTCGACGCCGTGCTGCACGACGCCGCCGAAGACGATCACATTCACCTTAAACCATTGGAGTTCCCGCAGCCGATTTACGGACTGGCGATCGCGCTGAAAAAACGCGGCGACGAGCAGCGCCTCTCGGAAGTGCTGCACAAACTGCAGGCCGAGGATCCGTGCTTCAAGGTCGAGCACAACGCGACTTCCAACGAGACCATCATCTACGGCTTGGGCGAGTTGCATTTGCGCACCGTGCTGGAGCGCATGACGCAACAGTACAAACTCGACCTCGAGACGCATCCGCCCAGCATCGCCTACCGCGAGACAGTCCTGGGCAAAGCCGAAGGCCATCACCGCCACAAGAAGCAAACCGGCGGCGCCGGGCAATTCGGCGAGGTCTATTTGCGCGTCGAACCGCTGCCGCGCGGCAGCGGCTTCGAATTCGTCGACGATATTTACGGCGGCGCGATTCCGAATCAGTTCGTGCCGGCGGTGGAGAAAGGTGTGCGCATGGTGCTGGAATCGGGCCCGCTCGCGGGCTATCCGGTGCAAGATGTGCGCTGCATCGTCTATGACGGCAAGAGCCATCCGGTCGACTCGAAAGAGATCGCCTTCGTCACTGCCGGGAAAAAGGCTTTTGTCGACGCCATCATGAAAGCGCGGCCGATCGCCCTCGAGCCGATCGTTAACATTCAGATCACTGCGCCGGAAGCTAACGTCGGCGACATCACCGGCGATATGTCATCCAAGCGCGGTCACATCACCGGCACCGACAGCGCACGCGGCGGCATGGCGGTCGTCTCGGCGCGCGTGCCGCTCTCGGAAGTGACGTCTTACCAGGCGCGGCTAAAATCGGTGACCAGTGGCCACGGCAGCTACTCGCTGGAAATGAGTCACTACGAACCAGTGACACCGCAGATCCAGCAGCAATTGGTGGCGAACTACGCCAAACACCGCAAGCACGAGGAAGACGAGTAACGCCGCCTGAGGATCGTCATCCCGGTGCACATCGGGAATGACGCATTCACGGGTAGTCGCTCGCGGGACTGTCAATACTAAGCACGTTAGTAGGGTGGATCAAGCGCGGCGGATCCACCTTTGCGTACAAGTTGCCTGGTGGATCCGCTGCGCTTGATCCACCCTACTTCTACGAGTAAAGCGCGCTGAACTGGCAGTGCGCGAAGCGGCACCAGCCTGCTTCGCGCTACTCGCGCTCAGTGCTTACGCAGCCCGTGCGCGCGCCGCGTAAGCTGCCCTACTGCAATGCCCCGAGGAGAGCAATCGCTCCCACGCCGAGCGCGATCAGCACAATCTGCTGCATCGCGGCGGAAGAATCGGTGCGTTGATGCAAACTCGGGATGAGGTCGGCCATGGCCACGTAAAGCATGCTGGCTGTCGCGCCGCCAAGAGCGAACGCCAACGCTGCCGGCCATGCGGCGAGAACTTGATAGCCCAGCAGCGCGCCCGCCATCGTTGCCGCGCACGCCGTCGCGGCATAGGTGAGGTTGTGCCTGGCCCCTTCCGCAACCTTTAGGCGCGGGCCAGCATCGCCAAGTTGTTGCGCGAACTCGTGCGCGAAGATCGCCACCGCCGTCAGAACGCCTAGGCGCGGGGCGATAAGGTAAGCCGTGGCAATAAAGAAGCCGTCGAACAAATTGTGCACGGCATTGCCAAGCAGCATCAGCGCCGGGCTGCGCGGCTGCGCATTGACTTCGTGGGCGTCGTGTTCCGAAGCCGAGAGCCCGCCGTGGTGATGGCGCCAGACGAACAGCTTCTCCAGCACGAAGAACCCAAGGATGCCGAACAAAATCGCACCGACCGCGCCCGGTGTGCGTTCGGCCAAACGTAGTATGTGTGGCAGAATCTCCAAAAATGCCACGCCGAGCAAAGCGCCGACGGCGAAGCCGACCAGCCCGCCGACCCACGCCGGCCGCGCGAAGCGCGCCAACGCCAGGGCGGCAGCACCGGCCAGCGCGCTGCCGGTTAGACTGAGAAGGGGAATCGCCATCGCGCTAGTCATGAGCGCACGCGTCGCATATCGGAAAAGGCGCTCATTCTACTGGGTCAGCCCGCGCTGAGCGGATTTGCAGCAAAATGAAAAAACTCTGCTCGACCGCCAATATCATCGAAGCCCAACTGTTGGCCGACTTGCTTAAGCAGGACGGCATCGACGTGCGCGTATTCAATCAGTACGCATTGGGCGCAATGGGCGAAATTCCCTTCACGCACACGTATCCCGAACTGTGGGTGATCAACGATCATGATTTTGGCCGCGCCGCGGTGGTGACGCATGCAGCGGCGCGCGCGTTAATGCAGGATGCGCTCAAGCCTTGCCGTTGCTGCGGCGAGCAATTGCAGGCCGATTTACTCACTTGCTGGAACTGCGGTGCGCACCAGTAGTTTTACCTATACCCTGGCAAGCTTATTACCCTTACTTAGAATGGAAAACAGTCCTAAGACGGTACTACCCTACCTATCCGCCAAACTGAACGGATTGAAATCCGTATCTCGGTCGTAGTAATCCTCGTTCTCTTTGCGCTTGAGCCAGCCGACGATCAGATAAGTGAGCGGCGTGAACACCACTTCCACGCTCACTTTCGAAACGAATTGCACCAGCATGATGCTCGGCAGCATCTCGTTCGGAATCAAACCGCTCGAATAGAACGCCATCGGATAGAACAACATCGAATCCACCGCTTCGCCGAATAGGGTCGAACCGATGGTGCGCGTCCAAAGATATTTGCCGTTGGTGAGCAATTTCATTTTGGCGAGCACGTAGGAGTTGACGAACTCCCCGCACGAAAACGCGATCAGCGAGGCGAGCGAGATGCGCCAAGTCGAACCGAACGCCGTTTCGTACGCGGCCTGATTTTTCCAAAACGCCGCCGGCGGCAATTGCACCACCACCCACGCCATGAACGAAGCAAACGCCAGTGCGGCAAAGCCGGTCCAGATCACTCGGCGCGAGCGCGCGTAGCCGTACACCTCGGTCAGAATATCGCCGAACACATACGAGATCGGAAAGAACAACACGCCCGCGCCGAAGTTGACCGTGCCGAACAGCGGCAGATCGACAGTGGCGATCTTCGCCGGGCCGATCAAGTTCGAGCAGATCAGCACCGTCACGAAGGCGGCCATGACGAAATCGTAGTACTTGTACTTGCGCACAGGTGCGGGTTGCATGTGTTGTTCCTACCGCTGATCGATCTGCCCTCAGGCCTGCGGAGAGGGCTTGGGTGAAGTCCGCGCCGGCCGAGACCGGGTGTGGGCGGCTATCTTACCCGTTCGCACACAAATCACCCACTTGACGATAGAGCGTGAGAAGTCTTGTCATTCCCGCGTAGGCGGGAATCCAGTTCTTTCGATGCACAACCTTGGATTCCCGCCTGCGCGGGAATGACAACCAAAGAAAACAATGCCGCGCCAGCGTAACTTGGATCGAACAAAGTGGAATTTAGGAAAGACCCAGATTGCGCTGCGCCGCATCCAGGTGACGCGCTACCGTCGACTCCTTCCCGTTCGTCGCAGACATGCCCCCTCTCGTCTCTCGCAAACCTGTTCCTTCCTGTTCCTGATGAGCCTGTCGAACCCTTCCCGTTCGCGGTGAGCCGGCACCTGCCCTCCCGTTCGTGGTGAGCCTGTCGAACCACGCCATGAAGGCAGTTACAATCTCACTCTTACGCGGCGCCCTTCGACACGCTCGGGGCGAGCGACAAACAATCCGAATATTTCTCGCCAGCGAGAACACCATGTCCACTGAAGAAATTTGCTTCCTCTCCGCCGTCGAACTCGCGCAAGCGATCCGCGCGCGCAAACTGTCCGCCGTCGAAGTCATGCGGGCGCATCTGGCGCAAATCGAGCGCGTCAACCCTAAGGTGAACGCCATCGTCACGCTCACCGCCGAGCAAGCGCTGCAGGACGCGCAAGCCGCTGACGCCGCGCTCGCGCGCGGCGATCAAGTCGGACCGCTGCACGGCCTGCCGGTCGGCTACAAGGATTTGACCGAAACCAAGGGCATCCGCACCACTTTCGGCTCGCCCATCTTCAAGGATAACGTGCCGCAACACGATGCGCTGGTGGTCGAGCGCATGAAAAAAGCGGGCGCCATCACCATCGGCAAAACCAATACGCCCGAATTCGGCGCCGGTTCACAAACCTTCAACAAAGTGTTCGGCGAAACCGCTAACCCTTACGACTTAACCAAGACCTGCGGCGGCTCCAGCGGCGGCGGCGCGGTGGCGCTGGCGTGCGGCATGACGCCGCTCGCCGACGGCAGCGACCTCGGTGCGAGTTTGCGCAACCCAGCGAGCTTCTGCAACGTCGTCGGCATGCGCCCCTCGATTGGCCGCGTGCCGAGCTACCCGGCGAAGATCGCCTGGAACACGCTCGGCGTGCCCGGCCCGATGGGACGCACGGTGCAAGACGTCGCGCTGCAACTGAGCGTCATGGCCGGCTTCGACTCTCGCGCGCCGACGTCGATTGCCCAAGGCGGCAGCCAATTCGCCGCGCCGCTGACGCGCGATTTCAAAGGCACACGCATCGCCTGGTCGATCGACCTCGGCGGCTTGCCGTTCGAAACGCAAGTCACCAATGCCGTCGCACCGCAACGCAAAACGTTGGAATCGATCGGCTGCCTCGTCGACGACGCGACACCCGATTTCACCGACGCCGACGAAATCTTCAAAGTGTTTCGCGCGCTCGAATTCGAAGCCAAGCACGGCCGCACACTCGATCAACACCGCGCGCTGATGAAAGACACCGTGGTATGGAACATCGAAGAAGGCCGCAAGCTGACCGGCGCGCAAATCGCCGCCGCCGAAGTCAAGCGCACCGCGCTATATCAGCGCCTGCACCGCTTCATGGAAAAGTACGAATTCCTCCTGCTGCCGACCATGCAGGTTGCACCGTTCGACATCAAGAAGCCGTACATCGATGAAATCAACGGCATCAAACTGCCCACCTACATCGACTGGATGAAGTCCTGCTACTACATCACCGTCACTGGATACCCGGCGATATCTGTCCCCTGCGGGTTTACGCCGGAAGGATTGCCGATAGGGTTGCAGATTGTCGGGCGGCATCAGGACGATCTCGGGGTGTTACAGTTGGGGTATGCGTTTGAGCAGGCGACGGGGTTTGGGAAGCGGCGGGTGGCCCTTGCGTAGAGTTTAGGATCGGTTTGGGTAGGGTGGGCAAAGCGCAGCGTGCCCACGCGGATGATAAACGTGGGCACGCTGCGCTTTGCCCACCCTACCTCGCTCTAGGCGTTTCGGCATTTGCCCATTCGAAAGCAGAACGTAGTGAAGGTTATCTACAAAATCACGTACCCAAACAGCAAGATTTATGTAGGACAAGACTTGACCGACAGTATCAACTACTTTGGCAGCGCGGATAGCGCACTTATCGCCAAAGATTTCTCCCGCGAGGAGAGACGTAGATTTACGATTACTCGCGAAATCTTGTGGGAGTCGGACACAGCGTCTAACGCTGAGGTGACGCGGAAGGAAATCGAGTACATTTTGTTGTTGCGCTCTAATGATCCCCTCGTCGGGTACAACCAGTGGCCGAAGTATCGTACAAGCGCGTAGGGCGTAATCCCATTGCGCCGCACGCTGGTATGATTCGCCACGAGGGCGATAGAGACGCACGCGACGAAAACAAATGACTAGAACCTAGGGCGCGTGGAACAGTCGGCGCAATGGGATTGCGCCCTACTTCTGCGTAAGATTTCTAGGGGCCGCGTTCTACCGAAGATTACAATTCTGTCGATGCGAAGAAGTGGCATCTTGTAGCCGCATGCTTCACGGAAGATGTGCAGTCTCGCTACACCGTAGAGTTCAATATGCTGAAGGACGCAAACAAATCAGGCGCCCAATAACCGCTCGCATCGACAAGAAAATATTTTTCTTGAGGAACAATAGCCAATGACAAAAGCCATCGTAATGCGCACCACCGGCGGCCCCGAGGTGCTGAAGCTGGAAACGGTGGAAGTCGGCGAACCGGGCGTTGGACAAGCGCGCATTCGCCAAACCACGGCAGGGGTGAACATCCACGATGTCTACGTCAGAACGGGGTTGTATCAAACGCTGAAATTGCCGGGCATTCCGGGATTGGAAGCGATCGGGGTTGTCGAGGCTGTCGGCCCGGGCGTCACGCACGTGAAAGCGGGCGACCGCGTGGGGTGTCTCACACGCGACTATCAAGCGTATGCGCAGCGACGGCTCGCGCTGGCCGACCAGCTCTTCAAGATTCCCCACTCGATTGACGACAGCACTGCCGCCGCGGTGCTGCTGCGCGGGCTCACGGCGCTGATGCTGGTTCGCTACACGCACCGGCTCGAACCCGGTATGGCGGTGCTGGTTCACGCGGCGTCGGGCGGCGTCGGCCAACTGGTCTGCCAGTGGGCACACCACCTCGGCGCGCGGGTGATCGGCACCGTGGGCAGCGAGGAGAAAGGCCGCATTGCCCGCGAGAACGGCTGCGACGACGTGATTCTGTATCGCTCCGAGAACTTCGTCGAGCGGGTTAGCGCGATCACCGGCGGACGCGGTGTGGATGTCGCATACGATTCCGTCGGCAAAGATACCTTTTTGGGATCGTTGGAGTGCTTGGCGCTGCGCGGGCATTTGATCAATTTCGGCCAATCGTCCGGCGCGGTCGATCCGTTGCCGATGCCGCTATTGTTCAAGAAATCCAACTCGGTGACGAGGCCGGCGGTATTTCACTATGTGGAGACGCCGGAGCAACGCGAGCAGATGGCGAACGAGCTGTTCGATGCCATCGCCAAGAAAATCGTGCGCCCGAGCAAAGCGAGCGAGTACCGCCTTGAAGACGCCGGCCGCGCTCAGCAGGACATGGAGGAGCGGCGCACCGCCGGGGCGGTGATTCTGAAGATGTAGCGCGCAAGGGGCGAAGACTAAACGTGGCTGATATAGTGGCTCATGGCAAGCAGGATCACCCGCCACGATTGCTCTAGCCTTTCTCGCTAGCCCATATGCTCAATTCATCTAAATCCACCGCAGTTCACAAGCTATGGATTGTCTTGCTGTGGTGTCATCTGCATGCCGATCCGGCTGTCGCGCAAACGGGGGTACATTGCAGCGGCGATCTCCTAAAGTTGAACCAAATTCATATCCCTCACGCCAAACTCGTCGAGAGCGAAAAGCCTACGCAGCCCTCACAGATCTTGTGCGAATCCGTTTATACGATTCCAGGTAGGCATGCCCGATCCGCCGAAGCCTTGCTCGTCAAGAAATACGGTATGGGCCGGCTTGTATTTGAATGCTGCGGTTGGTTTCCAAAGAATGGGCGGGAAGGCACGTTCAAGCGTTCGCACCCGATGGCCAATGGCGCTTACGCCTCGTACTCAATTCGCATGGTGTCGGAGGAAACCCTAGAAAAGAGATGGGACAACATAGCGAACTTTTACATTACGCTGACTGTTTCTGCTATCTGATCTGGAAGCACCTAGCAAGCCGACGCCGCGGAAAACCAGAGAAGGCTTATGTCGCTCGAAACCAAACTCCTAAACAAGCTGGCGACTCAGGAGACCATCAAAGATTACCCGGGCAACGAATCCCAGCGCGTAGGGCGCAATCCCATTGCGCCGGATGTTTTATGCAGCTTATGCTCTACCGGGTTCGTGTAGCGCGCGCAACCGTCGCCAACGCGATCAATCGCGACAGCATTCGGCGCAATGGGATTGCGCCCTACTATCGGATAACTATGTGAGTCGAACCGCAAGGAATACCATGCCGCTCGGAAATACCGCCTCAGACAAACAGGCCATCCGCGAAACCATCGAGGATTACCTCAATTTCGTCGACGCCAAAAAACTGGGATCGCGTCGCCGCGTGCTTCACGCAAGATGCGCAGTCGCGCTACAACTTCGAGCCTGAGCGCGTAGGGCGCAATCCCATTGCGCTGGATGTTTTATGCAGCTTATGCTCTACCGGGTTCGTGTCGCGCGCGCAACCGTTGCCCACGCAATTAATCGCGGCAGCATTCGGCGCAATGGGATTGCGCCCTACTATCGGGTAACTATGTCGGTCGAACCGCAAGGACTACCATGTCGCTCGGAAATACCGCTCTAGACAAACAGGCCATCCGCGAAACCATCGAGGATTACCTCAATTTCGTCGACGCCAAAAACTGGGATCGCGTCGCCACGTGCTTCACGCAAGATGCGCAGTCGCGCTACAACTTCGAACCCGAGGTGTTGCACGGCGGTCGCGGCGTGGCAGATTGGGTGCGAGCGCGCCTGGGCCACTATGGCGCGACAGTCCACGCGCTCGGCAATTTGCACATCGAAGTCCAAGACAATTCGGCGACGTGCGACAGCCGCGTGACGGCATCACTCTTGCACGAGCAAGATGGTGAGCGGCGCATTTCGGTGCGCGCGATTTGGTATCGGGACAAGCTGCGCCGCGAGGGCGAGCGTTGGCTCATCGTCGAGCGGGTGCATGAGCCGCAGTGGCAGTACGAAGTGCCCGCGCGCGAAATGCAAGTTTGATCCTGCCTTGGCTGTTGCCGATCGCTTGCTTGTGATATCCGCCGAAGGCCAAGGAGCTGCCGGAGCGCAGGCGCTGCGGCAGGCATAGAGCATGGCGATGAATCCCGTCCTGACAGCCGACACTCACGCCACTCTACACAACGCCATGCGGGCCGGCACGCATGCGCTATCGTGCTCGCTGGATCTGGGCCGCAGCGAATGCGAAGTCGAATTGAGCGAAGTGGGATGGCGATGCCACGGCGAGCGGTTTCCCTGGATCGAGACCTGCAAGCCGCGGACTATCTATTACTGGACTGGCGCGGCGTTCGCGCCCGCCATGCGCTTTTCAGGCTCACTCATCAAGCTGGTGCCGACCCAATGGGGCGCACCGACCTTCGAGATCGACGGCATCAAGATGCTGCCCACGCAGCAGATCTCCCCCTATCTCGACGCACAGCGCAAAGTCGAGCTGATCCAGCCGCGTGGAAAAGCCGTTCTGGATACTTGCGGCGGCCTCGGTTACTTCGCCGCTTGGTGTTTGGCCGGCGGCGCGGCACAGGTCATTTCCTATGAAAAGAACGCGGACGTGATCTGGCTGCGCAAGCTGAACCCATGGTCGCCCGCGCCCGGCGGCGCGCTGTCGTTGATCGAAGCTGACGTCACGCAGGCGGTCGCGACGATGCCCACTGCCTCGGTCGATGCCATCTTGCACGACCCGCCGCGCTTCGGCATCGCCGGCGAACTTTATTCGCAAACCTTCTACGATGCATTGGCCCGCGTGTTGAAACGCAACGGGCGCATGTTTCACTACACCGGCACGCCGAACAAACTCACCAGCGGGCGCGACGTGCCGCAGGAAGTGGCGAAGCGCTTGCAGCGAGCGGGATTTCGCACGCGCATGAGCGGCGATGGCGTTTTCGCAGTGAAGGGCTAGCCGCCGCCGGCTTTGAGGCACGGCGATGCGTCCCTCCAGCATCGGACCGAGTCCCCTGCCTGCTGCACTGGCTTGCGGGTTGCGTGATGAGGAGAACGCATTGATGTTTCCCCGTTTTTCGTAGCAATTACGTTTGGCACTCACGCACATGCTCCAAATGCATGCCGCGCCGTTTTGTCTATAGACCGCCCACTGAACCGTTCGGCTCCGCACCGGTGCGCGAGGCGGTGTAACCCCCGCATCCGCCGCCAGGAGGAGGATCCACGGCGGATGCGGTTCGTGAAACTCACCCGGCGGGGGGGGGGAACGCCGAGCGAGTCAATCAACTACTTCTTCTCAAGCGATTTGATGCAAGCATCGATTTTCGCTTGATCGCCTTCGTTCATCTTCTTGCAGTCTTCAGCGGTCTTCGGCGCATCGGCTGCGAAGACAGGCAGAACTGCGGAACCGACGAATGCGAACAACATAGCTGCGATGGTTTTCTTCATATGTAATCTCCTAACGAAGGTAAGAACGGTTCTGGCGTATGCCAGCAGGGAGCTAAACGCAAGATCTAGGCCCATTGTGAAATCGGCAACGCGAACAACAGCTTAACTCGAATGCTGTCCTTTCATGGGAATGTCCCCGCTCACGAATGTGTCGTTGATTGCAGACGCAATGTGGGACGCAAAGATTTAACCACTTGAAATGTCTAGGGGATTGCTTGTCGCCTTGAGGTGACACAGCGCTCATTCTAGTGAGGTGTCCCACCAATAATTCGCTGAATTCCAGAGGTTTCAAATGGCGAATCGAATATGCAATACATGCGGCTACATCGGCAATCGCCCGCGAATTGCGAAAGATATTTGTGGGATACCACACTAGAAATTGCGTCAACTATTGCGATGAACGCGCCCAGACCGCAAGATAAGGCTGCTTCTTGTTTGTAGCGACGCAGCAATCTCGATCTTTCCGGGCAACGCGAAGACCGCGAAGCCGGCCTTCGCCGCAGCGGTACAATCACCCACGATTGCCATGAAGAACGTACAAGCCGCGCTCGCCTACTTTGGTCTTTCGTTCGGCGCCGGTTTCGCGCTGGGCGTGATCCGCGTGCCGTTCTTGGTGCCGCGCTTGGGCGAACGCATGGCGGAATTGATCGAGATGCCGATTATGTTCGCCGTCATCTTCTTCGCCGCGCGCTATGTGGTGCGCAAATTCGCCGTGCCGCCTACTACCGGCCCCCGCCTCGCCGTGGGAGCGCTCGCGATACTTGCGCTTATCGCAGCGGAATTGGCGATGGTGGTTTGGCTGCGACACCAGCCGATCGGCGAGTATGTCGCAAGCAGAGATCCGGTGTCGGGCAGCGTCTACTTGTTTATGCTCGGCGTTTTCGCTCTCATGCCGCTGCTGGTCGGGCGAACCCAGTCTATGCAGGCCCGAGGATGAGAACCGCCGATCAAGCGAGATTGCTGCCAGCGGGCTTGCATCCGGCGATGTTGGCCCCCTACTTCGGCCAGCTTCAATTCTCCGTTTGGCCAGATGTGGCCGCGTACAATACATTCTGGACCAGCGCCACGCCCGCGCTGACCCGCGCCGGCAAGCCGATTGCTTTCGTCGCGCAAGAATCGTTGCATGATGCGCTGGGCTACGAGCAGCGCATCTACGAAACCGGTATGGTCGCCACGCGTGCGCGCAATTGGCATGATTTGTTCAACGCGCTCGTTTGGATCCGCTTCCCGCGAGCCAAGGCGGCAATCAACGCACGCCATTACGATGAAGCACAACGCCGCGCCAGCAGCGCTAACCAGCGCACGCGGGTGCGTGACGCTTTGACTCTGCTCGACGAAAGCGGCGTCATCGTCGCGAGCGATGCGCCAGAATTGCTCGACCTGTTGCGGAATATGAATTGGAAAGAGTTATTCTGGCGTGAGCGAGAGAAAGTCGCGGCGCGGATGCGCTTCGTGCTGTTCGGCCACGGACTGTGCGAGCAAACGCTGCGTCCTTATGTAGGCCTGACGAGCAAAGCCCTGCTCGTCCCGGTGCAGCCAAACTTGCTCGCCGCCACCGCAAGCGAATTGATCGCCGCATTGGATGCGCACGTCAGTCGTTGGTGCGCCGAATCCCACATAGAACCCGCCGCGCTGCATCCCCTCCCCATACTTGGCGTGCCGGGCTGGTGGCCGGAGAACGAACACGCAGATTTCTACGACAACACGGCGTACTTTCGTAGCCGGCGCAGCGCTGCCGTTACGGCGTCAGGGGCAAGCGAAACACTCCGGCACGATTAGCGCTGCGCCACTGTTTCCAGCAACACCGATTCGAACATGGCCACCGGCGATATTACCCACTGATCGAGCGGCACACGCGCACCGTAACGCTCACGCAGTTTTGCCTTTACCGCTGCATCGCCGAGCTTAAACTCGCGCATCCGCTGCAACGCGCCAATCTCCACGTTCAGTGCTGCGCGATACATCTTCCAAACCAGCTCGGAACAGTACATTTTCTCATCCGACCAATCGAAGGCGAGATCGTAGGCGCGCCGCTCATAACTCCTGCCTGCGGTACGCAGTCTGAGCAAACCCGCCTCATTCAGTCGCGAGCCGGCGTCGCGCAAGCGCTTGGCGACAAAATGGCCGCCGCTGCCACGCGCAATCCATTTACGCAGCGGCGTGCAACGCACCGTGGCCACCGCTTCGAAAACACACGCTCGGCCATCGCGCATCAGCACCACGCCCATGTGGCTGTAGGGCGAGCCAGTGGCGCGTTGTATGGCCAGGCTTTGCGTCGAGCGCGAGCTGTGAAAGACGATGTCGCCCTCTCGCAACGGTGGCAGCTTCTTCAGCTGCTGCGGCTGCGCCGCAGCGCTGCTCACCCATGCGAGCAGCGAAAATAGCAGCGCGTGAATCTTCAACCTAGATCCGGCAGTTGACCGCTTGTCGTTCTTCGGAGTGGCGCGTGTACATTAAGTTTGGCTCCAATTTTTCGCATCACCGCGTGGGTGAGCACGCTACGCACCCAATCGCCGGATCTAGGTTCAACCGTGCTTGATCGCAACGGTCTTGACAGCAGTGAAACCGTACAGCGCTTCGAACCCCTTCTCACGCCCGTGGCCGCTGTGCTTGAAGCCGCCGAACGGCAACTCGACACCGCCGCCGGCACCGTAGTCGTTGATGTACACCTGGCCGCTGCGAATGGCTTTCGCGAGGCGCATTTGGCGTCCGCCGTCGCGCGTCCAGATGCCGCAGTTCAAGCCGTACGCGGTGCCATTGGCCATGCGAATCGCTTCTGCTTCGTCTTTGAATGGCATGGCGACGATGACCGGGCCAAAAATCTCGTCCTGCGCGAGCGTGTGGTTGGGCGGCACGTCGCGCAACAACTGCGGCGCGACGTAGAAGCCGCCTTCGGGTGCCGCCGGGTCCACGCTGCCTTTGCCGGCAACTTTGACGTTGGCATCGGCGGCGAGCTTCAGGAAGCCGAGCACGCGATCGAGCTGCCCGCCACGAATGAGCGGACCACAGTCGAGGTCTTGTTGCGATGACCCCACCCGCAGATTACCGAAACGCGCGCCGAGCTTCTCGATCACTTCTTCGTAGTGCGACTGCTCGACCAGCAATCGGCTGCCCGCCGAGCAGGTTTGCCCCGCGTTTTGAATGATGGCGTTGGCCAACACCGGCAGCGCAGCATCAAGATCGGCGTCGGCGAACACGACTTGCGGTGATTTGCCGCCCAACTCCATGGTCGTCGGAATGTGATTCTTAGCTGCTGCCGCGCCGACATTCGCGCCGGTGACGGTGGAACCGGTAAACGACATGTGATCGATGCCGGTGTGCTCGGCCAGCGCGGCACCCGCTTCCCGCCCATAACCGGGCACGACGTTGATCACGCCTTCGGGAAAGCCGACTTCAGCCATTAATTCTGCGATGCGCAAGTGTGACAAGCATGCATCTTCGGCCGGCTTGACCACGCTGCAGTTGCCTGCCGCAAGCGCGGGCGCGACGCCGCGCCCAAACATCTGCGCCGGGTAGTTCCACGGAATAATATGGCCGGTGACGCCGTGCGGTTCGCGCAGCGCGAGGATGGTATAGCCCTCCTTGAACGGAATGACATCGCCGTGCAGTTTGTCGCACGCACCGGCGTAGAACTCAAAGTAGCGCGCGCACACGGTGATGTCGGCGCGCGCCTGCTTCATGGGTTTACCGGTGTCGCGCGCTTCAATTTGCGATAACTCTTCGTGATGCGCCAAGATCGCCTCGCTCAGTTTGTTGAGCAGGCGCCCGCGCTCGTGCGGCGCCATGCGGCTCCACGGCCCCTCGAACGCCGCGCGCGCGGCGGCCACGGCTTTGTCGACGTCCGGCTTGGTGCCACGGGCGATTTTCGTGAAGGTTTCTCCGGTACTCGGGTCGACGACCGAGATAGTCTCGCCGCTCGCGGGTTCGTGCCATTTGTTGTTGATGAATACTTTTCCTGCGGTCATGGAAGTGTCTCTATTGGTTTGCATGGGCGCATTTTACGGTAGGACGACTTGCAGCCGCCAAAACGAGTGCGGCGGGTAGCCAAGTGCGGGGAGACGAATTTGCACCCAGATCACACTTTCGCGGGGATGACGTGCGTCTACCGCTGGGCATCATACATTTCCGTTTTCGCGGAATGACGTTGGTGTATTCCGATAAGCTTCATGGCTAGACCTCCGATTGGAATAGGCGCGTAGGAAATAGCATAGGCGTCATTCCCGCGAAAGCGGGAAGCTGCAAACCGCAATGTCGCGCACATTTGCAGAATTCGGCCTAGCCGAGAACTACGGTAGCGTTTGGTCCGTGGTAGAAGGTGTTCGTCGGCTCAACCCGGCGGGGGAAATGCCGCGCGCAGTTCTTCGACTTGCTCAAGGGTCAGAATGCGCGGGTGCTCGCCGCGCAGAAGCAAGTACAACTTGGCGGTTTGCTCTAGCTCTTCCACCGCATCGACCGCCGCCTCCAACGTCGTTCCGGCGACGATCGGGCCGTGATTGGCGAGCAAGATCGCATGATGCGACTTCGCCGCAGCGCCGACTGCCGCGGCGAGCGACTTGTCGCCCGGCTTGTAGTACGGCAACAATTTCAAATTGCCGATGCGCATCACGTAATACGCCGTCAGCGGCGGCAGCACTGCGTCCGGATTGACGCTTGGTAGAACCGACACCGCAACCGAGTAAGTCGAATGCAAATGCACCACCGCGCTCAGCTTACTGCGCTCCTGATAGACGGCGAGATGAAAGAAGGATTCCTTCGACGGTTGATCGCCGCTAATCAGCTTGCCGTCCCAACTCATCTTCGATAAGCGCGCCGGATCGAGCCGGCCCAGGCACGAATTGGTCGGTGTCAGCAACCAGCCCTCATCGCAGCGCACACTTAAGTTGCCGGTGCTGCCGTGCGTATAGCCGCGGTCGTAAAGCGCTTTCCCGAGCAAGCAGATCTGTTCGCGCAGTTGCGATTCGGTCACGGGATTCACCCTGCCACGAGCGCGCGCGTCATTTGATGCTCGCCAACGCTTTGGCGAAGAAATCTTCAGCGCCGAAGTTGCCCGACTTCAGCGCCAGCGCCACTTTCGGCTCGCCCATCGAAAGCGTCCACGGCACGCCCGGGTCGATCTGCGGACCGATCTGCAGCGCCTTCACTTTCAGCGCGCCGACGACAGCGCCCGCGGTTTCACCGCCCGCCACCACGAGCTTGCGCACGCCTGCCGCAATCAGCTCTTGTGCAATCTTGCCTTGCGCCGATTCGATCACTTCGCTGGCGCGTTCCTTGCCTAGCGCTTCTTGCGCTTTGCGCACTTCCTCCGGTTGCGCGCTGGCGTAGATCAGCACTGGGCCTGCATCAAGTTTGCTGCGCGCAAATTCAATCGCATCCGTCAGCGGCTGCGCGCTGCGCGCCAGTGCCATCGGGTCGAGCTTGAACGACGGGCAAGTGCGCTGCATGTGTTCTATCTGACCGAGGGTGGCGACCGAGCAGCTTCCGGCAATGACGGCGGCAAGCCCGCCAACCGGCGCCAACGCATCGGCGCGGTCATTGCGCGCGAGCAAGCCCGCGCGCCGGAAATTCTCCGGCAACCCCAGCGCGATGCCGGAACCACCGGTTATAAGCGGAGTATCGGCAAGCGCTTCACCGAGCGTCATCAAGTGCGCGTCTTCGGTAGCATCCAAGATCGCGTAACGGCAGCTATCCTGCTGCAACGCGTGCATGCGCGCGCGCACCGCCGCCGCGCCTTGGCGCACGCTGGCGAGTTCGACCAAACCGACCTTGTGCTTGGTCTGGCGCTGCAGCACGCGCACCAGGCTCGCATCCGTCATCGGCGTAAGCGGATGGTTGCGCATTGACGACTCCGACAGCAGCACATCGCCGACGAACAAGTAGCCCTTATAGATGGTGCGCTTGTTCTCGGGAAATGCCGGGCAGGCAATGCTGAACTGCGTGCCGAGCGCATCGCACAGGGCGTCGGCGACCGGGCCGATGTTACCCTGATCGGTCGAATCGAAAGTCGAGCAGTACTTGAACAGGATCTGACGCGCGCCGCGCGCTTGCAGCCATTTCAGCGCGGCGAGCGATTGCGCGACCGCATCCGCAGCAGCAGTAGTCCGCGACTTGAGCGCCACGACGATGGCATCCGCATCGACGGGCGGCGTATCCGCATCGGGCACACCCAGCAGTTGAATGGTGCGCATGCCATTGCGGACCAGGGTGTTGGCGAGATCGGTTGCGCCGGTGAAATCATCGGCGATGCAGCCGAGCAACATTGCGGAAGTACGAGCGGCTGCAGGCGAATTCACGCGAGGAAGTGTGTACGGGGAGACGGCGCCATTATATGCGCGGAGAATCGCTCAGCGTTGCCACGCGCTTTTCAAACCCCGCGTAAACGCCGATACCGTTGTCAGGATAACCCCGTTAGCGTTTGCCGACGCCGCTTGCCGCGCAATGCAGCGATAAGTATCGTTTAAGCCTGCTTCTCGGCTTGTTGTTTAGCCACCGCTTCGTGCACTTCTTTCATGTCCAGCGCGAGCGTCTTATCGACGACTTCCTGCAGCGCCTGTGCGGGCAACGCGCCGGCCTGCTGGAACACGATCACTTTCTCGCGAAATGCCATCAAGGTCGGAATGGAGCGGATATTGAAGTAGCCGCGCAGCTCTTGTTCCTCATCGGTGTTCACCTTTGCGAACACCACGTTCGGATGCTTTTCCGACACCGATTCGAACACCGGCGCGAAACCCTTGCACGGTCCGCACCAAGGCGCCCAGAAGTCGATCACCACGGTTTCGTTGTCAGTGATGGTAGTTTCGAAGTTTTCCTTGGTGAGTTCGATCGTTGCCATGATGAGCCTTTCCGTGCTCGAAAAAGCGGCAGTATACGCGACCGGCGCATCCGCGCCGCGCGTCTAAGCGCTGGGCTGCTTGAGCTTGGCGATGGTGGCGACAAGGTTGCCCGCAAGCGTGGCCACGGCCTGCTCTTGCTTGGCATCTTTGAGCGAGCCATCTTCGCTGAACGCCTCGTTGGCGCGCGCAATGCCCAGCTCATCCGGCAGCACCAACGTGCCGATGAGCGAGAGTTGCAGACGCGCTTGCATCGCGCCGCGCAAGGCGGCCATGTTGCCCGGCGACGCCCCCATGACAGCGGCGACCTTGCCGTTGAAAGCGATCAGCCCGGGTTCATTCGGCTCGGCCCGCGAAGCCCAATCGATGCAATTCTTCAACAACGCTGGCATCATCTTGTTGTACTCGGGCGTAGCGATGATAAAGCCGTCGTGCGCGATTAATTGTTGCTTGAACTTCTTCGCGTTCTCCGGCAGACCGTGTTCGCGTTCCAAATCGCCGTCGTAGATCGGCATGGGCAGATCGCGCAAGTCAATCAGTGTGACTTGCGCGCCGGCGTTTTCCGCCGCGCGCGCAGCGATGCGCACCAGCTTCTTGTTGAACGAATCGCGCCGCAAGCTCGCGGCGAACGCCAGAATTCTCGGTGGGGCCATGAGTTAAATCCGCTTCCCAAGTAATGTACTGAGCGCGCGCACACGCTCATCGTGCTGCCAGCCGCTCGCAGGCTTATGCCGCGATCGTGCCCAGACGCCCTTCGCTATAGTCGGCAATGGCTTGGCGAATTTCCGTGTGCGTGTTCATCACGAACGGGCCATAGCGCGCGACCGGTTCATTCAGGGGCTGGCCCGCCAGCAGCAAGAACTGCCCGGCGCTTATCGCCTGCGCCTCAACCGATCCGCCCGCGTCGAACAACGCTAGCTGCCCTGCGTTGCCGCGCTCGCGATTCGCGCCGAATGCCAAAGCACCATCGATCACGTAGCACATCGCGCGCATTTCCGCCGGCACCTGAATGGACACATTCGCACCCGCCATGAGCTTCGCATGCATCAGCATGATCGGCGTGCGCGTGGCAATTACTGCGCGCTTGCCGCCGTGCTCGCCGGCGATAACGCGCAGCGTCGCGGCGCCATCGTCGCTGCGCCATTCTGGAATCTGCGCAGCGGGAATTTCTTGATAGCGCGGCGCAATCATCTTCTCGCGCGCAGGCAGATTCACCCAAATTTGAAAACCGTGCATGACGCCGCCGGTTTCATAGAAGCGCGACTCCGGCATTTCCGAGTGCACAACGCCGGCGCCCGCGGTCATCCACTGCACGTCACCCGGCGTGAGTTTGCCTTGATGGCCGGCGGAATCTTTGTGCTGCATCGCGCCTTCGAGCAGATAGGTCACCGTTTCGAAGCCGCGATGCGGATGAGCCGGCGCACCGATCGCCTGGCGCGGCGCCCATGTCACCGGACCGAGATGATCGAGCAACAGGAAAGGATCGATATGCGATAAGCCCGCCACCGGAAACGGCCGGCGCACGGGAAAACCGCCGCCTTCGAGGGTGCTGACCGAATCGATTACGCGGGTGACGTTGCGAGCGATCGGAGTCACAGGAGAGCCACCGCTGGCAAACCACGTAGGCACCGCGGCGCCGCTGCCGTCACGCGATGCCTTCGTGGTTCGGAGATCAGATACCTTGGCGCGTCCGCGGCATCAGAGCTTCGCTTGCGGCGCCGCAACAGGACCGCCCGTCGCAACATTTAGCGGCGGCGCCGACGCTGGCGTTACCGCTTCGTCAAGACGTGACAAGTGGACACTGCGCACGATCAATGCGTACAGGGTGGGGATCACGAACAACGTGAGCAGCGTTCCGAAAGTCAGCCCACCAACTATCACCCAGCCGATCGCTTGGCGCGACTCAGCGCCCGCGCCGTGCGCCAACGCCAGCGGGACCGCACCCAACACCATTGTCCCGGTTGTCATCAAGATCGGACGCAAGCGTAGCGTCGCCGCCTCGACGATTGCTTCGTAGCGTTCCATGCCGCCAGCGCGGAGCTGGTTGGCAAATTCGACGATCAAGATACCGTGCTTAGTGATTAAACCGATCAACATCACCAACCCGAACTTGCTGTACACGTTAAGCGTACCGCCGTTTTCGAACTTCATATTGAGGTACATCACGAGCAGCGCCCCAGAGATCGCCAATGGAACGGTGAGAATGATGACGAATGGGCTGATGAAACTTTCGAACTGTGCCGCGAGCACTAGGTAAATGAACACCAAAGCAAGGCCGAAAGTAATCCACAGTTCATAGCCGGACTCGCGGAATTCGCGCGAGGTTCCGTCCAAGTCGGTGCGCGTACCCGCCGGCAGCACTTCCTTGACCACGCTATCAACGTAGTCGAGCGCTTGACCAAGCGAAGTGCCCGCGGCGGGGTCGCCTTTGATCAAAGCGGCGCGCAGTTTGTTGAAATGGTTCAACTCCTTGGGCGCAACCGTTTCGCCAATGCTGACTAGGTTTGATAGCTGATTGAGCTGGCCGTCTCGGCCGCGCACATAGATCGAAGTAAGGTCGGTCGGCTGCATGCGGCGGCTGTCTTCCATTTGCACGACCACATCGTACTGCTTGCCGTCCTTCTTGAAGCGGGTGACATCACGGCTACCGAGCAAAGTTTGCAGCGTATGGCCAATCGCGTCCATCGACACGCCCAGGTCGGCTGCCTTATCGCGATCGATGCTTACTCGCAACTGCGGCTTATTGAGCTTTAGGTCAGTATCCAGGCCGGTAATCCCGGGATATTGCGACAACTTGCCCATGACCTTAGCGACGCTGGCGTTCAGCTCCTCGTATGAGGTGCCATAGATAATGTACTGAATATCGTTGTTAAAGAACGGTTGATTGAGCGATGGCAAGTTCTTCGCGAACGACAGCGCGCCCGGCAAACCGCCGTACAGCTTAGGTGTCAACTCTTTAGTTATTTGCATCTGCGATCGCGTGCGCTTGCTCCAGGGATCAAGCACCGCAAAGCCGACGCCCAGGTTGACAGGATTGGGACGATCCAAACCCGGTGCCACCACCGCAAACATCGTATTGATTTCTGGCACGCCTTTGGCGATGTCTTCCACGGCGTACATGTACTTGTCCGTATAGCCCATGGTTGAGCCTTCCGGTGTGATCACGAACGCCAGAAACAAGCCGCGGTCCTCTACCGGCGACATCTCGTCTTTGAGCTGCTTAAACAGCACAACACCTGCGGCAATCACCGCCGCGAACACCACCAAAACTATGGCCGGCCGCCGCACCAAGAACCCCAAGGCGCGCCGGTAGCCGTTATTCATCGCCACGAAAATGCGCTCGGTGGCCTGATAGATGCCCGTATGCGAATGCGGTTTGAGCAAGCGCGCCGACATCATCGGCGTCAGCGTCAATGCAACAAAGCCGGATACGAGCACAGAGGTGGCGACCGTCAAGGCGAACTCGGTGAACAACTTGCCGGTGTTGCCGGTCATGAACGACATCGGCATGAATACTGCCGCTAACGTTATGGTCATCGCCATCACCGCGAACATGATTTCACGCGTGCCCTGCAATGCCGCCTGCATGGGCTTCATGCCCTCTTCGATGCGCCGGTGGATGTTCTCCAATACGACGATCGCATCATCTACCACCAAGCCGACCGAGAGGACCACGCCAAGCAGCGTCAGGGTATTGATGCTGAAACCGAGCGCCTTGAGGAAGAAGAAGTGGCCGATCACGGAAACCGGAATAGCGATTGCCGGGATCAAGGTCGCGCGCCAACTTCGCAGGAAGACAAAAATGACAATGATCACGAGCACCAGCGCTTCGAGCATGGTCGTCACCACCGCATTGATCGATTCTTCAATGAATATTGAAGTATCGACCGCAACCCACATCTTCATCCCGGGCGGCAGCCCGGCTTGCAGCCGCGGCAACAGCTCTTTGACGCCGCGCGCAACCTCGAGCGAATTAGCAGTCGATTGCTTGACCACGCCCAAGCCGATCGCTTCCTTGCCGCCGACGCGCACGATCTTGCGGTTTTCATACGGGCCGAGCTTGGCGTAGCCGACATCTTTCAAGCGCACCGGGTAGCCGCCCGCCTGCGAGATGATCATATTGTCGAACGCTTCCGGCGTGCGCAAATCCGTTTCGGGTTGCACGGTGAACTCTCGCTGCGTGCTCTCGATGCGCCCGCCCGGGGAGTCGACGTTTTGGTTGACCAAGGCCTCTTCGACATCTTGCACAGTCAAGCCTTGAGAGGCGAGCCGCTCGCGGTCGAGCCACACGCGCATGGCGGGCTTGCGCTCACCCCCGATGATGACCGCCGACACGCCGGTCAACGCCTTCAGGGAGTCCGTGAGGTAACGATCTGCATAGTCGGAAAGCTCCATCGGCGTATGGTTATCACTCGCCACCGCGATCCACATAACCGGCTGCGCATCAGCTTCAATCTTCGACACGACCGGCTCGTCGATCGCTGCCGGCAGTTGTTTGCGGATGCGCGCGACGCGATCGCGCACGTCCGCCGCCGCGGCATCGACATCGCGCGAAGTTGCAAAGGTGACGGTGATTTGCGCGACTTCCTCGCGGCTCTGCGATTTGATGGTTTTGATGCCCTCGATACCGGAGAGCGAGTCTTCCAGCGGCTGCACCACCGAGCTTTCGACCACGGCGGCGGTAGCGCCCTTGTAGACAGTGCGCACCGATACGACCGGCGGATCGATGTTCGGGTACTCGCGCACAGCCATGCGTGTAATCGACAAAGCGCCGATCAGCACCACGACCAGATTTATAACGGTCGATAGAACGGGCCGCTTGATAAACAAGTCTGTTAGAACCATTGCCTACTCCTCAGGACCGGCTAGCTCTTATTGGGCATTGAACCCGCCGTGGCTGGCGGCGCAGCCGGGATGACTGTCACGGGCGCGCCGTCCTTCAACTTGATTTGACCGTCGGTGACGACCATGTCGTCCGCGGTCAATCCCTTGGCGACTTCCACCAGCCCTGGACGGCGTGTGCCGATTTCGATCTTGGTCAGAACCGCTTTGCCGTCGACCACGCGGTAAACGAAGCTATCGCGCCCTTGCGGCCAAATTGCCTGTTCTGGCACCGTGATCGCATTGGGACGCGAACCAACCGTCACGGCAACTCTTACAAACATACCCGGCTTCAGTTTAAGCGATGGATTGGCGATGCGCGCGCGCAACACCACGGTGCGAGTGCGCTCATCGACCGACGGCTCGCTGGCGTACACCTTGCCCTGAAAAGTTTCCTCGGGAAATGCATCGAGCCGCACAAATATATCTTGGTTCGGCATCAGTCGGGCCAAATAAGTTTCGGGCATACGAAAATCCACCTTCAGCGTCGACACGTTCTCCAACCGAACGATGTCGCTGCCTGCCTTAACGTACGCACCAGGGCTGACTTGTCGCAACCCCACAACCCCCGCAAAAGGCGCGTAGATCGACATCTTCGTCAAACGTGAACTCGCCTCCTGCTGCTTGGCCTTAAGCCGGGCCACAGTTCCCTCTTGGATTTCCAGCGCGTCCTTACTAAAGAAGCCTTGCTTGGAAAGATCGCGCGCGCGAAGCAAGCGCTGCTGCTCGGTCTTGAGGTCCGCTTTGACTTGCGCCGACTGCGCCGCGTATTCACTGCCATCGAGACTGACCAGCAGCGCGCCAGCGCGGACCGCTTGCCCCTCCTGAAAGTGCAGTGCCGTAATGCGCCCGTCGAGTTCGTTGCGAATGACGACGGCATCTTCAGCGATAAGCGAACCAACCGCGCTTAGCTCATCGTCGACTTTGCCGACGCGCACTTTCTCGGCATTGACCGGCACGCCTTTAGGAGGACCTCCGGCAGCCGGCGTGGCAGGCTTCGCAGCGTCAGCCTTGGCGACATCTGCTTTTGCGGCCACCGCTTTGTCGCTTGCGTCCGCAAGCTTAGTGCCGCCCACTGGTTTAACGGCATCGGCTGCCGGTGCGGACGTGCCGTCCGATTTCTGACCACACGCGCCGAGAAGGGCACAGGCCAGTACAGCAGACATTGCCGCTCGCATAACAGGGTTCACTACCAAATCTCCTTCTGACAAACGGCTCTCACCCCGCGCACTAGTTAGTTACGCGCTCCTGCCTCAACAAGATGCCGGGCCGCCCACACTATCGAATAATAATTCAGTGTACCTCATCGCCATACTCCCAGCGCCCGCAGCCCGCGCGCATTTCCCTCATCTCGCCCTATCTGTCGCCAATTTAACTCTCTGAGTTTTTGGTGTGCAACGCCTCGAGATCTGCGTTTGCGCCCCAAAGCAACTCCCGTACTATTATAGGTACCAGCTGATAACTTAGATCTTATGCGGATAACCCAGCTTACCTCCTATCTGTAAACCTCTAGAACACGTGGCCGTTAGGCTTGAGCCGCACGCCGCGGCGCAATTTCGTCCACGGGTACTCGCTCGGATCGGCGAGCATCGCCCCCGGCGCCTTGGCGGAAATGATCTCCTGCGCAATCGGCGCGAAATCGGCGCGAAAGTGCACTGAACTCTTGTTGACCAAGATCGCTTGCGCGGTTGGCTCAATGCCAACGTAACGAAACATCTCCTGGTCGGCACATTGCGCTTTGACGCATGCGACGACGACGCGTACATCATCGATGCGCAAACAAGCTGAAGGACCCAAGTCCATACGCGCACCGCGATAGAACGGCCCTTTGCACAAAAACTTGCCGTCCGACACCGTCTCGACGACAAAACGGCCGTGCAGCGGCGCATCGCCCGCAAGGCCGTGTTTGCCGCCGAGGGCCACTTCGATGCTGTTGCCAGGGCCGGCGCGATGTGCCGCTTGGGCGACTTCGGCATCGACCATGATGCCGAGGGCGGCGCGCTTGGCGCCGTGCTTGAGCAAGGCGCGCAGCATGCCGGTAGTGTCGGAATCGCCGCCGACGCCGGGATTGTCTTGCGTGTCGGCGATCACCACCGGCTTGCTCGCGCCCTGCGCTACGCGCATCGCGCGCTGCACGGCAGCTTCCGCTTCTAGCACCGGGTAGTCGAACTCGCTCTCGGCGCGCTCGACATGATCGGCGATGGCATCGGCCGCGCGCTGCGCGGCGGCGGCGTTGGCTGCGTACGCGAAGACGGTGCCGCCGCAGTATTCGATATCCGCCGCCGGGAACCCGGGCGCGAACGAAAGCGTGGTGACCCCGCCGCCCTCCCCGCGCGCCAGTTCTTCGTAAACACCGCGCAGCGGCTGCAGGTCGGTGCATTGCGCGTTAATCGGGATAATGAATGGGATACGCCGCAACGCCACGCTCGGCTTGGTCGCGCTTTCGAATAATCGGCCGAGCAAGAATGCGGCGCGCGAGCCCGTTTCCGACATATCGACATGCGGATAGGTGCGGTACGCGACCATCAGGTCCGCCAGTTGCAACATCGCCGGCGTGACGTTGGCGTGCAGATCGAGACTAGCGACGATCGGAACGCGCGCGCCCACCGCCTGACGCACGCGCGCCAGCAGCTCGCCTTCGCCATCGTCGAGATGCTCGGTCACCATGGCACCGTGCAAGTCGAGATAGACGGCGTCCGGTTTGCTCGCGCGCAGCGGCTCGATGATCATCGCCGCGATGCGTTCGAATGCGTCTTTGGTCACATGCGCCGAGGGGCTAGCCGCAGCCCAGGCCATCGGCAGCAACTGGTGCGATTTGCGCATGGTTTCGATGAATCCTGCGATGGGCAAATTGATGCCGGCCACCGCATCGAACATATCGGCGCCTTGCTGCAGCGCCGGCCAGCCGCCGCCGCGGGCGAAGTCGGCGTAGCTCGCTTTCGTGGTAGCGAAAGTGTTGGTTTCGTGTTGAAAACCGCCGATGGCGATCTGCATTTGCGTTTCCTTGTTGGCTAAGCGTAGCCGCTCTGCGCTCTTCGCAGTCGCAGCAATTTCTATATACATACCGTTATATAGGCCAAAGTCTCTCAACCCACCTAACTTTAACTGCACTACTATAGACTGTATATGATTTCCCCATTCTCGCGACAACGCGTTGGTTCTAATCTATCGCGTGTCGGTTGATTTTAGCCTCGCGCACGGGTAGATTCGCCCGTGCACTTGTCTAATTAGCTGTTTGCGGTGCCAACCTCCTCGTGCAATTGATTGATGGGCACGCTAAAGCCGGGGAGGAACGTAGTTAAGCACAGCGTGTATTCACCACAATAGGAGGAAGGCAATGAAGCTAAAGCAAATCGCATTGGGCGTAGTCGGTACGCTCGCCGCGTTCGGCGGCACCAATGTGGCGCTGGCGGATTCGTCGGCCGCGAAGATGAAGAACTGCCCGGAATCGGACTGGTGCTTCTATCATCGCGAGGCGGATAAGTCGTGGAGCCATAGCCCGCTGAAGCAAATCAACGCGAGCAACGTCAAGAATCTGCGTCCGGCGTGGATTTGGCAGCCGGGTAACGTGCGCATGGGTATGCACAGCACGCCGTTGGCAGTTGGCGGCAACGTCTACGTTGCGACCAACCCGTCGACCGTGACCAAGCTCAATGGCGCAAACGGCGAAATGATGTGGCAGTGGGTACCGAAGATGGACGAAGCCATTGTGGCGCGTTCGTTCTTTGCGCACACCCGCGGTCTGGCGATCGGCGACGGTCGCGTCTACATGGGCACCGTTGACGGCCGCATCGTCGCTCTGAACGAGAACGACGGCAAAGTCATGTGGGAAAAACAGATGGTCGATTCGAAGAAGGATACGGTCGGCTTCTCCGGCGCCGCGACCTTCGTCAGTTCCGACCTGCTGGTCATCGGCCAAAACGGCGGTGAGTATCCGATCGAAGGCAAGATCTGGGGGATCGACCCGAAGAACGGCGACGTGAAATGGACCTTCTACACCACGGGCCGCAACGATCCGAAAGCGCTGAAAACTTGGCGCGGTGATTCGTGGCAGTACGGTGGCGGCGGCTCTTGGCAGCCTGGCACCGTCGACTACGCGAACAACCAGATCATCATGGGTACGGGCAATCCAAACCCCGACTACGACTATTGCGGCAAAGAATGCCGTAATCCCGAGTCGGACGGCTGGCGTTCCGGTGATGCACTGTACACTTCCTCGACCGTTGCTCTCGATCTGTCGACCGGCAAGCTAAATTGGCACTTCCAACATGCCCATGCTGACCCGTATGACTACGACGCCGCTCCCGGCGAACTGGTTGTACTTGGCGACAAGATCTTCACACCAGGCAAGAACGGCTTTAACCACGTGTTCGAAGCCAAGACCGGCAAGGTCGTGAATGTCTACGCGGACATGAAGAACGCCAACTGGACCTCAGGTTACAACATCGCCAAAGGCGAGTGGGAAAACATGTTGTGGCCCGAGCCCGGCAAGCAAACTTTGGTTTGCCCGGCGATCGACGGCGGCCACAGCTGGAACGCCGGCTCGTACAACCCCAACACCAAGCTTTTCTATCGCGTGGTGCAGGAGTGGTGCATGAAGCTGACGGTACAGCCAAAGAGTGGTGGCACGACCATCTCCGCCGGTTCCGAGCAGCGCGTGTTGGCGCCGTTCGTTCAAGCGTTCATGAGCGCGGAATGGATTGGTACCGATCCGCCCAACGACAAGAACCATGGCCGCCTGACGGCGCGTGACCCAGTCACGGGCAAGTTGGCGTGGGAAAAGCGCTATGACCTGATCCCGCACTCGACCATTCTGTCGACCGGCAGCGACCTGGTGTTCTTGGGCACTTCTGATGGCTTCCTCGAAGCCCTCGACGGCAAGAACGGCAACAACATTTGGAAGTTCAACGTCGGCTCCGGCGTGCATGGCGGCGTGATTTCTTACGCTTCCGGCGGCAAGCAATTCATCGCTGCTGCGACCGGTCACGGCACGTATGTCGGCCGCGCGGTTCAGTCGTTAAACAAAGACAAGATCGGCCACATGCAAGAAAGCATGGCGGTGGTCGGCTTCTCGCTGCCCTAACGCTGGTTGTTGTTGCAATAGCATGGAAAGGGGCCGCGCCCGCGGCCCCTTTTTTTACTCTGAAGTAAAAAGTCGGATAACCATCAAGAAGCTAATATGAAAGCACTTAAGCACACTGTTTTTGGCATTGCCTGCGTGGCCCTCGTCGGCGCGCTCGCGCTCGCAACTATCCCCGCCCGGGCTGCCGAAGAGGCAACAGCAGCCGAACAGAAACCAGCAGCCGCTGCAACAAAGGTTGCTTCGGGCAATCCGCAATCCGGCAATGCCGAAGCTATCGAAGTCGGTACTAAAATTTACTTTACCTGGTGCGTGCAGTGTCACGGCCAAAAGGCCAACGGCGAATCGCGCTTCGGCGCGTACGCAGGCGACTTAACGCGCTTTTGGCGCGGCTACAAAGAGTTCGTCAAGATCGTGCTGAACGGGCGCACCGGAAATCTCGGCATGATGCCCGCCTGGAAAGAGTATATGGATGAGGAGACGATCGGTAAGATCGGTGCATTCCTGGAAACGTTGGCACAACCGGAGGCGAACTGGCAATGAGTAAGGCGATGAAGTGGGCCGCCGCCCTCGCCCTGCTGGGCGCAACCGCGGCGGCAGCTCAAACGCAAGACACCTATCTTGATACGTTCAAGCCCGGCATCTGGGTGTGCGTGTCACCCAAGGTCTACGACGAAGCGATGGTTCGGGTTAACGAACTGGGCGGCAAAGACATCGAGCCGCTGCGCAAGGAACTGGCGGAGCAAAAGAAGTGCATGTACGTTGACGAGGAAATGGTCGAGTCATTGCAGGCGCCGTTCGCGTTAGTCATGAAGCAGGACGGCACCAAAGTGCAAGTTCAGTTCATCGTGACTTTCCGCAAACGCATCGAACTGCTGCACCGGCTGACCAATCGCTACGTCATGCAAGGCTGGACCGATCAGTCCAATTTGGTCAAGAAGAAGGTGCTGTAGTCGAACCGGACGGTCCGGCGATGCCGTGCTTCTCCATGCGGTAGCGCATAGCCATGCGGCTGACGCCGAGGCGACGCGCGGCCTCGGAGACGTTGCCGCGCGCCTCTTGCAGGGCGTGCTCGAGCAACATTTTTTCCGCCGCGTCCAGGCTCAGGCTGCGCCAATCGTCGTTTGGCGCGGCTGTGCCTGCGCCTCGCGCCGGCGCTGCAGTTGGCGTTGCTGGCATCAACGCCAAATCTGCCGGCTGTATGCTGCGCCCGTCACAAAGCAATACAGCACGCTCTATCAAGTGCTTAAGCTCGCGGACATTGCCCGGCCAGGGGTAACTACGCATAGTTTCTAAAGATTGCTGGGTAAAACTAGGCAGCGCCAAGCGATAGCGGCGTGCCGTCGCGGCAGCGTAGTGCTGGGCCAGCAAGATCACATCGTCGCCGCGCTCACGCAGGGGCGGCAGCACCATGCTCACCACGTTCAGCCGGTAGTAAAGATCCGCCCGGAACGTGCCCTCCTGCATCGCTCTTACCAGATCGCGATTGGTGCCGGCGATAAAACGCGCCAACGCGGCGCGTTCACGCGTGGCGCCGATACGGCGCAACTGGCGCCGCTCAATGACGTTGAGCAGCTTTGCCTGCAACTCGGGCGGCAACTCCCCGATCTCGTCCAAGAATAGCGCGCCGTTCTCGGCCGCTTCAATTAAACCGACGCGCGTACCGTGCGCACTGGTGAAAGCGCCTTTTTCGTGACCGAACAATTCGGCTTCGACCAAGTCGCGCGGCAATGAAGCGCAATCGACTTGAACAAACGGCCGCTCGCGCGCCGGGCTCCAAAGATGCAGCAGGCGCGCAACCAGGTCCTTGCCGGTACCGGTTTCGCCGAGGATCAGCACGGTAGGCGCCGGCGCACTGCCTTCGCCGGTCAGCTGTGCCAATCGCTGCACTTGCTCGCGCACCCGCTGCATGGCGGGGCTGGCGCCGATCAGCTGTATGCCGCCCTCGAGGCTTTCCAGCGAATGGCTGTCGCGGCTGCGCGAGTAATCGAGCCGATGCTTGAGCTGAGTTGTCTGCATCGCCTTGTCGATAGTCAGCACAAGTTCGTCCAAGTCGATGGGCTTTTTCAAGTAGTCGGCCGCGCCGCGCTTCATGGCATCGACGGCGTCGGCCAGCTCGCCGAACGCGGTGATCACAATAACCGTTGCCGCGCGCTCCTCACTGCCGCCTTGCAGTTCGCTCAAAAAATCCAAACCGCTGCCGTCGGGCAAACGCAGATCGAGCAGCACTAGCTCCGGCGTGAACTCCGCCAGAGCGCCGCGCGCCTCCTGCAAGCGTTCGGCGACCCGGCACACGTAGCCGATCTGCTGCAAGCGCCGCGCCACTGCGCGCGCAAACACGATTTCGTCGTCGACGACCAACACGCGCAGCGGCGCGGCACGCCGCTCGTCGGGAGCGTGCGTCGCAGAAGAATCGCGCTGAGCCCGTTGCATATTCAATCCGCGGTGTCGCCGTTTAAACGCGATAGCTTGAGCGTGACTTGCGTGCCGCCCTGCGCCGCCGGGCCAAAGTGCAAGCTGCCGCCATGAACCTCGCAGACTTTCATTGCGAAAGGAATTCCTAAGCCGCTGCCATGCAGCTTCGTGGTTGGACCCGGCCGCAACGCTCCGCTCGCCGGCGCAAACGGCAAGCCGGGGCCTTGGTCGGAAATGGTTATCATAACGTTAGCGGCATCGTGCTGCGGCCGCAGCGAGATAGTGGCGCCCGCGGGCGAGGCTTCGATAGCGTTGGTCAACAAGCCGTGCAGCGCTTGTTCGATCAGCTGCGGGTCGAATTGCGTCGGCACGCCATGCTGCCAGTCGATACGCCGCACTTGCACGCCGGCGCGCTGCAACTGGCCCTCCAGTAGCGTCAGCGCGTTATCGGCCGCCGTGGTCAGCAATCCGGTGACAAGCTGCGGCTTGAGCGGGTGCAGGTAAGAAAGCAGCGCGTGCGTCCAGCGCTCCAACCGGTCGGTGGTTTGAATGATGTCACGCAAACCCTCGCGCACCTCGGCGCCGGCGCCCGGCTCATCCATAACTTGCGCCGTGGCGCGAATGCTGGCAAGCGGATTACGGATGTTGTGCGCCACTACCGGCACCAGCGCCCCCAATGCGGCTTGCCGCTCGGCTTGCAGCAG
This sequence comes from uncultured Pseudomonadota bacterium, assembly GCA_902826775.1. Taxonomy (GTDB): domain Bacteria; phylum Pseudomonadota; class Gammaproteobacteria; order Burkholderiales; family JALYOK01; genus CADEHE01. The sequence goes on along the minus strand of CADEHE010000010.1, from coordinate 132,158 downwards.
CGCCGCGCGGCTATGCGCGAGATCAGCGGCCATATGGTTGACCGACTCGCCCAATTGTCGCAGCTCAGTTGCCCCTGTGGGCGCAACCCGGTGGTCGAGATTGCCCTCGCTGATACGTGCGGTCGCCTGCATCAAACGCGACATCGGTTCGATGAACGCGCTGCGCAGAAAGCGCCGCGATAGCAACAGCAGCAGCAGCGCCGTCAGCAACGGCAGTGCCAGCAGCAGCAATGCCAGCCATGTCAGGGTGCGCAGCTGGTCGGTCAGGCGCGCTTGCTGCGTGCGCAAGAACGACTCCGCCTCGCGAAAGGCGCGCTCATACTCGCGCAGCGCGCCTTGTTCGAGCTTCTCGTCCAGCACCTGGCGCTGCAACGAATCCTCGCCGAGCGGCGCTGCGGCCAGCACTTGCGTGCCTTGGCGTTGCACTTCGGCATAGGCTTGATGCAGCCGCGCGATCGCTGCGCGCTCCGGCGCTGACGCCGCTTCCGCCTGCAACGCGCGGAAATGCCCTTCGATGGTAGCCGCGTAGTCGCGATACTGCTTCTGCGCCGCGGCATCGTCCAGAAACACGGCATCGAAAATTTCCTTCAATTGCCGATATAGGGCACCGCGCATGAGCTGCATATCGCTCACCATAGCGTTCAAGCGCAACGATTCGTCGGAGGATTGCCGCCAAAAGTAAAAACCGGCGCCGCCGAGAACGCTGCTGAAAACGATCAACGCGACGTAGATCACGGCATAGCGCAGCAGCAGTTGGCGCAGCGAATGTGAAACCATCATGCCGGCGCGGCGGATGCGGTTCGCGGTAATGGGCGCACAAGCATGCTCAGCGCAGCTCGTGCGCGGCTGCGCCGTCTTCGAGGCGCCGTGCCGCGCGCCGCGCAGCGCGGTGCCGCTGCCACGCCGCGGCCGCTTGGGCCAGCAGCAACACTGCGAGCACAGAAACCGTGCCCGCTGCAAAGAGCAGCTTTTTCTTCAGCGCCAGCATGGCACTCAGATCGTCTTCGTTGAGCGGCGTCTCCACCACGCGCATGTGTGGATAGACACCCAGCGCGACCCCACGAAACTGTTCGATGGCGCGCGCGAGCACCGCTGGCATTGCGTTCGAAAGGCGTCCTATGGAAGATTTTTGGTCAAGCGACTCGACGTTGTTGCCCCACCACAAAAACCAATGCTCCGCGCCGCTGCGGAACCAGCGCAAGCGCCGGTCGTAGTTGAAATCAACCGGCCGGCTCGCCACGATCGGAACGATCTTGGCGTTGAACTCCTTGCCTTGCAGCGCAGCGCGCACTTGCAGCGCGCTAAGCGGTCGCTCGGTTTGAGCATCGACTAAGTAGTAGTTAAAGAATACGTCGAGGTAGATCCACTGCCGCAATTGGCGGTCGTACACCTCATTAATGGCATGGCCTTTGCCGCCGAACTGGTCGATGGAGAAACCCCATTGGCGCGCGTGGAGACCAGCGGCTCTGCTAAGCGCAAGAAAAACATCGGTCGCATCCGCGCAATAACCGTCGCCATTTTGAATCTGCCGGTAGGTCACTTCCAAGTCGCCGAAGATCGGGCCAAATTTGGTCATCGGCTCGCGCACGTGCCGAGCGATCTTTAATGCTCGCAAGAACTCGGACTGCTCCCCGGCAAATCCCTGCTCTTGCGCGATCCGGGCGAACAGCGCCCCGGCTGCGCCCCGATCCGTTTTGAAGTCCGGCGGCATGCTGTCAGGCGTCCACTCGAACGCGCTGGCCGGGGCCGCGTCAACCAGCAGCGCATTGCGCAAGCGTACTGCTTCACTGGAGGGAAAGCTTAAACTCGCCAAGTAGCCGAGCAGGCCGAGCAGCACCACGACGTTCACGCGCATCGCCGAGCCTTGCAGCAGTCGCGCGAGCAGTCTCACTATATCTGACCCTCAATTGGCCGGCGGCGCCGCAATCGCTGCGCGCCTAGTTTAGGTTGGTAATGTACTGTCCCAATGCCTCGATGTCCTCGTCTTTGAGCGTTTTCGATACGCTGGTCATGTTGCCGGCGTCATTGGTGCGCTTCATGGCGCGAAAATCTTTCAACTGCTTGACGATGTAGTCGTAACGCTGCCCCGCTACGCGCGGAATTTCATTCTGTCCTAGGAAACCGCCTTGATGGCACATGGTGCAAAGCACCTCGTCCGCTTTCGCTTTGCCTTGCTTCACTTTGTCCGCATCGACTTTGAAGTCGTTGGATTTCAGCTTCTTTTCTGCATAGTGTTGTGCCAATGCCAGCATTTGCGGCTTGTCGAGGGTTGCTGCCATCGGCGACATTTGCGGGTTCTCGCGCCGCTTTTCTTTGAAATCCTTGAGCTGCAGGTAGATATAGCGCGCGGTTTGCCCGGCGAGGCTGGGAATTTCCGGCAGCGCGGAATTGCCATCCGGGCCGTGGCAAGCATTGCAAGTTTGAGCAGCCTTTTCAGCGGAAAATGGCTCATCCGCCACGGCCGGTATTGCGCCCGCAGCAGACAGGCCCGCCCAAACAATCGCGATCAGTCTTCTCATTGCATCCTCTGTAGTGCAGCAATCAAACACGCAAACGAACAAAGGCCGCTCGAAGAATCGAGCGGCCTTTGACAAAGCTAACGCGCGAGGTCAGCTCAGGGCAAAGCAAACACGAACACGCTATTGCCGCGTTTGAAATCAAGCTGGTTGTTGCCACCCGCCGCCACCGCGATGTATTGCTTGCCGCCGATGGAGTACGACACCGCCGGTGCGTTAACACCCGCGCCGCATTGGAACGACCACAGCTTGTCGCCAGTCTTGCCATTGTAGGCATTGAACGCGCCGTTACCCTCTCCGGTAAACACCAAGCCACCCGCTGTAGCTAACACGCCTCCCATCAGCGGTTGCTGCGTGTCCGCCTTCCACACCATTTTGCCGGTGCTCATGTCGACGGCCGCCAGACGCCCCCATTGCTTTTCCGACGCAATGGTCTTGAACGCCCCGCCCAGCCACAATTTACCGCCGGGATACTTGGCGGCTTCGACATGGTAGGTCATCGGCTGATGCAGATTGGCCGCATAGGCTAAACCCAATTTCGGATTAACCGCCATCGGATTCCATTCAACACCGCCGTTGGCGCCGGGCAGCATGCGTGCGCCTTCAGCAGTCGGCAGCACCCACATATTCTCCTGCGGCACCATTGCTTCGGAGAAGCGAATCAACTCGCCCGTAGCGCGGTCATGCACATAGACATGCCCGGTCTTGCCGCCGTGGATGGCGACTTTGCGCTTCTTGCCGTCCTTGCCTTTAGCTTCGGTCAGTATCACCGGGGAAGCGGCGTCCAAGTCCCACACGTCGTGCGCGATGTATTGGTAGTGCCACTTGTACTTGCCGGTATCGAGATCGACCGCGACCATCGAGTTGGTGTACAAGTTGTCGCCCGGGCGCTCCTTGCCGTACAAGTCCGGTGAAGGGTTACCGGCGACGAAGAATACCGTCTTGGTCTCGCGATCCACCGCCGGCGTCATCCATACCCCGCCACCGAGGGTCTTGAAGAAATCACCGTCGCCGTCAGCGAGGGCTTTTTTCTCAGCTGCGATGTCGCGCAACATGTTGCGCCCGGTGGCATCGTTCACCGCCCACACACCTTCGTGACCCTTTTCCGGGATGGTGTAGAAGGTCCACACCAGTTTGCCGTCCTTAGCGTCGTAAGCTTTGACAAAGCCGCGCACACCGTACTCGCCCCCGTTGGTGCCGATCAGCACTTTGCCTTCGACCGCCACCGGCGCCATCGTCTCAGAATAGCCAAGCTCGGGATCTTCGATCTGCGTTTCCCACAGCAGCTTGCCGGTCTTGGCATCGAGCGCGACGAGTTTCGCATCCAGCGTGCCCATGTACAGTACGCCATCGAGCGCGGCCACACCCCGGTTGTTGGGGCCGCAGCAATAGGTCGTAATCGGGCCCATCTTGTGTTTGTAATGCCAATATTCTTGGCCGGTCAGTGCGTTGATCGCGTAGACGTGGTTAAAGGAGGTGGTAAGAAACATGACGTCGCCCACGACCAGTGGCGCCGTTTCCATCGATTCGAGCACGCCGGTTTGGAACACGAACGCGGGACGCAACTTCTTTACATTGCTCGTCGTGATCTGCGCCTGAGGTGCGTAGCGCGTTTGGCTATAACCGCCGTTGACGTGCAGCCACTGACTGGCGTCCTGGTGTGCGGCATCCAACATCGCTTGCGACACACCGGTCAGCTTAGCCGACATCGGCGCGCCAGCGCTGGTCGCCCCGCCGGTAACCTCTTGAGAAACAGCGTTAGTGCCGATTAGCGCAAGCGCCACCACCGCTAACTTGAGAGTGATCTTCATGCAAACTCCTGTTGGTTTATCGTTCGAGTCAGAGCCAACTTTTCGGCGGGCCGGCGCGTTAGTGGCCAGGGAGAACACGGTCACAGCCATCACGCAACCGCCTGTATAATCGGCGCCCCTGATTATAAGGCATCGAAGTTGCGCTGCGAGCGACCTCCCAGGGAAGCCCTCAAATGAATTTAGGAGCAACAAGCGTGAGAAAAATGATGGTCCTGGCCCTGTTGTGGGTCGCTACACTTGCCGCCGGTGTCGTGCAAGCCGCCGATATCGACGTGCTCATCAACTTGCGCATGCTAAACGCCGCGCGCGACAACGAATGGGACAATGTGCTCAAAGCCCTCGAGGAAGGCGCCGCTGTCAATGCTCGCAACCGCGTCGGTGATACGGTGCTGAACATGGCCGCGCGCCGTGGCCGGCTCGATTTGATAGAAGCATTCATGGCCAAAGGCGCCGACGTCAACTTGGAGAACTTGGACCTGGTGACCCCCGTGCATGGCGCCGCGTACAGCGGGCACACCGAGGTGGTTCGCGCATTGCTAAAGGCCGGCGCGAAAGCCGATCGACTTGATCGCCAAGGCAAGCCGCCCATGGTTTACGCCGCCGCCGGCGGTCACGCAAAGTCGGTCGCGTTGCTCCTAGACAGCGGCATCGATGTCAATGCCCGCTACGAAAACGACTTGACTGCTTTGATGTGGGCAGCGGGCTACGGCAACGCCGAAACGGTGGAGTTGCTGCTCGCACGCGGCGCTGATGCGAAACTTAAAGACGCGCGCGGTTTGACTGCAAAAGAAATCGCCAGCATGGGTTCGCAGCCGCAATTGCGCGCCGTGTTAGAGCAGGCGGAGGCCAAATAACAGCCCTAGCAGCTATCAAGGCCGGTAGTATATGGCCAGATCTAAATACAATAGGGACATTACAGTTAGTACACGCTACAGTACTAGACTTCCCTAGCACGTGACAAAGCATTCTAGTTGTTGCGCCGAGCAGGCTTTTTTGGTTAAAGTGTTAGTTTGTTCCGGCGCGCCACATTGACGGAAACGTTGTCTAATCGCATGAGGCAAATGGCTACATCGAACAGCAATACCGCTGCAATCAAACAGTTCGCCCCTTACACACCGAAAAAGGGCGAAGCCTATATGAGCAAGAAGCAGCTCGCACATTACCGTCAAGCATTGCTCGACTGGAAATCCGAGCTGTCGGGCGATATCGATCGCACCATGCAAACGATGCAGGATGAAGCGACCGTGTTCGCCGATCCCAACGATCGCGCCACGCAAGAATCCGATATGGCGCTCGAGTTGCGCAACCGCGACCGCGAACGCAAGCTGATCAAGAAAATTGAAGAAACAATCGGCCTCATCGACAGCGGCGAATACGGCTATTGCGAGAACTGCGGCGTCGAGATTGGCATCAAGCGCCTGAATGCGCGTCCCACGGCCACGCTGTGTATCGACTGCAAGACCTTGGAAGAACTCAAAGAACGTCAGGTAGCGAAATAGGCTGGCGCGCTGCTGCACCGGCGCGGGCCGCCGACAGCGAGAGCATGAGCGAACCTCGGTCGTCGCGTGGCTCGTGATTTGTATGCCGTCTGCGCCGCGATGCAACGGCCTCAAACTGTAAGCAAAGTGCCCGCTGCTGTGCCGCTTAACCGCGCTCACCCAATCGCTGCTTCGCGCAGACTCGCGCCATGGCGAGTTCACGTCTAGCCATCATCGCTGCGGTCGCGCGCAATGGCGTGATCGGCCGCGACGGCGCGCTGCCCTGGCATCTGCCGTCAGACTTGCAGCGCTTTCGCACCCTGACGATGGGACACCACATCATCATGGGCCGCAAGACCTATGAATCGATCGGTAGGCCGTTGCCCGGGCGCGTGAGCGTCGTCGTCAGTCGCAATGCGGATTTCTCTGCCCCAGGCTGCTTAGGCGCCCCGTCGTTGCCTCAGGCGCTCCGGCTCGCAGAGTCTGACACCGAGGCGTTCGTTATCGGCGGCGCCGCGCTTTACCGCGAAGCGCTGCCGCTGGCGCAGCGCCTATACTTGACCGAAGTCTGCGCCGAGGTGCCCGGCGACACCTACTTTCCCGAGCTCGACCGCAGCCAGTGGCGCGAAGTCAGCCGCGAACACCTGCCGGCAAACGAGCGCAACGCGCTGGCGAGCGACTTCGTGGTCTACGATCGCGTGCTAGCATCCGCTGACTGAATAACAATCGCTCAGGAATCGATACCATGATCGGCAAGCATCTTGGCGCGCTGAGCCTCGCGCTTCTCATCGCGACCGGCTGCACTCAGGAACAACAGAACGTGATCGGCCGCCAGATCCAGAACTGGACCGGCACCGACGGCGTGCTCGATATCTACGCCGGCGAGAAACTGCAGATGCGCTTCATCAAAATCGACAAGATGAGTACCGCGCTCGGCACTTCGGATGGCACTGCCCGTCCCTACCGCTTCGGCTACGGCTACGTCGATGAAAATCTCAACTTCAAAGTCGACAGCGGGGAAAAGAAAGTCTATTTCGAGCTCAGCGACTACGCGACTCAGTACATCTTTTACGAAAACTACAAAGACTAAGTAGGTTTCTTGCTCCGCTTAGGCTTCGCTTGGGCTTGTTCGCCCGGCGCCGCCGACTTTTCGGCGGCCTCTTGCGCCGCGGCCTGCATCGTAGTCCAAGGCCACATCGCCATATTGACGAACGGGTTCTCGCCCGTCACGCCCGAACCCGTGCTCGCCAGAATATTCTTCTGGTAGTCAAGCGTCTTGATCGTCATTTGCAACAGGGCGACGTTGGTTTGCAGCCAATGCTCCACGGTTTTAAGTTCCGCGATCTTCTTCTCCAGTTCCTCCACGTTGAGCGCGGAAGTCAGGATACTCTGCATCGGGTAGGCCATCGGGTTGACCATCTTCTGGAACAACTCGAACATCTCCTTGGCGGAAACGGGTTCAGTCATGCTGCCTCCCCTGGCGCGCCGAAATTCAATGCGGCCATAAATCCACACCGCCGCGGCGCTTGCGGCGGACGGTACCGGTCATTTATCGTGCCGGCGAATAAAGTCGCGGATCTGCGGGCAAATGCGCTCGCGAAAGCGCCGCCCGCTGAAAATCCCGTAGTGCCCGACTTCGGGCGCAAGCAGATGCTTGCGCTTCGCTTTGGTGATGTTGGAACACAACGCATGCGCCGCCTCGGTCTGCCCCGGCGCAGAGATGTCGTCCAGCTCCCCCTCGATGGTCAGCAAACCCGGCTTGGTGATCGCTTCTGGACGCACGGGTTGTCCCAAGCTAACCATCTTGCCACGCGGCAGCAAGTGCTCCTGGAACACACGCTGCACCGTTTCCAGATAGTACTCGGCGGGCAAATCCATCACGGCATTGTATTCATCGTAAAACTTGCGGTGCGCATCGGCGCTATCACCGTCGCCGCGCACGAGTTGACCGAAATACTCCCGGTGCGAATCGATGTGCCGCTCGGGATTCATCGCAACGAAACCGGCAAGCTGCATGAAGCCCGGGTAGACGCGCCGCCCCGCGCCGGGATACTTTCCCGGCACGCGGCAGATTAAGCGATGTTCAAACCACGAGAGTGCGCGATGTTTGGCGAAATAATTGACCGAGGTCGGGTTGCAGCGCGTATCGATCGGCCCACCCATCAAGGTGAGCGAGCGCGGCTGAATATCGCCGTTCTGCGCCATGAGTGCAGTTGCGACCAGCACCGGCACGGTCGGCTGGCACACGGAAATCACATGCACGTCAGCGCCTAAAAAGCGGATGAACTCCTGCACGTAACGAACGTAGTCATCGAAGTGGAACGGCCCGGTGCTGAGCGGCACCACGCGCGCGTCGATCCAATCGGTGATGTAAACGTCATGCTCGGGCAGCAACGCGCGCACCGTTTCGCGCAGCAGCGTCGCGTAGTGACCGGACAGCGGGGCGACCAGCAAGACTTTCGGATCCTTACGGCGCGCGCCAGCAGCGTCACGGGCAAAGTGCAGCAGATTGCAGAAAGGCTTTTCCAGCACAAATTCTTCGCGCACTTCCACCGCGCGCCCGTCAACTTGCGTCTCGCTCAAGCCAAATGCCGGGCGGTCGTAACGGTGCGTGACGCGCAGGAATACTTCGTATCCAGCAGCCACGTAGCGCGCGGCCGGGTTGAACTGCAGCAGCCCGCCGGAGCCGTTGAAGAACTTCAATCCCGTTTCTGCCCAGAAACGCATCGGCGCGAGCGCCGCGTGCTGCATTTCGTGCACCTGATAGAGCATGGTTGGCTTTCTTCTAGAAGCGTATCTAGCCGCAATCTAGGGGCCAACGCCCTCGCCTGTCAATAGCGGCGCACCAAGCGGAGACAAAAGTTACAATTGCCACATGCCCGCAATCACCATTGCCACACGCGAACGCATGCCGCACAGCGAGGGCGACAGAGCGGAACTGTTCCCTGAAATCGAACCGTATAACGTTGCCAAACTGCCTCTAGATGCACGGCATTCGATGTACGTCGAGCAAAGCGGCAACGCCGACGGCATGCCGGTGGTTTTCCTACACGGCGGCCCCGGCGCGGGCGCTTCGCCGCAACACCGGCGCTTCTTCGATCCCGCCGCCTACCGCATCATCGTTTACGATCAGCGTGGCGCCGGGCGCTCCACCCCGCTGGGCGAGACGATCGACAACACCACACCGCTGCTCGTTGACGATTTGGAGGCGCTGCGCCGCCATCTCGGCATCGAGCGCTGGCTGGTGTTCGGCGGTTCTTGGGGCAGCACGCTTGCGCTTGCCTATGCGCAGGCGCATCCAGAGCGCTGTCGCGGCTTGATCCTGCGCGGTATTTTCCTTTGCCGCAAGAGCGAAATCGACTGGTTTTTGTACGGTGTGCGCAACTTTTTCCCGGAGGCGTGGCGCGAGTTCGCCCACTACATCCCCGAACGCGAACGCAGCGATCTGCTCACCGCTTACTTCTGGCGTTTAACCGACCCCGATCCGACAGTGCACATGCCTGCTGCGCGCAAGTGGAGCGTTTATGAGGGTTCCTGCTCGACGCTGCTGCCGAGCGCGGAAACGGTGGCGCATTTTTCCGGCGACGTCGTCGCCCTTGGGCTGGCGCGCATCGAAGCGCACTACTTCATTCACAACATCTTTTTGCCGGATAACGCACTGCTGGATAACGTGCGCAAGATTCGCCACATCCCGGCGGTGATCGTGCAAGGGCGCTACGACGCGGTCTGCCCCATCGTCAGCGCCGATGATCTGCACGCAGCTTGGCCGGAAGCCGAGTACATCATCGTCCCTGATGCCGGTCATTCGGCGTTCGAGCCGGGCATCCGTGCCGAACTGGTCAAAGCCGCCGAGCGCTTCAAGCGGGTTGCTTGAACCAGCGCGGTCAGGGCGCTGCCAAACTTGCACGCAACAACCGCACCGCGTCTCCGGTACTCACTACCCCACCCTCGACCACGCGTGCCGTGATGCCGCCGTGACCGCGCATCGCATTGAATCCGCCCGGCCCCAGCGCTGCTTCCATGCGCGAGCAAGGATCGCAACTGCCGGTGCCTTCGAATACCACTGGGCCGATCGCAAAACTCGCGCGTTTGAGCGCGAGCAGATTGATGCCGGCGACGACTAAGTTTCGGCGCAGCAACTCGGGCGCGATCGCATCGCGGCCCAGCAATTGCGCCACGACTTGCAAATGCTCTGCTTGAATCAGCGTCACTGCGCGTTTGCCGGGCCGCGCGTGGTCGCCCTGCAGGCCGGCGTCTTGTATCGCGCTGGCTTGTGCAACTTGCACCATCGGCGCCCGATGGCGCGGGCGTAGTCCGATCCAACGCAACTCACCGACTTGGGGAACACGTTCCAGCAGCGTCTTGAACCCGTACTCTGCATCAAACAATACGCGCTGCTGCACGAATACCGCCTATTGTAAGTAATTGAAAGCCATATTACGAGCCCGACACCCGTTTATAGGGCATACAGTACCCCAGTTAGGGCCGCAACCAGCCCAGCACCAAACTCTCCAGCCGCCCGGTCGCTTCACAGCGCGTCGCCGCATTGGGAAAGGTCGCGCTAGCGCCGGTGGTGAAGCCAATGGTGTCGGCAAACTGCAGCGGTTTGCCGGCGCGCCCCTGCACCGTTTGATCGCGTTTGAGCCGGTACATCGAACCGACCGCCACACGCGTGCGGCGCGCATCGATCGGCTTGAACGTCACATCGATCTGCGCGTCCAGCAGCATCCGGCGATCGACCGCAAAGACCGATCCATTGCGATTGATTTCGTAGTGCTGCTGCGCCACCGCGCCCGGAAAAGTGTAGCTCGCCTCGCCCTCGGCGCGTACCACGCGCGTGGTAATGCTGCCGCAGTCGACGTGCGGCATCGGATCACCGCTGTAGCGCAACAACATGCGCCCAGTCCTGCGGTCCGTTTTTTCAACGACAAACTTGTGCGCTTGTGCGCGCGCCGACAGGCGCTGCCAAGTCGGCTCGAACGCACCCACGACCACACTTTTACCGGGAGGACTCGAATCGTCTGCGGCCGCTGCGGGGGCCGCTTGCGGCGCAGATGGCGAAGGTGGTTGATAAGTGGCTTGGCGCGCGCAGCCTGCCAACAATAGCAATGCAATTCCGGCAAACCCCGCCGTGCCGCAAACCGGCGCTCGCTTATTCAGCATCGCGCAGCGCATGAGACAAACTGACCAACATACCGGCTGTCGCTCCCCATATATTGCGCCCTTCGTAGGGCATCACAAAAAATTCGCGCACTCTGCCGTTGCGCTCGCCGCGTTCGAGGCGGTGATTGCTCGGATCTAGAAAAAAAGACAAAGGCACTTCGAATGCATCCGCCACCTCGAATTGATCCAGCCGCAACGCGAACGGCGGTTCGACCCAACCCACGATAGGCGTCACCTTAAAGCCGCTCGGAATGTAGTAAGTCGGCAAGCGGCCCAGCACGCGCACGCGCTCGCGCGGCAAACCGATTTCCTCCTCCGTTTCGCGCAGTGCCGTCTCCTCCAGCGTGCCGTCGCTGCCATCGACGCGTCCGCCAGGAAAGCTGATCTGCCCGGCGTGATTGGCAAGATGCGCTGTGCGCTGCGTCAACAGCACCGTGACACCGCCCTCACGCGGCACCAGCGGCACCAGCACAGCCGCAGGCGTGGCAAGCTCAATTTCTGCGGCGCTCATGAATGCGCGGCCATCGGGCAGATGGGGTGCTTCGAACTGCGCCAAGCGCGCTTCAATCCAGGGGCGCTGCATTGCCCGTGCGAAGCAACCGGTTATCTAAGCGGCAGCGCCCCTCACTTTCCGTGCGCAAACGTTTGCGTGTTCCCTGCATGTCCTGCTCACTAAATGCGATGCGAAAGCGCCATTTTACGCGTATCGCCCGCCGCGCCGCGATGCAATGCCGCTCAACGAATACGACTCAGACTAACTTCACCACCTGCTTGCCCAGATTCTCCCCTTTAAGCATGCCGATGAAGGCTTTGGGCGCGTTCTCGATGCCGTGCGCCACACTTTCGCGATATTTGAGCTTGCCTTCCTTGTACCACTGGCCAAGCTCAGCGAGCGCTGGCGGAAACCGGTTCAGGTGGTCGGAGACGATAAAGCCTTGCATGCGCACGCGATTGACCAGCAGCGAGCGGATGTTCTGCAAACCGCTTTTGTCGGCTTCGTTGTATTGCGAGATCAAGCCGCACAGCGGAATACGCGCGAAGGGATTGAGCAGCCGCAGAATCGTGTCCAGAATTTCACCGCCGACGTTATCGAAATAGACATCGACACCTTGCGGGCAAGCCGCAGCAAGTTGCGCGTACAAATCGCCGCTGCGATAGTCGATGCACGCATCCAATCCCAGCTCGCGCGTAACGTACTCGCACTTGGCCGCGCCACCGGCAATGCCCACCACGCGACAACCTTTGAGCTTGGCAATCTGTCCGACCACGCTGCCGACCGCGCCGCTCGCCGCGGAAACCACCACCGTCTCGCCCGGTTTGGGTGCGCCGAAATCGAGCAAGCCCACCCAAGCGGTGACGCCCGGCATGCCCAACACGCCAAGCGCGGTCGAGACCGGCGCCAGCGCCGGATCCACGCGCCGCAGCATCTTGCCGTCGCTCAAGCCATAAAGTTGCCAGCCCATCATGCCGAACACAATCTCGCCGGGACGAAAATCCGCATTGCGCGATGCCACCACCTCGCTCACCGTGCCGCCCACCATCACCGCGCCGATCTCCACTGGCGGCGCGTACGACTTCGCGTCGTCCATGCGCAAGCGCATGTAAGGATCGAGCGACAAATACAGATTCTTAAGCAGCACCTGGCCATCGCCCGGTCGCGGAATTTCGCTGCGCACGATGTTGAAATCGCTTTCGCGCACCCAGCCCGACGGACGGCGCGCTAGACAAACTTGAATATTGCTTGCGTTCATGGAGAGGCCCTCGCTTAGATCGAGGGATTATCCCACCACCCTGCACCCGGAAAAGACGGAACGCCTCAGCTTACTATGTTGGCACCAGCCAGTGCGCATTCGTGATCTTGCTGCGGCGTGCCGCCGCCGCAACCGATCGCGCCGATCAGACGGCCTTCGCGCAGGATCGGCACCGCGCCGCCGGTGGTGAGAATCTCGCCGCGCGTCAACGCCGGCAGCGATTCCCAAAACGGATTGGTTTTGCGCAACTCCACCATGTCCATGGTCGGCCGCCGGAAGGCCGCTGCGGCAACCGCCTTGGCGCGCGAGGTGTCGGGCGTCAAGAATCCGGTGCCGTCGCCCCGCGCGCAGTAGACTAAGCGTCCCGCCTCATCGACGATGCTAATGGTCATGGGAATGCCAAGTTGTTTTGCTTTCTCTTGTGCCAAGCGCGCGGTGCGCTCGGCGAGTTCTAGGGTCATTTCGATCATAGATCGTTAAGAGATATCCTCAGCCACATCTACAACTCTTACGTATACGGTGCGCACATTCCGTAGAATTCTTAGAGCGGATTGGGCGTAGCCGCAATCCACCGAATTGTACATTTGTCAAACCATCATTCGGCGCAATACGCTTCGCTATTGAAGCCTACGAGCCTCTCGAAGACCGCTTATGATCGAATGGTTATGTATTCTTGATGAAGTTGTCATAGCACTCGGTGCACACCCAGCGGTTCTTGTCAGTGACATAGCCTCGACCAACATCTTGGTCATCCGAAACGCCGAGAGTCCACCAGCAAATTGAGCAATGCTCGTGAACTCCTTCCTTGTCGTACCCTGAAGGGGTCCATGTTTGCTCTTTACACCAAGCGACGTCGTCTTGGATATCAGCCAATTTCCATATGTCGCCGTGGATTTTGACCGTTTGCTCTTCCATGGGCTCAACTCAAAAGTAGAGAACGAGCTTTGTCGCCATTCATGGTTAAGGAGCCCGACGCGTTCAATGCAAGACGCTGAAGCTTGTTGCGCTAAACATTAGTGCTAATGGTGCGCTGCCCCCAAGGTCCCACACCTAATCCGCCAAATTCGCAAACAGCGGCGTACTCAAATACCGCTCGCCGTAAGACGGAATGATGGTCACGATCAACTTGCCGGCGTTCTCAGGCCGCTTGGCGACTTGGATCGCCGCCCACATCGCTGCGCCGGAAGAAATGCCGACCAGCAAGCCCTCCTCCTTCGCCATGCGGCGCGCGTAGTCGAACGCGTCATCGTTCTTAACCCGCACGACTTCGTCGTAGACCTTCGTGTTGAGAATATCGGGGACAAATCCGGCGCCGATGCCTTGAATCGGGTGCGGGCCACGCTGACCGCCGGAGAGAATCGGCGAGGCATCCGGTTCGACAGCGATGCATTTGAATGACGGTTTGCGCGATTTGATGACTTCGCCGACGCCGGTGATGGTGCCGCCGGTGCCGATGCCGGAGATCAAGAAGTCGGCCTTGCCGTCGGTGTCGCGCCAAATCTCCTCGGCGGTGGTCTTGCGATGCACTTCCGGGTTTGCGGCGTTCTTGAATTGCTGCGGGATGAAGTAGCGCTTATCCGCCGCCGCCATTTCTTCCGCGCGGCGAATCGCGCCCGGCATGCCTTCGGGGCCGGGCGTGAGCACCAGGTCCGCGCCATAAGCACGCAACACCATGCGGCGCTCTTTGCTCATCGTTTCCGGCATCACCAACGTGCATTTGTAGCCCTTGGCCGCGCACACGAACGCGAGCGCGATGCCGGTATTGCCGCTGGTGGGCTCCAAAATGATGGAATCTTTGTTGATCGCCCCGGCTTTCTCGGCCGCTTCGATCATTGCCACGCCGATGCGGTCTTTGACGCTGTTGGCCGGATTAAAGAACTCCAGCTTGGCGACGACTTCCGCGGCGCAGCCTTGCGCCATGCGGTTGATGCGCACCAGCGGCGTGTTGCCGATCAATTCGGTAATGCTCTTTGCGATTTTCATGGCGTCCCTCCGGGTGGAATGGACAGATGATAGCGCCAGGAACAAGCCAGGGGCAACGCGGCCGCGATTTCAACCCTGACGCCTCGCCCAGCGCAGTACCCTGCTCGCGCAATGCTAATCCGGCTGGCGCAAACCACGCGGAGAAAACCAGCGCTCCGCCATTTCGAACATGCCTTGCATGAGCAGCGCCAGTGCCGCCGCCGGCACGGCACCGGCGAGCATAGTGCGGCTGTCGTTCAACGCCAAACCGGAAACGATGCGCTCGCCATAGCCGCCGGCACCGACGAACGCCGCGATGGTGGCTGTGCCCACCGCAATCACCGCGGAAGTCTTGATGCCGGCGAGGATGGTCGGCGCGGCCAGCGGCAACTCGATCAAGCGCAGCCGCGCCAGCGCAGGCAGTCCCAACGCCAAAGCAGATTCGCGCAGCCCCGGCGCGATGCTAGTCAGCCCGGCATGCGTGTTGCGCACGATCGGCAGCAGCGCGTACAGGAACAACGCCACCAACGCCGGCAAGGTGCCGATCTGCTTGAGCAGCGGAATGAGAAACGCCAGTAACGCGAGCGACGGAATCGTTTGTATCAAGCCGCTGACACCCAAAATCGGCTGCGCCGCTTGGCGGACTTTCGCCGCGAGCACGCCGAGCGGCACACCGATCAGCGTCGCGCCCAGCAGCGAGGCCAGCACCAGCATCAAATGCTGACGCGTGAGACGCCAGAAATCTTCGCCGAACAGTAACGCGAGAAAACTCTGTTTGGCGCGCGTTGGTGCTGTGGCACTGACCGTTGTAGTCTGCCCCGACGCTGGCCGCGCCGCGACAAACTCACGCGCGACATCGGCGAAACTCAACGCATCGAGTTCGGCGCGGGCGTTCATGCGTATCATATGCGTCGCGTCGATGCCGCCCGCCAGTTGCTGCACTGCAGCCATACTGTTGGGGTATTTGCCCGAAATATCTTGCCGATAAACAATGATCGCATCATACTTAGGGAAGTACGCCACATCATCGGCAAGAACACGAAGCTTGAAGCGCTCGATCTTCGCATCGGTCGAGTAGATGTCCATTATGTCGATCTGCCCCGCCGCGATCGCCTCATACGCCAGCCCGTGATCGAGCCCTTGCGGCGTCGCCACCGCAATGCTGTAACGTGCTTGCAGTCCGGGCCAGCCATCGGCGCGGCCGATGAATTCCTGCGTTAAGCCGAATTTGAGTTTGCCGATTTCCGCGCTGCGCGCCAGATCGGAGAGCGTTTTGATGCCGAGTTGCTGCGCCTGCGCCTCGCGCATGCCAAGCGCGTAGGTATTGTTGAAACCGAGCGGTATCCCCACGGCCAGCCCGAGCGGCGCTAACTGCTGGTTCATTTGCGCCAGCGTCAGCGGCTGCTCGCTTTTGAGGATTTCTTTTTCGATCGTGCCGGTGTAGTCCGGGTAGAGATCGATCGCGCCGGATTTCAGCGCCTCAAACACGATGGCGGTATTGCCCAAACCTTGCTTGTGTTCGGCGCGCGCCTCGCCAGCGGCGCCGATCGTTTGCTTGAGAATTTCGCCCAGTATGTAAGATTCGGTAAAGCGCTTGGAGCCGACGCGAACGGAATCGGCTGCCATCGACGCGCCTGCGGCGGTCAGCACCATGAAAACACACAGGCATGCGCGCAGGCTCATGTCCTGCCGCCGCTCATTGCCGGCAGATGCGAGCGCTGCGCCCCAATGAATTCGCTTACGAACGCATCGGCAGGGCGCCGCAATAGATCCTCTACGCTACCCTGCTGCACCACTGCGCCTGCACGCATAAGCACGATCTGATCGCCCAAGAACGCCGCTTCGTTCATATCGTGCGTGACCAGCACAACCGTCTTCTTCAGTCGCGCGAAGATCGCTTTCAACTGCTTCTGCAAATCGCTGCGTACCAACGGGTCGAGCGCACCGAGCGGCTCGTCGAACAGCAGTATGGGCGGATCGAGCATCAGCGCGCGCATCAAGCCTACGCGTTGGCGCTGGCCACCGGAAAGCTGCGAGGCAAAGCGCGCCAGTAGCGAGCGCTCGAGCTGCGCCAGCTCGCACAGCGCTGCTACGCGTGTTTGTACGCGCGCCTCATCCCAACTAAGGTATCGCGCCAATAGCGCGATGTTGTCGAGCGCGCTGAGGTGAGGAAACAAGCCACCGTCCTGAATCACATAACCGATACGGTGGCGCACACTCGTAATGTTGGCCGCGGTCAGCGCTTGTCCGTCGATCAGCACGCTGCCGGTATCGGCTTGCACCAGCCCGAGCACAATGCGCAGCAGCGTCGACTTGCCGCAGCCGCTTGGACCGATCAACACCGTGGTCGACCCCGGCGCAAAACGCAAATTGGCCGGCGCGAGCACTTCGCGCCCGCCGTAACGCTTGCTGATATTGCGCAATTCGATCACTGCGTGCCCAGCACCGCGCGCACTTGCCGCGCAATGGCCAAACTCGCCGTCAAGCCCGGCGACTCGATGCCGAAGAGGTTCACCAGACCGGCCACACCGTGCACGCTCGGCCCTTGCACAACAAAATCGCCGGCCGGCTCGCTCGGGCCGCTGACCTTCGGTCGAATGCCGGTGTAGCCAGGTTGCAGTTGCCCGTCTTGCAGCGCCGGATAATAGCGGCGGATCGATTCGTAGAATTCGCCTGCGAGCGCATCGTCGAAATCGTAGTTGACCGCGTCGACCCAGCGAACGTCGGGCCCGAACTTGACTTGCCCACCGAGGTCGATGGTCACGTGCGTGCCGAGCCCACCGGCTACCGGCATGGGGTAGATCAGACGGCGGAACGGCGAGCGGCCCGCCAGCGTGTAGTAGTGCGCTTTGGCGAAATACTGCGGCGGGATGTGGCCGGCCGGGAAGCCGCGCAGCGCGCGCGCCACGGTTTGCGCGTGCAGCCCTGCGCTGTTGACGAGCCAGTCGCATTGCAGCGTCATCGGTTCGGCGCCGCCCGCCTCGACGACAATGCCCTCATCGCGAATTTCGCCGCTCAATACCGGCGCGTGAAACGCAATCATGCCGCTGCGCGCCTCCAACTCGCCTTGCAGCGACAGCATGAAAGCGTGGCTATCGATGATGCCGGTGGACGGCGAGAGCAGCCCCGCCACCGCCGTTACGGCAGGCTCTTGCTCGCGCACCGCGGCGGCGTCGAGCCATTGCAGATCGTCCACACCGTTGGCTGCGGCGAGTTGTTGGTACTTGCGCAGCGTGGGCAATTCCTGCTCTTGTGTTGCCACCAGAATCTTGCCGATGCGGCGGTGCGCGACGCCGCGCGACGCGCAGTATTCATACAACAAGTGCTTGCCCGCAACGCACAGTTGCGCCTTCAAGCTGCCGGTCGGATAGTAGATGCCTGCGTGGATGACTTCGGAATTGCGCGAGGAGGTTTCCGTGCCGATGCCTTCGCTCGCTTCGAGCACCACCACTTCGCGGCCCGCGAGCGCGAGTTCACGCGCCACGGCTAAGCCGACGACCCCGGCGCCCAATACGATGCAGTCAACTTTATCCATTCAAATAAGGGGAGAAGTAAAACGTGAAAAGTGAAGTGAGGCGTACCCGCACCATTTCACGCACCGCACATTTCACTCACGCAGCGCAAATTATGGCATGATTGCTCGCGCTCTCTTCTCCCAAAACCCATGCACATCGCTACCGCCGATCTGGTTGCTCTCATCTGGTTTGCCCTGTGCTGGTTCGGATTTTCTTGGTTTGCCGAGTGGCACGCAGTGCGCGTGCCGAGCTTGGTCAGCGCGCGGCGCGCACTGATACGCGCATGGATCGAGAACATTTTCCATCGCGAAGTGCGCATCCTCGATTCCACCTTGCTGGGCAATTTGCTGCAAGGCTCGACGTTCTTCGCTTCGACCTCGATCGTCATCCTCGGGGGCTTGCTCGCGCTGCTGGGCACTTCGGAGAAGGCCATTAACATCGTCGCCGAACTGCCGTTCACCGCGCGCGCCACCGAGCGCATTTGGGAGATCAAGATTCTCGTGCTGATCGCGATTTTTGTGTACGGTTTCTTTAAGTTCACCTGGTCGCTGCGCCAATACAACTTGGTTTCGATCTTGGTCGGGTCGATGCCGGAACAAGACAAGGCGCCTCCCAATTATGAGCAGTACTTAAAAAATACCGCGGACATCGCTTCCTTCGCCGGCGAGAACTACAACATGGGCTTGCGCAGCTATTACTTTGGCTTCGCAGTGCTGACCTGGCTGCTTAACCCGTGGCTTATGATGGTTGTCACGCTATTCGTGGTCGGCGTTTTGTATCAACGCGAATTCCGCTCGCGTACTTTGACCGCACTGCTGCAAGCGGCTCACTTCGAAAATGGCGTCAAACACTGAGCAATACTCGCTGGGCCACACACCCACAACGCACGCGTTCTTGCATCGCCGGCGCGGCGACACGCACGCCTGGTTCTTCCATGACCATTTACAGCCCGGCGTGCGTCTGCTCGACTGCGGCTGCGGCCCCGGCAACATCACGCTCGATCTGGCGCGCGCCATCGCGCCGGGCGAAGTAATCGGAGTGGATCAAGACGCGGGACAAATCGCGCTGGCCCGCGCCGCTGCGCAGCGGGCGAATTTGAGCAATGCGCAGTTTCGCCCCGGCAGCATCTACGCTTTGCCGTTTGCCGGCGCGGAGTTCGATCGGGTGTTTTCGCATGCGCTATTCGAGCATCTTGCCGATCCGCTCGCCGCGATGAAAGAAGTCAAGCGCGTGCTGCGCCCGGGTGGCATCGCCGGTATTTGCACGCCGGATTGGCGCGGCTTTATCGTCGAACCATCCTCGCCGGATCTGGTGGCAGCGATCGAGTTATACAAACGCATTCAACGCAGCGGCGGCGGCAACCCTGATATCGGCGGCGCGCTCGCGACGATTATGGTAGAGGCGGGCTTTACGCAAGTGCATCCGCTCGCGCGCTACGAGTGCTACGAGCCGCTCTCTGCCATCGGCGATTTGGTCAGTCATCGATTGGAGATTGCGCCCGCAAACGATGACATCGTGGCCAAGCAATGGGTCCGTGCGGAGACACTCGCGCGCTACGTGAGAGCGGTGCGCGCTTGGCAGCGCGTGCCGCACGGGATGTGGGCGCAGGCGTGGGTCGCAGCAATCGGCGTCAATCCAGGTTAGCGTTAGCTCTCTGCGCGTTGGCGAGCGCACGATACGCGCATATGTGTACGTCAGTTATTCATATCAGACGCGCTTGAGAGCTGTATATATACGGCAGTACCCACCCAACAGCGTCAAACTTTGGCGGCGATCGCCTCGATCTCCACTAAGAATCCCGGCCTTACCAATTCAGGCACGATCAACAGCATCGAAGCTGGCCGCGCGTCGCCGAGAAAGCGCGAACGCACTTTGACGTAGTCGGCGATATCGCTGGCACGCACCAAAGAGTGCGTGACTTTCACCAAATCTTGCACGCTCATGTTTGCGTTGGCCAGCATACTGATAATGTGGGTCCAGGCTAGTTCTGCCTGGCTCGTGATATCCGGCGGCAGTGTGCCGTCTAGCGCCAAACCAGGCGTGCCCGCCGTATACAGCCAGCGCGCATTCGGCGCGACTTCGATAGCGTCGCTGTATTTACCTATTTGGCGTGCGACGCCGACATCGACCATCCTGTTCATGTTGCCTCCGTGGATTTGCCTAGGTGCGCCTGCAAAGCATACTATGGACACATGAATAGTTCGCGGCCGCTGCCACGCTTGGCAATGCCCCTGGCTCTTACCTTGGCGAGCTTGCTCAGCGGCTGTATGACGTTAGCGGTAGGCACCGCAGCCACCGCCGTCAAAGTGGGCGGCGCGGTGGTCAATGTGGGTGTTGGCGTCGGCAAGACCGTCGTCAAAACCGGCGCCGCCGCAGTGGATCTCGCCGTACCGGATTGAATTGCACCGGATTCGGCGCGCACGCACCGAATCCGGGTTCCCGCAACTGCGTAGAGGACACTAAGCCTCGTAGGCGATCACCTTCTGTTGCTGCTCGCCCAGTCCGTCGATACCTAAACGCATGGTATCGCCAGATTTGAGGAACACCGGCGGCTTCTGCCCCATGCCAACGCCGGGTGGCGTACCCGTGGTGATCACGTCGCCCGGATACAAAGTCATGAACTGGCTGACGTACGCCACCAACTGCTTGCAGTTGAAAATCATCGTGCCGGTATTGCCGGTCTGCATGCGCTTGCCGTTTACGTCCAACCACATGCCGAGCTTTTGCGGATCGGCGATCTCGTCTGCGGTGACCACCCAGGGCCCGATCGGACCATAGGTGTCGCAGCCCTTGCCTTTGTCCCAAGTCGGGCCGCGCTCGATCTGCCATTGGCGCTCGGACACATCGTTGACCACGCAGTATCCCGCCACATGCTGGAGCGCATCGGCTTCGCTGACATTGCTGGCGCGCGAACCGATGACGATGCCCAGTTCGACCTCCCAATCGGTTTTCACCGAATTTTTCACCAGCATCACGGTGTCGTTCGGACCGGTAATGGAAGAGTTCGCTTTCAAGAAAACGATGGGCTCTTTCGGAATTGCATTGCCCGTCTCCGCGGCATGATCGGAATAATTCAACCCGATCGCTATGAACTTGCCGATGTTGGCGATGGGCACGCCCATGCGCGGCGCACCGCCTACTTCCGGCAGCGACGCGGCATTCATGGCACGCAACTTCTGCAACCCGGTTGGGCTCAACACGTCGGCGCCGATGTCTTTTATGACGCCCGACAAATCGCGAATCTTGCCGCTCGCATCGAGCAGCCCGGGTTTCTCTTGGCCCTTCGGACCGTAGCGTAGTAACTTCATTGTGACTCCCCCTCGTTGGAATTAAGCGCGTGATTCGACATGCTCACCACGCACGAAACATTTCGCCGTTCGCCCCGAGCATGGTCGAGGGGTAAACGGCCTACCTGGCTAAATCATCATGCCGCCGTCGACGATCCAAGTCTGCCCGGTGGCGAACTTCGATTCATCGCTGGCGAGATAAACGCAGATCGCAGCGATTTCCTCCGCCGTGCCCAAACGCCCCATCGGCTGCCGCGCGATGAACGCCGCACGCGCCTTTTCCACGTCACCGCTCTGCGCCATGCGGTCGCCGAGCGAGGGTGTATCGACCGTGCCGGGGCACACCGCATTGCAGCGTACGCCTCTGCCGACGAAATCCGCCGCCACTGATTTCGTCATGCCGATCACCGCCGCCTTAGTCGCGCCGTAGACGAAGCGGTTCGGCACGCCTTTAACGCTGCCCGCCACCGAGGCAATGTTGACAATGCTGCCGCCGCCCTTACCGAGCATGCCTGGCAAGAAATTTTTCATCATCATGTACATCGAACGTACGTTGAGCGAAAAAGAGAAATCCCAGTCACGCTCGCTGCACTCGAGAATATTGCCGCCGGCGACGAATCCAGCGCAGTTGAACAGCACGTCCACCGCGCCGATATCGGCAGCGAGCTTGGCGATCTCGGCATCGTTGAGCACATCGAGTTTGCGCGTAGTGATATTGCCTTTGCCGGGCAAATCCGCTAGCAGCTTTTCGTTGATATCGGTCGCGATAACCCGGGCACCCTCCGCCGCAAAGGCGAGTGCAGTGGCACGGCCAATACCCGCGCCGGATGCCGTGCAAAAAACAGTCTTGCCGCTCATTCTTGCGGCCATAGTTCCCCCGGGGAAAGTTGCTTAGCGTGACAGGATTATAATGGCTCACGCCGTCCACTTCGAGCTTAAATAAAATGATTGAGACGGCCCTGCCGCTCGCAACGCATTGTCTCGTCCGACAAGAAGAAAACTCAAGCTATGGGATTGCTGTTTGCCGTAATCGGCGCGATCGGCGGCGCACTCGCGTTTCAATTCGTTGGCTTCGGCCTTGGCGCGGTGCTCGGATATCTGCTCGGTGACAACATCGCGCAGCGCAAGCGCATTGGGGCGCTGGAGCGCGAAACGGCCGACCTGCGCCAAGCAGGCCTGGAACTCGCCGAAATGGTACTGCGCGGCCCGCGCGCCCAGACTGAACAAACCTCCGAGGCAACGGCAACCGAAGCGCCCGAGCAAGCGCGTCTGGCCAAGCGCGATGCCGCGCCGAAAGTGCAGGCTGCCGCCACACAGATACCGCGACCGCCTGATTTCACCCTCGAACCGTTGCCACAGCCGGCGGCCACTGCGCCAGAGGAGAGATTCGACATCGCAGAGGCCTACGCAACACTAGGCGAGACACCGTTGCCGGCGCGGGGGCCTG
The DNA here is from genome assembly GCA_902826775.1 of uncultured Pseudomonadota bacterium. Classification (GTDB taxonomy): domain Bacteria; phylum Pseudomonadota; class Gammaproteobacteria; order Burkholderiales; family JALYOK01; genus CADEHE01. Next base: position 109,228 of record CADEHE010000010.1, on the reverse strand, counting down.
CCAGGCCCTCCGCTCGCGCGCCCGCAGAAAAAACGCAAGGACGCTCCGCCAGCGACGATAGCGCGCGCCCACCAACACGCTTCGATCCGATGAGCTGGATCGTTAGCTACTTTACTGGCGGCAATGTCGTGGTACGCGTAGGCGTCATTGTCTTGTTTTTCGGCGTGGCTTTCCTGCTCAAATACGCGTCCGAGCACGTTGATCTGCCCATCGAGTTGCGTCTGATCGCCGTGGCAGTCGGCGCAGTGGCGCTGCTGGTGATCGGCTGGCGCTTGCGTGCTAAACGCGCGAACTACGCGCTCATGCTGCAAAGCGCAGGAGTCGGCGTGCTGTACCTGCTGGTGTTTGCGGCGCTGCGCCTTTATCAACTACTGCCACCGGGTGCCGCCTTCGGTCTGCTGGTGGCCATCGTCGCTTTCTCCGCGGCGCTGGCGGTGATGCAGAACTCGTTGGCGTTCGCGGTATTTGGCGTCACGGGCGGCTTCCTCGCGCCGATTCTGACCTCTACTGGGCAAGGCAGCCATGTCGCGCTATTCAGCTACTACGCGGTATTGAACGCCGGCATCTTGGCAATGGCGTGGTTCAAGCCGTGGCGCGCCCTGAATCTGCTCGGCTTCGCTTTCACCTTCATCATCGGTACGGCTTGGGGGGTGATGCGCTACCAGCCGGAATTGCGCTGGAGCACAGAACCTTTCCTAGCTCTTTTCTTCGTTTTCTACGTCACCATTGCGATCTTGTACGCGACGCGCCAAGCACCGCGGCTCAAGGGCTACGTCGACGGCACGCTGGTATTCGGTACGCCATTAGCTGCTTTCGGCCTGCAAACCGCGTTGGTGCGCGATCTTCCGTATGCGTTGGCATATAGCGCACTTGCCGTGGGCGCCTTCTACTTGGTCCTAGCCACGCTGCTATACCAGCGCAAACAGGAAACCTTGCGCCTGTTGGTGGAGGCATTTCTTGCGCTCGGCGTCGCGTTCGCTACGCTCGCCATCCCACTTGCGCTCGACGGGCGATGGACGGCGGCAAGCTGGGCGCTCGAAGGCGCGACTATCGCCTGGGTCGGTGTGCGCCAAAATCGCTTGCTGGCGCGCCTATCCGGCGTGCTGCTGCAGTTCGCCGCGGGCCTAGCATTCTTTTTTGAGCTCGGCCAACCGGTGGGCGCGCTGCCGATCGCCAACAGCTTCTTCGTTGGGTGCGTGCTCATCAGCTTCGCAGCGCTATTTACTGCCTGGTACCTGCGCCGGCACTTAGACGTGCTGCGCCCGGCGGAGCACTCGTTCGTAGCCACGCTATTCACCTGGGGGCTTTTGTGGTGGCTGTTCGCCGGCGGCCGGGAAATCGAGTCTCATGCTCGCGCTGCGTTGATCGCGAATGCGTTGGCCGCTTTCATTGTCATCACCGCGATCGCGTGCTTTGTCGCGATCGGCGTACGGCAGCGCTTCGCGCTTGCGCGCTATTACGCTGCTTTTCTGCTGTTTAGTGCGGGAGCAGTGTTCGTCATCACTCGCGCGACCACAACGCAAGATTCTTCGTGGTTAACGGCAATCTGGCTTGGTTGCCTGATCATTAGCTCAGGCGCGTTGTTTATCGCAGGGTACGCACACCGCCATAGTGACGGCGCGCTGCCGCTCAAGGAAAACTCAAGTCCGGCCCTCGCGGCATGGGGGCTCTTGTGGTGGCTCGCCGGCGGACTGAGCGAGATTCACCTGCGCTATGAGCCTGTCTGGTGGGCCGCGGCGGCATTGCTGTTCTTTACGGTAACGGCTCTCGCTTGCAGCCTACTCGCACGGCGTCTGCGTTGGCCGTTGCTGCGAGTCCCGGCGCTCGCCTTGCTCGCCGGGATGCTGGCCGTAACCAATTATCAGATCGGCAGCGCCTTGCATCCGTTCGCCCACCTCGGTTATCTCGCGTGGCCGGCCGCTTTTGTCGCCTACTACTGGTTTCTCCGCCGGCATGAACACGAAGTGCATCACTCGGTCTTGCGCGTGCTGCATGTTGCCACACTCTGGCTGCTCGCGGCTTTGGCTAGTTGGGAGGTCGCTTGGCAAATCGATCGCGCTGTCGGCGGTGCTGGCACTTGGCCGCTGATCGCTTGGCTCGTCGTGCCGAGCGCGCTGCTGCTCGCCTTGAGCACGTGCGGGCAGCGCCTGGTCTGGCCGGTGGCGGCGCACTGGAGCACATATCTGGCAATTGGCACGCTGCCGCCGGCTATCTTTCTGGTGCTTTGGTCGCTCGCCACCAATTTGTTCAGTACCGGTGATCCAGCCCCGCTTCCATACTTACCCCTGCTCAATCCCCTCGACTTGGCGCAAGCATTCACTTTCATTTGTCTAGCCACTTGGATGCTCAAACTGCGCCGCGAGCAAATCGCCTGGATTGAGCGAGTCCCTAGACGGTTCAGCTACGGCGCTTTGGCCGCATTGGCTTTTGTGTGGCTGAATGCGATTTTGCTGCGCACCTTGCACTACTGGGCTGGAGTCGCATACCACTTCGACATCATGTGGCGCTCGACCCTGGTACAAACGGCTTTTTCAATCTTCTGGAGCATGCTCGCCCTCGCGATCATGCTGTTTGCCACGCGCAAAGCATTGCGCATGCTCTGGTTTGTCGGCGCCGCACTAATGGCCGTGGTGGTCGTCAAGCTTTTCACTATCGACATTTCCAACGTCGGCGGCTTGGCACGCATCGTGTCGTTCATCGGCGTGGCGATTCTCATGTTGATCATCGGCTACATCGCACCGGTGCCTCCTAAACGGGCGGAGCACAGCAAATGAAGCAAGGTTCGCTAACAGGAAAACTCGCGCTCAACATCTTCCCTCGCCTGTTGATCGCTTTGGGTTTCTTGCTCTTCAAAGTTGATGCCGCGGCGCAAACTGAGCGCATCCTAAAGCCCAGTGATTTTCGCTATAGCGCGCCACTGTTGCTGGACGGCGCGAACGCGCTAAATCGGGCAGTGTTGCCGCTCGCCGTCTACCAAGGCGCGGTGCGAGCCGATCTCGGCGATTTGCGTGTGTTCAACGCCGACGGTGAAGTCGTGCCACACACCGTGCGCCGCCCTGCCCCTGCCGCAGCGCACCCGGTTACGATCAACTTGCCGTTCTTTCCTATCTACTCGAGTGCGTCCAGCGAATTGCAAGACTTGCAATTGCAAGTGCGCAAGGATGCGAGCGGCACCATCATCAACCTCATCAGCACAAGCCCGCGTACAAGCGATGCGCGACTTGCCGCGTATCTGGTTGACGCCAGCGGAGTCAACCAGCCACTCGAATCGCTCGAATTGGTGTGGCGAGCGCCAGTCGCCGATGGCGGCGATGCAACCGCCGCGGCAGCGAGCTATTCCGGCAGCGTGAAGATCGAAGCCAGCGATGATCTGGCGCAATGGCGCGAAATTGTTGCCGCCGCCCCGATCGCTCGCTTCGAATTCCAAGGCCGTAGTTTGGAGCAGCGGCGGATCGCATTGCCCCACTATGCCGGCAAGTATTTGCGCATAGTTTGGCCGGTTCAACTGGCGCCGCTCGAAATCGACACCTTGCGCGCGCAGGCGGCAGGCGCCGAGGTCGAAGTGCCGCACGAATGGCTCACGGTTGTGGGGACTTCGGTCGCCAACAGAGCAGGGGAATACGCATTCGACCTCGGCGCGCCTTTACCGATTGATCGCATCGACATCGATTTGCCTGAGAACAATACCCTGGTGGAGGCAAGTTTGCTGACACGTCCGAGCCTGCAATCACCCTGGCAGCCGCTTGCCCGCACCGTGCTGTATCGTCTGACGCACAACGGACAGGATCTGCGCAGCGCCGAACTTGCGGTAAACGCGCTTGGCGCGCATTACTTGATGCTGCAGGTCGATCAGCAAGGGGGCGGTATCGGTCGCGGTGCGCCCAGCGCGCGCGTCGCTTGGCTGCCGGCGCAACTGCTGTTCATCGCTCGCGGTCCGCCGCCGTTCAAGCTCTGCTACGGCGCAATCAATGTCGCTTCGGCTGAAGTAGCGATCGATCGGTTGCTTCCTGGGTACAAAGAAGGCGGCGCGCTGACGGCGCAACTAGCTAGGATCGGTACGCCGGAGAAGCTTGCGATCATTCCAGCACCTGCGCCGAAGGCGCACCGGCCCTGGAAAAAATACTCACTGTGGGCGATCCTCGTTGCAGCCGTTGCCTTATTGGGCTGGATGGCATATCGGCTGACGCGGCAAATGGAATCGGCTAAGGGTCGAGAGTAAAACACCGCGTCCCGCGTAAGTAGCTTCTAGCGATAGACGCCGTCCCACGGTCCCGGCTGCACCGCCGCGCTTTGCTTGTCGGCTGCGGCGATCGGCCGGTTCAGCGTGATCACCGTCTCGGGGCGGACCACGGCATAGTCCATGTAGCCCATGCGTGCCAACGGCCGCATCGCGCCGGTGTCGACGACGCCATCTTTCACATACGCCTCGTCGATATAGATGGCCACGCCTCGGTGGCCATTGAGCAGGTGAACTCGCCTGTTTCCTCAACGTTGTTCAGGCTATCTTTGCGCCCGGCCGACGAGAACACGACCATGGGCGGTGAATCGCACACTGCATTAAAAAAGCTGTACGGCGCCAAGTTCAGCACCCCTGCCTTGCTAATCGTGCCGATCCAACCGATGGGGCGCGGCGCAACCAGCGCCTTGAACGGATTATGTTGCAAGCCGTGCTCGCGGTGCTCGTGCGGATTTTCCAGCGAATAGTGCATAAGCTCTCGATGAGTAACTCGGTAAATAGGGGTATCAGACGGGATCGGCGCAGTGCCGCCCTGGCACACGAATAACTGGCCGCGCACCGCAGTGTACGACTGCGCGACCAAGCTTTAATCGCAGCCGACCCCGTAGCATTGAAAGCCTTCCATTTGCAGGAAGGTGCAGTGCCCTTGCGGCCCGCCCGGCCTGGCCGCACCCGACGGCAAAATAAACGTGCGGGCGTTGGCGCCGGCAAGACCTTCCGGCAGATCGAACGGCTTGAGCACGACGTAGACCATGTCGTTCGACAAGCGCGAATCGATGCGCCGCCGATAGCTTTCCTCGGGCTGACCCAAGCGCGCTGCGGCGCCCTTCACCCACGTCGCGACTTCCTCGTTAGTCGCTGGTCGAAGGGCGCCCTCTTTCACCAAGCGCTGAATGCCGAACTTTCCGCCCGGCATGACATTCTCGGGCAACGCGACGCTCTGCAAATTCGTGTCCGGCGAATAGACGATTTCGCCGCTGATTTCACCGACCGCGAAGTGCTTGCCGCCTTTGGCATGCAGGAATGTGCCGATCCTGCGACCAAATAGCTCTTTGACCCGGCGCTGCACCGCGCTGTATTCCCCACCTTCGGGCCGCTCTGCGCGGAAATAGCGGCACGCATTTGGGCCGTCCGCGGTCGAGTAGCTCGTCATGAGTGTGTGGCTAGGCAAACCGGTTACTGCTTGGCGATAGACTCCCTGCGCCAACACGCCGGCGATACGGGCGCCTTCGGTGCGGCCGATGTTCCAAACGATCGGATCGTAGCCCATCAGCAGTAGCACGACCGGCTTCGGCGTGCTGCCCACAACGACTTCCTCTTGCGCGACATCGTGACCGCTCAGATCGATGGCCACATCCAGCGGCGTCGATCCTCTACTCGCACTGACGGCGACCACATCAAAATCATTGCTCAAACCGGGGATGCCGCACGGATCGGAGCTCGGCACTGCGATCTCTTCCGGTTTCGGATGTTGATAGAGCAATTCGTTGGCCGGATGCGCCACCACCAAGCCCGTCAATGCAGCCTGCAGCGCTCGCTCGTCGTAGGCACCCTTCGGGCCGACCGAGAAGAACACGCGGCCCTCGTCAAGAAACACGAATACGACCGTATTCCAAGCACCGTAACTCTGACTTACGCCGCGCAGGGCGGCGACCTTCTTGCCGCCCGCGTCGATGAGGATCTTCTCGAGCGGTTCCGTTTGTGTCTGAGCTGCCGCCAGCTTTGTAATGACTTCGCGCATTTCGTCAGGGTCACTTTGATTGAACTGCGCTGCCACAAAAATGGTGTGCTTGCCGGGGTTAAAGCGAATCTCGTTGCGCCCGCCCTCGAAGATCTCCTGCGGCCGAGCGTTTTGCGGGATCAGCGCCATTAGCTGCATCTGCTTTTGCCCCAAGAGATTCACCCCTAGCCCAAGCGCGCCGGTGTAACCCTGGGGCGGGGCCAAGTTGAACGATTGCTGCAGCCACTGCGCGACTTCGGCCGGATCCTGCGTCACCTTGTAAGGGTTGAGGCTGCCCGCAAGTTTGGACACGCCCGCCACTACAGGCGCGACACTGTTCTGATAGAAGCTGTAGATGCGATAGCCGCCCCAAGCGGCCGCCGCAAGCACGATGAACACCAGTATCTTGGCGCTGGCGCCGCCAGCTTGCGATGTTCCAGCAAGAAGTCTCGAATGCACAGGTTTCCTTTGAGGGTTTGCCAACTATTACGAATTACATGATGCCGAGACACGTTTGTCGTCCCCGCGCAGGCGGGGACCCATGCGCCGTGCGCAGCGGGTTATTGATTCCCGCCTGCGCGGGAATGACGGGATTATGAATCGCTTTGTCACGAGACTATGCATTCCTCAATAAGTAGGCTGCCGCTTTGGGTTCGGCTAGCTCTACGCGCTGCGCGCGGGCGGGATCATGCATGAACTCGCGCAATAGATCAAAGCGCGGTGGCTGCAGCCCGCGCGACGCGGACCAAGCTTACCGTGCAAGCACAGCTACAATCGCCGTTAACTTGAACATCGATAGACGCATACCACATGCAAGTCAAAGAAAGCCCCGGCGACTACCTTTACGAGGCGACGCAACTCTTGCTTGCGGGCGAGACCAACGCGGCACTGGACTATTTTGTCACCGCGGCGGCGGCTGGTGATGTCGACGGCCAGATCAATGCCGGATACTGCTTCGAAACCGGCACGGGCACATGGCGTAGCAACAGCGCGGCGCAACGCTGGTACCGCGCCGCGATCCGCCAGCGCAGCGGCGCCGCGGCGTTCAACCTCGCCACTATGCACCGTGAGCGCAAAAATGTGCGCGGGGCGGTTTACTGGTTTCGGCGCGCGATCGCCCTCGGTGACGACACAGCGGGTCTGGAACTGGCGCGGCTCTATCTCGATCGGCTGCGACAGCGATCCCTGGGCTTGGCATCGCTGCGCCGCACCGTGCGCGGCAAGTTCTTGGCGGCGGATTCTTTGCGCGAGGCACAGCAGCTGATCCGCCATCATCGGCGCGCGCTCAACCCGCGTGCATAGCCAATACTGTCCACAGATACATTTCGGACCTTTGATTGGACATGCCAGTCCTATGTATGCTGCCAGCCGTATAGCCGAAAACCGAGCAATCTCCGCTCAGTAAGTGGGGTCGAGACGCCCCAACTTGCCTGCGGCGAAATCTTGCGCCACGCGTTCCACTTGCTCGGCGGTGTTCATGACGAAGGGTCCCTTTGCCACCATCGGCTCGCGTAGCGGCAAACCGCTGCAAAGCAGGTAGTGCGCGCCGTCCTTCCCGGCGGTAGTTTCAACTAAGCGGCCGCTCTCGCTGAACAACGCCGCCTCATGCTGGGTGACGCTGCGCGGCCCGGTCATGGGTCCGAATGCGGCGCTACCGTTCAGCATGAGCGCGAAAGCGCTCAGATTCGGCGCAACATCGTGTTGCAACGATGCGCCCGGCTCCAGCTTGACGTCGAGAATGTTGACCCAACCCGCGGGATTGATCGGCGCATGCAATCCATGCGCGCTGCCGCACAGCACGCGCACCTGCGCCTGCGCGCTGGGGCTGAATACCGGAACGAACTCGGTGCTCAAGTGAAAGCTCTGCGCGCGCTTCAGCTTTTCGTCTGCGGCGAGGTTGATGAACATTTGCACGCCGTGCGAGATACGCCCCGGCGTACTCGGCACCTCTTCATGCACGATACCGCGCCCGGCCTGGGTCCAATGCAGATCGCCAGGATGAATATCGGTGCGATCGCCGAGACTGTCGCGGTTCTGCAGCACGTCTTGCGAATCCTCGAACAGATACGTCACGGCCGAGAACCCAGCGTGCGGGTGCGGCGGGAAGATCGGCTGACTCATAAAAAAGTGATCGATGCTGAGAAACGGATCAATACCCGGCCCAACCGTGTTCAAGCGCATGCAATAGGCGATAAAACCCGTTCCGTGCGACATGCGCCGTGCCGCACCGGTACGCTGCACGCGGCGTGATGAGCCGATTGCTTCAGCCATAACGATTTCCGTTTTCTTAGGGGAGATATTAGTCCCGCCGCGAAGGTTGCGGAAGCCCCTCTCGGGGCCGGCGGCGCCCTCGCGTTTTCATCAGCGGCGCAGATGTAGGGCGGGTGCCCTCACCCGCCAACGATGCGAACTCCGTGGCGGGTGGGGGCACCCGCCCTACCTATGGCGTTGGTCAGGCTGCCTTGGTAAACGCAAACTTGCCTTGCGCGTAGTCGACCCGAATCACATCCTTGGCGGCGAACTTGCCTTCGAGGATCGCCTTGGCAAGCGGGTTCTCGATCTGCGCCTGGATGGCGCGCTTGAGCGGCCGCGCACCATAAGTCGGATCGAAACCCGCTTTGGCCAATTCGGCCAGCGCAGCGTCGGCCACTTCCAGCCGCATTTCCATACGTTCAATGCGCTTGGTCAGATAGCCCAACTGAATCTTGGCGATCGACTGAATATTCTTGTCATCCAGGGCATGAAACACGACCACTTCGTCGATGCGGTTGATGAATTCGGGGCGGAAGTAGTTACGCACCTCGCCCAGCACGGCGACTTTCACCGCACCGTAGTCGCTACCGGACATCTGCTGAATCATCTGCGAACCGAGGTTCGAAGTCATCACGATCACGGTGTTTTTGAAATCCACGGTGCGGCCTTGACCGTCGGTCATGCGGCCGTCGTCCAGCACTTGCAACAGCACGTTAAATACATCGGGATGCGCTTTCTCGACTTCATCGAGCAGAATCACCGCGTACGGCTTGCGCCGCACCGCCTCCGTCAGGTAGCCGCCCTCTTCGTAGCCGACATAGCCAGGCGGCGCGCCGATCAGGCGCGCAACCGAGTGCTTCTCCATGAATTCGCTCATGTCGATGCGGATCAAATGATCTTCGGAGTCGAACATAAATTCAGCCAGCGCTTTGCACAGCTCGGTCTTGCCGACGCCGGTAGGCCCCAAGAATAAGAAAGAACCATAGGGGCGATTCGGATCGGACAAGCCGGCGCGCGAGCGGCGAATCGCATCGCTCACCAAGCGCACGGCCTCGTCTTGGCCGACCACGCGCTGGTGCAAACGTTGTTCCATCAGCAACAGCTTCTCGCGCTCGCCTTGCATCATTTTCGATACCGGAATACCGGTTGCGCGCGAGACGACTTCGGCGATCTCTTCCGCCCCAACTTGTGTGCGCAGCAGTTTCGTCTTCGGGGCGTTGGCGCTGGTATCGGCCTGCTTGAGCTGCGCTTCGAGTTGCGGCACGCGGCCGTATTGCAGCTCCGAGACTTTCTGCCAATCGCCCTTGCGCTTGGCCGCTTCCATCTCGAGTTTGATCTTTTCCAGTTCTTCCTTGATGTGCGCCGCGCCATGCACCTGCGCCTTCTCGGCCTTCCAAACCTCTTCCAAGTCGGCGTATTCGTGCCCAAGCTTGGCGATCTCGTCTTCGAGCAAGCCAAGGCGCTTCTTGGAAGCCTCGTCGGTTTCTTTCTTGACCGCTTCACGCTCGATCTTGAGCTGGATCAAGCGGCGGTCCAGTTTGTCCATCGATTCCGGTTTGGAATCGATTTCCATCTTGATGCGTGCTGCCGCTTCGTCGATCAAGTCGATCGCTTTGTCCGGCAAGAAGCGATCGGTGATGTAGCGGTTCGACAACTCCGCCGCCGCGACAATCGCCGGGTCGGTGATCTCGACGCCATGATGCACCTCGTACTTCTCCTGCAAGCCGCGTAGGATGGCGATGGTGCTTTCCACACTCGGCTCGCCCACCAGCACCTTCTGGAAACGGCGCTCGAGCGCGGCGTCTTTCTCGATGTATTTGCGATACTCATCCAGCGTGGTTGCGCCAACGCAGTGCAACTCGCCGCGCGCCAGCGCGGGCTTCAGCATGTTACCGGCGTCGATCGCGCCTTCCGCTTTACCGGCGCCGACCATGGTGTGCAATTCGTCGATGAAGACGATGGTTTGGCCTTCGTCTTTGGCCAATTCGTTCAGGACGGATTTGAGGCGCTCCTCAAACTCCCCACGGTACTTCGCGCCCGCCAAGAGCGAAGCCATGTCTAGAGACAATACTCTCTTACTCTTGAGCGTTTCCGGCACTTCGTCGTTGACGATACGCTGCGCCAAACCCTCGACGATCGCGGTCTTGCCGACACCGGGCTCACCGATCAACACCGGATTGTTCTTGGTGCGCCGCTGCAAAATCTGAATTACGCGGCGGATCTCATCGTCGCGCCCAATGACCGGATCGAGCTTGCCGATGCGCGCGCGCTCGGTGACATCCACCGTGTATTTCTTGAGCGATTCGCGCTGGCCTTCGGCGGCTTGCGACTGAACGCCTTCATCGCCGCGCACAGCCTTGACCGCTTGCTCCAGATGCTCGCGTGAGCCGCCGTGCTGCTTGAACAATCGGCCCGCCTCCCCTTTGTCTTGGGTGAGGGCCAGCAAAAACATCTCGGAGGCGATGAACTGATCGCCACGTTTCTGCGCTTCCTTGTCGGAGAGATTGAATAGATTCGCCAGGTCGCGCGAAATGCCCACCTCGCCCCCGTGCCCCTCCACTCTGGCCAGCCGATCGACGGCTTGAGCGAGCGCTGCGCGCAACGCCGACACGTTGATGCCGGCGCGCGCCAGCAAAGATGCCGTGCCACCGTCAGTTTGGTTCAACAGTGCCAGCAATACGTGCTGCGGTTCGATGAATTGGTGGTCTTTGCCGACGGCGAGGCTCTGAGCCTCGGCCACTGCCTCTTGGAACTTGGTCGTGAATTTATCAAAGCGCATGTTTTGGCTGCTGCAATCTATTTTCCTGTCATCCAGATGGGGGATGCTGCCGCGCTTTCAACGCCCGGCGTGCAAATTCTGCACCTCAGCACTAGGGCCACTCGCCAGTCTACGCCCGGCTTAGCCGCCGCGGACTACGCGTACCCGGCTTGGTCGCCGCAGATAACGCGTACCCGGCTTGGTCGCCGCAG
>CADEHE010000010.1:0-97948 GCA_902826775.1 uncultured Pseudomonadota bacterium | reverse complement strand
ATAACGCGTGCCCGGCTTGGTCGCCGCAGATAACGCGTGCCCGGCTTGGTCGCCGCAGATAACGCGTGCCCGGCTTGGTCGCCGGGCGGGGGGCAGTGTATATTGCCAGCTCTTGAGGAGGGCTGGCTATGCATGGCAGGATTGGCGCGGGACTCGTTTTCTTCTTTTTGATCAACGCAGCACAAGCGCAGGACCTCGCCGCGCTCACCACCGAGGCGCGCGCCGCAGCGGCGAGCCTCGCGCAGCAACTCGGGGGCGCGCTCAAGAAGGAGCTTGCCGAAAAAGGCCCAATGGGGGCGGTCCAGGTCTGCAAATCTCTCGCACCGACCATCGCGGGCGAACTGTCAGCCAAGCACGGCATGAAATTGACCCGCGTCAGCCTCAGGCCGCGCAACCCGATGCTGGGTCTCGCCGACGCTTGGGAGCAAGAGCAGCTGCTCTCATTTGATGCCAAAGTGCGCGCCGGCGAAAAAGCGGAAACACTGGAGCAGGCCGTAATCGTCGACGAACCCGCAGGCAGATTCTTCCGTTACATGAAAGCGCTACCGGTGCAGCCGCTCTGCTTGACTTGTCACGGCGATGCGCAAGCCATTCCCGCGGAAGTAAAAGAGCAACTCAGCAAAGACTACCCGGCGGATCGCGCCGTCGGCTACAGCGCCGGCCAGGTCCGCGGCGCGATCACCATCAAAAAGGCGCTCTGAGAGGCTCGCGTCGGCATGACCGAAATACAAGCGCTGGCAGCCGCCGATGTAGCCCGGGCGCTGGCCGAAGACATCGGTTCAGGCGACCTAACCGCAGCGCTGATTGCGGCGAACGCGGCAGGCGAGGCCAGCATCATCAGCCGCGAACACGCTGTGTTGTGCGGCCAAGCCTGGTTCGAGCAGGCGTTCGCGCAGCTTGACGCGAGCGCGGTAGTGCGCTGGCACTGTGCCGAGGGCACGCAATGCGCGCCCAATCAAGTCCTATGTGAAGTGCGCGGCAATGCCCGCGCTATGCTGAGCGCCGAGCGCACTGCCCTGAATTTCCTGCAACTGCTCTCCGGCACGGCGACGCTGGTGCACCGCTACGTGAGCGAAGTGCGCGGCACGCGCGCCAAGATCGTCGACACCCGCAAGACGCTGCCCGGGCTGCGGCGCGCGCAAAAATATGCGGTGACGTGCGGCGGCGGCACCAATCATCGCATCGGCTTGTTTGACGGCATCCTGATCAAAGAGAACCACATCATGGCAGCCGGGGGCATCCGCCCGGCGCTGGAGCGCGCGTTTCAAGCCGCGCCGAGCGGCGTCCCGGTGCAGATCGAAGTCGAGAACTTAGCGGACTTGGAAACGGCCATCGGCGCTGGCGCAAGATTGATCCTGTTGGACAATTTTTCTTTGCAACAACTGCGAGAAGCAGTGCGGCTCACGGCAAGCCGCGCCGAACTGGAAGCATCCGGCGGCATCGACTTAGCGAACGTGCGCGCGGTTGCAGAAACCGGTGTGCATCGAATCTCGATCGGCGCGCTCACCAAGAATGCGCGCGCAGTAGATTTGTCAATGCGCTTTCGACCATGACCGTAAACTAAACCGGTCTCGCGCGACCAAAGATTTGAATCAATTCGGTGGAGGAACCTCGCTTGTTAACAACAAAAGCAAGAACTTGGCGCTGGCGCACGACGCTCGTGATGACAACAATGCTCAGCGCTTGCGCCAGCACGCACGATGCGCGCGACCCGCTGGAACCCTTCAATCGCAGCATGTCCGCCTTCAACTCGGTGGTCGACACCGCGCTAATCAAACCCGCGGCGCAGGCTTACGTGAAGGTTATTCCCCGCCCGGTACGCACCGGCGTCAATAATTTCTTCGGCAACCTTGGCGACATCAGCGTCATGTTCAACAACTTGCTGCAAGGCAAGATAAACAACGCCGCGTCCGACTTCGGTCGGCTGTCGATGAACTCCACCTTCGGTTTGCTTGGACTGTTCGACGTCGCCACACCGCTTGGCATCCCGAAGCACGACGAGGATTTTGGCCAAACTTTGGGCAAATGGGGCATAGGCCCAGGCCCTTACATCGTGCTGCCCATCTTCGGGCCCACCACAACCCGCGACGCTTTAGCCTCGGTGCCGGATGGCATGCTCAACCCGGCCAACTATATCGAGGACGACGCCACGCGCTGGTCTTTATTTGGACTCGGGATAGTCAATACCCGCGCCAACTTGCTCAAGGCCACCAATATTCTCGACGAGGCGGCGATGGATAAGTATATTTTTACCCGCGACGCCTTGCTGCAAAGGCGTTTGAGACAGGTCTACGATGGCGAGGTGCCGGATCAACTGCGCCGCGATCATTTGGAGGAATTCGAGGACCCTGAACCCGATCAGCCAGCGGCCGCGACTCCGCAAGCAACGCCAGCGCAGCCGAAATCACCATGAGCGTGCCGAACTATTTAGAGTCACATAATGCCGAGACACGTTTGTCGTCCCCGCGCAGGCGGGGACCCATGCGGCGTGCGTAGCGGGTTGTGGATTCCCGCCTTCGCGGGAATGACGGAATTATGATTTGCTGTGTCACGAGATTTTGCAATCCTCAATAATCCATTCGCCATGAAAGTCACCCGCATTGAAACGCTGGCCTGCGACGCAGGCTGGCGCAATTATCACTACGTCAAGCTCACGACCGATAGCGGCATCGTTGGATGGAGCGAGTTTGACGAAGGTTTCGGCGCACCCGGCGTAACCGCCGTCATTGAGCGCCTGGCACCGCGCGTCCTCGGGCAGAAGGTTGGCGAGCACGAGCGCATCTACGCCGAGTTGTACTGCGCCACTCGCCCCGCTGCCGGCGGCATCGTCGCTTTGGCCCTGGGCGCGATCGAAAACGCATTGCTCGACGCTAAAGCCAAAGGGCTGGGCGTGCCGGTATACGAACTGCTCGGCGGCAAAATCCGCGACCGCATTCGAGTCTACTGGTCGCACTGCGCCACTTGGCGCATCAATCATTCGACGCACTACTCGCCTGCCATCACCGACCTCGAAGGGGTCAAAGCGATCGGACGTGAAGTGCGCGAGAAGGGTTTCACCGCGCTCAAGACCAATATTTTCACTTACGACGCCGACAAGAAAGACGTGCGCGGCTACCGGCCCGGCTTCGGTGTGCCGTTTGCGCCCGCGCTGAACATCGAGAAAGATGTCACCGACAACCTAGTCATGCACCTTGAAGCGCTGCGCGAAGGGGCTGGAGCGAAGGTCGACATCCTGCTCGATCTAAACTTCAACGCGAAAACCGAAGGCTATCTCAAGATCTTGCGCGCCATCGCGCATCTCAATCTGTTCTGGGTCGAAATCGACACCTTCAGCCCCGAAGCACTGCGCTACATCCGCGAGCGCAGCCCGCATCCCATCAGTTCCTGCGAAACGCTGCTGGGCTTGCGCGAATTTCTACCCTACTTCCGCGAACAAGCGATGGATGTTGCGATAGTCGACACACCGTGGAACGGTGTGTGGCAATCGATGAAGATCGCGGCAAGCGCCGAAGCGCACGAAGTTAATGTGGCGCCGCACAATTTCTACGGCCACCTGTGCACCATGATGAGCGCGCACTTCTGCGCCGCGGTGCCGAACCTGCGCATCATGGAAACGGATATCGACCGCATCGCGTGGGATCACGAATTGGTCACCCATGTCCCCGAGTTCGTCGACGGTCATCTCGTGCTGCCCGATCGTCCTGGCTGGGGCACTGAGCCGAATGAAGAGGCGATCCGCGCGCACCCGCCAAAACAGGCAACCGGGTTGCTCAGCTACGGGCGCAAATCGTAGGCCGTAGGTTGGGGTAAGCGCAGCGTACCCCAACAACGTATTCAGCGGATATCGCTGGGGTTCGCGCAGTTCACCCCAACGCATCTACGGTTCGACAATCTCCAACCGCCCGCCTTGCTGCTCGCGCTCAGTCTTGATCTTCTCGATGGTACCGCGCGCTGCGGCATCGCAATAGGCGACTTTGCTTAAATCGAGCACCGTGTGCTGGCGCGGGCTGCCGCGCAAATGTTTAGCGAGCCTGTCGAGCGACGCATAGAACAAATTCCCGGTAATGGCGATGCGTTCTTCTTCGCCTTGCCGGGAAATGCTGAGCCCGACTTTTGAGATGCTCGCCACGAGAAATCCAATCGACACCAGCACGGCAACGAAAATGCCCACCTCTAGCCCTAGGAAGAAAACCGCCAGGAAGGTCATGGTGAATACGGCCGCTTCGACACGGCTGCGCAGCAAACGAAAATCGTTGTTTTGCATCATGCCAATGCCCACCAGCACCATGACACCAGCAATTGCCGGCATTGGCAAATAAGTCAGCACCGGCTCGAGCGCCCACGCAATCAGCAGCACGGCGAGCGCCGCGATCAACCCGGACAGCGGCGTGCGCGCTCCCATCTCCAGCGCAACACTGGTACGGTTAAAGCTGCCGGAGCCGGCGAAGGTCGAGAAGAACGGGGCTAAGGCATTCGCCACGCCTTGCGCGAACGTCTCCTTGTGCAAATCGACGTTGGGGTCGACCGTGGCTTTCAAATCTCGCGCGATAACCAGCGTTTGCGCCAAACCGAGCACGGCGATGGCAAGAGCACTGAAGAAGGTGTGCTCCAGGAACAGTAGCTGCGGCGGCGCCAATGTCGGCACTGTGAGCGGTAAGGCGGCCATGCGCAGATGCCCGAGCAGTTCGAGCTGGGAATTAACGGGGCCAAGCACACCGTAGATCCCCATCCCCACCAGGCTGCCGATGAGCAGCGCCAAGATCACGTAGGCACGCGGCCAATGCTTGCGCAGCAACAGTCCGGACAAGATCGTCGCGGCGCTGGTGGCGACAGCGCATAGATTGGCCGAATCGTGCCAAGCGGCGACAGCGAGATAGAACTTCTCATAAGCAAAGTACGTGAAGAACGGTGACATGCCAAGCGCGCCTTCCACACCCGAGGCGATCAGCAGCACGCCAACGCCGACCTTGATCCCGACAATGGCCGCCGGGCTGAAATAGCGAAACAAGTTCGCGCCGCGCAGCAGCCAGATCAGCAGTTGGATCAGTCCTACGAGTAAACTGAGCGCGAACACAAACTCAATGAACAAGGGGCTACCCCGGCCGGCAAACGGAATTACCGTCATGCCGATCAAAATTGAAACCGCCGTGTTCGGCCCACCGACCAGCACCGAACTGCCCAGCAAACTCGCGATGAAGCCGACGAAGATCGCACAGTACAGCCCAAACTCGGGCGGCACGCCGGTCAAGTAGGCAAAGGTGATCGCCTGCGGAATGACGAGCAAGGCGCCCGCTCCGCCGGAAAACAACTCGCGGCGCAAGTCGGCACGCTTGAGCCAGCCGAAATCGGGCAGCGCCTCACGCAGCAAACCAAACGCGTGCGCGCCGGGCGTGCGCGCCGAACTTTCCGACTGATCGGTACTCATTTGCTGCTGGACTTGGTTTGATCTCCGCCCCAAATGCTGCGGTAAATTTTCTCGGCAAGCTTTCTCAAGCGGCCTTCGCGCGGATCGAATGGCCGGTGCTGAATGTAGATGAACGCGGCAACATCGAGCGCTTCCTGATGCGATAAGCTGCGCTCCTGCCCGAGCGGCATGTTGGCCCAAACAAAGCCCGCGAGTTTGGCGACGTTATGCGTGCCGGCGCCAGCGTTGTAGGAGTTGATGCCCCACAGCGGCGGCGCAGCCGCTGTACCGTGGCCGTCGGCGCCATGGCAGGCGGTGCAGGCACGCTTAAATACCGCTTGCCCGCGTGCCGGATCGGGGTCGGATCCTGTTTCGGGCAAGGTTGGAACGCTGTAGCCTTCCGGCGCCTTACCGATAGCCTGACCCTCGGACAGATAATGTACGTAGGCCGCCACCGCTTGCACTTCAGCAGACTCTTCCGGCGGCATGATGCCGTTCAAACTGTACAGAAAGCAGTCGCGGATGCGCAAACCGAGACCATTGCGCACACCGTTTTTCGAACGCCACTTTGGATAAAGCCCCGCAACATTGAGCGCAAAGCCGTTCGGCTGAGTGCCGCCCTTTAAATGACAGCTAGTACAAGCCAAAGTGCTGCCGGTATAGCGCCCGGCGTACTTGTTCGTTTCCATCACGATGTTGTAGCCGAACACGACGTTGCTTTCGTAGTCGTCCAACACCGCGCGCGATTTCAGCTCCTCGATGCTCGGGCGCGCCAGCGCTGCGAGCGAACTGCACAGAAGCACCAGCCCAACGGCAATCAGAGTTGTACTGCTCATAGGCGCAAGAGACCATCAGTCAAACAGGTGCAAGCCCGAGTTGCACGCGCGAAACGCACGCGCAAGTAAGCCGCGCGCGAGGCACATCCCCGCGCGCTGACCGATTCAGCTCAGTTAGCCAGCGAAGATGTACGAACAACCTTTGCTGACCGCGCCTTGGATGGCAACCACACCCGAGGGCGCATGTAGAATACCTGGCAGAGTGGCTTCCATCCATTCCTTCTTCACGTCCTCATGCTTCAAGCCCATCTGCTTGGCGACCTGCCCGCTGTAATGGTGTATGGCCATGTCGCACCCCGCCACTTTCACGCCGCGATCAATGGCGTGCTTTAGGGTCATGTTTTCCACGCTCGGATCGACCGGCGTCGTGTAGTAGGGATGGCGAAGCGCCGGTGCTTTGGCCGCATGATCGGTGATTTTGAAATACTCGCCGAGCTTGTACTTTTTCCACATCTCATCTTTCAGCACAAACGGAATCGCGTTGTGACGAAACACCATTACTGTGCCGAGATCGCTTTCCTTGACGCCATACGCTTGCGGACCGGTAAACAAATATACCCATGCCCAAGCCATCGCCATACCATCGTTGGGCTCGCGCACATCGAGCACGACTTTCTGCTTGCCAGAAATGCCATCGAGCCAACGGGTGAAATCCGTGCCACCCTCTTCGGCGTTCGCGGCCACCGGCAACGACACCGCTGTGCCGACCGCAGCCGCCATGGCTGCGAACTGCAAGAAATCACGACGATCGAGTGCGAACTTGGTCTCTTCCATGATCAACCTCCTAGAGTGTAATTCGGTAAAGACTGGAGCCGGTTCCATCGCGCCACCGTATACAACTCGCGGTCGCTGGCCCACGCAACTACGAGCTTATACAACTTTGCCCATCCGGCGTAAATGGTACAAATGGCGCCCTACAATAGTTTGTACTCGGGTGGCCTTGTTCTGTTTGTACTCGGGTGGCCTTGTTCTGGAGTGCAACAGCCGCTATTTCACTTCCAACGCCCCGCCCGTTCCCATACCATTCGGGCCGGTGGCTTCTTGCGGCCGGTAATTTTTCACCGCTTTGACGAGTTGGCTGTAAGAATCGAGGAATGCGCCGGCCACCACCTTGCCCTGGGCCGTGTTCGTGTAGCCGCCCACACCCGCGCCCGCGCCACCACCGAACAACCCGCCGAACACATTGATGTCGGTGCGCGAAGCGCTCCCCTCTGCCGCGGCGACTTGCACGCCGGAGCGGTTATCGACCAGCGTGAGAACGGTAGCCGCCTGGCGCGATTTGGTGTTGCCGATCACCGCACCGACCGCGCCGCTGATGCGGCCAGCAATCGCGCCAACCACACCGCCACCGTCGGATTGGCTGAAGGTAATCGACGGCGTCATGCTGTAGTCGGCTGCCACCATCTGACCTTTGCCGAAATTGCTGTTCTTGCGCAGTTCGCCGTCTTTTTCGAGTTCACGCTCTTGCTTGACGCCTTGCTGCAGCGCGCGGCCGCGTTCCACCACGACGAAGCAATTGCTCTGCTGCACCATCAGCCGCAGCAGCGGCACGGTCGAGCCAAGCTGATGCTGGCGTGTGAGCTCGCCGTACCAGGGCTGGGATGTATCCTCCACGACCGAGAGCGTGCCGAGCGGGCGGTCGCAGCGCTCGAGTGCCGCGTTGACGCTTTGTGCACTGGCGCCGCCTGCGGAGCCCGTAGTCGGCGTCTTCGCTTTGGTGTCGCCGGTTTTAACCTCGCCGGTGGACTCGCAACCGATCAAAGCAAGAGCGAGCATGATGGCGGATGATAAGATGGATTTTTGCATAACGCTTCCCCATGCAGTTTCACGATTTGGCAAACCGAGCGTAGTGACTTGCTCGTGCGCGGTCAATACACACAACGGCGCGATAGGCGTCGCCGCTGACGCGCTTACCCAGATACTCAATTACGTACACGGTCATGAGTAACATGCATTCTTATTCATGCGGCCATCCTCATAGGAGTACCGAATGATTGACCTCTACTATTGGACCACTCCCAACGGCCACAAGCTCACCATTTTCTTAGAAGAAGCGGGCCTGCCCTACCAGATCATTCCCATCAACATCGGCAAGGGTGAACAGTTTCAGCCCGAGTTTCTGAAGATCGCGCCGAACAATCGCATTCCCGCGATGGTCGATCACAAGCCCGCCGGCGCGGACAAACCCGTATCGCTATTCGAATCCGGCGCGATGCTGCTCTATCTTGCCGACAAGACCAAACGCTTCATCGCGCAGGACACGGCCGGGCGCGCCGAAGTGTTGCAATGGCTGTTCTGGCAAATGGGCGGCCTCGGACCGATGCTCGGGCAGAACCACCACTTCACGCAGTACGCGCCGGAAAAAATCGAGTATGCGATCAACCGCTACGTGAATGAAACCGCGCGCCTTTACGCGGTGCTCGACAAGCGCTTGGCTGATCGCGCATTCGTTGCGGGTGAGTATTCCATCGCCGATATGGCGTGCTACCCATGGATTGTGCCGCACGAGCGGCAGCGCCAAAAGCTGGAAGATTTTCCCAACTTGCAGCGCTGGTTCGAGGCGATCAAAGCACGTCCTGCGGTCGTGCGTGCTTACGAAAAGGCAAAGGAGATCAATACCGCCCCATCGGTGAGCACCGAAGAATCGCGCAAGATTCTATTTGGCCAAAACGCACAAACCGTACGCTAGCAACGACGCAGTGCGTTGCTAACTTCAGAGAGGACCACGACGATGAGTCGAGCAAGCAGCGGCACGGTAGCATTCGACGGCAGTTTGTTCGCCGTCGATAAAGCATGGTGGGGACAACAGGGGCTGAGCTGGCATATGGTGACCAAGCTGCGCGCGCTGCAACCCTCGGGACGCCAGAAGCTTGGACTGAGCGCGAGCATCAACGCTTGGATTGCCTACCTCGCCGACCCAGGTTTCGCCGCGAAACTAAACGACTGGTTTATCGACATCGCCGACAACGCGCCCGAGCTCGACGATAAGAACGCGCGTATCGCTGTCGTGGTCACGGCGGAAGCCGCCGTGTACGTCCTCACGGGCTGGTACTCGCTGGTGCGCGTGGAATTGCTGCCGTTCGCCGCCGGCGATGGGCATGAAGCCGTGCTCGGCGCCATGCTCGGCGGCGCCAAGGCGCCAATGGCGCTGGCTTTGGTCGCGCGGCGTTCAGGCTGGGTCAGCGCCGGCATCGACTACGTGAACATCGAATCGGGCGACTTCGGTAAGATTCAGTTCGACTTGCGCGTCAGCGAGCAAAAGTCATAGCGGTCGCGGCGGTTGCCCGCACTAAACGCTTGCCAGATTAAATGAGCACGGCGCTCGTCGCAGTCATCGGCGGCGGTCCAACCGGACTCATGGCCGCCGAAGCGGCCGCTCAAAACGGCTGTCGCGTCGATGTCTTCGACAGCATGCCTTCGCTTGGCCGCAAATTCTTGATGGCCGGCAAGGGCGGCTTGAATCTCACGCACGCAGAACCGATTGAGCCGTTTCTATCGCGTTACGGCGCGCGCCGTCCGGCACTCGAAGCGATAGTGCGTGCGCTCGAGCCTAACGCCCTGCGCGTCTGGGCACACCAGCTCGGCATCGAAACTTTCGTTGGCAGCTCGGGGCGCATATTCCCGACGGACTTCAAAGCAGCGCCGCTGCTGCGCGCTTGGTTACACCGTTTGCGCGCCATGGGCGTGCGCATGCACGCGCGGCATCGCTGGCGCGGCTGGAGCGATAGCGGTGCACTGCGCTTTGCAACACCGCATGGCGAACACCATCGGCAGCCGCACGCGACGGTGCTCGCGCTCGGCGGCGGCAGTTGGCCACGCTTGGGCTCGGATGCAGCCTGGGTGCCAATTCTGCAGCAACACGCAATTGCGCTAGCCGCTTTGCTTCCGGCAAATTGCGGCTTCGACGTTGGCTGGAGCGAGCACTTCCGCCACAAGTTTGCCGGGCTGCCGGTGAAATCCGTCATCGCCAGCTGTATCGATGAGAATGGACTGCGGTTGCGGCAGCAAGGCGAGTTCGTCGTCACTGCCACCGGTGTCGAGGGCGGCCTGATTTATGCTCTTTCCGCGCCGCTGCGCGATGCACTTGCCGCTGGCCGTAGCGCGACGTTGCTGCTCGATCTGGCCCCAGGACGCGATCACGCGCGTTTGGCGCGCGCGTTAGCGCGTCCACGCGGCGCAGAATCGTTTAGCAACTTTCTCCGCAAGGCGACGGGACTCGAGGGCGTGAAAGCAGCGTTGCTGCGCGAATGCCTGGGTGCTGATGCCGGCAACAACGTCGCTCGCTTAGTCGACACGATCAAGTCGTATCCGCTCAACTTGGTCGCGCCGCGCCCGCTCGAAGAAGCGATCAGTACTGCTGGCGGAGTCACCTTCGAGGCGCTCGACGAGCGGCTCATGCTGCAGAAACTTCCGGGCGTGTTCTGCGCCGGGGAAATGCTTGACTAGGAAGCACCCACCGGCGGCTACTTGCTGACAGCTTGCTTTGCCACAGGCAGGGCAGCCGGTTGCGGCGCAAGCGCGTGGGCGAAGGCGCACGCAAGCGTGGCATGCCCCCAACCTCAGAGCAAACTTCCCGGCTAACGTTACAGCAGCACGCTGGCGCCGGTGGCGAGACGGCGCTAACATAAGCTTCTCGCCTGAGTTGGACATTCGTGGCGCAAATGCGCAAGGAACGTCAGTTGATGCGAATCCTTAACTCAAGAAACTAGCGGTGTCGGCAATGGGTTCCAAGCCACGGACAGTTTCGCTGCGATTCCCTCTGGGCGTGCTGAGCCACGACGGCGCCGTCGCCTATCTCGGTGACGAAACGCCCGACGTTGTCGCGCTCCAGTCGGGGAGCGGCCGTGTGCTCTGGCGCTCAGCGGTGGCCGGTAGACCCATCGCGGCGTCGACGCAGCAAGTGGTTGTGGCGCGGCTTACCGCAGGCCTGGAGTTGGAACTTGCCGCGCTAAGCGCAAGTGACGGCGCGCTCTGCTCGACCGTCACTATCGACGCGCCGTTTCCGGCCTGGGCTGATATCACGCTTAAACCCGATGAATTCTTCGACTATCGCTGCGCATTGGAAGACAGCGAGTTGGATTTGCAGTGGCACGCCCAGCAACGCTACCAGGGGGGGGCGCCTCCCGGCCCGCAAGTGATGTCGAAGACCAGCCATTGCGCCGCCGGGATGCTTCACATCAACCTTACTTCTGGGCGCTGTGTGGCAGAACCGCGGGAAGCCACTCTGCGCTGCGCTGACGCCTCGCCACTCCCAAATGTGGCGCCGAGCGCGCGCGAAGTCTGCGTGCACGGCGAGCGCGTTTTTTATTTGTTGGATCGGGGTGATAAAGCTGGGCAAACTGTCTTATGCGCAGCGCGGCGCGACACGGGAGCGCCGATCTGGGAGTTTGCGGTTCGCAGTTGGGTCGCTTCACGGCCACGCGCATTGCGTCCGTAGTTAACCCGTGCGGCCGCATTGAGCCAACGAGAGGAACTAGCCCATGGCAACGCCATTCGATGAAACGCCCAGCAAGACTTTCACTGAGCACATGACCTGGCTGAGCGAGAATCGCGGCATCAGCATATCCGTGGAACAAGTGCGTTTGCTGGAAGAATTGCGTGGCCTCACGCCAACCGCTTTCGCCAAGATGTCTGAAGGCAAACTGCGGCGCGCGGTGCGCAGAATTGAGTTCCCCGACATGCCGCGCGGACGCGAGCGCTTTCGCCGACTCCAGATTAAAGACGAGAACGGGCAAGCACCGACGCCCGCAGCGCTGACAAACGCCGGCGAGAGACTGCAACAGGCACGGCGCGAGGCGCGCGCGCAGCGCTCCGTGGCAGGCATACCGACCGGCGCACCGGTACGCGTGGCGCGCGGCTTGCAACGCCTAGCCGGTTTGACGCAAGCAGCCTGGGTACCCATCGGCCCCGGCAATATCGGCGGGCGCACGCGCAGTATCGTGTGTCATCCCACGCAACCACAGATGATGTGGGCCGCCAGTGCCGGCGGCGGGGTTTGGCGCACCGTTGATGGCGGCTCGCACTGGGAACCGGTAAATGACTTCCTCGCCAATCTGGCTGTGAGCTGCTTGGTCATGCATCCAAGTGATCCGAACATCATGTATGCCGCAACCGGCGAGGGCTTCTCCAATGTCGATGCCTTGCGCGGCGGCGGCATATTCTTCACCACCGATGGCAGCAACTGGGCGCATCTCACGGGCACCGACAGCGCGGAACTTCAGCTAATCAATCGTCTCGCCATATCTAGAAATGGCAAGACGCTGCTCGCGGCGACCCCGCAAGGACTGTTTCGCAGCACGGACGCCAAGCACCACAGCTGGAGCAAAGTCTTGGACGAACCGCTGGGCGACGTGCGCTTTTCGCCGTCGTTGAGCACGCGCGCGGTCGCGGGCAGCTTGGATCGCGGCGCAGCGTTCTATTCCACCAACAGCGGCAAAACATGGAAAGTTGCCGCACACGCAAGCCCATGGGAAGGCCGCGTGGAACTAACTTACGCGAAGAAGAACGCGGCCATCGTCTATGCCTCGATCGACGTCGCCAAAGGCGAAATCTGGCGCTCTACCGACGGCGGCAAAAGCTACACCCGACGTGCTAATCAAACACCAGCCGGCCGCCCGGCACACTACTTGAGCGATCAAGGCTGGTACGCAAACACCATTTGGGCCGGCGATCCGATCAATGAAAACCTGGTGATCGTCGGCGGGCTGGATCTGTGGCGCAGCTTGGACGGCGGCGACACGCTGCGGCCGATCTCGACTTGGTGGGATAGCGGCTCGGTGCACGCCGACCACCATAGCATCGTTGCGCACGGGCAGTACAACGGCACGACCAACCGCACGGTATTTTTCGGCAACGACGGCGGCATTTACCGCGCGAGCGACGTGACCACTGCCGGCAACGACGCGGACGAACCATTCGTGAGCGGCTGGCAAGAACTCAACAACACCTATGCCGTAACCCAGTTCTATGGCGCTGCCGGCAATGCCGCGACCGGCGTCATCATCGGCGGCGCACAGGATAATGGCACCCTTTGCTACAAACCTGCCGCCGGCAGCGAGGCTTGGACCACGATTTTTGGCGGCGACGGCGGTTGGTGTGCCGCCGATTCGACCGATGCCAAAGTGTTTTACGGTGAGTACGTGTATCTTGGCATTCACCGCAATACGGACGGCGCCAGTTCCGATGATCAACGCGGCGATCGGTACATCAACGGGCAGTTTTGGAATTCCGCGACCAATAGCTGGGACTGGAAGCCGGCGCCGTTTCGCATCCCCGATTCGATGACGCAAAAAACGCTGTTCATCGCGCCATTCGTGCTCGACCCCAACGATTCCAACCGCATTTTGGGCGGCGGCTCGTCGTTGTGGCGCACCAATGACGCGAAAACGCCGAACACCAAAAATAGCGGTCCGCGCTGGAGCGCAATCAAGGCACCGACCGGCAATTTCATTAGCGCTATTGCCGTCGCTCGCGGTGATTCGGATCTGGTTTGGGTCGGCCATATCGACGGCGCGATCTTCAAGACCATCAACGGCACGTCGCTCACGCCCATCTGGCAACGCATCGACACCAATGGTCCAACGCCTCTATTGGCGCGGCGCTACTGCACCCGTATCGTTATCGACCCAAGCGACAAACAGACCGTTTACATTTGTTTCGGCGGCTACAGCGCCGGCAACTTGTGGAAGACTACGGACAGCGGCGCAACGTGGCGCGATATCTCGGCCCCGCTACCGGACGTGCCGATCCGAACCATTGCGATTCACCCGGCGCGCCGTGCTTTTCTGTATGCCGGCAGCGAGGTCGGCATTTTCGCCAGTGAGGATGGCGGAGCCAGTTGGTCGCCCGGCAACGAGGGGCCTACCAACTGCTCGGTAGATGAGCTTTTCTGGATGAACAAGAAGCTGGTCTGTGCGACACACGGGCGCGGCATGTTCACCATTGATTTATCCGCGATCTAGCCAATTCGGACCCGCAACTTGCCAATAAAGGAACAACGTCATGTACACGCTGCTGCGTTCCCTGTCGCTCAAGCGCTTTTTGTCCGAGCAACTCCCGGCTTTGGGCCTTGCACTGCTGATCGCCGAAGTGTTTTACAAGTTTCATAGTTTTCTGCTCGAGTGCATCGCCTTCCTGGCGACTTGGTTCGTGCTGGACTGGGTGATCCAGCGCTTTGTCCATCTCTCGAGCGACGCGCGCCGCCGCGAACTGCCCTAGCACGACTCGCACGTTGGCGGCTGCGCGGCGCCGCCGCCGCGGGAGCCTAGGGCGTCCCCGCGGCACGCATCAACTCGTTTGGATCGAACACTACACCGTCTTTGATCACGCGGTCCAAGACGGCTAGATTCGCCACATCTTGCAACGGGTCGGCGTTGAGAACTATCAGGTCCGCGCGCATGCCCGGACGTAGCGCGCCGAGCTCGTTTGCTCGGTTAAGCGCTTTAGCGCCGTTGCTCGTGGCTGCCTGAAGAATCTGCATCGGCGGCATCCCCGACTGCGCCATCGTCGCCATTTCACGATGGATAGCAGGACCATGCAAAGTGCCGATGTTGCCGGCGTCCGTGCCCATCACCACGCTGATCCCAGCCGCCGCGGCTCTGCGCAGATTTTCCGCCATAATCGGCGCGCGCCGCGGCAGATAGTGCTGCAAAATCAGCCGCGATACATCATGAGGGAATAACTTGCGCGGCAGACCGCTGCCGCTACGCAGTGCGCTTACGATGTCTGGATCTGCGCGCCGCGCTTCGATTGCGGTGGGTTGCCAGTGACCGGACAGAGCCTCTTGATAGCCGGTGTAAACGGCTAGAGTTGGACAGTACAAGACCTTGCGCTGCAAAGCGAGCGCAATGAATTCGTCATCGATCGTTTCGTTTTCCACCGAGTGCACAAGAAAATCCGCACCCGCGCGCAGCGCCGCTTTCGCCACAGCCAGTTCGGTGGCATGCACCGCGAGGCGAATGCCTGCCGCATGCGCCTCTTCGCCCGCGGCGGCGACCATCGACTCTTGCTCGGCCAAATCGTCGCCTTGATTGTGAATGAACCATACCTTGATGTAATCCGGCTGCGATCGAGCTTGCCGTCTAACTAGCTCGCGCGCCGCTTGCGCCGATTCGACCCGAATGATGGGCGGATCGCCCAGATTCAAGCGCGGGGCATCGATTGTCGACAACAGCGGACCGGCAACGGCAACGTTAGGTGCGGCCGCCGCTTCGCGTGCCGCCGCCCGCACATCAAAATTCCACATCGGCCCGCCGGCATCGATCACGCCGGTTACGCCATTGGCGAGATAAATTTTGAAGGTCGCTGGCAAACGTGCTTTGTTACGTGCGGTTTCGTCTGCGTACGAAACATAGCCTTCGAAGTTCGCTACGTCGGGGCGAGCAAAGAAGTTCCCGGATTGAAAGAAATGCACGTGCGCGTCGATCAGGCCTGGCATTACCCACTTGCCTCGGGCGTCAATAATCTGCGCCTCAGCCGGGATGGACGTGTCGCCCGCCGCACCAATAGCGAGAACACGCGCATCTTCGATGATCAGAGTGCGGTCGTGTTCAACGAGTTCGCGCTCAGGGTGAATCACCGCCGCACCGACGATCGCGACCGTCTTAGCCGCTAATGTGCTCTGCGCAAACCACACCAACAACCAACACAGCGCCAGCGCGGCGCACTGCCTAAAACCGGCGGTAGTAGCGATAGGGCGATGCATAATGACCCGCATAGTGCCGCAAGCAAAGGCTGCATGCAGCGGGCCTCCTGCATTATCTGAGACGAGCCTAGTTGTTTGAACTACCGGCGCTGGCACGATTCAGAATCTCAATCGCGGGGGCATCGAGCTTCAATTGAACGCCGTCAATCAGCGTTTGCAGCTGCTCTAATGTTGTGGCGCTGGCTATCGGCGCCGTCACACTCGGGCGCGCGAGCAACCAAGCCAGCGCAACGGCCGCTTGCGAGGTTTGCTTGTCCTTGGCTACCGTATCCAATGCCGCCAAAATCCGCAGGCCGCGTTCGTTCAAGTACTTTTTTAACCCACCACCGCGCGCGCTCTTCGTCAGATCGCCTTCGGAACGATACTTGCCGGTGAGAAACCCCGCCGCCAGCGCCCAATAGGGAATGACTGCCAAATTAGTGGCGGCGCACACGGGCTCAAGGTCGCTTTCGTAGTCGGCGCGCTCACATAAATTGTAATGCGGCTGCAAGCACTGATAGCTTGGATAACCGCGTTGGGTACTGATTTGCAGTGCTTGCTTCAAGCGCTCGCCTTTGAAATTGGATGCGCCGATCGCGCGCACTTTGCCCTGCTTTACGAGCTGCGCGTAGGCCTCGAGTGTCTCTTCCTGCGGCGTTTCGGCATCATCGGTGTGCGATTGATACAAATCGATGTAGTCGGTTTGCAGCCGGCGCAGCGAATCCTCCACCGCCTGCAGAATGTACTTGCGCGCCAACCCCTTCTTGCCGTCGCCCATGTCCATGCCGACTTTGGTCAAAAGAACGATCTTGTCGCGGCAGGCGCGCTGCTTCATCCATTTGCCGATGATAGTTTCCGATTCTCCGCCGGTGTGCCCGGGCACCCAACGCGAATACATATCGGCCGTGTCGACACAGTTAAAGCCCGCGCCGACGAACGCGTCGAGCAGCCGGAATGACATGGTCTCATCGGCGGTCCAGCCAAACACATTGCCGCCGAACACAAGCGGGGCGATTTGCAGGTTGGCCGCTCCTAACTTGCGCATTTGCATGGTTTACTCACACATAGGGATTGAATGGACCGTCTGCGCGATTATGCGGCAAAACGTCGATTGAGGCTTTGTGCCAAAATTGCCGGCAAATACTAGTGTCAGCGCAAACAGAGAATTTTCGTGAGCAACGCCTCGATTTCAAGCGCAGCCGCCGCACCTCAGTCGGATCAACAATCGCCCACGCTCGACGCGCTCATCGTCGGCGCGGGATTCTCTGGGCTTTATCAGTTGTTGTGCCTGCGCGATAAGCTCGGACTCGAGGTGCGCGTGCTCGAAGCCGGCGCTGGCATAGGCGGCACTTGGTATTGGAACCGCTATCCGGGCGCGCGCTGCGATTCCGAAAGCCATTCGTACTGCTACTCGTTTTCCGAAGAATTGATGCAGGAATGGGAATGGTCCGAGCGCTATCCCGAGCCGCCCGAGATTCTGCGCTACCTCAACCACGTCGCCGACCGCTTTCAACTCAAGCGCAGTATCCAGTTCAACACGCGCGTAAAGTCCGTCCACTACGACCAGCACGCCAATGTGTGGCAAGTCGGCACGGAAGGTGG
This sequence comes from uncultured Pseudomonadota bacterium, assembly GCA_902826775.1. Taxonomy (GTDB): domain Bacteria; phylum Pseudomonadota; class Gammaproteobacteria; order Burkholderiales; family JALYOK01; genus CADEHE01. The sequence goes on along the minus strand of CADEHE010000010.1, from coordinate 80,424 downwards.
GGAGCGGTTTACGACCCGATTTCTCATCACCGCCGTCGGCTGTTTGTCCGCTGCGAACGTACCAAAGATTGCGGGTTTGGACAGCTTCGCCGGCCGCTGGTACCACACCGGCGAGTGGCCGCACGAAGGCGTGGATTTTTCCGGCAAACGCGTCGGACTAATCGGCACCGGCTCCACCGGCATACAAGCAACGCCGGTCATCGCCGCCACCGCCGCGCACCTCACTGTATTCCAGCGCACTGCCAACTACAGCGTGCCGGCGCGCAATGTGCCCTTGACCGAAGAGTTCAAACGCTACGTCAAGCAAAATGCCAAGAGCATCCGGCAATTGATGCACGCCACGACCAATGGCCATCCCTTCGCCATCGACGAGCGCTCCGCGCTGCAGGTCACGCCGGAGGAAAGACAAGCTCTGTACGAAGCGGCTTGGGAACGAGGCGGCTTGCAATTTCGCGCCACCTTCCAGGATCTGTTAGTGAGCAAAGCGGCCAACGACACCGCGTCCGAGTTTCTCAAGAACAAGATTCGCAGCATTGTTAAAGATCCAGCCACGGCTGCGAAGCTGGCCGACATCGACCACCCCTACGCCGCCAAGCGCCCGCCAATCGATACCGACTATTTCGAAACATTCAACCGCAGCAACGTCGCGCTAGTCGATCTGCGCGCCACACCGATTGAGCGCATCATGCCGCACGGCATTCGCACCACCGCCGGCGACCATGCGCTCGACATTATCGTGTTCGCCACCGGTTTCGACGCCATGACCGGTCCGCTGCTACGCATGGATGTTCGCGGCCGCGGCGGCGTTTCGCTGGCCGACGCATGGTCAGCGGGGCCGCGCAACTATCTCGGCTTGCAAGTGGCCGGGTTTCCGAACCTGTTTACCATCACCGGTCCCGGCAGCCCGTCGGTGCTGTGCAACATGCCGGTTGCGATCGAGCAGCACGTCGAATGGATCACCGACTGTATCGCTCACATGCGCAAACACGGCTTGACGCGTATCGAAACCAGTGCAGAAGCAATGGACAAGTGGGTCGCCGAGGTTAATCGGGCGGCGGCGGCGACGCTGCTGCCGCAAGCGAAACACTCCTGGTATCTCGGCGCCAACATCCCCGGCAAACCGCGGGTGTTCATGCCCTACCCCGGCGGCATGGCGCACTATCGTACGATTTGCGACGGTGTGGCCGCGCGCAACTACGAAGGGTTCAGCCTAAGCGCATGAGCACGCCTCGCGCACACACTCCCAAGCCCCTGCCGGACGGCGGCCACCTGTTCGAGGTGGAACACCGCACCGAGCATGCATCGCGCCCGGGTTTCCGCATTAGTGAACTGAAGATTTCGCCGACGCAGAAAGTGCCCTGGCATTTCCACACGAACGTGCAAGATACTTTCTATGTGATCGAAGGCAGTTTGCGGCTGTTTCTGCGCGAGCCGAAGCAAGAGGTGCGGCTCGGCCCGGCTGAGTCATACGCGGTCGCGGCAAAGCGTCCGCATCTCGTGACCAACGGCGGGCCGACTTCTACGACCTTCCTCGTACTGCAAGGCATTGGCGAGTACGATTTCGTGCCCTTGGTGGAAAAATGAGCGGTTCGATGCGAACAGCAAAACTGTTGATCACCCTCGCCTGCCTTGCGGCAAGCATGCTGGCGCGGGCGGACGATGCACGCCTCGAGGCGGCGAAGCAACTCTTTGCGCAGTTCATCGCGCTGGAACAGTCTTACGATCCCGCCATTACCGAACTGTACGCAGCGGAAGCGATTGTCACTATCAGACGCACATTTCCGATGGGTAATCCCAGCGATACCGTCTATCCGGGCGCGGACTACAAAACATTGCTGCGGGCGTTGCTGCCTGCCGCCAAAGCCAATAGCGAGCGCAACACCTATTCCAGGATCGCTTACATGCTGGAAGGCGATCAGGTGCGCGTTGCGGCAGCACGCTACTCCGCACTCAAGGGCCGCACCAGTCCGATTAGTTTATTGGTCGGGCAATCCCCGCAAGGCAAATGGCTCATCTACCAGGAGCTGTCCGAATCACGCCAATAGCCGCGACATCGCGCGCGCCTGATGCGGTTCGGGATCCGTACCAAGGATGAACACTAGGCAGGCCGAGCCGCGCAAGGCACGCGACCCTTTGTTTTACACCTGCTGGATATTGGGCCTGACGGCCGTGGTCGTGCCGCTGCTGTTCTGGTGGGCGGATGCGGGCAGCAGCGGTGGATGGTTCCCGCATTTGGGGCGCGATATCGGCTTGTTCGTCGCCTTTCCGCTGCTGAACTTGTTGAGTTGGATCGCCAACGCCGTCTATGCGCGCCGCACTCGCCCCGTCTCCCCGGCACTCTGGGCCGTACTCGGTTTGCAATCCTTGCTGTTGCTCGCGTGCCTCGGTTGGTTTGGCGTGGCAGCACGCGACGCGGCAGTGAGCAAACATGCTCAGGCTCTACAACAGGCGGTACGCGCGGCGGTATTGGCCAACGACGCACCCGCGCTGATGCAGGCCCGCGAGCGCTGCGCGAAAGACTGTGCGGACCTCGGTTTCATCGATCAACTTCTGCTTCATGCCACGCAGGCGCGCGCGCCCGATTCCATCAAAAAGCTCATTGAGCTTGGCGCGCGCATAGAGAGTTCCAGTTCTGCGGGAACCGACGGGCGCACCTGTGAAGGCCTCTATTTGCCTAGTCTGAATGCGCTGGAAGTCAGCGTACTACTGGGCGACGCTGCTCAACTCGCGCTACTGCTGCCGGTAAGCGACGCGGGCGCGCGCCGCCAAGCGGCCTGGCTGGCGGCGCAACTCGATCGGCTCGATCAGCTGCAAAGTTTGCTCGCCGCGGGCACGCCAATCACGCTGCGCGGACATACCTTGGACGAAAACCTGACGCTGCTCAATGCCGCCGCGTCTGGCGCCGCCCTCAACGTGGCGCGCTGGCTGATCGAAGCGAAAGGCTTCCAACCCGACGGCGATCCGCACGGCGCGGACCGGTACCCTGGGCAAACGCCGATAGAGTCGCTCATCTACTACAGCGGCAATGTGCCGGACTCGCCGCGCATCAAACCGTTTCTGGCACTGCTGAAAAAGGCGGGCGCGAGACTCGACTACCCAATCGACAATCGCGACTACGCCACGCCTTTGCAATATGCCATTTGGGCGCGTGCCATCGTCGGCGCCGAAGCTTTGATCGAAGCCGGGCAAACGGAGGCGGCGCTTGACCCAGCCTGGCGCACCCAGCTTGCCGCTTTGCGTACGAACCGGCTCGCGCACAAGAATCTCAACCGCAATGAAGCGAACTGCATCGACGTGAATTAACACAGCAGACCGGGCGTGCAGCCCTGTGCCTGTTCCGCCCCTGCTAAACTGCGGCCGCAACGACCGATCTCATCGTGAACAGCCCCGCCCACACCGATTTTTCCGCGCACACGCCGGTGATGCAGCAATATCTGCGCGCCAAAGCCGAGCACGCGAATATGTTGCTGCTGTTTCGCATGGGCGATTTCTACGAGCTGTTCTACGACGACGCCGTCACCGCATCCAAGTTGCTCGACATCACGCTCACGCAGCGCGGCGCTTCGGCCGGCGCGCCGATCCCGATGGCGGGCGTGCCGCAACATGCGCTGGAGCAGTACCTCGCCAAGCTGGTCAAACTCGGCCAGTCCGTCGCCATTTGCGAACAAGTCGGCGAAGTCGGCGCGAGCAAAGGCCCGGTAGAGCGCAAAGTCACGCGCATCGTTACGCCCGGCACCCTGACCGACGCGGGCCTGCTCAGCGAGCGCGAGGACTGCCTCTTGCTCGGCCTTTGCCCCGAGGGCAAATCGCTGGGGCTCGCTTGGCTCAATCTCGCCAACGGCGAATTCGTCGTGGCCGAAGTGCCGGGCGCTCTGCTCACGACGGAACTCGCGCGGCTCAAACCGGCGGAAGTGCTGGTGCCCGAGGGCCACGAACGCATTGCGGCGCAAGCAAACGATGTCGCGTTCAAGACGTGGCCACAGTGGCACTTCGATCTGGACAGTGCCCGGCGCAATTTGTGCAAGCAATTTCAGAGCGCCGATTTGCGTGGTTTCGGCGTCGAGGAACTGCCGCTCGGGGTGCGCGCCGCCGGCGCAGTGCTGACCTACGTGCAGCACACTCAGCGCAATACTCTGCCCCATATTCACGGTATATCTGCTTCCAGTTTCGGTGACTATGTGACCCTGGATGCAGTATCTCGCCGTAACCTGGAAATTTCCGAGACGCTGCGCGGCGAAGCGGCGCCGACATTATTGAGTCTGCTCGACACCACGGCGACCAGCATGGGCAGCCGCTTGCTGCGTCACTGGCTGCATCACCCGCTGCGCGCGCGTGCGCCGCTGCGTGCGCGCCATGCCGCCATCGAGGCGTTGCTCCCCACCGCGCAGCGCACTCCGCTAAGCCAACGTTTGCAGCATCTCAGCGACATCGAACGCATCACCGGCCGCATCGCCTTGCGCTCGGCGCGGCCACGCGAACTTGCCGCAGTACGCGACAGCTTAACGCAGCTACCGGAAATTGCCGCCGCGCTTGCACCGCTGCCCGCGCCGCGCGCGCTCGAATTGGCGCAAGCGCTCGACCACGACCGCACCTTATTGCAGATACTGCAAAGCACATTACAGGATGAGCCGAACGCGCTGCTGCGCGACGGCGGCGTGATACGCGACGGCTTCAACAGCGATTTGGACGAGTTGCGCGCGCTGCAAGGCAACAGCGGCGAATTCCTGCTGCAACTCGAAGCGCGCGAAAAAGCACGCACCAACATTCCGACGCTGAAAGTCGAATACAACCGCGTGCACGGCTTCTACATCGAAGTCTCGCGCAGCTATGCGGAGAGCGTGCCGGACGACTATCGCCGCCGCCAAACGCTGAAGAACGCCGAACGCTACATCACGCCCGAACTTAAGGCGTTCGAAGACAAAGCGCTCTCCGCCAACGAGCGCGCACTGGCACGCGAGAAGCTGCTGTATGAGCAATTGCTCGATGCGCTCACACCGCACATCGCGGCATTGCAGCGCCTGGCGCGCGCTATTGCGGAAGTCGACGTGCTGTGCGCGTTGGCCGAGCGCGCGCAAACGCTGCGCCTGATCGCGCCTGAGTTCACCGGCGATGCGGTGATCGAGATAGTCGGCGGCCGCCACCCCGTCGTCGAGCAAGCGGTCGAGCACTTCATCCCCAACGACACACGTTTGTCGCGTGCGCGCCAACTGCTGCTCATCACCGGCCCCAACATGGGCGGCAAATCGACCTATATGCGCCAGAGCGCGCTCATCGTCTTGCTGGCGTGCTGCGGCTGCTACGTGCCGGCGCAGAGCGCGCGCATCGGTCCGATCGACCGCATCTTCACGCGCATCGGCTCGGCGGACGATCTGGCCGGGGGGCGCTCCACCTTCATGATGGAAATGAGCGAAGCGGCCAACATCCTGCACAACGCCACGCGCGACAGCTTAGTGCTGCTGGACGAGGTCGGCCGCGGCACCTCAACCTTCGACGGCCTCGCCTTGGCCTGGGCCATCGCGCGGCATTTGGTGGAAGTCAACGGCGCCTACACGTTGTTCGCCACGCACTACTTCGAGTTAACGCACCTGGCGCAAGAACTGAAGCAGATCGCCAACGTGCATGTCGCCGCAGTCGAGCATGGCAAAAACATCGTATTCCTGCACAACGTCGAAGAAGGCCCCGCCAGCCAAAGCTACGGCATACAAGTCGCGCAGCTTGCGGGCGTGCCGCGCGCGACGACCGAAAGAGCCAAGCGCAAGTTGACGCAACTGGAGCAGCAGCAACTACGCCAAGGCGGGCAGGCCGATCTATTTCTTGACGCCAATGATGCGGCAACGCCTGAACCGATTGTGCCGCACGCGGCGCTGATTCGGTTGGAATCGATCGATCCGGATCAACTGACGCCCAAAGCCGCGCTGGATCTGCTCTACGAACTCAAACGCCTGGCACAGTGACTGCGTTTTGAAAGAGCATCCAAAGCGCGGTCACAATGAGCACCATACCCGAGGCGCGCGCCACGAATTGCCCCGCAGTCACGACCTTCTCGGCGAATACGAAAACGCTGATCAGCGCGATCCACAGCAGATTCATCCCCCGGTGCGCAAGCCTCTTTGGTCGGCGACGCCGTCAGGTTAGATACACGGGCAGAGAAAATCGCAACTGCGCCTCTCAAAGTGGTCGCCGCTGATTTGCCAAGCTAGTATTGCCATGATTCCGTCTTTCAAGCCGAATGCTCGTTAACGGACGGCTGCAGACAATAAACGGTACGCCAATCCTGCGCCGCCGTGAATCGCCCTGCGTTCTTCGGCGGCATGCCCGCTGCGGGTAGAATCGGCATCAAATGCAAATCGGCGTTCTTGATCAATCTCCCATTATCTCCGGCTATCGCGCGGCCGATGCGCTGCGCGCAACGATCGAACTGGCACAACGCGCTGAGCAGCTTGGCTTCGCTCGTTACTGGCTGGCCGAGCATCATGCCATCGCCGCGTTGGCCGATCCGTGCCCGGAAATTTTGGTCGGCCGCATCGCGGCGGCCACTTCGACGATACGCGTGGGCACCGGCGGCGTACTGCTGCCTTACTACAGCGCACTCAAAGTTGCGGAAGTCTTTCGCATGCTGGAAGCGCTATTTCCTGGGCGTATCGACCTGGGTTTAGGGCGCGCGCCCGGCGGCGATATGCGCACGGCAAAAGCGCTCGCCGGCGGACGCTACGATGCCGCTGAGAACTTCCCGCAACAGGTCTATGAACTGGCCGCATATCTCGACGGCAGTTTGCCTGCCGATCATCCGTTCGCGCAGGTGCGCGTCATGCCGGAGGTCGAAACCACACCCGAAATCTGGCTGCTCGGCTCCTCCGATTACAGCGCCGCCCTTGCTTGCCAGCTCGGCTTGCCCTTCGCTTTTGCCCACTTCATCAACGGCCATGGCGGCGATGGAGTAACGCGCGCTTATCGCCAGCAATATCGCGCTTCGCCACAGCGGTCGCAACCGCGCGCCATGGTATGCACCTTTGTCGTATGCGCCGAGCGCAGCGAGGACGCCGAACGCCTCGCGCATAGCATCGATCTGCGCCGCTTGGAAATGGCGCTGGGGATCGACTCACCGATACCCACATTGGCGCAAGCTGAAGCGCGCGAGTACACCGCGCAAGAACGCGCCTACATCGCTCAGCAACGCGTGCGCGCGGTCATCGGCGCACCCAACGAAGTGCGCGCGCAACTCGAAGCGTTGCGCGAGCGCTACGAGGCCGACGAAATCATGTTGTTGACGATCACCGGCAACTACGAAAGCCGCTTGCGTTCATACGAACTGGTCGCCAAGAGTTTCGCGTTGACTTAGCGCCATGCCCCGTTTAGTCGTCCTGCTGTTACTGAGCGCATGCGCCGTCCTTGGCGCGTCGGCGCAGCCGGAGGCGGCCCCCTCCCAACCCATCAAGGGTCCCTATGCCAAGATGCTCGGCACCTACGGCGAGCGGCAATGGGGATGGACAACGTACTATCACCCCAGCCTGCATGGTTTGCGCACCGCCAACGGCGATCGCTACGATAAGCATGCCCTGACCGCCGCGCATGTAAACCTGCCGCTCGGCACCGCGGTACGCGTCACCAATAAGAAGAACGGCCGCAGCGTGGTGCTGGAAATCAACGACCGGCGCCCGCGCGCCAAGCGGCGCATACTCGACGTTTCCAGCGCGGCCGCCCGCGAACTGGGTATGATCGAGCGCGGCGTGACGCCCATTCTGCTTGAAGTCATCGGCGAAGCCTTGCCACGGCTACGCGACTAACCGCATTTTCTTTAGGGGAGGAATCGAAGCAATGCAAGCCAATCCCGTCAAACAAAAACTCCTCGCCGGGCAACCGGTGCTCGGCACCTTCGGCTGGGAATTTCTGGTCAGCGGCCTGCCGCAGATGGTGAAAGCAACTGGCGCCGAATTCCTGCTGCTCGACATGGAGCACAACGGCGCGCACTACGACATGATCAAAACGCAAGCCGCGCTGTGCCGCGGCTTAGGATTGGTGCCTCTCGCGCGCATCCCGGCCAACGACTACACCTACATCGCCCGCGCACTGGATGCCGGCGTCATGGGCGTCATGGCGCCGATGGTGAAGTCAGCCGCCGAAGCGGAGTTCATCGTCTCATGCACACGCTATCCGCCTACCGGCCGGCGCGGCGCGGCGTTCGGTTTCGCCCACGACGACTACGAAGGCGGCAGCGTCGCGGACAAAATCCGCATCGCCAACAAGCGCACGCTCACCATCTGTCTGATCGAAACACCGGAGGGCATCGAAAACATCGACGCCATTGCCGCCGTGCCCGGCGTCGACGTACTATGGCTCGGCCACTTCGATCTGACCAACTTCATGGGCATCCCGGCGCAATTCGATCACCCGCGCTATCTCGAAGCGGTCGATAAGATGGTCGCGGCGGGGAAGAAGCACAACAAGACCCTGGCAAGCATGACGGCGAGCGAAGCGTGGAGCCGCGACTATTGGGCGAAGGGATTCCGCATGTTCGCGGCAGGCGTAGATGTGCACCTGATGCAGGGCGCGTTGCGCGCGAGTTTGGCGCCGTTGCAGGGGTTGGCAGCTGGTGGCGGCGAATGAGCGTACAGGGTGAAGCCCCGTTGTGCGGCGCAGCGGTCGGCATTCCGCTGATTGTGTACCTTCCGAAAAAACCTAGCGAGAGGCTGCGACAGAATAAGACAGTCGACGCTGATTGTTAGGCCAACTGGATCCTCCTGCCGCCAACAGTGCTCCTGACTATCGGCTCATATGTACATGTCGCGCAGGTTGTAATTCTTGACGACGCTCTGCCGCGTTGCTTCGCTCCATTGGTTTTGCGCTTCGTCGCCGACGAGGGGTTGGTAACGATAGGAACTTTCGTGCGGGAAGCGCTGGCGGCGCGCATCGATGCCTATGGCGATCATGCGGCTACGCTCGTGAATTTGTTCGGTGGTGAAGGTAACCACACGGCCGTCGAGATGCGTAGCGGTAATGTTCTGCACGCGCGCGCGCGGAAAGAACCCCATGTTCAACGTGACGCGCCTATCGGGCGAGGAGTTGGCAAACGAGCCATGCAGCACTTGCCGATTGAGTATGAAGGTATCGCCCGCGACACCCAGCAGCGGAATCGCGCCGCGTATGCGCTCCGAACCTGCTTCAAGGATCTTTTCTTCGATGCTCATGCGGCGCAGCTTGTGGCTGCCAGGCAGAATCCAGACGCCGTTACCCGCTGTGCTCGGATACAGCTGCATCATGAAATTGAACCCATGCGCTCCATGATCCCAATCAAGGGCATCCCAGTGCGTGGTACCGTCGCGGTGCCATGCGACCGATGGCCCAAGCCCGGGCTCTTTAATAAAGGTGACTTCGTTGTAGGGCACGAAATCTGGCCCAAGCACAGCCTCTGCCACGGCCAGCAGGCCGGGGTGACCGTAGAGCCGTAACGCTGAATCCATCAGCTGCAAATTGCCGTGCAGCCGCTCGATGGTGTAGGCAGGCGAGCCTTCAGGCGGCGTTGCCTCGTGCATCTTGACGGGATGGCGGCCCTTGTTCTTATCGGTTCCGCCAAGCGGATCGCTCAGCGGTTTAGCGAAGCGGTAAGGCGGGCGCGTGAATTCGGCGCCGAACGCGGGGCGGCCGCTGGAGTCGTGCTTGGCATCGGGACTTACCGGCGCGTGCTCAAGCATCCATGCAACCCCGGCACGCAACTCGTTCAGTTCTTCTGCGCCCACAACGCCCTGGAATATGTAGAACCCCAGCTCCCAGTAGGCATCAAGAATATCGCGGTGGAGTTTTCCATCCGCACCCATGCGAATCGGGCCGCGATTGCCAAGCGCCTGAGCGCGTTCGATTCCCTCGGCAAAGTACGTTTTCATCGCCTCCGCATGCTCGACGGCGGAAAGGGTCGATTGCAATGTCGGTTCGTTCAACTTTCCCTCCGACCAGTTGTGTAAAAGGAACGCAATGGTGCGCGAGATAGCAGAGAATTTTACACTCTTGGCTGGTAGCTGCCGACGGGAACGCCGCGGAGCCAAAACGTCGTGATATCAGACGATACCGCTTTGCCTTTGCAGACGCGGCCGCCACTGCTGCTTGCCGCAGGAGCCATGCGCTGGTAAGGTTCAAGCAAACCCTTCCCTTCTGCGTGCATAGCGCTTCGATATGCAATTTGGCGTCTGGATTCCCAACTGTCGTCACCTCGCGACCGCGGAAGTTATTCGCAGCACGGCCCTGCGCGCCGAGCAATTGGGCTACGATTCGGTGTGGGTCAGCGATCATGTAATTGTGCCCAATGCACAGGTGCCGCGTATTGGCGCCTGTATCTATGATCCGCTCGTAACGTTGGCGGTGATTGCGGGAGCAAGCGAGCGGGTGCGCTTAGGCACTACGGTGCTGATCGTGCCCTATCGCAATCCCGTCGTGACCGCGAAGATGATTTCCTCGCTCGATGCACTGAGCGGCGGGCGCGTGATTGTGGGCATCGGCGCCGGATGGCTTGCGGAAGAAAGCGCAATGCTGGGCGCGCCATTCGAAGAACGCGGCCCGATGACCGATGAATATCTCGCGGCCATGCAAGAATTGTGGAGCAGCCCGGCGCCATCTTTTTCCGGCAAGTACACGCAATTCGATGCTTTGCAGTTTGAACCAAAGCCGGTTCAGAAACCCTACCCGCCGATCTGGGTGGGCGGGCATGGGCGCGCGTCGCTGCGCCGCGCCGCCGCTGCCGGCGCGGCTTGGCACCCGATCAATCATAGTGTTGCCGACATTCAGAGTGGCCACGCCGAGCTGAAACGGCTCAGCGCCGCTCTTGGTCGTTCGCATCCTCCAACTATTACCCTGCGCAACGATACGCGTGTGCTGCGGCTCGGCGAGCGAGCGCCGATGCCGCTGCATGGCGGACGGGTGCTAGCCGCAGAACCGAACGCCCTTGCCGATCAGATCAGTGAATTGAAGGCGATCGGTGTCGAGCATTTGGTGCTCGAGTTCTTGGCTGCCGACAGCACCGACCTGGGTGAGCAGATGACCGTGTTTGCGGAAAAGGTGCGCGGCCGAGTTCTTTAGGGAATCTCTGAACAAGTCCCACGCGATCGCGGAGGACTTATTCAGAGATTCCTTAGTTCTAGGACAAAGTCGCAGCGGCTCACAATCCACCGCCCAAACATGTGTAGCCCAGAGCCCATCTGCCACCCTACAGCGCCAGGTCTGGTCTCGCGAACTCTGGGTTGGTTACTCAAAGTAAGCGACGCAAATGCCCATACATGCGCACTACATCCGGCTCTCGTCCAGTAAAAAGCCGGAACGCGCCTGCTGCCTGCCCCGCCGCCATGCCGCCGCCGTCCAGCGTCGCGCAACCGCATGCGCGCGCCGCTGTGAGCAAGGCCGTTTCAATTGGAAAATAAACCGCATCCGCAACCCAAAGCTCCTTGCGCAGCAGATGTGCCGGCAGTGGTGTGCCGGGCATTTTTTCCATGCCGGTGGGCGTGGCGTGCACCAGGCCGCTTGCACCAGCGAGCGCTGCGGCCAAGTCTGAGGTCGCTTCGGCGCGCGCGGCCGATGCAGTGTTCGTGCGCGCATTGAGCCTTGCCGCGAGTTCCGCGGCGCGTTTCGGCTCGCGATCGATCAGGAAGATGTGCTTCGCACCCAGGCGCACCAACGCATCGGCAATCGCCGCACCGGCGCCACCACAGCCGAGCAGGACAACACGCGATAGATCCGCATGCGGCAAGCCGTGTTGCAATGCCCAGCGCCATCCGGGGCTATCGGTGTTGTGGCCGGTGGTGCTGCCGTCTGTGCCGAATATGACGGTGTTGACCGCGCCGATCGCGCCCGCCTCGGGCGAGAGTTCGTCGAGCAGCGGGATGACCGCTTGCTTGCACGGGAACGTGATGTTCAGCCCGGCAAACCCCATCAGCTGGGCGGCTTCGAGCAGTTTGGGCAGCGCTTCGGCGCCGCAACGCAAGACATCGAGATCGATCAACTGGTACAGCAAGTTCAGGCCGTGATGGCGCGCTTCTGCTTCGTGCATCGCTGGGGAAAGCGATTGCTGTATGCCCGCGCCGACCAATCCAACCAAGATCTTGGGTTCAGCGTGCGTCACAGCGTCGCCACGAATGCGATCAGCGCCTTCTTCTCCGCCGCGCTGAGGCTCGCGCCGAAGCGATGCCCGGCATTGATGATTTGGTCCTCGCAGTTGCGATAAGGCTGATACGCCGGGTGAGCCAGATCGATGCGAACGCTCGTGCCGCCTTGCTGCACTAGCCGCCGCAGCGCGCGCCAGAGATCGATTGCCCTGCGCTCGCCGTGGCGCTGTATCAGCGTTTCGCGCAGCGCACTGCTGTCGTGCACCGTCGCTGCCAGGTCCGCCGCAAGCGCTCTGAAATCGAAACTCCCAAACAAGACTTCGCTGCTGCCCTTGGGGATAACTAATCGCCGCGCCTGCAACTCAGCGGTACTTGAGCCATCGAGCGGGACGCGAATATCTCGTTCGAGACGTGGGATCTTTACCGGCCGAGCTGCGCTCAAGAGTTCTCGCATCGAAGCCTTATAAAGCCGAAAGCGCCCCTCCACGCTGGGATCGTAAGCCCAGCATCTTTTGCGTTGCGGGTAGCGGCACAGCGCCGGGCCGATCGCGTTGTTGTGCATGAACGGCGCATGCGCCCAGGAACTGAGCAGCGAGACATTGCGGTAGTAGCCGCGTCCGCGCTGCCGATACACGGCGGATGCGAACGGCGCCCATATGTGGCCGGCCAGGTGATTGCTATGCAGCGCGCGGCAAGCGTTAGTACCGATTTCCACATCGCGCGATGGTTTGTCGTTGCCCAGCCAGTCGCGGCGCGCGCCGGTGGCTGCGTCCAGTTCGCGAAAGTCGTACGAAGGCGCACGGAAGCCGGACTCGCTTGAATGGCAGCGCGCGCAGTGCCGAGCGAACACGCGTCGACCGCGCTGCACCGCTCCCGCGCCGAACTCGCGCTCCAACTGCGCGGTGAACTGCGCGTCGTCGTAACTCGCAGCAGGGTCGTCGCGACGCCGCATCTGCTCGCGCGCCGCACGCAGGTCGGTCGGCTGCGCATCGCGGGAGTGGAGAAACTCGGCAAGCGCCTCGGCCCGGTCGTCCAGCGCCCGGAACGCGGCGCAATCATTGCGGCATTGCGCGACGTTCACAGGGGTTTGCCGGTAGCGCGAAGCGGCAGGATCGAACTGGCGCGGATCCTCCAAATGCTCGATCAAGCACGGCTCGGCGCAAACGCCCATGCTCAGATATACGCGGCGGATTGAATCGCGCAAACCGGTGCCGTCCTCGCCGCCTTTCATCAGTGCGAGTTGTCCGTCAATGTGTGGGCGCTGCGCCAAGTTGATGACGGCATTGATGCTGCTCGGGTTGGCAATGTGATCGTCTTCTATCAGCGAGGTATCCACCGTGCCGGCCTCCCCGAAGCTGAGCAGCGTGTGGCGCAAGCTGCCGGCGGGTAGCCCGGTCGCGAGTATCGCGCCGAAGCGCAGGTATTGATTGCCGGCCGTAGCGCGCAAGTTATCCCAGTTGGGCTGCGCCGCATCGCGCGGCGGGTTGAGCGGATCGAAGCCGACATGACATGCCGCGCAAGCGATGCCGATGAGAAACGGCGGTTCCACGCGCTCCTCGATCGGCCGCGCCGGATAACTGTCCCATTGCATGCGCGAGGCGCTGCTGTGCTGCCGCCACGCTTCGGCATCGAAGCGTGGATTGGGAAACTTGCGAAAACCCACCGCCCCGGCAGAGGTGCCGAAGGCCAGCTCGCACGCCGATTCGTGTGTTGTGGCTGCAACGCTATCGCCCTCGCGGAACTTGCAGGCCGGATCGACGTAGCCTTCCTTGCCGACGTAGCGCAGCAATTCGTCGTCGCCCGCGCACCAATCGAATCCGTACGTTTCGGCTAGAGTCTTTGCTGCACAGCCGGCCGTACCGGGCACGCAGCAGCTTGGGTCGTTGACCAGTCCCCACCCTCTGAAACGTTCGCTGCGCCGATCCGCGCGCAACACGCGCAGCCAATCCACCGCGAATCCAAGTTTCGGCCCAAGCTCCGAGTGAAATCGCGCGTTGCCGCCGGTGGCCTTGTACCAGAGCTCGCGCCCGGCGGCGGCGGCCGCGCTCAGACCGGCCTCGCCCTCGAGGAAAACGGCATCGGTGTAGCGGCGGCGCAAGTCTTCGAGCGGTGAGCGCTCGGTCGGCACTGCTTCCGGCGTCTGCGCGATTGCCGCGCTAGCGAGAACCCAAAGCGCGCTTCCGAGTAAGCACCGGTGCAGACTCATGCGCGCGCCGCGCTAGCGCCGAATCCGGATGGTCAGCAAGAAATCCCCGCGCACGACGCTAAGCAAGTTGACGCGCTCCTTGCCGCGCAGCGCTTGCAGCAGATCGCGCACCGTGCCGGTCGCCTGCCGATTGACGGCGACGATGACATCGCCAGGGCGCAAACCGTGGTACCAAGCAGGGCTGCCCTGCTCCACCTCCGCGACCAGCACGCCGCGCACATTGCCGCGCCGCACGTTGCCGACCACCGCGCCGGAGAGTTCCGGAATGCTCTCCATCTCGCTGGCTGTGGCCATCGGCACTTTCTCGATGCGGCCTTTGATGTCGAGCGGCTTGCCGTCGCGCAAGATTCTCAATTGCACCTCGTCGCCCACCGCAACCAAGCCGAGTTGGTTACGCAAGTCGCCGGAGCCGCGCACCGTGCGGCCATTCATCACGATCACCAGATCGCCTTTGCGCAATCCAGCCTTCTCCGCAGGCGAGCCCGGTTCGATTTCGTTGACGAGGGCTCCGTCGGTTTGCTTCGTGCGCAGCGCTTGAGCGAGATCGGGCGTCATGTCTTGTGCCGTCACGCCAAACCAGCCGCGGCGCATTTCGCCATACTTGACGAGTTGATTCATCACTGCGCGCGCCATGTTGACCGGCACGGCGAAACCGATGCCGACATTGCCACCGGTCGGGCCGATGATCGCGGTATTCACGCCGATCAATTCGCCGCGCAGATTGATAAGCGCGCCACCGGAATTACCCGGATTGATCGATGCGTCAGTCTGAATAAAATCTTCATACCCCTCTATGTTCAGCCCTGATCTGCCCAGCGCACTTACGATTCCAGATGTTACTGTCTGCCCTATACCAAACGGGTTGCCGATCGCCAGCACGTAATCACCGACGCTCAACTGATCGGAATCGCCCAGGCGCACGGCGGTCAGATTCTCCGGGTCGATGCGCAGCAGCGCGATGTCGGTGCCGGCATCGCTGCCGATTAGTTTGGCATCGAACTCGCGCTTGTCCTTCAAGATCACCTTGACGGCTACGGCGTTCTTGACGACGTGATGATTGGTCAGCACGTAGCCCTTGACCGCATCGACGATAACACCCGAGCCGGCGCTTTGCTGCGTGCGCGGCCGGTCCGGCACGCCGAAAAAGCGGCGGAAGAATGGGTCTTGGAACAGAGGATTGTCTTCCTCCGGCGAGCGCGTCAACACGGCGATATTGACCACGGCCGGCGTGACTTGGCTGAGCACCGGCGCCAGCGTGGGCAGTTGCGCGATCACCTGCGGCGCAGGCAGGGCAGCTTGACTCTGCGCATATGCGGGCGCAACCAACGTCAGCCCCACCATGCACGCTGCGCCGACCGCAGCGCATGCGCCCAGAAAAAGTGCAGTCATTGCCGCGCACGCGCGCGCCTTGTTGCTGCGCCGGATTCCCAGCCGACGTAGGAATGACTGCGCTTCGCTGCGCACAGCGTTGTCACTTTTCATCGGGCAAACCGATCTCCCCGGCGAAATCGAACGGCAAGCGGATGCTGCTCTCGGTCAAGATCGCGCTGCCCTTGATCCGGTAGCTGACTCTGTTGAGCCCGCCCTTGCGATACTCGGCAAACTGGCGCAGCACGCTGCCGAGACTGCTGAAGGCTTCGACTTCGACAGTGTCATTGCCGAATGCCGGCACCGTCACCGCGCTGGCGCTAACGCCGCTGGCGAACTGCTGCCCGTTTAGCAAAAGATCGTAGCTGAACGCCTTGATCGGCAGCTCTTTCTCGTTGGGGTTCTGCACGCGAATGGTCAAACCAAGCTTTTGCTCGAGCAAACCGACGTCGAGCACTTTGATATTCGCCAGACTTACTTTCGGCGCTTCTTTGTAGCCGCCTAAGCTGGCGCACGCTACCAACAATAGCGGCAATACAAGGACGCAGAACGCTCGTAGCGGCTGATACATGGGCAATCCTCTCGCAGTGACAACACATGTGGGGCGCAAGGCGCGATTATAAAAGAGCGTCGACCCGGGAAACATTTTTTGCACTGACTAGCTCGCGTCTTAGCTTCGCCGCACCGAAGAGGGCGCAGCCTTGCTCAGGCGATTCGTTCAGAGGGCGGGAGCGTGCTGCGCGATCAAGGGCGCATCGGTGGCGCCGCACAACTCGGCAAAGCTTAGGCCCTCGACCATGTCGACCACGTGCAAACCGTCCGGTTTGACGTCGATCGTCGCCAGATCCGTGTAAATGCGGCTGACGCACGCCACGCCGGTAAGCGGATAGCTGCACTGCCGCACAACCTTGCTTTCGCCGCTCTTGGTTTGGTGCTCCATCATGATGAACACGCGCTTGGCGCCTATGGCCAAATCCATGGCGCCGCCGACAGCGGGGATCGCGTCGGGCGCACCAGTGTGCCAATTGGCGAGATCACCACCTGCGGATACTTGAAACGCGCCGAGCACGCAAATGTCGAGGTGACCACCGCGCATCATGCCGAATGAATCCGCATGATGGAAGAACGCACCGCCGGTGAGCAGAGTCACCGGCTGTTTGCCGGCGTTGATCAAGTCCCAATCCTCCGCGCCCGCGGCCGGGGCGGGACCCATGCCGAGTATGCCATTCTCGCTGTGCAAGAAAATCTCCCGCCCGCGCGGCAGATGGTTAGCAACCAGCGTGGGCAAGCCGATACCTAAGTTGACGTAGGCACCTTCAGGAATATCCAGCGCCACGCGCGCCGCAATCTGATCTCGAGTTCTGCGTTTCACACGATCTCCATCAAGCCACCGCGCGAGCAATGTGCGCGGGAACACACACGACCCGCTGCACGAAGATACCCGGCGTGACGATCACTTCTGGATCGAGCGCGCCGAGTTCAACGACTTGGTCGACTTGCACCACCGCACACTGCGCCGCACTCGCCATGATCGGCCCAAAATTGCGCGCGGCTTTGCGATACACCAAGTTACCCCAGCGGTCTGCCTTCAGCGCTTTGACCAACGCGAAATCGGCGTGAATCGGGTACTCGAGGACAAAAGGCTTGCCGCTGATGATGCGTGTTTCTTTGCCTTGCGCGAGCTGAGTACCATAGCCGGTGGGCGTGAAGAACGCTCCGATGCCGGCCCCCGCGGCGCGGATGCGTTCGGCCAAATTGCCTTGCGGAACCAGTTCCAACTCGATTTGTCCGCTGCGATAAAGTTCGTCAAACACGTAGGAATCGGCTTGCCGCGGAAACGAGCAGACGATCTTGCGCACACGCCGTGCTTTGAGCAGCGCGGCCAAACCGGTGTCGCCGTTGCCTGCGTTGTTGTTTACGATCGTGAGCTCGCGCGCGCCTTGCTCGATCAGCCCGTCGATCAACTCGGCCGGTTGACCGGCGCCGCCAAATCCACTGATCATCACGGTCGCGCCGTCGCGCACACCGGCGAGCGCATCGGCCACGGAAGCGACGATTTTGTTTATCATGCCTGGCTCCCTTTGCAACACCCATTTATTGTAACCGCATGGATCCCGCCGCCATGAATCAACCCAGTTCAGCACTCTTGGCGAACGATGTCGCCCTGATCACCGGTACCGCCAGCGGCATTGGGCGCAGCATCGCGGCTGCGTTGGCCCGTGAAAGCGCGGAAGTTATTCTGACCGACATCGACAGCGCCGCTGGCGAATCGCTCGCGACCGGACTACGTTCGCAGGGATGTCGCGCCCATTTTCTGCCGAGCGACCTCAGCACGAGTGCCGGCACGCAAGACTTGCTTAAACGCGTCGGCGCCCTGGGCAAGCCGGTCTCGATATTCGCGCACAGCGCCAGTCCGCGCCGCAAGGAGAGTGATCATTTAATGGCGGTGGCGGAGCAAACTTGGCGCGACATGCTGGAAGTGAACGTGCATGCCGGCTTTATCCTCGCCCGCGCACTCGCTAAGGATATGATTGCCCGCCGCATGCGCGGACGCATGCTGTTCATCACCTCGCTGCATGCGGATTCGCCGCGCAATCTACCGCACTACAGCGCTGCCAAGGCCGGGCAAACCATGCTGGTCAAAGAGTTGGCGCGCGCCCTCGGCCCCCACGGCATACGCGTCAATGCGATCGCGCCGGGTGCCATTCCCGGTGGTGGCTTTGACGCCAAGGGCGCGGGCATCGACCGGCTCATTCGCTGCACCAGCCTCAAGCGCCTGGGCACGCCGGAGGAAATCGCCGGCATGGCGGTGGCGCTGCTGGCGGAGCGCTTTTCCTCTTACGTCACCGGCACGACTGTGGTGGTGGATGGCGGCATCGCGCTGCACAACTGGATTGAGCCCGCTACCATCGGCGATGATTCGAATGACTGACGCTCTTTTTGCCGCGTATTCCTTTATAGTGGCAGAGTTCTCCACCCCACCGTTCGAGCGTCGTGAGCATTAAGGGCAAAGCGTTTATCGTCGGCGCGTTCGAGCATCCCACGCGCAAAGCACCCGACAAGTCGGTGGCACAGTTGCACGCCGAGTGCGCGCGCGGCGCGCTGCTCGATGCGGGTCTCAACAAGGATGATATCGACGGCTATTTCTGCGCCGGCGACGCTCCGGGACTAGGCCCATTGGCGATGGTCGATTACATGGGATTGAGGGTGCGCCACGTCGACAGCACCGACACCGGCGGCTCCTCCTATTTGGTGCACGTCGCGCATGCCGCACAGGCTATCGCCTTGGGCAAGTGCAACGTAGCGCTGATCACGCTCGCCGGGCGGCCGCGCTCGGAAGGATCCTCCGGCACGCAGCCGCGCAATTATGGCGCGTCCGCACCGGATACGGCGTTCGAGGTGCCTTATGGCATCAGCACCGCCAACGGTTACGCGATGGTGGCCAAACGGCACATGCACGAGTTCGGCACCACCAGCGAGCAATTGGCGTGGATCAAAGTGGCCGCTTCACATCACGCGCAACACAACCCCGATGCAATGCTGCGCGAGGTAGTGACGGTGGAAGAAGTGCTGGCTTCGCCGCTGATCGCCGATCCGCTGCATCGACTGGACTGCTGCGTGGTGAGCGACGGCGGCGGCGCCGTCATCGTGGCGCAGCCGGAAATTGCCAAGAGCCTCAGGCGCCCACTGGTAAAAGTGCTCGGCGCCGGTGAAGCACCCAAGGGTCAGCACGGCGGCAAGATCGATCTGACCACATCCGGTGCAGCCTGGTCAGGCGCGGCCGCATTCGCTGAAGCAGGCGTTGCGCCGCGAGATATTCAGTACGCCTCGATTTACGACAGCTTTACCATCACTGTGCTGATGCAACTGGAAGATCTAGGTTTCTGCAAGAAAGGCGATGGCGGCAGATTCGTCGCGGACGGCAATTTGATTGCCGGCAGCGGCAAGCTTCCCTTCAACACCGATGGCGGCGGTCTCTGCAACAATCATCCCGCCAATCGCGGCGGCATGACAAAAATCATCGAGGCGGTGCGCCAACTACGCGGCGAGGCGCACCCCAAGGTGCAAGTGCCTGGCTGCACGCTGGCGCTGGCACAAGGCACCGGCGGGCAGCTTGGATCACGTCACGGCAGCGCCACCATCATTCTGGCTCGTGAGTAGCGGAGGAATCTGAGCAATGAGCACGCAACAGCTTGAGCGAAAAATCCCAGCGCCCCCCATCAACGCGGAAAATCAACGCTTTTTCGATGCCGCCAAGCAAGGCAGGCTGCTCATCGGCCTGTGCCACGCTTGCGAAAAGTATCACTTTTACCCGCGCACGCTTTGCCCGTTTTGCTTTTCCGATCGCACCGAATGGACCGAGGCGGCAGGCACCGGAATTCTCTATTCTTTCAGCACTTCGGTGCGCGGCGTGCCGGTGCCGTACACCATTGCTTACGTAACGTTGGATGAAGGGATCACGATGATGACCAACATCGTCGACGCTGATCCGGCCAAACTAGAGATCGGTCAGCGCCTGAAAGTCGTGTTCCGAGAAGCGGAAGACGGTAGCAACATTGCAATGTTTACCAACCTCTAGCGGGAACCACGCGCCGCCACCTGGCGGCATCGGTTGCAATCGACTGTGCTCGCTTGTGCTGAGGCGATCCCCGTAGACTACGCCACTGCCGTAAAAGTGGCCTCTCCCGACATGCGCGACTCCGCCTTTGGCGTTTTCGGCTGCGTCCAGAGAATGCCCAACATGACGAGCGCCGAGCGGCGCGAGCCGTATGGGCCATGCCACGCTGCGGAGCTGTCATATTTAAGCTCTTTGCTCGCGCTGCGCCACGCGACCACATAATAACCAGGCGCTAAGCCACGCCCGCGGCCCAACTCGTAGTCATGCACTTGCGACTCGGAATTGCGTAAACGCTTCTTATCTAGCACTCGGACAATTTCGTACACGCCCGCCATGGTATCTCCTAGATATGGGGATCGATTTGAGTTAGTGGTTTATCTACTGGCGGGACGAATAGTTCCAAAAGCGCAACGCAAACACAATTCATGGGACCGCATAGGGTGACTACCGGTAAACCGGTAGAGTCACGAACCGCCGCAGTCAGCGTTTTCCGGGGTTACACGGAACTCAAGCCTTCGCGGATCGCATACTTGGTCAGTTCCGCGATAGTGTGCAGATCGAGTTTGCGCATGATATTGCGGCGATGCACCTCAACGGTGGCGAGAGAGATGCTCATGCTCTCGGCGATCGCCAGCGAGCGCTCTCCGTCCGCAAGCATTCTGAGCACTTCACGTTCGCGCGCGGTCAGAACCGATAGGGGCGGCGGGGAACCCGAGGAGGTAGGCAACAAATCCGCCACGATGCTGCCGGTGACGCCGGGACACAAGTATAGTTTGCCGCGCGCGACTTCGCGCACCGCGCGCGGCAGGTCGCTGGCCGCAGCCGCCTTAGTGACGTACCCTGCGGCCCCCGCTTTGAACATCTCTTGCACAAAACGCTTGTCGGTGTAACCCGACAGGGCCAAGATGCGGGTCTTAGGAAAATGGGTGTGAACGCGCTGTGCAACTTCAACACCGTTCATTTCCGGCATGCCAACATCCACTATCAATACGTCCGGCGCATGCTCTCGCACCAAATCGAAGGTACTTGGACCATCGCCAGCGACGGCGACGACATCCAAGTCTGTTTCGGCGCTCAGCATGTTGACCAACGCGTCGCGCAGCATGCGATGATCGTCGGCGAGGACGATTCGGATCGTCATGCGATTGCCCGGCCGCCCACAGCGGCAAGCGCTAGCGGCACGCGCAACACCACCACCGTTCCAGAACCCGGTACGCTGTGAAACTCGCTGCTGCCGCCGATCGCGGCGATGCGCTCGCGCACTCCCACCAACCCCAACCCGCGCGTTTCGCCGCGCTCATCCATGTTCATAGCAAAGCCTAAGCCGTCGTCTTTTATCGTCAGCTCCAACGCGTCATTCAGCCTGCGCGCACGCACTTCGGCGCGATTGGTCCCGGCATGTCTGGCAACGTTGATCAGCAACTCGCGCACCGCCCGAAACACCACAGCCCGCGACAACTGATCCAGCGCGATCGGCTGGTAGTCATCACTGATACCCACCTTGAGATTGTATTGCCGCAACATTTCGTCCGCCAGCCACGTTAGTGCAGGCACCAAACCCAGTTCGCGCAGCACTGGCGGACTCAGCTCGAATTCGAGCGTGCGTATCGCTGCATTGGTTTGATCAATAATCTGCGCAATCTCCACTACCTGAGCGCGCTTGGCACCAGCGTCGACGGCCGCGAGCTTCAGTTTCGCGACGTTCAGCAACTGACCGACACCGTCGTGCAAGTCATGCGCAATGCGCACGCGCTCAGCCTCAAGCAGCTCTTCTTGGCGTGCCGCCAGCCGGCGCAGATTGGCCGCAGTCTCGCGCAGCGCC
This sequence comes from uncultured Pseudomonadota bacterium, assembly GCA_902826775.1. Classification (GTDB taxonomy): domain Bacteria; phylum Pseudomonadota; class Gammaproteobacteria; order Burkholderiales; family JALYOK01; genus CADEHE01. The sequence continues at coordinate 58,327 of CADEHE010000010.1, read as the reverse complement.
ATTTCCGCGTGCTTGCGCTTCGTGATGTCCATTGACGTGCCGATAAATTCTCGCAAACTTCCATCCGTATTCAACACCGGGACGCCTTGCGATTGCAGATAGCGCAGCGATCCGTCTTTCGCGGTTACACGCAGTTCGACCTGAAACGGCTGTGGCTCCCGCAGCACTTTGGCCAAAACTTCCCGTGCCGCAGCGGCATCTTCCGGGTGAGTCCATTGGAAATAGCGCTTGCCGGAACATTCCTCTAAGCCGCGCCCGAGCACCGAGTTGCTAAGCGCGATCATGTTGCCTTCCGGGTCAAGCGCCCAGACGCTTTGCTGCGAAGCCGTCACCAGTGTGCGGTAACGCAGCTCACTGAGGCGAAGTGCGTCATCCGCGCGCTTGCGCTCGGTGATATCGATGCTTGTGCCGATCAACTCCCGCACCGAACCATCGGCGTTGCGCACCGGCACCGCATGGATCAGGAGCCAACGATAGTCGCCGTCGACTGACAGCATGCGCTGCTCGCCGTCGAAGGAAACGCCGGTGCGCATCGCGTTCATTGTCCGCTCCCATACCAGCATGCGATCGTCCGGATGGACGTATTGCAGCCACTGTTTGCCGGTACTGTCGGCGAGGCTGCGTTTCAACACCGAATTGTTCAGGGAGATCATATCCCCCTCCAGATCGATGACCCACACCCCCTGCTGCGACGCCGTCACTAACGTGCGGAAGCGTTCCTCGCTCAAGCGCAACGCCGCTTCCGCTTGTTTGCGCTGCGTGATATCCGTGGTGGTGCCGATCAATTGGCGCAGCGTACCATCCGCATTGCACAACGGCACCGCATGGACAAACACGGTGCGCATGGTGCCGCCTGGCCCCAACACGCGCTGCTCTCCCTCGTAACCCTCGGCGGTGCGCAGCGCGCGCGCGCACTTCTCCCACGCCGCCGCCCGATCGTCCGGATGAAGCCATTCCAGCCAGCGTTTACCTGCACCGTCGGCCAGGCTATGCTCCATCACCGAGTTGCTCATCGATATCATGTTGCCTTCCGGATCGAGTGCCCACACACTCTGCCGGGACGCGGTAACCAGCGTGCGGTAGCGTTCCTCGCTTTCTCTCAGCGCGTCCTCCGCCTGCTTGTGTTCGGTAATATCGGTGCTGGTGCCGATCAACTCGCGCAAGGATCCATCGCAATTCAGCACCGGCACGCCGCGGACAACGATCGTGCGCCAGACGCCATCCGCTCGTAGCATGCGCTGCTGGCCGTGAAAGGGTTCCAAATTGCGCCGCGCCGATTCAACACGTCCCCAAGCGGCGGGGCGGTCTTCCGGATGAACCCATTCGAGCCAGCCCTTGCCGGCCATTGCGGAAAAATCTCTGTCTATCGCCGATTTGTACAACGCCGTCATGTTGCCCTCTGCATCCAGCACCCACACGGCTTCTTGCGACGCAGTCACCAAGGTGCGATAGCGCTCCTCGCTTATGCGCAGCGCTGCTTGCGCTTGCGCCTGCTCGGTAATATCGACGGTTCTACCGATGATTTCACGCATTGAACCGTCGGCATTGAGCAAGGGGGCGGCTGCGATCTGCACCGTGCGCCACGTTTCGTCTGCCGCGCGCATGCGTAGGGTTGCCCCTTCGCCAAAACACGCGGTGCGGTTGCGCAACATGGTTTCGAAGTGGCGTTGCGCTTTGACGCGATCTTCCGGATGCACCCACTGCAGCCATTGTTTGCGATCTGAGGTTGCGGCATCCAGCGAGCGCTTCAGCACCGAGTTCTCCAGCGTCAGCATATTGCCTTCGGCATCCAGCACCCAGATGCTTTGCTGCGCGGAAGCCATCACCAACGTGCGGTAACGCTCTTCGCTAAGGCGTAGCGCCTCTTCGGTTCTTATGCGTTCGGTAATGTCTGTGCTCGTGCCGATCCATTCGCGCAGCATCCCGCTTTCGTCAAACACCGGCGCGGCGCGCGTCAGCACGATGCGTGTCTCCTCAGCCACCTTCATTCTGACTTGATGGTCGAACGCCACGGGCGGATGCGTGCCGGTGAGTCTACGCAAAGCCTCGGCGCGATCCTCAGGGTAGAGCGCTTCCAGCCATCGGCGGCCGAGCGTTTGCTCCGCACTTCTGCCGGAAATGCGGGCCGTCGTCATCAACATGTTCGCTTGGCCGTCCATGATCCAAACCGAGTGGCTGGTCGCTGCGACCAAAGTGCGATATCGCTGTTCGCTTTGGCGCAAGGATTGTTCCGCTTGTTTACGCTCGGTGATATCGGTAGTGGTGCCGATCCATTCGCGCACAGAACCATCATCTTCCAAAACCGGTGCGCCACGCACCAGGACGTTGCGCCATGCGCCGCTTGCATCGCGCACCCTATGCTCGTGCTCATACAGCGACGCGCTGATACCGGCTGCCTTGAACGCCTCCCAACTAGCAGCGAGGCCGGGCATATCATCCGGGTGGACCATACTGAGCCAGCCTTGTCCCTTTAACTCGGATTCAGATTTACCGCTGATAGGTCGTGCGATGGTGGACAGGTGACCGCTCGCATCAACAGTCCAGATCGACTGGTTAGCCGCCATGACCAGCGAACGGTAGCGCTGCTCGCTGGCCCGCAGCGCAGCCGTGCGCGCGGCGACGCGCTGTTCGAGTTCGGCGCGCGCTTGTGCCTCGGCGTCTTGCAATGCTTTCCGCGCGTCGACACGCTGCTGCAACAACGCCGCAACGACGATGGCGGAGAAACCGACTACACCTACGAATAGCTCAACCATCCAGGTACTTAACTGCGCATCCACCTGGTACGCGAAGGGTCCCAATCCGAGCAGAGTGTAGCGGCAAGCAAATAGGCTGAGCACCGCTACTAAGACGACAACGCCAGCCAAACCAAAGCGCAGCGCCGCCCAAAGCAACGGCAGTAGGCTCGCGTAGCCTATGGGCAATTGACGCGCAAAGATGGTGTGGAAAAGAGCGCTGGAGAGCAGCATCAGCACACCGAATTCCAGCCACCGGCCGGCAGCCAGTTGCCGAAGCTGCTGGCGCCAAGACGAAACCGCCAGTAACGTGAGCGGCGCGAACACCAGCATCCCAAGCGCATCGCCAATCCACCACGACAACCAATGGTGAGCGAACTCGCCCCCGGAGACGGACGTCAAGGTGACTGCCCCAATCCAGGCCCCCACCGCCGGCCCAAGCGCAAAAGCCAGCAAGACCCGAACGATGCGCTGGTGCAGGGTTTCGAAACGCAACGGCTCAGCGTGGCGCCAGCGCACCAGATAGGCCGCGCTCACCGCATCTGCCGCGTTGGCGATCGCTAGGCCAAAACTTGCCGGAACGGAAAGTTGATACAAAAGCAAATCACCGGCGATCTCGGCCAGCACGGCGGTCGCGATGAATGCCGGCCACAGGCGCTTGGGCACAAGCATGAGCACACCGGCGTAGATCCCGCTTGGCGGCCAAAACATGGGCGTGTTGTTGTTGCTTAATCCCATCGCCAAAGCGGCCGCCGCGCTATACGCTAAGAAAAACAGCGCAAGTCTAGGGGCCCATGCCCAACCCAGGCGCAGCGTAGGCACGTCGGCCGGTGCTGTCATCGTTCGCATGATTTCACCCTCGCTTGCCGACCTTGATGGCGTCAACGGTGCCGAAATGCTGCCACTAGCACTAGATTTTTCAGCCACTTGCAAACGCGAGTGCTAGCGGCTTGCAAATCCCCGAGACGTGTTAGTCTAACCGCTTTCGGCATAGCAGCAAGCAGCAAAGTATTGCAGCTTCTTTCAACCTGGCCCAGATCAAAGGCTATGAAAACGACGGGTGAAAGCGACGAGTTGCTGACGGTGGGTGCGGTGGAGCGCGAGACCGGATTGAGCGCGGACACCCTGCGCGTATGGGAACGCCGCTACGGCTTTCCGCAGCCGCTGCGCGATAGCGGCGGGCGCCGGCGCTATCCGCGCGCGCAAGTCGAGCGCCTGCGCCAAATCAAACGGCTAGTGGACGCCGGCTTTAGGCCCGGCAAGCTGGTTGGCACGACCAAGCCCGCAATACTCAAGAAATCCTGAGCACCGCGCGCTGTTTAACTCATGACCAAGCCGCCGTCGACGTTGTAGGACTGGCCGGTAATGAAATCCGCTTCGGCGCTCGCTAGAAACACCGCCATGCCGGTCAGATCCGCTACCGTCTGCGCTCGTTTCATCGGCACACCGCGCACGCGTTCTTGCCACACCGTGCCCAACGGGACTTGCCGCAAGGCGCTCCATTCGCGGTCGATCTGCGTCCACATGTCGGTGCCCACCGCGCCGGGACAGATGGCGTTGACGGTCAAATTAGGGGCAAATTCTTGTGCCGCCGCTTGCGTAATGCTGATCACAGCCGCCTTGCTTGCAGCGTAGGCGCTAAGCATCGGGCGGCCGTTGCGCCCCGCAATGGAGGCGATATTGATGATCTTGCCACTCGGCCGGCCCTCAGCGATGGACGATTGCGTGAGCATCTGGCGCGCACCGGCCTGCAACGCAAAGAATAAGCCGCGCGCGTTGACCGCTTGAATGAAATCCCAATCCGCCGGCGTGGTGTCCAACAACGAGCGCACACGAATGACGCCGGCGTTATTGACCAGTACATCTAAGCGCCCGAAACGCTCCGCGGCGCGCGCAACCATCGCGGCACTCTGCGCTGGGTCGCTTACATCCCCCGCAAATACCTCGCTCGCCACCCCCAGCGCGCGGACCTGCTCCGCCACTGCCCGCGCGTTCGCTTCATCCAAATCGGTGATAACCAGATTTGCGCCAGCGCGCGCATAGCTCAATGCAATGGCTGCGCCAATGCCGCGCCCCGCGCCTGTCACCAGCGCTACATTGCCGTTAAGTTTATTCATGGTCTGGTGTTCCTCACAAAGACTCACTGATGACGGTTGCGCGCGAAGGCTGCGCTGCAGCCGCGAACCTTAGGCCGATTGCAGCGCAAAATCAAACTGCGTGAGATAAAACGGCGCTTTCGCGCCCCACCGCTCTGCCGCTGCGGCACTGTCGTGCCGCGTCAGAGCGACGGTGAGCGCATCCTTCTGACCGAACACCGCGTCGCTCTGCAAATAAGGATCGTCCGCGACATACAGCGCGCTCGTCAGCACCTGACAGCCCGGCGCGGAAACGCGAAAATGTACGTGCGCCGGGCGGTAGGGGTGGCGCTTGGTGGCGCGCAGCAATTTGCCGACTGGCCCATCGTCCGGGATCGGGTACGCGTTCGGCCGAACCGTGCGCAGCTCGTAGTGTCCCGCTGCATCGGTTACGAATACGCCGCGCAAATTCATGTCGGGCTGCTGCGGGTCCTGCACGTCGTACAAACCGTTCGGTGCGGTCTGCCATACATCGAGTTCGACGCCGGCTAGGGGTGCGCCACCTGGGCCACGCACCGTTCCGGTGACAATCATCGTATCGCCCGCGGTGTCTCCCGCGATACTTGCCCCCGCCGGAAAATGCTTGGCGCCGGGGCGATAGAATGGCCCGAGCAAGCTCGACGGCGTGCCGTGTTCGAGCAGTGAGTGATTCAGCTCATCCACCACGCGGCTGATGCCGAGCGTATCGGAGAGCAGAATGAATTCCTGACGTTTGTCGTCGCACATGCGGCCGACTTGCGTGAGGAATTGGATGCCGGCGAACCACTCCGCGTCGGTGAGTTTGACTTCTTGCACGAACGCATGCGCGTGGCGCACCAAGCTATTCAAGATGGTCTTGAGCCGGGCATCCGGCGTATTCTGCAAACGCTCTAACACGGCAGCCGTAGTTTGCTCGATGGTGCCCATGCCCACTCCTAGCGATTAAGGCGCGCGCTCGCGCCGAGGATGTAACGAACGGAAGGGGGTTTCTCGACCGACGCCGCTTTTTACGACGCCGCCTTTGGTGTGTCAATGGCATGGCCTGCGGCCAAGATTGTCTCCAAGCAATACTGCTTTAAGTTCATACCCGTTTCTATTATGGGCTGTTGCTCTCACACGTATGCAATATGGGGTATAACCCCTCCAGCAAGGTTTTTGCCTGCATATGCCACGCAAGCGACAATGCGAGCTGTTGCGGCGCTCAAACCTGCACCCGGTGAGCTCACTACACTTTGACAATGAAATCAATCGCGATACTCATCTCCGGCCGCGGCAGTAACATGTGCTCGATTGTTGCCGCATGCGCAAGCGGACGGGTGCAAGCGCGCGTCGTTGCGGTCATCAGCAACGAAGCGGATGCTGCGGGACTTGCCTACGCTGCCGAACACGGCATCGCCACGCGCGTCATTTGTCATCGTGACTTCGCCACGCGCCCGCAGTTCGACGCCGCGCTGGCGCAAGCGCTCGATTCATACGCGCCAGATGTCATCGCGCTAGCCGGTTTCATGCGCGTGCTCACTCCGGCATTCGTCAACGCTTATCGCGGGCGGCTCATTAATATTCATCCGTCGCTGCTGCCGGCGTATCCGGGTTTGCACACGCACGCACGCGCGCTGGCGGAGAAAGCGAGCCTGCACGGGGCAACGGTGCATTTCGTCACGCCCGAGCTGGACGGCGGCCCGAGCATTGTGCAGGCGGCCGTGCCGGTGCTGGAGGACGATGATGCGGCCCGTTTGGCTGCCCGTGTGCTAGAACAAGAGCATGTTATCTACCCGCAAGCGCTCGATTGGATCGTGCAGAACAAAGTCAAGCTAGACGCGAATGGCAAAGTGCAGTTTCTGTAAGGAGAGCCTCATGCAACGCGTTTTCCTATTGGCTTGTTTGTTCGTCAGCGCCGGCATGCCAATGGCCGCGGCGCCGGGTGAAGTTGCGCAGAACGGCGCGCCGCGCAGCATCGAGTCCGTGTATGACTTGCATTACGGCGGCGCGCGCATCGGCGAGGTCAAAGAATCGTTCTCGCGCGATGATCAGCGTTACTCGATCGAAAGTGTGGCGCGCGCCATCGGGCCGCTCGCGCTGGTGCTGCCGGGACCGTTGATGTTGAGCAGCAAGGGCCAGATCACGCCGGACGGTTTGAAGCCGGTCGCGTTCTCTTCGCGCCAAGGCAACAACGCGAAGAAGACTTACTTCGCCGATTTCGGCTGGGACAGCGGCATCTTGACGCTGCGCAAGCACGACAAGCAAGAGGAGCACGAACTGCGCCCCGGCACGCTCGATACGCTCACGCTCATTTATCAATTCTTGTTCGCACCGCCAACCAACGGCCGCACTGACTTCTATTTGACCACCGGCAAAAAGCTGCAGCGCTACGCTTACCGCGTGATCGGCGACGAGAAGATCAAGACTCCGCTCGGCGTCATCAACGCCATCCATATCTCCAAGGTCGTCACGGAGAAGAGCGATGCCTCTTACGACGTGTGGGTCGATAAAGACCGCCACTTTGTGCCGGTGCGCGTGATCGCCAAAGACGACGGCCGCACCGTCGAGCAAGTACTGCGCTCGATCGCCATCAACTGAAGCTTGTGCGGTGAATAGCGGGGCGAATTTGCATCGCGGCTTTGATCTCGCCATGGCGCACGCGCAGCGGCGTCCGGCGTTGTTCAAGTTCTTGGCGCTGTCGAGCTTGCTGCATCTGTGTTTAGTTGTGTTCACAACGCAGCGCCCGAACGCACTGCCTCACGCGGGCAGCTTCGTCTTGAGCGCTACTTTGACGCAAACGCAGCCGGCGGCCGCCCTCGTCGAACCCGCGATCGCCGCGCCGCAGCCCGAGCCAGCGCTACCCGCGCCGCGCAAACTTGCCAGCAAAGCGAAAGCGAAGCCTGCGGCAGTAACACGCAAGAGCGCGCCAGTGCCCATCGCGCCGGTTGAACCAGCGCGAGCCCCCACGCCGGAGATCGCCGCTCCAGCACCGACGCTGCCGGCGCAACAATTGGCCACAAGCGATGATGCGCCGGCCACAACAGAAGCCCCGGCAACCGAGTCCGTACCGCAGCCAACCAGCATTGCCGACGCGACGGTTGCCCCGGCTGCCGGCGCGTTGAGCGTACCGGCGCCGCGAGAACTACTCGGCGCGCTGCCGAACGTGGTGGAGATCGACTACGACACGCACCACGGCGACGATAGCGCGCCCTTCGGCGGCATGAAACTCATTTGGCGGCGCGACGGCGCTCGGTTCGAAGTCACGCCCCGCGCAGACAGTGGCGGCGCCGAGGCGGCGGCACGCTCAGCACCTGACCGTGCCGCCGACGCGCCCGCTGCGGCTACCCCCCCTGCTCGCGGCGACAAAACGGGCGATTTGCTGAGTTTCTTGTTTCAGTTCACGATCGAACCACCCGCCGCCGGCACCATCGGCGGCCCCCCTTCGACGGGACGCAAGGTGGAAAGCCTCGAGTACGAAGTGGCGGGCCGCGAGACTATCCGGATCGGCGGCGTCGACCTGGAAACGCTGCACCTGCGACCGCGCGATGCGCAGGGCGAGCGCAGCATCGAAGTTTGGCTTGCCCCGAGTAGCCATCATCTGCCGGTGAAAATACGCGTATCGGAAAAGGGCAGCGTCATCGAGCAAGTTGCAACCAACATCCGGGTAGAATAGCGCCCTTCTCGTTGCAAGCGCGCCGCTCAAACCGCAGCGCTGCCCATGCGCTTCACGCCGCGTTTCATCGATCAACTCACCGAGGCCTTCAATGTCGTGCTGCCGCTCACGCTGCCGTCCGACACCGCGCTGCGCGTGTTCTTTCGCAACAACCCGCAGCTCGGGCCGCGCGAGCGCGGCGTCATCGCCGAAACGGTATTCGCCTGCTTGCGCCGCAAGCGCTTGCTTGACACGCTCTTGGGCGAAGCCTCGCCGCGACAGTACGCGCTTGGAGCAATGGTCAAGTTGCGCGGTGTAAGCGTGCGTGAATTGGAATCGGTGCTGCGCGCGCAGGATGTGGCCTTTTTGCGCGAGCTGAAAGCGCGCAGTGATCCGCCCGCGTCGATCGAGCTGGAAACGGAGTTTCCCGATTGGCTCATCGCGCGGCTACGCACATCTTGGCCGGATGCGGAGATCGTCCGCTTGGCGCGCGCGTTGCAGCAACCGGCGCCCTTGGATATGCGCGTCAACGACATGCTGGCGACGCGCGAGGAAGTGCTGAGCACTTTCGCCGCGGATGGCATCGAAGCGCAGGCAACGCCCTACTCACCTTACGGCGTGCGCCTGAAGACCAAGCCTGCCATCAATAAGCACCCGCTTTACCTGTCCGGGAAAGTCGAAGTGCAAGACGAGGGCAGCCAATTGTTGCCACTGCTGGTTGCGCCTAAACGCGGCGAAACCGTGGTGGATTTCTGCGCCGGTGCGGGCGGCAAGACTTTGATGCTGGGCGCGCTGATGCGCGCACAAGGGCAAATCTTCGCGCTCGATGTCGATGCCAAACGCCTCGAACAACTGCACCCTCGGCTCAAGCGCTCGCAGCTGACAAACGTGCAGCCGATGCACATCGACAGCGAGCGTGATCCCAAGCTCAAGCGTCTGCACGGCAAAGCCGATCGCGTGCTCATCGATGCGCCGTGCAGCGGCCTGGGCACGCTGCGCCGCAATCCGGACATGAAATGGCGTCAACACCCGGAAGACATCGAGCAACTGAAGCAGAAACAAGCCGCGATCCTCGCTAGTGCCGCGAACTTGGTTCGGCCCGGCGGGCGTCTGGTCTATGCGACCTGTAGCTTCTTGACCGAGGAGAACGAGGACATCGTCACCGCTTGGCACACCGCCAATCCGCAGTTTACCCAGATACCTGCCGGAGATATCATCGGAGAGAATTGTTCGATAAGCTTTCCCGATTTATACCTTAGGGTGTCTCCCATAACGCACAGTACCGATGGTTTCTTTGCCGCAGCGTTTCAGCGCGTTTAGCATGTGCTTGATGTTTGCGGGCGCAAGCGCTCACGCTGCCCCGCCTATCTCCGCCGCCGAACAGGCATCGGTGCAAGCTCTGTTCACGCCGGGCGACGACGCCGCCGGCGCGATCATCGCCGCGGTGCAACGCGCTAAATCCGAAGTGCTGGTGCAGGCGTTTAGCTTCACCAATAATCAGATCGCACGCGCGCTGCAGCGTGCCCGCGCACGCGGCATTCGCGTCGATGTGCTGATCGATCGGGAGCAGTTCGAAAAAGGCGCGGCGTTTGTGGCGCGCGATTTGGTCGCTGCGGGCATCCCGGTCGCGCTCGATGCAAAGCACGCCGCGGCACACAATAAAGTGATTATCATTGACGCACAAAGCGAAGATAGCACTGTAATAACCGGCAGTTTCAATTTCACTCAGGCCGCGCAACGCAAAAATGCGGAGAACGTACTCTTTATTCGCGCCAATGCCGCGCTCGCGCAGCGCTACCGCGAAAATTGGCAGCGACACCGCGCACACTCGACGCGATTGGATTGATCGCGCGGCGGCGGCAAACACGCACCGGCCATGAAATCGCTGTCACTGGCAGATGAGCTGACGCAGCTGCTGCAAAATCCACGCGACCCGCACCTGCTAGTCCAAGCGGCGATCGTATGTGGCGCGTTGGCGTTGGCCTATCTCATGGCAAAGTTGCTGCTGCGCTCACCGGCTTGGCGCGCGCTCGCTGAGCGCCCTGCAGAGGACAAGCTCGCCGAGCGCGTGCAACCGCGCGGCGGCTGGGTTGGGATCATCATCCCGATTCTCGCCTTTATGCTGCTCGCCGTCGCGCGCAGCGTAATGGTTGCGCGCGAGCTTGCCACCCCCTTGATCGACCTCGCCTCGACGCTGGCGCTGACCTACGCGCTGGTGCGTTTGCTGGTGCATGCGCTGCAGCGCGCGTTCCCGCCGAACGCTCTATTGCGCGCATCGGAGCGGCTCATTGCAACGATTGTCTGGCTCGCGGTGGTACTGCATTTATTTGGCTTGTTGCCGCGCCTACGGCAGCAACTCGAAGCGCTGAGCATAAGCATTGGGTCGCAACAAATCTCCCTATTGCTCGTGTTGCAATTGCTCGCAGCAGCGGCGCTGACCATCGTCGTTGCGCTTTGGCTCAGCCGCTTCCTCGAAGCTCGGATCATGGCGCAGTCGAGCGTGGACTTGAGCCTGCGCGCTGCACTGGCAAAGATCCTGCGCACGGTATTGCTGTTCTTGGCCGTGCTTATAGCTCTGCCGCTGGTCGGCATCGACATCACCGCTCTGTCGGTGTTCGGCGGCGCGCTCGGCGTTGGCGTCGGCTTTGGGCTACAGAAAGTTGCGAGTAATTATGTGAGTGGCTTCATCATCTTGCTGGAGCGCTCGATACGCATCGGTGACGTCGTGACGGTGGATGATCGGCAAGGCGTGGTCGCGCGCATCAACGCGCGCTACACCGTGGTGCGTGGGCTCGACGGCACCGAGGCAATCATTCCAAACGAAACTTTTATTACTGATACCGTCGTCAACCAATCGGCGAGTGATCGCCGCCTGCTGCTGAAACTCCCAGTGCAAGTCAGTTACCAGAGTAACGTCGACACGGCCATGCGCATTATGGAAGACGCCGGACGCAGCCAGGCGAGGGTTCTAAGCGATCCAGCACCGATTGCTGTGATCAAAGCGTTTGCGGACAGCGGTATCGATCTGGAACTATTGCTCTGGATCGCCGATCCCGAGCAGGGGTCGGCTCCGTTGAAATCGGAGGTGTTCAAGGCTATTTGGCGGGAGTTCAAAGCAAATGGCGTCGAAATACCCTATCCGCAGCGCGAGATTCGGGTCCTTAAAGACCCATTCCCTTAGGCCAAATCGGACACTTTCGCTGTAAACTTCATGAATGGTTACATTGCGCCACTTGATCGGCAGGGTGCAAAGGGTACAATGCACCAACTTTACTTGCGCTCTGGAGTGCTAACTTGTTGAATTTAGGGCTTTTTGATCTGCCCTGGTGGGGCTACATCGTTGTTGCGCTGGTATTTACCCACATTACCATCGCCGCCGTCACCATTTATCTCCATCGCAACCAGTGCCATCGCGGCCTTGATTTGCACCCAGTGGTCAGCCATTTTTTCCGCTTCTGGCTCTATATGACCACCGGCATGAACACCAAAGAGTGGGTGGCCATACACCGCAAGCATCACGCCCGCTGCGAAACTGCGGAAGACCCGCATAGCCCGCAAGTACTTGGGTTGCGAAAAGTGCTGTGGGAAGGCGCTGAACTGTATCGTGCCGAATCCGAAAACAAGGAAACGCTGGAAAAGTACGGCAAAGGCACGCCGGACGACTGGATCGAGCGCAAGCTTTACACCCCGCGCCATAACTGGGGCGTGATCGCCATGCTGATTACCAATCTGGTGCTGTTCGGCCCGATCGGTTTGACAATCTGGGCAGTGCAGATGATTTGGATCCCGTTTTGGGCAGCGGGTGTCATCAATGGCGTGGCTCACTTTTGGGGTTACCGTAACTTCCAAGCTGACGACGCGAGCACCAACATTATTCCCTGGGGCATCATCATCGGTGGTGAAGAGCTGCACAATAACCACCATGCTTACCCAAGCTCGGCGAAATTCTCCAACCGCTGGTACGAATTTGACATCGGTTGGTTGTATATCTCGATCATGCGGTTCTTCGGCCTCGCGACGGTCAAGCGCGTGGCGCCCAAGATCGTCATGAGCGCCCCCAAGGAGCAATGCGACCAGCAGACGCTGCAAGCCATCATCACGCACCGCTACGACGTATTAGCAAAGTTTGCCTCGCAGTTGAAATCGACCTGCGCGGAAGAGATTGGCAAGCTGCGCGGTCGCGTGCATCTGTCCACCAGCGTCAAGCAATGGCTACACCTTGACGCCGCGCAACTGCCGGAATCCGCGCGCGCGCCGCTGCAGCAAATGCTGACTTCGAGCAAGGTATTGGCCACCGTCTACGCGATGCGGCAGGAACTCGGCGGATTGTGGGGCCGCTCCAACCTCAGTCACGAACAGCTGGTGAAACAGTTGAACGATTGGTGTCGCCGCGCGGAGGCGAGCGGCATCAAGGCGCTGCAGGATTTTTCGCGCCACTTGCGCAGCTACACGCAGAAGCCGCAAAGCGCGTAAACCTGCCCTGGCCTCTACAAAAACAAAAACCCGCCTACCGGCGGGTTTTTTACTTACTTACCTAGCGCACTTGTTACTTTAGTTTAGTTTCTTTGTAAGCAACGTGCTTGCGCGCGACCGGATCGTATTTCTTCATCTCCAACTTCTCGGTCGTAGTTTTCTTGTTCTTGGTGGTCGTGTAAAAATGGCCGGTACCGGCCGTCGACTCCATTTTCACTTTCTCACGCATAACTCCCCCTCTTTAGACCTTGACGCCTTGGCGCTCGAGATCGGCCAACACGGCCTCGATGCCAATCTTATCGATCATGCGCAAACCGGCGTTGGAAACGCGCATACGCACCCAGCGGTTCTGACTTTCCACCCAAAAACGGCGGTACTGCAGGTTGGGCAGGAAGCGGCGCCGGGTTTTATTGTTGGCGTGGGAAACGTTGTTTCCCAGCATCGGGGCTTTCCCCGTAATCGGACAGTGCTTGGCCATACAAAACTCCAATCGGACAGCCGGTAATTACATCACATATAGGCCAATTCAGTCAAACACCGCGAGCCCGAGGATCTCACCGCGCGCACGGGCTATAACCAGCCGCGCTCCGCAAACGACAGAATCTGCGACTGCGCGACGATGAAATGATCCAGAACTTTCACATCGACCAGCTTCAAGGCGTCGCACAGCACACGCGTCAATGCGCGATCCGCCTGAGAGGCCTCGGCCGCGCCGGATGGATGGTTATGCGCCAGGATCAGCGCGGCGGCGTTGTGCTGCAGCGCGCGGCGCACCACTTCGCGCGGATAGACGCTGGTTTGCGTGAGCGTGCCGCGAAACAGTTCCTCGCCGACAATGACGCGGTTCTGCGCGTCCAGAAACACGCAGTAAAAAACTTCTTGTTCGCGCGCGCGCAGCGTCAGCCGCAGAAAATCGCGCACAGCATTGGGTGAAGTGAGCGCGTCGCCGCTCGCCAACGTTTCGTTCAAGCTGCGCCGCGCCAATTCCAGCACCGCCTGCAGTTGCACGTACTTGGCGGGACCCAGCCCCGGCTGGCTGCAAAACTCTTGCTCCGCCGCCGCAAATAGCGCGCCCAAGTTGCCAAAGCGTGCCAGCAACTCGCGCGCAAGATCGACCGCCGTTTTGCCCTGCATGCCGGTACGCAAGAAGATCGCCAGCAGTTCCGCATCGGAAAGCGCCTGCGCGCCTTGCTTGAGCAGTTTCTCGCGCGGACGCTCACCTTCGGGCCAGTCTTTGATCGGCATACTTTAGACAGGTAGCGCCGGGCTATTGCAATCGCCAGTTCCGAGCCATTGGCGTAGAATCCGGCGGCATATGAAAGAAGCGAACGCGCGCCGCATTCTGCTGGGCATCACCGGAGGAATTGCGGCGTACAAATCGGCTGAACTCACGCGGCTGCTCGTGCAACAAAACATCGCCGTGCATGTCGTCATGACGCAAGCGGCGAGGCAGTTTATCACGCCGGTTACGCTGCAAGCGCTCTCCGGCGAGAGCGTGTACAGCGATCTTTGGGATGCGCGCATCGGCAATAACATGGCGCACATCGATCTCTCGCGCGAGTGCGACGCGATCCTGGTTGCGCCTGCCAGCGCGGATTTCATCGCCAAGCTCGCGCACGGATTGGCGGACGATTTGCTGTCGACGCTGTGCCTGGCGCGCGAATGCCCGCTGCTGGTCGCACCGGCCATGAATCGCCAGATGTGGGAGCAGCCCGCGAACCTGCGCAACATCGCGCAGCTGCAAGCCGACGGTGTGCGCGTGCTGGGCCCGGCGGCAGGCGACCAGGCCTGCGGCGAAGTCGGCAAGGGCCGCATGCTCGAGGCGCAACAGCTACTCTCGGAGTGTATGGCGTTGTATGCCGCTCCCATCCTTAAGGATCAGCATATACTGGTGACTGCCGGCCCGACGCTAGAGCGTATCGACACGGTGCGCGCCATCACCAATATGAGTTCCGGCAAGATGGGTTATGCAGTCGCACAGGCTGCGCTCGACGCGGGCGCCAGCGTGACCTTGGTGTCGGGGCCGACGCACCTGAGCGCACCGAGCGGTGCGAACGTAATCCGAGTCGCCAGCGCGCAAGAAATGTTCGACGCCGTGCAGCGCGAAGTTGCGCGAGCGGATGTTTTTGTGAGTGTCGCTGCCGTTGCGGACTACACCGTCAAGCAGCCGAGCGCGACCAAAATCAAGAAAGCGAATCAACCGCTCACGCTCGAACTGGAACCGACCAAAGACATCCTCGCCCACGTGGCGAGTTTGCCCAACGCGCCGTTTTGCGTCGGCTTCGCGGCCGAAAGCGAAAACATGCGCGAGTACGCGCAAGAAAAGCGCAAGCGGAAAAACATTCCATTGCTCGCCGCCAATTTAGTGCAAAGCGCCATGGGCAGCGACGACAACGAACTCGTTCTGTTCGATGATGCCGGCGAGCATCACCTGCAGCGCGCACCGAAGCGCGTGCTTGCACGGCAACTCATCGAACACATCGCGAAGTTGCAGCGCGCCAGCGCCAGCAAGAAAAAACCCAAGACCGCAACCACATGAAACACAACCTGGATATCAAGGTGCTCGATGAGCGCCTGCGAGAAGATTTGCCGCGCTACGCCACCGCCGGCGCCGCAGGACTCGATCTGCGCGCCTGCATCGAGGAGCCGATCACGCTCGACCCTGGCGCGACGGCGCTAATTCCATCGGGCATTGCTATTCATCTCGGCGACGCCGGTCTGGCAGCCATGGTGCTGCCGCGCTCCGGTCTCGGCCACAAACACGGCATCGTGCTCGGCAATTTGGTCGGCCTCATCGACTCCGACTATCAAGGGCAGATTTTCGTTTCCATGTGGAACCGCGGCCGCGAGCGCTTCATCATTAATCCGATGGATCGCATCGCGCAGTTGGTGGTGGTGCCGGTGGTACAAGTCAACTTAAACGTGGTCGAAGAGTTTACTGAATCGCAGCGCGGCGCCGGCGGGTTCGGCAGCACGGGCAAGCACTAGCCCCGCACGCCGTTCGCCCTGAGCCTGTCGAAGGGCGTTGCTGGCAGCAGTGGTTCGACAAACTCACCACCAACGGATGACCACTTGAATACTGTTCGAAATTTTTCAAACGTGATGAACCGCCGACTCTTCCTCACCACAATCGCCCTCACGCTTTCCTGCGCAGCCGGTGCACGCGACGAAAGCCCGGTCGCCGACAAACGCCTCATGCTCAACATCAACGGCCACGCTTTGCGCGTAACCGTAGCGCGCACGCCCGCCGAGCGCAGCATGGGACTCATGTTTGCCACCAAGCTCGGCAAAGACGACGGCATGTTATTCATCTACCCGGAAGCTGCCGTCAGCGCCATGTGGATGAAGAACACCAATATCCCGCTCTCCGTCGCGTTTTTGGACGAACAAGGCGTCATCATCAATATCGAAGACATGCAGCCGCAAACGCTCGACGCCCACCCATCGAAAGCCCCGGCTAAGTACTCCATCGAGACCAACCTCGGTTGGTTCAAACAGCACGGCGCGGGACCGGGAACGAAAGTCAAAGGCTTAGAGAAAGCGCCCCAAGCCGAGTAGCCCTGGGCTGTCCACTATGCTTGCCGCATTGACTTGGCGGCTGAGGTTTGTCACCATGAATCGATGTATTTCGAGATTCTTGATGCGATCACTCACGCAGAGACTTTTGCTACAGGGACCGCCATCAGGGAGATTGTTCGCCTGAGGATCCGCCGCGCCGAGATTCATTGGTACGAAGCCACCGGAATTGGGAAGAAAGAGTTTAAGATTAAGCGATTTCTTGAGGACGCTTGAAAGATGGGAAAACGCACTCTGCCGATGTTGATCTGCTTGGGCAACGAAGGCTACGAAACTTCTCTCGAACTGCGCAAACTCTATATTGCGCTCGAGGATGAGGACGCCGCGAAACACAAACTGGTCCGAGTCATCGATGAATCTGGCGAAGACTATCTCTACCCATCGAATCTGTTTTCAGCAATTGAAGTTCCACCGCGTATTCGCCGCGCGATTCTTCAGACGGCCTAACTGCCCTTTCTTACTTCCAGGGAGCCTCCCATGCCAGATTCGAGTGTGGCCGAACCGAAGGATAGCAATCCCGCCCTGGACGTCATCGTCATCGGCGCAGGTTTCGCCGGCATGTACGCGCTGCACAAGTTGCGCGGCCTGGGTTTCCGCGTGCGCGTATTCGAAGCGGGCAGCGGCGTCGGCGGCACCTGGTTCTGGAACCGCTATCCCGGCGCGCGCTGCGATGTGGAGAGCATGGAGTATTCCTACTCGTTCTCCAACGAGCTGCAGCAAGAATGGGAATGGCCGGAGCGCTACGCAGCCCAGCCGGAAATCCTGCGCTACGCCCAGCACGTCGCCCAGCGCTTCGACCTAATGCGCGACATTCAATTAAACACGCGCATCATCGCCTCCGTCTACGAGCGCAACGCGAATCGCTGGACCATCACCACCGACGGCGGAACGAGCATAAGCGCGCCGTATCTGATCATGGCCACCGGCAATTTGTCCACGCCGCGCGTGCCGGATTTCAAGGGACTGAAGAGCTATCGCGGCAAGTGGTATCACACCGGCTACTGGCCGCATGAAGGGGTGGATTTCTCCGGGCTGCGCGTGGCAGTGATCGGCACGGGTTCTTCCGCTATTCAGGCGATTCCCATCATCGCTAAGCAGGCCAAGCACCTGCACGTGTTTCAGCGCACCGCTAACTACAGCGTCCCCGCGCACAACGCGCCGCTCGACCCGGACTACGTGCGCCGGCACAAAGCCGAATATCCGCAGCGCCGCCGCGCGGCATACGACACCCCATTCGGCATCGCCGGTTACCCGCCGCCGACCAAACCCGCGTCGGAAGCGCCAGTCGAAGAACGCATCAGCCTGTACGAAGACAAATGGAAGCAAGGCGGCACCATCGGCTTTCTTTACTCCTACACCGATCTGCTCACCAGCAAAGACGCAAACGACACCGCAGCGGAGTTCGTGCGCAACAAGATCCGCGGCATAGTCAAAGATCCGGCAACGGCGGAATTGCTCTGCCCCAAAGATCACCCGATCGGCACCAAGCGCCTGTGCCTGGATATGGGTTACTACGAAACCTTCAATCGCGACAACGTCACGCTGGTCGATGCGCGCAGCACGCCGATCCAGGTGATCACCCCCACGGGCTTGCGCACCAGCGCACAAGATTACGAATTCGATGCCATCGTTTTCGCCACTGGCTTCGACGCCATGACCGGCGCGCTGGCGGAGATCGACATCCGCGTGCAAGGCGGCACAACGTTGCGCGAGCACTGGACGGCAGGCCCGCGCACCTACCTCGGCATCATGGTCGCCGGCTTTCCCAACATGTTCCTCATTACCGGCCCGGGCAGCCCGGGCGTCAAGAGCAACATGGTGGTCTCCATCGAGCAGCACACCGACTTCATCGCCGATTGCCTAGCCCACCTGCGCGCGCGCGGCCTTGGCCGCATCGAAGCCGAACAATGTGCCGAAGACGGCTGGACCGAACACGTAAATGACGTCGCGAATGCGACGCTCTATCCGCAGGCCAATTCTTGGTACATGGGCGCCAACATTCCCGGCAAACCGCGCATCTTTATGCCGTACGTCGGCGGGGTGCATAACTACAAGAAGAAGTGCGATGCGATTGCGGCTGGAGGCTATGAAGGCTTTAAGCTCACCGGCGCGGACGCATCCAACAATGTGAATCCATCGACAAGGCACACCGGCATCGCAACTTCGAACGCGTAGCGCCGCTGCCGCGCGAGCGCTTGCGCTTACTTCCCGGGGCAGCACCTTGTCTGTGGCGTTCGAGCCCTCGGAAGGCGCCTGCAAAAAAAGCGATCGAGGTTCTTGCAATCGGTTATATTGCCACCATCTAGGCAGTTCGATCTCGCTTTGGGATCATCGTCGCGCATCACCTCTTTTCGGTGCCATCTCGGTTCGCTCCCATTGTCCAGCTAGATACCCAGCGCAATCTCGCGCCGGGTAGTGCAACATTCGGAGGACACTTATGTCGACCGGTACCGTAAAGTTTTTCAACGCAACTAAAGGCTTTGGATTCATTCAACAAGATGATGGCTCGAAGGATGTATTCGTGCACATCTCGGCTGTCGAACGCGCCGGACTCGGCAGCATCGCGGAGAACGATAAGTTGTCGTTCGACGTCGAGAAAGGCGACAACGGTAAGGTGTCGGCCGTTAATCTAAAGAAAGCTTAACGTTGTGCAATCCGGGCGCTTTGCGTCCGGATTGTGCGCTGCGCGGCATTAACACTCGCAGAGAGCAAGCATGCAGGCGCCTCCTCAAGAATTGGCCACTGAAACGCTTGTCGAGCTACGCGTAAGCACGGACTTTTGCGTTAGCCGACTGCGCCGCTTGCTTCGATCTGAAACGACTCCCCGTTCTCGAATATCAGCGCAGCGTGTACTGGCTTGGCGCGCTGCAACGCGCGAATAGCGCTTTGATACTTGCGCATCTGCTCCAAGTACGGCTTCGCACGCTCTTCGATCGGCAGATGCAAACCACCGGTCTTGTAGTCGAGGATAACCACGCGATCGGCAAACTCAACTAACCGATCAATGCGCCCCACCTCACCGTCTGGCGTGATAAAGGACACCTCATTGCGCGCGCGCAGGTACACGCCCGCGTCGTAATAGCGCCGCAGCGCCGGTTGCTTAAGCGCGGTCTGCACTTGTTCGCGCAGCTCATCCGGAATCGATGATACTACTGCCTGATTGTTCTCAATGATCGCTTCAGCAGCTAAATGCCATGCTATACCCCTGGCCTGTGCCGCCGATTTGAGGGCGCCGCGCTGACCGACGGCCGCGTGCCGCGGCGGTTGCGTCGCAGCGATGCGAGCGTCTTGCTCCGAGGCGGACATATCTTCGCCGAACGCCAGTTGCTGTTGCGCCGGCGCACGCTCGACGGCGCCGAGGCGAGCGAACAGTTCTTGTGCCGCATCCGGCACGGGCGGCGCGACGGTCGTGAGTAATTCGTACCAGCTCGGCGGCGCGTTGTTGCCTCCGCCGCTGGGCGGCTTCGATGCGCTGACGATTAACGCTTGCTGGGCACGCGTGCTCGCGACATAAAGCAAGTTCAAGCGCTCGCGCCCTTCGCGCTGCGCTTCGGCGTCGAAATAGCGCTGCCGCCGCGCGCCGCGCTGCGACTTGTTCGTGTACAAGGAAAAATGCTGCGGTCTTGCCTCCTGCGGCGGCCAATGCACCAGCGCGTCGTAGGCGCGCGCGCGCGTCGCCTCGTCGGCGGCATCGATCAGCCAGACTACCGGCGCTTCCAACCCCTTCGCGCTGTGCACGGTGTGAATCTGCAAGCAGTCGCCCGGCTCGCCCAGCGGCGCTTCGTCGGGCGCTTCTTCGGCGCGCAAGCGCTCCAGTTGCTCCAGTTCCGTTAGAAAGCGGGCAATGCTCGGAAAGCGGCCGCTGCCCTGCTTCAGCGCAAGCTCCATGAAGGCCAGCAAGTTCGCCGTCACCGCGCTGCGCTGCGCGGGCGCAACCGATGCGCTATACGCGTTCATTACATCGGCTTGAGCGTAGACGCGATCGAGCAAATCATGCACCGGCACGCGGTCGGCCAAAGCGAACCAGGCCGAGAGGTGCTCTGCGGCGAGCTTATGCACTGCGCCAGCATCGGCGCTTTGCGCGCACGCGCGCAAGCGTTGCCACCAAGTCGGTTCGCGGCGCGCGGCAAGGCTAATCAAATCTTCTTCACCTGCGCCGAACAGCGGCGAGCGCAGCACTTGCGCCAGCGCCAAGTCGTCGTGGGACGCGATGAGCAAGCGCAGCAGCGCGCGCATGTCAACGACTTCGAGTGTGCTGAGCAGCCCGCCCTGGCGTGTAGTGAGGTACGGAATGCGCGCCTCGCGCAACGCGTGCTCGTAGACTTCCAAGTGCGTGCGCTTGCGCACCAGCAACATGAAATCCGCAAAACGCGCCGCGCGCTTGCCCTGCAGTGCGCGATCTTCAACCTGCAAGCGCCCGACCAAGTCGCGGATGGTACGCGCAATCATGTGCGCTTCACGCTCGCGTTCGCGCTTCTCGGGATCGAGCAACGCTTCCCGCAGCGGGTTGCGCAACTCGGTGCTCGGAACGCCCGCTTGCGCGGCGGCAGGCGCGGCCGCGACCGCAACGGTGACGACACAGCCCGGCAGCTTGGCGTGCACTGCGCTGTGTGCACGAAAATCATTGAAGCCGGTTAGCGTGCCGAAGAGCTTGTTCAGCACGGCAAGCACGCCCGGCGCGGCGCGGTACGAGGTATCGGTCGCCACGCGCTGCGCGGCAAAATGCTCGACCAGAAAATCGCCCGCGGCGCGGAACACCTCCGGATCGGCACGGCGAAATCCATAGATCGATTGCTTTGGATCGCCAACCATGAACACCGTCGGCCGCTCGCCAGCGCCGGTGTAACTGTCCAGCCACGCGCGCAAGCCTTGCCACTGAAGCGGATTGGTGTCCTGAAATTCGTCGATGAGCAAGTGCTTGTAGCGCGCGTCGAGCTTGGTCTGCAGATAGCCGCAGTAGTCGGGCTCGCTTAGCAAGCGATAGCCGAACCATTCGAGATCGGCGTAGTCGACCACGCCTTGTGCCGCTTTGCTTTCCTGATACTGCGCCAGAAACGCGGCACCGCACGCCAAGCCCGCAGCGTTAAGGTTGTAGATGTCTTGTTCGAGAACGGCTTCGAGCAGCGCTTCGATGCGTTGGCGCAGCCCCGCGTGCATATTCGGGTGCTTGCGGACACCGCCCGCTTTGGTCAGCGCTGTTTTACACAATGCGGCATAGGCGGCTGCCCAGTCCGCGCTGTCCATCGCACGCAGCAGCGCAGCGGCATGTTCGGCTTGTTCTGTGCCCTCACGAACATGGCGCGCGGCATATTCGCGCAGCGCGCGCGAGGTCAGCGCTTCGCTGAAGAACGCGGCGATGGGCTGGTCGCCCGGTTGCATTTCGAGTGTGCGCTGCACTGCGCGCAGCGCCGCCTCGACCGCATTGCCTTGTCCCTGTGTGTACGCCCACCACTCCGCGCGGCGCTGCACGAAGGAGAACAGTAGCTTGCGCGTCGAATCCAAACCGTAACCCGCGAACAACGCGTCCAAATGCGGCGCGAGTGCCGCATCGGCGTACGCCGCATCGGCGAACTGGCGCCACGCACTCTCCATGAGCGTGCCTGTCTCTTCGAGCAGGGACGCGTCGCGCGGGATGCCGCCGCCGTCGTTCTGGCTAGCACCAGCTTCCAGCGGCGCGCGCTGCATGAGTTGCAGATACCAGCCGTGAAAAGTCGTGATGCCGATGCCGGGTTGCGCACACAGCACGCGCTCGAACAGCCCGCGCGCGTTTTCAAGCGCCGCGTCTTCCTCGCGCGATGCGATGCCGCGTTCGCGCAACATTTGGCGCACCTCCGCGTCCGGCTGCGTGGCGAGTTGACGCAGCCATGTATGCAAGCGCAGGCGCATTTCCTCCGCGGCCTTGCGCGTAAAGGTGATCGCCAAAATCTCCGCTGGCTCCGCGCCGTCGAGCAGCAAACGCAAGATGCGCGACACCAGCAGCCAAGTCTTGCCGCTGCCGGCGCACGCCTCGACCACCACGCTGCGGCGTGGATCGAGTGCGATTTGCAAGTTACTGGTCACAGGTTACCTATAAACCAAGCTAATTTGTTCAATTTCGTGCTTATACTATTAATAGTTACACAAGGTAGCGACGCATCCATCGCTCCTCCAAAGCGGTCGCCATTGGCTGCGCAAAGGGGGTTATCGACTCCCGCCTGCCCGGCAATGAAGCGGTTCTTGAATCGCGCCGTCACGAATATATGGACTAAGCCCATACATCGCGGCGGCACAGGCCGCGCGCTTCGCAGTGCTCACAGGCTTTGCTCACGCCCTGCGCCGGCAGCGCCGCCCCTACGTGCATGGCATCGAACACTTCACGCAGCCGCGCGAGGTTGCTTGCCGCGAGCGCGTCGATGTTCTCGACCGTGACCTCTTTGACTTCGTCTTGATCGACGCTTAAATAGCCCGCTTGCGCCACCGCCGCCCCGTAGAGCGTGGCGTAGGCCGGCAGTTGCACGTCTTCGCCGGGCTTCTTCTGCTCAGCGTGCAGCTTGCCCGCATCGCGCGTCTTGTAGTCGATCAGCGCATGCTCGGTGCCGGCGTCTACGGCGCGCGCGTCGACGCGGTCGATGCGTCCGCGCAACGTCAACGTGCTGCCGCTCGCCAGCGCGAGCGTCGCCTCGCGATCGATCTCTGCTGCGCGCCAGCGCCAACCTTGCGCTTCACGCTGCGCTTGCCAATCGAGATAGGCGTCGACCAGCCCGTCCCAGCGCAAGCGCCAGGCGCGATTGAGCGCGCTGCGCTGTTGCCAGCGCGCGAGTTCGTCCTGCGCAATCAGCGCCAGTTCGGCACGCGCAGCTTCGCGCGGCAGCGATTGCAGCAGCGGATGCTGCGCGTGAAAGCGCTGCAACACCGCGTGCACAAAGTGGCCGAAGTCGCGCTTGTCCATTTCCTCGCGCACTTCGTCTCCTTGCTTGAGTCCGAGCACATAACCAGCGAAAAACTGATACGGGCACTTGATCAAACTTTGATAGGCGCTCACGCTGATGCGCGCCGGCAGCAACGACGACGGCGGCAACGCGCGTGGCGCGGCCAACGCGCCGACGCTCAGCGGCGCGCGCGGCTGTTGTGCATCCAGCAGCGCTTGCAGAACCGGATCGCGCAGCGCATCACCGTCATAGGCGAACTTATGCAGGGCGACAAGGCGTTCGACGAAGGCGCTGGCACTGCGGGGCGCACCTTCGTTGACGCTCTGCCAAACAATGAGCACTGCGCGCGCGAGCAGCATGCTTTCGCACAACGCGCGCAACTGTTCTTGCACGCGCTCGGCATATGTCGGCAGACCAAGCTGCGCGCGCACCCGCTCGTTGAAAAATCCGGCCGGCGGCGTACCGAACAGATGATCCTCGTCCGCACCGACAACTACAACCGCATCGAAGGGGCGCAAGCGCAGATTCTCGAGCGAAGTGATGACGACCGGACTGTCGACCGAGGTGTCGAGAAAATACGCGCTTTCCAAATCGTGACTGAGCCAATCCCGCCATTGCGAGAAGCTGTAGCGCGCCGGATGCGACGCGATCTGCGCGCGGCGCTCCGCCAAGCGCGCCAGCAGTTGCTGGCCAGCCGCATCTTGGGCTAAAGCCTGATCCACGCCGAGCAAGTGCAAGCTGCGCTCGAGCAGCTCGACCCAGCGGCTAAGGGTGTTACGTCCCGGGACCCGCGCCGCGAGCGTTTCACCGAGGAATACTTGCGCCGCCTGCGCAATGTGCGCCAACACCACGTTGGCGTGCGCACGCGGCGACGCCTCGCGCACCCACTGCTGCAACTGCGTCAAGCCGCGCACCCAATTTTTCTTGCGCGCAACGGCATCGATATCGGCCAAAGCGCGCTGACGCTCGAACGCCGCGCCTTCGGCCGACACGAACGGTGAGCTCAAGAAGTCAAACAGCTCCCGATAGCCGAACTCGCCGGTCAGCGTATCGAGCCAGCGCATCAGCACGGTGCTTGCCGCAGTGGTGGACAAGCGCCATCCGGCTTCATCCTTTGCCAGCACATCGACGCGCTCGAGCAGTGCGCGCACGCGCCGTGTAGCCATGCGGTCTTGTGCAACGATAGCGATGCGCGACAGGCCCGCCGACAGCCAGCGCTGAACTTGTAGCACAGCTGCTTGCGCTTGGCTTTCGAGAGCAGGTGCATCATAAAATTGAATCCAGTCGCGCGCCGGGCTTGCGGGATGGGCATCGAGCAAGCGTTGCGAGCGGATTACGAGCGTTGACGGCGCCAGCTCATCGCCGCCCGGTCCTGCCGGCAAAGTCGCTTCCGGCCAAGCGCTGGCCAACAACGCCGCGCGCGGCGAATGTTCGAATAACAGCGCGCTCTGCACGACGTGAACCGGCTGGCGGCTCGCGTAGCGATCGAGAAACTCGCGTTCGACCGGACTAAAACGCTCGACGCCGAGCACGAACAAGGGCGCGCGCGCCTCGACTTGCTCGAGTTGTGCACGGTACGCGGCGAGCGGAGTCAGAACATCATCGCCATCCGCATTGAGCGCACCGCCCAGCCGCGCCACCAGTTGCGCTTCCATATCGAGCAAGCGCCCGGCGCCGATCGCAAGCTCAATGGCCTTGGCACCGTGCGGCGCATAGCGGTCAAGCTCATCGATTAAGGCCAACAGCTCGTCGCTGGCGCGCCACAAACTACCGGCGCGGAACCATGGCGTGCCGCGCAGCGCATCGTGAAGAAGCGCTTGACGGCACGGCGCAGGCAGCACGGGGCGCCCCAGCGGCATGCTCTGCGCGAGCATGCCGAAGGTTGTGAAACGTGGCAGCAGCAGTGCGCGCGCGGTAAGCTGCGCCAAGCGCTCACTCAGCGGGCGCGCTAGGAATAGGTGCGGTAGTAGGACGACGGTGTCGGACAGATCGGGCAACTGCCCGATCGCCGCGTCGAGAATTAAGTGCGCTGTTTGATCAACACAGTCTGGCGCGGCAATGCGGTGAGTACGCACGCCATGATCGGTCGTCATGGCCGAAGCTGCGCGAGCGAGTTAGCGCTCTAGCTTGTCGATCTTGTTCTTAACGTCTTTCCACTCGTCAGCATCCGGCGGCGCTTCTTTGCGCGCGACGATCGGCTTCCACGCTTTGGCGAGCTCGGCGTTGAGCGCGGTGAACGCGCGCTGATTTTCCGGCACTTCATCTTCGGCGAAGATCGCCTCGACTGGACATTCCGGCACGCACAAGGTGCAATCGATACATTCGTCCGGATCGATTACAAGAAAGTTGGGCCCTTCGCGAAAACAATCGACCGGACAAACCTCCACACAATCGGTATATTTGCACTTGATACATGCCTCGGTTACGACGTAAGTCATCGGTTTGCCTGAAGAAAAACGTGACGGCAATTTTACCAGAAGCGCAAGCCGCTTCGCGCAACGAAGACGCCGCTTAAGCATGGATCGTGCCCGATTTTCAGGGGGACTTGAAAGTTCCAGCGTGCCCCTGATAATCTGTGCTCAGACACCTCTTGCCAATCAACCGGATCCACATGGGTCAACTCATCCAGCACGTAACCGATTCCAATTTCGAGCAAGAAGTACTGCAATCCGATCAACCCGTTCTGGTCGACTACTGGGCGGAATGGTGCGGCCCCTGCAAAGGCCTCGCTCCCGTCCTCGACCAAGTGGCGCGCGAATATGCCGGCCGCCTCAAGATCGCCAAGCTGAACGTCGACGAAAACAGTGAGATACCGCCAAAGTACAACATTCGCGGCATCCCCACGCTAATGCTGTTCAAAAACGGCGTGGAAGTGGCCAATAAGATGGGCGCGTTGTCGAAATCGCAATTGAGCGCATTCATTGACAGCAATCTGTAGTACCGCTAGTATTGTCGCGTGAGTAGAGGGTTCCGCCCCCAAAGGCGGAATCTTTGAAAACCGGTTTCCCGCCTAGGGGGCACGTCTCCCCCACTGATTCCATACTTCGGCTTTCTCTTAAGTCCTCCTAACGGCATTCGTCCATGCATCTTTCCGATCTCAAGAACCACCACGTCACTGACTTGGTGCAGATGGCTGTCACCAGCGAAATCGAGGGTGCCAACCGCTTACGTAAGCAAGAACTCATCTTCGCCCTGCTGAAAAACCACGCCAAAAAAGGCGAAACGATTTACGGCGAAGGCACACTGGAAGTGTTGCAGGACGGCTTCGGATTTCTGCGTTCGCCGGACACTTCTTATTTGGCCAGCCCGGATGACATCTACGTAAGCCCATCGCAAATTCGCCGCTTCAACCTGCACACCGGCGACACCATCACCGGCGAAATACGCACGCCGAAAGACGGCGAGCGCTATTTCGCTCTGGTGAAGGTCGACTCGGTCAACCACGAGCCGCCGGAGAATTCGAAGCAGAAGATCCTGTTCGAAAACTTAACGCCATTGTTTCCAACCGAGCCAATGCGGCTCGAACGCGACATCAAGGCGGAAGAAAATATCACCGGGCGCATCATCGATATCGTCGCGCCGATCGGCAAAGGCCAGCGCGGCTTAATCGTCTCGCCGCCGAAAGCAGGTAAGACCGTGATGCTGCAGCACATCGCGCACTCGATTACCGCCAATCATCCGGAAGTCTCGCTCATCGTCCTATTGATCGACGAGCGCCCGGAAGAGGTTACGGAAATGCAGCGCTCAGTGAAGGGCGAAGTGGTTTCATCGACATTCGATGAGCCGGCTTCGCGTCACGTACAAGTGGCCGAAATGGTGATCGAGAAGGCCAAGCGCTTGGTCGAGCATAAGAAGGATGTGGTCATTCTGCTCGATTCGATCACGCGTCTAGCACGCGCCTACAATACCGTCGTTCCCGCTTCCGGCAAAGTACTAACCGGCGGCGTGGATTCCAACGCGCTGCAGCGCCCCAAGCGTTTCTTCGGCGCGGCACGCAACGTCGAAGAAGGCGGCTCGCTGACGATTATCGCGACCGCGCTGATTGACACCGGCTCGCGCATGGACGACGTGATCTACGAGGAGTTCAAAGGCACCGGCAATATGGAGATCCACTTGGATCGCCGCATGGCTGAGAAGCGCATCTACCCCTCGATCAACGTCAATCGCTCCGGTACGCGGCGCGAAGAGTTGCTGCTAAAGCCCGAAGTTCTGCAGAAAGTCTGGATCTTGCGCAAACTGCTTTACCCGATGGACGAGTTGGAAGCGATGGAATTCTTGCTCGACAAGGTCAAAGCGACCAAGAGCAACGGCGATTTCTTTGATTCGATGCGGCGCGGCTAGCAGCGACTTTCAAGGTGCCATCGATCTGCTCGCCTGTCGGCAGGATATTTTTCACGGATTACTTGAATATTCAACAATAAACTCCATTTTTCGCTTGTGCCGACGTCAAGATAGGCGTAAGGTGCAGCAAGCAGGATTTTCAAGAAGTGAATAGGTTCGTCGGGAGTTTCCGGTTCTCGGTGCTACAGTCGTCATCTCCTCAATCTTGATCATCGTGCCGACCGGGCGTTAGCCCGTTTTTTGATGTGGGCTTCGGCCCGTTTTTAGTTTGGGCTTCGGCCCGAGTTTAGTTGAGGAATATATACATATGGCAACAGGTACCGTTAAGTGGTTTAACGACTCCAAGGGTTTTGGCTTTATCACCCCCGATCAAGGTGGCGACGATTTGTTCGCTCACTTCTCCGCGATCGAGGCAAGCGGCTTCAAGACTCTAAAAGAAAAGCAAAAGGTGTCGTTTGAGGTAACCACGGGTCCCAAAGGTAAGCAGGCGACTAACATTCGCCCGATTGACTAACGTCCCCGGATTGTTAGCAAAAAGCCCGGGCGACCGGGCTTTTTTGTTGTGGGTGTCGGCGGGCAAGCTGTCGAGTCGGCTTGCCCGCCGAACCTTTAAGAGGGATAATGCACGGTTTCGCAGCCTAGCTCTGGACTCGCCATGAAAGACAAAATCCACCCTGCCTACAACGAAGTCAACGTGACCTGCAGTTGTGGCAATAGCTTTAAGACGCGCTCGACCATGTCGAAGGCGCTGACTATCGAGGTGTGCTCCAATTGCCATCCCTTCTACACCGGCAAGCAGAAAATCGTCGATACGGCGGGACGCGTCGAGCGCTTCCGTCAAAAATACAGCATGAAGTAGAGTGTATTTAAGGTTACACTTGAAGGCAGCCGCGGCTGCCTTTTTGTTTTTCAGGGTGCCGCTATCCGATCGTGCACTTGAGCGGTGTCCAGCGCGAGAGACTGCGCAAACGCTTCGATAACCAGACGGAACGTGAACTCCACGCAAGCGAGCAAACTTTGGCCCAAGATCTGGCCGTTCGAGCGCCACTTGGAGTTCGATGGATCGGCAACACCGGTCAAGACAGTGCTGTTTCTGATCGTATGTTTAGCCTGGCTGCTGCCCGGATTGGTCGGCCATGACCCCTGGAAGTCCGAAGAAGCAATCACTTTTAGCTTAGCGCATCACATTCTTACGACGGGCGATTGGGTCGTGCCGATCGCAGCGGGCGAACCCTACGTCGCCACGCCTCCGCTTTACGCCATGGTCGCCGCTCTCAGCGCCAAACTTTTCGGCGCGCTGTTGCCCGCGCATGACGGCGCTCGGCTGGCCACCGGTCTATTCGTCGGACTCACCATCTACTGGCTTGCATTGACCGCAAACCGGCTATTCGGGCCGCGTTTCGGGCGCCTTAGCGCGCTCCTGTTCATGGGCTCGCTCGGTCTGCTGCTTCGCGCCCATGAAATGTCACCCGACGCAGCCGTGCTTGCCACGACGACCTTGGGTCTTTACGCCCTTACGCGCCTAGGTGAGCACCCGCGCCTGGGCGCAATCCTGTTCGGCACAGCCCTGGGCTCCAGCTTCATGGCGGGTGGGGTGGCCCCTGCCCTCATCTTGCTGCTGGCGCTAATGTGCGTGTGCGCGCTCGCGCCCGGGTGCCGGCCAGGGCATGGCGCCGCTAATGGGACCAATAGCGCCTGGCCAAGCATGCTGATCGGCGTGCTTGCAGCAGCGCCTTGGCTCATCGCGTGGCCCAGCGCGCTTTGGCAAACAGCGCCGGAAGTCGCGCACCAGTTTTGGCAGGGCCAGTGGCGCTCGCTCGTGGGGATTTTTGGCCCGAACAGCGATCCACTCTACTTCGTGCGCACACTGGCGTGGTACGCCTGGCCCAGCGTTCCCATCGTGTTGGCGCGGCTCTGGTATGAGCGCGGCCGCATGCTGCGCAACACCGAGCTGCGGATGCCGCTCATCGCTTTTGCGGTGTTTCTTGTCGGCCTCACTATTACCAACGACACCCGCGATGCCGCCGCGCTAACGCTGCTGCCACCATTGGCCTTGATCGCCGCCGCGAGTGTAGATTCCTTGCGCCGCGGTATGGCAAGCGCGCTGGACTGGTTTGGCATGATGACTTTTGGGCTTTTCACCACGCTCATATGGCTAGCATGGATCGCCGGCCAACTCGGCTGGCCCGCCAAGCTCGCGCGGGAATTGAATCGCGTCGCCGCAGGAGTCGACGTACCGTTTAGCTTAGCTAAAACGTTGTTCGCCGCGTTGCTGACGCTGTTGTGGATCGCCATCATCGCGCATGCCAGGCGCTCCAACCGCCGTGCAATCGTCAACTGGACCGCTGGCATTACCGCTTTCTGGATGCTGCTCATGACGTTGTGGCTGCCGGTAATCGATGAAGCCCGTAGCTACCGCGCCACCATGCTGAGCATGCGCTCGGCGCTGGCGAGCCAACATAGTTGCGTTTCGGCCGTAGGCTTCGCTTTATCGCAGCGCGCATTGTTCGAGTACTCGATCGGCTTGCGCGTAAAGCCGGTGGACTCAGCGCAGGAAGCAAGCTGCAACCATCTGCTAACGGTGGGTCCGCGCTCACGTCCGCCAAAACTGGGCGCCGCATGGCAGGAAGTTTGGCGTGGCGCTCGCCCGAGCGACCGCAAGGTGCTGTTACGCCTTTACCGCCACACTAGCACCGCCGCAGGCCCTAACGGCTAGGGGGCTGTAACGGCGGGCGCCGCGCTGCGCTTGGCTTGAATCTCCGAGAGCGTCTGGCGCGCCTGCGATTGCGTCGCGCCGGGTTTGGATACTGCCACCTGGGCAACCTGGAGAGCCTCATCCAATTTGCCTTGTTCGAGTAATACCTGGGCGAGGTTATTCAGTGCGATACCCGATTCCGGGTGTAACTGCGCCGCGCGCCGGAATGCCCGCTCCGCGCCGAGAAGATCCTTGTCCCGGTAGGCGATGTTGCCGGTACCGATCCAAGCCGCCAAGTTGCGCGGCCAGCGGCGCAGCGCGGTCTGATAGGCGGTGCGCGCCCCGGCAATGTAGCCCTTGCTTTCAAGGGCAACGGCCGCCTCCGCGTAGGCACTCTGCGTGACGCTAACCGGCATGCGCTCCGGCGGCAAAGCGACGATCGCCCAATAGTCGCCGCGCGCCCAGGTGCGCTCGAACGTAGACATGCTCGTCTCCAAGCGCTCGTACTGGCCCGAGCGAAGGATTAGCTTCGCCTCGTCGAGGTCGTAGCCGACCACCACCGCGTAGTGCCACTGCGGCGCGAACGAAAGCGCCAGATTCTGCAGCACAAGCACCGGATTGCCGGCGGCGACTTCACGCAAAATGTCCTCGACGTAGGGCTGCAGCGGCACCGCGACCAGATGATAGCGGCGCGCGGCGGCGATTATCTCCACTTGAAAACTACCGCGCCGTTCCGGCACATATACAAGCGGCACCAGATCGGTGGGCGTAGCCGGGCGTCCGGCGGCTCGCAGGACAGTAGCCAACGCCGCCGGCCCGCATTGGTACTCGTCTTGTGGAAAAAACGGAACTTTGCTGAGTTCGGCACGCGCCGGCAACTTAAGTGTTGCGTCTTGCAGTAGTTCGCGCGTCTGCGGCGCGGCACAGCCCCCCAGCAGCGCTGTGAGCAATATCGCTGTCGCCCATGCGCCAGCAGCGCGCAGAGAAACAAAAACGCCCGCAGCGCGGGCGTTTTTGCCGGATACTCGAATACTCTTCGCGTTCAACTTCGCCTTTAACGAATCGGCTTAGTGAACGGGAAGATCTGCGTGAAGCCCAGCACGTCGGTCAGCAGCAGGATCAAGAAAATCACTACGATCACCACCAAGACGTCTGCGCCGCCCGCTGGCATTTGATCCATCTTGCCGGCGATTTGTTGAATCTCTTGATCGGTCAAAGCCATTGTGCGCGTCTTGGCCACGCTGGGATCGACACCCATCTTTTGCAGCTGCGCCTGCACGTCGGCGCGCTCCAAGAACTGCTGTACGCGCGCGCGCTGAGCGTTCATCTGCTCTGCGCTTACCACCGCCTCGGTACCAATCATGCCGGCGCGCGCGGCGGTCATTGGCAAACCGAGCGACAGCGTCGTCACAACCAACAGCTTGGCAATCAAGCGAAACCAGCGTTGTTGCATTAGTGTTTCCATGCGAGCCCTCCCTGAGATTAGTAGTGAGTTAGCAAACTCTGCTCAAGCAAGGTACCACAGAAAAGCGGGCAGCGACAACCGCCCAGGCTCATTTCCTACGCCATCGTTGCCGATCCGCAACAGCGTTGTCGCTGCTATGCGACGTTCGCGAGCGACAACGCTCGCACGCGCTCTTCCAAGACTTCAACCCAGTGCCGAACAGGCCGCTGCGTCGCGCTTTGCAGATGGGTTTGGCAGCCGATGTTAGCGGTGACGATGGCCTCCGCCTGGCCAGCCTCGAGCGCTTCGATTTTGTTGCGCAGTAACCGCTGCGAGAGTTCTGGTTGCAGAATCGAGTAAGTCCCCGCTGAGCCGCAACACAAGTGCGCGTTTGCCACGTAGGTCAGCTCGAACCCCGCGGCAGTAAGCAGCGGCTCGACCAAGTTGCGCAGCTTCAGTCCATGCTGCAGCGAACACGGCGGGTGAAACGCCAGTCGGCGCTTTTGCTGAGTTCCGCCGCCCCCTATTCGCGCAAACTCGCCGAGCTTGCCGTGCTCTTGCGTGACGACTTCTGCCACGTCGCGCATCAGTGCCGATACTTTCGCAGCCTTTTTCTGGTAGCGCGCATCGTTGCGCAGCAGGTGCGCATACTCTTTCACCATCGCGCCGCAACCGCTGGCGGTGATAACGATCGCCTCCACGCCAGCCTCGATGTGCGGCCACCACGCGTCGATGTTGCGGCGCATGTAGTCCATACCGGTATCATGGCGGCTCAGGTGATAGTCGAGCGCGCCGCAGCAACCCGCTTGTTCGGCTTTGATGAGCGAGATGCCGCAATGATCGAGCAAGCGCGCCGTGGCGGCGTTGATGCTCGGCGCTAGCGCCGGCTGCACGCAGCCCTCCAATACCAACATCCTGCGCGCATGCCGCGCCGCAGGCCAATTGTAATCCCCTGCCGAAGCTGCCGCCGCGCTTGGCAGTTTCTGTTGCATCGCCGCTGGCAATACAGGCCGCGCGAGTTGCCCGAGTTTCAGCAAAGGTGAAAACACGTTTGCTTTCGGCACCACGGCGCTGAGCGCCTTGCGCTTCATCTGTTCCGCAAACGACCGCGGCACACGCTTTTCGACCAGGCCGCGACCAATATCGACCAAGCGGCCATACTCCACGCCCGACGGGCAGGTTGTTTCGCAATTGCGGCACGTCAAACAGCGGTCCAGATGCAGCTGCGTGCGCGCCGTCACTGGCTCGCCCTCCAGCACTTGCTTCATGAGATAGATGCGCCCGCGCGGACTGTCGAGTTCGTCTCCGAGCAATTGATATGTCGGGCACGTGGCTAGGCAGAATCCGCAGTGCACGCATTTGCGCACAATCGCTTCCGCCTCTTGACCTTCAGGCGTGTCTTTGAAGGGCGCGACGATGTTGGTTTGCATGTATTGTTCTACGATCTGTGTGTGCGACCGGGATTGAGTATGCAGACCGGATCGAACTTCGCTTTAAGCGCCTCGTTGAGGCGGGCGATTTCCGGCTTGAGCGGATGGAACGTTGGGAGCTCGCCCCCATTGCGAAACAACATGGCCGAGCCGCCGACCTTCTCAGCGGCGGCGCGAATAGCGGCAGCATCCATGTCAGATGCAATCCAGCGCAGCGCCCCGCCCCATTCGATCACTTGCGTGCCGCTAAGCCGCAGCGGTGGCGTGGTCGACGGCAGCGAAAGCCGCCACAACGGCAGCGGCAATCGAAACTGTTTTAGCGCGTGCTCACGCACCGACTCCCATAATAGCGTCGCAGCGTCCATCGGGCTGCCATCAAGCTGCTTGCAGGCGGCGGCCACCGCGCTCGCCGCACCGGATAGGCGCACGTACAAGCAATCGCCGTCGTAGAAGGTCGCCGACAAGGGCAGCGGCTGCCCCGCCCACCGATTCATGCGCTCGAGCGCGGTGGCTTCGTCGACCTGAAACATCAACGTGGCTTCGGCCGCGGGTTTGGGCAGCACCTTGAACGAAATTTCCGTAATGACGCCGAGCGTGCCGAAAGCGCCCACCATTAAACGCGACACATCGTAGCCCGCCACGTTCTTGATGACTTTGCCGCCGAAGCGCAGGTCCTGGCCTCGGCCGTCGATGATGCGCGTTCCCAGCACGAAGTCGCGCACCGACCCGGTGTAGGCACGGCGCGGGCCGGACCAGCCGGCGGCTACGCAGCCGCCGATGGTTGCGCTTTCGGCGAAATGCGGCGGCTCGAAGGGCAGCATTTGCCCGCCTTCGTTCAACACGCGACGCACCTCCATGAGCGGCGTGCCGGCGCGCACCGAGAGCACCAACTCGGTCGGCTCGTACTCGATGACGCCGCGATAGCCGGTCACATCCAGCGGGGCCGCCGCCTGCGCCGGTCGCGACGCTGATGCGGACGTTCGCTGCGCCCCAAAGAAGCGTTTACTGCCGCCGCCGCGAATTTCCAGCGGAGCACGCTGCGCATGCGCTTCGCGCACACGCTCGATCAGCGCAGACAGTTGCTGCTGCATCGTCATCGCGCCGTTCTAAAACCGCGGCAGTTCGGAGTGCTTCATTTGGCCGTGGTGCACATGCATGCGCCCATATTCGGCGCAGCGGTGCAAGCTCGGTATCGCCTTGCCTGGATTGAGCAGGCCTTTTTCGTCGAATGCGTGCTTAATGGCGTGAAACATGTCGCGCTCGGCTTCCGAGAACTGCACGCACATTTGGTTGATCTTTTCCACGCCGACGCCGTGCTCACCGGTGATGGTGCCGCCAACTTCGACACACAACTCAAGGATCTTCGCGCCGAAAGCCTCGGTGCGTGCAAAGCCGTCGGGCTCGCTCGCATCGTACAGAATGAGCGGGTGCAAGTTGCCGTCGCCGGCATGAAACACGTTCGCTACGCCGAGGCCGAACTCTTTCGACATTTCGTAGATGCGCTTGAGCACGTGGCCGAGCGCTTTGCGTGGAATGGTGCCGTCGATACAGTAGTAGTCTGGCGAAATGCGCCCCACTGCGGGAAAGGCGGCTTTGCGCCCAGCCCAGAACTTGAGCCGCTGCGCCTCGTCGTCGGAGAAACGCACCTCAATCGCGCCGCATTCTTCCAGCACTTGCCTCATGCGCGCCATTTCGTCGGCGACTTCTTCCGGCGTGCCGTCCGATTCGCAAATGAGCAGCGCCTCGGCATGGGTCGGATAGTTCGCGTGCACGTAGTCTTCGGCGGCGACCATCGCCGGCTTGTCCATCATTTCCAGCCCAGCCGGAATAATGCCGGCGCCGATGATTTTGCCCACCGCAACCGCGGCCTTTTCGACATCGTCGAACGCTGCCAGCGCGGCGCGCGCCAACTGCGGTTTGGGCAGCAGCTTTACCGTCACCTCGGTAGTAACGCCCAACATACCTTCGGAGCCGGTAAGCAACGCCAACAAATCGTAGCCGGGGCTATCGAGCGCGTCCGAGCCGATCTCGATTAGATTACCCTCTATAGTAACAACCCGCAATTTAAGAATGTTGTGAACCGTAAGCCCATACTTTAGGCAGTGTACGCCGCCGGAGTTCTCCGCCACATTGCCGCCGATGGAACAAGCGATCTGGCTCGATGGATCCGGTGCGTAATAAAGGCCCAGCGGCGCCACCGCCTCGGAGATAGCGAGATTGCGCACGCCCGGCTGCACGCGCGCTGTGCGCGCGAGCGGGTCGATCGACACAATGCGCATGAACTTTGCCATCGATAACAACACGCCTTGAGCGTGCGGCAAGGCGCCGCCCGATAAACCGGTGCCGGAGCCGCGCGCCACCACCGGCACGTTGTGCGCGTGGCATAGGCGCAAGATCGACTGCACTTGCGCTTCCGTCTCCGGCAGCACCACTAACAGTGGCGTTTGCCGAAACGCGGTCAGCCCATCGGTTTCATACGCGCGCACATCTTCTTGGTCGAACAGCACACACTGCGCCGGCAAAAATTCTCGCAAACGCGCAGCGAGCGCCATGCGGTCGAGAGTGGAAGTGAAGGTTTCGACGTTGCCCATTGCAGCAGGAGGAGTAAGCGACGATGAGAACACCCAGGTGCAGGCGCTTGCTGCTTGGAGATCCAGATGTTTTTCGACGATAATCCTATCATACGCACTCCGACCAAGCCCGCGCGCCCATTTCACCCAATCGACTATGCCCAACTTCGCCGCCAATCTCTCCATGATGTTTCAGGAGCATGCTTT
Source organism: uncultured Pseudomonadota bacterium (assembly GCA_902826775.1). GTDB lineage: Bacteria > Pseudomonadota > Gammaproteobacteria > Burkholderiales > JALYOK01 > CADEHE01. Next base: position 22,206 of record CADEHE010000010.1, on the reverse strand, counting down.
TCTCGACCGTTTCGAGGCCGCGGCGCGCGCCGGCTTCCGCGGCGTCGAATTCTTGTTTCCTTATGAATATCCGGTAACAGAGGTGCGCGCACGGCTGCGCGAGCACAAACTGACGCAAGCCTTGTTCAATTTGCCGCCTGGCGATTGGAGCAAAGGTGAGCGCGGCGTGGCGATATTCTCCGGACGCGAAGCCGAGTTTCGCGGCTACCTCGCGCAGGCAATCGACTACGCGCAGGCGATCGGCTGCGAACAACTCCACGTCATGGCAGGCATGGTCCCTGCCGGCGCGAGCCAAGAACAATGCGAGCGCACCTTCATCGACAACCTCGGCTACGCTGCCGCGCAGATGAAGCAACACGGTATTCGGACATTGATCGAGCCGCTCAATACATTCGACAACGCAGGTTATTTCTTGACCAGCATCGAACAAGCGCGCCGCATCATGGAACGGGTCGGCAGCGACAACGTCTTTCTGCAACTCGATCTTTACCACCGCCAAATGATGCAAGGCAACTTGGCGCAAACCATCGAAACGCATCTGCCGGTTTCACGGCATATACAGATCGCCGGCGTGCCCGGGCGGCATGAACCGGATGTGGGCGAAGTCAATTACCCGTTCTTGTTCGATCTGATCGACCGGCTAGGCTACCGTGGTTGGATCGGCTGCGAATACCGGCCACGGGCAGCGACTATCGCCGGCTTGAGTTGGGCGCAAGCCTACGGCGTGCGCACCGCGCGCTAAATGCGCGTATCTATGTGAAATTCAATGAACTCTTCGCTAGCGCTTAGCGCTTTGGATTAGAATGCGCGCTCTCGAGGAATAGTCAGGGTCCATGGCCTTTAAGTTCTCGGTGCCGTCTCCGGCGGGTGATGAAGGGGTTTCAACCGAAACGCGCCTCAAAGCAGTTCAGAGCTGGGTAAGCGCCCTGCCTCTAGCTGACACCGTACCAGCGACGCAAGCACTGCATACGGCTGTTTACAGTCTCAACCGCATTCGACTCGCCGCGGAAGAACGCTTCCGGCTGCTCGAGTTATACCGCGCGCCCATGCTGCGGTTGCTCGATGATCTGGAGCAAGACTACCTGAAGGCAGCGCTACCGCTTCCCGAGAAGGCGCGTGAAGCTGCGCGGCTCTCGCGCGAACTGCTGATTGAGTTCGGCTACGGCTATAAGTTAATCTTGTTGGAAAAAACGGACCGCTTTTTCGCCAGCAAGAAGCAGCTCGCGGTGCATTTGCACCGCGCCATCGGCACGCTCGCCGACACGCTTACGCTCAGCTACAAGACCTATACGCCCACCCCCGCCGGTGTCTGGCATGAAATTCACCAGATTTTTCACTACGCGCAGCATTTCAGCTTGGAAGACACGCCGGTCGAAGCAAGCCGCCGCGCCAAGGTCTCGACCATAGGCATGGTGTACAAGCAGACACTGCTGCTGGCGCTGGCCGATCCTTACCGCTTGCAACCAGGCGAGGTCGAACAGATTTTGGCGTTGGTGCAGAAGCACCACAATACCGTGTTCGTGTTCCCGTATTCGGATCAACTGACCGGCGCTGGTTTATTCTTGGTGCGCAGCGACACCGATCGCCCGCCGAAATCCCTCAGTGCGGTCGAAGCGGGCCAGGTCACTCCCGTTGACAAGGTGTTGAGCGCCGCCAACTTGGCTTACTCCTTGGGCGAGATCGCCGGGCGCCTGGATGCCGGTATGACACTGAACCAGCTCGGCGTGCCGAGCTATGTGGATCCCGAAACGGTGGCGCCGCTGTGCCGGCGCCTGCAGAAGATTTGGAGCGTGCCGCCCAAGCGCACGTTCAACCGCAGCGCGTCGGGTGCTCACGTAGAGGTCTGTATAGGCGTTGCCAATATAGCTGAAGTGATGTTGGGGAGCCTGCATGTGGCAGAGCCCGCCACGGCCGGTGCTCCGCCCCACTTCAGTGATCAACTGGATTTCCGCCGCCCGCATGCGGACGCCGCAGCACTCGTGCGGCAGTGGGACATCCTTAACCAGAGCGCTGGCGGATTGGCCCTCAAACGCAGCGCGGGTGAAGGCATCTCTATCGCCGTGGGCGAAGTAGTCGCTGTGCGTTTCGATGGCAACCAACCCTGGGCGATCGGCGCGGTGCGTTGGGTCTACAGCGAAGACGCCAACGGGCTGCAATTCGGCATGCAAATGCTTGGTCCGCACGCCGAATGCGTCAGCGTCACACCCGCCACTAGCCCGCGGGCTGCGCGCCGCTCGCCTGGACTACGTCTGCCGGAACTGCCGACTATGCGGCGCCCAGCGACGCTGCTGGTCCCGCACGGAATTTACGCCGACAGCGATTACATCGTGGAAACTGCGGCCGGTTCCGAGCGCGTGCGCGCCACCAAGCTGGTGGAACAGACGCAAGCCTTCGACGCCTTCGCGTTTCGCTCACTTGACGGCCCTGCCGCCGACTAAGGGCATCAGCGGTAGCCTTGCGCGCATCGCCACTTGCGCGCACTAACTCTCTCCGGCAGAAGCATGACGCAAGAAATTCTGGTTTTGTACTACAGCGCCACCGGCGCTGTGCGCGAGATGGCGCAGCTGATCGCACGCGGCATCGAATCGGTGCCTGGATCGCGGGCGCGTCTGCGCACGGTGCCGAAGGTTTCCACTGTGTGCGAAGCGACCGCGCCCGATGTGCCCGACGGCGGCGCTCCCTACGCCACGCTCAAGGATCTCGAGGAGTGCTCCGGATTGGCACTCGGCAGCCCGACGCGCTTCGGCAACATGGCGGCGCCACTCAAATACTTCCTCGACGGTACGGGCGCCCTATGGGCGAACGGCGCCTTGGCTGGCAAACCTGCCGCCGTATTTTCTTCCACAGCAAGCCTGCACGGCGGGCAGGAAACCACGCTTATCTCCATGATGCTGCCGCTGCTGCACCATGGCATGATCATCGTCGGCGTCCCTTACACGCAGCCGCAACTGAACTCCACGACTACCGGCGGCACGCCGTACGGGGCAACACACGTGGCCGGGATACACGCGGACCGCCCGATCAGCGCGGACGAAAAAGCCATCTGCCTCGCCTTGGGCAAACGCCTGGCGGAAGTCTGCAGGAAGCTGCATGCATCCGGCGCATAACCACGGCGCGCTCAGCAGCCGGCGCTCGTTGCCGCTGAATTCGAGCAATCGTTCGCGGCTCGAGCGGCAACCCCAAGTTCTTCCAAATCCCCGGCTCGGTCCGGGCTAAGCGCCACGACGCGGGCAGCCGCTTTGTCGCGCTCGGCAGAATCGTTCAGTTTGGCGTAGATGTGCGCCAGATGGAACCACGATTCGGCATGGTCCGGATCGAACTGCAAAGCTTGCCGCGCGGGTTCGATAGCTTCGCGTAGTTTGCCGGTGTGAAACAGCGCTTTGCTTAGCGTGAGCAGCGGTTCGGGGTCGTGCGTCGAGCTCTGCGCCCAGTCACGCGCGAAGCCTGCCAGCTTCGCCCAATCCTCATCTGCTTCGAGGGCAGCAGCTGCCAAGAACGCGGGCGGCGTGGGAAAACCCGCCTCCCAAAACGTAGTCGCATCCTCCAACGTAACGCGCCCTTGAGCGCGCATCTCAACTTCATCGATCCAGTTAGCCGGTACCGCGAAATTATGCCCAGGACCGGTGCGTGATTTGAATGTCAGCACGCCAAGCACCTTTCCCTGTTGATCGAACAGGGCGCCGCCGCTTTCACCACGCGCAAAAAACGCAGTGGTGCGTATCACTCGGCCGCCATCAAAATCGTACAACGCACGGATCGTGCCATACTGAATATTGAGCCCGGTCAACGCCGCCGGATAGCCGGCGGCAAACACGCGTTGACCAACTTTCATTCTGCTTACATCCGCCAGCTGCGCGGCATGCTCGGGCACTTCGCGCGTAAGGATGATGCACAAATCGCGCTCGACATTCTTGTGTTGATAATGAGCGGGCCATTGCTTCGGCCCGCGCGAGATGCGGATGCCTTTCGCATCACGCGTCAAGTGGCAACTGGTGGCGAAGCGCCCGCCACCTAAGTGAATCGCCGAGCCAGACGCGCTGCGCACTTCATCGTAGGTGGCGTGCATACGGTACACGGCCAACGATGCCTGATTGATTCGCGCGCGCTCCTCGACCGTGGTCTGCGCTGCCGCTTGGCTTGCCGCAAGGCCTAACAACATCAAATTGATCGCAACTCGCATTGGCGCCCTCCTATTCTTGTTCACCCGTCGAGCTAGACCTCTCCTGCGCACGCAAGTTCACCTTCAATGACCACGCAGTTGCAGGCTAGCGTTGTGGGTTAACGCGCTCGGCTTTTGCATGCAGCTTGTTCAGCGCGCTCAAGTAGGCCTTGGCGGAGGCGACCACGATGTCGGTATCCGCGCCATGACCATTGACGATGCGCCCACCCTTCGACAATCGCACCGTCACTTCCCCTTGCGCGTCGGTGCCGCTGGTTATGGCGTTGATCGAAAACAGTTGCAGCTCGGCGCCGCTGGCCACCATGTGTTCGATCGCCTTGAACGACGCATCGACCGGTCCGTCGCCCGGAGCGCTCGCGCGCTTTTCCTGACCTTCGGTGGAAATTACGATCTCCGCGTTAGCGGTCTCCCCGGTTTCGGAGCGCTGCTTGAGCGATACGAACTTGAAATACTCGTCTTCCTGCGTTACCGCCTCGTCGGAAACCAATGCGTGCAAGTCGTCATCGAAAATTTCGTGTTTCTTGTCTGCCAAATCCTTGAAGCGCGCGAACGCCGCGTTCAAGGCTTGATCGGATTCGAGCTGAATGCCGAGTTCTTGCAAGCGACTGCGAAACGCGCTGCGCCCGGAATGTTTGCCGAGCACGAGTTTGTTGGCGTTCCAACCGACATCCTCCGCGCGCATGATTTCGTACGTCTCGCGGCTCTTCAGCACGCCGTCCTGATGAATGCCGGATTCATGCGCGAAAGCATTCGCGCCGACGATCGCTTTGTTCGGCTGCACCGGAAAGCCGGTGATGTTGGCAATCAAGCGGCTGGCCGGCACGATTTGCGTGGTGTCAATGCGCGTATCGCACGGAAAAATATCTTGCCGCGTGCGCACCGCCATGACAATTTCTTCCAGCGCCGCGTTGCCGGCGCGCTCGCCCAAGCCGTTGATGGTGCATTCGACTTGACGCACGCCGCTGGAAAGTATTGATGCGAGCGAGTTCGCCACCGCCAAACCGAGATCGTTATGGCAATGGCACGACCACACTACTTTGTCGGAATTCGGCACGCGTTCGCGCAGTGCGCGGAGCAACTCGGCGTACTGCCCGGGCACGTTATATCCGACGGTGTCGGGAATGTTGAGCGTTTTCGCGCCGGCTTTGATCGCAGCCTCCAGCACGCGGCAGAGGAAATCCACTTCGGAGCGACCGGCGTCTTCCGGCGAAAACTCAACATCGTCCGTAAACGTGCGCGCCAACTTCACCGCCATGCCTGCTTGCTCCAGCACTTGGTCAGGCGTCATGCGCAGCTTCATCTTCATGTGGATCGGCGAAGTAGCGATGAAGGTGTGAATGCGCGCGGCTTTGGCTTCTTTCACGGCCTCTGCCGCTCGCGGGATATCGTTCACATTTGCACGCGCGAGCGCGCAGATGGTGCTGTCTTTGACCGCCGCAGCCACCGCTTTCACCGCCTCGAAATCCCCTGGGCTCGCCGCCGGGAATCCGGCTTCGATCACATCCACGCGCATGCGCTCCAATTGCTTCGCGATGCGGATCTTTTCCTCTTTGGTCATCGAAGCGCCGGGGCTTTGCTCGCCGTCGCGCAAAGTCGTATCGAATATGACTAAATGTTCTTTCATTGCTTTCTCCATGTCGGAGTAAACGAACCGGCCGCCGCAACTCTTGGCTGCGGGGCAACAAAACTACGATGGTACAGGAATGAGGAAAAGAGTTGAGCGCGCCTAGCGGCGCAGCAGCAGTAGCTCGCTCAGAAGAGCGAGAAGAAGCGGGCGTGTTTCGAAGCGTTGCATGAGCGGGACTATAAGGACTTTTGTTGCGACGGGCAAGTGGGCAGCGAGTAACGCCAAGTCATCACACGCTTTGATCGAACATCGAATCTACGGTGCAACCATACATCTAATCAGTATATATTGAAATGTAGCGTGTCCATTAACTAACAGAGGCATATAAAGGCATGTATATCCTTTTCTCATTCTTTTCAAGACTCACTCTGGTCTTCCGTCGGCATGCCGGCGCGCTTTCGGTCCTTCAACCATCCGCGCGCCCACAACACGTATCCCGACAACGCATAGGCCAAGAACACCCCCCACAACACGCGCGGCTGATCGATCGCGAGCACGACAAACCCGGCCACGACCACCAGCACCGCCCAAAACGGCACGCTACGGCGGAAATTAAAATCCTTGAAGCTGTGGTACTTCACGTTGCTCACCATGGTAATGCCGGCAAAGAGCGTCAGCACCCACGCGATCCATTTGACTTCGACGACGCCGAACAACAAATCGGTGCCACGAATGCCGTGATCGTTGAACACCCAAATCAAGCCGGCCATCAGCGCGGCCGCGGACGGGCTCGGCAAGCCGGTGAAGTAGCGTTTGTCGGCCACATCGAGTTGCACGTTAAAGCGCGCCAAGCGCAGCGCGGCAGCGGCGCAGTAGACGAATGCGGCAACCCAACCAAGCTTGCCCAAGCCGCGTAGTGCCCATTCGTACATGACCAGCGCGGGCGCCGCGCCGAATGCCACCATGTCGGACAAGCTGTCGTATTCGGCACCGAACGCGCTCTGCGTGTGCGTCATGCGCGCCACGCGGCCATCGAGGCTATCGAGAATCATGGCGATAAAAATCGCGATCGCCGCGATGTCGAACTTCCAATTCATGCCCTGCACGATGGCAAAAAAGCCGCAGAACAATCCGCCTGTCGTGAACAGATTCGGCAGGATATATATGCCGCGGCGGCGCATCTCCGGATTGAGCAGCGCGCGGCGCGGTACGGCTTCACGAGGATCCATAGTTTGCGAACTCCAGAGCCCGACTTTCAGTTTCGGGCAGCGCTACTGTAGCGCCTACTCGGCTAGTTCCGCTAGTACCGTACTAGTGGCAGCAACTTTGTCGCCGATGGCGACCCTAGGCCTAGCGTTGGTCGGCAGATAGACATCGACGCGCGAACCAAAACGAATGAACCCATAGCGCTGCCCACGCGCGAGCCTATCGCCGCGGCCAATGTAGCAAAGAATGCGCCGCGCGATCAGTCCGGCGACTTGCACACAAGTCACGTCCTCTCCGCTGGCAGTCTTGATCCACACGGCGTTGCGTTCGTTGTCGGTTGAAGCCTTATCCAGCGCCGCATTGACGAACGCCCCGGGAAAGTACCAAACATTCTCCACCGATCCATCCACTGGGCTGCGGTTGGAATGCACGTTGAATACATTCATGAAGACGCTGATCTTCAGCGCATCGCGCTTCAAGTACGGATCGTGCGCTTGCCCGACTTGCACAATACGGCCATCCGCCGGTGAGAGCACGGCATTGGCTTGCACCGGAATCTGCCGCGGGGGATCGCGAAAAAACTGCAGCACGAATGCCACCAGCACCCAAAGCGGCAACGACCACCACCAACCGCCGAAGCGCCAAACGATCAGCGCCAGCGCCACGGCAATGGCGATGTACGGCCAGCCTTCGCGGGCGATGAGAGGATGGGGATAGTGCATCAATGGCAGTGGAGCGTGACCGGTGACAAGTGACGAACTAGGACCGAAAAATCTCGCTGCGGATCGTCACTTGTCGCGGTCACTGTCTTTTGATCTCCGGTGACTAGTTTTTGCTTTGATCCACCAACCGGTTCTTCTTGATCCACGGCATCATGCCACGCAGTTTCTCGCCGACGATCTCGATCTGATGTTCGCGGCCGATACGGCGCATGGCATTCAGCTTGGTCGCGCCGGTCTTGTTTTCCAAAAGGAACTCTTGCGCGTACGCACCGGTTTGGATTTCCTTCAAGATTTTGCGCATCTCGGCTTTCGTTTCGTCGGTGACGATGCGGGGTCCGCGCGTAAAGTCGCCGTATTCCGCATTGTTGGAAATCGAGTAGCGCATGTTGGCGATGCCGCCTTCATAAATCAAATCGACGATCAACTTCACTTCGTGCAGGCACTCGAAGTACGCCATCTCCGGCGCGTAGCCCGCTTCGACCAGCGTTTCGAATCCAGCTTGGATTAACGCGGTCAAGCCGCCGCACAACACGACTTGCTCGCCGAACAGGTCGGTTTCAGTTTCTTCGCGGAAGTTGGTCTCAATGACGCCGGCGCGCGCGCCGCCGATCGCCGCCGCGTAGGAGAGCGCCAGATCGCGCGCTTTGCCGCTCTTGTCTTGCGCCACCGCGATCAAGCAAGGTGTGCCGCCCCCTTGTGCGTAGGTGGCGCGCACGGTGTGGCCGGGTGCTTTCGGCGCGATCATCACCACATCGATATCGGCGCGCGGCACCACTTGGCCGAAGTGGATATTGAAACCGTGCGCAAATCCAAGTGTTGCGCCCTTCTTCATGTTCGGTTCGACTTCGCTGCGATAGGTGTCGGCGATGTGCTCGTCCGGCATCAACATCATGACGAAGTCCGCGCTCTTCACCGCTTCGCCGACTTCCTTCACGCTCAATCCGGCGTTCTTCGCTTTGTTCCACGAGGCCCCGCCTTTGCGCAGCCCAACCGTGACTTTGACGCCCGATTCATTCAAGTTCAGCGCGTGCGCGTGCCCTTGCGAGCCGTAGCCGATGATCGCGATCTTCTTGCCGCGAACCAGCGATAAGTCTGCGTCTTTTTCGTAATAGACTTTCATCTCGATTTCCTCAGTTCGTAATGGGTGAAATGTGAAACGTGAAATGTGAAATGTGAACGTGGGCGCGATTACTTACGTTTCACGTTTCACCGGAGCACTAAACCCGCATAATCCACTCGCCCCGCCCAATACCCGACGGGCCGGTGCGAACGGTCTCCAAAATTACGCTCTTGCCCAAAGCTTCGATAAAGGCATCGAGCTTGTCGCTGGTGCCGGTCAATTCGATGGTGTATGTCTTATCGGTCACATCCACGATGCGCCCGCGGAAAATATCCCCGGTGCGTTTGATCTCTTCCCGGTCTTTGCCCACGGCGCGCACCTTGACCAACATCAACTCGCGTTCGATGTAGCGGCCCTCGTTCAAGTCGACGACCTTCACCACTTCGATCAACTTGTTGACCTGCTTGGTGATCTGTTCAATGACATCGTCCGAGCCGCTGGTGACGATAGTCATGCGCGAAAGCGTCGGGTCTTCGGTTGGCGCAACGGTGAGCGATTCGATGTTGTAGGCGCGCGCGGAGAACAAGCCTGCGACGCGCGACAAAGCGCCTGCTTCGTTTTCGATAAGCAAGGAAAGAATATGTCTCATTGTGATTTGAACCGCCCTTGTTTTTTAGAGAACCCGCTTGCGAGTTCTCGACTCCCTGACTTTTGGCCAGGCCCACTTACTTGGCGACTTCCGCTCGTGGCCGAAGTGCCGCTGCTTCTTACAGTTGCAGAATCTGCCGCCAACGACGCAGCCGGTGCTTACAACTCCTCGGCCAGGATCATCTCGGTCAAACCTTTGCCCGCTTGCACCATCGGGTAGACGTTCTCGGTTTGATCGGTCAAGAAATCCATGAACACCAAGCGATCTTTCATCTTGAACGCTTCCCGCAACGCCCCTTCAACGTCAGCCGGTTTGGTGATCTGCATACCGACGTGGCCGTAACTCTCAGCGAGTTTGACGAAATCCGGCAGCGCGTCCATGTAGGATTCCGAGTAACGGTTGCCGTGCATGATTTGCTGCCATTGTCGCACCATGCCCAGATAGCGGTTATTCAGGTTCACTATCTTGATTGGCAGATGATACTGCTTGCACGTCGACAACTCTTGGATACACATCTGGATACTCGCCTCGCCGGTAATACAAGCGACATCAGTATCCGGAAAAGCTTGCCTCGCGCCCATGGCGTACGGCAGGCCGACGCCCATGGTACCCAAGCCGCCGGAATTCAACCAGCGCCGCGGCTTGTTGAACTTATAAAACTGCGCGGCCCACATCTGATGCTGGCCGACATCGGAAGTCACGATCGCCTCACCCTTGGTGACCTCGTAGAGCTTCTCGACCACGAACTGTGGCTTGATAATTTTGCTGGTACGATCATAGCGCAGGCAGTCTTTAGTCTTCCAGAGTTCGATCTGCGCCCACCAGGCCTTTAGCGCCTGTGCGTCGGGACGCGGTTTCTCGCTCTTGAGCGTGCGCAGCATTTCCTCGAGCACGTCATTGATGTTGCCGACGATCGGTACATCGACTTTGACGCGCTTGGATATCGACGACGGGTCGATGTCGATATGGACGATGCGCCGCTCCGGATTGTAAAAGTGCTTCGGATTGCCGATGACGCGGTCGTCGAAGCGCGCGCCCACCGCGAGCAATACATCGCAATGCTGCATCGCCATGTTCACTTCGTAGGTGCCATGCATGCCCAGCATACCCAGGAACTGAGGGTCGGTGGCAGGATAGCCGCCCAGGCCCATCAGCGTATTCGTGCACGGATAACCAAGCAGGCGCACCAGTTCGGTGAGCTGCGGTGCGGCATCGCCGAGAATGACGCCGCCACCGGTGTAAATCATCGGCCGCTTAGCCTCCAGCAACATCTGCACGGCCTTGCGAATCTGTCCGGAGTGCCCTTTGGTGACCGGGTTGTACGAGCGCATACTGACTTCGCTCGGGTACTCGAACTCGCACATGGCCGCGCTGACGTCTTTAGGTACGTCCACCACCACCGGCCCGGGTCGGCCGCTCGCGGCCAAGTAAAAGGCCTTCTTCATGGTGACCGCCAAGTCTTTGACATCCTTCACTAAGAAGTTGTGCTTGACGCAGGGGCGCGTAATGCCGACTGTGTCGCATTCTTGAAACGCGTCCAAGCCAATGGCGTGCGTGGGCACCTGGCCAGTCACGATCACCATCGGAATCGAATCCATATAAGCGGTGGCGATGCCGGTGATTGCGTTCGTCACACCAGGTCCCGAGGTCACCAGTGCCACGCCGACCTTGCCGGTCGCGCGCGAGTAGCCGTCGGCGGCATGCAGCGCCGCTTGCTCATGCCGCACCAGGATGTGCTTGACCTTGTCTTGCTTGAACAATTCGTCGTAGATGAACAGCACGGCACCGCCGGGATAACCCCAGACAAACTCCACGCCTTCGGCGGCGAGGCTGCGGATAACTATTTCTGCTCCGGATAACTGCATGGCGAATCTTAAATTTTGGTTTTTCGGGTAAACCTGGAAAGATAACGGCTGTGATGCCTGCGGTCAACTGTTTAAAGGAGGCGCGGGGAACCCCCTGCCCCCGCGCTCGTGCTAGAAACGAAGTCGACAAGAGTGGGTGCGCTGCGCGCAACTTGAGGTGAAAAGCAACGACGGCAGCACTCTTGTCGGATGTGGCAGAAAGGGCGTCCGTGCTGGTTACGCGGCCGCGGGTGCGTTTCACCTCAAGGCGGGCGCGGCGCACTCCGTTTCGTCGACTCCGCCACGAAGGCGAGCGCGGGGGCGGAATAAAGCAACGACGGCAGTACCCTGGTTGAAAGTGGCAGAAGAGGCGCCAATTTTGATTACGCGGCCTTTGTTGCTTTTCACCTCGAGGTGCGCGCAGCGCACCCAGTTTCGTCGACTCCGCCACCAAGGCGAGCGCGGGGGCGGAATATGGCAACGACGGCAGTACCCTTGTTGAAAGTGGCAGAAGGGGCGCCAATTTTTGATTGCGCGGCTGTTGTTGCTTTTCACCTCGAGGTGCGCACAGCGCACCCAGTTTCGTCGACTCCGCCACCAAGGCGAGCGCGGGGGCAGGGGGTTCCCCGCGCCCTTTTTATAGGGGTTCCCCCACGCCTCGTTATCAGGCACAATGCGGCACCCGGCGTTAACAGTTTGTTTCTATTGACAAAGCCGGGAACACGCTCCGGGAACACAAACTGGCTAGTGCACAAGAACTGTCGGATTTCTTGAGCAAAGTGGAACGTCGCGCGTTTCGGCACGCGATGTTCACTGTGCGCAACGAAGAGTTGGCGTTGGACATCGTCCAAGACGCCATGATGAAGCTCGCCGAGAAGTACAGCGGCAAGCCGCCGGAAGAGTTGCCGATGCTGTTCCAGCGCATCTTGCAGAACGGCATCCGCGACCACTTCCGCCGCCAGAAAGTGCGCTCGATGTGGGTCACGCTGTTCTCATCGTTCTCCGGCAACAAGTACGAGGGCGATGAGCAAGATCCGCTAGAAACGCTTGAAGCGGAAGGGGAAGCCAATATCGCCGACTCCCCGGCCAAGCAATTGGAGCAGAAGCAGCTTATGACCCTCATTCAAGACGCTATCGAGCGCCTGCCTACCCGTCAACGCCAGGCGTTTCTGCTACGTTACTGGGAGGAGCTCGATGTTGCCGAAACAGCCGTCGCGATGGGGTGCTCAGAAGGTAGCGTCAAAACCCATTGCTCCCGGGCAGTCCAAGCCCTGTCGACGGTATTGAAGGCAAAGGGAATTTCGCTGTGAACAAAACAGAATTCGTCGAACGAGTTGTTTCACTTTTGGATCAAGGTAGCGGGCCGATGATCAACAGCCGCGTGGCCGGCCGGTTAGCCGATGCCCGTATGGCTGCGCTGCGTCGCGCAAACCAGCGTCAAGATGCGTTCGAAGCCGGCGGCTTGCGCAGTATGGCCGCGCATCTCTCACGCGTGCTCTCGCCTGCGCGAGCTGGCGTCGCCGCAGCGGCCGTTGCCGCGTTGGCCTGGGGTGTGGTGCAATGGCAAAATCGTCCCGCCGCTCAGCCGGAGTCGATCGATCTTGCTTTGCTGGTCGATGAAGCCCCGCTTTCCGCATACACACGCCCAGACTTTGATTCATGCCTAAACCACACTTGCTGATCACCATGACGGCGCAAGGAGTTCGGCGGGCAATGCTGGGCATTGGCTTGCTAGCGGCGGGCGCTGCGCTGGCCGATCCGAATTGGGAAGAATTGACACCCGACCAGCGCCAGATCCTCGCCCCAGTTCAACCCGGGTGGAAGCAGCTGTCGCCGGCGCAGCGACAAAATCTGCTGGATGTTGCCAAAGAATATCCCAAGCTCAACGCCGAGCAACGCCAACGCTTTCAGCAGCGCCTGCCGGCATGGTCGAAACTAAGCCCAGAGGAGCGCAACGCGGCGCGCGAAAACTTCCGGGAACTACAAAGCCTACCGCCCGAACAGCGCGAAGGCATCAAGAAGAAACTCAAAGACGTGCGCTAAGGCGCATCGCCTTATGGTCACCGCAGCGCCTGGGCACCTCTATACAGCCCCAGGGTTTCTTACAAAACTAGCCATATTTCTTTACGACGGGCTACTCCTGTTTGGAGTATTGTTCGTGGCCGGTCTCGGATTCGAGGCACTCACCCGCTATCGCGGGGAGGTGCCACTGCGCGTCTGGTTTCAGATCTACTGTTTCGGCATCGTTGCGGCGTACTTCATCTGGTTCTGGGCGCGGCAAGGCCAAACGCTTGCGATGCGCGCCTGGCGCATTCGATTGACCAATGTGGATGGGAGCCGGCTGCGCTGGCCACAAGCCGCGCTGCGCTTCGTGTTGGCCGTGCTAGCTTGGGGCCTGCTCGGCGCCACGCTCTGGTGGAGCTTATTTGATCGAGACAAGCAGTATCTGCACGATCGCCTCGCCGGCACCCGCTTAGCGCGCGAGTAAGAACGAGGCGCGCAGCGGTGCTGCACATGCCTTATCATTTGCGTTTGCGCATTGATTTTTGGCAACATGCCCAAGACTCTCAGCCAGCCGTTCCCTTGCAAACGAGTTCAAGGCGCGACGAGCTTTCTCGATAGGCCGCTTAGCTCGTGCCACGCATCAAACTAATCACTTTCGCCGAGGCTGCTGCGCTGCTGCAACCGCACATGAAAAGCAACGCCTCCGCATGGCTAGACGCCGATCAGCGCGCGGCGCCGCCGCAGCTGCGCTGTGCCGTCGTGCGCGGGCGCCGCTACTATTCAGCCAGCGATGTGGCCGCATTCGTCGTGCGCTTGCTCAACCCCGAAGCCATTATTGAAGGTGTGCCGCGCGACTTTACCTTTGCGCAACGCAAGCGACGCGAACGCCGCGTGCGGCAGACTCCCCTGCCCCCGCATCTGGAGCGGCGCAACCCGAACCGGCCGGATCGCCGCAACCAGCGCGATCGCGGCAACGGCGAGAATGAAAAGAGTTAGAAAACCCTAGCGCCGCTCGACAGCGTAGTTGAGCACCAGCGCCAACAGCAAGAACGCTGCAACCGGCAGGAGTGAAGCTAACGCCGGATTCCAATTGTTGATCACCGCCAAGTTATTGGTCAGACGTGTCAGCGAATGGAACAAGATGCCCAGCATGATCCCAACAAAGATGCGTCCGCCGACCGTGGCGCCGCGATGCTGAAACACGACAAAGGGCACGGCGAGCACCATCATGACGATGGTCGAGAGCGGGTAGACAAACTTGAACCAAAGCGCGAGATCGTAGCGCAGCGTCTTTTGCTTGTTCTCGCTCAAGTGATCGATGTAAGTCAGCAGGTTCCAAGCCGACATCTGTTCCGGCTTCACCAGCATGACGCCGAAAATCTCCGGTGTCAGCACCGTTTTCCATTCAGCCTGCGCGATCTTGTTCAGCACGATATGCCCATCGGCGAGCAGCGTTTCTTGTACGTCGGAAATGCGCCAGCGATTACCTCCCTGGTATTCGCCCTTTGCGGCTATCTGGATGCGGCTAAGCTGGAAGCTCTTGTCGAACTCATAAATGCGCACATTGCGCAGACTGGAGTCAGGCAACATTTCCTGAACATTAATGAAACGCTTATCGTCTTTCACCCACAGGCCGGAACGAAACTGCTGACCGACGACAGAGTTAAGCGCCTCCAGGCGAAAGCGCTGTGCAAGGCGCTCGGTATACGGCACGACGAATTCGCCGCAGACAAAGCTAAGCAGCGCCAAGCCGAAACCGAGCGCCACCAACACGCCGGCGAACGTGCCGAGCGACATGCCCGCGGTGCGCATCACTGTCACTTCGGAATTGCCGGAGAGCACAGCGAGCGCGGCGAGCGTGCCGATCAGCGCCGCAATCGGCAGCGTCTCGTAGATGTAGCTGGGCATCGACAACGCGACATAAATAAACATGCGCCGCAAGCCATAGTTACCGCGCCCCAAGTCATCCAGCTCTTGGATGAGATCGACCAGGGAAAACAATAGCACCAGCGCCAACAACACTAGCGCCGTCATCGCCAGCACTTCCCTGGAGAGGTAGCGCGCGAGGATATTCATAGGAGGAAGGCGCGGGGACGAAAGGAGGGGCGGAGGGACCCCCGCCCCTCGTTGTACACCCGCGCCACGTTTAACTCGCTTGCTTTAGTTGATCGAGAATCGAGGGGTTCTCCAGCGTTGAAACATCCTGAGTAATCGCCTCGCCTTTGGCGAGCGAGCGCAGCAGCCGGCGCATGATCTTGCCTGAGCGCGTCTTCGGCAGATTGTCGCCGAAGCGGATGTCTTTCGGCTTGGCGATCGGACCGATTTCTTTGCCGACCCACTCGCGCAGTTCTGCGGCAATTTTCTTTGCCTCATCGCCGCTCGGGCGTGCGCCCTTGAGCACGACAAAGGCCACCACCGCTTCGCCGGTCAAATCGTCCGGCCGCCCCACCACTGCCGCTTCAGCGACGAGCTTGGTGTTAGCGACCAACGCCGATTCGATCTCCATAGTGCCGAGGCGGTGGCCGGAGACGTTCAACACATCGTCGATACGGCCCATGATGCGGATGTAACCTTCTTCATCATAGGTTGCACCGTCACCGGCCAGATAATACTTGCCGTGGTAGTCCTCGGGAAAATAGGTTTTCTTGAAACGCTCGGGATCCCCCCAGATCGTGCGCACAATCGCCGGCCACGGCCGCTTGATCACCAGAATGCCGCCCTTGCCCTTGCCGACCGAGTGACCGGTTTCATCGACGATATCGGCAACTACGCCTGGTAGCGGAAAAGTGGCCGAGCCGGGCTTGGTGACGGTTGCCCCGGGTAGCGGGGTGATCATGTGACCACCGGTTTCGGTCTGCCACCAGGTATCGACGATGGGGCAGCGGCCGCCGCCGACAGTTTCGTGATACCACATCCATGCTTCCGGATTGATCGGTTCGCCCACCGTGCCGAGAATTCGCAAACTGGAAAGATCGTACGTCTTCGGCAAATCGCCGCCCGCTTTGATGAGCGAGCGGATCGCCGTCGGCGCGGTATAGAAGACTGTGCACTTATGATCCTGGATCATCTTCCAGAAGCGCCCTGCGTCAGGGTAAGTCGGCACGCCCTCGAACACGATTTCGGTGGCACCCACCGCCAACGGGCCGTAACACACGTACGAATGCCCTGTTACCCAGCCCACATCCGCCGTGCACCAGAACACATCGCTCGGCTTGTAGTCGAAGGTCCATTTCATGGTCAGCATCGCCCACAACAAATATCCACCGGTGGAATGCTGGATGCCTTTGGGCTTGCCGGTCGAGCCGGAGGTGTACAGGATGAAAAGCGGATGCTCGGCGTTCACCCAAGTCGGCTCGCAAACGCTCGCTTGGCCAGCGATGACTTCATGCCACCACTTGTCGCGCGGCGCGTGCATGGCAATCGCGCTACCAGTGCGTTTGTAAACGATAACGTTCTTCACCGCCTCGCAGCCGCCGAGCGCAAATGCCTCATCCACCGCGGGCTTGAGCGGAATCTCTTTGCCGCCGCGCATCTGTCCGTCCGCGGCGATCACTGCCACGGCGCCGGCGTCGATAATCCGCTCTTGCAAGCTTTTCGCCGAAAATCCGCCAAACACGACCGAGTGCGTCGCACCGATGCGCGCGCAAGCCTGCATGGCGATAATGGTCTCGATCGCCATCGGCATGTAGATGATGACGCGATCGCCCAGCCTGATGCCATTGGCCTTCAGCGCGTTGGCAAACTGGCACACTTTCGCATGCAAGTCCTTGTAGCTGATTTTGGTGATCTTGCCGTCGTCGGCCTCGAAGATCACCGCAACCTTTTCCGGCTGGGTTTTGAGATGGCGATCGAGACAGTTGTACGAGGCGTTCATTTCGCCGTCGGAGAACCATTTGAAGAAAGGCGCGTTCGACTCGTCCAACACGTTCGAAAATGGCTTGTGCCAGAGCAAGTTCTCGCGCGCCAAGCGCGCCCAGAAGCCGTTGAAGTCCTTCTCGGCTTCGGCGCACAAGGCGTGATATGCGGCCATCCCGCTGATATTGGCTTGCTTAACGAACTCCGCGGACGGTGGAAACTTTCGAGTCTCTTGTAGAACGGATTCGATGCCTGACATGTTTGCCTCCCCAATGTGCGTTAACCCCAGCGGCTCCTAGAGAATTATAGCGGCTGTGCACAGTTGCAATGGTCTCGGCCAAGGATTCTAATCACGCTGTTAGCCAGCACCGGCATTGCGGCGCGATGCAGCCGCTATCCCTTAAACACTGCAGCGCAGCACACCAACCATGCAACGAAGAATTGCGCATCTTGATATGGACGCCTTCTACGCAGGCGTCGAGTTGCTGCGCTATCCGCAATTTAAGAGCATCGCGCTGGTAATCGGCGGGCGACGCAGAAAGGACAGCGAGCAAGAACCCGGCATGCGCCTGAGCCAGTACACGGGGCGCGGCGTCGCCACGACCGCCACCTATGAGGCCCGCGCGCTCGGCGTGCATTCAGGCATGGGCTTGATGAAAGCCGCCAAGCTTGCACCGGAGGCAATCTTGTTGCCGGCCGACTTCGAGCAATACACGCGCTATTCGCGTTTGTTCAAAGCCGCTGTGGCCGAAATTGCGCCGACCATCGAAGACCGCGGCATCGACGAGATCTACATCGATCTTACCGAACACGACGAAGAAACCGCTCCGCTCGCGCAAGCGATCAAAGACAATGTGCGGCGCGCCACCGGTCTTTCTTGCTCGATCGGTGTCGCGCCAAACAAACTGCTGGCAAAGATCGCCTCCGATCTGGATAAGCCGGACGGCCTAACTATCCTAACCGCGGCGGACGTGCGCACGCGCATCTGGCCATTGCCTGCGCGCAAGATCAACGGCATCGGACCGCGCGCCGCCGCCAAGCTGCAGGCGCTTGGCATTGAATCCATCGGCGCGCTGGCTCAAGCCGAGCGCGCTCTGCTGGCGACGCATTTCGGCGCGCATTTCGGCGATTGGCTTCTGGATGCGGCGCAAGGCATCGACGAGCGGCCCGTGGTGACCGTGCGCGAACCGAAATCGATCAGCTGCGAAACGACCTTCGAGCGCGACCTCGATGTGCGCCGCGACCGCGAACTGCTGTCGCATGTTCTGCTGCAACTGTGCGAACGCTTGAGCGGAAATTTGGTGCGCAAAGGCTATCTGGGCAAAACGGTCGGCGTGCGGCTGCGCTACGAAGACTTCCGTGGCGTCACGCGCGCCACGACCTTGAGTCTGCCCGTCAACGATACCGAGGCAATCCGACAAGCCGCGCGCGTTTGCTTGAAGCGTGTGCGCTTCGATCGAAAGCTGCGCCTGCTCGGCGTGCGCATTGGTTCGCTGGTGTCGGCGCATGCCGCGCATGAAATCAACTCCGCGTCCGCAGCAAGCGAGCGGCAGCAAGGCGCGCTGTTCAGTTAGATCAGTGCGCCAAACCGCGCGGCGGAGCGCGTACAATCGTTCAAGCTGCATCTGTCTCTTCGCTGCCGCGCCGTTTCCAGCTTTCCCACACAACTTTACTTTGTAGCGGATGACCTCAAATACTTCAGAACCCGTGCGTGACGCCGGCTTAGCGGGCAAAGTGGCGATCGTCACCGGCGGCGGCGCTGCGGGCGACGGCATCGGCAACGGACGCGCGGCGGCAATGCTGTTGGCGCGTGCCGGCGCGCACGTGTTGGTAGTCGACCGCGATCTGCAACTCGCCCAGCGCACCGTGGCACTTATCGAGGCTGAACGCGGCACGGCCGCCGCATGCCAAACCGATGTAACCGACGAAACGCAGTGCCGCGCAATGGTGGCGTCCGCGCTGGAGCGCTTCGGCCGGCTGGATTTTCTCGATAACAATGTCGGCATCGCCAGCAGCGGCAGCGTAGTTGAAGAAGATGCCGCGACGTGGCGGCGCCTCATGCAAGTCAACGTCGATAGCATGTTTCTCGTTTCCAAATACGCTATCCCGGCAATGCTGGAGACAGCGGGCCGCGGCGCCATCGTCAATATCGCCTCCATCGCCGCCCTGCGTCCGCGCGGCATGACCGCGTATTCCACTTCGAAGGGCGCGGTCATTGCGCTCACGCGCGCCATGGCGGTCGATCATGGACCCTCCGGCATTCGCGTGAATTGCATCGCACCCGGTCCGATGTATACGCCCATGGTCTACGCGGAGGGCATGAGCGATGAGGCGCGCGAGCGCCGCCGCAAGGCGTCGGTGCTTGGCGTCGAGGGCACCGGCTGGGACGTTGGCTACGCCGTGTGCTTTTTATTGTCTGACCATGCGCGCCTCATTACGGGGCAAACACTCGTCGTCGATGGTGGCACGACGCTGGTGAGCCGTGCCCGAGCCACCGACACGCAGTAAAACATACGGCAACGGCGAGAGAAATGATATGGCACGCATCCCCTATTTAGATAAGCAGGAGCTGGCACCGCAGAATCAGGACTTGCTCGCGCGCAACATCAATCTGAACCGCGCCTTCGCGCACAGCCCCGACGCCCTGCGCAGCTTTACCGGGCTCGCGCAGTACATCCGCTATCACAGCAAACTCGACCCGCGGTTGCGCGAAATGGCGATATTGCAGGTCGGATACCTGACGCGCTCGCCCTACGAATACTCGCATCACGTAAAGATCGGCCGCGAGTTCGGCGTGCACGACGAAGATATCCATGCGATCGTTGCCGAGACCAATGGCGAACCCACGAATCTCACGCCGCTGGAACGCGCCGTGCTGCAAGCTGCGCGCGAACTCACGGCGGCGCCCGATCTGTCGGAGACAACGTACAACGCGCTGCGCAGCGCGCTCGACTACGAACGCATCGTCGATCTATTGCTAGTCATTTCGTTCTACTGTGGCGTCGTGCGGCTATTGG
Organism: uncultured Pseudomonadota bacterium; assembly: GCA_902826775.1. Lineage (GTDB taxonomy): Bacteria > Pseudomonadota > Gammaproteobacteria > Burkholderiales > JALYOK01 > CADEHE01. The sequence goes on along the minus strand of CADEHE010000010.1, from coordinate 2,102 downwards.
CCGCGTTGCAGATCGATGTGGAAGATAGCTACATGCCGTACCTGGATCAATTCGCTCTACCCGCATAATGACAGTGTCGAATCGCGCCGCCTCCACTGAGGAATAGTCCCGGGAGCGTCTGCGCCCTACCCGTTCTACTGCTCTGAGCAGGCTCAGACAGAGCAGTGGCGCAGCTCAGTGCAATCCTCTATTTCATTTTCCAATGACCCGCGAATTTAATGCAGCCGCGATATTCGCCGGGCACTTGAAAGTATTCTCCCAGCGGCGCGAAACGCCCCGTCTGCTCTAACCCGACATACTTGCCAGTTCCGGCGTGCACTTTGAACTCGCCCTCGCCGCCCTTGCGTGTATAGATGCCGAAGAAATGGTCTCCCTGCGGATCGACGTAATCGCATGAACCGGTCTCGCTGTAATCGCCCTTCAGTAGCTGCCATGCGCCGCTGCATATGCCGGACACGTTGTGGTACAGACTGCCTTCCTTGGTGACGACCTGCACCGTAATTGAATAAGAACCGGCCGACGCATCCGGAGCTATGCTGCTGACGAATGCCGGGCCGTGCCCACATTGAATTGCGTCGATATCGCCTTCTTTGGCAGGTGCCGCATACGCTGAAAGCGAAGTAAACGTTAAGACTAGCGTTACTTTGAGAAGCGAATTAGTCATTGCATGTTCTCCTTTGAACTAACAACCCAAAACTCAGAATAGCGAGCCGAGCGGTACAACGCTTTGACATATGTCAACGTTGCATCTCGGCGTCATTACACCTTGCCGTACAATCGCGCTCTTCTCGGCATTTCGCTAGCAGATCTATCGTTAGCGCCCACCTACTTTGTTCCGCTCGCTGCCCCGCACCGTCATCGTCCTAAGTATCGTCAGTTTTCTAAACGATATGGCCTCGGACATGGTAATACCGCTGCTGCCGATTCTGCTGGCGACGGTGCTGGCGGCCGGCCCGGTCGCGCTTGGGCTTATCGAAGGTGTCGCCGACGCCGTCGCAAGCTTTCTCAAACTCTGGGCGGGCCGCCATTCCGACGCGCTGGGAGGCAAGCGCAAAGGCCTGACGCTCGGCGGCTACGCGCTGTCGAACCTCGCACGGCCACTGCTAGGCCTTGCCGGCAGTTGGGTGAGCCTATTGCTGCTGCGCTGCGTTGACCGTGTCGGCAAAGGAATCCGCAGCGCACCGCGCGACGCGCTGATCGTCGACAGCACGGCGGCGGATGTGCGCGGCGCGGCATTCGGCTTTCATCGCGCACTCGACAATGCGGGCGCGGTGTTGGGCTCGCTGCTCGCCGCCGCCGCGCTTACCTGGACGCAAGCTTCCCTCGCCGAAGTGATCTTCTGGTCCGCAGTGCCCGGTGTCGTGAGCGTTGCGTTGCTGGCGTTTGCAATTAAAGAGCCGCCTACGCAGACAAATTCCTATGATGCAACGCCCCCCTCGTTGCGCTGGTCGTTGTTGTCGCGCGCCATGCAGCGGCACTTACTGTTGCTGCTGTTGTTCACTTTCGCGCGCACCTCGGAAACGTTCATCGTGCTGCGCGGACACGAGATGCATCTGTCTGCCGCGCACTTGCTGGTTCTGTGGGCAGCGCTAAATCTTGCCAAATCCCTCGCTGCCGCCGCCGGCGGCGTGCTCGCCGATCGCCTTGCGCGCAGCGAAGTCATGTTCATCAGTTGGAGCGTCAATGCGCTGCTGTATTTAGCGCTCAGCTTCGTAGCGAGCACCGCATGGTTGTGGGCGGCAACGCTGGCGTACGGCGTGTTCGCGGGACTGAGCGAGGGCGCGGAACGCGCGGCCATCAGCGATCTAGCAAAACCCGACGAGCGCGGTACTGCCTTCGGCTGGTACAACATGATGCTCGGCATCGGCGCAATCCCGGCCGGACTTGCATTCGGATGGATCTGGTTGCGTTTCGGCGCCGGCGCAGCATGGATTTGGGCCGCGATCATCGCGGCAGTGTCAGCGCTATTGCTACGGCAAGTCGTCGCGCCACGCTTGCGCAATGACGTAAGCTAGCATCCAGAAAAACTTTATACTGGTAATTGGATATGAAGCCTCCTCGTTTTTTTGAGCCAATCAGAAGTAGAGGATGGGGTTAGGATT
>CADEHE010000009.1 GCA_902826775.1 uncultured Pseudomonadota bacterium | reverse complement strand
CCTCCGACACCTGCGTCCCGAACGCAGTACTCTACCAGGCTGAGCTACACCCCGAATTGCGAAGCCGCACCGCCTTGATCAGCCTCGTTTGACGCTATTGCAGCAACGCCGAGCGCTTCGTCACGCGACCCTCACCGGCCAATCGGCTTCAAAACGACCGCGCTACCGCAAAGTCCGCGAATTCTATCAAACCTTGCCGGTAGTGAGAATGTGGGATGGCGGCGATCGCATCGCGCGCGGCATGTGCCTCTTTCACCGCTTGCGCACGCGTGTACTCGAGCGCCCCGCTGCCGCGCACGGCACTGATGATTGCCTCCAGCGTCTCGTCCGCACCGTCGACGATGGCGCGGCGCAAGAGCTCACGCTGCCCATCGGTGGCTTGCCGCAGCGCGTGTATAAGCGGCAAGGTCGGCTTGCCCTCGGCCAGATCATCGCCCAAGTTCTTGCCCATCTCGGCGCTGTCGCCCGAGTAGTCGAGCGCGTCGTCGATCAGCTGAAAAGCGATGCCGACATGCCGGCCATAGTCGGCCAAACTTTCTTCTTGCACGGCGTCCGCACCGCCTAAGATTGCGCCGATGCGTGCTGCCGCCTCGAACAGCTTGGCCGTCTTAAGATGCACCACGCGCCGGTAGCGCTCTTCCGTGACGTCCGGGTCATGGCAGTTCATGAGCTGCAGCACTTCGCCTTCGGAGATGGCATTGGTGGCGTCGGCCAGCACTTGCATAACGCGCATGTTGCCGGCGCGAACCATCATCTGGAACGCGCGCGAGTAAAGGAAATCGCCCACTAATACGCTGGCAGCGTTGCCGAACGTCGCGTTAGCGGTGGCGCGTCCGCGCCGCAACTGCGATTCGTCCACAACGTCGTCGTGCAGCAAAGTCGCCGTATGAATAAACTCGATCACTGCGGCGAGCAGCACCTTTTCTTCGCCGCTGTCGCCAAAACACTCAGCCGAAAGCATCAGCAGCGCCGGGCGCAGCCGCTTCCCGCCGCCCGAAATGATATGTTCGGACACTTGCCGGACCAACGCGATATCGGAGTGCAGCCAGCCGTCGATCTCTTTGTCCAGCGCCCGCAGATCGGTTTCAATCAACTTCGTGATGCCGTTTTGTAGCAATTGCAGCCCCCTGCAATGAAACACATTGGCGCCGGCAAATCGCAGCGCACCGTGCGCGATGTTAGGAATGAGTGCATCCCGCTGTCAACCGCGCCCGCCGCGAGGATGTCCTCGCAAAAGCGCATTTTGACTCCGCTGCCGCGATTCCCGTATAATTTGCGGTTACCGAATTTGTGCAAAGCCCGGCTGAGCCTAGCCCGGCATTTTAACGGAGTCCCTCATGTACGCGGTTGTAAAAACGGGCGGCAAGCAGTACAAAGTTGCCGCCGGCGACAAAATCCGGATTGAAAAGCTCACGGCCGAAGTAGGCACCAGCGTGGCCCTATCGGACGTGTTGATGCTGGCCGACGGCGCTACTGTGCGCGTGGGCAAGCCTTTAATTGCTGGCGCCAGCGTCGAAGCCAAAGTGCTTGGCCACGGCCGCGCCGATAAAGTGCATATCTTCAAGCATCGCCGCCGTAAGCACTACAAGAAGTCGCAGGGGCATCGGCAGCATTACACGGAATTGGCGATCGAAACCATCAAAGGTTAGCGATCAAAGCACAAGGAGCAAACCATGGCACATAAAAAAGCAGGCGGCAGTTCGCGCAACGGCCGCGAGTCGCAGTCCAAGAGACTCGGCGTGAAGGTGTATGGTGGCGAAGCCATCAATGCCGGCAGTATCATCGTGCGCCAGCGGGGCACCAAGTATCATCCCGGCCCCAACGTCGGCATCGGCAAGGACCACACCCTATACGCAACCACGACCGGGCACGTCAAATTCGATATCAAGGGCCCGCTCAACAAGACCACCGTGAGCGTCGTCCCGGCATAGCCGATCAGGTTTCCACCTCAGGAAGCCCTGTCCGCAAGACAGGGCTTTCGTTTTTCTACCTATGCAATTCATCGACGCAACCATGGTCAAAGTCATCGCGCATAACGACTCAGCGATGACCGCTTCGTTGGGGCGCCATCGCATATGAAATTCATCGACGAAGCCGTTATCAAAGTCATCGCGCATAACGACTCAGCGATGACCGCTTCGTTGGGGCGCCATCGCATATGAAATTCATCGACGAAGCCGTTATCAAAGTCATCGCTGGTGACGGCGGCAAGGGCATGGTGAGTTTTCGCCGGGAAAAGTTTGTGCCGCGCGGCGGCCCGGATGGAGGCGACGGCGGGCGCGGTGGCAGCGTCTATGCGCTGGCGGACGAGAACATCAACACCTTGGTCGAATACCGTTTCGCACGCACGCACCAAGCGCGCAACGGTGAAGCCGGCAGCGGTGCAGACTGCTACGGCCGCGGCGCGGAGGATATCGTCCTGCGCGTGCCGGTGGGCACTGTCATTACCGATTTGGATAGCGGCGAACTCATCGCCGATCTGGCCGAATCCGGCATCAAAGCGTTGTTGGCCAAAGGCGGCAAGGGCGGTCTAGGCAACTTGCACTTTAAGTCAAGCACCAATCGCGCCCCGCGGCAGTCCACACCGGGAGAGTTAGGCGAGCGGCGCGATCTGAAATTGGAATTGCGTGTGCTGGCGGACGTGGGCTTGCTCGGCATGCCCAATGCGGGCAAGTCCAGTCTCATCCGTGCGGTATCCGCCGCCCGTCCCAAGGTGGCGGACTACCCTTTCACCACTCTGCACCCGCAGTTGGGCGTGGTACGAGTCGACCACAATCGCAGTTTTGTGATGGCGGATATTCCCGGTTTGATCGAGGGCGCAGCCGAGGGCGCGGGATTAGGGCATCAGTTTCTGCGCCATCTTTCGCGCACGCGATTGTTGCTGCATGTAATCGATGTCGCGCCGCACGATCCCGAAGTTGACCCGGCGGCGCAAGCGAAAGCGCTGGTGCAAGAGCTGAAAAAGTACGATCCGGCGCTACACCAGCGCCCACGCTGGATCGTACTGAACAAAATCGATTTGCTGCCGGAGGAGACGCGCGAGAAGACTTGCCGGGCGCTGCTCAAGCGCCTAGGCGGCCGCAACAAGAGTTTCATGATCTGCGCCGTCAGCGGCGAAGGTTGTCAAGCGCTGATATTCGCCATCATCGACTTCCTCGACCAAGAAAAGGCAAAGGCTACAGCAGCGCGCGCGGCAGTAGCAGACCCCGCGACGGCGACGCAAGCGCAACCGATCGTGCTGCGCCCGAAGCAAGCACGCGCGAAGAAATCCACCGCATGAGCGAGGCGCTACGAACGGCCAAACGCTGGATCGTCAAGATCGGCAGCAGCCTGCTCACTAACGACGGTGCCGGTCTGGATGCGGCGGCGATCAAAAACTGGGTTGCGCAGATCGCTGTGTTGCGCGCCCAGTCGCGCGAAGTGGTGCTGGTTTCCAGCGGCGCTGTCGCCGAAGGCATGCAGCGCTTGGGTTGGAAAAAGCGCCCTGCGGCAATCAATGAGCTGCAAGCAGCCGCCGCGGTCGGGCAGATGGGCTTGGTGCAAGTCTACGAAACCTGTTTTCGCGAACACGATCTGCGCACCGCACAAATCTTGCTGACGCATGACGACCTTGCCGACCGCACGCGCTACCTCAACGCGCGCTCGACGCTGCGCACGCTGCTTACGCTCGGAGCGGTGCCGATCATCAACGAGAACGACACCGTCGTCACGGACGAAATCAAGTTCGGCGATAACGATACGCTCGGCGCGCTGGTGGCCAACTTGCTGGAAGCCGACTGCTTGGTGATCCTTACCGATCAGCAAGGGTTGTTTACCGCCGATCCGCGCCGCGACCCAGGCGCCACGCTGGTCAACGAAGCACAAGCCGGCGACGCACGCCTGGAAGCGATGGCCGGCGGCATCGGCAGCGCGTTTTCCAAGGGCGGCATGTTGTCGAAGATACTCGCCGCCAAGCGTGCCGCGCGCAGCGGTGCGCACACGGTCATTGCTTCAGGCCGCGAACCGAACGTGCTCACGCGCTTGTCGCAGGGCGAAGCTATCGGCACGCTGCTGCGCGCGGAAACGGTGCCGCTTGCTGCGCGCAAGCAATGGCTGGCCGATCACCTGCAAGTGCGCGGGCAACTGCATCTGGATGCCGGTGCAGCCAAGGCACTGCGTGAAGGCGGACGCAGCCTGCTGCCCATCGGCGTTACGCGCGTCGCTGGCGATTTCGAGCGCGGCGAGGTCGTCGTTTGCGTCGATGCAGCTGGACGCGAAATGGCGCGCGGCTTAGTCAACTACAGCGCCGAAGAGACCCGCAAAATTGCGCGCAAGGCGAGCAGTGAAATCGAGAAAACGCTTGGCTACGTCGATGAACCGGAACTGATACACCGCGATAATTTAGTCTTGCTATAGAGATACAGTCAACTCTATAAGCTTATAAGTCTTTTCTCTACTGACTTCCGGCGGGCTACTGATAGCAGTACACAGCGCAATAGATGCGGTGGACGCCGCCGCTAGAGCTCGCGCCGTACGGACATTCGAGCAACTTCGCGCGCGCGGTTCGGAAATTTGAAGTAAACACCGGCATCGCGGCTAACGCCGCAGTTCGGAAATTTGAAGCAAGCGCGAACCGCGGCTAACGCCGCGGTTCCGCGCGGGGATGCATGCCGCGCTTAAGCGCGTCGAGGGCTTCGTCTTTGCTGGCAACAATGTGATTGCCGGGGCAGAAGAAATCCTTGTAGAGCATGTCGTGGTAACCGAGGAAACCGCGGTTGCTGATGCGCTGCCACTTCGAAGCTTGCACTCTGCCCCAGGTGCCGTTGTTGCGGCCGACCGAGTAGACTTTGTGCTCCTTGGTTTCGCAGCGCACCCCTTCGTAGATGGTGTTCTTCACATCGTCGGCGTTAATGATCATGGTGAAGCGCACCACGCCGTCGGGATCGACTTTCAACGAGTTGCCGTCAACCCAGTATTCGCGCGGACCGAAGTTACCTTTGAGTTTGATCAAATCTTCCTCGCGGGGAAAATCCGGCAGCGCGGCCTGCACTTCCAGCCAGGGCATCTCTTCGTCGAAGCGTTGATCCTCAATGTTGCCGGGCTGTTGCGCCCGCGCCGACATTGCCAGACAGACCGCCGCGGCGATCACTAGTGCGTAAACTGGCTTCAACAAAATCTCCTTGCTCTGCGAGTGAGTGCGCCGGTCAGCGCGAACGATACATGTAGTCGCGCGTCAGCGGTATCGGCAAAGCGCCGTTCTCGTGCGGGCGGCCCGCCAGAATTTGATAAATGCAATCCCAACCGCGCTCGAAGGCAACCGCAAATCCGGCCATGTACGCACGCCAAATACGGTACTTTTTTTCGCCGACCAAGTCGCGCGCCACGCCCTGGTTAGCTTCCAATCGCTCGACCCAGTGCCAAAGCGTTTTCGCATAGTGCGGCCGCAAGCTCTCCATATCGCGCACTTCCAACTTCTCTCGCGACATCAATTCAATGACCTTGGAGATGTGGGCAAGTTCCCCGTCGGGGAAAACATAGCGATCGATAAACTCCCGGCCACGGCCCGGATTCTCATCATCATCGAACGTTTCCGAGGTTATGCCGTGGTTCATCACCAAGCCACCGGGCTTAAGCAAGCTATATATCTTGCGGAAATACACCGGCAAGTTGGCAATGCCCACATGCTCGAACATACCCACGCTTGCGATCTTGTCGAACGGCTCGCTTTCCGGCAAATCGCGGTAATCCATCAGACGCACTTGCACCCATTGCTGCAAGCCACGCTGGCGCACTTGCTCGGTGACGTACGCATATTGATTCTCGCTGATGGTGATGCCGGTGGCTTGGACCTGGTACTTTTCCGCGGCCCACATCACCAGCCCGCCCCAACCGCAGCCAATATCGAGAAAGCGCTCACCCGGTTTGAGTAACAGCTTGCGGCAGATATGATCGAGTTTTTGCTCTTGGGCTTGTTCAAGGGTGTCGTGCTCCTTGTGGAAGTATGCACAGGAGTACACGCGCCGCTTGTCCAACCAGAGGAAGAAGAACTCGTTGGAGACGTCGTAGTGAGACGCGATCGCCTGCTTATCGCTTTGCTTGGTGTGCCGGCGCCAGCCGAACTTTTCGCTCAATGTGGGTGCGGCAGGCTCTCCACCACTGAGGTATTCCGCCAACAGGGTGGCAATATCGCGCGCTTGGCCGTCGAGATCGATTTGTTGCTCGACGTAGCTCTCGGCGATCTTGGAAAGATTCGGGTTCAGCAACAGCCCGAGCTGCGTCGGCGAACGCAGCGAAACCGTTACCTTGGGCGCTAGCGTTCCCTTGACCTCTCGCTCGTCCCAAAGCCGCACGCTAATCGGCAGCGCTTTTTCACGCAGCCGCCGCTCTATTTGGCCCGCAATTTGTTTCTCGAACATGGCGATAGATTGCAACGTTGTCGCAGCCTGACGCCATTGTAAGAGGCCGCGAGCAAATGGGGAACGGCTTCAGCGATGCAATGTCGCTGCGTTGCAGGCAGCTCCATGCCTTTCTGATGCCAAATTAACTACAAGCATGTGTTTACGCCAAATCGGCAGCAAGCGCACGCGCGCTCACGGGATCAATCTCGGCCACCTCCACCGTATAAGCCGGATGCGCAACACCCATCGCCAGACTGGCATCGGCTTTTAGCGAAGCAATCATCTGCGGGGTCAACTCGAAACGCAGAAAGTGTGCCGCGGCGGTCTTTTGTTGGTTCTCCCGCTCCGCATCTTCGTCGGCAATCGCGAAAACTCGAGTATGGCCGGCAACCATCACCCAGACGCGATCCTCAACCCCTTTCAAGCGCTCCAACGCGCGCGTGCGTTCGGCTACGTCTTCGTATTCGATCAGCATCGTCGCCTTCCAGTTGGTGCCGTCCGGCACCAACGGGTTATAGGCCGCCAACTCCTCCATGATGCCGGTCTCCTCGAAGATGCGCTCTGCTCGCAGCATCTCTTGTACCTGGTATCGCATCGTCAACTCGTCTTCGAACAGCAGCGTCACATGCTCGCCTAAGTGAATGGTGCGTTTCTTTTTGTGCGCGATGACTTTCGCACGAAATTCGTTGCGCGCTCTCGAATACGCTTCGAGCGTCATTAGGCTTTCGCGGGTGATTTGCGGCATAGGGCTCGGGTTAAAGGTGTAACCGGAAAGGTGAAACGGGAAAAAAGGAACGTGAAGGATGAAAAGTCAGGTGCCACAGTGCCCAATGGTCTGTTTCACGTTTCAAGTCTCACGTTTCGCTCAAAGACCATACGCAATTCTCAGTAGCGAAATCGGATGCTGCTTGGCCGTGTCCGTGCCCATGCCCTGGAGGATATGGCGTCCGGCAATCGGACAATCCGAACTAACATAGTCGGGCTCGCTTTGCGCCATCGCCTTGAACACTGGCTTGCCGATCTTCATCGACATCTCGAAGTACTCATTCTTAACGCCCCACGTGCCGTCGTGGCCAGCGCAGCGCTCGACCATATTGACCTTCGTATCCGGGACAAGTTGCAGCAACTCGCGTGTGCGCGCGCCGATGTTTTGCACGCGCAAATGGCACGGCACGTGATAGGACACTTTGCCCAGCGATTGCTTGAAGTCTTTCTTAAGCAAACCGTCGGCGTTACGCAGCGCCAGGTACTCGAATGGATCCCACATCGACTCTGACACCATCTTCAGATCGGCATCTTCGGGAAACATGAGCGGCAGTTCTTGCTTAAACATCAGCGTGCAGGAAGGCACCGGCGTAAGAATCGCATAGCCGTCGCGAGCAAGCTGCACCAGCGACGGCAGATTCTTTTCCTTGAGTTTCTGCACGGTATCGAGATCGCCCAACTCGAGCTTAGGCATGCCGCAGCAAGCTTCGCCCTGCACCAGCACGGCAGGAATCTCGTTGTGTTTCAAAATCGCGAGCAAGTCGTGACCGATGCCCGGTTCGTTGTAGTTCACGTAACAAGTCGAGAAGATGGCAACTTTGCCGGGCGTGCGCTTTCCATTCTTACAGGGCAAAGTATCGTCTGGTCGTGCCCGATTCCTAAACTTTGCAGACGTATACTCCGGCAGCTTTCGCTCCGGATGCACGCCCAACACTTTACCCATCAACTTGCGCGCCGCCGGCGTCTTGTTGACGACGTTGACCATTTGCACCACCACCGGGATGGAAGCCAGCTTGCCGAGCGCGTCGGTGGAAGTCAGCAGTTTGTCACGGAACTTCGGCTTGCCTTGCTTGAACTGAATCGCTTTGGCGCGCAGCATCAAGTGCGGAAAGTCGAGATTGAATTGGTGCGGCGGCACGTATGGACACTTGGTCATGAAGCACATGTCGCACAGGTAGCACTGATCGACGACCTCCCAAAACACCTTCTTCGGCACACCGTCGAGTTCGGCGGTCGGACTCTCGTCCACCTTGTCGAACAAGTACGGAAACGCATTGCAGAGATTGAAGCAGCGCCGGCAACCGTGGCAAATATCGAACGTGCGCTCCATCTCTTTGAGCGCGGCTTCTTCGTCGTAAAACTGCGGATTGCGCCAATCGATCGGATGGCGCTGTGGAGCTTCGAGACTGCCTTCGCGAGAACTCATTGTGCGGTGAAAGGTGCAATGTAAGACCTGCAAACCATGACGCGGCGCTCTCGCAAGATCTTCACATGCGGGCGGAAAAACAAAAGCGTGAAGAGCGGCGTTTCACTCTCCACGCCTCACATTTCACCGGCTTAGTCAGCCAGCGCGTCCAAGGCTTTCTGGAAGCGATTGGCGTGCGAGCGCTCAGCTTTCGCCAGCGTCTCAAACCAGTCGGCGATCTCTTCAAAACCCTCGCCGCGCGCGGTTTTCGCCATACCGGGGTACATGTCGGTGTACTCATGCGTTTCGCCAGCGATGGATGCCTTTAAATTCTCGCGCGTGCCGCCGATAGGCAGCCCCGTGGCCGGATCACCAACCACTTCCATGTATTCCAGGTGACCGTGCGCATGGCCAGTTTCACCTTCTGCGGTCGAACGGAAAATGGCGGCGACATCGTTTTGGCCTTCCACGTCCGCTTTGGCTGCGAAGTACAAGTAACGGCGATTTGCTTGTGATTCACCGGCGAATGCGGCTTTCAAGTTGTCGTGAGTCTTGCTGCCTTTCAGTTGTGCCATTGCAATAGCTCCTCGTGGGTAAATACCAGTGATGCTGCTAAGCGAACAACTCGCTGAGAAGTTCCAAAGCGCGGTTGTGACCACCCGACTATCAGGTGGCGGCCTGCTGGCATTGGACTGCCTGGATTGCCTTTAGACCAAGTCTAACCGTAAATTGAGTTTAAAGACTGCGTGCCGCCGCGTCAACCCTCAATGCTGGGCGCGCGCAAATCTATAGAGGTGATCTCAACCGGCGGTACTGGAACGCGGTGCCTACGCCGCGGCGTGCGGCGCGAATGATCACGCAGCAAAAACGTATGCAGTTCTTCCAGGGCGGCGCGATAGACCTCACGCTTGAACTCGATGACCGAATCCAGCGGCACCCAATACTCGCTCCAGCGCCATGCGTCAAATTCTGGATGTGTGCTCGCGCGCAAACTAACGTCGCTGTCGCGCCCTGTAAGGCGCAGCAAAAACCAGATTTGCTTCTGGCCGCGATAGTTGCCGCGAAAGTCACGGCGTATCCATTGGTCCGGCACGTCATACTTCAGCCACGAGCGCGTCCGGCCGAGGATGCGCACGTGAGCTGGCAGCAAACCAACCTCTTCCCCGAGCTCGCGATACATAGCCTGCTCGGGTGTTTCACCCGCCTTGATGCCGCCCTGAGGAAACTGCCAAGAATGTTCGTGGATGCGCTTGCCCCAGAACACCTCGTTCCTCGGGTTCACCAACACGATGCCGACGTTTGGGCGATAGCCGTCACGGTCTACCATGTGGGTCACCACTTAATGCTTAGTCACCCGCATTGTTACATACTTCCGGTGCTTTTTGAAGTCGAACTTAGTCTCCTAAGAGATTGTTTTACATACAAAAAACATTTCAAATGCAGGCGAGCTCCGTCGCACGCAACGGCGCCTAGGTCTTTGGCTGGGCGTGCACGTGCCCGACGTGCCGATATCCGCGCAACTCGACCGGCACCAAATTGAGCTTGCCGTGGCGCACGCCACGCTCAGCCACGATGCTGGCGGCGAACTCGCGCACCTGGCGCGTCGGCCCACGCAACACGATCGTCTCTAAGCAATTGTCGTGATCCAAATGCACATGCATGGTTGAGAGCGCCAGGTCGTGATGCCGATGCTGCGCCTCGGTCAGGCGGCTGGCCAACTCACGCTCGTGGTGGTTAAAAATGTAGGTCAGGCTCGCCACGCAGTGGCGCGCTTCCTCGCGCTCAAGCCGGTTTTCCTCTAGTGCGCGCCGAATCAAATCGCGCACGGCTTCCGAGCGGTTTTCGTAGCGTTCGCGCGCCATCAAGGTATCGAACTGCGCGGCTAAATCATCGTCAAGAGAAATCGTCACTCGCTGCATCGCTGGCCTCCCATGGGTGCGCCACGCATATTATCGGCCAGCTCGCAAAGTATGATAAATTTCCCAGTCATCATACCTGCGCATCCATTTCACCACCCGATGCGTAAGAGCAACCAAGAATCAGGAGGAAGATGCATGAAACCGCTTAGCATTGCTGTGCTGGGCAGTCTGCTCAGCAGCGTCGCCATCAGCCAGGACGACGTGCGCCAGCTGCGCGACACCGAAGTCATCGGCACCTACCAAAACGCCGTCGGCACCAGCGACGCCGCCAGCCAAGGCGTCGTCACGCAAACCTTGATCGAAAATCGTCCGGTACTGCGTCCGGCGGAAGTAATGGAATTTGTCCCTGGCTTAATCATTACCCAGCACAGCGGCGAGGGCAAAGCCAACCAGTACTATTTGCGCGGCTACAACTTGGACCATGGCACCGACCTGGCCGCTTGGGTGGGCGGCATGCCGATCAATATGCCCACGCACGGGCACGGACAAGGCTACCTCGATCTGAACTTTTTAATCCCTGAATTGATCGCTCGCATCGACTACAAAAAAGGTCCCTACTACGCCGAGGAAGGCGACTTCGCTTCCGCGGGCGCGGTGCGCATTCAACTCGCCGACCGATTGCCCACTAATATTGCCTCCGGCACATTGGGCTCGTTCGGCTATCGGCGGGGGTTACTGGCGGGCTCGCCCGAAGTCGGCGGCGGCAATCTGCTTTACGCGCTCGAATATATGCACAACGACGGTCCATGGAAACATCCGGACGACCTGCAGCGCTTGAACGGCATGCTGCGTTACTCGCGCGGCGCGGAAGACAACCGCTTCGGCGTGACACTGATGGCCTACGATGCCGATTGGGACTCGACCGATCAAGTGGCCAAACGCGCAGTCGATTCCGGCCTGATCGATCGCTTCGGTTCGCTTGACACGACCGATGGCGGCAAGACTTCACGCTTCAGTCTTTCGACGGACTGGCATCGCAGCGGCGGCAACGGGCTCACCGATGTGAGTGCGTTCTGGATCAAGTACAAGATGAATTTGTTCTCCAACTTCACGTACTTTGCCGCTGATCCGGTGAACGGCGACCAGTTCGAACAGCAAGATCGCCGCAACGTCTTCGGCGTCAATGCTGCGCACACCTGGTTAACGCAGTGGAACAAGCGCGAGGTAAGCAACAAAATCGGCTTGAGCTTGCGTCACGACGACATCGACGGCGTCGGCCTGTTTGCCACGCGCGCACGCCAGCGCCTTTCTACCGTGCGCCTGGATGATGTCAAAGAGACTTCCGCCGGCATTTTCATCGAGAACACTACTCGCTGGAACGACAAGTTCCGCTCCATCGCCGGTCTGCGCTACGACCACTTCCGCTTTAAAGTTAACAGCAATATCGACGTGAACTCCGGCAGCGAAACCGACAGTAAAGCATCGCCCAAGCTAAGCCTAATCTTCGGGCCGTGGAAGAAAACCGAGTATTTCGTCAACGTCGGCTACGGCCTGCACTCGAATGACGCGCGCGGCACCACGATCACCGTTGATCCGGTCACCGGCGATCCAGCCGACAAAGTAAATCCATTGGTGCGCACCAAGGGCTACGAATTGGGTTTGCGCACTGAGGCACTGCCTGGGCTACAAAGCTCGCTCGCGCTATGGCAACTGAAGCAAGACTCCGAACTGCTATTCGTCGGCGACGCCGGCACCACGGAAGCCAACCGCCCCTCCAAACGCACCGGCATCGAATGGAGCAACCACTACATCGCCAAGCCGTGGCTATTTTTCGATGTGGACGTCAACTTCACGCGCGCGCGTTTCACCGACACTGACCCGGCCGGCGACCGCATCCCCGGCGCGCCGAATCGCGTCATCACCGCTGGTGTGACTGTCGATAATCTCGGTCCCTGGTTCGGCAATATCAACGTGCGCCATTTCGGCCCGCGGCCGTTAATCGAAGACAACAGCGTGCAATCGGATTCGACCACGTTGGTCAATTTGCGCGCAGGCTACAAGATCAACAAGCAGTTCCAGATCAGCCTCGACGTGTTCAATTTGTTCGACAAAGAAGCCAGCAACGTCGACTACTTCTACGAATCGCAACTAGCGGGCGAAGCGGCACCGGTGGCAGACATTCATTTCCATCCGATCGAGCGGCGCGGGGCGCGTCTATCACTCACGGGATTCTTCTAAGCGGGTGCATCTCGCGAGTGCTTTACGTCCCGTTTGGCGCTCGCGCTTTTTCCTGCTGCGTGACATCGTCGTTTCTGCACAAGAGTTTGTCCCAAAATTAGTGTAAAGCCCATCACCGGAACGTAGGTTTTGGGACAGACGCGCTAGCGGCAACTGAGCTTCCTTGCGTCGATGCTAGTGTGGTGTCCGACGAATTACCGACGTAGCCGCACGTATTGCATCTTCCATGCGCCATTTGAAGCCTCTGGAATTCAGCAAGTTGTTTGTGGGACACCACACTAGGGGGAACACCTTTTGTCCGCGTGGGAGCGACAACATACGACATGCATCCGGCGCTCTTGCGGCTCCGTATAAGAGGTAGCAGCACCTCTGTTACCCAACCTCGAGGAGACCGAACCATGAGCAAATCGCAGCCCTATTTCCGTCTAGCAGTAGCAATGTCCATGCTCGCAGCAGCGCAAGCTGCGCCGGCGGCCGAAGACTGGATTGCAACCGCGACGAAGCATGAATATTGCGAGCAGTGGCAGCGCAACGCATTCCTTGGCGCACAGCAAAATCTGCGAGGGGCCGCGCGACAGATCGTTCCTGTAAGCTTGCAGGTTGTGGCCGAGCTGATCGAGCACGACATGGACGGGTCTAAGTTGTTCATTTTGGACGATGACAATACCCCCGCCGAGCGTGAGTTCATCGAGCGGTCCACATTGAGTGGCTTCGACCAGATGAGTGAGTGGCGCCGTGACAACCCCAACCAGAAGCCCGATCCGCAGCAGTGGCAAGCGCAGTTGTACGACCAATGCATGAGCAGCGCGCACTTGGTTCGCCGCTAACTATCTTTGCGTTGACGAAAAAAACGTAAGACGAAATATATTTTCGTCTTACATCTTGCTACACTTCCGCTTCCATGTTTGAACCACGGAGGGGGAGATGAAGAGAGGGCTTGGATTGTGCGCAACACCGCTGGCGTTTGCGCTGGCCTGGGCGGGCGTCACTGCGCCGGCACACGCCGACGAGCCGGCGGCGACCGAGGTATTTCAACTCACTCCCCTCGAGGTTCTTGGTACCCGCGTCAACCCTCCATCAACGCAAGTTACAGATGACGTTGCCGCATCGCCCGCCTCCGTCACGGTGATCAACAAGACCGAAATTGATCGCAAAACCGTGAACACCTATGGCGACTTGTTCCGGGGGGTGGGCGGCATCAACATCTTGGAATACGGTCAAGGCTTAGTCGCATACGGGATCAGCGTACGCGGTTTCGACGAAAGTCATGGTCGCAACTTGGCGGTGTTCCTTGACGGCATGCCGCTCAATGTCACTGGCTCGCAACATACCAATGGCTACATGGATTTGGCGCAACTCATTCCTGAGCTCGTCTCGCGCGCCGAGATCGTGCGCGGTCCGTTCAGTGTGTTCGCGGGCAACCACGCGGTGGGTGGTTCCGTGCAGTTGTACACCGACGCAAGCGCACCATCCAGCGTAAAGTTCACGCTCGATCAATTTGGGCGCGCGCGAGTGTTGCCGGTGCTCAACCGGGAGATCGGTCCCGGCAGTGTGTTGATCGCGTTCGACGGCACCAAAGGAGAGGGCTACACCGACCAGAGCGATCTCGAGCGGCTCAATTTGTTTGCGCGCTACGAGTTGCCGCTCACGCATGGGATCGCCTCTTTTCGCGTGCAAGCGTATGACGCCGACGCCGAGGCACCCGGCTGGATCGACGCCGACAAGGTGCGCTCCGGCGAAATTGGAAAGCGCGACGCCCTATCAAAAGGCATCGGCGACGCAAAGACGCAGCAAAATTTGGTCTTCAACTACCGCTCGAGCGACCCGCAAGGCGCTTCCGGCGCCGCCAGCGGCTGGAGCGCCAGCTTGTATTTCGCCAACGACATCCGCAAGCGCTGGACCAACTTTGACCTCTCCACTCCGATCGGCGCCAGCGTGCCTCTCAATCAAGAGCGCGATCGGTTGCACCAAATCGGCGCGGACGTGCGCAAGACGGTCTCATTCGCCACTGCCGGCCGGCCCTCGCAGCTCGTGGTCGGCTTACAGCTCAACGATGAAGATATCGACGCGCGGCGTTTTCAGACCGACGGTGATCAGCGACCAACGGGACTGGTCGATACCGATCGCAGTGTGCACACGTTCACGCAAGCGCTGCTTGCGCAGTACCAGGTGCAGCCCGTCAAACGCCTCAAACTCACGCTCGGCGCGCGCTACGACCGGCTCGCTTACGACGTAGATTTACATTCGGATGACGCAAGTTTTTCCGCTGTCACCGGCGCAGGTCTGTCCACTAGCGTTTCGAAAACGCTAAGCCAATTCAGTCCGAAGCTCGGGGCAGCAGTGACGATCTACGAGACGCCGACATACCGCGGCGAAGTCTTTGCCAATGCGGCGCGCGGGCTGAAGAGCCCTTACCCATTCGCCGATTTCTTCGCTAATGCGGGCGGCAGCAACACGAGCGATCTATCGATATCCAGCTTAAAAAGCTACGAACTCGGCGTGCAAGGAAGCACCGTCAGCGGCACCAGTTCGTGGCGCGCCTCCCTCTGGAACACGCGCCAAGATCGCGAAGCCGACCGCAATGCCGTCGGCGTCTTCCAAGATTTCAAGAAGACCGATCGCGATGGGTTCGATCTCGAGGCGAGCACGCTGATCGCCGGCAAGCTGCGTCTGTACGCCAATCACAGCCACGTCAAGGCACGCATCAAGAATCCGGTGAGTGCCAGCGCGGACCATATTCCCAACGTGCCCGAGCGAACCTCCACGCTCGGCTTGATCGGGATCTCCGACTTCGGTGCACATCGCTTGGAATGGTCGCTCGCCAATTCTTGGATCGGGCCGCAGTCGATTACCAGCGACGATTCGGTGCGCACCAAGAGTTTTAATCGTTACACCGCGCAACTGACCTATCAAAATGCCGGCTGGCATGGGGCGCGCGCGTTTCTGAGCTTGGTCGGATACGACAAACAAGCCGAAGAGCTGGTGTTCGATTTTGGCGGCGGCTTGTTCGGCACCAGTGTCAAGCCGAAGCTGCGCGTCACCGCTGGCGTGCAGATTCCTTTGGGAGGGACAAAATGAAGATCGCTTTTTCTCGCATGACCGGCCGCACTGCGCTTGCTCTTGCGCTGTGTGCAACGGCCGGCTTTAGTTCGGCGCACGACATCGTGCTCATGGCGAAATCAGGTCAACTGACCATGCGCTATGGCCATCCAGGTGATTGGCACCCCGTTGATCAGTTCAAGCTGCTGAGCTTGGACCTCTGGCGTCCCAACGCGGAAACTGAATCAATGCTGACGGCGGTCAAGGAAAGCTTGGTCGAGCATACCTTTGCGCTCAAAGGCCAGCAATGCCTAATCAGCGCAAGCTACGACAACGGCCTGTGGGTAAAATTGCCCAACGACGACTATCGCAATGCGCGCAAGACAGAAGTTCCGCAAGCGATCGAGAGCCTCGGCAGTTTCAAGTACGCTAAGACTTGGCTACCGCCCGCGCAAGCAGCAGGCTGCCCGAGCAAGATCGGCCATCGGCTGGAGATCGTACCGCTGTCTGATCCGTGGGCAAAAGACACCAAGGACATCCTGGTCGAGCTGCTGTGGGAAGGCAAGCCGCTGAGCGGCGCCGGTCTCGAGATCGGCGACGGCCAAACGGTGCGCAAGGAGGAAGACATCACACGCTACACCACTGACGCGCAGGGCCGTGTGCGCTTGCCGATCACGAAGCGCGGCTGGCAAGTCATTGGCGTGGACCACAAAGCGCCGAGCAGAACGCCGGCGCTGGCCGATCACGACTTAGTCATTGCAACGCTGACCTTCTGGTTACCGTAAGTTGACCCGGTGCACCCCACGGGCGCCCGGCTACTTCCCGGTTGGGCGCCCGTGTTTTTCTAGTATGCTTACGATTGAGAAAGGAGCTCTTATGAAAACCTCTCGCTTTGCACTTGCTGTGTGTCTGCTCTTTCCTGCGCTGGCCTTCGCACATATAGGACAAGGCGATATTGGCGGTGGGCTTGTAGCCGGTTTCAAGCATCCCATTTTGGGGCTCGATCACGTCATTGCCATGGTTGCCGTGGGGTTGTGGGGTGCGCAGCTAGGTCGCCCAGCGATCTGGGTTCTGCCGGTAACTTTTCCGTTGGTGATGGCATTCGGCGGAATATTGGGTGGCCTGGGATTGCCTCTGCCCGGCGTCGAAATCGCCATCGCGCTTTCCGCCGTGGCATTGGGGCTCATGGTTGCGTTTGCTGCACGCCCGCCACTGTGGTTAGCGGGAATACTGGTGGCGTTCTTCGCGATTTTTCACGGTCACGCGCACGGAGCGGAGCTTCCCGATACGGCGAACGCAATCTCCTATGCAGTCGGCTTTGTGGTCGCCACCGGTTTATTGCACGCGCTTGGCATTCTCATTGGCGTAGCCCAGCGTTGGCGGGGCGGCGCCTACGCGCTGCGAGGTGGAGGCGCGGTGATTGCACTTGGTGGCTTATTTTTCTTGGCATCGCATTTTAGTATCTTGCCCGGTCTTGATGCCTAGCGGCAGGGCTCGATTACCGTCCGCGCTTGCCGCAGCGTGGCTGGTTGCGTTCACGACGCAGGTCCATGCCCATGCGATGAGCGCGAGCATGAACCATTTCAACGCGGGATTCGTGCACCCGCTCACCGCCTTTGAACATGTACTCGCGTTTGCAGCGGTCGGCCTGCTAATTGGCCAGCATGGGCTGCAAAAGGCCCAGTTCCTCATCCTCATATTCCCATTGGCCGTGGCACTCGGCGCCGCTGGCGCGCGTGCGCTGCCGGGTCTGCCGTTAGTCGCAGCCACAAATCTAGTGTCGCTTATCTTATTTGGCGCACTTACTGCGTTAGCTAAGCCTTTGCCCCACGCTGCGCTACTTGCTTTCTGCTGCGCCTTCGGTCTAACCCATGGCTATGCGAACGGCAGCGCGACCACAGCCCAAACTTCGATGTTAGCTTTCGCAGCGGGCCTATTCGCCGCCACTTTTCTTGTCGTCGCTTATGGCGCGGCGGCGGCTCAATATCTTCTCCAAAGAAAGATCTCTTGGATAGACATTGCTGTGCGCGTTGCAGGCAGCTGGATAGCAGCAATTGGGCTTATGGCACTGGCTATTGGTATGCGCGGTGGACTAGGCCGGTAAACGCACCAGCTCTGATCGAGCACTGAGCCTTGCTCTACTCGAGGTACGCAGGCGCTTTCGGCACCCGCTCGGCTAAGCGCTTGTCGTGATTGATCCACAACTCGGCTTTGTTCGCCAGCAACTCAGCGATGCGCGCCATCGACAGCGAGCTTTGCTCCTTGTCGGCATTGCGCGAAGGCACACGCCGCTGTGCCCAATTGTCGGCGAAGTGCACCATATCGCCTGAAAGGATCACGGTGCCGCGCTTGGCTAAACGCACCAGCAGGGATTAATGCCCGGCGGTGTGCCCCGGCGTCGCAAGTATGACGACGGAACCGTCGCCGTAAACGTCGTGGTCGCCGTTTAACTTCGTGACCGCATTGGCGCGCAGCTTGTCGTAAAGCGCCGGCTGAAAGCCGAATTTCTGCGGCTCGGCGCCGAATGCCGCGTCGTACTCCGCTGCCTGCACGTAAAGATGCGCCTTGGTGAACAGATTCGCATCGCCGACGTGGTCGGCATGAAAGTGCGAAAACGCCGCCGCGTGCACGTCGCTTGGCGCCACTTCGATCTCTTCCAGTTGTGCCGCCAACGTCTTCGTCACGTACAACGTCAGTAAACCATTGGCCGCCGCCGGGAGCCCATCGGGCTGGGCTGCGATTTCGTCCGCCATGCCGGCATCCCACAGAAACCAGCCCTGTGAATGTTTGATGAGGTAGCAGTGATTGCTGAACTCCCATGCGACGCCCACGTTCGCGCCGGGGGACCAATTCGCCGACAGATCCTTCGTTTTCGACGTGCCGCAATTGAGCACGTAGAGGCGCTCGACTCCGGCCCAGGCGGCGCCCGCTAGGCATTGCGCCAGAAAACAAACCGCAAGTGCTGCCCAACGCCGCAACCGGATCGGCATGTGCGCCTCCAAGCATGAGTAATGCAACATTGTATGCTTATGGCAACGCTGGATTGGAAGCGCTATCGCCGACTACTGCCGTCGCGGGCGATTGTGTTGCACGCCTGC
This sequence comes from uncultured Pseudomonadota bacterium, assembly GCA_902826775.1. Lineage (GTDB taxonomy): Bacteria > Pseudomonadota > Gammaproteobacteria > Burkholderiales > JALYOK01 > CADEHE01. Next base: position 186,991 of record CADEHE010000009.1, on the reverse strand, counting down.
TCCATCACTCGCCGTAACCGCTTCATTCGTATACGGGGATCAGTAAAGACCTTGAAGTCATAGCGAATGCTAGTGTCTTCTCCCATACTAGAAGGGGTACAATGCCACTTTCCTCAATAGTTCATGAACGGAGGGTTACATGCAGACACGCCGCACCTATGTCGTTCTCATCGCGTTGAGCGCCGTACTTGCGTTGGACGGTTGCGCTTGGACCAAGCGCACCTGGAACCGCGTCTGGGGCAGAGATTCCGAAGACGCTCAGCACGAAGCAAAGCGTCAAGCTGAGCAAGAGCCCACCATTGTCACCGGCGCTGAAGGCGACATCCCCGCTCCAGCGGGAACATCAGCGCCCGCGGTCGCAAGCGAATCCGTGCCAGGGATGCCTGAGACGCAAGCTCCCGCAACAGCGCCGGCGCCCGCTGTGACGCCCAGTGCGGATTTGCCCAGCGCAACCAGCACGCCGGCCGCGCCGGAAGCGATGCCGCAAGCAAGCGCAACCACGGACGCAGCAGGCTCGATCGGCGGCGCGGCCCAACAGGTTACCTTGCAGGCGGACAGCACTTTTGCGTTTGGCAAGAGCACGCTCACGCCGGCGGGAAAGAAAAAACTCGATGAATTGGCCGCGCGCATCGCCGGCATGGACAAAGCTGCGCTCGCCAGCGTCACCGTTACCGGTCACGCCGACCGCATCGGTTCACCCGACCGCAATCAAGCCTTATCAGAGCAACGTGCCGAAGCGGTACGCGACTATCTAGCGGGACATGGCATAAACGAAGCAATCATCAAGACCGAAGGACGCGGCGCGAGCGAACCGGTGGCCGAGTGCCCGGGCAATAAAGTGACGAAGAAATTGATCGATTGCTTGGCACCAAATCGGCGCGTGGAAGTAGTCATCCAGAGCCGCTAAGCAGCACAGTCATCCTAACAAGAGCCCCGCATTCAGCGGGGCTTTTTGTTTGTGGCCGGTCTGTTATACAGGGCTCTGGATACACGTATAACTGAATACCATTTTTAATCTAGGCAATATACCTCTATTTGTATCTGGTTCTCACCATACCGCTCAGTGCATCGCCCAGCGGCGCTAGTGTGGTGTCCCACAAATAATTTGCTGAATTCCAGAGGCTTCAAATGGCGCGTCGAAGATGCAATCCATGCGGCGTCATCGGTAATTCGAGGGACACCACACTAGCGGGTCAACGCAAATACCGTTCGCGCGCGCACAGCCTCGTCAGGTTGATCAGCGAACACCGCATCCACCCCTAGCCGCATAAAGCGCAGCAGTTCTGCGCCAACGTGCCCGCGCTCGTGCGGCACAACCGAAGAGCGCAACGCAACGGGCAAGAAAAAATTCTCTGAGCGAAAGGTCCAGGCATGCACGCGCAGCCCCGCTGCGTGCGCGTCACGCAACAAATCGCTGGGCGCGCCCATTGCGCCGTCTTGCGTGCGCGGCACAATCAGGTTCTTGTTTGCGCCGACGGCATCGGCATAGCCGGCCATCTCCGCCAAGCCCGCCGGCGTCAGCATATCGGCGTAAGTGCGCGCGTTTCCTGCTCGCGCAAAATCATACGGCTGGCCGCTATCGTTTACCAATTGCACCAAGCGCACCGGCGTGAGTTGGCGCAGTTTCTTCAAATTAGCAACCTCGAATGATTGTATGTACGCAGGCGAGGCGGCGTCGCGGTAGCCGAACTGATCGAGCAGCCGCACTAGCGGTTCCTCGAATGCCAGCCCGCATGCGGCAAAATAGCTCGGATGTTTGGTTTCGGGATAGATGCCGATGCACTGGTGCTTGGGGCGCTGCGCGTTGGCGCGCGCGAGCAAGTTCAATATTTCTTCCAAAGTCGGCACTTCGAAGATGCCATCAAAGCGCGTGTTGTGCGGCCGCAATTGAGGAATACGCTCCTTTGCCCGCAGTTGCTTCAACTCTGCCAGAGTGAAATCCTCGGTGAACCAGCCGCTGACCTGCGCGCCATCGATGTGCTTGGTGCGCTTGCGCGCGGCAAACTCCGGGCGCGAGGCAATGTCGGTCGTCGCCGAAATCTCGTTCTCGTGCCGCGCGATCAAGACGCCGTCCTGGCTCATCACCAAATCCGGCTCAATGTAGTCCGCGCCTTGCTCGATTGCCAGCTCGTAAGCGCGCAACGTGTGCTCCGGCACGTAGCCACTGGCGCCGCGATGCGCAATGACAATCGGGGCGTGCGGCGTCATTCGCGCGCCTCGCCAAATGCAGGCATTGGATTGCAGACCCGCAGCCAACAGCAACCCGTGGCGGATGAAAATCCTGCGCTGTTTACCCGCATGCCGATCCATGCCCCTCGCCGATTTGCGCGCCGTGCGCCGCGCCCACTCGCGTCATGTTAGCGTAAGCCCAGGCGAGGCTGCTATAGTCTGCCATCACGACGGGCGCCCACCGAACGGCCCGCACAACAGGAGGAGAGGCATGAAGTTTGCGCGCACTTTTACCGCGCTGCGCATGGCGGTTGCTGCCAGCGTCGTGCTCGGCATCATCGCTGGCTCAGCGCACGCACAGGAAAAGAAGCCGGTCCGCGTCGGCTTCTCGATCGCTCAAACCGGACCGCTCAGCGGCGCCGGGAAATCCGGTTTGCTCGCGCTACAGATCTGGCGTGACGACGTCAATGGGCGCGGGGGTCTGCTGGGCAGGCCGGTCGAGTTGATCGTATACGACGACCAAAGCAATGCGGCTACCGTGCCAGGCATCTACAGCAAGCTATTGGATGTCGACAAAGTCGACTTGCTGATAGGTCCCTACTCCTCCAATCTCACCGCCCCAGTCATGCCGATGGTGAAGCAACGCAACTTACTGCTGATCGGCAACTTCGCCTTGGACGCCAACGCGCGCTTGCGGCACGACAAGTACTTCAGCAGCCTGCCCTCCGCTTCCGCGGACCAATGGGCAGCTCCTTTTTTTGACCTCGCCAAACAATTGCAAGGCAAAGCGGTTGCGCTGTTGGCCGCGGACGCCGAGTTCGCGCAAACATTGGCCGGCGGGGCGCGCAACGAAGCCAAGAAACGCGGTATGCAGCTAGTCTATGACCAGACCTATCCACCCGCGACGGTGGATTTCAGCTCGATGTTGCGCGCTCTGCGGGTGAAGCAGCCCGATGCGATATTCGTCGCCGGCTATCCATCCGACTCCGCGGCGATTGTGCGCGCCGTCAAAGAAATCGGCGTCGGCGACAGCGTCAAGCTGTTCGGCGGCGGCATGGTGGGATTGCAGAACGCGCCAGTGATGCAGTCACTCGGTTCGACGCTCAACGGCGTGGTCAACTATCACACTTGGGTGCCTGAGAAGTCGCTCGAATTTCCCGGGGTCAGCAGCTTCCTCGCGCGCTATCAAGCTCGCGCCAAAGACGCGAATGTCGATGCGCTGGGCTACTATCTACCGCCGTTCAACTATGCAATCGGTCAAATGCTGGAGCAGGCAGTGACGGCCACCAAGAGTCTCGACCACAAGCTGCTGGCCAAATACCTGCACGATAACGCAATCAACACCATCGTCGGCACGGTCCGCTTCAACGAGATGGGCGAATGGTCACAGTCGCGCATGATCTACATCCAGTTTCGCGCTTTGGCAGACAAGAATCTGGATCAGTTCCGCGGCCCTGGCAAGCAAGTCGTAGTTGCGCCGGCTGCGCACAAGACCGGAGATATCGTGCCGTTCGCGGCCGCGCGCAAGTAAGTCCGGCCGCCTCGGCGCCCTGCCCGGCCATGTCTCTTGAGCTCCTGGTCGAAGCCGTTGTATCCGGCATTTTGCTGGGCGGCTTCTATGCCGCTGTCAGTCTAGGATTGTCGGTTGCCTTTGGGCTGCTCGATGTGCCGCACATCGCGCACCCAACTCTGTTGGTGGTCGGCGCATACGCCACTTACGCACTGGCGCAACTGGGCATTGATCCGATCGCTGCCGGTTTCATGCTCATGCCGGCGTTCTTTGTGATTGGTGTCGGACTGTACCGCTTCTACCATGCGCTCTTCGAGCGGCGCGGTGGCGACATCGCGCTGCGTGGGCTGGCCTTTTTCTTCGGTATCGCTTTCATCATCGAAGTGGTCTTGATTCTCGTCTTCGGCGTCGACCAGCGCTTAGTCGAGGCGGCGTACATCGGCAGCAGCGTCCAGCTGGCCGGACTGCAAATGCCTTCGCGCATGCTGATCGCCTTCGCATTAGCGGGTTTGTTGACGCTGTTGTTGTCGACTTATCTGTCACGCACCTTTACCGGCCGCGCGATCAAAGCGGTGGCGCAAGACCAGACCGCTTTGGCGCTAATGGGTGCCGATCCGGTGCGCATTAAGCAGTCCGCATTCGGTATCGCCACCGCCACCTGCGCCATCGCCGGTGCGCTCTTGATCATTGTCGGCCCGGTGGAACCCGGCATGGGCCGCCTTTACATCGGCGGAACGTTTTGCGTTGCCGTGCTCGCCGGTCTGGGCAGCATGAAAGGCACTTTGCTGGCCGGGCTTATCCTCGGCATCACGGAAAGCTTGGTGCTGACTTCGCTCGGCACTTCATGGGCGCCAGCGGTTTCGTTCGGACTGCTGCTGGTCGTTTTGGCGATACGCCCCTCGGGCTTGTTCGGCCGCTGATGCGAAACTGGTCTCGCTTTTTGATCGGCGCCACGCTATCCGTGCTGCTCGCGCTTGGGCTTACCCGGTTCGTCGGCAACGAGTACTTCTTCTTCGCCACCTATGTCGTGCTGCAATTTATCGTGCTCGCCACCGCCTGGAACATCCTGGGCGGCTACGGTGGATACGTCAACTTCGGCGCGAGCGCATTCTTCGCCGTCGGCGCTTACTGCGCGGTCGCCCTGACACAATCTTACGCGCTCGCGCTGCCGCTACAAATATTGGCCGCGGCGCTCGTGACCGGATTGCTCGGCTTTGCTGTCGGCGCACTAACCTTGCGTTTGCGCGGTATCTATTTCTCCATTGCCACGGTAGCCGTCGCCGTCATTTGCGAAACGGTGATCATGAACTGGAGCTTCGTCGGCGGCGCGCGCGGCACGACCGTGTTGCAACCCGCCGCGCCGGCTTTCTTCAGCAGCTACACGCGCCTGCTGTTCTTCGTTATGGCGCTACTGGCGCTGCTGGCGGTCGCGTTTGCGCGCTTCGTCGAAACCTCGTGGATTGGCCGCGGCTTGCGCGCCATTCGCGACAACGAAGAGGCCGCGGAATCGGTCGGCGTGCCGACGCTAAAACTCAAACTGTTCGCCGCGACTGCCTCTGGTGCCTTGATGGGTGCCGCAGGCGCTCCATTCGCGCTCTACATGAACTTCATCGAACCGACTTCGGCTTTCAGCTTGAATTACTCCGTCTCTGCTTTGGCGATGCCGCTCATCGGTGGCAGCGCCAACTGGCTGGGCCCGGTAATCGGAGCAATATTGCTGGCGGGCACGCAGCAAATCGTCACCGTCACCATTTCTTCCGAACTCAACGTGCTCATCGTTGGGCTGCTGTTGGTGGTTTTCGTCGTGGCGGCTCCGCACGGAATCCTTGGTCTGTGGCACAAGCTGGTGGCGCGCGGGGGTCAGCGTCCATGAGCGCGCCGCTATTGCAGGTGGGTGCGCTGTTTAAGCGTTTTGGCGGCTTCACGGCGCTCGCGGCCGTGAGCTTCGACGTGCCAGCCGGACAACGCCTAGGCATCATCGGCCCGAACGGCTCCGGCAAGACAACTTTGATCAATTGCATTTGCGGCACGCTGCGCCACGACAACGGCAGCGTGCGGCTCAGCGGCGTGGACGTGAGCGCGCTGCCGACGTATCGCCGTACGCGCTTGGGGCTTGCGCGCAGTTTTCAGATTCCGCGTCCGTTCTACAGCATGAGCGTCGCACAGAATATCGCCGTTGCGCTCGAATACGGTGTTGGGCGGCGCCGGGTGCATGCGTCTGCGGCACGCAAAGAAGGCCTGACGGTGCTCGATCGCTTAGGGCTAACGGCAAAGGCGAACGCAGATGTTGGGTCGCTCACCCAAGTGGATTTGCGCCGCTTAGAGCTGGCGCGCGCGCTGGCAACGCAGCCGCGCTTGCTGATCCTGGACGAAGTGATGGCCGGTCTGTCTTCCGTTGAGGTGGACGATATGCTGGAAACGCTCGCCAGCCTCAACCGCGAGGGCATCACGATCGTCATGATCGAACACATCATGCGCGCGATCATGGGTTTTTCCCAGCGCGTGATTTGCCTCGACGCGGGCAGCATCGTTGCCGACGGCGAACCGGCGGCAGTCATCAACAGCGCCATTGTGCAGAAGATCTATCTGGGTGGTTAAGCTAAGCGTTAATGCTATCGATGCCGGCTACGGCGCCGTGCATGTCTTGAGCGGCGTCTCGCTGGAAATCCGCGAGAGCGAAACCGTCGCCCTGCTCGGCACCAACGGCAATGGCAAGAGCACCCTGATGAAATGCATCATGGGGTTGACGCCGGTGACGCGCGGCAGCATCGTGCTTGAAGACGATGAAGAGCGAATCGACCTCACAACCAAAAGCACGCAAGAAATTGTTGCCCTAGGCATCGCGCTGGTCCCGGAGGGGCGCCGCCTGTTTCCCAAGCTCACGGTGCACGAAAATCTTCTGCTCGGCGCGTTTCGTGCCGGCGCGCGCACCGAGATGCAGCGCAATCTTGACCGTTGCTATGCCGCGTTTCCGGTGCTGCGCGAGCGCTCCGGTCAACTGGCTTACAGCATGAGCGGCGGGCAGCAGCAAATGCTGGCGATTGCGCGCGCAGTCATGTCTTCGCCGCGCATCCTCTTGGTGGATGAACCTTCGGTAGGTTTGTCCCCCATGCTAGTCAAGCAGACTATGGATATGATCGGCACGCTCAAGCGCGAGCTCGGACTCACGGTGCTGATGGCCGAGCAGAACTTCCATGAAACTAGCCGCATCGCCGACCGCGGCTACGTGTTGGTCCACGGCCAAATCGCTTTTGAGGGCAAGAACCTGCAAGAATTGCTGCACAGCGATTTGGTCAAGCGGCACTATCTCGGCGCATAGCACTTTGCGAATAAGGACACGGACTATGACTTCTCTCCCGCGTATCGCCTGGATCGGCGCCGGCAGAATGGGCGTGCCGATGGCAAGCTTCCTGCTGAAGGCCGGCTACCCGCTCACCGCGTATTCGCGCACCGCCGCCAGCACCAAAAAGCTCACCGACCTCGGCGCGCAAACGGCTGCCAGCGTGGCGCAATGCGTCAGAGATGCCGACATCATTTTCTCCTCCGTTTCCGACGATGCGGCATTGCGCGCCGTAGCACTTGGCGCCGGCGGCTTGCTGGCTCACGCCAAGCGCGGCAGCGTGTTCGCCGAAACCAGCACGGTATCCAGCGCGGTGTCGGCAGAAGTGGCGCACAGCGCCGCGCAAAACGGCGTGGCTTACTTGCGCATGCCGATTTCCGGCAACGCCGCTTCGGCACAAAAGGGTGAAGTGACGGTGCTTGTGTCTGGCCCGCAAGACGCGTGGCTGCGCGTCAAACCAGTGGCGGCAAATTTCAGCACGGCGCAGTTGTACTTCGGCTCTGGCGAGCAATCGCGCGCCATGAAACTCATCGTTAATCTCATGGTCGTCAACATGGCGCAATCGATGGCCGAAGCGCTTGCGCTCGGCAGTAAAGCGGGCCTGGACTGGGACGCAATGCTGGACATGCTGATGCAAAGCACCATTGCTTCGCCTTTCATTAAAGCAAAAAGCAGTTTGCTGAAAGCGCGCGATTTCTCGCCGACCATGACCGCGCGCTTGATCCTCAAAGACATCGACTTGATGCTCGACAGCGCGCACACTACCAAGGTGGAACTTCCGCTCACCGCCACCACGCGCAACTTGGTGCAGGCGCTGGTCGACGCAGGGCAAGCCGAAGACGACTACATGGCGCTGGTCAAACTCGCCCGCCAACGCGCCGGTTTGCCGGCCCTCTGAGGAGTAGCCTATGTCCCTAGAAAAAACACCGCGCGGCCGCGTGCTCGTTATCGGCGGCTCGCTCATTGGTCTGCTTGCCGGCAATTTGTTGCTGCGCGCTGGCTGGGATGTGACGATCTTCGAGCGCATCGTCGATAACTTGGAAGGCCGCGGCGCCGGCATCACCATCCTTCCCGGGTTGGTTAGCGCCTTTCGCGCTGCCGGCGCCGACGTCAGCGAACAATCGCTTGGCATCGAATTGCCCGCGCGCCTGGCGCTGGATCGCGCCGGACGCGTCGTGGCCGAGCGCGAGTTCGCACAAACGATGACATCGTGGGGTAGTCTGTACGAAAGCCTGAAGCACGCGTTTCCCGCCGAGCGCTATCGGCGCGGCATGACACTGGAGCGCGTCGAGCAAACCGCCGGAAAAGCTATTGCGGTGTTCACCAATGGCGAGCGCATCGCCGGCGATTTGCTGGTCGGCGCGGACGGCTACCGCTCGGCGATTCGCGCGCAGTTTCTGCCGCAAGCCAAGGCGAGCTATGCGGGTTACGTCGCGTGGCGCTGCTTAGCTGATGAGGCAGATCTGCCCGGCGCGGACTTCGCGACGCTGTTCGAGCGCTACGCCGTATGTGTGGCGCCGGGAGAGCAAGGCATCGGCTACCCGGTGCCGGGTCCCGGGCACAGCAAACGTCCCGGCCATCGCCAGTACAACGTGGTTTGGTATCACCCGTTTCGCGAGCATGATGAACTGCCGCGGCTTATGACAGATGACAGCGGACGCTATCACGCCAACGGCATACCGCCCGCGCTGCTCAGCGCGCGTGTGCGGCAGGAGATGATCGATCGAGCCCAACAGGTGCTCGCACCGCAGTTCGCGCTGGCGCTAAAGAAAGGCCGCCTGCATTTCTTTCAGCCGATCATGGATCTCGATCCGCCGCGCCTGAGCTTCGGCCGCGTCGCGCTGGTCGGCGATGCCGCATTCATCACGCGCCCGCATGTGGCGATGGGCGTGCCCAAGGGGGCCGGCGACGTCATCGAGTTGCTGCGCGCACTCGACCAGCATGGCGCTGACTTCACTGCAGCGCTGGCACAGTTCGACAACGCGCGGCTGCGCGTCGGGCGCGCTATCACCGCGCGCAGCCGCTATCTCGGCGCCTACATGGCAGCGCAACTGGGCTCTGAGTCCGAGCGGCAGCAGGCCGAAGCGCAGCGCGACGCGGAACAAGTGATGATGGAAACGGCCGCACCGATCGATTACGAAGCGCTTGCACAGGCGCGCTAATGGGATACTAGCCCTAGGACTATCTGCTAGAGCTTATGTAATCTTCTTTACGCTATAGTACTTATCGAAGTATTACCTCCTTACGAACACTGTCAAATCGCGTCCCGCGCACTCGCGGGTTAGAATTGCGCCTTTTCCTGCCATTTCACTATGCGCATCTCTCAATTCTTCGTCGCTACCTCGCGCGAAGCGCCCGCCGAAGCAGAACTCGCCAGCCACAAGCTTATGCTGCGCGCGGGCCTTATTAAGAAGCTCGGCGCCGGACTGTACACGTGGATGCCACTCGGTCTGCGCGTGCTGCGCAAAGTGGAGGCGATCGTGCGCGAGGAGATGGACCGCGCCGGGGCGATCGAACTGCAGATGCCGGCGGTGCAGCCGGCCGAGTTGTGGCAAGAGTCAGGACGCTGGGAGAAGTTCGGCCCGCAGATGCTGCGCATCAAAGACCGGCACGAGCGCGACTTTTGCTTTGGCCCGACGCACGAAGAAGTCATCTCCGACATCGCGCGGCGCGATATCAAGAGCTACCGTCAGTTGCCGGTCAATTTTTACCAGATCCAAACCAAGTTCCGTGACGAGATCCGCCCGCGTTTTGGCGTAATGAGAGCGCGTGAATTTCTCATGAAAGATGCTTACTCGTTCGACGCGAGCAAAGCCGGGCTGCAAAACAGCTACGATGCGATGTACGCCGCCTACGCCAAGATCTTTACCCGGCTGGGATTGCGATTCCGCGCGGTCAGCGCTGACACCGGCGCAATCGGTGGCTCCAGCTCGCATGAATTTCACGTGCTCGCCGATTCGGGTGAGGACGCCATCGCGTTTTGCCCGGCCTCAGACTACGCTGCAAACATCGAACTGGCCGAGGCGCTCGCCCCCGCCGGTGAACGCAAACCCGCTAGCGCGGCTATGCAGCAAGTCGCCACGCCCGGCAAGAAGACCTGCGAAGACGTGGCCGCGCTGCTGCAAATACCGCTTACGCAAACGGTCAAGGCCATTGCGCTCGTGGCCAACGACAAATTCCATCTGCTGCTGCTGCGCGGCGATCACTCATTGAACGAAGTCAAAGCCAGCAAAATCGCTGGCCTGGAGGTCTTCCGCTTTGCTACCGAACAGGAGATCGTCGCGGCGCTCGACTGTGAGCCAGGCTACATCGGCCCTGTCACCGCGCGGGCGGTCGACGTCATCGCCGACCGCAGCGTCGCCGCGATGAGCGATTTCGTCTGCGGCGCGAACCAACCCGGGTACCACTTGACGGGTGTGAATTGGGGCCGCGACCTGCCCGAGCCCAAGTTGATTGCTGATGTGCGCAACGTGGTTGAGGGTGACCCTTCACCGGACGGCAAAGGCAGTTTGTCGATCTGCCGCGGCATTGAAGTCGGGCACGTGTTCGCTCTCGGCACCAAGTATTCCGAAGCGATGAACGTGGTGTTTTTGGATGAAGCCGGCAAATCGCGCCTGGCGGAAATGGGCTGTTACGGTATCGGTGTTTCGCGTATCGTGGCGGCCGCGATCGAGCAGAATCACGATGACAAGGGCATCAATTGGCCGCAAGCGATTGCGCCGTTTGATATTGCCGTTATCCCAATCGGCTATGGCCGAAGCGAAGAAGTGAAGAGAACCGCACATCGGTTGCACGATGAGCTCACCGCAGCCGGCTTTGCAGTGCTCTTGGACGATCGCGACGAGCGGCCTGGAGTTATGTTTGCCGATCAAGAACTTATCGGCGTGCCGCACCGCGTGGTCATCGGCGAGCGTGGCCTGAAGCAAGGCACGCTCGAATACCAAGCGCGTGGCGCGGCGCAAGCCAGTCCAATTGGCTTGCAAAACGCGCTGACGGAGCTAAAATCTAGGCTGTCCCCGCGTTAACTCCTTGATTTGGTGAATTTCTCACAGAAAACCCTCGGTTTCTTGCTTGGCCTGCATCTGGCATGCAGCGCCGGCTCTGCATTTGCGGGCGCCCAGGCCGAAGAGAAACTGTCCGCCAGCGTGCGCGCAGCACTGCAGCGTGCGGTCGCAGACCAGCCCTCCTCCATCACTTCGTTCCGCACGCCGGTGGAAGAATCCGTCTGGCTGGACGAAATGTCGCGCCGGCTAACGAAAAAAATCCCCGATACCGAGACGCGCTTCGATCTGCTGCGCGCCGTGCACTACGAGGCCACGCGCGCCGGACTGGATCCGGAACTGGTGCTCGGACTGATACAAGTCGAGAGCGCTTTCCGCAAGTACGCCGTCTCACCGGTCGGGGCGCGCGGCTACATGCAAGTGATGCCCTTCTGGCAGCGTGTCATAGGTGCGCGCGAGCACAACTTGTTTCACTTGCGCACCAACCTGCGCTACGGCTGCACCATATTGCGCCACTACTTGAACCAAGAAAAGGGCGACTACTTCCGTGCTCTTGGCCGCTACAACGGCAGCTTGGGCCGTGCCGAGTATCCGACCCTGGTGGTGACCGCCTGGAAGAACAACTGGACCATACGCAGCAAGCGCGCCGGCAACAGCGCGCGCGATTCCAGCACCTAGTCGCTGCGCCTGCTATTTAGCGCCGCCCGAGGCGCGCTCGCTTTCGGCTGCTTGCCGATAATCACCTCGATCTCATCGCGCGACAGCGGCCCGATTCGGCGCAGCACCAACTTTCCCTTTGGATCGTACAAGAAGCTCGAGGGCAGCACCTTGACCGTCCCGAATTGCGCCGCAATGCGATCGCTGCCCAAGACCAACGGGTAACTCATCATGTGGGATTGCGCGAAATCGATCACCGCCTGGCCATCAGCGTATTCCAGAGCGACGCCGAGTACGACCAAATCGGCGTCCTTGCGCGCATCGTAGAGTCCGGATAGCTCGGGGATCTCCTCGATGCAGGGCGCGCACCAAGTCGCCCAGAAGTTGACCAGCACCCATTTGCCACGGTACTGCTCGAGCCGATGCTGCATGCCGTCGGTATCGCGCAGCGTGAAGCCCGCTGCCGTGGCAGTGCTCACGCAGGTAAGCAGCAGTGCCAGCAGAAGTACCGGGCCGCTTAGACTTCGACCGACCTTGCGTATATACCCCATACTGTACATACTCGAGACCATTTATTGAAAATATAAAACAAGGATTACCACCACCAGTAATAGAAACACCCCCGAAGCGCGCGCCGCTTAGGCGCCAACCCTGGCAACGGTTCGAGCGAGTCATGAGCAGCCGCCGTTGCGGCGCGCCAGGTAGAATAGCGCGTTTCCAACCACTCACACATCCGATGCATCTCGGCGATTCTAGGCTGAGGCCCTTGCCTTGGCTGGTGTTCAGTTCGCGCTGGTTACAGCTGCCGCTCTACCTCGGCCTAATCGTGGCCCAGGCCGTGTACGTCGTGCAATTCCTCAATGAATTGACACACCTGGTTCAAGGAATTTGGCACCTCAGTCAGCTCGACGAAACCAAAATCATGCTGATCGTGCTCGGATTGATCGACGTGGTGATGATCTCCAACCTGCTGGTCATGGTGATCGTTGGCGGCTACGAAACCTTCGTGTCGCGGCTGGGGTTGGAAGGCCATCCGGATCAGCCGGAATGGTTGTCGCACGTAAACGCCTCGGTTCTCAAGGTAAAACTCGCCACGGCGATCATCGGCATATCGTCGATTCATCTGCTCAAAACCTTTATCAACGCGGAACAGATCAGCGACAAAGCACTGCTGTGGCAGACGGTGATACACATCACATTCTTGGTGTCGGCAGTTGCGATCGCCCTGGTGGACCGCATCATGTTGACCCCGGCCAAATTGGGGGTGCAAGGAGGCGAAAATGGCAAAGCCCATTAAGCAGCGCGATGTCATCGACAGCGTCGCCGATGCGCTGCAATTCATCTCCTACTATCACCCGAAGGATTACATCGGCGCCCTGGCCGAAGCCTATCGCCTCGAGCAATCCGCCGCGGCGAAAGACGCAATCGCACAGATTCTCACCAACTCGAAAATGTGCGCGCAAGGCCACCGGCCGATCTGCCAGGACACGGGCATCGTCGTCGTCTTCGTCAAAGTCGGCATGAACGTCCGCTGGGAAGCGGACATGAGCCTGGAGGAGATGATCAACGAGGGCGTGCGCCGCGGCTATCTCAACGCTGAAAACAAGCTGCGCGCCTCGATCGTGGCTGACCCCCTCGGCTCGCGCAAGAACACGCGCGACAACACGCCGGCGGTGATTCACTACGAAATTGTCCCGGGCGAGCACGTTGAAATCTCAGTGGCCGCGAAAGGCGGCGGCTCAGAGAACAAATCCAAGTTCACGATGCTAAATCCATCCGATTCGGTGGTCGATTGGATCGTCAAGACGGTGCCGACGATGGGCGCCGGCTGGTGCCCGCCCGGCATGCTCGGCATCGGTGTCGGTGGCACTGCCGAAAAGGCCATGCTGATGGCCAAAGAATCGCTCATGGCACCGATCGACATGGCGCAGCTAAAAGCGCGCGGCGCGAAAAATCGGATCGAAGAACTGCGGATAGAGATCTACGACAAAGTCAACGCGCTGGGCATCGGCGCACAAGGCCTGGGCGGACTTTCCACGGTGCTCGATGTGAAGATCCTCGACTACCCAACGCACGCGGCGTCGCTGCCTTTGGCGGTGATCCCCAACTGTGCGGCCACTCGCCACGCGCATTTTGTGTTGGATGGCTCCGGTCCGGCCAAACTCGAAGCACCGCAGTTGAGCGACTGGCCCGATGTGACTTGGGCACCGGCACCGACCGCGCGCCGCGTGAATTTAAACACCGTCACACGCGCAGAAGTACTGACGTGGAAACCCGGCGAAACACTACTGCTTTCCGGCAAACTACTGACCGGCCGCGACGCTGCGCATAAGCGCATCGCGGATTTGTTCTCGAAAGGCGAACCGCTGCCAGCCGGTGTGGATTTCACCAATCGCTTCATCTACTACGTTGGACCAGTCGACCCAGTCGGCAACGAGATCGTCGGCCCTGCCGGGCCGACAACGGCTACGCGTATGGATAAGTTCGTCGAGACGATGCTGGCAAAGACCGGTTTGCTCGGCATGATCGGCAAGGGCGAGCGCGGACCGACGGCAATCGATGCGATCAAAAAGCACCGATCGGTGTCGCTAATCGCTGTCGGCGGAGCGGCGTACTTGGTGTCGAAGGCGATCAAGAGCTCACGCGTGGTCGCGTTTGCCGATCTCGGCATGGAAGCAATCTATGAATTCGACGTTCAAGACATGCCGGTCACGGTCGCGGTGGACAGCAACGGCGGCTCGGTGCATCAAAGCGGCCCGCGCGAATGGCAGCAGCGTATCGGCAAGATCCCCGTGGTTAGCAACTGAGCCACTTCGATGATCGCTACTTATCAAAGGGTTAAAGTGCCTTGAAACTCTCAGCCCTTCTTCCATTGCGGCTGGGCTTTTGGGGCCGCGCCTTTAGCACCGGCGCCGCCGCCCTAGCGCTAAGCTGGGCAATCATGCAAACGGAAAGTTTCAAGCGCCTCAACTTGCACCTGAGCGACTTCCAGGCCAAAGTGCTGGCGCCGGCGGCACCAATGAACGATGTGCTCGTCGTTGATATTGATGAGCCGAGTATGACGCGGCTGCGTCCAAAACTGGGGGTGTGGCCGTATCAACGCTTGGTCTACGCGGAAACGACCGATTTCCTGCGCGACGCGGGTGCCAAATCCATCATCTTTGATATCGTCTTCTCTGAAGAACGTGGCGGCGATGCCGAACTAGCCCGCGCTTTGGCGGCGACGCCAAACGCGGTGCTGGCCGCCGCGGCAATCTTCCGCAGTCCGGAACTCAACCCGGAAGAACTGCGCGATCTGCAGCGTTCGGCATGGCCGGTTCAGAACGACCTCGCTGCGTTCCCGTTAAACGAGATTACTCTGCCCCGCCACGTGTTCCTCAGCAACGATAGCACGCTAGTCGGCGTCATTCGAGTGCGGCCGGACGATGACGGGCAGCTGCGCCGCGTGCCTCTGCTGCATCGTGTCCACGGTTACCATGTGCCCGGCTTGCCGCTGGCTTCCATGTTCGCCAATCGCGCCAAGCCGGCACTCGGCTACGACCGACAAACGCGCGAGATCGCGGTAGAAGATCGGCTGTTCCACGTGAACGCCGCTGGCGAAGTGGCGCTCAAGTTCCCGCGCGAGAGTGATATGCGCAGCGTCGACGTGTTGCCATTTCACCAACTGATTGACGCAATAGACGGCAAGGAGCCACTGCCGCCGATCCGCGAGCGTATCCGCGGACGCAAGGTTTTCGTCGGCAGTTCAACTGCGATCCTCGGCGACCGCGTCCTTACGCTCTACGGGGAAATGGCTGGCCTGCTCGCGTTGGCCACCACCACGGGCATGCTGGAACGCGGCTTGGTGCTTCGGCCGGCTCACTGGGGCTGGGAAATCCTGCTGATGCTCGCCGCCATAGCGATTCCGCTGCTGGCCTTCCGGCGTGGCGCGAGCGCCACGCCCTGGTCAGGATTGATAGCACTGGCAGGCAGCGTTGGACTAGTGCTGGCACTGTCGTGCGTGCTGTACTTGCGCGGGCAGCAACTCACCGTGCTGCGCCCGATCCTGGCAACGTTATGGATGTTTGCGCTGTTAACGCTGCTGCGACTTTTTTGGCTCTACCGGGAACGTCAAAGGCTTTCGCTGGAAAAAATGGCGGCGGAGCAGGCTTATCAGCTCAAGAGCCAGTTCATCTCCCAGATGACGCACGAACTGCGCACACCACTGGCCGCTATCATCGGTTACAACAAACTGCTGTCCGAATCGGGCTCTCAAGATAAAGCTCACGAACAGTACTCGAAGGTCATTGCAAAGAACAGTGATCACTTGATGACGCTCATCAACAACATGCTCGATCAATCCAAGTTAGAGGCAGGCCAGATAAAAATAAACAATGTGCCCACTCGCGTGCGCGAAGTAATAGAAGATGTCGTCACAACCTTAGCGCCCTTGGCGCGCGACAAAAACCTTAGCCTCGCCGCCAGCTATGCGCCCAATCTGCCGTCGGTGTTGGAGTTGGACAGTTTTCGCCTGCGTCAGATTCTTATCAACTTGGTGGGCAACGCCATCAAGTTCACGCAGCGCGGCAGCGTCAGCGTCGACACGAAATGGCATGACGGACAACTCAATCTAGCGGTGGTTGACACCGGCCCTGGCATTCCTCCTAGCGCCATGCAGCGCATCTTTGAGCCGTTTCAGCAGGGCACTGACAGCACCGAGCGCGTACACGGCGGCACCGGCTTAGGCCTAAGCATCAGCCGCAACATGTGCCAGCTCATGCACGGCAACTTGACCGTCCAGTCAACCCTGGGCAAAGGCAGCACATTCTCGGTGACCCTCCCGGCACGTCAATGTCCGCAAGAACAACCGCAGCCTGAAGTGAAACCCGCGGCCAGCGATGAAAAGTTGCGCGGACAAGTATTGCTGGCGGACGACAATCAGGACATCCGCGAACTGGTGAGCCGTTACCTCGCGCGCATGGGTTTGGATGTGATTACCGCGCAAAACGGCGCGGAAGCCGTAAGCATGGCCATGCAACATGACGTGCAAGTGATCCTCATGGATATGGAGATGCCGGTGATGCGCGGCAACGTCGCCGTGACGCGCCTGCGCGCGCTGGGTTACACGCGCCCCATTTTGGCCCTCACCGCGCACCCCGAGGGCCCCGAGGTCGAACAATCGCTGCGCGATGGCTGCGATGGGTACGTTGCAAAACCAGTCAACCGTGAACGCTTGTTTGCGATGCTGCGCGATTTGCTGCAGCGAGAGGCGCGCAGCTCGGCCGTCTCATCGACGCTGAATGCTTGAGTCAATGCCTCGCGCGATTTGAGGATAATAGGTGATGACGACGAAAATTACTGTCCTTGTGGATCGAGAGATCCAAGACCTTGTACCCACATTTCTTACCAATCGCCGGCGCGATCTGGGCTCACTCAGAGAAGCGCTGAAATCGGGCAACTTCGACGCAATGCGCATTATTGGCCATAACCTGAAAGGCGTGGGCGGCGGCTACGGGTTTCACGAGATCACCAACATTGGCGCCGCGATCGAGAAGGCCGGTAAGGATGCGCAAAACGAAATCCTCGCTGACCTGATCGCGCGCTACGCCGAGTACCTCGACGCAGTGGAAGTCGAATTCACATAGACACAGCGCCTTGATGCAAGCCAACGAATCCGCGCCGGCAACACCTGCTGCTCCAACAAGCGGCGGTGGTCGCATTTTAATCGTCGACGATCAGGAAGAAGCGTTAGTACTTATGGGCCGTTACCTCACCGCTGAGGGGCTGCAAGCGTTGCCGGCGCGCAACGCCCAGGAGGCGCTTGAACTCATCAAGATAAAGAAGCCGGATGTAATCTTGCTCGATGTCATCATGCAAGGTGTGAATGGCATCGAGCTTTGCCGGCAATTGAAAGAAGACCCGCAGACCTTGGACGTGCCGATCGTGTTGGTCACGGGGCTCGACAGCCGCGCGGATCGAGTCAAAGGCATCACCGCTGGCGCCGACGACTTCCTAACCAAACCCGTGTATCGCGAGGAACTCATCGCGCGGGTGAGATCCCTGCTGAAACTATCGTTTGCCCGCCGCGCACTCGAGGCGGCGCGCCTGCAGCAGGAAGTCGATCGCCGCGAAGAGTTGCAGCGCTTGTTTCAACGCTACATCGCGCCAAAAATTGTCGCTGAAATTCTGGCGCGGCAAGACGGGCGCGAGTTGCTGCTGCAACGCCGCAGCCGCATGGAGGCAGTCATATTGTTCGCCGACATCCGCGGTTTTACGCGCATCACGGAACAGTTGGACGCCGACACTATCGTCAATTTGCTGAACGATTTCTTTGCCACCGTTACCGATGTCGCGTATCAGTTCGAAGGCACCGTATTCAACATGTCCGGCGACAGCCTGCTGACGGGCTTCGGCGTGCCGCTGCCACAGGCTGACGCCGTTGAGCGCGCTCTACACACCGCTTGCCACATGCAGCGCAAGTTTCAACCGCTGGCGCAGCGCTGGCAGCGTGAGCACAGCATTGACGTTGGTCTGGGCATCGGCGTCAACCGCGGTAAGGTCATCGTCGGCAACATCGGCTCGCCCACCTACATGAGCTACACGGTGATCGGCGACGCGGTGAATGTCGCCGCCCGCCTAACGCAGCAAGCTCATCACAATCAGATACTGCTCTCGGAAACATGTGTCGCCGACGCGGACGATCTAGTACGGCGCTTTCAGACGCGCTCGCTTCCGGCAATGGCCCTCAAAGGCAAAGCCGCCCCAATCCCGGTACTCGAAATTCCCCAAAGCGCGTGGCGCAGCGAGACGCCCCTGTGAACAAAGCTCCCGCCGTTCTTATTATTGATGATTCAAGCGACTTTTGTCAGCTCGCCAAGCGCTTCATACAAGTCGAATGGGCGCAAGCCAAGGTCGACAGCTGGGACCCGCCCACGCGCGGCCGCGATGGGTTGGCCGCGGCCCTCAGCAACTACGATGTCGTGTTGCTCGACTATATGCTCGGCACCGACGACGGCCTGACTTGGCTGCGCCAATTGAAAATCGATCAGACCTGTCCGCCGATTATTTTCTTGACCGGGCACGGCAGCGAAGCTGTGGCCGTCGAAGCGATGAAGCTCGGCGCCAGCGACTACCTGCGCAAGCACGATCTTTCCAAACAACGCTTGATCAACGCGATCTCCGATTGCACCGCGGGCGCGCAGGCGGTAGCGATCAGCCGCCCCGCCACCAGTGTGCACCTCGTGGCGAAGCGGCAAGAGCGCAGCGGCGCGGTTAACAGAATCGAAATCAGCGGCTACACCGTCGTGCGCAAGATCGGCGAAGGGGGCATGTCGAGCGTTTACCTTGCGCGGCGCACCGGCGATGAGTTGCAACTGGTGCTGAAGATTGTCGACGCCGAGCTCAGTAAGAACGACGAATTCTTGCGCCGGTTTATCCGTGAATGCGGCATCATCTCTAAGATCGACAGCCCTTATGTCGCGCGCATCTTCGATCAAGGCTTCAGCCAGGAGCACGCTTACTTGGCAATGGAGTACTTTGTCGGCGGCGATCTCAAAGCCCGCATCGACAGAGGCGTCGCGGGACCAGAGGCGTTGCGGGTCGTTCGCCAGATCGCAATTGGCCTAGAAGCGGTACATGCCAGCGGCGTGGTGCATCGCGATCTCAAACCCCAGAATATTCTGTTCCGCGCCGATGACACGCTGGGCATCGTGGACTTCGGCATCGCAAAGCACGTCGAAGACACGGCGCAATTGACTGTGCATGGTCAAGTGTTCGGCACGCCGTACTACATGAGCCCCGAGCAAGGTCTAGGCAAGGTGCTGGACGCGCGCAGCGACTTATACAGCGTCGGCGTGATACTTTACGAAATGTTGGCGGGCAGAAGGCTGTACACTGCCGATAACGCCGTGTCGCTGGTGTACAAACATATCCATGACGACATTCCGAAGCTGCCGGCGAAGTTCACGCAGTATCAGGTGTTACTCGAACGGCTTGTCGCTAAGCGCCCAGCGGATCGCTTCGAAAATGCGAGCGGTCTGATCACGCACTTGAGCGAACAATTCGGTATTATTCAGTAAGCAGCGCTTGGTCGCCGCCGCGACAATCGCGGCGCACCCCGGCGTCTCGCGGCGAAAACTGCCCGCCTAAAGGCGCGCCTTATGGCTGCTCTAGCGCGTCAGCGTTGGCGTTCCACAACAGCGAAACTTGCTCAGGGAGTTTGAGCGGATCGAACGGCTTGGCAATGACATCCAGGGCGCCGAGCCGCTTGTACTCGGTCACTTTCTCGGGCATTACCGAGGCCGATAGAAAGATGACGGGGATGCGGGCAGTTTCGCTGGTAGCGCGCAATTCGACTAGGGTGGCGCACCCGTCCATCTCTGGCATCAACACGTCCAACAAGATGAGATCCGGGAGAAACTGGGCGGCGACGCCTATCGCCTCTTTGCCGGAACTCGCAACGCACACTTCGTAGCCACCTACGCGCTCCAGTGCCAGCTTGCTCACCGTGAGGATATCGGGATTGTCGTCGACGTGGAGGATCTTGCGTAACGCGCGCACCACTGCACCTTTGCCTGTTCTGTTCCAACTGCTTTGCCTAGCAAAACATGGTATCACGAACCGGGCTGCCACCGCCGTGGAGGAGCCAATCACGCACTTCGTTTGCGTATAATGGCGCCCCTTCGGCCCACGCCCGCTATAAGTGAATTCCCAACCCTCCTCTGCCCGCGATGCCACTTTGGCGTTGCATGGTTCGGCTGATGCCCGAGTCATCGCCGCACTGGCGCAGAAGGACGCAAAATCGTTGCTGGTTCTGTGCGAAAACGCAGGGGACGCGCAGCGCTTGTCCGAAGAAATCGCGTGGTTCGCGCCCACGCTCAAAGTTCATTCCTTTCCGGACTGGGAGACGCTACCTTACGATCAACTTTCGCCCCATCAAGACCTGGTCTCCGACCGTTTGGCCACGCTATACGAACTTGCGCGAGGCGGCATCGGTATTGTCCTGGCGCCGGTAAGCACGGCGCTGCAGCGCTTACCACCGCGCGAATATCTTGCTGCCCACACATTCTTCATCAAGCGCGGCGACCGGCTCGACGTCGACGCGCTGCGACAGCAACTCAGCCTCGCCAGCTATACCCACGTGACCCAGGTCGTGCGTGCCGGCGAGTACTGCGTGCGCGGCGGACTGATCGACCTGTTTCCCATGGGCAGTGCCGTTCCCTACCGCATCGATTTGCTCGACAACGACGTTGAAAGCATCAAGACCTTTGACGCCGATAGCCAACGCACGCTGTTTCCGGTGCCCGAAGTGCGCATGCTCCCTGCGCGGGAATTCCCGTTCGACGATGCGGCGCGCAAGCTTTTTCGTCAGAATTTTCGCGAAAGGTTCGAAGGCGATCCATCCAAGAGTCAGCTCTACAAGGATGTCAGCGCAGGGATTCCAACTGCGGGGATCGAATACTTTCTACCGCTGTTTTTCCAGGCCACCGCCACGCTGTTCGACTATTTGCCGCAAGATGCACGCGTATGCCTGCACCACCGCGTGCACAAAGCGATTGAAGACTTCTGGCGCGATACGCGTGCGCGCTATCAGTTGCTCGGCGGGGATCTATCGCGGCCGATTATGCCGCCGCAAGAGCTATTTTTATCTGAGGAGGCGTTCTTCGTCGGGCTGCGGCAGTTCAGCCGCATCGATTTGCCATCGCTGCCGCTGGGACCAGGAATCGATGGCACCGCGCTTGTCCCCGTTCTGGAGCACGCCGCCCAGCACGCAACGCTGGCCTTACCCGATATCAGCGTCGACCGGCGCGCGCTCGATCCGTTGCGCAAGCTGCGCGAATGGCACGAGCAACACGGCGGGCGCATCCTGATCGTGGCGGAAAGCCTTGGGCGGCGCGAAACGCTGCTGGAGTTTCTGCGCCAGAACGATCTACGCGCTCAGGTCTACGGTGCCCTAAGCGAATTTGTCGACGACATCGACGCCGACGTACACACGCTCGGACTTGTCGCGGGGCCAATCGCTTACGGCTTCGACTTGCCGGCGCTGAAGCTCGCGATCGTAACGGAAAGCGAACTGTACGCCGCGCAGGTGCGGCAGTCGCGCCAGCGCGACGCGCGGCGCGCCAGCGCCGATACCCTGCTGCGCGACTTAGCCGAGGTGCGTGCCGGCGACGCGGTCGTTCATGTGCAACACGGCATCGGCCGCTTCCTGGGTCTGGTGAACCTCGATCTCGGCGAGGGCCAAACCGAATTCATGATGCTGGAGTACGCCGGCGGCGACAAACTCTACGTGCCGGTCTCGCAGTTGGCAGTCATTTCGCGCTACGCCGGCGGGCCACCGGAAGCGGCGCCGTTGACCAAACTCGGCTCTGGACAATGGGAAAAAGCCAAGCGCAAAGCTGCCGAACAAGTGCGCGACACGGCAGCTGAGCTGCTGCATTTGTATGCGCAGCGCGCCGCGCGCCCCGGGCACGCCTTCGAGTTCAAGCAGCACGACTATGACACCTTCGCCGCGGGCTTCGAATTCGAGGAAACGCCGGATCAGCGCGCCGCCATCGAAGCCGTGCTGGGCGACATGCGCGCCGGCCGCGCGATGGATCGGCTCATTTGTGGCGATGTCGGTTTCGGCAAAACCGAGGTGGCCATGCGCGCGGCTGCGGTCGCCGTGTTCGCCAGCGCACAAGTCGTTATCCTGGTGCCCACCACACTGCTGGCGGAGCAGCACTTTCTGAATTTCTCCGACCGCTTTGCCGAGTGGCCGGTCAAGATCGCGGAACTATCGCGTTTCCGCTCGGCCAAGGAGCAGAGCGCCGCTTTGCAAGGTTTAGCCGAAGGCAAGATCGACATCGTCATCGGCACGCACCGCTTGCTACAGCGCGACGTTAAGTTCAAGAACCTCGGCGTTGTCATCATCGATGAAGAACACCGCTTCGGCGTGCGCCAGAAAGACCGTCTGAAAGCACTGCGCGCCGAGGTCGACGTGCTCACCCTTACCGCGACACCGATTCCGCGCACCCTGGGCATGGCGCTGGAAGGCCTGCGCGATTTCTCTGTCATCGCCACCTCGCCGCAGAAACGCCTTGCGATCAAAACTTTCGTGCATCCGTACAGCGCCGGCCTGGTGCGCGAGGCGGTGCTGCGCGAACTCAAGCGCGGTGGCCAAGTATTCTTCCTCTACAACGACGTGGCCACCATGCCGGTGATGATGCAGAAGCTAACGGCATTGCTGCCCGAGGCACGGATCGCAATGGCGCATGGCCAGCTGCGCGAGCGCGAGCTTGAGCACATCATGCGTGACTTTTATCATCAGCGCTACAACTTACTGCTGTGTTCGACCATCATCGAAACCGGCATCGACGTGCCGACCGCGAACACGATCATTATCGAGCGCGCCGACAAATTTGGTCTCGCCCAACTGCATCAATTGCGCGGCCGCGTCGGACGCTCGCATCACCAAGCCTATGCCTACTTGCTGACCCCGCCGGACGAAGCGCTCACGGCGCAAGCGAAAAAGCGGCTGGAAGCGATCCAAATGATGGAAGAGCTGGGTTCCGGCTTCTTTCTCGCGATGCAAGATCTGGAAATCCGTGGCGCCGGCGAAGTACTGGGCGAATCGCAGAGCGGCGAGATGCAAGAAGTCGGTTTCAGCTTGTACGTCGAGATGCTAAATAAAGCGGTGCGCGCACTCAAACGCGGTGAAAACTGGAGCATGGAAGAGCCGCTCAATGTAACCACGGAAATTAATCTGCACGCGCCTGCGTTGTTGCCGGAAAGCTACTGCAGCAACGTCAACGAGCGCCTAGTCATTTACAAGCGCCTTGCGAATGCCGAAACCTTGGAACAACTCGATGCGTTCGAAGAAGAACTGATCGACCGCTTCGGCTTAGCGCCGGAGCAGGTCAAGACTCTGATCGAAACGCATCGCTTGCGCTTGCTCGGCGCGCCGCTGGGCGTCGTCAAGATTGACGCCCATGGCGAGGCGGCAACCATTCAGTTTCGCCCCAATCCTCCGGTGGCGGCCGAGCGCATCATTGGACTGATTCAACAGCACGGCAAAACATACAAGCTTGCAGGCCCAGACAAACTCAAACTGCTTGCGCCAGGCAAGAACGCGTTGCAGCGCGCCCAATCAATCAAGCTGCTGTTCAAGCAGCTGGCATAAACACCTTTCTTATACTGCATTAAGTCTCTCTTGTTTTCCCTCTTCAATATTCAGTCGCCCAAATATCCTATTGACTGTATATAAGTCTAACCGCGCCCCATGCGGCTATGGCAAAGTAGCTCTCCCGCCGTAAAGGAGAACCGCGATGCATCCTGATCTCGCCAGCTTGCAGCCGGAAATGTCACGCCGCGACTTCGTCGTGACGGCACTATCAGCCGGTTTTGCGCTCGCAGTGCTGCCGGTATCGGCTGAGACGATCACCACCGATGCGCAAGGATTGACTGCGGGCGAAGTAGACGTGAGTTTTGGCTACGACTCCGTGCCGGCTTATCGCGCTATGCCGGCGCAAGGAAGCAACTTTCCGGTAGTCTTGGTGGTGCAAGAGATCTTCGGCGTGCACGAACATATCAAGGACATCTGCCGCCGGCTCGCCAAACAAGGCTATCTCGCCATCGCCCCAGAATTGTTCGCGCGCATCGGCGATGTCTCCAAGATGAGCGACATCAAGGAAATTCTCGATAAGGTGGTCGCGAAAGCGCCCGACGCGCAAGTCATGAAAGATCTCGATAATTGCATCCGCTGGGCGGAGGCGAACAACGGCGACGTCAGCAAGATCGCAGTCACCGGCTTTTGTTACGGCGGACGCATCGTCTGGCTCTATTGTGCCCACAATGAGAACGTAAAGGCCGGCGTCGCGTGGTACGGCCGCTTGAAATCGCCGGCGACGGCTACGCAACCCAAGCACCCCATCGACGTCGCCGCACAACTTAAAGCGCCGGTGCTCGGGCTCTATGGCGGCAAAGATCAAGGCATCCCGCTCGCGGATGTCGATGCCATGCGCGCAGCGCTGCAAACCGCGCAGAAACCCGCCGAGATCGTCGTTTACCCGCAAGCACAGCACGGCTTCCACGCCGACTATCGCAACAGCTACGACAAGCAAGCCGCCGAAGCGGGCTGGCAGCGCATGCTGAGCTGGTTCAAGCAGCACGGCGTCGCCACCGGTTAATCACTCTGGATTCGCACTCATGAGCAGACTTAAAGGCAACATCGCTTGGATCACCGGTGCCGGCAGCGGCATCGGGCTG
This sequence comes from uncultured Pseudomonadota bacterium, assembly GCA_902826775.1. Taxonomy (GTDB): domain Bacteria; phylum Pseudomonadota; class Gammaproteobacteria; order Burkholderiales; family JALYOK01; genus CADEHE01. Next base: position 162,090 of record CADEHE010000009.1, on the reverse strand, counting down.
GCGGGCGCGCAAGCATTGGCGCAGGCCGGTGCGAGTGTCGTCATGTCGGGCCGCCGCGCCGATATTCTGCAAGCGGAGGCGCAGAAAATCTGCGCCCTGGGCGGTGTGGCCGAGGCGCTTGCACTGGACGTCGCCGACGCAGCCGCAGTGCAACAATGCGCTGAGCGCATCCTGGAGCACCACGGACGCATCGACATCCTCGTCAATAGCGCCGGGCTGAATAACCCGAATCGGTATTGGAACAATCAGACCACGCAGGGCTGGCGCGAAGTGGTCGGCATTAACTTGGACGGCTCGTTTTACACGATACACGCGGTACTGCCGTCGATGCGCAAGAACAAAGACGGTTTGATCATCAACATTTCATCTTGGGCCGGCGTGTTTCACCCTAAGTTGACCGGCGCGGCCTACAACGCCAGCAAGCACGCCGTCACCGCCATGACCGAAACCATCAACATGGAAGAGTGTGCCAATGGCATACGCGCGTGCGCGCTCTGCCCGGCAGAAGTCGCCACCCCGATCCTGGACCGCCGTCCGGTGCCGCCGAGTGCCGCAGACCGCGCGCGCATGCTGCAACCCGGTGACCTCGGCGCGACCATCCGCTTCGTCGCTGAGCTGCCGCCGCAGGTATGCATCAACCAGATCATTATCAGCCCGACTTGGAATCGGAACTATATCGAGAACCTCTAGCGTAATGCCCCACGAACTACCGAGGTAGTCTCATGCATTACGCTTTTAGCACGCGCATTTGCAGCCTCTGGAATTGGGCCAGCTATTTGTGGGACACCACACCCGCTACGGAACGACCCGTCGGCGCGGCGGCGCCCCACAGCTCGTGCGCGACCAACACTGCAATGACCAGTGCCCCGCCGAGTAGCGTCATCGCGCCTGGCGCTTCGCCAGCAAACAACCAAGCCCAGGCCACGCCGAACACCACTTCGAGCAACGCCAACAGCGCGAGTTCATGAGCGGCCAGCTTGCGTGCTGCGAGCACCAACAGCACGCAGGGAATGCCCAGCTGGAATACGCCCAAAAACGACAGCCACATCACGTCGTGTGCATCCGCCCGCAATGGCCAGGCCAGCGGCAAGGCGATCAACACCGACATGACCGCTCCGAGCATTACGGCGGCACGCAGATCAACCGCTTGCCCGGATCTTTGCAGCACTACGAGGTTAACCGCTGAGGCGAGGGGAATGCACAGCGCGACCAAAATGCCGAGGGCGTGACGACCGCTCAGCTCGCTCACATCGCCCAAGTACATGATCGCCATCCCCGCTGCGGCGATCACCAGCGCGACCCAGGTGCGCAGCGCCAAGCGGCGCCTGAGCAGCAGCCAGACCATGAGCGCAGTGAAGATCGGCCCCAGGCTTTGCACGATCAGCACGTTCGCCACCGCAGTCAGCGTAAGCGCGAGCATGAAGCACGTATACATGACCGCCCAGCACAGCCCGGAGATCCACAACGCCGCACCGCCCGTGCGCACGTGCCCAAGCCAAGCCGTGCCCTGAGACACTCTTAGCAATAGAAGCACCGTCAGCGCCGCGACGGCACTGCGCCAGACGACCATCTCGAATCCCGCGCTGTGGTGCAGCAGGCGTGATACCACCCCCGCCATACTCCACAAGAGCGTAGCGACGACAATGAGCACAAGGGCGGTGCGATGAGTCAAGGCGTTACTCTGAGATGTTGGTCATGAGCCGCTGGCGCAGATCCTTGGCCGGCCGCGCAATCTAACACGGCTACGCACCGCACGCAGAATTTCGGTTGGCACTCTCTCCGTCGACCGCGCACATCGCACGTTCGCGCAAGGCTTGCAGGTAATTTGTTCACATCCCCGCACGGCAATAGTTGGCAAGCAGCATTTGCCGGCGCACCTACATTGCACTTAACCGCGCGCTTGTTGACACACCGACCACAAACGCTCGGCAGTTCACTCATACGTCCAACATGGAGATCCACATGTCACACGAAATTTGCGGTTCCGAGAAACTGAAAGAGAAATGCCAGACCATCGCTAGCCTGACGCCGGAAGAAATCGGTGCGGTCGCGGGCGGCTATTCGGGCTTGCTGCAAACCTGGATGATTCGCGGCATTCCTGCCGACATCTTCCGCATGGTGCAGCAGCCGCAAGTGCCGGTCGACATTCAATCCGGCGGCTTCGGCTTCTAAGGCACACCAGGAGAACGGCAATGGGGGCAACAGGCACAGCGCGTATCGTGCAGATTCACCCAACACGAAAATGCAATCTAAGTTGTCTCCATTGCTACTCTCAGTCCTCGCCGCGCGAGCGAGGCGCCCTTGAGATCGATTTGCTTTGCGAAGCGGTGTCGGCAGCCGCGGCGGAAGGCTACAACACGGTGAGCCTCTCGGGGGGCGAACCCCTTCTCTACGCGCCGCTGCGCGAGTTGCTGCAGCATGCGCGCGTTTGCGGCATGCGCACTACAGTCACTACCAATGGCATGCTGCTTACGGCGCGCAATATCGAACGTTTGCGCGACACCGTGGACGTACTGGCTATCAGCATTGACGGCGTGCCGGCATCGCACAACCGCATGCGTGGCAACGCGCTGGCGTTCGATGCCATGCAGTCGAGATTGGCTGCCGTGCGCGCAGCTGGGCTGAACTTCGGCTTCATCTTTACGCTGACACAACACAATCTCGACGAGCTGGATTGGGTTAAGGAATTCGCTGTCACCGAAGGCGCGCAACTGCTGCAAATCCACCCCCTGGAAGAGGTCGGCAATGCCGCGCACCGCATGAGCGGCAAAACGCCCGACGCCAATGAAAGCGCCTATGCCTGGTTCTTAGGGCGCCAACTGGAACAAGATGGGGGCGGCATCAAAGTACAAGTCGATATCGCGTACAGCGAAAACGTCAAACAGCATCCCGAACTCGTGTATGCCGACGACAATGTCGCCTTGGCCGAGCGTGCTTTTGCAGATTTGGTTTCACCGCTCGTGATCGAAGCGGATGCGCGGGTCAGTCCGATTCAATATGGCTTTGCGCATCAATTTTCGATCGGCAATTTGCGGCACGCCCCGATGGGCGCTCTGTTGCAGCAATGGCGCACGGCGTCATTGGCGGATTTCTACGCCTTGTGCCGATCGGTGCACGCCGAAATCGTGACCGCGCCGCCACATTTCTTCAATTGGTACGATTTGCTGGGTAAACGCGCTGAGCAGAAGTTGCAACGGCACGCCGCATAGACTTCCAACTACCTGGGCAGATGAGGCAACGTAGCGCCCGATCACCAGACTTATGCGACACACGGCAGGCTCGTGCGGCGCACTTGCGCACGATACTGCATCCCGAATGTGCACGTGGAGAGCCGCTCGCTGCCGCAGGCGCGGAACAGCGGCCGTGCTTGCCAGCGTATTCTGGTGAGGCGCCTGGATCGAGAATTGATGTTTAACGCGAAACCGCGCCGTGCCGCCGCACCAACAAACTTTCACGCAGGAGCGTTGGAGTGTTCGCTCTCATAGCGATAGGTGGGCAGACCGTGGAGAATCAGTAGCAACTGCCGTTTAGATCAGCGCCCGTAGCGCCGATCAAGAAACAGTGGTCACGCCGCGACTGCATGTAGATTTCCAACGCTGTGTTGTCCGGGTTGCCTCCGGCACGAAGCGGCGGCGCAGTGAGCAAAGCCACAGCGTTTGCTGCGTAAGGATGCGCTTTTGCCTGTGCCCGTCGAAACCAATCAAGCGCGGCCGATCGATTGGCTACAACGCCCCAACCGTTGTAGTAGTGCAACCCAAGGCTATACAGGGATTCGCTATCGCCTTGCTCGGCTCCCGCCCGAGCCCAGCGCAAGGCCTCGGCCTTGTTTTTCCGCACGCCTAGACCGACACGGTAGTGAATCGATACCTTGCCTTTGGCAACGGCATCACCGGCCTGAGCGTTGCGCAGCCGTTGCGCAAACGCCTCTTCGCTGCGCCCAAACATCCGCCACCAGTAAGCAACATCGTCGTTAATTGCGGCGCGCGTCGTTAGACGCTGAGCGTCGGGGTTACCCGCGCGTATCGCACGCTGTCGCAGCTCGGCAGCTCGCGCTCGATCCTGCGGGACCAAGAGGCCCGCTTCGTAGTGTCGTGACAGATTGAGAAGTCCTTGGCTGCTGCCGCGCTCCGCACCCATCTTGAACCAACGAAACGCCTCGTCGACATCGCGCCGGCGTTCTTTGCCTTGCAACACGATATACCCCATTGCGACAAGGCTATCGGCATGCCCCTGCGCGATTGCTCGCTCAAACCAGCGCGCGGCCCCTTTACCGTGGCCTGCCTGAGCTAGCGCGCCCATATAGTGCTGCGCACGGGCGTCGCCCGCTTCAGCCGGACCGCTGAGCAAGCGGTAAGCCGTCTTGAAGTCGCCGCGGGAGTACGCAGTCATCCCGTCCTCCACTGGACCGGCCCACGTCAACGGCACAAAGACTGCGCCAGTGATCCAGGCGACGAGAAATACAAACCGAGTCATGAAGTTTGCCACCTGCCCACCGCTCCTCCTCTCTGCGTGCTTTGATCGACCATCAACAATAAAAACTCCAACTTTACCCGTGCAGATCCTCCTCTACCAAGCGCATCGGGCAAGCGCCGAAAACTGCTATCGAATTCGCAGCGAGACTTGTAGTTTCTCGCGCATCGACGTGAGGCGGAAGAATGGATATCCCACGAAGCCGCCAAAACCTTTAGCGCTGTACCGTGGTTTTTGTTCCGCACGCGGTCATCACGCATGAACCGCGCCGCATCCCATCGATTTCCCGGCAGTAATACCGCATCGAACTCGCCCAGCTCATGCTACACTCAGTTGCACGACAATGGGCACTGACTGCTACGTGACGCCGTTGTTTCGCCGCACTTTCTCTCCCGCCTTGCCTTCTAGCGTGGGACGCCATCCTCGCTCGGGCGGTATCTACTGAAGTCTCAGCTCGATATTCGAGCAAGCGTAAGCGTAGCGCTTGCGCGCGCGAAAGGATGTCTATGGCCAAGCAGACAGCGAAGCGCCGCCCCGCCAGCACCCGCAAGCGCGCTGCCGCGAAACTCGTCGGCAGGACGCCGCGCGCGAGACTGCGCGGAGAATCTCAAGCTGAGAACAAAGGCGTGCGCGCCGTTGACCGCACGCGCACAGCGGCCAAAGCGCCCGCGTCCAAGCCGGGCACCAAGCGGAAACTGATCCCGTCCGCTCGACGCCCGCATGCTATTTCGCTTGGCTCTGCGCCCGGTGTGCCTGCCGCCGCCGCGACGGCATCGAACATCGCCGCGGCCGGGCCATCGATTCGGCCGGAGCGCCCGGTCGCTTTCGAAGGCTTCGACCCGCCGTTAGCCGTCACGCCGCGCCCGCCACGGCGCACCGGCACAGCCGTGGTGCGTCCGGACGATCTACTCGCGCTGCGCATCGAGCTGATCAACCTCGTGCCTGCAGGCAGCCCGCCGAAGCTGCAGCGCGCGCAAGCCGGCGAAGCGTGCATCGTGCTGCATTTCCCGCCACAGAATATCGGCGAGGAAGCGGTGTTTGAGACCGCGGCGGACGCCGAAGGCTACGCCTTTCCGCAGCCGCCGCCTGGGCAACCGCCGCAGTTCAACGATCCCGACGCCAGCAATCCAGGCCAGGTTACGCCGTTGCCGGCGCGGCCATTGCGCGCGCGCATCGCGGGCGAGTCGCGTTTGGTGTTTCGCGTGCCCGAAGACGCGCAGATCGACTATCGTCTCGACGCGATTCTCGCCGCATGCCGCGATTTCGAACTGAAGGTCGTCGCCTCCGCCACCCCGCCAGCAACTACACTGCGCATCGAGTTTGCCGACATCTGGGTCAGCGCCAAGGACATCGTCTCCAGCGCGCAACTCGACCGCGCGCAAGCGGCGCAAGTCACGCTCGCGGCGCTGCGCGCGAGCGTGCTGCAGCGCCGCACCGCCGCCCTGCCCTTGCAGCTTGCGCTGTCCAGCGAGTTGGTACAGACGCCGCAAGCCCCCAACCGGCGCAAAGTCGCACAACGTCGGGCCGCCACGCGCCTAAGCGCGGACCGCATCTGGGTCGACACGTTCAGTTCCAACCTGGTCAGCGCGACGCAAGTTAGCGCCAGTGCCACTGTCGTACTAGGGCAACCACCGCGCTTGGCCGCACCGCGCGCCAACGAAACCAGTTTGGAGCTGCCGTTTCGTTTAATGATTTCGCCCAATCGATACGCGCGCTGGGTGCATGCGACGCAGCCACTCACTTCAGCGGTGAGCGGGCGCACCGAGCTATGGCACACGCGCATGGGCACGCTCATCGAAAGAACCGTGCCGACGCCGGACGGCCCGCAAACCCAACAAGTCGTCGAGGAAGCACCGGTCATCAATAAGACCGTGCGCGCTATCTGGCTACGCTTTGATCCGCGCAGCGGTGGTCCTTTCAATCCGGACTACACCGACATTACGCAGCATCCGGAGCACGATCTATCCTCGCCGTGGCGCATGCCGCTAGACGAATTCGATCGCTTCGAACTCGTGCATCTCTCGGGCAACCACCGCTACGAAGATCCGGTGACGAGTAAGAAACATTCGCCGCGGCCGGTGAACGTCAATGCTCTGATGCTCACCAGTCTCGGTGCCTGGTTCGACGCGCGCGGCACCTGGCAGCCACCGGCCAGCCTTTCAGTGCAAGAGTGGGTGCATGGTGCTACGCAAGCGCGCGATCACTACGTGAAAGTTGTGTACAAAGGCGTGCTGTTCCCATTCGGCCATCGCGCCTCATTGGTCAAAGTCACCGAGCGCAAGTTTCATTTCGCCGAACCCGGCACGCCGGCGATCCTGCGGCAACGCATGTACATCATCGTGCGCGAGCCGCTGCGTACCTTTGCGCACGATGCAGATGCAGAAAAGTGGAACGACGGCGCCGCGCCCGACCCCTTGCGTTATCACCGCCAGTTTCCGTTTGTGTCGGTGCAGTTGCTCACCACGGTCACGCCGAATCTCGATCCGCCGGAGAGCGCGGACATCACGCAGGGCGGGCAATCTTTGTTCCGCCCCTTCGTGCTTGGCAAACCGCTCCCCTTCGATATCGTAGCTGTGGATCTCGAAGGCCGCCGAGTGCAGTTCGCCCTGCCGCTGGTGTTCATCGATAACGTCAAACTCAATACGCCGGGCGGCGTCGAGCAAGCGGCCACGTTCTACACGACCAACACGCCCGTCTTCACCGAGCGGCGTACCGCGCAGTTAAACGGTCAAAAGCTCGCCTACGCACCGCCGCGCAGTCCCGGCGACACGGCGTGCGATACGCACGCGCTGGTGTTCAATGCCTTTACCAAGAACCTCGGCGCGTATCCGGACAGCAAAGATCCGATCAAGTTTTATCCATTTATCGAGGCCACAGGCGCGTGTATCCCCGCTGCGCAGCACCTCACCGGCTCCAGCGCACCGAGCTTCATGCGCTACTACAAACCATACTTGACGCGCGCCACGCCGTTCGGCGGCGGCAGCAACGACAACGAAGTATTTCTCGAAGTCACTGGCGGCGACAGCAAACTCGATTTCAGTAAGCAGGGCGATAAATCCGGTGGGTTCGTGCAGCCAAATCTCACGCCAAAAGCGCTATCGCGCACGCTCGGACCGATCTCTAGTTCGACGCCGGCCAATCTCGATGAGATGGCGGCGGGCAAGTTCAACCCGAAGGAATTCTTCAGCACCCTCTCGCCGAAGTTGTTCGGCGTGATCAACCTGTGGGATATCGTCGTCGAAGTGGCCGGCCTCGACAGTAGCGACGGACTGAAGAAATTTCCCAAGTTTATTTCCGAAGCTGCCACGCAGATCGAGAACTTCGTCGGCGACTTGCAAAAACTGCTGGGCGATGTCGATGGCCTCAAGGCCCTCATCGGCGAGATGATCGCGCAGGCGCTGCAGCGGGCCGTCGCCGCGCTGCGCGATGTGGTTGCGCAGGAAATCAAAAATCTCACCGCCAACGCGCAAAACAATCTGACAGCCGTCAACCAAGCGCTTGCCAACCTCAACACCAAGCTGGATCAGGTGATCGCCGCCGCCGGCACGCTGCTCGATAACCCGGCCGCTCTCGCGCAGCAAGTGAGCGATTTGCAAGCATTGATCAGCGCCGTGCGGCAAACAGTTAGCGACGCCAACGCGCCCGGCTTGCCGGTGTTCAACCGCCAGTCCATCACCAGCAAGCTCGATGCGCTGCAAAGCGCGCTTGGCACGTTCGCGCAACTGCCGCCGCTAGCCGGTGCGGCGCAGCCCTTGGCGCTGCGCCTGGCTGACTTGATACTCGACCCCGGTAATTTTTCCAAGCTGCTGTCGGATTCCGCTTTCGCCAACGTGCAGTTGCCGCTGCTCAAGACCGACATCGACAATTTTGCTGTGGCACTAAAACCCGCGCAATTGCTCGAAGGCGCGCTTAAAGACAATCTGCTGCACCTGTGCGAAGCGCTCAGCGCGCTGCTCGCCGCGCTGCCGCAGTTCTTGGACGCATTGTTCGGCGAAGAGATCAAAGTGCGTCTGGAATGGGTGCCCGAAATCAAGCCCTGGCCTAAGGCCGATCCGCTGTTCGTGCCGCACGACAAGCGCGCTTTCGTGCTCGCCGCTGAAGCGCGCGTTAAGAAAACCGGCGGCGCGCCAAAGGGGCAAGTCAGCTGCGCCTTGTCAAACTTCTCGCTAGTTTTGATTGGGCAGGAAAACGGGTTCATCGAAATCGACTTTGAGCGCATCGGTTTCAGCGTCGACGCCGGCGCCAAAATGAACGTAGACGTGCTGCTGCGCGACATCCGCTTCATCGGCGTGTTGTCGTTCGTGGAAACGCTGCGCGATTTGATTCCGCTCGACGGGTTTTCCGATCCGCCGTCGCTGGACATTTCGGAAAGAGGCATCGACGCCAATTTTTCGATGGCACTGCCCGGCATCGCGGTGGGCATGTTCAGCTTGCAGAACCTGAGCCTCGGCGCCGGCTTTACCGTGCCATTCATCGGCGAACCGCTGTCGGTACGATTCTTTTTCTGCGAACGGCACAAGCCGTTTTTGTTGACCGTCACACTATTTGGCGGCGGCGGCTTTTTCGGCATTACGCTCGATCCGGGTGGCGTGCAAGTGTTGGAGGCGGCATTCGAGTTCGGCGCCTCGATCTCCGTCGATCTCGGCGTCGCCTCCGGCGGTGTGCACGTCATGGCCGGCGTGTATTTCCGCATGGAACAAGACGAAGCCTCGCTAACCGGCTACTTCCGCTTGGGTGGCTACGTCGATGTACTCGGCCTGATCTCGGCCTCGATCGAATTGTATTTGGAGTTGCGCTACGAGTTCGCCAGCGGCAAGTGCGTCGGGCGCGCACAACTCACCATCGAGATCGAAATCTTCATGTTCTCGATGAGCGTGACCGTTTCCGCTGAGCGCAAGTTCGCCGGCTCGAATGGCGATCCGACTTTCGTTGCACTCGTAGGCCCGAGCGTCGGGCAGAGCGTGGCCGAGTCGCCCTGGGCCACATACTGCGAAGCGTTTGCTTAGGAAAGGCTGATCCAATATGGCTAAGCAAAAGATCCTTTGGCCAGTATTGCCAAATGGCTACGGCAAACCGGGGCGATTGCGCGCCTCGATCGTGGTTTCGCCGCGCCTGACACCGGAGAGTGCTAACGAACAAACGCTCGGCGCGTTTGACGAGTGGCTCGATTGGCCGCGCACCTTGAGTAACATGAGTTTCGAGGTCGAAATCAACGGCCAAGCGCTCGAAGTCAAAGTAGCCACCAACCCCGACAGCGATCTGTGGCGCAGTGTATTTCCCACCGACACCTTCGTCGAAGGATTTCAGTTCAAGGATATGAGTTTGCCGCGCTTGCACTCATATCAGGTGCGAGCGATCATGAACTTCACGCGCCGCCACTACGGTACGCTTGCCGCTGCGCCGGCGCCGGATAAACTGCCGCAGCTGCTGCCGTTCGATCAGGCCGATAGCGCGCTCACTAATATGCTGGGCGAGCTTGGCATCGATCGCAGCACGGTCATGCGCGAGTTTGAGCGCGCGTACAACGCCGAGCGACCGCATGCGCCGATCCACTCCGGTTTTGAGCGCTTTTTTGGCAGCAAGGAGCAGCGCGACAAACTGGACCAAACCATCAACCGCCAGTTGTTCGGCGCGGAAGCCGATCTCAATGCGCCGATTGCAGCGCGCAAGCCGCGCGCATTCAATCCGAATTCATCGAACTATCCGACCAGCCTTTTCGCCACGCGCGCCGAGTTTGATTTCTACCAAGCCAACCGCTTCTACTCGCGCGTGGAGAACAAGCCCGACTACCTGCGCTACCCCGATCGCACCCAAGTCCCGCCGCCGCCGGCGCAACCAAAGTTCGATTTCCATCGCAAGGTTGCCGCACTAGCCGATATGCCGCAGATCTTGCGTGCACTAGGGCTGATCATCGACATCGAGTTCAAAACCCCGGCGCCGTTCCCGCTCGGCACCATGCGCTTGCTGCCTAAGCTGTTGCCGAACCACGTGCTGAACCAAACCGATGTGACGCCGGTCGTGGCGATCAGCTTGTATGCCGACCGCTTCACGATGCGCGCGCGCAACTCTGAGGAAATCGAGCGGGGACAGTTGCGTTTGACCGACACCAACGATCGCTATGCCAATGAAAAACATCTGTTCGACTTGAGTCAAGTCGATCCCGACGGCGCGGCGTTGAAGACAGTCAACCAAACCATCAGCCTGCTGCGCACGCTGGTGCAGCGCCTGCCCGCGCAAATGCAAGAGAGCAGCCCCGATTCCGTGATCTACGCACAGGCTGCCTACACGACGCCGAATGACACTGGCTTAGCAGCGCTACGCAGCGGCGGCTTGGCATTATCGCGCCATGGCCGCGCGTTGCGCACGGCGCAGCAAAGCTTGAACGCTGCGCAGTTGAACCAACAGATCGAAAGCAACGCGACGCCCGCGCCGCTCTTCGCAGAAGACGTGCTGCGCGGTTACCGTGTCGACATCGACGATGGCAACTGGCGTTCGCTCATGCAGCGCGTGGGCAGCTACCGCCTGCAGGACGGCACGCCGATCGCCATGCCGGAAGAAGTCGACGAGGGCTACGTCAAAGGCGCCTCGACCACGTCGAACGAGAATGATGACAACAATCACTACTTGCACGAGACCCTGTTCAAGTGGAACGGCTGGAGCTTGGCCGTCCCACGCCCGGGCCGCACGCTGGTGCCAGTAGCGGACGCCGACAACGCTGCGCAAGGCGAGCGCGTGACAGAGGTGAAAGACGAGGCTAAGCAAGGCAGCGGCATCATCGCCCAGTTCCGGGTCGCGCCAGGCTCATTGCCGCGCCTGCGCTTCGGACGCGGCTATCGCATGCGCGCGCGCTGCGTCGATTTGGCTGGCAATAGCATCAATATCAAAGAGGGCGACGATAACTACGCCAGCGAGCGAGTGCGCTATCAACGCTTCGAGCCGCTCGATCCGCCGGTGGTCGTGCTCGATGCGAAAGTGTCCGAGGGTGAATCGATCGAACACTTGGTCGTGCGCAGCAACTTCGACTCCGATCCGGCTGCTTACTTGCAGACCGAGCCCTTTAGTTCCACGCGTGAGGATTTTTTCGAGTACCGCGATTTTGCCGCGCGCCACTTCGCGCCGCCCAAAACATCGCAACTCATGGCCGAAACGCACGGCGCATTCGACGCCGCCATCGGCCAGCCCGCCAACAGCGCTCAGGTGCAGGAGGGGTACGACATCGCAGCGCGCGAAGCGGGATCATTGCAGGATGTAACGAGCGGCCAGGTCGAACTCGTTACGCCGCCGAGCGCGCGCGGCGTCACCAAAGCCGATCTGCCCATCGCCGCGCCGAGTGAAACCAATCCGAGCGGCGATCGGTTAAGCGGCGGGCAGTACTTTGTTCATCGCGAAGCGCAGTTGGTAGTGCCCTACTTGCCCGATGTAGCTGCGGGCGGCGTCGTGTTTCGCGGCCTACCCGGCGTAAGTGCGGAAGGAGCCCTTGGTGAGGGCGCCCGCATCGAGCGTCTGCCGAACCAAGAACTCGTGCTCATCGTCGACTACGATCAGGCGTGGCCCGACGCGCGCGGCTTGCGCTTGCATGTAGTCGAGCGCGGCGCGGCGCTAGACGCGAGCGTTTGCGCGGAGGCATTTGCCGATGACGGTGCGCCCAGTTGGGATGCGCAAGCGCGCGTGCTCACTGTGTTTCTGGCCAAAGGGCGCATCGCGCGTGTGCGCTACGCCAGCGTCCCGCGCAAAGACACGCTCGATCACTTCGGCGTGCTCGACTGGATCGAGAACGCCGCACAGCGCGACAACGCCTGGCGCTACGCGCTCGCGGGCAGCCATTGGATGATTGCGCCGCATCGTGACTTAACGCTGACGCACGCTACGCAACAGCCGGTATGCGCCCCGCAGTTCTTGCTGATCGCGACGAGCCGTGCAATGGGCGCAACCAACGCGCGGCTGCGCACTCAAGTGCGCCTGCATGGGCCGTCGACCGGCCAAGTCGAAGTGCTGGGTGAGTGGAGCGAATGGATCGACGATCTGGCCGAACCCGCACCGCGGCGCATTGCTGCGAGCGTGCGCCTGGCGCCGGTGCGTCTGCCGGAGAACTTCAAGAACGTGTTCGATCTCGGCGAAATCGCCGCGCCCAACGGCTTGGCAGACAAGCAAGTGCGCGGCGACGTGCATGAGTTCGGCGACACCAAGTTTCGCTTGATTCGCTACCGCCTGGTGGCCACGACGCGCTTCCGCGAATTCTTCCCGGTGAAACTCACCGACGAAGTAAAGAATCTAATCCGCGAAGGCGATCCTTTTGACGGCATTAATGTTAAGTTCGGCTCGGGAGATGATCCTGGCGCGCCGGTATTGCCTGACGCCGGTGCGGCAAAGTTCGGCGTGATGGTGCGCGCAAGTGCGCGCCCGGTAGCGCCGAAGATTCAGTATGTCCTGCCGACCTTCGGCTGGTCACGCCAATTTCCCGCCGCCGACGGAAGCTACGTGAGCTCGCGCCGCGGCGGCGGTCTGCGCGTGTACCTCGAGCGCCCGTGGTTCTCCTCCGGTGACGGCGAATTGCTAGGCGTAGCGCTACCTACTCAAGCGATGGCGCAACTGCCCAACACTGCCAAGCCCTTCGTCACGCTGTGGGGCGTCGATCCGTTGTTCAACTCCGGGATCACGGCAAATTGGCCGCGTCCTACCGCCTTCCCGCGCGGGGTATACAGCGAGCACAATGTGTGGCTCGAAGAGTTCGGCGCCAATGTCGACATCGCCGGTCACCGCGTTGAGTGGGATGGCGCTAACCGGCGCTGGTTCTGTGATATCGACATCAGCCTCGCCAGCTATTTTCCCTTCGTTCGCTTAGCGCTGGTGCGATACCAGCCGAACGCGTTGGCACAGGCCCGCATCTCGCAAGTGGCGCTGGCGGAGTTCGCGCAAGTCGCGCCGCACCGTAACTTGTACGTCCAACCCGCCGCCGACGGCACCGCGCTCGGCGTGAAAGTCTACGGCCTGGCGCCCGAGACTGGCAGCGTGAAGGCACCGCAAGGCGAGCAGATTTGGATCGGACTGTCGTTCTCGCCGTCGATCCCTACCGGCGACGCGCACAAGAATCGCATCGAAGCCGTGCTGCAAACGCGCGACGCGCAGATCGATTCTGACTTGGCGTGGCACGATGTGCCTGGCACCGCGGTGTGGGCTGATGCCACGCCGCAAGGCGGTGCGCCTTCGGTGCTCACGCCGGTGACCGATTTGGGCGTTGCGCTCGGAGCGACTAGCGTTGCGTCACCGCGCTTGGAGGAGACGGGGGTCTTCGCTGTTGCCGGCACGGCGCCGAGCCGGCCTACGCTGCTTGCCGGCGTTGTGCTCGGCGCGGCTGGCGGCGTCACAGCTGCGCAAGTCGAGATCACGCCCGGCGCCAGCGCGCAGCTGGCGCCGATCTTCGACCGCAGCGTGGCAATCCCGGCGAACTTGGCCGACCAACCACTACGGCTGATGGTGCGCGAGTACGAGCGCTACTACAGTGACCGCATCGAGCGCGCCAATTTAGGCGGCACGCCGCACGATCGCATCGCGGTGGACGAACGCTTGGTCTACGCGGAGATCATTCCGCTTCGCGGCAGCTAAATTGCGCGCCTCCTCTTAAGTTCGCAACTAGCCGCCCGACGCGGCAATATCAGACCTAGCTCATCGTTTCTTGTAGCGGGATCTAAGCTGTCGCATCCGTGTTGCCGCAAGAGTCAAGAGAACAAGACTTATGCTGCTGGGTTCTGGTACAAACGTTATGGACGTGATCGTTCCATACATTTCGTCTTCAGGTGTTGCCAGATACATGAGTTGTTGATTTTGGCTTGGGCTCAATTGATTTAGATAAGTGCCCGGAGGAGGGAAAGAGTGGGAATAAAGGTGTTGCGGATCGGAAATTGCAATCGAGTCGGCATTGATCTTGTACAAGTCGCCATTGCTAAGAACCTGATTCATGTGAATGCTAATGAAATCGAGGCCTCCTGCTACGAACTGAGTTAACAGTGAGCCAGTCGTTGTCGGAAACCCGATCAGTTGATGACCTTGCACGTTCAGCGTCATGCCATCCGATTGATTCGTGTTAAATGCGCCCCCGCCTCGATAGTCGTAAGTTTGATTCGGGGCGCATAAGTTAAGGGCACAGATGTCTGTGTCTTGCGAAAGATTGAAATAAAACGTCGCCACATAACTCTCGCCCGTGTGAGGCACACTCCTGCTGTCGCCAGTAATTGTCCCGCTGACTATGATGATAGTCGTAGCGCCTGCTCTAGCCACCGCAAGCACAAGCGTTATTAGTACGAATATCCTGGTGCCTAGACTGACAAATCGAGAGTTCATCATGCTTTGGTTCCTTGTTCTTAAAGGGCATTTGAATGATCTCCGAGATCCACATCAAACTTTTTGACATATATCAATGAAAACGGGACGTACGCAGCGCGTCTCGAGATGACTCAACCAAACCGTGTAGCACAATCCATTCGCCTTTATGCGGTGACCTGAATCGAAATCAGCGGCAAAAAGCTGTCGTCAATGCGTGCAAAAAGAGCTAGAGGCTCATCGTCACAGAGCGGCCATTCAACTCGCCTGCTCAGCGACCGTCGCGAGCCGATCAACCCGCACGATCCAGCTTCAGTATCTTCCAGTGCGCCTTAAGGAAAGTCGACCAAGTTGTGCGCTTGCTGCGCAACGGTGCTGGATCGATGCCGTTCAGCGCGAGGATGTTGACGATTGTGCTGCGGCTAACTTTGTAGCCGACATTACTGAGCGCGCCGAGAACACGCCTGCAGCCCCAGCCAGAGTTTTCCTGCGCCAAGCGAAGCACCAGCGCCACAATCATTTCCTTGGTGCGCGGCCGACCTGGTTTGCGCTCGAGGAGTTGCTTCCATTTCTGCGCGATCAATTCTCGGTGCCAGCGAAGCAGCGTGTCCGGCGTGACCAGCGTATCGAGCTGGGCTAGAATCTTGCGGCCAAGCAACTTCGCTCGGGCCGCTAAGCGCCGGCGCTCTGCGTCGGTGAAACGAAGCTTGTTGTCGAGCTTCTCCTTGAGTAGCCGGTTCTTTTCCTTCAGATAGTCGATCACCTCTTGCTGTTGGCGGTTGAGCCAAACAGCAATGGCTGCGATCGCGTACTGAAGCGGGAAGAAGCCGGTTGCCATGCCGGATTGGTATACTGATCTAGCACCCCGACGGCATCAACGGTGATCGGCCGGGTTTTTGGATAGCACGAGCTTGCGCTATTCAGCTATGCTGAAACGAACCAACCAACCATCCGAATACGCGGCTATGTACGAGAGAAACAGATCAGCAACGAGGCCATCGCATTGTTTGCGAGGCATTCGCTCGTTCAGCTTAGGCGTAACTGGCGCCGTCGGCACCCTGCAGCACCCAGGTGATGCCTTTGCTGCTCATAGTCCGGAGGTTAGTCGCTAGCGACCAACCAAGATAGCCGCGCAAAGCCCGGACAGCGAAAGCTCTCCGGGCTTTTTGTTTCTTGTGGCTAGCGAACGGCGATCAAGTCGCTAAGACCGCAGTTCAGCACGGCAAGCAGCCCGCCGAGTACGGCTGAATTGAAGTGACTGGATTTACCGTCGACGATGCGCCCGAGCTGGGCATCCGAGATCTTGATGCCGAGAACTTCGAGTTGACGGCGCAGGGCCGAAACGGAGCGAACGCCCCGCTCAGCCATCACGACACGAGTGCGCCATTTGAGCCGGCGCGGCTTAGTAGAAGTAGTAGATGTCATGGTATCGACCCTCACAAATCGATGGGCGAAGTGTAGCAGAAATTGCATTATCTGAAAATATATTCCATAAAATGCTTGACAGCGAGTTACTCAGCCCTTACGATGTCATTTCTTGAGCATCGCGCCGATTGGGCATCTGCCACTTTGCGCGACGTAACGAACGAGCCGTCTCCTTAATTTCACGAACACGACCATGCTGACGAACAGGACATCAATGAACATAGACCGGAACCGCGCCGCAAAGCGCGCCGCCGCGTCCTTGTGCGTCCAGCCGTTAGGTATGGGTTCGCATGACGCTGGCTTTGCGCTCAATAGCGGAGATGAGCCGGCATACGTGTGTGCAATTCGGGAGAAGTACTTGATGTAACCGATCAATTGATCGAACACCAAAAGCCCGGGTTGTACCGCAAGGTCCCCGGGCTTTTTGTTTATGCAGATTTCTTGGATGGTTGGCCGAGCGGACGAAGGCGCCTTCCTGTAAAGCAGGATTCCATAGGAACACCGGTGGTTCAACTCCATCACCATCCACCACGCCCCGCTGGCGGAACAAGGCATACGCGTCGGTCTTAGAAACCGAATGATCCGAGTTCGAATCTCGGCTAAGCAAAGGGCAGGGTCCCTTGCGGCCCCTGCGGGGCACCAAATTTTGGCAGTACCGCGCCGGCATAGCGACCGGGGGCACGCGGCTTGATCTTTTACAAGTTGGATGTGGCAAAAAAGTCTGTCGTCGCTCGGCGAAGGCGAGCTGATCGTGTCCTCACACGCGGTTTGTTCGATGCTTCGCCGAGCGGGGCGGCAGGCTAGACACAGATTGAGGGCAGGCATAGCTCAGTTGGTAGAGCGCGACGCCGCCAGCGTCGAGGCTGCGAGTTCGAGGCTCGCTGTCTGCTCCATGTGTGAACCGTAATGCAAAGCGTCGCGCGCCCGGCCCTTCAAGCCGGAGGTAGCGGGTTCGAGCCCCGCACGGTTCACCAGTATTGGCGGGTGTAGCTCAGATGCAATAACGGTGGTGCTCGGCTGCGCTCGCGTGCGCGAGCCTTCCAAACTCGATGCCGTCGGTTCGAAACCGACCGCCCGCACCACATGCGTCGATAGCTCAACTGACAGAGTGTCGGACTCTTAATCCGGAAGGTCCAGGTTCAACTCCTGGGCGACGCACCGCAAGATTCACGGGGATGTAGCTCAATCGCTAGAGGACTCGCTTTGCAAGCGAGAACGTGCGGGTTGAAGTCCCGCCATCTCCACCAAACGACGGAAGGTAACCCTGGGGGGGCCTGGGCACCGCCTTGAAAGCAGAAGGAGCCGCGAGGCTTGGCGTTCGACTCGACCTGCCTTCCACCAGCACGCCATCCCCGTAGCGCAGCGGATAGCGCGACGGATTACGAATCGACGCGAAGATGAGCAAAGCTCAGGCTTCGCCTGCCTTTGCGTGGTCGCAGGTTTGAATCCTGCCGGGGATGCCAGCATCAATGGAGAGGTGGCCGAGTGGACTAAGGCGCTTGTCTGCTAAACAAGAATCGTCGGTAACGATGATGCCAGGGTTCGAATCCCTGTCTCTCCGCCAACAGTCTCCTCCTCCTGACTTGGCAGCGTTTCACACGTTTGCGAGTTGGGTTTTGCCGCAGCTTTGGTGCTGCGGATTTTTGAGGCGTTAGCATAGTCCGGCTGAATGCATCGGATTGTCGATCCGAAGATCAGGGGTTCAAATCCCCTACGCCTCGCCAGATCAACCATGTGCTGCTGACGGCTGACCAGAGGGCAGAGCCCCTTGCCGTCCCCTCGAAAGCTCAAACCTTTCGGCTTCCGAGCTCGAATCTCGGGCGGCACATCAACGAATTGCGACGCCGATGGGAATCGGTATACCTCGTCCGCTTAAACCGGATGGCTTCTGCGTTCGACTCGCAGGCGTCGCACCAACAATTGCCCCTGTAGCTCAACGGATCAGAGCACGCGGCTTCTACCCGCGCCGGTGCAGGTTCGAATCCTGCCAGGGGTGCCAGATTTCGGTTCGCTAGCTCAGCACGGAAGAGCAGCGGGCTCATAACCCGCAGGACGCTGGTTCGACTCCAGCCCGAACCACCAAGTACGGCCGCACAAGCATTGGCGGTGATGCGCCGGTTTTGTAAACCGGGGAAGCGGGTTCAACTCCCGAATGCGGCTCCAGAATCATGATGCGTTGGCCGAACGGCTTAGGTGCCCGTGTGCAGAGCGGGAGAACTCGGTTCGACTCCGAGGCGCATCTCCAAATGAATGCCGCTGTAGCTGAGACGGATTAGCGCGGGTCTGAAAAGCCCGAGAGGCAGGCTCAATACCTGGCCGACGGCACCACCTATCAAGCGGGGTGTAGTTCAGCGGCGAGAACGTCGGCCTCTGAAACCGAATGACCTTGGTTCAAATCCAAGCACCCCTGCTAACAATCTCCTTGGGTAGCTCAGCCTAGCAGAGCGCGCGACCGATGCTTGCGAGGCGCGCCGAAACGAGGCGCCTCGGAACGAGCGACCGTGTAGGCGCGCATCGACCGTGCTAACGTTTATCGGCGCGAGTACGCCCGCATCGCTGCCCACGTACCAAGGGGCCACGCTGCGCGGGGATGGTGCGAACCCAACTCCAAGGACCATATTTCCAGTGCGTAGCGCAGCTTGACCAGCGCGCCGCGTCCGGAACGCGGAGGTCCTGAGTTCGAATCTCACCGCACTGACCATTTTCTCAACCACAATAACGCCGTACGGAAAGGAGGCGTCATGCTTAAGAACCAATACGAACAAACGATAAAGGGCGTGCGCCTATGGACCGGCGATATGGAAGTCGGGCAGCAAGCGTTGCAGCAAATCCGCAACATTTCCGCGTTACCAATCCTGGCTGGTCATATCTCGATCATGCCGGACGTGCATTTCGGCATGGGTGCAACAGTTGGCAGCGTCATTCCAACTCGCGGTGCGATCATCCCCGCTGCAGTGGGCGTAGATATCGGCTGCGGCATGGTGGCAATGAAGACACAACTGACCGCCTCCGATCTGCCGGACAGTTTGAAAAAAGTTCGTCACCAGATCGAACGCGATGTGCCGGTCGGCTTCAACTACCACGGCGATAGCGTCAAGCCTGGTAACCAAGGCCTTGAAGGCATGGCGCTCAAGCGTCGCATCGAGGCGTTGATGCCGCGCTTCGATGCCCTGCAAATCATGGCGCGTGTGGGCAAATTTGATCACAAACGCATGTGGCAACAGCTTGGTACGCTCGGTGGCGGAAATCACTTCATCGAGTTGTGCCTAGATGAAGCCCAAGGTGTGTGGATCATGCTGCACTCCGGCAGCCGCAACGTCGGCAAAACTGTCGGCGAGGCCGCGGTCACCACCGCTCGAGAACTCGCTCGGCAGAACCAAACACACTTGCCGGATCGTGATCTGGCGTGGCTAGACCAAGGCAGTCAGGAATTCGACGAGTACATCGCAGCCCTTCGTTGGTGCCAAGACTACGCGGCGCTTAACCGCGACATCATGCTGCATTTGGTGAAGCGAGCGCTGGAGCATGCGCTCGGTCGTAAGATCGAAGCGCAATTCGAAGCGATCAACTGTCACCACAACTACGCTAACCTGGAAGAACACTTCGGCGAACAAATCTGGGTGACGCGCAAAGGGGCGGTGTCAGCGCGTGAAGGCCAGCTCGGCATCATCCCGGGCAGCATGGGGGTGAAGTCCTACATCGTGAAGGGCAAGGGGAATGCCGATGCGTATGCGTCCTGCTCGCACGGTGCGGGGCGCCGCATGAGCCGGGGTGAAGCCAAGCGCCGCTTCTCGCAAGAGGACTTGGTGCAGCAAACCGCCGGTGTCGAGTGTCGTAAAGACAGCGGCGTGGTTGACGAGATCCCGGGCGCATATAAGTCCATCGACGAAGTGATGGCGGCGCAATCGGATCTGGTCGAAGTCGTGCATACCCTGAAGCAAGTGCTGTGCGTGAAAGGGTAGCGCGAGCGCGTTAGTTCTATCCGCGATGCGCCGGTGGCAGGTTGTTTCCGCCCTCGGCGCCGCTCGCGGCCTACAGACCAGTGGTTCAACGGCCAGAGCAGCGGTCTCCAAAACCGCGTATGGGGGTTCGAATCCCTCCTGGTCTGCCAAACTCCTTTCCGGTCTAGCTTTCAAGGTGAGAGCGCGCCGCTGTTAACGGCGAACGAGAGTGGTTCGATCCCACTGGCCGGAGCCAACACTACAACGGTGGCCGTAGCTCAACGGCAAGAGTGCCGCGCTGTGAACGCGGCGGTACCGGTTCGATTCCGGTCGGTCACCCCAACTCATACACGTAGGGGATTAGCCAAGCGGCCACGGCAGCGGTCTTTGAAGCCGACCATCCCAGGTTCGAATCCTGGATCCCCTACCAACAATCATGCGGCGAAGCCTGGACCGCGTAAGCCGGGCACCAATAGAGGGAGTGCATCATGAACAAGCACGCAATCGATTACGAAGAACAGGAAAGCTTTCGAGCTCACTAGCAAACACCGCAGAGGTTTCCCATCGGAGACCCGCGTTAAACGTGGCGCACGCGTCGTGCACGGTAACAAAGAGCTCGTCGATAAGCTCGGTCGCAACGATCCGTGCCCGTGCGGATCAAGCAAGAGCTTTCAAGAAATGCTGTCTGCGCAGCGGCCGGTTTCGACGGCGTGATGCGCGATCACTATGAACGATAGCTGGCGCGTGGTTTCCTGGCGGAAACACCTGTCTTACAAACAGGATCGGCTTGGTTCGATTGGAAAAGAGCATGCGCCGCCTATCGCGGCGCGTGCGCGCCAACCAACAATGTGGGTCCTTGGCCGAGCGGCGAGGCAGCGGACTTTTACTCCGCACCAGGCAGGTTCGATTCCTGCAGGGCCTACCAGATTTACACCGCCGTAACTCAATGGAAGAGTGCCGCGCTTCGAACGCACGCGAAGATGAGCAAAGCTCAGCCTTCGCCTGCCTTTGCGTAGCTGTGGGTTCGAGTCCTGCCGGCGGTGCCAGCTCATTCTGCCTTCAATTTGCCACATCCAATCTTGCCGAGTACGGCAAGAACGAATTCGTCGTGAACGCATTGTCAGCGGGTGAGGCTCTTGAGTTCCTCCCTGGTGCGCTCGTCCCTCCTTGAGTTGGATCGGCGCATACCGCGATGCGGGAGCGATGGATATAGGCGGGCGTAGCTCAGTGGTAGAGCGCGAGCCCCAAAGCTCGAGGTCGTGAGTTCGACTCTTACCGCACGCTCCATTTTCCATGGCTCAGTGGGTAGAGCAATCGGCTTATAACCGATCGGTCGCGGGTTCGAATCCCGCTGGAAAAGCAAAGCCCTTGAAAGGCTTTCGACTGTAGTACCCGGGGCCGGCTTCGGTGGTTGGCAGTGTATCGCCAGCCACACCGCCCGTATGACTTGTGCGCTGTTGGCGTTCGCGCGCGAGGCAGCAACAGCCGAGCGTGATTTGCTTGGCCTGGCTTGGAGTGTATCGAGCCTGGCCGATGCGACCCACGCAAGGCGCGGCTGTGCTCCGGCACGGACAACACGGATGCCCGTTGTGCGGTCGGGAAGCCGGAACCAATTGATCTGAGAACAAGGAGAATGACCATGTTGATGACTAAGTTTCATGTGAAGAAGGACGAACGCGCGCTGTTGCTTCGGCGCGGCGACTTCGTCAAGGTTCTAGGGGCGGGCGAGTACCTGTACTTCGACCCGCTCAAGCGTCTCACGATCGAGAAGTTCTCGCTCGCGAAGACCGCGTTCGACCACAAGCTGGCTGATTACTTGATGAAGGCCGAGCCGGAGGTTGTCGGGCGCGAATTTACAGCCGTCGAGCTCAGCGCGACGCAGATCGCATTGCGCTATGAAAACGCTGTGCTGGTCGAAGTGCTGGCGCCGAATACGCGCCGACTCTACTGGAGGGGCTACATCGATGTCGAGTTCGAGACGATCGATATCGTATCGGACTTCGCGATCGCGCCGGCGTTGATGCCAGAAACCGCCGCACTCATTCTGCGCGGAGGCATCAAGATCGCCGGCAGCGAGGGCGTGTTCGTGGCTTTGGTGCCGGAGCACAGCGTGGGCTTGCTTTATGTCGACGGCAAACTGCAATCAGGTTTGCTGGCGTCGGGACTTCATTACTTCTGGCGCTACCTGCGTGACGTGAAGGTCGACACGGTCGATTTGCGTTTGCAGGCGCTCGACGTGGCCGGTCAGGAGATCTTGACCAAGGACAAGGTCAGCCTGCGCGTGAACTTGACGGCCGGCTATCGCTTCACGGATGTGCAAACGGCGTTTGCCAAGCAGGCCAAGCCGACGGAGTTCTTGTACAAGGAACTGCAGTTTGGGCTGCGTGCGGCGGTGGGCACGCGTAGTCTCGACGAGTTGCTTGAAAACAAGAGCATTATCGACGACGTGGTGAGCGAGCATATCAAGCGCCGTGTGTCGGGTTACGGATTGGAGGTCGAGGCTGTCGGGGTGAAGGACATTATCCTGCCGGGCGAGATGAAGACCATCCTCGCCAAGGTTGTTGAAGCCGAGAAGGCTGCGCAGGCGAACGTCATTCGCCGCCGCGAAGAAACGGCGGCAACGCGTTCTCTGCTCAACACCGCCAAGGTGATGGAAGACAACCCGGTCGCACTGCGGCTGAAGGAGCTTGAAACGCTGGAAAAGGTGACCGAGAAGATCGACAAGATCTCGGTGTTCGGTGGCCTGGAGGGCGTGCTCAAGGATCTGGTCAAAATCCGGCCGTAAGGCCTAACGAGTAGGCAGACCGGGGGGGAGAACATCCGGTCTGCCATTTCGAGAAAGATAAGGGTGACTAATGGACACGCTAGTTCTGACACTTGACCAAGCGGGGCTCCCGAAAGCTTGGGTCGCTTTGGAGGCAGCGATCACCTACCACGCGAAGGGTGCTGTGGGGAGGGTCAAAATGCTGCTAGAGCGGCACCTGCGGCAAGCGCCTCCTTCGGCGAAGCGCTGCGCTTTCGCGAAGCCGCACTTGCCGAAGACAAGGACAGTATCGTAGCCAGGCGCGATCTCGCGGTCCTCTGGATGCGGCTGGGTAAGGCGCGCGAGTCCTCTAAGGATGCGCAACTCCAGCAGGTGGAGGCTGATTACGCGAAGGCGATTGACTTGCTAGCGAAACTCGTGGCACAGGCAGCCGTGGAACCGCCGGTGGCGGCACGACCTAGCAGTACCCTACAGCGGAATTTGACGACAGTCCGCATTTAGGCCGCCAGCGATGTTGTCGATGATCAGTTCGTGGCGCTCGCCTACGCTGCTCGATAGTTGACGCTCGCGATGTCGGCTCGGCCCTAAACTATACCCTTGCGGCGCACAAAAATCACGCTGATGCCGTGCGCATGATTTCGCCCGAACGGATTCGAG
The DNA here is from genome assembly GCA_902826775.1 of uncultured Pseudomonadota bacterium. Classification (GTDB taxonomy): domain Bacteria; phylum Pseudomonadota; class Gammaproteobacteria; order Burkholderiales; family JALYOK01; genus CADEHE01. The sequence continues at coordinate 138,516 of CADEHE010000009.1, read as the reverse complement.
TCCTCGTCGGCGAGATGTCAGCAAAGCCGCGACAATTGCTTAACTGCTTGTGGGGTAGTACACAGGCGGAAAGCATTCAAAGCCCGGTTTAGAAAAGAGGTACCCCTGAAACAAGTAGACGCCTTGATCGTTGAACCAGGAATATTCCCTTACGGTTTCAACTCCCTCTGCGATCACGTCTATTCCTAGATCGGTGCATACTTGGACTACCGCGCACACAATAGCCTGGCGCGGTCCGTGTTTATCGATACCGCGCACTAGATTCATGTCGATCTTGACCTGATCGGGTTGAAGTTCCGCTAAAAGATTGAGCCCTGCGTAGCCGGCGCCGAAATCGTCAATGGTGATCTTCAGCCCTAAGCGTCGATACTCGTTGAGCTTCGCCGCAAAATGCGCACAATCGGTGATCACTTCCTCTTCTGTGACTTCGAGATTTAGATGCTCGATGGGCACATTGTTTTCGACCGCCGCATCGAGCGTGGCGCTAATCGATGCTGGCGCCTCATACAACCCCTGCGGAAGGAAATTTAGACTAAGGTGGCAGTCCAGTCCAAGTTTCGCCGCCCGCGCGATGGCTGCGACGCGACTTTCCTGATCAAACTGATACTTGAGCAAATTGGGCACACGTTCCCACACATGAAACGCTGGTTCGTTGCCGGGGCCGCGCACCAACGCCTCGTACGAAACGACTTCACGCGCTTCCACGTCAATAATAGGCTGGAAGGCATATGAAAATGCGGGCACCTGCGCCGGTGAAGAGAGCGACAGCGAATGCCCCGCATCAACAGCACGTAAATGCGAGCCAGCGCTCATGCTGCCAATTTCCGCGCATTCCCCCGGACCGTCTTTCGCCAGCGCCCATCACGGAACGCCGTCAGCAACTTCTTTGCCCGTCCAGCGTCGAGTTCGGCAAAGCATCGCGCCTTGCTGAAAAAATCGTTTGTGCCCTCAATTTTCGCTAGTTCTTCGCGCGAGACATTGGAGAATCCCATGGTCCACTCGGCGAAGGATCGTTTATGAATGGGCTCCACAATTATCTTTGTAACCTGCTCGTGCCGCTTGTCCCTTTCAATTTTTGCATAGAGTGCGGCGACAACTTCCTCTGGCCCCTCTAGCACCTGAAAGAAGCTCCCTTCGGAGTAAAGCAGCATACCGGTTAGACCATGTAATACATTGAATTCTCGAGCGCTTTTCAACAACGCCTCAAGATTCTCTTGGCTGAAGTCCTGCGTTGCTGCGCTGGTATAGACGCAGTGAATCAGGGGGGCAGAACTCGGCAGATCCATAAAAGGTTCCGACAGAACACAATGAAGGGATGATCACGTGGTATTCGGATGATAAGAAGAAAACTTTAGCCCTGATACGCAATTCTCCACTTCTAAACGCGGCAAAAGAATCATACCTGTGCGTCGCGAGAGAATTTCTGCGGAACGCTTTTCCGCCTCATCAACTTAAGCTCTCCTCTCCTGAATTTCACCGTGGCGGACCATATCTTTACAGTCGTCTAGCAGACGTTGGGGATTGGAAGCTCCGCGTCGCCAACGCCTTGCTCGCGAGAAACACTACCTTTTCGCGTACGAGCGTAATCGGATTGGAATTGACAAGCCCTTGTGCGCCGCACGCGCGTTGCGCGTGTGAAATTCCGCGGCCTCGTTGTCACCGGCCTGATGTCGGCTAGGCAGCGAAACTGGTTGTAGATAATGCCGAAGCAAAAGTGTGGTAGTGACGAGGGCGTATCGCTCGCGACTACCTCTTGCGTAGGGACCCAAGCATCATTGAGTGCAAGGACGGCTCCGATCATCATTTTCCGATTACAGCGAAGATCGAATTCGCACTCGCTCGGCGTCGAAGCAGACTGCGGCCGGTCTAGAGGGGACAGTCGCTCCGATTAGAAGTTACGGAGCAACACAAAGCAGCGAATCTGCTCGTAGCATTGTGCGGCGCGTGAGAACGCTTCTGGCCGGGGCTTGCCGGGCCCACTGGGATATTCGGACACCGTCCGTCAAATCCAGACTCCGATTTTTACAGAGAGAAAGAGCGGCGATACTCTGCCGCTCCCGCGAATCTAGATGCGAGTTACGCGGCGCGCCGTCTGATCCAAAACACGCCAGCCAAACCCGAAGCAAGTATCGCCAGTGAGGCGGGCTCCGAGACTTGGGCAATCGCAATCCCCGTTAGGCTAAGCCCATTGCCGATGGCCCCGATCAACGTGGCGGCGCCCGTTGCCAAGTCGATGCTGTACAGGCTTGAAAATCCACTGGTATCGTCGGTAAGTGATGCGAATCCAAAATTACCGAACGCGGAAATATCAAAGCCCACAACATCGTTTGTATCCACTCCTAACGAACCGACCGTGTTAAGCGTGCCGTTGTTGGGCGGATCTTGGGTGAGCAAAATGTCCAGATTAGAGTCGATGCCGTAAAGCAATGTGCCGGGTGGCGGCGTGCGCGGTGACGGCGCGAAACTGTTCGTGTACGCCGACCCAACGACATTGGGGTTGGTGCCCGCGTTAGGGTCTGCCGCGGCGAACGCCAAAGGGGTGTCAGTAGCCGCGAGCGCGCCGTTGTTCGGGTTTAAGCGCAAGTTCTGATCGGCATTGCTTGTTATACGGATACGGTCCGGCACCGGATTGAAGTCAAAGCCGAAGGCGCTTCCACTCAGGGTGAAGGCGCCATCCGCGCCAACTTGGGTCGCCGCGCCGGTCGATTGGTTGATGTTATAAATGCGGCTTCCGCTGCCTAAACCAAATAGCGTACCGTCGGCGGGGCGAAAGTCGATGCCAACGAGTGCCTCACCCGCAGCCAACCCGGTTACTGCGAGCGGTGCACTGAGCGAGCCTGGCGCGCCGCTGTCAAATGTCACCAGGCTGTTTGGTCCGGTGATGCCGTAGATCGTGGCAGCGGACGCCGGGGCGCCGAGTGTAAGAACTGAGCTTCCAAAAAAGAGCAGTGCCGCTGTATTTCGTTTCCAGTTCCATTTGGTGCAGCCCATATTGCTTTCTCCATGTCATGGCCAATAACGGGATTGCGGTGAGTGAAGTCCCGTTGATATGTACGGCCTATACGCGGATTTGGATGCAAATAGGGGGATGTTTAAACAATAACAGGTGTCGTCTGCCGACTGTGCAAGTTCCGGCGCTGGCTTGCCGAGGCCTGCAAGGACAACAGCGGACCCGTACTACTGTTTGAAACGGCCTGCCAGCGTCTTGCGCGCCGCATGGCGCGGACATGTGACGAGATGATCGTTGACCATGCCGGTGGCCTGCATATCAGCGTTGGGTCGCTCTGTCAGTACTTTCCCAACAAGGAAGCGATTTTGTTTAGGCTTCAGGCGGACGAATGGCAGGACACTAGCGCAATGCTCGAACGTATCCTCTGCGACTCGAAAGCTCCGCCATTTGAGGCGCCTGAGTCAAGCGGTGCAAGCATTCCTCGTCACGGAATGGAAGGAAGCCGAATTACGCCGAGCACTCGATACCGCGGCGCCGCTTTATCGCGACGCACCCGAAGCGGAAGCGAACTGGAAGGCTTGCAGGCGCTGCGTGCTTACTTTTATCAATTGGAATTGGCTATGCGACTTCGCGGATATCAATTGGCCTCGCTGGTGCTGCGCATTTCTACGGACAACTTGGCGACGAAGATCAAGGTCGGCTATGGGAGCGGAGTGGCCAGTTCATCGTGCGGCGCAATAGAACACAAGGGTCGACTGCGAGTTCGCTAATGTCGCGAAGAGGGACAAATCCTTGGTCGCCCGATAGCCGACCAGCGTGAACGTCGGCATTTCTTGTATCAAACGCAGCGCGCTATTTGTAGTTAAAAATAAGTATTCACTTACGGCGGCTTTGCAGCCCAACTGCTTGCAGTTAGCGCCGAAGTGAAAGTGCGGTAGTAACGAGTAACGAGGTCGTATCGCTCACGACGACCTTTTGCGTAGGGGTCCAAGCATCGCTGATCGCAACTCCGGAGCGCATCTTCACTCACCGATTGCAGCGTACTTGTTCGTAGTCGATTGGCCTCGAAGCAGACTGCAGCCAGTTTAGATGAGGAAGTTGCGTCAATGAAGATTTTACGTGGTAATACCACGGAGAAAACAGCAACTAAGTTGCATTACTGCGCACGCAACTCTTGAATACCAGATAACGAGTATGCGATATCTCATTGATTTTGGTCGGGGTGGAGAGATTCGAACTCCCGACCCTCTGCTCCCAAAGCAGATGCGCTACCAGACTGCGCTACACCCCGATTCGCGCTGATTATATCGCGGCGCACGGCGGCCGGCCCGCCCTGGCCGACCGGGTATGATGCACACGATCATCTAGCTCTGTGCGCGCGCAACTCTCGTGGAAGAACTGATTCGGCAACTGGCTTTGGCGGGCGGCCTCGCCTGGGCGAGCGGCATACGCTTGTACGCAGTCGTGTTCCTTGCTGGATTGGTGCAGCGCTTCGGCTGGATCAGCCTGCCGTCCGGCTTGCAGGTGCTCGGCCATGACTGGGTAATGACCGCCAGCGGTGTGATGTTGGTGGCGGAATTTATTGCTGACAAAGTGCCTGGCCTCGACAGCGTTTGGGATGCGATCCACACTTTCATTCGCGTTCCAGCCGGGGCGCTGCTGGCAGCGGGCGCTTTCGGCGATCAAGGCACCGCGGCGGCGCTCGCGGCTGGCTTGATCGGCGGCACCATCACCGCCGGCAGCCATCTCACCAAAGCCGGCACACGCGCGGCGATCAATCATTCACCCGAGCCGTTCAGTAATTGGGTCGCCTCCGGCATTGAAGATATTGCCGCGCCCTCGATCGCCTGGATTGCGTGGGCAGCGCCCGTGCTACTGCTGGCGCTGCTGCTGATCTTCGTGTTGTTCGCGCTTTGGCTCCTGCCAAAACTGTGGCGCGCGCTGCGCGGGGTGCTGCGCACGGTGGGCGGATTGTTCTCGTCGACCTAGCACACGAAAACACCGTGGTTCGTGCGCACGGCGCACCCTACAAGACTAGCAACGTATGGGGCAAACGAAGTGCCCCCCAGCGCGGCGATACGAGTAACGTGGGGTTCGCTTCGCGCGCATCTCACTTATGGCACTTAACCCTCTCGCGCGCAACGCGCGCCCATTCATGCACGGCGTACCCAACCGCAAGCGCGGGGGCAGGGGGTGCCCCGCGCCTCTTTAATACCGGTTGTACTTCTCCAACGCTTTGAGCATGGATTTTTCCTGCTTGATGATGGGGATCATCTTACTTTCTTTGGCGTCGTATTCGCGGATAAGCTCCACCGCGCGCGCACCATGTTCGGCCGGCACAACAACGACACCGTCCCAATCGGCGACGATGTAGTCGCCTTGGCGCACGCGCACCCCACCGCAAGTCACCGGCTCATTCTTGGTGGTCGCAACGAGACGGCCAACGGACGTTGCCGGCGTGACGCTGCGGCTGAACACCGGAAAGCCGATCTGCGTGACCTCTTCGATATCGCGCACACCGCCGTCGATCACCGCTCCGGTGATTCCGCGCACTTTCGCCGTCGTAGCCATCAAATTGCCCATCGCCGCGATGTCGAGCCCGTCTTCCAGCACATAGACCAGCACGCTGCCGGCGGGCGCTTCGTCCAGAATTTGCAGTGCCGAGCTCTGGTAAGTGCGCTTATCATTCTTGAGCACACGGCGCATTGTTGCCGTCCATGCGCGGCCGACGAATTTCGCCTTGTAGATCGGCTTCATGTCATGCGACATGAAACCACGCTCGCCTGTGATCTCATCGACGGCGTCGGCTAGATTGCCCGTGCTGACGCGAGCAAACTCTGCCATGATCTGTTCCGGCGTAAGTTGCGCAGCGGCGCTTTGCTCTCGTGCAAATACCGCAACCGCAGCGAGCTGCGCTAGCCAAATCGCGAATACCCTTAAGAGAATAATCCGTATCATCGCTTTCGTCTTGAGAAAGAGTAGCATCCTGCACAGAGTATCTACATCACCCGCACATTCTTGAACTGCCACGGATCGCTTCCATCGACGTCTTCAGGAAACAAGCGGCCGCGATCATACAGTGGCGTCCAATCAGTGTAGTGCCCCACCAACTCGCCGAGGTACGGCCGCATGATGCGCAAGATGAACTCATGCGGCAAATCGTCGGGGTCGACCACCCCTTCGTTCGGATGCTCGATCGCCCAGATCATCGCGGCCAGCACCGAACTGGTGACTTGCAGGCTGGTCGCGTTGTTGTACGGCGCCAGCCGGCGCGCGTCGTCGATCGACAGCACCGAGCCGTACCAGTAAGCATTTTTGGCGTGTCCCGCGATCAACACGCCGAGTTCATCGACGCCGCTGCTGATGTCGTCATTGATGATGCGCCAGTCGGGCTGCGGCTGCCAGTTGCGTCCGGCCAGCTCGTGAATCGACATCACCGCCGCATCGCACGGGTGGTAGGCATAGTGCACGGTCGGGCGCGAAACGACCTGCTCGCCCTCCTTCACCGTAAAGTAGTCAGCGATGGAAATCGATTCGCCATGAGTGATGAGAAAACCATGAATCGGCCCCTGCCGCGGCGTCCAAGTGCGCACGCGCACGGAGGCGCCGGGCCGCTGTAACCAAATCGCTGCGCGGCAGCCGAAATCGTGCTGCTGGCCGTCGGGCGGCATATGCTTCTCGTGCGCGCCCCAGCCGAGTTCGGCGGGCTGCGAACCCTCGCCGATGAAGCCGCCAACCGACCAAGTGTTGACGAACTCGCCGACGCGCTTTGGTGTCTTCGATACCTGCGTGTCGCGCTCGGCGATGTGCACCACCTTCATGCCGAGTTGCTGAGCAAGCCGCGCCCACTGCGCTTTGCCCTGCGGCGCAGTCGCTTTCAGACCCGTGTCGCGGGCGATGTGCAGCAGCGCTTCTTTGACTAAATGCGACACCATGCCCGGATTGGCACCGTGAGTCAGCACCGCCGTTGGCCCATTGGGATGCTTGCGGCCGATTTCAAGCGCCGCCTCGCGCAGCGCGTAATTGGAGCGCAGACCCGGCGCCACGTTGGGATCCGTATAGCCGCCGACCCAGGGCTCGATACACGTGTCGAGATACTTGATGTTGCGCGCCGCGCAGTACTCGATCAGCGCCACGCTCGAGACGTCAATCGACAAATTGAGCAAAAAGTCGCCGCTGCGCAGCAGCTTATCTAACAAGCCGACATGGTTCTCGCGCGTCAACGGCTCGAGAATAAAGCGCACACCGTACTGCGCGGCCTCCTCCTTGCCTCGCTGTTCCGCCGTGATGATGCTGATGTTCGAAGCTGGCATGTCGATGTGCCGCAGCAGCAGCGGCAGTACGCCGGCGCCGATCGAGCCGAAACCAACGATCAGAACCCGGCCGCTAAACTTCACATGCTTGACTTCGTTCACCATCAAGAACACCTCCGTTAAAAATCAGGGCGCACACGGGCGCATACGGCGCTAACAAGCGCTGCTGCCGACGCAGCCGCAAACCGCTAAAAGGGGCGCAATTATACGGACTGGCAGCCGCTTGAAAAGGGGCCGCCGCGCCGCAATCGTAAATATCTGTGCGAGCGTTCCTAGCCAGCGTGGCGCAGGAAGCTCAACAATGCGCTGTTGAAAGCGTCGGCTTGTTCTATGTTCGACAAATGCGCCGCCTGTGGCAGCACTACCAGCTCGGAGCCGGGGATAGCGGCGCTTATCTCCCGCGACATCACCACCGGCGTACCGGGATCGTCCTCGCCGACAATCACCAGCACCGGGCAGCGAATCGCCTTGAGCTGGTCAGTGAAGTTAATGCGAGAGATGGCAAAGCCGCAGTTTGCATAGCCTTCCACCGGTGTGGCGCGAATCATGGCGCCGACGCGCTGCATCGCCTCCGGGTGCGCAGCGCGAAAAGATTCGGTAAACCAGCGCGCCAGCGTGCTCTCCTCCAGCGCTTGCATGCCCTGCGCCCGCGCTTGCGCGATGCGATCGCCCCACATCTTCTCCGCGCCGACTGGCTGGCGGCTCGAGGTATCGGCAAGCGTCAAACTCAACAAACGCTGCGGATGGCGCAAGCCCAGGGATTGTCCGATCATGCCTCCCATTGACAAGCCGATGAAGTGGGCGCGCTCAATACCCAGCGCATCGAACAGCCCGGCAACATCATCGGCCATCTCGACAAAGCTGTACGGCCCGGCCGGCACGCCGCTTTGCCCATGACCGCGTGTGTCGAAGCGCAGCACACGATACTCCCGCGCCAACACGGCGACTTGCTCATCCCACATGCCGGAATGACACGCGAGCGAGTGCGACAAGCAAACCCACGCGCCATTACTGCCGTCGATCGTGTAATGTAATTCGATGCCGTTGACTTTTGTCTTCATCGCCGCGCCTCTCTAGTTGAACTACGCGATGCTAGGTTGATCGTAACAGATTGCACCGACCGACTTCGATCCCCCTCGAACAGGGTGGAGGCGTGGCCGCTGCGTTCTGCTTCAATCCAAGGACACCATGCTCATTGCCCAACTCAGCGATCTCCATATTTGCCGTGCTGGCGAAACGGTATTTGGTGGTAGGGATAGCGCGCAATCGCTCGCGCGATGCGTGCAAACGGTCAACGCGCTGCGTCCGCAGCCCGATTCGGTCATATTGACCGGGGACTTGGTAAATACCGGACACATTGATGAGTATAGTCGCCTTAAATCAATGCTGGCGCTCCTTGACAGCCGATACTACCTGATGCCAGGCAACCACGATGAGCGCGCGACGATGCGCCAAGTGTTCGCCGAGCATGACTACTTGGGCACACAGGGGCCGATGCAATACAGTGTTACATGTGCCGGATGGCGTATCCTCGCACTCGATACCGTGGTTCCCGGCGCCGAGGGAGGCGCTCTCGATGAAGCGCGCATGCGTTGGCTCGAAGCCACCCTAGCGGAACAGCCAACGCTTCCAAGCATCATCTTCATGCACCACCCCGCCTTTCCCACCGGAATCGTCCACATGGACGACGGCTGTGTGCACGAACCTAGGTTTTGGGCGTTGCTAGCACGCCAACCGCAGGTGAAAGGAGTCAGTTGCGGCCATATCCACCGCGCCATTTTCTCGCAGCACGCGGGAATGCCCGTCTGCGTCGCCCCCAGCACCGCTGCTCACCTCGGCTTGCAATTGGATGCCGCAGAGCAATTCGGCGTAACCGACGAACCGGTGGGCTTCCTGCTACATCACTGCCTAGGGGATGAAGTACGCACGCATTGCGTCTGGGTCGCAGCGCCCGCTTAGCCGCCGGCCTTGCCGCCTCAGCGGCGGAAAATCCAAAGCAGCAGCGACAGCACGATCGAAACCACGATACTGGTGGCCACGGGAAAGTAAAAGGAAAAGCCTTCCTTCTTCACCGCGATATCGCCGGGCAGACGCCCCAATCCAAGCTTCGCCAGCAGCGGCCAAAACAGACCCAGGACGACGCACAGCACACCGATGGTAATTAGCCACTTTGCCATGTCGCAGACGATCTCCTCTAGATTTCGCGCCGTTCGAACACCGCTTGCGCCAGCGTGCCCGTGTCCACATGCTCCAGTTCGCCGCCCATGGGCATGCCGCGCGCGATGCGCGTTACTTTGAGGCCGCGCGAGCGCAGCAGCTCACCAACATAGTGCGCTGTGGCTTCACCTTCAACAGTAAAATTCGTCGCCAGAATCACCTCTTTGACCACGCCATCGGCGGCACGCTCAACCAACTTGTCGAGCTGAATTTCCTTTGGGCCGACGCCATCCAGCGGCGAGAGACGCCCCAACAGAATGAAGTACAAACCGCCATAGACCTGGGTTTGTTCCATCATCAGCAAATCGGCGGGTGTCTCCACCACACATAGCAAACTTGCGTCGCGCCGCGGCGAGCTGCAGAGTTCACACTGACTTTGCTCAGTGAGGGTATTGCAGCGCTCGCAGTGTCGCAAGCGCTTCAGTGCCTCGCTCAGCGTTCCCGCCAAACGCTCCGCACCTGCGCGGTCGCGTTGAACCAGATGGTAGGCCATGCGCTGCGCTGACTTTGGGCCGACGCCGGGCAAGCAGCGCAACGCTTCGGTCAAAGCTTGGAAACTGGAAGGCAGCTTGCTCAAAACGGCAACTTAAATCCCGCCGGCAGATTCATCCCGGCGGCAAAGCCGCCCATTTTCTCTTGTTTGATCGCTTCGGATTTGCGCACGGCATCGTTCATGGCGGCAGCGACGAGGTCTTCCAACATCTCTTTGTCTTCCCCCATCAAACTGGGATCGATGCTTACTCGCCGCACGTCGTGCTGGCAGGTCATGACCACTTTGACCATGCCGCCACCGGACTGGCCTTCAACTTCGGTGCGCGCCAACTCCTCTTGCGCCTTCTTCATATTTTCCTGCATTTGCTGAGCCTGCTTCATCAGCCCGGCGAGTTGTCCCTTCAGCATCGCAATCTCCTAAATCGGCTTGATCGAGGTCTCGATCAACTTCGCATCCAAATTATCAACCATGTCGCGCACAAACGGATCAGCCTCGATGGAAGCAATCGCCTTCGCCATGCGCGCTTGCTGCGCTTGCCCTTCGAGCGCGGCCAGCGAAGCGCCGCTGTGATCGCCCACGCTGATACTGACGCGCAACGCGGCGCCAAGCTTGCCGCGAATCGCGCCGGTCAGCTTCTCCTGGTAGGCCGGATCGAGCAAATGCTTGTGTTCCGGCGGCACGGTCAACTCCAGCCGTTTGCCGTCGAAACTCTTCAGCTCGCAATGACGCGCCAGCATTTGTGCCATGCCGCCGGCATTTAGCGCCGCGACAAGTGTGACCCAATCGTCGTTCGAGCGCAGCGCATCCGCGGGCACACCCCCGACTGCCGGCGCTGCTGCCGCGGCGGTCATGGCCGGGGCTGCCGCGCTGGCACGGCTAGGCGCCGTGGCAGCGGACGGCGTTCGCGCCGCTCCCGCGCTCTGCACGCCGCCGGCATCGGCGATGCGCTCCGGTCTTGCAGCCGCAGGCGCAGGGGCTCGCTGCGGCGGTACAGCGCCACTCTGAGGCGCGAACGCCAACATGCGCATGAGCGTCATGGTAAATCCGCCGAATTCGTCTGGCGCCAGAGCCAAATCGCGCCGGCCGGTGAGGGCAATCTGGTAATACAGCTGCACCTGTTCCGGTGCGAAGCGCTGCGCCAACCGCGCCACACGCTCTGCGTCCACTTCGGCACCGGCCGCCTGCGGCACGACTTGCGCCAGCGCAACTCGCGTCAACAGAGCAGCGAGCTGCTCCAACACCAATTCGAAAGAAGCGTTGCGCTGCATCAGCGCCCGCGCTTCTGCCAGCACCACCTCGCCTTCATTCGCAGCCAGTGCTTCCAGCAGCTTGAACAAGTATTGCTGGTCAACACTGCCCAACATGGTCGCCACCTGCTCCGCTAGTACGCTGCCGGCACCGAAGGCAATGGCTTGATCGAGCAAACTTAACGCGTCACGCACGCTACCGCGCGCGGCGGCGCCAATGAGCTGCAGGGCCGCAGCCTCCGACGCGATCTGTTCCTGCTGCAATACGTTAGCCAGGTGTTCGGCAATGAGCGTAGCCGGCAATTGCTTAAGATTGAACTGTAAGCAGCGCGATAAAACAGTGATGGGGACCTTCTGCGGATCGGTCGTCGCCAGCACAAACTTGACGTGAGCGGGCGGCTCTTCCAGCGTCTTCAACATAGAGTTGAAGGCCGAGCGTGAAAGCATGTGCACTTCGTCGATGATGTAGACTTTGAAGCGCCCGAGCGTCGGCATGTACTGCGCCGAGTCGAGCAAGTCGCGCATTTCTTCCACTTTAGTGTTGGTCGCGGCATCGACTTCCATCAAGTCAACAAACCGCCCCGCGTCGATGTCAAGGCAGGCATTGCAGCGCCCACACGGCGTAGCAGTGACACCGGTTTCGCAATTCAGCGCTTTGGCGAAGATGCGTGCCAGCGTCGTCTTGCCGACGCCGCGCGTGCCGGTAAACAGGTACGCGTGATGCAGCCGCTGCGCGCTCAGCGCATTGGCGAGCGCGCGCACCACGTGCTCCTGACCGACCACTTCGGCAAAGCCGCGCGGACGCCACTTGCGCGCTAGAACCAAATAGCTCATGTGGGGTGGTTGTTAGAAGCGGTACACGAATCGCATCGATGCGAAGTTTATACCGTCGTTGGGACTCTTGAGCCGCGCATTGGAAATGTGCTGGATACGCAGCGCAACATCGTAGCGGCCCTGCTCGCCGAAACGCACGCCCAAACCGAGATGGGTCCCGAACTGAAAATGGCCGCCAAGCTCGCGTCTTTGCGTCACTTGCTTCTCCGAAATAAGGTGAGCGCCGCTGCCAATCTCGACATAGGGCCACGCGCCGGCGGTTGGCTGAGCTTGCGACTGCAGACGCAGAATTGGTGTAAGGCCGATATCCCAGACATCGGCCGACGGCGCATCGTCAGAGTTGTTGCGCCAGTAACCGAGTTCGCCTTCCCAGTATGCCAACGCGCGCAAGCGCGAACCCAAATTCCAACTGCGCCAATCTTTGACCACATGCAAGCGCATCAAATTCGCCGCCTTGGGGTAGCTGCGGCCAATTTCCATTCCGAGTCCGTCAAACGCTGGCGCACCCGAGCATGCGCAACTGGCAACGCAAAAACCAAGCAGTAGGCGTTTCATGAAGACCGCTGAGCACCGGCAAAAATGGGTGGCGAGCCTGACCCTCGGCACTTGCAGTAAGTAGTTGTGGCTGCTTCCTTCCGGACCTGACCAGGTTCACCACGCTGCAATGCGAGGAGGCCCGCCATATCCAAACGCATGAGCAACTCAAACGCTTGGATATGGCGGCGCTGCGCATCAAGCGCTTGGCGAAGCCAAACTATACCATTGCGGCAACGGCGTTGCTCGAACAGGATGCCGCCGGGCGAGTTCGGTGGCGGAGAGAGAGGGATTCGAACCCTCGATACGCTTTTAACGTATACACGCTTTCCAGGCGTGCGCCTTCGACCGCTCGGCCATCTCTCCGAACCAGGCAGCGACATGCGCGGCCCGCAGTCCGCCGAGCATCAACCGGCGTTGCCCCCGGCGATACCCAATGGAGGGGGCGAAGCTTAAACCACGGCCCTATCCGAGTCAAAATGCCATGACGGGGATGGCTGGCGACGCGCAGGCGCGCCGGAGACAGGCGTTCCGCCGTACAATCCTGCTTTCAAGGAGGGAATTCACGTGGACTATCGATCCCCGGGCTCCGCTAAGGAAGCCGTCGACATGCTCGCGGCATCCGGCAGCAACGCCCATGTTCTCGCTGGTGGCACCGATCTGCTGGTCAAGATCCGCACCGGCATGCTGGAACCGCAAGTTGTCATCGACCTCAAAAATATTCCGGCCATTCGTGGCGTCACTGCTGACGCGAGTGGCTTTCGCATTGGCGCGGCAACCTCCTGCGCGGAACTCGGCGAGCACAGCGCACTGAAAGCGGCATGGCCAGGTGTAGTGGAAGCGCTGCGGCTAATTGGCTCGACGCAAATTCAAGGCCGCGCCTCGCTCGGCGGCAACTTGTGCAATGCCTCGCCGGCAGCCGACAGCGTGCCGGCACTGATCGCCGCAGGCGCTATTTGCGAAGTCTTTGGCGCACGAGGCTCGCGCGATGTGCCGGTCGAACAAGTCGTCGTCAGCCCAGGACGCACATCGCTGGCGCGCGACGAATTCATCATGGCGCTTCGCCTGCCGCAACCGCCGGCGCGCTCGGGGGATGCCTACCTGCGGCTCATTCCGCGCACGGAGATGGATATCGCCGTGGTGGGCTGCGGTGTGGCGTTGCGGCTGGACGAGGCGGGCATCTGCACGCACGCACGCGTCGGCCTCGGTGCGGTAGCGCCGACACCGTTGCTGGTCGAAGCGGGGGCGACAGCGCTGATCGGCACACGCGTCGACGACAAAGCGCTGGCGGCACTGGCCGTGGCGACGAGCGCGGCTTGCAAACCTATCAATGATAAGCGCGGCACTGTCGACTATCGCGTCAAAGTCGCCGGGGTGTTGGCGCAACGCGCCGCGCGCAACGCGCTGAAGCGCGCAAAAGGAGAAAAATTGGAGGCGCAGCATGGCTAAGCAACATGTCAGCACGACCGTCAACGGCGAACCGGTGGAATTTCTTTGTGCGCCCGAGCAAACGCTGCTCGACGTGCTGCGCGATGAGCTTCATCTAACCGGCAGCAAGGAAGGCTGCGCCACGGGCGACTGCGGCGCGTGCAGCGTGACCCTCGACGGGCGCTTGGTGTGCAGCTGCCTCGTGCTGGGCGCGGAAGTGGGCGGGCGCAAGATCGAAACCATCGAAGGCATGGCCAAGGGCGATGAACTGCATCCGCTGCAAAAAAAGTTCATCGAACATGCGGCGCTGCAATGCGGAATTTGCACGCCGGGAGTTTTGATCGCTGCGAAATCGCTGTTGGAGCGCAATCCCGATCCGAGCGAAACTGAAGTCCGTTATTGGCTGGCGGGCAATCTGTGCCGCTGCACCGGTTACGACAAAATTGTGCGTGCGGTAATGGATGCCGCCGCCGACATGAGGAGTGCCTAAGCATGAACGACATGACGACTACTAGCCTGCAGCAGTCGGAGTTCAAAATCGTCGGCACGCGGCCTGCGCGCCCGGACGGCGTCGACAAAGTCACCGGACGCGCAAAGTTCGGCGCGGATCTGTACTTGGCCAACATGCTGGTCGGCAAGGTGTTGCGCAGCCCGCATGCACATGCGCGCATTAAGTCGATCGACACTGCAAAGGCGCTTGCCTTGCCGGGCGTGAAAGCGGTGATCACCGCGGCGGATTTCGGTGACCTGCCGTCGGAATTCATTCCGGCAGGTGAAATGATGGTGAATTTCAAAGACATGACACGCAACGTCATGGCGCGCGAGAAAGCGCTGTACGAAGGCCATGCGGTGGCGGCGGTGGCAGCAACGAGCGAAGCGATCGCCAATAAGGCACTAAAGCTTATCCGAGTTGATTATGAAGTGCTGCCGCACGTAATGGACGTGGTGCAGGCGATGGAAGCAGACGCGCCGCTGCTGCATGAAGACATGTACACCATCAACGTCGAGCCGCGGCCCGCCAAGCCATCGAACATCGCCAAGCGTGTCGAGTTCGCGCTAGGGGATATAGCCGCGGGGTTCGCCAAGGCCGATATCGTCGTCGAGCGCGAGTTCACGACACAGCCGGTGCACCAAGGCTACATTGAGCCGCACGCCTGCGTGGCCAGCGTCTCCGAAGACGGTCAGGCGGAGCTCTGGTGCACCACGCAGGGCCAGTTCATCGTGCGCAGTTTCTGCGCCAAGCTGCTCGGCATGGAAGTCTCCAAGCTGCGTGTCACCGCTTCCGAGATCGGCGGTGGTTTCGGCGGCAAGACAGTCGTTTATGTCGAACCGCTGGCGCTAGCGCTATCGCGCAAGGCGTGTCAGCCGGTCAAGATGGTGATGTCGCGCGTCGAAGTATTCCAGGCAAGCGGCCCGACTTCCGGCGCGAAAGTGTGGGTGAAGATGGGCGCGACGCGTGACGGCAAAATCACCGCCGCCGAAGCAGTGCTCAAGTACCAGGCCGGCGCGTTCCAGGGCTCGCCGATTCAACCTGGCTGCATGTGCGCCTTCGCGCCGTATGATTTGGAGAACGTCAAAGTGGTCGGCTTCGACATCGTCACTAATCGGCCCAAGGTCGCGGCGTATCGCGCGCCCGGCGGTCCGATTTCGGAGTACGGCGTTGAGTCGGTCGTCGACGAGCTGGCACAAAAACTAAAGCTCGACCCGATCGAGTTGCGCCTTAAGAACGCCGCGAAAGAGGGTACCAAAGCCGCTTACGGTCCGAAGTTTGGGCCTATCGGCTTGGTGCAAACACTGGAAGCCGCGCGCGCGCATCCGCATTACAAGGTGCCGTTGAAAGCCAATCAAGGCCGCGGCGTCGCCTCCGGTTTCTGGTTTAACATCGGCGGCGAGACTTGCGCGGCGCTGAATCTCGGCGAAGATGGCAGCGTCACGCTCGTGGCAGGCACGCCAGATATCGGCGGCTCGCGCGCTTCGCTGGCGATGATGGCGGCGGAGGAACTGGGCATCGCGCTGGAGCATGTGCGCCCGGTGATCGGCGACACCAGCGCGCTCGGATTCAACTTCTTGACCGGCGGCAGCCGCGTGACGTTCTCCAGCGGCATGGCAGTGATTGAAGCCGCGCGCGACATGATCGGCCAGCTGCGTGAGCGCGCCGCGAAGATTTGGGAGATCGACCTTAAGGACGTAACGTGGCAAGGCGGCTATGCGCGCGCCGTGCGCGACCCTGCTAAGAAACCGCTGTCACTCGCAGACTTGGCAAATACCATGGGCAAGACCGGCGGACCGATCGTGGGCAACGCTGCGATCAACGCACAGGGCGCAGGGCCCAGCTTGGCGACGCACATAGTCGATGTAGAAGTCGATCCCGAAACCGGCAAGACTACAGTACTGCGCTACACGGCGATTCAGGACGCGGGACGCGCCATACACCCGAGCTATGTCGAAGGCCAGATGCAAGGCGGCGCGGCACAGGGCATCGGTTGGGCGTTGAATGAAGAGTACATTTACGATGCCAAGGGCCACCTGGCGAATCCAGGCTTCCTCGACTATCGCATCCCGGTATGTTCGGATCTACCGATGATCGACACCGTCATCGTCGAAGTGCCCAATCCGCGCCACCCGTACGGTGTGCGCGGCGTAGGCGAAACGCCGATCGTGCCGCCGATGGCTGCGGTTTCCAACGCCGTCAGTAATGCCACGGGCATTCGCTTCACCGAACTGCCGCTGTCGCCGCCGCGAGTGCTGAAGGCCATCGAAGCCAAAGGCGCGAGCGCCTAGCCCTAGTGGCGCGCGGGGCAAGCATGGCTCGAGTGGTGCTAAGCGGCGCGCTAAAACGCTTGGCGGGTGGCGCCTCACAGGTCGAAGTCGAGGCAGGCGATGTTCGGCAACTGATACGAGCGCTGGGAATCAAGTATCCAGCGCTCGCTCCGCATTTGGACGACGGCTATGCCATCGCCATTGACGGCGAGATTTTCCAAGATGCCTGGTTTGCGCCGATCAACCAAGACAGCGAAGTGCACTTCATTCCGGCAATCCGAGGCGGTTAGAACTCCTCAAAGTCGCCGAATAATTTCATAGGATCAGCTACGCGGCCTTCGTCGCCCCGAAGCGGGCTCGCACGATCGACCACCAAGGCCGGCGCACACGGATGCGGCGCCACAACAACCAAAGCGCCAATGCAAGTAACACCGCATGCGCGATCCACACACCAACGCCGAACGCTAGTTTGCCCTGCCCTATCCAAGCCATCATGACGCTGTTGACGTTGTTATAAATGGCATAGATGAGAATTGCAATCAGCAAGTTGGTGGAGCGGCCCGCGCGCGGATTGACGTGGCTCAGAGGAATCGCCAGGATTGCCAAAACCAGCAGGCTGATCGGAAAACTTAAACGCCAATAGAGCTCCGCCTGATTCGCTGGCGTTGGCTGTTGTAGCAAGCGCGCGAAGCTTAGCCCGCGCGGCTCCTCACTCAACGCTTTGGGTTTGCGCTGCGCCACGCGCATCGAATAGCGCTCGAAGTCGATCGTGCCGAAATCCGCGCTGCCTGGCGTTCCCTGGTAGTGCCGCCCCGATTGCAGCACCAAGAAGCGCTCGCCATCGGGCTTGACTTCCTGATAGCCGCGCGAAGCTACCGTGATGCCGACCTTGCCCTGGTCCATAGTTTGCACAAAAATGTTGCCGACCGCGCTCGCATCTTTCGCCAACTCTTCCACGAAGAACACCCGGTCGGCCCGCTTCGATTCAATGAACACGCCCGGCGTTATAAGCGATACATCGTCGCGCGTATTGATCTGTTGCTGAAACTGCGCGCTGCGCGCTTGCGCCCAAGGCCAAAGCTGCAAAGTGATGAGGCCGACCAAGCCCGCCAGCGGCAACGCATACAGCAGCACCGGGCCGAGCCAAGCCGCTAGACCACGCCCCGAGGTAAACCAGACCACCATTTCCGAATCGCGATAGCTGCGGCTGAGCGACAACAGCACTGCGATGAATACCGTGAGCGTCACTACCACCGGCAAATACTGAACCGCGGCAAAAGCAAGCATGCTCGCCACCGCATCGGCATAAATCTTCCCGCCCGCGGCGCGGCCAAGCAAACGGATCGCGCTGCTCGAGAGCATGATCGCAAGCAGCGTCGCCCCCACTACGGCGCTCAGTTGGGCGAACTCGCGCACGATGCTGCGCGTAAAGATCATCGGCTAAGCGGGCTTTCTTTGACTTTTGGCAGCGCTTCTGAGGATAATGCCGCGGCGCGTGTGTGACAAGGTAAACGAAGGAGCAAGCCGGTGGAATTTAGCATAAAAAGTGCAGCGTCAGACAAGCATAAGACTGACTGCGTCGTGGTTGGTGTATTCGACAACAATCGCCTGACCAGCGCTGCGGCAAGTCTGGATCAAGCTTGCAAGAAGCACCTTTCGGAGTTGGGGCGACAGGGAGACTTGCCGAAGAAGCTAGGCGCGACCCTGCTATTACAGTCACCGGGAACGATCAGTGCGCGGCGCATCCTATTGGTGGGCCTAGGGGCGGAGCAAGAGTTCAAAGAAAAGCAATACCGCGAGGTGGTGCGCGCGGTGGTGCGCGCCCTCATGCAGACCGGCGCGGCTGAAGCGGTGTTGCACCTGCCGGAACTCGACGTTAACAACCGCGATCTGCGCTGGCGCCTGGAGCAGGTTGTGCTTGGCGCGGCCGAGTGCGAATATCGCTTCGATGGCTTCAAGAGCAAAGCAAGCAACAAGACTGCGGCGCTTAAGTCCATCGCGCTGAATGTCGCTTATAAAGCAGAAGTGTCGAAAGCGGAGGCCGCCCTGCGCGGTGCCGCGGCAATCGCTGAGGGCGTCAAATTCGCCAAAGACCTGGGCAATACGCCGCCGAACATTTGCACGCCAAGCTACCTTGCACAGCAAGCCAAGGATCTCGCCAAGCGCTACCGGCTCAAGGTCGAGGTTCTCGAACAGCGCGATATGGAGAAACTCGGCATGGGCGCCCTGCTCTCTGTCACTCGCGGCAGCGCGCAACCGCCCAAGCTCATTGTGCTGCGCCACGACGGCGGCAAGAAGAAGGACAAGCCCTGCGTGTTGGTGGGCAAAGGCATCACCTTTGACACCGGCGGTATTTCGCTCAAGCCGGCGCCGGACATGGACGAAATGAAGTTCGACATGAGCGGCGCGGGCAGCGTATTGGGCACTATGAAAGCCGTGGCGCAAATGAAGCTGCCGCTGAACGTAATCGCTTTGATCCCCACTTGCGAGAACATGCCCAGCAGCACGGCAACGCGTCCCGGCGATATCGTGACTTCGATGTCGGGACAGACCGTGGAAATCCTGAACACTGACGCCGAGGGCCGTTTGATTTTGTGCGACGCGCTGACTTACGCCGAGCGCTTTGAACCGCAAGCAGTGATCGACATCGCAACGCTAACCGGCGCTTGCGTGATTGCGCTGGGACACGTGGTGCATGGCTTGTATGCGAACAACGACCGCCTGCTTGATGATGTGCGGCAGGCCGGCGACGCCGCCTACGACCGCGCTTGGCCAATGCCGCTGCTGGACGATTATCAAGAGCAGCTCAGCAGCAACTTTGCCGACATGGCCAACATCGGCGGCCGTCCCGCCGGAAGCGTGACCGCTGCTTGCTACCTCGCGCGCTTCGCTAAGAAGTTCCATTGGGCGCACCTCGATATAGCCGGCACCGCCTACCGTTCCGGCAAAGATAAAGGGTCCACCGGTCGGCCAGTTGGATTGTTGACCCACTTCCTCATGGGAAGAGCGAAGGCGTGAAAATTAACGGTGAATCGCGAGATGGGTCGGGCCGTGCGTTTTGCATTTCACATTCCGCCCGTCATATCGCACCTTGAGCATGACCCAAATTGATTTCTACACGCACGTGGACGACAAGCTCAAGACCGCGTGCCAGCTCGTGGGCAAAGCGTTCGAACGCAATCTGCGGGTCGCGGTACTCACACCGGATAGCCAAACTACGCAGGCAGTGGACCGATTGTTGTGGACGCAGCCAGCGATCAGCTTTATCCCGCATTGCCGCGCCGACAACCCCTGTTTGCCGGAAACGCCAGTGGTCGTGGACCATGTCTCCGCCCCATTGCCGCACGACGATGTGCTGATCAACTTGTGCGCGGAGCGCCCGGAGCATTTCAGCCGCTTTCAGCGCCTGATCGAGATCGTCAGCCGAGACGAGCAAGACAAATTCGCAGCGCGCGCGCGCTTCAAGTTCTACCGCGAACGCGGGTACGAAATCCGCACGCACGATTTGAGCCGCTAGCAATGCCCGACAAACCAGTGCATGGCGGCGGGGCGGATGCGACAACGACCCACGATGCCTTGTTGGCCAAAATGGAAGCGCTAGTTGGGCGCCATCGCACGGATAGCGCCAGCGCTGCCGACGATATTCCTGTGTTAACGGAAGTTGTTGCCGTGCCCGGGAACGAGCAGCCGGCCACAACCGCTATTGCCTCAAAGCGCATCGCTCCGACTATTAATGTTGCAGACGAGCAGGCGTTGCGTCAGATATTGGAAGACGCTGTGATTCCCACCTTGACTCGGCACATCCGCGAACAAACGCAAGCTCAACTTGAGGCGCATATCGCCGCTGCGGTGCGCCAAGCGCTTGCGCACGAGGCCGAGCAATTTGCTCGCGGCATTGCGCAGCGCGTCGAAGAAATCTTGCACGAGCAACTGTATTCCAAGGGCTAACAGCTAGCCGGTTCCGCGACGCTGCACAGCGCGGAAGCTCTTCGCCTACCGCTTCGCCTGAGCCAATACCCTCGGAAGCGATCCCCGCAGCGCGCCGAAGGCCGCATGCGGCGTCTTGTATAATCGCCACTCCCTCCCGGTTGTTATTACGCATGGAACTCGCAAAAAGTTTTGAGCCTCGCGCCATAGAGGCTCACTGGTATCCCATTTGGGAAGCGCGCGGCTACTTTAACGCCGGTTACGCGCCCAACAAGCCGGCGTTCTGCATCCAACTGCCGCCGCCCAACGTCACCGGCACGCTGCACATGGGCCATGCGTTCAACCAGACCATCATGGACGCGCTGACGCGCTTTCATCGCATGTGCGGTGCAAACACGCTTTGGCAACCGGGCACTGATCATGCGGGCATTGCCACTGAGATGGTGGTGACACGCCAACTCGAAGGCAAAGGCCAGTCGCGCAATGCACTTGGGCGCGAGCGGTTTATCGAGAAGGTTTGGGAGTGGAAGCAAGAGTCCGGCTCCACCATCACGCGGCAGATGCGGCGCCTGGGCGCTTCTTGCGATTGGACACGCGAGTGTTTCACCATGGACGAGCCGCTCGCCAAGCTCGTCACGCACACCTTCGTCAAGCTGCACCAAGACGGTTTGATTTATCGCGGCGTGCGCCTATCGAACTGGGATCCGGTTCTGCAGACGGTTATCTCCGACCTCGAAGTGCAGTCGCAGGAAGAAGACGGCACGATTTGGGAGATCAACTATCCGCTCATGGACGGCAGCGGTCAGGTCACGGTAGCAACGACACGTCCCGAGACAATGCTGGGCGACGTCGCCGTCATGGTGCATCCTGAGGATGAACGCTACAAGCATCTGGTCGGTAAGAAGGTGCGCTTGCCGCTTGCCGAGCGCGAGATTCCCGTTATCGCGGACGAGTATGTCGACAAAGAGTTCGGCACCGGCTGCGTAAAAGTGACGCCGGCGCACGACTTCGGCGACTACCAAGTCGGCCAGCGCCACCAGTTGCCGCAGATCAATATCTTCACGCTGCAAGCGAAGATCAACGACAACGCACCGGCCAAGTATCGCGGCCTCGATCGCTTCGATGCGCGCAAGCAAGTCGTTGCCGATCTCGAAGCGCAAGGTTTGCTTGCCTCCGCCAAGCCGCACAAGATGCAAGTGCCGCGCGGCGATCGCACCGGTGTGGTGATCGAGCCGATGCTGACGACGCAGTGGTTCGTAAAAATGGAATCGCTCGCCAAGATGGGCCTGGATGCGGTGGCGAGCGGCGAAGTGAAGCTGTTCCCGGAAAACTGGGTCAACACCTACAACCACTGGCTCAACAACATTCAGGATTGGTGCATCTCACGCCAGTTGTGGTGGGGACATCGGGTTCCGGCTTGGTACGACGAGGAGGGCCACGTTTACGTTGCTCATGACGAACAGGAAGCCCTGCAGCTAGCAAGGCACAAGATTCAAGAGGAGATCGAATGGCTAGTCGCAGCCGACGCGTCGAAGATAATCGCCTCAGCTAGCGCTCGGGCTAGCGACGCAGAATGGTTCGATGAGCAGACTCGCAAACGAGTAGAGAGCCTCAAGCATCGGATGTTGTCACTACGCTTGAGACAAGACGAAGACGTCTTCGACACCTGGTTCTCCTCGCAACTTTGGTGTTTCTCCACGCTGGGCTGGACACCGGATTCCCGGAAACCCAACCCTGCGGTCGATCTCTACCTGCCCTCCTCCGTGCTTGTGACCGGCTTCGACATCATCTTCTTCTGGGTCGCGCGCATGGTGATGATCACCAAGTACATGACCGGGCGCGTGCCGTTCCATCACGTTTACATCCACGGCCTGGTGCGCGATGCCGAAGGCCAGAAGATGTCGAAATCCAAAGGCAACACGCTCGATCCGCTCGATTTGATCGATGGCATCGACACCGAAACCTTGGTGAAAAAGCGCACCACCGGCTTGATGAATCCGAAACAATCGGAGGCGATCGCCAAACGTACGCGCAAGGAATACCCCGACGGCATTCCTGCGTTCGGCGCCGACGCATTGCGCTTCACCTTCGCCTCGCTCGCCACGCTCGGGCGCGACATCAAGTTCGACATGAGCCGCTGCGACGGTTACCGCAACTTCTGCAACAAACTGTGGAATGCGACGCGCTTCGTGCTGATGAATTGCGAAGGCAAAGACTGCGGGCTCAGCAACACCACGCAGAAACATTCCTTCGTCGATCGCTGGATCATCGGCCGCTTACAGCAAGCCGAAAGCGAAGTGCGCGAGGGCTTCAACACCTATCGACTTGATTTCGTTGCACGCGCCATTTATGAACTGGTGTGGGACGAGTACTGCGACTGGTATGTTGAGCTGACTAAGACTCAGCTTCAGTCTCAGGATGACACTATCGCCAGTAGTACCCGCCACACGCTGCTGCGCGTACTCGAAGCCACGCTACGGCTCGCGCACCCGGTGATTCCGTTCATCACGGAAGAGTTGTGGCAAAAAGTTGCGCCCATGGCGGGTAAAGCTTCGGTAAATCAAGAAGCGTCGGTGAGCGTCCAGCCCTTTCCCGCGCCCGATGCCACGCGCATCGACGCGGCCGCCAACAAGAAGATGGCGCTGTTTAAAGAGATGGTGAACGCCTGCCGCACACTGCGCGCCGAGATGGGCCTGGGGCCCGGCGAGCGGGTTCCGCTGCTCGCCAGCGGCGAGCGCGCGACGCTGGAAGAATTCGCCCCGTACTTGAAATCCCTGGCGCGCTTGGCGGACGTGAGCGTCGTTGCGGAACTGCCCGATGCGGGCGCGCCGGTCTTGGTGGTGGGCGATTATCGCTTGATGCTAAAAGTTGAGATCGATGTGGCGGCGGAGCGGGAACGGTTGTCCAAAGAGATCGCGCGGCTGGAAGGCGAAATCGGCAGGGCAAACGCAAAGCTCGCCAACGAGTCGTTCGTCGCGCGCGCGCCAGCTCAAGTGGTGGCACAGGAGCGCGAGCGCCTAGGAAATTTCGAAGCGCAACTGGAGAAGTTCAAGGCGCAGTTAGCGCGGCTAGATTGAGTGCCGCTATCCGTTCGCGGTGAGCTTGTCGAGCCGCGCGCACAAATTCTCGCCGCCCTTCGACAAGCTCAGGGTGTACGGCTCGGAGAAACAACTTGCTCAAACTGAAGACCTACTGCGTCAAACCCGGCAAGAAAGTCAAACTCAAAGACTGGAATCCGGCCGATAAATCCGCCTCGCCCGGTACCGGCGCGGACGACGCGCGCGAACTCGCGGAACTCGCTGCGCGCCTGGACGAATTGCAGGACTTGCTTTACGCCGAGCACAAGCACAAAGTGCTGCTGGTGCTGCAAGGCATGGACACCTCGGGCAAGGACGGCGTCATCCGTCATGTGTTCGACAAAGTCGATCCGCTCGGCGTGCGCGTGGCGAGCTTCGGCGTGCCGACCAAGGAAGAACTAGACCGCGACTATTTATGGCGCGTGCACAAAGTCGTGCCAGGTAAGGGCGAGATCGTCATCTTCAACCGCAGCCACTATGAGGACGTGCTGGTGGTGCGCGTGCACGACTGGATCGATGAGAAGGAAGTACAGCGCCGCTTCAAGCAGATCAATGCTTTCGAAAAACTGCTTGCCGATAACGGGACGATCATCATCAAGTGCTTTCTTTACATCTCGAAAGCGGAACAAAAGCGCCGGCTGCAAGCGCGCTTGGACGATCCCACCAAGCGCTGGAAATTCCGCTTGGGCGATCTGGAGGAACGCAAACTGTGGGATAGGTACATGAGCGCTTATCAGGATGTGCTGAACCAAACCAGCATGAGTTATGCGCCATGGTACGTTATCCCCGCCGATTCCAAAAGCAGCCGCAACCTGCTCATTTCGCGCATTCTCATCGATACGCTGGAACGCTTGAAGATGAAGTATCCTGAGCCGGAAGAGAATCTGGACGGCGTCGTAATCAAGTGATGTCCGTTGCGGCCGCGCTCGCAACGAGCGTCATCGCCGCAAGAGCGGTGATCTCATCGCATCATCGAGGTGCAACAGGATTCGCAACAGAGCCTTGGAGCTCGCCGCTTCGCGGCGATGACGCCTAAGCTCCTAGGGCGATGCCCCACCTGCTCCGCTCCCTGCGCCACCGCAACTTCCGCCTGTTCTTCTGCGGCCAGATGCTGTCGATGATCGGCACCTGGATGCATCAGATCGCCGCGATGTGGCTGGTTTACCGGTTAAGCGGCTCGGCGGCGCTGTTGGGGCTGGCGGGTTTCGCCAGCCAGATATCCATGCTTGTCATCGCGCCGTTTGCCGGCATCCTCTGCGACCGTTGGAACCGCCATCGGATCTTGCTCACCACGCAGTCGCTCGCATTGGCCCAATCGTTTACGCTCGCCATTTTGGCCGCTACCGGCGTGGTGCAAGTGTGGCATGTGATCGCTGCGATGTTTATCGCCAGCACCATTAACGCATTCGACATGCCGGCGCGCCAATCGATGTTCGTGCATTTCGTCGAAGATCGCGCCGACTTGCCCAACGCAATTGCGCTCAATTCGATGTTGATGAACAGCGCGCGCTTGGTCGGCCCCGCCATTGCCGGGCTGGTGATCACTGCGTTCGGCGAAACCGTTTGCTTCTTCCTAAACGCCCTAAGCTACGTTGCTATTTTGATCGCATTGCTGTCGATGCGGCTGCCGCTATTGACCCGCAAGACTGCAGCCACGTCCGTTTGGCACAGCTTTCGCGAGGGGCTGCGCTATGCCTTTGCCACCAAACCGATCCGCTGGCTGCTCGCCATTCTGGCGACGGTGAGTTTTCTCATCAACGCTTACGTCCCGCTCATGCCGGCGTTCGTCGGCGAGGTGCTGCAGCGCGATGCGCGCACCGTCGGCACGCTTATCAGTTGTGCGGGCTTGGGCGCGGTGTTCGGCACGGTCCTGCTTGCCGCACGCCGCGGCACGCAACACCTCGCGACGTTTCTACGCGTGGCGCAGTCGATCGGAGCGCTCGGCTTGACGCTATTCGCGCTGAACTCGGGTCTATGGCTGAGCCATTTGCTCATCGTCTTGGTCGGTTTCGGCATGATCGTGGTCGGCGCCTGCTGCAACACGCTGCTGCAAACCATCGTCGAAGACGACAAGCGCGGCCGCGTCATGAGCTTGTACGCAGCAGCTTTCATTGGCGTCGGCCCGATCGGCGCGCTGGTCTCCGGCCAAATCGCCGAAGCGTTCGGCGTGCAGCGCGCGTTCTTGCTCAACGGCGCGCTGTGCTTGCTGCTGGCGCTGGTGCTGCACGCGCAGCGGCAGCGGCTGCAGCAAATGTTGCAGCCCTACCTGACGCCGCGCGGCGGTGCCGGCGCAGTGGCAAAATAGCGACCAACCCACTTCTACCGGAGGCAGCATCGTGGCTGACAATCCGCTCTACAGCGTCAAGGATCGCATCGGCATCATTACGTTCAACCGGCCGCAAGTGATGAATGCGATGAACAGCGAGACCATGTTCGCGCTGCGCGACATCACCTTGGAGATCAAGGATGATCCCAACGTGCGTGCGGTATTGCTGCGCGGCGCGGGCAACGCCTTCATGGCGGGCGGCGACGTTAGCGAGTTTCACGGCAAGATCGCCGACATGCCGAAATTGATCGTGCATTTCACGCGTGAATACCACGCGGCGATTTTGAACCTGCGCCAGATGGGCAAACCGGTGCTCGCGTGCGTGCACGGCGTGGCCGCTGGCGCCGGTCTCGGTTTAGTAGCTGCGGCCGATCTTGCCATCGCCGCGGACAACACCCTGTTCACGCTCGCTTACAGCAACATCGGCGCGATCCCTGATGGCGGCACCACGTACTCGCTGCCGCGTTTGGTCGGCTACCACCGTGCCATGCAGCTCGCGCTACTGCCGGACCGCTTCGATGCGAAAACAGCTTTGGATTTGGGGTTGGTCAACTGGATCGTGCCACCGGATCAACTGGAAGCGCGCGCCAACGAAATCATTACGCGCCTGGCGAACGGACCCGCCGTGGCGTTTGCGCAGACCAAGCATCTCATGAACATGTCGATCGACAACACGCTCGCCGAACAGTTGGAAGCCGAATCGCAAGCGTTCGCCGTAGCCGCGCGCAGCCCCGATTTCGCGGAAGGTTGCGCGGCGTTCGTGGAAAAGCGCAAGCCGCGGTTTCAATAAGGATGCGCGGGGGAACCCCCTGCCCCCGCGCAGGCGGTTGGATACGCCGTGCATAAATGGGGCACGCGTTGCGCGCTGATACTACGCAACAACGCCGTTGCTAGCGATCCATTCCGCGCGCATAAGCGCGCTCGATATGCACGGTGTCTCTGAGAGCGAGCGCGGGGGCAGGGGGTCCCCCCGCGCATCCTTCAACCCCCCCGCGCCTCTTCAAGTTTTTCGGAGCAAAAACACGTACTCGCGATTAATTTCAAGCGCCGACAGCAATTCGTGGCCGGTCTGCTTGGCGAATGCGGCAAAGTCTTTCATCGAACCGGGATCGGTCGCGACGATCTTCATCACTTCACCGCGGCGGATGTCGCTCAGCGCTTTTTTTGTGCGCAGTATCGGCAAGGGACAATTCAAGCCCCGCGCATCGAGTTCTTTTGCAATTTCTGAGTTCATATTCATGCTTCGCCGCGACTTGCCTCTAGGTTCAAATGCTTAACGGGTAGCCTTCGCGCATCCAAGCCAAAATGCCGCCCTGGAGATTGTAAACACGCCTGCCGCCTTGAGCCGCAAACCACATGCATGCCTGCGCGCTGCGCGCGCCGGACTGGCAGTAAAACACCACATCGTGGTCAAACGGCAGGCTATCGACATTGCCCGGCAAGCTTGGCAGAACGATATGCCTTGCCCCGTCGATCATGCCGCGCATCACCTCGGGACTCGTGCGGACATCGACCAGGATGCAAGGCGCATCTGCTTGCCTCATCGCGTGCAACTGTGCGGGCGTGATTTGCTGAAAGCTCATGCTGCGCCAATGTATCAGATTCTCGCTGCGGACGCAGCTTTTGCCTAATACTGGCGGCACTAGTATTCTAGAAATCGCAAATTATCTATTATCAAGGTAATAACACCAGCCAGTACCTACAGACCACGCTCCATATAGAGCGTGCCCGGAAGGGGGTTGGCGTAATACGGGGCAATCTCGCCGAAGCCTAGGCTGCGGTAGAGCTGTTGCGCCGCCGCCATCGAAGGCAAGGTATCCAAGCGCATGCGGGCATAGCCCAACTGCCGCGCGCGATCAAGGATGCTCAGCACCAACGCTCGCCCAAGCCCAGTGCCTTGATATGCCGGCTGGACGTAAAGACGCTTCATCTCACCAATGCCGGGCGCACTGGCTTTGAGCGCGACGCATCCCACTGCGGCGCCTCCCCCAAGCGGTCGCGCCAGGTAGGCCGCCCCATGCGGCGACGCGTAGATGTGCTCGACGCTCGCCAGCTCCGCCTCGAATCCCTGGAAACAAAGATCGACGTCGATGTGCGCTTGGTACTCGCGGAACAACACGCACAGTTCGGCGTAAGCGTGCGCCTGGCGCACCAACTCGATCGAGCACCCTGAGGCCATTCATGCAGTATGCACGCGCCAGCTAACTCAGGCTACACTCGCAGCCTCGCGTTTACTTCGCTCGCGCTTTGCACTCTCCATGCCACGCCGCCATGCCGCGTTGATTCGCACCAAGTTGCGCGTCGACATCGAAGCAGCGCAGCTCGATGCCTTGTATCAACTCGCGCATGCCCTGTGCCCGCGCGGCTTTCCAGCCGACGAAACATGTTTGCTCGAAGCGATGCGCGCGCACATCTCGCTGGATCTGGTCGATCGCTTGCGCATCGATCTGGCGGCTAAGTTGCAACTGCCGATGGCATTTTTTAGCCGCGACCACTTCACCGTGCAAGGCTGCGGTCCGGTCAGCCTGCACGACGACAAGCGCAATTATCCCGCCGTGTACTTCGTGATCGTCGTGGTGCACAGCGGCCAACTTGGGATTGTCGACCGCAGTTGCCGCGCCGAACGGCATAGCGTAGGCGAGATTGTGCTGCTCGATCCGCAGAAGAAGCATGCCGTGGTGCCGCTCGGCAAGCTCGGCCGCCAACAGCGTATGGCGGCGGCCGACACGTTCGCCAGTGACGCAGCCAATCAGTTCATGTTTCTCGATTTCGAAGTGCCGCGCCCGCGCCTGCGCCACCTATTTGGAGCCTGAAGACCATGCCTACGGCCAAACCTGCCCGCGCCGCCGATCTCGCTGAACTGAGCCGCGCGCTGGCGCACTTTGCCGACGCGCGCGACTGGGATCAGTTTCACAACCCTAAGAATCTGGCGATGGCGTTAATCGCCGAAGCCGGCGAGTTGGTCGAACACTTTCAGTGGCTGACGCCGGAGCAGGCCGCGCGCTTGCCGGCCGCCACCAAACGCGAAGTGGCGCTGGAGATCGCGGACGTGCTGCTGTTTCTGCTGCGGCTGGCTGATAAACTCGACATTGATCCGATCGCCGCGGCACACACCAAACTCAAGCTCAACGCGAAAAAATACCCGGTCTCGAAGGCAAAAGGACGGGCGACGAAGTACAACAAACTGTGAAGGAGTGCGGCGGGAAAAGTAATACGTGAAAGGTGAAGCGCGGACCAGCGCTGCACCAGCAAGGCCGCCACGCTTAGCGTTTCACATCGCACTTATCGTTTTACTTTTCCCTCCGCTCCGACGACCATGCTCTCCTACCGCCACCTCTTTCATGCCGGCAACTTCGCCGATGTCTTCAAGCACACGCTGCTGACGCAACTGCTGCTCGCGCTGCATAAGAAAGAGGCGCCATTCTGCTACCTCGACACTCATGCGGGCATCGCGCTCTACGATCTGCAACATGCTTGGTCGCAAAAGGCACAGGAGCATGAGCAAGGCATCGCGCGGGTTTGGCAGCGCGACGACGCACCGCCGGCGCTGCAGGCATATTTGGACTGCGTGCGGCGCGACAATCCCAACGCACGCCTGCGCTGGTACCCGGGGTCGCCGCGCATCGCGCGCACGCTGCTGCGCGAGCGCGACCGCATGGTGTTGAGCGAACTGAATGTGGAGGACTGCGCCAAACTCGAAGCGGTGTTCGCCAGCGATCGCCAGACCAGTGTGCGCCACATGGACGCCGATGCGGCGCTTAATATGTTCGTGCCTCCGCGCGAGCGGCGCGGGCTGGTGCTCATCGATTCGCCGTTTGATCGTGCGCGGGAGTTTGAACGCCTGGTGCAATCGCTCAAACGCGCGCACGCGCGCTGGGATACCGGCATGTTTGCGCTTTGGTACCCGCTCATGCAGCCGGGGATCATGCGCCGCTTTGAACGCTTGATGATCAACAGCGGCGTGCGCAAGGTTTTGCGCGCGGAACTGGCGCTGCATTCAGAAACCTGGACGCTCGGCATGCGCGGCTGCGGCATGTTGATCGTCAACCCGCCTTGGCGATTGGAACAATCCCTGCGGCCGTTGTTGCAGTGGCTATGGCAGGTTTTATCGCCGGCGGGCGAAGGCGGCGTACGCCTTGACTGGTTGGTTCCCGAAGCGCCGGTAGCCGCGCCTAGGATTCGCTCGCGGCAGCGCAACTAGCCATATACTACGGCAAGGTTGACCACAACGACGGCTTTGAGCTTGATCGAAGAGCTATTCCTGCCGCCAGTGCCCTGATTTGCCGCCTAGCTTTTCGACCAAGCGCGTATTATCCATGCGCATGCCGCGATCCACCGCTTTGCACATGTCGTAGATCGTGAGCAGGCCGACTTGCACGGCGGTAAGCGCTTCCATTTCCACACCGGTGCGGCCGTACGTCTCGGCCGTGACTTCGCAGTCGATCGCATTGGCCGCGGCGTCGACGTGAAACTCTACTCCCACATGCGTAAGCGGCAGTGGGTGGCAAAGCGGAATCAAATCAGAAGTGCGCTTAGCGGCCTGAATGGCGGCCAGGCGCGCCACACCAAGCACATCACCCTTCTTTGCACCGCCTGCTTGAATCATCTCTAACGTGGCCGGCTGCATGAGGATGCGGCCACGCGCGCGCGCCACCCGGTGCGTCTCGGCTTTGCCCGCCACGTCCACCATATGCGCTTGTCCGCGTTCATCAAAGTGTGTCAGCTTATCGTTCATGCGCGCAAATTGAAGGTAGGTGCCTCGACGGGCAGAAGTGGGCCTTCGTTCGGGGGAACTTGAACTGGGAACGCGATATCATACCAGCATGAATTTACCGTGCTTTTGCCTGAAAGCGCGTACGCAGCGCGCACTTGCGCTCGCGTTGGCGTTATGTCTGGCCCTCACGCCGCCCTATCTGGGGGCGCAGAATCTGCCGGATCTGGGCGACAGCTCGCGCAGCGCCTTGTCCGCCAGTCAAGAACGCAGCATCGGCAAGGAGATCATGGCCAAGCTGCGCGCCGATGCGAGTTACTTGGACGACGCCGAAGCCGTCGACTATGTCAGCCGCCTAGGCGGGAAAATTCTTTCCGCTGCGCCGGATGGGCGCCAAGATTTTGAATTCTTCGTGATGCGCGATTCCTCCCTAAACGCCTTCGCGCTGCCGGGGGGCTATATCGGTGTGCACTCAGGCCTGGTCGCGGCGGCAGAGAATGAGTCGGAACTCGCCAGCGTGCTCGCCCACGAAATCGCGCACGTCACGCAGCACCACATCGCGCGCATGGTGCAAGGCGGGCAACAGAATTCTCTGACCACATTGGCGGCCGTGGCAATCGCGATCCTTGCCGCTCGCTCAAACTCGCAGGCAAGCCAAGCCGCGATCGCGGCCGCACAAGCCAGCGCGATTCAGAGTCAACTCGACTATACGCGCGAGCATGAACGCGAGGCCGATCGCATCGGCCTGCAGACTCTCACCCAAGCTGGTTTTGACGCGCGTGCCATGCGCAGCTTTTTCGAGCGCTTGCAGCGCTACGCGCGCGCCTATGAAAGCAATGTTCCAACCTATTTGCGCACGCACCCGGTAACGACGGAACGCATCGCCGATGTGGAAAACCGCTTGGCGCAGCTGCCGTACCGCCAAGTGCCGGACAATCTCGAGTTCCAGCTTATCCGCGCCCGGCTGCGCGCGTTGTCGGTCGCGCCGCGCGAAGCGTTGAAGCTATTCGATCCGGCACCGGTAGAGAAGGCGCCGGCGGCGCTGGCTGCGCACGCCTACGGCAAGGCGCTGGCGCTGTACCGAAGCAACGATTTCGCTCGCGCTGACGAGACCTTGGCGCCCGCGCGCAAACACGCGAGCCCCCTTATCGAACATCTCGCCGCACAGATAAAATTGGATCGCGGCAACGCCGCCGAAGCGTTGACCATTTACCGCGAGGCTGCCAAGCGCTTCCCCGATGCGCGCGCCCTCACCTACGGCTACGCCGAGGCACTGTTGAACGAGCGCAACAACGACGCTGCGCTGAAGCTGGTGAGCGACCGGCTGCAGCTCACCAGCGGCGACGCGCGCTTATACGAGCTGCAGGCGCGCAGCTATGCCTCCCTTGGACAGCGTTTTCGTCAACACCGCGCGCAAGCCGAGGCCTACGCCCTGCGTGGCCAGCTCGGAGCGGCAGTCGAGCAGCTGCAACTCGCGCTGCGCACGCGCGATGGCGATTTCTACGACACCTCCAACGCGGAAGCGCGCTTGAAAGAACTCCAGAGCGCGTATCAGGCTGAGCGCAAGAGCCAACCGAACGCGCGCGCCAACTAGTGAAACCGGAGAGATTGCCGATGCGGGCGCACAAAGCCGCGCAGCGCTGGCGCATGAGCTGGCTCATCGCGTTGAATTTGGGCCTGACTGCATGCGCAGCGCTCGCTCCCGCGAACCACGACAGTGGCGTAGAAGCCGGCCGCCGGCTCGCGCACGATTGGCAGAAAGGCAACTGCTTGGCGTGCCATCAGATCCCCGCCGATGCACAAGCGCAGACATCGGCGAACATCGGCCCGCCGCTGCAGGACCTTCGTTCACGTTTCCCGGATCGCGCCAAAATCACTGCGCAAATATGGGATGCGCGCGGGACAAATCCGGATACGGTCATGCCACCATTCGGTTCGGCGCGGATTTTGACCAGAGACGAAATTGATAGAATCGTCGATTACTTGTACGCTCACTGACACGCCGCAAATGCTCCCGTCCCGCCGTCGTTGGCTCAAAACGCACACCGCCATGGGTGTGCTGCATCTTGCCCGCACCGCACCCTTGCTCGGTGCTTTGGCAAGCACGCCAGCGTTGGCGCTGGAGTGGAACGCGGCCGCTTTTGACGCGCGCAATTTGAAGGAAGCGCTGCGGCTCTGGGGCATCGCGGAGGCGCAAGAAAGCCAGGATATCGTGTTCCCTAGCGCGTGGGACACGGCGGAGAACGGCGCTGTCGTGCCACTGGAAGTTCGCAGCGATATTCCCAACACCGAGTCGATCACGCTGTTCGCCGACAAGAACCCGCAACCGTTGATCGCCAGTTTCGATTTCCTCAACCGCACCGAATCCTATGTTTCGACGCGCGTAAAGCTCGGCGAAACCACTCTGGTGCGCGCCTATGCCAAGGTGGCGGGCAAGTATTACTTGGCGACCAAGCAGATTCGCGTCACCATCGGCGGCTGCGGCGAGTACGAGGTCGGCGCTC
The DNA here is from genome assembly GCA_902826775.1 of uncultured Pseudomonadota bacterium. Taxonomy (GTDB): domain Bacteria; phylum Pseudomonadota; class Gammaproteobacteria; order Burkholderiales; family JALYOK01; genus CADEHE01. The sequence goes on along the minus strand of CADEHE010000009.1, from coordinate 105,195 downwards.
CGCTCACCGGCAAGCCGTCGGGTGAGCCGATGCGCACACGCACCGTGCTGCGCGGCGATGTTGCCGAGATAAAAGTGTTGATGAGTCACCCGATGGAAACGGGCCGGCGCAAAGACGCCAAGGGTGTGCTCATCCCCGCCTACCACATCAGAAATGTCACGGTGAGTCTAAATGGCGAACCCGTTATGCAAGCACAATGGGGCACGCCCGTGTCGCGCAATCCGTACCTGGCAGTGCGTGTGCGCGGCGCAAAACCGGGCGACAAAGTCTCCATCGCGTGGCTTGACACCGCTGGCGAGCAAGCGCGCGTGGAAACGTTGGTGGATGCGCCTAAGACCTGATGCCTGCAGCGTCAACCAAGCCAAGCCGAGGGCGGCGCAACCCTGCAATTTGGTTGATCGCACTGGTGTTCTGCGGACCGGCCCAGGCCGAACCGGAACTAGTGCGCGCCAAGGTGATCGATTTCTTCCAGCGCGCTTTTCCCGAACACAAGCTTGACGACTATACCTACGGGGCGCTCATGTTTCGCCCGGAGGCACGCAAGCAGTTCGACGACATTATGGAGTTTCCACCGTTTCTAACCACCATTGAACGCGGCAAACAAATGTGGGAGCGCCCATTCAGTAACGGCAAGCGCTTGGCCGATTGTTTCGACAATGGAGGACGCAACGCCGCGGCGGCGTTTCCGCGCCACGATCGCCAACGCAATCAAGTCATCACCTTTGAGATGGCGGTCAATGATTGCTTGCGGCAAAGTCAGCAGCCGCCGTTGGCCCTTGACGATATGAACACTATGGGCGTGCTCATGTCTTACGCGAGAACGCTTTCCGACGGTGCGCGTCTCGATGTGCGTGCACAAACGCCCGAGGCACGCGCCAAGCTCGAAGCCGGCAGAGCAGACTACTACCAGCGGCGCGGCCAGATGAACCTGGCCTGCGCGAACTGTCATATCGATCTCGCCGGGCGATTTATGCGCGACGAGATTATTTCCCCGGTGGTGGGTCAGGCAACGCACTTCCCGGTGTTTCGCCGGGGCGGCGAACAGCTACTTACGCTTCAGGCCTATTTTCGGCGCTGCTTCACGCAGATACGCGCGACACCACCGGCACTCGGCAGCGAGAAAATGAACAATCTCGAGTACTTCCACGCTTACCTGAGCAGCGGGCTGCCGATGCGCGCGTCGGTGTACCGGAAATAGCCGCTCTCTTCATCACGGTCGTGCTGGAAGCTAGGCGTGTTGCCACCGCATCTCTCCATGCTCGTGTGAAAACCCTTTGCCGCGCAAGACTTGGTTCGAAGCGGCGCGCGCGCACCAACGGCGCTACGCCTAAGTGCCCAGCACGCGCCAAACACGCATGAACAGCGCTCGCTCCTCGCCCATTCTAATCGTCGGCAACTGGTGCCGCCCGTTGGCGCAATCCGCGTCACGAGGGGGCATCGAAGCCGTCGTGCTCGATTTGTTCGCCGATTCCGATACGCGGCGTTACGCGCGCGCGGCACATTGCGTCGCCGACGTCGAACAACGCCACATCGACATCGAACTAGCCGCATGCCTGGCACAACGCTTCGGCGGCAGCTGCAACGCGCTGGTCTACGCTGCCGGTTTTGAGCGTGACCCCGAAGCGCTATTGCGCATCGCTGCTGGCCGTAGAATCTTCGGCAATAGCGCCGCAAGCGTGCGCGCCGTTAAAGAACCTGCGGCGCTATGTACCCTGCTGCGGCAAGTTGGCTTGCCGCATCCCGATACCCGCATGTATCCGCCCGAACCCGCTTCAGGTTGGCTGGTCAAGCGTGCCGGCGAGCAAGGCGGTGCGCACGTGTTACCTCTCACTCACGGCCACCACCCGCAACCCGGCCACTATTTTCAGCGCCGCGTCGATGGCACGCCCTGCTCCGCGCTGTTCATTGCCGATGGCACGCGCGCCCGCATCATCGCTTTTAACGAGCAGCTCAGCGTGGCTGTCGGAGAGGCACCCTACTGCTACGGGGGCGCCGCGGGGCCCGCTCCATTGCCCCACGCCGTGACCGCGGATATTGCCGCTAAGCTCGACACTTTGGTCCTCGCAACTGGGCTTGTCGGCCTCAACAGTATCGACTTCATCGTCTCTGGAACAGAGTACTGCGTACTTGAAATCAACCCGCGTCCGTCGGCCACAATGGACTTATACGACGCCGACTGCCCGGGCGGTTTGCTCGCCTGGCATATGGACGCCTGCAGCGGCAAACTGGCGAGAACGCCGCTGCGCACACAAACCCCGCGCGCCCATGCGGTGGCGTACGCGCAACGCGCGGGCCAAGTACCCGGCGCTTTCATCTGGCCTAACTGGTGCAGCGACTTGGCACAACCCGGCGCGCTGATCTCCGCGCAAACTCCCGTTTGCATGGTGCACGCGGCAGCGGCGACGCTCGCCGACACGCGCGCGCTCCTATTAGAGCGCCGGCAAGCCATGCTGCAAGCGCTCGCGGTAGACTAGCCGGAATTTTTCGACGCGGCCACGCAGCCGCCGCCACTCATGCCCATTAGCATCAACCAACTTGCGCAACCTTTGGTGGACCAACTCATAGGCGATGCCAATGCCTATCGCGTCGCCGTCACGCGCCATGCCTGCGGCGCTCGACTCATAGACGCCGGCATCGAGGCGCGCGGCGGGCTCGAAGCGGGCCGGCTGATCGCGGAAATTTGCATGGGCGGCCTGGGCCGTGTCGCGCTGACCTCGGGCAGCGGCACATGGGCGCTTGGCGTGAACGTGCACAGCTTGGAGCCGGTCATCAGTTGTCTGGGCAGTCAATATGCGGGTTGGAGCTTGGCGCACGGCGAAGGCAAAGGCGCGTTTTATGCCCTCGGTTCGGGCCCGGCGCGCGCGCTGGCACAGCGCGAAGAGCTATTCAAGGAATTGAACTATCGCGACCAAGCGCAGCGCACCTGCATTGTGCTCGAAGTAGACAAGCCGCCGCCACAAGAAGTGATCGAGAAAGTTGCGCGCGATTGCAGCGTCGAATGCGAAAACCTCACAGTCATCCTGACGCCGACGCGCAGCTTGGCGGGCACGGTGCAAATCGTCGCGCGCGTGCTCGAAGTCGCGCTGCACAAAGCGCATGCACTCAAATTTCCACTGGCGCAGATTGTCGACGGCGCCGGCAACGCCCCCCTGCCGCCGCCGGCGCCGGATTTCGTCAAGGCGATCGGCCGCACCAACGACGCGATATTGTTTGCTGGCGCAGTGCAGCTTTACGTCGATTGCAGCGACGACGCCGCGCGCGCTCTGGCCGAGCAACTGCCGAGCACGCAGTCGCGCGACTACGGCAGGCCGTTTGCGGAAGTGTTCAAAGCCGTCAAGTACGATTTCTACCAAATCGATCCGCAGCTGTTCGCGCCGGCAGAAGTGTTGGTTAGCAACATCGCGACCGGCAACAGCTTTCGCGGCGGCAGGCGCAATGACGAGTTGCTGAATAAGTCGTTCACGTCCTAGCTGGGTGCGCGGATGAAACCCGTGCCTTGCGACACAAGCAACCCGTGACCCGAACGTTATAGTTAGCACCACAGCTTCGCGACCTCGCGCACTATTGCCGTCACCTCCTCCTCCGCACATGCGCATCGCCATCATGACCGACACACCCGGCTGGCACGGCCGCGAGTTAAAGCGCGCGTTCAAGGCGCGCGGCATTGATGCGCGCTATGTTAATTTCAATGTTTGCGGTTTCGATCTCGCTCAACCGAGCGGGATCGTGGTGCCGGGCTTCGCCGGCGCGTTACCGCATGCCGCGTTCGTGCGCGCCATCCCGGGCGGCAGCTTCGAGCAAGTCACGCTGCGCTTGGGTGTGTTGCACGCGCTGCGCGAAGCGAATATCGCCGTTTATAACGACGCGCGCGCGATCGAACGCTGCGTCGACAAATCTATGACGACGTTTCTGTTGCAGCGCGCCGGCGTGCCCACGCTGCCGACCTGGGTCACGGAAGATACTGCTACTGCGCGCGCGGTGCTGATGCGCGAAACCAGCGCCGGCCATCAATTGGTGATGAAGCCGCTGTTCGGCTCGCAGGGCACGGGACTGCGCCGCCTGAGCGCGGGCGATGCGCTGCCGCCGCCGGAGGAATGCAACGGCGTCTACTATTTGCAGCGCTACCTCGATACCGGCGAAGGGCGCTGGCACGACTTCCGCGTGTTTGTCATCGGTGATCAAGCGGTGGCCGCAATGTTGCGCCGGGGTAAAACTTGGATCAGCAATATCGCGCAGGGCGCCTCCGGCGAGGCGGTCGATCTCGACAACGCCTTGCCTGAGTTGAGTGAACTGGCCATCGCCGCCACGCGCGCGATCGGCATGGACTATGCCGGTGTGGATCTGATTCGCGCCGCAGACGGCACATACTACGTAGTGGAGATCAATAGCATTCCCGCTTGGCAAGCATTACAGCGCGTTACCAAGCCTAGTATCGCCCAACTACTAGTGGATGATTTATTGTTACGGCGACTTGCACAACCGCTCCGGTCAATCAGTGCTTAGCGGACAAACCGGGATCAAGAACAGCCGATGAACGAGCGTGAATTGCATGCGGCATTGGCACGCGCCGTGCGCGAGGCGTGTGAAGCGGACGTCGCGGCATTGAAGCCGGGTAATGTCAGCTTGAATGCACCCGGCCACGGCATGCAAGCCGAGCAGTTTCTGGCGAGCGCCGCGGCGATCGCGCTGCCTATCAGCGCGCCGCACCAAACTGTAGGCGCGCGCATTTTGGCCGCCATCGCCGCCACGCGCCAAGTCGTCGACACCAACACTAACCTCGGCATCGTGCTGCTGGCCGCCCCGCTGCTGCAAGCGGCTTGGCAGCGCGGCGCGCACGAATCCATTCAGCTGGCGCTCGAACGCGTACTTGAGCAACTGACGGTAGCGGATGCGCAACTCGCCTACCAAGCGATCCGTCTTGCGCAACCCGGCGGACTCGGCAGCGTCGAGCGCCACGACATCAACGCAGCGCCGACCGTGAGTTTGCTCGAAGCCATGCGCGAATCGGCCGAGCGTGACACTATTGCGCTCCAGTACGTGAGCGGGTATCGTCTTGTCCTTGAGTTCGGCCTGGCCTGTGTCGAGCGAACACTCGCCCAGGGTATCAGTCAGCATTGGGCCACAGTTGCGTGTTACCTGGCGATACTGGCTCGCGTGCCGGATAGTTTGATCGTACGCAAGCACGGCTATCGCGTTGCGCGCGAAGTGAGCTTACAAGCTGCGCCGTTCATGCAGGCGCTAGAAGAAAATCAAGAACCGCAGTCGTTGCTGCCTCGTTTGCAGGTGTGGGATCAGGAGTTGAAGGCCAAAAGCATCAACCCCGGTACCTCGGCCGACCTTACCGTTGCGGCACTGCTGGCATATAAGCTGCGGGCCCTGGCGCCGGCCGATGCGCGGTTGCAGTAGTATCACTGGGCCGTAGTTTTTCACAGTCGCACTTTCTTATCACTTTCGTTAGGAGGAGAAGTCCATGGCAAAGATCGATCGCGTATTAGTGGGTGAATCGCTCGTCGGCGACGGCAATGAAATCGCCCACATCGACCTGATTCTCGGACCGCGCGGCAGCGCCGCCGAGTCCGCGTTCTGCAACGCGCTAACCAACAACAAAGACGGTTTCACCGCCCTGCTCGCAGTGGTCGCACCCAACCTAGCGTGCAAACCCTCGACCGTGATGTTCAATAAAGTCACCATCAAAGGCGCCAAGCAAGCGGTGCAGATGTTTGGCCCGGCGCAGCGCGCGGTCGCGATGGCCGTTGCCGATTGCGTACAGGACGGCACGATCCCGATGGCGGAAGCCGATGATTGCTTCGTCAGCGTGGGCGTGTTTATCCACTGGGATGCCGCCGACGATAAGAAGATCTACGACTTCAACTACGCCGCCACCAAAGAAGCGCTCAAGCGCGCCGTTGCCGGCGAGCCGAAGCCCGCGGATGTAGTCGCGAAGAAGAACTCCTCGCCGCATCCGTTCTCGCCGAAGTAATAGAAGCGGTAGTTCGCTTTGCCGAGCCCCGGGACCCACGTCCCGGGGCTTTTGTTTTGTCGCTCGACTAGCATTAGCGCCTGCTTATCAGTGCCGCGGCGCGCTCGCAGGCGGGCGCAACAATTCATTTTGCAATCGCTGTGCTTCGCGCTCGCGCCGGAATTGCTGCAATTGAATCTGCCCTTGACCTGCCGCTTGGCCGGGCGCTTGCTGGCCCAACTGGCGAATTTGCGACGACTGCAACTGCTCGCGCAATTGAAGCGCGTGCAGGGCATCCTGGGTGGAGCGCTCGCGCGTTTGCGTCTCAAGCCTCCGCCCCCGCTCCCCGCCCGCATCCGGCGCAACATCGTCCTGTGCTTGCTGCTCGCGCAGCGCTTGCGCCTCCTCCCGCTGCTCGCGGCGCAGCGTGGCGGTCGCCTCGTCGGCTGGCGACACTGCAGTGCTACCCAAGAGCAGCGCGAGCACGCCAAGTCCCGCTTTTATGCCCGGTTTGCAGCTCATGGTGGGTTTGACTTCCAGTTGCGGCAAAAGATTCCAATTGGGCACTTGCGCTCGCAACTTGACCCGGCGCTCGGCTGCAATAGGTAAACTGTGCGCGGCGTAACGCGGGAGGACAGATGAAGGAAAAGCACGCGACAGTTCGCGGCCCCGGCAAGCTCGTGCGATTCGCTCGATGGCTGCTGCTGCCTTATTTGCTGGGCGTCGTATTCCTGGCGTTCGGCAGCTTCTTGATGGCGGGTTACGGCCTGGCCCACGCCAGCGAGGGGGCGATCGGCGCATTCATGCTTATCCTCGCCTTGACTGCCGCGGCGGCGATGCTGCTCCCACTGGCGCTACTGACGAACAGCGCACATCCCGTTTGGGTCGCGCTGCGCGCCCTGGGACTAATAGTGATGGCGTTCACTTCGACCAAGATATTCGAGATCGTGTGGCAGTTGGAGATTGAGCCGCGCATGATGAACGCGAAATTCAGATCCGTCATGCAGCGGCTCGAGCCTGGCGCGCTGCAAGAAGAGCCTCTTCTAATCGGCGCAGTGCCTGCCGGAGTACGCGTCATTGCCAACATCCGTTTAACCGAAGCAACGGATATGGATCAATACGGTGCACTACTGCTCGACGCCATGCGCTCGATGCAGCTTGCCCCGGCGACGCGCGGCGTTGGATCGGTGGCGCTCAACAAGTTCCCCTATCAGGCAACGATTTCGTTCCAAGGCAAGCCGCTGGAGGCACTGCCTGGATTTGAGCGTCCGACACAGGCGGGAGCAAGCTGGCCTTCCGCATCGGCTGCGCTGCCGGCTGGTATCTATCGCGCCGAAAGCCAGTTTTGGTTTCCCGGCATCTCGAGCTTGCCGGGCGATGCGGGGGTCTGCCGCGACGATGCTCTAGACAAGGATCAATGGCAAACTGCGCTGCTTAAGCAAATGGACCGCGCTGCGCGGCCCGTGATCTCCACTAGGCTCTCGCTAAAGTATCGCCTAGGCTATCCAAGTTGGCACCGCGAGTGGGCGCCGCTGAAATTTCGCGGCAACGAAGCAACGTGGCGCGCCGCCTTCTCGACGCTCGCTCTCGACACTTGCTCCGTGCGCAAAGCGTTGCAAGAGCGCGAAGCCAAAGCTCGCGAAGTAATGGAAGCCGAGCAAAAATTTGCGGCAGGTGATACCGCGTTACCCACGCGGCTGAACCCACTGTTTCTGGCGATGTGCGCCGGTGATGTGGAAAAGACGCGGCGCCTGCTCGCCGAGCCGGTTGCATCGCGCTTTGATCTTGAAGCGATGACCGTCGAATGCGCCGTCAAACGCCGCGATGCGGATATGCTGGCGCTCGCGCTGCCGAAACTGTTCGGCCAGACCGGCGAGAAGGAAGGCTATTGCACCGTGCTGCTCAATGTTTATGGCACGCGCTCAGCCGAGCTGTTGCAACGCATCGATGCGCTGCAACTACCGCTGCAGTGTGACGGTGCTGATGGGAATTACTGGAGTCGGTCTCTCGACACCAAGGATGAGAACGGCAATCCGATGCCAATTGCTTGGGATGACGAGATGCATCATTGGTTGCAGTTCTTGCTTAAGCACGGTGTATCGGTTTGCTCTCGAACCAGCGAGGGCAGTCTGCTTGCAGAAGCAGTCCTCGAAGCCCCGCGCAAAACGCTGGAATTGCTGCTGGATGCCGGATGCGATCCGCGCACTTTCGGCCGAAGCGCGAAAGCGGGGGAGCTGACAGCAGGCGAGCAGTGGCTAGGGTCGGCTACGTCCTTGTGGCCCATTCGGCGGTACCTGCAGGGGCGCTTCGGCATCGGACCACTTACATCGGACGATATCAAGCACATCACTGGCCGCGTCGGCACCGCGACGGATGAATACATCGCCATCAACCAAGACGGTTCGACGTTTCAATTCAGGTTCCGCCGGCAGCTACTGGCTGAGCCGGCATTGCTTCGCTATATGCTGCAGCATGGTGGGCAGACGGACTTGGTGGGCGGCAAGCAGTGCGAGAGCTGGTATACACCGGGATATCAGCCGAGCGATCCCGCTGCGACAGAACTCCCTGAGAAGGCATTGCTGGACTCTCTTTCGGATCAGGAACTCAAGGCACTAGCCAAGCCGTTTGCGGTCCACTGCTCCGCTCGGCCGCTCACCGAAACCAAGAATTTTGCGCCGAACGGCTTGGGGACCTACCTGTGTCGGCGCGGCATCGTTGCATGTCCGCAGCAGAACTGAGCGAGCCGCCAAATGCATGGCGCACGCGGAGTAAAAACCGCGATACGCTCAACCGCGGCTGTCGGTCACCACTCTATTTGGCCGCTGCGTCGTACGCCTGGCCCAACCGCGCCGACGTTTCCGCGCCGCTGCTCTGATTGATTTCCTGCTTGAGATCGTCGGTGAGACTCTTAAATGCGGCCGGATTCATGATCACCACCGACAAAGCCGCTTGGTCTGTTACGCCGACCGCGAGCAGTTTGAACCCCTTGAATTCCTGCTTTGCCAAATCGTTGGCGCGCACGTGTTCCCAGAGGGCGCGGCTCGCCGCCGCGCGATCGCCCGACGGCGCCGCAAATTGCTCAAACCGAGGAAAGCGCCCGGAATCTTCGATCACGGCGTAGCCAATATCGATACTCCCTTGCTGCACTTGCGCAAACAGTTCTGTGCCCGAGCTTGCGGCCGACATCAACTGAAACCGGAGCCGCCCATGGGATGCCTCTTCCATCTGCTTAATCCAGGGCAGCAAGAACCGTGTGTGAAACGCTGAATCCTCGGGGAACGAGTGTTGCACTTTCAGCGTCACCCCATGCGCGAGTACCACATTAGCCGCAAGCAAACACAGCACGCCGACGAGAAGCACGCCGTGCCGCCGCAACACCGCCTGAAGCGCGCGCCTCATTGGACTTGCACGCTCTGCAAGAAAGTGTAGATGCGCCACATGGTTTCTTCCGGCAGCACCCCCTTCCAGACCGGCATACCCTTATCCATACGGCCATTGTTGACGGTGGTATAGAACATTTGCGTCGCACCGTCCCCATAGCGACGCGTCAAGCGCCGCAAATCACGCGGCCGCTCGCCCTGAACCGCATCCGGGCCGTGACAGTGCGAACAGTATTGATTGAACAAACTCTTGCCTTCGTCAATTAATTCGGCACGCCCCTCGAACGGGTTTTAGATACTCTCTTCGCCCGCGCGCCCGCCTACCGATGCACAGGCGAGCAGCAACGCCAATGCGACCGATCCCCAGCATCTTGAATAGGTATGCACACTATCCTCCGCGATTACTTATACGTGAAACGGCGGGGCTCGACACCCCGCCGTTTTGCTTGAATGCTCTGCAGCAGCCTTTGGCTGACCGAGCACTGCTTACCCTACATCCTAATTGCCCAGCTCGAACACAGCCAGAAGGCCGCCCTCCGGGCTAGCATCGACGACACGCTGGCCGATCTTGCCAAAGAACGACGGCGGGCCCTTGCTACGACCGGCCACAACCGCAAGATATTGCTTGCCGCCGATCACATAGGTCATAGGGCTTTGGATCACGCCGGTGCCGACATCGAATTGCCATAGCACTTTACCGGTCTTGGCATCGACGGCTTTTACGTCACCATGCTGATTGCCGTAAAACACCAACCCGCCTGCGGTCGACATAGCACCGCCGACAAATGGGAGATCTTCCTCGATCGACCAGACCTTTTTCCTGCTTACTGGATCCCATGCGATGAACTCGGCTAAGTGCTTGCCCTGTGCACCGGCCATGTCCAGATTGAACTCGGAAGCCAGATAGAACTTGCCGGGTGTGTGCTCTTCCTGTTTGCTAGCGATGTCCATGCACATATTGAACGCTGGCAGGTACACGAAACCGGTCTGCGCGCTGTGCGACATGGGCGACCAGTTTTTGCCGCCGATCAGGTTTGGGCAAACGTTGCACGCCCAAACACCCAAACGCGGCCGCTTGCTCGGATCTTCAACCGGCATGCCCGTTTTCAGGTCGATGCCCTTGTTCCAATTGACGGTAACGAACGGATCGGCCGCGAGCAGTTTGCCGTTCTGCCGATTGAGCACATAGAACATCCCATTGCGATCGGCGTGCATTAGCGCAGGTTGCTTATCGTATTCCGTCAGCACGGCTTCGTTCACACCGTCGTAGTCCCACACATCCGCCGGCGTGTATTGATAGCCCCTAGCGATCTTGCCGGTATCGGCATCGAACGCGAGCTGCGACGAAGTCCACTTGTTCGGATACTGGCCGATGTCGCTGGAATCGTTGCCGCGCGTGTGGCCACCCCACGGTCCGGCGTTACTGGTCGACCAGTAGACCAAGTTGAGCTTCGGGTCGTAAGAACCGACATACCACGTCGAACCGGCGCCGGTCTTCCATGAGTCGCCCTTCCAGGTGTCGTTACCCGGCTCATTCAATCCCGGAATGGTGTAGGTCTTCCACACCGACTTGCCGGTCTTTTGATCGAAGGCTTCAACGAAACCGCGAATGCCATACTCGCCGCCCGCGATACCGGTAACGACCAGGTTTTTGTAGACGAGCGGAGGCGATGTAATGGCGTGCCCGGTCTTGTAATCCATCACCTGCACATTCCACTTTTCTTCACCGGTATTGGCGTCGAGCGCGATAAGGCGCGCTGTCAAGGTACCGACGAACACCATGCCGTTCGCATAAGCCACCCCGCGGCTATCCAGGCCGCAGCACACCGTCGCCATAGAGTCCGAGGGGAGCTCCGGCTCGTATTTCCACTTGGTCTTGCCGGTCTTCGCATCCAACGCGAAAACGTAACGTGGTCCGGTCGAAGTCGAGACATACATCGTGTCACCGACCACAAGCGGTGTAGCCTCTTGCGTTTCCAGCGTGCCGAGGGAGTGCAGCCATGCCACCTTCAGTTTGCCGAAATTGCCGGTGTTGATTTGATCCAAGGTGCTGTAGCGCGTATTCGAATAGTCGCCACCGTATGTCGTCCATTCGTTGCCGGCTTGGCCAAATGCTGCAGAGCCTAGCGAGATCAACACGCCGCCTAGGATGGCGGCGCACAACTTGCCTCTAACTCGAGCCATTTGAGTGCTCCTCCTGATGAGTGTGGCAAATACGCTGCAGCGCAGCATCGCGCGCAGCGCTTTCCTCTCCGCTTGTTGTGGGGTTATCTCGGAGAACGCTCAAAGTAGTCCAATAACGCGCGAGATGTCAATGCCAAAACACTTCGGTGGCAATGCATTCAAGAGAACCAGCGATCTGCGGCGAAATGCGCACGCTCGCCGCGCGCAACCGACGAATCGTCGTCGCTTTGCTACGCCGATTTAGGAGTTATGAGTCGCGCTACGCCGCAGCGAAAATCTCGACGCCGCGCCGCTATGCGGCGTAGCTTTTGTGATCGCGCCGCTGTGCAGCGCGGCTTTGGTAATCGCGCCGCTGTGCAGCGCGGTGGCCACCAGAGCCCCTGCGGCGCCGCTTTCGCGCAGCACGTCGATGTCTTGCATGTCGCGCACACCGCCGGCGGCGAATACCTGCACGCCTTGGCGCGCTTGCTGCAATTTTCGGATCAGATCCAAATCCGGCCCCTCGGCCGCACCCACGCGGCGCAAATTCATCGCCAGCACGCGCTGCGGCCATAGCTGGGGCTGCTGCCACAACTCGTTTGGACCCAGGCGTTCGCCGTCGCGATGATCGAGCGACAAGATCGCAGCTTGCGGCGCGAGGTCTGCAAGCCATGCACTGGTGCGCAACGATTCGCTGCCGACGACCGGCACGCAAAGCGTGCGCGCAGTCAATGCGTCGAACGCGTTGCGATCGCTCACCGCCGCATCGAGCCAAATCTGCAGCGCCGGATTAGCGCGACGAATCGCCGCGATGACCGCGCCATGGTCGCCCTGGCCTTGTATTGCATCCAAATCGGCGATGTAGAGCGCCGTAAAAGGATAGAGGCCGAGCAGCGCCGCCACCACCGTCAGCGGCTCGGCGCCCTGGCATAATGTGGAGCGTAACGGCTGATAGCGCTCCCGCTCCCCGCGTCGCGCATGCACGACGAGCCCACCCATAAGATCGACAACCGGAACTATCTGCATGAAAGTGTTCGTCTACGAATTTGTCACCGGCGGCGGCATTGAAGGCGAGGAACTTGCGCCCAGCCTCGTCAACGAGGCCGACCTGTTTACGCAAGCACTGCTGCATGATCTCACGGCCGCGCCCGGCGTGGAAGTGACCAGCGTGCGCGATGCGCGCTTGTCGCCGCTTGAGGCTTCGCTCGCGCAAAAAGTGCGTTTGCTGACTCCCAACGCGGGTGAGAACTCCATCGACGTTTACTTGCGCGGCGTACAAGACGCCGACGTGGTTTGGCCGATCGCACCGGAGATCGGCGGCATGCTGGAAGGTTTGACGCAATTGGCGGCCGAGGCCAACAAACCGACGCTCACCAGCCGCGTTCGCGCGGTGCGCGCCGGTGCCAGCAAGTTACTGACCTCTGCCGTACTCAACGCCAACGGCATTGCGGCCGTGCCGACCTTCGCCGAAAACCAAGAACTACCCGACGCTGTTGGCCAATTCGCCGGCAACTGGGTCGTAAAACCAGACGACGGCGCCGGCTGTAGCCGTATGCTGATCCTCGATAGCGTCGCCGCCACGCGCACCTTTCTCATGGGCAAGGTCGGCTGGAATTTGGTCGCGCAACCCTGGTTGCAAGGCCAGCCGATGAGCCTGTCCCTGCTGTGCGCGGAGGGCAAAGCACGCCTGCTCAGCATCAATAAGCAGTTCGTCTCGACCGCGCCTTACGCCCTAAACGATTTCGGCGCCACCGCCGTGCCCAGTCTCGACAGCATTTTTGTCAATGCGCAGCAAGATCGCGGCGGCAGTTTTGCCGCGCTGGCAGAGCGCATCGCCGCCGTGATGACTGGCTTGTGGGGACACGTTGGCGTCGATCTCATCGTGCACGATGGCTCGCTCATCGTGCTGGAAGTCAATCCACGCGTAACCACCTCGTACGCCGGTTTGACGCGCGCGCTCGGCGTCAACGCCGCGCAATTGGTGTTGGATTTGCATCGTACGGGTGAATTGCCGGCCAGCGTGCCGAACACCGGCAAACCGGTCATTTTGGATTGGTAGCACGAGCAACTCGCCGACAGCGATGAACACGGCAATCATCGGTTGGGATATCGGCGGTGCCCACGTCAAGGCCGCCGCGGTCGACGCCAACGGTAAATTGCTCGCGGCCCGGCAGTGGGCCTGCCCGCTGTGGCAGGGCGTGGAGCATCTGGAACTCGCCATCGATCAAGTGCTGGATACCTTCGGCCGCGCACCGCATCACGCAGTAACCATGACAGGCGAAATGGCGGATCTGTTCGCCGACCGCACTACCGGCGTGATGAGCATTTTGTCGTCGCTGCAAGCGCAGTTGGATGGCGCGCGCATTCGCCTGTACGCGGGCGAACGCGAATTTGTCGAACCCGAAACGGCACAGGAGAATGCAGCGCAAATCGCCTCGGCCAACTGGCATGCGACCGCGCGCTTGGTTGCCGCTAAGCTCGCTAGCGCATTGGTCGTCGATATCGGCAGCACCACCACCGATCTCGTGCCAGTCGCCGCGCATCGCGTCGTCAACATTGCGGCCAACGACAGCGATCGGCTGGCGGACGACGAGTTGGTCTATACGGGCGTGGTGCGCACGCCGCTATTTGCGCTTGCCAAACGCGCGCCGTTCGCCGGCCAATGGGTGGCAACGATGGCCGAGTATTTCGCTACCACCGCCGACGTGCATCGCCTCACCGGCGACTTGCCCGCGCACGCCGATTTGCAGCCGAGCGCCGATCATCAGGACAAAAGCGAACTGGCCAGCGCACGCCGCCTGGCGCGTATGGTCGGCCGCGATGCGGATGATGCACCGTCGCATCGCTGGCGCGCACTCGCCGGCTGGTTTGCCGAACAGCAGCGCCGCCACATCGAGAACGCGGCATTGCGCGTGCTCTCGCGTGACGACATGCCGGACGATGCGCCCTTGGTCGGCGCCGGCGTGGGACGTTTTCTGGCGCGCCAGCTCGCGCAGCGCCTGGGCCGCCCCTACTTGGAATTTAACGAGTTGATCGCTGCACCAAGTTACGCGTCCGATCATGCCCCGGCAGTATCGGTTGCTCTTTTAGATCAATCCTAATTCTTGGGTTGGTACTTATGTGGGTATTTAAACTGGGCGGTAGTTTGTTGCACAACCCGCTACTCAAACAATGGCTCGCCATCATCGCGGAGCACGGGCGCGGCAAGGCCGTGATCGTTCCGGGAGGCGGCAAGTTCGCCGACGCGGTGCGCGCCTCGCAAAACGAATTGCGCTTCCACGACGCCAGCGCGCACCGCATGGCGCTACTCGCCATGGCGCAGGTCGGCTACATGCTCTGCGACATGCAACCACGATTGATCGCAGCGACAAGCATCGCAGCGGTCTACACCGCGCTCGACCATCAGCAAACACCGGTATGGCTGCCGTTCGACTTGCTGGAAACGCGCCCCAGCGTCGAAGAGAGTTGGCGCATGAGCAGCGACAGTCTAAGCGCATGGCTTGCGCGCGAAATGGACGCGCAGCATCTAGTCGTGGTGAAAAGCGCCGCCATCGAACCGAGCGCTTCACTAGAAGCACTGGCCGCGGTCGGCATCGTCGATGAACTGTTCGCATGGAACACGCGCGGAGCGGCGTTTCATACGCGTATCGTCACTGCGGATGCGCTCTGGCAGATCGGCGAAGAACTGCGCGCCGCTTAGTTGGTGTAAAGCACGCGCGTAGTCACGCAAGCATTCCGCGCCTCAGGTAGACTCCGGCTATAGCGCCGACTACACGCGCCGAACATAACGACCAGCGAAAAACCCCATGCTCGACGCCTTCCAACGCGAATTGATTCCCGTCACGGATGATGCATTGCGGCCGGCGGTGCGCGAATTTCTGCGCGAGGCGCTGCCCAAAGTCTCCGCCGAACAACGCGCGCGCTCCTGGGGCGGTTTTGACGCTGAATTCAGCCGCGCTCTGGCCCAGCGCGGCTGGCTGGGGCTGACACTGCCGCGCGCTTATGGCGGCGCCGGCCAGACTGCCTTCACGCGCTTCGTGGTCGTTGAAGAACTACTCAATGCCGGCGCACCGGTTGCGGCGCATTGGATCGCAGATCGCCAAAGCGGACCCCTGATCCTCAAATACGGCACTGAAGCGCAGCGGCAATTCTATCTGCCGAAAATATGCCGCGGCGAAGCGTTCTTTTGCATCGGCATGAGCGAGCCGAATTCCGGCTCCGATCTCGCCAGCGTCAAGACGCGGGCAACTAAGACCGCCAGCGGTTGGCGCCTGAATGGCCAAAAGATCTGGACCACGCATGCGCATCGCTCGCATTACATGATTGCGCTGGTGCGCACGGGCCACCCGTCGGCGCCCAAAGTCGGCGCCGGTGGGTCGTCCGAAAGCCGCCATGACGGCTTATCGCAACTCATCATCGACTTATCGCTGCCGGGCGTCACCGCGCGGCCGATCCGCGACTTGACCGGCGATGCGCATTTTTGCGAAGTGTTTTTCCAGGATGTCGACCTGGCCGAAGACGCGCTTATCGGCGCGGAAGGCAGCGGCTGGCAACAGGTTACTGCCGAGTTGGCGTTCGAACGCAGCGGCCCGGAACGGCTCTACTCCAGCATCGTTCTGCTCAACGAATGGCTCGCTTGGCTGCGCTTGCGTGGGGACGGCGCAGACGCCAAGTCGCTGGCGCTAGCCGGACGTGTGCTGGCGCGCCACGCCGTGCTGCGGGAATTATCCATTTCCGTCACCGGCAAACTGGCGCGCGGCGAAAGTCCGGTAGTGGAGGCCGCTCTGGTCAAAGATCTCGGCACTGAGTTGGAGCAATTCGTGCCTATCGCCATCGCCGACGCGCTGGCGAGTCAGCCCGACGCCACATTGCCGACACAGTTGCTGCGCACCCTCACCTATGTCACACAGGTCGCGCCGTCGTTCTCGCTGCGCGGCGGCACACGCGAAGTACTGCGCGGCATGATCGCGCGCGGATTGGGGCTGCGATGAGCGAAACGGAAACGCTTGCGCAAGACGCCATCGGCGCGCCATTTGCGCGCATGCTGCAAGAGCATTGCGCGCCGCAAGTAGTACGCACGATCGAACGCGACGGCATCGGAACCGCCAGCACCGCACTATGGCAAGCGCTGCAAGAGTCCGGTTTTATCGATGCCTTAGTAGCGGAGCAGCAAGGCGGCGCCGGTTTGGATCTGCGCAGCGTTTACGGCATCCTAGAAAGTTGCGGCCGTCATGCGCTGCCGTTGCCGCTGGGTGAAACCATGATCGCGCGCGCCCTGCTCGCACACACCGGTCATCATGTGCCAAGCGAGCCGATCGCACTAGGCTGCGCGCGGCGCGAAGGCAACAATGTAATTTGCGGGCTGACGCCATACGCGCGCACCGCTCACTGGGCGCTGCTGCAGATCGATGCCGGTTTGGTGCTGCTACCGTGCGCTCAGGCGCAGCGCAATCTGCTCGCCGCACCCGCCGGCACGGGCGAACTGCGCTGGGCGACTGCGCTCGACACCACGCGTGTAATGCAAACCAGCGCCAGCCTGCTCCATGCGCAAGCCTGTGTTGTCGCCGCGCAGATCGCCGGCGCCCTAGGCCGAGTGTTCGACATGACGCTGCGCTACGCCAACGAGCGAGTGCAGTTCGGCAAACCGATCGGCAAGTTTCAAGCGGTGCAGCATCAGATCAGCGTCATGGCCGAACACAGTGCGATGGCGAGCATGGCGGCACGCATCGGCTGCGATTCCGATTCGTATCTGCCCTACGCGCAGCGTGCGGCCATCGCCAAAGCCGTCACCAGCGAGGCGGCATCTCACGTGGCGAATCTCGGCCACGCGCTGCACGGCGCCATCGGCATGACCGAGGAATACGATCTGCAGCTTTTCACGCGCCGCTTGCACGAGTGGCGGCTATGCGCCGGCGCGGAATCCTTCTGGCAACAGCGCATCGGCGCGGATTTGCTGGCTTCTAGTGCCGATGCTTTGGATTTCGTGCGCGGTTGCGTCGGCAGCCGTTCTAACTAACCGAGTCGCGAGCGCAATTCTAGTTGCACTGAACTCTTCAATTCGCAAGGAATAGCATGAATTCGTTCTTGCTCTATCAGCAAACTGGCGCCGTCGTCACGCTGACGATGAACCAGCCCGACACCCGCAATGTATTGACCGGCAACAGCGCGGTGGACGAGTTCGTCGCCGCATGCGCGCGCATCAATGCCGACGCCAGCGTGCGCGTGGTGATCATTACCGGCGCGGGGAGCGCATTTTCCGCTGGCGGCAATGTGCGCGATATGCAGCGTTTCTTCGACGACAAGCTCGATCCCGCCAGCATCCGCGAGGAATACCGCAACGGCATACAGCGCTTGCCGCTGGCACTCTACAACCTGGAAGTGCCGACCATTGCTGCGGTGAACGGTCACGCCATCGGCGCCGGTTGCGATTTGGCGTGCATGTGCGACATGCGCATCGCCGCGCAGTCGGCGCGCTTCGCCGAAAGTTTCGTCAAAGTCGGCATCATTCCCGGCGACGGCGGTGCGTGGTTGTTGCCGCGCGTGGTGGGCATGTCCAAGGCGGCCGAGATGGCATTTACCGGCGAGGCGCTCAATGCCGCGGAAGCACTTGCTTGCGGCTTGGTGTCGCAAGTCGTGCCGGATGCGGACTTGCTTACAGCGGCGAACGCACTCGCGCAGCGCATTGCCGTTAACCCGGGTCAGGCGCTGCGCATGACCAAGCGGCTGCTGCGCGAAGGCCAGCATGCACGGCTCGAATCGCTACTGGAAATGTCTGCGGGCTTTCAAGCGCTCGCGCACAAAACCTCGCAACACCGCGAAGCCGTCACCGCTTTCATGGAGAAACGCGCGCCGGTGTTCAAGGACTAGATTCACGCCGGTGCCGGCGCCGGCACCGGCGACAACAATGCGCGCACAGCGCGTATGCGCGCCGGCGCGATGCGCGCGACGCGGTCATCGTCCTCGCACAGCGCACCGCGAAAGCCGAGATAGTCCGGCGTGTGCGGCAGCAGCGCCGCGACATCCGGCGCGCGCAGCGCCCCGGCCAAGCCCAACAGCATCCCGTGTTCGCGCACTCGTCGGCAAAATGCGCTGAGGTCGGTGGGCTTCATACAATGACGCAAGCCGCCGCGCGATTTATCGGCAGTATCGAGCATGACACCGGCAAAGCCGGCATCGGCGAACGCAGCAATCACACCCAACTCCGGCGCGCGGTCCGCAAACAGCACCGCAATGAGCTGAGTCGGCCGCGCAACGATGGGAAGTTGCGCCTGCCGCAACACTTGGCACACTTCTTTAATCGTCTCCGTGGCATCGAGCGCCGTCGCAGCGTTTGGCTCGAACAGTCCGATCTTGATGTAATCGACACCGGTCGCCGCCATCGCGGCAACGGCCGGCGCCAGCACCTGCGCGCGCCACGGCAGGTCGCCGATGGTCGCGCTGACCGGCACGCGACTGCTCACAAAGTCCACCACGGCGCGCGCGATCTCCGGCGTTACCGCGCCAAGCGCGCCTTGCGCCGGCTCCTTCAGGTCGATGATATCCGCGCCGCCCGCCAACGCCAGACGCGCTTCGTCTAAGTTGCGCACACTCGCAAGCAGCTTAGTCATGCGCGTGTTTATCGTTAGGCCAAGTTGCCGCCACTCTGCGCGGCGCGATGGTTTTCGATCGCTTCCATCAGCCATTGCCAGGCGAGCAGCTCATTCGGCCCTGCGGTCTTGTCGATCGCGATCTTGAGATATTCGATCTCGCGATCGATCTTCTCGGGCGCCAACATGTTCAAACGGCTAACAAGAATCGCGGCCTCCAGCACCGCCGCGCGCGCGCGGTTGTAGCCAGGAAATGGCGCGTGCGTTTGCCGATGGACGACCTTGCAGATCAGGCGCGGGCGTTGTACGTCATCCTCGATGGAATCGAGCCGCAACTCCGCGTGCGCCAGCGTCTGCGCCAAGCGCACACCCGCGACCTTATCGGCAGGCACAGTCGGCCACTCGCGCCGATCGGTCAAACAACCGGCGAACACGCGCACATCATCGCAATAGTTGACGACCGCGCTGCGGGTTTCCAATACGTTCTCCAAGGTGGTGGATGGCCGGAACGGCGACAGCACGACAATGTTGTCGCGCTCGCGAATTCCCATCGGGGCAATGTGCACGGTGCCATCCAAAGCGGCGGTGGTTACAACTGTTTCCCAGATCATCTCGATTTCTAGCTAGCGTTGCGCAAACGATCATTCATTGGATTTGGGCTTAGTTCGCATGGCGTGCGTCAAAGTGGTGCCCGCTTGCTTGTGCTCGCGCTCGTTCTCGGGCTCGCGCTCGACGGCGGCGCCCCAATGCAGCGGTTCATCCTGCACGTAGCGCTTGCCCAGCTCCCACGCCAGCTGTGCGCGCGCCAGTTCCACGCCCATGTAGAAGGCGTGGCTGGCGTCTTGCTCCAATCCGAGTCGAGGCCAGAACGCAAACGCATCCCATGCCGTGCGTAAACCATCGCGATTGTAAACGTGCACGCCTTCTGTGCTCACCTGGATGCGAAAGCTCGGGTCGCGCACGCGGCGCGCGATGTCGCGCACCTCGTCTTCGGTATCGGGAAAGGGCTTTTTATCGTGCACTTGCAGCAGCGCGTTGCTGTAGCCCTTTGGCACGTCACCCGCCTCTCGCGCGGCGTGCATCATGCGCCGCGCTGCGTCGGCTTCTTTCACCGCCCGGCGCGCGTGCGCACTAACTTGTGTGGTCAGCAATGCGCCCACGCGCAACTCGGACATGATGCCCATCAGCAAGGCGTTGGCGCCAGCCGTGTCGGCGTCAGTCAGTTCGGTCAAGTTACCCACGCCCATCATGACCGGGGAATCGGGGAAACGGCGGCGAAACTCGTGGTAACGCACGATCGACTCGGTGAAACCGAAATGAATCGGATCGAGAATCGGATCAGCGTAAAAGGCGCGCCCCTGGCGTTGCATCGCCGCAACGGCCCGGCCGAGCGAAGCCAGATCGCGCGGCTGGCTGGGGATGAGCACTGGTGTAACCGGCAGATCGTCTACGAGGTGTAACGTTTCTTCTTTGAGGCTGAGCAGGTAGTCAGCACCTGCTGCCGCGCCGCGGCGCAATTCGGCTTCGTCCATGGAATCCACGCTGACGTTGTAACCGAGCCGCTTAAGTTCCTGGATTGCTTCTTCCAGATGGGGAATTGGCGTGGCGGGCAAGCAACCCAAGTCGATCACATCTGCGCCGTCGCGCCGGTAGCCCACGGCGCGCTCGACGATGGCGGCAACGTCCAGTGCTGGCGCATCGACAATTTCGGCGAAAATGAGCACATCGTACTGGCTCAAATCGACCGCTTTGGCTTTGCGGCCAAAGAACTGCGGCAGATCCTTAAGATCCTCAGGTCCGCGCTCAACCGGCACACCGTAGTGCCGCGTGAGCGCATCGAGATCACCGCGGCAGCGACCCGGAACGACTACTCGCGTCGCCCCGCGCAAATCGCTGAGCCGGCGTTGCACCATGTCCGCCGTCATCAACCCCGCGACTTGCAAGCCGATCTCGAGGACTTCGTAGCTAAATAGCGCCGGCTGCAACTGCGCCAGCACTTTGCGCAAACTGTGCTCCGCGAGCCGGCCAGTCAAAAAAAGAATGTGATCGCTCATCTGCGCGGCACCGAGTTGAGCGTCGGACATCGAGGAGCACGCGCGCGCATTAGGGGGCGAGCTACCCAATCTGGTTTAATTCGCCCAAGCGTACCATCACGGCTCGCTTCATCGCATCGAGACTGTCGACGACGCTGACGTGTTCGAAGCCTTTGAGCTTGGTGCTGTTCTCCAGATCGATGCGGCGCGGATACAGCGTCACCCACTCGCTCGGCGCCTCGGTGTAGACCTCTGGCTCAGTGTCACAGGCAAACACGATAGAGGGAATGCGGCATTTACCGGCCTGTGCAAATATGTTCGTCACCAAAGTGTCGGAAATGCCCGCTACCATTTTCGCGACACTGTTTGAAGTGGCTGGCGCCACCACCACGCTATGGTAGTGTCCCTTGTAAAATAGGCCAACCGGAGCGGCGCTCGCGGTCGTGTCGCGAAACACACGCGCGCGTTTGCGCAACTCGGTAATAGAGTGCGTGTACATGTGCAGCACCTCCGCCGCCGCCTTGGTGAGAAAGAAGTCGACGTTTGGCAGTTCCAGCGCAAATTCAAGCGCCTCTTTCAAGTAGTGACCGGAGCCGGTCAGCCCCCACGCCAAACGCGGCGCAGCCTCACGCTTCATTAGGTATACTATTTAAAGTATGAATGAGAAAACATGAATTAAAGCGAGTTACGGAATAATAGTTTAGACAGTATGAATGCGCGAAGGAACGGATTTAGAGCCAAGGTTAACACACCGCCCCGGTGCTTTGAGCCGCGTTATGACCGGTGCACAGCATGAACGTCGTCAATATCGAAGATCTGCGCCGCCTGGCGCGCAAGCGTTTGCCCAAAGCAATTTTCGAGTTCGTCGACGGCGGTGCGCTCGACGAAGTCACGTTGCGAGCAAACCGCAGCGACTTCGAGCGCGTGCGTTTTCATCCGCGCGTGTTTACCGATGTTTCTCAGATTTCGCTCGCCACAACAATACTGGGGCAGCCGGCGCAAGTGCCCCTCATCATGGCGCCGGTCGGTTTGTGCGGCATGGTCCGGCGCAAAGCGGAAGTCATTGCTGCGCGAACCGCCGCAAGCGCAGGTATGCCATTTTGCCTGAGCATGATGGCTGCGAGCAGCATCGAGGAAGTCTGTGCCGGCGCGGCGTCCCAGCCGCAACGCGCAACACCGTCCGGCGCCCCTTGGTTTCAACTTTATCTGCTGAAAGATCGAGCGATGAATCGCGTGCTGCTGCAACGCGCGCGCGCTGCCGGAGCAAAGGTGCTGGTGCTCACCGTGGACACCAAAACGCAAGGTCCGCGCGAGCGCGACATTCGCAATGGCTTCACCGTGCCCCCGCGCATCACCATGCGCAGCGCGTTCGACGCCGTGCGATGTTGGCGCTGGGTGCGCGATGTGGCGCTGGGCCCAACTGTGACTTTTGCCAATTTGAAAGACCTCAACTCAGGCGGCAAAGACGTCGTCACCATCACCCAATTCATCGCCGACAAATATGACCTCGGCTATGACTGGGAAGCGCTCGAGTGGTGCAAATCGGAATGGCAAGGCCCAGTCGCGGTCAAAGGAATTTTATCGCCAGTCGATGCCAAGCTCGCCGTGCAGCACGGCGCCAGTGGAATCATCGTCTCGAACCACGGCGGCAGGCAGTTGGATGGCGCGATCTCCAGCATCGCCGCTCTACCTGCAATCGTCGATGCGGTGGGCAGCGACGCCGAGGTCATCCTCGATGGCGGTGTGCGGCGCGGCGTCGACATTGTCAAAGCCCTCTGCCTGGGCGCGCGCGCCTGCATGGCCGGGCGGCCGTTCGTCTACGCGCTCGCCGCTTTGGGAGAAGAAGGCATGCAGCGCGCGATTGCGATATTCAAAGCGGAAATCGAGAAAGCGGTGATGTTAGTCGGCTGCAACTCGGTGCAAGCGTTGCAGCGCGGTTACTTGCAAGGACTCGACCGCCTGCGTTGCTAATGCAGCTCCGCCAACAACTTGCGCGCCGCGGCGAGTTCGGGGAATTGCTTGCCCGCTTCCAGCACGAGTTCGAGTTCCTTGCGCGCTTGCGCCTTCGCGCCGGATTTCGCCAGCGCCTGCGCGCAATGGTAGCGAATTTCTACCGCTTGAGGGGCCAATTGCGCGGCCGATCGTAGCAGCTTTAGCGCGCGCTCCGTTTTGCCGGCCTCGAGCGCGATAACCCCAACTGTGTCCATAATGCGCGGGTTTTCGCCGCTGACCGCATAGGCTTTTTCAGCGTACTCCAGCGCGTTGGGCCGCTTCAATTGCGCCAGTGCCCAGGCATAGTTGTTGAGCACAGCGGCGTTGGACGGCTGCTGCTTTAGCACGACTTCGTAGCGGCGCACCGCACCGTTGAAATCACCCTCTTCGAGACTGCGCTGCGCAAGGTATTGGTTGATCATTAAGTCGTCGGGACGGCGCTTGAGCCAGTCTTCGACCACACTCTGACCCTTAGCCGCCGCGCCCGCGGCGACGTGGGCTTGATGCAGCTTTACTACCACCGCTGCGGCGGGCTCCAGCTCGTAGGCGCGTTGCAAGGCTTGAGCCGCTTCGGCCGGTTTCTTATCGCGCAGCAATGAGTCGCCCTCGACCAAGAACCCCGCTGCCGACTTGGGAAACCTTTTCTGCACGTGGCGTGCAACCTGCTGCGCTTTGCCATGGCGGCCTTCGCGCGTGTGGATCGCAGCCAGCGCGATCATCGCCTCGATGAAGTCCGGCTTCAATTCGAGCGCATTCTCCAGCGACTGCACCGCAGGAGCGAGTTTGCCAAGCGCGGCTTGGACACTCGCGAGCCGGAAGTGCGCCACGGCCGAGTCCCGCTCCACTTCGACACGTTTGTTGAATGCGACCAGCGCCGCTTCCGCGCGCCCGTTGGCCAGTTCAAGTTGCCCCAGCAAATCGAGAGCCGTCCCGCTGCGCGGGTGCCCGGTCTGCGCTTGCCTGGCAAGTTCAAGGGCTTTTGCCTTGTCGCCGAAGTGCATATGCAGGCGCACCAACGCGAGCAACGCACCAAGGTGCTTGCTGTCCGTCTCGAGCACCGCTTGCAGACGCCGTTTCGCCGCTTCCGGTTGATTGGCCATGGCATCGAGCATCGCCAGATTCGAGATGGCCGGGAAAAAAGTCGCGTCGATCTTCAAGGCGCGCTCGAAATCTTGGCGCGCAGCCGCCACGTCTTTCTGGCCGATGCGCGCCACACCGAGCAAATTGTGGGCGAGCGGATTATTCGGTTGTTTTTTCTGGAAAGCTTCGATGGCCTTGAGCGCAGACTCGTACTCGCCCCGCGCAATTTGCGCTGCGATCTCCTTCGGGACGTCTTGCCCTAGCTGCCGCTCCAGAGTCTTGCCGTCTTCCTCTTGTGCTTCACGCGGCGCGCGCGCTCGCGCAGCGGGATTGCCGGGATCGAGGCCGCCCAAATACTCGCGCGCGCGGTTTGGCTGGTTGATCTGCGTCAGCGCCTCAGCGCTAAGGGCCAAAAGCTGTGCGTCGTTTGGCGCGCGCGCCAACGCTGCCTCAAGCGTGTCGTACGCTCGCTGCCCTTGGTTGTTGGACAGATATGCAGCGGCCAGCAGCTTTTGCGCTGGCAGATTTTGCGGTGCCTTGGCCACCGCCGTGCTAAGCGCCGCCACGGCCCTCTCAGGCTGACCTAGCCCAATGTGATTCGAGCCGGAGAGCACCAGGCTGGGGACATGCGCCGGCAAGACGCGCAGGATCAACTGGACCGCTTCTTCCGATTGCGCATAACGCCCGGCCTTGTTGTGCAACTGAGCCTGAGCAAACGCGACACTCAAGTGCTTCGGAGCAAGCTTGAGCGCTGCATCGATCTCCTGCTGCGCCTCCTGCTCATGGCCCAAGTCCAACAGCGCCGAAACGAGATTGACTCGGGGCGCAAGTTCATTCGGCTGCAACGCGATTGCCTGCCGGTACAGCGTGACGGCCTCGGCGGCCTTACCGCTTGCCCGAAGCAAATCTGCCTTGAACACCTGTGCATTTGCGAACTTCGGATCTTTGGCCAAAGCTGCGTCCACGAGCTTAAGCGCACCGCTCATATCGCTGGCCGCCGCACTGAGTTGCGCTTGACCGAGCAGCGCTTCGTGATAGCCGGGGCGTTTACTCAGCGCGAGCGCATAGACGCGCTTGGCGTCGTCCACGCGGCCGAGCGCGGCGTAGGCGCCACCGCGGACAACCAGAATCTCGGCCGGCTCATCCGGTTCTTTCTGCGTTAGCACGACCTCGGCGAGAACTTTCTCATGTTCGCCGCGCCGCAACCAGATGCGCCCGAGCGTGGGCATGACTTTGGCGGCGTCGGCGCCGAGGTCGATGGCTAGATCGAGTTCTTTGCTGGCGGCCTCCAAGTTGCCGGCGCGATGGTAGAAATCGCCCAGCAGCACGCGCGCCTGAGCATGCTTAGGAGCGCTTTGAATCGCGTTCTTGAATTCGATTTCCGCCGCCTTGTAGTCACCTTTGCTTTCGTGCTCACGTGCTTTCGCCAACATCATATCAACGGAAGAGCTACAGCCGCTTAGGGCGAACGCGACTGCGACCAGCAGGGGCCGCCAATACGAAGAAAGCATCTGACCGTATGCAGAATCGATCATTCCAACACCACGTTGTAAGCCGAAAGGTTAGAGTATGGCGCAAGCAAATGGCCGGTGCGAGCCCAAGGCGTCATGCCGATGCGATCGCGACATTTGCGATACCCGGGTTCGGCCGCGCTGGAATGCGCGAGATTGTGAGTAATAGCTCGCTAGGCCAGGGAAACTTGGCGCAAACGCTGCAACGCGGCTATTTGCGGCTTGACTCGACCAGGTCGTAGCAGTACTACTTTTTTAGTTCAGTCAACATCTGCCGTGCCGCTTCGAGTTCCGGAAACGGCTGCCCCTTTTCCAGGGCGCGCTCCAACTCGATACGCGCCTGATCATTTGCGCCTGTTTTAACAAGCGCGCGGGCTAGGTGGTAGCGCAAGTCAGCAGCCTCAGGTGCCGCATCGGCGGCGGCGCGAAGCAACTTCAACGCCCGCTCGTGCTTGCCTGCGTCTAAGAGAAGCACACCGAGCGTATCGAGAATCGTCGGATGATCGCCGCCAATTGCGTGCGCTTTCTCCGCATACTCCAGCGCTCTGGGGTGTTTAAGCTGTCCCAAAGCCCAAGCATAGTTATTGAGTGCTTGCGCGTTGTTGGGCTGTCTGGCAACGATCACTTCATAGCGCGCCGCCGCGCTCTTGTAGTCACCCGCAGCTAACTCGCGCTGGCCGAGGTGCTGGCTCACCAACAAATCGTCGGGATGCTGTTTAATCCAACCCTCCGCCATCCCTTTCGCTTTCGCGGCTTCGCCTGCGGCAACTAAGGCCTCATGGAACTTGATCACCACTGGCGCAGTCGGCTCTAGCGCGTAAGCGCGCTCGACGGCTTGCGCTGCTTCCTTGGATTTACCTTGGCTCAAAAAGACATCAGCTTCGACCAAGAAACCAGCAGCCGATTTGGGCATGCGCTTTTGTATGCCGAGCGCGATTTGCTGTGCCTCCTCATGCCACCCTTCACGCGTGTAAATCGCCGCTGAAGCAATCATCGCCTCCAAGAAATCGGGGCGCAGGTCCAGCGCCTTCTTAAGCGACTGCAGGGCGGGAGCTGATTTGCCCGCGGCCGCCTGCACACTCGCAAGCCGATAGTACGCAGATGGCGAGCGCTCCTCGACTCGCGTCAGCTTGGTGTACGTCGCGAGCGCGTCATCAACTTGTTTATTTGCCAACTGAACTTGTCCGAGCAAATCCAGCACTTCTCCCTTCTGCGGATGCTTAGCTTCTGCCTCCTTGGCAAACTGCAGCGCTGTGGCCGCATCGCGATACTGGAGATGTAGCCGCACCAGCGCGAGCAGCGGTTCGGCACGTTCCGGGTTCTCGCGCCGCGCCGTTTCTAACCAACTGATCGACTCCGCTTTCTCGTTCGCAGACAAGGCAAGATTCGATAGCGCGAGCATCGCCGGCAAGTTCTTCTTATCAGCTTGCAGTAGCACTTTGAAGCGGCTCTTCGCCGCATCCGGCTTTTTGTCCATCATATCCAGGCGCGCCAAGTTGGCGATCGCCGGGAAAAAATCAGGGCTGATTTTCAGCGCCCGCTCAAAATCTCGGCGCGCCTCAGCTAGATCTTTCTTGCCAAGAAGAGCAATGCCCCGCAAGTTGTAGGCGAGCGGATTATTGGGCTGCTTCTCTTGGAACGCCTCGATCGCTTTGAGCGCCTGATCGTACTCACGCTTAGCAATCTGCGCCGATATTGCGCTTGTTACGGCCTGCTGCTGCTCGGGGCCTAACGTAGCCGCCGCCTCCAACTCGGCGCGAGCGTTGTCGCCGGCAGCCATACGCGAGGCGCTCAAGCGCGCCTGCAGAGCTGAGTTGTTCGGATCTAAAGTACTCGCTTTCTCGAAGTACTGTCTTGCTTTATCGAGTTCGTTCAAGCGCGTCAGCGCTTCCGCTCCAAGCGCGAGCAACTCAGCATCGTCCGGCGCACGCTTAAGACCCGCTTCCACCGCATCGTAGGCTTTCTGGCTCTGATTGCTGGCAAGGTGCGCTGAGGCAAGCAGCTTGCGTGCGTGCAAGTTCTCTGGTGCCTTGGCCACGACCACTCCGAGCGACTGCACCGCTTGCTCCGCGTGGCCCAGAGCGAGCTGGTTTGCACCAGACAAGATCAGACTCGCGGTGTGATCATCTGCGACCTTCAGTACTTCCTGCAACGCTTCCTCGGACTGCTCGGGGCGCCCTGCTTTATGGTGCAGCAGCGCCTGCATGAACTGCACCGTCAGATTCTTAGGCGCCAGCTTGCGCGCTGCATCGATTTCGGTTTGCGCCTGCTGCTCCTGCTTCGCGTTCAACAACAAAGAAATCAGATTCAAGCGGGCGCCCAGTTCGCTCGGATTCTGTGCGATGGCTTGTCGGTACAGTGCCATTGCGTCGGCGCTCTTTCCCGTGAAGCGAAGCAGATCACCTTTGAATATCTGTGCTTCGATTAGCTTCGGATCCTTGGCAAGCGCTTGGTCGGCAAGATTGAGCGCATGGTCGAATTGCTTTTCCAATAACGCGAGTTTTGCCTGCCCGAGCAGCACCTCAGCGTTCTCCGGTGCGATAGCGAATGCCCGATCGAACGCGTTCTTGGCCTCATCATGCTGGCTCAATGAGGCGTATGCGTTAGCACGAATGACTAGGAGTTCTGGCGACGCTTCTTTTTCGGTGCTAGCAGCAAGCTTTGCTTGCTCCACCACCTTATCCGCCTTCCCAAGCCGCAACCAGATTCGAGCTAATGTTGTTACCGCTTGTGCGTTTTCTGGACGAAGTTCGAGCGCCTTTTCGAGCTCCTTCTCAGATGATTCCAGATTGCCCAACTTGTAGTAGATCTGACCTAACAACAAGCGAGCGTCGGGGTTGTCAGGCTCCCGTTGCAAAGCGTTCTTGAGTTCGATTTCCGCCGACTTGAGGTCACCGGCGGCCTCGAGCTGCTGAGCGCTGGACAGTAACTTGGCTGCGGTAGGGGCGCGATCGCACCCGCTCAACGTGACAAACAACAGAAAAAACAGCGCTCCGGCGGAGCGCATAGACGAGCGCTCGCGCACGCAAATCGAATAGTTCATGAGGCCTACCGAGGTTTCAGACAGGCGTTAGTATGGCTCAAGCTTGTCGAGCGCGCGAGCCGGAGCTAAGCGCCGCGTACGCGCAGTCCTTCATTGTTGGATCGGATCCGGCCGATTGCAAAACGAGAAAACAAAAAGGCCCGCGCGAAGCGGGCCTTCTTGCTAACGTGAAGCTCGCTGCTTACTTGCGGCGCGAAAAGCGCAGCCCAAGCAACCCAGCGCCCATCAGAGCGAGCGTTGCGGGTACCGGCACGGCGGGCGGCGGAATGACCGCGCCAAAACCATCCAGGTACACATAGCCTTCATGGCCGGTCGGCGCGCAGTCGGTCGCGAGCACGGTCAACCTAAAGTCATGCCCTTGCAGCGACTGATCAATCGCCAACTGCTCGATTTGCCATTGCGGCGTGTAGAAGAAGTTACCTTGCTGTGAGAAACGGTTATCGACCGATCCACCGCCAGCTCCTGCGTTGTAGGTGCGGTTGATGATCGTATTGCCGGCAGTCAAGTCTTCCAACTTGATGATCATGGCAGCCGACTGCTCTGCTGTGTGACCGCCGTTCTCAAGCACAGCTTTCC
Organism: uncultured Pseudomonadota bacterium; assembly: GCA_902826775.1. Taxonomy (GTDB): domain Bacteria; phylum Pseudomonadota; class Gammaproteobacteria; order Burkholderiales; family JALYOK01; genus CADEHE01. The sequence continues at coordinate 75,872 of CADEHE010000009.1, read as the reverse complement.
ACGCAAAGAAGATGTTCGCGTCGGTGTAGTTGGTCACCGTCTGGCTGAGAACAGACAGCAATCCACCGGTAGTCGTGTCTTCCACGCGGAACGAGTAGTTGCCGCTGTAAACGGCCGCTCCTGCAAGGGGATCAACGGTGCCGCTGGTGATTACCGCCGAACGCCCGGTTTGGCCGTTCAAGTAGTTGGCGGGATCAAGCGCGGAAGTTGCTACTCCCGAACGCTGTGCCTGCCCAACCGACCAGCCGTTGCTATTGCCGTCTTCAAAACCACCATTCACAAAGGTATTCGCCGTTGCGCCGGTGGAGATTACCAAGCTGCCTAGTACCGCGAGGTAAAGTTTTCTTCTCAACATTTATATTTCTCCGTCGATGAGTTGTCTGAGGTAATTGCCTAACCCAAGCTCTAAGTAGCAACTATTGCGCCAAGCCTGATTCATATGGATTAACAAGGCATTGCAAGAGGTTGGCGAGAAACGCCGAGATGCGATGTAAAACAAATCGACAGGCCTTCCACATAAGTCAAAAGGGGCATCGAGCGGCTCGTTGACAGCGGTATCTCTCTAGAACGGTCTTAAAAATTTTGCCAGAGCGATGTGCAGATATGTGCAACGCAGTAAATTCGTCACACGTTGAGTGTAAGAAACTTCGACGCGTAGCATTCTCATCTTGGCTTAGGTGTTCCACTAATGTCTTGCAGGAAAATCACTAGTGCACTCATGCGGCAGCGCTCAACGCGAGCCGCGATGCAGCAGTCGACCGCTGTTTGATTTTGTGCTGGAGCAACGCAGCGTACGCAACCAATTCAACACGGTGAAAAGGTAAACTAGCTCGAATTGAGTGACAACACGATGGTGCCCGCTTTCATACCTGATGACGGAAAACTCGCGGCGCTGAAGACCGAAGCACAGCAGCGGGCGGCTTGGGACCTCACCGGCCGCCAGCTTTGCGACCTCGAGCTACTACTGACCGGCGCATTCGCCCCGCTGGCGAGTTTCTTGGGGCGTGCTGACTACGAATCGGTGCTCGCGGACATGCGCCTGAGCAGCGGCGCTTTCTGGCCAATGCCGATCACCCTCGATGTATCGCGTGAGTTCGCCGCCGCGCTGCAAACTGGCGCGCGCGTCGGGTTACGCGATGCAGAAGGCTTGCTGCTCGCGCTCATGACGGTACGCGAGATCTGGCAGCCGAATCGCGAGGCGGAGGCGCTCGCGTTGTACGGGTCGCTGGATCGCACTTTGCCGGACGTGCGGCATCTGCTGGAAAGCTCGCACCCCATTTACATCTCGGGTGAGCTGCAAGCGATCGCGTTGCCGACGCACTATGATTTCCTGCACCTGCGCCTGACACCGGCGGCGGCGCGTGCGGCGCTCAATCAGGCCGGCGGGTCGCGCGTGCTCGCGGCGCCGCTGGTTGGGTTGCCGATGATCCCGGAGGCCGATGCGATACTCGAAGCGGCGGCGAAGATTGATGCCCAGGTGCTGATCCAACCTATCGTTGGCCAATCGGCGCTGCGCTACCTGGCGCCGGGGGATCTCGACCACTATGCGCGACTGCGCTGCTATGAGCATGTGGTCAAACGCTGGCCGCGCGGTCGCGGCATGCTGGCGCTGCTGCCGCTGTCCTCACGAAACTCGCAAGGCGCATCACCGCAAGCGCAGTTGCGCGAGATCCTATGGCGCGCGCTGGTGCATAAAAACTATGGCTGCACGCATGTGCTTTTGCCCAATGACAGCTGCGTGCGCGCAGCGGCGCTCGCACCCTATGCTGGCCAGCTAGGTGTTGAATTTGTCGACGCGCCAGCGCAGCGCGATGGCTTAACGCAAACACAACTGCGCGCCAGCCTCGAACGCGGCGAGCGTCTCGCCCCAACGGTGCTTTACCCGGAGGTTGCCGCGGAACTGCGCAAGCGCTATCGGCCGCGCTTGCAGCGCGGCTTCACGCTGTTTTTTACTGGTTTGTCCGGCTCGGGCAAGTCGACGATCGCGCGCGCCTTGCTGGCGAAGTTCATGGAGATGGGCGCGCACTCAGTGACGCTGCTCGACGGCGATTTGGTGCGCAAACATCTTTCCAGCGAGTTGGGATTTTCGCGCGAGCACCGCAATATCAACGTGCAGCGCATCGGCTATGTCGCCTCGGAAATCACCAAGCATGGCGGCATCGCCATCTGTGCGCCGATCGCGCCTTACACGGAAATGCGCCGCGCGGTACGCGCGATGATCAGCGAGTACGGCGGCTTCTACGAGATCTACATCTCAACGCCGCTGGAGGTGTGCGAGGCGCGCGACCGCAAAGGCTTGTACGCCAAAGCGCGCGCGGGCATCGTCAAGGAATTTACCGGCGTAAGCGACCCTTACGAAATTCCTCAGCACGCCGAATTGGTGATCGACACTCAGCACGTGCCCGCCGCCGATGCCGTCCGGAACATACTTGAGCGTTTGAAGCTGGACGGGTACCTGCCGACGCCAGCTGAAGAAATGGATTACTCCATATAGTAACTAGCTCTCGATCGCACAGCTTTTCATCGAGAGAGCGCTACAACCCGGGGGTATAGACTAACGCCAGCACCATCAGCAGCAGCAAACGCCAAATGCCGCTTAGTTGCTGCTGGCCGACTTCTTCTGGAACTCGTCGATCTTCGCTTTGAGCATGTCGAGCTGCTCGCAGCCGCGCGGGCAAAGGCGCTCCAACTCGCGAAACTGATCTTTCGCCTTATCGAGATTGTTAGTGAGCAAGTACGCCTCGCCCAAGTATTCGTGCGCGTTGCGATGCTTGGGATTGAGCTTGATTGCCTCTTCATAGTGCTTAAACGCGGCTTCATAATTGCCGGCGTTGCGATTCGAGTACCCGAGCAAGTTGTGGATGTCGGCGTTGAACTTGTCTTTTTGCGCGGCTTGGTTGAGCAGGTCGATCGCGCCTTTCCAATCTTTGTTTTCGACGGCTTTGACAGCCTCTTGGAAACTCGGGTCGGTGCTCGCTTCGGCTTCGTCGCCGTTTAGGTTGGCGAGCGCCACTGTGGCGTTCAGAGTAAACGCGGTTAGCAACCACGCCGTGCTGCGCAACAAGCTTTTCATGTTAGCCCTCCTCGACTGTCGATGCGGCAGCTTAGGTTGAAATTACGTTGGCGCGGCGATTGGCACCGCAACGTGCCTAACCCGCCCAAGAAACGCAATTCTAAACCACCGAACCGCCGCAGGACGAGCCTGCACCCGCAGTACAGCCGTAGCAGTGGTTCGCAACGACAATATTGCGCCGATGCAGCTTCGCGGCGTCGAAATCGCGTATGTGCTGCGGCAGGTCGGGCGCGAGCGGCAAGTCCAGCATTTGGTTGAAGTCGCAGTCGTACAGGGCGCCGTCCCAGCCCACCGAAAGAGTGTAACGGCACATCACGCCGGCCGCCGCACCCGGATTGAACGCGTTCGCCAAGCGCTCCATATAGCCTTCAAAATTGCCGCTATCGAGCAAGAACTCGAGGAAGCGGCTGATGGGCATGTTGGTGATCGTATAGAGATGGTTGAATTTGATGTCGTACTGCCGCGCCAATTCGCGCCGAAACTGCGCTTCGATCGCTTCTTGCTTGGGCGGCAGGAACGCCCCAACCGGGTTGTGCACCAAGTTTAACGTCAAGCCGCTGCCCGGCACGCCGTAACCCAAGCGATTCAGCGATTGCAGCGCCTCGATCGACTTGTCGAATACACCGTCGCCACGCTGCGCATCGGTCTGCGAAGGGCGAAAGTACGGCAACGAAGCAATCACTTCGACGCGATGACGCGCTAAGAACTCACCCAAATCGCGCTGCGGACCGGTCAACAAAATACTCAAATTGCAACGGTCGATGACGTGCCGGTCAAGCGCGCGTGCTTGCTCCACCATCCAGCGAAAATTCGGATTCAGTTCCGGCGCGCCGCCGGTGATGTCGAGCGTTGGAATGTCGGTTTGCGCCAACGCTTTCATGCAGAATTCGGCCGTTTCTCGCGACATCTGCTCGGTTCGCTCCGGACCGGCATCGACGTGACAGTGGCGGCAAGTCTGATTGCAGAATTTGCCGACATTGACTTGGAACACGCTCATGCCGGTCGAGCGCAAGGGCGTCAGGCCGATCGCGCCCATCTTCTGCGCAAACGGTTGAATGCCCTGCACTTGCGCCAAGCGGGCCAGTTGCGCCGGGGCCGCAGCGAGCGGATTCTTGCGTGCAACCAAGCTCAGCGCCGCCGCTTTTCCTGCTCTTGCCAGCGGACCGTTCACATCGACAACTTTTCTGCGACGTTGCGCATCTGCACGCCGTGCACCAACGAAGCACCACCGCGAATGGCGCACGCCACATGCACCGCTTCCGTCATTTCCTCGATGTTGGAGCCTTTTTCCAATGACGCCTGTGTGTAAGCATCAATGCAGTACGGGCACTGGACGGCGTGCGCAACGCCGAGGGCAATGAGCGCTTTCTCGCGTTCGGTCAGAGCGCCCTCGGCGAACACGGCGCCGTAATACTCGAGAAACTTATCCCAAAGCACTTTGTTGCCTTTGCCCATATCGGCAAACTTGCCGAGATCATGGGGGTGATAGTAAGTATCCAAACACGTTCTCCTTAAGTTTTGCTAGGTAAGGTTGAAGCTATCCTAACAGTTTGGCGTCCAGATCTCCCCGCCGCCCTACATAACCTGCGTTGGTCGCGCCGCGGCGCCAGCGCTTACAGCACCGCACTTAACGACTATTTCACACCGCGCAATCGCGGCTACAGCTTTATGGCCGCACTTTGCCACAATCGGCCGCTAGGCTGCGAACCAGTCACCTCCTTGGAAGCGGTATTGCTATGACATTGCGCTACGTTACGGCGCTGCAACGCGCCTTCTTCTCGTTCGCGCGCTGCGGCACGGGTCTCACGCTCGCTGTCTGTGCGCATAGCGCACTGTCCGCCGAGATCGACTTCGGCCGCTTGTTGAACGCACATACTACGCCGCAGGACTGGCTCACCCACCACGGCACCTACCGCAGTTGGCACTACAGCGCGCTGGAGCACATCAACGCGGATAACATAGTCCGCTTGCAAGTCGCTTGGCAGCACACGCCCGGTGCCAACCGTTCCGCGGTCAGCACCTCTCCATTGGTGGCTGACGGCGTGCTGTACTACGTCACCGCAACCCATCACGTTTGGGCGCTCAATGCAGCCGACGGCACGCCGCTGTGGAACTTCGCCGCAAGCCTAACCGATGTTCCAGGTGACCATCCGGGCTTGGCACTGGTGGCAAACAAAGTTCTGCTCGGCGCAGATCGCGACATGCTCGCCCTCGACGCTAAGACCGGCGCACTGCTGTGGCGCCAGAGCTTGCTTGAGACCAAGAGCAAATACCGCTTGGCCGGCGCACCGCTGGCAGTAAAGGATAAAGCGATCATCGGCACGCACAGCGCTGCCGGGGGATGCTGCGGGCCGATCTTTGCGGTCAATATCGACAATGGCGCCAAGGTGTGGCAATTCGACACGATCGCCCGCACCGCCCTGCCGCAGCAGGGCGCCGCCGACAGCGCGGACGCTATCGGGGGCGGCACCTGGCTCACTGGCAGCTATGACTTCGACAGCAACACGGTTTGGATCGGCACTGCCGCGCCGACGCCGCGGCTCGACTGGGCAGGCAGCGAATGGCGCCGCGACGGCGCGCGCCCCGGGGACAATTTGTTTACTTCAAGCGTGATCGCGCTCGACGCCGACAGTGGCAAACTCGTGAGTTACTTCCAGGAAGTGCCGCACGACGTCTGGGGTTTTGATTCCGCCGGCGGCGAGCATGTGCTGTTTGAGCGCGAAGGCAAGCGCTACGCCCTGCATCCGAACAAAAACGGTTTCGTCTATGTCTACGAACGCGACTTTGGCTCTCGCGCGAACGCGCAATTGTTGCCGCTCGCCAATGCCTGGCGCTTGAACAAGTACAACAATTTCGTGCACGCGATCGATGCTAAGACCGGCGCTTTGATCGGCCGGCGCGATCTACCGATCGGCAAACATGTGAACATGTGCCCGTCCGGCGACGGCGCCATCGGCGATGGCGCTGGCGCGCTGAGTCCGCGCACCGGCATGTACTACAAAGTAGCGCGCGAGTGGTGCGGCAATATCGAACTGTCGCAGCTCGCTAACGCCGATACGTCACAGCCGCCACAGTTGCTCAGCACCTGGCAGCGCGCGCACCCGCCGGGGCGCGCCGCGTTCGGCCATCTCTCTGCGCGCGATCCGGTCAGCGGTGCACTGGTGTGGGAGCGCGAGTATGCCCAACCCCCGGCGGCGGGACTGCTCACCACCGCAGGCAACGTATTGTTCGTGCCGCATGCCAATGGCCACTTCGAAGCGCTCGACGCGCGTAACGGCAAGACGCTGTGGACGCACAATAACGGCCTGGCGCACGAAGGCAGTGTGATTACTTACGCGGTCGCTGGCAAACAGTACGTTGCCGTGGTAGCGGGCTGGAGCGCGCAAACAGCCAGCGCCTATGCCAAACTCTGGGGGGAGCCGTTCGCTTCGATGCCGAGCGAAACCGGGCAGCTGATCGTATTCGCGCTACCCTGAAAACCTAGCCGCGCTCTGCCTGCCGATTTGTCTCCGGCAACATCTCACCAAGGCTGGATTGAAGGTCTAGAGAGAAGCAGTCCACGCACGAGGCAACAACTTAGGATTGCGGCAACGCTAGCGCGTGCGCACTACGCTGCCTGATTCAGTTGCTTGCAACACGATCATCGATCGTGCGAATCTTGCGCGAGCACCACACCGCGAGCAGCGTCATGCCGGCCGCGAATATGCCCACCCAACCGTAGTGCCGCAACGCGCCTGTCGCGGTGCGCTCGATGACGTGGCCGGCGGCCAATGCCGCAAAAGCAGAGCAGGCACTTTGCGTAGACGATACAAAACTCATCAAACTGCCGCGCTGCTGCGGCGTCACGCTTGAATTGATCAAAGCGATCGCCGGCACATATCGCCCGGACATGAATACGAACATGATCGTCGTCGCCGCGAGTAGCCAGGGTATCGTCATGCGTCCAAGATTGGTGACCATGAGAATCGGCGCGATCGACAGCAACGCAACGACGGCGAACGCATGGCGCTTGCCACTACGATCTGCGTACATGCCGATGAGACGAGAAGTGACGAGCGTGGCCAAGCCACCGGCGAGATAAACGTAGGGCAGATGCGTTTCCGCCAAACCAGTATTGCCGACCAAGTAGGGACTGAGAAATGGAATCACGGAAAAGCCGCCGAGCATGAGCGAGCCGGCCAACAAAACCGCATAGACGTGATTGCGTTCGCCGAACATGGCGCGCAATTGTTCAAGTGGCGGCACCGGGGCACCGGACACCACGTGTCCGCGCAAGGACGGCAGCACGCGCAGCGCCGCGACCCAGATCAGCGCCGCCACAATTGCTACTGCAAAAAACGGCGCGCGCCAGCCAAACTGATTGGCCAACAGCAGTCCGACGGGGACGCCCGCGATCGCCGCTAACGAGAACCCCATGGCCACCGTGCCGGTTGCGCGGCCGCGCCGCGCGGGGGCGATGGCGTCGCCGATAAATGATTGGATGGTCGCGTTCAGCACGCCGCCAAATGCGCCTGCCACCGCGCGCGCAATTAACAAGAACGTGTAGCCCGGCGCTAGCGCGCACAGCAACGTCGCAACGGCGAAGCAGCCATACAGCACCAGCAAAGCGCGTTTGCGGTCGTAGCGATCGAGGCGAAAGGCCGCGACAAACCCTGCGACCGCGGCCGTCAAGGTATACGACGACACCAGCAAGCCGAACTGCGCCGGCGTGATGCCGAAAATGCGCATGAACTGCGGTCCGAGCGGCATCATCACCATGAAATCCATGATGTGGGTGAACTGCACACCCACGAGCACGGTGAGTAGTTGCCACTCGTTTGCCGGCGGCACTGCGGCGGAAATAGCCGGCTGTGAGTCCGAACGCGGCTCGTTTCTCACGCCGATGCAAGCAACACGAAGTCAGCTGATGCCGGGGTCGTTGCGATCACCGCTGCGCGTCCACCGCAACCCAAAACCATGGGATGGACCAGCAGCAAGAACGACGGGACCAGCACAAACTTCGAAGCGAACAATGAACAGCTCTCTCTTCGTCGCTACGGCGCGTTAGCGTTACAGCAGCGGTTTCGCCGCTGCGCGCGAGCATATCTTTTGCACCCTTGGTGGCGGCTAACCAAGTGGATTGTTAGGTTTCGGATCTGCTCCTGGTCGCTCAGCATGTCGGTTCGATTGCGTGCATAGCCGGGATTCTATCGAATCCGAAACCGCCGCCGCTGCCACGGCTTCTACCGCGTACCGAGCGGTGCGCCGATATTGGTCAAACCAGAAATTGGTCAAACCAGAAATTGGTCAAACCAGAAATTGGTCAAACCAGAAAAAAGAAAGGCGGCCGCAGCCGCCTTCCCTTGATGGATCGGTACGAAGACTCTACTCGACCGTGAAACTCTCCCCGCAACCGCACTGCTCTTTGACTTGGGGATTGTTGAATTTGAATGTGGCGTTGATGCCTTCGCGCGCGTAGTCCACCTCGGTGCCATCGACGAACGGCAAACTCTTCTTGTCGACGACCACCTTGACGCCGTGACTCTCGAAGGCGAGATCTTCCTCGCTCATTTCATCGACGTAGTCCACCTTGTAAGCAAAGCCGGAACAACCGCTTTTCTTGATGCCGAAGCGCAAGCCCACGCCTTTGCCGCGCTTGGAGAGCGCGCTCTGTACATGCTTCGCTGCGGCGGGAGTCAATGTAATAGCCATGGCAATTCCTCTGAACCTTTAACCCTTAGATGGGTTAGCAGCCTTGAAGTTTCAAGGGCTTAGGTGGCAATTATAGTCGAAGCGCCCAATGTGGGCCGGCGTTATTTCACCTGGCGAATCTGGGTCACCTCGGCAGCACGTTTCTCCTGCTGCTGCACGCGCGTTTCCTGCAAGCGGCGTTGCAACTCGGCGATGCCGGCTTCGAGATCGGCGAGTTTGTGATCGATTTCGCTGGTATGGGCGGACAGGCCCGTCACGGTGTTTGCCAGCGGATCCTCGTCGCTGCTTACCCCATATTGCGAGAACGCCTCCACTGGCGGATGTGCCGGTTCTTCCGCAGTAATACGCGCCGGGATGCCAACCGCAGTCGCCCCGGCAGGTACGTTCTTAACTACCACGGCGTTGGAGCCGATCTTAGCGCCGTCACCGATCGTGATTGGCCCCAATATCTTCGCTCCAGCCCCTACTACCACCCCCTTGCCTAGGGTTGGGTGGCGTTTTCCCTTATTCCAAGTGGTACCCCCGAGGGTAACACCATGATAGACAGTGCAATCGTCACCGATTTCGGCGGTTTCGCCGATCACCACGCCCATGCCGTGATCGATAAAAAAACGCCGTCCGATGGTTGCGCCGGGATGAATCTCAATGCCTGTCAGCCAGCGCGCCGTGTGCGAAACGAAGCGCCCCAACCACTTAAAGCCGCGCCGCCAAAATCGGTTCGCCAAGCGGTGCAGCAGCAGCGCGTGCACGCCGGGATAAAGCGTCAACACCTCAAAGCCGGTACGCGCCGCCGGATCGCGGGCGAACACCGCGGATATGTCTTCACGGAGGTGCTTGAACATAGTCACGTTCCTTCTTTCTCGGAACAGTATGAAAGGGTTATGCACCGGCGTCAATGTAAGCAATGCTCTTGCTCTGATTTCGCACCGCGCTTGAGGTCGGGGCCGCTACAGTACGTCCCGCCGCGGCGCAAAGCCACGGCGCGCGCTAACCGCCGCCCGCCTTCTTGTTCACCTGCGTGAGTATGCCGCGCAGAATATGCACCTCGTTCGCCTCCAACCGCGTGCGCGAGAACAGGCGCCGCAGACGGCGCATCATGCGATGCGGGCGCTGCGGATCGAAGAACTCGACTTGATACAGCGTGCGCTCGGCGTGCTCATAGAGCCCTTCGAGTTGTTCCTGCGTAGCGTACTCCTTGGCCTTGTGCGCGATACCCTGCTGCAGCGCGGCCATGCGCGTTTCATAGGCGACAACCTGCACCGCCGCGCCCAGATTGAGCGAACTGAACGCTAGATTGGCCGGAATGTTAAGTAACAACTGACAGCGGTCGAGCTCTTCATTCGTCAGCCCAAAAATCTCCGCGCCGAATACCAGCGCGACTTCATGTGCAGCGGCTTCTTCGGCTGCGCGTGCAGCCCCGATGCGACAGTCCACCATCGGCGCCGACAAATCACGCACGCGCGCCGTCGTGCCGACGCAGAACTGCACGCCGGTCAGCGCCTGGTCGAGCGTGGCGCACACTTGCGCGCGCTTGAGCAAATCGACTGCGCCCGTTGCCATCGCCTCGGCCTGCTCATCGGGAAAGTAGCGCGGCTCCACCAGATAGAGCCGTGTCAGCCCCATGGTCAACATGGCGCGCGCCGCCGCGCCGATGTTGCCGGGATGGCTGGTGCGCACCAGCACGACGCGAATGCGATCGAGCGCTGCCGTGGGATTCATATTAGAATTGCCCGCCGTGCAGATGCGGGTGCGCCGGCGAGCTTAGCTCGGGAGCGCATCAATCTTGCCTCTGGGGTGCGGGCCGCACACTCGCCCCGCAACGCAACAGATCAAAGCTCAACAAAGAGAAACCCCAATGCATCCGATGTTAAACACTGCCGTCACGGCCGCGCGCCGTGCCGGTGCGCTGATCAACCGCGCTTCCACCGACATCGGAAAATTGACCATCACCAGCAAGAAGCCGAGAGATTTCGTCTCGGAAGTCGATCGCGCGGCAGAAGCCGAGATCATCAAAATTCTGCGCAAGGCGTATCCGGACCACGCCATCTTAGCAGAGGAAAGCGGCGCTCACGCCCCCACGCATAAGTCCGAATACCAGTGGATCATCGATCCGCTCGACGGCACCACTAATTTCTTGCATGGCATGCCCCAGTACTGCGTTTCGATCGGGCTGCTGCATCGCGGCGTGTTGTCACAAGGCGTCGTGTTCGATCCCACGCGCGACGAGTTGTTCACCGCATCGCGCGGGCGCGGAGCCTTTTTGAACGACACGCGCATCCGCTGCAGCAAAACCACAAAGCTCGGCGAAGCGCTGATCGGCACCGGCTTTCCGTTTCGCGAACTAAAGCATTTGAAAATCTATCTGGCGATGTTCGAAGAAATGACACGGCAAACCGCGGGCGTGCGCCGGCCCGGCGCCGCAGCCCTGGATCTGTGCTACGTCGCGGCGGGGCGTTATGACGCTTTCTGGGAAATTGGCTTGAGTCCATGGGACATGGCCGCCGGCGCGCTGATGATCCGCGAAGCAGGCGGCTTGGTCGGCGACTTGGACGGCGGCGAGCGATTCATGGAAACGGGCCGCGTTCTGGCCGGCACGCCCAAGATTTACGCACAGTTGATCTCGCTGCTCGAACCGTTCTTGGGTAAGCTTGCCAAGCTGTCGAAAGACGCTGCCTCCTAGCTACCATCGCCCGGTTCAAGTGTTGTAGGGTGAATCGAGCGCAGCGGATCCGCCAACCGTATTCGTTCGTTCACATTGGCGTGTGGCCTGGCGCTGTGCGCCTTGATCCTTTGCCCTACGTGATCGAGTCGTTATCCGCGCCAAGCTTTGGAAACGCGAGCGCGCGATTCTTGTCGCCGCGAAATGCGGCATCGATCGGCACCGGCATCGCAGGCGAATTGGATGCGCCTAGCTTGATGCGGTGATCGAACAAGCCGCGCGCGACGAAATGCGGATCGCGCGCCGCTTCTTCGAGCGTCGCCACCACCACGCTACAAGCATCGCGGCCGGCAAAGCGTTCACGCCACGTCGCCGCGTCCTCGCTGCGAATGATTTGCGCGACCGCAGCCTTGGTCGCTTCTGCGTCGGCAGCGTCATCGCGCAGCGCCACGGGCAGATTGATGATCTCGCAGAACGTCTGCCAGAAACGCTGTTCCAGCGGGCCCGCTGCGACAAAGCGATCGTCCTTGGTACGGTAGATCTGATAGCGCGGTGAACCACCGCTGAGCATTTCGCCGCCGGGTCGCGGCCACGCGCCGAGCGCCTGACCGGCGCCCAACGCCCAATACGCGAGCGGAAACAGATTGTCGGTCATCGACACGTCGAGTTTGCAGCCGGCGCCGGTGCGCGCGCGCTGCAACAGCGCAAGAAATATGTTCATCGCTGCGGGGTACGCACCGCCGGCAATATCGGCGATCAACGCCGGCGGTATCACTGGCGCGCCGTCGGCGCCCGCACTCATGGCAAGTAGTCCGGTGTCGGCGATGTAGTTGAGATCGTGCGCGGCAAATTGTGCTTTCGGCCCGCTCTGGCCGAAGCCGGTGATGGAACAGTAAATCACGTCCGGTTTGATCGCTTTCAATTGCTCGTAACCGAAGCCCAAGCGCTCCATCACGCCCGGACGAAATTGCTCGACGACGACATCAGCGCTCTGCAGCAGCGGCATCAGCTTCGCCTTGGCGTCGGCCGATTTTAGATCGACGGCGATGCTTTTCTTGCCGCGATTGAGCAGCGCAAAGCTGATGCTGTGGCCGTCGATCTTAGGGGCGAACAAGCGAGCTTCGTCGCCATGTCCCGGCCGCTCGATCTTGATGACTTCCGCGCCGGCTTCGGCGAGCAGCAACGTCGCCAACGGACCGGGTAACAGCGTGCTGAAGTCGAGAACTTTGATTCCTTGTAGCGGTTGCATGATCTGCTGAGGAAATCCAATACTGGTTATTGTTTATCTTGTGAAAGAAAGATGGTTCTTATTAAACGCAACATCCACCCCAATGTATGCTACTTCTACGCACGTCCTGCCTGAAGTTTGACTCACTCGCTTCTGGGCGGTGCGATATCGAACACATGCGCGCGCTGCACGCCGGCGTGCAGATCAGCGTAGTAGCGTTGCAGCGTTTGCTTGACGGTGGGAAACGCCAGTTCGCGCCACGGAATCTCCGTCTCCCGATAAAAGCCGACTTCCAAGCTCTCGGCGCCCACGCCGATGCTGCCGCCCATGAGTTTGGCGTGAAAAAAGATATGCACTTGCCCAATATGCGGCACGCTGATCATGCTGAGCATCGCGCCGATTTCCACGCGCGCTTCGGCCTCCTCGAAGGCTTCACGCGCAGCCGCGTGCTCAACGCTTTCACCGATTTCCATGAAACCCGCCGGCAGGGTCCAGTAGCCTAAGCGCGGATCGATCGCGCGCTTGCACAGCACGATCTTGTCTTCCCACTCGATCAGGCAGCCGGCAACGATCTTCGGGTTCTGATAATGGATCGCGCCACAGCTGTCGCAGACGTGGCGCGGCAATTGATCGCCAGGCGGGATTTTGAGGGTGACACGTGCGCTGCATTGCGCGCAGAAATTGATCAGCATTGCGCTATTTTGCGCTACTTCGTTTTGAGGGGCCTCACGCTACCAGAAACGCATCGGCGACGGAAGCAGCGCAGCCCTTAATCGGCGATGGCCCGGCTCGTGCTGCCAATTCGGGCCACCCCCTATGTTAGTATTTTTGCATGCGCCCCTCGCACGTCATGACCGTGCTCGAAACGGAGTTTCTCTGCGCCGGTGCGCGCGCCGAAGGCGCAGCAAGCGCCGCCGCCGTGCATACACCGGTGATGCTGTGGGGTCCACCCGGCGTCGGAAAATCGCAAATCGTTGCGCAAGTCGCCGCCAAACACGGCGCGGCGATGATCGATATCCGTCTATCGCAAATGGAGCCGACCGACCTGCGCGGCATCCCGTTTCGCAGCGGCGAGCGCGTCGAATGGTCGATTCCCAACTTGCTGCCGGACACCGCGCGGCACGGCCCGCGCGGCATTCTGTTTCTCGATGAGATTACCGCAGCGCCGCCCACGGTCACCGCCGCGGCGTACCAACTCATCTTGGACCGGCGCCTCGGCGAATACCGCGTGCCGGATGCCTGGGTCATTTTTGCCGCCGGCAACCGCCAAGGCGACCGTGGCGTGACCTACCACATGGCCGCGCCGCTGGCGAACCGCTTCACGCACTACGAAGTTGAGGCCGAACTCGACGATTGGGTGACGTGGGCGCACCAGCACGATATCGACGCCCGGCTGATCGCCTTTTTACGCTTTCGTCCTGAACTGCTGTTCGAGTTCAAGCCCAGCGCCAATCCGGTTGCGTTTCCCAGCCCGCGCACCTGGGAGTACGCCGATCGTGCATTGAAAAAGTTCGCCGCCATTCCCCACCTCATGCTCGAAGCCCTGCAGGGCGCGGTCGGCATGGCCGCCGGCGCGGAATTGAAGACCTTCATAGATCATCTGGCCGAGATGCCGGACATCGAAGCCATCTTGCAAGGTCGAACCATGCGCCCGCCGCAAGCGCTGGACTTGCAGTACGCCGTTGCCGCCGCGCTGGTGCGCCGCTGCGTCGCCTTGCAACGCGCTCCGGACGCCCAGCGCTATCTAGGCAATGTACTGCGCTACGCAAAAATGCTGCCGCAGCGCGAGCTGGGCGTGATGTTGGTGACCGATTTGCAGCACAGCATCGGTGCGCCGCTGGTGGCGTTGCCCGAGTTTGCCGACTGGGCCGATAGCGTTGCGGACGTGATGCTCGCCGCGAGCGCGCGCTAGTGCGCGGCGGCGCATCCCGGGCGTAGCCGATCATGGTTATCGTTGAATCCTTGGACCATGAAGGCCGCGGTGTGGCGCATGCCGACGGCAAGGCGATCTTTATTGACGGCGCTCTTCCGGGAGAGCACGTCGACTATTCGCCGTACCGCAAGAAACCCACGTTCGAGTTTGCCCAAATTCAGCGCCTGCACCGCGCCAGTTTCGTGCGCACTACGCCGCGCTGCCCGCACTTCGGCGTGTGCGGCGGTTGCAGCATGCAGCATGCCGACTGGCTCGCGCAATTGGCCGCCAAGCAGCGCGTGTTGGAAGACAACTTGCAGCGCATCGGCAAAGTGGAAGTGCAACAACTGCTGCCCCCAATCTACGGCATGCCTTGGGGTTACCGCCAGCGCGCGCGCTTGTCCTCGCGCTATGTCATCAAGAAAGATGCGGTGCTGGTCGGTTTCCGCGAAAAGCGCAATCCTTATGTGGCGGACATGCACGGCTGCGAAACGCTCGATGCGCGCGCCGCGCGCCTGATCGAGCCGCTGCGAGAGTTGATTGTGCGGCTCGCTATGCGCGAGAGCTTGCCGCAGATCGAAGTCGCCGTGGGCGAGCGCGTTCTGGCGCTGGTGCTGCGCGTTCTCGAGGAACCCGGCGACGCCGACCGCGCCGCGCTACGCGCATTCGCCGATCAACACCTAGTGCAATTCTGGTTTCAGCGCAGCGGCCCGGAAAGCGCGGTGCCGTTCTACCCTGACGATGCGCCGCTGCTCGACTACGCGCTGCCGGATTTCGGTCTGCGCTTAGAATTCGGTCCGACCGAATTTACCCAAGTGAACTTCGCCGTCAATCGAGTGATGGTGCGCCGCGCCATGCAGTTGCTGCAGCCGCAAGCGGGCGAACGCATCACCGATTTGTTCTGCGGACTAGGCA
This sequence comes from uncultured Pseudomonadota bacterium, assembly GCA_902826775.1. Classification (GTDB taxonomy): domain Bacteria; phylum Pseudomonadota; class Gammaproteobacteria; order Burkholderiales; family JALYOK01; genus CADEHE01. The sequence goes on along the minus strand of CADEHE010000009.1, from coordinate 60,394 downwards.
ATTTCACCCTTGCTATCGCGCGCCACGGGGCGCAAGTCACCGGCGTTGAGGGCAGCGCCAACGCGATCGCGCGCGCGCAACACAACGCGCGGCTGAACCGGCTCGACGCCAAAATCCAGTTTCGCACCGCCGATCTCTACAAAGCCGAACCGCAACAGCTCGCGCAGCTTCTGCGCTGCGACAAACTGCTGATCGATCCGCCACGCGACGGCGCTTTAGCCGTCGCTCAGGCTTTACCGGACGGCGCTTTAGCCGTCGCTCAGGCTTTACCGGACGGCGCTTTAGCCGTCGCACAGGCCTTACCGGACGGCGCCTTAGCCATCGCACAAGCCATTTCGCCGACCTTCTCTGCCGCCGCATTCGACTCCGAGCATGACGCTACCCGCGTACCGCACGCGCCGAAGCGCATCGTCTACGTCTCCTGCAATCCGGCCACGCTAGCGCGCGATGCCCACGTGCTGGTGCATGAAAAGGGTTACACGCTCTCGGCCGCGGGTGTGGTCAACATGTTCCCGCATACGGCGCACGTCGAGTCGATCGCGTGCTTTGATCGCCTCGCATGATGAAACGCGCAAAAAAAGGCCGCGCTAAGGCGCGGCCTCATGCAACAGGTATCGTCCGGCTTAGTCCGTCACGGCGCCCTTGCTAGCAGTAGAGACGGTCTTCGTATACTTCGCCAGCACACCGCGCGTGTAGCGTGGCGCCGGCGCTTTCCAGTTCGCGCGCCGTTGCGCCAACTCTGCCTCGCTCACGTTCAACTGAATCAGCCGCTGGTGCGCGTCGATGGTGATGGAGTCGCCTTCCTGCACCAGCGCAATCGGTCCGCCGACGAACGCTTCGGGCGCGACGTGCCCGACCACCATGCCCCAGGTCGCGCCAGAGAAGCGGCCGTCGGTCAGTAGCCCGACGCTGTCGCCCAGGCCTTGGCCGATCAGCGCACCGGTGGGCGCGAGCATCTCTTGCATGCCTGGACCGCCCTTCGGGCCTTCGTAGCGTATGACCACGACATCGCCGGCCTTGATCTGGCGATTGATAATGGCTTTCATGGTGTCGCCCTCGCTATCGAACACGCGCGCCGGCCCAGTGATAACGGGATTCTTCAGGCCAGTAATTTTTGCCACGCAGCCTTCGGGCGCCAAGTTCCCCTTGAGAATCGCCAAGTGTCCCTGCTTGTACATGGGGTTATCCCACTGGCGAATGACGTCTTGATCCTTGCCCGGCTCACTCGGCCACTTCGCCAGTTCTTCGGCCAGCGTCTTGCCGGTGACAGTCATGCAGCTGCCGTCGATCAACCCATGCTTGAGCAGCATATTGAGCACGATCGGCACGCCGCCGACGCGGTGCAAATCCGTCATTACGTACTTGCCGGACGGTTTCATGTCGCACAGCACCGGCGTTTTCTGCCGCACACGCTCGAAATCGTCGATGGTCCATTCCACTTGCGCCGCGTGCGCGATCGCCAGATAGTGCAGCACGGCATTGGTCGAACCGCCCGTTGCCATCTCCAGTGCGATGGCGTTTTCGATCGACTTGCGCGTGATGATGTCGCGCGGTCGGATGTTCTTCTTGATCGCCTCCACCAAAACGCGCGCCGACTGCGCCGCGGAATCGACCTTCTCGCCGTCCGGGTTGGCCATCGACGAAGAACCGAGCAGGCTCATGCCGAGCGCTTCGAACGAAGAGCTCATGGTGTTGGCGGTAAACATGCCGCCGCAGGCGCCGTGCCCCGGCAGCGCGTGGCGCTCGATCGCGTCGAACTCCTCCTTGTCGATCTTGCCCGCGGTGAACGCGCCAACCGATTCGAAGGCGCTGGCGATAGTCAGATCCTTGCCCTTCCAGTGACCCGGCTTGATCGTGCCGCCATAGACGTAAATCGCCGGAATGTTCATGCGTGCGATCGCCATCATGCCGCCCGGCATGTTCTTGTCGCAGGCGCCGATCACCAGCACGCCGTCCATCATTTGGCCGTTCACCGAAGTCTCGATCGCATCGGCGATGACTTCGCGCGAAACGAGCGAATACTTCATGCCTTCGGTGCCCATGCCGATGCCGTCGGTGACGGTCAGCACGCCGAAAGTTTGCGGCATGGCGCCGGCTTCGAACAGCGCCTTCTCGGCGGCGTCGGCCAGCGGCTGAATGCCGGCATTGCACGGATTCAAGGTGCTGTGACCGTTGGCCAGGCCGACGATCGGTTTATCGAAATCGCCGTCTTTGAAACCGACGGCGCGCAGCATGGAACGGTTGGGTGAGCGGCTAACGCCGCCGGTGATCATGTGACTGCGCCAATTGTTGGGCATGGATACTCCTGAAAGCGTTGAAAGAACGCCAAGCGCGTGAAAGCGGCGCGCTCGCGGACGCGGCAAATCCGGCGCCATGCGCCGCTGCAGCGCGGACTTTAACGAAACTGGTTTGATATCGTCCAATACAATATCATGCCACTATTGATACTTATTTAGTATGATTGGCCTCGCATGGAACTACGCCATCTGCGCTACTTCGTTAGCGTCGCCGAGCATTTGCATTTTGGCCGCGCCGCCGCGGCGCTGCACATTTCGCAGCCGCCCCTTACGCGCCAGATCAAGCAGTTGGAGCAAGAATTAGGCGTGACTCTATTTGCGCGCAACAATCGCAACGTGGAGCTCACCGCAGCGGGCAAGCTGGCGTTGGAGCATGCTCATGCGCTGCTGGCGCAGGCGGACAATTTGGGCCTGCGCACGCGCGAGGTTGCGCGCGGCGGGTCGGGTGAACTGAGCATCGGGTTCGTCAGCGTGGCTGACTACAGTGTGTTGCCGCCGCTGTTGAAACAGTTTCGCGCGCGCTACCCGGGCGTGACACTGCGCTTGCGCGAGGCCACCTCCGACGTGCAACTGGGCGCCTTGCGCAGCGACCGGCTCGATGTGGGCATCGTGCTAGGGCCGGTCAACGATGCGCAACTTAACTTCCGCGCCGTATTTCGCGAGCCGCTGGTGGCGGCGCTGCCGGCGACGCATCGCGCCCGCGCGTTGGAGCGCCTGCCGCTGGCCGTATTGGCGGCTGAGCCCTTCATCATGTTCCCCCGCCCGCTCGCGACAGGTTTGTACGACGATATCATCGGCACCTGCAACCGCGCCGGTTTCAGCCCCAGTATCGGGCAGGAAGCGATTCAGATGCAAACCATCGTCAGCCTGGTTTCGGTGGGCATGGGTGTCGCGTTGGTGCCTGCCTCGCTTATGCACCTGCGCCGCACCGGCGTGATCTACCGGGGGCTGCAGGAAAAGACGCCGATGGTCACCACCGGACTGGCGTGGAAACAAGGCAACGGCGCGGCAATGCTCGGCAATTTTCTTGCGATCGCCGATGCGTTGGATGTTGACGCCGCCGGCGCGAGCGTCTTGCGCGGAGCGGGCCAAGGGCGCGCGCGACGAGCGCGCTTATAACTACCTTACCCGCAGGGCGGGCGGCGGCGGCCCGTATAATCGTTTCTTTTCCCGGCTACCGCGCATGCTGAAACATCCCTGCATTGATCCGGTCGCACTGCATCTGGGTCCGCTTCAGATCCGTTGGTACGGCTTGATGTATTTGCTCGGCTTCGCCGTCGCGTTGTGGCTCATGCGCTACCGGGCTCGCAGCAAACCCGAAGCCGGCTGGACACAGCGCCAAGTTGACGATCTGCTGTTCTACGCGGTGCTGGGCGTCATCCTCGGCGGGCGCCTTGGCTACGTTTTGTTCTACATGCCAGCCTACTACTCAGCACACCCGGAAATGACTTTTCATGTGCTCGACATATTCAAGATTTGGCAAGGCGGCATGTCGTTTCACGGCGGTTTTCTTGGTGTGATCTTCGCGATGTGGCTGTTCGCGCGGCAACACGCGAAACATTGGTTCGCGGTCACGGATTTCATCGCGCCGGTGGTGCTGCCGGGCTACATGCTCGGACGCATCGGCAACTTTTTGAATGCCGAATTGTACGGGCGCCCTACCAACGCCGCCTGGGGAATGTTGTTCCCGAGCGAGTGGGATGCGCAGACTCAAAGCTGCGTATGGCCCGACGCCGCGCACGCACTGGCACGCCATCCTTCGCAGCTCTATCAAGCAGCACTCGATGGGCTGTTGCTGTTTATCGTGCTTTGGATTTTCTCCAGCAAGCCGCGCCCGCTCGGCGCGGTGTCGGCTCTGTTCCTGATCGGCTATGGTTTGTGCCGCTTCATAGTGGAATTCACGCGAGAGCCCGACGAGTTCCTCGGCATACTTGGAATGGGTCTAAGTATGGGACAGTGGTTAAGCGTCCCCATGATTTTGGGGGGATTCGTAATGTTGCGCTGGGCTTATCGTCGAACTCGACACGGCGTGGAATCGGTTTTGGTGCAGCCGAAAAAAACAAAATAGCTCTCGCTTTGTCGGTGCGATTTACAGCCACTACTGTAACAAAAACTTAACACCCCCTTAAGCTCTTGATAAGATGCGGTTAATGCAACTGCGCGGCGCGTGGCATCATTCTTGCGACACCTGGCTCACGGGGCACTTCGGTGTCAAGAACCCCGACATAGACCAAAAGCAATAACCTGAACGGCAGATTCACTTACCAGGTAAGTAGGGCAGAATCAAAATCGAGAGCGGCATCGTTAAGCAATAGAGCAAGCGTCGCGAATAACTATAAAAGCTGCAGCACAGTTATCCAAGAAGACGTAGTTAGTAGTTTAGGGCTCTGAGCTTTATCCGGGGTTTATTCCTGGCGATGCTCGCGCGTGACAACTTTTTCGAACACGCTCGAAGGTCGAAGAATGAGGAGAAGTCTGTTGATGTTTCAACCCGCTGGCAGCGCGGTCGATTTGACTGACTGTGCGCGGGCGGGCAATTGGTTAGTGAATTCGGTAACAGATATGCGCGGCCTCTCCACCGCGCTTTCAGAAAATGCCGCGGAAGTCGGCGTGCTGGTGTTAGATAATGCGGGCGGCATCAATCGCGAAGCCTTGGGGCGCGTGGTCAGCCGCACTTCACTCGAATGGATATCCATACTCCCCAAAGATCTCATCAATGACCCGCAGTGGTCAAGATTCTTGGTGGAGAACTGCTCCGATTATCATACGCTACCCCTTGATCGCGAACGCTTGAATGTGACCATTGGTCATGCTCTCGGGCGCGCCGCACTCAAGCAAAGCCTCAACAACTCCAGCGCGTGGAGCGGACGCTACCAAATGGTCGGGCAAAGCCGCGCCATGCGCGAGTTGTACGCCAAACTCGATCGCGTAGTGCGCGTGGATGCGCCGGTGTTGATACACGGCGAGAGCGGCACCGGCAAGGAGTTGGTCGCACGCGCGGTCCATCGCCACTCTGCACGTGCCGCAGGCCCGTTCATTCCCGTGAACTGCGGCGCGCTGCCGTCCAATCTGATCCAGTCGGAGTTGTTCGGTCACGAGCGCGGCGCCTTCACCGGCGCTCACCAGCGCAAGATCGGCAGCTTGGAAGCAGCGAACGGCGGTGTGGTGTTCTTGGACGAGATCGGCGATTTGCCGCTGGAACTACAGGCAAATCTGCTGCGCTTCCTGGAAGAGCGCACCATCGTGCGGGTGGGTGCCACGCAGCGGCTACAGATCGATGTGCGCGTCGTCGCCGCCACCCACGTGGATTTGAATCAGGCCGTGCGTCAAGGCAAGTTCCGCGAAGATTTATATTACCGCCTCAATGTGTTGCAGCTCAATGTTCCAGCGTTACGTGAACGTCTGGACGATATCGAATTATTCAGTTCATACTTGCTCGAGCTGTTCGCGGCGCAGAAGAGCGCGCTGGTGCAAGGCTTTTCGCGCGACGCACTCGACGCCATGCGCTCCTATAACTGGCCGGGCAATGTGCGTGAACTAGTGAACCGCGTGCAACGCGCTCTCATCATGGGCGAGCACCGGCTGGTCACGCCTGAAGATCTTGGGCTATCCATGCCGGACGATTTGAGCAATGTCGTCAATCTATCCAGCGCCCGCGCTGCCGCCGAAAAAGAGATGATCCAGCTGACTTTAAAGGCGCATGACAACAACGTTTCGCGGGCGGCGCGCGAATTGGGTGTGTCGCGGGTAACGCTGTATCGGCTGATGGATAAGCTCGATATCGGCCCGCGCAGCAGCGGCGACGCTTCGGCTTAATAGCGAAGTTTCGCGTTTTTCGAGAAGGCACAGAACTATGTACAAACAAACAACTTTTGCCCTGCTCGCGCTAAGCGCGACCGCCCTGGCTACGGCCGCCGAGCCTGAACTCGGCGAGCTGAAGCAGCAGATCGAAGTGCAAGCCCAGCAGCTGCGTGAATTGAAGCAATCGCTGGAGGAGCAGCAACGCAAGTCAGAGCAGGACCGGCGCTCGCTGGAAGCGCAGCAAACTCAAATCGAAGAACTGCAACGACAAATCGAAACGCAGACGGCGGATTTGAATCGCCGCTTGCCGCAACCCGATCGCGTGTTGGACCTCTACGCCGGACGCGGCACGCCGAATGCCAGCCAACAGCAAGCGCAGAATCAGCCGCAGCAAACGGGCGGGCAGACAGCTACCCCGCCTAAACCACAACCCTCGAACGCGCCGCCCGCCGCGGGCGCGCCGGGCACTGGCGGCCCCGGCACCGTGGGCCAGGCACCCGATAAACCCAAAGACACGAAACCGCCAGAAGTTGCGCCGCTGTTCCAGCAACCTGGCGTGCTCACCCCCAAGGCGCGGCTGGTCTTGGAGCCGTCACTGCAGTATGACTATTCGACCAACAACCGCGCGGCCATTGCCGGTTTTTCGGTGCTGCCAACCATCGTGGTTGGCTTGATTGATGTCCGCACCGTCAATCGCAGCACGTGGACGGCGGCGCTCACCGGCCGTTACGGTTTGACCAATCGCCTCGAGGTCGAAGCGCGCGTGCCTTTCGTCTACCGGCGTGACAGCACCATCGCCCGACCGTTCGGCGAGGATGAAAATACGCTGCAAACCGAGCGCGCATTCACTGCCGATGGCAGCAAACTCGGCGACGTTGAACTCACTGCGCGCTACCAGCTGAATCAGCCGGCACCGGACAAAGCGTACTACGTCGGCAGCGTGCGCTTCAAAACGCGCACCGGCGAAAGCCCGTTTGAGGTCGAGACGTTCTCACCGTTCGCGGGCAGCGGGCTGCTGCAGAAAGAATTGCCGACCGGCTCGGGTTTTTATGGTTTGCAGCTTGGAGTGTCGGCCATTTATCCGTCAGACCCGGTCGTATTTTTCGGCAACCTCAGCTATCTGCACAACTTTGAACGCAATGTCGGTAACGGTTATGGCCGCATTGACCCCGGCGACATTTTTGGTTTCAGCTTCGGCATGGGCTTGGGTCTGAACGAGAAAGCCTCGTTCAGCGTCGGCTACGAACACAGCACCATCGGCAAACTGGAACAAGACGGCGTCGTGCCGCCCGCGACGACCTCGACTCAGCTCGGCACACTCTCGCTGGGTTACTCGTATCGCTCCTCCACCAAGCGCACCTGGAATTGGTCGCTCGGCATCGGCGTGACTAAAGATACGCCGGACGTGACTTTACGTCTGCGCGTGCCGACCACCGTCACTAAGAACTAGGAACAACCTCTGGATGGGCCTCGGTCAAAGAGGCCTTGATTTGTAGCCGTGCGGCCACGCAAAGCGTGGCCCTAAATCGAGGCTCTTGAATCGAGGAGAGATTGGACTCGCTTTTGGCGCGACGGGGGCAAGCCTCGCGGGTTTGCCTTACCAGATGTTGGCGCGGATCGCGAGATGGCGCCGATCGCTATTCGCCGTGAACGTCAGTTCTGTCGTCGGCTCGCTCAGCCGCACGCGGTGCGGCCTATGCGACGAACAGAGAAATACTGCTGCGCTGCCCTAGCGCGAGCGGCCGATCATCTCCGCGGCACTGGATGTCACCGCCATCCCGCGCAGCAACTCCAAGTTCGAAACATCCGCATTGATCTGGGTGACGCCGCGAATGACCTGGTTATCCAGCGTGTTCTGGATAACAGTAGCGAAAGAGGACGAATCGAGCGGCATGACGCTGGTGTTGCCAGCGCCAGTCTGCACCAACATGCCGGCATCGCCGCCGAGTTCGGCCCGCGGTGCAGCGCCGCCGAGCAAGCGCGTCAGCTCCGTCAACGTCAGCGTAGTAGTGGAAACCAACTCGCCATTGATGTAAACATCGCGCTGCAAGCCGACATTCACGCTTAGCCCATGTTCGGTCAGCATGCCGCCGCGCATCTCTTCCAGCACATCGCCTTGAAGCGAGGCATCGATCGGCCAAACGTTATCACTTTCCGCGCGGCTCATGCCGCCGCTACCGAGCGCCAGCGCGATACCGAGAAACAGTGTGCTTTTGTTCATACTCATATAGGTACGCCTCTGCAATCTAGAAGTCGCCTGATCCAAAGCGCGATACTGTGATGTTAGCCAGACTTTCCCGGGCGATTGCTTCGCCCAATGGCGCGCTGGGACGAATCGCCCAGTCGGCCGAAGCGTTGAAGCTGCCTTTGACGCCTTTGCCATGAATGACGAATACGATTCCATTCGTCCATAACTGGTTGAACTGCTCGCGCGGCACCACGCGTGTGCCGATAGCCGGGTCGCCAACCAGCACTTTGCGCTCGTTTAACCCTTTGACCACGACGAAGTGGTTATAACCGTTCTCGCGCACCAGCACGATCGCCGGCGTGGTCGTATCAACAAGCTTCTCAAGCGGCGCCTGAAAACCGTTCGCCGTATAACCGATACCTTCCAAGTACGTCTTCATATCGAGCAGCGAAAATCCTTCGCGCTTGATTTTCGCTTGATTGCCGCGCGCGAACATGGCTTCGAGCACCACGCGCTCCGATACCGGCCGGTTGTAGTGATAGGTGAGCAGGGTTGCAAGCGCAGCCGAACCGCAGCTGAAGTCCTCCTGCTGCCGCACCGTTTGCTTGAAGCGCGCTTCCTTGAGCGTTGTGATGGGAACGGAATACCAAGCGCCGTTTTGCGTGAGCTCTACCGTGCCCGCACGCGCGGCGCCGCCGCACATCAGCACGAGCGCGAACAGCGCTGTGCTCAGATTATTCTTCATTTGACTGCCGAGCCGATGCTTACTTGACGTTTAGGTTCAGAATGGTCGCGTTCTGAATAATAACGTTGCTGCCGGTATTCTGTATCACCATGGGGAAGCCGTTGGTTCCGGCAAACGATCCATCGGTGATTACGTTATTGCCGCTAACCACGTTCTCCGTCACGTTGTTGGTCATGACTGCGTCGAGCGTCATCTTGTTGACTTGGTTCAGCGTCGTCGTGCCTTCGCGGCCGCGATTCTCGTCGAGGTCGAGCGCTTGCACGCCCATTTCATTTTCGAAGCTGCCACCGGCTGCTTCCTCTTGCGTTGCAGCAGGCGCCTCGGGCTGCAGCTGCAAATCCGCAGCTTGCACTTGCGTCTCGGTCTGAACAATGACACCGGACCAGTCACCGAACGCGGGCAAGGTGCTGCTAAGCGCCAGGAAGACACTCGCCGCCAAACACGTTCTTAATGTCATGTTGTTCTCCATTACTTAGTGTTTTTGATGTGTGAGAGCGTTACCAATCTGGCTGGATCGAGGAGCCCGCAGGCCCCTCGATCCTTCCAGCACTACTTATCTATTACTAACAGCTAACAACAAACTGCACTCGCCGAAGCTTAGCGGACGGTCAGGTTGGCCTGAACGTTCACGCTTTGCATGACGGAAGCAGCGATACCGGTGTTTTGGCTGTTAACCATAATGCCGGCACCGTTGGTGAAGCTGGCGCTGATGGTGTTCGACATATCGAACGAACCTGCAGTCACCGTCACCGTGCCGCCAGCACCGCCGACCGCACCTGCGCCGCCATTGCCCGTGCCGCCGTTGGCAGTGTTGCTGCCGCCAGCTGCGCCGTTGCCACCCGTGCCGCCGTTACCGCCGGCGCCACCGTTGCCGCCGTTGCCGGCGTTACCGATGCTCTGGGTGTTGGAGTTGCCGCCGTTGTTGCCGCCAGCGCCGCCATTGGAGGTGGCGGTGTTGCTGCCGCCCGTGCCCGTGCCGCCGTTACCACCGTTGCCGGTCTGGTTGTTGGCGTTGCCACCGGAAGCGCCCGTGCCCGTGCCGCCCGTGCCAGCACCGGCGTTAGCCGTGCCTGCCGCGCCCGTGCCACCTGCTGCGCCTGCGCCACCGGCATTGCTGCCAGCCGCACCGGTCGCGCCTGCGCCACCGTTGTTGGTGCCAGCCGCACCCGCTGCGCCTACTGCACCTGCGCCACCATTGTTGGTGCCCGCCGCGCCAGTTGCACCCGCACCGCCAGCATTGCTGCCAGTTGCACCGGTCGCGCCCGCGCCAGCGTTGTTGGTGCCCGCGGCACCCGTTGAGCCTGCGCCACCGGCATTGCTGCCCGTCGCACCGCCCGCGCCTGCACCGCCGTTGTTGGTGCCGCCTGCGCCGTTACCAGCCGTCGCACCGTTGCCGCCCGTGCCCGTACCGGTGGCGGTACCGTTACCCGCTGTGCCCGCGCCTTGCGCCGAGCCGTTGCCGCCCGTGCCGCCGCCGTTACCGCCCGCGCCAGCCGTGCTGCCACCGGCTCCGCCTGCGCCACCGTTGTTGTCGCCGGTTTGGTCGTTGCCAGCACCGCCGCCGTTGGCGCTGCCATTGCCTTGGCTGTTGGTGCCGCCGCCGGTGCCGCTACCGTCTGCCTGGTTGCTGCCACCCGAGCCCGTGCCGTTGCCACCATTGGTACCGCCGTTGCCGTTACCCGCCGCGCCTGCGCCACCCGCGCCACCTGCGCCACCGTTCGCATCGGCCGTGTTGCCGCCGTTGCCGCCGCTGCCGCCATTAGCGTTGCCGGTGTTGCCGCCCGCGCCGCCAGCGCCGCCGGCTGCGTTCCCGTTGCTGCCACCCGCGCCGCCTGCACCGCCGACTGCGTCACCGGTGCTGCCACCGCTACCGCCCGAACCGCCGTTCGCGTTGCCGGTGTTGCCACCTGCGCCGCCGTTGCCGCCTGCACCGCCAGCTGCATTGCCCGTGCCGCCACCTGCACCGCCAGCACCGCCAGCCGCGTCACCGGTGTTGCCACCCGCGCCGCCTACGCCGCCGTTGCCGCCGTTGGCATTCGCCGTGCCGCCATTGCCTTGACCGCCTTGGCCACCGTTGGAGGTGCCGCCGTTAGCGTTGGTCGAGGCGCCGGAATTGCCGCCGTTGTTGCTGTTGCCGCTGGCGTCTTGACCACCACCTGCGGTGTTGGCATCGCCGCCGTTGCCCGCGTTGCCGTTGGTTTGCGAGTTGGTGTTGCTGCCGTTCGAACCGCCTGCTGCACCTGCTGCGCCGACTGCGCCCGCGCCGCCTTCAGCGCCGTTGCCGCCGTTAGCCGTTTGGCTGCCGCTGTTGCCCGTGCCGCCGTTGCCGACGCCGCCTTGGCCGCCTTGGCCGCCGCTGGCGTTTGCGTTGTTGCCGCTGCTGGTAAGGACATTACCGATGTTGCTGACGGTGTTGTCAGTCACCGTTGCGTTTAGGTTGCTGATAGCAACGACGCTGGTGACCGTCGCGCCGTTGTTGCCAATGGCATTGCCTTGGTGGTTCGAGCCATCTAGCCACGCATCGCCGCTGCCGGAGTTGTTGGTGCTCTTGTTGTTGTTCTGGTCAGAATTGTTGACACTCTTGTCATTGTTCTGATCAGAGTTGTTGGAGTTGTCTGAGTTGTTGGAGTTATCAGTCCATTGCTCGTTGTCGCGATTGGACGAGTTGTCTGAGTTATTGGTGTTGTCGGTCCATTGCTCGTTATCCCGATTCGAAGAATTGTCCGAATTGTTCGGGTTGTTCGAGTTGTTGTTGGCGTTGGCATACTCATTCGCCTGTGCGCCGCTGTTGTTGTCTTGGGCCGAAGTCGCCGTAGCGGTTTGGGTGTTCGAACCGTTCGGATCATTCGAGTTATTGACCGGATTTGCCCACAGGACCGTTGCTGACGTACCGAAAGCGAGGCCGATCGCTGTAGCAAGGATTGTCTTCTTAAAGTTCATCTCTTATTTCTCCACAAGAGTCGGGCATCGCCCCATGCGATACCTTCGGCAAACTTACTGCAAGCATCATGCCATCCGACTCAAGAGACTTAATCAATTGATTCTGAATAATTATTTCGATGTGTAGAGATCAATGTCGAGCGGGGGAGTGTTTCGTTCTTGATACAATCCTCGAAATGCAAGAATCTGTGACAGCGATTCAATGAGTTACGCAGACGCCTTCATCAAGAGGGATGTATCGCGAATGAGACAGTTAACGCATTGTTTGAAGGCTGGGCACCCCAGCCTTCGGTAAAAATATCAATGGCGCGCGGGCAGTTTCCAGTCTATGGGTTCACGCGCGCGAAAATCGCCGCCTTCGCGCGACCCAAAGGCAATCTTTGATAAGATTCGACTCTGCGGGGATGTAGCTCAGCTGGGAGAGCGTCGCGTTCGCAATGCGAAGGTCGGGAGTTCGATCCTCCTCATCTCCACCAAATTCCCACCGCCTCGGGTTCTCCTCCGCGCGGTCATTTGTGGCTTGCAAAGAAACCACCTCTTGGGGTTGCCCACCCACAAGGTCCTTTTCTAAGAGGCCACCGGCAGCACGATGCAAGTAAGCCAGTGATTGCCAAGACTACGGTAGTAGCCGCGTGCTTTGGTAATCACAGCGTTTCTCCGCTTCTCGCCAAGGTACCGCGCACAAAAGCGTTGCTCGCCAACGTCCAATGCAATTTCCACCGAAAGGAAATCTACGAACTCTCCGACCAAGGCATGTAACAACTTGTAGCAGGCTTCCTTTGCGCTGAAGATCAGCGTTAAGTCAAGGTGCTCGTAGCGCTGCTGCTCAACGCGGGTAATCAATAGCTCGACGAGATCTGGCGTTACTCGGCCAGCATGTTCAAGGTCGACCCCAATCGCTTGGTAATTTGCCTGAGAAGCTGCAGCGCAAATAGCTTGTTCGCTCGTATGGCTTATGCTGCCGACCACTCCTTGCGGCCACAGCGGTTGACCAACAGGCCCCGTTGGCAGTGTCGTTGCTGCTATGCCTAATCTTTCAAAAGCGCGGTGCGCAAGCGCGCGCCCGGTGGAATACTCGCGCCGCCGTCCTGCGATTGCAGCCGCAACGATTCGTGCTTCGTCGTCCGACAGGAGGCTACTAAAGTCTCCGATAGGCGCGAGCAAGAGCACAACATTATCAAGCCCCGCGATCGAGATCTGATCGCTCACGGTTGCGAAGCGGGGCCAGCGGTCGTCCGCTCGACCTCTAACCGATCGCGGATGACCTGAGTGAAATCATCAAAGTGCTCGTAAAGCCAATTGCTGTGATTACCTTGCACGATGTGCACTTGAGCACCTTGCATAGCGCGATCGGCCCATTCGCGATTGATGTTAGGAGGTGAATGAGGCGGGCTCTCGGCAGTACGAATCAATGTAATGTCACCCTCATAATTATGCTTGGGTGCGTAATCACACAACGCCTTGAGAATTTGGTATTCGATGCGCTCGTGTGCCCAGATGTTTCGCCAAGCTGCGCGGCCGCCATAACGCAGCGCGGCATCGCTCAGCAGGTACCGCCATCGCAAGGCAGAGAGGTAGGTGGGGAAACGGCGCAAACTGAGACCTTTGGATTCGTTTAGGGCCGGTGGAATCCACATAATGAGGCACCCCAATTCGTGTCCCATCCGCTGCAGCCGGACCGCCATCTCGTACGCGATATAAGCACCTTCGCAACCACCGCCAAGACAATACGGCCCATTCGGCTGGACTTCCGCCAGCAGCTCCAAGTAATGCTCCGCTAATGCCTCTACCGTCTTGAGCGGCCGCAAGCGCTTCTGCATGCGCTCGGCGAGCAGCGAGTAGACGTCCAGCTGATAGAAGGGACGATCGGGTGCGACGCGAGCCGGCATGTCCGCATAACGCGGATGGCTGCCAATTGCGAAGAAGGGCGGCTTGCAACCGCTGCTTTGCCGCACGATGAAGCCAGCTCGGCTCTGCGTTTGGGTGTTGCTTCGTAGCAGCGCGGTGACGTGCTCGATGGTGCGTCCTTGCAGCAATGCGGCCAACGAGACCTTTTGTCCGGTCTTTTGCTCGATACGAGCAATCAAACGCACTGCCAACAACGAATGTCCACCGACGGCAAAGAAGTCATCGCGTATTCCAATCGGTGCTGTCCCCAGCAGTTCTTCCCAAATCGCGACCAGCAAACGTTCTTGCGCGTTGCGAGGCGCAAGGTATGACTTGGCCGCGGCCGAGCGCTCGCCGGAAGGGGCAGGCAAGGCGCGTCGATCTATTTTGCCGTTTGCAGTCAGGGGCACAGTAATCAACTCCACCCACACGGTTGGCACCATGTAGTCGGGCAAGCTTTGCCGCAAGCTGGCCGTAAGCTGCGCAGGGTCGAAGCTTGCACCTTGCGCTGGCGCGATATAAGCGATCAGACGTTGGTCGCCGGGTGCGTCTTCGCGCGCCACTACGATCGATTGCGCAACACCTGGCGTGCGATCCAGCAAAGCCTCTATTTCCCCAAGTTCGATGCGAAAACCGCGCAGCTTAATTTGATGATCTGTTCTACCCAGACATTCAAGCGCGCCGTCCGCGCGATAACGCGCCAGATCCCCCGTGCGGTAGAGCTTCGACTGACCCGTAGCATCAAACGGGTTCGCGCAAAACTTTTCCGCCGAGAGCTCAGGACGGTTCAGGTAACCCAGCGCCACCCCCGCTCCGGCGATGCACAGTTCGCCGACCACGCCGGGCGGTACCAGTTGCGCATGTCGATCAAGCAGGTAGATCTGCGTATTGTCGATCGGTTTACCAATCGGCACCGGACCGCTGCCGGAGCGAACTTGATGCACCGTAGACCAGATAGTGGTTTCGGTTGGACCATACATGTTCCACAGTTTTCTCACGCGCGGCAGTAGCTGCTCTGCGAGCGCCCGCGGCATCGCTTCGCCACCGCACAACGCTGTGAAATGCGCGCCCCCTTTCCAGCCGGTATCTATCAACAATTGCCAGGTGGTCGGCGTCGCTTGCATTATGGTTGCGCCCGAACTGGCTAGCAGTTCCGCCAGAGCTTCCCCGTTTGTGGCAACGGCTCGGCTTGCAATCACGACGCGCGCACCAACGACCAGCGGCAAATACATCTCTAAACCCGCAATATCAAAGGAGAGCGTCGTCACCGCGACCAAGCGGTCATCAGCGCTGAGACCAGGCTCATCGCGCATTGCTCGGAGAAAGTTCGTCAGGGCACGGTTTGGAATGCGCACGCCCTTGGGCCGACCGGTCGAGCCGGAGGTGTAGATGACGTAAGCGAGATCCTCCGCTCCGGCGCGCGGCGCTTCGCCTAGCCGTTCCGCTCGAGCGGAAATTGCTTGCGCGTCGCCAGCCAAGTGGATGAGCTTGACATCGCAAATCGGCAGGCTTGCGCAAAGATCTGCTTCTGTGACCAGCAACTGGATACCTGCATCTTGCAGCATGAACACTTGCCGATCCGCCGGAAAGCTCGGATCGATGGGCACGTACGCACCGCTGGCCTTCTGGATGGCCAGGAGCGCGATCAACATGTTCGGCGAGCGCTCGACGCAAACACCCACCACGACATTCGGCGCGACGCCTTGCTCGATCAAGTAATTGGCAAGTTGCGTGGAACGGCGATCTAGTTCTTGGTAACTGAGCGCTTGATACTCAAAAACCACCGCACAAGCGTCGGGCGTGCGCCTGGCTTGCTCAGCAAACATATCGCACAACCGATCGCCAGTCGCAAACTCCCGGCGCGTGCTGTTGCGCGCAAACAGCAACTCTTCTCGCTCTTGCGGCTGCAGGAGGGACAGCACCGATATGCGCGATTCAGGATCGTCCACCATCGCGCGCAGCAGGTTGATGTAATGCGCAACCATGCGAGCGATGGTGGCAGTGTCAAACAGATCGGTGTTGTACTCCCAGATCATTGTCAGACCATCTTGATCGGATCCTTGAGCGAGCCCAAGCACCTGCGCCGAGTGGGGGATACCGATCACGCCCAAATCAAACTTAGCCGACCCATTGCTGATCACCGGGGTCAACTTGACTTCCAGCTCCGGCATTTTTGCCTCTGGCATCGGTTCGTCGTGAAAGCTGAACATCACCTGAAACAGCGGGTTTAGGCTGGGATCGCGCTTAGGTTGCACCGCCTCTACCACGCGATCAAAGGGCACGTCTTGGTAGCTCGCACTCTCCAGTAGAACATCGCGCACCTGACCGATCAGCTGTCGCACACTCGGATCGCTCTCCAGGGTGGTGCGCACGACCACGTTGTTGAGGATCATGCCGATCAAACTCTCCGACTCCGGCAACCGGCGATTGGCAAAAAAGGTCCCGACGCCGATGTCCGAT
Source organism: uncultured Pseudomonadota bacterium (assembly GCA_902826775.1). Taxonomy (GTDB): domain Bacteria; phylum Pseudomonadota; class Gammaproteobacteria; order Burkholderiales; family JALYOK01; genus CADEHE01. Next base: position 44,076 of record CADEHE010000009.1, on the reverse strand, counting down.
TCGCCCGTGTAGCGATGCAACAAGGCCACGAAACCCGCCAACATCGTCATGAAAAGGGTGCTGCCCTGTTGGCGACTTAGCGCGCGCAAGCGATTGCACAAATCGAGCGGAATTTCCGGCCGCAGCGAAGTGCCGCGAAAACTCTGCAACGAAGGCCGCGCGCCTTTCATAGGCAATTCAAGCGGTGGCGGCGTGGTTTGGAAGCGCACTTTCCAATAGTCCAACTGACGATCAGATACCGCGCCTCGCATCCATTCATGCTGCCAAGTCGCAAACTCAGCAAACTGTACGGTCAGCGCAGGCAACGGTGAGGGCCGCCCAGCGCGAAACGCCGTATACAAGGGAACCAGTTCGCGTAAGAAAACGTTGAACGACCAGCCATCGTGAACCAGATGATGCTCCATGTGTACGAGCACATTTTCCTGGTCGCTAAAGCGCAGCAGAGTCCAGCGCACGAGCGGCAAACGGGCAAGGTCAAAGCGGTGCTGAAACTCGTTGTCGCACCACGCCTTGGCTGCGGCACGGCGGGCGCTCTCAGGATGATCCGAAAAGTCCACCACGCGTAGTGCTAACGGCGTGTGCGGGTGCACGATTTGCACCGGTTTGCCATCAATCGTCGGAAAAGTCGTGCGATAACTTTCGTGACGCCTCAACACTTCGTCAAGGGCCCGCTCGAGCGCCTTCAGATCCAGCTTGCCGTCAAATGCAATTGTCGATTGAAAGTTATAGGCAAGGTTGTCTGGATTGAGTTGATGGATGAACCACACACGTTCTTGCGCGAAGGATAGCGGGATCGCCCCGCCGCGCTTAACAGCGGTGAGCGGCAGCTCGCTGGCCTGCAGCGCGGTGCCGTCGAGCGCCGCAAGCGCAGGCGCCAGTTTGGCGATAGTTCGCTGTTCGAACACGGTGCGCAGCGGCAGTTCAACGCCGAAACTCGCACGAATCCGAGTGGCCACTTGCGCGACTTTGAGCGAGTCGCCGCCTAGCTCAAAGAAGTCGTCGTGAATGCCAACCGTGTCCACCCGCAGCACTTCCGCCCAGATCGCCGCTAACCGACTCTGAACATCGTCGCTCGGGGCGGCGTAATTTTCGGAGAGGGCAAGACGCTCCGCAACCGGTGGCGGGAAGGCCTTGCGGTCAACCTTGCCGTTCGGGGTCAAGGGAAAGGCTTCCATAACCACGTACATAGCGGGGACCATATACTCGGGTAAGTCCTTGGCTAGTTTGGCGCGCAGCTCCCTTGCCACGGGCGCCTGCCCCTTGGCAGCAAGCACGTAGGCGACTAAACGCTTATCCCCCGGAACATCTTCACGTGCAAGTACGATGGCCTGACGCACGCTAGCGTGACGCTCTAGCGCGGCTTCGATTTCACCCAACTCAATTCTGAAGCCGCGCACCTTCACTTGGAAATCAACGCGCCCAAGGTGTTCAAGCGCTCCGTCTGGAAGCCCTTTGGCCAGATCTCCGGTGCGGTATAGCCGCGCGCCGGGAACAAACGGGTGCGCAACAAAGCGCTCAGCGGTTAGCTCCGGCCGATTCCAATAGCCCCGCGCCAGTCCCTCACCGCCGATGAAAAGCTCTCCCGTATGGCCGTTGGGCACAGGGCGGCTCTGCTGGTCGAGGATGTGCACGTCCGTATTGGCAATCGGGTGACCTATCGGTACCGGACCTTGCCCGTGCGTTACCCTATGCACTGTTGACCAAATGGTCGTCTCGGTTGGTCCGTATAGATTCCACAGTTCGCGGCAGAGCGGCAGAAGTTTGTCCGCAAGATCGCGAGTAAGCGTTTCGCCTCCGCAAAGGATGCGCATCGTCGCACGACCCGGCCATTCCGCATCAAGCAACAATCGCCAAGTGGCCGGTGTTGCTTGCATCATGGAAATTTGTTGAGCTTCAATCAAACGCGCTAGTGCTGCGCCGTCGCTTGCCGCTTCGCGGCTGGCGATAACGACTTGAGCACCCATAGATAAGGGCAGGTAAAGCTCAAGCCCAGCGACGTCGAACGACAGAGTCGTCACGGCCAAAAGACGATCGCTTTGATCGATGCCAGGCTGCCGCTGCATACTGCGCAAAAAGTTGACGACGGCCTTATGCGGAATTTGCACACCTTTGGGCCACCCGGTAGAGCCCGATGTGTAAATCACATACGCCAAGTCATCACCGCTGGCCAGAGGCAGCGGCGCCGCCCCAGCAGTGCTCGGCGATGCGCTCACATCCAGGCAAATCGTCTGGACGGAATGCTCCGGTAGCGTCGGCAAGAGCTTTGATTGCGTGAGTATGGTGTGGAGTTTCGCGTCGTTCAGAATGTAAGCGATGCGATCGGCTGGATAGGCCGGATCAAGCGGCACATAGGCGCCGCCAGCTTTTAGTACCCCGAGCACGCCGATCAGCATCTCGAGCGAGCGCTCGAGGTAGAGCCCCACTAGCGCGCCCGGTACGACGCCCAACGCTTGCAGTCGCAGCGCGAGATGATCGCTGCGCGCCTCCAATTCACTGTAGCTATGCTGCTGATCCTCATATACCGCCGCGGTTGCAGATGGGTAGCGTCGCGAAGCAGCGCTGACTAGTGAGTGAATTGTCGTTTCATTCTTTGCGGTTTCCGCTTCCGGCTTTCCTAGGCTTATGAATTTCGCGTTCATCGTCTCACCCTGCGCACCGAACAACGCGGCACGCTATCCGTTTCAGTTCGCGCGGTTGATAACCACGCAGTTGGCGATCGTATTCACGATCGCAAGCAACAATCGCAAACACTTTCCATCGCGATTCTGCCCGAGTGGTTTGGCGGATGAGTTCTGACAACGGGCGCGCATGCTCCAGATCTGGAGCGATGGATCTGCGAGCAAAGGTACGTGCCTTACGACCATAATGCAACAATTTCGGCTGCGGTCTCACGCGCCTTGAGGGGTTCTAGCCGCTCGGCTGCTGTATCACGCACGCCAATCACCATCGGAATCGCACGGTTGCAGTGGCGCGACCACAAACTCAATGTGTACGCGCCGGTATCACCGATGACCACCAGGTCATCGGTTTCTATCGGTGGCAACAGTACAGAAGGCGCGACGATATCGCCGGCAAAACATAGCGGCCCTAGCAGTTGTACCGGTCGCGCGTCGCCCGCTTTAGGCCGACCCGCCTGATCCAGCACGTAAAAACGGTGACGCCACTCTGCCGGGCGATAAACCGGACGCATCAAAAAATCCGCGCCCAAGTGCAACACCGCGCAGCACTGATTTGCCACGGTCTTAACGTACTCAACGCGCGACACCGCCCACCCACACGATGCTTGCACCGCACGTCCAAACTCGGTTAGGAGAACGCCTTGGAAGTCAAACAATTCGGGAACGGCAGCGCGCAACGCGGCCACGTAGTCTCGCGGGGTGGGCGGATCCGCATCAATGTCGTAACGCGCCGGCAGCCCGCCGCCGAGGTCAATAAATTCAATTGCTCTACCTGTTACGTTCTCGATCGACGCGCGCAGATCGAAGGCCACGCGCGCGGCGGCGACCAGCTGCTGCAAAGGTGCACCTTGCGAACCAACATGCACGTGAATGCCGGTCAGCCAGTGGTACCGGCGATACAAATCCAGCAATGCAGCAGCATCACTTACCGGCACGCCGAATTTCGACTGATGCCCACCGACGCTGGTCATCGCGATCTTGCCTTCACCAACCAACGGGTTGACACGCAAGCCAATGCGGCCTCGATAGCCGCGCCGAAGCGTTAGTGCTTGCTCGATGCGGGCCAACTCATCGGTGTTGTCCGCATTTATCCAGACGCCAAGTTCAATCGCGCGGTGAATCTCTTGCGTGCTCTTGGCGGGAGAATCGAAAATGATTCGACTCGGCGGACAACCGGCCGCCTGCGCCAGCCACACCTCCTCCAGCGAGGCCGCCTCCAGTCCTGCCCCCGCCCCGACCGCGCAGCGCAACACCTGGACCAATGGATTGGCCTTAATCGCGAGCGCGTGGACGGTTCTTGGCGGGAAAACCGCTTGCAACTCCGCCACGCGTGCGCCCATGCGCAGCAAATCATGGAAGAGCACGGCGGTGGCGTCTTCACGAACCAATCCCAGCGCGCGCCCTTGCCGCCAGGCGTGGCTAATGCGATTTAAGTCGATCGGTGTGTTCCAATCCATGCTAGGCAATTTGCTTTGAGCGCTGCAAAACGTTGCTAAAGTGCTCTGCGCTGGCTTCGAGTTTAAGCTTGACGCGAACCAATTGTTCCCTAAGCCAGTCGATGCGCGCATCGAGCGTCGCGCCCAGCTCAAGATCCTCTGCAATCTTCGAGATGAGAACGCCGCCGTTCGCAATGCGCAATGCCGCTATGTCGCCTTGGGTTGCGCGACCTAAATGCACCGGCTGCCCGATCTGGAACAAAGTAGCCATTGCATCACGCGCCACCGGACCGAGCTGGTCCACGCTGCGGGACAGATCGGTATCCATCCAGTCGTAAATGGTCTTTAGTTCTTCACGCGGAAAGTAGCACTGCCGCGAGTCGTCCCATAGCCGAAAAGTAAACACGGTCGTTTTGGATTGCAACAGGCGATCGTAGTCATCAGAAATAATCGGCGGTGATACGGCATCAATTTGAATGCTTGATGATGTGCCGAACACTTCTGGTGCAAGCCGCTCGAAAGCCCGTAACACGGCTAAGCGTAAACTCGATGGAATAGCGTAATAGCGGCGCATTTCTTCGATCGCAGCGGACCAACGCAGCAACAGCCCAAGATTACTTGTTTGCGGCAATGACGCGCGCAATCTCTTCCAACTCGTGGGCATCTGAGCGCGCGTCAAGAAATGCGCGAATCCTGACGGCAAAGAGGGTAAGGCATCGATTCGGGCGCGGAACTGCTCGGGTATAAGCAGCGCTCCTGCGAACGGCGGGCCGCCGTAGAACTTAGATCCCGTGATGATGACCAAATAGCCTTGTTGCAAGATACGCAACAGCCCGCGCCGGCTGAAACGGCCCTGAGCAGCGTCGACCACGATGTCGATATGATCGCCGTGTTTTTGTTTGAGTTGCGCTACTAGACTCAGACTTGGCGCATGCGCTCCGGTCTTACTGTGCGCAGTTACATGCAGCAACACGTGCTGCCCTAACCCAACCCGCTCTTCCACAATTTCGTTAATCTGGGCGTCGATATCTTCCGTGCTGCGCGCTAAGCCCCCAGGGTCACGTAAAGCGAGCTCGATGCAATCAATTCGATCGCTGAGCGCCGCATCGACCGGTTCACCTATGGTCACGGTGCGACCTGCGGGCGTGAACTCGTCAAAGAATCGGCAGCTGGATGCCATCAACGTGCCGCTGCCCAGTTCATTGGTGCCCACGATGATGTTGCAAATGCGCCGATCATGGCCAATCGATGCAAACAGGACGGCGATCAGTTCCGCGTCAGTGCCCGAAGGCGTCATTAGCACGCTCAGATTTCCTAGCTGACCGCGCGCCAGCATGTGGCGTAGGTCTGCGCGCATGCCGCGAAAACTCTCTTCGATAGCGGTCTGCAGTTCGGCGCCCGGACTAACTGCGCGCAATCGGCGCAGTGTCTGCTCGGCGCAACGATAGCCAAGCTCCGAAATCGTGGATGCGGTGCAAGACCCCATTGGTACTAGGTGTGGCCGCGGCGCCATCGTGCAGTGATAACGATTCGCTTTGGTCCGCAGCACAAGCGAACCGCGGCTATCGACGCCAGTGGCAAGCAAGGCATCAAGATTCGCCAGTAGGCCAAGTTGGCCGAAATCGTTCAACGCATCAACCATGCGCGTCAGCGGTACGATTGCCAATTCGACTAGGGGCGAGGTGCACGCGGACCATCGCGATCCCAAATGACCCGCATGCGTTGAAGAAAAGTGTCAAAACGCTGATCCAGCACACCGGAGCGCGAGACCGATTGAATCAACGCGAGGTCGCCGATGGCATTCAACTCAATCAATATTGGACCTTGGTCGCACAGCGCGACATCCCAATGCTGACAATGCGTCTCTGGAAATAACGAAGCAGCCTGCTGGCACGCGGCCACGGCGGCTTCCCAGTTCGGTACCCTCTTACCCGCCAAATGAAATTTGTCGCTGCGTTCATCTGCCACAGTCTCGAATCCGTCGTTCAGCGATCGAATCGCGCGACCCAAGATGCCGCTGTTTGGGTCGATGTCCACTAACAGATTTCCCTGGCGCCAGAAGTTATCGGCCATATTGCCTTCCATTGGAATCTTCCAGACCGAGCGAAACAATTCCGGCGGATCGGTGTCACACAGCAATACCAAGCGAAGCGTCGACAAGCCAGTTGCCGGCACGATATCCAGCACTTCACGGCTCGGCCTTAGCAACTCTTGAAACAGGTGCCCATGAAACACGCGCGGCTCAGTTTGCTTATACGGGGCCGGCAGCGCTTTGACGAAGTCGGGTACGCGCTGCCGCGTACCATCTAGAAACACCAAGCTGTCCTGCGCGCGGTCGTAGTCGGTAATTGCAACGGCGCCAACGCTGCGATAGCCGTCGACGGGCTTAGAAAAGCACGGATAGGGCATGCGCTCGCGTAAAAAATCGATCATCTCCTCAGGATTCACAATGCAAGGCACACCATTCAGCGTTGGCCGGGCACGTGTCCAGTAAAATGCATAAAGCTTTGGGTGAGGCAACCCGAACATGTGCAGCAACGTCGAAAACAGCAACTTGTCCTCGTCAGCTGCACGCCACTTGAAGGAGTTGACCGCTTCCATGAGCGGTCCGTCGACTTTGTAACCGACGAAAGTGCGCGCTACATCGTCGGGAAAACGGTCATGGTCGTATAAGCTGTAGTCGAAATACTCGCTGAATCCTAGCCGATTGCGTCCGCGGCGCAAACTAACCAACTCCCTTAACTGGCGCCCAATAGACTTGCTGTGCGGTTGACGTCGGGCGTGAAGAAAGTAGCGAACTAAATCGAACGGAGACTTTAGCTTTGGAAGTGCCATTAAGTGCCATTTTATGTCAATCAACATCGATCCTGATTGTGGATGCTATAAGCTAGGGTGGTGCACTGTCAATCAAATGCGAGCGCGAATGCGCTATGCATGATGGTTGCTAAGAACCACACCGGGCTTTCCTACACAGTTCGGCATTGCCCCAGTCTGCCAACCATTGATGTAATCAGACAACGTACACAGCGGACCAAAGCGCAAACGAATCGCTGCCCAGTGCGATTGCGTCGATTCTTGCGTTACCCGCGTCCTTTGCTTGCGCCGCGCGCTCGCGCCGACTTAACGGCGTCACGCCGCCGCTGACTTGTAGCCGGTTGCACTGTAGACACCAGGCGCGCATCGCCACTACGATCGACGTGATCTAGCGGCAACGCCGTCTGATACTTGACTTGCTTCAAAGCGAAGCTCGACTTGATGCTCGCGACCCCCGGGATTTTGGTCAAGTGATCGAGGATGAATCGCTCCAGCGACTGCAAATCGGGCACGACTACACGCAGCAAGTAATCGGCATCGCCGGTCATCAGATAACACTCCATCACTTCAGGGCGGCCGCCGATGGAGTTTTCGAAAACTTCCAGTGCGCTCTCGACTTGTTTTTCCAAGCTCACCTGGATGAAGACGCTCACCGTCAAGCCGAGCCGGCGCGGATCGAGCAGCGCAACGTACTGCTTGACGATGCCGCTTTGTTCCAAGCGCCGCACGCGGCTTAAGCAAGGCGACGGCGACAAGTGCACCTGCTTGGCCAAATCGACGTTGGCGATGCGCGCATCGCGCTGCAAGCGATCGAGAATGTGGAGATCGACCGCGTCCAGCGGTGACGACATATTCTGCGTTTCTGAAGCCATTTAGTAGTCGAATATGCTGTTATCGGGCGCTCAGGGTAGCATATTCGACAGGACATTTCGCGCGAAGCTGGGTATCATGCTGACAACTTTTCGCCCCATTCACCCCCCGAAATGACCGATCTGTCCAATCTCAATTTCACCGGCTTTTGGCGCGTCATGCCGAAAGACCTCGATCCGATCGAAACCAAAGAATGGCTCGACGCCTTCGACACCGTCGTCGAGCATGAAGGGCGCGAGCGCGCAACTTATCTGCTGCGCACACTGCTCGATCACGCGCGCGCGCGCCGCGTGCCGCTGCCGCCGGTGCTCAACACACCCTATGCCAATACCGTTTCGCTCGCGGATCAGCCGCAGTATCCGGGCAACCTAGATGTCGAGGCGCGCTTGAGCGGACTGGTGCGCTGGAATGCGCTGGCGATGGTGGTGCGCGCCAATCGCGAAAATTCCGAGCTTGGCGGCCACTTGGCGACGTACTCTTCCTGCGCGGATCTGTTCGAGGTCGGCTTGAACCACTTCTTCCGCGCCGGCGATAAAGGCGATCTCATTTACTGGCAGCCGCACGCGGCTCCCGGCGTGTATTCGCGCGCGTTCTTGGAAGGACGTTTGAGCGAAGAAAATCTCAAGAATTATCGCCGCGAAACGCAAGGCAAAGGGCTTTCCTCCTATTGCCATCCATGGCTCATGCCATCGATTTGGCAATTCCCTACCGGCTCGATGGGCTTGGGCCCGATCACCGCGATCTATCAAGCGCGCTTTATGCGCTACTTGGAGAATCGCGGCATCCTGCAAACGCAGGGACGCAAAGTGTGGGAATTCGTCGGCGACGGCGAGATGGACGAGCCCGAATCCATCGCCGGCTTGTCGCTCGCCGCGCGCGAGGGGCTCGACAATTTGATCTTCGTCGTCAACTGCAACTTGCAGCGTCTCGACGGCCCGGTGCGCGGCAACGGCTCGGTGGTGCAAGAGTTGGAAGGCCTATTCGCCGGCGCCGGCTGGAACGTCATCAAACTGATGTGGGGCTCGGATTGGGATGCGCTGTTCGCGCGCGATACGGAAAACGTGATTCTGAAGCGCTTGCACGAAACCGTCGACGGCGAATTCCAGAAATACGCCGCGACCGACGGGCGCTTCAATCGCGAGAATTTCTTCAACAAATATCCCGAGCTGCAAGCGATCGTTGCGCACATGTCGGATGAAGACATCGATCGCTTGAAGCGCGGCGGCCACGATCCGGTAAAGATTTACGCCGCCTATCACGCCGCCATGCAGCACAAAGGCCAGCCCACCGTCATCCTCGCGCAGACCAAAAAAGGCTACGGCATGGGCCACTGGGCGCAAGGCAAGATGACGGCGCATCAGGCGAAAAAACTGGAGGACGACGCCCTGCTCGCCTTCCGCGATCGCTTCGCGCTGCCGCTTTCGGATGAGGACATCAAGAGTCTGCGCTTCGTCAAACCGGCCGCGGACAGCCCGGAAATGAAATACATGCAGACGCGCCGCCAAGCGCTCGGCGGCTTCACGCCGGCGCGCGCGACGAGTTCGCCCAAGCTGCCGGTGCCGGCTTTGTCCGCGTTCACCAAGTTGCTCGACGGCACCGGCACGCGCGAGCAGTCCACCACCATGATCTTCGTGCAGATGCTGGCGCAGATGCTGCGCGATGCCGGCATCGGCAAGCACATCGTGCCGATCGTCGCCGACGAAGCGCGCACGTTCGGCATGCAATCCTTGTTCCGCCAAGTGGCGATCTATTCTTCCACCGGCCAGTTGTACGAGCCGGAAGACAAAGACGAGTTGCTCTACTACAAGGAAGCCACCGACGGCCAGATACTCGAAGAAGGCATCAGCGAAGCTGGGGCGACTTCCTCCTGGATTGCCGCGGCCACCAGCTACCACGCGCACGGCGTGCCGATGCTGCCGTTCTACATCTTCTATTCCTGCTTCGGCTTCCAGCGCATCGGCGATCTGGTTTGGGTCGCGGGCGACTCTCGCGCGCGCGGCTTTCTGCTCGGCGCCACCGCCGGGCGCACCACGCTCTCGGGCGAAGGCTTGCAGCACGAGGACGGCTCCAGCCATCTGCTGTTTTCCACCGTGCCGAACTGCGTGCAATACGATCCGTGCTTCGGCTACGAGTTAATCGTCATTCTGCAAGACGGCATGCGCCGCATGCTGGATGCGCAGGAAGATGTTTTCTATTACGTCACGGTGATGAACGAAAACTACGCGCATCCGGCCATGCCGAAGGGCGCCGAAGCCGGCATCCTCAAAGGCATGTACAAGTTGCGCGAAGCACAAGGCGGCAAGAGCAAGACGAAGAAGCAAGCCCAGCTGCTCGGCGCCGGCACCATCTTGCGCGAAGTCATCGCCGCTGCGGAACTGTTGGAAAAAGATTGGGGCGTCGCCGCGGATGTCTGGAGCGTCACCAGCTTCAGCGAGTTGCGCCGCGACGGGCTCGAAACCGAGCGCGTCAACCGCTTTCACCCGGAGCAAGAACCCAAGCAGAGTTATGTCGAGCAATGTCTGGCCGGCAGCGGTGGCCCGGTGATCGCAGCCAGCGACTACATGCGCGCGGTCACCGACATGATCCGCACTTGGGTGCCGCGCCGCTACGTCACGCTCGGCACCGACGGCTACGGCCGCAGCGACACGCGCGAAGCGCTGCGCAGCTTCTTCGAGGTCGATCGCCATCACGTTGCGCTCGCCGCACTGAGTGCGCTGGCTGACGAGGGCACCATCGAGCGCAAAATCGTCAAGCAGGCGATGCAGAAGTACCGCATCGAGGCCGATCGCCCGCATCCGTGGAACAGCTAATACTCGGTAGAGCTAGCTGTCTTAGGTAAGACGAGTGGCCAGTAACACAGTTATCCTAGCAAGGGTATATCCTTGGTAGGCGCCTAGAACGAGCGCGGTAGTTGCAGCACGTGCTCGGCGATGTAGGCCAAGATCAAGTTGGTGGAAATCGGCGCGACTTGATACAAGCGCGTCTCGCGGAACTTGCGCTCGATGTCGTACTCGGCGGCGAAGCCAAAACCGCCGTGAAACTGCAAGCAGGTATTGGCCGCTTCCCATGAGGCTTTGGCGGCGAGGTATTTCGCCATGTTGGCCTCTGCGCCGCACGGCAAATGCCGGTCGAACAATTCGCACGCCTTCCAGCGCATCAGATTCGCCGCTTCGACCTCGATGTAGGATTCCGCAATGGGAAATTGCACGCCCTGGTTTTGGCCGATGGGCCGGCCGAAGACATTGCGATCTTTGGCGTAGTGCGCGACGCGGTCGATGAACCAATACCCATCGCCGATGCACTCGGCCGCGATAAGCGTGCGCTCGGCGTTCAGTCCGTCGAGGATATAGCGGAATCCCTGCCCTTCTTCACCGATCAAGTTCTCGGTGGGGATTTCCAGATTGTCGAAGAACAGTTCGTTGGTTTCGTGATTGACCATATTGGCAATCGGCCGCACCGTCATGCCCTTGCCGATGGCCTGGCGCAAATCGACGATGAAAATCGACATGCCTTCGGATTTCTTTTTCACCTCCGCCAGCGGCGTCGTGCGCGCCAGCAAGATCATTAAATCCGAGTGCTGCACGCGCGAGATCCACACCTTCTGTCCGTTGACGACATAGCGGTCGCCCTGCTTGACCGCCATGGTTTTGATCTTGGTGGTATCCGTGCCGGTGGAAGGCTCGGTCACACCCATCGATTGCAAGCGCAACTCGCCGCTGGCAATTTTCGGCAAGTAATGCTGCTTCTGCCGCGCGGAGCCGTGGCGCAGCAGCGTGCCCATGTTGTACATCTGGCCGTGGCATGCGCCGGCGTTGCCGCCGCTGCGGTTGATCTCTTCCATGATCACCGAGGCTTCGCTCAAACCGAGACCCGAGCCGCCGAACTCTTGCGGAATCATCGCGGCCAGCCAGCCGGCCTTGGTCAGCGCGTCGACGAACTCTTCCGGATAGCTGCGCGCCGCATCGATTTTGCGATGGTATTCATCCGGAAACGCGGCGCACAGCGCGCGCACCGCGTCGCGGATTTCTTGGAATTTATCTGAACCACCAGCTTTCATGGCATCTTGTAAGAGACCTACTGATAGCGGAAGTTTAACAGTCCGTCGCTACGCCGACGCCTGGATTGCCAGCCTATAATGCGCGCCAACATCTAAAAGGCCACTCAGCACACTCCGCAATGCAAGCCGCTGCGCAAGGCGTCGATAGCTTCGACTACGTCATCGTGGGCGCCGGAGCGGCCGGCGCCATTCTCGCCAACCGACTGAGCGAAGACGGACGTTACACGGTCTGCGTGCTCGAAGCCGGGCCACCCGATCGCCATCCATTTCTGCACCTTCCGGCCGGCTTCATCAAAGTCCTGTTTCACCCGAATCTCACTTGGCCGTACGCCGCCGAGCCGAGCGCGCAAACCAATGGGCGGCGCATTCCGCTGCCGCAGGGCCGCACACTTGGCGGTTCGACCTCCATCAACGGCCTGGTTTACAACCGCGGCCATCGCGAAGATTTCGACGACTGGGCGGCGCGCGGCAATCGCGGCTGGAGCTATGCGGAAGTGCTGCCCTACTTTAAGCGCAACGAGCAGCGCTTCGGCATCGCAGATGAGCTCTATCGCGGACGACAGGGACCCTTGCCCGTCACCGACGCGCATTGGCAGCACCCGATCTGCGAGCGTTTCATTGCCGGCGCGCAAGGTTTGGGCATCCCGCGCAACCCCGACTACAACGGCGCAACGCAAGCGGGCGTCGGTTACTTTCAGCGCACCATTCGCGGACGCTGGCGCATGAGCACGGCACGCGCTTACTTGTGGCCGGCGCAGCGGCGCGCCAATTTGACCATCCAAACCGATGCGCACGCACTCGCGCTGCTGTTCGATGGCAATCGTGCCGTGGGCGTGCGTTACGCACGCGGCGCCTCCATCGGTGGCGCGCGCGAAGTGCGCGCGCGTCGTGAAGTACTGGTCTGCGCCGGCGCCTTGAGCACGCCTAAACTCTTGCAACTCTCGGGTATCGGCCCCGCAGCCTTGCTGCAAAGCCTGGGTGTGCCCGTGCTGCGCGATCTGCCCGGGGTCGGCGCCAATTTGAGCGATCACTATTCGATTCGACTCGTCGTCGGGGTGAAAGGCATTCCGACCATCAACGAACTCTCGCGCGCGCCGCGACTGTGGGGTGAAATCGCCAAGTGGCTGGCCGGCCGGCCGAGCATCTTGACGCTCAGCCCCTCGGTGGTTCATTGGTTCTGGCAGTCGCGTCCCGGTTTATCGCGCCCCGACTTGCAGGGTGTGTTTTCGCCCGCCAGTTACCGCGAAGGCTATGTCGGCGTGCTCGATAAATTTCCGGGGATGACGGCGGGCGTTTGGGTGCACCGTCCATACAGCCGCGGGACGGTGGCGGCGCGCTCAGCCGAACCGATCGCGCCGCCGTTGATTCACGCAAATTACTTGAGCGACGAACGCGATCGAGTCACTTTGGTGGCAGGCATGCGCCTAGCGCGGCAGTTGCTGAGCACGCCCGAGCTAGCCTCGATCTCGCGCGGCGAGTCACTACCGGGCGCGCAGGTGCAAAGCGACGACGAATTGTTGGACTTCGCGCAGCGCTATGGCGTGTCTTCCTACCACGTCAATGGCACGGCGCGCATGGGGCCGGCCAACGACGCTGGCGCCGTGGTCGACGATCAGTTGCGCGTGCACGGGACGCAGGGGCTGCGCGTGGTGGATGCTTCGGTAATGCCGAGCATTCCGTCGGCGAACACCTGCGCGGCAACGATGATGATCGCGGAGAAAGCCGCCGATTTGATTCTTACGCGGCCACCGTTGGCGCCCGCGCCGATGTGGCGTGACGAGGAATCATCTGCGGCTGCCGCTGTTTAGCATTGCAACGCGGTGTCCCGCAAATAGCTTGCCTAATTCCAGGGCATCCAATGGCATGTTGAACCCGCGACTAATGAGGATTGCACAATCTCGTGACAAGAGAAATCATAATCCCGTCATTCCCGCGAAAGCTGGAATCTATACCTCTCTGCAGAGGCCGCGCGAATGTCTGCCTTCGCAGGAACGGCTAGGGTAGGTCGGCATTATGTGCCTCTCAGCAGTACGCGGCGCCTAGGGCGATGAAGGCGAAAACTGTGCGAAGAACTGTGCAACAAACGCCTCCAGTTGATCGGTGTCCAGGTGATTAATGCCGGCCGCCGCAGCGCGTCCGCCGCCGCTGGCAAACCGCTTGCATAGCGTATCCGCGCCGACGTTTCGCGCCAGCGGTGCGCGCACGCTGACCATATAGCCGCCCTGTTCGTTTACGCTTAAGACCGCATGCGCTTGCGTCGGTTCGCGCTGCGCGATTTTATTGGAAAAATCGCCGCGCACCCGCCGGCTCCAACTCGCATCCGGCAACAGATAGACGGCGCCCGCGTCATTGGCGAATTTTGGCTGCAACGCGCGCAAATGTTCGGCGTCGGCAGCGCGCAGCGCGCGCAACTGCGTCACAAGCAGCGTCTCTTGCTCCATGAACGACGCCGGGTTCCCATGCGGCGCAACGAGTCGATACAGCTGTTCAGGATGGATCAACAAATCGGCAAGATGCTCGCCATAGGCGTTGTAGTTGAGTAGTTCTCCCAATTCGCGCAATTGCTGCAAATGCCTGGTGCCGATCTGTAACGGCTCGGCCAAGCGCTGCGCCAGCGACGGCATGCCGTCGCCAAAAGCGGCGACGACCGCCCACGCACGATGCGCGCCGTTGAGAAAGCGATCCACCAAAGCGCTGGTGCATATGTCGGGTGAGGTATCGATCGCGCCGCGCAAGTTCGGATGCGCCGGACGCTGCGTCGCCGCGTGATGATCGAAGTAGAGAACGTCGATGCCGCGCGCCAGCAAGTCTCTCAATGCAGTGGCGTTGACGTCCAGCGAGATATCGCACACTGTGACCGTGTCGCCCGCCTGCGCATGCGCGCGCTGCAACAAATCGATGGCGCGCTTTGGCCCGGTAATGAGCGTGGCTTCGGCCGGTTCCGCCAAGCGCAATTGGTGCAACGCGCAGATACCGTCCGCGTCGCCGTTAAAAACATCAATACGAGCCATCGCTGCCGCTAAGAAAATTCAGCGACGATTCTACGCGGCTTTTGTTATGCGGGAATGACGTCGGGCGCTCAGAGCGAAGCGCCCGGCAAACATTTGCGTCGGCCGCTACTCGGCGGCGGGCTTGAACGGGAGGATCTTGGCGTTGCGCACCAGCGCTGGTACCGGCGCGGCGAGCGGTGCGTTGGGAGAACTGACGCGCTGCAGCAAGTCGTTCATTTCCACGAACGAATCCCACATCATCGAATAGATGCGCAGCAAGGCGCGCATGGAGGTGCGCGAGCGCTGGCGTTCCATATCGATGCGGAACTGCAATCCACGCAGGCGTTGCAGGAACTGCGGATCGTCGTTACGCGCCTCGATGCTCGCGAATAAGCCGTCGATCATCTGGCGCCGGCGCGCCTCGAAGGCTGCCGGATCGTTCTTCGCCAGCGCGGCTAGTTCGTCAAAATCGAATGTCTCCAAGATCGTGCCTCTTGTGGTTTTCTTTGGAGTTTGGCTGCTGGCCCGGCACCTGGCAAGCGCTATTGCGTTGCCAGGTCTCACGATCTTTATCCGACTGGGGAAACATCATCATTCTCTTTACCGCACCTTCCACCTTCTCGACGTCATTCTAACGCTACATCCGCCCACGGCGCGGCGATCTCAGTCGCGCCCCAATTGCCCGCAGCGGTGTTCACAATGGCGCTTGGACAGGCGAACTTGAACGGCAGCGTTTGGCGGCGCATCGGCACGTAGTCGAAACGCTCACCGAGCGTGCGGTGGATCTCCGCAGCGAGGTTGCTGTCGCCGACAACGGTACCGCCCTCGCTGGCGTCGATGCGCGGCGCGTGAATCGCCGCATCCAAGTCCAGGCCGTAATCGAAGACGAAGGACAGCAACTGCGCCACCGCCGGCAAGATGCGGCGCCCGCCGGACGCGCCCACCGCCATGCGCCGGCCACTGCCCTCGGCAATCGCCGGGCAGTAGTTGGTCAAGCAGCGCTTGCCCGCCGCCAACGAGTTGGGCTTACCCGGCTCCGGATCGAACCACATAATGCCGTTGTTCATGAGGATGCCGGTGTCCGGCAATACCAGCCGCGAACCGAAAATAGACAACAACGTCTGCGTCACCGCCACCATATTGCCGTCGCGATCGATGACATTGAAGTGCGTGGTGCAACCCGGCGCGCGCGCGCCATCGACATCGCCCATGCGCGTCAGCCGCTCCGCATAAGCTTGTTGCATGCTTTGCGCGTAAGCGGCGTAGGTTGAGGCGTTCAAAGCTTGCCCCGGCGCGAGTTGGTCCTGCAGCAGTCGCAGGGCGCGCGCCAACGTCGGCCCGCCGGTCAATTCGGGTGTAACCGCCACGCGCGCATCGCGATAGTCGATGATCAGCGGCTCGCGCAGGCGCGCGCGATAGCCGGCCAGATCCTGCGCGGATAGCGCACCGCCCGCCGCTTGTATGTCCTGGACAATGCGCTGTGCCAAAGCGCCTTCGTAAAAGGCGCGCGGCCCGCCCCGCGCCAACGTAGACAGAGTTTCGGCAAGGCGCGCCTGCGGCAGACGCACTGCGGCCTTCGCCGACCACGGCGGCACCGGCGGCAAGCCGTCGATCAGGTAGGCCGCTTTGCTTGCGTCGTAACGGCGCAGATCGGCGGCGGCGCTGGCGATCGCTTCCACCGCGAACCAATCGATCAGCAATCCTTGTTCGGCACAAGCGATCGCCGGTTGCAGCAGATCAGCCCAAGCCAGCCGCGCGAAACGCTCGTGCGCCACGCGCATGCCGTCGACCACGCCCGGCACCGCAACGGCGCCGGCGCCGTGCACATTGCGGTCATCGCGCACGCGCGGCCATGGAAACAAATCGGACACCACGCCAGCGCCGCTCAATGCGTAGTCGGCCGGATCGAGCGCGTTCGGCGCGTGCATGCCGAAATCGATGACGTAGTAGCGCTGCTCGGCGGCGCGATATAGCACCATCGCCCCGCCGCCGCCAATGCCGCTCATCCACGGTTCCAGCACGCCGAGCGCAAACGAGGTTGCGATGGCGGCGTCGACCGCGTCGCCGCCGCGCGCAAGCACCGCCGCCCCGGCCTCTGCGGCACGCCGGTGTTGCGCCGCCACCATGCCGCGCATGCCGCGCTGCGCCGGCTTGCGCAAAATTAAGCTAGCGGAAAAATTGTCCTGCATGCTCACTGGCCGCCGCGCTACTTGCAGCCACGCACGAAACCGGCTTGATCCTGGCCCGCGCTCATCAGCAAGCTCAAGTCGTTGCCCGCAAGTATCAAGCGCACGCCCATGGCGATGTAGCGCTGCAGCAAATCCTTGGTGTACACCCCGCCCATGCCGGCCCACTTGCCGTTGGCTTTGCACGCGGCCACTACCTTTTCGTAGCAGGCGATTACGCGCTCGTGGCTAAGCTGACCGGGTATGCCCATCTCCAAACTCAAATCGTTGGTGCCGATCAACAACGCGTCGATGCCCGGCACGGCAGCGATCGCGGCGGCGTTCTCGATCGCGCGCGGCGTCTCCAACATCACGACCAGCAGCGTCGCATCGTTCATTGCCGGCATTGCTTCCACCGCCGGTTTAGCGGCAAAGCCGAATTGTGGATAGCCGCCCGCGATAGAGCGATGGCCAAGCTGCGGGAACCGGCACGCATCGACCAAGGCGCGCGCTTCCTCGGCCGTGTCCACGTGCGGCATGACGATGCCGAGCGCGCCGCCATCCAAGCAGCGCGTGGCCAGGCGCAGTTCGCCATGCGGCACGCGCACCAGCGGCGCGATGCCGGCATCGAGCGCCGCGACCGAAATCTGAAACGCCGTTTCCACTGAAGTCTGGCCGTGCTCTAAATCGATGAACAGCCAGTCGAAGCCGGCGCTTTTCATAATGCGCGCGACTTCGACGCCGCGCACCACGCGCACGCCGATACCGACGCTGAGTTCGCCTGCTTGCAGCCGTTGCTTGGCGGGATTGACGATGGCGGGCATGAGCGTGACTCCTACGTGATTTTCGGCCCAGTGTAACAAAGCTCTCGGCGCGGCGTGTTTGCGCCGCGGCCTTATCGCAAAGCCGATTTGATGCTCTAATCACGCCAGCCCGCAACGACCCATTACCCATTGGCTGCCATCGCTCTCCGCCGCCCGCTCGACGCCCACGCCTTCACGGCCATGCTGTGCCTGTGCTGTGCCTGGAGCCTGACTTACGTCACGGTCAAGCTCGCATTGCCGGGCGTGTCGGCGGTGATGCAAGCCGGAATTCGTTTCATCGTCGCCAGCGTGTTACTGCTCGCATGGGCGCACTGGCGCGGCGTGCAATTGCTGAGTCGCGATGGTTCGCTCTGGCCGGGACTGCTGGCCGGCGTGTTATTTGCGGCTGAGTTCGTCTTCATCGCCATCGGCTTAACGCGCACCGGCGCTTCGCGCATGGCGGTTTTCGTTTATCTAGCGCCGTGCTTCACCGCCCTCGGTCTGCATTGGACCGTAAGCAGCGAGCGCCTGAGCGCACGGCAATGGAGCGGCGTTCTCGTTGCCTTCGCCGGCATCATCGTTGCCTTCGGCGATGGCTTTATCTCCGAGCGCAGCTCACTGCTCGGCGATGCATTCGGCGTCATCGCCGCGGCGCTATGGGCCGCGACGACGGTGGTGCTGCGCGCCACTAAACTCGGCGCCACCAGTCCGACCAAGACGCTGCTCTACCAGACCGGTATCGCCGGCATCACGCTACCGCTCGTTTCCGTCGCCATGGGCGAGGCCGGCGTGGTCGCCCTGACGCCGCTGGTTGTCGCTTGCCTGGCCTACCAGGCGGTGGTGGTTGCCTTCGTCAGCTACCTCGTCTGGTTCTGGCTGCTGACGCGCTACTTTGCCGCGCGGCTGTCGGTATTCGCGTTCCTCACGCCGCTATTGAGTGTCGTCGCAGGCGCGTGGTTGCTCAGCGAACCGGTGCGCCCACTGTTCGTGCTGGCGCTGGCGCTCGTGGCCGGCGGCATCTACTTGGTCAACCGCCGATGACGCATGGCGCAACCTCAGCGCAGCGCCGCCGCGCGCTCAGCGCCGCGGTGATCGGCAACGTGCTGGAGTGGTACGACTTTGCCGTGTACGCATTCTTGGCGACCACACTCGCCAAGCAGTTTTTCCCGAGCGGCGACGACGTCAGCGCGCTGCTTGCCACCTTCGCCGTGTTCGGCGTCGGCTTTGTGGTGCGCCCGCTCGGCGGCATCGTCATCGGCCGCTTGGGCGACACGCACGGGCGCAAGCGCGCACTGACGCTCACCATCGCGCTGATGGCGCTCGGCACGGTCGTGATCGGCTTGCTGCCCAGCTACGGCGCGATCGGGCCGGCCGCCTCGGCGCTGCTGGTTGCGGCGCGCTTGCTGCAAGGCTTTTCCGCCGGCGGCGAATGGGGCAGCGCCACCGCCTTTATCGTCGAGTGGGCGCCGCCGCAGCGGCGCGGTTTGTTCGGCAGCTTGCAGCAAGCCAGCGTGGCGGGCGGCTTCTTGCTCGGCTCGCTGGTCACCGCACTGCTCGGCACACTGCTGCAACCTGCCGCGCTGGAAAGTTGGGGCTGGCGCATTCCATTTCTGCTCGGCGGTTTGCTCGGGCCGGTCGGCCTATACATGCGCCGCCGCATCGGCGAAACGCCGCATTTCGAAGCAGCGTATCCGGCGCAAGACCGCGCGCCGCCGCAGTCCGGCTGGCCACTGGCGGCGCGAGCGTTCGGCTTTACGGTGGTGTGGACCGTGGCCTACTACATCTTCCTCACTTACATGCCGACCTTCCTGCAAAAGCATGCGGGGCTGGATCGCGCGCACGCGCTGTGGTCGAACACGGTAGGCTTGATCGTGCTGGTGCTGGCGGTGCCGGCGCTGGGCGCGCTATCCGACCGCATCGGGCGCAAGCCGCTGCTGCTCGCCGCGTGCGCCGCCTTCGTGCTGCTGCCCTATCCGCTGTTCGTGCTGCTCGCCGCGCAACCGGCGTTCGCAGTGGTGGTCGCCATTCAAGCGCTGTTCGCGCTGGCGCTCGCGCTGTTTTCCGGGCCCGGGCCGGCGGCCATTGCAGAAATGTTCCCTACGCGGATGCGCTCGACTTGGATGTCGATTGGTTATAGTCTGGCTGCAGCGCTGTTCGGCGGCTTCGCGCCGTATGTGGCAACGTGGTTGATCGGGCGCACCGGTTCGCCCCTGGCACCAACCTACTACGTCATCGGCGCGGCGCTGGTGAGTGCGATCACAATTGCAGCGCAGCGCGAAACCGCGCACGAAGCGCTGCGCTGACATCCCAATTTCTGCACGAGGCAGCGATGAGCGAACCCCTACTGGAACCCTGGCAATGGCCGGAGCCGCACTGGCGCAAGATCGTCAACCAAGTGCGTGCCGGCCGCCGCTTGCGTCCGACGCATTGGCCGGACAACGCGCGCTGCGCCGTGGCGCTATCGTTCGATTCCGATCACGAAACCAACGAGCTGCGCGACGGCGGCAAGTCGATCGGGCGCTTGTCGTGGGGCCAGTACGGCAGCCGCGTCGGTGTGCCGCGCATTGCCGAACTGTTGCGGCGCTACCAAGTGCCGGCTTCGTTTTACGTGCCGGCAGTCACCGCACTGCTGTACCCGGACGAGCAGCGCCAACTCATCGCGGACGGACACGAAATCGGCATACACGGCTGGATACACGAACTGAATTCGGTGCTGCCGCATGAAGCAGAGCGCGATCTGATGCTGCGCGCAGCGGACACGCTGGCACAGATCACAGGCACGCGGCCGGTCGGCATGCGTACGCCCTCATGGGATTTCAGTGCGCATACGCTCGCCATCGCCAAGGAGATGGGCTTGCTGTACGACTCGTCGCTGGTGGCGGACGAAGATTGCTACGAACTGCTGCTCGACGGCGCGCCGAGCGGCGTGATTGAGCTGCCGGTCGAATGGGTGCGCGACGACGCGGTGTACTTTTGGATGCATCGCGGGCAATCGTTCCGGCCCTACACGCCACCGTCCGCCGTATTCGAAATCTTTCAACGCGAACTCGATGCCGCGTACGACGAAGGCGGCTTGTTTCAGCTCACCATGCACCCGCACATCATCGGCTACCGCTCACGCATTTGGATTTTAGAAGAACTCATCCGCCGCGCGAGGGCGCTCGGCAGCGTGTGGTTTGCGACACATGCGCAGGTGGTGCGGTGGGTGTCGGAGCACGCGAGTTGAGTATACTTTAGCTAGCATACATTCTAGAGTCAAAAGGAAAGAGACTCGCCAGACTAATCTGGCGATAGTATCTTGTTCAGCGCGTGCTTATCTGCCGCGCGCTTTCTTCCACTCTTGATAGCGCGCCTTGGTCGCCTCGTTCGGCGGATACGTTCCCGGCAGTGCTTTGCCCGAGCGGATTTCTTCGGTGATGAATTCTTCCATTATTTCTTGTTCGGCGGCATCGTTCGCCACTTCCGCCGCGAGATGGCGCGGCACGACGACCACGCCTTCGGCATCGCCCACCATGATGTCGCCGGGATACACCGCCACACCGCCGCATGCGATCGGCACGTTGATGTCTGTGGCGTGGTGATGTACCAAATTCAGCGGCGCCGCGCCGCCGGCGCAATACACCGGAAACTTGAGCTGCGCGATCTCGGCGGTATCGCGCAGCGCGCCGTCGGAAACGAAACCCGCTGTGCCGCGCACTTGCAAACGCGTGAGCAAAATGCCGCCGCCGGAGGCCACGCGCTTCTCGCCGCGGCAGTCGATCACCAGCACGTGGCCGGGCGGGCAAGTTTCGATGGCCTTGCGCTGCGGATGCTCGGGATTCTCGAACACGCCGACGTGATCCAAGTCTTCGCGCGCCGGAATATTGCGCAAGGTGTATGCTTCGCCGACCATGGTCGGAGCTTCGCGCGTCAGGCGCGCGACGTTTTGAATGAATGTATTGCGCAGGCCGCGCTTGAATAGCTGCGTGGTCAAGGTGGCGGTGCTGCATCGCGCCAGCTTGCGCCGCGTTTCTTCGGAGATAGTGATTGCACTCATGCCGTCCTCGCTTGAGATCGATCGATGCAGGAAGTATTACTGAACGCCACAACCTCGGCAACTCTACATCCGCTTAACCTCATGAACCAGACCTTCGACCTCATCATCCGCAACGCCAGCGTCATCGACGGCAGCAAGGCGCCGCGCTTCCACGCTGACATCGCTATCCGCGCCGACAAGATCGCCGCCGTGGGCAAACTCGACGGCGCGGGCGCGGACAGCGAATTGGATGCCTCTGGCCTCGTTGCCGCGCCGGGTTTCATCGACGCCCACACGCACGACGATCGCCTGCTGCTATCCGCCCCCGAGATGACGCCCAAGCTCAGCCAAGGCGTGACCACGGTGGTGGTCGGCAATTGCGGCATCAGCCTGGCGCCGCTGGAATGGAGTTCGGCGCGCGGCGCGATGCCGCCGCCGCTGGATTTGCTGGACGACGGGACATGGTTCAGATTTCCCAGTTTCGCTGCCTACCTCGCAGAATTGCGCTCGTGCCCCGCCGCGATAAACGCGGCGTGCCTGGTCGGCCACTCGACATTGCGCATTCAGACCATGGACGAACTCGAGCGCCCGGCGAACTCGAAAGAAATAGCACGAATGCAAGAGTTGGCGCGCGCGGCACTGCAAGCCGGCGCTGTCGGCATTTCTACCGGCACTTACTATCCGCCCGCTGCCGCCGCACCAACGCAAGAACTGATCGAAGTCTGCCGCCCGCTGCGCGAGCACGGCGGCGTATTCGTCACGCATATGCGCGACGAGTCCGAGCACGTGATCGATTCGCTCGACGAGACTTTTCTCATCGGCCGCACGCTCGGCGTGCCGGTGGTGATATCGCATCACAAAGTCGCGGGCATAGCGAATTTCGGCCGCTCGAAGGAAACGCTGGCGCATATCGCGCGTCATCTGCCGCAACAGCCGATCGGGCTCGATTGCTACCCCTACGCCGCCTCTTCGACGGTACTCTCAGCGGATCGGCTCAAGTCGGCCTTGCGCGTGCTGGTAACGTGGTCCAAACCGCACCCCGAGTTTGCCGGCATGGAGTTGAGCACGGTCGCCCAGCGCATGGGCGTGAGCGCGGAGGCCGCGGCGCAACGGCTGTTGCCGGCCGGCGCGATTTACTTTTCGATGCAAGAAGACGACGTGCGCCGCATCCTCTCATTCGAGGAGACCATGATCGGCTCGGACGGCTTGCCGCACGACGCGTTTCCGCATCCGCGCTTATGGGGAACGTTTCCGCGCGTGCTCGGGCACTACACGCGCGAGGTGGGATTATTCGATCTTGAAACCGCCGTGCACAAGATGACCGGACTGCCTGCTGCGAAATTCGGTCTAGCGGGGCGCGGTCTGCTCCAGCCCGGTTTCTATGCCGACATCGTGTTGTTCGACGCGCAGCAAATCCAGGACCGAGCCACGTTCGAGCAGCCGCGGCAAAACGCGGCGGGCGTGCGCGACGTTTTTGTCAATGGCAGATGCGCCTGGAATCATGCCGGCGCCACCGGCGCCCGTAGCGGCCATGTGTTGAGCCGCGCTTGAGGCGCGGGCGCCTTATTAAATCAACCCTGTGCGTGGCAGTTGTAGGCACGCGCCGGAAACGGCACATAGCCGCCTCCATTTTGCGCCAGGTAAGCGTTCTGGATTGCGTACGCCTCTTCTTCTTCAGCCCGGGCGCGCTCGCAATCCGCGAGATGGGCATAGCGCCGCGTCGAAGCTTGGAAGTGATGTACCAATTCGTGCAGCAAGATGGAGCGGTCCATTACACTTGCTTGCGGATCAAGCGCGTTATCCATGTAAAGGCCTTTTTCCGGCACGTAAGCCGCTTTGACGAAACGGCATTTGCGCCCCTCACAAGCCTCGCGCTCGAGCTCCAAGCGCGTAACCTGCCGCACGCGCGGATAAGTTGCGGGGGGTTCGTATTTCGCGATTCTTTCGATTGCACCGAACAAGCTAATCACCAAATCCGGCATGGACTGCAAACGCTTGGACATGAACGTGCCGGCATCAGCAGTGAACAAAGGCTCTTCCGCGCGCGCCCCACTCATACCAAACAGGCTTGTCGCGAGTAGAACTGTGCGCACCGCAATTGAGCGCCAGTTAGACACAAATACACTTTCGTGGCTGGTTTTCATGGCAATTTCCCCGCAGTTTGGGTGGGATCGCAACTTGGCAAGCTGCCGTCGCGATTGACTGGAAAAAGCGTGTATTCGGCCGCAAGGCCCGCGCGTTCAATGTACTTGCCCGTGCCACCCCCCGCCACGTATTGCATGGCGCCGAGCGTCGCATCATTGTTCTGGAGGGAAAACTTGTCTCCTGCCGCATCCTGCAGATCGCACAGGTAGCTGTATTGCTTGCGCTCGCCGCGCAGCAGGAAAGTGCCGTTGCACTTGTAGACGATCAACGGTTGATCGCTCGCTATCGAGACGCCGCCGACCTCGAAGTTGCCGATAGTCTGCTCCGCGGAGTGAGCAACGATTTCGGACATCTGCGTATCCCAGCAGTTCACATGCTCTGCGTTGGCGCGCTGGGCGCTTAGCGCTAGGGCACTTGAGACCACCAGCGTGGTGCAAACTGACTTTCGAGTCCGCATAGTTCGATATCCTTCATCGACACTTGATTCTGGTTCAGCAACTTCTGTTCCACATCACATATGTGTCACTTTAGTGTCCCCGAGCCTCCGAGTCATTTGGCCTTAGGGCTTAAGACAAATGGCCAAGCCGCTTAGGGAATCACCTAAAACACCCTAAAAATCAGCATGATATGAGCACGGTACACCAACCGACTCGTTCCACGCCCCTCCTACCAACGAGGGATATGCGAACGCGGAGGCAACGTTGACGTAGCGCGCCAACATAGGGCGCGCTGCGCAAAACTAGGGTTGCGCCGGCGCAGGCCGCGCCGGCTAGAGTCGCGGTCCAGCGGCGAGCGCCGGGACCGGTGTGAGACTTACTTGGGAGCGTCGTGCTTGCGAAGCAGTTGGCGCGCGCTCTCGTACAGCGCTTTGCCGTTCATGCCGCGCTTGTCGAGGTCTTTGAGCCACTCGTCAGTCACGGTCTGCGTAACTTTCTGCCAGCCCTGCAACTCCGCCAGCGGAATGGTGTTAAACGCGTTTCCGCGCTCTTGAGCCTTCTTGCGACCGCGCGCGGCGGATTCATCGAACACGCGGCCGAGCCACGCGGACGCTTCAGCGCCACTATTGGCGTCGATCACTTTCTTGAGGTCCTCTGACAGGCCTGCGTACTTGCCGGGATTCATGGCGAACACGAATACCGCAGAATAAAGCCATGAAGATTTGTGATCGATCTCTGAATGAAACTTTACCAGTTCGTGCGCCTTGACCGCAGGCACGATCTCCCAAGGCAGCAGCGCACCATCGATCACCCCTTTCGACAGCGCGTCCGGCACTTGCGTGACCGGCATGCCAACCGGCACCGCCCCGAGTGCCGCCAGCATCTTATTGGTGACGCGCGTCGGCGCGCGCACCTTCATGCCTTTCAAATCGGCCAACGTCTTGATCGCCTTGCCGATCATGTGGAAGTGCGGCTCATCGTGCGTGTGCACCGCAAGCAAGCGCACGTCTTTGAACTCAGTCTGGTTGAGTTTATTCGCCTGCACGTATTCCCATAGCGCGCGACTGGCGCCTGGACCCGTGTTGGCCATGAACGGCAACTCGAACACTTCGAAGGCCGGAAAACGGCCTGCCGTGTAACCGGATACCGTCCAGATAATATCCGCAACACCGTCTTTGGCTTGGTCATACAACTGCGGCGGCGTGCCGCCCATTTGCATCGAGGGATACACTTGAAACTTAATGCGGCCGCCGGATTCCTTGGTTACTTTCTGCGTCCAAGGAATTACGAAATCGGTGTGAAATGGGGATACCGGCGGCAAGAAATGATGCAGCTTAAGCGTAATCTCTTGAGCCAAGGCTGTCCCGGCCAATCCGCATTGCAACACCAGCACCGCCAACACCCGGCCAAGCCCTCTCCTACTACACATGACATTCTCCTTATGCAACATGGGATAGCAAGCGCGCATCTTACCGGACGTGCGCAAGTGTGCGCCTAGGCGAGAACAACGCACCAGTCGGCACATGGTTGGCCGTACCGAAAGCGCCTACTTTCTTGGTAGCGCCACCTGACTTCGTATCATGCGCGAAAAATCCGCGCCGACACCGGCCTGTTGCGCCAGCAGATCAATGCGATGTGCCGCCTGCACCTGCTCGAACGCCTGATCGGTCGGAATAAGTTCCAAGTCGTAAGCCAGCTCATCGGAGTACGCTGGCAGCACGACTTTGTAGCTAAACGGAACGCGCGGTGCGATCGCGTTCACGTGGCGTACGATGTTCGACGTGCAGTTGTTGGTTAGCGAGTTATAAAACTCCGGTTCGGCAGCAAGCTGGTTGGCACGCGTCACCATGTCGACAAACAGGCGCCGCATCTGCTCGCGCGTAGCGCGCACCGGATACATGTAAACGACATCACGCCGCTGGTTAGTGCGCAACCCGATCACGTCGCGCTCGTCAGCGATGACGTAGGTCAATTCGTATTGGCGCAGCAAACCGCGCAAGGGCGAGTAGGTCTCGCCGCGCTCCTTGCGAATCTCGACAGAAATGGCGAGATACTCGTCGCCGAAGCCGAAACTCAGCAACGTGTGCGCAAGACCAGGACTCGGCAAACGTTCGACCAAGTACCAAACGCTATCGAGCTGATTGAGGTCATATGCGCGCCGCTCGTAGCGCGCATCGTAGTCGCTTACCGAACGGTAAGAGAAATTGCGTACGTTTTCGATTGTAACGACATCAGCGGCAATCGAAGCTTGCGCCAACACGCGCTGGTCGGGTGACCAGTCGCGCGTAAGGGAAGGATGCTCAAAGACGCGTGCATAAGCGAACGGCAAGGCGAACGCGACGGCAAGTAGCCCGAGAATGCGGCGTTTCAAGTTCACTCGATCAAAGACTCGCCAGTTGCACTAGCAAGATATCTCCTCCCGCCTCCAACTGAACCAGCCGATCAGGCACGTAAAAACTAACGCGCCTACTGTCACAGAAAACGAAGCGGCGTGCAACGATCCTCCGCCAATCGCGAATTTGGTCCGCATAAGCAGGCTTTTCCCTGCTGAAAGGTGAGCCGAAGTGGCTTGCTCTTAAGTGTCGAGCTGACGCTGCGCTGACATCGAGTGTCAGAAGCGCTGACATATGGACGCTCCCTTCAACTCCAAAACTGATCAGCTCAGCTTTATATCTCGTCTACCTGCCGTCAGCAAAGTGCTTTCAATACAAGCCAGTAAATCGCGCCCTACAAAACTTTACATACCACTCTGCCGGGTCGGAGCGCTTATTGCTCAAGTGAACATTCGTTTGAAACCGGCAATGCATCAGATTTCTTAGCGAGACGAAGATCATGAAGACCGAGAAAAAAGGGCGCTTAAAACAATCTACATCGGATCAACGTGTCATTTGGGTGGCGCTGTGCTGTCATCTGAGCGTGGCTAACGCGCAGGTTGTCCCAGACGCTAGCACCGTCACAAGCGTGTTCAGCGGGGCGAACGGCCAAGCCATTGTCAACGTTGCGCCGACCGTAGCCGGCGTATCTCACAACGTTTACCTCGACTTCAACGTCGGCAAGCCCGGGCTGGAGTTCGCCAATAGTACGGCGCAGGCCCGCGTCATCATCAACGAAGTAAATTCCACACGTCCGAGCTTGATCGAGGGTCCTATTTCGGTCACGGGTCCGCGCGCGAACGTAATCATCGCCAATCCGAACGGCATCACGGTAAACGGAGGCACATTCGCCAACACCGGCAACGTGGCCCTGTCCACCGGGCGCGTGCAATTCAACGATTTCGATATCGCGCCCGGTGTGCCGCAACGCGATGTCGTGCTGACGACGAATCGAGGCGCGATCGAGATTGGTCCAGCCGGTTTGAGCGGCGCGTTCAAC
The DNA here is from genome assembly GCA_902826775.1 of uncultured Pseudomonadota bacterium. Classification (GTDB taxonomy): domain Bacteria; phylum Pseudomonadota; class Gammaproteobacteria; order Burkholderiales; family JALYOK01; genus CADEHE01. The sequence continues at coordinate 16,294 of CADEHE010000009.1, read as the reverse complement.
AGTTTGGAGTTGATCGCGAAGCAATTGCGTGTCAACGGTCCGGTCAGCAATACGGTTTCGCGCGCGGATGCGCGCATACGCGTGGTCGCGGGCGACTCCAAAGCCGTGATCGACGCCGCCGTTTCGCCGACCGACAACTTGACGCCTTGGATCGAATATGAGGGCGGCGATACGTCGAACGCGAACGCGGTCCTGGTCGACATCACCCCGCTCGGCAGTCTCGCCGCGGGCAAAATCGAGATCGCCGTCACCGATCGCGGCGCCGGTGTGCACAACGCCGGCGAGTTGTACGCCAACGTCGGCGATTTCATCCTGAACGCGAGCGGTGAAGTGCTCGTGGCGAGCGGCAGCGTGCGTGCCGCGCGCCACGTTGATGTGGCGGCGGCGGCAGTCGTCGTCGAAGGTACCGCGGAACGCAGTTCGCGTTTGCACAGCGATAGTGGATCAATCGCCATCCAAGCGGCTGGCGCGGTGGAACTGAACGCGGCTGAACTCGCGGCCGGCGGCGATGTGGTGATCCGCGCGGGCACGTTCACGCAGCGCAACGCCGCCGCGATGAAATCCAGCACGATCGCCACGCAAGGCAGCGTGCTGATCGACAGTGCGGGCGACGTGCGCAACGTCGGCAGCCTCATTCAGGGCAACGCGGCCGCGGCCGATGGCGCGGCGGTGACGATAAAAGCCGGCGGTGCGATTTACAACGCCAGTGACGATGCGGCGGTGCAGCCGTCAGTGATCTATGCCGGTGCGAGCGATGTTCGCCTGGAAGCCAAAGGTGACATCCGCAATGACAGCGCGCGCATGCTGGCGGCGGCGAACCTGATCCTGAGTGCCGGTGGTGATGTCGTGAACGCAGTCGCGCGCAGCGGTGAGGTGGCCAGCGGCGAAGTGCAAGCCTATCGTGAACACGATCACAACTGGCTCGGGCTGCCGGTGCGTGAATCGGGATTCAGCGTCAACTACGGACGGTTGACCGGAACGCACACCGAAGCCTTCCTCAAAGCCGGCAATGACGTCGTCATCGAAGCCGCAAACATCACCAACCACGGCGGCAACATCTACGCCGATGCCGGCGACGTACGCTTTGGCGCGACTGCGCGCATCGACAACATCGGCCTAGCGACCGGCAGCGCGCACTTCGAACGCAGGTGCAACGTGCTGTTCTGCCGTGCGCGCGCCGACAGCCACGTCGAAGTGCTCGGCGGCGAGGTCAGCGCAGCACGCGATATCGGCTTCTCCGCCGGCGAAGCGATCTCGAACACCGGCGGCCGTGTGTTGGCGCTTAACGACATTACGCTGACTGCACCCAAGGTCACGGCGCGCGGCGTGGCCGGCTACAGCTCGATCGGTCGCAACCACGGCATGAAGGCGTGGTTCGGCGACACCTGGGCACAAGTATACGCGGCTGACGTCGGTGGATCGTTCACGGCGAGCAGCGGCAAGCTCACCGTCAATGGCACCGCCTACGCCGAAGGCGCGGCTTTCAGCGCTGCCGAAGGCGTGGAAGCGAGCGGTGGTGTCATCGAAGTGCGCCCGGTGCAGCGCGAGTCGCTCGTAATCCGCGGTAACCGCATCGGCATCATGTCTTGGTTCGACTAGCCATGCGCACGCTCAACAAACTCTTCGTGGCCATCGTCATAGTTTGCGCAGCAAGCCTCGCCGCCGCGCAGGACGCCGTGCCCGTTGTACAAGATCCTGCGGATCGGCTGCTGCGCGAGCAACAAGATCAAGAACGCCTGCAGCGCTTGCGGCAGGAGACACCGGCAGTCGCGCTGCCGCAGCAGCCGGCGTTCGATCCGAACGCCGCGCCGCAGAGCATTCAAGAATCCGGCGCGACTTTTACGATCGAGCGCATCGTCGCCAAGGGCGACACGTTGCTTGGCGAAGCCGAGCTCGCAGCAACCACCAAGCCGTTCACCGGCATGCAGCTCGGCGTCAACCGCATTAACCTCCTGCTGCACAAGCTCATGCAAGCGTACGTCGAGCGCGGCTACTTGACCACGCGTGTGTACGTCGGCGAGCAGAACCTGAGCGCAGGCACGCTGGAGTTGACCGTCATTCCGGGCAAGATCGAGCGGATAACCATGAACGGCAAGGCGCTTTCCTTTGGCGAAAATCTGGCGCTGCCGGTGCGCGAAGGCGAGGTGCTAAAGCTGCAGGATCTGGAACAGGGCATGGACCAGTTAAACCGCCTGCGTCGCAATGAAGCCCAGGTGCAGATTCAACCCGGCGCGACACCCGGCGGCTCGGTCATCGCGATCGCCAACGCGCCCGGCGATCGTCTGTACTACACCCTCGGTTTCGACAACGGCGGCGACAAAGCGACCGGCGCATTGCGCCTGCGCGCAGGCGTGGAAGCGAACAACGTGCTTGGTCTGCAAGAGAGCCTTAACCTCAACTACAGCGGCAGCCTCGACACCAACGCGCTCGTGCTTGGCGCTTCGCTGCCGCTCGCCTACAGCACCTTTTCTTACGCTTACTCGCACTCGGAATTTCAGAATCTGATCGGCGACGTCGCCCTGGTGTTCGGCCGTTCGCGCGGGCACACGCTCAGTTGGAACCGGCTGCTCGCGCGTTCGCGCTTTGGCAAGTCCGCGCTCGATCTAAGTCTCAGTGCGCGCGAGTCGCAACGCGAAATCAACAACCTCGCGCTCACACCGCAGAAGCTTGCGGTGCTGCGCCTGGGCTACAACCAACTGCGGCGTTTTCAGCTTGGCGAGAAGGCGGGATTCTGGACGATCGATCTGAGCTACTCGCGCGGTCTCGACGCCCTCGATGCCACCGATGATGATGATGTGGCCGATTTGCCATCGGACAGCGCGCACGCCCAGTTCGACAAGATCAATGTCGCGGCGAACGTATCGCTCGCACTCAACCAGCGTTGGGCCTACCGCGGCGGCTTCGATGCGCAATGGGCGAACGAAGGACTGTTCGGCTCGGAGCAGTTCTTCGTCGGCGGCGCGGCGAGTGTGCGCGGCTTTGCCGAGAGCACCGCAGCGGGCGAACGCGGTTTGGCCATGCGTCATGAGCTTTCCTGCGACGGCTGGCCGGCGCTGCTGGACGAGAAGGTCAAGCTCCAACCGTTCCTCTTCCTCGATGCAGCACGCGTGCAGCTCATCGCTGAAGGTGAATGGAAAAACCTGGTCGGCGCCGGCTTCGGCGTGCGCGCGAACGGCAGGCGCTTCAGCGCGGAGATCGCGATCGGTGAGCCCTTGAAGGCGCCGGAGACGATCGAAAAAGACACACGTGCGCACGCCAGCGTCAACTTCAATTTCTAAGAAAGCAGGAGTCAAGTCATGTTCAAACCCGTTCGAACCGCAATGTTGTTGGCTGTCTTGGCCAGCACCTCGATCCACGCCCAAACGCTGATGGCCACTGCTGCCTCCAACGCTGCACCGGCCAGCGTCGCCACCATCAATGGCGTAGCCATCGATCAGGCGCAGTTCGATGCCGCGCTCAGGCAGGCGCTCGCCGCAGGCGCGAAAGACAGCGCTGAGCTGCGCGGTGCGCTCAAGAGCCAGCTCATCGCGCGCGAGTTGCTGCGCCAGGCGGCGCAAGCGCAAAACCTTGCCGACGATCCGGAAATACAGGCTGCGGCCAAGCAAGCGCAACAAGCGGCGATGCTGCAGAAGTATCTGCGCAGCGCGATCAAGCCGAATCCGATCACCGAAGCGCGGGTCAAGGAGCACTACGAAAGGATCGTCGCCTCGCTCGGCGCGCAGGAATTCAAGGCGCGCATCATCCAAGTCGCCAATGAGGCGAGCGCCAAGCTGGTGTTGGCGCAACTCAAGGCCGGCAAGACCTTTGCCGAACTCGCGCAGCAACACAGCAAAGCGCCTTCGGCCAAAGCCGGCGGCGCGCTCGATTGGGTGAGCTTCAAGACGCCACTCAAGGAAGGCGCGACGCAGCACTTCCCGCTGCCGCTCGCGCAGAGTTTAATCAAGCTGCAGCCGGGCATGGTGCATGCGGAGCCGATCCAATGGAACGGCGCGTACTACGTGCTCAAGCTGGACGAGAGTCGCGCCACGCGAATTCCCGCGTACGAACAAGTCAAACCGGCGTTGGCCCGCGCGCTGGTGCAACAGGAAATCGAACGCGCAAGCGCAGCGTTGGTAGCGAACCTGCTCAAGAGCGCCAAGATTTCACAGTAGTCGATCGATCTTCCGAAACAACTCTCAGCTCTCATTTATCAGTCAGGTGGCGGTATGAATCGTACGAAATCCGTGGTCAGCAACACCTTAGAGCGCGCTACGCCGGCACTTACAAGGCGCCCGCTCTGGCAACGCACGCTTGCGGCGACGCTGATCGTCAGTCTTGAACTCGCCCCGCTGAAAGCTTCTATCGACGGCATCTTGGAGTTGCGCTTCGGCTTCAATGCCGCGTATGCCGGCGGACCGATCGCCGACCCGTACGCGCCCGTGCAATTTCAACCGAAGCTGAGGCAAAGCTCGGCCGGTGTGCCAGTGGTGAACATCACGGCGCCGAACGCCGCCGGTATGTCGATGAACCGCTACCAACAGTTCAACATCGATGCCGCTGGACTGATTCTGAATAACAGCTTGGTCGGCGGCGGCACGCTGCTGGGGGGCAACGTCGACGGCAATGCCAATCTAAATGGCCACACCGCAAGCTTGATCATCAATGAAGTGAATTCCGGCGCGTTCGCTTCACAACTGAACGGCAGCTTGGAAGTGTTTGGCGCGCCGGCGCACGTCATCATCGCCAACCCGAACGGCATCAGCTGTACCGGCTGCGCCTTCGTCAATACACCGCGCTTGACCTTGACCACCGGTGCGGTGGAGTTTCTCTCGGCGCCAAACGGCAGCCTGACCGCGTTTGCCAACGCCACCGCGCTGGCATTCGACGTTACTTCCGGGCACGTCACGGTCGGTGGCATCGGCATCGAAGGCACTACCGGCCGCATGGACATCATCGCGCAAACCATGACGATCGAAGCGGCGCTGCGCGCGAACTTGGGCAGCGGCACAAACAGCCAAATCAACTTGATCGCCGGACGCAACCGCGTCACCGAAGACGCGAACGGTAACTATGTCATCTCCGCAAACGCCGCGGCAAACAGCGCGGAGGCAATCAAGGCGGCGAGCCCGAACCAAAGCAGCGTGCAGAACGGCTACGCGATCGACGCCAGCGCGCTCGGCGCGATGACGGCGGGGCAGATCAAGGTCATCGCCACCACTGAAGGTTTGGGCGTGAAGAGCGACGGCGCGCTCGCCGCGACCGCCGGCAACTTGACGATCGACAGCAGCGGTCAGATCCGGGTGGGCGATGCGTACGCGAAACAGGATGTGAATCTCAACGCGCGCGGCGACTTGAACGTCGCCGGCAAAGTAGTCGCCGCGCAAAACAGCGCGCTCGCAACAGGCGGCGCGCTCAGCGTAGCCGGCGATGTCGAAGCGGGGCAGCAACTGCATGTGCAAGCCGCCCGCGATGCGGCGTTTTCCGGTTCGATGTTGGCGACGCAGAACGCAGCGCTGAACGTCAGTGGCAATCTAACCCAAGTTGGACAAGTCAGCGTTGGCGGCAACTACAGCGTAAACGCAGGCAGCATTCGTGCGACCGGCGACACTGTGGTCGATGGCGCGATCGATTTCAACGCGACGGGCGCGATCGCATTCGGCAACCTCGCCACACAGCAAACATTCACGCTCAACGCCGCGGGCGATGTTACCGGCAGTGGCGACACCATCGCGCTTGCCGGCATCGATATCACTTCAAGCAACGGCAACGTGACTAGCCTCGGCAGCGTGGCGACCAACGGCCAGTTGAGTGTCAATACGCAAGGCGGCGCGCTACTTGCCGGCGGTACGACAGCCCTCGGCGCGTTGAATGTGCGCGCCGTGCAGGGCGACGCAGCGCTAACCGGGCAAACCCACGCCAACGGTGCCGTCAACCTGAGTGCCGGGCGCGACGTGCGCATCGGCGGCGCGATGCAAGCCAACGAGAGCGCGCGCATCGAAGCCGGGCGCGATGTCTCGCTGGGCGGTGAAGTCCAGGTGGCGGGTGATTTGTCCGTCAACGCTGGCGGCAGTTTCGGCGGCGACGGCAACGCGCTCGTCGGCGGCAATGTGCGCGTCGACAGCGGCGCAGCGGCGACGTTCGGCAGCATGCTGGGTGTGCTCGGCAATCTCGAACTCAACGCGAAGACCGATGTGACGTTGCAGCGCGGTATGACGGTAGCGGGTGATGCACGCATCGCGGCGCGCGAAGGTGCGTTGATCAATAACGGCGATTTCATCGTTGGCAATAACAGCAACGTGACTGCCGGCACCGACGCCGCGCTGAACGGCAGCGTGACGGTCATGGGTCACAGCAGGATCACCGCGGGTCGCGCGCTGTCCACCGGGGGGAGTTTGCGCGTCGGCGCCGACGCAAATCTAACCGGCCAAACTCTGCTGCTAGCCGGTCAAACCGAAGTCGGCGGTGTTGCGACGTTGCGCGCGACGCAGGGCGATGCGAACCTCCAAGGTGACATTACTGCTACCACCTTATTCATTGAATCCTCTAATCAACTAAATATCAATGGTAACCTAGGCGTAGTATTAAGCGCACAGCTACGCGCCGACGGCGATCTGAGCAATACCGGCAACGCGATCGTGGGCGGCGACTTGCTGCAGCAAGCCGGCCGCGATCTGACTAACGGCGGCGTCACGCTAGCGTTTGGCAACCTCAGCACCAGCGCCGGGCGCGATGCGCTGTTTAGCGGCACGCTCGCAGCGGGCGCCAATCTTGAGCTGTTTGCGCAACGTCACGCCAACGTGAGCGGCGCAGTGCAGGTGGCCGGCAACGCCGCGCTGCGCGCACAAGACGGTGATCTCGCCACTGGCGGCAGCATCAGCATTGCACGTGATGCGAGCCTTAGCGCGGGCAGCGCGCTGACCACCGGCGGCGCACTGGACGCAGGCGGCAACATCGATCTGCGCGCCGGCGCACTCGCTACCCTCGGTGGCACGACGTCTGCTCGCGGCGCGTTAACCGCGACGGCCAACGCCTTGCATGCCACCGGCGCGGTAAAGACGATGGGCGATGCGGCGCTCACGGCGACGGGTGCCGGTATCGTCAGCGACGCCAGTATTGAATCCAACGGCAACATCACCCTGCGCGCCGCCACCGACGTGCGCGGCGCCGGCACTGTTGCTGCTCGCGGCGATGTGCAAGTGGCTGCGCAGGCCGCGATCGAAAGCGACGGAAACATCTCGGCCGGCGGGAATGCCACACTGGAAGCGCAACAAAGCGTGCGCGCCGGCGGCGTGAGCGCCATCAGTGATGCGAACGTCATCTCGCGCGCGAGCGATGTAACGGTGAACGGTGCGCTGCTGGCTGGCGGCAAAATCAACGTCGATGCGAAGAACAACGCGGTGGCCAACGGCGAAGTCAATGCACTAGGCAATGTCGTGCTGAAAGCGCGCGATGGCGCGCTAGAGGTCATCGGGCCGATCAGCGTCGCGACGGGTTCGCTTAACGCGGGCGCCGGAACCGACGCCAAGTTCAATGGCACCATCTCGGCGACGGGTCGCATCGATCTCTACACAGGGCGCGATTTGCTGAGCACCGCCGCGATCGAGTCGCGTGATGTCATCAACGCAAGCGCGGGACGCATACTGAACGCGTCGGGCAGGCTCAACGCGCAGAATGCGATCAACGTGACCGGCGGCGACGTTTCCTTGTCTGCTGCTGCAACCAACGGCAACGTTACGGCACAGGCGCGCGGCAACTTGCGGTTGCAGGGCGAGATCGTCGTCAAGGGCAACGCGCAGCTCGGCGCAGTGGGAACGTTTTCCAACGCCGCACCGGTCAGCGCGGGCGTCGACCTTACGGTAAATGCCGGCACGTTGATCAACAATGCGAGCCTGTCGACGATGGGCGCAAGCAGCGTGACGGCCAGCAGCCTGATCAATCGCGGGACGCTCTACGGGTTCGCTACAACGCTAGAGGCGTCGCAGATCGATAACGCCGGCGGCCAAGTGCTCGCGGGCGATCGCCTGGAAGTCAAACGCACAACGCTCACCAACAACGCCGGTGGGTTGTTCGCCGCGGACGGCGACCTGCTCTTCAATTTCACCGGCACGCTCAAGAACACCGGTGGACGCATCGCGGCCGGCCACGATCTCACGGCCAATGCTGCAGGCGCGTTCGATCTCTCGGCCACGAGCGCCGGCACGATGAAGGCAGGCAATCTACTCGCGGTCAATGCGGACGTGATCAACAACTCGGGCGCGTGGACGCCGCAGTCCAAGGGGCTATCGCTTACGAGCTTCGGCGACTTCAGCAACGCCGGTCTAATTGAGATGGCAGGCGATTTCCGCATCAACACCACTGGCAATATCTACAACAGCGGTGCAATCAAAACCGGTGGCAGCATTGCGCTGAGCGGCACGAGCGTGACCAACACGAACGTGCTGAAAGCTGACGTCGACGTCGCGTTAAGAGGCAACGTCACCAATCGCGGTACGGTGGAAGCAGGGCGCGATGTCATCGTCGGCGGCAGCGCGTTCGACAATGGCAAGGGTCGCGTGCATGCGGATCGCGACTTAAACGTAGACGTGTCGGGTGCCGCGAACAATGTGGGCGGTGTACTGGAAGCGGCTAGTGACGTCACCATCCGAGCCACGTCGCTGAACAATGATCGCGAACCGCCGCTATCGGTGACCGAGCACACCGCAACCTTTAACCAATCGATTCTTGATCCGATTGTCGTCTCTTTGCAGGAGTACGTGAGTAGCGGTTGTATTCCTACCTGTTCGGGATACTACTTGCCGGAGCTAACGGTCGCGTCTCTCAACCCCGACTATTTGGCCGGAACCGTCGCCCGCAGCTACCGATTGTTCAACCCGAAACGCGACGTGACGGAGACGATCGCGCTGCCGCAGTACGAAACCACGCGCATCACGCAATCGCATGGCGCAGAAGGCCGCATCACAGCCGGCGCACACCTGGACGTAAGCGTCAAAGGCACGATCAGCAACCGCGGCAGCACGATCGAGGCCGGCCAATCGGTGAGTTTGAACGCTTCGGGGCTACGCAATGGCCGTTCCGATTCACTCGTTGAAAGCTATGAGGAAGGGATCAATCCGGTCGAGGCGGAACAGTTCATCACTGACTTGAACCGGACGCAAAGCCTGGTGGCCGATCGTACCTACGTGAACTTGATACCTGCGGCCACGCGAGTTGCAACCGAAGAGAAAGGATTTTTCGGGACCATTCGCAGCGGTGGCGACATTGGTTTGGACTTTGCCAATCTGACTAACGAGGGGACAGTCCTTGCTGCAGGGGATTTGTCCATCCGCACTTTAGGCACGTTCGCCAACGTGGGTGAGTCGAGCTACGCCGTCGATACGGTTGTTACGCGCAGAGGCAGCGACACAGCGCCGCTGATCGTTCCGGTGTTGGATGAGAACGGCAACGTCGTTTCGCGCGACCCATTCCGCGGCAAATCGGTCGTCTACTTCGATCAGCAACTCACCAGTACACAAACCCCGGCGGTGGTCGCCGCTGGCGGCAAACTTAGCATCAGCGCGCAAGCAGTGACGAACGCCAACGCGCAACTGCTGGCACAAGGCGATGTCTCCGTCAGCTCGTTTGCTCAAATCGAAAACGCCTCCGGCACGATCGAATCGCGCACTGGAGACGTCGCGCTGAGCGCCGCAGCGATCGGCAACACGCGCGCCGATACGGCGTGGTTGGTGAACTGGCAGCTTTGGTTTGAAGGGCGGCGCGCCAAACACGATGAAGAAGACTTCTTCGAAGTCATTAAGCAAGTCGAAACTGCGCCGGCGGGGGTGATCAGTGCAGGGCGCGACGTCGTTGCGAACACCGGCGCATTGGACAACAAGGGCTCACTCATCAACGCCGGGCGTGACTTGACCGTCACCGCGACCGGCGCAGTCGATAACGAAGCGCGTCAGCGCGCCGTCAAATACGTGTTGTCGCACTACGAATCGGATGGCCGCGAGTGGGATTGGGCCGATCGCAAAAGGGAAATCCATGCGACCGGTATTCCGGAGAATACTCCCAGCACGATACAAGCAGGGGGCAATTTAAACGTTACTTCTGGGGGCATACTCCAGAATACTGGCAACATCCTAGGCGAATACGTTGCCTTGTCGGGCTCCGCCATCACCAACGGCCTGACCGACTACCATAGCCAGACCCCGCTGCCAACCAACCCCAACCGCGTGATCAGCCTAGGCGATGTGATCTTGGGCGCAGGCATCACCAACGCTCAAGGCCACCTCGCGGCGGCCACCGCAGTGACTATCAACATCGCTGCGCCGAGCGCACCAGAGACAGTTGCCAACATCGTGAGCGTCAGCTCGGTTGCGGTAGACCTCGGCGAGCGTCGCCTGCATGATCAGGAGTTCCACACGCCGGGCTCGCTGGCCGACCTGGCGAAAAGCGAGATCACGAAAGAGGTGATTGGCGCAGTAATCGCACAAGAGCGTCAAAGCACTACCGCCGCCACGTATAGCCCCGCTCCGCCCGCCGCAGGCGTTAACGCCACCTTGGAGGCGAGCAGCGCGCGCACACTAAATCTGCGCTACATGAACAGCAACGCTGCCAGCGCTGTGCTCACACCCTTAGGTCCCGACTACCTGCTCTCGCTGCTGCCGCAGAACTTAGTCACCAGCAACGATCTGCTGTTCTTCGCTGACCCTTACGTCGAACAACAGTTGCTGCGGCAAGCTGCGCTAAGAGAAACCGGCGGCGCCTACTTTGTTAACGGATTGGCATTCGACGATCAAAACAACGTCTCCATCGACACCCAACAGCAGGCCCTGCTCTACCAAAACGCCGCCGCATTCGCCCAAGCGAGTAACCTAAATCTCGGTGTGGCGCTCACCGAAGAACAACAAAACACGCTCGACCGTCCGCTGCTGTGGTACGTCGAGCAGAAAATCAAACAGAAAGACGGCAGTGAGACCGCCGCACTCGTTCCCACCGTCTACCTGCCTAAGCTCTTCAGCGAGAGCACCCAAAACCTAGCCGGTGGCCTCATCCAAGGCCAAGACGTCTTCCTCTCCACCCCCGGCACCCTCACCAACACCGGCTTCATCGTCGCCGAGAACCTCTCGATCACGGCGGCCGAGTTCATCAACCAAAAGCGCCTCGCTGACATCGGCACTCGCACCGACCGCCCCAACAGCGAAGGCTACTTCCGCATCACAGGCGAAGCTTTGCAAGCCGGCGGTTTCCTCAGCGCTGCCAACTTGACGCTCAACGCCGAGCGTGTGCAGTCGATCAGCGGCGAATTTCAGTTGCTGGCCGACACGCAAGAGGTGAGCGAGCAGAAAACGCAAGAGTTGCTGGCCAAGCTCAGGAGTGATCTCGGCGGCAATTTCACTGAGAGCACGGTTGCCGACCACCTGCATCAGGAGTGGGTGCAGACGAAAGATCACGAGTTCGAGCAGATTGCGATGGCGGTGGTGAGCATCGCGGTTACGGCGATGACGGGTGGAATGGGCGCGACGCTGCTAGGGACGCAAACCGCCCTCGGTTCAACCATCGCCAACGCCGCCTTCTCTTCAATGGCCAGCAGCCTAGTCACCGGTGCAATCAGCGGTGATTTGAGCCTGGAGAACGTGCTCAGGGCTGGCGTTACCGCAGGGCTAACCGCCGGCCTGACGGGCAATCTGGGCTTAAGCAAGCTGCCGGTCGATCCGAGCTTTGGTGACCACCTCATCAACTGGGGCGGCAGAGCCTTAGTCTCGGCAGGGGTGAACACCGCGATCAACGGCGGGAGTTTCGGCAACGCCTTCGTGAGCAGCTTCGTGAACAACGCAGCGGCGAGCGCGGCCACTTGGATCGGCGACACCTTCAACATCAGCGCTGAGGATGCCAACTTCGGCACGAGTGTGGCCCATGCGGTGAGCCATGCGGCACTGGGTTGTGCGGCCGCCGCGGCGCAGGGCAATGACTGCGCCAGCGGTGCGACAGGCGCGGCGGTTAGTGCGATCGCCAGCAACTTCATCGCGGTGCCGATGGTGCGCGATGAAAACGGCCAGTTGCGCCCGGCCACCTTGCCCGCTGCACTGATCACTGCGGCGGTCACCAGCGCTGGTGCGCTCATCGCCGAGAACGCTGGGCTGGACGCCATGATCGCCTTCAACGCAGCGGCCAACGAGTTTCAGAACAATCGATTGCTGCATCCGAAGGAAATTGAACTCATTAAGGCGCGCGCCAGGGACTTTGCGGAGCGCATGAGACAGGAGGGCTACAACCTTACTGAAGCAGAAGCGACCAAAATCCTCGCGCAACGCGCAGCCGATGCAATCGATCAGTTTGATCAGATCGCGCCCGATGGGATGGACAAGTTCCTGAACGCGCAGGCCAGTATCTACCTGATCGAAATCGGCAAGCAGGCCGGCAGTTTCGTCGATCCCCGCGGATACGCGATTCGGTATTTTACGACACGCTCTGCAGACCCGTCAGTCAACGCTTTGCTGAGGGATGATTTCTACAACCCCAGTCTTTATGACGATACCTACAACAACAAGGTACTACAGGATTTCGCTTACGAGAATCTTGACAAGAACCTTCTCGGCAGCAATCCGACCCCTGAAGCGGTTACGACGTATCTAAAGCGCGAACAGGATCAGAACAAGCGTGCTCTCATTGGCACTGCGCTGTTGTTGGGAGCCTTGGCAGCGCCGTTGCTGCCTGAGATTGCTGCCATGAGCGCCACAGCCGCTCGTGCCTGCGCCGCCAACGCGGTGCTGTGCTTCAACCGCCTTGGGATTGCCGCGAGCGAAGTCGCGGCCGGCGACGCGCTTCCCATGGGCGTGGCTGTGACTGCTGCGGCCGCAAGCGGCGCCAAAGTTGCAACTTCCATTGGCGACAGTGCAAACGCGCTGACGCCGGTCGTAGTTAGCCTCATGAAAAAAGAGTTAACGCCAAGCAGCGGGGTTCGGGTATTGGTCAACTCCGAGAGGACAACCACGGTACTTGGGAGCTATGCCTCTGACATGGAGCGCATTGTTACCGAACTGAACTATCCGAAGACACTTGATTTTGATGCGAAAGTCGGTGGTTTCAACGTCCTGAATGTCCCAGATGAGTTTTACAAGTCCCTCTCGAGCCTGGAGTTTTGGGAGAAATACAATAAACCGTTCCTCGACGCCGCGATTAAGCGGGGGGATGATATCGTGCTCGCCACAAGACCTACCGCTAACGTTCTCAGGCGGGCGTTGCCCGACGGAAGAGTGGTTAAGACTGGATTTGGGAGAGAGTACGACCACCTTCTGGCTGCTGGTTACCGGTACGATGAGGCTCGGTCGATGATGATTCGGAGGTAAGCAAAGCAATGATTGAGCCGTATAGCCATTTGCTCCGCAACGTTGAGCGATCTTTGATGTCAATTGGATTCGGGCTACGGCGGGATGACGATTACCGCGCGTCCTTTTCGAATGGAGCGGGCTGGGATATCGAGTTTGAGGGCGAGCGCTACGCAGCACCGGCCTTTGATCTCTTGGTGGTTCGAAACAAACTGGGCCAACCAAAAGTAGAATTCTCCGTCCGTATTCTCATGCAGGTGTTCGAGAAGTCCAGCGGAAAAGCGTTACCCAAACCGTCGTTGGAGAATCAGTTGGAATTCCTGGTTAAGAATGGAAGTTGGGTTTTCGCGGAATCAGTGCCTTACGAAACCGAGTATCACCACCTGAATCGCGTGTAGCGGACGTCGAAAGTATTGTTGAATATGCCTCCCGAACGTTCCGTCCGACACCGAACACCAAACCCCGCTCTACGCCCGTGGGGAAAAGGCGCGAATATGAGGCGAATATGAGGGGCCGTGTTCGATATTCTTCCAGCCGTTTGCATAGACACGACTATCAGTCGGGTAACTCAAACAAGCCGCCCTCAAAGAAATCGGCCGCGCCTACTTCGTCAACGGTTTAGCGCTCACCGAAGAACAACAAAACACGCTCGACCGTCCGCTGCTGTGGTACGTCGAGCAGAAAATCAAACAGAAAGACGGCAGTGAGACCGCCGCACTCGTTCCCACCGTCTACCTGCCTAAGCTCTTCAGCGAGAGCACCCAAAACCTAGCCGGTGGCCTCATCCAAGGCCAAGACGTCTTCCTCTCCACCCCCGGCACCCTCACCAACACCGGCTTCATCGTCGCCGAGAACCTCTCGATCACGGCGGCCGAGTTCATCAACCAAAAGCGCCTCGCTGACATCGGCACTCGCACCGACCGCCCCAACAGCGAAGGCTACTTCCGCATCACAGGCGAAGCTTTGCAAGCCGGCGGTTTCCTCAGCGCTGCCAACTTGACGCTCAACGCCGAGCGTGTGCAGTCGATCAGCGGCGAATTTCAGTTGCTGGCCGACACGCAAGAGGTGAGCGAGCAGAAAACGCAAGAGTTGCTGGCCAAGCTCAGGAGTGATCTCGGCGGCAATTTCACTGAGAGCACGGTTGCCGACCACCTGCATCAGGAGTGGGTGCAGACGAAAGATCACGAGTTCGAGCAGATTGCGATGGCGGTGGTCGGTATCGCTGTCACGGCACTAAGCGGCGGTTGGGGTGCGCAGCTCTTCGGTCTGGAAGCCGGCTTGGGCGCAACGGTGGCCAACACCGCTGTTTCCTCCATGGCCAGCAGCGTGGTCACCGGTGCCATCAGCGGCGATTTGAGTTTGGAGAATGTACTCAAGGCTGGCGCGACCGCAGGGCTAACTGCCGGCCTGACGGGCAATCTGGGCTTGAGCAAGCTGCCGGTCAATCCGAGCTTTGGTGAATACCTCATCAACTGGGGCGGCAGAGCCCTGGTCTCGGCGGGCGTGAACACCGCGATCAACGGCGGCAGTTTCCAAACGGCCTTCGTCAGTAACTTCGTCAGCAGCGCGGCGGCAAGGGCCGCCAACTGGATTGGCGATCACGCCGGTGTGGGGCAATTGCTGGGCGAGTTCGGCGGCGTGGGTCATGTGCTGGCGCATGGGGCGCTCGGTTGTGCGGCGGCTGCAGCAACGGACAAGGACTGCGCGAGCGGCGCGGGCGGCGGAGCCATCTCGGCGCTTCTGACTTCGTCCTTGGATGTGCCGACTGATGCGAATGGCAATGCGCGCAGTTGGACGACAGGCGAGCGTGCATTGATCACGGCAGGAAGCTCGCTGGTCAGCGCATTAGTGGCGGGCGGCGCGGGACTCGATAGCTCGGTTGCGCTTAACGCGGCTAGCAATGAGGTGCAGAACAACTACCTCAACCACGCACAGATGGGCGCCCTCCAAAAGGAGTTCAACCAGTGCGCGGCTACGGACATCCAGTGCCAACAACGCGTTTGGGCCAAATGGAAAGTAACCAGCGACGAGCAAGACAAGAAGCTTCTTACTTGCGCCGATGAGTGGCAATGCCAAGGGATGGCCGAACAGGCGAAGTCTGGTACTGGCTTTGACCTAAACCTGCGTGGTGCGAATTCTCAGGTCATTGACGACTATCTCAGCTTCGACAATCAGACCGCATACCTCAACGGCGAGATGAGAAGCTACGGCTTTGTCGGACTGACCTTGGGCAAGCGTGTGGCAGGTGGCGGGCTCGGGGTGCTCCAAGCGGGCTTGGATACGGTCAAAGGCTTCGTTGATGGTGTAGTTGATACGAGCAAGCTCATCGGTGCCGGCTATGGACAAATTGCCAACGTGCTCATCGGCGACACAGTGTTCGAGAGCGCACAGGCGCGCAGTGAAGCGGCTGCGAATGTAGTTGCCAACATCGACAAGTTGCCTGCCGCCATCAAGAGCCAGATCAGCGCGACCTGGGCGGAAGCCGATCGATTGGAAGCAAGAGGGGAAACTGTTCAAGCAGCGCATCTGCGCGCTAATTTGGTGGCGAACATTTCCGCGGCGGTTGTCACGGGTGGGGAAACGGCAATAGCTTCGGGTCGTGGAATGATCAGCAGCGGGCGCGCGCTGATCGACAAATTGGACGATGCTCGGATCGATCAGGCCGCAGTCGAGCGGGCGAAGGTGAACAATAATTTTTATGCCGACGGAAGCGCGATAGATTTTCCGCGCGAACTCCAAACTTCAAGCGGCGTCATGATCCGAGCAAACCCAGACAAGTCAACCACCGTCCTTGGTAGTTTTCGGTCAGACACCGATAGGATCATGCAAAGTCTGGACTACCAGCAGTCCACCGTGATTGGCGGACCTGCTGCGCCCGGATCGTTTAATATTCTCAACGTGCCCGATGCGATAGCGACCAAGCTCGGGTCGGAACGGTTTTGGAATGAGGTGTGAAGCCTCCTCGTTTTTTTGAGCCAATCAGAAGTAGAGGATGGGGTTAGGAT
>CADEHE010000008.1:213896-230525 GCA_902826775.1 uncultured Pseudomonadota bacterium | reverse complement strand
CTCACGCACGGTTCTTAGAGGGGGGATCAACGGCGACGTTGGTCCCCTACTCGACCAAACGCGCGAACAAGTCGATCCGGTCACGGGCGAGGTCAAAACATACAAGCAGCCATTTCTACTTCGCCGGGCGGATTTCGAGCCGTTCTGCTTTGCAGGCTTGATGTCGCGCTGGCATGCAAACGAAACCGCAGAACCGCTGCTGACAGTGGCGATCCTTACGCGCCAAGCCTCGGCCTCAACCGCCGCCGTTCATGAGCGCATGCCTGTGGTATTGCCCGATGCATTGGTCGATGCCTGGCTCGACGCCGAAGCGCAAAGCGCGCATTCGACCACCAAACTGATTGAGCAAGCACAGTCCGACTTTCTGCACTACCCGGTGCGAACGCTGGTCAACAACGCGAGAAATGAAGGACCGGAATTGGCGGTGGCAGCAGATTAGGCCGGTCATGCCTCCCGGATCTGACAAAGCAGCGCTTAACGGAATTGCTGTCGAGATGTTAGGGGGACCAGGAATCGCCCTCGTATTCGATACGCTCACTCCTGGTACTGTTGTTATTACCTCACTACGCGACGGTGAGCAGAGCGGTTAGGGCGACGGACGATCGTTGAGATCTAGATTGATGGATTGCAAGCCCTGATAATCATCTAGCCGCCCTCCCTCCGGCGAAAGCCGGAGTGGGTAAAGTAAAGGTGCGAACCAACTTTATCCATGGAGAGCGACATGAAATATTGTGGCATAGACCTACACAGCAACAACAGCGTAGTGGTGATTACCGACGAGAGCGATCAGGTGCTCTATTCAAAGCGACACCCCAACGATTTGTCGCAGATACTGGCGGGGTTGGAAATGCACCGTGGTGAGTTGTCCGGGGTGGTGGTCGAATCCACCTACAATTGGTACTGGTTGGTTGATGGCCTGCAAGAGGCCGGCTTGCGCGTGCACCTGGCCAACACCGCTGCCATCAAACAGTAAGATGGCCTCAAGCATCGAGGTGATGAGTCGGACGCGCGGCACCTCGCGCACCTGCTGCTGTGGTTGCGTGAATCGCACCAGTCACCCATCAGGATCAAGCGGAAGCTTATTGCCTGTTCCGCCCTGGCGGCATCGCCGCCCCAGAAGCGGTCGCGAAAGCGACCACCAACTCTGCAGAGCGCCCGTATCAGATCAGGTACGCATATTCGCCAGCCCCGCTTTCACCGCTTTCACGATGTTGTGGTAGCCGGTGCAGCGGCACAAGTTGCCTTCCAATTCGTGGCGGATTTGCTCGTCAGTCGGGTTGGCGTATTTGCCCGCCAGCTCAACTGCGCTCAACACCATACCGGGGGTACAGAACCCGCATTGCAGCCCATGATGCTCGCGAAATGCCGCTTGCATCGGATGCAGTTCACCGTCTGCTTTCGCTAGCCCTTCGATAGTGGTCAGCTTCGCGCCTTCTGCCTGCAGCGCCAGCACGTTGCATGCCTTCAGCGATTTGCCGTCGAGCAATACGGTGCAAGCCCCGCACTGCGCGGTGTCGCAGCCGACGTGCGTGCCGGTTAACCCGAGGTTCTGGCGCAGCAAGTCGACCAGTAGCGTGCGAGCTTCGACATCGGCGCTAACGGTCTTGCCATTCACGGTGAGTTTGACGGCGGGCATGGTCGACTCCGAGAACATGATGTCGGAAAGGCTCATTCTAACCGACTCATCTGGGCGGCGGCGCCTCGAGGAAATCAAGCAGCGCCGCGGGCGTAGCCGGCCAGCGCGCATGCGCGCCGCGCGTGGGGCAAAAGCGCGTGGGTGCAGCGCATCCTGCATAAGCGAAGCAGCCCGCGCCATCGGACACACTGGCGCGCGCGCCACAAGCGTTGCATTTCGCCCACCACGCAATCGTCTCCTCGCCGTAGCCGGGAAAACGTTCGTCTTGAACACTGTGCAGCAGCGTTATCCGGGTTGGCCGCGGGCATTGATAATGCGCGAGATCGCCGGCGCGGATACCGGCGCCGCTGGCGACGATCGCGCTTGGTTCCAGCGAATCGCGCAGGCGCGCGCGCAACTTTCGAGAATGTGCGCGCGTTAGTGCAGCGGATCGCTCGGGTTGAGCGGATTGGCCGGCGTGGCGGGCTGCGCCGGCGCGGGCGATTGCGGATCGGCATAGTAAGACGCGGCACCCAGGTGCACCGGTGCGGGCGCACTATCGCCGGGGGCAGCGCGTTGGCCTGGCGCGACGAACTCGGCGAGCTCGCTCCACTTGTGGTCGATCATCTGCGCGATTAAGTAAGCGTGGTTGTTCTCGAAATCTTCGCGCGTAACGAGCACATACGCGCCGATCCGCGCGATCACGCGCAGCGGCGTGGCCCCATCCTCCGCAAACCGGCCGCTGCCGTCGAGACCTTCTTTCGCATCGATGTCGCGGATGAGCGCCATGTCATGCTGCTTGCTATTCAACAAGCGCACGATGTCGGTGAAATCGCGCGCACGCGCGTAAGTTGCGTTGCTGGTGGGCAGATGCGTAAACAGCAATTGCGCCAGCGCTTCGCCGGTTTTCCAGTTGTGCTCGTCGGCCCGGCTGGTGAGAATGATTAACCTCACCTTGCGATACATCATCCACTGGCCGTAGGGCGAATGCGCACAAAGAAATTGCTCGGCGCTGAGCGCGCCGAGCAATTGCAGGAAACGGCGGCGCTTGCGATCAATCATAGGAAAGCCGTTTCAGAATGGCGTTGCTCGGACTAGCTGGTTCTCGGCGTAATCCGGCCCAGTCTTCAGGTGCTCGGACTATGCCTGCGCGCAGGCTAATCGGAGCTACGAGGATCCCCGCCTTCGCGGGGATGACCAATCGGGCCTTGCGGCCCGATTGCTCACTTATCAAACACAGTCAAATCGCAAATGGTCGTCACCGCATAGTTCGGCACATCGACTACGTTGCTGATGCGCAAATCGCACGCCACGCTCGCCAACATATAGGCTTGCGCTTTGGTGAGACCGCGATTAGCCGAGAGCCAGTCGATCATGCGCACCAGCGAGTCGCGCGCAGCGGCGCTCAGGTCCTCGCTCAGATTGCTGAGATTCTTGATTTTCTCGCCTTCTAAGTAAGCGTGGGTCGGCGGCAGCATGCCCGCTTTCTTCAGCGGATAACCGACCGTTGCGTGGAAGCGCGCGGGTGCCAGTCGCTTCAATTGATCGGCACCACTGAACTGCGGGGCGTTGATTTTGTTGCCGCCGCCGCCTTTGATGACATCGACCCGCACGGTCACGGTCGCGTCCATCTCGATCGCCGTGCCGGAGACTTCGCCGTCGCCTTGCGCGAAGTGCACGTCGCCGATCGACAGCAAGCAGCCCTTCACGTAGCACGGGAAGTACATGGTCGTGCCGACCACCATTTGCTTAACGTCCATGTTGCCGCCGTTTTCGCGCGGCGGAATGGTGCGCAAGCATTTGTCTTTGTGGCTGCCGCTTGGGCCGCACACTTCTTTCGGCAACGCGTCTTTGGGTTCTGGCGGCAGTGCGACGCCACCGGCTTTGCCGAGCGCGGCTTCGCGCGCCAGCCATTCGTTGACTTCTTTCGCGCCGGGTGCGACGCCCACCGTGCCGAGGAAGCCATCCATGCGGATGCGCACGCCAGGCATATCGGGCGAAGTCGCTTCCATGCGGTTCAACACCCAACGGGTGATTGCCGGCTCGGTGAATACATCGCGCAAGAAACCGAAGCCCGGAAAAATAATCGTGTAGCCGAACTTGTCCGGCTCGACGTCGATCAGCGTCACCGCCAGCGCATCGCCCGGCTCGGCACCGTTCACATACAAGGGCCCGTTGATCGGATGCACCAAGTTCAAGTTCGCCGAAGGCAGATCCGCGGGTTTGGTGTTCATGTTGAAGGCGTGATCGAACGCATCGCGCGTGCCGAACACAGCGGTGTCGCCAGAATCGGCCGAGGCGGCGGGCTTGATCGCGAAATGCCAGCGGTTGTGACACTTGGGATCGTCGACGCAGCGATCGCCCGTTTTCGGGATCATCACGGTCTTCTGCGCAAACACGGGCGCAGCCAACGCCAAAGCTAAGGCCGCCAAGCTAAGGGACTTCGTAGCGCTAAACATAGGGCTCCTCCAAGTTTGACTCAAAAATTCTCGCTGTAGCGCGAAACGTGCCATGCGATCGCTCTTTGTGATGTGCCCGACTGCACTTTGTTACTGTCGACGCAAGGCGAGGCGGCCACTATAGCCCAGTGCCCGTACTAGGGCAAACTGCTTGAGCCGTGAACCAGCTTGGTGCACACTGACGAACACCGTATGCCTGGCATTCAGTCATGACTACAGACTCCAGAGTGCTTCTGCTGCACAGCGAAGATAACGTCGCGATTGCTTCCTGCGAACTGCCCGCCGGCACCGAACTTAACGTCGGCGGCGCGACACTCACGCTCAAGCAGCGCGTGGACATCGGCCACAAGTTCGCCTGCAAACCGATCGCCAAAGGCGCAAAGATCTACAAATACCACGCGCCTATCGGCAGCGCGACGCAAGACATCGCGCCAGGCGAGTACGTGCACACGCACAACTTGACCAGCGACTACATCCCGACTTACACGTTTGAGAAAGGCAAGAGTTTCGCCGGGTAGTGCTTCGCGAGAGGAAAAAGCATGCAAACTAACAACGCAACGATCAAAGGTTTTCTGCGGCCCAACGGCAAAAAGGGCATCCGCAACACCATCCTGGTAGCTTACTTGGTGGAATGCGCGCACCACGTTTGCCGCGAGATCGCCTACCCGTTCCGAGAGCAAGGGGTGCACGTCATCGGCTTCCCCGGCTGTTTCCCCAACACCTACGCGCACAAAATGATGTCGCGCTTGTGCAACCACGCCAACGTCGGTGCGGTGCTGCTGGTTTCGCTCGGCTGCGAATGCTTCAATCGCAACAAGCTGCTGGAAACGGTGCAAGCCTCGGGCCGCCCGGCGAACCTGCTGGTGATTCAAGACCAGGGCGGCACGCGCAAAACCATCGCCGAAGGCCGTGCCTGGATCGAGCAGACATTGCAGCAACTCGAAGCCACGCCGCGCGCCGACATGCGCATCGACGAACTCATCGTCGGCACCATCTGCGGCGGCTCGGACGCCACGAGCGGGCTTACGGCAAATCCCGCCATGGGCCGCGCCTTCGACTTCCTAATCGAGAAAAATGCCGCCTGCATTTTCGAGGAAACGGGTGAGTTGATCGGCATGGAATACTTGATGGCCGAGCGCGCCGCCACGCCCGAGTTGGGGCAAGAGTTAATCAAAGCGGTGGCCAAAGCCGGCCGCTACTACGGCACCATGGGCCACGCCAGCATCTCGCCCGGCAATGCCGACGGCGGGCTTACCACCATCGAAGAGAAATCGCTCGGCGCGTACGCCAAAAGCGGGCAGTCGGCGATTCACGGCATCATCAAACCCGGCGACTATCCGCCGCGCGGCGGCTTGTATCTGCTCGACATGGTGCCCGACGGCGAACCGCGCTTCGGCTTTCCGAACATTAACGACAACGCTGAGATCGCTGAGTTAATTGCCTGCGGTAGCCATCTGCTGCTGTTTTCTACCGGCCGCGGCTCAGTGGTCGGCTCGGCAATTTCGCCGGTCATTAAAGTGTGCGCCAACCCGAAAACCTACGCGCGCATGGAAGACGATATGGATGTGAACGCGGGGCGGATGCTCGAAGTTGGGGGCGAGGTTCCTTCTAACCGCAACGTGCGCGAGGGCGCACGCTCGCTCGGCGACTCGGCCACTAGCACGAGCGCGGGGGCGGGGGGTTCCTCCGCGTCTCCCAACAAGGCGTCACTCGACGATGTCGGGCGCGAAATCTACGATTTGATTTTGCGCGTCTCCAACGGCGAGCAAACGAAGTCGGAAGCGCTCGGCCATCAAGAGTTTATTTTGACGTACAAGACGTTCGAGCCGCTGGGGCCGGCGTGTTTGCCACAAGCGGCCTAGAGCCGCTTACTTTCTACCCGGCGGCCTAGAGCCGCTTACTTTCTACCCGGCGGCCTAGAGCCGTTTATTCGTTATCCATCGGCGTAACCGAATGGCCCGAGTGTCGCCCAGAGCGAGTGGCATAATGTACACTCACTGAAGGATTACGCGGTCATGCTGAGCAAAGAGTACAGCCCGATCTCCGAAGAGGAATACCAGCGCTTCGAAGCACAAAGCCCAACGCGGCACGAATACGTGCAAGGGCATGTTTTCGCCATGACCGGCGGCACGCTGCGGCACAACGCTATCGCGGGTAACGTGTTCGCCGCGCTACGCTCACATGTGCGCGACACCGCATGCCGTGTATTCGTCAATGACGTCAGACTGCGCGTGGCCAAGTCGAAGGCCTACTACTATCCCGATCTGCTTGTGAGTTGCACGCGCGAAGGGCAACACATCGATCTCGAGTCCAGCGAAGTTGACGACGCGGTGCTGGTCATCGAAATCCTCTCCGACAGCACCGAGGCCGTCGATCGGCGGGAAAAGCTCCTGGCGTATCGGGCACTCGCGTCGCTTTCCGAGTACGCGTTGATAAGCCAGAATGAAGCGCGAGTCGAAATCCATCGCCGGCTTGGCGACATCGGCTGGGTAAAGATCGAGTACGGTGCGGGCGAATCGGTGGAATTCGCATCGGTCAAGCTCACTATCGGCATGCGCGATATTTACGAGGGCGTGCCGCTCGCATCTCCTTCTTAGCAGCGCGCATTCGGCACAGCGCGCGTACATCACAACATGCTCAGCGTGAACAACATCGCCGGCGCCCTCGGTGCCGAAATCGGCGGCATCGACCTGCGCGATCCTCTGGGCACGGAAACACTCACCACCATGCGCCAAGCGCTGCTTGACCACCTCGTCATCTTCTTCCGCGATCAACAACTCACCTCCGAGCAATTCATGCAATTCGCCCGCAGCATGGGTGAGCCAGTCGAGTACCCCTTCGTCAAAGGCATCGAAGGTTTTCCGCAAATCATTCAGGTTGCGAAGCTCGAGCACGAGCGCGTCAACTTCGGCGGCATTTGGCATTCGGATACCGCTTATCTGCAGCGCCCGCCGATGGGCTCTATGTTGCTCGCGCGCGAAGTGCCGCCGGTGGGCGGTGACACCTTGTTCGCCAATCAGTACCTCGCTTACGAGACCCTCTCGCCCGGCATGCAGCGCATGCTCGAAAACTTGCGCGCGGTGCACACCTCAGCGAAAGCCGATGCATCGAAAACGCGCGAAGACCGCATCGCCAGCGACGGACGCGCCGGGGTAAATGAGGCGAAGCAAGAGTATGTTGCCGAGCACCCAGTGGTGCGCACGCATCCGGAAACAGGGCGCAAGGCGCTGTACGTAAACATTGCCCACACGCTGCGCTTCGCCGACATGACCGAAGCCGAGAGTGCCCCGCTGCTACGCTATTTGTTCGAGCATCAGGTGAAACCGGAATTCACTTGCCGCTTTCAATGGCGTGCCGGTTCGATCGCGTTTTGGGACAACCGCTGCACGCAGCACAATCCGGTCAACGACTATCACGGCTACCGGCGCGTGATGCATCGTATTACGCTGGCGGGAGACCGCCCCCAGTAACTCGCCAAATATGTGCGGCGATAGATCCGAACAGCGCGGACTTTGAAGCACGAAAGCACCCGAGCGCAAGCGGCAGCTTTCAAGCGCTATCGGCAGCGCTATACTCGGTCCATCCCAATGCTGATTTAGCAACATGCATACCGCAACACAAAAAGCGCCAATTGAATCGAGCGCGGCCGCTGGATTGCTCTTAGTGTGCGCCACCGTAGCTGCATTGGTGATCAGCAATTCACCGCTCGACGAGCTCTATTCGCGGATCCTGGAGACAATGCTTGAAGTACGCTTGGATGGCGTGCCGCTGCTCAACAAGCCGTTGCTGCACTGGATCAATGACGGTCTGATGGCCGTGTTTTTCCTGCTGGTCGGCTTAGAGATCAAGCGCGAGGTCCTGGAAGGTACGCTGTCCAGCATGCGCAGCGCCGCCTTGCCCTTGGTGGCAGCGCTCGGCGGCATGCTGGTGCCAGCCTTGATCTACACGCTGGTCGCCTGGTCGGACCCGGTTGCGATGCGGGGATGGGCGATTCCGACTGCTACCGATATCGCGTTCGCTCTCGGCATTCTCGCGCTTGTCGGCAGCGGTGCTCCGCTGTCGCTGAAAGTACTGCTGACCGCGATCGCGGTCATCGACGACCTTGGCGCGATCGTGATCATCGCGCTGTTTTACACCGATCAACTGAGCACCCCGATGCTCGCTGCAGCAACGGTTGCACTCGCGATACTGGTGGTATTGCGTCTGCTGAGAATCACCAACCTTGGGATGTACCTGGTGGTAGGTGCCGCGTTATGGTTCGCAGTGCTGAAGTCCGGTGTGCACGCAACCCTCGCTGGTGTGGCTATCGCCGCCTTCATTCCTCACAGTCGCGGCGAATCGCAATCGCCGCTGCTAACCCTGGAACACGCAATTCAACCGTGGACACTGTTCTTTATTCTGCCGTTGTTCGCGTCCGCAAACGCGGGCGTTGACCTGCGTGGCTTGTCGTTCGCGCAACTCGCCCAGCCGACGGCTCTCGGCACCGCTGCCGGACTGCTGATCGGCAAAGTGATCGGCGTGGTCGGCACAAGTTGGATTGCAATCAAGCTCGGCATGGCGGAACTGCCGGAGGGTGTCGACTGGCGCGCCATGCTCTGCGTCGGATTCCTCTGTGGCATCGGCTTCACAATGAGTTTATTCATCGGCACGCTCGCCTTCGAACAAGCGGCGCCCGAGTATCTCCGCGCCATGCGTCTGGGCGTGTTGCTGGGATCAAGTGCTGCGGCGTTCGTCGCCATTGTACTTCTGCGACATCGGTCGCGCGCGTAGCAGAATACGCTTGGATCGCTACCCGCTACAGAGGTGATGCGCAATTTTTCAATTGCGATCTAATCGAAGTGCGCTATTGCTGCAGCAACCAAGTCTTTTCGCACACCGGCACGCCGGTGACTTGTTTGCCGCCGATCATCAGCGGCGTCAATCTCATCAAGCCATTGGACGCGACGACCACGTCCGCCATCCGCCAAGCCCTGCTCGACCATTTAGTGATTTTCTTTCGCGATCAAGCGCTCACCAACGAACAGTTCCTGATCTTCGCCCGCAGCATGGGCGCGTGGGCGGAATACCCATTACCGAAAGGATTGCCCGGCTTCCCCGAGATCACGCAAGTAGCCAAGCTCGAACGCGAGCGCGTCAACTTTGGCGGCGCCTGGCACTCAGACACCGTTTACCTCGAACGCCCGCCAATGGGCTCGATGCTGCTTGCGCGCGTGCATAGCTCGGCTAAAGCCGACGTCTCGAAAACGCGCGAAGATCGCATCCAAAGCGGCGGCGGCAGCGCCAATGCGAAACGCGAGTATCTGTTCGAGCATCCCGTCATCCGCACGCACCCCGAAACCGGCCGCAAGGCGCTGTACGTAAACATTGCCCACACGCTGCGCTTCGCCGACATGACCGAAGCCGAGAGTGCCCCGCTGCTACGCTATTTGTTCGAGCATCAGGTGAAACCGGAATTCACTTGCCGCTTTCAATGGCGTGCCGGTTCGATCGCGTTTTGGGACAACCGCTGCACGCAGCACAATCCAGTCAACGACTATCACGGCTACCGGCGCGTGATGCATCGGATTACGCTGACAGGGGGGGTACCGCGTTGAGCGCTCGCGGGCAACGCGCGCGTGGTCATGACGCGCGGTGCGCAACCAATACGGTCAATCCTCGCCGATCTTGCAGACGTCTTCTTCAATCTCGGCGACAGACACGGTACACTCCGGCGCGACACGCTTGATCCCTGCGCGCATGGTTGAGTTCCTCTTTCGCCACTTTTGTTTTCCAACGCTTCTGCTGGCGGCGTGTTTGCTTATGAGGGGTGCGTACGCGCAATCGCCGCCGAGCCCCACCACGCTAGAGGATCCGCGCACCGACGTCGGTGGGGACAATCCTGTCTACGGAAAGCGCAGGTTCACGGTCTCGTACGATTGGCAAAACCTACGTGGGGGTGAGACACTTCAGCGCATTCGGTTGCGCCTGCTGCATCCATTTGGCACCGAGTTGCGCTACGCGTGGCAGATCGAAGTTCCCTTTGAGAATTTGCGCTCGGGCGGGGTCAGCGTGGCGCGGGGGCTGTCTGACATTGGCACGCGGCTTAACTGGACGTTCTATCGCACGCCGCAGCTACGTCAGACCATGGGCCTGAACGTCCAGTGGGCAAGCGCATATGACGATCGGCTCGGCGACAATGCCACGTTGCTGCAGCCGCAGTACGCTTTTTCCTACGTGCGTAGCGAAACCTTGGTGCTCAACGGGCGGCTCACTTACTCACGCTCCATCGATCGAGACCGTGACGGACCGACTGTCAATCGGCTCACATTCGAACCAAGCGTCACGTTTCTGCTGCCCGAACGCTGGTCCTGCGCGCTGGCGACGCGGTTTGCGTGGAACTTTGAACGGCGCAAGCTGGCTGCCACGGTCAGAGGCACGCTCGGTTTCATTCTAGGCGAGCGACAGCAGTGGGAGTTGGACGCCTTCGTGGAACAGGCGCTGACCGATTTCGCGCGGCGCACACAGTTTGAGCGGGCGATCGGCGTCGACTTGGTACGCTACTTCTGAAGTGACCGACGCTTTGCGCACCCGCGCACGCTAGCACCACACAAATCCACCGCGTCGCACCCGTGGCTCAACGCGACTGCATGACTCGATTCGCCGCCGCGCTGCCCCGTCCTATCACCCAAGCAGCGGCCACGATGCCTACCGTGACCAACGCCCACACCGCCGCAACAATGACCAAGCCAAAGTCTTGCGCGAGGTCAAGGCCCCACGTCATCCACCGACTCACCTCTGGGTGTGCCGAGACCCAAACGCTACTCTGCAGCAGCGCGTCGCCAAACACCCACAGCAACACATAGGCACCAACGCTGAGCAAACTCCAAAGGAGAATGACGACGACAGCAATACTCCAGACGAGCTTCTTCATGTTCGCGCTATTGAGTAATGAGGTCAGTGATCGAGCGCGTTCAATCCCCGCCAATCTCGTAAACGTCCTCTTCAACCTCGATGATTTTGCCAGTTACGGCACTAACTTCAACCGAAAGCTCTTTGCTGTCGGTTTTTATCTTCACCTCGTAAACGGCGCTATCATTGCCCTCAAACTCTCGCTCAACCTCAAGCACTCGGCCGGGATGTGCGTTGATGGCAATGTCTTTCGCACTGGCTTCGGAAATCTTCGCGGCTTCCTCGAACTTCGCCTTGATCGCTTGCTCGCTCGACTCATCCAGCTCTTGCTCGGTCTCAACTACCGATCCGGTCATAGCGTTGCAAGTCACTTCCCACACCGTCTTGTCGTCAGCTGCAATTTCGAATTCATACAGCGGCACGCCATTCTCTAGTTCCATGGCCAGCTCATTGATGTGACCAGAGCGCGCTTGCAAGGCGGCGTTCATACATGTCTCCATGCTCACCTTGGTGCTGGGAATTGTGATCGGGGCAGCCCCCGCCAACTGCGACACGGCCAAAATCAAGGCTCCTGCACTCAACCTCGCTATCCTTATCATGCGTCACCCTCCAAGAAAACTAGCACACGGTACGTTACGAGAGTCTGCTTCCCCACTGGTGCGGTGCGGACTCACCAACCATCAAGCGCGCCGTTTGTCTGCGCGGTACGGTACCTAAGAGCGCGATGCACCGAACAAGGTTCCTGAGAGGTTTTGATTATCGATCAGAAAAATGCGGGCCACGCCGACTTGAATTGGCTGGCGCCCGACATTGTGCCGTTCCAAGCCCCCCTCAACTGAGGCCGCGTTTGGCCAGGATACAGCGGCGCATCCGGTTCCTACGTTACTACTTCTGCAACTTGATTTTTTCCCATACCAGGGTGCCGGTTACGGATTGTCCACCAATGAGTATCGGTGGCGTCTTGAGGACGAGCTTGCCGTCCTGAAATTTGTAGTAGCGGCGTTGCGTGCTGCCAACCCAATTCGGCAGCAACGATTGCGTGACGCTGTGTGTGACGGTGCGCTCTTTTTCATCAATCTTGAACGTGCCGCAATACGCTTGATAGCTCTCGAAAGCGGCACGAACCTCCTCTCCGCTGCCGCCTTTGCGATCTGCTACCACGAACGGCTTACGATCCTTGCTCGAAATCTGCGCGCACATCGTTCCTTGCGCGTCGTACATCAAGACGCCCAGCGGTTCGCTACCGTACGGCGACTCGGTGACGCTGTCATCCGCGCTACGAAACTCTGCGCTCAACAGGCGCCAGGCACCGATGAACTTGTCTGCTTCCATCATGGCGTTCACTCGAGGCGCGATTAGAAGTACGAATACACCACATAACGCGAGCGCGCGTTGGCTGAGTCGAAGCATGCAGTTTCTCCTTGGTTCATGTCCCACAAGCCTACCGCAACTAAGCCGAAAAAGCGCGCCAAAAACCAATGGTCTCTGCGACCAGGATGATCGCCCAGACCGCAATACTGATGCCTACAGCCGCCGCGGCAACATCTTTGATGATCTTAATTTTGTGATTGTGGCGCGACTCGACGAAATCACATAGTGCTTCCACGGCCGTGTTGAGTATCTCCGCGGTCAAAACCATGCCGGTAGCCAATAAGATGAGCAACACATCGACCCACTGCCGTAGCACGAAAGCAATCGCCAGCACAACGACTGACAACACCAGTTTGTACGACACGCTAAAGTCGTGCAACACAGCGTAGCGCAAGCCATATGCAACAGCGCGGACCTTACGCAGCGGATCGTAGCCCGGTTCGCCGGTACCAAGAAATTTGTTGCGCATCGATGCCCTCGCTGGCGTTAGCGGCCGTTCATTGTCGATTGCGCATTGGGCGTTTGCTGCATCATCCAGGACTGCAAGCCCAAGACCCAGAGCACGCTCATCACGGCACCGGCCAGCACGTCGGTCGGATAGTGGACTTGCAAGTAAATCCGTGAGAGTGCAATCAGCATCACCGCAACAGCAGAAACGGAACAAAGCAACATGAACTTCGAGGCGCTCGCGCGCTGCGCGACCATGCAAGCGGCCAATGCAAGCGCGGCTACCTGCGCGGTGTGCGCGCTTGGGAAGGCAAAATCCGCGGGCATCGCCGTCACCGCTTCAAAGAGTTCCGGACGCGGGCGCAAGACGAGTAATTTGGCGCCGTGACATAGGATGCTGGCGCCGGCCAATGCCGCGCCGAGGAACAGCGCATCCCGGTGGCCCTGCCGCGCTGCGATCAGCACCATCAGCCCCAGCGCCACCGGCACGAGTACCTTGAGCGAGCCGCCCCAAGTGATGATCGAAAAGAACTGGTCCAAGTGCGGCGAGCGCCAGTGCTGCGCGAGCGCCAACAGCGCTTGATCGAACAGCGCCGGTCCACAGCTTGCGTCGAAACACACGACCACAGCACCCATGCCGAACACGATCAGCAGTGCCACCCAATAGGCACTCGCACGCCGGGCGCTTGCGTGTCGCCACCCTAACCTACCCGCTTTGGTTACGAACATTAGGCACGCGACGAATCGGCTTTCGGCTTGGTCAGCAAGCTGGCCGCGACCGAAACAACCAGAATAACCAGGACACCGCCCAGCATCCAAGGAATCGGCACTTTGTAGAATTCCATGACCAACATCTTCACGCCTACCAACATGACGATGATGGCAAGTCCATAGCCAAGCAAGTGGAAGCGCTCCGCCATATCGGCGAGCAAGAAGTACATGGCCCTGAGACCAAGGATGGCAAAGGTGTTTGCGGTAAATACGATGAACGGGTCTTGGGTCACGGCGAATATGGCCGGAATGCTGTCGACCGCGAAAATCAGATCGCTTACCTCCACCAGGATCAACACCAGCAACATAGGCGTTGCGTACCGTAAGCCGTTCTTGACGATGAAGAAGCGCTCGCCTTCGAGCGTGTCGGTCATGCGCACGCGCGCGCGCAGCCACTTGAGCAGCGGATTCTTGCTCAAGTCGCTTTTCTTATTGGTGAAGAACAGCATCTTGATACCGGTGAACAGCAGAAACGCACCGAACACGTAGAAAATCCAAGAGACCTGCTGAATCAGAATCGCGCCCAGATAAATCAGCACGGCGCGCATCAGAATGGCGCCCACAACGCCCCATAGAAGCACGCGCTTTTGAAACTCGGCGGGAATGCTGAAATAGGCGAAGATCGTAATCCAGACGAACACGTTCTCGATCGCCAGGCCTTTTTCGATAAAGTAGCCGGTGAAGTACTCCAGCGTCTTCTGCTGCGCAACCTGTGCCCCGTACAGACCGTTCAAATGCCACCACAGCCAAGCACCAAACGCCACCGCAGCCAGCAGCCAAACGACCGACCAGCCGGCTGCTTCCCGGATCGAGACGCGATGACTGCCTTGTGCCTTGAGCACCCAGAAGTCAGCCAGCAGCAGGGTGATTACAAGCAGGGAAAAGCCGATGTACAACCCCGGGGAACCGGTATGGAGGATTTCTGTCATGCGATATGGCGTTATTGGCTAGGCGTAGACCCGCCATTTAATACCAAAGTTCAGAGTAAGGCGAAGATGTCCCTCGCCGCGCCAGCATAGGCTTAGGTCGATGCCGGCGATTGAACAATCTCTATGCCATGCGAGCGGCCGCAATCAACTCGTTTTGAATATTGACCGCCTCGGCCGTCAAATAGTCGAAAAAGGTGCGCGCAACGACCGAAAGTTGCTTGCCTTGCGGGTAGAGGACGTACCATGAAGCGTGAACGGGAAAGCCTTCGACATCGAGCACCGCAAGCTTGTCGTGCATCGGCTCGAGCAGCAATGAATGCTGCGAAACCACGCTAACGCCCAGCCCGCCCGCCACTGCCCACTTAATCGCCTCATTGTTGCCGAGCTCCATTTGGATCGGCCACTTGATTTTGTGTTTGCGCAAGAAATCTTCGGTCGTGATGCGCGTGCCCGAGCCGAATTCGCGCGCGATGAGGCGCTCGCGCGCCAGGCGCGTCAGAGGGATGCGCTGGCGTTGCGCCAGTTCGTGCTCGCGCGGTGCAATGACGACCAGCGGATTCTCCAAAAACAAGTGCTTCTCGATGGCAATGTGATCGGGCGGCACGCCCATAATGTAAAGATCGTCCATGTTGTTCACCAGCCGCTCGATGACGCGATCGCGGTTGACGATTTCGAGCGCTAAATCGACCCCCGGATAGCGCTTGTAAAAAGGGCCAAGCATGCGCGGCACGAAATATTTTGCCGTCGTCACCATGGCGATGCGCAAGCGTCCTTCCTTCACGCCCTTTAAGTCCGCCACCCGCATCTCGAAGCGCTCCCACGCGTCGAATAGTTCGCGGCACGTCTGTTGCAACTCGCGTCCCGCGTCGGTCAAGTAGATCTTCTTGCCGACTTGCTCGAGCAAAGGCAGGCCGACGCTAGCAGTCAGTTGTTTGATCTGCGCCGATACGGTGGGCTGCACCACAAACAGATCTTCGGCTGCGCGCGTAAAGCTTTGGCGGCGCGCAACCGCTTCGAACAATCGGAGTTGGTTCCACGTCACTCGCATTCTGCTCGACTTCTCCGCCATCACCGCTCCATCGACGATCGCCTATCGGTACTATTGGTACAAGCCATGTTCCTCGATGAACTCTGACCGCTACGCTCGCTCCAAGTTGCACAGGGCATGAGTTACGTTTTTAAGAGGAGTTAAGCAGATGTCTCGCAGAATCAGCGTTGTGACTGTCCTGACCGCTCTTGGATTGGCGCTAAGTGCCACGGGAGTAACCGCTGGCACCAAAGTGGTCAATGGCACAGAGGTCCGCGACCGGGAAACAGTCGACACCAACAAAGACGGTTCTATTTCGCCGGAGGAGATGGAGAAGTTCTTGCAGGCGACCTGGGCGCAGAACAAGTCGAAATAAGGCCGCCGAGCGGCTGGGCAACTAAAAACTAAGCGGCCGCAGCTTGGTGTTGCGGCGGCGCTTCGCGAATCGGCAGATTTGAGAGTGCCGCGGCGAGTGCGAGCGCGGCGTCCGCGTACCACATCCAGTCATAGCTGCCGGTGCTCGCGCGCGCGACGCCGCCCAACCACGCGCCGAAGAAGCCGCCAATTTGATGCGACAGCAGCGTAAGACCGAAGAGCGTGGCGAGGTAGCGCGTGCCGAACAACTTGCCGACCAAGCCTGCGGTCGGGGGTACCGTGGCGAGAAACGTCACGCCGAGCGCTAAGCTAAAGGTGTAGAAGGTCAGTGCTGATTTCGGTGCGGCCAGGTAGACGAGAATGATGAGCGCGCGAGCCGCGTAGACGTAAAATAACAAATCCTTCATGCGAAAGCGCTGACCGAGCACGCCTGCGCCCAAACTGCCGACGATGTTGGCGAGGCCGATCAGCGCCAGGGAATTCGCCGACACCTGCGCGGGCAAGCCGCACAGCGCGACTTCACCTGGTAGATGCGTGACCAAGAAAGCGACATGCAGCCCGCAGGTGAAGAACCCCGCGTGGAGCAGCAAGTAGCTGCGATCACGCAGCGCTTGGCGCAATTGACCGCGTAGCGTGAGCGCCGTGACGGCATCGCCGGACCCGGCTCCGGCAGATGGCTGCGCGGTGGCTTCAGCAGCGCTGGCAGGGCTGCCGATTGGTGCAAGCGCTGCGCTTTGCTTGCCGGTT
>CADEHE010000008.1:0-213796 GCA_902826775.1 uncultured Pseudomonadota bacterium | reverse complement strand
GCAGAAGGCGCTTCGCTTCGCTTGCCGGTTGCAGAAGGCGCTTCGCTTCGCTTGCCGGTTGCAGAAGGCGCTTCGCTTCGCTTGCGCAAGGGCCACGCCAGCGGTAGCGTGGCGAGCGTCATGGCGGCCAGGGCGTAGAGTGCGTGCATCCAGCCGAGCGCACCAATGAGGAATTGCATCAATGGGGCAAACACAAATTGTCCGAACGAGCCGCCGGCGTTGATGAATCCCGCCGCGACTGAACGCTTGCTGGCGGGAAGGTGCCGCGCCACGCCGCCGATGAGAATGGAGAAACTACCCGCCCCTGCGCCCGCCGCGGCGAGCAGTCCCATGCTTGCAGCCAAGGCCCATTGCGAGCGCACGCTTGCAGTAAGCGCCGTGCCAGCGGCAAGCATCAAGCCGCCGACGACCAAGACGCGCCCGGAACCGTAGCGATCGGCGATGGCGCCGAACAGCGGTTGCGACGCGCCCCACATCAGCTGCCCGATCGCAAAGGCGAAACTGATGGCGACGATGCCCATGCCGGAGGCGCTGTTGAGCGGCGAGATAAACAAACCCATCGACTGCCGCGCGCCCATGGTGATCATCAGGATTGCAGCAGCGGGCAGCAGCAGCGACCAATAACGCGGCCGAATGTCGGACACTTAGCGCATCGCTTTACTAGGGAGCAAGTGTCTTACTGCCGACAGGTCACCTCGATGAATAGCCCGACTACTCATTTCCAGAATATTACTATTGACCGTATACACTACGATTGCGGCAAATAAGCAGCAAATTCTTTCTCCACCGCTTTGAAATTCAGGTTCATCACACCGGCGGCGATGCCCTGCGCCATCTCGCCGGCATCCACATCCTCTGTGCCGGAGGCAGCTGCATCCAGCGCCATCTTGGCAACGTCCATGGGGTTGAGCTTCGGCAAGTCCATGCCCTTCGCCATATCGGTGTCCACCGCGCCGGGGAACACGCCGACCACCAGCGTGCCTTGTGCGGCAAGCTCGGCGCGCACGGCTTGCGTCAAGCTCCATGCTGCGGCCTTCGAAGCGCAGTAGGAACCGAGCATCGGTATGTTTACGCGCGAGACGAGCGAGAGAATATTGATGATCGCGCCGCCGCCGTTCTTCTTCAGAATCGGCGCGAAAGCGCGGCACATGCTTTGCACGCCAAAGTAATTGACTTCCATTTCGTTGCGCGCCGCGCTCATGTTCTTCGCGCTGAGAGCGCCTACGCCACCATTGGCGCCGGCGTTGTTGATCAGCAGATTCACGTCCTGGCACTTCTGCGCCGCCGCTGCGACTTGTTCCGGCTTGGTGACATCGAGTTGGATCGGCACAACCTTACCGCCGAAAGCCTTGAATAAGTCCGTGACCCCGCCGGTGTCGCGCGCGCTCGCGTAAACTTTCGCTGCGCCTTTGTCGATCGCGGCCATGACGAAATTGCGGCCAATGCCGCGGCTAGTGCCGGTGACTAGCACGATGCTGCCTGCGATGTTCATATTTTTGCTCCGAGCGGAAAGCGCAGATTCTAGCGCAGCCCATGCGCGTTCATTTTGTGTCAAGATTTTACGTTCGCCAACTTACGAGACCGAGGACACCGCTATGGCAGGGCAATGGATCCAAATAGGCGCCAACGATGGCGCAAAGTTTCGCGGCTACTTGACGCTGCCGGCGTCGGGCAAAGGCCCAGGCATCGTGTTATGCCAAGAAATTTTCGGCATCAATGCCTACGTGCGCGAAGTCGCCGACTACTACGCCGAAGAAGGCTACGTCGTGCTGGCGCCGGATCTATTCTGGCGCATGGAGAAAGACGTCGATCTTGGCTACACCCCTGAAGATTGGCAGCGGGCGTTCGGTTTTTTCCAGAAATTCGATTTGAACAAGGGCATGGACGACATCACCGCCGCGGTGAAAACGCTGCGCGCTCGACCTGAAGTGGTAGGCAAAGTCGGTGCGCTCGGCTTTTGCCTTGGCGGCAAGCTCGCCTATTTAGCGGCCGCGCGCTCGGGCGTGGATGTAGCCGTTGGCTATTACGGGGTAGGCATCGAAGCGCATTTGAACGAGGCGCCGAAATGCCCGGTAGTGCTGCACTTCGCTGAGTTGGATAAGTACGTGCCCGGCGCCGCGGTCGAACAGATCAAAGCCAAATTTCAAGGCCGGCACGATGTAGAAATCTACAGCTACCCCGGCGTCGACCAC
Organism: uncultured Pseudomonadota bacterium; assembly: GCA_902826775.1. GTDB lineage: Bacteria > Pseudomonadota > Gammaproteobacteria > Burkholderiales > JALYOK01 > CADEHE01. The sequence continues at coordinate 211,604 of CADEHE010000008.1, read as the reverse complement.
GCGTTCGCGCGCACCGCGGGCGAGCACTATCACAAGCCCTCAGCGCTGATGGCGCACCATCGCTCCATTGCCGCCTTCCGCCGCAACATGGGGCCGCACTACGATTTTTCTTCGCTGTGGGATACGCATTGCATGCACGAATTCGCCACGCGCGATGTCGATGCAACCATGGCGACGATGGTGGCGCAGCCCTACGTCAATCACATCCCGACTATGACCGGCGGCGTCGGTTACAAAGATCTTAAGCGCTTCTACCAGCATCACTTCATCCCGAAGTGCCCGCAAGATACCAAGCTGGTGCCGATCTCGCGCACCATCGGCGAAGGTATCTTGGTCGACGAACTGTTGTTCTGCTTTACGCACGACGTAGAGATCGATTGGATGTTGCCGGGTCTTGCGCCGACCGGCAAGTACGTCGAGATTCCGTTGGTGGCGATCGTTAAGTTTCGCGGCGACAAGCTCTACAACGAGCATATCTACTGGGACCAGGCCTCGGTGTTGGTGCAGATCGGCGCGCTGAAACCGGACGGCCTGCCGATTGCCGGACACGACACCGCTAAGAAACTGATCGACGAAACGCAGCCTTCCAACACACTGATGAAACGTTGGGCGGAAAGCCGATAAGTTAGCGCGGCGAGCTCGCCGATCAAGCCCAGCGCGCCGCCTTTCAAACGGTTACAAGGCGCGGCGCGCTGATTTAGGTCTTGGTAACGACATCGAGACTTGTCCGAACTGCTCACCGAGCATTCGTTTGGGTTCTTGCTGTTGTTCCAAGTGCTTGTCGACTATGCGGCGTGCAATGACGGTGATGCCGACGAAGTGCCAGTACAGATCAAAATAGGAAAGACTGAGGAATGCGCCGCCTGCGGCGTAAGCGATCGTGCCGACTTGTATCATGCGGCACATCAGCGACAACCACTGTAGCTCCTCGATTCGCTCGCATTGCCGGATGACCCAGCTTGCGTTGCGCCACATCAGCACGCCGATCAAAAGATAGAGGAACAATCCGAACCAGCCGTGGTCGGCTAACACGCTGAAGTAAATACTGTGTGCCGAATGAGTATCAGAGGGAATAGGCGCATACAACTCAAATGGCACTTCTGACCACGACTCCAGCCCGGCGCCAGTAACGCGAGCATTCGCTACATTGATGGAATAGTTCCACGCGTTGATTCGTCCGGCAGCCGAAGTATCCGTAGGCCAAATTCCTAAACGATCGCGCGAATGCATCGGCGCGGGCAGCCCGGTAATGTCACTCCAATCATCAGGCGCGGGCTTGACCTGCTCCACAATTGAGCTGATACGATGTGTCCACTTCTCCGGCATAAACGAAATAAGCGCAGGAACCACCAGGATGATGCCGATAGCGACCGGAAGCTTTTTGTCGCTCTTGAGGAAAAAGAAAAGCATCATGGCGCCACCGCCAACCATCGCGCCGCGGGAGTAGGTTCCCAAGGCCGCCAGCACCGTGAGCACCATGGCAAGCAACATGGCACTTCGCTGCCAAGGCTTTACCAACTGCGAGCGCAAATAGTACATGAGCGGCATCGCCATTAGCAGAGCCAGTGCGAGGGAATTGTTCTCCTCGAAAAAACCTCCGGCTGGTCCCCACACCCGGCTAGTGCCGCCCGTCAATAACGTGAAAACACCGCCCTTGATTCCGAAGAACGAAATCGAGAACGCGATCACTCCAATCAAGAGGTTGAGACGATGCCTAGTCGTCATCACCATGATGGTTAAGAAGGTCGTCAGCTGAATTTTTAGAATGCGTCCGTAAAACTCCTGCGCAGGCTCTGGCATGATCGCGTAGTACGTGGTCAAGCCCATCCAGGCGATAAAGGCGAACCACACGACCGTAAGAGGCGTTAACGGGATTCGCCAATTCTCTTTGGATAAAATGATGCTAATCAGCGTGATAATGGCGACAATTTCCGCAAAGCTGAAATAGCGTGCCCAACCCCAAGTCATGCGGTGCGGGTTCATGTAACTCAGCCAGCACCACAGAAGAATTCCAATGTACGGGCGTCGAAATATGAATGGCAAGCAGCCAAAAATGATCGATGCAAGGACGATATCGCGCATGTTCTAAGCTCAGTCGCGCTACAGGGCGCCGCGCCGGCGGGAAGCCAACGCACAAGCGATCATTGTAGGCAAAAAAGCAACGTTCGGTAACAAATTGATCTGCCTACTATTTTGACCTGGGACCCGGCTATTGCCCTGGAGTGTAAGGCGGCGCGATATACTCCCATACGAACTCCCAGACGCCGCCAAGGAAAGTGAAATGGACTTCGATTACACGCCCAAAGTGAAGCAATTGCAGGCCAAGGTACAGGATTTCATGGATGCCTACGTGTATCCAAACGAGGCCAAGATTGAAGCTCAGATAAATGAGTCGCGTTGGCGCCAGCCGCCATTGCTGGAAGAGTTAAAGCTCAAGGCGAAATCCGCGGGATTATGGAATCTGTTCCTGCCTGAGAGCAGCTACGGCGCGGGCCTGAAGAATCTTGAATACGCGCCGCTATGCGAGATCATGGGGCGCTCGCCGTTCGCGCCGGAAGTATTCAACTGCTCGGCGCCGGACACCGGCAACATGGAAGTGTTGGTGCGTTACGGCACCGAAGCACAGCAAAAGCAGTGGCTGGCGCCGCTGCTTGATGGCAAGATCCGCTCCGGCTTCGCCATGACCGAACCTGCCGTGGCCTCCAGCGATGCAACCAACATCGATGCCCGCATCGAGCGCGACGGCGATCACTACGTCATCAATGGGCGCAAATGGTGGACCTCGGGCGCGCCGCATCCGCACTGCAAGATCCTCATCTTCATGGGCAAAACCGACCCGAAGAACGCCAGTAAGTACCTGCAGCAATCGCAAGTGCTGGTGCCGCTCGATACGCCCGGGGTAAAAGTCGAGCGCATTCTGCCGGTGTTCGGCTTTGACGACGCGCCGCACGGCCACGCGGAAGTGTCGTTCACCAATGTGCGCGTGCCGGTGACGAACATTCTGCTCGGCGAGGGCCGTGGCTTCGAGATCGCGCAGGGCAGGCTCGGGCCGGGACGCATCCATCACTGCATGCGATTGATCGGCCTGGCCGAACGCACGCTAGAAAAAATGTGCAAGCGCGTCAGCTCCCGTGTTGCCTTCGGCAAGTTGGTCAGCGAGCAAACAATAACGCAAGAGCGCATTGCCGAATCGCGCATCATGATCGATCAGTGCCGCCTGCTGACATTGAAAGCCGCATACATGATGGATACGGTCGGCAATAAGATCGCAAAAAAAGAAATCGCCATGATCAAAGTCGCCGCGCCCAACATGGCGTGCAAGATCATCGATTGGGCGATTCAAGCTTACGGCGCAGCGGGTGTCACTGAGGATTTCGGCTTGGCCGCGGCCTACGCCAACGCGCGCACGCTACGCTTGGCCGATGGGCCGGACGAAGTGCATCGTAACCAGATCGCGAAGCTTGAGCTTTCGGCGTATGCGCCAGCGCGTACGGTGTCTCCGGCAAAGCCGGATACCGCAGACATTCCAAGAGTATAGCCCCGAAGACTAGGGGTCTTCTTGCTGTTCGGCTGATACCCTAAGTACTATATGGATTCGGCGGCATCGCTGCCGCCGAATCCGCATTGCCGCCAAGCTTCGTAGACAACTACCGCAACGGCGTTCGATAAATTCAAGCTGCGATTGCCTGGGCGCATCGGCAAACGCAGGCGCCTGTCGGCGGGAAAACCTTCCAAAACCGCTTGCGGCAAACCGCGCGTCTCCGGCCCGAACAGAAACGCGTCACCCGCCTGAAACTGCAACGTGTCATAGCGCGTCGCGTTGCGCGTGCTGAGCGTGAAGACGCGCGCACTATTCAATTCTTGCAAGCACGCGGTGAGGTCGGCGTGCTGACGCAACGCGGCAAACTCGTGATAGTCCAGCCCGGCCCTGCGTAGCTGCCGGTCGTCGATGCTGAAACCGAGCGGGCCGATCAAATGCAGCACACAGCCGGCGTTTGCACACAAACGAATGATATTGCCTGTGTTGGGCGGAATCTCCGGCTCGTAGAGCACGATGTGAAACATCGGGAATTTAGGCGAATCTTCTGTTAACGCGATTGCCTACACTTGGCGCAACGCGCGCGCCAGCACCCACACCACCACGCTCTGCGCGCCGGCTTGCTTGAGCGCGCGGCTCGCCGCATCGACCGTTGCACCGGTGGTCATCACGTCATCGATCAGCGCCACGTGCTTGCCCGCGATGCTAACGTCGCAGGCAAAGGCGCCGCGCACATTAGCGCGGCGTTCGTACCAAGGCAGCGCCATCTGCGGCCGCGTTTCGCGAATCTTGCGCAGCGAGCGCAAATCCACCGGCAGACTCAGCTGCTTTCCGAGCAACTTGGCAAGCTCCGCGGCTTGATTGAACCCGCGCTCCCGCATGCGCACACGCGTCACCGGCAACGGCACTAGCGTATCGATCGGATCGCTGTTCTGCGGCACGGCTTGCCTGAGCATGCCGGCAAAGGCGCGCGCCAGCCCAACTTGGCTGCGATACTTATAGGCGTGCAGGAGTTCAGCCAGCGGAAACTCATAGCGCAGCGCGGCGCACGTTGCATCGAACTGCGGCGCATGCCGCAGACACTCGCCGCACACTTCGCCACCGGGTGTGGGCAATGCACAACGCGGGCAGAGCGATCGCGGCAACCAAGGCAAATCCTCCCAGCAGGGCGCGCAAAGCGCCGCGGCACCCGAATGCAGTCCGCAAAGCGTGCATTGCTGGCTCGGTTGCACCATAGACAGGCAACTGTTCAATTTTTCAAACAGAGAATTTGACAACAAGCCAGGCCTCAAGGATCATCACGCCATATGGAGAGCACGGCATGAATGATATTACGAGCGCGGTCGAGAGCGTCCGGTGCAGCCGCGAGGCCAAGCCAAACGGCTGGACTGTGGCGGAAGTCATGGCGCTCTACGCGCTGCCGTTCAACGATCTACTGTTTCGCGCGCAGCAAACCCACCGGCAACATTTCGATGCCAACAAGGTGCAGCTCTCCACGCTCCTGTCGATCAAGACCGGCGGCTGTCCGGAGGATTGCGGCTATTGCCCACAAGCGGCGCGTTACCACACCGGCGTGGCGAACCAAGCGCTGCTGCAACTGGCTGAAGTGCTCGATGCCGCGAAAGCCGCAAAAGCGAACGGCGCATCGCGTTTCTGCATGGGCGCGGCTTGGCGCGGACCGAAACAAAAAGATTTGGAACCGGTGTTGGAGATGGTGCGCGCGGTGCGCTCGCTCGGGCTGGAAACGTGCGCAACCTTGGGCATGCTGCGCGAGGATCAAGCCGAGCAACTTAAGGACGCCGGTCTCGACTACTACAACCACAACCTCGACACCGCACCGGAGTTTTACGGCGAAATCATCAGCACGCGCGGCTATGACGACCGCTTGGATACGTTGGAGCGCGTGCGCGAGGCGGGATTGAAGGTGTGCTGCGGCGGCATCGTCGGCATGGGCGAAACGCGCGCGGCACGCGCCGGTTTGATCGCGCAGTTGGCCAACCTCGATCCCGCGCCGGAATCCGTGCCGATCAACAACTTGGTGCAAGTGCCGGGTACTCCGCTGCACGGTACCGAGCCGCTCGATTGGACTGAATTTGTGCGCACCATTGCGGTGGCGCGCATTTCCATGCCGACCAGTTTTGTGCGCCTATCGGCAGGACGCCAAGAGATGCCCGAGCCGGTGCAAGCGCTGTGCTTCCTCGCCGGAGCAAACTCGATTTTCTGTGGCGACAAACTGCTTACCACCGGCAACCCGGAAGCGCAGCGCGATCGCGCGCTGTTCGAGAAATTGAATCTCACCCCACTCTAATCGACGCCGCCGTTGCAGGCACCGAGTAAGCATCCCGACGCCAATCTGTCGTCGCGCGTGCGCCGCGCGCGCCAGCGTGCCGCCGCCAGTTATGACGCGCATGCCGCGCTGTTCGACGAAGTCGGCTCGCGCCTGCTGGAACATCTCGATTACATCAAGCTGCAGCCGCCACGCGTGCTCGACCTCGGTTGCGCCACGGGACGCACCAGCGCCGCACTAAGCGAGCGCTACCCGCAAGCCCATATCGTTAGCATCGATCCCGCCATCGGCATGCTGCGCGCCGCCGTGCACTGCAACACGGAGCGACGGCATACGCCGCTGTGCGCCGACCTCGAGGCTTTGCCTCTAGCAGCGCGCAGTTGCGAGCTAATCGTATGCAACCTCGGCGCCTATTGGTGCCGCATTGACCAGTTGCTCCCAGAGCTACTGCGCGTAGCTGCCCCCGGAGGATTGATGTTGTTGAGCACATTTGGGCCAGATACGTTGCAGGAGTTACGCTCCGCATTTCGCGGCGTAGACACGCAGCAACACGTGGCGTCCTTCATCGACATGCACGATATCGGTGACGCGCTCGGACACAGCGGTTTTGCGGAACCCATCATGCAGATGGACAAGCTCACCCTTACCTATGCAAACTTGCGCCAACTCACCGAGGAACTCGCGGCACTTGGCATGCGCAACTTACTGGCAGGACGCGCACCGGGTCTATACGCAAAGGGCAAGTGGTGCGCGGCGAGCGAGCGCTATCGGCTTGATCCTTCGGGGGCGGTCCCAGCGACTTTCGAGATTGTCTACGCAACAGCGTGGAAACCACAGCAAGCGCAACGCACAGCGGACGGATACCAAGTCGTCAGCTTCCAGCCCCGTCGCAAAAGCTGAGCGCTGCTTAGCAGGTAAAATCGCGGCGTACGGATACAGCACGATATTGTGTAGTCCTCCCTTTACCGCCAAGCGTTTGCGTTGGTACCAACCTATCTTCTTGGAGCTTTCGATGTCTTTCTTGAGAACAACGGCCATGCTGCTATGCCTTGGCTTTTTCGCGGCTTCTGCTCACGCGTACACCACCGTTAGCTTTTCGCGGCCGTGGGCGCTTGCAACTAAACCAGGGCAAAAAAACGGCGCGGCTTATATGGAACTTGAAGCCTCCGAAGCAGCCGTGGTTACGAAGCTTGAGAGCCCGCAAGCCAAGGCGGTCGAGGTGCACAGCATGACCGAGGACAAAGGCGTCATGAAGATGCGCAAGCTCGATCGCCTCGACCTACCTGCTCGCACGAGCGTCAAATTGCAGCCGGGCGGGCTGCACCTAATGCTCATCGGCTTGAAGAAGCCGATGAAGGCTGGCGACACCGTCGTGGTAAAGATGACGATAGTGGGCGCCGACAAGAAGGAAACCACTATGCAGGTGGATGTCAGCGTGCGAGAGACCGCACCCGCCAACTAGTGCGGCCCGCGCGAACGTGCGTAAGGGTTCCGCTTGAGCGCACAGCTAGTGACGTGCAGAAAAGAAGGCATCTTCCCAAGCAGCTCGCAGCATTGCCACGCCGTGCGCGCCCGCGTCCAGCGCTTGCGGTAAGTGCGCTGGTGTCAGACCGCCGAGCGCGTACACAGGCAGAGCGTATTCGGCAATCAAATCACCAAACCCCTGCCAGCCCAAAGGCGTCGCGCTTGCATGCGTGGGTGTAGCTGCGACCGGCCCGAGCACGACGAAATCGACACCCAACGCCGCAGCGCGATCGAGTTCGCGCCGATCGTGGCAGGAGGCGCCGACCAGGCGGCAATCAGGACGAGTTTGTAGTTTGAACAACTGCTGCGCCCGCAAATGCACGCCGTCGGCGCCGCTGCGCGCGGCTAAACCGGCATCGCCGTTGATCAACACGCGCGCGTCGTGTTGATGCGCTAGCTGGACTACACGCCGCGCAAAACCTTCGCGCTCCGCTTCAGACCAACTCGGCTCACGCACCTGCACCAAGCGCAGACCCGCATCTAACACCAAAGGCAAGCGCGCAAGGAAACGCTCGGCACCGACATCCGCCGCGTGCGTAATGCCGTACAGTTTGGGCAACGCCAGCGCCCGCAAAACCGGCGCATTCGCCGGCAACATGGGATCGACATCGATCTTATCGATGCTTTGCCAAGTAAACGCTTGACCCTCTTTGCCGTGCAATTCACCGCGCCAGCCGGTCACGCGAAAGAAATTCAGTTTAACGTGCGCGTGTTCGTATTTGTAGTAGCGCGTGATCCACGGATAGGCGCGCGTGACTTCAATGCCGAGTTCTTCGTGCAACTCGCGGCAGAGCGCAGCGTGAGCCGTCTCGCCGGCATCGACTTTGCCGCCGGGGAATTCCCAATAGCCGGCGTAGGCTTTGCCAGCGGGGCGTTGGGCGAGCAGGAAGCGGCCTTGGTCGTCGTAGATGACGGCGGCTGCGACTGATATAGGAGGCGCGGGGGAACCCCCTGCCCCCGCGCTCTCGTCGACACGCGCCGTGCACAAAGTGGCGCGCTGGGCGCGCACGGTCATGTGCTCAACCCAAAGATGTATGAAGCGCAGGCTTCACCTGTCTTCGGTACGCCCCCCCGTGTCTCTTTCTTATCCACGACTCGCGCGCGTCGCGCGCCACTTAGTGCACGTCGTCTCCCGAAGCGTGCGCTGGGCACGCGAACATGAGCGAAGCCCAGGCTTCGCCTGTCTTCGCAGGGGGTCTCCCCGCGCCTCCTTTTCACCCACGCCCCGCCCAATCCCGCGCAAACTGCCAAGCAATCCGTCCACTGCGCGCACCGCGCAAGAGCGACCATTGCAACGCCGCCGGATGAACTTGCTGCGGATCTTGCACTTTCGCCTTCAGCTGCTTGACCCAATAGTCGACGATGCGCAGGTAGTGGTCTTGATCGAACGGGTAGAACGAAACCCACAAACCAAAACGCTCGGAGAGCGAAATTTTTTCCTCCACGGTCTCGTGCGGATGCACTTCGTCGTCGACGTGCTTAGTGGCAAGGTTCTCCGACATGTACTCCGGCATCAAATGGCGGCGATTGGAGGTCGCGTAAATCACCACGTTGTCGGAGGCGGCAGAGATGGAGCCGTCGAGCGCAACTTTCAACGCCTTGTACCCGGGCTCGCTCGCTTCGAACGACAAGTCGTCGCAGAAAATGATGAAGCGCTCGGGCCGTGTCTCGACCAACTCGACGATATCGGGCAGATCGATCAGATCGCTCTTGTCAACTTCAATGAGACGCAAGCCCTGCTTGGCGTATTTGTTCAGCACCGCTTTTACCAGCGAGGACTTTCCCGTGCCGCGCGCGCCGGTCAGCAGCACGTTATTCGCAGGCCGCCCCGCAACGAACTGCGCAGTATTGCGATCGATGCGTTGCTTCTGCTCGTCGATGCCGTGCAAATCTTTCAGCGTGATGTGATGCGGATGGGCAACGACTTGCAGGAATCCGAGACCAGCGCGCTTACGCCAGCGAAATGCAGTGGACGACTTCCAATCGGGCAGCGGGGGAGGCACCGGCAGCACGCGCTCGATACGCTCGATCAGCGCGCTTGCGCGTTCGAGAAATTGCTCCAGTCCATTGCCGTGCGTTTCCGATTTATTCGATCGCATTTTTATATACTGCAATAAGGATATTCATCTAAATCACGCCAATTGTTAATCACTGCCTGATGCTCTGAACAGTACCAAACATCGTCGCAATTCAATTCGACCGCATGACGCGCTATTGCTAGGTGCGATAGTCCGCGTTGATCTTGACGTAGTCGTACGAATAATCGCAGGTCCACATCGTCGCCGTTTCGCTGCCGCGATTGAGCACGACACGAATCGTAATCTCGGGCTGCTTCATAATGCGCTGACCGTCCGCTTCGTTGTACGTCATCGCGCGCCCACCGTATTCGGACACGAGCGTGTCATCTAAGTAGACATCGATCTTGCTCGCATCCATCTCGCTACCGCCGGCATTGCCGATGGCGGCGAGGATGCGGCCGAGGTTGGGATCGCACGCAAAGAACGCGGTTTTTACCAGCGGCGATTCGGCAATGCGCCGCGCCACTGCTTTCGCTTCGTCGTAACTCGAACCGCGCTCGACTTTGATCGTCATGAACTTGGTCGCGCCTTCGCCGTCGCGCGCGATCGCTTGCGCTAGCGTGGTGGCCACATCGACGACTGCACTGTGCAACGCGGCGAACGCTGCGCTATCGACATCTGCGATCTCCGCCGCGCCCGATTGGCCGGTGGCAATCAGGACGAAAGAATCGTTGGTCGAGGTATCGCCGTCGACAGTTACGCAGTTGAACGAGCGCTCCGCTGCATCTGCCACCATCGCATCCAGCACTTCGTAATCGATGGCCGCGTCGGTGGCGATAAACGCAAGCATCGTGGCCATATTCGGCGCGATCATGCCGGCGCCCTTGGCGATGCCCGTCACCGTGACTTGCTTGCTGCCGAGCGTGACGTGACGCGAAACAGCCTTGGATACGGTGTCGGTGGTCATGATCGCTTGCGCGGCGGCGAGCCAATTGTCCTCTTTCAGATCGGCGACGCACGCAGGCAATCCCGCGATGAGGCGGTCTTTTGGCAATTCCTCCAAAATCACGCCGGTGGAAAACGGCAGCACCTGATTCGATTCGCAAGCGAGCAGTTTCGCCACCGCATCGCAAGTCGCGCGCGCCGCGCGCATGCCGGGCTCGCCGGTACCGGCGTTGGCGCACCCTGTGTTCACTACCAACGCACGCACTGCGCCGCTCTGCCCCAAATGCTCTTGGCACACGCGCACCGGCGCGGCACGAAAACTATTTTGGGTGAAAACTCCGGAGACTCGAGCACCGTCGCTCAGCGCAATCAGCAACAAATCCTTGCGGTTGGGCTTGCGAATATTTGCTTCGGCGATTCCGAGTTTGACGCCGGCCACAGCAAGCAGGTCTTCGGCTAGCGGGGGACGCAGGTTTACTGGCACTGTTAATCCCTCAAAGCAATGATTTGACTTCAAGCGCGGCTGCCGCGCCAGGACAAAGAAGCTTCGCTGCTGGATCGGCCCAGCTCAACGCATTAGCTGGCCAGCCGACCGTGGCATTGTTTGTACTTCTTGCCGGAGCCGCACGGGCACGGATCGTTGCGGCCGATCTTTTCGCCGCCGCGCCGCATCGGCTGCGCTGGCTGATCATCCGCCGCGGCGGTGGTGAGCGCTTCGTCGTAGTCGGCGTGGTGATACTGCACGTTGTGCGGCTGCGGCGCCTCTGCTTCGGCGGCTTGCTCGATCGCGGCTTCAGTGCGCACTTGCACTTTGGTCAGAACGCCGGTGACTTCGCGCTTGACCACGTCCAGCAGCGCGCCGAACAGTTCGAAGGCTTCGCGCTTGTATTCCTGTTTCGGATTCTTCTGCGCATAACCACGCAAATGAATGCCCTGGCGCAGATAGTCGAGTGAAGCCAAATGCTCGCGCCAGTGGCGGTCCAGGCTGTGCAGCATCACCGCGCGCTCGTACTGATGCAGCGCGTCCTTCTCAATCATTGCAAATTTCTCTTCGTACTCGCGGTGCGCCGCGTCGATCACCCGCTCCTTGATCGACTCTTCCTGCATGTCTTGCTGCTCTTGCAACCACTGGCCCACGGGCAGCTTGAGACCGAACTCCGCTTCGAGCGCGCGTTCCAGCGCGGGAATATCCCACTGTTCATCGACGCTTTCCGGCGGCACGAACTGGTCGCAGGTCGCCCGCACAACATCGGTGCGCATCGACTTGATGGTTTCCGAAATGTCGGAAGCTTCAAGCAACTCGTTGCGCTGCTGATAGATGACTTTGCGCTGATCGTTAGCGACGTCGTCGTATTCAAGCAATTGCTTGCGGATATCAAAGTTGCGCGCCTCGACCTTGCGCTGCGCATTCTCGATCGCGCGCGTCACCATACTGTGCTCGATCGCTTCGCCCTCCGGCATTTTGAGGAACCCCATGATGCGCGAGACGCGGTCGGACGCGAATATCTTCAGCAGCGGATCTTCCAGCGATAGGTAGAAGCGCGATGAGCCTGGATCGCCTTGACGGCCGGAGCGCCCGCGCAGCTGATTGTCGATGCGGCGTGACTCGTGCCGCTCGGAGCCGATGATGTGCAAACCGCCGGATTGCACCACGGCATTATGGCGCTCCTGCCACTCGGTCTTAATCTTTGCAGTGCGCGCGGCTTTATCGCCCTCGCTAAGCTTTTCATCTTCGCGCACTGCTTTGAGATCCGGCTCAGGATTGCCGCCAAGCACGATATCGGTACCGCGGCCCGCCATGTTGGTGGCGATCGTAATCATTTTCGGCCGCCCCGCTTGCGCGACGATCGTCGCTTCGTAAGCGTGCTGCTTCGCGTTCAATACCTGATGCGGGAGCTTTTCGCCCTCCAGCAGCTTTGACAGCAACTCGGAATTCTCGATTGAAGTTGTGCCCAGCAAAACCGGTTGACCGCGCTTGTAGCAATCCTTCACATCCGCCACGATGGCATCGTGCTTTTCCTTAAGCGTGCGGTAAACCTTGTCTTGTGCGTCCTTGCGCACCATGGGCTGATGTGTCGGGATGAGCACCGTTTCCAAGCCGTAAATGTGCTGGAACTCGAACGCTTCGGTGTCCGCTGTGCCGGTCATGCCGGCGAGCTTCTTATAAATGCGGAAGTAGTTCTGGAACGTGATGGAAGCCAGCGTCTGCGATTCATTCTGAATGCGCACGCCCTCTTTCGCCTCGACCGCTTGGTGCAGCCCATCCGACCAGCGCCTGCCCGGCATCATGCGGCCGGTGAACTCATCGACGATCACCACTTCGCCATTGTTCACGACATAATGCTGGTCGCGATGATACAGGGCGTGCGCGCGCAGCGCGGCGTACAAGTGATGCACCAGCATGATGTTGGCCGGATCGTACAAGCTGCTGCCGGCCGGCAGCAGTCCCGCTTGCGCGAGCAGTTGTTCCGCCTTCTCGTGGCCGGATTCCGATACGGTAACTTGGTGTGTCTTCAAGTCGGCGAAAAAGTCACCTTCACCTTTTTCGTCTTGCTGCTTGCTGAGTTTCGGCGCCAGCAGGTTGATCTGCTGATACAGCGCGGCGCTGTCCTCCGCTTGTCCGGAAATAATGAGTGGTGTGCGCGCTTCGTCGATCAGAATGGAATCGACCTCGTCGACGATCGCGTAGTTGAGCGGGCGCATCACGCGCTCGCCAGGGCTGCCGACCATGTTATCGCGCAGATAGTCGAAGCCGAACTCGTTGTTGGTGCCGTAAGTGATATCGGCCTCGAACGCTGCCGCTTTTGCATCGTGCGGCATCTGCGACAGGTTGACGCCGACACTCAAGCCCAAGAAAGAATAGATGCGCCCCATCCATTCCGCGTCACGTCGGGCCAGGTAGTCATTGACTGTCACCACATGCACGCCCTTGCCCGAGAGCGCGTTCAAGTACGCTGGCAGCGTAGCGACCAAAGTCTTGCCCTCGCCAGTCCGCATCTCGGCAATCTTGCCGTTGTGCAGCGCGATACCGCCAATTAACTGCACGTCGAAATGACGCATTTCAAGGGTACGCTTAGATGCTTCGCGCACGGCGGCGAACGCTTCCGGCAGCAAAGCATCCAGCGCCTCGCCATTGGCCACGCGCTCTTTGAAGGCTGCGGTCTTGGCACGGAAATCGGCATCGCTCAGCGCCTGGAACTGCGCTTCGAGCGCATTGACTTGCACCACCATGCGCCGGTAGTCGCGGAGCAGCCGGTCATTACGGCTGCCGAATACTTTCTTGAGGATATTTTGAATCATAGGTTGTGCGATGCGTTGTTGTCGCCGCGTGCGAGGCTAGCCGGCCAGTGTGGCGTCAGATGAGGGCGGCGGCCCACAAAAAAAAGAGGTGAGGAACATCCTCACCCCTTCTTGCCTTCTCTGCAACCGAACCGCCCGCTACCAACCGACGATTCAGCCGCATGCAGAATTCCTAACTGTCCTTGTCCAGAAACTTTGTTGGATCGACTGCTTGGCCTTGATTGCGCACCTCGAAATGCAAATGGGCGCCGGTTGAGCGCCCAGTGCTACCGACTTCAGCGATCTGGTGCCCCTTAAAAACGACGTCCCCAACCTTCACCAAGCGTTTGGAAAGATGCGCGTAACGCGTGCTCAAGCCATTGCCGTGGTCGATCTCTACGATATTACCATACTCATTCTGCTGCTCCGAGACGGCGACGATGCCGGCTGCTGCGGCCACCACCGGCGTGCCGGTCTCGGCGACGAAATCCAGTCCCTCGTGCATCGCGCGTGCGCCAGTGAACGGGTCGCTGCGCGGGCCAAAGCCGGAGGAACGCCAGCCGATTGCGACTGGCTTCACGGTGGGCAGTTTTTTCTCGCGGATACGCTCGCTGAGCATGAAAGTATCGATGACTTCGAGCTTGTCGCGGCGATCATCAATCAAGCGCGCGAGTTGCTCGACCTCGAGATCGACTTCGCCCGCACTCATCTGCCGCACGTGCTCGATCGGGGCCGCGCCGCCGCGGGCGGGGACTTGATCAAAGCGGAATTCGTTGGGGTTCAGGCCGGCACTGCGAGCTAAGCGTTGTCCGACGGCATCGAGGCGCAGCAACTGGGCTTGCATTTCCCCTAGCTTCAGCGCCAACGCATTGATATCCTCGCGCACAGTGGCGTGATGTTGATCTTCGCCGGCGTGGCGCAGACTGCTTACCGCTTTCTCAGCTAAGGCAACGATCGAGGGGGGCTGCGCACCGAACAGGCGTGTATAGGCCCAACCATTGGCGAAGAAAACGGCAATACCCAGCACAGCCGTCAGAATGCCCGTCTGCCAGCGTGAAAGGCGAAGCGTCTTGATCCTGCGCAGATTGTTGGACACCAGAATGATGTTCATTCCTTGAAAATCTCCCAATCATCAATGCGGTCGCGAAAGATCGAACAACTTGTCGCTGCTCTACCCCAACTTCGCCCCATTCTGGTGCGGGCGCGGCAACTCGCGGATTTACAACGTATCTATTCGGAGATTGCTCCTGCCCGGCTTTCTAGATTGAGCCGCGTCGCTGCCTTGGAAGGCACAACGCTCATCGTATTTGCGGACGGCGGAGCGGTGGGCGCCAAGCTGAAATTGCTCGCGCCCGCGCTAATCGACAACTTTTTGTTGAACGGTCAAGAGGTTACAGCAATTCGGGTGGAAGTGCAAGCCAACCCGCCTCGACCGGCCGAACACAGAGCCCAGCGCGTTCTACCGAATGAGGCGATCGAATGCATGGAACGTGCCAGCCAAAACATTGCGGACAGCGAACTCAAGCAAGCTTTGCTGCGCCTGGTGCAGCGCAGTAAATCGATCTAGCCACAGTATAAGCCTAAGTCCCGCTTAAATGATTACCGGTCTGGCTATAGAGCCACCAGTAACTAATCTAGGGCCTGTTTGATCGCACTCGCAGCATCGCCGATCGCCCCCGCTGCTGCATCAACGGCGCCACTCATCGTCATAAAACCGTGAATCATGCCCTGATAGCAGCGGTAGCTTGCGACAACCCCGGCCGCGTTTAGGCGATCGGCATAGGCCTTGCCCTCATCGCGTAGCGGGTCGTGGCTGGCGGTCATGATGAGAGCCGGTGGCAAGCGCGATAGATCCTTAGCTTGCAGGGGCGAGGCACGCCAGTCGGAAACATCCTTCGGCGATCGCAGGTAACTGTCGGCGAAGTACTGCATGCGCTCGCGCGTCAGCATGTACCCATTAGCGAACTCGCTGTGCGAAGGAGTATCCATCGCAAAATCGGTGGCCGGATACAGCATCAACTGCAGCCGCAGCGGCGGCCCGCCGGCATCGCGCAAAGTTAATGCCACTACCGTCGCAAGATTGCCACCGGCGCTATCACCGCCAAGCGCCAAGCGGCCGCCATCGATGCCCAGCGCCTCACCTTGAGCCGCCAGGTACCGCGTCACCGCGACGGCATCCTCGACGGCTGCCGGAAACTTGTGTTCGGGCGCCAGACGGTAGTCGACCGAAACCACCGCGCAACCGGAACGGTTCGCCAGCAACCGGCATAGCGGGTCGTGGGTTTCTATGTCCCCTAGCACCCATCCACCACCATGAAAAAAGACGAGGGCCGGAAGCTGCGCGCCAGCCGCCGAACCTTTGGGACGATACAAACGCAGCGCGATAGGGCCGCCAGGACCAGCGATGCTGAAGTCCGCAATTGCGCCAACCGCCTCTGCCTGGGGCAGAAAAACGCTGCGTGATTGCTTAAAGTTGAGCCGCGCCTGGGCGGGCGTTACGCTTTGCGGCGCGGGAAGGCCGAGTTTAGCCAGTGCGTCGAGGACGGCTTGCACCTGCGGATGAATGGACATGAGCGTCTCGCGGTTTCGGTTAGCCGCTGCATTCTAACCGCACCGACAATCCACGAGCGCGCGCAAGCGCGCGGCCGGTCGTGTTCACGCCGCGCGCAAAGCTACCGGGATCGCCGCCGCCAAAGCAACAGAGCTGCCCCCAGCAACATCAGACTTGCCGAGCCAGGACTTGGCGCCGGCGTCACGATGTCGATGGGGTCGGCTACCGGCCCAATCAGACCAGAGGGACTGCGATTGTTGGTGTTGGTATTGCCGCCGGCGAAGTTGCGCGCGAGAAATACGAAATCGCTCACACCGCTCTGCACTTCGACCGAGTAACCGGTCATCACGCCGGATTGCAATCCGGATTCGGACCGAATCGTCGGCTGCGTCCCGCGCAGGCGCTGGTTAAAAAAAGGCACAGCTCCGACGTCGAGCGTTGCAGCAATAGTTGTTGAAATGGCAACAATTACCTGGAATTTTTTAAACTTGGTCATGTTCCGCCTCCTACAGCCTGGTACAGCAAATCTAACACTAAACGTTAGTATTTGTAAATTATTTCGACATTATTAGGAGATAGGCGGGCGAATTTCCCACAAATTGTCTTAGAAGCCAACTGCGGCGCGCGGATGCACCGCTCAAAGCAGGATTAATCGCTCCAAAATGTAAAGGCCGGCGATAACGAGAAATACCACCAGGAAGAACTTGAGCGCCCGCCCGGCGAAGCTCAAAAACTTGCGCTCACGGGTGAATAGGTACAAAGCGAGGCTCACGCCCAGAACGAGCAGGGCAACAACGATGAAAAGCCTGATAAGAATCACGCGATGAGCCGTGCCGAGGCGCCGCCGCGCCGATGCCGGGTGCGAACGCGGTTATGAGCGCTGAAGATGCAGCGCGGCAAAGCCGGCCGGCAGATCATCGGCGCGTTCAAAACTGACATACTCCCACGCCGCTGTCCGGCTCACCAATTCACGCACCAGGCGGTTATTCAGGGCGTGGCCCGATTTATATCCGGCAAATGCGCCGATCAGCGGGTGCCCCAGAAGATAGAGATCGCCGATCGCATCCAAGATTTTGTGGCGCACGAACTCGTCCTGGTAGCGCAACCCTTCATCGTTCAGCACGCGATACTCGTCCATTACGATCGCGTTATCCAAGCTGCCGCCGAGCGCAAGTCCTTGCTCGCGCATCGACTCCACCTCTTGCATGAACCCGAAAGTGCGCGCGCGGCTCACCTCGCGCGTGAAGGAGTTATCGGCGAAATCGACTGTCGCACTGGGACGCGCATCCTTGAACACAGGATGCTGGTAAGCAATGGTGTAGCTGACCTTAAAACCCGGGTGCGGATCAAAGCGGGCCCACTTATCGCCGTCGCGGCACTCTACGCTTTGTTTAATACGCACGTAGCGCTTGAGCGCAACTTGCTCGGCGATCCCTGCGGACTGCATCAAGAAAACGAACGGCGCCGCGCTGCCGTCCATGATCGGCAACTCCGGCGCGCTCACATCGACGAAGACGTTGTCGATGCCTAACCCTGCAAACGCGGACATCAAATGCTCTACCGTGGCCACTTTAGCGCCGTTGCCTTCCAAAGTTGAGCACAAGCGCGTGTCACCGACGGCAAACGCATCGGCCTTCACCGTCGGGGCGCCGGCGACATCAGTGCGGCAAAACACGATGCCGCTGTTCTCCGGGGCCGGGCGCAGCGTGAGCGTGACCTTTTGCCCGGAATGCAGTCCGACGCCGCTGGTGCTGACCAATGATTTCAGTGTGCGCTGGAATAGCATCGCGCGAATTGTTCCTGGAGGGATCGAAAACAGGGGTGGAGTATACCATTCTGCCTATTCTTTGAGCAGTAAAATTGTTGCCATTTGTAACATTTCATGCGGACGCATGCAGCCGCTTCCGCGCCATCCATGCGCCCATGGGCGCGCGCGATTCGGCGCCATTAGAATGAAGGGCCCACGCCGTGCGTGCTGCTGCCTCTGGTGCGGCTGGGAATGCGATCCACTCTCGGGAGAAGAACATGCAACGATTCTGGCTCGGCTCGATGCTTGTGGCGCTGTCCGCTGCCGCAAGCGCTGGCGAGGTCACCGACGCGAGGCTGCTCGATGCGGCGCAAGACAAGGGCAACTGGCTAACGTACAGCCGCGACTACAGCAATCAGCGCTTTTCTCCCCTTGCGCAGATCAACACCGACAATGCCAAGCGCTTAGTACCGCGCTGGATCTATCAAAGCGGCGTGTCTTCCACGTTTCAGGCCTCACCGATTGTGGCCGATGGCGTGATGTATGTGTCGCTGCCGTTCAACCACGTCGTCGCGCTCGATGCAAAGACCGGCACGCAGCTGTGGCGCTATGAGCACAAACGCCGCACGCAGAAGATGTGTTGCGGCCCTGCCAATCGCGGTGTTGCCGTCGCCTACGGCAAAGTCTTTATCGGCACCGTGGACGCGCGCCTGATCGCTCTCGACGCCAAGAGCGGCAAGCCGGTGTGGGACGCAAATCTTGTCGAAGACCTCGAAAGTGAAACCGAACGCACCGAGCAGCTGGCTAAAGATGATCCACTGCGCAAACAACAGGTGACCGGCTCGACCGGGGTTGGTGCGAACATGGCGCCGATGGTATTCAATGGCAAAGTGATCATCGGCATCACCGGCGTCGGCTTCGGTCTACACCTCGATTCTGACCGCCCGGGCGCGCCCATCGGCGCCGTCATCGGCATCGCCGGCCAGAGTCAGCGCGCCGGTTTCTACGCCGCGTTCGACGCCACCACCGGCAAACGCGTGTGGCAATTCGACTCTACGCCGGAGCAGGGCTGGGAAGGCAATTTCGTCACCGCTACGCCGGATGGCGCCCCGCTCGAGCGCGACATCGCACGCGAAAAGGCGAGTCTGGCGCAGTATCGCGACGCCTGGAAACGCGGTGGCGGATCGGCCTGGACCACGCCAGCGATCGACGCCGAGCGCGGCTTGATCTACCTCGGCATCGGCAATCCGTCGCCGCAGATGGACGATATGACACGCCCGGGCGACAACTTGTACACGGTGTCGCTAGTTGCGCTCGATATCGAAACGGGCAAACTCAAATGGCACTTCCAGCAAGTGCCGCACGACATGTGGGGCTACGACGTCGCCAGCCCCCCGGTACTGTTTGACGCCGAGCACAACGGCAAGCGCGTGCCCGCCGTCGGCCACGCTTCCAAGACCGGCTGGTTCTACGCGCTAGATCGCGTCACCGGAAGTCTGTTGTTCAAATCGGAGGCGTTCGTCCCGCACGCCAACACCTTCAAACGGCCGACCACGCAGGGCATTGAAATCGCGCCCGGCGCGGCCGGGGGCGCGAGTTGGTCACCGGTTTCCCTCGATGCGCGCAGCGGCATTGCCTACATCGCGGCGCTGCACATGCCTACGCGCTACACGGTGAAAGAAATTCCCGCACATGAAGGCAAAGCGGCGTTGTCTTACACCACGCTGGAGCCGGTCAGCGGCCCAACCTGGGGCACGCTGAGCGCATTGGATCTGCGCAATCAAGGCAAGATCAAATGGCAAGTGAAGACGCAGCAGCCATTGATCGGCGGCGTGCTCGCGACCGCCGGCAACGTGCTGTTCGTCGGAGAAGGCGACGGCCACTTCAACGCATTCGATGCGCGCAGCGGTGAGCGCTTGTGGCAGTTCAACTGTGGCGCTGGCGTCAATGCGCCGCCGGTGACCTACGAGATCGACGGCGAGCAGTACGTTGTGGTTGCGGCAGGCGGTAGTCAGATCTTCGGCTACCGGCAAGGCGAGTCTTTGCTGGCGTTCGCACTGCCGCGCTAGCGCGCCCTGGGGCGGGCTTTTCGAGCACCCCGGGCGGGGGCGCGCGCCTCAAGGCGGCATTTGCCCTGGCATTTGATGTCGGCTAATCTCAGCGTTCACAGGGAGGCGCCGCGCCATGAATAAGGCCGAAATTGAGTCGCTGTTTCGCACCATGCTGCGCATTCGCCGCTTCGACGAAAAGGTGATCGACTTATTCAAGGAAGGCCTGGTCAAGGGCACGGCGCACAGCTACGTCGGTCAGGAAGCGGTTGCTGCGGGCGCCTGCGCCAATCTGACCAAAGACGACTTCGTCGTCAGCCATCACCGTGGCCACGGCCATTGCATCGCCAAAGGCGCCTCGTCCGACAAGATGATGGCGGAATTGATGGGGCGTGTGACCGGCTACTGCAAGGGCCTCGGCGGCTCGATGCATATCGCCGACCTCGATCTCAACATCCTGGGCGCCAACGGCATCGTTGGCGCCGGCATCGGCATCGGCACCGGCGCGGCGCTGTCCAACAAAATGCGCGGCAACAAAGCAGTCGGCGTCGTGTTCTTCGGCGACGGCGCATCCAACGAAGGCATTTTCCACGAATGCTTGAATCTCGCCTCCGTCTGGAAGCTGCCGGTGGTCTATCTCTGCGAGAACAATCAGTACGCCCTTTCCACCGCGATGAGCGATTCGACTTCCATCGATCGCTTTTCCAAACGCGCGGCCGCTTACTCCATGCCGGGGGTCACCGTGGACGGCAACGACGTGCTCGCGGTGTTCGAGGCAGTCAAGGAGGCGACGGCACGCGCACGCGCCGGCCAAGGGCCCAGCCTAATCGAAGCCTTGACCTACCGCTGGGGCGATCATTCCATGCGCGCCAATTTGCCGCGCTACCGCGCCGACCAGGAAGTCGACGATTGGAAGGCCCTCGATGCGATCGCGCGTTTCGAAGATGTCATGCGCAAGAAGCACAAAATTGCGCAAAGCCGCATCGACGCCATTCGCGCGGAGGTCGAGGCGGAACTCGATGCGGCGAAACAGTTCGCCGAGACGAGCGCGGAACCGACGCTGCAAGATCTGGACAATGCCGTCTATGCGCCGCACTACCAAGCCAAAGAACCCAGCAATCCAGGCACACGCGAACTGCTATTCGCCGAAGCGATCAAGGAAGCGCTCGCGCAAGAAATGCAGCGCGATCCGCGCGTGTTTGTGCTGGGCGAAGATGTCGGCAAGATCGGCGGCATTTTCGCCGCTAGCCGCGGTCTCATCGAACAATTCGGCAGCGAGCGCGTGCGCGATACGCCGATTTCCGAGCAAGCCATCGCCGCTTGCGCGGTCGGCGCCGCAGTAACAGGATTGCGCCCGGTGGCCGAAGTGCAAATCTTCGACTTCGTCACCCTGATGATGGACATGATCGTCAACCAAGCGGCGAAGTTCCGCTTCATGCTGGGCGGCAAGCCCACAGTGCCGCTAGTCATTCGCGGCCCGCAAGGGGGCGGCATCCGGCTCGCGGCACAGCATTCGCAAAGTTTGGAAGTGTGGTTCACCCATGTCCCGGGCTTAGTGGTGCTGGCGCCATCCTCGCCTTACGAAGCCAAGGGCCTGCTCACCAGCGCGATGCGCGAAGACAATCCGGTCGTATTTCTCGAACACAAATTGCTCTATGTCGGCAAGAAAGGCCCTGTGCCGGAGCAACCCTATGCGATTCCCATCGGCAAAGCCGCGATCAAGCGCCACGGCGAAGACGTGACCTTGGTCGCCACGCTGGCTATGGTCGACATCGCATTGCAGGCCGCCACGTTGCTCGAGGCGGAAGGCATCAGCGTCGAAGTGATCGATCCGCGCACGCTGCGTCCGCTCGACGAAGAATCGATCCTCAAGTCGGTCAAGAAAACCAGCCGCTTGGTGATTGCGCACGAAGGCTGGAAGCGTTGGGGTTTCGGCGCGGAAGTCGCCGCGATGGTCGCCGAGCATGGAATCGACTGGCTGGATGCGCCGATCGTCCGCGTGGGCGCGCGCGATGCGCCCATGCCCTATAACGACAAGCTCGAACGCTTGGTGATTCCGCAAACGCAAGACATCGTCGCAGCAGTGAAAGCGGTGGTACTGCGCGACAGGATCGCAGTCACGTAAAACCGAGGGAGGTCGGCTTCCGCAGAGCCGGGCGCGTTCCGGCTATTTGTGCTGCAACGCCGACACCAATAACGCGTGTGCCGGTGTTTGGAACGGATTCACCACCGTTACACCGCTCCAGGTAAATTCGTGTTGAAAATCCTCGCTGAGGAGCAGCCGGCATTTCTGCTCAGCCGCCACACAAAGCACCAGCGCATCCCAGATCGGCACATGATGATCCGCTGCGAGATCAAGCGCCGCGCGCAGGGCGTCGAATGTGGAATCAGCGATTTCAAAGGCGTCCGCCCAACTCAGGATTGCCGATTTCGCATCCGCCGCAGTACGCCCCGCCTTGCCGACAAGCACCCGATGCAACTCACCGAGCGTCTGGGCGGGAACAACGATCCATTGCCCGGGCAAGCGCGCGACGAGTTCGCGCGCCGCCTTGCAGCGTTTCGCATCGCCCGCTCCTTCGGCGTAGGCAATGATGTTTGTGTCGAGTGCGATGCGCAACACCACCGCTACTCATAGAGGTCGCTGCGCGACCAATTTCTCGCCCCTGTTGCTGGTACGGTTCGTAGCCGTAACAGTAGTGCTCGCCTGGCTGCGGCCCGCTCGCGGCGCTCAGCCGGGTCGGCGGCGGAAATCATCGCGACCGGCTTGCCACGAGAGGTGACGGTAATGCGCGCCCCCCGGGACACTTCGCGCAACAGCGCGGAGAAATGCCGGTTCGCGTCGGCGGCGCTAACGGATTTCATGTTTTACCCTCAAAGTAGTTATATTCACTACATTAGCATGAATCGCAGATCCTTTGAAAGCAAATCCCAGGCCTTCCCTTACCCTAACCGCTCTGCTCACCGTGGCGTAGTGAACGACAAAGGCCGCCGCGCCGGTCGTCCTCGCGCAGATAAATATCCTCGCGGCCGTCGCCGCGCGAGGTGACGTGACAGAACGCGCCGGCGAGCTCGAGGCGCAGGGGCGGGCCATCCGCGGCAGACTAGCGCTGGCTAGGAAACAAGAGCGGAACGACTTAATGGACTTCTTGCAAACGCGATAAGCGGTCAACTGCCGGATCTAGGTTCAACCTTTGCAGCGTCAGTCCGCCGACAGATTGACCCACGCTAATCCGTCGATCTCCGCGAAATGCGCGTCGTAGGACAACAGATCAGCCCCGCTTTCCATTGCCTGCGCGGCAATCCAGATGTCGTTGGTGGGGATGGGTCGCCCTTTCTCGCGCAGAGCGGCGGCGATGCGGCTGAAGCGATCCGCGGTGGTGAACGTTACCGGCACCAAGCTGACATACGGATTATCGAGAAACTCGTCCAGCTCCGCGAGGTTGCGCTTCAAGCGTGTCCCGCGCCGGAAGCCGAACAGGAGTTCACCGGCAACGACGGGGGAGAGTAGCAGTTGCTCCGCCTTGCTCAACCAAGCGACAACCGCCTGATCTCCGCGCATCATGCCCGCGTAGGCGTTAGTGTCGAGCAACACCCTCACTTCCACAACTCCGCGTCAATCTGCTCTAGAGGCTGCAACGCCCGCCGAAAGTCCTCAGCCTGGGTCTTGTTCCAAGCCCCGATCAACTTGCCGAGCGAATCCGCCACGCGCCCGCTACGCCTGCCACTCACCGCCAACCCTGCGCCCTGCCGCAGCAACAGCACCGCAGCTTGATTGAGCGAGATACCGCGTTCCCGCGCAACCTCGCGAATGCGCTGGGCCAGTGCCTTGTCGAAGCCCCTAACCGTAAGCTGATCCATTCAATGCCTCGTGTACGACTCAATCTGAGGCACTCTACGCCTCACATGCGGTATCGTCAAACGTTGAGGGAAGAACGCAAGGAGCGCGGCGAGGAACAACTGCCGGTAAATTTGCGTGAATTTGCCAACGAGAACGTCAATGGCTTACTGCGCCAATACTTCCCCAAAGGCGCAGACCTGAGCAATGTAACCGACCAGTGTCTTGCATTAATCGTCAACAAGCTCAATCATAGATCCCGCAAGTGCCTCAACTTCCTGACTCCTCATGAAGTCTTCAGCGCCGCTAATCGTGGTGCACTTCGAATGTGAATCTACCGGGAGATTAACGCTGGCTAGGAAACAAGAGCGGAATCACTTGGCGGGCGTTGCGGCGGTAGTGCTGAAAATCGGAGTCGAGTGTGAAAATGCGGCAATCCGCGTGCCGTTCCGATAGCCGCACCAAGCAAGCGTCCGCCACCGACATCGGCGTTTCCTCATAGCGGCTCAGCAAAGTTGCAATCGCGGCGGCTTCCTCTTCAAGATCGATGGCGATTTCCAACACGCCTTGTTCGAGCTTGCGCACCAACTCTGCCGGCCGCCCACCCGCACGATGGATGAGAAAGCACGCTTCCGTGATGACCGGTTCGCAAGTTAACAAGGGTGCGGTGAATGTCGCCATCTGCTCAATCGTCCACCGGTGCCATCGGTCCGCCGCGTTGAAGTAAGCCACCAGCGGCCCCGTGTCGATGATAGTGCGCGTCACTTACCGAAATCGTCGAAATGCTTTGGATTGGTCGAAAGGTCTCTCGGCCCCCGCACGCTGCCGCACACGTCCGCCATAAGATCGTGGCAACTTGCGGCGCTGCCACCAGCGCGCACACGCTCCAGAGCCTCACGAACGAGTTCTGATTGAGGCCGCCCCAATTGCTTAGCGCGACGCGTGAGCCATAGCGCCAGAGGCTCCGGCAACTTGACGGTTAATGTCTTCATGGATCGATGATAATACCCGATAGGCAGAGACGCAATACCGCACCGTCAAACGTTGAGGGAAGAACGCAGGGAGCGCGCAACAGCAAAGGGGTCAAGTCTTGCAATCCGGCACACGTTGCAAACGAATCTCCTTAGACTCAACCTCGCCGGCCTTCACCGCCCTACTCACCGTCGCGTAGTGAACGCCAAAGGCCTTCGCGATCTGCTGCATTGTGTAGTCACCACTTGCGTAGGCCGCCGCCATCGCCGCTTTCGCGTCGCGGTGGCGCTTGCGGTAGTAGTCCATTGGCTTGGCGAGCGGCCTGCGCTGCAGGCGTGGAATCTCTGCGATGTCGACTTGCGCGCTTTTCTTCTGCATCCGCTCCACAAAAGCATCGCTGCCGAGGTAAATTTGTCCGCGCAGATTCTCCCAAATCGACGCTCCACCGGCTTCGATGAACTCGACATAGCGCTCGATCGCGCGACGGCGTTGGGCGGCGAACTGTCCTAGTAGCCAATCGGTTTCCAGCCACGCGGGCGCCGGCTCCGCGCCGATCATCGCCCGGTAGGAACTCCAGTGCCAGGCCCGAGCGCTGCGCACCATGCGTGCGCGCAGCGGGTTGAGCACCACGTAGCGGGCTAACTCCAGCAGATAGGTATCCTTTTCCACCAAAATCGCTTTGTAGCGCCCCTGAAACACGTGCCCGACGCGCTCGTGCGCCCGGTTGAAGCGCTGCGTGTAGACGCCATTGAGCTGGCGCATGCCTTGCGCGAGATTGGCTTCGGGCGTTTCCAGCACCAGGTGATAATGGTTGCTCATCTGGCACCAGGCGTGGCAGCGCCAATTGAAGCGCTGGCAGACTTGGCCGAGCACCTCCAGCCACATGAGCCGGTCGTCCTCGTCCAAATAAATATCCTCGCGGCCATCACCGCGCGAGGTGACGTGATAGAGAGCGCCGGCGAGTTCGAGGCGGAGGGGGCGGGCCATGAGAAAGAGATTAACTCAGTAGTTGCGTTAATGCAAGACCTGACCCCGTTAACGTGAGTTCGAGGCGTAACGTGAGTTCGAGGCGGAGGGGGCGGGCCATGCGAGGAAGATTAACTCAGTAGTTGCGTTAATGCAAGACCTGACCCCGTTAATGTTATGACCCCATTAATGCTATGGTTAATGTTAATTTTGCGCAAGACCTGACCCCGTTAATTTTGCGCTCGTCCAGATAAATATCCTCGCGGCCGTCGCCGCGCGAGGTGACGTGATAGAGAGCGCCGGCGAGTTCGAGGCGGAGGGGGCGGGCCATGCGAGGGAGATTAACTCAGTAGTTTCGTTAATGCAAGACCTGACCCCGTTAATGGTGACCCCGTTAATGGACCCTTCATTAATTCGCAAGCAGCGCACAAGCGAATAATCCGACAACAGCGAGACCCGAGAACCAGATTCCCAGCCCCAGGACTTTCACCCCAACTGGCTCTTCTCGTCGCAAGAATTGCCCCTTGCGTACCCACTCTCGGGCTTTTCCTTGGTAAAACTGCAGTAGCCCAGAACCCCCGAGTTTGAGCCATGTTGAGTAAGAATGCGCTCGCAATACCCAATAGAGTGCGATTCCGCAAACCCAATTCGCGGCAAGAGCTACTATTAGCCAGAGTGAACAGCCTTTTCCTACCATCGCCATCTCGCGTTTACTCCGCCTGTCAACGATACACTAGGAGTACCTCCAACAAAAGCTGCTCCTCCGTTTTGAGATCTATCGCCATACCAAGAAAAGTGGGGTCAGGTCTTGCATTAACACATGCACTGATTATTGCAAAAAAGCACGTCAATACGCCATCTCGACAAAACCGCCCGGAGCGGAGCGGTGAGCACTCCGGGCATAAGCGCGTCCGCAAACGATCCGCGGCGCGAAGCGCCCGAGGCCAGATGCTGACCTCGGGTTGAACCTACCGGGACACGTGGAGGAGGTGCGCGCCCGGTAGGCGACTCTCTCTGTGGCTAGTCCGCTTGTTTGCGCAGGAATGCCGGTATATCCAACATATCGACCCCCGACTGGCGCAGCGCATCGATGGTCGAATCGCGGCGCCGGCGCAGCACGGCCGGTTGGTCGAGATCGTTGTAGTCCACATGTGAACCGCCGATCGGGTGATTGTCGGTTCCGGTGCGCACCAAGAAAGGCTTCGGTTGCGCGCGTGCGGCGTGCGCGCCCAAACCCGTCGCCACGATGGTCACGCGCAGTGCATCGCTCATCGCTTCGTCGATCACACTGCCGAAGATCACGGTGGCATCGTCCGCGGTGAAGCTGCGAATGGTGTTCATGACTTCGTGCACTTCTTTCAACTTCATGCCTTGGTTCGCGGTGATGTTGACCAGCACGCCGCGTGCGCCGGAAAGATTGACATCTTCCAGCAGCGGGCTCGCGACCGCTTGTTCCGCGGCGATGCGCGCGCGGTCGATGCCGGATGCGGTGGCAGAACCCATCATCGCCACGCCCATTTCTGCCATCACGGTCTTGACGTCGGCAAAGTCGACGTTGACCAAGCCGGGGCAATTGATGACTTCGGCGATGCCCGCCACAGCGCCATGCAGAACGTTGTTCGCCGCTTTGTACGCTTCCAAGTAGCCGACGTCGTCACCGAGCACTTCCAGCAGTTTGTCGTTCGGAATGATGATGAGCGAATCGACATGCTGATGCAGCGCTTCGATCCCCGCAGCAGCCACGCGTTGGCGCTTGCCCTCGAAGGAAAACGGCTTAGTGACTACTGCAACGGTGAGTATACCTAGGTCTTTAGCGACCTGAGCGATGACTGGAGCAGAACCCGTACCAGTACCACCCCCCATGCCGGCGGTGATGAAAAGCATGTCGGCGCCTTTGATCGCTTCGGCAATCGCTTCGCGATCCTGCATCGCCGCTTCGCGCCCCACTTCCGGATTGGCGCCTGCACCCAAGCCTTTGGTGATGCTCGTGCCGATCTGCATGACTTGCTTCGCGGTGCTGCGTTTGAGCGCTTGCGCGTCAGTATTGGCGACGATGAAATCGACGCCTGAAACACCATTGTTGATCATATGCTCGACTGCGTTGCCGCCGCAGCCGCCAACACCGATGACTTTGATGATGGCCTCTTGAGACGGGTTTTCCAGAATTTCCAGCATGCCGTTCCTCCTATGCGAGAGATGTTGCGATCGTGAATATCAAAAAGTTGCAAACTTCGTTGCTGCGTGCCTACTTGCCTAAAAATTGCCTTTGAACCAGTTCTTCATGCGCTCCCAAATCTGTTGCAGCGAGTTGGTGTTGAGCCGTTGCACCTCGTTGCGTTGGAAACCTTCGTAGCCCGCCATCAACAAACCCATCCCTGTGGAGAAGCGCGGATTACGCACGACTTCCGCCAGCCCTCCTTTGTAATGGGCCACGCCCAAACGCACCGGCATGTGAAAGATTTCTTCTCCCAACTCGACCATGCCCTGTATGACGCTGCTGCCGCCGGTGAGTACGATGCCGGAGGAGAGCAGCTCCTCAAATCCGCTGCGCCGCAATTCCTGCTGCACCAGCGTGTAGAGTTCCTCGACGCGCGGCTCGATTACTTCGGCGAGCGTTTGGCGCGACATCTGGCGCGTACCGCGATCGCCCACGCCAGGCACTTCGATCATTTCGTGCGCGTCGGCAAGCTGGCGCAAAGCGCAGCCGCGCGTGATCTTGAGTTCTTCGGCTTCCTTGGTTGGCGTGCGCAGCGCCATCGCGACGTCGTTGGTGATCTGATCGCCGGCGATGGGAATCACCGCGGTATGGCGGATCGCGCCTTCGACGAAGACCGCGATGTCGGTGGTGCCGCCGCCGATATCCACCAAGCAGACGCCGAGATCTTTCTCGTCGTCGGAGAGCACCGCGATGCTAGATGCCAACGGCTGCAAGATGAGATCGCGCACTTCCAGGCCGCAGCGTCGCACGCACTTCATGATGTTTTGCGCCGCCGACACCGCGCCGGTGACGATGTGCACTTTCACTTCCAAGCGCACGCCGCTCATGCCAAGCGGCTCGCGCACATCTTCTTGGCCGTCGATAATGAATTCCTGCGTCAAGATGTGCAGAATCTGCTGATCGAGCGGGATATTCACTGCGCGCGCCGTTTCCAGCACGCGGTCGACATCGGCTTGCTGCACTTCTTTGTCTTTGATCGCGACCATGCCGTGCGAGTTGAAACTCTTGATGTGGCTGCCCGCGATGCCGGTAATCACTTCGCGGATCTTGCAGTTCGCCATCAATTCGGCTTCTTCCAACGCGCGCTGGATCGCGTTCACCGTGGTTTCGATGTTCACCACCACGCCCTTCTTCAAGCCGCGCGAGGGATGTTGGCCGATGCCGATCACTTCCAGCCGGCCGTCCCCCAGCACTTCAGCCACCAGACACACAATCTTCGATGTGCCGATGTCGAGTCCGACGATTAGATTCTTTTGTTCGCGGTTCTTGTTGATCATGTGAGTTCTTATAGGCGGGTGCGCTTTTTTGCACTGCCGGTTTTCTTCGACTTGCTCGACGCTCCCGCCGGTTGGTCGCCGGGGCGCTCTTGGAGCTGGCCGACTTTCAGCGCAAGGCCGCGCTTGTAGCGCAAGTCCACGACCAGCGTATTGCTCGCGAAGTTGTGCAATTCGACTCGATACGCCGTAAGAAAAGTCTGCAGCCGCTCGTCAAAATCCGCACGCCCCAACTCGAGCTTGAAACCATTGTCGAGTTGAACTTCCCATGCCAATCGCGGCGACAAGCGCACTTCGCTTGGCCTTGCGCCTATGGGCGCTAACGCCAGAACAAGCTTGTGGTAATGCTCGACGACGCGCTCGGCGTGCTCATCCGGTCCAAACAGGCGTGGGAATGATCCGTCGACTTCACCGGCAAAGACCTTCCCGTCGTTGTCTACCAAGCTGCGGCGTCCCCAGCGCGCCAAAGGTTGGTGCTCATTCACGGCGATGATCAACTCCGCCGGCCAGCGCCGCGCTACGTCGGCATCCTTGACCCAAGCTAAGGCCGCCACGTCGCGGCGCACGCGCTCTAGGTCCAAAGTCAAGAAGTTGCCGCGCCATTGACGCACCAAGCGCGCGAGCTCCGCGCGCTGCAAGTGCCGCACATCCCCCACCACCTGCACTTGGCGAAACTCCAGCATCGGCAAGCGCATTGCCCAAACGCCCCCCATGAAAGCAAGCAGCAAGAAGGCGGCGCCGCACAGCGCTTGCGTCGCGCGGTTGATGTGCGCCGGTGTCGCCCAAAACGCGCGCAGCCAATTGCCGCCGTCGCGCCGCGCTTCGCCCATGCTGCCGGGGCGGCGCGTCGGCGGCTCGTACGCCGGACGTTGACGGGTGTCGAGTTTGTTCTTTTTGACCGACTTAAACCGCATCGATCAACTCCAGAATGCGCAGCACCAACTGATCGAAAGAAATGCCGGCTGCCTTCGCTGCCATCGGCACCAGGCTATGGCTGGTCATGCCGGGTGAGGTGTTGACCTCCAACAACCACGGGTTGTCCTGCGCGTCGAGCATCACATCCACACGCCCCCAGCCGCGGCAGCCGACGATTTTGAATGCCTGCAGGGCGATGCCTTGAATCTTGGCCTCCAGTGCTGCCGGCAATCCCGACGGACAGTGGTACTTGGTCTGGTCGGAAACGTACTTCGCGTTGTAGTCGTACATCTCACCGGCGGGCACGATGTGTATCAGCGGCAGCACTTGCTCGCCGAGAATCGAAGCGGTCAGCTCCTTGCCCTGAATGAATGTTTCCGCCAACACATAGGCGTCATGCTGCAATGCCGCGTCGATGGCTGCGCGCATTTGGTCGCTGTGCGTGACTTTGGTCAGCCCGATGGTGGAGCCTTCATGCACCGGCTTGACGATGAGCGGCAAGCCAAGCTGCTTGACCACCGCATCGACATCGCTGCTCTTGTTCACCAGTAGCGAGGCCGGCGTCGGAATACCGACCTGCTGCCATATGAGCTTGGTGCGCCACTTGTCCATCGCCAACGCGCTCGCCATGACGCCGCTGCCGGTGTACGGCAAGCCGATCTGCTCCAGCGCGCCTTGCATCGTGCCGTCTTCACCATAGCGCCCATGCAGCGCGATAAAGGCGCGATCAAAGTGCTCTGCGATCAATTGATCGAACCCACGCAGTTGCGGATCGAAGCCGTGGGCATCGACGCCGCCGCGCCTAAGCGCCTCCAGCACTGCGCCGCCGCTCATCAGGGAGACTTCGCGCTCGGCCGACTTGCCGCCCAACAACACAGCGACCTTGCCAAACTGCGCTGGTTTCATGTTTCGCCCTTCGCCAACAAACTGGGCACGGTGCCGATCGAGCCCGCCCCCATGGTCAGCACCACGTCGCCGTCGCGCGCCACATTGGCGATCGCCGCCGGCAGTTCAGCAACGCTTTCCACGAACATCGGCTCGACCTTGCCTGCCACACGCACCGCGCGCGCCAACGCGCGGCCGTCAGCGGCAACAATCGGGGTTTCACCGGCGGCATAAACCTCGGTCAGCAGCAGCACGTCAACGGTCGAAAGCACCTTCACGAAATCCTCGAACACGTCGCGCGTGCGGGTATAACGGTGCGGCTGAAACGCCAACACCAGACGGCGGCCCGGAAAAGCGCCGCGCGCGGCTGCGATAGTCGCGGCCATTTCCACCGGATGATGGCCGTAATCGTCCAACAAACTAAACGTGCCGCCGCTCGCGCAAGCAACTTCTCCATAGCGCTGCAGGCGCCGGCCCACACCCTTGAACTCGGCCAAGGCTTTGAGGATCGCCGGGTACGGCGCACCGACCTCTATGCCCACCGCGATCGCCGCAAGCGAGTTGAGCACGTTGTGATGCCCGGGAAGATTGAGCGCCATGTCAAGTTCGCGCGTGCCACCGGCGGAAAGCTTCGGATCGCGAATCTCCAGTCGAAAGCGCATGCCGGTGCCCACGGCGCGGATATCGCTGGCGCGCAGCGACGTGTCCTCGCCGGTGCCATAGGTGACCATCGGCTTGGAGATGCGCGGCATGATGGCGCGCACATTGGCGTCGTCGGCGCACAACACTGCCAGGCCGTAGAAGGGCAAGTGCTCGATGAATTCAACGAACGCGGACTTCAGCTTCTCGAAGTCGTGCTGATACGTTTCCATGTGGTCGGCATCGATGTTGGTAACCACCGCCAACTCCGGCTGCAAGTACAGAAACGAAGCGTCGGATTCGTCCGCCTCCGCCACCAAATACTCGCCGGTGCCCAAGCGCGCGTTGGCGTCCACACTGTTAAGGCGTCCGCCGATAACGAACGTCGGATCCAGGCGCGCTTCGCCCAGCACGCTGGCGATCAGACTCGTCGTAGTCGTTTTGCCATGAGTGCCGGCCACTGCGATGCCTTGCTTCAAGCGCATCAGCTCCGCGAGCATCATGGCGCGCGGCACAACCGGAATGTGTCGACTGCGTGCCGCCAAAACCTCTGGATTGTCGTACTTGACCGCAGTGGATACGACCACCGCATCTGCATCGCCGAGGTGCTCCGGCGCATGGCCGATCTTGACCAACGCGCCCAAGCCGCGCAGACGGCGCGTGGCGGCACCGTCAGCCATGTCGCTACCGCTGACGGCATAGCCCAGATTGAGCATGACTTCGGCGATGCCGCTCATGCCGGAGCCGCCGATGCCAACAAAATGGACCTTTTTAACTTTGTGTTTCATGCGACGGAATCCGTGTCTGCTGGGTGCATGGAATCGGCGGCCGGCAATGACTCGCGTGTCCCTCCGATCCCGCTCCGCGGGTCCCTCGTCGGGGCTCGCACTGCCCCACCTGTGCCAACAAAGTGGACCCTTTTAACTTTGTGTTTCATGCCACCGCCAACTCCATGCAAGCGCTGCCGACCAACTCGGTCGCATCCGGCTTTGCCAGTGAGCGCGCTTTCTGCGCCATCGCCGCAAGCTGTTCGCGCGAAAATCCTGCGATGAGCGCTGCAAGCTTTTGCGGGGTCATGTCGCTTTGCGGCAGCAGCACCGCCGCGCCGGCTTCGCTCAAGAAACGCGCATTGCCGGTTTGATGATCATCGACAGCGTAGGGATAGGGCACCAGAACGCTCGCCACGCCCGCCGCGGCAATCTCGGCCACGGTCAACGCACCCGAACGGCAGATCAACAAATCATTCGCCGCATATTGGCTCGCCATGTCGGCCACGAATGCAACGACACTGGCTTCGACCTTCTGCGCGGTGTAGCCCGCCCGCACGCTATCGAGATTTTTCTCGCCGCATTGATGCGTGACTTGCGGGCGCGCTTGGATCGGTAAGAGCGCCAATGCCTTCGGCAGTGTTTCATTGAGCGCTTGCGCGCCTTGGCTGCCGCCGACGATTAGCAAACGCAGCGCCCCGCTGCGCTGGCCGTAGCGTGTCGCCGGCTCCGGCAAGGCCGCGATGTCGCGCCGCACCGGATTACCCACCCACTGTGCCTTGCGCGGTGCGCCCAGCGCTTTGGCCAGTGCGCCGCTCACAGCGGCAACGAATGCGTTCGGAAAGCCGGCCATGACACGGTCGGCGACGCGCGCCAACACGCGGTTAGCAAGTCCGGCAACGGAATTCTGTTCGTGGATGGCAAGCGGCCGGTTGAGTAACGATGCCATCATCCCTGCCGGAAACGTGGCATAACCACCAAGACCTAGCACCACATCGGGACGCCGGCGCAGCAATACGCGCACGCTCTGCACAAAGGCGACAATCAGCGACAGGGGCAGCAGCGCGACGCGCAACAAACCGCTGCGGCGCAGACCCGCGAAGCTGATGTACTCGATCGGATAACCGCGCTCCGGCACCAAGCGTGCTTCCATGCCGTTTTTGGTACCGAGCCAAACGATATTCCAGCCGCGCTCGCGCAGCCAGTCCGCCACCGCCAGGGCCGGAAACACGTGACCGCCGGTGCCGCCCGCCATGATCAGGATCGTGCGCGCGCGATCCGCGGCCACGCTGCTCATACCTCGCGCCCCTTCATCAACTGGCGGTTCTCGAAGTCGACGCGCAGCAGCAGCGCCAGCGCGCAGCAGGTGGTGATCAAAGCGCTGCCGCCATAACTCATCAGCGGCAAAGTCAGCCCTTTAGTGGGCAGCAAGCCCATATTGACGCCGACATTGATGATCGCTTGCACTGCAATCCACACGCCCATCCCTTGCGCCACGAGTGCCGCGAAATAACGTTCGCGCATCGCCGCCTGGCTGCCGATAGCGAACGCGCGCACCGCGATAAACGCGAATGCGCAGATCACCGCGAGCACGCCGATGAAACCCAACTCCTCGGCGATCACCGCCAGCAAGAAATCGGTGTGCGCTTCCGGCAAGTACCCCAGTTTCTCCACGCTGCCGCCCAGTCCAGCGCCGAACCATTCACCGCGGCCGAATGCCATCAACGCGTGGGTCAACTGATAGCCTTTGCCGAGCGGGTCCTCCCAAGGATTGAGGAATCCCAAAATGCGCTTCAGCCGATAAGGCGAAAACACAATGAGCAACACGAACCCCGTCACCAACAGCAGCACCATGCCGGAAAACAGCCGCAGGTTGAGCCCGCCGAGGAATAGAATCGCCACCGAAATCGCCGCCACCACCGCGAACGCGCCGAAGTCCGGCTCGGCCAGCAGCAGCGTGCCGGTGATAAACATGACGCCCAGCATGGGCAGAAAGCCCTTCCTAAAACTGTGCATGAATGCGGCTTTGCGCACGGTGTAGTCGGCGGCATACAGCACAACCGCCAACTTGACGAACTCGGAGGGTTGCAGCTGGAAACCAGCGAAAGAGATCCAGCGCCGCGCGCCTTTGACTTCACGGCCGATGTGCGGGATCAGCACCACGACCAAGGAGCACAAGCCAATCACGAACAAGTACGGTGCAACTTGCTGCCAGGTGCGCAGCGGCACTTGAAACACGAGCAGCGCGGCCGCCAACGCCGCAGCAATGTAAACGGCGTGACGCGTCAGGTAGTAGGTTGCGGTGTAAGCGATCTTGCTGTCGTTCTGCGCGCTGGTGATCGAGGCCGAATACACCATCACCAAGCCCAAGCCCAGCAGCAAAAGCGTTGCGCTAAGCAGCGTAGCATCCAATTCTCGAACTAGAGGACGGTTCGCGGTGTAGAACATGGTCAGTGCACTCGGCCGCGCGCTTGTGCAAGCGCCTTAACCGCGGCCACGAACACTTCGGCGCGGTGCACGTAGTCGCGAAACATGTCGAAGCTGGCGCACGCGGGTGAAAGCAGCACGGCGTCGCCGGTCTGCGCCAAGGCATACGCGCGATTCACCGCATCGGCCATATCGGCCGCGCGCACGCAG
This sequence comes from uncultured Pseudomonadota bacterium, assembly GCA_902826775.1. Taxonomy (GTDB): domain Bacteria; phylum Pseudomonadota; class Gammaproteobacteria; order Burkholderiales; family JALYOK01; genus CADEHE01. The sequence continues at coordinate 176,559 of CADEHE010000008.1, read as the reverse complement.
TCGATGCGCGACCCATGCAAGGCTTGCTCGATGACCGGCGCATCGCGCCCGATTAATACGACGGCGCGCGCGTGCGCGGCAACGGCGGGTTTCATCGGCGCGAAATCCTGTTGTTTGCCGTCACCGCCGGCGATGAGCACCACCGGTTGCGTCATACCGCGCAGGGCCGCCACCGTGGCGCCAACGTTGGTGCCTTTGGAATCATCGTAGAACGTGACGCCACCGATCTGCGCGACGCGCTCAACCCGATGTGCCAATCCTTTGAAGTTGCGTAGCGCTTGAATCAGCGGCGCATAGGGCAAATCCAGAGCTCGGCACAAGGCCAGTGCCGCCAAGGCGTTTGCGGCGTTATGCAAGCCAGTCAGCGGCAACTCAGATACGCGCATCAACTTGCTGGGCGAGCTTGGCTCCGCGCCGCCCTGCGCGAGCCAGATCTCGCTCGCCTCGCGCACCAGTCCCCAGGCGCCTATGCCGTTGGGCGCGTCGGTGCCGAAGCTGAAATCACCATCGCGCAGCGCGGCCATGCTGTATGCATCTTCGCGATTGACCACTCGTCGCAGACAGTGCAAGAAAATGCGCCGTTTCGCCGCAGCGTAATCTTGCAAGCTGTCGTAGCGATCCATGTGATCTTGCGTGACATTCAATATGGTCGCCGACGCCAAGCGCAGACTCGATGTGGTCTCCAGCTGGAAACTGGACAGCTCGAGCACGTAAACGTCAGGCTGCGGCGCCTGCGCCAAAGCGGTCAACACGGGGATGCCGATATTGCCTGCGACGACGGTGCGCAGACCTGCCGCTAGGCACATCGCGCCGACCATGCTGGTTACCGTCGACTTGCCATTGGAGCCGGTGATCGCGATGACGCGCGGCGTACTGGGCAAGTCGTTCAGCACCCAAGAAAACAGTTCGATATCGCCAACGACCGGCACGCCCGCAGCAAGCTGTTTCGCGATCAAAGGCTCGCGCAGATCCACGCCCGGACTAGCCACGATGAGTTGCGCACCGCTCAAGTTTTCTTCGGTATATGGACCAGTATTAATCTGAATACCAGATTGATTCTTAATTTCAGGCAATAACTCTGGAGGAGTATTACGGGTATCCAGTACCCGAACGCGCGCCCCGCGCGCACCCAGCCAGCGCACGCACGACGCGCCGGTTTGTCCAAGGCCAAGAACGATGACTTGTTGATCGCGCAGATTGAGCATGTTTTATCGGCGCAGCTTCAATGTCGATAATCCAAATAACACCAGCATCATCGTGATGATCCAGAAGCGGGGGTTGTTCTGGGTACGACATAACGTTGCGCTGCGCGAAACGTTAGTCTTCGCCGAAATCAATCCCTCGTTCGCTTCTTGTCGCTTTGTCATCGGAGTTTCAATGTCGATAAACCAAAAAGAACCAGCATCATCGTGATAAGCCAGAAACGGGGTTGTTTTGGCTACGACATAGCGTTGCGCTGCGCGAAACGTTAGTCTTCGCCGAAATCAATCCCTGGTTCGCTTCTTGTCGCTTTGTCATCGGAGTTTCAATGTCGATAAACCAAAAAGAACCAGCATCATCGTGATAATCCAGAAGCGAACGACGACTTGATTTTCTTTCCAACCTTTGAGTTCGTAGTGGTGGTGCAACGGCGCCATGCGGAAGATGCGCTTGCCGGTCAGCTTGAATGAGGCAACTTGCAGTACCACTGACAGCGTTTCGATTACGAACACCCCGCCCATGATCAGCAGCACGACTTCTTGGCGCACGATCACCGCTACCACGCCGAGCGCAGCGCCGAGCGCCAGCGCGCCGACGTCGCCCATGAACACTTCAGCCGGATACGCGTTGAACCACAGAAAACCCAAGCCCGCGCCAGCCATGGCGGCGCAGAAAATTACCAATTCGCCGGCGCCGGGAATGTGCGGCAATCCTAAGTATTTAGCGAACACCGCGTTGCCGGCGACATAGGCAAACACCGACAACGCGGTGCCCACCATAACCGTCGGCATGATCGCCAGGCCATCGAGGCCATCGGTCAAGTTGACCGCATTGCTACTGCCGACGATGACAAAGAAGGCCAGCACGACGAAACCGATGGCGCCAAGCGGAATAGCAACGGTCTTGAAGAACGGCACGATCAATTCGGTCTGCGCCGGCAAATTCGTGCTGTAGGCCAGGAACAACGCGGCCACCATCGCCACGACCGATTGCCAGAAGAATTTCGCCCGCGCGGACAAGCCTTTCGGGTTGCGATGCACGACTTTGCGGTAGTCGTCGACCCACCCGACGGCGCCAAATCCGAGCGTAGTCAACAGCACTACCCAGACGAAACGATTGCTCAAGTCGCCCCACAACAAGGTGGTCACCGCGATGGCGACGAGGATCAAGGCTCCGCCCATCGTCGGCGTGCCCGCTTTGATGAGATGGGTCTGCGGCCCATCATCACGCACCGCTTGGCCGATCTTGTACGCGGTCAACTTGCGTATCATGGCGGGACCGACCAGGAAAGAAATCGCTAATGCGGTCAGGCACGCCAGCACCGCGCGCAGCGTGATGTAGCCGAACACATTGAATGCGCGGATTTCGCGCCCCAGCATCTGAGCCAATTCAAGCAGCATGGGCAGCCCGCCAAGTTGCGCGCCGATCGAGATTCATTGCTTGCCCCCGATGGTGATGGCATCAACGACGCGCTCCATCGCCATGAAGCGCGAACCCTTGACCAGCACTGTTGCGCCCACTTGCAGCCGCGGCTGAAGTGCGTCGATCAACTCGTGTGCACCGCTGAAATGCAGCGCGCCGTGGCCGAAAGCGGCAGCAGCTTGCGCGCTCAAATTTCCCAATGCGTATAACGCATCGATGCCGGCGTTTCTGGCCGCTTCGCCGGCCTCCGCGTGCATCTGCGGGCCTTCGCCGCCGATCTCCCCCATGTCGCCGAGCACCAAGATCTTTGTTCCCTTGGCCGCTGCGAGCACCTCGATCGCCGCCCGCACCGAATCCGGATTGGCGTTGTAGCTGTCGTCGATCACCACTGCGCCGTTCAGGCCCGCTTTGCGCACCAACCGGCCCTTTACGGCCGTCATGCGATTTAGACCGGTGGCGATCGAACCTAGGTCGATGCCCAATGCGATGCCGACAGCCGCCGCCGCCAGCGCGTTGCGCACATTGTGCAAACCCGGCTGCTGCAGCGCGACATGGGCTTCGCCGCTTGGCGCTGTAATTTCTACATGGCTACCGAACTCGCGCAACTCGTAGCGCGCAGAAATGGGCGCTGGCTTTTCTAGACCAAACTCGAGACACTCGCGATCGCCGGCCAGCAGGCGCATCAATCCCGCGTGCGGATCGTCGGCATTGATCACGGCGACGCCGTCGAAGTCCAACCCTTGGAAGATCTCGCCCTTCGCCTGGGCGATGCCTTCGACGCTTTCGAACATGCCGAGGTGCGCGCGCTGCACGTTATTGACCAGCGCCACCCTAGGGCACGCCAGCTTGCTCAAGTAGCCAATTTCGCCGGGGTGATTCATGCCCATCTCGATCACAGCGTAGCGATGCGACGGCGTTAGCCTAAACAACGTCAGCGGCACACCGATGTCGTTGTTCAAGTTGCCGATCGTGGCAAGCACTTGATCCTCAGTGCCGCCGTGAGCGACACAGTAGGCGCGCAAGATGGCGGCGATCATTTCTTTCACTGTCGTCTTGCCGTTGCTGCCCGTTACCGCCACCACGCCTGCGTTGCTGCGCTTGCGCCAGTACGCCGCCAACGCGCCGAGCCCCAAGCGGGTATCCTCGACGATCAACAGCGGCGCAACGCTTGCTTGAGGCACAGCCTCGCGTTGCACCATTGCCGCAACCGCACCCGCCGCAATCGCCTGCGGCAAGAATGCGTGGCCGTCGAAGCGCTCGCCCTTCAGCGCAACGAACAAGGCACCCGGAACGATGCTGCGCGTATCGGTGCTGACACTGGTAAATGCGGCATCGGCCCCGAGCACTTGGGCGCCGATGGCGCTCGCTGCTTCGTGCAAGTTCATCATTTCGCGCCCGCTCCTTGCCAACGCTCGAGCGCCGCGCGCGCCTGCTGAACATCGCTGAACGGCAAACGCCGGCCGTCGATTTCCTGATAGTCCTCGTGCCCTTTGCCGGCGATGAGCACAATGTCTTGCGCGCGCGCTTGCGCAATCGCCCAGGAAATCGCCACCGCACGATCGCTTTCAACTACGGCGGCAGCGCCCGTCCCCTGCAGCACGTCGTTGATGATCTGCTGCGGTGATTCGCTGCGCGGGTTGTCGCTAGTCACGACCACGCGGTCTGCCAAGCGCGCGGCAACCGCACCCATCAGAGAGCGCTTGCCCCGGTCGCGATCGCCACCGCAGCCGAACACCACCGTCAAGCTGGCGCCAGTTGCGAGACTGGGGCGCAGAGCGCCCAAAACTTTCTCTAAGGCGTCCGGCGTATGCGCATAGTCGACCACCGCAAGTGGTTTGCCTGCTCCACCGACGCGCTGCATGCGGCCCGCAACTGATTGCACTTGCGAAACCAGACGAGCCGCCTCGGCGAGCGAGAAACCAGCGGCGAGCAAACAAGCGAGCACGCCGAGGAGATTCTGTGCGTTGAACGCGCCAAGCACATGAGCATCGACGTGCGCTTGCTGTCCCAGCGCCCGGACCGAAAAACTGACCCCGTCACCACTCAGGCGCAGTGCCTGCGCGCGCACTAGTTCGATTCGCCCAGCCAAACCCGAATCGAGTTGTTCGAACGCATAGCCCCAGACGCGGCGCCCCGCCTGCGCCAACTCACGCGCCAGACGCAGGCCGTAGTCGTCATCGAGATTGATAACAGCGGCGCGCAACCCCGGCCACGCAAACAAGCGCGCCTTGGCCGCAAAATAGCTCTCCATGTCGCCGTGATAGTCGAGGTGGTCGCGCGAAAGGTTGGTGAACATTGCCACTTCAACTCGTGTGCCATTGATGCGGCCTTGCAGCAAACCGTGCGAGGACACTTCCATGCTTACTGCTTGCGCACCGTCGCGACACAGCTGCGCCAGTTTGGCCTGCAGCCCGATCGGATCGGGCGTCGTATTGGCGCTAGTCTCCAGGCTGTCGAGCATGCCGTTGCCGAGCGTGCCGATCACCCCGCAACGCTTACCCGCGGCGCTCAAGCATTGCGCCAACCATTGGCTGCAAGAGGTCTTGCCATTGGTCCCCGTGATGCCGAATACCTGCATCGCCGCGGACGGATGCCCGTGCAATTCAGCGGCGAGCGGGCCAACGTGCTCGCGCAGATTGGCGACACCGAGATTGGGGCGCACCCAGTCCGCGCGCCAGACGAAATCTTGCGACTCCCATAGCACGGCGTTCGCCCCCGCTTGCAGTGCCTGCGCGATGTAAGCGCGGCCGTCGGCGCGTTCGCCGGGGAATGCGGCGAAGGTGACACCGGGACGCACGCGGCGGCTGTCAGCACTTAATTCGGCAACAGTGACACCCAGACTCCGATTGATCATCTGGAGTGTGGCCGCTTGTGCCGCCGCGCCACCGCGTTCATTGAGATTCAAGGGCGCCGTCACACTTCTTCCTTGATCTCAAGTTCTTCTGCGCTGGGCGCAATTTCGCTTTGCCAGGGGGCGTCGGGTTTAACGCCGAGACTGCGCAACGCGCCGCCCATCACCCGGCTGAACACCGGCGCCGCAACTAGACCGCCGTAGTAGTTCTTCCCGCCCGGCTCGTCGATCATCACCGCGATAACCAGCCGCGGATCGGACACCGGCGCGAAACCAACAAACGAAGAGATGTAGCGCTTGGCCACGTATTTGCCGTCTTCCAATTTGTGCGCGGTGCCGGTTTTGCCTGCTACGCGGTAGCCGGGCACGCGCGCGAGCGGCGCCGTACCGCCTTTTTGCACTGCCATTTCCAGCATGTCGCGCATGCTGCGGGCTGTGGCGCTGGACAGCACCAGCGTGCTGACCGGATATCCATCGCGCTTTAGCAGCGTGATCGGTTTCACTTCGCCATCAGTGGCAAAGATCATGTAGCTGCGCGCCAGTTGCATCAGACTCACGGAAATACCGTGGCCGTAAGACATGGTCGCTTGCTCGATCGGCTTCCACGTTTTGTAGTAGCGCACGCGGCCGCTCGCTTCGCCGGGGAAGCCGGATTTCGGCAGACGCCCGAAACCGACATCGTTGAACATGCTCCACATCGCTTCGGCCGGCAGGTCCAGCGCAATCTTGGCCGAACCGATGTTGCTCGATTTCTGTATCACTTCGGCGACGGTGAGCTTGCCGTGCTTGTGCGCGTCGTGAATGACACGACGGCCAATCGGCATATAGCCCGGTTCGGTATTGATTACCGTGTTCGGTCGCACGCGGCCCGCTTCCAGCGCGACGGCGACGGTAAAGGGCTTGAGCGTGGAGCCGGGTTCAAACAAGTCCGTGACTGCGCGATTGCGTAACAGTTTCGAACTTTGCTTGGGCGTGAGTTTGCGCCGATCATTCGGGTCATAGTCCGGCAGGTTGGCTGCCGCCAGCACTTCGCCAGTGCGTACATCCAGCACCACGATAGCGCCTGCCTTAGCGCGCTCCTTGGTCAGCGCTGCTTTCAATTCGCGGTACGCCAGGTATTGAATACGGCGGTCGATGCTCAACTGCAAATCTTGACCCGGCTGCGGCGGCCGGATCGCGTCTGTGCGCTCAACCACTTGACCGCTCTTGTCCTTGATGACTTGGCGCGCGCCGTCGGTGCCGCTCAAGTCCTCGTCGTGCGCAAGCTCGATGCCCTCTTGGCCATTTTCATCGATCCCGGTGAACCCAAGTATGTGCGCCATCTCCGGCCCGGCGGGGTAGCGCCGGTGCCAAGTAGGACGCAGATACACGCCTTGAATGCCGAGGCCGACCACTTTCGCCGCTACCGCCGGCTCGACTTGGCGATGCAGATATACGAAATCCTTGTTCGTGTTCGAGAGTTTCTTGACGATAGCGTTGCTCGACACGCCCAGAAGTCCTGCCAGCGTGTCAATCTGCGCATCCGTGATCTTGATGCGTTTTGGGCTCGCGCAGACTGCTTCCGCTGGGGTGCTAACCGCCAGAGGCTCGCCATTGCGATCCAACACCATGCCGCGGGCGGCATTCATTTCGAGTGTGCGCGTGTAACGCGCCTTGCCTTCACGCTGCAGGAACTCGCGGTTCAACCCTTGCAGATAGATCGCGCGCCCGACTAGCGTGGCAAACATCAGCAGCAAAGCGATGAGCAGGAAGCGCGCCCGCCAGCCCTCGAGCTTCAGGCGCAGCGATGGATTGACCGAATAGTTCATCTACTATTTCCCCGCCGTCAGTTCGACCGACTGATCGGGGTTGATAATGCGCACCTGCTCGTTCTCCGGCACGCTCATCTTGAGCTGCTGCTTGGCGATTCTTTCCACGCGCGAGTGCGTTGCCAACGAACTCTGTGCCGCCTGCAGCTCGCGCCACTGCATGTCCAGTTGCTTGGCGTACTCGTCTTCTTCCTCCAACTGAACGACTAGGCTGCGCGCGCGATGTTGCGCGGTCACCGCACCCAAGGCGCATACCAGCACGCCCATAAGCAACAAAAAGATCAGCTTGTTCATGCCGCCGCTCCGGATGCGGCATGGCCGGCGCGCGATTTTTCGGCGACGCGCATGATGGCGCTGCGCGCGCGCGGGTTGCGCACCACTTCCTCGTCGGACGCGCGCTGCGCTTTGCCGATGAGTTTGAACGGCGCTGGCGGCAAAGTGTTGGCGCGAACCGGCAAGCGCGCCGGCAAATCATGGCCGCGCGCCATCTTTTGCAGGAAACGCTTGACGATGCGATCTTCCAGCGAATGGAAACTGATGACGACCAGCCGCCCGCCGGGCGCCAAAGCCTCGCTGGCTTCGGCCAAGCCTATCTCCAGTTCCTCAAGCTCTTGATTGAGGAAAATCCGAACAGCTTGAAACGTGCGTGTGGCCGGGTCTTGGCCAGGCTCGCGCGTGCGGACCGCGGCCGCCACGATAGCGGCAAGCTGGCGCGTGCTGCGTATGGGCTCGCGGCGTGCTGCCGCGACAATCGCCCTTGCAATCTGCTTAGCAAACCGCTCTTCGCCATAGCGTTCGATGATCTCCGTTAATTGCTGTTCTGATACTTGCGTAAGCCACTGCGCGGCGCTGATTCCCTCTTCCGGATTCATGCGCATGTCGAGCGGTCCGTCGCGCCGAAAACTAAAACCACGTTGCGCGTCTTCGATCTGCGGCGAAGAAACGCCTAGATCCATGAGCACGCCGTTGACGCGCTCGACGCTGAGTTGCTTTAGCACTGCGCGCAGCTGCGAAAAGCGCGCGTGGACAACGCACAAGCGCGCATCACCCACAGTGTGGGCAACCGCCACGGCCTGCGGATCGCGATCGACGGCGATCACCCTGCCCTGCGCGCTGAGTTGCGCCAAAATGGCGCGGGTATGCCCGCCGCGCCCAAAGGTGGCATCGACATAGCAACCGGCAGGATCGATGTTGAGCGCCTCGATAGCAGGCGCGAGCAAGACAGGCTGATGATCGGGTGCGAGAGCGCGGGCGACGTCATGGTCAGAACTCAATGGTCGCAAAGCCCTCCGGCGGTTTCGACGGCTGACCATCGAAGGACGCAATCTGGCGGTCCCAGTCCTGCTTGTTCCAGATTTCGAAATGGCGTCCTTGGCCAACGAACATCAGCTCCTTTTCCAGCCGCGCGAAATCGCGCAGCGCCGGAGCCAGCAACACGCGACCAGCGTTGTCCGCTTCGATTTCTTCAGCGTAACCGAGGATCAGGCGCTTCCATTTGACGATCTGCTCATCGAATTGAGGCAGCGCGGCGACTTGTTGGCGAATCTCAACCCAAGTGGGCTCCGGATACAGGTAAAGGCAGCGATCCGGCCAGGCGGTTACAACCAACTTGCCGTTGCCACCGTCTTGCAACTCTTCACGGCGCTTGGCCGGAATGGCGAGTCGCCCTTTCGGGTCGATGGTTAGTCTGGTTGCTCCCTGAAACACGTCCGCCCTTACGATTTGGCCCTTTATTTGGTCAAAATATGGGAAAAAATGCCAATCTTTCCCACTTCTTTCTACGTCGCGCCACTTTATTTGAAAAGAATGTGACGGTCAAGGCAATCGGGAGGATTTTTTGTTTTTGCTACAGAGACTTAGCGAACTTTGCACCCAGGCTCAAAAGTCTTTGGAAATAATGAGTTGTGAGGGATATTGAAAGCGCGCTGCGAGGACTTGTTATTAGGGGATTCCATGATGCTTGACCTGCGCCTAAATACTGCTCACTGAATACCTCTAGATAGGAATATCTATAGGCGTTATACACGTATACATTTGCCTGTATATTCACTGACCGTGTGATGGACACTTTTTAACTCTCAAAATATTTTTATGGAAACATCTGTCACGGCAAGGCCGAGCGTGCACGGCTGCGTCCACCCCCCCCCAGCGACTCAACCGGGTGCTCGGCAATCTGCGCGCAACAGATCTGCGCCGAAGCGCGCTGCTGTCAAGCAGGCATAGGGGCGCTGCGATTAGTTTGCGTGTCGCTCAATCCGCTAAACTTGGTCATCGCTCAACACGTCGCAGCGTTGTCTGGCTGTGACTTACTCGAAGGAGACATCGATGATCAGAACCTTCTATTTCGTCCGCACGCTGCTCGTGGCTGTGATGGCAAGCGTCGCGTTTGGATGTGCTACGACCAAAACCACCAGCGGCGGACAAGCCGGTGTGCAGCGCGGACAAATGATGCTGGTCTCTTCCAAGGAGGTTGAACAGGCCAGCGCGCAGCAGTACAAGGAAGTGCTCGCGAAAGCGCAGAAGGAAGGCAAGCTCAATCGCGACGCGAATCTAACCGCACGCGTACAACGTATCGCCCAACGTCTCGAGCCGCACACAGGTGTATTTCGGAAAGACGCACCCGCATGGGCCTGGGAAGTCAACGTTATCTCTTCCGATGAAGTCAACGCATGGTGCATGGCCGGCGGCAAAATCGCGTTCTACACCGGCCTTATCCAAAAACTCAATCTCAGCGACGACGAGATCGCCGCAGTCATGGGTCACGAGATTGCCCACGCATTGCGCGAACATAGCCGCGAAAAAGTCTCACGCGCCTACGCTCAACAAATGGGCGTGAGCGTGATTGCGCAACTGGCCGGCCTGGGCGAAGGCGGTGCCAAAGCGCTGGGCATGGCAACGGAAGTGGCGCTCGGCTTGCCCAACAGCCGTACCATGGAATCCGAGGCGGACGCCATGGGCGTGGAGATTGCCGCGCGCGCCGGATTCGATCCGCGCGCCGCAGTTACCTTATGGGACAAAATGAACAAAGCGGGTGGCGGGCGCACGCCGCAGTTTCTCAGCACGCACCCCTCGCCGGAGAATCGCATGTCTAGACTGCGCGACTTGATGCCTAAGATGGTGCCGTTGTACGAACAAGCAAAACCGACTTAATCGTCAGCTGCGCCGTGCGCAGAAAAAGGGCACTGATCTAATAGTGCCCTTCGCATCAACACCGACCCAAGTGCAGCGTTGCGGCGCTCGCTACAGATCGCGCGCCACGCGCAAGCCGACTTGGTAATTCTTGTGCGTCTCAGGCAAAGGATGGCGATACGCCGAGCGCGTGGTTGAAGCACCGTCGATCCACGCGCCACCGCGCACGATGCGCTTCTCGCACACACTCGCGGCACGTGCCGAACCGTCGCTGGGCGCATCCTTGTATTCGCCGTGACAATCTTCCACCCACTCGCGCACGTTGCCAATCATGTCGTGCAATCCGAAAGCGTTGGACTGGTAACGGCCTACCGGCGCAGTCTCGGGAAAACCATCGTCGCACAGGTGATTTGACCATACATAGTTCGGGTGCGCCTTCTTGCCACTTTCATCGTGCGTGTTGGCGAACTTGCATGCTTCGCGCGAACCATAGCTGTCCTCGGCAGGGCCCCAAAACCACGCTGTCTTGGTACCGGCCCGGGCCGCGTATTCCCACTCGGCCTCGGATAACAAGCGATATGCTTTACCGGACTTCTCTGACAACCACGCGACGTAGATCTTTGCATCCGGCCAGGTGACGTTAATCACCGGACGATCCGCGCGACCTAACCCATCATCAGAAACTTTCGCGCAGCGCCCTTCGGCCGCGCATGCGTCCCACTGATCGAACGTCACTTCGAATTTACCGGCAGCGAATGCTTTCGGGATGCGCACTGCGTGCTGCGGCTTCTCGTCCGGGTGGCCGCTCTCTTCTTTGTCCGATCCCATAGTGAACTCCCCGGCCGGCACCACGATCAGTTCGGGACATACCGGACAATCTTTAATGGCGCTGCCGGGCGCCGCGTCTGCTGCGCGAGCGCCCACCGCGGGCATCAGCAATTCGCTCGCGATCAAGATCATCAGCCTGGAAAACCGTGTCATGCGCAGCACCTCCCCTAAAGTTATTGAGCGTAGGAAAGTAGCCGCCACTTGAAGGCTGGCGTTTGATCTAGATCAAATCGGGAAAATGCTCTTGCGGTAGCGGGCGCACGGTGTTCACTGCATAGGCCAGAACCCATGCCATCAGCACCCGGCGAGACGCGACCAGCACCGCCGCGAGATAGTTTTTAGTAAACGAATGAACTCACAAGAGTGAGATCGCCAATCTTGCGCAGCGGAACCACAAAACTCTCGCGTTTTTCGCGCGGGGTATTCTCGTGGTAGACGACGGTTACTCGCGTTGTGATCACATCGCGCTTGCGGGTGGCTTCGTCGAAGTGATAGCCGCTGGCGCCAAAATTGCCCCAATAGTTGACGTAGACGTAGTAACTACCGCGCGGCGGCGCGATCACCGAGAAGATTTCCGGCCCGGCGCCGTCCACGCTGTCCACGTCCAAACCGCCGCCGTTTTCCAGCACAGGCGCGGCCCAGAACGCATGACCGCCGTCCGGCGTGAGCACGTGCATATCGACTTCGGCTTGCGGGTCATCCCAAGTCATGATGATGCGCACGTGCGCTGCCGCCTTGTTCGGATTCGCTTCATAGAACTGCACGCGCTTGAATGTCTTCCCGCTTGCCGGCGCGCCCTCGGCTGCGCCGCTGCGAATTTCTATTGAGTTCGATCCTGGCCCGAACGCATAGGGGCGCGCAAAGCGCCCTTCGCCATCGCCGTAGAGCAACATCGGATTGCCATTGACTACTAACTTCGGCGGCGTACGATCATTCGCGGCCGCCTTCAGCCGGCCGCGCACGAGCATGCGATTCTTTTGCGCTCCTCGATCGATCGGCGGCGCCGGATAGGCGTAGTTCAGCTCATCCGGCTTATCCACGACCCCGGAGTAATTCCAGCCGCCGTGCGGCCCGTCGTATTCGACCTGAGAGAACGCCGGCATTGACGCTAGCGCCGACACCAAACCAAGCACTACCAAATTGAAATTCATGGGAATACAAATGAACGCACTAATGTAAGCTCACCCGGCTTGCGCATCGGAATACGGAACACCTGCTGCTTTTCGCCCGGCGTATTCTCGTTGGTAATGACGGCGACTTGCGCAACGGTAATGATGTCTTGTCTATCACCGGAACCATAGTAGTTGACGTAAATGTGATACGCGCCTTTGTCCGGAGCCGGCGCCGCGTAGATCTCCGGACCGTAGCCGGTGGTTACATCGATGTCGAGCGCGGCACCGCTCGGCGCGAGCCGCTCGCCGTAGTAGGTATGCTCGCCGGTCGGCCCGATGACGTGAAGATCCAGATCGGTGCCGTCCGAATCCCACGACAGCGCCACACGCAATTTCGACGGCGTGCGATCGGTGTTGGTTTCGTAGAACTGCACGCGCCGCCTGTTCTTTGCGCTTGCTTTGCCTTCGGCACGCACCTCCAGGCTATTGGACCCCGCACCGAACGCATAGGGTCGCGCGAACTGTCCTTGCTCGTCGGCAAGCAAGGGCATCGCCACGCCGTTGACCACCAGCGTGTGGGCGCTACGCGCCGCGCTCGTCTTCGTCCGAAGCGCAATGCGTCCGCGGATCAGTCCGGCAGGATCTTGGCCCTCGGCATTCGCGCTAGAGGCCGGGTAGTACACCGGCTGCAGAAAGCTGATGCCGCTGCCGCGCGAATCGCGCCATCCGCCAGTAGGTGCGTCAAGATTGACTTGCGCTTCACTGCTTTGGCTCGAAAGCGCGCACATGCATACAAGCCCCACCACCAAAACCGAACGCAAACATGCCGACATGCTTACCCTTCCAACAATCTGCGCGCGGTTTGCTCGATGTATGCTTCGTCGAAGCCGCGCGGATGAAAACGGAACACGAGGTGCAAATACTCATGGGCTAAAGTGAGCTGGTCGTTGAAACTGCGCCAATCGCGCGCATAAATGCGCAAGCGGCGCTGATCCGAATAAGGATTTCCGTAGTTGAGCGCGCACACAGCCGGCGCTGCCTCCAACGCCTCGAAGCCCGGTTCGCCGCGCAGTGCGCGATGCCATTTTGGTTGCATCACCGTCAACCAGCGTTCTGCCGCGTCGAGACGTTTGCATTCCTCCAGCCCAGAGAGGGTGGCAAGCGCAGCGCTTGGGAACGCTTGCGCGAGCAGTTCGTCAAAACTCATCCCCGCTTGCGCCTGCTCAACGGCCTTTCTCCATGACAACCTGCCGGGCTCGGCCCGATCGCGGTGATATTGCACCGCAGCTCCGCTAACCACCAGACCGGCAGTAAACTGTGCTGCTGCTCGAGCGGATGGCGACGACGGCCGGGCACTGACACGCTGCGTGCCACTGCTGTCGCCGATGCGATAGCAACCTGATTCGAACCTAGCATTCTGCAATACGTAGCTGCGGGCAAGCACGGCAAGCGCCGCGGCCGCTTGCCGAACGCCCGCGTCGCCTTCACGATCGACCACGCGTGCAACATATTCTTCGAGCGGGAAGCGCCCTAGAATCACGCTGCGTTGGGCAAACCGCAGCTCCAGCTCACCTGCGGAATGAATCGGCAAACGCGTACCGTTCTTAAAGCTCACGACATAGTCGCCATGCAAGCGCGCTGCTTGCTCGATGCGCTCGCCGCTCGCCGTGTGCACCGTATCGATCGGATAGCGCGTGAAGAAATCGACCAACACGCAGGCTTGTTCACTCTGATCTGCAACGCGCGCATCAGGTAAGTTGGCGCTGATCCAGCCAGCATGGCGCGAGAGAGCAGCCTTGCTCGAACCGCTCGCCCCGAACCAAAATGGTGTCCCGTCCGCGAGCCACCCTGCCGCGCCACCGAAATAAGTATCGGGACGCTCAGCGCGCCGCCACGTAAAAGTCTTGAGACGCGGGCCGCTTCCAAGTGCCGCAAGCGCGCCGCGCCCGTACCCAGAAAGAGTCACCTCCGCCAGCGCCTGCCGCGCGGCCTGGCGCGCTTGCAGCGGAAACGTTTGCAGTGTCTTCAGAAGCGAGGCCACGCTAACTTGAGTGTGCGGCTGCAGCGCACTCAACTCTTGCAGCCAAGGTGTTTGCGGCATGCGCTGTTGCCAAAAGCTGCGCCATGCACCGCTGGAAATGGCAAGCCGTTCCGGCTCGAAATATGCGCCACACGAACGCGCCAGTGCTTGATCACGGCCGACCGATTCGCCCGCCTTGCAGCAATACTCTTGCTGTTCGGTATTCGCCGCCGCCGCCGTGCACTGGTAGGGCGCTTCGCGCGCGTCGGTCTCGGCCAAGTAGGCGTACACATACAGCTTCCACAAACTCCCGATTGGACTAGCGTGCGCAGCAGCACTTGCCGCCGGCTGCGTGCGCGTCGCCATGACGCCCTCACGCAGCCACGCGAGCGTCGCTTCAGCCTCGGCGGCGCGCACGCCAGCACTCGCGCAGCAAGCGCAAAAACCCACCACGAGGAAGACAATGCGCACTAACGTACTTCGACAGTATTGGCTGACATATCTTGAACTGCCTTATTCATCGGCGAGTACATTCCATAGTATCTGGCGGGCGGCAACTTGAACCGGCCGGTTTGTGCGAACCGCACCAGATGACGCACGACGCTTTCCGCACGCAAGGTTTCGATCGGCACGCCATAGCCAAACGTCGTCGCCTCGGCTGTCGCGCGCGGTAGCGCCTCGGTTTCACCGCCCGCGCCAGCAATGTTGATGCCCCAAGTTGTGGACTCGACGCTTGCTCCCGGCGGCAACGGCGCCTCCACCATGCCAAATTGTTGCGGTTTCGCCGCCTTGAGCTTGATCTCATCGAGATACAGTCCGTCGGTCATGAATGCCTCGGTTCCACCAATGGCTTCAAGCGTGAAGTTGTTGTCTCTGCCTTTGCGCACACGATAGAAACGCCGCTCGATCGACACCGGCAAGGTGCTTTGTGTTTTCTCGCTGCTCTCGTAGCGCACGATCGCGACCGTACCCGCCGGCGGCGCCGCCTCCAGCGTCAGAGCCTTGGGGATCAAACCCACACGCGGGCGGTACTCGGTTTGCCCTGACAGCGTGGTGAATTTGCGCCACACATCACCGTACTTGGGTGCCGGCAGCGGCGACAGGCTGGCGGGCTTAGTAAGCGCGCCATGCACCAAACCAAGCGTCACCGCGCGATCAATGGTGGCATGCTCTGCTTGCGCCGCGCCCAAGACGCGCACGAGTTCGCTCTCCAGGATGCCATTGGTTAGCGCCAGCACTGCGCTCGCCATCGGCAGATGCGAATGGGCGGCCAGTGTGCGCTTCGCCGTTTCCAGCGCGGCAGAGACTTTCGCTGGCACTGGCGCGCCGAGCTCGCGCGCGGAATGCACCGCCAACACGATCGCCAAAGCATTAGCGAGCCCGCCGTCGCTGGCCAATACGACGCTGTTTTCGGGGTCGCTTTCCGCGGGGCGTGCCTCGTATGGGCTAGTCTGCGTCGGAAAATCCTCCAGCAGTCCGGCGGTCATCGCCGTCACCGGCTGATCGAGTTCTTTCAACCACGCCAACATCAGCGCGCGCTGCAAGCGGGTATGTTGCGCAGCTTGCGCAGTGTAGAGGTTGAGCGGGCGCTGCCAGTGATCGCTTGGTAGCTCCAGCTTAAGAGCGCGCGCGGCATGCCAATCCGCGTAGTAAGCGTACGCCGTCAAAAATGCGTTCTCGCTCATGTCGCGCCACCAACCGAAATGCGCGTTCGGGCCGGCCATTTGCGCTAAGCGCACGCGCTGCGTGGACAATTGATGTGACAACTTCCAGAGCAAGATCTCATCGCCCGGGGCAAAGTTTTGATAGGCGATGGCCAACGGAATTAAGCGGCTGGCGGTCTGCTCCACACATCCGTAGGG
This sequence comes from uncultured Pseudomonadota bacterium, assembly GCA_902826775.1. GTDB lineage: Bacteria > Pseudomonadota > Gammaproteobacteria > Burkholderiales > JALYOK01 > CADEHE01. Next base: position 160,327 of record CADEHE010000008.1, on the reverse strand, counting down.
ATAATCCACCAGATCGTCGACCAGCCGATAGAAGTGCGCTCCCGCACCAGAAACGACGCGCACCCGCACATTGCTCGCATCGCGCGGCAACGTGAGCGGTGTGGCCGCGCCGCTAAGCGGCACCACCTTGGTTTGGGGAGCGCGCCAATCGGCAGCGACCTTCCGCAGCGAAACGTTGAGCTGATCAACCACCGCGCCTTTGCTCATCACGGCAACACTTACGCTATCGCCTACCGCGCCGGCGCTCACCTCTGTCATGGGCAACAGCAAGAAGTTCGCCCCGGGCGCTGCGGTCAAACGTTTTGTCGTTTTGCCGGCGCGCACTTCGATTGGCTGAGGCTGACTAAGTTGATTGAAGATCGCCAAGCTAGCGTTCGGTTGATCGCCGGGGCGCAGCCAATTCGGGCTGGTCCATTTCGCATAAAGCGCTTTGTCCGAACGCACGTACGCCGTTTGCTGACCGACTTGACCGGTCGGCGCCAGCACCGCGCGCGCCGTCATGCGCCAGCGCGTCAGCCCATCGGGCATGGTGAACGTGAAAGCCGCCTTCCCGTTAGCGTCGGTGGTGAGCGCCGGATTCCAATAGGCTGTGTCGATGTTGTCGCGGCGCGGCCGCTCGAGCAGCTTGACCCGGCGCTCATTGACGTTGCGCCGCGCCGGCGCGCCCGCAGCCGCGCCAGTGGCCAAGTCGTAGCTGATAAAACTCTGGGAGGCGACGGTGCGCACGTTGTTGCGGCGCGGATGAAAGAAAAAATCAAAGATGTTCGGCGCGATTTCCGGTTGCAGCACGTAAATCATCTCGTCGACAACGCTGACGGTGACTACGGCGGCCACCGGTTTTCCTTGCAGCGTCGCGTCCAAGGCGACTTGCACCTTTTCGCCCGGCTTGTAAACCGCTTTGTCCGCTTTCATCGCGATCTCTACGCGCGGCTCATCCACCAACAGTCCGGCGTTTTGGAAGGCGTACTCGCCGTTCTTAACGTAAGCGACCGAGAGCGTTATATTGGGTCCGTAGCCGTCTTGCACGCGCAATCGCGCGCGCCACTGCGCCGGCGCCACTTGCGTCGTTTCGATCCAACCGCCCGAAGCGGAAAGCAAGTGAGTCGCTTCCACTTTGTCACGCTCCAGGGAAAGTAACGCCTGCTTGACTTCTTCGGGGAAGCTGATCAGCGCTTCGGCCATCTCGCCGATGCGATAACGCGGCTTGTCGAATACGATCTCGATCGAGCCAGCTGCGACTTTCACACCCGCACCAGAAACCCAGTGCGTGGTGCCGCCCAGCACATTGCCATGCGCATCTTTCACAAAAATGGAGTAAGAACCGGATTGCTCAAAAGACAATTCGAAGCCGTCCTTACGCGTTACTTTGCCCGACTGCCGCACGCGATCTTCCAGCCGTAGCCACTCCCAGCTTTCGGCGGCGGCGGCATCCCCCGAAGCGCCAGCATCTGGGGCTAACGAAAACACAATCTCCTGTTTTGGGGAACTGAATTGCCGGTCCGCGCGGACCCGATAGAGCGCAACACCGCGCTCAATCAAGATTTCTTTCGTCGCCTTAACGCGATAGGCTGCTTGATCGGTGGCGAACACATTCAAGATGTAGCGTGATGGGTCTTGCGCGGCCGGTAGCACAAAAGCCGCGCGGCCCTGTTCGTCGCTCGACAGCGTCTCCGATTCAATCTGCACCGGGAACTGGCCGATGAAATCCATGTTGCCTTCGACCATGGTTAGTTTTTGCGCGCGCACGTTTAAATTGACGCTTGCTTCTTTGACAGGCTTGCCATCCGGATACGCCAGCTGTAAATGCCCGCGGATGGCTTCGCCAGTCTTGAACTCGGATTTGTCGGTAACCACGGTTATTTCGAAATGCGGCTTCTGATACTCCGCCACACGAAACGCCGCGTTGTACGCATCGCCGGCATAAGTAAACCGCAGTTGGTAGCCGCCGAGAGCCGCGTTCGCGGGCAAACGAAAGCTGGTGTCCGTGCCGCGCTCCGGGCTTATCTTGAAACTCTGCGTGGCTACGGGGAACCCGGCTGGATCGAGCACCTGCAGCGCAATGGTCCCGGCTTTGATTGCAGAGGACATCCGCGCGCTTTGAAATTCACGTCCGATAAACTTCACCCGCACTTCGTCGCCGGGGCGATACAACGGGCGGTCGGTGACGGCGTAAAGCTTGGTGTTGTAGATTTCGCTGTCGTAGTAGAAATTCTCCGTGACGAACACGCCGCCGGCGGCGTCTTCGCCAAAAACGTAGGTGTGCTCGGGACTATCGCGCGTGAGAGTAATGAGTCCTTGCGCATTGGTGGCGCCGGATTGCAGCACGCCGACACCGTCGCTCCAAAGCACTTTGGTCTGGGAGACAGCATCCCCCGATGCGCGTTCCACCGCCCAAACTACCAACTGGTCGCCGGCGATTTTGGTGATTGCCATGGTGTCTGAAACAAACACCAATGTCGTCGCACGGTAGCCGCCCAGCATCGCTTCCACCAAATACAATCCGGCCGCGCGCTTGCCGAGGGGCACCAATACATTGCCGGGAGTGGGTTGGATGAAGTCACTGCTGCTGCCCGGCAAATTGAGGTTCGGCGGGGCCTTGATCGGTTCAGCTTCAGCCACCGGATAGCGGAATTGGTCCACCAAATCGTAACCAGCCAAGGGTTCAAATTGAGGTTGCGCCCGATAGTCGGTGCCCGTGCGTAGCCCCGGGCGGGCGCGCAACTCGGGCGCGGATCCGGTCACTGCACGGCGCGCCTCTGGCGAGAATAGTCGGCGCCAATCGCTGCGCGATTCGCGCGCCCAATCGTCCCAAAGCTTAGCGAGTGCGTTGGACAGACCCTCAGGTTTAGCTTTGTTGGCCGCGGTCGCGCGATGCGGATTCTTTTGCTTCTGCAAAAATTCCAGCGGTTTCGGCACGCGATAAATACGCACATCAACGCCGCCGAATTGGTACACCGCCGAGCCCAGCGGCACCTCCAAACGCACGAACGCATTCTGCTGCGTGCCATAGCTGGCGTCACTCAGCAGGAAGAAAGGTTCGCCCGCGCCAACCTCATAGGTTTGCGCCGAAGCATGCGACACGAGAGCAAGCGCACAGACCACAAACACCTTGCGGCAGTAAGCCAGCATTTCCACGGACATTGTTCTCATCGCGTCAAGAACCCTAAACGAAACACGCCGATGTAGTTGGAGTTGTATGCAATCGGTTGCCAACGTGTGTCCTTCCAGTCGAGTAACTCGCGCAGGGTGACTGCGCGCATGCCGGTGTCGTCGGGCGCCACCGTTCCAGTGTGATAGGCAATGTGATCGCCCATCCAGACCATGAGGTGCTGATCATCGCCTTGATCGAAAAACAGCAGATCGCCCGGCTGCGCCAGATTGATGTCTTTGCCGACGAAGACACTGTTCTCCTGAACCATCTCCAGCGCTCCGACGTAGGCCGATGTGGAACCATCGGCCAGACGCCAGCGGTGACGCAACTGCTGCTGGGCAGGCGTCAAGCGCAAGTCGGGCGGCAAGCTGGCAATGTGGCCGCCATGCAAGCCGTTGGCGCGGCGCCATTTGTCGTCATGCTCGCGCAATGCCTCGGCGACGGTGAAGCGTACCAAGCCTGCGCAGTCGCGATGCTGCCAACGCGGAGTCGGGCCTTGTTGGAACTGCACCCGCACCAGACGCACCATCCACGCGCGGAACCGCCGCGATTGCTCTCGATCCAAGCGTGCGACGCCCAACTCGGGCAGCGCAGACGGTTGTAGGGCAAGCACTGGCGTCGGGCGCAAACTCGCCTGGCCGATAATCACGCCCCCCAGCGCCACGCTCAATGCGCGTAGTGTCTTGCGGCGTGTCATCTGCTCTGCAGCGCAATCCACTCAACCGGCACCCACGCCGCTTCTGCCACGCTTGGTGGCGTCGCCACGAGCGCGACTGCCGGTTGCTTAGCGAACTTGTCCAGCCGCGGGCTCAGTTGGCGCGTAATGGCTTGGGCAAGTACCGGCTCATCGCGCAAGGTCTGCTCGGCCTCGCGCTTGACCATGGCAGCCAGCGCCTTTGGGTGAATGGTCGCCAGCGCGTTGCTGCGGGCTGCTTGCGGCAACGTTTCGTGAACATTGGGGTAGCGCAGCTCGATCGCCGCGATGGCGCGCTCGACTAAGCGCGCATCCGGCGAGAACAGCACGTACTGTTTTGCAAGCGCAAACGCGACTTTAGTTTTGGCCCCTTCGTCGTCTTTCGCGCGTGGTGCGAGTTGCGCCTCGCGCGTCCAAGTCGCGACTTCTTTGCTGCGCGTTTGTGCGACGTCCCCGCCCGCCTTCGGTATGCTCCACATGAAAACTTTACCGAGCTGCGCCGCTAGCTCAGCACTGGGTTCGCTGCGCAAGCGCGCGACGAACAATGGCGTGGCCAGGCGCCCTTCGCGGTACCAGCATGCGGCTGCTGCGCCATCGGCTTGTGCGACCAATGTGTCGAACTGCTGCGGACCGCCGGCCGGCCCGCTCAAATCGTCGCGTAGCTGCTCGCCAGCTTCATGCCAGTCGACCGGCAGCAGTGCGCAAGCCGCTGCACCGGCAGGCAGCGCCTGCCACACTGGAGCGCCGTTCGGCCGGTCCTGTCCTGGTTGTTGGGCAGCCAACCGCACGTACGTGGAGAAACTTTGCGCACCAAAGTCGAAGCGCATTGCTTCAAAGCTAGGGAAGAAGTGCTGGTAGCCGAGCGATAAGGTATTGGCCCCAATCAGTACTTGATGCCCGTCGCGTACTGGGGGCGTATCGCGCGCCTGGCGCGGGAAAGCCGCACTTGAGGAATCCATCGCCAGCCAATTCGACACCGCCGCAGCCGCCGCTTCTTTGATTGCGCCTTGGGCGTCGATGAGCATGCCTGGCGCGGACAAGATAACCAGCCGCTCGCCGCGCGACGCGAGGAGTAGCGCGCGCCGCGGAGCGTACTCCAAGCTAAGCACGTTGACAGAGTCGCTACCTACGCGCAGTGTGCCGGCGAGTTTAAGTTGCTTGTCCTTGAGCGCTACGCTAGCGGCCTGCTCGATCACTTTTTCTAGCGGATTTCTGCGGAGGAGTAGCGAGAAGTGCCGCAGCGCGCCTTTGTCATCTCGCCAGAGCGCGACTTCGGCGGGTTCATCCAGAACTTCGGCGACCAACCGGTCGGGCCATTGCAGTTCGTGCTCGTACGCAATGCGGCGCAATGCCCCCACCAACCCGAGCCGATCAGCGTTGTGCTCGTAGTAAAAGACAAAGTCCTCGTCCAGCAAATCTTTAAACAACGGCTGCGCCAGCAAATCTCGCGGCAAGCGCGCGAGGTGAGCGGAACGGATCAACGCGTCGGGATGTTCCAGGTCGACGTTGAGGTCGCTGCCGTCCGGCGCGTAGCGCTGCCACGAATTTAGTTGCTGCGCGAATATCCCGAGCGCAGTGACACAGATGGCGGCGCCGACGACGAGACGCTTTGAGGTTATGGAGCTGAGCAAAGGGCCTCCGAGAGACTGAATCTATATCGAAATTCGAGCTGCGAAAGAATCAGAACTATTCATGTAACGCAGCGTAGCGGGCGCGCCGGGCGGTAAGCAGTGAAGTTATGGCAAAGCGCTGATACTTCATGCCGACGCAAAGCCAATCGAAGTACGCGTTGGTTGATGCACGCGATCTCCAATTAGGTCTTTGGCACGTTCAAACCGCGCTGCACAGCCGGCCGCGCACTGATACGTTCAAACCAGCGCTTCACATTCGGGAACGCAGCCAAGTCAATCTTTTGCCAGTCATAGCGAGCGACCCACGGAAAGATGGCGATGTCCGCGATCGAATAGTCATCAACGACGAACTCACGGCCATGCAGCCGCTCGTCGAGCACGCCGTAAAGGCGTCTACACTCTTTCGAGTAGCGCTCGATGGCATAGGGCACCGGCTCCGGCGCAGCGCGTAAGAAGTGGTGCACTTGACCGAACATCGGTCCCACCCCACCCATCTGCCACATGAGCCATTGCAGCACCTCATAGCGGCTGCGGGGCGCGCTCGGCAAGAGGCGCCCGTATTTCTCGGCGAGGTAGATGAGTATGGCGCCGGACTCAAAAACGACAATAGGCTGGCCATCGGGACCTTCACTGTCCACTAAGGCAGGAATTTTGGAGTTCGGATTGGTCTTCCTATACTCAAGGGAGAATTGCTCGTCCTTTCCGATATTTATTGGATGAACGTTGTATGTAACCCCCAGTTCCTCGAGCATGATGGAAGCCTTGCGCCCATTGGAAGTGTTCCACGTGTACAGCTCGATCATCGCGCACGCCTTTACGCTAAAGGAGTGCGTAGTTTACTTGCGATAGACGGGATTGACGTAGGGCACAAACGCTTGCTGCGTATCGAACTCGCGCGCGAACATGTCCAGCGCGTAGAGGAACAGCAGTTCGGCGATCACCTCGGGTGAAAAGCCTTTGCGGCCGCCGCGCTCATCGATGATGAGCTGATTGGCGTAAGGCTCGAACCGAGGTGAACCCCAGCGCGAGAGCAACTCGTTCATGATGCGCGGATACTGCTTTTCGAGTTCGGATATGTATTCTTCTGACATCGCCGCAGCGGCTGGCAAATTGACTGTTGACGTGGAGAATAATTAACTTGGCAACGATGTTAGCACAGGAATCAAGCACTTGCCAGCCTATAGGCAGCGGCACCGCAACTCCCCTTTGCCTTTCTGACGTAACGCTTTTAGCCTGTAATGTGCCAGCATCGTCTGCCAAAAGGCGATGCCGAGGTCACACAATTTCACATGATGACCGGGTCGCCGCGCGCGCAAGCGTCAACGCGCTTTGTGATTTAGGCGTTAGCAGCAGGCAAGCGTCGTTGACGACCTTACGAGAAGCTGACCTGGCTTTGCAAGCGCTAGACGGGCAGCGTAAAATGCAAGGTCTTTGTGAGACGCGATTACATAGGGTAAGGAGAACGCATGAAAGTTCGTACTTGGGGGGTTCTGGCCGCAGTGGCAGGTGCAATGTTTTCGACCGCTTCGTTTGCAAACCAGGAATTGGCGACGAAGAGCGCCTGTATGGCCTGTCATACCGTAGATAAGAAAATCGTCGGCCCGGCGTTTAAAGATGTCGCCAAGAAATATGCTGGCGACGCGAGCGCCGAAGGCAAGCTGGTCGATAAGGTCAAGAAAGGTGGCAGCGGCGTGTGGGGTCCGGTACCGATGCCGCCCAATGTCGCCGTGAAAGACGAGGACGTCAAAACGTTGGTGAAGTGGATACTTTCGCTTAAGTAATAGCCAGTCCGCGCAGCGAAGATCTACGCATTAGAGATCTTAAAAAGAAACCGGCGAGCAGTGCTCGCCGGTTTTTTTTCGCCCTCGCCCGCTACCCTGCAACGCGCGAGCCCAAAGCAAAAGCCTTTCCAATCCAACTAGTTAGTTTGACAATGCGCAGGGCTGTTCGCATAATCGCGGCGTCACCATCCCTCCAACTCTAGATCGAGGCAAGCTATGACACTCGCCCGTCTTTCCGCAGTCCTCGCCGCGCTAGCACTGTGGGGCTGCGGCAAAACCGAATCACCAGCGCCTGAGGCAAGCAAACCTGCCGGCGATACACAGCAGGCTGCCGCGCCTGCCTCGGCACCGGCACCAACCGAACCGGCCGCTCCGGTGGTAAAAATCGGTTTGGCCGTTCCGCTTACAGGACCACAAGCGCATTTGGGTATAGAGATCCGCGACGGCGCGCAGCTTGCCTTGGACGAAGCCAACGAAGCTGGCGTTATGCTCGGCGGCCAGAAAGTCAAGTTCGAGTTGATGGCCGAAGACGACGAAGCCAATCCGTCAAAAGCGACCATCGTCGCGCAAAAGTTGGTGGACGCGAAAGTCGCGGGCGTGGTCGGGCATATGAACTCCGGCACCAGCATCCCCGCCTCTAAGATCTACAGCGACAACAACCTCCCCAACATCTCCCCTTCGGCAACCAATCCTAAGTTGACCGAACAAGGTTTCAAAACCACGTTCCGTGTGATGGCGAACGACAATCAGCAAGGCAAGGTGCTGGGCGAGTTCGCCACCGGCAAACTTGGGATGAAGAACGTGGTGATCATCGATGATCGCACCGCCTACGGCAAGGGTCTCGCCGATGTAGTAGAACGCACTGTCAAGGCGAGCGGCAAAACGCCGGCGGCGCGTGAGTTTACGGACGACAAGTCGACCGATTTTCAAGCGATTCTGACCAGCGCCAAAGGCAAGAAGCCCGACGTTATCATTTTCGGCGGCATGGATCCGCAAGCCGGTCCAATGGCCAAGCAAATGAAGTCTCTTGGCCTGACCGCAAAGTTGGTTGCGGGCGACGGCGTGCAAACGCCTAACTTCATTCAACTCGCGGGCGCCGACGCCGAAGGACACTACGCGTCTTCGCCGGGCGTGCCGCTAGACAAGATGGCGGGCGGCTCCGCCTTCGCCGACAAACTGGTCGCGAAATACAAGACCAAGATTGAGTTGTATGCACCCTATGGCTACGACGCCGCCTCGCTGTTCGTCGAGGCCATGAAGAAGGCGGATTCCGCCGACCCGGCAAAGTACATTGCAGCCCTTGCTGCGATCACGCACAACGGTGTCACCGGCCCTATCGCGTTCGACGAAAAAGGCGACTTGAAGGGCGGCCTGATCACCATTTACCAAGTCAAAGAAGGCAAGTGGATGCCGGTCGAAACAGTGGGCGGCAATTAATTGCGACGCCAAGTAAAAGGCACCCGATCCGGGTGCCTTTTTTGTTTGTGCCTGCGTCTCTAACGCGTAGTTTCTAGCGCCACGTATGTCGAAGTTCGATTTGTTCCTGCAACAGATCTTCAACGGCCTAGTGCTGGGCAGCATCTACGCCTTGGTCGCGCTTGGCTACACCATGGTGTACGGCATCTTGCAGCTCATCAACTTTGCGCACGGCGAGGTTGTGATGGTGGGCGCCCTGGTGTCTTTGTGGGTCAGTCTCAAACTAATTGCGAGCGGCGTCCCCGGTCCGCTGGTGTTTGTGCTTGGCTTGACTGCGGCGGTGCCCGCTTGCATGTTGCTCGGCTTTCTCATCGAACGCATCGCCTACCGGCCGCTGCGCCGCGCCCCACGCCTGGCACCGCTTATTACCGCTATCGGCGTATCGATTGTGCTGCAAGCGTTGGCCATGATGCTCTGGGGCAAACAGTACAAATCGGTGCCGCAACTCATCCCGGCCATTCCGCTGCACGTCGGCGGCGCAACCATCAGTACGCTGCAGCTATTCATTATCGCGGTGAGCTGCGTGCTGATGGCCGGGCTGCTGGTGCTGATCAATAAAACGCCTCTAGGGCGGGCGATGCGTGCCACCGCACAGGACCCGACCGTGGCGGGGTTGATGGGCGTGGATATCAATCGAGTGATTTCGATCACCTTCATCATCGGCTCAGCTCTGGCTGCGGTGGCGGGCGTGCTGGTGAGCCAGAACTACGGCATCGCGCACTATTACATGGGTTTCTTGCTTGGCTTGAAGGCGTTTACCGCAGCGGTGCTTGGCGGCATCGGCAACCTTACTGGCGCCATGCTCGGCGGCGTGCTGCTCGGTTTGATCGAAAGCCTTGGCGCCGGCTATATCGGCGATCTCTCTGGCGGATTTTTCGGCAGCCACTACAAGGATGTGTTCGCTTTCCTGGTGCTGATCTTGGTGCTCGTATTGCGCCCCTCTGGACTGTTGGGCGAACGCGTAGGCGGGCGCGCCTAGTCTATACATAAATATGTATACCTTCAAATATCTCTTGAATATTGTCTCTTGAGGATATATAGGAGGCAGTATATATGAACACCCTGATCGATTGGTGGCATCGCAATCGCCGCAATACGCGCGTGGTGTGGATGACGTTTATCGTCGTCGGCGTGCTGCTGGCGTTACTGCCGTTCGCGATCGACGCGGCGTTCGGCCGCACTTGGGTGCGCATATTCGATTTTGTGCTGCTCTACGTCATGCTCGCGCTGGGCTTGAACATCGTGGTCGGTTATGCGGGCTTGCTCGATCTCGGCTATGTCGCCTTCTACGCAGTCGGTGCTTACGTCTACGCGCTGCTGGCTTCTGCGCACTTCGATTTACACCTGCCGTTCTGGGTTTTACTGCCGCTTGGCGCTGTCATCGCAGCCGGCTTCGGCGTCTTGCTTGGGGCGCCGACGCTGCGTTTGCGCGGCGATTACCTCGCCATCGTCACACTCGGTTTCGGCGAAATCATTCGCATCTTCCTCAATAATCTCGATCGCCCGTACAACATCACCAACGGACCACAAGGCATCAACCTGGTCGATCCGGCGCAACTGGGCGCGTTTTCGTTTAGCCGTACCCAAAGCATCGGCGGCATCACGTTCTCCGGCGCGCACAAGTATTACTACTTATTTCTCGCGCTCACGCTGCTAATCATTTTTGTATCGATCCGCCTAGAGCGTTCGCGCATCGGACGCGCCTGGGTGGCAATACGCGAAGACGAAGTCGCTGCCGAAGCGATGGGCATCAACACGCGCAACGTGAAACTGTTGGCCTTCGCCATGGGCGCGACCTTTGGCGGTGTATCCGGCGGCTTATTCGCCAGCTTTCAAGGCTTCGTCAGCCCGGAGAGCTTCGGTTTGATGGATTCGATCATGATTCTTTGCATGGTCGTGCTCGGCGGCATGGGACACGTTCCCGGCGTAATCTTGGGTGCGCTGCTGCTTACCATCTTGCCCGAGATGCTGCGCTACGTCGGGCCGTTGCAGCAGCAGTGGGTGGGCCGCGTGTTGGTCGAACCGGCCGACTTGCGCATGCTGCTGTTCGGCTTGGCGTTGATCGTCGTCATGCTGTTGCGCCCAGCGGGCCTGTTGCCGTCCACCCAGCGCCGGCGCGAGTTCAAGAGCGATAACGCCAACGCACCGGCCGGCACAAGCACCACCGCATGAGCACAGCAGCCGCATTGCTGGAAATCGAAAACGCCAGCAAGCGCTTCGGCGGTTTGCAGGCGCTGGCTGAGGTTTCGCTCACCATTCGCGAGCGCGAGATTTACGGCTTGATCGGCCCCAACGGCGCGGGCAAAACGACATTGTTCAACGTGCTGACCGGCCTTTACAAGGCCGACAGCGGCCTCATCCGCTTTCGCGGCAATGAACTGCGCGATATCAAGCCGAGCGTCGTCGCCGCGCGCGGCATCGCGCGCACGTTCCAGAACATTCGCTTGTTCGCCAACATGAGCGCGCTGGAAAACGTCATGGTCGGGCGGCACGTTCGCACGCGCGCGGGCGTGGCCGGCGCGATACTGCAAACCGGCGCGACACGCCGCGAAGAATATGCAATTGAGACACGCGCGCGCGAACTGCTCAACTATGTCGGCGTCGGACGCTTTGCTGACGATTTGGCAAAGAACTTGCCATACGGCTATCAGCGCCGGCTCGAGATCGCACGCGCCCTCGCCACGGAGCCGGCGCTGCTGGCCCTGGATGAACCCGCGGCGGGCATGAACGCAACGGAAACGGCAGACTTGCGCAAACTCCTGGAAACCATCCGCGCCGACGGCACCACTATTTTGCTGATCGAACACGACGTCAAACTGGTGATGGGCCTGTGCGATCGCGTCGCCGTGCTCGACTACGGCAAAAAGATCGCGGAAGGCGTCCCAGCCGAGGTGCAGCGCGATCCGAAAGTGATCGAGGCGTATCTTGGCGGGAGCCTGACCGCATGAGTGCGCTGCTCGAGGTGCAGGGTTTGCGCGTTGCCTATGGTGGCATCAATGCCGTTAAGGGCATCGATTTACACGTCGCGGCAGGGGAGTTGATTGCGCTAATCGGCGCTAATGGCGCCGGCAAGACTAGTGCGCTCAAAGCCATCGCAGGGGTGCTCGCCCCAGCGGCAGGGCGAATCATCTATGGCGGTCAAGATGTCACACGACAGCCGTCGTTTCGTCTGGTGCAACAAGGCTTGGCCCTGGTGCCCGAAGGCCGCGGCATCTTTCCGCAACTCACCGTCGAAGAAAATCTGCAAATGGGCGCTTACTGCCGGCCGAACGATGCCAGCGTCCACAGCGATCTCGAACACGTCTACGGGCTATTTCAGCGCTTGTTCGAGCGGCGCAGTCAAAAAGCCGGCACGCTCTCCGGCGGTGAGCAGCAAATGCTCGCCATCGGCCGCGCGCTCATGTCGCGCCCCAGACTGCTGCTGCTCGATGAGCCTAGCATGGGGCTGGCGCCAATGATGGTGCAGAAGATTTTCGAGACTGTGGTTCAAGTGGCACGCGACGGCGTAACGACCCTGCTCGTCGAACAAAACGCGCTGCTTGCGCTGCAGGTTAGCCAGCGCGCCTATGTGCTGGAAGGCGGCGTCATTACCCTGCAAGGCCAGGCGAGTGATTTACTAAAAGACAGTAAGGTGCGGCAAGCCTATCTCGGCGAGTGATTTTGGGTGATATACCCCAGGTCGCAGTGCAACTGTCCTGCATCGCAGATTGTTCACGTTCGCCTGCGCAAAAACGTTTAAGATAGCGCGGCTAGGGCGGGAGGCGCCAATGAGAGCGCCTCTCGATTAGTCACTCGAAGAAAGGGACGTTGCATGGCTAAGGTAGTGTTTGCCGCAGTTGCGGTGGTGGCGTTGGTATCTGGGTGTGGCGGCGGTGGCGGCGGTGGTGGTGGCGGTTCACAGAGTCTTGTCTGTACCTCACCCGCAACGATTCAGGCTGCCAACATCGACGTGGGCGATAGCCCAACGGCACAAAGAACACTTCAGCACGTTTTCGACACCACTTCCGTCGAAACGCTTTCCTATTCCATGGGCAAGCTGTGGATGACGGATATCGGCAGAACTATCACCGGATCAGGAACTATTTCTTGTTCCGGCGGCGGCACGGCAACAATCACCGATACCGACGCCGATAATAACCTGCTTCAGAGCGGCGATACGCTCGCGCTCAGCTTCAACAATTGCAAACCCAAAGCAAATTCCCCTGTACTAAAGGGATCCGTCTCGATGCGAGTTACTTCGGTGAGCGGCGATCCATATACGGCGAACTCCGCGTGGAATTTAGGTCTGCAGATGGTGTACACCAACCTGCAGAGCAACGTAACCGCCGCCGCGTGTGGAACGGTTGATCTCACAATGGCAACCACGGCAGGCAGCGGTGTTTACACAGGTACCGTGTCCGGTTCGTCCTACACGGTCGCAAACACGAACACGAAACGCACGCTGTCCGGCTACAACTTTACCTACACTGAACCGGAGCTGGACGCCGCAACTGGCTGGCCAATGACAGGGGGCACGTCGAGGTTAAGCGGAGCGGGGAAAGTGTCTTCAGCCGACAGTGCCTCGGGAAGCATTAACGGGTCGGTGGACTTCACCATTCCCACCGACTTGGTCGGCTCCTACTCAGATAACCAAGGCAATGGCCAAATCGGAAGCGGCCAAGTCAGAGTGACCGGCGGTAACGGCAGCAGTGTAACCATGACCGCGGTGAGTACCGCGAGCGTGGACCTCGATCTAGGAAGCAACAACACGGTGGATGATACCGTGCCGTGGTCGGCGGTTTCACCGTAGCCTCCCCGCTAAACCACGCCCGCCTCATACGCTTGTTGATCCGCATGGTAGCTCGAACGCACCATCGGACCGCAAGCGGCGTGACTGAAGCCTAGCGCAAGCGCTTCTGTCTCAAAGCGCTGAAACCCTTCCGGTGGCACGAAGCGTGTCACCGGAAGATGATGTAGGCTCGGTTGCAGATACTGGCCGACCGTCAGCATGTCCACTTGGTGCGCGCGTAGGTCGCGCATCACTGCCAATATCTCTTCATCGCTTTCACCGAGCCCGAGCATCAGCCCAGACTTGGTCGGCACGTTTGGCTGCCGCAGCTTGAACTCGCTCAACAGCTTGAGCGAATGCAAATAGTCGGCGCCGGGGCGCGCTTGCTGGTAAAGGCGCGGGATTGTTTCAAGATTGTGGTTCATCACGTCCGGCGGCGCTGCGGTCAACTCATCCAGCGCGCGTTCGAGCCGGCCGCGAAAATCCGGCACCAGCACTTCGATTTTCGTTTGCGGCGACAACGCGCGAACCGCGCCGATACAGGCGGCGAAATGGGCCGCGCCGCCATCGCGCAAATCGTCGCGATCGACGCTCGTAATGACGACATAGCTTAAGCGCAGTGCCGCAATGGTCGCGGCCAACTGGCGCGGCTCGTCGGCGTCCGGCGGCTTGGGCCGGCCGTGCGCCACATCGCAAAACGGACAGCGCCGCGTGCACAAGTCGCCCAGGATCATGAACGTCGCCGTGCCTTTGCCGAAGCATTCGCCGATATTCGGGCAGGAGGCTTCTTCGCACACAGTATGCAAATTGTGCGCGCGCAAGATGCGCTTGATCTCGCCGAAGCGCTCGCCGCCGGGTGCGCGCACGCGAATCCAATCGGGTTTGCGCAATGGCGCCTGCGGCACGATCTTGATCGGGATCCGGGCGGTTTTAAGCGCGCCTTTCTGCTTGTCGCCAGCGGAAGTCATCGTCTACTCACAATTAGGTCAAACTGCTCGGTCAGAGCGCCGCCCAACTCCGCCGCCATGCGAGCTGGAGTCGCAGCGATGCCGAGATCGCGCGTCTGCGTCACGCGCATGCCGGCATAGCCGCAGGGATTGATGCGCAGGAACGGGCCTAAGTCCATGTCTACATTTAGCGCCAGTCCATGATAGGAACAACCGCGCACAATTCTAACGCCGAGTGCTGCGACCTTCGCTTCGTCCACATACACGCCGGGTGCTCCAGCAATGCGCGCTGCCTCCACCCCATGCTGTCGCAGCACATCGATGACGCTTTGTTCCATCGAGCGCACCAAACCGCGCACCGTCAGCCCATGGCGCCGCAGATCAAGCATGACGTACGCAACGACTTGACCTGGCCCATGGAAAGTCACCTGCCCGCCACGGTCGGAGCGAACAATCGGGATCGTGCCTGGATCGAGAATATGCTCAGCCTTGCCCGCCAAGCCCAGCGTAAAGACGGACGCATGCTCGACCAGCCACACCTCATCAGCGGTATGCTCATCGCGCGCAGCAGTGAAAGCGCGCATCTCGGCCCAGCACGCGCGGTAATCCATCAGACCGCGGCGCTTGACTACCGGCGGAGTCACTAACGCTTGCGCGCGTATGACCATCGGCTCACTTGTGCTTGGGCCAATCCATTTCGAGCGGTCGTCGATCGCACTGGCCCTTGTCACAGTACGATCTGCACCAATTCGTGGCTACTCAGCTCTCGGTACAGGTCGTCGAGTTGGACGCGAGAAACCGCGAATACGGTGCAGGTCAGGCTGATGTAGTTGCCCTTGCCGCTGACGCGCATTTCGATGGTGGCAGGATTGAAGTCCGGCGCGTGCTTTAGCACGATAGCGGCAATTGCCTGCGCGAAACCGTCGTGCGACTTCCCCATCACCTTGATGGGGAAGTCGCAAGGAAACACCAACAACTCAGGCGGCAGGCTATCGTCCGAACCTATGTTGCGTTCACGTTTGCTCATGACGCTTTGACCCCGTTTTCAAGGCGAAGATCCAGCTTATGGCGATCGAACAACTGCATGAGGCGGCGCGTGAGCGGCCCTGGAGTGCCGTCACCGACGTTCTTTCCATCCAGAATCGTGATGGGCAAGACCTCGCGTGTGGATGAGGTGAGCATGAGCTCATCTGCGCCCCGCACTTCGGCCTCCGACACCGGCCGCACCTCATGGTTAAGCGACGACGCGCGCGCCAGTTCAAGCACGACATCATAAGTTATGCCGGGCAGGATCAAGTTGCTCTTGGGAGGGGCCAACAGCACACCCGCGCGCACGGCGAAGATGTTACTGGCCGCACCCTCGGTTAGAAAACCATCACGCAGGAGCACGCACTCCATAGCGCCCGCCGCCACCGCCGCTTGCCGCAACAGCACGTTGCCGAGCAACGCGATGGACTTGATGTCGCAGCGCAACCAGCGATTGTCGGCGAGCGTCACGGCGCTGACCCCGCTCTCGCGCAGCGCAATGCTGGGCGGCTTCAGCGGGTTACTCATGATTAGCACGGTCGGCACTGCCTCCAGCGGGAACGCGTGGTCGCGCTTGGCAACGCCGCGGGTGACTTGCAGGTAGATGGATTGATCGGCCAAGGTGTTGAGCGCCACGACGCGCTCGATCAAATCGCGCCACTGGTCGACCGAGTGCGGATTGGATAGACCGATAGCATCCATGCTCGCCTGCAAGCGCGCCAAGTGCTGCGGCAAGCGAAATACGCGCCGCTCATAGACCGGGATAACCTCGTAAACACCGTCGCCAAAAATGAAACCGCGATCGAGCACGGGCACTCGCGCTTCCTCAAGCGGCAAGAACTGCCCGTTGAGATAGATCATCAGCGCGCTACTTCAGCATCAACCGGATGCTGTCCCACATGCGGCCGAAAAATCCGGCCGGTTCCACGGCTTGAACAGTCACCACCTGGAACTCACCAACCACTTTATCGTCGAGGGTAAGTTTGAGCTGGCCGACCGGCTGGCCTTTGCTCAGTGGCGCCAGCAACGGTTGCTGACTCGTCAGGTTGGACTTGAGACGGTCAAAGTCCTGGCGCGGCAGCGAAAAATAGAGGTCGCGGTCGAATCCCACCGGCACCGCCTCCAGCGCGCCCTTGTACACGGGCAACGAGGCAACGGTGTCGTCTTTCTTGAACAAGCGCCGCGTGTCGTAGGCTTGGAAGCCATGGTTAATGAGCTTCTGACTCTCCACCGCGCGGGCCGACTCCGAGACTGTGCCGAGCACGACCGATAGCAAACGCCTGTCACCGCGCTTAGCGGATGCCACGAGACAATAGCCGGCGTTCTCGGTGTGGCCGGTCTTGACGCCATCGACAGAGGGATCGATCCACAACAAACGATTGCGGTTCAACTGGGTAATGTTGTTGTAGCGATACTCCTTCACCGCGTACAGCGGGTAACGGTCAGGAAATTCCCGGATCAGCGCCGCGGCAAGCCTGCCGATATCCATCGCGGTCGAGTAGTGTTCCGCATGCGGCAATCCGGTCGCATTCTTGAAATGAGAATTCTTAAGGCCCAGCGCTTGCGCACGCTTGTTCATCAAATCCACAAAAGCCTCTTCGGAGCCTGCGACGCCTTCAGCCAAAGTGATGCTGGCGTCGTTTCCCGACTGGGTGATCATCCCATGCAGCAATTCTTGCACGGACACTGGCGTCTTGGGGTCGATGAACATGCGCGAGCCCTCGGCCTTCCACGCACGCTCGGACACAGGCAGCGCTTGCGTCAGCGATAACTTCTGCTGTTTGAGCGCTTCAAACACGAGATACGCCGTCATGAGTTTGGTGAGCGAGGCGGGTTCGACGCGCATTTCGGCGTTCTGGCCGGTCAACACCTGATCGCTCTGCACATCGAGCAGCAGATAAGACTTCGCGGCAATGCCCAATGATCCAATCGGCGCCAAACCCGCCTCAGACGAGTTAGTCGGCTCCGTTTCCGCGCGCGGCGCTGGTTTCTTCGCTGCGCCCGCCGGTAAGGCCAGCGCCACAATCAATAAGGTTGCGATTAGTCGCATAGTGCCTTCGCCAAAAGTATTGAATTATACGAGCAAGCAGCCCACCCCCTGCGGCGCCGGCGTATTCGGCAGACAGTATCGGCCATGCTGCTGCCGATGCTCGCTCAGAAGCGTGTCAAAACGGGGTTGAATCCTGTCGAACGCGTGATGCGCTGCACTGCGGCGCCAGCTTCATCCGCGGTGGCATAGGGGCCGGCCCACACGCGCAGCAAGCCGTCGCGCTCGGCGATATGCAGCAATTCGCTCATCCAATGCAACTGCGCCGAAACGCGGCGATGAAACGTCTCCGCGCTGTTGGCGTTGCGAAAGGCGCCAAGCTGAACAAAGTGGCCGTTGCGTTGTCGCGGCGGCGAGCTTGCAACGGCGTCTCTGCCGCCCGGACGCGCGGCGGCCGGCGCCGAGACGCCAGACAAGACGATCGGTTCCACCTCAACCCACGCACTGCCTTGCTGTACATATCCAAGTTTCAGCGCCGCCGTGTAGGAAAGATCGATCACGCGATCGCGCAAGAACGGTCCGCGATCGTTGACGCGCACCACCACGCTGCGCCCATTTTCCACGTTGCGCACGCGTGCATAGCTCGGGATCAGCAAGGTCGGATGCGCCGCAGTCATCGCGTACATGTCGTAGACTTCCCCGGACGCGGTTCGGCTGCCGTGAAACTTGCGGCCATACCAGGATGCACGCCCGCACTGCCGAGCACCTAGCGGCATGGCGGCAGGAGCATAGCTCTTGCCAAACACCGAGTACGGCTGATTCGCGAATTTGTGCAGCGGCTCTGCGCGCGGGATTGCGTCGGGAACCATTACAAGATGCTGCGGCGGGTTAGCGTCCGGACCATCATTGTCGTAGTACTTGCCGGTGTTGGACGGCGCGTTGGGTGCGGGCGGTGGCGTCGACGCCTGCTCACGCCGTTCAACCGTGCCGCACGCAACCAAGACAAGCGCGGCCAGGACCAAGATGGTGCAAAACGCGCCGCGCATGAGTTAGCCCTGCACTAGCGGCCGGTGTGCATGAATGCTCATGAGTATTCCCAGTCCGATCATGATCGTGAGCATAGAAGAACCGCCGTAGCTGACCAGTGGCAGCGGCACTCCCACCACGGGCAAAATGCCGCTCACCATGCCCATATTGACGAAGGCGTAAGTAAAGAACGTTGTCGTAATGCTGCCCGCCAGTAGCCGGCTGAACGGTGTCGCGGCGCGCAGCGCAATATATAAGCCGCGGCCAATAAGACACAAATACACGACCAGCAGAGACAAATTGCCCGCCAGTCCGAACTCCTCGCCAAACACGGCGAAAATGAAATCAGTGGTGCGCTCGGGAAGAAAATCAAGGTGCGCTTGGGTGCCATGCAGCCAGCCTTTTCCGACCGAGCCGCCGGAGCCGATCGCGATTGTGGCTTGAATGATGTGATAGCCGGCGCCCAGCGGGTCTTGAGCCGGATCAAGCAGTGTCAAGACGCGTTGGCGCTGATAGTCATGCAGCATCGACCACGCTAGCGGCAAGCTAGCGCCGGCCAACACACCCATGCCAATAATGAGTTTCCAGCTCAATCCGGCGAGGAACAGAAGATAAATGCCGGAGGCGCTCACCAGCAGGGCAGTGCCTAAATCCGGTTGGCGCACGATGAGGGCAGCGGGAATGGCAACAATCAGCGCAGCGACGCAGAAGTCGAAGAAGTGCAGACGTCCCTCGCGCTTTTGGAAGTACCAAGCGAGCATGATGGGTAGGGCAAACTTCATTAGCTCGGAGGGCTGAAAACTAATCGGCCCAACGCTTAGCCAGCGCCGCGCGCCCAGCCTCACTTGACCGAACAGCGCGACAGCGATAAGCATCAAGACGCCGAGAACGTACAGCGGCACGGCAATTTGCTCCAACCACTTCGGCGACAGATGCACCACTACGCACATGACGAGCAGGGCAATCGCGATGTTGCGGAGTTGGTCACCGACTCGGTCCATATCTTGCCCTGAAGCGCTGTACAGCACCACCAAGCCGAGGACGGCTAAGGCGCCGGAAAACGCCAAGAGCCAGCCATCGAAACGGCCCAGAAATCGGTTGACCCAATAGCCGATGTTAATCGTGTTCGGCATCTTCGGGTTCTTCTTCCGCCTGCGCCGCGCCAGGGACTTTCCCGAGCAAGTAGTAGTCGAAGATGGCGCGCGCCACCGGCGCCGCGGTCGAACCACCGTGGCCGCCGTTTTCCACAATCACCGCGAGCGCAATGGTGGGATTCTGCGCCGGGGCGTACGCGATGAACAACGCATGGTCGCGATGGCGCTCCGCTACTTTCTTCTCGTCGTACTTCTCGCTCTGCTTTATGCCGATCACCTGGGCCGTGCCGGTCTTGCCCGCGAATGCATATTCGGCTTTGTCCGCAGCCCTCGCCGCTGTGCCGCCCGGGAGCGTCACGGCATGCATCGCGTCCTTCACGAAAGCAATGTGATCGGCGCGCACGTTGAGTTGCGTGGCCAGTGGCTTGATGGTTTGTTGTTCCGCGCCGGAAGCGCTGGCGCGAATCGCTCTGACCAAATGCGGACGGATCAGCAGTCCATCATTGGCGATAGTAGCAGTCGCGTGCGCCAGTTGGAGCGGCGTCGCCTGCCAATAGCCCTGGCCGATACCCGCGATCACTGTTTCGCCCGGATACCACACTTGCTTGAATCGCTTGCGCTTCCATTCACGGCTGGGCAGCACGCCACCGGCTTCGTTCTCTATGTCGATGCCGGTTGGACGGCCAAAACCGAACTGAGCCATGAACTCAGCGAGAGCATCGATTTCCAGATCGCGGGCAAGCCCGTAGTAGTAAGTGTCACATGAAATGACGACGGATTTCTTGAGGTCGACCACGCCGTGTCCGCCGGCCTTCCAGTCGCGGTAGCGATGTGAGCCGCCGGGAAGCGAGAAAAACCCGGGATCATGGATGGCGCTGGACGGGCCGCGCTTGCCGGTGGTTAGGCCGGCCAGCGCCATGAAGGGCTTAATCGTCGAGCCCGGCGGATAGGCGCCACGCAGCGCGCGGTTGGTTAGCGGAGTATCAGGCGAATTGTTCAACGCATCCCAGTTGGCCTGATCGATGCCATCGATGAACAGGTTGGGATCATAGGTCGGCACGCTGACCAGCGCGAGCACTTCGCCATTGCGCGGGTCGATCGCCACCAGCGCGCCGCGCCGTTCGGCGAAAACGTTCTCGGCTACTTCTTGCAGTTTGATATCGATGGTCAGCACAACATCGCTGCCGGAGGTCGCTTCGTTGCGTTTGAGCGAGCGCAGTGCGCGCCCGCCCGCATCCGTTTCCACTTCCTCGAAACCGGTCACCCCGTGCAACTGCTTTTCGTAGCTCTTTTCGATGCCGACCTTGCCGATATGGTCGCTGCCGCGATAGTTGGAACTTTCCTCGCGCGTTTCCAAGTCCTGCAAATCTTTGTCGTTGATGCGCCCGATATAGCCGAGCACATGCGCAGCCCGCTGCCCAAGCGGGTAGCGCCGGAACAGGCGCGCGTTGATTTCGACGCCGGGAAAGCGGTAGCGATTCACGGCGAACCGCGCGACTTCTTCGTCATTCAGACGCAATCGGATCGGCAAGCTGTCGAAGCTATGACTGTCTTCGAGCAATTTACTGAACCGCTTGCGATCGCGCGGCGTGATTTCAACAACTTCGCTCAAGGCGGCAATGGTGGCGTCCAGATTGCGCAACTTGCCCGGCGTGACTTCGAGCGTATAGGCAGAATAGTTGTCGGCCAAGACGATTCCATTGC
This sequence comes from uncultured Pseudomonadota bacterium, assembly GCA_902826775.1. Taxonomy (GTDB): domain Bacteria; phylum Pseudomonadota; class Gammaproteobacteria; order Burkholderiales; family JALYOK01; genus CADEHE01. The sequence continues at coordinate 139,042 of CADEHE010000008.1, read as the reverse complement.
GATCCAAGATCAACCCGCGATTGGGCACAATCGGAACAATCGAAATGCGATTGTTCTCCGCCAAGGTCTGATAGTGCGCATGCTGGGAAACCTGCAAGTAAGCCCAGCGCGCCGCCAACACGGCGAATGCTATGACTATGAATGCGGCGATGAGGCCCAGGCGCAGGCGGAATTCGCGCGTCTCTTGCAGACGGTCGCGCAGCGCAACGCTCACTGCATTTCCTCGGCTTGAAAGCGCTGGCGCGGCACTTCGAGCAAGAAGTACACGATCGGCCAAAGCGCAGCGCCGACGACGCTCGTTAAAAAGTAGATCGGCCCCACTGCCGCTGCATTGCCCTGGAACACGTTCAGGAACATGACGATTAACTGACCGATCAACAATAGCGCCAGCACGTGCAAGGCCTGTTGCCACAGGTTGAACTTCAAGATGCGCACGCGAAATAGTTGCGTCAAGTGGAGCACAACGGTGTATGCCAGCGCATTCAAGCCGAACAAACTGCCGTCGGCAATGTCCACCAGCAAACCCATGGCGAATGCACTGGTGTGCCCGACCCGCCGCAGTTCGTACAAACACCAGTGCAACAACACGATGAGGGGCAGATTCGGGCGCAGGAATGGCTGAAACCAGGGCAGCAAATAGATTCCATAGGCCACCACCAAGGTGAGAAATACATAGCGCCCGGAAGCGCCGATGCGCAACGTCGCTTGCGGGTCGGGAGCGATCATGGGTTCGGGTTCGCTCCGCTTGGTGTTGGTACTACTACCTGCTTGATCTTTTCACCCTTTTCTATGGCTAGTGACGGCCGGCTACTTTTGGCAGTATCGTCGATGCGCGGAACCTGTAAGACTAGATAGAACTTGTTGCGATCCACGCCCGCGGCTGGCGAACAAGTAATTTTTGCGAACACATAGGCTGCATTACGCTCGATGTTGCTGACGGTGGCAACGGGCAAACCGGGCGGGTACACGCCGTCTATGCCCGAAGTCACCAGCACGTCGCCATTTTCAATGTCGGCATTTACGGGCACAAATGGCAGTTCAAGCGCGTTCGGACGTCCGCTGCCGAATAGCACCGCGCGCAATCCGGTGCGTTGCACCATGACCGGCATCGGTTGCCCTTTCTCGGTAATCAATGTCACTTCGCTGGAAAACGGCGAACTCAGCGTGACCTGCCCGACCACGCCGTCAGCGTCGATCACCGCCTGCCCGGCCAAGACACCGTCTTGCGTTCCCTTGTTAACCACGATTTTGCGCAAGAATGGGTTGCGATCCACATGCAGCAATTCCACCAGCATGGAAGTCCCTGGCACCTGCTCCTTCGCGCCCAAGATGCGGCGCAGCGTCGCGGCTTCCGCCTCGAGCGCCTTCATGCGCTGCAACTGCTGCGATTGTTCCAATAACTGCTGCCGAATCGCGAGGTTATCTTGTTGCAGCTTTTGCTGCGTCACGAAGAACCCGTTGACGCGCTCCAGCGCTTGCCCGGGCATTTGCGCCAGGCGCTGCAGCGGATATACGGCAGCGGTGAGCGTCTCCCGCACCCGCTGCAAGTAATTGAAGCGCGCATCAATCACCATAAGCACCAAGGAAATCGCCATGAAGAAAAGCAGCCGCGCCCCGGCAGACGGTCCGCGCACAAAGAACGGCTGCGACTGGCTATCCATGGAGTTCTCGGAAGTGGCAGCGTACTAATAGCTGCGAGCCGACCACGCCGAGCACAAAGCAGGCGCACGACAGCAGCAAAGGGTGGAAGTTTACTAACCGTGCAGCGCGCAGCGAAGCGCCCAAAGGGGAGCGCGCAGCAGTTTCGAGCTGGGCGCTAGTCGTCCGCAAAGATGCCGCTGAGTTTATCCATCTGCTCGAGCGCGCGTCCGGAGCCGCGCACGACGCAGGTTAACGGATCATCCGCGACGATCACTGGCAAACCGGTCTCTTCGACCAGCAAACGATCCAGTTCGCGCAGCAACGCGCCGCCGCCGGTCAAAACCATGCCTTTTTCGGCGATATCGGCGCCAAGTTCAGGCGGGGTTTGCTCCAAGGCCTGCTTTACGGCACCGACAATGCTGTTGAGCGGTTCGGTCAGCGCCTCAAGAATTTCGTTGCTCGAAATGGTAAAGCTGCGTGGGATACCTTCCGCCAGATTGCGGCCTTTGACTTCCATTTCACGGACTTCGGAGCCGGGAAACGCCGATCCGATCTCTTTCTTGATTTGCTCTGCCGTGGATTCGCCGATCAGCATGCCGTAGTTGCGGCGGATGTAGTTAGTGATGGCCTCATCGAACTTGTCCCCACCCACGCGCACCGATGAGGCGTAGACGATGCCACCGAGCGATATCACGCCGACTTCGGTGGTGCCCCCGCCGACATCCACCACCATCGAACCGGTCGGGTCAGCCACCGGCAACCCGGCACCGATCGCCGCCGCCATTGGCTCCTCGATCAAGTAGACTTGGCGCGCGCCCGCCCCCATGGCGGACTCGCGAATTGCGCGCCGCTCGACTTGAGTCGAACCGAATGGCACGCAAATAATGATGCGCGGACTCGGGCTGAACATGCGCGAATCGTGCACTTTCTTAATGAACTGCTTCAGCATCTCCTCGGTAATGGTGAAGTCGGCGATGACGCCATCCTTCATCGGCCGAATCGCGGAAATATTGCCCGGCGTGCGCCCGAGCATCTGTTTTGCCGCCAGGCCTACCGCCTGAATGACCTTCTTGCCATTCGGGCCGCCGTCTTGCCGAATGGCAACAACCGACGGTTCGTCGAGAACAATCCCTTTGCTGCGCACGTAGATCAGCGTGTTTGCCGTGCCAAGGTCAATCGCGAGATCGTTGGAAAAGTAGCCGCGCAAAAATCCGAACATGGACGCTGTTTCTCGATGCCTTAACGTGCGAGTTAGTCGAGCGGTACCGACCGCATTTGCTGGCCGGCGCAGCCGGCGAATCGCTTATAATACCGCATTCGCCGCGGCACATTAACATACTCCCCCTAAGAATGCAGCTTTCCATCGAGGAAGTAAAGCGTATTGCGCGCCTGGCGCGCCTCGCCGTGACCGACGCCGAAGCCGATGCGATGCGCGCGCAGCTTGCCTCCATCTTCGGATTGATCGAGAAGATGCAGGCGGTCGATACTTCTAGCATCGAGCCGATGGCGCATGCGCAGGAAGTGGCGCAACGTCTGCGCGCGGACCAGGTAACCGAAAGCGACCGGCATGAGCTGTTGCAGCGCGGCGCACCAGCAGTGGAAGCGGGCTTGTACCTGGTGCCGAAAGTCATCGAGTAGGCGCGCCTATGTGGCAACGTGCGCGTGGCACTCGTAGCGTCTATGTCTGACTCATCCTTGGTTCGCGCCAGTTTGGCGGAGCTCAGCGCGGCGCTCGCCGCCAAACGCATCTCGAGCGTGGAGCTGACGCAGCTCTTCCTCGGGCGTATTCAGCGCTACGACGGGCAATTGAACGCTTTCGTCAGCATCGACCCGGAGCGCAGTCTGGCGCAGGCCCGCGAAGCGGACACGCGCCGCGCGGACGGGCAAGCGCAGCCGCTCACCGGCATCCCGATCGCGCACAAAGATGTCTTCTGCACGAAAGACTGGTTGACTACTTGCGGCTCCAACATGTTGCACAACTGGGTTGCGCCCTACGACGCCCATGTGGTGCAACGTCTGCACGCCACCGGTGCGGTTCTGCTGGGAAAAACCAACATGGACGAGTTTGCCATGGGTTCTTCAACCGAGAACTCTTTCTTCGGCGCAACCAAGAATCCGTGGGATATCAATGCCGTGCCGGGCGGCAGCTCCGGGGGCTCGGCAGCAGCGATAGGCGCGCGCCTCGCACCGGCCGCAACAGGTACTGATACTGGTGGCTCGATACGGCTACCAGCCTCATTCTGCGGCTGTTCTGGGATTAAACCCACCTACGGTATAGTATCTCGCTATGGGATGGTGGCATACGCCTCGAGCTTGGATCAAGGCGGACCGATGGCAGGCAGCGCCGAGGATCTGGCTTTGCTCCTCAACAGCATGGCGGGTTTCGACGCGCGCGACTCAACCAGCCTGGAACGTCCCGCCGAGGACTACGCGCGCTCCCTCACACAGCCTCTAGCGGGCGTACGTATCGGCCTGCCCCAAGAGTACTTCGCCGCAGGTCTTGACGCCGACGTCGCAAAGCAAGTAGAAGCGGCAATCGGCGAGTTCCGCAAACTAGGCGCCATCACGATCGATGTCAAGCTGCCGAACACCAGCCTTGCGATCCCAGTGTACTACGTGCTTGCCCCAGCCGAGGCCTCCAGCAACCTGTCGCGCTACGACGGGGTGCGCTATGGCCTGCGCGCCAGCGAGTACCACGACTTGAACGACATGTATGAAAAGACGCGCGCCCAAGGCTTCGGGTCCGAGGTCAAACGGCGCATTCTGATTGGCACCTATGTACTCTCACACGGCTACTACGACGCCTACTATCTGAAAGCGCAAAAGCTGCGCCGCGTCATCGCGCAGGACTTTGCTGACGCTTTTGAGCAGTGCGACCTTATCATGGGGCCCACCTCGCCTAGTGTTGCCTTCGATATCGGCAGCAAAACCAGCGACCCGGTGCAAATGTACTTATCGGACATCTACAACGTCAGCATCAATCTTGCTGGGCTCCCAGGCATGTCGATCCCGGTCGGATTCGGCGCTCGGCAGCGCCCGGTCGGCCTGCAGATCATCGGCAACTATTTTTCTGAGGCGCGCATGCTGAACGCCGCGCATCAGTACCAGCGCGTTACCGACTGGCATACGCGCGTGCCTGAATGGCTAAGCGCATAGAAACCGGCTGAGCTATGAACTGGGAAATCGTCGTCGGCATAGAAACGCACGCGCAGCTATCGACGCGAGCAAAAATATTCTCAGGTGCCGCAACCGCTTTTGGCGCTGCGCCGAACGCGCAGGCCTGCGAGGTCGACATTGCTCTGCCGGGGGTGCTGCCGGTGCTGAACAAAGGGGCGGTGGAACGCGCGATCCGCTTCGGTTTGGCGGTTGGCGCTCGAGTGGCGCCACGCTCAGTATTTGCGCGCAAGAACTACTTTTACCCAGACCTTCCCAAGGGCTACCAAATCAGCCAGTACGAGTTGCCCGTGGTGGTCGGCGGCAGCATCATGATTAGCACGCCGGACGGTAACAAATCGATTCGCTTGGTACGCGCTCATTTAGAGGAGGACGCAGGCAAGTCACTGCACGAAGATTTCCACGGTTCCTCGGGAATCGACCTCAACCGAGCCGGCACGCCGCTGCTGGAAATCGTGACCGAGCCCGACTTGCGCGGCGCCGGTGAAGCAGTGGCTTATGCAAAAACTCTGCACTCTTTGGTGCGCTACTTGGAGATCTGCGACGGCAACATGCAGGAAGGCTCGTTTCGTTGCGACGCCAACGTTTCGGTCAGGCGGCTTGGCAGCGATAAGCTGGGCACGCGGTGCGAGATCAAGAATCTGAATTCGTTTCGATTTCTAGAGAAAGCAATCGAGTTCGAGGCGCGCCGGCAGATTGAAACTATTGAGGACGGCGGCACGATCAAGCAGGAGACACGGCTGTACGACGCTGAACGCGACGAAACTCGCGCCATGCGCTCGAAGGAAGACGCGCAAGACTATCGCTACTTTCCCGATCCGGACTTGCTGCCGCTTGAAATCAGCGAAGCGTGGATTGCGGCAGTGCGCGCTGCCATGCCTGAACTCCCCGCGCAGAAAAAGGAACGCTTCATCAGCCAGTATGCACTGCCGGAATACGACGCCGCTCTGCTCACGAGCAACAGAGAAACTGCCGCCTATTTCGAAGAGTGCACTGCAGCGGCAGGCGGTGCCGCGAAACTTTGTGCCAATTGGGTCAATGGCGAGCTCAGCGCTGCGCTCAATCGCGAAGATCGAGAGATTGGGCAAAGCAAAGTGTCCAGCAAACAGCTAGGCGAGCTCATACGACGCATCGTCGACGGCTCGGTTTCCTCCAAAACCGCCAAAGATGTGTTCGATGAATTGTGGGCCGGCGCGTCAAGCGCCGATGCCGTCATCGACGCGAAGGGACTCAAGCAAATTTCCGATAGCACTGCGTTGGAGCGCATCGTCGCGGATATCGTCGCAGCAAACCCTGACCAAGTTGCTCAGTATCGGGCAGGCAAAGATAAGGTTCTCGGCTTCTTCGTTGGCCAAGCAATGAAAGCCAGTGGCGGGAAAGCCAATCCAGCGCAACTCAACGAAATTGTTAAGCGCAAGCTCAATAGCTAGGCCCTCGTGCTGCTAGTATTGCGCGCCGAGACTCGCCAGCGCCTTGCGCACGTCAGTTTCTTTCTTGTCGATTGCGCGGTCGGCCGTTAAAGGACAGGTCCAGCGACGCACTTGGCTCTGGCCAACATTTGAGCGTGCACGCCCCTCTACCACAACTTCTTCGCGATTGCTGCGCCCGATCAAACGCGCCCCGACCGCATATGGTGCGCCAACAAGATTGCTAACGGTCTCACGCCATTCATTCACGCAAGCGCTAACGATAGGATCAGTCAAGTTGAGAGCGAGTTCTGAGACTCGATCCTCTCCGCTACGGCGAGCAACCGCCGCCAAGCGAGTGCTGGTGACGCCATTGGCCTTGATCTCACGGAAGCGAAGTTTATCTTGCTCGAAGTGTGCAATAACGTCTTGCCGGTCAGCACGAAGCTTCGCTATGGCCGCGCGCATAGCGCCCTGACGCTTGTCTAGCGCCGCGAGCTCTTGCTCCTGCACGGCCTTCGCGTTCGGCGCTTTGACCCGCTTCAGTGCATCTGTCACCGACGCGACCCGCTTGTCCAACTCAAGGCTTTGCGTCTGCGCTTGCGAAACAATTTGATCAATCTGGGCAACGCGCCGGTCTCGCGCCAAATCGATCTCTTGTTCGGTGGAATAGGTGTTGATTAGCGCCAAGTCCTCACGCTGCTGCGCCTCGGCTTGTTTCAAAGCGTCCTTCAGCCGCAATTCTTCTTCTTGCCGCGCTCGGCGTTCCTCTGCGGTCAAAGCGGGATCGACTTTCCGCACCGTTATTCCGCGCTTGTTGAGTTGCGAATTGCCTTGCTTCGAGTACTCGGGCGGAATGCGATCACCGTAGTGGGTTACGCCTTTCTCGTCCACCCACTTAAAAAGTTCTGCGCGCGCCACTGCCTGAGTAAGCAAAAGCGCCAAACTCATGGCAAGGGCGAACTTTGGTTTAAGCATCATTGCGCAGGTCTGGTTGATTTACGTGACCACACCATATTGGTCTCGGTAAGCCGCCAACCGCGGCAGCTCGGCGCTATAACGCGCATCTGCTTGGAGCAGAAGCATCAGGTCGGCTAGTGTGGCAATTTTTAACACCGGCAAGCCGAGATCCTGCTCCACCTCCTGCACTGCGCTCCGTGCGTCGCGTCCTTGCTCCATACGATCGAGGGCTATCACAACACCAGCTGGTTGCGCACCTTTCTGCCGGATCAATTCGACCGACTCGCGCACCGACGTTCCCGCAGAAATCACATCATCCACGATCATCACTTTACCCTTTAGCGGGGCGCCGACCAAGAGGCCGCCCTCGCCATGATCCTTGGCTTCCTTTCGATTGTAGGCAAAGTTCACGTTACGGTCCGCCTCCGCCAAGGCGATTGCGACGCCAGCGGCCAACGGGATTCCCTTATAGGCAGGACCGAACAAAACGTCGAACTCAACATCGCTCGCCAGCAGCGCTTTCGCGTAGAATCGCGTCAACTGCCTGAGAGCGGCGCCATCATTAAAAGTGCCGGCATTGAAGAAATACGGGGACAGTCGCCCGGCCTTGGTCCTAAATTCTCCAAAGCGAATCGCGCCCCGCGCGATGGCGAAAGCCAAGAAAGCCTGACGAAAATCATTCATTTGCGCCAATAAACGGCAAGCGAACCAGAGTGAGCGGGAAATCTAACACAGTTGCCAAGAGCGGCTGCATCGCGCACGTTGATCGACACAGTGTTTTGCAGCATTCGTAGAGCAAAGCGCGTGCCTAATTGATGCGTGTCATCAGCCTTAATCTCAATGGCATTCGCTCGGCCGCCAGCAAAGGTTTCATGCCCTGGGCGGCACGGCAGCGCGCCGACGCCGTCTGCGTGCAAGAAATCAAAGCGCAAGCCGCCGACCTAACCCCGGAGCTCAGCCGCATCGGCGGCCTGGTTGGGCACTTCCACCACGCTGAAAAGAAGGGCTATAGCGGTGTCGGCTTGTACCTGAAAGCCACGCCAGAAAAGTTGCGGGAGGGGTTACATATCCCGGAGATAGACGTAGAAGGCCGCTACTTAGAAGCTCAATACGGTAAATTATCTATCATATCGGTCTACCTACCTTCTGGCTCCAGTGGGCCCGAGAGGCAACAATCGAAGTTTCATTTCATGGAGCGCTTTTTCCCTTACCTTGAAAAACTGAAACAGTCAGGGAAAGAAGTTATTCTATGTGGGGATTGGAATATCGCGCACAAAGAAATCGATCTTAAGAATTGGCGCTCTAACCAAAGGAATTCCGGCTTTTTACCGGAAGAACGCAGCTGGTTAAGCAAAGTTTTCGATAATTTGGGCTTTGTCGACGTCTTTCGCCACCTCGATCCGCGACCGGAGCAATATACCTGGTGGTCGAATCGCGGACAGGCCTACGCGAAGAACGTCGGTTGGCGCATCGATTATCAGATTGCGACTCCCGCTATCGCTGCAACAGCGCGACAGGCGCGCATCTATAAAGAAGCGCGCTTCTCCGACCACGCTCCCCTTATCGTCGACTATGACTTCGCCCTTTAACGATCCGCATCGAGCATCGATTAAGTAAGCGCTGGCTCACATACAACAATGCCCCCTCCAGAAACTGGCGAGCAGGCGCAAGAACGCAACTTGTGGCGAGCATTCAGACCCTATGTAGAAAAAGAGGCGCTTGGGGCGTTCTTTCTCGGTATTTCCTCTGGTTTTCCCTACGCAATGATCGGCGCCACACTGACTACGCGGTTGGCGCAAGACGGCATCGACAAGAAGACAGTCACCGCGTTTTCACTCGCTTTCCTCGTTTATAACTTGAAGATGCTGTGGGCTTGGTTAGTCGATGGCGTGCGCTTGCCCTTGCTGGGACGGCTGGGGCAGCGCGTGTCATGGATACTGCTTGCCGGAGCGCTTGTCATGGCAGCAGTGATCAACCTAGCTATGGTCGATCCGAAAGCCGGCATCTTGGCGACCGTCGTTGCTGCAGTGCTGGTCGGAGTCGCCGGAGCAACCTTCGACATCGTCATCGATGCCTACCGCATCGAATCACTCAAACCCTACCAGCTTGGAGTGGGCTCCGGCATGTCGCAGTACGGCTGGCGCATTGGTTCGGCGGTAGCGGGAGGACTTGCCTTGGTCGTCGCGGCGCGCAGCGGCTGGAGCACGGCATACATGGTATGCGCCGCGTTCGCGCTACCCGCGATGCTCACCGCGACAATGCTGGGCGAGCCAAAGCGGCATCGGGACATCGGTTCGTGGAACAGCTTTGCGCAGCTGGGTCAGGCTATAAGCGGACCCTTCGTGGAGTTTTTCCGCCGCCAGGGCGCTTGGCTGGTACTGCTATTTATCCTGCTGCATAAAGTCGGCGACACACTGGCGAATTTGACATTCCGGCTACTATTCGACGATTTGAAATTTACTAACGACGAGATCGCCATCTATGACGTTGGGCTTGGGTTTTGGGCCTATCTCATCGGCATTTTCATCGGCGGAGTGATCTACGCACGCATCGGCTTAAAGCGTTCCGTTTTACTAGCATTGATCTTGATGGGAATCTCCAACCTCAGTTTCGCCGGCTTGGCCAGTCTTGGCCATAGCAATTGGGCGATGGCCGGCGCCATCGGATTCGAGAATTTTGCCAGCGGCTACGGTGGGGTGGTCGTAGTTGCATACTTTTCCGCTCTGTGCGATCTGCGCTTCACCGCAGCTCAGTACGCTTTGATCTCAGCCGCCGCTAGCGTCGTCGGCCGCTTTCTAACTGGCACCACGGCGGGCGCATTGATCGAGTGGCTGGGCTATCCCAACTTCTACCTGCTAACCACGTTGGCCGCACTGCCCGGAATTTTATTGTTCTGGCTCATGATGCGGGCCGGCCTGGTCGACAGCTCCATAGGCAGCGCCGGAACCGCGCGCGCAGACTGACGGCGACTAACCGAAAAATGCCGCTGCGCTAAGTGCCTGCCAGGTTCGATTCGAAGCGGTAAATAGCCAAGCTGCCGAGCAAATTCGGCAGCGAGTTCACGACCTGCTGGTTTTCATTCAACACGACGCGGTTGAGCACGCGCAAGTTCAATCGCGCACACAGCAGCTCGAAATCGTGCAGCGTGCAAAGATGAATATTGGGCGTATCAAACCATTGGTACGGCAGCGCCTTCGACACCGGCATGCGCCCGCGCAAGATATCGAAGCGGTGGCGCCAATGCCCAAAATTTGGGAACGTCACAATACCTTGGCGTGCCACACGCATCATTTCGCGCATAATCAACTCGCTGTTGCGCACCGCCTGGATAGTCTGCGAAAGCAGCACATAGTCGAATGAGGCCGATTCGAATCCCGATAGACCAGCCTCTAAATCAATCTGAATAACGTCGACGTCATTGGCGATTGAAGCGAGCACTCGCGCGTCGTCGATTTCCACGCCGTACCCGGTTGTGTTGCGCGTCTCGCGCAAATAGCGCAGCAGCGCGCCATCGCCGCAGCCAAGATCCAGCACGTTGGCGCCTGGATCAATCCAATCGCGAATCGTTTGAAAGTCGAGCCGCTTAGCCATCTCAAACGCCAAGCTCGCGCGCCATGCGCTCAAAGTAAGCGCTTAGCACGCCGTGGTACTGGGTGTCTTCCATCAAGAACGCGTCATGACCGTGCGGCGCGGTAATCTCCGCGTAGCTCACGCGATGCCTGTTATCGAGTAACGCCTTGACGATCTCACGCGAGCGGGCCGGAGAAAAACGCCAATCGGAGGTAAAGGACACCACTAGGAATTTCGCCAGCGCTGGGGCCAACGCTTTGCGCAGGCTGTCGCCGTGAGCCAAGGCCGGATCGAAGTAGTCGAGCGCCTTAGTGATGCGCAGGTAAGTATTTGCGTCGAAGTAGTCCGCGAACTTGTCGCCCTGATAGCGCAGATACGATTCGATCTCGAACTCAACGTCAAAATGAAAGTTGAGCACACCATTGCGCAAGGCGCGGCCAAACTTCTCCATCATCGCATCGTCGGACAGATAGGTGATGTGTCCGATCATTCGCGCCAAACGCAAGCCACGGCGCGGCACCACGCCGTGCGCATAGTAGTCGCCGCCGTGGAAATCCGGATCGGTCATGATAGCTTGCCGCGCAACTTCGTTGAACGCAATATTCTGCGCCGAGAGCTTCGGTGCCGCCGCAATCACGAGCGCATTGGCCACTCGCTGCGGATATTGAATGGCCCAAGACAACGCCTGCATCGCGCCCAGGCTACCACCCATCACCGCCGCGAAACGCTCGATGCCGAGTTGATCTGCCAATCGCGCTTGCGCTTCGACCCAATCCTCGACCGTCACCACCGGAAAACTTGCGCCGTACTGCTTGCCAGTGGCTTCGTTGATGCTGGCCGGCCCCGTTGATCCATGGCAACCGCCCAGATTGTTCACACCAACGACAAAAAACCTTTCCGTATCCAGCGGCTTGCCTGGTCCGATCAAGTTATCCCACCAGCCGATGTTCTTACTATCATCGGCGTAGTAGCCAGCCACATGATGCGAGGCGTTGAGCGCATGACATACCAGCACTGCGTTCGACTTCGCAGCGTTCAGCGCACCGTAGGTTTCGTACATGAGCGCGTAGCGCTCAATGGCGCCGCCACAGCGCAACGGCAATGACGAGGCGAACGACATGCGCTGCGCCTGCACCGCTCCGACCGAGCGGGCCTCTGTTGTGCTAAGGGCATTCACAGATACTATTTTCTGTATTGCTTTTTAAGGAAGAACAATAAAGATATTCCGAAGTATCCTGGTGATAGTACTAGGCGTTCAACCGTTCCAACAACAGCTGAATCTTGTCCGGGTCCTGCGCACTCAAGATGCGCCGTGCCGCATTGCGAGCATGCGCCAATCCAGTTTGCAACACGCGCTGCTTCACCGCGGGCAACTGCGCCGGATGCATTGAAAACTGCGTCAAGCCGAAACCCAGCAGCAAGCGCGTCAAATTGACATCACCCGCCATTTCGCCGCACACGGCCACCGGAATCTTGGCTCTATTCGCCGTGCGTATGGTGTGCGCGACCAGCCACAACACCGCCGGGTGCAGCGGATTGTAAAGATACGCCACACTGTCGTCGGTGCGATCGATTGCGAGCGTGTACTGTATCAGATCGTTGGTGCCGATCGACAAGAAATCCAGCCGCTCGACAAACGCGGGCAGCGACAGTGCCGCCGCCGGCACCTCGACCATGCCGCCGACCGCAATGTGATCGTCGAACGCGATTTTCTCATCACGAAGCTGTTGCTTTGCTGCTTCGATCATGTCCAGGCTTTGGTTGAGCTCGGTGAAACTCGAAAGCATCGGCAGCAGCAAATGCACTTTGCCAAAAGCCGATGCGCGCAGGATAGCGCGCAGTTGCGTGTTAAATAGTGGCGGCTCGGCCAGGCAATAGCGGATGGCGCGCAAGCCAAGTGCCGGATTGGGTCCGCTCGCCGTTTGACCATTGAGCGCCTTGTCGGCACCGAGATCGAGCGTGCGGATAGTGACTGGGTGCGGTTTGAGCGCCTCGGCCACGCCGCGGTACGCCTCGAACTGTTCGTCCTCGTCGGGCAGATCCGCGCGGCCGAGGAATAAGAATTCACTGCGATACAGCCCAATCCCCGTCGCCCCGGATTGCTGCACCTCATCGACCTCGTCCGGCGATTCGATATTCGCCTGCAAGTCGATGGGAACACCGCACAAAGTCTGCGCCTTGGTGGTGCGCAAGCGCCGCAAGCGCTGCCGTTCGATGTCCCACTGGTCTTGTTTGAGGCGGTATTCAGCCAGGATCGATTTGTCGGGGTTGACGATGACTGCGCCTTGGGTGCCATCGACGATGAGCATCTCATCCTCTCGCACCAACTCCCATGCATGGTGCAAGGCGACCACCGACGCGATATTCATGCTGCGCGCCAAAATCGCCGTGTGCGAGGTCGCGCCGCCCAAATCAGTGATGAATCCGGCGAACGCCTGGTGGCGGAACACAATAACGTCAGCAGGACTCAGATCGCGCGCCACCAAAATCACATCCTTGGCGCGCGCCTGCGCTTTCGGCATGCTGACCGGCTGGCCGAGCAGCGCTTTCAGCACACGCTCGACCACTTGCGTGACGTCCGCACCACGCTCGCGCAGATAACTGTCCTCGATGCGCTCAAACTCCTCCAGCAAACTATCCATTTGCTGCTTGAGCGCCCACTCGGCATTGCATTGCTGACGTGCGATCAACTCGCGCGGCGTCAGCGCCAGCATCGGGTCGTTCAGAATCATCAAATGCAAATTGACGAACGCGCCGAACTCCGGAGCGGCGCTGGCTGGAGCGTTCTTGCTGAGGTTTTGCAGCTCATCGCGCACCACGGCGAGCGCCGCATCGAATCGCGCAATCTCCGCATCAACCCGCGCTGGCGGAATCTCGTAGTGCGCAACCTCAAAGGACGTGTGTGAGATCAAATGCGCGCGGCCGATCGCGATGCCGCGCGACACTCCGATGCCGTAGAGGGAAAAGCTCATACCTTATGGTGGGTGATGGAGACTTGGAGGAACGGCGCAGTCAAAACTGCCGAAAAACAATACGGGCGCGGCGTTCGCGAATAAACTTCCTGTACAGCACGCTCAAGCCTCGATCCACAAATCCGCTCTACTCCCCCTCGCCGAACTTATCCGCGATCAAGGCCGCGATCGCGCTAATCGCGTCGGACTCGTCTGCGCCAACGGTCTCGATTTCTACCGCCGAACCCTTCGCGGCCGCCAGCATCATGACGCCCATGATGCTTTTCGCATTCACCCGCTTGCCATTGCGCGAAATCCAGACTTCGCTCTTGAAACGACTGGCGAGCTGCGACAATTTGGCTGAAGCGCGCGCATGCAGCCCGAGCTTATTGGTAATCTCAACTTGCTGACGTGGCATGTTTGGCCTCGCTGACTTCCCTGACAATGCGTATCACGCCTTCGCGCCCTCCCACGATTGCCTTTTCCACGACGCTCTCGAGCGGCAAATCTCGGTAGGACAAGCTGCGCAGCAGCATCGGCAGATTCACGCCGGCGACCATCTCGACTGCCTGTCCCAGAAGTTCAGTGGCGACATTGCACGGCGTTGCGCCGCAAATGTCACTCAGCACCAACACACCGTCGCCGTCGTTCAACGCCGCGATGGAGCGCTTAATTGTGGCGGCAATTTGGTCTGGCTTGTCCCCCGCGTCGACGCGCACGTGACTCAAGCGTTCCGGGCGCCGGCCCAACACGTGCGTGACATTTTCGATCAGATTTTCGCCGAAGGCGCCGTGAGCGACGACGAGGACTCCAATCATTTTCTATAGACCTGGTTGCGCTGCTGCAGCGCGGCGTTCGATTGTACCCCAAGCCATTCGGCCAATCGCGGGCGGCCCGAACGGCCTAGCCCGCCCTCACGAGCCAGCGGCGGGTGCCATGGAACGCGTGTGTGCCGGCACTGGCGGAGCCAGCAAGCGCTGTTTGGGAAAATGCACTGCGAAGCGGCTGCCTTTGCCGGGTTCGCTTTGAATGTCTAGCCGTGCCTGATGGCGTTGCAGGACATGCTTAACGATCGCCAAGCCCAAACCGGTACCGCCGCCCTCGCGCGAGCGGCTCTTGTCCACGCGGTAGAAGCGCTCAGTTAAGCGCGGAATGTGTATCGCTTCGATGCCCGGTCCGCTATCCTCGACTGAGAAAACACCTTCGCCATCAGAAATCTCCCAAGCAATGCGCACCTCGCCCTCAGGCGGCGTGTAGCGCACCGCATTGCTCACCAAGTTCGTCAGCGCGCTGTGCAATTCGGTGTCGCTGCCGCGTACCCATAGCGGCGTATCGACGCGCGCGCTGATACGATGCTGGCGTTTGCTCATATGCTCGGCCTCGCGTTGCAAGCTGCGCACGATAGCCGGCAGATCCACGTGCTCCTCCTGCAAGGCTTGCCCGCTCTCCAAACGCGAGAGCGTGAGCAAATCTTCCACCAAGCGCTGCATGCGCGCAGTCTGCTCGCGCATGAGCTGAATCGAGCGGCCGAGCATCTTGCTGTCGCTGCGCTCCATGCCCTCCAGCGTTTCTAGAAAGCCGCTCACGACGGTAAGCGGAGTGCGCAATTCGTGCGAAACATTGGCGACGAAGTCGCGCCGCACCGTGTCCGCACGCTCAATCTGGGTAATATCGCGGCTGACGATGAGCTTCTGCGCATCGCCATAAGGAACGATTTGCACCGAGAGCGTCAAACCCGAACCGCGCCAATCGTGCAAAATGAGCGGCTCTGCATTTGAGGCGTTCAGGTGCTCCGCAAAATCCGGTTGGCGCACCAGATAAGTGATCGGCTGCCCCCGGTCGCGCTCCAGATCAATGGCAAAGTGTGCTTGCGTCACCGGGTTGCACCACTCGATCTCACCCGCTTTGTTTAGCAGGGCTATGCCGTCCGGGAGCGCCGCGCCGGCTTGCTGAAAGCGATCGAGTTCGCGCGCAATACGCGTGGCGCTTTGCTTGTTCAAGCGCAGAATCCTATAGAGGCGGGAGAAAATCTCGCTCCAGATGCCTAAGCTATCCGGAATCTCATGGGTATCGGGTGCGCGCAACCAGGCACGCAGCAATGCAGTATTGAAAAACATGTGCGAGGCGTAGATGAGCGCCGAAACGCTCAGCACCACTAGCGCCGCCTTCGCGCCAAACACCAGCCCAACTAGGGCCGTTCCACCGAAGATGAGCGCAAGACGCCAAGCCAAATGAAAGCGCGGCGAGGAAAATCCGAGTGGATTCCAGTCCAACATGCGCTAATTATGCAACCTGTCGGCACCGCTGGCATAGCCGCGGCGCACCGAACTACTTGCGCACGAAGCGATAGCCCGAGCCGCGCACGGTTTCGATAAGGCGATCGTGGCCCGTTGCGTGCAACGCCGCGCGCAAGCGGCGGATATGAACATCGATGGTGCGCTCTTCTATGAAGACATGATCGCCCCAAACTTGATCGAGTATCTGGGTGCGCGAATAGACCCGGTCCGCGTGCGTCATAAAAAAGTGCAACAGCTTAAATTCAGTGGGGCCCAAATCGATATCTTTGCTGCCGCCGGTGACGCGGTGCTCGGACGGATCGATGATCAAATCGCCTACCTCGACGCGATCTTCCAGCATTTGCGGCGCGCGCCGGCGCAGCACCGCCTTGATGCGCGCATTCAACTCGCGCGTGGAAAACGGTTTGGTGATGTAGTCGTCGGCGCCGCTATCGAGACCAAAGAGCTTGTCTTGCTCGTCGGCGCGCGCGGTAAGCATAATGATCGGGACTGCTTCGGTGCGCGAATTGCCGCGCAGCTTGCGCACTAAGTCCACGCCGCTTGCCCCGGGCAGCATCCAATCCATCAAGATCAAGTCAGGCAGCACGTGCTGAACCCGGGAAAGCGCCTGCTCAGCATTGCTTGCCAACAGCGCCTTATGCCCCGCTTGCTCAAGATTGAAAGCGATGAGCTCTTGTATCGCAGGTTCATCTTCCACTACTAGTATGCTTGCACCCATGACTGCCTTTACACCGATCGCGACCGGCATCCTAAGGCATTCATTTTACAGAAATATTACAGACACACAGGGCCATGCTTGCAGTCGGCCTGTGGCAGATAAGCGTATGATTCCGTAGCGGAATCGCATTTCACATCGAACCATGCCCAAGAGTAATCAAGCGCCTGTACCCACTGAAATCACGCTGCATCAGCAATCGGAAGTGCTGGAACTGCTTTATTCCGACGGCACACGCGTGCGTCTTTCCTTCGAATTCTTACGGGTGCATTCGCCCTCGGCCGAAGTGCGCGGGCACGGGCCGGGGCAAGAGACCCTGCAAGTGGGCAAGCGCGGCATCAAGATCACCGCGCTCGACCCGGTAGGCAACTACGCGTTGCAGCCCAGTTTTTCCGATGGTCACAACACCGGCATCTTTTCCTGGGAATACTTGCACGAGCTCGGGTCCAATCAAGATCGTCTCTGGCAACAATATCTCGAAAAACTAGCGCGCTCAGGCGCCAGTCGAGACCCAGCAGCGGCCGTCCGGCCCGCATGAAAGGAGCTTCACGATGAGCTATGAACGCGACGGCAGCACGCACTTCGGCTATCAGCGGGTGCCGGAGCAGGACAAGACGCGCCGCGTCGGCGAAGTGTTCCGCTCTGTGGCCGGCAAGTACGACCTGATGAACGACTTCATGTCCGCCGGTATGCATCGCTTGTGGAAGCGCTTCACTATCGAGCGTGCAAACTTGCGCCCTGGTGAGCGCGTGCTCGATGTCGCTGGAGGCAGCGGCGACATCGCGGCGGCCTGCGCCAAGAAAGTAGTCGCCGGCGGCAAGAGCGGAGAAGTATGGTTGACGGATATCAACGCGGCCATGCTCGATGTCGGGCGCGATCGCTTGTTGGCGCAAGGGCAGGTGCTGCCGTTGGCGCAGTGCGACGCCGAGCGCTTACCGTTCGCCGACAACTATTTCGATTGCGTCACGGTCGCTTTTGGTCTGCGCAACATGACGCACAAAGAGCGTGCGCTTGCCGAGATGTGCCGTGTGCTGCGCGCGGGCGGACGATTGCTGGTGTTGGAATTCTCCAAAGTTTGGCAACCGCTCAAGGGCGCGTACGATGCATATTCGTTCAACGTGCTGCCGAAACTCGGCAAGTGGATCGCGAAAGACGAAGCCGCGTACCGCTATTTGGCGGAGTCGATACGCATGCATCCCGACCAGGAACAGCTGAAGCACATGATGCTGGCTGCAGGTTTCGGCAAAGTCGAATATCACAACCTGAGCGCGGGCGTCGTGGCGCTGCACCTGGGCACAAAATTCTAGACCTACTTTAGTATACTGGTCACAGGCTATCCGTTCCACCAAATATACACAATATATCTAGACTGTCACTACCGCTAGTAACATATGTTTGACGCCTCCATCAATAGCCTCGCGGCGCGCCTGATTAACCACCTGCTCAAATCGGCAAGCTGGGCCACTGATCGCCTGCAGATGCATGCGAGCAAATCGTTTCGGATACGCGCGCCGCTCAGCACCACACAATTAATCGTCGCCCCGGATGGACTGCTGCAGCCCGCGCCGGCGGACTCCGCGCCCGAGGTCAGCATCACGCTCAGCGCCGGGCAATGGTTGCGCCTGCTGGCCCGCGACAAGTCTGCGCTGCAGGACGCTGCCGTCGAAGGTGACGCCGAACTGGCCGCAGCGCTATCCTACGTGGCGGAAAACTTGGAGTGGGACTACGAGGAAGATCTCAGCCGCGTAGTCGGCGATGTGGCCGCGCACCGCATCGCCGGCGCACTGCGCCAAGCGCGGATCTGGCGCAATGATGCTGCGGCGAGCACCGCCGAAAGCGTCAAGGAATATCTCACTGAAGAACAACCGATGATCGCCAAACGCGAAGCGGTCGAAGCGTTCGCGCAGGAGGTCGATATGCTGCGTGACGACGTCGAGCGTTTAGCCAAGCGCATCGAGAAACTTTAGGGCAGTGGCCGCGCGGCTGCTTGGGCGACGCAAGGTAGAATCGCAGCATGCGCCTCGCCCGGCTGATCAAAATCATCTATGTCATTTTGCGCTTCGGACTCGAGGAGTTCCTCGGCGCGCATGACCGCCTGCGCATCTTCCATCGCCTCATCCGCGCCGTGCTGTTTTGGCATCGTCCACAAGGCTCGCGCGCACGACGGCTGCGCTTGGCGCTCGAGCATCTTGGGCCACTGTTCGTCAAATTCGGCCAGTTGTTGTCTGTGCGGCCAGACTTGATCCCCTACGACATCATCGAAGAACTCTCCAAACTCCAAGATAAAGTCCCGCCCTTCCCGAGCGAACAAGTCGTTGCCGCGCTCGATGCCGCTTACGGCGAGCCGCATCAAAACGTGTTTCGCGAAATCAGTTTAGAACCGGTGGCCAGCGCTTCCATCGCACAGGTGCACTTCGGCGTGCTGGCGCAGGGCAAAGACACGGGGCGGCAATGCGCTATCAAAGTAGTGCGCCCAGGCATCGAGCAGACCATACGCGAAGATATCGGGTTGCTCGAGATTCTCGCTGGGTTCGTCGAACGGGCTTTCAGCGATGGCAAACGCTTGCGCCTGCGCGCGGTGGTGCGCGAATTCGAAAAGACCATGCACGACGAACTCGACATGATCCGCGAGGCCGCCAACGCGAGCCAACTCAAACGCAACTTTGCCGATGGCCGTTTGTTGTACGTGCCGGAAGTGTTCTGGGACTACTGCCGCCCGCGCGTTCTGGTGATGGAGCGCATCGATGCGATTCCGGTAAACGCCATTGAAGAACTCAAGCGCCATCATGTCGATATCAAGCGCTTGTCGCGCGAAGGCGTGGAGATTTTCTTTACGCAAGTGTTCCGCGACGCGTTCTTCCATGCCGACATGCACCCGGGCAACATCTTCGTGCTGCGGGACGGACGCTATTCCGGCGTCGATTTCGGCATCATGGGCACGCTGGCCGACGAGGACAAGAACTACCTTGCAACCAATTTCATGGCGTTCTTCAACCGCAACTACAAGCGCGTGGCGGAAGCGCACATCGAAGCCGGCTGGGTACCGAAAGACACGCGTGTCGATGAGTTCGAATCCGCTATCCGCGCGGTGTGCGAGCCGATTTTCGGCAAACCGCTGAAAGAGATTTATTTCGGCCGCGTGTTGCTGCGCCTATTTGAAGTCTCGCGCCGCTTCAAAATGGAAGTGCAACCGCAGCTCGTGCTTTTGCAGAAAACACTGCTGCAAATTGAAGGCCTGGGCCGTCAACTCGACCCGGATTTAGACGTCGTTCAGATCGCCAAGCCGATACTGAAACGCTGGATGAGCGAGCAAGTCGGCTGGCGTGCTCTGGTGCGCAATGTGCGCGAGGAAGCGCCGCGTTGGAGCGCGTTGTTGCCTCAATTGCCGCGCTTGGCGCATCAGGCGCTTGCCGAGCATCCGCAGCGCTTGGAGGAATCAGAGCGCAAACTTGCCGCTCTGGAGCAAGCCAACCGTCAGCAAACGGCTTTGCTGCGCTGGATCGGGGCGGGTTTTGCGGCGCTACTGGCACTGGAGCTGTACCGGAAATTGTGGCCTTAGTTTACCGCTGATGCGCACCGCAATGCTGTTGGCAAATACTGGTTCTTGGCTGGTGCTCCTCGGCGCCGCCGGTGTCCTGCTGGCGCCGCTCGGCTTTCGCTTCGGTTGGTGGGACTACGCCTTCGCGCTGCGCAAGGTCCTCGCCTTCGCTAGCATCGCAAGCGCTGCGGGTTTCATCCTCTGCTTGGCGGCTTGGCTGCTCGGCGGCGCCACGAAAGCACCGGTGCTGAACGTGCGACTGATTGCAGCGCTGGCGCTCGGCGCACTGATAACGGGGTATGTCCTTTTGCAGATCAAGCAAGTGCGTGGCTTGCCGATGATCCACGACATCACCACCGATACCGTGCGTCCGGCCCAGTTCGTCGCGCTGGCATCTGCCCGGCGCGCCGCCCCGAACGGCTTCAACTACGGCGGCGCGCGGATAGCGCAACAACAAAAAGCCGCATACCCGGATATCGCACCCTTCGAATCTGCGCAGGCGCCGCACGCGCTATTCGATCAGGCCCTGGCTGCAGCGCGCGCCGCCGGATGGACAATCGCCGCCGCCGAGCGCGACGAGGGTCGCATCGAAGCGACGGCGAGCACGCGGATCTTCGGTTTCAAGGATGACATCGTGCTGCGCATCTCGCCCTCAGGCAGCGGCAGCGTGCTAGACATGCGTTCGATGTCGCGCGTGGGCATCAACGACGTCGGTGCAAACGCTCGGCGCATCCGAACCTTCCTTGCGACGCTGCGGCGACAGTAAGCGCAGCGGCTCGTGGTAGGCTAGCCGCATGAGCTCGCTGCAAGAATCCGGCCGCGCCGCTACGCGCGTGAGCGCCGGCACGCTCGCCATCGCGTACGCGCTGGTCATCATCTATTTGAGCCTCAGCCCGTTCCGCGGCTGGCGCAAACCGCAGGAGACGTTCGCGTTTCTGTTGGCGCCGCTGCCGCGCTACGTCACCGATTTCGATCTATTCATTAACGTCATTGCCTACGTCCCGTTAGGCTTTCTCGCCACTGTTTCCCTGTTAAGGTACCGCCGTCCGGTATTGGCATTGCTGCTGGGCACACTGGCCTCAGGCCTGCTCAGCCTGGTGCTGGAGGCAGCCCAGTCTTATCTGCCCTCGGTGCGCTTTGCTTCCAACGTCGACCTGGGTTGCAACCTGCTGGGCGCGCTGGTTGGCGCTGCCATCGCTGAATGGCTCAGCCGGTACAAGGCACTCGAGACCAGCATCGCCACGCTGCGGCGGCGCCACTTGTTTCCGGGCGTGCGGGTGGACATCGGTCTGGCGTTGCTGCTGTTGTGGTTCATATCGCAACTTAACCCGTCCATCCCTTTTCTTGGCGCCGGTCTAATCCGGCACGCTCCACTGTACGGCGTTGCGAGCTTCCCCTGGACACCACAGCACGAACGGCTGTTATGGCTGCCACAGACGGCGGCAGTGGCGCTCAACGTGTGCGGCGTCGGCTTGTTCCTATCGGTGCTCATGACGGGGCGCGTGCGCGGCTTGGCGAGCGCGTTGCTGCTTATCGTCTTGGCTTTTCTGCTCAAAGCGCTTGCCGCCGTTGCACTGCTAAAACCGGGCGCCGGACTGGTCTGGCTCGAGGCCGGCACCAGCACAGGCTTGGCGCTGGGCACCCTATTGCTGCTGGTCACCGCTGGCCTCAATATCTCGGCGCGTGTGCTGTGTTGTGGTGTCGCAATCCTGGCTGGTGCGCTCATGGCGAAATTCACCGCTGTCTACGCTTCGCCGCGCTCGGTGCTGCATTGGTACGATTGGCCGTACGGGCAAATGCTCAACTTCACCGGATTGACGCGTACGCTCAATGAAATTTGGCCGTTTCTCGCGCTTGCGTTTATTGTTTTCTACTTTCCCGCGGTTCGCCGCCTGCAAGCCGAAACTCCACCGCGTTAGACGAACAGGTATAATTTTTTTGTGAACTACTATCGACATCACGTCTTCTTCTGCGTCAATCAGCGCCAAAACGGCGAGCAGTGCTGCAACGACGCCGGTGCGCAAGAACTGCGCGACTACGCCAAGAAGCGCATCAAAGAACTCGGTTTGAGCGGGCCGGGCAAGGCGCGCGTCAATAACGCCGGCTGCATGGATCGTTGCAAGGAAGGTCCGGTTATCGCGATTTATCCGCAGGGCGTGTGGTACAGCTATGTGGACAAAGATGACATCGACGAGATTATCGATGAGCATCTGGTAAACGAGCGCGTGGTCGCGCGGCTGAAGATTTGATGCGTTAGGCGCATCGATTCGAAACGTTGATCCCAGAGCGGCGCAACACTTTTTCCTTGACCGGCGTTGCCGGGCGTCTTGAGTGTGCGCTCGATCGGCCCAAAGCTGCCGCGCGCGCAATCGCCTTGATCGCGCACCCGCACCCGCTGTACGGCGGCACGATGGACAATAAAGTCGTGCAAACACTGGTTTACGCGTTCAACGATCTCGATTGCGCGGCGTACCGGATGAACTTTCGCGGCGTCGGCGCCAGCGAAGGCGAGCACGACCACGGCATCGGCGAAACCGAAGACATGCTTTTGCTCGCCCAGCACGCGCAAAGCGAGCAAGGGCCGCTGCCGGTGTTTCTCGCGGGATTTTCCTTCGGCTGCTATGTGCAAACGCGCGTCGCCCAACGCATAAGCGCAAAGCAAATGGTGCTGGTGGCGCCGGCCGTCAATCGCTTTGAAGTCGCGCAGGTCCCGGCCAATACGCTGGTCATCCATGGCGAAGTCGACGACACCGTGCCGCTCGCCGCGGTGTTGGAATGGGCGCGGCCGCAGAACTTGCCCATCGCGCTGGTGCCTGGCGCGGATCATTTTTTCCATCGCCGCTTGCAGATCATTCGCCAACTCGTCACGAGCGCATGCCGGTTCTAGCCGTTGCCGATTTGCACAAGTCGTTCGGCGGGCGCGAAGTAGTGAACGGCGTGTCGTTCGCCCTGGAACGCGGCGAGTGTTTCGCTCTGCTCGGACCGAACGGTGCCGGCAAGACGACCACTTTACGCTGCCTGCTTGGCTTGAGCGAACCGGAGCGCGGATCTATCGAACTACTGGGGCTGCCGGTGCCTCAGCGCGCGCGCGAAGCGCGCCAACGCGTGGGCGTGGTGCCGCAGTTTGACAACCTCGACCCCGATTTCACCGTGCGCGAGAACATCATGGTATTCGGCCGCTACTTCGGCTTGAGCGACGCAGCCATCAAGCAACGCTTGCCAGAGCTGCTCGATTTTGCCCAGCTAACGGAGCGCGCCGAGGCGCGCATACAGACGCTTTCGGGCGGCATGAAACGGCGCTTGACGTTAGCCCGTGCGCTGGTCAACGATCCGGACTTGCTTTTCCTCGATGAACCGACCACCGGTCTCGATCCGCAAGCGCGGCACTTGTTGTGGGAGCGGTTGCGGCGCTTGCTCAACCAGGGCAAGACGATACTGTTGACGACGCACTTCATGGAGGAAGCCGAACGCCTCGCCCATCGGCTGATCATCATGGATGCCGGCCGCGTCATTGCCCAAGGCAAGCCGCGCGAGTTGGTCGCGCAGCATATCGAGCCGGAAGTGGTCGAAGTGTTCGGGGACGGCGTGCAACTCTGGTTTGAATCACACGGCGCGCCTCTAGCCGCGCGCGCCGAGCTTACCGGCGAAACGGCGTTTTGCTACAGCGCCGATGCGAGTGCTCTGGTGTCCACCCTGCAGCAGCGCGGGGAGTTGCGCTACTTGCGCCGCCCGGCAAACTTAGAAGACTTGTTTCTCAAATTGACCGGTCGCGAGTTGCGCGACTGATAGGCCCCGTGTGAAGGTGTCGATCCGAGCATGAGCAAACCGTATAGCGCCGCGAGCACGCGCCCACCTGCCTCCCCCGCCAGAGATTGGCGCCCGCCGGCGCTCAGCCTGCGCGCGCTGCAAGCATGGCGGCGCAATTTCTTAGTGTGGCGCAAGCATGCGCTGCCGTCCATGACCGGGCACTTGGCCGACCCGATGTTCTATATGCTGGGCCTTGGTTTCGGCTTGGGCGCGCTGTTGCCACAAGTCGATGGTGTGCGCTACATCAACTTTCTAGCGGGCGGCACGGTTTGCTTTAGCACAATGAACAGCGCCAGCTTTGAAGCGCTCTACTCCGCTTTCGCGCGCATGCAGATGCAACGTACGTGGGATGCCATTCTGAACGCGCCGATGACGCTCGACGATATCGTCTTGGGCGAACTCTTATGGGCGGCGAGCAAAGCGTTTCTGTCCGGCACGGCGATATTGGCGGTGATCTGGCTGCTCGGGCTCACGCATTCGCCGCTGAGCCTTTGGATTATTCCGCTCACGTTCTTGATCGGGATTTGCTTCGCCGGCATGGCGCTGGTTATGACGGCGCTTTCACCCAGCTTCGATTTTTTCATGTTCTACATGACGCTCATCATGACGCCGATGAGCTTGCTGTGCGGCGTGTTCTTTCCGCCATCCCAGCTCCCCGAGGCCATGCAAGCAGTCGCCCAAGTCTTGCCGCTCACCCATGCGGTCGAACTGGTGCGTCCGCTCATCTATGGCGAAGTCCCGGCGCGCTGGCCTGCGCACGTGGCGATCTTGCTCGTCTATGGTGCAACCGGGTTTTGCATCGCGCTGAGCATCATGCGGCGGCGCCTGCTGCAATGACGATGCAATACTATAGCCATCTAATACTGTTAAATGGCTTCAAATATTATTTTCTGAGTTATCCTTTCAGGAGTATGTAGATGTTGTGGGTGAAGTCGCTGCATGTGGTGTTCATGGTGACTTGGTTTGCCGGCCTGTTCTATCTGCCGCGCCTGTTCGTCTATCACTCAACGGCACAGGACGAAGTGAGCATCGAGCGATTCAAGATCATGGAGCGCAAGCTCTTCTACGGCATCATGACACCCGGAGCGATACTCACCTTAGCCTTCGGGTTATGGCTGTGGCTGGGTTATGGCATCTCCGGCGGCTGGATGCACGCCAAGCTCGCGCTCGTGGCGCTGTTGATTGTCTACCATCTCTATTGCGGCAAATTGGTAAGAGATTTTAAGCACGACCGCAACCGGCGCGGGCATGTCTACTACCGCTGGTTCAACGAATTGCCGGTAGTGATCTTGTTTGCGGTGGTGATACTGGTGATCGTGAAGCCGTTCTAACCTGCCCCGGCACTGGCCGCCAGCGCCACAACCAAGAGCGCCATGGCGATGCTCCACGCCAACCCGACCGCGAAACTCGCGCCCAGCGTTTTGACGAAATCCAGCAATACTTGACGATCTAGGGATGCGGCCTCTTGCTGCATAAACTCAACTCTCCGGTTTTGTTCCTGTGGCGGGTTCGACCAACGGTACCAATTTGACTGCTCGGGATGTCGGAAAGCGAGATGCGTGCCTGCAAAGCGCTCATGAATTGTGGCAAAACGATGGCAACTGCACAGTGACGCCTAAGCACCAGAGGGGCGGTGCTATATTTGCGCCGACCTGCAGATATCCTTGATTATTCCAAGTGTAAGGGAGGCCGCCGTGCGGCGCATCGCCATCGTAGAAGACGAACCCGCCATCCGCGAGAATTATGCAGACGTTTTGCGCCGCCAGGGCTATGAGGTGCACGCCTATCCTTCCCGGCTGGACGCGATGTCTTCATTCAAAGTGCGGCTTCCCGATCTAGCAATCATTGACGTCGGGCTCGGCGCCGAAGTCGACGGCGGATTCGCTCTATGCCGCGAGCTGCGTGCGCGGTCAGAGCAACTGCCTATCATCTTCCTCACCGCGCGTGACAGCGATTTCGACATCGTCTCCGGCCTGCGCCTGGGTGCGGACGACTACTTGACCAAGGACATCAGTTTGCCGCACCTGCTTGCTCGCATCGCGGCGCTATTTCGCCGCAGTGACGCCCTGGCCGCCACTGAAGGTGCTGAGGAAATCATCGAACGCGGTGATCTCATGCTCGATCTGAAGCGTTTCGTGGCAACCTGGAAAACCAATGCCGTCGAGTTGACGCTTACCGAATTCTGGATGGTGCACGCGCTGGCGAAGTTTCCAGGGCATGTGAAGAATCGCGATCAGCTAATGCAGGAAGCCAACGTGGTCGTGGACGACAGCACCATCACTTCGCACATCAAGCGCATCCGCAAGAAATTCATGCAGGCCGACGCCGCCTTCGATCAAGTCGAAACGGTCTACGGCATGGGCTACCGCTGGAAGGCACAATAGATCTTCGACGTGCGCTCCTGCTCCTCGGAGCAGGGGCGGGGCGCCGACTTGACCAGCCGTATTTTCGCCGCTCGCTCAGAATATAGAGGCTATGCGCTCGCTGTTCTCACCTGGGATCCGGAGCAAAGTGTTCGTACTCTCGCTGGTGCTGCTGGCGATTCCATTGATCGGCTATGAATACATCCGCCAGATCGAAACGTTTCAGCGCGAGGGGCAAGAGCGCGCCTTGATGGGCACGGCGCGTGCCGTGGCCACCGCGCTGCACGACCGGCCCCAGCTGTTCGAAGCCTCCGCGCCAGGCGCCCGCGCCAATGCCAGCGATGTTGGCATCGTGGTGCCGCCATTGGTCGCGGCGATCCGCCTGGATGGCGGCACCGACGACTGGCCGCATCCCGACCCAGTGGTGCCGCGCTTAACATCGTCGCATCACCCGCTCAGCACTATGTATGGCGCGACGTGCTCGGTCACACCGCAGTTGGGACGCTACGGACAGTATCTCTACGTGCTATTTCGCGTGCGCGACGATCGCGTGGTGTGGCGCAAGAGCGAGAGCATCGCGCCAAATTTCTTCGATCATGTGCGTCTAGCATGGGTAACGCCAAACGGCGCCTTCCAGCGCTACTTGGTGGCGGTCGGCGACTCCGGCAAGCTACCGGTCTACGCTGTGGATGCCTCCGCCCAAGGAGTGATGGCGCCGGATGCTGAAGTAGAGGCCGTGGTCGCGCTGGAACCGGGCGGCTATTTGCTGGAAATGCGCATCCCACTCGCCCGTATCGGCCGCAAGTTCAGCTTTGAAGTCGTCGATGTCGACGATGCAGCCAGCGGCGCCATAGAAAGCTCGCTCGGCGTTGCCGGCACAGAGCGGGAAGATCAGCTTCTAACCATCCGCATCCCGGAAACCGAAGTTGCGCAAATCTTGCGCGGACTCGGGCGTAGCACCGCGCGCATCTGGGTCCTCAACGGCGCGCGCCACGTGCTGGCGCAAACCGGCTCGTTACGGCGCCCCTCAACCACGCCACCGGTGCAAGAACGCCCCACTTCTGTGTTGCAACGCTATTGGCAAATCGTCAAGCAAGCGACACTGCGGCGCGCCTACGATCGGATGCTCAAGCAGCCTAACGACGATTTCATCGATGATCGCGCTGACGCCTCCGAGCTGCTCGGCTCCGAAGTGGCCGCGGCGCTCGGCGGACAGCCGATGAACCGCTGGCGTCAGACGCGCGACGGCAGCACGGTTATTCTCTCGGCTGCGCACCCAATATGGGACGGCGATCGAGTCGCCGGCATCGTGCTTGCGGAAGAGACCACCAACGAAATTATGGCGTTGCGTAAGCAGGCGCTGGAAGGCTTGTTTACCACCACGCTCGCGGTGTTTGTGCTCGGCGCTGGATCGCTGCTGTTGTTCGCGTCGCGCCTTTCAACGCGCATCCGCCGCATGCGCGACGAAGCCGAAGCGGCGGTCGATTCGCACGGGCGTGTGCAGCAACTCATTACCGGCTCCACGGCGGGCGATGAGATCGGCGATCTTTCGCGCAGTTTCTCCAGCCTGCTGACTAAGCTCTCAGAGCATTCGAAGTACCTAGAGAGCATGGCAAGCAGGATGTCGCATGAGTTGCGCACGCCGATAGCCGTGGTGCGCTCCTCGCTCGACAACTTGCGCTTGCAGCCCCTGCCGGGGGAAGCAAAAGTCTACATGGACCGCGCGCAGGACGGTCTAGCGCGACTGAATTCGATCGTCACCAGCATGGGCGAGGCTTCGCGCCTGGAGCAAGCGCTACAAAGCGCGGAGAAGGAGCGCTTCGACTTAGGCGAAGTGGTAGCCGGGTGCGTCGCCGGCTACTCAACCGTCTATACCAACCATAGTTTTCTCATGAGCAAGCCGTCGGAAGCTCTGACTATCGAAGGCGCGCCAGAGTTAATCGCACAATTGCTCGACAAACTCGCCAGCAACGCAGTGGACTTCGCCCCGCGCGGCAGCACCATCGAAGTGAGTTTGCGGCACGCGGATAGCAACGCGCTGCTCCGCGTGGCTAACGAAGGGCCGCCTTTGCCCGAGGCGATCGAAGATCGTCTGTTCCAATCGATGGTGTCGATGCGTGCGGACGGTGCCGGCGGCAGCGCACCGCACTTGGGCCTCGGACTCTACATCGTGCGCTTGATCGCCGAGTTCCACGGCGCCCGCGTGTCCGCTCGCAATCGCAGCGATCAATCGGGCGTGGAAATCACGCTTGAACTGCCGCTGGCAGCAAGACCAGCTGCGTGATACAGATCATGGTATAAGTCTGCCAATTATATTCAAAGAACTGTTTCGATGTATAGGATGATCAGTATTGGATAATCAGTACTATTTTGTAACCTGCGCGCGCGGACTGGAGGAGGCATTGGCGCAGGAGCTGGCTGAGATCGGCGCAAGCGCCCCGCTCAAGCAAACCGGCGGCGTTGCCGTCGCCGGAGATCGCGCGCTTTGCTATCGCATCAATCTTTGGAGCCGCATCGCGATGCGCGTGCTGTTGCGCGTATATCAAGGCGAGTACCGCGATGAACGCGACATCTACGAACGCACGCTGGCGCTGCCATGGCCGCAATGGTTCAACGTCAGCCGCAGCATCGCGGTATCGGTAAACGCGCGGCGCGCGCCGCTGAAGAGCTTGGACTTCATCACTCTGCGCATCAAGGACGCGGTTTGCGATCGCTTTCGGCAAGCGTCAGGCAAACGCCCAAATGTGGACGTGCGCATGCCCGACGTGCGCATCATGGGGTTCTTCGAAGCACAACAGTTCACGCTGTACTTGGACACATCCGGCGAAGTGCTGCACGCTCGCGGCTATCGCATCGGCGGCGAAGCAAAAGCCCCCATGAAGGAGACTTTGGCCGCGGGCATCGTGCGTATTTCCGGCTGGAAACCGCACGAGCCCCTGCTCGATCCGATGTGCGGCAGCGGCACGCTCCTAATCGAAGCCGCGCAGCAGGCCCTCTTCATCGCACCCGGTGCGCAGCGCGATTTCGGCTTTTTCCGCCTCGCGGACTTCGATCAGAGCTTGTGGCGCCGTCTCCGAGACGCCGCGCGTGAAGGAGTGCGCGAAGATGCGGAGTTGATGATTTTCGGCACCGATCAGAATAACACCGCGCTGCGCGGCGCCAAGCGCAATCTAGAGGCCGCGGGCTTGGCGCATAAAGTACGTCTGCAATGCGCGGATGCGCTCACGCTCACTGCGCCCGCGCCTGCCGGCGTCATGCTCATTAACCCGCCGTACGGCGTGCGGCAAAGCGATCAAGCCGCAATGCGGCAGTTCTACCCGCGCCTTGGCGACTGGCTGAAACGCAATTTTGCCGGCTGGCGCGTGCACATCTTCAGCGCCGATTTGGAGTTGGCCAAGCTGATCGGACTGCGCGCTTCGCGCCGCGTGCCGCTATTCAACGGCCCGCTCGAATGCCGGTTGTTCGCATACGAAATCGTCGCGGGCAGTAATCGCGGCGAGACAAAGCAAGCTACCGGCGCTGATTGAACACGAGCGCCCGCGACGAGCCGCTTGCCTACACGATCTCCAGGTGATCGAGCCCCGCGGTGAGGTCTTTCTCTTTCGCGACTTTACTCTCGAGCTTGAAGCGCAAACGCAGGTCATTGACCGAATCGGCGTTGCGCATGGCGTCTTCGTAGGAAATCATGCCGGCCTCGTGCAGATCGAACAAGTGCTGGTCGAAAGTCTGCATGCCCAACTCGCGCGATTTCGCCATGACGCTCTTCAGTTCGTGCACTTCGCCTTTGAAGATCAGGTCGGAAATCAGCGGCGAATTCAGCATGATCTCAATGGCTGCCGCGCGCCCCTTCCCGCCCTTTTTCGGAATCAAGCGCTGCGACACGAACGCGCGCAAATTGAGCGATAGATCCATCAACAGCTGAGCGCGCCGTTCCTCTGGGAAAAAGTTGATAACCCGGTCCAGGGCTTGGTTAGCGCTGTTGGCGTGCAGCGTAGACATGCAAAGATGTCCGGTCTCGGCGAACGCGATGGCGTACTCCATGGTTTCACGATCGCGGATCTCGCCGATCAAAATCACGTCCGGCGCCTGGCGCAGCGTGTTCTTCAGCGCGGGATGCCAGCTTTCGGTATCGACGCCGACTTCGCGCTGCGTGATGATGCAGTTGCGGTGCTCGTGCACGTATTCGATCGGATCTTCGATCGTAATGATATGGCCATGGCTGTTCTCATTGCGGTGACCGACCATCGCCGCCAGCGTGGTTGATTTGCCCGAACCCGTTGCGCCTACCAGCACTACGATGCCACGCTTAGCCAGCGCAACGTCCTTTAAGATCGGCGGCAGCGCCAATTCGTCGAACGTTGGAATTTTCGTCGTGATGGTGCGCAAGACCATCCCCGTGCGCGCCTGTTGGACAAAGCAATTTACGCGGAAGCGGCCGATGCCGGGCGGGCTAATGGCGAAGTTGCATTCGTTGGTGTTGGAGAACTCCTTCACCTGCTTTTCGTTCATGATTGCATGCGCGAGCATCTCGGTATGCGCCGGCGTTAGACTCTGATTCGACACGGGCGCGATCTTGCCGTCCACCTTGATGGCCGGCGGAAAACCCGCGGTGATGAACAAGTCCGAGCCCTTGCGCGCAACCATCGCTCGCAGCAGTTCGTGCATGAATTTGCTTGCGTACTCTTTGTCCATTTCCTAGTGCCCCAGCCCTTCAATTTCAAAGTAACAACGGCGAGAATCGCCATCATGCTTGGTCGCCGTGCTCGCTTGGTTGCCAAGCAGGCTGCAGCGGGGGGCACAAAGGCGCCCCAGAATCTCTCGCAGGGCTTCGCGCCCAGTGTCGATTTCGCCAATGTTGCTACACATCGATTTTCTCCTGCGCAAGTTTGCTTCGAAACGGGTGGGTCGGGACTCTAGCCCGGGAAGAGATCTTTGTTTTGCGCGGCATTGCGCGCGTCGGCCACGCCGATTAGATTCCGGCGCACCAGATCTTGCAGGTTTTGATCCAGCGTCTGCATGCCGAGCCCTTGCCCCATCTGGATCGCCGAGTACATCTGCGCGACTTTCGCTTCGCGAATTAAGTTTCGAATCGCCGGCGTACCGATCATGATCTCGTGCGCAGCCACGCGTCCCGAGCCATCTTTGGTCTTCAACAAAGTCTGCGAAATGACCGCGCGCAGACTTTCCGACAGCATGGCGCGCACCATCTCTTTCTCCGCTGCGGGAAACACGTCAATGATCCGATCGATCGTTTTAGCGGCAGAACTGGTGTGCAGCGTACCGAAAACCAAGTGACCGGTTTCCGCACCGGTCAGCGCCAGGCGGATCGTTTCGAGATCGCGCATCTCGCCGACTAAGATGTAGTCCGGGTCCTCGCGCAGCGCCGATTTCAGCGCATTGGCGAAGCTCAACGTGTGTGGACCGACTTCGCGCTGATTGATCAAACATTTCTTGCTTTCGTGCACGAACTCGATCGGGTCCTCAACACTGAGGATGTGGCCATACTCGTTCTCGTTGATGTAATTGAGCATCGCTGCAAGCGTGGTGGACTTGCCCGAG
Source organism: uncultured Pseudomonadota bacterium (assembly GCA_902826775.1). Lineage (GTDB taxonomy): Bacteria > Pseudomonadota > Gammaproteobacteria > Burkholderiales > JALYOK01 > CADEHE01. The sequence continues at coordinate 107,061 of CADEHE010000008.1, read as the reverse complement.
CCGGTCGGCCCGGTTACCAGCACCAGCCCGCGCGGCGTGTTGGCGATGTCGGTGAAGATCTTGGGCGCATTGAGCTGTTCAAGTGTCAACACTTTGGACGGAATCGTCCGCATCACTGCGGCGGCGCCGCGCTGCTGCACGAAAGCGTTGACACGGAAACGCGCCAGGTTCGGAATCTCGAACGAGAAGTCGCATTCGAGATTCTCTTCGTAGGTCTTGCGCTGCAAGTCGTTCATGATGTCGTACACCATGCCGTGCACATCCTTGTGCTCGAGCGCGGGAACGTTGATGCGGCGCACATCGCCGTGCACCCGAATCATGGGGGGCAGGCCTGCCGAAAGATGCAAGTCGGAGGCCTTGTTCTTTACGGAAAACGCGAGGAGTTCGGAGATTTCCATTATAATTTTCCGGCAGTTACGCTAACGAACACGACGGTGCTGGCGATACGTAGATTGGAGCCGAAACTCATGGGATGGCGCGCCAAGTAAAAAACGGAAATGTGATTATGACAACGATTGCCGCGAACTTGCAAGCCAGCCTAGCGCGGATTGAAGCAGCGGCAGGAGGGCGCAAGGTGCGGCTTGTCGCTGTCAGCAAGGGCCAAAGCGCCGCCAGTATCCGCGGCGCGCATGCGGCTGGCCAGCACGTGTTCGGTGAAAACTACTTGCAAGAAGCGCTTGCAAAGATTGTGCAACTCAAGGACTTAGCGCTTGAATGGCACTTTATCGGCCCGCTGCAAAGCAACAAGACCGCGGCGATTGCGCAGCACTTTGACTGGGTGCAAAGCGTCGAGCGCGAAAAAATTGCGCAACGACTCAATGACGCGCGCCCCGAGCAACGTTTCCCTCTTCACATTTGTTTGCAAGTCAATATAGGTAATGAAGCCAGCAAACACGGTCTATCGCCCAACGCAGTATTGCCGCTTGCACAAGCAGTGCGGGCATTGCCGCGCCTCAAGCTGCGCGGGCTAATGGCAATCCCGGAACCGGACGCCGTGCTCGCCCCGCTGCGCTTCAAGCAACTGCGCGTATTGTTTGACGAGCTCAACAACGAGGGCTTCGAACTCGATACGCTATCCATGGGCATGTCGGACGATTTTGAAACGGCGATTGCATGTGGATCGACCATGGTGCGCATTGGCACCGCAATCTTTGGCCCGCGTGTGCCTGGACGGGCAGTAGGACTTCAATAGCGATGAGAAACGACTCTTGCACTAGGGCAAATCTCGCATCGCGGGCGAGCGTGTCAGCGCCCCGGTTCGCATGGGGCCCACGATGAAGATCGTCTTCGTGGGCGGCGGCAACATGGCCAGCGCGCTCATCGGCGGCCTGCTGAAGGCAGGCGTTTCTGCCGATGCGATTAAGGTCGTGGAGGTATCGGCCGAAGCGCGCGCGCGGCTGTGCGCAAACTACGGGATCGACGCCGAAGCGCCACTGACCGCGGCCACCGCGGCGGACATTGTTGTGCTGGCGATCAAGCCGCAACACATCAGCGAAGTGGCCGGCCAGCTCGCCGGCCAACTCACGCATCAACTGGTGATCACAGTGGCCGCAGGAATTCGCACGCAAGATTTGTCGCGCTGGCTCGGCGGGCACCGGCGCATCGTGCGTGTAATGCCAAACACGCCGGCCCTGGTACTGGCCGGCATCTCGGGCTTGTACGCAATGCCGGAAGTCAGCAGCGACGAGAAGCAGATTGCGGCAGACCTGATGACGAGCGTCGGCGCGATTGCCTGGCTGCCCCGCGAAGAAGACTTAGATGCAGTCACTGCTGTCTCCGGCAGCGGACCTGCTTATGTGTTCTACTTCATCGAGGCACTGCAGGCGGCGGCGCAAGCGCAAGGGTTGGACGAGGCCACCGCCCGAGCACTAACGCTGCACACTTTTTCAGGCGCCGCGAAGCTGGCCATGGAAAGCAGCGAGCCGGCAGCAGAGTTGCGCCGTCGCGTCACCTCAAAAGGCGGCACGACCGAGAAAGGGATCGAGCAGCTGCACGCGCACGGCGTAGAGGCGGCAATCGCCAAAGCTGTGGCAGCGGCAGCCCTGCGTTCACAAGAACTTGGCGCGCAATTGGGCGCCGCAACGGCGCGCAAATCATGATCAACAACGCTCTCGGGTTCTTACTGCGCACGGCCTTTGAATTGGTGATATTCGCCGCGCTGCTGCGCTTTTACTTCCAGCTGTTTCGCGTGCCGCAGAAGAATCCGCTGACTGATTTCGTCATTGCCCTCACCAACTTCGGCGTGCGGCCCCTGCGCAAATTTGTGCCGGGCCTGTACGGCATGGATCTGTCGAGTCTGGTCTTCGCCTGGCTTTTGGAGATCATTTTGTTAGCGTGCCTGGGTCTGCTAAATCTCGAACCGATCTCATTGTCGAGTGCAGGCGGAATTTTCAGCATCGTGCTGCTGGCGCTCGTCCGGTTGTTCGAGATCAGCCTGTACATGTTAATCATCGCGGTTTTTTTGCAAGCCATCATGAGCTGGGTCAGTCCCTACAACCCGCTCGCGGCCGTGATCGGCGCGCTGACGCGGCCGTTCCTGCGTCCCTTGCAGCGCCGCATCCCCCCGGTCGGCAACGTTGACTTGACGCCGCTCATCCTGTTTGTCGTTTGTCAGCTCATCATCATGTTGCCGTTGCGTTGGCTGGAGGGGCTAGCCCGATCCTTTGCGTGATCATACTCATAGCCCTATCTTATCAATGATCCCGTGTATACTTGGTTTTTAACATATACCTTTGTTAGTATTATCAAGAAACGAATCTTTGCGCCATTACGAACCAGGTCGAGGTTTCAATAGGTCCGCGAGCCATGGTCTAATAGGGCTGTTGCCACAATAAAAGAGCCCCGAGTGAGCGCGGTCGCCCATAAGAGCTTAGAGCAAGAACTTTCCCGCCTAAACGATTGGCGGCGCGAACTCTCAGCCGCAATTGCCGGCTATCAAGAGTGGCTGGAAAAGACCGGCCAGATGGACGTGAGCCACTCGCTGCGCTTCTACGAGCTCACGCAGAGCATTCAACACGGGCGCTTGACGCTGGCTTTCGTCGCCGAATTCTCGCGTGGCAAAAGCGAATTGATCAACGCGCTGTTCTTTGCCGACTTTAAGCAGCGCTTGCTGCCGTCGGATGTCGGGCGCACGACGATGTGCCCGACCGAGTTGTTCCACGACCCCGCCGAAGAACCCTATGTGCGGCTGCTGCCGATCGAATCGCGCTACCGCTCAGAGCCGATTTCGCAGCTCAAGCACATGCCGATCGAGTGGATCAAGATCCGCTTAAACGTCAACTCCGCCACGGATATGAAAAGCGCGATGCAAAGCTTGGCGGAGACGAAGAAGATCTTCGCGATGGAAGCGCGGCAGATGGGGTTGGTGACCGATACGCAGACGCAAAAACCGACCAGCGCGGAACTGCAGACGGTGGAAGTGCCAGCGTGGCGCTACGCCATGATCAACTACCCGCACCCGCTGCTGACCAATGGCATTGCCATCGTCGATACACCAGGACTGAATGCGCTAGGACTGGAACCCGAACTTACGCTCAGCACCATACCTAACGCTCACGCCGTGCTGTTTCTGCTCGGCATCGACACCGGCGTCACCAAATCCGACATGGAAGTGTGGCAGCGTTATGTGCCCCCTTCAGTGAGCAAACGGATCGCGGTCTTGAACAAGGTCGACTTGATGTGGGACGAGTTGAAGCCGCAAGAGGAGATTCAACGCGCGGTGCAGCGCCAAGTGGATCACACGGCCAAACAACTCAATCTGCCAACCGCCAATGTTCTGCCGCTGTCGGCGCAAAAGGCGCTCCTCGGCAAGATCAAGAACGATGCCGCGCTGATTGACGCAAGCGGCATCGAGCGCTTGGAAGCCATGATCGCGCAAGACATCATCCCCAGCCGCCGCAAGATCTTGGCGCGCACCGTCATCGGGGAAATCGGCATGATGATGATCGCCTCGCGCAATGCCGTCAAAGCGCGCATGGTCGCGGTGGAAGAGGGTATTAAGGAGACGTCGGGGCTGTCCGGCAAAGGCCGCGAGGTGCTAACGCGCTTGTGGAAACAAATCAGCGATCGCAAGGTACGCTACATGCAAGCGGTCGGTGAATTCAAAGTGCAGCGCGAAGAATTCATCGTCCAGCGGGACGTCTTGCTGGAAATGCTCGACCCCGTCAAGCTTGACTTGCTGCTCAACAAAAGCGCGGAAGCGATCGACAACACCTGGACCACGGTGGGCCTGACGCGTGGTATGAACTCGCTGTTCACGATGATCAACGAGCAGTTCGAGCGCATCTACTCCTTGAGCGAGACGATCAAGTCGATGATGCAGAGCGCTTATGATTTGTTTCATCGCGAGCACGGTTTTCCGGCCCTGCAATTGCCGCCGCTCAACTTGGAGCGTTTCAAGCTCAAACTACAGCTGCTCGCCGCGGAAACGGAGAAGTTTTGCAAAGATCCGGTCAACATCCTGGGGCGCGAGAAGCACTTCGTCATCAAGCGCTTTTACAGCGTGCTGGTGGCGCAGGCGCGTGAAGTTTTCGGCGACGCGCGGCAAGAGTGCGAAAAGTGGCTCACCGGCGTGCTGGCGCCGATCGACCAGCAAATCAAGGATCACAAGATCCAGCTAGAAGAGCGCCTGGCGAGTGTGACGAAAGTCAACGAGAACCAAGAGTCGCTGAAAGATCAATTGAGCAAGCTCAAGGTCCAGCAGACCGAGCTGACCATTCAGCACGAGATGATCGAAACGCTCATCAGCAAGCTGCATAGCAACCCTTCGGCTTAGGCTCGCGCTGCGCAAGGCGTACCGCTCGCGCCGGATTGCGGCCACCGCAGCGGTTGAGCGCGCAGGCGCGCCTGCTATTGTGGCGCGCTGGCAATCCCCGCCTTACATTCCTTCATGAAGGTCTTGCGCGCCTCGCCCTTCAGCCCCTGAGCGCGAGCCTGCTTACTGCACGATGGGGCTTGGCTACGCTGGCCGGCGGCCTCGGACTGTGCCGACGCACCGCCTGCTTCCGACAAGCACTGCCGCATGAAACTCTTGCGCTCCGCGCCTTTGAGCCCTTGTTGCTTTGCGTCCTTGCTGCAAGTAGACATGCGTTCCCGGTGAGCTTTCTGTGCGGCGCTGGCTTCCTTTTTGGGTGCGGGTGCGTCCTCGGCTAGCGCGAGTCCCGCCAGTGCCCATAGAAACACCGTCGCGAATACGGCGAAGATCTTGCTCATAAGTTTGTCTCCCTTGAGTCGTTGAAACGCGGTCGCACCTTCGAGTGGACCGGGACATTGTACACAGACCCCAGGCAGTAATGTTATTTAGTCAACGGTCAACTACCCTTGTGCCAGCAACGATCAATTGGCGCAGAGGACACTTACATCTAAGGGTATCGACTGAAAAACCTTATTTCTGAATATATCTGGAGTTATTCTATTACCAGTATCATTCCTCTAGTGCGCCGTTTTCATGCGATGGCGGATTGCCCCCCTCCCAAAGCTGCTCTAAGTAGTACAGCGTTGGGCCGTCTTGCGCCGCACTATCAAGCACTTGTGCGAAGCGTTCACGCGCCTCGCGTTTGTGTCCCGCACGGTAACTTTCGAGGCCTGCCGCGAACGCGGCCGCGATTTGCAGTTGTTGCGCCGACGCCGCGCGCAGCGAGTCCATCAGCTCGACAACTTCCGTGTGCGCTTCACGCCCGCGCAGTTGAAAGCTGCCGACCGGTCGCAGCAGCAAGTCTGCCACTCCATCCACGACGCTGCGCGTGGCAAGCACCCAAGTGTGCAGCGCCTTGTTCTTCTCTTGCACGCGTTGCGATGTGTTGACGATATCGCCGAATGCGCGGAATTCTCGATGGCCGTCGACGCCGATAAAGCCGAGCGAGATCTGGCCGGAATCCAAACCGATGCGCGTGGGCAGACTCGGCTGGCGATCGGCGGCGGCGCGGGTGGTGGCGCGCACCATGGCCAGCGCCGCTTGGCAGGCGGCCGCGCGCTGCGCTTGGTCCGGTGTGGCGGAGACCCACAGCGCCAGCATGGAATCGCCGGCGCGATCGACGACGAAACCGCCGTGCGCAGTAACAACTTGCTCGAGTTCCCGGAAATAATTTTGCATGACGCGAAACAACTCCTCCGGACTAAGCGCATGCGCGATGCGGGTATAGCCGGACACATCGGTGTGCAGACACGTGCCATACATCAACCACTGCGCGGGCGTTTGCGCGCTTAGGTTAGGCGAGAGAGCGCGCGCCATGCGCTGCGCGACTTCGCGCGGCAACCGGTTCTCGAGCATTCGGCTAATGGCGTCCGCCATCCGGCGCAGCTCGCGCATGTGTTGCCACCAAGACAAGGCCAGTGCCAGAGGCGCCTGTATGGCAAGAGGCACCAACAACGGCAACCAGATGCCGCGAATGTCGAACTGGCGCAGCGTCACCCAAACGTAACCCAGAGCCAGCGCTGCGACCGCCGGTGCGACCCACGCTGCGCGCAAATTCACTGCGATCAATCCGAGCAAAACTGCGCTAGCACACAACAGCAGCATTTGCCGCCAGGTTTGTACCGGCCGCAGCGGTTTGTCCTGCAACAAATTGGCCAGTGCGGTCGCCCCAATTTCTACGCCGGCAAGGTCGTCGCCTTCCGCGCTTGAAAACGGCGTGTAGTAGATGTCCTTTTCTTGTTCGCGCAACCAGCCGACCAATACCGCCTTGCCGCGCCAGTCGATCTGCTTATCCGTAAGAGCCTGATCGTAGGCAATGGTGCGCACCGTGCCCGGCGGTCCATAGAAGCGCAAGTAACGAAAGGCGTCACCGCTATAGATATTCAGTATCGAGTGCAGCATTTGCAGGCGGCCAGCGCCAAGTCCCGAATTGCGCGCCAGCAATGCGCGCACGCGCTGCACAAGATTTGGATCAGCGCTCAGCAGACGCCGCAACGCCATCATGCTGGCTTCTTGCTCGCGGGCGCGGGCGCGCGCCTGCGCCGCCGCCAGTTGTGCACCCGGTTGAATCTGCGCGATCAGGTCAAACAGAAGCAAATGCTCCTCGCGCGCGAACCGGTAAAACGCGGCCACCGGCAAGGCAGGCAAATCCCCCGCCGCTGCGCGGAATGTTTCGTAGCCATTGACCCGGGGCGGGCGCCGCGGCAGCGTGAACGGCGCTACCGCGGCGGCGCCGGAGCGGAACGCTTGCGGCAGCAGGCGCAGCCGCTCGGCGAGTTGGCGCACGCCGCCTTGATTCCGCCCAGTCTCGGCAGCAGCCACCTCCTGCTCCAATCCCGCTACTAATACAACATTGCCCGCGCGTTCGATGCTTTGCGCAAGCTGCAGATCGCCCGCATCGCCGCGCCATTTGTGGAATTCCAAATCAAAGGCGATGACTCGCGCGCCGCCTTCTTGAAGGCGTTCTATCAAGCGTGCATGCTTGGCGCGTGGCCACTCCACCGGCGCGCTGATGGCGCCTCCGGCACGCGTAATAGCGGCTTGATCCAGCCCGACCACAAGCACTTCTGCGGGCGCCGACTGCGCCCCGCGCAGATGAAACAACGCCCACAAATCAAAGCTTTCGTCGAGCGCGTTCCACGCAAACAAGAATGCGGCGCACCAACCCGCGACCCAGAGGGCGACGACGGCCGGCAGCGTTCGTTTCAACGATTGCATGGGATAGCTGTGCGCGCGTGTTCGCTAGAAAACCACAGCTCGGCACATTGAGAATACCCCCTGTTCAGGTGGGACTTTGACGAGCCCGCCCCGCGGAGCATTGACAGGCGTTGCCAACGGGCGAACACTAGCATCCATCAGGAGACACAGCCCCTCCCGCCTACTGGAAGAACAATGAATCATTCAGCCCCGGTTTCCGCGCGCCGCGCGCCCGCGCCGTCGCACAGCGATCGCCTTTTCACCCGCGTTGCCCCTGTCCCTTCCCGCAGCACGCCGAACACGGCCGTCGCGCACGTGCGCCAGCTTTGCCACTTGGGCTTAAGCCCGGAGTTGGCCATGCCCGCCATCTTGACGGCTTTGCATGACTTGGTTGCGTCGGATTCGAACGGTTTCTTCTGGGTTGACGAGAATTATGACATCACCAATATTTGCGCTGAGAAACTGTTGCCGCCGGAGGTGATGCGGCGCTACTTCGAAGAGTTTTACGATGCGCCACAAACGAACTTCAAGGCGCGCCTGCGCGCTTTCGCTGCGCAAAAAGACATGATCCAGATCATGACGCAGACCGAGCAGTTCTATCAAAGCGACTATTACGACAAGATCTGGCGTCATTTCGGCGCGCACCACGCAATGTACGCGATCGTGCGGCGCGGCGCGCGCTGCTACGGCCAACTTAGCATGTACCGCAGCGCCAACGATAAGCCGTTCAGCGAGCGTGACCGGCGCGAATTGGCCAAAGTCGTCGGTTACTTGACCGACTTATTCGCCACGCCGGCTCGCTCCACGGCGAGCGACATTCCGCTCGATCATTACTACGACAGCGGTTATAGCGGCATGATGCTGCTGGACGATAAAGGGGAAGTTAGCTTTGCTAGCCCGCAAGCGCAACGCTTGTTCTTCCTAGCGACGCATCCGACCATCTCGCGCCGCAGCTTAGTGGCGTCGTTTCGTGAAGACAACCCCAAGCTGCTGGATCAGATCGCAGCGCTGATTCACAGCGCCCCTGCCGGGGCGACACAAGCGCCACCACAACTGCAGTTGCGTAACTGCTGGGGGGAGTTTCTACTGAATGGCTATTCTTTACAACCAAAACTGCCAGACACTTCTGCAGGTATGGGCGTTTTGATCGAATACCGTGAGCCGATGCCGATCCGATTGCTCAACAACATGAAGCGCTCCAGCCTATCGGTGCGGCAAACCGAAGTTGCGTTGCGGCTCGCATTCGGTCACTCGCAGCCGGACATCGCTGAGCAACTTCATATCAAGTTGGGTTCGGTGGAGTATTACAAGAAGGAAGCCTACCGCAAGCTCGACGTACACGATCGCCAAGGACTGCGCGACCGGCTGCTGAGTTAGTGCCAGCGCAAGCGGGGCGGCTAGCTACTTGCCGGAGTTCTCGACGACTTCGGTTGATTGCGATGGCTTAGTTTGACCGACGAATCCGGACAGCCAAATTCCGAGTTCGTACAGTAAACACAGCGGCACCGCCAGCATGAACTGCGAAACGACGTCAGGCGGCGTCACGACGGCAGCGACGATGAACGCGCCCACGATCATGTAGGGGCGGAACTCTTTCAGTTTCTGCACCGAGACCACGCCCATCTTTACCAGCAAGATCACTGCAATCGGCGTTTCGAATGCAACACCGAAGGCCAAGAACATGCCCAGCACAAAGCTCAAGTACTTATTGATGTCGGTCATCACCGCCACCCCTTCGGGGGCGTACCCGGTAATGAAGCCAAACACCATCGGAAACACCAAGAAGTACGCGAACGCCATGCCGACGAAAAACAACAATGTGCTGGAAACGATCAACGGCATCGCCAAGCGTTTCTCGTGCTGGTACAAACCCGGCGCGACAAACGCCCACACCTGATACAGCACGTACGGCAAAGTGATGAGAAAGGCGGTCATGGCAGCCACCTTCATCGGCACGAAAAATGGCGTCGTCACGTCGGTGGCGATCATTTGCCCGCCTTGCGGCAGTTTTGCCAACATCGGTTTGGCGAGCACAGAATAAAGCCGCGGCGCGAATGGAAACAAACAAACGAAGCCAATGCCGACCGCGATCAAGCTGCGAACCACACGGTCGCGCAGTTCAATGAGGTGGGAAAGAAAGGTTTCCTGTTGGTCCACGCGCGGCTCAGTGCAATTTAAAGTTAGGCGGCTTTACCGCCGCGCAACTCGCCGCCTTCTAAACCGAGTTCCATCTGTGGGCGTGGGGCTTCTGGCTCGGCTGCATCGAGCGGTGCGATCCGCTCCACCGCTGGAGTCGGTTCCAGCGCGCCGGCGCCACTCACCTCAGGTGTCAATTGTGCTTGCGCTTGGATCTCGGCAATGCTCTTCTGCGCCATGCTGATGTTCGCCGTGGCGGCCTGCGCAATTTCTTGCCCAGCGGCATTGACTTCGCTCTGCAGAACTTCGACTTCCTTCTTCAGGTTCTGCAGGTCTTTGAGTTCGGAGATATTGACTTCGCGCTCGATGTCCGCTTTGACGGTGGCGACGTAGCGCTGCATTCGTCCGAACAAGTGACCTGCGGTGCGCGCGACTTTAGGCAGTCGCTCGGGGCCAATAACCACCAGCGCGACAACGCCGATTAGCATCAGCTCGGTGAAGCTGACGTCAAACATCGACCAGCCCGCGCAAAGTCAGCCTGCGGCGTGCGAATGGCAGCATCACCCGGCCCGTGCTCTAAGCTTTGGATTTCTCGCGGACTTCGCCTTCGATGGTTTCGCCCTTGAGCGCACCAACTTCCTTCTTGGCTTCGTCATCGGTCTTCATGCCCTCTTTGAAGCCTTTGACCGCCCCGCCCAAGTCAGTACCTAGATTGCGCAGTTTCTTGGTGCCGAAGATCAACAGCACGATCACCAAGACGATCAACCAGTGCCAAATGCTAAATGTGCCCATCTGACTTCTCCTTCAACGGAAACTACAACTGTTTTAATGTTTCGCTCATGCGCGACACACGATCACCGCCGCCGATTACATGCATGTGCAGGTGGAACACCTCTTGGTGTCCGCCTTTGCCGGTGTTGATCAGCGTGCGATAGCCGTCCGGCAAACCCTGTTCTTTGGCCAATCTCGCGGTCAGCAACAGCAGCTTGCCTAGCATCGCGCCATGGCTGGCATCGCATTCCGCCAGCGAAGCGACGTGCTGTTTCGGAATCAACAAGAAATGCACTGGCGCGACCGGATGGATGTCGTGAAATGCAAGCACATCCGCGTCCTCGTACACCTTCTTGCTCGGGATCTGACCCGCGGCAATCTTACAGAATATGCAGTTTGCGTCCGTCGCCATACTTCACTCTTTAGCGCGCGCCGCCTTTTCCGCCACGCCCGAAATACCTTCGCGGCGCGCCAGTTCCGCCAACACGTCGCTGGGGCGCAAGCCTGCGTGCGCAAGCATCACCAGCGTATGAAACCACAAGTCGGCCGTCTCGCGCACCAGAGCCAGTTTATCACCACCCTTAGCAGCCAAAACGGTCTCGGTTGCCTCTTCGCCGACCTTCTTCAAGATGGCATCGGTGCCTTTCTTGAAAAGTCCGGCGACATAAGAGCTTGCCGGATCCGCGCCCTTACGCGATTCCACTGTATCGGCCAGCCGCTCCAGAATGTCCGCGTCGATCACTTGTAGATCTGACCCGGATCTTTCAACAGCGGCTCCGTCGTCAGCCAACGGCCGTTTTCCAGTTTCTGAAAAAAGCAGCGCGCCCTGCCGGTATGACAGGCGATACCGCCTGCCTGTTCAACTTTCAGCAACACAACGTCATTGTCGCAATCGAGACGAATCTCCCGCACGCGCTGCGTATGTCCCGATTCTTCGCCCTTGCGCCACAACTTACCCCGCGAGCGGGAAAAGTAAGTGGCCTGTCCGCTCGCTGCGGTCTGCGCCAGCGCGGCCCGATCCATCCAAGCAAACATCAACACCATGCCAGAGAACGCGTCCTGGGCAATCGCCGGAACTAAGCCCTGCTCGTCCCACTTGACTTGCTCCAGCCAAGCTGTCTCGGTGGCCACGCTCGTCACAGCCGCACCTCGATGCCGTGCGCCGCCATGAAGCGCTTCGCTTCCCCCACGGTGTGCTCGCCGTAGTGAAAAATGCTGGCGGCCAGGACTGCATCCGCGCCGCCCAAGAGCACGCCATCAGCTAAGTGCTGCAACGTACCAACCCCACCACTTGCAATTACCGGCACCGGCACGGCATCGCATACTCGGCGCAGGAGTACATTATCAAAGCCGATCCGCGTGCCATCCCGATCCATACTCGTCAACAGTATCTCACCAGCCCCTAGGCTCACCACTTTCTCAGCCCATTCTACCGCATCGATTCCAGTCGGTTTCCGGCCGCCGTGCGTAAACACCTCCCAGCGCGGCTTGGGTTCCGGTGCCACCTGCTTAGCATCGATGGCAACCACGATGCACTGGGAGCCGACCTTGGCGACCGCAGCGGCCACCAACTGCGGGTTTTGCACCGCCGCAGTGTTGATGCTGACTTTATCGGCCCCAGCGTTTAAGAGCGTGCGGACATCGTCGACCTTACGGATACCGCCGCCCACCGTTAGTGGAATAAACACTTGTTCGGCTACTTGCTCGATGATAGGGATGATCAATCCACGCTCATCCGAACTCGCCGTGATATCGAGGAAAGTGACTTCGTCAGCGCCCTGCAAATCGTAGCGCTTGGCGACTTCGACCGGATCGCCCGCATCGCGCAGGCCAACGAAGTTAACGCCTTTGACGACGCGGCCGCGATCGACATCTAAGCAGGGAATGACACGTTTGGCTAGCACGGCGGCAGTGAATGCGTGAATGCGTGAATGCATGAATGAGCGAGAATACCCAAAGCAGCAGAAAAAACTTCATACTTGGCTGCGCCGCTCAGCACTCGAAACAAACTTGCCTCACTCATTCACGCATTCACTTATTCACCCTCTACGCGTCCACCCGCTCAGTCAACTTAATGGCGGCGGCAAAATCCAGACTGCCTTCGTAAATCGCCCGACCGGTGATGGCGCCCATGACGCCTTCGCTTTCCACGGCGCACAGGGCTTTGACGTCGTCCAAATTCTTAATGCCGCCACTGGCAATGACCGGGATGGTCAACTCGCGCGCCAGGCGCACCGTCGCATCGACGTTCACACCGCTCAGCATGCCATCGCGGCCGATGTCGGTATAAATGACCGCTTCGACGCCGTAGCTTTGGTACTTCTGCGCCAGATCGACTACGTCATGGCCGGTCATCTTCGACCAGCCGTCAATGGCCACTTTGCCGTCCTTGGCGTCTAAACCGACCATGACGTGGCCCGGAAAAGCGTCGCACACCTCATGCAGCAAGCCGGGATTCTTCACCGCGGCGGTACCAAGTATCACGTAGTCGATGCCGTCGTCGAGATAACGCTCGCACGTCTCGATGTCGCGGATACCACCGCCGAGTTGCAGCGGCACTGCCCCGGCGATCGCTTCGACGATTCTGCGAATCACCGGTTCGTTCTTCGGTTTGCCGGCCACTGCGCCATCCAGATCGACCAGATGAATTCGTTGCGCGCCTAGACTCAGCCAGTGCTTGGCCATAGCGGCGGGGTCTTCGGAGAACACCGTCGACTTGCTCATATCACCCTGCTGCAAGCGCACGCAGCGGCCGTCTTTGATGTCGATCGCGGGAATCAAAATCACAGCTCAACCTCCAACATAGTGCCCCTCAAGCTCCTACTGCGGATTCCAACTAACGAAGTTTTCCAGCAGACGCAGACCGGCCGCTTGGCTTTTTTCTGGGTGAAACTGCACCGCAAACAAATTCGCTCGCGCCACCGCGCAATCGAACGGCTTGGGGTATTCGCTGTACGCCGCCCGCAGCAATGCGTCGCGCGGCTTGGCGTAGTAGCTGTGCACATAGTAGAAGCGTGCGCCGTCTTCGATGCCGCGCCAAATCGGGTGTGCCTGCGCCTGATACACTTGGTTCCAGCCCATGTGCGGCACTTTGAGCTTATGGCCTTGCGCATCGTGCATGTCGTCATCGCGAAAGCGCTCGACGCGCCCGGCGAGCAAGCCCAGCCCCGGCGTGTCGCCCTCTTCGGAAAACTCGAACAGCATCTGCAAGCCGATGCACAACCCTAAAAACGGCTTGCTCGCAGCCGCCGCCAACAGCGGTTCGCGCAAGCCGCGCGCATCCATTTCGCGCACGCAATCGGGCATCGCCCCTTGGCCCGGGAACACCACTCGATCAGCCGTGCGCATGGTCCGCGCATCGGCGGCGATGACCACGTTCGCTTTCGGCGCGACATGCTCCAGCGCCTTGGCAACGGAGCGCAAATTGCCCATTCCGTAGTCGACGACGGCGATCTGGTTCATGCAGCCCGTTTCGGCATGGCGTTAAAGTTACAACGCGCCTTTCGTCGAGGGCAGCGTCGCGCCGGTACGCGCATCGAGTTCGCACGCCATGCGCAGCGCCCGGCCGAACGCTTTAAAAATCGTCTCGGCTTGGTGATGCGCGTTGGAGCCGCGCAAGTTGTCGACATGCAGCGTCGCGTACGCATGATTGACGAAGCCTTGAAAGAATTCGTGCACCAGATCGACATCGAATTCGCCCACGCGCGCGCGCACGAATTCGCAGTGAAATTCCAAGCCCGGCCGGCCGGATAAATCGATCACCACGCGCGAGAGCGCTTCATCCAAGGGCACGTAGGCATGGCCGTAGCGCCTAATGCCTTTCTTGTCGCCGATGGCCTTGGCGAAGGCTTGACCGATGGAAATGCCGATGTCTTCGACAGTGTGGTGCGCGTCGATGTGCAAATCGCCCTTCGCCTGCACATTCAGATCGATCAATCCATGGCGCGCGATCTGGTCCAGCATGTGATCGAGAAACGCCACGCCAGTGGCAAGCTGCGCGCGTCCGCTGCCGTCCAAATTCAGGCTGACGGAAATCTGCGTTTCCAGGGTATTGCGGCTGATGGTTGCTTCGCGCATGCGGTGCGGCGAACGAGCGGAAGGGGAGCGTGCGTTGGACGAAGGAGGAGAAAGGGTTACAAACAGGCTTTAAGCGCGGAGAGGAATTGCTGGTTTTCTTCGGGGGTACTAACTGTCACCCGGATGCAATCGTTTAGTAGGGCGTGCGCTTTGCTGAGGTTCTTAACCAATATACCACGTTGCTTGAGCCCGTCAAACACCGTAGTGGCGTTTGCAACCCGGAACAAAATGAAGTTCGCCGCGCTCGGAAACACGGCCACACCCGGCAACCGCGCCAGTTCGGCCGCTAACTGCCCGCGCGCTAAGGTCAGCGCCTCGGCCTGGTCATAGAGCGCGCACGGGTTACGCAGCAGGTGCGTGGCCACGGTTTGCGTCAGCGCATTGATGTTGTAGGGCATGCGCAGTTTGTCGAATTCGTCGATCCAATAGCTGCTGCCGCACACGAAACCGAGCCGTATGCCTGCCAAGCCCAGCTTGGAAACGGTGCGCATCACCACCAGGTTGCGGTGCTGTGCCAGTTCGGGCAGAAAGCTTGCGTCGGCAAAGGCAAAGTACGCCTCGTCGACCACCACCAGCCCCGGCGCCGCCGCGGCGATGATTTCGCGCACGGCAGCGGCGTCGAACAACGTGCCGGTGGGATTGTTCGGGTAAGCGATGAACGTGACTGCGGGCCGGTGCGTGCGGATGGCCGCGAGCGTGGCCGCTAGATCAAGGGTGAAATCTGCATTGAGGGCGACATCGACGTAGCGCATGCCGGCATAGGTGGCGGCGACGCGATACATGACGAAGCTCGGCTCCAGCCCCAGCATGACAGCGCCAGGCTTGGCCACGGCGAGCGCAATGATTTGAATGATCTCGTCCGAGCCGTTGCCGAGCAGAATCTCCATGCCCTCGCTGGCGGGCGGAATCTTCATCGCGGCGCGCAGCACCGCCTTGAGCTCGGCCGCACCCGCATCCGGATAGCGGTTGATCGGCACCTCGGCGAGCACCCGCGCCAGTTCTTGCCGCAGCGTCAGCGGCAGCTCATACGGGTTTTCCATGGCGTCGAGCTTGACCATGCCTTTGCTCGGCGGCACGTGATACGCGGAAAGCGCCGCAATCTCGGGGCGGATTAGAGGGTTGGTCATGGCAACTGCTCACCAACAGAACATACTACTTGACTTATTCGTTGATAACTCCCATCTTGAGCCAATAGCGTAAACATCCTACTGCCTGTATCTAGCTGACGCAGCATGGGCAGGCAAACCCTCGCCGTCGGCCAAGCGTGCAGCAGTCGCGCCCAAGCTGCGCGCCCCGGCGGGCGAGGCGTGAATGATGCTCGAGCGTTTCTGAAAATCGTATACACCCAAAGGCGAAGAAAAGCGCGCACTGCGCGAGGTTGGCAGGACGTGATTCGGCCCGGCACAGTAATCGCCCAGCGCCTCCGAACTGTAGCGTCCCATGAAAATCGCCCCGGCGTGACGAATCTGCGCCACCAGCGCCTGCGGCTGCGCCACCGACAGCTCCAAGTGCTCCGGCGCGATGCGGTTGCTGATCGCGCATGCCTCGTCGAGATCGCGCGTCAAAATCAGCGCGCCGCGATTTCGCAACGAAGCGCGAATGATGGCGGCGCGCGGCATCGACGCCAGCAGCTTGTCCATGCTCGTCGCCACGCGCTCAATGTACGCGGCATCGGGGCACAACAGCATCGCTTGCGCGATCTCGTCGTGCTCGGCTTGCGAGAACAAATCCATCGCCACCCAATCGGGATCGGTGTTGCCGTCAGCGATGACCAAGATTTCCGATGGCCCAGCGATCATGTCGATGCCGACCACGCCGAACACGCGCCGCTTGGCCGCGGCCACGTACTGATTGCCCGGCCCGACGATCTTATCTACTTGCGGCACGGTCTGCGTGCCGTACGCGAGCGCCCCGACCGCTTGCGCGCCGCCGATGGTGAAAGCGCGATCCACACCGGCGATGGCCGCAGCGGCCAGCACCAACGCATTCTTCTCGCCGCGCGGCGTCGGCACGACCATGATGACTTCGCCCACGCCCGCTACCTTCGCCGGCACCGCGTTCATCAGCAGCGACGAAGGATAGGCCGCTTTGCCGCCCGGCACATAGAGTCCGACGCGATCCAGTGGCGTCACCTTTTGGCCGAGTACGGTGCCGTCGGCTTCGGTGTACTGCCATGAACTCGCCAGCTGCTTCTGATGGTAAGCGCGTATGCGCTCGGCCGCGGCTTCCAGGGCGCTGCGATCTTCGCGCGCCAGGCCGGTCAGCGCAGCGCGTAATTCGTGCGGTGCGAGTTCCAGCGCAGTCATACTGGTGACGCTCAGCGCGTCGAAACGCGCTGTGTAGTCGAGGACGGCGGCGTCACCGCGCTGGCGCACGTCGGCCAGAATTGCGGCGACGACTTGGTCGACGCCATCGTCCTGCGCCGCCTCGAACGCCGTCAGCGCTGCAAGCTGCGCGTCGAAATCGGTTTGCGTCGTCGCTAACCTGCGAATTTCAGGCACGGCCCGGCACCGCCTTGCTAAATGCATCCACCAGCGCTTGAATGCCGTCGCGCTTCAACTTCATCGCCGCGCGGTTGACGATCAAGCGCGCGCTGATCGGCGCGATTTCCTCTACCGCGACTAAATTGTTGGCGCGCAGCGTGTTGCCGGTGCTGACCAGATCGACGATGGCGTCCGCCAAACCGGTCAGCGGCGCCAACTCCATCGAGCCATACAATTTGATGAGATCGACGTGCACGCCCTTTTGCGCAAAATGCTTGCGCGCGGTGTCCAAGTATTTCGTCGCGACCTTCAAGCGCGCACCGCGCCCCACCGCCGCCGCGTAGTCGAAACCCGCCGGCACCGCGACCATCAGCTTGCAAACACCGATGCGTAAATCGAGCGGCTGATACAAACCTTCGCCGCCGTGCTCCATGAGAACATCTTTGCCGGCCACACCGATATCCGCCGCACCGTACTGCACATAGGTCGGCACATCGGTGGCACGCACAATGACGATGTTCACGTCGGGACGATTGGTGCCGATGATCAGCTTGCGCGAAGTCTCCGGATCTTCGGCCGCGGCAATGCCTGCGGCTTTCAGCAGCGGCGTGGTTTCTTCAAAGATGCGCCCTTTGGAGAGCGCAAGCGTAATCGACACGATCGGGAATGAGGTCGGAGCGGCAAGGCTGGCATTTTACCGCACGGCCGCCGCACGGATTAGCGCAGCGCGATCGGCGCTAGTGCACGCGCCGAATTCTCGCCCCAACTTTAGACAGCTTGTCTTCGATATGCTCGTAGCCGCGATCGAGATGATAGATGCGGTCGATGACGGTTTCGCCTTGCGCGGCAAGTCCGGCGATCACCAGACATGCCGAAGCGCGTAAGTCGGTCGCCATGACCGTTGCGCCTTCGAGTTTTTCCACGCCGCGCACCACCGCGGTGTTGCCTTGAATATCGATCTGGGCGCCAAGGCGGCGCAGCTCTTGCACGTGCATGAAGCGATTCTCGAAAATCGTTTCGGTGATGACGCCCGTGCCTTCGGCGATAGCGTTGAGCGCCATGAACTGCGCCTGCATATCGGTAGCGAAACCGGGGTACGGCGCCGTACGCAGGTTCATCGCTTTGGGCCGGCCGCGCATCGCGAGCGTGATCGAGTCTTGGTTGACTTTGATGCTGGCGCCGGCTTCGCGCAGCTTGTCGAGCACCGCATCGAGAATATCGGCGCGCACATCCTTAACGGTGATGTTGCCACCGGTCGCAGCCGCAGCCACTAGAAACGTGCCGGCCTCGATACGATCTGGCATGACGCGATAGCTCGCGCCGTGCAGGCGCTCGACGCCGTGTATGGTGACGATGTCGCTGCCGTGCCCTTCGATCTTGGCACCCATGGCGATCAAGCAATTCGCCAAATCCACCACTTCCGGTTCGCGCGCGGCGTTTTCCAACACGGTTTTGCCGTCGGCGAGCGCGGCCGCCATCATCAGATTCTCGGTGCCGGTCACGGTCACGGTATCGAAAAAGATGCGCGCGCCTTTGAGCCGCTTGGCTTTGGCATGCATATAGCCGTGCTCGATAGTGATCTCGGCGCCCATCGCTTGCAGGCCCTTGATATGCAGATCGACCGGGCGCGAGCCGATGGCGCAGCCTCCCGGCAACGACACGCGCGCCTCGCCGAATCGCGCGGTAAGCGGCCCCAGCGTGAGCACAGACGCACGCATGGTCTTGACCAGATCGTAGGGCGCGACCAATTCACTGACTTTGCCGCCGTCGACGAATACCTTGTCGCCGTCGCGCTGCACTTGCGCACCCATCACTTCGAGCAATTTGATGTTGGTGGTGACATCGCGCAAGTCCGGCACGTGCGTCACTAACAGCGGTTCCGCGCTGAGCAAACCCGCGCAAAGTATTGGCAACGCGGCGTTCTTGGCACCGGAAACGGCGACTTCACCGGCGAGCGGTGTGCCGCCTTGAATGGCTAGTTTGTCCATTCAGGCTCCGGCTGCCACGAGCAGCGCCCTGTTCGAACTATCGCTCGGCCCATTGTTCCGGCGTGAGTGTCTGCATCGAAAGCGCGTGAATTTCCTCACGCATACGATCGCCAAGCGCTTTGTAGACAATTTGATGTTGCGCGACTTTGCTCTTGCCGGCAAAAGCGGCGCTGACGATAATCGCTTCGAAGTGCTGACCGTCTCCGGCAACCTCGACGTGCGTGCAGTCCAGGCCATCTTGGATGTAGCGCTTAACGTCTTCAGGACGAACCATTGTTCCAACCCTCGATTTCCAATTGCGTGTCCAATTCAGTGTCTCAGTTTGTATCCGCGCCGCAGCAGTTCCACGGCGAGAAATGATAGCGCCAGGGCCGAGACCGCCACGAAAGCCAAGCTCGCCCACGGCGTCACATCCGAATGCCCAAAGAAACCATAACGGAATCCGTCGATCATGTAGAAAAACGGATTTAGGTGCGATAGTTTCTGCCAAAACGCGGGCAGGGAATGAATCGAGTAAAACACGCCGGCTAGGAATGTCAGTGGCGTGATGATGAAATTTTGAAACGCCGCCATTTGATCGAACTTGTCTGCCCAGATGCCTGCGATCACACCCAGCGCGCCGGCGAACGCGGTGCCGCACAGCGCGAACGCCAATATCCAAAACGGGTGCTGCATCGGCGTCGGGTAAAACCACATGGTAATAAGCCAAATGCCGAAGCCGACCGCCAGGCCACGCACGATCGCGGCGGCGACATAAGCGGCGAAAATCTCCCAATGCGACAGCGGCGGCAGCAGCACGAACACGATGTTGCCGGTGATCTTCGACTGCGTCAGGCTCGACGAAGTGTTGGCGAAGGCGTTTTGCAGCATTGCCATCATCATCAAGCCCGGAATGAGAAAGTTGGCGTACGGCACACCGGGAAACATTTCGACTTTGCCGGTCATGACGTGCGAGAAGATCAGCAAGTACAGCAGAGTCGTCAGCAGCGGCGCGAACACCGTCTGGAAGCTGACCTTCCAGAACCGCAACATTTCCTTATACAGCAAGGTGTAAAACCCACTGACCGGCTTCTGTTCTGAGTTAACAGGGAATACTGTTTGCTGTTTAGCGGTTTGCGCGGGTGTCATCGAGCGGCTGCGGCACTATTGATCGCGCATGATGGTAACAAACACTTCTTCCAGGTCCGGCTGCACCAATTCCATTTCCAGCACGTTCGCGCCGGCTTTGCGCAGTTCCTGCGTCACCGGCTCGAGCGCGAAATAGTCGCTTAGATTCAGCACAAATTTGTTCTTGTCTTGTGAGAGCACCAGCGCACGCAGCGCTTGCGGCAAGCTCTCGCCCTCGAGCGTTACATGCAAGCGCTTGGCATGAAAGCGCGCCAGCAGGTTGTCGGTGGTATCGAGCGCGACGATCTGGCCCTGCTTCAACATGGCCACGCGCTTGCACAGCGATTCGGCTTCTTCCAAGTAATGCGTCGTCAGCAAAATGGTATGGCCTTGGCTGTTCAGTTCACGGATGAATGCCCATAACACCTGCCGCAACTCCACATCCACCCCGGCAGTCGGCTCATCCAGCACAATGACCGGCGGCTTGTGCACCAGCGCTTGCGCCACCAGCACGCGCCGCTTCATGCCACCGGACAAGGCGCGCATGTTGGCATTGGCTTTATCGCTCAAGTGCAGGCGCTGCAGCAGTTCGTCGATCCACGCGTCGTTATGCCGCAAGCCGAAGTAGCCGGACTGAATCTGCAGCATTTCTCGCGCCGTGAAGAACGGATCGAATACCAACTCTTGCGGCACCACGCCCAGCATGCGGCGCGCCTGGCGATAGTCTTTAACGACATCGTGCCCAAGCACTTGCAAGCTGCCGCCGTCGGGGCGCGTCAAGCCAGCCAACAAGCTGATCAGCGTGGTCTTGCCGGCGCCATTGGGACCGAGCAAGGCAAAGAATTCGCCTTGCTCGATATCGAGATCAACGCCGCGCAGCGCGTGCACTGCGCCAAAGCGCTTTTGCGCGCCACGAATGGAAACCGCAGGGGTCACTACGAATTAGGAAGTACTGTTGAGGCTTGCTGGATATTACGAGATTCCCGCTCGACGTACCAGGCATTCGGCGAAGCGGCGCCAGCGTCGGTCAGGATTTTCAAACGGCGCCTAGCAGTTCGGTCACGCCGTAGAGCTCGCCGAGCGATCGCAAGCTCGCCGGGGCATTGATAACCCGCAGATCGATATTGCGGCGTTGCGCCTCACGCCGCCACTCCAGCAACAGCGCGACCGCCGAAGAATCGATTTCGGTCACTTCAGCCAAATCGATAATCGTCTGCGGCGGCCGCAATTGCGCCAGCGCCTGGTCAAGCAGCGCGCGCGCGTTGTCCATCGAAATGGAACCCGTGACGCTTAGGCGCTCGCCCTCGACGCGCACCATGATCGGCAACGGACTAGCTAACCGCGGCCCGCGCGGTTTTTCTCCGACAAGGCCTTGATCAGCCCGTCGATGCCGCCTTGGCGCACGCGTTCGGCGAACTCGCCGCGATAAGTCGTCACTAAGCTGACGCCATCGACCACGATATCGTAGACTTTCCAGCCGTCCGCCCCCTTTTCCACGCGATAGTCAACGCCAACCGGCTGCTGACCGTCCTGGATCACGTTAGTGCGCACCAACACATCGGTATCGGTAGGGCTGAGCGCAAGCGGCTTGTAATCGATCTGCTGATCGCGAAACTGGCGCAGCGAGGTCGCGTAAGTGCGCACCAGCAAGCTGCGGAATTCCTTGATTAAGGCTTCGCGCTGTTCGGGGCTGGCCTGCGTCCAGCTCTTGCCGACCGCCAGGCGCGTCGTCTTCGCAAAATTCAGATTCGGAAATACTTTCTCCTCGATTAGCGCATAGATCTTGTTGGCGTCGCCGGCTTGCAGATCTTTGTCCTGCTTGATCAACGCGCGCACGTCTTCGGCGACAGTCTTGATCATGGCGTCGGGCGCGGTTTGCGCCCCTGCGTAGCTGGCAGCGAACAGCGCCAACGCCGCCAAGAAAAATTGCAAACGCTTCGAAAACATGAATACCTCCGTCTTACGAATCAACCAAAGAATCAACGAGTCATCGTTGGGTGCGTTGACGATTTTGCTTAGATTATCTTGTTCGTCAGATAGTTATCGCGGACGCTATTCGGCTTTTTTGGGGGCGCCTTCCTGCGCCTTGCTGTACAGGAACTGTCCGATGATTTGCTCCAGTACCACGGCGGACTGGGTGAGTTTCATCTCATCGCCCTCTTTGAGCATGACTTCCTCGCCGCCGCCATCTAAGCCTACATAATTCTCGCCCAAGATTCCTGAGGTCAGTATCGAGGCGGACGTATCAGTAGGAAACGCGAACCGTTTGTCGAGTTCGAGGGTGACTTCGGCGTCGTAGCGCTTGTTGTCGAAGCGGATCTGCGCCACCCGCCCAACCAGCACGCCCGCGCTGCGCACCGGCGCCTTCTCCTTCAGTCCGCCGATGTTGCTGAAGTGGGCTTTGACACGATACGGATCGCGCACGCCGTCGGAACCTAGATTGCCCACCTTCAACGCCAACACTAGCAAAGCGACAAAGCCTGCCAGCACAAACACGCCAACCCAAAAATTAAACGCCGAGCGCGCCATATTTATCTCCAAGCTCTACTTTTTTGCGCGTCCGCGCGCGTAGATCCCATGTGTAAGACTTCGCTTAGCGCTTGCGCGCGTATAAGTACCTCTGTAAGCCTTGCCTGGCGCATCCGCGTGCAGACGGCCTCTACCGCCAACCCCGCAGCATGAAAGCGGTAAGGACTAAGTCCAGCGCCAGGATCACCAGCGAAGCACTCACGACCGTGCGCGTGGTAGCGCCGGAAACTCCTTCCGCTGTGGGCGGTGCGGCAAATCCTTCGAATACCGCGATCGCCGACACTGCAATGCCGAATATGATGCTCTTGATCACGCCGTTGACGATATCGTAACGGAAATCCACCGCCGCCTGCATTTGCGACCAGAACGCACCATTGTCTATGCCGATGATGACCACACCGACGATGTATGCGCCGAACACGCCGATTGCGCTAAACATCGCCGCCAGCAGCGGCATGGAGATAACCCCGCCCCAGAAACGCGGTGCCACCACGCGCGATACCGGATCCACAGCCATCATTTCCATCGCCGAGAGCTGTTCGGTGGCTTTCATCAAGCCAATTTCTGCGGTGATGGCCGAACCGGCGCGGCTGGCGAAGAGCAGCGCGGAGACTACCGGCCCCAATTCGCGCACCAGCGAGAGCGCCACCAACACGCCCAATTTTTCTTCCGACCCGTAGGTCTGCAGGGTTTCGTAGCCCTGCATGCCGAGCACCATGCCGACAAAAAAGCCCGAGACCAAAATGATGATGAGCGAGAGCACGCCGCTGAAATACACCTCGCGAATGGTCAGGCCGATGCGGCGAAAACTAGCGCCGGAGGAAAACAAGATCTGCCCCAGGAAGCGCGTGAGCGCGCCGACGCGCTCTACGCCGCCGATAGTCTTGCGGCCGAGTTCGGCAATCGCGTGAGTCACGGTATCAAGCATGGGCGGAAGCGAACCCCAAGTCTTTGCGGTAATCGGCACCGCCAACATGAAAACGCACCGGCCCATCGATTTCGCCGTGCACGAACTGGTGCACGAAGGGTTCACTCGAAGCGCGGATCTGCGCCGGCGTGCCATGAAACACGATCTTGCCTTCGGCAACGAAATAAGCGTAGTCGACGATCGCCAGCGATTCTTGCACGTCGTGGGTGACAACGATAGAAGACGCGCCGAGGGCGTCGTTGAGTTTGCGGATGAGCTGGCCGATGACGCTAAGGGAAATCGGATCGAGGCCCGCGAACGGCTCGTCGTACATGACCAGCATCGGATCGAGCGCCACCGCGCGCGCCAAGGCCACGCGCCGCGCCATGCCGCCCGACAATTCGGAAGGCATCAATCGCGCGGTACCGCGCAGCCCGACCGCTTGTAGTTTCATCAACACTAGGTCGGCGATCATGGTTTCCGGCAGATCGGTGTGCTCGCGCATTTGAAACGCGACATTGTCGAACACCGACATATCCGTGAACAGCGCGCCGAACTGAAATAGCATGCCCATGCGCCGGCGCATGTGGTACAGACCCGACGCATCGTGTTCATGCACCTTATGCCCATCGACGCTGACGTGGCCGCGGGTCGGCTTGAGTTGCCCGCCGATATGGCGCAGCAATGTGGTCTTGCCGCAACCGCTCCCGCCCATTATGGACACGACTTTTCCGCGCGGGATGGTGAGGTTGATTCCGGAAAGTACGGGGCGTTGATCGTAACCGAAGCTAAGGTCGACGATCTCGACAAGATTGGCGGCTGGCACGCAAAGGGCGGTAGCTGGGGTTGCCGGATAGTAACACTTCCTCAACTGCAACAATGATATACGGAAGTTTGCCGAGCGCTGGCGAAATGCGCTTGTTGCGTTTCCGACAAAACCTTAGAATTTGCCAACGGCCCTACGTGGTCAACTGTACCTGTCCGGCAGCATCATGAAGAGCGTGGCGAAAACAAATCCAACTGAAAAACCAGCGCTGCTCATCGTTGATGACGACCCACTCATCACGGAAACGCTGCAGTTCGTGCTCAGCCGCGATTTCGCTATCGAGGTGCGCGACTCGCGTCCGGCAGCGATCGAACACCTGCGCACGCGCGCCACGCCGCCGCAGCTCGCGCTGGTAGATCTCGGGTTGCCGCCGACGCCGCAGCTGCCGAATGAGGGCTTTCAGCTCATCGGCGAACTGCTGGCGCACGCCCCCGGAATCCGCATATTGGTGTTGTCGGGACAGAATGAAGAATCCAACGCGCGCCGCGCGCGCGCCTTGGGCGCGGTCGACTTGGTGCCGAAGCCGTGCGAGCCCGATCATCTCAAGACGCTGCTGCTTGATGCGCTGAAAATCCATGACGAGGATGACGAGATTGCATCGCCGGCCGTGTCCGACACCTACACCATTGTCGGCGAGAGCCCACCGCTACAAAAGTTGCGGCAACAGCTCGCGCTATACGCGGGCTCCGCGTTTCCGGTTCTGATCGAAGGTGAATCCGGCAGCGGCAAAGAGCGCGTGGCCGCCTCGCTGCATCATTTGAGCCCGCGCGCTCGCGAACCCTATTTTGCTCTCAACTGTGCGGCGATCTCGCCCACGCTGGTGGAGCCGACCTTGTTCGGCTACGCCAAGGGCGCCTTTACCGGCGCGGTGAGCGCCAAATCCGGTTACTTTGAAGACGCCGGCAGCGGCACGTTGTTTTTGGATGAGATCGGCGAATTGCCGCTCGATCTACAAGCGAAACTGTTGCGCGTGCTGGAAAACGGCGAGTACCAGCGCGTGGGGGAAACGCAAACGCGCGCCAGCCGCGCGCGCATCATCGCCGCCACCAACCGCGACCTGCGCCGCGAGATCAAGGCAGGGCGTTTCCGCGCGGATTTATTTCACCGGCTGAGCGTGCTCAATATCAGCGTGCCGCCGCTGCGCGATTTGGGGCGCGACAAGCTGGTGCTGCTCAATCATTTCCGTAGCATGTACGCCAAGCAGATCGGTTCGAAGGCATTCGAACTCAACGAGGCAGCCGTGGCCGCCTGGCTGAACTACAGCTTCCCGGGCAATGTGCGCGAACTCAAGAACATCGTTATCCGCCTCACCACCAAGTTCACCGGTCACACGTTAGGACGCAGCGAGATCGAGGCGGAGTTTGATCTGCAAGCCGATGCCGGTGGTGCGGCCGACCTCGCCGGCGAGGGCGGCTCGCCACTCGATCTCGCCAAGGCGCGTCTGGCGCGCGAGAACACGTTCAATCTCGAAGAGATGATGCGCGAAACCGAAGAAGCCTACGTCGAAGCCGCGCTCGCGTTGTGTCACGGCAATGTCAGTCAAGCGGCGAAGATGTTGGGCATCAACCGCACGACGCTGTACAGCCGCATGGAAATCATCGCCAAGCGCAATACGGAGGCGCGCAATCAGCCGTGAGCAAGCGTGGGTTGGCGCGATTCAGCTGCTGGGAACTTGCCGTGCAGGAGATGAGCTGAGATGTATCTGAACCACTTCGGGCTGACCGATCCGCCGTTCAAGATTACACCGCATACCGAGGTGTTTTACGAGGGTGCGCAACGCGGCGAAATCCTCGACGCTTTGGTGTACGCGGTGGTCCAGGGCGAAGGCTTGATGAAAGTCACGGGCGAGGTCGGCACCGGCAAGACCATGTTGTGCCGCATGCTCGCCGAGCGCCTGCCGGAAACGGTGGAAACGATCTACTTGGCGATCCCGAGCCTTACCCGCGACGAAATGTTAGGGGCGATCGCGGAAGACTTGGGGCTCGACACGAAGGCGCACGCAGGCGCTCAGGGACCGCGCAGTCTGCAAGCCGCGCAACTGCTGCGCGTGCTGCAAACCAAGTTGATCGAGCTGCACGAAGCCGGCCGCCGCGTGGTGGTTCTGATCGACGAAGCGCACGCGATGCCGCTCGAATCACTAGAGGAGATCCGGCTGCTCTCCAATTTGGAAACAAAAAACAGCAAGTTGTTGCAGATCGTGCTGTTCGGCCAGCCTGAACTCGACGCGCATCTGGCGCTGAAGCACATGCGTCAGCTCAAAGAGCGTATCACCCAAAGTTTTACGTTGCAGCCGCTATCCGAGCGCGAGGTGAATCAGTATCTGAACTTCCGGCTGCGCGCAGCCGGTTACCGCGGCCCCGACCTATTCGATGTGCGCTGCACACGCTTATTGACACGCGCTTCGCAAGGCTTGTCGCGCCGTATCAACATCATCGCCGATAAGTCGCTGTTGGCCGCGTTCGCCGACAACACGCACGATATCGAGCCGAGTCATGTCAAGGCCGCGATTCGCGACGGTGAGTTTCAGCCTGGTCGCCAGCGGCAATATACTCCATGGACAATAGCGACTTTCTCAATATTAGGAGCCATTGTTGGCGGCATCCTTGTCTGGGTATTTACCCACAATGCTATGCAAGCGCGAACCCAGCCAGGTAGCGCAGCCGCGCGCGCGCCAACCGCACCAGTGCCGCCCGCACCGCAACGCGTGCCCAGCACTGCAGCCAGCGCGCCAGGCGCCCCGGCCGCCTCGCTTGCCTCGCTGAGCCAAAGCGGTTTAGCCGTGCAGCCAGATAGGCCCGCCGAAAGCATAGCGCCTGCGCCGCTCGCGCCTGAGGTAAAGGCGACTGAGGCAACGGAGGCAACTAAGGCAACGGAGGCAACAGAGACAACTGAGCCACCAGTGGCGGCTGCGGCGGTCGCGACGACAACGTCAGCAAAGCGCGCGGAAGCGGCGGCCGAGAGCGACACCCCGGCGTGGCTAGCAAGCCGCACATGGATGCTGGCGCAGCCGGCCGAGAACTGGGTCATACAGTTGATGCTGTCAAACTTTACCGAGGCAAGCGAGCGGGGCGCGTTTATAGCTCGCGCAGTGACCATGCTCGGCGAAGAGAAACTGCATCAGTACGCGCTACGGTTGAGCGGCACCAAGAAGATCGGCGTGCTCTACGGGCCATTCGCGGACCGGCGCGAGGCGCAGCGTGCGCTGTCCGCTCTGCCATCCAGCTTACGACAGTATCAACCCTACATGCGCACCGTCGGCGTTGTGCGCCAGGAGGCCATATACAACTAAGTGGCGCCAATATGCCAGCAAAAGCAGGTAACTTGCCAGCGCTCTTTTTTTATTTTATAAGAGGCGGTTACGCGAAAATTCTAAGGAGTAAGTTTCACTTGGGCGCATTGCCTCGCTTCATTTCTGCCCTCGCGCTGAGCTCGGCGTGTTTGCTCACCGCCTGCGGCACTGCGCCCATGGAAGCGTCCAAGGGGCACGTGGAAGCGCCGCCCGCGCGCGCCGGTAACATCCCTCCTCCCGTCAACAAGCTGGTCATGCCGCCGCCGCCAAAACCGGCTGCACGCGCCGAGCGTTACACCGTCGTGGTCAACAACATTCGCGTGCGCGAGCTCCTGTTTGCCGTCGCGCGCGATGCCAAAGTAAACGTTGACATTCACCCTGGCATAGAAGGCAACGTTACCCTGAACGCCGTCGATCAAACGTTGCCGCAAATCCTCGCGCGCATCGCCAAACAAGTTGACATGCGCTTTGAATTAGAGGGCAGCAACCTTTCGGTCATGCCCGATACCCCCTACCTGCGCAGCTATAAGATCGACTACGTCAATATCGCGCGCAATGCCTCGGGCAACATCGGCACCGCCACGCAGGTCACCGGAGGCACCGGTGCGCAAAGCGGCGGCAGCAATCTGCCGAGCGGCAGCTTCGCCGGTAATGTGTCAAGTTCCAATGTCTCGTTTGTTTCAAACAACAAATTCTGGGACACGCTGGTCCAGAACATCAAAGACATGCTGCGCGAAACCGACAAGGTTTTTCCTGAGGGCACAACCGAGACTCAGGTGGAGCAACGCAGCGCGACTCAGACCACCGGCACCGGAGCGCCCTACCCGCCTGGCGCGAAGGCGCCACCGTCGTTGGCAACGAGTCCCAAACCGGCCCAGCTCGAGGAAGTCGGCACCACTGTAACGCGCAAAGTTACCTACCGTGAGGCGGCATCGGTAATCGCCAATCCCGAATCGGGCATCTTGTCGGTGCGCGCGAACTCGCGCCAACATGAACGCGTGCAGGAGTTTCTGGATCAAGTGTTGGGCGCCGCGCGGCGCCAAGTGCTGATTGAGGCGACCATCGTTGAAGTGCTCCTAAGTGATGAGTATCAGGCTGGAGTTGACTGGAGTCGGCTGCCTCGAGATGGTACTGGCCTTAGTTTTAACCAAAGCCTGCTCGGCAGCAATGCCTCGACGCCGCCCAATCTGACGATCGGTTACATCGATCCAACCTCCAGCTTGGGCAACATCACGGCGACGATTCGCGCCTTGAGCAGCTTTGGCAAGACACGCGTTTTGTCGAGCCCCAAGATCACCGCGCTCAACAACCAGACGGCCGTGCTGAAAGTCGTCGAAGAGCGGGTGTACTTCACCGTAGACGTCAAGATTACCGAAAGCGATAGCGTGAACCGCTCGCGCACCGACGTCACCAGCACCCCGCATACGGTGCCGGTCGGCTTGGTTATGACGGTAACGCCGCAAATCGCCGAAAACAATGAAGTGTCGCTTATCGTGCGGCCTACCATTTCGCGTATCACCGGATTTGTGATCGACCCCGGACCGCGTTTGTCCGGCGCGAACTTCGACAATCGCGTGCCGGAGATTCAAGTTCGCGAAATGGAATCGCTGCTGCGGGTGGCCAACGGCGAAGTGATCGTCATGGGCGGCTTGATGCAAGACAGCGTCGAGCGAAACCGGGACGGCATACCAGGCTTGTCGAAGCTGCCGATTGTGGGCGATGTGTTCAGCTACCGCAACGACAAGAACATTAAAAGCGAGCTGGTCATCTTTCTGCGGCCGGTCGTTGTGGGCGGCAGCAGCTTCGACGGCGAAATGCGTGCATTGCGCGAATCCCTACCGCGCAGAGGACAGCAGTGAGTTTGTTGCTCGACGCTTTAAAGCAAGCCGAGCGCAACAAGGCGCAGGCGGAAGAAACGGCTATGCCGGGCGCAGATCCTAAGATTCGCCTAGAGAATATCGATCTCGACTTGCGCGAGCCGAGCGCGGAGAAAGTTGAACCTTATGTCGCCGCTGGTTCCACCGCGCGCTCGACTGTTGCGCGCGCCATGCAAGAGCCGGCGTTGCGCAGCGCGGCCGCGCGGCAGGCTGAGGAACAGGAAGTAGAGCGTCAGAGCGCCAAGCAGTTGTTCGCTGCCAAGCAAGCGGTGCGCAAGCCTTCTCTCGGCGGGACTTGGATTGCAGGCATTGCCGTCGCGGCGCTGGCCGTCGCCAGTGCGCTGGTCTATTTCTGGACGGTAAAGCGCGGTGAGCCCACCGCAGCGTCAGGCTCATCGGCGGCGGCTGTTGCCAACCTGCCCGTGCCGT
The DNA here is from genome assembly GCA_902826775.1 of uncultured Pseudomonadota bacterium. Taxonomy (GTDB): domain Bacteria; phylum Pseudomonadota; class Gammaproteobacteria; order Burkholderiales; family JALYOK01; genus CADEHE01. The sequence continues at coordinate 77,033 of CADEHE010000008.1, read as the reverse complement.
CGAGTACGCCGGCGCTGCCGCAGCCGCAGGCAACGCCCGCCTCCGCTGCCGGCGACACCGCAGCGCAATTGTCAGCGCAACCCTCATCACTCGCTGTCGAGCCGCAAGCAGCCGAGACTGTTTCGATTCCGACAGATACAAGCGCCGACGGCTTCGGGGCCAGCCAATCGGCTCAGCAAAGCACCTTAGCCCACACAGCCGAATCCGCTGCACCCGCCGGCGCGCACGTGCCAGATGCCTCTAGCCTGCCTGACGCCAAAGCGAATCCTGCTGAATCGGCGGCAACCAGCGCTGGAGCCGAGCCACAACCCAGCGCGGCGGAACCGCCCACTGCCGCCTCCGGCGTCGCTGCGGACGACGACGCCGACCAAGAGCCCGTGGCTATAGCCGCTGCGCCTGCCGGCAAGAAAGTCACTCGTTCGCGCCAAGCGCCGGCACGCAACGCGCCACCCGCAGCGGATACCTGGGCGGTGCAACAAGAGCAAGCGGAAGCGGAAAATGACGCTGCTGTTAGAGCATCACCCGACAAGCCAGGTAAGGCGAAGCGCGCGCGCAACCAAAATAGCGGCGACGAATCAAGTATGAGCGTGCAGCGCAGCGCGGCAGTGATCGAGTTGCATCCTGATCTTGCGGCAGCTTATCAGGCGCTCATTTCGGGTAACGCAGCAGTAGCCGCCCAGCGCTATCGAGCAGTCTTAAACAGCGATGCCTTCAACGTCGATGCCGAATTGGGTTTAGCCACCATCGCGGCGAGCCAAGGTGATCGCGAAAGCGCCCGGAGCCACTACCGGCGCGCTCTAGAGCTTGACCCCAAGAACGACGTTGCGCTCGCGGGTTTGGCGAGCGTCGCCGGCGCCAGCGGAGCTTCCAGCGAAAGCGGTCTCAAGACGCAGCTTGCGGAACAACCTACTTCGCATCCCTTGCACTTCGCACTGGGAAACGATTTCGCACGCCAGCAGCGGTGGCCGGAAGCGCAGCAAGCTTATTTCAACGCCTACAGCCTCGATCCGGATAATCCCGACTATGCGTATAACCTCGCGGTAAGTCTGGACCACCTGAACCAACCGCGCGCCGCGCTGAACTACTACGAGCGTGCCAAGCAGTTGAGCGAAGCGCGTTCAGCGCAATTCAACCGGGCGCAGCTTGAACGCCGCATCAGCGAACTCAAGCTGCCGTAAAGCGTCTTCTCCCGATGTCCGCGCCACTGCCTAAACAGCCCTTCGGCGAAGCCCTGCTCGAAAAGGGCGTTATCAGCATCGATCAGTTGCGTATCGCCCTTATCGAGCAAAAGAAGCGCCATCAGCCGCTGGGCAAGTTGCTGGTCTCGTTGGGCTTCGTATCCGAAGCGACGATCCGTGACGTGCTGTCCGAAAGCTTGGGGCAGGTCAGCATCGATTTGTCGAACACCATTGTCGACCCCGCCGCGCTCGAACTGATACCCAAAGAAGCCGCGCGCCGGCATCAAGTGCTGCCTGTCGCGCTCGACCGTGAACAAGGACGGTTGCTGTTGGCGGTGTCGAATCCTGCCGATGTTGTCGCGCTCGATCAAATTCGCGCGCTGCTGCGCGACGATATTCAAGTCGAGCCCGTGCTGGCAAAAGAATCCGATATCACCGCCGGCATTGAGCAATACTATGGCTTCGAGCTATCGATCGACGGCATCTTGACCGAGATCGAAACCGGCGAAATCGATTTCCAAAGCATTGCGGCCGAGCGCGACGAGTACAGTCAGCCGGTCGTGCGCTTAATCGACGGCATACTAAATGATGCTGCACAGCAGGGCGCTTCCGATATCCACTTCGAGCCCGAGCAAGGATTCCTGCGGATTCGCTACCGGATCGACGGCGTGTTGCGCCAAATAAGGTCCGTGCATATTAATTATTGGCCGGCGATGGTGGTGCGCTTGAAGGTAATGAGTGCCATGAACATCGCCGAAACGCGCGCGCCGCAGGACGGGCGCATCTCGATCACGCTATCCGGCCACCCGGTCGACTTCCGCGTATCCTCCCAGCCGACCACGCACGGCGAGAACATCGTGCTGCGTATTCTCGACCGCCAAAAAGGCATCGTGCCGCTCGAACGCCTCGGTTTCCGCGACAGCGATCTGCAATTGCTGCAACTCATGATCGCCCGCCCGGAGGGCATCATCATGGTGACTGGTCCGACCGGCAGCGGCAAGACCACTACGCTCTATTCTATTTTGAATCGCATCAACACCGAGGCGATCAACATAATGACGCTGGAGGAACCGGTCGAATATCCAATGCCGCTGATTCGGCAGACATCGGTAAACGAAGCGGTAAAACTCGACTTTGCCAATGGTATTCGCTCGATGATGCGCCAAGACCCGGATGTGATATTAGTCGGCGAAGTGCGCGACCGTGAAACCGCCGACATGGCGTTTCGCGCGGCGATGACCGGGCACCAGGTGTACACGACTTTGCACACCAATTCAGCGGTCGGCGCAATTCCTCGGCTGCTTGACCTTGGTGTGCTGCCCGATATCATGGCCGGTAACATCATCGGCATCATCGCCCAGCGTTTAGTGCGGCGCTTGTGTCCGCGCTGCAAGAGCGCATACGTGCCGGATGCTGCCACACGCGCCATCCTCGGCATCACCAACGATCAGTCCGAGCTCACGCTGTATAAGGCGACTGGTTGCGCGCATTGCGGCAACACCGGCTACAAAGGGCGCAAGGCGATTATCGAAACGCTTAAGCTGGACGGTGACATGGACGAGCGCATCGCGCAACGCGCAACCGGCCGCGAGTTGCGCAAGCTGGCGGACTCCAAAGGCTTTCGTACGCTGGCCGACGATGGCATCGACCGCGTGTTGGCGGGAGAGAGTTCGCTAGAGGAGATCGCGCGCGTCGTCGATCTTACCGATAGGCTCGCGTAGGGGACCGGCGTGGGTCTGTTCACTTATCGGGCCATGGACGCGCGCGGCAAAGTTGTGCGCGGCAATTTAGACGCGCTCAACGCGCTCGATCTCGAAATGCGCCTGAAGCGCATGAGCCTGGATCTCATCACCGAGCGCGCCGCGCGCCGCCCGCGCAGCTACTTCGGCAGCGCCAGCACCAAACGCAAAGAGCTGATCAATTTTTGCTTTCATTTGGAGCAGTTGCTGCGAGCCAGGGTGCCCATCATCGAGGCGCTGAGCGATCTGCGCGACAGTGTCAGCGCACCGAAATTTCGCGAGGTGCTCGCCAATCTAACGGAGGCCATTGAAGGCGGAAAGCGCCTGTCGGAGGCGCTTGCCGATCACCCGCAAGTTTTCGATACGGTGTTCGTCAGTCTGGTGCGCTCCGGCGAGGAAACCGGGCAACTCTCGTTGGTGCTGCAGAAATTGACGGAAAATTTGAAATGGCAGGACGAAATCTCAGCGCAAACGCGGCGCCTGGCGACTTACCCTATTGTTTCTGGCGCCTTGGTTTTGGGCACTATGATGTTCTTGCTTGTTTTTCTTGTGCCTAAACTGGCGCAAGTCATCAAATCGCTGCAACCGGTGCCGAGCGCTCATACACAGACTTTGCTCGCTGTCTCGGCATTCATGTCTTCCTATTGGTATCTGCTGATCGCCGTGCCAGCACTAGTCTTCACCGCGTTGCGCATGTGGATCAAGCACGATCCGCGCGGGCGCGAATGGTTCGATCGTATGTGGCTACGTTTGCCGTTCTTCGGGCCGGTGGCGCAGAAAATCATCCTGGCGCGTTTCTCGACGTACTTTTCTATGATGTACAGCAACGGCATCGGTGTGCTGGAGAGCATTCGGATTTCGGAGAGTATCGTCGGCAACAAAGTCCTGGAGGAAGGCCTCAAGCGCGCCGGACGCGCCATCGCGGACGGACAATCTCTCAGCGCAGCGTTCGCGCAGACTGCTTTGTTTCCGCCGCTGGTTCTGCGTATGCTGCGCGTGGGCGAGTCAACTGGAGCGCTGGGCGAATCGCTCGCCAATGTGGCGTACTTCTACAATCGCGATATCGATGAATCGATTGGCTCGGTGCAACAGATGATCCAGCCGGTGATGATCGCTGTTCTGGGTCTGATTATGCTGCTGATCTTGTGGCCGGTGTTCGGTCCGATCTACGACGCCATCGGCAAGCTCAAGTACTAACCCCGCTATGCGCAAGCAATTCCTCTACCTTTCTAACGACCACCTGATCGCCGTGGTTTGGGGCCGCGGGCAGGTGCTCGCGGAGCGTGCCTTTGCAACGGGCGAGCGCGGCCAGACACAATTCGCCGAGTATCTGCAGAAAACCCAACCGCTTCCAACTTACTTTCTCACAGATTTGATCGAGGAAGATTTTCGCCTTGACGCGGTTCCGCATTTGAGTTCACGCGACCGCAAAGCAGTGCTGGAACGCAAGCTGCAGCAGATCTATCGCACCACACCCTATCGCCTGGCGAATCTACTGGGACGCTTGACCGATGGGCGGCGTGACGATCAGGTCTTGTTGTGTGCTTTGACCAACGCGGAACTGGTGCAGTCTTGGGTCGAACTGTTGCTTGAGGCGCAAGTTCCGATCGCGGGTGTGTACTCCATCGCACTGCTTGCGCCGCCATTGCTGAAAGCCCTACAAATCAAGGGCAAGCATGTTCTATGGGTAAGTTTTCAGGCTAACGCCGGCTGGCGGCAAACCTACTGTCACGACGGGCGCTTGCGCTTCAGCCGTCTAACACCGCAGTCCGGCACACCTACCAGCGCCGCGTTGTTGGCAGAGGAGATCGGCAAGACGTACCAGTACTTGGAAAGCCTCAACTCGTTCTCCAGTGCGGAAGTCCTTGAAGTTCATGTTCTGAGCGAGGCGTCGGCTCATCCGGCCTTGCGCGGGCAACTCCTTGACACGGCGCGGCTTCGCTACGTGTTCCATGACCTTAGCACTGCTGCCGCGCGACTGGGATTGAGCTATGGCGCCGATGCCAACGATGCCACTCCGCTCTATCTGCGGGTGCTGAATCGGACGCCCGGGGTCGAGCAGTTTGCCCCGGCCGCACAGCGGCGCTATTCGGATATTCGCCGGTTTCGCGCTGCGATGCTTACTGCCAGCGTGGTGTTTGCAATGGTTGGCATCGGCATCGGTACTTGGCACATGCTGCAAGCGCAAAGCCTGCGCAGTACGATTCAGCGGCTGGAAAGCAGCACGCGCCAATATCAAACGGCACGCGACGCTACGGTCGCTGGCTTTCCTAAGTCAAAGGTTCCAGCGCAAACGATGAACGAAGCGGTGACCTATCACCGAAGCATCATCAGAGGCGCTCCCACCTTCTCCGCATTTGCGCGTGAACTAAGTCTGGTTTTTGAGGGCTTTCCCGGTATCCGCCTGGATCGTCTAGTTTGGGGCGCTGACACGAGGCCCAACTTGGATCTCGGCTATCAAGTGCGCGGCGGCGAGCAGGCCAATGCGCGTATTGAATCACTGCCGATGCTGGCAGGAGGGGATACTTCCGGTCCGGCCTCTGGCTATTACCAGGCGGCGATCATTGAAGCGGCCATCTTTCCGTTCAACGGCAACTACCGCGCCGCGCTGGCCGAGATCGAGCGCTTATCGAAAAAGTTGACCGAACTGCAAAAAACCCGCGTTGCGCCGCTAATTCTGCCGCTCGACACTCGCGCCGAGAACCAGCTGCGCGGCAGCGCCACGCCCGAGAAAACCTTGAACGAGGCAAGGTTCACGCTGTATTTGCAGATTCTCTCGAGCAAATGAAACTGAAGCGCGCTGATTTCGCTTTGTTGCGTTGGCCCCTGCTGCTCTTGGTGGTGGCATTGGCTCTGATGAGTCTCCTAATCTGGGGCAGCAGCGGTGAGCATCGGCGGCTGCAGCTGCGCGCGAAGGAAGCTGAGCAAGCCGATATGCGCGCGCGCGGTGAGCTGTTGGAGGTACGTGCGCAAGAGACCAACTATCGCAGCTTTTCCAGCCAATTCGAAGTGCTGCAAGCCCAAGGTTTGACTGGCGAGGAGCGGCGGTTGGACTGGATCGATACGGTTAGACGGCTGCGCGAACGCCATCACTTGCAGACGTTAGAGTACGAAATTTCCGCGCAGCGCAACTTCGTCGCGAGCTTAGCGCCGCCCACTGGATTGAATCCCCGCACCAGCGCGGTGACACTGCATTTTACGACCTTGCACGAAGGGGACTTAATCAGCTTTCTGGATGGCCTCGAACAACAGGCGCCCGGCATCTTCCGGCAAACACGCTGCGATATCCAACGCCTGCCAGCCATGCTTACCGATAGCGCAAGCGCTCGGCTTACCGCGCGCTGCGACTATGATTGGCTTACATTGAAAGCGGGAGGATCGTGAAACTGGGTTTTCGCGGCGTTGCCGTGACCACAATCGCGTTGCTGCTGATTGCCACACGCTCGCATTGCGATTCTCTGGGCCGACTATTCTTTTCCGCCAGGGAAAGGCAATGGCTCGACACGAACCGAAGTCTTGTGAAACCAACATCGTCGACCACTCAACCTCAAGTAGCGCCTGCGGTGCCAGAGCCTACGAAGCCCCGGCAAAGCGTAACGGTCAAGGCCCCACGCGAAGAACGTAAGAGCGCCCCACCCGAGCGGCGCCCAGTGATGACCGGATTTGTTGAGCGTAGCAGCGGTGCCAACACCGTATGGCTCAACAACGAGGCGCAGCGGATCGACGGCGGTTATGGCGAACTGGAGGCGCGTGACGTCGGCAAGGTTCAGCCTGAGTAGCCCACGGCGGTGCTGCGCCATCCAATCAGTACTGCGGCAGCGCGGCGTAAGCTTGCTCGTTGCCCTGATGGTACTAATCCTAGTCGGTGGCTCGCTTCTGACGGCAGTGCTGTCTGCGTCGCAAGCGCAGCGTGACCGCGAGCGCGCTACTACCGAAGCGCTAGCAACGGCTAAGCGCGCGCTGATTGCGTATGCAGCGAGTTTCGCTAACCAGCACTCCGCTACACCACCGGCCTCTGGCCCGTACTGGGTACCGGGCTCATTACCCTGCCCAGAAACTTTGGCGCCGACATCAGCAAGCAACGAAGGGCGCTCCGCCAGTCCGCCATGCGGTTCGAACACAACCAGCCTACTCGGACGCCTGCCTTGGGCTGAATTAGGTATCGAAGCGCCTAAAGACGGCGCGGGACAATGTTTGTGGTACGCCGTATCAAGCACCTTCAAACGCAAAGCAAGCCCGCCCACGACCAGCATGCTGAACTGGGACACGCCGGGCCAATTCGACATCGAGCAGGCGAACCCAAGCAGCGCCGTCCCGGTTCTGCGCGCTGGGCCTGATCCCGCCAGTCGTGCTGTGGCGGTGCTGATCGCCCCGGGCGCGCCGCTTCCAGGCAAATCACCGGCGCCACATCCGAACGCGCCACAGTGCCAAGGCAGCTACGCTGCTAGCGACTATCTCGACAGCGCGGATGGCGTCGACAACGCTGCTTCCCCCGCCGCTACCAAGAGCTTTGTCGTGGCGGAGCACAGCGGAACCTACAATGATCGGCTGGTTTACATTACTGCGCAGGAAATTTTCGCTGAGGTTGAGCGTCAGCAAAGCTTTAAGATGCGAATCCGACAAATGATGAATCACGCTGCCGACTGCGTCGCAGGATTCGCGAAATACCATCAGCCAACAGACCCGGGAGACAAGCGCTTGCCCTGGGCGATGCCTCTAGCACTCGCATCCGAGAGCGCTTACAACACGAACGCCAACTACCGCGACGCTATCGGCCAATTGTCGGGGCGCCTCCCGTTCGATGCACGTCGCAGTTGCGACGCTATTCTCGGCATCACCTGCCCATCCTTGGAGCGGCAACTGCTAGGCACCAGTAGCCTGTATTGCACGTCCACAACTTGGACCGCAGAAGACGACTGGTGGTATCAGAACTGGAAGGATCAGCTGTTCTACGCGCTGGCGCTAAACCATGGGCCCGATACCAACAGCGCAACCAACCCCTGTCCGCACTGCCTCAAAGTCAATGGCGCCAACAACTATGCTGCTGTGTTGGCGTTTTCCGGCCGTTCTCTATCCGGGCACAAGCGCTCGACGCTTGCTGACAAGATAGATATTGCCAACTATCTGGAGGGGCGCAACGCAAGTAATCACCCCAACGTTGCAGGCGATGGCGACTATCAGAGCGGGGCGACGACGGCGACGTTTAACGATGTACTTGTCTGCATCGATGATCAACTAAATGTGGTCGACCCTTGTCCATAGTACATATACTCCATTCTGGATATTCTCACTTTTAATACTCAGTAAAATCGACCATCCTATTCTGGTATGAGTATAGTTATGAGCCCAATCAGCACGAAACCGAGCGGGCGCGCGCAGGGCTTCACGCTCGTTGAAATTGCGATCGTCGTTGTAATAGCCACGCTCGTGCTGGGCGCGTTGCTGGTCCCACTCGCCGGTCAAATTGAATCACGCCGAGTAAGAGAAGCACGCGCGAAAATCGAAGAAGCGAAGGAAGCGATCCTCGGTTTTGCGGCGGCGAACGGTCGTCTGCCCTGCCCTGCCTCCGCAAGTAGCAACGGCAAAGAGAGTTTTTGCGCTGCGGACAGCGGCGGTTGCAGCGCAACGACCACTGCACCGGCACATGGCCGCTGCTCGAATTTCTTCGACGGTTTCCTGCCGGCAGCGACATTGGGCATTTCCCCGACGGATAGCAGCGGCTTCGCCATTGATCCATGGGAATCGCAAACCACTTCACGTTGGCGTTACTCCGTTGCCGACAAAACGATTGCCGGTGTGAACTTCGCGCTGACAGCGCCGAATGGCATCCGCAGCGCTGGCACCGCCAACGTCGCGCAAGAAAAGCTCCTATTCGTTTGCGCCCGCGGCGGCAGCACGACAGCAACGAGTTGCGGCGGTGCTGTGCCTGCGCTTTCCGATCAAGCACCGCTGGTGATCTGGTCGGTGGGACGCAATGCGAATGCGTCCGGGGCCAGCGCGGACGAACAGGAAAACGGCGACGCCGATACCTTCTTCGTCAGCCATGACATAACCGATGCGGCGGGTCCGTCCGGCGAGTTTGACGATATCGTCGGCTGGCTTTCGCTTCACGTGCTGATCAGCCGGATGCTGAGCGCCGGCCAGTTATGATCATACAGCCTGCGGTTGATTCGCAGCAGCCGCTTCGCGAGCAGCGTAGGGATCAACTGCGGTAAGCTCGAAGCACACCCCGCCGGGTTCATTGCTCGCTAAGCGCAAACGATAACCGGCGGACTCCGCCTGCTTGGCGGCTTGAAGTAAGCCTATGCCCATGCCTGCGTTGCCGCTTACCGGGCGACCGAATAAGTATTTCGCAATTGAAACTGGTACTGCGCTGCCAGAATCCAGCACGGAAAAGCGCACTTCCGGCAAACCCGTAAAGCGGGCTCGAATCTCGATGCCGGGTTCTTGGTCGCGTTTGCGGATCGCATTTTCCAGCAAATTCTCCGAAACACTATCGAACAAATTGCGCGGGATCGAGTCAGTAGGCGTGGTAACCAAATCGAACTCGATGTCACGTCCTTCGTAACGAGTCTTTAGACCATCCCACCACTCGGCAGAGTTTTGCATGACGCTCGTCATGGCTTCGTTGGGGCGCTGCAGGCGTTCCAAAGTCAACTGCAGGCGTTTGCTCAGCTGCGGCAATTGGCGCTGAACCATTGCCGCATAAGCGGCGCTTTGATCGGCCGCCATAAGTTGGCCAGCGGCGGAAAGTGACATTAGTGACTGCAAGAGATTCTTTACGTCATGCGTCAAGCGAGCCCCAGTTTCATGCACGGCCTGCATGTAAGCATTTTGCTTGAGCAACTGCTCGCGACGTTTCGCCTCGTAGAACTCATTTAACAACTGCCCGAGCAGCCGCACGTGCAAAACCACCGTTGGGCCGAGCTTCTGATCCGTAAACAGCTTGAGCCGCAAATCTTGAAAGGGATAGTCCACCAAGTGAGCGCTCTGTCGGCCAAAGCGCCCTTCGCTCTCTGCCGAACGCCATTCTCCGCCCACCACCCATGGCAATCGACTCATCTGCGGAACTGCGGCGTCGAGAAACGCTCCAGCCTCAGGAACCGACTCGGCTTGCTGCGCAAGCTGCTGCAACCAACCCTCAAAAGGCAGGCCAACGCTTAGCAGATAGCGCGAAAAGTAAGTGCTTAGGCCTGGGTAGCCGCCCATGGGATTCCAAAGCAGAGCCAAGACAAACAGCAACACTGATCCGACCGAGATAGTCAGCAACAAAGCAACGAAGTAGTCTCCACCGACTGTACGCATGACAGCGAGACTCCCGACTGCCAGCAGCAATACGAACTGAAAAGACATCAAGCTATAAAAGAAATCGATCAGACGCTGCTCCTGGCCCGCCTCGTGTTCAACAGGCACGAGCGCCATCGCCACGAAAATCAAAGGCAAGCCGTAGCGCACGAAATACTCCACGATCTGATTGACTTGTAGCCCCGTCAGCACGCGCGGAACAACCCAAAACAGCAACAGAACGAACAGGTATACGAAGGCAAGCAGATAGAATCGGCGCAGACGCGGCGCTTGAACCGAAAATCCTCGTCCGCCAAGCAAGGCTAGCAGGCCGCAAATCCATATGACTACCCCCCATGCTCGGAACACAAACACCACCACGCCGGCTAGCGAGAGCAGCAAGACTAAGCTGACTGGCTTGACGGACCGCTCGGGGTTCATAAGCGGCTGCCAGAGCAGGAAGAACCCAAAGTGGGTCAGCAGAAACGGACGCGAGACTGCGCCGCTACCATCGGCAACCATGCCCAAATGAAGCGCCAAGAGCATGAAAATGACCACCCAGCGGGGGTCGCTGGCAATCTTGCCGGTGACGCTACGGGCGAACGAAAGCGCCGGGCGAGCCATATGCTGCGTTGTCAGATAACATGTTCCAATTGGATTTGGCGTCCGAGACTATAACTAACTTCGCTACGAGCAGAAAGACGGTAAGTGTCGAATTTCTGACAGGCATGTCAGCGATCTGACACTATAGTGTTAAAATGGCAACATCTACGTGGTCACAACGTTCAAGAAAGCTCCCTTTATGCCGTATGCGGCAGCTTAACCCAGATGGCACGGTTGTTGCGAGAGCGTTTTGCTGCCATTTGCTCTGCCTGAGGATGAACATGAAAAGTCAGTCGGGTTTTACCCTGGTCGAGATCGCGATCGTTTTGGTGATTGTGGGGTTGCTGCTCGCGGGTATCATCCAGGGCTCTGCGCTAATCAACAGCGGAACCGCTAAGAATCTCGCTAACGAACTAAAGACCATCCCAGTCTACGTCTACCAATATCAAGACAAGTTCCGTGCTTTGCCCGGTGACGACGCGAGTGCCACCAGCCACGTGAATGGCACAAACGCCACAACTGGAGGGACGATTGGTAACGGTCGCATTGACGGCACTTGGGACTCCACCACTAACACAGAAGAATCGTTCCTGTTTTGGGAGCATATTCGCAAAGCGGGGCTGGCTGCTGGACCTACTGGTACGGGTGACGCGGGCTACGCACCGCGAAATGTTGCGGGGGGCCGACTTGGGATATCCAGTGCCGTCCCGATAGTGAATATGACTGGAAGCTACTTTGTTTGCTCTGGCGCGGTGCTTGGCAAGTATGTGCGCCAGATCGATACCACGCTGGACGACGGTAACACCGATACAGGCTCGGTCAGAATTGCCGAACAAGGGGCAAATCCACAAGCCGCAATACCCAGCGCGAACGTCGACGATTCAAAGTCTTACAACGTTTGCATGGCGTTCTAGGCGGTAGCTTATCGGTCGGCGACCAGCCCGCGCAGCAAGCGCTCCTCTGCCAACGCAAGGCGATCCGGTTGCCCTAGTAAGACCACCACATCGTTTTCTTCGAGCAAGAGCTCCGGTGCCGGAACTACGGCGCCTCGGTTAGCTCTCCGTATCGCGGTAACTTCCACGCCCAAATCCGCTAACCGCAGTTCGGCCAAATCTCTGCCAGTGCCGAACGCCTGCCGAGCCAATACTATGGAGTGAAGGCGCGGTTGGGCAACATCCTCGAGGCTCGTGTCCTCGTCGGTAGCGCCAGGGAAAAACCCACGCATTAGGTCATAGCGCGTGCGCCGTGTTTGACGTATGCACTTGAGCACACGAGCAAGGGGGAGTCCAGCCATTAACATCGCGTGACTGGCTAGCATGAGCGCTCCCTCTACAACCTCGGGAACGACCTCGGTGGCGCCGGCGTTCTGCAAACGGGTAAGGTCGCTATCATCAAAAGTGCGCACGATAATAGGCACGCCTGGCGCCAGATCTCGCGTATGGCTAAGGATACGTAATGCCGATTCCGTTTGCGCAAAGCTGATTACCACCACCATTGCGCGCTGTACACCTGCAGCCAACAACACCTCGCGGCGTTGGGCGTCGCCGAACACAACAGATTCGCCGGCTACCGCTGCCTCTCGCACGCGCTGCGGGTCGTGGTCCAAAGCCATGATTTGGATGCCCTCCCGCTGCAACAGCCGCGTCACGCTTTGGCCGCTGCGTCCATAGCCACAAATGATGACATGGTTCTGAGCCCCAAGGGCCTTGACCGCGACGTCGTGCACAGCCAATGCTCGACGCATCCACTCGCTTCTCACCACGCGAAGCACAATCTTATCGCTGTACTGCAATAACAGCGGCGCTGTAAACATGGAGAGCAGCATCGCCGCAAGTACCGGCTGCAACCACTCCTGGGGAAACAGCCCCTTCGCTAAGGCCAAAAGCACAAAGCCGAACTCACCCGCCGGCGCGAGCGCGAGCGCAGTGCGTAAAGCCAACCCCTTATCGTTGCGATTCAAGATGCAAATCAGCCAAACGACGCTCAGCTTTAGAGCGAGCATACCGAGCGCCAAACCCACCACTAGTAGCAAATGTTGCGCAACGACTGCAAGCTCAAGCAACATTCCCAGGCCGATAAAGAATATGCCGACCAAGACATCACGAAATGGCTTTATGTAATCCTCTACCTGATACCGATATTCCGTCTCAGAAAGCAGCATTCCCGCGAGAAATGCGCCAAGAGCCAACGAGAGGCCCGCAAGGTGCGTAACTAGTGATAGGCCAAGCACTACCAGCAAAACGTTAAGTACGAACAGCTCCGAGGATTTGCTCCCGGCAACTAGGTGAAACCAATCACGAAGCGGACCGCGGCCAAACCAGAGCAACACAGCAAGGGCGACAGCCGCCTTCGCCACAGCCAACAGCAAGTCAGATCCGAGGGTATCCGTGCCCAAATCGAGAGCCGGCAAAATTATGAACAGCGGCACCACGGCTAAATCCTGGAGCAGCAAGACACCCATGATCTGCCGCCCGTGCGCGGTCTGTAGTTCCAACCGTTCCCCCATGAGTTTGGCCACAATTGCGGTGGACGACATCGCCACGATCGCGCCTAGCGCTAAACCGCTCTGCCACGAAGCACCGGCGAATATGCACGCGACCAGTACTATCACCGTGGTCACAACCACTTGCGTACCTCCAAGCCCAAACACCACCGTGCGCATCGCGAAAAGCTGTGGCAAGCTAAACTCCAAACCAACCGCGAACATCAAGAAAACGATACCTATCTCAGATAGGTGCTGAATCTGCTCGGCGTTTGTAACGAGACCCAGTGCGTGCGGACCAAGCGCGATACCCACCCCCAAGTAGGCGAGCACCGAGGGTAGCTTCAAACGCCTGAACGAAACCACGAGCAGTACTGTCACTAGCAGTAACGTCGTTGTATTGATCAGGGTTTCTGTCATCATCTGGAATGTTCTCAGCAACCGCCGGGATTCCGCGCCTATAATTTGCCGCTGCTCGCGCTAACGCCTGCTGGCTCGAACCACTATGCCAATATTTCGGAACTACATCACACCCACCACCCTGACCCTAGCCAAAAACGTACGCCTAGCGGCTCTTGACGTGGATGGCGTGATGTCCGATGGTACCTTGGCGTACGCGGATAGCGGAAGTGAAACCAAGGTATTTCATACGGCTGATGGCCAAGGACTGAAGTCGCTCGCCTCCGCGGGGACCATCTTGGCCGTCATCTCCGCAAGGCACAGCGAGGTGGTCTTGCGGCGAACCAATGAGCTAGGCATCGCGCACCTGGTGCAAGCGTGCTCGGACAAACTGGCTGCGCTTACCGCATTGGCGCGGAGCTTGAACTTGGAAATGGCGCAATGCGCGTTTATGGGAGATGACCTAGCCGATCTGCACGCAATGAAAGCGTGCGGCTTCGCTTGCTCTGTCCCCCATGCGCCATTGGTTGTACGGCAGTGGGCTCACTATGTCACCCGCCGCAATGGAGGAGGCGGTGCCGTACGCGAGTTTTGTGAGCTGCTGCTGCGCGCGCGCCGGCACACATCCAGCTTTCATTGACTCGATGCCGCGCTCAGAATCTTGGTTACCAGTTCTATTGCTGATCGCACTTGCAGCGATGACGCTTTGGTTGAACCAAGCGATGCAGATTCGCCCCGCTCCGCTACCAAGCCCGATTAGACACGAGCCAGATGCCGTAGTGGAGTCATTCAGCGCGACGCAATTCGATCCGACCGGGCAGGTGCGTTCTGTCTTGCGCGCGGAAAAGATGCTACATTATCCGGACGATGGGTCCTCGCGCTTGCTCAGCGTGCAGTTTGACGGACGCGAACCGGACCAAGCGCCTTTCAGCGTGCGTTCCAAAGAAGCATCCGTCAGCAAGGATCGCAAAGATGTGTTCTTTTACGGAAACGTTCGTGCCGTTCAAGAAAGCGTCTCGGGACAAGCGCCGTTAGTAGTGACGACGGAGAAGTTGCATGTGCGCCCCGATGAGGGCATTGCGAGTACCGACCAGGCCGTGCTTATCGAGCAAGGAACCAGCTCCACCATCGCCGCAAGTCTCGAGGTCAATAACAGAACACGAACCGCAAGGCTGACTCATGTTAAAGCTACCTACAATACCCCGCCGAAGCAACGCTGACCACGCCGGATTCAAACTGGCATTGGCAGTTTGGGTTTCGCTATGCGCAGCGCTCGTTTGCTCAGGCGCGCGAGCGGAACGCGCGGATCGAGATAAGCCCATCAATTTGGAAGCGGACAAAGTCACTGTCGACGACAAAAAACAAACCAGCACTTTCGAAGGCAGCGTCGTCCTTACGCAGGGAACGTTGCGCATTACGGCCGATCGCATTCTTGTCCGTCAAGACAAGAATGGTATTCAGACCGCAACCGCTTACGGGAAACCAGCAACGTTCAAGCAAAAACGGGACGGCTTGGACGAATACGTGGAGGGTTTCGCAGAGCAAGCGGAGTATGACGGACGCACAGAGAAGCTTGAGCTTTTTCATAACGCCGTGCTCAAGCGCGGCCAAGACGAAGTGCGCGGAAACTACATCACATATGAAGTGAACTCGGAGTTCATGCAAGTTTTCGGCAACACACCGCAGAGCACAAGCTCAAGCAAACCCGGCGGCCGCGTCACTGCAGTTATACAACCGAAACCGAAGAAAGATTCGGCCGGCGCACCGAATGCAAACAAGCCTTAGCTCTTAGCTGACACGCCAGCAGCCGAAATGGCGAATCTCCGCGCCGAACATCTGTTCAAGCGCTACCGCGCGCGCACGGTCGTCCAAGACGTCTCTTTAGAACTGTCCGCAGGAGAAATCGTCGGCCTTCTGGGACCCAACGGTGCTGGTAAAACCACGTGCTTTTACATGATCGTCGGCCTTGTCGCTATGGACGGCGGCAAGCTCTACTTGGACCAGCAAGATCTAACTCATATGCCGATTCATCGGCGTGCCCAGCTTGGCCTCGGCTATTTGCCGCAAGAAGCTTCCATCTTTCGAAAGTTGACTGCGGGAGAAAACATTCGCGCGGTACTGCAACTCCAGTCAATGTCTGATGAAGAAATTGACGCGCGATTGGAAGAGCTGCTGAAAGATCTGCATATCGAGCATCTTCGAAGCAATCCCGCCGCGAGCTTGTCGGGCGGAGAACGCCGCCGCGTTGAAATTGCGCGTGCTCTTGCCAGTAACCCGCGCTTCATCTTGCTGGACGAGCCGTTTGCAGGCGTCGATCCGATCGCGGTCTTGGATATTCAGCAGATCGTTCGTTTTTTGAAAGATCGCGGCATAGGGGTACTCATTACGGACCATAACGTGCGCGAAACGCTTGGCATCTGTGACCGAGCGTACATCATCAATCAAGGCAGCGTGCTCGCTTTCGGCAAGCCCGACGAAATCATTTATAATGAAAGCGTGAGGCAAGTCTACTTGGGTCAGCATTTCCGCCTGTAAAGGGTCCCCCGCGGCGGTATCGGCTTAGCATGAAAAACAGCCTTCAGCTCAAACTCTCCCAACATCTCACGCTAACACCGCAACTCCAGCAGTCAATTCGATTGTTGCAGTTGTCCACGCTGGATCTCAATCAGGAACTAGAGCGCTTCTTGATGGAGAACCCGTTGCTCGAACGCGACGATGGCCCACCAGCATACGCCTCCAGCGAGAGCGGACCGGCAACCTCAGAGGCGCCGGTGGCAAGCAACGATTTGAAATCCGCCGACCCCCCGGCCGCGAGCGACTCGTGGAGTCTGGAAGACGGGCAAGGTCCCGGCTGGCGTGACGATGGCGATGATGAGCACGCGCCGCAGCAACCGGCCGTGCCGCCCAGCCTGCAGGATCACTTGTTCACGCAGCTAAATCTCACGCACGTCTCGCAGCGCGACAAACAATTGATCACTGTTCTCATCGCCAATCTCGACGAAGACGGTTATCTGACCCAGCCGCTGGAAGAACTGCTGGCTATGCTACCGCCCGAGCTAGAAGTCGAACTCGAAGAACTCGGCGCTGCCCGCAAACTTTTGCAGAACTTCGACCCAACGGGCATTGGCGCAAGAAATTTGGCGGAATGCTTATCGCTGCAGCTAAACGCGTTATCGGCGGATACGCCTTTCCTAGTTGAAGCGAAAGTGATTGCCCAACAATACCTTGATCTGCTGGGCGCGCGTGATTTTGCCAAGTTGAAGCGCGTTGTCGGCATCGGTGACGACGAGTTGCGCGGCGCGCAAAAGCTAATTACCAGCCTGAACCCGCGTCCGGGGGCTGATTTCGAACCGATTGATACGCGATACGTCGTGCCCGACATATTCGTTCGCAAAGTGCGTTCGCGTTGGGTAGCGACGTTAAATCGCGATGCCATGCCGCGACTGCGCATCAACCAAATGTACGCTGACATCTTGCAGCGTAACCGCGACAGCAGCAATCAGCAGTTGTCCAGCCAACTTCAGGAAGCTCGATGGCTCATCAAGAACGTGCAGCAGCGATTCGAGACCATTCTCAAAGTTTCCCAGGCGATTGTGGAGCGGCAGAAGCATTTTTTTGATCACGGTGATGTCGCAATGCGCCCGCTTGTGCTGCGCGAAATCGCCGAAACGGTAGGGCTGCACGAATCGACTGTATCGCGCGTGACAACGCAGAAATTCATGCTCACACCGCGTGGCATTTTTGAGTTGAAGTACTTCTTCGGCAGTCACGTTGCGACGGACACCGGAGGCGCGGCATCATCTACCGCTATTCGTGCCCTAATCAAACAGTTGGTGGGCGCGGAGGATTCGAAGAAACCTCTGTCTGATAGTAAGATTGCTGATATCTTGGGGCAGCAAGGCATCGTCGTGGCGCGGCGCACAGTCGCGAAATACCGGGAATCGATGCAAATCCAACCTGCCAATTTGCGCAAGTCGATCTAAGGAGGCGCCATGAATATCACGGTCAGCGGAAGGCATTTCGACATCACGCCTCCAATTCTCGCCCACGTGAAACAGAAAATGGAGAAAATCAAGCGGCACTTCGATCACGTCATCGATTTGCATGTCATTCTGTCGGTAGAAAAGAACGTGCAAAAGGCCGAAGCGGAGTTGCACACGCGCGGAAAAGATATCTTCGTCGCCGTCGAGGGTAGCGACATGTATGCTGTTGTCGATTCGCTGGTAGACAAACTAGATCGCCAAGTGTTGCGCCACAAGGAAAAGCTCACCGAGCCGCGCCACAGCGATACACCGATCAAGCACCGAGCCGGACAATAGCTTACCAAGCGTCGCAGCACTACCATTCCCGCTGCGCCAATCCGGTTGATGAACCTCATTTCCAAGCTGCTAAAACCGTCCCATGTTGTGTTGGGACTAGAAGCCGGCAGCAAGCAAGAATTATTCGAGCAGATCGGCAGACTTTTTGAGAACCACAATCAACTCAAGCGCAAGGTGGTCGTCGATAGTTTAACCGACCGTGAACAACTCGGCTCAACCGCAATCGGTTATGGCTTGGCGATACCACATTGGCGCGTAAGACACCTGCACGAAACACTGTGCGCATTTGTGCGAACGGCAAAGCCGATTGCCTTCGGGGCTCCCGACGGCTTGCCCGTGGACATCACGTTCACATTGCTTGTGCCAGAGCATGCCAACGAGCATCATCTACAAATACTAGGAGAGCTTGCGCAGATGTTCGGCGACGTTACAATGCGCGAGCAGCTTAGAACGAGTAACGATGCGTTACTGATTCACAAACTGCTCACTGAGTGGTCACCGCATGCCCCAAGTAAGCGTCCAGCGGCTTTATAACGAGCACCGCGACAAACTTGACTTGACCTGGCTCGCAGGCAAGCAAGGAGGGGCCCGTTCCGTTCCGGAAGGCAGCCTCGACAACTCAAACGTCGGCATCATCGCGCATCTAAACTTGATTCACCCGCAGCGGTTTCAAGTCCTGGGTGTGGCAGAAGTGGCGTTCTTGCGCACGCTCAGCGATGCAAGTTTGCGCGAAGCGCTGCAGCGCCTTTTTAACGAGCACTTGGCCGCAGTGATCGTGGGAAATGCGGAACCACCACCGCCCGCTTTAGTAGCGGCAGCCGAGGAACACGGCGCCGCTCTCTTTACCTCACCGCAAGCCAGTCCCAAGCTCATCAATATTCTGCGCTACTGGCTGTCGCTGGAGCTTGCCGATCACATCACCATGCACGGCGTCTTCATGGCAATTCTGGAAACCGGCGTGCTGATAACAGGCGATTCCGCGGTGGGCAAGAGCGAACTGGGGCTGGAACTCATCAGCCGCGGTCATGGCCTGGTAGCGGACGATGTCACTGAGTTCTACCGCGTCTCGCCCGAAACACTGCAAGGACGCTGCCCGCCGCTGCTGAAGGATTTTCTAGAGGTGCGCGGACTAGGGGTGCTCAACATACGGGCAATCTTCGGCGAAACGGCGGTACGGCCAAAGAAGAATCTAAAGCTCATCGTGCATCTGGAAAAACCCGCGGGAGGCGATCTCTCCTCACTGGAGCGCTTGCCGATGAATGCGACAACCGTCCACATCCTCGGTATCGAATTCCCTAAAGTAGTGTTGCCCGTGGCGGTCGGGCGCAACCTGGCCGTGCTGGTCGAAGCCGCGACGCGCAACTACATACTCAAGCAGCGCGGCATCGATAGCACGCATCAGTTTATCGAGCGGCACGAACAAGAAATGCGCGCCTCCAGCGAACTCGAAGAAGCACTAGAGATTACCGACTAGTACTGCGACCCAGCCGTTTCGAGACGAGATGAAAGCGATGGATTCGCTCCGACAGCAAAGCGCAAGCCACAGTGACACCCTTTGGTATTTCGAGGATTTGCAGCACCGCTATCCAGGCGAAGAGGCGCTCTCACTTAGCGAAACCTCTGGGTCGCAACACTAGGGTATTTGACCGGACGCACCGCAGCCATGCAAGTCGTGATCATCAGCGGACTTTCAGGCTCTGGCAAGAGCGTCGCGTTAAAGGTGCTTGAAGATACAGGCTACTATTGCGTCGACAATTTGCCTGTGGGTTTCATGTCCCAGGTCGTGACTTTTCTCACCGAGCACGGGCACTCCCGCGTCTCGCTTGCCATCGACGCGCGCGGCGGCAACGAACTCGAGAATTTGCCCAAAGTAGTTCGGGACTTGCGGGCAACCGGTATCGACGCGCGCTTGCTCTTTCTCGAAGCGAAGACCGACAGTCTCGTGAAGCGTTTTTCCGAGACGCGACGCCCCCACCCACTGGCCAATGAGCAGCGCACGTTGACCGAGTGCATCGAACTGGAACGGCAGTTGCTGGAAACCATCGGCGAGCTTGGCCACCGCATGGACACGAGTGATCTTCGGCCAAACACGCTGCGCGGCTGGGTGAAGGATTTCATCGGCTTGGATCAAACGCGCCTGGCGCTGTTTTTCCAATCCTTCGGTTTCAAGAATGGCATCCCGTCGGACGCTGATTTTGTGTTCGACGTGCGCTGCCTGCCGAACCCGTTTTACGACCCGGCCATGCGGCCTCTGACCGGCAATGATGGCCCAGTCATCGCTTTTTTGGATGCGGACCTGAAAGCACAAAAAATGCTCGCCGATATCGAGCGTTTTATCGGCGCTTGGGTGCCCGAGTTCGCGCGCGACAACCGCCGCTCACTTACTATCGCGCTGGGCTGCACCGGCGGGCAGCACCGCTCGGTCTACTTTGCCAACAAACTCGCAAGCTGGTTCGCCACGGATTACCAAGTCGTTCTCCGCCACCGTGAACTGGTAACGTGAATGACCTGCCAACTCATGCGCCCGGGAGATTGGCTGGTATTAACCGTAGCAGCGTGCGCGCTGTTGGCGCTAACGGATCGGCTTTGGCTGGCGAGCGGCAAGCCGCAGAGCGTGGTTGTTCGTAGCGGCGGGCAACATGCACAAGAGTATTCTCTCGCCACCAACGCCATCTACACTTTCGTTGGCCCGCTCGGTCTAAGCGAAGTAGAGGTGCGCGACGGGCGGGTGCGCATCGCCAAGGACCCCAGCCCAAAGCAGTACTGCGTGAAACAAGGTTGGCTGGCGCGACCCGGTGAAGCAGCCCTATGCTTGCCCAATCGAATCAGTATTCAGATCGCCGGCGGCCGCAGCTTTGACTCGCTCAACTTCTGACATGGCAGCCGCACCCCAGCCCAGCCCACACGATTGCGCGCTGCAAGCCACTAACGCGACCGCGGCTCGCTCCGTGCTGCGGTTTACCGCAACCTCAGAAGACCGCCAGATCGCTCGTTTGGCCGCAGCCGCAGTGGCGCTATCGGCTGCCGAAGCAGCGTTTCCCTCGCCCCTGCCAGGGGTGAAGCCGGGCGTCGCAAACATTGTGGTGTTGCTCGTGTTGCATCGATACGGCTGGCGCACCGCGATCTGGATCTCGCTGCTCCGCGTGCTCGTCAGCAGCCTCTTGATCGGCAGCTTCATGTCGCCCGGCTTTGCCCTGAGTCTAGCCGGCGCTAGCTGCAGCCTCGCCGCACTCGGCTTGAGCCGGCTGCTGCCTGAAGCTTGGTTTGGTCCAGTCACGCAGAGTATTTTTGCCGCTCTCGCACACACCGCCGGGCAGATTGCACTGGCTTACGTCTGGCTCATTCCACACCCCGGCCTGGCCTATTTCATCCCAATCCTTGCCGGCGCGGCTTTGCTGTTTGGAACCGTGAACGGGCTCATTTGTGCGCGATTGCTGCGCGGACACGCGGCTGAGGCAGGCATGCAACTATCGGCGCAATCGGCGTGAGCCTGCCCGCCGGTTACGTGTAGTTCTTCCGGTTCGCGCCTTGGAACTGCCGCTGTTTCCCCTGCACACAGTGTTGTTTCCTGGCGGCCTATTGCCGCTCAAAATCTTCGAGCAGCGCTACATGGAAATGGCCAAGATTTGCCTGCGCGACGCCAGCGCTTTCGGCGTCTGCGCCATAAGCGAGGGACGGGAAGTCGGTGCCCCGGCAGTGCCGGCCCGTGTCGGTTGCATGGCGACGATCGCGGAATGGGACATGCCACAGCTCGGCGTGCTACACATCCTCGCCCGCGGAACACAACGCTTCAGTGTACGCAGCTACCGCGACAATGGCACGGGTCTGCTCATCGCTACGGTCAAACTCATAGAAAATGAACCGATTAGCGTAATCTCCGCGCAGTTTACCGCCTTGATTAAGATTGGATCTAAACTACAAGACTATACTAATGGACAGTATAGCCCGACACCGGCGCAACTCGCGGACGCTGTTTGGTTGGGCTATCGCTTATCCGAACTCTTACCGCTGCCGCTAGAGCTTAAGCAAGAGCTGCTCGAACTTACTGATCCGCACGAGCGCCTGCGCGTGCTGCACGGACTGATCGCGCCGCGCGCCCAGGATTAGTCTCAGCTTTTCGCGCGATCGCGCTGGCGCTGCGCGCGCGCCGCGCGCAAATACATCCATACACCGCTGATGGCCAACGCCAGCAAACCCAACGCGGCAGCGTCGATAACCAGGGGACCGAAGCGGCCAAAGATGCGGCCACTGTGCAAGTCCAGCAGCAATCGCTCACTGCTGATCGCCGGTGCGTAAAGTTCCTGCAACGCGCTGGATCGGTCCGCCGGTAGCGTCTCCACCAGACTCCAACTCAGCTCGCCAGCGGCGCGCTGCCAATCGATGCCGTCGCTGCTGGCAAAAATGCCTTGAGCCGAAGCGATGACGACACGGTTATCAACAGCGCCCAAACGAGTCAAAGGCAGCGCCGGTAGCGCTTCGCCCGTCACTTTGTCGATCAGTCTGCCGTCGGCAGCGAATAAGAACAATGTATCGCGGGTAGCGACATAGCAAACTTCGCCAACGCGCACAGCGCCAAGCGGCGGCGGCAGATCGCGCGCTACCGGCGTTGTATCCAGCACCCACTGCTGCGCGTCCCAGGTCAAATACCGATCACCCAGCTTAAAACCGCGCGCTGGCACCTCTGCGTGCAGCCCATACCAACGCCCCAGCCATTGCGCGCTCAGCTTGCGCTCATCCAGCCGCAGCGATTCGGTGTGATTGAGCGCGATGCCGGAAACGACTAGGAAAACGAAAAACAGCGCCGCCGCTAGCCCGATGCGGGCATGCCAGCGGCGTAACCAGCGGAATAGTGAAGCGCGGTAGCTCAAGCTTGATCTTGTCAGTCAGCCGCGCTCATCCGCACGGCAGCGTTTACGCGAGCAAATCGCGATTGTACGGCCTCGCGCTCGGTGCGATCAGTTCGCGTTCGCGCCTTCGGCTGGTTTCGCAGATTGGCGCGCAGTGGAATCGAAGTAAAGCGCAAGCCGCGCCATGCGGCTCATCGCGTTCACCGACAACGTCGCGCCGGCAATGTTGTCAACACGTGCACTCAACTGCTGCTCTCCGACAAGCGCGACGCCCACCAGCTGTTTAAGAAACGACGGGTAGCGAACTTCCCCGCCGCGCGACTCGCGATACACCAACACGCGAGCGTGGTCCATGCGCCCGCCTTGGACTACGAAACCAGCGGTAATGGATTCTTCCTTACCGATCTCTTCCAAAATCCACGCCGATTTGTCTCCGCTCAACCAATAGCGCTGCCGCAGTTGCCGCGGTGGATGGCCAAGGATCCGCGTCACCTCCGCTTGCACGGCAGCGGTTAGCCAAAGCGTGCTGGGCTTCGGCGCACTCCCGTCAAAAGCAGCGGTGAGAAACGCTTCCGGAGCTAAGTAGACATCCTCTGCTCGCGCCGCCGGCACGCTTAGAAATGAACTGAGCAAAGACGCGATCAAGCAGACTTGAGTGGACAAGAAGCGCATTGACTATTTTTACTTTTGTTTAACAGCGCACTTAGCGATTGTACCAAGCAAGTGGCTGAACGCCTGCACGCCACCATTGGAATGCCGCGCTCGCGCGCAAGTGCGCGAAAGCGGCGCATTACGTTGTGCCCGACAAAATCGGTAAACAGGATCAACATCTGCGTGCCTCGAGGCAAATCCGCCGTGTGACGCTGATGCGTGGCATCACGCCCGCTGACGTGATGCGTAATCCTAATGCCAAAGCTCTGCAATGCATCCGGAATGTTGCCGAGACGGTCGGCGCCGACCACGAAAGCATTCATGGCGGTCAGAATTGGTAACCAACCCCAACGTTGAATGCATCTCGCGCGTCATCCTTATCCCAATCAGCGTAGTCGGCCTTTAATACCACCTGCGGGTTCAGTTTGAAATTAATTCCAAACGTGGTGATGTTATCCTTGGTATTCGCATCTCGCGCTAACGCTGTTCCGCCTAAGCTGGGAAGCGACTTTTGCGTGTCAAACTGTTCGTAGCGGACAAAGGGCGCCAAATCGAAATCACCCTTTTGCCAAACGTGATATCCCGCTTCAGCGTACCAGCCGTCGAAGCTCTTCGGCACTTTCACATTTGTGTTGGCGCTGTCCAAGCGCAGCGCCGCCGTAACCTGACCAGCGTCGCTGATGCTACCGCGCGCATAAAGGGCGCGCAGATCCAGCCGGCCGATGTTGACGAGCGTATGCACGTCGAACAGCGTTACTGTCGCATCGGTGCTCTTGAGCGCTGCGCGCACCGCACTCGAGCCGCGCGTTCCACTTTGTGCAGCCCCGCCACTGAAAACTCCCGCCCCGATCTGCAAGCCGGGCTGGCGGAAGCGCAGCGCCCCAAACAGACCAAGATCGTTTGCGGCGGCTTCGTTCACCTTCTGCCGCGAGCGGCGCAGCGGCGCGCTGTTGCTGCCATTGTTGAAACGACTGATATCGAAGCCGCTGGTAATGCCGGCGTCATAGCTGAATTTTTCACTCAGATTGCCGTGCAATGCGAAGCCGCCTTCCCACCAAGTTGTCGGAATGATTCTGGTCTCGACTTGATTGCGCTCAACGCCGAAGAAGGTCGGAGGCTCGTGAGTCTCGTTGAGTATGCCAAGTGGCATCAGCATCACGCCCGCGCGCAGATTGGCGAAGTCGTTGAATCGGTAATCTATGTAAGCCTGTTCCAGTTCAACTTCGCCGCTATTGTTTGGGCCGGTGACCGAATGCTCGTACTCGACTTCCGAATGGAAGCGCAAGCGATCATTGAATCGGTGCCCGAAATAGAGCACAAAGCGGTGCAAGTCGATCTCGTCCTTGACCGCGCTGTCGCTAAAGTTGTTGTAGTGCAACTCACCGTAGCCACCAATCGTGGTCGCGCCAGCACTGGCCGTCTCCGCGGTGCCGCTGCTGACGTTTGAACTCGCCGCGCCCCCACTTGCCCGGTCGCCTGCTTTCTGGCTTTTGAGGCGCGCGATTTCGGCTTTCAACTCATCCAACTCTTTTTGCAGAATCTCGAGTTTCTCGTCCAAGCTAGCGGGCAGAGCGGGTGTCAGCGCCGTTAGCGCGGCAAGCAGCACCGCCCCATGAATAAATTTATGCATAGCGGTCGTCCTTGTTGTTGCGCAAACATGCGTCCTTATTAATGTAAATGCAAATGATAATGATTCTTATTTTAATGTCAAGCCCTGCGACGATTCGTGATCAATGCACTGCAGGGGGGCCTTTAGACGATTGCGTCTAGCCGAGTGAGCAGTAAACGCACCGGCTGAGGCACCGCTGCACCTAGAGCGTCGGCCACCGGCAGCCACAGCTGGCCCGGATGTTCCACACGCGGCGTTAGATCGATGACTTGCAGGGGCTGCGGGGTAATGCGCAAGCGAAAGTGCGTGAAACTGTGCAGCAAGTCCGCCCACGTCGCTAGCTTGCGCACATTGATCCCGAAGCGGGCCTGGCATACTGCGGCAAGGTCCTCGCCTAAGTCGATCTCCGGCAAACTCCACAAGCCGCCCCAGATACCAGTGGTTGGACGCTTTTCCAGCAGCACCGATCCACCGTCGATGGCGATGAGCATGACGGTAGCCTTTTCCGGGTAAGCCTTTTTTGGCCGCGGCAGCGGCAGTTCAGCGGTGCGCCCTTCCCTGTGAGCTACGCAATCCGTGCGCACCGGGCATTGCGCGCAGCGCGGCTGCGCGCGCACGCAGATGCCCGCCCCGAGATCCATGAGTGCTTGCGTGTAAGTCTCTGGGTCCCGTTCCGGCAAAAGACTTTCCGCATGGCGCCAAAGCAGCGTCTCGATCACCTTTTCACCGGGAAACCCCGCCACGCCCAAAAAGCGGCACAGCACGCGCTTGACGTTGCCGTCGAGAATCGCTTGCCGCTGACCAAATGCGAACACGGCAATGGCGGCGGCGGTCGATCGGCCAATGCCAGGCAACGCAAGGATGGCGTTGAGCTCGCACGGGAACTGACCCGCATGCTGAGCGATGACGATGCGCGCCGCGCGATGCAGATTGCGCGCGCGCGAGTAGTAACCCAGGCCGCTCCACAATCGCAGCACTTCATCTTCGTGCGCCGCGGCCAATGAGCGCAGGTCGGGAAAGCGTTCGAGGAAGCGCGCGTAGTAGCCAAGCACGGTGCCGACTTGCGTCTGTTGCAGCATGATTTCGGAGAGCCACACGCGATAGGCGTCGCGCGTGTTCTGCCACGGCAGATCGTGGCGGCCATGCTGTTTCTGCCAGCGCACTAGGCGCGCCGCGAAATTCGTGGTCACTTTCCCTTGAGTCTCGATTTTAGGAGGGTGCATCCTATAGGCGCGGTGCCGAAGGGTAAACTAACGGCACAAACCCACCAGTTGGAGTGCAATGCCATGCTACTACGACTGAAAGTCCCGCTTATCCTCGCCGCTGCACTGCTGCTGCTTCATGCTCTGTATTTAGGGCAGCCGCACATCGATGCCGCCCTGGTTTGGAGCGCGCTCGCGATGGTGGCCATTGCCCTGTTCCAAGCCCTCCGGCAGCGGCAGCGTGCGCAGGAACCCGGCGCAACAGCCGCGAGCACCAGCGTTCAGCCCGGCGTCCAACAACTTCGAAGCGAGCTTGACGCGACGCAAGTGAAGCTGGCACACGAGGTCAGCGCACGCCGTGCGGCGGAACAAGCGCTGCACGAAGCCGACGAACGCTACAGTCTGGCGGTGCGCGGCGCCAGCGATGGCTTGTGGGAGTGGGATCTGCCCACCGGCAAAGCTTATTTTTCGCCGTTGTGGAAAAGCCTGTTAGGCTACGCCGACGACGAAATCGGCAGCGAAATCGAGGAGTGGCGCAGCCGTATCCACCCGGAGGACAAAGCGCGTGTGCTGCAGGAAATTGAAGATCACTTGGCCGGTCACACGCCACGCTTCGAGAACGAGCATCGCATGCTGCACAAGGACCAAAGTTGGCATTGGGTGCACGCGCGCGGTGCCGCTATTCGGCACGCCACGGGCAAACCGTACCGCGTGGTCGGTTTGCATAGCGACGTAACGGCGCGCCGCGCCGCGGAGCAGATGCTCTTGGAAGTGGCCGATGCACTTGCCACGGCGCGCGGGGAAGCGTGCTTCCGCATCATCGCGCGCAGCTTTGCGCAAGTGATGGGCGTGCGCGAAGCGTTCGTATGCGAACCGTGCGATCAACCGCCCACCAAGGCACGCATGCTGGCGTGGTGGTGCGACGGCAATTTTCTGCCGAACGTCGAGTACGAACTCGAAGGCACGCCGTGCAAAAACCCGCAAGTGGAAGGGCGCACTTGCTACTGCTCAAAAGGCTTGGAGGAGCAGTGGCCGCTAGAGAAACCGTTCGATCGCACTGCATACCTCGGCATTCCGGTCCGCGACAGCGCCGGCACCGTGATCGGCCATATCGCCTGCACGGACAACAAACCGATGCCGGAGCGCACACCGCACCTGGCCATCTTCAGGCTATTCGCCGAGCGCGCCAGTGTGGAACTGGAGCGGCGTGCATTGCTGGGCGCTCACGCTCGAGCAGCTTAAACACCATCTCATTGCAGGTCGAGCGTTACATTCCTCGCGCTCACACCGCGCGCTTTCAATATGCCGATGCGTGCCACGCCTTTGATGCGCAGCTTGCGCAATTGGTCGAGATCGAGCTGCTGCGCCTGCTTGGGCGCGGCGCCAGCGCGCGCTGGGCTCGGCGCATAGCGATCCCAATCAAGCGCATCGACGTCGAGATCGAAATCGTACGCGGCTTGCGCCGCGCCTCCCGTCCAGGCCACGCGGCCTTTGATGTTACTAGCATCAAACTTTCCGCGGCCGGCGAAGCTTGCCGTTTGCTTGTCCCAAGCCAAATCAACTACTCCACTGAGGTAACCTTTGTTGCTTTGATTAGATCTAACTAAGGATCTTATGCTTACGGCAGTACCTGTGGTTTCATAGCGCATATGCTGCCTACCCCAATGCGCCGACAATGTGCCGTGCGAGTCCAGGTTTTGTACGTGCGTTTGGCTGGAAGAAGCGCGATCGATTTGCGCGTGAACCTGTAGCTTTGAAATACTCAGCTGTTGGGCGTCAGCCTCTATGCTGGCGTCACCACGCAGGCCCGCCTTGACGCGATCGCCAGCAAATTTGCCGGCAAGATTCAGTGTAAGCGGCTGCAGCGCGAAATTTGCGCGTGAAGGCGTCCCGCTGACGGCGGCTTCCAGCGTACCGCTCACATCCAAGTCTGTGTCGCTCAAACGTAGCGGCAACGCGGTCACCGTGCCGACCAGAGAGTCGTTCACCAGTCTCACGCTAACCGGGGCGCTACTCTTAGCCTCCAACAACAAAGTTTGCTTGCGCAACGCTAGCTGCAGCCCCGCCAGTGACACCGAGAAACTTTGCGCGGGCACATCGGCATGGGCGGAAGCGCGCGCGCGCGCTTCGATTTGCCCGACCGGCAGCGCGCCGGTCAAGTTGACCGCAAAATCTTCCGCACGCCAGACGCCTTGTATCGGCAGCGCGCTGATCTCGCCGCTGCCGGACAACCGCAGCCGCATCTGTGCGTCGCGCCGCCAAGTGGCGTCGAGTTCCGCCTTGGTCAAGCGCCAATCCCTTTCTTGCACTCGATAGGTCGCTGCACCGAGCAGATGTCCGCTCCAGTGGCCAATTGCGTCCTGCAGCGCGAACTTGAGCTTGCTCGCCGGTGCGGTGACTTCCTCGGCGCTGCCCTGCAGCGTAGCCAAGCTCAAATCGAGATCTTGCTTGGTTAGAATCTGCCCCTTCACCTGCGCGAGCTCGCGTGTCAGATGCGCGCGCACGCCAGTCGCACCCCAACGCTCTGCCGCATAGGTTGCTTGCGGCGACGCCAAGTCCAACGCTAGGCGTTCGGCTGCGCGTGTCCCGCGCGCGCTCACACTCACCTCGCGCAACACCCAACGCCCGCCAGTCAACTGCGCGGCATCCATGCCGATCTGAGCGTGCTCAATCGCGATATCAGCCGCTTGCCCGCTGACACGCGCATCGATTCGGTTCACCTCAAGCGCGAAGGGTTGCGCACGCACCAAAAACCTGGCCGCAAGCGAGACTTTGCCGCGCACGCTCGCAGCCTCTTCAGCCAGTTCAAACCCTGCGCTTAACTCGCCCGGCTTAGCGAGCGCAAGCGGGCCGGCGGTCAACTGCACATTGCCGGCATGCCAACGCCTACCGCTCACCACATCGCGCACTGTCACCTTGGCCTCGCGCAGCACCAGCGCGGCGATATCAATCTGCAGACTTGACTCGCCTTCGCTGCGCAACAGATCTTCGATGCTCCAGCGCCCGTCGGCCGCGCGTTGCACCTGCAGCGACAAACCTTCCAAAGTCAATGCCTCCACGACGACTTGCTTGCGCAGCAAAGGCGCCAGCCGCAGCGTCAACAAGCCGCGCCGCAACGATGCGAATGCCACAGTGCTGTTTGGCTCCGATAGCGCCACACCGCTCAGCGCCAGGTGGGCGCGCGGCCACCACTTCAACTCAACGTCGCCGGTGACGGTTAATTGCCGTTGGTAGTTTGCTTGCACCCATCGTGCGATCTGCGGTTTCAGACTGTTTGGATCGAACACCCATCTCACGTAGGCCACCGCAACTACCACCAACAACAGCAATACCAGCGCAACCCAAACCGCAGATCGCCAAACGCCTCGCCAGCGCTTGCCGCGCAACGTTAGCGCCACGGGACGTGCCTACTGGATGCGTTCTTGGAACTCACTGAGATTCGCGACGAAAATCTAGGGTTGTGAAATCTTACTGGAGAGCGGTCCGACACCACTGATCACGCCAGCAGGCAGTCGGCCGTGGAGCGGGTAATGGGAATCGAACCCATGTCTAAAGCTTGGGAAGCTTTCGTTCTACCATTGAACTACACCCGCATGCGTGCAATTGTACGGCCCGAACCGCCAGGCCAGCAACCGTCTTCTCCTCTGGGAACGCCCTGCCCGCGAGTTTGGTAGCATAGCTCGCCGTATCTGCCGTACACATAACCATTCCAGGAGGAGCATTCCCATGAGCAAGCTCTACGGCGCGCAACAGCGCGCCTTGCAAGATCGCTACGACACGCGGCGCTTGGCCGACAAGATTGAGGCCATCGTCATTCAGTCTGAAGTCAGCGACATGGACAAAGGCTTCATCGAAAGCCGCGACATGTTCTGGTTGACCAGTATCGACGAGCAGGGACAGCCGACCGTTTCGTACAAAGGCGGCGATCCGGGCTTCGTCAAAGTAATCGACAACAAGACGATTGCCTTCCCGCTCTACGACGGCAACGGCATGTTCTATTCGGCCGGCAACATCAACGGCAACGGCAAGGTCGGCATGCTGTTCATGGACTTCGAAAAGCCGCATCGCGTGCGTGTGCAAGGCGTGGCGAAACTCAGCGCCACCGATCCGCTCATGAAAGACTACGTCGAAGCGCAGATGATCGCGCGCGTAACGGTAAGCGCGATCTTCCCAAACTGCCCGCGTTACGTGCACCGCATGCAAAAGGTCAAAGCCTCGCACTACGTGCCGCGCGCGCAATGCGAAACGCCGCTCGCCGGCTGGAAGCGCATTGACATCATCCAAGACGATTTGCCCAAGCAAGATCAAGGCAAAGCAGCCAAGGCAGGTGGCGTGGTGACCATCGAGGAGTGGTTCGGAAAAGTCATCGCCGGCGATCCCGAAGCTTAAATCGTAGGCAACGCAGCGCCCCGCACGCGGCCGGGCGCTGCGCAAGCCTCGACGCCTTTCCGCGTACTGACCCACACGTCCGTTTGCACCTGGACTTCTCTAGGAGAATTCTGCCCATGGCAAGCCACGCAACTGGAGACGGCGGTATTCCGCCGCGCGACGCAGGCAAGCGCGGACTAAAACGCATCATGACGCTCGGCGGTGCATACGGCACGCGCAACCACACGGTGAAGGATTTGCGCGAGCTCAAAGGCAAGCGAGTCCTGGTGGAGACGCTGCCGTTCTCGCCGGAAGAAGCCGCGGCCGCTGAAGAAGCCGGCATCGACACCATGAAGGTCCGCTTCGATCCGAAGCGCCCTGAGCTTGCTGCGGAGATTCGCAAAGCTGCGCCGCACACGTTCATGTCATTCTCGGTGCCCCTCGTTGCTGCGGCGACGGAGGCCGAGGCGGTGCGCCTGGCTTACACCGCGATGGAACTCGGCGCTGATGCGGTTATGTGCCAGTGGTCGCCGCGCTTTATCAGCGCAGCCGCCGAAGCGGGCGTGCCGGTGCAAGGCCACGCCGGTTTGATTCCCAGAAAGAGCACTTGGACCGGGGGCTTGCGCGCGGTGGGCAAGACGCTCGACGAAGCGCTTTGGATCTACCAGGAGATCAAGCGCCTGGAGCAAGCGGGCGCCTGGGCGGTCGAAGTCGAAGTCATTCCTGCAGCGCTGTTGGCGGAGATTACCAAACGTACCACGCTGCTCACCTCTTCTATCGGCGCAGGAAGCGGCGGCGATATTCAGTTCTTGTTCGCCGAGGATATTCTCGGTAATAACCGGCCGCCCTATCCGCGCCATTCGAAGCAGTATCGCAGTTTGTACAAGATGCGCGAAGCGATGCAAGCGGAGCGAATCGCCGGATTCAAGGACTTCATCGGGGATGTTCAGTCCGGAGGTTTCCCCGGGCCGGAGCACATCATCGAAGCGCCGGAGGGCTTGATCAGCGCGTTTGTCGATCGCGCAGATGCGAACAAAGCGTGATGTTTTTGAAATAGAGTTAGTTCACCAGTCCGAAGGCAGCACAGCTCTGACCGATGGCCGACATATTCATCAGCTACTCTAGCCACGACCGCGAGCGCGTCAGACCGATTGCCGATGCGTTCGAACAGCGCGGCTGGGATATCTGGTGGGATCGCGACATCGAAGTTGGTGAGCCATACAACCAAGCTATCACGGCGGAAATCACTCGCGCCAAGTGCGTCTTAGTGCTGTGGTCGCCGCAATCGGCAAAATCGAACTGGGTGTACGAAGAAGCGGTGAAAGAGCGCGATCGCGGCCTCCTGGTTCCCGCTATGATCGAGGCAACCGAAATTCCGCTGGGTTTCGGTCTGCTGCAGGCAGCCGATCTGACCGACTGGCAGCCGAACACACCCCACACCGGTTTTGAGCAACTCGCAGCACGCATTGCCGATGTCTTGGCGGGCAAAGCGCAGCCGCCTGCGCCGCCCCAGCCACAATCTCAAGCGGGTTCCGAGCGCAAGCGGGCGCGCTGGCAATGGGTAGCCGCCGCGCTGGCGGTCGTCGCGCTCGGTGCTGGAATACTGTGGTTCGCTCGACATCCGGGTACGGATAAAGATGCAGCAAGCCAAACTGCGTATGCGGGTGCGCGCTTTGTCGAGGCACTGGCTACCCACGCGGGGGGCGTGAGCAAGGTCGCCTTCGATCCGGTGGGAGCGCGACCCGAAGGCGCTTTGATGGCATCCGCCGGACTGGACGGGAACATCGTGCTGTGGAATCTTGCAACACGCTCCCCGGCCGCGACGCTGCCGCAGCAAGGCGAATCGGTGATGGCATTCGCGTACGCGCCGGACGGTAAGATGTTTGCGTCCGGCAGCTTCGATGGGCGCTTGCTGCTTTGGGATGCGTCCAAGCGTGAACCGCTGCACGAAGCCGAGGGCCATGACGCCGCGATCAACGACATCGCGTTCGATGCCGGCAGCAAACTTCTTGCGACGGCCAGCAGCCGCGACGGCGGCAAAGTCAAACTATGGAGCGCCGCCGATTTGCGCCTTCTCCATATTCTGGAAGGCGGACAAGGCGCAGCATATTGCGTGGCGTTCAGCCCGGATGGAAACACGCTCGCCTCCGGCAGTGGAAAATCCATCGCGTTGTGGAATGCCGCCGATGGCCAGGCGCTGACTGCGCCGTTCGAAGCCGACTCGGCCGTCGTCTATGACCTCGCCTATAGTCCCGACGGCAAACTGCTCGCCAGCGCCGGCCAGGACGGCGTGCGATTCTGGGACGCAGCAACGAGGCAAGCGCTTAGCCCGATTCTGCCGGGCGAGCAAGTCAATGCCATCGCCTTTAGTCCGAACGGTTTGTTGCTGGCCGTTGCCGGCCACGATCGCACGGTGACATTGTGGGACATCGCGCGACGCAAACAAATCGGCGACGCACTGACACGTCACGATGACTATATCGAAGCTGTAACTTTCGACGATGACGGCACTTTTATCGCCTCAGGCGGCCACGACGGCAAAGTGCTGTTGTGGAAGATCTTCTTTCGATAGCGGGTATCGCCACGCGTCGAGCGGCTAGCAATCCGCGAGTCTTCAACTCCCGTCATCCACAACCACAATAAGTCAACCTATTGGTTGAACTTCTGGACTCGGCTCTGGCGGATCAGGCGAACCGGCTGCGGCAATGCGCGCAAGTAGGCGATCAAGGCGTCACGATCGAGCGGACCGGCAACCGGATTCGCCGCTTGCTTCAGTTGAACGAAGCCATCCCCACCGCTCAACATAAAATCGTTCACAGCAACGGTGTAAGTGCGCGATAAGTCGAGCCCATCGCCGCCGACCTCAACCTCGACCACGCGCTGACCAGCCGCGCGATTTGCGTCCCAGGCGTAGGTTAGCCCAGAAACGGCGAGCAGCCGCCCCGGGAAGGCACCGAACCATTGCTGATTGAGCAGTGCGAGCAAGGCAGCGCCGCTCAGTTCCACGCGCATGACGCGGTTGCCAAACGGGTGAACCGCGAAAACATCGCCCCAAGTGATCTTGCCCGCGCTCAATCCCCAGCGAACGCCGCCCGGGTTCATCAATGCAATGTCTGCACCAAGCGCGGCGCGTTGCGCGTCGGCAATCAGTTGGCCCATCGGCGACTCGCCGTTCTCGCCAACCGTGTTGGGAATGTCTTCCGCAGCCTCGGCGATGACTTGCTTGACGATGGCATCGACATGGCGCTGCGCGCGCGCCACCAGCGCGGCAGCCCCTGCATCCGGCTGCAAGCCGGGCCCGGCGTCGGCGTAAGTAGTGATGATCGCGGAAGATGTCGCCACCACGTCGCCGCTACGTTCATCGATCTCCAACTCAATATCGCCGTAAGCAGAGCCGGAGAAAAACGCCTGCGTCACCAACATGCGCTTGCCGTTGGCGTTGGCCACGCGCGCGTTGGTGTAACCATGGCTATGGCCGGAAACAATCACATCAACTTCGTCGTCCAACTGTCGGATGATTTCGTTGATGTCCGCCCCTTCGACCAGCGGCGCGCCCGCCGTGTCTGCATCAGGCGCGAGCTTTTGATAGCCGCCTTGGTGCAGCAACACCACGATTGCGCGCACGCCCTGCTGTTTGAGGGCGCTAACTTGCGCGTTGATGGCGTGCGCTTCGTTCAAGAACTTCAAGCCCGCGATCGCCGGTGCCGGGACGATAGACGGCGTCTGGCGCAGCAGCGCACCGATGAAGCCGATGCGCGTGCCCGCGATTTCCTTGACCGTGTAAGGCGGCACCAAATGCTCGCCCGTTGCGGCGTCAATCACATTGGCGCTGATGTGCGCGAAATTCGCCCCTGCGTAGGGTTGTTCAAGATAGGGACCGCGATCATGCGTGCCGCCGTGAATCAGCCGCAGTAACTCGACGCGGCCTTCGTCGAATTCATGATTGCCGAGCGTGCCGACGACATTGCAGCGCCGATGCCAAGCTTCGCGCTGAGAGCAGTGCGCGTTGCCAAGTTGGTTAAAGAAAGTGATGGCGGGCTCGTCCTGCAGCAGCGCGGAAACCGCGGGCGACGCGCCCACGTGATCGCCGGCGTGCGCAATGAGGGTGGCGGTTTCCCAGCCGCGCTGCTCGGCACGCAAATAAGCCGCCAGCACCGCCGCGCCGCCGACCGGGCGCGCGCCGACGCGCATACCCTCGGCGAGCGCGCCGTGAAAATCGTTGATGGCGAGTAGTTGCACGCGTCGCATGGGGCCCTCCGGTGTGTCCTGCGCGCGCCACTCAAGGCGCTGGGCCGCAGTCTCGCGTAACGCCGCGGCTTGCGCCGGCGTATGCTGCGCCAGGGCAAATTGCGGGCAGCAAGACAAGCATACAAATAGCAGTACACCTGCATCGCCAATATTTAAAGACATATTTACCGATATACTCATCATAGAATATCAAAACATGCGATCAACACGCGCCCTCTGCACAGGCTCGGCGCGCCGCGACGCATGATAAAATTTGCCGGAACGTATCAACCCACACATGAGTGCCATCTCAATCACCGTGAACGGCGCGCCGCGAGCACTGCCGCATCAGCTCAACATCGCCGAACTGGTCAATGCAATGCAATTGACCGGAAAACGCATCGCAGTGGAACGCAACGGCGCCATCGTACCGCGTAGCCGTTACCGCGACGAAACGCTCAGCGACGGCGACAAACTGGAGATCGTGGTTGCGGTCGGCGGCGGTTAAATGCAGCGAACCCTATGAAACCCGAACCGCTTGAAAGCCTGATCATCGCCGGCACCGCTTACCGCTCGCGCCTGCTGGTAGGCACCGGCAAATACAAAGATTTCGACGAAACGCGCCGCGCGATCGAAGCCAGCGGCGCGCAGATCGTTACCGTCGCCATCCGCCGCACCAACATCGGCCAAAATCCCAACGAACCGAACATTCTCGATGCGCTACCTCCGACGCGCTTCACCATGCTGCCGAACACTGCCGGCTGCTATAGCGCGGAAGATGCCGTGCGCACGCTGCGCCTGGCACGTGAGTTGTTGTCCACCGAAAGCAAGCAGCACAACTTGGTGAAGCTCGAGGTGTTGGGCGATTCGAAGAGCCTCTTTCCCAACATGCCGGAAACGTTGAAGGCGGCGCAGACGCTGGTGAAGGAAGGTTTCGACGTGATGGTTTACTGCAGCGACGATCCGATCCTCGCCAAGCAGTTGGAGGAAATCGGCTGCGTCGCGGTGATGCCGCTCGCTTCGCTCATCGGTTCGGGCATGGGGATTTTAAATCCCTGGAATTTGTCACTCATCATCGAGCACGCCAAAGTGCCGGTGCTGGTGGACGCGGGCGTCGGCACCGCATCGGATGCGGCCATCGCCATGGAACTCGGCTGCGATGGTGTGCTGATGAATACCGCTATCGCCGCCGCGAAAAATCCGGTGCTCATGGCCTCGGCAATGAAGAAGGCGGTGGAAGCGGGCCGCGAAGCCTATTTGGCCGGACGCATGCCGAAGAAGTTTTACGGCGCAACGCCGAGTTCGCCAACGGCGGGCGTGATCGGCTCCTAGGTGTCTCTATGTGGAAGTTGGCGCTTTTGCTTATTTTTGGAGCGCCAGCACTATTTCTCGGATTGCGTTGGAGTTGGCGAGGTGTTCAAGCCGGCCTCATCAAAGGCCGAGTCTCTTGGGCGGAAGAAGTAGTCACCGGCAAAGCGGCGACGTTTATCGGACTGTACTGCCTCGCATGGTTCATTGCTTTGCTGGGTGTCATCGTCTGGTTCGGCGTCGCCATTTTCCGTAGTGAGTAATCGATAGTTTCAGCACAATCTGCCCGAGTAAATCATCCTTGAACGATATCGCTGTTCACCGCCCGATCCGAAGCTTTGTCTTGCGCGAAGGACGTGTGTCGAGCGCCCAGCAACGCGCTTACACGAACTTGATGCCGAAGTTTGGCATTGCTTATCGTCCTGAAGCAATCGATCTAAATCGAGCTTTTGGGCGCAGAGCACCGAAGATCGTCGAAATCGGTTTCGGCATGGGCCAAGCCACCGCGCAGATCGCGGCAGCGCAACCGGAGCACGACTTTCTCGGCATCGAGGTCCATACGCCCGGCGTCGGCAGTTTGCTCAAAGAACTCGACGCGCGCGGGCTGAGCAACGTGCGCATCGTGCAGCACGACGCCGTCGAGGTCTTGCGCGAAATGATCGGCGCCGGCAGCCTCGCTGGTATCCATATCTACTTTCCCGACCCTTGGCCGAAGAAACGCCATCATAAGCGCCGCTTGATCCAGCCGGTGCTCGTGGACTTGCTCGCGCAACGCCTAGCACCCGGCGGCTACTTGCACCTGGCGACCGATTGGGAAGATTACGCCCTGCAAATGCTCGAGGTGCTGCGCGCAGAAAGCAAGTTGCAGAATCAGCACGCCGATTTTGCGCCACGCCCGGCGTGGCGGCCAGTCACGAAATTCGAAGCGCGCGGCAGCAAACTCGGCCACGGCGTGTGGGATCTGCTATTCGAGCGGCGTCCCTAGCGCTTCACATCAAACCACTGCTAGTTTCGCTGTCGAGGTAGGGCAGGCGCAATGGCGCGTGTGCTCGCGGCACCGCGCGATAGGCTCTACAATCCGGCGTTCATACAGGCTGATGATCTCGAACTTGCTACGCCCAACGCCAGCATTCTTCCCTCTGACGTGCCACGTGCAATCGCCGCAGACGGCTGTGCGCACACTGCACGCAAGCGTGCACCGCGTTGCGGCCGGCCTTGCACTACGCTACGTTCTCGAAGGCGATACCTCGCGCCTGCGCATTGCGGCGGCGGCGGTGCCGCGTGCTGCCGACGAGTTGTGGCGGCATACCTGCTTCGAAGCCTTCATCGCAGCGGCCGACGGCACTGCGTATCACGAGTTTAATTTTTCGCCTTCAGGCGAATGGGCAGCGTACGCATTTCACCGTTACCGTGAGCGCGCCGGAGATTTGCCGCAACTCGATCCCGGCATTGCCGTACAGGTCGATGTCGCTCGCTTGGAACTGACAGCGACGGCCATCAACAATCTGCTCCCCCCAACGGCAGGGGCACTGCGCGTGGGCCTTTGCGCCGTGATCGAAGAGGCGGCGGGCGGTCTGTCGTATTGGGCGCTACGGCACGCGGCCGAGAAACCGGATTTCCATCAGCGCACGGCTTTTACGGTGGAGTTGGCATGATCAATTTCGGCATCGATCGTTTGTTGCAAGACGCCAGTTTGCGCAAACCCCTGCGCGGCCGCCGCGTGGCGTTGCTCGCACATCCTGCCTCCGTTACTACCGATCTGACGCACTCGCTCGATGCGCTCGCTGCATGTGCCGACATCAAACTCAGCGCCGCGTTCGGCCCTCAGCATGGCTTGCGCGGGGACAAGCAAGACAACATGGTGGAATCGCCGGACTTCAGCGATCCTTTGCTCGGCATTCCCGTGTTCAGCTTGTACGGCGAAGTTCGCCGGCCGACTGCGGCCATGATGGACAGCTTCGACGTGTTGCTGATCGATCTGCAAGATCTCGGCTGCCGCATCTATACCTTCGTCACCACTCTGCGCTACGTGCTCGAGGCGGCGGCGCAGCACGGCAAATCGGTGTGGGTGCTGGATCGCCCGAACCCGGTTGGGCGTCCCGTCGAAGGATTGCGACTGCGCGCCGGTTGGGAAAGTTTCGTCGGCGCGGGGCCGCTGCCGATGCGTCATGGTTTGACGATGGGCGAACTCGCGCATTGGTTCGTGAGCACACTGCGGCTGGATGTGGACTATCAAGTCGTCGCGATGCAGGGTTGGGAGCCGGCCAGCGCGCCGGGGTTCGGCTGGCCGCTCGGTGAGCGCACCTGGATCAACCCCAGCCCCAACGCGCCAAACTTGTGGATGGCACGCGCCTACGCTGGCACGGTGATGCTGGAAGGTACGACGCTCTCCGAGGGCCGCGGCACCACGCGCCCGCTAGAATTGTTCGGCGCACCGGACATCGATGCGCGCGCGCTCATCGCAAAAATGCACGCGCTCGCGCCACAATGGTTACACGGCTGCCGCTTGCGCGAATGCTGGTTCGAACCCACCTTCCACAAACATGTCGGCAAGCTATGCGCGGGCGTGCAGATCCACGTCGAGGATGCTGCTTACGATCACGATGCGTTTCGCCCGTGGCGTTTGCAGGCGCTCGCCTTCAAGGCATTGCGCACTCTGTGGCCGGACTATCCAATTTGGCGCGATTTCCCCTATGAATACGAGCGTGACCGGCTCGCGATAGATGTCATTAATGGCAGTGAAGTACTGCGGCGCTGGGTGGATGATCCCGCCGCACAAGTCGCCGATTTGGACGATGTCACTCTGCCCGACGAGCGGGCTTGGGTGCAAGAGCGAGGGGAATTTTTGCTCTACCGATAGATTCCTGCGACGGCGCGGTGTTGGGTCGGCTGGAGTGCAAGCTGGACGCAAGCGGCCAGTTGCCGACTGGCGCAGCGCACAACGTCGCAAACGCATACGCGGCAAAGTGTACCCGTGCACCGCACAACCGGTCGTCGGCATCACTCTCAAAGCGGCCGTTTGCGATGATCGATTTCGAACGCGAACAACGCGCGGCGTTTGAAGACAAAAATGCCGACCTTCACGGTTGTCGGCAATCAAGCGTCGATTAGATTCTCCCTCTTTCGGACCTCGACGACCTCACTGGCGGCCAAAAGCCGACGCGGCGCCCCGAAAACTCATCGCCGGAAAGCGGTCGTAGGCGCCCCGATGAAGTGCGCTCAAGTTTCAAGCGTATCGAACGGGCTCGTGATCGCGCGCGTGGCCTGCTCGATGTGCGTATAAATCATTGCGCTCTGCAGGCTACGATGCCCGAGCAACAATTGGATCGTTTGAATATCGGTGCCCGCCGCCAGCAGATGGGTGGCAAACGCATGCCGCTGATGTCTCTAACGAGATAGGCGCCACTGTACTAACCCGCTGACGCGGGAGCCCTTCTGCGAGCGCTGCCTGGATGGTAGCGGTGTTGACTGCTTTGCGAAACGATAGTGCTGCTGTTGCAGCACTCATCGTCCACTCGCAAAGGAGTTTTGCCATGACACCGCTTCGCCAACGAAAGATCGACGACATGCGCCTGCGTAACCTCTCGCTCAACACGCAGCATTGCTACCGTATTACACATGACCATGATTTTGCAAACCAATCCTTGGAAAGTGTATACTCGGTCCCTA
Organism: uncultured Pseudomonadota bacterium; assembly: GCA_902826775.1. GTDB lineage: Bacteria > Pseudomonadota > Gammaproteobacteria > Burkholderiales > JALYOK01 > CADEHE01. Next base: position 37,148 of record CADEHE010000008.1, on the reverse strand, counting down.
GATTAGTTGGTTTTTCGGAGCATGATTTCACGTTAGGTTTGATGGACGTACCGAGCCTTGTAACGGACGTAGTCAAGGTGGTCGCACCGGGCATCGTTGTTGCGGTCTGTGATCACCGTCCGACTAGCGATCCGGCGGTTTCGCACCGAGAAATGGTGGGAAAAGAAAGAAGCAGCCTATTCAAACCTCATTGAGATCATTTACAGCTTCAAGGATTACACGGATAAACATCTGGAACACGAACTCGAACCCGAGCGATACCCCAAAGGAAGAGAGGGAGCGTTGGGAAGTTGAATGGCGTGACTTCGGAAAGCGGTATCGAAAGGCACGGAACCTTGCCTCTCTTCATCTGAGCCAGGATGCGGTGGCCGTCTTGAATACATACGAGCTCGAGAAGGCGCGGGCTAAAAATGAGAACCCTTACGAGTGGATGGAGGCGGACCTCGCCGCAAGCACAACGTGCTTGGACGCACTTATAGTCGCGGCAAAGAATGATCTTGGTGTCAAATGAGTATCGCACCTAACCACGCGTTCGAGCCGACGCTCTTGCTCAGCAGCCGCGTTCGCGGGCTAGGTCATCGCGGCGCGGCTCAACGCGGGCGTTGGGCGACCTGCTGGATGTGTACTGCGTAGTGGAGGAGAGTGCTGTGTGGACCGCGAAGAGACACGTCCTCGCACTTGGAGTTGCGACTCTACTAGCTGCATACGGAATTGCCGATATTTTCATGAGGGGCCGCGAACTAGGCGGCTTCTGGAATGGGATGACCGCTGCTGCCCTCGACCCAGGGTTCTTAGCATTCCATGTGCTGCTGCTCCCCATCGCTGCATGTCTGCTGTTGTGGCAGTTTCCGACCGCCCTTTTCTCAGCGGCTTGGAGCCGCCGACCTATTCCTTTTATGTTGCTGGGAACTTTACTGGTGGGGTGGCCCATCTATGTTGCTGTGAGGGACGCAAGGGACGCCGTGTGCGTGCGTCTTTCGCCTCCGGAAGTCTTCGCCAAACCAACGCTACGTAACTGTCTCGCGTTCCTTCGAAGGAGCCAGTTAGTTGATGATCCAGGCCAACCACCCGCGGAATGCCCGACCCCGACACATTCCGTGCTGCTGGCAGAGTCACCTCAGGCGCGCTGGTCCGCCTTGAAAGACGCCTACTCAAACAAGCTTGCCGCCGCGCGGGGGAAGGAATGCCACTACTGGGTTGACTCAAGCCGGTATGCTGTGTTCGGCAGTATCGGCTCCTCTATCGCAGCGGCTTTCGCTGGATTTCTGTTGTTCTTGGCATTCTGGCCTTTGCTCGCCCCTGGTCAGGACACGAAACGATTCTGGGAGGTGTACCTTGCCATCCTTGCTCTCATCGGTCTTTGGCTGGTCCTGAGGCCTCTGTCCGAGTGGTTCCTCAATTTCGGAACAGTGAGCATGCTTAGCTACCCTCCAATTCTTTTGGGCTTCCTTGCGGCTGCTGTCGCTCTGGCGGGTTGGATATTCCACTATCTAACGCGCAAAGGGATACCGCACATCTTGCAGGTCGCAGTTATAGGCGTGTCAGCTTTCGTCGGCTTCCTGTCGCATCTCGCCCCTGCGTGGCTAGCATGGTTCGCCGACGTACTCTATGGCCTCCCCGATTACGTTGTTGCAACGATATACATACTTCTCGCTGCGTTTGCAGGACTCCTTGCTTGGCATGCCTTCATAGCTCACGAAGCGATCCCACAGAACGAAGCTACGTAGACATGCTTTGGACTGGTCGCCCAACCATCGGCTGCAGCGGACGCGCGGAACAGCGGAGTCGTGCTTTGCTAGCATGGTCTCCGCGCGCCGCTGAGCCGAGGCGTTCGTAGAGTGCCAAATTGAACTTCCCGAAAGCCGTCGTCGTTGGATTGCGGTAACGGGCAGCGCCCCACCTAGCGACGACGACCCAAAGCGTTCCTTCGAGACATATCGTCTCAACTCACAGAACCTGTAGCACTGCCGACATTCGCTTCGAAACCGGCGACCGGTGCTGCCAACCGAGTGCCTCAATCAGTGGAATGCTCGCTGTGTCCCCTCATCGAGGAAAGGCGGACGCACAATGGAGTGGGCGCGGCCCCCTTTTGCATTGTGTAATATAGAGACCGACATTGGCCAAGCTCTCAAGAGATCAACAGGATAGAGTCATGAATGCTGTCTCCACGATGATAAATGTTCGAAACGGTGGGTTTCTTGATTAATTGTTAGTGTGCGATGGTCCTTTCACATGTTGAATGAGAGGGTGACGTGAATCTCCCAGTTGGGTGGTCAAGTCTCGAACGCTTAGCTTCTACTCGGCCCGTATCCTCCACCTATATCTGGTTACTTGTAGTCCCAATCATCTCGAAACTCATGGCGAGCGCCCCTGATAGCGCCTCCTTTAATGTCCTCGGACAACCGATGACCATTGATCTTCGCCTGCCCTTTTCATGGGAAGCGTTTTTCTTCGCCGCACTTTCGTTTACGGTCGCAAACTTGGTCTTCGTACTTAAGTGTCCGAAGATAATTAAGGATCACAGAACCGCCGCACACTTTAGATCCGCAGGGAAGGGGTGGGGGCAGCTGCTCGACTATCGAGCGGAGGCGGGTTTCGACGAAAAGGATTTTTTCAAAATTCATAGACTTCTTGTGAAAGGCGAAGCGCTTTCGGAGGAGGACGAGAAAAAATTGAACCCGCAACGCCGCTTCTTTCCCATGAAGCAGACAGAGGGTCAATACAACGCCCTATTTTTCGCGATTCATGAGTTTGCCGAGCACTCTCGTCGCCTTCCGCTCTGGATCGCAAATATTCTCTATGCGTTAGGCTTGGGTCTGATCGTCAGCGTACTTGTCCAAAACCTCTTGGCTGTTATCCGCGTTGTTGCACACTAACCCACCGTTGCAGCGGACCTTCGCAAGCGGGTGCGCGCCCGCTTGCTTGCTGCCGCTGAATGTTGAGTTAGGGCACATCCGAGGTATCGACTTTTCCGGCATGTCACCTTAGGAGCGGATTGTGTGAGTTGTACGCCGCAAGCATGAACGAACGCTTGTGGCCGCCAGTGAGGTTGTCGAGGTCCGAAAGAGGGAGAATCTGATCGACGCTCGATTGCCGACAACCGTGAAGGTCGGCATTCTTGTCTTCAAACGCCGCGCGTTGTTCGCGTTAGGAATTGATCTTCGCAAACGGCCGCTTTGAGAGTGATGCCGACGACCGGTTGTGCGGTGCACGGGTACACTTTGCCGCGGGTCTGTTCTCATGCGGCGCACAAATCGATTTCGGCAAAGGGTCGTTAGCGCAAGCATGCGCAGCTCCGCGTCGGCGCTCGCGCTACCCAGCCCAACGGTGTTGCATCACCGTGGCAACGCTTGCAGTCGTTTGAGTGTACGAGTAATCTTTTTCAGGCATATAAATCCTAATCAGAAAGCGCGCATGAAAACGGTTCGTAACTTATTCTTGTTGCTTTTGTTTTTTGCCGGCTCGGCGTCGGCATCCACCATCTATCGAGCGATCGGGGCAACCTGCACCGACAGCAACCACAGCTTGATCCGCACCACCGAACCCGGTAACTATGTGGTCGGGCCCAAGGTGTGCGCTGATGATGTCGTGATCGAAATCACCATGCGTCACGACTACGTGCCGGGCAGCAGCATTTTTGACTGTTGGGGAAGCCGAATCAGCACATGCTATTCAGCCGAGCATTTCGTCGAATCGTTTTTGATCTTCGATGGTGTGTACCTCGATTCGCTTGATTTCCTCGCGGACCCGAACTTCGACCGTATCATCAGTGGAACCTTGCCCGAAACCGCTGGCCTGGGCGATCTCTCGGTCAGAACGGCATACTCAAGCTTTCAACAGAATGTCGACGGAACCTGGTCGTTGCGTGTCGAGCAAACGGTGGTCGCCGGGGAGTGCCATATTGGTTCCATAGAAGGGCCAATACCGGGGTCCGGCTTCTGCAGAGAGATAGGCATCCCCAGCGCCTACTCCGCCGACGGAACCATAGAAAGTTGGCAGCGTATCCCGGAGCCTGCGTCGCTCATGCTGATCGCTTTAGGGCTTGGCCTGCAGCGGGTCGTGCGAAAAACCGGCGCGAAGTAACCGAGTCCGGTCCGCAGCTCGATCAGAGCAAATTGTTACCTGGCGCAACGAGCGCCGGGCACATTGCCCGAGCGGGCATCGATAGCGCCGTTTCGGTGCGTCGTCGAATCTGATGCGCCCCTACAGTGCAGCGCGCTGCGGCGCATTCGCGCTCTGATTCCGTAAGTTTCTGAGAGAACATCAATATCTCACCAACCAAGAGTTGGCATGCCTTCTGCAATACCAATATCGGAAAGCGAGCCTCCCTAGCTCGTTGACTCCTCCTCCCCTTCGCCGACTCCGCGAAGGTTTACCCCCCCGCCGCAATTGCGGCGGGTTTCTTTTTATGGGGGAGACTACTTCAGCTTACTAAGGCATTCCTTGTACAGGATGTCCGCCGTTAGCGGATAGTTACCGTCGCGCGCCGCCGTTTCTTGGCCTTGCTTTGAGCATGCGAACGCGAGGAAATGTGCTGCCAGCGCATTGAGCGCCTTGCCCGGTGGCTTGTTGGCGTAGACATACAAGAAGCGTGACATCGGGTAGGCGCCGCTGACGCAATTGGCGTGTGTCGGCTCATAGAATGGCCCGCTGTCGTTGGCCGCGATCGCCAAGGCGCGCGCGCGTTTCGAGCCGTAGAAATAACTAGCGAAGCCGATCGCTGCGTCGGTCGCGCCGACGCCTTGCACGATTGAAGTTGCTACCGGTTCACCGCGCAAATCGTAGCGAAAGTCGCCGCCTTCCAGCGCCATTTCGCGAAACACGCTGTGCATGCCCATGGCCGGCGAAGGCCCTTTGAGCACGATCTCGCGCTCGCGCCAATCTCCTTCCAATCCAAGCTGCCCCCAATAGCGGATCTGCTGCCCGCCGCGCTTGCGCGTGATGGAGTAGATCGCATCGAGCTGTTTGAGCGTCATCTGCTTGAGCGGATTGTTTTTGTTGACGTACACCGCGAGCGCATCAAGTCCGACGATAAACTGCGTCGGCTCGTAACCGAACTTCGCTTGAAACTTGGCGATCTCATCTTTCTTCAGGGCGCGGCTCATCGGCGCGAGCTCGGCGCGCCCTTCGATCAAAGCGGGCAACGCTGTGCCCGAGCCGCCACCGGAAACTTCGATTTCCACTTCTGGATAGATCAACTTGAAATCGGTCGCCCAGCGATTGAGCAGATTCGACAGGGTCGAAGAGCCTACACTCCGGATCTTTCCGGCCAAGCGGTCGATTTTGCGGTACTCCGGCGTGCGCGGATCTGCCTTGATCCGCGCACTCCCCGGCACGGGGCGATCAGTAGTAAGGGGAGTGCGTTGTTTGGGCGCCGCGGGCATATCCACACCGGGCAGCGGCGCGGCGGGAGCCGCTTCGGCGGCAGGAGCAGCGATTTGATCGGACGAGCGCTGCGTCGCGCTCTGCCCTTCGGCTGCTGCGCGCGCGCCCAGCACCACGCACATCAGAGAAAGCAACAGGAGCTTGAGCAAGTTCACGTAGACAATGTGCAAAGAGGCGGCATGGGCATAGTACTGCCAGGTCTATAAACTGGTCAATGGCTCAGGACTTCTTTCTCTTGAAGAAACTAAATCCAGTACCGCCTTCCGCCGGTTGCACAGTCACGGTTGGCGCGCCGAACACACGCGAGACTAACAAGCGATAGATAGTCAGCATGATGAAAAACACAATGATCAGTGCCACGCCGCGCCAGAATGCTTGATCGAGTATGCGTGCGCTGCGCGAGGTCACGTTGTCGAGCTGTTTCGTCGTGACTTCGTTGATCTGTGCAATCGGCTGCTGCAGCTTGGTCGAGCCGAGCAAGTCACCCGTGGTGTTAATCAGCTGATTTGCTTCCTTGAGCGCGGTGGTCAACGCGAGCAAGCTTTGCGTGTATTGTTGAATGTCGAACGGTTTCGCGTTCGGATCTTTCGGCTGATTCTTGCCCGGCGCGATGAACACGCGATCGATGGCGTCGATGGTTGAGTTGAGCGTCAGCGTCGTCTCTTTCAAGGTGTGCATCAATTCGTTGGCGGAATCGGCCACGTTCATTACCGAACCGGTCAACTTGTTAGTGTCGGCCAGCGCCACGCGATATTGGCCGAACACGTTGTTGATCATGCCCTGCTTGCCCTCGATCTCGTCGAACAGCGCGGCGCGCTCTTTGGCGATGGTTTGCGGCAGTTGCTCAACGGTTTTCGACACGTTGGTGACCGAGGCGGTGATGTTGTCGATCTTCGGATCGTAGAGCACGTTATCCATCGCCGACTGGATTTGCCAATCGAGCATCACCGGCATGCGCTTGGAGAGATAAAAAACACGCTCGCCCAGCAAGCGCACTTCATCCACTGCTTGCTTTGCCTCGCCGACCGGCGCCAGCAAGCCCGAGCCCTTGGGCACATCGGCGATCGCCGACTTGCCGCGCGAGCCGGCGAAATCGTCGAACCGGATCCAAGAAACGTAGGACACGTCCTGATTGCGGCGGCGCCAATCCCAGATCAAATAGTCGAGCGTCTCCAACTGCTCAGGCTTGAGCACGCGCGAAGCGATGTTCCAAATGTCTTCGCGCGTTTTGCGCGAAGCGCCGATCAGCGGTGCAGAGCGCGCGCCGAACAACTCATCGGCCTGATCTTCGTCGATCCACTTCATGCTCTGCAGCGTCACTACAAGCGTGAGGTCAAGCAGCTGCGTATAGGCATCCGCATTGGTGACGATGTCGTACACGGAACTGACTTGGTGCAGCTTGATGCCGTGCGCGATGCGCCGCTGCAAATCATCCGGGTTGTCGCGCTCGATTTCCTCGCAAGCGCCACGGATCAAGGTCATGTAACGGTCCGCGTAGCCCTGCATCAGCTGGCTGAGTTCCTCGATCGTAATCTGCTGCCCCTCTTTGGACAGCATGTCCTTTTTCTTGCTGGCCGCGATGCGATCCTGCACGAATTTCTTCGCCTGCTCGATCGAAGCGCAATGCGTCAACCCGGCCGCGAGCAACAGTGCCGCCAGCACGCGCATAAGCCTTGGCCATGTGCCGGAAATCATGGGAAAACCCTCCAAACTTCAGTGCTTAGGGAGCAAGTGTTGCCTGGCGGGGCAGCGGCTGTCAAATGCGCGCTCGCTCGCTGCCCATGCGTAACCAGCCCGCGACAATAGGGCTGCTCCGCACGCCTGCGACACAAGTTCGGCATCACTGCCACCCCTGCGCGCCTCCCCGATGACTGCGCGCTTCGCGGTCGCGGCGCAGGTTCTCTTCCAGTTCCGCGCGCCCGCTTTTCGCCAGCGCGAGCGACTTCGATTCATCGCGGAAGTGCGGCAGCATGGCCCGCAGAGTCGCAATGTTTCGGCGCCGGAAATCGTCGGCAAACTCGCGCGCCTCGTACGGCGGCATACCGAGTGCCTCCAGCGCGGCGCGGCCGCTGCGCAGCGAACTCTCGAAAGTTTCGCGCTCGATCGCGGTCACGCCGCGTTCGGTCAACTCCATCCAGTGCCGCACGTTGCGCGCGCGCGCGATGATCTTGAGTTTGGGAAATTCCTGGCGTGCGAGGTCCACAAGCGCCAAGCTGTCTTCAACCTGATCGATTGCGACCACCAAGAGCTTCGCCTGCGCGGCACCCGCCGCTTCGAGTAGATCGATGCGCGTGGCATCACCATAAAACACTTTGTAGCCGAATTTGCGGATGAGTTCGATTTGATCGGGATCGTGATCGAGCACAGTGATGCGCACGTCATGCGCCAGCAGCAGCCGCGCGACAATCTGGCCGTAGCGGCCGAAGCCGGCGATGAGCACTTCGGCGTGCTCGTTCTCGATGACATCGTCCTCACGCGCGAGGGTGCCGTGGCGCGCGGCGTAGCGGTACGCCAAGATGATGAGCAGCGGCGTGGCCGCCATTGAAAGCGCTACCGCCGCCGTCAGCAGCGCCTCCCATCGTTGCGGCAGCAGTTGCGCGCCGCGCGCTACGCCGAACACGACAAAAGCGAATTCACCGCCTTGCGCCAGCAAGGCTGCAAACAGCCAGCGCTCGCGCGGGGCGACACCCAAGCGCGGCGCAATTAGCCACAAGCCGATCCCTTTGAGCGTGAGCAAGCCGGCCAATAGCAGAGCAAGCAGTGCCGGTTCGCGCAACACAACACCAAAATCGATCGACATGCCGACGGCGATGAAGAATAAGCCGAGCAACAGGCCCTTGAACGGCGCGATGTCGGCCTCCAGGGCATGGCGGTACTCGGAGCTCGCCAGCAGCACGCCCGCGAGGAATGCGCCGAGCGCCATCGACAGTCCCGCCAGCGTCATGAGCTGTGCGATGCCGATGACCAGCAGCAGCGCGAACGCGGTGAAGATTTCGCGCACATCAGTCTGCGCGATCAAGCGCATCGCCGGACGCGTCAAGAACCGGCCGATGACAATGACGCCGGCGATGGCCGCGAGCGCTTTGATTGCCTGCAGCCAACCCGGATCGGCGCCGGCGGCTTGCACGCCGAGCAGCGGCACCAAAGCAATAAGCGGAATTGCGGCGATGTCTTGGAACAAGAGGATCGCGAACGCCGATTTGCCCACCGGCGCGCCGAGCAGATTGCGCTCGTTCATACTTTGCACCGCGACCGCGGTCGAAGACATCGCCATGGCAAGTCCCGCTGCCAGCGCGCTATGCCAAGCCAGCCCGGCAGCCAGCAGGCCCGCTGCAAGCAGCGCGCCGCATGCCGCCATTTGTAAGCTGCCACCGCCAAACACGCTGCCGCGCATCTGCATCAGGCGCTTGAGGTCAAGCTCCAAACCGATGAGAAACAGCATCAGCACTACACCGAACTCGCCGAAGTGCAGCGTCGATGCAGCCTCTTGCACCAGGCCCAAACCCCATGGCCCGATGACGCAGCCGGCGATCAGATAGCCCAGCACCGAACCGAGACCGAAGCGCTGCGCCAGCGGCACACACACCACCGCGGCACCGAGATAGACCAGCGCATCGCGCAGCAGTGAGCCCTCAGCCATGCGCTTGGCTCCAAGCTTGTAGCCGCGCGCGGTACTGCGCCGCATGCTGCGCGAGCATCGCAGCGTCGATACGATGCGCGCCATGCACAACGATTGGCTCTTGCCAGTTCATCTTGCAGAAGCGCGCTGTTTGTTTGACGACGGGTTCGAACGCGGCAAAATCGTGTTGATGCGCGCCACCGGCCTGGTAGGCCTCCGGCAGCGCGCCGGTCGAGGTGACCCAAAGACAATCTTTGCCTGCCAGCGCGTCGCCGCCCTCGCCGAACGCCCAACCGCGCGTAAGTACGTCCTCATACCAAAGCTTCAGCAGCGCCGGCGGCGCATACCAATACAGCGGATGCTGCCAAATGACGAGTTGCGCCCGTCTCATCAGCGCTTGCTCGGCGGCTACGTCGATGGCGAAATCCGGATAACGGTCGTAGAGCGGATGGAAGGTAAGCCGCGGCAAATCAATCACCGCCTCCAGCAGTGCGCGCTGCGCGATTGAGCGCGAGTGATGCGGGTGAGCGTAGATCAGCAGGATCATCGATTGTAATGCAGGTGACGGTAACCCGGCTGAAGTTTAGGGCGCCGCTAACTCAGTCCAGTCACCGGCACTGCTGCGCCATGCATCGCATGGGCCGCGTCCGAGGCGAGGAACACAATCGTGCTGGCAAGTGCCTGCGGTGCGACCCAGCGGCTGGCGTCAGCGCCCGGCATCGCCGCGCGGTTGGGCGGGGTGTCGATGATAGTCGGCAGCACGCAATTGACGTTGATGTTCTTCTCGCGCAATTCTGCCGACATCGCTTCGGTTAGCCGAATCACCACGCTTTTCGAGGCGCAGTAAGCGCCCATCTGCGCCACACCCTTTTGCCCCGAGTAAGCGGCGACGTTAATAATGCTGCCGCCGCCTTGGGCAATCATCCTGGGAACGACGGCGCGCACCGCGTTAAGCATGGTGCGCACGTTGATATCAAACAGAAACTGCCAGTCAGCGTCGCTGGTCTCATGCACCGCCGGACCCATCCGGAAGCCACCGGCGACATTGCACAGCACGTCGATACGCTGAAAGCGCTTGAGCGCTTGATCGACCGCGCCCTGAACTTGCGCTTGCTCCAGCAGATTTGCCGGCAGCAGCAGTTGCCGCTCGCTTGGATGCGGGTAGGCACGCTGCAATTGCACTTTATCAAGATCGATCAGCGCCAAGTTTGCGCCGAAGCCGTTGAACGCTTCGGCCACGGCGCTGCCGAGACTGCCGGCCGCTCCGGTCACCATGACAGTGGGCGCACTGCGCTGCGATTCACTCATACGGTTGCCTCTGCTGGCGCGGCGGTGAGGGTTGAGGAAGGAGAGATGTAATGCCCCGCGCGCTGGAGGCTATTGTACGGCTAAGCCACGCTAGACTAAGCAGAACAAGAGCGATCGCGGACTCGAATTCTCCGAGCACGCGAGATAATCAAAACGGGGAGCCCGGCGCTCCCCGCGACATAGCGCCTGCGCCTACTCTTTGAATGCTTCGACCGGCACGGAAATCTTGATCTCGTCACCGATGCCAGGCAGTCCGTACTCCATGCCGAATTGCGAGCGTTTGATCGAAGCCGTGATGTCCGCACCGCATACTTCTTTCTTCACCATCGGATGCATGGTGCAGTTGAAGCCGGCCACACTCAAACTTACCGGCTTGGTAACGCCGTGCATAGTCAATTCGCCCTCGGCGCCGACCACTTTGTCGCCATCGAATTTGAGATTGCTGGACTTGAAGGCTATGGTCGGGAACTTGGCGGCGTTGAAGAAATCTTCGCTCTTCATGTGCTCATCCCATTTGGCGATGCCCATGTCGATGGAATTCACGTCGATGGTTAATTCCACCGAACCCTTCTTGCCTGCGCGATCCAGCATGATCTTGCCCGCGGCACTGTTAAAACGCCCGCGCTGGGTCGAGATCCCTAGATGCTTTACTTCGAACACAGGATAGGTGTGGCGCGAGTCGATGCTGTAGTTTTGTGCCGACACGAGGCTGCCACACAAAGCCACGCCGGCCCCCAACACTGTTGCTACAAATTTCATTGATGCTCCTCTCTAAGTTGCGTTACGAAAACCCGCCTGCTGCGCTCGTTAGCTGGTTCTGTTTGGTTACAAGGCTGCGAGACGGTTACTTCTTCAAAGGCGCCAGTACGAGTTTGTACTTGACGATGACTTCGTTTGCGACGGTGTCGGGATCATTCCATGGCCCATCGCCGATCGAGAAATCCAGCCGCTTCAAGGTGAACTGACCGGTGAGTGTGCTGCCGGCGGCATCATCGGTTACAGAAAAAGGCAGAACGACGTCGCGGCTCGCGCCCTTGATGCTGAGTTTGCCTAGCGCCTCGTACTGATTGTTTCCTTTCTTGCGCAAACTACTGGAGACGAACTTCGCGCTGGGATAATCCTTGATGTTGAACCATGGCTTGTGCTTAACCTCGGTGTCGCCCTCTTCGCTGCCGGTATCGACGCTGGCCATGTCGATTTCAATCTGCGCACTGGCGGCCGCAAGATTGCTCGGATCGAAATTCAGCTTTGCAGAAAATTTCTTGAGGCTGCCGTCCACCGGCACACCCATTTGTTTTACGGTGAACTGCAACTGAGACTTGCCATAGTTTACATCCCTGAGTTGCGCCCAAAGCGGCGTCATGGGATATCCTAGGGCTAGTACGCACACTAGCCCACGAAGTACAGTGTTTTTCATCGCAGATCGCGCTCCGTTACTTTGACAAAGGGCAGCATGCGTTTGAGGGTGGCATCGCGGTCGATCAAGTGGTGCTTGATCGCTCCAACCACGTGCAACGCGACCAACACCAGCAACGCAAAACCCAACAGTTCGTGCACCTCTGAGAGTTGTTTGGCCAGCTCTTTGTTCCGTCCGACCAGGTCGGGCAGGGTAATGAGCTTGAGATAAACCGTCTTGAAACCATAGGCTGAACTGGTGACCCAGCCTGTTAGCGGTATGACAAGCAACAGCACATAGATGGCTGCGTGCACCGCTTGCGCCAGGCTACGTTGCCAGTGCGGCATGCGCAGCGGCGGCGGCGGCGGCGAGATCAGCCGCCAGCCGAAACGGATGATAACCAGCAGAAACATCGTGACGCCGATCCACTTGTGATACGAGTACCACTGCAAGCGCTTCGGGCTGACCGGCAAATCCACCATAGCGAAGCCGAGCGCGAATGAACCGATGAGCAGCAGAAAAGTAACCCAATGCAGCAGCTTGGCGAGCGCGCCGTACTGCATCGCATCATTGCGCAGCCACACTCTAGTGCCCCGTGTCAGAGAACGATAGAAATCGCATAGTGAACGATGCTGAGGAAAGCGCTAATGGCCCTGCGGCAGTTGATGCGGTCTTAGATCGAATACCAGCACTTCGGCTTGTTTGCCCTCGGTGAGTTTGATCGAACCCTCTTCCATTAGTCGCACGCCATCGCCCGCGTTCAGTTCGATTCCATTCAGCTTTACGGCCCCGCGAGCGACATGAACATAAGCGTATCGCTGCGGCGCCAACTGCAGTTGCGCGCTTTCCGTGCCGTCGAACAGACCGGCGTACACGCGCACATCCTGATACACTCCAAGCGATCCGTGCTCGCCGTCGGGCGAGATGATCAAGCGCAAGCGGCCGCGTTTTTCTTCGTCGGCGAAATGCACCTGCTGGTAGCGCGGCGCAACGCCCTTCTTATTCGGCACGATCCAGATTTGCAGGAAGTGTACCAGTTGCTCTTTCGATGCATTGAACTCGCTATGTCGAATGCCGGTGCCCGCGCTCATCATCTGCACGTCGCCCGGGCGGATGACTGAGCCGGTGCCCATCGAATCTTTGTGCTCGAGCCCGCCTTCAAGCACGTAGGAAAAAATCTCCATATCTTGATGCGGATGCGCGCCGAAGCCCATGCCGGGCGAAACGCGGTCATCGTTGATCACCAGCAGATCGGAAAAGCCGACCTGCTGCTCATCGTAATAGTGCCCGAAGGAAAACGTGTGGCGCGATTTCAACCAACCGAAATCCGCCACACCGCGCTCTTGCGCCTTGCGTATCGTCATCATGATCTGCCGTCTCCACACTCACATTCGGGATGGACAAGCCGGCTCGCCGTCCGTTCCCTGCCGCTTGCGCTCAAGCCCTTTGTCGAAATCATTGAAAATGTAATCTCCACAAATTGCTGGGGAATGGTATTGTGCCCGTTCCAGACGGACCTAGTCTTGAGCATTTTCTCGCATTATGATCGAATTCTTCGAAACTAACCTCTTTTCTGCGCCATGCTGAAACTCAGCTTAGAGGCCATCGAGGTGATCGAGGCGATCGCGCAGGCAGGCTCGTTCTCCGCTGCGGGGGAACTGCTGCACAAGGTGCCGTCGACGATGTCTTACACCGTGACCAAGATCGAGCAGCAACTGGGCGTGTCGCTGTTCGACCGCAACGGCCCGCATGTGCAGTTGACGCGCGCGGGGGAAGAATTGTTGCGCGAGGGGCGCTGGCTGCTGCGCGCGGCGAGCGATCTCGAGTACCGCTTGCGCCGTGTGGCCACCGGCTACGAAACAGAGTTGCGCCTGGTGCACGAATCGCTCATCCGCAGCGAAACTTTTGTCCCCGACCTGCGGGCGTTTCAAGCTCTGGAATGCGGCACGCGGGTGCGCATCGGCAGCGAAACCATGACAGGCACGTGGGAAGCACTGCGCGAGAACCGCGCGGACTTGATCGTGGCGGCAGGCGACGGGCCAAGCGGCGGCGGCTATCACGCTGTCCCGATTGGGCGCATCAGTTTTGTCTTTTGCGTTGCCCCGAGCCACCCGTTAAGCAAATCGCGACGCCCGCTAGGCAACGAGGACTTGGCAGCGCACACTGCCATTGTCGTCGCCGACAGCGCACGGTTGCTGCCGCCCCGCACGGTGGGACTGCTTTCGGGACAACAGCGCATTACCGTTCCGGACATGAGCGCAAAGATCGCATTGCAGCGCGCCGGGCTCGGCTACGGCTTTTTGCCGCGTCCATGGATTGAGCGTGATCTCGCCGCGGGCACGCTGCTGGAACTGCGCGTCGAAGAACCGCGCCCCGAAGAAACGCTTTGGCTCGCCTGCAAAATTACCGAGCGCGGCGAGGCGCTGAAGTGGTGGTGGCAACGCTTACAGCGCGATTTACTTCCCGGCACTGCTGCGCCGGCGCAGCACGCGCCCGCGCGCAAGCGGCGTGCAAGACATCTTTAGTTCGCTTAGTTTGCCGTGACAGGTCAGGCGCGACCTGCGCCTGAAATATGCGGAACGACCAAATGCGCCATGCGCAGGGAACTAGGAAATACCCCAGGAGAGCGCCACGCGTTTAGCGTGGGAACTACAGAGAGCGCCACGCGTTTAGCGTGGCGCGTGCAATCGTTTCGCCCCACTCGGGCACGAAGTGGCCAGCCTCGGCGACTTCCAGCGGCGCTGGACATGCGCGAATCTGCGCGCGCAGCGCCTGCATCACGCTCGGCCCAAGCACCGGGTCTTTTATGCCGACCGCCATGAAGCTGCGCCCGCGCCACGAGCGGCGCCACCAATCGCGTGCTTGGCGCGACAAGGCGGCGCCGGGCGCATCAGGCCGATCCGGCACCAGTTGCGGAAAACGGCGCACGCCGGCCTTGAAGCTAACATCGGGAAATGGCGCGTTATAAGCCGCCGCTTCGGCATCGCTCAAGTGCGGACAGGTGCGTTTTAACAGCTTGCCGCAGTCCATATCCGGATTCTTCGCGACCCAGGCGCGCCAATCGAGGAAACCTTGCGTCAGCGGCGCATCGCCCGTGCCGAGCGTGGTATTCATGACGAGCAGCCCGGTGAAGCGCTCGGGTATTTGCATCGGCAGCGTGAGCCCGAGCAGACCACCCCAGTCCTGACAAACGAGCGTGATGTTGCGCAAATCGAGCCGCTCGATAAAAGCAAGCAAAAAGTCACGATGAAAACCGAACGTGTACAACGCATCGTCCGCCGGCTTGTCCGACTTGCCGAAGCCGAGAAAATCCGGCGCCACGGCGCGCTGGCCCGCGGCAGCGAATACCGGAATCATCCTGCGGTAGAGGAAACTCCAAGTCGGCTCGCCGTGCAAGCAAAGAAACACTTCGTCGGCGTCGCGCGCGCCCTCGTCGACGTAGTGCACGCGCAGCCCTTCAAAACCGCGCAGATCGTCGAGATAGCGCTCGGCGAAGGGGAAGCCCGGCAGGCCAGCAAATCGATCCGGCGGCGTGCGCAACACCGATGTGCTGCTCACGATGCGCGACTCACTTGGTATTAACGATGTCGTTCTTCATCGCACCAAGCAAGGCGAGCAACTCGTTCTGCTCCTTCGCCGGCACCTTGAACTTGTTCAAGCTCTTGACCAAATCTTCCGCGACCCAATTGAAGTGGGCCTCGGTAATGGCCATTTCCTGGTGCGCCGTTTTCATGTCGCGCCCGGTGTACTTGCACGGCCCGCCGCTTCCCGCGCAAATCTGATCGACCAGCATTTGCTTCAGCCGCACCGGATCGGCATGGGCGAAGAAAAGATTCACGCGGCGATCCTCCGCAATATTGCCGATGAAGTCGTCCACCACGGCACTGATCGCCGCCTTGCCGCCCAGGCGTTGATACAAGCTTGCTTCGCTCGACGGCTGTTGCATGCCAGAGCAACTAGCTAGCCCGACAAATGACACTGCTATCAACCACTGCTTTGCTGCATTCACGGTCACCCCCTTCGCTGCAAAAAGGCTATACCACCAACCGTATCCAAACAGAAGTCAGGATATATCTGCATCATCAGATTATTCTGGCTTGAGTATTGGAAGGAATGTGGCAAGGCTCACACAGTCTAAGGGCTTTCGCTTGAGGGTGTCTAGACAAAGCCGACCTGATACGCAAACGCCTCCTACGTTAGCGGCGCGCCATTTGCTGCATCAAGCGGGCGATATCGCGGGCGCTCGCGAATTCCGCGCAGCGATAGGCAAAGCGCCCGTGGTTGTCGAACAGCAAGGTTTGTGCGGTATGGCGATCGCTGCCCACGGCACGGCTATCGACAAAATCGAGCAGCACATCCGCGTGTTTGACCGGTGGCGCGGCAGCCAACCATATCGCCTGCGCACTGAAGCGCTGGCGCCACGCAGCAAGGGCAGCGGCGGTGTCGTTCAGCGGATCGATACTCACCGATAGAAGCTGCGCTTGCGGTAACGTCGCGGCTAACTTGCCTTGCAGCGCGGCGAACACCGCACCTTGAATGGGACACGTCGCGCTGCACCCGGTAAACATCAATTGCAGCGCGCTCCAGCGGCCTTTGAGCAAGCGCGGCAAGTCGGTCGCGCTGCCGTCATGCAGCGTCAATGGCAGTGCAGGCGCTGCCAGCGGCGGTTCGATCGGGCCGAGCGGCGCGTGCGCGTGTACAACGCGCGGCAGCAGCGCCGCAGCACCGAGCGCGAGTAAGCCGCGCCGCTTTAACTGCGGCGAAAACGCGCTGCGTTGCGATTCCGAAGCGGGAACGCTCATCGGCTCACCAAGTAACGCCACAAGGCGGCGCAATCCTCATCGCTCACGTTATAGCGCGGCATCGCGCGCGGAATTTGCACCCAAGCCGGATCGACGCCTTCGCGCAGCAGCTTGCACAACGAAGATTCATCGTAGCGCGAAGGCGGTCCGCCGCGGCGCGGGTGCAGTTGCCTCAGCGCAGCGGCATTTAACGCCGGCGCGAACGCGCTTTGGGCGCTGCTGCCTGCATCGTGACAGTTTACGCAACGCGTAGCCAGCTCCGGCAAACTGGAATCATCACCCGCCAGGTTTGCGCCGGGCCAACCTTGCTGGTAAATCAGCTGCCCGCGCTGCAAGCGCTGGTGCTCGCGCCACTGCTGCACCACCGCGCCGGCCGCGAGTAGCAGCGACAGCAACAACAGTATCCAGCGCCCACCGGCGGGGACCCTCACGTCTTGCACCTGGCTCGGCTTGTACCACCCAGCAACCGCGTACCGCTTGAGGCGCTCGATCAAGGCGCGTACAGCGCGCTCGCCGGAATAGCCACGTAACTCAAGCTGCCTGGTGTTAGCCAGCGCAGACGCGCCACTGCGCCGCCGCTGCGTTCGTAATACTCCATGCGAATCGCGTAGCGCTGTCCAGCGGTCAAACTGATGGACGTGCTGCTATTGTTGGTCGGCCCGTGGTCGGTCCAGTTGTTGATGACCAGATTGCCGTTGACATACAGGCGTACGCCATCATCGGAACGCGTTTGAAAGCGATACGTGCCCGTCGTTGCAGCGCGCACCGTGCCGCTCCAACGCACGGAGAAGTTGTTAGCCGCGATTGGTGCACCCGGCGAAGCGGTGCCCCAATCGAAGTCGACCGCCTGTATGCGCGTAAGGCTCGGTGTCCCGCTCAACGAAACATTGCCAAAGTACTCCCCGCGCAAGCCGGAACCGGTCGTGCTGGGCGGCGCAACTGCCGCTTCTTCGCGTCCGATTTGGCGCACAAATTCACTGACGCTTGTGACATCGGCGCTGCTCAAGGAAAACGTGTTGTGTGCCCGCACTGCATCTTCGATCGTTGCGGCCGAGCTGTCGTGCAAGTACGGCGCGCTCGCCCAAGCATCGCGCAAAGTCGGCGTATCGATACCGGTCAACGCTGCGCCCAGGCGATTGCCGCTTGCCGGCTTTACGGTGCCGATGTTACGCAACGCGCCACTGGCGCTATCAGTGAAATCGTTGCCACCGTGGCATGTTGCGCACTGCGCCGCGAACACCGTGCGGCCCGATGCTGCCGTGGCGGTCAAGCTACCATCGGCGTTGCGGTAAGGAGAAAGATCGAAGCTAGATAACGATGCGACATAGGCTGCCAGCGCATCGAGATCGCCGCTGACGCCAGTCTTGCTGTCACCCAGCGGCTGACTGCGCGTGCCGGTATTGAATTGAGCGTTGGTCATTAGGCCGGTGCCTTGCGCCAAATTGCGGATCTGGCCTTCGAAGTCCTGCACTTCGTCGAAGTTCGCGCTCCAGTGCAGGCGCCCTTGCGCGCCGGCGCGGCCGCGTAGACTGATGGTGTTGCGCAAGCCTTCGCCGAATCCGGTAAAGTCCCAGGTGCGGCCATCGTGGCCGCCGTCGTTGTGGCAGCTCGCGCAACTAATGTAAGCGTCGCGCGACATGCGCACATCGCGTGCGTCGTAGAAGAATTGCTTGCCGCGCAGCACTTGTGCGGAAAGTCTTTCGGTGCCCACGCTGGCCATGGTGGCCACCACGGGCAACAGCGACTCGCCGAAGCCGATTAAGCGCGTCAGATCAAGCACGCTGACAGTGCGGTCCATGAAGTTCTGCACATACAGCGTCAAGCCGTCGGCGGAAACCGCTAGCCCTTGCGGCGCGCGGCCGACATCGACGCGGAACAACTCCCGCTTGCCGATGGCATCGACCACCGCCACGTGCCGGCTCGCCTCCAGCGCGACAAACATGTAAGTGCCGCTCGGGTGGAATAGCGCGGCGCTGGCCACGCCGGAATTGTCGTGATCGATTCGCGCGGTCGCATCTTCGGCTTGCGCATCTAGATCGATGCGCGAAGAAATCGCTCGCACGGTGCTTTCGAAAGTAAGGTCCAGCCCGTCGCGCAACTTGCCGCGCTTGATGTTGTCTTGCTTGCTCGGCACCCACGCGCTGGCACCATCGGGTGCAATCACCGGCGCGCCCAAGTAGTTGGGAATACCGCGCGCTTGAATCGTGTTATCGGCCTTTTCGCTGTGCTGCAAAATGATGATGCGCTGAACCGTCAAACTACCGGCATCGAGCACCAGCAATTCGCCGCCGCGCGTGGCGCTAGGTTGCACGCTCGCCGTGGCTTCGCCGGGCAGCGTGGGCGTGATGAAGCGCGCGGCGTACAGTTGCGTGCCGGCGGCGTCGAGCGCGAGATGGCGCACGTTGGCACCGACATTAACGCTGGCGCCTGGCGTGCCGTTGGCCGCGATACGCGTGATATTGCCTGTTGCCTCCTGTGCAACATAGGCGCTCCCGTCCGCGGCCATGACGATGCCGAACGGCTGCGAGGCGCGCGACAATGCGATGGTCTGCACCACGGTAAGACTCGACGGCGAAATCACGCTGATCGTCGCCGCCCCCTTGTTGACGACCCACACGCGCCCATCCGGCGCTTGCGCCAGCGTGCGCGGCGCACTACCTACGGCAATTTCAGCCAAGCGCGTTCGCATCGCGGCGTCAAATACGCTCACCGAGTCGTTGTCGGGGTTCACCGCCCATACGCGCGCAGCAGCGTTCGCGCGCGCCTCGAACAAAATGGGCGAGGACGAGCGCCCGCCTTGCCCAGTAGTGCCCTGCACTGCCTGCCAGAAACTGCGCGCTGAAGTGCGGCCGTCGCTGGTGCGCACGGTAACGGTAACAAAGTACACGCCTGCGGCCGCGTAGCTGTGGGTGGCGGAAGGCGCCGTTGACCAATCCTGCGAACTGCCATCGCCGAAGTCCCAGTGGTAGGAGTAGCTGCCGATCGTGTCGGTGCTCGCCGTGTAAGTAATGCTGCCGCCGGCGCTGATTGCGGCCGTTGCCACCGGCTGTATCACCGGCACCGCGTCCGCTACGCTCCAGTTGAAGCGTGTCACCGCACTGCCGCCGCGGCCATCGTCCACGCCGACGGTAACGTCAAACACGCCAGGCGCAGTTGGTATGCCGCCAATTACGCCAGTGTTCGCATTGAGTGCAAGCCCGGTTGGCAGGCCAGCCGCACTGAAGCGCAGCGTATCGCCGTCTGGGTCCGAAGCGCTGACACCGACGCTCACAGCTTGGCCCTGATACGTAACCGGCACCGCGGGCGCCGAGATCACCGGCACCTGGTTCGGCAACGCGCTGCTGCTGCGCAAATTAGCTAAACCGATCGGCGTGAAACTAGCATTGCCAGGCGTCGCCCAGCGCAGGCTCATGACTGCTTCGCCACCGGCTTCGTAGAATTCCACTTTGATCGGCACACGCACACCGGCCGTCAGCGCCAACGCAGCGCTATTGTTCAAAGTTGCGGCGTGATCAGTCCAATTGTCGATCACCAGCACGTCATTGACCCAGACGCGCACACCATCGTCCGATTGTGTTTGCAAGGTATGGTTACCGCTCACGGTAGGCAACAACCAGCCGCTCCAGCGCACAGCGAAATTATCGACGCTAACGCCCGCCCCTGGCGCGCCCGTGCCCCAATTGAAGTCCACCGCCTCGGTCACGGTACGCACCGGCGCGACGCCAAAGGTTCTGCCGAGCACATATTCGCCCTTTAAGCCCTGCATCAGTGCACCGGGACTTTCGACGTTCCAGACGAAATCGGTCGAGACTGTTACGCCGCCAGAGGCCGCAAGCACACTTACCGGATAGCGCCCGGCTTGGGTCGGCGTGCCGCTGATGCGGCCCGTGCCAGCGTCGATAAACAAGCCAGACGGCAAACCGCTCGCGGCGTACGTCGCCACCACGCCGCCCGGTAGCGTAACGCTGGGCTGCACGGCCGCAACTGGCGATCCGGCCGTCGCGCTCTGATCGTCGATCGGCGCGATAGTGGCAGCGCCGCTGCGCGAGATGCGCACGATCTTAGCGACCGAGGGCACACCGTCAGCACTCATCGCGAACAGCATCCAATCCCCGGGCAGTGCCCAGCCGGGATTGGTCGGCATGTCGACTTGATAGCTGTTGCCGCCATTCGCGCGGAAGCTCAGCGCCAAACGACGCTGATCGTTGTTGACCGTGTGCGTCGTTGACGACACACGCACAATCGAGAATGCCGCCACCGGCGTATTGGTGAACACTTGAACCGATTGACCGTACTGCATCGCAGCCGGCGCACTCGTAATGACAGGGCGCGTCGCCGCCGTGCCGTCGGGATTCAGCAAGTAATGTGGCGTAAGAATTTGCAGATCGGGATGGTTGGCCGCGCAGCCGGCGCCGCATAAGCCCCCACCCGCGGAGAGCACCCGCGCGTCCGGTAGCAGCAGCGCGACGCTGTGATAGTTGCGCGGCGCGGCAATCGGCGCGAGCGCGGTGAAAGTTTCGCTGGCCGGATCCCATAGTTCCGGCACCAGCACGGAATTGTTGTCGGAGAAGCCGACTGCGTAAGTCTGCCCGCCGATGATGACGACTTGCCCGTTGGGCAACACCACACTGTTATGGAAGGCGCGGCGATAAGCCATCGGCGCCAACTTGCGCACCGTCGCACCGGCGCTGATATCGATCACATAGGAATTGGCGTTGGCATTGACACTGTCGTAACCCGGCCCACCCCCGGTCTTGAGAATTTTGCCGGCGTCGTACATTACGGTATTGCCGCTGACGCTGAACTGATCGTCGCCGCGCACACCAGCATCGATCACCCGGCCGTTGCCGTTGGTATCGATCCAGTGCATGTTCACACCGGGTCCCGGATGGAATACTTTGCCGTTGCCGGCAGGGATCAGCCAGAAGTGACTGTCGCCGCCGAAGTTGCGCGAAGGATCGGGCGAGAGAAACGGATCGATCGGCACGCCGGTCAAGCGCCGCCAGCCGCCGCCTGCGGTCCAAATTTCGCCGTGTTTATTGCCGACACCGCCGCTCCACGACCCGCCGAGCGTCAGGACGCTGCCGTCTTGCGTCAGCGTGTTGGCTTGATAGCCGCGCGGAATATTCATGGCGGGGCCGGTGGTCCACGCGGAGGTGACCGGATCGAAAATGCTGGTATTCGCGGCACTGATGCCGCCGTTGATGAACAAGCGCCCGTCCGCGAGGTTGGTCGTGCCGGTACAAAACATGTTGTGCGCAGTTTCGGTCACAGTGCGTTCGCTGACCGAATTGGCGGCAGGGTCGTACGTCAAACTGTAGGTGCGGCCGGTGGCGGCACCGAAACTGAACTTCTCCTCTGCCGACCACATGAGCACTCTGCCGTTGGGCATCAGCGCCGCCGATACCGGCACGAGCGGTAGCGTTCGCAACGCCGACCAGCGTGCTTGCGAGGGCGCAGCAGCTTGCGCGCGCGCAAGTGAGCGAGTTTGAGAGCTGGCGGAATCCGGCTTGCCACCACCACAAGAAATCAACAACGGCACGAGGCCGCAGGCTATCCAGCCACGCGGAAGATGAGCGGACATAGAGCGACTTTCTAGGTTTTTCTGGCTTCAGGCTAGCAGAAGCTTTGGCAGGGAACAATTGTTGCCGTGAGAACTTGCTCGAACGACAACAACGGTTTCTTATTCTTAATTAGCTACCGATACTCTCAAAGCTCACGACGCCCTCGTTCCGGCAGAACGGCGCCTGAGCCCTTCGACTAGATCAGGGCGAACCGCTTCAAGCGGCAGTCACTACTTACGGAAGCGTCGATCGTCAGAGCTTCGGCCGATCGCGCTGCAAGGCATCGCGCAGTTGCCGCACCTCGTCATGCAAGGCCTTCATGTCTCGATGTAGTTCGCGGCGCAGTTGGTTTTCATCTTCGCCGACGAAAAAAGCAGCGATACTGGCGGTCACCAAAGATAGCAGTGCGTACCCGACCAGCACCATAAAGACGGCGAACACGCGAGAGGCCGGGGTGGTCGGCACAATGTCACCGTAACCCACCGTGGCACCGCTCTCAAATGCCAGCCAAAGCCCATCCGCGTAGGATTTGACGGTCGGTTCCAACCAATAGAAACCCAATCCCGAGAGCAGCAAGGTGGCAATACCGAGCAGCAGCACGAAACCTGCATCACGCCGGTTCAAGACGGGGGCCAAGCACAGCAGCAACCGCGCGGCAATGAGCGCAACCAAGCCCAGTCGCAGCACCCATTGCGCACTTGACCACGGCGCGCCGCTACCGAATACGCTGGCGAACACCCCCGCCAATATGGTTAGGTCAAGAGCGCGATGACGCTGATGAGCGACGTGGTGACCTTCGCCATGCGTGCGATGGCCGGATCGATACGATCTCACCATCAGCAACAGCAACCCGAGCGCGCCAACCAAGTACAAACCCGAACCTATCCATCGCCATGAAGACGCCGTTGCCGCGAGATGCAGGTAAAAAGCTGGGATGGTCAACAAAAGCAAAGCAAAGCGGGCGGCATCGATACGCCGGCCGTGGCCATGTTGGGCACCCTGTGAGTGCGAGCGGAACAAGCTTTGCAGCAAGGCGGGCGCTTCCCCAGAAAATACCGATTGTCAGGGCGCGCACGCCCAACGCTGCTTGATTTGGATCAAATTCAAACGCGAATTCCTGGCTGGCGTTACTGGCTTTGCGGTTTGGCCGCCTCGCGCTCCTTCTTGGCCTTCGCCAGCATTTCTTGCAGGACGCCGGCGTGCTTCTCTGCCAGGCGCTCGCCGATGCCCATGCCTTGACGCGTCAAGATCGGCATTTGCTCTAAAGCCTTGGCGCCGAGCGGGGATTTGTAGAACTCGATTAGGCCGCGCAGCTCTTGCTCGCTAAAGGCTTTCGCGTATAACTCCAGGATCTGCTGCTCAAACTCGCCTTCAGCAAAGATCTTGGTATGCCACGCGCGAAACACGTCCTCGTACGGCGCCAACTCGGGATTATTGCGAACCATCGACATCATCCCCTGTGCGCCCTGCTCCGCGAGCTTCGCCCCGCCGACGAGGCTAAACAGCTCGCCTGCAGCTTCCATGTGCTTCGCGTCTTGCGCCAACGCGCCCTGCGCCGATAGCAGCACGGCGGCGCCCACAGCGAGCATCCAACGATGCATTAGTTTCAAGCGACCTCCTTCACAGTTAGAAAATTGAACACGTCATTGTCGCACCGACCGCAACCTCACGCAGTGGCGAGCACCTTCGCCTCCTTCTCCATCGGCGCGGGAAGGTTGGTACGGAGGTGAACCCGTGTCTCCGTCCGCATGGGTCCAACCTTTCAGAGTCCTCTGGCAGTACAGAGTCCTCTGGCAGCATGAGCGGTTGCTCCAGACAAATTCGCGGCGCAACCGGGCGCGGCTAATCCGCGCTTCGCAAGAAAATCTGTAGCAAATCGTTCAAGAAGCGCCGGCCGCGCGGCGTCGGCTTGATCGTTGCGTGATCGCGCGCGAGCAAGCCAAGCTGTTCCGCCGCATCGAGTTCGCGGGTGATGGCGTGGATCGGCAATCCGGTACGTTCTTGAAATAGCGTAACCGGAAAACCGCTGCGCAGACGCAGCGCGTTCATAATGAACTCGAACGGTAGATCGCAAACACGCACTTCGTGCCGTTCCTGCGCGGGCGATCCGTCCTGCGCGTGCCTAAAGTATGCCGCAGGTTGTTTGTAACGCATCGCGCGCTCGATCCTCTCGGCGAAGGAGATCTTGCTGTGTGCGCCCGCACCGATGCCGAGGTAGTCCCCGAACTGCCAGTAGTTGAGATTATGCTTGCAGCGCCGCCCGGGCTGCGCGAACGCGGACGTTTCGTAGTTCTCGTAGCCGGCGGCGGCAAGCCGCTCTTCGATGCGCTGCTGCATATCGGCCGCCGCGTCGTCGTCCGGCAGCGGCGGCGGCTGCTTGTAGAACAGCGTGTTCGGCTCCAGCGTTAGGTGATAAGCGGATAGATGCGGCGGGTCGAACGCGAGCGCGGCTTCGATGTCCTGCAGCGCTTCATCGAGCGTTTGCCGCGGCAACGCGTACATGAGATCGAGATTGAAATTGTCGAAATTCGCCTGGGCTATCTCGACGGCGCGGCGCGCTTGGGCATCATCGTGAATGCGCCCGAGCGCTTGCAGATGCTGCCCGTTGAAACTTTGAATGCCGATCGAAAGCCGGTTGATGCCGAGCGCGCGAAACTCGCGAAATTTCTCCGCTTCAAATGTGCCTGGATTGGCTTCCAGTGTGATTTCCGCATCCGGATCCAGCGGTAAGCGCGCGCGCACTGCACTCAGGATGTCGTCCAGCGCCCGCGCTGATAGCAAGCTCGGCGTGCCGCCGCCGAAGAAAATCGTCCTGACGCGCCGCCCCCAGATCGAGGGCAGCGCGGACTCCAGATCGACGATCAGCGCCTTGACATATTCGCGTTCGGGCAGTTCGCCGCGCTTTTCGTGCGAATTGAAGTCGCAGTACGGGCACTTGCGCACGCACCATGGAATGTGGATGTAGAGGGAGAGCGGCGGCAGATTCGCGAGCAAGATGCCTCGCCCGCCTTCGATGAGTGGCGTGATGAGCTTGGACACGCGAACAGTTTACGGTAAACGCCACAGGCAAACAGAGTCCTGGTTAGAACTCGGCCGCCGTTGCTGCTTACCTCAAGTCGCGCGCAGCGCGCCTTGTTTCGGCGACCCCGCCTCCAAGAACCAGCGTGGGGCCAGGGGTCCCGGTGCCTCCTTTATTATCAAAACCCCGTCCTTCCCGCCGGCGCGCCTCCGTCAGCCCCAGCGACCACTTGATGTGCCACACAGTCGCCGCGCTCCACGCGCGCCGGATGGCGCTGGCAGATCACCATGCCGTCGCGCTTGAAATAGCACGGCACCGGCGTGCGCATCGGATCGTCGACGAAATGAACATGCCCACACAAATCACCCGCCTTGACCCAATCGCCGAGATTCGTAGCCGGTTCAAACACGCCGGCATCCGGCGCATGCACGTGATAGTCGATGCCGGGAATGCTCATGTAGCGCGTGGCCGGGGCCGCTTGCGTCGGGCCGTCCCAGATACCCATGTGCTTGAGCATGCGCCATAAGCCTTGCTCGACATTGGCCAGCATACTGCGGTTGACGCTGCCGCCGCCGCCGAACTCGCCGCCCATGCAGGCGATGCCGCGCTTCACCGCTGCGCCAGGCGCAAAGCGTTCGTCGGCGTGTTTCCACACCACCGAATATTCTGCTCCGAAGGCGGTGAGCGCATCGAGCGAACGACGGTTGACGGCCGGGTCGCTGCCCTCGTGCATGTGCGCAAACGGCAGGTAAGCGAGCGAGGCGCCGCCCGAGTGCAGATCGGCGAATAAATCGACCATGGGGAACAACACACTATCGATATAGTGCGCGATTTCCTGCGTAACGCCGCGGTCGGGATCGCCGGGAAAGCAGCGGTTCAAGTTGCCGCCGTCGATGGGCGAGACCCGCACCCCGGCCATCGCCGCCGGAAAATTCGCCGCCGGCATGACGATCGCCCGGCCTTGCACGCGCGCAGGATCGATGGCACGAATCAGCTTGCACAACGCGATCTGGCCTTCGTACTCGTCGCCGTGGTTGCCCGCCATGAGGAACGCCGTCGGCCCGTTGCCGTTTTTGATCACCGCGATCGGGATGGCGATCATGCCATAGGCAGAGCGTGTCACCGAGTGCGGCAGCATAAGCCAGCCGGACTGCTTGCCGTTCTTTTCGTAGTCGACTTCGGTCCAAATGCGTGTCGGCTTCAACATGCTTTCCTCCGATTCTGCTATGTCGTGAAGGCCATCTTGCGCTCGGCTCGCGGTGCTGGGCAGGCAAACCGTGCGTTGGGTCTGCCCGGTGATTCTAACGGAGCGCTCTTGTCGCGGCGGCTCAAGTCGATGTGGGCTCGCATGAACGCTATCCTCGACTCACGCGTTGAGTTGCGCAGGACGGACGGCAACACGCACTACTTCGGTGGTTTGGTGCAAAGCCAAGGCGTCAAGGTCTATACGCCGGATCTCTGTTTTCTGAACTGATTGCTTCGCAACATCTCAGCCCGTGCGCGAACGCGCTAGCCTAGCCATACATTGGCCTGCCACTAGCTCTCGACGGCGGCCAACTTCTGAACCAGCACCGCCAGTGCCTTGCCGCGATGACTCAAGCGATTCTTCTGCTCCGCGGCTAGTTCCGCGGCGGTGCACTTGAGATCGGGCAGATAAAAATACGGATCGTAACCAAACCCACCACTGCCGCGCGGCTCCAGCACGATCTCGCCGTGCCACGCCGCATCAGCGATGATGGGCTCAGGGTCATCTGCGTGACGCACCAGCACGATGACACAGTAGTAGTGCGCGCGGCGGTCGTGGTGTGCGCGCATGAGATCGACCAGCTTTTCGTTGTTGCGCGTGTCGGACTTCGGCTCGCCGGCAAAGCGCGCGGAATGCACGCCGGGTTCGCCGTTGAGTGCCGCCACGCAGATCCCTGAATCGTCCGCTAGCGCCGGCAGTCCGGTGGCGCGACTGGCGTGGCGGGCTTTGGCGAGCGCGTTCTCGACAAAAGTATCGTACGGCTCGTCGGCTTCGGCGACGTTGAAGTCGGATTGCGGCATGACTTCGATTTGCAGCGGCGCAAGGATTGCGCGGATTTCGCGTAGCTTGCCAGCGTTGTTGCTGGCGATCACGATGCGCGGGAAATCACCCATACTGTCATGTATATACTGTCGATAGTCAATAAAGACGCTATATTTTGAAGTATAGGACTAACAGTATAGAATAGTGCAGATCGCAAAGCAGCGATGCCTCGCACTTTGCCGCTGTTGCCCGCCCGCGCTTGCGGATTTACACAAGCGCCCGGCGCTGCGCTTGCACCAACTCGCTAATGCCGCGCTCGGCGAGCATTAGCAACGCATCGAGTTCCGCGCGCGAGAACGGCGCGCCTTCGGCAGTGCCCTGCACTTCGATCAATCCGCCGGCGCCGGTCATTACCACGTTCATATCGGTATCACAGGCAGAATCTTCCGCGTAATCGAGGTCGAGCACGGGCTCGCCTTGATAGATGCCGACCGAAACTGCCGCGATGAAATCGCGCACCGGATTGGTGGTAAGCAAGCCGCGCTCGCGCAGTTTGGTGATGCAATCGTGGGCGGCGACGAAAGCGCCGGTAATACTGGCGCAACGTGTGCCACCGTCGGCTTGGACGACGTCGCAGTCGATCTGAATCGTGCGCTCGCCGAGTTTGGAAAGATCGACGACGGCGCGCAGCGCGCGTCCGATCAAGCGCTGGATTTCTTGCGTGCGGCCCGATTGTTTGCCGCTGGAGGCTTCGCGCTGCGTGCGCGTGTGAGTCGAGCGCGGCAACATACCGTACTCGGCAGTGAGCCAGCCTTTGCCCTGCCCTTTTAAGAAGGGCGGCACTTTCTCTTCGACGCTGGCGGTGCATATGACTTTGGTCTCGCCCATGGTAATGAGCACGGAACCCTCGGCATAGCGCGTAAACGCGCGCTCGATCTTCAGCGCGCGAAGCTCCTCGGACCCCCGCCCAGAAGGGCGCCGCGCGGCATTGGCGCTCCTTGCAGCGGCGCTCAAACCGGCTTCCTCTTGATGGCGGTTTGAATCTCTGCGATTGCCTTGTCGATTTCCGCGTCGGATATCTGCGAAGCTTGGCCGATGGTTTCAGGCAGATTTGACAGCACCGCGCTGCTAAAACCTTTGGCATCCATGTCGATGGTGGAAATCATCTGCGGGTCATTGTTGCCTGGGGGATCCCAGGTCATGGCGACGACTGAAGTGTTATCGGCGCGCTCGCCCGATTGTGCGATCGCCGCCGTGACCAAACTCGGCAGGCAGTCGACGATGCTGCTCTGCGCCAGGGCGATTTCGATGCGGCCGGTGGTGATCGGCTCCCAAAACCCATCGGTGGCAAGCAAGATGGTGTCGCCACGCGTAAGCACGACTTCCTCGGAGAGTTCGATCTGCGGCAGCACATTGCCGCCGAGGCAACTAAAAATCCGGTTGCGCGCCGGGTGCCCGGCAATTTGGTCTTCGCGCAACGCACCCATCGCCAGCAGCTTGCCGACATAGGAATGATCTTTGGTGCGCTGCGCCAGTTTGCCGGCGCGAAAATACAGCAGGCGCGAATCACCCGCGTGCGCCCAATAGGCTTTGCCGTCCTGCACCACGCAAGCAACGCAGGTGGTGCGCGGTGACTCCGGCAGCTTTCTGCCAGTGCCGTATTCCATGATCGCATCGTGCGCGTTGAAGAAAGCATCGCGCAGAAATTGACGCGGATGCTGCAGCGTCGGCTTGGCTTCGTTTTGAAAGCGCTTGGATAGCACTTCGATCGCGATCTCCGCGGCGACTTCGCCTTGATTGTGCCCCCCCATGCCGTCGGCGACCACCATCAGCAGCGCATCGCGCGTGTAGAAATAGCCGACGCGGTCTTCGTTGTTGGCACGCGCGCCGCGCTGGGTATCTTGAAAGATCAGAAAACGCATGCGTCGCGGCTACTTGGACTGCTCGAAACGTGAGGTAATGCTGCGTATTACATTTTGCACCGGCGCGTCTTCTTGCACCTGACTTAACGCTTTCTGCAGCGCGAACACCGACGGCGGGCGATCATCGCTGCGCAGCGCCAAGCACCAATCGATGATCGACAGCAAATCACGGCTGAAGCGGCTGATCCAAGCCTTCTGCAACGGTTGCAGCTTGTCTTCGCGCTCGCGTTCGTCAGCCGGTTGCGGCGGCTTGCCGGTGATGCAAGCGTACATGGTCGCGCCCACGCTGTAGATATCCGTCCATGGCCCAACGTTTTGCATGCCGTGATATTGCTCCGGGGCGGCGAAACCCGCAGTGTACAACGGGCGCAAGTTCTGCCCTTCGCTGGCAAGGATCTGGCGCGCCGCGCCGAAATCCAACAAAACCGGCGTGCCGTCCATGTTGATGTAAACGTTGGCCGGCTTGATATCCAAATGCACGATCTTGTGCGCATGCACTTCGCGCAGGCCATTCAGCAGGTTCAAAAAGATACGCCGCAGAAACCCGTCGTTGAAGCGCTGCTGGTGATTCTGAATATGAAACTGCAGCGTGCGCCCGCGCATGTACTTCATCACCATGTAGACCGTTTCGTTGGCGCGAAAGAAGTTGTCCACGCGCACCACATTGGGATGATCGATTCTCGCCAGCGCGCGGCCCTCCTCGAAGAAGCAACGCAAACCCTGCCGGAAAGTGGAAATCTGCTGCTCGTCGCCCTCCAGTTTCACCGCCACGCCTTCGCGCCGCACAACCAGCGCGTTCGGCATGTACTCTTTTATGGCGACCGCGTCTTCGTTCTCGTCGCGGCCCAAATATACGAAACTGAAACCGCCGCGGCTAAGCAGACGCTCGATGCGATAGTTCTGCAGCGAATAGCCTTCGGGCAAGGGGGTATTCGTGGGCGCTGACATTAGCTGAAGCCTACTCGAAGGCGTGAGCCGCGCAAGCTCTGCGCGCCGCTGCGTATTGCGAGATTAGTCGCGTAAGTTGTTCTCGTTGCCGCGCCCGACTGCGCGCTTTAGAGGTGGCTGCGCCCATCACACTAGGAATGTGAGAAAATAGTCAATTCTGTCCGCTAACATCCAGAATGTAAAGGAAATTCCAATTCTGGCAACGTTGCAGACTGCCCATGAAAGTGAGTTGCACGCGATGATCAACAGCATGACCGGGTACGCCAACGTCAGCCGCGAGGCAGGCTATGGCACGCTGGGTGTCGAGTTGCGCGCAGTCAACCACCGCTACTTGGAATTGGCGATCAAGGCGCCGGAAGAATTGCGCGCGCTGGAGGCCCCGGTGCGCGAGGCCATCGCCGCGCGGGTGGGCCGTGGCAAGCTGGATTGCCGCGTCAGCTTCACGCCGCTCAAGCCCGGTGAGCGTTTGCCAAACTTAAACAGCGCGCTGTTCCGGCAATTGCTGCAGCTTGAACAACAAGTGCGGCGCGATGCCCCGCACGCAGCGCCATTGTCCACTGCTGACATGCTGCGCTGGCCCGGTATTTTCGCCGAAGACCCGCAACCGTTGGAGCAAATGACCGCCGATACGCTCGCTTTGGTCCAACAAGCTTTGCAGGAATTCAGCGCCTCGCGCCGGCGCGAGGGCGAAAAGCTGCGCGCGGTCCTGCTGGAGCGCGTCGCGAGCATGGAAGAACTGGTGCGGCAGATCACGCCCAAGATACCTGAGCTGGTTGCCGCTTTTCAGGAGAAATTGAGCACACGCTTGGCGGAGTCGCTGGCAAGCCCGGATGACGATCGAATGCGCCAGGAAGTAGTCATGTTCGCCAGCAAGATCGACGTCGACGAAGAGCTTTCGCGCTTGACTGCGCATTTGACCGAGGTAAAACGCGTGCTCGATCAAGGCGGCGTGGTGGGCAAGCGGCTCGATTTCTTGATGCAAGAGTTAAATAGAGAATCGAACACGATCGGCGCGAAATCGGCCGCCTTCGACGTCTCGCGCACTTCTGTCGAACTCAAGATTCTCATTGAGCAAATGCGCGAGCAAGTGCAAAATATTGAGTAACAGTCGTAGCGAATGCGTGAAGGAGTAAGAGCAGTGAAGGGCAGCGGCAAGGGCATTACTTCGTTTTCCGTATTCGTGCAGCATCGCATCCGCGCATTCGCCACTGCAGCAACATGACCGGCTCTGTCTTCATCGTGTCCGCGCCCTCGGGCGCCGGCAAATCGAGTTTGGTTGCAGCGCTGCTGTCGGGTGAAAAGAATATCGCGCTGTCCGTTTCGCACACGACGCGCCCCCCGCGGCCGGGCGAGCAACACGGCAAAGACTATTTCTTTGTGTCGCAGGAACAATTCGCCTCGATGCGCGAGCAAGGCGATTTCCTCGAGTCCGCTCAGGTTTACGGCAACCATTACGGCACATCGCGCACCTGGATGGAGCAGACCCTCGCGGGCGGCAAAGACGTGGTGCTGGAGATCGATTGGCAAGGCGCGCGGCAATTGCGCCACGTTTTCCCCAAAGCCATCGGCATATTCATCCTGCCGCCGTCGCTGCCGGTGCTGAAGCAGCGCCTGGAAACGCGCGGCAAAGACTCGCCCGAGGTTATCGCGCGGCGCCTTTCGGCTGCACAAGAAGATATCCAGCACGTCGGCGAATTTGACTATGTTATTATCAACAAAGAGTTTTCCGAGGCGGTGCGCGATCTAAGCAGCATCGTGCGCGCTGAACGCTTGCGCCGCGAACCGCAGCTCAAGCGCCATTGGGAACTCATGCAGCAGCTGCAACATTAACCGAACGTAACTGAGGTATTTGCAACATGGCCCGCATCACTGTTGACGATTGCTTGCGCAAAATCCCGAATCGCTTTGAACTGACGCTCGCGGCAACGTTCCGCGCACGTCAAATCGCCAACGGTTCCGCCGCCATGATCGACGCGCGCAAAGACAAACCCACCGTGATCGCGCTGCGCGAGGTCGCTCAAGGCCTGGTCGGTGCGGAAATTCTGCAAAAACAACCTGTGCCGCCGCCCGCGGCGACGTAGCCGCCCCGCAGCACCCGCGGCGCGGTAGAGAGAGTGGCGCAGCATGGATCTTTCCGGCTCAGTCCGCCAAACCCCGCGCACGCCCCCGCAGTTACGCACGCCCGAGAAGCTGCCTGGGCCGCGGCCCGACAGTAATTTCGCAGACCTGCACACGAGCCTTACGGCCTATTTAAAGCCGGAGGATCTGCAGCACATCGAGTCCGCCTTCCGCGTCGCGCAAGCGGCGCATGAAGGCCAGTTCCGCAAGAGCGGCGAGCCCTACATCACCCACCCCGTCGCGGTCGCGAAGACGCTGGCGCAATTGCACCTCGACCCGCAAGCCATCATGGCGGCGCTGCTGCACGATACGGTGGAGGACACCACCACGACCGCGCAGGAAATCACACGTATCTTCGGCAAGTCCGTTGGCGATCTAGTCGATGGCGTGAGCAAGCTCGATCGCATCGAGTTCGAATCGCAAGCGCATGCGCAGGCGGAGAATTTCCGCAAGATGCTGCTGGCGATGGCGCGCGATGTGCGCGTGATCCTCATCAAGCTTGCCGACCGCCTGCACAACATGCGCACTTTGAGTTCCATGGCGCGCGAGAAGCAGAAGCGCATCGCACGCGAAACGCTAGAGATCTACGCGCCGATTGCCAACCGCCTCGGGCTGAACGAGATCTATCACGAGCTGCAAGAGCTGGGCTTTCGCTACATGTACCCCACGCGCTACCGGGTGTTGGCGAAAGCGGTAAAGGCGGCGCGCGGCAACCGGCGCGAAGTCGTCGACCGTATCCTAAAAACCATCAGCCAGCGCTTGGAACAATTCAAGGTCAGAGCGACGGTAACCGGGCGCGAGAAGCATCTCTACAGCATCTACCGCAAGATGTTGGAAAAGCATTTATCGTTCACCGAGGTGCTGGATATCTACGGTTTCCGCATCATTGTCGACGACGTCGCATCTTGTTACATCGCGCTGGGCGCGCTGCACACTTTGTATAAGCCGATCCCCGGCAAGTTCAAAGACTACATCGCCATTCCCAAGGCGAATGGTTACCAAACGCTGCAGAGCACGCTGATGGGGCCGTTCGGCACGCCGCTGGAGATGCAAATTCGCACGCACGACATGCACAAAGTGGCGGAAGCCGGCGTGGCGTCGCATTGGCTCTACAAGGCGTCGGATGCATCGCTCAACGACGTGCAACAAAAGACGCACCAGTGGCTGCAGTCGCTGCTGGAAATCCAGACGGCGAGCACGGATTCGACCGAATTTCTTGAACACATCAAGGTTGATCTGTTCCCAGACGCCGTTTACGTCTTCACCCCGCGCGGCGACATTAAATCGCTGCCGAAAGGCGCGACCGTCATCGACTTCGCTTATGCCGTGCACACCGACATCGGCAATCGCTGCACCGCCGCCAGAATCAACACCGAGCCGGCGCCGCTGCGCACCGAATTGCGCAACGGCGACCGCGTGGAAATCATCACCGCGCCAGAGGCGACGCCGCAGCCCAGTTGGCTCGCTTTTGTCGCCACCGGCAAAGCGCGCTCGCACATTCGCCATTACTTGCGCACCATGCACTTCGACGAGTCGGTTGCGCTCGGCGAGCGCCTGCTCAATCAGGCATTGCGCGCGCTGAAAGTCGATATCAAGGACATCCGCCGCGCCGACTGGGAACGCATGCTGCGCGCCGGAGGTGGCAAGAGCAAACGCGATGTGCTGGCCGATATCGGGCTCGGCACGCGCCTGAGCTACGTCGTCGCGCGCCATTTGCTCACCGCCTCCGATACAGCGCCGCGCGACGAAAAACTCAAAGGCGCCATCGTCATTCGCGGCAGCGAGGGCATGGCGGTTCAGTTTGCGCAGTGTTGCCGGCCGATTCCTGGCGACCCGATCATCGGACTAATCAACAAAGATCAGGGCTTGCTGATTCACACCCACGATTGCCGCGCCATCCGGCAGTACCGCTCCGACCCCGACCGCTGGGTGGATGTCGAATGGGATCCGGAAACGGACAAGTTATTCGACGTCACCATCCGCTTGCTGGTGCACAACAGACGCGGCGTGCTGGCGAAAGTTGCCGCGACGATCGGCGATGCCGATTCGAATATCGACCACGTCAGCATGGACGACAAAGACGGCAGCCCCTACACCACCATCAACTTCACCGTGCAAGTACGCGACCGCGCCCACTTGGCCAAAGTCATGCGCGATCTGCGTGAGCTGCCCGACGTGGTGCGCATCGCGCGGCTCAAGGTCTAGCGGAACTTGGTTGGGACGTGGCGCGGCTTTGCCGGGCGCTCGCTGCGGCCGATGCGAGATCGAGCCGAAAACCTATACTTGTGACTCTATATCTGCTTGACTGACTATAGTATTTAATCGTAAGACTATGCTATTGCCGGTATGCTCATTTTCGCGCTGCCGCATAGGCGTATCTCGCACCGCATCTGGCACAATGCGTCCGCATCACCACTCCATCGACTCCGCTCGTGAAAGCGCCCAAGCTTGTAGGTTCAGCGCATAGAGCGCCCAGGCCCGGCGCGTTGTTTCACCATTCGACGCAATGCCAGCATGACTCGCACTAAGCGGCGCGCCCCCACCCAAAAGGGTAAAAGCGAAGAAAAACCGAAAGCATCGCTGCAAGACAAACTCGCCAAGCTCGGCATTCGCTCTGAATTCGATCTCGTGCTGCATCTGCCGCTGCGCTACGAGGACGAAACCAAGCTGACTGAACTTGGCGAGCTCAAGCCCGGGGAGAGCGCGCAGATCGAAGCCGCAGTGCTAGCGAGCGAAATCCAATACCGCCCCCGGCGGCAACTCGTGGTGCAAGTGGGCGACGGCCAACATGTGCTGTACCTGCGCTTCTTCAACTTCTATCCGAATCAGCAGAAACAGCTGCAGCCCGGCACGCGCGTGCGCGTGATCGGCGAGCTGCGCAGCGGTTTCTTCGGCGATGAAATGGTGCACCCGCGCTACTCAGTCATTCGTAGCGGCGATAGCACGCCATTGCCGGAACGCTTGACGCCGGTGTATCCGACGACGGCGGGTTTAGCGCAATCGGCGCTGCGCCAGAACATCGCTCGCGCGCTCGAGAAACTCGATCTTAGCGATACCCTGGACGCCACAGTTCTGGCGGATCTGCACTTGAAGCCCTTCGCCGAGTGCGTGCGCTTTCTTCATGCGCCGCCGCCGGGCGCGCCGCTGCAAGCGCTCGAGCAACGCACGCATCCGGCGTGGCGGCGGCTCAAGTTCGACGAATTGCTGGCGCAGCAACTTTCCATGCGCAAATTCCGCCGCGCACGCGCCCAGCGCCGCGCGCCGAGCTTGCCGGCCGGCCGCCAACTCACACAGCAATTGCTGCGCTCGCTGCCGTTTCAGCTCACCGCCGCGCAGCACCGCTGCCTGGCGGAGATTCGCCACGATCTCGCGCAACCGCACCCGATGCGCCGCTTGCTGCAAGGCGATGTCGGCAGCGGCAAGACCATCGTCGCAGCGCTGGCCTGCGCGCAAGCGATCGACGCCGGTTATCAAGCGGCGCTCATGGCGCCGACCGAGATTCTCGCAGAGCAGCACTTCCGCAAGATCGATGCCCTGCTCTCCCCGCTCGGCATCGCTACCGCCTGGCTGACCGGCGCGTTGCGGCGCAAGGAGAAGACCGAAGCCATCGAACGTGTTGCTAGCGGCAGCGCGCAACTTGTCATCGGCACCCACGCGCTGTTTCAAGGTGAAGTCAAATTCAAAAAACTCGGCCTCGCCGTCATCGACGAACAACACCGCTTTGGCGTCGCGCAGCGCTTGGCCCTGCACGACAAAGGCGCAGCCAAGCGCAAGGGGCAGACCATTGAGCCGCATCAACTCATGATGAGCGCGACGCCGATTCCGCGCACACTGTCGATGAGCTATTTCGCGGACTTGGATGTCTCCGTCATCGACGAGTTACCGCCGGGGCGCACACCGATCCTCACCAAGCTGGTATCGGATGCGAGGCGCGCCGAAGTGATCGAGCGCGTGCGCCGAGCGTGCGGAGCGGCGGATGAATTCGCGATTCAACCCGCCGGAAGGCAGGCGCCCGCGGCCAACACCGCCGTGGGTGTCGGCGCGCAAGCCTATTGGGTGTGCCCGCTCATTGAAGAATCCGAATCACCGTCACGCGCGGCAAAGGCGGCGGATCTGCAACTGCAAACGGCGCTGGATACTTTCGCGACGATTCAAAAAACTTTTCCCTACTTGCGCGTCGGGCTCGTGCACGGACGAATGCCCGCCGCCGAAAAAGCGCACGTTATGCAAGGTTTTCAGAGCGGCGCGATCCAGTTGCTGGTTGCGACGACAGTCATCGAAGTCGGCGTCGACGTACCCAACGCGAGCCTCATGGTCATCGAGAACGCCGAGCGCATGGGACTCGCCCAACTGCACCAACTGCGCGGACGCGTCGGCCGCGGCGCGGCGCAGAGTGTATGCATCTTGCTGTACCAGAGCCCGCTATCTGAAACGGCGCGGGAACGGCTGCGCATTATTTTTGAGAACTCTGACGGCTTCGAGATCGCCCGGCAAGATCTACACATGCGCGGCCCCGGCGAGTTCCTCGGCAACCGGCAAAGCGGTGTGCCGCTGCTGCGCTTCGCCGACTTAGAGCGTGACGTCGATTTGCTCGAAGCCGCGCGCAAGCTTGCCGATCAGTTGATTGAGCAGCGCCCCGAAGTGGCGGAGCGGCATATCGAGCGATGGCTGAACGCGAGAGAGCAACTGTTGAAGGCTTGATGATTGGCGGGTGAGGACCCTTAGGCGACACAGGGGAATGTCGGATGTGGGGCGGCCAAAAATGCGAGCCTGGAACCTTTAGTTCCTAGGCACGATATTCCGGTTAATATTCGGTCTTAAATTCGTTCGATGGCTGAACTGAAAAAGCGTGGGTTATTCGTTTTAGTGTCCTATAGAAGGATACTCCGCGTAGGGTATGACGATCAACTAAATATAACCGTATTTTCACTGGAGACCTGCTGTATGTATATATTCGTTAGGCGCTCATGATCAATGCTCATACCCGTCCAAGAAACAATATATGTGCCTGAGACTCATCTAGCCGGCTCCCCAACCGAGCGTAATGTTCGTTGTGTCT
>CADEHE010000007.1 GCA_902826775.1 uncultured Pseudomonadota bacterium | reverse complement strand
CCGCTGTACCCGCGCCAGATGCGCACCCGCGGGCCGACTCAAGTGTTGGCATCGGCCGTAGCCGCCTACCGTAGCATGAGCGTGGCTCGCACCGACACGCTTACCTTTCCGTTTCCCGTAGGGACGGACGGCAAGATGCAGCAAGCCTACCCCCTGGTGAGTTTCTGCGGCAAAGTCGGCGCTACGCCGCTACCGCTGACCACGCACCCCAGTCCGGATGGCGCGATGGGTTGGATTTATTGGCGACCCGTGAGCTGCTGCATACCGTTCAGCGTCGTTGACAACTGCTTTAGGTAAGTGAAGATGGGGACTGTGTAAGGCGCCGCGCGGGGAAGCAATGATTTGCGATCGCGCGGGAGAAACGTATAAGATGATCTAGCTCAAGTCGGAAGGGTGCGGCTCACCTTAGGCTGCGACGCGTACCGGATACACAATGAGTGCTGATACGGCTAACACACTCGGCTTCGACGAGTTGATCGCTGCGCACCAGCGCAGGATCGGGCAACTCGCGCGCAAGCTTCGAGTCACTACAAGCGATGTAGTGAACACCGCGTTTCTCGTGTTTCCCGACGCCCAGCGTACGTTCCAGGCGGGGCATGTCAGCGGCAGCAAGTTCAGCTCATATTTGTTCGCAGCCGTTGAAGCGCAGTTGCAGGGAGAACCGCGCGACGCCCTGCGCTATGCGCATCGGGTCGAGAACGTAGAGGACCTGGAATTCGCCGACGTGACGAACACCGCCGACCGCCGCTTGCGCCGCGCGGAGCGCTTGGGCACGCCGGGTTTAAGCTTTGATGAATGCGTCACAAAGGCCTATGCCGAGAACGCATTCGACGACGCGATTCGAGGACACGCGGTTTACAGCAATTCGCAATTTCGGATTGTCATTGACGGGCTGTTGGCGGGCAGCCCGATCGCAGCGATCGCCGAAACGCTGGGCTGCACGCCGCACCGCGTGTACGAAAAAGTCAGGCAGATGGAGAACCACATCCGCTTTGGCGACCCGATCGGTGATGATCGGTTGGCGCAAGCGCCGCCGGAAGAGGGCTTGAGTGTCGATCCGGTTAGACTGCGCAGACTATCGTCGCTCGATTATTTACCGGCGCAGCGCTTGGACCGCGCTCGTATCTTGGCCGTATGCGAGAAGGTCGCCCGTCACGGCGTATTGGTGCCGGTCGTGATCGACCAGTTTTGGCGCGTGTTGATCGGCGACTACGCCTGTCACGCCGCACACCGACTCGGCTTGCAGCACATAAAGACCGTGGTGCATGCTTTGCCCGAGGGGTCACAAGCTTCCTCGCGCGAGGCGTTTGATCGCTTGAAGCAGGAAGTGGATCCAGACAGCCTCACGCCGGCCTACGAAATGGGGCTCATTCCATCGCTGGAAAAGCGAGTGAGCAACGGGACGCTGAGTCCGATCATCGCCGCGCGCTTGGCGCACTTGCCGATCAGAGCGCAGGAAGCGCTGACTGGCAAACTTAAGGCACTGGTCGCGTTGATTTCCGTTTCGGATGCGAACCGCTTAGTGGCCGCCTACTTTGGTTCCGGGCTGCCGAGCGCGCATCGCGGTGCAGCCGAGTTTGAGAGCCTCCTCGAGCAGCTGCTCGTCCGCCTAGCCGGCAAGTGCGGCTTGGGAGTGTCAAGCAGCGAGCTATGAGCCTTCGCGTTAGCCACGGCGAGGTGGCTGTCGATGAGGCAGTGCGTGGCATGGGACTCGGTTGGTACGAGTTGCGCTACCTGCTTGAGGGAGAGATTGAGCGCATGCATGCGTGGCTTGGCCAGGCTGTGCGTGCGTACGTGGACATCGATGATTTGCACTGCCACGTTACCGTGTACGACGTCGGCGGCTTCGCGGAGCGGCGGCTGCGCTTCCACTTGCAACCGACCCCGGAGGAGTTTCGAGCGGTTGTGGATGGCTATGCGCGCGATCGCAATGCGAGCTTGGGTTGGGTCGTCGCGTTAGGTACATGCATTGGTCTTAACGCCGACCATAGCTTGCTTGAGCTAAGTGATCACAATGAGTTGGGCGGGCAACTCGCTGTCTTGCCGCACGCCCTGCTAGGCGGCACCGATCGTGCAACCTGGCGCCGCGGTGCGGCGCGCTACGTTGGTTTGTTCAAGGCGAGCGACCGGCCGCTAGAAGGCGCGGCGGCGTGGCACAACGCTGGCGCGCGCTGGATCGCGACACGCCGGCATTCGATCTTTCTGCGCTCGCTGTTACTACGCTTTTTGGGAATTGCCGCTCACACCGAAATCATTGGCGATTTCGGCATGGTCGTGCTCGCGAAACACGCTGAGTTGGGTGCGTTTGTTGGAACGGCCGGGGAGAACGCGAAGGCGTTGCGCGACTTGGCGGGCTTGCGTGAACTGTCTGTTGTGCGCGACGTTTCGGATCGAGAGCCGCGGCATCGGCTCACGAGCGCTGTGCGACAGTTGTCGCAAGCGCAACGATTTACGCTGATCGAGCCAGCCGCGGGCGCGCACGAGTGGGTGATCCAGGCGCCGGGCGCGGCGGCCAAGCGCATCGCCGGCGTCGGCGGTTTGCGGCTAACGATGATCGCGCGACTCAGCGGGTTGCGCGTCAAGCTGATTGAACGCAACGCTTAGTGCGTTGCGCATGACCACAGGGGACACTTGGCACAATTGGCAACAAACTTGACAAGTTGTGTTGCCCGCCCCTAGATTGAGTACAAACCGCGTGTTGTAAAGTTTTAGTCAGGCAGAACAAGGTTGGGCAAAACCAACCAAGTTGGGCAGATAAGAACGCAAAAGCAAGTAGCCCTTCGCGGTACGCTAAGAATAACAGTTAAGAAACACTTAGTGCTGTCGGAGGGGACTATGCGGGGACATCGCAGGCGTCCGATCGTCGAGACGCTGGGGGATACGCGGGCGAATTCGCCCGATCATAGTGCGTCGCCGCTGAAACGGCCACGCGCGCAGCATCGTGGACCGCCGGCATGATCGACGGGCTGACCCACACGATCTGCAGTGCGGCGCTGATCGCGAGCTTCCAAGCGGCGCAGCCGAAGCAGGCGGCGGACACGCGCCAGTGGATCGCCGCCAACGTGTGCGCCGCGGCCCACGATAGCGGCGTCGACCCGCGGCTTTTGACGGCCTACCTCCTCACCGAGAATCGCGGTTTAGACATCTACGCAATTCGGCCCGCAGTGCGCGGGCGCGACCACGGGCTGTTTCAGGTCAACAGTCATTACCAGCGACATCGAACGCATCTCGTCAACGCGCATCACCCGTACTACGGCGCGCTGATCGCCGGGCAGCTACTCGAAGAGAATCTTAAAGCGCACGGCTGGAGCTGGAAGGCGTTCGCGGCCTACTGGTCGGCCGGGCAAGCTACGCGTGGAACCGCCGCGGCTCAGCGCTATTACTCACGTTTCAAGCGGCATTACGATGAGGTGGATGGGCATTTTGCTCGTATTCGCAGCAGGTTTTTGGCGGCGATGTCGGCAAAAACAGCACAAACGGCATCACAGGCTCCGAAAGAGTGAGGGGAAGCCAGATGGTTTTCATTCACAAGGAGACGTCACATGCCCGACCCTACCGGCGCGGACAAGGACACTGCAGCTGCCACAGGCTTGTTGCAGACCAAGGCCGACATCCAGTACCAAGTGGAGCGGCAGCGCAATCCCAAGCGGCTATACGCAGCCAACAAGCTGTTGAGTACGCCGGGCGCGCGCGTGTTCATCCCGCGCAGCGCCATGGGAGCCAGCCTCTACGACATCATGTATCAGCTCGACGAGATCTACCAGCGCGCCGAGAACAAGCTGTTGCGCGGCGCGTCGCTGGTTGGGCTAGAGCGCAAGCAGGCGTTGGAGCGGCAGCTGATGGAAGTGAACACTACCTTGGTCGCGATCGCTGCGCAAATGGCGCACGAGAACGGCTTGGCCGATGCAGTGCGCGATCCAACGATCAGAGCGAAGCTGAAGGAGCTTGTCCCGCAACCCGAGCAAAGCGAGTCACCGCCGTCGAACCCTCAGGGCGGCGAGAACCCACGCCGCACGCGTCGAGCCGCAGCCCCAGAGGCCGCGCCAACTACCGCTGCAGCGTAGGCGGCGTACATGCGCAGCGTCGCCGATTTGTTTTGGTGGGTGCTGTTTCTCGGCGTGGCGGTCTGGGCGTTTCGGATTTACGGGGCACCCGTGCCGGAGCGGCCGATCCGCGCGTGCGAGCCAATTGCTTGGGGCGCCAAGGTTGTGCGCAACCTGGTGTCCGCGCTGGGGCCCGGGGGCAATGCGCAGCACGCCGGCGAGTCCGTGCGGTCAGCAACCGTCGGGTGGTGTTTGAAGTACAGCGCGAATCTGTTTATCGATCTGCCGCGGCGCGACGAACAGCGCCAAGCCGAGCAGAAGTAGCGGCGGGGTGAGGCGATGGTCTCAGCGGCACGCGTGGCGTATTTATGGCTAGTGCTCGTAGCGGGGACGTTCTTTACTTGTTTTGGGCTGCTTTCAGACCGGCAGATAGCGCGCTTCAGTAGCGAACGGCTTGGTACTCGCGCTCTGGACACGCTGCGAGAACACGGCGAGCTGAAGCTGTATTGGCACAGTGTCGGTGCAGGCGTGCGAGAAGCCGCCCCGTATCTGGTGCTTGGTGGCGCCGTGGGGTTGCTCTGTCGCGCCATCATGTATGTGCGCGCGGCGCGTAGGCGTCGAGCAGCGCAAGGTACGCACTCGCTTAGCGATCGATTCGGCGTGCGCCTAACCATGGCCAAAGGCAGGCTTGCGCACAACCCTGATTGCGGGGCGTACCGTTTGCCGGAGGCGAAGGAGGGCAGTCTCCCGAAGGGGTTGAGTCCGATCGAACGCGATGCTTTGGCTCTGTTGGCGCTGCATCAGGATATGCCGGCGGACTGCGCCGGAGTTCACGGTGTCAGCTTAGCCCAACACAGCATGTCGGTTTGGCGGCGCGCGTGCGATGCGTATGGGGTAGGTAGCCTGCCCGCGATGATTGCGCTTACCCACGATCTTGGAAAAACGCTCGCGTTTCGCCGCGAGGGGAACACTTGGATTGCGGAGTACGGGCACCGCCCGCTGACGTTGCAGGCGGTGCAACGTCTGCCGGGGCTCGCGCAACTGGATGTGGATAAGCGCAGTGCGTACATGCGCTTGCTCACCGCGCTGGTAACACGAGCAACGCCAGTCGAAGCAACAGAGTGGGAGAGAACGGTGTTGCGCACCAGCAAGGGGTTCGACTATGCCGCCACAGCGGAGGAACGCGTGGAAACGCAAGGATGGGACGCGGCGGCGCTCGCGCAGTTGCTGCTGCACGACGTCGTAAAACTACTGGAAGGCTTGAACGTTAACCGCAAGCTGGACGCGAGCCGGCAGCCCGACGGTCTGTTCGAGGCAAAGACGCGCATCCTGTTTCTCTCAGAGGCCGCGTTGCGCCAGAGCATTTGCAAGCTGCTGCCGGCGGACGTTGTGCACGAGGCGCGCCTTGATGCCCGTCCCGGGTCGATCACCGAGCGTCGTGAAATCATCGCCCAGATTGCGCAAGTGTTATTCGATGTGCTGCCCGTGGTTCGCGAGCGCGCTGCTACCGAAGGCTACTTCCGTGTGCGCAGCGCATTCGTCCGGTTTGATCGGGTCCTCGCTATCGACGCGAAAGACTTTCCTGAGCAGGTCACGCAAAGGTGGGGGAGTTGGAGCTATGAAATCGATTTGGACTAGACGCTTACGTGGGATGTTGTTGCTGGTGCTCATTCCTACCATTGGCGTGGGCGCGGAAACGGAGCCTCCAGCGGTGCTGCAGAATGTTCGGGCACAGTCCGTCAATGGGCGGTTTGTTGTTCGCTCTGCGCGGGTGCCGGTGTATTTGGCGCAGACTGAGCAACCTGCTAACGCGGGGCAACGCGCCGAATCGGCTGCAGCACCGGAGGTTGGAGGGGTTAACGCCGCAAAGACCGAGGCTTCGCCGCGCTTGCCGCCGGCACCGGTCTATCGAGATCCCGACTTAGCTGTTCGGGCGCAGCGCATCATCTGGCGCCCCGACGCATCGAAGGGCGCGTCGCAAACGCAGGTGAGTATGCCGCGAGAACAACCCGCGCGAGCAGCCCCCGTGCCTGCTCGCGTGCGAGCGCCGAGCATAGCAACGCGTGCGCTAACCACTTCGCGCAGCGTTAACGTGGCTCAGGCGGCGGAGTCGTATCCGGCGAGCATGGACGCCGTGCTGCCGGTGGCGGCGTTGCCCTCCCCCGCTGATTTAACGACGGCGCCGGCGCTGCAGGTGAGTCGCGCCGAGCAAGCCGAGCGCACCCCCAAAGCGATGCTGAGCGAGTTCTCGGTGCTGGAGGGGCAAACATTGTCAGAAGCGCTGCGTGGCTATGTAGCCAGGCACCGCATGCGGTTGCAATGGAACGCGCGCACCGACAAGGTGATTGACCATCCATACATGGTGAAAGGCCGCACCTTCGAAGACGTGCTGGAGGCCGTCATTCGCCCATATGGGTACTCCGCGAACATCTGGGACGGCAACGCGGTGGTCGAAATCTACGTTGCGCAAGGGGAGCAGAAATGACCAGCGTGAAGCGACTCATACTGACGTGCGGCTGTCTGAGTTGGGTGCTTTTTCAGGCGGGTTGCGCAGCGCCCGATCGGCGCCCCGAGCTTGTTGCTGTTACTGGCACAGAGGCGCAACGAATACAGGACGCAGCGCCGCAAAGCAAAGTCACGAGAAGGACGGCGCCTTACACCCAAGCGCGCACCGTTGATTACTTGGCCCCGAGCACGGATGGTGTGTCGCTCAGCGTAGCAAACGCCGACTTCGCTGGCACGCTAGAGGCGATCGCGCGACCCAAAGGCTACGGTGTCGTCGTGGCGAAGAACCTTGCGCCTAGCAAAGTGAGTCTGGAGTTCGCGAATCTGCCGTTCGATCGAGCGGTGCGCGAAATCGCCGCGGCCGCGGGCGTGGCAGTCGTAATCGATCGGCAACGCAAGGCGGTATACGCGGCAAGTGAGGCGACCTATACCTACCGCGTCCCCGCACACTTGTTCGACGACCTCACCATGAGTTACAGCGTGTCGTCCAACCCAGCCATGACTGGCAACAACGGCGGGGGCGCAGGTCAGGGGAATCCGGGCAGTGACGCTGGCGCTAGCGCCGCTACGTACAACGTGGGCGGGGGTAGTTC
Organism: uncultured Pseudomonadota bacterium; assembly: GCA_902826775.1. Classification (GTDB taxonomy): domain Bacteria; phylum Pseudomonadota; class Gammaproteobacteria; order Burkholderiales; family JALYOK01; genus CADEHE01. The sequence goes on along the minus strand of CADEHE010000007.1, from coordinate 246,543 downwards.
GGGCGGCCCGAGCGCGAACAACACCAACATGCGCGTGAGCGGGACTACTCGCAGCGCTCTGGCTTCGTTCGAGAAAGCGCTGCGTGAACTCGCAGGCGAAAAAGCTTCAGTGACGCTCCTGCCGGAGACTGGTCTAGTGGCGGTTCGCGGTGATGCCTCGGCGCTAAAGCGGGTCGGCGGCTTCCTGGAAGCATTCGCACAGGACGTCGGGCGCCAGATCGAAGTGCGGGCCGCACTCGTGGAGGTCACGCTTGGCGATCAGTTCGCCTATGGTCTGGATTGGCGGCGGATCCTGAACAAAAGCTCGCGGACGATCGACATCGGTTTTACGACCTCCAACCTAGTCCAGAACGCTGTGGTGAACGGGCAAGTCACGACGAAGTCCGTGACTGCGGTCGTGAAGGCGCTTGAGAGTGAGACAGCGGTGAAGGTGGTGGCAGAGCCGCAGTTGTGGATGCTTAATCATCAGCCCGGCATCGTGTTCAACGCCACCCAGCGTCCTTACCTTGGTTCGGTATCTAACACGGTGTCTGGTAACGCTTCGATTCAGACCACCTCGGGTTCCCTGAGTTACGTCATGGACGGTGTCTCGCTTGCGTTCAAGCCGAACATTTTGGATGACGCGCATACCGAACTCACCGTCATTCCCGTGCTTTCAACTGCCACTAACGAGCGTACGTTCCAGCCGGGCAACGGCCTGCAGTTGACCGGTTTCGACTTGCCCACCAGTTCCACGCACATGAAACTGCTGCTGGAGAGCGGCAAGACCTACATCGTCGGCGGTAGCCGCTTCACCAGCCACAACTATCAGCGCGATGGCATCCCGGGCAACAAGCGTGCTGGCGTGCTTGGGGATCTGCTTTCTGGTACCAACGACAGCAAGAGTTCGAAGGAACTGGTGTTGCTGCTGTCGACGCACGTCATCCCCGCGCCCGCCGGGATGAACATCGTAATAAGCGAAGCGCTTTAGAGGCCGGTATGGCAACACGCCAAGTGCGCCGCACACTTCGTTTGCCGCCCAAGGGGCAGGTGTGGGTGGCTATTCAACAGAATCATGGTCCGCCCACGCTGTGGGAAGTGTCGTCCGACGCGATTGAAGAGGTGCAAGCGTTACCGCCAGATGCCTGGCCGGTGCTGTCTTTCTCAGAGCATGATTTGCGGGTAGTCACAAACAAGCCAATGCCTCACCACCGCGCGAAGTCTCTCGTGCGGCAGCAATGCGGTCAGCCCTGCCGGATCGTGAATCACTCCGAACGCGGCGCGGTTTACGGCCGTTCGGTTGCGCTCATGCCACAGGATTTCCCCGCCGTACCGGCTGCGGCGCTCGTGGATGCGATGTTGAATGAACGCGAAGGCGGCTGGCCCAGCTATCCGTTCGTGGTCGGTTTTCTGCTGTCCGCCGGGGAGGCACACAACGAGATCCTTGCGCTCTGGGCTGGAACACCGCGGCGAGATCTATCGGTAGTACAAGCCACCGAGAACGCAACGCAGGCCGAACAAATCATCAGTGCCTTCTGCGCCCAGAACGGAGTGGAGGCGCTCCCCGGCAACATCATCATGTTCGATCTCGCGCAGTTGCTGGCCGGGGTCGCGGCCCACGCGAGCAGACTCGATGCACTGCCGAACTACGACGATTGGCGTGGTATTCCTTTGACGCGCATGTGGGGCGGCGCAGCGACGGTGAGTGCGAGTGCGGCCGCAATTACGCTCGCCGTAGCAACTTGGCTCGGCATCAGCGGAATGATGTTGACACACAAGCGCGAGGAAGCGACGGCTCGCGCGACCAAAGCGCGTACCACGATGATCGAGATGTTTTTGGGCAACCTCGGTACGGCCGCCCAACGCAGCTCGATACAACATCGCAAGCTCACGGAGCTAGCGCGCGATATCTACGCACCTGGAGGCACAGTGTCTTTGCTCGGGGGCAACAACCCGATCACCTTGCGCCTGACGCTACCGGTGATGCATGGGCAGATGTCGTCGGGGCCCGAAGCGCAGCTCACCAGCCAAACGACGAAGCAGAGCAATTTTGAGTACGTGGTTGCGCGCGACAGAGGCAGCAAGCGCGAGGCACGGGTCGCAATATCGGCCGGCGGCAATGAAATCAACTACGACTATGTGGTGCCAGCCGACCACGCGCGGTTGCTAAGTTATCTGGACAAGTAGTTGCGGGCTGAAGTGTGGAGGAGAGCATGCGGGCAATATCGCTTAGGGGGTTGCGGCGCATCACGTTCGTCTGCGTTGCGCTTGCATTCGCGGGAGGGGCAGCCATTCACAAGCTGCGGGCCGCGAACGCGGGCAAGGCCGACCTTGCCTCTCAGGCGCGCAGCGAGTTGGCGCGCAACGAACAGGACGAGGCCTTCATTCGTACGATGCTCGGCCCAAGTTCCGGCGCGAAACCCAAGTCATTGGGCGAGGCCTACGCAGCGACGATGGTCTATGTGCGTGAGGCGGCGCACGCCAATCTCGTGCAGGTGCAGAGTGTCTCGATTGCGAACCGGCAGATCGACGTCAAGGGCATGTCCTTGGAGCATCTCTCCGAACGCGTCGCCATTGGCACGGAAATGCGGCGCGTGCGGATTCAACTCAAGGGGCGCTATCAGTCGTTGGAAGGTCTCATGCGCTACTTGGACGCGTTTCCGTTGCAACAGGGCGTCGTCAAGGGTCTTGAGGTGGTTCAGGACGCATTCATTGTGGACTTGTTGGTAGTGGGGGTTTAATCGTGTCATCAGAACCAAGTGCGATTGGCCAGCTACTGTCTCGCCTGCGGCGCACTACAGCCGCGGCGTCACCGCTCCCCCGCCAGGAACCGCCACTTCGCGCCGAGCCTGAACTCACGCAAGAGGCCGCGCGAGAAGATGGACCGGCTCACCTAAAGCTGGTCGAACGGCCGCGCCCGGCTGTCGTCGCGGAGGTGCCAGACTTGGGTCCGATAGCAGCGGGCGAGGCGCAGGGCGGCGACGTCGAGACGAAGTTGGGCGACTTGCTTATTCAGCAGGGGCTCGTCACGCACCAGCAGTTAACGCTCGCTTTAGAAAAGCAGAGTGCGAGCGGGCACCTGCTCGGTAGGGTGTTGCTCGACCATAAAGCGATTACCCCGGAACAACTCAATTCCACGCTTCAGAAGCTACACGGGCCAAAGCTCACTACCGGACAAATTCTCGGCCGACTTGGCTTGGCGGCACATCAAATCCGCGCCGTCGTCGAACGCCTGCGCGAGCACAACGAATCGTTGACCAAGATCATGCGCGACATGGGGTACTTGTCGCAAGAAGGGGTTGCCAAAGCGATCGCGATTCAGAATCAGTTCGAGTATTTCCCCCGCACCGAGATCGACGACCTCGCCGTAGGCGGGTTGCTCGCGCGCGAGGTCGGTGTGGCCGACTATCGTGGCTTTGTCCCTGTCGCTTACTCCGAGGGGCGGCCGCGGGCGAAGCTCGTCGTGCTCCTTCCGGACATGCAGAGCATGAACGCCGCTTCGTCGGTGTACCGAGACTACTCGTGTACGTTCTTGATCGCATCGGCAGAAACCATACAGACGATCTACCGGCGCTACTTCGCCAAGACCGCAAGTCAATTCGACGAAGTCCTTGCCCGCCATAAGAAGGCGTTGAGCGAGAGGGAGGATCTAAGCAAGAGCAACATCTGCGAAGAAATGTTGATGACGCTGCTACGACACGCCTGTTACACCGGCGCTTCGGATGTTCAACTCTTTCCAACTCACGACGTCGGCATCGTGAAGCTCAAAGTCGACGGTGTCTGGGACATCTTCAAGACTATTTCGACCGAATTACTCGAGCAGCTGCTCAGCGTGGTGCGCAACGTCATGATCCCGTCGGGCGTCACCGACGAGAAACTCCAAGACGGTTTCACTGACACGTCCATCGAGATAGCCACAGCGAAAGACGAACAGTCGCAGGATCTGCGTCGCCGCTACGCGGACATCGTTGAGCGCTATGTGTTTCGGCTCGAATTCGGGAACTCGGTGCAGGGGCGCACGGCCACCATCCGCATCAACGACCGACAATCGACGGCTGCAGATCTGAACCAGCTTGGGGTCGACACGCGCACGCTGAGCCGACTGCGTCACTACATCAAGAGCAAAGCCGGCGTGTTCATCCTCGTCGGCCCGACAGGGTCGGGTAAAACGACCACGGCGTACGCAATGTTACGTGACGTTGACGCCATCACGGAGTCGATTCAGACAGTTGAGCGGCCCGTGGAATACACCAATGGGCTGTGGCTTCAGTACCAGGTCGACCCGAAGAGGGAGGACGAGGGCGCAAGCTGGGAGGAGGCGCTCAAAGGCATATTGCGCAATGCGCCCGACAAAATCTACTTCGGCGAGACGCGCGACGCCGGTACCGCGCGTGCCGTGTTTCGCGCAGCGAACACCGGCCATGTCGTCGTCTCGACCTTGCACGCGAACGGGGCACCCGAAGCGATCGCGCGGCTCAAGGATCTGAACATCGACCGCGATAAGCTCGCGACGCAACTGCTGGGTGTTTTGGCGCAGCGGCTCCTGCGCAAGTTATGCGTGAGCTGCAAGGTGCTTGATGATCGGCCAGAAACAACGCGATTGCTTGCGCAGCACACCGAAGTGCGTGCGGGCGTAGCCGGACACTTTACGCCCTACCGCGCGCGCAGCAGCGGTTGCCCCGAGTGTCGCCACACCGGCTACCGCGGGCGCCGCATCGTCTACGAGCTGCTGCATTGCTCGCGCAAGGTAAGCAACATGCTAGAGAGCGGCGACTCTATCTCGAAGCTGCGTGAAGGGGCTCTGGACACCGGCAGCATGTTGGCGCACGGACTGCGCTTGGTGGCCGAAGGCACGACGAGTATGGATGAGTTGGCCACACACGTTCAGTTGGAGGGCTAGCTTTGAACTTCGCCTACGAATACACGGCAAAAAATCCACGCGGGCTCGTTGTCGACGGCACGGTCTACACCAGTTGCTACGACGATGCGATCTTCGCGATTCGCTCGGCGCTCAAGCTTGAGCCGAGCAGGGTAAAGCTGAACTTACTGGAATCGCTAAGACGTGTGTTTTCGGACGAACTTCCTCCGCGTGACGTTGTGCGTGTGTACAGGACGATCGCGCAGAGGAAGCGCATCGGTAAGTCGATCCCGCAAGGCATCGGCGAAGCGGTGGAGTATGTGGAGGATCGGCGTCTAGTGTCGCGATTGATGGTAATGCGCCAAGCGCTGATCGATGGAATGAAGTTTGCCGACGCGATGGAGCTAGGGGGATTCCCTGAAACCGATGTGCAGGCCTTGCGCGCGGTACAGAGCGCTGGCAAGGAAGGCGAGACGTTGGATCAACTCGCCGAGCATATGGAAGTCGTGCAGGGGCTTAAACGCGGCATTGCCGATATCCTGTGGTACCCGCTTTTGGTCCTGTTGACAGTGTGGATCGTGAGTTGGGGCGCAACCCTGTTTGTCGCACCGAAGATCGGCGATTTTTTTTCGCGCATTAGCGGGCTTCAGCTTGCGCTGCCGGCGTACGCGGCAAAGTACTACGCGGCGGCCGCGTGGATGAACGCCCACGCGATCTTGTCGACGCTGCTCTGGTTCGGCGTGCCCCTGGCGCTCCTGTTGCTGGCGCTTCGGTTCCGATTGATCGCGCGCCTTTCCGACCGTGTCGACACACTTCGGGCAATCAGCGAAAAATCCGACCTCATCGCTATCTTCAGTTCGCTGGGCTTGTTGCTCGGCGCGGGCGTCAAGCCTGTCGAGAGCTTCGCCGCCGTGGCGCGCGCGGCTCGGCGGGCAGACAACAAGGAGCGCCTCAGCGAAATGACGGCGATCTATCGCGCCGGCAACTTCTCCATCGGTCGCGCGGCGAAGCTGTGCGAGTTCCCACGATATGTGCAGACCGAGCTAGCTGCGGGGGAGTCGGCCAACAGCACGACGCAAGGCATAAAGAACTTGGTGGCGCTGCTGCGACAGGATCTCGAGCGCCACGTCGAACACGCGAAGCGACTAATCCTGATCGTGTCGAATGTGTTCGTCGCAATTTTCCTACTAATGTTTGTGTTTGTTGTGTACTACCCGCAGATCAGCGCGACCATGTCGCGGCTTTGAGAATATTTGTGTTGAGACAAAAGGAGAAGACCATGTCGTGCGCAGTCAAGCGTGTTAGCAAGCAAGCTGGTTTTTCGGCGATCGAGTTGATTGTCACTTTGGGCATCTTGGTGTTACTCACGGCTGCCGTTGTGTTTACGTTCAACGCGGACAATTCGAAGGCGACCACGTTGTTCAACACAGCTCAAGAGTACGCGAACGCAATGAAGCGAGCGCGTGTCGATCTGGCTTGCTACCCCACCAAGATGGCGGCTTTGTTTGATTCCGCTCAGGCCAACACGAGCTTCTGCGGATTGAATCTGACGCCTCAATGGCGCGGGCGCTACGCCGAGACAGCGCCGGCGGATGCCACCGGGAACGTGTTGTTGAACCAGATTGCACCGAATGTTGTGATATCGGTCGTGACGGTAGCCGATGCGGCGGGGACGCACTACCGCATCAATGCTTCGGCAATACCGAACGACATTCTCACGCGCGCGGTGGATGCCTGCAACGGCGGGCCAGGGGTAGTGGGGCGCTGCTTTGGCGCCGCCGGCGCTGGCGGGACCGGTGCTTTCCAGTTGGAATTCGATTTGCTCTAACCGATGCGCTCGCAACGGGGGATGATCGTGCTGTGGGCCGCGATTGTGCTCGCGCTGGTGGGTTTTACATGGATCCTCGGCGTGAGCAACCTCCAGGCACAAGCGATCGCCAACCGGCAGAGCGCAACTCGGGCCGCGTACTTGCGTCAATCCGCTGAAGCCGTCGCCGCTTGGTACGCGGAGAACCAGGCGAGCGTCGACGCGACCGCCGCGGCGCCGGCAGTGGCGGACATCTTGGCCCGGGCTGGCGTCGTACCTCGCTACGGGCTGCGCACCGTGGCAAGTCAGCGCATTGTGCAAGGCGAGCTCGCCTACCACGTGCTGGTGCTTTGGATTCCGGGTGGGAATCCGGATCCTTCGGCTTTTGACGTTGCTACCGGCGTATTCAGCCCAGGGCCAGCAGTGCCCTACGAAGTCGTAAGTGGCGCTGGTGTGCAAGCCAAAGCGGTGCAGCACACGCGTCGAGTCTTGACGCTCGCCGCTGCTCAGCTTGAGCAGTATTTTGCGGCCCGCATGCGCGTCGGCGGCGGCGATATTACCGTCAACCACTTCCGGCCCGACAGTACGTGTGTTGGCGCGGCAGGAACCATGCCTTGTGTGGACGCTTACACCGACGTGAGCTTGATCGATTGGCGTGATGCGGGCGTGGATGAGCTCCCACTCACCGACGCGTGGGGCCAGGTGCTGCAGGTGAGCAACCTTGCGGACTCCTCGACAACGAATCCGCCTTACTCGATGGTAATTCGCTCGGTGGCGCCCTGGGGCACTGTCTTACTTTCACAAGCCGTGCAGCGGTTATAGAGAGCCAGCGATGACCTTTAGAGTGCTACTCGCCGACATCGTGCAAACCTGCAAGGAGGCCACGGGGGGAAACTTTAGCGATCTCCTCGTGCGCGAGAACGATTTCGTGCGCATTCGCACTACCCGCGGTCTGGAGGCGGTCAACACTGAAGCCGTCATCACACGCAACGACATTCTTGAGTTTCTGAGCCTGGTGCGGCCGAACAGCGGCGACACCGAGAAACAACTTGAGGAAAGCAAAGGCGAGTTGAACTTCGGTTTCGCCTTCGAAGGCGACACTTACCGCGGGAACGTTGCGTGGTACAACGGCCGGCGCTGGCTGAAGCTCGCGATGCGCAAACTGGACAAGCGTATCCGGTCGTTTCCAGAGTTGGGGTTGCCGGAGTCGTTGGCGAAGTGGCTGCTACCCGATTCAGGCTTGATCTTGGTCGTCGGGCCTACGGGGTCTGGGAAGTCGAGCACGCTCGCCAGTTTTGTGGAACGGCTAAATCAGACTCGGCGTCAGCACATCCTGACGATCGAAGACCCGATCGAATTTCGCTTCGAGGAAAAACTCGCAACCATCACGCAACGCGAGGTCGGTCCCGACACCGACGATTTTGCGCAGGCCGCGCGTAACGCGCTGCGTGAGGACCCAGACGTGATCATGATTGGCGAGATTCGCGATTTAGCGTCCGCGCGCGAAGCACTGCGCCTTTCGGAAACCGGGCATCTTGTGCTGGCGTCGTTGCATGCGGACTCTGCGGTCGGCGCGGTCGCGCGCATGGCCAAGCTAATGGAAAGCGCCGCTGAGCAGGCGATGCTGCTCAGTAGCCTCGGCACCCAGTTGATCGGCGTGATCTTTCAGCGCCTCGTTGTCAGCAAGAAGCTCGACACCAATCAACTGCCGCTGAGAGTGCTGGTGTACGAGACTTTGACCAACACGCCGGCGGTTTCGACAAACATCCGAGAAAACAAAATCGTTCAGATCCCCGCGGCGGTGCAGATGGCGGGCAACTCGGAGAACCAAACCAACTTCGCTACCGTGCTCGATCGCCTGATGCAAGGAAGCGTGATCGACAAAGAAACCGCGGACCGCGCGAAGATTGCCCATGATCGATCGTTGATCGCGGAGGGCGCATGAGGACGATGCGTTGGCAGCGCGGCTTCAACGCCGTGGAGCTAATCCTTTCGTTGGGCGTGGTCAGCATGCTCACCGCCACTGCCCTGAGCCACTACGGCGTTTACATTGACCAAAACCAGAAGGATGAGACGCGAGTGAGGCTGCGCCAGCTGCACCTGGCGATGCAGGAAGCGTATCGGCGCGAGCTGCTCACCATCAGTCCGCCGGCGGGGGCTGCGGTAGTCGTGGGTGCGACCAATATCGCCGATGGCGCCTCAACCACAGCCGCGCTCGTCGGTTCGCTGACGCCATACGCATCGATCAGCGCCGAGCTGCTGGCTCGCGATGGATTCAATCAAGCCGTACGCGTGCATGTATCGAACGAGCTGACACAGGTGCTCGCCGGCACGCCGCTGCGCTACCGAATCATCGCGCTGCTTTCTAGCGGGAAGAACGCTCGCTTCGAGACAACCTTCGACGTGACCACAGGTTCGCTCAATCCTGCTGGCGATGACGTGTACGAAGTAGTTAACGGCTACTCCGTCGTGCGGGAAGCATACGACGATACGGCCATGCGCTTGGAGCGGCTTGCGAGCGGTTATCAAAACTATTTTCTGACGCGCTTTCTGGCGAATTCAACACGCAATATTTCGACTAACTATTTCGCCGCCACAGACCCAAGCGGTTCACCTTCTGCGAACTGGGATCAGACCGGAACGGTGCTGACGTCTGGCGGCACATCGGTGAGTGCGCAAGCGGCGAACATGATCCCCGCGCTCGGTCTTGCGCTGGCCGATGTCACTACGATCTTTGGACAGGCGATCCTGATCGACAACTCCTCGAGCAACGTCAACCATCCTGACAATCCCGTTGCGGCTCGGACACTGCCGCCATACACCGCTCGTCTGATAGCGCCGCTGCCGGGCGGTGAGCAGCTGGTGCGCACCGTCGCGGGCGTATACAACTAAGGAGCAAGCAAACATGAGAGCTAACAACGTCTTTGCCGCAGTACTCGCGTTTCCGCTACTGGTTGCGGCTCAGCAGACGCCGACGCCCGCAAAACCTTCCGCCGGTTCGAAGCCAGCGGATGTTCTTGATGCGCGGCACATGCTGCAGCAAGTGGCGGCCGAGGCCAAGGCGATCGCGACAAGCCCGCTGGGCGCGGGGCTCAATCCGTACACCGGTAATCCTGCTGCATACGAGGAGCAGTCGGTGCAGCTGCGGCTCGAACAGCAACGCTCCAAGATACTCGAGCAGAAGGCCGCGCAGATGCGTTACTTGCAGGAGCTGAGCAAATCGTACTACAGCGGCAACGTCGAACCCGCGACACCGCTCACGCCGGTTCGCGCCGAGCCCATGAGAGCGCAACCGCCCCAACAGCCGGACACGGTACGAGAACCCGCGCGCGCCCCTGCTAATCGGCCACGCGGAAGCGACGCACGACTGACGCGCAGACCGACGCAATCGCCGCCTCGGCAAGTCGCTGTCGCGCCGGCTCAGGCACCGGCGGCGCAGCCGGCTCCCGCAGTGACAGCTAGCCCGGAAGCAGTCGGCACCGCTGTTGTAAATGGCCGACGCTACGCGCTGTTCGATGTGCAGGGCAAAACTACCGCGCTGGGCGAGAAGACAAATGCGCTCGGCCTGCAGGTAGGCGAGGTCGCTAACGATCATGTCGATGTGAACGGGCGACGCCAGCAAATGCGGCGCGTCGAGCAAAGCGTAGTCGTCCACTCGCCGCGGAAGGAAAAGGAGTCGAGCGCGGCCGCGGCACGGCCCGCTCTACCGACCCCGGAATTGGTGGTCCCGGAGGCAGACATGCGCGCACTTAATCTGCCGCGGGTGCCAGCAACCTTGGGACCGCAGCCTTACGTGGGCGCGAGTGACTCGAAATAGAAGGGGGCGAGGCAATGCGCAAATCGTTCGCACTGGCAGTCCTCATGTTGCTGAGCGTGGGAGCGGTCACGGCGCCGCCGCCCGAAACCAAAATTCTCGTGGTAAGCCAAACCGTAGGAGATGGGTTGGTGAGCAATGTTGCTGCACGGGAGGGGCGAGCGTTGCCAACACGGAATGCCATGGACATGAACGTCGATGGACGCCCTGCCCCAAACGCCGCGGCGGTCATTCAGTTGCCAGCACGGGCCTTTGGGCCGGCATTGACGAACGCGCAGCTCTTGGCGTCGGCCAAGGCGTACTTTCAGGTGTCGGTACCTCTACTATCGAACTCCATGGAGGCCTATCTGCAGGCAAACGGGCTCTCGATCGGAGTGTTTAACTATAGTCAGACAGTCCAAGTTCGGGGTCTTGCAACCCCGCAGCAGCTCATTTGGTCAATGGTGAAGTATGCGGGAGAGCGCCCGATGTTCGGGGACCCTCGATTAGTCGGGGCAGTCCAATCCGGACTACAAATTGTTTACACGCCGCAGAGTCTGGAAGCGGGGCTGCCTCCCGACCTGAACTACTCTGATCCGGGCACACTGAAATGGCGTCGGCTGAACTCTAGCGGCACGCCGATCAGCGATTGGACGATCGTTGAGGTTGGCGGCGCTTTTGATGAACCCGCCGCCGGCGAAGAAGAAACCGATCCAGACTTCGGTTTGAAGTGTTTGTTGAATCGCTTGCACAGCCCGTCGTGTGCTGCGGGCGTAACGAACGCTCAAGACTTGATGGAGCAGCTAGGTTATACCGAAGCTGTGGTGGATTACCGCCGCGGGATCGCTCCGGTGTATGACGACGTGAAGGGTGCGGACGGCACGACAGAGAGGGTTGCGCGCGCTGCCGTGGAAGTTAGTTCACGCGAATTTATCCAGCGCGATTGTCGGCTCACTGCTGGGTTCGGTGAATATCGCAACGTTGGCTCGTTCGGGTTTCTACTGGAGACGCAAACAGATCGCTATCAAGCGAACGTCACTGGCACTTACTTCCTTGCCGATCACTTTTCGTCATCGTCGGTATCGCCCACGCGACCCTTCGATGTGAGTCAAGAGCTGACAAAGCTGACGAAACTGGTGGATTTGAAAGACAAGGTCGTCGATGTCTCGAATCCTCCAGGCCCGTTGTTGGACGCGAGCACGATACCAGGGCTGACGACTCTACCGCCGGTTACGGTCGTGTCCAGCGCACAACCCACACTAGTGATCGCCGACGCGTTCTACGGCACAAGAGGCCGCTGCGGGCGTGCCGTGCATGTGCGGGCGGCGTGCGATGGGCAAGGCAAGATTGCATTGACCGTGGGCGTGACGTCCGCAGTGCCGGCGTGTGTGCGGGATTCCACCAGCTTCGATGAACAATGGACGTACAAGCTAACGCCGGGTAAATTCGCGTTCACCTTCCCGGTGCAGTCCAAAGCCCTTGGCGAAATCGCATTCGCCTTCAATGGCAGAGACGTCACGTTCCAGATGTCGGCGCCTTCGCCACGTCCTGGCGCGCTCGCGCCCTATGGTGAAATCCTCTTCGCTCCTAAGCTGGGATACTTTGTGCAAGAGAATTTCCCGACCGGCGGTGCCGCGGGATTCAAACTGTTCTATCGGGACTGCCCGCCCGGGCAGTACGTATTCGCCAGTAAGAGCGGGAATGTATGCGCCGTACCAGATGCGGCGGGCGCAAAGCTTTGCACGCCGATAACCGCCGCAGAGCCTTTCCCCTATTGTGGACGCTACCGTGTGATTGGCCCGGCAACGGGCGGATTTTTGCAATAGAGCGAGGTGTTAGCTATGCGCAACTTCTTGAAGACTACTATTTGCATTTTCAGCCTGCTCGCGACTGGGACGGCCATAGCCGCGCCGGGGCAGTTCGTTACTCAGTGGGCGAATGTTCGTAGCACCGGTGTCTTGCACCCGCTCGACAACTGGCAGGACGTGGCTTCGATCGCCGCTGATCCGAATGGCGCGCCCGATATTCGCATGCTGCAGGGTGAGCTGTGGATCACGCTCAATCGCAGCGAGATCGGCATGCTCGGATTGTCGTCGGAGAACATGAGCAACGTCTTGCGCCAGTTCGCTGGCCCGACCGTGCAGGTCCTTGCGCACTATTCGCAAGATATCGCCGAGCTGCGTATCCACATGGTACGAGTGGAGAGGCGCCCGGACGGACGCGTATACGTGTCGGTTGGCGACTTTACACCGCACCATGGCGAGTTTTATCGGGCGTATCGACACTTTTTGACGCCAGGCGAGCGTGCGGCAGGACGCGCCGGCTACAACCCGTTTAGTAGTTTTAGGGGAGATCCGACCGATCCGGTGTTTCACCGAATAGCGCCGGACGCGGCGCTTGTGGCGATTGGGCACGCGATGCGGCTTAATCGGGCACCTACGGCGTGGCTCGCTAGTAGTGCCGTCAGAACTGAGGTAAAGCAGAAGAAGTCGGGGAATATTTTTAGAAAGAAGGTGAAGACCACGGTGAACGGTTATGCGAAACCGCAGTGGTCCTTCATCGGTCCGGCTGAGATGCTTCCGGAAGGCGGGGATGGAACGTTGGCGAAGATATGCGTTGATCCGGGATTGATAGCGATACGCCCTTCAGACGGGAAACCCACCTGTGACGCTCCAGAGCACTTTGCTTTTGCAGGGATTGTGGCATCGCAGTGGTCGGGTGGCAATCTGCCGGAAGGAGAAGACCTTATCTATCATTGGTCCAAAACCGAGCGATCTTGGACCGTCTTGGCGTACGCCCTCTTTACCTGGCCCATCGGCGGGATATTTTCCGCAGGCGCGTATGGATTGGCCAATACTGTATTCCACTCAGGAGGCTCTCTGACGCAGGCGCAGGACGGTTTCGGTGGAGCAACGGGCGATGGAATTCTCAACGTCTTGCCAGCTGATTCTGATCAGGTGCAAGGCATTCGAGATGGGTTGAAAGCACATCATGTCGATCCAAGCTTCGATGCCGGCTTGACAGCGACACAACAGTTTTACCGTGGCGCATGCCCCGCATCCTCTACAAGCGCACAATGCGCTGCGGCCGGGTTGGATCCAGGCATGATGTTTCGGCCCGACAGCTACTCCGAGGCGAATAGCACGATCGAGTTGCGCAATCGATACAAGGCGTGTCTTCAGGCTGGCTTTGCAGGCGACGCTTTGCAGCAGTGCGCAGCACCGCAGCGCACAGGAGTGTTCAGCGCCCCTAGGAACTAGCAGATTTCGGAGGAATTTGCTCTCTGCGCCAAGTGCGGTAGGCTATCCATGTCAGTTACTGATTAGGAACAAAGGAATGGCGAGGTTGATTTTCGCAGCGCTTACGATGGCGCTGGTTGGGTGCGGCGGTGGGGGCGGAGGCGACGGGAGTGATGGGCTTGTAACGATCGAATCTGCAGGCGGATACAAGAATGTGGTTGCCTCAGGCGGTCCGAGCCTTCGCTTTCTCGATCCAAAGCCTCCGGGCGGGTTTATCGGGGACCCTGCTGCGCTGGTAGTAGTCAGGGAGGGCAATGAACGGGTCGCGTATTGGACCACCGATAAGAGCATTCTCTTCGTTGGCAGAATTAAGTGGCGCGTGGATATGGGAACAAGCGTCGGAGTAATCGAGGGATCAGGTACTGCGTTCGCCCCGTCCATGATAAACGGTGGGCGAGTCGAAATGAAGTTTGCAGACGGTTCGACGGCCACCCCTGCGACGATAAGCGCGCAGACGACGGGCAATGCGATCCTCAATGGATCGATCACCCTCAACGGGAACGATTTCGACAAGATCAGCATTGGTGCGACCTTCGATGCGTCGCTTGACGACGCCTCAGTAACGCTGGGGCAGGTTGTAGGCAACTATCGAGAGGAGTTTTTGGACAACGCTCCAGTTCGTCCACCAGCAACGATCACGATCGACGCGCAAGGTAACGTCACGGGGGCCGATGCGGGCGGGAGCTTTACGGGGAAGTTTACGATAGTTGATCCCACGATCTCGCTTCAGCGCCTAGTGCTGGACTACACGCCGACAGGCGGCGCAGCGGTTCGGCGTTATTCGGGAATCGCAGAACCGGCGGGCCCCACAGGTGGAGCGACTGGACCGTTTCGAATCTTCATTATGAAATTGGTGGATCCAACGAGCGCTTCTCAGTTTAGCCTGTCTTTTGTCCGGACTTAGGCGACCAAAACGATCATCGCGAGAGTAGTTGTCGCGATGACTGTACTTTTGGCTCTTGTGGGCCTGGGGAGGGTTACCGAGCCCTCAAGTTCGTAAAGACGGAAAAAACGTTGGCGTCTAAAAGACCGACAAACTTCAGTACGCAAACAGAACCTCACTTGTGACGTCGTTTTGAACCAACTGCGAAGCGTATTCGTTACGCGCAAGACCGTCCGAGGTAACGAACGTCAGAAATATCGCTTTACGAGTTGCGGTTATGCGCTTGAACGTATCGAGTTTCGCGCGTAGCTCTGCTGCGTAACGCTTGTCTATCACGAACGGTGCTCGAGAAAACTTGATCTCACAGGCGTTTATCACACCATCTTGCCGATCGATCAGCAAATCGATTTGCGCTCCCTTGTCCTCTTTGTCGCGTGCGCGATAGCGCCAATCGGATTGCGTCGTCTGCACTCCACTGATCCCGAGCGCATGTTTGATTTGAGGTACATGCTTTAGACACAGGGCTTCGAAAGCGTAGCCGCTCCAAGCGTGCCAAGCGGGCGTGCCGTGAAGCCGCAGCCATAGCTCTTGCCCAGCGAGACCATCGCGCCGTTCGTCCACCCAGCGCAGATGAAACAGAGTCAACTCATCGATCAAACGATAGACCGGTTCGCGCGAGACGCGACCCCAAGCAGGAATGCGGGCGACGAATCCCGAAAGCTCAAGTTCTTCAAGTACGCTAGTCAAATTGCCGCCGCTGGGCCATTTGAGTCCCTTGGCAATCTCGCGCCGTGTAGAACCAGATTGCTTGCGCGCAAGTAATCGAATGACTTTGACGTGGCGTTCATGGTGTTCGAAGAGCGCGGCGTACAGATGATTGAACTCATCGCGCAGCGGTGCATTAGAGGCAAAGAACAGTGCGTCAATGTTCTGAGCCGCCGACCGACCCCGGCGAATGTAGTCAAGATAGTAAGGAACTCCGCCGACTGCCATGGCCAACTCCAGAATCTGCTGGCGGCTCAGCTCAATTGAGCGAGTCAACAAGAATTGCTCGATTTCCTTGAGGCGGAAGGGCTGCAGCGACAGCATGCGGGTAACCCGGTTGTGTAACCCGCCTTTGTCGCGGATTACCTTTGCAATCATCCACGAAGCGGCTGAGCCGCAAATCACGACAACGAGGTTACTCTGCTGCGACCCCCAGGCGTTCCAGAAGTGCTCAAAGGCTGGCAAGAACCCCGAGCGCCGCGATGCTAGCCAGGGCAACTCGTCGAAGAAGACAACCTGGCGGCGCCGACGACGTTTCGGCTCCCCCAACACGCGGATGAGCCATTGAAACGCTTCGGGCCAGCTGCGCGGGGTAGTATGCTCGAAGCTCGTGGTTTTCGAGAGCGCGAGGGCGAAATTGTGAAGCTGTGCCGCCATCGTCGCTTCGCGCATGCCGGTCAGCTCGAAGCACAGCTCTGCCGCGAAGAAGCGGCGCACAAGAAAGGTTTTGCCAACGCGTCGCCGCCCATAAACGGCGATGAGCTCTGGGCGGCCCGAGTCGCGAGCATGGGAGAGCTCCGCTTGCTCGGACTGTCGGCCGATAATGGGAGAGTCGTTGCGATCGTTTTTGCGCTTATATTTCGCCATAACTAATGGTGAGGTAGAAGTTATGGCAGAATATAGCATATCTATATTTCGCCACAAAACCCTATTTAGCTATCTTTGTGGCGTTGGACGTGAAAGCTCTCACTCTCTCCGGGTTGCTTCGCATAGCAGGCGAGATCTGCGGCCAAGCTTGCCCCCGCTCGCAAGTCTCTACGCCATGCCGTAAGCGTGCTGCCGGACTCAAGGGCCGCACCCTGAGCGACCTCGTGGCAGCGGCCGCCTACGAAGCGGCTCAGCGGGCTATTGAAGAAGTCTAGTCGTAACTTGTCAAGTCGTGACTTGACAAGTACACTGCGCCAATGCCGGATCGATTTCTAGGCCGTCAGGCCGAATTGAAAGCGCTCACCGACGCCTATCGAGCGCCTGGGGCTACATTCGTACCCGTATACGGCCGACGGCGCGTCGGCAAGAGCGAATTGATTCTTGAGTTCTTGCGCAAGCACGCGGGCTTGTATTTCTTGGGGAAGCAAGCACCAGCGGCCCTGCAACTGCAAGAGTTCTTGGCCGAAGCGGCGCGCGTGCTGGACGAACCGCTGCTCACCAACGCATCGTTCGACGGGTGGAAACCGGCCCTGGAGGCTGTCGTGGGTCGCTGGAAGCGATCCAGCAAACTCGTGCTTGTCTTCGACGAATTCCAATGGAGCGCCGCGGCCAGCCCGGAGTTGCCCTCCATCCTTCAAGAGATGTTGGATCGCCAGTGGCGCGCACGCGGCAATGTGATGCTGATCCTATGTGGATCGTATATGGGCTTCATGGAGCGCGAGGTACTTGGCGAGAAAAGCCCGCTCTACGGACGTCGAACGGCGCAAATTCAACTTCAACCATTCGGCTATCGCGAAGCCGCACTGTTTCACCCGAGCTATTCGCGCGTTGATCAAGCGCGGGCGTACTTCCTTTGCGGCGGCGTGCCAGCCTACTTGCTCTGCTTCCGGCAGGATCGATCTATCGACACTAACATTGTCGAGCAACTACTGGAGGAGCACGCGCCGCTGCGCCAGGAGCCGCTGCTTCTACTGCGCGAAGAGCTGCGCGAAGTCGAGCGCTACGCCGCCGTGCTGGAAGCCATTGCCGAGGGGCGTACGGCGAGCGGCGAGGTGGCTGCTTTTGCTGGCGTTGGGGAGCGCGCGCTTCATTACTATCTCGCTGGCCTGGTTGGGCTTGGGTACGTACGCAAGCGTTATCCGCTCTCGGAACAATTACCTCCGCCGCGTCATGTGCGCCTGGGGATCGACGATCCGCTGCTGCGCTTCTGGTTTCGTTTTGTGTTCCCCAACACGAGCTACCTGGCGCAACGCGGCGCAGAAGTGGTTTTTCGTGACCGGATCCGCCCGCAGCTAGATGCGCACTTTGGGCAAGGCTTCGAGCACCTATGCCGCGAAGCGCTGCCGTTCTTGTACGCCCGCGAGCGCGTGAGCGGTGCGTTCCGTGTTGGCGAGTACTGGAGTAAGGACTGCCAGATCGATGTGGTCGGTTTGCGTGACGATGGTTTCATCGACCTCGGCGAATGCAAATGGGGCGCGCGACAGGAAACTGCGAGTGCGGTCCAAGAACTTGAAGGGAAAATGCAGCACTTCCCAAATCGCCGCAATGCGACGGTGGCGCTGCGGGTGTTCCAGAGAGCAACGCCACGCCGTGAACCACGACGCAAGAGCGGTGCAACAAGTGTCCGCATACACGGTCTGGACGAGCTGTATCGGTAAAGCTGGCTTGCTGAGGCGTCGACCCGTCATGCAGATTGAGCTGCGGCGCGGCAGTCGGTTCCCTTAAATACTTGCAGTGGAAGAAGAACATCTGCGAAGCGCCGATACCCAAACGAATCAAAGCGCGGTTCGCCGTCCTGCTGTTCAACGCCTTCCGCGGACTTCGCCAGCGCGCGGGCAGTACGACTTCGAAGACGCAGAGTTTGCAGATTGGGTTAAAGCGTATGCGGTTCGCACGAAGCGCAGTTAGCCGCGAGATCCGGAGAGACGGTTGAAGATAGTAACCCTGTCCGACCACTCGAATGACATGATGAATCGGCGCGCGAAGCAACGCGCCGACGAGTACGCGCACGCCCTGAGCTGCTATCAGACGCGAAGAGATTTCATGGTTGAGCGCAAGAAGCACTTGCGCGCCGCAGTTGGGCTGGCGTGCAGGGAAGGTAGGCTAGTCGCGAGCGCCTTTCACGCGACCAGATGGGGTTTGGCTTATCTGAGTCGAAAGCCCGCGCTCCCGTTGATGCGTGCCGCGGATCACGAGGAGTTGAGATGGATTACCGGCCATGAAGGCGAATCGCGGGCGCGTGAGCGTTGGGCTAGTTTGTTTTCGAATAGCTGGACGCTGGTCTGCGGCTATCAAAATTGCGCCGGCGAGATCGATCAGATTCTCGTGGGCCCAACCGGTGTGCACGCGATCGAGGTAAAGAACATCAATGGGCGCATCTCCTGCGATGGTGATCGCTGGTGGCGCGACAGATTCGACAGCTACGGTAATCTCGTAGAGGCGAGAATACCGATTCGAGATAAGCGCGGGCGAGGACCCAGTGCACAGCTAAACGCGAGTGCGGATTTGCTCGAAGATTTGCTGGCTCGACACGCCGGTATCCCCCGGGTGTGGCGCGTGGTCGCGTTTGCGCACCCGCGTGCGCGTATGGGCAAGTTGCGTCGCCGGACAGTCAACTGGATTGGGCCGATTGATGCGCTCACTGCGGTTCATTTTGCTGGCAACCGAAGCACGTCAACGAGCCAGGAGCGTGCGGGCCAAGTAGTTTCGTTGATCGAGAGCAGTCACCGTCTGAAAAAGGGGAAACGAGATGACGCTGAAAGACATTGTCCAAGCGGATTCGGCAACGCTTTCACCTGATGAGCTGGCGATGCGCCGCGCGATCGAGCGACTCGCCCAATGGTGCGACGACTACGGATTGGTATTGGAGAAAGGACGAAAGCATGGGTTACGCTTCGGGCTTTCGGAATCGGCACGAGAAGCATTGATTGCGGCAGAACCCACGCCAGCGGTGCGAAAGGCGGTGGCTAACATTCTGGTAATCGATCAGCCCTGACCAGTTCTCCCCCGTCGTTGACTACCCAACAACAGGGCTCGACGCCCTGTTCTTCGGACTCCGCACCTACCGTCGCCCAGAAACTCCTTAACGTCGCGCTGACGCCCAGCAGCGCCAGGTAGCGCTGTTTTCGCTAGACGGAAAATATCTTCTCGCCGTTGTGGGCAAAAACAGCCCTATGCGCGTCACACCCCGCGAAAGAGCAGGTGAGCGCAAGTAGAGGCGACGATAAGAGGGGAGTAGAGATGAAGCCGTTTCTTGTTTCTGTCTGGCGTCGGTTACGTGGCGCTCTCGGCCGCTGCAACACCTTTGTTTCGACACGCCGGCGTGAGCCACTTACCGCGCGCAGCCGCCGCCACGTCGGAGTGTTAGCGCGGCCCAGCGTTCCTTCTGAGCACCTTCTGCGGATGGTCTTGCCAACCCTGCTCATTAGCCTAGCGCTATTCACGCTGCCGGCGCACGCCGCGATGACTGCTACGGGACTGTGGACCGAAGTCAAGAACTTCTTCTTTTCGGAGTGGTCGCTGGTCATCGGCGTTCTAGTGATCGCGATCGCGGTCGCGGGCATACCGCGCTGGGGCGTCATTGGCATGTGGGCCGGTGTCGCGTGCGCTGTCATATTCTTCTTGATCCCTGGCGCGGTCGTTGTCATGCAGAACTGGGGCAAAACGTTAGCTTGAGTGCAAACGCAAGCCGAGGAGTTAAGCCGTTGACATCCTCTCCGCCCTAAAGAGCGGAGATTCCCACAACTGGCGCTGCATGCCCGCAGCGGAGAATGTTTAGCGCAGCATTGGTATCACGATCATGCTCAGAACCGCAATCACTGCATATCCACTCTCTTATTCGCAAACCTGCGTTACCTTTAGGGCCGCTGCGCGCACCGCACGCAGAACAGGTTTGGGTCGAACCTTGTTCGCTAACTTCCTCGAACGTCGCGCCATGCTCAATAGCCTTGTGCGCAAGTTTGTTTCGGAAACTAGACCAAGACGCGTCGTAGACGCTTTTCGCCATCTTGGTTTTGGCGAGTTTCGCGGCGTCGACATTGCCAACCGCGATGTAGTCGAACCGGCGTACCAGGTCGAGGGCCAGTTTGTACTGAAAATCGGCACGAGCGTGCGCTACTTTGCCGTGCAACTTTGCAAGGTGGCGCTTGTGCTTGTGCGCGCGCTGCATCGTCGCCAGCTTAAGCGCCGCCGTCCTGCCGTAGCGATCGTTCGGGATAGGCTCGCCGGTGCTCAGCTTGGCGAAATGTTTAAGGCCCAGATCAATACCGACGCCGCTTTGTATTGGCCGCGATTCGGCGGCGCGCGCTACTTCAATACAGACATTCAAGAACCAGTTGCCACGCGCATCGCGTGCGAAGTTCGTGCCGTCTTTGATCTTGCCGCCTTCCGGCAAAGCCCGCGAGAGGAACACGCGAAAGCGCCGCCCTTGGAAGATAAATCCATCGCCGTCTGCTTTGAGGTCACGGCCTTTGAGCGGGACCCAGGGAAGCGATTTCTTGCCGCGATAGCGCAGGTACGGACGGCGATGTTGACAGCGGCTCTTGGCGTATTGCTCGCAGGTTGCGTTGATCGTACCGGAGTGCAGACGCAGCTCCTTGCTGCTGGCCGCCGTCAGCTTGTTGAGATCGAAGCCGCTCGGCCACTTTTTGCCCCACTGCAAGGCGTGCCTCTGCACGTCGTTGCAGTAATTCCACAGGAAATTGACGGCGCGGGCTTGGCGGTTAAGCTCGCCATGCAAGTTTTTAACGCGGTAGCGGTAGACCAAGATCACAGCACTAGCATACTGTATACATTAACAGTTATCAAGGGCACCAACCGATCCCACCCACAAGGGCAGCGCTTCCGCTCCGGCATGAATGCCGAAGTCCCCGCGCTGAATATTTGATGGCAAGTGTAGGTAGCCGGTTCGAGGGTTCAACGCGCAGCATCGAAACGATGCTGTGTTTTGCCGTGCCGATGCTGGTCCTGCGCCCGCTCTTCCCGACGTTAAGCGTGGTGCTTGGGTTGGTGCTACCGGTGTTCTACTACTGGGTGACAATCGGTAAGCCGGACGGGTACCTCTTGCACAAGCTGTACGAGTGGGGCGTCCCTTGGCCGGGGTTGCTGCCGCCGCGCCTGAAGCGGCTGCGGAAATAGTGACCATGCTTGCTAGCCTTCTCGGGCGCTTGCGTTTGCGGCCCGCGCGGTCCACCAAAGCGCCGGCCGCCGGACGCCCACCCACAAGCGAGCTGGAAGTAATCAAACATCGTCTTGGCTTGCAGGCATTTGCCATCGCTGCACTCTCAATCGCCCTGATTGTTGCTGTCGTGGTAAACGCGCAGATCGGGTTCAGAGTAGTCAATATGGCCCAGAATCTCCCGGTACGCGTGGTCCCGGGCGCTGCTGCGGGTGTGTACGCGCCGGGCGTGACGGAAGAGAATGTGCTCGGTGCCATTCGCTATGTGCAAGGGTTGGGCGGAAACCTTACCCCGAGCACCGCACGCAAGCGGCTGGAGGAAATGGAGAGCTACTGCGCCCCAGAGTTTCGACCGAAGTTTCGCGCTGAGGCGCAGCGCTTGCTCTCAGAGATCACCGCACAGCAACAAAGCCGCAGCTTTACGCGCGATAGCGACGAAGAGTTCACTCGCGACACGAAGGGTATCTACACTTTCCGCGTCGCGGGCCCGTGGCTGTTCACGAGCGGCAACGTGGTGATGTCGCAGTTCCGGCATCAGTTTAGTATCCAATTTTCGATTGGCAGCCCTGATCAGAGCAACCCCTATGGAATCCAACTACTCGCTTTCGACACCGTCGCCCTTGAACCTGAGCGCAGCAACGCTGCTCCAAAGAACTAGAGCGTTGCGCCAGCGCATCAAAGCGCGCAGCATCGTGATTCGCAACCAAATCGAGCGCAGCCTACAACGTCATCGGCTACAGGACGATGCAGCGCAGGACGGCCGCGCCCTGCGCACCGCCCTCTTTCTTGCGATGTTCGGCTTCGCCAGTGCGGCCGCGGCCGCCACGGTCACGTGGAATCGCGATGCGTTGATACCTGTTGGGCTGCAACCGCTTTCGGAGACTGTAGTGCGCTTGCCAGAGCCGATCAGCAAGTATTGGCCGGAGAACGCTAACGAAGTTTCCATCGCCGAGGTCGACGATCGCACGCTCTCGATTCGTCCCAAGGTAGAACACACCGAGCAGCGTTTCTTCGCGCGTGGGCAAAGCGGCGAACTGTACGTAGCCAAGCTGAGCACTGCTCTGGATCACATCGCCATCATTGAAGTGCAGGCGCTGACCGCAGAAAAGTTAGGTAGTCTCACGACCGGCACGAGCGCGAGCATGGCCCCCACGTCGCTGCTGGTGGATTTGATGAAGGGCGAAGTGCCGCCCGGTTTTCAGCGTGCCGAATCAAAGCGCGAGCTGCTGCGTTCAGAAACCCTGCTGATCGAAGCTCGCGAGGTTTGGTCGTCGCCGGCGATGACCGGCATCCGCGCCAAGCTCTCCCGCATCGGGCCGGCAGGATCGCAAGTGCGCATCAAAGCTAGCGCGATACAGATCCTGATCCCCGAGTTGGGACACATGCGAATCATCGGCGCCGACGCCTGGACATTGGACGATGCCACGCCGAGCACGCAGGGCTATCTCGTGTACACCAAGCACTGAACAGCACTGCACATGCTCAATCTAGCGGCCCGCGGGAAAGGCGGGAAACTCATCTGGTGGCTCGTGGCAGCGCTCTTCCTCGTAGTCGCGGGGCTGGTTACTGCCGCGGCGATTCGGGCTGAAAAGAAGGACGCGCTAGGCAGCGCGGACGCGCCGCCGCGCGGCGCAGCCGTTAGCACGGAAGGAAACAAGGTCGGCAAAGCAAATCTTGGCACCGCGGTGCCGTCAGAGGCGTACAACCAAACGTTTCAAGAAAGGCTGCAAACCTCGATCCAGCAGGAGCTCGCAGCCCTTCGCAAAGCTCAGGATGCCGCGATGCTGGCAGCGCAGCAACGGCAAGACGATTACTTGGAGCGCCTCAGCAAAGAGGTGCGCGATAAGGTTGCAGCGATGCAGCCTACGCAGGATCAATCTCGCCCCGCCGCTGCAGGTGAAGCAAATGCAAGCGAAGCGCAATCCGGTCGCTTTCTGGCGACGAAGATCGTCACCATGGGGCAGAGCGGCGACAACCTCTCCAAACAACAAGACCAGCAGTTCCTCGGCACGCCGACTGAGCTGGCCAACGCAACCGGGCAGGCTATACCGAAGACGCCCGGCAGACCTGGGTCCGGCCCGGCACCGGACGCGCTGGTCATCCCGCAAGGCGGATTCGGCAACGCCCGCACGCTGAACGGCGCGGTGGCTTCGCAAGGTGGCGCATTTCGTTACATCAACATGAAGATGGTCGGCACGTATACCTCTGCCAACGGCTATCAGAGCAACCTGGATGGTTGCATCGTGCTTGGAGAAGGAACGGCGGAGGTAAATGAGGGGCGGATCATGGTTAAACCGATCAAGCTAACCTGCACGCTGGCCAATGGCCGCACGCGATCCTGGGCGGCTGCCGGGTACGTGGTTGATCGGGAAGACGGCATGCAAGGGCTTCGCGGCACCATCGACACCAATCAGCAGAAGAGGCTGTTGGCCAGTGCGGGCGCTTCCGCGTTGGAACGCTTCGGCGCGCTCGCCGTCCAGCGCGAGACTACCAGTGCCTACTCTCCGTCCACGGGGCAATCCGTGGAAACGCTGACGGGGAGTGCGACGCGGGCGTTTCGCGGCGGCGTCTTGGAGGGGGTGGGGCGCGGGTTGCGCGAAGACTTGCGCGATTACTTCGATCCATTCAAGCCGACTGTGCAAGTCGGTGGGGGGCGCGAGATCACCGTTTTCTTGAATACCGAATCGGAGCTGCCTGAAGGCGGCGAGTTGATATCGACGGTGAGAACCGCCAACGCAGGGAGACAGTGATGAAGATCGGACGGTTGTGCGTGCTTGGCGCGCTGCTGGTGGTCATGGTAGGCGGGTGTGCGACGCCGGCGACACAAGTCAAAGTGAAAACGATGAGTGTGGAAGAAGCGTGGAACGGCAGCGCGGAACACGATTTCTCGGTCGTAAAGAGTCGCGAGGTAAAACCCTCCCTGACATCGACACCGCCGGTGCCGATCATCTCGGCCCCCGACGTGCGATTGGCTTACATCGTTCCTTGGAAGGACGAAGCAGGCAACTACCATTACGGCGGATGGGTCGCGGTGCAAGTTAATTCGCCCAAGTGGCTGCTACCGGACGGCAGCGTCGATCCGATCGACGGGCGTGGCGCGAAATCCTCGCCGGCGCGAGCTCGCTGATGAGCGCGACGGCCGAATCGCGCCCTGACGCCAGGCTGAGCGACTACATTCCTAGCCGCAAAACCGCCACGTTCGGTGGACTGCCAGATGTGCACTTCTTACTCGATGGGTCACTCGGTTTCGTTTGGCAAATGGGCGTGCCCACTGGCGAAGGCATCGATGACGCGGAGGCGGCGCTCGCAAACGCGTACAGCGCGCTGTTGACGCAGCTGCCGGCCGAGCATGTACTGACTTGCTACATCGGGCGCGAGCATGATGTCGAGCCGTACCTGGCGCTCTATGAACAACGGCCGACCGACGGCCCGCTCTTGCACGCACTGCAGCGCGAAGCGATTGACCGTTTGCGCCATGCGCAGGAGACAGGATTCTTTCCGGACGAGCCCGAGATCAATTTCTTTCCGCGACGACAAGCAATCTACCTCTGCCTAAAGAGTCCTCCACAAGCGGAGCTCAGTGGCAACTCTCTGCGGACCTTTCTGGGGTCGCTGCGCCGTGGGCCAAGCAACGCGATCGCGGACGAATTGGAAGAAGTGGGGCATCGATTCCGCCGCGCGGTCCAGGCGATTGAGCAGACGGCGGCGGGCAACGGGCTTGCACTGCGCCGCCAACCGCGAGACGAGTTTGTAGCATTCGTGGCGAGTCTGCTCTTCGGTCCCGGGGCAGCGACGCAGGCGATGAGCGTCGGCGATGATGAATCGGTCGCCGAGGCGATCGGTCTGTTGGGCGACGTGGAGAACATCAACGGACGCAGCATTCAGACCCGTGCGCGCGGCGAGCGCGTGTGGCACCGCGCCGTCTCGATGATGTGGCAGCCAACCGATCCACTCCCGGGGATGCTCGGTGATGTAGTAAACAGCGAAGGCGACATCTGGGTATGCGTCAGTTTCCGCGCCAAGTCGCAATCAATGGAAAGTCTGGCCGTGAAGACCGCACGCCACATGACCGACAAGCTCACGGTGCCGTGGAATCGTGTGGAGATGGCGCAACGTGCCGAAAAGCTGGATGAGATCGAGCAGCGAATGATTCGCGGCGAAGTCAAGGGTGCGGTGCGCTTGATGGTCTGGGTACGCGGTAGGAGCGAGGAAGACTGCGCCGATCGTGCGGCGCGAGTGGCGAGTCGCCTAGAGAAACGGATGCACGCGGAGGTCGAAGAGCACGTCGGGAGCTCGGCGCTATTTCAGTCGCTGCCGCTCTCGCACAGTATCGTCGACGAACGCGCGCTGTGCCGCACGCGCGGCATGATGGCGCGCGACGCTGCAGCGATGGTACCGCTAGCCGGCTACTGGGAGGGCACGGATCCTCAGCACTCGATCGCGAGATATATCACCCGCTGGTTTACCCCGCTGCACTTCGATCCTCGCGATTGTGACACGAACCCACATGTGTTGGTGTTCGGTGGCTCGGGCTCGGGCAAGACGTTTTTTGTGCAGGACTTGGTTTTGCAGTTGTTGTCAGTTATTGGGCTACGCGTTTCCCTCATCTCCATCAAACCCGATTACGAGCGGTTGGCGCAACTGTTCGGGAACTACGTGCTCGTCGATTTGGACGGCGCGTGCGCCATCAATCCCTTTCGCGGCAAGCCGACGATGGATAACCTGAGTCAATGGCTCGCGGTGGTAAAGATGATGCTCACGGAAGGCGATCGGCGCGTCTTGGTGGACAAGGATGCCGAGGCCCTTTTGTCAGACTGCTTAATGCGTGCGGGGCAGCTCAACTGGGACGCACACCATGATCTCGAAATTCGCGAGACGCTGCTGTCTGACGTCGGCAAACAATTGGAGCAAACCTCGCTAGGACGCGACCTGTATCGGCGTCTGCAGCCCTATCACTCTGGTCCGTATTCGCGGCTGCTCAATCGCCCTTCGAGCGTCAAGGCAGACGATCGGTTTGTTTTCTGGAACCTGAGTAAGGTTGTGAGCTACCCGTGCGCCGGGACGGTGTTGCTTTGCGTGTTCAACTACGTGAACTCGCAAATGTACGCCCCGGCGTTGCTGCAGTTCCTCAAGGTCGTGATCCTGGACGAAGGATGGGCCTTTATGAATGATGAGGATTCTTCGCTGTTAGCTACTAAAGGCTTTCGCGGCTATCGCAGCTTGAACGGTCTCGCGGTGGCGATATCGCAGCTGTTGAGCGACCTGGATACCCCGATCGGCAAGGCTATTCTGGCGAACACCGCGAACAAGATTGTGTTGGCGCAAACGCATGATGCCGCAGCTGCACTGCCCAAGTACCTGTCTTTGAGCAACAAGGAGCGAGAAATGATTGGCAGCTTGCGCATGGTAAAGGGGCGCTTCAGTGAGTTCATGCTCAAGATGGAAGCGAGGCCTTCCACGATCGGGCGCTTGATACCAGCGCCGCTACGCTACGCGATTGCGACTACTGAGCCGAACGAAACAGCACGCTATCACGAGATCGTGCGCGCCAACGGGGGCAACGCACTGCAAGCAGTGCAGCGCTTTGCTGCAGAGCACCCATTCGGCCGGGGCTTAAGGAATCTCGCTTGAACCAAGCCCAACCGGATGCCACTTAAACGAACCACGGCGCAAATTTACTCATGAATGCATTCGATATTCTGCGTGAAGCTAACGAACGGCAGCGGCAAGGCGAGTTGTCCCTTGACGCTACTAGCAGCTCAAGTCATCCGGCACTGAGTAACGCCGCCACAACCGCTAGCGTGCGCAGGATCGAACCAACCATGGAGCCAGATCAGCCGACAGCGACCACCGCTTCAGTCGAAATAGAGAGGGTCGACCCCTCGGAGCAGCTTCGCGGCGATCGACCGTTCTGGGCGAATGCGGCGGAAAATAGTCCAAGACAACCGTTCTACGCGCCGGTCGTGATCGAAGCACAACCTCACCGCGTAGAGGAAGAAGTACTCGGGGCCTTCCAGCGCGGAGCAGCCCACGGCCGCAGTGCGTTTGCGTTCGCGCTGTCCTTCAACTGTACCCGTCCGCGTGTCTTGCTCGCACTCATCGCGATCGTCTTCGCATGCCTGGTGGGGTGGAACTGGTCTTCGCGCACGAGCGCGGCCGCTTTGTCGGAGGCGCGCGCGGAGCAAACAAAAACCCTTGAGGACGCGCTTGCGCTGCTCCACAAGCCTCCGGCTGCCAACCCTGCAACAGCGGTTGCGCAGGCGGCTGCGAGCGCGGGCAAAGCGCCAGCGTCTTTCTCGCAGGTCGCGGCGGCCGGCGACGCAGTCAATGAGCAGTTGTTCTCGCCAGGCAGCGTCGAGGAATACGTGAAGTGGGCCGAACCGCGGCTAGTCAAAGGCGGTGGCCCGGTCGGAGCGCTGCCGAGCGAAGTTGCGGCGAGACCGCTGCCGGAGGTGCCGGCGGGAGCGCGGCTGGCTCAAAGTACAAACGGCGCAGCGCCCCCGTTCAAGAAGCGGCCGGTGCCAGATACGATAAATCCGCCGCGTAAGGGCGCCAGCCGCACGGCTGGGAAGCGGGCCAGCGGTGCTGCCGCTACGCCCGCCGTATCGGAAGATCCGCTCGCGAGCTTGTATGTGACGGCAGACGTTGAGGGCGTAGAGAAAGCTCCGTACGTTGTCTCGCACATCCGCGAACAGCAGGGCGGGTTGAGGGCATTCGTGCAGCAACCCGGCGCCAAAGATGCACGTGATGGCATTTGGGTCGGGCCGGGCACTGTGTTCGCTGACGGTTGGGCACTGGTCGGAGTAGAGCGGGAAGACGCGTTATTCATGAGCCCGAGAGGCGCGGTTGTGACGGTATCGATACGGCGCTGATGGAAAGCGAACTCAAACGCCGCTGGTGCCGTGCGTTGTTGTGTCTTGCCGCTGTGGCAAGTTGTGCTGCCGTTGGCTCACAATCGAAGGCATTGCTGCAGAAGGAAGCGCGCTCGCTCGAAGGCGAGGTGGCGGCTGGCCCTTGCTCGCAGGCACTGATCCTGCTGACCGCCACTGGCCAGAAAGTCGAGCTGGATCGTGCGCGAGTCATGGTGCGCGAAGGAGAGAGAGGGCGCTTTGAAGGTGTGCTGTATCCGCGCGTCAGTGTGTGCAGGCATTTCCCATGGTTCGACGTGGAGCACTTCGTGCCCGGCGCCGTGAAGCGGACAGCGGTTGCGGCTCGTCCAGTAGCACAGGGCGAGCCGAGCTCATCGCAAGAGCACGCCGGCGAGTTGTTGATCGTGACCAACCCCGACGACTTGCGCTCGTCGCTGCTCAGCGCGCGAAAGGTACGACCGCATGTGCCGATCGAGGGCGTAGTGACGATCGGGCTTAAGGGGTCGTACCGCGACCTCGCTCGCGTCTTGCGTGCCGCCGTCGGAGAGGATTTCGACCTGCTCTCTGGGGTTAGGGTGACACTCGTTGAATTGAGCACGCCGCTAGGCGTAGTTTGGCGCGACCGCTCCTACCCCAACATCGACGCGTTCTTGGAGGCGCAGCGTGGGAACTAAACCACGCACTTTGTTGACTGCAGCACTGCTCGCACTCACCTGCGTGTACGCCGAAGCGGATTCGCTCAGCCCTGGTTCCGACGCGCCACCCTGCTTGAACTATGTTGAACCCGGGCCAATGGTGAGATGCGATGCTCCAACCACGGTGCCGAGCGTTGATCCGCCGAGACAGGAAGCACCAGCGTTGCCTCGCTCAGAAACTATGCCCAGACCGCCCACGGCCGCGGGAGTGCAGAACGCAGTCGGCGGCGTCAGCGAGGCGGAAGTCGACGCTTTCCTTGCAAACTACGGCAAGCCCCCACGGGAGGCAGTACGAGCGCTGCTTAATCCAAGCGACGAGAACATTCGCGCACTGGAAGCGAAGCATCAGCGCGACGAAGTCGTGCGCAGCTACATGGCGGAGCGCTGGACGCGCATCAAGGCCGAGTCGGGAGTAACCGGCGCGTTACACGGGCGCGAGGTGTACACCGTTCTGCCACACTTCATGGGCATGCGCTTCACCCTTTACGTGACGCCGGACTGCGGGAGCTGCGCGCGCGCGGTGGAGTCGATCAAGCGGCTGGTGCAAAGCTACCCAGTAGCGAACGCCCAGGTCGCGGTCGTCTCGGAACAAGAAGAGCGCGTCTTGCCAGCGGCGCTCGGCTGGCAGCTTGCGTTGCCCACCGTGTGGCTCACACCCCAAGAAGCGCGAGCGCATGGCGTGACGCACGTGCCGGCTATGGATGTGCGCGACACACGCACCCGTCGGATGCAGCGTCTGGTAGGCAAAGTACCTGAACCAAATGCCCTACGTGACTTGGTAGTGATGATGCGAACCAAAGAGGAACATCCATGATCGCTCGACTATTGTCGACGTTGTTGCTGGTGGTTGGAGTGCACACGGCCTGTTCGGCTGCACCACCCGTCCCGCTGTATAGCGATTTGGCGAGCTCCGACGAGCTGCGCTTCGGCGGCACCATTGGCAGCGGCAGACAATGGGCGCCGCACACGCCGCAGGCAAGCGCTTCTGTCGGTTTCGGTGGCCGCACAGCGCTTACGTGCTCGGGCTTGGACTACAGCGGCTTTGTACGCAGCTTTGATGCGAGCGCATTTCTTAACGACATGAAGAATCAATTGTTGGGCGGGGCGCAGGCCGCGGTCGCGACGTACCTGATCACGCTTGCGTACAGCAACCCAACGTTCGCTTCAGTGATGGACTTGATGAACCAATCCTATCACGAGAAATTCTCGATGTTCCAGACGCAGTGCGACGCGCAAGAAGCGCGACGGCGTGGGATGGAGGCCGGGGCGCGCCGCATGGCGGAAGCTCAGAACCAATGCTACGAGCGCGAAGTGAACAATGGCAGCTCTCCGAGTGATGCCTACCAAACGTGCGCAAACGAAGCAACGCTTGGCCCGATCGCCGCGGCGCTGCCGGCGGGCAAAAGCATGATCGACTTCTTAAAGCAGTACACGAACATGAATGTAACGACCGAGGTCGAGAAGCTGCTCGGGCTGCTACCGGATGAGCGGGTGAGCGCTTCGGGGCACGAGGTTCGACCTCCGCTCATCAGCTTGTATCAGTTTGAGCGCAACATTGAGAGCCGTAGCGCGAACGCGCTGAACTTGATCCTGGTCGACCGCGCGCCGGTTTCTATTCCAGATTGCGCCCCAAACGACTACTTCAGCGCACCAGGCAGCCCCAATGACGCTTGCTTGCCACCGACTGTGGTCAATGTTGTGCAGTCGCCCGCTTTCTTGGCGGCACGGCAGCTTAGCCCCGAGGCGCGCAAGCTCTACGTCGACGCACTAAGCGGCCAGATCTCGATCGCCGCGATCGAAGGCAGCATCCTCGACGTGATGAGCCAGATCCGAAAGATGGACGTGAAACCGGGCGCCGGCGCGCAGGGCCAAGAAGTTCAGGAGCGCAAGCGCGCTCTCGAGGAACAGGTTGGGCTGTTACAGCGCGAGGTGGCGGCGCTGCGGGACTTGCAAGCGGCGAAAGCCGACTTGGTGCGCACGCAGCTCCTCGCCATGGACGCCGTCAACCAGCATCTCACGCGCGTCGAGCAGACCAAGCCGCCAAAGCGAGGCACTAACCTCACTCTGGATACTTTCAAGGCGCTCTTCGGGAGCAACTAAGTGGAAACGTTCGGGTCCTCGACACTCGGCGCGATCGCCGCGTTCGGGTATGCCATGGCGCGCGCGCTGTTGGTCGGGTTGCAGGCCTATCCTGAACTGGTTTTGGTTCTCGCCTCGATCTCGCTCGGCTGGGCGCTAGTGCGCCCGTCCACGCACGATGACAATCCCTATGGATTCGCTGGACAGGCGCTCGCAGTGGCCGTATTCATGGTGTTGTTCTACGGAGCGCGACCCGTAGATCTGAGTAGTGTGGTGGGGACGCGTCTTGGCTCATCGGCCGTCAATGACGGCGCGGCACCTTGGCCCACGTGGTTTGCGGACGAAATTGGTCAAACCGTAAACGATTCGGTGCGCAAGTTGATAGCCGGCGATACCACTTATCTGGTACCGATGCTGTCAAGCGCGGTGCGCGAAGCCGCGACCGATCTCGGCACCCTCGCGGACAAGCAAGCGGCGGCGAACTTGTCCGCTTGGAGGCTCGTAGCGGCCGCTGCCTTGAGTGCGGACTCAACCTTGGCGGGCAAAATCAAAGCAGACAATCTCATGGATCGGTTGATGAACCCAGTCTCGCTCGATCCGCAGTACGCCTCGACCCCCAGCGTGGTGCAGATGAACCAGGTCGTTGCGCTGCTTGGGTCGACAGCACCGAGCGCATCGTTACACCAACTTGTCTGTGTCAACGCAGCTGCGCTGAACAAGATCACAAACGACTATGGCGCGACGAACTGGGTCAACAGCGATCCGACCTGCAACCCTGCGGTGCCCGGCGCGATCAATGTGGATATCTTGGGGCCGACGACACTATCGGCGGTGGCACAAGCCCAAGGTGCGCCCTCCTTTGGCGACCCTAATATGGCGTCGAAAGCTGCCAAGGGAGCCGCGGCCATCGGCGCGCTAATTGCCAGCCACGCCGGGCAAACGGGGCAGACCACATTCAGCAATTTGGGCGAGTTGTATCGCTCCATCGGTGCGGGCTCGCTGGTGAGCGCAGCGGTGCAGGCTGCGCAAGATGGCGGCTTCAAGGTTCTACTAGGCGAGCAATGCCAGCAAAAAGGCGATGCGATCTGTGCCAATACTTTCGCGAGCGCATATCGAGAGCTTAGCCAAGCTGTGGATGCTACCGATCAGCAGGTGAAAGGGAAGGAGCTAAGTTGGTGGGAGAGATTGAAGAGCGGCGTCTGGAAGATCGTGGCTGGCTCGATCGGGGCCGTCGTCGGCTTTCTGATGAACCTATTCGCAAAGCTGGTTGCGGCCTTGTCGCCGTTTTGCATTGCTTTGGCGCGCTCGATCGCAGTAATTCTGTCAGTGCTCGGATTGTTCTTGCTGCTCCTGCCGAATCGAGCGCGCGATGCTGTGACCATGATGCTCGGTCCAATAACGTTCGCCAACCTCTGGGGTTTGCTCTTTGTCGTGTGGTGGAAAGTTGGCGAGTTGTTCAACGACTGGGGCTTCAAGCTGTTTCAGGACGCCGAGACGTTTTCCGGAGATGGCATTTCCGCTGCCGCCACGATTCAGTTTGCAGTGGCGGTCGGTTATGTCAGTTTGCCCGCCATAGCCTGGGGCATCGTGAACAGTGCAACTCAGGGACTGCTACCTCGCGGCGCAGCGGGCGGCGCGATGATTGCTCCGATGGTGAAGTTCTTTAAGGGCGCAGCATTTGCGGCGGCGATGCGATACGTGCGCGGCGGCGGAGGGTCGGGCGGCACCAACCCGAGCGGTTCGCCAGGGGAAGGCGGGCGCGGCGGAGGCGGGGGAGTGCCAAACAATCCGCCGACGCCGCCCAAGGGTGGCGCTCAATCGGCCGCAAACCCCGCGGCAGCGCCGACTCCTTCTGGCGCACCGACGACGACGCGCGGTCAGGCGGCAGTTGGCGGGATCAGGAGCGCAGCCCCAGTGCCTCGCCTACGCGCGGCTAATTCTCCCAGGTATTGAGTCGACGAACTGGCGACGTTACCCTGGTGCATCGGTCTCGCATGCCGCTTGATGGCCGTTAGGAAGAGATTGCCCTGACGGCCAAAAGTGTTAGTGCGATTACCAAGACTCGACGCCTGAAAGCCGCCGCTGACCGTCGCAAAGTAGTGATTCTTGTGGCCAGTGACCGATGGGTTCCGGTTATGTCCGACACGTGCGCGAGAGCTCTCGCGACCTCGTCTCCCTTAGCTTCTCTATTCGTACGACTCGAGAGGAAGGCCAACTGGGGCTCCTAGGTCTTCCAGCGCCTTCAAAACATCCATCGTTTCAATTCCCGCGTGGAACGGCATACGAAACGCTTTTCCGTCTTCTAAAAGCTCCTCGGTTACGATGCCAACCACGCAGCCTGTTTCCGAGATCAGTGGGCCGCCGCTGTTTCCAGGTCTAGCGATCGCGGAGTAGAGAAAGACTGTGCGACCGTCAAATAGCGTCACGCCGGGGTTTGTAACTTCGCCGCGTTGCATTACCAAACCAGGCGTTCTCGAGAGCGGAATTCGTGGGTAACCTATTGCATAGATAGGTTCCGCTAAGATCGGACTGCGAAAAGCTAGTCCCCGCAACGTTTCGACCGGAGGCGCAAATTCAATCAAGCCAACGTCAACTCGTGGGTGGCATATATGTCGTACGACCTTACACGCCGCGCCAGATAGCAGTTGCTCGTCGTCAAGCCGCATATTTTGAAGCACGTGGGCGCACGTGAGAAGCCAGTTAGCAGCGACGATTAAGCCAGTTCCGGCGTGCAGATCCCCGTTCTTCGTCACACCTGTAACTTGAACGATGGCTTGTGAATACGCATGATAAAGAAACTCTGGGCCAAGTGATTGGGCCAACCAGAGCACGCCTTCTTGTTCTCGCTGAGAGAGTTCCTTCATAAACCAGTATCGACATTCGACGCCAGTACCTTGACCTCCGACCTGAGTAAGGACATTGCTTCGAGCGAGGTGAACCAGAAATTCCCCGATCCTGTGAAGATATCGATCTGGTTCAGCGAGAGCCGCTTTGCGCTTCAGGTAAGTAAGGAACTCGAAGCCGGTAAACGCCTGTATTTTTCCATTCTCTACTGTCTTGCCGAGGATCTCACAATTGTCTCGATACCTAAGTGGGTGGAAAAACTGCAGCGCAGCCAGGGTTAGATCGAACCGTTGCTGTAGTGAGAATGGGGCTAGTCTGGAATACCGGGCATTATCGCTAGACACTCTTGTTTCGCCTCACGTCAGATAGGGATCCACTCGACTTCATCGAGGCTAATTTGATCCAGAAGTGAATTTTTCATCCGTTGCTCAGTGCACCAGTCGGCGAAGGCCTGCACGGTGCGCCAGTAGGCTTTTCGGGTGTGCAGCGATACGCACCTTGCTCGCCGGCGGCCGTAAAGATCGCGGGCACGTTGAAACTGCCGAGTGCGAGCATTGCGTGTCGTCCCCGGCGATGGCGGGGTCGTTTTTCATAGGCGAGAGGGGGAGAAAGAAGGGGGTTAAAGTCTGGGGGCGGGCGGCGTCTCGCGCGCGCCAGCGTCGGCGCGCAGCGCTTTCACTACTTTCTCGAACTCGCGCTCGAATTTGGCGTTGTCCGTTTCCCAGCCGGTGAAATCCGCCGCGATGCGCGATTTCACTTGCTCTTCTTTGCCGCTTTGCCACTGGCCGCTGAACATGTAGTTATCGAGGTTGAGCGGGATAAGCGCGACTACTTTCTTCTCGCGGGTTTTCATGAGTTCGCGTTCTTTCTTGAACGCCGTTTCGATCTCGTTATCCACCCACCAGCTGGTGAGCGAAGCCTTCGAGCAGCACAGCAACACTTTGTCCCACAGCTTGATGCCATGCTGGATCCGTTCGTGGATATCGTCGCCGGGCAGCAGCTGGTGCTCGGCGAGCCAACAACGAATGCCGCGGCCTTGGAGCCAGTCGTGCAGGTGGCGGGCAAACGGTTTGTCCGCGTGGCCGTAGCTGATAAAGCAGGAATAGAACTCAATGTCGCGGTTGAGCAGCGAGGGCAGATACTCAATCAGGTTTTCAGGGAGGCCGCAACCGCGGAGAAACTTGGGCGGTAGCGGGCCTGATTGCTGTAGAGTGCGGAAGTCGAGCGTGCTGGGACCGGAATGCGAACACATCTCCAGTTCTTTGCTGTCAGCCAAATCGTTGTCGCCGAACACGGTCCCCCCGAGGAAGGCGCTATGGAAGTTCGCGCCGGTGAGGTTCGCTCTGTTAAGGTTCGCGCCGCTAAGATTTGCGCTACCGAGGTTGGCGTCAGTGAGGTTCGCACCGGTGAGGTTCGCACTTCCAAAGTTTGCGTTTCTAAGGTCCGCACCGGTGAGGTTCGCGTTGCTAAGGTCCGCCCAGCCGAGGAACGCTCCTATTAGGTTCGCGCGGGTGAGGTCCGCAAAGCTGAGGTTCGAGCTGATGAGGTTCGCACTCCAAAGGTCCGCGCTACGGAGATTCGCATCTCTGAGGTATACGTAGGCGATGTTCGCGCGCCAAAGGACTGCGCTGCTGAGATCCGCGTTGGCGAAGTACACGAAGTAAAGGTTCACCTCGGAAAGATCAATCTCTTCGCCTCGGTGCGCCTTGCGCCAGGCATTCCAAGCCTCAACGCCTTGCTGCAGGATCGCCAGCTGTTCGGGGTTGGCCATGAGTCTCTGTGCCTCGTTTCCTCGTTTTGGTAAGTATGATAACGACGTTATAACGACGATTATCTTACTCGATAGAATCTACGCGAATTTTCGTATGTTCGGGGTCCATTGTTGGCTAAACGGCCTTCCCTGCTACCCGATTCCGGCCAGTCGTGGACTTCGGCTTTGGGTCGGCTATGCAAAGCTTCACATAGCGACCCCTATGTGCAGTTCGAATCTATGCGCACCGCTCAGAGGAAGCCGTGTCGCGAAAACTGCGCATAGTTTTCGTTGGTCGCGAGGAACACGATGCAACCGCCGGTCGCGACATCGGTATCCTTCGGGAAAAATCGCAGAAGTCTGGTTTCTGTTCCACCGAGGGCGACGTGTCTGCAACGCGCTCGTCATTCTCGCGGCGAAGTTCGGACGCCCAAGCCGTAGCGGGCAAGCCCGGTGGATAGTAACGCCGAAACTATGTGAAGAACTGGCAGGCCGCTTTACGCTATCCACGAGAGGAAAACCTGCGCGCTCTATGAAAACTGCACATAGATTCGAACTGCACATAGGGGTCGCGTGCTGCGCCGAGAGGTAAAGCCGGCGAGGATGAGCAGACCGTTTGAGCGGAATGCTTAGAATTCCTCGCTATCGCGGTCGCGCAATTCCGCAAGCTCTCGTTCGAGGTTAGTCCTGACCGCAACGAGATTCTGCCAGACGCTGGAAAACACCACGTGAACGACCTTGAAAAGTGCCAGTCCCACGACAGCACAAATTTGGCCGATGAGCCAGAAGAATCCGCCTCGTTTCACGGCAGTGTGATCGGCGCAACTCCGCTTTCGAGAACAAAGCGGCTGGGTTGTAGTTCCTGCTCACGCACGTAAGAAATCGTGAGCGACGCCTTCGCACGAGTAGTCGCTACGTAGAACAGCCGCCGCTCCTCTTCGACATTGCTTCCGTCGTAGGGCAGCACCCGTTCGTTGCATCCCGCAAGCCATACGCGGTCGAACTCCAGACCTTTTGCGGAATGTATGCTCATGAGCCGTAGTGCTCGCTCGTCCTTGCCTTTGCGCTGCATGCGCCGCGCCCACTCACCCAGCGTGCGAACACGCCCTGCAAGCGGCCCCTCCATGCGCTCGGCAATTAACCTGGAGAGCGTGGCAATGTCTTGCTTGTGCCACTCTGACGAAACGAACTGGTTCAGCGACTTCAGCAACGCGGTCACCGCCACGTTCAACAGCCTGCCTCGCTCGCGAACGCTGCCGATCGAAGCCCGCGATGCGGCATCGATCCATTCGCCTAGCACACTGCGCAGCTCACGTACCCGCGTCGAATCATCCTTCGATAGGGGCACCAGGATCGAACTTTCATAGAGCAACGAAAGCGCGCTCGAGATGCTCTCGCTCGGCAAAGCGTTCTCCAGCGCGGTTAGCGTATTGAACCCGAGTGAACTAAGCTGCAAGACGGACAGCAGCGCCAAACTGTCCGAGGGTTCGAGCGCGAGTCGTAGCGCGGCGATGGCTTGCGTCACGTGTGCGCGAGACAAGAACGTTGTATTGCCGGTTCGCCGTACCGACAAGCCTGCGCTGATCGCCATCAACTCGATTGGGTCTAGCCACTGATTGACTCGAGCCAGGACGGTAAGCGGCACGCCGGCGTTGTGCGCCTTTACGATTGCTTCGGCCTCGGAGAAGGGCGAAGAGGCCTCCAGCACGCAGGGTTCACCGCTGAGTTTCGAGGCGGACCTCAGCAGTTTGGGGAATCGCAGACGGTTGTGTTGGATAACGCGATCAGCCAGCGCGACTATTTGCGGGGTGCAGCGATAGTTTTGATCGAGCAAGAATTGCTTGGCGTCAAGCGTCGCACGTAGCCGGTCTATCGCATGGAAACCAAGACCAGCGCGAAACCCATAAATGGACTGATCGTCGTCCGCGACTACGTGCACGCGCGTATCGCGTTTGCCGTAGTGCAGCGCTACGCGCAGCTGAACCTCATCGCAATCCTGAAACTCATCGATGAGCATCGCGCCGAGATCGAACGGCTTTATCGATCCGTCTTCGTAGCCGCGTAGCAACGCGAGCATCAAGTCATCCATATCCATCACACCGTGAGCTTTCATCGCGCGCTGGTACTCGGTGAACACTGCGAAAGCGTCCTCGGATCCTTCCGCTAGCGTCGCCGGGTCGAGATGCCGCTTGAAACGGCTAACAGCTTCGGTGAGCGCATCCAAGCCCAACGTAGACCCGGCGCGTTCCTTGGCCCTTAGCAGCAGGCCGTGAGACTCCGCGTCGCTGACAATCCTCACTGGCTGGTGCGCGGAGAGTTGGCGGTAGGCGAGCCCGTGAAACGTGAATAATCTGATTGCCTGCGCGTTGGAACCGAGCAGCCGATGCAGGCGCTCGCGCATCTCTTGCGCTGCCGCGCGGGTAAAGGTGATCGCCATCACGCGCGCGGCACCGATGCTTGTCGCCAGCCGTGCCGTCTTGGAAAGCAAGGCTCGCGTCTTGCCGGAGCCGGGGCAAGCGATGCAGATGCTGTGATGGTCCTCGCGGCAAAACGCGGCCTGCGCATCGTTCAGGTCAAAAGGGCTCGGCCGAACGCGAGCTTTAGTGGACTGCATGTTCGGCAGAGGAGAATTCCGCGTCGTACTTGTCAGATAGCGCCAGACCGGCGCGCTTCGGTACTTCGTAGCGCACCAGCTCGAAGGGGTAGGTGGCACGCGGTTCCACCAAAGGAAAGCGAACTCTCCAGCCGCTGTTGGCCATCTTTGCCCAAACGAAAGCCTGACCGATGTCCAAGCCAGAAAACTCCTCCGGGCGCACGCGGTAGTCGTAGTCCTCGCGTGTGGTGACCGACTCGGTACGCGACTTGCTCATGTTGTGGAATACTTCGAGGCTCAGATTGGTGTTTCCCGAAGCGCGCGTTTGGCCGCGCGATTCGAGTCTAAATTTGCGCAGCACCTCACCAAAAATGGTGGCGGCCCATTCGCAGGTGTTGGGGTCACCCAATTGCAAGAAGGTCTGCAGCTCCACGTTGCCCATGACTTGGTCCGCAAAGTCTTCGCTGACCTTCTTGATATTGGCGTAGGTTTGGAACATCGGTATCAGTCCGACGCGCGCCGAGCGCCCCATCTCGAAGAGCTGCGCGACGAGTTGCATCGCATAACTGCCGAATTCGTCCATGAAAGTCAGGTGTGGGATCGCCGGTAGGTGCCGTTTCCCACGGCGAAACAGCTGCGCCAGCACGCTGCGCAGATCGGACATGAACAGGCGCGCAAAAGCGAGCGCGGCTTCCGATTTGTCCAGCGACGGGATCATGAAGTAGACGATCTGGCGGTTGTCGATCGCTTCCAGCAAGTCGACTTCGGGGCTATAGCTGCTCAGCACCTTGCCCATTTCCCCGACCGAGTAGATAAACAGACGCGAGATGACGCCGCCGATCTGAGTGCGCATCATCTGCGTGTTGATCCGCACGCGCTTCTGGACGGGGTCGTACTGGCGAAACGACTCAAGCCAGATGTCGAAACTTTGCCGCGGGGCGCTCTTTTCGGGCAATTGTCGCAGCAGCCACTCCATCGCGTTCGGATTGGAAAGCAGGATGTAGAGATCGCGAGGGTTGTACGCCAGATCGAGCGCCTTGATCGGCGTCAGCCCGGCGGTCAACGCCAGGTTCGACTGCGAGCGAAAATGCTCTGCGGTTGCGTTGGCTCCGACGTCGACGGTGTCGGTGAATCGCGAGGCAACCGCGACTGCATCACCTCGCAGCAGCGGGTTGTAAGTGTGGCTTTCGGCTGCATTGTTGATGTTGACGCAGCGAAAGCTCGATTCGCGTCCGTAGCTGCGGCAAAGGGAATAGAGTTCGTCGCGGAAGTCGTATTCTTCTTTGGAATCGAGAATGAACGCGCCGCCGCCCGCCCGGATCTGCTGCGCTAGTCGCGCGAGCATGTATTTTGTTTTGCCCGAACCCGTTTTGCCGACTACCGCCTCGTGTCGCACCATCCCATCGCGGGTCACGTACAGATTCATGGAGGCGCTCGCCTGGGTTCAGCGGTACTGCTCGATCACGCCGATGTAGTGCCACTCGGGGTCCTCGGCCATCAGCGCGGGGGAGGTCACCACGCAGGTTCGGTACTCGCGCACCACGCGTAGCGATTCGCTCGCCCAAAGATAGAAGGCGCGTACCCGATCGATCGGAAACACGAACAGGAAGCCAGCTACCCCAAAGATCGCCCCGCTCAAACCAGGCACGTCGGCGCCCGGCACCATGCACACCAGGCTCGCAAGATAGAGTGCGGTGAAAACCGCAAGGCTGCGTAACGTCGGCATAAGAGACCCCCTCCTGGTCTATTTCGCCGCGTGTGACGCCAAAACCCCTCGTTTTGGCGACAGCGCCGGGGAAACTTGCATTTGCGCCGACTCGTGAGAAGGTGGCACTACCGTCAATCAAGACGGATTTGAAAGGATCACTATGCAAAACCAATTGATACTCAGCCAAATCGCATTAGCCTCGGCCGGTCTGCTCCTCGGGCCGCGCGTCCTCGTCGCTGGCGCGCTCAACCGCCTGACGCCAACCGCCTTCTCGCAATTCCGCCGCCACCACGGGCTGCGCGCTCTGGGCTTCGCTAGCCTTTTGACCGTAGCGAACGCACTCGCGGTTTACGCGCTCAGCGCAGGCGGAAACTACGTCGCCTACTCACGTGCTCTTTGGGTGCTCGCGTTGGCAGGGCTGGCGTATGAAACGCTGCTGCACACGGTCGAATGGGCTCGCGCGCAGTCTCGCTTGCTGATGTGCCGGCTGATGCAGCATCGCTGGCGCTGGTTCAAGCGTTAAAAACCGGCTGCTGCTGCCTTCTGCTGCCGGACAGCGCTTGGTAGCGCGCGCGGGGCGGCAGGAGTGAATGAGGCAGCGCGACACACTGCCCAGCGCCGCCCCACAGCGCCCAGAAAGTTTTTCCGATGTAGGCAAAAACCGACCTATTTCCGTCACGGCCCGCGAAAGGGAGGGTGTGAGGACGGATACGGACTTCTACGCCCACTTTGATCGGCTGGTGCACCGACGCACCAAGGCGCTCGATGCTTTT
This sequence comes from uncultured Pseudomonadota bacterium, assembly GCA_902826775.1. Lineage (GTDB taxonomy): Bacteria > Pseudomonadota > Gammaproteobacteria > Burkholderiales > JALYOK01 > CADEHE01. Next base: position 205,745 of record CADEHE010000007.1, on the reverse strand, counting down.
CGCGCACGCCGCTTCGAAGGGGTACACCCATGGCTCGGGCAGCGCCGGCGCAATGCGCTTGGCGTGCCCCGCTTGTACTTCAAGGTCGGCACCAGCAGCGTGCGCAAGCTCGATCAGCGCGTGCTGCGCCGCCACGGCGTCGACGCCAGTTCCCAGATGTTATTGGATCTGCGCGAATTGACTGAGATCGACCGCATGATCGAACACATGACGGCGGTCGCGCTCTGGGCGCAGCAAGAGGCGCTTCGCGTCTGCGAGGCATGCGCCGAATGGCTTCGGCGCGGGGTCTATCCACTTGAAGACATCGAGATCCTGGAGAGCGCGGTGCGCGCTGCCGCGGTTATGCCCGCCGGCGGAGAGCGCCCGCACCCGTTCGAAGCGCGAAGGGCGGCCTACAGCGCGGTGTGTGCTGCAAGCGCGGCACTGAAGAAGCGTGCCGATCGCTACCTGCAGAGCGAGGTTGCGCGCGACAAGCGCTATTTGCCGCGTGCGCTGCTGGTGCTCTACATAGACGGGCGTTTCATTCAGAACATGCCGCCGATGTGTGTCTGGCGGTTCATGGTTCGAGGCGAGCGGGGGAGGGGCGGCTACATGCCGCGCGGAGCCACGACCTGCATGCGCGGGTCGGAGCCGCAAATATTGGTGGTGCCCAAACGGCTGACGCGAACCTTCCTGCGTCTGCTGGGTATGCGTAAGCACTCGCCTTTCTATTTGCAATTCGACAAGCAGGTCGCACAACTGCTCAAGATTCGAGAGGGTGCGCGAGCGCTTTTCGACTTGCCGCAATGGCACTGGTCCGTACGCGTGCGCCCTGTCAGGGCCAAGTGTGGCACGGTGGGTCGCGCAAATAGGGGAGGGGAAATCACGCAACCGTCGAAAAAACGCGGTCGCAACCGTCTGATTTCACTTGCCCAGGAAGCTGAGAAGTGTGGCACGGAGGGTCGCGCAAATACGGCGCCACAAGAACGCGAAGCGAAGCCCTGCACACCAACGCGCACCAACCATCATTAGGGGACACATGCAATCGCACCTACACCAACCTCGGTACGCTGGCATCAATCTCGGCTACGGTCATGTGAAACTGCGAACCGAGCGCGGGTTTTTGCAGTACGCGAGCATCGCAGTGGCTCAACAAGGCGATGCCTCGTTGATGCGAGCCAACACCCAACGCGTCGTGGTGGACGGTGAAGTGTGGGAGGTCGGCGATCAGGCTGCTTTGCTCGCAGGGGCCAACTTCGACCTCCGGGTGTTTCCGAACTGGTCGGATAGTCGGGACTATCGGGTCTTGCTGCAATCGGTACTGGAACGCTTGGCCGAACAGTCCTTAGGTCCCTGGCGGGTGGTGCTCGGGGCGCCGGTGAGTCAGTTCAACGAACGACGCTATCGGCAGGAGTTGATTGGCCGCTGGCGGGGTAGGCATGCAACACACAAAGGGGAGTTGCTGATCGAGCACGCCGCCTGCGTCCCAGAGCCGGTTGGAGCGTTCTGGCACCACGCTGCGAGCAACCCTGACGTTAACAAGAAAGCAGTCCTAGTGCTGGACGTGGGTTACTTCACGACCGATGCCGTCGTCGTGCAGAACCTGGTTCTAAACCCCGCATCGGGCGGCTCGCTCAACGCCGGCATGGAACAAGTCTACCGCGTGGTTGCGCGAATGCTGAACGAGAACTATCGCCTAAGCCCCGCGGCTTGGGAAGTGGAAACCGCCGTACTCGGGGTTAAGCCATTTTACTTTCGCGATCAAGCAATCGACCTGCAGCCGTTACTGCACAAGGCGTTGCACGGCGTAGGCAAGACAATCGTCGCTTGGATTCGCTCGGTGCAGGGCCAGCGCCCCGATCTGATTCTGACCTGCGGTGGCGGTGCGCATGTGTTTACCGAGCCGGTGCGGCTGGCTTATCCGGATTGTCGGGTACTCATGGTCAAAGACGCGCAAGCGGCCAACGCACACGGCTACCACTACCTTGCCAAGAGCGTTTCGTCGGCTGCCTCTCCGCAGGTTGCTGCGTGAGTAAGGACATTCGCCTCAGCGTGTATCTGCATGGCGACGCCGATGCCGCGCTCATCAAACAACTCGCGCGCGTTCCAGGCGGGCGCCGCCGCCTTGACGCCTTGCGTGCCCTGATTGCTCTGGGTATGCAGGTGGAGTTGAGCGAAGGCGATCCGAAAGCCTTCCTCGCCTACTCCGCTTTGCCGGAGACTGACGGCGCCAAAGCGATGGTCTTGCAGCTTCGCCTCGATCCGCGACGCGACAGCACGATCTTGGAGGCGCTCACCCGCCGTCGCAGCAAGTCACCGCTATTGGTGCGTCTGGCGACCAAAGGGCTGCAGCGCCAGCTGTTCCTGGAGAACCAGCCGGCAGCAGAGCAAAGCCCCGGGCCTTCCGATCCGCCCGATGCCCAGGTTCAACGCGACGCGATATCCAGCATGTTCGCGGCATTCGAAGAGCAATAAGGGGCCACCATGAATCGAACGACGCTCCCTGTGTGGTCGCTGCTGTTTATGGTCGCTCTGGCGATCGCCGCCACTACGATCAACCTAGACGCAGTTTTGGACGCGATCCGCGCGGTGGAATCCAACGGCGAGCCGTTCGCCATTCGAGACAACACATCGGATCGCTCCTACATGCTAAGCAGCGAGCCGGCCGCCATCGCCAAAGCCAGGGAGCTGCTCGAACTTGAGCACAATATCGACATGGGTGCGATGCAGATCAACAGCATCCACCTTTCGCGCTCGGGCATTTCGCTTGCCAACATCTTTCGCCCGGCCACGCAGAGCAGTCTTTCGCGAACTATCTTCAACGAGTTTCACACGTTGACCAAGGCAGTGTACGGCGACGTCGACCTCGCGGTCTGGCGCGCCGTGGGTGCGTACAACATGGGCACGCGCGGTGTCTATCAGGACTACGTCGTATACACCCACAAAATCATGGCGAAGATGGGCGTCAACCCAACCGATGCGCTTGGCGGCCGAGAGGTCGTGGGCGTCGGACGCGGTCCCGGCAGCGAACTACGTGCAGTCACCCCGCCTGGCACTTGGCGCGTGGGAGAACCGCTCGATCGCGCTGCCAACCAAGAAGATGAATTCGACGCCGGCCCGATTGGTCTTCTGCTGATCCTCGTGCTGCTGGTCGTAGGCTTCGTCGGCTTGGTGAAGGTCGGCTTGCTGTGGGCGCTCGGCAAGCTATTGCTGCGCATTGCTGGAGTAAATGCAGCACGCCAGATGCTGAAGCGCCGGCGCCGGCCACTCTAAGCTCACGTACGATTAACGTAAGGGCACCATCCCCATGACACGCACTCGAATCCTAGTGATAACCCTTGTTCTGGCCGCCACGCTCGCGCCGCTCGCCGCGTATCTCGGCGCGCGCCACCAGACTCGCGCCGTCAGCGAAGCAACGGAAGCCGAACTCAAACAGTTCGTCGCTCGCTCCAGCGCCGGCCAAGCCCAGCTCGAGAAACTGATTGACGGTCCCCCGGGCATCCGCGGCGCCTTGGTGCGCGCCAAGAACGAACGCTTCGTTGCGTGGATTCCGAACGGCACTAAGACACTCCTGGTGGGCGCGCTCTTCGACGAAAAGGGCGACAACCTCACCGTCGCAGCCATGAAGGCGCACGAACTCGCGCCCGGGATGCCTAGCGCAAAGCCGGAGCCTGTGCCACAGAAAAGCGGCGAACTGATCGATTCGATCGGCAAGGCCACGGGATTCACTGATGGCACCTCCGGGCTCTTGGTCCACGCCTTCATCGATCTGAACTGCCACTTTTGTGCGGAGCTCAACGACCAACTTCGACCACTGGTCGACGCGGGGAAAGTTCGCGTGCATTGGATACCGGTGGCTGTGCTCGATCCCAGCAGCACGAACTTGGCGGCCCAGCTGCTTCAGGCGCCGCAGGCGCAGGCGCTCACGCTTCTGCAAGAGCACCAGCGCGGGCGCTTTACGGGCGGGACGGGCTTGCCAGGCGTCGAACCGAGCGCACAGTCGCAACAAGTGTTGGCTGCCAACGGCGCGCTACTGCGGGTCGTGGCGGGCGAGCCGAGAACGCCGTACATCATATTCAAGGCGGCGAACGGCCGCGTCTACTCCCATCCCGGGCTGCTGCATCGAGCCGAAGACCTGCTGCAGGCGGGGCTATAAGTTCGCGATGGACCACGCCCTCTGGATTGCCGGGACAAAGGTTTCGCGCGAAGCCCTCGCCGAATCCGACGTCGCCGGCGTGCAAAAGCTCTTGAAGCACGACTACGAACGCGGCGTGCGACCGCTCTGCCTGTGCAGACCGACGCGACCGATCATGGTGGTACGCAAGCTAACCTCTCGGTACGTGCTAGCCCGCATGCCAGGCTCCGGCCCCGATCACCATCCGGACTGCGAGTCTTATCTGTCGCCCGCTGAGTGGTGCGGGCGCTCGGCTTACAACCGCAAGGCGATCGAAGAGCGCGAAGACGGCACAGTTCTAATCCGGCTGGACCATCCACTTGTTGCGGACAAGCCGCAACTTGCCAGTCAGCCAGCGAAACGACACCCCGATGGTCCGGCGGTCAAACGCGACTCCGCCACGCTGCTAGGCATGCTGCACTATTTCTGGGAGCACGCCGGCTTGAATCGCTGGTCGCCGCGCATGCTGGACGAACGCGGGAGATTGAAACGCGGATGGTGGACGGTGGCGCAGAGCGCGCAGGACTTTGCGGAGGTTAGCTACGTGCGCCGCGAATTGCTCGCTGATGTGCTATTCACCCCGGCACCGTTCGACCTTGAGCAGCGTGCACAGCAGTGCGCGGCGTTGCGCGATTTCATGCTGCGGCGCTTGGTTTCACCGCAAGGCACCACGCGCCACGCTCTATTGCTGGCCGAGATCGCGGCGATCAAGCCAACCGAGTACGGCGCGCGCGTGGATCTCAAACACCTCAAAGAGTTCAGCTTCTGGGCATCTGCCGCGGTGCTCGATGAGCTACGCACCCGATTCCCGCGTGCCATCGCCGCGCTCCAACCGAGCAAAACGGCGCATGCCCCCGACCAATCGCCGACCCCCGATGGCGACCGTCTTGTAGGAATCTTCCGCCTTGGCGCCGCCAAGCGCGAAGATCACTTTCAGATCTTGGAGGCTGGCTTGCTGCGCGTGACCCAGCACTGGATCCCGGTCGAGTCCAACTACGAGGCGGCAGTCGCGCTCGCGCTGGTGCGCGCGGGGCAGCGCTTCTCCAAACCGATGCGTTACGACGCGGCGCATGAGGCGGTGTTTCCAGACTTTCTGTTGCGCCACGGCGACTACGATCTACCCATGGAGGTGTTCGGCTGGAGCGATGAAGCGTACAACGTGCGCAAACGCGCGAAGATTGCCTACTACCGCGCGACGGGGCTGCCGTTTTGGTACTGGGACGTGACCGAGCACGGAAATGCGCTAGGGGATTGGCCGGCGATCCCTCACGCGAACCTTCCAGCGAGTCGCCCCGCATGAATTGCCGAGTACCCCTCCCTGTCTCATGCACTCCCAAACATCTACTTCATGCAGCCAAGACTTTTTTTCTCGAAAAGGGGGGCGATTGTGCTCTCTCTCAACATTAGCGACCACGAAGAGGTGACCGGCTGGTTTCTCGACAATGTTTGGCTAACCCCGAATGTTTCGCTGATGGCGAAGGCGCACTCGTTGCACAGGAAACGCGGACGTCAAGGCGTGCCTTACTGGCACGGCTGGTGCTACTGCCCAATAAACGTCGCCTTGGGAATCGCTCAGATGGAGCCGCATCTATACCATGTCAGCCCCGGGAACGAGCTCGACCACGAGATACGCTACTTCATCGGCACGGCGGCTTGGGCGATGGGCAAGGGCATTTATGACCTCGACGAAAGCTTATTGAAGGCCCTTTGGCAATCGCCGGTCGAACAAGTACCCGTGCGAGCGCTACTCACGCTTCCAGAGTGGTGCATCTATGTGAACTGCCGTAGGAGTGTCAATGTTCAACATCTGTCAGTGCTCGGGTTCTTTGCCTTCCTTGATGACCGCTTCACCGGCACTCAGCGTCTTTGGCCCGAGCTACAGATCATCGCGATTGTAGACGGCGGCGCGCAGCTAGGAATTTTCACGTTTAATTACTATGTTCCGCTCGTGATGGGCCAGTCATTGGTCGATTCGCTCAATCTTCTAGCTCAGCGCGTAAAGTGCAACTCGCCGAATAACGTTGATGAGTCGCTGGTCGATTTCGTGGCAGCGGACTACTCGGAAAACTTGGGACCATTTCTCGCAGTAGTTGAGTTTATTTGTCGGGTTGCACCGCACTTGAAAAGAATCGACTCGTATCCACGAAAGCAGAGGGTCGCCTTTGATGACATCGGCGATCCCATATGCGAAAACACGATTCATCGGTACGCACTGAGCGCGTCAAAGGAATCGCTGAGGGAGCTGGGGTTAACGTAAGCATCCGCGCCAGACAGTACATCATCATCAAGCGCGAAGGTCACGCACGCAATCGTAAAGCGATCTCCGCGGACTCGCGTTGCTTCCGATGGGCACGGAGAAACTGAAGAGCGGTATGCCCTGCGCTGCCGGCTGAAGAGGACCTATGCAATCGAAGCCGAACGACGTACTCGAAGCCCTCAGCGACGCGCAGCAGCGGGAAGCGCGTCTGCTAGGCGCGCTCTTCCGTGGTGAGCGTTGCGGCGTCTTGGGACACTATCGAGATGCTTTATTCTGGCACCGGTTGCTCGCCGGCGAAGTCGCTGCGGGCACGCGGCCGAAAGTCGACTACGCTTTGGTGCAAGCTTTGGACTCTATGCTGCCTACGTTCAGCGAGGTCATCGAGCAAGCGATTGCGAGGGACCTGAAGCACTACGCCGGCGTTATTGAACCGCTGGCCGCGCGCGAACTGCAGGATATCGCCGCGCTCGGCTTGGCTGCCTGGGCACCGCTCGCCGCTCGCCTCGACTGAACGCTCCGGGCTCGATGGTGGGAACATGGACCAGGCCGCGCTTGCGCCAAGGTGCGCTCAGCCGTCAACGGCGCGCAGCGGGCATTGCCGATCGCGCTGTGAGCGCGACGCGCGCGCTACCCTCCGGAGAGCCGCCTCCAAATGAGCGCGGCGAGCAGCGCGATCCCGACAACCGCGCCTAACACGTGCGCATGCTTCTGCCATAGCGTGCGAAGCGCCCAGCCTAAGGGCTTAGCGCGCATCTCATCCCGCTCGCGCCATAGGCTTTCCACCTCTCGATCGCGCAGCCTCAGCAACCCCCTGGTGTCATCCAGCATCGTCACTTGCTCGCCGAGATAGCTCAGCAGTTCATGCTCACGAATGTTTTCCTTCCAAGTCAGGACTTGCTTGAGGTCCTTGACCAGCATCGGTCGGGAGCGTCCTTCGCGTTGCTCCGGATCCGTATAGTCGAACTCCAGGCCGAACCTCTCGTAGAACCGGTTGCGCCGCGTCTTGTTCTCTTTCTCTGCCTGATTTCCCAACAGCTCGATGCTCTGTACGCTCGCCTCTGGCCATTGCTGTACCCAAATTACGATTTGGTTGAGCAAGTAAGTGCCGACACGGTGTCCGCGCAAAGTGTCGAGAAAAATAGCGCCGCGGCCGTTATGCGCGGAACTCAGCGACACGCTGTTTCGAGCACGAGAGAAGCTACCGGCGAAGTCGCCACTCTGTCCATGATCGCGCCACTCGTGCTTGGGCATGATGCGTTCGTAGTACAAACTGATGGAGGCCCGCTCGATCGATCCGTCTGCCGAGTCACGCTCATAGGTTGCCTCGCGCTCTATGAGTAGCCAACCCAATGGTTCCGATTCCGGCTTACGCCGGTCGCGCACTTCGAGCACTAGAATTCGGGCCGGAAACGGCCTTCCGTACTCAGCGCGAATTGACGGTGGCCCTACGCCCATCGGGTCAAGGGTTCATGCGAGAACGCTTAAGCGCGTACTCTAGAACCACCGAAACCAGGGCCGAAAGTACGCCTCCGACGCGTCGCGCGCCAGCGCACCGCGTAGGTACCAATACAGCACTCGCCGCAGCCGCAGCGGTCGCCAAAACACCACCACGAACAGGGCTACGAAGAAAAACACGCTGCCGTTTGGGCCGAGTACGCCCAGGAAATCGTTGAACAGTTTTTCCATACGCTCGATTCTACGCTTGCGTTGACCCGCCGCAACCTTTGCCGTAACATCGACTTTCCTCTGCCCCTTGATCGCGCGACTGGGCCCGCGCTACTCGTATACCACCAGCTTTTCAGCATCCCTGATGCGCTTTTTTTGATCGCTCCGATAGGACGTTCATAAAGCGCTGATTCTCCTTGATCGTGTGCTCCACGAGCACGTTGTTATCCACAATTTCTGTGGATAACTGCGATCTACTCAACCTCAAATTGCGCTGCCGCCCACGCAGACTTTCATGCGTCATCGGCGCAGCGCGCATTCTCACAAGGAAAACAATGAACCAAACCTTGTCCACCCTTCTCATGCAATTGGCGCAGTACAACCGCGCGCGCAGCAACCTGATGAATCTCGCCGAAAGCGATCCGAAGGCCGTGCTGCTCTATCTCGACAGCATCGCGCTGCCGAGCAGCGATATCCCCGGCGGCGAACTGCTTCGCGATCTGCGCGAAGTCGCTACCGGCATGGTGGCCGACGCAGCAAAGGGCGCCAGTGCCACCACCACACACTAACCCTATGCGTGCATCCCCCTCCACATTCTCCGCGCACAGCCTCCCCGACGACGAACTGATTCGTCTCATCGCCGGCGAGCCTGCCGTGCGCTCGTTCCGAGCGTGCCGCTCGCTGCGCGCGCTCAGCGATCCCTCCTTCGCCAGCTCCTCGCGCGCACTGCGCAAACTACTCGCCGCGCGGGAATTCGTTGCTCGTGGACTTGCCGAAGAGCTCCACCATGGGCCAGCGCTGAGCACTCCAAACACCGTGCGCGAGCTGCTGCGCTTACGCCTAGAGGCGCTAGAGCACGAGGAATTCTGGGCGCTGTTTCTCGACACGCAGCATCGCTTGCTCGCCGCCGAGTCCTTATTCCGCGGCACCCTCACCCAAACGTCCGTCTACCCGCGTGAAGTCGTCAAGCGCGCGTTGCACCACAACAGCGCCGCGGTGTTCTTCGCTCATAACCACCCGAGCGCAGCCCCCGACCCCAGCGCCGCCGATCGGGCCCTAACCCGGACGCTGCGCGAGGCCCTCGCTCTCGTGGACGTGCGCGTACTGGATCACTTCATCGTCGCCGGGAGCAAGATGATTTCCTTCTCTGAGCGCGGGTTACTCTAATCCGCGCGCCGATCATTTCAATCGAGGCACTCATGACTAATGTGCGCAACTTTCAATTGGAAGCCTTCGGAGCCACAAGGGCCCGCTTGTCGTGTGAGCACGAAAGACACAAATATCACCTATGGCTGAAGCGTGACTCGCTCAAGCCGATCTCCGAAGTGGTTTACAAGAACTCTCTTTACGACCAAGCCTACCGCATGCGCAAGCTCACGCGCGTAAAGGGCCAGGGCAAGGTCGTAGCCGACCAAATGTTTGCGGCGCTGCCCGGCCTGCAAATGCTTCCGGATCAATCGGAACTCGCGGATCAAGCCCGAAAAGCGAGCCTAGCGCGCCGGCAAAAGATCTACGCGCTTGCTCGCCAGCAATGGTTAGACAGCGGCACACTGGAAATCGACGACAACGCTGGAGTCTCCGGCGAGCAAGCCAACGGCTGCTACGTGCAAGCCTGGGTGTGGGTAGATTTCACCGCAACCGAACTAGAAAAGGAGAACGCAGGTTGAAACACTACATGGTCCTGCAAGACCCCGAAGCGTGGCGCGGTTACGCCACCAGCCTTCCCGCCGATTGCACAGCGATTGGAGTGATCTCGCGCGGGGCCAACGACGCCGGCGCTTTGTGCATGCGCGACGGCCTCTACGTCCAGGTCAATCAAGCAGCTATCCGTCCGCTTGATCAAGCGCTAGTGCGCGCGGCCCTTGCGGCCATCGAGCGCAAGCTAAAGCGCGCGACGCGCCTGCCAAAGCGCAGCGCCGTTAAGGCGCCTAGCGCCAGCCCGAGAATGGATATAACATATCAAGATGTTACACAGAAAGGATGCCGGATGAACTTCAGCATTTACCTAGACGATGCGACCGAGAAGAAGCTGCGTCAGCTCGAAAAGCGCAAGCGCGTCAAACGCAACGCCCTGATCCGCGCGGCGATCGAGCAATTCATCGAACGAGAAGGCCAGCCGCAATGGCCCGACGAAATCCTGCAATTCAAGGGTATCAAGGATTGGCCTGCTTTCGAGGCTAGCCGCGCCGAGCTCAAAGCGCCGGCGGACGATCCGTTCGCATGAAATTCCTCCTCGATACCTGCACGGTCAGTTACTTCGTACAGGGCGATGCGAAGGTCGTCAGCCGCTTGCATCAAAGCTCGCCGGCGACGCTGGTCATGTCCAGCGTGACGGTGATGGAGATCGAGTACGGCATTCAGTGGAACACGAAGCGCGGTAAGTTGCTTGCGCCCGTGTTGCAACGCCTCTTCGACAGCATCACGCTGCTGCCCTACGGCATTGAGGACGCGCGTGCGACGGCTTCGTTGCGCGCCGCTCTCAAAAAGCGCGGCCGCCCGATCGGCCCCTTCGACCTGATGATCGCAGGAACCGCATTGAGCCGCGGCTTGATCCTCGTTACCTCCAATACCTCGGAGTTTCGCCACGTCGGCGGCTTAGTGCTCGAAGACTGGCGCAAATAGTCTAACCCTCCACACCTTGCTCATCGGCCGCTTCTCGCGCCGGTGCCATCGCTTACCCCTTGGGGCAGTTTCGGTCCCAGCGGGGTCGATCTCCCCACTTCCGTTAGGAGATCGCTATGTACTTCCATCCCAGCAAATGTAGTGCTGTCGATTTCGTCATGCTGCGTGTCGGACAGGTGTTGTCCGGCTGCTTGCCGCGCGACGCGTGGTTGCACCGCATCGAACTAGGCGGCCGCTATCCAGGATTGGGTGCGGAGATCCGCCTCGACGCCTCGCAGCGCTTCTGTGTCGTTTTTGCGCGCCGCAATCGCGAAGGCGGCCTCACCGACGATGATGCTCGTCCAGGCAGTTCATGGACGACGTTGGAGCAGGCAATGACCGACCTCCGCGACCAAATCAAGCAGTTCCGCGAGTGCGAGGCGGATGATCGAGCCGAAGCACTTGCGGCACAGGGCGCAGATGACGATGAACTCGACGAGGACTACGTAGACGACGAAGAAGAGGACTACAACAATGCGTAGCAGGCCTCTGCTTTCGTACGCCGCACTGCGCCGCCGCGCCGACGCTTATCAAGCGATGGTGCAAGCGCGCATGGTGCGCTTGTGCCGCGAAGCGGGCGTCGATCCCAAGCGTCTGATGCAGCACCCCAGCTCAGGGCGCCACTATCTCGACTCATCGCTGCCTGGCCGCGAAGAGGCTAGAGGCAAAGTGCGCCTCGCGCTGAAGCTTGCCAGTCGCATGGGCGCGGCGCACTTGAAGCTCGCGTGTTTGGTGGTCAAAGGCCGCACCGATCTTGGTGTTGCCAAAACCCGCCAAGCCGCAGCAACCGAACCGGCAGAAGGCTAACGCCCTTCTGCCAACTTCCATTCCGGCTGAGCGCTGCGCGTTCGCGCTAGCGCTCGCCAACTCATTAGGACCACTCCATCATGTCTACCGATTTCTTCAACATCGGCCCCGTGCCGTGCGCCGAGGACTGCGCGCAGCTCGGCAAACCTGATTTCGACGAGCGATCGCGCCGCGAGTGCACGGTTTATCGCCGCATGTTGCGCCGCTTGTTCCCCGCCGCTGAGGATTTGCCGGTCGCGCTTGTCGTCAAGTCTTTTAAGCACGACTTCGGCACTTATCGCGAAGTGTGCGTGCGCTACGACGACACCAACGAAGCCGCGTTTTCTTTCGCGCTCGATGCGGAGGCTAACGCTCCCGAATATTGGGATGCGCGCGCGCGCGCTGAACTCAGTTGGTACGAAGAACGCGACCGCTACCAACAGCTCGTGCACGACGGCCGGCTAAACGCAACCGCCATGCCTGCGCAGTATCTCTCGCACGAGCCACCGGCCGATCTGGTGAGCGCGGAAGTGGCGGTGGCCGCATGAGCCGCCACCGTCTGCAGTTTGGCGCTGCGCCCGCATTTGCACCGCAGGCGCGTCCTGAAGACAAACACTACCTCACCCTTGGCACGCGCCGGCGAATCTGCGCGTTGGTTTACCGGCGCATGCTGGAGCGGGTGCTACCCGTTCCGGAAACCGTCGGCGCCTGCTATGTGGTGGAGGACTGTTTTCCCGCGCTGCCCGCGGTCGTGCTCTTCTATGCTCAGAACTGCGCGCGCGCCTGCACTTTCGCGCAATCGGCATGGCGCCAGCGTCCGGTGCAATGGGACGCAGCGGCCCGCCTAGAGCGCGCCTGGTACGAACAGAAGCAGGATTACCTGGCACGCATCGCGCGGCGGGAGATCGCCCACAGCGATGTCCCGCAAGAGTATCGACGCGTCGAACCACCTGCCTTCCCGTTCCCCGCCCTCAGTCAGCTGCACTACTTTGCGGTCGTTCTCGAGAACGACGGCGCCGTAGATGAACCTCGCGGTCCGCTGCTGATGGAGACGTATTTAAGCAACGCGACGACGCCCGCCGCGGCCGCACTGGCCGCTCAACACCTGCCGAAATACTACGGCAAGCGAATGCTCGCCCGCGTCACCCTGGAGGCGGAGCTGCCCGTCAACTGAGCCGCGAAGGTTTGTTCCCTGATGGTTTAGCGCCGGCGCGAAGCAATGCGCGCCGGCGCCGTTCAATTTTTCGAAAGGAGTATTGCAATGGCTATTGAAGCTCCACGTGGTTGTGGCTACAGAAAAACCAACGGGCTGTATCTCGTTTCATCGGGCGAAGGCGAGCCCTGCTGCAAGTTGCCCTTCTTGTTCGAGCAGTGCCCTTCCTGCGGCGGCGGCGTGAAACAAAGCCGTGGCTTCACCTGGATCGACCCGCGACCGTGGCTCGACGGCGGGTGCTTGAGCCGCAATTGGCTCATTTGCCCAGCAGCCGATCCGGCCAAGCTCGGCGAACGCTGTGGCCTGCTGTGGGTGGGCGAACGCTTCTATGCAACGCCGAAAGACTTTAACAACGAGGCTAACACCATGGGCATCTCGCGACGTATCGCCGCTGTCCCCAAAGGCTTCGAGATCGGCAAGACCTTCGTCATGCTCGCCCATCCCAAGGCCGTGCACACCGACGATGGTTTCAAGCCCGGCGTCTTTCGCATCATGCTGCCGAGCACCATCGAGAAGATCGTTACTACCTCGCAGGCGCGCGACGAAGAAGCAATGGCGAAGCTGCGCGAGCAGGGCATTCAGCCAGTCGTGGTGCCCGACGATGATCCCGATCATCAGGGCAGCGTCTACGACGATGCTGAAGAAGAAACCCATTCCGCCATCTTAACCAACGCCGCAGCGGAAGGCGGGGCATGCACATGAGAGCGCTACGACCACCCATGCCCCAAGGCCGCTTCGCCCACCACGGCGGGATGCATTGCCCGGTTTGCCGATCGGTCAACACCGACAACGGTTGCCTGGAGCGAACGCACGGCGCGTGTACCAAGTTTGAGGCGGCGTGCCTTGATTGCGGCGCGAAATGGTTGCTGTATGCGCGCGTAACCGGCTATCGGCTGATCGAAGAAACACGGAGCAGCCTGCTAGGACGGGCGCGCCGTCTACTTCGGCACGGCCATGCTCTGCACAACCGCACCGTGCTTGCCGCGCATCGCCACTTTGGCGACTAGCCGTGAGGCTCGCTGTTCAAGAAAACCGAACGAAGCGGTCCTCACTTAACTGGGAGCTATCTATGGAGCAACAATTTGTCTGGCGTGGCACGCGCATGCGTCCCGTCTTTCTGCGCTATCGTGACCAGAGCATCGCGATCCAAGTTCTCGCCGAGAATACGGAGTCCGACTCCGGTGCGAATAGCCTTTGCAACTCGCCGCTCGGTCTTGTTTCAACGTTTTTGAACCTCGGCCGGCAGCTCGGTGATCGCAACCTTCTAGTTGCCATACAGGATCTGGATGCCGCCTCCGCACTAGTAAAGGCGCGAATCATTCAGGCCGAGTGGCGTCGCAGTATCGCGATTTCCACTGGCGTTTGTCGCGTGTACGAACTCACTAACGAAGCCCAATACCTCGCGGCAAGTTCGAACGAGCCGATCGATGTCTAGTAAAGCAGCATCTGAAGCCCTTCCGACTACGTCGGGAGGGCTTTTTTATGTTGTGGTCCGTATCGCGCGTGCCATTCGCCCGCTCTGGCGCTGGCAGGCAGAACGCCCGCGTGCCAGAATACGCGGCAGTGGCGCGGCAACCGATCTACCTCCGCAGACGGTGTCTGGTCGAACCCCGTACGCCGGATGCGCCGGAGCAACTCATGGCGGGTGGATGCTGCCCTTAGCACCGTAGAGAATCTCCGTTCTTCCGGGAGAAGACGAAGTTGATGAGCACCGAATACAAGATCCGATTCAATGTTCCTCAAGGCTACGACCCGTCGAAGTTGTTCAGTACGTTGCCGAACCCAATCCACAAGAGCGTCGGGGAAATCTACAACTACACGATCGAGCAAGACGGCTTCTATTTTGTCGACCATCTCATCGATGAAGCGGTGGCGGCTATTGCGTTTAGGCGCTTTGTGGACGAAGCGCTGCGTTGCCGCGAATGCGTCGAAGTGATCGAGCTTTGACATCCTCTCCAACAAGGCGAACGCAAAATGAGCAGAAGCCGCCGCAAGACGCCGATTAGCGGCATTACCACATGCCGAAGCGAGCGCGACGACAAGAAAATTTGGCATGGCCGCTGGCGTGCGCGCGAGCGCACTGCCCTCGCTGCCGCACCGCAGGAGGCACTGAATAACCATTTGCCTACTTTAGAAAACCAAGTGAGCGACGTGTGGTCGATGGGCAAGGACGGCAAGTGCTACTTCGACCCGAAGCGCCAAGCTGCCGCAGCAGAGCGCGTCGCGAGCCGTATGGCGCAAAATTCGCGCGAGCGTAAAACACTGAAACAGCGGCTCTTGCACAAATGGATAAGCAAATAGCGCAACTGCCAAAGCATCCAGGCGACCGGTTCGCTCGCACCGAAGCGGAAAGAGCCGGGACGCAAGCGGCAAAACCAGCGGAAACGCGCGCCCTCAAGCTCAGTCGACGCTTCACCCCGATCGAAGTCGAACCCGGGGACGAGTGTTTCCCGAACGGGATATTCGTCTTCAACATCACAAAGATGTCGGCCTTCATCAACGCCCACCCGGGCAAGTTCCCTGTCGAATGGGTGGATCTGCGCGAGATTCCCAGCATCACGCGCAATGGCAAGGACAAAGCCGCCATCGAGCGCGCCGATCTGTCCAAGCCGGCAATCCTTGCCGAAATCAGCCCAAACCGCTTTAACCTAATCGACGGACACCACCGGCTCGCGCGGGCGCGCCGTGAAGGACGTGAAGCATTCCTCGCAGTGCGCATTTCGGCAGAGCGGCATACCGCTTTTCTCACCACTCGCACGGCATACGAAGCCTATGTCGCGTATTGGAACGAAAAGCTCACGCGGAAGCGCTGACCGACATCGGGCCGGAAATCCCGCACGTTCGAGAACCGATGGCTAGGCAAAAGTCGAGCACGGCGATTTACCAACTGCGCGCCGAGTTGTGCGACATCCGGCCGCTCATTTGGCGGCGCTTGCTCGTGCGCGCGCAAGCTACGATCTCCGACCTGCACCGGGTGCTGCAGGTCGCGTTCGGCTGGTACGACGAGCACCTGCACCGATTCGATATCTTCGGCCAAGACTACGGCGAATATCGGGAGGGTGGCCCCATCTATTCCACCGATGCGACCAAAGTGGGTCTTTCCACGCCGGGTTTAGGGCCAGGCGATTCCTTTACGTACGAGTACGACTTTGGCGATCTCTGGGTACATGAGATTGAGTTAGAGGATGTATTGGCCGACCTCGGCTCAAACAAGACCTACCCACGCTGCTCGGCCGGCATGGGCGTGGCGCCACCGGAGGACTGCGGCGGGCCGCTCGCAGCCATGCAGCGCTATCGCCGACGAGTTGGCCGCAGTTCCAGATTGCTCGACGACGACTGGGACGTCGACGTTGACTTCGACGATGATCTTGACGGAGAGAGCTCGGACGAATCAATCCGCAACCGGGACGGCTTTGACCGCCCTCGGGTCAACCGCGCACTCGGCTTACTTGTTGCGGGTTCGTACGACCGCGCGCTCGACGAGACGCAAAGAGCGCGCGCGTGGCGGTAAGGCGTAGGGCAAGCCAGATTCCCGGGCGCCGGCCGGCAGGCGTGTACGTGGTTTTCACTGCGCTCGTGCTAAAGTTCGCGCTCCGTATGGGCGGCGAGCCTCGTATCTGGCGTTGAGAACGAAAAACCATCGGTTTCGACTACTGGGCGCATCGGGGCCGGTCAGCGTGACGTTGCATGCTCGTGTGGTCGATTTTCTCGCGGTCAAGATCGGTTCATGGGGCGACAGCAAGTCCGCTCGCCATGCGGTGCAGGGCTGGTTGCAGTCCCAAATCGATCGAGACCCCGGCGCATTCGTCAGCGGCTTGGGCGCCTCCAGAGCCGATCGTAGCTACAATGCGCAGCGCATGATGCAGCTGGCGCTGGACGAGATCGTCGACCCCACCTTACGGCGCAAACTCGACGCAGCGATGGAGAAATCGCAGGCAGCGGAGCGCGATCGTTGAGCGTCGGTGCGCAGGTCGAATCGCTGCGGGTCGACCCTAACCGATGCGCATCCGCTTGTTAAGCGATCTCCACCTGGAGCACACCGCTTGGATAGCGCCTCCAGCCGAGCAGGACATCGTGGTGCTCGCCGGCGACATCCACAATGGCAGCGCTGGTGTTGAATGGGCGGCGCAACAGTTTGATGCGCCTGTTCTCTATGTACCGGGTAACCACGAATACTACGGCTTTGACATGCCGCAGCTGCAGGCGCGCTGGTCGGATGGCTCGCTGCCGCCCAATGTACAAGTGCTGGACGATGGCGCCACTGAAGTCGGAGATGTACGTTTTCTGGGGACCACGCTGTGGACGGATTTTGCGCTCCACGGCGACGTGAACCAAGCCGTCGACATCGCCGCGCGCCGCATCCAAGACTATGTGCGCATCCGTTATGATGGCGCGCTGCTCTCGCCGCTTTACACACTCGCCATGCACCGGGCAGCGCTTGAGTGGTTACGCGAGAGGCTCCAGGAACCGTACAACGGCAAGACGATCGTGGTCAGTCATCATTGCGCTCATCCCAACACCATCGCCGAACGCTACGCGGACTCGCCGGCCAACCCCAGCATAGCGAGCGACCTGACTGAACTTATTCTGAGCCACGATATCTCAGCGTGGCTGTGTGGGCACACCCATGCTTCGTTCGACTTCTACGTCGGGAGCACGCGCTTGATTTGCAACCCTCGAGGCTACACGCTAGACGACGCACCGGAAAATTCCGACTTCAACCCAACGCTGGTTATAGAGATCTAATTGGGAGCACAATACCCATCAATCCAAGCACAATTCCTCTCGGCCCCGTGCCACACCCTCAGCTTCGCGACGTCGGCTAATCTCATCTGCACGAAAAATTAACGAAAGGAAACCTCGAACATGTCTCAAACGATTCAGCAAGCCATTCGCGCGCTGCAGAGCGAACAGCAGCGTCATCTGGACAGCGCCGCCAAGCTCGGCTCCGCCATCCAACAACTGCGCGCCGTAGCCAACGGTACCGACGAACCGGCCGCCAAAACAAAGCGCCAGAAGCGCAAGCGCGGCAAAGTTGCGCAGCCGACTAATACGAAGAAGGCCGCTACGCCTCGCAAGCCAGCGAAGCGCGCCGGTAAGCGATCCGGCAAAATCACACTCAGCAGCGCGCTGTTTCACGTACTCGGTCAGTACCGTCAAGCCAAGAAAGAGCCGGTCGGCGCAAAGCAGCTTTACGACGACGTCCAAAAAGCAGGGTTTAAGTTTGGCGGCGGGAATGTGGCGAACAACATGAACTACTTGTACAAGACATTGCGTAGGAGCAAAGAAATCAAGCGCGAGGGGGAGGGTTACGCGCCGGCTTAAGCGGCATGCGCGCTGCGTTCGCGCTCACGATCGCGCTTTTCGGCGGCGGCGCGGCGGGCGCCGAGCTTACGCTCGCGAGTTGGAACCTATCCTGGCTGCGCAGCGCACCA
This sequence comes from uncultured Pseudomonadota bacterium, assembly GCA_902826775.1. Classification (GTDB taxonomy): domain Bacteria; phylum Pseudomonadota; class Gammaproteobacteria; order Burkholderiales; family JALYOK01; genus CADEHE01. Next base: position 187,575 of record CADEHE010000007.1, on the reverse strand, counting down.
CTCAGCGACGCGGACTATCAAAGCTGCCGCGCTCTCAAACCCAAGCAGCGCGAGCAGCTCGACGAGCTGCATCCCATGCGCTGGGTATGCCGCGACACCGCGCGCTACAGGCAGCTGAAGACGATCGCGGCGCAGCTCGCCGCGGACGTGATCAGCGTGCAGGAAGTCGAAGACAACGAAGCGCTGGGGCGGGTATTCCCGAGCGAAGAATACGATCTCTACGTCAATGCGCGAAGTCCGTGGATCCAGCGTACCGGTTTTGCCGTGCGCAAGGGCCGCGCTGACGTAGTCGGGTTCAACGACTATGCCGCCTTGGCGCAGGCCTTCCCGCACCACGCCCGCAGCGGTGCCGAACTGGTAATCAAGCAGTCCAACGGGCGGCTGCTCTACCTGCTCTCGGTGCACCTGAAGTCCGGCTGCTTCGACAAGAAGCTGACCGACGACTACGCCACCAAACGCGATCGGGAGGAGGGCATCGAGACCTGCCATGTGCTCGGCCAACAGGTGCCCGCCCTTGAAGCATGGATCGATCAACACACGGCGGACGGGCACGATTGGATGGTCATCGGCGACTTCAACCGCCGCTTTGATGCACCGCTCGAAAAATCCAAGACCGCGCGCGACGAAACCGGCCAGACGATCGCGATTTTTCCGGAGCTAAACGACAATGAGCCGCCCGGCGCCAAGCTGTATCGGGTCACCTGGGGGCGCGAGCAGATCGACGCGTGCCGCGAAGGCAGCCGGCACTTTATCGATCATGTGATCTTCAAAGGATCGATGCGCCCGCGCGTGCGCGCCGAATCGTTCGAGCAACTGCCGCTGCCCAAACTCCCCCGACGCGACCGCGCCGAGCTGTCGGATCATTGCCCGATCAGAGTCAGCGTTGATTGGCAATAGCACCCCGCTAGAAGTCGGACGGAAAATCAAAACCTGCCGGAACATCCTCACAAGGGTCTTGCTTGCTGCACATTGTACTGCTTGACCACCGACAAGGGCGCGCCACCGACGCTAGCAACGAAATAGCTGCGACTCCACAGTACGGGGTTGCGGTACTTGTCGCGAAGCGCTGGAAATTCCTTGCGCAGCAGTCGGCTTGTAACGCTCTTGAAGTGTTGACGCGCATCAGGCGGCTCGGTAGACTGTATTAATAGACAGTGTACAGCCGAATGCTCATTCGACAAGGCTTCCAATACGTTCTGCGCCTCAAGCCGCGCAAGCAGGCCCTGTTGCGACGTTGGATCGGCTGCCGACGCTTCGTCTTCAACGAAGCACTCGCGCACCAGAAGTCCGAACTGGCAGAAGGGCGCAGACGGCCAGGCTATGCCGCGCTGTGTGCACGCTTGCCCGCCCTCAAACAAAACCATCCATGGCTGTGCGAACCGCCCGCGCAAGCGCTCCAGCAAGCACTCAAAGATCTATGTACCGCGTGGGAGCGCACCTACAGCTCGTGCTTCGGTGCGCCGCGGTTCAAAAAGCGCGGTGAAGGCGACACACTGCGCCTGCCGCAAGACTGCCGTTACGATGGCACAGTTGGCGTCGTTCACTTACCCAAATTCGGCGCGGTGCGCTTGCGGCACAGCCGCGAGGCGTTGGGTGAGTTGAAGAATGTGACGCTGCGCCAGGAGCGCGGTCGATGGCTGGCTTCGTTACAAACCGAACGCGAACTTGACGTAGCGCTTCCGAATGCGACCTCGGCGGTAGGATTGGACTTCGGCGCCACCACGACCATCATGCCAAGTGTCGGCGATCCTATCGTGTTGCCCTTGAAACTCGGTCGATACGAACGGCGCATGAAACGGCTCCAACAATCGCTTAGCCGCAAGAAGAAGGGATCGCGCAACCGTGTCAAGACGCGCCAGCGCGTAGCAGCGTGCCACGCCCGGATTGCGGCGATACGCCGCGACTTCCTGCATCAGCGCACCACGCAGCTCGTCAGAAACCATGGGCTGATCGCCATTGAGGATCTGGCGGTCAAACACATGAGCGTCTCGGCAGCCGGCACGCTGGACAAACCCGGAAAGAACGTGAAGGCTAAAAGCGGGTTGAACCGCGCGATTCTGCGCAACGCTTGGTCGATGACGCGGCAGATGCTGGAGTACAAATGCACCTGGCGTGGTTTGATGCTGGTGGCAGTGGCACCGGCGTACACGAGCCAGCGGTGCAGCGCGTGCGGCCACGTTGCATTGGAGAATCGCAAAGCACAGTTGTTCAAATGCACGCTCTGCGGCCACGCAGAGCACGCCGACCGCAATGCGGCGAAGAATATCTTGGCTGCGGCACACGCGATGTTGTCCGCAAACAAAGAAGCTCAGCCGGGCGGATGCCCGGCGTGTACCGCGGGATACGCGGAAACTCATGCCTGTGAGGGCGCGTGGCACCCGCCGCTGCGCTCAAGGCCGCACTCAGCGGCTCAAGGAATGTCAGTAGGAATTCCGTTGGCAGGAACCATCTCGGAACTGAGCCCCTCCGGGAATCTCCATCCATAGCGCCTCGCGCTTGGGTGGAAGAGGATGTCAACTGCTGCTGCAACGTCAGGGACGTATGCGGCCGCGCTGGCAGATCGCCGGGGCGCAAGGCTTGCTGGGAGAGTTGGAAGTGCGCGATGGCGACGATGCGACACTGCGCCGGCGCACAGGACCGCGCGGTTCGTGGATTGCGAGCGCCCATCCAACGATCTGGTGCCCCCGCTCAAGGACGTAACGCTGCTCTACGTCGATCACCGGCGCATCGTGTTGTGCGGCTTCGAATGCATCAACGACCGCGACTTCGCGCAAACTTGGATGCTGTCCGATTCCGAAGACTCGCTGCACGCAATGAGTTAGGTAAACTGCGTCCTCATGTGCGGACGCTACATACATCCGGATACTGCGGCCATCGAACGCTATTGGGCCATCGGTCGACGCAGCGGCGGGCCGTTCGCGCTGCGCTACAACGTGACACCCACCTCCGTTGTTCCGATCCTGCGCCACACCGAGGATGGATTAGAGCTAGCCGAAGCGCGCTGGTCGTTCGTGCCGCACTGGTGGAAGCAAGCCAAAGCGCCCGCGATGTCGATCAATGCGCGCAGCGAGGAGGCGGCGGCGAAGCCGATGTGGCGTGACGCTTACCGAAGCGGCAAATGGCACGTCGCGATTCCGGCAACCGCTTGGTACGAATGGCAAGCAAAAAAAAAGAGCGGGTGGACAGCGCCCCCGGCGAAGTCAAGGCGTACAAACAGCCGTCCGTGCTACGCCGAGCCGATGCACAGCCGTTTTGCTTCGGAGGCCTGCAGTCGTTGTGGACGCCGCCCGATGGGGGTGCGTCGCTGCGCACTTGCGCGATTCTCACGCGCGCGGCGCCCGCAAGCATATCATCGGTTCACGATCGTGCGCCGATCGTCTTACCGGATGAACTCGTGCGCGCTTGGCTGGATCCGGCGCTTCAGGGTGCGCCGGCGTGCGAGGAACTGCTGGCGCACGCGCAAACGCAGTTCGTCCACTTCCCTGTGCGCACCCTGGTAAACAGTGCGAAAGCGGAAGGCCCCGAGTTGGTGGAGCCGATTGATCTGCAGTAGCGCGGGTAGTGCAGGGCGGATTTCACGCTCATGAGAATTCGTGGCGTGCTGTTGCAAGCGAGCTACCGGATGATGTCCGTTGCGAAAAATCGCGTGCCTGTCGTCCACCTGTACGGCCGGCTCGAAAACGGGCAAAGCTTTTTGGTACGCGATTTTCGTCAGCGCCCGCACCTCTACGTGTGCTCCAAGGATGGCACGCGTGCCGGCGCGCTAGCCAACACGCAGAAGCGGACCTTTCGCGGCGAGCCGGTAAGCCGAGTGGACGCCGATGCTCCCAACGACGTCGCAGCGCTACGCGACCGGCTGCACGCTGCCGATATCGATACGTTCGAAGCCGATGTGCGCTTCGCCACACGCTACCTGATCGAACGCGGCATTCAGGGCGGCTGCGAGATTGAAGGCGACGCGAAAGCCGATTCAAGCGGCCTGTGGATTTTCGACGATCCCGAGCTTCGCCCTTCGGACGTGCGGATCCAGCCGCGGGTGTTGTCGTTCGACATTGAAACCGATCCGAAAGCACAGCGCCTGTTAGCCATTGCCCTCTACGGACTCGGCGCTGACGAAGTCCTGATCGTTGACGGCAGCGGCCGACCCTTGCCCGAGCGAGCGGTAGGGTGCGCCACTGAGTACGCGGCGTTGGAAGCCTTCTGCGTCCGCGTGGCGCAGCTCGATCCCGACGTCCTCACAGGCTGGAACGTGATCGATTTCGACTTGAGCGTGCTGCAGCGAGTCGCGGCTCGCGTTCGCCATCCGCTAAACCTTGGGCGCGAACCCGGATCGCCGCAGCTGCGCGAGGCCGCAGGCTACTTCGGCAGTGCACACGCCACCATCACCGGGCGCTTGGTGCTGGATGGAATCGATCTGCTGCGCGGTGCGTTTGTGCGCATGGAGGATTACTCCCTGGACGCGGTGGCCCGCGAAGTGTTGGGTGAGGGCAAAGCGCTCACCGGCGCCGCGCACGATCGCGGCGCCGAGATCGCACACAACTATCGGCACGACCTGACGGCCTTCGCGCACTACGCTCGTACCGACGCCCGTTTGGCGTTGGATATTGTCAACAAGTTGAACTTGATCGACCTCGCCTTCGCGCGCAGCCAACTCACCGGCATGACGCCCGATCGCGTGGCCGCGAGCATCGCGTCCTTCGACTTCTTGTACTTGAGCGCACTCGGTAAGCGCGGGATCGTTGCGCCGAGCGTTCGCAGCAGCGATTCGCGCGTGCATGCGGTTCAACATGGCGGTCATGTGCTGGAACCGGTAACGGGGTTGCACGCCAACGTCTGGGTATTCGACTTCAAGAGCCTGTATCCAAGTATCATCCGCACGTTCAACATCGATCCGCTGGGTTACGTACCGAATCCGGCGCCGGGCGCTGATGTGATTGCCACACCGGGCGGGGCATTTCGGCGCGAGCCCGCCATCTTGCCGAGCATGCTGGATGAGCTGTTTCCGCGCCGCGAGGCCGCCAAACAAGCCGGCGATACAGTGGCGTCGAACGCGATCAAGATCCTCATGAATTCCTTCTATGGTGTGCTTGGTACACCGGCGTGCCGTTTTCACAACCCGGCGCTGCCGAACGCGATCACCGGGCTCGGACGCGAGCTGTTGCTGTGGTCCAAACAATGGTTTGAGACCGCAGGCTTTCGTGTGCTCTACGGCGATACGGACAGCTTGTTCGTGCACGCGGGCACGATGAGTACCGATGCCGCGCGCGCCGCAGGGCCGCAGCTCGCGGCGCAGCTCAACGATGCGCTGGCGCGCTATATCGACGAACGCTGGCGTCTGCCGAGCCGGTTGGAGTTGGAGTTCGAGAAGCTCTATCTGAAACTTCTCCTTCCGCGCGTTCGCGGCGGGGTGGGTGGCGCGCGCAAGCGCTACGCGGGTCTCGTTGATGGCAAAGCGATCGAGTTTGTCGGTATGGAGGTCGTGCGCCGCGACTGGACCGCGCTGGCCAAACAGGTGCAGCGCGAACTCTATCGCCGCCTCTTCGCCGGCGAAGCCGTCGATCGATACCTCGCCGGCGTCGTGCAGGATGTGCGCCGCGGCAGTCTCGACGATACGCTCGTCTACCGTAAGAACTTGCGCAAAGGGGCTGAGGATTACACCGCGAGCTCGCCGCAACACGTGGTCGCGGCGCGCAAATCGAAGCAAGCCTCCAGGCTGATTTCATATGTCATCACGACCGCAGGGCCAGAGCCAGTCGACAACGTTCAGCACGCTCTCGATCGCGAACACTACGTCGCAAAGCAAGTTAAGCCGGTTGCCGATACCGTGTTAGAAATCTTGGGGATCGATTTCGAACGCGTGATCGGCGATGATCGGCAGATCGACTTATACACCGAGAAGGGTGACGTCGGAGCGTAGCGGTGCGTCATCGACGCCGTGCGCATGCAAATTGCACGAAATCCTAGATTGCTTTAGGAGCGTGCTTAATAAGCAGCCCGAGCGCTGCCGTTTGGCCGCCGTCAACGAGGCGTCATTGACCTCTCCCTAGCGGTTGGCGAGAATCTCGCGATGACATTGTCAACTCGCACCTTTGTGTTTGATCGCGAAGGCCGTCTTTACCGATTCCCGGCAGCGCGGTATGTCGAGATGCTGTCGTCGCCGCAGGCGCTCAGAATTCCAGCGTTCGCGTCACAGCGCGTGCGCGCAGCGGAGGCAACGGTTGAGTTAGTCGATCGCTTGCCCTCCCAAATTATGCGCCTTGTTTTCTACATGCTTGAGTTCGACGCCGCAGGCGTGGCGCAAGCCGATCAACTCATGCAACAAACGGCTGCCGCGATCGATATTGGGCTGGGCGAGCGCGGCGCGAAGGATGTGGTCGTGGACGCCGCAAGTCGTTTTATCGTGCGGGGTGGACGCTGGAAACCCACGCCGGCCCTTGAAAAAACGCTGATTGCCGCGGCACTGGGAGAGCTTAAGTGCGAATTGGTGCACTTCGCCTAGAAACCCATCGCATCGTGCGGTTGCCGTATGGCTAAGAAGGAGAGCGCGCTTATCGATTCGCAGCGGACACGCTTGGCCGCGGCGCTGCGCCAGGTGCCCAAGGAAACCCTGGCCGATCTGCTCGCCGAGCTAGCCCAGAGCCATCCTGAAGCTTCCGAGCGCCTGGAGCGCCATGCCTTGTCGCATGATCCGGCGGGCTTAGCCAACGTCTTTCGCACGCGGCTGGAAGGCTGGAAACACCCCAAGCGCTTTCGCGGGCGCGGCGCCGCCGCAGACTTTGGCCGTGAGCTGCAAGCCTGGCTCGATGAGATCGAACGCGAACTGTTGCCTTTGGATGCGGCGCAAGCGCTGCAACTGGTCGAGGCGTTCCTGGGCAACGATGCTGAGTTCTTCGAGCAGGCCGACGATTCGGACGCAGCCATCGGCGACGCCATCCGCGCGGCCTGCCGCCTGTGGCTGCGTGCCGCCAAGGCGCAGGGTAATCGCCACATCGCCCACTGGGTTGAGCGTGTCTATGCATTGGTTGCTGCCGATCAATACGGTGCGCGCGACGCGCTGCTGAAGCACGCGGAGCTGCTCTTCGAGGAACCCGGCCTGCGTGCCTTGGCGCAGCGCTATGAAGCCGATCTTGATGAGGGGCTTGCTGCGCGCGAGGCTGGGCGGCGCGAACACGGGGCATTCCGGGCGGCGGCTGCGATTGAGCTCATCGCCGATGCCTTGGGCAACCCGGACTTGTCGACCCGGACCGCACTGCGCATCAATCCTGACCCGGATCTGCGGCAGAGAGAGCAGTTCGCGCAGCGCTACCTGCGCCGCGGCCGTCCACGCGAGGCGCTGGCGTGGCTTGAGAGGGATGGGATGCACGCAGAAGAGGTATCCCGGCACCTGCTCGCCGAGGTTTATGCGGCCCTGGGCGAAACCGAGCGCCTACGCCAAGTGCGCCGCGAGCTGTTCGAGCGCAGCGGCTCGCTGGACGATTTCGAAGCCTGGAAGATCAGTCTAGCCCCTGCCGAGCAGGCGAGCGCGACAGAACTTGCGCGCGCACGCGCGCATGCGCTCGACGATCCGGTTGCCGCGGCCCGACTGTTACTCGCGCTTAACGATGATGCGGGAGCGGAGCAGGTGCTCATTGCCCGCCGGGCGAGCGTGCGCGGTGAGTCGTACTATCACCTGGTGCCACTCGCGCAAGCGCTGGAGAACCAGCGCCCGCGCGCCGCCATTGTGTGCTACCGGGCGCTGCTCCTGGCCATTCTGGCGCGCGCATATGCGCGCGCTTACGGACACGCGGCAGACTACTTGCGCACGCTGCGGCGCCTGGACACCCAGCTCTTCGATTACGGCGCGCTGGAGACCCATGAAGCGTTCGAAGCTTCGATCCGCCACGCGCACTCGCGAAAGGTCGCCTTTTGGAGTCGGTTCTAGTGTCTATGCGCGCGCAGGGTGCTGGACTTCGGCGACCAAGGGCCACCGGATGACGCGGCGCACAACGAGTTGAACAGTTCCGCTGCAAAGCCGCCGTGGCGACGAGCGTGGTTTGCCTTTCGCGTGCGTGACCGGCGCATCGCCGATCCGAAAAGAGTGGTGCGCTGCAAGAGTGCGGTTTTAGGGCGAAGCCGACTTCCTGTTCGTCGGCTGTCGGGCATCGAGGTTACACGCCGCGAGTCGCTGCCGAGAGAGCCGTCAACGTCGCCCCGAAGTGAAGTCTTGCTCACCACGATGCAACGTCTGTCCGCAGCAACTGGTTTCGCGTCGCTACGGGAGCGCGTTGCCACTCTTTGGGCGGGCAGAGTAGATGGCTTGTGGGCTGACTAGACGTATATCCCCACTACTGAAGCGGTAGTTTCCGCCGATCAGCTCTACGCAACGCGACGCTGTCGAGCACCTCGTACCGCGGCTCGAATCAACTCGCCTGCTGGAATCCCACTGTCTGCGAGAGTGGAACGGCCGCTCGGAAAGGGTGACCTTCGGGCACTAAAACGACTTGCCCGAACTTGCTAGGGCCCAAGCCATCTCCTTCGCCTAAAGCTTGCCGCCGGCCCGCCGATATCACTGTGATCCGGTGATAACAGATTCTGAGCAATGCCTAACGGAAGCCTTACCCAACCAGCAGAATTGGCACAGCACAGCGCCGGAGGCAAGCTGTTGTCGGCGGAGCGCCTTGCCCCGGTGGGCCTGCTGCTGGTGCTCTTTTTGATGGCAGCGATCAGTCTCAGCGTCGAGCAACATGTAAGGTCAGTCACTAGCCAAACCACCGTAGACATCCAGCTCAGCGAACGCTTTGAGGAAGCGCGCAACGCGGTGATCCTAGAGGAATCGCTAGAGCGCAAGTACCGCTTGGAACCCTCAACGTCTGTTCGCAAAAAATTTCAAGAAACTGCGGCGACTTTCGGGCAAGTAACGCGCGAAATTGCATCGCTTGGACAACAGGCCGATAGGGCAATGAGCATCGACCTTCTTGCGCGACAAGACGCCTATCTGCTTGCGATAAGACGCATGTTTGCTGCAGTGGATGCAGGTGACTCCACTCAAGTTCTAAAGATTGACGAACAAGAAGTCGATCCCTTATTTGAGGTGATAGAAAGTCGAGTGTTTACCGCTGCGGATGCGCACCGCCTTGCAGCACACGAAGGCATCGCTAAGATGCGCCGCACTCACGATGGAGGCCTCATCGCGGTAATTGCAGGCATTGTTTTGAGTTGCGCGTTAGTGGCACTCCTGTGGAAAGTGTTGCGGAGCTACGCGCACAAAGTACGCACTCAATCTCTACAGCAGCTCGAGGCGTCCAAGCTCAACGAACGGCGCACGCGCGCGCTCATAGAGAATTCGAATGATGTCTTCATAATATGCGACCAAGATTCTCGCGTGCGCTTTGCTAGCCACGCGCTGCACGCTCACTGGGGCTACCAGCCCGGTGCGCTAATCGGGGAACCATTGGCCAGTCTAATCTACCCTGACGATGGTCCAAAGCTCGAACAGGCCTGGCGGGCGCTTGTGCATCAGAACTCGTCAAGCCAATCGCTAGAAATCCGCGCACGACGCGCAGACGGAACTGTACGCGTTAGCCAAATGGCGCTGCAAGATCTCTCGCTCGACCCGGCGATCGGCGGCCTGGTGGTCACACTGCATGATTTCACCGAGCGCCGAGCACTAGAACACGAACTAACTCACCAAGCATTCCACGACGCTCTGACAGGGCTACCGAATCGTTCCCTGTTTCAGGATCGGGTCGAACGGTCGCTTGCTCGTACTAAACGCAACGGGCGCTACATCGGGTTGTTGTTTGTCGATCTGGACAATTTCAAAGCGGTCAACGATGGAATGGGGCACGCAGCGGGCGATCAATTGCTCATCCAAGTGGCCGAACGACTAACTAGTTGCGTGCGGCCCGGTGACACCATTGCGCGCCTCGGTGGTGACGAGTTTACTGTTCTGCTGGAAGATCTCGATGAATCCGCTGTTGCGGTAAACATCGCGGATCGCATACTGCATAGCCTCGCCGAGCCAATGACGATATTTGATCGCCTTGTCTATGTCGGATGCAGCATAGGTGTCGTTGCGCAGCGAGCCCAAGGGCAAACTCACGACGACTTGCTGCGCGAGGCAGACCTCGCTCTGCACAAAGCGAAGTTGGAGGGGCGCGGTCGCTTCGCACTCTTCGAGCCAGAGCTGCGCGCCGCGGCCGTCGAACATCTCGCGCTTGAGCGCGATCTGCGTTCAGCGATTCGTCTTGGGCACATGAGCGTTGTCTATCAACCCATCGTATCGCTTGCGGATGGCTCGGTGGTTGAGGTTGAGGCGTTGATGCGTTGGAACAATCCCGAAAGGGGCGCGATATCGCCGGCAACGTTCATTCCGCTTGCAGAAAAATCCGGCTACATCGTCGAACTCGGGCTTTGGGGGCTGGAACAGGCATGCTTGAGCATCAATGCTTTAAACGAAAATACCGATGGCAGGGTGCTAGTACTCAGCGTCAATTTGTCTCCACGACAATTTCAGAGTCCGACGCTATTGCAGGACATAGACCGCATATTGGCCGTGACTGGCTTTGACCCTGCTCACCTTAAACTGGAGATAACTGAAGGCGTAGTGGTCAAGGAATTTCAGCATAGCGTGGCTACGCTGAGCGCTTTGAGGCAACGTGGCATCAAGATAGCAATGGACGACTTCGGGACTGGCTATTCTTCTTTATCCTACTTGAAAAAGCTACCGCTTGACGTCTTGAAAATCGATCGCTCGTTTGTGCGAGGTGTAAGTGAGAATGCCCAAGACGCGGCGTTGGTGGAAACAATATTGAGTCTAGCGCGCACGCTGGGCCTATCTGCTACCGCAGAAGGCATTGAGACAGAAGCGCAGGCGTCGAAGTTGCGCTCGCTGAATTGCCAGCAAGGCCAAGGATTCCTGTTCTTTCGTCCAATGAGCCTTGATCAGTTGCACGATGCTATTCGTCTTAGTGATGGCTCACACGTCGCCGGTACCCAATCCGTCTTTACAAGAGACACGTAAGCGGAACCGCAGTTCGTCGCCACACAGTTGGCCTGTTCGCGGAGAGTTCGCTGGAGGCAGTGATCTCGATAGCAGATTTGTGATGGTGATCGTACGACAGCCTTCGGCTTAGAACTTGACGTAAGGGTTGTGCGGTGCATGAGAGGGTCGCGAGGGCGCATTGGCAAGGCGGGTGCGGCAATCGGACCGAAACTGAACGCTGCGGTCGCTACGCCAACGCGTTCTCCGGTCTTGAACAGCAAGCGCAAACACCGGACCGACTCGTCAGATGCGTGTTACACATAAAGCGTTTCAAGGCTGTCAGCAAAAGATTTGAGCCGGAAAGTCGATTCGCGCCGAGACCTTCCAAGCATCCACTACGAGTTCTCAGGGCAAGAATGCCCAGGACGCTGGCTACCTTTCGTGCAAGTTCATCCGGAGTGTCCGGAAACCCCAGGTTCTTGATCCCGGGACGACGTGTCTGACGTACGATACAATTAAGCCGAAAGGACTAACGCGGTTGAAGAAGCCGTCGTGGCATCGCACACACGGCAAAGGTTTGGTAATAGTGGCGTTGTGCAACGCCCGCTACCACTATGCCGCGCCGCTGGCGCCTTGGTTGAGAGATGCCGCCGCAGGTTGCGCACGCCGTTTGTTGCTGCCGTGCCCTCCGCAGCCTGCGCCAGCGCCTCTGTAAGCTGATGCGGCGTTTGCACGCGCGCAATCGAAATGTCGGGCGCCTTATTTGAACCGCTTGCCACCGTCGCCCTGTTTGCTTCGAGCGATGGCGGGAATCCAAATTCAGTGCTGTGCGGATTATGCTGCGGCGTCATCTAAGACGTTGTGTGTAGCACGTTGAGGAGATCCAATGTCGTCAAAACAGCAGGCCCAACTGCCCGAATGGAGATCGGGAATCGAAGACTATGGGAGGACTCTTTCGACCCTCACACTAAAAGACGAGACAGAGCTGCATTTCGTCTGCGATGTCCTTTCTGATTTTGTCACGTCCAAGTGGAGCAACGAGCTTGGAAAGGTCGCGCGCAAACCAAGCGGGAAGCGACGTGACAAAGCTCTCTACTACTTGCAGGGGCACGATGCAGATACCTCACTCCTACTGCGGTGTTTATTCGATGCATTGGGCATCCGCCCTTCGGTAGCTCATGGTCCTGCGATAAGCACGTTCACACTCGAGGCAGGACAATCTGGCACCTTTGTTGATCTGCACCGCCCTGAGATCGATCCGACTGATCGCGCAGTGCTGGACGCCATAAACGAAGGCGGCGGCGTCGTGATTGTTAACGACGCGGATCAGATTTCTGGCCCGGTACCCCATGTGTCTCTAGACTTTTGGATCGACCGAACGCTCAAAAGTGCGACCCGTAAGCCCTATCTATGTAACCTTAGGGTAGGCATATACCGTCCAGACGTTCCACACGAGCTAATCGTCTTTCTTAGTCCTAGGTACCGGAGCATGCACCCTGCATATGATCCGCTGAAGCGGGCGCGTGGTAAGTAGGCTACAGCGCGCGCCGCTGGCGCCGCGGCCGCGCCAAATTCCCTGAATTCATTCGCGCTTACCGCGACGGGCAACGAACAACCGCCTGCAATCGCACCGACCATGAAACGAATCGCAGGCATAGGCACTCCTTGCGCAGCGCAACCGCTCGGTCGTGAACCAGAACATCGCGCTTTCGATGCTCGTCATCGGTGCGGCAGCGCACGATCTTGCCTTGCTGATCGCCTGGGCGTAGAGAGTCGCCCGGCCGAACCCCGCCACCGCCGAGGCAAGACCGAGAGCAGGTTGCGGCGCATCCAACCAAACTTCCTCTGCGCGAACACGAAGAGAGCCACCCGTTCAGCCCGCCCCCCTTCGTGCCAGAGACTGGAGAGCGTCATCCCGGGCCTTTCCCGCTCTCGTTCTTCGTCCAGCCCAGCAGCAATGAGACTGCAAGCAGGGCGCAGCCACCCGTGATTGCGGCGTCCGCTAAGTTGAACGCTGGCCAGTGCCGATCGCCAAGATGGAAGTCGAGCAAGTCGACCACGGCGCCCAGGAGTACGCGGTCGACGACGTTTCCGATCGCCCCTCCGAGAATGAGGCTGTAACTGAGGCGCGCCAGCCGTTCCGAGTCGGGTCGATAGATGAGATAGGCAAGTAGCACCGAGGCGCCGAGCGCCACCCCGAGAAGAACGGAGCGCTGCCAACCGCCGGCGTCGCTCAAGAGGCCAAAGGCCGCTCCCTCGTTCAACCCGAGCACGAGGTTGAAAAAGGGCGTAATGGCCACTGTGGCGCCGAATTCAAATGTCGCGAGCATAAGACGCTTGGCTGCCTGGTCTGCGGCCGCGATCGCGAGGGAAAGAAGAAGCCAAACGAAGACACCTGGCTGCGCGCCGGCTTCTTGGTTTCGGTTGCCGCCTGGTGACGACCTAGGTTTGCGGATATCGAGCAAGTGCATGCGTGTGCCACTACCATTTAGCAACGCGAGCGTCTCCGCTTACATGGCGTCCACCATAGCCAAGCCGCTGCGACCGGCAATGGAACAAAATCGAGAAGCTCGACAGCGATGGCCGTCACGATATATATGGTTTCGCGGCGTACTCCCTCGCCTGCGTTCAGCGGCATAAAGAGCTGGATGTTAAGACTCTCCATCGCACACTCACCTATCGGCGACTTGAACGGCAGTATGGCCCCAGCTCGTACACCCCGCCCACCGGCTACGGCCCGCATTCACTTTGTCCTCGTGCCTGTGACCTCTCCGAGCGGAATGGTGAGCTTTACCACGGCCCCTTTGTAGCTACGGTTTGCCACAACAAACATTCCGCCCAAGCCCTCAATGCGTTCGCGCACCCCGAGCAGCCCAAACCGCTGTTCTCGCGCCACGGCATCGACTTGCAGTCCTTTGCCGTCGTCGCAAACAACTATCGTAAGATCGTCGTTGGCGCCCACGCCGGTACGCGTAATCCGAACTTCCGCTCGGGTAGCGCAGGCGTGGCGCACGATACTGGTCCTGAACGCGAGATCCGGATGGCGCGTTCTTCTCGCTTCCATGAGCTCCTGGAGCGCTTCGCGCAATCCCAGTTGATCCAGCGCCAACGGCCGCAGCCGCCGGACCATGCGGTGCATCGCGTCGTACATCTCACCCGACACGTCGACAATCATGCGTGCCGCCGATTCGATCTCTGGGAGGTTATCGCGGCTGCGATTCACAAGAGCCGCGGCGATCGTCCTCACGGCCGTCACCGATTGGCCGACCTCGTCATGTAGTTCGCGCGCCAAACTACGCCGCTCGTCTTCGACGTGGCGCTGAATTAGCTGCGCGAGCTGGCGGTTCTCCTGCAGCTCGTGGTCGGCTTGCTCGGCCCGCTGCTTTGCGGCGAAGCTTTCTTCGACCGCTTTCGCCATGCGATTGAAGGTGTCGCTGATCGCCGCCATCTCGCGCGAGGAGAAGCGTTGCAAACGCGCGTGAAAGTGACCGCGCTCGATCTCTCTCAGCCCATCGGTGATGCCCCTGACGGCGTGAAGTGCGCGGGCCACACACCAGAACACCAACAAGTCTGCGATGGCAAAGAACACTAGCGAGAGCCAGAACAGCCTTACAAGTTCGTCCCAAACTTCTAACACCGAGCGCGACGGCTCTGGGGAAATCTCGAGCACTCCATCGCCGACGGGGAGTATGATCGGCTTCGTTTCTCCGACGACCAGGCGTGTGAACCAAACTGGCGCGGCGCGTCCGACCTGGTAGCGAGAAAGGGGCGACTTATAGAGAAGATTTCGATTAGGACCGTACAGAGTGATCTCGTTACCACGCACCCGACCAAGGCGCTGTAGGAAGCGCGCAAAAGAAGCGCGAGTGAGGGCAGGTCTCACATCGCGTTGCGCGTTCTCGATCGCGCTGACGAATAGTTGTACTGTCACTCTGTTTGTCGCCTCCATCTTCTCCCGAATCGAGCGGCGCGCAGCATCGATCTCCAGCGCTCCGAGTGCCACGACGAAAGCGAACATCAGCAGCGCGATCAGCAGGTTTACTTGTGAGCGCAGCGGCATGACGACCTATTTATGGCAACGACACCGGTGCGGACGCTGTCGGCGCATCGTTTACCCCATCACCTACCATTGCGACTTTGCCGTAACGCGGTTCGAGTGCTTTCACCGCGCTCGCCTTCTGCTCTGGCGAAAGTCCAGCGTGAACTTCGTCTATCCCGGCCGCTATCGCGATGGCGTTTGCGGTGGCACAGTTGTCACCCGTTAGCATGATCACATGACCAATGCCGGCGCGCTTTAGCTCAGCAACGCTCTCAGCAGCATGCGGACGCAAGGGATCGGTGATCGCGATCAGGCCCAGGTACTCGCTCCGCTGCGGCGCCGACTAATCCCGCGACGAGAAGCAACGCGGAGAAGGCCGCACTGGCCACACGCGCATTGCGCCAGGGACGCGGCGCAGGAGCGCGCACCGCCACCGCGCTTGCGGCGGTCATTACTCGCTCGCGGTTGCGAGTTCGCGGGTTTGTATTCCCACGCGGCAACGCCCGTCTTCGCGCAAGCACATTCGCGCGCGAAAACGCTTCAGATCGTTCTTGAAGATGCGATCTGGGTCGGGCAGGGCCCGAATCGCTTCGTAGATCGATTCGAGATACGCGGGCTGTTTGACTAGGCGATGGTAGATGAAGCGCCCCTCTTTTTCCGCAGTGAGCAACCCCGCCTGCTTCAAAATCTTTAGGTGCTTGGAAAGTTTGTATTGGGGCTCGTGCAATGTATCGACGAGCTCACAAAGGCAGGACTCCTCGCCGGTCAGAGACATGAGGCGCAGGATCCTAAGCCGAATGGGATCGGCAAGGGCCTGGAAGACTTCTTCGGATTTGACGGTAACTAAATGCATCGGGGGAGGATCAGTAGGGTTGAAAGACGAGCGTCAAAAGTTAGGCAAGCGGGGCAGCTGCGTTAGCCATCGTTGAAACAGGCCAATCACTCCAACGCGAGAGCGAGACCAAAAGTAGCGCATCGAAATGGCCAGGTCGAATCTGATCTGATCTGAACTGCGCGGCAGGTAGATTCGTGTACGTACAAATCGAGGCAAGGGCACTCTTCATTTCTTGATCAATGGGCACGTACTTTCTTCAAGAGGCTGAAATGCCTCTTCGCCCGGCACCGTCGCCAGGATGCGGTAGAAGTCGCCCGGCCCTCGAGACTCGGATGCGGGTTTGACCTCGGCCAGGTACATCTCGTGCACCATGCGGCCGTCCTCGCGAATCCGCCCCTGAGACGTAAAGCTATCGTTGATGGGCAGCTCCTTCATTTTGCCCGCCACCGGTTGAGCTTCCGTTGTTCCAGCCGCCGCAACCGCTCCCAGATAGTGTCTTACCGCAGAATACACCCCTGCGTCGATTGCACTCGGCACACGCCCTGTTCTCTCGACGAAGCGGCGTGACCATACGCGCGCTTGCTCCGAGCGAGTTGGATCAAAGCCCACTGCAAGTAACACTTTCGGTAATGCCGCGAACCCTAACTTCTCGACATCGTCCGGAGACATTAGCAATGCAGCCAGTCTCTTACTTTCAGGGAGTCCGGATTTCAGCAATGCCAGAATAATCGGAAAAGCAAATCGATCGGCCGCTGCTACTGCGATAACCTTAGCGGAAGAGGCTTTAGCCGCCTCGATATAGCGCGAGAAGTCGGTCTCGGAAGTGGGAATCGCTGCCGTACCTACTACGTGTCCACCGGCGGCGACTACGAAGTCAGAGGCGCTCTTCTCAAGTTGACGACCAAAAGAGTTTTCAAGTGTTAAGAAGAACCATGTCTCATAACCTTGCTTAACCGCAGCAGTAGCAACGACTTTATGCAAAGCGTAGGTGTCATACGCATAGTGAAACGTAGTCATATTGCACTGAACATTGGTTAGGGCTTGGGTCGGCGCATTGATAACGATGGCAATCCGATCTTTGCGCTTGGCCAAGGCGGCAACTTCCAACGCGACTCCCCAATGCGGGATACCGGTAATCATCGTCACGCCCTCTTTGTCAATCCAGGTCTCGACAATGGTCTGTGCCGCCGAAACGTCGTTGCCGTGCGCCGCGGCCACGAGACTAACGGCTCTGCCCGCGACGTTGCCGCCAACTTCCTCAATGGCCATTTCTGCGGCGACCACTGAGGGGGATGCGCCACCGCCCTCTCCATCGCTGCGTTCCGTTAAGACCCCAATCTTGATGAGGTCCATCGTTTCGGCGTTCGATGCAGCCAGAGATGCTCGTGCACCTAGGCCAAGAGAAGTGATCATCACGACACATAGCGCGTATCGCCAGCACTCAACCGCGGAGGGTTTTATCATGGCCTGCTCCTGTTCTTCATGGGTATCGCTATGGATCGGCGTCGGTTGTCAATTGATGACCCTTGGCTCGAGCACTTTGCAATGTGCCTAGGTTCGGAGGCGGGTTACAACCGGCATGAGACGATCGCTGTCACGAAAGCACCCGTTGCAACATAGCCATAGTTGCATTATAGTACAACTATGCATGTGACAAATTCCCATCCACATGAAGCTTTTCACGCGGTTTTGGACGCAACTCCGATTCGCGTCGTTTTGACAGAGAAAACAGGTCGCCTTCGTGGACGTGGCCTAACGTCCGCGCGGTATCGGGTTTCTGCCCCACTGCAGTCGGGCCTATGTCGCCTGTGAATTCGACAGTCAGGTAAGCGCCATCGATGTGCGTTCGCGAACCCCGAATAGTTGTATTTGTGGACACAAACATGAAGAGTGTGCGCGTGCACTATGATCGGGAAGTGTCGACACAACTTGTCGCGAGGGTTACGCCAAGCGCTTGAACGGCATCGATTCGCGCCCTCCCACTATTGCTAACGTGAGACTAGGTAGGAGAAAACGATGAAGTCACGACGGTCCAGTACTGTTAAGCCTGTCCGGATGCTGGTCCTGGCGTTTGCTGTGAGTTCCATGCCCGCGCTCGCGCAGCGCCAAGGATGTGCGTACTTGCAAGAATTGATGTCGGAAATGTCAGACAAGATGGGCCAAATGGCCCAAAGCACTGGCCACTGTGCCGATGCAACTTCCGACGTGCAGAAGCAGAAGATCGACCAGATGCAAAGACAATTGCAGCAGATCATGAAAGATCTGCAGCGATCATCACCGGCAGGCCGAGCCGTCGATGAGGGCAACAGAGGGTTTACATTTTAAATGGACCGCCTGCGGTTATCTGTTCAATTCATGGAAGATTGTTTCAATGCAAATAGCGGGTAGGTGAGGAGTTGTGGTCGCCTGTATTGGGGTGCCCCAAAGTTCGCAGCTTGGCACGGGTGCAAAACTTTGCGGGTGCGATCCCCGCCATTGCAGCCGCTAAACGCGGTATTGGAGGTGTGGAAGTTAGACCGGCTTGGTCTCGCGGTGCTTCTTCAACGTCATGGTCGCCTTGGATTGACACGGAAACGCACGATGGCTGGCCTGGCGGCAGCAAGCTCGATGACACCGACCAGGCTCGATGCGGCGCGCAAGCCGACCGTTGCTTTCCGATCTCGGAAAAGCGCGGTAGGCGTGTCGTGGGCGCCCTACGAGCACGGTTAGGTCGCATTGAGACAGCCACGTCATGTTCGGGTGAATGGAGTGAATTCGTAAGTGTTCTGATTCGCCAGCAGCGGTGGCGGAGTTAGCTCCCCCGCTTACTTCTTTTCCGGCTTCCAGTTCCTCGCCAACTCGCTCGCTCGCGCGATCTCGGTGTCAGACATCTTCCGCTCAAGCTTCTCGATTTCTTCCTTGGTGTAGAGCGCATCGCGGTGATTGGGAAAGTTGGTCAGTGACACGGTCAACCACATATGCGCGACAGCGAGGTCTTGCTCTACGCCTTCACCTTTTGCATATAGCACTCCGAGGTAGTACTCCGAGAGTGCATGGCCCTGCACCGCGGCAAGGTGGAACCACTTTGCCGCCACCGCCTGGTCACGCGCGACACCAAAGCCGTTGTGGTACAAAAACCCCATAAAGTATTGCGCATCTGAACGGCCTTGCTCGGCCAACGGCTGGAACTCGGCAATCGCAGCGCGATACCGACCTTCTGCGTATGCTTGTACGCCTTCTTCAAAGTCGGCTTTAATGCTAAGCGGCAAGATGCATACGAGAACTACAGCGAAGATTCTCATCGATTGTCCTCCGAATCGCTAAAGTTGTGGCAACACCAGATGTCGGTATGCAGGAGTTGCCGACGATCTCCTGTGCGTTTGCCGCAGCGCATGGTGAGCTAGTCTGTTCGAAGCATGCGCAGCCCGCTGGCAATAACAATGAACTCGCTGATCTCATGGGCAATGATCGCGGTGGTTAAGGTGAAATAGCCGCCGATTGCTCCGACGACCAGGATGCCGATGACTACCGCGGACAATGCAACGTTTTGCAGAATCACGCCCCGCGTACGCCGAGCGAACCGAATGAGAAACGCAAGGCGGGATAGATCGTCAGCCATGAGCGCCACATCTGCTGTTTCCAAGGCCACATCGGTCCCGGCTGCACCCATGGCCACGCCGACGTGCGCTGCCGCAAGCGCAGGCGCATCGTTTACCCCATCGCCTACCATTGCGACTTTGCCGTAACGCGGTTCGAGTGCTTTCACCGCGCTCGCCTTCTGCTCTGGCGAGAGTCCAGCGTGAACTTCGTCTATCCCGGCCGCTATCGCGATGGCGTTTGCGGTAGCAGGGTTATCACCCGTTAGCATGATCACATGAGCAATGCCGGCGCGCTTTAGTTCAGCAACGGTCTCAGCGGCTTGCGGACGCAAGGGATCGGCGATCGCGATCAGGCCCAGGTACTCGCTCCTGTTGCCCACCAGCACGACGGTATTTCCCTGTTCTTGGAGCTCTGCGACTACCGGCGTCGCGTCGGGAGGGGTCAGTCCTAAGGTGACGAAGAGCTTGGGGCTCCCGATGTAGAAGAGCGCCTGATCAATTCGCCCTTGAACCCCGGCACCCGTCAGCGACACAAAGTCCGCTACCGGCAATAACTCGACTCCAGCCGCCTTTGCCTCATCCACGATAGCGTGAGCCAGCGGGTGCTGCGACCTTGCTTCTAGAGCGGCAGCCACCGCAAGCAACCGGCGCTCCGAGTGCCCGTAGAGGGGAACGACATGGGTAACCTTGGGTTTTCCGATCGTAAGCGTTCCGGTCTTGTCGAGCGCAACCACTTTGATGCGGGCGAGGTTTTCTAGATGTACTCCGCCCTTGATGAGCACGCCAGAGCGTCCGGCGGTGCCCAAGGCAGCCACGAGCGTAATCGGAATAGAAATGACGAGGGCGCACGGCGCGGCGGCGACAATGAAGACGGTCGCGCGCGTGAGCCCCTCCTGCCAGGGCAATCCGAACAGCGGCGCAATGAGCGCAAGCAACCCACCCACGGCAAGCACGATCGGGCTATAGCGCTTGCCGAAGCGCTCGATGAAGCGCTGGCTCTGCCCTTTGCTCGCTTGGGCTTCTTGGACCAAGTGGATGATGCGCGCAAGCGTGTTGTCAGCAAAGGTCTTAGTGGCGCGTACCGTGAGCGCGCCCTCGCCATTGAGCGTTGCTGCAAAGACTTTCTGCCCGGGCAGTTTCTCCACCGGTATCGACTCGCCCGTGACCGGCGCTTGATTAACGCTAGATCGGCCTTCCAACACCTCTCCATCGGTGGCGACTGACTCGCCAGGCAGCACGATGAATACGTCGCCGATGTGGAGCTGCTCGACCGCGACGCGAAACTCCTGCTCATCGCGGCGAACCAGCGCAGTCTTGGGCGCTAGCTTCATAAGGGCGCGGACCGCAAGCCGGGCGCGTTCACCAGTGTATTGCTCCGCTGCCTCGGAGAGCGAATAGAGGAAGACGAGGATCGCGGACTCCAGCCACTGCCCCAGGAGCCCCGCAACAATAGCTGCGGTAGTCATCAGGAACTCGATGCCGACCTCGTGCTCCCTGATGAGCGCTTCGAGCGCCTCCCGCGCGAAGAAATAACCCCCGATGATGACCGCGAGAATATAGAGTGGGGTCTCAAGCGAAAGCGGCGCACCTGCTGCGGCGCCGACAAATCCCGAGAGAAGGAGCAAACCGGAGCAGGCCGCGCTGGCCACACGCGCATTGCGCCAGGGACGCGGCGCAGGAGCGCGGACCGCCACCGCGCTTGCGGCGGTCATTACTCGCTCGCGGTTGCGAGTTCGCGGGTTTGTATTCCCACGCGGCAACGCCCGTCTTCGCGCAAGCACATTCGCGCGCGAAAACGCTTCAGATCGTTCTTGAAGATGCGATCTGGGTCGGGCAGGGCCCGAATCGCTTCGTAGATCGATTCGAGATACGCGGGCTGTTTGACTAGGCGATGGTAGATGAAGCGCCCCTCTTTTTGCGTGCTCAGCAATCCCGCCTGCTTTAGTATCTTCAAGTGTTTAGAAAGCTTGTACTGCGGCTCGTGCAACGTGTCGACGAGTTCACAAAGACAGGACTCCTCGTCGGTCAGAGACATGAGGCGCACGATTCTAAGCCGAATGGGATCGGCAAGGGCCTGGAAGACTTCTTCGGGTTCAACGGTAACCAGATGCATAGCGAGATCACGAATGGATTGACAAAGGGCACTCAGGACAGGATGACGATGCTATCCGAGCAGCATGCGTTGAAAGACGCCATCTCTGTCGACGATCAGATGCTTCACGGCCGCGGCGAC
Source organism: uncultured Pseudomonadota bacterium (assembly GCA_902826775.1). GTDB lineage: Bacteria > Pseudomonadota > Gammaproteobacteria > Burkholderiales > JALYOK01 > CADEHE01. The sequence goes on along the minus strand of CADEHE010000007.1, from coordinate 165,927 downwards.
GTGAATCGCGATCAGCACCGCGAAAACGACAGCAGCCATTCGATGGACCGCCGCAAGATTGCTCCGTAGCACGGCATCCTCCCATCCCCAATGCGGGAGCACGATGCCGAAAAGCTTCGGGCCATACTTGCTGAAGGAGGAAGTAAGGTAGCCGGTGAGCGTCATTAGCACCATGAAGACGTAGAACAGGCGGTGGTTTAGGATGGCCGCTTTCTTTTCCCAGCTGCGCATAGCGGAAGGTAGCGGTGGTGCTTCATGCCTTATGCGCCAAACAATGAGCGCCGCGATGAAGATCGCGGCGACGATGCCGAACGACTTGTGCAGGTTGAAGAAGAGCGCGCGTTGCGCAGTATTCTTCGGAATGCCGACCATGTACCAGCCGCTCGCTATCAAGACGATGATCAGCAGCGCCACGATCCAATGTAGGACCACCGCGGGGCGTTGGTAGCGGGCGGGCGAACGTATAACGATTGCGTCCATGGGTCTCGGCGTTCCGAGTGGTCCGGAGGTTAGCGGATAACGACGCCCCAGGGTAGTTCGCCTACCGGCACATCGCTTAGTTTTTGGTTCGTTTCGGTATCGATCACCGAAACCGAGTTGGACCGTCCGTTTGCCACGTAGAGTTTTTTGCCGTCAGGGGTAATCGCCATATTCCACGGGCGCTGCCCCACTGGAATCGTTGCGATCACCTTGTTGTCCGCAGTATCGATGGCCAGCACCGTGCCATCCTTGCCATTTGAGACATACACCCGCTTGCCGTCGGAACGAATGGCGACGCCGTTGGAGAAATTTCCACCCTTAATCGTCGCGATTACCTTTTGCTGCTGAACATCGATTGCGTAAATTGTGCTAGCAAGCTCGCAGGCGACATAGGCACGGCTACCATCCGGCAGAAAGCCAATTCCGCGGGGCCGCCGACCTACCGGGATCGATGCAACCTGCTCTCGTTTTTCCACATCGATCACGTCTACTTGTTCAGCCTCTTCCGCGCTCACATACAGCCATTTGCCGTCGGGGCTAAACACTGCGTGTTCGGGGTTCTTGCCTTGCACTCTTACGCTAAACTCCCGCCGGTTGGTGCTAGTGTCGATGAACGTAACGCTATTGGTGATCTCGACTGCCGCAACTACCCATTTGCCGTCGGGAGAAATGCTCACACCCTCGGGAGATTCTCCTAGTGCAATTTTGTCGGTGACAGCGCCCTTTTCAAGGTCAATTATCCCCAATGAATTATCTGGTTGGTTACTGACGTACAGATACTTGCCATCCCTGCTGACCGCAAGACCTCTCGGTTTCTCCCTCGCCTTTATCTGGGCAATGACTTCATCCTTCGCCGTGTCGATTACTGAAATCGTCCCGCTCTTCTCGTTTGGTACATAAGCCAGCGGGGTCGCTGCGCTTGCTACCGCTGAAAAAAGGCTAAGCAACGCAGTGGGAAACCAAGACGACTTTAACCAGCGCATGGAAATACTCCTCAAATGAAGTGGCAACGCGCTTGCTATGAAATAGTGGGTCGGCTTACAGAGAAGCGAAGACTGTCTCGCACCCAACCCATATTGATGCATAGTTGCACTATAACGCAACTATAAACTACCATGCAAGCATCTTTGCTAGACATCATCATCGGCGGGGCCTGTCGTGTTTTGAGGCGATCGCCGCGCATCGCCGACGCTCATGGAGACTCGGCAGGTTAGCAGCAACCTTGTGACTGACTAGTCTCGTTCACGAGAAAGGACTGTCATGAAGCACGCGTAATCAAAACGAGTGCTGCGGCTATTGATGCGGCCGGTGATCGTTGGCTGCGCCTCTGCTGCCTCTGCTACTTCCGCTCCGCCGCTCGCGGCGAACCATCCGGCCAACCCGCAAACTACTGCGGCCTCCATACCACCCACCATCGCGGGCCTGGCATCACAGGTGCGCTAAACGGAGCGCAAGCTCGAAGCGGCTGCGATCGACATGCGCTCCGAGGTGCGCGATGCCTACAGCCGCGTCGCAACGTCGCGAAGCACTAACAAACCGTGGTCACCGAGACACCAAAATTCTACAAGCGCATGTTGCTAGGTCCCGCCGACCTGTTGCGCACGGAGCTGGCAAGAAGACAATCCGACCCCCAGCTCAGCGCCCCCACATGTACTGCTGGTGCTGCATCATGTGGTCCATCATCATCTGCTGCATACCCATGTATTGATCCATCATGTATTGGTGCTGTTTCATCTGCTCCGGCGTGAGCTTGGAGTAGTGCCTGCTCATTCCGCGCCAGCCCATCATTGGCCCGTCCATCATATGCCCTCCCATCATCGGGCCACCGCAGCAGCCCATCATTCCCGGGCCCCACATACCGTGCATCATTTGCATATTGTTCTGCATGCTCGCCCAGTGTTCTTGCAGCAATCTTTGCCGCTCTTGTGGATCCTGGGTCTGGCGGATCTTGTCCATTTGTTCCTGCATCTTCTTCATGTTTTCCTGCGCTTGTGTCATCTGCTTGTCGAACTCGGTGACATTGGGCGCCGCCGACTTGGCCTCGGCGCCTTTGTCAGGGGGCGTTGCTTGCTGGGCCAGAGCGGGCATGGCCAAAAACACAGCCGTGGACAACGCGGCCGTCAAGATCGTCGTTTTCATGTCGTTTCTCCTATAGGGTTACAAACACACGTTGTGATAGCCCGGGAAAGCCGATCAGTTGCGCTTTAAGTCCTCGCGCTTTTGCAAGAACTCTTCCCGGCCTATCTCTCCTTTGGCGTAGACCTCCTCCAAATAGTCCAAGGCGGTCTTGGCCGAACCTTTCGGGATGGTGCTGGATGGCGCCGCCTTTCGCACGAGGTACCCGAAAGCGATCACCGCCACAATGATTAGTAGGATCCAGAACACCGCCGTTCCAATCAACCACCACCAATGCCAACCCCAACCTGACCAATCCCAACAGCCGTTCATTCGCGATCTGGCTCCGACTGATACCTGCGCAATTCTGCAAACCGAGGGCAGAAAAAGGGCGTCATGGTTTCGTCGCGTGCTGCTGCAGATAAGCCACAATGGTCCGAAGCTCGGGTTCGGTGGGTGCTTTAGTTCCCATGGCGCTGTGCGTAGCCATCCATTGCATGCGAGCGTTCATGCGCGACACAACGGCAGGCCATCCGTCAGAGGTGTGCTGGCCGGGGCTCGGCAGGCCATGACACTGCGTGCAATACTGGCCCACTAGGGCAGCGCCAGCCGATTCGCGCTCCGGCAACTGCGCCGGATCGGCTGCTGGAGGCATCGGCCCACCCATCATCATCCCTTCCATCCATCCGGGATACATGTGGTCTCCCATTCGCCAGTCGCAGCCCCATTGACCACCGCGCCACGGCCCTGGACCGGTTCCCGGCGGTGAGCCAACGGCTGACGCGGCTGCTGCGCCCGTGGAACTCTGAGCAGTCCCGCGCCAGTACGATGCGTCATAGGCGCACGCGGAAAGGAGCATTAACGCGATGATGCCGGCGAGTAATCTAAAGGCTTCTCTCATCTTTCCTCCGTGATACGGGCGTGCTGTACATCTAACGGGCGCATCGAACGCTTTGACGCTCCACGATTCAGATCAAGGTAAATGCAACAGTTGCAATATAGCGCTACTATGCATACACCGATATTGACCTAGATCAAAAGCTCCGCAGTCGTCCCTGCAGGAAGAAGCGACGGGCGGACGCTCTGAACCCTTGCGGATTGGGCCTGTGGCTCGAAGAGTTGCAGGGGCACGTCGCGCCGCCAACGCTTTCAGCGACATCGCGCGTTGCTTGCGCGCGAGCGGCGCTTCCGCGCCAGGTCGTCGTCGGCAAGCTGCCGGTCAGCACCGGCCTTTTGTGCCGGCATGGAATTCTCCTGCGGAAATTCGGCGAGTCGCCACAGCTCGGAAGTCCGGGGACAGGGTCCGCCGAGTTAGGCGATGCCCTGGCAAATGTCGCTTGTGCCCGATTGGCGGCTACAGCCTTTGAGAATCCTCGATGAGGTGTTCTCAGGCGTTCTTTGTTGCAATCCGTGCGGAGCGAATGTTGAACACGAACGCGACCACGACCGCTAACAGCACCGACACTTGCCCCAACAACGTCTGCCAGGACGGGTAAATACCTAGGATGTCGATGCGCGGGATGGCGATCGGGCTGGTGGCGAGCAAGCCCGCCTCCTGAAGCCCGGCGATGCCCTTGCCCGCGAGCACGACGGCCAGCACGGCGACGAGCAGCGAGCTTGCCGCGAAGAATTGGCGGATCGGCAGCCGGGTGCTGGTGCGTACAAGCACGATAGCGAGGATGCCCAGCAGCGCCACCCCCGTGCCCAAGCCGGCGAGCAGTGGCCACCCGTTACCTTCGGTCCACAACGCCGCGTAGAACAGCACCGTCTCGAAGACTTCGCGATAGACCGCGATGAAGGCCAGCGAGAACAGGAACCACGCGGTGCGCTTGTTCAATGCCGCCGACAGCTTCTCCTTCAGGTACACCTGCCAGCGCCCGGCGACGCTCTTCTGGTGCATCCACATGCCCACGCCGAGCAGTACGACCGCCGCGAAGAGCGACGAGAAGGCTTCGGTGAGTTCGCGGCTCGCGCCGCTGACGACGACCAGGTAGGTCGCCACGGCCCAGGTCACGCCGCCGGCGGCCAGCGCAAGGATCCAGCCCGCGTGTACATAGACGAGCACGTCGCGCCGCTCGGCCTTCTTTAGGAATGCAACCATCGCCACCAGTACGAGCAGCGCCTCCAGGCCTTCGCGCAGCAAGATGGTCAGCGCGCCAACGAAGGCCGCGGCGGCATCGTTTGCCGACGGGGCGAGTGCGGCGTCGGCCTCGTCGAGCAACTTCTGCAGCCCCTGCTCCGACGAGCGCAGCGCGTCGAGGCTCGCGCTGCCGATGGCGGCGCGGTAAGCCACCATGCCGGCCTCAATCTTCTCGAACAGCGCCCGGTCACGTGTGGCCAGCGCCGGCTCCACCGGCTCGAAGCCATCGAGGTAGGCCGACAGCGCGAGCTGCTTCGCCGCCATTCGGTCGCCGTGTTCGACGAGCGCCAGGCTCTCCTTTAGCTTGGCCTTGGCGACACCGGTGCCGCCGATGGTGGCGGCGCCAAGCGCCTGCGGATGGCTGCGCAGATAGGCGGTCACCGCCTTCGCGGAAGCCTCGTCCGAGCGCTCGGCGAGCGCGTGCTCGGAGGTTTGGGTCAGCGCATCGAGGCTGGGAATCGCCTGGCGAAGGTCCGCATTGGAGTGCCACAGCTTCTCACCGGCGAGCTTGTCGTCCTGCGAGTACGGCAGGGTGCCGACGAAGAACGCGAGCGCCCAGCGATCCTGCTCGGGCAGTGAGGCGAAGCTCGCCATAGCCGTGCCGTTGACACCATTGCTGATGATTTGATGCAGCGCGAACAGCGTGCGCTCGCGCGCCCGGCCGGGCTCCGACAAGGCCGTGGGCTTCGGTTCCAGTGTGGCGGCCAGCGGGCCATCGCCATGTCCCCGGGTGCCGTGGCAGCCGACGCATTGCGCCTGGAACAGGCTCGCTCCCTTCGCGAGGTCAGGAGCGGCGCTCGGTGCGACGGGAAACGGATAGCCCTTCAGCACATCCGCCGCGAGCTGCTGCGCCTGTTTGACCACGACGGCGGGATCGGCCTTGGCGGCGACCGAGGCCTGCAGTTGCGCGGCTTCGCGCTGCAGGCTGGCGGAGGCATCACCCCTCGGAAGCTCCCCGAGCTGGCGTCGTGCAGTGGCCGCGAACTCCTGCATCTCCGCGTACTCGGATTCCTTGAGCACTGCCCCCTGCGAGACTGCACCAACATAGTCGACGGCCACGTAGTCAAGCAGCTGCCAAACCTGCTTGGCCTTGGCGGCGGTATCTGCTGGCGGCTGTGCGGAGGCCGACGCGCCCAGCGGCGCACCGGCCCCAAGCAGCACCATGGCTAGAACATGAAGTGTGAGCGACATTCCTGCGAGTTCAATCAAGGATGATTCTGGGCGACTCGACCGGCGACGCGAAGCTCCTGCTCATCGCGGCGAACCAGCGCAGTCTTAGGTGAATTGCTCCAATGCCTCCGAGATCGAAGAAAGCGAGAACCAGGATCGCCGATCCCAACTGCTAGCCCAGCAGCCCCGAACAATAGTCGCGGCGGTCTCGCGCCCGACTAATCCCGCGACGAGAAGCAATGCGGCGAAGGCCGCGCTGGCCACACGCGCACCGCGCCAGGGACGCGGCGCAGGAGCGCGGACCGCCACCGCGCTTGCGGCGGTCATTACTCGCTCGCGGTTGCGAGTTCGCGGGTTTGTATTCCCACGCGGCAACGCCCGTCTTCGCGCAAGCACATTCGCGCGCGAAAACGCTTCAGATCGTTCTTGAAGATGCGATCTGGGTCGGGCAGGGCCCGAATCGCTTCGTAGATCGATTCGAGATACGCGGGCTGTTTGACTAGGCGATGGTAGATGAAGCGCCCCTCTTTTTCCGCAGTGAGCAACCCCGCCTGCTTCAAAATCTTTAGGTGCTTGGAAAGTTTGTATTGGGGCTCGTGCAATGTATCGACGAGCTCACAAAGGCAGGACTCCTCGCCGGTCAGAGACATGAGGCGCAGGATCCTAAGCCGAATGGGATCGGCAAGGGCCTGGAAGACTTCTTCGGATTTGACGGTAACTAAATGCATAGGGCAGCCAAAATGATGGAGTAGAAGTTGAGTGTCACGATTTAGACATCGGTGCAGCTGCAATGGCCAGCGCACAATTGCGATAAAACAGCGTGTAGTGACATGGAACAGTTTGAAACCGAGGCCAACCGAGCCGCGAGGAAGACGCAGCCTTGGTACCGTGAGCATGTATAGTTGCACTTTAGCGCAACTGTAAACCCTTATCAAGCACAGCTGGACGACACCGCCTGCTGAGGGAATCCTCGCCCTTTCGGGCGGGAAAGATGCCAACCGGAACTAGTTCACCAATTACTGGTCGCATGATCACTGGGTACGGTTTCGACATGACTCGCCTCTTTCGGCATTCGATTACGGCCTTCGCCAGGTTGGTGCTGGGTCTGATGTTGTTTACCCAGCTTTCGCATGTCGCGCAGGCGTGCGCGATAGCGGAAGTAAGCGCTGCGTCGGCCGTTGGCAGCGCGCGGATGAGCGGTAGCCATGGTATGCACGACACGGCTAATCGCACTGCCTGCCTGCCTCATTGCCTGCAAGACGCGCAAGCCGATCAAGGCGATAGGCTGTCCGTCGTGCCGCTGACGATGGACACCTATCCTGCCGGGCCGCTGCACATGACGTTGCCCGAGCTCCCCCGAGCTTCACCTCAGCGTGATTTCTCTGCCCCCCTCAACTTCGCGGAACGCCCGCGGTATCTCCGCTTCGGCCATTTTCTGAATTAGCGCCAGCGCCAGTCTCCCCAGTTGCCGCCCTCATGGCGGCGGGTTTGATTGTCTTTTGGAGATGCGCCATGCGTACGCTACTCATCATAGTTTTGCTGTTCGCCCTAAGCGGGTGCGCGGCCGTCACAGCGCGAAATCGTGCGTCAGCTCAAGATCGTCCAGCTGAGGTCCCGACCGCGACCAGTGGCACGACCTTCGTCGGCACAGAAGCGGTAACTTCCAAGCCAGTCATGGCGGGAAGAGCCGGCGTGCCGGTGCTAACAGGCAGAGACCGCAAGCCGGTCAGGCGTGGGAGGTAGCGCTTGAGCGCGGCCCAGCAATGCCTGGCCTTGTACGAAGCGTCGCTTTTTTGTTACCTCACGTTCTAGTTTATTGAATCAGTTCTACTACGCGGCTGGTTTGGCTGGTCGTGTGTGGGCGCCGACGGCGAAAACCATGGCCGCGCCATTTTCAGAGATCACTAATCCGCTGCATCCCAGTTCAGCGGATTGGCGAGAAACCGCTCTCGGGCCTGACATGGAGCTAATTGGAAAGGGAGATTGCCATGAATCACCACTTCTTACGTCCGTCATGCCGCTCAGCGCATCAGCTGCGCCAGCACGGTGAGCTGTGAGCGCACAGCGTGACAAAAAGTTTACCTCTTGGTGAGGGCCGCGGTAAAACCGGAGGCAATACTGCAGTTGCCCTGCCGGTTGCTTGCGGTAGGCGCCCAGCAACTGGGAGCTTAATGCATACTGAGGATATTTTATGAAGACTACTTTCGCCTTGTTGTTGTCCACGACTGTTCTACTCTTCGCAAGCTTTGCTCATGCTGGTCGAGATCCATTTCTCATCTTGCAGATCGAGAAGACAGCGGCGCAAAAGCGTGCGCCGCAAGCAGAGCTTGAAAAACTGCAACGGTGCTGGCAAGCGCACGGGCACTTGATGGAGAGCCAATCGAATGCCACAAAAGCCACCGAGAGATAGTTGGTTCGCGCGAGCGCGCTCGATGCCGAAATCGTTATTCCACGTCTTCCTGAAACGGGAAGCGCCCGCATTCGCTTGCAGCCGGGCTCGGGTAGCAGGGCGCCCACAACAAGCTCAGCGTGGACAACGTGCGGCGCAAGCGCTATCCTAGCTAAAGAATGATCACTAGCCAAACTCGCCGTCGAATTGCGCAGCTCCTGTTGCTGCTATCGCTCTTTGCGCAAGCGGCATTTGCTGTGAGCGGTTGTCTCATGTCTGGCGCCGATCTGGCGAAGGCAATGGCTCCGGCGGAAAAACCGGCATGTGATGATGAAGGCGGTATGAACCGCGCCCTATGTCTGGCACACTGCACTGCCGATGACCAATCGCTGGACACCGGTAGCCAACTTGTCCTGGCGCCACCATGCTTACCAATCTTGGTGGTTTCACCGAGCCAGCCGCCCAAGCACTCCTTGTTCCCGACTGTGCGCGTTGCGCGCACCAGCGATCCTCCCATTCCCATTCGCTTTTGTAGCTTACTAATTTAGAGCGCTCCCACGCGAGTTTTGGACTTGCCCGGACCGATCGGTCTTGGCGAGCGTAGGATTTCGCATGGAGATCGTTCATGTTCTTATCAGTACGCACTCGGATGCGCCACGCATTCGTGTGGATTTTCCCCGCTTCACTCGTAGCAGCCGCCGTCGCGCCGCTCGCGAGCTTCGCACAAGACCCTGCGCCGCTGTCTCTAGTAGAGGCTCTTAAGCTAGCGCAGGCGCGCTCGCCCCAGCTAGCCGCGCAAGCAGCGGCAATCAGCGCCGCTGACAGTCTTATCGTCAGCGCCGGTCAACGGCCCGATCCGCAACTCGGTGTTGGGATTGATAACCTGCCGGTGGATGGTCCCGACGCCTTTAGCCTAGGGCGCGACTTCATGACCATGCGCAAAATTGGCATCAGTCAGGAATTTACTCGCACAGCCAAACTGCAAGCGCGCGAAGCCAAAGCGGTGGCCGAGCGCGATCGCGAACTCGCGAAAGTGATTGGCGCACGCACCGAGATGCGCCGTGAAGTCGCGCTGGCGTGGCTGGATTGCTATTTCCTCGAGCAGCGCCTGCGTGTCCTACGCGAGCTTGAGGGCGAGACAGCACTACTAACTGAAGCCGCGCGCGCTGCGCTAGCAGGTGGTAAGGGCAGTCCTGCCGATCCCATCTTGGCCCGCACCGCCCGCGTGCAAGTCCAAGACCGCATCCAAGAGATAGCGCGCGACCTCAAACGCGCGCAGGCATCGCTCGCGCGCTATGTCGGTGAAAAGGAAATAGTACGGCCGCTTGATAAGCCGCCGTCCTTCAACGTCTTGCCACATGCGCCGAATGAGTTTCTGCAAGTGCTGGAGCATCACCCGCAGCTGTTGCTCTACCGGCCGCTGGAGGCGATGGCGCGCGCAGACATCGCGCAGGCGCAGGCCGCCAAACAAGCGGATTGGAGTCTGGAACTGGCGTATGCGCAAAGGGGCTCGTCCTTTTCCAACATGCTGAGCATCCAAGCGAAGGTCGATCTGCCGATCTTCAGCAAACAACGCCAGGACCCCGTCATCGCCGCGCGCAACGAGGCGCTGCGACAAGTTCGAGCAGAGCGCGAGGAAGCGCGCCGCATGCACGAGGCCGAGATCAAGCGAATGCTGGCCGATTGGGAAACGGCGCGCGAGCGCCTCAAGCGCTACTGGCAAGAGTTGGTTCCGCTCTCGCGTGAAGCCGCTGCCGCAGCCCTGGCTGCGTATCGCTCAGGGCGTGGCAATTTAGCCACTGCCCTCGAGGCGCGCCGGACGGTGCTCGATACGCGCTTAGCAGATGTGCAGACGCAAGCGGAATTGGCGCGTGCCTGGGCGCAGCTCAATTTCCTAGTACCGGAGGGCAGCGCCATGAAGGAAGTGAAATGAAACGCGGAATTCTGTTAGGGCTTGTGGCGCTGGTACTGGCGAGCGTTGCTGCCGGCGTTGGCTACTGGTATGCCATGCGGCAGATGTCGGCAATGACGTCCATGCCCGTGGCGGGCAACGCAAGCTCTACCGCTAGCGCGAGCGCAGTCGAGTCAAAAGACGGTCGAAAAGTATTGTATTGGCACGATCCGATGGTGCCTGGACAGAAGTTCGACAAGCCAGGCAAATCGCCGTTTATGGATATGCAGTTAGTGCCGGTCTACGCCGAAGACGGTGCGGATGAAGGCAAAGTTAGTATTTCGCCACGCGTGGTGCAGAACCTGGGCGTGCGCACCACCGAAGTCATCAAAGGATCGCTTGCCCAAAAAGTCTCTGCTGTCGGCAGCGTCGCCTACAACGAGCGCAATGTCGCCGTCGTGCAAGCGCGGGCGAACGGCTACGTCGAGCGGCTGTTTGCCCGTGCGCCGCTCGATCCAGTGCGCAAGGGCCAGCCATTGGTGGAGATTCTCGCACCGGAATGGGTAGCCGCGCAGGAAGAATACCTTGCCCTGCGGCGTATGCAAGCAGCGGACATGGAGGATCTGCGCAGCGCCGCACGTCAGCGCCTGCTCCTCGTGGGAATGACCGAGGAGCACATCCGCAGCATCGAACGCAGCGGCAATGTGCAAGCTCGAATTACGTTGCGCGCCCCCATCAACGGTGTCATTACCGAGCTCGGCGTCCGTGAAGGCATGACGGTGATGCCAGGCACGACCTTGTTCCGCATCAACGATCTTGCGAGCGTGTGGGTCAACGCCGAAGTGCCGGAAGCGCAGGCGAGCGCGGTGGCGCCCGGCAACGTGGTGCAAGCGCGCGCGCAAGCCTACCCAGGCACGGTGTTCAGCGGCGAAGTTGCTGCGATCTTGCCTGAAGTCAATCCCACCACCCGCACGCTCAAGGTACGTATTGAGTTAGCCAATCCACAGGGCAAACTCTCTCCAGGTATGTTTGCAACTATCTCTTTCGACGCGACGTCACAAATAGACCTCCTCGTAGTACCGACCGAAGCGGTGATTCAAACCGGCACACGCAATGTCGTCCTCGTCGCCGAAAGCGAAGGCAAGTTCAAGCCGGCGGATGTCGAAATCGGTATGGAGTCGGAGGGACAAACCGAAATCCGCAAAGGCCTCGCGGCAGGGCAAAAGGTAGTGGTCTCCGGTCAGTTCTTGATCGATTCCGAGGCGAGCCTGAAGGCGACGACCAGGCGCATGGAAGCAATGCCCGCAGCCGCTGCACAGCCGACAGGGGCGCCGTCAGTCCAAACCCACCGCGCCGAAGGCAAGCTTGAACACATCGGCAAGGATGCCGTGACCATATCGCATGGCCCCGTACCCAGCCTCAATTGGGGTCCGATGACGATGGACTTCCGCATCCCTGCAACCGGCTTGCCGCAGAACTTGACCAACGGCGATCAAGTGAGCTTTGAATTTCACGCCGGCCAAAAGGGCGGATTCGAACTGAGCTCCATAACGCCTATGAGACCTGCGGCGAGCAGATCGAGTGCCCCGGCCGAAGGTAAGAAACCATGATCGCCCGGCTCATCCACTGGTCGATCGCCAATCGTTTCCTGGTGCTGTTAACGAGCCTGATGGTGACAGCGTGGGGTGTGTGGTCGCTCGCCAGAACGCCGCTCGATGCAATTCCCGATCTGTCCGACGTACAGGTGATTATCCGCACCACCTTTGCGGGGCAAGCGCCGCGCATCGTTGAAGATCAAATCACCTATCCGCTCACCACCACCATGCTCTCGGTGCCTGGCGCGAAAACGGTAAGAGGCTACTCGTTCTTCGGCGACTCCTTCGTGTACGTGTTGTTTGAGGACGGCACCGATCTCTACTGGGCGCGCTCGCGCGTGCTGGAGTACCTCAATCAAGTGCAGGCACGCCTGCCCAAAGGGGCCACGGCTTCACTTGGGCCCGATGCAACCGGTGTCGGCTGGGTGTATGAGTACGCATTGGTCGACCGTTCCGGCCAGCACGATCTGTCGCAGTTGCGGGCGTTGCAGGATTGGTTTCTCAAGTATGAACTGAAGGCGGTACCCAATGTCGCCGAAGTCGCGAGCGTGGGTGGCGTCGTGCGGCAGTATCAGATCGTGCTGGATCCGGACAAGCTGCGCGCCTACAACATCGCGCACAGCAAAGTGACCCAAGCGGTGCAAAACGCCAACCAAGAAAGCGGCGGTTCGGTGTTGGAACTAGGCGAAGCAGAGTACATGGTGCGCGCCAGTGGCTATCTCAAGACGCTGGACGACTTCCGCAAGATTCCGCTGCTAACAACAGAAGCCGGCGTGCCGGTTCTGCTCGGCGATGTGGCGCGTATCCAAATCGGCCCGGAGATCCGCCGCGGCATCGCTGAACTCAACGGCGAGGGCGAAGTTGCGGGCGGCGTCATCGTCATGCGCTCGGGTAAGAACGCGCTGGAAACGATCGAGGCGGTCAAAGCCAAACTGCAACAGCTTAAGGCAAGTCTACCGCCCGGCGTTGAAATCGTGACGACCTACGACCGCTCCGAGTTAATCAAGCGCGCCGTCGACAATCTCACCGGCAAGCTAATCGAGGAGTTCATCGTCGTCGCGTTGGTGTGTTTGGTGTTCCTGTTCCACTTACGTTCAGCGTTTGTCGCGATCGTTTCCTTGCCGCTCGGTGTCCTGATCGCGTTCATCGTCATGCGCTATCAGGGCGTCAACGCCAACATCATGTCGCTCGGCGGCATCGCGATCGCGGTCGGCGCCATGGTCGATGCTGCGGTGGTAATGATCGAGAACGCGCACAAGCATATCGAAGCGTGGCGGCACGCCCACCCGGGCGAGAAGCTTGCCGGCAGCGAGCAATGGCAAGTCATTGGCGCGGCGGCGGCTGAGGTCGGGCCGGCGCTGTTTTTTAGCCTACTGATCATCACGCTGTCGTTTATCCCGGTGTTTACCTTGGAAGCGCAAGAGGGCCGCTTGTTCTCGCCGCTCGCCTACACCAAAACCTATGCGATGGCCGCTGCCGCCGGTTTGTCGGTGACCTTGATCCCCGTGCTCATGGGGTATCTGATTCGAGGCAGGATTCCCGATGAAACGAAGAACCCGCTGAATCGAGCCCTGATCGCGCTGTATCGGCCGCTGCTAAATGGCGTGCTGCGCTTTCCGCGTGCCACCTTGGTGCTGGCGCTCGGAGTTGTGGCAGCGACGGTCATTCCCATCGCCAGAATCGGCGGCGAGTTCATGCCGCCACTGGACGAAGGTGATCTGCTCTACATGCCCTCTGCGCTGCCCGGCCTCTCGGCAGGTAAAGCGGTCGAAGTGCTGCAGCAAACCAACAAGCTGATCATGCAGGTGCAGGAAGTCAAGCAGGTGTTCGGCAAGATTGGCCGCGCGGAGACGGCTACCGATCCCGCCCCGCTTGAAATGGTGGAGACGACGATTCAGTTCAAGCCTCGCTCCGAGTGGCGCCCTGGCATGACGTCCGAGAAGCTGGTTGAGGAGCTGGATCGCACCGTAAAGCTACCCGGGCTCGCCAATATCTGGGTGCCGCCCATTCGCAACCGCATCGACATGCTTGCGACCGGCATTAAGAGCCCCGTGGGCGTCAAGGTAGCGGGTGCGGATCTGGCCGACATCGATCGGATCACCGGGGAGATCGAGCGCGTTGTCAAGAGCGTACCGGGCGTCAGTTCCGCGCTAGCGGAACGCTTGACCGGCGGGCGCTACATCGACGTGCAAATCGATCGCGACAAGGCGTCGCGCTACGGTTTGAATATCAGTGACGTGCAGAGCATCGTCTCCGCCGCCATCGGCGGCGAGAACATCGGCGAGACGGTTGAGGGGCGGCAGCGCTTTCCGATCAGCGTGCGCTACCCGCGCGAAGTGCGCGATTCGGTCGAGAAGCTACGCCAACTGCCGGTGCTGACCGAGCGCGGCGCGCAGATTGCGCTTTCAGCTGTGGCCACGGTCAGCATCACCGATGGACCGCCGATGCTCAGAAGCGAGAACGCGCGTTTGTCGGGTTGGGTGTATGTCGATATCCGCGGCCGTGACCTCAGATCGGCGGTCAACGACATGCAGCAAGCTGTAGCGCGCGAAGTCAAAGTGCCCGCTGGCTATTCGATCGCATGGTCCGGGCAGTTCGAGTTCCTGGAACGCGCCACCGCAAAGCTGAAAGTGGTGGTGCCGTTCACTCTGCTCATCATCTTCGTTCTGCTCTATCTAACGTTTCGCCGCTTTGACGAGGCATTTCTAATCATGGCGTCGTTGCCGTTTGCGTTGGTGGGTGGATTTTGGCTGATGTATCTGCTCGGGCATGCGATGTCGGTAGCGACCGCCGTCGGCTTTATCGCGCTCGGCGGGGTGGCGGCGGAGTTCGGCGTGATTATGCTGCTGTATTTGAAGCACGCGCTCGAGAAGCGGCAACAGCAAGGTACGCCGATCACCATGGACGAGGTGCACGCGGCGATCCGAGAAGGCGCAGTACTGCGGGTGCGGCCGAAAGCGATGACGGTGGCGGTCATTCTGGCTGGGCTACTGCCGATTATGTTCGGCGGCGGCACAGGATCGGAGGTCATGCAGCGCATCGCGGCGCCGATGGTCGGCGGCATGATAACGGCGCCACTGCTCTCAATGTTCGTCATCCCCGCCGGATATCTGCTCATGCGCCGGCCGCGCGCGCGGAAATTGCGCTTAGAGCGTACCCATCCCGCAGCTAGCTCGGCCTTAGAACGCGTTGCACCAGCACCGACGCCTTCAGGTGACACCGCAGCGCGCGAACTGACTACGCGAAAAGAAGCTCAGTCTGTTGCTTCGCAGCGCAGCACAAGGAGTAGTCCATGAACTTTGGCAAACCCGATGCTAACCAGGCGATCGAAAACTACCGCGCCATCGCGCTGAACTATGACGCAAGTTGTGTGCGGGTTTCCAGCATTAGATCGGAGACGATTGCGCTGTTGGGCTTGCGCTCCGGTGACTGCGTGCTGGATGTGGCCTGCGGCACGGGATTGAGTTTCCTACAGTTGTGCGCCGGTGTCGGTAGGTATGGCTCGGTGGTAGGTGTGGAGCTCTCGCCAGAGATGGGTCGCCAGGCGCGTGCGCGGATCGAGCGCCATGGCTGGGACAACGTGCAAGTCATCGAGGGCGATGTCTTGGGCGCAGATCTGCGCGAGCATCGGTTTGATGCCCTCTTGTTTCACTACACCCACGATGTGCTCCGGCAACCGGAGGCGTTGGCGCGCTTATTTGCTCAAGCGAGACCCTACGCACGCGTGGCGGTAGCGGGCTTTAAGAAGGCAGATGCATGGCTTGCGCCGTTAACCTGGTTCGCTATGTGGCGGGCGCGAAACTACCTGACGACCTATGAGGGCTTGCAGGCACCGTGGAGTTACCTGCGCCAATGGGTGCCGGAGTTCCAATGGCGCTCGACGTTGCTCGGCACGGGCTACATCGGCTGGGGGCATGTCTCCACTAACCCAGTCGCTGACGAGCGATCAGCATGCTAAGCCGTCGACGCGGGCCGTCGTGGGCCCGATTTGCTGTGAGCCTAACGCTGCTATTGCTGTCGGCGTGTGCGAGCGTACAAAAGCCCATCCCGGTGTCGGAGCAACCCAAGACCGGTCCGATCCGTGCGCTAGACACTTCTCGACCCAGCATCGCACTGGTATTGTCGAGCGGGTCGGCACGCGGCTTCGCGCATATCGGTGTTATTCGTGTACTGGAAGAGGCCGGAATCGAGCCCGATCTGATCGTCGGCAGCAGCGCGGGCAGCATCGTAGCAGCGGCATACGCCGCAGGGTTAAACGCGCGGCAACTAACTGACACTGCGCGGACCGTAGACAAATCCATCCTGATGGACTTCACCATTCCCGATCTTGGCCTGCCCCTCTTGCGGGGCAACTTGGGGTTTATCCGTGGCGAGCGTTTGCAACGATTTGTCGATCGTGTCGTCGGCGCACGTCCGATTGAGCTTTTACCGAGACGGCTCGCGATCGTCGCCACCAATCTGCATACCGGTAAACCGCAGGTCTTCACGCGTGGCAACACCGGGCTGGCCGTGCGCGCGTCATGTTCAGTGCCCGGCGCCTTCGCCCCGCCGCGGATTGACGATGCGCTCGTTGCCGACGGACAGATCACGAGCCCGGTGCCAGTGACGATCGCGCGCGCGCTCGGCGCGCGCCTCGTTATCGCCGTGGACGCGACCTTTCCGCCCGAGCACGCCGAGCTCTCCAACACACTCAGCGTGTTGTTTCAGTCGTTCACCATCGCCACGCAACGCATCAAGGAACACGAGTTGGAGCTAGCAAATCTCGTCATCCGGCCGCGGATCAAGACTTCCGGGCAGTTAGGTTTCAATGATCGAGAGTGGTTGATTCGTGCCGGGGAAGAAGCCGCGCGTGAGAACTTGCCGGCGCTACGCAGATTGATCGCCACAGTGCAAAGCGAACTTAAGATTAGACGGCACGACGCCCAGTTTACCGAACACCGGTGATGTTCTAGCCCGCACGTTGCAGCGGGCGGGTGAACACTTTGGCGAAGCTCCAGCCGCCCAGCTGCGCGCTCAGTTCCTTCGCATCATCCTCGCCCGGCTCCGTAAGCGGGATGTCAGTGCGGCCAGTGTGCTGTGCACTGATCGTCCAGGCGGTCAAGAGGGAAGCGGCCCGGGTCTATGCACCTCGCCTGCCGGCAGCTACGCGTGCCCTGCCCGAAATCGCTCTGTTGAGTCAGACTACGCAAGACCGCATGGGTGCGCGGTCGAGCAGTGGCGCGCGCGTGTCTAGCCGAGACCGCTCATGGCTTGGCTTCGTGCCGATCCTCGGCGTACTCTACGCGTACCGTCGATCCAGTTGGCGGCACTGTTGCCGCACGCCAGTGAAACGCCGAACGCCGTGGGCCTTTGCTAGGAAAGACTTGCGGAATGTAGCGCACCATTACTGAGTCTCTTGTCATCCCCTGCGGATCAACCACGGTGATATGAACATGACCTGCCTGACTCCCCAGGCTTACCCCCCTCGGCTTGACGAAGCCAGCAACTACAAAATCGCTACCCTCTTGGTAAACATGTGGTTCGATTCGAATGCCGGGGGGCGATCCGGTATGGACGCGAATCGGCCCACTGGTGCCATCAAGATCTGAATGTGTCGTTGCGCATCCCGCGAGCGTGAACGCGCTCAATCCAGCGAAAACGGACGAAAAGCGAATCAATCTGTTCAACCTCATTGCCAAAGTACTCCTCAGAGTTGAGAATCCACTGTTACATTTAGATGCCCCCAGGACTCGCCCGATTGCCCAAGCTACGGTGAGCGTCGACACAAACAAGTAGTCAGCAACTTGTCCTACCGGCTCGCGTGATTGAAGGAGCGGATAAGGCGTAGCCCGTTGAGCACAACAAGCAGGCTTGCACCCATATCGGCAAACACCGCCATCCACAGCGTCGCTTTTCCAGCCAGCGCCAGTGCGAGGAATATGGCTTTGATGCCCAGCGCAAGGGTGATGTTTTGCGTCAGGACACGGTGTGTGTTCCGGCTGAGGGTGATGAAATCGGCGATCTTGCGAAGATCGTCATCCATCAGCGCCACATCCGCCGTCTCCAATGCGGTGTCGGTGCCCGCTGCGCCCATGGCGAAGCCGATATCGGCTCTGGCGAGGGCTGGCGCGTCGTTGATGCCGTCTCCGACCATGCCAACGTGACCGTATTGGGAAACGAGACCGTTGATAGCTTCTAGCTTGTCCTCGGGCAGCAAGTCACCTCGCGCATCAGCGATGCCGACTTTGCTGGCGATCGCCTGAGCCGTATGCACATTATCGCCAGTTAGCATAACGGCCACTACCCCCACTTGCTTCAGCCGTTGTACAGCGTCGACGCTGGTTTCCCGGATCGTGTCCGCAACCGCCAGAACGAGAAGTGGCGTCGAAGCAGTGCTGAGCGAAACAGCGGTTTTCCCATCCCGCTCGAGCGCCACGAGCCTCGCCTCCAGCTCAGGACCGCACACGCCCAACTCGTGAATCAGACGATGGTTGCCAAGATAGAAAGTGTCCCCGGCAATCCTACCTTTAACGCCGCGGCCAGTGATGGCCTCGAAATCGGTTACTTCCATAGCGCGGTCAGTCGAATGCTGCGCTTGCCAATAGCTCACCACCGCAGTTGAAACGGGATGATCGGAGCGATTGGCCAAGCTTGCCGCCAATCGCAGATGCTGGACACCATCGCCTTCGGCAACCAGAAGTGTGTCGGTAACTGAAGGCTTACCAATCGTAATGGTGCCTGTCTTGTCCAGGGCGAGCGCTCGCAGCTTTCGTCCTTGCTCCAGATGCAGGCCACCCTTGATGAGGATCCCATGCTTGGCCGCAGCGGCTAAGCCGCTGACAACGGTAACCGGCGTCGATATCACCAGGGCGCAAGGGCAGGCGATCACGAGCAACACCAACGCTTTGTAGAGCCACGGTTGAAGGGCCGCGCCCATAAAGAGCGGCGGAATCGCCGCAACCAGAATCGCGAGAACAACCACGGCGGGGATGTAGTAGCGCGCAAACTGGTCGACGAAGCGCTGCGTCGGCGCGCGTTGCCCTTGCGCTTCCTGCACAGTGGCGACGATTCGCGCCAAGGTTGAGTGATTTTGGGTAGCCGTGGTTTGATAGTCGAACGCACCACGTTCGTTGACGGTGCCGGCGAATACCGGATCGCCCGGCTGCTTCGGAACTGGGATGCTTTCCCCGGTGATGGGCGCTTGGTTGACGGTCGTTTGGCCCTCCAACACAATACCGTCGAGCGGGATGCGCTCGCCCGGCTTCACGCGCACTCGCGCGCCAACCGCAACCTCGCGCGCCGCAATCTCGCGCCAAATGCCCCCGTCATCTCGCACGGTGGCAAGTTCGGGCGTCATTGCCAGTAACCCCTTGATCGCATTGCGCGCCCGCTCCAACGAGAGCGCTTCGATCATTTCCGCCAACGCGAAGAGGAAGATCACGACCGCTGCCTCCGGCCACTGTCCAATGAGCGCCGCGCCAATGACGGCGATGGACATGAGAAAGTTCATGTTGAGCGAAAAATGTCTGAGCGCGATCCAGCCTTTCCTCAGCGTATCCAGTCCACCGGTTAGAATTGCGAGCAACGCCAGCACGATCACGGGCCAATGATCTTCGCGCCCGGTCGTCCAGGCCAGCACTTCTGCGCTGACGGCAGCAAGCCCGGATATCCCCATTAGCAGCCAGGTTCGGGGAGCAATCGCATAGCTACCAGACAGACTCGCATGTTGATGGTCAGCGGGCACAGTACTGCGCAAAGAGTCTGACCTCACCGTGGCCGCCATATCGAGCGACGCTAGGGCAGCGCTAATCGGCTCGATAGATGCCATCCGGTGTTCAACCGTAAGCTCGCGGCCAATCAGATTGAATCGCAACCCCTCTATCCCTTCCATGCCTTTTAGCCGGTCGCGGATCAGCGCCTCTTCGGTCGGGCAGTTCATTTCCTGGATGTAGAAGACTGCGGTCGCATTCACCATAGCGGAAGAGGGAATTGTAGTGCTAATGCTCGCTGCCAACGATTAAGCGGCCAGTCTCACGCCGATCCCAAGAGGACCAACGTTGAACGAAAACCTGTGCGGCCGAGAATCGTCTGTCCTGTGCCTCACTGGGCAAACCTACGCATGTAACCAAGGATAACGCCTATCTCGGCCTCGCTCGGTGCCTTTGCGCCGAGCCCGTGATATGTGCTGAAAATCTTCTGGTTCGCAACAAGAGGGGACATTGCGGCATCCCATTCTTCCCACGTCAACAACTCAGGCCGAGGGGCTGCATGGCAATGGGTGCAATACTGATTGATGAGCTTGGGAGCCGACGAGGCCGGCGTCGCAAACCCGGCTCCTAGAGACGAAGGCGCAGGCAGGGCTTTTTCGCTTCGTGCGTCTGCGCCCCACATCCAATCCTTTCCGCGGATCGACTGTACTCGGCGATAGCTATCAAGCCAGTGTGCGCGCATCAATTCTTGCTGCTCAGCCTGCTCCACGGTTTGTGCGATCTTGGCTACCTGCTCGTGCATCCGCCCGACATTCTCACGCATCTTCACACAATATTGCCCAGACTCCACATCCGAATCGATCCACGACCGATTTCTGGATTCACCCATCATTGGGCAAGCCGCCACCCAGTCGATGTGAGAGCCCCTGCGTATTGTTCCCGGATTCATGACCATCGCGGCGCCCGCATCAGGCATCATCCGGACCGTATACTGAACACGCCGCAAGTAAGTCTGCACCATCTCCCAATGCTCCTGCATCTCTGTTTTGCGCCCGGTGCTACCGGTGGCGTAACACAGCGTGTTGAGTCGTTTACCCACTACCTCTATCTGGTGCTTAAGCGGCTCGATCTCAAGCATTTCCGCGGAATCTATGTGACCGCACAGCACGAGAGCGGCCGCAGCTGCGGTGCCACTGATTACGCGCATCAAAGTCGCGCTTCGTCCACAGCCGCCAGCATGGACCGTTGTCGACGACGTAAGCGGTGATACGGTGTTCAGAAAGCGTCGCACTTCCAGCGTGGCAAGTTTGAAGTCCACCTAGTAGAAAGTCTGTACCAACTCCAGAGTCAAGCGCATAATAGGTCGACCGCCACATTTCACTTGCATACTCACCATGAAGATCGGGGCGCTCGCAAGATGCACGGGCACTGCAATCGAAACGATCCGCTACTACGAACGCGTCGGCCTCTTGCCGAAGGCCGCGCGCAGCAGCGGCAACTATCGCGTTTACGATCAAACGCACGCTGAACGCTTGACTTTCATCCGCCATTGCCGCGCACTAGATTTGGGGTTGACTGAAATCCGACAGCTACTGCATTGCAAAGACGCGCCCACGCAAAACTGCGGCACGGTTTGTTGCTTGCTCGACGCACATATCAGGCAGGTCAAAACGCGCATCGAGACTCTGCAAACCCTACAGACCCACCTCAAAACACTGCGAGCGCGCTGCACGGGATCGAAGGAAGCAGCCCGCTGCCGTATTCTCAACCAGCTTGCACATGCGGATGAGCTCGTGCGAACGTCGAAGAGCGCACGCGAGAGGTCAGCGCGAACAGCGTAGATGGTGACAAACACCCGCAGCGCGAATGAGCGCTCTGCGTCGCACCCGCTGAAACAGGCATCGCGCAGTTTAGGATCACTTGTCATAAAGATGAGTGCCACGTTGCTGTATCTCACATTCCAGGTTGACACGTGCCAATAACTGCGCGCTGCTTCGGGTAAGCGTCATCGGACGCCGGCGATACGCAATAGCCTCCTGAGAATTCAACGGGAGTACCCAGTCACTTCCAATGTCACGTTGCATGAGATCGATACGCGCGGTCGCTGGCCTTGGTAAGCGTTAACGTAGTGTAGAACCCAACCGGGGAATATCAGTAGCTGACCTGCCTTCGGTTGCACGTAGAAGGTGCCGCCGACGAGATCGAGTCCTGGGATTGGTCTTCCCCCATGACGCGGATCAACCAAACCAAGCAACCCGGAATCGGGGCACTGATTCGCGTCTGCATCCCCTGCATCGGCGTAATACACCGTCGCCCAATGCACCTCCGAATGGTCGTGCGGGAGGGTATAGTGACCGTTTCGCATGACCATCGCCCAGGCGTGGGGCTTGCATTGAGTGGGCGGTTGCGGTTGCCCCATGTCCGAAGCAAGGGTTTGAGTGCACGAGCGAACGCTGCTCACGATTCTGTCAATAAGAGTACGAAAGCTAGACTCGCGGCGAACATGCAAATCAACTCTCGAGTGCCAACCACCGACGTTACTGCGCTTGATCGACGGCTCGGAATGCGCTTCGCTAATGAGGCGCGCTGTAATGTCCCTATTGATCTCGTCCATGTTGGGCAGTTCGTACATGAAGACGGGTGTTGCGAAAAGACGAACATCGGGCATAACGAATCTCTAGACGGAAACTCAAAAGATTAGGCAGCAGCCAAGAGCTCGCTCCAAGGGCTCCTTCACGAGAGCAGTTCAAGTGTAAGCAACACGATGAAGCCGACGAAAAACATAGTTGTCAAAAACGGGGTTTCTGGGGTTTCATGAGCTTCCACCAGTAACTCTTCTGTAACTAAGTATAACAAAGCGGCAAGTCCGAAAGAGAGCACCGCGTCCACTACCGTCGCCGATGCTGAAGCCAGCAGCAGGGAACCTAGTGCGGCACCAGCCAAAAGCAATCCCGCGAATCCCAGCGTCGTATAGACAATCTTTGCCCGGGAGGCACCTACCCCAGCGAGCGCAACTGCGCC
Source organism: uncultured Pseudomonadota bacterium (assembly GCA_902826775.1). GTDB lineage: Bacteria > Pseudomonadota > Gammaproteobacteria > Burkholderiales > JALYOK01 > CADEHE01. The sequence goes on along the minus strand of CADEHE010000007.1, from coordinate 143,438 downwards.
GGACATTCCGAGAAAGAATACTTCGAGTGTCAGAGCGATGGTGAGCAGCAGCCCTTGCTTGCGACCCGCCGCAAAGCCCACACCAATCAGCAGACCGTCCAGCCCGACATCGACACCGAGGGTCAACAATAGACTGGTGGGTTGCGCGGCCTTGACATTGGTTCTTTGCAGGCTTGATTCTGAGAACCGCTTTATGGCGAGCATCGCTGCGATGCCCAGAGAAAAGCCTGCCAGCGTAACCGCTGGCAATCGACGATGGACAATGTCTGGCCACATTTCCGTGGCAAGAGCACAGAACAGGATCCCGGCTGCGAAGTGTTGCACCGCGCTGCGCGCCGCAGCCCCGGGCGTCCGGTACGCGGCCAAGACCCCGCCCAGAACTACGGCCAAGGCAGGCACCAAGGCGAAAATCAACACCTTTGGCGTTCCGGTCATTTGGCGCGCGGATGCGTTGCAAAGTCTCAGCGGATCCAGCGACCGCGTCACTTCTTTTTCGGGTGCGCATCGCCTTCTTTGTGTCCAGCATGCTCGCCGTGATCATCCTTGTGCCATGGCGTGAAGCGCGCTTGCTGAGCGGGTTGTCCGGGTAAAGTCAGCGAAATGAGCACTTTGCCCTGAGGTTTCGCATCGAATGTGCCGGTGCCTTTTAACAGGTTCTCGCCGGCTGGCGCGAGGTTAATCTTGCTTTTTTGCCCGACAATAGTCGCGGTAGCGCTCGCGCCTTGGCTGGTGATCTTCTTGTTAGCGCGATCGAAGACCCACAACATGAGCTCTTGGCCTTTCACAGCGAGTTCGAGATGCATGCTTCCGCTATCCACGAGCTGGCCACCATTAGGCCCATGCTCGTCATCTTTGTCTCTGTGTCCGTCGGCGGCAAGGATGGCCGTGGCGAACAACAACACCACCAAAGCGGTCAATGTTCTTAAAGCGGTCATTGGTGACTCCTTTCATGGTTGATTGAGACAACGCACTACTAAAGAATGCGAAGCAGCTGGACCAAGAGCTGTCGATCGGAGATTGACTGTCAGATAAGGTCACGTCCTTGCGAACCAGGAAAATTGGCTTCTTCTCTAGGCGATCAGCCATAACGAAAGCGTTGCGCGCCGACATCACCGCGAGCGCTGGTACTGTGGGTGCAGCGGGTTATCGCGGCCGTAGGACGGCTCGCGCTGCGAAGCATCGCCTGAGTACCGCCTACATTTGTCGGCGTCATAAATTGTGGACCAGGTATTGCAGTAATCCGAGTAATTCGGCGCGGGAAGGTAAAGTCCCCCAATACCAAAGAAAGCGTGTGCGTGGTACGCATGGTGGCGGTGATGACTTCCCGCGCCGTGCCCTATGTGGTGCAAACCGAGGCCGTGGCCGGAATGACCAGCGCGATTGCGCGCCCAACAGTGCTGCGTGGCGACGAAGCTGCCCGAGACTGCCAACACCGTTGCGTAAACCATAAAGCGCTTCATTCAACCTCCTCGGAGGGCAAAGCCCGATGCCACACTGTGTATCGAGCTCGCGAATCTCCCCTGTGCCGGGATGACGCGATATCGCGTCGCCGATCTAGGCATCGGGTCGCGATAGCTTCTCCTAAGTAGTCTCCCCTTTGCATTGCGTTGATCCATTCGACTACTGCACGTGTCGATCGGTCGCGTACTCAAGCCGAACAGTTGAACCGGACGTCAAAACGCTACGCGGCCGCCAAGAGAATGACGAGTAACGCGCTCCTTTGAGACGAAACAGCTGCGGCGCATAGGGAACAAGAGCGAATTCTTGCGTTTGACCCTGGCCATCGATGACGCTCGCGTGCAAATGCCCGAGGGCGTATCCAAAGGTATTCGACAAAGGCACGATGTAGCCGGTTACAACCCATTCATCGCCTTTCTTGGCAAGCTGAGGATCGACGCGGATGTCTACCGCGCTGCGCGACTCGAGCCGAACCCCGCTCGCGGAGTCCTCGATTACCCGGCTCGTGACACATCCGGTCAGGTTGAAAAGCAATATCACGAACAACCACGTATAGATTTCTGTGAAGCGCCTCATAGCTCAGACCGGCAAAGAGCCTGTGGAGTACTAGCCCACGGCCGGCGGCTGCAGTGGCCCCGAAATGGAGATAGCTTGGATCAGATCGGCCACAATGATCCAACCCGCTAATTCTTGTCCGGTGCGACCGTGCCGCTCGATCAGGGCGACAACCTGATCGACCACGGGCTCGTCGCATAGCAATTCGAGCTTAACCTCATGGATCACCGGTTGTTCTAGATCCATCGAGTAGTGTTGCTCTGCGTTGTCGACCGGCTTTAGCAAACTCTCGACCGGCACAATGCTAATGTTGCGGCAAGCAGGCGCGTTGGGCGTGGCGTACAATCCAGCGTCCGTCAACGCCTGAATGACGTCGGCAACACGATGTTTGTGCAGATAGGCTTTGATCTCTTTCATCGCTCCTTCTCCCGAGGTGTATCCAGGGCGGGCGCGCCGCTGGTCACGCTCACTTTAGGTTCCCCGCGTTGCAATGCCCGCTTTGCCTCCTGGCGGGCTTCGACCCATTCATAGAGCAGGGGCAGCAGCAGCAAAGTCAGCGCGGTCGAGGTAAACAATCCGCCCACGACCACCGTAGCGAGCGGTCGCTGCGTTTCCGCGCCGACGCCGTGCGAGAGCAGCATTGGCACGAGCCCGAGGATGGCCACCGACGCGGTCATGAGTACGGGTCGCAGCCGCAATGTGGCGCCTTGGCGCACCGCGTCGCGCACCGAGTAACCCTGCCGGCGCAAATCGTTCAAGAACGACACCAGCACGATGCCGTTCAGCATCGCTACGCCAAAAACCGCGATGAAGCCAATCGCGGAGGGCACCGAGACGTACTGACCGGTCACGAACAAGCCGATCACCCCGCCGATGATGGCGAACGGCACGTTGGCGATGATCAAGGTGGCATAGGTGAGGGAGTTAAACGCCGTGTAGAGCAACACAAAGATGAGTCCGATGGTCAGCGGCACGATCAAAGCGAGCCGCGCCATCGCGCGTTGCTGATTCTCGAATGCGCCGCCCCATTCGAGCCAATAGCCGTCCGGCAGCTTCAGTTGCTGCTTGATCTTGGCGTTAGCCTCCTTGACGAAGCTATCGACGTCGCGCCCCTTGACGTCCATCTGCAACACCGCGTAGCGCGATAGAGCCTCGCGCCGCACGAAGGTGTAACCCTCATCCATCTCGACCTTGGCCACGCGCGAGAACGGCACCAACGCGCCGCTTCCGGTGCGAATCGGGATGTTGTTAATGGCGTCCACGCTGGCGCGGTACTGGTCGGCGAGGCGCACCACGATGTCGAAGCGCTTAACTCCATCGATAACCGTGCTCACTTCCTCGCCGCCGATGCCGGCTTGCACGACCTCCAAGACTTCGTCGGCGTTGATGCCATAGCGTGCGGCCTCCTCGCGGTTGACCTTCACGACTAACTGCGGCTTGCCCTTGTTCGCCTCCAATGACAGATCGGCGACACCGGGCACAGATTGGATGATGGGTTTGATCTGCACCCCCAGTCGATCCAAGGTTGTGAGGTCATCGCCGTAAACTTTGAGCGCCAGCGTGGCACGCACGCCGGAGATCAACTCCTCCACGCGCATCTGAATGGGCTGCGTCGCCTCGATCACGATGGTGGGCACGTCTTCTTGCAGCTTGTCCTGCATCGCGTCGGAGAGTTCAGGCATGCTCATCTTCTTCGGCCAGGTCTCAGGCGGCCCGACATCGACCAGGATTTCCATGTAATTGACGTCCGCAGTCTCGCCTTTTTCAGCGCGTCCGATCATGGCCAGCGCCGATTTTGTCTGCGGGAAATTCTTCTTTAGCGACGCGTCGATGCGCTGGGAGACGCGGATCGATTCTTCCAGCGAAGTCGAGGGAATGCTGGTGACGCGGAACATGATCGCTCCCTCTTGCAGTTCCGGCATGAATTCTTTGCCTAGGAAAGGAAACAGTGTCAGCGAGCCTACAAGGAGGGCCAGCGCGGCGGTGACAACGGTTTTCTTGTGATTAAGCGTCCACTCAAGCAGCGGCACATAGATTCGTTTGGCGCCGCGCAGCAAGAAGGTGTCCTTTTCCTCCTTAGCCTTGAGCAGCAAAGAGGAAATGACCGGTACCAGCGTAATCGTCAGTAACAGCGAGCCGGCCATGGCGAAAGTGATGGTCAGCGCCATGGGTTTGAACAGCTTGGCTTCCAGACCAGTCAGCGAGAAAAGCGGTAGAAATACGACGATGATGATGAGAATTGCGAAGGCGATCGGATTCACGACTTCGCGCGCCGCCTCTAGGATCACGTGCGTCTTGTTAACGGCTTTTCCGGCTTGATGCGCCAGCAAGCGGAAGCTGTTCTCCACCATCACCACCGCGCCGTCGACCATCATGCCGATACCGATGGCAAGTCCCGCCAGCGACATCAGATTCGCCGACAAGCCGTAGCGCTGCATCAACATGAAGGCGATCAGCATCGCCAACGGCAAGGTGACTATCACGACCAGGGCCGAGCGGATTTCGCCCAAGAACAGGAACAGCACGATCGCAACCAAGATCGAACCCTCAAGGAGCGCGCGCTCCGCGGTCGACAACGCTTTCTTGACGATGTCGGTACGGTCGTAGGCCGGCACGATCTTCACGCCCTTGGGTAACGCTTCTTGGGCGATCTTAAGTTTTGCCTTCGAAGCATCGACCACGTTCTTGGCGTTCTCGTTAATACGCGCAAGCGACATACCGAGCACGGCTTCCTTGCCGTCGCGTGTGATCGCGCCGAAGCGCAAGCCCGGGCCTTCCTTCACTTCCGCCACGTCGCGCACGTAGATCGGCACGCCCCCGCGCTCGGCTACCACAATCTCGCCGATTTCGTGGCTGTTGGCGACCATACCGAGACCGCGCACCAGATACTGCTCTTGGCCGAGATTGACGTACTGCCCGCCGACTTGCCGGTTATTGGCGGTGAGCGCTTGCATAACGGCTTTGAAGGTGAGGCCGTATTTGATGAGCTTCTCCGGCTGGATCAGCACTTGATACTGCTTCTCGAATCCGCCCCAGGAAGTCACGTCGTCTACCCCCGGCGCGGTGCGCAGCATGACCCGCACCGTCCAATCGTGCAGCGTGCGCAAGTCCATAGCGGAGAGTTTCTGGTCGGCCGATTCGACCGTGTACCAGAGCACTTGGCCAAGGCCGGAACTGTTCGGCCCGAGCGCCGGTTCGCCGAATCCTTGCGGAATGCGTTCCTTCGCCTCCAGCAGCTTCTCGCTCACCAGACGGCGCGCGAAGTAGATATCGACGTCATCCTTGAAGTACACGCCGACATACGACAGGCCGAACAGCGACACCGAACGGATAATCTCCACCCCCGGCAAGCCAGCCATGGAAGTTTCAATCGGCGCGGTCAGCAGCTTTTCGACATCCTCGGCAGCAAGGCCGGGCGACTCGGTGTAGATGTTGACTTGGTTTGGCGTCACGTCGGGAAACGCGTCGACCGGCACTTCGATGAATGCTTTGACGCCAAAGAAGACCACGAGACCAAAAGCAATAAGCACCAACAGCTTGTATCGCAACGACAGATCGACAATTCGCTCAAGCATGGTGGGCTCCGGTCAGTGCGCGTGGCCTTCGCCCATTTGCGACTTGAGCATGCGCGCTTTAAGTGCGTACGCACCGCTCATCACGACCAAGTCGCCTGCGGCAACGCCGTTCTTGAGCGCCACTTGACCGCGCAGCTTATCGCCCAACTCAACCGTGCGGGATTCAAAGCCGTCCGCGTCCTCGACGAACACCGTCGGCTGGCCTTGCACCAGCACCACCGCGTTCTCCGGCACGCTGAGTACCTTGCTCTGTCCGCTGCTTCGGATGCCAACGCTGGCAAACATTTCGGACTTGAGCTTGCCGTCGGGGTTCGGCACTTCGATGCGCGCTTTCAGCGTGCGTGTTTCCTTGTCCAACATGCTGCCGATGTAGGTGAGTTTGCCTTTGAAGGTGTCCTTCGGGTAGGCAGCCACCGTGACGAGCACATCACTGCCAAGGCGTACTTTGGCGAGATCTTTCTCAAAGAGATTAGCTTCGATCCAGAGCACCGATAAGTCCGCGATGGTGAACAGGGACTTATCCGGCTCCGCCAGTTCACCGAGCACGGCATCTTTCTCGATCACGGTGCCGGCAAACGGGGCGGTAAGCGCGAAGCTTGAGCGCCGTCCCCCACCTGGGGCCACACCCAGTAGGTTAAGTTTCTCCCGTGCGGCTTTGAGCGTGGCTTCAGACTTTTGCAGCGCGCTGCGTGCTTCGTGCAGGTCCTTCTGCGGCACGATCTCCTCACCGTGCAGTTGCTCGATGCGTTTGAAGTTGGTGCGCGCGAGCGTTGCCTCGCTCTGCGCCTGCGCGAAGGCTGCCTGCGCTTCACCCAACTCCAAGCTGTCCAGCAGCACCAGCTCTTGCCCCGGTTTGACCAGATCGCCCAGGTTGGCGCGCACTGAGGTGACGCGGCCTGGGACACGCGGGTTGATGTGGACCAGCTTGTCCTGATTGACCTGGATCGTGCCGGTAAGTTGGATTTCTTCGCCTACTTCGCGTTCGGTCAGCTCTTCCACTCGAATGCCAGCCGTCTTGATCTCGTCTTGGCTGAGTTTGAGTGCGCCGCCTTCTTCGTGTTCGTCATGGCCTTGCCCACCTTCCTTCGCTGCGTGGGCGTCATGGCCGTGTTCGTCCTTGCCCGGCGGCACAGCGGTCTTGCCGTCAGTCTGCTGAACCTTGGCTTGAGCGTTGCCGGGCTGGTCGGCCTTGCTGCACGCGAGCAAACTGGCGAGTACCGCCGTTGCCAAGATCGCGACTGTGGTTGTGCGAGAGGCGTTCATTGCTTTACTCCTTTGGCGGGCGCTGGCGTACTAGCGGGCGCTGATACTTCGGGCAGCAGCGGCCAACCGGCAGCAGCTTCGAGCGAGGCTTGGGTGAGCCGTAAAGCGGTCTGTGCATCCAATAGGTCGCGCCTGCCGTCGACGACTTGGCGATTGACCAGCAAAAGCTGCGGCAGGCCGATCTCACCCGCGCGCAGCGCCTTCATCGACAGGCGCTGATTCTCTTCCAAGGTCGGTAGAATCGAGTTCTCAATGTTGGCCACCCGCGCACCAAGGCTTTGCGCCTGCGCCCAAAGCGTGCGCACCTGTGCCTGTGCGTCGCGCAACGCGGTCTGCTGTTCGATCTGAACCTGGGTTAGTGTGGCATTGGCCTGGCCGATGCCGGTCGCGTTCTTACGAAATACAGGCAACGGAATGGATACGCTCAGCGCAGTGATGTTGTCGCGTGCTTCCAGGCCTCGTTCACGCTCTTGGCTTAGGCCGATTGTCACATCCGGATAAACCGACGCGCGCTCCAGAGCGAGCTGGCTGCGCGCCACACGCTCGCGTTGCGCCAAGGCGCGCAACGCCGGACGTTGGGCAATGTTCTTCAGCAGCGAGTCCAGGGTGTAGCTGCGCGCACTAGTCAACCGGCCAACCACCTCGGGCAGGCTATCAGGCGGAAGTTGCAGCGACTCACTCAGCAACGCGCGCGATTCGACGAGTTGCTCCGTTCGAACGGCAAGTTCGTTGCGAGCACGCTGCGCCTCGATGCTGGCCAAGTTACCGTCGAGCTTGCTGTCCTGGCCCGCCTTAACACGCTTTTGCACCATAGCGGCAGCCTCTTCAATAAGCTTCAAGCCTTGTGCTTCGGTTTCGATGCGCTGCTGCAGGCTAAGAACGCCTACGAAACGCTGCTCGACTTCCGCGCGCACCTGCCGGCGTACGTCGGCGATGGATGCGTAAAGGGCCGAAACGTTCTGCTCCGCAGCGCTACGACGTAGCTGTTGCTGGCCGGCAATCTCAAAGGTTTGTGTGATGCCGAGGCCGCCCTCGGTTTTGCTTCCTGATGCGCCCGGCTCTGCAATGTGCCGGCTGCGCAGCTCGGCAGATACCTGCGGGTTGTTCCAAAGCCATGCTTGCGCGTCGGCGCGCCGCCCTTCGGCGGCGATCAGTTCCGCGCGGGCCGCACGCAGTTTCGGGCTAGCCTGCTCTGCGCGTTGCCAGGCTTGCTCTAGCGACAACGGCTCCGCGGACCATGCTACAGCGTGCATGCCATAGAAGCCGAAAGCCAATAGCCATGTCAGCGCGCGTGCGCGCACTATCTGGCGTTTCACCATTCATTATTTCCTTCGCTTATTCAAACAACGCCGCAGCGACCGGGACCGGTCGCGCAACTAGGGACTACACGTTGCTATCAGGCGAGGGTGCGCAGGCGAGGCGGACGGAACTTTGAGTCCGGTACCTGATAAAGAGCCGTTTGATACAGCGCAGCCAATGCGACGCGCCGCTGAGGGGGAATCGGAATGTCAATGGAAGCGAATGCGAGGCCCAGCATGTGGGCGGACGAGTGACAGCTATGGTCGCAGAAGCTGCCTTGGTGGTAGTTGCGCTCGTGCTGATCGCCTGATCCACTTGCGTCAACGCTCACAGCCACCTCTGGCGGCTCAACCACGCCGTTCGCAGCTTCCGCGGCGACCGACGTCAGCATGTTAAGCAGCAGGGTGAAGACTAGAAAGCGGGCGAACAATCGCCGTAAGAGTCGCATAGCAACTCGAATCGTACCAATGTCTGACAAAGACAGCAACTCCGAGGCTTCATGTGTAACGAGGGCCATCTACATCAGAATCAGCGGCGTTATCTTCGAACAGCTCGGCGTCCCGGATGTACTTAAGCAACGTCACGTCGGATTTGTGCCGTGTCTGAGCTTTGATCTTGTGGAAGGTTTTCCGTCCTTCGCAGAGCTGGTGGCAAGTCCTGTTCGCAGAGAGTGCCCCGAATAGTTGGCCGGATTTCATCCCGGCTTTCAAGGCCGCTCTGCTTCACAAATCTGCGCGATATAGTAGGTACTGGCAGAGCTGACTGGGCGTGGCCGGAATTAAGCCGCTCCAAGCGGCGAAACGGGCGGAGAGTGTCGGAATTTTTGTGTGTAGGCGTACGATGACCACAAGGAGGAAATTCGTATGGCCACACCCAGTGCAATCAAGAACGAGGTATTGGACGAACTGCTCGCCGGTCGAGACCCGAAGACGGTGTTCGAGTCCAACGGGCTGCTCGATGAACTGAAGAGAGCGCTCGCTCAGCGCGTGCTCAACGCGGAGATGGATCATCATCTCAGCCAAGAAGATGAGCAAGCCGCCGGCAATCACCGCAACGGTGTGAGTCCCAAGACGGTATTGAGCGAAACCGGCAAGCTGGAGTTGTCGATCCCGCGCGATCGCCACGGACGCTTCGATCCACAGCTTATCGCCAAGTACCAGCGGCGCTTTCCCGGTTTCGATCAAAAGATCGTCGCCCTCTACGCCCGTGGCATGACCACGCGGGATATCCAAGCGCATTTGCGCGAGCTCTACGGCATCGAGATCAGCCCGGATTTGGTCTCGGCGGTCACCGATGCCGTGCTCGACGAAGTCGCGCAATGGCAGGCCCGGCCGCTGGAGCCCGCTTACGCGATCGTCTACTTCGACGCTCTGCGAGTAAAAATTCGAGACGAAGGTACAGTCAAGAACAAGGCGGTCTATCTTGCCATCGGCGTGCGCTGCAGCGGCCACAAGGAAGTACTGGGCCTTTGGATCGAGCAAACCGAAGGAGCGAAATTCTGGCTGCGTGTCATGACGGAAATCAAAGCGCGCGGCGCCCACGATATTCTGATCGCGGTTGTCGACGGGCTAAAGGGCTTTCCGGAAGCCATTGCCGCGGTCTTCCCGCAGACGCTGGTGCAGGGCTGCATCGTGCACCTGATCCGTTACTCGCTGCAATTCGCCTCCTGGAAAGAGCGCAAAGCCATCGTGGCAGCGCTCAAACCCGTCTACAAGGCCGAGAGCGCCGAAATCGCGCTGACGCACTTGGAGGGCTTCGAGCAAAGCCCCTGGGGCAAGAAATATCCGGCGATCGCGCAGAGCTGGCGGCGCAACTGGGAACAGGTCACGCCGTTCTTTGCCTTTGCCCCAGAAGTCAGGAAGATTATCTACACCACCAACGCGATCGAAAGCTTGCACAGCCAAGTGCGAAAATCACTGCGCCAGCGCGGTCACTTTCCGAATGACGAAGCGGCAACCAAGCTGATCTGGCTGGTGCTGCGTAACATCACCGAGAAGTGGAAGTCCCCACCGATCACGTGGCACGCCGCCAAAGCACAGTTCGCGTTACAGTTCGAGGACAGATTTATTCTTAACTAACTGCTCAAACCCAAACCCGCTTACACACAGAATTCCTGACACCACCAACAGGCGAGATCTTTCCTGTGGGCGAGGAAAACACTCTAGGCACAAAAAGGACAGATACCCTCAGGCCCGCGCGCTTCACTTCATCGCGCAGTTGATGCGGCGCGCCCTGCCTCGCCCAAGAACCATCTCAGCCTGCCTTGGCGCCGAAACGCTTCAATATGATTTCCAACGGACAGAACTTGGTAAACCCGCTCTGAAACAGATTAAGCCCGACAAAACCCGTAAACCAGAGCCAGTTCTTGCTGACAAAGAGTGGACTGCCTTCCACCCCCAACACCAAAGAAACCAATACAAACAGGCCCGCGAACACTCGCACCCAACGATTCACTGTCATGAACATGCTCCTCGATCAACTACTGAGCCTTACACAATTTCCTGCACTGCAGTCTCAACGACCGCCTCTCCTCGCGTTTCCACGCGTTGATGGCGGCGATAATTCGCCGCGTAGTACAACACCGGTATCACTACCAATGTCAATAAAGTGGAGACCAGAATGCCGAAAATCAAGGACACCGCTAAACCATTGAAGATCGGATCATCGAGAATAAAGAAAGCACCCAGCAGAGCGGCAAGCCCGGTCAATGCGATCGGTTTGGCGCGCGTGCTGCCGGCGTCGATCACGGCTTGTTGGAACGCAACACCTTGCGCGACGCGCAGATTGATGAAGTCCACCAGCAAGATCGAATTGCGCACGATGATGCCCGCCAGTGCGATCATGCCGATCATCGAAGTGGCGGTGAACTGCGCTCCGAGCAGCGCGTGGCCGGGCATGACGCCGACGATGGTCAGCGGGATCGGCGCCATGATGATCAGCGGTGTCAGGTAGGAGCGGAACTGCGCCACCACCAATACGTAGATTAAAATCAGGCCGACGGCGTAGGCGATACCCATGTCGCGAAAGGTCTCGTAGGTGATCTGCCATTCGCCGTCCCACTTGAAAGCGTACTGCGCATATGGATCGCTCGGCTGCCGGATGAAGTACTCGCCCAGCACGCCGCCCTCGGCGAGCGTCTGGTTGGCGATTTTGGCGCGCAGCGCGAACATGCCGTAGAGAGGACTGTCGAGCTTACCGGCCATATCCGCGACGACGTAGGCGACGGGCAACAGATCCTTGTGATAGATGGTCCTATCGCGCTCAAGCGGTGTGATGCTGACCAGCTCTGACATCGGCACCAAGTCGCCATCGCTGGCGCGCACGTTCAGCTTCAGAAACTCGTCCAAACTGGACTGCCGGTTCGGCGGCAGCGCGATGCGCACCGGTACCTCGTACTTCGCCGCGCCGCCATGCACCGGCGTCGCGTCGAGCCCAGCTAAGCCCATCTGCATGGTTTCCACTACGTCTCTGGCTGTCACTCCAGCCAGCGCGGCCTTGTCTTGCAGCACTTTGAGCACGAACTTCGGCGCACTGTCGTCCACGCTGTCGTCAACGCCGCCGATGTCCGTGGTGCTGCCGAACACCGCGCGCACCGTTTTGGCCACGCGCATCTGACCCTCGTAGTCCGGGCCGTAGATCTCCGCGACGATTGGCGACATCACCGGCGGGCCCGGCGGCACTTCGACCACTTTCACCTTTGCGCTGTGACGTGCGGCGATCGCCTCGATCGGCGCGCGCACCGCCGCGGCGATCGCGTGGCTGCTGCGCTTGCGTGCGTGCTTGTCGAGCAAGTTGACTTGCACATCGCCCATGTTGGCATCGGCGCGCAGGTAGTACTGCCGCACCAATCCGTTGAAATTGATCGGCGCCGCCGCGCCGGCGTAGGCCTGATAGTCGGTGACTTCAGGCACGCTTTTCAAGTAGGCACCGATGTCGCGCAGCACCGCCGCGGTGTGCTCGAGCGGCGTGCCGGCGGGCATGTCCACCACTACTTGGAATTCGGACTTGTTGTCGAACGGCAGCATTTTCAGGATGACCCATTGCAGCGCCGGCAGCAGCAGAGCGATGAGCAGCAAGGCGAGCACGCCAAGCCCCAGCAGTGCGCGGCGCGAGCGCCCGGCCGCGCCGCGCAGAAACGGCGTCAGCACGGTGGTGAAGATGCGTTGCAAGCGGCCGTGCTGCGCCGGCGCATGATGCGCCGCATGCCGCGGCAACAGTTTCAGCGCCAGCCACGGCGTGACGATGAAGGCGATTGCGAGCGAGAGCAGCATGCCGGCGCTGGCATTGATCGGGATCGGACTCATGTACGGGCCCATTAGGCCGCTCACAAACGCCATTGGCAGCAGTGCGGCGATGACCGTAAACGTCGCGAGTATCGTCGGCCCGCCGACTTCGTCCACCGCGCCGGGAATGATCTGCGCCAGCGGCCGCTCGCTCAGCGCGCGCTGGCGGTGAATGTTCTCGACCACGACGATCGCATCGTCGACCAAGATCCCGATCGAGAAAATCAACGCGAACAGCGACACGCGGTTCAACGTGAAACCCCACGCCCACGAGGCGAAGAGCGTCACTGCGAGCGTCAGCACCACAGCCAGTCCGACGATGATCGCTTCGCGCCAGCCGAGTGTAGCGAACACCAGCGCCACCACAGAGATCGTCGCGAAGATGAGCTTCTGCATCAGCTTCATCGCTTTGTCGTTCGCCGTCGCGCCGTAGTCGCGCGTCAACGCGACGTTGACGCCCTCAGGGATGACCGCACCCTTGAGTTGCTCGACGCGCTCCAGCACTTGCTGTGCCACTGTCGACGCATTGGTGCCGGCCTTCTTGGAGATCGCCACCGTCACGGCAGGAAATTCGCCGCGCCCTTGTCCAGCGTGCGCCGCGCCGCTGCCGAACCAGGCGTAGCGGACCGGCTGATCCGGCCCGTCGACGACTTCAGCGACGTCCGCGATGAACACCGGCCGCTCGTTGTGCACGCCCACCACCAGTTGCTTCACGTCGCTGCTGCTGGCGAGATAGGTGCCGGTTTGCACCAGGATCTCGCGGTTCTCCTTGAACAGCTTGCCGGAAGGCTGTGAAGCGTTCGCCAGCTGCAAGGCGTTGCGCACCTCCTGCGCGGAGACGCGGTGCGCATTCAAGCGCTCGGGATCGAGCAGCACGCGCACGACGTGTTCCGGGCCGCCCAGCGTGTACACCTCCCGCGTGCCCGGCACGCGTTTGAGTTCGACTTCGATGCTGTGCGCCACCTGCTGCAACTCGAAGGCGCCGCGCGTTTCGTCCGCGCTCCACAGCGTCAGCGCCACGATCGGCACATCATCGATGCCCTTGGGCTTGATAATCGGCTCGCCGACGCCTAAGTAAGGCGACACCCAATCGCGGTTGGCTTGAATGGTGTCGTGCAACCGCACCAGCGCGCTGATGCGGTCTTCTCCGACTTTGAACTGCACCGTCAGGATCGCCAGCCCCGGCTTGGTGACCGAGTAGACGTGCTCGATGCCGGTCAACTGCGACAGCACTTGCTCTGCCGGCGTCGTAACCAGGTTTTCCACCTCTTTCGCCGAGGCGCCGGGAAAGGGGATGAACACATTGGCCATGGTCACATTGATCTGCGGCTCTTCTTCGCGCGGCGTGACCAGTACCGCGAACGCACCAAGCAGCAGACCCAACAGCGCCAGCAGCGGCGTCAGTTGGGACTGCAGAAAGAGCTTGGCGATGCGCCCAGAGATGCCCATTAGCGTGTAGGGTGAGCGCGTCGTGGCGAGGCTGCGGTCCGATCCGCGTGGGCAGTGCCCACCCTACTTCGGGACATCACGCATCCACTTTCTCGGTCTTCTTCAGTTTCTCGATGCCCAGTGCGGACAAAACATACTTTTCGTAAATCGGCTCGCTCGTGCCCTTCTTCATCTTGCGAATGAAGTATTTCTCGAAACCCACCTTCGCCAAATGTACCCAGCGGCCTTCGCCAAACCAGTTAACGTTGCGCGGTGGGATTTGCGGCAAGGCGACGAACGCAATGCCCACATCACCCATGTCGGCCAGACAAATCGCGTTCCAGGTGGCGCGGGTTGTGGGGGCCTTTCCCGCGATCGCGTCGCGGATATTGTTGACCGCGGCGCTGACCATGGACTCGATCATGTAGCCGGTCTTCGGTGTGCCGGTCGGCACCGGTGTGGCTTCCACCGGCGGGATGGCGACGCACACGCCCACCGCGTAGATGTTTTGGTACTTGGGATTGCGCTGAAACTCGTCGATCAAAACAAAGCCGCGCGGATTCACCAAGCCTTCGATGCCGGCCACCGCGTCAATGCCCTTGAACGCGGGAATCATCATCGAGTAGGCGAACGGCAGTTCGTGCTGCTTCTTTTCCTTGCCGGCGTCGTCGAACTCGGTTACGAACATCTTGCCGGCCTCAACTCGATCGACTTTCGCGTTGCAGATCCATTTGATGTTGCGCTCGCGCAGCGCCGACTCCAGCATGCCCTTGGAATCGCCGACGCCGCCCAGGCCGAGGTGGCCGATGTACGGCTCGGAAGTCACAAACGTCATCGGCACGCGGTCGCGAATCTTGCGCCGGCGCAAATCTGTTTCCATGATGAAGGCGAACTCATAGGCGGGGCCGAAGCACGAAGCACCCTGCACCGCACCCACGACGATCGGACCGGGATGGGCGACAAACTTGTCCCACCCCTCACTGGCGCGCACCGCGTGATCGACGTGGCACACCGATTGCGTGTGCCCCTGCGGCCCCAAACCGGGGATTTCCTCGAATGCGAGCTTGGGTCCGGTGGCGATCACCAGATAGTCGTAGTCGAGCGTGCTGCCGTCCCCAAGCTCGATTTGGTTGCGCTCTGGATATACGCGCTTGGCACCCGCGGGATTGAACGCGATGCTGTGCTGCGCGAGATATTTCACCACCGGAAATTCGATATCTTCGCGTTCGCGCCAGTTCACGGCGACCCACGGATTGGACGGGACAAAGTGGAAATTCGGCCCGTTGCCGACCACGGTCAGCCCATCATTGGCACCCAATTTCTCGCGCATTTCGTAGGCCATCGGCATACCGCCGATGCCCGCACCTACAACAACCACGTGTGTCATGACACCCTCGCGATCCCGTATACTGCATGAAGTAGTGCTATGATACTAACTATGCGTCTTATTGTCAGAGCAATACTCCTGACTCCATACGCTGTTTCAGCATCATCCCGGCCTTGATCGGCTCTAGCGCCACTTGCTCGCCGGGTTTCAGTCCTGCCAGGACTTCGACGCCATCTTTGCCCGCCGCGTCCCCCAGGCGCACTTGGCGCAAGCCGATCGCGCCCTGCGCGTTAATCACGTACACCGCCGTCACCTCACTGCGCCGCACGATCGCTTCGGCCGGCACCACCAGTTTGGTCGCGCGACCCACCACGAAATGCACGCGCGCAAACATGCCGGGGACAATGCCCTGCAAATCTCCCGCCAAATCAAGCCGCGCCTTGGTGGAGAGCGTGTGCGGATCGGAGATCGGCAACACGATGACCGACTTCGCTTTGGTCCACAGGTTGAACGCCGGCAACTCGACGCTGGCTTGGCTCTTGTCCGTGATCGCGCCCAGCTTGTATTGCGGGATGTTGGCGACCACGCGCAAGCCGCCCGGATCGAAGCCGGTCATCAGCGGTGTGCCTGGCGCTACCGTCTCGCCCAGTTCCACATGGCGCGCGGATACCACGCCGCTGTACGGCGCGACCACCGCTGCATAGGTCTTCGCGGTAGCGGCTTGCCCGGCGCTGGCGAGCATCGCGGCCACCTGCGCCTGCGCCGCCTTGTAGTCGGCGGCGGCCTTGTCCATGGCTGCCTGAGAGATGAATTTCTGCGCCAGCAACAGCCGCTGGCGTTCGTAGTTGGCCTTGGCTTGCGCCAGATTGGCCTGTGCCTGCGCGACTTGTGCCTGCGTGCCGGCGAGCGCCTGACTGACTTCGCGCTCGTCGATGCGCACGATCACTTCGCCCTGCCGCACGCTGTCGCCGACGTCGAAATTGATCTGCACGATGCGCCCGGAGATCTGCGCCGCCACGGTCGATTGCCGTACTGCCTCGACCACACCTTCGGCGACGTAAGTCTGATCGACTTCGCGCAGCGTCGCTGGCGCCGTCTTCAGTGCGGATTGCGCTAGGGCGAGCGCGCTCGTCAACGGGAGTAACAGCGCGAACGCGCATGTTGCTACGGCGCTACGTCGTGCGTTGTGAATCGACAGCATCCTTGCTCATCCGGCGTCCGCCCAATAAATGTAGGTTAGCCGGTTGCGCTGGCGGGGAGATTGATCGGGATCAAAGGTCGGTTGATACTGCGAGCGCAGATCTATGGCTCCGAAAAGGGCGCAGGGCCCAGCGCTTGCGCTTGCGTCCCGTACTCATCGCCCCAATAGGCATCGGTGGCGAGCATCCATCCGCTCACGCAGGTTACCTCTTGAAGGGGTGATCGGAGGGCAAGGCGATCGAGGAGTCCAGTTTGTCTCGCTCGACTCCGCTCTCGTTGCGCCGTGCGCCGAGTTGCGCGAATGCATCGAGCGCCGAATGGCAGGCGAACCTTATTCGCCGAGCCTCATTCCATATTACTGCAGGCCTTGAGGAACCTACGCTGCGGCTCGACAAGGCTGCAGTCACCTAACAACTGCGCTCTGCGCTCGATGCCCCCTTCAAACGCGCTTTCACCGCACCGTTCGACGTGCCCGCAAGGCGCAAGACTGATTCGAACACTATGCCGCGCCGAAGCAGCCGTCTAGCACAAGTGGCCTATGCCGTTTGCCATATTGTGTACGCGACGACGATGGCGTAGCTTCCGTGAACAGAATGTACCTCTTGTGACCCGATGTGAAGCCGCATGACATGTGCTACATCACAATTGCTCTAGAGAGGACTACAGCCAACATCGCTGCCTGCTCAAAAGTCCCAGGTAGGGGCTTATGCAGCCGCGAGTTGATGCTCGGAAGGGAGAACAGGGGAAAACGCTGAAGTTCTCGATCTACAGGCGAGACTTCGCACCTTTGTGAGATGTAGCGGCGTAGACGCCGCAGGAAGGCACGACAATGGCAATCGGAGACGGTGTTCGTCGTAACGTCGCGACAATTTCTCAATCGGAGCGCGACAGATTCTTAGCCGCAATCCTGAAGCTAGATACAACCAAATTCTTCCCGGACGGCGTATCGTACTGGGACAAGCAAGAGGATATCCACAAGTCCGGGCACGCGGGTGGAACCGACGTGCGCGCTGGGCCTGCTTTTATTCCTTGGCACCGCGAGTTGGTCAACCGGTTAGAAGGCTTGCTGCGAGAGGTCGATCCTGACCTTTCGCTTCATTACTGGGACTGGACCACCGATCCGACTCCACTGTTTACCTCGACCTTCATGGGCGGTAAGGGCAATCCGGCTGGCCCACCGTTCCAGAACTTTGAATCCACCGAGCCGGGCCACCCGTTCATCTGGCGTGATGTACAGCCGGGCGCACCCGCAATCAGTTCAGATAACGACATTATCCATGCGAGCGATGGACTGCTGCAGCCCGATCAGTTTCACGCCTTCAACAGCGCGCTTCAAAGCGCTCACAACACCGTCCATGGACATATTGGCGGCTCGATCGGCGATGCGCACTTCTCGTTTCACGATCCGTTTGTATTTCTGCTGCATTCAAACATGGATCGGCTATTCGCGATGTGGCAAACCCAGCCTGGGCAAACGTGGCGCCTAGACCCCAATCAAGTCTACGGTAGCGACGCGGCGAGCGGTTCGTTGCTCGATAACGTCGAACCCTGGTCTGGGGGCCAAGGACTGCGGCCGTGGGCACCACCGGAGGATCAGCAGGCGATCAAACGCTACAATGATCTCTCGATCATTGCGCCACCGTGCTACGACACACTGCCAAGCGTCTTCGCGGTGGTGGAAGTGGAAAACCCATCTGGTGTGATCAACTTCAACGACGTGCCGGAGGGTGAAACGACGGCACGCGCGGCGGTTTTCCATGTCTTCGCTTGCGGCGACGTGACGTTACAGGTCTCAACGCAGCCAGGCGCGCCCTACAGCTTGCTTTCTCCGCCGAGCGGTGCGCTTACTCTTCATCACCATCCGCGCCCCTTTGAGGAGGCGCGGTTCTGGATTGGGTTCACCGGCACCACTGCTGGCGCAGTAGCGCCGCCTGGCACGCTTGTGATTCACTGTGTTGAGAGCAATCAGAACTTTACCTTCACGCTCAGAGGCAACACAATCGCGCGTCCAAGCGTCGCCGTCATGCTGGCATTAGATCAATCGGGCAGTATGGATGATCCGGCGGGTACCTCTGGTGCGCGGCGCATTCAAGTTCTGCGTGAGGCGGCTGCAAATTTTGTCGACGTAATACAGCCAAACAATGGTGTGGGGCTAGTACGCTTCGATAGCGATGCATACCCAGTGAGTGGCGGGCCATTCCCAGGCTTGCCTGTCGTGAAGATAGGCGCTGGCGGACTGTTTGATGCGAACCGCATCCAAGCGCGCAACGCCGTGCTTGCACATGCGACCAACATCAATGGTGCTACTTCTGTGGGCGACGGCGTACAGGCCGCGCGTGACGCGCTTGCGACGGTCACAGGCTTCGACCAAAAAGCGATCATCGCTTTTACCGATGGTCTGGAAAACCAGCCCGCTAGCATTGCGAGCGTAATGGGTGCGATCGACAATCGCACTTTTGCGGTAGGTCTGGGTAGCGAAACGCAGGTTAACACCGCCGCGCTCAAAGCCCTGACCAACGGCACCAAGGGCTACTTACTGCTCACAGGTTTGTTGACGGCAAGCTTAGACGATCATTTCCGCCTGACCAAATACTTTCTTCAGATTCTGGCGGGGGTAACCAACACTAGCATCGTGCTCGACCCTAACGGATTCGTTGCTCCTGGCGACAAGCTTCGCCTACCATTTTGGCTAACTGAAGCTGATATCGATACCACGCCGATCCTGCTTAACGATCTACCGGCGATTCGAATGCGCTTGGAGACACCGGCTGGCGACGTGCTCGATCCGAGTATTGTGACAGGCTTCGGTGGCACCTTCGCAGGGGGCCAATCGCTAAGCTACTACCGGTTCGCCCTGCCAGCGCCAGTTGGCAAGGGTGCGCATGGCGGGTTGTGGCACGCTCT
The DNA here is from genome assembly GCA_902826775.1 of uncultured Pseudomonadota bacterium. Lineage (GTDB taxonomy): Bacteria > Pseudomonadota > Gammaproteobacteria > Burkholderiales > JALYOK01 > CADEHE01. Next base: position 124,146 of record CADEHE010000007.1, on the reverse strand, counting down.
ACTTGAGGTAGACGAGGTGGATTTCAAGAAAGCGCTGTCTACACTCGACAACGATCCCGCGCGCCTTCGTCGCGCCATGGCGCACGGGGTGGGCTATAGCCTCAGCGTGCACTCTTTCTCGAATATTCGGTTGGAGTCGCGGCTGGAGCAGGCTAGTCTGGAGCCGGGAGCCACGATGATTGTGCGCGCGACGTTGCGCGAGTACAACATCCCCGTTGAGCGTCGCGCCAGTATGAGGGCGTATCTGGAACGCCCCGATGGATCGAACACGGTGCTGGGCCTCGCCGAGGTCGAACCCGGGGTATTCGAGACCGCTATACTTGCGAATCTCGCGGGTCTGTATCGCTTCCGTGTCGTGGCCACAGGTTCGACTCTGCGCGGGTTGCCATTTACGCGCGAGCACCTCCTCACTGGAGCCGTCTTTCAAGGCGGCGACCGGCCGATCACACCAGGAGATGCTTCCGACGACGGCGAGCGTCTATGTCAGCTAGTGGCGTGCTTGCTCGACGACAAGAGCGTGCAGCAGTTCCTAAAGGAACGCGGCATCGATGCGAAGTCGCTGATGCACTGTTTCGAGTTGTACTGCCGCACCGGCAAGCGCCGGGAACCAATTGTGTCGAAGGGTCGTTTGCTCGAATCAGCGCCCGCTGCGCTCGGTAACGTGCTCGCAGAGCCCGGGCTCCGTCAGGCTCTCACAGCGCTACTTCGGGCAGTGGACGAATCCCAGTAAACGCCGTAGCGTGCAACTTCCGGTTCTTCGCTGAGCGGTTCGGCAGTTGCACGCTGACCTCTTTGGATAGTGGTGAGCGCGCGCTTGGTTCACAAAATCGGTCCTGTTCGGTTGGGGTGTCGCACTGCTTTGGGTGATCCAGTGCCGTTTTCAACGAGGCGTTTGTGAAGGATGTGGGCGATCGCTGCGTCCGTCGACGCATGGTTTGTACCGGCCCACCGCGCTGTCACTGACGCTGGGCTTTTGGCAAGACGCTTTGCTTAACCTGGCGGCGGCAACGCGCTATTCGCGATCCCGCTCGCGGTGACTTACCGGATTTTGACGCCAACGAAGACGCGGGTCTCGAACGACAAGCGACGAATTAAAAGGCGGGACGTCAACGAACAAGATCGATTTCAAAAAGGATCTCAAGCACCCTATCAACCATCCGCCAAAGCAGTAGTGGAGATTGAGGTGCCGTCCGCAACACGAAGAAGAAAGCCGTGTCATCCGGCCAAAAGTGGCTGCGCCGTGCTCGAGAGAAGCCGCTTGGATTGGAGATGCTCGTTTCATGCGATGACAGACTGCGTCACGGGTTTAGCCCCGCGTTCAGAGCCGTCGGCTCAAATGGAGGAGGCTAAGCGCCTGCCTCGCGATGATCCTTTCTTCATCCGTCGCGATCACCCATGCGGAGATACGACTTCGTTTTTCGGTGATGCAAGCTGCATTGATTGCGTTCGCGCCTGCGTCCAACCGAAGGCCGAGCCATGCCATTCCTCGGCAAATACGCTGCCTAATCAGGGGCGAACGCTCTCCGACGCCACCGGTGAAAACCACGGCATCGCATCCACCCAACGCCGCCACTAGCGATCCCATATCCCTTACTACGCGATAGACGAAGAGCTCGATAGCCTCGGCAGCGCGTGGAGAGTCGCTCGCTAATAACTCTCTCATGTCAGAACTTAGACCCGACACGCCAAGGAGCCCGGACTTACGGTAGAGGAGCTCTGCGACTTCTTTGCTGTTCATGCCGAGCGTGTCAAGCAGATACAAGATTACGCCTGGATCGATCGTTCCAGGACGGGTGCCCATCAAAAGACCGTCAAGCGCGGTAAACCCCATGGTTGTCGCAACGCTGAGGCGATTGTGCATCGCGCACATGCTGGCGCCGCTGCCTAAGTGTGCGACGATCACTCTTGTGTGCGGGCGCGCACCGAGGACCTCCGGCAATACTTCGGCAATGTACTCATACGACAACCCGTGAAAACCGTAGCGTTTAACGCCTTGCTCGAAGTACGTTGACGGTAAGCCGAACATTTGCGCCACACGCGGCTGGGTATGGTGAAAGGCAGTATCAAAGCATGCGATCTGGGGCACGCCCTCTCTAAGCTTCATCAGCGTGCGGATCGCGTCGAGGTTGTGCGGTTGATGCAGTGGTGCCAGCGGAGTCAGTCGGTCAAGAGCGACCAACGTTGCTTCATCGACCCAAACGGGAGCGCGAAAAGTGTCTCCACCATGTACGACGCGATGGCCGAACGCGAGGATCCTGCTGCCGGCGCAATTGTCGTCGAGCCATGTAAGCACCCAAGCGAGCGTGGCTGCGCTATCCATCGCGTCACCGGATACGCCAAAGCGCTCCAAGCTTTGTTGCTCGGCACCCGTGGCATTCCGCACTGTCAACTTGCGCTCGGTTTGAGTGTGCTCGGCTAGTCCGCGGTAGATCGCCTCCCCGAGCGCGCCGGATTCGGTAACGCCGAAAACTGCGAATTTCAGCGTCGCCGAGCCGGTGTTAATGACAATGACGATGTCGCTCACGCTGCTCAAATCTCTTGCTCGGTAACAGGGTTGGTTTCAGTGCAGTCGACGCCGTTCGCCTGAGCGCGAGCTCATTTTGTCGCTTCGCAACTCGCGGCAACGCCGCAATTCGTTGCTCGCACTCCCCCTTCTCTCGGCTGTCGAGAGGAATTCGGCGGACTCCATTCATTACCTATTTCGTTCGAGCATCACGCTAAACCGCCGTTGTCGGTGCCGTCCTCATGCTTTGACATGCCGACGCTGAGGTAAGCACCGATAGCCAGCAGTCCGGCCGCCAGCCAAAAGGGCGCCTCGGGCACGAACGAAAACAGCCAGCCGGCTACGCCCGATCCAAGGGTTTGCCCAAGGTTGCCTGCGGCGGCCTGGCGACTGAGCGCCGTTCCTTGTGCCGAACCGGCTTGCAGCGAGAGTTGATAGGTCAGGAGCGGGCCGATCAGCCCCGTACTTGCCGAGAATAAGCCAACGATGAGCAGCAATCCGCCTAGCTCGCGACCCGAGGAGACAAACAGCAACCCGATCGCGCCCGCCACGAAAGCACCTACCAATGTACGGTAGTCCAACAACCGCTTCGCCACCGGCGTCGCAAGAACCGCCTGTGCTGTAACCATCACAAGGCTACATGCCGCGAACATTGTCGCAACTTTACTTGGGTCAAGTTTTAGGATCTGACGGCTGAAGAGGTTCAAACCGACTTCGAAGCTGCCTAACCCAAACGTCGCGAGCAGGGCCAGCACAAGCGAGAGCCAAACCAGCCGCGGTTGAGCTTGCAGCGAAGTGTTTGCTTGCACGGACTGCCGTGGTAGCGATCGATCCGGCTCGGGCAATCGCAAGTAAGTCGCGATCAACACGGGGATACCGATCGCCGCGACTACGATGAAAGGAATGCTTGTCATCGTCGGCATCGCGGCGGCGTTCATCCCCATTATCGGACCGGCGAGCCAACTGCCGAGCGCCGGACCTGCTAGAAACCCCACTAACGTGGCCCCGCCGATCCAGACAAAACGCGCCGCGCGCCGTTCCGGTTCGCACACATCCGCCACGTATGCCAGACCTGCCGGAATCACCGAAGCGGCAAAGGCGCCCGCCAGAGCTCGCGCCGCGTAGGCGCTCCATAAACCGAATGGAAACGCTGAGAGTAGAAGCGCAACCAGATAGCCGCCCAGCCCCAGCAGAATGGCTGGCCGTCTTCCCCGCGTATCGGCAAACTGTCCCCATAGCGGCCCAAACACGAACAAAGCGAACGTGTAAATCCCCGTGAAGGTGCCGAGGTGCCATGCAATCGCCTGGGCGTCCTGACCCACCACGCGCTCAAGGTAAAGCGGCGATATCGGCAGCACCACGCCATATCCCAGCGCGACGGTAAAGACGCTGGCGATGAGCAATCCGTAGGCAGACCAGCCGACCGCTTCTTCAGCTTTTGCCGAGCCGGTGAAAAGCGCGCGGGTCGCATCATTGTCGCGATTCATGCGCATTCCCTTTAGAGTTCGCTATCTGCACTTGCTGGGCGCGCGCATGAGGCCGAAATCCGGCAAGAGCCCTGGTCGACGTGAATGGTGCACGTTGCCCTTTCATTTAGAGCCGCCTACTAGTGGATCTGGCGATGCCTGCCTCGGCACTACTTTCCCGGAGGCTATAGACGCCCGCGAGGCTGGCGCATACGTACACGCTGTACTTCACGAGTTTGCCAAGCAGGATCGCTGTTGCAATACCCACGTACGACATGTGGCTCAACGTTGACAAGACCAGCGCGGGCATCTGCGGAGCGGGAAGTGCAGCCAGTGCGGCGAGCGCGAACCAACCGTAGCGTGCTGCCCACTCGGCGTATTGCTTCCACTCCGCCGTTTGCTCCATCCCTGGAAACATGGTCGTAAGTAGCCTGGGACCGACGCTGTGAAATGCGATCGCCAACACCAATGCGCCGATCGCGGCACCCAACACTGCGAAGACTAGACTCTTGCGCCACTGCTCTGGCGCGATCACTACAGCGGCGATGATCACAGGTCCAAACGGGTACAGTCCCGAAGCTGCGGAAAGAATGGAAAGGGCGCCGACCACCACCGGAAACAGCGGCGAGGCGCGGGCGCGCAATAGTGCTCTAAAGGCGCGGCTATGCGAGTTTCCGAATCTGGTCTTCAGTAGTGGTATTCTCATCCTCGTCGCCTGGTTAGTTCAAAGGCCGTGCTCTTGGATCACCTATACAAGCCACGCTGAAGTCGATAGAGACCCAACGCAAACAAGGTCAGTGAGAACGCGCCAAGCGCAAAGAACTTCGAAGACAGGAGCGGCCACCCTATCCCCTTCAGGAAAATCCCCAGCACAATCTCCATGTGATAGCGCACCGGACTCAAAACCGAGAGATACTGCATGCCGAGCGGCATGCTCTCTATGGGAACGATGGTTCCCGAGAGAAACATGAGGGGGAAGAGCACAAAAAAGGAAATGAGCAGCGCCTGTTGCAGATTCTCGGCAAAGGTGGCGACGAAAATACCGATCGCCATGGTTGCCAGCAGCGAAAGGGCGGAGGCGAAGAAGAACAATGTCAGGCTGCCCTGCATCGGCACCTCGAACCACTTGGCGATGCCGAGGCTCGGGATAAGAGAAACCATGCCCACTGCGAAGGGCGGCATCATCTTGGCGACTACCACTTCGTATTTCCTCAAGGGCGTGACCATGAGTTGCTCGATGGTCCCGCTTTCTTTCTCACGCACCAGACTGGCCGATGTCGTCACCACGCCTACCATGAGCCCAGCCGCGACGATCATGGAGATCACCATGAAATAGCGAAAGCGCAGCTCGGGGTTGTACCAAATGCGGGTGCTGGCGACCACTTCTGGAAGATTGACGGTGGCGCCCCGGGCGCGCACCAACGCTTGCACTTGATCGTGTGCGAACCCCTCCATGATGATGTTTGCGTAGCCGCGGGCGGCGTTCGCTGCATTGGCGTTGGTGCCGGAGACGATTAGTTGCACCTCCGCGGCTCTTCCGCGCGCCACCTCGGTCGCAAAGCCGTTGGGAATCACGAGAGCGAGATCGACAACACCTTTATCCAGCAAGCGATCGATATCGTCGAGTCGTTCTGCCAATGTGACTTCACCAAAATACTCGGTCGCACTGAAGCGCTCGATAAGCATCCCGCTGGTTTGGCTGCGGTCGCCGTCGTACAGCGCCAACTGCAGGTTCTTCACATCGAACGAGAGCGCGTAGGTGCACATGACAACGTCGCCTGTGTAGATAAACCCGATCAGCGCGATCAACATCCAATCGCGGTAAAACTGGAGAAACTCTTTGCGCGTTGCCGCCCAGAGCCGCCGCATCACGCAACCTTCTTCTTGAAGCGCAGACTCGCCAGCGCAAACAGTACCGCGGCATACAGCGCCAGCAAGAGCGCATTCCACCAAATGTAGTCGATTCCCACCCCCTTCAAATAGAGGTCCCGGCTAATATCGTTGAAGTAGCGCGCCGGGAACGCGTAGGTGTAAAGCTGCAGCATGTAGGGCATCGTGGCAATCGGGAATAGGAACCCGGAGAACAGAATCGAGGGCATGAGCGTCACCACCAGCGACAGAAACACAGCGCCGACCTGGCTGCGCGTAACGGTTGAGACAAAGACGCCGATCCCCACTGTAACTAGGACATAGATGAGCGATGCGCCCAGCAGCAGCGTGAGACTGCCGCGAAACGGGATCTCAAACCAGAGCGTGCCTACCGCCAGAATCAGCAGCATTTCCAGGAACGCAATGGCGCCGTAAGGAATGATTTTCCCTAGGATGAAAGTCGGCGGCGTGATGGGTGAAACATAGATCTGCTCGATGGTGCCGCGCTCCTTTTCTCGAACGATCGATAGCGCCGTGAGCATAGGCGGGAATGCCATTAAGAGCACCGCAAAGAGCCCGGGCACGATGTAATTTACGCTTTTCATGGGCGCGTTGTACCAAACGCGCGTTACCAGCTGCGCTCCCTGCGGCGCGCGCAAGCCCTTGTGCGCCAAACTGCGTTGCACGACATCGTGGTTGTAGCGGTTGACGATGGCCAGGGCGTAGTTGGAGACAATGAGCGCGGTCGCCGAGAAGGAGCCGTCGATCAGTATTTGCAGCAGCGCTTGGCGATCGGCGGCAAGCTCTTTCGAGAAGTCCGCAGGAATGACCAACGCAACGGTCGCCTCACCCCGATCAAGCAGTGCGCCTGCCTGCGCCAAGGAGGTCGGTGTGTGCTGGACGCGAAAGTACCCGCTCGCACTGAAAGCTTCGACTAACCGCGCGCTATCGGGCGTGCGGTCTTCGTCGTAGACCGCGAGCGCGACATCCTCCACGTCGAGCGAGATGCCGTAACCGAACAGAAAGAGCAACACCAGCGGCAGCAGCATTGCAATGCCGAGTGTGATCGGATCGCGCTGGATTTCGCGGCATTCCTTTACGATGAGGGCGCGCAGACTCACCCAGCACCTCCCATAAGTTGGAGGAAGGCATCTTCGAGCGAATCGCTCCCGCAGCGCTGCCGGATGGCCAAAGGCGTATCGAGCGCGATGATCTTGCCGCGGTTGATAAAGGCAACGCGATGACAGGCTTCGGCTTCCTTTAGATAGTGCGTCGTGACAAACACAGTGGTGCCGGAACCCGCGATCTGATTGATGAGATCCCAAAAGGCTTGCCGGGAGGATGGATCGACGCCAGCCGTGGGCTCGTCTAGAAACAGAACATCGGGCTGGTGCAGAATGGCGCAACCTAGCGCGAGGCGCTGCCGCAGCGCGCCGGATAGATCGCGCGTGAGCATCCTTTCATGACCTGCAAGACCTGCCATGGCGACGATCCATTGCTTGCGGGTGGCAACGCTATTGCGGTCGAGGCCGTAAACGCTCGCGAAAAATTCGATGTTCTCGCGGACAGTGAGATCGAGATACAGCGAGAAGCGCTGCGACATGTAGCCGATGCGCCGCTTGGCGTCATCGGCGCGCGAGGCGACATCAACCCCCGCCACTTTGGTGTCGCCGGCAGTCGCTGACTGGATTCCGCAAAGGATCTTGATCGTCGTGCTCTTCCCGGAACCATTCGGGCCGAGCAGTCCAAAGATTTCGCCGCGCTGCACACGAAACGAGATCTCGTCCACCGCCTTGAAACTGCCGAAGCTCTTTGAAAGTCGCTCGACTTCGATTGCAGCGCCGGTGCCGGCCTTGCTCGGGAACGGCAGTCCGAACGAGATGGGCAGTGTACGCTTCATCGCCTTGAAGGCTGCTTCCAAATCGGAGCCAAAACTTGCTGGACGATCGCAGGCGAGCACGGCACCCGCGTCGAGGAACGCGACACGATCGCAGCGCGCCGCTTCATCCATGTAGGAGGTGGCGAGAACGACGGTCATGTGGCGCGCACGGTACTCTTGTAGCATGTGCCAGAGTTCGCGTCGGGAGAGCGGATCGACGCCGAGCGTGGGCTCATCGAGGACCAGAAGAGCCGGCTCGTGAATGAGACTGCAACACAACGCGAGCTTCTTTTGCATACCGCCAGAGAGGTGTTTGGTCTTACGAGCGAGGAACGGGGCCAACCCTGAAAAGCCCAGTAGCCGCTGCTTGCGGCGCAAAAAGTCGTCGTCCGCCACACGCCTGACTCGTGCAAAGAACTGCAGGTTCTCCTCAACGGTCAAGTCGCCGTAGAGAGAATAGACTTGCGACATGTAGCCGATGGTGGAGGTGATGCGCTGTGCCGCATTCACCGTGTCGTGTCCGTGCACTCGAACCCGGCCTTCGCTCGGGTCCAGGATCGCGCACAGGGACTGGATAAGAGTCGTCTTACCCGAACCATCCGGGCCGACGATGCCAAAGAACTCGCCGCGCTCGACTTGGAACGTCACCCCCTTCAACGCCCAGGTGTTAGCAAAGCGACGCCCAAGATTCGAGACGACGATGGCGGGCGCTTCGTCGTGCGTGGCGGCGCTGCGCGCAAGCCGCGTGTTCACGTCACCTCAAGCGTGACGAAGATATAGACGGCCAGCGCGGCAATTGCGACCCAACAAATCCAGTAGAGAGCCTCTGCCCACCAAATGCGACGCGCACCGAACTCGCGTTCGACGCGGCGTTTGTCGTACATGCCCCACGCATGCACGAAGATACCCACCAGCAGAATGGTCATCGCAAAATGCGCAAGCGCTTCGGCAAACAAGAGCGCCACACCACCCCCCAGGATGGCAGCACCTATTGATGAAGTGAGTTCTGCTCGCTTGAAATGAGATGCGTTCATATCGATCCTCTGCTTTCCGCGCCGCTGTGGAGGAAGCGCAGTCGCAAAACAACCGGTGAGTCAGGCGATCGCATCTCCACAAGCGATCGCCGCCCCGATCCTCACAACCCGGCGCGTCGTGCGGCCCGCGCCACGCGCAGCGTGTAATAGCTGGCGACAACGTATCCCGCAATGGACAGCACCGGCATCCCTACATACACCGGCCCCACAGAGTGCCGCACGAGCAGGCTTGCGGCGATGTACAAACCGAGCGCTACCAGCGCAAGCGCAACGACCGGCTCGCCCGTCGCGGGACGCGGCGGCTGCTCGCGCGGCGCGCTCATCATCGGCGCCTGCGCGCCGCGCTCGCGCAAATCCTGCAGCATCTGAGCAATCAAGGTAGGCAGCACCTGGGCTGTGGCGATTAGCTCGTACTTCAGGCGCGCAACGCTCAATGCAGGCAACTGCTGTGCAGAACGCATGATTTCGCGCGCCTGCGTCGACAACGCTTCGAACACCGAAAAGTCAGGCGCCAGCCGACGCAGCATCGATTCGAGAAGCAACACCGTGCGAGATAAGACGACGAGGTCGCGCGGCATGCGAACCGCCCCGGTGCGTCCCGTGGCGATGAGCTGCATAAAGGCTTCCGCGAGCGACCACTGCGACATCGGGCGCTGCGCATACTCCCGCAGCAACTCGTCCACGACATGGCGCAGCGCCGAACGCTGCGGCGCCTGGGCGACCACACCCATTTCGACCCAGGCATCGACGACCCAATCGGAGTCCTGAGCAGCGAACCCCGCCGCGAATGCTGCGAGTGCGCGGCGCAGAGTCGGACTCAAATAGCCGACAATGCCAAAGTCATGAAAGCACAGCCGCCCGTCGGCCATGACGAACAGGTTGCCCGGATGGGGATCGCCGTGAAACAGTCCAAGTGTGAACAGCTGCAGCACATAGGCATCCAATAGCGCATGGGCGAGCTTGCTGCCTTGTTGCGGATCGTGCACCGTGTCGATGTGCCGACCGCGTGAATAGATCTGCACAAACACGGTTGCGGCGCACATGCCGTCGACGATGTCGGGCACGGTCACCGTCTGTGAGTCGCTGAACGCCTGCGCGAAGCGCCGCACGTGTCGCGCCTCGCGGTGGAAATCGAGTTCGAGCTGAAGGTTGTGTCGAATCTCCTCCACGACGGAAAGCGGATCGTAAGCGGCTAGACTGGGCAACAGGCGTTGGGCGGCACGGGTAATGCCGCGAAAGATGCGCATGTCTTGCTCGATCTGCGCGGCGATGCCGGGGCGGCGTATCTTGACTACGACCCGTCTACCATCGTGGAGTTTGGCGGAATGGATTTGGGCGATCGAGCCGGCGGCGAAGGGTAGTTCATCGAAGCGCTCGAATAGGTGTGCGACCGGCGCGCCGAGGGCGCGTTCCACTTCTCGGCGCGCTGCCGCACCCGAGAACGGCTCAACGTGATCCTGCAGCCGCTCCAGCGCGGCAATGTAGTCGGGAGGCAGCAAGTCTGGCCGCAAACTTAGATGCTGTCCGAGCTTGATGAACGCTGTGCCCAGCCGCTGCAGGAGTTGCGTGAGACGCTCCGCCGGTGACACAACCCGAGGCATGAGCCGGACACGGCGCAGCAACAGCCAAGCGCCATGACCTGCAAACGCCCAGCCGATCTGCCAGACACGCGTGAGGGTCTGGGTAACGCCGTGCCGGTCCGCTTGATCCGCGAGCGGCTCGCGTTTAGCCGGTGGCTGCTCGGCCGCTGTGTCCTGTCGGCGCCGATGCGTGCTCACGCGGGCAAGTCTGTTGCGCGTCCGCGCAAACGCCGCTGCTTGACCAGCCGCATCGTTAGCGCTGGGCTGACCACTGTACATCGTCTTTCCACTTGATCTGCGCGTCCACCGGCATGCCGGGCTTGAGGTATCCGGCCGGGTTGTCGATCTTCACCTTGACGCCGAAGACGAGCTTCTCGCGCTCGTCCTTCATATGGACTTCTTTTGGTGTGAACTCAGCTTGCTGTGCAATTTCGCTAACCTGTCCTGCAAAAAAGCGCCCGGGAAACGCATCCGTGCTAATGCGGGCGGGGTTGCCCAAACGAACCTTGCCGATGTCGCGTTGTGCAATGAACACGCGCACATAGATATCAGACAAGTCGATCAGGGTCGCGATCGGTCTGCCGGGCACGACGAGCTCGCCGGTTTCTGCGAGCTTGTTGATGACGGTCGCATTAGCCGGCGCGTAGAGCTTCGCATCGGCGAGCAGCGCTTCAATTTCCCTTACCCGTGCCTGCGCGCTTTCGGTTTGCAGCTTAGCGCTCTGCCGCGCCGCTTCGAGGCGCCCCTTGTCGTCGGTGAGGCGCTCAACCTCTTTTTCCTTAAGCCGAACCTCTCCGCCGCTTACGCCGGCTCGTTCGAGCGCCGCCCTGGACTCCTCGCGCGCCTTGCGCGCGGCCTCCAGCTTCGCTTCAGCAGAGCTCAGCCGCGTTTTTACTTGGTCGAAGTAGGTTTGGCTGATGAACCCCTGGCTTGCGAGATTTGAGTAGCGCGTGTGGTTGCGCTTTTCCAGATCGAGTTGACTTTGCGCGGCAGCGACCTCTGCATCAGCGCGCTTTAAGCCCTCTTGTGCCTGGTGAATGCTGTGTGTCGAGACTCCCTGTGTCACGCCGACACCGAGCTGAGCCTGCTCGATGGCGCTGCCTTGCGCGCGCACGGCCGCCTCGGCCTCGGCAGAGCGGCTCTCGGCGACACGCGCTTCGGCTTTCATTTGATCGAGCTTGGCTTCAAGATCCGTTGCGACAATGCGCGCGAGCAGTTCGCCCTTATTGACGGCTTGGCCTTCGCGTATGGGCAAGGTCTCGATGCGCCCGCCAAGCTTGGAACTCACCGTGACCTCCGTACCCCGCACTTGCCCATTCGCCTCAAGGATCCCTTCGATTTGTTTTGGGCGCGACAGATAAAGGGCGCCTGCGGCGCCGATCGCCAGGACCAGGACTGCAGCGACTGCGACATAGAGCCGTTGTCGCATCTTCACGCCCACTGATGCCGCAACACGATGGCGGGATCGCCATCGCCGCGGATCACCGCGAGTTCCGCACCCGACAGAACTGTCTGCGGATCGAGCCGCAGCAGAGCAGCGCTCTGCATGAGCGCATGCGCCCAGCTACAGCGATTGACGAACAACAGTCGCGCGGTGTCGTATGTGCCACCGTGCCCGAGATAGCCCAGCGCCGCGCTGGCGCGGCTCATACGCAAGGGATTGATCAGCCCGAGGACGGGTTCGGGACGCGTATGCGTAAGGCAGGGCTGAGCCTGGGCATTGCCGAACAGGCGTTGATGTGTCGCGGTTTCCGCGACGTGGGCGAGCTCCCGGTTGGTGCGAGGTAGGCGAAATCGACCCGGCCCCAGGATGTAGCCCAAGCGATGCGCGATCTCTCGCTCGCTGAGGCGTTCGGCGGCCTTGAGCGCTTCGAGCAATTGATAGGCGCCGATGGCGCTTAGCACGAGGCGCGCGTCAGCACTTCGCCGCTTCTGCACCGCCAAGTCGCTCAACGGCGAAAGCATGCCGCCGACTTCAATCACCGTGGTTCTCATCGGCATTTTCCTCTCATGCGCGTTGCTGGTGTCACCGCGGCTGCGCGGCGTCGCGCTGCAGCTTCTCTTTGCGCTCCTCGTACTCTTGCGAGGAGATTTCCCCTGCAGCGTAGCGGCGTTGCAGCACCTCGAGAGGTGATTCGCGCCGCTTCGGCCCCTTGGGCGAGGTATCGAAGAAAGACACAAGCAGTACGATCAGGACGATCCAAAACAACCACCAAAACACATGCATCCCTAGAAATCCCCAGCCGTCGTAGTGCATCATTGCCATGCCTCCTTGCCGGCGCTAGACGCCGGCATCTCGATCCGCGCCGAACCGAGTCCGCAGCCAGTTGTAGATCGTGCAGTACACGAGGCCGGCGTAGATGCCGTACAGGAAACTCTCTATCAATCCGATGAAAAAACCAGGCCAGCTAAGCCACTTGAATCCAGGCAAAACCTGCTCAAGAAACGCGTGCATGTGCAGGCTTTGCGGCGTTATCAGTCCATAGACAACACAGAACAAGAACGTAAACGCCGACCAAATCGCAAGTGACCAGCTGACCAATCTGAGGTTGAGCATCGACGACCCCCCCTTAATGACGATGGCCGGCGCTCTTCGCTTCATCCGTTTCGCGATCGCGCCTACGACCGCCGCAGCCTTGGCCGCCGTGTCCGCCGTGACCGCCATGGCCAAACAAATGCATGGCGAGGAATGCGACAAAGAACAACACCCACACCCAGTTTTGCGCGAACCATTCCATGACACTGCTCCTTTCCTAGTTTGAGTCGGTCGTCAGGCCGGTGGCCCGAGCGACACTTAACCTGCGCTCTCTTGCCTCGCCTTCCGCTGCGCCGCCCGGCGCGAGTGTCGTATCCGAGTAGGGTGACACCTCGGCCTTGAGACGGCGCAGCTCTTCCTCTGCCAACGTCTCTTTGTGCAGCAGCTCCGCCGCGCCTTTATCGAGCACGGCTCGATTGCGCTCGAGTAGTGCCAGTGCCTTGGCGAAAGCGCCTTCGACAAACGTGCGTACCGCTGCATCGATGTGCTTGCGCGTCTCCTCGCTCAGGTCGGGGTTGCCGGTATGCTCGCCCGGTACGCTCAGCAACGTGGGTCGCTCGGCATCGAAATTGACGTTGCCGAGTTGCTGTGCCATGCCGTAGCGCATCACCATGCCGCGCGCGATGCCGGTGACCTTGACCAGATCGTCGGCCGCGCCGGTGGAAAGCTCGCCGAACACGAGTGTCTCGGCTGCGCGACCCGCAAGCAGCACGGCCATGCGATTTTCCAACTCCGTCTGCGTCATGAGGAAGCGGTCTTCGGTTGGCCGTTGGATGGTGTAGCCTAGGGCGCCGACGCCGCGAGGAATGATCGAGACCTTGTGCACCGGATCGGCGCCGCTGAGTGCCATGGCGGCGAGCGCATGTCCCATCTCGTGGTGGGCGACCACGCGGCGCTCGTGTGCGTTCAGCAGCCGATTGCGCTTTTCCAATCCGGCGACGATGCGTTCCACGGCCTTGGTGAAATCATCCGCGGCCACGGCGGTAGCCGCGCGACGCGTGGCCAGCAACGCCGCTTCGTTGACCAAATTGGCTAGATCCGCGCCAGAGAATCCTGGAGTCAATGCCGCAATCGTTTCCGCGTCGACGTCCGGCCCCAGCTTGACCTTGCGCAAGTGTACGTTGAGGATCTGAACGCGACCCAGCTTGTCGGGCCGATCGACCAGCACTTGGCGATCGAAGCGGCCGGCGCGCAACAAAGCGGGATCCAGAATCTCCGGCCGGTTGGTCGCCGCGAGCAGTACCAGCCCGGAACTCGGATCAAAACCGTCCATCTCCGATAGCAGCTGATTGAGCGTCTGTTCCTTTTCGTCGTGCCCACCCATGGGGAAGGCGCCGCGCGCGCGCCCGAGCGCATCGAGTTCGTCGATGAAGATGATAGCCGGGGCCTTAGCCCGCGCCTGCTCGAACAAATCGCGCACCCGCGCCGCACCGACACCCACAAACATCTCTACAAACTGCGAACCGCTGATAGAAAAAAACGGCACACCGGCTTCACCTGCGATCGCTCGCGCAAGCAGCGTCTTGCCGGTGCCAGGAGGGCCCACCAACAACACGCCTTTGGGAATGCGCGCACCGAGGCGGCTGTATTCCTTTGGTGTTTTGAGGAAATTCACGACTTCCTCGAGTTCCGCCTTGGCCTCATCGACGCCGGCTACATCGGCGAAGGTGACGCCGGTTTCCTTCTCCATGTAGACCTTCGCCTTGCTCTTGCCGATTTCGAGAAACCCGTGCGCGCCGCCACCCATGCGGTTCATAAGCAAGCTCCAGATGGCGAAGAAAATGACAGCCGGCAAAACCCAAGACAGCAACGTGGTGAACCAGCGGCTTTCGATCTGCCCGGCAAAACGCACCTTGCCGTTTTGGAGATCTTCGATGAGCTTGGGATCATCAACCCGTGTCGTCACGAAGCTGTGTTCGCCCTTACCAAACTGCTTGAGCTGCTCCAGCGTCTGCTTCGGCAGCAGCGTTTCCAATCCGTCAGCCTTGAGTTGACCCGTGACGACACGCTCGCGCACTGTCACGTTGTCGATCTTGCCGGCCTTAAGCAGCACCTTGAAGTCGCTGTAGGGAAGGTTGCCGACGTGCGGCGCGCGCAGGAAGTCTTGAATGGCCAGCATCACCAGGAACACGCCGATGAAATACCAGAGCGAGAACTGTTGCTTCTTTTCCATACGGTGCCCTTTCTAGTTCATCCGATCTTGGCGCGAAACAAGCATGTGTAGCGGATTCATCGGAACAGCTCTCCGTACCACTCGGGCGCGGTCGCATTGCGGCCGGCGTCGGTCAGAAGTTCGCCGGTTGATTGCGCGATGACCGCGTCGAGTGCGATGGCGTTCGATTGATGTGCGACGCTGTTGCAACTCACAATGCGCGCCGCACCCGCGGCCAGCAGTTCGGCGTAAGCAGTTCCTGCGAATATCGCATGCACTGCGATGCACACCGGGCTGGGAAGATCCGCGCTGCGCAGCCGTTGCACGGTTTTGATCATGGTTTGCGCGGTCGAAACGATGTCGTCGACAAGCACCGGTGTGCGACCCTCCAGCTGCGCTGCGCTTGGCAGCGACACTTCCACGTCGCGATCGCCGCGGCGCACCTTGCGCAGCACTGTGTACGGCGCGGTTGCGCGGCGCGCGATGTCTTCGACCCACTGCGCGCTCTCGCTGTCGGGACCGATCAACACCGGATGCTCGATCTGGTCTCGGATCCAACGCGTAATGCCGTCCGCCGCCGGAGCGATACGGGTTCGAATAGCGTAGAGCTTGGCGAGGCTGCTGAAGCGGTGCAGATGCGGATCGACCGTAACAAGAGCATCGAAACGGTTCGAGATCAGTCCGGCAAAGTGCCGGGCGCTGACCGTCTCGCCCACATGAAAGCGGGTGTCCTGACGC
This sequence comes from uncultured Pseudomonadota bacterium, assembly GCA_902826775.1. GTDB lineage: Bacteria > Pseudomonadota > Gammaproteobacteria > Burkholderiales > JALYOK01 > CADEHE01. Next base: position 108,389 of record CADEHE010000007.1, on the reverse strand, counting down.
ATGTAGGCGAGGTACGGCGCCACCAAGCCAATCCATTCAGCCCCACGCTCGCGCGCAGCGGCGGCGAGTAACAGCAGAGCCAGAACCTTATCGTCCGGCCGGTCGAGCGTGCACACGACAATCACAGCGCGACACGCAACATCGCTGTCGATGCGCACGTAGGATTCCCCGTCAGGAAAGCGCCTCACGATGGCGGCGCCCGATTCGGCGCCGAGCAAGCCGGCGAGACTCCTCGCCAGCGCTTCGTTGCCGGGCATGGCCAAGACGACCGGACTCATATGGGCGCCACCACGATGATGTCGGCCTGCTTCTCCAGATAGAGCCTGGCATAGTTCAACTCCCCCGGATGATCGGCGTGTAAGGTAAAAAGCGGCTGCCCGTGTTCGACCACGTCCCCGCAGCGCACATGCAAGTCGATGCCGGCCCCGGCGGCTTGCGGTGCGCCGGCTAACTTGGCAAGTCGCGCTAGGCGCCGATTGTCCAGCGCCGTCACACGCCCCTTTTTCGGCGCGACTGCGTGATACAGGCACGAGCCTGCTACAGGCTCGCGGAAGCCCCCTTGCGCCTCGCAGATCGCCACAAACTTCTTTAATGCCTCACCGGAGGCGAGAATGCGCTGCGCGCGTAGTCTGCCTTCACCCCCGCCTGCCGCACCGCAGAACTCAAGCAGTGCGCCGGCGAGATCGAGTGCGCGCTCGCGCAGATCGCTCGGCGCGTCAAGGGAGCCGCGCAGCACGCTCAGTACGTCGCGCGCCTCAAGCGCGGGGCCGATGCCGCGCCCAACCGGTTGGCTACCATCGGTAGGCAGCACCTTGAGTGCAATGCCCATGGCGGCAGCCACATGCTCCAAGGCAAACTGCAGGCTCTGGGCGGCTTGCGCGCTGCGCACCTTCGCCGTCGCACCGATGGGGATGTCGATCAGCACATGCGTTGAGCCGGCGGCGATTTTCTTCGAGATGACCGAGGCGACGAGCTGCGCTTCGCTATCCAAGTCGAGCGGGCGCTCTACGCGGATTAGCACGTCATCGGCAGGACTGAGCGCTACCGCACCACCCCAAACAATACAGGCGCCTTCGCGCTCCACTACTCGGCGCATGGCCGGCAGTTCCAACGCAACCGGGGCCAATGTCTCCATGGTGTCGGCTGTGCCGGCGGGAGAAGTAATTGCACGCGAGGATGTCTTGGGCATCCTTAGCCCCGCGCACGCGATGATTGGGGTCACAATAAGCGTGGTGCGATTGCCCGGCAAGCCACCGACGCAATGCTTATCCGCGATGGGTCCCTGACCCCAGTCAAGCTGCTCACCGCATTGCGCCATCGCTTCGGTGAGCCAGGTCGTCTCCCTGATATCGAGCCTGTCGCCCGCGCACGCGGTAATGAATGCTGAGAGGAAGATGTCCGAATAGCGTCCTTGGGAGACATCCTCCAATATCGCGCGCAAACCAGGCCGATCGAACCGATGCCCGTAGATCTTGGCACGCAGCGTACGCACCGACTCGACCAGCGGTGCCGGATACACGCGTATCGTGCTGCCCTCGCGCGCCTTGAGTGCGCGCCAGCCCGCTACGGAAAGGCTGGCTTCGCCGTGGCTCAGCAGTTCGGAGTCGATCACATTGAGGGTGGATATGATCTCGCGGCCAGCAAGCTCTACGCGCACGCGCGACTGCGCCTGGAAGCCCTCGGAGCGACACACCGGGCAGTCGCGACGCATATAGATCACCGCCTCTTGAGAGGTGTCGATGCCGAGCCACTTCAGGCGCAGTGCCTCCGCAGCGGGTTGCGCCGACGCGGCATCCAGTCCTGGAGAGCTGAGATGAGGCTGGTCCATATTCACATCGCCTGTCTAGTCATTCAACGCAACACTCTGTAAATGCTCAGGACAGCTTGCCTGCCAGGCGAGCGTCGAGCCGATGCGCCGTCGCATTGCGTCAGCCGCGCCGAGTTCGCCGTGTGTCACAAACGTATGCCTCGGAGGAGTGCGAAAGCCTTTCAGCCAGGCGAGGATTTCCTCGTAGTCCGCATGAGCGGAGTACTGATCTAAATGGACGACTTCAGCGCGTATCGCCACTTCCTCGCCGTGAATCTTCACCGCCGGAGCGCCGCCGACAATTAGAGCGCCGCGGGTCCCGCCGGCCTGAAACCCGGGGAAAAGCAACGTGTTCTTATGGTCTGGTGCATAGGCGCGCAGGTGATGCAAGACACGTCCGCCTGTGGCCATCCCGCTCGCCGCGATAATCACGCTCGGATAGCGCAGATTGTTGAGGGCACGCGATTCCTCCACCGTGCGCACGATCTTGGCGGCGCCGCACATGCCGGTGCATTCCTCCGGCGACAGACGATGCTCGCGGCGAAAACGATGGTAGATCTCGGTGGCGTCGGTGGCCATCGGGCTGTTCAGAAACACCGGTAAATCGGGAATCGCGCCGGCTTGCTTGAGACGGTAAATCGAGTACATCACGGCCTGAGCGCGGCCAACGGCGAAAGCCGGGATCACGACCATGCCGCCGCGAGCGGCGGTGCGTCGAATCACCTCGGCCAGCATCGTCTCGGGGTTCAACCCGGCATGGCGGCGGTCGCCGTACGTGGATTCGACCACCAGATAGTCGGCGTGCTCGATGGCGCTCGGCGCGACTATGATCGGATCGTTGGGCCGCCCAAGATCACCCGAAAACACCAGCGACTTGCCCTCAGCTTGCACCTCGACGATGGCTGCGCCCAGCATATGTCCGGCCGGGTGCAAGTTGATGCGAACACCCGGCAGCAATTCACGCGCTTGTTGGAACGGCAGCGCTTCGAAGCGCTCTAGCGCGCGCTGCGCGTCGGCTTCGGTATACAGGGGCAGCGCCGGCTTATGCTTGGAAAAGCCGCGTCGGTTGGCGTAGTCGGCTTCCTCCTCCTGCAATCGACCGCTGTCAGGCAACAAGATGCGGCACAATTCACGCGTTGCTTCGCTCGCGACTACCGGCCCTTTAAATCCATGCGATGCCAGACGCGGCAAGTAACCACTGTGGTCCAAGTGCGCATGCGTCAGAACGACAGCGTCAACTGCATTCCCGGGTATGGGAAATGGTGCCCAGTTGCGAAGCCGCAGCGGCTTGTAGCCCTGGAACAAGCCGCAGTCGACCAGGATCTGCCGGTTGTTTGCTTCAACCAGGTATTTCGACCCGGTCACAGTGCCCGCGGCGCCTAGGAATGTTAGTCGCATGCGCGTGCTCCTCAGATCGAAATGGGCCGAACCGCTCCGGCACCGCGCTTTAAAGGATGCCAGCTCATTTTCTCTTTCTCCGGCGGTGGCCGGCGTGCGATGCTCACGGTCACGTGCAGTTCTTTGCCGTCTCGCAGCAGGGCGAAATCTGCTTTCGAGCCAGGGGCGAGCGCCGTGGTCTCATTGATCATCGCCGCCGCATCTGCGATCGCTTTGCTATTGATGGTCTTGACAACATCGCCTGGCTTGACGCCGGCTTGAGCGGCTGGCCCGCCGCGAAATACCCCCGCGACGACGACGCCGCTCGTTAGCGAAAGCTTCAAGGCTTGCGCCAGCTCTGGGGTAATCTCGTCTACCTGCACGCCGATCCACCCGCGTTCGACGCGGCCGCTGGTCAGCAGCTGCTGCATGACCTGCTTGGCCAGATTGACGGGGATGGCGAAGCCAATGCCGAGAGATCCGCCCGTCTCGGAGTAGATGGCCGTGTTGATACCAATCAGGTCGCCGCGCACGTCGATCAGCGCGCCTCCTGAGTTGCCGGGATTGACCGCGGCGTCGGTCTGGATGAAGTTCTCGAACGTGTTGATGCCGAGCCGATTACGCCCGGTCGCGCTGACGATCCCCTGGGTCACCGTCTGCCCGACGCCGAAGGGATTGCCGATCGCCAGCACGACGTCGCCGACGTCGATGCGATCAGAGTCGCCGAAAGTGATAGGCGCAAGGTCCTTGAGTTCGGTCTTCAGCACCGCGAGGTCACTTTCCGGGTCGGCACCGACGAGACGCGCCGGGCCGGCGCGCCCGCCGCGCAGCGACACCGCAATCTCGTCTGCACCCGCTACGACATGGTTATTCGTGAGAATGTAGCCGTCGGTGCCGACGATGACCCCGGATCCCAAACCGGTCGCGCGTTCGGGGTCGGCATCCTCCGGAAGACCGTAGTAGCGGCGAAACAACGGATCCTCGAACAGCGGCGGTCGTGGGCGCTGTACTCGCTTGCTCGAATAGATATTGACGACGGAGGGAATCGCCTTGCGCGCCGGCGCACTGTATGAACTCACGGGGCCGACCGGCGCCTGGGCGGAGCGGGCCGCAGTCTCCGTTACCCGCACCACCTTGTTCGGCCAGCTCACCCTATCGGGCGCGAACGCCGCCAGCACTACAAATATGCCAACCGCTATTGCCACGGTCTGTGCGAATATGAGCCAAAGTTTCTTCATTGTTTTCTCCTTAAATTGCGGGGCGCTACCGTCGGCAGCACTGGCGCGAGCGCACAAGCGTCAGTGAAATCGGTGCGATCCGGTCGCATCGCGCTCGCGCGCCCAATGCGGAAAGAAGGCGGGCGTTCTGGCGCCATAGCGGGCATACTCCTCGCCGAATTCCATGGACGCCTCGCGCTCTTCACGCTTGGCCAAGCGTACGTAGACCCAGACGAGAATCGGAAACATCACCAGTGTTACGAGCGTGGGCCACTGCAGCAGGAAGCCGAACATGATGAGAACGAACGCCACATACTGCGGATGGCGCACGTAGGAATAAGGGCCCTGCGTCGCAAGCGCATGCTGACGCTGTGCCGCCATCAGCACATTCCAGGCAGAAGCGAGCAACAGAAAACCACCAAAGATGAAGACGCTGCTTAGGATGTGGAACGGCCCGAAGTGCGGATTGGCACGCCAGCCAAACAGTGTCTCCAAGAGATGTCCCGCATCGTGAGTGAGGAAGTCGATACCGGGGTAACGACTGCCGAGCCAGCCCGAGAGCAGATAGATGGTCAACGGGTAGCCGTACATTTCGGTGAACAGCGCGACGATAAACGCCGAGAACGCGCCGAGCGAACGCCAGTCACGACTAGTCTGCGGTTTGGCGAAACTGAAGGCGAAAATGATGAAGACGAGCGAGTTGATCACAACAAGCGCCCAAAGGCCGTAGGCGGGAGGTGAACTGTTCATGGGTGGCTCCTCAGATCTAGTGGGAATGCGGTTTTTGGTCAGATCTACCTTCTCGCGGACTCGTATCGCCGTGATCGCCATGGCCGCCGTGAAACATGTGCAGCAGCGGACATAGCGCGAGCAAGATGAAGGGGAAGTAGCCGTACAGATGGGCTCGGTGCTCCGTCAGCAAGAAAAATCCCGCGATTGCGATGAAACCAATCAAGATCGCTTTTCCTGGTAAGACGAAACGGTTGTTGTCGGAATGACGATGTTGTTCATCCATCGGATTGCTCCTCAGAAAAGATCGAAGATCATGAACCCTGGAAGTGCTTGTACTCAAAGATCGCAGACACCGGCTCGTGCTCGCCGGGGCGAGCAATTTGAATTGCGATGCGATACAAAGCTCCTTCTCGCATAGCGAAGTAGTTGCCGTAGCTCGCCGCGCCTGCGACTAGCATCGGGTCCAGGTGCTTAGTCTCGGTGGACAGGCCTAACTCACCCACGCGAGCGCTCACCTCAGCTTTTTCAAGACGCTGTTTGGACGCGCCATCGAAGATAGCGACGACGATGTGGTGGGAGCCGCGCTGGGCTTTCTTGCCGCCGTGCTCGGCGTCGTGCCCTTGCACCATTTGCGCCGGTAACACGCCCAGGTAGATCTCTAGTCCGCCGACGCTTCGATGCCAGGGCGAGTCGGCGGCCGCTACACCGGTGCTAACGCCCAGCAGCAGGAAGGCAACCGCTAGCGAATGCCAAAGCACAGCGCTCGCGCGTCCTCGTGTTGAAGTACGCGGAAAGCGAAAACGAGAGTGAGTTCTCATCGTGGAGGCCCTTCATTTCGCAGGGCGCAGACGAAGCTCACAAACGCCCGGGCCGTCAGCACCAAGCAAGTACCAGCAAGCAGCGCCAGGATAGCTGCGGGCCACGAGAAACCGATAGACCTGAGGCCGACCGTCAGCGCCAGAAGGGTTAGAACTACGTAACCAGCTAGCCAACGAGAACTCCGCTTTGCGTTCATCCGCGGCTCCCTTCACGCTCGCTCGAGTCCTGCGCGGATAGCCCGGGCAACTCGCTTGTTTCACGCCCGAACCGCCAGTACACCCAAGCGACTACTACGGGGCAGGCAAGGGCGACCAGGGCCAGTAGAAGCATGACGGGTTTCGCGCCGTAAACATAAAGGCTTGTCGCCAGCAGCGCGAACACGAGTGCCAAGCAGACCGCGAGCAGCGCAAACCAGCGCCCGTTCATCGCAGCGCTCCTGTCAGGCGCTGGCGCTTGAGTAACGCCGAGTTAGCGATCACTGATAGTGAACTCAGCGCCATCGCCGCCGCGGCGATGATCGGGTTGAGCAAGCCTAGCGCTGCAACCGGGATACCGACGGTGTTGTAGATGAACGCCCAGAAGAGGTTTTGCTTGATCTTGCGCATGGTCGCGCGCGACAAACGGATGGCGGCCACGACGTCGCGCACATCGTTGCGTACCAGGATGATGCCGCCGGTCTCCTTGGCGACGTCAGAGCCGGAGCCGATGGCGATGCCGATCTCCGCGGTGGCCAGTGCGGGCGCGTCGTTGACACCGTCGCCCACCATTGCCACTGCACGGCCGTTCGCGCGCAACTCCTCAACTACACGCGCCTTGTCGGAAGGCAGTACTTCGGCGATCACTCGCTCGATGCCGAGCTCTTTGGCGATCGCTTCAGCGGTGCGGCGGTTGTCGCCGGTGAGCATCACCACTTCAACGCCGTCGTCCTTCAGCGCGGCAACCGCCTCGCGTGCCTCGGGCTTGAGTGTGTCGGCAACAGCGATCACGCCGGCCAGTCGGCCAGCGACTGCCACCAACATCGCCGTTTTGCCTTGCGCCTCGAGTTGCGCCTTGGATTCGCTCGCTGCCGCCGCGTCAATGCCCTCGCGCTCGAACAACCGCCCGTTGCCGAGCAAGACAAGCTGTCCGTCAACGCGACCGCGGATGCCGTGGCCGGCGATGGCTTCGAGCTGCTCCACCTTCGGCAGATCGAGACCGCGATGGCGAGCGCCGCGCACGATCGCCTCTCCCAGCGGATGCTCGGATCCGGCCTCTACCGCGCCCGCGAGCCGCAGAATCTCCTCTTCGCTCAGCGGACTGAAAGTCAATATGTCGGTCACGTTCGGTTCGCCGCGCGTCAGCGTGCCGGTTTTGTCGAAAATGACAGTCTGAAGTTTTTCCGCGCGCTCTAGCACCTCTGCGCCGCGAATTAGGATGCCCGCTTCCGCGCCCTTGCCGACGCCCACCATCAGGGCGGCCGGGGTGGCTACACCGAGTGCACACGGGCAGGAGATGATCAGCACTGCGATGAACGCCAGCAGACCCTGCGGGAAGTTGCCAGTCAACCACCAGCCGAACAGCGCCAAGAAGGCGACCGCCACGACCGACGGGACGAAGTACGCGGTGACGCGGTCGGCAATGCGCTGGATCTGCGCGGTGCTCGACTGCGCTTCCTCGACCATACGGATAATCTGAGCAAGCGCCGTGTCGGCACCCACCTTGGTTGCCCGGCAGTGCAGCAGTCCGCTGCGGTTGAGCGTGCCGCCGATGACTGCAGCCCCCGGTGTCTTATCGACCGGCATCGATTCGCCTGTAAGCATCGATTCGTCGACCGAGGAGCGGCCTTCGGTCACGATGCCGTCGGTCGGGATCTTCTGGCCCGGGCGCAAGATAAACACTTCCTCGACTTGAACGCTTTCCGCGGGCACCTCCATCTCCTCGCCAGCGCGGATGACGCAGGCCGTTGCCGGCTTGAGATCGAGCAGTTTGCGCACTGCCGCCGAGGAGCGCTTCTTGATGATCTCCTCCATGTACTTGCCGAGCAGGACGAAAGCGATGATTACCGCCGAAACCTCGAAGTAGACATCGCGTTCTTCGACTCGCACCGGCAGCACCTGCGGGAAGAACAGCACCGCGACGCTGTAGAAGTACGCGACCGATGTGCCGAGCGCGATCAGAAAGTCCATATTGATGGAGCGTGTGCGAATCGCGTTCCACGCGCCCTTGTAGAAGCTCCAGCCGCCGATGAACTGCACTGGGGTAACCAGCAGAAACAGCCACATCCCCCAGGTGAACCAGGGCAATTGCGGGATCGGCGCCCAGGTCACGATGGTCGCACCGGTGGCCAGCGCGAGGAACGCGCCGGCGCGCAGGATAGCGAGCGCCAGCACGCCGGTGAGCGCGATCGTCACGCGCCTGCGCATCGACGTAAGCTCGGCTTCCGGCGATTCGAACGTGCGCTGGCAGCCGACGCTGCAGAAGTAGTACCTCCGACCGCCGCGCTCGGAGCTGAGTGCGGTCGCCTTGTCGACTACCATTCCGCAAATCGGATCCTTGGCCGTCTGTGTTGGCGGCGCTGCCATTGCAGGGGCTGTCGTAGCGGCGTTCGCGGTGACGAGGGCCAACCCCGAATGACGATGCGGGGCTTGCTGATGCCGATCGGTCGCGCGCTCCTGCGCCCCGGCGTGCATTGAGACGTAGGCTTCGGGGTTCGTCTGAAATCGCTTCACGCAAGCCTGCGAGCAGAAGAAGAACTCCTGTCCGTCAAATGCGAGACTTCCTGCGGCCGAACGCCTATCAACGCTCATGCCGCATACGGGATCGATGGCCATTTGTGTTCGGTGCTCTGTTTCCTGACGCTCGCCGGAATCGGGATTGGCTGCATTGGGTGCAACCTGTTCCCCTGCCTGACAGCATGTGCAAGAGGGCAGTCAAGGCCGCCCCGTCTTCTCGGGAACAGCCGATGCTCCTAGTGTTTCGGATCCATCGCTCCCTGATGCTGCATCATCTGTTCCATCATCATCTGCATCATGTCCATGCGTCCCTCCATCATTTCCTGGCGCCGCTTGGGATCTACCGCATGAACCGCACCGCAACCCATGCTCGCGTCCGCGCGCCCGCCAGCGGCTTGGCCGCCCATCATGTGGCAGCCGCCCAAATCGCGCATCATGCTCATGTGCTCGCGCATGGCTTTCATGTGCTCTTCCATGAGTTTCTGTCGCTCCTTCGGGTCCGTGGTCTTCTGCAGTTTTTCCATTTGCGCGTGCATCTGCTTCATGTGCTCCTGCATTTGCTGCATGCGCTTGTCCATTTCCTGCGCGGACGCATCGCCTTTCGGCGGCTCGCTTTGTTGTGCGAGGATCAGCCGTGCGTCGAGCTCAGCAGCGCGCGGCTGTGTCTGCGCGGCATGCGTCTGCTCCACAGCCAGCGCCATGACGCTCAGTGCTATTAGTCCGTAGAACTTGTTCATGATTTGACTCCTTATGTGCGACGTTGAGTGGGTAAACACGTTTCATTCGTGCCGGCAAAGCAGATGCGCAATCCTTGGCGCAGACCGCCTTCAGGCTTGGGCCATTGCGCCAAGATGCCGAATCTCCGTGTTTGGAAAGACGCTGCTCACTAGGGTTGTTTGGGGTGCATCGCCTCCTGATGCTGGATCATCTGCTCCATCATCATCTGCATCATGTCCATGCGATGTTCCATGAGCTCCTTGCTGCGGCTCGAATCCGCTTCCTTCGTCTTGCAGCCCATACCGCCCGCGCCGGCGGGGTCGCCCCCGCGCGCCATCGGGCCGACCATCAAGCAGCCGCCGAGGTCGCGCATCATGCTTATGTGCTCGTGCATGGTTTTCGTGTGCTCATCCATGAGCTTCTGTCGCTCCTTCGGGTCTTTGGTCCTTTGCAGCTTCTCCATTTGCGCCTGCATCTGCTTCATGTGCTCCTGCATTTGCTGCATGCGCTTGTCCATCTCCTGCGCGGACGCATCGCCTTTGGGCGCATTGCTTTGTTGCGCCAGGATGAGCCGCCCACTAAGAGGAAGGTCCGGTGCTTGCGCAGCATCGGCGGCGCGCGCCTGCGCCATTGCCAGTGCGATCGCGGCGAGAGCGGATAGTGCATAGAGTTTGTTCATGGCTTGACTCCTTGCTTGCCAAGTAGAAGAAAAAAGCTATTTAGTGTGAGTCCGTGCACCCGGATCGCGTTGGCTGTGCTCGCAAGTGAGCGAGAACCCTCGGGCGGAACGGGGACAGACGCGAAGAGGACAGACGCCGCGTGCGCGCGGGAAGGCGCGCGCAGCATCCGCGGTCGATCTAAATCAGCAGGCGTAACCAGCGCAAATAGAGGTGCGCAGGCGGGGGAGGCGGATAGTGAAAGTAGGGAAGGGTTGAATGACCAGACGTCCACTGCGCAAAACTCACGGTGGCCGTAGCAACACACTGTTCGAACTCACCCAGCAAACTGCTGATACTAACGGCGGCAGTGAGCGGGACCGCATCGAGATCGGTCACCTGCAGGCAGTGCGAGGCGGACTCGTCCTTGGAGTGATGATCTGGTGCCGTGGCGCCATCGTGCTCATGATGGTTATCGTGAGCCGCGTGCTCAGCACCGCCCTGCAGCGGACGTCCGAAGGCTTCGGTGCAAGGAGCGAGTGCGGCAGCGACCCACGCCACGACATACCATGCGACGAACCACTGAATCGCACGCTTATGACGTAAACAAAACGCTCTGTTATATGCTGTCGCTGCGGACACAAGTCTTCACTCAGGTGAGAACAGCGTGATCAATATGCCACTCTTGCGCTTCACAGATGTTGATCCAGATCAAACACTTCACGAGGTTCGCTGCGACTGCGAGTAGCGCAGCACTTCGCCGCGACCACGCGTTCGTACTCCTGCGTGGTCAGCTGGCCCGCCGCATAGCGGCGCCGAAGTCGTTCTAACAACGTTTGTTTCAACCGCAGCCGGCGCGCGGGCGCGAAGAGTGAAAAGAACGCCACTAGGAGTGCGATCCAGACAAACCACCAGATAAAATGCATGCCGAGGAAAAACCATTTGGCATCCCACATGACGAGCCTCGTCTTGCTGCCCGGAACCGCGCTCGCGACCCAGTCAGGTCGCGCCCAGCTTCGATTGCGCCGCGCCCGGTTGCAGGACACTTCGCTCCATTGTTTGTCGAGTCCTTGAGTAATCATCTACACGTCTTCACTGGCTAGGGGTGCGTTGGAGACCCCTCGAATGATGCCGCGCAAGACGAGACACCTCACGCGTATTGCTCCTGACCGACAAGCAGGTGCGTCTCGGCGAGGTAGCCGTGGCGCGGCACCTGCAGGTTGACCGGTGCCGGCGCGCCTTTGAAAACGCGCCCGGCCAAATCGAACCGGGAACCGTGGCAGGGACAGTAGAAACCCCCATGCCACACGCCCGCCGTGTCCGGAGGCAGATATGTCGGCACGCACCCCAGATGAGTGCAGATGCCGAGCGCGATGAAGTATTCGGGTTTGATTGAGCGCACTGAATTGCGGCAATAGCGTGGTTGCTGCTGCTCGGCGGAGGAGGGATCGCGCAATCTATCGGTATGTTGCTGCAGCAGGCTCAGCATCTGCTGCGTTCGGTACACGATCCACAGGGGTTTGCCGCGCCACTCGACGGACATAAGCTGTCCTGGCAGCAGCGCGCTGATGTCTATTTCTAGCGGCGCAGCGAGTGCTCGAGCGCGTTCGCTCGGCATCATAGAGGCCAAGAACGGGTAGGCGGCACCGAGTGCTCCCACTGCGCCCACGGTGGCAGTCGCCGTCACAAGAACTCTGCGCCGAGCGCGGCAAGCAGCGCTACCTGCTCGCGTCATTCGTTTGCGCTCCACTGTCGCTCGCTGCTTGTTTGCGGCGTCGCTCATTTTTGTGCCCACGTCCGACTAACGCGGCAAGCGACTAGGCGGTACTTCAGGCAAAGACAAGCCGGCTGCAACAAGATTGTAGACCGTCGCGTACACCCAACCCACAAGGAATGCGATCGCGGCGACGCCGATCAGGCCATAAATGAATACCCCGATCGTATTTGGCTTGTGAGCCCTTAGCACCGAGATATCGAGGCCGTGAAACCAGGCGTTGAAGAAATTGATGCTTGGCTCCGGAAACAAGTCTACCGCTACGGCGCAGGCCATATATGCCAGCGACATCGTTATCGCGAGTGCAACGCTCACGCTCCAGCGATTTAGTTTGTCCATCGATATTCCTTTATGGCAGGGCGTTGGCGCACGAACCAGCTAGGCGCAGGTGCTCCGCTTGCGTGCTGCGCCTGCGCCCCAGCGCGCGCCTGTTGCCTCACGCCGGCGCGTACGCGTCCACGATGGTCTGCCCCCCCGTTAGTTGCGGCGAAACTTGGGGTGCAGCGGATTGCGATTGTCGACATGGGCAAAATTGTGCCGCGCCGCAGTGCCGACGAATGCGGTACCAAAGCCTTTTGCAGTGTAATAACCGGGATCTAGCGGGTTACTCGGCAGCGCAATGCGTCCAGAATCCACGTGAGCGGGTGTTTTCACGAGGGACTTGTTCACGAAGTAACTCGGATGTAGCGGATTGCGCTGTTCCGCGGCAAAAGCGGTGGAAGCCACGACGCCGCTGACAATTAGCGCAAAGGCGATGAGTAGTTTGGGTTTCATGCTGTTCTCCTGTTTGGTCAAACCGAGTGCGCATTGCAGGACAGCGGCCCGCGCACTAATCGGATAGCAAGTGCGTATCCGAGCTCTCAACGCCCGGTGTCACACTCGTCTTTGCCGATGTCACGAGAAAAGTCTAGTGCCTCAGCAAGGACAGGAAGATGACGCATCCATTACAAATGTGTCATGCGGCGCCACTCAATTGCGCCGCTTCCGGCGCAGCGGTTAGCGCCTAAATGACAGAGCAAACCGGGTCATGCCTTCCCGGCTTTGTGCGCTGACAGTGCCGCCGTGCAAGGACATGATGGATTTGACTATCGCCAGCCCTAAGCCGGAGCTTTCGGCCGAGTTGTCGCGCGCGAACTCTACACGATAAAAACGGTCGAAAAGTCGCGATAGATGCTCGGGCGCGATGTCTGGGCCGGGATTGCTCACGCTGAGCTGCACGCCGGTTGCTGAAGTCGGCCCAATCTCGATGTCCACCGTGCGCCCGGATTCGGTGTGGCGCACCGCGTTCGACACGAGATTGGCGATCGCTCGTTGCACCATGAGGCGATCGCCCGTTACTTGCGCATCGCCCGCCACATGGAGTTTGACCTGTCGCTCCTCGGCAAGCGGCTCGAAAAACTCTAGTACGCTCTCGACTTCGCGGCGCAGATCGAGACTCTCCTGCTTCAGCGCGCTTTGGCCATGGTCGGCCTTGGCAAGAAACAGCATGTCCGAAATCATGCGCGTCAGTCGGTCGAATTCCTCCAAGTTCGACTCGAGCGCCTGACGATACTGCTCGGCGCTACGCGCCCGCGATAGCGTTACTTGGGTGTGCATGACCAGATTGCTGATGGGCGTGCGCAGTTCGTGCGCGAGATCGGAAGAGAAGCTCGACAGCCGGGTGAAGGAGTCGTCCAGGCGAACCAGCATCGCGTTAAACGCATCCGCAAGCGGGCGCACTTCGTCCGGAACATCGCATACATTCAGCCGCTCGCTCAAGTGTGAGGCAGATATTGCGCTCGCCGCCTCGGCAATCATCGAAACTGGTCGCAACTCGCGTCGCGTGACCCAAGCACCGAGCAGGATGGATGCGACCAATCCACCGGCTAATGCGGCCAGAATGGTCTTCTGGTAGCGCGTCAGCAGAGAAAGGTGCTCGGAGGCGTCCAACAGCAACACAATACGGACCTGTTGTGTCTTTTGCGAACCCACCTGACCCCAGGCAGACATGATTCGAAGGTGGCGCGCAGAGTCGGGAAACCAATCCCGAGCAGAGTTAGGCGTGGCAAGCGCGTCGGTAGGCGGCGGTATCAAAGCGGGCGGGACGTCAAACTCAGAGGTGCCGAAGATCGTCTCGCCATCCTTACTAAAGAGCCAAAGATGCAGCGTGTCGTGACCGACCATGGCGTCGCGAAAGCGGTGCACATCGGTGGGGATGGCGTGCTCGTTTTTGAGTTCCGACAACAGATGGCGCACCAATTCGACCTTTCCGGTCAACTCGCCTACATCGCGCTGCCTGAAGTGCTCCACCAAAGACACATACAGATACCAGGCAATGCCGATTAAGATGAGCGACGAGATGAGCGCAAAAAACACGCTCAGGCGCAGTGTCATCGAACGGCGCGTCATGCGTTGGAATCGCGCGCTTCCAGGACGTAACCCATGCCGCGCAAGGTATGGATCAACTTTGGTGCGTAGTTATCATCGATCTTGCTGCGCAGACGCCTGACTGCTACGTCTACAACGTTGGAGTCGCTGTCGAAATTGATATCCCAAACCTGCGAGGCGATCTGGCTGCGCGAAAGCACCTCACCTTGGCGGCGCATGAACAGCATGAGTAGCGCGAACTCTTTGGCGGTCAGGTCAATGCGGTCGCCCCCACGGCTGGCGCGCCGTTTGAACACGTCCACTTCCAGATCGGCGATGCGCAGCATCTCCGGCTCTCGATTCTTGCCGCGACGCAGCAAGCTGCGCACACGCGCCAGCAACTCGGAAAAAGCGAAAGGCTTGATTAGATAGTCGTCGGCGCCGAGCTCCAAGCCTTTAACTCGATCCTCGACTTTGTCGCGCGCCGTCAAAAACAGCACCGGCATCACTTTGCCGGCCTGACGCAAGGCTTGCATGACTTGCCAGCCGTCGAGGCCGGGCAGCATGACGTCCAAGATAATCAAGTCGTACTCGCCGGTAAGCGCCAGGTGTTGGCCGTCGATGCCGTCGCGCGCCACGTCCACGACGAAACCGTTCTCAGTAAGGCCTTGACGCAAATAGTCGGCCATTTTGCGTTCATCTTCGACAATCAACAGTCTCATCGAGAGCCCACTCTTCCACGCCTGTGCTTGTTCATTATCTGCCCAGCGCCAACACGCGGTACCGGATTACAGAAATGTAATCTGGCTGTCACCGCGTTGTCCATATCGGCTGCCTATTATGCATAGCTACTCGCTGCGTATTCGTGCGGGTAGGTACCAGGCATATGTGCAATATGTTTTGAACAAGCAAGAGAGAGCATGGGTAGACTTTATCTTCTGCTGGTATTGGCCGCGTCAACCAGCGTTGGGTTCGCGCAACCGCGAGCGGATCCAAGCGATGCGTTGCTGCCGGTAGCACAGATCGATGACGCATCGGCGTTTGCGAACTATCAAAGCTTCCGCGAACAAAAGCCGGCGCCTTGGCAAGCGATCAACGCTGCGGTCGCCGACAAACCAGGCGCCCGCCACGACGCTGGCGTAGTGCCGGCCGCCGAAGCGACGCCACCGCCGCAATCTCAGCACGGGGTGCATCACGCGGCCGGCGAGAAGTCGACCTCCGCGTCTGCCAAGCTCGACACGCCGCCTCGATCGTCGGCCAGTGTAAACGCTGATGCGCAGGATGCCGGCCAGCCACCGACCGCAACGGTCACGGCAATCGGGGTAATTCGCGAAATCGATCGCACCAACGCGCGAGCGAAGATCACGCATGAGCCGATACAAGAGCTGGGATGGCCGCAAATGACCATGTACTTTCGCTTGAAAGATGCAAGGCTCGCGGGTGCAATGAAGCCGGGCGACAAAGTGAAGTTTCTCCTTGAGAAAACCGCATCCGGTTACGTCATCTCGCGTTTTGAGCCAGCGTCGAGCCGCGGTCGCGATCGTTAGGCAGCGACGTACAAGTAAATGCAACCCGTACGTAGCTATATCCAATTCAGCAAGTTCGCGTCCGCAGCCCTGGTCGTGGTGTTGCTCGGTGGGTGCGCGACCTTTACGCAGGACGGTGGATTTGGAACGGTCGCAACGTTCGCCAAGGAGCGCTTGAACAAGGAAGTGCAGCAGACGCGTTCGAACACCGACGGCGACCGGCTTCAAGCCACCCTAGCGCAGCGACTGCAGGAGCCGCTAGCGGTCGACAACGCGGTGCAGATTGCGCTGCTCAACAATCGCGGCTTGCAGGCGATCTATGGTGAATTAGGTATCGCGGAGGCTGACTTGGTACAGGCTGGCCGTTGGCGTAATCCGCGCTTCGGCTATGTGAATGCGCGCGGCGACGGCGCCTTGAGTATCGACAAGACGCTGGGCTTTGATTTCCTGCAGTTGCTCACTATCCCCTTGGCAACCAAGATCGAGACCCGCCGTTTTGAGCAAACCAAGCTCTTGGTCGCCAATGAAGTGCTGCGCGTCGCAGCAGAGACGCGCAAAGCCTGGTACGAGGCCGTCGGCGCCGGGCAAAGCGTGCACTACATGGAACAAGTGAAGACCGCTGCACAGGCGGGGGCGCAATTGGCCCAAGAGCTGGCGCGCGCAGGCAACTGGAGCGTACTGGACCAAGCACGCGAGCAAGCCTTCTACGCCGATGCCACCGCACAGCTGGCGCGCGCTCGGCAGACCGCCATCGTCGAGCGCGAAAAGCTAACGCGGCTGATGGGTTTGTTTGGCAAGGATACGGCATTCAAATTGCCCGATCTTCTGCCCGACCTGCCGGCAGCGCGCCCAAGTCTTCAGGAATTGGAGGCGTTTGCTATCGCTCAACGTCTGGACTTGCAGGCGGCTAAGCTGCAGACACAAGGTTTGGCAAGTTCGCTGGGGCTGACCAAAGCAACGCGATTCGTGAATGTGTTGGAACTTGGGCCGACGCAACTTCGGGATCCCGGTGAAATCAAAAGCGGCTACGAGATCTCGCTTGAAGTACCGTTGTTTGATTGGGGTGGCGCTCGTCTTGCCCGAGCGGAAAGTGTGTATATGCAGTCGGTCAATCGACTCGCGGCGACCGCGGTTAACGCGCGCTCGGAAGTACGCGAATCGTATTCGTCCTATCTAACCGCGTACGACCTAGCTAAACACTATCGTGACGAAGTCGTGCCGCTGCGCAAGAAGATCTCCGACGAACTGCTGCTGCGCTACAACGGCATGCTCGTCAGCGTGTTCGAGCTGCTTGCAGACTCGCGGGAACAGGTCGCGGCGGTCAACACCTCAATCGAGGCGCTCAAATCATACTGGTTGGCAGAAACTGAACTGCAGATCGCCCTAGGCGGGAAGTTGCCGCCGATGGCGGCAGCCAACGGTGGTGCAGGCGCCAAGGCGCCTGCACCGGGCAAGTCGACCAATTCAAGCGAACCGCATTCCGATCACCAGAAAGGGAACTAGTTGTGACCACGCGTCGTGATTTCCTACGGAACTCTGCCGCCGCGGCGCTCGGCGCGGCGCTTGTCTCCAGGGCACAAGCGGCGAGCCTACCGGAAGCCCCAATACAAGGCAGTGCCGCCACACAACCGCCGTTTCGACCGACCGAAGGCCGGCCCTATAACCCTGTGGTGACCCTCAATGGCTGGACGCTGCCCTGGCGCATGAAGGACGGGTGGAAGGAATTTCACTTGATCGCCGAACCCGTGGTGCGCGAAATCGCGCCTGGCATGAAGGCCCATCTATGGGGCTACAACGGCCAGAGCCCCGGACCCACCATCGAGTGCGTCGAAGGCGACAAGGTGCGCATTTTCGTCACGAACAAGCTGCCCGAGCACACGACGATTCATTGGCAC
The DNA here is from genome assembly GCA_902826775.1 of uncultured Pseudomonadota bacterium. Taxonomy (GTDB): domain Bacteria; phylum Pseudomonadota; class Gammaproteobacteria; order Burkholderiales; family JALYOK01; genus CADEHE01. The sequence goes on along the minus strand of CADEHE010000007.1, from coordinate 90,812 downwards.
GGCATCTTGCTGCCCAACGGCATGGACGGCGTCGGCGGCCTCAATCAACCGCAGATACCGTCGGGCAAGACCTATGTATACGAATTTGTGATGAAGAAGTCCGGCACCTTCAAATACCACCCGCACGCCGACGAGATGGTGCAAATGGCAATGGGCATGATGGGCTTCATCGTGGTCCATCCGAGGGATCCAACGCAGCACGGTGTGGATCGCGACTTCGTGTTTCTGATCAACGCCTACGACATCGATCCGGGTAGTTACACGCCGAGAGTCGCGACCATGACCGAGTTCAATCTCTGGACCTGGAACAGCCGCGCGTTTCCAGGCATCGACCCGCTGGTGATAGGTAAAGGCGACCGTGTGCGCATACGCATGGGCAATCTGACGATGACCAGCCATCCGATTCATCTGCATGGCTACGACTTCAGTGTGACCTGCACCGACGGCGGCTGGGTGCCGCCGAGCGCGCAATGGCCCGAGGTGACCATCGATGTGCCGGTGGGCGGCATGCGTGCTTTTGAATTTGTCGCCGACGAGCCTGGCGATTGGGCATTTCATTGCCACAAGTCTCATCACACCATGGGACCGATGGGGCATCAAGTGCCGACGATGATCGGTGTCGAGCAGCGCGGCGTTGCCGCAAGAATCAATCAGCTGATACCGGAGTACATGACCATGGGCGAGAAGGGCATGGCCGATATGGGCGCGATGGAAATGCCGTTGCCTGCCAACACCCTGCCAATGATGACTGGGCAAGGACCCTTTGGACCAATCGAAATGGGTGGCATGTTTACGGTAGTCAAGGTGCGCGAGGGATTGGCGCGCAACGACTACAACGATCCCGGCTGGTACCAACATCCGCGGGGAACGGTTGCTTACGAGGCAGCTTAAGGACCCTCATCCATGCCGTTTTGGTCGCTGTTACTCATCCTCACACTGGCACTGATCGCCCTTGCTGCATTGACGCTGGCGCATGCGTTGTGGCGCTTGGCGGCACAACGAAACCCAGTGCGTGGCCGGCTGATCACAGTAGGTTTGAAAAGAAGGACGTAGTCATGAAACGAGTCGTAGTTAAATGTCTTCTCTCGATACTTGTGCTGGGCGGCAGCGCATGGGCACTCGGCGACGACAATCACGGAACCAAAGGCCAATCGGGCGCGGACGCACACGCTGTCGATTTGGGTGAACCGGGCGATCCCACGCAGGTAACTCGCACGATCGCCGTGCAAATGAGCGACGCCATGCGCTACACCCCCGCCAACGTGAGAGTCAAACGCGGTGAGACGATCCGCTTCGCGGTGCGCAACGCCGGTGTGCTGAAGCACGAATTGGTGCTGGGCACGGCGAAGGAACTCAAGGAGCATGCCGAGCTCATGCGTAAGTTTCCTGAGATGGAGCACGCAGATCCGAACATGATCAGCGTGGAGCCGGGGAAAAGCGGCGAACTGGTGTGGCGATTCACGCGCGCGGGCCGCTTTGACTTTGCTTGCCTTCAACCTGGACATTATGAGGCGGGGATGGTCGGCAAGGTCATAGTGAAACGTTAGCCGGCAGCGACGCACTTTATTCTTTTAAGGAGAAACCATGAAACGCCAAATTCAACCCTTCGTCATCGCTTTTGCCCTTGCCTTACCGCTGGCATCGTTGGCGGCGGGCGACCACGAGAGTCATCATCAGGACGAGTCCTCCGCGTCGGTTTCAACGGCGACGTTAGGCGAGGTAAAGAAAGTCGACAAGGAAGCAGGCAAGGTTACTTTGAAGCACGGCCCGATCGAAAACTTAGACATGCCCGCGATGACCATGTTGTTTCGGGTAAAACAACCCGAGATGCTTGACCAGCTACGCGAGGGTGACAAGATCAAGTTCACCGCAGATAGGGTGAACGGGGCTTTGACAATCACATCCCTCGAACCAGCCAATTGATCTCGACCCCAGGCAGACGGTCATGGACAAACCCATGGCGTGCGGGCTATTCTAGAAATGCTATGAAGATCTGCGCACGTTCCCGCCTTGTTCGAAATCGCGCGTCTGATGCTCGTGTGCCTGCTGTTTGCGCAAGCAGCCATTGCGACGAGCGGCTGTCTAATGACGAATTCGGGGCTAGTTGCCGTCATCAGAGCACGCTGAAGTATCCAACACAGTCAGTATGCTGTTTCAGTCGTTCACGATTGCCACGCAGCGCATCAAGGAGCATGAACTCCAGGTAGCCCGCTTTGTCATCAAGCCCGACATTAAGGCGTCTTGACAGCTCGGTTTCAAGGATCGAGAGTGGCTGATGCGAGCGGGGGAGCAAGCCGCACGCACCAGTCTTCCTGCACTCTGCAACCTAGTCAACGCAGGCCAATTGGCCCGCGCCTCGCTTAGGCGCTGTCTATCTGTTGCTCGGTCTTGAGCATCTCGTGATGATGAAGCTTCCATCTTTCGCTTTTGGGACAGTCCCGACACCGCGGAGTCTGGATAGGGCATCTTTCGCACGCCCCACCATCTCAGATGCCGCGATGATGGAGCAATCAACGGCGCCGATCTCGGGGCGCGTCTACAAACACTGATGGATATCTTGGCGCACGGTATGTGGGCGTGGGCTGGCGGGGAGGTGCTGCGCAGACGCGGCTACATGACGAAGCGGACGCACGCTGCGGGAGTGGTGTTGGCGATGCTACCCGATGTCATTCAAATGATCCCGGTGGTTATCAGCGTTCTCCTTGGTCAGGTGAGCGGAAGCGAGTTGCTGGCTTATGCCACAGCCAATCCCGGCCGCGAGCCGATTCTGCGCGAATGGGTGAGCAAATCCGCGCATCATCTACATTGCGCGATGCACAGCGTGCTTTTTCTGGGCGCGTTGTCGCTCGCGGCGTGGCGGTGGCGACCTACCTGGCTCTACCCGTTGCTTGGGTGGTGGTTGCATATTGCTACTGACGTGCCGACCCATTCGGCCGCGTACTATGCGGTGCCGATCTTCTATCCTCTCACCTACCGTGGCTTCGATGGATTCGCATGGACGTCGCCCTGGTTCATCGTACTAAACTATCTTGCCCTGGCAATCGCGGGTACCTGGTTGTATCGAACACGAGGCAAACAACAAATGACTTAGATTTGCAGTTCACCCGCTGAGGCGGTCGCATTCGAACGCTGTCGCGCGCGCCGCAGGCAGCTCAATAGAGCGCCGTCTTCCCATGCAATATCTCCTGCGTAATCGTTTCAAGTTGAACGTCTACCTCCGCGATTTCATCCACTTCAGCATGGATGTCACGCGCGATGTGCATTGCGAGGACGTTATATAGCTTACCTACATGACAAACCGGATTTGTGCCAGACGTTGCCTCAAGCGACATGCCTCTTCCAGGGCTTATCACACCGTTCACGCGATGGCCCCGCCCGCCCTGCCCACAAACTCGACACGGTAGGTAGATACCCGATTCGTCGCTCGCATTTCTGTCGTCCAAGGTGTTTATCCTGATGACGCTAGCTAGTCAAGCCGTGCGGCAAATCCTCCTCGCACCGAGAACGTTCAAGCGCTAGCGATAGCGGAACCGGAAATGACAAAAATGTAATCTGAACGTAAGGCCTCTGTCAGCACCCGAGGGACATACTATCGAATAGCTCGTTCAATCGCGTTACCGCAACGGTATGCGTGGATCGCGAGAAAGGCGAGTGTTTTGTACTCGTATACTGAGACGTGATTTGACGCAAGAGCGTTAGGAGGTGCACACACATGAAAAGGTTAGCTTTAACTGTTATCGCGTTTTTCGCTGCCAGTTCGGTTGCGTTCGCGAAGCTCGACGTCAATACAGCAACACAAGCAGAGTTGGAGGCGATCAAGGATCTTGGTGCCGTGAAGGCGAAGGCGATTATTGACTACCGCGAGAAGCATGGAGCTTTCAAGGTAATCAAAGATCTGGAGAAAGTGCCTGGCCTCGATGCCACGACGGTCAAGAAAATCAGACATGATGTCATTGTCCAGGAACCGGAGTACATGCGGAAGAATCGCATTCACAAGCACCCTAAAAATTGATGCGCCGTCAAGGGTATGCCGACCAGCAGTTCGACCTCTTAGGCTTTGCGGCCTCGGTTGACGAAAGCTCGAAAGGGTGTCTGTTCGTGGTTTACCCAGCGGTCAACAACAAGGCGTTCAAGCGATTCGCGCGACGATCCGTAGCTGGCGGTTGAAGTAGCCGGCCAGTACGTTTCGGTGTCTTCGGCGATCGGCTTCATCGCCGTGTTCAGCGTGGCCGATGTTTAACGGCATCGTGCTGGTCTTGTTCTCGAACGAGCTGCGTCAGGGCTGTTCGATGTGCGACGCGGTGCGCCAAGGCGCGATGCTGCGCCTGCGCCCGGTACTTATGACCGCCTCGGTCACTATCCCGGGCGTGATTCCGACGTTGTTATCACGCGGCGTGGGCGCGCAACACGCGGCGGCCGCTGGCGACCGTGGCAGTGGGTGGTTTGTTTACCTCCCCTGCGCTAGCGCGCCGCATTTGTACGATTGGGGGGCAGCCAATCGCGTAAGTTCTCGCAAACTGGAGGAAAGGGACGGGGACTCAACGAGTGGGTCGCTGTGCCGCTGGGAAAATGTGAGCGGATTGTGGGCGGCAGGTAGGTGAAAGCGATCAAACGGCCAAACTGAGCGGAGAACCGTTTGGAGTCGTCCTCAAACCTGACGCGAGACCCAAGGGCTGCGCACCAGTACCTTGGCGGCGACCGCGACCGGGCAAGCGATGAATAGAGGTGGCACCACGTCCCTAAATTAGCATCATGATCAAGCTGCTGCTTCGAGAGACTGACATAGGTCATCGCGATAAGCGGGCCAATGCCATCCCAATCCAGGAAACAACGATGGAGCTTAGTGAGCAAGATTCGCCCGTCGCGGTCATCGTATGTCGCGGCTGCCCAGTTCGTCTGCACCTACGCTGTCTAGAAAACACGCGCCGCGATCTGCGAATCAGAATAATCGGTCTAACGCCACAGTTTGAGACAGGCTTGCCGCAAACAAGCACCATTGAGTTTGTTGCAGGCACTGGCGGCGAGTTTCCGGTGATCTCCGACCGTGGCAAGCAACTTGGATTGATTGTAGTGCGCTAGGCCGGTTGGATTGACGTCATGACGCGCAGCATTCTGATCATTGAAGACGAGCAAGAAGTAGCCAAACTCGTTGCTCGGCATCTACGCGAGCTCTCATATGTTGTGAGACTGGCCTTTGACGGTGAGTCAGGCTTGCGGGAAGCGCAAGCAGAGATCTACGACCTAATTCTGCTCGACCTAATGCTTCCGGGTGTCGATGGATTAGAGGTCTGCCGCAGGCTTCGGGCTAAGTCGCAATACACGCCGATTTTGATGCTAACTGCCAGATCCTCGGAGGTTGAGCGCATCGTTGGCCTGGAGATGGGTGCGGACGACTACCTTATCAAGCCTTTCAGCATTGCTGAGCTTCTTGCCCGAATAAAGGCTATCTTTCGGCGCATGGATGCAATGGCGTCCTCCACCCAATCCGATGCGACAGCGCTTGCAATCGCTGGCATCCGCATTGACCCCGCCACGCGCGAGGTGACGGTGCGTGGCTGCAATGTAAGTCTCACCGGCAAGGAGTTCGAGCTCCTGCTGCATTTCATGCGCAATCCGGGCAGGGCATACAGTCGCGCCCAGCTACTAGACATGGTGTGGGGCTACAGCCACGAAGGCTACGAGCACGCTGTGAACTGTCACATCAATCGATTGCGGGCCAAAATCGAGCAAGACCACTCGCGTCCTAAGCTCCTCCTGACTGTCTGGGGCGTAGGGTACAAGTTCTCTGCAAATGGGGCCGACCACAAAGGATAAGCGTGCTTAACTCGCTCTACAGCAAGCTGCTTGTCGTATTCTTCGGGTTTGGGGCGATGATGACGATGATCTGCTTGGTCGTCTTGAACGTCTCGCATGAAAAGTATCACGCAGAGTTCGCCCAACGCTTCAACCGGTCGCTCGCCACAGCGCTCGCCAATCAACATTTCTTGGAGGCTCCGCCATCTGGGCAAAGCGGGTTGGCTGGACTGCTCGCGCGGTTCAAACTAGTCAATCCGAACGTGGACTTGTACTTAGTGACGCGATCCGGCCAAGTGCTTGCGGCGTCTGTTCCACTGGAAAGAGTGAGGCGGAAAACTATAGATGCGAAGCCACTGCTGCGCTTCATTGAGGGGGATAGCAATTTCCCGTTCTTTGGCGAAGATCCGCTCGACGATCAACGCAAAGAAGTGTTTTCTGCAGCCCCCGTCACGTTAGCTGGCCATCCCGATAGCCTGCTTTACATAGTACTGCATAGGCAGGCGCACGCCGAAGGCGCGCAAGCACTCAGATCAACGTACGCGCTTCAGGAGGGAACGTTATTCACCATGGCCGGGGCTACGTTTGCCATCCTGGCGAGCATTTGGATCATCAAGATCTTGACATCACGCTTGAGGGTGCTCGCCGGAGCGATGGAGGAGTTTCGTCGTAACGGATTCGCCACTCTGCCCCAAAGCGCCGCATACTTGCGCAAGCAGGCGAGCGACGAGATCGGCGAATTGACCCACATTTTTGCAGCAATGGCCGAGCGTATCGTCGCTCAGTTAAAGAGTTTGCGTCGCAACGACGACATGAGGCGAGAGATGCTTGCTAACATTTCGCACGATCTGCGCACCCCGCTTACGTCGTTGCAGGCGCATCTGGATACCTTAGCGATGGGCGGTCCTTCGCTATCGGCTGAAGAGCGGAGTGAGTATTTGTCGATTGCCGTCAAACAAGCTCGGCGGATGGCAAAGCTGGTTGAAACGCTGCTTGACCTGGCGCGACTAGAAGGCGGTCAAGTGACACCTAAGCTGGAGCCTTTCCTCGTGGCTGATCTGGTGCAAGACGTCGCACAAAAATTTGAACTCGCGGCGACCAACAAGGGCATACGCGTGCACTGCGACGTCCGGCAGCAAGCACCACTGGTGTTGGCGGATGTCGGCTTGCTTGAGCGCGTACTCGACAATTTGCTGGATAACGCGTTGCGTCATACGCCGAGCGGTGGCACGGTAACGGTACGCCTCATACCGCGTGGCAACCTCGTCACTCTGGAGGTGTCCGATACCGGCACAGGGATCGACCGGGATGCGTTACCGCGCATCTTTGACCGCTTCTATCGGGGTGACAAGAGTCGGCCTACTGCCACATCCAGTGCCGGCCTCGGCCTTGCAATCGTAAAGAGCATTCTTAACTTGCATCAAACTAGCATCGAAGTAGAGAGCGCGCCGGGGAAGGGCACGACGTTTTCCTTTGCTTTGCCGGTTGTGGCCCGCGCAGAAGCTGCGCCCGAACCCGTCAGACAAGGCTGACACCGCCACGGAACTCCGCAATAAAGGTGCAGTTACCGCCTCTTGCACAGCTTCGCTTCATGCCGCGGCTTCGCTCTGAAGCGGGCTCAGACACATTCACTATTGATCCAAGATACTTTTGCGATCTTTGCGCTCTATCCTGGCTTTCGAGCGCGAGGGCTTTTCCTGGGGTTTATCGAGAGTTACGGCTACGGCGGCTTGGCGCCATGAACGATCCGCGCCTGTTGATGGTGTCTGCGTTTCTGGTGGACTATCCGTTTGCCAAGCGCTTGTACCCCGGCGCGCTCGACGTTATCACGCACCTGCGCCGTTGGGGGACGACGGTGATTCTGACGGATGGCGACGTGGTATTCCAGCCGCGCAAGATAGAGCGATCGGGGTTGTGGGACGCGGTCGAAGGCCGGGTGCTGGTTTACCTGCACAAAGAGCAGATGCTCGACGAGGTCGAGCAGCGTTACCCGGCTCGCCATTACGTCATGGTCGACGACAAGCTGCGCATTCTGGCGGCGATGAAAAAGCTCTGGGGAGCGCGACTGACAACCGTCTTTCCGCGCCAGAGCCACTACGCGCTCGACCCCGCGAACAGCGCCGCCTATCCGCCGGCCGACATCACGATCGAGCGCATCGGCGAGCTGATCGATGTCGATTTCTGCGCTTTGCCCGGTAACCCTTGAGCCGGCCGCGCGCAACAAGAAACACCATGAAAACCACACCAAACGGTGCAATCCATCGGAGCACACATGAGCTTACCAGAGACGGTATCATCCGGGTGGGCGGTGACGGACGGGCTGCCGTTCCCCCTGGGCTCGACCAGGATAGAAGCAGGGGGCACCTGCAACTTCGCGCTTTACTCGAAGCACGCAGAAAACGTGACGTTGTTGCTCTACACCGAGCGCGACATCGTCAATCCGGTATTGACCTATCGCTTCGATTACCTCAAGAACAAGACGGGCAGGGTCTGGCATTGCCGCATCCCGTTCGCGGCGATGCAGGGCGCGTCCTACTATGGGTACCGTGTCGATGGACCCATGCCCAATGGCCGGTACGAATGGCACGCGTTCGATCGCGACAAGATCCTGCTCGATCCCTACGCAAAGGCCGTATTCTTTCCGCCAGCCTTCGACCGGCTCGCCGCCACCCGCCCCGGTTCCAACACGGGCAAGGCGCCCCTGGGTTTTCTAACGGGCGACAGCGAGCGCTTTGACTGGGAAGGCGATCCGCTTCCCCGGCACGAGGCCGATACCGTCATCTACGAATTGCACGTCGGTGGATTTACCAGGAACCCCAACTCCGGTGTCACGCACCAGGCGCGCGGCACGTTTGCGGGCCTGGTCGAGAAAATTCCGTACTTGAAGGATCTCGGCGTCACCGTGGTGGAGCTGATGCCGGTGTTTCAGTACGACCCGTCCGACGGCAATTACTGGGGCTACATGCCGCTGAACTTCTTCTCCCCCCACCATGGCTATATCAGCGACCCCGCGTTGAAGGCGCAACACAACGAGGTGCGCGATATGGTCAAGGCGCTACATCAGGCGGACATCGAAGTGGTCCTCGACGTGGTCTACAACCACACGGGCGAGGGCGATCACACCGGCCCGGTCTACAGTTACAAAGGGATCGACAACAGCACCTACTACCTGATGGCGGACCGGCCGAACGCGCCTTACGAGAATTTCTCCGGCACCGGCAACACGCTCAATTGTACCAACCGCTGCGTGCGCAAGATGATCATGGATAGCGTGCGTCACTGGACGCACGAGATGCACGTGGACGGATTTCGCTTCGACCTCGCTTCCCTCTTCATTCGGAACCCGGACGGCTCAGTCAATGCTGACGATGTGCCGCTGCTCAGCGACATGGTTTCCGACCCGGCCCTGGCGCGCCTGCGCCTGATCGCCGAGCCCTGGGATGCCGCCGGGGTGTACCAACTGGGCCGGGCGTTTCCGGGGATCACGGCTTGCCAGTGGAACGGAAGATTCCGCGATGATCTCAGGCGCTTTGTAAAGGGTGATCCCGGCATGGTGTCGGCCCTGATGCGCCGCCTGTACGGCAGCGACGATCTGTTTCCCGATGATCGGATGAACGCCTACCACCCCCATCAGAGCGTCAACTACATCGCCTCTCACGACGGATTCACGCTCTACGATCTGGTGGCCTACAACCAGAAGCGGAACTGGGCGAACGGCCACGGCAATACGGACGGCATGGCGGACAACCACAGCTGGAACTGCGGCTGGGAAGGCGACGCGGGCGCGCCACCCGAAGTGCTGAAACTGCGCAAACAACAGATCAAGAATTTCTGTTGCCTGCTGTTCCTTTCGAACGGCACGCCCATGTTCCGCGCCGGCGACGAGTTCATGCACACGCAGGCCGGAAACAACAATCCTTACAATCAGGACAACGCAACGGGTTGGATCGATTGGGGCCAGCTGCACGCGAACCCAGACATGTTCCGCTTCTTCAAGCGGATGATTGCGTTTCGCAAGGCGCATCCGTCGCTGGCACGCAGTCGGTTCTGGCGCGAGGATGTGCGTTGGTACGGTACAGGAAGTGAGCCCGACCTTAGCTACGAGTCCCGCAGCCTCGCCTTTGCCCTGCACGGCGCATCGCAGCAGGACCTCGACATCTACGTGATGATCAACGCCTGGTGGGAGGATCTGATGTTCCAGATCCAGGAGGGTGCAGCGAACGCATGGCGGCGCGTGATCGACACCAGCCTCGAAAGCCCGTTAGACTTTCTCGAACCCGGCAACGAACACCCCCTGCAGTCCTTGCAATATCGTGTGCCGAGCCGGACCGTCGTCGTGCTGGTCCGCGACCAGGACGCAGGTGGCCCGCAATGAAAATAAGTCCTTTGGCTGGGAAACCGGCCCCGCCGGCGATGCTGACCAACATCCCCCGACTGGTGAGGGCTTATTATGCCGGCAGCCCAGACTTCTCTGTGCCCACGCAACGGGTCGCGTTCGGCACTTCGGGACATCGCGGTTCCTCGTTCGAAAACAGCTTCAACGAGGCGCATGTGCTCGCCATCGCCCAAGCCATTTGTGAATACCGCAAACGGCAGAGCATCGATGGACCGCTGTTCCTCGGTGTCGACACGCACGCGCTATCCGTGCCCGCGCTTGCCAGTGCGCTTGAAGTACTGGCGGCCAACGGTGTCGAAGTCATGCTTGCGGCTAAGGACGAGTACACGCCCACGCCGGCGATTTCTCACGCCATACTCGCCCACAACCGTGGCCGCGATACCGGACTGGCCGATGGCGTTGTCATCACACCTTCGCACAATCCGCCGGACAACGGGGGCTTCAAGTACAACCCGCCAAACGGCGGGCCGGCGGATACCGGTGTCACTAGCTGGATCGAAGCCCGGGCCAACGCGTTTCTCGAAAGCTGCCTCCAGGGCGTGAAACGAATGCCGTTCGATCAGGCGCTGCGCGCCGCCACCACGCATCGGCACGACTATCTCAACGCTTATGTGAACGAGCTCGGCAAGGTGATCGACATGGCGGCGATCCGCGGCGCGAACATCCGCCTGGGCGTGGATCCGCTCGGCGGCGCTGGGGTGCGTTACTGGGCCGCGATTGCCGAGCGCTATGGTTTGAATCTGACGGTGGTGAACGAAGTCGTCGATCCGACCTTCCGGTTCATGACGCTCGACTGGGACGGTCGTATCCGCATGGACCCATCTTCGTCCTATGCCATGCAAAGCTTGATCGATCTCAAGGACCGCTTCGACGTCGCCTTCGCCTGCGACACCGATCACGACCGGCACGGGATCGTTGCCCGTAGCACAGGCCTGCTCCCGCCCAATCACTATCTTTGCGTCGCCATCCACTACCTGTTCGAGCATCGGCCGCAGTGGCGCAGGCAAGCGAGGGTGGGGAAAACCGTCGTGAGCAGCCGCATGATCGACCGTGTGACCGCAAAGCTGGGCCGGCAATTGTACGAGGTGCCGGTCGGTTTCAAGTGGTTCGTTGACGGGCTGCTCGACGGCACACTCGGCGTCGGCGGCGAAGAGAGCGCGGGCGCATCGTTCCTGCGGCGTGACGGCAGTGTCTGGACGACGGATAAGGACGGCATCGTTCCGGCTTTGCTTGCCGCTGAGATCACGGCGAGCATAGGCCGCGATCCCGGCGATATCTACCGCGAGCTGACGCGCGAGTTCGGTGAACCCGCTTACGACCGAGTCGAGGCGCCGGCCGGTCCGGCGCAAAAGGACAGGCTGTCAAAACTCTCGCCGCAGCAGGTTCGGGCTGCAGATCTCGCCGGCGAAAAGATCCAAAACATACTCAGCCATGCGCCGGGCAACGGCGCTCCCATAGGCGGACTGAAGGTGATTGCAGAGAATGGTTGGTTCGCCGCCCGTCCGTCAGGCACTGAGGAAATCTACAAAATCTATGCGGAAAGTTTTCGGGGAACGGACCATCTGCATCGCATCGTCGAAGAGGGGCAGGCCATCGTCGACCGCGCGCTGGCGGATCGCTGACGCGCGTCGCAAATGGGGCAATTGCTCGCGATCCGCTCCGAACGCGATTCGCTGTTTACGCCAGGTGTTCTCTCCAACGAACTGCTGCTCGGCGCAGTGTCGCTCACCTTCGCGCTGCAACTGGCGACGATATACGTGCCGCTGCTGCAGCCGATGTTCAGGACGCAGCCGCTCACCGTAGTGGAACTGGCGCTGTGTCTGGTGTTGTCGTGCGCCACGTTTGCCAGTGTGTAATTCGAGAAATGGTTAGTACGCGGACGCGGCGGGCGGTTGAAGAGATATTACTGAAAGTTGTCTTTGAGTTGAGTTGCAATTTTGCGGCGCTCTCCTGCTGGAACGCGATTGTCGAGATCCAATTTCACGGAAGTTCGCATGCGGAGGCGCATGCCACCGCCTCTCGCCCAGCTTCGCTTCATGCCGCGGCTTCGCTCTGAAGCGGCCGCAGACACATTCACTATTAATCCAAGATACTTTCGCGATCTTTGCGCTCTATCCTCACTTTCGAGCGCAAGAGCATAGCTGTGTTCTCGGGGCGCTCAGTCTTGAGCAACACTCATTTATGACGTGAAATGTCTTGAAAGGAGAAACCTATGAAGTACGCAAGCGCAGCCATAGCGAAATTGTGTGTCGCTGGCCTCGCAATCGCAATACTTTGGGCGCCGTTCGCAAATGCCGCAGAGCATAACCCCCTAAATCCGAATTTTTATATGGAGCGACTGAAGGAAATCAAGGGCGTCGATGACGGCAAGCTTTCCAAAAGCGAGTTCATGAAGTACCACGAACAGCATTGGGGCAAGATGTCGGGCCATCACGACATGCTGGTGTCCGAGCACCGCAATCCTCTAAGCCCACACTACGGCAGGGAAGACATAACAAAACTGGATAAGAACAAAGACGGTGTTATTTCCGCCGAGGAGTATATGAAGTTTCATGAAGCGCACTGGGAAGAATGGAAAGCGAAGGGTGTCGTGGATAGCTTCGGCTACCTGGATCGCAACAACCCCTTGCTTCCGAAATACACCCGCTGAGAATAGTGTGCGTTGTCACGGTCTGCGCGATCGGCTCGCGCATATGCGGCGCGCCAACGTTATCGGGGGCTCGGAGTATCGTATTAAGGGGGCCCCGCCGAACTCTGCCTTCGCGGGCCGCGATCCGTTTCTGATTTTGCAGATCGAGAAGGCAGCGGCGCAGAAGCGTGCGCAGCAAGCAGAGCTCGAAACACTGCAACGGTGCTGGCAAGCGCACGGGCACTTGATGGAGAGGCAATCGAATGCCACAAGAGCGAGTGAGAGATAGATAATCGGTTGGCGATGTAGTCCGTTCGCGCAAGCGAGTTTGATACCTCCAGAATGCTGCATTAGCCGATCGTCATCGGTAGCGGCTACTGCCGGGAAGAGTGTTTGTGCGACAACCCATTAGGTGAGCGCCTAGACAGAACAGGTGGAGCATAAGATGGAGTATAGCGGCTGGTCCTTTTTTGGCATGCACCTGTTCTGGTGGTTATTTTGGATTGCTAGTGTTATCGCCTTCGTTGTCCTTCTTGCGCCGAGTCCAGGCGTGCGCTCGCGTGAGACACCCTTGGAGCTTCTCCAGCGACGGTATGCGGCGGGTGAGCTTACCTCGCAGGAATATGAAGAACGCAAAGCAAGACTTCGACGTGATCACCCTGGGCCTGACGGCCCCCGCGCACACGCTTGATGCCGCCGCTGAGGCTGTGAATGCGGCTCGCCCCCAATGCGATGCGCAGACTTACCCTGATCCGCTCACTACGTAAACAAGACTTTGGGAAGACTGAAATGAAACCAAACGTAAGAACTCAGCAATCTGTTTCGCTGGAACAACGCAACGCGATGATCGCCCAGGCGGCTTACTACCTGGCGCAGAGCAGGGCTTTCGCGCCTGGGTGTGAACTCGCTGACTGGCTGGAAGCCGAGCAGCAAATCGCCGATCGACTTGGCGAACCTGCCATTGCAACAGATAGACGCATCGGCGACCAGCTTGATGAAAGCCTCCGATGAGGCTCCGATAGCACTGGACCGCTTGGGTGCTAGAGGATCAATTCTTGCCGGGCTCAGCGCAAGCAAGACGGTTTACGTTTCGACGCCCAGTGCATGAACAGAAGTTTGATCTAGCGCAAAGACAAGCCGCAGAGCCGGTCCATGCTTACCCTAAAGGGGTGTTGTACGATGAATGAGTCATCGCTGAGCGTGCCAAGACAGGTGGGGCGAACCAAAGCCCGATACGGCCGTTTGTTGGTCGCTTGGTGGGCCATTGCATGGATCGCAGCAGTGATGCACCCGTGCAGTGAGGCCTTCGCCGCGAAGGCGGTTGATGCCCATCGTGCCGAACGTGAACATCATTCTGGGCACGGTGAGGCGCAGCATCATTCGCATCCGTCCCCGAGTGAGCGCAAATCGCATTGTCCGCAGCTCACCGATCTAGATTTAGGTGTGCCGCAGGCAACGACACTCTTGGATGGGCCAAAGCTGTTCGATCCGTCGCCACCCTTAGGCCAGATCGCGACGCTAGCACGGCCAACTACACAGCCGCAATCCTTTCCAGCCTACCACCCGCCGCCGCCGCTAGATCGCTGCTATCTGCGCACGTTACGGCTGCGAATCTAGACGCCCCTCCTATCAGCGTGACCATGCATTGCCGGAAAGGCAAAAGCAAGTAGTTTGAGTTCGACGCGAGCCGTCGCCTCAACGCGGCGATGATCGCCGCACCTCACCTCCCCCGGCTACTCGCCACGCCCCCACTTCGGTTGGCCTCTAACTGGCAATTGGACAGTTACGCGTGCTTAAACACCCGATGAATGTTGTTTTGATGACGAGGAGTTGACACATGAACAAGCACGGCATAACCGGAACGACAGATGGACTGTCACATGATGAAGGGCGCTGATTGCTACGCCCCGCAGCTCGGCGTTGGTGGCGATCAACGCCCTAATGCTTAAGCGCACCAAGCTCGCGGGCATTCGCGCTGCCCCATGAACTATTCTTGGAGGACATCACATGCGTAAGTTGCGGGCGACGCTGATGGCAACGCTAGCGCTGAGCGTCGGCGGTTGCGGCTACAACACACTGCATATGCAAGACCGGCACGTTCGCGTGTATTGGGTAGACGTCCTGAATCAATACCAGCGACGCGCCGAGTTAGCGCTGCAGTTGGTCGCTGCGGCGAGCGAGCGTGCCTTGCAAGACAACGAGACTCAGACACAACTGAGCGCTACCCGGGCCAGCGCAAACGCGCCACGAGGTAGCCTTGACCTCATAGACAAACCAGCGGCGTTTGCTGGATTTGAAACTGCCCAAGCGGAGCTCTCCGAGAGCCTAGCCAGATTGCTTCTGGCGTATGAGAGCGAGTCGATGGGGGCCTCTGACGACGACTTACGCTATCTAATGGAACAGTTAGAACGCGCTGAGCAACGCATCGCGTCGGCACGCAGCCGTTACAGCGAAGCAGTACGGGGCTACAACGCGTCCGTGCGGTCTTTCCCCTCTAACCTTACGGCGCGGCTCATCGGCTACCGCGCCAGACCTGACTTCGCCACAGAACGCCCGAAGCATGTCCCCTCCAAGCCCAAGCAGGTCGGCTCGCGGATCGCGCGTACCAAACCGCGAGCTGTCTGCCTCGCTTCGGTGAGGCGGTTTGCAACACTTGACAGGCGCAGTGCTGCGTCGTGCGCATGCTGAGCGTCAACGCTGACGCTTCTTCTGTTCGCCTCGCCGCACTTACGCGACAGGGCAACACTCTCGCGCAGCGCGCGAGCGCGCACTTGACAGAGCACGCAAGCGAGCGTGAGGCCACGCTTGGCGTATTGC
This sequence comes from uncultured Pseudomonadota bacterium, assembly GCA_902826775.1. Taxonomy (GTDB): domain Bacteria; phylum Pseudomonadota; class Gammaproteobacteria; order Burkholderiales; family JALYOK01; genus CADEHE01. The sequence continues at coordinate 75,177 of CADEHE010000007.1, read as the reverse complement.
TTAAGCACTGCGGCGTAGAAGATGTTTCGCTTGTTACGCATCGGATTCTCGAGACTGGGGCGCGCTTCACTGAGCGGTGTCATATCAACGCCGACGTGCAGGCGGAAATCGAACGCCTGGTGCCACTCGCAGCGCTACACAATCCTCGCGCACTGCAATGGATACGGGCTTGCCGCAATCGGTTGCCGCGGCCGCGAAGCAACCCAAGCTGGCGGCTCGGAGTTGATCGATCCCTGGCCCCGGTTGCACTCGATCCGCAGACGCGCCACCAGATGATTACTAGAGGGCAAACCCATCGTGCATCCCGAGCGCACCTAACGCCGTTTTGAATGAATCCAACATCGAAAGGAGAAGCACGATGGATCCGACGAAAGTACTTGCACTAGTCCTGGCAGGAGGCAATGGCACGCGGCTTTATCCACTGACCGCCGAGGACGCCAAACCCGCATTGCCCTTCGCCGCCGGCTACCGGATCATCGACTTCGTGCTCAGCAACTTGGTCAACTCGGGCATCTCTTCGATCTACGTGCTGGCGCAATACAAGCCGCGCTCCCTCATCGAACATATTCGCACCGCGTGGGAACCTTGGCAGGAAGGGAAGCGTTTCATCAAGGTCGTGCTCCCAGAAACTAACGGCGAGGCCGGATCTTTCAAGGGCACATCGGACGCGGTTTACCAGAACCTCCCATTAATCGAGCGGCATCGGCCTGATCTGGTAGCGGTCTTTGCCGCCGATCACCTCTACCGCATGGATGTGCGTCAAATGGTTAGCTTTCATCGGCAAAATGACGCGGACGTCAGCGTCGCGGCGGTGCCAGTTCCAATAACAGACGCCCCCCAGTTCGGGGTTATTGTCACGGCCCGAGATGGCCGCATTGAAGAGTTCCACGAAAAGCCCGAGCGACCGGCACCGATTCCGGACGATCCGAGCCGCGCCTATGCTTCGATGGGCAATTACGTGTTCAACCCGCGCATGCTCGTGACGCTGCTTGAGGAGGCCAGCCGGCGCGGGCACACGGATTTCGGCAGACACATCCTGCCACGCCTGGCTGGCAGCCGCGGCGCTTGGGCTTACGATTTCGCGAGCAACCAGGTTCCCGGGATTCAGCCGTACGAAGAGCGCGGCTACTGGCGTGACGTAGGCACACTCGAAGCCTACCTAGCCGCGCAGCGCGACGTGCTCGATCCGCTGCCACGCTTCCGTCTTCACAATCCGCAGTGGCCTATGTGGGGTGGGGGCTACCGCATCCGCCCTACCGAGCATGGTAACCCCAGGCCCGGAGAAAGCAAACCCGGCAAAGGCGGGGATGCGAGAACGTTACAGCGCATGAGCGCGTAGTTTCCATCAAACCCTCTGGAAAGGAGCATCACCATGCAAACGGAACTTCTTCACGTAACAGGAATGACCTGCGGCGCCTGCATTGACAGCGTAACGAAGGCGCTGAAGGCGATCGACGGAGTCGGCGACGTCGGAGTGTCGCTCGCCGCCGGCGAAGTCACCGTGCAATTCGATGAGCGACAGACTTCGCTTAAGCAACTGAAGTCGGCCTTAGAGAGCGCGGGCTATCCCGTGGCAGCCACCAATGCCGCTCATAGTCATACAGGCATGCGTGGTTGTTGCGGCTAACCTTATTAGAGGAACTAGAGGAACCAATCATGAAATGGCTTTCAGAGAACTGGGTTTGGGTACTGGTCGTCGGGGCGATGATCGGGATGCATTTGTTTGGCCACGGCGCACATGGCGCTCCCCATGAGAGGGCAAAACCCGTAGACAAAGACGATCAGCAACGCGCTTCGAGACAAGCATCGGAGCATCGACATTGACCGTTGGGCGCCAGATCTTACGATCGAGGCAGCGACATGCTGAATAACCAAGCCGCGACGAGGGCATTGGCGATATGACATTTGCGTTTGTGTCGCGTGTTGTGTACGGCTTGGTCGCGACCGCAACTATTCATATATCGGCGTTGGGGCAGCAAGTCCTGCCGCGGTTCGAGCCGAACAGTTGGCGCGGCTTCGGCATCGGTCGGGCTGAGAGTTATCTGTGTGTCGCGTACACGGAGCGCGTGTGCATACGCGTTTACAAGTCGTTGCATAGCACTTGGGCAAAGCGATAACCATGAGCAAGAAATCCGACGAAAAACAAGCGAGCGGCCACACCCCGTCGATCTCGAAAAAGGCCTACAAGGACACTCTGCGCAAACTCCAGGTTGAACTGGTCAAGTTGCAGCGGCACTTCATCAGATGCAATGACAAGATCCTGATCATCCTGGAGGGCCGGGATGCGTCTGGGAAGGACGGCACGATCAAGCGCATTGTCCAGCATTTGAGTCCGCGTGAAACCCGCGTCGTCGCGCTCGGAAAACCCTCCGACAGGGACCGTACGTCGTGGTACTTCCAGCGTTATGTGCCTTATCTGCCGGCGGCCCAGGAGCTCGTGCTCTTTAACCGCAGTTGGTATAACCGCGCCGGCGTTGAGCGGGTAATGGGCTTTTGCACCAAGGCTGAGCATGAAGAGTTCATTGGCTCGGTCGTGGACTTTGAGAGCATGTTAGTGCGCTCTGGCGTGAAGCTCCTCAAGTACTATCTCGACATTAGCAAGGCCGAGCAGAAGAAACGCCTCGATCTGCGTAAATCGGACCCGCTCAAGCAGTGGAAAATCAGTCCGATCGACGACCAGGCACTCAAGTACTGGAAGGCATACAGTGCGGCCCGCAACGAGATGCTGGCGCGCACGTACAACCCGACGGCACCGTGGACGCTGGTGCGCGCCGACGACAAGCGTCTGGCGCGGCTCAATGTTATCAAGGACGTGCTCAGCCGGCTTCACTACGCCGACAAGGATGAGCGGCTGATTCGTCCTGACCCGCGGATCGTATTTGCATACGATGTCTCAAATCTCGAAAACGGCCAGCTCGCAAAGTAAGTGGGATGCTGCACGACACATTAAAGATGAAGACCCAAAGAGACGCGATGAAAACGAGCGTAATTGAAGTGCGCGGCATGCTCTCAGCATTGAGCGCGCACGGCGTGGAAAAGCAGTTGGTCGCTTTGCGTGGGGTCGAACGCGTTGAGGTGAATTATGTCTCGGGTAGCGCGACTGTGGTCTACGACGAAGCGGTGATCGACCTCAAGACGATCAAGACAAAGGTGCACCAATGCGGCTATCACTGTAGCGGCGAACTCGTGCCCAAGCACGTATGCGAGCCCGAGGATCCGCCCGCGCAAGCGGCAGCGCTCCCGGCCGCATCCCATGCGGGTCATGGCCGTCCTGCGCATCCCGCGCCCGCTACCCCGGCAAAAGACGTTGCGAACAAGCAACTCGCGCAGCAAGCCGAACCCGCCGGCCACGGCGACAGCATGGCACACGAGATGGGTCACGGTGCAGGCATGAGCGCCGACGAAATGGCGCGCGACATGCGCAACCGCTTCTGGATCTGTCTCTTGTTTACCGTGCCGATCTTCGTCTACTCGCCAATGGGGGGGTTATTTACTCCGCCCGCCCCGCCGTTTGCTCTGGAGCTCAACGTGTGGTTGTTCGTCCTCGGCAGCGTGGCGGTCATTTATCCGAGCTGGCCATTCATCCTTGCTGCCTGGCGCGCGCTCAAGAATGGTGTGCTCAACATGGCGGTACTCGTGGTGCTTTCGGTCGGCACCGGTTATATCTTCAGCGTCGGCGCCACTTTCTTGTTCAAGGGGGGGCAGTTCTACGAGGCGGTAGCGGTGCTGCTGGTATTCATCCTGCTTGGCCACTGGCTCGAGATGCGCGCGCGGGCCGGTGCCTCGGACGCAATCCGCGCGCTTATGGATCTGGCGCCGCCCATGGCCACGGTGATGCGTCAGGGGCGCGAAGTGGAGCTGCCCACCGCCGAGGTAGCGCAAGGCGACACCGTGCTGATTCGACCGGGCAACAAGATCCCGGTGGATGGCGAGGTGCTTGAGGGCGAGTCGCAAGTGGACGAGTCCATGCTCACGGGCGAATCCATGCCAGTGAGTAAGAAGCCCGGTGATGCGGTGATCGGCGCGAGCATCAACAAAAGTGGCAGCTTCCGCTACCGCGCAACTAAGGTCGGTGCCGACACCGCCCTGGCGCAGATCGTGAAGCTCGTGCAAGAGGCGCAGAACTCCAAGGCCCCGGCGCAACTACTCGCCGATCGCGCCGCGCAGTGGTTGGTGCTAATCGCGCTGCTGATCGGACTCGCGACCTTCGCCGTTTGGTTGTGGGGGCTCGGTCAGTCGATGCTGTTCGCACTGACGCTGACGATTACGGTGTTCGTCATTGCGTGCCCGGATGCGCTTGGGCTGGCCACACCCATGGCGGTCATGGTTGGCACCGGCTTGGGCGCCATGAACGGGATACTCTTTAAGAATGCCGGAGCGCTCGAAGATGCAACCCGGCTCAATGTCGTCATCTTCGATAAGACTGGCACGCTGACCGTAGGCCAGCCCAAGGTTATCGAAGTCGTGGCGGCGCCGGAGATGAGCGCAGACGCCGTGCTCGCGCTCGCGGCGGCGGTGGAGAAACACTCCGAGCACCCGCTGGCGCAGGCGATCCTGGCGCGCGCGCAAGGCCTCGCCGTGGAAAGTGCGACCGCTTTCACGAATATCGACGGCCAGGGTGCGCGAGCCGAAGTCGATGGCCAGAGCGTTTTACTCGGCAATCGTCGACTGATGGACGCGCAGCAAGTAGAACTGGGCGGACTTGAAACCAGGGCCGCAGAGCTTCAAGGCAATGGCCGAACGGTAGTACACGTCGCGCGAGGCGGCAAACTGGCTGGGCTGATCGCCATCGCCGATGCTGCGCGCTCGACGTCCGCGCAAGCGGTGAAGGCGTTACAGCAGCGCGGCGTGCAGGTGGCGATGTTGACCGGCGACAACCGTGGCACGGCCGAGCGCATCGCGCGCGAACTCGGCATCGATATCGTGCTCGCGGACGTGCTGCCCGGACAAAAGGCCGATAAAGTGAAGGAGTTGCAGGCGGGCGGCAAGAAGGTCGGCATGGTCGGTGACGGCATCAATGATGCCCCGGCACTCACGCAAGCGAACGTGGGCTTCGCGATCGGTGCCGGGACCGATGTGGCGATGGAGTCCGCCGACGTCGTGCTGATGAAGAGTGATCCTTTCGACGTGGTCGGCGCGATCGTGCTCTCTCGCGCCACCCTGCGCAAGATGCACCAGAACCTATGGTGGGCAGTGGCCTACAACGTGATCGCCTTCCCGGTAGCCGCCGGTGTGTTCTACCCCTTCCTTATCAGCCCCGAGGTCGCCGCCCTTGCCATGTCTGGCAGTTCGGCGCTGGTGGCGATTAACGCCTTGATGCTCAAACGCACAAAGCTCGCGGGCATTCGCACTCCTCTTAAGCAGGCCGCCCCGTGAAAAGCATAGCCGCCCGATCAATCGATATTAAGAACGGGCGCTGCCCGTCTAACTTCTGGAGTACATCAAATGCGCAAATTATGGACGATCCTAGCAGCGTTACTTGCGTTAAGCGTCAGTGGCTGCGGCTATAACACCTTTCAAACGCAGGACGAGCAAGTCAAGGCGGGTTGGTCGGAGGTATTGAACCAGTACCAGCGCCGCGCCGATCTCGTGCCCAACCTGGTCAATACGGTAAAAGGCTACGCCGCGCAGGAGAAGGAAGTGCTGACACGAGTGACCGAAGCCCGCGCCAAAGCAGGTTCCATCCAGGCGACGCCGCAACTTATCAATGACCCGGAAGCATTTGCCAAGTTTCAGGCCGCCCAGGCAGAGCTCTCCGGCGCTCTTTCCCGGCTGTTGGTGGTGTCGGAAAACTACCCACAGCTAAAGTCCGACGCCAACTTTCGGGATTTGCAGGCGCAGCTGGAAGGCACCGAAAACCGCATCGCTGTTGCCCGCAACCGCTACATCAAGACGGTGCAGGACTACAACGTCACGGTGCGCTCCTTTCCCTCCAACCTCACGGCGATGGCGTTCGGTTACCGTGCGAAGCCCAACTTCACGGTGGAAAACGAGAGAGAAATCTCTGCTGCACCAAAAGTAGAGTTCGGCGCAGCGCCGGCTAAGCCACCAAGCACGACGCCGGGAACGAATCAGTGAGCGCGCGCAACACGGCGAGAGTCATGGCTCTCCTATGGGGTCTTTGTTGGTCATTCGTTGGCGGCGCGGAAGTTGCCGTCCCGGCGCTCACGGCGCGGGTGACCGATCAGACGGCCACGCTCACCGGTGAGCAGAAGGCCGCACTCGAACAAACGCTGCAAGCCTTTGAAGCGCGCAAGGGTAGCCAGATCGCCGTGTTGATAGTGTCCACTACCGAGCCTGAAACAATCGAGCAGTATGCGCTGAGGGTTGCCGAGCAATGGAAAGTGGGCCGCAAGAAAGTTGACGACGGGGCGCTGCTCGTTATTGCAAAGAATGACCGCGCGCTGCGCATCGAAGTCGGGTATGGGCTGGAGGGCGCCCTTAACGACGCCACCAGCAAACGCATCATTAGCGAAGTCATCGCGCCCCAGTTCAAGCAGGGAGATTTCTATGGCGGGCTCAGCGCGGGCATCGAGCGGATGATCCGCGTGATCGACGGTGAGCCGCTACCGCAGCCCCAGCGCAGTCGCGCCGGTTCGGATAGCCAGCAGGATATCCAGCAGTTCCTACCCGTTATTGTTCTACTGGCGCTGGTTGTCGGCAGTGTGCTGCGCGCGGCGCTCGGCCGCTTTCCAGGCGCCATGGCCACTGGTGGAGTGGTCGGCTTGCTTGCTTGGCTTTTTGCGGGGGCAGCGATCGTTGCGGTGCTCGCCGGCGGCATCGCCTTCCTGTTTACGTTGCTGGGTGGTGGCATGGGAGCACACGGTGGCTTCCATATTGGCGGGCGCCATGGTGGATTTCGCGGCGGCGGCTTTGGGGGTGGGCGTTTCGGCGGCGGTGGAGGCGGTTTCGGTGGGGGCGGCTCCTCGGGTCGGTGGTAGCCATGAACATCAAACGCATTCTGAGGCATTTTGTGATGACTCACTGGCAACTGAAGCGAGCCTTCCCTCACGCGACGTTAAGCGCTATTGAGAGAGCGATCAAGGCAAGTGAAACCGCTCATGTCGGAGAAATTGTCGTCGCCGTGGAGAGTGCGCTCGACAGCGCGCCGCTGCTAAGAGGGCAAGTCGCGAGAGAGCGTGCCATCGAAGTGTTTTCGCAGCTGAGGGTGTGGGACACCGAACACAACAATGGTGTGCTGATTTATCTATTGGTGGCGGACCGGGCGGTGGAGATCGTCGCCGATCGCGGGGTTCATGCGAAAGTAGGCTCACGGGTGTGGGAGAGAATCTGCCGCAAGATGGAAGCGGCCTTTAGACAAGCCAACTACGAAGAGGGTGTGCTAAGCGGTATTCAGATGGTGACGCAGCACCTGCGTCAGCATTTCCCGGCTCACGGCGTAAGCCAAAACGAATTGCCGGACACACCGGTGGTGCTGTAGCTCGCATCGCGCTGTCGCGACATGATTATTGAGGGCAACTATGATGACCAGCCTCACGTATCTAGCGTGCGCCCAGATTGCGCAACCCAGAGCAATACGCGGCGAAGCGCAGGGCATGAGCATAGCGACTAAGCAGCGTCGGACAAGTGGCTCAAGGGCCCACGGCTCATCCTTACCCCCGAAACCGGAGGCCATGGCGCGCGCAAGTCCTAAGCCGCGCTCTGGGTATTTTCCCCGCTGGAAGGGCTGTTGATGGCAACCCGCCCAGGCGATCTCGACCCCGGCGCGCTCACCTTTCTCACTCGCGCCGAAGGCCTCTCACTCGATCAGCTGCTCAACGAGGAAGCCGGCCTGCTCGGCTTGTCGGGCACCAGCGGCGACATGCGCACACTACTCGATGCGGACGACGCAAACGCGCGACTGGCGATCGATGTCTACTGCTACCGCGCGGGCAAGTGCATCGGCGCCTATCTTGCCACGCTGGGCGGTGCCGAGGCCATCCTGTTCCGCGGCGGTGTGGGTGAGCACGCGTGGCTGGTGCACGCAAAGATTTTGACTGGATTGGAAAGGCTGGGCATCGCGCTGGATTCGGTTGCCAACCGCGCGACCATCGGAAGCGAAATGCGTGTCAGCAACCCTAGCAGTGAAGTCGAGGTGTGGGTTATTCCCGTGGATGAGGCCGCCGTTCTGGCGCAAGCTGCCTTGGCAATGATAGTGAGCAGCAAAACAGTCAGTGTGCAAAAGGACAGATCATGAATGAGATTGCCGTTCAATCCATGGTTGAAAGAGCTCCGCTCTCCGTTGAACAGCTACAACGCATCGATGCCTGGTGGCGCGCCGCGAACTACCTCTCGGTTGGGCAGATCTATCTGCTCGACAACGCGCTGCTAAAGGAGCCTCTCACGCTGGCGCACGTTAAACCCAGGCTGCTTGGTCACTGGGGCACCACACCGGGGTTGAATTTCATCTATGTGCACCTAAATCGTGCGATCAACAAGTACGACCTGAACGTTCTCTACGTGGCTGGCCCTGGTCATGGTGGCCCGGCACTTATCGCCAATACTTATCTCGAGGGCAGCTACAGCCAGCACTATCCGAACGTCTCGCAGGATGCGCAAGGGATGCAGCGGCTGTTTCGGCAGTTCTCTTTCCCGGGCGGCGTTGGCAGCCATGTTACCGCCGAAACCCCGGGGTCGATTCACGAAGGCGGCGAGCTTGGTTATTCGCTGTCGCACGCCTTTGGCGCCGCCTTCGACAACCCCGATCTTCTCGTTGCCTGTGTCGTGGGTGATGGCGAGGCCGAGACCGGGCCCCTGGTCGCCGCTTGGCACTCGAACAAGTTCCTGAATCCCGCCACCGATGGCGCAGTGCTGCCGATTCTGCACCTAAACGGCTACAAGATCGCCAATCCCACTGTGCTTGCGCGCATCCCGCGTGCAGAACTAGAAAGCCTGTTCGTGGGCTACGGTTACCAGCCGTACTTTGTCGAGGGCGACGAGCCGGAAGTGATGCACCAGCAAATGGCGGCCGCGCTCGATACCGTGATCGGCGAGATCGGGGCGATCCAGCAACACGCTCGCGCAGGCGGCACCATCGAACGCCCACGCTGGCCGATGATTATTCTCAAGACCCCCAAGGGCTGGACTGGTCCGAAGCAAGTCGATGGCCAACAGACCGAGGGCAGCTGGCGCTCGCACCAGGTGCCGTTCGGTGAACTCACGGAGAAGCCCGCGCACTTGAGACTCCTCGAACAGTGGTTGCGCAGTTACCGGCCCGAGGAGCTGTTCGACGAGCGCGGTACGCTGCGTCCCGAGCTCGCGGCGCTCGCACCCACCGGAACGCGGCGCATGGGCGCCAACCCGCATGCTAACGCTGGCCTGCTGCTCAAAGATCTGCAGTTGCCCGATTTTCGCGACTACGCCATAGATGTGCCGCAACCGGGACAAGCGCTGGCCGAACCGACGCGCATCATGGGGCGGTTGCTGCGCGATGTGATGAAACTCAACGGCGAGGCGCGCAACTTTCGTGTGGTGGGCCCAGACGAGACCGCCTCCAACCGTCTGGGTGCGTTGTTTGAGGTGGCCGAGCGCGCCTGGGTGGCGCAGCGCCTGCCCGGCGACGATCATCTCGCGCCCGACGGGCGCGTCATGGAAATTCTCTCCGAACACACTTGTCAGGGCTGGCTCGAGGGATATTTGCTCACCGGCCGGCACGGCCTGTTCTCGTGCTATGAGGCCTTTATCCACATTGTGGACTCGATGTTCAACCAGCACGCCAAGTGGCTGAAGGTGAGTCGCGAGATCGCCTGGCGCCGGCCGATCGCTTCACTGAACTATCTGCTGACCTCGCACGTCTGGCGCCAAGACCACAACGGATTTTCGCACCAGGACCCGGGCTTCATCGATCACGTGGTGAACAAGAAAGCCGATGTCATCCGCGTATATCTTCCCCCGGACGCGAACACGCTGCTCTGTGTGACCGATTGCTGCCTGCGCTCCCGTCATCTCGTGAACGTTATCGTCGCGGGCAAGAACGACCAACCGCAGTGGCTCGACATGGATGCTGCCATCAATCATTGCGCGGCGGGGATCGGCATCTTTGAATGGGCGAGCAGCGACACGGACGGCGAACCGGACGTCGTGCTGGCCTGCGCGGGCGATGTGCCGACGCTTGAAACACTGGCGGCGGTTGATCTGCTGCGCAAGCATCTTCCTGATCTCAAGGTGCGGGTGGTGAACGTCGTGGATTTGATGACGCTCCAGCCTAAGGAGGAGCACCCGCACGGGCTTGCCGACCGAGAGTTCGACGGTTTGTTCACTACCGACAAACCGATCCTCTTTGCTTATCACGGCTATCCGTGGCTCATTCACCGGCTCACCTACCGCCGCACCAATCACCAGAACCTGCACGTACGCGGCTACAAAGAAGAAGGCACAACCACGACGCCTTTCGACATGGCCGTGCGCAACGACCTTGACCGCTTCCATCTCGTGATCGACGTCATCGACCGCGTGCCCGAGCTCGGCTACAAGGCGGCCTACTTAAGGCAGCAGATGCGCGACAAACTCATCGAGCACCGTCACTACATCGAGCGTCACGGTCAAGACATGCCTGAGATACTCGCATGGAAGTGGCCCGTCGCTTCAAGGAGGCCGGCATGAGTGCGCTGCCCGGTAACCCGCTGCGCCGCCTTGCGTCGCTCGGCCAGAGTATCTGGCTCGACTACATTGAGCGCGCGCTGCTCGTAGGTGGCGAGCTCGAGCGTCTGATCCGCGAAGACGGCATCAGTGGGGTCACCTCCAACCCGGCGATCTTCGAGAAAGCGATTGGTGGGCATACCGACTATGACCCGGAGATCAAGGCCCTGGCGCGGCGCGGGGTCAGTGCGCCGGAGATCTACGAGGCGCTGGTAGTCGAAGACGTAGTTCGCGCTGCTGACCTGCTGCGGGATTTGTACGAGGCGAGCGGCCGGCATGACGGTTACGTGAGTCTCGAGGTCTCGCCGTTGCTCGCGCACGACACTGGGGCGACGCTCGCCGAGGCGCGGCGGTTATGGGCGCGTGTGGCACGACCGAATCTCATGATCAAAGTGCCGGCGACGCGCGCGGGCTTACCCGCGATCCGCCGGCTGATCACCGAGGGCATTAACGTCAACGTGACGTTGCTTTTCAGCGTGGCGCGCTACCTCGAAGTGGCGCGGGCCTATCTCGCGGGTCTCGCAGATCGGCAGACGGCCGGCGACGCGCTCAACGGTGTCGCGTCAGTAGCGAGCGTTTTCCTGAGCCGCATCGACACGCTGGTCGACACCAAGCTCGATCGGATGAGCGCGCTCACTCTGCGCGGCCAGGCGGCGATTGCCTGCGCGCGCCTTGCCTATCAGCAGTACCGGGCGCTCACGCGGAGCACGTCCTGGCAGCGCTTGACAGCGCACGGCGCGTGGCCACAACGTTTGCTATGGGCGTCGACCTCCGCCAAGGATCCGGCCTATAGCGACGTGAAATATGTCGAAGCACTGATCGGCCCCGATACTGTGAACACGCTACCGCCCGACACAGTAGCTGCCTATCGCGAACACGGCAACCCCGCCGTGCGGCTGGAAGAAGAACTGGAGGCGGCGCACGCATTGCCCGAGCAGCTGGCCGCGTTGGGCATTGATCTAGAGGTAGTGGGCGAGGAGCTTGAGCGTCAGGGCGTGCAGAAATTCATTGAACCGTACGAGCGGTTGCTCGCGACCCTTACGCGGCGCGGGCAGGAGCTCGCTGCCTGAGGACACTTCCATGCTCGACGAATTCATTCACGAACCGCGCGTCGCCTACTTCTCGATGGAGATTGCACTGCGCAACGAAATACCGACATACTCCGGGGGTCTTGGTGTTCTGGCCGGCGACACATTGCGTGCGGCCGCAGACGTGTCGTTGCCGCTGGTGGCGGTGAGCCTGGTGAGCCGAGCCGGTTACTTCCGCCAGGAGATTGACATCCAGGGCCGACAAGTCGAACACCCGTCGCCCTGGGATCCGGCCCGCTTCGCGCAGCCGCTCGATGCCAAGATCGCCGTGCCGATCGAGGGCCGGGCGGTGTGGATGAGCGCATGGTTGTACGTGCACGAAGGTCAGCTGGGCGGCCGTCAGCCCGTGCTGCTGCTCGACACCGACTTGGACGAGAACCGGCACGACGACCGCGAGCTCACCCACTACCTCTATGGCGGCGACGAAACCTACCGCTTCAAGCAGGAGGTCGTGCTCGGTATCGGCGGAGTGCGCCTGTTGCAGGCGCTTGGTTTCAGAATTCGCCAATACCACATGAATGAGGGGCATTCCGCGCTGCTCGGCCTCGAACTGCTGCGGCGCTACCGCTATCCCGCCGAGGACCTACGCCCTGGTGAGTTGCCCTATGACATCCCGCGGGTGCGCGAGCTGTGCAACTTCACTACCCACACGCCAGTCGAAGCCGGTCACGACCGTTTCTCCTACGCGCTGGTACAGCGCGTGCTCGGCAACGTCGTCGACGTCGAGATGACGAAACGCCTGGCAGTGGCAGCCGACGTAAAGCGCAGTCGCCTGACGACCGACGAGAGTTTCGTTGACCTGGCGACGTTCAAGCATTTGGCGGGCGAGGACAGTCTCAACATGACGCGGCTCGCGCTTAACTTGAGCGAGTATGTAAACGGCGTGGCTAAACGCCACGCCGAAACATCGAAAACGATGTTTCCTGGCTACCAGGTGCACGCCGTGACGAACGGCGTGCATCCGTTTACTTGGACGAGCGACGCCTTCCGTCGGCTCTACGATCGTTATGTCCCGAGCTGGTGCCACGAGCCAGAGCTACTTACACGTGCCGAATGCTGCATCCCCGACGCTGCCATCTGGGAGGCGCACCTGCAGGCCAAGCAGGCACTCATAGACCGGGTACGCGCGCTCACGTCCGTCAATTTGCACCCTAAGGTACCGATCCTCGGTTTCGCGCGGCGCATGACAGCGTACAAGCGTCCCGATCTGTTGTTCGCCGACATGGAGCGCCTGAAAGCCATCGCCCAGCAGCGCTCGTTCCAAGTCGTGCTCGCCGGCAAGGCCCATCCGCGCGACGACGGCGGTAAGCGGCTGATCGAGCAGTTGCACGCCTACGCGCGCGCGCTCGAAGGGGTCGTGCCGGTCGTCTATCTTCCCGACTACGACATGGATAACGCCCGGTCGCTTGTGGGCGGGGCGGACATCTGGCTCAACACGCCGCTGCGCCCGCTCGAGGCCTCCGGCACCAGCGGCATGAAGGCGGCATTCAACGGCGTGCCGAGTCTGTCGGTGCTCGATGGCTGGTGGATGGAGGGCTGCATCGAAGGGGTGACCGGCTGGGCGATTGGCAATGCGGCGGGTGCGAATGATGGCGATGCGCGCGCCCTCTATGACAAACTTGAACAAGTGGTGCTACCGCTCTACTACGGTTACACCAACGAACCGGGCGGCTGGATCAAAGTGATGAAGGGCGCGATCAGCAAGAACGCGTCGTACTTTAATAGCCACCGCATGATGCGCCGCTACGCGACCGAGGCGTACACCCGGTGACCGGCGGCGCCTTCAAGAACGAAAGGCATCGACGTTTGCCCGTCGGGCTTGACGGCTCGACAACGTTGACGTATCCGTCCTTGAGTCACCAACGACAGGAAGACATGCCAGGGAGCTCGATCGCGGAGACTATGTAGAACTACGATATACGCATTCGAACAACGATGACGTTAATGCAGGTTGAACCATGCATTATGACGCTTGGGGTTTCTGGGGCATGCATTTCTTCTGGTGGCTGTTTTGGATCGCGGCAATTGTGGCGCTGTTCTCGCTGTTTACGCTGGTGCCGCGCGGGCGGCGCCGCGAGACACCGCTGGAAGTGTTGCGGCGTCGTTATGCCGCGGGCGAAATCTCGTCCGAGGAGTACGACGAGCGTAAGAAGAAGCTCGATGACGACGTTAGACTTCGCGAGTAACAACGTACGTGCGTCGGAGCGAACGCACTCGAGAATGTGCGACATGCAACGGTTGCTCCTTCCATCCGCGCGTTGGCATGGGGTTCGTCACCGCGGTGGCGCTCGCAGTTCCCTACTCACCGTGTCCTAACCGACAGGCAAGCGTCATGCTGAACTTCATGCGCGTTACCACCAAAAATCGATGCGCACCATACTGATGAACCAAGCTGACACGACCCGGGCCGACACGCTGAGCCTCGGCCTACTGGCTGCGGCCATGTTCACGGTGGCGCTGGGCTACGGCGCCATCTTGCCCACGCTACCCCTTATGTTGGAGCGATTGTTCGAGAACGCGCCTAGTGAGCGCGTCGCCGCACATACAGGGCTCATCAGCGGCACGTATATGTTCGCGATTTTTGTGTTCGCACCGCTCTGGGGACGCATCTCTGATCGCGCCGGTCGAAAAGCCGTCATTCTTGCCGGGCTGGGCGGTTACTTAGTAACGCTGACACTTTTCGGATTGGCCGAAAGTTTATGGGCGATATACGCTACGAGGGCGTTGGCTGGCGCATTCGTCTCCGCGGTCCTGCCCGTGAGTTCGGCCTACGTCAGCGACACTGGGAGCGAGGAGCAGCGCGCACGGCGCCTCGCTGGATTGGGGGCCGCAAATCTACTCGGATTTCTGGTGGGCCCCGCGGTCAGCAGTTGGGCGTTTGATCTTGCTAAGGCCGCGCTGATGGGCATCGAGCCCCACACACTTTCCATGGTTCCGCTGTATGTAACGGCGGCTCTGAGCGTGCCAGTCTGGCTGGGCATGGTATTTCACCTGGGGGAGCTATCACACGGCGGGGTGCCGAGTCGAAAGAGCGCGGCGGTCCCTACACATGACACTAGGAAAACGCTCTTCGTTTTGCTTGCCGCCAATCTGTTGGTGACCTACGCGCTCGGAAGCTTCGAAGTCAGCATCGCCCTGCAAGGCCGACAAAACCTGGGTCTCGACCCTTACCGAGTCGGCATCATGTTCATGGAATGCAGTCTGATCATGGTGGTAGTGCAGGTGCTGATCTTCTGCTTTCCTGTACTGAAGCGCTTATCCGAAACGCTCGTATTGTTGTTTGGATTCCTCGCGCTGGCAGCGGGTTTTCTGCTACTGCCGATGGTCACGGCCTTTAGCGCTATGCTTCTCGTGGTCGCACTCATTGCCGGAGGCTCGGGGTTCCTGCTGCCCTTTCTTACTTACCGGTTTTCATTTAGTGCGGCGCTTGGCCTCGGCACAACTTTAGGGCTGCAGACGGCGATCGGGAGCCTGGGCCAGGGCCTCGGCTCGGCCGCGGGCGGCTGGTTGTTTGGGTTATGGGATAACTCCTCTTTCCTAATGACCGCCGCCTTGTCGTTGCTGGGATCGCTTCTCGCGCTGTTTGCTGGAAAAACGCCACCGGAAGATTCTGCGGACTAGACTTACGGAGATTTGAATGTGAAGGGTTCAGGAACTAGCCGAGGCATGAACGCGATCCGCGATGCTTGGTCCGGACGCACTGGGTTCGTTCTTGCTGCGGTCAGCTCCGCAGTCGGTCTGGGCAGCATATGGAAGTTTCCCTACGAGGTCGGGACAAACGGCGGTGCGGTGTTCGTGCTGTTCTATCTCGCCGGGCTCGTGCTTGTGGTGGTTCCACTAATGCTGGCGGAGTTTGCGTTGGGTCGGCGCGGTCGCGCCGACTCTGCGGCAAGCGTCGCGGCGGTGGCCGCCGCATACGGCGCGTCGATGAAATGGTCCGCGGCCGGCGGACTTGGCGTGGTCACTGGTCTGCTGATCCTGAGTTTTTACTCGGTTATCGGCGGCTGGACGCTGGCCTATGCCGTGCAAATCGCGCTGGAGGGCCTGACCGCGCCGCAGGTCGATGCCGCGCGGGCGCGCTACGACGCATTGCTCGGCTCACCGCTGCGACTTGCCGGTTACCACGCGCTTTTCCTTGCTATGGCAGCCGCAGTGGTTGCACGAGGCATCCGCGGCGGAATCGAGGTGGCGTCGAAAGTTCTCATGCCGGTTCTAGCTGCGCTTATGCTCGCCCTTGCGGTTTATGCCGCTATCGATGGAGATCTCGCCGCGACCTTCGACTTCCTGTTCCGCATCGATCCAAGGGACGTCACCGCGCGCGCAGCACTGGACGCCCTGGGGCTGGGATTCTTCTCGATTGGAGTGGGTCTGGGCCTCATGATCACCTATGCCGCATATGCGGGCGCAGACATTGATCTGACGCGGGCGGCCATTGTCGCGGTCGCTTTCGATACGGCTATCTCGCTCTTGGCTGGGTTTGCTGTGTTTCCACTGGTGTTCGCCAATGGCCTCGACCCCGCTGGCGGACCGGGACTGGTGTTCGTTACGCTACCGCTGGCGTTTGCGCGGATGCCATTTGGCGCGTTCGCCGCGTGGACATTCTTTGTGCTGCTGTTTATCGCGGCTCTTGCGTCCGCGATCTCCATGCTCGAGCTCGCGGTTGCGGTGGCAATGCGTCGAATGAATTGGACACGTGTTGGTGCAAGTGCAGCCAGCGCGGCGCTGGTGTTTTTGGCCGGTTTGGTATCTGTACTCTCGTTTAACTACTGGTCAGACTGGTATCCACTCGCCTTCATTCCTGCTTTCTCTCGCGCGAACATGTTCGAGCTTCTGGACTTCTTGACGTCAAACGTGCTGCTGCCAATCAGCGGCTTTGCGCTCGCGCTTTTCGCGGGTTGGGCAATCCCTGGATCACTGCTTGCCGAGGAACTTCGGCTCGCACCGGCCGCCGCCGTTCGCTTGCAGGCGATTCTGCGCTACGTCGTTCCAATAGGGATCGCCACCGCGGCGCTAGCGCCACTATGGCCATGAGCAGGACGCAAGACCCTCCTTTCGGACCGGTGCGGTGCTGGAGGGTGCCCACAATGCAATCCAATCGCAACCAACGTGATTAAACAATGTCCCGCCGACAACGAAATATCCTTGTGCGTGTCGACGCGGCGTCGCGCAGACAAGACACGGACGCCGAGATGTGCGAGCACAAGGGGATCGGCCATCCCGACACTATCGCTGATGGCGTCTGCGAAGCAGTCGCTTGCGACCTTGTGCGTCTTTACCAGCGCGAATTCGGTACGGTGCTGCATTTCAACGTCGACAAGGGATTGCTCGTAGGTGGACGCAGCGAACCGCGTTTTGGCGGCGGTCGGGTGCGCACCCAAGCGAAGATGATTGTATGCGGGCGGGCGAGCAATCCGGGCGAGAAAGTGGATTTTCGCGTGCTCGTTGCCGAGTCTGGCAGGCGCTGGATCGAGGAGAATCTGCATGCGGGGGTAGACCTGTTTGACCTGCAGGCCGAGATCCGCGAGGGCAGCGCTGGGCTGCGACGCGTGCTTGGTACCGGTATGGCGTGCGCCAATGACACGTCGTTCGGGGTGGGCTTCGCGCCAGTTTCCGAGCTTGAGCAAAGCGTGTTAGAGCTCGCCAACACGCTAAAGTCCGCCGCGCTGCGCGAGCGCATGCCCGCGGCCGGTGACGATTTCAAAGTCATGGGGCTGCGCCAAGGAGCGCATCGCACATTCACCATTGCGCTCGCGCTGATCGATCGCTTTGTGGGAAATCCAACACGCTATTTCGAAATCAAGGATAGCATCCGCGAATTGCTTCGTTCGAAACTGCAAAGAGGTGACGCGGTACGGATCAATCAGCTCGACGACCCGCAGGCACGCGATGAGGCTGGCGTGTATCTCACGGTGACAGGCCTGAGTGCGGAAATGGGCGACGACGGACAAGTAGGCCGCGGCAACCGCGTAAACGGCCTCATCACGCCTGATCGGCCCATGTCGCTAGAGGCAGCTGCGGGAAAGAACCCGTACTCACACGTCGGCAAGATCTACAACGTGCTTGCGCACCGCATGGCGCACGCAATCTGCGCGCGTGTTCCGGAAGTGAAAGAAGCAAACGTACGCCTATTATCTACGATTGGGCAGCCCCTCGACGAACCGCACGCGATAATCGTGGACATCGTCGCGTCGCGCAACAACACCGTGCGTGGCCTGGTCGTGACGATCCTGGAGGAGGAACTCGACGCTATTCCCGATTTGGTAACCGGATTGGTTGAGGGTCGCTTTCCGGTGTATTGACGGGGAGCCGCCGCGTTTGAAGCAATTGCACCGGGCATGGTGCTAGCGCAGCATAGAGATGACCAACTTTAGGCGAGTCAGACGCAAGCCGACGCCCACAGCTTTCGGCTCGTCGTTTGAACCAGGCACGCGAGCTACTCGACGTGTTGCAGACGGCAGTAACGCTAGACCCACCAGACCAAGACTCTGAGCCTCTATCGAGCCAAACGCCGATGCCCACATTGCCGAGCATAACGGCGCGTCAAGGACTGGCGCTCGCGACGTTTCGATGCGGGCCGAGTCAGGGTTCGTGGTGCGCGCGTCGTATTCTTGCCACTGCCTTCCGGAGCCTTTTGATGAAAACGGCGAGATAGTCGCGCTGCGAGACAGCGAGTGCTCGGTCGAACGTCTGCCGTCGAAGCGGCGGACAGCCGACATTGCCAATCTCTGCGTTAAGAACGGCGCGAAGCACTCGAATCGCTCGCCTGATCGCTCCGTGCGAGAGATCACCGGCTTGCAAACACTCGGTCATGCAACGGTGCGCCGCGAAACCATCGCTTCCGGCGAAGAAACGGTTCTTTCTGACACATTCACGATGGTTCCGAGACACTTTTAAGACCTGCCCGCACTATCCTGGAGGCTGTGGACTATCAGCGAGGTATTTTCACGCGACGGGTCGCACGAAACAACTCGATAGTAAGGAGAGTCAGTATGTCCGGCATTCAATCCCGAATGGTTGCCATCAGCGTTGCTGTGGCCTTAGCTTTCGTCTTCTTAACGGCACTGGGGGGCACGAAGATGGTTAACGGAGTCGAGGTCCGAGACTGGGAGGCCATCGACACCAACAAGGACGGTGTGATTTCCCCTGAGGAAATGGAAAAGTTCTTGAAAGATATTCGTGCCAAGAAAACAGCCAAGTAGTGCGGACCCGCATGGGTCCCTTGTGCCGCATCAGGGGTTCACTGAACGATCCTGGGTTTGAGCATATAGACAGCATCTTTCGGCTGCACAAAGCAAACAGACTGAGTGGACCTCGCTACGTGTACTGTCACGGTCTGGCGGCGGGATGGCGCACCAACAGTTCGATTTCGCGCAAATCGCCATCAGGCTGGGTAGAGTTCGCGCGTTGAGCTACGTGGCTGAACATAGACTATGGCCGGTGCGACAGCTCGAGCCTTTATTGAGCGGTAACAGGTGAGAGGTATGACGATGAGCAGACAGTACGGTTTTGGCAAGCAATTGGACGTGAGCTTCGATGTGGCGATCGAGCGAACGACTCAAGCCCTGCAGCAGCAGGGATTTGGGGTGCTCTCCGATATCGATGTTGCGGCCACGCTGAAAAAGAAACTCGATTTCGACATGCCCCCGTATCGAATTCTCGGGGCATGCAATCCGCGGTTTGCGCAGCGCGCGCTGGCGGCTGATCCACAGATGGGCTTGCTGCTGCCCTGCAACGTGGTAGTCCGTCAGGATTCCCAAAGCAAGGTCAGCGTGCAATTCATGGATCCCGACGCGCTACTGGAGTTGGTGAATAAACCTGAGATGACTCAGTTGGCCGCCGAGGTGCGCCAGCGCTTGATCAACGCTATGGAGGCCATCTAAAGGGTAAAGGGTAGGGAGTTGTTCCCGTGCGCTGGTAACAGCGTGCCATTCATGAGGAAAGGAGATGTTCATGTCTAGCAGAATGGCGATAGTGAGCTTGCTCGGCAGCGTCACGCTCGCGGCATGTGCGAACGCACCTACGAGAGAACAGACCGGTATGGTGATCGGCGGTGTATTGGGAGGGGTGCTTGGATCTGAAGTCGGTAAGGGTCACGGTAGAACGGCGGCGACTATCGTAGGTACGCTTGCTGGCGCAGCGATTGGTGGTACCGTCGGACGCTCCATGAATGACACTGATCGGCTGAAGACGGCGCACGCTCTGGAATCAGTGCGCACTGATGTCGCGTCAACGTGGCGCAATCCAGACACGGGCAATCAGTACAGCGTGGTGCCCACCAAGACCTATGAACGCGCTGGCGCCCCGTGCCGCGAGTACACGATCGAAGCGCTAGTCAGCGGTAAAAAACAGCAGGTGTACGGCACGGCTTGTCGCCAAGCGGATGGGAGCTGGACGACGCAGTAGATGCGCTTGTGAGCATCGATCGGATCGAGCTCCGCTCAAGTGAAGGAGGTTCTTTTGGCACGCTGTCAGGAGGTTCACATGAAAAGTCGTTGTTGCGGTCATCGCGTTCTTCGTTGCTAATTCGCGTTCGCTAGGCTCAATGTCAATACTGCGACACAGGCAGAGTTGGAGGCACGCAAAGACCTCGGTCCCGTAAAGGCGAAAGCTAAGTGTGCGCCGGACTCCGTCGCCAGCCGGCCGCAGTCTCCGCGGTGGCTACCGACGTCGACGCGAGGATGAGCGCACATCCGGAACCGGAAACGTGCAGCAGTCGCAAGAACACCAGCACTAGGAGAGACACATGCTGAACATCAAAGTGGTTATCTGGGCGCTCGGACTAACAAGCATGGTGCTGTACCTTCTTTGCGTCGCCTACGGCGCGACCAACCCCGCGACCGGCCATATGAGCGAATTCCTGAAGCTCGCGTTGCCGGGCTTCGAGTGGTTGACCTGGACAGGTTTTCTGATCGGTCTGATCAAGAGCTTCCTCTACGGCGCGCTGAGCGGACTGGTTTATGTCCCAATCTACAACTGGATTGACGAGCTATGGGGCCGGTGAGACTCGACCGGAACGAGGCGGCGTTGCTCGCGGCTCGCCAGGGCGCCGAAGCCGTCGGACTGAACGATTTCACCTCTGCTATCCGCGCGCGCGGCCGGGCCTGTTTGTGTTCTTGCCTACTTCTGCGGTACTCCAACGGTGACGGCGCATCGGCGCCTGCGAGCGAGAACCAACGTTGCGCCAAGTTTCCTGGGCGCGCGAGCTACCGAGCGGCTGTATGCGCGCATCGCTTTTGCCGTTTGCGTCGATGTGGGATCAACTATCCGATCGGCGTAGTCCACGCACCTCGCCATTGGGTACCTAACCAACTTTCTTGAGGAACCAGATGACATGAACACGAATGCAAAGGCCTATCTTGTGGGTGGCGGCATCGGATCTCTCGCTGCCGCCGCCTTCATGATCCGCGATGGCAAGCTGCCTGGCAGCAATATTGCGATTCTCGAAGCAGCGCCCGTCCTGGGAGGGAGTCTGGACGGCGCCGGAGATGCCGCGGGCGGGTATTCGTTGCGCGGTGGACGCATGCTGACAACCGACAACTACGAATGCACCTGGGATCTTTACAAGTCGATTCCTTCGTTGAACATGGAAGGCAAGACGGTATTCGAGGAAACCGTCGAATTCAATGAGAAATACAAGGCGCATTCGATGGCGAGGCTCGTTGACAGACGGCGTGCGAAGGTTCCGGTGACATCAATGGGGTTCTGCATGCAGGACCGACTCGAATTGTTGGAACTCAGCAGGGCCGACGAAGACACGATGGGCACCAGTTGCATTACCGACTGGTTTTCGCCTCGGTTCTTCGAAACTGAATTCTGGTACATGTGGGTCACCACATTTGCCTTCCAGCCTTGGCATAGTGCTGTTGAATTCAGGCGTTACCTGCACCGCTTCATGCTCGAGTTCTCCCGGATTGAAACGCTTGCGGGTGTCAAGCGAACCATCTACAACCAGTACGACTCGCTGGTTCTGCCCTTGCAAATCTGGCTCAAAGCCCAGGGTGTCCATTTGGTCACTGATTGCAGAGTAACAAACTTCGATTACAAGACCGAAGACAAAGACTTCATCGTAACCGCAATCCATTGTCTGCGGCGGGGCACGAACGAAGTTATTGCTGTACATAGCAGCGACCTAGTCTTCATGCAAAACGGTTCCATGACGGATGCCTCCAGCTTGGGTTCGATGACGCTCCCCCCAAAGAAGCTGACCAAAGCAGATAGCGGCGGTTGGACTCTCTGGGAAAAACTTGCGGAGGGTCGACCGGAGTTCGGGAATCCTGCGGCCTTTAACAGTTGCATCGCGCAGTCTTGTTGGGAGTCGTTTACCGTCACGCTAAAGAACCCCACGTTCTTCGACCATATGATTCATTTCAGCGGTAATCAGCCAGGTACTGGCGGGCTAGTGACGTTTAAGGACTCGAATTGGCTGATGTCCATTGTGTTGGCTCATCAACCCCACTTTCTAAACCAGCCTGCTGACGTGCAGGTGTTCTGGGGATATGCGCTATTTCCGGATCGAGTCGGCGATTTCGTGGCCAAACCGATGGCCGAGTGCAGTGGTGCGGAAATTCTCCACGAACTTTGCGGTCACCTGCGATTCGATTTTGAAACCGTCGAGTCGGCCAACTGCATTCCTTGCAGAATGCCTTACATCACCAGCATGTTCATGCCACGCTCGCGCGGTGATCGACCACTGCCGGTGCCTAACGGCTCGAAGAATTTCGCGTTCATCAGTCAGTTCGTGGAGATTGCGGATGACGTCGTCTTTACGGTGGAATATTCAGTACGGGCGGCCCAGCTGGCCGTTTACCAGCTGCTGGGAATCGATCGGCAAGTCCCGCCCATTACGCCACACGACAAATCACTTCGTACGCAATTTGAGGCGTTGCTTAAGGCGTTCAAGTGACTTGCGTTGCCTTGTCGCGCGACCTGATGGTCTCTCAGTATTGCTTGGGTGCGGGACGCGGTGCGCCAACGCGCGGCATTGCGGTTGAAGCCAGTGCCCCGGAAGCGGCGACCAACTTGCAATGCCGGCCAGTCTCGAGTATCCATCGGCAAAAACTCGGTGAGCTTGCCGTGATTCGTGATTCCGCATTGCGCACGTTTGCGAATGGCGACCTCGCAATTTTGCGAGCGGCGGGTCGCAGAAGCCGCAGCGATTTTCATCCGCGGAATGGGCGTCGGCAATGAACGGCCAAGAGCCTGACGCACCGCACAACGCCATTTCGGTTGTAGGTCGCGTGCGCCCGCTTTACGCCGGGCTTACACCTTGCCGGTTAGGAAGCGTCCGCAGCAACTTCTTGATCGTGCGTTCCGAAGCGAGCCCGGTCCACCCCATCACTTCGGCCGGGTCTTTGTCGTTCCACAGCTGCCGCCGAATGAAGGTGTTGCGCAGCGTCTGCGGGCCACGCTGCTTGCCGAAGAACCCGCTTGCCTCCAGCGCCGCCCGCGTGGCGTCGTAGACGTCGCGCGCAGCCATCGGCTGGGCACTGCCGGGTGCATCCGCAAACAACGGCGCATCCACCGCCGCGCCCTCAATGCGCTTGAGCCACGCCTGCAGCGTCGCCAGCGCAAACTCGAGGATCGGAGCCACGTGCGCGTGCTTCAGGCCGCGCTGCCCGACTTGCAGGGCGGGCGCGTAGTCCGCGAGCGCCACATCGCCCACGCGTAGCGCGGTCAACTCACCTACGCTGAGGCCACTGCCCGCCAGCAGCAGCAGCCAGCACTTATCCCGATGTGCGAACCAGTCATCCTCAGCCGTGGCTTGCACGTGATCGATAAAGGCCTTCTCTTCGGCCTTGGATAAATAGCTCACAAATCCGGGCGCTTCAGGCTTCGCCAGCACCTGCATCAGCGGCGCGATCGGATTGCCAGGGCGCAGGCGCTGCTTGCGCAAGTGTTCGAAGGTCTTGTCCAACAACTGCGCATAGCGCCGGCGTGTGCTCACCGCGGCCGCCGGCACATCGCCTTCTTGGTAGCGCAGCGTGTGCTGCCCGTTCTTGATCGGGCGACCGGTGAGGCCGACAAAGAACCTATCGAGCTCTTCCGGGCGCACCCGTAGTACGTGCGTGCCTTCGCGTTCGCAGAAAGCTACGAGCTGCGCCCACATCGCGCAGTGCTGCGCGATCGAGCGCGCCGAGTAGCCGTAACCGTTGGCTGCCTTGAGGCTGCGCCGCCAAGACTGAAACGCCGCGAGCGGATCGTCTTGCCAGTACTGGGGTTCGGCGCGCGCCTCGAACGACAGCACCGCTTGCGACGTTGCCTGCGTGGCCTGTGTGCTCATGCGCAAAGTCTACTGTACGGGCGTACAGTGTCAAGCATTCCCGAGGGGGTAAATCGCGCGAAGAGGTCGGGGCCCGATACCGAGCGATTTCTCCTCGATGTCCCCTATACGGTAACCCCTTCGCTGCCAGCCCCAGCGCACTTTTGTTTTGTTCGACGACGAAGAAGAAGAAGAAGAAGAACCTTTTGGGAGAGGCGGGCAGGGGGCGGGGTTACCGTATATCCGAGAGTGACGCCGATGCGCTAGGCGCGCAGTGGTTTCTTGCCGCGTGCTGCGGTAACGATAAGACCGATCGATTTAGACGACGCGCTCGACGAGCAGACGATTCTCGAGGAGTTGTTTGGGACCATTGATCCGAGCGACGCGATCGGAGCGCTCATGACGACTTGCGGCTGTTTCCGTGACTCTACGAAGCTGGGCGGATTGTATGAATCTGCTCGAAGAGGACAAGACCGTCTCGCGATTCTCAAATCTCCGCAAGCGAATCCGGCAGTTTGCTATAACCGCTGTGGTTAGAATATGAATGGCACATAATGGCAACTATTGAACATCCCGTGCGCCGGAGCAAGAACCGCTCAAGCACTCAATTGGTGATCCCACTGCCGGACGATATCGATGCTGCATCCGCCGCCGCGATGAGCGAAAGTGTCGCCAAAGCGCTGAAAGCGGTAATCAAGCAGGGTAGCCGTGCGCTCATCGAGCGCGCCGACGCTATTGCCGCCGCCGCGGTGCAAATCGCCGCGCCTACCATGGAGCTGATCGACGAGCACATCGCGCGCCGGCGCACCATGAAGCGCATCGTCGAGGAGACCAAGTGGTACAGCGCCGAGGAGATGCGCCAAGCGTTCGGCAAGAGCCTTTCGCCGAGCGCGGATTGGAAGCGGCGCGGCAAGATTTTCGGGGTGCAGATCAAGGATCGCGAGTATTTTGCCGCTTGGCAGTTCGGTCAAGATCTAAAGCCGCTGCCGATTGTCGCCAAGGTGCTGGAAGCGCTGGGGCCAATCGCCGATCCCTGGAAAATTGCTGCCTGGTTTCATTTCCCCAATCCGCGACTGGCCAAGCGGGAAGGCAGCAAGATGCTGAATCGCGCGCCGAAGGACTGCCTGGACGAAGGCGAGCGCCTAGTCGAAGCCGCGCGCCAGCGCGAAGGCAGCTACGTGGCATGAGCTGCGGTTGCAATGGTTTGGTCTCACAAGAAGTCGCGCAGCGGCGAGGTCGCCCAAACTGTAGGAAAACGCGCCGAACCAGCGTAGCGCTGCAGCGGTTGGGAAGCGAAGCTTTCGCCCCATTTACCCGACACCGAGAAAACCGTCTTCGCGCAGACCGACGACGATTTGGAGTTCCTTGTTCCAGTTATTCGCTGATGCGAAACGCGCCGCTGACCCGTTCGCGCGCATACAAGAAAGACCAGCAACTAAGAAACGTTGACAGTTGACAGCGAGTAGATTATTAAAGGAAGCGTACTCGGACGCATTACGCGGCTATAAACGGAACTCGGACGAATTGCCAGCACTCACACTAGCAAATAGCCTATCATTAGACAGTGGTGTGTCAGACAATCAGGAGATTCGCATGAGCGTAGATTTCGCTACAACGGAGGCAATGATCGGCGATCAGATCAGCGTCCGTTCGAGTGTCGACAAGCCCAGCGTAATCATCATGCATCCTGGTGCGCTCGCTAGCGAGCTGCCCGTTGAGGATGCGATTGTTTGCTTTCCTGCCGACCCATCGAACATTGCCGCACGGGCGAAAAGATTAACGGAGCTAGTGCGCAACTCTGCGGGCCGGTTCCAAGGAGCACTGATCTTGCCGAGGGGCACCCATGCTCGCGATTGCGCTGAGCACCTTCCCGGTGTCGCGGCCCAGGGCATCGGCTGGTTCGTTTCGCCTGATGACACAATCACGCAGGCTACGTTGGACGAACTGCGCGCGAAGCTCATCGATCCCTCTGGCGATCCCGCCTGGCTGCAAGAGAGTGCGCCCGACGTGACCGACGTCGAGCGGCACCTCGTCCAAGAGATTCTCGCTCGCGGCGAATCAGAACTGCCAGACGATCACCATCTCGACGAGTACTTCCGCTAGTCAGCTTCGCGACACGGCGGTGGCTGACCCGCTCATCGCCCTGCACAAGGTCGCCCCCGGCGTATTTGAGCTTTCGGGACTGCGAACGGTCAGCATTCGGGACCAGATGCTCCGCGCTCGGCTTCTGGTCGAGCGTTGCTACGCTGAGGGCTTAATTGCCCCAACACGCCCCTTGTTGGTTATTGGCGGTGGTGTGGCGGGGGCGGTAGCAACGATGGTAGCCGCGACCCTACGCATCCCAGTCGTCCTGCTCGAGCAGCAGGCTGACCTCTTCACCCGACAGCTACTCTCGACACGCCACCTAGACCCAACCGAGTACGACTGGCCTGCGAGGCATTGGCGCGAAGGAAAATTTCCATGGCACACCTCTCGTCCGTCACATGCCGGGCCAGTGATGCCCCTGCCCTATTGGACCGCAAGCGCTCAGCACCTGGGCATTGCGTGGCAGCGCTTGGTCTCTCTTTGGGAAGGCCAGTCACCCGGGAACACGTTTGCCACGATTATTCGCGGCTGTCACTTTACAAAAACGATGCTCAGGCGCTCAGCTAAGCAGAAGGACTGGTTGTTCCTACATCACAACATTGCCCAGTTGCCGCCCAATCCGGTGGCCTTTGGCGCGGCGATCAGCTGTGTAGGTTTTCCTCACGAAAAACGTTTTGTTCCAGCGGCTCCAGTGCCCGGAAAGAAGCAATACGCTGGATTTGAGTTCTGGGGCGATGATCCACTGTTGCTTCCGAACTGCGGTGTGCCCGTTGCATCAAGCCCACTGCGCGTGCTGATATCGGGGGCGGGTGACGGAGCGCTGCAAGACTTTTTGCGCGTGCTCACCGGTGGAAACGCGAAGGCGCTGTACGACGCCCTATTCTCGAAAGTTGGCTTGCAGCACTTCATCCCGTACTACCGACCACCGGGCTACCGTTTTCTGCCCTTTGCCCAGACGGAAGATGAAGCTCACCGCGCTTGCTCTTTCGCGGCGAAAGACGGACACTGGACGCTTGATCAGTGGCACAGTGCGTACGTTACAGAAATCGACCGAATCTGGACTTTCTGGGGACCAAAAGAGCAACAGCGGCTCGCGCAAGTCCTCAGGCCCAACGTTGAAGTGACGCTTGTCCATCCCTGCCGACACTTTGGCTTTTGCTATGGGCTCAACCGCGTGTTGGTTCTGCTGGTGACGCGGCTACATGCCCAACAAAGTGGACGACCCGTTGCAGAGATCTTGCAAAGCGGCCACGAGGTGGACGCCGTCGATGGTGCAAACCACAGCTGTGGCGATCCTTGGGTTTGTCATGGCAAACCTCACGAAGTTTGGATCCGATCGGCAGATTGCTTCGCGTCCTCATCAAGCTCGCAGCTGCTTGGCACATTCCAGTCGGTAATCATTCGCCATGGCGCCACACCGCAGCCGTTGTTTGGGACCGCTGCGCTTCCGCGACAAGTGGTTCCCTATCACGACTTGTTTTGAGCCAAGGTAACCGAGGAGATCGGCCAATACGGGGCCAATTTGCGCGGATTTCCGACGAATTGCTCCTGTAAAGCCGTTTCCAAATGCGTGCTTGCGATCGCACCACGTGATCTAGCCCGCTGCCGGACACCACCGCAACACAAGTTGCCGGGGCTCAACTGCGGTTTTTAGAATGGGAAGCTTACGCCTGCGGCGCGCGCGAGGCGCATCACCGATGATGGTGTGAACACAAAGAAACTGGACTCTCGGTACTGCGGCACGGCCTCCTCCGCAGCCACTAGTGGACCGTCTAGATCGCAGAACTGATCTGCGGTCGGGTCGACCACCACCCCTTCCACGCGGCACCAGTAGTGGTCGTGCTCGACTCCACCCCCGGCGACGACTTGCCCTTGGCAGATAGCTACAGGAACTCCCAGCGGTTCGAGCGCCAGCGCTAAAGCGAGCGTCGCATTTTTGCAGTTCCCTTCGCTGCCACCCGCGGCGAAAGCGCATGCCCGATGTACATCGCTGGCAATCGAGAGGATTTGTTCACGAAGCGCGGAATCCATAAGCAACGAAGGCGGTGGCAGAGCGAAGAATAGTGGCAAATCGCGATCACACCCGGGCAGTAACACATCAATTCGAATTCGCATGTATCCGCGCTTTGGCGAACGTCTCGAGCTTCAACGAATGGCTGCTAAGCGAGTCGTTACCAATTGCACACTCGGCATTTTATGATGTAAAGTGGGATGCGTGCCGAATGATTCGGCATTGCGCGGGCGGAAGGCCTGCCGCCAGTAACCTCGGAAAGGGGTAAGTTTCATGTCAACGCGCCTGCCGAAGGCAGCGCTGTCGCAGTACTTGCGTACTCGCTGCGACCGCATGCTCGCCTGTTCAATCAATACCACCAACGCTTCGACCGACACCCTCCTACCGCTAACCGCTCGCCCAGGGCTGCTCGCGTTTCGCGAGCGCGGAAAAGAGTTCGAGAGCGAACTGCTCGGCGAGCTGGAAGGGCTGTTCCCGCAACAGTTCGTGCGCGTAACGAAGCGCACTTCACCTCGCCAGGCAGCCGATCTCGCTTTTAAGCGTATGCTGGAAGAGCATCACGCGAACAATTCCGGAGATTCACTAGTTTTCTTTAGCGAACCCAGTCTCGCGCAAGAACGGTTCCGCATCCCGCTACTGAACGCCCTCGGCGTAGATGCAAGCAACTATCCTGCCATGCCAGACCTACGGCCCGATCTGGTGATTCTTATGCCTGGTGAGTGGCTGACCGACGGCGCTAGCGAGATCTTGACGGATGGAAGTGTGCGGCCCGTCGCCAAAGGTGCCCCCCGAACTGCGTTACGTGTAGTAGACCTCAAGTTCGCTGAGCAACTCAACGTGGCCTACGCTGGCGAAGTGTGCCTCTACGCGATGGTGCTCGCTGCCTGGCTTGCCCACCCAGAGATCGCGCTGTCGGATCGCTACTACGTCGATGCCGCACCGGGCGTGCTCGTGCGGCACTCCGATCGAGCAAGCAACATGCCGATGGCGAGTGCTCCAACGCAGGAGCGCTTAAAGTGGTTTGAGGCGCAAATAGACGCCGCCGACGCTGTGCTCTACGCACCGCCTGTGGTGCGGTTTTTCCGAGAAGACCTCAAACGCGTCCTGGACGGCATGCACGATTGGCGCAGCCTCGGTTGGCACGTCTCCCCGACGTGTGCGTTCTGCGACTACCTGGGCTACCCCGGCTGGTCAAAACGAGCAATCACCGAGGTACAGACAAACTGGCGAACGCTGCGTCCTGCAGTTCCAGTTCCTAACCTAGATGATTACTGTCATGAGGACGCCCGGCGCAACCAGCGCTTGAACCATGTGCCGAACCTGACGCGCGGCATGTTGCGCTCACTTGAGCGCGGCGCGGTAGCCGGGCTGCTGGATTTACGCCAGCGCGTCCAGGGCGACAAAGTATTTGATCTGCACAACGGCTTGCGTGCTGAGGCGGCACGTCTGCCACGCAAAGCAGGAGCAATCTTGGATGAGCAGTCAGCCGCTCATCCGCTGGCAATGTCCGCCGGGCTTGCACGTTACACCGATCTGCTGGTCAGCATTGTTTGCTACTTCGATGCGGCCACAGGACTGTTAACGTCATTCGGCATGGGCGTTGACTACCGCTCGCCCGCTCCCTACGGCTCAGCGTTGCCACGGTGTGAGCGCAAAGCGCAGTTGGGCTGGGTCGTAGAAGATGCCACCCCCGAATGCGAAGGACGCCACCTGCTGGACTGCTTGCGCTATCTCTCCCAGTTCACTTCTTTCGTGTTGAGCGCGCGGGCAGCACCAGAGAGCATAGCTGATCCCTCGGCGTGGGTACGCTACTGCCAGGCAAATGCTCGCATTCAAGTCGTGTTTTGGGATGCGCGTCAAGACGAGGCCTTTAGACGAGCGTTAGGACGGCACCTGCACGAAATAGCACACGCCAAGGATCTAGAGCGCGCGCTCTTGTGGCTCTTCCCGCCGCAAGAAATTGAACCCTCGGATCGCACTGCTACCACGCTGGCCGTTTGCCATTTGCACGAAACCGTTACCCGCCTCGTCGCATTGCCGACTGTCATCAACGACGACCTGCTGAGTGTGGCCAAGCACCTTGCAGACTTCGAAGTGCGTGCTACGCCCTACATGTGGGATCGAGTTGCGGGTGTGATTCCCAAAGAGCGCAGTTTGGAGATCACGCAGCGCATGCCGCCGAAGAATCCACCGGCCTCCATCAGTCAATGCGTCGATCAACTCGGCGATATGGTCAAGGACCTGGTGCACGCATTGCGCCAATGCGTTTTTGCGGTGCAGCGCCTGTTTAAGGAACAGCTCAAAGGGCTTCCGCCGAAAATCGCCGATCTTCCGCCCACACGCTTTGCCAGAGTCGCTGCGGACGCGAGGCTGTGGCTAACGCACGAAGGGTTGAACGAGGGTGTGGCGGAGCTTGAGCGGTCGCGAAGCTACCTGGCGGAGCCACACGAACTGGAGTCGCGCTACGAGGCGCTGCGCTTGCACGGTCTGGTTCAGGGGCAAGAGCGCGCGCGAACCCTAAACGAGTGGCGAGCCCAAGGCGTCGACCGCTTGCCAACGCAACTACGAGATTCGCATTTCCTGTTTCGCGTGCGCGAAAGCTCGCGCTACGTAAAGTTTCGTAACGATACCGATTTTCTGGTGCTGCTGCCGGAGCACCCGCGCGGGGCGGGACTTATGGACGTGGCCGGGCTGTGCGATAGCATGGAGCTGCCCACGCCCGATCCATCACCCGGCTGGGACCCAAAGCACAACTTTGCCAAGCTGCAGCGCTTTACGGGCGCGAAGCTCGTGCATTTTGATCGCGAGTCGCTGCAAGCGCTCGTCGCGTTCGAATTCGCACCCAACTTCCAGAAAGTAAGTCTGCTTGTTTCTTCCGGCATCATAGATCTGAGCGCGCCGATGATGCTAGTTGAGGGCCTATCGCCGTCGTTTTTCGCGCCGCTTCAGCAAATCGCCCGAGCAATTGGCAACCCCAGGATCGCCGGGCCTGCGCCGCATACGCTTACGGCGCTGCTGACTAGCAAAACCAAACCGGGCAGTGACCCAGAGCATCCCGCCGCGCACGTGTTGTGGAGTGCCGAGCGACTCGTCGCGGCGCCAACCAATGCGTCGCTGGCGCGGTTCGAGGAAACCGTCGACATGCTGACGGCCTTGGCCGCGCCTGAGCGCCTAAAGGTCGAACTGGACTCATCACAGCGCACAGCGATCAAGAAGGTGCTGAGCCAGCGACTCATGCCGGTGTGGGGCGGACCGGGCACCGGCAAGACACAAACGCTCGCCGCAAGCATCATGGCGGAAATGCTATTGCGGTTGGACGTCGCGCCTCGGCAGCGCATCTACGTAACGGGGCCGACGTACCGAGCGGTTCTGGAAGTGGCCGAACGCCTCGCGCGGTTTCTGCGGTACTTGCCGTCAGCGCTGATCGACCGTTTAGGCAGAAACCTGACCGTATCTTTCGTCGCTAGCCAAAGCCGCGCTCGGGCGTGGGACGTTCTTCTTGATGATGCGCAACGCCGCTACTGTGGCGTGAAAACGGAGCTGTATCTTGGTCGAGAACGTGTTGTCGATGGGCAAGGGGGGGCGGGGGGATTGTTCTCGTTGCGCGAGAGACTGTTGCATGAATCGCACGGAATTGATCTCGTCTTTGGGGTGACCAAGAGTTCGTTCTGGCTCGGCAAGGGCGGTCGCGAAAACCTGAACAACGATGATATCTCCCCATTGGTCGCACTTTTCGATCGGATATTCATCGATGAGAGCTCCCAGGTGTCAGTTGCCGAGGCGCTTCCGACCTTAGCGTTGCTCGCCGATGACGGTCGACTGGGGTTGTTTGGCGATCCCTTACAGATGCCGCCCATTCAATCCATCGAACCGCCGTTGGGCGCTGAGCACATGGTGGGCAGCCTGCATGGTTACCTAACGAAACGCTTTCCCGAGGTCCAGCGCGAAGAGGCGTTCTTGCAGTACAACTACCGCTCCTGCGAGCCAATTGTGCGCTATGCCCGCATGATTGGCTACAAGGCAGAGTTCACAGCACGTTTCCCCGACAAGGCGCTGGTCTATCAGGCATGCCCCAAGAAGCCAGGCGACTGGACGCACGCCCTTCTGTGGTTGGCGATTTACAACCGCATCCTGGACCCTGGGCGGCCGATCGTCGCAGTTACGTACAACGACGGGGCTTCAGGCCAAGCAAACCCCTTCGAGGCGACGCTCGTGGCTGGGACGGTGTTAGCATATCGCAGCGCGCACAAAACTCGCCTGGGCGAGGAGTTCGACGAGCGCACGTTCTGGACGGATCAAATCGGTGTCGTCACTCCTCACCGTGCACAACGCTCCGCAATCGTAGAACGCTTGCGCGCCGCGTTGACGGGCGAGCGCGTGCCTGCACACTTGATCGATGAGAGCGTAGACACCGTGGAGCGCTTTCAAGGCGGCGAGCGCGAACTCGTTCTCATATCGTTTGGGGTCGGTGACCCTGATCTTGTGCGTAGCGAAGAGCAGTTTCTATTTCAACGCGAGCGGATCAACGTGGCAGTTTCGAGAGCGCGCTCCAAGGCCGTGCTATTCGTGTCCAAGGACCTCGTGTTCCATCTTCCGGAAGACAAGGACGTCGTGGCTGCCTCTCGCGCGATAAAGGGTTTCGCCTATCAACTGGCCAATCGTAGCGATGCACCTGAAGAGATCGTCGTAGATGGTCAGCTCTGGGAGGTTGAAACGCGCTATGCGAACTACGAAAGTTGAACCCAGGAATTGCGCGCTTGTGTGCTCGAAAAAACGTGCGCGACACGCGCCGCACCAAAGCCAAGCAGCATGCCACCGTTCTTGCTGGCGCGATTGGTGCCCAATCAGAAGGGAATTTCGAGACGGTACCGTATACTGTTTGGCTGCTGTTGATCCAACAATTTTGTTCGCTGCCAAGTAGTTGTGACGAGGTAGATGATGGATTTAGTGATTTGGTTATGCAGGCAACAGTAGACCCGCATGATTGACCCTGCCAGCCAAGCGCAACTCAAGACGGCCATTGCCGACTGTATCGGCACTGACCATAGTGTATTGGCGCAGTTGCGCGAAGAAGTGCGTCCGTTGCGAAACGCAACGCGTCGTATTCAACCCCGCGCAACGACATCGATATCGATCGTTGGTACTGACGGCGGCAACAACCAGTTACGGTTCGATCCCTTTTTGATTCAACTGATTCGGGTGGTCGACAGTAGTAACAACGAATACTGCCTCGAAGCAGTATCCCCCACTACTCCACTGGAGAAACTTAAAAATCGGCAGTTCTCGCGCGAGGCCGCCCCAATCACTCCTCTCGGCGAAATGATGACGGCCCTGGAAGTGAATACGTTGTCAGCGCTATCTCACATGATTCGACCCAGTGCTAGCGGTAGCCCGGTGTCTCCGAGTTGGGTTCAGGTTTATCGTGAGTTAGTGGAGTGGGCGACGGTTTTTTCGATTCTGAAAAAGGACTTCGGCACGGACACGCTAATCGTTAGCGACGGTTTGTTGCGCAGCAAGGTTTTTGCCAAAGATCTCTTCCAGCGTTTGCTGCACTTCATGAAAGAGCGAATCGACGAACAGTGGCGCAAGAGCCGTCGCCGGGTGTACCTGGTCGGTGTTGCCAAGCACAGCAAGGTTCTTGCACGCTACCGCCTTGCCATGGCGCTGGAGGGGGTGCTACAGACGGATTATCCAGCTTACGTCGAAGTACCACGAGAGGTTGAAGAGCGCGCCTACATCTGGTCGGAGTTCGCGCGCGGCGACGATCGAGCGGCCGAAGGTGGCGAAATCAATCGATTTGTGGGGGGCAAGATGTTCTTGGTCAAATTCGGCGGGCATCGGCGCGATCCTATTTGGCCCGTTGATGTCTTTGTTCCTCAAATCGACGACGCCCAAGCGATTCTAGGTTCATTGCTGGCGGACACGATCAATGGATTTCCGGTTCCGCACTACCCAAGCTGTCTGCAGAAGGCGCACGAGAACGCGGCGCTCGTGGATTTCGACTTCGATATCTTGCAGGACTTCATCTACGAGGGCGTGCGCGCTAGCTTAAGCAGCGAAGCCGAAGCTCTTGATGTGTTTGAACTGCAGGATACCGATCCCTCGCAACGCCGGTACGGATAGGTGGCCAGATGCGTGAAGAAGTTAGTTTGTTCCCCAAAGACAAGGTGGTTGGCGTATTCCGTGGCTTTCAGCAAGGCGGGATGGAGTTTCATGCCGATCTGGTGCTGCCGTATCGAAACGAATTCCAGAACATCCCGATGCATGGGCAGTTCCTCCTCGTTCAGTTGGAGACACCCGACGAAGCTGTTCTTGGCCGGATCGCTTCATTTAGCTCGGAAGGCAAGCTATCGTTCGGTTCGGGCGAGGAATTCAACATTCGCGCTGTGCGCGAGGGGCGCCCAGTTCCCGAGGATATTCGCGAGCAGTACCTGAAGTATCGAGTCAACATTCGTGTTTTGGGTGTGCTGCGCAAAAACGGAACCGGCTTGACCTTCGTACCGTCACATCGTCGACTCCCGCACGTCGGCAGCCAAGTGGCCTTCCCATCCAGTGCTGTGCTGCGCGAGATTGCGGGTCACAACATCGACGGCGCGCCGCTTGGCCACCTAGCGCTAGGCGAGTACATCTACGCCTCCGGCGCTTCAAACTTTGAAGCCCAGGAGTGGATGCAACTCGTTCAGCCAGAAGTTGTAGTGCGTTTCCCGGTCACTTCGCTGGTTTCCCGC
This sequence comes from uncultured Pseudomonadota bacterium, assembly GCA_902826775.1. GTDB lineage: Bacteria > Pseudomonadota > Gammaproteobacteria > Burkholderiales > JALYOK01 > CADEHE01. Next base: position 40,368 of record CADEHE010000007.1, on the reverse strand, counting down.
CGAAGTTTTGTCTTTGCCCGAGCTGGTTACGGGAAATCCAACCTAAACAAACTTCTTTTCAGCAAGCTCTACGCAAGTACGCCGTATGTGGAGAAACGAGCAGGCCGTCGCGTACCCGTCGGAACCGTGGTGTTTGATCCCGATGGTGAATACTTTTGGCCGGACGATAAGGGGCGGCCCGGCTTGTGCGATGTTCCTGAATTAGAAGACAAGCTTGTCGTCTTTACGGAGCGGCGGAGCCCTAGCCAGTTCTACAATTCTTTTGTCGCGGGCGGCATCCGACTCGATATTCGGCGGCTGCGTCCGAGCGATGTTATAGCCATTGCCCTCGGCCCGGAGCGACAAGATCAGCAGAATGTGAGAAAGCTCCGTGGATTGTCGCAGGAGCGATGGGAAACTCTGGTCAACCGGATCGACGAGAACGGCAACGCAACGCCGCTTGAGGATGTTTGCGAAATGCTTGATCTGAACCCAGAACGTCAGGAAGCCGAGGCGCTGGCCGCACGCAGCAACATGACTGCCATCGTGCGAATGTTGCACGATAAGAGCAGTCAGCTCATGGATAAGCTGGTGAGCGCGCTCGCGCAAGGCAAGCTGTGTGTGGTCGATGTGTCGCAGATGCGGGGCGGTCAATCGCTCGTCTTATCGGGACTCATTCTGCGGCGCATATTCGACCGCAATCAGCAGGAATTCACAGCCGCAGAACCGAAAAGCATTCCCACTATCGCGGTTGTCGAGGAAGCGCAGTCGGTGCTCAACGCAAGCGCGCCGGCCGCGGAACCTTATATCGAGTGGGTCAAGGAAGGTCGCAAGTACGATCTTGGTGCTCTGCTTATTACGCAGCAGCCAGGCAGCATTCCGACCGAGATCTTGAGCCAGGGTGATAACTGGTTCATCTTCCACTTGCTTTCGGAAGCGGACTTGGTGGCGCTTCGCCGCGCGAACGCGCATTTCAGCGACGATCTGCTGAGCTCCCTTCTGAATGAGCCTATCCCGGGGCAGGGCGTGTTCTGGAGTTCGGTGGGCGGCAAGCCCTACCCGGTGAGCATCCGCGCGCTCTCATTCGAGCGTCTTGTGCCGCTAAGAGATCCAAAGTATGACAAAGCGGCGGCGCGCACGTTTGCGCAAACACTTCGAGACGAGTTCGACAAGAATCTGCGAGGAGAGATTGTCGAGACGCCTGGGGGAGCGCCCGGTGGTAGTTGGTTTGGGGGTGGCGAGGAAGCCGAAGCGACCGCCGTGGACGTTATGGCGCAGATCGAAGCGCGCGCGATACAGGGGCTTCGAGAAGACAAGAAACTGATGGGGAAACTTCAATCAAGAGATGGCGCGGCTTGGGGGACCGTAATGGCAGCCCTAAAGGACCGACTACCCGAACATCTCGATGATCGAAACCAACTGGCGTATTACCTAGTCGCGAAGGCGATGAGCACACTCTTCGGCGAGCAAAACAAGGGCTGGGAAACGTTCAAAAATTCCCAAAACAAGACCTACATTAGGGTGGCGAGTTGACACAGGCTATCGGCGCTTCGTTGCGAACGAGAGCGTGTGGCAACCCCCGGATCTAGGCAAGCCGAACGAAGAAATCTCGCTCTTCGATGCTTGAGGATTGCGCCCGCGCGCCCATCGCTCGGGATTGCCTTCGTCCATCGTCCGCTTCGCCTGCCGCCCGTGACGACCACAGTCGCCAATGATGCCGCGAAGCCGACAGCGAATCAGTCATGATCTGTCGATAGTCACACCTGCGTGATCCGATCGCGCCAAAGCGGATTACCATGCGGATGCCTTCGCAGGCGTGATCGCCAACGTTATCCCACACTTCGGCCATCGAGCTGGCGAAGGCCTCGGGGCTTTGGTGGGAAAGCTGATTTGGATTGCCGTACTTGACTTGCGACGGTCCGCCGAGGAACCAGTGGCGTAGCCACTGATCTTCTTCATATGTTCGCATGCCAAAGTACGGGGGTGAAGAGACAACCCAAGCGATGCGATCTGGCAGATCTCGCCAGGCACTTGGATGCTGGCTGTTTCCCGACACGACCCGTCCTTCACAGCGGGGCAGCACAGTTTGGTCACAAATTACTTTCGCGCGTCTACGGACAACTTCGCGAACATTCGAAGCGCTTGGCCTCAGTTTCCGCTCCCGCCAGAAGCGCACCGCGTAGTCGGGTTTCGGTGCGAAAGTGCGTGGCATTTGATTGGAGAAGTAGCTGCCTGGCAGGCCTTGAGAGTTCAAGGGGCCGTGCAGTGCACCGAGCACAATGGCGCGGAGCAACGTTACTGCGGACGATTCGCCGCACGCTGAGATTTGTCCAAGCGCCTCACGCAACCGACAAAGCTCGCTGAGGGTTCTCGCGTGAAAGGCAAGGCGCCAAAACGCACCCTCGGGAATCGTGGTGTCTGACACCGAGCTCATAAGGCGGTCGTATGCGCGCATCACCGAACTAAGCGAGGTTGCCGTAAGTTTTGCACGCGCGATCGCTACCGCCACCGCCGAACTGTCGATCCCGTAGCTCGTCAACCCGCGCGCGCGCGCCGCGTATAGCGTAGTTCCTCGGCCGCAGTAAGGATCTGCCACCAGACCGCTCGCGTTCGCTCTAGCCAATGTCCCCGCAGGGAATGTGAGTGGGAACATCGTGTAGTACGGACAAACCGTGTTCAGCGGGTGCGGATCGTTATTCATGATGATGATGTGTCGCGGTGCGGCTATCTACACTGTGTGCGCTACGATGGCGGCAACTTTCCGTCCCGCAGTGCCGCAGGGCGCGTCCTTCGAATGGCTCTAGCGCTCGCCCCCTCATCCGATCAAGCCACCGCTTGACACCCTCGCGCTCCCCAAAGCTTTGTCCAAGATACCGGCCTTTCAGTAACGCCGTCGTTAAACCCAAATCGCAGCATCCTTGGAAATTGCGGCCCACCATTCCGTAGGTGTGAAAATCCGCACCGGTACAAGCCTAAGCTTGTTTTGATGACGAAGAATGGTCTTTCGGTCGCGGGTACACATGGCGTCACAGCCATATGCTACGGCATGGGCCAGAAGTTCCCTGTCCGAAAAATCACTCAAAACGGCAAGCGCCGCGGACGGAACAAGGCGGCGGGCCAAAGAGTCGGCGGCAAAGTCGGACAGGTCGTCTTCTTTGAAGAATTGCCGCCAATAGAACCGGAGTTCTTGAAACCATGTTTCCAAGGCCCTGCGCCTGATCGCGTCAGTCGTTGCGGAAATCTCAGCATACGTGCGGGGAGATACTGCCAATTGCCACGACGCGCGCTGCGCAGTAATCCAGATATTTCGAAGCGCAAGAATGTCTTCGGCATCTCGCTCGGAGACGATCCGCTCGATTGCACCGCCGTCGTGAATTACCTCACCCCAATCAAGAATGAAGTTCACAATATTCGTATCTAGCAGAACGCGGCCTGGGACGTTCATGCTCCCCGTGAGCCTACGCTGACTGCGACGCGCGCTTTCTCTTCTTTCCAGCCGACATCCTCTGGCGCCAAATCCTCGCCGATCTTGCCTTCGCGGCCATCGAACACGTGCCGCGCATGCTGGTGCACCTGCGCCTCGGTCGGTGGCGGCGCACAGTTTGGATCGTCGACGGGTCTCGGAAAGCGCTTCATTTCAATTCTATATCTTTGCGCTGCAAATACGCTTCTAGGATACGCCAAGGCTGCAATTTCCCCGGCTTGGTAAGCACTCTATCTTGTTTTGCCCAACGTCGAGCGTTTCCCCGCCCGCCTCTGCTGAAATTCCTCCATCAACCTAAAGCGCGTATCGGCGTCCTGCACGGTGTAGATCGTCGTGGTCGCCACACTCGCATGCCCAAAATTCTCCTGCACCACCTTAACCGGCACGCCGTCTTCCACCGCATGCGCCCCGCACGTATGCCGCAGCCAGTGCGTGGAAGCCGCTTCGAGTTTATTCGCCTCATCTAGGCGCCGCGCGCGCCGCAGCGTCTGCGCGGCGCCGGCGAAACAGCCCTTCAGCAATTTGTAGATGAGCGAAGTCGAGACCGTACGCGGCGCGCGCGCCTCGACGAACGCCGTGGACTTCCCGCCCGTGTGCTCGCGCGCGAGGGGCGCGATCAAGGCCGTGCGTTTATCGCACGCGTACGGATTCGGCGGCAACCCGCGCGCCCCTAAATATGCGCACAGCGCCTCCATTTGCGGCGAGGGCATCGGCACGGCGCGCACTTTGCCGCCCTTGCCGCGCACGAGCAGCGCATCGTATTCGCCGCCCGCGGCCGCGCGCCGGCGCAAGTGCCCGCAGAGCGCCGCGGCTATTTCCGCCGCGCGCGTACCAGTGCCGTAGCCCAACAGCAGCAAGAAGAGCAAGCGCTCGCGCGCTTCGCCTGGTTCTTGAGCGCGCACGGATGCGAGGCTCACCTCCCACTGCGCGCGCGAGAGCGTGCGATCGCGGATATCCACCGCACTGCTGTAACCGGTGAGCAGCTCGTCGTCCTCGTCTTGCACCTCGCTCGGCGGCGGCGCATCGCGTGCCACGCCTTTCCAGGGGTTGGCCCGCAGATAACACACATCGCACAACCACTGAAACAGCGCCTGCAACACCACGCGCGCGTGCTGCTGGCTCGATTTTTTAAGCGCACCGTCGAAGGGCCGCCACGCTGGCGTCAAGCGCTCGGCATTCGCCGGCCCGATCCAATCCGACTGCGGTAGGCGCCACGTCCAGGCGTCCGGTGTGGTGCGTCCGAGCGCGGCGAGCCAATCGCGATACGCGGTGCAATCGTCCGCCGTCAGCGCGGACATCGCCTTGCCGCGCTCGAAGATCGCCCAAAGCAGCATGCGTTCGGCTTCCTTGCGGTAGGCGCGTTTGGTGTGGGGGCTGCTGCCGCGCGCATCGAGCCACTTTAGAATCGCTTGATAGTCGTTCGCCGCGCCGCTCATATTGTGCGGCACCGGCGCGCGGTTGCCGCCGTTGCTGCCGTCCAAGTCCTGCGGCGCGGCGAAGCGCTCGATCGGCACGATCGCGCTGGATCGCCCGAGGGCTTGCTGCACCACGCTGACGTCAAGTTTTCGGCGTGGGGTGAGCACGCGCAGGCTCAACGACACTGCCAGCGCCTCGGTATTTCGCTGCAACCAAAAGAGCACCTGCTGCGCCCCTTTCTCGCCCAAGCGCGGCACGCGCGCCCACCAGCGCGCCCCGTGCAGTTCCACGAACTCGATCAACTCGTCGATCGTCGTGACGCCGGCGCGTTTGAGCCGGCGCGCAAGGCGCGCTTCGAACCACGCCTCGATCGCATCCTCGCGCTTCGGATCGACCACCAGCAAGCGCTCGAGGTAGTCGAGCGCTTCGATCTGGCGCTCGCGCAAGCGCGCGCGCCGGCGCGCCTTCAGATCGGTTTGCGCCGCGTGCGGGTAGTCCTCAAGATACTTTTCGAGGAGCTCGTTTTCGGTATAGAAGTTGCCGTAGCCTTTCTGCTCGCGGTACTCCTCCAGCGTTGGCAGCTCCGCCGGCGGGGCTTCCCCGGCTGATCGCGCACCGAGTTGCAGTCGGATTAAGCGTGCGCGTACAAATTCGCGCCGGCGATTGGCTGCCATGACCAGCTGCGTGCGGATGTAGGCGAGGGCGGGGGCGGCCTGCGTGCCCGGCGGCAACAGCCGGCGGGCGCTTGCGTGAAGGTCGACGCCCATCAGGTAGCCGCGGTAGAACGCGAGCTCGTCGCGCCCGATGTGGGTGCGCATCGGCTCGCGGGCGAGCTCACTGGGGCGCTTGGGGCGGGGCATTGTCGGGCGCTGTTGCTTTTCGTGGTGGAGGGTTCGTTAGTCGGGGCTCGTGTGGGGGATCAGAAACGCCTGACACCTCAAACGCGTGTAACTCGATGAATAATCGCTATTATTTTTAGCGACCTCCTGCAACCATTTGATTGCATGATGTTTTCTAACCGTGACAAATTGCATGATTCGTTTTCACCCTCGACGGCACGCATCCACCAACCGTTGTAAATTGCACGAAATCCGAGAAGTGCTTCAGGCGCCAGCAAAAGCGTGAACCCGCTCAATCAACGCCTTATAAGTGGGCTCACCGTTGCGAATTGCACCAAATCCCGCAAACCCCTTGACGCCAGCGTAATACCAGTTCACGATAAGTCATCTTATCGTGAATACTTCTTTTTGTCGACATTCACAGCGACTTTGAACATGGCAACCCAAAATTTTTTTGAAACAAACACTTGCGACACAAAATTGACGACGCTCGCGCGGCGCAGCGGTTTAGACGCTAACCTGCTTGCGGAAATCGCGCGCTGGACACCGGCACTCATCGCCGGCGCCGGACGCTCGCTGACGCCCGGCTTGGCCGGCACCCGAGCGCTACGCGCGCGCGGATTTAACCTAACAGCGGCCTGCCAAGTTCATCGGCGCCAGCCCGCCTATTGGCTGCGCTTCGCGGGTCGATGGGATTGGCCGACACAAGACGCGCTGCAGCCGGGGCTCGTGTTGATGGTGCCGCAGCGCACCGGCGCGCGCGCGCGTCTCGTCCTGGAGCTGACCGAATCGCCGAGCGAGCTGCGCTACTACCCAGGGCGAAGCCTCATCGGCGCCCTGCCCTGGCCGTGCCCACCGGCGGCGCTGGATGCGTGGCTCGCGCAGGTGGTGCACACCTTGCGCTACCTGGCGCGTGCGCTACCCCGATGGAAAGCGGAGTCGAGCGAGTGTCAGTGGGATTGGTTCGAGCAGCGCGCCCACGCGCTGCGCCGCTACCAGGCGCCCTGCCCTGCCCCGCGCAACCCGTTCCAAAACCTGGACTACAGCGCGCGCGGCTTTAAGGATCGGCCGCCACCTAATGCACCCAAACCGCCACCGGCACCCTGCCCTATTCTCTTGCCCGGCATGGACGTCACGCCCTCGCGGTGGGAGATGCTTGCGCTCTTCGTCGGGGAGTTGTGCGAGGGGCGCCGGCGCCCCTACGATCCAAGTCCGCCCGCGCTGGGCTGCGCGGTGGCACGCTACCGGTTGGGTAGCCGTTTATGGGATTTGGCGTTTCGTTTTGAGCCTCAGGTCGATCTGAACTGAGCCCCCTGCTCTGCCCTTCCGGTCGCTTGTTCACCAACCAACGTTGCTCGATCCCCGATCGTCAGGAACTGCACAGTACCCAGATCTTGGCATGGGGCGGCTGGATCTCGGCTGAAGGTTACTCGATGTGGGATGAATCCCAACGTTCGAATCTCAACTGGCGGGAATTCAAACTTTTAACTTATTACAAAACAATGAGTTAACAATAACGAAAGGGCTACCCGCCACCAACCACCCTCCCCTTCTCCCATAACCAGGTACCTTGTGGAGAACCCGACTTGATATGCTACATCATTGATTTAATAGCACTTAAAAGTTTGAATCGCTTGTCGATCGCGTCGCGAGCCGGTTCAGTAGCTGCGAAATTTCCTCCTCGGCCTTCTGCCTGTCCCCCTCTTGCTTGAACTCGATACGAAGCAGCGTGCCCCGTCCAACGTATTGGCAGTACTCTTTGCGACCGGCCCTAACTTTGATCGGGGCCATCGATTGCTGGGGTCGAGGTAGTGCTGGTGCAGCGCTCGCGTACCGAACTGCCTCCTTCTGCGTGAACACCCCCTCTACCAGTCGCTCTAACGCCTCCAAAACCCGGCCCTGAGACTGTTTGCCCCCCTTTGACAGCTTGGCTAGCTCAGCAGCACAGCTCATTCCGATCGCATCCGGGCGTCTAGAAATGACGTGAAGCGCCTCCCCTTGCAGCTGCTCGAAGCTAAACAGCATTGAAAGTACCGATTCTGGGACACCTGCCTCACTCGCCATCTGTTTCTGCGTTTTGCGAGTCGCCTCCTGCTCCCGCTTAAAGCCCAGATACTTCTCGTAGTCTGGCAGCGACGGTTGCAACAAGTTGGCGTAGAAGGCTGAACGATCGACCTTCTCGGCCTCAATATCCCTTACAACAGCAAGAATGCCCAAGCGCCCGAGCGCTCTGTATGCGTCTACGCGGTTGTGACCCGAGATGATCCGATACTTCCCGTCCACGCCTGGCTCTACCGAAATCGGATGCACCAGCGGATTTGTTCGCAGATTCTCTTTCAGCTCCTGGAACTGCGCGGGTGTAAGCGTGCGACGGCGAGCGGGCACTTCAACCAGCCGGTCGAGGGGTAACTCGATCGCTGCCTGGCCTAGGCGATTACTCTCATATTCGAGCACCCTGGCCTCAGCGGCCTCCGCACGTCGGCTCAAGTCATCAAGAGCCGGCTGCATAAATGCCGTCGCACCCGGGGCTGTTACGGGACGTCGTTGGGCTTGCTCGTCCCGTTTTAATGGTGGGATGGCGGCCAATGCTGAATCACTCTTGTTCTTCAGGTCTTTTAGACTCATTCTGCCTCCCAAATTAAGCGTGCGACGGGGCTACTTCCCGCCGCTCTGCTTTGCGTTCGCCTATATGCCAAATCGACGACATGATCGATTGATCGATCATCTCCACAAATTTGTCGAAAGCATCGCGGACTTTCGCATAGGTTTTTGCCGCGCCGTCGTAGCGATCGATGTCGTACACGGAACCAAATTGCAGTGCGCCGACCGAGGTCACCTCACTTCTCGGAATTTCGACTGGCAACGCATAGCGCCCGTAGGTGCGAATGATCCAGTCCTTTACGATCGACGCAGCAGCGGACTTGCCCGGCACTTTGGATAGCAAAACCCGCATGAAGGCGAAGTCCTTGTCGTATCTCTTATTCTCCTTCAGCGCGGTCAGCGTCTCAGAGAGCAAATTCCAGAACGCGACTGACGAGGCGAAATCAAGGTTCTCAGGGGGAATCGGCATCACCAAGCCGTCCGAAGCAATCACAGCGTTAACGGTCAGGTAGGACAGGGCAGGGGCAGTGTCGAACACAATCACGTCATACTGGTCGCGGTGAGGATCGATCGCCGCATTGAGGATGTCCCACCACTTTATCTTCGAATCCCGCGAATGCATGGGTAGCAATATCTCGGCGTTATAGAGTGCAGGCGCGGCTGGGATGATGTCCAGGCCATCCCAGTATGTGGGCTGAATGGCGTAGCTCAGATCTTTTGGAGCCGACTCGAGGGGAGGGTAGGTGATAGGCCCCACGGTATGTTCTTCGAGAACTTCCGCAGCCGGCAGCATGCCAGTGAGCGTGGTCGCCGACCCTTGCGGGTCGAGATCTACCAGGAGCACCTTGCGGCCGCGCAAGGTCAGGCCTTGCGCGAGGTTAAACGCAGCCGTCGTCTTGGTTGAGCCCCCCTTGAAGTTGACCACCGCAATCGTGGCTGCGCGGGCGCCGGGCGGCCGCGGCGGAATCGAGGAAAGTTTGGCTATCCACGCGCGCGTATCGGCGAGGGTGAAGTAACGCCTCTTGCCCGCGCCTTCGTGCGTTCCTGCTGGCAGATCTCCCCGACCAGCCAAATAGCGAATTTGGCTGGGGTCGATGCCACACAGCGCTGCCAATTGAGCGCCTGTGAACGTGGGTGCTCGCTTGCGCGGGTGCGGTTCAAGCATCTTCGCACGCAGACTTTCGAGGGTGTGGCTCGCGGATTCGGCAAGTTCCACAAGATCGCTGAGGCGAAAGCGTTGCGCGGTGGCGTCTAACATCGCAGCGGTCATGTTGCACCTCCGAAGCAGTATTCTGGGTTGATGCGAAGTTTCGCATCAACCCAGAACTTTTACTAGCTACGCCGCACTTGGAGGCTTACCTGAAAGCATTTGTTGCGCAAACGCCAACAAGTCGTCGCTGGTCGGCTCTCCCCAAGTTCGGATCGCGAGCCACTGGAAGAAAGCAGTTTCCGCGAGTTTGGTCGTCTTGGTTTTCAGTCGGAGCACAGAGTGCGTTTGGTGAGTGTTGTACTGGTCTACCAAGCTTTGTTGCTCGCCCGCATCTAGCTGCTTAAAGTAGCCTGACGCGCGTTCGCACATGCGCGCGGAGTAGGTGCCCTTGATGTCGACCGATTCTTGCACGGTAGGCCGCTCCGCAGTGCGCTCCGCCGCCTTGGCGCTGGCGTAGCGGTGCTCCAGCGCATGCCGAAAGTACGCTGCGGGGTTATCCACCTTGGCAGCCTTCTTGTCGGCGATGCGGCGCTTGGTAAAGTCGAGCGCTGCTTTGATCTCGTCGAACTCTTGCGTGCGCGCAATGCGTTTGGCTTCGGACTGAGGCACGCCGAGGCGGGCCAATTCCCCGATCAATTCGACGAGACGTTCGTCGTTGCCGGATTCGTCACTGGGCGGGCGGGACTTGCGAACGACATCAAACTGCACGGAGTCGATACGGCGGCCGAGTTTCAACTCCAAGAGCGTAATCGTGTGATTGCTCTCTTCGCTGATCTCTGCGATCGCCACGTTCAGGACCTTCGACTTGAAGAACTTGTACTCGCGGTACGTTTTGTTCCCGCTCGACTCACTCATCACCATGTCGCGGAACTTTTCCCATGGCACGGCCGTGGTGCGGCCCACTTTTTCAAAGCGCACGCAGTACTCCCATATCGCCAACGAGCTGGCACGGCGAAACTTGCGCACGACGGTCATGTCGATGACCGCGTAGATGTCGGGGTTCATCAAATGCTCGCGCATCTGTGAACTGATCTGGTAGCGCAATACGTCGCTGCCAATTTCTATCTCTGGGAACAGGACGGACGCTTTCCAGGGCACCCGCTTTGAAGTCGGCGCGATCACGTCCCACTCGAAAACGACGCGCATGAGCGCTTCGGCCGACTCCTTGAGATACTTGCGGTTGTTTGAGTCGAAACCAATGCTCTTCGCCAGACCCTTGATCCCCACGCGCCACCAACCCTCTTGGTCGGGATCGTTCTCGATCGCGTTCTTCAGCCACGCGTTTCCGAGTTTGCGCTGTAGTAGGCTAAGCGGTGATTGCGGTTTGCTGTGCACGACTTGCACAGCTTTGCGGAAAGCATCGGGTGTTTCGGGTGCCGAAAACAGCGCGATCTGACCGGCTGGTCGGGTTACCGCGAGCTTCGCTTTGGGGGCCATAGGTTCCTTCGTATTGATGGAATGGTAACCTATAAACTCGGCACGACGCTAGTATGGAGACGGTGTTGACTTGTTGTTTCTGCGGTCTCGCACGTCTGGTTGTGATTTTGTTTATTCACTTCAAAACATCTTTAACAACTATTTAGGCGCATGCGAATCTAGACTGGACGCGGTTTCTGACTCGATGAGGTAACCAGCTATGGCACCGATGGTTACCTAGCGTGGGAGCGCAGGTTGCCCGCACTGGGATGCAGGTAGCTGTTGTTGGGATTTCAGGTGGAGAGGCATGGGCGCGGACGTAGTTACTCATGGGACGAGGTCCGCGCACAGAGCGAAACGCATTGATAGGGCAGCATCGGTAACTAGTCATGGGATGCATCGTGGGTAACCAGAAATGGGACGGCCCCGCACGGGTGAAAGCTGCCGGCGCGCAAGCAAACCGCGCGCTGGGTCGGGCACGTCTCGCCCTGCTAGGGCCGCTGCGACGCGACCATGAGGTTACCAGGCATGGGATGCGCCTATGGTACCCAAACATGGGAGATCGCCGCAGTGGCGGCGCCTACTGCGTAGCCCTTGCGCGAGAGGCTGCCACGCGCCAAAGGTTACAAGCTATGGGTGGAGCGCGATCCCATAGAATGTAACCTGAACCACGTGCGGCCCACGTATCAGGTTTCGGGCACTTTCTCGTTGCGGTGGTTAGGTTAGGTCATTGGGTACTCGGCGCACGAGCCTTCGCCGCGATGGGCGAGGAAGTAAGCGCCGCCTTTTCTTGTTGCTCGCATAGTGAAGTGATAGGGCAGGGCAGATAAGCACTGCCCACACGAGGTTGAGTTGCTGCACACGGGGCCGAGCGGCCTGAGGTCAGACATAGCCTGCGGCCAGCATTCGCTGAGCAGCGCTCGATGCACGAAGCATGCGGCTGGGCAAATCGCCCATCGCGGGATCTCACCCCTCATTCGGCTTGCTCCCACTCTTGCTCGAAAAATCGCCGCCACTTGTGTATAGCTGCTTCGCGTACGGCGACTTGCCGGGAGTGATTGATTCCCGCGTCCAACCGCACACTGCCAGCCAGCACCAATGTTTCGGTAACGAGCAGCAGTCCGTCGTAGTCTTGGGGTACGTAACGCACACGCGCCCCGGCGCGCACAAGTTCGTCGACGAACGGGTTTTGATTCTGGTAGGACTTCGGTAACAGCACCCGAAGGCGTGCTGCGGCGTGGCGTAGCGCAGTCTCGATCGTCGGCACGGTACCGATGCCGGAGATGCGCAGGTACAACGTACCCTCGGCACCGAACGCCCGAACCAAATCGGCTTCACAGCCCGGACAAATTAGCAGCTGCTTGCTCGCGGTGTGTTCGTAAGCATCGCGGCGCTCGGCAGGTAACTCCTCGAACTCAGAGGTAAACAATGTCGCCAGCGCAAACGCGCGTTCGCGATTGGTACTGCGCACACAAAAGTTGCGCTCACGCACGAGCGCGGCGCTGCTTAGCGCGCCGCTGCACACCAAGGACAGGCCGTCGCCGGCAATGAGGTAACTCGCGCGCGATTCCACGCCGGGAACCACGCGAGTCGCCCGTAGCTCGTTGAAGCGAGGATTGATGAAGTAACGCACGCCAGCGGCGCTCAGCGCGGCCAGCTCCGTCCCGGCGTTGGCCGCATACGGGTGTGAGCCGACTTGTACCTTGGCGTCCTGGATGACGTAGTCGGGCTTCGGCCCCAACAACACCTTGACCTCCACGCCCCGGTGCGCGGCCGCGGTGAGCGCGGATAGAGTCGCCGGCGAACTCACCGACTGACTCTGGACGAACACCGTTCCGCGAGCGTGTTCAATCATCGACGCAACATCGGCGTCGGAGATAGGAAATAGCAGCACCGCTAGGTAAAAAGAGTCCTTGGCATGAGCCTTTTCGCACCCCGTGACGCTTTTGGGGCCGATTTTGCCCACAACGCGGTTCGCTTGACGCGCCGCCCGCGCCGCCCGACAATGCGCGTTCCTTCCCGCCAATCGATTCGATTGGAAACTGCCGGCCCGGAAACCGGCGACTCGTATACCTCCCAGTTTTCTTTTCGCTTACGCGCGCGCCTTGCGCACGCGCTATCGAATCGCGGACGCACGCGCTCGCGCTGCCAATCCGCCTATCCGTGCTCGCTCGTTCTCGATCGAGCCTTTCCCTCAATCATTGGAGTAACACACCCATGGACCAAAACGAAGTCCGCCTGCGCGGCAATCTCGGCGCCGATCCCAAGCTCTTTGAAGAGCCCGGTCAAACAGCGTTTGCCGTGTTCGATATGGCGACCAACATCAAGTTTCGCTCCAGCAAGAACGAAGTCACTGAACGCACCGAATGGCACCATGTCGTCTGCTTCGACTGGCGTGTAAACATCGCCAAGACGTTCAAGCGGGGCACCCACGTGCAAGTCGATGGCTACCTGCGCACGCGCAAGATTGCGCGCGGCGACGGTACTGAAGTCGATGCGACCGAAGTCGTGGCGACAGACCTGTTCGAAGTACGCCGCGCGCCGAAGGCGGAGCAAGCCCCCGCGCCCGCTACGACAAGCAGCGGCACCGGCGCCCCTGCGCCAGGCCAACCCGTCTTCGCCTAACCCTACAACGCGTCACACGCGCGCGGGGATCTCCAAGCCGCGCGCAGGTATCGTCGCGCGGCATTGCGAGCCCGCGAAGGAGATGCCATGCAATTCGACCAAGACCCGCCGCGATGCGTGCAAGGTCTTTCCATCCTGGATTACCACGCAGACAAGAGCGCGGTTTCGAGTACGACACTAAAGCAAATACTCGTCACGCCCGCGCACTGCAAGCGCTACCTTGACGGCGACGGCGAGCAGAAAGAGGCAAAAGCGCGCATGGTTATCGGCAGTGCGCTACACGCCGCCATACTCGAACCCGAGGTCTTCGAGCAGCGCTTCGCCATCGTTCCCAAGATTGATCGACGCACCACGGCCGGTAAGGAGAAGTGGGCGGATTGGCAAGCCGAGCACGCGGGCAAGACTTTGCTCGCGCGTGAGGAAGCCGATCCGATCGCGCGCTTACGCGCCAGTATTCGCAAGCACACGCGCGCATGGCAACTGATGAACCTCCCCGGGGCTGCGGAAGTCTCGCTGTATTGGAGCGATCCAGAGACCGGATTGCGCCTGAAGGCGCGTCCCGATCGGCTCGCGCAAGCACCGGTGCGCGTGCTGGTGGAAGTCAAGAGCACTGGCCGCGGCGACAAGTGGAACTTCGCGCGACGCATCGTCGAGCTGGACTACCACCTTTCGTTAGCGATGTATCGCGAAGGCGTCAAGCGCGCCTACGGCGAGCCTGCACCGCCAGTGGTGTTTCTCGTCATCGAAGAGAGCACGTTCGAAATTTGTCTCTACAAACCCAACGCAGCGATGCTGCGAGAGGGCGAGCAGCGATTTCGGGCGGCGCAACGCCTCTACGCGCACTGCGTCGAGTCGAATAGTTGGCCCGGTTATCAACCAAACGGATCGATCGAAGAGATCGCTCTGCCGAGATGGGCGCGCCATTCCACCGCCGATCTCGAACTTCAAAACTACTAACAAGGAAATCTTATGAACGCAAACGATCTACCCGTGCTTGCCGCCGCCGCACCGTCGGTGTTTCTCAACGTTGAACGTTTTCAGGCGGCTGTGCGCATGGCCCATTTGCTTGCCGAGTCGTCGCTGGTGCCGGAAGCGTTTCAAAACAGCGTCCCCAACTGCACGATCGCAATCGAACTGTCGGAACGTATGGCGATGTCTCCGTTGATGGTCATGCAGCATCTGGCTGTCGTGCGAGGCAAACCCAGTTGGGACGGGCAAATGGTTATCGCCAAGATCAATTCTTGCGGTCGCTACGAACCGCTGCAGTTTCGTTTCGATGGCGAAGGCGATCAGTACGGATGTACCGCGTGGACGCGCCCAATCGGCAGCGATAGGGTGCTAGAAGGACCGAAGGTCACGTGGGCGATGGTGAAAGCCGAGGGATGGAACAAGCGCGAGGACTCCAAGTGGCGAACGATACCGGATGTAATGTTCCCGTATCGAGCTGCATCCTTCTTCGGCAAGAGAAACTGCCCAGAGCTGCTAGTAGGGATGCCAACCACAGACGAACTACTGGACTTCGCCGGTGCGCCAACGGTGAAGAACATGGGCGCAGCCGAGGTAGTGAAAGATCCAGAGCCGGCCGCTGGCGGTGAGGACCTCGAAGCAATACTCGCGGCGGCGAAGATGCCAAAGCCGGCAGCGGAGGAGGGCGCTCAAGCAAACCCTTCTGCAGCCGCGTCGATGCAGCAGACAGCGACAGAGCGCGAGCAAGCAGACAAGAGCGCGCCGGCGGCGACTTCGAAATCGACGCATCCCCCCAAGGCGGCCGCGCAAGCAGCTGGCGCGGCTAGTAGCCAATTTACCGCCTCAAAGCTGATACGCCAGGCCGACCAGGCCAAAACGCTCGCTGATCTGGATCAGGTTGCTAGGGAAGCGGAACAAAGCCTGGACGGCGAATCGCGCGCGGAAGTCTTGGACTATGTCCGGACTTGCCGCAGCGCGTTTGCGACGACGACAAAGGCCAGCGGCGACGATCCGAACGCCCCGCTTTTTGGGCAGTAACGTTCGCTCGCCGTCTAGGAGGCCGCTATGGTGGTCATACAGCAGGAAGTGATCGCACCGGCACTCGCTGCGATTCGCGGCGGCCTGTCGCGATCAGGCACGCCGATCGAGCGGAGCATTTTGTTGAGCGCTAGCGATGGTGTGATGAGGGTGGCGAGCAACAATGCCGTGTTTCACGTGCAAACCCAGATACCCGTGGTGGGCGAGTCGTTCACCGTGGTCGTTTCGGGAGATCTCGCGGAAATTGTTACGCGGCTAGCTGGGCCGATCGCGTTCACCCCGAAAGAGAAGAGTTTGACGGTGAAAGCTAACGGTACCACGTTGCGGTTGGCTTGCATCGATCCGAATGCGTTTTTAGAGCCGCAGCAAGAAGAGGCTCGGGTAGAACTCACGCTGCCGGCGGCCGCGCTCTGTCGAGCACTGAGCGTCGTCGAGGGCGTTATCCTCACGGAAGACTCTCGCGCGTTTCTGAACGGCGCGCTGTTGGAAGTTACCGAGA
Organism: uncultured Pseudomonadota bacterium; assembly: GCA_902826775.1. Classification (GTDB taxonomy): domain Bacteria; phylum Pseudomonadota; class Gammaproteobacteria; order Burkholderiales; family JALYOK01; genus CADEHE01. The sequence goes on along the minus strand of CADEHE010000007.1, from coordinate 24,295 downwards.
CGCAGCTTACCGTCGTGGGTTCCGACGGCTTCACGCTGGCGATCGCACGCGTTGAGGCGCGAGCATCCGCGGGTGCGAAGGCGATACTGCCAACAAGAGCCGTGCGCGAAGCGATCAAGGTGTTGCGCGGTGCCGGCGACGCCGCGGCGCGGCTGCATGTCAGCGACACGAAAGTGGAGCTGCACTGCGGGGCACTGCGCCTGCTGGCACGGCGCGTCGACTCGACCTTTCCGGACTGGAAGAAGGTGGTGAGCTCGTTGGCCGCGGACGCAGTGTCGGTTGAAGTTCCGCGTGCGGCCTTCGCGGCAGCGCTTGAGCGTCTCTCGGTGGTCGTGCGCTCGGACAGTCGCGTGCAGCTACGCGGCGAACCGGGCAAAGTGACGCTCTGTAGTAGCGGAGCGGAGCAGGGGGCAGAGGACGAGGTGCAAGCGACCTGTGCCTCGGCATGCGAGATTACGTTGCGGCGCGATCAAGTTCGGCTCGCCGCCGACGTGCTCTCCGGTGAGAAACTGCTCATCAAGTTCAAGAGTGGCGAAGCGACGCAGCCAGCATTGATTGCGGGCGCTGTGCGCAGCGAATGCTTCTTCGTCAGCCCAATGAAGCCTTGAGAATCCTCAGCGATCTTCGACCGCCCTTCTGGGCGGTTTTTTTTCGTCCGTTGCCAGTGCTAAACTGTACTCATGTCCGGCGAAGCGCTTATCGCTCCGATTCTCAGAATGATCGAGACGGATGCCTATACCGACTTGTTCATGCGGTCGGGCGTTGAGACACGCGTGAAAACTCCGCGCGGATGGATGCCGATCAGCTCTTTCGCAAAAGGCGCGCGGCCGCAGCCCCCTACACAAGAGTGGCTGACAGGCTTCGTGGCGGACATGTGCGGGCGCAACAACTGGCTCGACGAAATGCTCGAAAGCAAATCAGGCATGGCGTTCATGTTTCCGTTTGATGAACGCCAACTGCGGCTGCGCTGTAAGGTAGCGCTGTGCGCCCCGCCGAGCGCTGGCAAGCCGCCAGATTTCACCGTCAACGTGCGCAACCTGCCAGTGGTGGTTCCTACGCTGCTCGATTTGGGGTTGCCGCTGGGGCTCACGCAAATGCTCTCGCCGGCTGGCGGTCTGGTTATCGTCACCGGCCAGATTTGCAGCGGTAAAACCACCACGCTCGCCAGCCTTATCAGATCCATCAACGAATCGCGCCACGCGAACATCATTACATTGGAACACCTGCAGGAGTACATACACACTCCTGAGAAATCGATCGTCACGCAGCGCACGGTGCCGGACGCAGTGCCCAGTTTCTTGCAAGGGATCCACGACGCACTCGACGGCCAGGCCGTCGATGTCATGATGATTGGTGAGGTAGTGGATAAACCGACTATGGAAGCGTTGTTTCGAATGGCCGAATCTGGCCATCTGGTACTGGCAACGTTGCATGCCGGTAACGCCGTTGGCGCGATCTCGCGCATCGTCGGGATGTTCCCCGGCGAAGAGCGCGCGGCACGCTTGGAGATGCTGGCGGATAAACTCGTGGGGGTGGTCGCACAGAGGCTGCTGCCGCACACCAACCAGGAAAAATACGTACTCGCGTATGAAGTGCTGCGCAACTCGACGCCTGCCGTCGCGAACGCGATCAAAGAGAATAATCTTGTGGAACTGCAGAACCAAATGCAGCAGGGTGGGGCGCAGGGCATGGTGACGCTCAACCAGATTCTGGCTAAGTTGGTGAAGGAAAAGCAGGTCGAGCGCAATGTTGCGCTCAGCGTGACTTACGCCCGCAGCGACTTGGAGCAGCTGGTGCCGCGGTCGTAAGCCCAGCCAAATCCGCTTGCGCTTACCAAGCTGCTTATTCCGCCCAGCGCAGCTTGGGGTCGATTGATCTACGCGCGATGCAAGAGGGGCTTTACTCGATCACTACAACGTAGTAGATTATTTGCTGTACCTCAGTGCGCATGTCCGTGCGCGCTACCTGCTCGGAAGAGCGACACGTATACCTTCATTTGGACCGGCCGCTGCATTGGCCGCGTCGTTACTTAACCTTCTCCGTTGTCAAAGGAGTTACCTATGGACATGTGCGTCCCTGGGCTAGGCTCGTCCGTTGCCTGCGCCCGAGTACGAATCACCGATAAGCGGGTGATCAACGGACTTGCTGACGTCAATCAACTCGTGCCCATCGCCTATAAGTGGGCTTGGGACAAATACCTTGCTGCCTGCGCCAACCATTGGATGCCGCAGGAAGTGAACATGAATCGCGACATTGCTCTGTGGCGAGAGCCAACAGAACTTAGCGAAGACGAACGTCTCATCGTCAAGCGCAATCTCGGTTTTTTCGTAACAGCGGATTCGCTTGCAGCGAACAACATTGTGCTCGGCACCTACCGCCACATCACGGCGCCCGAGTGCCGCCAATACCTGTTGCGCCAAGCCTTCGAAGAGGCGATTCACACGCACGCCTATCAGTACATCGCGGAATCGCTGGGCCTCGACGAAGGTGAGATCTTCAACGCCTACCGCGAAATTCCTAGCATTCGCGACAAAGATGAGTTCTTACTCGAATTCATTGAAACGCTCACCGATCCGATGTTCAGGACCGGTACCGATGCGAACGATCGCAGCCTGCTCAGAAGTTTGATTGTGTTTGCGTGCTTGATGGAAGGTTTGTTCTTTTACGTTGGCTTCGTGCAGATCCTCGCGCTTGGCCGGCGCAACAGGATGGTCGGCGCCGCCGAGCAGTATCAGTACATCCTGCGAGACGAGTCGATGCACTGCAACTTCGGCATCGATCTCATCAACCAGATCAAGTTGGAGAACCCTCATCTCTGGACGGATGAGCTGCGCGCCGAACTTCGACAATTGTTCGAGCGAGCGGTTCAACTGGAGTATCGCTACGCGGAAGACACGATGCCGCGCGGCGTGCTTGGTCTAAACGCACCCGCTTTCAAAGAGTATCTGCGCTTCATCGCCAATCGCCGCGCACAGCAAGTCGGCCTCGACGTGCTCTATCCGGGGGCAAGCAACCCGTTTCCTTGGATGAGCGAGATGCTGGACCTCAAAAAAGAGCGCAATTTCTTTGAGGCGCGCGTCACTGAATACCAAACTGGTGGCTCGCTCAGATGGGATTGATGCGCAGCGAGGGCACTAAGTTGTCTGAACCAATGTGAGGCAGAGAGTTTATATGCACTCAATCGACATATTCGCTTCAGTCTTCGCGATTGCGGGCAAGTACTGCCTCGCCGAACGCTACGCGGCCGGCTGGTGGTTGTTCATGCTCGCCAACGTTCTACTGAGCGTGATTGCTTACAGGCTTGAGCGCTGGGGCTTGATTCCCGGCTACCTGTTGCTCAGCGCCATGGATGTTTACGGCTTGCGGAAGTGGCGCTCGTCCTAGGTCACCGACGCGGCACCTCCCATATCGAAAGGAAACCATGAACCTTACTGATCTAGAAACTGGCCTCCAAGCCGACTACAAGTGCGTGCGCCGCGACGGCAGCGTTGTGCCGTTTCAGGCCGACAAGATTCGCGTGGCGATCGCCAATGCCTTCATCAAGAATGAGCACGGAGTGCTTTACCACGCGGGTCACACAGAGCTGTCCGACGCGCAGCGCGCGAAGGTCGATAGCGTGACGGCCCGGGTGGTCGAAACCCTGCTCAGTCGCCAGCCGCACGGCGGTTCGATTCACATCGAGGCGATCCAGGATCAGGTGGAACTGTGCCTGATGCGCTTGGGCGAGCATAAAGTTGCGCGCGGGTACGTCTTGTACCGCGAGGCGCGCGCGCTGCAACGAAACACGGCAGGGCAGGGCGGCTCGCCCACGCTGCGCGTAGTGACGCTGAGCGGAAAGCCAAACGATCTTACGGAGTTGCACCTCGATGCTTGGTTGAGTGACTGCGCGCATGGTTTGCGCCATGTCGATACCCAAGCGGTGCTGCAAGCGGCGCTGCGCGATCTCTACGATGGCGCGAGCTACGATCAACTGGAGAAGTCATTGATCCTGTCCGCGCGCGCGCGCATCGAAACGGAACCGCAGTACAGTTACTTCACCGCGCGCCTGCTGCACGGTGCGCTACAACGCGAGGTGCTTGGGCGGGGTCCACGCGAGCTTTCGCAGCCCGTAGACTATGCGGCAGCGTTGGCGTTGCTGGTGAGCCGCGGCTTGGAAAGCGAACTGCTGGATCCTGGCATGAGGGAGTTCGACCTGGCGCGCCTCGGTGCGGCGTTGGTGCCCGAGCGCGATCGCCAGTTTGGCTATCTCGGGCTTCAGACGCTTTACGACCGGTATCTCTTGCAAACTGAAGGGCGGCGCCTTGAGTTACCGCAGGTATTCTTCATGCGCGTGGCCATGGGCTTGGCGTTGCAGGAACCGAGCAAGGACGAGCGTGCGATCGAGTTTTACCATGCAATGTCCACGTTCGACTACATGCCGTCCACCCCAACGCTGTTCAATTCGGGCACGCGCCGTGCCCAGCTGTCGAGCTGCTATCTGACCACGATCCCGGACGATTTGGATGGTATTTTCGAGGGCATCAAGGAGAATGCGCTGCTCTCGAAGTTCGCCGGCGGGCTCGGCAATGACTGGACGCGCGTGCGCGCCTTGGGAGCGCACATAAAGGGCACCAATGGAAAATCGCAAGGCACGGTCCCGTTCCTGAAAGTTGCCAGCGATACCGCGGTGGCGGTCAACCAGGGCGGCAAGCGCAAGGGCGCGGTGTGCGCTTATCTCGAAACGTGGCACCTGGACATCGAGCAGTTTCTCGAGCTGCGCAAGAACGCCGGCGACGACCGGCGCCGCACATACGACATGAACACGGCCAATTGGATTCCGGACTTGTTCATGAAGCGCGTGGAGCAAGGCGCCGAGTGGACGTTGTTCTCGCCGAACGATGTGCCTAACCTGCATGATCTGACCGGTTTGGCGTTCGAGAAGGCATACGTCGAGTGCGAGGCGAAGGCCGCGCGGGGCGAGATCCGACAGTTCAAAACGGTTCAGGCTGAGCAACTGTGGCGCAAGATGCTCACTATGCTCTTTGAAACCGGCCATCCGTGGATCTGTTTCAAAGACCCGTGCAACGTGCGCTCGCCGCAGCAACACGCTGGGATCGTGCACAGCTCGAATTTGTGCACCGAAATCACGCTCAATACGAGCGACGAGGAAACTGCCGTGTGCAATCTCGGCTCCGTGAATCTGGTTAACCACCTCGTCGCAGGCTCTGACGGGCACGGTGCAATCGACTACGCCAAGCTCCGACGCACAGTTGGCGTTGCGATGCGCATGCTCGACAACGTCATCGACATCAACTACTACGCGGTCGAAAAGGCACGTACAGCGAACCTGCGCCATCGACCGGTGGGGCTTGGTGTGATGGGTTTTCAGGATTGTTTGCATCGCCTGGGGGTGGCCTACGACAGCGAGTCGGCGGTGCAGTTTGCCGACGCTTCGATGGAGGCTGTTTGCTTTTTCGCCTACGAGGCCTCCGCTCGTCTGGCCGAGGAGCGTGATGTTTACGCTTCGTTCTCCGGCTCACACTGGCAGCGAGGTATCTTGCCGCAAGACACGGTCAAGCTGGTTGCTAAGGAGCGTGGCGAGCAGTACATCTACTACCTCCAGCCGCGGCCGTTACAGGAAAGGATGCCATGGCAGGAACTGCGTGCGCGTATTGACTCAGTCGGGATGCGAAATTCCAACTGCGTGGCGATCGCGCCGACCGCAACGATCGCTAACATCGTGGGGGTGTCGCCCTCGATCGAGCCGGTATTCCGCAATCTCTACGTCAAATCTAACTTGTCGGGCGAGTTCACGGTGGTAAACGAATACTTGGTGGAGGAGCTACGCGCACTAGGGTTGTGGGACGCGGTCATGGTTGCCGATCTAAAGCATTTCGACGGCAGCATCACCAAGATCGAACGCATCCCCGCCGAGATACGCCGTCGCTACGCCACTGCGTTCGAACTCGATGCCTCGTGGTTGATTGAATGCGCGGCAGAACGCGGCAAGTGGATCGATCAGTCGCAGTCGCTGAATCTGTACGTTGCCGGGGCAAGCGGTAAGACCCTGGCGAACCTCTATCGCTTGGCTTGGCTGCGAGGGTTGAAGACAACGTACTACTTGCGCGCCCTTGGCGCTAGCGCCGCTGAAAAATCAACGGGCGTCGGCGGCGAACTCAACGCGGTCGTACCTGCCGCCGCTGCTTGCGCGATCGATGATCCCGCGTGCGAGGCGTGCCAATAAACCGACCTACCGCGCGCCGCTAGTTACCAGAATGACGACACAAACGATTTCCTCCTCCCGCGCTCCTTGCAGCGCGTTTCAGGCCGCCCTGTCTCCGGGCGGCCTTTTTTATTGGCCGATCGCCTGGGGGGTTCGGTTTAGAATACGCGCACACCCGCGCCGGCAACCCAGCATGATTCGAAAGAACACCGTGGCGACGTTGCGATGCGACATCAGCGATATCGCCGATCATCCGTTGAGGCAGGGCGACACACTGGTGTACTTGCACGGCGGCTACGACAACTTGTTTCCACCGCTCGAAAAGGTCCTTGAGGGCTGCTCGATGGGTGATGTCGTGACGCTCGAACTGCCGCCCGAGGACGCGTACGGCGAGTACGACATGGCCTTGGTGCGCGCCGAGCCGCGCGCCTGCCTGCCCGAACAAGCGATACTAGGGAGCGTCGTATCTGGCGGAGAGCTGCCGCAGTACGAAGGCGAGGACGTCGCCTATCGCATCATCGACCTCGACGACGAACGCGCGGTGCTGGATGGCAATCACCCCTTGGCGGGCAAGACCCTGCGCGTGCGCTGTACAGTGCTCGATGTGCGTGCGGCGACGCCGGCAGAGATCGAGTCTGGGCGGCCTGTGGAAGACGAATAACGACTCTGGTAGACTTTTGATTCCTGTCCCTAGCTTGCATCGGTGAGCTGAAGCGCTCGATTGGGACCGAGCGACACGTATACCTCCTTTATTTTGACCAAGTAAGGGTTGCGGCGGCTGTGCGCGAGTAGGTGCGCAGCCTTTCGGCATCCTTGGTGTGCGCGTGCGCGCCGCCGTTTCATCGATTTCCTTTCAACACGCACCGCGACACTCGTTTGCGGTGACACCTGAACTTCAACCCAATCGCGGGCGACCGACTTGCCCGCGCAGGGAGGCGTTCGTCTGCGTTTTTTCGTCGAGGACACATGAACCAAACAAACCAACAACAGTCTTTGTGGTTGCCCGGGTTTGAGCCAGCGCTTTCTCCGGCGCCGGTTCGGCGCGTGCGGCTAAGTAGGAAGCTATCCGAGGACGTGCAAGCGCCGGCGTCCACTGAATCGCACGAGGGCGAGGGGCAGAAGGCCGTCGCGGAGCCCCAGGCGAGTGCACTAACGCGCAGCAGCGCTGCGACAACACAACAGGCGATCGAGCGCCGCAATTTCGTATTGCGTCCAGAGATCGTTAACGCACAACCGACACAGCAAGCAAAGTTCGCGGCCAACATGGCGGCGATCGAATGTCTGTTCGCCATTGAGTCGACTAAGCGCATGCCGAACGAAGAAGAGCGCGGGAGTCTTGCTCGCTACAGCGGGTGGGGCGCGGTGCCGCAGGCCTTCGAGGTGGAACACCCTGTCTGGGGTGACTCTGCAAAGCGGCTGAAGGCGTTGCTGCGCACTGAGGACTGGCACAGCGCTCGCGCGAGCACTCCCAACGCGCACTACACCCCGTACGAAGTTATCTCGGCGATCTACGACGCGCTCAAGCGGTTTGGTTTCAACGGCGGGCGCGTGCTTGATCCGAGCGCCGGTACCGGTCACTTCAGCGGAGCGATGCCGGCAGATCTAGCCGTCGCCTGCGAGACCACGTCGGTGGAGTGTGATCGACTGTCGGCCCGCATCGGCGCGCTGCTTTACCCGGACAACAACTGGCACGCCTGCGGGCTGGAACAAGCCTCGCTACCTGACGACTATTTCGATCTCGCTGTGGGCAACATACCGTTTGGCGATTACCAGTTAGCCGATCCGGCGTTTGATCAACTGCACCTTCGCGTCCACGACTACTTCTTTGCCAAAGCACTCACCAAGGTTAGACCTGGCGGGTTGGTGGTTTTCATCACGAGCACGGGGACGATGGACAAACTCAATGAGTCCGTACGCGCGTATCTTGCGCGTCGCGCGCGTTTGCTCGGGGCGATTCGCTTGCCGTCGCGCACGTTCCAGGTCGTCGCCAATACCCACGTGGCTACCGACGTCCTGTTCCTGCAGCGGCGTAGCGCCGATGAGCTTTCCTTGGAAGAAAGCGGGTGGTTGAGTTCGCGTCCGGCAGACGGCGACGAGAACAGTGAGTTGTGGTTGAACCAATACTTCATCGAACATCCGAAGCAGGTCATCGGCACCGTCGCGTTGGGCAAGGGCTCCTACGGCCGGCGCGAACTGGTAGTCCAATACAAAGACGATCTAGGGCGAGGGCTAAGAAAAGCCATCGAGGCACTGCCGGAGGGCTGCTATCGGTGTCCGCAGCCCGTTGTGCAAGCCGCAGTGCCAAGAAAGCGGCTTCCAGCGCCCGCACACATCAAGCCCGGCGCGTTCACTTTGTGCGAAGGCGAGCTGGGCGTGCGCGAGGGCGACGAAGTGGTCATCGTCGAACACTCGCTACCCGACAGCACGGTCACGCGGATAAAGGCGATGCTCGCCGTGCGCTTCGCGCTTCGCAGCGCAATTCACCTACAAGCAACGGACGCTCCAGCGGCCGACATCGACGCGGCGCTGGGCGATTTGAACGCCTGCTACGATAACTTCGTGGCAAAGTTCGGTTGTTTGCACGAACGCCGTAACCGGCAAGCCTTTCGCAGCGATCCAGACCTGCCGCTGTTGCTCTCGGTAGAGCACTACGATCCCGATGCGGGTATCGCTAGCAAGGCCGCGATCTTCACACAGCGCACGATCTTTGCGCATCGCACGCCGACAAGCGCCGGAAGCACGAAAGAAGCGCTGGCGATTAGTCTATGCGAGCGCGGCCGATTGGATCTGCCTTGGATGGCACAGCTATGCGCTCGCCCCGTTGACGAGATTGTGGCGGAATTAGCGGAGTCTGGCGGAATCTTTCTCGACCCGCAGACGCAAGTGTGGGTTACGAAAGAGGAATATTGTTCCGGTAACGTCCGCCAGAAACTGAAGGTCGCCAAGACGGCGTCGTGCAGCGTCGGCGGCCGCATGCTTTACGCGCGCAACATCCGCGCATTGCAAGCCGCAGTGCCGCCGGACCTAGGACCAGGGGAAATCTCGGCTCGCCTCGGCTCGCCCTGGTTGCCCACTGGTGTCATCGAAGCTTTCCTGGCCGAGATATTCAAGGGAATCGCGAAGGCGCGGACGCTATTTCAGGTCTTCTACAACACGGCCACAAGCCTCTGGTCGATTACCGTGGACGAGCGCGAACGCTACGATGTGCGCAGGAGCGTGGAGAACAACACCACCTTCGGGACCGGACGTGTCGACGCGCTCGAACTGCTTGAGCTAGCGCTGAATCAAAAGCAACCGAAAGTCTATGACTTAATCGAGGTCGATGGAGAGAAGAAGCAAGTGGCCAACGTTGTGGAGACTGAGGCTGCACGCGAGAAACAAGGCCTCTTGCACGAGGAATTCAAACGCTGGCTGTGGAGCGACCCGGATCGGGCCGTCCAATTAACCACCCTCTACAACGATCGATTCAACGCTTTCCGGCCGCGAGAATACGATGGTTCGCACCTGACTTTCCAGGGGATGAGCTACGCGGTGACGCCGTACCCGAGCCAGCGCAGCGTGGTCTGGCAAGGTCTACATGGAAACACCTTGCTGGCACACTGCGTCGGCGCAGGTAAGACGTTTGCGATGGTCGCCACCACGATGGAGATGCGTCGCCTTGGCCTTGCTCACAAGCCCATGCATGTAGTGCTGAATCACCAACTCGAAGACTACGCTGCTGAGTTTCTACGCTTCTATCCGAGTGCGAACTTGTTGGTAGCATCGAAGGATGACTTCGACGGCGCTAAACGCAGACAGCTGATTGCGCGCATCGCCACCGGAGACTGGGACGCTGTGATTCTCACCCAGTCGTCGTTCGAGCGCATCGTCGTTCCATTCAGTTACTCGCGGGCGTTCATCGACGCGGAGCTCGACAAAGCCCAGGCGGCAATTGTCGAGGCCTCCGTTGCCGGCAGCCGCAGAGCAGTCAAGCAACTGGAGAGCGCGAAGAAACGCCTCTATGCGCGGCTTAAGAGACTCAGCGCGACGGAGAAGAAGGATACGCACATCTCATTCGATGAGCTGGGCGTGGACGCGCTCTTCATCGATGAAGCCCATTACTTCAAAAATTTATTCTTCCACACCAAGATGGGCACCATCGCTGGCCTGCCGAACTCTAGCTCGCAACGCGCGTTCGACATGTACATGAAATGTTTGTTCGTGCAGGACAAACGCGGGCGCGAAGCAGGAGTGATCTTTGCGACCGGGACGCCGGTGTCTAACACGATGGCGGAGCTCTACACGATGCAGCGTTACTTGCAGCCGCAGACGCTCGAAACTCTCGGGCTAGCGCATTTCGATGCGTGGGCCGGGATGTTTGGAGAGGTCGTGGCAGGTATAGAGGTGGCGCCGGATGGCCAGTCATACAGGATGCATCGTCGCTTCGCGCGTTTCGTCAATCTGCCTGAGCTAACGAGTGTGTTCGCGCAGGTGGCCGACATTCGCACGCAAGAAGACTTGAAGCTACCGGTGCCGAGAATCTTTGGAGGGAAAGCGCAAACGATTAGCGCAAAGATTTCAGCGGCGCAGCAAGCCTTCGTCGACGCGCTCGTGGATCGTGCGGAGGAAATCCGCCTTCGCCTGGTGCACCCGAAGGAAGACAACATGCTCGCTGTCACCACAGACGGGCGCAAGGCGGCGCTCGACTTTCGCCTGATCGATCCGAAGGCGCAAGACTTTTCGGAGTCGAAGGTGCATCTGGCGTTGGAGAAAATCTTCGAGATCTGGCGAAACTATGCCGCTACACGAGCGACTCAGATCGTGTTTTGTGATCTGTCTGCGCCCAAGTACGGGAAGGGTTTCTCGGTCTACGAGTTCATGCGCGACGAGCTGGTCGCACGCGGAGTGCCTGACGGCGAGATTGCGTTCATTCATGACGCCGACACCGACAGTGCAAAAGCGTCGATGTTTCAGCGGATGCGGCGAGGGACTGTGCGGATCTTGTTTGGCAGCACGCCCAAGCTCGGCGTTGGCACGAACGTGCAACGCCTGCTGCTCGCTGAGCACCACCTTGATGCGCCCTGGCGCCCTTCGGATATCGAGCAACGTGATGGGCGCGCGCTACGCCCCGGGAACGAACACGCAGAGGTGATGCTGTTTCGCTACGTGACGGAGCGCAGTTTTGACTCCTACATGTGGCAAACATTGGAGACCAAGGCGCGTTTCATTGCTCAGGTGATGCGCCGCGACGCGGCTGTCCGGACCATCGAAGACGCAGAGCTGCACGCGTTGTCCTACGCTGAAGTGAAGGCTTTGGCTACGGGCAATCCGCAAGTGATCGAGAAGGCCGGGGTGGACGCGGAAGTTGCGCGCTTGTCGCGGCTCAAAGCGGCTTGGCGCAACAATAGCTACGCGCTGCAGACGCGAGCGGTGTCCGAGCAGGAGCGGATCGCCCGAAAATCCAAAGAGATCGCCGCACTTGAGGAAGATATTGCCCGTCGCAAACCTACGAGGGGCGATGCGTTTTCGATTATCGTGGACGGCAAGCAGTACCGTGATCGTGAGGTGGCAGGGTTAGAACTCGCGCGCTTGTTTGAACAAGGCCGTCAGCACTTTCTAAACAACCGCACGGCCGCTGATGTCGCCATCGGGGAAATCGGTGGCTTCGAGATTATTCTCGGCACGTTCTGGCTTGGCGTTGGGCTAGCTCTGAGAGGCGCGCAGCGCTACCAAGCGCGGGCGTTCACCACGCCTCGCGGAGCGGTACAAGTGTTGGAGAACTGCCTTTCGGACCTCGACTCTGATCTTGAAGAGGCGAAACACGCTCTGGCGTACAGCGAACGAAACCTACAGCAATCACTTGAAGCGCTGTCGGCGCCGTTTGAGCACGAAGCCAGACTGCAGGATCGGCTGAAACGGCAGAGAGAAATTAACGCGGCGCTCGGTATCGGAGTGGATGAAGTGGGGGCCTCGTCGCTCGATCACTCCGAAGCGGACGAAGAACTGGCAGCGTAGCGTTTTCAAAGGGAGCCTTCGGGCTCCCTTTTTTTGTTCATTGTTGCGGCCGACCTAGTTTCCATCGTGACTAGTGCTTTTGTGTGCTTGCGTTTTCTGGGCGGCATCGTTACTTTGTGCATACCAAACAACATTTCCTTCTACGAAGTAAGTAGAACAAACCAAGGAGGCCTCAGTGAGAACAAGCCCCACCATGACAATGATCCTGGTTAGCCTAACCCTGACTGCCTGTTCCAGCGGTATGCTTAGAAAGGAAGATGTTTCCGCTTCACAAACCATCGAGCAGTTCGTCGAAAATCGATTTCGTGATTTTGAGATTAAGCTGCCGTTTAGCAAAGCGCCGTCTAAGCAACCGAAAGGACCGGGCGAGGCGCTTCACGAGGCGTTTTTTAAGCCAGCTAACACCTCGCAGCTGGCTAGGCCGGTGCAGAATTTGAAGGTCTTTTGCGAAGCACGTGGTGGCGTGTTTTCACAGATTGAACCGAGTCGCCTCTCGGCTTCAAAGCTTGCCACCCCAATAGCCACCAAGAACGACGTGTTCTATGGCAGACGCGCCGGTTACACCGCTTTGGGGTTCGACCCACAGCTTGCAGCCCAGACCGCGGCATATGAGGCAACCTACTACGAAACGTTTGTTAACGCGTACTACCCACAGTCCACACGCAACGTGTTGGACGCGGCGCAGCGCGCGGGCGCGTTCGGGAAGTACGGTTGCGAGCGTTCGGGGACACCGATGTGGGCGGCCTTGGTAGAGCCGGTCCGGTACAACCCTCCGAGCAATGCTGATAACTTGCTGGACAGTCCGTCGCTCACGCTTTACATCAAGGCAACCTCGCTGGCCCAGTAAACTCGGCATCGCTTCCGCACCGCTCATGACTCAACGGAGTGACTACCCATGACGAGAGTGTTTCTGGCTTTGCTTCTAGTCGTGTCCCTTCAAGCGTCAGCAGGCGTCGTGCCGGTCGAGGTTGAAGTGCGCGCCGAGGATCCGATCGGACGGACGGTCGCTGAGCAACTTCGGTTTTACGTTAGTGCTTCGCGGGTACTAAGACCGGCCATTGGCAACGAACGCCGCTTGGTGGTTCTATTCCATAGCATTTTCACCAGCCGCTTCGACGAGGCTTCGTATGCGGTTGTTTGGATCGGCCGAACAGAGAAGGACTCCTTTTACTTGAACAGCACCGTAGGCCATGTTGGTGAACTGATGTTCGATCAATGCGCACTGCGAGTGCTGCGAGACACTGAGCAAGTAGCGCGCGAGATTGAAGCAAGCTTTCCGTTAGCAGCACGCGAAGGTTAACCGCGCAGCGTGCTGTGGGCGTCCGGCGCCGAGCTGACTTTTAGCAGCGTTGTGAGCTCGTCCGAAACGCCGGCCGATTCCACCCGAGAGGTCGATCGGGTGCCCTACTCGGTGCTTGCGTGGCCGCGCAAGCCAGCGTTCTGATACACTGAGAGCTCTTCTCCCATGCCTTCGGCAAACGGCTCCCCTGGGAAGGAGCGACACGTATACCTACCAACCCGCGTTACGGGATCGCACATCCCGAAAGCGGGATTTCTAGCGATCCTCGTATGCGTTTCTTCACGAGGACCCCATGAATATCATCGAGGAAACTCGCGCGCCAGCGTCATCGCTGCGCCCGGGGCAATTCAACTACCGCAAGAAGTTCACCACAACCGAGTTACGTGAACTGGCAGACAACATTTCCGCCGTTGGTGGCTTGCTGGCACCGCTCTTGGTGCGCAGGACTGCAGACGGCTACGAAATCATAGCCGGAGAACGACGTTGGCGCGCAGTGCAGTTGCTCGACAAGGACTACACGTTGCCGATTCGCGTCGTCGAAGCGTCGGATGCGCAGGCCGCGGTGCTTGCGCAGAGCGAGAACGATCAGCGCAAAGATCCATCGCCGATCGAAGCCGCGCATGGCGCGAAAAAACTGTTGGAGCAGTTCGGTGGTGACCAGGACGAAGTGTGCAAGCGATTGGACTGGTCGCTACGGACTCTACAGAAGCGACTCGGCCTGCTTCAATGCTCGCCGCAAGTTCAAGAAGCGTTACTCGAAGAAACGATTCTCCTCGGCCATGCCGAGCTCATTGCCGCAATCGTACCGGAGAACCAACCGGTCGCGTTGCAACGCATCATCGACAACAAACTTAGCGTCGCGCAGACGAAGCAGAAATTGGCCGATCTATCGGAACCCTTGGCCAACGCGATTTTCGACAAAACCGAGTGCGCAACTTGCCGCTACAACAGCGCGCAGCAATCGGCGTTGTTTGGGGAAGCGTTAAGCGAAGGATTCTGCACAAATGCGAAATGCTACAGCGACAAAACCGGGACGGAGATCGCAAACCGAGCGGTGGCGCTCGGAGAGGACTATCGCAAGGTGCATGTAGTTGCGCCCGGCGATTCCGTTATTCCAATCAAGCTGGTCGCAGATGGTCCAATGGGGGTCGGTGCCGAGCAAGCGTTAGCATGTCGTGGTTGCGCCAATTTTGGTTGCAGCATCAGCAAGCGGCCTGGTTCGGTCGGCGAAGTCGAAACCGATCTTTGCTTCGACAGCGCATGCAACGCTGGCAAAGTTGCGGCACACGCGCGGTTAGTTCAAGCGGTGCCTAACGATTCAACGGTTGCGGCACCTGTTGCGCCCCAACCCTTCTCCACCGACGTACCGTCGGCGCCCGCCCCCGCGGCAAGGGAGCAGACGGGTGCAACAGCAGTAGCACTTCCACAACGTCTCAAAGACTATCGCGAGTCGCAATGGCGCCGCATTGGTGCCAACGTGCTTGCCGGAGATACCCAACGCGGCCTGCAGGTGTTGCTCGCACTGGGGCTCTCGGGCCGCGCGGGCAAGATCTCCAGTCTGAAGATGAGCGGCGCCGTCGAGAAAATCACTGGGCGCAACGCGAGCGCAGCCAATCTTGAGAAGTCGCTGTCGGTAGTGGTCGAAGCGGCTCGAGAACAGCACGTTCGTCTAGCGTGTGTGATGGCTGCTTCGGCAGTGTTTGATCTCGAAATCAGCGACGTTCAGAAAGTGCTGACGTTCCTCCACGTGGATCTCACACAGCATTGGCAGATCAACAAAGAGTTTCTCGGACTGCTTACGCGCACCGAGATCGTTGCGCTTTGTTCCGATATCGGTTTGCGTGCACACGCCGGCACCGAAGAATGGAAGAAGATCGCGACCATGAAGAAACCTGAAATGATCGCGGCAGTGCTTGCGATCGAGGGGTTTAGCTTCCGGGGCCAGCTCCCCGACCTCATGCGCTACACGGCGCAAACCTCCAAGTAGTTTTTCCTTATCACCCTGCGTTGAATCGCCCGCGCGTGTTTGTGCGGTCGGGGAAACGCTCGTCATGAAAGCCAAACTATGTTCGAAGAATTGCATCGCATGGCGCGCAGAGCGCCGTTTTCCATGCTGATTAGCGCAGACGAAGCGCAACTTACCATCGTCATCGTCCCGCAGTCGCTCGAAGGGCAGGGCGGGCAAACGCCGGCGCAATCGGCGAGCGCGTACCTTCGCCTTGCCGGTACGCCGTCCGAATTGAATGCGGAGTTCGGTGCGCTCGTCTCGCAGTACAGCGATCAACGCGAGAGCTTGGCGGAGCAGTTGGCCGCTACAGCCGCGGTACTGGATGCAGCCAAGAAGGCGTCAAGTCAGCAGGCCGCGAAGGCAGTCGTAAAGACAAACGGCGCGAAAACCGCCGAGAAGAAAGTTGATTCGCCCGCGCCACTTGGCGATGAGCAATCAGCAGACGGCGCTGAAACCCGTGCGACTGGGCCGAAAGCAACCGATAAACCCGACGCGCCAGCGCAAGCACAGGATGGCGCCGACCTAAGCTTGTTCTAGGAGGAAGACCGGATGGCTGCTACAGCAAGAGTATTGACTCGCTTGTTCATCTACAACGGCATGACGCTGCCGGACCCGGGCGCGCACTTGAGCCCGGACCAAGTACGAGCCTTCTACAGCACCACGTATTCGGAGCTAACCAATGCGCTCGTAGAGGGTCCAGAAACCACCGACAGGAGCGTGCGGTTTAAGTTCGTTCGCGCCGTGGGCACGAAGGGATGATGCATGGCGCATTTACCGCGCGCGCTGCGCGCGCATCTCATCGCGCTGACTCGCTGGGAAGCGGCGGCTACGACCGTGGCCGGCGCTCAACACCAAAGGAAGGAGGTTCAAAGATGTGCGCAGGAATTGCGCAAACTAGCTGCGTGCTCAGTCGACACCGCGCGCACGCAGCGCCTGCACGCGCCTTCGGAGTGCCTGCCGGTGCTCCCTTAGTCGGCGCGCTGCCCGCACATGTCGGCCGGGTTATCAACGCCGATCGACAGGTGGACTGGGCGCATCTGGTGCTTCGACTTGAAGAACTCGGCATGCTCGCCACGGAGGATTGGCAGGGCCAGCGCGACGAACCCAAGGTTATCGCGCTGCGTGCGCTGCAACGTTTCACAAACCGCTACGCGGGTTCGCCAACCTATCTGCGCTTCAATCTGGAATTTGCCGGGCGCTACGACGAAGTCTCGTCCGCTAGCCTACCCTACGAGCTGAACCATCAGGCTGGCGACGATCGCCCGCACTACCTGTTTCAAGTAGGTCCAGCCCAACCAACCGTCTACACATTGGAGAGTCAAGTCGGGCGCCTGGAAGCCGCGTTGCAAGGTCTGGGACGGGCGGTGCTGGACGCGATCATGCGGGCTAGCCTCAGCTGCGTGCACGTGTTGACGCCTGAGTGGTCGCTGCAGCTTGCCTCGGACACGTTTTGGATGGGGGCGGATGACGAAACGGAAGTCATCGAAATGTGGCGGAGCGAAGGGATGAGTGAAGAAGATATCGCGCAAAGCGAGCTGTTCCGCCGCCGCGATGTCGAGAAAGCAGTACCGGCGTGGGCCCTCGATACTGAATGGCTGCCGGTTCCCGTGATCGAGCGATTCTCGCTGACTGCCTCCAGCTTCGAGCAGGCGGTGTGCAGCGCGCTGCTGGCGGTACATCGGCACTTGGCGCGAGGCGACGCATTGCTGCGCGAGCAGCGCATCGAGGAACACACTCTCAACATCGGGTGCGCGTTACGCTGGAATCGCGCGGATCATACGATTTGGATCTACGACGAAAGCTTCCGTGAGCTGATGGAAAGCGGTGGCGAGTACAGCGAACACCACGGCGCAGAGTGGGTTGCCGACGACGCACCGGCCTTGGAGGCGTTTTTCGGACGCATGAGCCGCGGGCTTCAGCTCGTCGCGGCGCTCGATCGCTTGATCTCACTCGTAGCGGTTGCGGAAGAGGAGCCGTCACATGATCGAGTTTCGTGATGCCACCGAGAGAGCCGAGCTCCATCCGGAAAGCGTGATCGTGTTGTATGGCCCGCCCTGGGGTTACCGGGGTAACTCACGTAAGGATCTCGCGTACGCGACTGTGCATCAGCTGGAGAAAAGCGAACAGGCGGTACGTTTATCTCCGGGCGCGGCGTTGGACACGGATTCGCTACGCGCGTTGTTTTCGCGTTTAGCGGGCGCTACCGAGGACATAACGGTATTGCCTGAGCGCGTGCTCGCACACGACCGTCGCTACGTCGCATGGTGGTGCCCGCCGGCATCGCGCGCCATATTCTTTGCCGCCGAGAGCGCTGTGGGTGAGCGTGCAGGCGTTGTGCCGCAGCCAGGACTGGTGTTCGCGGCGACAGAGAGTCGCGTGTGGGTGATGGCACTGCAAGGTTCAGAGCGTCCGCGCGCAACAACACCGCTGTTCTTATCGCCTTACTGGAACGTTGACCCTCGTGGTTGGGTATGTCAGGGCAACGCTCCGTTTCCCAAACAACCTCGCGTCGATCTCTTGGATGCGTACGAAGCGGCATTTTTTGAGAGCCGCAATACGCACGCTAACGTGCAAGGCAACCTTGTGAAGTATCGCGGAGGCTCGACTGCACTTTGGAGGCATCTTCTATCCGGGAGACTGAAGCGCTTTCCAGACGCATGCTTGACCGGCACCGGCGCGACGCTGCAGCAGTGGTTGCAGCAAGTATTGAGCAGGGAGGGCGTGACATGAAAACGCGTCTGCGCAGGGGTTGCACGAGCGCGCCGATGCGGCACCACACGCGAGCCCCTCTACTGCGAAATCGGGTTAAGGTATGTCTGGTCGGCGTTGGCGGAAACGGCAGCCAAGCCCTCACGGCGCTGGCGCGGCTCGATCGGGCTATACGCGCGCTCGGGCACCCCGGCGGCCTGGATTGTGTAGCGTTTGATCCAGACCGAGTCAGCGAAGCCAATGTGGGGCGCCAACTGTTTTACGAGGCGGACATCGGCAAGTACAAATGCGATGTTCTGGTGCATCGTGTCAACCAAGCGTTTGGATTGGCGTGGCGCGCTTGCCCCGAACCATTCGACAGTGCGCGGGAGGGATCACGCTGCACACTGCTCATCGGTTGCGTTGATAACGCCGCCGCGCGCCGCGCGCTTCAGGTGGCGAGCCAAGAAAGTGACGTTGTATATTGGCTGGACATGGGCAATCGTACGTCGGACGGACAAGTGATTTTGGGGGAAGCCAAGCGGCGATACGAGAAGGACTGGTATTGCCGCCTGCCGACCGCACCCGAACTCTATCCGAGCTTGTTGGAAGCGGGCGCAGGCGATGGCGACGCCGGGCCGTCGTGCGGACTCGCGGAAGCGCTCGAGCGCCAAGCGTTGTTCATCAACCAGGCGGTAGTTACGCATGCGATGCAAATGCTCTGGCAACTTTTTCGTGAAGGCGGCCTAGACTACAGCGCGGTGTTTGTCGATCTTGCGCGTCAACAGGTGCGCACGCTGCCGGTGGATCGCGAGGCGTGGCGACGTTTCGGTGTGCGGCGCCCGCGAAGACCGCCTGCTCGACACCCGGCGGACGATACAAGAAGAACGGTTTGATTTCCCCACCCGGCCCATGGCCGGGTT
Organism: uncultured Pseudomonadota bacterium; assembly: GCA_902826775.1. Lineage (GTDB taxonomy): Bacteria > Pseudomonadota > Gammaproteobacteria > Burkholderiales > JALYOK01 > CADEHE01. The sequence goes on along the minus strand of CADEHE010000007.1, from coordinate 5,180 downwards.
TTTTTTGCCTGTGTTGTGTCCAACCGAGGCGGCGGATAACAGTCGGGGCCGAGCGATTTGACAACGGCGAGAACGCTGGATTAGGATACAAGCTCCTTTGCCGCTAGTGCTCTTGCTCTAGAAACTGTCGGGTGGCGTCCGACGACTTGTATACCTACCCCCTTGGACCGCCTTAGCGCGGCCCATACCTTTGGCTTTGTTTGGCGTTAGGCCGTAGCTTTGCTGCGCGTCTTCGCCTTGTCCATTGTTTACCCCCCAGTACGGGAATCTACCTCCCGTACCCTGGGCATGGTGGCTTCTTCGCGCTGGGTTTCTCAACCAGCACGAAAGGAGTCGCACCATGCGTTTGGACTACAGCACCCAAAAATGTCTCGTTGCGCAAGCTCGCTACTGTGTGGACGCACACACGGCAATCAAGTTTGCAGATGAGGTCGAAACCCTAACCCGTGCGCGTCTTGTGGATTTTCGGATCCGCAATCAAGTACGCGGCGAACTGAAATCTAAGGGCTATCCCCTACCTGCGCGCCGGCGCTCTCGCTGATGGAGGCTCGATATGAACTCCCATTTGCGTTCTTCGCTTGCACCTCGTGGGGAAACAACCACTGCTGGTCTTATCGGCCGTGTCTTGCAGGATGCCGACGTTGCGCGCTTGCGCGCCATTGAGGAAAACCTGCTGACTGGCATCAACAAGGGATCTCTTGGCGATCTCGGTACTCGCACGCTCAAGCGTGTGCGCCGGGTGCTCGCGAAACGTCAGCTAGCTGACGTCTTCGCTTTACCCAGCGCGCGCACAACCGAGTGAGTTCGCGCCATGACTCCCCTCTCAATCTACCTGTCTCAGTTTGTAGTCCCGATTCTTCTCGTGGTTGGGCTCGTCTGGCGGTGGTCGAAAAGGACCTCTACCCGCCGAGCGCTGGCACGGAAGGAGCTGCAACAGAAGGTTCAGGAAAGACGCAAGACCGAGCATGCAGAAATCTTCGCCCAGCACGAAGTACGCCTTGCCGGCATATGCGCAGACGGCGCGCTCGCGCGCGACTCCTTACGTCGACGCTATGCCAGTTTCAAGATTGCGTGCCAACCTCCACCCGACTATTCCTCCTACGAGCAGCCCACGTGGCTGAGACTAGGTGGAAGAGCCGGTGTCACGGGTTTGACTGCTGGCACAACCTCCAAACGCACAACCGTGCGCAAACCGCGTCGTTCCAGACGCACTTCGCCGGCGGAGTCAGTGGTAGAACCCGTAGCGTTGGCCGCGCAACGAGTCCTACCGGAGACGGGCAGCACCGTCGGAATCGATACCGCACTTCCGCTCGCGCCATACGAGCAATAAAAGAAAGTTGCACAGTGAAGGCAGCCACGGCTGCCTTTTTTTTTAACCACACTTCGGCGGGACGCATAGCGTCAACCGAACCAAACCTCGGAGAAAAAAGGAGGTGATACATCGTGAAATCAAGATTGGTTACGCCGCGCTGCTACATTGGGCGCGGTCGTGTCGTTTTCAACAGCGGCTCGCTGACAACTGCACGGAGCATGCAAGGCTTGCAATCCTTGCCACCCGTTGAAGTCGATCGACGAGAGTTCGTTGCAGCGCTACATTTTGGCGCGACTCACTTTAGTCTGCGTGCCGCGCGCGTTCTGGCACAAGGAGGGCGATTTCGCGCCTGGCTTGAGTGCGTGCGCTCCAGCGCAGCGAACCTTGACATCAAGGTTCGCGACCACCGCGTTCTTGAAATACCGTTCTTCCGCACGTTGCTTAGCAGGATGGATGAAGCGCGGCGAGTCGTGGGCGCGCCCGACGTAGAGGCGGCGTATCGTTTCGTTTACTGCGCCGAGCGTCGCGTGTTTGCGACGGACGGCGAGGGCCTCTTCATCGGTGTGCTACCGCGCGCGCTGCCGTATCGGCTGATCGTGTCGGCGGACGACTGTCGGCGCCTCTGCCTGTTATGGAATCGCCGCAACATCACGAATGCGATGCTCGGTTCGCGTGGTTTGCTCGTCAAGAACGAGCAGCTCGCCGGCGAGGTGCTCGGCGTCGACAGCGCCATCCCGAACACGCTGTATCGCGCCACCCGCCAACTGCGCATCTGCGAAGGTTGGGCCACCATCGCGCGAAGCGGGCTGTTGCGCGCGCTTAGTTGCTTGCGCGCGTCTGGAAGCTGCGACGCCGTGCTCAGCGTACAGCGCGACGCGATCACGCTAACAAGCGCCGCAGGCTCGATGCAATTGAGCGCGAGCGCAGTCAACGCACGCTTGCACGGTACGACGGTGAAGATAGATGCTCTTTTAAGAGCGCTGCAACCGGTGCCGCGGGCTGAAAGCATTACGCTCGGGCAGAGTAGTTTCGACGGCACGCACTTGGCGGTTATGCCTGCAAGCGCACACGGCTCTGAGGTCGCATCGTGCGTAATTCTGACTGGGCGCACCGCGACACTGGGCGAGCCTGCCGGTGCCGCTTGCTTAAGCGCGGGCTGGTCGATGCTCGATCCGATGCAGCTCAGCACCTTGAGCGAAGCGCAACTGATGGCTCGATTGCGTGAAGTCCGAGACGGTGACGCCGGCGCAAGCGCCTGGCTCAACGACGACAGCGATGACTCGCCCGGGTCAATCGCGAGGCTGTGTGCGGCCGTTGGTGTGGATGTGGAGCGCTTGCGCGACGGGATGCGCACACGTTTGACCGGGAGGGCGACCGCATGAACATCTGCGTTTTGTCCGGTCGCGTGATTCAGGTTCTACATCAACTTCCGAGTAGCGTTTGGTTTTTGCTGCGTACCTGCGAGCCCGACACGCAGACCGTTCTCGTAAAGTACAGCGGTACGGTGAGCGTCGGCAGCTATGTGGAGACACAGGGGCGCCTAGTAACCGAGCCCGTCATGATCGGTGGTGCACTGGTGCATACCTCGGGCGGAGGCGAAATCCTTCGTTCGGTTTATCACGCACAAATCGTGACGCAAGTGCAAGATGAGCGGCAGCAGCCAGCTGCTCCCGCAATGCCGGCACCGCGGCCGCCGCCGTTGGTGCCGCCAACGGTTCGAGGCGCATTGAACTTCCAACGAACTCAAGCAGAGGAGGCGAGCCATGGGGGCCCCGATGTACCCTGGGACTGACTTGTTTGAGCGTGCGAAAGCGCTGTCTCTGATTGACTTTCTGGATCGCGAACTAGGTATCAAGCCGAAGCAGCGCGGGCGCTTTGCGCGCTACTCGGTTTGCCCGAACAGCGAGTGCCGGGCTGTAGAAAACCGTCACAGCGAACGGCTCATGGTGATCGATGATCACTACTTCCGCTGTTGGCGTTGCGGCACGCATGGCAGCATCATTGATGCGGCCATGCTGGTGTGGGCATGCGACACGCCGAAACAGGCGGCGCTGGCGCTGCTCGGCGAGGCCGAGTACGTGTTCCGACCTCGTGCGCTGCCAGATCCGCTAGCGATCGAGCGCGAAGCGGAGCAAAGGCGGGCGCTGTTAGCGGCGCTGCAGCGCATTCGAACCGCGAGTGATCGCTGTAGCAACGAACGCGGCTGTCTTGCATATCTCTGCAACGAGCGGAAGTTGCCCGAGTCGATCGTCCGGGAGGCTCAGCGGCGGCGCTTGCTCGGTTTCCTGCCATGCTCGTGGGAGCGCGCGAGCGCGCTGCTGCGCGAGCAAGTCGGTGACGAGCTGCTGGAGCAGGCGGGGCTGTGGGACCGCACCAAGTACGGCAGTCCATGGATCGCTCGACGCCCGCTGGTGTTTTTCTTTCCGGGCATGACCGCCGCCGAGTTTCGCTTGGCACGTGCACCTCGCGAGGACGAGAAGAAGTCATTGCAGCGCGGCTCAAGCGCTTACCCGTGGTTTTGGAAAGGCCGCGATCCGGCCCAGGCGATCGTGGTGGAGGGCTTCATTGACCTGCTCTCTACTGCGGCGCTGGGGTACTCGGGCCATATTCTGGGTCTGGCCGGTTGCAGCCACTGGGACCCCGCTTGGTTCCCGAAACTGCAACAAACGGGGGTTAAGCGCTTGCATATCGGACTAGACAACGATCTGGATGCAAAAGACAACCCAGGCCAAACTTGGGCGGGCATCCTCGCGGACTACGTTTCCGAGATCGGTTTGGAGCCCATACCAGCAAGCCCGGCGCGCGGGGACATGAACGAGCTACTCAAGGCCAGAGGTCGCGTTCCAACAGCAACTATTGGATTGGATTAGGTAATGCAAATTCAAGCCGCCCGCGAGGCGGCTTTTTTTGTCCGCTGTGGGCAAAAAGGCCGCTTTTCGCGTCACAGCATGCGAAAGGGTTGTTGAGGGATAGAACTGGCCCTGCATCCTTGAAGAGTTTCGCATGGTGCGACTCCGAGGTCCTCTACTTGCAGTGACGGCCTATCCCTCGCCCTTAGAACTTGGAGACGCAATGCGACGGCTTTTCGTTTTGATGTTTGCGGCCTGCCTGGCCGTTGCACATCCTGCCGCAGCGCAGTTGCGCCCGATGCTGCCGTGGGAAATAGCGGCGCGCGTGAATTGGACGCCGCAGTGCAGCAACTACGCGATTGTTGGCTTTTGCACTTGTAACGGCATACCGTGTGCGTGGCGCGTGGCGCACTACGTGCCGGTGGCGTTCATCGAGACGGTGCGCCGATCAGGCGAAACGATGGTCGCTACTCTGGATTTCAGTTCCATCGTCGCGGCGATGGGTAGCACCCTTCCAGGGCTGGTGCGCCAGATCAATCACGACGGCATGGACAACACGTTCGAAGCGCACAATTTCTCGATGCCCTGGCGCTACCTGCAGATCTCCACGCTGTGCATGACTTGCAGCCCGGAGAACGCAAAAACGCCGTACATCGGGACCTCCAGCCTGATCGGAAACTGGGGCGGTGGGGCTTGCGGGGTCCTCAACAACGTGACGAGTTGGTTGAGCAAATTTTCGCAGATCGGCGGCGCGCTCGGCGCGGGGTACACGATGGAGATGTACTACGCCAGCGAAACTGATTTTCTACACTGGCGCACGGGCTGCCGCGACGTGTCGCTCACCAACATGTTGCAGTCGAACGCGTTTACTTGCGGCCTGAACGGGGTGGCGACGTTGGGTGGGCGCGTAAACAGTCCTCTCGGCAGCTTGATCGGTGCCGACGCCTGTATCGGTAGTTGGGGCCCGCTGTACCCGCGCCAGATGCGCACCCGCGGGCCGACTCAAGTGTTGGCATCGG
>CADEHE010000006.1:236312-279933 GCA_902826775.1 uncultured Pseudomonadota bacterium | reverse complement strand
TGGACGGCATCGGCAAAGTGCTTGGTTTGACCATCGCGTTGGAGACGGGCGAGATCGCGCGCTTTGCACGCGTGGGCCAGTTCGCCTCGTACTGCCGCTGCGTGTCGAGCGAGCACATCAGTAACGACAAAGTCAAAGGCCGCGGTAACACCAAAAACGGCAATCCGTATCTGGCGTGGGCTTTTATCGAAGCGGCCAACTTCGCTATCCGCTTCAACCCCGCAATCAAGCGCTACTACGAGCGTAAAGCCAAACGCTCTCGCCACCGCTTGGTGGCGCTCAAAGCGGTAGCGCACAAACTGGCGCGTGCCTGTTACTTCGTCATGCGTGACGGTGCCGCGTTCGATGTGCAACGCGCCTTCGGCGTATCGGCCTAGCGCGTAACGATTCATGGGCGGCGTGCTCGAGACCGGTAAGGGGCCTGGGACAACCGTGAGCCTGAGTGGTCCAGCACGCTCGCCCACCCAACACACGAACATGAACGAGACGCCTTCGCCACGAGCCATCCAAGGCTTGGCGCCGTCGCCGAGCATCGCGACACTAGTCCCTGAACCTGAACGCCGTACGCTCGCGCGCACGGCCCAACGTGTGGACGTGAGCGAGGTACCGAGGATTCTTTGGGGCCGCAATGCCGGCCAGGGGTGCAAGCAGCCACATCGCTCGCGCCTTGTTCCAGATGGGTGGCTGGTGCGACTCGTTTCGCAACCAGTTGATTGAGACAACGGGCGCGTTGCTCGGTTTGTGAGCGTGATCGAAGATGGCATACTCGTTGTGCCTGAGCTTCGTTTACGCTCTTGACAGGAGGCGGCTAATGGGTGGCCCCTTTGACGGCCCCTTTGACGACGGCTTCGCGGTAAATTCACGCCCATTCAATGGGTTTTTTCCTGCGCTGCGCTTTGCGCCAATAGGTGCTCACCGTGGCGCCAACCCGTAGTTCGAGCGGATACGTGCGATAGAACGGGGTTACGTGAGCACCTCGCGCGCGCGCCGCTCAACTTTTCGTTAGGCATCACCACACGTGATTCAAATGGATCAACCAACAGCAACTGTCCTGGCGGCAGTTTTTGGATTTCTCGGTGGCATGGTTGTGGCGCGAGCCATGTACCAGCAAAAGTCTGATGAACTCTTCTTTAAGGCCTTGGATTTTCTAGGTGGAGGGTCCCAAAAGAGAAATCTCGGAATTGCTGCCATAGAACTCTATTGGTCGAACAAACGCCATCGACCCATATCAGTTTCATTGCTGATTGGGTCCGCGATTTATCTACTCTCTGAGTCGAAGCAAGAAGACGCGTCTCACGAACTTCACAATCTCGATCGGATCATGACGCATCTCTTACGTCCGGAATCGTTCGCCGCGACCTCGAAAACCCAATATTCCCGACTGCTCGCTGCAGTCCAGGCAGCAAGGTCAATAGTTAGGCTTAGGGGGTTGGATGTGCCCCCGACCCACCTGGCCGAGTGGGAGAGCAAAATAAAAGCTATCGTCAAATGAATTCCGCGCCACCTAACTCGGCGGTCGAGCGGGACACTTCGCGGGCGCGCCTCGCGCGCTTGGTCGCGCCCCTCACCCTCATTCGTTAGCGGTCACGAGAAATGGTGGAAGGTCCCTGTCGGCTGTGCGGAGAAGCTCGCGAGCTGGAGGCGAGTCACGTGCTGCCGGCCTTTGCATTACGATGGCTCAAAGAGTCGGGGAGTGGATTTCTTAGGTTAGGAGAAGAGCCAAACCGGCGAGTCCAAGATGGCGCAAAAAGAAACTGGCTGTGTCGTTCATGCGAGGAGACATTGAATCGTTCCGAGACGAGATTTGCTACCACGGTCTTCCATCCTTACAGCGCCGAGTCCGGAAGAAAGATCAGGTACGGTTCGTGGATGATGCATTTTTGCACGTCGTTGTCATGGCGTGTAGCGAATTTCTATCTTGAGGAAGGCGGTATTCAGGACTGGGGCGAAGATGCCCTTCGTCGGATTGCAGTCGCCAAGGAGGCATGGCGCAGAGTTCTACTGAGCCAAGAGGGTCACGCTGGAAATCATCAGCAGCACCTCATCCCCTTGGATGCAATTGCGAGATCGACGATGGGACTGCCTCCGAATGCTAATCGCTATTTCATGCGGGCTATTGATATGGACGTCTGCTGCGGAGGCGAGGCGATCTTCACATACGCGAAGATTGGGCGGTTCGTCGTGATCGGCTTCGTGCACGAGCCAAACGTATCGCATTGGAAGGGATCAAAGATCAATGCGAACCAAGGTATCGTCGAGCCTCGCGAGTTCACTTTGCCGCGTGCGTTTACGAGCTATATGTTGGACAAGGCACGCGGCATGATCACCGCCTTTGATTCGATCTCCGACAGGCAGGCGGCGAAGATAAATGAGTCGATGCGGCAAGATGTAGATCGATATGTGGCGAGCGAAGATTTCCGAGCGATGAGAGCCGATGTTGAGATGTTTGGGTCAGCAGCCTTCTCGCAAGAGCGAACCAAACCAAAGTAGGGGCGTAGCAGCGTGAGCGGAATCAAAGGGGCCGTGCTCGATATACTTGCGCCTCAACGCGTATGAGGCGGATTGCTCTTAACCGCTCACCTGACCTCGCGCGCATGCGGGAGGCGCCTGACCTCGCGCTTTGCACCGTCGCACCAGTTCGTACATTATCGCGTTAGCGCGCGTTGTCGGCGCGCCCCTTAGTGATTTCGTTAGGCCACGTAGGATGAACCGCAGCAGCTACAACGCGATCGTTGCACACTGGGACGTTACTCGGTCCACCCTTTTATCCTACGAGCTTGCATTTCTTGACCTCCTCCTAAAGAACACGCAGCCTCCCGCAAATATCCTTGACCTGGGCTGTGGAACCGGCCGCCCCATCGCGGAATTTCTACTGAAGAGGGGATTCCGCGTCACTGGAGTTGATGAAGCCGAGAACTTGCTGGCACTTGCCAGGCAGCGGCTACCGGAAGGCCGCTGGGTGCAAGCGCCGCTGGAGACTTTCGAGCCCGACGACCAGTACGACGGTGCGGTAATCTGGGACTCTCTGTTTCACGTTCAGCGCGAGCACTTCGAGCCCGTACTCCGCAAGGTTGTGCAAAACCTGCGCCCCGGCGCGAGGTTGATGCTCACGGTTGGAGGATCGGATCACCCACCGTTTACCGACACCATGTACGGGCAGCCTTTCTTCTACGACTCGCTTACGCCGGAGAAAACCGTCTCTTTGCTGCGGTCCTTGGGTACCGCGATAGAACATGCCGAGTTCATCAACCCACCCACGGAAGGTCGCGATAAAGGTCGCTATGGCATCGTGGCGAGCGTGGCTTAACCCGGCGCTGCAGCTGACCCGCAGCGGCATCCCGCCCCTGGCGTTTGGCGGTGGCCATCGGCCATTGTCCGCCGGGCGTTCGGGGCGTCATGCCGCTGCGCGCAGCTCAGCGCTACGTTAGAGACCGCGTATGCCTCATCTCCAAGCGGAAGCACTCGCCGAGCTGACCATCGCCTGCCGAAGAACGGAGGCATCAGTCGCAGCACCGCAGCGAGTCCCGCACATCGGTTCATTCGTCTTTAAGGAATCAACTCCCCTCCGGCCGGAACCGGTGCGGGAAGCGCTTCAGTCTTGAAATTGGCTTCATACAGCCAAGCACGAACCATTTTCGTTGACATAAGTCAAATTCTCCAGCACGGAAGGAGGTAACTTCCTCGTTACCCCCCAAAATCAAACGGAGAATTGAAGATGTCATATCACAAAGTGACCCTCGCGACCGCATTGACTGCGCTGTCATTGTTTCTGACGGCAGGCACCGCACTCGCTGACTCGCACAAACCCCTTGCGAAAAGCAAGCTGCCTTTAGAAGTGTGCGTCAATGCCGCGCTCGCCAAGCATGCAGGCGCAATCGTCAAGCTGGAAATAAAGCGCGAGCAGGGTCAACCGGTCTACGAGTTCGATGTCCAAAGCGCCGACGGCACACAGTGGGATATCGAATGCAACGCAAACACAGGCAAGATCATCGAAGTCGAGCAAGAAGTTAAAGGTGTGGATGATCCGCTGTTTAAAGCAAAGATGAAAGTCGACGAAGAAACTGCGCGCAAGACAGCACTAGCCGCTCATGCGGGCGAGATCGAGGAAGTGGAGTACGAAATAGAACCCGATGGCACTGCATCATATGAGTTCGACATCAAGACCGCTGACGGCAAAGAACGCAAGGTCGAAGTTGACGCGACCTCTGGCAAGATCGTTGAAGACAACGAGGAGTTGGCGCAAATCGGGCGCGAATAACGAAGGGGCAGCGGACTAGTCCGCTGCCAAGCTGGGGTTGACGCCGGAAATCAAAGGAATCAAAGCGGCGAATCAAAGGGGCCGTCGATGTTTTTGCGCCTCGATTCGCGTTGCCGACGCTGATCGCTTCGATCGGGTTCTTTGCGTTCGGCGCACTGGCCGCCATGTACTCGCCGCCCTACTACGGCGTCTATCTGCTCTGGCTCGCAATCTTGGCGCTCGCCACTGCGATCCTGTTGTTGTGCTCTGTTATCGTTTGCATTTTCGGTAGCGCATCGAAGTAACCGCAAGGGACGACATTGAGAGCTGTCGTGTATGAAAGCTATGGACCACCCGAGGTGCTGGAGCTGAGGGAGGTTGCAAAGCCCTCGCCGAAAGACAACGAGATCCTGATCAAGATACATGCGACGACGGTAACCTCCGCCGACTGGCGCATGCGCAGCCTTAGCATGCCGGCCGGTTTCGGGCTCATGGCGCGCTTGATTTTCGGTGTCTTGCGGCCGAGGAATCCAATCTTGGGAACTGAGCTCGCCGGCGAAATCGTGTCTCTCGGCAAGAGCGTGTCTAAGTTCAAAGTTGGCGATCAAGTTTTTGCGTTTAGCGGCGCCAGCATGCGCTGCCACGCGCAGTACAGATGCGTGCCGGAAAGCGGAGCCGTGGCGCTCAAACCGTCCAATCTCACTTACGATGAAGCCGCCGCGCTATCGTTTGGCGGCACCACCGCGCTGGATTTCCTTCGCAGAGGCAACTTGCAGCGTGGAGAAAGCGTGCTCATCAATGGCGCCTCCGGCAGCGTGGGCACAGCCGCGGTGCAGCTTGCCAAGCACTACGGCGCGGAAGTAACCGGGGTGTGCAGCAGTGCTAATGCGGAATTGGTCAGGTCGCTTGGCGCAGCACATGTGATCGACTACACCAGAGAGGATTTCACCCGCAACGGCAAGACTTACGACGTCATCGTCGATATAGCCGGCACGGCCCCATACTCGCGTAGCAGCGGTTCGCTCAAGGAAAGCGGCCGGCTGCTGCTTGTTTTGGCTGGGCTGCCGGAGATGCTGCGCGTGCCATGGGTGTCGATGACGAGCAGCAAGAAAATCATCGCCGGGCCGGCTGCCGAGCGCGCGGAAGATCTGCGATTCCTCGCGAAGCTCGCTGAAGCGGGAGAATTCCGACCTGTGATTGATCGGCGCTATGCGCTCGAGCAGATAGTCGAGGCTCACCGCCATGTGGACACTGGGCGCAAGCGCGGCAACGTCGTCGTCAGCGTGAAGCATGAGAACTGAGCCGCATCGACATAGTAGTACCCGAATAAGACGAGCTTCTTCTTCGCCCAAGCCACGGCGAAAGCATTGGCTCCGGCGCGCGACTCGCAAGATTCATTAGCCGACGCCGACACCTGCGGCACCCGGCGATGGCTTAACGTACTGTTAACCCGTTGCCACAAAGGCAGTATGATTGTGACCCGAGTCACTGTGGTGCGGGGGAGAGCATGCTGCAATCTCGCTCGACGCGGCGACTCGTTTGATGGCTGTTTCTAAACTTTGAAGAAGGACGTAAAAACATGCTTCGATACTCAATTGCTTCTTTGGTGGCTGCAGGATTGCTGAGCGCCTGCGCGACCACGCCGCCCGGCCCGGTTCGCGGCGAGTTCTGGAACCAATGCACGACCGGCTTGGCCATGGGCCAGCACATCTACACCGATTGCTCGATCAACACCAAAGGGCCGGACGGCAAGACCTTGTGCTTCGGCAATCAAGCCGCCAAGGACGCCTATGCTAAGGACCCCGCCGGGACACTCGCGAAAGCAAAGCAGTTCTGGAATGCCGGATTAGCGCCCGAGTTTGGCGGCATGTGCGCCACCGGCTTGGCCTTGGGCAAGAAAATTCCGACCGACTGCTCGCTCAGCGAGGGCGCCAACGGCAAAGCTTATTGCTTTGGCAACAAGGAAGCGCGCGAAATGTACCTGAAGGATCCCGCTGGCACGCTGCAAAAAGCCAAGGATTTCTTCTCGAAAGGCTGATTCTCGCCGCTGCATCGCGAGAGATTCCATAAGGTTGCGGCAGGGGGCTGCGCCCCCTGCCGCGCATTTTGCCCCATGAGCCGCGTTCACGCTCTACTCTCTCTTCCGGACGCGCAAGCGCGCGACGCGGAATATTGGCGCATCTACCATGCGTTGTTTCGCGAAGGCGGCTGGCCTCCTCTTGATCTCGAAGAGACGCTGAGCGTGCTGGATTTCTTGCGTGGCAATGTGCTTTCCGTGCGCGAGCAAGCCTGGTTGTGGAAACTATTGATACTCGGCACTTGCACGCAGATCGTGCGGGAACACGCCCTGGCGTGCTTGGAAAGTCCGGAGCAAGATAGCTATCTGCGCGGCTTGGCTTTCTTCTACTTACGCAAACACGCACCACAACACGTGCCGGAGTTAAGCGCCCGCTATGAGCAAGATCGCAGCCCGCATGTCCGCTACCATATCGCGTCGAGTGTCGCGGAACCGGCACGGCGCCGCGCCCTGCTTGAAAAAATCCTACCCGACGTGGAGTTCGATCACGAACTTTACGACGCTATTCAGTTACAGCTGACATAGACGCGCCCGACGCGGCTGCGCTTGCTATTTGTTGGTGAACATCAGGCGCGTAAACTTGCCTTTCACCAACTTGGAATAGGTATAGCTCGACAGCGCAATACCGGTCATATCGGGCGCGGCAAAGTCATAGCGCGCCATCACCCCTTGGTGCGGCCCGCGGATGGCGCCGGCGAGCGCTGCGGTCGATGCATCCGGCCCCGCTGCCGCGAGCCCCTTGGCAAGTATATGCACCGCATCCCAGCCAGCGGCATCAAAGCTCTTTGGATAGGCGTTGTAGGCTTTGCGAAACAACTCGGAAAACTCCTTTTGATGCGGCAGTGGATCCTCTGAGACGAGAAACTCCGCAAAGCTGATCTCATCGGCGTAGTCACCCATGCCTTTGACGTATTCATAGGTCGCCGAGCCGATAGCCGCCACGATCGGTGCTTTGATGGCAACTTGCTTGGCGTTGCGAAATGGGATCGGCGAAGTGGCGATCACCAGCACGACATCAGGGCTGGCGGCTTTCACCTTCGCCGCTTGCGCCGTCACGTCGCTGGCGCCGACCTCGAACTTTTCCACGGCGACGAACTCCACCTGATAGTCGCCCGCCACGCTCTTGAGCGCACCCATCACGATGCTGCCGTAGCCCGAATCGTGCAACACGCCAATTCGCTTTGCGCTGAGGCCTTTGGTGGCGTATTCGAGCAACGCCCGTGCGTTCAGCGTATGCGGCGGCAGCACGTGGAACATATTCTTGTAGGTCGATTCGATTTGCGGACCCAAGCCGGTGAACACGATATGCACCAGCGGGATGCTGTTGGTCACCGCGCCGACGGCGCCGGTGCTTGCGCTCAGCGACGGGCCGATCAAAGCGACCACCTTCTCTTCATGAATCAGGCGTTCAGCTTTGCTCTTGGCGACATCAGGCTTGGAGGAATCGTCTTCGATGATCAACTTGATCGGCCGCCCTTTAATGCCGCCCTTCTCGTTGATGGCGCGCTCAGCCAGCAACATCCCGTTGCGCTCGGGAATGCCAAGGCCGGCGCCCGGCCCGGTCAAAGCGACGACAGCCCCAATCTTGATGGGCTCGCCGGACGCCGCCTGCGCCCACGCGCCCGCCGGCATGAGCCATGTCGCGGCAATCGCCGCCAAGACTGCGGCGCGCGTGAGCCAAGAACGCTTGCCTTGCATAGTGAACTCTCCCGAAAAGTAAGTGGTGATTATGCCGCTGCATCCGTTGCGATCATCTGCGCAACATAGTCGCCGATGGCCAAGGCGGATGTTAACCCGGGCGAATCGATGCCGTACAAATTGACCAGCCCAGCGATACCGTGTTCGCGCCGCCCCTGAATAACGAAATCCTTTGGCGCTTCGCTCGGTCCGAATAGTTTGGGACGAATCCCGGTGTAGCCCGGTTGCAGCGCGCTATCGCGCAGCGCTGGAAAGTAGCGCCGCACCGCTTGGTAGAACAGCGGCGCGCGACTCGCGTCGAAGCTGTAGTCGATGCGATCGATCCAGTGAATGTCAGGACCGAAGCGCACTTGTCCGGCGAGATCGAGGGCGACGTGCAAGCCGACGCTGCCGTGCACCGCCACGGGATAGATCAAGCGCGTAAACGGCGGCTTGCCGCTCAGCGCGAAGTAGTGTCCGATAGCGTAACGAATCGGCGGAATGCTCGCGGGCGGCACACCTCGCAACGATTGCGCGACCGCCTGGGCGTGCAAGCCCGCCGCGTTGATCACCGTGTTGCAACGTAATGCGAGGGGCTCGCTCCCGCCAACGTGCAAGATGATGCGCCCGCCGCCGCTCACTTCACCCGTTTTGACCGGACTGTGCAACGCTAGCGTTGCGCCGCGCGCCTGCGCATCACCGAGCAATGCCAGCATTAGCCCGTGGGTGTCGACGATACCAGTCGAAGGCGAATGCAACGCGCCCACGCACTGCACGGCCGGTTCCAACTCGCGCGCTTCCTGCGCTGACAGCCATTCGAGATCGGTGACGCCGTTCTGCGCCGCCTGCTGCCGGTACTTCTGCAAGGCGGGAATCTCGTCGGCGTCGGTGGCGACGATCAGCTTGCCGAGGCGTTTATGCGCCACACCGTGCTGCGCGCAATAGCGGTAGAGGGCGTCTTTGCCCGCGACGCATAGGCGCGCGCGCAGCGATCCGGTCGGATAGTAAATACCGGCGTGAATCACCTCGGAATTGCGCGAGCTGGTCTCCGTGCCAAACGCGCCGGCGCGCTCGAGAATGATGACTTCGCGTCCGGCCAGCGCGAGCGCGCGCGCAATCGCCAAGCCGACCACACCGGCACCAATGACCGCGCAGTCAACACTTTCCATAGCGCACGGCGGCTCGAAGCATCAGTCGAATTGTGACGAGTATGGCCATCATCGTAGCTATGGTTCTTGTATACCACACCATCCTGTGACCAGTACCGTAGCCACGCACCCGCAACATTCGCGCCTCAATCGCTCGTCACCGCAGCACGAATTTTCTCCACATCGACGCGCTGCACATAGCGCACGATATTGCGCCAGGTCTTGTGAAAGCCGTATCCCCCACGCGTCATCTCGTGCAACGCGTCCTCGCGGCTCCAGCCTTGTTCGACCATGCGGTACATCGCCATCATCAAGCCGGTGCGATCTGCGCCATGCTGGCAATGCACGAGAAACGGCGCGCGTGAACGGTCCCGCAGAATTTTGAGCACGCGCACCACGTGATCGTCGTGCACGTTCCACGTGTTGACATCCATTTCTTCAAGCGCCAACCCGGTGCCGCGGATCTCGCGCTTATCGGAGTTGAAGTTGCGCAGATTGATCACCGTGCGCACACCGAGCGCTTGTTCCAGCTTGCGCATGCCGTCCGCCTTAGGCTGGGCACTGCGGTAAATGTGCGCATCGACTTGATGCAGATTCGGCACACCGAGCAATTTCATCGGCTGCGCCCAATGTTGCGGCCGTTCGGCGCGCGCGAAGCCCGCGCAAAGTAGTAGGACAAGGCTGATCCCGGCCAGCACGGCACTTCTCATCATTTTGACTCCTTGAATTGCGTAGCTTTGTATTTCACAAACAAATCGCGCAAGCGCAAGCGCTGATACTTTCCGGTGGTAGTGACCGGCACTTCGCTGCCGAACTCGACGACTTTCGGTGCTTTGGCGTAGGGCATTTTCGCACGGCAATGCGCCAATACCTGCTCGGCGCTCACCGCTGCGCCCGCCTCGACAACCACATAGGCGCCGACCTCCTCCCCATACCAATCGTTCTCGAACGCCACCGCGAGCCCGATCTTTACTCCGGGAACTTGCAGCAATACCTCCTCGATCTCGAAGGGCGAATACTTGACCCCGCCGCGGTTGATGAGTTCCTTGATCCGGCCGGTGATGAAAAAGAACTTGCGACCGCGCGCATCGAGTTCATAAAAGCCTTCGTCGCCGGAACGAAACCAGCCGTGCTTGAACGTTTCGAGGTTTGCGTCCGGGCGTTGAAAATAACCCAGCATGACGTTGTGTCCGCGTATCACGATCTCCCCGCGCGCGCCGGGCGGCAAAGCACGGCCCTCGGCATCGTGGATCGCGAACTCATTCGCGCCAAAGTCGACGCCGATCGACGGATAGCCAAAATCGCGCAGCCAATGCCGATGCTCTTCCTCGCTCAAGTCGACCGGCAGTTTGGCGGCAAATGCGGTCACTTCGCTCAAGCCATAGCCGTGCAAGATCCGCACGCCGAAACGCTCTTCGAAGCGCGTGACCAGGCTGACCGCCAGCGTGCCCGCACCACAGATGATGTAGCGCACGCCGCTTAGATCATAACGGGAGATATCTTCGTCGGCCTCGCATAGAAACTGCAGCAGCGTCGGCACCACCGAAACGACGTGCACCCGCTCCTGTGCCATGCGCCGCCAAAAGAGGTCGACTTTGAACGCCTGGCACAGCACCACGCTGGCGCCGGCAAAAAGCGGGAGCACCAAAGTAACGACGATGCCGTTGACATGGTAGATGGGTAACACGCACATCATGCGCGTGGCGGCGTCGAGCTTCTGCCACACCGCCATGCCGTGCGCATCCGCCAGCAAGTTGTACTGCGACAGCATGACACCTTTAGGCGCGCCGGTCGTGCCGCTGGTGTACACCAGCAAGCACTGGTCTTCGAGCATGCACGCGGCCGGCGCTGAGAAAGTGTCGGCCTGGCTGCGCCAATGCTGTTGCAACTCGGCGTCCAGCAGCACCACATGCCGCAAGCCGGGGACCCGCGGCTGCAAGCCGCTCGCGCGCGCGGCATATTGCGGATGCACGAACAGCACGTTGCATCCGGCATTGTTGAGTATGTAAGCGATGCGAGCGTCGTCTTCGGCAGCGCTTTGCGGCGTCGCGGTGGCGCCCAACTTCCAGCACGCAAAATACACGCAAACGACATCGATGTGGTTATACGCCAGCGTGGCGACGCGATCGCCGCGCCGCACGCCGTAGCGCTGCTGCAGCAGATTGGCCATTTGGTTGACGCGCTGCTGGAACTGCGCGTAGGTCAGCGCCTGCGCCGCGCTGCTGCCGTCGGCATAGAAGGAGATGAAGTTGGCGTACGGCGATTGCCGCGCGCGCTCATCGAGCAACGCGCCGATGGAGCGTTGCGTGACCAAATAGTGTTCCGGCGCAATGTCGCGTAGGGTACGCGCTCTGCGGATGTTCGCGGAGATCAGCGCGTCGCGCTCAGTATCGGTCAAGCTCATCTCTGTGACGCCGCCGCCGACGGCGATCGAATCGCATACTCGCCCGCTTCAGTAATGACTAGATCTACACGCTGATCGTTCACGCCGTGCGGCACTTCAGCAACCACTTGCGTATCGAAAGCCAAAGCAATACGCCAGCAGCGCGAGTCCAAGCGCGGCAACAATTGATCGTAGTACCCGCCACCGTATCCCATGCGGTTCCCCTTTGGATCGAATGCCAGGCCGGGTACTATGACTAGATCCACCTCGTCAGGCGATACTTGCGTGCCGCTCGCGTGTGGCTCGCGAATTCCCCAGACGCCGGCTTGCGTATCGCGCTCCATATCGCTTACCCGATATAAGTCCAGACAGTGCTGCGTCTGGTTGATGCGCGGCAGCAGCAGGCGCTTGCCTTGACTGAGCGCCGTGGCCAGCAGCGGCGCCATCTGCAGCTCGCTACCTATGCTGCTGTATGCAAGCACGCAACGTGCCGCGCCCCATTGCTTGAGTCGCAACAACTTCGCGACAATTGCCGCGCTAGCGCTTGCGCGCCAATGCGGCTCAAGCGCGTCGCGGCGCGCGCGCATTTGCGCGCGCAAGCCGCCTTTGGCGTGCTTGAGCGGCGCGGGTTCGTTGCTTTGATCGTTCATAGCGTCAACAAATTATAATGACTGCCATGATCTCCACCGCTAACGCGACGGCAGCGCCCGCTACCGGCAACCCGGACGCGTTGCGTGAAATTGAGCGGGCGTTGACCCTGTGGCCGCAGGAGAATCCGTCGCCAGCGCTACAGCAGCAGCGCCGCCACGCGCTGGCAACGGTCGATATCCTCGCCACCTTGCAGTTCGACACGGAAACACTGAACGCCGCGCTGCTCGCCGCCCTGCCGGCAGCGCATCGCCCGGACGAGCAGAAGCTGCGCGAGAGCTTCGGCGCCGGCGTTGCCGCGCTGGTACAGGGCGCGCGCCGCATCAGCCAAATCGAACCTGGCGCGGGCGAGCCGCACGCCCACGGCCACCTATCGCTGGAGAACTTGCGCAAAATGTTGCTCGCGATCGCGCAGGATGTCCGCGTCGTGGTGATCGCCTTGGCGCAGCGCACTGCACTGATGCGCGAGAGTTTCCAGCTGCCGGCTCCGGAACGCCACAGGATCGGCCAGCAGACCTTGGACTTGTTCGCGCCGCTGGCGAACCGCCTCGGCATGTGGCAGCTTAAGTGGGAGTTGGAGGACTTGGCCTTTCGCTGCCTTGAGCCGGAACTCTACCGCTCGCTGGCGCAAGAGTTAGACGAAAAGCGCGTCGAACGCGAAGCCTATATCGCGCGGGTCATGAGCCAGTTGCAGCAAGAATTGGATGCGGCCGGCCTGCATGCCGAAGTAAGCGGCCGGCCGAAGCACATCTTCAGCATCCACCAGAAAATGCAGCGCAAGGGCGTCGGCCTGGCGGACGTGTACGACGTGCGCGCACTGCGCATCATGGTGCCGGAGGTAAAGGACTGCTACACCGCGCTTGGCGTAGTGCATAACCTGTGGCAACCGATTCCGCAAGAGTTCGACGACTATATTTCGCAACCCAAGGGCAACAGCTACCGCTCGCTGCACACCGCGGTACACGGCCCCGACGGCAAAGCCCTCGAAGTGCAAATACGCACGCACGAAATGCATCGCGCCGCCGAGCTGGGCATCGCAGCGCATTGGCGTTACAAGGAAGGCGCTCACGCCGAGGGCAAGTCCAGCTCGCGCAGCAGCAAGCTCGATGAGCAGATCGCTTGGCTGCGTCAGGTGCTGAATTTCCAGACTGACTTTGCACGACGCGCCGGCTGGTCCGAGCAAGCGACGGCGGAACTGTTTGACGACACCGTGTTCGTGCTCACACCGCAAGGAAAAGTTCTCGATTTGCCCAAAGGCGCCACACCGGTGGATTTCGCCTACGAGTTGCACACCGATCTCGGCCACCACTGCCGCGGTGCGAAAGTAGACGGGCACATCGTCCCGCTTAACTATCAATTGCAGAATGCACAGCGCGTCGAAATCATCAGCGTCAAGCAAGGCGGGCCGAGCCGTGATTGGCTGGTGCCCGCATTGGGCTACTTGCACACGCATCGTGCGCTGGCCAAAGTGCGCCAGTGGTTCAAACAGCAAGAGCACGACGAGCAAATCGTGCATGGCCGCTCGCTGCTTGACAAGGAACTGCAGCGCGCCGGGGCCACCGGTATCAATCTCGACGCCCTCGCAACGCGCTTGGAGTACGCCAAGGCCGAGGACGTCTTCATTGCCATGGCGCGCGGCGAAGTCAGCAGCCGGCAGATCCAAACCGCGCTCGCACCCGACTCCGCTAAAACCGCGCCGCCGACGCCGCCAACGGTTCCCGCCGAAACCCGGCGGCCGGGGGCCAACAGCGCGATACTGGTGTTGGGCGTAAACAACATCGCCACGCAAATCGCCAAATGCTGCAAACCGCTCCCGCCCGAGCCGATCGTCGGCTTTGTCACGCGCGGTCGCGGCGTCATCGTGCACCGCGCAGGTTGCGGCAATGTAAAAGGCCTGCGCGCGGAGCAAACCGAGCGGATCATGGCGGCCGAGTGGGGAAAGCTGACGCAAGGGCGCTTCGCGGTCGAAATTGTGGTCGAAGCCACGGATCGGCAGGGCCTGCTGCGTGACGTCAGCGATGTGTTTACGCGCGACAAAGTCAATGTACTCGCCGCGCGCACCGCCACGCGCGCTGAGCATGCGCGCATGATCTTCAGCGTTGAAGTGGCCGACGCATCGCAGCTTCAACATGTCTGCGCGCTGTTGCGCGAAGTTAACGGCGTGCAATCTGCCGGCAGAAAACTCTAACTAACAAAGGAAAGCACATGAAGGCGCGTATCGGTTTTGTGGGTGCCGGGCTAATGGGCCACGGCATGGCGAAAAATCTGGTGGAGAAGGGTTTTCCGCTCAAAGTAATGGGTCACAAGAACCGCAAGCCTGTTGAAGACCTGCGCAAGCGCGGCGCCAAGGAAGCGACCTCGCTCGCCAATTTGCTGGATGCTACCGACATCATCATTCTGTGTGTGACCGGCACGCCCCAGGTGGAGGACATGGTCTACCGCAAAGACGGTCTACTCGCGCTGGCGCGCAAGGGCCAGATCATCGTCGACACATCTACCAGTGAACCGTCGTCCACCGCTAGAATCCACAGCGACTTGAAGAAGAAAGGCGTGACCTTCGTCGATGCCCCGCTCGCGCGCACACCGGTCGAAGCCGAGCAAGGTCGTTTGAACACCTTTGTCGGCGCCGACACGAAGACTTTCAAAGCTGTTAAACCCGTGTTGGAGGCCTACTGCGAAAATATTTTCCATATCGGCCCTTCGGGCGCAGGTCACAAGATCAAGCTGATCAACAATTTCTTCTCGATCGGGACCATGGCGCTCATCGCCGAAGCGTACACGGCATGTCTGAAAGTGGGACTGGAGCCGAAAAAGTTCGTCGAACTCATCAGCAAAGGGGCGCTGAACTCGGCCATGTTCCAGATGGTCGCCGGCGGAGCGGCGGAAGGCGATTTCACGCGGATGAAGTTTGCCATCGCCAACGGCTACAAGGATGCGACTTACTATAACCGCATGCTCGATCAAGAACAGATCATTGCACCTCTTGCCGCTGCGCTGCAGCAGAGCCTCAAGCACGCCAATGCACTCGGTTTCGGCGAGGAATTCATGGCTTCACTAATCAAGGCGCAATGCAAGGTAAATGACATCGAACCCTGATGAGAACTTGGCCGGCGATGAAGCGGCGGCCCAGAAAACGATACGGCCGCGCGGTTGCCCGCGCGGCCGCTTCATGTCTAAAAACTAGCGCTGCGCGGCAAGCGTCTTGTCGTCTTCGAAGCTCACGCTGACGCTAGGATCGCCCGGCAAACCGACGTACTGCACTTTCACGCCTGAGCCCGCTTTGGGAGCCGCCGGAGGAAAAAATGCACCAACGCCTAGCATGTCGCCGGGTTGGATACGCTGGGCGTTGTAGGCAAGATCGGCCCCAAGCCACAGCACCGAATTAAGCGGATTGCCTGCAATCGCGGTGCCCTCGGCGCGGCCGAGTTCGTTGCCGCTAGCGTCGGTCATGACCACCCGCATGGCAGCGAGTTGGTCGAGAAATTCCTGCGTTGCCTCGACTTTGATCGGCTCGCCCAGCACGCCGTAGCGGGTGCCGACGTTCGTTGCGATCATCGCGAATGCGGTGACCGGATGGCTTTCGCCGAGCATGGCATCCGACAGCTCAATGAACGGCACGACATGAGAAATATGCTCGAGCACTTCCAGCGGGGTGCGGGCTTCTTGGATGTAAGCGTCCTTCACGACCGCAATTAGATCCGCGGAAACTTGCGGACGCGCGCCGAAGTTGGCTTCGATTACTGCGCCATCCTGCAGGAACATGTGCTCGAACAAGAACGCGCGAATCGGCGCTTTGATGCCCGATTGCTGCTGCACACTGTCGCTCGTGTATGCGGCTTTGTAACCCGCGGGAATGCCCATGCGGCGGCCGATCGTGGCGGCAACCATGCCTTGCGCGCAATACGCCTCCATCGTTGTCTTGATGTGCGCGATAGGAGCAACCGGCTGCCGGTTAGCGTAGGCGGCCACGTAGCTGAGCACCTCTTCTTTGGTGGGGCAACCCGCGAAGGCGTCAGCGCTGCTCAGCACCGATGCTGCGAGAACTAAACTACTGACGAAGCCGCTTTTCATAAATCTCTCCTATCTGGAACTGCACCAATCAAATATCAGTGTGGTCCAGCTGGAGCTTGCGCGCCTCGCCCAAATGGGTAGTGGTTGGCTCAGTCAGATGGCTTAGGCCAGTTGGCTGAACAACGTTCAACACACTTCCCCACCGAACCACATTGCCTCATGTAACGGCAGGCAACGTTGATCAATGGAGCAAGACTCGCGCCACGCGAGCCGCCAAGACGCCGCTCCGGCGCATCATGCGAGCGCCGGCTTTTTTCTTATACTGTTATATGTAATCATTTGAAATCCTCTCTAATTCTTGTTGAACGATAAATACTCCTTGCATTGTGCACCTTTCACGGCACTTCGAGAAGCGTCGACGCAGCACCGAATAGGCACCTAATGCGACACATAAATTCACTTGCGCCGCGGAAAAAGTGCGCACCGCTGACGGCGAGCGCACGCCCACGAGCGCGGCGTGCACCAAGCATGCGCGCGCGGCGGCAGCTTTTGCTACTTGGGCGAAGGGCACGAGGAGGGCCAGCGCCGCGTCGCGTGCGGCTGCGAGCTTGGCACAGTGCGGGCGCTGTTTTAGATGGCGCAAATATTCGGCGATCGGCAGCGCGGCCCGACCTAAACATGGGACCAGCGTTAACTATTGCGGCCGCTCGCGCGATTCAACTAACTTCGATGCTCTGCTTGTGTATGTGCTCTGCGCCCTTGTCGTCGCGCCAATAGAACACAAACTCGCCTGATTGCTCGACCCTGACGTGAAACGCAAAGTAAGGGTTGCTCGCCACTGCGGGATGCAGTTTGACGCGAAACACTTCAGTCCCGTTATAGCTGCAAGCGAACTGCTCGACGATATTGCGCGGAATCGGCTTGCCGACATTGTCTGGGCGGAAGCCGGATTCATGCACGTGCTGGATCATCGCGCGCACTTCAATAACCTCGCCGCGCTTGGCGCTAGCGGGCAGTCTGATATTGGCAGGCCCAATAGCCACGATCAATTCTCCACAAGCGAAGCACTACCTGGCACCACACACGCCTTCACCTGTGCGCGCGAGGGGAACATTGCTAACGGCATCGCTATCGCCCCTCAATCGCCGCATGCCGCGGCAGTCACGTCGATCTGAGCCGTAGCCGACCACAGCGACTCATCACTCATCTGCGCCACCACCAGCAGATGCTGCGGGCTCGCTACACGCACGCGAGTGGCCACGCGGGCGCGGCCGTTGTGAGGGCCGAGTTGGAACTCGACCATCCTCGGCAAGGGGTTTCGTTCGGCAAATAGATAAATGCGGTTCACATAGTCGGCCGTGGTCATCGGGCTATCCACTTCGATGCTCACCGGCACTATATTACCGTTCTCCACCAGTTGCGGCAGATCGAGTTTAACGCGGCCGGGAGTAATCGCCCGATCCTCGAAGGTCTGCTTCAGTGCCTGTGCCAAGCTCTCCGGCGTCGCCAACGCCGGACGCGCGATCAGGGCCCAGCCACCGGCCAGGCCCGCGATCAAGAAATCACGGCGTTGCCTGATGCTAGGCGTAGCTGAAGCCCTCGTGTTTAAGCGGTAGTGAACGCGGGCGTTTGCCGGTGGCGGCAAAGATCGCATTGCACGCTGCGGGAATCACTGCAATCATCGGCGGCTCGCCGATGCCTCCCCAGAAGCCGCCGCTCGGCACGATCAGCGATTCGACTTTTGGCGTGTGCGCCAGACGCAGCACCGGATAGTCGGCGAAGTTGGTTTGCTCGACGCGCCCGTCCTTGATCGTAATCTCCTCGTGCATCAACGCACTCAACGCCCAAATAATGCCGCTCTCAATCTGCGCCTTGACCGCATCCGGATTGACCACATAGCCGCTGTCGATGGCGACGATGACGCGCTCGACTTGGATCGCCTTATCTTTCACCGCGAGCTCGACCACCGCCGCGGTGAAGCTGCCGTAGCCGTCCACCACCGCGATGCCGCGCTGCAGGCCCGCCTTAACGGGTTTTTCCCACGCCGCGGCTTTCGCCACCGCATCGAGCACGCCCAGATCTTTGGTTTTCTTCTCCAGCAGCGGCCGGCGGAACTGGTATGGATCCTTGCCCGCGGCATGCGCCAACTCATCGATGAAGCATTCGCGGAAAAACGGGTTATGCGTGTGCGCCACGGCGCGCCAAAAGCCTGGTGGCACGTGAGTGTTGCGCATGGCATATTCGTTGCGGAAATTCGGCACGGCGTAAGGGTTGTCGCTGAACACGCGCGTGCCGATCGGATCGACACCGTCTTTGACGCGGATATTCGGACCCAAATCCACGGTGCTGAGAATCGACTGATCGGCTTGGCGCACATTCCATGCGATCCAATTGCCGTTCTGATCCAATCCACCACGCAGTTTCACCATCGCCACCGGACGGTAGCGGCCTTGCTGCATGTCCTCTTCGCGCGACCACTGCAAGCGCACCGGCGTGCCGGGCATGCTCTGCGCAATCTTCACCGCTTGGCGCGTGTATTCCTGATGCGGTCCGCGCCGGCCGAAACCGCCTCCCGCATGCATCTTGTGTACGATGACGTTTTCCAGCGGTACACCCGCAGCTTCCGATGCAGCGGCAATGGTGGCCTCGCCGTTCTGCGTGCCGACCCACACTTCGATGCTGTCGTCTTTAGCGAGCGCGGTGGCAGTTTGCGGCTCCATGGTCGAGTGATTCAAATAGGGCGCGTAGAACTCCGCTTCGACCACTTTCGCCGCCGACTTCATCGCCGCATCGACGTCGCCGTCTTTACGCGCCACCGGCACGTCGCCCGCCTCGATGCCGGTGCGCAAGAACTGCTTGATCGATTCGCTCGATACTTTAGTGTGCTCGCCGCCATCCCATTCGATCGGCATCGCTTTCAGCGCTTGATGCGCACGCCACCAATTGTCGGCGACAACAGCGACCCAGTCGTCGGCGGCAACTACTTTTTTCACGCCGCGCATGCCTTTGATCTTGGCCTCGTCATAGCCCTTAAGCTTGCCACCAAACACCGGCACTTGCGCTACCGAAGCGTGCAGCATGCCAGGAAGGCGCATATCCGCCGCATAGATCTGCTGGCCGTTAACTTTCTCCGGGATATCGAAGCGCGGCAGCGACTTGCCGATCACCTTCCAATCCTTCGGGTCTTTCAGCTTAGGCTCTTTCGGCACCTCAAACTCAGCCGCAGTAGCGGCGACTTGACCGAAGCGCACGCTGCGCCCGCTCGCCTTGTGCGTGATGACGCCATTGGCAACGCTCAATTCAGCGGCAGGCACCTCCAGTTTTTGCGCAGCGGCAGCGACCAACATTTCGCGCGCGGCGGCCCCGGCTTTGCGCAAATATTCTTGCGAGTCGCGGATCGAGCGGCTGCCGCCGGTCGACATGCCGCCCCAGACGCGCTTGCGTTTGATGTGCTCGTTGACATCGGCATATTCGGGGCGCACTTTGCTCCAGTCGGCCTCGAGTTCCTCCACGACCAGTTGCGCCAAGCCGGTGAAACTGCCCTGCCCCAATTCGGAACGCGCGATGCGAATAGCGATGCTGTCGTCCGGATGAATCATGATCCAGTGCGTTACCTCAACGCCCTTTTTTGCTTCCTCGGCGGCGACGGCGATACCGGGCAGACGAAAGCCCACTAGCAGACCGCCCGATACCGCGGCACTTTTCAGCAGAAAGGAACGGCGCGCGGCATTCATGTTTGGTTTCATAATGTTCTCCCTATGCCGCCAGCTTGGCCGCAGCGTGAATCGCGTCACGCACGCGCACATAGGTGCCGCAGCGGCAAATATTCGTCATCGCCTCTTCGATGTCCGCATCGGTGGGCTGCTTCTTGGACTTGAGCAGCGCCGCCGCGGCCATGATCATGCCGCTCTGGCAGTAACCGCACTGCGGCACCTGCAATTGCACCCAGGCTTTTTGAATCGGGTGCGATGAATCTTGCGACAAACCCTCGATAGTGGTGATCTTCTTGCCCACTGCGGCGGAATTCGGCAGCACGCACGAACGCACCGGCTCGCCGTCGATATGCACCGTACAGGCGCCGCACACCGAGATGCCGCAGCCGTACTTGGTTCCGGTCAAACCCAACTCGTCGCGCAGCACCCACAGCAACGGCATTTCGGGTTCGACGTCGACCTTCACTTCTTTAGCATTCACATTGAACGTGGCCATCTATGTCTCCGAGTGAACAAAGCCTACTTTGGCGGCAAACGTGTTGCCAGCGGACTACTTCGTTGTTGGCAAACGCGTCGCTTGCCAATGGGTCATCTTCCAACCAGCGGCACCTTTAATCCAAGTGCTGGTGTAGATCAAATCGAAGGATGATTCCTGGTCGCCACGCAGCACGGTCGGCGTGCCGGTGCCTATCACTTGAGCAAGATTGTCGTTGACGACGCGCACGCGCATCACTTCCCGCACGAAATTCTTGATCTTGATTTCGCCTTTGCGGAAAGGCGCGGTCAGTGCATCCTTGCCCACATCCATCACGCCGGACGAGTGTATGTATATAACATCGTCGCCCATGACAGAGGTCCACAGCTGCATGTCATTGGTCGACAAACCCAAGTGCCGGGTGTCGTCCGCAGCGCGCACCTCCTCCTCGATCCCCGCGCGGGCCAGCGCGCCTAGACTCAACAACCCAAATAAGACTAATAACCGCATAAGACGCAAATTCATGATCGCTCCCGTTGTCGATGAATGCTGCGTGGAGGAAAGCGGAAAGGCTCCTTGCTCTCAGATCATCCGCACTGCGCGTGAGTTCCTGCAACGTCAAATTTGCAGCGGCCGCGTTCAGCATTGGCTGCAATGGAACGTAAAGGCCAACTTCTGAGCGTCTATCCATGCATACTCCATGGCTGATAGTCCCAACACTAGTTACACACGGTCCTTTTGGACACACACATGGATGTGTATGTACACAACTCAGCGTCTGCACGATCGATCCGCGCCTCGACAGTCCGAGCCGATTGCACTACCATCGCAGCCTTCGCATGGTAACAAAAACAGCGTCGCGGCCGGCCTGACGCGAGTCGCCCGGCTGCGACCCACTACAGGGGGAGTTTGCATGTGGCACCAAGTTTACGATCCGCTCAACAGTAAGTGGCTGTCGACCTTGATCGCGTCGCTGCCGGTCATCGTGCTGCTCGGCGGCATCGGACTGTTCCACATGAAAGCACACGTTGCCGCTATGGCCGGGTTGGCGGTGGCACTGCTGGTAGCCATCGTCGGCTACGGCATGCCGGTTGAGATGGCCGGGAAATCGGCATTGTGGGGCGCCTTGTTCGGACTGCTGCCGATCGGCTGGATCATTCTCAACATCATCTTTTTGTACCGTATGACCAAGGACGTCGGCTTGTTCGACGTGCTGCAAGATTCCATCGCTGGCATCACCAACGATCGGCGTTTGCAGTTGCTGTTGGTCGCGTTTTGCTTTGGGGCCTTCTTTGAAGGCGCGGCCGGCTTCGGCACGCCGGTGGCGGTCACCGGTGCTATCTTGATCGGATTGGGCTTTTCGCCGCTGGCCGCCTCCGGGCTCTCGCTCATCGCCAACACCGCGCCGGTGGCATACGGTGCGCTGGGCACACCGATCATAGCGCTGGCCAGCGTCACCGGCTTGGACTTGCATCAGCTTTCGGCCATGACCGGGCGCCAATTGCCGTTCTTTTCCGTCATCGTGCCGTTCTGGCTGATTTGGGCATTTGTCGGTTGGCGCAACATGATGGAGATTTGGCCAGCGGTTTTGGTCGCGGGTGTCAGCTTCGCGGTGCCGCAGTACTTAGTGTCGAACTTTCACGGTCCGTGGCTAGTCGATGTGGTCGCAGCGATCGTCTCGATGGTGGCGCTGGCCGCGTTTCTTAAAGTGTGGCATCCGAAGCGCATTTGGCTCTCCGTCACCCGGCAAGGTCAGTCCGTCAGCAGCCAGGAGGCGGCAGACAGCGCGCAGCTGAAGCGCCACGATCGCGCGCTGGTAAAAAAGGCGTGGATGCCGTGGGCCATACTGAGCTTATTGGTGTTTGCATGGGGCACGCCGCAGGTGAAGAATTTTCTTAATGGCGTGACTCCGGCGGACAAGGTCGCCGGCACACCGGAGGTCAAAGCAGCCTACGCCGCCGTTACCAAGATCGACTTCCCGATCGACGGCTTGCACCAAAAGATTGTGCGAGTGCCGCCGGTCGCGCCGGTCGATGCGAAGCCGGAAAGCGCCGTCTATTCGCTGAACTGGGCTTCAGCCACCGGTACAGGCATTTTGCTCGCTTCGATCATTGCCGGATTCGTCATGGGTATTCCCTTCGGAAAAATGCTGCGCATGTATGGCGAAACACTCTGGATCGTGCGCTATTCTCTGCTCACCATCGCCGCCATGCTGGCGCTCGGTTTCGTCACACGCGTATCCGGCGTAGATGCGACGCTAGGCCTGGCGTTCGCGGGCGCGGGCGTGTTTTATCCGTTCTTCGGCACGCTCCTCGGTTGGCTCGGCGTGGCGCTGACCGGCTCGGACACTGCGTCGAACGTGCTGTTCGGCGGCCTGCAGAAGATAACCGCGGAGCAACTCAATTTGAGCCCGGTGCTGATGGCCTCAGCCAACTCCTCCGGCGGCGTAATGGGCAAGATGATCGACGCCCAATCGATCGTGGTGGCTTCCACCGCAACCAACTATGTCGGGCATGAGGGCGAGATTCTGCGCTACGTGTTCTTCCATTCCATCGCGCTGGCTTGCCTGATGGGCTTGTTGGTTACGCTGCAAGCGTATGTGGCACCGTTCACGGGTATGGTGCTTTGGCCGAAATAGGGCGCTAGATCGGTGCTCGATGGCGGGCTCGCGCGCCACCGAGCGAGAAATTATCTCATTATTTCAATACGCTATTAGATAGTTCTCAGATCTAGTACCAGACAGCGATGACTGAACAAAGCGTTGACTATTCACAACTAAGGCCTTAGCCTTAGCGCCGATGAACGCTTTGCTGGAAGTCTCGGCCCACGAGCAGATTTTGAGCGCGGCGCGCGAGCGCTTTCGCCGCTACGGCTACAACAAGACCACCATGGCGGAGATCGCCGGCGATTGCCGCATGTCCGCCGCCAACCTATATCGCTACTTCGCCAATAAGCAGGACATTGCCGCGCACTTGGCGGCGCGCTGCTTGGGGGAAGAGGAAGCGCGGCTGCACACCGTGGCCGTCGCCGCTCCCGTGCCGGCCTCGGAGGGTCTCGCGCACTACATCACGGAAACCTTGGCTTGCACCTATGAGCGCTGCGCTAGCGACCCACTCATCAACCAAGTGGTCGAGGCCATTGGGCGCGAGCGCCGCGACGTGATCGATGCCCACACCAAGGTCAAACTCGGGCAGATCGCCACTTTGCTGGAGCGCGGCATCGCCAGCGGGGAATTCGATTGCGTTGACGTGCGCGAAACCGCGGAAGCGATCTTGGCTGCCACCGTCCTGTTCGACGTGCCGCTACTGGTGCAGATGTACGCAAAGGAAGAGCTGGAACGCGTCGCTCTGACTGTCAGCCGCATGATCTTGCGCAGCGTCGCGCGCCGTCCACAGCACGGGACGGCCACCAACCTGCCAGGCGCGCACGGCGGCCGAACGTTCGCCAAGGAGGATGCAGCATGCCGTTAGGACAGCGGATTCTGGCCGCTTACATCGAACAGATCCTGCGCTGGCGCTGGCTGGTGATCGGCCTCATCACGCTCATTACCGTGGTGCTGCTCACCTACGCGAAAAACCTGCGCATGGTGATCGATCCGAACACCATGTTGCCATTTGAGCATCCCTATGTGGTAACGACGCTCGAGGTGGAAAAAATCTTCGGCTCCAAGTACGTCGTTGTCATCGGCATCACGCCGAAGCAGGGCGACATCTACCAGAGCGCGGTGCTCGAAAAGGTGCAGCGCCTTACCAACAAGCTGCGCGAATCACCGGGCGTGGTGCGCGAAAACTTGCTCAGCCTAAGCGCGCGCAAGGCTAAGGACATCCTCGGCACCGCCGAAGGCATGGAAGTGCGCCCGCTGATGGTCGAAGTGCCGCGCAGCGCCGAAGCCATGCAGCGGCTGCGTGCAGCGGTGCAACGCAACAGCGCTTACCACAACTCGATCGTGGCCAAAGATGGGCGCACTACTGCTGTGCTAGCGGAATTTCGCGATGCCGGCGGCGGCGGCTTTCGCGAGATCATGGCAAACATCGAACCGCTTCTGGCTGCGGAACGCGACGCAACCGTTGACATCGCGGTCGGCGGCTTACCCGATTTCTTGGCGCAAATCGAGATATTTTCCGATCGCATCGTCTGGCTATTTCCGCTAGCAGTGCTGATCGTTGGCCTTATTCACTTCGAGGCGTTTCGCACTTGGCAAGGATTGATCCTGCCGCTGGTCACGCCGCTGCTCGCTGTCGTGTGGGGGCTGGGCATGATGGGCGCGGCCAAAATTCCTCTGGATATCTTCAACGGCTTCACGCCGATCTTGATACTCGCAGTGGGCGCCGGCCACGCCGTGCAATTACTTAAGCGCTATTATGAGGAATACCACCGCTTGCGCGAAACCACGTCGCTCACGCCGCATGCGGCGAACCGGCAGGCCGTGGTCGATTCCATCATCGCGGTGGGACCGGTGATGCTGACGGCAGGTTTGGTCGCCGCGCTCGGGTTCTTCTCCCTCACCGTGTTCCACATTACCTCGGTGCGGGTGTTCGGTATTTTTACCGGCATCGGCATCCTGGGCGCGCTCATTCTTGAAATGACTTTCATTCCCGCGCTGCGCTCCATGCTGCCCGCGCCCAGCGACAAAGAACGCAGCCTGGAACGCAAAGAACGCTTTTGGGATCGCCTTACCAACGCGATCGCCGACTGGTTAACTGGACCGAAGCGGCAGCGCGTCTACTTCGCTGCCGGATTGGCGATCGCGTTGGCGCTCGTCGGGCTTAGCCGAGTCACGGTCGACAGCTCCACGAAGAGCCTGTTCGCCGACTGGCTGCCGATCAAACAACAGGACCGCGCCCTCAACGAGCGGCTGGGCGGCACCAATACCGTTTACGTGCTGGTCAAGGGCGCAGAGCCGGATGCGATCAAGAATCCTGCCGTGCTGAAGGCCATGGATGCGTTGCAGGTGTTCCTGCAACAGCAGCCCAATATTGGCAAAACCGTCTCGCTGGCGGATTTCATCAAACGCATGCATCGCGCCATGAACGGTGATGCAGCGAATTTCGACGTCATTCCCGACAGCGCGGATTTGATCGCCCAGTACCTGCTGCTCTATTCCATGTCGGGCGAGCCGGCCGATTTCGACACTTACGTCGACTACGACTACAAGTCAGCGAGCATCACCGCTTTCCTAAAAACGGACAGCAGCCACTATGTGACTGGCTTGATCGACAAGATTGATGCGTTCGCCAAACAGCATTTTCCCAACAGCGTTCAAGTCAGCGTGGGAGGCAGCGTGCCCCAGGGTGCGGCGCTTACTGAAGTGCTGGTCAACAGCAAGATCTGGAATATTGTGCAGATCGCCAGCGTCGTGTTTGTCATTTCTTCTCTGGTGTTCCGTTCGGCGTTCGCCGGACTGCTGGTGTTGACGCCGTTGCTGCTCGCGGTGCTGGTGAACTTCGGCGTCATGGGATTGACCGGGATCGAGCTCAACATTCCGACTTCGCTCATTTCAGCGATGGCCGTCGGCATCGGCGCCGACTATGCAATCTATTTGCTCTATCGCATGCGCGAAGAATGGCAGCATGGCATGGACGAGCGCGCAGCCACGCGCAAAGTTCTGGCCACAGCCGGAAAAGCGAGTCTATTCGTCGCCTCCGCCGTAGCGGGCGGTTACGCAGTGCAATTGCTTTCGTTCGGTTTCTACCCGCATACCTGGAATGCGATTCTGATCGCCTGCGCCATGCTTGTCAGCGTAACGGCGGCGCTAACGTTGCTTCCGGCGTTGGTACTCAAGTTTCGCCCAAGATTTGTATTTGATGGAGGCCCTATGCAGTTGAAAAGCACCAAGGCTGCGACCGTAGCCATTGCAGTAATCGCCGTTTCGTTAAGCGGCGCGCTGCAACCGCGTTCGGCTCGAGCTGCTCCGAGTGCGGTGGAAATCATGGAAAAAAACTTCCTGGTGGCGAAGCTGGGCGACTCCGTTGCCGATGCAACATTCACGTTAACAAACAAGAATGGGCAACAACGCGTGCGCAAGACATTCGGCACGACGAAACTGCAAGCCAATGGCGTTGACAACATGCGCATGACACGCTTTCTCGCGCCCGCGGATATTAAAGGCACGGTTTCGCTGCTGATCGAAAACTCCGATCGCGACGACGACATGTGGATCTACCTGCCGGCACTGAAAAAAGTACGCCGCATGGTTGCAAGCGAAAAGAAATCGAGCTTTGTGGGCACCGATTTCTCCTACGGTGACGTCATCGGGCATAAGGTCAACGAATGGAACCATCAGTTGGTGCGTGAAGAACCCGTTGACGGTATCGCTTGTTACGTGATCGAATCGACCCCCAAAACACCCGCCGTCAAGGCCAACACCGGCTATTCAAAGCGAGTGGGCTGGATTCGCAAAGACAGTCTGCTTACGCAGAAGGGCGAGCTCTACGACGAAACCGGCGAGCTCTGGAAAAGGATCGGGTTCGTTGGTTGGAAATTGGTCGATCCGGCCAACGGTCGCTGGTCCGCCGACGAACTCAACGCGCAAGACTTGCAGAGCGGGCATAGCACAGTAATCAAGATCGAGAATCTAAAAGTGAATCAAGGCATCAAAGATGACTATTTCACCACGCGCTATATGGAGCAACCATAACAATGCCGCAATGCGCAGTTAGAGAACCGAGCCGGCGTGGCTTCCTGCGGCGAGCAACCCGAATTTTCTTGGCCGCGACGCTCAGTACCGCCGCGACCGCCAGCGAGGACAACGGCACCTGGTCGGCGCTGAATTCAACGCTTAACAAATTTGGTATTGATGGTTCAGTGCGCGCCAGCCGCTGGACGTCGAACAAGATGCTGGATGACGACAAAGGCGTGGATAACGCGATGCTATGGGCGCGTTTCTACCGCAAGTTCACCGACGATGTGGGCGTCTACGCGGCGGGGCACGTCGGCGTAGAGGATCTCGGTGAATCCAATCGCGACCGCAACAGGCTGCGTGAGGGCTACGTCGATTTGCGCTTGAATCAATGGGATTTGCGCATCGGCAAGCAGATCATCGCGTGGGGCCGCGCCGACAGAATCAACCCCACCGACAATCTCACACCGCGCGATTTCACGCTGCTGGTGCCCGAGGAGGACGACAACCGTTTCGGCAGCCTCGCGCTGCGCTCCAAAATGGCGATCGGCGAGCAGCACTCGCTGCACGCGGTTTGGTTGCCGGATTTTCGCCCGCATCGCTACCCAGTTCCACTGCCGGCCGGGTTCGGCATGGAGAAGGATATTCCCGACGACGCGGACAACTTCGCTGTCAAATTCGAGCAATCCGGCGGGCGCGTTGATTGGTCCGTGTCGTACTACTACGGTTACGATTTAGTGCCCGACTGGCGCATCAAAGCGAGCGCTTTGCCTGCACTGGTCGCACAGGCTACCCATCACAAGATACAGGTGCTTGGACTCGACGGCGCGACCACGGCCGGGCAATACGGCATCCGCTGGGAGTTCGCGTACACGCGCACCCGAGATAGCGACGGCGATGATCCGGAAATCAAGAATCCGTTCTTTTTCGGCGTGTTCGGCGTAGAACGCACCGTTATGGACAACCTGAGCATCAACGTGCAGATGTATTCCCGCTACGTCAGCAAATATCACGACCCGTCAAACATTGCCAACCCTGTGGTCAGCGGCGTCGCCACGCAAAGCGCGATCTCTAGCAACCAAGGCAAGAAGGCCGAGTATGGCGTGACCACCCGCATCAGCAAGAAGTGGTGGAACGACACCCTCGAAGGCGAGTTCGCCGCGGTGTACGGCTTCGACCCGCGCGGCTATTTGCTGCGGCCGAAGGTCACTTATGCATTCAGCGACCGCCTCAAAGGGATTGTCGGCGCTGAATACTACGGCGGCAGCGATGAAAGTTTCTTCGGCAGCTTGTCGGACAATCGAGCGGTATTTGCCGAGGTTTCTTACTGGTTCTAGCCGTTCTCTAGATTGCGGTATCGCCCTGGGCGGCCCTTCCTAGTTTTTGCGAGCGCGTCCATCATATGGCGCGCTCGGCATGCTGATGTCACTGCCCGGCGCGATTGCCGTTATTATTCGCATCTCTCGATTAGAGCTGTCCGCTACTTCAATTACCCATGAACGCATGAGCCGGCCCGCTAACAAAGCAAAATACGACGAGAGCTCCATTCGTGTACTCAAAGACCTGGAAGCGGTGCGCCACCGCCCGGGCATGTACACTCTCACCGCGAGCCCTTTGCACATCGTGCAGGAGGTCATCGACAACGCCTCTGACGAGTGTCTCGCGGGGCATGCCAAGAGCATCGCGGTTACGCTGCACAGCGACGGCTCGATCTCTGTCTCGGACGACGGCCGCGGCATTCCGGTCGGACCACATCCGGAAGAAAAGCGGCCGGTGGTGGAACTCATCTTCACGCGCCTGCACTCAGGCGGCAAGTTCGATAAGACTTCGGGCGGCGCCTACCGCTTCGCGGGCGGTCTGCACGGCGTTGGCGTATCCGTGTCCAACGCGCTATCCAAACGCTTGGAGTGCCAAGTCACGCGCGATGGTGCTATTCACAATATCGCGTTCGAGCAAGGCGAGGTGCACGAAGCACTGAAACGCACCGGAACTGCCGCCAGAGCCACCGGGACGCTGGTGCGCTTGTGGCCGGATGGCAGATTCTTTGAAAGTCCGCACGTCAACGCGCTGGAACTCGAGCGGGTACTGCGCGCGCGCGCGGTGCTGCTGCCGGGAGTGCGTATAACTCTGACCTTGGAGAAGAGCAAGGAGATCAAGACCTGGTCATATCCCGACGGCTTGGTCGGTTACATGAACGAGGCGCTGCAAGGCAATGCACTCGTCGTCCCGCATTTCGATGGTGAAAAGTACATAACCGATGAGAGCAGCGGCTTCGCCGAAGGCGAAGGCGCAGCATGGGTAGTCGGCTGGAGCGAGGACGGCGCGACGGTGCGCGAGAGTTACGTCAACTTGATCCCTACGCCCACCGGCGGCACGCATGAAGCCGGATTGCGCGAAGGGCTGTTCAGCGCCGTAGCGCGCTTCGCCGAAACTCACGGCCTGCTCCCCAAAGGCATCAGGCTGGTGCCGGACGACGTATTCGCGCGCGTCAATTTTGTGCTATCCGCCAAAGTGCTTGACCCACAGTTTCAAGGTCAGATCAAAGAGCGATTGAACAGCCGTGAGGCGGTGCGCTTGGTTGCCAACGCGGTAAAGGATCCGTTCGAATTGTGGCTCAACCAGCATGTCGAATACGGCAAACGCATTACCGAACTCGCCATCACACAAGCGCAGAATCGGCAGCGCGCCTCGCAAAAGGTGGAGAAGCGCAAGTCTTCCGGCGTCGCCGTGCTGCCGGGTAAACTCACCGACTGCGAAACCGATGATGTGCGCCGCCGCGAACTGTTCCTGGTCGAAGGCGATAGCGCCGGTGGCAGCGCCAAAATGGCGCGCGATAAAGAGTACCAAGCGCTGCTGCCGCTGCGCGGGAAGGTGTTAAACACGCTGGAAGTCGAACGCGACCGCTTGTTCGCCAACAACGAAGTGCACGACATCGCCGTGGCGATCGGCATCGACCCGCACACGATGCAGGCAAGTTTGGACTTGTCGGCGCTACGCTACGACAAGATCGTCATCTTGTCTGACGCCGACGTCGACGGCGCGCATATTCGCGTGCTACTGCTGACTTTGTTCTATGCGCACTTCCCCAAATTGATCGAAAGCGGCCATATCTACGTTGCATGCCCGCCTTTGTTCCGCATTGATGTGCCCGGTCACGGCAAGAACAAGCCGCCGCGCAAAGTGTATGTGCTCGATGAGGCCGAGCTTAAGCATACCGAAGACAAGCTCAAGAAGGATGGGCTGAAACCCGCCGGGTGGCAGGTTTCGCGCTTCAAGGGTTTGGGCGAAATGGATCCGGCTCAGCTATGGGAAACAACGCTCAATCCCGACACCCGCAAACTGTTGCAGGTCGGCTTCGATGATGCCGGGCTGGAGTTCGTGCGCAGCAAGATGACGCTGCTGATGGGAAAGAGCGAAGCCGCGCAAAGGCGTATGTGGCTGGAAGAAAACGGCAACGCCGTTGAGGGAGACTTCTAGTGCAGCAGTCCGATTTGTTCGACGATCCAAAGACAAAGGCAAGCGCGCCGCCGGGTTCGCCGCCGCCTGCATCGCCTCCTGGCAACGGCGGCGAGGGCGAGTCCGCGCCGCTCGCGCAGTACGCGGAAGTCGCCTATTTGCAGTACGCCATCTCGGTGGTCAAAGGCCGCGCCTTGCCGGACGTGGCGGACGGACAGAAGCCGGTACAGCGGCGCATTCTGTACGCGATGTCGGAAATGGGTTTGGGGCCCAGCGCCAAACCGGTGAAAGCCGCGCGCGTGGTTGGTGAAGTATTGGGCAAGTTTCACCCGCATGGAGATTCCTCGACTTACGAGGCGCTGGTGCGCGTTGCACAGGATTTCTCGCTGCGCTATCCCTTGATCGACGGTCACGGCAACTTCGGCTCACCCGACGGCGATCCGGCAGCGGCCTACCGCTACACGGAGTGCCGCCTAACGCCAATCGCCGCGCTGCTGCTGGATGAAATCGACCAGGGCACGGTCGAGTTCGTGCCCAACTTCGATGGCGCGTTCAAGGAGCCGGCATTGCTGCCTGCGCGTCTGCCGTTCATGCTGCTCAATGGCGCCAGCGGCATTGCGGTGGGCATGGCCACCGAAATGCCATCGCACAATCTCAAGGAGGTCGCCGAAGCCTGCATAAAACTCATCGATCAACCCAAAGCGGAACTTGCCGACATTCTGAAGCTATTGCCCGGCCCGGATTTCCCGGGAGGCGGTCAGTTGATCTCCTCCCCCGCCGAAATCCACCAAGTGTACGCAACCGGACGCGGCCCATTGAAACTGCGCGCGCGCTGGAAGATCGAGGAGTTGGCGCGCGGCCAATGGCAACTCGTGGTGACCGAACTGCCGCCGCTTACCAACGCCAAGAAAGTGTTGGAAGAGATCGAAGAACTGACCAACCCCAAAGTCAAGCTCGGCAAGAAGTCGCTGAGCCAAGACCAATTGCAGGTTAAGCAGTTAATCCTTGCTTCGCTCGACGGCATCCGCGACGAATCGGGCAAGGACGCGCGCGTGCGGCTGGTGTTCGAACCAAAATCGCGCAACCAGGACAGTCAAGCTTTCGCCCAGCTGCTGCTGGCGCACACCAGCTTGGAAGGTAACTTCCCGGTGAACTTTGTCGCGATCGGGCGCGATGGCCGGCCACGGCAAAAACCGCTGCTCGAAATCTTGCATGAATGGATCGAGTTTCGGTTGGAAACGTTGCGCCGGCGCAGCGCGCACCGACTAGAGAAAGTGCTGGACCGCTTGCATGTGCTCGAGGGCCGTGCGCTGGTCCTGCTGAACATCGACAAAGTCATCCGCATCATCCGGCAAGCCGATGACCCTAAAGCCGATCTCATCAAAGCCTTCACGCTCACCGAGCGCCAAGCGGAAGACATCCTGGAGATTCGCCTGCGCCAACTGGCTAAACTCGAAGCGATCAAGATTGAACAAGAGATCAAGGAACTGCAAGCCGAGCAAGTGAGGCTGCAAAAATTGCTCGACAAGCCCGCGGCGCTGCGCACGCTCCTGGCCCAGGAAATGCGCGAGGACGTCAAGAAATATGCCGACGCGCGCCGCACATTGATCGAACGTGCTGAGGTGGCGGAAGTGGAAGTGCCGGTAATCGATGAACCTCTCACAGTGATCTTGTCGCAAAAAGGCTGGATTCGCGCGCGACAAGGCCATGACATCGACGCCACCAGCATTTCATTCAAAGAGGGAGACGCTCTGCTCGCTCTGCAGCAATGCCGCAGCGTCGACAACGTCACCTTTATCGCCAGCCAAGGACGCGTTTATACTGTGCCGGCGGCGAGTTTGCCTGGCGGCCGTGGCGACGGCGTTCCAGTCACCAGTTTGATCGATCTTGGCCTCGGTGCCCGTGTGGTCGGCATGCTCTGCGGCCAACCGGTGCAAAAACTATTGCTGAGCACTTCGGACGGCTATGGGTTGATTTGCAGCCCGGGCAATTTGAGCGCTCGCAACAAAGCGGGCAAGCAATTCGTGAATTTGAATGAGGGCGCCGAGTTGCTCAGACCCCATGCGTTCGATCCGCGCAACGCCAAAGCGGTCGCCGCCGTATCGCAGCAAGGCCGTTTGCTGGTGTTCTTGTTGGATGAAATGAAGGAGCTGCCCAGCGGTGGCCGTGGCGTGATCGTCATGGGCTTGGACACAGGCGAACGCTTGACCGGAGCGGTGGTCGTAAGCGGTGAAAATTTGGTGATTAGCGGCACGGGCCGCGGTGGTAAGGCGGCGGAGCAGCGCCTTACGGGGAAGCAACTAAACGAGTATGTCGGCAAGCGCGCCCGCAAAGGAAAGCAAATTGCGCGCAATTTCTTACCCGTTGACCTGGCGGCCGCCACATAACTCTAGCTGGGAGACTGTTCGCCCTCTAGCGCAGCGGTGATGGCGCCGCTAACCGGTTGGCAACGCGCAACATCGTCATGCCTGCTATGATGGCGCCTGATCGAGGTTTTATAGCCTATGCAACAACAGCAATTTTGCAGCTATTGCCAGCGTTTTCGGGATGGGCCCTTCCGTCGCACCGGCAACCAGGGTGTGACGCGTATTTGCCCAACCTGTTTTGCGCTGCGCCGCAGCATGCGGCGTGCCAATAAGCAGACCACGACTCGCCTGACGCGCCGCCAGCCACAGCAAACTTGAGCGTGCGGTTGCGCCTGCTGAGCGACCTGCACCTGGAACATGATCCCTGGGTGCCGCCGGAGGCTGAGCAAGATCTGGTCGTGCTTGCGGGCGATATCCACAACGGCCTGTTGGGTGTCGAGTGGGCCGGGCGTCATTTCGCCTGCCCGGTGATCTACGTCCCTGGCAATCACGAGTACGACTTCCTGCAGTTCGAAGCCATGCGCTCAGTCCTAGAGCATGCCGCGAAGCCCGATCACGTTCATGTTCTGGACAATAAGGCCTTAGTCGTCAATGGAGTGCGATTTCTCGGCACCACGTTGTGGACGGATTTTGCCCTGAACGGCGATGTCAACAAGGCAGTTGGCGACGCCGCCCGCTGTATGACCGACTACGTGCGCATCCGGATGGGGGACCGACCGCTACTGCCGCAAGACACAATTGCCCTGCACCACACCGCCCGCGCCTGGCTGGAGCAGGCGCTGGCCCAGCCATTTGCCGGTAAAACGGTGGTGGTCTCGCATCACTGCCCGCATCCCAGTTGCATCGCGCCGAAGTTCAAGGATTCGCCAGCCAATCCCGGTTTCGTCAGCGACCTGACCGGCATCTTGTCCAGCAATGAAATCGCCGTGTGGTGCCATGGACATACGCATACCTCGCTCAACCACTATGTCGGCGCCACACGGATCATGTGCAATCCGCGCGGCTATCCCGAACAGGGGCATTCGGAAAACCTGCAGTTCGATCCGAGCCTGGTGATAGAAATCTGAGCGGACGTGCCGCGGCTGCGCGAACGCAGCGCTAGAGTGGCGCGAAACGCGCGCTGAAATGCCGCAGAAACGCCGGTTGCTCGGTAATTCGATAA
The DNA here is from genome assembly GCA_902826775.1 of uncultured Pseudomonadota bacterium. Taxonomy (GTDB): domain Bacteria; phylum Pseudomonadota; class Gammaproteobacteria; order Burkholderiales; family JALYOK01; genus CADEHE01. The sequence continues at coordinate 245,961 of CADEHE010000006.1, read as the reverse complement.
CCGCGCGCCGCGCCACGCTGCGCGAACACTTCGACGATCGCTTCCACCACGTAGTCGATGTGGCTTTGTGTGTACACGCGCCGTGGCACCGCCAGACGCACCAACTCGTTGCGCGCCGCCGTAGGATTGCCTGCCGCATCTTTCGCGCCGAACATGACGCTGCCGACCTCCACCGCGCGGATGCCCGCATGGCGGTACAGATCTACCGTAAGCGCGATACCGGGAAATTCCAGCGGCGAAATATGCGGGTAGAACTTTGCTGCATCGATATAGATCGCGTGCCCGCCCGGGGGCTGCATGATCGGCACGCCCGCTTGCGCGATGTTATTGCCTAGATAAGCGGTCGAGACGGCGCGATAGTTCTGATAATCCTGCTGCAATGCTTCGTGCAAGCCCACGGCGATCGCCTCCAAATCGCGCCCGGCCAGCCCGCCGTAAGTGGGAAAACCCTCGGTGAGGATCAACAAGTCACGCTGCTGCGCGGCGAGGAGAGCATCGTTCGTGGCAAGGAAGCCGCCGATGTTGGCCATGCCGTCTTTCTTGGCTGACATGGTGCAACCGTCGGCATAAGAGAACATCTCGCGGGCGATGTCGATGAGGGATTTGTCGCGGTAGCCCGCTTCGCGTTGCTGGACAAAGTAGGCGTTCTCCGCGAAGCGGCAGGCGTCGATGTAGAACGGCACTTGGTGAGCGCGGCACAGCTGCGATACGGCACGAATATTCGCCATTGACACCGGCTGTCCACCGCCGGCATTGTTGGTCACCGTCATCATCGCCAGCGGCACTTGCCCGCCGCGCGTTTCCAGCACGCGCTCGAGCGCCGCCAAATCGATGTTGCCTTTGAACGGATGGGACTGCGCCAGCTCGCGCGCCTCCTCGCACGGCAGATCGAGCGCCTGTGCACCGGTGAATTCGATGTTGGCGCGCGTGGTATCGAAGTGCGCGTTGTTCGGCACCACTTGCCCAGCCTTGCACATGACGCTGAACAAAATGCGCTCGGCCGCGCGGCCTTGATGCGTGGGAATGACATGGGCAAAACCGAAGATGTCCTTGACCGCCTGCTCGAAGCGATACCAACTATCGCTGCCGGCATACGATTCGTCGCCTTGCATCATGCCCGCCCATTGCTGCGCACTCATGGCGCCGGTGCCGCTGTCGGTCAGCAGATCGATCAACACGTCGCGGGCGGGCAGCAGGAACACGTTGTAACCAGCCGCCTCGATCGCGCCCGCCCGCTCGGCGGGCGTCGTCATGCGGATCGGTTCGACGCTCTTGATGCGAAAAGGTTCGATGATGGTGCGCATGCAAACTGCCTCCTATGCGACAACGGGCGAAGCGTTGCACTCATCCTGCGCGCGACAGCCCGCAACTACGAACCCCTACGCCAACAGCGCTGCTACAGCGGGGAAAACAGGCTTACTTGGCTAGGTAAGCAATAGTAAATAAGAATACACGCCATCCACCCTGGTATCCCTTAGGCAGTATATAGGATTTGCGATGTTTTTTGGCGCTACTAGACGAATATTGGGAAGGTTTCGAACTTCTCGCGCAGCACTGCGGCGCTGTCTTTGTGCTGCAGCCAGCCCTCGATCATGGTGGCGTAAACGCGACGGAAATCCGCGCTGAATTGCAGATTGCCGTCCGGCATGAGTTCGGTGAGGCTCGACGGCGTGCCGTACTGGCCGCCCTTCACGTGTTTGCCCACCGCGAACATCAAATTCGCTGTGCCGTGATCGGTGCCGAGGCTGGTGTTCTCCGCCGCGCGCCGGCCGAACTCGGAAAAAATCAGCAGCGACACATCATCGGCGCGGCCGAGGCGCTCGATGTCGCGCATGAAACCTGCGATGGCGTCGGCCACGTAGGTAAGCTGGCGCGCGTGCACATCGCTTTGATGCACGTGCGTGTCGAACGCGTTATGACGATAGCCGGTGTAATACAGGCGCGTCGGCATGCCCGCCTCAATCAGGGAGGCAACCTTGTTGAGTCCGAGCGGCACAATGCCGTAATCGACCGGCGTGCGGTAGTTCGCCCACGCCTCGCGCACTTGCTGCGAAGCATCGCGCGCGCTGCGCGCAACATCAAGCAAAAATTTCTGCGCGGGATTGGCCGCTGCGCTCGCATCGGCGATTTCGTTGAACACCGGCCGCACCTGCGCATCGCCCTTGCGCGTGAAGCGCTCGGGATCGTCGAACACGACCGGCGTGTGCACGCGGCTATTGACGGCGAGCGACTGCGCTTCGTCGATGTTGATGATGAAATTCTGCGCACCGTCCGGTTGCAAAGTATCCGCCACGCGGCCGACCCAACCCAGCGCCTCGCCGCTATTGGGCGCCGCAGTGTGCCAATATGCCATGGAAGTGAAATGCGAGAAATTCGGTTGCTCATAGCCGCAGCCATGCACGATGGCCATCTTGCCGTCTTTGTAAAGCTGCTCAAAACCTTTCATGCCGCCGCTGAAACCATAGTGGTCATCGATCTTCAACAGTTTCTTCGCGGGAATTCCGATGCGCGGCCGCAACTTGTAATAGGCATCGTCGGCATACGGCACCAAGGTGTTCAAACCGTCGTTGCCGCCGGAGAGCTCGACGACAACCAAGATACGGTTGCTGCTCTTCTGTGTCTCGGCCGCAGCGCGAGCGAGAGCGGACGTCATGCCCAATTTAGCGGCGGCGCCCAATCCGATCCCGGAGCATGCTGCGCTCAACAGGCGGCGGCGGGTCAAACTTAATGTAATCGAGTTTTTCATTGATGCCTCCACAACTGGCGAATTCTCGTTGGATGAGTCATTACGAGGAGCGCTTTTGCGCGACGAAGCAATCTCATGCCACTCAGGAATCAAGACGAAATTGCTTCGCTCTGCTCGCAATGACACTGCTTAGCTAAGCTGATACTCCGGCAGACTGAGGATGAGATGCATCAACATGCGCAAACTCTCTTCCATGTACGTTTGCGCCTGCCCGACATCCTTGGTGCCCAATTCCTTTTCCAAAAACTGCACCAAGCGCTCGCGGGTTTGCGCTGGTGGCTGCACGGTTAACATCCGGCGCAAGAAGTAGTCGACCACGTCCGACGCCGTTTCCACGCGCGCCTTGCTGTCCAACACCATTTTGGAGAAATCAAGTTGCGCCGTGTGACGCGGCAAAGGTTTCACCCTCTGGAGCGCCATCTGCCAACCACGGTAGCTGGCGAAGCGCGTATTGAAGTCCTCGTCGCGATCGGCCATCATGTTTGAAGTCGCCATCATATCTTTGCCGTCAGACTGCGTTGCGCTAGTGATATCCAGCCCGCGCGCGGTTTTCTCGCTTACTTGCAGGATCTGATAGTCGCCGCCCGGGTGACGATCGGGCGCCACGAATGCGATATCCGGGAACACCACGTCACGCGCGAAGTTGCCGCGCTCGATCAAAAGCCCCGGCGTGATCCAACTGCGCCCGTGCGCCCAGCCTGCCACCGTCGGCGGCCAAAACAATGTTTGGCCGAGCGCGGAAGTCGTCTCGTGGAAATCCGGCACGCCGGGAATATCGCGCGAGCCAAGCTTCTTGTAGGTCGAGACGACCAATTCGACCGGGCTCTTGATATGCGTGCCGCAACTCGCGCTGCTGTAGAAATCGCGCGAACGGAACATGGTCTCTAGCAGCGGCGCGACTTGGTACTTGTTGTTGCGCAACACCTCGCCCAACTTCTTGCGCATTTCCGGCGTGATGTCTTCACGCACGAAAAAGCGATACAGTTTCGCCGCCATGTATTCGGCGGTGACCGGCTGTTTCAGGATGATGTCGATCACTTGCACGCCGTCGAACTTGCCGCGCTGACCGAGGAACGTTTTCTCCTCGCCATCGTGCTTGTCGCTGTTCACCACGAACTTCGTGCCGACGAAATTCCAGCCGGTGAACGCGCGCGCGCCCTCGCGGATGTCCGGCTCGGTGTAGTTGCCCACGCCCATGGTGAACAATTCCATGATTTCGCGCGCGAAGTTTTCATTCGGCGCACCTTTGACGTTTACGCCGGCATCGAGGTACGCAAGCATGGCCGGGTCTTGCGCCACACCGATGAGCAGCTCGCGGAAATCGCCCAGGCCCTTCGATTGGAACAACTGCAGCTGCTTGTACATCTTGCGGTAGTCGCGCACCTTGTCTTCGCTGGTGGCGAAGTGGCCGTGCCAGAACAGCGCCATCTTCTCTTCCAGCGGCCGATTGGTCGCCACCATGCGGTTCGCCCACCAATAGGCCAGGCGCTGCGTCTCCAGCTTGCTAGCGCGCAGCCAATAGAAAAAGCGGTTCGCCACTGGTTGCAAGCGGCGGTTGCCCCCTGGCTTGACCTTCACGCCGAGCGCTTCGCCCTTCTCTTTCGCCAATTCCGTTGCCGCTGGACGGCTGGGCGGGAACGGATCCAAACCCTCGTCGAACACGCCGGATTCGTCGAACGCCGCAAGCTGGCTGTTGTCGATGCCCTGCGGAGCGACCAAGTCTCGCACCACCTTGTCGGGATCTTGGGCTGCGATGCGCGCGACAGCTTCAGGCGTCTCGCCGAAGCCGGCGCGCTCCATCAGGTGCGCAGCCCGTGCGGGGTTCCAGTCTTGTGCGGCGATCGGCGTCAGGTCGCCCACCCAGGCATCGCCGCCGGAGCAGGTTTGCGCAAGGGTTGGAACAGAAAAACAAAGCGCAGCCAGCACGGTGCCGGCCAGACTCAAGGAAATCGGACGTTTCATGGGAGCGCGCTAATTCTTGGCAGAGGCCGAAATTCTACTGCAAGGGCACGCGATAGCCTCTAATGGTTTTCTGGAAAAAGCCAAGGCAAATGCCCCGCTGAAGAATTCGAGCTTGGCGCCCCATCTGTCTGCGCTTGCCGGGCCACCCTTACCGGCGATATATGCATAATCTGCTACAATACGAAAAATCTGATTGATGATCAAAAAACCCGTGAAATCGATCACCGCTACCGCCTTGGCCAGAAATCTCAAGCGCATGCTTGATCAAGTCGAGTTCAAGCGCGAAACACTGTCGATCGTGCGCAACAATCAGCAGATCGCGCGCATCGTTCCGGGCGCCGCGCAGCAAAACGCGCTTGAGGCGATGGCGGATTTGTTCAGAGTGCTGTCGGACGAGGACGCCCGCGACTGGGTGCGCGATAGCCGTATCAAAGCCGGCATCAAGCAACTGCGCGACCCATGGGAGTCTTGATCGACACCAGCATCTGGGTCGATGTCGAGCGCGGCGCGATCGCGCCCGCCGACGTCGCCGCGGTGACCGGCAACGCGCCCGTTTACCTTTCCCCAATCACTATCGGCGAACTCAAATACGGCGCCGAAATCGCCAGCTCGCCAGCCTTGCGCCAAAAGCGCCTTGCCGCCCTGGCGCGGCTACGACGTAAGCCGTTACTTTCTATCGACGAGGAAACCGGCGAGATCTTCGGCTCAATCGCCGCCGCATTACGCAGCGCGGGGCGCGGCAGCTACCAGCATCGCATCAACGATTTGTGGATCGCGAGCCAAGCGATTCAGCACGGGATCCAATTGCTCACCCGCAATGCTAAAGACTTTGCGGATGTGCCGGGACTTGAGCTTGTTGAATGGGGAACCAACGCTGGGAGATGAGAGAATTTCACAGGCGATTGTTTTTACTCTCGTTGAGTAGAGAAGGAAACAGAGGGGCAAACATGCTTGGACGTCGTTTTGATGAGTGAAGCCGGGCAACTAACCGCGCCTAATTCAGATTGCTCCAGGTTGTAACAGAGGCCGCTGAGGTCTACACATTGGCCATTCGGTGTATCAACTGGTAGCCAGGAAGTTGGCGTGGTCGGCTCAGAAAACCCTGAAGTCGAGGGAGGACCAGAGCCACACCCCGCCAGCGAAAGCATGACCGCAGTGATTGAAGTTACAAAAAAGCGACACCCCGGTGTCACAAATACGCCGCCAACGCCCCCGCACTCGGCCGCCGCGTCAGCGCCTGCCGCACCTGCGCTTCGTCCTGCACGTCGAGCGCTTCCAACAATCGAATCTCACCCGCCACCAATACCGCGAGCGGAACGCCGTCGCGCCAAGCGATGCGATTGGCTGTGATCGCGGGCACTTTCGGCCCGGCGATTAAACTGCCGAGCAAATTGAGCGGATCGGCGGCGCACACAACGCTCACGCTTTGGCTGCCCGCGCTGCGCCGCGCTTGACGCAGCGCGGCGACCGCTTCCGGCAGTGCGAATTGCTCGGAGGTTTGCCCTTGCACGAAGCGCCCGCCGCGAATTTCGCCGCGCGCCTCCAAGCGCCGCAAACAGCGCACCAGGTCGCGCCACGGCGGCAGCCAGTCGGCTTCGCGTTCCAGTAAACGCCAGAATACGACGCCATACCGCTTGAGTAGCGTGCGTGCAACGTGCTCGACTGATTTGTTGTAAGCATCCGCGTCCGGCTCGATACGCTTGGCAGTGGCGGTCAGCGTCCAGCGCCCGGCGTCTTCGACACCGAATAAGGCGCGCCGCCCGCGCCGGCGCTCGCCGTGCAGCGACTTGCGCTTATCCGAAGGCACCAGCAGCGCGCGCAGGCCGTTGAAGCCGTCGGCGTGCACCAAACCGAGCGCGGTGAGTTCGCCGAGCGCCTCTTCCAGTTGCGTGATGAGCAGCCCGGTGCCGTGCTGAATTTCATCGAAGAACGAGGCGCGATGCTCGCTCAGATAATCGACCACGGCTCGCGCGCGCGAGCTAAGTTTGAATTGATCGATGGACGAACGCTGACTCAGCGTCCGCCACACGCTAGCGTGGCGGCGCAGCACCAACGCAATGGGGCTGGCGCGCACCAAGCCCGCTTTGCTCGCGGCCTCGCCCTTGGGCACACTCAGACGCGTCCACGCCACGCGCCCAACCAAGCACAAGCTATCGAGCCAGGTGAAATCGTAGTCGTGCACGCGCGCCGGCAGAATCTCCGCTTCCCACGCGGCGGCAGGCGCTTCGAAGCCTTCGAGTTGGCCGATTGCCGCGGCGAGCGCGTCGGGGCCGCTGGTGCCCTCCTCCGGCGTCACGCGCTGCCATTGCAGCAAGAAACGCATGAATTCGCGCGGGGCAACGGGCTTGATCTCGGCGCGCAAGCGGTTGACGGTGTAGCGATGGATGCGCGCCAGCAGGCTGCGTTCGCACCATTCCACGCACGCCGAGTTCTTGTTGGCGTGCAGTTCGTTTCCCACGCGCGCCGCGCTTTCGCCGGCGTGCGTAACATTTTCCGCACGCGCGCTGAACTGCCCGCGCATGGCGTAGCCCTCGCCTTCCAACGCCAGCATGGCGATATCGATGTCGGCCGTGCTCACACGCATCATTTGCGCAAGTTGCTCGCACACGATGGGGCCGCTCGCTTGCAAGCGGCCGCGCACGATCTCGCGCAGCGCCTCCTCGCGCGTCGGTTGCTTGACGGCGAATTCCGGCGGCAGCGAAACGGGCGGCGCGTAGGTCGCTTGCGGGAAGACGGCAGACCATTCGGGCGTACGTTCGGCGGCGGCAAAGAATGAGAATGGGCCACTCCCGTGTTGCGCATTCAGTTCGGTTGCCCGCCCCTGCGCGACCAGCGCTTGCAGCCAAGCGCGCCACGCCGGCCGCACTTCTAATTCGTCACTGCCGACAAACCCCAACAACATCAGGGCATCGTGCATCTCGTCGGGCGAGCGCGGATCCGGCCACGCCTCCTCGCGCACGCGCGCAATCGCCGCTTCGTCCAATCGGCCCAAATCCTCCGCACGCTCGGGGTCGGCCCAACGGCGATTGATGACCGCTTGCGTTCTGCGCTCTTCCAGCGGCGCATCGTCGAGGAATGCATAGGGACGCGCGTTCAGCACTTCCTGCGCAAACGGCGAAGGTTCGGTGAGATCGCGCCCCACCACTTCGACTTCGCCGCTGGCGATGCGATCGAGCAGGCGTTGCAGCCCTTCGATATCCATCGCTTCGGTCAAGCAGTCGTTGATCGTCTGCGAAACAAGCGGATGATCGGGAACTTCGCGCGGGCCGGTGAGGTTCTCGGCGCAGGCGATTTGATCGGGGAACACCGCCGCGACCAAATCTTCGGCGCGCATGCGCTGCAACTGCGTCGGCACTTTCTTGCCGCCGGAAAAGCGTGGCAGCGCTAAGGCGATGGAAGCCGTCCAGCGCCAGCGCGCGTTGAACATCGGCGCGGCGAGCAACGCTTGCACCAGCACGTCGCGCACGGTCTTCGAATTCAAATATCGGGCGACCTCTTCGAGCGGAAAGCTGTGCGAGGACGGCAACGACAACACGATCGCATCCTCGGTGGCGGCGGCCTGCAGTTCGAAATTGAACTTGCGGCAGAAGCGTTTGCGCAGTGCCAAGCCCCAAGCGCGATTCAGGCGGCTGCCGAACGGCGCGTGGATGATGAGTTGCATGCCGCCCGATTCGTCGAAGAAGCGCTCCAGCACGATCCTCGTTTGCGTCGGCATGACGCCGAGGCCGATTTCGCCGGCACGCAAGTAGTCCACCAGTTGTTCCGCCGCGCCGCGATGAATGCCGACTTCTTCCAGCAGCCAGGCGAGCGCCGCATCGGGACTTTGTTCGCGCACCCGCACGGAAATTTCTTCGCGCAAACGCGACACCGCCAGCGATAGCTCATCGCTGCGCCCCAAGCCTTCACCCAGCCAGAACGGAATGGTCGGCGACTGCCCGCCCGCGTCTTCCACGCGCACTTTGCCGCGCTCGACACGCTGAATGCGATACGAGTGATTGCCGAGCTGAAAAATGTCGCCCGCCATGCTTTCGATGGCGAAATCTTCATTGACGCTGCCGATGAATTGCGCCTGCGGCTCCAGCACAACTTCGTAGTCGGCGGTATCCGGAATAGTGCCGCCGGAAGTGAGCGCGGTTAGGCGCGCGCCGCGCTTGGGCCGCAAGCGGCCGTTCAGCGCGTCGCGATGCAGCAAGCTGCCGCCCTGCCCGCGCCGCGTGGTGAAACCTTGCGCCAGCATCTGCACTGCTTGGCGATATTCCTCGATGGTCAATTCGCTATAGGGCTGAGCGCGCCGCAATACAGCAAACAGTTCCTCTTCATCCCACTCCATGCAGTTCACTTCCGCGGCGATCTGTTGCGCCAGCACGTCGAGCGGTTTCGGCGGGATGTCGATGGCATCCAACTCGCTGCGGCGCACGGCATCGAGAATCGCCGTGCATTCCACCAAATCGTCGCGCGTGGTGGCGAACAGGCGCCCTTTCGGCGTGCCCATGATCGAGTGGCCGGAGCGGCCGACGCGCTGCAAGAAGGCGGCGATCCAGCGCGGCGAATTGAGCTGGCACACCAGTTCGACATCGCCGATATCGATGCCGAGTTCGAGCGATGCAGTGGCGACGAGCGCTTTGAGCTCGCCGGCCTTTAGTCGCTGCTCTGCGTTCAACCGGTGCTCCTTGGCCAGGCTGCCGTGATGCGCCGCGACTTTGTCTTCGCCCAAGCGCTCGGACAAATGCCGTGCGAGGCGCTCGGCCATGCGCCGCGTGTTGACGAATACGAGTGTGGTCTTATGCTGCTCGGCCAGTTCGGCGACGCGGTTGTAGACCTGCTGCCACACTTCGCCGGACATGACGGCGGTGAGCGGCGTCGGCGGCACTTCGATCGCGAGGTCGCGCGCGCGCACGTAGCCGGTATCGACAACATGGCATTCACGCCAGGCGCCGGATC
>CADEHE010000006.1:118232-236212 GCA_902826775.1 uncultured Pseudomonadota bacterium | reverse complement strand
GAAAGGCCGCTTCGCGTCTTTCATCAAGAGAACGAAAGGCCGCTTCGCGTCTTTCATCAAGAGAACGAAAGGCCGCTTCGCGTCTTTCGGTGCCCACAAGAAAGCGGGCGATGCGCTCGACCGGCTTCTGCGTGGCGGAGATGCCGATGCGCTGCAGACCGCGACCGCTCGACGAATTCATGGAAGGCCCGCCGCCGGTGAGCGCCTCCAATCTTTCGAGTGACAGCGCCAGATGCACGCCGCGCTTGTCGGGCGCGAGCGCATGAATCTCGTCGACAATCACGCTGCGCGTCGTTTTCAACATGGCGCGGCCGGATTCCGAACCGAGCAGTATGTAGAGCGATTCCGGCGTGGTCACCAAAATGTGCGGCGGGCGCCGGCGCATGGCATCACGCGCCGATTGCGGCGTATCGCCGGTACGCACCATGGTGCGGATGACGACTTCCGGGTGCCCCTGTGCCTTGAGTTCCTGGCGGATGCCTTCCAACGGCCACTCGAGGTTGCGTTGGATATCGTTGGATAGCGCTTTGAGCGGCGAGATATAGACGACGTAGGTTTCGTCTGCCAGCCCCTCTGCGACACCCTGTTGCACCAACTGATCGATGGCGGCCAAAAAGCCCGCCAGCGTCTTGCCCGAACCGGTGGGCGCGGCAATCAATACGTTTAGTCCAGCGCTAATAGCCGGCCAAGCTTGGGTCTGCGCCGCAGTGGCCGCACCAAAAGTGCGCGCGAACCAATTCTGCACCGCCGGGTGAAATCCATGCGGCGGCGCAGTCACTAACGGCTCGCCAAAAAGCGACAGATCAGCCTTTTGGCCTGCCTTGTTGCCCCGGGAGAGCAGCTTACTACCCATAGTTAATATCGTTCACTCTCTTAATATAACCATTTTGAGCATATATAGCCTGGAGTATATGAATTAAGCGCTTCACAAGACCTCCTTGAGCATGGTCGCACAGGCCCTAAGCGCTGTCGATAGAACGAACCAGAAAGACCACTACACAGTCAGACTCGCTAAAGTGTCTCCGAAAGCGCCAATCGTCAACGCCTCAAACTGAGACAAATTGTGCAAAAAGAGCGTTTTGCGCTTGATTGCTTTAGAATTGCGGCACCTAACATCATCACTTGGGAACGATGCCCCAACGCTGCCCAATGGTCTTTGGTTTTGTCAAATTGCCACGGCGCTTCGCAAGCGGGTTGCTTCTCGTTGCCGGAATCGCCCTTGCCGAACCTCCCGTCAACGATCAATTCCAGCGGTGCGCCGATCTGGCCAAGAGCGTGCCTGGAGTTACGCCCGCAGGTTGCATGGCTGCCGCGTTGCAGCCCTCCGACGCAAAGTCGGTGCAGGGCCGCGCGTTACTCTTCCGAGATATTCCACCCAAGAACGGTGCACCCAAGGTCAAAATCTTGGTACTCGGTGGCATACATGGCGATGAATTGACTTCAAGCACCTTGGTGTTCGATTGGATCGAACGCATATCGCGCAGCGAAACCGAGCAGATCCACTGGCGCATGCTGCCCGTAGTCAACCCCGACGGCTTGCTCAAACGCCCTGCCACCCGCGTAAATGCACGCGGCGTCGACCTGAACCGCAACTTCCCCACCGAAAACTGGGAAAAAGATGCGCCGCGTTACTGGATCAAATACACCAACAAGGACCCGCGCCGCTATCCGGGGCCTGCGCCCTTGTCCGAGCCCGAATCGCGCTGGGTGCATCAAGAAATCGAAGCCTTCAAGCCGGATCTAATCGTTTCGGTGCACGCGCCCTTCGGCGTGCTCGACTTCGACGGGCCGCCGCCGCCACCGCTGCGCGTGGGCAACTTGCACTTGCACCAAATCGGGATTTATCCGGGCTCGCTCGGCAATTACGGCGGGCTGAAGAAGCGCGTGCCGGTGGTGACACTGGAACTCAAACACGCTGCCGAGGTGCCCGCCGACAAAGAGATGGACCACATGTGGGATGACCTCACGCGCTGGGTCGATGAGCGTCTGCTCAAAGTTCAAACCGCATCGAGCAAAGAGCCTGACGCCAAACCGGCCGGGGAATCTGCAGAGAATCCCTAAACCGGCGCGCCGTGCATAATTGGCGCAGCCATGCTGCGCCATCGCTGGAATCTAACTCCCAATCAGGCAATCGCCCTGCAGCAGAAGTTGCGCGGGCGTGTCGAGCTTGCCGATCGATTGACGCCGATTAAACTCGTCGCCGGTGTCGATGTAGGATTTCTTGAAGACGGTGCCGTCACACGCGCGGCGATCGCCGTGCTCGACTACGAAACGCTTGTACTGCGCGAGCACGCCATCGCACTCTGCCCCACCACGTTTCCCTACGTGCCCGGCTTGCTGTCGTTTCGCGAGATCCCTGCCATCGTGCAAGCCTACCGCCGCTTGCGCCACAAGCCTGATCTGATCATCTGCGACGGCCAAGGCTACGCGCATCCGCGCCGCTTTGGGCTGGCTTGCCACCTGGGCGTGTACCTCGACCTGCCCAGCATCGGCGTAGCCAAGACTTTGTTCGTCGGTACTCATGCAACGCTTGGCCGAAAACGCGGCAGCAGCAGCGCCTTGATCGATAAAGGCGAAATCGTTGGCGCTGCGCTGCGCACGCGCGCCGGGGTTAAACCCGTGTATATCTCGATAGGGCACCGAGTGAGCCTGGCCACGGCCGTGGCAATCGCGCTGCGCTGCTCGCCGAAATATCGCCTGCCCGAAACCACCCGCTGGGCGCACAAGCTCGCCTCCGCGAAAGCTTAAGCGCGGCGCTGCCGGGCGCGCAACGTCGCGCGACGGCCCGCTTGTCACGGAATCATGCTGGCATCGCCGGTAAAGCCGTCGGGAATGTAGAAACCACCGTGGAATTGGCGCGACAAATCGTCTTCGGCCTTCCCTGCGACGCGTGCGGCATAGTCTTCCGCGTTATCTTGCGGGCGGTAGCCGATGGCGTACGCGCGCGTATTGTCCCAGCGCGCACGCGTGTTGTTTGAAATTCCGAACATCACGGCATAGTGATAGTCCGGCGCCTCTATGCAGCATTCGCAAAGATGCACCAGATCGCGATGACTGATCCACGTCATCAGATGGCGCTCGTTGTCCGGTTGATCCGGTTCGCGGAAGGTGCCGATGCGCAAGCTGGCGACCGTCATACCGTGCTTATCGGCATACATGCTGCCCATCGCTTCAAAAAATGCCTTGCTCACGCCGTAGAGACCGTCCGGTCGCGGCGCGTGCTCGCTGGTGAGCGTGCTCTGGCGCCGATAAAAGCCGACCGCATGGTTCGAGCTCGCCAAGATAATGCGCTTGACGCCGGCCAGCCGCGCGCTTTCCATGACGTTATATAAGCCGACGATGCTCGACGGTAGAATCTGCTCCCAAGTGCCTTCGATCGAGCGCCCGCCGAAATGCGCGATCGCATCCACGCCCGGCATCAACTTCGCCATCGCTGCATAGTCGGACAGATCGGCCTGGATGCATTCTTCGCTCGCGCTCACCGGCGTCATGGGCGCAAGGTCGGTTGAGCGCAGCAGATATTTTCCGTGCCATGCCTTGCGCAGCGCACGGCCGATTTGTCCGGCTGCGCCTGTGATAAGAACTCGCTTCATGATCTCTCCCGTTTGAATTGAAACATCCGCGCCGAACCACCCCGCGCGCGGCGCTAAGACGTCACGGAATCATACCCAATGTCCGCGGCAACCAGAGACTCAGCGGCGGCCAGTAGGTAACGAGCAAAAGAAACATTAGCATCGTCAGCAGCCACGGCCACACCGCGATGGTCAGTTCCGTAATGCCCATTTTGGCGATGCCGCTCGCCACGTAGAGATTTAGTCCCACCGGCGGATGACACATGCCGATTTCCATGTTCACAGTGATCAAAATGCCGAAGTGGATCGGATCGATGCCAAGCTGCATGGCCACCGGAAACAGGATCGGGGCCATGATTAGCACGATGGAAGACGGTTCCATCACGTTGCCGGCGAGCAAAAGCAAGACGTTAACGACAAGCAGAAACGCGATAGGCCCCAAACCTTGATCGAGCATCCACTGCGCCATGGCTTGCGGAATGTTTTCGGACGTCATCAAGTAAGAAAACAGCACTGCGTTGGTGATGATGTAGAGCAACATCGCGCTCAGATTCGCCGCCTCCAACAGGATCTTCGGCACCTGCCGCAACTTCAGGTCTTTATACACATAGACCGCCACAAAAAATGCGTACACGGCACTCATGGCCGCGGCTTCGGTCGCGGTAAAGATTCCGGCATAGATGCCGCCGATGACGACAAATACCAAAGCCAGCCCCCAAGCACTTTGCCGCAACGCGCGGCCGCGCTCGCTCCAACTCGCGCGCGGCAAACGCGGATAAGCGAACTTGCGCGCGCGATACCAAGTCGTTAGCCCCAGCAGTGCGGCCAACACCAAGCCCGGAATCACGCCGGCCATGAACAGCGCGCCGACCGAAGTGTTCGTCGAGATCGCGTACATCAGCATCACAATCGAGGGCGGAATCAGAACGCCGAGCGCCCCGGAGGTCGTGATGACACCGGCGCCGAAACGGGCCGGAAATCCCTGCTTCACCATCGCCGGCAGCATGATCGAGCCGATCGCCACCACCGTCGCCGGGCTCGAGCCCGAGACGGCCGCGAACAGCGCGCAGGCCAGCACCGCCGCCAGCCCCAAGCCGCCATGCCAATGCCCGACCATGCTGGTGGCAAAGCGGATCATGCGGCGCGCTACGCCGCCGTGCGTCAAGAAGCCGCCGGCAAGTATGAAGAATGGGATCGCCATGATCTCGAACTTCTCGATCCCGGTGAATAGCTTTAGCGCGACGGTGGCGACCGGCTCTTGCGTCATGGTGAACAAGAAGGTCAGTACCGTGAGCCCGAGCGCAATCGAAATCGGCATGCCCGTGAGCATGAGCGCGAGCAGCAAGCCGAAGATCAAATAAGCACTCATGCTTCGGCACTTTTCAAGTCGTCCAAACCTTCGACGCGCGCTGGATCGTGCTTCGGCAATTCACCCTTGCGCGTAAAGCGCCAAGCCACTTGCAAGAACCGAAAACACATCAGAAATGAGCCGAGCGGGATCGCCAGGTAGACAAACCAAATCGGCACTTCCAGATCAGCCGAGACTTGCCCGGTTTCTTTCATCTGCCAAACCAGCATGGCCCCGAGGCTGCCGACCACGGCTGTGAATAGCGCTCCCGCCAGCAAACCAAAAAGCACCAGCGCACGACGCCAAGCCGGACGCAGCCGATTCACCAGCACATCGACGCCGACGTGTATGCCGGTGCGCACGCCGTAGGCTGCGCCGAATTTCGCCATCCAAACGAATAGGTATATGCACAGCTCCTGCGCCCAGCTGGTGTTGAATCGGTTTGCCAGCGGATACAGCCAATCCACACCTAGCGCGTAGCGATGCAGCACCGCCAGAAAAATGATGAGCGTCGCCGCGCCCATCAACACGGCGATCAGCGCTTCTTCAAAACGGTTCAGGCACTTCATTGCGATCCTTATACTGTCACTACCATATTCCGAGAACGATTTATGGAAGAATGACAATAGATCTTACTATGGTATGTATAAGCTGGATTAGCCATCGAGCGCGCCCCGTCGATGGCAGAGCGCAGTCGTATGAATTGCTTTGAACTGCGCTCGCCTTTCGTTGCCATCAGCACATCGCATACAATTGTCGCAGATCAAGCAAACACGGCTCAGATCGTAACCGAGCCGGGAGAGCCGCTTGCCGTGTCACTCAAGCCGGCGGCCGCCATACCAATATCAAGCCCGCGACCATGCATCGTGGGCTAGCCGACCGCGCCAGCGAATGCGCGGCAACCACTGCAGCGCAACTGAACCGTTTGCGACGGGCCGTCGCGGTTCGGGCGCTGTACCGCTAGCAGATCCGGATTACCGGGAACAGGGGGAGTTGTATGTGGATAGTCGACAGCAGCGACGGCTTGTTGCGCTTCAAACGCCGAGTCTATCTGGCAGCGTTTCCGTTCTGCATGGCAGCGTTGCTCAGCGCCTGGACGTTTAAGTATGCCGCCGGGCGCATTAGTTGGCTTGAGCAGATTTTGTTCCCAGCTTTGAGCGTCTGCCTCAGCCTAGTTGCGCTCGCGCTGCTGAACTGGCGCAGCGAGCGCATCATCGCATTCATCGAGCGCTCGCTGTTTGCGGTCGTCGCCTTGTGGATGATCGCGCGCTTCGTCGATATCGTCCTTATTGGGCCGGCCGCCGCGCGCAGCGCCGCGTTGGCCGATCTCCTGTATTGGATACCATTAGTCTACGTTGTCGCGCACTTGACGTTCGACCGCAGCGGCACTTTTATCTGCGCCGCGTTCCTCACGCTGCTCTTGATCATCGGGTTGCCGCTTGCGCTGCGAGACGTGCACTTTGGTACGATCAATGATTCATTTGTGCTGCTCCGATTTTATCTCGGGAACATCATCTACATCGTTTTGCTGGTCGCGTTTGCCAAACTCAAAGACCTTTACGCCCGCGCCGAATCCCATGCGCAAAACATGGCTAAGCTCGCCAATACCGACCCGCTGGTCGGATTGCCGAATCGGCGCCAGTTGCAGACCTCACTGAGCAAGGAATTGGAGCGCGCGAAACGCTTTGGCCGCGCCTTGTCGATCGTGTTTTTCGACCTTGATCAATTTAAGCGCATCAATGACCTGCACGGTCACGATCGCGGAGACGCCGTGTTGCGCGTGGTGGCGACCGTGGTCAAACAACAACTGCGTCCGAGCGACGAATTCGGCCGTTGGGGCGGCGATGAGTTCATGGTAATCGTTCCCGAGTTAGGTGCTTTCGAAGCGGCGCAAATGGCGAACAGAGTGCGCACCATCATTGCCGCCCACGAGATTGAAAGCGTTGGAACGGCGACGGCCAGTTTCGGCGTCGCTGCGTTCCCGCACTTCGACAGCATCGATGCGTTGCTAAAAGCGGCTGACCGCGCGCTGGCGCGCACCAAGGCCTCGGGAAGAAACAGTGTGGAAATAGAAACTTAGGCATACCCTGGACGCACCGCGCGCCCAGGCCGATAATCCTGTCGTTAGATAGAGGTGAAACGAGATGAATGATCCGGTCCCGCATGCGGCGCTCAGCGCCGGCGAGGCGCTGTTGCTGCGCGAGACAACAGACGCCGTAGCCACGCTCACATTCAATCGGCCGAAGCAGTACAACCCGCTTTCCAGCGCGATGCTTGATGCATTGCAGAGCGCGCTGGATACAATTGCCAAAGACCCAACCGTGCGCGTGGTGGTGATTGCGGGCAACGGCCCTGCCTTCTGCGCCGGCCATGATCTCAAGGAAATGCGCGCCAATTACGAACTCGGCAAGACGCAAGCGCTGTTTGAGAAATGCAGCCGCATGATGATGACCATTCAGTCGTTGCCGCAACCCGTCATTGCCCGCGTGCACGGCCTGGCCACCGCCGCCGGCTGCCAATTGGTGGCGCAGTGCGACTTGGCGGTAGCGTCCGAAAGCGCGAAGTTTGCCACCTCCGGCCTCAATGTCGGTTTGTTCTGCGCCACGCCGAGCGTGCCGCTGGCGCGCAATATCAGCCGCAAGCAAGCGCTGGAAATGCTGCTTACGGCGGAGTTCATCGATGCGCAACACGCATTGCAGCGCGGCCTGGTCAATCGTGTCGTGCCTTCAGACCAGCTTGACGCCGAAATCGCGCGCTTGGCCGGCGCGATTCGCGCCAAACCGGCCGCATCGGTCGCGCTCGGCAAAGAAATGTTTTATCGCCAAGTAGAGATGCCGCTCGCCCAAGCCTATGCGTACGCGGCCGGCGTAATGGCGTGCAACTTCATGATGCCGCAAGCAGCCGAGGGTGTGGATGCCTTTACGCAAAAGCGCCTGCCCAAGTGGGACTAGGGTCTACGGCTATAGGAATCGTATCCGCCCTAACGCAGCATCAATCGCCACAATTTTCGCCACAGGAGGAATGACTATGAAGCTAGCAACCATCATCGCAACTGCAGCGCTGCTCGCAACCGCCGCGGGCGCCAACGGCGCCGAGCTTACAACGAAGAAAGCGCTCAACTTAGCGGCAGCCAAAGAAATCGCCGCCGCCGCCGAGGCCGAAGCGGTGAAGAACAAGTGGAACGTGGTCATCGCCGTCGTTGACGACGGCGGCAAGCTCATCTACTTGCAACGCATGGATGGCACGCAGTGGGGCAGCATCGACGTCGCAACCCAGAAGGCGCAGACCGCGATTGGCTTCAAGCGTTCCACCAAAGTGTTTGAAGATGCAATTGCCGGTGGCCGCAACGCGCTGATCAGTCTTGCCAGCAACAACGTCGTGCTGCCGTTGGAAGGCGGTGTGCCGATTACAGCGGGCGATCAGATCATCGGCGCGATCGGCGTCAGCGGCGTCACCTCGCAACAAGATGGCGTAATCGCCAAAGCCGGCGCCGATAGCGCAGCCAATCTCAAGTAGCGGCGCTTAGCATTTCTTTGCAATCACCGCTGCGCCGCTAAGTACCGGGGCGGCGACAGCCAGCACGGTATTGGCGCCGCGGCATTGCACTTTAGCCGGTCGCTGAGAAGCCGTTAACGCGGGCGTCAAGTTGGTGTATGTGCCCGGACCGATGAAGAAGAATCGCCGCAACTACTATCGCATCTTGCACGTGCAAGCGGAGGCGCCGCTCGAAATTATCCGGGCCAGCTACCGTGCTCTCATGGGACCGCTGCGCTCGCATCCCGATCTCGGCGGCGAGCACCAGGCCGCGGCGCTGATTAACGAGGCATATGCCGTGCTAAGCGACCCGGTCAAGCGCGCAGCCTACGATCGCACGCTCAGCAAAGCGCAGCAGCACGGCAATCCGGCACCAGGCGGCAGGACTGCATCCGCGGCCACTCCGCACACTGATCCCGATCAGTGGCGCAGCACGCGTAGCTGCCCATTGTGCCACCAGCCGTTCGCACCGTCGCCGAAAGGCACGAACTGCACCCGCTGCGATGCGCCGCTGACGCCGCCGCCAACATCGCAGGGGCGGGAATTGTTCGGCCGCCGCAACGGCGCTCGCGTGGCCAAGAATCATCCGGTTGCGCTTACGCCAGGCTGGAAAGCGCCGTCGCTGAGCGCTGTGCTGCGCGACGTTTCCTTAAGCGGCGCACGGCTGCTAACGACCACGCCGCTGCCGCCGCTACAAGTGATGCGCATCACCGATGTGCATTTCGATGCCGTTGCGATCGTGGTCGCCTGCCGCCCCAACGGTGCTGTGTACAGCTTGCACGCTCGCTTTTTGACGCTGCGTCCAACGCAGCGCACCGGCGGCTTTGTATCGGCGCGCGCCTAACCAAGCAGCATGCGAAGGTAGCGATCCCCGCGCTTGCTGATACGCCCGAGCGTTCGGGTGCTGCCGGAAGAGTATTCCTTCGGTGTCAAACCGAACCAGGAAGCAAACTGACGCGCGCTCTTGAAGTGAGCCACACTGCCGCTGGTGGCCGCGACTAGCGCCGTAGCGCTCAACAAACCAATGCCGGGGATCGATAGCAGCGTCTTGCAGGCAGGGCTTTGGCGCGCCAGCTCGCCCAGTTCACGCTCCAGTTGACCAATGCGCGCTTCCAGCAGCCGGATCTCTTCGATGAGCAACTTCATCGTGCCACGCAACAGCGCGGGAAGCGCCGAATTCGCATCGGCGAGCAGTCGAGCGATCTGCTCGATACCGCTGCGAGCCCCAAGGGTGATGGCGATACCGAATTCGCGGCAAAATCCGCGTAAAGCGTTGATGCGCGCGGTGCGCGTACCCATCCACAGGCTGCGCGTGCGATGCAGCGCCTGTAGGCTTTGTTGCTCGACTGATTTGACTTTCACTGCGGTGATGTCCGAGGCGCGCGCCGCTTCCAGCAGCGCGGCAGCATCGGCGGCGTCGGTCTTGTTGCGCTTTACGTAGGCACGCACGTACTGCGCCGGCAGTAGCCGCGCTTCAATGCCAAGGGCGGTGAGCCGGCGCGCCCAGTGGTGCGCCGAGCCGCACGCTTCCATCACCACCAAGGCGACCTCGCGATTGGCGAAGAAGCGCTCGAATTGTGTGCGCGTCAAGCGCGCTCGCTCAACGATCTTCCAGTTCGAATCGGCCACGGCCACTTCGAACACGCTCTTTGCCAAATCCACCGCCACGGTAGTAGCATTCATCTCGGACTCCTCTTCGGATGGTTGCGCTGACCCATGCCCATGTTTCAGCTTGGCACTATGATGCCGGATACAAATCGGGAGGAGTCCATCCCATCACTGGAGCGCGGCTTAGTGCAGTAGCGGCTTTTTTAGGAAGTCGTTGCGGTTCGCGCAGCGCAGCCGCACTTTGCGCACATCTCCTTCACGCGCAAGACTGAGCACGACTTCCGTTTCCGGTTGCGCGCTGCGCCAGAGCTTGCGCAAAAAATCCGCAAGTCTGACCACCCGCTCACCGTTGAGTTCAAGCACGACATCGCCAGGCTGCACACCTGCCTGCTCAGCCGGTGCACCCGGCGCCAAGCCGGATACGATCAAGTGGCCGTTGGTTTCGGTGCTGTACATGCCCAGCCATGGCCGCGATGGGCGCTGCGCCGAACCGGTAGCAAGCAGTTGCTGCAGGATAGGCTCCAACAAATTAATCGGCACAAACAAATTGCCTTGTTCGGTTTGCTGCTCCTCGGCCTCTTGAACCAATAACGAACCGATGCCGATCAACTGTCCTTCGGCATTGACTAATGCGGCGCCGCTCCAATCGGGATGCGCGGGCGCGGTAAACAGCGCTTCGTCCAGCAAATATTCCCAGTACCCGGCGAATTCGCGTTTGGCCGCGAGCTTCGCTTGCATCGCGTGCGTGCGCCCGCCGTGGCTGATCACAACGACGCGCGCTCCCGCGGCCACCGCCGCCGAGTCGCCCCGGGGCAAAGCGGGCGCCCGCAGCGTGCCAAGAGGTTGCACCAAACCAAACCCCGAGGTGAAGTCGTACGCCAAGGGATAGCCCTGCACCACCTCTCCGGCATTGGTCGCCAACCAAATCGTGCTGGCCTCCGTGATCAAATAGCCGATCGTCAGCACCAAACCATCGTCGTCGATCACCACACCGTTGCCGGCGCGCTCGGTGCCGAGAATCGATGCCGTAAATGCATCCTCGGGAACTTCGGCGCTCAATGACACCACGGCAGCCATGGCGCGCTCCAAATCGAAACGCAAGTCGCTCGGATCCACCTGCAAATCCAAGGGGAGTGCCCAATTGCTGCTCATGTTTGTGCGGGGATCAGGCTGGGCGCAGTGGCCGGAAAAACGCGCGCACGTCTTCGGCCAAAATCTGCGGTTGCTCTAAGGCTGCGAAATGACCGCCACGCGCAGCTTTGGTCCAGCGCTGGATGTTGTAAACGGTTTCCGCCAGCGAACGCGGTGGCCGCAAAATTTCGGTCGGAAATTCGATGTAGGCGGTGGGCACTTCGACACGCGCACCTTCGGGTAGCGGCCACGGGCCGTGCATACGCGCATAGTAGGGCCAAAAGGATGAACCGATCGCACCGGTAGCCCAATAAATCGTTATATTGGTAAGCAGTTCATCCTTGGTTAGGATCGACTCGGGATCGCCGTTGCAGTCGCTCCACTTGCGAAATTTTTCCATGATCCACGCCGCGAGCCCTGCGGGAGAATCGGTCAGCGCAAACGCCAACGTCTGCGGTTTCGTGCCTTGAATCCACTGATAACCTGTCTCTTCCTTCAGAAACAAGGCGAGTTCCTCAAGATATTTTTTTTGCTCGGGCGAATCGGGATTGGTCGCGACTTTCGGATCGCGCCGCAGCGGCATCAAGTTGAGATGGATGCCGCACACCTGCTGCGGAAAACGCAAGCCGACCACCGATGTGATGAACGAGCCCCAGTCGCCGCCTTGCGCGGCGTAACGGCGGTAGCCAAGCACATCGGTCATCAGCTCGCCGAATACCGCGGCGATCTCTTGCACCGAGAATCGCTTCTGCCCCGGCTTGAACGAGAAGCCGTAACCCGGCAGCGAAGGCGCAACCACAGTAAACGCGTCCGCGGGATCGCCACCAAAGCGCGCCGGATCGGTGAGCATCGGGATGATCTTGTGAAACTCGAATACCGAACCGGGCCAGCCGTGCGAAAGCAGCAGTGGCAAAGGCTTAGGACCTTTGCCCTGCACGTGCATAAAATGCACGTCGATGCCGGCCAGCGGCACAGTGAACTGCGGAAACTCGTTCAGCTTCGCTTCTTGCGCGCGCCAATCGAAGCGCTCGCGCCAGTAGTCGACCAATTGCCGCATATAGGCGACGCTGGCGCCGTAGGCCCATGGGGTTGCCTCGGGCGCCTCGTCCGGCCAACGCGTCAACGCCAGCCGCGTGCGCAAATCGCGCAGCACCTCATCGGAAATCTGAACCGAGAATGGATTGATTGTCGCCATTACTACTTGAGTGTGCGTTATGCCGCGTTCGCGTCCTTTTCCACTACCACGATCGGCTTCTCGGTGGAAGCGAATAGCACCGAATCCTCCAGCGCGAGCAATGCGTGTTCTTCACCCGGTTCGGCATACAAATAATCGCCCGGGCCGAGTACGACGCTGTCGATCTGCACTTTGCCTGAAATCACAAACGCATGCTCACCCGCCTGATGGCGATGGCGCGGACCGCGCGCACCGGCTTTCAGGCGCACGATCGAGGTTCTGCCTTGTGCCGCGCTCAGATGCAAAATGGCGCGTTCGGCATTGGCATAACCAGCGTTGCTCCATTCGCGGTTGGCCGCAAGGTTTACTTTCATGGCAATCTCCTGTCGAGTTGGGGAATCGGCCAATCAAGCGCTCGTGGCGCCGCGCCGCAAATCGGCATCCTACCGGAAATCGGCCTTGAGTTCCTGCGCCCAGGCAAGGCATCATGCGCATCATGACGGTTAACTATCAAGCGCTCGAGTTTGCCGGCACCCCGCCCCCACCCGGGCCGGCCCGGCACCACAGCGTTGTGATCGTCGGCGCCGGGCCGGTCGGGCTCACGCTGGCGATAGACCTCGCCGCCCACGGCGTCGCGGTAGTGCTGCTCGACGACGATTTTCGTTTGTCCGCCGGCTCGCGCGCGATCTGCTTTGCCAAACGCACGCTCGAGATCTGGGATCGCCTAGGATGCGGACAACGCATGGTGGACAAAGGCGTGTCATGGAACGTCGGCAAAGTTTTCTTCCACAACGAACTGGTGTACAGCTTCGATTTGCTGCCGGAGAGCGGCCATCGGCGTCCGGCATTTATCAACCTGCAGCAGTACTACGCCGAAGGGTATTTGTACGACCGCGCAGCGCGCTTGCCGCAACTGGATTTGCGCTGGCGCAATAAAGTGGTGGGCATCGCGAACGGCGCTGAACGCGTCCGCCTGAGCGTCGAGACGCCAGAGGGCTCGTATGCGCTGAGCGCCGACTATGTGGTGGCCTGCGACGGATCTCGCTCGGCAGTGCGCAATTTGCTCGGACTGGAAAGCAAGGGGCGCGTGTTTCGCGATCGTTTTCTTATCGCGGACGTGAAAATGAAAGCGCCGTTTCCGACCGAGCGCTGGTTCTGGTTCGATCCACCGTTTCATCCGAACCAATCGGTGCTGTTGCATCGTCAGCCCGATGATGTCTGGCGCATCGATTTTCAACTGGGATGGGATGCAGACCCCGATCTCGAGCGCCAACCGGAGCGCGTCATCCCGCGCGTGCAAGCCTTGCTCGGCGCAGAAACCGCTTTTGAGCTCGAATGGGTCAGCGTCTATACGTTTGCGTGTCTGCGCATGGAAAAGTTTCGCCATGGCCGCGTGCTATTCGCTGGCGACGCCGCGCACGGCGTGTCGCCATTCGGCGCGCGCGGCGCCAATTCCGGCGTGCAAGATGCCGACAATTTGGGCTGGAAGCTGCGCTATGTGCTCGAGGGCCGCGCGCCTGAACGCCTACTCGACACCTATTGCGAGGAACGCGAGTATGCGGCCGATGAAAACATACGCCACTCGACGCGCGCGACCGACTTCATCACCCCCAAGAGCGCCGTCAGCCGCACTTTTCGCGACGCCGTGCTCAAACTGGCGCAAGACGCTCCGTTCGCGCGCGCCTTAATGAACAGCGGACGCCTGTCTACAGCCACGCAGTTGAGCGCATCGTCGCTGAACACGGCGGAATGCGACTACTTCGCGCCCGCGTTGGCGCCCGGCGCGCCGCTTGCCGACGCACCGGTGCGTCTCATCGACAGCGATGGCACGCACGCGAGCTGGTTGCTTAGCCATGTGGGCGGGGAATTCACCGGCTTGTACTTCTGCGATGGCACCGCGCCACCTGAAGCGGTTATTCAAACTCTGGCCGCGCTGCGCATTCAGCCCGTGCTGGCCGTGCCCGACGGGCTGCGCTTGCGCGCCGAGGCAGCGAGCACCGCCACTTGGTTGGAGGATGCGCACGGCTTGCTCGCGCAACGCTGCGATGCACGCGCCGGCACTTTCTACCTTATCCGCCCCGATCAACATGTTTGCGCGCGTTGGCGCGTCTTCGATGCCAGTGCGATCGAAGCCGCGCTCGCGCGCGCCACCGCGAAAGCAGGCCCATGACCACACTCAATCTAGCACCCAACCTTGCTCGCGGCGATGATTTCTACGAGGCGTTGATCGACGCACATCGGGATCTCAGCGCGGCACAAAGTGAAATGCTGAACGCTCAGCTGATCTTGCTGCTGGCCAACCAGATCGGTAATCACGAGATCCTGGTGGCAGCATTGAAAAAAGCGCGCGAAGGGGTTGCAGCCTGATACTACCCGTATTATCCAACATAGACTGGCTCCCCGATTTACATCTGGAAAGTCGCTTAATAGAGTATATGTAAGATTCAACCATGAGCATGCGTGCCGCCCCCCCGTTCCGCGCCGATCACGTCGGCAGTTTCTTGCGGCCCAAGGCCTTGCTCGACGCACGCGCGCGCTTTTCAGCCAACGAGATCACGCGCGAACAACTACGCACGGCAGAGGACGCTGCGATTCGCGACGTGGTACGCATACAAGAAGAGGCCGGTTTGCAGTCGGTGACCGATGGCGAGTTTCGCCGCACCTACTTCCACATCGATTTTCTCGAGCAATTGGCTGGGGTCACCACCAAAGGCGGCATCGCGGTCAGTTTTCGCAGTGCCGCCGGCAATGTCGAATTCGCACCACCGGTGATGCAGATCAACGCCAGAGTGCAGCATGTCAAACCGATACAGCGCGCGGATTTTGAGTTTCTCAAGTCTGCGACGACGCGCACGCCGAAAGTGTGCATCCCCTCGCCCACCATGCTGCACTTTCGCGGCGGGCGCGGTGCGATCAGCCGCGATGCCTATCCCGATCTCGAAGCGTTTTACGCCGACGTGGCCGCCGCCTACCGCGCGGAACTGCAGAGCTTGGCGCAAGCCGGCTGCCGCTACGTGCAACTGGACGACACCAACCTCGCCTATTTGTGCGACGCCAAAATGCGCGAAGGTGCCCGCGCGCGTGGCGACGATCCGGATGAGTTGCCGCGCCGCTACGCGCGCCTCATCAACACCGCGATCGCCGATCGCCCGGCCGACATGACGGTTTGCATTCATCTCTGTCGCGGCAACTTCAAGAGCGCTTGGGCTGCCGAAGGCGGCTACGAACCGGTGGCCGAGGTGCTGCTCAACGAACTCGAGGTGGACGGCTACTTTTTGGAGTACGACGACGCCCGTTCCGGCGACTTCGCGCCGCTACGCTTCCTGCCGAAGAACAAGATCGTGGTGCTGGGACTGGTAACGACCAAACTCGGTCAACTCGAAGCCAAAGACGATATCAAGCGCCGCATCGACGAAGCTGCGCGCTACGCACCGCTGGAGCAGCTCTGCCTCTCGCCGCAGTGCGGTTTTTCCAGTACTGTGCACGGCAATGCGATCGCCTTCGATGCACAGCGCGCGAAATTGAAACTCGTGGTGGACACAGCGCACGAGGTATGGGGAGCAGTCGAGTGCTGATGCACCACCTTGGCAAACTGAAGGTGAGCGCGCATTCGTTCGTGTCGACCCTTTGCGTTCTTTCGCGGGGCATCGTCTGAACTCACAGAATGCGTTGCGCTGCAGACGTAGCGCACGCGGCGGTGACTGAACCCTCGCGCCCCTCGCCATCGTTCGGTCAAGTCTCTTCTCTCGCGGTGCATCCAAGTCACCACCGGTTGCGTACATGCTTTGTGACCATGACCACGCAATAGGGGGCTCGACGATGACTGAAAGCGCAATGGCTGACACCCACCCGACTCCCTCTCCGGTCGAAGTCATCACAAACATCGCGCTAGGCTACCTCCTCTCCCGGAGCCTGCATGTGGCCACTGAGCTGGGGATTGCCGATCTTCTCAAGAACGGTGCGAAGACGGTCGAAGAGCTTGCTTCCAGCACCGGAGCGCATCGGCAAGCGCTGTATCGGTTGTTGCGCACGCTGGCGGCGCAAGGCGTCTTCGCCGAACACGAGCCTGGGCGCTTTGTCACCACACCAGCGGCTGCACTGCTGCAGCAGGACGCGATGCGCGATGGCGTGTTGCTCTGCGGCGAAGTGACCGGTGACGGCTCCTGGTGGCATGCCGTCGGTGCCTTGCGACACAGCGTCATGACGGGCGAGCCGGCGTTTCATCGCCAGCACGGGATGGGGTTTTTCGACTACCTCCGAGTCCACCCCGCGTGCAGCCAGTGGTTCGATCGCGGAATGGCGAACTTTGCCACGGCTGAGAACCCAGCGATTGCCAGCGCCTACGACTACGCCCGGTTCCGCCATATCATTGACCTTGGCGGTGGCCAAGGCGGCTTACTGGCGGAAATCCTGACGCGCCATCCGCGCGTTCGGGGCACCCTTTTCGACCTGCCAGAGGTGGTTCGCAACCCCGTCCACCTCAGCAAAGCAGCGTTGCCTGGGCGCTGGAGCACGGTCGGCGGCGACTTCTTCCAGGCAATACCGGCGGGCGGGGATGCCTATGTGCTCAAACGCATCCTGCACGACTGGAGTGATGAGCAATGCGTGCGCATCCTGCGATGCTGCCGCGCGGCGATGGGTACTGACGCCCGGCTCCTGGTCGTCGACGCGGTTGTGCCTACGGGCAACGCGCCGCATCCGGGCAAAGTGATGGATATCCTTATGATGGTCTTCGCCGAAGGCCACGAACGCACGGAGCAGGAGTTCACGGAGCTTTTTGGAAAGGCGGGTCTACAACTGACCACTGTCACGGCGACGCCGAGCACCTTAGCGATCATTGAGGTCATGCCTGTGTAGCCGCGACACCTTCAGAGTGAAAGAATGGCGCAAGGCTGGCGACCGGCCTTTGCACGGTCCAGGCCAAGGGGAACCGCCATCGCTTCAGCGACCGAAGCTCGGTTGCTCACGGCACCCGGACTCCAGTACTAACTACTCGGTCAATGATCAATAGGACTCGATGTGGACACGGCAGGCGCTTGCGTTCCAGAACGTCCTTGCAATCGACTACCATTGTCGCCGAACCGCAGACATAGAAGTCGGTACAAGCCGGCTAACGACAGCTCCTGACCGTCGAATAATTGGGATTAATCGGGGACAGACCAAGAGGCAGACCACGCTTATTTTCGGAGACTTCCCTTGCTAGACGCAACTCTCCCCTTAATCGTGGCCTGTCCGGTCTGCCCCCTATTGTTCCCGATAGGCGCTATTGATTCAGCGGCAGCGCGATGTCCACCACCGGCTGCATGAAGCTGCCGGCGAAACTCGCCTTACCCGTCGTCAAGTTAACTCGATACAGCGCGCTCGCGCCGCCCACCGTCAGCGCCGCGAAACCGCGATTGCCCGCTGTCATGTTGTTCGGCCGGGTGGTGTAGATGTCGAAACCGAGCTGCGCGCCGGCATCCACTCCCAAAGCACCGTTGGTGACCAGCACCCCGCTCGCCGGCGGTGACTGGATCGCGAGCACGTCGTTCACGTAGTCGATATCGAACAGCGTGGTCGCCGTGGCGGCTTCGAGATCGTTGTTGGTGTAGGCCGCGCCGCCGACCGCGAACGCCGCGCGTCCGGGAAACGTGATGCCAGGCAGTTGGTTTGCGGTTGTGCCGGTGTCGATGCTGTGCGACAGATTCTGTCCGGCGTCGCTGACGATACGCAGTGCGTTCGCCGCCGGGTTGAAATCCACGCCAAACGAATTGCCGTTCAGCGTGACGGTTAACTGCGACACCTTCGTCGCCTGTGCATTGTTGGTGTCGATAGTGTAGATGCCGCCGCCGTTGCCCACCCCGTAAAGCAAGCCGGGCGCTAAGTTGAGCGCGGGGCTGCCTTGCACGCGGAAATCGATGCCGACGATGGTGTTGTCCGCGCCGCTCAAGCCGGAGATCTTGCCGATCAAGCGCGCGACCTGGGGTACGGCCACTTGAAATCTCACCAACCGCTGATCGGCGGTGAGGCCGAATACTGTCAGCCGCAAGCTGTCGGCGAACTCGATCGCGTTGACCGGATCGCCCGAGTTGTCCGCGTGTGCCGGAACGGGAACGCCCGCCGCCGCGCAGAGGACGGTTGCCGTGGTCAGTGCCATGCATCGAGAAGTGTGTAGTGCCGTGCGAATCGCTTTCATTGCTGCCTCCATGGATGAGTTTGCGGGTGAAGCCGTGGCTTCGGGGTGATATACGAGGCAGGCGCCGATTTGGATTTGGTGCGAATTACCGCAACGCGTGATCAAAACAATTGAATCCGCGCGCGCCTCAAGCCCGTAGTAGGACTCCCACGCCGCTGATCACGTCCCACGCAGCGGCGGCGCCATCTCGAAAGGAGGCTTCATCATGTTGAAACGATTGCTGCAATTTAGCGCGCGCAGCGCAATGCTAGCGCTTGCCGCCGTATCGACCGGCTTGTTGGCTGAGGACTCGCGCGTGCGTCTCGAAGACAAAGTGCGCCTTGAAGCACAGGCAGAGCGCTTGCACCTTTACAACCCTCAAATGCGCCGCGGCTTTGAGATCTCCCCGGTGCCGCTCAATCTGCGCGGCAAGAGCCGCACCAAGGTCGGCATGGGCAGCTATCTCGTCAATGCAGTCGGCGCGTGCAACGATTGTCACACCAATGCGCCGTTCGTCGCTGGCGGCAATCCGTTCCGCGGCGAGCCGAAGGTGATCAATGTTGAGAATTATTTGGCCGGCGGCACGCGCTTCGGCCCGTTCGTCTCGCGCAACATCACGCCCGACGCCAACGGCAAGCCCGCCGGCTTAAGCTTGCAGCAGTTCGTCGACGCGATGCGCAACGGCACGGACTACAAGCAACTGCATCCGCAGACTGCGCCGTTGCTGCAAGTCATGCCCTGGCCGGTGTACCGCGAAATGACGCAGCGCGATCTGGAAGCGATTTATGAGTATTTGAGCGCGATCCCGCATGCGGAACCGGGCGTTGCGCGGGGCAATTGAAACGCCGCCTCGGGCACTATTCACCGGCAACATCCAACTCAAGTGCGCCGGCGTATATCGCGATGATGGATGGTGCCAATGCAATGCGCACGATGTTGCTAACAACTTCAAGAACGACAGCTTTCGTTCACGGCTGCGCAGCTACTGTGAGCTTCGTGCTGATTCCATTACACGACAGATGAAAACCTTTCTTGAAGGAGAAACGATCATGAATGATTTGAGTACGTTCGAAGCCGAACAACGCGGCGGCACGCAAGCGCTGGGCCCATTCGATACCGAGGTCATCGGCTTTTCGCCGCCTTGCGGCCTGGTGGGTACCACGGTGAGCATCGCGGTGCGGAACTTCGGTCAACCGCAAGCGGTGTCGTTCAACAACGTTCCGGCGACCGAATTCGGCGGGTTTGGGACTATTTTTGCGGTCGTGCCGCCCGGGGCGACGACGGGGAAGATCGCCGTCACCGATACGGCCAATAAGAGCGCCCTCAGCGGCGAAGACTTTAGCGTGACCCCGGAGAGCGGGCGCGTCACCGTGACCGGATTCAACCCGACCAGCGCCGCGGTCGGCAGCGATGTGATGGTATTCGGCACTAACTTTAGCGCCGCCACGCAAGTGCTGTTCGCCGGCGTCGCGTCTAACAACTTTCGCATCGACAACGACAATCAGCTCACCGCGAAAGTGCCGTCACCGACCGCCGATGGTTCGATCACGGTCGTTACCAAATGCGGCGGCGCTGCGGTCAGCCGGCTGGCTTTCAACGCACTGCCGGCGGCGCCGGTGATCCAATTGGTGACCCCCAACCGTGCGCCAGTGGGCGCGTCAATTACTTTGACCGGACTGAATCTCACCTTCGCGCCGGAAGTAAAGTTCGTCGGCGGCGTGGACGGAATCAAAGCGGCACTCACCGGTCAAACAGCGAACTCGATTACGGTGTCGGTGCCCGCCGGTGCGATCGACGGGCCAATCACCATCAAGACCGACGGCGGCACGAGCGCGACGCGCGATCCCTTTGACGTGCTGCCGCCGCCGCCAGATATCCGCAACCGCGACGGTTTCACCCCCACGATGGGCGCGCCGGGGCAAGAGGTGATCATCTTCGCAAGACCTGGCACCGAGTTCTTGGATCTCGATCAAACGAACGGCGTCAGCTTCAAAGGCCCAAACCCCGGGCAGAGAGTGCCGGCAGCGTCTTTCATGGTGTTGCGCGATTCGGTGACGCGCTTGCGCGATCGCATCAAGTGCGTGGTGCCGCAGGGCGCGATCACCGGAGCGCTGCGCGTGCTGGATAGCGACAAGCAGGCGGATAACAGCAGTGCCGACTTCGTCATCATCACCGAGTTGCGTGTTCCCGAAGCGCCGAGCAATCTGACCGCGAGCGCCACGTTGAACGGCAATATCAGGCTGACTTGGCAAGACAACAGCAAGACTGAGACCGGCTTCCGCCTGACGCGCACGGGTGACGGCAGCACCGCGCAGATTCAGACGCCTTTCGATGTGACGTCGCACACCGACAGCAACGTGCTGCCGGGCATTGCCTACACCTACACCGTGGTAGCGCTCAACGCGATCGGCGCTTCGCCGCCGTCCAACGAAGCCTCCGCCACGGTAGGCGTGAGCGGCGATCCCATCATCACCGGCGTGAGCCCGCTCAGCGGCACGCCGGGGACATTGGTCAGTATCACCGGCAGCAATTTCGATAAAGTCGCGCGCGTGCTGTTCAACGGTATCGAGGCTACGTTTTCGCGCTTGAGCGTGAGTCTTATTCAGGCGGCGGTGCCCGTTGGTGCTACGTCCGGGCCGATCACGCTGATCACAATCGACGGCCGGCAGATCACCGGCCCTATCTTCACCGTCGAGCTGGCGCGGCCGACCAACTTGCGCGCCAGCGTGGTCGGCACGGAGATCGTGCTCAACTGGAGCGACAATACCAGCAACGAGACCGGTTTTAAGGTCGAGCGCAAGGCCGGCAGCGGCGCATATCAACTGCTTGCTACGACTACAGTGGATGTGACGACGTTCGCCGACGGCACGGTGGCACCGGGCATCACGTACTGCTACCGCGTGCGCGCGTTCAACAATGCGGCGGAATCGGTCAACTCCAACGAAGCGTGCGCGATGCTGGCCAGCAGCAACGTACCCACCATCAGCGGCTTTACGCCGCCGAGTGGGGCGCCGGGCACGCAGGTCACGATCGCTGGCTCAAGGTTCGCGTTCGAAGACTTGAGCGTGATGTTCAACCAAACCGAAGCGGCAGTGCAAATCCTATCTGACACGCAGATCGTCGCAACGGTGCCCGTGGGTGCCAGCAGCGGTCCGATCCGCGTGACCAATCCCTTTGGCACAGGGCAGAGCGCGCAGTCGTTCAGCGTCGGCAGTGTGCTTGCCGCGCCTAGCAATCTGACGGCTGCCGCAAACACAGCGAGCACACGCATCGATTTGCGCTGGTCGGATAACAGTAGCGGTGAAGCCGGCTTCAAGATCGAGCGCAAGCCGCAGCTCGGACCCGTGGGTTTCGCCGAGATCGGCACTGTCGCTGCGGAGCAGACAATGTTTAGCGACGCTAACGTCGGCGCTGGACAGTTCTACACTTATCGCGTCAAGGCGTTCGGCGCTGGCGGCGAGTCGGGCTTCTCCAATACGGCGAGTGCCGGCATCGCCCAACCGCCGCTCGAGTTCACGCCGAACGCGCCGAGCAATTTGGCGGCCACGTTTGCAAGCAACCAAGTGAACTTGAGCTGGACCGACAATAGCAGGGCCGAGGCCGGCTTCCGCATCGAACGAAAAACAAGCGCCGCGGGAAGTTTCGGGGCGCTGGCGAGCGTCGGCTCCGACACCACGAGCTACGTCGATAGCACGGTCGCATCGGGCAACACCTATACCTATCGTGTGCTCGCCTTCAACTTCAATGGCGATTCGGCGTTCTCGAACCAAGCCACGGTGAGCACGGCCGGTGGTGGCGGCGGCTTGCTGCCGCGCATCGATGACTTCAATCCGCGCTCCGGCGCACCGGGCAGCGCAGTGTCGATTAGCGGTGTCAACTTCAATAGCACAGCGCAGGTGTTGTTCAATGGCGTGAGCGCCAATCGCACCGTGAACAATGCGTTCTTGATTACCGCGATTGTCCCCAACGCCCCCTCCGGGCCGCTGAGCGTCGTGACCTCAAGCGGATCCGCCACCGCGTTCGGCAACTTCACGGTGCTCACCGGCAGCGGTGGGGGAGACACACCGCCCGCGGCGCCGAGCAACTTGAGCGCCGAGAGCGCGCCGCTCGCGATTACGCTGCGCTGGAGCGACAACAGCGCTAACGAGAGCGGCTTCAAGATCGAGCGCGCCAGTGCCGGCGGTGCGTTTGCGCAGATCGCGATGGTCGGCGCCGGTGTGCGCAGCTTCAACGATAGTCCGCTTACGCCATTGGCAAGCTACACCTACCGGGTGCGCGCATTCAATGGCGCGGGCGACTCCGGCTATTCCAACGAAGTCAGCGCACGCGCCGGGCGCTTCGAGTTTTAGTGTTCCCGAGCAAGATCGGCAGTCGGCACAGCCCCATGCGCTCAGGCGCGTGGGGCTTCTTCGGCGGGTTCGCCGTCTGTTCTTAGGTGTAGGGAAATCCCGACCGCGGGCAGCGGCGCAGGCCTGCGCCAACTGCCGAAGACGGCCTACAGACAACGCTGCGCGACTGGTCAATAGTTCATATGACAACGGTGCGCAGTCGCACGTCATACACTCAACGGCTGAGCACCCGCCAACGCGTGGGATCCCCGATTCATCAACGGCGAGGTGCCGAGAACGCATGAGTGCTTGTCCGGTTCCCAGCGCGCCGCCAGCCGGCGCTGACACCGACCCCAAGTCCCGCACGCCGCATAGCGAGAACGCTGCGCCTGCCGACACGGCCAGCGCGTTGCCGGAACTGGAAAGGGCGTGCCGCGCTTGGCTGCAGCGCGTCGCACAGGGCGACGAGCAAGCGCTCACGCAGATCTACGATGCCACCTCGAGCCGCCTGTATGCCCTTGCGCTGCGCATCACGCGATCGCCGAGCTGCGCGGAGGATGTTCTCATCGAAGTATATTGGCAGCTGTGGCGCCAGGCGCAGGACTACGATCCGCTGCGCGGCAGCGCAATGGCTTGGTTGATGACGATATGCCGCAGCCGCGCGCTGGATCTGCTGCGCGATCGCGATCGCGCCGAACTGTACGCCAAGAGCGAGGATTTCGCCGACGGCGGCGCACTCGACCAAGCGAGTACGGAAGATCTGCTGTTGGCGCTCGAGCGCGGCAGCGCGGTACACGCGGCGCTGCAAGAACTGAGCGCTCTGCAGCGCCAGCTGCTCGCGCTCGCTTTCTTTCGCGGTTACACGCACCAAGAAATCGCGCAATACATGAAACTGCCGATCGGCAGTGTCAAGACCCACGTGCGCCGCGCGCTGCTCTGTCTGCGGCGCAAACTGCGGGGGAAATTGGCGGATTGCGATGACGAGCGAGCATAAGCGACGCCCAGCGTCCCCGCGCGGCACTGCCGCACAGGTATTTGCGCGCGCGCTGGCGCACGTCAAGCCGATAGCGGTACCGCCGCAGAGCGCGCAGCGCGTCAAGCGCGAACTGGCT
Source organism: uncultured Pseudomonadota bacterium (assembly GCA_902826775.1). Taxonomy (GTDB): domain Bacteria; phylum Pseudomonadota; class Gammaproteobacteria; order Burkholderiales; family JALYOK01; genus CADEHE01. The sequence continues at coordinate 212,251 of CADEHE010000006.1, read as the reverse complement.
TTGCGCATCCACGCTCAGCGCTCGGCCGCGCAGCTCGTTACCGTGCGCGCGCAGGATGCGGGCTGGATCGCGCTGACGCCGCTTATCGACATTCTGCCGTTGACGCGCGCAGGGACAGTGTACTCGTTCTTGTTGCGCATGCAAGCGGGCGCGCAGTTGCCGGCGCACGATCACCCCGAAGCCGAAGAGTGCCTCGTGCTGCGCGGCGAAGGCATAGTGGGCGATGTGCTGCTGCGTGCCGGCGACTATCAATTCGCGCCCAAAGGCACGCGCCACGGCATCGCCACCACGACGCGCGGCGTACTGCTGTACGTTCGCGGCAGTTGTCCCGCGCTCGACCGCACGAATTTGATCTCTGCACAGCCGTGAGCGGCGGTTTGCCACTCCAACGCCTGGGCGAGAACTTCCGCTGGCCAAGTCCCGCTGATAACCACACCCAGCACCAGTAGATTTATCGCCTTTGACGCAAGTCGAATTCGATCCGTGGCAGCACCGCGATTGTGCGTTGAGGTGGCCTGTCCACCAAGCCACCGCTAGTGCGATATGCAATCACCACTTAACCAGTTTTGTACCGAAGAGAATGTTCGAGCCTTCGGCAAAGCTATTCCATACGAATTTGATAACGTCTCCGCCTTCTACGGCTGCCAGCTCTGTGTCGTTCATCGCAATGAGCGCTTGCGACGGCTCTAAATAGGCTTTGTACGGCGGCGAACGCCGTGGCAGGCGGTGGAGTGGTTTCGGGCGGCGCGCCATGCGCGCTGACGCCCGTGAGCACCAAGACGAAGGAATAGCGGCGGTTTGCAATATGCGTTTCATAGCGGATCTCCTAACTAAAGGAATGAACTTCGGTTGCGCGTAAGCCTTGATTTCTTTGACCCTGCAATTCGACCAGTCTCGAAGCTCATATGCGGCTCGACGTCACTCTTGGATTCGCGACGCTCTGCCGACGCGAGAGCTGAGTTGGGGTGATTGCCGTCGGAAGGTTTGCGAGATCCTGCAGATCCTTGCTCCTGAGAAGCAGAGAAAACGAGAGCCCGATAGTCTAGGGTGAGCACGCCTCAGTAACGGTGACCCCGAGAGGGGCAAGGGGCATGCGGTCGTTCTACGTAGAACTTTTGGCTTAAGCCGTCAGGCATATGGGGATTTTGTTCCCGTCTTTCCAATACCTTACCGCGTCCTTGCACGCGACTCGCGCGCGACACTACATCCAGCTGGGCCACTGGACACGTACATAGCCACTGGATGCGTCGCCGCGCAATCGCCACGGCGAAACGTTGCGACATCCAAGAATCGGCACCAAGCGCTTTCGCAGCGACAGAGTCTGCTTTGCTCTGCTCGGCGGTCGAGCGGTGTCTCTTTCATGTCTGGCTTAGAAGGAGTAATGCAAATGAAATCCTCTGTCGCAGGATCATTCCCACATCGTTCGCTTTCCACTCGACGCGCGTGCGCGCTGATCACCGCCGCGCTCGCATGGGCGCTCAGTCTCGGTTCGGCTTTGCCGAGCTTCGCGCAGAGCTCTTGCAACGATCCGTCGGTGAGTTCGCTGAGTCTGTATGCGCTCGGTACCCACAACAGCATCAGCCTGATCAAACCGGGCTCTGCCGCACAGTCAACGCAAGTCGTGAACGGCATTGACGGCAATCTGATCGGTATCGATTTCCGCCCGAGCGATGCGAGCGCCACATCGTTCTACGGATTGACCGACACCGGCAAGCTCTACCTGATCGACGCCAGCGTGACGCCGTATCGCAGCACGCTCGTTAGCTTGTCCGCGCCGCGATTCGCCGGTGGATATCAATCCCTGGTGGACTTCAACCCAACTAGCCCACCGAATGCGCTGAGAGTGATCGGCAGCAATGACCAGAACTTCGCCCTGACCGGAGCGGCGCTCAATCAGACTGTGGTGCAGACGGCGTTGGCGTATGTCAGCGGTGATGCAAATTTCAACGTCGATCCCAACATCACGGCTGGGGCCTACGACACCAATATCTCGCCGGCGCCGTCCACGACGCTCTACATGATCGACTATGACTTGGATACGCTGGTTACCATCGCCGGGCGCAATGCCATCGGCAGCTCCGACACTAGAACCGGCGCGCTGAAAACCATCGGCTCGATCGTCGATGAGCAAGGCAACGCGATCAATTTTGCTCCCACCGCCGACCTTGACATCTACACTAGCACAGCCGGAGTGAACCTTGGCTTTGCAGTCACGGGTCAGGATCTTTACTGCATCGACTTCTCCGGCGTCAACGCCAATCTGCCGGTCGGCGCGCTGCAGAAGGTGGTGGCACAAAAGCTGCCGTCGTACAGTCTTGAGATCGCCAAGCTTGCTCGCGACGGTTTGATCGATGTGGCGGTCAATCCCTTGCCGCCGGTGCAAGTTGCCAATCAAGCCGATCTCTCCGTTAGCGCTTCCGGTAGCTCTAGCACGCTCAACGGGAGAGTCAGCGCGAGCTACTTAATAACCGTGAAAAACCTCGGTCCCGCCAGTGCTAGCTCAGCCATATTGAGCAGCACACCACTGGCGTGTGCGAAGCTTTCCGGCTCCACGGCTTTCGGTTGCACCATCACCACGAGCCAAGGCAGTTGCACGCTGGCCGGGCTACTGGCGAACCGCATCAGTTGCAACTTCGGCGACCTTGCCAGCGGTGCCACCGTCCTCGTCAGGGCCGGAGGGACCTCGTTCAGCGCCGCGCCCGGGGATGTGACGAGCACCTTTACCGCACTCAGCAATACGCTCGATGCGGCGCGCGGCAACAACAGCGCTGACGTAACGATCACGTTTCCCGAAGTGGTGATCGACGTTCCGCCGATGCGCTGACGGCGCTTGGTCTCGAAGGACTCGCCCGTGGCCACGTCCCGGCCACGGGCGAACTGCAGCGTGATCATTAATTTTCCCGACAAACCATTTCCTGGAAGCTCCACACGAACGATCTATCTTGCTGCCTCGCTAACGTTTGCTCGCCCAAGTTCGCGCCACAATCCGCCGTAGGCACGACAGCCTGCGTACCGAGTAAAGCTACGTCAACTTTAGGGTGAAGACTTGACGCTAATCTTTGGATCGGTCAACGGCCGCTTCTGGCCGTCATCGCCTACGCGCCCGATCACCCGTGCTGATCTATCTTATTCGCCGTATCGCCCAATCAACGCGCGCGCTGCGGTAAGCAGCGCTTCGCCATCGACGCCTTTCGCGCTAACTTCTTGCACCCAAGCATCAGTGACCGACTGCGTGGTCTTCCTCCAGCGCTCGATCTCCTCTTTGGCGATGACATTGATGCTCGCGGCTGGTACAAGCTTGCGGTTGGTAGCGTCTGCCTCGCCGAAAATGCGGCCCATGCTCGCCGAAAGCGCGAGTCCGCTATTGGCGTCGATGACCTGCTTCAACTGTCCCGGCAGCGCTTCGTACTTCGTTTTGTTCATCGCAAAAATAAACACCGAGGTGTGCAGGCGCGGCTGCGAGGGGTCGGGCTCGCTGTGAAACTTGGTCAACTCGTGCGCTTTGATCGCCGGCATGACCTCGTACGGCAACAGCGCGCCGTCGATGACACCCTTGGCCAACGCATCGGCTACTTGCGGCACCGGCATTCCAACCGGCGCGGCGCCAAGCGCGGCGAGCATCTTGGTGGTTTGGCGCGTCGGCGCGCGCACTTTGAGTCCGCGCAGGTCGGCGGCCTGCTTGATCGGCTTGTTGACCATGTGAAACAGCCCGCCGCCGTGCACGTGAAACGCGAGCAACTTCACATCCTTGAACTCGCTCGGGGCGTGCTGCTGCACGTAATCCCAAACGGCTTTGCTGGCAACTTCCGCATCGCGTGTCATGAACGGCAGTTCGAACACTTCGATCAGCGGAAAGCGCCCAGCCGAGTAGCTCGGAATGGTCCAGATGGCGTCAACCACGCCGTCTTTGACTTGATCGTAGAGCTGCGGTGGCGCACCGCCGAGCTGCATGGCGGGATAGATCTGACATTTGATGCGCTGCTGCGACTGCGCCGCGACTTTTTCGCACCAAGGCGTAAGCATCTTCTGATGCGCAGTCGAGGTCGGCGGCAGCGGATGGTGAATTTTCAGGATGATTTCCTGGGCATGGACGAGCCGACTGCCGACCACTGCGGCATACAGCAAAAAGATCGCAAGCAGTGCGCTTCTACATGGCATCGCTATAGTTGCTCCTAACGCTGCAAATCAGCCTGCGGCAAATAGCGCAGATGCGCCGCCCAACCCATCAATGTGAATGGCGACTTGCTGGCCCGGTTCAACCCATTTGGTTTCGACCACGCTGCCGAGCAGCACGAACTCACCCTGTTTGAGGTGCTTGCCACGCGCCGCCATTGAGTTCGCCAGCCACGCCAACGCCGCGAACGGATGCCCCATTACGTCAGCGCCCTTGCCGCGGCCGACTTCATTGCCGTCGATTCGTGTGGAGCCGTTGAGCGCCTGCAAATCCAAGCGGCGCCAATCGCTCACCGGCGCGCCGAGCACGCACCCGGCATCGAAGAAATCATCGGCTATCAACGTCGGCGTATCGAAGCGCTTATAGTCGTCATAGCGGTCATCGACGATTTCGATCGCCGCCATACATGCCTGCACAGCGGGGGCAACGTTTTCGCGGGTGAATTCGCTGCCTTCGGGCTTCAGATCGGCACCGAGCCGCACGGCGATCTCGCATTCGACCCCGACACGCACGTAGTCGGCATGGCGCAACGCAGCGTGCTGCTCGAACACCGTCCGATCAAACACGCCGCCGGCGCACGGGTTGGGAATATTGAGAAAGCGCTGCATGACGGCGGTGGTGCAGCCAATCTTATGGCCGGCGACACGGCCCCAGTTGCTCTGCACCAGGATCGCGTGCACCTCCTCTTGCATTGCGTAGGCTTGCGCTTCGTCGCGCGGGCGCAGTTCTTCAGGCAACAACTCGATGCGCTCGCGGCGCAAGCGCCCGCGCGCGAGTTGCAAGGCGGCGCGTGTCAGGTTGCGCGAATCCATGGCGTGAGCGATAAGGCGCGCCGTGCGACCCCGAGCGGATATGCCAGCACGGCTGCGCGCTAAAGCGCGGCGCTAGGGCAGCAGCACCGTTGAGCCGGTGGTCTTGCGACCTTCGAGATCCTTGTGCGCTTGCACGGCGTCTTTCAACGCGTACTCTTTGTTGATCTCGATTTTCACTTTCCCTGACTTGACGACATCGAACAGTTCGTTCGCCATCGTTTCCAGATCGCTGCGCTTGGCACCGTAAGTGGCTAAAGTCGGCCGCGTAACGTAGAGCGAACCCTTACCCGCCAACACGCCGAGATCCAGCGGCGGCACTGCGCCAGAGGATTGCCCGAACAACGCGACAAGTCCGAGCGGCTGCAAACAATCTAGCGATTTCATGAAGGTGTCCTTGCCGACCGAATCGTAGACCACCGGCACGCCCGCGCCGTTGGTGATTTCCTTCACGCGCGCGACGAAATCTTCCTTGTTGTAGTTGATCGGATGATCGCAGCCGTGCGCGCGGGCCAGAGCCGCTTTCTCATCCGAGCCAACGGTGCCGATTACCGTTGCACCCAATGCCTTAAGCCATTGGCACGCGATCAGGCCGACCCCGCCCGCTGCTGCATGGAACAACACGGTTTGCCCCGGCTGCACTTTGAATGTGCGCCGCAACAGGTACTGGGCCGTCATCCCCTTTAGCATCATTGCGGCTGCTTGCTTTTCAGATACCCCTGTTGGCAGTACCACCAATCTGTCGGCAACCATATTGCGCACCTCGGCGTAGCCGCCAGGCGCGCCCATGCAATAGGCGACGCGATCGCCAGGCTTTATGTTCGTCACGCCAGCGCCCACCGCCTCCACCACTCCCGCCCCTTCCATCCCGAGCGGACTGGGTAAATTGAGCTTGTACAGGCCGGAGCGCTGATAAGTATCGATGTAATTCAGTCCCGCAGCGGTTTGCTTAATGCGAGCTTCGCCCGGGGCCGGATCGGGCACACTGATCTCTTCCCATTTCATGACTTCAGGGCCACCGTGTTCGTAAATTCGAATTGCTTTAGGCATGAGCTGCTCCGTTGAGTGGTTTCATTGATTGATCCTGCGCGCCCGCCGCGCCCGCGCGGCGTATCCGCGCCGGCGACTCCACCTCGCCGCAGTCGCGCGCGGCGGCGTAAGCTTCGCTACCGGATAAACTGGTCGACGTACTGCGCGCCGAGCCCTACCTTTTCGTAGTGCGCGCGGCACATGTCGATCTTGGTGAATACGTCTTCGTAGCCGATTTGATGGTCGTTCTGATCCATGTAGATCATCGAACCGGTGACATTAAATAAGGTGATCATTTCGTCCGTGGTGTCATCCACGACCAGCGTGTGCACTTCGCCGGGCGGCTCGAACACGAATTTGCCGGCGTCAGCCACCCATGGATGCTCCAAATAGTGCCACGAGCCCTTGATAACGAATCCGTGCACGGGGCCAGGATGACGATGCCGGCTCAACACCCCCGAGCGCGTCACCTTGAGCAGATTAAACCAGTAGCCCGCAGTTTTGTTCAGCAGCAGCGGCCGAAACCAGACGTTCGGCGCCTGCGGCACCCACACGCGATCATCGGTCGGCACCGCCAATTCGGCGATTTCAGGCAGGATGCCGGTGGCAGGATTGATGACGTAAGGAAAAGTAACGGCACTCGGTGCGTTCATACAATTTGTAAGCAAGTTAGTCGTTTGAAAAAACCAGTGCGTATCTTAGCGCACCCTCTTGCGTGCCTGATTCGCCGCTTGCGCGCCCAGCGGCAAAAGCGTCTACGAAACCAAGTAACCGCCGTCCACCGGCAGGATAACGCCGGTGACGAATTGCGCCGCTGAGGAACACAAAAACAGCGCAGGCCCGGCCACATCCTCGGGTTGACCCCAACGGCCGAGCGGCGTGCGGGCGAGGACGCCGCTGCTGCGCGCGGTGTCGTCGCGCAGCGGCTGCGTCAGCGGCGTTGCGATCCAACCCGGCGCAAGCGCGTTGACGCGTATCTTGTCCGCGGCGTAGGCCAGCGCGAGTGATTTCGTCAGTTGCGCCACGCCGCCTTTGCTGGCGCTATAGGCAGGCACCAGCCCGCCGCCAAAGAAAGACAGCATCGAGGCGATATTGATGATGCAACCGCCCGACTGCGCCAATAAAGGACGAGCCGCAGCGCAGCAACGCATCATGCCATTCAAGTTGACGTCTACTACTCGCGCGAACACTTCCGGATCGTGCTCCTCGCCGCGGCGAATCATCCCCGCGCAATTCACCAGCACATCCAATTGCGCAAAGCTGCCGACGATGCGCTTCACCGCTTGCGCATCCGCCACATCGAGCGCCACTGGTACGATGCCGCGCATCGTGCTATCGGCAGCAGCAGCTTGCGCCTCCGCCAGGCTGGCGCCGGACACGGTCACGTGAGCGCCCGCCGCCTTCAGTGCGCGCGCAATCGCTGCACCGATACCGCTGGTGCCGCCAACTACGCAAGCTACGCGGCCGGTGAGAAAAGCGGTAAAAGCCGTGCTCGTATCCATAATCAACAAGGTATAGGGCGCGCGCCCAGCCCGCTTACGCCGGCTACGGCCACCGGAACACGGGCCGACCAAGTTTCAGCATGCGCGCTAATCCCTACGCATCCCGCGGCGCCGCTCAGGCACGTCGAGCGCGACTTCCGCTTGCACCGATTCGAGCGCCTCCTCGAGCACATCTTCGGGAACCGCATTGACCATTTGCGCCAAGACGTCCGCCGCCTCTAGCACGTGTTTAGGCAACGCTTTGGCATCCATATTGGCGAGAAAAACCGCTGCCGCCCCGCTGACGCGTAGCAGCACCTCGCGTTCCTTAAGAATGCCCTGAAGTTCGTCGCGCAACATTCTTAATTCGTTATCTTTTTTACCTTCGGCAATCTTCGACATTGGGCCTCCACGACTCGTTGCCCGGCATTGTAACGCGTGGCGCAAGCGCCCGCCGCGCACTTAAGGCACCGCCGTCAGCGTTGACCCGGATCTTGCACTGGCGAATAATCGGTAGCGGGTGCAAGCGCAGTTCTAGTTCTCGCGCACCGTCCAATTCCCCAATTTAACTACTAGGAGCTACTGATGACCCTGCTAAGAGCCATTGCTTGTGCATTGCCGCTGCTGTTTGCCGTTCCTGCCGGCGCCGCGCACTGCCCCGCCGACATGAAGAAAATCGACGCCGCCCTCGAAGCCGGCACCAAGCTAAGCGAAGCGGATCTGGCGGAAGTGAAGAAACTACGCACCGAGGGCGAACAGCTGCATGGCTCAGGTAAACACCAGGAATCGGTGGAAGCACTGGGCAAAGCCATGAAGATGCTGGGCATCAATTAGACACCCCCCCTGTTCCACTCGTGAGGAGAGTTGCATGAAACGATGTTTGCTGCTGTTTGCCGGAACCGTGTCGATCGGGCTAAGCGCCGCCGCGCTTGCGCAGGGCGCCAAACCGGAAGAAGAAATCCGCTACCGGCAATCGGCCTTGAACGTGATGGGCCGCAGTTTTGGAACGCTCTGGGCGATGTCGCAGGGCAAGATGGCATTTAACGCTCAGCTTGCAGCGGACAGCGCTGCGATCGTCGAAATGATGAGCAAACTACCGTGGAACTCGTTCGGGCCTGGCACCGATAAGGGCGCACCGACCAAAGCGGACGCCAAGATCTGGTCGGAGATGGACAAGTTCAAGGACAAGGCCGACAAGATGAAAACGGAAGTGGGCAAACTCGCGCAAGCCGCTAGAAGCGGGGACGAAGCGGCAATCAAGGCGGCCACCGGCGATACCGGCAAAGCCTGCAAGAGCTGCCACGATGACTACCGCCTAAAGGAGTTCAGGCAGTAGCCGCTATCCCGTAAACCAGCGCAGCGGCCAGAATCAGCAAAACAGCCGCGCGCGTCGCTCCCCCGCCGCGCGGCTTGGCATCGGCGTGCGGCGGTAGCCGCTTGTAGCCTGTCAGCATCGGCTGGATCAGGTTTTCGCGCTGCACGACCAGATAGAACAAGATGGCCGTGACGTGCAGCGCGATCAGCGCAAGCAGCACAAAGAAATTCGTCTCATGCACGCCGGCCAGCATATCGCCAGTACGGCCGCTCACAAGATGCGCCAGCGGCCCCTCCACGCCGAGATCTTCATCCTCGATGAATAGTCCCGTGACCGTTTGCAACGCGAGCGACAGCAGCATCAATACCACCGACCAGCCGCCGAGCGGGTTGTGCCCGGCATACGGTTCGTGCTTGCGGCGCAACAGGCTTGTCACGTAGCGCCATACCGTGCGTGGACTTTTGACAAAGTCCGCGAAGCGGGCATGCGTGCCGCCCAAGAATCCCCAGCCAATGCGAAATAGCACCAGCGCGAGAATGCAATAACCGGAGCGCTTGTGCCATTCCATGCCCTGCCAGCCGATCTCTGCGGCGAACCAGCCGGTAATCGCCGAGGTAGAGACCAGCAACACCAGCAACCAATGAAACAGGCGCAGCGGCAGATCCCAGACGCGCACCGTGTGCTGCGCCTCCAAGTTCGTGCGGTCAACGCCGCCTTCGCGCTTACTCACGCGCAACAACCTGTCAGCGCTCGGTATCCGTCCGGCTCAGCGGTCGCGCCAGAATCATCATGGCATCCACGGCACCATCTCCGCCGAACCGCCGGGGGCGAAAGGAACTTCTATGAGCCATAGACCACCGCTGGCGTGTGCCTTGCGCACCGCCGCGCCGATATCCTTCGCCTCCACGCGCACGCTGTTCGCGCCGAACGCGGCACCGAGCTTGACGAAATCGGGATTGACCAATTCCGAGCCGATATGGCGCCCGCTGAATACACGGTCCTGAAACTTGCGGATGGCGCCGAACGCATTGTCATTAAACACCAGCGCGATGAGATCCAGATTCTGCGCACGGGCCGTGGCCAACTCTTGCAGCGTAAATAAAAAGCCGCCATCGCCCGAAATCGACACCACCGGCTGCGATGGACACGCCAGCTTGGCGCCGATCGCCGCCGGCAGCGAATAGCCCAAGGTGCCGTAGGTGCCGGGATGGATATGCGTGCGCGGCAGGTAGGTGTCGAGCAGCAACGGCGCCCAATAGCCGACTAAAGTGAGGTCGTCGACAAAAATCGTGTCGTCCGGCATGTTGGCACGCAGTTGGTCGATCACCTCGACTACCGGCCCGGCGCGCTCGATTAAGCGCGTGCGCTTGTGTTGTTTGAACTGCGCGACATCGAACCAGCACTTGCGTGCCGGCGCCGCGCTGAGTTGCTGGCTGAGCGCGGCGAGCACGCTCTTCGCATCGCCGACGATCCCGACCTCGACCGGCCGGCGCTGGCCGACCACGAGCGGATCGATGTCGATCTGCAGCATGCGCTGCGGAAAGCGCGCGCCTAAGTTGACGTCGGAGACGACGTCGATGCGAGAGCCCACCACCAGCGCCAGATCGGATTGCGCCAACAACTCATCGTAGAGATCAAGCCGACCCCAGCCGTCGCCCAACGCCAAGGGGTGGCGATCCGAAATCGCTCCCCGCCCGAACATGCTGGTCACAACCGGTGCGCCGAGTTGCTCGGCTAGGCGCGCCAATTCTTGCGTTGCCTCCGCACTCTCGACACCGCCGCCGGCGAAAATAAAAGGTCGCTGCGCGCTGGCCAAAGCCGCGGCCGCGCGCCCAATGCTGGCGGGGTCGCCGCCGCTGCGCGCGTACTGCTCCGGCGCCCACGCGCTCACTTCGGACTTGCCGTTCTGCACGTCGAGCGGCACTTCGATATACGCCGGCCGGGGCCGCCCGCGCCGCATGGCGCGCATCGCCTCGCGAATCGCCGCCGGAATATCGGCGGGCGCCGCAACGCGCGTCGCATAGCCGCATACCGACGCCGCCACATTCACCGAGTTGGCCAATTCATGGAAGTGCCCGCCTTCGCGCTCGAGCTGCGACAAGTTGTTCTGCCCGCCGAACACCAGCATCGGCGTTGATTCCGCATACGCCATGCCCATGCCGGTGAGTGCGTTGGTGAGCCCGGGCCCCGGTACCACGAAGCACGCAGCGATTTTGCCCGAAGCCCGCGCATACCCCCCCCGGCCATGAGCGAGGCGCCCTGCTCGTGCCGCACCGTGACTACACGAAACGCCGCTTCGCCCACTACACCGTCGAATAGCGGGCACGAATGCGTGCCGACGATGCCGAAAATGTGATCGATGCCTTCCGCCTTTAGTGCAGCTGCCACAGCTTGCCCGCCGGTCAATAGCGCCATGAAGTTCACCCTAGTTAGGCATGTAGTAGTCAACGTGCATTGTATCCAGAGATACCGTATCGCGCTGTTCTAAACACTAGGGTAGAACTGGCGTTAACTGGAGAAACCATGGCCTCTCGCACCACCGGTCTTCTTACCAAACTGTCGCATCCCACACTCTACCGGGTCTTGGCGCGCCAGCGACTATTCGCTGTGCACGATGCGCGCTGCCGACCGCACCCCCCGGTAACTTCGGCGATGCCGACCAGCGGAACCGTTACCTGTCCTTCACCAAAAGCATCTGCACATCTCCGAGTGTTCGTTCAGCGAACCCGGCTTCGCAATAGCATAAGTAGAACTCCCACATGCGAAGGAAGCTTTCCGGGTAACCTAGCGCGCGCACTTGGTCTAGATTTCGCAAAAAGTTGTCGCGCCAATGCGCCAGCGTAGTTGCGTAGTGAGGCCCAATATTTTCTATGCCAACAATACGCAAATCGCTCGCTTTGGAGACCGCTTGGGCCAACGCACCCAGCGAAGGGATGCAGCAGCCGGGAAAGATATAGCGCTTGATGAAATCGACGTCGTCACGCGCATTCTCATAAAAGCGATCCTCGATCGTAATGGACTGCAGCAGCGCCTGCCCACCGCGCACGAGGCGCTGATCACATTGACGGAAGAACTCTTCGTAATGCTGGTGGCCGATTGCTTCAATCATTTCGATCGACACCAGTTTGTCGTGGCTACCGGTGAGATCCCGGTAGTCCTCAAGCAGCACCGTAACGCGCTTATCAAGTCCGGCGGCGCGAATCCGCTCGCGGGCGAAGTCGTATTGACTCGGGGAGATGGTCGTTGTCGTGACGCGACAGCCGTAGCGGCGAGCCGCGTGCAATGCAAAGCCTCCCCAGCCCGTGCCGACCTCTAAGACATGGTCTTGTGCACTTAGCGCAAGCTTCTGGCAGACCGTGTCCAGCTTCGCCAGGGATGCTTGGGCAAGCGTCATATCCGGCTCGGTAAACAGTGCGCACGAGTACATCATGGTCTCGTCCAGGAACAACCGAAAGAAGTCGTTGCCTAGATCGTAATGCGCAGAGATGTTACGGCGACTGCCTGCGCGAGTGTTCCGGTGCAGCCAATGCGCAAACTTGCGCATTGGCGCGCTAATGCGGGCAAACCCTTGGTCCATGGCGTCGAGCGTTGCGCGGTTTCGCAACATTAGTCGCATCAATGCGACAAGATCGTCGGTGACCCAATGCCCCAGCATGAAGGATTCGCCGGCACCTACCGAACCGCCGAACGCGAGTTCGGCATAAAGAGCCGGATTCAGAACATTCACTGATGCGGCAATCGATTCGTCGTTCGCGCCGAACTGGCGCACCGCACCGCCCTCGCTTAGACGCAATGAACCTGTTTGCAATGAGCGAAAGCCTTTGAGCAGAAGTGTGCGCGCGAGTCCGCCCAATGGATTGGAGCGTGCGGTGCTACGCGGTAGCTCGATCAAGCTGGTATCGTTCACCTGGCTTTCTCCCCGTCGCGCTTACTGGGATGCGCGAAGAACGGCACGCGCTTCAACCACAGACGCAACGCCTGCCAGTAGATTCCGAACAACACTTGCAGCGTAATGAACGGGTAGCGCACCAACACGCCCGCTAAACTGGTACCGCATACCTCGCGCCGCGCCAGTACCAGTGTGGCATCGAACACGGTCTTGCCCGCGGCTCGGTTCTCCATATGCACGCAGAGCCTGCTACCCGGCGCGGTAAAGCGCCAGTCATAGCCTAGCTGCATCGGCATAAAGGGCGATACATGAAAAGTCTTGTCAAACTGGAACCGCAACTTCGCGCCAGGTACTTTGCTCGCCTGTGCCGGTAACACATACGCTTGGCGCTCGTTCCACGGTGTGTTGGTGATCTCGGCGACGATGGCTTCGATTTGATGGCCGCTACGGTCGTAACAGTAGTAAAAGCTGACCGGATTGAAACAATGCCCAAACGTGCGCAAGTGCGTTAGCAAGCGCACCGGCCCGGTCGGGCGCACCCCGGTTTCGCGCTCGACTTCATCTCGTACTGCTCGATCCAGCGGCACATGCACATCTCCCAGGTAGTCTGCGCGGCGCAACCATGCGACCGTAGGCCGGTGCGCCGACCAAAACCAACGTCCGCGAAACACTTCGTCGAGTTCGGATAGATCGATCCAAACCATGTAGACTCGGTACTCAAAGAAGTGTTGCACCGGCGAAAAACGGCGATGCCTAAGCCGTCCGGTATATAGTGCGCTCTGCATTATCCTGTTCGAAATGGTCCAGCGCCTGTAATGCGCTAGCCATCGCGTCCTCATGAAAACCATTGCGCCACCACGCGCCGCAAAAGTACGTCGCGCGTACACCGTTCAACTCACGCTGGCGCGCTTGCGCGACTACGGAAGCACTCGTAAACAACGGATGATGATAGGTGATCCGCTTGATGACACTGGAAGGATCAATTGCGTCGGCGCGGTTCAACGTAACAAGGAAAGGGCGCCCCGAATTCAATCGCTGCAATATGTTCATATTGTAGGTAAGGGCAACCGGTTGCTCTTTGTCCACCAACCGATGGTAGTTCCACGCCGCCCAGGCTCGACGGTTCCTCGGTAGTAGGCGCGTGTCCGTATGCAGCACCGCCTCGTTCGCCTGGTACGGGATAGCACGTAGTACCTCTTGCTCCGCTTTGCTCGGATCCGACAGGAGCGCAAACGCCTGATCGCTATGACAAGCCAAAAACACGGCATCGTAGTGGGCCGGCTCATGCCCTTGCGCCTTGACTATCGCTCTGCCCCCTGGCCGCCGTATCCACTCCACTGGCGTGTTGAGCAGAATCCGATCGCGAAAACCGTGGGTCAGTTTTTCCACGTAACGCGCCGAGCCACCGCTGATTGTTCTCCATATCGGCCGCTCGTTAATGCTGAGCATGCCATGGTGATGCAGGAAACGGACAAAAAACCGCGCAGGAAAGGCCAACATCGACTTAGGATCGGTCGACCAAATCGCGGCACCCATCGGCACAATGTAGTTTTCGACGAAAGCGCGCCCATAGCCGCCGCTCGCAAGGAAATCCCCAAGTGGCAATTCTTCCTCATGGGTGGCGAAAAAGGTCACGGCTTCCTGGTTAAAGCGCACAATGTCCCTAATCATGCCTAGAAACGAAGGGCGGAGCAGATTGCGGCGCTGCGCAAACAAAGTATTTAGCGTCGTGCCGTTGTATTCGAGTCCGCTCGCCTCGTCTTTTACCGAGAAACTCATGCTGCTTTCTTGCGTGCTCACGCCAAGTTCTCGCAAGAGGGCAATGAAATTCGGGTAGGTTCGGTCATTGAACACGATAAAGCCGGTATCCACCTCGTAGTGCCGCCCGTCTTGCTCGACCGAGTGAGTATGGCTGTGACCGCCCACGTGGTTCGCGGCCTCGTAGAGCGTGATGTCGTGCTTGGCGTGCAGCCGATACGCCAGCACGTTCCCGGCAATGCCGCTGCCAACGATGGCAAGTTTCATCTCTTTTCGTCAGAGCGACCCGCTGCGCGCACCTCGGCGGGCACTGCACGCAGATCCCAGATCAAACCAAGCGCCGCGAGCAGGCGCAAGCCGTAGTAGCTAAGATCGACCTCCCACCAGTAAAAGCCTTGGCGGGCTGCGCCCGGAAAATGATGATGATTGTTGTGCCAGCCTTCGCCGAACGTGAGCAAAGCCAGCCAAAGATTGTTGCGCGATTCGTCACGTGTAGCGTAGCGCCGAGCGCCACGGCCATGAGCGAGCGAATTGATTGCGAATGTGGCGTGATACAGAACGACGGTCGAGACGCAGAATCCCCAGACAAAGAGCTGCATCCCACTAGTGCCTAGGCCAGGCATGGTCTGTTCAAGACACGCTCCGAGCCCATAGAGCAGGACCGCCAACACTACCGGGACCACGACATCGAATCGATCAAGCCAACGCAACTCGGGATAGCGGGCGAGATCCGGCACAAGGTGCAGCCGCGCCGCGAAATTTTCCCGCGCCAGAAACCAACCGAGGTGACTCCACAGAAAGCCGTGCGCCCGAGCCGAGTGCACATCGGTGTGCCGATCCGAGTGAGCATGATGATGGCGATGGTGGGACGCCCACCATAGCGGTCCGCGCTGCACGGCCGATGCTGCGAACAACGCAAAAGCAAACTGAATCGCGCGTGAGGTACGAAAGGCGCGATGTGAGAAGTAGCGGTGATAGAAAGCCGTTATCGCGAACATTCTCAGCACGAACAAACTGGCGGCAACAGCGATGGCAGTCGTCCCCACGCCGACCCATATCACCCCTAGGCATCCGACGTGCAGCAACACGAACGGCAGCACCCGCGGCCAATCGATACGTCGCCCATCGGGGACTGCGGTTGCCGTTTCTGCCGTCTCACTGTCGATCCATCGGCGCAGCGCCGCCTTGAGACGATCAGTTAGCACGCTTCGCCTCCTCCCAACGTTGGGGCACTCGGCGAATGCGCGTTACGTCATAGCCTTGCTCGGCAACGAACCTTAGTATGCTTTGGTACTCCCCCTCGGGAATACTCGGCGTGCGCGCCATGATCCAAACGTAGTCACGCTTCTCGCGTCCGATTACTGTCTGAGCGTAATCCACGCTGAGATAGCTGATTCGATAGTCCGCTTGAAAGGGCCAAATAAACTGCATGCCCCAGACCGCATTGCTGGCATCCTTCACGAATCCTTTTGGCGTGTAGCGCTTTGCCTCGCCGTCGAAGCTGCCGGCGCGAAAAGTAAAGGTCGTCTCGATCGAACCGTCCGCCGCGAGACGATAAGACTCAACGGCGTTGTACGCGCGCTTTTCGATAAACGTTGGGATACTGGCAATAACGTACCAGTCTCCCATGAACCTGGACAGGTCCACCGCTGGAACAAGTGCTAAAGGCGGATGCCTCATACCTTGGCAGCTCCAAAGAGATGCGACACCAAGAAAGACGCAAACCACACGCCGCCGCACCGGCATCGCGAGTTCCCAATGGCGCGTTGCCATCATGCCCCGCGCCGCGGCCCGGGAAAGAACGCATTGGTGCGAAGCACGTACTCACGGTACCCTGGCCTGCGCTCGCCGATATCCTTTTCCAGTAACGCGACACCGGAGACTCTGAGCAATAACAGCGACATCGTCAGCGGCGAAAATATGGCCCACCATGCACCGGCGCCGAACGACATGGCATAGATTCCCCACCAGAAACAAAACTCCCCAAAATAGTTCGGATGCCGCGTGTAGCGCCATACACCGCCATCCATTACCTTGCCCGCACTGGCCACATCAGCTTTGAAGCGTGCGAGTTGGGCATCGGCAATCGATTCAAACAGGATGCCGAAGACGGCAAGCGCAACGCCGATGCCATCGATTACGCCGAAGCCAGCGCCAGAGCGGATTGCCGCGGCGAGCGGTGCGGAAATGAACCACGCCAAGACTGCCTGCAGGCCAAATACTAAATACAGACTTTTCCAGGTAAAGCCCGGCTCGTGACGCCTGCGGATAGCGCGATAACGGTGATCTTCTGGCGCGTTCCAGTTGCGCTTGGCCAGGTAGCCCGCTAGCCTAAGCGCCCAGACTGTAACCAAGAGAAGAACGATCCAGCCCCGTGTCGTTAACGGCCCGCTCAACCAGACGTAAGTCGCAGCGCCTGCCAGAAAGAACAAGGCCCAGAAAATGTCGACTAGACCGGCATTGCGACGCAGGCTGGCAATTACCCAAGCCAGCAAGCCCACGCCCAACATGAAGGGCAACGCCGCTAGCCAAAGCGCGTAAACGCTCATGTGCGCGCATACCCGTCGAAACGGCGTGCGACTTCGAACAGCACCGGCGTCAATATCGCCCAGCCAACGCCGATGGCGGCGAGCGCGGAACCCAACGCAACGAACTCCAGCGCGCCCAGTTTCGCACCCGCATAGTAGGCCGCTGGCCCCCCGAGCGCGCCTAGCATTACCGCCAAACCCCGCTTGGCGAGCAGGTTGTGCAGCGACACGTTCAGCGTTGTGGCAAAGACCGCCCACAACGCAACCATCCAGTATGGGGCGATGCCCTGAATCACAATGCCGTTGTGATATCGAACCCAACCCATCTGCATCAGAAAAGTCTCGAATAGACCGCCCAGCAATAGCGCCACGAAGATCAGAATCAACTCTCGCTTGGCGTCCGCCGCACGCCAGAGATGCCACACTACGACAACCGCTGCGACGATAACTCCAATGCCCGGAACTCCTTTTGCGGCACCTAACACGCACGCCATCCAAGCCGCTTGAAACAGCGCTATGTTGAGAATGAGCGGCGGCAGCATCGAATCGAAGTGAGTTATTCCCGACTCAGCCTGCCGGACGTTCGAACAAATAGTGACTTACCCACCATTCCTGGCCATCGCGGTAGCCGAAAAGTTCAGCGCAGGACATGAAGAAAACACGCCAGCGATGAAACCATTGCTCTGCCATCGCTTCGCCATACGTGGCCGCGATCAGGGGCAACGCTTGCGCTCGGCGCGCGTCCAGATTGGCAAGCCACGCATTGGCAGTCTTCTCGTAGTGGTGGCCATCCCAGCGCCAGCGGCGAAGAATGCGCAAACAATCCTGAAAGCGCAGCGCAAGCTCGTCACTCGGCATCATGCCTCCGGAAAAGAAGTGCCGACCCATCCAGTCCGCAGGCCCGGCATCGCTGAACGCATAAGGCGTGGACCGGTGGCAAAACACATGCATGAAAAAGCGCCCACCCGGTAGCAACCATGCGTGGACTCGCGCGAATAGCTTGCGCCAATTGCGCATATGCTCAAACATTTCCACCGAGACCACGCGATCAAATCGCTGCGCGGTTGTGAAGTGGTTCATGTCTGCCGTCATCACCTCGACGTTGGCCAGGCCGAGCCGATCCGCCTCTGCCAGTATCCAGGTGCGCTGCGAATGCGAATTTGACACCGCCGTTATCCTGGCATTTGGGTAGTGCTGCGCCATCCACAGCGTCAGCGAACCCCAACCGCACCCTAACTCCAAAATCCTTTGACCGTCGCAAATCTCAGCATGCTCGCAGGTGGTTCCTAAAGCCAGATCCTCGGCTTGTGCAAGCGAGTCAGTGGCATCTGGCCACCAGGCACTGCTGTACTTGCGATGCGGACCCAGCACCAGCGCAAAAAAAGCCGCCGGCACCTCGTAATGCTGCTCGTTGGCAAGCTGCGGAACCAGCGCAATATTCGCGACGTCCATCTGAGCTATGAATTCTTCTACGGAACGGCCTGCGAGTTCGCAATCCTCGGATTCGATTTCGCGCAGACGCTGCTTGCATAGACGCCGAATTCCGGCACGGACCACAAGATCGGGAACACGCCCTTGCTCGACCCAGTCAAGAGCAATTCCCGCCGCCTGACTCACGACGCTGCCTTTGAATCGGCTAGGGCTCTAGCCACCAAGCGCACGCCGTGCTCAATTTCAACTCCGAGCGCGATAGCACCCGCAGCAAGAATGTCCCGGCGCCTGCGTTGGGCCGTGGATCCGCCGACGAACACCGGAACTCCGGTCTTGCGCACCAGTTGGGCCAGTTCGCGTCTGAGCTGACCGGGGCCCAGATCGATCGACGAAGAGATGACAACAGCGCTGCTCATCGAACGGCTCTGCGCGAGCGCCACCTCCTCAAAAGGTGCGTTAGCGCCAAGCAGAATCACGCGCAACCCTGCCGCGTCCGCCTCAAGCGCGAACAACAGCAGCCCGATCTCATGCTGCTCCCCGGGTGCGCAGGCGGCCACGATGCGCGGCCCATTGGCAAATCGCGCCCGGTGTAGCAAGCGCGCACCGAGTTTGCTGCGCAAGAACGTACAAAAGAAATGCTCTTCAGCAACAGCGCCGGCAAGCCTTTGCCATCTTGCTCCGATCCCAGCGAGCAAGGGCAATATCAAGTGCTGCGTGATGCCCTCGATCGAGTGTACGGAGAGCGCTTCGTCGTAAATTCGATCTAACGCCACCTCGTCAAAGCGTGAAACCGCAGCGAGCATTTGATCGAGATATGCGCGCCAAGGCCCGCGGGCGCTCGCCGTGCCGGACTTAGCTTCCGCATCCAGCAGCGGCCTTACTTGACTGATCGGCACTCCCTCCTCCACCAACGACACGACGCGGCGAATCTGATCGGCGTCGCGCTGTGAATAGAGGCGATGACCTTTAGCGGTACGGCTGGGGCGTATCAATCCGTAGCGCCGCTCCCACGCACGTAGCGTTATCGGATTCACTCCAGTGAGAGAGGCTATGGTGCGGATCGGCAGAGTCGCGTCGGTTGCGGCAGCCATTGGCAAGACCCCCCTTAGCTCAGATAACTTGTTCAATTATTATACATAGACCTTTATCGACCGTTTTAAGTTCTTATTCTCTTTGTTATACAGAACCTATACGAACTATCGACCAAAACGCGACGCGCGCGCGCCAGTCTCGGACTAGGCCCAATGACTGGAGGCGCAAGGACAAACGCAGTGAAACTTAGGCAGGGGTGAGGCGAACGGCACGACAACCGCCGTCCGCTGGAGTCAGCGCAGGAGTTTGCCTGGCAGCGCGCCGGTCAGTTCGTCGTCGCACAACGTCTGCACGCCGGCGACGAAAGTATGCCGGTAACCGCGCGCGCGCTGCATCAGTCGCCGGCCACCGGCCGGCAAGTCGTACACGACTTCCGGCATCTGCAGGCTCAAGCGGTCGAAGTCGATGATGTTGATGTCGGCGCGAAAACCCGGCGCCAGCACGCCGCGATCGGATAAGCCGTAGCCCAGCGCACTGTCACGCGTTTGCTTGCGCACCAGAAACTCGATCGGCAAGCGCGGCCCACGCTTGCGCTCGCGCGCCCAGTGACTGAGCAAAAAGGTGGGGCCGCTGGCATCGCAAATAGTGCCAACGTGCGCGCCGCCGTCGCCCAAGCCCATGATGGTTGCCTCATCCGTGAGCATCTCGCGCACTGCGTTCAGGTTGGCTGCGTTGTAGTTTTCGAACGTGTTGAGCAGCAGCTGCTTGCCTTCGCGCTGCATCAGTAATTCCAGCACCAGTTCCCATGGGTCGCGCCCCGCCGCGGCGGCGCGCGCCGCGACACTGCTCGACTGCTCCGGCTCATAGTCGAGATCGTCGTCCAGCACATACATCTTCGGCAAAGCCGCCTGCATGCGCAGCGTCACCTCGTCGCTGCCACGCTCGGTGACCAACACGCGGCGCAAATCTGCGTCGGTACACAAGCGCCGGTAGCGTTCGGCCGGCGTCAAGTGATCCAGTGCCCGCCAGGCCGGGTGCTGACAGAACGGGTGCAGCGACGTTTCCAAGCCGATGAGTACGCCGATCGGACGGCAGCCTACTTGGCCGTTCACGTTGAGTCCCGCAGCGCGCGCCGCGTGAATTTGCGCGCGCGTGTCGCGCCATAACTCCGGCGCGTTATCGACTTGCAGCAGCAGCACGGAGAGCGGACGGCCGGAAATCTCCGATGCGGCGCGCAGCACCTGAAACTCGCCCGGACCGAAATCGGAATTGACTTCCAGCACGCCGCGCCCGGCGCGGCGCATCGCCTGCGCCAGTCCAGCCAACTCCGCTTCTTGCGCCGACAAACTCGGCGTGAGACGGCCGTCGGCGGTACGATGCTTGGTGGTGCGCGATGTGGTCAATCCCATGGCGCCGGCACGCAGTGCATGCTCGAGCAGCGCACCCATCTGCGCGATTTCGTCGCTGCTCGGTATGGACTGATGGTCGGCGCCGCGCTCGCCCATCACGTAGAACCGCAACACGCCGTGCGGCACCTGTGCGCCGATGTCCATCACTTTTGGACTAGCGGCGAGCGCGTCAAGGTATTCCGGAAAGCTTTCCCAGTTGAACTTGACGCCTTCCGCCAGCACCGTGCCGGGAATATCTTCCACCCCTTCCATCAGCGTGATGAGATACGGCGCGGCACCCGGACGCACCGGCGCAAAGCCGACGCCGCAATTGCCGAAGATGGCGGTGGTGACACCGTGATAGGACGAAGGTGTGAGGAACGGATCCCAGGTCGCTTGCCCGTCGTAGTGCGTATGCACATCGATGAACCCCGGGGTGACCAGCAAACCCTTCGCGTCGATCTCGCGCCGCCCGGGGCCGACCTTTCCGATTTCAACTATCGTTTCGCCGGCCACCGCAATATCGACTTCACGTGCAGTAGTGCCGGTGCCATCGACCACCGTGCCGTTGCGGATAACGAGATCGTGCATGACGATTGGTGCGATTGAGTAGAGCGACATCATACCGGCTCTGCCGTTATGCTATTGCTCAAACTTCGATAGTTATCGTGTCAGTGCATGTACTTATATCTGTATCTCTTTCTTTTTAATACTGATAGCTTGTCTACAAGTTATACTGCTCTATCTATAGCCCCCTCGCCACTTTGAACATTGATACCTTCACATGTCCAAACAATCTCATTTGCTCGCCATCGACTTGGGCGAAGTGCTACTTAGCGTCGATCACGCCAGCACCTACCGCCGCCTCGGCACATTGGCCAATCTACCCGCACAGGAAGTGCATCGCCGACTGGACGACGATCCCATCGTCCACGCGTTGGATCGCGGCGAATTCACGCCCGAGAGTTTTGCCGCCGCGGTCGGCGCCAAACTCGATTGCGCTGTCGATGCGCAAACGCTGCGCGCGTGCTGGACCGGCATCCTCGGCGTCAAGCAAGACATGGTGAAGTGGCTGGAAGAATTGCTGCCGCGGGTCACCTGCGTGCTGGTGTCGAACATCAACTGGTGGCACTGGCAAGAGGCGAGCGAATTGCTGCCGCTACTGCAAAAGTTCGACGGCCATGTGCTCTCTTACGTCGAAGGCGTGCGCAAGCCCGAGGCCGAGTACTATCGGCGCGTGCGCTCGCGCTGGCCGCTGCAACAGGCGTTGTTTATCGACGACCGCGCGGATAATTGCGCCGCGGCGCAGCAGTACGGCTTCGAGGCGTGGCAGTTCAGCCACCTCGCGCCGCTCGCCGCACACGTCGAGCAGTGGCTTGCACGCCGTTAGCGGCGCGGCTGCATCAGCTATCTGCCCGGCAGTACAGCTCGACGCAGTTGCCTTCCGGATCGCTGGTCTTGAAAGCGTTGAACTCCGCTCCGCGCACGATTTCTCCGCCGAGACGCTTTGCCCAATCGTTGAGCACCACATTGGAAGGCACACGAAAGCCCACATGCAGCTCCGGCGCTCGGTTGACTGGCTGCCCCTGCTGAAAAGCGATCAACACGCCCTGCCCGCGCACTCGATGCGCGTCCGCGACCAAGCCAAACGTTTGCGCATACCAGCGCGCCAAACCTTCGGGGTCGCGGGCGGGAAGATTGAGATGGTCCAAACACAATTCGTCGCTCATTGTTAGCCTCCTTGGCGCAAGCTGATCGCAGCGAACACTAGCACCACGGCTGCGGGCAGCGCGGAATTCGATTCTAACGCGCCGTGGCGCAAAGCAGTCGCCGCAGAACACCAGGTAAAGACGCGCTTGCCGTTGCCGTGTTACATAGGAAATAATGCAGCATCTTTTCTCGTATTGCCAAGGAAATCCTCATGATGTTCGCGTGGGTGCTGCTAATTGCAGTGATTGTGCTGATCGTTTGGTGGATCGCGCTGTACAACGGCTTGATTGGCGGGCGCAACAACGTCAGGAATTCGTTTGCACAGATCGACGTGCAGTTGAAACGGCGCTTCGACCTGATCCCCAATTTGGTAGAAACCGCGCGCGGCTATTTGAAGCACGAGCGCGAAACGCTAGATGCGGTGATCAGCGCGCGCGGCAAGGCGGTAAGCGCGACGCAAAGCGCGGTCGCCGATCCGACCGACCCACAAGCGATGCATAGCATGACCTCCGCCAACGCCGCGTTGAATCAAACGCTCGGGCGTCTGTTCGCCGTTGCCGAAGCTTATCCCGACCTCAAAGCGAATCAAACCATGGCGCAGTTGAGCGAAGAACTGACCACGACCGAGAATCGCGTGGCGTTCGCGCGTCAGGCTTACAACGATGCCGCGATGAGTTTTAACAATCGCATCGGCATGTTCCCCAGCAATATTGTGGCGGGCATGTTTGGCTTCCGCGAGGTGCCTATGTTGGAAGCCAGCGAAAACGCCGAGGAACGCAAAGCGGTGAAGGTGAGTTTTTAGGGCGCCTGCGCGCCAAGCCACTGCCGCAATGCCTTAAGCCAGCCGGATGGATTTTTTCGCTCATCAGGAGCGCGCCCGCCAGCTGTCGCGCTGGCTGATCCTGATGTACGCGCTGGCAGTGCTTGCCGTTGCGGTTAGCGTCGATCTGCTCGTCGGCGCTGCGTTTCAAATCGCGACGCACCGCCCGCTCGGCGTAGCCGCGAATTTGACGGTCATCGCGTTGGTGAGCACTGCAGTGCTGGTCGTAAGCGCCCATCGCGTGGCGCAATTGCGCGAGAACGGTGCCAGCGCAGTCGCGCAAATGGTAGGGGCGCAGCGCATCCGCCGTGACGCCCGGCATGCGGCCGAGCGGCGTCTAGTCAACGTCGTCGAGGAAATGGCGATTGCCAGCGGCATGCGCGTGCCTGACGTTTACGTGCTCGATGCGCCCAGCATCAACGCCTTTGCGGCCGGCGCATCGGTTAATCGCGCAGCCGTGTTTGTCACCAGCGGCGCGCTTCGTTTACTCAAGCGCAGCGAGTTGCAAGGAGTCATCGGCCACGAGTTCAGCCATATTCTGCATGGTGACATGCGCCTTAATATGAGCTTGCTCGGCATGCTCGCCGGCGTGCAGTGGCTCGGCTCACTCGGCGCGTTTATCGTGCGCGGCGGCATACGCGCGGCGGGCAAAGCGCCCCGCGCCGGCGCTTACGCGCTCGGCGCCAGCCTATTTGGCGCTTTGTTGTGGCTGATCGGCAGCGTGGGCGTGCTGGCCTCGCGGCTGATCCAGGCGGCGGTGTCGCGTCAGCGCGAATTTCTCGCCGACGCGGCCAGCGTGCAATTCACGCGCGATCCGAGCGCGCTTGGCGGCGCATTGCAGAAGATCGGCTCGTACCAGTTAGGATCCAAATTGCCGCTGCGGCATGCGCCGGAGCTGTCGCATTTGTTCATGGCCGACGCACTGGAGCGTTTGGAGACAAGTTGGCTCGCCACCCATCCTCCGATCGGGCAACGCTTGCAGCGTTTGGGATTGCCGCCGTTTCCGGTAGTGGAGGCTTTTGCATCAACGGGCATGGCTCCGCGGCAAGTTGCCGAGGGCTTTAGCGCTCTGGTTGCCGACGAGCTGCGCGCCGAATCC
Source organism: uncultured Pseudomonadota bacterium (assembly GCA_902826775.1). Classification (GTDB taxonomy): domain Bacteria; phylum Pseudomonadota; class Gammaproteobacteria; order Burkholderiales; family JALYOK01; genus CADEHE01. Next base: position 187,788 of record CADEHE010000006.1, on the reverse strand, counting down.
GAAACCGCCACAGCGCCGCAGGTCACGATGAGCGAGGAAGCAGCGGCGGCGGCGACCCGGCTCGCTGCGCTGCAAGCGGACACCATCACCGGTTCGGTGGGCGAGCCGCAGGCGCAACATTTGGCGCGCGCGCAGCAGGTGTTGGCGCAAGTCACACCCGAACTGCTCAAACGTATCGAGCGCAGCGATGGCGCCGAAGCCATGTTGTACGCGCTGTTCGTCGCAAGTGAGCCGATCGCGCCGGCCAACGATGCAACGCCTACGCAAAAAAATATTAACCCAGCGCGCGGCGCACTGATGCTGCAGGACGTGCTGCACTTCCACGCCGAACTGCAACGCCTCGGGGTAACTGCGCGGCTGCCGCTGATGGATTTGGCGCTGTTGACGCTGCGCTCGCGCGCGCTCAGCGAGCGCGAAAGCATGGTCGCGCAGATCCGCAAAATGATCGAGGCCGACCGCCGCGTGAGCCTGGATGAGTTCGTGTTACAGACAATCATCGAGCACGATCTGCTCGAACGCAACGGCAAGCTCGAAACGATACGCGCCGAACGGGTGGAAGCGGTGCGCGGCGCCGCAACGCTAGTGGCCTCGTTGATGGCACATGTCGCCGCTCGCTTGGGCGAGCGCAGCGCGCTGGCGACTTATCAAAGCGCGGAACAAAATCAGCGCTGGCTGGGGCCGCTGGTCGAACGCAGTGACATCACTCTGCCGGCGGTGCGCTCGGCGCTGACCGAACTGCGCGCGTTGGCGCCGCTGGAAAAACCCGCCTTGATACGCGCCTTCGTGGCATTGGCACGCGAGGACAAGCGCGTTGCCGTGCCCGAGTTGGAACTCTTGCGCGCCATCGGCTCAGCCATCGATTGTCCCATTCCAGCGCTGGCTTGGGAGGAACACTCCTAACAGGATATTCTATAAATCCGCTGTAATAGAGAGCCTACAGGGCTAGGCTTGGGCTGTATGACATCTTAGCGAGCAGCGGCGGTGCTCAATCCCAGCCGTTCGAGGAACCCTGGCGTCGCCAGCGCCGCACGCGTGGCGGCGAGCTTCTCGTCGAAAGCGACCTTGGTGCCAGGGCTTGCGCCGCTGACGCGATTTAGTCCATCACGCGCGCTCTCGTCGCCTTGCCGCACGGCGCGTTCGTACCACTCCGTGGCCAGCATCGGGTTCGCGGGCAAACCCAAGCCGCGCTCATACAGCGACGCCAGATTGTGCTGCGCAGCGACGTTGCCAGATTGCGCAGCGAGCTTGTACCAGAACAACGCTGCGGCGTAATCGCGCTCGGCGCCGCGGCCGTTCTCGTACATCCAGCCTAGATTGTTCTGCGCCAAAGGTGAGTTGCGCTCGGCGGCGCGCCGGTACCAGCGCACCGCCTCGACGTCATCTTGCATCACCGCCTTGCCAAGTTGATGCAGCACGCCGAGATCGTTCTGCGCACGGGCGTCACCTTGCAGTGCGCGGTCCTTGATCTGATCAATGACACCTTCAGGCACCGCTCGGCCCGCGCGCACCGGCGCCGAGGGTATGGGCGTGCGCTCAACGCTCGGTCCACGGTTAGCAAGCGGACGGATCACGAAAAAAATCGTAATCAAACTGAATAACACCGCACCGGCGAACAAACTCACCAGAATCTTGACGGTCTGGCGGCGCCGCTTGCGTCTGGAGCTAATGCGCCGGGGCTTGGGCTTGGAAACAGGAGTAGCAGTGTCGACCATAGGCACGCGCCGTCGGCAAACTGCCGCGCGCTTAATAAATCAATTTATGCTGAAGATACTAGGTGGCAAGAACGACCGGGGATTACTTTATGTAATGGATGATAGCACGCCAATAACTAATTGAAGTTACTAGTCGTTACGGCTCATCATCATTGCACATAGGCGCGCAAGGTACTCGGCGTGCGGACGATTCCACCGGCTTCGGAGCGCGGGATAAAGATCTCCAGATCGACCGCTTGTGCCGCCAGGACCGTACCGTCAGCCCCCTTTAGCGTCAGCGTAAGCTCTTGCCGAACGCTGCGGTCACTGGCAATGCGCAGCTTCGCCTCCAGCGCCTTGCCCGGTGCGACACGGGCAGCCAACGGCAAGACCGTCACGCCGATTTGCCCGGCGCGCAGCAGGACATGATGAAAATAAAGCGGCCGGCCACGGCGTGAGGCCGCGCCACGGCCACCTACCAAAGTCCTGAACGCCACTGCGCGCTGCGATCCCGATGCAGTGACAAAACTGAGCTTGCCTATCACTGCGGCGCCGGTAGCCCGCAATTCGGCCGGCAACCGCTGGCGCAAGTCCACGCGAAGACGCTCGTCGAAATCCTCCAGCTTGATAGATTGCGTTGCGTTCACGGCGGCCGGTTGCAGTGTATCGAGCTGCTGCGCGGGCGCAAAGCCCAGGCTCAGTTCCGCACCCTGCACTTTGCCCCACCCCAAATTCTCGAACTCCAAACTGCCGCCGCTCACACTTGGCACAAACGGCAGTGCCGTGCTGTCGGCGTAACTGCTGCGCACATTCACTTCCAATGCCGTCACGCTTACTTGCTTGCCGGACTTGTTGTCGAAACGCAATGTCAAGCGCGGCAATTGCCACTGCAATGACTCCTGGACAGACGCAGCCAGCGGCAATGAGCGTGCGCCTTGAGCCGCGGCATGCAGCGCTGACGCGGGCGTCACCGCGACCCGTTCGTTACGGCGCTCCAGCCGGTAGAGCACTTGCGTATCGGCCGGCGCGCGCCGGTTTTGATGCCACGTGCCGTTGTACCCCGTGCCGTCGAACAAATTATCCACGCTGATCTGCAGCGGCGCGGTACCGGCCGGGAGCGCCGACTGTGATGGCACACCGACGGCAGGCGCGGATGTGCGCTCGGGGGTTGCCGGCGTCACGACTGCCGCGGTGGCGACGCCGGTAGCGGGCGGGAGCGGTTCAGTCGCGCGCGCGGGCGTTGGTGCTGGCGCGGGTGCTGTAATACGCGCCGAGGGCGGGACGGCAGTGGGAGGGGCAGCACGATCTGGTTTCAGCGCAGTCTTTGCCTTGACATCACGGACCTTCTGCGCCGCGCCGACGTCGAGGTCCGGCGCACGCTGCTGGCGTACCAAGTTGTCCGCGGCAGGCGCGGTCGCGTGCTGGCGCCAAACCAAGAACGTCGCGCCGGCGCCGAGGGCAAAGCCCAGCAGCCCGATTAACAGGTCGCGGCGCACCGGGCCTTGCTCATCGATCAAACGGCGCTCAGACAAAACGGATGCCATACAAATTCAAGTTGATCAGCAGCATTAAGAGATTTGTGCCGGGCGGAGGCAAACCTAGGCGCTCCGACCACCTATCACCCTGCGCGGACGATCGCGCGCATTGGTGCGGCGCGGTTCTTACCGCGTTCTTTGAGCGGCGCATACTAACACGCGCCCGGCGCGCGCCCGATTGCGCCATCGTGTGGCGTCAGTCGGCGCGCGCAGTGATACGGCGCTAGCGGCTTGCCACTTTCAGCGGGCTCGGACTGCGTACGATCGCCGCCGCGTCGAAGCGCGGCACGAAAATCTGCAGATCAAGCGCTTGCGTTGCCAACACCGCACCGTCCGCGCTTTTCAACGCAAGCACCAAGTCGTAACGCGCGCTGCGGTCGCTGCCGATACGCAGCTTGATTTGCGTCGAACGCTGCGCGCCGATGCTAGCCACAAGCGGCAAGGTCATTGCACCGGTCTTGCCGGACTCCAACAAAATGTGATGGAAGAAGCGCGGCTGCCAGCGGCGCGGCGCCAATGCTCGATCGAAACGCGCCAGTGTTTTGAACGGCAACACGCGCTGATCACCCTCCTCCGTCGCGTAGCTCAAGCGTCCGAACACGGTGACTGCGGGTCCATGCAGCGCGGATGGCACACGATCTTGCAGCGCGACGCGCAGGCCCTCGTCGAGGTCGTCCAAATCGAGCGTTGCGGTCGTCTCGGCGGACAACGCATCGGTGCTCTCGAGTGCGCTTGCAGCGGCAAAACCGATTTTCAGCTGCGGACGCTTCGCCTTGCCCCAGCCGATGTTTTCCAGCTGGAGCATGCCGCTCGTTTCACTTGGCACAAACATAACCGCACTGCGATCCATCTCGCTGCGCTGCACGCGCACTTCCAACGCCCTCATATTCTGCACAGTGCCGGTGGTGTTCTCTACCAATAGCACCAGCCGCGGCAGTTGCCATTGCAGCGCCTCCGCCACCGATTTTGCCGCCGCCGGTTGCGCGGAACCAGTGACGTGCAGTGGCAGCGCGGGCGTAATCAACACGCGTGCGCCCTCCTTATCGGCGCGATAAGTCACTTGATTTTTGGCGTTCGCGCCGCCGCGTTGATGCCACGTTCCAGCATAACCGGAACCGTCGAATGCGTTGTCGACGTCAACGGCAAGCGTTAGCGGCGTGAGCAAGGCGGACGGAGTTTCATTGGCGCTAGCGGCAGCCTGCTCGCCCGGAACTACTGGCGCTGCGCTCTGCGCGGGTGCCGTCTCGTTCGTCGCCGCGCCCGCCAGCGCAGTCACCGAAGACGCACTCGCACCCGCGCTAGCGGTCTCGCTCGCGAGCGCGGCCCGCAAGTGGTCGGCCGCTTCGCGCGCTGCGGCAAAACCCTGCTGCGCCGCTTTGTCATACCACTCAAGGGCCAAAGTTCGATCGCGCGCCGTGCCGATGCCTTGCTCGTAAAGCAATGCCAGGTTGTATTGACCGTTGGGTTCGCCACCGTGCGCCGCTAGCTTGTACCAAAACAGTGCGGAAACGGGGTCTGTGTCAACACCGCGCCCGTGCTCCAGCATCCAGCCTAGATTGCTTTGGGCAAGCGCCAGATTGCGCTCGGCGGCTTTGCGGTACCACTTGATCGCTTCGCTATCGTTCTGCTTTACGCCTTTGCCTAGCTGATACATCACGGCCAAGTCGTTCTGCGCGCGCGGATCATGCGGCCGCGGCGCGCCACTCGCTTCATTCTGCACCTTCGCCGGGGCTTTGACTTGATCGTTCGCCGCCTTTGAGGCGCGTTGCGATGCTTCTGATCCGTTAGACGCAGGCGCTGTCGCCGCCAACGAAACCAGGTTGTAGCGCCACGCAAAAAAAGTAGCGCCAGCGCCAAGCGCAAAACCAATCAGTACAAACAGCAACGCTAGGCCAAAACCACCATGTGGCGCAGCGTCGAAACCAGAACTATCGCGTTGGAGCGCGCGTTTTCGAGGCATGGTGGGTATCGAAACGAACTGTAGCGACGGTTCGGCCGATCATAGCACGCCAGAATTGCGCTATTTAATGGGGATCTCGACCCATGAAACTAGCTAGCGCCTGGGTTGACCAGCCGATATTGCTCCCCTGCAAGACGCCAAGCAAATTCACCCGGCGCCAGCGTTTGGCTGGTCTCGTTGCCCGAGACAGACAACAGCGCCCCGCCGTAACCGGCCACCGTGCAGGACACGCTCAGCAATTCACTGTTACATGGGGCAGTACAATCTCGAGAGCAAACAATTTAGGGTGATATGCCCAGATACTCTCTTTGTCATACGCAAGCGTGGGCACCGGCAGCGGCACCGGCTAAGCACTTCCACATCCAGTACGCGGAACGCTTTCGTGCCTATATTGCTCACGCGTTGGGTTCTTGGCCGCTTCGAGTGCTCCCAAAAATAGGTCTGCACGAGAGTGCGCGGCGCCCGCTGCTTGGGCCGCCCGCCGAGCACGGATTCTTCGGTATGCCAGGCGGCAATTCCACACCGAACACGCGCACATATTCATTGGCGAGCTTGAGCAGATGCATCGGCTCTTGCTCGATGCGAACCGGGCGCGGCTGCGCAATGCGGCCATGCCCAAAACAACGGTCGCGAAAATGCAGCATAGGCGTGGTAGCGCTTGCATCATCGTGCGTTCCTTGAAAGACTAGCGGCCTAAGCGCGCATCTATCCTGCGAAATCATCCAAACAAATCGGGAGGCTCCATGTTGTCCATCGTGCGTCTGCTCTTTCTATTCCTGCTGGCTGCGAGTGTCGGCGCGGCACCGCTGCCGGAAGCTAAACCCGAGGACGTCGGCATGTCTACGGCGCGCCTGGAGCACTTCAGCGCAATGGTGCAAGGCGGCATCGCCGCCGGCGATTTCCCCGGGGCGGTGGCAGCTGTCGCCCGCAAAGGCAAGCTGATCTACTACAAGGCGTTCGGCTTGCAAGACCGGGCCAACAACGTGCCGATGACGACGGACGCCATCTTTCGCATGTATTCGATGACCAAGCCGATCGTCAGCGTACTGGCGATGATGCTGATCGAAGAAGGCAAGCTCGGACTGCATGAGCCCATCTCGAAGTACGTTTCCGAATTCAAAGAAATGAAAGTGGTGGTTGAAACCTTTGACGCCAAGACCGGCGCGCCGACGGTTGCATTGGTGCCTGCCAAGCGGCAGATCACGGTACAAGATCTGTTGCGCCACACCTCCGGCATGACTTACGGCGTGATCGGTGACAAAGCCGCGGTTAAGGATTTCTATAAGCAGGCCGGCATGGGCAGCTTGGAAGAGTTGCAGAAAGCAGGGACGACCTGGACCAACGAAAGTTTCGCCAAAATGATGGCAAAACTGCCGCTGCGCTACGAGCCTGGCAGCACGTGGGAGTACGGCCACTCCACCGATGTGCTTGGGCGCGTAGTCGAACTGGCGGCCAAACAGCCGCTCGACCAATTGCTCGCCGAACGCTTGCTCAAACCGCTAGGCATGACCGACACCGCGTTCCAGGTGCCCGCTGAGAAGGCGAAGCGCATCGCGCAGCCGCAACCCGACAAAGATACCGGCAAAGTTCCAGAACTGCTCGATCTAACACAGCGAACGACATGGTTTGCGTCCGGCCACGGACTTGGCGCCACTGCGGGCGACTACCTGCGCTTCTGCCAAATGCTCGTCAACGGCGGCACATTGGATGGCACGCGCATTTTGAGCCGCAAGACCCTCGCCTGGATGGCATCGAATCACCTCAACGCGAACATCGCACCGGGCACAGCGTTTCTGCCCGGCCCAGGCTACGGCTTTGGCCTCGGATTCGCGGTGCGCGAGCACCAAGGCATGAGCGAGTGGAACGGCACGCCGGGCGAGTTTTATTGGGGCGGCTACGCGGGGACATTCTTCTTCGTCGACCCGAAAGAACAGCTCACCGCGCTGCTGCTATTCCAGAATCCGCCGGTTAGGAATCACTATCGCGCGCTATTCCGCGCGACCGTGCTGCAAGCGATCGTGGACTAATAGCCCCGCGCTAGGCGGCAGATTCAGCGACGAACTTCTGCACGGCGCTGCGATAGGCTGCATCGCCCTTCCAACAAGTATCGCCGTGGCCAGCGTCAGGGAAGATCGCCAAGCGCTTGGGCTCGCGCGCTGCGGCGTGCAAGCGCAGGCTCATTTGATGCGGCACCACCTCGTCAGCGGTGCCGTGAATGAATAAGACCGGCGCGTTGATCGAAGCGATTTTTGACAGCGAATCGAAGCGATGCGTCACCACCGGCCCCAACGGCAACCAGCGCGAAGCGACGATTTTGGCCATATCGCGGATCGAGGTAAATGTCGATTCGACGATTACACCGGCCAAATCGTCGTTCTTGGCGGCCAGGTCGATAGCGATAGCGCCGCCGAGCGAGTGGCCATACACGAAGCGGCGTGTCACGCCGGGCTGCAATCTCTGCAGGAACGCCCACGCCGACTGCGCATCTTCGTAGACGCTAGCTTCGGTAGGCAACGTCCCCGGACTTTTGCCGAAACCGCGGTAATCGATCGCCAGCAGCGCGTAACCCAGTGCATGCCAATAAGCGATGCGGTTGGCGTTGCCGTACAAACTCCAACGCGCGCCATGCAGAAACAAAATCACCGGCGCATCGGCACGCGCGGCGGGTAGCCACCACGCGTGCAGCATCGCGCTCGCGACGCCGTTCGCTGCGCTGCGCGCGAGCGGGATCCACAGTTCTTGATAGTTCAGATCGACCGCCAACCCGGCGCTTTGATCCAACTCCGGGCGGAAGATCAACTCACGCTGCTTCTGATCGAGAAAGTTCCAGCCGGCGGACCCGAGCGCCGCGAACGGCAACAGTGCCGTGGCGAGGTGTTTTTTTGTTGTTGCTAGGTTCAGCCGCATGGTCAGCACACATCCTCTTTTAACTATAGGACGCGCGCATCGCCCCGCAACGGTACATCGTCACACCCCCCTATTCACGGGAAGCGCGGCGTCGCGCCCTGACTTACTGCAATCGAAACTATCGTTGTCCGCCTCTCTGTTCTCGCTCGCTGCGAATTCACTTACTGTTCCCGTTGCGCACAAAGTAGCGGTAACAAGTCACAGATTCATCGCGCCGCGCACACTATTCGCTAACGCTACAGCAAAACGATTCGCTGACAGTACATTCGTACTATCGGCCGACGCGTTCAAATCAGGAGGGCAACACCGGATCAGTTTGGGTCGGCCAAAAAAAACGCCGCCCTCGAGGGCGGCGCGGCAATTTGCGAACTGACGCCGAGCGCGGCGCCGGTCCTTACATTTGGTTTAGCAACGTCTGCGCGTCGCTCACTTCGAATTTGCCCGGCGCTTCCAAGTTAAGTTTCTTGACCACGCCGTTTTCCACCAGCATGGAATAGCGCTGCGAGCGCACGCCGAAGCCGCGTGCGGACAGATCGAACTCCAGCCCCAACGCCTTGGTGAAATCGCCGCTACCGTCGCCGAGCATGCGCATCTTTCCTTGCGTCTTTTGATCGCGCGCCCAGGCGCCCATGACAAAGGCATCATTCACTGACACGCACCAAATTTCGTCCACGCCCTTGCCCTTCAGCTGATCGTGCAGGGCCGTGTAGCCCGGCACGTGCTTGGCCGAGCAAGTCGGCGTGAAGGCGCCCGGCAAAGCGAACAGCGCAATGCGCTTGCCGGCTGCGGCCTCGCTGACCTTGACCGGCATCGGTCCGATGGCGCAACCCGGTGCTTCGACTTCGTTGAATTCATACAACGTGGCTTCGGGCAATTTATCGCCTACTTTGATCATGATCTCTCCTTGTCACAGGTTGATTTACGGTTTGGCACAGCATCCGGATTTCGCAGCTCGGCAACGCGATGTGCGCCGTACCGGTCAGCATTGAATCGTCATGCGGCACGACTACTCTGATCGATGCGAATGGCGTCAATGATACCGGGTCATCCGCACGCCTCGCTCCGCCAACCCGGTCACCGCTTACTAGCTTCCGGGGCGCCTTGACTTGCGTCAACAAAGCAACGCGCCGCGGCGTTAAGATGGCTCGCCGATTGAACCATGCAACTACTACTGCAGAATCACAGTCTTATTATTTCAAAGCGCTGGGCTTATGCTATGAACCGATTGCTCATTCTACTCGCCGCCACCGTCCTGCTGCTTGCGGGCGGGTGCGCAACGCTCAATCAACCGCGCCCGGAACCACCCGCGCCCGATCAAGTCGTGCAGCTGAGCCAAGAGGGCAAGAGCGCGGATGACATTATCAAGCTTATGAAGGACTCGCGCGCGGTCTATGAACTGCCGGCATCGCAGTTAGCGGATTTGCGCCAGCGCGGCGTGCCCGATAAGGTCATCGACTATATGCAGGCGACTTACCTGGAACAGGCTCGCTTTGAAGAAGCGTTACGGCGCCCGTACTACTATGGACCGTACTATCGCCCTTGGGGATACTGGGGTCCTGTTAGTCCTCGTTACCGAGGCAGGTTCTGGTATCCGTCGCCCTACTGGGAGCCGTATTGGTGGTAAGGGCAGCGTTCGTCAAAGCTGGCCACTGGATTTAAGGCCCAGGTATTGATTCACCAGCGCTAGCGCGAGCTTGTCCGGCGTAACATCCATGGCGATCGCGCCACAGCCCGTCAGACGCTGAAAGGCGCGGCGGCGGCGCGCCAGATAGTCAATGGCCGCCGCGTAAGTGAGTGCGCTCGACAAACCACGCACCGGCTCCTCAGCCACCGCATCGACCACCATTTCGCGCAAGTTGGCAAACAGCACCAAGTGGCGATCGGTGAGCAGCTTGATCGCCGGCAGCAGGGTGCTATCGTCTTCATCGCGCAGGTTGGAAACTATAACCACCAGCGCACGTTTGCGCACACGCTGCAACAAGTCGAGTGCGGCGCTGTAGTAGTCCGGCACTGCCAGACTCGGCTGCAAATCGTATACCGTATTGAGCAGTTGATTGAGCGTGCCGCCCGATTTGCGCGGGGCCACGCGGCGCACTTCACCACCGAACGTCGCCAGCCCCACCGCATCGCCTTGCGCCAGTGCAACGTAGGCAAGCAACAAGGTCGCGTTCATCGCGTGATCGAAGTGGGTCAGCGCATCGTCCTTGGCGTTCATACGGCGGCTGCAGTCGAGCAAAAACATCACTTGCTGATCGCGTTCGTCGCGGTAGTCGCGCGCGATGATTTTGTCGGCGCGCGCGGTGGCTTTCCAATCGATGCGGCGCAGGCTGTCGCCCTGACGGTACTCGCGCAAGCTATCAAACTCCATCCCCTCGCCGCGCCGCCGGCGCTGCAAGATGCCGATCTGCGACAAACGATGGTCGGTCGCCAGCAGCGTGTACTTGGTCACCGCCGCGAAGTTCGGATACACGCGCACCAACTGCGGCTGCGCCAGCTTGACGCGGCGCTGCCACAGCCGCCAAGGCGAATTCACGCGCGCCACGACATGGCCAAAGTTGAGCGCGCCACGCTGCAGGGGTGTCAACCAATAGCTGCCTTCGGTCCATTCGCCCGCGCGCACCACCACGCGCGCAGGCATGCCCTCAGCGCTGGCTTGCGGCGGATGATGATCGAACACTTCCAATGCCGCCGGCCTGCCGGGTGGCGCGGTAAAGCGCAGACGCACCGGCGCGCGCACGCCGAGCGCCAATGACCCGGCGACATGGCGTTCGGCCCGTGGCAACGCTTGGCGCCAGGCGGAATACAAATCGAATCCAGCTAGGAAAGCGAGCACGGCGCCCAAGTTCAGCCAAGACCCCATCCACTCCGGCCAGACGCTGGCGGCGAGAGCAAACGCCAGCCACAGCGTGGTGGCGATAAGCAAGCGCGGACTTGGAATCAGCATGCGGCCGGTATGTTGTTATTGGCGCGGCGCCGGCACGCGCTGCAGCACACCTTTGACGATATCGTCGCTACTGCCGCCTTCGATCTCCACTTCCGGCGCTGGGACAACACGATGGCGCAGCGCTGGCAGCGCCACGCGTTTGATGTCGTCCGGCACGACAAACTCGCGCCCGGCCATCAATGCTGCGCCGCGCGCGGCCCGGACCAGGGATATGCTGCCGCGCGGCCCGGCGCCCTGCTGCACGCCGTTAGTTTCGCGCGTGGCGCGCGCCACCCGCACCGCGTACTCCAGCACGGCCGGATCCACGCGCACGTTGGCGGTGATCTCTTTCAGTTTCCCCGCCACGCGCGCGTCGATCAAGGTATTCACAGCAGAGACATTGAGCCGGTCGCCAACGCGGTTGGCGGTGACAGTGTTGACCAAGTCGATCTCTTCTTGCTCGCTCGGAAAGTCGATGCGCACCTTCAACAAGAAACGATCCAACTGCGCTTCCGGCAGCGCGTAAGTGCCTTCTTGTTCGATTGGGTTCTGTGTCGCCAAGACCATAAACGGCGCCGGCAAGATGTGCGTTTCGCCCTCGAGCGTGACTTGGCCTTCCTGCATCACCTCCAACAGCGCGGCCTGCGTCTTCGCCGGCGCGCGGTTAATTTCGTCCGCCAGCAACAAATTAGTGAACACCGGCCCCTTGCGCACGGAGAAGTGCCGCGTGGTCGGATCGATCCAAGTGTGGCCGACCACATCCGCCGGCATCAAGTCGGGCGTGAATTGAATGCGGGCAAAGTGCCCGGCAAAGGTCTTCGCCAACGCCTGCACCAGCAAAGTTTTGCCGAGCCCGGGCACGCCCTCGATCAAGACATGCCCACCGCTCAGCAGCGCGATCAAAACTTCCTCGACTACCGATTCCTGTCCGACCAAGGCTTTGCCGATCTCTTGCTTCATTGAGTCGACGTGCTGCGCCGCACGCTGCGCGGCCTCTTGAAGCGAAAGCGAAACGGGTTCGGTCATCTATCTCCCCTACTTCTCAAGAAAGTCATTCGAATTGGCGTGAAATTATCCGGTCTTGCGCTGGTTGCGGGCCGCGCGCGACTTCTCCCGTACTGCGTGCAAGCGTTGTTGCATCGTCTTAACCGCTTGCACAAACGCCGGCGCATCGGCCGCGCGGCCACCAGGCCGGCCCGTCGCTTGGCGCGGCGGCGGCGCCTTGGCGCCGAGTTCGAGCCGCTGCGCTTCTTGTTCCACGTTATGCAGCAAATGATGCGCAGCGGCATGGCGCCAATGAAAACGCCCGCATGCCACGAGGTGATCACGGAAACTCAGCCGGCCCGGCGCCTGCCCCGGCAGCAGCGGGCCGAAGCGCGTCACCGCACGCCATAGCCCGAGCACAATCACAATCGCCGCGGCGAGCAACACTGGCCACGCGTGCTCGCGCAACCAATCCCAAAGTGAGGCTGCCAGCGGCACGTCGGCAAACCAGACTTGGCGCTGCTGCGCGCCGACGACAAAGCTCAGCCACGCCGCGTGATCGTGATCACCGATTAGCTCATTGTAGAAATGGCGATCGTTCGCCAAGACTGTAATGCGCCCGCGCCCAAACGCACGCTCGAGCATGACATAGCCATAGTCGTCCCACGCACTACGCAAAAACTGTGACTGCGCCTGCTCTTCGCTTTGGGTCAGACGCGCTCCAAAATCGATTTCAAGCATGAACTCTTGCTGTCCAGCAACGACTAGGCGCGGTTCTGAACAGCTTACGCGCCCCTCGCTGCAGACCAACGTGGCAGCGCCGGCCGCCCGCTTCGGTTTGGCCTTCTCGGTACCAGTGCGCCTGGAAGGGGTCGTGTCATCTGCATCTTTCCGTGGCTCATCGGGCCAGTAGTGCTTTACACCGATGTCCTTGAGCAAGGCCTCTTGGCTTTGCGGGGTATCGAGAAGCAAATGTCCGCCACGGCTGACCCAGTCAAGCAAGCGTGTGCGCTCCCCCTCCGATGGCACGCGCGACCAAAATAGCATTGCATCGCTGTCCAGCTGCTCAAGTTGCCCAAGCCGGCGCAATTTCTGCGCGTCGAAACCCTTCTGCTGCAAGAAGCGCTGCGCTGCAAGATGATGATTGTGAGCCGCCTCGCCCTTGTAGCCGACGTACACGCGCTCAGTCACGCGCTGGAAGTAGCGCGGGAACAGCACCGCAAGCGCCAGCGCGATGATGACCAGGACACCGATACCGACAGCGCGATTCATGCGCGTCCCGCGCGCGCTGCCGGGGGCGGACCCGGTTGCACGTCAGGAAAGTGCCGCGGCCATTCTTGCAGCAACGCGTGCGCGGCATCGAGCGAGGCCTCATGCGCGTAGGCGGCGCGCTGCCACGCGCGCACCAAGTTCGTGACGTAGGCGCGTGTTGCTTGCTCGCGCGAACGCGCACGCGCCAAACAATCCGCCTCGGTATCGCTGGCGCGCGCGCCCAGCCGCGCCGCAGCAGCCCGGTAGAGCAGGCCCAGCGCATCGCGCACGCGACCGGCCGCAAGCATTTGTTGCACCGCCTGCACTATATCGTGCGGCAGCACTTCATCGGCTTTGCTCTTGCCTTGGCGCGGTACCGGTGCCGGCGGTGCCGCACGCTCTTGGCCCTTGTCAGCGCTTGCCCGCCAACTCGAAATGCGCCACACGACCAAGCCGATCACTACCGCCAAGGCCAGCCATGCGAGCGCGCGAATAATCTCAGCGAAACCCACGCCAACGAAGTCCCGGTCAATCCAGCGTGGCTGCTCCGGCTTTCGCTTATCCGGCCGCACCTCGCCTATGTACTTCCAGCGGGTGACCTCCTCGTATTGTTCGAACTCGGGCGCGGCCAGCACCTTCTTGATAGCCTCTTTAGAACTTGGCTCCACCGCCATGCCGGCATGCGGGTACACCAGCATTCCCGCCATCACTATCGCGACAAGCGCTGCCGCGGCTCCCGCCCAGGACTGCTTTTCCTGCTGCGCCGTCACGCGCGCCGCCAAGGCACGCAAGGCCACTTCGATGTCCCACCCTTCGAGCACCATGCGCCGATTGAGGTAAAGCGTAAAGCCAGAAGCCACGTAAAGTAACTCGACAACGCTAAAAGCGATGAAGTCCAAAGTCACGTTCAAATAGTAGAGCCACAGCGGCAGATTCTCCTCACCTCGATTTAGTAGCTGCCACAGGCTTTCCTCGTTGCCCCTGGTACCGGTGGGATCGGGCGTGAACATGTTTACCAAACCGATCAGCGCCAGCGAAAATACGACGGTGAACATCGCGCATACGAACGTCAACCAGAATGCATGCCCCCCCGCGCGCTTGCGCAACAAGCGCCCTCGCGCGCCGGCTTCTTGCCCGCGCAGGCCTTCCAGCACACGCACCGGCATATTGAATGAACGCCACGGATCGAACCGCAGATAGGTGAGTCCGGCGAATACGCCTGTGCGCAACAGCGCTGGCAGCGCGCGTATGACTTCGTGTAAACGCGGCGGCGCCCCAAAAACGGCACGACTCAGAACGAACAACGGCACCCGCGCGAACAGCGGCTTTAGCCACCACACCACGACCCACACCCAACCTGAAGGCGCTGGCCCTAGCGCATAGATGACGAAGACGAGGGGCAGCACCAGCGCCAACCACGACAGCAAGACGGGTTTCCAATTGGCGCGCAGCAACGCGGTACCCAAATCCATTGCCTCCCACGGGCCGCGCGGACGTAGGCGCAAGGTCAGTTGATCGAGTTGCATGCTATCGCCCTTGGGATCGCACTATGGCAACGAGCACAGCGCGCTAACGCGAACGCCGGCGCCACAACAACTAGTGCCCACGGCGCCCCGCAAAGACAAGGTAAGTAAGGATCACCAGCCAAAGACCGATGCCGAGGCCGATCTTGTACTCGATCGGAACAAACGTGTGCGGCGACCAAAAGCCCTCGATGACGGCGGCAAATACGAACAGCGCCGCCGCGCCCAGCATTAAGCGCACCGCCGGTTGCGCCACCGCCGCCAGCGCGCGTCCGCGCGGCAGCTGACCAGGGGCAATCAGCGCCCACCCCATCTTTAGCCCGGCCGCGCCGCTGATGACGATGGCGATCAACTCCGGTGCGCTGTGTCCCGCCACAAACGGCCAGAACGTTTTGCCGTAGCCGATGTAGTGCAAGTACCCCGCCGCGCCGCCGATGACTGTGCCGTTGTAGATCAAGAAAAACAGCGTCCCCAAGCCGAACAACACGCCGCTGGCGAAGGTCTGAAAGCCGATCTTGACGTTGTTCCAGATGTAAAACGCAAACATGGTGAAATCGGAGTCGGCTTCGCGCTCTTTGCCAATGACGCGGCTGGCAGGATCGTACATCTGCTCCATGGCTTGCACTTGCTCGCTGCCGAGCACGGTGTAGGCGAAATCGGGGTAGACCTGCAGTGAAAAAATTAATACCAACATCGGACCAAAAAACAACGTCGCGGCCAACCACACCCAGCCCCACTCGCGGCGCACGAGCTGCGGGAAGCCTCCGGCAATGAAATTCAAGACTTGCGCCCCGACACGCAGCCGCGCGCCGTACAAGTGCTGATGGCCGCGCAGGCTAAGTTCGCTCAGCCGCGCCACCAGCAGCGGGCTGTAGCTGCGCTCGCGCGCTAGCGCCAAGTGTTGGCACAGCGTGCGATAGGCATGGGGAATCTCCGCGGCGCTCAGCCCCCTTGCCGGCAGCGCGCCCTTCTTGTTCTTGCCCTCGAAGCGCAACAACCAACGCTCGAATTCATCCCACAGCGGAGCGAATTTCTCGACGAACGCTTCTTGTCTCATCGACCTATCCGCTTGCGCACAAGCTGGGTCGGCCGGCGTTCATGCACACTCACTTTCTTCCGACCAAAAAGTTAGCGTACTGCAACAGGCGAGCCTGCGGATGAGTGTGGTGTTCGCCCAAGAGCGCCGGGCCGGCGATCTCGGCGAGCTCGTGGCTGCGGTCTTCGGTCATTAGCACTTGACGCTCGGCAAAGTCGATCAAGGCGCGCTGCTCGTCCAGCGTAAGCGGCAGAGGCGGCGCCAGGGGCTTGGCTGCCGGCACCGTGCTTAGATGCTGCAAATCGCGCCGGTAAGCCACAACGGTGCGCGCAGCGATGTCGCCGAGCCGCTTGAACTCGCCGCTTAACAACATGCTCGCGAGACCGAAGCCGTATAGTAGCGGCAGGAAATCCACCGTTCGCAGCAGATTGCGAATCGTAGACGACTGCCAGGTGACCGGCGTGCCGTCATCCTGCACGACGGTCAAACCAAACACGCGCTTACCCGGTGTTGCCCCCCCGCGAGTGACTTCAAAGTAGACCGGATAAAACCACTCGAGCGCGAACCACGCCAGCAGCATCACGCCGATTCCCGCCATGCCCAGAAGCTGGACCACCAGCCACACGCCGAGTGCGGCACCGAATCGGATAAAAAAATCAACCGACCACGCCAGCGCACGCACTACCGGCCCGGCCAAGGCCAGTTCGAGCTCTATCCCCTCGGGTGTGGCGACGTAGCGGCGCGTGTCAATCAGTGCAGCCTGCATCACGAACGTTACGCGCTGTCCCCATCGTAATAGATGTCGCGATAGCTGCTGTAGATGGAGCCCATGCCGACCGGGATCAAGATTAGGCCGAACAGCAGCATGACGAGCGCACCACTAAGGACGCCAACGATCATGGCCGTCGCCGGATTGGTCATGAAACTGTCCGGGCGAAACATCATGCTCACGATGCCGCCCGCGATCATGCCGAACACCATGCCCAGGACCACCATGAGGATTAGGAATGCAATGCCGTAGACCAAAAACGGCAAGACATTCTTCAGACAACCTTTGAAACTGTTGCCCATGGCTGCAAAGGTCGATTCGTCGTTGATACCGATCAATGCCGGCGCGAACAGCACGGCCATGATCAGCGGCAGAGTCAGTGCCAGCATGATTAAGATCGGCAGCAGCACCGCCCCACCGCCGCCTTCCATGCCACCCATCCCGCCCATGCCACCCATGAGCATCGGCATGACCCCGCCAGAAAACAGGCCGACCACCAGTAGGATTGCCAAAAAACCCACCAAGTAAATAACGCCGAGCAACATCAGACGCCCCGGATTGGTCGAAAAGCCGCGGAACAGGTGTCCTACGCTAAGCGACTCACCGTTGGCCAGCGCATGACAACCCTGCATCACTCCGGACATCAACACCGGGAACAACAGCATCACGGCGATGCTGCTAATCACCACGCCCACCATCATGCCCGTTATCGAACCCGCGCCCGCGCCAAACAGCAACATCGGACCATATTGGATGAGGAGAAAAATCACCATGTACAGGAAACTGAGCAAGAGCCAAGTGCCCGGGCTTTGAAAAAAAGTCCGGAAACCGTCCACGATCCAAGCGAAACCACGCCCAACCTGCCGCCCTATGCCCTCGGGAACGTAGTCTCCCTCACTCGCACCGGCCACATCATCGACATGCGCGCGCGGCGCCGCGTACGGATTCTTTTCCATCTAAGCCTCCCTGGCTTTTGCGTAGAACAAAGCGGATGTTAGTCGCGTAGGCCCACCTTGGCAACGCGATGCGGCAATGAGCGATTCGTCAATCCAAAAAGTTGCGCAGACGCGACACCGCTTCAGCCAGCGTCGGCAGCGCGGCGCAATAGCTGAAGCGCACGTAGCGGTGGGTCTCGTGCGCCCCAAAGTCAAGTCCAGGCGTGATCGCCACCCCGGTTTCTTCCAGTACGTCCCAGGCGAAGCGCTGGCTGTCTTGCGTTAAACGAGCGCAATCGGCGTAAAGATAGAACGCGCCTTCGGGCGTTAGCGGAATTTCGAACCCGAGTTGGCGCAACGCGGGGAGCAAGTAGTCGCGGCGCGCACGAAATTCCGCGCGGCGCTGCTCGGTAATCGCCAAGGTCTCGGGCGTGAAGGCTGCCAGCGCTGCGTACTGCGCCGGCGTGGACGCGCAGATGAATAGGTTCTGTGCCAGCTTTTCGACTTCGCGCACGTAGCCCGGCGGCACGACCAGCCAGCCCAGGCGCCAGCCTGTCATTTGGAAGTACTTGGAGAAGCTATTGATGACGAAAATATCGTCGGCAAAGCCGAGTGCGGTTTGCGGTTCGCTGTCATAGACCAATCCTTGATAGATCTCGTCCACCATCAAAGTCCCGGCGCGCGCGCGCACTACTTCATGAATCGCGCGCAGCATCGTCGCCGGAACGATGGTGCCGGTCGGATTGGCAGGTGACGCCAACAGTACCGCCGCAGTGCGTTTGCTCCATGCGCGCGCCACCATCTCGGCGCTGAGCTGGTAGTGGCTCTCCGCGTCAACCGGCAGACTGACCGGGCGCCCTTCGAGTGCCCGCACGAACTGACGATTGCACGGATAGCCCGGATCAGTCAGCAATACCTCGTCACCCGGATCGATCAAGACCCCCAGTGCCAACAGCAGCGCCCCGGAAGCGCCGGCAGTGATAACGATACGCGCCGGGTCCACGGTCACACCGAAGCGCTGCCGGTAGTGCGCGCTGATCGCGCTGCGCAATGCTGGGACGCCGAGTGCATGGGTATAAGGCAGCCGCTGTTGCAATGCGGCCGTGCCTGCGGCCACGATCGGCTGCGGCGTCGCAAAGTCGGGTTCGCCCACTTCCAGGTGAATAACGCTGCGGCCCGCCGCCTCCAGCGCGTGCGCGCGAGAGAGCAATTCCATCACATAGAACGGCGCGATATCGCTCATTCGGTGTGCAAGACGGCCCGATGCCGCGGGCAATTTGTTGGCACTCATGCGGACGCCTGTTTAGATAGAAGCTGACAACGCCGCCAATTGCTTGGCTGCGCGCTTGATCGACACGGGATAAGCCGTTTTGAGTTCCTGCGCGAACAGAGAAACGCGCAATTCCTCCAGCATCCAGCGAAATTCGCGCAACGCCGCCGCTTGGTCCTGAGTGAGTACGCCGCCGCCGCGCTTAACGAACGCGCGATAATTCTGCCACAGGCGCGCAATCTCCAGCGTGTTCTGCTCGTCGCGTTGCGGTGCAGTGCGCAGCCGGTCCAAGCGCAGGTCGACCGCCGCCAAGAAGCGCGGGAGCGCGGCAAGTTTATCGAACGGCGTCTGCGCGATAAATCCAGCGTGGATGAGGTGGGCAAGCTGATCGCGTATGTCGTCGACGGCGTGATGCCACACCTCGATGTCGCGGGTGCGCAAGCGCTCCTGAACGCGCGCATGGCGCGTCAAGATCTCGTCAAGCAAGTCCGCCAGCTGTTGCACCGCGCCGACGAATCTGCTGCGGCCGGCATCGCGCAAGCGAACGTACTCGGTCTCGCTGCGCGGCAAGCGCGGGACGTTGAGAAACACTTCCCCGATCACCGCTTGGTAAAGCTGTGTCTTGAACTCGGCGCTGCGCTGCTTGAGGTCCAGCGCCGCGGGTGATTTGTTCACGCCGTTCGCGGCTGGCGCGGCACCTGCGGCTGGCGCAGCACCTGCGGCGCCGGGCAGCGCCGCGTAGCGCAAGCACATCTGCGCCAGACTGGGCAGCTGACGATCGAGGTATGCCAATTGCTCATGCAGATCCAACATCAACAAACGCATGACGCCGCCGCGCATCGCGGTCTCGGCGGTTGGCTGCGTTTCAAAAATGGCGATGGCCACGCTATCGGCGCGATCCGTCAGCGCGGGATAGGCTTGCTGGCGTTGTCCTGGGGTTGTGGCGGCACCCGCCTTGGTGCTGTGCGGCGATTGCGCGTCGATATCGATCACCACCGGCAATTCGCCGAAATCCCAGCGTTTGATGCCGCTGCGCTCGAGGGTGCGCGGTGCATCACGCACGACGCTGCGCGCGGTTTCGCGAAACTGCTGCCTCAAGGCGCCCAGCTCGCGTCCGCTACCTAGCTCCTCCCCTTGCGCATCCACGACGCAGATGTTCATGAATAAGTACGGCGGCAGCGCGGCAAGATCAAAATCCGCGGGCACGATCGGCGTGCCGGCCCGTTTCGCAAGCACCGCTGCAAGCGCCGGCAGCAGCGGTTGATTGCCAGCAGCGGCGGGCTCCAGCGCCTCCAGGCACTCGGTTACCGTTTCCTTGATTGGAATGAAATTGCGGCGCAGACGTTGCGGCAAGGATTTGATGAGAGCGGCAACCTTGTCCCGCAACAAACCGGGCACGAGCCATTCAAGGCGCGCCGCGGGCAGCGAGTGCAGTAGATGCACTGGGGTAGTAAGCGTCGCTCCATCAAGCGGCTCGCCAGGTGTAAACCGGTACTTCAAAGTGTATGATACTTGCGCGTGCTCCAGCCGGGGTGGAAACAACCCCTCCGCGGCCCAATTGGCGCCCTCGCGCATGAGATCAGCGCGGGCCATGCGCAAGGCCTTGGCGCCCTCTTTCCCGAGCGTGCGCAGCCACGCCTCCAGGCTTTGGCCGCTGCACACTTGCGCGGGCAGCACCTTGTCATAAAAGGCAACCTGCGCCTCGTCATCGACCAAAATATCTTGGCGGCGCACCTTCTGTTCCATCTCTTCGATTTCCTGCACCAAAGCGCGGTTGTGCGCAAGAAACTCCGCGCGAGTGTCGAATTCGCCGGCCACCAATGCTTGGCGAATGAAGATTTCGCGCGCGCGCGCAGCGTCGATCCGCGCAAAGTTCACGCGCCGTTTCACCACGATCGGCAAGCCATACAGCGTGACTTTTTCGAAAGCCACCACTTGCGCGGACTTTTTCTCCCAATGCGGATCGGAGTAGCTGCGCTTGACCAACTCCCCTGCGGCCGCCTCGACCCACTCCGGCTCGATCGCAGCCACGCCGCGCGCGTAAAGCCGCTGCGTCTCGACCATCTCCGCCGCCATGATCCATCTGACCTTCTTCTTCGCGAGGCCGGACTCGTTCGAGATATAAGGGTGGCTTTCGCGCGCACCCAAGTAACCGCCCGCCTCCGGATCTTTCATGCCGATGTTGCCGAGCAGGCCGGTCAGCAAGGCCTGGTGCACCTGCTCATACGTGGCCGGCGCGGTGTTGAGGCGCATGCCCATTTCGGCCACGAGCGCGTGCAGTTGCGTGTGAACGTCGCGCCACTCCTTCAGGCGCAGATACGACAAAAAGTTCTCATGGCACAACTGCTGCAACTTGCGATTAGATTTTTTGTGCTGCAAAGCATCGTCGAAAAAACCCCAGAGCTTTAGCAGCCCGGCGAAATCGGAGCGCTCATCGAAGAACTGCGCATGCCGCGCTTGCGCTTCGGCGCGCTGCGCCATCGGCCGCTCGCGCGGATCCTGAACACATAGCGCGGCGCCGATGATCAACACTTCGTTTAAGCTGTTCATGCTCGCTGCGGCCAACAACATGCGGCCAACGCGCGGATCGACCGGCAGTTTCGCGAGTTGGCGGCCTATCGGTGTCAGCTTGCGCTGCGTGTCGACCGCACCCAGCTCAAGCAATAACTGATAGCCGGCTTCCACCATCTTTGCGCTTGGCGGCTCGACGAAAGGGAACGCACCGATGGCGCCCAAGCTCAACGCCTCCATGCGCAAGATCACTGCGGCCAGCGAGGTGCGCAGAATCTCCGGCGTGGTGAACTCCGCGCGCGCATTGAAATCCTCTTCGCTGTACAAGCGCAGGCACACGCCGTCGGCCAAGCGGCCGCAGCGGCCGGCGCGCTGCGTCGCGGCGGCGCGCGCAATACGCTCCACTTGCAGCTGATTGATCTTGCGCCGCGGGCTGTAGCGATTGACCCGCGCCAAACCGCTGTCCACGACATAGCGAATCCCGGGCACGGTCAATGAGGTTTCGGCGACGTTCGTGGCCAGCACTAAGCGGCGCGCGCCGCTCGGCTTGAATACACGCTCCTGCTCAGCCAGCGACAAGCGCGCGTAGAGCGGCAAGATCTGCGTGTGGGGCGGATGGTGCTGGCGCAGCGCTTCACTGCATTCACGGATCTCGCGCTCGCCCGGTAGGAAAACCAACACGTCACCGTTCGCTCCGATCGCGCACAGCTCGTCCACCGCTTGCAGCACCGCCGCGGTGAGGCTCAAGCCCTCTCCGCTCGCATTGAGCGCATTCGGATCGCGGTAACGCACCTCAACTGGATACATGCGGCCGGATACTTCTATTACTGGAGCGCCGTCGAAGTGCCGCGCAAAGCGCTGCGCATCCAAGGTGGCTGAAGTGACGATCAGTTTCAGCTCGGGGCGCTTCGCGAGCAATCTGCGGATATAACCGAGCAAGAAATCGATGTTCAGACTGCGCTCGTGCGCTTCGTCGATGATGAGCGTATCGTAGGCCGACAGCCAACGATCGCCATTGGTCTCGGCGAGCAAAATGCCATCGGTCATTACTTTGATGAGGTTATTGTCACTCACCCGGTCGCTAAAGCGCACTTGAAACCCCACCGCGATGCCCAGCGGCGTTCCCAATTCATGCGCCAGACGCGTGGCGACGGTGCGAGCGGCGATGCGTCGCGGCTGCGTGCAGCCTATCACCCCATGCAGTCCACGGCCCACTTCCAGGCAGATCTGCGGCAACTGTGTGGTTTTGCCGGAACCGGTTTCTCCGCACACGATAACGACCTGGTGCCGCTGGATCGCAGCGGCGATCTCGGCGCGCCGCGCATTGATCGGCAGCGCGCTCGCGGCAGTGTCCGGCGCCTTCAACGCCGCCCGAATGGCTGCGCGCTGAGCTACGCGCGCGTGCGAGCGCTCGATCGCCGCCTGCAAACGAGTTAATGCTTCGGGTGATGCCTGCTCTGGTGCGCCCGCGAGCCGCTTGAGCTGGTTAGCCAACCGGTGGCGCTCAGCAATCATGCACTGAGCGATCTGCGCCGCGAGCTGGTTGTGAAGCTCACGCATGGCGCGATTCTAGCGGAGTTGCGTTTAGCGCTCGACTGGAAAGATGACGATGACGATTGTGCCGGCACCGATCTCGCTTTGCAGCGATACCGTGCCGCCTTGGCGCTCGACCAAGGCCTTGACCGCAGCGAGCCCGGTCGGGCCGGTGCCCAAACCGCGGCCGGCGAGCGGGTCGAGCGCGCTGAAATCGGAGAACGCGCGCTCGCGCGCTTGCGCGCTCATGCCTGGACCGCGATCCTTGACGCTAACTCGAATCGACTCATTGCTGGAGCGCTCGACACTGACCTCAACGACACTGCCCGGCGGCGAATGCGAGGCGGCGTTGTAAACGAGGAACAGGAACGTGCGGATCATTAGGTCGATATCCACTTTGACGCGCGCGTCGACGACCGGGTTCACCAGCTTAATGGTCGCGTTGAATCGCTCGATATAGGAGCGCGCTTGCAGCAGCGCTTGGCGCAGCACGAGCAACAAAGATACCGGCTCGGAATGCTGCGCGGTCTTGCCTTGATCGATCTTTGCCAGCGCAATAACATCGTCGACGGCGCGCAGCAGTTCTTTGCTGTTGCGCTCGGCCAGCGTGATCAGGCGCTTGGCCTCTTCGTTGGCATTGCCGGCGACGCCGCTCGCCAACAAGCTCAGCGCGCCACTGACGGCAGTCAGCGGTGTGCGCAACTCATGGCTGACGGTGGTAATAAAGCGATCCTTCATGCGCTCCGCCTCGAAGCGCTCGGTGACATCCAGCGCCAGCGAAACGATCTCGACGATTTCACCGCCGCCATTGCGCATCGGCGTGTTGTACCACTCGCAAGTCAATGCATCGCCGCGCTTATTGCAATTCTTGAAAGTGCCATGCGGGGAACCGGCGGCATTCAACACATTGGTCATGAAGCGGCGCGTCCAGTCGCGCAGTTCGATCGGCACGATCAAATCGATGCCGTCCTTCCCGATCGCCTCTTCCGCGCCATAGCCGAAGATGCGCTCGGCGGCGGGATTCCACGCCTTGATAGTCAAGTCTCGCGACCACTCGATACTGGCCAGCGGCGTGTCATGTAACAGCAGATCCAACCGCTGGCGCTGATCCTTCGCGGTCACCTCGGCTTTGACCCGCTGCGCGATTTGAGTTTTCAACTCTTTTTGTGTTGCGGCAGCTTGTCGCGCGGCGTGATCGAGGCGATCAGAGAGCTCAATTGCTTCGAAGCGCTTGCTCATCGCCTCTGCAAAGTGGCGGTGCTGTTGCAGCGAGATAAAAATGAGCGCGAGCATATACAGTAGCGCCCCCGCCGCCATGTATGGATACGCCTCACCGCCCAAGCTGAATACTTTCCAGGCAAATGGCAGGATGAACGGAACAATAAAAGCGGGAAACGCGGGACGCAGCGGCGACAGCGAAGTCAGTGCGCCGGCTGACAGACCAGCGATGACGAAGACCATTCCGAAAAGGTAAGCGGAATTGTGCACCGGCAGCAGCGCCGTGCCGGCGTAACCCCAAACCGCACCGCTGATAGCCGCCCCGACAACGAAAGCC
The DNA here is from genome assembly GCA_902826775.1 of uncultured Pseudomonadota bacterium. Lineage (GTDB taxonomy): Bacteria > Pseudomonadota > Gammaproteobacteria > Burkholderiales > JALYOK01 > CADEHE01. The sequence goes on along the minus strand of CADEHE010000006.1, from coordinate 163,405 downwards.
CAGCCCCACAGCGCGGTTGCTTGCGGGCGCGGATCTTTGCGCAGATAGGCGTGAACCAGGGCAAAGCGCACTGCGGTCAGGCCCACCAAGGCCAGCACCCATTCGTTCAGCCGCGGCATACCGCCCGCTGCCCTGAGCATGATCCAGACAATGGCCCCCACCAGCAGTCCGGTAACGAGGGCGCTCGGCGCGAGTTGGTAGAGCAGCTCCACCTTTTCGCGTTCTACGCCTTGATCTTGTTGTGGTGCCATTTCGACAATTTAATTAGCAAAAAGACAACGAATGTATCTTCGCAGTAATGCACCCTAAGTAACAGTGCAAAAAGACTTTTCGAGTTTTCAACCGAACGCGATCCCAATCACAAGACCCGTAACCGCGGCGCAGCATGGTAGCACGTTCGCTGCCTTTTCGTACCCTGAATTGGCGCTTTGGCGACGCTCCATCAATGTTTACACAATCGCATGTGCAACCAGCCCAGCGCCCTACTTCGCCATGCGCTCGATTACCTTGTAGATGCCGGAGGAGTCGAGCTCGCCGTCGCCGCCCCCGATCAGGGCATTCAGATGTTGGGTGAACAGTGCCGCACCGGGCAATGCCATGCCGAGTTGCTCAGCAGCCTGCATGACGATGCGCATGTCTTTCTGGTGCAACTTGGCCTTAAATCCGGGCTTAAAGTCCCCAGAAATCATTCGGTTACCATGAATTTCCATAATTTTGGATCCGGCAAACCCACCCATCAGTGCCTCCCGCACCTTGGCCGGATCGACGCCGAACCGTTTGGCCAAAGCCAAGGCCTCGGACACAGCTTGAATGGAAACGCCCACCACGATTTGGTTGCACGCCTTAGCAACTTGGCCCGCCCCGTTGCCGCCCACCAGGGTGATGGTCTTGCCCATGCAGGCGAACAGCGGTTTCACCTTCTCGAACACCTCCGGCTTACCCCCGACCATGATGGTCAAGGTGCCGTTGACAGCGCCGATCTCGCCGCCGGAAACCGGCGCGTCCAGCATCTCCGCCCCTTTCGCCGCGAGTTGCGCCGCGATCTCCTTCGTCGCGTTCGGCGAAATGGTGCTCATGTCGGCGATCACCGAACCCTTCTTAACCCCGTGTATACAACCCTCTGGGCCAAGAACCACCGCCTGTACGTCGGGTGTGTCGGCCACCATGGTGAACGTCACATCGCAGTTTGCGGCAACGTCTTTAGGGGAAGTGCCCGGCGCCGCGCCGGCGTCGATCAAGGGTTGCATCGACTCCTTGCGCCGCGCCCACACCATCAGTTTGTTGCCGCCTTTGATCAGGTTCAGCGCCTGCGGGCGTCCCATAATGCCGAGGCCTACGAATCCGATTTGCATTTGTTAGATCTCCGATTTGCCAGAAGAGGGCCAGTGAATGAAGGCGTCAAGTGCGTTCGACTGCCGGTAGTTTTCCCATACATGCTGATCTATCACAGCAAGAATTAGATCAACTTTAATTTAGCGCTGCAAAGTGGGGCGTGTATATGCAATTGCCGATAGCCATGCGTGTCGACACCTGTGCGCTTTACTCGTCACCCGTTCACCAGATTTGGCGCCGTCCCGGTAGTCAATCCCGCAATCAAGTTCTGCGCCGCTAGGTCGGCCATTTTACGCCGCGTCCCGGTCGTCGCACTGCCGATGTGCGGCAACAGCACCACGTTGTCGAGTGCGAAAAACTCCGGGCGAACTTTTGGTTCATTTTCGAACACATCGATGCCGGCCGCGGCGATGCGCTTGTTCTTCAGTGCGTCGATAAGCGCAAGCTCATCGACAATGCCGCCGCGGGCGGCGTTGATCAGAACAGCGCTTGGCTGCATCAACGCGATCTCCTTCGCCCCGATCAAATGATGATTCTCTGCCGAGTACGGCATGTGTAAAGTGACGAAATCGGCTTGCCGCAGCAGTTCCGCCTTCTCGACATAGGACGCGTTGCAGGCACGCTCGATGTCGCTGCCCAAACGGGCGCGGTTGCTGTAAATAACGCGCATGTTGAAACCGGCTGCGCGACGCGCCACCGCCTGGCCGATGCGTCCCATGCCGATAATGCCGAGCGTCGCACCGTGCACATCCAGCCCCAGGTTGCGAATGAAGCGGATGCTCTCCCATTTGCCGGAACGCACGAAGCGCTCGCGCTCGGTGACGCCGCGCGCCGCGGCGAACATCAGTGCCCAAGTTAGGTCCGCCGTTGTTTCATCGAGCACGCCGGGCGTATTCGTCACCAGAATTCTGCGCGCGCTCGCCGCCGCGACATCGACGTTGTTATAGCCCACCGCGCAATTGGCGATGACTTTGAGCTGCGGCGCAGCCGCGATCGCCGCCGCGTCGATGCGGTCGCCGCCCACCACCAGCACGCCGGCCTTATCCGCGAGGTGTTGCATCATTTGCTGCGCCGTGAACGGCACATCGTCTTGATTGCCGCTGACGTCGAAATGCTGCGCGAGAGTAGCGAGGGTCTGCGGAAACAGTTCACGCGTAATCAGGATTTTGGGTTTCATCTCTGTGTCAAAGGCAAAGCCGCGAATGTTGGAATTTAGCATTAAAGAATCTCTGAACAAGTCCCACCGCGCTACCTCCCATACTGCATCTGCGGCAACCACAAGCCAATTTGCGGAAACATATAAAGCAAAAACATCGCAAAGACCTGGATCAGCATGTAGGGCATCATGCCGGCGAAAATCTGATTCAACGTCACATGCGGCGGCGCGACGCCTTTTAAATAGAACGCCGCCATCGCCACCGGCGGCGACAAGAATGCGGTCTGCAGATTGAGCGCCACCAGCAAGCCGAAGAACAGCGGATCGATTTGAAAGTGATCGAGCAGAGGCAAGAAAATCGGCATGAATATGACGATGATCTCGGTCCACTCCAGCGGCCAACCGAGCAAGAAAATGATCACTTGCGACATTAGCAGGAACTGCGTGCCGGTCATGTTCATCGAAAGCACCCAGTCTTTGATGAGGTCTTGCCCCCCGAGCAAGCCGAAGGCAGCCGAGAAAATGCGGGCGCCGACGAACAGCCAGCACACCATCGCCGAAGCGCGCGCGGTGAGAAATACCGCTTCCTTCAAGCGCGCCCAGGTCAATTGCCGGTAGGCCAGCGCCAGCAACAATCCGCCGAAGGCGCCCACGGCTGCCGCTTCGGTCGGTGTCGCCCAGCCTTTGATGATGCTGCCGAGCACGAACGCAATAAGCAACGCCAGCGGCACAAATGAAGTTAACAGCAGCTTGGCCTTTTCCGCGAAAGGAATCGCTAATTGTTCCGGCGGCAGTTTCGGCGCTAACGATGGGTTCAGCTTGGCGCGCACAACAATGTAGACGATGTAAAGCCCAGTCAGCATCAAACCCGGCAGGAAGGCGCCTGCGTACAAACGCGTCACCGGCACGCCCGCGGTGGCGCCGTACAAAATCAGCATCACGCTCGGCGGAATGAGAATACCCAGACAGCCGCCCGCGGTGATCGCCCCGGCGCTGAGTTTGACGTTGTAGCCGGCGCGCAGCATCGCCGGCAGCGCCAGCAGTCCCATCAAGGTCACTGTGGCACCGATGATGCCGGTGGCGGTGGCGAAGATGGCGCACGTTGCGATGGTGGCCACGCCCAATGAACCAGGCAGATTCCCCATCGACACCTGCAAGCTCTTGAACAGCTTATCGATGATGTTGGCGCGCTCGACCAAGTAGCCCATGAAGATGAACAGCGGCACCGAGATCAGCACGTCCGTGGTCATGGCGCCGTAGGCGCTGTTTACCATGAGCGTGAACACGCGATCGCCGGTCTCGCCGAAAGTCAAATCCGGATCGGATAGGCGATAGTTGATAAAGGCGAAGATCATGCCCAACCCCATCAAAGTGAACGCCGTGGGGAAACCGAGCATGATTGCTACCACGATCAACGCCAACATCAACAAACCGTAGTGGCCGCTGGTGATCTGATCGGCCGAGAAAAAGACGGCGAAGATGATCGCGATAACGACGATCAGCGAGATCAGGCCGATCTTCATGCCGCTCATTTGCTGTTTCCTTCGGCCTTGCCGTCCAGCCCGAGCGCGTGTTTCATCTCTTCGACGTCGACTTCTTCGACGTCATGCAAACGTTGCGGCCACTGCCCGCTCTTGAGGCAGCGCACGCAGCGCACCATCTCGGCAAAGCCTTGCAGCAGCACGAGAAAGCCGGCGACCGGGATGATCCACTTATACAAGTACACCGGCGCCGCGCAAGTGCTATAGCTGGAGCTCTCCTTCGCCGCCCAGGCTTCCTGTGCAAACGTCACGCCGGCGTAGGCTAGCGCCGCCACGCCGGGCACAAAGAACAGGAAGTACAACGCAAGATCGAGCCCCGCTTGCAAGCGCGGCGGGAAAAATCCGTACAGCACATCGCCGCGTACGTGCCCATTGCGCGCGAGCGTATAGGCGCCCGCCATCATGAACAGCACGCCGTAGAGCATCAGCTCGCTATCGAACGCGCAATCCCAAGGTTTGCTGACTAGTTTGCGCATGGTCACGTCGTAAACCGTGACCAAAGTCAAAATCAAAATACTCCAAGAAAACGTCTTGCCGACCCAAGTGCTAAGCGAATCGATCCAAAGCAAATAGCGCTGCATGATGTTCTCCGGTCCGTGCGCCTCGGCGCTTATACTTGCTGCTGGACCTCCCGTTGAGTGTCTCTCGGCAACGCAGACGGAAGACTACCTGTAAGTGTATACGAGTGCTACGGTTGAAAAACTCATCCGGCGCGCGGCGCCGGATGAGCTGGGATGCTGCGCGCAGCGCCCGCGTTACGCCTTCTTGCCGAACAGATGATTGTACGCAAGCTCCGGACTCAACTGCGTGCTGAGCCACCAGCCCACGACGCGTTCCGCCCACTTTCTCTGTGAGCCGAGCACTTTGGCGAAGAATGGGTCCTTCGACTTCTCGGCTATGACTTTGTCCCAGGCAACAAGCTGTGCCTGCAATACGTCCTTGGGCGTTTGGATGAACTTGACGCCATTCTTGACTTGCAATTCGACAAAATCAGCTCCCATCTGATGCATGCCCTCTTGGCTCATCGCCGCGGTCATGGCCTGAGTGCCATAGCGCAGGATCGCCTGCAGATCTTTCGGCAATGCATCAAATTTCTTCTTGTTGACCAGTAGCTCCATGCATTCTTGATTCTGGTGATAGCTCTTTTGCATGCAAATCTTCGCCACATCGGCGAAGCCCAGCAGTTTGTCGGAGCTGGTGTTGTTGTACTCGGCCGCATCGATGACACCGCGATCGAGCGAGGGGATGATTTCGGTCGGCGCGATGATGACGACCGAAGCGCCCATCGCCTTCGTCATGTCCGCGGCGAGTCCGACGGTACGGTACTTGAGGCCGTTGAAATCCGCGGCCGTCTTGATTTCTTTCTTGAACCAGCCGAGCGACTGCGTGTACATCGGCCCATACAAGAAGCCGACGATATTCAGCTTCATGATATCGCGCTGCAATTCCTCATAGAACGCTTTGCCGCCGCCGGCGTAGAACCAGCTGAGGTGATGCCAGGCGTCCATCGCCGCCATCGGACTGGTGCCGAACAGCGAGAACGCCGGGTTCTTTCCGACCCAATAGCTGCACGCCCCGAAGCAACCATCGAGCAAGCCTTTGTGCACCGCCTCCATCATGTCGAAGGTCTTGACCACCGAGTTGGGCGGCAGCTTCTCGATTTTCAAGCGACCGCCCGCCATCTCTTCGGTCGTCTTGATGATTTGATTGATGACGCCGTCGAAAAAGTCCTTCGGCGCAAATGGCGACTGCATGCGCAACTTGATCGGGCTCTGCGCTTTGCCGATCATCGGAAACGCCAGCAGAGCCGCGCCACCGGCGGCGCCGGCGCTCGCGCGCCGAAAAAATTTGCGCCGCGCTGGCGCGGTTGCAACTGTTTGCACTGAATTTTTTTGTGCGTCAGACATGCATCATTCTCCTCGTCGTATTTCTTATACCGCCCCGAAAGCCTCACGAAGGCTACACGGGGCGTAGGGCAAAATCAAGCTAACGCAGCAGGCTTACAACAACCTTGCAACCGATCGCGTGGCCGCGCTTCAGCACGTCTGCGTCAAAACCGCCAGAAACACCGCCCCATACTGCTCGAGCTTGCGCGCGCCGACCCCGCTGACCGCAGCAAATTCCTCCAAGTCGCGCGGCCGCCGCGCCAACATCTCCAACAAGGTCGCGTCGTGAAAAATTACGTAAGGCGGCACGCTCTGCTGCTGCGCCAGCCGCAGCCGCGTATCGCGCAGCGCTTGCCAAAGCGCTTCATCCTCGGGGCGAATGCCGGCACGCTCCAACCGCACGCGCGCACTTTCTTCGCCGCGCTGCGCGCGCGTTTTCTTGCGCTCGCCACGCTGCTCTAGCCGCAGCGTGACGCGCTGCTCACCCTTGAGCACGGCGCGGCTGGCAGGCGCCAGTTGCAATGCGCCATACCCTGCGAGGTCGACGTGCAGCAAGCCGCCGGCGACCAGTTGCCGGATCACGCTGCGCCAGCGTTGTTCATCCAGATCGGCGCCGATGCCGAAGGTACTCAGGCGTTCATGCGAAAACTGTTTGACCTTCTCCGTTGTCTTACCGAGCAGCACGTCGATCACATGCGCGGCACCAAAGCGTTGCCCGGTGCGAAATACGCACGACAGCGCCTTTTGTGCTTCCAGCGTCGCGTCCCATGTCTGCGGCGGTTGCAGGCAGTTGTCGCAATTGCCGCACGGCCCTTCATAGCGCTGGCCGAAATAACCGAGCAGCATTTCTCGCCGGCAGCGCGTCGCTTCGCACAAGCCAAGCAGCGCATCGAGCTTTTGCCGCTCCAGGCGCTTGCGCTCCTCGCCCGCTTCGGAGGAATCCACCATTTGCCGCAAACTGACGACGTCGCCCAAGCCATACGCCATCCAAGCATCGGCGGCGAGTCCATCACGCCCCGCTCGCCCCGTTTCTTGATAGTAACCTTCGATGCTCTTCGGCAAATCGAGATGTAACACAAAGCGGACGTTGGATTTGTCGATGCCCATGCCGAAAGCGATCGTGGCAACGATGACGATGCCGTCTTCGCGCAAGAAGCGCTGCTGATTCGTGCTGCGTGTAGCGGTATCCAGCCCGGCGTGGTACGGTAGCGCGTTCCAGCCGCTGGAAGCAAGAAAGGCTGCCGTCTCATCCACCTTGCGGCGCGATAACCGATAGATGATGCCGGCCTCGCCGCGCCGGCCTTCGAGAAAGCCGAGCAACTGACGGCGCGTGTCGTGCTTGTGGACGATGCGATAGCCAATGTTCGGCCGGTCAAAGCTATCGACGAACTGGCGCGCGTCCTCGAGCCCAAGGCGTTCGACGATTTCCTGCCGCGTGAGCGTGTCGGCGGTGGCGGTCAACGCGATGCGCGGCACACCGGGAAAGCGCTGCGCGAGAACGTTCAGTTCGCGATACTCGGGCCGGAAGTCATGCCCCCACTGCGACACGCAGTGCGCCTCATCGATGGCGAACAAAGCGATGCGGCAGCGCGCCAGCAACTCCATGCAGCGCGGCATAAGCAAACGCTCGGGCGCGACGTAGAGCAAATCGAGTTCGCCGTTCGCCAACTCCTGTTCGACGCGCGCGGCGGTACTCGCATCCAGAGAAGAATTGAGGTAAGCCGCCTTGACGCCGAGCTGGCGCAGCGCTTCGACTTGATCTTGCATCAGCGCGATCAATGGCGAAACCACGATCGCCGTGCCGGCGCGCAACAACGCGGGAATTTGATAACACAGAGACTTGCCGCCGCCGGTCGGCATCAGCACCAAGCAATCGCCGCCGGCGCTTAAATGCTCAATGATTTCGCGTTGCTGACCACGAAACTCGGGATAACCGAAGACGGAACGAAGAATAGCGTGAGCGTTCACTGTGCGATTGGAGTAGGCTGCGGCGCAAATGAGGCGCAAACACGGATACTACCGCGTGGCGCTTGAGTTATGCGCCGCGCCAGCGCAGCGCGCGAAGATCGCCGCGCTAGCCCGCGCTCGACGCCACCGATGCGCCGGGAAACGCGACCGGCCGCTCGTCCAGCGCCAAGGCGCGCGAGTTGGCCAGATCGATATTGCCGAGCAGATCGATGCCGTTGGCGACGAAGCGGCGGCATGCCAGCGCCGCGCGCGCATCGCTTTCGTGCTGCAGCGACCACTGCGCATGCCGGCACAGCAGCGCCGCGGCAACGGTGCGCCCGACCGTGAGCGCATAGCGGCGCGCACCGGCTTCGAGTTGTTCCGCGCCGCCGGCAGAGGCGTTGCCGATCCAGTTTTCGCTGCGCTGCGCAGTGGCTTGGATCGTCTCCACGGCTCTGCGCAGCCGCTCATCTTGCACCGCCGCGCAGCAGTGTTGAATCAACTTGCGCAGCGGCATCTGCGCCGCTGCCGCGGTGCGCAAGAAATCAAGCGCCAGCACGTTGGTTGTGCCTTCCCAGATCGGCAGCACTTGCGCGTCGCGCAACAATTGCGGCAGGCCGGTGTCTTCAACGTAACCGGCGCCGCCGAAACATTCCATCGCTTCGCTGACGACGCTGACGACTTGCTTGCCGGTCGTCAGCTTGGCGATCGGCGTGAGCGCGCGCAGCAAATGCAGCTCGTCCGGCCTGAGCGCCGCGCATTCTTCCTTGCCCAACAACTCGGCAACGAAAAATGTCAAATGCAACGCCGCTTCTGTTTCCGCTTGCAAGCCGGCCAGCGTATCCAGATGCAGCGGCTTCTGCGCTAGCGCCGCACCGAATGCCACGCGCCGCCGCGCATAGTCGCGTGCCAATGCGACCGCACGGCGCATGAAAGCCACCGCACTTACGCTGTTCCACAGCCGCGTGATGTTGAGCATCGGCGCGATATGCTTGACGCCCTCGTCTTCGCCGGCGACCAATTCCGCCTGCGTTGCGTCGAGCGTAAGCTCGCCGGTCGGGACTTTGCGCGTGCCGAGTTTGTCTTTCAGCCGGTGGATGGTGATGCCGTTGTAGCGCCCCTCGGCATCGCGCGTCTCCAGATAGAACAACGCCAGCCCGCGTCCGCCGGCCGCATTGCCTTCCGGCCGCGCGAGCGTGAGCGCCATATCGGATGTTGCCGCTGAGGTAAACCACTTGCGTCCGTACAAGCGCCACGCGCCATGTTCACCGCGCCGTGCGATCGTCTCCGCTTGTCCGACGTCGGAGCCGCCGGTGGATTCCGTCATCCACTGCCCGCTGGTCCACGCTTGTGCCGGATCGCGACTGATCAGACGCGGCACGGCGCGCTCGATGAGATCGCCATTGCCCGCCGCCACCAATGCCTTGGCCGCGCCGTCGGTCATCGCCAGCGGACAGTTGTACACATCGGTCGAAGGGCCGAACAGATGAACGAGCGCGAATTGCACCGTGCGCGAATGCAAGCCATAGGCGCGCTCGTAGGCGGTTGCGACTAGCCCATATTCAATCGACAGTTCGCGCGCGCGTTGCCACAGCGGCGTCAGCTCGATGCGGTCGATGCGATTACCCCAGGCATCCCACTGCGTGAGCTTTGGTTCGACCAGGCGCTCGCTCAACTGTTGCTGATACAGTTCGTCTCCGGCGAGCGCACCCAAGGACCGCAACCGCGGCTCGACTTCGCGCAGCACTTCGCCGGGCAGCATGCGCGCCAGCAAGCTGCGCAGCGCGCGATCGTCTTCGTACTGATTGCCGAGTTGCGGCGGAGGTTGGTTGAATGGCATGCGGTTACTGTATCACTCGTTGCCAATCACGCCAATCAGTGACCGGCTTCGCGTACTGCCTACTCTATCTGTTGATTAATATTTACTACATTCACGAGCATGATATTACTCCTTAAGGTATACACCACAGCAGAAGCACCGACAGCTTTCCGCTAAGCTCAGCGCTTCCTCGCCAATTAAATCCGCGCACCCATGCCCGAAGCCTTTATCTGCGACGCAATCCGCACCCCCGTCGGCCGTTACGGCGGTTCGCTCTCTACCGTGCGCACCGATGATCTCGCCGCGATTCCTCTGCGGGCGCTGCTCCAGCGCAACGCAGCGCTCGCGCCCGAGGCTATCGACGACGTCATCTACGGCTGCGCCAACCAGGCGGGCGAAGACAATCGCAACGTGGCACGCATGGCCGCGCTGCTGGCAGGACTGCCGGTCACGGTGCCCGGCGCGACCATCAATCGCCTATGCGGCTCCAGCCTCGACGCGGTCGGCACCGCCGCGCGCGCGATCAAGAGCGGCGAAGCCAACATCATGATCGCCGGCGGAGTGGAAAGCATGTCGCGCGCGCCGTTCGTCATGGCGAAGGCCGACGCTGCGTTTTCGCGCAGCATCAAAGTCGAAGACACCACCATCGGCTGGCGTTTCGTCAATCCGCAGATGAAAGCGAAATACGGCATCGACTCGATGCCGGAAACGGCAGAGAACGTCGCGGCGGAGTTTAAGATCTCGCGCGCCGACCAGGATGCCTTCGCGCGGCGCAGTCAGCAGCGTTACGCGAAAGCACTCGCCGCCGGATTTTTCGCACACGAAATCACGCCGGTGACGCTGCCGCAGAAGAAAGGCGATGCCATCGTCGTCAATAAAGACGAACACCCGCGCGAGACAACGCTCGAAGCCCTGGCGAAGCTCAAGGGCGTGGTGCGTGAGGACGGCACCGTCACGCCCGGCAATGCCTCCGGCGTCAATGACGGCGCTTGCGCCGTATTACTTGCGAGCGAAGCGGCGGCAAAGGCGCACGGCTTGACACCGCGCGCGCGCGTGCTGGCTATGGCCACCGCGGGCGTTGCGCCGCGTATCATGGGCGTCGGCCCGGCCCCCGCGACGCGCAAGGCGCTCGAGCGCGCTGGCCTATCGCTCGAGCAAATCGACGTGCTCGAACTGAACGAAGCCTTCGCTGCGCAAGTGCTGGCAGTCACGCGCGACCTGGGCCTGGCGGACGACGCGCCGAACGTAAACGCCAACGGCGGCGCGATCGCCATCGGCCATCCGCTCGGCGCCAGCGGCGCGCGCTTGGTCGCCACCGCGCTCAATCAACTGCGCGTGAGCGGCGGGCGCTACGCCTTGTGCACGATGTGCATCGGCGTCGGCCAAGGTATTGCGTTGATCATCGAGCGCGTGTAGCGTCACCAGCAGCGCTGTGTCCTCAACAACACGGATAGGTCCATTGTGAACGACGAGAAAATCAAGGTAAAGGCCACCAGCAGCGGTCAACTGATCGAAGTACTGGTGCTCAACAAGCGGCTGGACGCCATCGAGGTCGTGCTAGGCGAAGGCATCCATAGCGTGCGCTGCACGCTGTCGCCTACGCCCAAGGGCACCGTCTACGTCGGCAATGCCAAGGGGCGCGAGATTGTCTATGAACGCAGCCGTGAGGAAGTAAAAGCCGATCTGGCCCGTGCGGCTGGATTTCGCGATTTCCAGCGCTGAGCGAAGTCTTCAGTAGTCGTACACGTGCTCCAGTTCCACGCCGGGCACATTCAATTCATTTAAGGTTCGCGCAAGTTCGGCCACGGGCACCGAGAGTGCGACACGCTTCCGACCCGGCTGCGTCATGATCGGCTGTACAAACAGCGGCGGTGGACCGGGCGCGCGCCAGCTTTCTGGCGCAACAACGGTGAGCAAGATCTCGCCGCGATTGCCGGCGATTTCGCTGAAATGAATACCCTGTCGCGCCAGCGCCAAGCTGGCAGGCGTGAACGCATGGTAGCGCGGGAGCGATAGCAGCGCCGTGTCATCCGCGTTGCGCTGTAGTAATTTCACTTCGGGATCTCCCCCTTCGATCGCAGCAGGAAACTTTTCGACCAACGCCACGGTGGATTCGACCGGTCGCTCGAAGCTGGCGCGCGTTGCCTTTTTGATTAGCCACCCGTAGATACCCTTGCCCAGATACTCGGTCGTCAATGCGTACTTGCGCTCCCACTTGCGTAACAGATTGTTACCGGACAGATCGGTTTCGCGCCAAAGCCGCTTTAGCGCGCCGAAGAAATCGTACTCGTACCATGGTTGGGCGCGGATGAAACGAACATAGTCCCGCGCGATGGCTGCGCCGAACTTGTCTTCTTGGCTAGACGCCGCGTCCGCGCTCAAAGCGGTAAGCCGGCCGATCAAGGTTTCGTACGCCGAACGCAGACCATATTCCAGCGTGGTACTGCCGCCGATCACATTGATCATAGTGTGGTATTCGCCGTTGTACGGGAACTGTCTGGTGGCCTGCCGTACTGCGGCGTAGCTCTGCCAGAATTGCCGCGTGTGCCCAATGAAGGGAAATTCATCCGGCGTATGCGTTTGCACAAAGTCGGCGTACTCCGCCGAACTGTACACAAGGAACCATTCCGGGTAGGTGAGAAAAGTCTGATCGCCGCCGCGGCGATGCTCCGCCGGCGTGATCGGCAGCGTGCCGCTCTGCCCGGCCGCTCGCACGAGCGCGACTAGGGCTATGAGCGTCAGGATCATTGGCCATCGTAATCTCATGCTGTGCTCCCCGCTCCGTCCTTGATAAAGGCCATCAGCATATTGTCGGTGGGATCGTTCGCCTGCAATAAGCGCTTGCCGGTGTCGCGCAAGCCCGCCGCTTGCAGGCGCCGCGACCACTCTCCCGCCGCGACAAAGTGGCGCAATTCGCGCTGATTGCTCTCCCAGGGCAGACCCAGGCCGGCGTTGAACACCGTGTGCGCCAGCGACACCAAAGCGTTCATTTGCGGCGTGGTAACGTCGTGATCGCGCAGAATAAACATCCCGCCCGGCCGCATGATACGGACGATCGAATCGACAAATGCGCCCAGGCGGTCAGGTTCGATGTGATGCAAACCGATGTAGCACGTCACCAAGTCCACGCTCTGGCTCGGCAACGAAGACTGCGCAAGCGGCGCATAGTCCTTGAGCGGCACGAAGCTGCCCAACTTGGCGAAACCGCCGCGCTCGACGATATCGACCGGAGAATTGCTGGGCGCCATGTCGTTGATCAGCACAAGTGCGCCGCGCAGGCGCAAGTGCTTGCGCAGCGCACTAATGTAGCGTCCAGTTGTGCCGATCTCGACGTAACCATCGATATCGCGCCGCTCGCCCAGCAAATCGAGGCTTTGCCGCACCATTTCCTTCTTCTGCTTAGAGAGCGCCGGCAGCGCATAGGTAAGCTCGGACAAAAACGGCTTGATCGTAGGCAACGACTGCTGGATGTGCCGGTAAATGCTGGCGTCATCCTGGTACAGCGCGCAGGCTTGCTTGATCAAGGTGTGGAAGCGATCTTCGGGGTAGAGGCGGTAGATGTTTTGCAGAAAGCGGTAGAACGCATCACCCGAGCGCACATCGTCATAGACGGCATGGAAATCTGATGCGGGCATGGGTGCGGTCTCCTCGGGGCGCAACGTCGGCGCGTAGTATTTGTCCCATAGAACATTGCGGAAGCGAAATTCCGGATCGACGCTGCGCTTGAGCCGGAACAGTTCGACCGCGCGCGGGTAGGCGCGGTGAAATTGTTCGTGCGTCGCGTGCAGCTGATACGGCAAGTAGTAACTGCCGCCGGCGCTTAGGGCGGCATCGATCAACTCGCGCGTCCACACGGCCACCCGCTCCTTCGCGTTCTCGCGCGTGCGCTGCTTGTAGTAGACGACGAAGGCGAACACCTCCGTGGGTGCCCACGCAAGCAAGGTGCCGGGATCGGGCATGGCATGGCGAATCGACACATTCAGCACATTGACGCGATGCCGAATGAAAATCTCTGCCATCTTCGGAATGAATTCCTCGAAGCGCTCCACCGGCACGAAATACTCTTGCAGCACATAAGTGCGGTGTTTGCGCGAAGGCGGCTCGAGTTCCGCGACGTCATAGCCGGCTTCGTAGTTGCGCCAATGCACCCGCTTGGACCAGAACAGCAGCGGATCGATCAAGAACTCGCGCCGCCACTTGCCGAACGGCGTTTCGGATACCGCCCAGAGAAAGTAGTTGTGCAACGGGTAGGCTTTGCGCACCGCTTGCAAGCGCTGCGGCACCGTTGCAGGCCGCTCAGTTTCCGACCACGTTACTGAGCGCACACGGCGGTAGTCGGGCGCATAGATGTCGGCATTGTGAAACACCGCTTTGCTCGAATTGCGCACTTCGCGGCGAAAGTGATCCGCATACTTCTCCACCGGCAATTTGATAGCGGTGCGCAATACGCGCTTATCCTCAGCCAGTTCCAACTCTGCCTCGACGATCACACCAAGCGCGCCATAGCCGCCGATCGCGCCGTAAAACAATTCGGCATTCTCCTTAGGGCTGGCCTGCAGCAGCCGCGCATCGGCCAGCACCAGTTTGATGGAGCGCACCGAGAGAATGAGCGGGCCAAGTCCCACATAGCGGCCGTGCACATTAACGCTCAACGAACCGCCAACGGTGAAGTTGGCGTAACTTTGCATGATCTTCACCGCGAAGCCATGCGGTTCAATGAAGCGCTGAATGTCGCACCAGCGTACGCCGGGCTGAACGCGCAGCGTGCGCTCGACCGGCGAGAATTCGATCACCTGATTTAAGCGCCGCATGTCCAAGTGCAAGCTGCCGGGGCTAGCGCATTGCCCGCCCATACTGAAGCGTCCGCCTCCTATCGAAAGTGCGCCCTGGCTGCGCGCGATGGCTTGTTGCACCTCTTCTATGCTTGCCGGCGCGGCTGTGGCCCACACCGCAACCGGGTTCAGTTGGGTAACGTCATTGACGATCAGCGCTTGCGGCGGACTTGTCATTTCACCGCCAAGTAGTCGGCGTTGCTGGCCAAAGGATCGACGCCGTATCGATTCGGGCCGCTGCTGCCTTTGCGCAGGCCTAACGAGAGAAATATCCACAATGGGCCGAACAGCGGAATCAATAACAGCAGCAACCGTAGCGACGATTGATCACGATCATGCAAGCGCTTCACCGCGAGTGCGAGCAACGCCCAGAAGAATGGAGGATAAAGCAGCAGCGAGCTCGCGCGCCCGAAGGCCGATTCGAGTGCAATCATCGCCGCGACAAACACCGCCGCAATGAGCAACAAGTTACGCCAAAACGCAGCGCGCGCGATCCTCCCGCGCAGCGAAATGAGCTGCGCCACGAGCGATTGAAGCATTGATCCTCCTTGTCACGCGGGAATGCGCACTCAGCGCCGGCATGCGCGGCCGAATGTCCTGCATGTTGCCATCGGTATTATGCACGAAGCAACGTCATTTCAAATGATCTGGCTGCTATCGGGTTCGAGCGCACGCTGCGAAAGCCAGCCGGAGTGCCAGCGTCCCACTCCCGCGCGACTCTTTCACTTCAATGCATCGGGATGATTGTCATGGATCAAAAAAAGGGCCGCGACGGGCGCGGCCTCTCCTAACGCCGAGTGACTGCCCTACTTAGCAACGATCGGACTATGAAACGACATCGAAGCGTTCTTCAACTCCAAAGCCCATAACAGCTTGACGGGTTTGAACGCAGCGAAAGCATCCCCGGCAGGCGCCACGACGTCTACAGAAACTGGCTCAGACTTGCACGCTTCCCCAACATACGGAATTACGTTGATCATCACCTGCTTGCTTGAACTCAGTACCGGGTAGTTGACTTGGCCAGCCAGAACACTGCAAGGCTCGTCGGCCAATCTGATCTCTCCTACTACGATCGGCTTGTCGCCTATCATGCCGGTCGCCCGCCTTCCTTGCGCAGTGGCCTCTACCTTCGCGGTTCCGTTGCGAACCGGAAAGAAACTGCCGTCGCGCATAGCTGCCGTAGTCTTCTCATTTGGGCCGTAGACCCCGGTGAGCATCCAGCGGCCTTTCGTCCCGTCTACGCTGTCGTAGCCTTCCACGTCCACCCAAAAGTAAGCGGACGAATATGGTGCAATGCCGAATCCTTTGCCCACCGTATAAATGTTGATACCGCCGGTCGCGCCAGGGACAGGTTTGACATTCGGCGGAAGCACTTTGCTGACCGCCGCCTCGTCCCAAGCGACCCCAATCAGGATAAAGTCCGCATCCGCATTTTGATACGGGGGCGGAGGCGCCTTATCTTGAGCGCTGGCTGCAAAGTGAGCGCCTAGCGCGGCGACTGCCAGGCAGGACATTAGAGCGCGGGTAGTGCCAAGCACGTGCGACATGTTTCCTCCTTGATTGGGTTAGTCGTTGTTCGATGGACAGGTGTCCACAAAGAAGTCTACCACTTGCTGCCTACCCCCCTAATTGTTCGCCTTGGGCAGGCCTTCGTACCCCTATGCGTGTGCTTGCGCAACGCAATAACCGCGTCAAAGGACAGGATCGACGTTAATGCCAAGCGAAGGTTCAGTGCTGAACCGCGCGAGCCAGCAGTTGGACAATCTCTATCCGCACCGCTTCGTCGTGCCCCACCAATAGGTGACCACCGGTTTCAAAGCCGACGAACCTCGCCCTCGAAATTTGACTGGCGGTGTACTGCGCTGCCGCATAGGTGCCGAAGCCGTCGTCGCGCGCGCTGACTACTAGGGTGGGAACTTGAACCGACTGCAGGGCATAGGCACGGAGACTCTTACCCAAGCGAGTGTCGTCACGCAAGCCTGCCGCGCGCAAAGATACCGGCAAGATGCGCTCGGCCAGTTCATCGACGCGCGTGCGTTCCGCCGCTCCGGCTGCCGCCACCAGTTCGGGCGGCGTAGCGAGCACATGGCGGATCACCTGGTCGCGAGCTATATGAAGCCCTGCCCAAAACAGGAAGTCGGAACCAAGCAATCGCAGCAGCAACGCGTCTTTTCGATCCGACACCGGCAGGGCCGAATCCGCCACATCGCCCGGCTTGTAAGCGATAGGGACGATGAGTGCCAGCGCGCTGACACGATCGGGATGGCGAATCGCCGTCTGCATGGCCGACGGAGCACCGGCGGAGACCCCTACGACGGCGGCCCGCTGCACGCCCAGCGCGTCGAGCAAGCACACGTGCGCGTCGGCTTGCGCCTCGGGCGAAGCATCGGCCGGGCGAGGCGTGCGCAAATAGCCAAAACGCGAGACCGCGATCACGCGCACGCCGTGCCGCACCAGCGGACGCGCCCAGTCCATGCCTTGATCATGGCCGCCGCCACTGCCATGAATCATCAGCAGCGGCGTGCCCTCGCCCGCTTGCTGATACTCGATGGGGCCGCAGCGCGTGGCGGCCACAAGGCTGCCCTGTGCCGCGCGCTCCGCGGCTAGCGAAAGATCGCGTTCGAAGCACGAACGAGTAAGAAACGCCGAGACCACAAGCGCCGCAATAACGACGGCGACGACCGCAAAGCGCGCTTTGCGTTTCACGGCTGCCTCAAGCGGTTACCAAGGACCATGCCGCGCATGCCGGGTGCAAAGCGAAGAACCGACGGCGGGCGCTAGGCAGTAAACCACGCCACCGGCATGCGCGGGCTCTGCGGTTTGCCATGAGCACAATTGAATCCGCGGGTGCACCATGACCAGCTCCTCAGCTTACGTCTCCCAATCAAGAATCGCCGGCCTCGCCGCACCGTTCTGTAGCGCTGCGGGTTCGCGACGCTGCCGGAACAGCGATCAGGATAATTGCGCTTCGGCTGCGCAGTGTTGCCCCAGGTCAAGAGCGAGGCGGAGCTGCACTGGCGCCAGCGCGGCGAGAGAATTACTTCGATCGCGCCACAGCCTCTAACACGCGAGTCTCGCGCAGCGCGGCGCGCAGACCATTCGGCACGTTCACGCGCAGTAACATGATCAAACCGGCAATGAAGAACACGCCGACCACCAACAACGAGGCGCGATGATTGCCACCTGAAAGGGCGTTGGCGATGCCGTAAGCCAGCGGTCCCAAAATGCCGGAGAACTTCGCGGCAAATCCCCACAGTCCGAAGAATTCCGCGCGGCGTGGCGCGGGGGCGAGCAGTCCGACCAGCGCGCGGCCGGCGGACTGGCAAGCACCCATGGCGAAACCGGCCAGGTTGGCGGCAATCCAAAACTGCGTGATCCCGGTCTTGCTCGCTGTCGTCATCAGCGCGATGACCACAATGTACGCAAGCAACGTCAAGGCAATCGTGCGCGTATGTCCCAGCTTGTCTTGCACGTAGCCGAACAAAAACGCCCCAGCCGCAGCGCTGATATTGGCGAAGATGATGAGTTTGATCAGTTGCTCAAACGAGAAACCCATCACCTCTTTAGCGTAGATGCCGGCGAGCGATATGACTGCGGCCACACCGGCCTGATAGATCGTCAAGCACCACAAGAAGCGGCGCAGGTCCGAGAAACGTTCCAAGTCGCGCGCAGCTCGCTGCAGGCTGCGAAACGTGTCTTTGAACAGCGAGGCGGTGCGCACCTCGCGGCGCGGCTGCGCCCGTTCCTTGAGTAGCAGAAAGGTGGGGATGCTGGCGATGGCATACACAGCGGCGGTGGCAAGCATGGTCCAAGGCACCAGTTGCGCTTCGGTCAGCCCCTGCGCTTTACCGCGCAACATGATAATGAGGCACGCGACCAACGCAGTCAGGCCGCCGAAGTATCCGAGGCTCCAACCCCAGCCCGACACCCGCCCCAGCGCGCGCCCGCGCGCCAACTCGGGCAAGAACGCACCCGCGAGATTTTCCCCACTGCCGTAGAAGAAGTTGGAAGCAATCAGCAACAGTGCGGCGAGAAGCGCCGCGCCCGGCGCTACGAGGTACAGTGCCGCGGTGCACAACACGCAGCCAAGCGTCGTGAAGAACAGCAGTTTCTTCTTGTTCGCGTGCACATCGGCGTACGCACCGATGGCTGGGGCAGTCAACATGATGGAGAGATAGGACAGCGCCAGAATCGCTGTCCACCAGAACGTGGCGTAGGGCAAGTCTTTCGCTACGACGTTGACGAAATAGGCACTAAAAATCGTGGTCAGAACAACGGTCGTGTATCCCGAGTTGGCGAAGTCGTACATCGCCCAGCCGAAGACTTCGCGCCGGCGCACGCCAGCGGTCAAGCCGTGGCGCTGTGCTGCCACGTTGCTTGCACCAGCCGAACTTGCGTTGCTTGGCTGCATCTGTGCCATCTAGTAAAGTTCCTTCCTGCCCCCACCTACTGGTTGCTTATGAACTATGCGCTTTGGCTACTTGCGATTGCACTCGTCTGTGTGGGTTTCGCGGGCACAGTACTGCCCGCATTACCCGGGGTGCCGCTGATCTTGGCTGGCTTAGTCGTGGGCGCCTACGTCGACAACTTTGAGCGCGTCACGTTGGTGACAATCTTCGTGCTGTTGATTCTAACCGCAGTAGGGTTCGCCATCGATTACGTCGCTGCGATTCTTGGCGCCAAGCGCGCGGGGGCCAGCCGCCTTGCCATTGTTGGCGCCGCGCTCGGCACTTTGCTCGGCTTCGCGCTGGGCATCGTCGGGTTTCTGTTTGGTCCGTTCTTAGGCGCCGCCGTCGGCGAGTTCATCGCGCGGCAAGACTTATTGCGTGCCGGTCAGGTGGGCTTGCAAACATGGATTGGATTGCTGATCGGCGGCGCCGCGAAGATCGCGATTGCTTTCACCATGATTGGCATTTTCATCGCCACCTACCTCTGGTAGGTCCCTACTCCATAGAGTAGATATATCAAGGCCAAACTGGATCTTACTCAGCGCCTGATAGGAGCATGGGTATACGGCTCACTCCGGACACCATGAGCTAGTGCAGCTTATCCGGCAGCCGGAATTCCGGCGGCAGGGCAAACACCTCGATACCTTCGTCAGCCAGCTCTGCTACCTGCTCGCTGGTGGCCTTGCCGCGCACGCCACGCGCCTCGGCTTCCCGGTAGTGCATCTTGCGCACTGCTTCGGCGAAGCCGTTGCCGACATCTTCGGTATGAGTGTAGATGTACTCGATCACACGCCGGCGCAGCGCCTCATATTGATTGGGAGCATCGGCGGCCGGCGCGCGCTCGACCGCGACCGACTTGACGTAAGAACCGGCCGGTACCTTGCGCACCAGCTTTGAAGCGCACAGCGGACATTCAACCTGCCCGGCTTCGCGCTGCGCAGCGAAATCGTCGCTTGAATCGAACCAACCCTCGAAGCGATGTTCCTGCTCGCACATGAGATTAAAGACGATCATCTGTTTTTTCTCTTTTCTTTTGCTGTTACCGACCAATGTTACTTTGCGCCTGGTGTGGCTTTAGCTTCAACGTGCCGCCTTCGCGCCGGATGACGTGCCGCGGCGCCGTACCGTTATGCAGAAAGTGTCCAATGAGGCGGCGAGGAAAAATACTTCATCCGCCCTCACGCGTGCAACCTGCTATGCCGCGGGACGTGAGCCAGCAGATACGCCATCTGATCCGCCAAGATGCGCCGGTTGAGCAAGATGAGGTGTTCGTAGCGGTTCGGCGTGTAAGGGACGAACAATAGCGGCATGTGCGCTTCCTCCGGCGTGCGATCGTCCTTCTTTTGATTGCACGCGCGGCAGGCGGCCACGACGTTGGTCCAAGTATTGGCGCCGCCGCGCGACTGCGGCACGACGTGATCCTTGGTGAGATCTTGATCCTTGAACTGCTCGCCGCAGTAACCGCAAACGTGCCGGTCGCGCACGAACAAAGTCGCACGCGACAGCAAAGGTTCGCGCGCCCAGTGCTCAACATGCACTTCGCCACGAATAGCGACGATCGCCGCCGGCGCGATTTCCGAGCGCTGCCCGGTGCGCGCGCAGATGCCGCCGCGAAACACGTGCACCGGCTTGCCCAGGTCCCAGCCGACCAAGTTGCGGGCGTAATAAAGCACCGCCTCCTCGGCTGGAATCCAGCCGCGCGGCAAGCCGCCGATATCTAAGCAGAGCACTTCAGGGATCATGATCGATCCGCCTTACTTATCTCCGTCCTTGACGAACGCATTAAAGAAAAAGCCCGGTCACGTTACTTGATCGACCGGGCTGTGGAAGTGCCAGCAAGCACGACGTCTCGCAATTGGACATCGCGCCGGCGTGCCGGCCATCAGCCAGGTGATCGGTTTGGCGACCATGCTTGGTAGTGTACCCAAGGCAATCCGGAAATGGAACAGTCGTTCAAGCGGCAACGCCGACACCCCCGGCGCCCCGCTCCGGCGTTGCCGGCGCCACGTTGCCGTCCGGATCGCACCTTACTTGGCTGGTCGCTCGACCGCAGTTGCCGCCTTCGCTTCCACCAAGATGCCGCCGGTGGTGAGCTTCTCGAGCGCCTCGGCCGCGTTTTGACGCGGCAGTTTGATGATATAGCGCCCGCCCTCCCCCGGCCCGTCGACGATGCTCGCGTCCAGATTGCGTAGCACTTGCGATACGACATCAACGGAGATCCCTGGCCTGAACTTAGCGCTGACGGTGTCACCTGCCTGCACCGGCTTGCCGAGTGAGCGCGTTGCCGCCACCTCTAGTTGCGCGCCACCGGGCTGGCGCATGAGCAAAGCCAAAATAGCGCCCGCTTGCAATAACACTAAAATTCCCAGCGCGGCAAATGCACCGCGGGCAAATTTACTCGGCGCCACGATCGATCGCACCAAAGCCGCCAAGCGGTCGGCCAGGCCGAGCCTAGGTGGCGCCGACACAGCCTGCATGCGCGCCTGAAGCTTGGCCAAACCAACATCAGGCGCAGCTGCCATGGCTTCCTGCGCTAGACTCGGGCGCAACTCGCGCCAACACGCCAATTCCGCGTGTGCCTCGGGGTGATCGCGCAAATACTGTTCTACAAACGTTCGATCCTCGGCTCCGAGCGTCTGGTTCAAATAGAACGAAATGCATTCTTCGAAACGGCGGCGCTCCGCAGCGGCATCGTACGCCATGTCAGGGCGTCCCCGGTTCGACGGCGAGCCTGCGCAAGCACTCTTTCATTTTTTGCCGGGCGTGAAACAAGCGCGTCTTAACGGTGTTCTCCGGACAGTCCTGTAATTGGGCTACTTCGCGCAGCGCCAATTCTTCAAAGAACACCAGATGCATGCATTCGCGCTGCTCCTCCGGCAGTCGTTGCATGCAATGCAATAGCAGCTCCCGCCGTTGCTTCTGATCGAGCGTCGCAAAGCCGTCGAGCGCCTCGGAGGGCAGATGCATCGCTGCATCCTCGATGTCGAGGTGGGCAGGCTCGCGTGCCCGCACGACGTTGAGCAACTTGTGGCGCGCGATGCCGAGCAGCCATGTGCTGAAGCGCGATTCGCCACGAAAACGCGCCGGGTGTTTCCAAACTTCCAACATAGTATCGACCACCACCTCTTCTGCCTCGGCCGGATCACTCAAGCGGCGCAACACGAAAGCATAGATGCGCCGGTTGTAGCGCAAGTGCAAAACCCGCATCGCCTCCTGGTCACCACGCTCTACGCGCGCCAACAACGCGCGAATTTCCTCGTCAGCAAGATCCTGACGCAGATCCGCGTTGCCTAAGTCACTGGAAAGGGGAAAAGAGTTCAAACTTTGAGTCCTCCGCGTGGGCGGGGCCCGTTGTTCTGTCGCAACACCAATGCTACACGAAGCCCGGAAACTGCCGCCACCGTGGCGCCCCACAGCAGCACCCGTTAAGATGCTCGCTACGCACCACGCTGCGCCAGCCTCAGAATCCAATATAAGAACGGCTGCTAAGTCATTGACCTAATGAAGGGAATGAACTTGCAAAAGCCGCAATCGAACCGCTCTGCATCGGTTCCGCCGTTTGAACCATCCGCGCTGCGCCGGTGACTTATGCGTCATACCTCTTACGCAGTAGGTCTGATGCCGCCTTCGTCGACGCGCAACATCCACCGAGCAGCGTGCTGGCCGATGTTGATTGCAATTTGGTTGCTGCCGGCGCTGCCGGCGCAAGCCGCGGCACAAGCCCCCACGAATGCAGCGGTCTTGGATGCCACGCTGGTCAGTGTCGCAGACATCATCGTGGAAGGCTGCAGTGTCTACTCGGCGCGCGATCTCGCGCAGCATCTCGCCCCCTATCGCCGCGCGGCGGTGAGCTTGCGGCAACTGCACCAGCTCGCCGATGAACTGACTGTCCGCTACCGGCGCGACGGCTACATACTTTCGCAGGTCAGCATGCCCGCCCAGCACATGCGCAATGGCGTAGTGCGGCTGCAAGCTCAAGAAGGTTACATCACGCGTGTCGACCTGGTTGGCAAAGCACCCCTGAAGCGCACCGCTCTTGCCGGTCCGATCGACGCACTCAAGCGTTCACGACCGTTGACCGCCACCGTGCTTGAACGCAACCTGCTGCTCATTAACGACCTGGCCGGCGTCACCGCAACCGCGGAACTTGCCCCGGCCAAAACTCAAGTCGGCGCCGCGCAACTTACCATGCGCTTTGAGCAACGCCGCTATCGCGGCGCGGTGGGCGCAAACAATATAGCCAGCCGTTCGCTTGGGCGTGCGCGTCTGGAAGGGCATGTCGAATTGTATTCGTTGCTCGAGCGCTTTGATCGCACTAAGGTCAGTTTCAGCAGCAGCGGCTCCGACAAATCGAACGCGTTGACTGTGGAGCACGAACAGCCCATCGGCGCCACGGGACTGAAAGCGCAAGCGGCGCTGTCGGCTGCCAGATCGCGGCCGGGCCGGTCCGCCAACCGAAACCTCGAAACGCGCTCGGATGATTTGCGCATAGGGCTCAGCTACCCGGTTATTCGATCGCGCAACAAGAACCTCTATGCTAAAGCTGCTGTTACCGCTCACCGCGGCAAGATTGACTTGCCCGAGTTACGCGCCAGCAAGGACCAAACGCGCGCCGTGCGGATCGCCGCGAGCTTCGATTCAACCGATCGTTGGCAAGGCGTGAATAGCGTCGAAGCCGAACTCAGCCAAGGCATCGACGCGCTCGGCGCCGGCGGTTCAACAGCCGAGCTATCGCGTGCAAGCGGGCGCAGCGATTTCACCAAGCTCACCCTGCAAGCAGCGCGTTTGCAGGCGATCAAACCGCAATGGTCGCTGCTCGGCGCCGTGCGCGGGCAATACGCCTTTACCGACTTGTTGGTACCGGAACTATTCGTTTTCGGTGGTGAGCAATTTGGTCGCGGCTACGATAGCGCGGAGCTCGCTGGAGACCATGGCGCGGCGGTGAAGCTAGAGTTGCGTTATAGCGGCATCGCTCCGCAGGCAAAGCTCAGCGCTTACACCTTGTACGGCTTCTGGGACGCAGGCAGAGTTTGGCTGCGCCACCCCAGCGCCGAACGCGGCGAGAAAGCGCGTGACTCGGCCGCCTCTGCCGGGGTGGGCGCACGCATGAACCTCGGCGAGCAAGCAAGCACCTTTGTCGAACTGGCGAAACCGCTCACCCACCCAGTTGCTGAAGAAGACAGCAAACGCCCGCGGCTCATGGCGGGAATGAACTACCACTTCTAGGGCGAACACCGATGAAGCGATCGAATCGAATCTTCACCGACCCGAGCAACGCGCTGCCGAAACTCAAGCACTCTCTGCTCGGCGCCCCAGCTTTGCGAGCTTGGACGTGCCTGGCGCTGGTCGCCCTGCCCATCGCCAGCATCCAGTATGCGCGCGGTGTCAGCATTCCACCGCGGGAACCGCCGGGGTTATCGGATGCGTCTAGCGCAACCAACGGCGCTGCGCCGTTTTCCGCAACACCAGCTTCGAGCGGCGGTAGCGCGAGCGTTCCGCAGGCACAAGGCGACACAAGTGTGGACGCGCTGGCGGACAAGGGTGCAGAGTTTGCTCGGCCATCCGCCGCGCTTGACGCTGCAGCAACGTTCGATGGCGAGAGCGGCGTGGTGGCGGCGCAGCCCGCCATAGAAGCGACAGACATTACGCAGGCCGCCGCGCCGCCAGTTTCCGCCGACGCTCCAGATTCCGCCGCAACGCAGGAGTCGGAGAGCATCACTATCGTCGTCAATGAGCCTGCCGCGCAACACATGCCCAACGAAACGCAAGCGCAGTTGGCGCCGCCACACGCAGCGGCGATGACAGAGGCGATCACCGAGATCCATCCGAGCAGCGACACTGCGCTTGCCGCGGCTCAGACGGTGCAAGATAGTCCGAAGACGCGTCGATCCGCGCGCCGCGCCAAGCCGGCGCTGCTGGCCAAGGCAGAAGTCGAAGGCAGCACCACGCAAACGCGCGGCCTCGGTAAACTCGATCCGATCGATGCGCGGCACACCTCACGTTCTCGCGCCGATTCCTTAGAGCACACCGATCCTCGCGCGCACACGCAATTGCTAGGCGGCCGTGGCGTCGCTCAGATCGCCGATCTCGGCCGCGGCTCACCTATGGCGGGCGCGGCTGCCGACGTGTTCGCCGCCGGACACCATGTGGTGACCCGGGCGAGTTGCGAGCATTACCAAGACAACCCATATTTCGATCAAGATCCGTTCGGCAACAGCCGTCCGCAAAAGTGTCCTTAGCGGATCGGCGAGATTCTTGGTATTGACGTCCACCTTTGCACGTGAAATGGATCGTCGAGTATCCCGAACACGAACCCCTACCCCTAGCATGGCGAGCGAAGCCTCTGCTTCCCCTCTTGGCTCCTTTTGGCGGTAAGGTTGGGATCGGGGTGCGGTGTCACCAGCTCTGGGAGCTTGTCCGATCGATCGCAATCGGTTAGTTAAAGTGCTGCGCGTTCTAATCTTTGCCGTGGGCTTGTTTGCGCAAATCGTTAACAGCGCCCAACCCACCGCGCTACCGATGTTGCAGATCGAAACCGGAATGCACACCGGTTTGATCCGCAAGCTTGCCGTTGATCAGACGCGCAGTCGCGCTGTCACCGTCGCGGACGACAAGACACTGCGCGTGTGGCGGTTGCCCGAGATCGAGTTGATGGCGACGCATCGCGTGCCTGCCAATCCAGGCAATGAGGGTCAGCTGTTCGCAGTGGCGATCGCGCCGCAGGGCAACACCGTCGCCGCTGGCGGTTGGACTGGATGGGACTGGGAGTTGCGCGGCTCGGTCTATCTTATCGACGCGGCAACGGGCACGCTGTTGCGCCGCTTGAGCGGTTTCCCGAATGTGATCGGCAGTTTGGCTTACTCGCCAGATGGCCGCTATCTCGCCGTCGGTTTGCAGGGCAAAGGGGGACTGTTTGTGTTGGCCCTGCCCGAGTTCAAAGTGGTTGCACGCGACGCCGCCTATGGCGACAAGGTGGTCGAACTGGATTTCGATCGCGCCGGCAACCTCGCAGTTTCGTCCTTGGACGGATTCATCCGCGTTTACACGGCCGAGCTCAAGCTTCATGCCCGCAAGCGCCTGGCGGCGGGCGACAAGCCGGCCACCATTCGCTATTCGCCCGATGGCACGCGCCTCGCGGTCGGTTTCAGCGACGCTGCAGCGGTGGTGGTTGTCTCTTCGCGCGATCTAAGCTTGTTGACCACCCCTGATCTGCGCAATATGCGAGACCAAGCTACTCTTCCGGCACTTGCTTGGACGCACGATGGCGAAAGTATTTGCGCGGGCGGCGACTATCGCGGACCAGACCAAAACCCAATCTACTGCTGGAGCAGCGGCGGGCGTGGCGGGCTTACCAAAGTACCCGTAGTGCGCCAAAGGCTTGCCGACTTTGCGACGCTGGCAGCAGGCGGCATCTTATTTGTCGCCGAAGATCCGGCTATTGGCATGCTCGCCGCCAAAGGCGCAGCGCCTGTATTGCGCCCTTCCAACTCGCTCGATTGGGGGACTGGTACGGCGCAATTGCACGTCAACAATGATGGTAGTTTGATTCAGTTTGATCTGCCGCGAGAGAACGGGACATCGTTCTACTTCGCTGTCAACGAACCTTCAAGCGTGCCGGCTCAATCACAGCTGAGCCAACTGCGACCAGCACTACAGCAATCTGCGTTCTTCTCGATCGCCGACTGGCACAACCACTACCGGCCGCAAGTCAATGGCAAAGTGCTCCCGTTGGAGAACTACGAAATGTCCCGTACCTATGCGATCGCGTCCGATGAGAGCGCGCTATTGCTCGGCACCGAATGGGCACTGCGCCTTTACGACCGCAGCTTGAACTTGCAGTGGATGCGCCCGCTCAGCTCGGTCGCGCGAACAGTGACGATTAGCGGCGACAACCGGTTCGCGATCGCAGCCCTGTCCGACGGCACGATTCGCTGGTTCCGCATGCGTGATGGTGTCGAGGTTCTAGCCTTATTCGTGCATGCGCAGTCCAGCGACTGGATCTGCTGGACCCCGCAGGGCTACTACATGTCCTCTCCGCTCGGCGATACCTACATCGGTTGGCAGCTCAATCGCGGCAAGGAGATAGCGCCGGACTTCTTCCGGGCGGTTCAATTCGAGCGCTTGCTCTACCGGCCGGATCGCGTGCTGGCACACTTCCGTCAGCAGCATGACGCCTTGCCGCAGCCCTTGTCAGACAATGCCGGCTTCGACATCGCCGACCTGGCTTTGATTGCGCCGCCGCGCATCGAACTGGAAACGCGCGCCCTGGAACCGGGCTCACCCGGCCACGCCAGCCTGCGTATCAGCGCCCGCAAAACAGCTCTGCCTATGCGCGACTACAGTGTCTTCGTCAACCAAATCCCAGTGACACCGGCACGCGAGCGGACACTACAAGGCGCGGATACCGATAGTTTCGTGCGCAATATCGAACTCGAGTTGACAGCATTGCAGAACAACGTGCGCGTTGAAGTGTTTAACGGCGCCGCCATGGCGATCAAGGAAACTTCGATTGACTTCGCCTCACCGCCCGGCACAACACCTGCGCGCGGCAATCTCTACATACTCGCCATCGGCGTCAATCAATTCCCGAACTTGCCGGGCAAGTACGCCCTGCGCTTCGCTGCGAATGACGCCCGCGAGATCGCTGCAAGCATGGAGCGGCACGCCAAACCGCTGTTCGCTTCAGTGCGCGCGCGCATACTGACTGATGAAACCACGGAGAAGCCGCGGCGCGCGGCCGTACTTGCGGCGCTCGAATTCATCAAAGACGCCGGCGCGCGCGACACCGTCATCGTTTTCCTTGCCGCGCACGGCATCAGCGACACCGCGGGCAACTACTACTTCGTGCCAAGCGATGCCGCTTGGAGCGACGTGCAAGATTTGCTGCGTGGCAACGCCCCCAAAGGCAATTCGTTGATCGCTTGGACCGCGTTCTTCGACGCTTTAAGAAATAGCCCAGGGCGCCGTCTCTTGATCGTCGACACCTGCCAAGCCAGCAACATCGAGGGCACCTTCGACGCGCACTCTTTGGCGAAGCGCTCGGCCGCATCGCAGTTTGCATTGATGGTGGCAGCGCAAGGCACGGAAGATTCGCAAGAATACGAAGTATCGAAACACGGTCTGTTCACCCATGCCGTGCTAGAAGGATTGGCGGGCGCATCCGATGTGAACGGCGACGGTTTCGTGCAATTGCAGGAGTTGTTCGACTACGCGCGCGCTGCGGTGGGAGAGCAGCGCGACCCGCTCTTGGGTCCGCAAACACCGCAGTTGATCGCACCGCCGCATTTGCGCGATATGCCGATCAGCAAACCCACCCTCCCCGCGCAGAACCGAAAACAATTGCATTGAACCTGACGGCGTCCCGCCGTGACTCAGATTTCGAACCTGGTTGGGCTGATCGCCCTCGATCAGCAACCGGCAGGCGAAGGAGAGTCGAATGGTACGGATCGTACTGACGTTGTTGGTTATTGGCATGGGAACGCTTGCGCAAGGCTTGGCGGCCGCAACTGTGCGCGTGTACAGCGCCGGCGCGATCCCCAATCCATACGTCGTGGCACGCATTCTCGATCCATCGCATACGTTCACAACGACAACACGCGGGTTGCATCGAAACTTGCATCAAGCGCCTGCTTCAGACTCAATCGATGTGGGCCGAGATCTACGTGAGGAGCGCATCAATGCTGCCGCGCAAGCCGCCGTTCGGTCATGGCAAGCGCGTCTGCATCGGCCCGCGCGCCAAGCGACCTTGGCCGCACGCACGGACACAACCGGTCAACCCGCGCCAGCGTCGGCACTAGCGCTCGCGGTCGAGTTTTCGCACAACTCGGCGCGCTTATCCCCGCGCTCATTGGCTGCGCTCGATGCCGTCGCCGCGGGCATCAAGCTTACGCGCGGCAGCAGCAGAATCCTCATCGAGGGCCATACGGATGCGCGCGGCAATGCCGCCCACAACTTGCGCCTCTCACAGCGGCGCGCCATCAGCGTGAAACGCTACTTGGTGCGGACTCATGCGATCGCAGCCGACCGGCTGGTAGCTCTGGGTTTAGGCGCAAACGCGCCACTTAACCGCAACAACCGCTTCGCCGCCGAGAATCGGCGCGTGCAGTTCAGAGCGATACAGACATCGTAATTGTTGCGCCTCGAAGTCGAGGTGGACATGCCCCGCGGCGGTTAGCCGCACTCTTTAAACTCCATAGGAGATCAGTATGAAAGCAGCAAAAAAGGTGTTCTTGATTGCCGGTATTACTCTCAGCTCCGCAATCTGCGCCGCGCCGGAAATATCCGGAACAGTGACCATTTCCAACAACAAAGCAAGCAACATCCGCTCCGGTGGCGGCCAAGGGTCGATCGGCATCGGCCCATTCAAGGGTGGCTCAATCGACGGTGCCGGACAAACTAACGTCAACTCCCTCATTTTGCGTGACGGCAACGTCAGCGGCACCGTAACCATCAGCGACAACGAAGGCATCGAGATAGAGAACTACGGCGGTGGCGAGATCAACGCGAATTCGGTGGTGGTAGGCAAGTAATCTCGCTCGTGCCTGATGCAACCAAGGGCAAGGCGCGTTACTCCGCTCGCCGGCTGTGACGCGCTTCGCCCAAGGCAGATCTACCTCAGACCACTGCACGTTTCCACCACAGGAGTCCTTCGCGATGAAGATACGAGCCGCCGCAATCATTGCCCTAGCGATCTTGCCATTGCGCCAAGCGGATGCATTGGACGAGAACTATCAAAAACCCCTCGGCTCCTACACGGCTGAAATCGCCAAAGAACCCGATCCGCCCCACAACTCAAGCTTCTATGGCACCTTGGCGTCGAGTCAAGCCAAGCGCGCGCTATATCGCAGCATGCGCGGCCTGGAGAGCGGACTGCTCAGCCTTGACGATGGCGACAGCCGTTTGCGCGACGACGCGAGCGGGGATATCAACATTGCCAGTCCCGACATCGTTGGCGACGTGCGCGGCGACATCAACATCATCGTGCAGCGCGGCGCGATCCGCGGCCGGGTCATATCCGTGCGCAGGCACTGACCATGCTGATTCGCTCTTTCGGAACGCTCGCTGCCTGCAGCGCTGGCTTAGTGTTGGCCGGCCTGCTCGCCACGGGTTGCGCCACCACCGCTCACACGGAGCGCGACGCGCGCGCCTTGCTCCAACAGAAGAGTGCCGGCGCCGAAGCGCCGCGCGATGCATTGACGCAGTACAGCACCGCACTCGACAAGTTCGGCACCTTACTGGAACTCTACCGCCAGTCCGGCAAGACATTGTATGTGCAGACGCGCAACATCAGCGATGCAACCGGGCTGTCGCATCCCTTGGTCGGTTCGGAGCTGCCGCACGACATCACCGAGATGATGCGCAGCGCCATCAATCGCATCGGCGAACGCGTGGTGTATGTGCCGTTCCAGCCTGAGTATGTATTGGCGCACGCGCAACAAGGCGCCAATCTGTCGCTGACATTGCCGGACGTACTGATAACCGGCGCGATCACGCAGTTCGATCGCGCGCTGGCGAGCGCAGGTCGGGCGAACGATGCGGACGTTACTTTTGGGGGCGGCCGCGGCGAAACGGATGCGGCGTTCGAACGCAAAGCCACGAGCACGCTGTCTGACCTTACGCTGGACTTGAATCTCGTGGACTTTGAGAAGCAAGTCATGTTGCCCAAGATGCAGGCCGCCAACACGATTCGCGTGCTGAACGAAACCTTCGAGCAATCTTTCGACTTCGCCATCTACGGCTCAGGCTTCGGTGTTTACGGCAGCACCAAGTATTTGCAAGGCCGGCACGGCGCGCTGCGCCTGCTGGTGGAGCTGAGCGTGCTCGAGCTACTGGGACGCTACACGGCAACGCCGTATTGGCGCTGCGTGCCAAACGGCAAAGCCGACCGTGTTGTGCTGGCGACGCTGGAAAAGCGCTACCTTGCCCAGGACCAAGCCACCAAGGTGAAGTGGCTGAAAGACACGCTCAACGACTATGGTTTCGCGCTTAAGGAAAACGGCGTGTTGGACGAAAAGACCAAGCGCGCTTTGGACGAAGTCGTGCGGCATTTCGGCTTCGAACGGTCGCAAGACTACCTTGATGCCAAGCTGTTCGTGAACCTGTACGTCAATATTCCGTTGCAGCGGCCGAAGCCTGGAGCGGAAAATAAATCGTAGAATGGATGCCATCTATGCGACCAGCCGCTCATCTAGTGCTACGTAGCGCCGCTATCGCGATGGGCTTGTGCTGCTCCACGCCATGGGCCGAAACCGTCCGCCAGTCATTCCCGGTCTCGAGCTTCCACAGCATCTCGATCAAAATTGCAGGCGACCTGCACGTAGTCCAAAGCGCGAGCGTTTCGCTGATGATCGAGGCAGAGCCGCACGTTGTCGCGCAACTACGCCCGCGCGTTCGCGCCGATGCGCTTTATTTGGAAACAAGCGGTGAACCGGTTATCACGCAACAGCCGATTCGCTTTTACGTGACGGCGCCGAGCTTGAATGCCATAGAAGGGCATGGCGCTGGCAGCATTGCCATAGACGGATTAACCACGCCGAGCTTTGCGCTCAAACTGTTGGGCGCTTATGCTGCGTCGGCCAAGCGCGTGCATGTTGGCGCGCTGGAGGTCCGGCTGCACGGATCGGGCACCGTGGCGCTGGAAGGCAGCGCGCTCAAGCAAAAAGTGGTGATCGCCGGCGCGACGGATTACTTGTCGCCGCGCCTGTCGAGCGAGGACGCAAACATTACTATCGCTGGTAGCGGCGACGCGCTCGTTAGCGTCGCACGGCACCTGCGCGCTTCAATTTCCGGCTCGGGCGACATTCGATTCTATGGCACCCCGACCGTCATGTCGGAGCTAAGCGGATCTGGCGTGGTGCGAGAAGCCCTCACGCAATCGCGCTGAGCCACACTGCGCTTTGGCCTCAAGCGTCGTAGGGGTGACGCCGCACAATAGTGTCTTCGCGCTCGGGACTGGTGGAAATCATATCGATTGGCACACCGCAGACTTCTTCCATGCGCTTTAGGTAAGCGCGCGCGTTCGCCGGCAATTGTTCCAACTGCTTGATCCCGACCGTAGTTTCGCGCCATCCAGGAAGTTCTTCGTAGACCGGTTCGCAGCCTGCCAAGGATTCTGCGCCAACAGGGAGTATATCCCGGTAACCCTCTATGGTATTGTATCCCACGGCGATACTCACCGACTCAACACCGTCAAGCACATCCAGTTTGGTGACGCATAAACCCGAAACACCGTTGATCTGGATCGAGCGCTTGAGCGCAGCCGCGTCGAACCAGCCCACGCGCCGTGCACGGCCGGTGGTGGCGCCGAATTCGTGGCCGACCTTGGCGATATGTTTGCCGATTTCGTCTTCCAACTCGGTAGGAAACGGTCCGGAGCCCACGCGCGTCGTATACGCTTTCGTGATGCCCAGCACATAGTGCAGCATCTGCGGGCCAACCCCGCTCCCCGCTGCCGCGGCACCGGCAACGCAATTCGAAGACGTGACATACGGGTAAGTGCCATGGTCGATGTCGAGCAGCGAGCCTTGCGCGCCTTCGAACAACAAGTTGTTGCCGGCCTGGTGCGCCTCGTAAAGCATGCGCGGCACATCGCCGATCATCGGCTTGATGCGCTCCGCAAGTTGCAGCGTCTCATCCAGCGTACGCTGAAAATCCACCGTCGCAGCGTTGAAATAGTTCTTCAGCACGAAATTGTGGAAATCGAGCAACTCGCCCAGCTTGGCCGCGAAGCGCTCGCGGTGAAATAAATCCTGCAGGCGAATCGCGCGGCGCGCAACTTTGTCTTCATACGCAGGCCCAATGCCGCGTCCAGTGGTGCCGATCTTGCCTGCGCCCTTGGCGTTTTCGCGCGCCACGTCGAGCGCCACGTGATGCGGCAAAATCACCGGGCAGGCTTCGCTCACCGTGATGCGCCCCGCGAGATCAACGCCCGATTGCTGCAGCGTATCCATTTCCTTCAGCAGCGCTTGCGGTGAGATCACTACGCCGTTACCGATGTAGCAGCGCACGTCCTGGCGCAGAATCCCGGACGGAATCAGATGCAGCACCGTCTTCTTCCCGCCGATGACGAGCGTATGCCCGGCGTTATGGCCGCCTTGAAAGCGCACCACGCCCTGCGCATGATCGGTCAACCAATCGACGATCTTGCCTTTGCCTTCGTCGCCCCACTGCGTGCCGATTACGATGACGTTCTTTGCCATGCTGTTTTATGTAAATCTCATGAGGGCTTGTTCAAGCCTTATTTGATCGCTCGCACGTGCCAGCGCCCGTTCTCTTGCACCAGCCGCCGGTCACAACCCAGCTCGTCGTAATGCGCCGCATGCCCGGGCAGATCATTCACGACAACTTCGCCTTTGCTGCGCAATTCAAGCACCAGCGCGCGCAGGCCTACATCATCATTGCGCGGGGCCAGTATCGTGCGCGGCGCATCGGCCGGCGGCAGGTGATTGACGATCTCGCGCAGATCGAGACTGAAACCAGTGGCGGCGCGCGCGCGTCCGAACGCCTTGCCGACTTCGTCATACCGCCCGCCCTTGGCGACCGCATCGGCGTAGCTGGGCGCATACGCCGCGAACACCATGCCGCTGTGATACGCGTAGCCGCGCAGTTCGGCGAGGTCAAACGTAACTCTTACGCCACCCTCTGCGGCGCGCTGCAGCAATGCGCTGATATGCCGCAGATCATCGAGCGCCGCCCGCACTTCGGGCAAAGCGGGCAAAGTCTGCATCGCTTGTTCCAGCACTTCACTGCCGCCGCTCAACTCCCCTAAGCGCCGGAAAGCCGCCGCAAAGCCAGCATCCAGCGATTGCACTGAAGCGGCGACCTGCGCGGCGTCCTTACTCTGCAACGCTTCGAACAATTCGCGCTCATGCGCTTCGGCTAGCCCTGCATGGCGCGCCAGCGCGCCGAAAATACCGACGTGCCCCAGGTCCAGAACGATTTCGTTGATGCCGCATGCTTGCAGCACTTCAAGCATGAGCTGCTGGATTTCGGCATCGCCTTCGACGCCGCCGTGGCCGAACAATTCGGCACCCACCTGAAACGGTTCTCGCGTGCGCATCAAACCCTCGGGCTTGGTGCGCAGGACGCTGCCGGTGTAGCAGAGCCGGTCAACGCCGCGCCGGTTCATCAGGTGCGCATCAATGCGCGCCGCTTGCGGCGTAATGTCGGCACGCACGCCCATATGGCGGCCGCTTAACTGATCCACTAGCTTGAACGTGGCGAGATCGAGATCGTGACCGGTACCCACCAGCAGCGATTCGAGATACTCAAGCAAGGGTGGCATCACTAACTGATAGCCATGCCCGCGCAGCACATCGAGCGCGCTGCGGCGCAACGTTTCCAGCCGCCAGGCTTGCGGCGGCAAGACGTCCTCGATGTATTCCGGTAGCGCCCAGTTATCCATGGGATGCGGGGAAAGCGCCGCCTACGCTTCGGGCAGAAATGCGAATACGAGCGCCATGCCGCCGATGATCGCGATCAGGGCAACGAAGCGGATCTGCCCGTCGCTCATATCGGTAATCTTGCGGAACGCCGTTCGCCAAGCCGTCGGCATGGCAAACGGCAGCAAGCCCTCCAGCACCAGCATAAGGCCGAGCGCGAGCATCCACTGGGACAGCATACGCGCGAGGTTATTTGCTCGCGCCGGGGTTCGGGCTCTTCAAGTACTTGAAGAAATCCGAATTCGGATCAAGCAGCAGCACGTTGCTCTTGTTCTGGAAGCTCTTCAGGTAGGTGTCCAAACTGCGATAGAAGGCGTAGAACTCCGGATTCTTGCTGAACGCGGTCGCGTAGATCGCCGACGCCTTGGCATCACCTTCACCTTTGATGCGCTGCGCGTCGCGGTAGGCTTCCGCGATGATGACTTCGCGCTGCCGGTCGGCATCGGCGCGGATGCGCTCGGATTCGGCGGCACCGGTGGAACGAAAATCCGCCGCAACTTTGGACCGTTCCGCGCGCATCCGTTTATATACGGTCTCGCTCGACTCGGGTGTAAGCTCGACACGTTTGATGCGCACATCGAGCACACGCACGCCAATCTTCTTGCCATCTTCATCGGCTTTTTGACGCAGGATATCCATGATTTTCTCGCGCTCG
This sequence comes from uncultured Pseudomonadota bacterium, assembly GCA_902826775.1. Classification (GTDB taxonomy): domain Bacteria; phylum Pseudomonadota; class Gammaproteobacteria; order Burkholderiales; family JALYOK01; genus CADEHE01. The sequence continues at coordinate 128,349 of CADEHE010000006.1, read as the reverse complement.
CCAGAGACGACATCATGCACGGTGCGCTTGCCGAACTCATCACGAATATCATTATTGACCGTGCGCATCAGGCGGTTTGCCGCGCGCTCAGGTTCGCCGCCGACACTGACGAAATACTGGCGCACATCCGCCACTTGCCACTTCACAAACGAGTCAACAATGACGTTGATCTTCTCCGAAGTCAGGAAACGATCGGTATCTTGAAAATCGATGGTTTGAATGCGCGCGTCGAATTTGCGCACCGAGTCGATCAGCGGCAACTTCGCGTACAGACCCGGCTCGGTGATGACACGCTGGACTTTGCCGAGCTGAAACACGATGGCCTTTTCACGCTGGTCGACAGTGAATAAGCTGAGGCTCGCGAGCACCAGCAACAAGATCAATACGCCGAGCACTGCACCGAGGCCGCGCATTAGCGAGCCCCCCTGTTGTTGCGCAGGCTGTCGGGCGTTCGCAGCAACACTTCCGGCGGCGCGCTGGGCTCCATCGGGGCCATCGGCCCGGACTGGACTGAAGCAGAACTACTCGCCTCGCCCGCCATTTGCATCAATTTATCGACCGGCAGGTACAGCAAATTATTGCCGCCTGCCTTTTGATCGATCATTACCTTGGCGCTATTTGCCAGAAACTGCTGCATGGTGTCGAGATACATACGCTGGCGCGTGACCGCCGGCGCACGATCGTACTCGGCCAGGACCTGCGTGAAACGGCTGGCTTCACCTTCGGCGTTGGCGACTACGCGTTGCTGGTAGCCGTTGGCTTCAGCCATTAAGCGCGAGGCGACACCGCGCGCTTTCGGCACGACGTCGTTGGCGTAGGCTTGGCCTTCGCTCTTTTGCCGCTCCAAATCTTGCTTAGCGTTTTGCGCGTCGTTGAACGCCGCCAATACTTCTTCAGGCGGTTGCGCGCCCTGCATGGTGACGTTGCTAATGACGATGCCGGTGCTATAGCGCTGCAGCAGCGCTTGCATGACGGCCGCGACTTTGGTGCTGATCTCGCTGCGCCCCTCGTAGAGCACGTAGTCCATTTTGCTGCGGCCGACTACTTCGCGAATCGCAGTCTCGGCAGCTTGCTTGACCAGATCTTCGTGCGGACTAGCGTTGTTGTACAAAGCCGCGACCGGGTCGTCGCGCCGATACTGAATGGCAAACTGCACGTCGACGATATTTTCGTCGTCGGTCAGCATGAGCGACTCGCGAATGTCTTTGTTGCGCTCGCCGCGCGTGCCGACGTCGATCTGCTCCATGCGCTCGATACTGACCTTCTCAACCTTCTCGATTGGGTACGGCAGCGCCCAGCGCGCACCGGGCAAGGTCACTTCGCTGTACTTGCCGAAACGGGCCACGACACCGCGCTCGCCTTCCTTGACGATGTAAAAACCGCTCGCCAGCCACACTGCCAACAGCACGCCGAGCACCAGCAGCAAACCGCCGGCGCCAATCGAACTTCCGCCGCCGCCGCCGCTGCCGGGCGGTTGCGAACTGTTGCGGCCTTTGCCGCCGAAGGTTTCACCCAGGCGTTGATTGAAGCGGCGCCACAACTCGTCCAAGTCGGGCGGGCCTTCGCCGCCTTTCTTGCCCCATTGCTGATTGCTCATGTTGGCTCGAATGTTTTGGAGATCACGTTCGCGCGCTGACTAGCGCGGTAGATCGGTGGGCTTAGGCTGATATCAACCGGCCATTGCTTCTTGGGATTGGTAGGTGCGAGTGCTTGGCTGGTGGTCGCTTGCCAAGTCGCGCAGCACGCCGCGCAGTTCCGCGACGCCGAGGTCTTGCAACGCACTCACTCTAACGGCGCGGATATTACCATACTCGTCGCGCTCGACCGCTCCGGCCGCCTGCAGGTGGTCCGGCACACAATCGATCTTGTTGTACACCAGGATCTGCGGCACTTCGGCAGCACCGATTTCTTGCAGCACGGCGTTCACTTGTGCGATATGCAGATCGCGCACCGGGCTCGCCGCATCCACCACATGCAAGAGCAAGTCTGCCTCCGCAACCTCCTCTAGGGTGGCGCGGAACGCTGCGACCAAGCCATGCGGCAAGTCGCGGATGAAACCGACCGTGTCGGATAACGTCGCTTCCACGCCATGATCGAGAAACACACGCCGTGTCGTGGTATCCAGCGTAGCGAACAATTGGTCAGCAGCATACGCACGAGCACGTGTTAGGCGGTTGAACAACGTCGATTTGCCGGCGTTCGTGTAGCCGACCAGAGACACCGTGAACAGACCAGTCTTCTTTCTCTTTGAGCGTCTTACCGATCTTTGTTCGCGCAAATTCTCAAGTTTTTCGCGTAACCGACTGACTCGTTTAGCGAGAAGGCGCTTATCAATCTCTAACTGCGTCTCGCCGGGTCCACCGCGCAAACCGATGCCGCCACGTTGGCGCTCCAAGTGCGTCCAACCTCGCACCAGACGCGTGCGCAAGCGTTCAAGTTGCGCCAGCTCAACCTGCAACTTTCCTTCTGCACTACGGGCACGCTGCGAGAAGATCCCCAGAATCAAGGCGACGCGGTCGACCACGCGCACGCCCAGCGCTTTTTCCAAATTGCGCTGCTGCGCCGGACTAAGCTCGTGATTGAAAATCGCAAGCTGAGCGCCAGTGGAAGCAATCAATGCGGCCAACTCCTGCACCTTACCGCTGCCGGCATACGTCGCAGCATCTGGGCGCACCACTTTGCCGCGCACTTCGCCCACGACCGCGAGTTTGGCGCTCGCCACCAACAGCCGCAACTCGGCGATCGACTCTTCCGCATCCAGCTCAGCCAAGTCGAGGCTGACCAATACGCTCTTGCTGCCTAGGATTGGCAAAGCAGCCGGCAGCTCAAACACTAACCACGCTCAGGGAGGATTCCTAAGATTCGTTACCAGACTCGGGCGCCATGGAGATCGGGCGCGCCGGGACCACGGTGGAGATGGCGTGCTTGTATACCATCTGCGTAACCGTATTCTTGAGCAATACGACGTACTGATCAAAGGACTCAATCTGTCCTTGAAGCTTAATGCCGTTCACCAAATAAATGGAGACGGGCACGTGTTCTTTCCGCAACGTATTGAGGAAAGGATCTTGAAGAAGCTGCCCCTTGGCGCTCATATTCTTCTCCGTGCAGTTGTTGTTATGCTGCAATGGCGGACTTTACTGTATTTCCGCTTAAATTTCCATCACCTACTGAATTCCCGGCCAGCCTATTCGACATTGCCACGCTACCCCGCCGTGCCGCTACTTTAACCCATGCGCGATTCGTGCGCTGGGCACTAGTGCGCCGGATCAATCCCGGGCGTATGGGTTTGCCCCCTGCTTAAACTGGATGCGCAGCGGGGTGCCGTGCAAATCGAAGGCCTCGCGAAACGTCTTTTCCAAGTAGCGCCGGTAGCTATCGGGTATTTCGTTCAGTGCCGTGCCGTGAATAATCACCAACGGCGGATTGCTGCCGCCTTGATGCGCGTAGCGCAGTTTCGGCCGAAACGCGCCGCGCCTCGGCGGTTGCTGCTTTTCCACCGCGGCCATGAGTGTGCGCGTCAATTTCGGCGTGGAAAGCTTGGCCGTCGCCGCCGCGTAAGCACCATCGATCGACGGCAGCAGCGCTTCGACGCCGGTACCGTTGCGCGCGGAGATGAAATGCGTCCGCGAGAAACCGAGGAAGCCCATCTTGCGCGACAACTCCGATTTGGCCCGGTCGCGATCGGTGGAATGCACCGCGTCCCATTTGTTTACCGCGAGCACTACCGCGCGCCCTTCCTCTAGTACGAAGCCGGCCAAGCGGGCATCCTGCTCGGCAATCTCGTTGGCGTCCAGCACCAGCAGAACGACGTTGGCGCGCTCAACCGCCTGCATGCTTTTGATGACCGAAAACTTCTCGACGGTTTCTTGAATATTGCCGCGCCGGCGCACACCGGCGGTGTCGATAAAGGTGTAGCGCCGCTCGCCGCGCTGCAGCGGGACTTCGATGCTGTCACGCGTTGTCCCCGGCTGATCGAACACGATCGAGCGTTCCTCCCCGAGCAGGCGGTTGAACAAGGTCGATTTGCCGACGTTGGGGCGGCCGATAATCGCGATGCGCGGATGCTTGTCCTCGCCGTCTTCGTCCCCTGCTCCAGGGCGAGCTTCCGGCAGCGGAAAGCGCGCCAGCAACGCTTGCAGCAACGCACCGACGCCTTGGCCATGCGCGCTCGAGATCGGGTGCGGTTCGCCCAGACCCAGCTCGTGGAACTCAGCTGCGGATATCGCCGTGTCCAATCCTTCCGACTTGTTCACCACGACAACCACCGGGGCGCGCGCGCTGCGCAGCCGGCTGGCGATCTCGCGATCTTGCGCGGTCAACCCCTGACGGGCATCGAGCAAAAACAAAATGACATCCGCCTCGGTGATTGCCAATTGGGTTTGCCTCGCCATCTCGGCGAGTATGCCTTCCTCCTTGCCCGGTTCTAACCCGCCGGTGTCCACGACCAAAAAGCTGCGATCGCCGAAGCGGCCGCGCCCGTAGTGACGGTCACGCGTCAAACCCGGCATCTCTGCGACCAGCGCGTCGCGCGTGCGGGTGAGCCGATTGAACAGCGTGGATTTGCCGACATTGGGCCGGCCGACGATGACAAAAGTGGGTTGCAAGCCTTGACTCCAGATTCGGCCTGCGCGAACTCGCCGCTCTCACCTACCCCATCAGATCAGATGAGCGCGGCCTAGGCTGCACTGGCAACGCTGAGGACCGGGTGAGCTTAAGCGAGCCCGAGGGCCCTTTACCTCTAATTCATCGCGAACGCGATCAGATTCCCGTTGCGCGTCTGCGCCACTGCGCTGCGCTCCGAAAGCACCGACACGCCGGTCAGCGCGCTGCCGTCCCCAGACACCTGCGCTGCGAGCGCGCCATCATCTTTGGCCAGCGCGAAAGTCACGCCTTTCTCGTCGCCGACGAGAATGCGATTACCTACCACCGCGGGCGCCGACAATTGCCGCTCCTGCAGTTTGTCTTGCCGCCACACGCTGGCGCCGGTCGGTTTCGAGAAAGCGGACACCGCGCCTTTTTCGTCGACCACATAAACGGCTCGCTCATCGGCAGCCAAGGTTACACTGCTGGAAAAATCGCGCCCCCATACCACGTTGCCCGACTGTAGCTCGAAACACGCGACGCGGCCCTGAAACGCCACAGCACAAGCGCGCTCCTCGTCGACCACGGGCACGCTCACCACGTCAGCCACCCGTTCCAACTCGGTCGAGCCGCGCGGCAGCGCTACGGTGGCTTCCCAGCCGACTTCGCCATTGCTCAGATTCAGAAGCACCAGTTTGCCGCCGGGCAGGCCCGCCAGCACACCGGCCGGCACGATCCGCACGGTGGGCTGGTAGCGCAGTGTGAGTGCCGGCAGTGCGCGCTGAAACACCCAGCGGCGCTTGCCGCTGTCGGCTTCCAGGCCGAACAGCCGCCCGTCGGTAGTGCGCGCGACGACAACGCCTTCCGCGCCTTGCGGCGCCGCCGCAACCTCACTCGAAAGTTGGGACCGCCACAGCACTTTGCCGTTCAAATCGAGCGCGACGACTTGCCCTTTGAGCGTGCCCACCAACAGGCTGTTCTCGCCGAGCCCGACACCGCTAGACAATCGCTCGCCCAGGCTGACGCGCCATAGACCTTGGCCGCCGGCGCTCTTATGCGCGGCGACTTCGCCATCGGGTGTGGCGGCATAAATCACATCACCGCGCAATGCCGGCACGAAGCCGGTATTGGCCTTCTTGCCGACGTTCGCGCGCCAGGCAGCGGCCAATTGCGCGGTCGGTGTGAACTGCACCGGCTGCGGACCGCCGCGCTTGCTGGAGAACCAACCGCAGCCGCCGAGCGCGATGCTGGCGCCCGCGGCACAGGCCACGGCGATGGCGAAACGACGAAACCTAGTCATGTTTGCGCTCCCTCATTGTGCTCCCAACGCATCCAGTTTGAACTGCGTGAGGTTGTGCAGGTTCTCGTTCTTGTCGGCTTTCTCGATCGCTTGTTTGTAGGCGTTGCGTGCGTCGGCCGGACGGCCTTGCGCCACCAGGATGTCGCCTTTCAAATCGAGCGCCAAAGTCGCGTAGGCAGCATTGTCGACGCGGTCCAGCAGCGCCACGGCTTCGTTGTACTTCTTCTGGTCGGCAAGAACGCCCGCCAAGCGGTAGCTCGCGAGCGCTTTCAATTCGGCTTCCTTTGAATTGTCGATGACCCATTGCAACTGCGTGCGCGCCCCTTCCAAGTCGCCGGCGTCAAAGCTGGCTTTGGCTGCAATCAGTGCAGCACGCGCCGCGTACGGTGTGGCGGGATACTTATCCGCGATCTCACGCGCTGCAACAGCGGCTTTCTTGGGTTCGGTCTTGGCCAGGTTCTTTTGCAATGCGTAGTACAGATCGCCCGCCTGAGCCGCTTGTTCGCGCTGATGGCTGCGCCAGAACGACAGGCCACCAAGCAGCAACGCTCCGGCAACCACGCCCACCGTCACGGCGCCGCCATAGCGCTGCCACCATGCCTTAAGCGCGTCGATCTTTTCCTGTTCTTCTAAATCGTAGACTGCCATCGCTTACCTCTTTCGTTATCGCGGTGACGCATCAACCGCGGATCAGCTCAATTGCTTCTTTCAACGGCACGCTGGTCTGCACACCTTGGGCGCGCAGCGGCTTCACGCTCACCTCCTTGCGCACCAATTCCTCTTCGCCAAGGATAACGGCAAAGCGCGCCCCACTGGCATCCGCCCGCTTCATCTGGCTCTTGAACGAGCCGCCGCCGCAATGCAGCACCACACGCAATTGCGCGTCGCGCAATTCCTCGGCCGCACGCGCCGCTTCCATTGCCGCCGCATCGCCTTGATGCAGCACATAGACATCCGGCTGTTGCGCCTCGGCTGCGTGCTGCGATGCCGGGCTGGCTTGCACCTGCAAGAGCGCGACGAGGCGCTCGACGCCCATGGCGAAGCCGCAACCCGGCGCCGGCTTGCCGCCCAGCTGCTCGAACAAACCGTCGTAGCGCCCGCCTGCGCAAACCGTGCCTTGGGCACCCAGCGCGTCGGTCACCCATTCGAACACGGTGTAATTGTAATAGTCCAGGCCGCGCACCAAGCGCGGATTGATGCTGTAAGCCACACCGGCGCGGTCGAGTGTAGCGCATACGCCGTGGAAATGGGCGCGCGCCGCATCGTCCATGTGTTCATTGAGCTGCGGCGCGGCTTCGATGAGCGGTTGCATGTGCGGATTCTTGCTGTCGAGTATGCGCAGCGGGTTGCTGTGCAGCCGGCGTTGCGCGTCGCCGTCGAGCTGATCGCGGTGCTGTTCAAAAAAAGCGATCAAACGCTGCCGGTGCGCGGCGCGCGCGGCACTGTCGGCCAGGGAGTTCAGCTCCAGCCGGATGCCGCTCAAGCCCAGCAAACGCCACAGGCGCGCGGTCATGATGAGGTGCTCGGCGTCTATATCGGGGCCCGGCAAGCCGAATGCTTCCACGCCGATTTGATGAAATTGCCGATAGCGCCCTTTCTGCGGCCGCTCGTGGCGGAACATCGCCCCGCCATACCACAGTCGCTGTGCGCCTTGATGGAGCAAGCTGTGCTCGATCGCGGCGCGCACACATGAGGCAGTACCTTCGGGACGAAGAGTTAGGCTCTCATTATTAAGGCTATCCTGGAAGGTGTACATCTCCTTTTCGACGATGTCGGTGGCCTCGCCGATGGAGCGCACGAACAGCGCGGTCGGTTCCACCAGCGGCATGCGGATGTTGCGATAGCCGTAGGCGCGCAGCCAATCGCGCACGCTATCCTCAAAAAACTCCCACAAGGCGGCGTCCTGCGGCAAGACATCATTCATGCCGCGCACGGCTTGCAGCGCTTTCATCGCAGGGCCGGCGCCGTCGCCTCGCGCGGCGCGCCGTATTTGCGCCGCACGTAGTCCTCGACGAGCGCCTGAAAATCGCGCGCGATGTGCTCCCCGCGCAGCGTCACGGTTTTGTGGCCGTCGACGAATACCGGCGCGGCCGGCGACTCGCCGGTGCCGGGCAAACTGATGCCGATGTTGGCCTGCTTGCTTTCGCCCGGCCCGTTCACCACGCAGCCCATCACCGCGACGTTCATCGTTTCCACGCCGGGATAGCGTTCGCGCCAGATCGGCATTTGCGCGCGCAGATAACGCTCGATCTGCTGCGCGAGTTCCTGAAAATAACTGCTGGTGGTGCGCCCGCATCCGGGACAGGCGATGACCATGGGCGTAAACGAACGCAGCCCCATAGTCTGCAAAATTTCCTGCGCGACAACGACCTCCTTGCTGCGATCGCCGCCCGGCTCCGGCGTGAGCGAAATACGGATGGTGTCGCCGATGCCTTCTTGCAGCAGCACGGCAAGCGCCGCCGTGCTCGACACTATGCCTTTGGAGCCCATCCCCGCCTCGGTCAAGCCGAGATGCAGCGCGTACTTACAACGCTGAGCGAGCGCGCGATAGACCGCGATCAAGTCTTGCACACCGGAGACTTTGCAAGAGATAACGATGCGGTCGGCGCCCAACCCAAGTTCCTCCGCGCGCGCCGCGCTTTGCAGCGCCGAGACAATGAGCGCTTCGCGCGTAACCTCGATCGCCTCCAGCGGCTTGGCGCGCTTGGCATTCTCATCCATCAATTGCGCCGCAAGATCCGGATCCAAACTGCCCCAGTTGACGCCGATGCGCACTGGCTTGGCATACTTGCAGGCGAATTCGATCAGGGTCGAGAACTGCTCATCGCGCTTCTTGCCCTGCCCGACATTGCCGGGATTGATGCGGTACTTGTCGAGCGCTTCGGCACACGCCGGAAATTCTTTCAGCAAGCGATGGCCGTTATAGTGAAAATCGCCGACCAACGGTACGTTCACACCTTGCTTTAGCAGCGCGTCGCGAATTTGCGGCAGCGCTTGCGCCGCCTCGGGCGTGTTGACGGTCACGCGCACCAGCTCCGAGCCGGCACGCGCGAGCTGCGCGACCTGGGTTGCGGTGGCGCGCACATCGGCGGTATCGGTGTTGGTCATGGATTGCACCACAATCGGCGCTGCGCCGCCGAGCAACACACTGCCCACGCGCACCTGATGGCTCGCGCGGCGCTCTACTATCGCTGAATTCATTCGGGATCGGACAGGGTGAAGCGGGCCACCGACACATCGGTGTACGGCGTCAAATCGATCGGACGACCGTTGAAGTGCATTTTAACATTCTTGGCATTGCCGATAACCAAACCGACCGGCGGCCGCACTTGAATCTCGGTGATATCGCTCGGCTTGTGCAGTTCCTCGTGAATCACGAAGTCGTTCTTATCACGCACCTCGACGCGCGCCGCGCCGCTGAACTCGAAGCGGATAACGCCGAGCGGCGCCGGTGTGGCGGGCTGGGTCTGCGCCGCCGCGGCCGCACTATTCGCAGACGCCGCCGCGGCGTTCGTAGCTGTCCCCAGCGGCACCGCCACGCTTGCGCCTGCCGAAGACGAGGTAACGGCGCCGGAGCCGGTTGGTGCTGACGACGGCGCGTTCTGCGCTGCCGCAGCCGGCCCGTCGATGCCTGCACCAGCGCCGGGAATGACCACCGGGATCGAGAGCGAATCGCCGCTTTGCACCGGCTGGCTCACGACGGCGCCGGAGGTACTTGCCGGATCGGCCACCGCCCCCTGTTGCCGCAACTGCCACTGCTGCCAGATCCACCAAGCGGCCGCTGCCGCAGCGATCAGCGCCAATGCAGCGCTCAGCAATTTGCGTCCGCCGCCTCCGCGTGTGCCGCTGCTGCCGCTGGAGCGCGGCTCCGGTGATAAGCGCACGCGTTGATTGGGCACACCGCCGACCGGCGTCAGATCGGCAACGCCGGTGTGCATTCCGCTCGCCTGCAGCAGCGGCTCGGGGTCAAGCTGCAACAGCCGGGCATAGTTGCGCATAAATCCGCGGACAAACGTTACCCCAGGGAGTTTATCGTATTCATCCGCTTCCAACGCCTCTATCTGACGGATACTGATGCGGAGTTTATTCGCGACATCATTGACAGACAGGTTCTGTCGCGCACGTTCCTGCGCCAAAACGGCGCCCGGTTTGTTACTGTTGGCAGGCGTGTCGTTCATCGATACGTCTCGCGATTTCTCTTGCGTCGCATCACTCGTATGCCTCGCGCATCAG
>CADEHE010000006.1:0-118132 GCA_902826775.1 uncultured Pseudomonadota bacterium | reverse complement strand
CAGCTGCGCTTGGACAACGCCGTGCTCGCGCCGCCTCTGCTGCGCTGCTTCGGTCCTGGCTGTTCGCATCACTCGTATGCCTCGCGCATCAGCAGCTGCGCTTGGACAACGCCGTGCTCGCGCCGCCTCTGCTGCGCTGCTTCGGTCGTGGCTGTTCGCATCACTCGTATGCCTCGCGCATCAGCAGCTGCGCTTCGCGGGACTGCGGAAAGCGGCGGCGGAGTTGCAGAGCGGCGCTGGCTTCGTCGCTGCGTTCGCCGAGTTTGCGCGCCAACCGCACTTTGAGCCAGAGTATCTCGGCCGTGCTGGCCCCGGTCGCAAGCACTTTATCCATATGCTCCTTGCTGCGTTTGGTATCGCCGCGCCGGTAAGCAAGGTCAGCCAGATGGTAGTGTGCCAAAGGAAGCTCCGGCCGCGCCAGCAAGGCGCGGCGGAAATAGGCTTCCGCCTTGGCATCATCGCCCAACTTGCGCGTACAAATGCCAGCGTTGACGAGCGGTTTTTCCGGCGATTGATAGAGTCGATCTTCCAACGCGCGCTGGAAGAACACGAGCGACTCGGCGGCACGATTGCGATTGCAGAGAAACCAGCCGAAGTTATTGCTGCTGTCTGCGTCATCCGGTTTGATTGCCAACGCGCGTTCAAACGCTTGCTGCGCCTTGGCATCTTCGCCCACTTCCATAAAAATCAGTCCGCGCATGTTGTACGCGGGCACGTACTCGGGCCACGCCTCCACAGCCTTGTTGGTTTCGTCTACGGCGATATCGAAACGCCGCCGCCCGTACCACGCCGCCGCCAACTCCGTATGCACGCGCGCGCTGTTGATCGCTTCAGCCTCGTTGCGCGAGTCTTCGGCCTGCTGCTCCGGTGTCGGTGCGCAAGCGCTCAGCAACAAGCTAGCGGCGCAGAGCAGAGCGCGTAGTTGCGCAGCCCTGGCGATCCACCTCATAGGTTGCATCATCGTGCCGCCACCCGCGCCATGCGCTCCCGGCGTTTGGTTCGATCCACCACTTCGCCCGCGAGTTGTCCGCACGCGGCATCGATATCGTCGCCGCGCGTGCGCCGCACGGTAGCCACGTAACCGCGCTCGGCCAGCGCGTTGCGAAACGCCACCACGGCCTTGTGCGGTGATCGCGTATAGCCGGAGTTCGGAAACGGATTGAATGGAATCAAATTAATCTTGCACGGCACGTCCGCCACGACATCGGCCAGTTCTTTGGCGTGCGCCAAACTGTCGTTGACGCCATCCAATAGGACATACTCGAACATGACAAAGTTGCGCGGCGACACTTCCAGGTAATCGCGGCAAGCCTGCATCAGCTTGGCGATCGGATATTGCTTGTTGATCGGCACCAGCACATCGCGCAGCTTATCGTTCGGCGCGTGCAGCGAAACCGCCAGCGCCACAGGGCAGGCTTCGCGCAACTTGTAGATGCCGGGCACTACGCCCGAGGTCGACAAGGTCACGCGCCGGCGCGACAGTCCATAGCCGAGATCGTCCAGCATGATCTGCAGCGCCGCCACCACATTATCGAAATTGGTCAGCGGCTCGCCCATGCCCATCATGACCACGTTGGTGATGATGCGCCCGGCCGGCCCGTAGCTTTCGTCGCGCTCGAACAGACCGGTCGCGCGCAGCGTTTTATTCGCCCACCACAACTGGCCGATGATCTCGCCGCTGCTCAGATTGCGGTTGAAGCCTTGCCGGCCGGTCGAGCAAAAGGTGCACGCCAGCGCGCAGCCCACCTGCGAGGAGACGCATAAAGTGCCGCGATAGCGCTTGGCGTCGGGCGCCGCTTCCGCATCGCTGTCTTCGTCGTCCGCATCGCCATCGGCGTAGCCCGGCGCGAATCCGCCGCTGAACTTGCCGCCTTCGGGAATATAAACGGTTTCGATGGCATTGCTGCTGCCGCCCGTACCGCGATCGGCGTCCATGTTCAGCAGCCACTTGCGCGTTTCATCCTCCGCCGCTTCTTCGCGCAGTAAACCCGGTGCCTGAATGGTTGCGACTTGCTGCAACTTCTCGCGGAACGACTTGGCCAGATCCGTCATGCGCGCGAAATCGTGCTCGCCGTACTGGTACATCCAGCGCATCAATTGCTTGGCGCGAAACGGCTTCTCGCCCAACTCACCCATCCATTGGGTGAGTTGCGGCAAGGTCAAGCCGAGCAGATTGATTGCCATGAACGCTTAGCCGGCCTCAGCGTGAATAAACGCTGTGCTCCGGAAAGAAGTATGCGATCTCGTTGCGCGCGGTGTCGGGCCCGTCGGAACCATGCACCGCGTTGGCATCGATGCTCGCGGCGAAATCGGCGCGTATTGTGCCCGGCGCCGCTTTCTTCGGATCGGTCGCGCCCATCAAATCGCGGTTCTTCGCGATCGCGTTTTCGCCTTGCAGCGCTTGCACCATCACCGGCCCGGAAATCATGAAACTAACCAAATCTTTGAAAAACGGGCGATCCTTGTGCACGGCGTAAAAGCCTTCCGCTTCGGTGCGCGAAAGCCAAATCATCTTCGCCGCAATAACTTTCAACCCCGCCTTTTCAAAGCGCGAATAAATCTCCCCGATCACGTTTTTCGCCACTGCGTCGGGTTTAATAATCGAGAGCGTGCGCTCAACAGCCATCAAATTTCTCCGCTAAGATCATGAAAATTAAGCTTATAAGGATAACACGAGCGACCGCTGCCTCCAACGCCAGCTCGCACTCGCGAGCTTGTTTCGCGCCATCACTCGCCCATCTGCAGCAAAGTACCACGGTTGCGCGCATAGCGAATTGCGGCGAAGTACAGCGCGATGCCGCCGGCTAGGTACACAATATTGAGCAGCGCGCCGGCCGTGAACAAGTGCCAATCGAATCGATGTTGCAATAGCACCCCGCGCATGCCTTCGAATACGTAGCTGGTCGGCACGCCATACGCGACCGTCTGGAGCCACTCCGGCAAAGACGAAAGCGGATAGTAGACGCCCGAGATCGGCGCCAGCAGGAATGCCGCGGCCCACGCCAATTCTTCCGCGCCGAGGCCCCAGCGCAACACCAAAGCGCACACCGCCAAGCCGATGGCCCAGCCGAGCATGAGCAAATTGAGCGTGAACGGGATGAGCGCATAGCCCATATCGAACAAAGAATAACGAAACAACAGCCATGCGAAGAATACGGCGCCGCCGACGCCGATCAGCATGCGGATGACGCTCATGGTTAGTTGCGCGGCAATCAACTCCCACGGTCGCAGCGGACTGACGAACAAATTGCCGAGATTGCGCGCGTACAGCTCTTCAAAGAACGACAGCGAGACGCCCAACTGCGCGCGAAACAACACATCCCACAGAAGCACGGCGCCGATGAAGAAGCCTGGCGCGTCTTGCAAGAAACGGTTGCTCGGCGCCAAGTGTTGGGTGACGAACGCCCATAACACCATGGTGACGGTCGGGTAGTACACCAGCGAGATCACGCGCGGCCACGACTTGCGCAACAAATAGACGTGCCGCAACACCACAGCAAGCACGCGCTGCGCGGAAGCGAGGGCGCTGTTCATACTTCGCGCAAGGCGATGTTTCGCGATAGCGACAAGCACGAGCGTGCTTCGTCGCTGCACTTCTGGCAATGCCACATAGCCACAGCGGCATGGCTTATGCAAGACTCAAATGCGCTCAGCATGATGGACTTATCTCGGTGCCATCCCGTCCGGCGCGCGCGATATGCAGAAACACTTGTTCCAAATCGGCGCGGCCATAGCGCTCGATGAGGGCGCGCGGTGTCCCCTGGTCGACCAATTCGCCGGCGCGCAGCATGACGACTTGGTCGCACATGCGCTCGACTTCGGGCATGTTGTGCGAGGCCAGCAGGATGGTGGCGCCAGTGCGGCGCTGATAGTCTTGCAGCCAAGAACGCATGCGATCGGCCACATCCGGGTCGAGCGAAGCGGTCGGCTCGTCCAACAGCAATACCTCCGGCTCGTTCAGCAGCGCCTTGGCCAAGCTCACCCGCGTGCGTTGCCCGGCGGACAGATTCCCGTATGGCCGCTTGAGCAGCGCTTCGATGTCGAGTTGCGCGGCTAGCGCTTCGATGCGCTCCCGCACTCGCGCGACGCCGTACAAGCGCGCATAGACGGTGAGATTCTCGCGCACCGTGAGGCGCTTGGGCAGATCGACATACGGCGAAGTGAAATTCAACCGCGGCAGCACGCGATAGCGCTCGCGCGGCATGTCGTGGCCGAGGATTTGAATCGTGCCCGCGCTCGGCAGCAGCACGCCGAGCAGCACGGAAATGGTCGTGGTTTTGCCGGCGCCGTTGCCGCCGAGCAGCGCGGTGGTGGTGCCGCGCGCGGCATCGAAAGAAATTCCGCGCAACGCTTCGATAACGCCGTAGCGCTTGCGCAACTCGCGCACGCGGATGACAGCTTCGGTCACCATCGGCGGCGCGCGATCGAAGGGGGCGCTAAGACGGATAACGGATCGCGGTCACTTCCAATCGCGATGCCCCCGCGGGCCGCTGCCAATCGACGACATCGCCCACCTTTGCGCCCATCATGGCGCGCGCCAGGGGCGAGGCCCAACTGACTTTGCCTTGCGCAATATCGGCTTCGTCTTGGCCGACGATGAAAAAACGAAACGGCTTGCCCTTTTCATCTTCGACCGTGACTTCGGCGCCGAAGCGCACTTCATCGGCAGGCTGGACGGCGGGATCGACCAGCACCGCGCGATCCAAGCGCGCGGTGAGGAAATGCAGGTCGCGCTCGAGTTGACGCAGCGCCGGCTTCTGCACCGGATCGTCCTCGGCGCTTGCCGCCAGCGCGCCGTGCTTTTCCTGCAGCGCGTGATGCTTGGCGCGCAACTGCGCCAGCCCGCCCGGCGTGACGTAATTCGGTTCGTCCGTTTGCGGCAACTCGGCGATATCGTCGTCCGGAAAATTACCGTCTTGCTCTTTCACAAATGCACGGCTCATGGTTCACGCTCGAAACGAGGGTAGCAGCAGTGGAGGAAAATATCGGCGCGGGCGCGATTCGCAGGTCAACAGACCTGAGAGCATCACGCGCGCTGGCGCGCGCCGTGCTGTTGCCAGACTACCACAATGCTTTCTTCGCCGGGTTGCGCTTGATACTCCGCCGCGATCGCGAGTCCCGGCACGCAAACCAACTCGTCGCCGCAGAAGAGCAGCGGCAAGCGTTTGCGCTGCCAAGCGGGGATGTTTGATTCCTGCAGCAAGTTCTTGAGCGTGCGCGTGGGCCGCTTGAGCGCGGGACGCAAGCGCTCGCCGCCGCGCCGGCTGCGCAACGTCACTTGCGCGGCGCCGAGCTTGGCCGCGCTAACGCCGACACCGCGTTCGCGCGTGAACGCGACACTGCCGTAGGGCGCAGGCAGCGCCAGCACTGCCTCGCCGCGCCAAGGCACCAGCAGGCCGCTCGCAGCGTTGGCTTCGGCATCGGCCATTTCGATTTGCGCCTCGCCGCGCCGCACGCGCAGCACCGCGCCGCCGACATGGAATTGCGTTTGTGCGTCATCGGCATGCTCGCGCCCTGCTAGGCCGAGTTGCCGCAACAGCTCGTCGGTCTGCGCGGCGGTCAGCGCCACGCCGGCGTATTCGCGCACGAAGCCGCGCACCGCGTTCGCGGCGCGTGCAGGCGTCAGTGCGCGCAGGGCATCGAGCCGCAGGCGCCCTGCGTTTTCGCAAACGCCGCGATCAAACGCGGTGAACTCGTCGATCAGTTCATTGGCTTGCGCCAAGTTCTGCGCGGCGCGGGCGAACGTCACCGCGTAGTGCGGAAAGCGCGCGGCTAAGCGCGGCAGGATCTCTTCGCGCAGAAAGTTGCGATCCAAATCGGTGTTGCTGTTGGATTCGTCGGTACACCATGGCACACCGTGGCGGACCGCGTAGTCCTGGAGTATAGCCTTGTCAATCTCTATCATCGGGCGCAACAGAATGATCCTGCGCGCAGTATCTGCCTCGGGCAAAGTCAATTCGCGCACTGCGCGCATCGCCGCCAGCCCGCGCACGCCGGCGCCGCGCAGCAAGCGCAGCAGCAGCGTCTCGGCTTGGTCTTGGCGATGATGCGCCAGCGCGAGGTAGTCCACCGGCTGGCGCGCGAAGGCAGCGTAGCGCGCGGTGCGTGCCGCCGCCTCCAAACCGCGCCCGTGCGTGCTGCCGACGTTGACGCGCTCGATGCGCAGCGCAACGCCGCGCGATTCGCATTGGCGCGCGCAAAACGCCGCCCACGCCGGCGCATTCGGACTCAAGCCATGATCGACGTGCAGCGCCGACAACGGCGTGGCAAGCATTTCGCGCAGGCGCGCCAGCGCATCGAGCAGCACCATCGAATCCTGCCCGCCGCTGAGAGCCACGCACAGCGGCGCGCCGGCCGGCAGATGGTTGCGGATAAACGCGCGGACATGGGCGAGCAACGGATCGTCGTTCATGCGTATCCTGCCAGCAGCTTGCGCAATTGCTAGTCGGTGGAAGATGCGGCCGCCATATTCCGCTCAGCGCCAGCGCTGCGCCATCAGGCGATTCGCGCGGCCATTCATGCGCATGGGAACGCGCAACCCGCTAACGAAGTTCTGGATATCGTCCGCAGGCGCCCTAGTGTTCGACTTCTTTGAACTTGCCATATTCCATCAAGCGCGTGAAGCGCCGCTTGAGCAGCGCCTCGATGGAATGCTTGCGCAAGTCTTTGAGCGTATCGCCCAGCGCGCGCTCGAGATTCTCGAATATCGCCGGATGATCGCGATGCGCGCCGCCCAACGGCTCGTTGACGATTTTATCGACCAAACCCAGGCTCTTTAGCCGCTGTGCGGTGAGCCCCATCGCCTCGGCCGCTTCGTTGTACTTCTGCGAATCCTTCCACAGAATCGCCGCACAGCCCTCCGGCGAAATGACGGAGTAGACCGAGTACTGCAGCATGAGCGTGGCATCGCCGACGCCGATCGCCAGCGCCCCGCCCGAGCCGCCCTCGCCGATGACCGTGACGATGATCGGCGTGCGCAATTGCGCCATCACGTAAAGATTGCGCGCGATCGCTTCCGATTGCCCGCGCTCCTCCGCGCCAATGCCGGGATAAGCGCCGGGCGTATCGACGAATGTCAAGATCGGGATGCCGAACTTTTCCGCCAGTCGCATCAAGCGCAACGCCTTGCGATAGCCCTCCGGGCGCGGCATGCCAAAATTGCGCGCGATCTTTTCTTTGGTGTCGCGCCCCTTTTGCTGGCCGATCACCATTACCGCTTGGCCATCGAACCGCGCCAATCCGCCGACGATAGCGGCATCATCGGCGTAGGCGCGGTCACCATGCAATTCGCGAAAGTCGCTGCAGATGCCGTTTACGTAGTCCAAGGTGTACGGGCGCGCCGGATGGCGCGCCACTTGCACTACTTGCCACGCGCCCAGGTTTGCATACGTTTCCTTGACCAGCGCGCTGCTCTTTTTTTCCAAACGCGCAATCTCTTGCGAAACGTCGACGGCGACATTACTGTCGTCCTGGACGACGCGCAATTCTTCGATCTTCGCTTCCAGCTCGGCTATCGGCTGCTCGAAATCCAAGTAGGGAACTTTCAACGCTTGCCTCTCAACTCGATGGCTGCTGCTGCGGCTCTATCTGTGCTCGTGATTCGTTCATCGGCCATAGTGTTTGGTAAGGTAGTCGACCATGGCGCCGATTTCCCCCGGCGGGATCGGCGCGCCAAACACTTTGATCATCTTGTTCACTTCCGCTTCCCACAGCTTGCGATCGGGAAACGGAGAATTCATCTGGATGTAATCCAGACTGTGGCAACTGCTGCAATACGCCACCACCTTGTCCTTGCCCACGCCTGCCGCCAAATCAATGCTCGACTCCTGTGCGAGCGCCGCCAGCGCCACTGCGAGCGCTGCCGCCCCTGCTGCCGCGCGCCGCCAACTCATATGACGCTCACTGTCAGCCGCTGCACCACATTGTGGTGGTACCCAGCCGGATTGTGCATCAACTCCAAGGTTTGTGTCGCGCCGATGCGATTGCTGGCGCGCGCCATTAACGTTATCGCCCCAATCCTTTCGGCACGCACCTCGGCGCGCCACTGACGCCAAGAAAAGCGTCCGGCATCCGCTTCCAGTTGAGCAGCGCGCCATGTTGCACCGCCATCCGCGGAGGTTTCCACAACGTTGACGCCATAGCCGCCATCCCAAGCGATGCCGCGCACCTCGATCATCTGCCCGAGCTTGAACTGTGCGCCTGGTTCGATATTGGTAATGAGGGAATTTACAACCATCTCCGTTATCGGCGTGTTCGCTTCCGACTCCTGCGATGCAAAGCGCTCGACCAATGGAAACTTGTTCTTCGGAATTCGATAGGCGGTCTTAGTCCAGAAGTTTTCGAACGGTGTCGCCAGCACATTGATGGCGTTCAGATGCTTAATCCAATACGTCGCCGTCCAGCCCGGCACGACAATGCGCGCCGGGAAGCCATTCCAATGCGGCAGCGCTGCGCCGTTCATCTCATATGCGATGAGCGTGTTCTCGTCCATCGCTTTCCATATCGGCAGGCTCTTCATGAAATCGGGAGTCGCTGCCAGCGGCGCGGAATCGGCACCGTCGAAAGCGACCTCGAGCGCAAGTTTTCCGACGCCAGCGCGCGCCAGCACTTCCCGCAAGCGCGCGCCTTTCCAGCGCGCATTACCCATCGCACCCGGTCCCCACTCGACGCCGGGGACGTGCGGTTGAAACAAGCCGCGCCGATTGCCGGAGCAAAGACACAGCGCGGGGAACTCGACCGCTTCGAACTGGGTCTTCAACTCGTCCAAGCTTAGCGCGTACGGCTTGTCGATGCCTTCGCCTGCCACCTGCAAGCGCCAACTCGCGGCGCTTTGCTGCGGAATGTTCGACAAGTGATAGCGCACGAAAAACGCATCGTTGCGGGTGTAGAGTTGATCGAAATAATGCGTAGGCGTTTCGAAGTTCGGCGGGTGGAACGTCTTCTTGATAAGCGGCAGCTTGCCCGGCAAAGCGTACAGCTGAGCGCTGGCGCGCGCACCCGCCGGCAATTCCCCCGGGAGCAGTTCCGCGCTCCAGGCCGAACGCGTATGAACGCTGCCGCCCAGCGTGGCGAAACCCGCTTTAAGAAAAGCTCTGCGGCTGGTCATGCGCTTTCTCTATCGTTCTGTTGCTGCATTACGAACGCCTCCCGCATTGAGCAGGGATTCACGTAGAGCGCAAGAGCGCTGCCGGCTTGCGCAACTGCCAAGGGCCCGTTCAAAGCGCTGCAAGAGCCTATGGAGCAGCCGGCTACTGGCGACCGGGCTGCCGCCACGCGCTCATGCCGCGCGGATCGTTCGCCGCGCGCGCTTCGCCACTGCGCCGGTCCACAAAAATCGCCTGCATGTTACCCCATTTGCGCTCGACCGTGTGCACCTCGTGCCCCTTGCTTTTAAGCGTGTCGACCCACGCCGCGTCGAACCCTTCCGGCTCGATTTCTATGCGATCTGGCAAGTACTGATGGTGATAGCGCGCTGCTGATACACTGCGTTCGGGATTCGGATCAGCGTTGACAGCGTGATCCAAAATCGCCAGCAGCACCATGCTGATAATGCGCGAGCCGCCGGGTGTGCCGAGAATCAGCACGCCGCGTTCGTCCTCGACGAAGGTCGGCGACATGCTCGAAAGCGGGCGCTTACCTGGGGCAATCGCATTGGCTTCGCTGCCGACCAAACCGTAAAGATTCGGCACGCCTGGGCTCATGGAGAAATCGTCCATTTCATTGTTGAGCAGCACGCCGCTGGTGCCTGCCACAATTCCCGCGCCCCACGGACCGTTGATGCTGAGCGTGCCGGCGACGCGATTGCCTTGCGTATCCACGACGGAAAAGTGCGTGGTGTGATCGCCTTGATTGAGTTGCGCTAAAGCCGTACTCAAGTCCGCGCTCGGCGTGGCGCGATCTTCCTTGATGGTGCGCGCGCGCTGCGCGGCATAGTCTGTGCTGATCAGTTCGGCCAGCGGCACCGATACGAAATCGCTGTCGCCGAGGTAACGCGCGCGATCGTGATAAGCACGCCGCAGCGCTTCGACGACGAAATGGCTGCGTTGCGCGGCGTCGGCTTCGCGCCACGGCAACTGCGCGAGAATATTGAACGCTTGCGCCAGCGTCGCGCCGCCCGACGACGGCAGGTTCACGGTTGTAATGCGCAGGCCGTCAAACTCGAAACGGACCGGGGCGCGTTCGGCCACGTGATACTGAGCCAAGTCGTCCATCTGCCAAATGCCGCCATAGTCGCGCACGGACTTGACCAAGCGCAGCGCCACGTGTCCGCCATAAAATCCCTTATGCCCCTCATCGCCGAGCGTGCTGAGCGTCTGCGCCAGTTCCGGCTGCGACAGGCGATAACGCGGTTTCGGCATTTGGCCGGAGTCGAGAAAAATACTCTCTATTTCCGGCGACTTGCGCAGCAGCGGCAACTTCATGGTCGCCATGGCAAGGAAGCGTTCGTCGATCTCAAAACCTTTCTGCGCCAGTCGAATCGCCGGTTGCAGCGCCTCCCTGAGCGGCAGACGTCCATAGCGCTGTGCCAGCCAAGCCAAGCCCGCTGGCAGCCCCGGTATTGCGGCTGCTTTCGCACCTTCCAACGCGAGTTGCGCCTGCGGTTTGCCGTCAGCGTCAAGATACATGTCGCGATTGGCCGCCAGCGGCGCCTTCTCGCGTGCATCGATCATCACTTCGAAGCCATCACTGGCGCGATGCAATAAAAAGAAACCGCCTCCGCCCATGCCGGAGGAATACGGCTCGACCACCGCCAGCGCCGCGCTGACCGCCACCGCCGCATCGAACGCATTGCCGCCGCGCTGCATGATATCCATGCCGGCTTGGATGGCCATCGGGTGCGCCGCGGCAACGGCTGCTTGCTTCGGCGCAAGCTTGTCGGCGGCGCCAGCGCCGGCACTCAGCGCGAGCAGCGCGCTCAGCAGCAGTGCCGTTGTTTGCCGCAGCAGCCGGGCGTGGCATGTGGGCAAACACTGCTGCCGGATCCAATGATTCAGCTTCATGCGAAAAGTCCTCTCGATCAAAACCCTGCCGCTGTTTCCTGTCAACTCGACTCACTCGAATATACACGCGTACCGGGCACGACGGAACAACGGCTTCGCGCCCGGGGCTTGGGCTCTAGCAAACGCGCCCGGTGAAATTCACTTCGATCTTTGCGCATTTGCGCACAAGCGCGTCTTGGTGTTCGGGTGTTGAATGTGAATAAGTGGCCCAATTGGCCGCGATCGTTTCAACTACAGGAGGTACCATGGCAGAGCAAACCTTAGCATTTGATGAAAGCCTCACCGCCATCACAGAAACGGAACTGTCGCACGCATGCGGCGGTGCCAGCATCTATGTGGACGGCAACTATTGGGGCGAAGGAGAATTGGACCTGCGTCCTTGGCCCGGCGGTTTCCCAGTGGTGCAGCGCACGAGCATGCGTTTTATTTGATCGCATCGAACTTACTCGGGGCAGCGGCTAGTGTCCTGAGTTAGAAGCTCGCAGTTCAAGGGTGCAAGAGAGCAGTGCCCCAAGCGAATTCTTTTGCTTGTTTGGCCAGACGCGACAAAGTATCGGCAAACAGGCAAAGAACTTTGCCGAGAATTTCTAACTCAGGACACTGGCCCTGACGCTAGCTCCCAGGAGCGTGCCGCAACCGGTAACATAGGAGCCTTCGCACCTATGGATCCGATGCATGAACTCTGCCACCGCGACTGCAACACCGCGTCTACCCTCGTTTCGTCTCGACAATAAAGTTGCGCTGGTTACCGGCGCCGGCACGGGTATCGGCGCCGCCGTGGCGATCGGCCTGGCCGAAATGGGCGCGAGCTTGGCGCTGCTCGGACGCACCCGAGCGACGCTTGAACACACCGCCGCGGCGATCTCAAGCAGCGGCGGTGCGCCCGCGTTAATCATTGTGTGCGATGTGACCGACGCTGCTGCTACTCGCACGGCGATCGCAGCGCTGCCGCGCTTGGACGTGCTCATCAACAACGCCGGCACCAATTTTCCCGAGCCTTTCATTGAAGTTTCCGATGAGCACCTCGACGCCATGCTTGACTTGAACGTGCGCGCCGCTTTCGTCGTTGCGCAAGCCGCGGTGCGCAAGATGCTGGAGGACCCGGCTCGCGCGTCGGTCGGCGGCGCGATCGTGAACATGTCTTCCCAGATGGGCCACGTCGGCTCGCCGAACCGCACCGTGTACTGCATGACCAAGCACGCGATCGAAGGTCTCACCAAGGCGATGGCGGTCGAACTCGCGCCGCAGCGCATTCGCGTCAATAGCGTCGGGCCGACGTTCACCGACACGCCTCTGGTGCGCCGCGTAATCGATACGCCGCAAAAGCGCGACTTCCTCATGTCAAAAATCCCGATGGGGGAAATGTGTCGCCTTGAAGATGTGATGGCCGCGGCGGTCTACCTCGCTTCGCCCGCGGCGGCGATGGTAACCGGCGCGCATCTGCTGGTCGATGGCGGGTGGACCGCGCAATAATCGCATTCCCTGCGCCGGGAATGAATTTTGGTATAGTCCGGCTCGGATCACGCGAACCCAACCGGTTCAATAACACCAACCCTGGAGGAGACCCAAGTAATGAAGAAATTGCTAGCGCTGTGTTCAGCGTTGTTGCTGGCTTCGTGCGCAACAACTGAAAGCTCAACTACGTCGACTACTGCCGCACCAGCGGCCGCATCAGGCGGCATGATCACCTCGACCAAGTACGTTGAGATTCAAGCCGAGGGGGCGAAAGTGTGGAGCATCGTTAAGGATTTCGACGCGATCCACAAATGGCACCCGGCCTTTTCGGCCTCTTCCAACGTCAAAGGCGCCAACGGCCAGGTGGGCACGGTGCGTTCCTTGACGCTCAGAGATGGCCCGACCTTTACTGAAGAATTGCTGGCCTATAGCGACGAGAACACCAATTTCAAATACAAAATTGTCGAATCCCCCCTGCCGCTGGATAACTACACATCAGAATTTCGTGTGTCGCCGCGCGGCCCCGTCACCATGGTGACTTGGACCGGTTCTTACAAACGCAAGGCCGACGCAAAAGAGACCGAAGCGGATATTAAGAATCTGATCGACGGCGCATATGAGGCTGGTCTGCGTAACGTAAAGAATATGGCTGAAGCAAAGTAGCAGCTTGTAATAGTCTTACGCTCGACAGAAGGCCGGGTTTTCCCGGCCTTTTTGTTTTGTGCGCGCCTTGCCGTAGCAGGTATCGCGCCCGGAACTTCACCGCTTGCCGCCTGGTCTTCACCAAGATGATCGTGATCGTGTACTGCACACTCTGACTCGCAATGCCCACACGACGGCGTGAATTTAGGGCATGATAGCTGCATCCGCCCCAGCGCAGTCGGTCAGCCAATGACTGAACTAGCTCTCGAGTTACACCGGCGGCCCGCGCCCAAAACCATTCCACCGCTGTGGGCCAAGCCGGACAAACTAGAATCGCGTCCGCACGCGATATCGCGCGCGGCAGTGTTTGCGCTCGTGATCGAGTTCTTGCTGCTGTTCGCGATGGTGCATTTCGCCATGCGCCCCAAGCCGGCGGAATTGCCGCCGATGCAAGTAACGCTGATCGACACCGGCGCCGACGAAGTATCAGACGCGGGCCCTGGCCCGCGTGCCAGCGATAAGCTCGCGAGCAAAGCCGCCAGCGCACCGCGTGCGGTGCAACCGCCTGTGGCGGCGCCCGCGCCGCACCGCTCGCCGCCGTCCGCCGCAGCTGCCACGCGCGCTCCCGATAATACGCAGCTGGCGCCAGCCCGCCGCAGCGCCTCCGCCCCCCCTCCCGCACAAGCCGCACCCTCGCCTACCGCCAAAACCAGCGACGCCAGCCGGCAAAGCTCTGCGCCTTCTGCGCCAAGCCCAGCTCTACCGAAGCCAGCGCCGATAGCACCCGCGATAAGCGACGCAGAGGCTGAAGAGCAGACCGAGAAAGCGCAAATCGAGCGTATCCTCGCGCGCGACGAGGCCGCTGCGGCGGCTGCGCCCAGCCCCGCTCCCGTAAGCCCGCCGGTCTTGCCTGCGCCCGCGCCTGCCGCACCAACGGGGACCATCGTGCCGATGCGCGCTGTGCCGAACGAGGTCGTGCGCAGCACGCCAGCGGCGCCGCCGCTGCCTGAAATCGCCACGCCAGCACCAACGCCCGCGCCGCTGAAACAACCGCCACCCTTGCCGAGGCGCGAAACAGCCGCAGTGCCCCCGCCCATCAAGCTGCCTGCACCAGAGGCGGAGCCGAAGCCGCAAATTAACGCCGCAACGCGCGCGCCCACCCCGCAGGCTTCGGCCAAACCGACGCCGATACCACCGCAATGGCCACCAAAGCCGCAACCGTCCACGCCGCAAGCGGCCCCGCCGCCACCCACCAGCGCCGAAGCGATTATCACCACAACGCAGTCCGCCCGCGTGGACCACCAGATAGAGCTGAAGCTGGCGCCGCGCAGCGCAACCAAGCCGCAGCCGCCGCTGCCGACGCAACCGCAGGCGCAGCCCGCTACCAGCTCACCGCAACGCAGCAGCACGCCGTCGGAACAAACCGCCTCGCCGCTGTCGCCTCCGATTGCGCCGCCTGCACTAGGAGGCATCGACGCGCCGCGTGCCGCGCACGAATCCAGTGTGCCCAAACCGAGCAAGAGCAGCGACATGCGCCCGGTCCCGCCGGCCGCTAGCGTGCCGGCACCGATCGCGGCTGCCGTGCCAGCGCCAAGCTCCTCCTCGAGCTCAGCGAGCACGTCAGCATCTGCAGCGGCCCCGCCAGCACCGCGTGAAGCGCCTGCGCCGGAGGCAGTCCCTAGCGCGGCGACACGCGCCAATGCAGTAGCGGAGGCCCCCGTGCCATTGCCGCCTGAGGTAGTTAGCGCAAAGCGCGACGCGATGGCCGGCAACACGCCCGCGGCTCCATTGCCGCCGCCGAAGCCCACTGCAGCTGCGGCAGCGCCGCCGCCCGCCGAGCCCAAGCCCACCGAAGCGCCTGCGAGCGAGCCGCCGCAGGCGCGCGAGGAAACCGCTCAAACCCAGGCAACTTCGCCCGCAGCAACGCCGCAACCACCGGTGGCGGCACCGGGCTCGGCCGCGGTTGCGCGAGCGCAAGTGGACGCGCCCATCGTCGAGAAAACCGAGCAACCAGCACAGCCCCCCAATCCCGCCGCGCCAGCCGCGAAGTCCGAGGAAACCGCTGCGCCCAAAGTGCCTGCCCACCTCGCCTCGCTGCCCGCAAAAAACGCTACTGAAACAGACAACGAAGAGCGCGGCCGCCTAACCGGCGCGGACATCGGTCTGGTCTATCCGCGCAAGGCGAAACGTTTGGACATGAAAGGAACGTTGTTCGTGCGCCTAATCGTCGCCGATGACGGCGGCGTACTCGACGTGGAAGTTATTGACGCCGAGCCGCCGGCCTTAAAGGCCGTGTACGAAGATGCGATCGAAAAGGCGATGATGAAGCTGCGCTACCCACCGCGTGGTGACAACTGGCCAGTCGAGTACGACTTGGAAGTTGATCCGCCCGCTGAGAATTGAGCCAGACGAGAGGCGCCCAGCTTGAACGTCTTCGTTTCCTACCAACGCGCCGATAGCGCCGTTGCCGCTCACGCTCTCGGTTATGCTTTGCGCTTGTCAGGCCACACCGCGTTTGTCGACACCGGCAGTATCGGTGCCGGCGAGCTCTACCGGCAAGTCATCGCCAACGAAGTCGCGCGCTCCAATGTCATGCTGGCCCTTATCGGCGCCTCCTTCGACGCGCGGCGTTTGCAAGAAGCCGCCAGCGTCATCACCTTCGAGTGGCAGCGCGCGCGCTTTCATGGCGTCGCGGTTGTGCCAGTCTTGGTCGACGGCGGCCGCATGCCCAGAGACGAAGAGATTCCCGCAGCGTTGCGATGGTTCACGCGCCGCAACGCGCTGGCCTTGCGACGGCCCTCCTTGACCGCCGATATCGACGCCTGCGTCGCCGCGATTCCAACCTTGAGCACCGCGCCCAGACGAGCTGCGCGCGTGCTGTGGGTGGACGATCGACCAGCCAACAACGAATACGAGCGCAAATGGTTGCGGCCGCACGGCATCGTGTTCGATTGCGTGGTATCGACCGAGGAGGCGCTGGACCAGTTGAGCAACGAAGCTTACGACTTGGTCATTACTGATCTCGGCCGCCCACATTCCTCCGATCAATCTGACGCCGCCGGCGCGCAGTTTCTCGCACAGCCGATCGTGTATGACGGCGGGCCGCCGGTGCTGGTCTACGCCGGCACTTGGGCAGTTGCTCAACGAAACCGGCTCATGCAACTGGGCGCGCTGGATGTCATGGCCAATCGCGAGCATCTCTTTGCGAAGGTATTGGAGGTCTTGGGGCGCAGCGTGCCGCCCGCGAGCGATCTGGAGCGCTGAGCGCAGCCAACGCAACGCTTAGCATTGCGCGAAACTTCTGGGCCTCAGCACAAAATCCCTGAATGACGAATTCGGGTAGGCCGGCGCTCCTTCGTGCCCTTGCAATACGGATTTCTGCTCAGGATCCTAGGGGCCTAGCGGCTATACGCGAGCATGCGGCCCTTGTACGCCTCGCCGTTCTCCCATGTGCAGGCGACCCGGGTTTCTTTGTACGCATAGCCAAACGCTTTCATGTGATGCGCGAACTTGGCCTGATGGCCTCGATTGGGATCAACGACCAGTATCTCCGCCACGGGCGACGCATGTCTTTGGATGAAGATCGAAAGTGATTCCGGATGATGGCGCTCATAGAGCACGTCACTGGCAATGATCAAATCAAACTTTCCCAGTTGAGCGTCCGCCTCGAACCAATTGCGGCGGCGGAAAGGCAATGGCGGCAAGGCGTTCAGCAAGAGATTCTCGCGCAAGAATTCGGCCGCGAGGGGATGCCGATCCAGCGCCGTGACGTCAGCGCCGCGTTGGCATGCAACCAAACTTGGAATGGCCAGCCCGCACCCGATTTCGAGAATGCGCTTACCACGCAGTTCATGCGCTTGGACCACATCGGCCAACACCAGGCTTGAAGGCCAGACTTGGCCGAACATCGACCAAGCAGCATCGTCTATGCCCAACGCCGCCGCCTCGCCATCAGGATCATGGAATTGGTTGCGGTCAAGCAGCGAGCGAATTCGCAACGGCACTCCGCCCGTCACTGCGATGTTCTGGAACTTAACTTCGTACTCGAACACGCAGGGCATTTCGCACCCGTCACATGAACAACAAATCAGTCTGATGCCGGCCCCAGGATAAAGCAAGACAAATCTGGTTCAGGGCTATCGGGTGGGTGCCCGGCAAGCAAAGTCAAGGCTTTGTCGCATATTTGCTTATTTATCTAGGTATTCACGCATCGATAGTGTAGAGTGTGCGATAGTGCGCCGTAGGCACGATCATTGCCACCGCCGAGTCCGCGCGCACTGTTCGTTTGAGCTGAATGCAACGGCGCTTGAATTTGCGTCGCGTGTTTAGCGCTGAGCCTGGCATTTCTCGCGGCGTTTTCTTGCCGACGCAAATGTTGCGCGATTTTAACGGCTGGCCACCGAGCGCTTGTGACTGACTCCGTGGAGCTCCGTACTTTGATTGCCAAACCCTTACTCGCAAAGCGTTTTGCTTCACCGCAAGTGCGCGACACATTTCTTGCCGCGGTTGACGCGCACGATCAAGCAACAATCGAGGCGATGGCGCCGTACCTCGTTGGGTGCGCAAACCTCCTGCCAAGCAGCACGTGCTTACGGCTCGGTTTGACGCCAGGCAGCACTTACGGCGATGGCGTCGAGGCGATTCGACGCAGTCCGCTACAGCCGCCGGAGCTGTGAGCGAGATCATGCCTAGCCGCGCCTAAGCTGGGCACGAGGGCTGCCTCACTCGCTGCTAGCGCAGGCCGCAAGCCGCTAGGCACTACTGAAGCAACGGAATAGGAAAGAGCATGGCGAAAGAAGAATTGGTTGAAATGCAGGGCGTGGTGAGCGAGGTGCTTCCCAATGCGCGATTCCGCGTGACCCTTACGAACGGCGTAGGCATAACCGCATACGCATCAGGCAACATGCGAAAACACCGCATTCGCATACTGGCCGGCGACACCGTAACGCTAGAGATGTCGCCTTACGATCTAAGCAAGGGCCGCATCAATTTTCGCCACAAGGATGAGAACGCCGAGCGCAGGCCGCCGAGCGCCAGGCCGACATGGCGGCGCTAGCGGCTACTGAAGTCCCGGCAGATCAAGCCTTCGAATCACACGGCGCCGGCCAAACGCCAACACCTAAGAGAACGGGAGCGAACTAAGAGTGTTCTACGTGTGCGCCAGCGCGTGCTGGTGCACCGAGGCCACTCGCTTCAAATAGGCCTCGCGCGCGAGACGCACGTCGTCGAGGAACATGGCCAATTCGCTTAACAGCAAAGCCTGCGGGCCATCGACCAGCGCCTTGCTCGGCACTGGGTGGAAATCCACTAGTACCATGTTGGCGCCCGCCAGTACGCCTTGAGCCGTGACATGCATGACGTCGAGTATGCCGTCCGGCCCCACGCTGCGGCTGCCGACTGAGTGTGACGGATCGACACATACGGGCATGCGTGTCAGCCGTCTGACCACCGGCACATGACTGAAATCCACCAAGTTTCGATGCGGATCACCCATGTTGGTCTTCATGCCGCGCAGTCCGAACACCACACGCTGATTGCCCTCTGAAGCGAGATACTCGGCCGCGTTGAGCGACTCGTCGAGCGTGATGCCGAAGCCACGCTTGATTAACACCGGGAATTCGCGCTGCCGCCCGACCGCCTTCAACAACTCAAAGTTCTGCGTGTTGCGCGTGCCGATCTGCAGCATCACGCCGGTCGGGTCGCCGGTTTGTGCGAGTGCCGCGCGGATCTCATCGACATGCGTCTCGTGCGTGACTTCCATGGCGATCACTTTGATGCCGTATTTGCCCGCCAACTCGAACACATAGGGCAAGCAATCCTTGCCGTGCCCCTGGAACGCGTAAGGACTGGTGCGCGGCTTGTAGGCGCCCATGCGCGTGCAAACCTGGCCAGCATCGCGCAGCGCGCGCAGCATCATTTCGACGTGCTCCGGCGTGTCGACGGCGCAAAGCCCGGCAAACACGTGCAGCGTGTCTTGCCCGAAACGCACGCCCTTGTAGTCGAAGTAGCTCGGCCGGTCATCGCCCTTATGGCGTCCCAACACGCGATACTCCTGCGACACCCGCACGACCTTGTCCACGCACGGCAAGGAGCGCATATCTTCCACTTCCAGCGCCTTGGTGTTGCCGATCAGATAGATTTCCGTGACGCCACGCTCCGCGCCGGCGACGTGGTGCACGCGATGCTTGATACCCGGCAATGCCGATAACGTCTCCAGCAGCTGCCGATACTCTTCGCTGACTACATCAGTGTTTTCACTCAAAATCAGAATCACGTTTCCAACTCCCTTAGCCGCGCTTGCCCGCGTGCAGCAGCACCGCCATTAGTACCAATGCCACGCTCGCGATCAGCGCGAGCGCGACGACCTTGATTGCAAGCGTAACCACCGTCGCGAACGGCAGCAGCTCGAGCACGAACAGGGCGCCGAGCGTAGCGAAACCGCCGAGCGCCAACAGCGCGACAAACTTCAACGTGCCTACCAGGCCGGATCCGGGCACGGACTCAGAAAAATGGGGGCTTAGCATTAGCATTTACAGTGGCTAGTTGCATCTCGTTCATGGCGTCGCTCGATACGCTCGATATTCAGCTCCTTATCTGGCGCTTAGTATCTAACCCGTGCCGCCCACCGTCAGACCGTCGATTCGCAGCGTGGGTTGCCCCACACCCACCGGCACGCTTTGTCCATCCTTACCGCAGGTGCCGACGCCGGGGTCCAGCTTCATGTCGTTACCCATCATGGCCACGCGCGTAAGCACGTCAGGACCGTTGCCGATAAGCGTCGCGCCTTTGACCGGCGCACCGATTTTGCCGTTTTCGATAATGTAGGCTTCCGCAGCGGAAAACACGAATTTGCCGCTGGTGATATCGACTTGCCCGCCGCCGAAGTTCACCGCGTACAAACCGTTCTTGACGGAAGCGATAATCTCTTGCGGATCTTTGTCACCGTTCAACATGTAAGTGTTGGTCATGCGCGGCATCGGTATGTGCGCGAAGGATTCGCGCCGACCGTTGCCGGTCAACGGCATGTTCATCAGGCGCGCGTTGAGGCTGTCTTGAATGTAACCGACCAGCACGCCGTTCTCGATCAGCGTCGTGGATTGCGTTGGGTTGCCTTCATCGTCCATGTTGAGCGAGCCGCGCCGCTTTTCAAGCGTGCCATCATCAAGCACAGTTACACCGGGCGCGGCGACGCGCTCGCCGATACGCCCACTGAAGGCGGAACTGCCTTTGCGGTTGAAGTCGCCCTCTAAACCGTGACCGATCGCCTCATGCAAGAGGATGCCGGGCCAGCCCGAGCCGAGCACCACAGTCATCGTGCCGGCGGGCGCGGGCTTGGCGCGCAAGTTGGTGATCGCCTGATGCACGGCATGTTCGGCGTACTGCTGCAAAATCTCATCGCTGAAGTAAGCGTAGTCAAAGCGCCCGCCGCCGCCGGCGCTGCCCTGCTCGCGCACGCCGTTTTCCTCGGCGATCACGTTTACCGATAGCCGCACCAGGGGGCGCACATCGGCGCCGACGAAGCCGTCGTTGCGCGCAACCAGCACAACCTCGAACTCGCCCGCAAGACTCGCCATAACCTGGCTCACACGCGCATCGAGTTTGCGCGCATAGCGCTCGAGTTTTTCCAGCAAAGCGATCTTGGCATCATCCGTCAAACTCGCGATGGGGTCGTTGGGCAAATAAAGTCTGCGCGCCGCTGCGCCGGAAACCGCCAAAGCGCCGGCTGCGCCGGAAACTGCCAAAGCGCCGGCTGCGCCGGCGCGCCCTATAGCGCGCGTGGCGCCGGCCGCGCTCTCCAATGCTTCAAGATTGATGTCATCGGAGTAAGCGAACGCTGTTTTCTCGCCGCTGATGGCGCGCACGCCGACGCCTTGATCGATATCGAAGCTGCCGGACTTGACCATGCCCTCTTCCAGACTCCAGGCTTCCGAACGGCTGTACTGAAAATACAGATCGGCGTAGTCCACCGCGTGCGTCATGATCGAGCCAAATACTTTCTGCAACGCATGCTGATCCAAGTTATAGGGAGCAAGCAGCAGATTAGTGGCAGTGTGCAGCGTAGTGACTGAATTCATAAGACCTCAACGTGGGCTCGCTGCAGCGAGCGTGCGTCCTTCTATAGACAAAGCGCGATGCGCCAAAGCGGGCAAGTTCTTGCGCAAACTTGCTTGGTAGGTGGGGTTGATATTGCCCAGCACAACCCCGGAGCCCCGCGGCAAGCGGTCAAGCACTACACCCCATGGATCGACAATCATGGTGTCGCCGTGCGTTTCACGCCCGGACAGATGATAGCCACCCTGCGCCGGCGCAATCACATACGCCAAATTCTCGATCGCGCGCGCTCGCACTAGCACTTCCCAATGCGCGCGGCCGGTCGTCTCGGTGAAAGCAGAAGGCGCGACAATCGCGCAGAGATCGGACATGCTGCGATACAACTCGGGGAAACGCAGATCATAGCAAATCGAGACTCCGAGGCGGCCGAACGGCGCGTCTACAACCACGATGCGCTCGCCCGCTTCGACCGAGTTCGCTTCACGATAGTGCTCGGTGCCCATATCGAAGCCGAACAGATGGATCTTGTCGTAGCGCGCCGTCAACTTGCCTTGGTCGTCGTACACCAAGCAGGTGTTGCGCACTTTATTCGCGCTGCTGGCTTGTAGCGGAATAGAACCGCCCACCAACCAAATCTTGTGCCGGCGCGCCTCCTGACTCAAGAAATCCTGTATGGGTCCTTGCCCGGGCGCCTCCTTCACGGCGAATTTGTCATTCTCCCGAAGGCCCATCAGCGCGAAATTTTCCGGCAGCGCCACCAAGCGCGCGCCCTGTGTGGCAGCCATGGAGATCAAGCGGCCCGCCTCGGCCAAATTCGCAGCCACCTGCGGACCCGACGCCATCTGCACAGCCGCCACACGGAAAATTCCTGGCAGCGGTTTGGCTTTACCAAAACTCGATGCGGGTGTCATGCCCATCCTGACCTCGTTTTATCCACAGTGCCAAAGTGCTCTCGCTGACTCTTGCCGCCCGCCATAATTTGCTCAACGCGGCCGCGGCCGCTCCGGCGGTGTCGCTCGCGGCACTTTCTTGACCTGCGGATCGTCCCACGAACCGCTGATGTCGTACTCATAGGCCAGGATCTCATCGAAAGGCTCTTTCAGCAGCTTCTGCAACACATAGGCCCCGACCCCTGCCACCGGCCCTCCCGCGATAGTGCCTGCCACGGCCACCGTGCCCCCCAACGACGGCAGCACTTTGATGCGCAGGTTCTGTGTTTCCGCGCGTGCATCGGCTGCGCCGACCATGCGCACACGCGCGCCGGTGCCCTTCATTTCGAAGTCGTCGGTGCGCAGCACGCCGAGTGCGATGGCAACGCGCGCCTTGATCGCGTCGAAGGCGAAGCCCTCGCTGAACACGTCACGAAAATCGAGCGTGATACGCCGTGGCAACGCCTGCAGGCTAATGAGAGACAGCAGCTTTCCGGCGCCGGGATCGGCCTTGAGAAAGCGCCCCTCTTTGGCGCTGAGCTTGAGTTCACCGCCTAGAGTCGCAGGATCGAAATCAAACGGCGCACCCGCCCAAGCCAAACGCCCCTGCAACTCGGCTTGGCCGCCGGCGATGGTCGCCGGGTACCCCATCGCATCCATGAACGCGCCGAGATCGGAGATTTTCCAGTTGCCCTCGATGCCGGTACCCGGCGTCACGTTGACCCCGCTCCACAGGCCTGTGGCTGAAAGCTCGGCGGCGGGACTGGTCAATAGCAACTTGTTGATGCGCCAGGTGCTGCCTTCAGGCGAAGCCAACAGAGTAAGCGCGCCCAAGCGGCGCTGTTTGATTTGAAACGCTTGCACGGAGAAATCCAGCGCCGGAAACTCATTAGGGCGCAGCGGCACTTTGCTGACAGCGGCGGCCTTCGCTTGTGGCGGCGCAGCGGGCATGTAAATGCGGTCAAATACGCCGGTTAGCTTGCCGCTCGCCGCGCTGTTCCCGCCTGGAGGGAGCCAATTAATTCTTCCCTGCAACTGTTCGCCTTGCAGCGCGACCTGCCAGCCGCCGCCTTGCGCGCGCACGCTCATGCTCACGTCGTTAAACACGCGGCCAATCGCGGCAAAATTCTTCGCGCGAATGTCGATCGCTCGCAGCGCGGGCAACGCAAGAGCGCTTCGGCTCGCGGGCACAGCGACCACCCTCGGCGCAGCAGCGTCGCGCTGCAAATCTAGCCAGGCGCCGAGGTCGAAATCCTGCACGCTGCCGGCCACGGTGAGCCCCGCGGCCACTGGCGCCGGCGCGGCGGCGCCAAACTGAATCGCCGCGCGCGGCACGGCGACGCGCCCGTTCGCTTCGCGCGCTCGCACGAATTGCGCGCCAGCACGATCGCCGAGCGCGATGCGCAACAAGTCTTCGTTGGCCTGCATGGGAAGGATATCGATGCTCAGTGGCAAAGCTTCCAGCGCGCCTTTGGCGAATGGAGCCGGCAACATGGAGGTGATGCCGCGCAGGTCTGAAGTGATGCGCATACTCGGTTTCGGCTTCGCGCCGTTGCTGCCTTGCCCGCCCGCAGCGGCCGCAAAACCTTGCAACTCGGCGCGCCATTCTGTCTCGCCCGACACGCGGCTCGCCCACACGCCCGGATAGTTCTGCGCCAATCGTCTGGCCTCGACGCTGCCGCGAGCGGCCACCCGCAGATTTTCACTTGGCCCCTGCACTTCAATGCGCGCGGGTTGACCCAGCACCACGGCGTCCGCGTCGAGTTGAATCTGCGTCTTGGCGCCGGTCACGCTGATCTGAGCGTGCCAATCACCGACGGTATCGATCAAGGTCCAGTCGACTTCCGGCAGCGCCTTTGCCAATTCGGTTTGCCGCGCCGACCCGCGCCCGTCAATCTTCAGCACACCGTCGGCCGCACGCGCAACAGTGAACTTTGCTGGTGCCCCGAATAAATCTCCGCTCGCGGCAATATCCAGCCGCAACGCCTGCGCGTCGAGCTGCATTTTGCCGTTCCAGCGCGCGCGACCGGTTAAGCCTTTCAGCAAGGCATGGCCGTACTCGGCGTGCAGACGTGCCAAATCCGCTTCGCCCTTGGCAGTGATTTCAATGCCCTGCTGGCCGGAATTCAGATCGACGCTCACCGGAGCGCCAAGGCAGATCGCACTTAAAGCCTGCGCGCTCACGCTGTCTTTGGTGAATTGCAGTTTGCCCTTCAACTGCGCCAGCGCCGGAAAGCCGCGCTGCTGATCATCGAGCGCATTGCCTTGAAATTCGTATTCGCCGGCGACTTTCGTCAGTTGCGGTTCGCGCAGCGGCACATCGAGCTGCAGTCTCAGTTTGCCTGCGCCGCTGCCGCGCAAGCCGAGCGTGCGCCCGCGCAAACGTTCGTTGATCGGGCTGTGAGCGATGAACTGCAATGCATCCTGCAGCGGCGCGCTGGCGTCACCTGTAATCTGCAACTGTTCCTTGTGATTGCCGAGCACCGGGATGACGGCTCGCACGTTCTGTGCGCGCGCGCCGAACATGCTCCCCTCACCGGTAATCTCCATGCGCGCGCCGCGGAAATGCAGTTTTCCATTGGTGCGCTCGATTTTCGGCCAGCCGTTCGCGTACCATAGCCGTACGTCCTCCACTTGCGCGGCGATGTCGAAAATACCGTGCTGATCGTCGGCAAAAGGAAAGTGGTATAGATCTCCCTTCAGTGTGAGCGTCGCGTCTTTGCCGCGCCCGGTCTCGATAGCGCGATCAAGCCAGGCGCGCACGCGCGGCCCGAGCACCAGCGGCACGTAACGCTCAACATTCTCGCCGCGCGCACGCACAATCTTTCCGCTTAGATCAATCCAACCCGGCGCGCGCTTTGGCGCCGGCTGATTGGCTGGAGTTGGCGGCGCAGTCTTGTAACTGCCAAACACACTGCCGGCCACGTCCGCATTGGCGAAGCCGACGTTCTCGATCTTGACCACGGTCTGCACACCCTCGCGCTGCCAGCTCGCTTGCGCACTCAAACTATCGAAACGCAGCGTTTCGGCGAAAACTTTCGGCAAGCTCAACGCGCTCTTGCCGCTATCGATTGAAATCGTCCCGCCAGTTTCTGTGGCATCCAAGCTGCCGGTCAGGCCATTCGCCCCAGGCACGTAGTCGACGGCACGCCAGCTCAGGTCGACGAAACGACCGCGCAAAGAAAAGCGGCGTCCGGGTTGCTCCAACCCTTCCCAGCGCGCCTCCACCGCGCTCAGAACGCCGGCCGGCATCCAAGTCCGCAAACGTTCGCGGTCCGCCTCAGGCAACGGCAGTGCAGCCGCGAGCGCCACCACCGCCCCGAGATCAATTTGGTTGGCTTTGAGCGATCCCTGTTCGGTGCCATTGCCAGACGACGCTTGCAAGGTCAGCTCCAGATTAGTCGACGCTAAGCCTACGCGAGGGCTGGCAAACTGCCCCTGCAAGCCTTGCGTTACAAGCTGGCGCTGCTGCGAATTCTGGGTGTAGGCGAAACGGCCGGCGAGGTTGGTTAAGTTGAGCGTGGCGAGATCCTCACGCAGGCGTGCGTTTACATCGCGCAAATCGACTTCCGCGGTTACTGCACCGATGCTGCCGTTGTCCAAGTCGACCCAAGCCTTAACGCTGCCGAGGCCGGACTTGAGCTTGCTATCGACTGCCAAATAGTCGTTGATCGTTACCAAGTTGGCGCTGGTGGCCGCGGCGTATACCTTGCCGGACCACTGTTCCAACTTTCTTGGATCGGTACCACGCAGTTCGGCCACCAGTTGCACTTCTGCAGCCAGGTGCGCCGGCGGCCGCGCGCGCAGACTCAACTTGCGCTCGCTGCCATGATTTTCGAGCGTCAGATCGGTGTCGCTCAGTTTCAGCGGTGCTTTGCCGCGCAGTTCGTCGATCCACTCGAGTTCGGCCCCGCGCACCGAGATACTGGGTTGGTGCAGCAGCCATTCGCCAAAACCGGACTGCCCTGACTGCTGATCGCTGAGCAGCACGCCGGCAATAAAGACGCGCCCTTGCGGATCGCGCCTAACCACCAGGTTCGGCTGCGCGATCTCAAGCGCGACGAACTGCGGTTTTAGCGCGGGCACGCTCCACCATGACAACACCCCCTCGACACGATTGAAGCGCAGTACGCTGCGCCCTTCGGCATCGTAGAACTCGATGCCTTGCAGCGTAAGCACGGGGCGCAAGCCGTCCCAGCGCGCACTGACCTGCGTCAGGCGAGCGCTAAGGCCGGTGGCGTCACTTATCGCTTGCACGATGCGCGGCTTGTATTGCTCCACCCCGGGCATGATCCAGAAACGCAGCGCCAACCCGGCAGCGGCGATCAGGATCGCGGCAATCGCCGCCAGCACCAGGCTGGCGCGCCACAATGTAAGCCAGGTTTTCTTGATCATCGGAACGCAGCGAGCGGAGACCAGATAATATCGAGTTTGGCAAAGCGCCGCCGGGAAGATTCACAGAAACTAACGCTGTATCGTCTGCCGCCGTTTACTGCCCGCACGCTCGGTTGTGGGCGCAGCGCGGTTTTGCCCTTGCATCGCGTATCGCATGCGAGAGCGTGGCTGCGGGCCGAGCGACGCTGCCATTCTGCCGTTTTACTGGCTAGAGATTATATTGATTTGTCTCGTCTAATTTAACTCTCAGACTGATACCTTATGCAGTACCCATGTTAGATCGCGTCGAGGTTGCGTCACAATTCAGCCGCTATGTGCAGCGCTTGTTGCACGCGCGACCCGACCTGAGCGAAGAGTTGCAACATGCGCACCAAGCGCGCTGGGGCACCGAGTCCATGCGCGCGTTTGTTGAGGCGCAAGGCATTTGTGATGAGGCTTCGCTCGACCGCGCATTGCGCGCTCTGCGCCAGCGCGTAATGTTGTGGTTGGCCGCACGCGATCTCGGTGGTCGTGCCGACCTGCAAGAAGTTTTCGCCGCCATGACCGCTCTCGCGGATGTCTCAATCACAACAGCACACTCCTATCACCACGGCTGGCTCGCGCAGCGCCACGGCGAGCCATTTGGCGAGGAGAGCAAGCGCGCGCAAGCACTGATCGTGGTCGCGATGGGCAAGCTCGGCGGCGGCGAACTCAACGTCTCCTCGGATATCGACTTAATCTTCGTCTACGGCGAGGAAGGTCAAACACGCGGCGAGCCCGGCGTGCAAAGCGCCGGCGGGTCGCTCAGCAACCACGAATTCTTTACCCTGCTCGGCAAGCGGATCATCGCCACTCTGGGCGCCAGCAACGCGGACGGTTTCGTGTTCCGTGTCGACATGCGCCTGCGCCCGTATGGCGACAGCGGGCCGCTGGTCGCCTCGCTCGCCATGCTTGAAGATTACTTCTTTACCCAGGCACGCGCGTGGGAGCGCTACGCTTGGGCCAAGGCGCGCACGGTGACGGGCGCTGGCCATGATCTGGCTGCCCTGGCCAGCCTGGTGCGGCCGTTCGTGTTCCGGCGCTACTTGGATTTTGTCGCGCTGGAGAATTTGCGCGACATGCACCGCCAAGTGCGCGAGGAGGTGAAGCGGCGCGACCGGGAAAACGACATCAAGCTCGGCCCGGGCGGCATACGCGAAATCGAGTTCATCGCGCAAGTATTTCAGCTGATACGCGGCGGACGCGATACCAGCCTGCAGACACGCGCCACCATCGCCACGCTGCAGCTGCTCGCCGAGAAATCGCTGCTACCCGCCGGCACGGTGGCGGAACTGCTCGACGCCTACCGCTTTCTGCGCGCGCTCGAACATCGACTGCAATACCGCGACGATGCACAAACACAACGCCTGCCGAGCGATGCAAACGAACTCAGCCTAATCGCGCTTAGTATGGGATTCAGCGAGCCGGAACAGTTCAGCGCGGTGTTGAATGGGCATCGCGCGCGAGTCACGCTGCACTTTGACGGTGTGTTCGCAGAACAGAAGAATAACGGCGCGGCCACCGCCAACCTGCTGCAGGGAAACGAATCCGCAGCTCACATCGAAGCCCTAGGCTACGACGACGCACCCGAAGTGATACGCCGAATCGACGCCATCTGCGACAGCGCACGCTACCGCCAGCTGCCGGATTCGAGCCGCGCCAAAGCGGAGAAGCTGCTGCCCGAGATGGTGCGCGCCGCCGCCAAGCAAAGCCATCCACTGGTGGCGCTCAGCCGCATGCTGGATCTCTTCGAAGCCATAAGCCGGCGCGAAGCCTACCTGGCGTTGCTGATCGAATACCCGCAAACGCTGGAGCGCGTGGCCGCCCTCGCGGGGTGGAGCCCGTGGGCGCTCAAATATCTGCAGCAACATCCGATACTGCTGGACGAATTGCTCGATCCGCGGCAATTTGGCCGCGAACCACACTGGCGGGAACTCGCGCGCAGCCTCGACGCCAATCTGGCGCAAGTCGAGGGCGACGCCGAACAGCAAATGGACCTGCTGCGCCACTTCAAGCAAGCGCAACTGTTTCATTTGATCGCGCAAGATTTTGCTGGCACGCTGACGGTCGAACGCCTCAGCGATCACTTGAGTGAGCTGGCCGATCTGATGCTTGGGCGCACGCTCAATCTGGTTTGGAGCACGCTGCCGAAGCGGCACTGCCCCTCCCCGCGCTTTGCCGTGGTCGGCTTTGGCAAACTGGGCGGCAAGGAACTCGGTTACGGATCGGATCTCGACATCGTGTTTCTCTACGATGACGCCGCGGGCGAGGCGCCGGAGAACTACGCGCGCCTGGCGCAGCGCCTGAATGCCTGGCTGAACGCCTATACCGGCGCCGGCGTGTTGTATCAGACCGACTTGCGCTTGCGCCCCGACGGCGCCAGCGGTTTGCTGGTAAGCCCGCTATCGGCCTTCGCTGAATATCAACAGAAGCAGGCTTGGGTATGGGAACACCAAGCGCTGACGCGGGCGCGCTTTTGCGCCGGCGATGCTGGCATCGGAGCAGCATTCGAAGCACTGCGAGTGCAAGTCCTGCGGCAGCGGCGTAATCTAGCCACACTGCGCACCGAAGTGCTGGCGATGCGCGAAAAAATGCGTGCCGAACACCGGCCGCCGAAAGACGCTTTTGACGTCAAAGCCGATGCAGGCGGGCTCATCGACGTCGAGTTTGCGGTACAGTATTTGGTGCTTGGTCATGCGCATAGGCACGAGGCTCTCACGCGCAACAGCGGCAATATTGCCTTGCTGCAGGCCGCCGCGGATTTCGGTCTGTTGCCGGGCGCGCTGGCCGTCGGCGCCGCCGACGCCTACCGCGCGCTGCGGCGCTTGCAGCACCAGACGTGGTTGAACGAAATGGCACAAGCTCGTGTGGCGCATGAGGTTGCACGGCCGCACGCGCAAGCGGTTAAGGCACTGTGGCGCGCGGTGTTCGGCGAGTAAGCGCGGCCGCTACTGATGTAGTCGCCCCCTCGCAACGCGCCACTATAGCCGTCGCAAAAATGTAACTTGACAGTCGCCAGGGCTTTCGGCACCCTAGCCGCGCTGTAGACAGGCGCGCAGAAAAACACTTCCCCCGCTTGCCATCCCACCACTGTTTCAAATCTCGGCCGACATCGAGGTCTTGGCCGCTGCCGTCCGTCGGCCACAAAAAGGGGAACGCATGCCGCATCTTTCTAGCAATCTTGCCGGTTGTTGTTCGCGTGCGCTGCGGCATGCGAGCCTGTTGATGTTACTTTTCGTTGCGCTTACCGACGTATGGGCACAAAGCGCGGTCAACTACGACATCGTTTACGTGCGTGCACCCCGCTATGGGGACAATGTTTTCGCCAAATGGGCCGAGGTGTTCCATCCGACACACATGGAACCAGGCTCAGACTTGATGCTGCTGCGTCCGAACGGTACCGAGGAAGTGTTGTTCGCCGCGGGTAACGGCGCAGTGGTGGATCCGGTGCCATCGTTCGACGCCAAATGGGTGTATTTCTCGTACTTCCCGGATATGCGCGCGCCGCAGCTCAACTACCAGCGTGGCTTCGCCCCGCTGCAGGGCGCCGACATCTACAAGATCAACGTCGCCACCCGGCAAGTAGTGCGCCTGACGCAGCAGAAGTGGGAACCACCGAGCGGCGCGGCAAACTGGTCGTCAAACCACCTCAGCGCGAGCAGTCCGGCCAGCTATTACCTAGGCTACGGCATCTTCAACTTGGGCCCCTGTCCCCTGCCGAACGGCAAGGTGATGTTCACTTCCAGCCGCGACGGCTATCTGCCAAACAAGGGCTTCACCTTCCCCAACCTGCGCCTGTACATTATGGACGAGGATGGCGCGAACGTGGAGCCGATCGGCCATATCAATATCGGCAGCGCGCTGCACCCCACGGTGTTGAAGGACGGGCGCGTCATGTTTTCCAGCTACGAAGGCCAAGGTCTGCGCGATGAACGTGTTTGGTCGCTGTGGGCGATTTGGCCGGATGGGCAAAAATGGGAACCACTGATGAGCCCGTTCAAAATCGGCGCGGCGTTCCATTTCCAGACGCAGCTCTCCGACGAGCGTATCGCCGTGGTGGAGTACTACAACCTGAACAACAGCAGCTTCGGTACATTGTTGGCGTTCAACGCGCGCAAACCGCCCGGTGCCGCGCCGTTCGGCAGCCCGATCGACACGCACGCATCCAACCCGCAGGTGCGCCGCGGCTTGTGGTTCTTCGATCCCAGCCACCCACAGCATTTGCAGCCGCGTTTCACGCAGTACCGCTTTTCCCCGCCCGGCTTGACCGCGCTTTCGGCCTTCACGCACGGCGAGGACGAAGCGTCCGGCTGGGAATTGGACGGCAGTTGGACCGGCAAAGTCACGCACCCTTCGGGCGCACCAAACAATGATGTGTTGTTGGTGTGGAGCGCTGGCCCGGTGAATCATCTCGACCGCCCGACACGTTTCCCCTCGCCCGACGGCGGCCTCTACGTGCTGAAAAACGGCGCGACGGTAACCGATCACCGCCAGTTAGTACTGATCAAGAACAGCCCCAACTACAGCGAAATGCAACCAAAGGCGCTGGTGCCGTACGCAGCGATCTATAGCGTCGCCGCACCGGCAGCGTTACCGTACCTGCCCAACGACGGCACCGTGCACGCGGCGCTGCCGGCAGGCACACCCTTCGGTCTGGTCGGAACATCGAGTTTCTACAAACGCGACAGCGCGCCTGGCAGCGCCGACACGAGCGGTATTTATCACGGGCTCGATGCTTTCAACACTTCCGAGAACGACAAGAATCCGAACTGGTTCATTCAGGGTGCGGATGCGGGACGCTATTCAAGCGCGGATATCTTCGCGGTGCGCATTCTCGGCATGGAAAGCGTGGCGCATCGCAGCTATGGGCCCGCCGCTAGCGGCGGCTCGCCCGGATTTCGCAGCCATGCGGCGACGGAACGATTGCGCATCCTCGGCGAGATCCCGCTGCGCAAGCCGGGCGTGACCGATCCGGACGGCAATCCCGATACCAGTTTCCTGGCGAAGATCCCGGCCGATACGCCGTTCACTTTCCAGACTATCGACAAAGACGGCATGGTGCTCAACATGGCGCAGACTTGGCACATGGTGCGCCCCGGCGAAGCGCGAACCAACTGCGGCGGCTGTCACGCGCA
Organism: uncultured Pseudomonadota bacterium; assembly: GCA_902826775.1. Lineage (GTDB taxonomy): Bacteria > Pseudomonadota > Gammaproteobacteria > Burkholderiales > JALYOK01 > CADEHE01. Next base: position 86,506 of record CADEHE010000006.1, on the reverse strand, counting down.
CAGCCGCGTGCCGACCAATTTCGCCGACACCGCGGCCGGCCGCGCTGGCTACACGCCAGTGGATTTGACCGGCAATACGCCGCTGCTGGCAAAAGACGCCTCCGGGCAAACGGTGCAAACGCAAGCTGGGCGCCACGTCGTCGATGTCGAGTATTACCGCGACATCAGGCCGATCTTGCAGCGCTCGTGCGTGTCTTGCCACTCGAAGAGCGGGCGTCAAGAAGCAGGCTTGGTGCTGGACGATTCCAGCGTCGTCGACGGCTTCGACAATACCTACAATCGCCTCGCGCGCGACCCCAACGCGTTGTTTGGCATCAAGCCGGTGATTTCGAACGCGACCTGGCGGCAAACCAACGCTTCGCGTTACATCCGCATGTTTCAATCGCGGCGCAGTTTGCTCATGTGGAAGATCATGGGCCGGCGTTTGGATGGCTGGAGCAATGCAGACCATCCCACCGAGTCGGTGCCCGGCAACGCCGGCACGCTGCCCTCGGGCGCCAGCGCGAACGACGCGGATCTGGATTACACCGGCAGCATGATGCCTCCACCCGGCTCTGGTGTGCCGCCGCTGACTGAGGACGAAAAATTGCTGTTCGCGCGCTGGATCGATCTCGGCTGTCAGATCGATTCGCCGGACCCGCTGCTCAAACCTATGGGCGTGTTCGCCGACGACATGAAGCCGGTGCTGACCATTGCCGCGCCGCGCAGTGGCGCGAACCCAAGCGCGCTCGGCCAGATTCGCTTCGGCATGTACGACAATTACAGCGGACTCCACCGGCAGTCGCTTTCGGTAAAAGCGAACTTCGCTGTTAACGGCAAAGCGGCCGGCACTGAACTGGCGGGCGATTTCCGCGATACCGGTAACTTCATCTGGACGCTCGCGCTCAATCCAGCCATCACGAATCTGACCGCCGGCAAGCTGAATGTCAGCGTACGCGATGTTGCCGGCAACGTCAGTGCGCTGGAGCGAACTTTCAGCGTGAGCGGCAGCAGCCCGGGCGGCCCGACGCTGAGCGGCACGCCAAGCACCGTCGCCGCAGGCGCCACGCTGTCCGCCGCGTGGAGCGGCCTTACTAACCCGAGCGGCACGAATTGGATCGGCCTGTATCGTCCCGGCGCACCGTCGCAAGAGCATTTGGGCAACTGGCTGTACTTAAGCTGCAGCAAGACCGCTGGCGCCGCACCGAGTAGCGGCAGTTGCGCTCTGCCAATACCGGGTAGTCTCGCCGCCGGTACCTATGAGCTGCGCTTGCATCAACCTGCCAGTTGGAGCGTGTTGCTGACCAGCAGCCCCATCACCATCACCGGCGGCACGGCACCAACTCTCAGTCTGACGGCGGTGCCGACGACGGTCGCAAGGGGAAGCTCGTTGACGGTGAACTGGAGCGGTATTGCGCAGCCGAGCGCAACCAACTGGATCGGACTGTACCGGCCCGGCGCCATCTCACAGGATCACCTCGGCAACTGGATGTATGTGAGCTGCAGTAAGACGGCAGGCGCGGCGCGGCCGAGCGGCAGTTGCACATTTCCAATTCCAAGCACGCTGGCGCCAGGCCAGTACGAACTGCGTTTGCACCATAGCAGCAGCTGGACGATGTTAACTCGCAGCGGCGCACTGAATATCCAGTGAGCGCATAGCGCGCGCCGCGCACGGGCAGCGACTTCTAGGCACAATCGTCCGCTTGGCGCGTGCTACGCGAGCTGATCCGCCATTTGCGTCAAACTGGCAAACACCGCCGTCGGCTCGAAACCGAGTTCATCCATGCCGGCGCCGGTGCGGTTGATCCAGAACGCTTGCATGCCGTACGCCCGCGCGCCGCAGATGTCCCAGAAATTCGACGACACCAAAGCAACCTGCTTCGCCTCGACGCCGAGGCGTTGACAGCCCAACGCGTAGACGCGCGGATCCGGTTTGAAAACGTGAATCTCGTCCACGCTGATGACGTGGCTCATATACTTTTCGATTCCGGCGTTGGCCAGCAAAGGTCCCAACATTTGCAACGAGCCATTGGAGAACACTGCCAGCGGCATTTTCTTGAGCTGCTGCAGCGCCGGCACCGTGTCGGGATACGGCTTCAAATGCAGGTAAGCGCCGATCAACTGGTCCAGCACAGCCGCTGAGGCTTCCAGCGCGAGTGCGCGGCAAGCCACGCGCAACGCCGCCCGCGTTACGACATGGAAGGGCTCGTAACGATGCATCAAGCTGCGTTGCCAAGTGTACTCAAGCTGTTTCGTGCGCCACAACTGCGAGAGCGCCACCCCTTTGCCGGGAAACTGCTGTTCACACTGCTGCACTACGGAATGCACATCGAACAGCGTGCCGTATACATCGAACAACAAGGCCTGCACCTTCGCGGAATTTGGCATGGCTTCTCCTTGTGCTGGGTTCTGCGCCCTACAGCGCGCGGCAAGCGCCGCGATGCGGCGGCGCCGGAGCGGTGTCACGCAGTATCTAACACTACCGCAATTTCCGGCGCGGATCGAGTTTGCGCCCCTTTTTCGCTAGAATAAGGGTTTGCAATCAGGAGTTAGCACTATGTCGATGGCAGACCGCGACGGCCAGATTTGGTACGACGGCAAGCTCGTTCCTTGGCGCGAGGCGACTACGCACGTATTGACGCACTCGCTGCACTACGGCTTGGCACCGTTCGAAGGCTTGCGCGCGTACAAGACCAACAAAGGCACAGCGATCTTTCGCTTGAAAGAGCACACCGATCGTTTGTTTAACTCGGCGCACATCTTCATGATGAAGATTCCGTACGACAAAGCCACGATTATGGAAGCGCACAAGCAAGTCGTGCGCGCAAACCAACTGGAAGAGTGCTACATCCGCCCGATAGCATTTTATGGTTCGGAGAAGATGGGCGTGTCGCCCAAAGGTGCGAAGGTGCACGTATCCATCGCCGCATGGCCCTGGGGCGCCTACCTTGGGCCGGAGGGTCTGGAAAAAGGCATTCGCGTCAAGACTTCATCTTACGCGCGCCACCATATCAACGTCACCATGTGCCGAGCCAAATTCTCAGGCACCTATGCCAACTCTATTCTGGCCAATCAAGAAGCGGTCGAGCACGGGTACGACGAGGCACTGCTGCTCGATGTCGACGGTTTTGTCGCCGAGGGCGCCGGAGAGAACCTGTTCATCGTCAAGAACGGCAAGATCTACGAACCGGAACTTACCTCGGCCCTATCCGGCATCACCCGCGATACGGTCATCAACTTGGCGCGCGAGTTGGGTTATGAGTTTCAGTCCAAACGCCTAACACGCGACGATCTTTACATCGCCGACGAAGCGTTTTTCTCGGGCACCGCCGCGGAAATCACGCCCATTCGCGAACTGGACGGCCGCGTCATCGGCGAAGGCCGCCGTGGCCCGGTGACGGCAAAGCTGCAAGAAAAGTTCTTCGATGTCGTGCGCGGGCGCGCTGAGATACATATGGATTGGCTGGCGTTCGTATAACGCTTGCGAGCGAGGCATTTGTGGCACAAAGACCGACTGAATTGAACCAGCGCAGTATCGAAGTCACCGCGGCCGATTTACCGTTGCACTGCCCGCTGCCTTCGATGAAAACTTGGAATGCGCATCCGCGCGTGTTTCTGCCGATCCATCAAACCGGCGAAGCGCTCTGCCCCTACTGCAGCACCAAATACACGCTAGTTGGGCCCCGCAGCGTCGGGTCCCACTGACGCTGCCTCGTTGGGTTGGCGTCAGGTCTCACTGACGCTGCTTCGTTCGGTCTGCGTCAGGTCTCACTGACGCTGCCTCGTCCGACAAACGCCGCGTCAGGCCGACGTTACCAAGTCAGCCTAATACATCAGTCAACGGCACCGGTCAACTGAGTTGACGCGCAACGTGCGCGTGGACAATAATCAATCACACAGTGAATCTGCGAGACGCGCTCGCGCGTGATCGCACCCGCGCATCCGTCTATGGTGTGCGCACAGAACTCCTCTCAAAACTGGTCACCGGTAGCTGGCGCTTAGCCGCCAGCTGTATTCGTCTGCAACTTGAGAGGATCATTCATGAACAGTTTGGAGTTTTACCGCGCGGGGCACGCGCCCGCCTGCTTACCTGGCAGAGATCACCTCCCTGGCCTTCGCTCCGCTCTACAAGCCGCGTGCCTTTGGCTGCTCTGCGCAGTCTTGCCCTGCGTGGCGCAAACGGTGCGCGACACCAGCTTGCAAGTGCGCGAAGTTGTCGGCGGGTTGAGCGGCCCCACCGGCATGGCTTTCATCGGCGCGAATGACATCCTCGTCCTGCAGAAGGGCGACGGGCGCGTGCGCCGCGTGCTAAACGGCGTGCTGCAGGCCGGCGCAGTGTTGGATTTGGCCGTCGATAGCGCTTCGGAGCGCGGTCTACTGGGAATCGCTTTGCACCCGTCGTTTCCCTCCACGCCGTCGGTCTATCTGTATTTCACCGAAAGCGGCAATGGCAGCGACACCAACGGTTCGGTCACACCCGCCGCGCATCGCGTCCATCGTTACACCTGGAACGGCAGCGCGCTTGTCAATCAAGCGCTTATCACCACCTTGCCTGTTACACCGGGACCGAATCATGATGGCGGCGTAATCACCTTTGGGCCTGACGGCAAGCTCTACATCATCATCGGCGATCTCAATCGCAACGGACAGCTGCAAAACATCGCGACTGGCGCGGCGGCGGACGACTCCAGCGTCATCTTGCGTTTGAACGCCGACGGCTCGATTCCGCCCGACAACCCATTCGCCGCGCAAGGCGGCGCGCTCGCAAAGTACTATGCATATGGCGTGCGCAATTCGTTCGGCATGGCGTTCGATCCGGTCACCGGCCGCTTGTGGGACACCGAGAACGGGCCTGACCGCGACGACGAAATCAATTTGGTGCGCCCCGGGTTCAACAGCGGCTGGCGGCAGATCATGGGTCTCGACGCGCGCGATCCTCAGAGCATAGGCAATCTCTATCAAGTACCCGGCTCGCAATACAGCGATCCCGAGTTCTCGTGGCTCAACCCAGTGGGCGTGACCGCAATTACATTTTTGAACTCCACGCAGCTAGGCGCGCAGTATCAAAATGACGTATTTGTCGGCGACATCAACAATGGCAACTTGTATCGCTTCGAGCCCAATGCCACGCGCGAGGGCTTCGTGCTAACCGGCGCACTCGCCGACCTCGTCGCCGACGACGCCACCGAGCGCGACGCAGTGGTGTTCGGCAGCGGTTTTGGCGGCATCAGCGACCTCGAAGTCGGGCCCGACGGCGCGCTCTACGTGCTCTCCTTCAGCGGGAGGATCTATGCAGTTTCAGGTGCGGCCACAACCACCTTCAATCTCAACGTCACCAAGAGCGGCACCGGAGCCGGCGTCGTCACCAGCACGCCCGCCGGAATCAATTGCGGCACCGATTGCACCGAAGCCTACGCGAGCGGCAGCGTGGTGACGCTAAGCGCGCAGCCCGCCGCCGGTTCGACTTTTGCCGGATGGAGCGGCGCCTGCACCGGCGCGGCCGCGTGCGCCGTGACCATGGATGCAGCCAAGAGCGTCGGCGCCGCCTTTTCCGCCAGTACCACGGCGACCACGTTGAGCGTCAACCCCGCTAGCGTGAACACCGGCGGCAGCGTAACGGTCAGTTGGGCCAACATCATTGCGCCAACCGGGACCAACTGGATCGGCTTATATACGCCCGGCGCGGCGTCGCAGAATCATGGCGGCATTTGGATGTACGTCAACTGCACCAAGACCGCGGGCGCAGCGTTCCCAAGCGGCAGTTGCGTCTTCCCGATTCCGAGCGGGCTGGCCAGCGGCAATTACGAACTGCGCCTGCACGCAAGTTCAAGTTGGAGCGCCATCGCCAGCACGCCGCTCACGCTTACTGGAAGCGGCGGCACAGGCGGCACTACGGTCGGCGTCACACCGTCAAGCGCAACCGCCGGCAGCGCGGTCACGGTGAGTTGGAGCGGCATCGCCTCCCCAACCGGCAGCAATTGGATCGGCCTGCTCAAGCCGGGGGCGCCATCGTGGGAGCACGCCGGCGTGTGGATGTACGTTAGTTGCAGCAAAACCGCCGGCGCTGCGTTTCCCAGCGGCAGTTGCAGCTTCCCCATTCCAAGCGGGACCGCCAGCGGCGCTTACGAAATACGCCTGCACGCCAGCTCGAGCTGGACTCCCCTAGCAAGCACGCCGATCACCATCACGGGCGGTGGCACCGGCGGCACGAGCGTCAACGTCGTACCCGGCAGCATCGCGCGCGGTGGAACGGTAACGGTCAACTGGAGCGCCATCGCCGCACCGACTGGCAGCAATTGGATCGGGCTGCTCAAACCCGGCGCGCCTTCGTGGGAACACAGCGGCGTTTGGATGTACGTCAATTGCACCAAGACCGCCGGCGCCGCGGCTGCCAGTGGCAGTTGTGCCTTTCCGATTCCGGGCAGCCTGACGGCCGGCAACTACGAAATCCGTCTGCACGCCAGCGCGAGCTGGACGCCGATCGCATCCACGCCACTGCAATTACAATGAACGCGACATCCGCACGAGTTACGCACCCAGCAACAAAAACGCGCGCTCGGATGACTCGCCTCTATCCTTCCAACTTGAGATAGCGAGCAAGGCCGCGCGCATCATTCGGTGCGCGCGCCCTTGCTTTCTTCCGCTACGGAAAAAGCGCGAGTTCAATGCCGACATTGCGGTGGTTTCGCTTTTTATATGCGTTTGTCAGATGCAAGATTTAGGCGAGTCGCTAGATTGCAAAATCTGACACTGATTTTGCAGATGGAGCGACAATGGTATGGTGCTTAACATAACCGTCTGCAAATTCTGGGAATAGCTTGAGTTCTCTTTAGTTCATCAATTTGCGAATGAGTGAGGCCCTATTAGCAAGCGTCGTGCAATTTCTTCGTGATCGCTCCGATCCTCAAACCTTTGCTGACGACTACATCACAGCTTGGAAAAAAGAGCGCGATAGCAATGCTTTGCTGGCGGATGATCCCGTAAAAAGTGAAGTGCTTTCGAGCGTTTTCTGCTTGGCAGATCTATTTAACGGCAACGCTGAGCGAGAATCTTATGAGTTTGATGAAAACGGCTTGAGAGAAAGGGTTGCTGAGTTACTCGAGAATGCTTCAATGCCGTGGCAGAAATGATGAAAGATACCAGGTTCGTGCCTGAACCTTCGGTTCGGCGCGAATTGAGGGAATGGTGTCAGGACTTGCATTCCAGCACGCGCTTACCAAATCCATGTAATGCTCCTACGAGACGAACGGATTGGGGTATTCTATAAACGCACCGCGCGCGTGCAGTTCGTCATTGATGCCGTCCAAAGCTTGTTGCATGCGCTCGCGTAATTGCGCGAGCAGCTCTTCCACAATGGCGGGAGATTGCTGCGCCGTTTGCGCCGCTTGAGTGATGTTCAGTGGCTGCGGCACGCGCACGTAGGCGATGCGCGAACCGGCCGGGCGTGGGATAAACCGGTTGACGTTGTCGCGCAGAGAACCAAAACAATAGTCGTTGCGCAAACGCTTGATGTTCTCCGCGATTTGTTCCTGCGTGAGTGTCGCCCGCGGGTACATCTCGGGACGCACACGCAGGATCCGACGCATGTCGCCGATCAGCTCGCGCAACAAGCGCGCCGCGTCGGTCTCGGCATCGTCCAAACTGCGCAGCAGCCGATCGGCGTGCGCGAGTTGAACACGGTACGCCTGCGATGCTTGCTCCCATTGCGTTTCTTGCTTGCCCGGCATCTGCGCTGGCGGCTCGGGCAAGGCGCCGCCGAGGCCGACGACCAATTGATTCAGATGCGCCGCCAACTTCTCGAGCAAACGCGCCTGAGCGCGCCAATAGGGCTCGCTTAAACTAATGCTGGCGTGCCATTTGGTCGCATCGCGCTGGAGCAATGTGGCATACGCCTCGTGCAGGCGTTCGCCCAGGCCGAAGCGCTGGTCGACGCGCAAGCCAAGCGCGGCTTCGACGTAGCTCATTTCGCGGATCAAGCGCGCGGCTTCATCGCGCACAAATTTGAGCTTCCAAACCACCGGCGCGATGAATACCTCGCGCCGCACGTTTTCCTCCGCCAGTTGCTGGACCGTTGCGAGCGCCATTTCCACTACGCCGGGAAACAACGGCCCAACGTAGTCGTTGTGCCAACCGACTTGCCCTTCCGGGTGCAACAGCACCGCGTGCCCTTGCGCGGCCCAACACACCGAATAATCTTTGCCGGCTTGCCCGTTGCTACCGGGAATTTGCGCGATCAAATTGTTCGCCAGCCAGAAGCGCTGCATCGTGCGGCCCATGCCGTTCACCACTGCGTGCGTTGCCCAATTCGACGTCATCGGTGCAACGCGCGTGCAAAGTTCCTTATCGAGCATCCAATCGGTAAAGAACTCCGGGTGGTTCGGCACGACGAACGCAGCCGTCTGGCCGTTGACCCCGGATTTCAAGCGTGCCTTGGCGTCTGGCGGCAGATCCATGCGCACGACATCGGCCAAGCCGCGGATGCCGGGCACGCGCCCGAGCAGGGGCAGGCGCCGCAAACCGGGAATACCGCCCAGACAGAGCACTCGATTCACCGGCACTAGCGCTGCAATCAGCCACCGCCTTGGCCGCGGCGCGGCGAAAGTCGTCAAAAAGTTCGCGCGCGCAGTACGCTTGGTTGCTTGGGCTTTGGACGGCACAGGTAGACTATCGCTCATGACTTAAGCGTGAAATATACCTATTTATGTATCGCTCGATCAATCGCCAGGGGCAACAATATTGCATGTATACTCTTCGATGTATAAAGCATTATGGGTGATCGTCCGGCCGTCGGTGTGATCGGAATCGGCGCCATGGGATTAGCCGTGACCAAGCGCTTACTGCACGCGGGATATGCGCCGCAGGTGCGCGACATCCGCCCAGAGCCCGAGGCGGAAGCCGCCGCCATGGGCGCAACGATTAGCCCAAGTCCAGCGGTCCTCGCCGCCGCGAGCGACATTGTCATCACTTTAGTGGTAGACGACAAGCAGACCGACGCGATCTTGTTCGGGCCGGACGGCGCGTTCCACGGTCTGCGCGGCGGCAGCACGGTGGTGCTTTCCAGCACGCTGGCGCCGGAGTATGTCACGCTTGCCGCGCAGCGTTTAGCCGCGCGCAATGTTCAAACTATCGATGCGCCCGTTTCCGGCGGCCCGCTGCGCGCGGAAAAGGGCGAGATGAGCATGATGGTCGCGGCGGCGCCGGCGGCGTTCGAGCAGTGCGCCGCGCTGTTGCATGCGCTATCGAACAAATTGTTCCGCATCAGCGAGCGCATCGGCGACGGCGCGCGCATGAAACTCGTCAACAACATGATCGCAGCGTCGAATCTCGTTGCCGGCTGCGAAGCGATCGCGCTCGGCTTGAAGTTGGGTCTCGACGCCAGCACCATGCTTGCCGTCATTGGCGCCAGCTCGGGCGCGAGCTGGATCGTGCCCGATCGTATCCCGCGCGCGCTGGCGGGCGACCTTGCCCCACGAGCGGCGACTACGCTGCTTACCAAGGACTTGTCGCTGTTTCTGCAGCAAGCGAGCACAGCCGGTTTCGAAACGCCCATGGCGCATGCAGCCTATGCAGCTTTTCTGCGCACCATCGAGCGCGGCTATGCCGCCGAGGATGACGCGGCGGTTCTGCAGTCCTACCTAGCGCGGTAGTGCGCGCGGGGACGAAACTCGCGCCATGGCCGGACGCAAACAGACTTCCGCCGCTGCGGCTAGCAAGCGCGGCAGCGAGCGACCGCGCGACGGCACCGCCGCGCTCAGCGACTATGCCGCCAAGCGCTCGTTTGGCGGCACACCGGAGCCGCCGCCGCAGCCACCGGCACCGCGCGACGGGCCTCTGCTGTTCGTCGTCCAGCAGCACGCCGCGCGCGCGCTGCATTTCGATCTGCGCTTAGAGTTGGACGGCGTGCTGAAATCGTGGGCGGTGCCGAAGGGACCGAGCATGGATCACGCCGACAAGCGTTTAGCGGTACCGACCGAAGATCATCCGCTGGCGTACGCGACGTTCGAAGGCGTGATCCCGCCGAAGCAATACGGCGCGGGCGAGGTGATCGTGTGGGACTGCGGCGTATATTCGCCGGACGAAGGCGGCGTCTATGCATTTCACGACCGCGACGCCGCGCAAACGCGAGTGCGGCGTGAACTCGAAGCCGGCAAACTCAGTTTTTTTCTGTTGGGCGAAAAACTGAAAGGCTCTTTCGCATTGGTGCGCACCGGTCGCGTAGGCGACCAAACTCTCACCGGTCGCACAGGCGACCAATCGGTCAAAGGTGACGGCAAGAACTGGCTCCTGATCAAGCACAAAGACACGCGCTGGCACGGTACCGCACCGGAGCAACACGCGCGCTCGGTACTGAGCGGGCTCACGCCGCAAATGCTGCGCACTCAGCCCGCGCCGGTGCGCGTTGCGCTGGAAGAGTTGGTGGTGCACGGCGAGAGAGAGGAACTCCCCGCCAAGCTTGCGCCCATGCTCGCGGCCAGCGCGCCGCAGCCCTTTACTCATGCGGATTGGTTGTTCGAACCCAAGCTCGACGGCTACCGCGTGCTCGCTTTTATCGAGCAAGGCCGGGTGCGATTGCGCTCGCGCACCGGGCGAGACTACACCGCGGCATTTCCGGAAATCGCCCTAGCGCTGCAACAACAAGTTGCGGATACGATGCTGCTCGATGGCGAGTTGGTAGCTTTCGAAGACGGCGCGCCATCGTTCCATGCGCTGCAAAACCGCGCGCAGCTCAAGCTCAAGCAAGAGATCGACGCCGCGCAGCGGACAACGCCGTGCGTGCTGTACTGCTTCGACCTATTGCACTTCGCCGGCCGCAATCTGCGCGGCCTGCCTTACACGCTGCGCAGGCGCTACCTTTTGCAGTGCCTCCTTGAGAATGGGCACATCAAATCCATTCATGCCGATACCGATGGCAGCGCCATGTATCAGGCAGCGCTGCACAGCGGCCTGGAAGGCATCGTTGCCAAGCACAAGTCGAGCAAGTATGAGAGCGGACGGCGTTCGCCGAACTGGCGTAAAGTCAAAACGCAACACAGTGCCGAGTTTGTCATCGGCGGCTATTCAGCGGGTAGCGGCCATCGCCAATCCTCACTCGGCGCGCTCTTGCTCGGCTACTGGAATACGCAGCGCAAACTGGTATTTGTCGGCAATGTCGGCACCGGATTCGATGACGCCACCCTGCGCACGCTCAAGCAACGGCTGATGCCTTTGATCACTCAGCGCTGCCCGTTTACGCAAGCTCCGCCGCAAGACATGCCCGCGACTTGGGTACGCCCGAAACTGGTCGCCGAAGTGAAATTCAGCGAACTCACGCCGGCGCAACAATTGCGTGCCCCAGTATTCCTGCGCTTGCGCGACGACGTCGATCCGGGCGGGATCGGCGCGCCCACACCGCGCCCGCATGGCGCGCACAACGAAAGCGCACAGCTTCAGCAACGCCTCGCCAGCGTGCTGCAACAACTGGCGCATGAGCGTACGGAATGCACGCTCAGCATAGGTTCGCATCAAATCCGCGTTACCAATCTCAACAAGGCGCTCTGGCCAGCGCAGAAGAAGCCCAAGCACGCCGCGCTCACCAAGCGCGATCTGCTGTGCTATCTCGCGCGCATCGCGCCTTACATGCTGCCGCACCTGGCGGACCGCGCACTGACCGTTATCCGCATGCCCGACGGCATCACGGGTGAGCGCTTCTTCCAAAAACATTGGGACAGCGTGAAGCTGCCCGACTTCGTCGAAAGCGTCGCGGTGTACTCAGAAACCAAAGATGTCGATCACCGCTATCTTGTCTGCAACAATTTGCCGACGCTGCTTTGGCTCGGTCAAAGCGGCGCGCTCGAGTTTCATGTCTGGCACTCGCGCATCAATCCCCTGCCCGATCGCTCGGGAGCGAGCACCAAGTTCATCGGATCGATGGCCACACTGGATGCGTCGATCCTGAATTTTCCCGACTACTTGGTGTTCGATATCGATCCATACGTTTACTCTGGGAAAGAAGCAAAGGGCGAAGAGCCCGAATTCAACCGCCCCGCCTTCGACAAGGGCCGGGCGGTCGCGCTGCACCTAAACGAAGTGCTGACCGCTATGAAACTGCGCTCTTTCGTCAAAACCTCGGGCAAGACCGGTTTGCACATTTTCGTGCCGATCGTGCGCACGCTCGATTTCGATGCGGTGCGCCGCATCAGCGAAACGATCAGCCGCCATCTGCAGCAACGCTACCCCAAAGATGTCACCATCGATTGGAGCATCGACAAGCGCACCGGAAAGATTTTCATCGACTACAACATGAACGCGCGCACGCGCACGCTAAATTGCGCTTACTCGCCGCGCGGCCTGCTTGGCGCCCCGGTATCGATGCCGCTCACCTGGGAGGAATTGGAGCATGCTTATCCAACCGATTTCACTATCGACACCGTGTTCGATCGCTTGACTGAACGGCCTGACGTTTGGCGCGATGTCTTGATGCAAAAGCAAAGCTTGGAGGCCGCGCTGGGATCACGCTAGCGAGACTTTAGACCAGCTCTACGCAGATCGCGGCACTGAAATTCGTGTGCAGCGGACACGGCGCTTTTGCTGCGGTCGCCTGTGCATAATGTGGCAGAATGCGCTGGGCGGCTATAGCGAGGCCCAAATAAAATCGTCCACAGAGGAGAAATCATGCAGCGCAGATCGTTCCTTATGAAAGCCACCGCGGGTGTCGCCACTGGTACCGTCGTAGTAGCCGCACCGGCCATTGCTCAGTCGTACCCGACGATCAATTGGCGACTCGCCGCGAGCTGGCCGAAGAGCTTGGATACGCTGTATGGCGCGGCCGAGCAGATCACCAAGCGCGTGTCGGAATTGACCGACGGCAAATTCAATATTCGGCCCTTCCCTGCCGGCGAGATTGTGCCGCCGCTGCAAGTGCTCGACGCAGTGCAGGCCGGCACAGTTGAAATGGGGCACACCGCGACGTACTACTACTTCGGCAAAGATCCCACATTCGCGCTCGGCACTTCGATCGGCTTCGGCCCCAATACGCGTCAGAACTTCGCTTGGTGGTTCTCTGGCGGCGGTGCAGAAGCGATGGCGCCGCTGTTCAAGGAATACGGCTGCGTCGCGTTTGCCGGGGCGAGCACCGGCTGCCAGATGGGCGGCTGGTTCCGAAAAGAGATCAAGACCGTGGAGGACTTAAAAGGTCTGAAATTTCGCATCGGCGGCATGGCGGGTTTGATCCTCGCAAAGCTTGGCGCGGTGCCGCAGCAAATCGGCGGACCTGACATCTATCCGGCTTTGGAGAAAGGCACCATCGACGGCGCTGAATGGGTCGGCCCGTACGATGACGAGAAACTCGGTTTCAACAAGGTCGCCAGTTTCTACTACTACCCCGGCTGGTGGGAAGGCGGCCCGATCAGCATGGCGCTAATTAACGAAAAGAAATGGGAAACACTGCCCAAGCACTACCAAGTAGCGATCAAGACTGCCTGCAGCGAAGCATGCGTGACTAGCACGGCCAAGTACGACACGCTGAATCCGCAAGCCCTGCGCCGTTTAGTTGCGAGCGGCACCAAACTGCGCCCGTTCCCGCGTCCCGTCATGGAGGCGTGCGAGAAAGCCGCATACGAACTCTTTGAGGAACTTCAAACCAAGAGCGCCCACTGGAAGCGCGTATATCCGGCTTGGAAGAAATTCCGTGACGAGCAGTTCTTGTGGGCGCGCGTGGCGGAGTTGACGTACGAGAATTATTTGTTCAACTCCAAGCTCGGCGGCAGCAAGTAGCGCGTGTGCCGTCGTGGACGATTCGCGCGTGCGAGTGCGTCGTGGCAACGTGTTTTCGCCTCACGCGACGCCGTGGCGGCGTCACGCACGCGCAACTTCAATTTCAGGAGAAAACATGCAGCGCAGATCATTCTTAAAGAAGGCGACCGCCGGTGCGGCCGGCAGCGCAGCGGTCATTGCAGCGCCAGCCATCGCACAGTCCTATCCGACTATCAACTGGCGGTTGGCGGCAAGCTGGCCCAAGAGCCTGGATACACTCTACGGTGCGGCTGAGACGATCACCAAGCGGGTGGCGGAAGTCACCGACGGCAAGTTCAATATCCGCCCGTTTCCGGCAGGTGAAATCGTGCCTCCGCTACAAGTGCTGGACGCGGTGCAAGCCGGTACCGTAGAGATGGGCCATACCTCCAGCTACTACTACTACGGCAAAGACCCCACCTTTGCATTCGGCACCTCGGTCGGTTTCGGCGGCAATACTCGCCAGAACTATGCATGGTGGTTCTCCGGCGGCGGCGCGGAAGCGATGGCACCGCTATTCAAAGACTACGGGTGTGTCGCATTCGCCGCAGCTAGCACTGGCTGCCAAATGGGCGGCTGGTTTCGTAAAGAATTGAAGACGGTCGAGGACCTGAAAGGACTAAAGTTCCGCATCGGCGGCATGGCCGGCTTGATTCTCGCCAAGCTCGGTGCGGTGCCGCAGCAAATCGGCGGCCCGGATATCTATCCCGCACTCGAAAAAGGAACGATCGATGGCGCAGAGTGGGTTGGCCCTTACGACGACGAAAAGCTCGGCTTCAATAAGGTCGCCAGCTTTTACTATTATCCGGGCTGGTGGGAAGGCGGACCGATGACGCACGCGTTGATCAACGAAAAAAAATTCAACGAGCTGCCAAAGCATTATCAAGCTGCCATCAAACTTGCATGTAACGAGGTCTGCGTCACCACGCCGGCACGCTACGACGCGGTCAACCCGCCGGCGCTGCGCCGGCTCGTGGCGGGCGGCGCAAAGCTGCGCCCGTATCCGCGCGCGATCATGGAGGCGTGCGAAAAAGCAGCATACGAACTATACGAGGAACTATTGTCCAAGAGTGCGCACTGGAAGCGCGTTTACCCAGCGTGGAAGAAGTTCCGCGATGATCAGTTCTTATGGGCGCGCGTGGCCGAGTTGACTTACGAGAACTACTTGTTCAATTCCAAGGTCGGCAAAGCGAAGTAGCAGTTTTTAGGGTGCGCGAAGCGCAGCGTGGCCACAGAGCTTCTCCTTCGCGATAGACGACCGCGTGGGCACGTTGCGCTCTGTCACCCTACAACTCCCTAGGAGCCCTCCCGACTGGCGGAGGGCTTTTTTCTAACAACGTGTAGAGGGCTATGAGAAAACCTTACGCGCGCTCGCTTGCATGTTCGTTGTCGCTGCACACGGGGCTCGCCATGGCGGCGGATGGGCCCGCCATCGCCGGTATTCCAGTCGATTTCATCTTGTTCGCCCTCACCCTGCTCGGCGTTGCTCTATTCCACTCGCGCACGCTGCAAGTCGCCCTCACCGGCTTGGCCGTCATCGCGCTCTACAAGCTCGCCTTTACCGGCTTCGAGACGGGTCCCGGGCTGAGCGGCTTGCTTGCGCACTTGCAGCATGAGTGGGTGATCTTGACGAATCTGCTGTGCCTGTTGCTTGGTTTCGGCTTGCTATCGCGCCAGTTCGAAAAGAGCCGAGTGCCGGTGATCCTGCCCAAGTATCTACCAGACGACTGGAAGGGTGCGTTTATCATGCTCATTCTGGTCTTTGTGCTGTCGTCGTTTCTCGACAACATCGCCGCGGCGCTGATTGGTGGCGCGATGGCGCATCAACTGTTTCGCGCCAAAGTGCACATTGGCTATCTCGCCGCGATTGTCGCGGCATCCAATGCCGGCGGCGCGGGTTCGGTAGTCGGCGATACTACGACTACGATGATGTGGATAGACGGCGTCAATCCCGTGCAGGTGTTCGATGCTTTCATCGCGGCACTAGCGGCGTTATTCGTCTTCGGCATCCCCGCCGCGATCGCGCAGCAACGCTATTCGCCCATTCTCAAAGGCGCGCATCAACATACACACGTGGACTGGACGCGCGTGGGCATCGTCCTATTCATCTTGCTTGCCGCCATCCTCACCAACGTAATCGTCAATTTGAAGTTCAATGCCCTAGCTAGCCACTTCCCGTTCATTGGTATCGCGGTAGCGCTCGCGGTATTGCTTACCGCTGGGCTGCGGCGGCCGGACTGGGAAATTCTGCCGGAAAGCTTCAAGGGCTCGGTGTTTCTGCTCGCACTGGTGCTGTGCGCCTCGCTCATGCCGGTCGAGGAGCTGCCCGCTGCGTCTTGGCAAACGGTGTTCGGCTTGGGCTTCGTGTCCAGTGTGTTCGACAACATTCCGCTCACCGCCTTGGCGCTCAAGCAAGGCGGCTACGATTGGGGCATGCTCGCCTTTGCAGTTGGTTTCGGCGGCTCGATGATTTGGTTCGGTTCGTCCGCCGGCGTCGCGCTTTCCAACATGTATCCGGAAGCGAAATCGGTCGGGTTGTGGTTGCGGCACGGCTGGTATATCGCGGTTGCGTATGTCGTCGGCTTTTTTGTTCTACTCGCCGTGCTCGGGTGGCATCCGCAACCGCGCGCGAGAGAGCGCACACCCCCAGCAGCACCACATGCCGCCGCGCTGCCAACAGATGCCGCGAGCCAGCCCGCACGCCAGGCTTTCTCGCCACTTGCGGGTCTCAGGCACGATTGAAGGGGGTATCGTTCCCGGCTGCGAGAATGCGTTCTTGCAGCGAACCGCGGATGTTGGCGAATCTTTCAGACATTGTGGCACCACGATAGAGCAAGGAGACGCCAGCAGCTAACGGGAAGAATCGCCGTGGTCACCGGCGGTATCGGCGGCCTGGGTCAACGCGTTTGTCTCGCTCTGGCCAAGAGCGGCTGCGACGTCGCCGTGCTTTACGCCAACAGCCGCGATGGCGCCGAGCAGGTCGCTACGGATTTGCGCAGCCTGGGTGTGTGCGCGGAGGCCATCGGCTGCGACGTCACGAGCGAGCAACAAGTGCCAAGCATGGTCAGCGACGGGCTGGCCAAGTTCGGCCTGCTAGACATTTTGGTGAACGACGCCGCGTACAACAAATGGATCACGTTTCAGGATCTCGACGCGCTTACCCACGAGGTTTGGCAGAAGATCTTAGGCGTAAATCTAACGGGGCCGATGCTGTGCATCCGCGCCGCGGCTGACGCGATGCGCAAGCAAGCTGGCGGGCGCATCGTTAGTACAACTTCCATCGCCGGTCTGGCGCCGTCCGGCCCATCGATCACCTACGCGGTATCGGAGGCCGGGCTCATCCACCTGACACGTGCATGGCGGTGGCACTCGCCCCAGACATCCTGGTCAGCTGCGTTGCGCAGGCTACCCTGAGGGCACACGCGCAACCGCCAATCTCGACCCCGCCTCCCAGCAACGGGCACGCGAAAATTCGCTGCTTAAACGCGCGGCGGACAAGGACGATGTTGCGCGCCAAGTGGTTTCGCTATGCGAGACCGACAGCATCACGGGCCAAACGCTAGCGGTCGACGCAGGACGCGAATTTCATTAGGGTAAGCAAGGTCTAAGAGGCGCAGCACGTAGTTCGCTACGTGCGACCCAACTGACACAAACGGCGGGGCGCGTACGCTGGAGCGGCCGCCAAAACGAACACGTCGCCTATTGCTTAAAGAGATCCTCCAATTCACCGCCCTCCTTTGCACTTGGATCTTGCGCGGTCGAGGGCTGCCCAGCCGCACCATCGGTTTCTTTGGGCTGACCAAAATCTGGAATTTCTGGCTCACCCTGCTCGCCCGCCCTGGAATCGGATGGCGCCGCCTCACTGCCGGGCGCAGCTGGCGTGCCGGGGACGTCATCCATGCTGGGAATCTCAATCTGGACTTTGGACGGGTCCACTGTGCTCTTGTGAAGCGAGTGCGTCACCATGCCTGGGAAGGCGATCAAGATGCCGACCATGATGACCTGGATCACCACAAACGGCACTGCGCCCCAATAAATCTGGCCTGTAGTGACGGGCGCCATTAATTTACCTGTCAGCTTGTCGAGGTACTGCCGCGCCGGTGCAACACTGCGCAGATAGAACAGCGCGAAGCCGAACGGAGGATGCATGAACGACGTCTGCATGTTGACGCCGAGCAACACGCCGAACCAGATCAAATCGATACCGAGCTTCTCCGCGACCGGTCCGAGCAGCGGCACAATGATGAATGCCAACTCGAAAAAATCCAAGAAGAAGGCGAGGAGGAACACCATTATGTTGACCACGATCAAGAAGCCGACTTGCCCGCCCGGCAAGTTGGTCAGCAAGTGTTCTACCCACAAATCGCCGTTCACTGCGCGAAAAGTGAGACTGAACACCGTCGCACCGACCAAGATGAATAGTACGAACGAAGTTAGCTTGGCGGTGGAGTTCATTGCTTGCTTGAGCAACGACCAATCGAGCCGCCGCTTCGCCAGCGCAAGCAAGATGGCGCCGGTGGCGCCCATGGCTCCACCTTCGGTCGGCGTAGCCATGCCCAGAAAGATCGTACCCAACACCAAAAAAATTAGAGCTAACGGAGGCACCAGTGCAACCAGCGCGCGCTTGAACAAGGCCCAGCCGCGCAGCGTGCGTGCCTCCGGCGGCAAAGCCGGCGCGGAATCGGGTTGCACAAACGAACGGATCAGCACGTAAATGACGTACAAACCGGTCAGGAACAGGCCTGGGATAATCGCGCCCGCATACATGTCGCCCACCGAGCGGCCAAGCTGATCGGCCAACACAATGAGCACCAGCGACGGCGGAATGATCTGCGCCAGCGTGCCTGACGCGGCGATCACGCCGGACGCAAGCTGCCGGTTGTAACCATAGCGCAGCATGATGGGCAGCGAGATCAGCCCCATCGATATCACCGAAGCCGCCACGACTCCGGTGGTTGCAGCGAGCAGCGCGCCGACAAAAACCACCGCGTAAGCGAGCCCGCCGCGCAGCGGGCCAAACAACTGGCCGATGGTATCGAGCAGATCCTCGGCCATACCGCTACGCTCCAACACCAATCCCATAAAGGTAAAAAACGGGATCGCCAGAAGCGTATCGTTCGCCATGATGCCGAATAAACGCTCGGGAAGCGCTTGCAGCAGTGCCGGCTCGAGCAAACCGAGCTCAATGCCGATAAAGCCGAACGACAATCCGACTGCCGCCAACGCGAACGCGACGGGATAGCCAAGCAGCAGAAACACCACCAGCGTGATGAACATCAGCGGGGCGATGTTCTCGATAATGAAGGCCGTCATTTATTCACTCCTTTGGCGGCCGCCTCTGCGGCTTGTAGCTCAGACTGCTGCTGCTCCATCAACTCCAATGCGGGATCCTTGTGCTTCTCGCCGGGATCGGGGATCAATCCTTTGAGGAAAGCGATGCGCTTGATTAGCTCGGAAAACCCCTGCAGCGTCAGCAAGAAAAAGCCCACCGGAATGAGCAGGCGTGCCGGCCATCGGATCAAGCCGCCGGCATTGCTCGAAACCTCACCGCTATTCCAGGCGTTCATGAACACCGGCCAAGACAGCCACATGATCAGGATCGCCATCGGCAGCAAGAAAAAGATCGAACCGAAAATGTCAATCTTGACCTGCGTGCGCCGCGACCAGCGCGAGGCCAGCACGTCGATGCGGATGTGTTCGTCGTGGCGCAGGGTGTAGCCGGCACAAAGCAGGAATATGCCGCCGAACAAATACCATTGCAGCTCCAACCATGCGTTGGAACTCATGTGAAAAGCGTAGCGGTAGACGGCGTTGCCGGCGCTTACCAACGCCACAATCAGCACCAGCCAGAGCACCGTGCGCCCGATGCGCTCGTTGAGCGCGTCGATGGCGCGCGAGATCGACAGCAAAGCGTTCATGTTGAGTAACCCCTAGGATGCTGCTCGTTGTGCCCCGCAGATGCGCGGCCGGCGAACGGCGCGCAAGTGTAACAGAACGCCGTTCGAACGACTGTTAGTTGCGTAGCCGCCGGCAAGCCTTAGACAAAATCATTAAAACCCGATCGCGCAACCGTCCTTGCGGTGGTCCGAAGCGCCGCAGTAGCCATCTTCCAGCCGATGAATCAACTGCGCGCCGCCGAAGTTAAAACCGAGCGCATCGCTGCCGACGCGATGCCCGCGCGCGCGCAGTTCTTTCACTACATCCGGATCGAATTCCTTCTCGAACGAGACGTTCATCTCCAAATCCACAAACCAGCGCGGCGCGTCCGAGGCAGCTTGCGGGTTTTGCTCGTAATCCACCACACGCACGACCATTTGCGCGTGCCCTTGCGCTTGCATCACCGCGCCCATGACACCGAAGCTCATCACCGGTTGTCCGCCGCGCGTGAGAAAACCCGGAATGATGGTTTGAAATGGCCGCTTGCGCGGACCGACCCGGTTCGGATGCCCGGGCTTCAAGTTAAATCCGTAACCGCGGTTCTGCAACGCGATGCCGGTGCCTGGGACGACGATGCCGGAGCCGAAACCCATGAAGTTCGACTGAATCATCGACACCATCATGCCGGAAGCATCCGCCGCGGTGAGGTACACCGTTTCGCCGCCGCGCGGCAATTCGGCGAGCGGATACTTCGCCTTTTTCATATCGATTTGCTTCGCGCGCTGCGCGAGATAGTCGGGATCGAGCATTTGCGCGGGCGTGACTTGCATCGTGGCCGGATCGGAGACGTTGCGGTACACGTCCGCGAACGCGAGCTTCATCGCTTCGATCTGCGCGTGCACGCTGTCGGCGGAATCGACCGCATAGCGGCTCATGTCGATGTTTTTGAGAATACCGAGCATGATGAGCGCGGCAATGCCTTGCCCGTTCGGCGGAATTTCGTGCAAGCGGTAGCCGCGGTAGTCTTGGCCGAGCGGTTCGACCCAATCCGCTTTGTGCGCAGCCAGATCTTCCATGCTCATCGCGCCGCCGCCGGCGCGCGAATGCGCGACGATCTGCTCGGCGAGCTGGCCTTGGTAAAACGCTTTGCCTTTGCTCTCGGCGATCAGCCCTAGCGTTCTCGCTTGTTCCGGAAAACGCACCGACTCGCCCGGCCGCGGTGGTTTGCCGTGGCGCAGGAACGCCGCCGCGAAGTCGGGGTAATCCGTGTACTTCGGCATCTGCCCTTCCCATGCCGAGGCGGTAATCGGCGAGACGGTGTAGCCGCCCTCGGCGTAGCGCATTGCCGGCTCGAACAAATCCGTGAACTTGAGCTTGCCGTAGCGCTCGTGCAGCGCCACCCACGCCGACACGCAGCCCGGCACCGTGACCGAATCCCAGCCGAACATCGGCATGGCGTCGCGCCCGGCGAAGCGTTGCTCGGTCCAGCCCGCTGGCGCGCGGCCGGAAGCGTTGAGCCCGACGAGTTGTTTGCCGTCCCACAATATGGCGAACGCATCCGAGCCGATGCCATTCATCGGCGGCTCGACCACCGTCAAAGTAATCGCGGTAGCGACAGCGGCATCAACCGCGTTGCCGCCTTTGGCGAGCATCTGCAAACCTGCTTGCGCCGCGAGCGGCTGCGAGGTGGCCACAACGTTGCGCGCCATGACCGGCATTCTTTGTGAAGCATAAGGAAAATCCCAACGCATGCTGACTCCGTCCTGGTTAGTTCTTGTATGCACAGCACTCAAGTGGCCGCGCCGCAAGCAGTCTGCGGCTAAGGTTCGAGCACGGTGGAAAAAGTGTGATTCTACTCGCGCGCGAAAATCTTACTTTCGCCGTTGCCGAACGTCGCGATTCGAGCGCATACTGCGAGTGGCACTTCCCCGCCACTTTAAGGAGAACTCGGCATGATCAACCTGAAAGTCAATGGTCAGAGCCTCCTCTCTGACGCCCCGCCCGATACACCGCTGCTCTGGGTACTACGCGAAGAACTGCGCTTGACCGGCACACGCTACGGCTGCGGCCTCGGTCTGTGCGGCTCTTGCACCGTGCACCTGAATGGACAAGCAGTGCGATCCTGCCAAATCAATGTGGGCGATGTCGGTGCGGCCGCCATCACGACCATCGAAGGATTGCACCAGGCAGGTGCGCACCCAGTGCAAAAGGCTTGGGTCGAGATCCAAGTGCCGCAGTGCGGCTACTGTCAGTCCGGCCAAATCATGCAAGCCGCTGCGCTGCTGGCGCAGAACCCCAACCCGACCGACAAAGACATCATCGAAGGCATGAACGGCAACTTATGCCGCTGTGCCACCTATCCGCGCATCGTCGGCGCCGTCAAGCGCGCCGTGCAGATGATGAAGGAGACGAACCATGGCTAAAGACAACTTGCCCAACGTCTCACGACGCGAGTTTTTGGTGCGCTCCGCCGCGCTTTCGGGCGGCGCATTCTTAAGCATCGGTGTGCCGCCGGCTTTGATGAGCGGTGCGGCCGCTGCCGCCGCCGAGCCTGCCACCGCCGCCTTCACGCCGTCGATCTGGTTCACCATGACGCCGGACGGCACCACGACGATGCACATCGTCAAAGCGGAAATGGGCCAGCACATCGGCACCGCTTTCGCGCAAATCATTGCCGAAGAATTGGAAGTACCATGGAGCAAAGTGCGCCTGGACATGCCGCTCGAGAGCGTCGAGGACTTCGCTGTTTACGGTCTGGCTTACACCGTCAATAGCGGCAGCGTAACCACCGAATTTGACCGCATCGCGCGTGCTGGCGCGCTCGGACGCATCGCATTGACCGAAGCCGGTTGCAAGTTGCTCGGCGCACAAATGGCCAACTGCCATGCTGCGGAAGGCCGCGTCATCGACAAGGCTTCGGGCAAGTCGGTCAGCTACGGCGAGATTCTGCAAAAAGTAAAACTCGACCGTAAGTTCTCCTACCCGAACGACTTCAAACAAGTAAAACTGAAAGACCGCAGCAAGTACAAAATCATCGGCAAGTCCGTGCCGGCACTCGACATCCCCGCAAAAACCAACGGCCAAGCGAAGTACGGCATGGATGTGTTCCTGCCGGGCATGGCCTACGGCGCGCTGGCGATACCGCGCTCGCGTTACGGTGCCAAAGTGCAGAGCGTCGACGACAGCGCCGCGAAGTCGATTCCGGGCTACTTGAAATCGGTGACGATCGACGACTCGATCGGCAAGTGCACCGGCTGGGTAGTAGCACTTGCCGAGACCTATCCCGCCGCCGTCAAAGCCGCAAGAGCGTTGAAGATCACCTCCGATCCGGGCCCGCATGGCAGCCTCAGCCTCGACGGCATCATGGAAGATTTTTCCGAACGCTTGAAACGCCCAGAAGAAAGTGCGGCATGGGTACTGGAAGGCGATGTCGATGCGGCGATGCCGGCATCAGAGAAACAGCTCGAAGCGCAGTACACCAGCGACATGGTGTGCCACGCGACCATGGAGCCGATCAACTGCGTGGTGCAGCACGCCTCCGACGATAGCTGGCATGTGCACATCGGCACGCAAAGCACTTCGTTCCTGCGTATGACACTGACCGGCTACTTGGCCAAGGTGCTCAACAAAAAACCGGAAGAGCTGAAAGTCTACGTGCATCAGTACTTGGTCGGCGGCGGCTTCGGCGGCAAGCAAGACTACGACGACGCTTTGGCTGCCGCGTACTGCGTGAAAGAACTGGGTCGACCGGTGAAATTCATCCAAACGCGCGAGTCGCAGTTCGCCACCTCATTCCCACGCACGCCGACGCTGCACAAACTCAAAGCTGGCGTGAAGAACGGCCAGCTGACGGCGATGAATCACGACATCGTATGCGGCTGGATGGGGCCGCGCTTCGCCGTCGGCAAGCAATTCAACAACGGCACTGATTGGCTGCAGCTGGATTCGGTCGACGGCAAGAAAGCCGACATCGATCAATGGTCGATCGGTGGCAGCGATCACTGGTATCACGTGCCGAATCACCGGGTGCGTGCATGGAACAGCGACAAGACCACGTGGTCGGTGCAAGCCAGCGCGCTGCGCACGGTGTCAAACTCGTACAACATGTTCGTGGTCGAGTCGTTTATGGACGAGGTGGCACACGCGGCGGGCAAAGACCCGGTCGAGTTCCGTTTGGCGATGCTGAACGGCAAAGGCGGCAATCGCGGCATCCCCAACACCGGCTATCCGGCCGGCACGCCGTCGGATTACTACATGGACCAGCTTTGGATTTCGTTGCCGTGGCCCAATCCCGACACTTGGCCAAAGTATGAATCCGGCACGGTGGGCGGCGCATTGCGTTTGGCGAACTGCTTGAAAGTTGCGGCTGAAAAAGCTGGCTGGGGCAAGAAGCTGCCGCCAAATACGGCGATGGGTGTGGCGCTCTCCTCCGCCGAAGAGCGGCAAAGCCCGACCTGGGTGGCAGGGATTGCCGAAGTCACGGTCGATCCGTCGAGCGGCAAGTACCGCGTCAATAAACTCACTATCGCAATGGACATGGGCCTCGCGATCAACCCGAACAACATCAAAGCTCAGATCATGGGCTCGGCGTTGTGGGGTGCGAGCCAGGTGATGTCGGAACGTCTCACCTATAAGAATGGTGCCATCGAGCAGACCAACTTCCACGAGTACCAACCGATCCGGCAAGTGGATGTACCTCAGTTCGATATCCACTTGATCGAATCGGGGCGGCATCCGGTGGGCGTCGGTGAGCCCGCTTCGACGGTGGTCGCACCGGCGGTGGCCAATGCAATCTTTCGCGCCGTCGGCGCGCGGGTACGGCATATGCCGATCACTGCCGAAGCCGTATTGGGCGCAATGAATAAGAAGACGGCGTAATCCTCAAAAGAGTAATCGGGCAGTCGCGCCAGCGGCTGCCCGAGCTTCCAACGTTTTCTAGACTTTCGTTGTTATTTTGAGTTTGTGCGCAGCCTGCTCCATGGAGCGGCGCACTTGCGCACCTCAGTAAGATTCGAAGTACCTTTTTGCCTACGTTTACACGCTAAACGACATGTCGGACATTCTCGGCTTTTCCGCGCAACAGCTCATTGAGCATTACCGCGCCAAAACTCTGTCACCGGTCGAAGTCACGCGTGCCGCCCTCGCGCGCATAGAAAAACTGCAACCGATCTATAACGCATTCGTTGTCGTCGGTGCCAAGGAAGCGCTGCAAGCAGCGGCCGAATCCGAACAGCGCTGGATGCGCGGCGAACCAAAAGGATTGGTCGATGGGTTGCCGACCACGGTGAAAGACCTTTTGTTGTGCAAAGGCTGGCCCACGCGGCGCGGATCGCTCACCGTCAATCCTGACCAAGCCTGGGATGAAGACAGCGCTTCGGTGGCGCGCATGCGCGAGCACGGCGCGGTCATTCTCGGCAAAACGTGCACGCCGGAGTTCGGCTGGAAAGGCGTCACCGATAGCCGGCTCACCGGCATCACACGCAACCCGTGGAATCCAGAGATGACCCCGGGAGGCAGCAGCGGCGGCGCAGCAGTAGCGGCAGCGCTGGGCATGGGCGTGATGCACATCGCCACCGACGGCGGTGGCTCGATCCGCATTCCCGCAGGCTTTTGTGGAATGTTCGGTTTCAAACCGACTTTCGGGCTGGTTCCCGTGCACCCGCATCCGCCGCCGTGGACCTTATGGCACCAAGGCCCGATCTCGCGCACCGTGCATGACGCCGCGCTCATGCTCACCGTAATCTCGCAGCCCGATGTGCGCGACTTCTACGCTGCACCGCCGCTCGGCATCGACTTTCGCGATGGCTTGGAAGATGGCATCCGCGGCATGCGCATCGCTTATAGCCGCACGCTGGGCTACGCCAAGGTCGACGCGAAGGTTGCCGCATTGGTCGATCATGGCGTTGCGAAGCTGGAGCAACTCGGCGCGCACGTCGAAGAAATCGATTTAGTGCTGGAAGATCCTATTGCCATCATGCAGCCGCTCTGGGCGGTCGCACTGGCGATGGCGGTAGAGCCAATGACGGCGCAGCAGCGCGCTCTCGCCGAACCAGCGATGCTAGAACTGGCGCAACCCGGATTCGCTATTTCGGCCTTGCAGTACCGGGCACTCGAACGCCAGCGCGAAACGCTGGCGCGGCGCATGAATTTGCTACATCAGACTTACGATTTGCTCGTTACGCCGCAACTGGCGACGACCGCGTTCGCAGTCACTCACGAAGTGCCGCCAGATAGTGCCCTCACACGCTGGTGGCAATGGTCGCCGTTTACCTATCCATTCAATCTCACGCAGCAGCCGGCCGCCACAGTGCCGTGCGGTTTTGCGGGCGACGGCTTGCCAGTCGCGATGCAGCTTGTCGGCGCAAGGTTTCAGGACGCTAAAGTGTTGCGAGCGGCGCGAGCGGTTGAGAGCGTCGAGCCGATCCGACTACCCCCTGTTATATAGACCGCTCACGGCGACTGCCTACGGTGCTTCAGCCTCTCCGCAGTTGCAGACGTTCGTTTTCGGCCAATTGCTGCCGTTCCGTCCGTGGCCGGCCGCCTACAAAATCCGCTGATTGTGTACCTTCCGGAAAATACCAGCGAGTCGCTGCCAGAGAAGAAAAAAGCTGACATTAATCCCGCGCCCAAAGCTGACGTTTGCCTCAGGTGTATTGCTGACTAGCAGGCCCCATTTCTGGCAATATGTTGCAGTGCAAGACCTGACACCGGCCGTTTGCAGGCCGTTTGCACAAGACACCGGCCGTTTGCGCAGTTGTTCCCAAAGCACAATGAGTGCATGGGTTGACCACCCTAAAGCCAACGGCGGTGGTTGGATCGTGCGAATGTCGATCTCGTTTTCGAGTCAGCGGTCTAGCGATTTTCGTCGCCGCCAAACCAGTCTTGCCTCTAGCGCATTACAGTCCGACGCCGATCTGCCGAGTAATACTTGCATCTTGGATTTGATCGTCGCGCGCCAGTAGAAACGCCTTGGAAAGGATCAGCGCAAGCGTGCCATCCCCCTCAAATGGCAACTTCGCATCAGGTTGCCGCGGCGAACGGTCCGCCACGATGCAGAGGTACTGATCATTCGGCTCCATCAAGATGTTGCCGCTGCCGATGTGGATCTTGTAGGTGCGAAGACGGCCTCGCACCACGAGGAATTTGCCGTCGATGCGAGCACAATCGCGCAGTGTCAAGCGCGGCAGCAGCTCCTCAATGATTTGCACACGGTTTTCTGCCGCGATCGACAACGCGCCGAAAGAGTAGTCATGCCAGTATTGTCGGAAGCGACCGTCAGGCCCACCGTCATTCCAGGTCGGATCGTTGCCCACGCTGGTTACCCCAACGAACAGATCAACATCGCGCATGACTTCGGACAGTACGATCGGCGGCACGTCCTCGAGCGCAAGCGCTTCAGTGGCTTCCAGGGCTGAGGCACCTTCGCGTGGCATCGGCCGAAACCGCACCTGATCGGTCATCACGTGAAGCCAGATGCCTGAAGCGCTAGCACCGGCATCCGGATTACCGCCCGCGGCGTCAACCCAGAATTCCGCTTCCAGATTCCAATGGGGCAATCTAAGTACAGGTGTGTTATGGGAGTCGAAAACGCCCTGCAGCCGATACCGCCAACCGCGCGCTAGACACAAACTGGCGAACTGATGCTGTCGCAACACGTGGGCAGCAAACCGATTCGAGTAAGTTCGGGTATTTCGCTCGGCGTCGGTAAGTAAGTAGATTTCTCGGTGTGCCTGTTTGAACGGCTGCACGACTTCGTGTTTGGACAGCACAGCGCGCCAGTTGCGTACGCTCTGCGCGCTAGCAAACACCGGATGCCATGGCAGTACGGCGGTACCCGCAATGTCTACCGGCTCACCCAATTCATCGCGCCAGCAACCGTCGAGCCAAAGCGCTGCCTTTTCGCTCTCACCACGAAAGCGCCAAATGAGCCGACGGGTGAGCGGGCCGACGATCGCGTGGTTGCAGTAGCGCTCCTGCCAAGTGTCGACCGGCCATTCACGCGTTTCGAGGGGCAAGCGCTCCAGCCGATGGCGCACGGCGGCCAGCGTCTTCTCGACGTCTGCGATCAAGCGTTTCATTGCTTTGCGCGGTTCGGCGAACTCGCTCTTCACTTGTTTTGGCTCGGCCTTGCGCGCCTTGCCGTCCGTATCGCGCCAGTCCACGAGCACTGCATCGCTCTCGATGCGTAGCTCTGCACTGAACTCGCCGAACTGCAGGATGCGCCTCCCGTCAGCAAAGCCGTGGTCGGAGGTGGCGAGTTCGTCGATCTCCGCCAGGCTCAAGTTCAGGCGCTTGGCGCATTCGGTCAATGCTTTGGCTACCGCCGCAGCTTGACTGGGCAACTTCAACGTGGCTTGCAGCACCGCGAGCTCGCGGGCGCCGATCAAGCCCGGGAAAAGCTTCAATGCCTGCAGGCAGGCATTGCCGGCTTTGACGCTGCGCGCGCCATAGTTTGGAATCTTGCGAAAGGCGGCGATGGCCGCGTTTCTCAATGCCGCAGCACTGCCAACCTCCGGTACTTGTACAAGCAGCCAGACCAAGCCCTTGAGCAAATCGCCGTTGGATTCGCTCAGCAGCCACCGGCGCGCTTGAGGATCATCGCGTTTTGGCGCCGGCTCTTGCAGCAAGTCGAGCCAGGCGTAGGCGTGTTCGGCGAAAGCGGATTTGCCGAACTGTTCGACGACGGCATCACCTGCTTTGAGCCACTTGCCACTGGGGGCCGAGCCCTTAGCGCTGACGCAGTAGTTGAGTACTGCTTGCCAACGCTCGCGCGTGGCGGCATCCATTACATCGAGGGTGGCACGCGCCTTGTCGCCCCACGCGTCAGACTCGATACTGCAAATCTTTGCGGCGCCAGTGATCAGCAGTTCGATCTCTTTGACGGCCTTGCGCACTTGCGCGTACTGTGCCCATCTGGAGGTAAGCAAGGCTTCCCGCACCTGAGAAAAGCTCGGACGGATCGCATCCGTCCAGCCACCGTCTTGGGCGCTACGCGCAATCGCCTTGGGCAATGCGGGGAAACGCGGCCAGTCCGTTTGTTTCTGGACCTCGGCATGCAGGGCCAACAGCACCTGCGCTTCCTCCAGCGTGAGCTGCAGGGCACGCCGGCTGAGGTCAGAAATCAATTTCTCGCTGCGGTTGCGTCTGAGCCAGTCTTGTTGGCCGGCGGGGTTATAGATCTCGCCGAGCAGCACACTGCGTATGACGGCACTCGCGCGCTCCACTGGCAAGTCCAGTATTACTGCTCCAGCGCGCACGGCGCGGACGTCGATCTTCCATTGATCCCCGCCGACCGGATCGACCAGATAAGAGTGAACGAGCTCCTTGATTTCAAGATCTTCGGTAACCTGAGCGGCTTTGCCGCCCAGCGCGCCGCGCAACTTCTCGAGCCAGCCCATCTACCCGCCGACGAGCGGCACGAGCTTGAGAAACGTCACCTCTGTTTCGGCGGCAACAGTGAGTTCTTCGTCCAGGTTTTCTACCTGACGGTCGCCAACAATTAGTAGGAACCCCCGCCGCTCAAACGCTTGCACCGCTTGAGCGAGTTGCTCTTGCCAAACTAGCGGGCGTCGTTCGCGCATTTTGTAGCCATTTAACACACGCTCGGTGTCGGTTGGCTGCATCAAGCCTTGGAAGACCGTGTTCGGCTGCGCATTAAAGCGCAACACCTCTTCATAGACGCGCCGACGCAGAATCTCGCGCGCGGTCAATGTGGATTCCATCACCTGAAGAATCCACGCTGGCGCTTCAGCATGGCCAGGTATCTTGTCGATGAACTTAAGCGAAGACACAACTTTCTCCGATGTCGCGGCGGCTCAATTTAGCGCGTGGACAGGAGCATAGTCAAACCTCCGCCAACCTGTGTGGCGGGGCTCGGTTGCGGGAGACATTACGCCCGTTAGCGTCCTGGCTTTCATAATTTGAGCGACGGCCATGCGCCGCACACCATGCAGTCGGTGCGTCTGTCTTGAAGCGCACGCTTCGTATCTTTGCTCTTTCCCAGGTTCGCTGGCGAACTGCAGAAAAGTGACGCTGGGTTAAGCTCGGAAGTCGGGTTTAGGCGATCCTTGCTCGCTCGCGCGAACGTCGGCACCACAAATCGCGTGCCGACTTTGTCGCAGAATTCTAACGTCAACTAACGCGGCGTTCCGCGAGTTCAGACTTTCACGCGCAAGGAACACTTTGGGTCGACTTTGGACGACGCGTTTCAGCAGAACGCGCCAGGGCAAAGACTTCTGGTGAGCGTGCCCTATTTGCATCGCCCGCCAGGAGGCGAATACGAGTTGGCTACCGCAGACTTGAGCATACTGCCGCCCCCATATATGCTATAGGGCCCTAGACAGCGAGTTTCTAGCCTATGGCTGCGCGCTCCATTGCTTCCGTCACCGTTTCGTTCGGTTTGGTATCGATTCCGGTCAAGCTCTATTCCGCCACGCAAGCCTCCGCCGGCGTCTCATTCAACTTATTGCACAAGGGCTGCGGCTCTCGCCTCAAACAGCAATACCTGTGCGCGAAAGAGGGCGTCGTCGTCGAGCGCGCCGATATGGTCAAAGGCTATGAGTTCGCCAAAGACCAATACGTGATCTTCGCCCCGGAGGAGTTGAAAGAGTTGGAAGAAAAGGGCTCGCACACGGTAGAGATCACTGCGTTTGTGCCGGCGGCGTCGATCGATCCAATCTATTACGACAAAGCGTATTACCTCGCACCGGACAAAGGCGGCGCGCGGCCTTATGCGCTGCTCACCGAAGGCATGCGCGCGACAGGACGCTGTGCGCTGGGGCGCTGGGCGTCACGCGGCAAGCAGTACGTCGTGCAGCTGCGACCGGTCGAAGGTGGTTTGGTACTGCAGCAGCTTTTGTACGCGGACGAAGTGCGCAAACTGGCGGAAATCGAGGTCGAAAAGGCGGACGTTAAGAGCGCCGAACTGAATTTGGCGGTGCAGCTCATCGAACAGCACGCGGCCGAATCGTTTGATCCCAACGCCTACGAAGACGCGGTAAAGCAGCGCATCGAGGCAGCAGTGCAGCGCAAGATCGCAGGCCAGGAAGTGGCCACCAGTGCGGAACCCGAAAGCGGCGGAGCGCAAGTGATCGACTTGATGCAGGCGCTGCGCGCCAGCTTGGCGAAATCGGGGGCGCGCGTGCCGGCCGAGCCGCAATCCGGCGCGAGTGCATCTCAACGCAAACCGCCGAAGCGCGTGCCGCAAGCCGATTCAGCAAAGGCTCCCGCAAAGGAACGCGCTAAAGCCGGCAAGAAGTAACCCCATGCTCGCCGCAAGCTCATGAGCGGCTACAGCGTCGAAGACGTGCAGCGCATGCTCGGCGTTTCGCGCAGCGTGGTCGCCGGCATGGTCAAGGCCGGCTTTGTCATGCCCACGCGCGGTAAGCGCCGCGAATTGCGTTTCTCGTTTCAAGATTTGGTCACGCTTAAAGCTGCGCGCGAGTTGGCCTTCAGCAATATGAGCAGCGAGCGTATCGCGGCATCGCTCAAAACCTTGCGCCAACAATTGCCGGCTCAATTGCCGCTCGGCGGATTGCGCATCAGCGCGGCGGGCAGCCGCAGCCGCGAGCGTTTAGTGGTGCGCCAAGGCGGCGCGCAATGGCAGCCGGATTCGGGGCAGTTCTTGCTTGATTTTGAAGTCACGCCGAGCGCCGGCTCGGTGAGCTTTATTGTCTCAGCGCGCAACGAGCTGGCGCCACTGCAAAGCGCGCAAAGTTTGTTTGATTACGGCTGCGAACTGGAAGAAAGCGATGTCCAAGGCGCGGCTACCGCCTATCGAAACGCGATCGAACTCGATCGTGCGCACACCAATGCCTATGTCAATCTTGGCCGCCTGCAGCATGCGCAAAGACAATTTGCCGCTGCCGAGCGCACCTATCGGTCCGCACTGCAGTACTGCGAGCCAAACGCGCTGCTCTTGTTCAATCTCGGCGTGCTATTGGATGACCAGAACCGCGCCAAGGATGCGGCGCTAGCATATCGCCAAGCGCTTAAGCTCGCGCCCGATATGGCGGACGCACACTACAATTTGGCGCTGCTCTATCAGCGCGAGGGTCTTGCTCGCGAAGCACTCAAGCACTTGAACACGTACCGACGCCTGCAAGGGTAGGATACACTACCACCAGCAGCCCTTCCATAGCGTCTGCCCCATTGATTCTAACGATGATACTCCCTACTTGTTTACCCACGGTAGCGGTTGCGGCTACGGCTGCGATTTGCGCTTGTGCTGATCACGCCGCCAATCCAGCGCGCGCAAGGTTGCTTCGCCGATCTCATCCAGGTTAAGGCGCTGCTGCAAGCGCTCCACAGCGGCAGTCGCATCACTATCCCCGCCCGCGGCTGCCAGCATGTACCACTTGAGCGCTTCGACGGTGTCCTGCTGCGTCCCAAGTCCGCGCGCGTAAGCCTCACCCAGATTGAACTGTCCCGTCGCTATGCCGGCTTCAGCGGCGCGCTGATAAAGCGCGAAGGATTTGCCGACATCACGCTCCACGCCTATGCCGTTCTCATAAAGATGCCCCAGATTGTTACTGGCGGCGGCGTCGCCTTGATCAGCCAGCGCCTGCCAGTGCTGGCGCGCCGTCTCAGCGTCACCGCGCTGCCACGCGGCTTGCGCCTCCGCTAGGGAAAACTCCAGCGCCGGGCTGGACATAGCAATCGACAGCATCGCCGCTGCGGCCAGTGTGTTTGCCAGTATTCGCATGACATCCTCTTCCAATTTGCGCCATCACATCTTGTGCGCACTAGTTGACTCGCCTTATTCTAGCGAGCGCATTTGCAACATTCGCAAAGAACAGGCCTAAACATGCCGGAAACGAATTTCCATCACTTGCAGCCCGTCGCCTTGGCGGCGCAAGAAGTAGACTCCGTTTTGCAAACAGTGTTCCCGCAAATCCCGCCAGAGGAAGCAATTGGCCTGTGGCAATACTTGCGCGCCTACTCCGCGCACGAAGACACGCCGTTGTTTAAGGAGGGTGATACCGGCGACTACATGCTATTTACCATCGAAGGCATGGTCAAAGTCACCAAACAAGACTTGGTCGGGCCGAATGCCGTCGCGTTGCTCGCGCGTGGCGACAGCCTCGGCGAGATGGCATTGATCGATGGCGCGCCACGCTCGGCAGCTTGTATTGCTTTGCACGAATGCGTATTCGCCGTTTTGACCCGCGCGGACTTCGAGCGCCTGCGCGCGGAACAGCCACGCTTAGCATTGGCTGTGCTCATGCAGATCGCGCGCACGCTTAGCATAC
Organism: uncultured Pseudomonadota bacterium; assembly: GCA_902826775.1. Classification (GTDB taxonomy): domain Bacteria; phylum Pseudomonadota; class Gammaproteobacteria; order Burkholderiales; family JALYOK01; genus CADEHE01. The sequence continues at coordinate 53,630 of CADEHE010000006.1, read as the reverse complement.
GGTTGCGCCGCGCCACTGAAGGGGCCGACAGCGCGATCGATCCGTTCGCAATGTAACCGCGCTGATGCATTGACGGCGAATCGAGCTGTCGCCCGCTACGCACCGGCATACGGCTTTACAGCCGCACTCGCGCCCCACTGTATAACACCGGCCCGGTGGGCGCGCCGGTCGGCGAACCGCCTTTGGGCTCCAAGCTCACCGCGAACGCCGGCACTTCCTCCAACGCGACACGCGCGTCGCCGGCAAGATTGAGCACGACTTTGCCTGATGCCGGAATCAGCCCGAGCGATCGCGGCGCGGCGCCCTTCGGCAGTGCCCATAATTCGAACGACTGCTCGGCGCCCAACGTTTGTACCGCGACCACGCTTACAGCGATCTGGCGGCTGTCCGCGCGATAGTTAATCGCCACTGCCGGGTGCGCCTGCTGGTCCAGCAACACAGCCACGTAGCTCGGCTCGGGCGGAGCAACCGGCACCACACTCAAGTAGATGAGCAACGCCGCAGCGACGGCGCTGGCGCCGACTCCGAGTGCGCGCCAGAATCCAAGGTTGTTCCAAAAACCGCCTGCTGCTCGCGTGCGCGGGCGCTCGCCGGCGGCAGTCGGGCGCGGTGCTGCGATGCGCCGCGCGATAGCGAGCCACACGCGCTCCGGCGGCTGTTGTGCGGGTACAACGTAGTCCAAAGGCGCCAGGCGCTGCTGCCACTGCTCGACCAGCTGACGCAGCGTTTCATCGCGCGCCAGCAGCCGCTCGAAGCGCCGCCGCGCGCGGCCATGCAGCGTGCCGAGCGCGTACTCGGCAGCCAGCATGTCGCGCAACTTGGGGCTATCGTAGTTCATCGCCGCCTCACCCCAGGCACTCCTTCAGCCGCAGCAAACCGCGGCGCACGCTCGATTTGATCGTGCCCAATGGCTGGCGCAGGTGCTTGGCCAATTCAGCGTGCGTTAACCCGTGAAAGAAGGCAAGCGTGATGGTCTGCCGCTCCACCGCGCTGAGCGCCTTCAAGCAGGAAAAGATGCTCTTCATCGCAGCACTTTGCATCAGGCGCTCCAGCGGCCCCGAAGCATCGTCGACGATTTGCGTCATAGCCTCATCGTCGGCGGCGGTTTCGTGTTGCGGACGCCGCAACCAATCGAGACAGCGATTGCGCACAATGGTGGTCATCCAGGTCAGCGGCGCGGCTTTGGCGCTGTTGTACTCGGCCGCGTGCTGCCAAACGCTGACAAAAGCTTCCTGCAGCACTTCCTCCGCCCAGTCGCGCCGGCGCATCATGCGCAACGCCACACCGAACAAGCGCGCAGAAGTCAACGCATATAGCTGAGCGAACGCCGCTTGCTCGCCGCGAGCGCTGGCAGCGAGCAAGCTCACCAGTTGTTCCGGAGCAGGATCAACGCTGGGCATGGGTTAGGGGGAGCTGGCACGAGTCGGGCGCACACATCTTGTACGCACCTCTCGCGGCGTTGGATGCATGGGTGGTACTAAACCTCGCCGCAGACGCGGGCGAGTTCCGCGCGCGTATCGATATCGGCGAGCACGCCAGGATCATCCGTCTCGACCGTGCTGATGTCGCTGGCTTGTGCCAGTAACACGGCTCGCGCGCCGGCGTCGCCACTGCAAGCGAGCAACTGCGCACGCAAGCTTGCCGCGAAACCCACCGGGTGACCACGCTTGCCGTAAAAAATGGGCGCTGCAATGCGCGCACCGCCACGCATCGCGTTGGTGATCGCTGCGATAGTGGAAGGTCTGATCAACGGCATATCGGCCAGCGCGACCACCCATGCATCCGTGTTGCCGGATGCGAGAATGCCGCACACCAGCGAAGCGCTCATGCCTTCGTGCGCGCGCGCGCACTCGATGACCGCTACGCCTGCTGTTGCTGCCAACGCTGCGCGCACTTCAGTGTCACCCGCGCGCACTACCGCGACGACTTCATCGACCGCTTGCGCAAGGTTGCGGCACGATGCCACACACATGGGCACGCCGGGTTGCACCTCCGCCAGCAGCTTGGCGCCGCCGAAGCGCGTGCCGGCGCCGGCCGCGAGTAAGAGCCCGGTGATTTTCATGTCAGACTAAGTGTGTGGCAGCCGCCGCATCTGCGAGGCGCGCATACAAACAACTTCGCGCGCCGGTACGGGGACAACTCAACCGACCGCGGACAGCTTTGGCGTAGGCTTAGGTTTGGACGCGAGCTGCAGTTCAACGCCGTAGCGCGAAGCGGTCATGTCCGCAAGGATGGCGATCGCCATTTCCGGCGGCGTCTTGCCGCCGAGGGGCAAACCGATTGGGCCGTGCAGCCGCGCAAGTTCTTGCTGTGTGATACCGAATTCCAGCAAGCGCTCGCGCCGCGAATCTTGGTGTTTGCGCGAGCCAATCGCGCCGACATAAAACGCTTCGGATTTCAGCGCCTCGATAAGCGCCAAATCGTCTTGCTTGGGATCATGCGTCAGGGCCACCACGGCGGTGTGACGATCCAGTTTGAGCGAAGCCAAATAATCGTCCGGCATCATCTTGGAAAGCTCGACACCGGGCATATCCCATGAGGCACGGTACTCTTCGCGCGGGTCGCACACGAGCACGTGATAATCCAGTGCCTGCGCCATTTGCGCAAGATACACCGTCATCTGTCCCGCCCCGATTATTGCCAGACGCCAGCGCGGACCGTGTACTGTGGTAAGTGTAGCCTCATCAAAGGCAGTCTCTTCGTCCTTGCCAGCGGCGGCGACATGCGCTTCGCCGGTCTTAATATCCAGCTTGCGCGCCACTACTTCGCGCCGCTCGATCGCTTCCAACACTTGCTTCCAACTTGCCGCGCTCGCCAATGGTTCGAGCACTAAGCGCAAGGTACCGCCACAAGGAAGACCAAAGCGGCGCGCCTCTTCGGCGCTCACGCCGTAGGTCACGACTTCAGGTCGAGCTTGTGGCCCCTGCCCAGTCTTCACCTTCAATAACAAATCGTCTTCGATGCAACCGCCTGAGACCGATCCGACCAATCGCCCGTCGGCGGTGAGTGCGAGCATCGCACCCACCTGCCGCGGCGAAGAACCCCAGGTTTCGACCACCGTTGCCAGTGTGACCCGGACGCCCTGTTCGAGCCATCCCATCGCTGCGCGCAAAACTTCCAGGTCAACACTGTGCATGATCGTCTCTACCTTTAACGCTGTTACCGGATTACACCGACAGAATCGGCAGCTTGCGGATGCGCTTGCCCGTCAGGGTGTGCAACGCATTCGCCACAGACGGCGGAATCAAGCCAACCACCGGCTCGCCCACGCCACCCGGTTTTTCGCTGCTTTGCACGAGATAGGTTTCGCACTTCGGCATCTCGTTCATGCGCAGCATCGGATAGCTGTCGAAGTTGTTTTGCTGAATGCGGCCCTTATCGACAGTGATCTCGCCTTTGATCGCAGCGGTCAAGCCATACATCACTGAGCTTTCGACCTGAGCGCGAACGATCGCGGGATTAACCATCATGCCGCAGTCGATCACGTTGATGACGCGGTGCACGCGCGGCTTGCCGTTCTCCACCGACACTTCGGAGATTTGCGCGAGGTAGGTGCCATAACCTTCCATGACCGCCACACCCATCGCTTTGCCTTCACCGCCGCTCTTGCCCCAGCCGGCTTTGTCCGCTGCCATCGCCAGAATGCGCTGGTAACGCGGATGCTTGCCGAGCAAGCTCATGCGGTACTCGAGCGGATCTTTGTTGACAGCGCGTGCGATTTCATCCATCGCCGATTCCGCTACGAAGCAGTTGAGCGAGTGGCTGACCGAACGCCAGTAACCGGGGGTTACACCGGTATCATGGATGCGGTAGGTCAACAGGATGTTCGGCACGTCGTACGGATAGTTTTCCGCCGCTTCCACCGCGAACGGATCGAGACCGTCCTTGACGATGGAGGGGAACAGGCGCGACGAAATCGACGGGCCGGTGATGGCAAATTTCCACGCCAGCAACTTGCCGTCCGCGTCCAAAGCAGCTTGCACGCGGTTGTGGGTAGCGGGGCGATACGAGTCATGCGTCATATCGTCTTCGCGGGTCCACACCATCTTGACCGGCTTGCCGACCGCTTTGGAGATCTCAGCAGCGTCGACGGTGTAGTCCACTTCCACACGACGGCCGAATCCACCGCCGAGGTAAGTGGTTTTCACTTCGACTTGCTCGGGCTTCAGACCGGTCACCCCGGCAACGACCACCGGGATTAATTGCTGGAACTGGTTCGGCGCGATGATAGTGGCGCTATCGGCGCGCACGTCAGCAACGGCGTTCATTGCCTCCATCGGCGAGTGTGACTGGAAGCAGGTTTCATACTCGAGATCGAGAACCTTCGCTGCACCCTTGATTGCCGCCTCGGCATCACCTTCCTTGCGGTAGGTCACGCCCGGCTCTTTCGCTGAGGCGCGCAGGCCACCCCAAATGCCGTCCATGTTCAGGCCGGCCTTGGCGCCTTCGTCCCAAGTGATGTCGAGCGCATCGCGCGCTTGCTTAGCTTGCCAGAACGAATCGGCGACCACAGCAACACCGCGGCTGTACTGAACGATGGCTTGCACGCCAGGCATTGCCTTGGCTTTGTCGGCGTTGAAGCTCGCCACTTTGCCGTCGATTACCGGGCTCATCGCCACGGACGCATAGGCCATACCGGGCAACGTGACGTCGATGCCGAATTCGGCCGAGCCGTTCACTTTAGCGGGCAAGTCCAGACGCGGGACCGATTTGCCGACGATCTTCCATTGTTCCGGCTTCTTCAGCGGGACATCTTTCGGCACGGCCATCTTGGAGGCAGCTTCGGCCAGTTCGCCATAGCTGGCGCTCTTGCCGTCCGGGCCGCTCACCATGCCGTTCGAGCCTTTGCATTGGTCGGCCGCTACACCCCATTTCTGGGCAGCGGCCCCTTCCAACATCATGCGCGCGCTGGCGCCGGCGATACGCAGTTTTTCCCATGCATCGCGCACAGAAGTCGAACCGCCGGTCAATTGACCGCCGAGCAACGCGTTGATGTAGACCTCGGCCGGGGGGGCGGCTTCAATGCGGATCTTGCTGAAATCCACGTCCAGTTCTTCCGCTACCAACTGCGGCATGGCGGTGTAAACGCCTTGGCCCATTTCCGAACGCGCCACCAGGATAGTGACGGTGTTGTCGGGAGCAATGCGCACCCAAGCGTTGGGCGAATAGCTCTCGCCGTCCGCGTGAGCAACTTTGACACCGCCCGGCAGATACATTGCGAGCGTCAAGCCACCGCCGACCGCGGCGGAAGTTTGTAGGAAGCGACGACGGCTAGGATTTTTCATGGTGGTATTCATCTGTTGTGTCTCCTTAGGCCATCATCTTCGCGGCGCGATGAATCGCAGCGCGAATTTGCTGATAGGTGCCGCAGCGGCAGATGTTGCCCGACATGGCGTCGTCAATTTGCGCATCGGTCGGGTCTTTGGCCTTGGACAAAAGGGCCACGGCAGACATGATCTGACCCGATTGGCAGTAGCCGCATTGCGGCACTTGCTCTTGGATCCAGGCTTTCTGCACGGCATGCAAGCTGCCGCCGGCGGACAAACCTTCGATCGTGGTGACTTTTGCTCCGGCCGCGGCCGAAACCGGGGTCGAGCAAGAGCGCACCGGCTCACCGTTTAGGTGCACGGTACAGGCGCCGCAAAGTGCCTTGCCGCAGCCGAACTTGGTACCAGTCATGCCGAGGGTATCTCGCAATACCCACAGCAAAGGCGTATCGGGCGCTGCGTCTACGCTAACGCTCTTACCATTTACTGTCATATCCATCCTAGTTTCTCCTTTTGGTTTACCTCTTAGAACCCCACAACCTCAATTGCTTCATTGCGACTACATAAAAATAAGCTGTGACCCAAGGCGCCTCACCGAGTTGCGTGACTTGCCCAAGAAGCGTTGAACTCCTCCAGATCGTTGCGGCAGGAGTAGATGCGAGACGTAGCGTGCCACGCGACTTTTGCCCCGAGGCACACTACATGCCAAGTTATGATATCACTGTTTCCTCGCCCGATAGTGTTTTGGCAAAAAGGCGAAAGCGCGTTTACTCGTTTACTATAAGGCACTTAGTCGCGCCGCTCGGGCCCATATTGCAGTAGGCCTTAAGCGCGCACCGGCGCTGTGCCAAATGCGCTATATGACCAACAAGTTGTCTCTATCTACCTATGCCGTTCCAACCGTTTTTAACTCCTGAAGATGCGCAGAATGCGTTCTATGAAGCGATCGAGCGCGCCAACCTGGAAGACATGATGGGTGTGTGGGCCGAGGACGAGGAGATCATCTGCGTGCACCCGCAAGGCCCGCGCCTGCAAGGTTTTGATGCGGTGCGCGAAAGCTGGAAGCGCATCTTCACCGGCGGCTTGCAACTCAAGGTCGCGATCAGCGAGCAACAACGCTACCATCATCTGATGCTCGCTATTTTTGTGGTACATGAAAATATCAAAGTCGTGAGCGGTCAGCCGCAAGAGGCTTTGGTGGTGAGTACCAACGTGTTCATGCAAACCCATCAAGGCTGGCGCATGGTGGTACACCACTCTTCTGCCTCGCCCAAGCGAACGTTCGAGGAAGAAATCCCGGCCGTGCTGCATTAGAGCAATGCAGGAACCGCGAATTTGGCGCTGCAGGGCCGATTTGGCCGGCGCTTGATTCGCGGTTAATTAAGCTGCCCGCGCAATTTTTCCAGCGCGACATCTTCCAGCTTGTGGGCCGCCAGCCAATCGAGCACCGGCCGCGCTGCGGCTTTGGAGTCTGCCGCCAACGCCGCTTCGAGCAGAATCCTGGCGTCGGCAGGTTCCTTTTGCACGGCCCAATTGTCTTGCGCGAGTTGGAGTGCTGGTTGTGGCGCCCGTAGCAACTCCAAGTGAAAGCGCGCCTCTTCGCGCAGATGCACACGCTCGCCGCGCCGGCGTGCGGCCTCGAAACGCGCGTTCAACGCCGCAATGCTGGCGCTGAGCTGCGGCAGCTTTAGCTGCTGCTGCGCCAAGGCATAGCGCAGCATGAGGCCGTCGGCGCGCGTGCTCTCCTGCAGTAGCTTGATAACGTCTTGCGGACGGTTCTGGTCAAGCAGAAAATCGGCGTAAGCGGCCAGCAAGTAAGCATCTGTCTCGCGCGCTTGCGGGGTTTGCGCAACGGTGTTGGCTGTTTCGACTTGCAACGCCGCGCGGAAATGTTGCTCTGCCGCGCTGGCATTGCCCGCGCGCACGGCCATCTCGGCGAGTTGCGTCAAGAGCCACGCGTCAAGCTTGGGGTTAGCGCCGCCACCCGTGCCGAACGCCGCTTTCAGCGCTTCATAGCTAGGCTGTAGCGCGCCAGTCGCACCGCTAACGTTGGCCATACAAGCCATGCTCACGATCGCCTCGACGAGTTCGCCCAGCGCTTGGCAATCGCGTTTTGCCGCGGCGAAATCACCGCGCACTTGCTGGACCGTGGCACGCGTCAATAGGGCTTGCGGATGTTCAGGTACAACCCGCAGGATACCGTTGAGATCCGCCAGGGCTAAGTCAAACTGATGTGTACTCTGGCGCAGTGTGGCTCGCAGCAAGCGCACCGACAAGGGCGGATCGGGTTTGTGCCACCACGGCCCGAGCACCGCTTGCGCATAGCCGAAGTAGCGCGGGTCGGCATCGGCGCGGCCAAGCTCTATGTAGCGCTGAGCGAGTCTTGTCGCCAATTGCACATCGCCAGGCCGTGCGGCGACCTGCGCGCGCAGCTCGCGCAATTCCTTGCTTTGGCGATCACCGGCACGCAGCGGCAAGTGCTCCAGAACTTCAGCGTCCGACTTGGGGACGTACGGCGCGGCCACCGTTACGGTCGCACCGAGCAGCAGCAATAAAATCAGTAGGCGCATGGTCGACTCTAGCCAGCAGTGGCGGCAAATAGCGCAACACAACACAAGGAAGGTTGAACTTTACGTTCAACCTTCCTTGCAACACAACACCCGGTGGCGCTTAGAGTGACAGCGGCTCGGCGTCCGCCCCGCTATCAGCGCTGGTATCGGCAGCGAGTTCCACCGGCTCCGTGTCATCCGCGCTGCTGCTCACCACCCGTTGCACGTCGCTGACGAAGTTGGGCGCCGCCGCTTGGCCGCCGCCCCCGCCTCCGCCTCCGCACCCGGCCAGACCGATCGCGAGTAAAGCAATCCAGCACAGACGCAAAGCTGTTGCCGATTCGATGCGCGTTGTCATTGGGATCGCTCCTTTCAATTGGCCGGCGAAGCGGCGATCGGCGCGTTCAGATACGGGAAACCGGTGCCGAAATCCTGGCTTGCGCCGGCCCCGCCCGCTGCACCGGGCAGTTGTGCGCCATCGGTAAGGTTTTCGATGGCAACCAGGTGTCCAGGCAGCAAGATCCCCTCGGCGACGCGCAAGGTGATGTCGGTCACGTCGTCGATCGGACGGCGGCCGTTGGGAAATCCTGCCGCATCACAACCCGGATTGCTAAGCGTTAGCGCGCCATTGAGGAAGCACTGCAACGCACCCAAATCGTTCTGCTGCGCGGCTGCAGTGGCCGGTATCGCCGTGTTCAGGCGCAACATCTCTGCCGGGACCACTTGCGCAGGTTTGTTGACGTTAGGCACGCCGGTGAGAAAGGCTGTCACGAGGTCGTTACGCGGCGTAGCCGGTGGCGGAACATTGAACAACACCTGGATTAGCGCCGGCAGCGTCGGGTTGGTAACGTAGTCCAAGAACTGCCCGTCACTGGCTGGCTTGCTGTGGTTAAAGCGATTCTTGTCCTTTAGGCCAATCACCAACTCGTTCACCAGTGGCATGCCCAAGCGCGAAACCTGAGTCCACGCGCCGCCCTCGCGTGAAGCGCCGTCGCTGGTGGCGCGAGGGCTCGGGTCGAGCAGTCGCGCTTGGCGCAGCGAGGCCGTGGTCCAAGCGCCGATAACCGGATCGTTCCCCTTAGTCAGGCAAGCAATTGGAACCTCAAGGGCTAGGCTCGTGATATTGTCATCACCCAAGATGTTGGGCTCGGCATTGCGCCCGCCCAAGGGGTTCAGGTTGATTAGGTCGAATGCCTCGCCTAGATTTACGTAAAATGATTCCTTGCGCTGCCCCACGAACACTTTACCTTGTTGGGCACAGCCTGGTATGTTAATAGGGTAGACATGTTGCGAGGCATACTGAGCGTAGTTTGGAATCGATTTGGCCCCGATGTTGTCGACCGGCTTGAGAAATTCGCTGGCGCCGGAAGTGGCATGCGTGAGCGCTTGGCGCTTGCCAACATTGCGCCGGCCGTCACGCACTACGTTGACGCTGTAAGTTTCACGAACATTCAAAATAGATGCGCTAGGATCGGGCTGCGTGATCTGCCCGACATTGACCAACGGCACGGCGACGCGCTTGCCGCCGATATCCAAAGCGATATCGCGCTGTTCCACTTTGAAGCGGAATTGGAACGTTAGATCCTCTTTCGCGTCGCCGTTGTTATCCACGTGGATTTCATAAAGCGCGTTGGGGTCGAGCGTGAAGAAATTCGGCCCGCCGTAGGCCGTCTGGAAAGGCTGATAGTTAGCGATGAAGGTAACGAAGTCTTGGCGGCCAGGTTCGTAACTGCGAAACATGTAGAAATCGGTGCCATCCACTTTCGGGATGGTAGTGATGAACGGCGCCTCCCGGTGGCTTGCTGCTTGGCCAGGCGGTGCTTGTATTCCGGCGCCCAGCAGCAGTGCGGCTGCGCACCAGGTCAACGGATACTTCAGTTGCTTCGTCGTATGCATAGACACTCTCCAGAAGTTGATTGCGGGAACATGGCCGGCGCCGAACGCCAGCGCACTGCAACCTCTTATACGAAGCACGGTCTCTACTGGATGCATGCAACGCACCGCGAGAGCTTTTCCCGGTTATGGCCGCACTAGATCTTTCACAGCGCCGCGCCGCGCTTGCCGGCTCTGCGCTGCAGGGCGGGCGCGGTTGGTTCGCGCGGCGCTGGCCGACATTGCTCACACTCGCGCTGCTGGTGTATTTCTGCTGGCTGCTGGCGCAGTGGATTTGGTATTTCCTGCAACCCAAAGCCGTGCCACCGCCGGTCGCCGCGCCTGTAAGCGCGGCGGTGAGCTTCGATCCCGGAAACGTAACCGGCCTATTCGGCGACGCCAATGCGCCCGCGCCGGTGCAGCAGCAAGTCGTCGTGCCGACCACGCTTAACGTTCAACTCAAAGGCGTTTTCGCCGAGCAGGGCGCCGCCTTGGCTCATGCCATCCTGATCGTCGACGGCAAGGAACTCGGCTTTCGCGTCGGCGACCAGCTGATGCCCGGCGTCATGCTGCAAGGTGTATTCGGCGACCACGTCATCATCAATCGAGGCGGTGCGCAGGAGAAAGTTTCCTTCCCGCAGTACCCAGCCGGGGGCAGCGGACCGCAACCCGCTGCGCTGGGGCAGCCGCAGAACATGCCGCAGGCCGCATCGCCGCAGTTCCGCTTAAATGTGCAGCCGGTTGCCCCCAATGTCTTGAGCTTTTCGCGCAATCAACTGCAAAACGCCCTGCAAGACACAGCGCAGCTGTCGAACCTAGGCCGCGTCGGCACCGCACCCGGCGGCGGCGTGTCCATCGAAGAAGTGCCGCCCGGCAGTTTGGCCGAACGGCTTGGGCTGCAGCTGGGCGACGTGGTCAGGCAAGTCAACGGCCAAGCGGTCAATTCGCCCGCCGATCTGATGCGGCTCTATCAAGAATTTGACGATACCGAACGCGTCAACATTTCCGGCACGCGCGCGGGACGACCATTGCAGTTAACTTACAACGTCCAACAATAAGGGTCCAACCCATGCTGTTTGCCAAGCGCATTGCCCTTGCCTTACTTCTCGCGGCTACCTGTTTCGCCGCGCGCCCTGCCCAGGAACCGGACACCGTGATTCTGAATTTCGACGGCGCGGATATTCGTTCGGTGATCAAGACCATCGGCATGATAACCGGCAAGAATTTCATTCTCGATCCGCGCGTCACCGGCACCATCAACATCATCTCGGCGAATCCGGTGCAGCGCGATTTGGTCTACCCGGTGTTGCTGTCAGCATTGCGCATGCAGGGTTTTACCGCGATCGAGAGCAGTAACGGCGTAGTCAAGGTTCTGCCGGAGGCTGACGCCAAACTCACCTACAGCCCGACCGGCGGCAAGAGCCCCGCAGGTGGCGACCGCATCGTTACTCAGGTTTACACCTTGAAGCACGAATCGGCGGTACAACTGGTGCCGGTGCTGCGCCCGCTTATCGCCCCAAACAACGTTATCAACGCCTATCCGAACAGCAACACGCTGGTCATCACCGACTATGCGGAAAACTTGCGCCGCATCGATAAGATCATTAGCTCCATTGACGTGGCTTCCTCCGCGGAGATACAACTCATCAAGCTTGAGCACGCCTCGGCGCAAGACATCTCCCAGCTGTTGTCGCGCTTGATGCCCGAAGCTTCGGCGCCCACTGCGGTTCCCGGCGGCCTGCCGAAACTCGTGTTCGCCGTCGACTCGCGCACCAACGGCCTCATTGTGCGCGCCGATACGCCGGCAACGATCGCCAAAGTCAAGCAACTGGTTGCGGGCATGGACGTGCCCTCAGCCGAAGGCGGCAACATCCGCGTCATCTATTTGCGCAATGCCGAAGCAGCCAAGGTGGCCGAGACCCTGCGCGGAATACTTGGCGCCAGTAGCGGCGGCGGCGGTGCAGCGAGTCCCGTCGTATCCACGCCGCAGCCGGTACCGGGCCAGCCGGGTCAGCCCGCCACGGCGGGGCCGGTGCCATCGATCAGCATCCCCGCCTCGTCCGGCGGTGGCAGCATACAAGCGCATCCCTCCACCAACTCGCTGGTCATTACGGCGCCGGACTACGTTTACAACAGCATTCGCGCCGTCATCGAAAAGCTCGATGCACGGCGCGCGCAAGTATTCATTGAAGCGTTAATCGCGGAAGTATCCACCGACCAAGCGGCGGAGTTCGGTGTGCAGTGGCAAGATTTATCTGGAGCGGCCGACAATAACTTGACCGCGATCGGCGGCACCAATTTCAGCACCGCGGGCCGCGGCAACAACATCATCTCGACCTCGGGCAATTTGGCCAACGTCGGCGCCGGACTGAACATCGGCGTGGTTAAAGGACGAATCAGCATCCCGGGCGTCGGCGAAGTGCTCAATCTGGGCATGCTCGCGCGCGCGCTCGAGTCACGCGCGAACACCAACATTTTGTCGACGCCAAACTTGCTCACCGTCGATAACGAGGAAGCCAAGATCGTGGTCGGTCAAAACGTGCCGTTCGTGACCGGTAGCTTCTCACAAACGCAAACCACCGGTGCCGGGGTCAACCCATTCCAAACCATAGAGCGGCGCGACGTCGGCTTGACGTTGCGGGTGACCCCGCAAGTGGCTGAGGGCGGCACTGTTAAACTGAAAATCTTCCAGGAAGTTTCCAGCTTGACTGGGGCCGCCGGCGTTTCGACCGCCGACGTCGTGACCAACAAGCGCTCGATCGAATCAACCGTTCTGGTGGATGACCAGCAGACTGTCGTGCTCGGCGGTTTGATTCAAGACGACGTGCAGAACCGGCGCGATCAGGTCCCCGGGCTCGGCAGCATCCCGATTCTGGGTAATCTGTTCAAATATGAAACGCGCCAGCGCAAGAAAACCAATCTCATGGTTTTCCTGCGTCCGATTGTCTTGCGCGACAATCTCTCCCCTGGCCCGATCACCAACGAGCGCTACGACTACATCCGCAACGAACAAGCCAAGGGGCGCGTGCCCGATCATTGGTTGTTGCCGAATATGGAGACGCCGCAATTGCCGCAGCTCGACCCGCTGTTCGGGCCAAGGTTGGCTGCGCAAATCAAACCCGACGCCGTTAAGCCGCAGGCCGGGCCAGCACCGCGGGATCCCGCGTCTTTGGCAATGTCGCGCCGCCTCGGCGATGAGAGTGAGCAAGCCCCCGCCGCTTCGACACAACCCGCCACCGATCCAACGCAGCCGCGCGAATTGCTGCCGGGCGCGGCTACGCCGAGCGGCGGCGGCTTCTCTGATAACTTGATGCTGTCGGCGCCCAAAGCGCCCGCGACTACGTCCGCTAGCGAAACAGCCCCCGCGGCGGCGAAGGCCAAGTCCGCCAAGCCGGCAGCGAAGAAACCAGAGCGGCAAAGGTCGAGACGCCATGGCCAGCGCTGACCTGTTGAGCGCACCCGACCCGCACATCTCGCGGCAGATCCCTTATCACTTCGCAAAAGCCAAGGGCATCATCGCCGCGCGCGATACCAACGCCGGTATCGAGATCTGGGTAAAACCGGATTTGGATCCGAATTCGCTCGCAGAAGTGCGCAGGTTGTTGCGCCGTCCGCTGCATCCTATCGTGGTGCAGGAAGAGCGCTTCGCTCAACTGTTAGGCCAGGTGTACTCGCGCAGCGACAACGCCGCGCAGCAACTTATCGGCGATATCGGCCAAGACATCGACCTCAATCAGCTCGCGCAAGAGCTGCCTCAGATCACCGATCTGCTCGAATCCGAGGACGACGCGCCCATCATTCGCCTAATTAACGCGCTGCTGACGCAAGCCTTGCGCGCGAACGCTTCTGACATTCATCTCGAAGCGTTTGAGACGCGCTCGGTGGTGCGCCTGCGCGTCGACGGCGCGCTGCGCGATGTGCTGGAACCGCCGCGTGCGCTGCATGCGGCGTTGGTATCGCGCATCAAGATCATGGCGCAGCTCGACATCGCAGAGAAGCGCTTGCCGCAAGACGGACGCATCACGTTGCGCTTGGCCGGGCGGCCCGTCGACGTACGCGTGTCGACTTTACCCACCGGCCACGGCGAGCGCGTGGTGCTGCGCTTGCTCGACAAACAAGCCGGGCGCCTGCAACTCGACAGCCTCGGCATGAACCCCGAAGCGCTGCGTCAACTCGATCTTCTGATACAGCAGCCGCACGGCATCGTGCTGGTCACCGGGCCAACGGGGTCCGGCAAGACCACCACGCTGTACGCCGCGCTGTCGCGCTTGGATGCGACGCAACTCAACATGATGACAGTGGAAGATCCGATCGAGTACGACCTCGACGGCATCGGCCAGACACAAGTCAACGCGCGCATCGAAATGACTTTCGCGCGCGCGCTGCGCGCCATTCTGCGGCAGGACCCGGATGTCATCATGATCGGCGAAATCCGCGATTTAGAGACGGCGCAAATCGCAGTGCAAGCGAGCTTGACCGGCCACCTCGTGCTCGCGACGCTGCATACCAACGATTCGGCCGGCGCGATCACGCGCCTGGTCGACATGGGCGTGGAACCGTTCTTGCTCGCATCCAGCTTGCTGGGCGTTCAGGCGCAGCGTTTGGTGCGGCGGGTTTGCACGGCATGCCGCAAGGAGCACGCGCCCGATGCGGCCGAACGCGCAGCATTCAACGGCGGGCCGGTGCCCGAGGTGATCTACGCCGCGGTCGGCTGCGCCGCCTGCAATTGGACCGGATATCAGGGGCGCACTGGAATTTACGAATTGCTCACGGTCGACGACGAAGTACGCCGCATGATCCACGACACGGTCTCCGAGGCGCAGCTACGCCAGTACGCCACCAGACGCGGCATGTCGACGCTGCGCGGCGATGGCTTGCGCTGGGTGGCCGAAGGCGTCACCACGTTCGAAGAAGTGTTGCGCGTCACTCGAGGCTAGTCGAGGAGACCCTGCCGTGGCCGGATTTCGCTATCACGCGGTAGACGCCCAAGGCAAACTGCACAAGGGCGTAGTCGAAACCGACAGTCCGCGCCAAGTGCGTGCGTCACTGCGCGATCAAGGTCTGACGGCGATTGAGGTCGAAAGCCTCACCGCGAGCGCCAGCAACGCCAGCGAGCCAGTCAAGCGCCGCTCGCGCCGGCGCATGGCCGCCGCCGAACTCAGTTTGTTGACGCGCCAGTTCGCCACACTGCTCGGCGCCGGCTTGACGGTCGAGCAAACCATGAACGCGCTCATCGAGCAAACCGAATCGCAGTTTAGCCGCGACGTGTTGGCAGGCGTGCGCGGCGAGGTGCTCGCCGGACAAACTTTGTCGCGCGCCATGGCGCAGTTTCCAAATGTGTTTCCTGATCTTTATCGCACGCTGGTCAATGCCGGCGAGCAATCCGGGCAACTGGCGCAGGTGATGACGCGCTTAGCCGACTACACTGAAGCGCGCCATGCGCTGCGCATGAAGGTCATTCTCGCGCTGGTCTATCCGGCAATTGTGTTGTGCGTCGCGGTCGGCGCGACCGCGTTTTTGCTGACCTACGTCGTGCCAAAAGTCATAGAAGTATTCGAAAACACGCGCCAGACATTGCCGCTGCTGACGCGCGCAATGATCGCCGCGAGCGACTTTCTGCGTGCCACAGGCATTTACTGGCTGATCGGCATCGTCGCCGGGCTTTGGTTGTTCTCGCGCGCCATCAAGCAACCGGCATTGCGCATGCGCTGGCACAGCTTCGTGCTGCGCTTGCCGCTCATCGGCCGCTTGACGCGCGGCCTGAACACCGCGCGCTTAGCCAGCACGCTCGCCATCTTGGTCGGCAGCCGCGTGCCGCTGCTCACCGCGTTGCAAGCGGGCGTCGGCGTAGTGAACAACCTGCCGATGAAGCGCGCATTGGAGGAAACGGAGCGCCGCGTGCGTGAGGGCGCGAGCTTGAGCCGCTCCATCGGCAGCACCAAGACCTTCCCGCCGGTGATGGTGCATCTGATCGCCAGCGGCGAATCCAGCGGCAAGCTGGACGAAATGCTGGATCGCGTGGCGAGCACGCAGACCATGGAAGTGGAGAACCGCGTCTCGGTCTTGACCTCGCTTGTTGGACCCCTAATGATTCTGTTCATGGGCGGTGTAGTATTGTTGATCGTGCTTGCGATTCTGCAGCCGATTTTTGAGATAAACCAGTTGGTACGCTAACGAGGGCTCACAATGCACGCTCCGCGCAGGCGTTTGCTCAGCTTTGCCGCCGCATTCACTGCCATCGCCGGTCCCTTGAGCGGCTGCGTGGCGCAGACCACCACCGCCGCAGCCCCAGGCGACCTGATCGGCCGCGTCATCATCAAATTCAAAAATCCGAGCGCACCGGTAAATACGGCGGCAACGCTCTTGGACCTGGAGAAGACTTGCGGTGTGCGCGTCGGCTATGCGCGTTCGCTCGGCGCGGGCGCTCATCTGTACGAGCTTAACGGTCTGCGCGATCAAGCTGCGCTTGAGGACGCAGTTAAGGGGCTCGCCGCGCGAGCGGATGTTCAGTTCGCCGAGATCGACCGCTTGATGAAGCCGCTGCAAACAGATGGAGCGCGGCAATGAGCCGCTCGAATCGTTCACGCCGAGTAGGCGCCGCATTGGCCGCCTGCTTGTGCAGCGCCGGCGCAATCGCAGCCAATGCGGCACGGCTGCAAGCGGCGTCGGGAGAACAAATCGTTCAGCAGAGCATGTTCAATGCCTCGACTAACCGCCTCATCGTGAAGCTGCGACCCGCGGCCTCGGGGCTGGCGCAACCGATGAGCAGCGAGCGCGTCAACACGCTGATGACGCGGGCCGGACAAGCACTGCGCGTGCTGCGGCAAACTGGGCGTGATGCCTATGTACTGCGCTTGGACGGCTCCCTGCCGAACGCCGATGCAAAGGCCTTGGCGCGCAAACTAGCTGAAGATCCGAGCGTTGAATATGCTCAGCCCGACTTCCGCATGCATGCGCTGGCTACTATACCCAACGACCCGCTGTTCGCGACTCAGTGGTACTTAAGCGATACCAATGTCGGGTTGAACTTGCCCGCCGCCTGGGACCTCACTACCGGCAGCGGTGTGGTCGTCGCGGTGCTCGACACCGGCATCGTGCAGCATGCGGATATAGATAGTGCGCGCATCTTATCCGGCTACGATTTCATCAGCCCAGATACGACGACAGGCGGAACGACTGTCGTCGCCGGCGATGGTGACGGCCGCGATCCTAGTGCGACCGATCCCGGTGATCGTGTCACGGCATTCGACCAGACCACCTTGAACAGCATATTCGGCAATGGCAGCTGCCCGATCGAAGACTCGTCTTGGCATGGCACGCAAGTCGCCAGCGTCATTGCCGCCGCGACTGATAACGCGCAAGACATCGCCGGCATAAACTGGGCCGCGCGCATCTTGCCGATGCGCGTGCTGGGACGCTGCGGCGGCTTTACCTCCGATATTATGGAAGCGATGCGTTGGGCCGCCGGCTTGTCGGTCAGCGGCGTGCCGGACAATCCGGCTCCCAACCACGCGCAGGTGCTCAATCTGAGCCTTGGTGTCTCCAGCGAGCCTTGCACGAATTTTGAACAATCCGTGTTCGACGAAATTCTGTCAGCAGGTACTGTCAAAGCGATCGTCACAGCCGCAGGCAATGATGGTGGCGCGGCAAGCCAGAGTTCGCCCGGCAGTTGCAACGGCGCCGTGAACGTCGCTGGGATCTTGATCAGCGGGGCCAAAGCGAGCGCTAGCAACTTCGGCGCCGGTGTTACGGTCGCCGCACCGTACGGCTCCAGCGTCAGTGACGGCGTAGGTTCCAGCGGCGCTATTTTGTCGCTAGGGAACGACGGCACGACTAGTTTCATCGCCTCGCCTGGCGGCGATATAGTTCTACGGGTCGGCGGCACCAGCTTTTCCGCTCCCTTGGTCAGCGGGGTGATTTCGCTGATGTTGAGCGTAAATCCCAATCTCACCGCATCGCAGGTATATGACACGCTGCGACAAAGCGCACGGGCCTTTCCGAGCAGTTCGAACTGCCGGAACTTGGGTTGCGGCTCCGGAACGGTGGATGCCGCCGCGGCGATATTAATGGCGCGTGACAATCCGCCCGCGATACGCAGCTTTCCGGATAGCACTGATAACGACAGCGGCGGTGGCGGCGGTTGCACTGTGACACGCGGCGCGAGCGACGGCAGCTTGCTGCTGTTGCTGTTGTTCGCGTGCGGCTACGCTTGGCGCCGGCTGGGCGCGCGCTAGCGCGCGCGCTTAAGCGCATCAGCAAAGATTGGCAGTGGTGGCTTGCGCTCGCGGCTGGGCCACTGTTTTGGGGCTTGTTGCTTTTTGCCGGGCAGCAGCCGAGCGCGGCACGTCCACTGACTCAACCGCTCGCCTATCTGCATCTTGCGCTGGTGATGCCGGTAGTGGAAGAACTGGTGTTTCGCGGCTGGCTGCAGGGCTGGCTGCTGGAACAAAGTTGGGGCGCGCGCCGGCGAGCCGGATTAAGCCACGCGAATCTGATGACCAGCGCATTGTTCGCGCTGGCGCACCTGATCAATCACGCGCCGCTGTGGGCCTTGGGTGTTTACTTTCCTTCGCTGGTGTTTGGCTACTTTCGCGAACGCCATGCGAGTGTAACGCCGGCCATATTGCTACACGTAGCTTACAACGCAGGATATTTTTGGTGGTTCTTTCCGCCCGCGATTTGAACTGGTCATGCTGAGCGGCAGCAACCCCTTACTCTATAATTGCAGCACTCAAGTACCCACGTCACAACAAATATGAAACTGCAGCGCCACGCCGGCTTTACGCTCATCGAAGTCATGGTCGTCATCATCATTCTCGGCATTCTCGCCGTGCTGGTGGTGCCGAAAGTCATTTCTCGTCCCGACGACGCTCGCCGCGCCGCCGCGCGCTCCGACATCAACAACCTGATGACAGCGCTGAAAATGTATCGTCTGGATAACCAAAGCTACCCCAGCACGGAGCAAGGCTTGCAAGCGCTGGTCGCGAAACCGGCCACGCCGCCCGTGCCGGCGAACTGGAAAACCGGTGGTTATGTTGAGCGCCTGCCCAAAGATCCTTGGGGACGCGAGTACCGCTATCTGAGTCCCGGACAGAACGGTGAAATTGACGTCTACAGCTTCGGCGCCGATGGCGAAAAAGGCGGCGAAGCCAATGACGCCGACATCGGCAATTGGATGCAGTAAATTACCATACTGCCGACTGATCACCTCTGTTACACCCGACCAGATTGACTTCCAGGATCATCCTACAGACAGTACTCGATAAGCGCCGAGCTCTGGGCTTCACGTTGATCGAGATCTTGGTGGTGCTGGTAATCATGGGCATCGTCGTGGCAAGCGTATCGCTTTCGTTTACGCGCGACGAAAGCGCGTTGTTGCATGAAACCAGCGAACGCCTCGCTCTGCTGCTGCAATCCGCCCATGACGATGCGATCCTCACCGGGCGGCCAATTGCCTGGTCGGAAGAAGGAGGAACTTACCAGTTCTGGCGTCCCAACAAAGACGACTGGGCCAAAGTGGAAGGCGACGAGCTGTTTCGGCAACGCCAGTTGCCGGAGCGCATCAGCATGCTGGAGCTGCGCGTCAACAACGCAGTGATGAAACCCGGTGAACTGCTGGTGTTCGCGCCGGGCGGCCTTGCCGCTTCATTCGAAGCAACGCTCGCCTACGGCCAAGCGCGCAGTAAGGTCCAAGGCGATGCGGTGGGCCGCGTCCGGGTGCTGGCCACGCAATGATGCGCGCACCCAGCCGCGGGTTTACTCTGATCGAGGTCATCATCGCCTTGGCGATTCTGGCGATCGCGCTCGCCGCTACCGGGCGCGCGACGCACGGAACCGCCGACAGCAGCGCGACCCTCAAGACCAAGTTGTTTGCCGGCTGGGTGGCGCAAAATCGCCTTGCTGAGCTGCAACTGGCCGATAAGCTGCCCGACAAAGGCGAGCGCAGCGGCGAAGCCGAGCAAGGCGCTTTGCGTTACCTCTGGAAAGAAAGCGTCACACAAACTAAGAATGCTGCGATTTTACGCGTCGAGATTTCGGTGAGTGGTGCCAATGCACCGGAATACGTTGCCGCGAGACTGGTCGGCTACCTCACCGACGTGCCCGCCATCAGCGCCGGCGCCGCGGGCACGCCGAACCCAGATAATCAACAGAATCCCGGCGATCCCAACAATCCTGGTGCACCTGCGCCAGAAAACGAGTCAACCCCTGGCCCCACCGATGGGCAACCGGTGCCGAGCGGCAACCAATGAATCTGGGCAAGCAACGCAACGGGTTTACCCTCATCGAGATCATCGTGGCAGTGGCCATCATGGCCTTGGTCTCGGTAATCGCTTACCGTGGCCTTTCGGCAATGTTGACGGCGCGCGAGCGTATCGCCAGCGAGAACGAGCGCTTGCGCGACTTGGCACAGGCAATGGCGCGCATCGATGCGGATTTCTCCGCTGTGGTCGATCGTTCCATCCGCGACAGCTACGGCGTGGAAAAGGCGGCATTTATCGGCGCTCCCGACGGGCTGGAAGAAGCGGGTGCAGCCGTAGTGATGACGCGCATGGGCGCGCCGGCGCACGCCGGCAAGCTCGCAGATCTGCAACGCATCGGTTACCGAGTGAAAGAAGGCCGGCTCGAACTACTTTCTTGGCCCGCGCTCGATCAAGCACCGCGCGCCACGCCGAACCCAAGCACCTTGCTGGAAAACGTCTCCCGCATCGAATTGCGCTACCTCGACGGTCAAAACCGCTGGCAAAACAAATGGCCGCAACTAACTGTCGGCGGCGGTCCGCCGGAATCCCTGCCGCGTGGGGTACAGTTGGTGTTAACCATGGCCAGCGGTGCTAGCTACACTCGTACCATCGCCCTGCCATGAGCCGGAATAATCGGGAACCAGGATACAGGCTTGAGCGACGCGAGCCGCGCGGGTGCAACTCGCGCGGCTCGATCGGCGCTGCTCGCTTCTCACCGCTCAATCCTCACTCCGCAATCCGCAATCCTAAAAAGCAACAAGGCCTGGCCATCGTGCTGGCTTTGTTAGTCGTCGCACTTGCAACAACGGCGGCGAGTTACATGGTGTGGCAGCAGCAACTGCTCATCCGCCAAAGCGAGAACTTAACTGCCTTGGCGCAAGGCCAAGCCGTTGCGCGCGCGGCGCTCGACTGGGGGCGCTTGATTCTTGCTGAGGATGGCGGCCAAGGCAATAAGGTCGATCACTTGGGCGAGGATTGGGCGCGCAGTCTGGAACCCACACCGGTCGAGGGCGGGCAGTTCGTTGGCAAAATCAGCGATGCGCAGGGACGCTATAACCTCAACTCGCTGACCGATCGCGATACCGATGGCGTGGTATTTCGCCGCTTGTTGACGGTGCTGGAGTTGCCGAGCGATCTAGCGAACGCAGTGCGCGATTGGATCGATGCCGATGATCAAGTGAGCTTTCCGGGCGGCGCCGAAGACCTCGATTATCTAGGCGGCAACGACCCCTATCGCGCGGCGAACCGGTTGCTGATCGACATCAACGCGCTATACCGGATCAAGGGTTTCACGCCGGAGATCGTCAAGCGCTTGCGGCCATTCGTCACCGCGTTGCCGCGCGGCACACCAGTAAATGTCAACACGGCCACGGCGGAAGTGTTGACTGCGCTATTCGAAGATTTGGGCTTGGACGCCGCGAAAGACTTGGTGGAAAAGCGCGAGAAAGATGCCTTCGATGATCTCAACGCTTTCAAAGAACGCACCAAGACGCTTAAACTGCTGAATCCGAATATGATCGACGTGAAAAGCGACTTTTTCTTACTCAACGCTGCGGTGCAATTTAGCCGCACCGAACTAAGTTACCTGGCGCTGGTACAGCGCCAACCCGCGGGCCGGCCCAAGTTGCTGTGGCAGCGGCAACAATAAACGAAACCGAGTAAACGATGCTGCGTATCCGAATTCCCGAGTCCGGTTTAGGCGCCGACGGCGCAGATCTACTGCCTTGGGCGTTGATCGGCAAGGACGGCGCCGTGCAGCGCAGCGGCCGCGCCCTGCTCGCCGACATTGCCAAGAGCGAGCAAGTCGAGCTGATCGTGCCTGCCAGCGTGGTGCTGCTGACCAGCGTCAAGCTGCCACCGGTGCGCGGCGCCAAGCTGCGGCAGATGCTACCGTTCGCAGTCGAAGAGCAAGTACTGCAAGATCCCGAAGAGTTGCACGTGGCTGCCGGGCCGCGACAACCCGACGGCAGTACGCCTGTTGCCGTGATCGAAAAAGCGTGGTTGCGGGCGGTAATCGACACCGTGAAGCAAGCTGGATTGATGCCGCAGCGCATTCTGGTTGAAACATTGCTGCCCAATTTCGAGCCGGGTTCGTGGACCTTGGCCTGGAATGGCCTGGAAAGCTTTGTGCGCACCGGAACCTATAGCGGCTTCGCGCTGAACGCAGTCAACGAAGCGATCCCTCCGCTGGAACTGGCGCAATCGCTCAAGCTCGCGCGCGAGCAGCAGAATGCGCCGCAGCCCATAGTGGTGCGCCCCGTGGCCGGCGGCACACCGGGCGCGCTGCCCAACACAGATGTTTGGGCCGATGCGCTCGGTACTTCGGTGGTGCTGGAGCGCGAGTGGGACTTTGCATCGGCAGTGATCCCGAACGCGGGCAGTATCGACCTGCTGCAGGGCGACTTTGCGCAGAACCTCGGCATGAAAGATTTATTGCCGCGTCTAAAGCCCGCTTTGACGCTGGCGGCGATGATCGCGCTACTGCAAGTGAGCATCGCCGGGTACGAATGGTGGCGCCTTTCGCGCGAAAAGCAGGCGCTGCAAGCACAAATGGTGCAGACCGTGCGCGGCGTATTCCCCGATGCGAAAGTGGACAAAGATACGGTCGAGACGGTGCTGCAGTCTCGCATCAACTATCTGCGCGGCGCCTCGGGCGAAATGACAGCGAGCGATTTTCTCCCGCTGCTGCAACAGCTCGCGCCGGTAGTGCGCAGTGCACCGGGAACCAAGATCAAGTCACTCGCGTTCCTAGACGGCGAACTGCGCGTGGATCTCATTTTGCCGAGCGAAGCCAATCCGGACGCGCTGAAAGCGCAAGCGCCGCAGCCGCCGGTGCAGCTGAGCGTGGAGGCAGTCAACCGCAGCGCTAGCGGTAGCGAAGCGCGTATCGTCTTGCGGGTGAAGCGTTCATGAAAGAAGCGCTGCTCGAGTTTTGGCGCGCGCGCAACAGCCGCGAGCGTTGGATTGTGCTGATCGCCGGCGGCCTACTGCTTATTGCGTTGATCGATGCGCTGCTCTGGCAACCGCTGCTCAAATCGCGCGAGCGCCTGCGCCGCAACGTGCCGGAGCTGCGCTTGAGCGCCGAACAAGTCAAAGCGCAGTCCGCACTGGCGCAACAACTCAAAGCACGTGCCGGCAGCAATGCCGCGCAATCCGGTGACCTCAGCCAACTCCTAACACAAGCGGCGGCAACTGCCGGACTGAGCAAGAACCTGAGCGAGGTGCGCAGCACGGATCCCAACCGGGTCAGTGTCACGCTTGAAAGCGTGGCGTTCGACACCTGGATCGCGCTGTTGTCGACGATGCACGCGCAATACGGCGCCAAACTCGAATCAGGTCAGCTCGAAGCGCTGCCCGATCCAGGCATGGTCAAAGTGCGCGCGGTGCTGGCTACGGCGAAGTGATGCCGGTGACGGACTAAAGCTCGCACAAGAACCGCCTCCCCGTGCGCACCCGTTCCCTCGTCCTCGGCGGCGCGCTGCTGCTGAGCGCATTCTTATTCGGCCAGGCCCCCGCTTGGTTGCTCAACTACATGTTGGCCAAGTTCGCGCCGCATATGGCTATGCAGCAGCCGCAAGGCTCCCTCTGGAATGGTCGCGCGCACGTGCAAGCGCGTCTACCGCAAGGTACGCTGCTGGATCTCGGTCAAGTGCATTGGCGCTTGCGACCGTGGACGCTGCTCACCGGCAAGATCAGCGCCAGCATCGAGGTGCCGGACCTGCCGCTCGGCGGCCGGGTACAAACCGGCGTTAGTGTTGGCTTAGATCGCGTAGTAACACTTGCCGATCTGCGCGCACAGTTATCAGCCGCGTTGATCTCGCAGTTTGTTCCGCAGCTCAATCTGCTGCAGCCGGGTGGCACGGTAGAAGTTGCAAGCGAATCACTGGCAATCAGCACGAACCAGGTTAAGGGCAAGCTCGCCGCCACGTGGCGTGGTTTCGCAACCAAAATGTCGAAAGTCAATCCGCTGGGTGACTACAAACTAGATGCGCAACTCGACAACGGGCCGATCAACTTTAAGCTCTCCTCGCCAACCGGACCCCTGCTGATCGAGGGCAGCGGTGCTTGGTCAGCCGCCACACGTTTGAACTTTCAGGGAAGCGCAAAGCTTGCGCCCGGCGCACCGGCCGAGTTGGCGAGCTTGGTGCGCCTGTTTGGCCGCGATCAAGGCGGCGGCGTTTACGCCATCGGCCTCATCAACTTTTAGCAAACGCGCCCTGTGCCTCTGCGTTGCATCGGCTCGATGCCGGCTCGGGCTTTGCGCCGCGCCAGCGTGCTAAAGTCATGCTTTCGTGCGAGCGCTTGCGCGCAGGATCAGGAGCAAATCATGTCCGTCTTCTTCAAAAGCCTGGCGCTCGCCGTCGCACTGATCAGCTTGCCTTTAACGGCAAAATCTCCCGCGCGAGCGGTAGTCGAATGCCAGTCTGCCGGCAAAGCAACAGTGCGGCTGACGATCGACTCGGTCACTTATGTCGTGCGCGTGGATTGCGGGCTCGAGGCATAGCCAGCGGCTGCATTGCTCTCCCACATCGGCGCGCGCATGAGCCGCGCGCGCGATCTCGCCTACCGTGCGCCGTGGTGGCTGCCCGGCGGCCACCTGCAAACCATTTACGCCGCGCTGCTGGCGCCGCGGCCGCGGGTGGCGTACCGGCGCGAGCGCTGGGACACACCCGACGGCGATTTCATCGATGTCGATTGGCTGCCGAGCGGCGCCGCTTCCAGCGATGCGCCGACCGTGCTGCTGTTTCATGGCCTCGAAGGTTGCTCACACAGCCATTACGCGCTGAGCCTGATGCATGCGCTTAGCGCGCGTGGCTGGCGCGCCGCAGTCGCGCATTTTCGTGGTTGTAGCGGAACGCCCAACCGGCTGGCGCGCGCCTATCATTCCGGCGATAGCGCGGAGATAGAGTGGATTTTGCGCCGCGCACGCGCCGTCGCCGGCGCAGCGCCGCTTTACGCCGTGGGCGTATCGCTGGGGGGCAACGCTTTACTGAAGTGGGCTGGCGAGCGCGGCGGCGCCGCCGCGGACATAGTCAGTGCGCTTGCCGCCATCTCTGTGCCACTCAATCTCACGGCCGCGGGCGATAATCTCGCACGCGGCTTCAATCGTCTCTACACGCGCTGGTTCTTGCGCACGATGAAGCCGAAAGTTTTACATCGGCACGAAGAGTATAGCCCCATCATTAATGTCCAATATGTCTCTCAGGCCGGTACTATGAGAGAGTATGACGACGCTTATACTGCGCCCGTGCATGGTTTCCGCGATGTCGACGACTACTGGAATCGCTGCAGCGCCGCGCACTACTTGCATGCGATTGCGGTGCCGACACTGCTGCTGCACGCGCGCAACGACCCGTTCTTGCCGGCGCACCTCCTCGGTGACATAAACGTCGCACCTGCAGTTACCTTCGAAATGTCTGCGGGCGGCGGTCACGCCGGTTTCACCAGCGGACCGTTTCCCGGCAATGGCGCGTGGTTGCCGGCGCGCTTGCTGCGTTTTTTCGATTCGCAGCGCTGACACGGATTTTCGCCACGCGGCAAGCGGTGAACTCAGCCGAGCGTGAGTAATTCCG
Source organism: uncultured Pseudomonadota bacterium (assembly GCA_902826775.1). GTDB lineage: Bacteria > Pseudomonadota > Gammaproteobacteria > Burkholderiales > JALYOK01 > CADEHE01. Next base: position 28,128 of record CADEHE010000006.1, on the reverse strand, counting down.
CTATCCTTACGCCTTCTTTGTGAATCCAGCCCATGAATGGCCAGCCTCCCAGCAGAAATCTTCAAAGCCTATGACATACGCGGCATCGTCGGTAAGACGCTGACACCGCAGATCGTCGAACTGATCGGTCACGCCTTTGGCAGTGAGTCGCTCGCGCGTGGACAAAACACCGTTGCGATCGGCCGCGATGGCCGCTTGTCCGGCCCCGACTTAACCGCGGCGTTGGCACGCGGCATTCAAAACAGCGGCGCGAACGTGATCGACGTCGGCCAAGTCGCCACGCCTATGGTCTACTTCGCCGCGTACACACTGTGCGGATATACCGGCGTTGCGGTCACCGGATCGCACAACCCGCCCGACTACAACGGTCTGAAGATGGTGATCGGCGGCGAGACGCTTTATGGCCCAACCATCCAGCGTCTGCGCGAACGCGGCGAAAAGGGTGAGCTCAGTCACGGCAGCGGCAGCTTTCAGCAACGCGACATCGCGAGCGCGTACATCGAGCGCATCGTCTCCGACATCAAGTTGGCGCGGCCGATGAAGATTGCGGTCGATTGCGGCAACGGTGTGCCGGGCGCCTATGCACCAACGCTGTACCGCAAGCTGGGCTGTGAAGTCATCGAACTGTTTTGCGATGTAGATGGCAATTTCCCCAACCATCATCCCGACCCCTCGGTGCTGCACAACCTGGAAGATTTACAGCGCAGCTTGAAGTCGACCGATGCGGAAATCGGGCTCGCCTTCGACGGCGACGGCGACCGGCTCGGCGTGGTTACCAAAGACGGCTCGGTGATTTTCCCGGACCGCCAATTGATGCTGTTCGCCGCGGACGTGCTCAAGCGCAACCCTGGCGCGGAGATCATTTTCGACGTCAAGAGCACGCGCAACTTGTTTTCCTGGATTCGCAAACATGGCGGCAAACCGACGATGTGGAAAACCGGCCATTCGCTCATCAAAGGTAAGATGAGGGAAAGCGGTGCGCTGCTCGCCGGCGAAATGAGCGGCCACATGTTCTTCAAGGAGCGCTGGTATGGATTCGACGACGGACTGTATTCGGGCGCGCGCTTACTGGAAACGCTGAGCCGCGAAGTCGATATCAACCAAACCTTGCACGGTTTGCCCGATGCAGTGAGCACGCCGGAACTGCAAATCAAATTGAACGAAGGCGAAAATTACGCCCTGATCGACAAGCTGCAAAAGACCGCGAACTTCACCGGTCCGAAAGAAATTATTACCATCGACGGCTTGCGCGTGGAGTACGCGGACGGTTTCGGTTTGGCGCGCTCGAGCAACACGACGCCGGTCATCGTGCTGCGATTCGAAGCCGATAACGATGCAGCACTTAAACGCATACAGGATGATTTCCGCCGCGTCATCATGCAGGCGAAGCCGGATGCCAATCTGCCGTTCTAAGCACGTTGCCCGCCTGGAACAAAACTAACTAGGAGCTCCAAATGGACTTGGGTATCGCCGGGAAAAAAGCCATCGTCTGCGCTGCAAGCAAAGGTTTAGGCAAGGGGTGCGCCGTTGCGCTGGCGCGCGAGGGCGTGGACGTCACCATTGTTGCCCGCACCGCGGAAACGCTCGAAGCAACCGCCGTGGAGATTCGCAATTCCACCGGCGTCAAGGTGATCGCAATCGCCGCCGACATCACCTCCGCCGAGGGCCGCGCCAAGGCCCTGGCCGCCTGTCCGCATCCGGACATTTTGATCAACAACGCCGGCGGCCCGCCCGCCGGGGATTTTCGCCAGTTCACGCGTGAAGACTGGATCAAGGCGGTCGATGCCAATATGCTGACGCCGATTGAACTGATCAAAGCCACGCTCGATGGCATGATCGAGCGCAAGTTTGGCCGCATCGTCAACATCACCTCCAGTGCCGTGAAAGCGCCGATCGACATCTTGGCGCTATCGAACGGCGCGCGCAGCGGCCTTACCGGCTTTGTCGCCGGCATCGCGCGCAAGGGCGTCGCGCAGAACGTCACCATCAACAACATCTTGCCGGGCATGTTTGAAACGGAAACACTGCGTAAACGCAGCGAAGCAGGCGCGAAAATGGCTGGTAAAACATTCGCGGAAGTGCATGCCGATCGCAAGAAAGTCATTCCCGCCGCGCGCTTCGGCGAGCCGGACGAGTTCGGTGCGCTGTGTGCGTTCATATGCAGCGTCCACGCCGGTTTCATGACGGGACAGAATTTCTTGATCGATGGCGGCAACTACCCAGGGACGTTTTAGCCGGCGCTAGCGTCGCGCGCGAGCGCCGCACGCTATTTTGCCGTAGGCTCGGTCGCGCGCGTTTCCAGAATACCTTTAGCGAAGTAAGCGATCGCCGCCGAACTCAGCGCGCAAGCCGCCAGGAAGTACAAGGCCATTTCGAAACTCTTGGTGCTGTCCTTGATCCAGCCGACGATCATCGGCCCAACGTAGCCGCCGAGATTGCCGATCGAATTGATGAGCGCGATACCGGCCGCGGCGGCCGCTCCGCTGAGGAACATGGACGGCATCGGCCAGAATGCTGGACGCGAGGCGTACAAGCCGATGGTGGCTACCGACATCGCCGCGATACCCCAAAACGATTCGCGCAGCCACGCCGCGGCGGCGAAACCGATTGCGGAGACGCACGCCGCTGCAATGAAATGCCTGCGGCGCTCGTTGCGCCGGTCGGAGGAGAACCCCCATAGCAGCAGACCGATAACGCCGATGGCGTGCGGAATCGCGGCAAGAATACCGGTCATGAAATTCGATTCGCCCAGGGCCTTAACGATCTGCGGCAGAAAAAACACGATGCCGTAGCCGGAGGTAACGCTCATAAAATAAATGAGCGCGAGCACGATCACGCGTTTATCGATCAGCGCGCGAAACCAGCTCATGTGGCCGCGATTTTCCACCGCGCGGCGTTCGGCGGCCAGTTGCGCTTCGAGCCAGTCGCGTTCGATTGCGGTCAACCACTTCGCTTCCCGCGGGCGATCGGTCAAGTAGTGCCACACGACGAAAGCCAGCAGCACCGCCGGCATCGCTTCTAGAATAAATACCCATTGCCAACCATGCAGACCAAGCATGCCGTCCATTTCCAAGATCGCGCCGGAGATTACCGAGGCGGCCGCGTTCGAAACCGGAATGGCGACGAATAAGGCGGAGATCACACGTGCCCGGTAGCGCCCCGGAAACCATAGCATCAGGTAGTAAATGATGCCCGGGAAGAATCCCGCCTCGGCCACACCGAGCAAAAAGCGCAACACGAAAAAACTGGTAGGGCCGCCGACGAACGCCATCGCCCCCGAGATCAGCCCCCAAGTAAACATGATCCGCGCGATCCAGCGGCGCGCGCCGACTTTGTCGAGAATCATGTTGCTCGGCACTTCGAATAGCGCGTAACCCAAGAAGAAAATGCCCGCGCCCCAGCCGTACACGTAGGCGCTGATGCCGAGATCCTTGTTCATCGTCAGCGCGGCGAAGGATATGTTCACGCGATCGATGTACGCCATCATGTAGCTAATGATGATGAGCGGCAGTAAGCGCCAAGATACCTTGAGTACCGTTTGCCGCTGAAACTCCGGGCTATGCGTCGCATCCATGGTCGCGGCCTCGTCTTCTGTGCACTTCAGGTGAGAAACCGGCGCAGGAAAGCTTGACCGGGCGCGAATCACGCGCGGCAAGCATACCGGTTACTGCCGCCGGCTGCCAGAGAGCGCTAGCGCCGGGAGCTAAACTATCGGTATCGCCGGCGACGCCGTCTCGGACTAAACTTCTCGTCAAGCGGCTATGATCGATGAGTCCGTTAACGTTTCGCGCGCGACGTCCCCGTACCTTACATGCGGCGCCTGCTGCGCGTGCTTTCGCGTGTCGTTTTACTGGGCCGATGCATTGGCGCGCGGCACGCCTGAGCTGCTTGTCGAGAAAGTAACGCCACTGCTGGGTTGCATGGCGGGCACCAACCGCGAGGCGCCGCGGTGCGCTGCGCTAAACGGCACTGTCGGCACGCAAGTTCAATGTGAGATCTACGACCAACGCCCGTCGACTTGCCATGACCTAAAACGGGGGGACGAGAAATGCAGTCGCGCGCGCGCCAGGTACGGATGAGTCTGCTTCCTGACGCGCGGCGTATTGCGCAGGCCAGTACTGGAACTACGGGCGATGCTATTGCGTCAGAGCGTTCAACAGCTCGCGCAGAGCTTGGGCAGAAGTGGAATTGAGCATATCCAGATTGCGCAGCGATTCAGTCAGACCATCGAGTTGCTTTAGAGCGGCATACGCGCGGCCCAAGTAATACCAACCCTCGGCGTTACGCGGCGCCAAGCGCGTGGATTCTTGCAACGCGCGCACTGCGGCGACGCCGTCAGATACGTGATGATAAGCCTTGCCCAATGCTAGCCACGCTTCGGGGTTGCGTTGGTCGCGCTCGACCCACTGGGCGGCGATGCGCTGCAAATTCTCCCAGTCCTGCGCGTACTCGCGAGCCAGCGCCCGCATGAACAGCGGAAGCTCGGTTTCTTGCCGCTCCCAAAACGCGTTTTCAGGCTGCGTAGCCGCCTCGTCGTCGCGTTCGGCGCGTTTGACGAGATCTCTCACCCACTTGACCGGCACCGCAAAAAAACCGGTCTTGGTCTCGTCTGCGTAGAAGGTGAGGATACCGACCAGTCTGCGCTCGCGATCGAGCAGAGCGCCGCCGCTCTCCCCGCTTTTGAATGCGGCATCGGTTTGAATCACTTGCGCGCCGTCATGCGTATGCAGCGCCTTTACCGAGCCTTCGACCATAACGGCGCTTGGCCCTGTAAAACCGACGGCCGCCACATAGTCGCCGACTTCCAGCGAATTATCTGCACGCGCCAGCACGAATGGTTGAAACGCTCTGCCATCGATTTGAATCAAGCAGAGATCGTGTTCCGTGTCCTTGACCAGCTTGAGCACCTTCCAGTCGCGCGCACCATGCAGGACGTCGATCCAACGCGCGTTGCGCGTGCCGTGGCAGCTGGTAATGAGCATATCCTCGCGCACTGCTACGCCCGAGCCATTGGCCAAGCGACGCGTCTCGTTGACCACGCGCACGCGAGCAAGCCCTTGCGCGAGGGCATCGGGAACGGGCGGCGCGTCGTTCGCTGCCGCCTGCAGTCCAATTCCCCACAGCACAGCGAAGATAGGCGCTTGCAGGTGAAGCTTCCGGCTAGCCGCACGCATGAGCGGCAACCAACCACGAATTGGCGGCGCGCAGGCGACCGGATTCAATGCGCACCTCGCTGCCAACTGCCCGCAAGACTCAGCGAACCGGGCCCCACGGTTGTTTGCTGATCGCCCGATCGCGACATTGAACCCTTGTGCAGTGAAGCCAATGAAAGCGCACGCAAAATGACTGGGATACGCGCTTCGAGTTTATGGAAGTCGCCGGTGGCGTGCGGCCAGAACGCGGCATCCCAGGCGCGGCGCACTTCTACCGGAGGCGCAACCTCGCTACCACGCGCCGCCAAGGCATCGAGTATTTGACTACGTGCCGGTCCCGTTGGCATCTCACTGACTACCGTCGCTGTGTCGCCAGCAGCAGCGAGAATTGCCGGAAGTTCGCTAGGTGCAACCAAGTCGTCGAAGCCGTCCGCAGCCCCGAAGTGCTGGCGCGCGCGTGCAAGCGCGTCACGCAGCGCGGTGCGCTTGAACTGCTTGACCAGTTCGCTCAGACCGGGATAGGCATCGGTTGTGTCTATCGCAATGACACACGTTACGCGCTCCACCGGAATGGTCAATGTCTCAGGAGCCAGATCTTCTTCACTTAGCAACACCGCGAGCGAACCGCTCGCCGGAATGGAACGCAGCGCCCTGAGCCCGGCCGGGGGCGGCAAGGATTCAGCCCGCATGGCCGGGGCATGTGCTGAGAGCGTGGCACCGGGGTCGAAGCGGCCTTGTGTATACCTTACGATGTTGTCGCGGCGCGCAAGGTAGGTTTTGCCGACTGTGTGCAGACCACAGACCCAGCGCCAGGACAGTGTATTCGACGCGGCATCGCCATCAAGCAAGTGTTTCATGAAAAAATCGGCGCCTAGTTGCCAAGGCAAGCCAAGCGTGTAGGTCCAAATGCTGGCGAACCACATGCGCGCGTGATTATGCAGGTACCCGGTTGTGACTAGCTCTTGCGCCCAGAAATCGAAACAGTCTATGCCCGTGCGCCCCGCCGTGGCTCGCTCGAGCGCCGCACCCAACGCTCCATCTGGTCGCGACGACATACGCAATCCATGTAGCTCGTCCAAGTAGCGCTGCCAAATTGCGGGGCGCTGCTCCAGCCACCCCTTAAAGTAAGTCCGCCAACATACTTCTTGCACAAATTTTTCGACGGTTGAGACGGCATAGCGTCCCAGGGCCGCGTCAACGACTTCCCACTCCGGCACCAGCCTGTGCCGAATGTATGGCGATAACTGAGAAACGTTGCCGCGCCGCGTCGGGCCAAAATCAAAATTGCGTTGCAGCGTGTAGTCGCGCAGAGATCCACTGGTGAAGTCAGCCAGATGTCTCAATCCCGCTTCACGAGTGGGTTCGAATATCATCGGCTAGCCCCGTCCCTCGCATGCCGTACTGCGCCGCCACGCGCCTTGCGGCAATCGTCAGAACAATATTTGACTTCCGACCAAGTGTGCCTCCATTTCTTGCGCCAGACCATTGGGCGGCCGCAAGCGAAGCAGGGCTTTGTTGGCAAGGATGCCTTATTGCCGCGAAATTGCACTGACGTGCTTGCACGCATTTGCCCATAAGTCGGCGTTTATGCCAGCAGAGGTTATGCGAGATCGCGACCGGCGGCGCCGTCGCGAAAGTGCGTAATTCGAGCGTAGGCGGAATGATTGTGAATGGATTCGAAATTCTCTGCCTCGACAACGAAATCGCCGATGCGCTCGTCAGCGATGAGCGCCTTGGCAACGTCGCGCACCAAGTCCTCGGCAAACTTAGGATTGTCGTACGCGCGCTCCGTGACGAATTTTTCGTCGGGTCTTTTGAGTAAACCAAAGACTTCGCAGGAAGCTTCACGCTCAGCCAGGGCAACGACTTCTTCTAGCGTCAACGCCTTGTCGAGTATGTCCAGTGTCAACGTAATATGCGAGCGCTGATTGTGCGCGCCGTAGGCGGAGATCTCCTTCGAGCAAGGACAAAGACTGGTCACGGGCACAACCACCGCCAGCGTCATCTGCCGCGATGCACCCCTAATTTCTGCGGTCAGCTTAACGTCATAGTCGAGCAGACTTCCCACACCTGAGACCGGTGCGACCTTTCGTATGAAATACGTGAAGCGCATTTCGATACAGCCGTCTTGAGCGTCTAAGCGCACCAGCATGTCTTGTAGCATCGTCAAGCCGTTGACCAAAGTAACCGGCCTTTCCGTAGCCTCAAGCAATTCCACAAAGCGCGACATGTGGGTTCCTTTGAGATGCTTGGGCAATGCGACAAACATATCGAATGTCGCCACACACCGTTGCAGTGCACCGCCGCTGCCTGCGATCGTGATCGGGTAGCGAATGCCCCGCACACCGACACGGTCGATGCCAAGTTCGCGCTGGTCGGGGGCGTTTTGCAGATCGGGCAGAAAGAACTTTTCGGGGGCATTCATCGCGATTTCCTTGTTGGCGTGCTGGCTGCTAGTTAGCTTTTGTGTGTGGAGGAGTACGACATTCCGACCGCATACCCGATCCACATACTGCACCCGCTACGGAGACAGTCCCCGGTTGAACCGTTGATGTATCGGGCCCGATCCGACCGGAAACCTCGCTGTGCCACATCCAGTACTGCTGTTCAGCAAGAACCTTTGCTGGCCGCACTGCAATGCCGTCTCCGCTGTCAGGCTAGACAGCGGCTCTTTGGCCATTACCGTGTGAGGCAGTGTTAACGCGCCGAGCAGCGATGCTGTCACAACACCCAATTTTCGTAGTCTGCACATTCAAATTGCTCAAGAAGTTTGTCCATGACAAATTAAACCATTACATGTTCAACATGTCAATTTTAGACTGAAAGTGCAGACTTTTCTGTACGTTATATGGACGCATTGCCATCATGGTTCGATGCCCTCGGCCTCAAGCACACGCTCTAAACCGCACTCCATCAGGGCGCGGGCCGTCGCCGTGATGGAGTGCAGCAACGCGTGTAGCGCGGCATCGCTCGGGCTACGTGATTCGCACTCAGCGCTATAACGCTCAAAAGCGACCAAGCTATTCACCAAGTCCACCAAGTGATGAGGACACTCGCACGCCATCGTCGGCGAGCTGCGCGCAATGCGCGCCAGTTGCCCCGGGGGAAAGCGGCGCGGCGGGATCACTTGCGAGCCAGGTACGGAAATCTCTAGCGGCAGGCCGCTGCGGCCGCGCTCCTCGAGACATGCCCGCACAATGGCGTCCGCACCAGCGCGCGCCTGAACGCAGCGGATACCCACCGCTTCCAACTCGGCAACGACCCGTTTTGCCGCAAAGCCGTATACAACCATGGCGCGTCGCGCTTTCGACGTTGTGAGCAAACTCATTGTCTCGCTCAGCGCCCCGGTGTGCAGCGAGGCCCGCTCCCAAACCAGCACATCTACCACTGCCGCGTCTCCGGCGGAGGGCAAGTCCTTCGCCTCCGCAGAGCTCGCCACAATCTCAAGTTGATTAGTCACGCCACTTAACAAGATCGGCAGCTCCTCACCGACGACGACCACCCTGCAGGGTCCGGCGACCGTCGTACCACGCAGCTTGAGCGTCGTCGCGGCACGGCCCTTCACCCGCGCTTCCAGCTCATCAATGCTCAACGCCGCTACGGCGCTGATTGGATTACCCTCATCGACCAACGCTTTCAACAGCGATAAGCGCCGCACATCCTCTTCGGAGTAGAAGCGCCGTCCGCGGCTTGCTCGCGCGGGGGCAACCATACGGTAGCGTCGCTCCCATATGCGTAGTGTCTCAGGGTGGATATTTGTTAGGCGCGACGTAACGCCGATCGGGTAGGTAGCACGCGAAGCGGGCTTAGGTGTCATGGCTGATGAGCGAGTTATGGCAAAACTGCCGACGGCATTATCGTACTGGACAAGTCCTATACAATCAAGCCTAATATTATTTTTATAAACACCTCTCCTCCAACCACCCGCAGATACGCATACGTCGACCATATGGACCAGAGCAACCTATTGAAAATAGTTAACGAGATGTTCGTGGCCATCTCCGCAATTGCGGGCTACGCCGTGCCCACCGAACCGCCGGCCCTGCATTTGATAAGCGCTCAGGCGGTACAGCAAATGGCGTGCGAGAGGCCTTGCCGCGTGCGCGCCATGTACGTCCCAGAGCGTGGCGTGTTCATCGGTGATGATCTTGACTTGAACGACCCCTATGCTCGATCGGTGCTATTGCACGAACTGGTACACCATCAGCAGCACCTCCATGCAAAGTTCGAGGAGATTGGCGATACTTGCGAGCGCCAGTATCAGCAAGAACGGGAGGCGTACAACGTGCAGAACTGGTATCTCAAACGCCACGGCCAAGACCTGCGCTTTGTGATCGGGCAATTGCCCAATATGTGCGCCGGCGACAAGCGCTATGCCAAACCTTGGATGGAAAACCAACCGCGACCCGATTGATGCCCATAGGCTTGAGACTTGAACAACTTGAACCGGCACATCGCCGAAGCAATCATAGAATTGTTGCGGCGACGCGCCGAAGGCGCATCTATTTGTCCGTCCGAGGCGGCGCGATTGCTCGACGCGACGAACTGGCGCCCGTTCATGCCTGCGGTACGCTTTGCGGCGGCCGAACTCGCTCGTAGCGGCGTGCTGCGCATCACGCGCGGAGCGCAGCCCCAGCATCCGGACGCCCTCTATGCCGGTCCGATCCGATTGCGCCGAGGCCCACGATGGCCGGGTTGAGTTCCAATGCTGAATTCACCGTTGCCAGTCTGCCGAGCAAAGCATCCTCACGGATTCGCTCGCTCGTATTTGTTTATGGCGACCAGCTCAACCGCGACTCGGCCGCGTTCGATGGTTTTAGCCCGGCACAAGACGCGGTGTTTATGGCTGAAGTGCAGGAAGAAAGTACTTATGCGTGGTCGAGCAAAATGCGCAGCTCGGTTTTTCGCTCCGCGATGCGGCATTTCGCACAAGCACTACACGATGAGGGCGCTCGCATTTGCCCCTACACGACCCTGTACTGGGATTTCTTGGCGCGTCACGAAACATCGCTGCAGCGAAACCCGCGCATGGCGTTGCAAGTGAAGAATCTCGCCCGGCTGGATGCTGCAACTCGCCGAGCCATCGCACAGCGTGCGCAAGCGATTCGCGCTAACGGCGGCACGCCACCGCGCTAGCCTGGTCCGCCCGGACGTGTAGCGGCGAGATACTCTGCCGCCATATCCGGCGGCAATACCTCCAGCATGACGCGGTTTTCGATCCAGAACTCAATCACGCGGAAACTGCCGCGTGAAAGTTCCAGTGCGCGCCAGCCTTCGCGTTCCGCCAGGGCGACGATCTCGGCTTTGGAGCGCGCGACCGATACCGCAGCGTGAGTGGTGACGAAACCAGTATGTGCCGGGTTATGGCGAAAATTGCAGTAGCTGGCACCCGCATCCGGGAACAACTCAGTGCCGACCGGAAACACCTCGATGGCGGTGCCGTGCTCATCGCCCGCCCAAGCAATATAGGAATCGCGGTACGGCCCAAAGCGCGAAACGCCGCCGCCGAGTAGTTCCGCCAGCACATGAGCGACATGCTGCGGGCGCCCGGCGGGAATGGAGATGTGGTGAATCATGCTTTGAGATGTCGCGAAAGCAATGCACGGTCACGGCCGTGCTATGGGAGCCCTTCGACGATCAATTGATTGCCTATTGATGCAGCCTTGCGCATTGCTTTGACCGGCGCGTACTCGGGCGAGTTGTACCAAGCTAGCGCGCGTTCCATGCTCTCGAACTCGACGATAACGAGCCGCTTCGGATCCCAACCGCCTTCAAGGCAAACCACCTTGCCGCCGCGCGCCAAGAATTTGCCGCCGAACTTTTGCAGCACCGGCCCCACCGCCTTCTTGTATTCTTCATACGCAGAGGCGTTGGTAATCTCGATTTCGCCGATAACGTATGCGGGCATCGCGGCTCTCCGGTCTAAACTCGACAGTATATCTATGAGAATGAGATTGTTAAACCGTTCACGGACATTACTCTATCCAGCATAGAGCCAGATCAAACATTCACACACCTTCGACGAAGATCGCGTTGCCGGTGGAAGCCTTAGTGCGCAGCGGCAGCACCGCCTGGTACTCGGCACTTGCATACCACTGCTTGGCGCGCGCCATCGAGGGAAATTCCACGACCACTAAACGCTTGGGCTGCCAAGCGCCCTCCACCACTTCACTGCTACCACCGCGCACGATGTAGCGTCCGCCATAGGCAGCAATAGTTGCGGGCACTTGTTTGCGGTATTCCTCAAAGCCAGCGGGGTCATGAACGGTGATCTCGGCGATCAGGTAGGCAGGCATGTGGGCACTCTCCTCTCTATTCCTTACAGCGCATGACGTAAAAAAAACTTTGTACATGCATCGACTCGCAATGCACGCGATCGCAGATCGAAACGTCGATCACCCGCAAACGGTTGTCGTTTTCGATGTGGTAAGTGTAGCGGCGTGAGTTGCCATCGTCAGCCGCGAAGTTGGTCTTGATGATGTCGCCTTCGCGCTGCACCGTACCGACGTAATTTTGGCCGCGTATTTTCGAGCGAAACTGCGCACCGCTGCGCTGCACCACGTCGCCTTCGAGGCAATCGCCGTCGCGCGTCCATGTACCGACCATGAAATCCTCGCCCGCTTCATCCGCGAGCAATGGCGACGAGAACTGCATCAGCGCCAAACAGCAAGCACAAATACGCTTCCAAACCATGGGCACACCCTTTGCGGAGAAACCGGAATATTATGCGCTGCGGGAGCTGCGCTTGTCATATCTAACCCGCAGCGTTAAGAACGGCCGCCAACGGAGGCCGTGGCGCGCCGCGTCTACTGCGCGCTGGGCGAAACGGAAGTGCCGGCTGGCGAGCGCGGTGCGACCGAACTTGCGATGGTAGTTTCCAAGCCGGTTTCGGGCACGACTTGGACGAACACTTCGCCGCGCCGGATCATGCCCAACTCAGCCCGGGCTCGCTCTTCCACCGCGTCGAGTCCGTCTTCGAGATCTTTGACCTCTTCCGCCAACGCGGTATTGCGTTGGGACAATTTCGCGTTCTCGGAGCGCTTTTCCTGCAACTGCTTTTCGAGCCGCCAAACTTCTCCCCAGCCGCTCTTACCCGCCCAAAGCGGGTATTGCAGGCCGCCCAACATCAGCATTAGGGCAAAAGCTACAGCGCGCATGATCCTCTATTTGATCTGATAAAACGCCTCTCTACCAGGGTAAGAGGCCGCTTCACCCAATTCTTCTTCGATGCGAAGCAGCTGATTATACTTGGCCACACGATCCGAACGCGAGAGGGAGCCGGTCTTGATCTGTAAAGCATTGCTTCCCACGGCAATGTCGGCAATGGTGGTGTCTTCCGTCTCGCCGGAGCGGTGCGAGATGACCGAAGTGTAGCCCGCGCGCTTGGCCATCTCAATGGCTGCCAGCGTCTCGGTCAAAGAACCGATCTGATTGACCTTGATCAGTATCGAATTCGCCACACCCTGCTGGATGCCTTCGCGCAGGATACGCGTGTTGGTGACGAAAACGTCATCGCCTACCAGCTGAACTTTGTTGCCGAGCTTCTCGGTCAAAAGCTGCCAGCCGGACCAATCGTCTTCCGCCATGCCGTCCTCGATGCTCAGAATCGGGTACTTGTCGACGAGCCCGGCGAGGTAGTCGGCAAACTCCGCCGCGCTGAGCGCGCGATTTTCGGCTGCCAAGCGATAGCGGCCTTCCTTGTAGAACTCTGAACTGGCGCAATCCATGCCGATCGTCACTTCGCTGCGCGGCTGATAGCCGGCAGCCTGAATGGCCTCCATGAGCAGCTTCAGCGCCGCCTCATTGCTTTCCAAATTTGGCGCAAAACCGCCCTCGTCGCCCACGCCGGTAGACATGTCGCGCGCGTTGAGCAACTTCTTCAGCGCATGAAACACTTCAGCGCCACAGCGCAGCGCATCGCGGAAAGTGTTCATGCCGACCGGGATGATCATGAACTCCTGCATATCGAGACTGTTGTTGGCGTGCGCGCCGCCATTGATGACGTTCATCATCGGCACCGGCAACTGCATCGGCCCGGCGCCGCCGAGATAGCGGTACAGCGGCAGGCCCGCCTCCTCCGCTGCCGCCCGAGCAAGGGCCATCGACACCGCGAGAATCGAGTTCGCACCCAAGCGCGACTTGTTCTCCGTGCCGTCCAACTCGATCATGGTGCGATCGATGAAGCTCTGCTCGTCCGCATCCAAACCGATGATGGCTTCGCAGATCTCGGTGTTGATGTTCTCCACCGCCTTGAGCACGCCCTTGCCCAAGTAGCGGCCGGCATCGCCATCGCGCAGCTCCACCGCTTCGCGCGTGCCGGTCGAAGCGCCCGAGGGCACTGCCGCGCGTCCCATCACGCCGGATTCCAGCAAAACGTCCGCCTCCACGGTGGGATTGCCGCGTGAATCCAAGATTTCTCTACCTACGATATCGACTATTGCACTCATGTTTCTCTCGATCAGTTTCGTGAAAATTGCAACTAGGTGCGCGCACGCATCAGCGCGTCTTCAGCGAACCCCGCCTGCTTGACCAATGTGTCAATGCGCCACAGCGTTTCCAGCAGGGCACGCATCTGTCCAAGCGGCCAGGCGTTGGGTCCGTCCGACAAGGCCCGCTCGGGATTCGGGTGCGTTTCCATGAAAATTCCGGCTATCCCGCTGGCGACGGCCGCGCGGGCCAGTACCGGCACGAACTCACGCTGCCCGCCACTGGCGCTGCCTTGCCCGCCCGGCAGTTGCACCGAATGGGTCGCATCGAACACGACCGGGCAGCCGGTCTCGCGCATGATTGCCAATGAGCGCATGTCGGAAACAAGATTGTTGTAGCCGAACGAAACGCCGCGCTCGCACACCATAATGTTGTCGTCGCCGCTCGCCGCTTTAGCTTTATCCACCACGTTCTTCATATCGCCCGGGGCTAGAAACTGGCCCTTCTTGATATTGACCGGTTTGCCGGCAGCGGCGACCGCTTGAATGAAATCCGTTTGACGGCACAAGAACGCCGGCGTCTGCAAGACATCCACAACGCTCGCCACGGCGTTGACCTCTTCGATGGCGTGAACGTCGGTTAGCACCGGCACGCCGATGCTGCGTTTCACATCAGCAAGGATCGCCAGACCCTGATCCATGCCGAGCCCGCGAAACGATTTGCCTGAACTGCGGTTCGCTTTGTCGTAGGAAGACTTGTATATGAATGGCACGCCGGCCGCAGCGCAGATTTCCTTGAGTTGTCCCGCAGTATCGAACGCCATCTCGCGCGATTCGATAACACAGGGACCGGCGATCAAGAACAATGGGTGAGCGAGCCCGACGTCGTAACCGCAGAGCTTCATAAGCACCTCCGGCTACAGCCCACACCTCTTGACCCGCACGGCAACGCCGGCCGCAGCACGCAAGCCTCACGCGCGGGCTCATTGCCGCGCTTGCATCTAGCTATGGCCAAGCAGCTAACCAACCGAAGTTAGATTGAATTCGCGCGGCACTTTGGCCGGAGTGCGCGCTTCGGCATGTTCCAGCGCAGCCTCAATGTAAGCCTTGAACAAGGGATGTCCATTGCGCGGGGTGGAGGTAAATTCCGGATGGAATTGGCAGGCGAAAAACCACGGGTGATCCGGCAATTCGATGATCTCGCACAGCCCCTCGCCACTCGATACGCCGGATACTTTCAATCCAGCCGCCGTCAGCAACATCACGTACTTGTTGTTGACTTCGTAGCGGTGACGATGACGCTCGTTGATCGATTCGACTTTGCCGTAGACGCGATGCGCCAGCGAGCCCGGCGCGAGCACCGCCTCCTGGCTGCCGAGGCGCATGGTGCCGCCGAGATCGGATTTTTCGCTGCGCGCTTCGACTTTGCCTTCGCGCGAGCGCCACTCGCTGATCAGCCCGATCACCGGATGCGGCGATTGCGCATCGAACTCCGTGCTATGCGCGCCCGCCAAACCCGCCTTGTTGCGCGCGTACTCGATAACGGCGAGCTGCATACCAAGACAGATGCCGAGGTAAGGCACTTTGCTTTCGCGCGCATACTTGATCGCGAGGATTTTGCCTTCGACGCCGCGCTTGCCGAAACCGCCCGGCACCAGGATGGCGTCCATCGTCGCCAACATGGCCGTGCCGTCTTTTTCGATCGCTTCGGAATCGACGTAGTGCACGCGCACGCGGCTGCGCGTGTGGATGCCGGCGTGGATCAGGGCTTCGGTCAGCGACTTGTACGACTCGGTCAGATCGACGTACTTGCCCACCAGCGCGATATGCACTTCGTGCTCGGGGTGCTCGAGCGCGTCGATCAGCTTTTCCCATTGCGATAGGTCCGCCGGCGGCGCTTCAATTGCGAGCTTGCGACATACCGTGGCGTCCAAGCCCTGTGCATACAGAATGCCGGGGATCTTGTAGATGCTATCGACATCGACTGCCGTCACCACGGAATCGACCGGCACGTTGGTAAACAGCGCGATTTTCTTGCGCTCGTCGTCCGGCAGCGGACGGTCGGCACGGCACATCACCACGTCGGGTTGAATGCCGATTTCGCGCAATTCTTTTACCGAGTGCTGCGTCGGCTTGGTCTTGATCTCGCCACTGGAGGGCAAATAGGGCACCAGCGTCAGATGGATGAAACAGGTATGGTCGCGCGGCATCTCGATCGCCATTTGGCGGATGGCTTCGAGAAACGGCAACGATTCGATATCGCCGACCGTGCCGCCGATTTCCACTACCGCCACCTCGGCATCGCCGGCACCGGCGCGAATGTGCGCCTTGATCTCATCCGTGATATGCGGGATGACTTGCACCGTGCCGCCCAGGTAGTCGCCACGGCGCTCTTTCTTGATGACCGTTTCGTAGATTTGGCCGGTGGTGAAGTTGTTGGTCTTGCGCATCTTCACATGCGTGAAGCGCTCGTAGTGACCGAGATCGAGATCTGTTTCCGCGCCGTCTTCGGTGACGAACACCTCGCCGTGCTGGAACGGGCTCATGGTGCCGGGATCGACGTTAATGTACGGATCCAGCTTCAGCAGCGTGACTTTGAGCTTGCGCGATTCGAGAATCGCGGCGAGGGAGGCGCCGGCGATGCCCTTGCCTAAGGAGGACACCACACCGCCGGTAACAAAGACAAACTTGGTCATGCACACGCCGCGCGTTGGTTTTGCGGATTCTAACGCAACTGCGAGCGCGCAACCAGGAAAACAGACAACCCCGGAAACGGCACCAAAGGGCATCAGATCTGTGCGAAGCAGCGTTGAGCGAACGGCTGGTTCATCGAAGAAACCGTCTTACTACTTAAAGTATGACAGATGTACTAGCGTCTTGTCTTATCTTTAAGACTACCCTCCCGATAGTATTACCGAATAGCCCCTACCTGAAGTTGCACTACAATGTGCTCTTTAAGTTGCCCACAACAAGCTCATACATGGCCACCTCGCCCGCACGCGCACCGCATCACAATATCCCAAACAATCTGCGGCACACGCGCGCGCGCGTGTGGATCGAAGAAGTCGCGGCGCTGACGAAACCCGACCGCATCTACTGGTGCGACGGCTCGCAAGCAGAGTACGACCGTCTCTGCGAGGAGATGGTCGCCAGCGGAACGCTATCGCGGCTCAATCAAAACCTGCGCCCAGGCAGTTTTTTGGCGCGCTCCGATCCGAGCGATGTGGCACGCGTGGAAGATCGCACCTTCGTCTGCAGCCGCAACAAGGACGATGCCGGCCCCACCAACAATTGGCAAGAACCGAGCGAAATGAAAGCGACGCTGCATCGCCTGTTCGACGGTTGCATGCGCGGACGCACCCTGTACGTCGTGCCATTCTCCATGGGGCCGATCGGCAGCCATATTGCGCATATCGGCATCGAAATTACCGATTCGCCCTATGTGGCGGTCAGCATGCGCGTCATGACGCGCATGGGCAAACGCGTGTGGGACGTACTGGGCGAAGATCATGAGTTCGTGCCGTGCCTGCACTCGGTCGGCGCACCGCTGGCGCCGGGCGAAAAAGATGTGGCATGGCCGTGCAACAAGCAGCACAAGTACATCGTGCATTTCCCGGAAGAGCGCGCGATTTGGTCATATGGTTCGGGCTACGGCGGCAACGCGCTGCTCGGCAAAAAATGCTTCGCACTGCGCATTGCCTCCACCATGGGCCGCGACCAAGGCTGGCTGGCCGAGCACATGCTGATCCTCGGCGCGCAAGCGCCGAGCGGGCAAAAGACTTACGTTGCCGCCGCGTTTCCAAGCGCCTGCGGCAAAACCAACTTCGCCATGCTGATTCCACCGCAAACGTTGGGCGGCTGGAAGATCAGCACTATCGGCGACGATATTGCATGGATCAAACCCGGCCGCGACGGTCGGCTGTACGCGATCAATCCGGAAGCCGGCTACTTTGGCGTCGCGCCCGGCACATCGGAAGAATCCAATCCGAATGCCATGGCGATGCTGAAATCAGATTGCTTCTTCACCAACGTCGCCGCGACGCCGGATGGCGATGTGTGGTGGGAAGGCATGACCAAGCATGCACCGCCGGAGCTGATCGACTGGCAAGGCAAGGCTTGGCGCCCCGGAACCGAGCAGAAAGCCGCACACCCGAACGCGCGCTTCACCGTTGCCGCCAGCCAGTGCCCGTCGCTCGATCAAGATTGGGAGAATCCCGACGGCGTTCCGCTCTCGGCTTTCATTTTCGGCGGCCGTCGCAGCAACACTGTGCCGCTGGTGGTGCAGCCCCACGATTGGGAATCTGGTGTCTATCACGCCGCGACTATGGGTTCGGAAACAACTGCCGCCGCCGCTGGCATGACCGGCGACGTGCGCCGCGACCCGTTCGCCATGCTGCCCTTCTGCGGTTATCACATGGGCGACTATTTCAATCACTGGCTCAAGATGGGCCGCGAAATCGAACACCAGCCCAAAGTCTTCGGCGTAAACTGGTTCCGCAAGAACGCCGCAGGAAAGTTCGTGTGGCCTGGCTTCGGCGACAACATGCGCGTGCTCAAATGGATCGTCGAGCGCACGCAAGGATCACAAGGCGCCACCGACACCCCGCTCGGCTGGATGCCGCGCTACCAAGACTTGGAATGGCACGGGCTCGACGGGTTTAGCGAACAGCACTACCGCGAAGTGACCAGCATCAATCCCGAAGCGTGGAAGCACGAACTCGAATCGCACCGTGAATTGTTCGGCAAGCTTTCGACCCGACTGCCGCAAGCGCTGGCGGAAAGGCGCGAGCGGTTGGCCAGAAGCTTCGCGCCCTGAATGTAAGCGCCGTAAGCACGCTCTTATAGTATTGCCGCATCTCACGCTAACCCCGTTCTGCTATTCCTTCCCCGGTGAACGCTTGCTTGGACTTGCACGCCTGAGCACTCGTCCGCGAAGATTACCCATCCGCTAAGGACGGTTTTTCGGGAACAAGCATTGGCCACGACGCCACAAGGAACATTTGCCAAGCTTACGCGGCCGCGTTTCCACACGCTTCGGACTCAAGTGTCCCACCCCTGCACGGAATCCTCCTACTGAATACCGCTACTAGTCCCCAGCAGGCCACCCGCCGCGAATGGATCGGTCTCGCGATCATTGCGCTGCCGTGCATGGTTTACGCCATGGATTTGACGGTACTGAACCTCGCGCTGCCCGCCATCAGCATCGAGCTTGCGCCTTCCAGCTCGCAATTGTTATGGATCGTGGACGTGTACGGCTTCATGGTCGCCGGCTTTCTCATCACCATGGGCACGCTCGGCGATCGCATCGGGCGGCGCAAGCTGCTGTTGATCGGCGCGGCTGCGTTCGCTCTCGCCTCCGTCATTGCGGCCTTCTCGCGCAGCGCCACGATGCTGATCCTCATGCGCGCGCTGCTGGGCATTGCCGGCGCAACCTTGGCGCCCTCGACCATGTCGCTGATACGCAATATGTTCCATGACCCGCATCAACGCCAATTCGCCATTGGCGTTTGGATGGCGAGTTTTTCGCTCGGCGGCGCCATCGGTCCGCTGGTGGGGGGCGTGACATTGCAGTTCTATGCGTGGGGCTCGGTGTTCTTGCTGGCAGTGCCGGTGATGATCTTGCTGTTGCTGGCGGGTCCAGCCCTTCTGCCCGAGTACCGCGACCCGGTTGCAGGCCAAATCGATTTGCTCAGCGTCGCGCTGTCACTCTGCGCGGTGCTGGCGATCGTGTATGGCTGCAAGCAGATCGCCGCGCACGGATTGGGCTGGCTGCCGGTACTGACGATCAGCGCCGGAAGTATGGTGGGAATGTTGTTCGTGCGCCGTCAAAAGCACTTGGTGTATCCGTTGCTGGACTTGACTTTGTTTCGCCAACCCGCGTTTCGCGCCGCGATCGCCGCTTATGCGCTTTGTTCGTTGGCGATGTTCGGCGTGTACATCTTCATCACTCAGTACTTGCAACTCGTGCTGGAGTTCTCGCCGCTGCATGCGGGCCTCGCCACCTTGCCTTGGGCGCTGGCTTTTGTGCTCGGCTCCCTCGTCGCGCCACGACTTGCACGACGCTACTCGCGCGCCGCGATCCTCGCATGGGGTTTGGGCAGCGCAGCCCTAGGCTTTGTCATGCTGGCGTGGGTCGGCGAATCGGGCGGGGTTGCGCTGCTGCTGGCCAGCACCATCGTAATGAGTCTGGGGATGGCGCCGGTGTTCACCGTGGCCAATGAAATGATCATCACCGCAGCGCCGCCGGAGCGCGCCGGCGCGGCTTCGGCGCTATCAGAGACCAGCGCAGAATTCAGCGGCGCGCTCGGCATCGCAATTTTCGGCAGCATCGGCATGGCGATCTATCGGCATGCTCTCGCCGGTCAGATTCCAGCGTCAATTCCGCCCGAGGCGGCATCCAACGCACTCGAAACACTCGCAGCCGCCGTCGCGCTCTCTGCGGCGAACCCTGGCGCGGACGCGCTGGCGCTGCGCTTCGCCGCACGCAACGCTTTCGCCGACGCCTTGCAGGCAGCCGCGCTGGCCGGCGCAGCGATTTTAGTCATCGCCGGGTTGGCGTCGGCTCGGATACTACGACGCGCCGCTCAGTCGAGACCTTCGCGTTGAGTGAAAAATTCACAACCGCAACATGCACGCGCGCGTTAGCGCATTGCCGCGCCCTGCTCCAGCAACTTCGCCACCAGCGCGCGGCGCGTAGCCGGAATATTCGCCGGACGGCTCTCGCGGTAGCGCTTGGCTTCTGCAGCGGTGTATGGCGTGAAGCTTTCCGGCAGCGACGCGCCGGCAAAGCGCAGGACAATATAGTTGGTCACCGCAGCGGCACGCTCGTCGGACATCCCGGCGCTGAGCAAACCGGGCACTTGCATGAGAAATGCGCGGCCCTCCTCAGAGCGCAGGTAGTAGCCGATCTGATCTTTTAGCGCTGGAATGCCCTTGTGCTCCAATCCACGTCCGTCGAAGGCGTGGCAGCCGGAGCAGTGCAGCACGTAATCGACACGCCCGCTGGCTGCGCCGGCAGCGAACGAACGCGCCGACAGTAACGTCGCTAGAAGAAGGAGGCAGGTTATGACAATGGGCCTGGTCATCACCATGCTGAACAACTTAGAACTGGACTGCGCCGCGTTAATTACGGCTACTGATTCTAGCCTTGGGCGACGCCGACAATCGCCGACACAGTGCAGTGATACATGGTCTGCGTGTTGGCCATGCACCAATTGATGTCGTTGTGCACGCCCATGCGGTAGCCGGGCCGCTCACGTTCGTTGAAATTGCACAAGCAGCGTCCGCACGCGACTTTGCCGCAGCAGTCGTTGTAGCTGACTAAGTAATCTTTGCCGTCTTTCGGGTTGTGGCAGGTGCCGACCCAAGTCACCTTGGAGACTTCCGCGCCGGGCGGGCAATCGCTCATGCTGCCGCCGCAGCAATTGCAGAGGAAGCCGTCCAAAGCACAATTGCGCCAGTAGTCGCACGCCATCGGATCGTCTCCCGCAACTTGGCTGGCCGCCTGCGCGCTGCCGGAGCGATCGAAGGGCAGCATCGGCAACGCCGTCCCGGCCACCATCCATTTGCCGATTGAGGCCAGTGCGCTGCGGCGGCCGGTGAACTGCGCGGCCCGGCGGACTTGGCGTTCGGCCAGTGAATCGATCCAGTGCTGCAGAAGTTTCATGATTTTCCTCCGCTGAGCGAAATGGCGGCGTCGTTGGCCGCATTTGTACCACCATTCAAGAAATCCTGCACCGAGCCTACGCCCAACTCTTTGGCGTTAAACAAACTCTCGAGTTGCTCGCGATTGTTGATCATGCCTTTGGCGCGGATCACGCCGCGCTCATCGATCAAAACCGCGTACGGCAACCGGCTGACGCGATAAGTCATGCCGAGCTCCGACGACAAGATATATGGGAATGCGTTTAACTTCGCGTCGCTATAGAACGCCAGGTGCTGAGTGGCTTCGCCGTCACTAGCCAACAGCACTTGCAACCAGCCGCGCTCGGCCTGCGCGGCAGATTTGAGGATAGGCAGCAATTTCTTGCACACCGGACAGGTCGGCGACAAGAAAAACAGCAGTTGGCTCTGCGAGCGCACGCCACCGATGCCAATCCGCGTACCGTTGAGCGCGGGCAATTCGAACTGCGGCGCTGCTTCGCCCAATTTCGGTCCCGCATCCGTGATCAACGCCCCCATCGGCGCCACACGCTCGTACAAAACACCGACTTGACGCGCGAGCGCCCACAGTGCAACGATGACACCGAACATCAGCAGCCACAGCAGTGCCTGAGAAATCAGCATGCCGCTCATGCCGCGCCTTGCCGCCGGCGCAGCTGCACGATGCGCCCGTGCTGCCGCAGCAACTCATCAAACAAGAGATAGCTTGCATACAGACAAAGCGCACCGCCGACGAGTGTTATGCCATCCAGCCATTGCAACTGGCGCGCTTGGTTCGGCCCGCTCATCATCCATGCCGCACATGCCAGTACAACGTTGCGCAGCACGAGCGCCCAGGACAGCAAGTGCACCTCCGCGCCACAACCGCAATCGATCTGGCTGCGCCCACGCCGCAGATTGATAGCCATGGCGCAGGCATAGACGAGCATCAGCGCCGCGAACCCCACCAAACTCAGTCCGCGCGTTGCCGGCACCAATAGGCCAGCGCCGATCAGGACTTCAGCCACCGGCAGCACGCGCGCTAGCACGCTGGCACTGCCTTTCGGCAGCAAGCGATAGGCGTCCAGCGCGGCTTCAAACATCAACGGTTCGCCGAATTTATGCCAAGCCGCGGCAAACAAGATCAGCGCGAAGCACGCGCCGAACGCCGCGCTGGCGACCGGATCGCCGATCAAGGCTGCGAGCTCCAACGCCTACTCCGCCTCGAGCTGGATCGGCACCTCGCCGACTTGCACCGCGCGGACTTTGGGCTTGGCGCCGATGGTGTCGAATATCACGATCGAAGCTTTTTCGATATCGATTGCGTACAAACGCTTGCCGTCGGCGGACGGTTCCAGAGATATCGCGGCGTGTCCGGGCATGCGCGCGATACGCTTCTTCGTTTGCGTGTCGAACGCCCAAATCTGCTTGGCCGGATTCTTGTGGCTGCCCTCGACGCCGCCCGCGTGCATCGCCACGTATAGGCGATTACTGTCGCCATGCACCGCTAAAGGCTGATATCCGCCTGGGCGCCAACCCTTTTGCATTTCCGCTTTGCTCGCCAACGGCCAAGTTTCCGTCACGGCGGCGGTTTCACCTGCGACGTTCACGCGCGCCACGTTGCCTTTGAAGCTGACAAAGTAATAATCGTCGCCCGCTTGTTCGCCTTGCATAAACCAAGCATCGGCTTCGGCATCGAACACTTTCGCGCTGGTCTTGCGCGCCGCCTCCGCGCCATTGTCATCGATGGTCACGGTCTGGATGGTGCCATCACCGCACAACGAGGCGAAGCGCTTGGAATCTGATTGCACCGGATAGATGGCCCAGCAGCCCGGCATGGCCACTTCACCGACCATTTTCTTGGCTTGCATGTCAATGACGCTCACCGAAGTCGCCGGCGTGGCGTTCTGCACGAACAGCCAGCGCCCGTCCGCCGACAGGCGCATCAAGCCTTCGTACTGCAGCGCCATGGCGCGCTTATCCGAGATGGGAATCTCGTACTTAAATTTGAGTGTGTCGGCATCCCACACTTCGACGATGTCGGCACGATCGCCGCGCTGCCCGCGCGAGAGATAACCGGTCGACACCAAAATCTCGCGCTTGTCGTTGCTGAGCGTGACTTGGCCGGTGAAGCCGATCCCGATCACGCCAAGGTACTTGCCGCTGTCCGCGTCGACAATATGCAGCTTGCCGTCGGCGATATGGTTGATTGCGATATCGGCCGCGTAGATTCGGTTCTTGGCAGTGACGGCCGGAATCGTCTTCGAAATCTCCGGCTCCAGCTCGGCGGCAGTTACGGTCCCGCCCAATGCAACACTGATCGACACAGCCAAAGCAAACTTGCGGTTCATGGCTTCTCTCTCCCCGGGTTGAAGCGACGACAAGCTTTCAGGCTGAAATCTACCACAAAGACATGGGCGGCAAGAACATCGCTCTTCATCGCCCCTCTGCCTCGGCGCGAAGTGCTATGCTCGGTGCAAAGACAACTGACAAACGAGTCAACCGAGCTGCAACACATGTCGATTCCCGCTACTTGCCTATGTATCGAAGTATCGAAACCCGGCGGCCCGGAGGTCCTGCGAGCGGCAAGCCGCGCCACGCCACGGCCCGCCGCCGGGGAAGTGCTAATTAAAGTTGCCGCCGCCGGGATCAACCGGCCGGATGTGATGCAGCGTCAAGGCCTCTACGCGCCGCCTCCCGGTGCATCCGATATCCCGGGGTTGGAAGTGGCAGGGGAAATCGTGCAAATCGGTGCGAGCGTGAGCGAATGGAAAACCGGCGATCAGGTCTGTGCTTTGGTCGCCGGCGGCGGTTATGCGCAGTATTGCGTCGCACCCGCCGGCCAATGTCTGCCGGTGCCGCGCGGCTTGAGCATGATCGAAGCCGCGTCGCTGCCCGAAACATTCTTCACGGTGTGGGTGAACGTATTCGAGCGCAGCAGGCTTAGCAACGGCGAAACACTGCTGGTGCAAGGCGGCTCCAGCGGCATCGGTGTCACAGCGATTCAAATCGCGAAAGCGCTCGGCCATCGCGTCTTCGCCACCGCCGGCAACGCGGACAAATGCGCCGCGTGCGTGGCGCTCGGCGCCGAGCGCGCGATCAACTACAAAACGGAAGATTTCGTCGCCAGCGTCAAGGAAGCCACCAGCGGCCGCGGCGTGGATGTCATTCTGGACATGGTCGGCGGCGACTATGTGCCGCGCGAACTGAAAGCGCTCGCCGACGACGGGCGCCTGGCCTTGATTGCGTTCCTCGGCGGTTCGAAAACAACGCTCGATCTCAACGAAGTTCTGCGCCGGCGCCTGAGCATCTCGGGCTCGACGTTGCGCCCACGCAGCGTCGAGTTCAAAACCCAGATCGCACAAGCGCTGCGCCAGAAGGTTTGGCCATTGATCGAATCGGGCAAGATCAAGCCCGTCATTCACGCCACTTTTTCGCTCGCCGAGGCAAGCAAAGCGCATGCGCTGATGGAGTCGAGCACGCACATCGGCAAGATCGTTCTCACTACCCCCTAGCCATATACATCGTTAAGTATTCTTAGGTAAATAGCTATCATAGCTAGTCTTGGAATTATAATACCTATAGTATATCCACACCTAGCTGCCTGCTAACGCTCCGGAAAACCTATTCGTGTTGTAGGCGCTCGCCTACGCGAAGACCGGGATACACTGATTTCCCGCTGGCGCCGCAGTCAGTATCGTTGCAGTCGTTTCGAATTTCGCGCATACGCGCGCGACGCCGATGCAACGCTGCTTAGGACTTTTTTGTGGACAGTGCCGTGAGCGCAGCGCCTTTCCTCGCCCGGTCTCCGCGCTCGTGCTTGCGCCGCTCGCCCAATTGCTGCCTCGCGTGCTGCGCGCCTGCGGCGATCTGATCAACCGCCACGACGGCATGGTGTCCGAGCAACTGGCGCAGCAGCAGGGCAATCGGCTCAATGCCGCCGGTTTGCGCGATCGCCGCGGCGATTACTGTGTCCACCACGCAAGCTCGCTCCGCAAACACTGAACCATTGCCCACGCAAACGGAAAGCACCGCTCTACTCGTTACAGGATTCGCACCCATGCCCCGAGATGCTCTTGGAAATACCGTCAGCGGCGCCGGTAGCGCCGTCATCGATGCCTACGCGCGCGCATTGCGTGAATTTCAATGCTACATCGGCGATCCGGTGGCAACGATCGACGCCGCCCTGTCGCAGCGCCCCGAGTTCGTCATGGGTCACGTCCTGCGCGCCTATTTGCACTTGCTCGGCACCGAGCCCGGCGGCCTGCCGCTCGCGCGCGCCGCGCTCGAAGCAGCCGGCGGTTTGCCCGCTAACGCGCGCGAGCGGGCGCATCTGCGCACCATCGCCAACATTCTTTGCGGGCAGTGGCATGCCGCGAGCCGTGTACTGGAAGACTTGAGCATCGACCATCCCCATGACGCACTGGCGCTCCAGGCCGGCCACTTGATCGATTTCTTGACGGGGTCGTCGCGCATGCTGCGCGAACGCATCGCGCGCGCCTTGCCAGCGTGGTCGCCCGACATGCCCGGCTATCACGCCCTGCTCGGCATGCACGCCTTCGGCTTGGAAGAAACCGGCCACTACGCTCGCGCCGAAGCCGCGGGACGGCGCGCAGTGGAACTGGAGTCGCGCGACGGCTGGGCGTGGCATGCGGTGGCGCACGTCATGGAAATGCAGGCGCGGCCGCGCGCCGGCATCGCATGGCTACGCAACGACACCGACGCCTGGGCGCAAGAAAGTTTCTTCAGCGTGCACAACTGGTGGCACCTGGCGCTGTTTCACCTGGATCTCGACAACGTTACCGAGGTACTCAAACTTTTCGACGGACCGATTTACGGCAAGCGCTCCCAAGTGCTGCTCGATATGATCGACGCGTCCGCGCTGTTGTGGCGGCTGCACTTGCGCGGCATCGATGTTGGCGCGCGCTGGCAAGCCGTGGCCGACGCCTGGGAGCCGATCGCCGCCGCGGGCAACTACGCCTTCAACGACGCTCACGCCATGATGGCGTTTGTCGGTGCGCAGCGCGCGCACGCGGCCAATGCCGTGCTCGAAGCGCAGCAGCGCGTACTGGCATACGACCGCGCGGGCGCGGTGGCCGGCGCGGGCGACAACGTTGTGTTCACCCGAGAAATCGGCGCACCGTTGACGCACGCCATCCAAGCCTTCGGCGCAGCGCGCTACGCCGAGGTCGTGAACCTGCTGCGGCCGATCCGCAATGATGCGCAGCGCTTCGGCGGCAGCCACGCGCAGCGCGATTTGATCGATCTCACCCTTATCGAAGCCGCGCTGCGCGACGGGCAACAGGCGCTAGCGCGCGCGTTGACAGCGGAGCGCAGC
This sequence comes from uncultured Pseudomonadota bacterium, assembly GCA_902826775.1. Lineage (GTDB taxonomy): Bacteria > Pseudomonadota > Gammaproteobacteria > Burkholderiales > JALYOK01 > CADEHE01. Next base: position 1,570 of record CADEHE010000006.1, on the reverse strand, counting down.
GACGTCAAACCGACCAGCCCGAGCGGGTGCACGCTATGGCGTCGCGCGCAAACAGCGGTGGCGCGGGCGGCCTAGCGCTCAAGCCGGGTTCGCGCGCGAGCGCGCTTTGCCAACGCACTCGCAGTTGAGTCTGCTGGAGGCGCGGCCGGCTTGATGCGGGCGCCAGTGTCGCATCACGCGGCACGTCGTTGCAGCGAGCGCTTCGTTCGAGCCCTTCCAATTTTCACTCGCGCGTCGAAGGCATCGTCGCGGTTGAACCGTTCGAGCGCGCTTAGCATCCCGAACGATCCATTCTGAAGCAGCGTCTACCAGGCTAGCGTTCGATGGCGTAGTCGATCGTGACCACGACGCGCGCGGTCTTGTCGACTGTGCTCTTGTCGTAAGTGCCACCGTAGTCGCTCGCATCCACGCTTGCGCCTGCCGGTAGAATGTAAAACGCGCCTTGCGAAGCAGAGCGCATCGCGCCAACCTTGACGCCGCCCACTTTGGCGAACTCTTCCGCCCTTTTTTGCGCATTCTGCGTGGCAGCCCCTATGAGCGACATCTTGATCTCTTCCAGATTGGAAACGAGATAAAGCGGTGTCGCGTAGTAGACCGGGTGGCCTTCAGCCTCTAACTGCAGCGCCGCTTTGTGCGCCGCGCCGACTTTGGCCAAGTCTTTGGTTGTGGCCACTAACTCCTGCGTTGCGACGAATCCTTTCTGCACCTGATGCACTCGACCGCTGGATGTTTCCTCTTCCACCATGTTCGGCGTAACACTTTCATTGCCGCTATTCAGCCCGCTCTTGTCGAAGCCCTGTTGCGCCAAAAAAGCATCGAGCACGGGCCGTTGCTTGCGCAGGGCATTCAGGGTGTCCGCGAACGTCTCCCCAGAGACCCGCAAGCCAATCGTCCACTCGGCGTAGTCCGCCTTCAGCGGCTTTTCGGCCAAGCCTTTTACCGCGATGCTCTGCCGCCCGGCACCGATATGCCTCGCGTGCGAACCAAAAATGTAAGCGGCCGCTGACATACCCAACGCCAGCAAGATACCCAAGATCACGATAGAACGCGGTGTACCGGACATCCTTGCTACTCCCTAGTGGTGACTAAACATGCAGCTTACCGCAGTCAGATTCGCAGCAGAGGCAAAGTAAGGCGAAGGCGTTGCATACTATGCGCGAATTCTGGCGATTCGCACCCAACTGAAACTGCTAGGGAACACAGCTGAGCGAGGCTGCGATAGTAATAGCAATGGCGGTGCTGGTTGTTTGGCCGCCAAAATTGTCGTGCGCGACCGCCACAAGCGTGTGCTCCCCTACGGGCGGATTGTTCCAGGAGAAGGTGTACGGTGCGCTGGCCACTTCACCCAATTTGGTCTGGCCGGCAAAAAACTCTACTCTACTAATTGCTCCGTCGGCATCGGTTGCGTCAGCGCGGATTGTGAGACTGGCTGGCGCAGCGAAAGACTCGCCAGCACCTGGCTGCATAATGCTCACAAGGGGAAGCTGGTTCGCGCCGCCGCCAGAGCCCACGGTAACACTCACCGTCGCGCTCAGCGCAGACACTCCCAAATTATCTGTCGCCACGGCGC
>CADEHE010000005.1 GCA_902826775.1 uncultured Pseudomonadota bacterium | reverse complement strand
TCAACCCGGAGCCACTTTCCAGGAACGATCGGCTTGAAGAACGCAGGGCATGTCATTTGTTCTAATGCCTAATTTTAGAGAAGGTGGAACGTATGGCTCGAATGGGACGCCCCGGTCTTTCCGATTCCCAGAAGTCGGAGCTCTGGCAACGGTGGAAGGCCGGCGAATCGCTTAGCGACATCGGACGTGCGTTGGGCAAGCACGCCGCTTCGATATTTGGGGTAGTCGTCTCCAAGGGCGGGATTGTTCCACCAATCCGCCGACGTGCGCCGCTGGCGTTGCAGCTCGGCGAGCGAGAGGAGATTTCGCGGGGAATTGCTGCGAACTGCTCGATCCGCAAGATAGCAGCGAACATTGGTAGGGCCCCCTCTTCGGTGAGCCGAGAGATCGCGCGCCATGGCGGACGGGATCGGTATCGTGCTTCCGAAGCTGACTTCGAGGCCTGGGAGTCGGCGCGCCGCCCAAAACCCTGTCGCCTGGCGACTCGACACCGGCTACGATGGGTAGTCGCCCAGAAGTTGAAACTGGACTGGTCACCTGAGCAGATATCAGGTTGGCTCAAGGGCGAGTTCCCTGATGATGAAACCATGCACGTGTCCCATGAAACCATCTACCGCAGCCTATTCATCCAGGCACGCGGAGTGCTCAAAAAAGAGTTGATCGGACACCTTCGTGAGGTGCGGGTGATGCGCGCCTCCAAGAAGGCCAGTACGGAGGGCCAGCCTCGTGGACGCATCGTCGATGCAGTTTCGATTCGACAACGTCCCGCAGAAGTCGAAGATCGCGCGATCCCTGGGCACTGGGAGGGCGATTTGCTGAGCGGCTCGAACAACACGCACATCGCCACTCTCGTCGAGCGCCATTCCCGCTTCACAATGCTCGTGAAGCTCCAAGGCAAAGACACTGCAAGAGTCGTCACGGCATTGAGCAAGCAGGTGCGCAAGCTGCCTTCCGAGCTGCGGCGATCGTTAACGTGGGATCGTGGAATGGAAATGGCGGAGCACAAGAGATTCACGATCGCCACTGATGTAAACGTCTACTTCTGCGATCCTCAAAGCCCTTGGCAACGCGGCACCAACGAAAATACCAACCGCCTCCTGCGCCAGTACTTCCCGAAAGGGACCAACCTGTCTGAATACTCGCAGTCGGATCTGAACAAGATCGCGCTACGACTGAATCAGCGTCCACGCAAGACTTTGGGATTCCAGGCGCCTGCAGATAAACTCCAAGCCGTGTTGCAATGACCTGTTGAACCCACCGCGGCTTTTTTCAGGATGTCGCGCTCCATCTTGAGCTTGGCAACCTCCTTGCGCAGTCGCGCTATCTCCGCGTCCTGGGCCTTCTGCTTGCCGTTGCCAGGGAACGCCTCCTGGGGCTCCTCTCGCAACTCACGAACCCACTTGCGCAGCACGTTCTCGTGAACGTCCAGGTCCTTGGCTGCCTGGGCCACAGCCACGCCACGCTCGGTGACCAACCTGACCGCCTCGCGCTTGAACTCGCGGCTGAATGTCCTTCTTCTCTCCATGAACCACCTCCGGTTTCATCTTCCACCTTAACAAGGTGTCATCGAAACCGGCAGCAGCCCAACGGCGACCATTCCCTTCGGGTACTCCAGCTTTTCGGCGAGCAGGTTCATCCAGCGCACCAGCTTATTCAGAGTCTCATCTTCGGCAAACACAAGGAACTGATGCCGCTGTTCGTCGTCGAGAAACGCCGGTAATTGTGCGTATAGGGGGTACAGCAGGTCGTGGAGATAGATGTAGGTCTGCCGGCGCCCTTGCTCGTGGCTCCGCGTGGTCGCGGTCAGTACCTGCTGCGCCCACTCGGGCGTGAGTTCGTCCAGCTTCATCTCGGTGATGTCGATGGAGATCAGCGGAAATCCGAGCGATTTCCCAATCAGCGCCTTGCGCCCGTCAAAGGCATGGCCGAGTTCGATTTCAACGCCCCCCAGCACCATCGGCTCGACCTGGACCGGCGGCCCGAGCACAGCCACGTCGAGCCGGAATTTGCTGCCAAGCGGTGTCTTCAGGGGATGCTCGGTTGCCACCCGGTCGGCGCCGAGCAACAAGTTGCCTTCCAGCGGATAGTCCGACGCATCCGTATCCTTGAACGCCCACGGCATCGCAAGCCCGGCATTCAAGCGTCGGGAGAGTTCGGCCGCGACAAGTTCTTTCGCCCGCCGATGTTCTGAACTTTCCTGCACGGCGCGCCACCGACTGGCTTCTTCATCGTCGAAGTGCGCTTTGGGGTTGAAGGTGTGCTGGGCAGGAAGCAACCGGAAATGGGATCGTCGACGCAGTTTCCCGTTTTCAAAAGAGGGGCTGACCCATGTCACCAGTTGCCGTGATGCGCCAGGAGATACCAGGGGCCACAGCTTGCGCGCATGTTCCCGGCTGCGAACGTCGCGCGCGGCGATCGTGGTCTGGAAGATCCCTTTTCGAGAGAAAACAACGATCGCCTCGTCCATTCCTGTTCTTCCCTTATGACGATACGACCGCTGGTTTCGTGGCGCCATCCAACTTGCGGTGAATCAGCGACACCAGCGTCAGGATGTCCAGTGCATCCTGTTCGGACATGGGCCAATTCGTCTTGGGCGCATGGGCCAGCGGATTGCGCACGGCACCGAACAGGCCGATCAACAGGTTGGCAAAGCCTTTCTGCTCGCTCTTCTCGGATTCCGTTGTGAGCAGCCCCAGGGCCAGAACCGGCTGCTGGCCTGCGAATGCCTTGTTCACCAAGTCCGCGCCATCGCCGTTCAGGCCCGACAGCAGCCGAATCCGTTCCGCAACGCCTTTCGTTGCCTCGAAGACGGCATGGAAGTAGTTTTCGTCCAGCAACTCGGCACGGCAGTAGTTCAGCACTTCCGCGTGGACAACGCGACATTCCAACGCGGCCTTGAGCCGTCCCGCGCGGGCGCGCGCGGCATCGAGCGTCGTGGCCTTGTCGGCGTACCCGACCTTGCCGTCGTCGCGCACGTAGAAACCGGAGAAGGCAAGGACGACATTGAGCTCGTCGCGCCGCCAGGCGAACGTCGCGGGGTCGCGGGCGTAGTTCACCGGATTCATCGCACGATTGATAAACATGATGAGATGGTTGCCGATCTGGTGGTGGTTCTGCGCACCAGCCAGCGCATTAAACAGCCGCTTCCACTTGGTCATGCCGGGTGAGGTGTCCGCGACCTCGATCTCTTGCAGCAAGCGCTCGATTTGCGTACCGCTCAAGCCGCGCTCGGTATCGGCGAGCACGCGACACGCGGCTTCAAGATGCTGCGAACTGAACACTGGAATACGTGTCATGAGTTTCCCCCGCCACCTCTCAATCCCATTCAAGCATTGTGATGATCGCCTGCCCCTCGGTGCCGACCTCCACAAATAGGGCATGCTCGTAGCCAAGCTGCTGCTTGTAGCCCCGAAGTTTCCGAAGGTCGATCTGTCGGTCAATGCGGCTCGTTGACTTCTTGAACTCCAAGACCAGATAGTTGTTCCTCGTGCCTCGCCGATGGACGATTACATCTGGGAATACGGTCTTCGCCTCATCGTCCTCGCTGTCAGGATACAGCTCCAGATGTCCGAGCCGCTTTGGGTCAGTGCCATCCCGGTTGTATTCGCAATCCACGGCCCAATCAGGAAAATGCTGTTGGAGATACATCGCGAAGCGGAAGGTGATGGATCGTTCATTTGCGTCGATGCCGAGCAAGTCATTGTCATTGCCCAGTAGCTCGGACAACGCGCGTGCCACAGCCTCCCCTGGCGGATGTTGGCTGAGATACTCGATCTGATCTTCGGACAACACCATAGCCATGCACGCCTACTGAAGACTCACGTTAAAGGGCGCATGCACCGATCGAAACGTCGCCAGAATTTTCTGCCTGGCTTCGTCCAGTTCGTCAGCAACGCGATGCGTGAGCATGTACGTGGGGCAATCCGGCTGACCGCAGCCGCAGTGCCTGATCTCCCCGTCCTTGAGACGGGTCACAAAGATGCGGCGCAGCTCATCAACCTGACGAACCACCTTTGCAAGCACCGCTTGGATGCGTTGATCTTGAAGATGGTGAATCGAGGGGATGCGCCTGACTTCATCTCCCTCGCGCGTCCGCCACACGCCGGTATTGAGCGCGCCAATGGTGTCTTCGATCGCTTGCCGAAAAGCTGGCAGGGAGCTTTCCTGCTGAAACGGCGTGCGAAAGGCCGGTCGATCAAACACGGCCGCCATCAATTGCAGCGCATCGATATCCGAGAGGCCGGGGAAGTCGTCCACGAACCTTCGGATCTCTGTTTCAGCGTCGGGAAACTCGATGCCTTGAACGAAACGATGCAGCAGGTACTCGGCACGAAGCCGCAGGTTTTCCTCGAACTCCACACCTGACCATATCGTCACATGTGCAACGCCAAGAGAGGTTGCGGCTTGCTCAATCCGTGTTCTGCTGGCGTCCGAAACGGCGCCACGGGAGACGAACTTGAAGGCATCCGGCACCCCGCTTGCGGCCTTGACCGCCTTGCCCATATCAGCCTTGGCTTTCGCCAGCGTCAACGTGCCCCGGTTCGCGCACTGGATGATGGTCTTGCGTGCCGGCTGGTCATCGAATGGCTCGATACCCGAGATATCTCTCCCTTGATCGCCTCCCGATTGACCATGCCAAACGAGGCCACGCCAGCCAACGCGCACGTGGTACGCAAAGACAAGGCGCTCGAACTGGATGCCACTGTAGTCCTCGAAATGAATCGGAGAAACCGTCACCGTCGCCATACCCCTGCCCTTTTCACGTAACTGCTGTTCTTGAATACGCTCCTCTACGCTGCAACGAGTTTCCGCGATAGCCAATGAAAGCCACCATTACATCGTGTGATAGTGAGCCTTGCAGCGCCGAACACTTATGGAGTGCGATATGGAGAATAACCCGTCACAGCTCATCAGCCGAGACAACGGCTCCGAGGAGCCTACGCGCCCCGTAACCGTTCCGCTGCCCGGCTCGGACGCCTACGACGAGCTACCGCAGTTTCCAAAACGCAGTGTTTTACCCTTCCGGCGCACCATCCGCCGCCAGGAGCTGCGGCAAATCGTCCCCTTGGCCGAAACAACGATCTACGAAATGGAGCGCCGCGGCGAGTTCCCACGTCGCTTCAACCTGACGCCGCGCTGCGTGGTATGGGACTTGGCCGAAGTCGAAGCGTGGATCGAGGAGCGCAAGCAAACCCCACGCAGCGGCATTTCAAAGCCGGATGTCCACCTACGAAAAGCCCGCCCTGTCCGGGCGAGCTCGCATGAGGAGTGAGGCCGTCCCCTTATTCGGACGATAGACGTTCGATGACTATTCGATACCGTTCCTCGCTAATCGGTGGATCGTTGCGCCGAGATAGCCATTCATCGGCCAGGCCTGCGATCGCGCGGAACCGCGGATAGAAATCGCGTCGCCGATCGGGGTCGAGCGTCGCAAGAGCTTCCTTGGCGTGTCGAGAGAGTCCTCGCGGAGACCAAATCTGGCCGCGTTCATCGATGACGACCACCAGCGATCGATGGGTAAAGCCGCTCGTGTCCCCGACGCGTCCGCTCGACTTTCCTCTATGGTATTTCTGGAGCGAGAGTGCGACGACAAGGCTACGCTCGGATACCTTGAGCAGGGAAAGCAATGCGCCACGACTGACGAAAAAGCGGTATCCAGTCTCGCTCCAGGCGTACTCACCCCGTCCGCCCTCAGCGCCCCAGGCTTCGGCGCGATAGGCTGGTCTCCCATCGATTGACCAGCAGCGGACCACCTCGTCATCGGCGACAGTCCCCAACAGGCTTCGCGTCCAATCCGATGGGAAGGGCCTGTCGAGTGCAGTGGCGGCACCATAGGGATCATGTAGATCGAACTTGCGCTCGGTGTTCGGTGTCTTTGCGACCCATGGCTGAACCGTGTGGCCGTCGCCACCGAAGTGACGGGTAACCTCATCCTCATCATCAGGTAACCATCTAAAGAATGCTTCTTCTGACAGCACGGCCATGACCGCCGCTCGCGCATCGACGGCATTCGCCGGTACGCTTTGAAGCGTGACTGTTGTGTCTCTCCCGATCGACCAACGTCCTGCTACCGGAAGCCAATCCGTCGCCACCTTGCCGTCGAGCAAGCCGAGCAACGGTGCCAGCAGATTGCTGTCTTCGCGGGCGGTGCTTCTTTCACCGCTCTCCGGCATGGGCATGTCCGCCTCCTTGGTGAGGTCGAGTGGAAACGGGTCGGTGAGCTCGGCAAGCCAGAGACCGTCGCTTCTTGACAGCCTATATTCACTCAGGAACGCGGCCCAAGCATCCCCTCTCCAATCCTCGCCGACAACCGCCCGTGTCGCCAGCAGCTCACCAGCAACAAGCATGAGAGCATGCCACCCGAGGTATCCCCCGTACCGGTCCCGGTCCGGAACATATCCCGACGACCAAGATGCATCATGGCTTCTGCTACGCGGGCAGTCGTACATTCCTCGAACGGTTGAGTCCCAACGCCGCACCCATTCACTGATGCGATCTTCCACCTCCCAGCCTGGACAAGCGAAGACGTGGCACAAGCGCTCGACCTGATATTTGTTGAAGTCGTAGTCGAGGTGGAAACCGTCTTCTGATTTGGGCGAGGCGTCAGGCCTGGGGACATATCGGAACTCGCGATAGTCCGTTCGGGCAACCGATGGAAACGGCGACTGGCTTGCGGAGTCGAGCTTAGCGATAAGCGCTTCGCGCTCTTCGGGTGCGAGGGCAAGCGCAAGCTGGCGAAGTATATCTATCGCGAACGCGCGCATGACGACGTGCGGAAACTTAGCGGAAAAGGCGATCCGCTCGAAGAACGCGCGATGGGGGGCAAATGTGCCAGCAGAGTCTTTCGCTACACGAGCGAGCGCTATCAACAGCCAAAGCTGTGCATGCATTGCGTAGAAGGGCAGCTTCGCATCGCCGAAAGGCAAGTTTGAAGCAGACCCAAAGCATTCGATCAGGCGTCCAATGACATCGGAACGTCCGGCCACCACCAAGCGCCGCACCGCATGGGCTGCGCGCCAGCGCATTGCTGCGATGGGATGGCCGAGCCTCGCCCACACGAGCCCCGCCACGAATGTCGCCTCGTCGGAGGGAACCGCAAAACGAGTGTCCCACGGCCCGTCCCCAACTTCGGACGGCAGCTTTTCACCTGTATTCGCCAGAAACCGTTCGAGGCCTTCCGCAATGGCGCTGGCACTGACGTCAGACGCCAGTCTGGCGGCAAGTGCGAGCCAGGCATTACCACCGAGGCTGTCCGCGGTGCTCCGGAGCGCTGCAACTAAGTGCTCGACAAGAGTTGCGCGGTCGGTATGGAAATGTTGCTCTAGTCCCCGCCAGCAGCCCCAGGCATCGGTGCTTGAACTGGCAAGTTCGGCGGCGTGCTTTGTGGCCAGCCGCAGTCCCAAGTCGGGCAGAGCATCGCGCATCGCCGCCGACGACTTACCCCATTCCTCCAAGTAGTCGTCCAGCGCGTGGATTTTGTCGGCAAGCGTGGCAGCGGTTGCTTCAACGACCGCGCGGACGAACCCGAGGCGTTCGGCGGGAGAGTTTGCTCGCCTGGCCAGATCAATCAGTGTCCGAACCGGCCAGCGCCGCCCCGACTGATCAATCTCCTCGTTGAGAATCTGGTGGTCAATGTCGTCCGAGTCCGTGAGGTCCACCGGGAAGACGACCGGCGGCTCCATCGCGGTTGACGGAGGCACGACCGTTCGCGATTCGGATTGGGGTCCAAGGCGAGTTAGCAGGCCCTCAATTCGTGTTCGAGCATGAGAAGTGGCAGGAAGACTGCGCTCAGCGAGGTCATGTAGCCCTTCGATCGTCTCCCGTGCGGGAGACAGTTGATCCTCACGATCAATCTCGACCAGAAGGAGGTCGAAGAACCATTCCCGCCGCTCTTGAGGAAGGCGACCAATGACATCTGACGCGAAGCCCGAGATGTACCACGTCCACGTTTCGACTGGAGCAGCCAAGCCAAACAGAGCGACGGCGGCTTCAACTGAGAGCTTCGATTCACGAACGAGGACAGTTAACGCTGGGCCGAGCGACAGTCCGAGCCGAGCAGCGTCACGATCATCCAGCCGTGCCAACGTAGCCAACATCGCCCGACCAGCAATCGGCACCATCGTTTTCGCGTATTCAGTCCAAGGAAACTTGCCATCCTCGTTCTGATTCAGTTCGAGGATACGCGCCAGGGTGTGCGCCGCCGCCGGCGAAAGTTCGGGACCCGAATAGTGACCGGTCAGCTCCAGCAAGTGATTGGTACGATCGAAGTCATCCGATCCAATGGCCTCGGCAAGATCGAGCGCACGGCGAAAATAGGCTGCAGCCTCATCGGTGCTCACTCGCCAGGCTGCGCGAGCGAGGTCACCGTAGGATGAGATTCGGGATCCGACATCGGTATCGAGTTGGATCTTGTGCTCGACATGGCCAGCAAGGAGGAGCGCAGCATCATGGCACTGTGGGAGGCGCGATAGTCGAGCAACCGCCTGGGTAAGTTCCGGCGTGAATAGGCCCGGCGCGCTCGCTGCCCACTCGACCATGCGCTTCCCCATCGCGGCATTGAGCGCACCTAGCGCGTCGGCAAGGTCGAAAATCACTCGGAAACCGTTCCGCGCGAGATACGCCTTCCCGTCCCGATACGGATAGTTGGATGACTGTTCGACATCACGGACAAGTCGGTCAAACGCCGCGGCCACCATATCGTCCCGTGCCTTTCCACTCGGCGGACGAATGATGTCGGCGACATCCTGCGCATAGTTCAGCAACGGCAAGATCCGGCTGCTAAGCACGCGCGAATAGTCCGATCGCTTCTCCTCATCGAGTCCACCACGCCTCTTCCGCCGGTGCCGAGTGCCATCGAATTTCGGAGCGGCCAGTTTCTGGTTGAGTACCCGACTGAAACTCGCTGCGCCCCGCGATCGAGCACCTGCAGGGACCAATCCAATGAATTCCGCCGGCGCCATGTCAATCAAGGCGGCGCGCTTCCGGTTCAAGGCGGCTCGAACACCGGCGGCCAGTACGGTCACATGGATCGCGCGGTCGCTCGGGTAGTCACTGGAATAGTCATAAACACTTGGTGGTGTAAGTGCCGCTCCAGCGAGGATGCTTGCTGCCTCTCTCTCCATGCCGAGCTCTATCGCCAGGGCTGATGCCAGCACGCTGGCCATCGCCAAGCCTTCGCTTTTACCATTCGCAGAGGATGCGGCAGCAAGCGCCGTGATGAGTTTTCTGGCGTGGAATGGGTCACGACCGACGAATGGAAGCGCGGCGGCGTAGAGTGCGCGAGAAGGCAGTCGGCAACGCAACAGCCTCGTTGCGATGCGCGTCTTAGGCGGATGCGCTGATTGCTGGTGTCGATCTAGAAGATCGAACAAGTCCCGAAATTTGGCGAAGGCCACGCCGTCGTCTCGACGGGCGAAGAACTCTGCGACGCGCACGTCATTGCCCGCCAGCATCTCGACATAGGCGAAGCCAATATCGTCCCACTGCCTTGAGGTTCTTGATTCGCTAAAGCGCGCGCTGCGTTTGGTATGCGCGGCCCAATTGTGCCAATCGATTGATCGCCGAGCGTGACGACGGGCCTCGTCTCGGTCGCCTGCGAAGGCGTTCGCAAGCGCGAGCGCGGCGTGTTTCCCCCCAGGCCAGCCAACAGTGGTCGCGGAAAGCCGTCGCAAGGCTTCGGGGTCACCGGCTACTGCGGTGAGATCAGGGTGCTCGTATAGGAAGCGGTCGGATCGCTCATGGCCCGCGGCAACGAGCGACGCTTCCAGCAGGAGCCGCAGAAGATCGTCGCGCCGATTCAGCTCTCCCACCAGCGCTATCGCGGCAGTGATCCGCGACAGACGGATGTCGCGTGCGCTTACCTGTGAAGCGCCTCGGGGAACACGCAAGTCGTAGGCCAGTTGAATGAGCTGATCGGCATCACGTAGCGAGGTGAGCAACGCGGGCAGTGCCCGGGCTGCATAGTTTGAGATGAGCTGGCGTTCTTGGAGAGCGGCGATAACGCGATCTCGACCGGCCAGGCTCGCTCCGTAGCTCGATCGGATCAGGGTCTCGGTCGGTTCATCTCGGAACATCAGGCCGTGCTGCGTTCGTTCAAGCAAGGGGGCGAGGTCGGCCGCAAAGCTCTCAACCTGCTCCGCGATCAAGCCGTGAGCCGCAGCAAGCTCTTCAATAGGAACTGGGGGCGCCAGCAAGGCGATGCCTGTGAGCAGGAGGTCAATGTCCGCATCGCTTGCACCACGAGCGCGTGCGGTTTCGCGCGCTTCGGAGAGACGCTTGCGAAGCAGCACGTCGAGCAGATCTTGCGGCTCTCCGGGGGTGTCAGGGAAAGACACGGGATCAAACGGCCGTCCTGTCGCGATCAGGTTGTCGAGACAGCGTGGATTTCGACCTGACCGAGTCAGCAAAGCGGCGATCTCGTCGGCCGAAGCATCCGGCACGCGCCGCTCGATAAGGGCACGTACTTCCGCGTCAGTGAACAGTGGAACCGTGAAAGAACGGTGCGAGGCACCGCCGGTCGCCAGCGCGAGCCGTTCGGTTCGGCACGATGCGACGATGCGAACGCCGTCGATTGGATCGACGCTGATGCTGCGCATGAGAAGATGTGCGAACGATGATGTCGCGGTATCCTGCGCGGCAAGCCCGGCGTGGTCGATTGCATCGAGCACCAGTGAAACACATGCATCGCTGCGAGTTCGCCGAGCCGTCTCCGCCGATTGGGCGAGCCGTCGGCGGAACGCCCTCAGCAAGCCCGTTACGTCCGCCAGTGGCAACAGGATGTCGCACAGGTCTTGCCCGGCCATGAGATTGGCAAGGTGGACAAGCGTCCTTTCCGGGAGGTGCCGACCGTCGGCGGGATCCCGCCAGCGACCGGCGCCGAAGCCATCGAAGAGCACCACAGGTCCATCGGCTCGCAATCGGTCCGCGAGGCCTTGCATCAAGACAGTCTTGCCCATCCCGCCCGCAGCTTGGACAACGAGAGGAAAGCCAACTTCACGGGCGAGGGTTGCAATGCCGCCAAGAACGTCGCGCTGAATGACGACCTCAACCTCGGGGAACGCGTCAGGCGTGGGATACAGACGGTCCTCGTGCTCCACCTCCAGCTCAGCCAAAACCGCTACCCGATCAACTCGCTTGTCCGTCTCGCTACCGGGACCGGCCTTGATCCTGATGAGATTCCGCAACTTGAGAAGGCGTTTCTCCGCATCCGGATCGCCTGGTTCGCTCCATGCGGCGAGAGTTGTTGAAATCGCACGCTCAGCCTCGGTCAAGCTTCCCTTGCTGCCGACCATCTCCAATCGCCGCAGCAGGTCAGCAGAGGGATGGGGATAGTCCTTCAGGGCTTGTGCGAGCTGGCCTGCTTGGCGGGCAACATCACCGGTTTCTTGCGTGCCCGCGACAACCGCTGAGATCGCCTTCCGTAGGTTCTCGTGGATGGGCCTGTTCGTCGCAAATTCATAGCGGACCACGGCGAGAACATGATCGTCGCCATGAGTCGCCCGAAGCTCGGCATCGGTCGCGGCAAACTTGGCAAGAGTTGATGCCAGGTCAGCAGCTCGAACTGCCGTGTCGGCGCTTGCAATCGAGTATTTGAACTGAACGACCGTGACTCGATGCGCTCGGGCAACATCGGTGGCGCCGTGGTACCGGACGAGATCGGCAATCTCGACCGCACCGGTTCCCAGACTCTGCTCGTCCTGCTCGTCGAAACCCTCAAGCGTGATCGCTGTAAGGTCGGTCGACGGCGGCAGGAGTTCAAGAGCGGTGCGCGCGGCCCAAGCTTCATGAAAGGCATGACCTGCCTTTGATGCTCGAACTTTGTCGATCTCTATCGGCGTTGTGCTGGTATCGTTGTCACTCATGGTCGGCTTGTCGTACCTGCGTCATCCAACTAACGCTTCCAGCGCCTTGGACGCCGAGCGCGGCACGCGCCGCCCCTCCTTCGCCACGTTGACCTGCAAGGCCACCCGCGCCACCTCAAACACGTCTTTGGCCAGCGAGTAGCTACCCTTGGCCTGCAACCAGGCCAATACGTCCGCCAAGTGCCAAATCGACGCGCTGCCCTCATGTACCGGCACCGGAAAACTGCCCGGATGGGCTAGCATCAGCTTGCGCATGTTCTGCCGCGACACGCCCACGATGTCAGCCACGTCGGTCAGCCCAACCAGATCCGGCGCCACTTCGATCAGCCGAGCCGAAGGCACGCCGCGGCGAACATCGGCCAGCGCGCTGCGCACGGCCTCGTCCGCATCCGCTGCCTCGCGCGTGAACTCCAGCGCCAACCGCCCCGGCTGCCCGATACCGACCAAGGCATCGTCGCAGCCCGCTTCGCCTAGGCGCTCCACCAGCGCATCCGGGTCGCGGTCATCATCGGCAAGCTGGTATTTCAGAGTGAAGGTGTATTCCATCGCGCTACTCCTTGGCACCATCGTCAGCTTCGCGCTGCTGGCGGTGCGTGGTGCAGTTGTCCACGACGCGCCGCAAGGCGCGCGCGTGGTTGCCGGGATTCTTCGGCGTGCTCCATACGCTGGTGATGCAGAACTCGCCGCAGCGGCATTCCTCGTCGTTGTATGGGCAATACATCCGCCCCCAAGCATGGCTGCCGCCAACTTCGACGCGCCAGCCATGCCCTTCGGCGTGCCTGAGAGCTTCCTCGACCTCTTTCTTCGGATGAGGGGAACGAGCCATCAGTGGTCTCCAGTATGGGGATGATTGGCTAGGTTGTCAAGTGACAACCTAGCCGCTGTTTCAGGCCGTCGCGCTCAACGTCGGCACCACCACGTTCTCCGGCATCAGCTTCGGCACGTAGGTCTGACCGTCGATCCAGGCATCAACCATGTTGGCCCACTCTTGCAGCATGTGGCGCCTCTGCTCGGCGTACTCGGCCTTGTTGTAGATTGAGCGCGAGGAACGCCCGTCCTCGTGCGCCAAGCACTTCTCAATCCAGTCGCGGTTGAAGCCGATTTCGTTCAACAGCGTCGAACCGGTGCGACGCAGATCGTGGACGGTGAACGGCTCCAAGGGTAGGCCCGCAGCTTTCGCCCGCTCCGCGACGATCTGCGTGACCCGATTCAAGGTTGCGTTCGACATGCAGCGGTCGGCGTCGTAGCGCGACGGCAGCACGAACTTGGAACTGGCAGCGCAGGTATGCAGTGCCACGAAGATGTCGAGCGCCTGGCGCGAGAGATAGACCACGTGCGGGTTGCGTCCCTTCATCCGCTGCTTGGGGATCGTCCAGGTCGCGTTCTCGAAATCGACCTCATCCCAGGTGGCTTGAATCAGCTCGCTCTTGCGCACCAGCGTCAACAGGATCATGCGCAGCGCCAGCCGGATCGTTGGATAGGTCGCCACCGATTCCATCTGCCGCGCCATCAGGCGAATCTCCAGTGGCGACAAGGCGCGATCCTTCGGCACGAAGGTCGCAATCGACGCAGCGCCCACATCCTCGGCCGGGTTGTCCACTTTCTCGCCATGCAGGAGGGCGAAGGCGTAGACCTGTTTCACGATGTCGCGGACGTGTACCGCGGTCGCGGGGGCACCGCGCGCCTTCACCTTGTTGCAGAGGGCGCGCAAGTCATCGGCGGTGATTTCGTTGAGCTGCCGGTTCTGAAAGGCCGGCAGGATGTCCCGATCGACGATGCTCTTGCGCATCGCCTTGGTGCTGTCGGCCATCCGGGCGCCCGCCAGCCATTTCTCGGTCACTTCGCCAAAGGTCTTAGCGGCAGTCAATCGGCGCTTCTCGCGCTGCTTCTCCAACGCGGGGGACTTACCCAGGGCGACGGCCTTCTTGGCGTCGATCAGCTTTTCGCGCGCCAAGGCCAGCGAAACGCCGGCTGGCCCATAACGGCCGATGGTCAACGTCTCACGGCGTCCGTTGAGACGGTAATCGTAGCGGAAGGTGACGGTACCGACGGGCGATACCGTCACGTACATCCCATCGCGGTCAAAAGCCTTGTAAGGCTTGGGCTTAGGCTTGAGATTGCGCAGTGCAGTGTCGGTGAGCATCGAGGTTTTCCTCCGGTTCTTGACGGCATTTACCGTCAGGGGCCAGGAGACCTGCTGATGCTCGGAAAGCCGCATAAAACTAGCTTCCCCGAGAAGACTTTTACCGTCAAAGACGGTTTAGGTCTGAATAGTGAACGGGAGGGTCTTAATCCGGCCTCCGGTTCTTACCGCCACTTTCACCGCCAACCTGTTCCGCTGGCCGGCGATAGTCACCGATAACTGCCGCGACGTATTTCTTTCTAAATCAACACGTTACGGCAGATATTCGATAGCTGACGATAGTCCCCGAAGGACGTCAATTCACTCCCATTCGATCGTCGCTGGCGGCTTACCGGAAATATCGTAAACAACGCGGTTGATGCCGCGCACTTCGTTGATGATCCGGTTGGAAACCTTTGCGAGCAACGAATAGGGGAGTTCGGCCCAATGCGCAGTCATGAAATCAGTGGTCTCGACCGCGCGCAGCGCAACAACGTGCTCGTAGGTGCGCCCGTCGCCCATCACGCCCACTGAGCGCACCGGTAAGAACACTGCAAATGCTTGCGCGACTTTCTCGTACCAACCCGACTCGCGTAGTTCATCAACAAAAATGGCGTCGGCACGGCGCAGCAAGTCGACATAAACGGGCTTGATCTCGCCTAGCACGCGCACCCCGAGTCCCGGCCCGGGAAACGGATGACGCATCACCCACTCACGCGGAAGTCCTAACGCAAGCCCGAGTTCGCGCACTTCATCTTTGAATAGTTCGCGCAGCGGTTCGAGCAACTTGAGGTGCAACGTGTCTGGCAGGCCGCCGACGTTATGATGAGACTTAATGGTGTGTGCTTTTTTGGTTTTTGCACTGGCCGACTCAATCACATCTGGATAGATGGTCCCCTGCGCTAACCACTTTGCGCGTGGCAGTTTAGCCGCTTCGCGCTGAAACACTTCGACGAACACGCGCCCGATAATCTTCCGCTTGTCCTCCGGATCGCTCTTGCCTTCCAAAGCGCGCAGAAACTGCGCACCGCAATCGGCGTGAATGACTTTGACACCCAGATGATCGCCAAATGTGCGCATGACTTGCTGCGCCTCTCGTAGACGCAGCAAACCGGTGTCGACAAAGACGCAAGTTAGCTGATCGCCGATAGCGCGGTGTATGAGCGCCGCCGCCACTGCGGAATCGACACCACCGGACAAGCCGAGTATGACCTCGTCGGCGCCGACTTCGGAGCGAATGCGCCCGATCGCTTCATCGATATAGCTGGGCATGTTCCAGTCCGAGCCCAAGCCGCAGATTTCGTGCACGAAGCGCGCCAGTATCGCCTTGCCCTGCAGGGTATGCGTTACTTCCGGATGAAATTGCAGGCCGTAGAGCTTGCGAGTCTCGTCCGCCATGCCGGCGATCGGACTAACTGCATTGGAGGCGATGACTTTGAAACCGGGTGGCAGCGCAGTGACTTTGTCGCCGTGACTCATCCACACATCGAGCAAGCCGTGGCCATCGGCGTTGATTTCGTCTTGAATGTCGCGCAGCAGTTGCGAATGGCCTCGGGCGCGCACTTCTGCGTAGCCGAACTCGCGCACGGTGCTTGACTCAACCTCGCCGCCAAGCTGCGCCGCCATGGTTTGCATGCCGTAGCAAATGCCGAGAACCGGAACGCCGAGCGTGAACACCGCATCCGGGGCGCGCGGCGTGCTGTGCTCCGTCACCGAGGCTGGACCGCCGGAAAGAATAATCCCCTTCGGTGCGAACTCGCGCACAAATCCCGCATCGACGTCGAATGGGTGCAACTCGCAGTACACGCCGCATTCGCGCACGCGGCGCGCGATAAGTTGTGAGTATTGCGCGCCAAAGTCGAGAATGAGAATGCGCTGATGAATCATGATGGGCCGGAGCCGACTAATCGGCGCTTAGCCGGATAACAAGGCGTCTTTGAAAAGATACTAGCTAGGATATACATCTAGATCCGGCACTGCTTTTAAACTCAGGAGTTATACCAGAGCGAGTATCTTTCGGCGCCTCATTCAACACGATAGTTGGGCGCTTCTTTGACTATTTGTACGTCGTGCACATGCGATTCGCGCACCCCAGCCGCGGTAATTTCGACGAACTCCGCCTTTTCATGCAGCTCGCGAATATTGGCGCAACCCAGATAGCCCATGCTGGCGCGCACACCGCCCATGAGTTGATGAATGATGGCGGTGACCGGGCCTTTGTATGGAACGCGGCCTTCGACACCTTCTGGCACCAGCTTGTCGGCGTGAATGCTAGGGTCTTGGAAATAACGCTCAGCGCTGCCCTGTTGCATTGCGCCTAGCGATCCCATGCCGCGATACGACTTGTATGAGCGGCCCTGATAAAGCTCGGTCTCACCGGGCGCTTCTTCGGAGCCCGCCAGCAGGCTACCCAGCATGACCGCGTTGGCCCCCGCAGCCAAGGCCTTGGCGATGTCGCCCGAATAGCGAATGCCGCCGTCGGCCACGCACGGGATTTTTGTGTGCTTAAGACCTTCCACCACATTCTGAATGGCAGTGATTTGCGGCACGCCGACTCCGGCAACCATGCGCGTGGTGCAAATCGAGCCCGGGCCGATGCCAACCTTGACCGCATCAGCGCCTGCGTCCGCCAGCGCGCGCGCTGCGAGCGCAGTGGCGATATTGCCGCCGAGCACTTGCACGGCGCCGTGGCGTTTCTTGATACGCGCGACTTGGTCGATCACCGCCTGCGCATGGCCGTGGGCGGTGTCCACCACCAGCACGTCCGCGCCCGCTTCGACCAAGGCATCGACGCGCTCATCCGTGCCGGCGCCCACGCCTACGGCCGCGCCCACGCGCAAACGCCCGAGACTGTCCTTGCAGGCGCTTGGGTGCTCGGTGGACTTGAGAATATCCTTCACTGTCATCAATCCGCGCAGTTCGAAATCACCGTTGACGACCAGCACGCGCTCTAGCCGGTGCTTGTGCATGAGCGCCTTCGCCTCTTCCAGCGCCGCGCCCTCGCGCACCGTTACCAGCCGCTCGCGCGGCGTCATGATGTTGCGCACCGGCTGATCGAGGTTGTCTTCAAAGCGCAAATCGCGATTGGTAACGATGCCGACCACGCGCCGGCCTTCCAGCACCGGCAAGCCGGAGATCTTGTGCTGTTGGGTTAAGGCCAGCACGTCGCGCACTTTCATATCCGGCGCAACGGTAATGGGATCTTTGACCACGCCGCTTTCGAAACGCTTCACTTTGGCGACTTCTGCGGCCTGCGCCTTGATCGGAAGGTTCTTGTGCACGATGCCGATGCCCCCTTCTTGGGCCAGCGCAATAGCCAAGCGCGCCTCCGTTACCGTATCCATGGCGGCGGCAAGCACCGGCAGACCAAGGGTGATTGTGGCGGTCAGAGGAGTGGCAAGACTGACATCGCGCGGCAACACGGTTGAATGCGCCGGCACCAGCAGTACATCGTCGAATGTCAGGGCCTTCTGGGTGATGCGCATGGCTCTTCGACCTGTGGCAAAGCGCGATTATACGTGAGCCGAAACGACCCGCGGGTGGCAACGCTGCGGCAGCGCCCAGGTGCTAACCCAGGATCGCGGTCAGATTCATGCAACAAGTTTTTGATTAGCAATGTTAAACTTTTGCAAATCGGGCATTCCCAGACACTGGTAATTGCGCGACAATCGTTGCCGTTATTCCAGCATGGTGCGGGAATATGGGATGGTGGCAACGTGCAGCGCCTGACAGTTGGCAGGCTTACAGCGAGCAGTAGGGCTGGACAAGTGCGTGGCCGCGATTGACAATTGCACAATCTAATACGGCAAATAGGCTCAAGAGGCCTGCGAAGCCTAGCTCGAACAGGGCAGCGGGAAGGCAACGAGTGGCGCTAAACGATTCATGGTGGTCAACGTGTGCGTTGACAAGTTTACTGGTGATGTTGGGCGGTGAGGCCGTGCGGGCCGACGGCGTCTATAAGTGGGTCGATAAGGATGGCAGCGTGCATTACAGCGACATGCCGCCGTCGAAAGTCAATGCGACCAAACTGCGCAGCACGCCGGCAGCACAGCCGAACGCACCGGTTGGCGGCGAAGCTCCGGCTGTAGCGGCTAACTACATCGATCAAGACGTCGAGTTTCGCAAGCGCCGCACCGCCGCTGACGAAGAAAAAAAGAAGCAGCAAGAAAAGCAACAACAGGCTGATCAGCAGCGCCAAGCATGCGCCGATAGCCGAGGCCGTCTGGTGACGTTGCAGCAAGGTGGCCGGGTCTATCGCACCAATGAGAAGGGCGAACGGGTGTTTTTTGACAACAAGGCGTTTGCCGACGAAATCGCAAAAGAGAAGAAGTTCCTCGAACAAAACTGTAAAGCTTAATAGCCTGTGACCTCATCCATGAGTGGTTGGACGGCATCAAAGCACCTACGCAGCAAAACCTTTGCCGCGAGCACCAGCCTGTTGCCGCGACGGCTAATTTCGCCGCTCGCCGCCGCGATCGCGCTCAGCCTGCCCGGTTCGCTCAGCCATGCACTCAGCTTGGGGGATATCGAAGTCAGTTCCTCGCTGGGGCAGCCCCTGCGCGCCCGCGTGCCGGTGACACTTCAGGCCGGGGAGGAACTGAGCGCAGACTGCATTAGCGTCGTGCGTGCCGATCCGTTCGGCGGCGATGCCAATGGGCTCATCGCCACCGCGCGCGTTGAGATGCGCCAAGCCGTCGGCAGAACCGTGCTGTTCGTCAGTTCGCCGCAAGCGATCGTGGAGCCATTGGCGCGGCTATTGCTGCGCGTGAGCTGCGCCGATGGCGGCAGCGTCTATCGCGAATACACGCTCTTGCTCGACCCCCCGCAATACCAGGCGGCGCGCGCAGAACCGTTAGTGCAGCCGCAGGCGCCACCGCCGCCGTCAAGCAGATACACTAACCAGATACTCTCTGGAATAAATGAATACACTGTTCGTGATGGTGACACACTGAACAGTATTGTCAAGAATCGCTATCCGTATAACCCTCGGCTGCAACGTCGTCTACGTCAAGCTATAGCCGCTGCAAATTCGGATGTGTTGCCGAGCGTGGATAGTCCGATGCCCGAAGCGGGCACGCCTTTGCTCATTCCCGAGTTGCCGCCGGCGCCGGCAGCCAAACCCAAGCCGCGCATTAAGCCCAAGCGCATCGCCCGCGCTCAGACGCCTTCTGACACGCAGCAGGCGGCGCCTGCTTCGCCGCCGCCAACCGACGTGCTTACTCCATCTGCCCCAGCGCCACGGCTCGCCACCAGGGCGGCGCCGGAATTCGTACTGCGCTTGTCGCGCAGCGCCATCGATACGACGCGTCCGGTGAGCGACGCGGAACGTGCCTCGCTGCGCGAGCGCCAACGATTGCTTGATGCAGACGATCTGACGGCCAGCATGCTGGCGTTGCAGCACGAAATGCGGCAAATGAAAGCAGAAGTGGAAGCGCTGAAATCGCAGTTGCGACAACAGACCGGCGCGCCCGCCGCAGCGACAGTGGCGGGTACTGCGCAACCGCAGGCTGCGGCGCCAGCAGAGACAGGCAGCCAAGCCAACTGGTATGAGCGCTGGACGCCACTGGCGCAGAAGTATTGGTGGGCGCTGCCAGCCATCGCATTGGCGGGTTTGCTCGCAGCCATGCTGCACCGGCGCCGCCGCACCTCGCGAGTGGAAGAGTTTGTCGATGCACCTCATTCCGCGCGAATGCCTACCCAAGCGCCCACGATAGCTCCGGCACCAGTCACAGCATCGCCGCTAACCGCAACCGGCGCGCATCCGATGCCACCGAAGTCTGAAACTGCGCAAGCCTCACGCGAGCATGATGTGCAAGCGCGCTATCTCGCCGATCGCTTTCCGGAATTGGCAGAAGCGGGCATCGAGCTTTCGAATACTGACGCGGTTGTTGAGCAGTCGCGTGTTTACTTTATGGAAGACGGCGCAGCAGACAAGGCGATTGAATTGCTGGAATACACGACTACCAAGTATCCAGAGCAATCTAAGCCCTGGCTTGCTTTGCTTGAAATCTACCGGCAAATGAAGATGAAAGGCGCTTTCGAAAAACATGCCCTGGCATTCCGAGACCGCTTCAAGGATGCCGCGCAGTGGAGCAAAGTCTGCTCTATCGGCAGAGCGCTTGATCCGCAGAACTCGCTTTATGCACCGACCGGAGATGAGCCTCCAGCGGTTGCCGTCGCGGAAAACAACGTGTCCGGCGCGCAAGAAACCGGGCAACCCGGTGCGCAGAATTGGCTCGACATCCCGCTCGATTTCACTCCGGCGTTGCGCGGCGAATCGCTGCGCAGCGAGCTGCTCTCCGAACTGCCAGAAGATCGCCCCGAGCCGAAAGTACCCGGTCAGCGCGAAGTGCAGAGTATCGATTTTGAACTCGACCTAGGCAACGACAAAACGGAACAAGAGCGGGTAGAACCCAAACTTGCTCGTGGACCTCATAAATAGCGCTGGCTTAGTCTTTGCGTCAGCGCTTTGTCCCTTATCTTTCGCCAACTATGCCAGTAGCCGATTCGCTGAGTAAGAATCTAGCCAACGTCGCACGCGCCACCACTTGGGTCGCGCAATTGCAAAGCCGAGATGCCGAGTCCGCCCAGCACATGGTGTTGGCTGCGCTCAGCGAACTTGAACGCGGCAGCGCGCCGCTCAGCATGGACACCGTCAACGCACTTGCGTTCAGCGAGGAGCAACTTGCTCCGATGTACGCCGAGAGCTTGCAGACCATGCTGCGCAACGCCGGCCTGTCCAAACAAGTTCAATATGCCCTGTGCCAAACCATGAGTGACACCTATGGCGCGCTGGCACGCATGTACCACCGCTTCCTGGTGGAAATGGGCGCCAGCGATACGATGACGGAAGATCTATTCGTACTGCTTTCCTGCCGGGCGATCCTCGCACTCGGCAACCGGGCGAAGTGGGCTAGTTTTCGCCAGGAGCAGCTCGACGGCGAGAGCTGGCGCCTGCTGCATAAGCTTTATCAAGGCACCGAGGAGAAAAGTCTCGAGCAACGCAGCCGCGCCGCCTACCTGAAACCACGGGAGTTGGAGCTAAGCCCAGCGCAAGCCTACACCAGAGCATTGCTGCTCGCCACGCTCGCGAGCGGCGCATTCAACCAAAGGCAGCTGCAGACCGCGGACGAATGGCTAATTGGATGGTGCAGCAGCGCGCGCCTGGACGCACAATTCGATCGACGCAAGCACTTCTATTACGTCGATCTTTCCGCTTCGACCGGTGCGCGCCGAGTATTGGGCGCCAATTCGGGCAAACAACTGCGCTTCCTCAGCACCGATGCGCTGAGTTTGCAAGTCGAGCGGGCGAAGATGGCATTTCGACAAGGACAAGTCAGTCAGAGCAGCGGCATCGATCCGGTCGCTCGGGCCGGAGAATACGCAGAGTTGCTGGATAAGGTCGATCGCATTTGGTCACCTGAATGGATGCGTTCAGACCAGCGCAGTCATCGGCGCGTCGCGGCGGAAAATGAACCCATCAGCGTGGTGCGCGGGCTAGATGGGCTGACCATAGCGGCGACCGAGGACTACGAAGCCGAGCAACCTGAAACCGGGCCTGGAACGCTGAGTCAAGAAGAAGAATTCGACCTCAAGATTTACGGCTTTGTGCGCGAACAAACGCGCATGAAAGCGGCGCAGGGGCGAACAAACAACAGCGCGGCGAAACGCGAATCGTGGCTGCTAGTCGATGAGAGCGTCAATGGCTATGGTGCCGCGTTGCGTGCGGATGCCGATCAAGATTTGCGTCTGGGTCAATTGGTCGGCGTCAAGCGCAACAAAAGCAACCGCTGGGCGGTTGGTTACATCACACGCAGGCTGGTTCAATCGGATCAAGGCCAACTGTTCGTCGGCATCGAGATTCTCTCGCATAACCCAGTCATCGTCTCCCTCACAGAAGAGACGGACTCCCCTGGCGAACAGAACCAGACTTGGCGCGCGCTCTTCATCCCGGGCGACCAAGGCCGCGGGCGCGCCGACTCTTTAATCGTCGATGCCGCATTGCACACCGCCGGTCAAGATTTCACCCTCAGTGCGCGCAATGTCTCGTACTACGTGCGTCTGCCGCGCGTTATCCGCAAAGGTCAAGGCTGGCAGCGAGTTGCCTTTGAAGTGTTAGCGAAGCGCGGCTAACGTACCCAGGCGCGGCGGCTTCAGTTCTTCGCGCGAAACGAGCGCTGCGGCGTTCCCTGGGCGCGTATCACACGCGCTTGCTTTGGATCGACTTTGAGCGGCCGGTAGATCTCGATGCGGTCGTGCTCGCGCAAAGCGCGCTCGAGCGGAACCACTTTTCCCCAAACCCCCACAGCATTCACCGCAAGATCGATTTCCGGGAATTCAGCCAGCAATCCGGAAGCGCGAATGGCTGCTGCCACTCGTGCGCCGGCAGGAACCATAAAGCGCACCGATTTTTGCCGCTCGGCGGAGGCATACACAACCTCGACCTCAATCTGGGTGTCATCCGCACTGTTCATTAGAGCCCTCCAGGGCCGTACTGCTGCTGTGCGCGGCGCACGAATGCATCCACCAAGCTGTTGGCAATGTAGCCGAACACAGGCGCGATGACGCGCTCCAATATGCGCGTGGCGAACTCGTACTCCAGTTCGAGCTCAACGCGGCAGGCATCCTCCTTCAGAGCGATGAAATGCCAATGACCTTGCAGCCGGCGAAACGGGCCTTCGACCAGATCGACGTCCAAGCGCTGCGGGCTACTGCGCCGGTTGCGGGTAGTAAAACTCTGACGGATGTGATGGTAGTTGATCTGCAGCGTCGCAAGTTTTGTGGCTGCGTCCTCGCTCCTCGCACTGGCGCCACTGCACCAAGGCAAAAACTGCGGGTACGCGGGCACGTCGTCCACCAAGGCAAACATCTGCTCCGCCGAATAGTTTACTAGCACCGATTTCGCCACTCGCGCCATGCGCGCGCAACCTCACTGGTAGAATCGTCCCGGTCACAGTATATCCAGTTGCCCGCTCGGGCCGAGAGTCCGGTCCACGCGCGGTCTTAAGTCACCCGCCAACAAACCCAATATCAACGATGAGCATCGTCGAGAACAGGAAGGCATTTCACGACTACTTCATCGAGGAACGCTTTGAAGCCGGCATCGTGCTGGAAGGCTGGGAAGTCAAGGCCATTCGCGCCGGACGCGTACAGCTGAAGGAAGCCTACGTCATCGTGCAGAAGGGTGAACTGCGCCTGATCGGCTCCCACATCAGCCCTTTGCCTACAGCCTCTACCCACGTCAATCCCGACCCGGTGCGCACGCGCGCACTGCTATTGCACAAAGAACAGATTCGCAAACTTATTGGCAAAGTGGAACAAGCTGGCTACACGCTCGTGCCGCTGAACCTGCACTACGCCAACGGTCGCATTAAGGCCGAGATCGGCCTGGCGAAGGGCAAGAAACAGCATGACAAACGCGCCTCGGAGAAAGACCGCGAGTGGCAGCGGGAGAAACAACGGCTCATGCGCGACAAGCTCTAGATATTTACTGCCCCCCGTAGTATGTTTTCTTCAAATAAACAAGCCATATACTGACTTATAGTATGGCTAGTATTTGTTTCAGCCTACCTAAGTTTGTTGAATTCAGCGCCGCCGGGTTAACATCCTGACCGTTCACTGCCAGGCCATCAGCGTTCCGAAGGGCACGCGGCCTAGCTTTAGAAACAGACAAATTCGCTCTAGGAGACTACAGACGATGGCGAAAATCGCGTCGGCGTTGGTGCTTGGGATCACCTTAAGCAGCAGCGCCCTTACCGCTTTAGCCGATTTGTACGGCTATGTGGACGAATCCGGCCGCACGCACATCAGCGACCAAAAGCTTAACGAACGCTACCAGCTGTTTCAGCGTGCGGCCACGGCGCCTGCCACTCCTGCCGCACCCGTTGCGAGCGCGCAAGCTACAGCTACCTTAGACCAACCGCTGCCCAAGATAAACAGCGCGGTACGCAAAAAGTACGCGCCGCTGGTCAACCGAGTCGCACAGCGCTACAAGGTTGAGGCGGCGCTCATTCACGCAGTCATCTCGGCGGAATCAGCCTATGATCCGCGCGCCGTATCGCCGCGTGGAGCCTCCGGGTTGATGCAATTGATGCCGGATACTGCTGGCCAGTACGGGGTGGCAAACATCTACGATCCGCGCGAAAACGTCATCGCTGGCACCAAGCATTTGCGCTACCTGATGAAGGTTTTCGACAACGACATCGAACTGGCGCTGGCGGCATACAATGCCGGCCACAACACCGTGTTGAAGTACGGCGCCATTCCGCCGTTTCCGGAAACCCGCAATTACGTCCCGCGCGTACTCGGCTACTACCGCAAATATCGCGCTGAGATTTGATGTTTGTTTGTTGGGTGGGGTGGCGTATCGGATTCGAACCGATGACCCTTGGGACCACAACCCAATGCTCTACCGACTGAGCTAACGCCACCGTCGCAACCTGCCTTGCAGCCGACGCTTACTTCGCGTCGAGCTAGGCAACCGCCGCAAACGCTACTGGCGGCGAAGAAACAACGACAAGATGAGGCGCGGATTGTAGCATGGCGCACCGCGGCAATCTGCGAGGGCGCGCCTAGGAATAGCGCGCTCGTTCAACCGCCGGGCATCATGCCCTCGCGCCAAGCATCGCAATGCGCGTCTGCTTGCGGTGCGTAATAAATTCGCTTGGTGGTGGCATTGACCACACATTCACCCAACACATGATACGCGGTGTCGTAGACCGGAGTGGTCACTGGATCGTCCTCGGCGGCGCGCTCGAGCGTCCCATACACAATCACGACGTCGCCAATCTTGAATTGACGCGCCTCAGGAAGCACTTGCGACGACACCCAGATCTCACGCTGATCGGGGTTGGGCCGCGGCAGCAACACTCGCAGCAGCGGACGTCCCTCGTAGCCGTCTTCCATGCGCTGAATGCGTCCCGGAAAAGCGATCGGCTTGCCGCGCCACGCGTCCAAGCTTTGTTCGATCTCAACGAGCGTCGAACCCGAATGAGGCGCGGGAAACGGCTCCGCCTGCGCGCTTGCTGCCGCGCACGCGAAAATCGTACCGGCAAAGGCTGCGATTAACTTCATCTTGGTCTCCGATCTATTGGGCTAAGACGCGCACGCTACCACCGTCCGCGCAGTCGCAACATGCTTGCAAAACAAGTTTGCAAAAGTCAGACGCAAGCGCGAGCGAGTCCCCCAACGGTAGCAAAATCGCGTTCCGTTAGGAGGCAAAACCAGAGAGCTTTGGAGCGTGCGGCCGCCGGAAACTACTGAAAATCTATGCCTTGGCGGCATAGGCGCAAAAACTCTTGATCGTTGAAGTGCGCCTTGAGCAGCGGGTCCCCAGCTCGGCGCAGCGCGTAGCGTTCCTGGGTTGCGCCGCGATCGGTGTACCAAACCAGCTTGCCCGCGCGCAGGCGAAACAGCGTCGGACTTGCCGCTTGCAGTGGATAGGGCCGCGAGCCGGAGTGCTCAAGATCTTGCCCGATGCGCACGCGCGCCAAGTTGCCGTAGACGACACCAATGACATTGCCGGTCCATACGCGTCCACCATAGATACCCTGCGACCACTGCCCGCAGATCCGGTTGCCAAACTGATACAGCCAGAGCGAGGCGCCTGCTTCACGCTTGTGTTCACAACCGGTATTGCCACCGCTATCGCACAAACTGGCGCGCGTCACCCAAACACCACGAAAGATGTTGGCTGCGGACGACTGGCTTACGACTAGCGACACCATGCACGAAAGGGTGCAGGCGTAGCGCTGGAGTTGGTTGGCAACTTTCATGCTGTCGTATCTCACTGTCGCAGCTGCGCGGTCAGCGACTTGCGCTTCAGTGACGGGCGCTCTTGAAATGACCATGACGCTAGCTCATCTGCGTAATGTAACTGAACAAACTCGAGCTGGCCATGTGCGCATTCACCTCGAGCGCCGCTGGCAGGGCATACTTACCACTGAATGCGCTGTTTTCAAGCTTCGATAAAATGCCGCCAGCGCATACTCCTGCCTGCGATGCTGCAGACTAAGTTTCACCCCACTTCCAATCCCGATACATCTCACGCAGCTTAGTCTTTAAGAATTTGCCCGTTGAGGTGCGCGGGATGCTGTCGACAAACGAATATGCCTCCGGCAACTGCCACTTCGCGAACTTATTCGCAAGGAACTCGCGCAAAGCGGCCGCGTCAATGATGTGCCCCGGCTTCGGCACCACGACCGCGAGTGGTCGCTCGGCCCATTTCGGGTGTGGCACCGCGATAACGGCCGCTTCTAGAACGGCGGTATGGCCCATGATGGCGTTCTCAAGATCCACCGAACTGATCCACTCGCCGCCGGATTTAATCAAATCCTTGGTGCGATCGGTTAGCTTTAGGTAGCCATGCGCGTCCACAACACCAACATCTCCGGTGCGCAGCCAGCCGTCGGGCGTAAAGCTCTCGGCTGACTGCGAAAGTTGGTAGTAACTTCCGGTGATCCACGGGCCGCGCACCTGCACTTCGCCCACAGATTGCCCGTCCCAGGGTTGTTCGCCCGCCTCGCCCATAAGCCGTAGATCAACGAACGGCAGTGCGACGCCTTGCTTGGCGCGCAGCGCGAAGCGTTGCTCGTCGCCGGCATCCAACAACTCCGGCTTTAGCATCGATAGCGTGGCGAGCGGCGAGGTTTCGGTCATGCCCCAACCCTGCACAATATGCATGTCGAGTTCGGCAAAGTTGCGGATTAAAGATTCCGGCACTGCCGATCCGCCGCACGTCATGCGCAGCCCGGGCTGAAACTGCCACCGCCCCGGATGCGCGCGCAGCATCTGCAGCACACCGAGCCAAACGGTCGGCACGCCACAACTAACGGTGACACGCTCGCTCTCGAAAAGGTCACAGACACTTTCGCCATCCAACTGCAAGCCGGGAAAGACGATCTTCGAGCCGGCCATGATAGCCACATAGGGCACTGCCCAAGCATTGGCGTGAAACATCGGCACCACCGGTAATACGCAGTCGGCCGCGCGCAGCGCGAGCGAATCCACCATCGCCGCGCAAAACGCGTGCAGAACGCTGGAACGATGAGAGTACACCACGCCTTTTGGCCTGCCCGTCGTGCCCGAGGTGTAACACATGCCGCATGGATCGTTCTCGTCGATCTCCGGATAAGCAAACTCGCCGCGCGCGGTTTGCAGCAATGCCTCATAGTCCTCGCAACCGGGCGCCAGCGCGGCGCCGCCGAAACGGAACACGAAGACGCGCTCCGGATTAACGAGCGGTTTGATCTTCTCGAACAGAGGCCACAGCACGTCGTCAACCAGAACGAAGCGATCCTCGGCGTGGTTTACGATGTAAGCAATTTCTTCCGGCGCCAGCCGCAGATTTAGAGTGTGCAAAACGCCACCGGCTGCTGGCACACCGAAATAAGCCTCCAAGTGTGCGTAGTGATTCCACATAAGTGTGGCAACGCGATCTCCGCGCCGCAGTCCCGCGCGCTGGAGCCCTTCGGCCAAGCGCAAGCTGCGCCGGTGAAAATCGGCATAGCTGTAACGATGCAACGTTTTATCTGGCAAGCGCGACACAATCTCGCGCGTTGGATAGAACTTGTCCGCCCGCTCGAGAAACTGATTGAGGGTCAGCGGGTACTGCATCATGGTCGATCGCATATGTTCTCCGGCGAAGCCGCTCTACCAGCGGCTTGTCCTCAGATGCGCCGATTCTAGCAACACCATGGCGCTGGGCCAGTTGCCGCATTCCAGCAACGTATCCGCTCGCATACGGGCAAATTGCCCGCGTTTGCGTGTTTTTCTGTCGTCCGTTACCCGAGTTTCGTAGAATTCCGTCTGGGTGACAGAAAAAGCACAACCGCAGCAACAATAGGTTGCAAGAAAGGCAGGGCAGCACAGTGGATCTCCGATTGCATTTGATGGTTCGCATCGTGTTGACCAGTGTGCTGTGCCTCGCAGGCGCCGCGCTCGCCGTGCTATGGCAGACCGATCGCGCGCTGCGTGAAAAGTCAGAGATCGCCGCCGAGAATGTTGGGCGATTGGTAGAGCTGCACCTAATCGAGCGCAACATCGGTTTTCTGCGAACCAGCCCCGCGTCAAATTTCGCCGAGGTACTCGACGCGAGCCAGCGCGCCGGGCAGTGCATCCGCTACCTGTCTCCAAGCGGCGAGCTGATGGAGAGCAGTTGTCATGGCTGGGAACCCAGCAACAGCGCAGTACCGGCTTGGTTTAGCACTCTGTTCGCTACCGTCTTCGGCGCAGATCGCGAAGTCACGCGCGCGGTTCAGTTTCGTGGTCGGCCGCGAGGCGCCGTCGTGGTCTCGCCTGATATGCAACATGAAGCCGCTGAAGCTTGGCGCCGCATCGGTCCGATGGTGGGCTTGTCGGCAACAACGATGCTTGGGCTATGCGTGCTCTGCTATTTCGTCATCGGCCGGGCATTGCGTCCGGCGCGCGACATCTTGAACGGACTCGACCGCCTGGCTAGCGGTGATCTCGATGCGCGGCTGCCGACAGTCCAGCTAATCGAGCTTGGCCGCATCAGCAGCGGCGTAAACGCGTTGGCTGCTCATTTGCAGCTCAATGTCGCGGCACGGGAAGCTTTGACGCATAAGTTGGTCAGAGTACAGGAAGAAGAGCGGCGCTCGCTCGCCCACGAACTGCACGACGAGTTCGGGCAATGCCTTGCCGCGCTCAATGCGATGACAGCCGTCGTCGTTGAAACCGCCTCCGCACAGTGCCCGGAATTGGTACCGCAAGGCAAACGCATCGACGACGTCGTGCGCCGCATGATGGAGGTGCTGAAAAGCATGTTGCTACGGCTGCGCCCCCCCGGTATCGATGAACTCGGTTTGGTCGAATGCTTGAAAGCGTTAGTCTCGGGATGGAGCGGCGGCAGCGGCGGACGCCTGCGTTTCGATCTCGAGATCACGGGTGAGGTCGGCGCCCTACCGGAGCCGATCAATGTCAGCATCTACCGCATTGTCCAGGAGTGTTTGACCAATGTCTCTAAGCACGCCGAGGCCGACCGCGTGGCCATCAAAGTGCAGCGCATCGTGCATGGGAATGGCGCCGCGCGGGGCGACCAAATCGATATCATCGTCGAAGATGACGGCAAGATTGCAGGCGAGGCGTTTGCTGCTGCGCCGGGCATAGGATTGATCGGCATGCGCGAGCGCATCGCGGCGCTTGGTGGGGAATTGACGTTGAAGCCGCGCCCAGACAAAGGGCTGCGCGTGCGCGCACTGATCCCGGTGCCGCACACCGCATAGGCGGTGCGGACTATGCGCGCGCATCCAATCAAGATCATCTTAGTGGACGATCACGCCATCGTGCGCGAAGGCTATCGCGCGCTACTGGAGCGGCAGGAAGACATGCGCGTGATCGCCGAAGCCGCTGACGGCGAGCACGCCTATCAACTGTGCAAGCAAGAACTGCCGGACGTGCTAATTGTCGATCTATCCATGCCTGGCCAAAGCGGACTTGAAGTGATACGGCGCGTCCATCATCGTTGGCCGAACGCGAAGATCTTAGTGTTCAGCATGCACCAGAACGCTGCGTTCGCCGAGCAAGCGGTGCGCGCCGGCGCGAAGGGCTACGTCACGAAAAGCAGTTTGCCGGACGTGCTGATGCGAGCGGTGCGCGAGGTATACCAAGGACGCCAAGCGCTCAGCCCTGACATCGCTCAGGCACTGGCACTCAGTAAACTCGGCGGTGAACGCGAAGCGCTAGGGCAGTTGACAACGCGCGAGTTCGAAATATTGCGGCTGTTGGTCGAAGCGAACTCGAACGACGAAATCGCCCAGGCGCTGCATATCAGTCCCAAAACCGTCGGCAATACCCATTACCAGATAAAACGCAAACTTGGCGTTTCATCGGATATCGAATTGGTCCGGTTGGCGCTGCGCTTGCGCGTCGTAGAATTGCTCGAACCGCCTAGCGTTTAAGTTCGCCGAGCGCGCGGCCATCTAGTTGAACCGCGCGCCGGCGTTGCTAACGCAGATCCTAGTAGACGCGCGCCTCGGCGGCACCATCGCTTAGCACGATGTCAGAGAACTGGCTCATGCCTTCGGTTTTTTGGAACAAGCTGACGGCGATCAACCATACGCGCGTAATGCGTTTCGGCATTTCGCCACCGACCGCTTTGCGATAGTGCTCGAACACATTCATATCCTCATTCAGCCACTTGCCGAGATCTGCGGTACCTGAACGCGCAACAATGTGTGTCTCACGATGATCCCAACCCGGCAGCGGGCAGTGGAAACTCATGCCGACCGGCAGATTGGCGCTCCAGAAGAAAGTAATGTCACGGCCGTTGTCGAATTCCACCGCGATGCTCATGTAGTCGTGCGTCGGCAGCGAGTTCTCCGCCACCTTCGCGGGCAGCTTGTCAGCCTTCCACTTCCACAAGAGCTTGGTGTTAGGCGTCAGCTCGAACGAAGTATCTTTCTGCAAGATTGCGACATCGTTGCGCGTGTGCAGGTCGATCGCGCGTTTCGGCGCGTCCGGTGCCGCTTGCGGCGTGACTTCCGCATACACCTGCGAGGGCCCCAGCTCCCAAAGGTAGTACCAATCGGCCGGCGGTTTGCGCACGTCGGTTTGCTGTAGGCGCGCCACTTCCGCGTCGGCCCACGTCGCTCTCGCATCTTGTTTGGCGACACGCTGGAGTTGTTCCGCGACGTTGACACTCGCCGCC
The DNA here is from genome assembly GCA_902826775.1 of uncultured Pseudomonadota bacterium. Classification (GTDB taxonomy): domain Bacteria; phylum Pseudomonadota; class Gammaproteobacteria; order Burkholderiales; family JALYOK01; genus CADEHE01. The sequence goes on along the minus strand of CADEHE010000005.1, from coordinate 369,282 downwards.
CAGCGAATTATTGCAACACTCACACCACCTCCGGAATCGGGATTGATCGGCGCAGGATCGCCCAAGTACTTGCCGGTCGGATTGACTCAGCGCTGCCCTGGATACGGCTTGAGACGTAAGGTTCCAGCGGCATTGGCGGTGAAGGTGTTCGTCTCGCGTTCGCTGCGAAATATCGGCCCGGCTTCGGCGATCTTCGCCCACACAGCGATCGGTGCCTCGAACGATAAGTTGTAAGTACGCGACAGCAAGATCTTGCCGCCCAGCACCAGGGTCACCTTGTCGCCGTTATCCAGCGCCATGCCGGTGTCCAGCCAGGGCCCAACGTCACCGCTCACATAGACCACCTTCAGTCCGACAATCTCTTTGCCGGCGAGCGGGTCGACTGCCGCTTTGACTTGTTGCTCGAATTGCTGATGCGAAGCTTCGCTCGCGGGCGCAGCGACATGCGGGTTCGCAGCCATGCTGCTGCACGCGCTAAAGGCAGCGGCCGAAGCGCCGGCCAGCGCGAGCATGACAAATGCATTTCTCATCTTCACCTCCTCCTGTTGATCATCGGCAGCCAGTACCGCTGCGTGAGTCATACTAGCGAGGGGAGCGGGTGAAAGAAGCAGAAATTCACCCGGACATAGGCGGGCAAATTACCCGCCAAGGAGCCGTGCGCAAAAACAAACGCGCGCCGCGGCGCGCGTCTAATTCTTGCCGATTTCTCGTTGTACTTAGTCGGCCAAATCTGGCTGTTCTTTAATGATGCGCTGCCACAGGTTCTGGAACGCGAACCACCCAGCGTAGTGACTGCCGATTTGCCGTTGCGTGCGCGCGGCCATGGCATGCTCAATCAAGATCGGTTTGCCGGCGGCCTCGGCCAAGAGTTGGGACTGACAGCAACGCTCCATGGTGATGAACCACCACGCAGCCTCGTCCACCGTCTGCCCGACTGTGAGTAAGCCGTGGCTGCGCAGAATGGTGGCTTTGCCCTGCCCCAGGCTCTTGGCGATGTTCTCGCCCTCGTCGCTTTCGTACACGACGCCGTGAAACTCGTGGTGTACGGTGTGATCTAAATAGAACTGACAAGCGTCTTGCGTGATCGGATCGAGCGGGCGTCCGAGCGACGCCCAGGTCTTGCCATAGAGCGAGTGCGCATGCGCGGCGGCGTTGCAGTCAGGGCGCGCCGCATGAATCGGTGCATGAATGCGAAACGCCGCCAAGTTGATCGGCCTGCCCTCCACTACTCTGCCATCATGATCCACCAGCGACAAATCGCTCGCCTTGATGAGACTAAAGTGCAGTCCGATCGGATTCACCCAGAAGTGATCCTTCAAGACTGGATCACGCGCCGTGATGTGGCCGGCAATGCCTTCGTCGAAACCGAATTTCGAGAACAGACGGAACGCCGCCGCCTGCCGCAGCTTAACGTGCGCGCGCTCTTGCTCCGGACTGGCAAACACCGGCATAGGCGGCAACGAGAAGTTAGGGTCGCGCGTGAGGACATCTCGGTGCTCGGCATCGAGATCGCTCCAGTTACCGCTAGCGTTAGCCAAATCGTTCATTTTCTCTTCCTCATCCTTGGATTGAGCGGCCAATTGTAAAAGAGTTGCCGCGATGCTGGCGGCACAGCCAGAGTTGCGACAGCCAGTCGATTCACCGACGCTCGTGTCATTGCACCGACGCACATTGCGCGCCGCCGCACATCTGGCGAAATTTGGGGCGTGCCGTGCAAGGCGCCAATTCCGCGCCGGGAAAAGGCATTCACGACTTTGCAAATAACTGTTGCGCACGCCCCTACTTCGCTCGAATCTTGCAGTCGAGAGCACATGGACACTTCCCCCGTACCCTCCGCGCTTCAACTCCTTTCCAACCGTTCCGCCCAACAATCGCATGCCTTGTTTCGCGTCAGTGTTGTTAATGTCGCGCTGCTTTACGCCCTGTCTAAGGCCGGCGCAACGATCAGGGACATTGGCATGCCAGACCTGTTAGCCGCTGCGCTGGCGCTGCTCATGAGCATCAGCATGCTGTTAGCACGCAAGGGCGAGCACCCGACGCGCAAGATACTAGAGTTCGCGTTTGATCATGGTGCGCCATGTTGGGTTCTGTGGCGTTTCGGTTTTGTGGCCGCGCCAGTGATAGTATGCGCGTTCTTTTCTTGTATCGCCTATGGTTATCGCTTCGGCTGGCGCGACGCTTTGTACTCCGCCGCTGCGTCGATCGCAATTCTCCTGGCGCTCTTAGGCTGGTCGCAACAGTGGGCGGGGCACGAATTGTGGATACTCACGGTCGGGGCGAGCCTGCTGCTAGTGGCTTTGTTCACGCCGCTCCTGCTGCGCCGCCAACAAGATGCGCAAACGGCATCAACGGCAGAGGTGGAGGTCCTGCACGACGAACTCACCGGGCTTGGCAACGCGCACTTGCTACGCGAACGTTTGCGCAACGCACTGCGCCAGGCTGAACGTTATGGAAACGGCGTGGGTCTGCTGCATTTCGACTTAGACGACTTCAAGCGCATCAACGAAATCCATGGCATCGCGGCTGGAGACGCTTTGTTGCGCCAAGTGGCAAAGCGCATCGAAAACAATATCCGCGGCGCCGACCTCCTGTGCCGGACCGGCGGTGATCAATTCATGCTGCTGGTAGAGCGTATGAACTCAGGCACTGGGTGCGAGCGCGTGGCCGAAGTGGTGCTGCGTGAGCTCAAAGCGATCGGGCACAGCAGTGAGCGCATCACCGTATCCGCCAGCATCGGCATCGTCGTCCACCGCTCCGCGCCCGAAGAAGCATTGGCGCGCACGCCCGCTCAAATCAATCGCATAGCGGAGGAACTGCTGGAAGCAGCCCGCGCCGCCATGCACCGCGCCAAGCTTCAAGGCAAAGCGCGCTGGTGCGTAGCCGGAAGCGATGCATCACAAGTCGATGCACTGCGCAGTTCAGTCACGCGGCAGAAACAACCATAGCTTACGGCGTTAAGCGCACGAGCTGTTTGCCGACGTTGTCACCTTTGAGTAGTCCAACGAACGCGCGCGGCGCGCTCTTTAGCCCCTCGGCGAGGGTCTCACGGTACTTGATCTGCCCCGAAGTTACCCACTCGCCCAACTGGCTCCAGGCTTCCGGATAGCGTGCCGCCCAGTCGAACACGATCATGCCTTGCATGCGGATGCGATTCACCAGCACCGAGCGATAATTCTTTAGGCCATAGGCTTCGGTCGCGTTGTACTGCGAAATCATGCCGCACACGACGAAGCGTGCGAAAGTGTTGGCTTGTGCCAAAGCCATATCGGTAATTTCGCCGCCGACGTTGTCCCAAAAGACGTCGACACCTTTCGGCGCAGCCGCGCGCAGATTCTCGAATAAATTTCCGGCTTTGTAGTCGAGGCAAGCGTCGAAGCCGAGCTCTTTGGTGACGTAGTCGCATTTGGCCTTGCCGCCGGCAATGCCCACCACGCGCGATCCTCTTAGCTTGCTGATCTGGCCGACAATGCCGCCGACCGCCCCCGCTGCGCCGGAAACAACAACCGTCTCGCCTGCTTTCGGTTGACCGATTTCGCTCAAGCCGAAATACGCCGTGCATCCCGGCATGCCGACCATTCCCAGGAAGTACGATAACGGAATCTTGCTCGCGTCGACCTTGCGCACGCTCTCTCCGGGCAACACACCATAGAGCTGCCAACCGGTGTGCGCCACAACCTTATCGCCTGGCTTGAAGCTCGGGTGCTGCGACTCGATAACTTCGCCCGCCGCCTCGCCGGTCATGACCTCGCCAATCTCGACACCTTTAACGTAAGACTTACCGGTGCCCATGCGCCCACGCATGTAGGGGTCGAGCGAGAGGAAGTGGTTCTTGATCAGCACGTGTCCCGCCGCAGGCTTGGGTATATCGCTTTCGACCAATTTAAAATTGTCTTCCGTGACCCAGCCTTGCGGTCGACTCTGCATCAGCACCTGCTGGTTTTTCATGGCGGTTCCAGTGATTGAGTAAGTTGGCGGCGCGCCGGAGCGGTGCGCGTTCCATGCTATTCTAGCGCGGCCAGTTCCCGCATCTCGCAACTGACCAGCACCGCTGTGACGGCACATCGATGATTTACGCGCTCAACGTCTTCAACTTTCAGCCCGGCAAAGAACGCCAATACCGCGACTATTCCATCGCGGCGGGCAAAATTATTTACGGGTTGGGCGGCCGTGTGGTTGCGAGCGGGGAAAAGCCGTTTCGCCACATGCACGGCGATCGTCTGCGCCAAGTATTCGTCGTGGTCGAATTCCCGAGTGAAGCAGCGTTTCAACAAATGCACGACGAGATGGATCGAAGCGGTTTGCACGCGCTGCGCGAAGGCGCAACCACCGATTACATTTGGACGCTCTATCAACCGTGGGATCTGCGCGCCTGGGTGAAAACGTTTGCGGATTAAAGCGATACCCTTAACAGTAGTCCGGCAACGGCAAAGATGGAATTGGTTGTTCCAAAGATCCTCTAATAAGTATATCTCGGAGCCGCAATGACAGAACTCGTTTCCCTGAACCAGCACGGTGCTATCGCCGTCATCACATTGAATAGCCCGCCGGTGAACGCGCTCGGCGTGCCGGTCATCGATGGCATCCACCAACTGATACAGCGCGCCCACGCCGATGTTGCAGCCAAAGCCATCGTACTCATCGGCGCCGGCCGCGCGTTCAGCGGCGGCGCCGATATACGCGAATTCGACAAGCCGCGCCCGGCCGATAAACCGACGCTGCCGCAGCTGCTGGAAGTAATGGACGCATTCAACAAACCACTCGTTGCTGCCATTCACGGCGTGGCGATGGGGGGCGGCTTGGAACTGGCGCTGGCGTGCGACTATCGCATCGCTCTGCCCGGCGCACAGATCGCTTTGCCGGAAGTCAAAATCGGCATCCTGCCCGGCGCCGGCGGCACGCAGCGCTTGCCGCGCGCCATCGGCGTCGAGGCTGCCCTCGGCATGATTACAACGGGCGATCCGGTGCTGACCGATCAAGCGCACAAGCTCGGTATCGTCGATGAAATCGCCACCGGCGATCTGCTGCAAGCGGCGCTCGCGTTCGCGCAGAAAGTGATCGACGAAAAACGTGGCACACGCAAGCTAAGTCAATTGACCGCCAAGATGCCTAGCGGTGCCAGCAACGCCGCCGAGTATTTCGCGGCAGCGAAAGCGCGCATCGCCAAAGAAAAGCGCGGCTTCCCGGCACCGCTCGCGTGCGCAGAATGCGTTGAAGCCGCGGTTACGATGCCGTTCGCGCAGGGCATCGCGCGCGAGCGCGATTTGTTTTTGGGGTTGGTGAAAGGCACGGAATCGGCAGCACTGCGCTACCTGTTCTTCGCCGAGCGCCAAGCGCAGAAGATCCCAGATGTGCCGGAAGACACACCGGTGCGCGAAATCAAGTCCGCCGCCGTGATCGGCGCCGGCACCATGGGCGGCGGCATCGCCATGAATTTCGCCAACGCCGGTATTCCGGTCACGATGCTCGAGACCAGCCAGGAAGCGCTCGATCGCGGACTCGCCACTTGCAAGAAGAACTATGCGGGCACCGTCGCCAAGGGCCGGCTCGCGCAAGAAGCGATGGACAAGCGCATGAGCTTGATGAAGGGCACGCTCGCGTTCGACGACCTGAAGAACGCCGACATCATCATCGAAGCGGTGTTCGAAGAGATGCCGATCAAGAAAGAAGTGTTCGGCAAGTTGGATGCGATCGCCAAACCGGGCGCGATCCTTGCCACGAATACGTCCACGCTCGATGTGAATACGATTGCTGCCGCGACCAAGCGTCCGCAGGACGTAATCGGCACGCACTTTTTCTCTCCGGCGAACGTCATGCGCTTGCTGGAAATCGTGCGCGGCGCGAAAACGGCGAAGGATGTCATTGCCACCACCATGCAATTGGCCAAGCGCATCAAGAAAACCGGGGTGCTGGTCGGCGTGTGCGACGGCTTCGTCGGCAACAGGATGATTTTTCCGTACGCCACACAAGCATGGTTCATGGTGGAAGAAGGCGCGTTGCCGCAACAAGTCGACGGTGTGCTGCAGAAGTGGGGCATGGCCATGGGCCCGTTCGCGATGAACGATCTCGCCGGCATGGACGTGAGCTGGCGCATCCGCAAGGGCAAGCCCCGCCCGCCGGGCCGCTACTCGCCGCTCGCAGATTGGATTTGTGAGCAAGGCCGCTACGGCCAGAAAACCGGCGCCGGCGTGTTCAAGTACGAAGCGGGCAACCGCACGCCGATTGCCGATCCGGAGATCGAAGCGCTCATCATGAAAGCGTCGCAGGAAGCGGGCATCACGCGCCGTGTGATTTCGGATCAAGAAATCATCGAACGCTGCATCTACGCGCTGGTGAACGAAGGCGCGAAGATTTTGGAAGAAGGCATTGCGTTGCGCGCCAGCGATATCGACATTATTTATCGCGACGGCTACGGCTTCCCGGCCTACCGCGGCGGGCCGATGTTCTATGCAGATACAGTTGGGTTGAAGAACGTATATGAGGCGGTGGAGCGCTATCACCAGCAGCACGGAGACTGGTGGAAACCGGCGCCGCTACTGAAGAAATTGGCGAGCGACGGCAAACGGTTCACGGATGCTTAGAAACCGTGAGAGGTGCCGCGTGACGAGTGACCTAGAGCACGAAGCTCACGCCAAACGCGTTAGACGTATCTAAAAAATGTACACGCCATCGCATTTTGCCGAACAGGACTTCCCGACGCTGCATGCCTTCATGCGCGCGCATAGCTTCGGCACGCTCATCTCGCAAGTGGCAGGCGCGCCGTTCGCCACGCATATTCCGTTCACACTCGATCCGAACCAAGGCGAGTACGGCACGCTGTATTGCCATGTGGCGCGCGCCAACAAACACTGGCCGGCGCTCAAGGAGGACAGGCAATCGCTGATCATTTTCCGCGGTCCGCACGCCTACATCTCGCCCACTTGGTACAAAACCGAAGGTGTCCCCACGTGGAACTACACTGCCGTGCACGCTTACGGCAAGGTGCGGATTATCGAAGCGCGCGACGAGCTGATCGCACTGCTCGAATCGCTAGTGCGCATCAATGAAGCCGCCAACGGCACCGATTACAAGCTCGAGCCGAACGCGCCGGAAGTAGCGCAGCGTCTCGCACACATCGTGGGTATGGAAATACCGATCGAGGCGATGCACGGCAAATTCAAGGTCAGCCAAAACCGTCCGCGCCAAGATCACGAACCTGTTATCGAGCGTTTGCGCCAACGCGGCGGCAACGACGACATTCAGATTGCAAATATCATGGAAAAGAACCTGAAAGGAAAATCATGACCGACGCCGTAATCGTCTCCACCGCACGTACTCCCATAGGTAAAGCTTACAGAGGCGCATTCAACTTCACTCATGGCGCCAAACTGGGGGGACATGTCATCAAGCATGCGGTCGAGCGCGCCAAGATCGAACCGCATGAAGTCGAGGACGTGATCATGGGTGTCGCCAATCCGGAAGGCGCGACCGGCTACAACATCGCGCGCCAATGCGCTATTCGCGCGGGCTTGCCGGTAACCACCGCGGCGATGACGGTGAATCGATTCTGCAGCTCTGGTCTGCAAGCGATTGCCATGGCGGCGCAACGCGTCATCGTCGACAAAGTGCCGATCATGGTCGCGGGCGGCCTGGAATCGATCAGCATGGTGCAGAACGAGCACATGAACAACTGGCATGCGCACGAAGAATGGATCACGCGCCACAAGCCAGCGCTGTACTACTCGATGATCCAGACCGCCGAAGTCGTGTCGCAACGCTACAAAATCAGCCGCGAGCGGCAAGACGAATACGGCCTGCAAAGCCAACAACGCACCGCGGCGGCGCAAGCAGCGGGAAGGTTCAACGCCGAAATCGTGCCACTGCACACTTACAAACAAGTCACCGATAAAGACACTAACGTCACCAGCATGCTCGAAGTGACGCTGGAAAAAGACGAAGGCAATCGCGCCGACACAACTTTGCAGGGCCTCGCGGCGCTGAAGCCGGTGATCGGCCCGGACGGCCACATCACCGCCGGCAACGCCAGCCAACTCTCCGACGGCGCATCGGCGTGTGTGGTGATGGATGCCAAATTTGCGGAGAAGCGCGGCATTCAGCCGCTCGGCATTTTCCGCGGCTTCGAAGTCGCAGGCTGCGAGCCGGACGAAATGGGCATCGGGCCAATCTTCGCCGTGCCGCGTCTGTTGGAGCGCCACGGTTTAAAGACGGATGATATCGGTTTATGGGAATTGAACGAGGCCTTCGCCGTACAAGTCATTTACTGCCGCGACCATCTTGGCATTCCGAACGATCGGCTCAACGTCGACGGTGGCTCGGTGGCGATTGGGCATCCATATGGCATGAGCGGTGCGCGTATGACCGGGCATGCGTTGATCGAAGGCAAACGGCGCGGGGTGAAGTACGTCGTCGTCACCATGTGCGTCGGCGGTGGAATGGGAGCGGCGGGGTTGTTTGAAGTGGTGTGAGTCTTTGCAACGTTTCCCTCTCTCTGCCCGCAGGGAGAGGGGCAGGGTGAGGGTTCATGAAATCCAATCCCTTCGCCATCAAGCTTCGCAAAGATCAACCTGACGTTGAACGAGTCCGCTGGATGCGCTTGCGGAATCGCCAGTTGAGCGGACACAAATTCCGAAGGCAACACCCGATTCCGCCGTACATCGTCGACTTTGTCTGCATAGAGAAACCACTCATCGTTGAACTTGACGGTAGTCAGCACATGGACACCACGAGGAAGGACGCAGCTCGAACTCGCTTTCTTCGATTAGAGGGATTTCGAGTGATTCGGTTCTGGGATAATGTGGTGCTAAGTGAAACGGATGCGGTGCTCAAAGTCATACTGAGACACCTCAATCACCCCTCACCCTGCCCTCTCCCCGTTCCACGGGGCGAGGGTTAAGATCTCAAAACCATCAACGGACAATCTATGAGCATCAAACAACTCTTCGACCTCACCGGCAAAGTCGCTCTCATCACCGGCGGCTCCCGCGGCCTCGGTCTGCAAATGGCCGAAGCGCTGGGCGAGATGGGCGCCAAGCTCGCGCTCACTGCACGCAAAGTCAACGAACTCGAAGAAGCGCGCGCGCATCTGAAAACGCTGGGCATCGACTCGATGATCGTTTCGAGCGATCTGTCGCGCACCGACGCGGTTGCGCCCCTTGTCGATCAAGTGCTTGCGCAGTACGGCACCATCGACATTCTCATCAACAACGCGGGCGCGACCTGGGGCGCACCGGCGGAAGATCACCCGCTCGACGCGTGGCAGAAGGTCATCAACGTGAATCTGACCGGCATCTTCTTGCTCTCGCAGACGGTCGGCAAGCGCGTGATGATTCCGAAACGCAAGGGCAAGATCATCAACCTTGCTTCCATTGCCGGCCTGGTCGGCACCGATCCGCACTGGATGGCAACGATCGCTTACAACACCAGCAAAGGGGGCGTCGTCAATTTCACGCGCTCGCTCGCGGCGGAATGGGCGCAGTACAACATCAACGTCAACGCCATCGCGCCGGGGGTTTTTCCGAGCAAAATGTCCAAGGGCATGATCGCGCACGGCGAGGACATGATCCTGAACGCGATTCCGATGCGGCGCCTGGGTGGGCCGGAAGAGTTGAAGGGCGTGGCGGTGCTGCTTGCATCCGACGCGTCGAACTACGTCACCGGGCAAACCATTGCGGTCGACGGCGGCCTCGTTTGCATTTGATTTGACACAAGTGAACGAAGCCGCCTACGACCCGTTCAAGCTCGACGTCCCGTTCTTGCGGCACATCGGCATCGAGCCGGTGTTAGTGCAGCGCGACAAAGTTATCGGCCGCATCACGCCGCGTCCGGAATTGATGAACAGCTGGGGCTCGGCGCACGGCGGCGTGGTGATGACGGCGCTCGATTGCATCATGAGCATCGCCGCCCGCACTGCGCATCATCACGAAGGCGGCGCGCTGACGATCGAGATGAAGACCAGTTTCATCGCCGCCGCTGTGGGACCATTCACGGTCGAAGGCCGGCTGCTGCACGGCGGCAAATCGATGCAATTCTGCGAAGCCGAAGCGCGCGACGAGCAAGGCAAATTGCTTGCAAAATCGCTCGGGACTTTCAAGCTGCTGGACAAACGCTAGCCGCGCGCCGAGCGCAGCGCGCTACGGCACCACCAGCACTTTGCCGTAGGTGTTGCGGCTGCCGAGATCTTTTAACGCTTGCGGAACTTCCGATAACTTGTACTCGCGCGCGATCACGGGTTTGATTTCGCCGCGCGCGCACATGCCGAACACGTCGTCCAGAGTTGGTTTGATGACAGCAGGATTAGCGCGCTTGTGACCGCCCCAAAACACGCCGATGGCAGCGGCATTTTTCAGCAGCAGGCGATTTGCCGGAATCTCGGCAATGCGGCCGCTGGCGAAGCCGACGATCAGCAAGCGACCGTCCCACGCGATGCAGCGCAGCGATTTGTCGGTGATGTCGCCGCCGACAGAATCGTAGATTACGTCGGCGCCTTTGCCGTCGGTCAGCGCCTTTACTTTTTCGACGAAATCTTCGGCGTTGTAGTCAATCGCGGTGTCGGCGCCGTACTTCAGACAGATCGCTACTTTCTCGGGTCCGCCGGCGGTAGCGATGACTTTCGCGCCCCACGCCTTGCCGATCTGAATCGCCGCCAACCCGACGCCCCCGGCTCCGGCATGTACTAGCAAGGTTTCACCACGCTGCAAATTCGCGCGGCGCTTCAGCGCCATGTGCGAAGTGGAATACACCACGGGGATTGCCGCTGCTAGTCTCAATGAAACTGAGTCAGGGACCGATACCAACCCCAGGTTATCAGCTAGGCAGTACTCAGCGAATGCCCCGTTCTCGGCGGTGCCGCAGACGCGATCGCCTTTTTTGAAGTTCGACCCCTCGCCCGCCGCTTCCACCGTACCGGAAAATTCCACTCCTGGCGTGAACGGAAACGGCGGCTTGACTTGATACATGCCCTGAATCATCAAGGTATCGAGAAAGTTGAGCGCCGCCGCATCGATCTTGACTAACGCTTGACCGTTTCCAGGCTGCGGCACAGCGATGTCCTCTAACGTCATGTCTTCGGGTTTGCACCACTTTCGAACAACCCAGGCCTTCATCTTTTTCTCCCTTAAAGATCGATTGCACCGTCGGCCAGCAACCTAGGCAGACGGCAGCTTGTAGTTGAGAAAATCCTCGCGCAGCTTTGTCTTCAGTAGCTTGCCCGTCGCGGTGTGCGGCAAACTGTCGACGAAGGCGACATCGTCAGGCATCCACCATTTGGCGATCTTGCCTTCGTAGAACTTGAGCAGTTCTTCTTTTGTGACTTGCGCGTCTTTCTTCTTCACCACGATGAGCAACGGGCGTTCGTCCCACTTCGGGTGGCGCACACCGATGACGGCGGCTTCTTGCACCGCCGGATGCGCGACCGCTAAGTTTTCCAGATCGATGGAGCTGATCCACTCGCCGCCTGACTTGATCACGTCTTTCGAGCGATCGGTGATTTGCATGTAGCCGTCGGCATCGATGGTAGCGACGTCGCCGGTGGGAAACCAGCCGTCCTTGAGCGGATTGCCGCCCTCAGCTTTGAAGTAGCCTGAGGTGATCCACGGCCCGCGCACCATCAAATTGCCGAACGCCGTGCCGTCCCACGGCAAGTCCTTGCCGCCGTCGTCGACAATCTTCATCTCCACACCGAAGATAACGCGGCCTTGCTTGTACTGCAGCGCTTCGCGCTCGGCCTTGGACATGCCGTCGTGCTTCAATTTGAAAGTCGTGACCGTGCCGAGCGGACTCATCTCGGTCATGCCCCATGCGTGCAGCACTTGCACGCCGTATTCATCTTGAAAACTGCGGATCATCGCCGGCGGGCAAGCCGAACCACCGATAACGGTGCGCTTTAGCGTGCTGAATCGCAATCCGTTTTGCTTCATGTGGGCGAGCAACCCCATCCACACTGTCGGCACACCTGCGCTCAAGCTCACTTTCTCTTGCTCGAACAATTCGTAGACGCTCTTGCCGTCCAATTGCGGCCCGGGGAAGACGATCTTGCAGCCGGTGAGCGCGCCGCTGTAGGGGATGCTCCACGCGTTCACATGAAACATCGGCACCACCGGCAACACGCAATCGCGCGCCGACATATTCAGCGCATCCGGCAAAGCCGCGCCATACGCATGCAGGATGGTCGAGCGGTGGCTATACAGCACGCCTTTGGGATTGCCGGTCGTGCCGGACGTGTAGCACAACGACGACGCTGTGTTCTCATCGAAGACGGGCCACTCGTAGTCATCGCTTTGCGCGGCGAGTAACTCTTCGTAGCAGAGCAACTTAACCTTGCTTTGCGGCATGTGTTCCCGATCCGTCATCGCCACCCAGCCCTTCACCTTCGGACTCTTATCGGCAAGGGCTTCGACCAACGGCAGAAAAGTCAAATCGAAAAACACATAACTGTCTTCGGCGTGGTTGACGATATAGACCAACTGCTCCGGGAAAAGGCGCGGATTGATAGTGTGCATCACCGCGCCCATGCCTGATACGGCAAAGTAGATTTCGAAGTGGCGGTAGCCGTTCCATGCCAGCGTCGCCACGCGCTCGCCTGGCTGCACGCCGAGCGCACGCAACGCGTTGGCTAGGCGCCGGCAGCGTTGATGCGCGGCACGATAGGTGTAGCGATGGATGCCGCCCTCGACCGTGCGCGATACGATTTCGGCATCGCCATGGTTTTGATCGGCATGCTTGAGCAGCGCTGAAATCATCAGCGGCATATTCATCATGAGGCCGTGCATAATTGCTCCTACAGATATCGCGCCGAAAACGCAACTTCACTCACCCGGCCGTCGCGCGCTACGATGCCGGATAAACCTTTTTACGCAGCCGTTGCATGCCGCGCAGCCAGCGATCGTAGTCGCCCGTCTTGCGTTGCATGAATTCACGCACCTCGGCGTGCGGCAGAATCAGGAACTGCTCCGCGCGCATGCCCTCCACCACCGCCTGCGCCACTTGCTCGGGACTGACAGAGCCTTCCAGCAGGAAGGAATCCTTGCTGCCGTCCTCACCCAACAGCATTTTGGTGCGTACGCCCTGCGGGCACAAGCAACTGACTTTGATGCCGTGATCGCCATAGGTGAGCGCCAGCCATTCGGCAAAACCCACCGCCGCGTGCTTGGTCACGCCGTAGGGTGCCGAGCCGATCTGATTGAGCAAACCCGCTGCCGACGCAGTTTGCAGCAGGTAGCCGGAGCCGCGCGCCAACATATGCGGCAGCACCGCGCGCGCGGCGTAAACGTGCGCCATGACGTTCACGTCCCAGATCTTTTGCCAGTCGGTGTTCGGTGTAGTTTCGCTGCCCTCGAAATAAATGCCGGCGTTGGAGCAGAACACGTCGATTTGGCCGAACTGATCCAAGCTGCCTTGCACCAGACGCTGGACGTCGGCCTCACGCGCGACATTCGCGCCAATCGCCAATGCGCTCGCCGACTGGATCGACGAAGCCGTGTCTTCAGCCGCGGCGAGATCCAGATCCGCCGCCACGATGGCACGCGCGCCTTCTAGCGCAAAACGCTGGCACAGCGCGCGGCCGATGCCGCCGCCGCCGCCGGTGACTATGACGACCTTGTCGCGAAATTCCATGGCGCACACGCTGTACGGAAGCCCAAATCATACCGCACTGCCCGTGCCTTCTGCCGCTGTGGCCGAAGCGCGATCAACCTGCGACAATCGGCGCCAAAATCGGCGCATCTACTATGAGCAACGAGCAACTTAGCTACCCATACGCCCAGCCACCTGAATTCGGCCAACCTCTGCAAGTAGCGCCTGGCATCTTTTGGTTGCGCATGCCGCTGCCCTTCGCTCTGGATCACATCAACCTGTGGCTGCTGCGCGACGGCTACGGCTGGGCCATCGTCGATACCGGCATCGGCAGCGCCGCCACCCGCGGCCACTGGGAGCATGTATTTGGCTCGCTATTTGAAGAGAGCTTCGTCACACGCCTGATCCTCACTCACCATCACCCAGACCATGCCGGCAACGCCGATTGGCTGGCGCAGCGCTGGGGCGTGCCCGTCATGATGACGGCCGGCGAGTTTCTCGCGGCACACACGCTGCATGCCGGCATCGCCGGTTGGGATCGCGCGCGCAACCTCGATCTCTACGCGCAGCACGGCGTGGATGCCGCGATGATCGAGCGCCAGCGCGCCCGCGGCAACGGCTACCAAAAACTCGTGCCGAGCTTGCCCGGCACTTTCGCACGCTTGGTCGCAGACGACACCATCAGCATCAATGACCAAGACTGGCGCGTCATCGTCGGCTACGGCCACACCATGGAACACGCGGCGCTGTACTGCGCGCAATCGGGCATACTCATTTCCGGCGATCAGGTGCTGCCGCGCATCACGACCAATGTCAGTGTCTGGCCCGACCAGCCAGACAGCGATCCGCTGCGGCTTTTTTTGGACTCGATGCAGCGCTACGAGCCTTTGCCGGCCGACACGTTGGTGCTGCCATCACATGACCGCGTGTTTCGCGGGCTGCACACCCGCATGGCGATGCTGCGCAGTCACCACGCACAGCGGCTCGACGAAATCCGCTTGGCTTGCAGCAGTGCGCGCGCCGCTGCCGAGATCGTGCCCGTGCTGTTCAAACGTGAACTGGATGATCACCAGTTCATGTTCGCCATCGGCGAGACGCTAGCCCATCTGAACCACCTTTGGCACCAAGGCAAGCTGCAACGCTTGGCGGATGCGCAGGGCCGTTACCAGTTCATCGCGGCGCCATGAAGCGCAGGCTCTGGCAACGCATACCGCCCCGGGGGTATTGTTAACATCCTTGTCATATATGGGATTTCGGCGCACACTAGTATTGGTAGAACCACAATTTCAGGTATGATGGCAACGCATGGAAGGCGTCACCCCGAGTCGAGTGACCGCTGGCGCCGACCCGCTACGCGACGGTATGACTAGTAGAACAGGCGAGCCAATGAACAACCTAGCGGACAATCTTCTGACCGATACGCAGAAGCTGGAGTGGCTGCGCGCCGCCGAGCAAGAAAATGGCCAAGTCACGCTGGTGGAGCTGGCTTCACTCGCCGCAAACGTCTGCCGCGCGGCTTACGCTGCGCTCAGCTTAACCGGCGAAGAAGCAGCGATCGTCACGCATGGCTTAGAACAAGTGCCCACGGCGGCGATTACCGCGCTCGTTGCCCCCCTGCAAGGCGGCCAACCGAGCGAAATGATCTGCATTGAAGACACTGCGGCTCGCACCGAATTCAAACACCATCCGCTGGTGACCAGCGCCCCTGCACTGCGTTTCATTGCGCTGGCGCCGCTGGTTAATGCGACCGGCTTTCACCTGGGCTGGCTGGCGGTCTTCGATACGCAACCGCGCCGCCTGGTGCCGTCGGAAGCCGACGGCTTGCGCGCGTTCGCCCGGCAAGTGGTCGATCAAATCGATCTGCGCCGCAAGATGCGCGAATTGGCACGCTTGCGCCAAGTCACACTTGAGGCCGAACAACAACTCAAGTTCGCGTTGGAAAGTTCGACGCTTTCCGCCTGGGACTGGGATATTCCGAACCACCGCGTCACCATCGGCAAAGACTGGGCGGCCGTGCTGGGCCAGCGCGCCAACTGGCGCTGGATCGACGCTAATGAAATGGTGGAGCTGATCCACCCGGAAGACCGCGCCGACATTCGCAATCGCGTCGTCGCCACGCTCAAGGGACAGACGCCGACGTTCTACGCCGAGCATCGCATGCGCGATGTATCCGGCACCTGGCGCTGGGTGCTGATGCGCGGCAAAGTCACCGAACGCGGCGCCGACGGCCGCGCCAAGCGCGTCATCGGCACCTTCGAAGACATCACTCGCCGCAAGCGCGCCGAGCACAATTTGCTGCGCGAGAAGAATTTCTCGCTCACTCTCATGGACAGCTTGCCGGGCATCTTTATGCTGCTTGATGAAGACGGCCGCATCGTGCGCTGGAACGGCAATTTGGAGCGCACCTCCGGTTACGCCGGCAGCGAAATCGTCGGGCTCGATGTGCTGGATCTGTTCGCCGAACCGGATAAACCCATCATCGAGCACCGCGTGCACGCAGCGCTGGCGCAGCATCACTCGAATTGCGAAGCGCGTTTCATGGCGAAGAACGGCGATACCGCGACGCTGCTGTTCAGCGCGCGCCTGGTCGACATGGACGGCAAGCGCTACATCGCGTGCGTCGGCACCGACATCTCGGAGCAAAAGCGCGCCGAAGAACGGGCGGAGTTTTTAGCCACGCGCGACGCGCTCACCGGTCTACCCAACCGCACGCTGCTGCGCGACCGCCTGTATCAGGGTATCTCCAATGCGCGGCGCCGCAACCGCCGGCTGGCAGTTATGTTCCTCGATCTCGATCGCTTCAAGACGGTCAACGATTCGCTCGGCCACCACGTCGGCGATGAGTTGCTCAAGCAGGTCGCCAAGCGCATCGGCGTTTGCCTGCGGCAGAACGACACGCTTGCGCGCTTGGGCGGCGACGAGTTCATCGTTGTCTTGAACGAGCTGCGCGAGCACGAAGGCGCCGCCGTGGTCGCGCGCAAGATCATCGATTCGGTGAGTCAACCACTCGAAATCGACGCTCACGCACTGGAAATTTCTTGCAGCATCGGCGTGAGCATGTACCCCAACGACGGCGAGGACGCCGACACGCTGATGAAACATGCCGACACCGCGATGTACCACGCCAAAGAAAGCGCGCGCGGCTCTTACCAGTTCTTCTCACCGCGCATGAACGCCTCGCTGCTCGAGCGCATGGCGATCGAGACAGACCTGAAGAAAGCCATTATCAATAACCAGTTCGTCTTGCACTACCAGCCCAAAGTCGATCTCGGCACCGGCAAAGCCGAAGGCTTCGAAGCTCTGGTGCGTTGGCAACATCCGACGCGCGGCTTGCTGCTGCCTGAGCAATTTATTCCCGTGGCCGAGGAAACCGGGCTTATCATCCCTCTCGGCGAATGGGTGCTGCGCGCCGCATGCCGGCAAATTCAGAGTTGGCGCGAGGCCGGCCTGCGTTCGCCTTCGGTCGCAATCAATTTGTCCGCGGCGCAGCTGATGCGCCGCGATGCGCTTATCGACGTGCTTACCAGCGTGCTGCAAGAGACCAAACTTGAGCCTAGCGCATTGGAATTCGAGATCACCGAAAGCTTATTGCTGCGCGACCTCGACGGCGAGTTCACCACCCTCAAGAGCTTGGGCGAGCTTGGTATGACGCTCACCATCGACGACTTCGGCAAAGGGTACTCGTCGCTGAGCTATCTGAAACGCCTGCCCATCGATGCGCTTAAAATCGATCGCTCTTTCGTGTCCGACGTGGTGATCGATGCCGATGACTCGGTTATAGTCAGCGCCATCGTCGCCATGGCGCATCGCCTTGGCTTGCGTGTCATCGCCGAAGGGGTCGAGACGCAAGAGCAAGTTCAAGCATTGACCCAGCTCGACTGCGATATGTATCAGGGTTACCACTTCAGCCACCCTCTGCCGGCGAACGAGGCCGAGCGGTATTTGCTGGCCGCGTAGAACGTTGAACCTGCGGCCCGAGCCGCAGGCCCGGCGCTCAGCACCTACTTAGTCAGCAGCCGCTTCATCGCATGCTCCAACCCCGCCAAGGTGAGCGGGAACATGCGGCCTTCCATCAAGCGATGCACGGTTTGGATGGAGACGGCATAGTTCCAATGACTTTCAGGAATAGGGTTTAGCCATACCGAGTGCTTGAAGTGTTCGGTTAGGCGCTTGAGCCATAGCGCACCGGGTTCTTCGTTCATGTGCTCGATACTGCCGCCGGGTTCGAGAATTTCGTACGGACTCATGTGCGCATCACCGACGAATACCAGCTTGTAGTCAGGTCCATACTTGTGGATCAGATCGTACGTCTTGGTGCGTTCGTTGAAGCGGCGGCGATTATCCTTCCAAACGCTTTCGTAAACGAAGTTATGGAAGTAGAAATACTCCAGATGTTTAAACTCTGAACGCACTGCGGAAAAAACTTCTTCGCACACTTTGATGTGATCGTCCATCGAGCCGCCGATGTCCATGAACAGCAGCACCTTGATGGTGTTGCGCAATTCGGGCACTAGTTTGATATCGAGCCAGCCGGCATTGTCCGCAGTGGCGCGAATGGTGCCGCCGAGGTCGAGTTCCTCTGGCACGCCTTCGCGCGCGAACTTGCGCAAGCGCCGCAGCGCAATCTTGATGTTGCGCGTGCCAAGCTCAACGTCATCGTCGAGATTGCGGTACTCGCGCTTGTCCCAAACCTTGACCGCACGGCGGTTGCGCGAACCTTCCTGGCCGATGCGAATGCCTTCGGGGTTAAAACCGTACGCGCCGAACGGCGAAGTGCCGGCGGTTCCGATCCACTTGCTGCCGCCTTGGTGCCGCCCCTTCTGCTCCTCCAAGCGCTGCTTGAGCGTCTCCAGCAGCTTGTCCAAACCGCCGAGCGCCTCGATCATCGCCTTCTCTTCATCTGTCAGCACGCGTTCGGCCAGTTTGCGCAGCCACTCTTCCGGCAGTTGAAAAGCAAGCGCATCGGGCAGGCTCTGCACGCCACGAAAGTACTCCGCAAAGGCGCGATCGAACTTATCGAAATGTGTTTCGTCTTTCACCAAACTTGCGCGAGAGAGGTAGTAGAACTCATCGAGATCGGCGAAAACAACACCGCGCTGCAGTGCTTCCAACAAAGTCAGAAACTCCTTGATGGAAACAGGCAACTGATGCTGTTTCAGGGTGAAGAAGAAATCTATCAACATACTTGTTACAGGATCTTCCTATTTCTCATATTCCTAGCGGCAAACCGATTTCATCTATGACGGGTATAGCCCCATCACGACCCATTGCTGCGCGAACGCTTTAAGCTGCGATGCAATACGAACGCGATGACCACGCTCGCAGCCGCAACCAGCAGCAATACAGGGGCATTGCCAGGCTGGCCCGTGCTGATGATCAGCGCGCCGGCAAGCCCAGCGACGGCAGCGAGCAAGCCAAAGCCGATGATAATGGCCCAGCGCGTCAGCGTCTCGCCGAAACTCATCTAAGCTACCGTGCTCGCCGCGACATGAATGCCAGGCGCTCGAACAACTGCACGTCTTGCTCGTTTTTCAGCAGTGCGCCATATAACGGCGGGATGAACTTGCTGCTGTCTTGGCTGCGCAGCGCCTCCGGCGGAATGTCCTCCGCCATAAGCAGTTTCAACCAATCGAGCAACTCGGACGTCGAAGGCTTTTTCTTTAATCCCGGCACTTCGCGCAGCTCGAAGAACACATCGAGGGCTTGGCGCGTCAAGTCCTTCTTGATGCCGGGGTAATGCACGTCGACGATGCGTTGCATCGTGTCCTTATCGGGAAAGCGGATGTAATGAAAGAAGCAGCGGCGCAAAAATGCATCCGGCAGTTCTTTCTCGTTGTTGCTGGTGATGAACACCACGGGCCGGCTGCGCGCCTTCACTAGTTCGCGCGTTTCGTAGACGTAGAATTCCATGCGATCGAGTTCGCGCAGCAAATCGTTGGGAAACTCGATGTCTGCCTTGTCGATTTCGTCGATGAGCAGCACTGAGCGTTGGTCCGCTGCGAAAGCGTCCCAAAGTTTGCCCTGCACGATATAGTTGCGGATATCGTGCACGCGGCCGTCACCCAACTGCGAATCGCGCAGGCGCGACACGGCGTCGTACTCATACAAGCCGTGCTGCGCCTTGGTGGTGGATTTCACATGCCACTCGTGCAGCGGCATGGCGAGCGCGCGCGCGACTTCCTGCGCCAACAGCGTCTTGCCGGTGCCGGGTTCGCCCTTGATGAGCAGCGGCCGCTCGAGCGTGATCGCAGCGTTCACCGCCAGCATTAAATCATCGGTGGCAACATAGGAATCCGTTCCTGCAAAGCGCATGCTCGTCTCTCTTGAAATCAACACGGCCATTATACCGTTCGCGCTACGCCTACCTTGCCTCTAAAATAGCGCCACTTCGATGGATTTGATGGAGCAAGCACATGCGCGACCCCGACGACCTCGGCACAAGCAACACATCCTCCAACCTCAGTTTCGAGGCCATCGTGGCAGCGAACCCTGCGCGCCGCCGTTTCATCGTCGGCGGCCTAAGTGCAACTGCGTTGGCTCTGCTAAATGGCTGCGTCGCAATCCAGCGGCAGGGAACGGGGCGGGCTGCCGCCAAGGCCCAGTTCACGCAACCTGAGATTACGTTCGCCTCAATTGCATCCTCCAAAGAAGACATGGTGCGGGTGCCGGCGGGCTATCGCGCCGCCGTGCTCATTGCCTGGGGCGATCCGATTTCTGACGGCCCCGCGTTTAAGCAAGACGCCAGTCAAAGTGCGGATGATCAACTCAAGCAATCCGGCATGCATCACGACGGCATGCAATTTTTTCCGTTCGCCTGGGCCGATCGCCCCGACGCGCAACCGCGCGCTGAAGATTCGCAACGCGGACTTATCTGTTGCAATCACGAATATGCCGACGATGGCTTGCTGCACCCGGACGGAATGGCGAATTGGAACGCGGCCAAGGTCGCGAAGTCGCAAGCCGCGCACGGCGTCAGTATCATCGAAGTACAAGAGCAGAACGGCCGCTGGGGCGTGGCGCGCCCGTCCAAGTACGCGCGCCGCATCACGCCGAACACCCCGGCGCGCGTGGCCGGGCCAGCCGCCGGCTCGGCGCTAATGAAGTCCGCGCTGCACCCCGACGGCGTCAACGCGCACGGTATTCTGAACAACTGCGCCAACGGCTACACGCCGTGGGGCACGTACCTGACGTGTGACGAGAATTTTACTTTCTACGTCGTCAATCAATCCGGCACCATTCCTGCTGAACAGAAGCGCTATAACATCAACGACAAGGGCCAAGGCTATCGCTGGCACGAGTTTGACGAGCGCTTCGATGCCGCGAAACATCCGAACGAAGCGAATCAGTTCGGCTGGGTCACTGAAATCGATCCATTCGATCCGCACAGTGTGCCGGTCAAGCGCACCGCGCTGGGACGCTTCAAGCACGAAGGCGCGATGACCGTGGTGGCGCCAGACGGACGCGTGGTGGTCTACATGGGCGACGACGAGCGTTTCGAATACGTCTACAAGTTTGTGAGCCGCGACCGCTTCAACCCCGCGGACCGGCGCGCCAACTTCAATTTGCTCGATCACGGCACACTCTATGTCGCGCGCTACGACGCCGACGGCAAGGGCGCATGGCTGCCGCTGATCGCGGGCGGCGGCGGTTTGACCGCGGAAGCCGGCTTCCCCGACCAAGCGAGCGTGTGCGTGAAGACGCGGCAAGCGGCGGACATTGCCGGCGCGACAAAAATGGATCGCCCCGAGCGCGTCGCGATCCACCCCGTGACCGGCGACGCGTACGTCACCCTCACCAACAACGAGGACCGCGGCAAGGAGGGCAAGCCGGGCCCGAACGCCGCCAACCCACGCGCCCAAAACATCTATGGCCACATCCTGCATTGGCGCGAGACTGGCGCCGATCCATGCGCGACCGCCTTCGAGTGGGACTTGTTCGTGCAGTGCGGCGACCCCGCGCAAGAGCAAGCCGATCGCAAGGGCAACATCAAGGGCGACATCTTCGCCTGTCCGGATGGTTTGTGGTTCGATCCGCGCGGCGTGCTTTGGATCCAAACCGATGCGTTCGTGCGCGAAATGGGCCGCCCGGAGTTTGCCAATATCGGCAACAATCAAATGTTGTGCGCGGATGTGACCACTGGGCAGATTAAACGCTTTTTAACCGCACCACGCGGCGCCGAAGTCACCGGGATCACCATGACGCCGGACATGCGCACGCTGTTCGTCAACATCCAGCATCCCGGCGAAAGCAACACCATGCGCAACGATCCGGCAAACCCTAAAGCAGTGAGCAGTTGGCCGGACGGCGCAGCGGGGCAACGTCCCCGCTCGGCCACCGTGGTGATCCAAAAAGAGGATGGCAACGTTATTGGCACGTAGAGCGACAAGCCGTTAACCCCTTAGCGCTCGCGCTGCGTTACTACGCTGCATATCCATGATATCGGAGTGACGATGAAACAAGTTCAATGCGCTGTACGGGACGTGCTTGCCCGTACCGTCCTGGCCATAAGCGTTGGCGCTGCACTGGCGCCATCGGCTTTACACGCACAGAAGGCAGATACCAGCACCTCGATTACGATTTATTCCAGCGCGCAGCCCGGGTCGATTTCACCGGAAGTGTTTCGCAGCGGCGGCAATGGCCAAGCCGTACCTGGTTATGCAGTAGTGCGGCAAGAACGCGACCTCGATCTGGAAAAAGGCCGCAACATCGTGCGCTTTACCGATGTAGCTGCGCTGATCGATCCAACAAGCGTTGCCTTCTCTTCGCTGACCGATCCGAGCGAGACTCGCGTGGTCGAACAGAATTTTCAGTTCGATCTCGTCAGCAATGAGAAACTGCTGCAAAAGTTCATCGATCGAGACATCGCCGTCGAGCAAGCGCACGGCAACACGGTCGAGATCTCGCAAGGCAAACTGCTCGCCACTCAAGGCGGCCTCGTTCTACAGAATACCGACGGTAGTGTAGACGTGATACAGAATTACAACCGGGTTAAACTGCCTACACTCCCGGGTGGACTGCTCACGCGCCCGACTTTAGTGTGGGATGTGGCGACCAAAAAAGAAGGCAGCCACCGCACGCGCGTGAGCTACCAGACTCAAGGCATGAGTTGGTGGGCGGACTACAACCTAGTCTTTTCGGAAGCCTCTAGCAAAGGCGTCGATCAATGCAAGTTGGATGTGTCGGCATGGGTATCGATCATCAATCAATCTGGCGCGAGCTATGCGGACAGCAAACTCAAGCTCATCGCCGGCGATGTGCAGCGTGCGCAACCTGCCCTGCTCAAAGGCCGCGCGATGATGCGCGCCGAAGTGATGGCCGCACCGGCAGGAGCCGCCCCGGAGTTCTCCGAGAAAGCGTTCTTTGAATACCACCTCTACACGCTGAGCCAGCCAACCACACTACCGGAGAACTCCACCAAACAGATCGAATTGTTCCCGCGAGCCAATGACGTCGATTGCGAGAAATTGACCGTGTACGATGGGGTCGGGCCAGGCTTTGGATTCTACGGCGGTCTAAACACCGAGCAATCGTTCGGCACGCAGTCCAACAAGAAAGTCGATGTCTATCTGACCTTCAAGAACGCCAAGCAAAACAACATGGGTATGCCGTTGCCGCAAGGTCGAGTCCGCGTGTCGAAGTTGGACGACGCCGACCAATCTCTGGAATTTATCGGCGAAGACGTCATTGACCACACGCCGCGCGACGAAACTATCCGCATCAAACTGGGGCAGGCCTTCGACATAGTCGGCGAGCGCCGGCAAATCGATTACAAAATTGATACCAAGCGCAAGATGATCGAAGAGGAAATCGAGGTCAAAGTGCGCAACCAAAAAGACGAAGCAACCAAGGTACTCGTTGCGGAACATCTCTACCGTTGGACCAACTGGGAACTGGTATCGCAATCGCACAAGTTCGAAAAGAAGGATGCGCATACCATCCACTTTCCAGTGCGTTTAAGCAAAGGGCAAGAAGGCGTGGTGCGCTATCGTGTGCGCTACACTTGGTAACGAGACTCTAACTAGCGCGCGCCGGCGCCGCGCTCAAACCGCCTTCCTCCAGCACGCAACGCAAGTTTCGGCGACGCATTCGCGTCGCTGCGGCCGCAAGCCGAATATGCCGCACCTACGACGCCAGTAGGTCAACGTGAACGATTCTGTAGGCCGGCCGATAGATATCGCGAAACGCAGCCGAATGGCGCAGCACCGGATAGCCATCGGCCGCCAACTTGGCAAAGTACGCGCGCACCTGCGCAGCGTCGAAGGCGATCGCGCCGCTATCCGCCAGATCGCCTAGACAACCACAAAAGCGCGCAAGCTTTTCATAACCATTGGCGGGCTGCTGCATCGTCGCAACGAAAGCCTCTGCGAGCGCCTCGAGCGGCCGGCCCGACGCCACGTATGGGCGCAAATGCACGCGCGCAAACATGCCGTCCGGCGAGATGGGGTCAAGGAGTGGCTCATCGGGTCCCTCGCCCATGCTCAGCAGCTCATGGCGCAAGCCATCCAGCACCACCGGAACTGGGGAACTCGGTAGTGCCGCGTGTACAGCGACAGCAGGAGCCTTCGGCGCCGCATGCGCGGCGCGAGCAAAGGAATTCGGCGCCGCATCCGCGGCGCGGGCAAAGGAATTCGGCGCCGCATGCGCGGCGCCGGTGGCCGCCTGGTGCAGCAACTTATAGATGTCGGCGAGTTCCATCGTCGGATAGCGCTGCGCGTGTTGCTTGAGGAGATTGCTAACGAATTTCATGGGTGCACCTCAATTTCGATTCGAACCCTATCATCGCCTGCTTTGCGGCGCGTTCGACCCGCTTTTGGCCGCCCTGCGTTCGGCGCCCATGCCGCGGCCGCGTCGCAGATATTTCCGCGGCGCAATCCCAACCGTCGCCGCCGGCGCGCAATGCGTAACTGGCTGATGCAGCCAGGCTTTTGGCGCGCTCAGCGGTCCAAGGAATCGCCCTTGGCGGCGCCCCGAAATGGTGCAGCAACACAAATTTACAGGTCGCATCCGGACTTTGCTAAAGGTTTTGCGAATGCTGCCATTAATAACGAAATGATGAAGGCAACGCAACCAACCCGAGAAAACTCCTCGATCACCGGTCAGGCGTCCTACATCGGCGTGGTGAGCCGCGCGCTTGCGGCCGTGGTGGGACTCGCCATTCCCCTCACCTACTTAGCGCTGCAGATTCAGTATCACCGCGGCACCCTCAGCATCGAAACGAATATCGGTGCCGTGATGGTTGCGCACAAGCTGGTAGACGACCTGCGCACACCAGAACTCTTAAACTCGCCAGGCAGCGAACTTGAACTGCTTGACTCCGTTGAGCATGACATCGACCACAATGAGTACAACGAACGCTACGAGACGAGATCTTTACTGAACTCGAGCCGCAAGGTTGTCGTCAAAGCCGGCAGCGATTCGCTACCCTGGCCCGTCATCGAAGCAGTCAGCGCGATCGAGCATGACGGCAGAAAGATCGGCTACTTCAGCATCCAACGTTCGCTAGCTCCGGTTGTCGTTGCCACTAGCTGGCTTTTGCTGCTGGGCGCCGGCGTTGCTTGGATTTTGTGTTTCGTCATGCGGCGCTTGCCGATGCTCGCGCTGCAGCGCGCGCAACAGCACTTGTCGCGCCTGGCTCGCTATGACTCGATCACCGATCTACCGAATCGCACAGAATTCCTTGATCGAGTCGCCGCGGCGCTCGAACGCGCGAATCGCGCCGGGTCACAAGTGGCTGTCTTGTATCTGGACCTAGATCGTTTCAAGGTGGTCAACGACAGTATTGGACATCACGTTGGCGATGAGTTGCTGCGTATTGCCGCACAGCGTATCGTCAATTCAGTGCGCACAACGGACGTGGTGGCGCGCTTGGCCAGCGACGAGTTTGTGTTGCTGCTACCCGATGTAGCGAACAAACCTCAAGCGTGCTTGGTGGCCGAAAAACTGCTCACAAAGTTCCGCAGTCCTTTTGTCGTCAACGGGCAAAGTTTTCTGGTCACGCTAAGCGTCGGCATCGCCTATGGTCCCGACGACGGCGCCAGCGGAGACGACCTGCTGCGCAACGCCGATAGCGCACTGCAACACGCCAAACAGTCGCGCGGCGACACTTTCCAGGTTTACGACCATGCGAAGCACGATCACGCGCAGGCGCGCCTGCGCGTGGAGCGCTTGCTGCACGCCGCACTTAACAACAATGAATTCTTGCTGCACTACCAGCCGATCGTAAGTGCCGGGGACGGCACGGTAACCGGAGTCGAAGCCCTAATCCGCTGGAATAGCCCGGAACTCGGCATGGTGCCGCCGATCAAGTTCATCGACATCCTGGAAGAAACCGGACTGATCGTTCCAGTCGGCGCTTGGGTGCTTGAAGAAGCCTGCCGGCAAACACGCCAGTGGATGAATGACGGTATCGGCCCGTTGACGCTCTCGGTCAATGTGTCGGCGCGGCAGTTCCGCGATCCCGATTTGGTTGCGGTCGTGCGCGATATCTTGACGCGCACCTGCTTTCCCGCGAACTTGCTGCAATTAGAACTGACCGAAAGCATGCTCATGAACGATCCTGCCGCGAGCGCGGCGCGCATGCGCGAACTTGCAGGCCACGGAGTGCGCATCGCCATCGATGACTTCGGCACCGGTTACTCCTCGCTCGCCTATTTGAAGCGCTTCAGTCTCGACACCCTAAAAGTCGACCGATCGTTTGTAAAGGACATGCTTGCCGATGCCGGCAGCGCGAGCATCGTTTCCGCCGTGATCGGCTTAGCGCACAATTTGCATTTGTCGGTAACCGCGGAAGGCGTCGAAACGGTAGAGCAGCACGAAGCGCTGCGCGCGCACCAGTGCGACACCATGCAAGGCTATCTGTTCGCCAAGCCCATGCCGGCCGCTGAAGCTTCCGCCTTCATGCGAAACAAGCGTGACGCACAGCCCAACCCTCCCGCGCTCCACCTGGTCGTAAACAACTAGTTTCCGCTGCCATGCTGGCGCGTGCGCCAGCGCGTCCGCGCGGCCTGCGCCGGTCGCTCGCTCGCCCTATCCAGTTCACCGCGCAGTCGGTTATCCTTACGCTAACAACCTAGTGAGGAGCCGGCATGCAAAACCAAACGCAGTTGCGGCAAATCGTCGATTGGCGCGCCGCGATCATCGCCGGCCTGATCGGCGGCTTCGTGTTTTTATTGATGAACATGTGGCTGACAAGCAAGCATTTAGGCAACGCTTGGGTGCCGCTGCAGTTGCCCGCGGCCATGGTGCTGGGCCCCAAGGTCTTACCGCCTGCCACCGGCATGGAGACGCAAGCCATGAGCTTCGGTCTGCCAGTACATCTACTTTTGTCGATCGCTTTCGCCTGCATCGTTGCATTTTGTTTGCATCGCTGGGGCATCGTCGTCGGCGTGATCGGCGGCGCATTGTTTGGCCTCGCCCTCTACGCAATCAACTACTACGGTCTGTCTGATTGGTTTCCGTGGTTTGCCAGCATGCGCAGCTGGATCATGGCAGCGAGCCACGCCGTTTTTGGTGCTGTAGCGGGCGGCATCTACGAGGCGCTCGAGCGCGAGCGCTTCGTGCGAGTAACCCCGGCCGCGCGCAGCTAACAATCAAGGAGAAGAAAACATGCGCTCAGCCTGGAAACTGCGCCTCATCATCATGCTTGTGATTGCTGGCTTTTCTGTGATCTCGTACTTGAGCAAGAGCTCGGTCAACCCCGTTACGGGCGAAAAGCAACGCATCAGCCTAACGCAAGAGCAAGAAGTCGCCATGGGACTGCAATCCGCGCCGGAAATGGCGCAGCAGTTCGGCGGGTTGTACCGCGACGAGCGCGTGCAGCGCCAAGTCAAGACGCTCGGACAGAAGATTGTCGCCGCCAGCATCGCGGCAAAGAGCGGCTACCCGTTCGACTTTCACGTGCTTGCGGATGATCAAACAGTCAATGCATTCGCACTGCCAGGCGGACAGATCTTTATCACAGTCGCGCTGTTGAGCCGTCTGCAAAACGACGATCAGCTCGCCGGCGTGCTGGGCCACGAAATCGGCCACGTCATCGGCCGCCACAGCGCCGAGCACATTGCCAAACAGCAACTCACGCAAGGTATCACCGGCGCGGTCGTCATGGGTGCAGGCTCATACGAGATGGCGCAAGTCGCGCAAATGGTCGGCGGGCTCATCAATATGAAGTACGGCCGCGAAGACGAACTGGAATCGGACCGCTTCGGCGTGTGCTTCATGAAGGACGCCGGCTACGACCCAGGCGCCTTGGTGGGTGTGATGGAAATCCTCGCCAAAGCCTCTGGTGGCGGGCGGCAGCCGGAATTCGCTAGCTCGCACCCTAGCCCGGAGAACCGTATCGCCAAGATCCAAGAACACGTTAATAAGCTTTCCGCTGCCTGCAGCTTCCCAGGTACAGGAGCGCGTGAGGGGGCGTATTAGTAGGCGCGGGGGAACCCCCTGCCCCCGCGCTCTAACCGCGTACGGAGTCGAATTGATGGGGTGCGCTACGCGCACCTTATTTGTGAGAAGCAACGGCGGCCGTGGCTGGAACAAATGGTGCGGACACTCCTGCGCCCGTGCTCTTTCTGCGTACGGAGTCGAGTTACTCTAGCACGCTACGCTCGCCTTATTTTGTAGAGTGCAGCGGCGGCAGCGCTCGCCGGTACAATCGCGTCATGTCTTCCGTTAGCGCTACGCCACACCGCTTCTGCACCGCGCCGATGCTGGATCACACCGACCGGCATTGCCGCTACTTCTTTCGCCAGCTCTCGCGTCACGCGTTGCTCTATACGGAGATGATAACCAGCGGCGCGTTGTTGCACGGCGACGCGCCGCGACATCTCGATTTCGACCCAGCCGAACATCCACTGGCGCTGCAACTGGGCGGCAGCGACCCGAATGAACTGGCGCGCTGCGCCCAACTCGCCGCGCGCTGGGGTTACGATGAAATCAATCTCAATGTCGGCTGTCCCAGCGAACGCGTACAGCGCGGCGCCTTCGGCGCATGCTTGATGGCTGAGCCGCAACTGGTCGCCGATTGCGTCAAAGCGATGCGCGCGGCGAGCACGCTGCCGGTCACGGTCAAGCATCGCATCGGCATCGATGCGACCGGCGCTCACATCGCCGCCGAAAGCTACGGCTTCATGCGCGATTTCGTCGGCGCGGTCGGCTGCACCACGTTCATCGTGCACGCGCGCAAAGCGATCCTGAAAGGCTTGAGCCCGAAAGACAACCGCGAAATCCCGCCACTCAAGTACGACTACGTCTACCGTCTCAAGCGCGAGTTTCCAGACTATACGATCGTCATCAACGGCGGCATCAGCGATTGGCACGCGATCGAACAGCATTTACCTTACGTTGACGGCGTCATGCTCGGGCGCGCCATCTATCACGATCCATATCTGCTCGCCGACGCCGACCGACGTTGCTACGATTCCAGCGCCCCCACGCCGAGCCGCGAACAAGTGGTCGGGGCGATGGTTGCTTACGCCGAGCAAGCGGTCGCACGCGGCACGCTGTTGCGCAACATCACACGCCACATGCTCGGTCTATTCCACCATTTACCTGGCGCGCGCAACTGGCGGCGCATGCTGTCGGACGCGCAGTTGCTGCGCGCCAATGACCCTGCCCTGCTGCTGCGCGCGCTCGAAGCCGTGCGCACCCTCCCATTCGAAGAGCGCGGCGCACTGGCACTTGCTGACGGCTAGCCCGCTCGATCGATTCGCCCGCCCGCGCCGGCCAAGGGAGTATCATCGTCATGATGCCATTGGAATTAACCCGATGAACGCTCCGACCTTCTCCCCAGCTGAATTGGCGCCCGCCACGCAAGACACCAAGGTCGTGCGCGCTGCCTGCCCGCACGATTGTCCCGATACCTGCGCGATGCTGGTGACGGTGAAAGACGGCAAGGCCATCAAGATTCAAGGCGCACCCGATCATCCGTTCACGCAAGGCACGCTGTGCACCAAAGTCGCGTACTACTTGGAGCGCACCTACTCGCCCGAGCGCTTGATGAATCCGATGCGCCGCATCGGCAAGAAAGGTGAAGGGCGGTTCGAACGCATTTCCTGGGACGAAGCGCTCGACACCATCGCAGAGAAGCTGAAAGGGATCAGTGCCTCGCCGCATGGCGCGCAGGCGATCCTGCCCTACTCCTACGCCGGCACCATGGGTCAAGTGCAAGGCAGCTCCATGGACCGCCGCTTCTTTCATAAGCTCGGCGCGAGCTTGCTGGAGCGCACGATTTGTTCGAGCGCCGGCAAAGCGGGCATGAAGTACACGCTCGGCGCGTCGGTAGGCATGGACCCCGAGCGCTTCGATGAAGCCAAGCTCATCATAATCTGGGGATCGAACCCGATCACCTCCAACTTGCATTTCTGGTCGCGCGTGACCGCAGCGAAACGCCGCGGCGCGAAAGTGATCGCGATCGATCCATACCAGAGCCTCAGCGCTGAAAAATGCCACCAACACATTGCGCCCTTGCCCGGCACTGACGCCGCGCTCGCGCTCGGCATGATGCACGTCATCATCAACGAGGGTCGCTACGACCGCGACTACGTCGAAAAGTACACCCTCGGTTTCGAGCAATTGAAGCAGCGCGTGCAGGAATATCCGCCGGCGCGCGTGGCGCAGATCTGCGGCTTGGATGAGAACGTGGTCGTCGCACTGGCACGCGAATACTCGTCAATGTCTCCGGCCGCCATTCGCTTGAATTATGGCATGCAGAGGCACACAGGTGGCGGTATTGCGGTGCGCACCGTTGCTTGCTTGCCCGCGCTAACCGGCGCGTGGCGCCACGCCTCCGGCGGTTTGGTGCTCGCCACATCGGATTTCTACAGCCTCGATGTGAACGCGCTGGAGCGTCCCGATTTGCTGCCTTATCAGCCGCGCAGTATCAACATGGTGGCGATCGGCGATGCGCTGCTCGAGGCGCAGCCGGCGATCGAAGCGATCATCGTGTACAACTCCAACCCCGTCGCGGTCGCGCCGGATTCGAGCAAAGTCACAGCGGGATTCGCGCGCGAGGATCTGTTCTGCGTCGTGCTCGAACAGTTTCAAACCGACACGGCGGACTATGCCGACATCGTGCTGCCGGCCACGACGCAGCTCGAACATCACGACATCCACAAGTCCTACGGCCACCTCTACATGTTGGCGAACAATCCGGCGATCGAGCCGCTCGGCGAAGCAAAACCCAACTCGGAGATCTTCCGCCAGCTCGCTGCACGCATGGGATTCACCGAATCGTGTTTCAAGGAATCCGATGAAGATATCGCGCGCACGGCCATCGGCTCAGGCCGCGCGCGCATGGGCAAGATGACGTGGGATGCGCTCAAGCGCGAGGGCTGGCAGCGCCTTGCCGTGCCCGAGAAGTGGGCACCGTTCGCGCAAGGCGGCTTTCCCACGCCGTCCGGCAAGTGTGAGTTCTACTCGGCGGCGCTCGAAAAGCAGGGGGTGGATCCGCTGCCGTTCTACAACCCACCGGTAGAATTGCCGCACACCAATCCTGCGCTGGCGCAAAAGTACCCGCTCGTGTTCATTTCCCCGCCAGCACGTAATTTCCTGAACACGACGTTCGCCAACATGCCACGCTTCCGCGACCAAGAAGGCGAGCCGACGCTGGAACTGCACTCGACGGATGCGGCCGCGCGTGGCATCAAAGATGGCGACTACGTGCGCATGTACAACGATCGCGGCAGCATGCGCCTGAAAGCGCTGGTCAACGACAAACCGCGCGCCGGCGTCGTCGTCGCCCGCTCGATCTGGTGGCGCAAATTCGCACCCGACGGCAAGAATGCCAATGAAGTCACGCCGCAGCGCGTGACCGATCTGGGCGGCGGGGCGACGTTCTACGACTGCCTAGTGGAAGTGGTGCGCGAGGTGGATTAGTTTAGGGCTTGGTAGTTCGCCTTATCTTCCTGACGAGCGCGTTACCTGCAAATTGTCGTCCCCGCGCAGGCGGGGACCCATGCGGCCGACGAATCTCGCAGACGGAAAGCAGTTCGGCGATGCCCCCAGCATCCACAACTGGGCACGGAACGGGTTCCTGCCTGCGCGGGAACGATAGCGTCGAATAACGTTGCGCACGCCTCAGAGGGGAGGTGCGCAACTGCCTCACACGTCAATACGTTCCTAAATTGAGCATCATGCCCGACAAATAACTTGCACGCTCGGAGGCGAAGAACAACACCGCATCGGCAACTTGCTCCGGCTCCATCATGCGCTGGGTCTTGAGCAGTTCCTCCCAGCGCGATTCGTCGCCGAACTTTTGCTTGGCAATGGTTTTGTTCAAGGAGATGATGCGATCGGTGCGCGTTGCCGGGGGGTGCATGCCGAGCACGCGCACGCCGAACTCGATCGAGCCCTTGCCGACACCCTTGGTAAAGGCCTCCAGCGCCGCATTGCCGGTCGTGCCGCAAATATACTCTGCCGGATGCGTCACGCCCGCCATGCCGACCACGTTCACGATGACTCCTTTGCCGCGCGGTTTCATGCGCACGATCATCTCGCGCGTGAGGTTGATATAGCCGAACACTTTCAGTTCCCACGCGTGGCGCCAACGTTCTTCGTCCATGGCTTCGATATTGCCGCCGGGGATATCGCCGGCGTTGTTGACCAGCACATCGACGTTTGCGCACGCATCGGCGAGCTGCTTTACTGCACCCTTCGCACGCAAGTCGCACACATGGGTGTGCACGGCGGCGCCGTAGCGGGTACGCATATCCTCCCTTGCCTTAGCCAACAAATCAGCCGAGCGCGCGGCGATATGCACAATGCTGCCTTCGGCCGCGAACGCGTGTGCGCAAGCGAGGCCAATACCTTTGGAGGCACCAGTAATTAAGACCGATTTACCTTTGAGCCCTAGTTCCATAAGAGTCCTTTAAAGATCGACCATAGGTTGCCGATATTCTCACAGAGACCACTGAACTGAATTTCACTGGAGAGACCATGGCCGACAAAACGGAAATCGACAAAGCAGTTGCGGCGCACGCCGCCTGGAAAATGCGACTCAAGACGGCGATCGACAGCGGCACGATCGACATACCCCTCACCAAGATTCGCGTGGACAACCAATGCGCCTTTGGCCAATGGCTGCATGGCCCCAGCCTCACGGCCGCGGACAAGAACTCTGCGCACTATAAAAGCGTGAAAGACCAACACGCCGAATTCCACAAGGTCGCCGCCCAAGTTGCCGAACTAGCGCTCACCCGAAAGCTGGAGCAAGCAAAACAAATGCTTTCTGTCACCGGCGAATTTACCAAGGTATCCACCAAACTGACTGCGGCAATGATCGAGTGGAAGAAGAACGCAGCTTAGCAAGGCCGCGTTCCGTATCTTGCCGAGCCTCGCCGCCGTAGATCGCCACAGCGATCATGCACTTGACTACCTGTTGGGCAGATAGCGCTCGTCAACTTCGACCTGCAGCGCCTTGACGGTTTTGTTGCCTTGGTTGGCCAAACCCATTACCGCAACCAGTTCGTTGAACATCGCATCGGTCATGCCCGCTTTACGCGCGGCGGCGGTATGCGTGTTGATACAGTAGTCGCACTGGTTGGTCATGCTCACCGCAAGATAGATTAATTCTTTGGTGATCTTATCGAGCGCGCCGGGCGCCATGATTTCCTTCATCGCCTCCCAGTTGCGCTTGAGGCTGACTGGATCATTCGCCAGCACCTTCCAGATATTGTTGATGTAGTCCGTGTTGCGCGAGGTCATGATGTCATCATAAACGGCGCGTACTGCGGGCGGTGCTTCTGCGTACTCAATCTTCTTCATGATGGCCATATCAGTTCTCCAGACTGCGTGAGTAAATCAAAGATGGCGAAACGCGAAGTGGATCAAAGCAACCGGAACCAGCACCACAACGCCTTCGCGCGCGTGTTTCACAATTCACGTTCTATTCAACGAACTGCACCGCCTCCACGACTGCCGCGCGCTCGGTGCGATAGTTGTTGATCGGATGCTCGCGTTCGGCATAGCCTATCGCAATCCCGCAGACGAGCTTGCGCGAGGGCGGCAGTTCGAGCTGTTGGCGCACTAACTCTGGATAGGAGGCGAGCGAGGCCTGCGCGATAGTGTCGACGCCGAGGCTGTGCGCTGCCAGCATGAGCGTCATGGCGTACAAGCCGCAATCCAGCGCGCCATAAAAGCCCAGGTAGTCATCGACAAAGATCAAAGCCAGATGCGGCGCGCCGAACATGCGAAAATTTTCCAGCGACTGCTCCGCAGCGGCAGCGCGATCCTCTTTGCCGATACCCAGCGACTGGTAGAGTTGCAGCCCGCAAACTTTGCGCCGATCGCGGTGTGAGGCAGTGTAGTTGGGCGGAAAAGGGAAATCAGGGCTCGCTGGCGCGCCGCCGCGGGCATGCTGCCACATGCGCTCGCGTAGCTCGTTCAACGGCTCGCCACTAACCAGCACGACTTGCCATGGCTGGATATTGCACCAGGATGGCGTGCGCTGGGCCAACTGCAGAATCTGATCGAGCGTTGCGCGTGGCACGGCTCGCGGCTGGAACTTGCGTGCCGAGAACCGTGTGCGCAACAAGCGCTCCAGCGTTGCCGCGTCGATTTGCTGTTCACTCATTTATATACCTTTTATAGTATAGCCACACACATGGCTTGGGTGTTGCCATAAACAAGCATCCTATCTTCTGTATGCGCCTCGCCTATGGTTGCCCTAGGCCCGACAGCGCGTAGAATAGCGCTGTCCATTCAAACGCAAGATGCTCGGAGGTGCCTCATGTTTCGCCACATCTTGATTCCGACCGACGGTTCGGAGCTGTCCGATAAAGCGGTCGCTGCCGCAATGCAATTCGCCAAGGAGATCAACGCGCGCGTCACGGGATTTTACGCGAGCCCGGGTTATCCGATCCCGATGTACTACGAAGGTTGGGTGCCGCTCGACCCCGATGAGACCGCCACGCCGGAAAAGTTTGAGGACGCCGCGCGCGAGCGCTCGCAGCGTGTGCTGAGCGCTTTCGAAGCGGCGGCGAAGGCGCACGGCGTGCCGTGCGATACGCACACGCTCAGCAGCTACTCGCCGTGGGAAGCCATCATTCAAGCGGCGAACGAGAAGGGTTGCGATCTCATCTTCATGGCCTCGCACGGACGCCGGGGCCTGAGCGCGGTGCTGATGGGCAGCGAGACCACGCGCGTGCTCACGCACTGCAAAATTCCGGTGCTGGTCTACCGCTGAATCGATTATCTATGTCAAATTTTTGGGTGTTTGCGCTGGTCGTCGCCCTGGTTGCCGGCTGGTTCCTGCTCGATCGTCCGATAGAACCGGGTGAAACGATAGAAGCAACGGTTGCGGAAATCTCTCCCGTTAATGTGCCGAGCGGGCCGCCACAATCGAAATTGGTAGCCAAGTTGGCTGATGGCACACCGGTGACCCTGCAGATTGCGCGTAATGACAAGCTCAGTGTCGGCGATGCAATCGTCGTCAAACGCACGAAGCGACGATTGTCGGGGGTCGCCGCTTACCACCTTTAGAAACGCTCAAGCCGACGCGCGCCCAGGTCAGGTATCTGCCCAGCGCCGCAACAAGTTATGATAAGTGCCAGTCAAACTGACCACGGGCGCCGCTTCACCGACTTGCTGGCGCAACTGCTGGATGGCCAAATCCAAGTCGAATAGGACGCGGCGTTTTTCGGCGTCCCGCACCATGCTCTGCATGAACATAAAGCACCCGATGCGCGCGCCGCGGGTAACCGGCGTTACTTCGTGAATGGACGAAGATGGATACACGACAATGCTCCCGGCCTTCAGTTTGATGTTATGGGTCGCAAACGTGTCTTGAACAGCAAGAATACCGCCGTCGTATTCCTCTGGCTCAGAAAGAAATAACGTGGCGGAAACGTCCGCTCGCACATAGCCGGCTCCGTCAGGCGTGAGCCGCATGGCACCGTCGGTATGCTGGCCATAACGATTGCCGGTTTCGCCGTAGCGGTTGAAGAACGGCGCCAGAATCTTTAGCGGAAGCGCGGCGCTAAAGAACAGCGGCTGCCGATTCAGCGCAGCCAGCACCATGCGCCGCAACGCGGGCAAGAAGGGCGCATCCTCCGGCAACTGCTGGTTGTCCTTTACTGCAGCCGCCTGCGTACCGGCCGTCGCCAAACCGCTTGCCCACTGAGAATGCGCGATCATCTCGCGCGCCTCGGCAAGCTCCTCACGCGTGAGCACATTGTCGAGCGTCATCAACATTAGAATTTCAACTCGCCGGTTAAAATCGCCATCCGCCGTGTCCCGGGCACAGTGAACGCACCATTGTCATAAAGCGCGTCGTACCAGATCTCGTCGAGCACATTGCGAAGGTTGAGGCGAACGCCCCAATCCTTCTGCTCATAGGAAAGCAGAAGATCGTAGCGCTCATAAGCGGGTGCGGTGTTCGGGTGAAAGTCACCGTTCAAGGTCGGCACCGGACCCGCCCCGCTCGGGTTGTACCCGTAGCGTTTACCTTTCGCCTCGACGCCCCCGCCAATTTTCCAGCCGCCGCCCAGCTTGTAAGTGGTCCACAAGTTGACCGTATAGGGCGGCGTATTACGCGCGCGCTTGCCTTTGTAGTCTGGATTGCTGGCGGTAATTGCGCCGGTCGTGGGATTGACGTTTTCTGCAACCTCTAAGATCTCGGCATCCATCAGCGCGACGCCGCCAAATATCTCCCAATTCGGCGTGACCCGCCCGGCCAGATCAAACTCCACGCCGTTAGTGCGACGCTTCTTCGTGAGCACCGCCGCGGTCGACTCCAGATCGGTGTTGCGTTCCCACTCCTTCTCTGCTTGATAGATGGCAGTGCGAAATGCGAGATCGCCGTCGAAAAACAACCACTTTGCCCCCAACTCGACCACTTGACTGCGTTCGGGCGGCAGCGGTTCGACGGTCAGTTGGTACAAGTCGGCCGTGGGACTGAATGAGTCACTCCAGCTAAGGTAGTAGTGCGAGCTGTCTTGGGGTTGCCAAGAAAGTGCTGCCCGATAGCTCCACTCACCGTAGCGCAACTGTGGCGACGTGGTGCTCGAATAATTTGCGTCCAACTCGTCGCGCCGCGCGCCCGCCGTCGCCTTCCAGCTCGGCAAGATCTCGAATGAGTCCTGCACGTAGAGAGCGTACGAATCGCTCTTGAAGTTGACCGGAATGGCCGTTGTATTTTCAACATAAGGGCGGAAGAAGGGAGGAGGATTGGTGGTGGCGTCATTGCCGCCGCTTAGGTTGAGCAAGCCGTTGCGATGACTGTCTTCGCGCAGAAACTCGAACCCTGCCAGCAGTTCATGCGTGGTGCCGAGTGCCTTGAATTGCCGGTTAAAGTCCGACTGCAGCGTGAGCGTTTCGTAGTCCATGGCGCGCGTTGGCCCGGCGTTGTAGGTTTGCGCACCGGTGGTGGCGTTGGTATTGACGATGGTGCCGTCGACGTTGGGCGCCGCCGTTGCACTTGGCGTGCGTGCCCAGTAGCTGCGCTCGTAGTCTGCATAGCGTAGCGAGGTGCGCAGTTCACTAGTCGGCGAAAAGCGATGCGTCCATACGCCTGTGGTGACGTTGGTATCGCTATCGTCGAAGTTCTTGTCGATCCCCCAGAAGTAGCTGGCCGGAAAATTCTTGTTGGGACTGCGCGTTGCGGCGTCGAACGAAAACCCGTAGTCCGGTATGTCGCGGGTCTTGGTCAAGACATGGCTTAAGACGAACTGGTCGCTGGATTTCAGTCCGGTGGCCAGACTCGCGGCAATGCCTTCACGATGCAATTCGGGCTCGTCGCCCGTAGCCGGATTGCTACGCCAACTACCTTCGTCGCGCTTCATCGCGTTGATTCGCAGCGCGCTCGTCTCGCCCAGTTGCTTGTTGAGATCGGCAGTGACTTCGCGGTAGCCATCGGTGCCCAGGCTGCCGGTCAATCTGTGCTGGTCGGCGAGCACCGGCACCTTGCTCACTTGGTTGATGACACCGCCGGCCTGACCACGCCCGAATAACATGGCAGCCGAACCCCGCAGCACATCTACTTGCTCGAGATTGAACGTCTCGCGGTTATATTGCGCAGTATCGCGGATGCCGTCGAGGTAGGTATCGCCAAACGTGTAGAAGCTTCGCAGCATCATATTGTCGCCGGCGCGCCCGCCTTCGGCCGCATTGAAAGTCAGCCCCGGCACATTGCGCAGCGCCTCGCGCAGACTGCCCACTTGTTGCTCTTCCATCAGCTTGTTGGTCACGGTGGTGAGCGCTTGCGGGACATCATGCGGATCTTGCAGAACTTTTCCGACGCGCGTTGCGGTCGCTTGGTAGCTGCCGTCACTCGCGCGTGACCTTTGCGCCTCCACTCTGACCGTGGCTAGTGTGGGCGCGCTCGAAGCGGGCTCGTTGGCGGGCGCTTGGGCCTGCATCTGCCTGCGACTTGCCGTCGCGGGCGGTGGACGATTTTCCAGCACCGGCTCGCTGGCTTTCACCGCGTTGGGGACTTGCGGCGTCTGCGGCGCGGACGGCTGAGCAAGTTGCGCTGCAGGTATGCTTGCCGCCCGAGACGGCGGCTGGCTAGGCTGCTGCGCGGCTGCTGCGAGCCTTCCCGGCTCAGGCTGGTCTGCCGGTACTTGCTCCAGCAGCGCTTGAAGCTGCGCGCGCACACGCTGTTGCGGCAATCTCAGCGCTTGCGCTTGCGCCAGATTGGTTGCTCGACCTACCTGCACAACCCCGACCATGCCACTCGAAGCGTGCGCACCACCGCCGTACACGTACAAACCTTCGCGCGTCAGCTTAACCGAATAGCGCTTCCCGGCGATGCCGGCCCAATGGTACGCGCCCGCGGGCAGTAGCGTAGAACGCACCGCGGCGTGCCTCCCTGATGGCTGGAAAACCACGGTATCTCCGGGCGCCATTCTGAGATAAGCGGGTTCGAACCGCGCCTGCTTGGCATTCACGACTACATGATGCTCGGCGGCTGCGGCGCTCCACGCATAGGTTAGCGCGGCGATCAGCGCTAACTGATTGGGTCGCTTGCTGTTTGAGGCAGCTAAGCCGTTCAACCTTCTCTGCTTTATGCGAAGCCGGCCGCACCGATCATCACAAACACTTTCATTCTGCATACTTTGACTCCCAAGACGTTGAGGTTGATAGAAATCATCGCTGGCTCTCCATTCGGAAGTCACTGGCTAGATAACTAAGGTGTGCCGCACGAACGCCAGCACAAGAACACGAAT
Organism: uncultured Pseudomonadota bacterium; assembly: GCA_902826775.1. GTDB lineage: Bacteria > Pseudomonadota > Gammaproteobacteria > Burkholderiales > JALYOK01 > CADEHE01. Next base: position 330,559 of record CADEHE010000005.1, on the reverse strand, counting down.
ACGAATCGAAACTCCTTTCTGATTACCTAGACGCTCGAATTCACACGGCAGGCCGATCGTCGAAGTTAAAAGCTTGCTACTACTCCCTGTGCCGCAGCGGCGACGCTGCGTCGGGCGATCTGTCTACGTGATCGATGTTTTCTCCACCAGATATATACGCCTGTCGCGCAGAGCACGGCGAGAACAACGCCGACGACTGTAACGAACAGCTTGAAGGGTACGCCCCAGATTTGCGCCATGTGCAGGGTCAGCAGCCAACTGGTCACTGTGTCACCCACCGCCTCACCGGTTGGAACATAGCTGCCGAGCAACACCCCGGTTGAGCTGTGAAAATACACGGACGTGGCGCCGTACTTGTCGCCGATATCGCGATCGCTTTTCACGCGCAAGCGCACCATGTTCTTGGCTGGATCGTAGGACAACGAATCCTCTGCCAGCACGCTAAAGCCCTTTTCACGCGCCAGCGCGCTCGCGTGCTCGCGCCCGACTTCAAGCGCGCGCTGCCAACCCATCACCAGCTTTGCTTGCGGCTCGCCCACCGAAGGCACGGCAGTGCGAGCGTCGATTTGCATGCCGAACAAGGCGCGCATCACTGGGTGATACACCTCCTGCAGGTTAAAGGCCACGCTGCTCCACGCGAGCACAAATAACATTGCCCAGGGCCACAGGCCGCCGGCCCGATGCAGATCGAAGTTCAACTTGTAAGTCCCTGCGCGCCAACGCACTTTCCAAGACACGCCCCAGCGCGCCCACCAACCTCTGGCCGCCGCCGCGGCCGCGTGCTCGGTTCGCGGGCCACGGCGTCTGGCCGGAAAGGTCAGGTACGCGCCAATGAAACAATCCAACGTCCAGACAAGGGCCACGATGCCGAACAGATAGCTGCCGAAGGTACCGAGTGCGAGCGAGTAGTGTAGCCGGTAAATGAACGGCATTAGATTGGTCAAGCCTTGTGTGATGTCACCCCACTTGCGCTCGCCCAGTCCGCGCCCGCTATAAGGATCCACGAATACCTCATCGTTGGCGAGTTGAAGAGGTTCGCCGCTTGCAGAATCGAGTGCACCTTCAAGGTAGAAGACCGCCGCTTCGCCCTGCGTCCGGCGCAGACTAACGTAGTCAATCACCGCGCCCGGGTATCGTGCCAGCACACTCTCTCGCAGGGTCAGTGCATCGAGCGGCGCCGCGGCGCTGTGCGGCGCCTGTACTCGAAACAGATGCGGATTCAGCGCCGCATCCAACTCGTGATACCAGGCAAGCAGCGCGCCGGTCAACCCAGCGATGAGCAGGAATCCTGCCATCACTAAGCCGACGTAGCGGTGCGCTAACACCCAAAACCAACGCATGCTAGTCCGCATTTTTCAAGGGTACCAGGTAACGAGAAGCGAGACAGTCGTGCGCCTGAGAGCGCTAAGAATTTGCCTCATCAGAGCTCCTTCACTGCCACGCGGGTACGGTTCAGAACTCCCGCGCAAGCGAGAACGTATACGTTCTTGGCGTTGCGGTTCCGACGCGAACCGAGGCCAGATCTTCGAACGCCAGCGCTTGTGTCAGCAAATACTCCTCGTCCGTCACATTTTTGGCGTTGAACTGCAGCTTCCATTTGTCCCACTTGTAGAATGCCGCGAGATCAATCTGCGTCCAACTATCGTAGTACGAGCGATTTTCGAATCCGATCGGCACTCGGGATTGCGCAAAGACGCCACCACCTAAACCCAAACCTTTGAGCGGCCCGTCGAACTCGTGTATTGCCCACAAGCTGCCACTGTGTTTGGGAATGCCTCCGAGGCGATTGCCGTCGTTGTTGAGATCCGGACCATCATCCACAAGCTTCGAGTCCAGGTACGAATAGCCGGCAATAACGCGCCAATGGCGTCCGACTTCTCCGAGCAATTGAAGTTCAAGCCCGCGCGTGCGCGTCTCGCCTAGCGCGATCGACCACTGCTGATTCGGAGGTAAGGCAAGCGATGTCGGATCGGTGACCGCTTGATTGCGTTCGCGAATGTCGAATAGCGCGCCAGACACCTGTAGCTTGCGGTCAAGCAGTTCGTATTTCGCCCCGAGCTCGACCTGTGCGAGGCGTTCAGGCTTCAGTGCGTTACCATCACGATCGAAGCCCGTGCTAGGAAGAAATCCACGCGAATAGCTGGCGTAGTAGCTGCTCGAGGGCGTCGCTTTGTAGATCAATCCGATGCGTGGATTGGTCGCCGACACCGTATCACCGCTGATTCGGTCATCGAATCTGTTGCGGCTCGCGCCCAGCAGGAGCACGTACTTGTCCTTGAAGGTGATCAAATCTTGAAACGATACCGCGCGCTCGCGCTGATCCGTGCTGAACGAAAAATCGAAACTGCTCGGATCGATGCTAAACACTGTTTCACTGTAACTTCGGGTGCGCGGATCAAACACTACGCTGCCGCTGCCGGTCACTTCGGCGGACCCGAGATCGTTCTTGGCTGAATCTTCGTATACGGACAACAACAGCCGGTGTTCTATTCGCTTCGGGTCCCCGAAGCTCCATTCGTTGTTGAGACGTAAATACCGCGTCTTTCCCGTACCTTCCTGGTAACCGGGAAATATCTCCACCGTGCCGTCCGGCCGCACTGGGTCGGGCGAAGAATCAAATAGCTCTTTCTCGACCTTCGTCGCCGCCGCGATCAGCTCCAGACGCCAGTTCTCGCCAAACTCGTGGGTCAGGTTCAGGCTCGGGCGTTGATAAGTTGAATTGGTGCGATCGTTCCAGCCTGGCACACCGAGGAACATGTCGGGGCGCAGCGCATCCGCGTAACGGAAACGGCCATCCGCCGTTTGTTCCAACGCCTGACCGCGGTCTTGTGTGTAACGATCGCGAATGTATGAGTAAGACAGGTCCAAGCGCGTCTGGTTACCAAAGTTCAGAGTGACGGCAGGATAAATCAAGTAACGCTTGCGGCTATCGAAATCGCGAAAGCCGTCCGAGTCTTCGTAGGAAACTACACCACGCCACGCGATCGAGTCATTGATCGGTCTGGTCAAATCGAGTTCTGCTCGCTTGAAACCGAAATTCCCCACGATCAGTTCCGCTGCAGCGTAGGGCTTGAAGCTCGGCTTCTTGGTGACGTAGTTGATGATGCCCCCCGGAAGGCCCTGACCAAACAAGATGGCCGATGGGCCTTTCAACACTTCGAAGCGATCGATATTCGCTGTTTCCGTCGTCGCGATATTCGTGGCGTTGAACTCATTGTTGAGCCGCGCGCCGTCTATGAACAGATTTCTCGATGCGTCGAAGCCGCGGATGGAAAATTTCTCCTCACCGCCATTGCCCTCCTTGAATCTGGTCACACCGGCAATATTGCGCAGTGCGTCTTCAACGTTGTTGATCTGTTGATCGTCGAGTAAATCCATCGGTATAACTGTGACGGAAAGCGGCGTGGACAGAATGTCCGCATCCATACCCAGCGCGGTGTTTGTCTCCGAGACTTTGTACTGCCTGCGAAAGCCGTACACGGTGAGCTCAGCGAGTTCGGCATCCGGTCGAGGCGTGGTACTCGCACTCGGTTCTTTTTCTGTGCCGGCCGGCCCTACCGAGTCAGAAGTCGCCTGTGCAACGCTAACCGCAGGCGGCGGTTGACTGCTTTGCGTTGCCGCCGTTTGCGGCGGGCGCGAAGCCTCGGCTGGCATGCTCGATTCGGCGTCCGCCATTTGCTGCGCCGACATGTTCACTGTCTCGTTTCGCGCGAGCAAAGCAGAGATTTTGGTTTGCGCAAAGTTAGCTTCTGTTTGCGCGAGGTTGACGGCACGTCCCACCTGAGCTACCTCCAGCATGCCTTCGGCCTGTTGCGCGTCGCTCTGGAAAACGTATAGCCCTTCATGCGCAAAGCTGCTCTTTCCCGGAGGACGACGCCACCCATGAGCGCCGTTCTGGACGAGCACCGAACGCGTGTTGACGCTGCTGGGTTTGTCCTGTGGCTCAAATTTAACTGTGTCACCGGGGGCGATGCGCAAAAACTCGAGTTGGAACGCGCCGAGGTCTTCGTCCAGGCGGATCTCGTGCTCGGCGGCTTGTATGGATGCCGAAGCAATTGCGACTACTGCGAGGATCAGTACTCTATTGCGTAGCATTTTGTGTGTTCCTCTTCTTTGTCATGTCTTATCCGAGCACGCCGCCAAGCTGCAGAGAGTCCCATCGCAAGCCTTACGACTATCCTCGCTCTAGTCAAAAGGTCTCGTTGAACAACCGATACAGGCACCGCCGAATACGTGCAGCCCGCATCATCTGGACAGCGCGCGAGTAGTCGATTACGGGCGCCCATGGGCCACGACTTCCACGCGACGATTGGGGGCAAGACATTCAACGAGCGCCGGCGAGGCCTTCGCACCGGGACACTCAACGCGCGGGTCCAACGCGCCGCGGCCCTCGGCAGTGATCAATTGGGCATTAACTCCTTGAGCCACCAAGTAGCGCTTTACCGCCATGGCACTGCTCAGACACCGCTTGGATCCGCGCGGGTGCGCCAAGATGGTCGGCGTGGCCGACAACCGCGATCGTGTCGAGTCTGCTTTCCATGGCGATCAGCTGCGTGGCGAGCACGTCGAGCTGGCTGCGGCCTTCGGCGGTGATGTTTGCGATATCTGATTTGCCGAACGCGAACATCGCGTCGCCGGATAGCGTTGTTTCGGCCATCGGCTGTGACGCGTTTGGCGCGGAGTCAGCGGTTTGCGCGCGCTCCGCCGGCGTTACTTCGGCGGTGGCTGGCGCCCGCGTAACGGCATGCTGATCTGCAGGAGTCAAAGGTGCGGCGGGTGCCACCTCAGACACGGGAGCCAGCACGCTCGCTTGTTGCTCGGCAGCGGGCGCCTCGACCTGGGCGGCGGGCTGTTCCGGCATCGGCTGCACCTGGCTCGCCTGCGCCCCGCTCAGCGGCGAGGCGTCGCCCTGCTGGGCTTGCGTTTTCGCGACCGGCGCGTCGCCCGTTAGTTTGCCCCACATACGGCTGGTCCAGGCGCAACCTTGCACCGGTAGCAGACAAAACACCATGAAACTTATTGCGGCAAGACGTGTGTGCATCATTGATGGGCTCCCAGTTCTTCCAAGGTTTTTTGCTCCGCGTAAGCATTGCTGGCGGGCTCAGCGAACCACTCCGGTCCAAACATTTCTAGCAAGAGCAAACTCGGCAGCAGTACGGCCAGCAACAAAGCGACTACTGAAGCGAGCACCCCGAGCAGTACTGGGATCCATCGCGAAGAGCGCTTGCGGGTAAACCAGGCCGGTCGCCGCGCGGGTCGCAGCGAAGCAGCTATCGATTCGTTAATTCGTCTTGCGTGTCCTGACTTTAAGTCCTCAGTTGGAATGTGAGTATGTGCGTTCATCGTATCCTCTCAAGTCGTTTGCCTTCGCTAGTGCAGTGCATCTGGTTTAACCGCAGCGCAGGGGTTTGAAGGCGGCGTTGAATCTTCAGCGCAGTAACGCATCCAGTGGTTGCGCAGGGCTAGGCTGGTTGCGCGCAGGCGCGGGCTCGCGTCGCGATGCGCCGCCAGCATCTCAAGATGCTGCCCGATCGCGTAAGTCATGCCCGCGCACGCGCCGCGCGTGGAAACACGCACAAGCAAGTACAGCAGCCCCATGACGACGCGATCGCTGTCGCTGGCGTGTTGCGGCGCCTCGTTGGCCGCATGCGTCTCTGATTGTTTCCGGTTGGATCTGGATTTCATCGATGCTCCTTTGGTCTGGGGCGCGTTAGGCCACCTTCAGTAGATCGTCACCGCGCTGCCATTCGCAGGCGGTTAAGCCGCCGCTGCGCAAAGCGTCCAGCGTGCGCAGCGTTTCTTTCGCAGAGCGCCCCACGTTGAGCGAGTTCACCGAGACATTCTGAACAACACCTTCCGGATCGATGATGAAGGTGGCGCGCAGTGCTACTCCCAGTTCGGTGAGCACGCCGAAGGCGTTGGCTAACTGCCGGCTGACATCGCCAACCATGGGGAAACGCATTCTCCCCAGGCCCGCCCCGCACCACGCTTTGTGCGCACCGATGCGATCGGTACAGGCGCCCACCAGAGCACAGTCGCGCTCGACGAACTTCGAGAGCTCCACGATTTGAAAGCGACAACATCCAGACGAAGTTATCTTTCACGCGTTATCCAGTGTAAAAAAGAACGGCTGGCTAACGGCGGCGTCAAAGGAGGAGCGCCGTCCTGGCTTGCTTCGGTTCGGTGCGACTGGCTGGCTGGCGCGACAGGAGGATAGAAAAACTACGCCATGAGGCTGGCTTGTCGATTGATCAAAGCGCTATCAGTTTTCCATGCTTGGGTCAGTGACGAAGCCGATGCGTGTCAGCCCGAGCTTCGCGGCGCTCGACATCACTTTGGCGACACGTTCGTACAGCGCAGTGCGCTCAACCTTGAGATGCAGCTCCGGTTGCGGCTCTAGTTTTGCGCTGGCCGCCAGGCGCTCCTGCAAAGCCGCTTCGTCCGCCAGCAACTCGCCATTCCAATAAGTGCCCGCCGTGCCAATGGCTAACTCGACGTGCTCGCGTTCGCTCAAATTCGGCTCTGACGCAGCCTTCGGCAAATCTATTTTTACCGCATGCGTGAGCAGCGGCGCGGTGACGATGAAAATGATCAGCAATACCAACATGACGTCGATCAACGGAATCATGTTGATCTCCGCCATCGGCTGATGCGCACCTTGGTTGAAGCGGCCGAACGCCATTAGGCGGCTCCCTGGGTGCGCAGTGTCGCTTCGCTCGCGGCAGGTTCATTCCCGGCGCGAGTGACGTAGCTGATCGAAGCGCCGCCGCCGCGATGCCCGGTGGATAGAAATGCAAACACATCGTGGGCGAAGCTATCCAGCTCCGTCAGCAGGTTGCGGTTAGCACGCGTAAAGAAGTTATACGCGAGTACCGCAGGTATGGCGACGGCGAGGCCGATGCCGGTCATGATAAGAGCTTCGCCAACGGGCCCAGCGACTTTATCGAGCGTGCCCTGCCCTTGCATGCCGATCGCCACAAGCGCGTGATAGACGCCCCACACGGTGCCAAACAAACCGACGAATGGCGCGCTCGATCCAACTGAAGCGAGCAGCGTCAACCCGGATTCCAGCCGCGCGCCGTCACGATCGAGCGAGCGGCGCAGTGCGCGCGTCAAGAACGCTTCGCCGGTGCCGGCATCCACAAGCTTATGCACACTTTGGCGGCGATGGTGGTCGCACGCGCTCAAGCCCTCGGCTACCAGCCGCCCGAACGGCTCGTTCGCGCCGCTGCTGCGCAGCGCCTCCGTGACCTGTCGCATGTCGTGCGCTTGCCAGAAATTTCGCAGGAAGGCGAGCGAGCGCCGGCGCAGCATGAAGTTCCGCAGCAACTTACTGACGATGACGTACCACGTCGCCACCGACATGAGCGCGAGCAGAGCGAGAATGAACTTCGCAATCGCGTCTGCATGCCCGAAGAAATGCGCGAATCCCAACGTTTGTGCTTCCACCGGTGAATCTCCTTGTTATTCGGCCTTGAGCCGCGGCTATTCGTTTAACGTGAAGCTGATCGGCACCAATACCCAGGCCGCGACTTTTTCTTCGCCGCTCCGCGCCGGGACAAAACGCCAAGCGGCAACGGCTTCGCGCGCAGCGCGATCCAGCCGCGCATAGCCGCTGCTGTGGCGAATTTCGACTATTTGCGCGCTGCCGTCCGCCGCGACGAACACACGTAGCACCACGCGGCCTTCCTCGCTCAAACGCCGCGACTGCGCGGGGTAGGTCGGCGCCGGGTTGTCCAAATAGTCTGCGTTGAATCTGGGCGGCACGATCGGCGCGGGTGCGGGTGGCGCAGCCATCGCCGAGGCCGGGGCGGGCGGTTCCGGCGGCGCCGGCTCGACCATCATCGGCGCCGGCGCGGGCGGTTCTGGCGGCGGCGGCTCGACCATCATCGGCACGGGCGCCGGCGCGCTTTGCGGCGTAGCGATGATGCGATTAGGCTCAACCCGCGGGACAGGCTTCGGCTTCGCCTTCGGCCTCGGCGCTACGGGCAGCGGCTTGGGCGCTTCGATAACTTCGGGTGGCGCTGGTGGCTCAATTGGCGCCGGGCGAATGAGGCTCACCATCAGCGTCGCCGTCTGTGTCATGGCGCTGCGCAGCGGCGCGTATTGCCACAGCGCAAAAAGCACCGCCGCGTGCAGCATAACGACGAGCGCGAAAGACGCAGCGCGCTCCGCCAGCGGCGCGTGAGTGCCACGCAAGATCACGCCGCCAGTTGTGTGTGAGATTGAGAGCAAGTTACCCATACGCCTGCGGCTGGCTGGCACACGGGTAAACACCCGCGCAGCTGGCTTGCCCGAAATATCTTTACTTGGTGAGAATCAGTTTGCCCAGCTTGGTCACGCGCAGTTTGTAGATCTCCCCGGCGTGCTGGATCAGCACTTCGTTTGCCCCTTTCGTCAGCTCGGCCAACGGGATCGCCGAGCGAACGACGTTCACGGCAGTTACGCCGCTCTGAGCAGCTCGCGCCAGAGACTTGTTCTGTGGTGTCATAAAACGCCTCGCCTTATTGAAGCTGGCTGGCTGCGGGCGGAACCCGATCTGGCTTGCCTGCTGAGATTGCATCTGTAAATAAGAATACGTCTCATTTACACAACTTGTCAAGAATGTTCTGGCTTTCTACGTTCCGATTGTCAATTGTTAGGCAAACTCTTTCGCAAATCAGACATGAGCGCTTTCGCGCCGTTTCCACGCAGGGAGATAAAGAGAGATTGCGAAAAAAAGCCCCGAAACCGAATCGGTTCCGGGGCTCGAGACATCTTCCGCTGCTCAGCTCGGTTGCAGCGAGCTGAGGGATGGCGCGAGTTCTACGCCGTCTTAGGCACGAAGCCGTAGAAAGCGTTGTTACGCTCGACGCCTTCCTTCTCGTACTCGCGCTTCATCAGCGCGATCTTGTCGTGCGTGATTGCTTCGTACTCTGCCTTCATGTCGTACTTGTACAAGCGCGCCGAGTTTTGGCCGAAGACTTTCTGCTTGACGGCACTATTGGCGTCGCCCAGCTTGGTCTTCCACTTGGTCTTGCCCATCATGTCGTCGGGAATCTCCAGACGGCGCATCGCTTCGATCTGCCATTGTGGCGAACCGTACCACACGCTGTCCGTGCCCCAAACCACATTGTCCGCGCCCATCAAGTTGACCAGCTGACCTATGAACGCCGCCGCGAAGCGCGGGTTCGCCACAGCCGAGTTGGCGAATGAAGTGCCGATCTCGCCATAAACATTCTTCAAGCCCTGTTCCGATACCAGCTTGGCGACGTCGGTGGACCACTGGATGTATCCGGTTTTTTCAAACTCGGCCAGTTCCGCATCGGGCTGCTCGGTGAACGGACGCAGCGCGGTGTGGTAGATGATGAAGTTTAAACCCGGCCAGTCTTTCGCCGCCTTGGCGAGATCCCATGGCGTGTTGTACTGCCACACTTCCTTCCATGATTTCTCGTAATCCTTCGGCAGCAGACCTTTGTGCAAACAGATGTTGCGGATGCCGGATTTCTGCATCTTCTCGTACACCGGATACATCAGCTTCTCGTCATCCAAACGCCATTGCGTTCCCTTGGTGCTCGGCGAGAGCGGATCGCCTACCGTGTAGCCCTTCCAGCCGTCCGGCTTGATATCGGCGATGGCGCGATCGACTTCCTCGACCCAGTTCGGGTAGTTGGGGGTGAACACGAAGTGCGAGAATAACCGGCGCGTGCCGGCGATCTTGTTGACCGCCCTGCGCGCACCTTCGATCTGGTCGTTCGAAAGCAACCACCAGGCAGGATCATCAAAGGGCGCTCCGGAAAGCAGCGCGACTTTGGTGTCGCTGTCCATGTAGACCTCTTTCATGTAGTTCTGGAACTTGTAGCGCGCCAGCGTGAGCGGAACACCGCCCTTTTTCTCGTCGATCATCGCTGGGTTCCAGTGTTTGGAGGCGTAATCGCCCAAACCAAGCAGCCCCTCTTTGTCGAACTCGTCGCGCACGAAGTGCGTTTGGTCGTCGAAGATGAATTGGCCGGAAAGCTTCAGGGCGCGCTCTTCCGACATCTCGCGGTCCGCTGCTTCGGCTTCGGAAACATCAAAAACCGGCCCGTACACCTTGTTCATGGCCAAGAAGGCCGCTGCCATACCACACGATGTGGCAAGGAACTTACGCCGATCCATGCCCATCTTGCGGCCATACTTGTCGGCGTACTCATTGATCACGCCTTCAACTTGCTTTTGCTTGGGTGTTTGCGGCGGCGGGTTGTATTCCCCGTTGGAGATGATCTGCGTGGGTATCGGCGAGCGCATCGCGCCGCTCTCCGCTCCCATTACGCGCGACATCTCTTCATCGCTCATGTGTACACCCTTGGGACGTGCATATATAGAGTCACTCATGGTTCTCCTCCTGTAGGAAAGTTAGTGACAACAAACTACGAGCACAGCACTGACAAGGAAAGTTGAGGCGGTACAGCCGAAGGGGTTTTTATACGCCTGCAACTACAGGGTGTCAAACATGCGCGCGGCGCGGCCAGTGGCTGACCGCGAATGGGAATGAGACGCAAAGGCCACGAAAGCGACGCATCGCCGCAATTCACGTTGGAAAGCTGCCTGGCTAAGTAAGCGCGAAGAGGCTACTCCGGGCTTGAGGAATGGGCTGCCGCACGCATCGGAGCAACCTGCTGCACCGCAGCAGTACCCGCCGGTAGCATGTGCACTTCCACGACCCCGCGCACGGCATTGCATACGTAAATACGCGTGGCGTGGGCAACATCTTCCTGGCGCAGCACTCTCTCGCGCGCGTGCTCCCGCTGCGCCAGCACTTGCGCGCGCATGAGACCCGGCAGGCAACCTGCGGACAGAGGCGGTGTGCACCAGCGGCCATCGAGTTCGAGAAATACATTGGTGCGCGAGCCTTCGGCTAACTCGCCGCGCTGGTTGAAAAAAAACACTTCGTAGGCGCCGTGCTCGCGCTGCGCGCGGGCGAACTCGCCGTCATACAGGGCGCGGCGCGTGGTCTTGTGAGCGTAGAGTGGGTCGCGGGCGTCGATGCGTTGCGGTGAGATCACGGCGTGCTTGGGTTCAGGCGATCCGCTAAGCGCCTCGGCGCTGATGCGCCAAGCGCCGTCACGCGCCAGCGTAAGACGTACGCGACGCGCTGCGGCATCGGCGAACGCCGCGGCGTACTCATGCAGCGCGGCGCGCACGCGCTCGATATCGCAGGCAAAGCCGAAATAGGCGCTAGAACGCGCCAACCGTTGCAGGTGCGGCTCGAGCAGCACGTAAGCTTCGGCGCGCGACCACCGCAAGGTTTCGATCAACTCGAAGTCGGTGCCGAGTTCGGTGAGGAATCGCCCCTTAAGCTGGCACTCATCGAATTCGTCATCGGCTACGGAATCGGCCACCACGCCGCTGCCCACGCCCATCTCGCCGCTGCCGCCCGGCTCGCCCACGCATTGCGGGCGCAGCACCGCGGTGCGAATCGCGACGTTGAAGCAAGCATCGCCATTCGGTTCGATGACACCGATCGCGCCAGTGTACAAACCACGCGGTTCAGCTTCGAGTTCGCGGATAATTTCCATGGTGCGAATCTTCGGCGCACCGGTAATGGAGCCGCATGGAAACAGCTCGCGCAGCAAGCGCGGCGTGCTGACTTCGCGCGGCACTTGCGCTTGCACGGTGGAAGTCATCTGCAGCAGCGTTTGGTACGCCTCGACCTCGAACAACGGGTCGACCTTGACGCTGCCCACGCGCGCCAACCGGCCGAGATCGTTGCGAATGAGATCGACGATCATGACATTCTCAGCGAGATTCTTCTCGTCTTCCTTGAGCCAGGCGCCGCGCATCATGTCTTCGTGCGGCAAGCTGCCGCGCTTGCTGGTGCCCTTCATCGGCTTCGCGATGACGTGCTCGCCGCTGCGTTTGAAAAACAACTCCGGCGAGAGCGACAGTACCCATTGATCCGGCAACCGGATCAGCGCACCGTACTCGACGCGCTGGCGCGCGCGCAGTTGCTGATAAATGCGCAGCGGATGGCCGTCGTAGTCGAAGCGGTACTTAATCGTGTAGTTGACTTGATAGGTATCGCCCGCACGAATGTAGTCCAGCACGCGGCCGATTGCGCCGCGATAGCCTTCGCGCGTCATGTTGAGCCGGGGCTTGCGAACCAAAGCGACATCCGGTTGCTCGGCAGCCATTTGATTCAGCCACGCGCTGGTTTGCTCCGCGTTAAAGGCCGTGCGCCGCGCGCAGCTCAGCACTCGCAGCAGCACGCCGCCAGGCTCAGATCGCCGCAGCCGGGCTTCGAACTGGTAGCCCAGCTCGAAATGGAACAGGCCGACAACATGCCGGCCTGCGCTCAATTCCGCTTCAATGCGGTTCCAGCTTGCCGCAACATCCGTGGCGTTAACGCACTCGATCAAGCGCACGTCGCCGTGGTAAAGACAAGTTGTGGTGCTGGCACCTTCGTGGCGCGAATCGTCCAACAGCGCGAACGGTTCCGCCGCGCCAATCGCGGGCCAATCAAACGTCTCAACAACCAATTACTCTATCCTGTAATAGCTGGACACTCAATCCAGCATTGATTGCCGAGGCGATATCTACCCCAGTAAGTGCTGGATAGCGGCGCGTTCTTCGAGCAATTCTTGGTGCGTAGCCTTCACCTTCCCCAGGCCGAATTCGTTCAGCGGGAGGCCTTGCACGATCTTGTACTCGCCGTTGGCGCAAGTCACCGGATAGCCGAACATGACGCCCGCGGGAATACCGTAGCTGCCGTCGGAGGGAATGCCCATGCTGACCCAATCACCCGCCGGCGTGCCGTTCACCCAATCGCGCATATGCTCGATCGCCGCATTCGCCGCGCTCGCCGCGCTCGACAAACCGCGCGCATCGATAATCGCCGCGCCGCGCTTTTGCACCGTCGGGATAAAGTTGCTTTCCAGCCAAGCTTGATCGTTTATTTTCGCCCAAGCTTTCTGCCCGCCGACTTCGACGTTGAACACGTCCGGATACTGCGTCGCCGAGTGATTGCCCCAAATGGTGACTTTCTTGATGTCGGTCACCGGCACACCCAGTTTGGCCGCCAGCTGCGACACTGCGCGGTTATGATCCAAGCGCATCATGGCAGTGAAATTCTTCGCCGGCAGCGAAGGCGCGGATTTCTGCGCAATCAGCGCATTGGTGTTAGCGGGATTGCCGACCACCAGCACGCGCACGTTGCGCGAAGCGACGGCATCGAGCGCCTTGCCCTGCGCGGTGAAGATCGCACCGTTCGCCGTGAGCAGATCTTTGCGCTCCATGCCGGGGCCGCGCGGGCGCGCACCGACCAGCAGCGCGATATCCGCGTCTTTGAAAGCCGTCATCGGATCACTGTGCGCACTCATGCCGGCCAGCAGCGGAAAGGCGCAGTCGTCGACTTCCATCATCACGCCCTTGAGCGCTTTCTGCGCTTTCTCGTCGGGAATCTCCAGCAGTTGCAGCGCAACGGGCTGATCCTTGCCGAGCATCTCGCCGCTGGCGATCCGAAATAGCAGACTGTAGCCAATTTGGCCGGCCGCGCCAGTGACCGCTACGCGCATGGGTTTCTTCATTGTTTACTCCGTGATTGAGAGGTAAGGCAGCTCGATCGCAATGCGCCGGGCCAAATAAGCCTCGGATTTTAACAAACTTCCCCTGCTAACCGGGCCGGGACATGGGCAACCGCTACAGGCTTATTCAGGGCGCAAAGGCCAAGAAAACAAATGCGGCGAACACCACCATGTGCACCACCCCTTGCAGTACCGTGCTTCTGCCGGTGGTAAGCGTAATGGCGCCGATGATGAACGTCAGCGCGAGCAAGACCAACTCCTTCGGATCCAAACCGAGTATGAGCGGTATCTGCAGCCAATACGAGGCTACAGCGACCGCCGGAATGGTCAAACCGATGCTGGCGAGCGCCGAGCCCAGCGCCAGGTTTAAACTCGTCTGCAGACGATCGGCCCGCGCGGCACGCACCGCCGCCCACGTCTCCGGCAGCAGCACCAGTAGCGCAATGGCAATGCCGATGACGGAGTTGGGCGCCCCCGCCGCACGCACCGCTTGCTCTATCGTCGGCGCCAGCGCTTTTGCCAGCCCAACGACCGCCACCAGCCCAACCACCATCAGCGCAAAACTCGCCCAAGCCAAGCGCAGCGACGGCGGCGCCGCATGTGCGTCCTGTTCCGCCGCTGTACCGCTTGGCAGAAAATAATCGCGATGCCGCACCGTCTGCACGAACACAAACACGCCCCACAGCACAACGGACGCAACACTGGCAAAAACGAGCTGCGACCCGCTGTACATGAGGCCTGGCGCGCTGGTGGTGAACGCCGGCAGCACAAGCGATAAGGTCGCGAGCGCGATCAAGCATACCAGCGCCGAACTCGCCCCCTCGAGCCGAAACGCTTGCTCGTGATGCTTCAGCCCGCCGAGCAGCAGACACAACCCCACCACGCCGTTGCAGATGATCATGATCGCGGCGAACACCGTATCGCGCGGCAGCGCCGCTTTGTCCACCCCGCCCGAAACCATCATCGTGACGATCAGCGCGACTTCGATGACCGTAATAGCCACCGCCAGCACCAGCGTGCCGAACGGTTCGCCCACCCGGTGCGCCACGACTTCGGCGTGATGGACCGCAGCGATGACAGCCCCTATCAGCGCAACCGCGCAAACGCTGGCCAGCAGCACGCTCGCCGGCGCAACCCAACTCCATCCCAGAACGATCGCCGCTAGCAGCGGAATGGCAGCGGCCCAGACCGGCATGGCTAGCGCTCTGCGCCGCGCAAGGCAAGCACTTGTGCCTGCATCGTCTCGACACTCACCGCAGCGGGTGTCACCGCCGCGCCGACCGCCAAGCCGATTTGCGAAAGTAATCCACGCCGCGGCCAGCGGCTCATCGCTTTGCCTTCCTTGCGGCTGAAGAAACTTCCCCACAGCCCTTGCAGCGCCATCGGTACCACCGGCACCGGCGTGCGCTCGAGTATGCGCAGCATGCCGCCGCGGAATTCGTTCAATTCGCCGTCGTAGGTAATCTTGCCTTCGGGAAAGATGCCGACCAACTCGCCTTGCTCAAGCGCCGCGGCGATGGCGTCATAAGCGCGCTCCAGCACCTGCGGATCTTCCCGCCCAGGCGCGATGGGGATCGCTTTGCTGGAGCGAAAGAAAAAACTCAGCAAAGGCACTTTGAAGATGCCGTGATCCATTACAAAGCGAATCGGGCGGCGGCATGCGGCCGCGATAATCAACGCGTCGACAAAGCTGACGTGGTTGCAAATCAGCAACGCCGGGCCTTGCTCGGGAATGTTCTCGATGCCCTTCACGCGCAATCGATAAATCGAGTGCACCAGAATCCAGACCAGAAAACGCATCAGGAACTCCGGCACCAGGGTGTAAATGTAGATTGCCACGAACGCATTGAGGATTGCCGTCAGCAGCAACAAGGTGTTGATCGACATGCCGTTGCTTAAGCAAAGAATCGCAAACCCCGCAGCCAGCACCATGAACAGCGCATTGAGTATGTTGTTGCCGGCGATAATGCGCGAGCGGTACTGCGGATCGCTGCGCGTCTGAATCAACGCAAACAACGGCACGATGAAAAAGCCGCCGAACATGCCGATCATCGCCAAATCGAACAACAAGCGCCAGTTGCCCGGCTTGCTCAGAAACTCGAACGCGCCCATCGCCACCTCGGGCTTGACCGCCGGCGTAGCGAAATACAGATCGATACCGAACAACGTCAAACCAATCGAGCCGAACGGCACCAAACCAATCTCGACTTTGTGCCCCGACAATCGCTCGCACAACAGTGAGCCGATGCCGACACCAATGGAAAAAGTCGCCAACAGCACCGTGACCACATGCTCATTGCCGCCGAGCTCGTTCTTGGCGAAGTTCGGAAACTGCGAAACGAAGAGGGAGCCGACAAACCAGAACCAGGATATCCCCAAGATCGACAGAAATACCGTGCGATTGCTGCGAATAAAGCTGAAGCTGCGCCAAGTCTCGGTAAACGGATTCCAGTTGAACTTTAAGTCAGGCGATGGTGCCGCCGCCCGCGGAATGCCCCACGCCACGGCTACGCCGGCGAGCGCCACGGCAATTACGGTGAGCGACACCCATTTCCAGCCGTCGCCGGGAATACCGATCAGAACGCCGCCCAAGATAGTGCCGAGCAGGATCGCGATGAACGTGCCCATCTCGATCAAGCCGTTGCCGCCGACCAGTTCGGTTTCATGCAATTGCTGCGGCAGAATCGCGTACTTGACCGGCCCGAACAAGGTCGAGTGCAGCCCCATCAAGAATAGGCAAGCGAGCAGCAACGCTACGCTCTTCTGCTGCAAGCCGTAAGCCGCCAGCAACATAATGCCGACTTCAAAAATCTTGATGTAGCGAATCAGCCGCGATTTCTCGAACTTGTCGGCCAATTGGCCGGAAGAAGCGGAGAACAAGAAGAACGGCAGTATGAAGAAACCGGCGGCGAGATTGACCAGCGTATCCGGCTTTATGGCCGTCAGGTTGGTCGCCTGGTAGGCCAGCAGAATGACGAGCGCGTTCTTGTAGACGTTATCGTTGAACGCGCCGAGAAACTGTGTCCAGAAAAAGGGCGCGAAACGGCGCTGTTTGAGCAGTGCGAATTGGCTGCCGTCGGCCATCGAATTGGAGTAAATAAGGTGGTGCGCTAGTCTAACTGAATGCGCTCTCCCCACGGCACTTGGCCGTTGCCTTTGACTAGCCACATGACCGGATAGCTGGGCGCCAAACTCGGAAATTCGCCCAGCGCATCGGTGAAATAGATTAGGCAGTCCGGCTTGATCGCGGCCTCATCCAGCCAAGCGAACACCGGCGTAAAGCGCGTGCCGCCGCCCCCGCCCAAGTCGCCCGGCAACTGCAGCGGCTGCCATTCGGCGAATTCCCAAGGCCCGTCTGCATGCAGGTGCATGTCGCATGCATGCACGCTCACATTCACGCGGAGCTGGCTCTTGAGCGCATCGACCTCATCGACGAACGCCTGAATCTCCGGCCGGCTGATGGAGCCGCTGATATCGAGCGCCACGACGATGCGCGCGTTCGGCTGCGCTAGGCTCGGCAGCAGCACCTCCTCGGAGCGGCGCGAAATGCGCTGAAAGGAAAAATCGTGCCGCGCGTTTGCGCTCAAAAAGCGCGCCAGTAACGCGCGCCACGGCAGATGCGCGTGCATGTGCCGCTCGAACTCGTTCTGCCACAGCATCGACATGCGTCCGCTCGCCAGCGCCTGCTGCGCTGCGCCCACCACGCGCTGCTGCCAAACTTGTGCGAGCGCTTGGGTTTCTGCACGATCCAGGCTCGCCCGGTCGGCATCGGCAGCAGCGGCGGCCTCGCGCGCAGAAGCCTTCTCGCCAGGTGCCGCGAACGAAACGTCGCCCACGCCCTCGTACCAATGCGCATCGATGGTCGGCTCGACGAAAGACGGGTTGAGCAGCGGATAGATCTCTTCCGCGGCGAGCCCGTGGAATCGCTCGTCAAGCAGTGCCGCGCTCGGCGCATTGAAGCTGTCCGCCACCAGCAACTGATTGACCGCATGGTCACATGCCGCATCCCACAGCGCGCGCACGCGCTGCCGCCGCCGAAACAAATGCAACAGCGCGCAGTGCAGTACCTCGTGCGCCAGCATGAACCGCAACTCTGCCGGAGCGGCACTCACCACGTATGCCTCGCTGTAGTAGATGTTGCGCGCGTCCGTGGCCAGCGTGCGGCAACTCCCAGGCCGAGCCGCCACCAGCGGCAAGTGCAGCAACAGCGCACCTAGAAATGGACGCTCTAGCAGCAGGCGGGTGCGCGCGACTTGGAGTTTGTGCTCGGCGGATCTGATCAAGAATTGCATTGACTGGCAATACCTCAGCGACCTCAAACTGGTCTGAAGGAAGTCCTTTGCCTCAAGCCGAATCACAGCGGCGACACGGTTAACGCATAAAGTCGACCCGAAGCGTGCCCCGGGGCCACGCCAGGTGAAGTCGGCACCGCTCACATAGATAGTCACGAAAGCCCGAGCGCTTCATGGTCCGGAGTTCAAACACGGCCCGCTGCTTGCCAACTTCGCGTCTACCCCACTCTTTCGATCCAACCAAGAACCGGTGGAATAAGGGGCGGTCATTTATTGAGTCTGGGGATGTACACAAAGGGCAAGGCCAGCGCGGTCACGATCCTCGCGCTAGGGCTGCCCCTCGCGCGAACGCCGGGCTTCCGCCTCCCATTCTTCAACCTGTCTACGTCGTTGCTCGTTGGCGCGCTCCATCTGCTCATTCTCGATACGCGTGCGCTCCTCGTGCCAGCGGCGGTCCTCCTCTTGCTTGCGTCTTTGCTCATCCCTAAGCATCTGATCGTCAAAAAGGTCTTCATGGAGCGCGCGAGCGCGATTCATGTCTTCTTGTTGATTCGATGTGGAATCATTCGCTCCATTCGAGGCGCCCGAACGCGTGGTCGCGCGATGTTCGGTGTGTCGCTGCAACATCCTGTCATTGGCCTTAACCGCCCACTCCGTGTTCGGAAAGGTGTCGACGAGGAAGTTGTATAAGCGTGTTGCCGAGCCTGGTTCGGACGACCTCTCGTACTTGCCTGCTCGAAGATAGATCAATTGAGGATCCATCTTCGGGGAAAGAAACGATTGCAGCTCTCTCTCCGCCGCCGCCTCGCGTTCCTTCCGGACCTGTTCTGCCCGCTCGCGCTCTTGCGCCTGCGCGGTTTCGGCATCTTGATGCGCTCGTTTTCTGTCGGCAACCAATACCGCTATGCGATCAATTTCCGCACGCAGTCGTTCGAAATCTGCGTTGGTAAGTAAGCCCGTTACTGGATGACCCAATGCTTCTTGCCACTTTGTCACAACAACATGCGCGTCGAAACACTTTTGGCTATCACCGACGAAGCGGAAATGGGCAAGGCTCCAATCAACTAAGACAAAAGTTAACGCGGAGAATTCAGCTTGAGGTATGCGCACCTCGGGCGCCGTCCTTAGCCAGCCGCTGCCACAGCGGTGTGAAGCACCGCGGCTCGCGGGTTGTGGTAATTCTGCAATCAATTCGGCGCGCGACATCGCGGCCACTTCTGGCCGGAACGCATGCTCTTTAGGCGCTTCCTTTGGTTGACTCTTAGATAGTTGAAAGCGCTTATCGTACTTATCGACAATCTCGACCAAACGTTTTGCCTCCGGCGCCGTAAGTTGACCAGTGATTGCGGTTTTGAGTGAAGCCTGCCAGGCTTGTACGATGAACTTCCCATCGCTGCACTGCGGGGGGCGACTGGTGGCAGCGCGAGCTCCATAGTGATAGATGGCCCAGAGCTGCAACTGGGAGTTGTAGCCCTTTAGAATCCAGCCACCTTCGGTCTTTGCAGATTCGTCGACAAACTCAATTTCGCTCGCGACACAACTTCCCTTCGCTTTGAATCCTGGAGACGGAGCCGGAAGGTTGGATATGACGGCTTCGGTATCGGCGAGAATAATGTAGCCAGAACTAGATCGGATTCGATCCTTTATGGGCCCCGCAAGGGTGCTGGAAGCCAGCGCCCAACCCGCAAGCAACAGCACGTAACACTTAAAGCTAACAGCCATCTGAGGGATCGCCCGGAAGTAGCGTTTGACGCACAATTGTTGCGCACCCCAAAGTTAGAGGCAAGTACGTCACTAGGAATAGCAAACGAGCGCGGTAGCTCCAGTCAGTCGAAGTCGGCAATGCGAGGCACGTACTAACTTTCGAACTTTGCGGTGGATTGGAATCGCACTAAGCACAGAGCGTCGGAAGCGCTCTTACACCCAGAATGGTTCGCAAGTTCACATCCTCCAGCGGGATCCCACCACGAAAACCTCGCTGCCGCGCTGGCAGCGTCGTTCCCGCCGAAACCATGCTCTTGCCCTGCACCAGTGAGTATCAGCTTGCAGCCGAAAGTCTCCTCGCGCGCCCGCCCTGCTACCCTCCCCACGCCGCCATGAACTCCTGCCAATGCGTTTCTTTCGAGTTCCCTAGCACGCTTTTCGCCACATCGATCTCAGCAGCGTACTCTTGTTCGCCGAGCGCGCCGCGCATGTGCTGAAAGCGCAGGAACATGAGGTAAGTGTTGGCGGCGTCGGTTTCGCAGTAGTTGCGGATGTGTGCAATCTCGCCGCGCTGGAACGCGGGCCACACCTGCGCGCCGTCCATGCCGAGCTTGCCGGGAAAGCCGCATAGCTTGGCGATCTCGTCCAGCGGTGCGGCAGCACGGCCTTGATAGAGCGCAAGCAGATCCATCAAATCGATATGGCGCGTGTGGTAGCGGCTAATGTAGTTGTTCCACTTGAACTCGCGGTCGTCCTCACCCAGTTCCCAATAGCGCGGCGCGCGCACGCCGTTCACCATGGCACGGTAGTGGAGAACGGGAAGATCGAAACCGCCGCCGTTCCACGAGACGATTTGCGGGGTGTATTTCTCGATGCCGTCGAAGAAGCGTTGGATCAGCGCCTTTTCGCTATCTTGCGCAGTGCCTAGCGACCATACGCGAAAGCTGTCGCGTTCGCGCAGCGCGCAGGCGATTGCGGTGACGCGATGTTGATGCAGCGGCAAAAAGTCCGAGCCGGTGATTTCGCGCCGGCGCGCGAAGGCGAATTCCGCGATTTCGGCGGCAGGCAACTTGGGGTCGAGATCGTAGAGCTTGGCGATGCCTTGCGTATCGGGGATGGTTTCGATGTCGAACGCAAGAATAGGTGTCATTCGATCTAATCAGGCCGCTGGGCGCGCGGAGTTTCAAGCGAGGTTTGGTGCGCGGTGCGCAGCCTACGCACGTTGCGAGTAGGATTGCGTTCGCCCGCGCAGTTCATGGATCCGAGTGCGTAGATCGGCTACTTCTTGACCCAGCCGCCGCTCGAATCCTGGTAATACCAGCCGCCTGGCGCTTTGGCGATCCAACGCTGGGCGAACGTCGCGCGCACATCGCCTTCCCATTCGGGATGACTGTTTGCTACGGCGATCTCTTTATAAAGCTTAGCGCGGTCGGCATTCTCGGCGGCGACGGCTTGATTCACCGCTTGCCGTTGCGGCAACGCGATGAGCTTGGCATCACGCACAGCCACGCTGCCGTCGCTGGTGTATCCGATCGCTCCGCTCGCGTAGAACGGCGCGAGCTGAGCATGCCGCTTTTCCATCGAGGCGGTGAGCGCGGCTATGGCTGGTGTATTGATTTCGAGGTCGGCCTGCGCGAATACCAACAATGGCGCGAACAACAGGGCGATCAAGAAGTTTCTCTTTGTCGATTTCATCTCTGCCTCACTGCTTGGGTTGCGGCGCAGGCACGCTGGGTTTGGCTGGCGCGGGTGCGGTTTTTGGTGCTTGCTCGCTGGAAAGCACTTTGTCGATGATCTTGTCCGCCGCTTTCTCTGCCGCCGCGGCCGGGAAATAAATGTTGATCGTCACGCACGCGCTCAAACCTGCCGCCGCCAGCGCGATGAACCATTTTTTCAAAGTCATGTTCTGCCTCAGCTTCGTTACTTGACCACCGCTTTGCTATTGCCTTGCGTGACGCGGCGCACGCGCTCCAACAACTCTTGCCAACTCACCGATTGATTGTAGCCGATGACCGTGATCGCCGGTATGCCGCCGCCCTCGACGATGACATAGCCGCCCGCGCGCGCCGATGCGCCTTCTGCCGCCCGCGCCGGCGTGACCCCTCCCATTCTGCAGATCGAATCGCGCAACTCGCACGTCAGCCCCAAACGGCGATAGCGAAACGTCTCGAAGAAGCGCAGCAAGCTGCGCTGCAACGCGGCGGTAGCGCCTGCACCGCCAAGCGCAGATAAATTCTGCACGGCTTGCTGGCTGATGCGGCGCGGATAGTCACCCGCGCTGCTCGCCACGCGCGCATCGAAACGCACCGGCTTCCAGTTGCGCAATTCGACGCCCTTGACATCGACATCGATCAAACCATCGATGTGGCCGAACGAGTAGGTGCGTGTCAGCACGCCCAAATCAAGCTTGCGCATTTCCACGTCGCCGCGCACCACCGGTTGCGCGCCCAGCGGATCGCGCATCGAGAGGTTCCGCGCCAACACGTTGCCGCCGAACACGTTGAATAACACATTGCCGTCCACGCGCAATTCGTTATTCGCGTAACGCAAACGCGGCACCACGCCGGCGACCGAGCCGGTTAGTTCCGGCCATTTCAGTTGCTTGCTCAACTTCTGTAGCGATATGGGGGTCAGGCCCGCGGTCAGTTCCCACTGCCAGGCCGCGGCGCCGAGGCGTCCTCCTGAATCTCCGCCGCGGCGCGCATTCGATTCTGCGCCGGGGCGGTTGATCTGCAAGTCGTTGATCGCAAAAATCCCATCCAGCACATCCACGGTCAGTCGCGGCACCAGCACTTTGTAGCCGTTCATCTGGGCGTTCGCTTCGACGTTCGCAAGCGGCAAGCCCCACAATTCTCCGCCGGAGATTCGCACAACGCCTTGCGTGTCGCGGCCGTTGACCCATGGCAAATCGGCGCTGATGCCGCGCAATTTCAAGCGGCCATTGTCGTCTGCAATCGCCGCATCGCGCAGCTTGAGATACGCGCTCTGCGCGCCGTCGGCACCGTAACGCAGGGCGAAGCTGCCGCGCCCGCTCACCTGGTACTGCGCTCCGCCAGGTTGCTCCAACAGCTGCTTGCCGAGTGCAGCGTATGCCCCCGCCAGATCGATGTCCGTCGCGCGCACTTCGCCGCCGCTTTCCCCGTCCTGCCCGAAACGCAACTTGGCGTCGAGCGCGCCCACTGCGCTCAACTGCGCGGCGAGCGCAACCTCGCGCAAGCCCTGCGCACCGTACACGCCGCTCGCATTGATGCGTGCGGGCATCTGTTGAATGTACAGCGGCGTCCAGAATAATTCGCCCTGGGTCAGCGCTAGATCGGCGCGCCAACGCCATGCGCCGTCGCGCTCGGTATTGGCATCGAGTGATAAGCAGCCGGCGAGGCCTTCGCCCAAGCGTGCGCTGGCCGCATCGGAGAAGGCAACGTCGGCGAGCGACAAGGTGCCGGATAGCATGCTGGCGCCGCCGCGCAGCGGGCTTAGCGTCAAGACGCCGTCGGCGCGGCCTTTGCTCGGGCGCGGCTGCTCGGCGGTGAGCCAATTGCCGAGACGTTCGAGTTGCGCGTTCACCAACTTCAATTGGCCGCTCGGGGCGGCGCCGCCGAAGTCAGCATCGACTTGCCAGGTTTCGCCCGGCTGCGGCTGCAATATCAGAACCAGTGCGGGTGCGGTGCTGAGCGAAAATGTCAGCGGAAGCTGCGTTGCTCCTGCGCGCAATCGGGCTTGCGCGCAGGCGAGGCGATCATTGTGCACCTGCAATTTGGCGCAGAGCAGCTCGACGTCGTTCCAACGCTCGCGCGCCGTGGCGAACTCGCGCGCGGCTACACGCAGTTCACCCATTGGCGCGCGCACGGAGATGCTGGCGCGCACTTGCTTGGCGCGAAAAGCGGAGCCGTCGACTTGCTCCGCGCTCATGCTCACGCGCTCGATCGCGTTGGCGTCGGCGCCGTGGATGGTTGCGGCGAACGCACAAACTGCCGCCAGAATAGATCGAATATTATTATTCAGCGCGACTGAGGAGAATATCCTCATGGCTGTATGGGCGATTCTAAGCCGGAAACACGCCGGTCGATAAGTAGCGATCGCCGCGATCGCACACGATATGCACGATGACAGCGTCTTTGACTTCGCTGCTCACCTGCAACGCGGCGGCCAAACCGCCGCCTGATGAAATCCCCGCGAAAATGCCCTCTTCGCTCGCCAGACGGCGCGCCATGGCCTCCGACTGCGCCTGACTGACTTCGATAATTCGATCGACGCGTGCGCGCTCATAAATCTTCGGCTGATACTGTTCCGGCCACTTGCGAATGCCGGGCACTTGCGAGCCGGGTTGCGGATGCACGCCGACGATCTGGATCGCAGGATTCTTTTCTTTGAAGAAACGCGAGCATCCCATTATGGTGCCGGTGGTTCCCATGGTGGCGACGAAGTGTGTGATCTTGCCGGCCGTGTCGCGCCAGATTTCCGGTGCCGTGCCTTCGTAGTGCGCGCGTGGATTGTCCGGATTGGCAAACTGATCGAGGATCACGCCTTCGCCTTCGCGTTGCATGCGCTCGGCCACATCGCGCGCTTCTTCCATGCCGCCCTTTTCCGGCGTCAACACGAACTTGGCGCCGTAGGCGCCCATGGTCTGGCGGCGTTCGATGCTCAAATGCTCGGGCATCACCAAAATCATCTTATAGCCGCGCATCGCCGCCACCATCGCCAGTGCGATGCCAGTGTTGCCGCTGGTGGCTTCGATGAGCGTGTCGCCCGGTTTAATTTCGCCGCGCCGCTCCGCGCCGAGAAACATCGCGAGCGCGGGTCGATCTTTGACCGAGCCTGCTGGATTGTTGCCTTCGAGTTTGGCGAGCACGACATTGCTGGTCTTGCCAGGCAAACGCTTGAGGCGAACAAGCGGCGTGTTGCCCACGAAGTCGTCTTGATGCGAATACATATTCTCAATGCGCAATGCGTACGAGACAAATTATCGCACGCGCGCGTCCGCCGCTCGCCGCCGGCTCGATGCCGGCAACCGGCCGCGTGCCGCTACTTCGGTTTTTCCTTGCCGGTGCCGATGTTGCTGTTTTTGAGAACCGGCGCTTCCTTGAGCTTGTTGCTAACCGCTTTATCGTTGCCTTTGCCGCGATCCACGGCATCGACCGGTTTGTCTTTCGCTTTGCTCGCACCGGCCGCATTGCCTGCCATCGGTTTTGCGTTTGCCCCGGGCGCAGCGCCGACAGGCTTGGGCACCGAGGGAGTGATGGGTTTTGGCGCATCCTTTGCCTTAACGGCCTCCAGCGTTTCTTTCTTGCCGCCCGCAACCGGCGTTGAAGGTCCGCTGAAGCCGATCTGATCTTTGATCGCCTTAGTCGTTACCGGTCCGACGCCGTTCACCTTTTGCAGATCCTCGATCGACTTGAATGGGCCGTTCTTCTTGCGGTAGTCGATGATCGCTTTTGCTTTGACCGGTCCCACCTCCGGCAGCGTTTCCAGCTCCGCTTGCGTCGCGGTGTTGACGTTCATGCGCGCCAGCGCCGTGCCGCTCAGTGCGAACAATAGACTGAGCATTAGCAATAAAGTCTTCATTTTCGTCTCCCTAGGGCTCAACAGGCTGCCCGCGCGAGTATGCAGCGCGCGCTGGATGCAGGTTAACAACCTAGCGGCCGTGCTGCAATCGCCGTTGCCGATTCAACCGCCGGACAACTCCGCGCGCGAGACCACCGCCGTCCCCAACTTG
Organism: uncultured Pseudomonadota bacterium; assembly: GCA_902826775.1. Classification (GTDB taxonomy): domain Bacteria; phylum Pseudomonadota; class Gammaproteobacteria; order Burkholderiales; family JALYOK01; genus CADEHE01. The sequence continues at coordinate 305,309 of CADEHE010000005.1, read as the reverse complement.
CCGACCACTAAGCCCGCGGCGCGGTTTGCCACTTGCACCGCTTCATCCCATCCGGCGCCCGCGGCGCGCATGACCGCAAGAGCGGCCACAACCGTGTCCCCGGCCCCCGTCACGTCGAACACTTCGCGCGCCTGTGCGGGCACATGCTGCACGCCGTCGCTGCGAAACAAGGTCATGCCTTCCTCGCTGCGCGTTATCAGCAAGGCATCCAAAGCCAAGCGCTCGCGCAAGCCTTGCGCTTTGCTACGCAACTCTTCCTCGCTGCGCCAGGTACCCACGATGGAACGCAACTCGCCGCGATTGGGTGTAAGCAGGCTGGCGCCGCGATACGGTTCATAGTCCTCGCCCTTCGGGTCGACGATTACTGCGACGCCGCGCTGGCGCGCCAGCGCGATCATCTCGCGTGCATTGGTGAGACCGCCTTTGGCGTAGTCAGAGAGCACGACCAGGTCCGCATCGGCCAGCATGCTCTGGAAATCGGCGAGCTTGTTGGCAAGCACGGCGTGGCTGGGCGCGCGCTCGAAATCCAAGCGGATTAATTGCTGCTGGCGGCCGATGACGCGCAGCTTGACGGTGGTCTCCAACGCTGCATCGCGATGCAACTTTGCCTCGACGCCGGTTTGCGCCAGCAACGCGCTGAGCGCAGTGCCCGCTTCATCGTCACCGATCACCGCCAATAAGCGCGCTTGTGCTCCAAGGGCCGCTATCCCGCGCGCCACATTCGCCGCACCACCCGGGCGCTGCTCCACGCGCGTGACGTGCACCACCGGCACCGGAGCTTCCGGCGAAATGCGCTGCACATCGCCGAACCAGTAGCGATCGAGCATGACGTCGCCAACTATCAGCACGCGGGCGCGGGAAAAATCCGGCAGATTCATTCGCCTACTTTCGGACGAGCAGCGCGCGGTCAGCCACGCCCAATGCCGTAGTACTCAAGCCCCTGCTTCTTGACGAACGCCGGGTCGTACATGTTGCGTCCATCGAAGATCACCGGGCTGCGTAGCGTTGCTTTCATCGACGCGAAGTCGGGACTGCGAAACTCCTTCCATTCGGTGACGATAGCTAGCGCGTCGCTGCCCTTGAGCGCCGCCGACGGCGACTCGGCAAAACTCACCCCCTTTTGTCCAGCGAGCAGTTGGCGCGCATGCGCCATCGCCACCGGATCGTACGCCAGCACGCTGGCGCCGCGCTGCGTCAATTCGCGAATGACGACCAAGCTGGGCGCTTCGCGCATATCGTCGGTATTCGGCTTGAACGCGAGTCCCCACATGGCGAATTGCTTTCCGGACAAGTCGCTGCCGAAGCGCGCGATGATCTTGTTCGCCAGCACCTGCTTTTGGCGCTCGTTGGCATCGTGCACCGCGCCCAGCACGCCAAGTTCCAGATCGTTGTCGTCGCCGGTGCGCCGCAGCGCCATGACATCCTTCGGAAAACAAGAGCCGCCGTAGCCGCAACCGGGATAAAGAAACTGGTAGCCAATGCGCGGATCCGAACCGATGCCTTGGCGCACTCTTTCGATGTCGGCGCCGAGCTTCTCTGCGAGCAGCGCCAGCTCGTTCATGAACGAAATGCGCGTAGCCAGCATCGCATTGGCAGCATACTTCGTAAGCTCTGCCGAACGCACATCCATGATGATGAGGCGCTCATGGCTGCGCTGAAACGGCGCGTACAGCGCGCGCATCATGCCGATCGATTCTTCGTCCTCGGCACCGATCACGACACGGTCGGGACGCATGAAATCTTCAACCGCCGCGCCCTCCTTCAGAAATTCCGGGTTAGAGACCACGCCAAACGGAATGCTGACACCGCGTTTGTCCAATTCGCCTTGGATCGCGGCGCGTACTCGGTCTGCGGTTCCTACCGGCACAGTCGACTTATCCACCACCACTTTGCGCGACTTCATGCGCGCGCCGATATTGCGCGCCGCGGCGAGCACGTGCTGCAAGTCGGCCGATCCGTCTTCACCGGGCGGGGTGCCGACGGCGATGAATTGCACGTCACCGAATGCCACGCTTTCGTCGATGTTTGAAGTGAAATGCAGCCGCTCGGCCGCGACGTTGCGCTTGACCATCTCTGCCAAACCCGGCTCGTAAATCGGAATTTCGCCGCGGCGCAGTTTCTCGATTTTGCTTTGATCGATATCGAGGCACATGACATCGTTGCCGACTTCGGCGAAGCACGTGCCTGTGACCAGGCCAACGTAGCCCGTGCCGATCATGGTGAGTTTCATGGCCTTACATCCTTTTCTTGTTGCAGTGCGCGTTCAACTTCCAGCAAGCGCTGGCGCGGATTGGGCGCCTGCGTAATCGGACGGCCCATGACCAAGTAATCGGCGCCTTGCGCGCGCGCGAACTGCGGCGTGGCGACGCGCACTTGATCACCTTTAGCGTCCTCCGCAAAACGGATGCCGGGCGTGACCGTCAAAAACGCCGCGCCGCAAGCTTGTTTAATGCCCGCCACCTCATGCACGGAGCACACGACGCCGTCGAGACCACTGGCGTGCGTCAAACGTGCCAACCGGTCGGCCTGCGCGGCCGCGCCCGCGGCAACTCCCACCTCCTGCAGCGCTTGGTCGGACAAACTCGTCAACACCGTGACCGCAATCAGCAAGGGCCGCGACGCGCCGGCTTCGATCGCTTCGCGCGCGGCAAGCATCATGTCACGTCCGCCACCGGCGTGCACATTGATCATCCAGACACCGAGTTTGGCCGCTGCGCGGCACGCACCCGCGACCGTATTGGGTATATCGTGAAACTTCAAATCCAGAAACACGTCGAAACCGGTATCAACTAAGCGGCGCACCAGCGACGGCCCAGCCGCGGTGAACAGTTCTTTGCCCACTTTCACTTTGCATAGCGACCGGTCGAGTTGATTGGCCATCGCCAACGCGTCTGCTTCTGCGGCGAAATCCAGAGCAACGATCAGTTTCGCACTATCTTTCATGAATTTGATCTAGCAAAATTGCAAAGGCCCGACTCTAGTTCAGCGTGACGGCGCGGCGGAAAACTTTCCCCACTTTTCCACGCGCATGCGACTCTGTACATGAGTTTACGATAACTGCAGTGCAGAAGGCTCGCGTTCGGCGTGACGGCGCGGCGGAAAACTCTCCCCACTTTTCCACGCGCATGCGACTCTGTACATGAGTTTACGATAACTGCAGTGCAGAAGGCTCGCGTTCGGCGTGACGGCGCGGCGGAAAACTCTCCCCACTTTTCCACGCGCATGTGGCTGCGTACTTGAGCTCACGATAATTGCAGTGCGGAAGGCTCGCGTTCGGCGTGACGGCGCGGCGGAAAACTCTCCCAATTCCCACAAGCCGGGCAATGCCAATAAAACTGCCGCGCCTTGAAACCACATTGGACGCATTGATAGTAAGCAAAGCGCGCGCTGTGGCTTTGCACCAAATTTTTCACCAGTTGCACATCGCCGCGCCGCTCGTCGGTTGACTCGAGCAGTTGGGCTTCTAAGAATTTGTCGAGCCCCGGCAAAGTCGGATTGCGGCGCAATTCCTCGCGCGCCAGCCGGTAAGCCGATTGCGCGCCCTCGCCTTCCAGCGTTGCCTGAAACGCAGCATCGAGCAGTCCCATGGCCGGATAACGCTCTTGAAAGCCGCGCAGCAGCGTCAGCCCTTCCGGAGCGCGCCCGAGGGTGCGATAGCTTTGCAGCAGCCGGTCCGCTACCAGAAACAAGTACGCGGGGTTCTGGCCTTCAACTTTCTTCCACTGCTCGACCGCCTCGCTGTGTTGGCCTTCTTTGGCCGCCCAATCACCCAACATCACATGCGCGCGCACGCATTTGCGGTTCACTTGCAGCGCCTTGTCGAGATATTCGCGCGCTTCGTGAGGACGCGAATGCGCATACTCGCCGGCGGCGAGCTCACAGTAGTAGTTGGCGATCTCCTTGTTGAGCGGCTCGCTGCTGCGCCGCTCGAGCGCTTTGGCGGTTTCGACTGCTTTCGGCCAATCCTTCTCCGTCACATAGATCTCGAGCAGAAAACGCAGCGCCTGGCCAGCATGTTCCGACTCGCTCAATTTGCTAAAGAGCTGTTCGGCGCGATCGAGCATACCGGCCTTGTGATAGTCCTGCGCCAGTTCGAACAGGGCGGCCTGACGCTGTTCCACGCTCAAATCCTGGCGATCGATTAGCGCTTGGTGCATACGAATAGCCCGATCAACTTCGCCGCGCCGGCGAAACAACCCGCCCAGCGTGAAATGCAATTCCGTGGTCTGTTGATCCGCACGCGCGACTTCGAGAAAAGCTTCGATCGCTTTATCAGGTTGCTCGTTGATGAGGAAGTTTAAGCCCTTGAAGTAAGACGCGGGCAGCGCGCGCGACTCGCTTAACAAGTGCTTGATATCGATGCGAGCCGCGATCCAGCCGAGACCGAAGAACAGCGGAAACGCCAACAACCACCAGAACTCAAATTCCATCTGCGCTGATCGCCGCTGCGCTCACGCCGAGCATCGGATCGCGCACTTAAGCAACTGGATGCTCGGGAATGGGTGCGGGCGCGGCCGGCGGAATCGCTGCGGGAGCTGATGTCACCGCCGTTGCTTGCACTTTGAGTTCTTTTTTCAAGGCCTGCACCTGACGGCGCAAGCGGAAGATCGCCGTCAGCGAGACAAGCAGGCCAACCACGACACCGATAATGAAGAACGCGACAATGATCAGCACCAGCGGCGCCTGCCATTGGTAACTGAACCAGTACCTCAATTCGACCGGCTGAGAGTTGGCAATGACGAATCCGACCAAGGCGATAAAGATCGCGATCTTCAGTGCCAAAGAGAAGTAACTCACGGTATACCCCTTTCAGGGTATCCTGAAATGCAAGGCTGGATGCGAGTTACATGCCTAATCAACTGGCAGTACACTATTCTTCCAGCACCGCCGCCGGCGTTGCGGAAGGCGTCTGCGCCGGCGTGTTGCCCTCGTAGTCGACGCGGTCGCGCAGCTCCTTGCCGGCCTTAAAGTGCGGCACGTGCTTCGGCGGCACCTGAACGCGCTCCCCAGTTTTGGGGTTGCGTCCGGTGCGTGGCGGCCGGTAGTTCAGCCCGAAGCTGCCGAAACCGCGTATTTCAATGCGCTGGCCTTCCGCCAACGCCTGCGCCATCGCGTCCAGCACAGTCTTGACTGCGAGCTCGGTATCCTTCGCGACCAACTGAGTGTGACGTTCTGCCAGCGCCGCGATCAGCTCTGACTTGGTCATGCGTCAGCCTTCTTTGCGTGTTATTTGTCGGTAGTCTTGCCGCCTAACTTCGCCTGCAACAACGCGCCTAGGCTCGTTGTCCCCGCCGTGCCGGTCGAGTTCTCAGCTTGCAGTCTCTGCATGGCGGCTGATTCGTCTGCGGCATCTTTTTGTTTGATAGATAGGTTAATCGAGCGGTTCTTGCGGTCTACGTTAATAATGACGGCTTCTACGCTGTCGCCTTCTTTGAGTTTGGTACGCACATCCTCGACGCGGTCGCGCGAGACTTCGGAAGCGCGCAAGTAGCCCTCCACGTCGGCATCCAGCGCAATCACCGCGCCTTTAGCGTCGACGCTCTTAACCGTGCCGTTGACCAAATTACCCTTATCATGCGTCGAGGTGTAGCTGGTAAACGGATCGCCGGCGAGCTGCTTGATACCGAGCGAAATGCGCTCGCGTTCGGTATCGATGCCCAGCACCACGGCTTCGACTTCGTCACCGCGCTTGTAGTTGCGCACCGCCTCCTCGCCGCTCTGCGACCAGGATAGATCGGACAAGTGCACCAGACCGTCGATGCCGCCCGGTAGCCCGACGAACACGCCGAAATCGGTGATCGACTTGATTTGCCCACGCACTTTCTCGCCCTTCTGGTGGTTCATCGAGAACTCTTCCCAGGGGTTCGGCAGGCACTGCTTGATGCCGAGCGAAATGCGGCGGCGTTCTTCGTCGATTTCCAGCACCATGACTTCGACTTCGTCGCCCAACTGCACCACTTTGCTCGGGTGCACATTGCGGTTGGTCCAGTCCATTTCGGAGACGTGCACCAAACCTTCGATGCCTTGCTCGATCTCGACGAATGCTCCGTAGTCGGTCAAGTTGGTCACCTTGCCGAACAGGCGCGTGCCGGTCGGATAGCGGCGGCCGAGACCCACCCACGGATCTTCGCCGAGCTGCTTCATGCCGAGCGAAACACGGTTTTTCTCTTGATCGAACTTGAGTACTTTGGCTTCGACTTCGTCGCCGACATTCAGAACTTCGGACGGATGCTTGACGCGGCGCCAAGCCAAATCGGTGATGTGCAACAGGCCGTCGATGCCGCCGAGGTCGACGAATGCGCCGTAATCGGTAATGTTCTTGACGATGCCCTTGACCACGGCACCTTCCTTCAAGCTTTCCAGCAGCGCTTGGCGCTCGACGCCTTGCGATTCTTCCACCACCGCGCGGCGCGATACCACCACGTTGTTGCGTTTGCGGTCGAGTTTGATAACTTTGAACTCGAGTTCCTTGCCTTCAAACGGCGTGGTGTCTTTGACCGGTCGAATATCGACCAGCGAGCCCGGCAAAAACGCGCGGATGCCGTTAACCATCACCGTCAACCCGCCTTTAACGCGGCCACTGACCACGCCTTTCACGACGGTGGCCTTCGCCATCGCCTCATCCAAATCCAGCCATGCCGCCAAGCGCTTGGCCTTTTCGCGCGAAAGCTTGGTCGACCCGTAGCCATCCTCCACCGCATCAATGGCGACCTTGACGAAATCGCCTACCTTAACCTCGACTTCCCCCCGGTCATTGCGGAACTCTTCTAGCGCGATCAGGCTTTCCGACTTCAGCCCCGCATTGACAGTGACAAAATTCGCGTCGATGCCGACGACTTCGGCGGTAATAACTTCGCCTGAGCGCATCTCTTGATGCGATAGGCTTTCTTCGAACAGTGCGGCAAAACTTTCTTTGGGGGCAGCGATTGAGGAGGCGAGAGTGGCCATAAAACCTTTGCGATACAAAACCAATACTGGTTGGGTTAGTCAAATCCAGCGTCAAATCGAAAAGTGCTGCGCGCCGGCGGATGATCCGCCGGAAAACTTAGCACTAACCGAGCTTCAGGCTGGCGTGGGGTGCGGGTAGGCTCAGCTACTTTGCTGCCGCTCGTACCGCTCCAAAACCCATGCCACCGCGTGATCAATGGTCAGAGAAGAAGTGTCGAGTTCGTAGGCGCCTGCCGCCTTTTGCAGGGGCGCCGTTGCGCGCGAACTGTCGCGCTCGTCGCGGTGCCTAATATCCTGCAAAAGCTGCGCGATATTAGCATGGATTCCTTTATCCATCAACTGCTTATAACGCCTCTCGGCACGCACCTCGGCACTGGCCGTAAGGAACACTTTCAGGCGCGCGTCGGGGAAAACGACGCTGGCCATGTCGCGCCCGTCTGCCACTAAGCCGGGCGGCTGCCGAAACGCGCGCTGGCGCGCCAGCAGCGCCAGGCGCACCAAGGGCAGCGCGGCCACCAGGGACGCCTGCCTGCCGCATTCTTCCGAACGAATTGAATCGGTTACGTCTTCCGCATCGAGTATCACTCGACCAGCGCTAAAACTAAGCGGCATGCGCCCCACCAGATCGGCTAAGGCTTCTTGCCCGCTGCGCGCAGGGTCGAGCGCGGCACGGGCGACCGCTAGCGCCGCTGCACGATAAATCGCACCGCTATCCAAGTAGTGAAAACCGAGCGCTGCGGCCACTCTGGAGGCCACCGCCCCCTTGCCGGACGCGGAGGGTCCGTCGATGGCGATCACCGGCGGCAGTACCGCTGGATTAGAAGGTGCGGAACCAGCCGTCATGTCTAAGGTGCAGAAACTCGGCGCTCAAGCCAAATCAAGCCGCCCGAATCGCCAGCCCAGCGCGCACGGCAATCTCGACGAAGCCGGGAAACGAAGTCGCCACGTTGGCGCAATCTCTTATTGTGATCGGTGCCCGCGCAGTCAACGCCGCCATCGCGAACGACATCGCAATGCGGTGATCGCCGTGGCTGTCGATCTCACCACCGCTATAGCTGTGCGCAGTTGCGGTGGCCGGACTTGCCGCCGCACGAGCACCGACGATGCGCATGCCATCCGGCGTCGGCGTCGCATTGACACCCAGCACGCGCAAGCCGTCTGCCATCACTTGGATGCGGTCGGACTCCTTTACGCGCAGTTCTTCCGCGCCGGTCAATACTGTCTCACCGTCGGCGTTGGCGGCGGCAATGAAGATCGCCGGGAATTCGTCGATGGCCAGCGGCACGAGGTGCTCTGGGATGGCGATACCACGCAGCTTGGCGCTGCGCACGCGTATGTCCGCCACCGGCTCACCGCCTAACTCGCGCTGATTGCTCAGCGTCAAATCGGCGCCCATCGCGCGCAAAATGTCGATGATGCCGGTGCGCGTTGGGTTGATGCCCAGATCAGTTAACAAGATGTCCGATTGCGGCGCAATACTGGCGCCCACCATGAAAAACGCAGCGGAAGAAATATCCGCCGGCACCTGAATCGGCGCCGCGCGCAGCTTGCCGCCGCCGTCCAGGCAGACTTGATTGCCGTTCACATCGATGCGATAGCCAAAAGCGCGCAGCATGCGCTCGCTGTGATCGCGCGTCGGCGCCGGCTCGCGCACACAGGTGCGCCCTTGCGCGTATAACCCGGCCAGTAACAGCGACGATTTCACTTGCGCGCTTGCCACCGGCATGTCGTACGCAATGCCGCGCAGCGCCTTGGCCGGCGCGATACGCACCGGCGGACGCCCGTCGGCGCCGGTGGCGATGTCGGCGCCCATGCGCGACAAAGGTTCCGCAACGCGCCGCATCGGACGCTTCATCAAACTTGAGTCGCCGACCAGCTCACAGGCAAAGTCTTGTCCAGCCAGCAAGCCGCTGAGCAAACGCATTGAGGTGCCGGAGTTACCGCAATCGATCGCGCCCGACGGTGCGCGCAACCCGTGCATGCCAACGCCGTTCACCGTGACCCTGCCCTGAAGCGGGCCATCGATGCGCACGCCCATGGCGCGAAAGGCGTTCATAGTGGAAATGGCGTCCTCGCCTTCGAGAAAACCGCTCACTTCAGTGATGCCTTCCGCAATTGCGCCAAGCATGATGGATCGATGCGAAACGGATTTGTCACCAGGCACGCGCACGTTGCCCGTTAGTTTTCCGCCAGGGTTGAGCAAATAAGTCGTCATCGTCAATTAGCGTCTTGGGTGTCTGCGGTAACAAGTGCAACGAAAATTGCGCTCACTCCTGCGCATAGCCCTTGCGCTTTAACCAATCCTGCCGTGCCGCGCGCGCCGCGCCGAAAATGCGCTCCAACCCGGCGCCATCGCCGCTACGTAACAATTCGCGCAGACGATCGAAGTGTTGTTGCAGATCAGTTAACTCGTGTTGCAACACCGCGTGATTGGCCAATGCGATATCGCGCCACATTTCCGGCGACGAACTGGCGATACGGGTGAAATCGCGAAAACCCGCGCCGGCGAAACCAAGCAGCCGCTCGCCGTCGGGACGCTGAGCCAGCATATTCACCAATGCATAGGCGACCAGGTGCGGCAGATGAGACACGGCGCCGAATATCTCATCATGCTGCGCAGGCGACATCTCACTCACTTTCGCGCCGCACGCCCGCCAAAGCTCGGCCACCCGTTGCACGCTGGCTGCATCCGTCTCAGCCAGCGGTGTGAGGATGACATCCCGATCTTGATACAGATTTGCGCGCGCAGCTTCAACGCCGCTTTGCTCCGCACCCGCGATCGGGTGCGCGGGCACGAAGCGCGGTAACGCCTCACCTAGATGTTGCCGCGCGCGCGCTACAACATCTTGCTTGGTGCTGCCCGCATCGGTTAGCAGTGTGTGCGCAGCCAGATGCGGTGCCAACGCATTCATCGCCTCCGCCATCTGGCCAACCGGCATGGCGAAGAGCACAAGGTCCGCCGAACCCGCCGCCGCCACATCCGTAGCTGCGTGATCGATTACGCCAAGTTTCAGGGCCGCATCGACGCTTGCTTGACGGCGCCCAACGCCCACGACACGATCCACCAGATTCGCTTGCTTGAGTGCCAACGCGAATGAGCCGCCGATGAGACCGACGCCGACAATCGCGACGGTGCCTATGCGTGCTGCCACGGGGTTACCGATGCGGCTGCTCGTGGAGGACGCTTTGCAGCGCCTTCAGAAAGCGTTCGTTCTGCGCCGGCGTGCCAACAGTGACGCGCAGGAATTCCGGCAGGTCATAGTTGCCGACTGGACGCACAATCACGCCGCGCTTCAGCAGACCTTGATAAACCGCCGCCGCGGCGCCAACTCTTACCGTGATGAAGTTCGCTAGCGACGGGATAAATTCCAAACCCAAACGTTTGAAGCCGAGTTCCAGGGCGCGCAACCCTTGTTCATTCACTTGGCGACTGCGCTCGAGAAACTCGCTGTCGTCCAGAGCTGCCTGCGCCGCTGCCAATGACACGCTGTTTACGTTAAACGGCTGGCGCACGCGGTTCATGAGATCCGCCACCTCCGGCTGCGCTACAGCGTAGCCCACACGCAGTCCAGCAAGACCATAGGCTTTGGAAAACGTGCGCGTGACTACCAAATTAGGAAACGCCTGCACCAATGCGGCCGCATTGGTGTGCTGCGCCGGCGGCAAGTACTCGGTGTATGCCTCGTCGAGAACCACCAGGACTTGGCGCGGCACGCTGCGCAGGAACGCTTCGATCGCCGCAAGCGTTTCAAATGTGCCGGTCGGATTGTTCGGATTTGCCACGAACACGATGCGCGTATCAGCGTCCACGGCACGCGCCATGGCAACCAGGTCGTGGCCGTAGTGTAGTGCCGGCGTGACGATGGCGCGCGCACCGGTCGCCTTAACCACCAGCGGATAGACGAGGAACGCGTGCTGTGAAAACACCGCTGCCGCGCCGGGGCGCAGAAAAGCGCGCGCGACCAGCTCAAGCACATCGTTCGAGCCGTTACCGAGCACTAAACTCTCCATCGCCACGCCCAGCTTGCGCATCAGCGCTTGCTTCAGCTCGTAGCCGTTGCCATCTGGGTAGAGCGCGATGCCTTCGAGTGCAGCGCGCGCAGCTTGTATGCCACGCGGGCTGGCGCCCAACGGATTCTCGTTGGAGGCCAGTTTGATGATGTCGGAGATGCCCAGTTCACGCTCCAACTCGGAAATGGGTTTACCGGGCACATAGGGCGCGATATCGCGTATGTAGGGCGGGGCGAAGTCACACAAACTTTGCGTCATCAAAACACCGCTGCAGGGTAAGAACCCAAAACCTTGACGAACAACGCGCGCTCACGGATTTGTTCCAGCGCACGCGCCACTTTTTCGTCTTGCGTGTGCCCTTCGAGGTCAACGAAAAACAAATACTCCCATAGCCCTGTGCGCGAAGGACGCGACTCCATCTTAGTCATGCTCACGCCGTTAGCGGCCAACGGCGTCAGCAAGTCATGCATGGCGCCGGGGCGATTCTTCGCCGACATTACCAGCGAGGTCTTGTCCTTTCCGGACGGGGCCACTTCGAAGCGTCCCAGCACCAAAAACCGCGTCGTGTTTTGCGACTGATCCTGAATATGCGCGCGCAGCACTTTCAGGCCGTGCGCTTGCGCTGCATGCTCGCCGGCAATCGCCGCGCTGCCGGCCTCGTTCGCTGCGCGCCGCGCGGCCTCCGCATTGCTCGCCACGGGTACGCGCGCGCTGCCCGGCAAATTCTTGTTCAACCACTCCTGACATTGTCCGAGCGATTGCGCATGCGAGTACACTGTCTTGATCGCGTTCAACTCGGTCTGCCCGTCGCGCACCAGCAAGTTGTGATGAATGCGCAACAGCGTCTCGCCGCACACTTTGAGCGGCGATTCCACCATCAAATCGAGCGAGCGGCCGATCGCTCCCTCGGTCGAATTCTCCACTGGCACCACGCCGTAGTCGGCGGCCTCGCTTTCCACTTGGCGGAACACATCATCGATCGACGCGCATGCCACCGCGGTCGCTGCGGCGCCGAACTGCTTCACCGTCGCCGCTTGGCTGAAAGTGCCTTCTGGCCCAAGAAAGGCCACGCTCAGCGGACGCTCCAGCGCCAAACATGCCGACATAATGTTACGGAAAATTTGCTGCACATGCTGCGCTTGTAGCGGACCGGGATTGCTTTGTGCGACACGAGCGAGCACCTGGGCTTCGCGTTCCGGCCGGTAAATCGGCCCGCTCTTGAGATGGCCGATCGCTTGCGCGCAATGCGCGCGCTCATTCAGCAAACGCAGCAACTGCTCGTCGATGGCGTCGATCTTGGCGCGCAGGCCCGCCAAATCTTCAGCCATTACCGATCCTGCGGCAGCGGAATGGCGCGCACGGACAGCACGCCTTCAATCGATGCGAGCTTCTTCACCACGGCAGCGCTGATAGTACTGTCGACATCCACCAAGGTGTACGCCAAATCGCCCTTGGATTTGTTCATCATGTTGTGGATGTTGAGTTTTGCTTGCGCCATGGTCGTGGAGATTTGGCCTAACATGTTCGGCACATTGGCGTTGACTATGCCGACGCGGTGGGGCGCCTCGCGCGGCATGGCCACATCCGGCAAGTTCACCGCGTTGCGAATGTTACCGTTCTCGAGGAAATCACGCACTTGATCGACCACCATGCGCGCGCAATTCTCTTCGGCTTCTTCCGTGGACGCGCCGAGATGCGGAAAGGCGACGACGCGCGCGTGGCCCTTCAACTTTTTGGTCGGAAAATCGCACAAATACCACTTGATCTTCTTGCTGTTCAATCCTTCCAGCACGGCATCTTCGTCGATCAAGCCTTCGCGCGCGAAGTTAAGCAGCACGGTGGCGTTGCGCATCGCCGCCACGCGCTTGGCGTCGATCAATTTGCGCGTTTTATCGTTGAGCGGCACGTGCAGCGAAATAAATTCGCTTTGGCGCACCAACTCTTCGATGGAGTGCATGCGCTTGACGGTCGAGGGCAGCCGCCACGCTGCATCGACCGTCAGATCAGGATCGTAGCCGAGCACGCTCATGCCGAGCTTGGTCGCCGTGTTCGCCACGAGCGAGCCGATCGCCCCCAAGCCGATAATACCGATGCTGCGCTCGGGCAATTCCACGCCCGCGTAATGCTTCTTTTCTTTCTCTACTAGTTCGTGCAGTGCTTTGTCTTCACCCTCGATGCCAGCCACAAATCGCACAGCCGGAACCAAGTTGCGGCTGGCCATTAGCATCGAGGCTATCACCAGTTCGTTCACCGCGTTGGCGTTCGCCCCGGGCGCATTGAATACGGGCGTACCGCGCGCACTCATCTTGTCTACTGGAATATTGTTCACGCCCGCCCCCGCTCGACCGATCGCTTTCACACTCGCCGGAATCTCCATGTCGAGCATGTTCTGCGAGCGGACCAAAATGGCGTCCGGCTTTTTGATGTCATTGCCAATTTCGTAAGCGGCTTCAGGAAAGCGCTTCAGACCGACCGACGAAATCTGGTTGAGGGTGAGGATTTGATACGGAGATTGCTGCTGCGTCATTGTGTTTGGCGAGTTGGAAGGCTGCCAGATTCTAGCGGAATGGCTGCGCGCTGTCGTGCCGGAAAACCTGAGAAAGCTTATACTCTGGGTGGGATATCATGCTCACCCTTTGACAACGAGAATGAACCGAGGATATCCCCCCAAGTACAGGACTAGCCGTACTTGCGCGCGAACTCGCCCATGTACTCCACCAGCGTCTTCACGCCGGTGATCGGCATGGCGTTGTAAATCGACGCGCGCATGCCGCCCACGGAGCGATGGCCTTTGAGTTGCACCATGTTGTGCTCCTTCGCGCCCTTGAGAAATGCCTCATCGAGCTTTTCGTCCGGCAGCGTAAACGGCACATTCATGCGCGAGCGGTCGGCCTTGTTGACCGGCGAGCGGTAGAAGCTTTGCGCGTCGAGAAAGTTGTACAACACGTTGGCCTTCTCGATGTTGCGCTTTTCCATGGCAGGCAAACCGCCGTTGCGCTTGATCCACTGCAGCACCAAGCCGGAAACGTAAATCGCGAAGCACGGCGGCGTATTGATCATGGAATCGGCTTCGGCGTGCTGTTTGTAGTCGAACATCGTCGCGGTATTCGGAATCGTGGTTCCGATCAAATCATCGCGCACAATGATGACCGTCAGGCCCGACGGCCCTAGGTTCTTCTGCGCACCCGCGTAGATCAAGGCGTACTTCGATACGTCGACCGGGCGCGAAACGAAGTGCGAAGACATATCCGCCACCAGTGGCACTTTGCCGGTATCCGGCGTCCAATGAAACTCGACGCCGCCGATGGTTTCGTTGGTGCAGATGTGCACGTACGCCGCGTTCTCGTCCAGCTTCCAACTCGATTGCGGCGGCACGTAGGTGAAATTCTTGTCCTCGCTGCTGGCCACGACATTCACCTTGGAAAATATCTTGCCTTCCTTGATCGCCTTCTTCGACCACTCGCCGGTGTAGACGTGATCGACGCTGGTCTTGCCGCGCAGCAGGTTGCGCGGGATCATCGCGAACTGGCTGGTCGCACCGCCCTGCAACAACAACACTTTGTAGTTAGCCGGGATCGCCATCAACTCGCGCAAATCGGCGACGCATTGCTCGTGTATGGCGATGTACTCTTTGCCGCGATGGCTCATTTCCATCACCGACATACCGCTGCCGCGCCAGTCCAGCATTTCCTCTTGCACTTGGCGCAACACTTCTTCTGGGAGCACGGCAGGGCCGGCGCTGAAATTGATTGCTCGTTTCATTGCTTACATGCTCTAGGAGTGAAAGGTGAAACGTGAAACGTGAATATGCCTCGACAGGAAGCCTTTCACGTTTCACGTTTCACGTTTCACGTTTCAAGTATTGTCTTGAGATTCACCTTCCCCGTTGCCGTTCTCCCCTTCCTCCGTCTCGGCAATTCTGCTTAGTCCGATCAACTTCTCGCCTTCGCCGACGTTGATCAGCACCACGCCTTGGGTAGCGCGGCCCATCTCGCGGATCTCTTTCACGCGCGTGCGGATCAAGATGCCACCAGTGGAAATCAACATGATCTCGTCGTCTTCGCGCACCAGCGTGGCTGCCACCACTTTGCCATTGCGCTCGGAAGTGGCGATGGCGATCATGCCTTGCGTGCCGCGCCCGTGGCGAGTGTATTCGACGATCGGCGTGCGCTTACCGTAGCCGTTTTCAGTGGCGGTCAACACCGCTTGCTGCTCGTCTTCCGCCACCAGCATGGCGATGACTTGATGGCCTTCGCCCAGGCGCATGCCGATCACGCCGCGCGCACCGCGTCCCATCGGCCGCACATCCTGTTCATCGAAGCGCATCGCTTTGCCGGCATCGGAGAACAGCATGACATCGTGCTTGCCGTCGGTGATAGCGACATCCACCAAGTAATCACCCTCATCTAGATCCACCGCGATGATGCCGGCGGTGCGCGGGCGCGAGAAATCCGATAGCGGCGTCTTCTTGACCGTTCCTTGCGCCGTGGCCATGAAGATGAAGTGTTCTTCGTCGAAAGTCTTGACCGGCAGCACGGCCGTAATTTTTTCGCCCTCTTCCATCGGCAATAGATTGACGATGGGCTTGCCGCGGCTGGCACTGCTGCCGATCGGCACCGTGTACACCTTGAGCCAGTACACGCGGCCGCGATTGGAGAAGCACAATATGTAATCGTGCGTGTTGGCGATGAACAGGCGGTCAACCCAATCGTCTTCCTTTGTCGCCGTTGCCTGCTTGCCGCGCCCGCCGCGTTTCTGCGCGCGGTAATCCGCAATCGGCTGCGCCTTCATGTAGCCGCCGTGCGAAAGCGTCACCACGACGTCTTCGGCGGCGATCAGATCTTCCATGCGCATGTCGGCGGTGGCAGCAACGATCTCGCTCTTGCGCGCATCGCCGTACTGCTCTTTCATCGCCGCCAATTCTTCGGCGATGATTTTGGTAATGCGCTGCGGCGTCGCGAGGATATTGAGCAGATCGGCGATCTGATCCATCACTTCGCGGTATTCCTGCACCAGCTTGTCTTGCTCCATGCTGGTCAGGCGCTGGAGCTGCATCTCCAAGATACGCTGCGCTTGCACTTCGGACAGGCGGTACGAACCGTCCGTCTGCAAACCCACGTCGCCCGGCAGAGCCTCGGGCCGGAAATCCTTGGCTTCCGCGCGCGCCACCATGTCGGCGACGATCTGCGAGCGCCAAGAGCGCAACAGCAAACCCTGCTTGGCCTCGGCTGGCGTCGGCGAGCGCTTGATTAGTTCGATCATCTCGTCGACGTTGGCTAGGGCCACCGCCAATCCTTCCAATATGTGGCCGCGATCGCGCGCCTTGCGCAAATCGAACAGCGTGCGCCGCGTGACCACTTCGCGCCGGTGGCGCAGGAACGCTTCCAGCAGTTGCTTAACGTTCAGCAAACGCGGCTGATTGTCGACCAAGGCCACCATGTTGATGCCGAAGGTGTCCTGCATCTGCGTCTGCTTGTACAGATTGTTGAGCACCACTTCCGGCACTTCGCCGCGTTTCAACTCGATAACGCCGCGCATACCGCTCTTGTCGGATTCGTCGCGCAGATTGGAAATGCCCTCGATCTTCTTATCGCGCACCAGCTCGCCGATGCGCGACAGGAGCGCCGCTTTGTTCACCTGATACGGCAACTCATCGATGATGATGGCCTGGCGGCCACCGGCTTTGTCGACATCTTCAAAATGGCAGCGCGCACGCATGACCACGCGACCGCGACCGGTACGGTAGCCTTGCTTAATGTCTTCCAACCCGTAGATGATCCCAGCGGTGGGAAAATCCGGCGCGGGCATGATGTTGATGAGTTCTTCGATGTCGATGCCCGGATTCTCTAAGAGTGCGGTGCAAGCATCGATGGCTTCGGATAGATTGTGCGGCGGAATGTTGGTGGCCATGCCGACCGCGATCCCGGAGGAGCCATTAATTAGCAGATTAGGTATTTTGGCCGGCAGAACGGTAGGCTCAAGCTCTTTGCCGTCGTAGTTAGGTACAAAATCAACCGTTTCGCGGTCGATATCAGCCAATAACTCACCGCTAATGCGCTCCAAGCGGCATTCGGTATAGCGATACGCCGCAGGGTTGTCCCCATCTACTGAGCCGAAGTTGCCTTGCCCGTCGACCAGCGTGTAGCGCATGGAAAAATCCTGCGCCATGCGCACCAGCGCCTCATATGTAGGAGAATCTCCATGAGGGTGATACTTACCGAGGACCTCCCCGACCACGCGCGCGCACTTAACATATGGCCGATTCCACACGTTGTTCATTTCGTGCATGGCGAACAACACGCGGCGATGCACCGGTTTGAGGCCGTCGCGCACATCGGGCAGGGCACGTCCGACGATTACGCTCATGGCGTAATCGAGATACGAACGGCGCATCTCCTCTTCTAAGGAGATCGGTAACGTTTCCTTGGCGAATTGTTCCATTTGAGAGGGTGGCTAAGACGGGAGCCGTGGAGCGTAACTAATTGTTGGGTGTTGCAAAATTGCAACAATTCTACCACGATTGCCTCCCCATTCGGGGAGCTTCTAAGCGCTTGCTTCCCTTAGCAAACTGCCTTGCGGTAGCATTACGCGAAGCCTGCAACAGTTTCCGGGCTCGAATAGCGGCTGCTCGGCCAAGTTATACGCGTTGGCGCGCTACTCGCGCCGGTGGGGTTGAGGCAGCGGCCGTTGCCCAACGACAACATCTTTAAAGGATGCAAATTTGTTCAAACCTCGGGAGTTCAACATGACAAAACCTCGCTTAAAGACGCTGGCCGCTGGCGGCATCGCGTCCGTAACGCTGTTGGTGGCAGCGGCGGCGTACGCTGCTGACGCCGGGCAGCTCAAGGACGGCGCCGGGAAAGGCGTACGCACCGGTCAGCAGGACTGCGTGCAAACGAGCGGCGCGGGCGGGCAAGACTGTGCCGCCGCTGCCGCCCCCGTTGCGCAACCCGCCGCTGCCCCGGCTGCTGAGCCGGCTGCTGCCGCGCCTGCGGCCGCTGCGGCAACCTCTGCCGGACCTGCAACAACTGGGGCGAAACGTGACAACGTTCAAGGCGGCACCGGCGGTGCCATCCGCACCGGCGCGGGCGATTGCCTGAAAACCGGTGCAGGCGGCGGCGGTGCTGAATGCACTTCCGGTACGACCGCCACTGCCGCGGGTTCCGCAGCCCCCTCCGCGAAGCCTGCTTCCTCAGGTGCCGCAGCCGTTGCCGGACCAGCGGGCGCAGCCGCTGGCGTCGGCCAGGCGACCACGGGCCACTTGCGCGACGGCCACGGCTCACCTGTTTGGACCGGCAACAAAGAATGCGTCAATCTCGGCTTCTCGCTTGGCAAGGATCATCCCGCCGATTGCGTAGTCAAGGCACCAGTCGCGAAGACTCCCGAAGCACCGCCCGCACCGCCGGCCGCAGCGGTGCCACCGCCGGAGAAGAAAGCGGAAGCGCCTGCACCCGCACCGGTGGCAGTGGTCCCGGCCACTACCGAAGGGGTGAATGCGGACGCGATCACCGATCCGACCACTAAGTGGTCGAAACAAGGTGCCGTAGCAGCACCTGCCGCACCGGCCGAAGCTCCTGCAGCCGTCACTGCACAGCCGGAAACACCTTATCCCGCACCGATGCCGCAATTCCCCGAACTCGAGCCACAAGCTCAAGTGCAGGAACAAGGCCCGGTGGGCGATGCACCTCCATACGAAGTGCCCGGCCCGAACATTGGCGGTGGCGACATCGCAGTAGTACCGACCGACCCGCAAGCTGCTGGCGACGAGGCGACCGACCCGACCACCAAGTGGTCGCAACAAGGTGCCGGACAAGCGGCGGAAGGCTCCACGCAATTGCCGCAAGACAGCGTCGCCGCTACCCCGGTTGCGCCGCCCGAGCCAGTCGCTGAAGCGCCGGTCGACCTGAAGACACCGGAACCCATGCCGGCTCCAGCCCCGGCGGCAGTGCCAGCACCGGAGAAAATAGCGGAAGCGCCAACGCCCCCGAAACCAGCCGAACCAGAAAAGGTCCCGGCTCCGGAGTACGAGAAGTTCGTGCTCAGCGCGGACGCATTGTTCCATTTCGACCGCTACACTCGCAAGTTCATGCTGCCGGAAGGCAAGCAGAAGCTGGACGAGCTGGCCGCCACGCTGAACCGCTACACCGGCGTGCAGTCGTTCAACGTGATCGGCCACACCGATCGCATCGGCTCGCACAAGTACAACGATCGCCTGTCGCTGCGCCGTGCCGCGACGGTGAAACAGTACTTGGCCGAAAAAGGCGTAGATGCCAACCTGATGAAGATCTCGGGCAAGGGCAAGCGTCAGCCGGTCGTGAACTGCCCCGGCAAGAAAGTCACCAAGAAGCTGAAAGCGTGCTTGCAACCGAACCGTCGCGTGGAAGTCGAAGTTCGCGGCGAGCGCAAGAAGTAAGCAACGCCAGTCCGAAGCACAAAACCCCGCGCGCTGCGCGGGGTTTTTTTTCGTCCCCATTTCGCGGCAGGAAGCCTGTTGTAGACTGCGCAGCATGAAAACCGCCGACAGCATTCTTTACCCGCGCTGGCTCGTTCCGGTCGAGCCCATGCAGGTACTGGAAGGCCATGCCGTTGTGGTGTCCGCTGGCCGCGTCGCGGACGTGCTGCCCGCCAGCGCAGCGCGCGCGCAATATCACAGCGCCCATCACATCGAACTGCCTGAGCATGCGCTCATCCCCGGTCTGGTCAACTTGCATACGCACGCAGCCATGAGTTTGATGCGCGGCTTGGCTGACGATCAGCCCCTGATGCAGTGGCTCACGCAGCACATTTGGCCGGCCGAGGCCAAGCACGTCGCGCCGCAGTTCGTCTACGACGGCACGCTGCTGGCCTGCGCCGAAATGCTGCGCGGCGGCGTCACCTGCATGAACGACATGTATTTCTTTCCGGAAGCTGCGGCACGCGCCGCGTTGCACGCCGGCATGCGCGCGAGCATCGGCATGATCGCCATCGAATTCGCCTCCAACTACGCGGCCGATGCCGAAGATTATTTGCACAAAGGCATGGCCACACGCGACGAATATCGCGGCGAGCCGATGCTGAGCTTCTGCTTCGCCCCGCACGCGCCCTACACGATCAGCGATCGCACGTTCGAGCGTATCGTCACTTACGCCGAGCAACTCGATGTGCCGATCCACACGCATGTGCATGAAACGCTCGATGAGATCCGCCAAAGCATCGAGCAGCACCATGTGCGCCCGCTCGCGCGAATGAAGAATCTCGGTTTGCTGAGCCCCAGCTTGATAGCGGTGCACGCGGTGCACTTGGAGGCAGCGGAGATTGAATTGCTGCAAGCGCACGGCGTGCATGTCGCGCACTGCCCCAGCTCGAACCTGAAGCTAGCGAGCGGCTTCGCGCCTATTGCCGCCCTGAGTCAAGCCGGCGCAAACATTGGCATCGGCACCGACAGTGCGGCGAGCAACAACCGCCTGGACATGTTTGAAGAAATGCGCTTGAGCGCACTGCTCGCCAAAGGCGTGAGCGGCCGCGCCGAAGCCGTTCCAGCGCACGAAGCGTTGCGTATGGCGACGCTCAACGCAGCGCGTGCGTTGCGCTTGGAAGAAGACATCGGCTCGATCGTGCCGGGCAAGAGTGCCGATCTCGTTGCCGTGAATCTGGCGCATGTCGAAAACAGCCCTTGTTACGATGTCGTCTCGCAACTGGTATACGCCGCAAGCCGCGAGCACGTTAACCATGTGTGGGTGCGCGGTGAAGCTCGCGTCACTGAGGGCAAGCTCACGCAATTGGATTCGGACGAATTGCGAGCCATGGCCGCGCTCTGGGCAGAGCGCATCCGGGTCGAATAGGCAGGCTAGAATAACCGCATGAACGTCAACGCCGATCCGCAAGAGCTCGCCAAGTTCAGCGAGCTCGCTCACCGCTGGTGGGACCCGAGTTCCGAATTCAAGCCACTGCATGAAATCAATCCGCTGCGCTTGAACCACATCGACCGCATCGTCGCGCTCGACGGCAAATACGTGCTCGACGTCGGCTGCGGCGGCGGCATCTTGTCGGAATCGATGGCCGCACGCGGCGCGCATGTCACCGGCATCGATCTTTCCGAAAAAGCGCTGAGCGTCGCCAAGCTGCACCTACTTGAAAGCGGCGCGAGCGCCGACTACCGCCACATCGCCGCGGAAGATCTGGCGCGCAACGAACCGGGAAAATACGATTTGGTCACGTGCATGGAAATGCTCGAGCACGTGCCCGACCCGGCCAGCATCGTGCAAGCCTGTGCGACGCTGTGCAAACCGGGCGGCTACGTATATTTTTCCACTATCAACCGCAACGCCAAAGCGTTCTTGTTTGCCATCGTCGGGGCGGAATACGTGCTCAACTTGCTGCCGAAAGGCACGCACGAGTACGCGAAATTCATCCGCCCGGACGAACTCGCAGCGCATTGCCGCAAAGCCGAATTGTCGGTATTCGACTTAATCGGCATGACCTATAACCCGCTCACCAAAATCTACGCGCTCGAGCGCGACGTCAGCGTCAACTACATCATGGGCTGCCGCAAAGCCTGATGGCTAGCGCGATCAGCGCCGTCCTATTCGATTTCGACGGCACACTGGCGGACACCGCCCCCGATCTCGGTTACGCACTGAACCTCCTGCTCGAGCGCCACGGCCGCGAGCCGGTGCCGCTGCACTTATCGCGCCCGCTTGCATCGCGCGGCGCACGCGGCATGCTCGAAATCGGTTTCGGCATCACGCCGGAGCACGCGCAGTTCGACGCGCTGCGCGACGAGTATCTCGACCTCTACGAACTCAGTATGTGCCGCGCCAGCGCGCTGTTCGACGGCATCGACCATCTGCTCGGCGAGCTCGAAGCACGCGGCCTGCCCTGGGGCATTGTCACCAACAAAGCCTCGCGCTTCACCAACCCGCTGCTCGATCACCTCGGCCTCGCACACCGCGCCGCGTGCGTGCTGAGCGGAGATAGCGCCGCACGTGCCAAACCGCACCCTGATACCCTCCTGCTCGCCGCCGAGCGCATGCAAATACCCGCGCCGCACTGCCTCTACGTCGGCGACGACCTGCGCGATGCGCAAGCAGCGCGCGCCGCCGGCATGGGTTTCGTCGCCGCGCGTTACGGTTACCTTGGCGTCGGGGGCGACCCAAGCAACTGGCAGCCCGACCACATCATCGACTCCCCACCCGAACTATTGGCATTACTCGCCACTCAAAGCGAGTAGAATTGCCAGAGTAGTAGGTAGTTCTACATCGATTTCCGGGGGCGACCTGGTTTCGACGTGGGTTAAGAAGCAGCGCAGGGCATACCGAGGTGCAGTTCACCTCGTAAAACTAACTGCACGCAATAGTCGCTAACGACGACACTTACGCTCTAGCCGCCTAATACCGGCTGGACCATGCTCCGGTTTGCCAGTGGGCCGGGCTCGCAAGGGCACAGCATGGTCATGCACACTGGATCGGGTTAGCCGGGGTTACTTCGGTCGACCCTAAACGTAAGGTAACTCGCCCGAGTAATGAGCCAGCCTGGTGGCGCGACAAGGGTCAGAAACAAAGACTAGGCTAAGTATGTAGAACTGTCTGTGGATAGCTTGCGGACGCGAGTTCGATTCTCGCCGCCTCCACCATCAAACAAAAAAGCCACCCTTGCGGTGGCTTTTTTGTTTGATTGCGCAAGCGCGGTGAGAGTCGAACTCGCGAACGCCGGACGGCGAGCCAGGGGTTTCGAGGGATCAAACTGTTTTGATCCCGAGCCTGGCGAGCGGGTGAGCCCTAGCGGGCGAACCCTCCTGGTTCGATTCTCGCCGCCTCCACCATCAAACAAAAAGGCCACCTCGCGGTGGCTTTTACGAACGCGTGATGAGAGCACCTTCTCAAGGGCCTGAGGCTTCGTTCCAGAACTAAAGCGTTCTTTAATGTTGCCTTAATATTAAACAATACTTTAATATTTGAGCGGGCCATGAAAGAATTCTTTAAATGAAACGGACGACCGGGACTTATGCGACCTCCACGACGCTCGGTGAGCAGGTGCGTGCCTTTGTGCCGCACCCGCTGCCGCCGGCTGATCCTGTTCTGTCGGCCGCCGATTTCGATGACCTCAATCGCCAGGCAGAACTGGCCCTAGCGCGTCTGGCCGGCGTGTCGGGGCTGGTGCCCTCGGTGGATTGGCTACTGTACAGCGCTATCCGCAAAGAAGCTCTGCTCACGTCGCAGATGGAAGGGACGCAGGCCACGCTAACCGATCTCTTCGACGATGAAGCGGGTTTCAGGGTCAGCAACACCGATGATGTGCAGGAGGTGACCAATTACCTGCGCGCCTTCCGCTGGGTTCAAGAGCAATTGCGCGACACCCAAGGGATGCCGATCAGCGTTCGTCTGTTGTGCGAAGCCCATCGTCTGTTGATGGACGGCGCGCGCGGGGCCGGCAAACAGCCGGGTCAGTTGCGCCGATCTCAGAATTGGATCGGCGGCACGCGCCCGGGCAACGCCGTATTTGTCCCGCCGCCGCCTGAGCACGTTGCTGAATCGCTCGCGAGCTTGGAGCGATACATTCACAACGCCTCCGTGGATTTGCCGGCCTTGATCAAGGTAGCGCTGATCCATGCCCAATTCGAAACCATCCATCCATTCCTCGACGGCAACGGCCGTATCGGCCGGCTGCTGATCGCCGCGCTGTTCGAGCATTGGGGATTGCTCTCCGAGCCATTGCTGTACATCAGCGGCTACTTGAAACAGCACCAAGCAGAGTACTACCGGCGGCTCTCCGCCATTCGAACCGAAGGCGATTGGGAAGCCTGGGTGTCATTCTTTTTGGAAGGCGTGGCAATGGCCGCAAGCGACGCGGAAAAAAACATCATTGCCGTGGCGAGCCTCGTTGCTGCTGACCGCAAACGCCTATTGCAGTCCACCAAGACGGGCCCTGCTCACTACCGCTTGTTCGAAATGCTGCCGATGATGCCGCGCTTCACCATCGAGCGCGTCCGGCAGCAATTGGATACCACTTTCCCGACCGCCAACGCAGCCGTCAAGGCCCTGGAAGATCTTGGCATCGTGACGGAAATGACCGGGCAAAAGAAAAACCGCAGCTACAGCTACCAAGCTTATGTGGAGCTGCTGAGTCGCTGACGATCATCTGTATGCGAATGCCGTTTCACGGACATGGGTTAGGATGCTCACGTCATTCGGGAGTAGCCGCTCTTCGCTGCGAAGAGGCTTACGTCAACACACTTGACCGGCGGGTCATGGCGTAGGCAGTTCCTCTGCTTGGCAAGACCTTTGACCACAATGCCTCCGCATGGGCCGGGGAAGCGTCGTGGTCAATCGTCGAGACTGTCCTAGGACATTTTGATGCAAACGCTCCTCGTCTCCACCGGCGGCGTCGCCCTCGCAGAAGTAAGCGACAAGACGCAACTGCTCGCTTTTATCCTCGCTGCGCGCTTCAAGAAACCGCTGCCCATCATCTTGGGAATCTTTGCGGC
This sequence comes from uncultured Pseudomonadota bacterium, assembly GCA_902826775.1. Lineage (GTDB taxonomy): Bacteria > Pseudomonadota > Gammaproteobacteria > Burkholderiales > JALYOK01 > CADEHE01. Next base: position 280,888 of record CADEHE010000005.1, on the reverse strand, counting down.
CACCATGGTCAACCACGGACTCGCCGCAGCTCGGGGCTTGGATCAGGCACAACGTCGCGCCGGAAGCGCTGCGCTGGGTGCTCGGCCTATCGTTTATCGGCATGGCGCTTTGGACCATGATTCCCGATAAGATCGAAGCTGAAGAAGCCGATCTCGCAAGACACATGGGCGTATTCGGCGCCACGCTCGATACGTTTTTCCTGGCAGAGATGGGCGATAAAACGCAGATCGCAGCGGTAGCGATGGCCGCGCACTATACTTCGCCGCTAATGGTGGTGATCGGCACCACGCTCGGCATGTTGATCGCCGATGTGCCGGCAGTGTTCATCGTCGAAAAACTCGCCGCCAAAATTCCGATGAAAGTAGTGCACAGCATTGCTGCTGCGATTTTCGCCCTGCTCGGCGCGGGCACACTGGGCGCCGGTGCCAAGCTGGGCTTTTGAGAGAATTTCACTATGCATACCGAAAAGCCCGCCGACTGGATGCACGAACACGTGTTCGACGCTGGCAGCGAGGCCGCCGAGCGCGGCACGCGGCTGGTCATGTGGATCACCGCGGCGGCGATGGTGATCGAAATCGTTGCCGGCTGGTGGTTCAATTCCATGGCGCTGCTGGCCGACGGCTGGCACATGAGTTCGCACGCCGTGGCGATCGGCTTGTCGGCGTTCGCCTACGCCACTGCGCGCCGCTATGCAAAAGACCCGCGATTCGCCTTTGGCACCTGGAAGATCGAAGTGCTAGGCGGCTTCGCCAGCGCAATTTTCTTACTCGGCGTCGCAGCGATGATGGTATTCGGCTCGGTGGAGCGCATTGTTGCCCCGCAGCCCATTCAGTACATTCAAGCGATCGTCGTCGCCGTGCTCGGCTTAGCCGTAAACATCGTCTGTGCGCTCATTCTCGGCAAAGCGCATCATCAAGACCACGGCGCGACGCATGACCATGTCCATGCGGTAGAACACCACCATGGCCATCACGATCTCAACCTAAAATCGGCCTATCTGCACGTCATCGCCGATGCCGCGACATCGCTGCTCGCCATCGTCGCGCTGTTCGGCGGGCTATTCCTCGGTTGGGCTTGGCTCGATCCAGTGATGGGCATCTTCGGCGCCGCGCTGGTCGCATTTTGGGCCAAAGGCTTAATCGCCGAGACCGGCAAAGTCTTGCTCGACCGCGAGATGGATCACCCCGTCGTCGAAGAAATCCGCCAAGCAGTTGAAGCCGGCCCAGCCGCCGCGCAAACGCGCATCACCGATTTGCACGTGTGGCGCGTGGGCAAGCAAGTGTATTCCTGCGCTATCACAGTGGTGACGCACGATGCCTCGCTCACGTCGGACGAAGTTCGCAGACGGCTCGCGCAGCACAAAGAGATCGTGCATTCCACCATCGAAATTCATCGGTGCCCCGATGCGATACCGTCCGTCTGAAACTCGAGTGGCGATCAGCGGCAAGCATGCGCGCTAGCGGGATCGCCATCAGTACAACTACCGCGATTCCATCTGACGCTTTTCTGTCGCATCGACAGTCCTAAGTCATGCCGTCCGTTTCTCTGCTCTTGCTGCTCTGGTTGCAACTCGCCTGTGGTTGACCGGCATTTCGACAGACCCTAGCCGATTGACAGGACCCTGTCGCAGGCAAAGCCACGCTTATCACATGCAGCTACTACCGCGGGGCAACTGGATAGCTCGCGGGCCTAAGTAACTGCGCCAGCAAATTCTTTAACGAGCACCGCGGCGATGCGATCTGCGGCGCGGCCGTCCCACATTGCTGGAATGCGCCCGCGCTTGCCGCCATTCGCCACGATATCGTCGAAGGCAGCAAGAATCTTTGCGGAATCGCGCCCGACTAAAGTGTTAGTACCCTCGGTAATGGTGATCGGCCGCTCGGTGTTTTCGCGCAACGTAATGCACGGTACGCCTAGCGCAGTGGTTTCCTCCTGCAGTCCGCCAGAATCGGTAAGCACACACTTAGCGTCGCGAGTTAGACCCAACATCTCCAAGTAGCCGAGCGGCGCAATCAGTTTTATCTTTGAGCGCGCGATTCGATCGAGCAAGTCAAACTCTTGGATACGCGCGCGAGTGCGCGGATGTACTGGAAACACAAGCGGGAGCCGCTGACTGATCATGCACAGCGCATCGAGTACGCTTGTGAGGATGTCCCTGTCGTCCACAGTGGACGGTCTGTGAAGGGTTATGACCCCATACGCGTCGAGAGCACCGCCCACTTGCGCCGCCAAAGTTGCTGCCGCAGGCACGGCGCGCTTAAGGTTATCCAGCAAGGTGTCGATCATAACGTTGCCCACGTAGTGCACGCGGCCTGCCTCGATGCCCTCACGAACGAGATTGCTTAGCGCTTCCGGCTCAGTCGTAAAAAGCAAATCTGAAATCTGATCGGTGAGAACACGGTTAATCTCCTCGGGCATGGCGCGATCGAAACTTCGCAGCCCAGCTTCCACATGGATGACTTTGACGCCTTTCTTCGAAGCCACCATGGCGCACGCGATGGTCGAGTTAACATCGCCGACCACCAGCACCGCCTGCGGGTTTTCGGCATCTACCACCGGTTCAAATCTTTTCATGATCTCAGCCGTCTGCACCGCATGGCTGGCCGAGCCTACTTCGAGGTTCAAGTCGGGTTGGCGAATGCCCAGTGCACGGAAGAACTGTCCGTCCATCGCGTCATCGTAGTGCTGCCCCGTATGAATAAGGCGCGCCTCAAGACTCTCGCTTGCCGAAAGCGCGCGCAAGACCGGGGCGATCTTCATCAAATTGGGACGCGCGCCGACGACGCACAGAATCTTCGCGCGCTTATTCACTGGAGCAAGCAGATTCAAAGCTAAAGGATAGGGAAGGCAGCAAAATTTGGCAGCGCGTGCGCAGGAATGACAGGGAGCAGTGCTAGAAAACTTGTTATCGGCCCGCATTGTTGCTCAGCGGCGGCACCGTGTCAACGCGCGCCAATCTGGGTGAAATGGCGTATGCGCGGGCACGGACGTGCTGTTCGCCGGGCGAAGCTAGAAGCTCTAGGGCGACGTGACATCAAGGATGCACCAGTGCGAGGAACAAGCGCGCGATTGCGCCGGTGTCGCAGCACGGCAGCGCATTCTGGAGGGATTGACTGCATTCGCGGCGAGAGCCTGGCGGCGGTACTGCTTGAGTCAAGTAGTGCGAAGGACTAGCGCCTGCGCACTCTTCCAGAACCAGAGCCTTTCGGCGGTCCGACTCCTATCGTCCGACCACCGTTGCTAGGCTCCGCCAAGGTGGAGGCGCAACTCGAAGGCGAAACCGAATTCGCCTGCGCAGGCGTGCTTCTAATCTTCTACTTGCGCTCCGAAATTGGAATCGCGCACCGCTGATGCCGTCTCTGCCCGTGGCGTAAGCAAAGACAAATCCACCACCTCCGCCATTGCCTTATACCCGGCTCGATTCGGATGCAGCTTGTCGCCCGGACCGCCGATCGTGCTATTCGGCTGCATCTCGAGCTTGATCTCTCCCGTGGCGCTATCGATCGTTGCCGCGTCAAAATCCGCGACGGCGTCGAACGCGCCGGAGCGGCGAATAAACTCGTTCGTCTCCTTGCGCTTCGCGTCCACTTCTTCTGTGCCATGCGTCTTGATGGTGGAGTTGAGTCCGGAGGTAAGCGTCGCACCGATCACTTTGATGCCCTTGGCGTGCATGCGCTCGATGCCGGCGCGGTAGCCGGCGGTCACCGTCTCAACGCTGGCACTGGCAGCGCCGTAGTCGTTGATGCCTTCCATCCAGATGACGGTCTGCACCCCCGACAGGCTCAGCACATCGCGTTCAAGCCGGTCGAGCGCACCGGGCCCGCCGGGGATGGGATTTTGCGCATAGTCCGCTGGGCCGATTACGCGGTTGCCACCGATGCCCGCGTTGACGATCACCACACGCCCGCCGTATTTCTCGCGCACGCGCTGCGCCAGCACATCGGGCCAGCGGTCGTCGCCGTTCATGGTCGAAGCAGTGCCATCCGTAATGGAATCGCCGAAGCACGCGACGACGGCCGTGCTGGCTGGGGCCATCATGTCGAATGCATCGAGAAAAATCCACGATGCCGTGGTGTACGGAAACGCCGCCTCGCTCTCGTCGCGGCTGTGCACACTGCCCTTAGGCGCGCTGAGGTAAGACGTCTGCAGCGCCTTAGCGTGCCACGTCATCGGCCCGCTCGGGCCGGTGACGTGGAAACTCACGGCCAGCTTGCGGCCGTCCAGATACACCGCGGCAGATTTGCGCGCAAAGTTGAGATCGACGGGATCGCTCCACATCCACTCACCGGGAGGGATCGAAACATTGCCCTTCCCGCCGAATGTCACGGACCGATTGGTGCCGCTGACGAGGTTGCCCGCGTAGCGCTGCAGGCCAACGTAGACGTCACCCAATACCAGTGCTCGATTGCCAAAGGCGTTGGAAAAGCGCAGGCGCGCACGCGAACCCCAAAGGGCAGGACGGAGGATCATGCGAAAACTCTGATCTTCGGCACCTGCAGCGGGGTCGGGAAACGCAAACTTCTGCTCTGGCTGTGCCGAAGGATTGCCGAATGGATACGGCCCCTGCGCGGAAGCTGCCCAGACGGTGACCCACTTTTGCTTGGCCGGCTTGGCCTTGGTTTGCGCGTTGACCGAGAACGGCGCAAACAGCGCGAGACAAATGCAGAGTGCAAACACCGCTTCGAGTGCCAACTGAATCGTTTGCAAGGTACGCGCGCGCATGAGACTTCCTCCTCATCTTACGAACGCGAACTCTTGCACAATTGGCTTTAGAAGCCAATGGATTTGACTAGCAAACTTTGACTGAGGTCAAAACGCCAGGGGCTGGTGGCGAGTATGCTTGCTTATCAAGCAGCATTCGCGGCACCGTGGCGGGCTTTTTCATATCTACAGAAACACGCGCTGCACGCACAAGCCCGGCACGCCACCTTCGGCAAAGACTAACTTAGTGAGCGACCAATCATGACCGACATCACCTCCATTCTAGGCTCAGAGGCCGACTATCTTTTGTCGCACACGTGCAAAGGCATAGCGCGCGAACGCTTGCATCTCCCAGGACCGGATTTCGTCGATCGCGTCGTCGCAGACTCCGACCGCAACCCCACGACGCTGCGCAACTTACAAACGATACTGCTCTCCGGCCGTCTTGGCGGCAGCGGCTATGTTTCCGTCTTGCCGGTGGATCAAGGCGTCGAACACTCGGCAGGAGCATCCTTCGCGCCCAATCCGGATATGTTCGATCCCGAGAACATCTGCAAGCTGGCGATCGAGGGCGGTTGTAACGCGGTGGCCTCGACGCTTGGTGTGATGGGATCGGTGGCGCGCCGTTATGCGCACAAGATTCCGTTCATCATGAAATTCAACCACAACGAGTTCTTGAGCTATCCCAACACCTACGATCAGACACTTTTCGCCAGCGTCAAGCAAGCTTTCGACCTGGGCGCGGTAGCGGTGGGCGCCACAGTCTACTTCGGTTCAGTGGAATCGCGCCGGCAGATCTGGGAAGTCTCGCAAGCCTTCGCGCAAGCGCATGAACTCGGCATGGTGTGCGTGCTATGGGCATACACGCGCAACGCTGCATTCAAGCACGAGAATGTCGACTACCACGCCAGCGCCGATCTCTCTGGCCAAGCGAATCATCTCGCCGCCACGCTCAACGCCGATATCGTCAAGCAGAAAATGGCGGTGAACAACGGCGGCTACAACGCGTTGAAATTCGGCAAGACCCACGCGAAGGTCTACAGCGATCTCACCAGCGACCATCCGATCGATCTGGTGCGCTATCAAGTCGCGAATTGCTTTATGGGCCGCACCGGCATGATCAATTCAGGCGGCGAATCGGGCAAGAACGATCTGCACGACGCGGTGCGCACCGCCGTCATCAACAAGCGCGCCGGCGGCATGGGCCTGATCTCCGGCCGCAAAGCGTTTCAGAAGCCGATGGCGGAAGGGATTGCGCTATTGAACGCGATTCAGGATGTGTACTTATCCAAGCAGGTTACGCTCGCGTGAGGGCATACCTGGCTCAGGATATCCCTATCACTGTTATTGAATCTCAATCTTGAGACAATACCCTAGCAGTTTCCTTGCTACCGGTAGCCGCGACCGTGCGCTGCGGCTGGCTCTGCCCACGGCGCCACGCGGCGGGTGGCATGCCGACCATACGCTTGAACGCGCGCGAGAACGCCGCTTCGGAGTCGTAACCCACTTCGAGGGCGATCGTGGCGACATTGCGACTCGACTCGCGCAACAAGCGCGCGCCGAGTTGGATGCGCCAATTTGCGAGATATTGCATCGGCGCCTGGCCGACGTACTGTACGAAGCGCTCGTGCAGCGCCGAGCGCGACAAGCCCACATCGCCGCCGAGTTCCTCGATAGTCCAAGCGTGATCGGGACGTTCGTGCATAAGGGCTATTGCTTTGCCGACAAAGCGGTCGCGTAGCCCCGCTAGCCAGCCGGTAGCGTCATCCGGCAGGCCATCCAAATAGCGGCGCGCCGCGTCGACGAACATCATTTCCGATAGTCGCTCGAGCACGGCTTCGCCGCCCGGGCGACGATCGTTTGATTCCGCCACCGCTTGATCGATGACGCGGCCGACCCAGTCGCCGGCGCGAGCAGCGGGCAAGTGCAAAATGCGCGGCAGCGCCGAGATAAGCGGATTGAACGGACGCAGATCGCAACCGAGAAATCCGCAAACGAGAATCGCATCGGCATCTTCGACGCGTAGCACCTCCCCCGGCACGCGCATGCCTTGGTAGAAGGCGATCGGCAGCGGCTTGGGATCGTTGCGGCGCGAGTAGATCCATTCGGCGCTGGCGGGATGCGGCTCCAACCCCGGTGCGCTGGAAATGACGTGCCGGTCGCCTTGGGGAAACATCACAATATCTCCGGCGCCAAGCCGCACCGGCGGGTGACCCGCTATCGCCGCCCAGCCATTACCCTTGGCCATCATGTGGTATTCCATCACATGTTCGCAGCCCGGCAACACCGCCCCCGCGACCTCTTTGGCGGCCAAGCCTTCGGCCGACCACTCATCGCGAAAGCTGATGTAGAAAAACGCCGCGCCGCGCAAACGCACGCTGCGCAACAGATCAGAAAGCGTATCTCGGCTCATAGAGTAACTCCGCTGCTGGACGCACGATCAAGTAACGCGGACGCGCGATCAAGCCATTGAATATTGGTGGATTTTCGAGCAAGTTTGCACGACGCTCGGAGAAGCGTCAATGCAATCTTGTCGCAACAATAGCGGCACTACTTCTCTGACTTCCGCTGAACTTGAAAAGGAGTGATCGTATGAACGCCGATGCCTCAGCCATGACTGCAACTGCTCCATCCACACTCGCGACTTCCGTCCTGCCCGATTTCACCGCGATCAAGCAACGCCAGCAAGCCACTTGGGCGAGCGGTGACTTCGCCATCGTCGGCACCACGCTGCAGATCACCGGCGAGATGCTCGCCGAAGCCGCCGACATTCGTGCCGGCGAGCGCGTGCTCGATGTGGCCGCCGGCAACGGCAATGCGACACTCGCCGCGGCACGCCGCTTCGCGCGGGTGATCTCCTGCGACTATGTGCAGCACCTGCTAGACAAGGGCGCAGCGCGCGCCAAAGCTGAAGGTTTGCAGGTCGAGTTTCAAGTAGCCGACGCGGAAGATTTGCCGTTTGCCGACGCTTCGTTCGATGCCGTGCTGTCTACATTCGGCGCGATGTTCACGCCGCAGCATCACCGCGCCGCGCACGAGATGCTGCGCGTTGTGCGCGGCGGCGGGCGAATCGGCATGGCGAACTGGACGCCGGAAGGATTTATCGGCAAGTTGTTCCGCCTGATCGGCGGCTTCGTGCCACCGCCCGCAGGCACGCAATCCCCCGCACTGTGGGGCACCGAGCCGCATATCGTGCAGTTATTCGGCCCGCAAGCTGCGGACATTCGCTGCGAGCGGCGCATGTTCAGTTTCCGCTACCGCTCCGCGGCACACTGGATAGAAGTGTTCCGCAACTACTACGGACCGACGCTAAAGGTGTATGCCGCTCTCGATGGCAGCCAACAAGAGCGGCTGACCGAAGCGATCACGGCGCTGCTGGAAGAGATGAACGTGGGCGGACGCCGTTCGCTGGTTGTGCCCAGCGAGTACCTGGAAGTTGTTATCACCAAGCGCTAGGAGTGCACATGTTTGCTTTTGAGAGAGTCATCGTTGCCATCGCCTGCGCTGCCGCCGCTGGCGGCGCCTTGGCCCGCCAAAGTGAGCCAGCGGCTTTCGGTTACTTGCGTACCGGCCATCTGAGCGCGCAATTGCGGCACAGCTGGAAGAACGTCGGTGCCGTACGGTGGCAGAAGGCGTCATCGGCTAACCCGACGGACAAAGCCCGTAGCGCGCAAGCACAAGCGAAGTCGCGCGTGCGCAGCTAGCCGCGAGAGGACGCCGTGATTCGCCATCGCGTTGACGCTGTGACGGAGCAAGCGAGCGCGCTGCACCCCCTCTTCGTGCACTGGTTGCGCCATCGGTATGTGCGCGGTCTGCGAGTGTCCTTGAATGCTATGGACGGACTGCGCGGCCGGGCGGAACCGGGCCAGCGCGCTGCGGTGATAAATCCGTCGCTGAGGGCCATGGACACAAGCTCGGGCGCGGGTCGCCGCCTTCTGTAGGGAAACACTGACGAAAAGCGGCGGCGGCGCCCTACAGCGGAGCGCTACGCGCCGTCTAAAGTGCGCTTGGGGTGATCAACGGCGAGACCACAACAAGACGGCGGCAGGCGAGCGCCGATCGGTATTTCTAAGTTTGTGCGTGCCTTAATCCATGTTATCGCTAGGAGGCCTGTATGCCCGATCTTGAACATTCCAAGCGCAGCATCGAGCGCGCAACCTACACTCCGATCAAAGCGCCGCGCGTGATCGAAACACCTACCGGTCGCGCCCTGGACAAGTGGAGTTACTTCGCTGGTCTGCGCCCCAGCGCCAATGAGGCGGATTTCGTCACTGGTCGTCTCGGCGACGGCGAAGTACCAGTGCCTCAGGAGGAACGAAAGTTTCTCGCCGTGCTGCGCGCCGGCGCCGCGGTGCTTGCCGATGCGCCGACCAGCTCCGGACCAGTCGGCATCGTGCGCGAGTTCGCCCCGATGCCCTCCCCCTTGCTCAAGCGCTTTGGCGACGAACTGCTGCGGCTGCGGCAAGCGCAGGTGCAAAATACCCTGACGGCGCACGCGACGATCCTGCAGCGCTACGAGGACAGCATCCATTCGCAGCTGGGCGGCGCACCTATCGACAAGCCGACGCTGCCGGGCAACTACCGCCTCGATGCCGATTTCGTCTTGCCGGGCATCGCCGGGGCCAAGGTATATCGCCTTGAAACTGCACCGGTCGTGCTGATGGCGACCCCCGGCCAAACGCGCGCCGCGGCAGGGGCACCGGATGCAACCGGCGCCACCGCTACCGGCAGCGCGCTGGTCGTACTGCCGCCGCTGGATGCGCCCGGCGCAACAGCACCCGGCCTGACGCCGATCGCCGCGGCGACTCTGATGGACTGGGCGATCAAACACAACGTGGAAGCGAGCGCGGCCCAGACGACCAAGGCGATGCTCGCGCGCATGGGCAACGCCGAACACATCACCTTTGCCCAAGTCGGAACCATCGCCCAAGCGGTCATCTCGCAAACGCACGATCAGAACTATGCTTTCACTCAGCGCTTGCGCGTGGAGCCAATCGGCATGCTGCACCTCGAACGCATGGCATTCGTGCCCGCAGGCATCGAGCGCGGCGAGTTGCTCTACTCCGTGCCCCTAAGCCCGGGCGAGCAAGTCAACATCAGCCACAAGGAGTGGTCGAACACTTCGGAGGAGTTCGAGCGCATCGTCACCGACTTCATCGAGAACTTTAGCGAAGAGGGCGTCGCGGAAAAAAGCGAACTGGCGCAGTCCACCAACTCGCAGCGCGAACATTCCAGCGGCTTCGATCTCGGCGTCACCGCATCCGGTAGCTGGGGACCGGTGAGTGTTTCAGCCACCGCCAACTACCGCGTCTCCGACAGCGCCAGTTCATCGCAAACCACGGCGCGCACGCAAAGCAGCGAATTGACGCGCAAAGCCTCGTCGCGTTCGAAGAAGGAACACAAGCAGAGCTTTAAGGTGGCTTCCGCGTCCGGTACCGAAGACCAAGCGGTGCGGCTCATCAAGAACCCGTTCGACAACAAAGCCACCCGCGTCGACTACTACCAGCTGGTGCGCAAATGGCGCGTCGATTTGTACCGCTACGGCCTGCGCATGACGTACGACTTGACCATCCCCGAGCCCGGCTCCGACATTCTCTCTCGCATCGTCGAGATCAAAGCGATCACCAGCGCGCTGTCGGAAGGTTTCGGCGGCGCGACTTCGACTTTGCCGTGGGCGCGCTTCGACTTAACGCCGCAACAGATCACGCGCTACAACTACCTGGCGCTCGCCGCGCAATACGGTGCGGCGGTGGAAGCCCCGCCGATCGAAGAGATGAGCATCGCGCGCGCATTCACCAAGAACTGGCCGAATAAAGATTCTGCCAACGATAGCGACTACGCCACCTTCGACATCGATGTGCCGGAAGGCTACATGGTGAGCGGCTGGTCTTATCAGTGGCAGCGTTGGGCGTGGGAGGATGAGTCGTGGCACTTCGACATCCGCCCCGATCTGAATTCGTGGCTGGGCGTTTCCGGCCGTCTGACTATGTCGGTCGGCACCAAATACGTATCCGCTTTCGACATCCAATTGAAGCTCTGGTTTCGCATCACTCAAACCGCCTACGACGCATGGAAGCAGCGCGTTTGGGGCACGCTGCGCGAGGCGGCGCAAGCGCGTTACGAACTCAACCGCACCATGCTGCGCGACCGCCTGGCGCAGTTGCAAGAGGAACTTGGGGCACAAGACCCCTTGAGCCTGCGCAAGCTGGAACGTGAGGAAGTCATGAAGCATGTGCTGCGCTGGCTGTTCGGCCCGACATTCACGTTCGTGCCGCCGGGGCTGCCCGCGGATCTTTACGGGCCGAACGGCTCGATCCTGAACGACGACGTGTGGGCCAAAGTCTCGGCGCAAGGCGAAGTGATCAAGTTCCTGCATCAAGCGATCGAGTGGGAGAACATGCTGTTCTTCCTTTACCCCTATTTCTGGTCGCACAACTCGCGTTGGGAGTTGAAGAAGTATCTCGATCATCCGGATTTCCTGCACAAGAGTTTCTTGAAGGCAGGCAGCGCGCGCGTTGTCTTGACCATTCGTCCTGGATTCGAACGCGACTTCGTTTCTTTCCTTGAGACCGGCACGCTGGACCCACTGCCCGATGGCCATCCTTACATGACCATTGCGCAGGAAATGCAAGCGTTCGCCCAAACCAACTACCCCGGCATTCGCGCCGCTAATCCAGTTGAGCGCGCGCGCCCATTGCTGTCACCGCTGCAGCTCAAGGCTTGGGATGAAATGCAAGGCATCATCAAGCTGCTGGAGCAATACAAGAAAACGCAGGGCGCATATCCGACTACGGCGCAGGGATTGGCGGCGTTGTCCTCACTCGGGACCGTGCCTGCCGCCGATCCCTGGGGCAAACCGTATCAATACCGCAGTCCCGGTGCGTACACCGACTTCGAGCTCGCCTCCCTCGGCGCTGACAGGGCTGCTAGCGGCGATGGGGAGAACGCCGACATCGAAAGCTGGGTAGAAACATCGCTGATCGGCCGTTGGTACGAATACACGCCGACCAGCGCCATCGATATTGCCTTCAACGAAACGCTGCCGACGGCATAGCCAAGTTCGGACTAGGGCGATCATGATCGAGTTCGAAGTCAAGCGCGCGATGGCGCTGGACACTTTCCTGCGCGGCCAAGAGTACCAGCCTTGGCGTATCGAAGCGCTAGTCGACTGCGGCGCGCTCAGGGTCTTCAGCGAAGGACGTGAGCTGCCGCTGAAGCGGGGGCCGAAAACGCATGTCGATCCGGGCGATAAGGTGCGTATCGACGATCCGTTGTCCAAGAAGTGCCAAGATGCGCTGCAGAAGAAAGTCGACAACGATTGGCGCGACTACGCTTGGGTGCCGGGCAAAAGCAAATTCGACCAAGCGATGGCCAAGCTGATCGAGACGCGTCCCTCCACAATCGTCATCAAGGATCCTTCGGTGACGACATTGCTCAACTTTCTGCAACTATTCGCCGGCAGCCCGTTGATCACCCACCCTATTCGGCACCTCATCGTCGCCTCTCACGCGAACGATGAGGGGCAGCTCAAGCTCCCTCTCACAGGCGGCACAGGGGCGTTCATCGATTGGGAAGATCTCGAGGCAGCCCTGAAAGTGAAGGGCTTCCAGCTAAAGGACGAATGGTTTCGTCCGCGCCCGCGCGACGCGCAGGGACGGCCGATCCCGTACAAACTGCTGGTGCGCGGCTGCCGCATCGGCTCGGAGCGCAAGTTCTTGGAGAAATTCCGCGAAGTACTGGGCCGGCGCATCAACGTTGTGGCGCCCAAGCACTTCCATGTCGTCGACCCACACGAGCAGAAACCGAAGGGCCACGTCGAGTACCTCGCTTACAGCTTTGGCGTGCACAGCCCGACAGCGCTAAAGACCGAGGACGCGGTGGTCAAAGCCCTGATCGGCGTGTCGCGCCACGCGTTGATCGACGGTAGTTCTATTCCGGAGAAGAAGTGGCGGGAGTGGGTGCCCAGGCGCCCGGAGGCCAAGTACCAACAGCAGGAACTGACGACGGCGAAATCTCCGCCATCGTCCAAGCCCGTCAAGATTCCGCGCTGGTTCCGCTATGAGGCACGCAAGTGGCTGAAGCAAGATGAACCCCTCGCCATGGACAAAGCCAAGACCAGCGACGCCGACAGACTCGCGGTGCTGAAACCGCTCTTGGCGCAGCGCCCCATTTTCAAGAGCACACATCCTTATCCACTCTACGAGCGCCTTGGCTACGGCAGTTTCGAGGAATTCATCAAAGGCTGGACGTGGAGCTTTAAGCCAGCCAACAAAGCGGTTGACGAAGTAAAGTTCAACGCCGTGCGGCACGAGTACACGGCGATCATTCCCGTTACCGATACCAAGTCCGGCGAACTGATCCTGAATTTCTATCCGCTCAACAAGAAAGACAAAGTCATCGAACGGTTGAGTGAGAACAATCGCAAGCTATTCGAGGGGGTACCGATCTAAGCGCCACCGGGTTGAACCCGTCTAGTACCTTACGGGAAACACCAAACCTTACGTCGCCTACGCCATTCGCATGAACGACTATCGAGACTACGCAATTTCCGGCGCCACGCCTTCTGCCACGGACTCCTTTGAACGCGCTCTGGCTTTGTTCCAGAGCTGGCGCAGCGGCGCAGACAGCGAGATAGTGCTCGCGCTGCGCGCGGCGCCGGAGTTCACCATGGCGCAGGTGCTCGGCGCTTACCTCTGCATTTGCAGCCGCGATATCGCCCGGGTGCACCAAGCGCAATCGTTTCACACACAAGCCGCGAGTTTGCCCGCTAACGCCCGCGAGCAACTGCATATCGCGGCGATCGGGGCAGCGCTGGCCGATGATTTCTCCGCCTTCAATGCGACACTGACCGAGCTGCTGCGGCGTTACCCGCGCGATGTGCTGGCGCTGCAGGTCGCGCATGCGTTCGACTATCTATCGGGGGACAACGCGAGTTTGAGCGGGCGCGTGGCGGCGGTGCTGCCGGCATGGTCCAAAGATCTGCCGGGCTATCACGCAGTGCTGGCGATGCATGCTTTTGGCCTGGTCGAAGCTGCGCGCTATGACGCCGCGGCCGATCTGGCGCTGGAAGCGATCCGACTGAACCCGTTCGACGCGCGCGCGCACCACACCATGGCGCATGTGCACGAAATGACCGGGCAACCCGACGCGGGCGCGCGCTGGATGCGCGATCGCCTCCCCTTTTGGAGCATCGATACGACCGTCGCCACACACTGCTGGTGGCACTGGGCGCTGTTTCATTTGACGCAAGGCGATAGCACCGGGGCGCTCGCGCTTTACGATCGGCACGTGCGCGCAGCAAACTCGAGCGAAGTGGCGGATCTAATCGACGCTTGCGCTCTTCTGTGGCGCATCGAGTTGCAGGGTATCTACGTGGGGGCGCGCTGGCAGGAACTTTCCGCGGCTTGGGCCCCACACATCGCCGACGGCTACTGTACCTTCAACGACATTCATGCGGCTCTGGCGTTCACCGGCGCACGCGACTGGGGCAACGCGCAGCGCTTGGAGAGCGAACTCAAACGCCGCCAAGACCTCGCCGCGCGTCATAGTGAAACCACGCGCTTGGTCGGATTGTCCGCGTGCCGCGCCATCATCGCTTTCGGACGCGCGGAGTATGCCCGTGCCACCGCGTTGTTGGGCGCTTTGCCGGCCTTCGCGCACCGCATCGGCGGCAGCCACGCACAACGCGATGTGCTGTACCTGACTTTGCTCGAAGCCGTGCAGCGCATGCGGCGAGCGCCGATGCACAGCGGCTTGGGCCGCGCAATTCCAGCACTGCGCAGCGCGGCGTAGGCTGCGCAAATCCGAACTACGCAGCGCGGCGTCGGCGACGCAACCAGAAGTCTCGCCACGCGGCCGCACTACTCCGCGGGCAGCGATAGCAGCCACGTCAACACGTCGCCCTTCTCGCGAGCGCTGCATTCGCGCGCGAGCACGAACTCGCAGTTGCGCTTGAACCACGTCTGCGCCCGCTGGGTATCATTGAAACGCGCTACGTTGGTAAGAGGTGAGAGCGGCAACAACTGTCGGCGGATCTTGTGGCGCTCGGTGTAAGCCTCTGCCGGGAAATGGCAGGCACGGCAAGGAATTTTGTCTTGATGTGCGAACTGCTCGCGGCGCGGATCTTCGTGATGACACGAGGCGCACGAGTATTCGGTGCCGTCGCTTTGCGTGTGCTTGGTTTGGTAGAACGCCCGGCCTCGCTCGGCAGAGAAGCCCTCGAAGGCGCTATCTTCAGCAACTGCTTGCTCCGCATACATTTCCAGCAGCTGCTGCGGGGAATCGGCCCACGCCGCGGTCGCGAGCATGAGTCCCGCACAGAAAATTCGAAACATATGCAATCCAATCATCACCTTTCCCAACTGCGCTCAACGTGCCCACACCAGCGCCACGGCCAAGAGCGCGCCATTCAGCCCTGCGGCGGCCATCGCGAACCTATCGCTTTCTCAGCTTTCGCAGGCGGCATGCCCCACGTAGCCAGTGCCCTTGCGTTGCAGGGTTGTAACGCAGGGCGCATAAACAAAGCTTGATCTACGTCAAACCCTGGCAGCGCTTCCCGCCTAGTATTCAACGCATGCAGGCAAGCAGTTGAGGCGCCGATGGAACAGCAGGACGCAATTTCCTTCGCAGTGGGCAAGATCAGGTCGGAGCACCGCTCACTCTCCGCGGTACTGAGGGGCATGCAACATCTCATGCGCCAAGCGAGTGAGCACGGCGAAGGGCCCGATTTTCCCCTGCTTCGCGCAATGGTCTTTTATGTCGATGCGTTTCCGGAACAGTTGCACCACCCCAAAGAGGATCACTTTTTGTTCCGCTTGCTGCGCCAGCGCACTGCGGAAGAAGCCGCTGTCCTCAACGTGCTCGAACACCAGCACAGCCAAGGCGAGGGGCGCATCCGCGAACTCGAACAGGTTCTGCTGCGTTACGAAACCGGCGGGCCAGGCTATGCTTTCGAATTCGCCGAACTTGTCGAAGGCTATGCACAATTCTATTGGCGTCACATGAGTCTCGAAGAAAACATCGTACTGCCATTGGCAGAACGCGTGCTCAGCCCAGAGGATTGGCGGGAGATCGCCGCCGCATTCGGCAAGAATGACGACCCGCTGTTCGGCGCAACGCCAGAACAGGAGTTTCAAGAGTTGTTCCGTCATATCACTACCTTGCATCCACCGCCGGTTTTCATGGATGAAGGCTGGCCGCAACGTCCTTAAGCGGCGCAGCGAAGCGCTTGCTTTGCGCTATGAACCACGACCTGCAGCTATGCGGCGAACGCTAAAGACCCAAATCGCTTAACCCAGGGTGCTCATCCGGTCTGCGGCCAAGCGGCCAATGAAACTTGCGTTCAGTGTCCTTGATGGGTAAATCATTAATGCTGGCAAAACGGCGCAGCATAAAGCCCTGCTCGTTGAATTCCCAGTTTTCGTTGCCGTAGCTGCGAAACCATTGGCCGGAGTCGTCATGCCATTCGTAGGCGAAGCGCACGGCGATGCGATTACCGGCACACGCCCACAGCTCCTTGATCAGCCGATAGTCGAGTTCCTTCGCCCATTTGCGCTGTAAAAATTCTTTAACTTGTTGGCGGCCGACCGGAAATTCCGCGCGATTGCGCCAGCGCGTGTCTTCCGCATATACCAGTACCACGCGCTCGGGGTCGCGCGTGTTCCATGCGTCCTCGGCCATGCGCACCTTCTGCGCGGCGGACTCTGCGGTAAAAGGCGGCAGCGGCGGTTTCGTCTCCATCACGGCTCCTTCAGTCGGCATTCGGATTAGAACAACTCATTGACCCGCTCCGGCGGCCGCCCGAGCACGGCGCGCTCGCCGCGCACAACGATGGGCCGCTCGATCAGCACCGGGTGCGCCGCCATCGCCTTGATGCCAGCCTCCTCGCTTAGTGTCTTGCCGGCGAACTTTTCCTTATAGATATCCTCGCCTTTGCGCAGGAGTTGCTCGGCTTTCATGCCTAGTTTCTTGAGTAGCGCACTCAGCTCTGGGGCGCTCGGCGGCGTCTTCAAATATTCGATGACCAGCGGTTGCAGCCCACGCGCTTCCAGCAACGCCAGAGTCTCGCGACTCTTGCTGCAGCGCGGATTGTGGTAGATGGTGACCGGCACGTTCGATTTACTCATGACTTCGATCTCGTGGCGCGAATGCGGCTAGTTTAGCGCGGGCGCGATGACGTTGCCCGCCCGCTTCTGCGTGCCGAACGTACTGGGCGAGGCTGCGCTTCCGAAGCAGCGGCTTGGCGCAAGGCGTTCAATGCCACTTGCGCGGCGGGCGAGTGGCGCTGATCACGGCGCGTGAGTATCCCCGCGGCGCCCAAACGCACATCGAATGCAAGCGGCAGCACGCTGAGCGCGCCTGCTTCGCGAAACGGCTCGATCAACTCCAGCGCCAGCGGCGCTACCATTTCGCTGCGGCCGAGCAAGTTGACGATAATCGGCATGGCAGCGGTCTCCACCACGCTTTGCGGCAGCGGCACGCGCTGGCGCAAGAACAGCTCCGTGACACTGTCGCGCAGCACATTGCCGGCCGGCGGCAGAATCCAGGTTTGCGGCACGAGATCGAGCAGCGTCAAAGAGCGCTTGCGCAGCAGCGGATGATCGGCTCGCACCGCTACGCCGTGCGGAGACTGCTCCAACTCCTGGAACTCGAACTCGCCCAAGCCCGCGGCGTTGTGCAAACGCGCAATGACGATGTCGAATTTGCGCTCGCGCATTTTCGCCAGCAAAGTTTCGCTGAAGTCGACCTCGATGCTCACGCTTATGCGCGGATAGTCGCGCTTCAGCGCGGCCACCGCCGCCGGCACGAGCTTGGTCGCGGAAGTGACCACGGTACCGATCGCCACTTCGCCGATCAAGCCGGAGCGCGCAGCGGCCAGTTCTTCGTGCGCCTGACGCAATTCCGCCAGCGCCCCGCGCGCATGACGCACGACGATCTCGCCGTAGGCGGTCGGCTCCACGCCGCGCGCGTGACGGGCAAACAGTTTCACGCCCAGCGCGGCCTCGAGCGAGGTTAACAATTTCGATGCCGCGGGCTGCGTCAGATGTGCGGCTGCGGCGGCATGCAGGATGGATCGCTTCTCATCCAAACTGACGAGCAGTGCAAACTGGCGCGGATTCAAACGCGAACGTAATAGCCAATCTCTGGACGGCGCGACCATTTGGCGATCCTTTATTACCCCGATAGCTATGCTCTTGTGGCATAGCTCTGGTCAATTATTTCATTTGTTCTGCATAGTGTGAAGCTTTAGTCTCTTGCTCCGACACGAGGGGGCCGAGCACGGGTTGCTTGCCCTCGCGCGCAACCGCCACTTTCCGAACGCATAGGAAAACCATGAATTTCGAAATCAAACCCCTGCACCCCGTGTTCGCTGCAGAGATAACGGGCATTAATTTGCGTACCCCGCCCTCGCGCGAGCTGGTTAATACCATCGACACCGCGATGGATCGTTACGCTGTCGTGGTGTTGCGTGACCAACGGCTCGACGACGACCAACAGCTTGCATTCGCGCAGGCGATGGGCCCCTTGGAACCCTCGCCCGCCGTGGTGGATCAGCACCTGCATCGGCTCAAGTATCGCGAAATGGTGGATATTTCCAACCTGGATGTAGACGGCTCGGTGATGGCTGCCGATGACCGCCGCCGCATGTTCAACTTCGGCAACTTGTTGTGGCACTCCGATAGCAGCTTCAAAGCCACACCCGCCAAGTACTCGATGCTGCATGCGCGCGTGGTGCCGCCCACGGGGGGCGAAACCGAGTTTGCCGACATGCGCGCCGCCTACGACGAACTTAGCGCCGAGCAGCAAGCGCAAATCGAAGCGCTGGTGTGCGATCACTCGCTCATCTATTCGCGCGCCTTGCTTGGCTTCGATGAATTTACGCCGGAGGAGAAGCAAATGTTCGCACCGGTGCCGCAACGGTTGGTGCGCCGCCATGCCGGTTCGGGCCGGCGCAGCGTCTATCTCTCCGCGCATATCGGCACCATTCACGGCTGGCGCCGCCCGGAAGCCATGGTGTTGATCCGCGAGCTCACCGAGCACGCGACGCAGCGGCGCTTCGTCTATCGGCACGAATGGCGAGTGCACGATCTCGTCATTTGGGACAACCGCTGCACCATGCACCGCGCGCGACCGTTCGACGACCGCCAATACAAACGCGACATGCGCCGCCTGACGTTGGAAGACAGCGCGCCAACCCTGCAACAGCCCCAGTAGCGCGCCGGCCAGCGCCCATCGGCCTAACACACACTGGCCGGGCGTCGCGCCTCAGGCTAGTGTCCTGAGTCTGAAGTTCGCAACAGAATTTGCAAGAAGCGCGATACTTTCAAAGCCAATGAAGTGACGAAATTGCTGCCAGGCGCGAAGCAAACTGCAGCCAGGTTGAACACCTGGCGAGAGTTTGCGACAAAGCATGGCGGCCATTCTCGTCACTTTAATGTTGCGAACTTCGGGCCTAGGACACTAGACCACGCTCGTTCAAGTAACGCTCGTTCCGGTAGAGACGTTGCTAAATGCCTTAGAATTGTGGAAACGGTTGCCAAACCTGGCGCCGTTTCCAACCTAGGGGAGCAACGCGATGACCGGTCTGATAGGCATCCTTTCATATGGCCTTGGCACGCTGATCGCGTTTGTGGTCATCGGCGCACTCATCCTCGCGTTCGTGAGTGATCTAACGCAGAAGAAGCACACCGTATTGCGCAACTATCCGCTGGTCGGACGCTTGCGCTACTTCTTCGAGAAGCAGGGTGAATATTTCCGTCAGTACTTCTTCATGGGCGATCGCGATGAGATGCCGTTCAATCGCTCGACCCGGGCCTGGGTATATCGCTTAGCGAAAGCCGAAGGCGGCACTATCGGCTTCGGCTCCACGCATGATCTTGGCGAAAGCGGCTCGGTCATTTTCGTCAACGCGCCGTTTCCCGTGCTTGACGAGGAGCTGGTGCCGACACCGCCGCTGACGATAGGCGCGGACTACTGCAAGCAGCCTTTTCTGGCGAAGTCCATCGTCAACATCAGCGGCATGAGCTATGGCGCGATTTCCGCGCCCGCAGTGCGTGCACTTTCCGCTGGCGCGGCGAAAGCCGGCTGTTGGATCGATACCGGCGAAGGCGGACTTTCGCCCCACCACTTGGAGGGGGGCTGCGATGTCATCATGCAGATCGGCACCGCCAAATACGGCATTCGCGACGAGCACGGCCGCCTCTCGCCCGAGCGCGCGCGCGAGTTGGCCGGCTTCGCCAAAGCGTTCGAGATCAAATTGTCGCAAGGCGCAAAACCTGGCAAAGGCGGACTGCTGCCGGGCACCAAGGTGACCGAAGAAATCGCGCGTATCCGCGGCATCCCGGTTGGCGCCGATTCGATCAGCCCGAACCGCCATCGCGACATCGCGAATGTCGACGAATTGCTCGATCGCGTAGCCTATCTGCGCGAACTCACCGGCCGCCCGGTCGGTATCAAGACGGCCATCGGCGGCTGGCAGTTGTTGCACGAGCTAGCCGACGCGGTGCATCGCCGTGGCTTGGAATTCGCACCGGATTTCTTCACCGTCGACGGCGGCGAAGGCGGCAGCGGCGCCGCGCCGCAGGCGCTGGCGGATCACATGGCCTTGCCGATTGCGGAAGCGTTGCCGCGCGTGGTCGATGCGCTTATCGAAGCCGGCCTGCGCGAGCGCATCAAAGTGATCGCTTCCGGGAAACTGGTGACACCGGCCAAGGCAGCATGGGCGTTGTGTGTCGGCGCCGACTTTGTGCATACCGCGCGTGGCTTCATGTTTGCGCTCGGTTGTATCCAAGCGATGCGCTGTCATCAAAACACTTGCCCGACCGGCATTACCACGCACAATAAGCGCTTGCAGCGCGGGCTGGTGGTCGAGGAAAAACTTGAGCGGGTTGCGCAATACGTCGGCGGCATGAACAAGGAAATTGATATGATTGCGCACTCGTGCGGTTGCCGTCACGCGCGTGAACTAAAGCGCGAGCACGTGCGCATCGTCCAAAGCCCGGGGCAGAGCATCGCTTTGAACATGCTGCATCCCTACCCTGAGCAGCGGATGCGGCCACGCAGTGCCGCGGCGCAGACGGCTATTATGACCAACTAAGGAAAATCGCCATGAGCGCTCGCGCGCCCGACGTAAGCACCAAAGGATTTCGCGTATTAGTCACTGCCGGCGCCTCAGGCATCGGCCGCGCCACCGCGGAAACGTTTCAAGCCGCTGGGGCGAAAGTCCACATTTGCGATGTTTCCACCGAAGCGCTAGCGCAATTCAAGCAAGCCAACCCCGGCATCACGCAGTCGGTGTGCGACGTCTCCGATCTGCGCCAAGTCGATCAATTATTCGCCGATGTGAAGCAGCACCTCGGCGGCCTCGACGTGCTCGTCAACAACGCCGGCATCGCCGGCCCCACGGCCGTGGTGGAGGAAACCAAGCCGGAAGACTGGGAGCGCACCATGGCCGTTAACTTAAACGGCATGTTCTATTGCACGCGTTTGGGCGTGCCGATGTTGAAAGCGGCGGGCGGCGGCTCGATCGCAAATCTTTCCTCGACCGCCGGACGCCTCGGTTTTCCGTACCGCTCGCCGTACGCGGCGACGAAATGGGGCGTGGTCGGTTTCACGCAGTCGATCGCCATGGAGTTAGGCGAGTTCAATATCCGCGTCAACGCCATTCTGCCCGGCGTGGTGGCGGGCGATCGCATCGATCGCGTCATGACGGCGCGCGCAAAGGCGCGAGGCGTCAGCGTCGAGCAAGCGAAGAAGGAGGCGGTCGAGCACGTGTCGATGCGCACCATGGTGAGCGCGCAAGACATCGCCAATATGATTGTGTTCCTCGCCTCCGATGCCGGCAAGCACGTTTCTGGGCAATCGATGCCGGTGTGCGGCAACGTCGAAACACTTAGATAACGCCAGCGCTGTGTTTAGCAGACGGCAGCCTTTGTTTTTAACGTCAAGGTGCGCACAGCGCACCTTGACCCAGCGACTCCGCTTCCCGGCGCGAGCGCGGCGGCAGGGAGCTCCCCGCGACCTTTTTAGCGCGCGGCCGTCGTTGCTTTTAACACCAAGGTGCGCACAGCGCACCCTGTCCCAGCGACTCCGCTTCCCAAAGCGAGCGCGGGGGCAGGGGGCTCCCCGCGCCTTCTATTCGAGGTGACAACATGGAAACCATAGGCATCATCGGCAGCGGATTGATCGGGCGTGCGTGGGCAATGGTTTTCGCGCGTGCCGGCCACCCGGTGCGCATATACGACAACGATCAAGCCGCCGCGCGCAATGCCGTGGCGCTTATCGCGCAAGGACTCGCGGATTTGCACAACGCCGGGTTATTGAGCGATACACCAGGCAATATATCGGCTCGAATAACTGTTCACGAGACAATCCAAGATACCCTCAAAGGAGTATCGTACGTTCAAGAGAATACATTGGAGAACGAGCGCGTCAAGCGCGAGGTGTTTTCCGCGCTGGAAGCCGCTGCCGCGCCGGACACGATTCTGGCGAGTTCGACATCCATGATTCCGACCTCCAGCTTTGCCGGGCATCTGAACAGCAAGGCGCGCTGCATCGTCGCGCATCCGGTCAATCCGCCGCACGTGGTGCCGATCGTCGAGGTCTCTCCCGCACCGTTCACCGACGCGAGAATTATCAAACGCACGATGCTATTGCACGAGTCGATTGGCCAAGTGCCGGTGCTGATCAAGAAGGAACTGCAAGGCTTCGTGCTGAACCGCCTGCAAGGCGCTCTGCTAGCGGAAGCGTTTCGCTTGGTCGAAGACGGGTACATCAGCGCCGACGATCTAGACAAGACGATTAAAGACGGGCTTGGCTTGCGCTGGTCGTTCATGGGGCCGTTCGAGACCATCGATCTAAATGCGCCGGGCGGCGTGGCTGACTACTGCGAGCGCTTCGGTGAAGGCTATTTCGAGATGGCCGCTAGCGCCCAATCGCAGCCGCGCCGCTGGAGCAAATCATTGGTGCAGTCGATCCACGACGAGCGCCGCACCATCCTGCCCACCGACCAGCGCGGCGAGCGCTCAGCCTGGCGCGACCGCCGCTTGATGGCGCTAATCGCGCATAAGCGCAATACGGAAAAATAAGCGCGGCAGGGGGCGAGCGGGCCGTTACTGCCGCGCGAGCGTCACTTCGATCACTGTGCCCTGCCCCGGCCACGAGCCAATCTGCAGGGTGCCGCCGATGCTATTCACCCAGCGTCTCATGCGTTCAAAACCGAACGCTTGCGGTTTATCGCTGGCGGGCGAGTTGAAACCTTGCCCATCGTCGCTAATTCGCAGCACGATATTCTCGCCGCGCTCGCGCAGCTCGACCTGCACTTTGCTTGCGTCGGCGTGCAACTTGACGTTGATCAACGCCGCCTCGGCGATCCGAAACAGCGGCGTGGCCAGCGGATCAAACACCCACAATTCGTCGGCGAGCACCTCGCATTGCACTTGCGTATCTTGAAACAAATCGAAAGCGAAACGATCTAGCGCGGGCAGCAAGCCGCTGCTGATATGCGTCGGGCGCAGGTCATTCGCCATGGCTGTCACACTGGCGGTCGTTTGCCCGAGCAGCTGCAGTAACTCGGTGACAGACTGCGCATCGTGTTTCGACAGCGTGGAGGCGAGGTAGCGCGCTGCGGCGATGTCTTGCGCAACTTTTTCGTGCAGCTTCTCGGCCAAGTCGGTGCGCTCGCGCTCACCGGCGGTTTGCAGCTTCGCCGCCAACTCGCGCCAGCGCGCGGATTGGCGCTTCTCGATAGCATGTTTGGCCAGCGCCACTTCTACGGCAGCGCGCAGTTCTTCTGGGCGGTAAGGCTTGAGCAAATAGCCATAAGAGCCGGTGGCGATGGCCCGGCGCAGCGTCGCCGGATCGCTATGTCCGGTCAAGTAGACTGATGGCACGCCGAACTGATCGCGCAGCAGCGCGCTGGTGTCGACGCCGTCGCGTTCGCCGCGCAGCACGATATCCAACAGCGCCAGATCGGGCCGCGACGCCGCGGCGAGTTCCAGCGCCTCTGCCGCGCTGGAGGCAATGCCGACGCTTTGATAGCCGAAGTCGCGCAGATGCATCTGGATCTCGAGGCCGATGATCGCTTCGTCTTCCACGATCAGCACTCGAGCACTCACGCCGCTTTCTCCAATTCATCGTTGCGCGCAAAGCTTATGCGCACCATCGTGCCGCGCTCGCGCAGCACCGTCACCTGGCCGCCGAGCTGCTTGGCCAAACTCTGCACCAGCACCCAGCCAAGCGAACTGCGTTGCTCGTGCTCAAAGCCCGGCGGCAAGCCGATGCCGTCGTCGGCGACCTCCAGTACCAACATCTCGCGTTGCGCGCGGCTGCGCGTCAAGCTCACCTTAATGGCGCCGCTGCGCCCATCGGGGAATGCGTGGCGGCTGGCGTTAGTCACCAACTCAGTAACGATCAATCCGCACGGAATGGCTTGGTCCATGCCCAGCGCCACGGCATCGCATTCCACCCGCAACTGCGCCGTGCCGCCGAATTGACTGCGCAAGTAGTGCGCCAGCGTGTCGAGGTAGCCCGCCGCGTTCAAAGTCGCGAGGTTCTCGGAGCGGTATAACTGCTCGTGCACCAAAGCCATCGAGTGGATGCGCGCTTCGCCGCGCGCCAGCGCCTCGCGCGCGGCTTTCTCGGGCAAATTCCTGGCTTGCAGCGAAATCAACGACGAGACAATCTGCAAATTGTTCTTCACGCGGTGGTAGACTTCCTTCAGCAGGACGGCTTTCTCTTCGAACGCATCGCGCAGGCGCTGTTCGGATTGCTTGCGCTCACTGACGTCCACCACTGCCGCCAGCACCTTGGGCCCGTCCTCGGTCTGCACCGGATTCAATCCGACCTCCACCGCGAAATCCGTTCCGTCCCGGCGCCGCATCACCACGTCGCCCGCTTGGCCGGCAGTCCACTGTTGTGGCGAAAGGAGAAAACGCGCGGGCTCGGCGGCGGCAGTTGCGGGCATCAATCGTTCCACATTGAGCCCTAACAACTCCTCCTGCGCATAGCCGAACATGCGCTGCGCCTGAACATTGGCAAAAGAGATTGTCCCGTGCGTATCAATCATTAAGATACCGCTCGGCGTCGCCTCCGCGACCAGGCGAAAGCGTTCAACCAACAAGTTGCGCTCACCCATGGCGCACGCCAGTGTTAGCGTGGTAACCGCCGCAATCACGAGAAAAGCCTGGACGGCCAATGCATTCAATTTTGCATTGGCCGGATTTGCGAAGTGGGAATGTCCCTGCATATCACTCCACACAGCGATCAAAGCCACCCCGACCAGCGCCCACGCTGCACCGCCCAAGCCAAAGCGAATCGCCGCCCATACCAGAATCGGAAACACTACCGAGCGCAGTGCCATGTTGCTGCCAAACGAGCCAAACGCGAAACTGGCCACCCACACCAGCAGAGTGGCCAGGACCGCTGCCTCCAGCCAGCGCCGGAGCGGGGCTTGCTGCACATCACGCACGCGCAATTCAGCCAATACCCAGAACGCGGGCGCGAACAACAGCAAACCGATTGCATCGCCGATCCACCAAATGCGCCAAGCGGTCAGATAGTCTTGGGCTATGCCGGTGTTCATCAGGGCTGCCGCACCGAAACACGCCGATAGCGCCGCCGCCAGTGCGCAGATCCCGACGAAACGCCATAAGCTGTGCAGCGACACAGCGCCCAGCCGCTGATGCGGAATCAGCCAGCGCGTGAGGGCAGCCATGACCCACGCCTCGAAGGCGTTGATGGCCCCGAGCATCGCCCCCGTCCACAACGGCAAACCGGCGTACGAATCGACGGCGATCTCAGCGAGCAACACCACGCCGAGCAGCAGCGGCCATTCGCTGCGCCTGCTGCGCGCCAGCACCAGCGCAGCCAGCGCATTGGCCGGCCAGAAATAAACGCCGTCGCCGCTGTTGGCATAGAGCGCCGAAGCGAGCACCGCGAGAATCCCGTAACCAGCGGCGAGCGCGGCCGCTTTCAGGCTGAGAGCGGAACTTCCGAATTGCATGCGGCGATGCGCAACGAGGTTCATTGGAACTGTTGCCATAATAACAACCTCGATGCCTTTAGCAAAGCGGTCTTTGGCAACGAGCACTCGTGGGCCACTCTGGCAAGCGCGCCTGGGCTTTTCCGTTCCCTCCGAGCCCGCCTCATAGTACACTCAATTGCATCGACTGTTGCCATTTGCTCGTATCAGATGCCATCCTCCGCCGCGCGCAGTCTGCTCAAGCTTCCGGCACCGGTCGCGCCGCGGCAATGGCGTTTCTCTTTGTTCGGCGTTACGGCCATGCTGCTGGTGTTTGCGGCGGCCTTGCTGCCGACGCATATCCAGTTTTCCGCCGCCGCTTACCTGCCGTTGCACACCGCGATGGAAGTATTTTCCATCGTCGTGGCGTGGCTGGTGTTCGCCGTCGGTTGGAACACGCACGATGCACCGCGCGCCGCCACCTCCAACTGGCTCGCATGCGCTTTTCTTGCCGTGGCACTGATGGATTTCGGCCACACCTTGTCTTACTCGGGGATGCCTAATTTTGTTACGCCGGCCTCCGCGGAGAAGGCAATCCATTTTTCCTTCGCTGCGCGCGCCATTGCGGCATTCGCGCTGCTTGCTCTCGCGTTGCGGCCCTGGCGCGCTCTCAAGCACCGCCAACAGCGCTACCTGTACTTGGCCATTGCCTTGGCGGGTGTGCTCCTGCTGCATTGGATCTTTCTGTTCCGCGCGCATTGGATACCCCGCACTTTTATTCCAGGCGAAGGCTTGACCACTTTCAAGATCGTCATCGAGTATGCATTGTTTGCCGCGCACTTGGCGGCTGCGTGGGGATTCTTCCGCCGGGTGAATCTAGACGATTCCCAGATGTGGGGTTACTTGTTCGCGGCTTCGTGCCTGATGGGCGCGAGCCAGCTCTTCACCACGTTTTATTCGCATCCTTACGATATCCACAACTTCCTGGCTCACGCATATCGCGCGGTGGGTTACGTCCTGCTCTATAGGGCGCTGTTTATCAGCGGCATCCGCGAGCCTTATGCGGCGGCGCGCAAATTGCGCGATGAGCTGGACTTGTCGGCACAGCGTTTACGCGCGCTGGGCGCCCGGGTGCGCGACGATATTGAAAGCGAACGCAAGCGCTTGTCGCGTTCGCTGCACGACGAGTTGGGCCAGGATCTGACGGCGTTGCGTATGGATTTGGGCTGGATGCAGCGCCACTATGGCGACCACCAGAACCTGGTCACTGCCGTCGAGCGCATGCGCGGCACGGTGGAAGGGGCGGCCACCGCAATGCGACGCATCATCTCCGACTTGCGCCCGCCGATGTTGGACGATCTCGGTATCGTCGCCGCAGCGACAACCCTCACCAAGGATCTTGCCACTCGCACCGGCCTCGAGGTGGCGCTGACCACGGAAGGCGATTTCGACGCCTTACCCGAGGCGCACCAGACGGCGATTTACCGCATGTTGCAAGAAGGGCTCACCAACGTGGTGCGCCACGCCGCCGCAACGCGGGTTGAGGTCTCGCTGCGAGCAAGCCAACAGCAAGTCGAACTGCGCATTCACGATAACGGCAGAGGCTTCAGCGAAGACGCGCGCCGCAAAGAGGCATCGTTCGGCTTGTTCGGCTTAGGCGAGTGGGCCGGCCAACTTGGCGGCACGGTTGACATCAATTCGCAGCCGGGCCGCGGCACGCGCATCTCTGTGCACATACCGTGGAGCTAGTGTGGCGCTGCGCAACGATCAACACCCAAGCCGATGCGCATCGCCGCCAGCCCGCGTTGCAAGTCCGCGCCGAGTGTTCGTGGGCCGATTTGTGGTCGCGGTAGCCACTTGTCATGAAGTCCGGCGCTAGCGAATTGATTCCATCATGCCCAACATTGAAATTTTGATTGTTGATGATCATCTAGTGGTGCGCGAAGGCCTAAAGCGCATTCTTGCGGATACGCCGGAAATGCGCATTGCCGGCGAAGCCGCCAGCGTTCCAGATGCCTTGAACCTGATGCGCAGACAGCCATTCGACTTGGTGCTGCTCGACATCTCGCTGCCGGGGCGCACCGGAGTGGACTTGCTGAAGCAACTACGCAACGAATTTCCCAGCGTGCGCGTGCTGGTGCTAAGCGCGTACACTGAAGATCAGTACGCTTTGCGGGTGTTGAAAGAAGGAGCGCACGGCTTCCTCAATAAGGAAAGCGCCGCCGAGCTACTCGTCAGCGCCATTCGCAAAGTCGCCAATGGTGGCAAGTACGTCAGTGCCGAACTGGCGGAACGCCTGGCCGATCAACTGGGCGGCCGCGGCGACGCTGCACCGCATGAATTGCTCTCGGAGCGCGAGTTTGTCGTGTTGCGCATGATCGCCGCAGGCAAGAGCCTCAACGATATTGCTGACAACTTGCATTTGAGCCCTAAGACCATCAGCACCTACCGTTCGCGTATCGTCGAAAAAGTCGGTCTGCGCAGCAATGCAGAGCTGACACGCTACGCCATCGAGCAAGGCTTGCTGTAGTGCACGATTTCCTGGGTAATCGGCTGCGCTTGGTGTAACCAGTGGCCAACGTTAGTACATCGCCGCTCGGGTCCCGAGCGGCGCCACCGGCTCATCGAGCGATGTAGGGAAATCCTTACGTTCTACTCGGGGCTCGCCCTATGGCGCGCAGCCGGTTTCGCGCATAGCATTCATGTTGCGCAACGTGGTTGCGTCCTAATTTTTGACGATGCAAACTCAGCCTAAAACCGTGGCGGTCGTCGAGGATTCGGCCGCAGTGCGCGAGCGCTTGCGAACGCTGCTGTCGGAAACACCTGGTGTTGTCCTGGTAGCCGAATACGAGAGCGTGGCGCAGGCGACCGAAGGTATGGCGCTGATAGCGCCGGACGCGGTTATCGTCGATATCAGATTGGGCGACAATTACAGCAGAGATTTGGTGCATTTTCTTAAACAACGCCACCCTAACACCATGGTGATGATGTATTCGATCCACTCCGATGCCGCGCACCGCCAAGCCTATGCGCAAGCGGGGGCGGATGCGTTTTTCGACAAGACCAGCGAAACCGAGCCGATGATCGCCGCGCTGGTGCGTTTAGGAGCGCATTGATCCTTATGCAGAATCAAGATCTCGCTTTAGCCCGCAGCAGGCCAAAACCCAGCAACGCCTAGTACTAGGCTGATCCGTCCCCGTCGAGACCAGGGCAACAAGCATCCCCACCCCGCCCTGGTCTCTTTTTTTGATCGCTGCGTCGGCGCTGGCGTAGGCAACCAATCCAGTGCGCCATGAGTTCCCATGTCGGGGTACCTAGCTCGCGCGCGCCGCGATTTGCTAGACTCAGGCGCCTGCCACTTCTTGCGTGCCTGGACCATGAAAATCGCATCGCTGCAGTCCGATTTCTATCGCATCCCGTTGCCGGTCACGCTCACCGACAGCCGCCACGGCGAGATGAAAGGTTTCGAGTTGGTCACGGTGCGCGTGCGCGATGCCGATGGCGCCGAAGGCGTCGGCTACACGTTCACACCCGGCACCGGCGCGGCTGGCGCGTACGCGCTGATTAAGAGCGATTTGACCGGAATTCTCATCGGTCAAGATGCCGACTGCATCGAACAACTTTGGCAAAAGATGTGGTGGCACGTGCACTACGCCGGGCGCGGCGGCTCGATGAGCTTCGCGATTTCCGCCATCGATATGTCGCTGTGGGATTTGAAAGCCAGGCGCGCCAAAACGCCGCTGTGGAAATTGCTCGGCGGCCACGATCCGAAAGTGCCGTGTTATGCCGGCGGCATCGACCTTTACTTCAGCATCGATCAACTGCTCAGGCAAACCGACGACAATCTCAAGAAGGGCTTTCGCGCCATCAAGATGAAAGTCGGCCGCAAGAAGTTGAGCGAGGACGTCGAGCGCGTGCGCGCGATGCGCCAGCATTTGGGTGAAGATTTCGCGCTCATGGTCGACGCTAACATGGGTTGGACGGTGGACCAAGCCATCGCCGCGGCGCGCGCGTTCGCACCGTTTAATCTCACTTGGATCGAAGAGCCGACCATTCCGGACGATGTCGCGGGCCACGCGCGCATCGTGCAGCAAGGCGGCGCGCCGATTGCGGCAGGCGAGAATCTGCATTCGCTGTGGGAATTCAAGCAGTACATCGCGAGCGGCGCAGTAACCTACCCCGAGCCCGACGTCACCAACTGCGGCGGCATCACCAGCTTCATGAAAATCGCCCACCTGGCGGAATCGTTCAATCTGCCGGTCACTTCGCATGGCGCGCACGATGTCACCGTGCATCTGCTCGCCGCCGCACCGAATCGCGCTTATCTGGAAGCGCACGGCTTCGGCTTGGAGCGCTATATCTCGCAGGCGCTGCGCATCGAAGAGGGTTGCGCCATTGCCCCGAACGACCCAGGACATGGCATAGTATTCGACTGGAATGCGCTTTCAGCTTTAATCGTCAAGTAATACTAGTGCAAGCATAGGACCAGCACGCTAGCATACGCCAGATGAAATTACTGATCAAACAAGCCGACAATAATGGCCCGCTGCAGCAATGCGTGCGCGCAAATTTGCCCGCAACATGGCGCATCGAACTGGTCGATGCCGACGACCCGCAAGCATTCGCACGTGGCTTGCAAGATGCGGACGCCATCATCAGCATGGACTGGCGCGCGGCGCCGCCCGCGCCGCGCCTGAAACTGCTGCACCTACCCGGCGCGGGCTGGGACGCAATCGACTTTGCCGCCGTGCCGCCGACGGCGACGGTCTGCAACGCCTACGGCCATGAGGTCTCGATCGCCGAGTACGTGATGGCAACGATGCTGGAGATGACGCTCGGCGTGCGCCGCATGGACGCCGCATTGAGACGCAATAACTGGAGCGGCTGGTGGCGCATCGGCCCGCTGCACGACTACGTGTTCGGCAAGACGCTCGGCATCGTCGGCTACGGCCGCATTGGCGTGGAAGTGGCGCGCCGAGCGCGCGCCTTTGGCATGAACGTTATTGCTTGCAGCCGCACGGCGAGAGGCGCCGACGAATTCGTCGCCCGCGTCGAAGACATGAGCGGCTTCGACGCGCTCATGCGCACAGCTGATTTTGTCGTCGTGGGATTGCCGCTGGACGATACTTCACGCGGCTTGTTCGACGCGCGCGCGCTGGCGCTCATGAAGCCCACCGCAGTCATCATCAACCCTTCGCGCGGCGCGCTGATCGATGAAGAAGCGCTTTACCTGGCCTTGCGCGAAAAGCGCATCGGCGGCGCGGTAATCGACGTGTGGCACCAATATCCGCAACCGGGCGGCAGTGATGGCGCGCCGTCGCGCTTTCCGTTTCATGAACTCGACAACATCATCATGACTCCGCACGCCTCGGCATGGACGATGCACCAGATCCAGCAGCGCTGCGCGGTCATCACCGAGAATTTGGACCGGCTGGCTCGCGGGGATCCACTAATCAATGTGGTGCGCGCCGCCGCGCTCTGATGCGCTGCGGGGAGCGTTTGGTAATCTGCAGCGGCCGTTTCCCGTATTTGCAGCCCGCGCCGCATCACACATAAGACGGCGGCAGTGTCATAATTCACTATCGCACACACAATTAAGCGCGCCACGGCGCCCCGATAACGGAGGAGTTACTGCAATGGCCAAGCACTCGAAAAAATCCAAGCACACCAACGGCGCCAAATCCATCCTGCGCTCGCGCCGCTGGTTCGACAATCCAGATAATCCCGACATGACCGCGCTCTACTTGGAGCGCTATATGAACTGGGGTTTGAAGCGCGAGGAACTGCAATCCGGCAAACCGATCATCGGCATCGCGCAATCCGGCAGCGATTTGTCGCCGTGCAATCGCCATCACATCGTGCTGGCCGAGCGCGTGCGCGAAGGCATTCGCGAAGCCGGCGGCATCGCGTTCGAGTTTCCGCTGCACCCGATTCAAGAAACCGGCAAGCGCCCGACCGCTTCGCTCGATCGCAACCTCTGCTATCTCGGCCTGGTCGAGATTCTGTACGGCTATTTCATGGACGGCGTGGTGCTCACCACAGGGTGCGATAAAACCACGCCCGCGCAGTTGATGGCCGCCGCGACAGTAGATATTCCGGCGATCGTTTTGTCGGGCGGACCGATGTTGAACGGCTGGTTCAACGGCGAGCGCACCGGCTCCGGCACCATCGTCTGGAAGGCGCGCGAGCTGTTCGCCGAAGGCAAACTCAATCACGAAGAGTTCATCGAATTGATCGCCTCCTCGGCGCCCTCCCCCGGCCATTGCAACACCATGGGCACCGCCTCGACCATGAACTCGCTCGCGGAAGCGCTGGGCATGTCGCTGCCCGGTTGCGCCGCCATCCCTGCGCCGCACAAGGAACGCGCGGCCATTGCCTACGAAACCGGCAAACGCATCGTGGAGATGGTGTGGGAGGATTTGCGCCCGTCCAAGATCATGACCAAGGAGGCGTTCGAGAACGTCATCATGGTCAACTCCGCGATCGGCGGCTCGACCAACGCGCCAATCCACTTCAATGCGATCGCCAAGCATATCGGCGTCAAGTTGGACAACGACGATTGGGAAAAAGTCGGCTACAAAATTCCACTGCTGGTCAATCTCCAGCCCGCAGGAAAGTACTTGGGCGAGGAATATCATCGCGCCGGCGGCGTGCCCGCGGTCGTGAACGAGCTCATGAAAGCCGGCAAGATCCACAAGAAAGCGCTCACGGTGAACGGCAAGAGCATCGGCGAAAACTGCAAGAAAACGCCCGTGCTCGATTACGACGTGATCAAGCCGTACAACAAACCGATGGTCGACGCAGCCGGCTTCTTGAACATGAAGGGCAATCTGTTCGACAGCGCGATCATGAAAACCAGTGTGATCTCGGACGAGTTCCGCAAGCGCTATTTGTCGAACCCGAAAGATCCGAACGCCTTCGAAGGCCGCGCCATTGTGTTCGACGGCCCGGAGGATTACCACAAGCGCATCGACGATCCGAAAATGAAAATCGACGAAAACTGCTTGCTCTTCATTCGCGGTGCCGGTCCGATTGGTTACCCGGGTGCCGCGGAGGTGGTCAACATGCGCGCGCCGGCGGCGCTGCTCAAGCAAGGCATCAGTGCGCTACCGTGTATCGGCGACGGTCGTCAGTCCGGCACCTCCGGTTCGCCATCTATTTTGAACGCCTCGCCCGAAGCCGCCACGCTCGGCGGGTTGGCGATCGTGCAAACCAACGATCGTGTGCGCATCGATCTCAACAAGCGGCGTGCGGACATCCTCATCAGCAAAGAGGAATACGCGAAACGCCTGGCGGCACTTAAGAAGAAAGGCGGCTTCCCGATACCGGAAAGTCAAACGCCGTGGCAGGAAATGCAGCGCGGCATGGTCGGCGAGTTGTCGGACGGCATGGTGCTAAAGCCGGCGGTGAAATATCAGAAGATATCGATCAGCAAAGGCGTGCCGCGGGATAATCATTGATGTAGAGGAACCTGCCACGCCTCCACGCAAAAAACAAACCCGCCGCAGCGGGTTTGTTTTTTGCAACGTCTTTCGCGGCAACCTTTCTATCTGCGCCGTGCATTCAGCCGCAAGCCTGCCAATCCGAGCGCGATCAGTGCAAGCGTTGCCGGCGCTGGAACACCGTTGCCGCCGCCATTGTTGCATCCGGGCAAGGTTGGGTCCGTCACGCAAACATCCACGGCCGTGCCCTGAACGCCAACGGTGAAGCCATTCCAAAACTCATTCGATGAACTACGCCACGTAAGCGTGCTGAATGTGCCGAGGAAGCGAATGACGCCGTGCGGTTCGGTACCGCCGACGTTATTGCTATTGAGCTGATACTCGGTAGCGGCACCGAGATTGACCACAACCTTTTCCGCCCCGCCGCAGCCCCAGAAACCGCAGGCGTTGCCTCCAACACCGCCCAAGCTCAATATCTCGAAATCCTGATCGAACGCGTAGCCATTGCCGTTCAGGCTGACGAACGCGAACACTGGATTAGCGATGGCTTCCGAGAACTGCAAAGTCTGCGAGCCCGCAAATCGCAGCGCAACGATGTCGCTGCCGGTCGGGCGGTTGTCGACTTGCGCGCTGGTGTAGGGCGAGGTCGCGCCAGCGCCGCCGGTGTAATAGTCCGTGCCGCCGCTCGGTTGATAGAAGCCTATGCCGTTCGCGTTGGTATAAGTTACTGTGACGGTTGAGCTGGCAGTCGTAATCGTGCCCTGCCCCCGGAACCCGGCGCCGGAGTCGAGATCGCCGCCGGTCCAGTCGGTCCAGAAGTAGGGCGCGGCGTTGACGGACAAGCTGCCGAGTGCGACTGCGGCGGCAAGAGCGATTGATGCGGTTCTCGTTAGTTTGTTCGACATGATTTTTTTCTCCAGGAAAAGAGCGCTGCCACGATCTTAAGCAGCTTCTATACCATGTACCGGCCGAATGCGCTACGTTGGCGCTTTAGCCTTTGAATTCATTTGAGAAAGAGTGGAAAGGGCAGTGCAATAGCATCGCCCCTAGAACTTGACTGTGTAAACTCATTCGACAAGAACGCGGCCCAAGCTGTGAGCGTCAACGCTATGCCAAAGAACTCCGCAGCTTTTTGATCTAACCCCGATCTTGTTGCACTCAATGGCCTTACCCTTACGCGCACCGACCCATGACATCTGACTACGCAGTCAAATTCGCGGGCCCGCGCGTCCGCCGCGCAGCAGCTTGCCAGGCAAGGCGCCGGTGTGCCGGTCGTTCTCGATGACGACTTCACCCGAGACGATGGTCGCAACATAACCCTGCGCCGTCTGCATCAAACGCCGCCCGCCTGCCGGCAAGTCATGCACGATGACTGGCGGTGTGAGCCGCAGGTCGGCGTGATTGATGATATTCACATCCGCCTTCATTCCCGGTGCGAGCAAGCCGCGGTCGCGCAGACCGATTAACTCTGCTGGCGCGCGCGTGTAGCGATTGACCGCGAACTCGATCGATAAGCGCTGGCCGCGCGTGCGGTCGCGTGTCCAGTGGGTGAGCAAATAGGTGGGAAAGCCGCCGTCGCAAATGGAGCCGCAATGCGCGCCGCCGTCGCCCAAGCCGACCACCGTGTGCGGATGGCGCAGCATGGCGAGCGTTGCTTCGTAGTCGCCGTCGTTGTAATTCGCCGCGGGCGCGAAAAGCAACTCACGCCCATCGCGCGCCAAAAGCAAGTCGTACATGAGTTCCAAGGGATCACGGCCTGCGCATGCGGCGCGCGCGGCCACACTTGCTTGCGGCGGCGGTTCGTAGTCGGGGGGATCTCCGAGCGCATAGACGCGATCGAGCCGCGCGAGCACTTCGACGATAAACGCGGGGATGCGGCCGGGTAACGCGTCGAACGGTTCCGCCAGAATGCGCGCACGCACGGCCGGATCGCGCATCCGCGCGACGCGTTCGGCAATCGGTAGCTCGGCAATCTCCAGGTAGCTCGGCTTGGTCATGAACGGATGCAAGGTCGCCTGCAAGCCAAGAATGAGGCCGATTGCGCGCGGCGCGACTTGCCCGCGCACCTGCATGCCGCGCGCCTGCGCTTGCTCAATGCGCTCGAGTAAACGCCGCCACTGCTGCGGCGTCTCCCAGCGCTGCACCAGCGTAAATGACAGCGGACGCCCGCCGCTCGCGGCAATCCAATCACACAGCAAATCGAACTCCGCATCGATCTCGCTGAAGTCAGAAAGCAGTTGCAGCACGCCGCATCCCGCACGCTTTACCCCTGCAGCGAGCGCTTGCAGCTCTCGCGCCGCCGCGCCGTAGTTGGGCACGTATTCGCCACGCGCGGTCTTATGCACCAGCGTACGCGAAGTGGTCAGGCCGAGCGCGCCGGCGCGCAGCGCTTGCTCGGTCAGCATGGCCATGCGCGTTAGGTCTTGCTCATTCGCCGCCTCGCGCTTCGCGCCGCGTTCGCCCATGACGTAGTAGCGCAACGCAGCGTGCGGCAACTGCGCACCGAGGTCCATGATGCGCGGTTTGCTTTCCAGCGCATCGAGATATTCGGGAAAACTCTCCCAATCCCAGTCGACACCTTCAGCCAGCACCGAACCGGGAATATCTTCCACGCCTTCCATCATCTCGATCAGAAACTCGCGCCGATCGCGTTGCATCGGCGCGAAGCCAACGCCGCAGTTGCCCATGACCGCCGTGGTGACGCCATGCCAGCAACTCGGCGTGAGCAGCGGGTCCCAATTCGCTTGACCGTCGTAATGCGTGTGGACATCGACAAAGCCAGGCGTAACGAGCAAACCGTCCGCATCCAATGCGCGTCGCGCCGGCTCATTGACGCGGCCGACGGTAGTGATGATGCCGTTGTCGATCGCAATATCGGCGGTGAAAGGCGCGCGGCCGGAGCCGTCGACAACGGTACCGGCGCGAATGACGAGATCGTGCATGGCTGGGTCTAGCGCGGGTTTGCAGCGCTCAATGATACGCCGCTCTCAACTACGCGCCAATGCGTGCACTAGGGCGTTGCACTAGGACGTGTACGACGAGTCATGCAAGCGCGCTCTCTCGCGACCGCGCTAGGCGATCGCGAGCAAACTCCCGAGAAAGGCTCAGCCCCCGTAGAGATTACGGTTTAATGAAAAACAAGGGGCCTTGTTGATCGGCGAAATTGCTGGTGTTGAGAATTTGCACGCCCGCGTTGTGCTCGCCGTTGAACGGCGTTACTGCGCCACCGCAACCTGAGTTTGCAGCGTCCGTGGGCGAGTTGAACCACAATCCTAGATGGAAAGTGTGGATCGGGCCAACTTGCGTCGTCTGGCCGAATACCGCATCGGGAAATTGATTGCTATGCACTTGCGGGGCCACTGGCTGCGCGTTAGCGGGTATGGCGACGATGAAAGCTTCTTCGTTGAAGCGGCCTTCGAATGTTTGCTCGCCGTGTCCGTACGCGTCCGTTTCGATGTCGCCTTGATACCAAGATAGGCCGAACGGGGCCTTCGGCACTTGCGTCAAGAAGAAAT
Source organism: uncultured Pseudomonadota bacterium (assembly GCA_902826775.1). Classification (GTDB taxonomy): domain Bacteria; phylum Pseudomonadota; class Gammaproteobacteria; order Burkholderiales; family JALYOK01; genus CADEHE01. The sequence goes on along the minus strand of CADEHE010000005.1, from coordinate 244,270 downwards.
CATAGTCGGTGTTGGGACGCAAACCGTCGACCTCGACTCTCATGAGTTCGGTTGGACCGCCGGACCTGATCTTGACCCTTGCTGTGGCATTCGGCAAGCAAGTCGCTGGCAATGTCGCATTGCGCACCATGTTGAAACGGCAAGCTTTGCCGCTCTTGTTGCATTGCAAAGTATCGAACGCTTGCACGCTGGTTGCGGCACCGGTTAGCGTCACAGCGGCGCCGAGTGCCGCCGCGAAAGTAGAGAGAGCATTGCGAGTTAATGCACGAGATTGCGCGTTCATTGTTACTCCTTGAGTGAACAGTGGAAGCTGCGAGGTAGGGCGTTGAGTGGTTGTTCTTCCCGACTGTGCTTCCCAGCGCAGCGCCGAAGGTTCATCGAACGCCTGTGCGTAAGGAATTCCCTACCGATTTATCGGCTATTCCCGCTTTGAACCATCGCAACTGTTGCCTACATTCACGCTACCCGACTGCGCACGCGCCATTACCGCGTGACCCGGTAGCCGGCGATGGATTGGATGTCCCTCAACCATGGAGAATCGGCATGAAACTTCGCAACAGATATACGAACCGCGCCGCCGCCTTGGATGCGCTTGACCTCGTGCGCTGCCGGAGCCGTCCGTCGTTCTACGCGGCGGCAGCGGTTGCAGGCCGGTTTACCGGTGCCTCGCTGCTGCCGGCGGATCTCGCGCAAGCGGCCAGCGGCGGCGCCTTTAGTCGCCCGACCCATTCGAGTCCGATCGCGATGTCGGCGGACAACACGCTGGTCTGGTCGGTCAATCCCGGCGACGACAGCGTGTCGGTGATTTGCACCGGCACGAACGTGCCGGTTGCCAACATTAAAGTCGGCGATGAGCCCGAAAGTGTGGCGCTCGATCCGTCCAACAGCTATGCCTATGTCGCCAATGCAGCAAGTAGTGTGACTGTCATAAAGATCAAGAACGCAAGCAGTTTTTCCGCTGAGGTCGACCGCCAAGCCGGCAAGAACAGCCACATCACTACCGGGGCGGAGCCGTGGAACATCGTCGCTTCGCCCGACGGCAAGCGCGTGTTTGTCGCCAACAGTGGGCAAGACACCATCACCGTCATCGATGCCAAGCTCAACAAAATCATCGGCCACGTCGATGTGCGCAACAGCCTCAGCAACGATCCGAACCGCGACCGCCGCTTTCAACCGCGCGGCCTTGCCGTAACGCAGGACAACACCAAGCTCTATGTGACACGGTTTGCCAATCAATCGCTGAGTAAGTCCGGCGCATGATTGTATGTATCAATGTGATCGCAAACACAGTTTCCGATAGGAGTCATCCGTGAACTCATTTTCTCGTACCTTCTTGCTCTTTGTTTTAGCCACCGCTGTTCTGATTAACCCGGCGCAGGCGCGCGACGCTGACCCAGAACGTGAGCGGACACCGCACAGCGAACGCCTCTTTTGCAAACAAACTAACAGCGAACTCTTTGCCCGAACGGAGCTTTTCTTCGGTCTGAGCCGAACCGGCGCGCCGGACATCAGCGAAGCGGAGTTCCAAAACTTCATCGATACACAAGTGACGCCGCGCTTTCCCGACGGCCTAACGCTGCTCTCCGGCAAAGGCCAGTTTCGCAACGCCGCCGGTTCTATCGTGCAGGAGGGCTCGAAGCTGCTGATTTTGCTCTACCCATTCGGCCGGCAAGCAAGTGCCGCGGTCGATTCGATTCGCAACGAGTACAAAGGCATGTTCCAGCAGGAGTCAGTGCTGCGCATCGATGAGCCGACTTGCGTTAGCTTCTGATCGGCGCGGCACGGACCGGCTGCGCATCTGCAACCCGCAGACCTGGCACTGCCGCGACGGCCGGGCGATCGTGCTGCGTCCCGCGCGCGCAGCGGATATCGCGCTGGCGCGCGCTTTCTTCGATCAGTTGTCTCCACTTTCGCGCTATCGGCGTTTCTGTTCGGCGCGACGCCTGCGCAGCGAGGAACTGGCGTACCTCACCCGCACAGAGCCTCGCCGCACCATGGCGCTCATCGCAACAGTGACGGTGGGCGGCGTCGAGATGCAAATCGGCGCCGCGCACTACGTTAAGGACGCGAACCACGGCTGTGCCGAGCTAGCCTTGGTGATCGCCGACCGGTGGCAGCGCTTGGGGCTCGGCGAGAAACTGCTAACCATGCTCGCGGGCTACGCGAACGCCGCCGGTCTCGCACGCGGCACCGGCGCTGTGCTCGCCAGCAATGCGCCGATGCTGCATCTTGTGCGCAAATTAGGGGCGCATGTGCGCAGCGATCCCGCCGATGCGACGCTGTGTCAGTTTTCTATGTCTTTGCAGTGCCCTCGCGCGGCGGCATAGCGCTAGAATAGCGAACTTCAATCGCATGTCCGCTATATGAATTCGACTCAGATCAAACAAGCTGCGGAAATATTGCTCGGCGCCTGGCACGCGCAACGCCGCATCGAAGCATTGCCCGAATCCTGCCGGCCCGCGACCCGTGCAGAGGGTTACGCCATTCAAGACGAGCTGGTCGCGCAGTCGCACCAAGCGGTATTCGGCTGGAAAATCGCTGCCACCAGCGCGGCGGGACAAAAACACATCGGCGTCGATGGCCCGTTGGCGGGTGCGCTGCTCGCCGCGCGGCTACACCGCAACGGGGCCACTGTACCGCTCGGCAACAGTCTCATGTGCGTAGCCGAAGCGGAGTTCGCGTTTCGCTTAGCGCGCGATCTGCCGGCGCGTGCTGCGCGCTATACACAGGAAGAAGTGATGGCGGCGGTGGATGCGCTGCATCCCGCCATCGAACTGCCGGATTCGCGCTATGCCGATTTCGTCCACGCCGGCGCACCGCAGCTTCTCGCCGACTGCGCGTGTGCGAACTATTTCGTTCTCGGAGAAGCTGTCGCAGCCGATTGGCGCGCGGTGGATCTGAGCAAGCATGCCGTGAGCGCTTACGTCGACGCGCAGCTTATACAGCAAGGCGGCGGCGCTAATGTGCTGGGCGATCCGCGCATCGCCCTGACGTGGATCGCGAACGAACTTGCCGCCAACGGGCGCGCGCTGCGTGCCGGGCAGATCGTCACCACCGGGACAAGCGTGGTGCCGGTCACGATTAAAGTCGGCAGCTATGTGCGCGCCGATTTTGGTGCGTTCGGGGCGGTCGAAGTTACGCTCTCGTAAGCTGCCTATGGCGTCTAGGTAGTTCGTGACAACGCGAGACGAAGACCCGTCATTCCCGCCTCGATTCAAGCACTCGAGGGCGCGCTCCAGCGGAAATCCATACCCTCTCGGACGCCGCATGGATCCCCGCTTGCGCTAGGACGACGGCAAAGCGTCACGGATTTGTGTAACTCTCAATAGCTTAGCGTAGTGAGTGCGCGTGCGACGCATACTGTCATTAGGTATAAGTGGCAAATCGCGCTTGATCTCATCTTTAACAGTATCTCCAAACCAGTATCGCTAACGAAACGCTCAATTCACCCCCAGCAAGCGCATCGTGCAGACGTTCCCATTCGGCGCATCGCCATGAACGAAGTTCGCGATATGCAACTTCACGAAGCGCGCTGTGGTCGCTTCAAATTTGAACTCGTGGAAGGGCGAGCGCATGTTCTTGTAGTTGGGGATCTCGAATTCGCCGATCTGCTTGAACGGCCCGCGCTCGGCGTCAGCTGCGAACAGTACAAGGGTCTTTAGGTTGTAGCTGGACTGCGCGTCGACGTGCACGGCGAGCGTATCGATCCGCGTCGGTTGCTCGTTGCGTAGCGCTACCACTGCAAAAGTCTGACCGCTGATGATCACGCAAACGGGCTGTTTCGCTTCGAGAATTCGGCGCCAACCTTCTTCGCCCGCAGCGACGATCTGTGCACCCTGCTCGGGGTCGAGCAAATTGACGCGCTCGTTCACAGCGGCTTTAGCTGCCGAAGCGCCGCTCGCCGCGCTAGTTGGCTCTGCGTCGGCAGCGGGGTCTGCCGCGCCGGCGGGAGACTGTGCAGCAGCCGGCGGGACGGATTGCACTTCGGCCGGCGCGGTGCCCGGCGGCATGCTTACTTTGTCGCTTGTCTGCGACTGACCTAGCCAGCCGATTTGCTTCAATGCGGCGAGCAATGCGGCCAGCCCGAGCAGCAGCACGCCGGCGCCAATGGCCCAACCGATCGGCGTCTGCCAGAACGACTTCGCTTTCACATTCGCCGTTTCCTGCGTGAACGCGCCCGCAACGGCGCGCGGGGATGCACTGCCGACGATCTGCCGCACGCTGCGTTTGAGTTTCTCGTACTCGCGCTCGGCGTTGGGGTTCTCTTCGCGCAGATCCGCCGTCTGCAAATGCCGAAATTCCAGCGGCGCTTCCACCGCCTCGAGCAACACTGGCACCAGCGCGTTGCGCTTGCGCGCGCTTGATGCCTCATTCACCACCCATTCCGAGTTGACTGACTGTGCCGACCACACCACGATCGCGCACTTGGCCTCATCTAGTGCTTGCTCGATGACGCGGTGGTAGTTCTGTCCGTGCGCGATGTCTCGATCCCACCACACGGTAAATCCCAGTTGCTCCAAACGCCGCACCAAGCCGGCCACGCGCTCGCGGTCGCTGCTGGCGTAACTGACGAATATGTCGGCCATGCTCTCTCCCTGGATCGCGCTATCATAGCGTGCTTAACGCCTAGAAAACGAGGTAATCCCATGGCAGCCAACCGCAAAGTCATCATCACCTGCGCCGTGACGGGCGCGATCCACACGCCCAGCATGTCGCCGTACTTGCCGGTCACCCCCGCCGAGATCGCAGCCGCGGCAATCGGCGCGGCTCAAGCGGGCGCGGCGATCGTGCACTTGCACGCGCGCAAACCCGGCGACGGTGCGCCCTCACAAGATCCGAATCTGTTCCGGGAATTCCTGCCGAAGATCAAAGCCGCCACCGACGTGGTCATCAATCTCACCACCGGCGGCGCACCGACCATGACGGTGGAGGAACGCCTGCAACCGGCGCTGCAACTGAAGCCGGAAGTGGCTTCTCTGAACATGGGTTCGATGAACTTCGGTCTCTACCCGATGCTGGGACGTTTCAAGGAGTTCAAGCACGCCTGGGAGAAACCTTATCTGGAAGGCAGCGACGACCGCGTCTTCAAAAACACGTTCAAGGACATCGCCTACATCCTGAACTCGTGCAGCGACAATAACACGCGCTTCGAAATCGAGTGCTACGACATCGGCCACCTTTACACCGCAGCGCACTTCCTCGAGCGCGGCATCGTCAAGCCGCCGCTTTTCATCCAGTCCGTATTCGGCATACTTGGCGGGATCGGCCCGCACTTCGAGGATGTGGTGCAGATGAAGCGCACGGCGGATCGCTTGTTCGGCAATGACTACTACTGGTCGGTGCTCGGCGCCGGCCGCAACCAGATTCCGATCGCGACCATGTCGGCGGCGCTCGGCGGAAACGTGCGCGTCGGCCTAGAAGATTCGCTCTGGGACGGACCGGGCACGCTGGCCAAGACCAACGCCGATCAGGTCAAGCGCGTGCGCACGATCATCGAAGCGCTCTCACTGGAGATCGCCACGCCGGATGAGGCACGCCAGATACTAAAGTTGAAGGGCAAGAACAACGTCGCATTCTAGTCGAGTGGGCATGCGTGCTACGCATGCGGCAGCCGCCGCTGCGCATGATAAACAAGCGCTCTGCACTCGGCGCAGGCCCTGCTGGCCGAGACATTGCGGGTTTCGAAAGATAGGAAACATACAAGAATGAACCTTCACCGGCGGCGCTTGCTTGGCCTGGCGGCACTGCCGTTGCTAGGTGCTCACGTCGTGCGCGCGGCGCCCGGCGCAATCGAAAAACCAAAGCTTACTTTCGCTGTCGGCGGCAAGGCGCTGTTTTATTATCTGCCGCTGACCATTGCCGAGCGCCTTGGCTACTTCAAGGCAGAAGGCTTGGAGGTAACCATCGCCGACTTTGCCGGCGGTGCCAAGGCACTGCAAGCGCTAGTTGGTGGCAGCGCCGACATTGCCTCGGGCTCTTTCGAGCACGTCATCAACATGCACGCGAAGGGCCGCCCAGTGCAAGCGTTAGTGCTGCAGGTGCGCTTGCCGGCGATCGTGCTGGCGCTGCCGAAAGCGCGCGCCGCCACTTACAAGTCGCCCAAGGACCTGCGCGGCCTGAAGATCGGCGTTACCGCGCCGGGCTCATCCACCAATATGTTCGTGAGCAACTTGCTCGCGAAGGTTGGATTGCACGACGAGGATGTCTCCATCATTGGTGTGGGCACCGGCGCGGGTGCCGTGGCCGCGGTCAAGCGCGGCGACATCGACGCGCTGGTCAACCTTGACCCAGTCATTTCGCGCTTGGAAACGAGCGGCGAGATCATCGCGGTAGTCGACACGCGCACCAGCAAAGGCGCGCTTTACGTGTATGGCGGCGCGTATCATGCCTCTTGCCTGTACGCGACCAACGAGTTTGTCGCCAAACATCCGAATACCATCCAAGCGGCAGTCAACGCGATGGTGCATGCGCTGCGTTGGCTGCAGAAGGCGACACCGGAACAGATCGTCGCCACTGTGCCACCGGAGTATTACGCAGAGGACAGGGCCGGCTATTTGGCGGCGCTGCAGAAAAATCTCGGCACCATGTCGCCCGATGGCGTGCTCTCCGCGGAAGGCGCTCGCAACGTCTACCAGGTGCTGCGCAGCTTCGAGCCAACGCTCAAGAATGCGAGCGTGGATTTGCACAAGACCATCGACTCGCGCTTCGTCTCCAAGGCGCTCGCCAAATACAAATGAGCGCAACGGCGCAGCCTAATGCGCTGGCGCTGGCGGACGTTAGTCTTTCCTTCGTCTCGGAAACACAAAGCACACACGTCGCGTTGAGCGCGCTCGACCTGAGCGTGGGCGCAGGGGAGTTCGTCTGCATCGTCGGCCCGACGGGTTGCGGCAAATCGACGCTACTCAATATTGCCGCAGGCTTGCTGATGCCGACTTCCGGCACAGTGCACGTGTTTGGCCAAACGCTTGCCGGACTCAATCGTCAAGCGGGTTATTTGTTTCAGAACGATGCCTTGCTGCCCTGGCGCACGGCGCTGGATAACGTCGCGGCCGGATTGATTTTCCGCAGTGTGGCCTTGCCGGATGCCCGCGCGCAAGCCCGCCAGTGGCTCGCGCGCGTGGGTCTGGGCGGCTTCGGTGACCGCTACCCGCATCAGCTCTCCGGCGGCATGAAAAAGCGCGTGGCGCTGGCGCAAGTGTTAGTGCTTGACCCCAAAATCATTCTCATGGATGAGCCGTTCTCCGCGCTCGATGTGCAAACGCGCAGTCTCATGGAGAATCAGCTGCTTGAACTGTGGGCTGACGACCGCAAATCCGTGGTGTTCATTACCCACGACCTGGAAGAAGCCATCGCGCTGGCCGACCGCGTCGTATTGCTCTCAGCCGGACCAGGCAGCCACATCATCGGCGACTACCCCATTGATCTGCCGCGTCCGCGCGACGTCGCGGAGATCCGCCTCGACCAACGCTTTCTCGAATTGCACCGGACCATCTGGCACGCGCTACGCGCACAAGTGCAGCGCGCGCATGCTTCGCTGTAACTCTCACCACGCTTGAGCGCGCGATAAGCTTAGTAGATTGCGCACACCTTTCGCGCAGCACTGAACCACGGTAGTGCGCCTCACCCTTCGCATTCGCGGCAAAAACCTTTCTGCCGCTGCGACAAATCTTAATCGAAACAACGTCCTCGCCTAGCCCCGCCGGCGTCCTGTGCCGCTGGCACAGCAGTTGCGAAAGCAGGAGCAAACCGATGCATAGATTGCTCGGCCAGCAAAGTTAGCGAATTGCGTTGTCTTCATTCACTCGATACAGGGGCACGAATCAAATGCACGATCACAATCGTCGTCAGTTCCTCAAAACCGCGGCTGGCGCAACTGCCGCACTCGCGCTGAGCGCTCATCTCTCGCCGGCGGGCGCGGCGGTGCCACCGACCGCACAAGTAAACACCACCGGTTTGGCGGTGACCGATGCTGAAGTAACCGTCGGCGATCTGCACTCGAAGACCGGCACCATGGCCATCAGCGAAACCGGTTCGATCCAAGCCGAGACGTTGGCGATCGAACAGATCAATGCCATGGGCGGCGTGCTGGGCCGCAAGATCAAGATCATTTACGAAGATGGGGCCAGCGATTGGCCGACCTTTGCGGAAAAATCGAAGAAGCTGTTGGTGAACGACAAAGTCGCCGCGGTTTTCGGCTGTTGGACTTCAGCGTCGCGCAAGGCGGTGCTGCCGGTTTTTGAGAAAGAGAACGGCTTGCTCTACTACCCGACGTTTTACGAAGGCTTGGAGCAATCTAAGAACGTGATCTACACCGGGCAGGAAGCGACGCAGCAGATCTTGGCGGGCCTCGATTGGGTGGTCAAAGAGAAGAAGGCCAAGACCTTTTACCTGATCGGCTCCGATTACATTTGGCCGCGCACCTCGAACAAAATCGCGCGCAAGCACATCGAGAATGTGCTCAAGCTGCAAGTCGTCGGCGAGGAGTACTACCCGCTCGGCCACACCAGCTTCAACTCGCTGATCAATAAGATCAAGATAAAGAAGCCGGATGTGATCTACGCCATCGTCGTTGGCGGCAGCAACGTCGCCTTCTACAAACAGTTGAAGGCCGCCGGCGTCACTTCAGACAAGCAAACGCTGTTGACCATCTCCGTCACTGAAGACGAAATCCTCGGAATTGGCGGTGAGAACGTGGCGGGCTTTTACGCGGCGATGAAGTACTTCCAGAGCCTGGACAACGACAACAACAAGAAGTTTGTCGAAGCATTCAAGGCGCGCTGGGGCAAGACAGCGGTGATCGGTGATGTAACGCAAGCGGCCTATCTTGGACCTTGGCTGTGGAAAGCGGCCGTTGAAAAAGCCGGCAGCTTCGACGTGAACAAAGTCGCCGCGGCCTCCCCGGGGATCGAGTTAAAAACCGCCCCGGAAGGATATGTGAAAGTACACGAAAACCATCATCTGTGGAGCAAATTGCGTATCGGCCAGGCGCAGAAGGATGGGCAATACAAAGTCATACACGAGTCCGGTTTGCTCGAACCGGATCCGTTCCCGAAGGGTTATCAATAATTCTCCTCAAGTCGTGAGTGGGTGCGGTCATGAACTTCTACCGGCCGCACCCTTTCGTGTCTAACGCAAGCAACCCATAGAAGCTATCCATGAGCCCTTCCGAAATCGGCGGCATCATCGCCATGCAAGGTTTCGCCGGCCTGAGCCTATTCAGCGTGTTGCTACTGATGGCGCTCGGCTTGGCGATCATCTTCGGCCAGATGGGCGTCATAAACATGGCGCACGGCGAATTCATGACCATTGGCGCCTACACGATTTATGTGTTCACGACGACCGCAGCCACCTACTTTCCGGCGTTTGCGCCGTACTCTTTTCTCGTCGCGATCTTAGGCGCGTTCTGTATTGCATTTGCAGCCGGCTATCTCGCGGAGTATCTACTCATCCGCCACTTGTACCGCCGCCCGCTTGATACGCTGCTCGCGACTTGGGGACTGAGCTTGGGTATGCAGCAAATATTTCGTTCCACCTTCGGCGCTAAAGAAGTCAGCCCCGTCATACCCGAGTGGTTGCTGGGCTCGGTTAAGCCAACCGAGGCCATCGATATCCCGATCAACGGCTTGTTTGTAATGGGATTGACGGTGCTGGTCACTGCGACGGTGTTCTTGATGTTGTTCAAATCGCGCTGGGGCTTGCGCGTGCGCGCCACTGTCGCCAATCGCATGATGAGCAACGCCGCCGGCATCAATACCAAGAAGGTCGATCGCCTGACTTTCGCAATCGGCTGCGGTATCGCGGGGGTGGCGGGCGCAGCATTTACCACCATCGGTTCCACCGGCCCGACCAGCGGCTCACTCTATATCGTGGACGCCTTCTTGACCGTGACGTTCGGCGGCGCCGCCAGCTTGTTCGGCACCATCGCCTCCGCATTCGGCATTGCGCAAACGCAGTCGATCTCGGAGTTCTTCATGACCGGATCTATGGCCAAGGTTCTCACGCTGCTGGTGGTCGTGACCATCTTGATGATGCGTCCGCAAGGACTTTTCGCCAGCAAAGTGCGTCGCTAGTCTCAATCTCACCACACACAACATGCAAAATAATCTGTTAAAGAGTTTCGCCGGCAGACAGGGTTGGACCAGCATTCTGGTGCTCGCTTTGGTGTTGATGGTCGTGTTCCCGCTCGGCCTCGATATCTTCCGGCTCAACCTAGTGGGCAAGTATCTCGCCTACGCATTCGTCGCCGTGGGGCTGGTCGTGCTGTGGGGCTACGGCGGCATCCTGAGTTTGGGTCAAGGCGTGTTTTTCGGTCTTGGCGGTTACTGCATGGCCATGTTCTTGAAGCTGGAAGCTTCCGATCCGATCAGCACCAAGATTCAATCGACGCCCGGTATCCCCGATTTCATGGACTGGAACCAGCTCACCGCGTTGCCGTCGCTTTGGCAGCCGTTTCAAAGCTTCAGCTTCTCCTTGCTCGCCGTCATTGCTGTGCCTGTGCTGCTGGCGCTGATCATGGGACTGGCAATGTTCAAGCGACGCGTCGGCGGTGTGTACTTCGCCATCATTACGCAGGCGGTAGCACTGATCTTGTCGGTACTGATCATCGGCCAACAAGGCTACACCGGTGGCGTGAACGGCATTACCGACCTCAAGACGCTGCTCGGCTGGGATATTCGCACCGATACCGCGAAGTACATCCTCTATTTTCTTTGCGCAGGCTTGCTGATCGGCGCCATCATCACGAGCCGCTACTTGCTCGGCGGCAAGTTCGGCATGCTGCTCCTGGCAATTCGTGACAAAGAAGACCGTGTGCGCTTTTCCGGCTATGACGTCGCCAACTTCAAGATCTTTGCGTTTTGTTTCGCTGCGGGTCTGGCTGCGATCGGCGGCGCGCTGTTTACGCTGCAGGTGGGCTTCATGTCGCCCTCTTTCGTCGGCATCGTGCCGTCGATCGAGATGGTGATATTCGCAGCAGTCGGCGGCCGCATGTCGCTGGTGGGGGCGGTCTACGGCGCGCTTCTGGTGAACTTCGGCAAGACTTACTTCTCGGAAAGCTTCCCTGATCTTTGGCTGTTCTTGATGGCGGCGCTGTTCATCGGTGTGGTGATGGCGTTCCCTAACGGTATCGCCGGGCTCTACGAGAGCATCGCGAAGCGGCGCAGTGCGAAATCCGATGACACCAAGTCCGAGCCGCTGGCCTCAGCGCCGGAGAAAACCGCGGCCGCTGCCGACAAGGCCCATTGGCCGCATCCCGGTGCTGCTACCGCAACGCAAAGCTAAGGCACGCACATGGCAAGCAAGGAATTGATTCTCTCGGTTGAAGACCTCACAGTGTCGTTCGACGGCTTCAAGGCCGTCGATGGGCTCAACTTCTACTTGGATAAAGACGAGTTGCGCGTGGTCATCGGGCCGAACGGCGCCGGAAAAACTACAGTGCTCGATCTGATCTGCGGCAAGACCAAAGCAACCAACGGCCGCATTCGCTTCAAGGATAAGGAGCTGACCAAGCTCTCCGAGCATCAAATCGTGCGCGAGGGCGTCGGGCGCAAATTTCAAACGCCTTCGATCTACGAGAACTTAAGCGTGTTCCAGAACTTGGAGGTTTCGTTTCCGAAGGGGCGCAGCGTGTTCGGCTCGATCGCGTTTAAACGCAGCGAACTGGTGACCGAGCGCGTGCGCGCCGTCGCCGAAGAGGTGCTACTCACCGATGTGCCCGATCTCGAGGCCGGGCTACTGAGCCACGGGCAAAAGCAATGGCTGGAGATCGGCATGTTGCTCATGCAAGACCCGGAACTGCTCATGCTCGATGAGCCGATTGCCGGCATGAGCGTGCGCGAACGCGAACTCACCGCCCAACTGCTGCAGCGCATCTGCAAGGGCCGTTCGATGATCGTCATCGAGCACGACATGGATTTCGTCAAGAAGATCGCCGACAAAGTGACCGTGCTGCATCAAGGCAAAGTGATCGCCGAAGGCAGCATGGACAAAGTGCAAGCCGACGAGAAAGTCATCGACGTTTATTTGGGCCACTAGATTCGCATCAAGGACGGCCCACCACGAGGATACGCAATGCTAGCAGTCCACGAACTGACCGTGAGCTACGGACAAAGCGAAGTCATCCATCAACTGAGTTTCGCCGCGGCCAAGCAAGAGACGGTCGCCATCATGGGACGCAACGGCATGGGCAAAACCACGCTGTTCAAGGCGCTCATGGGCGTATTGCCTTCGCGCAGCGGCAAAGTCGAAGTCGGCGGGCGCGATGTCACGCGCAGTGAAAGTTATCAGCGCGTGGCCAACGGATTAGCTTATGTGCCACAAGGGCGCCTGATCTTTCCGACGCTGACCGTCGAAGAGAATATCGAGACCGGCCTGGAGAACGCGAAGAACAAGCGCATTCCCGAAGACATCTACGCGCTCTTTCCGGTGCTTTACGACATGCGCCGGCGCAAGGGCGGCAATTTGTCCGGCGGTCAGCAGCAGCAACTCGCCATCGCGCGCGCCCTGGTGACCGAGCCGAAAGTGCTGCTGCTCGACGAGCCGACCGAGGGCATCCAGCCTTCGATCATCAAAGACATCGCCAAGGCGCTAAACGAAATCCGCAAACTCAAGCAACTTTGCATCGTCGTTTCGGAGCAGGTGCTGAGCTTCGCACTCGATGTAGCCGACCGCCTCTTGGTGATCGAAAGCGGACGCATCGTGCACGACGCGCCACGCGCCGAAGTCGATATCGGCAAGGTCAAGCAATACCTCTCAGTCTAGCCACACTGTTAGCTGTATACCTCCATCAATCAATACCAATCTAGGAGACAGGGATGATCGGGTACATGTATTACAACCGTTTCGGCAACAAAGGCTTCACGGACACGAGCCGCGGCCGCACCACTGCCGACGTGCAAACCTGCCCGGTTTGCTTGCTGCGCTTCGATGCGAGCGGCGGCACGTTGCCGGACGGCAGCGTGCTGAAGCCGGAAGCTTGGGTCAAGGACGTGTGCCTATCGATCAAGGACGCGAGCGTGAATGGCGGCTACCAGGCCGGCTGCCTCGCCGGGGCGTATCCGCCGTTCTAACCGCCAATCTGCCGCACTCGCACCGACTGCAAATCCAACAAGCAACTCAATAAGGAGCTGACATGCAGCATTTCACTATCAAGCCCGGTGTCCCTCTCGCACAACAGGCCGAACTCGGTCATAACCGCTGGCACCCCGAGCTGCCGTTTTTGGGTTCGGTCAAGCCCGGCGAAGAAATTATCATTGAGACGCTGGACTTTCTCGATGCGCAAATTTTCGACAACGACGATGTGGCCGATGTGCGCGACATCGACCTCACGCGCGCGCACCCGCTCACCGGCCCGTTCGAAATTAAAGGGGCGGAACCGGGCGACCTGCTGGTTGTCGATCTGCTCGATATCAAGCCAATCACCCAGGTAGGCTTCTCGGGGATCTTCGCCAAGAGCAACGGCGGCGGCTTTCTTGCCGACTATTTTCCCGACGCTGCTAAAGCCATTTGGGACTTGAAGGGCTTGTTCGCCACTTCGCGGCATATCCCCGGCGTGCGCATTGCGGGCCTCACCCATCCCGGTTTGATGGGCACGCTGCCCTCGCGCGATTTGCTGAACGAATGGAACAAGCGTGAAGCGCCACTCGTCAAAAAAGGTTTGGCCAAAGGCCCATTCCCGGAGACCGCGGTGCTGCGCGGCGTGTCCGGCGCAAAGTTCCACGAGATGGCGAAAGAAGCATGCCGCACCGTGCCGCCGCGCGAACACGGCGGCAACACCGATATCAAGGATCTCTCCACCGGAACGCGCATCTTCTTCCCCGTCTACGTGAAAGGCGCGGGCTATTCCATGGGCGATCTGCACTTTTCGCAAGGCGACGGCGAAATCGGCTTCTGCGGCGCGATCGAAATGGACGGCGCCACGCACATCGGCTTCGATTTGATCAAAGGCGGCATGGCCAAGTACGGCATCACGTCGCCGATCTTCCTGCCGAGTCCGGTCAAGCCGAACTACGACCAATACATCACCTTTGAAGGCATATGCGTCGAGAACGGCAAGAACTACTACATGGACGCCACCGTCGCCTACCGTCAAGCGTGCCTGAAAGCGATCGACTACCTCAGCCACTTCGGCTTCACCAAAGCGCAAGCTTACATGCTGCTGACCGCTGCGCCGGTGGAAGGACGAATTGGCGGCATCGTCGACATTCCGAACTGCGCCTGTACCGTTTCCATCCCGTTGGCGATTTTCGACCAAGACATCACGCCGAAGGGAATGTTGAACGACAAGCAGTATTGGGGCCGCGTATCGTAAACGGGCCAGGAGAACATCGATGCCAATCTACGACTACTCTTGCGCGCGTTGCGATGTGCAATTCGAGGCGATTCGTGCTGTATCAAATCGCCATGCCGCTCAGTGCCCCAGCTGCCAGAGCGCGGCGCAGGTGGAACTATCGCAAACGAACGTCGCCGGTATCGTCTGCCAGGCCGGCTGGGCACCGCAATCGCACGCGCAACGCCTGGCTGGAGCGACGATTCGCGGGCCGGGCACGCGCAGCACCAGCCAGAGCAGCAACGTGCTGCACGTTTGCGCCGGCAAGAATTGCTCGTATTGCGGCACTTAGCATGTTCGTCACGCGTTAGCCGTGCACGACGACGCGCCGCAAATCGAGCCCAACGCAACCGCCAGCGCGCAGACTGAACGCGTTGCCGCAAAACACCCTCTCACCACGCCGGCCTGGGTGGCGCAGCGCATCTTGGCGCTGTGTCTCGAACATCCGGCGTGGGGCTGCGTAAGACTGGCGCGTGAATTGCAGGCACAGGCTATCCACATCAGTTCGCCCACGGTACAGAAAATTCTGATTCAGCGCCAACTCGGGTCGCGGCGCGAACGCGCAGCAGCACTCGAGCGCTTGGTGCAGGAACATCACCTGAACGTAGGCCGCGAGCAAACGCTCGAAATCGCGCGCTTTAACCCGTGGTTTTCCGAGCAGCAACCGGCGGCAACGCAGCCCGGTCAATTGTTGGCGCAAGACTGCATGCCCATCACGCGCCGCGGCGCGCGAACGCTGTACGTACACTTGATCGTCGATAGCTACAGCCACTACTGTCACGTGCTCGCGCACCAACACAATAGCGCGACCGCGGCGATTGAACTTCTCGAGCAACAAGCGCTGCCCTACTACGAGCAACAAGGCTGGCCGGTGCGCTGTATTAACACCAGCACCGCGCCGCAGTACTGCGGCAGCGCGCAACACGCTTTCGGCTGCTATTTGACCAAGCACTGCATTGAACATCGCCTCGCATATCGCGGCGCCAAGCACTTGACCGCGCCTCTAGCGCGGGCGCGCGCGCTCCTACTGGCCGCGCTCGGGGCGGCGGAATTGATCAAGCAGCAGGATCTCGACCGTGAACGGCTGCAGCGTTTGCTCGACGCATGGGTAGAGGACTACCGCCAAACTCGTATCCGCAGCGATCCGCGCGTCGCAGGCGCGCGCCCGCTGGATCTGTTGCAGCCGCAGCGCTAGTCGCATGGCTCGCCGACGGGAGATCGGTCGGCGATGCGATAATGGTCGCGAGATGCACAATCTATGTAGCGTGGCGTCGCAGTGAATGCGGACACCCATGCGGCTTAGTCAGAGAGCTATTGATTCCCGCCCGCGGGAATGACGAGATACTAATTCGCCTTGTCACGAAGCTGTGTGATCCTCAATGCCGCGGCGCCCGCGCCGTACACGCCGATGCCGAGAACCCTTTTAATCGTATTTCATTCCGTCACGGGCGGCGCCCAGCAGATGGCGGAAGCTGCTGCGCGATCCGCGACACACGATGGACAGGTACGGGTGCGCTTGCTACATGCCGCCGCCGCGCAAGCGGACGATCTGCTGTCGAGCGACGGCTACTTATTCGCTGCGCCGGAAAATCTCGCCGCGCTGGCCGGCGTGATGAAAGACTTCTTCGATCGCACCTACTATCCTGCCCTTGGCCGTATCGTTGCCCGTCCCTACGCGGCAATGATCTGCGCTGGCAGCGACGGCGCCAACGCCGCGCGGCAAATCGAGCGCATTTGCACCGGTTGGCGCTTGAAGAAATGCGCCGAGCCGCTGATCGTCTGCACCAACGCGCAAACGCCCGAGGCGATCCTGGCGCGCAAGCGCATCGCGCCCGAAGATCTTCAGCGCTGTTCCGATTTAGGGGCAACGCTGGCCGCTGGTCTGGCGCTCGGGGTGTTTTAGCCGGCAGGCGGCGCACCAGGCGTCGTAGGGCTAAGGCTACGCACCGCCGCGGTAGCGCTAAGCACTTTCGCCGCATTCGCCGTGCGCTTTAGAATGCGGCATGACTCGCCCCGTGCGCACGCCCCGCTTGTGGCCCTACCAGCTCGCTTTGCTGCTGGCCCTAATCGCACTTTGGCATCTGCTCACTGCCGCAGAGATTTTGCCGTCGTTTTTTTTCGGTAAGCCCGCCGCTGTGTTTGCCAAAGTCTATGATTGGTTCGCGCGAGGGGGTATCTACAAGCATTTGGCCGTCACGCTCGTAGAAACGCTGTTGAGCTTCGCTGTCGGCAGCGCGCTCGGTTTGGCGATGGGACTGTGGCTGGCACTCAGTCCGTTCGCGGCGGCGCTGCTCGATCCCTACATCAAAGCGGTCAATGCGATGCCGCGCGTCATCCTGGCGCCGATCTTTGCTTTGTGGTTCGGACTCGGCATCTGGTCAAAAGTCGCGCTGGGCGTCACGCTGGTGTTCTTTATCGTGTTTTTCAACGTCTACCAAGGCGTCAAGGACGTCAGCCCCACGGTGCTCGCCAACGCGCGCATTCTCGGCGCCTCGCGCGCTCAACTGTTGCGCTATGTGTTTCTGCCGTCGGCGACGAGTTGGGTGTTCTCCAGCTTGCACAGCGCCGTCGGCATGGCTTTCGTTGGTGCCGTTGTCGGCGAGTATCTCGGCTCCGCCCAAGGTGTCGGCTATCTGATACAACAAGCCGAAGGCGCGCTGGACATGAACACTGTGCTGGCCGGCATTGTCGTGCTGACGTTGTGCGCATTGGCGCTCGACCATGTCGTGACCCGGGCCGAGAAGCGCTTGCTCGCGTGGCGGCCCAGCGTAAACGCCAATAAATTGCAATAGACACCCGGTCGCGCAACGTTGCGTTCCGCTCGGCGCCGAGCGTAGTATGGCAAATCGTTGCTGCGGCCGCGGCCGTTGCTCGCTTTGACAAAACTTGCGCTGACGGCAACGCTGCTGTATTCCTAGCCCTCGGCGGTGCACCGCGTGCGTGTCATTGAAGAGAGAAAGCAAACCATTCGAATGCCAACCAAAGCTGGGGACCCGCAGTTATTAACAATAAGCGCGGTGGAGCGTGAGACAGGACTCAGCAAAGACACTTTGCGGGCATGGGAGCGTCGCTACGGGTTCCCGGTGCCGGATCGCGACGCCCGCGGCGACCGGCGCTACAGCTTGGAGCAAGTCGAGCGCCTGCGCAAAATCAAAAGATTGGTGGACCACGGCTTCCGGCCGAGCAAGGTTATCGGGAGCGAGACGGGGGTCGATCAGATACTGGCCGACAGCAAGCGCCTGAAATAGCGCACTGCCGCGATACTTGCGTAGGTAGATGCCTGTCTATGGCATCGATCCTATCTCTTGGAAACATACTCCATGAATTCCTGGGCGCCAGCGGTGCGCTCCGCGTCGATGCGCTGCACATGCGGCCGCTGCTTCATCATATCGAGGTATGCGCGCGGCGGTGCGAGATCGGCGATCGCGTCCTCGCCCAGCACCGCTTTGCTGGCGCGCGCAATTACCGGCAGGTGGAAATAGGCGGCGCAATCGGCGTAGGTAAAAGTTGTCCCGGCCACATACGGGGCGAATTTAACCAACCGGCCGAACGCGCTGGCCCCGCGCTTGAGTGCATCCGCTGCCCGGGCTCGTGTTTCGTCGCTCACCTTGCCGCCGAAGAACGCCTGCGAATACAGGGTGCGGGCAGGCAACTCGAGGTGCAGCTCGATGAACTGAATCAGCTCCCGGCATTTGGCGCGCTGTATCGGATCCGAAGGATACAAAGGCAGCGCCGGATAGGCGTCTTCAAGGTACTCGATCAGCACCTGCGATTCGGCGATGCTCTGGCCGCCAATGTCGAGAAAGGGCACCTTGCCCATGGGTGAGCGCGCCAGGAAAGCTTCGCTTTGCGCGGGAAACACCTTTTCTTCCTGAAACGCGATGTCTTTCTCCAGCAGCGCCAGTTTGACCTTGTTGTAGTAGTTGCTGACTGGGAAACCGCATAGTTTCATCATTGTCTAAGCCTCTCCAGTTATCTGCGGTCCGCTTCGCGCCGCGATCCCGGCCTGCGCCGATGACCCACTACTTCGGCAGGGCCGCAACGCTACGGTAACGGAGCCGCGTCCAAGCGGCTCACTTGGTAAGCAAGCCGCTACGCATGGCAATGAGTGCCAGCTCGGCCTGATTGCCGGCGTTCAGCTTTTGCTTGATGTTGTAGAGATGGGTGCCGACGGTGCGCGGGCTCAAGAACATTTCTTTAGCAATGTCGTTGACTGATTGCCCCTGCGCCAGCCGCATGAACACTTTGAACTCTTTCTCCGACAACACCTCGACCGGATCTTGCTCGCCGGTGAGTTGCTGCACTGCAAGCTCCTGGGCCACATGCGGATCGAGAAAAGTCTTGCCCGAGGCCACCTGGCGTATCGCGGCGATTAATTGCTCCGCAGCGCTGCGCTTGGACAGAAAGCCCGCCGCGCCGGATTTGAGCGCCCGCTTGGGATGAATCGTATCTTCGTGAGCGGACAACACCAGAATGCGCGCGTTCGGGTTGTGCGACAGGATGCGCGTTAACGCCTCCAAGCCGCCGATCCCCGGCATGGAAATGTCCATGACGACGACGTCGGGGTTGACACTTGGATACTGTTTAATTGCGTCTTCGCCGCTCTCGGCCTGCGCCACTACTTTGATATCGTTGGTGCCCTCGAGCAGCAGCCGAAAACCCATGCGCACGACGGCATGGTCATCCGCGAGCATTACCTTGATCGGATTAGGACTCATGCCTGATGGTCTCACGTTTGCCGTCATCCGTGCCGGGAATGGCGAACGCCGCTGCGTGCGCGGCGCCGAGCGGCAAGCGCACGTAAATGCTCACGCCCTGCAGAGGCGATTGCTTGACTTCAAAGCTGCCGCCCAGCGCTTGTGCCCGCTCGCGCATCCCGCGCAGGCCAAAATGTCCCTCTCGGTCCATCACTTGCTCAACGGTGCCCTTGCCATCATCGATAACCGCGAGTTCAAGCTGATCGTCCGTGCTGTCGTCGGTTGCCGCAACACGCGCGGCGCGCACCAGCGCGCGCGTTGCGCCAGCGTGCCGCGCGACATTGGTCAGACATTCCTGCGCAATTCGGTAGGCCGTGATGCTAATCGACTCGGGCAGCTGTTGCAGATCGCCTGCCAACTGCAGGCTGAAATGGGTCTGCGGATAGCGCTGTTCGTTAGAAGCCACTAAATCTCGTAGCGCATCGCCCAAGCCGAGATCGAGCGCCACCGGCCGCAGCCTGCGCACCATCCCGTGCATGGCGTCGTACATCTGCGCGGATACATCGACGATGGTCTTAGCGCTGGCGGCAACATCCGGCGCCGAGTCCGTGCTCTTGTTGACGATCGAAGTTGCAATGGTGCGCACCGCCGTCACCGACTGCCCCAGTTCGTCGTGCAGTTCGCGCGCCAGGTTGCGCCGCTCTTCCTCGATATGCTGCTGAATCAGCGCCCCCAACTCGCGGTTCTCCCGCAGTTCAAGCTCTGAACGCTCGGCTCGTTCGCGCGCGGCGAAGCCATCTTCGACCGACTGCGCCATGCGGTTGAACGTAGAACCGATGGCGTCCAGTTCCGGCAGCGAAAACTTGGGTAAGCGCGTGTGGAACTGCATTTTTTCCATCTGCGACAAGCCTGCAACGATTTCCTTTATCGGCAGCACGAGACGGCTCGCAAGCCAAAAAACCAGCACATTGACCGCTACCAGCAAGACCGCCGTCAACAGCAGCAGCGTATTCAGTTCGTCCCAATTATCCAGAACCGCGCGCGACACATGCGGGGTGACCACCAACGAACCGTAAGGCAGCGGCAAGGTGACTGGCGGCAGATCGGGCGTTACTAGGCGCGCGTACCAAAGCGGCGCCTCGCGTCCGACTTTGTAAATCGACGGTGGCGATCGATACAAGCGCTTGCCGTCGGGTGCAAACAGCTCGATGTCATTGGCGCGCACCCGGCCCAGGCGCGTCAAGAAGTCGACCATCGCCTCGACCGTCTGCATGTGCACGTTGGTGCCGAGCAGATGTGTGCTCACCCGCGTTGCCGCTTCCACTTCTTCGCGAATCGACTGCCGGGCATCGTTGATTTCGATCACGACCAACGCGCAGGCGAACGCCAGCATAATGCAGGTCAGCAATAGATTAATTCGTGCGCGCAGCGACATCGCCCGGTGGATCTCGTCGGAGTAAAGGCCAGGAAGATTCTAAATCAAAGCGTTAGCGATTCTTCTGCGCAGCGTACTCGGTTTGCAGCGCCAGACTTTAGATTGAGTCAAATCTCATGAAAATCATGAGGCAAGGTCGAGCGATCCGGCCGATTCGGCACGCCCGCGCCATCCCCATAATGCGCTTCAGATCGCAGGAAGTGGCACAACCAAATCCGGTGATCCAACATTGGGCGAGAGTATCCGCTCTCACTTGATCAACAACACACGAGGAGCATTACTATGAAGTGGACCACCCCAGCTGCTACCGATCTGCGCTTCGGCTTCGAAGTGACGATGTACATCGCTGCTCGCTAAATTTTATTTAGCGAACCGATGAATAAGGGAGTCCTACGGGACTCCCTTTTCGTTTGATCAGAATAAAATCAAAAGGCTAACAGCCTACAATTCGCACTCGTATGAAGATTCACGTTCTCGGCTCGGCCGCCGGCGGCGGCTTTCCCCAGTGGAACTGCAATTGCCCAATGTGCAAAGGCAGCCGCGACGGCTCGGTGCGCGCCAAAGCGCGCACGCAATCGTCGATCGCGGTCTCGAACGACGGCGTCAGTTGGGCTTTATTCAACGCCTCGCCCGATATCCTCACGCAAATAAAGGCGTGGCCAGCGATTCAGCCAGGCCGGTCGATTCGCGACACCGGCATTGCCGCCGTTGTGCTGATGGACAGCCAGATCGATCACACCACCGGTTTGTTCATGCTGCGTGAAGGCACCAAAGCGCTGCGCATTTACTGCACCGACATGGTCAGAGAAGACTTGACCACCGGCAATCCGATTTTCAACATCCTCGATCACTACTGCAAAGTCGATTGGCAACGCATCGACCTGCGCGCGGGCGCGTTCACGATTCCCGGGATCGAGGCTTTGCGCTTTACCCCCGTACCTATTTCGAGCAAAGCGCCGCCCTACTCCCCGCACCGGCATGATCCGCATGAGGGAGACAATATCGGCTTGGTGGTTGAAGACGGCAAAGGCAAAAAACTGTTCTATTCGCCTGGCTTGGGCAAGATCGAGCCGCATGTCAAGACGCTGATGGCCAGCGCCGATTGCCTCCTGGTTGATGGCACGACGTGGACCGACGAGGAAATGATGACGCTGGGCATCGCGCCGAAAACCGCGCTGAGCATGGGGCATCTGCCGCAGTCCGGTCCCGGCGGCATGATGGAAGCGCTCAAACCCTTGAGCAAACCGCGCAAAATTTTGATTCACATCAATAACACTAATCCGATCTTGAACGAGGATGGCCCGGAGCGCGCGCAACTGACCGCGGCAGGCATCGAAGTTTCGTACGATGGAATGGAGATCGAATTCTGAGCGCGGGTTCGAAGTGCCGCGCGACTTCGTAGTGAGCTTGTCGAACCACACTAACTAGCGCCCTGCGACTAGCGCAGGGCGAACGGAACATAGATTATGGGCATCGCAGAAAATCTCCCCTGGAACAAACAGGAATTCGAGCAACAGCTTCGCGCCAAGGGCAAGGCGTACCACATCTATCACCCGTTCAACGTGATGATGGCTGCGGGCAAATGCACGCCCGAGCAGCTGCGCGGCTGGGTGGCGAACCGCTTCTATTATCAGATCAGCATCCCGCTCAAAGATGCGGCAATCATGTCGAATTTGCCGGACCGTGAGTTGCGGCGCGAGTGGATTACGCGTATCACCGATCATGATGGCCACGGCGACGATCCCGGTGGCATCGAGGCATGGATACGCTTGGGCGAGGCGGTAGGCCTGCAGCGTGAAGAAGTCACTTCGCTCAAACACGTGTTGCCCGGCGTGCGCTTCGCCGTCGATGCTTACGTCAACTTTGCGCGTCAGCGTCCGTGGCAAGAAGCCATCTGCTCCTCGCTTACCGAATTGTTCGCGCCGGAGATCCACAAGAACCGCCTGGCGACGTGGCCCGAGCATTACAAATGGGTTGAACCGAATGGTTTGCAGTATTTTCGCAACCGCATCACGCAAGCGCGCAAAGATGTCGAGCAAGCGCTGCGCGTCACGCTCGATTATTTCAACACGCGCGAGTTGCAGCAGCGCGCCCTCGAGATTCTGCAGTTCAAGCTCGATATTCTGTGGGTGATTTCCGACACCATTCAGATGTACTACGCCCGCGATACGGTCAGCAGCACCGACGGCCGAATGCCGACACGATGAAGAAACCACCTATTCCTGCGAAAGCAGGAATCTTTCGACTGAAACTCGGGTAATTGAATGAGCGACAAACCCGCCCTCACCCTCGAACAAACGCCGAAGATCCCCAAGCTGTTCCGCTTGCAGTGGGAAGAGGCGCAGCAGGCGCATGTGCTGCTTTACCCGGAAGGCATGGTGAAACTAAATGGCCCGGCCGGTGAAATTCTGAAGCGCGTCGACGGTCAAAAGAACATCGCCGACATCGCCAAAGACTTGGAACAAACATTCAACGAGCCGGACCTAAAGAAGGACGTGCTCGCTTTTCTGGAGATTGCACATGAGCGCGGATGGGTCCGTTTCAACTAATTCAGCAGTGAAACCGAACGGGGTTGGCCACCCGCTATGGCTGCTGGCGGAGATCACCTACAAGTGCCCATTGCACTGCGTGTTCTGCTACAACCCCATCGATTACGCCACCTACGGCAAAGAGCTCTCCACCGACGAGTGGCTAAAGGTGCTGAAAGACGCGCGCGCGATCGGCGCCGCACAGTTGGGCTTTTCCGGCGGCGAGCCGTTGATGCGCGACGACCTGGAAATCATGGTCGCCGAAGCACACAAAATGGGTTACTACATCAACCTCATCACTTCCGGCGTCGGCCTGAGCGAGAAGCGCATCGCCGCCCTGAAAGAGGCCGGCCTCGACCACATCCAGCTCTCCTTTCAAGACTCAACCAAGGAGATGAACGATTTCTTGAGCAGCACGAAGACCTTCGAGCTCAAGAATAGAGTCGCAAAGCTAATCAAGCAGTACGACTATCCGATGGTCTTTAATTGCGTAATCCATCGCTTGAATGTCGATCATGTCGGCAAGATTCTCGAAATGGCGGAGACGATGGGCGCTGAGTACGTCGAACTCGCCAACACGCAATACTACGCGTGGGCGCACTACAACCGCGAACATTTGCTGCCGAGCCGCGAGCAGTTGGTGCGCGCCGAAGCGGTGACCGACGAGTTCCGCAAAAAAGTCGGCGACAAGATGCGCATTTTTTTCGTCGCGCCAGACTTCTACGAGACGCGCCCGAAGAAATGCATGAACGGCTGGGGCAATTTGTTCATAGTCATTACCGCCGATGGCGTCGTGTTGCCTTGCCACGAAGCGCGTATGCTGCCGGGCATTACGTTCCCAAATGTGCGCGACGGCGGTGACGTGAAATCCATCTGGTATGACTCGGATGCCTTCAACAAATACCGCGGCGACGGCTGGATGAAGGAGCCTTGCCGCACTTGCCCGGAAAAGGAGAAAGATCTTGGCGGCTGCCGCTGTCAAGCTTTCATGCTCTCCGGTGATGCGACCAACGCCGACCCGGTATGCGACAAATCACCGCATCATCAGATCGTGCTCGACGCTGTGGCTAAAGCGCAAGGTCCCGAGAAAAAAGTGCTGGCGATCAAGCCGCTCACCTTTCGCGAGGACAAAAACTCTCGTCTGATTACCGAAACCGAAGGCAGCGCTGCCTACCGCGAATAAACTGACGCGGGAACGCCGCCTACCGCTTCAGTTTGCTAGACGTGCAATTTTGCTGGGCAACGCTTCCGCCTAGGCCATCGCGGCATCGCTCGAACGGCCATATACGGTATATGAGTATGATCTTGCTGATCATATTCAATAAGACTCGCCACTTTATACCCCATTAAGTAACTCCGATCCCAGCTTCATACTGCAACTTCGTTGCTACGGTGATCGCCGCACTTGCCGTGCGGCAAGTTAATGGTTTTCACGCTGGTATTGGTGCGCAATGCTCGGTATAAAGACGCCTTTTCTTTGGGAGAACAAGATGCCAATGGCACATAACAAGCTGTGCACTCGCCGCTCCGAGCAGCGGCCGGCGAAACTTTCGCTGCTGGTCGCTGCGCTCGCGGCCCAAGGCGCGCTGGCGCAGTCCACGCCCGAGATCCGCAAAGCCGAAGATACCGTCGTCACCGCCACGCGGGTCGAACAGTCGAGCTTCGATGTGCCGGCATCGATCGATGCGGTAAGCTTCGAACAAATCCAGAGTCAGACGGCAACGGTGAACCTGTCGGAGCCGCTGGCGCGGATTCCCGGCGTGCAAGTGCTGAACCGCCAAAACTACGCGCAGGATCTACAGATTTCGAGCCGCGGCTTTGGCACGCGCTCAACCTTCGGCGTGCGCGGCGTGCGCCTGATCGCCGATGACATTCCCGCCACTATGCCCGACGGCCAAGGCCAAGCAGCTACGATCGACTTGGGATCCGCCAAACGCGTCGAAGTGTTGCGCGGTCCGTTTTCAGCGCTATACGGCAATTCTTCGGGCGGGGTGATTCAAGCGTTCACCGAAGACGGGCCGGACGATCCCACGCTCGGCGTCAACTTCATGGCAGGCAGCTTTGGCATGTCCAAGTACGGTTTCAAGTTCGCCGGCGACAACAACGACTTTAACTACGTTCTGAATTTCTCTCATTTCGAGACCAACGGCTTTCGCGATTTCAGCGCGGCAGAGCGCGATCACTTCAACAGCAAATTCGCTATCCGGCTCAACGAAAGTACATCGGTGCGCATTATCGCCAATGCGCTGCGCCAGCCGGACTCGCAAGACCCGCTTGGTCTGACGCGCGCCCAATTCGAGCAAGACCCGGAGCAAGCTACCTTGGCAGAGCAGTTCCAGACGGTGAAGGACGTCGATCATCGTCAGCTCGGCTTGGTGTTGGATCATAACTTCAGCCCGAGCAACGGCGTCAAGCTGGTGACCTACGCCGGCACGCGCGAGGTCTACCAGCCGTTGGCGATCCCGGCCGGCCCGCAGAATGCCGCCACGCATTCGGGCGGCGTCGTCGATCTCGATCGCAACTTCAGCGGCCTCGGTGTGCGCTTTACGCACCGTCACGCACTTGCCGAGAAGCGCTCTTTCAACGTCGTCGCCGGTATCGACTACGACCGCATGAAAGAGCGGCGCCAAGGTTTCAAGAATTTTTTGGACAGCGCGCCGGCCGTGTTCGGTGTGCAGGGCACATTGAAGCGCAACGAAGACAACACCGTATCGAGCTTCGATCAATACATTCAAGGCGAATTTGACCCGTTGGAGAAACTGCGCGTATTCGCCGGCTTGCGCCACAGCAAAGTGCGCTTCAAGAGCGAAGACTTTTTCATCGTGCCTAGCACGGCGAACGGCGACGAAAGCGGCAGCAAAGACTACAGCACCACCAATCCGATTTTCGGCGTGTTGTACCGAGTGACGCCAACGCTGAACGCTTATTTCAACTACGGCAAGGGCTTCGAGACGCCGACCTTCGCCGAGATCGCCTATCGTCTCGACCCTGCGACTGGCACGTTCGCACCGGGACTCAACTTCGATCTCAAGCCGATGAAGAGCGACAACTACGAAGTTGGCGTGAAAAGCCTGCTGGGCGAGGCGACCAAACTCACCGCGGCGGCGTTCTTCATTAAGACCAAAGACGAGATCGTGCCACTGCTGAACCAAGGCGGCCGCACAATATTTCAGAACGCCACGCGGTCGGAGCGCAAAGGACTGGAAGTCGGCATCGAAACGGAATTCCGAGAAGGCTTGAGCGGATACTTGGCCCTCACCTATCTTGATGCGGAGTTCACCAAGAATTTTACTTCCCGCACCGTCACGCCGACGAGCACGACCGTCCGTAATGTGCCCTCCGGCAATAAACTGCCGGCAACACCCGAGGTCGCTGTATACGGCGAAATCGCGTGGAAGAAGCCAGCGTGGTCAGGCTTTTCAACCGCGCTTGAGATGCGTCACAACGGGAAAGTCTACGTCGATGATGTCAACTCCGACTCGGCCGACAGCTATACCATCTTCAACTTGCGCGCAGGGTTGGAGCAGAAGCTCGGCCAATGGCGCTTCAAGGAGTTCGCCCGTGTCGATAACCTCGCAGACGAAGACTACGCCAGCTCGGTCATCGTCAACGAAGCAAACGGCCGCTTTTTCGAACCCGCGCCGAGCCGGAATTGGCTGTTGGGCGTCAATGTGAGCCGCTCCTTCTAACGCAGCAGACTGCACGTGCGGAGCACGACGGCGCCCGCGACTGTGCGCGCGGAACATTTAAGGGCAGGCATTCGCTCCAGGCAAAGCGGGCAATGTCGACAGCGGCAACATGCATGCTGGAATAAGCATTGGCTATCGGCTTTGCGCTGTTGAGCTTGTTGGGCTCTAGAAGAAGTAGCGCGCTTCTAGGAACAGCGCTTTGTTCCCGGCCAAGCGCCCATAGCTGGTCTTGTCCGAGCCGCCGTAGTATTCGTAACCGCCGATCAACTTCAGTGCATCGCTGTAGGCGTAGGTGAACTTCGGGCGCAGCAGATACCCCGTGCGGCTTAGCAGCAGAACGCCTGCGAGCTCGCCTTCCAGTGTTTCATTCCACCACTTCTTGCCGATGCGCGTGCTGATGCCGTAGGTTTGCCGGTCATATTGGAGGTTAGCGATGCCCTGCTGCTCTGCCACCGTGCGCACCACCGGATCGAGTTGATCGGCTGGATCGTTGTAGTGTTCGACTTTGCGCCAGAACAACTGATTGATCAGCGTCAAGTTATCCCCGAAGGTGCGCTCGACGCCGAACACGCTATAGAAGAATGGGTTTTTCACGTACGGGTCGCGCCCGCGCGCGTCTTCAGTGCGCGTGTACGCCGCCTCCAGCGCGAAGCGATAGGCACCGCGCGAAGTCGCCGCATCGAAGCCGAGCACCTTGACTTTGTTATGATCCAGCGCGATTTGCATCAGTGTGGGAGTGGCAGACGCGAGCCTGAGATCGGCATTGAGGTCATATCCCTCAAAATATGATACCGACCAGTCTATATCTTTACCACTCTGGTCTAACTTGATTGCCCACTGGTTACTACCACTAGGTATATTCTCTCGAATAGCAAATCCCGGCGCTTCGTTCACGGCGAAAACGTGCGGACGGAACTCCGGAATCCACACCGCGGTGATGCTGGTGTGCGGCGTGAAATTCCACATCGCCTTGGCGGCAAGCGAACCGAAACGGTCCTCGTCGATTTCCGGCGCGAGCAGGGTGAAATCGCGCGGCGTCAGATTGTCGGTCGGGTTGAGGCGATCCGCCCTGCCCCATGCAACGATCTGTTTGCCGAGACGAAAATCCCACTGCCCGAAGCGCGCCTCGGCGTAAGCTTCGCGCAGGCGGTTGGTGCTCTTCGCGTCGTCGAAAACGTTCTCCGCGCTGAGATAGCCTTCCGCGAACACGCCCCATGCTTTGTTGAGTTTGCGATCGAGTTTGATCCAAGCGGAGGCGACGCCGACGCCATGCTCGTTATCAAGCCGGCGGTTGGACGACCACAGCGCGCCGCGCAGCGAGCCGCTGATGCCGTAGTCGCGCAGATTGAGTCCACGCGACTTGCTTGCTGCATCTGCCTCTGCCGTGCCTGCCTCCGCCGGCGCAAGCGGCGGTTCGCCGTCCTCTTCCGCAGCGGCGGCCTTGCTATTTTGCGGCACAGCGGCGCTCGCCGGCGTTGCGCTCGATTTCTCTTGCGGCGCAGCTTCCTCCCCCCGAGCACCGACTGCCGCAGCACCGGCAAAAACCAGAGCCACGGCGCACGCGAGTCGACAATGGCTCATTGTTGTTACTGCTGCTCCATATAACGGGTCGTAAAGAAATCGTCCTTCACGCCTTGGTTGACTTTGGAGTTTTCCACGACGATTACCGTCTGGTGTTCCGTCTGCGCGTTTTTCGCTTCCAATCGCAGCGCTTGCCAGCGGCCCTTGTCGGGTTCGGAGAACTTCCAATTCATGTAATGCAGTTCCTTCAGAAACTCCCCGGCTTCGTCGTACATGTGCGCCTTCAGCGTCACCAAATTGTCTTTTTGAATCCAGCTAATGCGTTTCGAATAGCCGGTGTTGTTTTTTATCGTGGCATCTTTGGGAACAGATTCGATCATGTAACAAGCCTTGCCGTCGACTTCTTCCTCTTTGACCAGAGTGTGATTCCATTCTTTGACCTTATGGCCGATTACATCGCCATAAGAGAAATCGGTGCCGACGAAACTGTCCTTCTTGTTGCTCGAAACCAAGCGGCGCACTTTTTTCACGCTCGGCAAGTAAATCCAAATATCGTCATCCTTCTCCGAGTGCTCGATGAGCAACGACACCGTGCCCTGCACATCGGTAGGCTCGAGGAACCGCGTCATGCGCATGTTGTCGATGCCGTTCGCCTGCAGCTTGCTGGTGCCGAAAGTTTTTCGCACGCGCTGCTTGCCGCCCTTGTTGGTCAGAGTCATGGTCGTTTCGGTGGTCGAATCAGTGAGCTTCGCCACCATGAAGTTCTTTTCCATGATTTCGGTAACGGACGGCGCGGCATGCGCCGAGCGCGGCGCCGCGGCGAACAAGAAACTACCAAGGGTCATGGCGGCAATGGTGGTCACCGCCGCGCGGGCAGAAGGCATTTTCATAGTTGCTCCATTAAAGATGAATTTAGGACGGAACTTACGCACCAGCGCCGGCATAACGGTTAGCGCCGCGGTTACGCTGACCAGCATGGCGGTGCCGATCAGCAGCGCGTTCCAAGTGTGCGGGTAGTAGCCGCGCGAAGTCGCTTGCACGGCGTAGCCGCCGGCGACCGCTGAGGCGACGAACAGGCACGCCTTCCCGGCGGTGCGCATCACGTTGCGGAACGCGTGCTCCTCATCCTCCCCCTTAGCCAATTCTTCGCGCAGGCGGAAGAGCATGTAGATGGCATAGTCGGCGCCGATGCCGATGGCCAAAGCCGAGGTGAGCGCGGTCGGTACGTTCAAGCGCAGCCCGAGCAAGCTCATCAGGCCGATATTCACCATGACCGAAAGCAGCAGCGGCGTGATGACCAGCAGCCCGGCGGCAAATGAGCGGAACACCAGCGAGGCGATCAAGAACACCACGCCGGCGATCTGGATAATGTTCAGGACTTTTTCCTTGACGATCACCTCGGTGATGGCCGCGCTCTGCGCTACGCTGCCGCCCACGCTTACCTTGATGTTCGGCGGGAACGTCTTCTTGACCAAGGCTTGCGTGTCTTCCCACAGCTTATGCATGTCTAACGTGCTATCGCTGTGGCTAAACACCACCATGTTGGCGAACTGATAGTCGTAGTCGACGTACGGATCGAAGTCGCCCGGCTCGCCCGACATGGAATAGAGCAGCAGGTACTCGGCTATCGTTTCGCGCTTGTCCGGAATCTTGAAAAAAGCCGGATCGTCGCCGTTCATCGACTGATTCATGCGCTTGATGAATTCGGCGATCGACATCACCTTGCCAATATTCGGCTGTTTGCTTAGGAAGGTTTGGAGTTCATCCATCGCCTTCAGCACTGCCGGATCCTTGATTGCGTCCTTCTGGTCGCCTTCGATCAAGAAATAGATATTGTTGGTCCCCGCCATGCGCTCATTGAGCTTGGCGTCGCCTTGCAGCAACGGCAGGCTAGCATCGAAGTACTTCTTCAGTGAGCTTTCCACTTTTAAAGTACTGATGCCCAGCAGCGCCAGGACCGAAACGACGCCGGCAACCACGAAGATGCGGTTGCGATTGGGCCCCAACACCGTGTCGGCGTAAAAGTCCGTCAAGCGATCCCACAGCCGCTCTTCCTTCTCCTTGCTGGCTTCTCGCTGTGCCGGCGGCGGCAAAACGGAACGCAACGCCGGAATCAGCGTCAGTTCGAGAACCAAAATACCGAGTATCCCCAGCCCGGAAAACACACCGAAAACTTTGATGGAAATAATGTCGAATATGTACAGCGAGAAGAATCCGCAGGCAGCCACCAACGCGGCAGTGATCATCACCGGGCCGATCTTTGTAACGGAATCGGCCACGGCCGTCAGGCTCGCGTGTTTGGCCTTGGGACTCGCAGCCTTGTAGGCCGGATAGAAGTAGCAATAGATCCACGGCGCAAAGGTCAATGCGAGGGTAACGTAGGTCCAAACGATATCGGCGAACTTAGCATCGACCAGTCGCGTCAGCCACGCTTTGAACGGCACGACAATCGGATCGAATATCGCCCGCAGCGGCGCGAACCAATCCTTCAGCGGCGGGAAGTCAAAGAAATTCGTGGCCCAGGGCAAAGCGAACAGAATGCCAATCAGGACCCACACGGCGGTGTTGGTGCCGCCCGCCGCGATGCGGCGCAGCCCCGGTCCCGGCTCGGGATTGGGGTTGAGATGGTGGTACTCCTCGTAATAGCGCTTCAGCAACTGCACCGCGTGGCCGGCGCCGACTGCCAAAATCAAAATCGGCGTCGCCATGTTGAAAATATCGAGTGGCACGTCCGCTACGCCCATCATGCCTTTGCCCCATTGGACCGCGACGAGCGGGGTAACGATAGGCAGCAAGAACGCCTGGAACGTGCGAAACGCTTCGTAGTGAATCAGACAAATAATCAGCACTGCGGCCCACAGCATCCAGCTCATGCGGCCGTTGAACTTTTCGATCATGCCGAGAAACGCCGGATAGCCGGTGACCGCGATATCCACGCTGTCATCGCGCTCCGCATTGGCGATGTCATCGATCTTCTTGGCCACGAAGCCGAAGCCGCCCATGCCCTTCTTCTTCTCTTCGGGTTTGGCGTCGCGCACCTCTGCGAGGACGGTAATGGTTTTCAAGTCGTTGGAGACCACCGAATTCATGTAGGCGGTATTGCGCTTGAGCGCATCCTTGAGCGCTTCCATCTCCTGCGGCGTGGTAGGCACGCTGGTCATCATCTGCTTGACTTCCATGCCGTCGGCCGTACCTTTGATGTCCTTCGCCCGGCGCGCCGCCACCGAGAGCAGATTGGTCTTGACGATACGCGGCGTTTCACGCAGCTTTTGCGTGATGCGCTGCACTTTTTCCAGCACGCTGCTCTGGAACACATCGCCATTTTTTGGGGTGATGCCGATTACCGCCACATACCGCGAGCCGAATAGTTCTTCGACTTTCAGCGTCGTGGCAACAAACGGATGCGACTTCGGCACGATGGTGTTCGGATCGATGATGACCGTTAGCGCGCTGCCCTTCCATTGAAAAAACAATGTCACCGCCAGGATGATGAAGATCACCGGCCAGCGGAACTTTTGAATGGTTTCAATGTAACTACGCATGCGCTTCTCCTCGATTTCGCCTGGTATGTATGTGTTGTGTGTGTGTAATCTCGCTGCCTTCCACGGCAAAGGCAGACAAGAAGCAATCGACAATTTGTTCGACGCGGCGCTGGTCGCCGCTCTTGCTCACGCTGACGCCGTACAGCAGCCGCGCACGTTCGTGTCCGTAGGCCATGTTCATGAACATCTGCGCGGCGAACTGCGGATCGGATTTGCGCAAGCTACCGTCGCGCATATGCTTGGCAAGAAAATCGGCCAACGCGTGCTGCGCCGCTTCTTGGCCCGAGGCGTAGATCAGTTTCGCAAGTTTGGGAAAACGCGGCGCTTCGGCGACGAGCGTGCGGTATACGCCGATCGCGCGCGGCGACAATACGCGATCGCGCAAGGCAAGGGCGAAGCTGATTAAGCTCGGGCGCAGCGCAACGTCCGACTCGGTCAGCGTCAACACGATGCTGCCGGCGAGGCTGCGCACGACGGCTTCGAACAAGCGCTCCTTGCTGTGGAAATGGGCGTAGACGGTTTGCTTCGCCACCCCCGCCTTCGCGGCGATCGATGCCATGCTGGCTCGATAGCCTTGCGCGAAAAAGATGTCGACGGCCGCGCGCACCATGCGCGCTTGGCGGGCTTTGCTCCCCTCGCTCCCCTTGGCGCTTTGCGCGCTCTTAGGCATTTTAATTGTTGTGCCTCACCTGACGGATCGGCGGCTAGACTAGACCGTCTAGTCCAGTCGTGTCAATACGCAGTGCTAAAAAGCTGGGCGGACGCTGACGCTTGAACCCGAGGGGGTGCGCTAGTGCTTCAGCGCCGCGAACGCATCGTCGACGATCTGCAAGGTGCGATCGACATCGGCTTGCGTATGCGCGATCGAGATGTAGAACTTCTCGTTCGGATTGACCATGAGGCCGCGCCGCAGCAGTTCCAGGCCCCAACGCACGCCGAGATCTTTGTTCGATGTGGTGAGATCGCTCCAGGTGCGCAGCGGCTTGCGCTCGGTGAAGCGCACGCCCCACACGGCATCTTCACCCGGCGCCTGCACCGCGAAGCCGTGGCGCGTGCCGGATTCGACCATTCCTTGGCGCAACTGCGAACCGATGCGGTGCAAATGGTCTTGCACCCCTGATCTCGAGAGTATATTCAGTGCAGCCACACCAGCCGCGGAGCACACGGGATTACCGTTAAGAGTATTTGTCGCCCAGACGACTTCGGCGCGCGGCCGCTTGCGCGCATCCAGCACTGCCATGAACTCCTCTTTGCCGGCCACAGCCGCCAGTGGAAAGCCGCCGCTGATGGCTTTGCCGTAGCAGGCGATATCCGGCACCACGCAGTAGCGCTCTTGCGCGCCGCCCCAGGCGATGCGAAAGCCGGTGACGATTTCGTCGAAAATCATGACGATGCCACGGCGTTGCGTCACTTCGCGGATCGCTTCGAGAAAACCCGGCTCCGGCTGTAGCACACGTTGCAGCGGCTCGACGATGACGGCCGCGAGCTCGTGCGCGTGGCGCTCGATCATTTCCACCGCGCGCTGCGTTTCGTTGAACGGCGTCACCAATACCGTCGCGCCCGTTTCCAGCGGCACGCCGACCGAATCCGGCTGCGCGTGCGGATAATTCGACGGCGACGACGGCACCGTGCCCCATAGACCGTAGTCATGCATGCCATGCCACGCGCCTTCGAACTTGAGCACTTTGTTGCGCTTGGTGTAGGCGCGCGCGATGCGCAGCGCGTAAAAGGTCGCCTCGGTTCCGGAGCCGGTGTAGAGAATTTGATCGGCGCAAGGGATGGCCTCAACCAAGCGCTTGGCCAACTCAATTTCCGGTTCGTTCAAGAAATAATAGGTCGTGCCTTTGCTAAGCTGCGCGGCCACGGCTGCGGCCACTTCGGGATGCGCATGCCCGAGCAACACCGGGCCGCTGCTCAAGTGGTAATCGATGTACTCGCGCCCGGCCACATCCCACACGCGGCTGCCCTCGCCGCGCTGCACCACCAGATTCAATTCCGGCGGCAGAATGAATAAGCCGAGGCCGCCGCCGGCGAGATATTGGCTGGCATCGGCTAAGAGACGGGTTTGCTTATCGCTGCTTGGCGTAAACGTAGTATCCATGTGAGGTGGCCGTTGTGGGTCGGACGCGGACGGAGCGCTCACGTTATCACAAGCGGCGCATTCACTCCTGCCCCAAGATCTTCTCCACCGGCACGCGCTGGAATCCGGGGTTGGCGAGCAAAAAATCGTCGAGCGTGGACAGCTTGGTCTCATAGCGCCAACCGTCTGGGCCTTGAACCACCGTCTGGTCGCGTATCACCTGTTTCCAGGTCTCGGCTATGCGGTCGCCCCCCTGCGCTGCGTCTTGCGCGCTTTTGCGATAGATCTCGCCCGCCACGCGCATGTTCTCGAGCGCGCCTTGCAAGCGGCGGGCTACAGATTGATCGCTCACATAGTACGAGCCCCAGATACGCATGAGCGTGCGCAGCTTGCGCGCAAACACCTGCTTGGGCGCTGAGACGGCCGACCAGTAGTGCCCCCAATTTGCCGACATCGGCACCGTGCCGATGAGGCCAATGGATTGATACAGCTGGCCGTTACGCTGCCACTCGTAATACACCAGTGCCCACTGGCCACCCACTTGCGCCGAGGGCGACTGCGCGTCCACGTATTCGATGACCTGCACCAGACGCAACTGTGTGGGGTCGCCAAGCTGCGCGTTCATCGCCGTCAGTGCCGGAAATAGAATACTCAACGAATCGGCCGGATGGCAGTAAGCGCCTGCCAGCATCCCCGGCGTAATGGTAGGCAACAAGCGCGGATCGAGCACAATGCGATGCGCGCCCAAGTCGACAAAGGCGCCATCCGGCCCGCTGGCGTTCACCGCGCCTTCAAGCGAATCTACAATGCGCCATCCGGCCGGCAACATCAGGCTGCCGCTGCCGTCCGCAAATGCCACCTCGTGGAATTTTTCACTCTCGCCTAACTGCTTCGGGAAGCGCGCCAGGACAGCGGCTAGCGCCTCGCTCAGCCCGTCCGCGGCCTTGCCGACATTCTGATAGACGAGCCCGACACCGACACCGTGCGCATCGCGCACTGCCAGCACTAAGCCGCGAATCAGCGTCTTGGAAGCCGTGGTGTGAAACAGCAACTGCGCTTGTGAATCTGTCCGGTCGATCGTTGCGCCATCCCCCACCACGGTCGCGTCGAAACCGCCGGCGATTTGCGGCACTACCCACTGCAGCCCGGCGCGCGCCGAAGTGCTATCCGGCAGGCGGCCAAAATATGCGTTGCCGCCGTCAGTTACAAGCACCTGCTGGAGAACGAACTTCGCCACCGCGCGCCGGCCCGTCGCCGGATTGCCGCCTGCACCGGTTTGCCCGGGCGCCGCTGCTCGGCGCAGCGTGTAGAACCGACTATCGATCTGCACCTCTAGCGTATTGCCGTTGTCGAGCAAGTTAGCGGCAAACTTCGTCTCGTTGGCGCCGCAGCGCATCTTTCCCAAGATGGGCGCATCATAGCCCGGCGGCAGGCCGCCGACCTCGGCGTGGTACTCGGCACTGAACGTGCACGATTGCGCCCCGATATCGGCGCTTCCTTTGTAGGCAGTGCCTTTTTCTCTCAGCACGCTCATGCTGATGCCTTCGCCTCGGTATGAGCCACTGTAGTCTCCGGCAAAAGCAATACCGGTAGCGAACAAGCAGACACAAAGAAATGAGAGACCATCAATTAGCCGCTGCACGCGTCGTCGCTTTCTCAAAACTAAATAACTCATGAAAGCACGTTTCGCCGCAGCGCTATTTGACGTGGGTCAACCGCATTCGCGGCATAATCGCGATACCCGCCTCGTCACACAGAAACGCCGCCATGACCGAACTTGCCGATCTCCCGCTACTCGCCGCCGAGTTGGAGAAAGTGCTTAAACTCCGATCCATTCCCTTCGGCATGAAACTGTTCGAGCGCCTTGAAGACATGGAAGCGATCCCGAAGATTCGCCGCCCGAAGGCCGTGCACACCACCGATCAAATCGTCGCGCAAGCTGCGCGCCTCGGCTGGACGGTCGGCATCACCGCCGAGAATCTGGTGGGCGATCAGTGCAAGTCGGTCATCGGCCTGGGCGGGCAAACCGAGGAGTGGTTTAGCGGCAAGCACATGAAGGGCGTGTGGTACGCCAGCGTGGAGGACACGGCAAAACATCAGGCCGCCATGCACATCGTGCCGCGCGGCAAATATCAGGCGCTGGCGGTGTCGCCGCTCGCCAGCGGCCGCTTGACTCCGCCCGACATCGCGCTGTTTTACGCAACGCCGGGCGCGATGATGTACTTCATCAATGGGCTGCAGTGGACCGGCTATAAGCGCTTCGATTGGAGCGTGGTGGGCGAATCGGCCTGTGCCGACTCCTGGGGACGCGCACTGCTGAAGCGCGAGCCGAGCCTGTCGATTCCATGCTTCGCAGAGCGCCGCTACGGCGGCGTGCTGGACGACGAAATGCTGATGGCCCTGCCGCCGGAACTCATCGGCAAAGCGCTGCAAGGCATGGCGGCGCTGGCGAAGAACGGCTTGCGTTACCCGTTTCCGCAGTACGGCATCCAAAACGACGTGCGCGACGGCATGGCGGCGAGCTATCCGGACCGGGCGCGTTAGAAATACCGCACGATGGATGATCGAAAGGCGAGCGCCGCGCCGGTTTCGCATATCGCGCGAAAACGCTTCGGGCAGCATTTTCTGCACGACCGGCACTTTGTCGCGCGCATCATCGAGGCGATCAACCCGCAGCGCAGCGACCGCGTCGTCGAGATCGGTCCCGGGCTGGGCGCACTGACGCAACCGCTGCTGACGCATCTCGATCACTTGGATGTGGTCGAGATCGACCGCGATATCGTCGCGCACTTGCACACGCAATACAGCCCCGACACGCTCACCGTGCACGAGGGCGACGCGCTGCGCTTCGATTTCGCGGCGCTCGGCGAGAATCTGCGCATCGTCGGCAACCTGCCGTACAACATTTCGACGCCGCTGCTGTTTCACTTGAGCGAGGCCGCACCGCACATACGCGACATGATGTTCATGCTGCAAAAAGAAGTGGTGGATCGCATGGTCGCCGCCCCAGGCAATAAAGACTACGGCAAGCTCTCGGTCATGCTGCAAGTCAAGTTTGCCATGCAGCGCTTATTCATCGTGCCGCCCGGCGCGTTTCGCCCGCCGCCGAAAGTGGATTCCGCCATCGTGCGGCTGCAACCGCTGGGCGGCGCGGCACCGGCGCTAAGCGATGAGAAAGTTTTCGCCGAAGTGGTGAGCGCCGGCTTCAATCAGCGCCGCAAGATGCTGCGGCAATCGCTCAAACCGTTCTTGGCCGCGGAAGACTTCACGCGCCTAGGCATTAACGCCACGGCGCGCGCGGAGCAACTATCGGTAGAAGATTTCGTGCGCTGCGCGAATTTCATCGCGGCGGGCGGCGTTGGTAATGAGCCAATCATGCGGTAGTATCATCCTAAAACTAAGAATGGCACAAACTTAACTGGATACACTACTCACCAGTATGACTTGGACTTCGAAGTACAGTGCGCGATTGAAGAACGCTCGCGGCACCGAGCGTGGAGGCGTCAATGCTTGAGCGCACAGCTCGCGTCGCGCTGATAGACTTCGCGAATCCCCGTAGCCCATTTGATGTAGCGCGGCGCTAGACGCGCCTGCCTCATGTAGATTATTTGCATTTCAATCCCGTGAAACATGGCTACGTCAAGCGAGTTGTTGACGGGCCGCACTCGACGTTTCATCGTTGCGCGGCAGACATGCGGCGCAATGCATTGCGCCCTACCGCGCTAACGATGTACGGCTTGCCGCTGGCATCGCTGAAAACGAGTGTCTTTTGGAGAATTGCATGGGCTTCATTCTCGGCTATTACCTGAAACCGGTTTTGTTTTTCGCGCCGGCGGTGTTTATCTTGTTTTCCGCTTTGACGAGCGGAGCGGCCAAGCGGCGCTGGGTGTTCTTCGCGCTATTGCCCTGGCTTGTTGAGCGGCTCACCTATGTGCTGCTGGCCGTTTTCGTGGCGGAGCGTGCGCCTTCCTTGTTCTCTGGCCGCAGCCCGATCTATGTTCTTTGCTGGATCAGTGCTTGGCTTGTGTATCTGGCTTATTGGCGCAAGTTCCGGCCCGCCGACGATGCAGCGCAACCCAACTTCTGGCCGCAGCGCATCAGGTGGGTGGTCATCGGCGCCGTTGCGCTGATTGCGGCACGCTATCTCGCGTGGCTCACGCGATCAGACTATCCGGTTGGGCCTTGGTTATTGTTTTGGGCGATCGAGATCGCGTTGATCGTGGCGGTTGTGCGCGCGAGCCCCAAGTTGCCGCTGCGCATCGCGGGGGCAGTACTCGTTATCGTACTTGCGAATTGGATTGCGTGGCTTGACAACGCTATTGCGGAGCGGGAGTTCGCAAAGCTGTGCAAGGAGCAGGCGGGGACGAAGATCTACAAGACGGTTGAGTTGGGGCCGGAGTATTTCACACCGGATGGGAAGCCAGTGTTCATCACGAGCAAAGGCGCCATCGATAACACCCATATGCCTTCTGGCTACCGTGCAGATAAGACAACATGGGAGCACATTCCGTTTATCACATCGGCGAGTCGTTTGCGCTACGTAATTCGAGATACAAGAGACGACATTGTCATTGCGGAGGTGACATACCTCTCTGCTTCAAGAGGCGGCCCCCCAGGCATTGTTGTGGAGCACCGCCCAATGCGTGGTGGTCTCTGTCCGAAGGATATGAGTGATATGGATCCGATCAACTTTTTGACTAAGGTCTTTCTTCTAAGGAGAGAACAATGAGTACTACGTTGCAACAGGCGTTGTTATCTTTTCCCTCATACGCGCGGCTAACTACCGGCGGCTCAGAAGAAGCTCTACGCGACCAATTGACGAATGCCCAGCAAGGCGCCGGCATGACCGCCGCCCAAGCCGAACTCTTCGCCAGCCAATTTGAAGTCGTCGACCAATACGACGGAACCCCCTTTGTCGACCAAGCCGCCGGCGTTTCGTTCACGTCAATATTGCCCACGGGGCTGTCTGCCACCGTCTTCAAACGTCGCGGTATCGATGCAGGGGAAGCACGGTAGGGCGCAATAAATTGCGCCGCATGCGAAGAATCAACACCACGACCAAGCCTGCCCATGCCCGACTATCGTCGCAACTACATCTCCGGCGGATCGTACTTCTTCACTGTGAATTTGCTCGAAGGCTACCCTAACGATCGGCTCACGCGGCAGAAGCACTGCGCGAAGCGGTACGCTTGGTGCACGGTCAGTATCCGTTTGAAGTGGGCACCTAGGTCGTGCTGCCCGATCGCATGCACAGCGTTTGGACATTGCCGCCCGGCGACTGCAACTACAGCCTGCGCTGGCGCTTGATCAAGGCGGCCTTCTCTAAAGCCATACTTGTTGAGTGGCTGTACTCGACGTTTCATCGTTGCGCGGCTGCGGGAGTATATTCGCGCGTTTGGGGTGGTCATGGTGATGATCTTGATTCGGTGGTTGGCGAGCGGCGGTGACATGCGGCGCAATGCATTGCGCCCTACCGCGCTCAGCAGGAACGCCTGCTGGTATCCGGTTTCGGACCGTAAACGCGGCAGCAGCGGTCTTTAGTGTTGTCCAGTTCGTTCGTTTCAAAAATATTGCCCCAAGCCGGACCACCCATTAGCGCTGGGTCGACGGTCGCAATCGCGCAGACATCCCAGTCTTGAGTACGATTGGGTAGTGGGACGGTACCGACCGTGCGGGCAGCGGTGCTTCCCGCGGGAAGCCCAGGGATAGAAGTCGGGGGGAACGGTATAAATGGTATGCCGACGCCGCCGGTCGGACTGGACACAGAACCCAGGACCGAGACCTCGAACGCAGAGGAAACGTTCAGCGTGCCGGTATTTTCAATTTCGACGCTGACGCTGACCGCATTGTTGGCGATGAGCGTGCCGTCCACGTCACTAACCGTAAGGTTAGGCATGCGCAATATCGGTCGGTTCGGTCTGATCTCCAGCGGAACGTCGTAACGGTTCTTGTAAAACTCCGAGAGGTTGCAGTCGGTCACTTGCAATCCCCAGGGTGTCTTGATGATTTGGCAGGCAGCTTGCGCGGCGGGTGCGGTGATCGCCGCCGCAGTAGCGGCCGAGAGCAAAGCGATGGTCATGCGCAGCGTATTCATTAGTGTCTCCGAGTTGAGGTGGGTTTTCCGGACGCCTCCTACATCCTCTCAAGCGGTGCCAGCGGCGTCAATACAACTAAAGACATAGGTCGAGCTAGCCCGAAGTTCCT
Organism: uncultured Pseudomonadota bacterium; assembly: GCA_902826775.1. GTDB lineage: Bacteria > Pseudomonadota > Gammaproteobacteria > Burkholderiales > JALYOK01 > CADEHE01. The sequence continues at coordinate 204,248 of CADEHE010000005.1, read as the reverse complement.
TCTGCGCAGAGGGCGGTTCTTGAGCGATTGTGAAGCGAGAAGAATGGGTTAGCCCAATCTCCACCAGTTCGGCGGTTGTGCAATATCAACGGATTACTAAGGATTACGTTGCAAGGTCGCCACTACATTTGGACTGTTGCGGCGCCTTCAAACGCTATGGCAAACTGAGCTCGAGGCGCTCGAGCAAGGTCTCTTGTGCTTTGGCGGGACGCACGACGCAGCGAATCCGCAATCGGAGCGGATGCGAAGAATTCCGTGCTTGATTTCCACGCCGGCAACCAGCGGACTGCCGACCGCGGCAGTGCATCATGCAATTTCGGGTTTGGATCGATATCAGACGCGCAACCGCTGATGTAGTTGCCTGCCCCGCCCCCGCACCATGCTATTTCGGACCAGCCGAGTTACGGAAAAACCAAATCACCCTAACGCAATCTGCGCATAGCGCCCGCGCGCGTACACGAGCGGGGCGCGCTCGCTATGCTCGTGCGCGAGCACTTCGCCAATGAGGATGACGTGATCACCGCCCGGATAGCGCATCGCCGTGCGGCAGGCAAAATGCGCCGCGCTGCCCTCCAGCAGCGGCAGCCCGCCTATGCCCTTGCGCCAGGCCACACCGCCGAACTTGTCGCCGCCGGTGCGCGCGAAGCGTTCCGACAATGCGCGCTGATCTTGCGCCAACACGTTGACGGCGAAATGCGATGCGTGGTCGAACGCCTCGAAGCTCGCTGCGCTGAGCGCCAAACTCCACAGCACCAGCGGCGGCGACAGCGACACGGCGTTAAAAGAATTGACCGTCAAGCCGACCGGTTCGCCGCTCGGCGTCAAAGTCGTGACGACCGTGACGCCGGTGACAAAACTCCCCAGCGCGCGCCGCAACTGAATCGGATCGATGGGCGCAGCCTCGCCTGCTGCCAGCGCGGCCGCGCCATTCACAAGGGGGCTACGCAACGCTGATCACGCTAAGCCGCGCGTGCCACGGCGGGCGAAGGCTCCACCGCCTCTAGCGTCGGCCAGATGTGCTGCATGAACTGCTCCAATTCCCAAATCACTTCTTCCTTGGGCTGTTGCGCGTAGTGCCAAATGAGCGTTAAGTATTCGCTCGGCACCTTGGCGTATTCCTGCTGGAACAGCGTGCGCGCTTGCTCGAGCGTGCCGCCCAGGAACAGTCCGGAATCCTGCATATTCTGGATCCAATCGACGTTCGCGGGCAACTGCGGGAAGAACGGCGAATAGAAATTCTTGTAGATGTCGAGATCGTACTCGGTCAATTTGCGGTGATAGTCTTCCGTGCTCTTGGCAATGTGCGGCCAGCGGCAAATATTCTGCTTTTGGCCGAACTGGAATTGGCGGCCGTGCTTGGCGGCTTCGTCGACGTAGATCTGCGCGTACTTCGCCACGCCGTCGCCCTTGGAGAAATGCACCACCGCGAAGCCGTTGCGCGCGCAATAGCGCACCGAAGGCTCACTACGCGCCACCGCCACAAAAACCGGCGGATGCGGACGCTGATACGGGGACGGCACGACGCTAAACTTGCGCAGCGCGCCGCTGGCATCGACTTCGCCCTCGCCGCCCGCGCTTTGCGCGATCTTGTTGGCGGGGTAGCCGACGATGCCGGTGTCGAGCGGATACGGCGCTTGATAAAACTTGCCGTTCAACTGCACCGAATCTTCTTGCCAGCACTTCAACACCATGCCGACGCGCTCCTCGAAGATTTCGCGGTTACGCTCGTCGTCGCTGCTGCCATCGGAAAGGGTAGCGCGCGCTTCGGTGAATTGCCCCAGCGTGTTGGTCCAGCGCGATTGGTAGCCGCGCGCGAAGCCGACAAAGTAGCGCCCTTGCGTGATGTGATCGAGAATCGCAGTTTCTTCCGCAATGCGAATCGGATCTTGCGTCGCCATCACATAACCGAGCGCGCCGACGTTGATCTTTTTGAACTGGCCTGCCCACCAAGCATTGAGGATGCCGGGATTGGGACCTACCTCGTAGCCTTCCGAATGCAAATGGTGCTCGATGGTGCTCGCGCCCCAGACGCCGAGTTCTTCCGCGGCGCGGATGATGTCGAGCCAGTCGTGCAGCGCTTTATGGTAAAGATCGCGCCGGCGCCCCAACGGGCGCTGCCGCTTGCGGTCGTCCTCGTTCGCGGCGGGGATCATCGGGTACAACTGCAATATGACTTTTGGACGTGGCATGAGCGGAACCTCACGTAATCGGACAGAGCGCCGAGTGTAGGGCGGCACACCGACCGATTAGTAATAGTGTTTGCTTATGACGGGTATCGTCGCAAGTTAGGCCAGCTTGTGGCCCCAATACCAAAGGTGCTAACGCATCCCGCCTGCTTCGACCATCACGCCCATCGGCGTGGCCTCGACCAACCGCTTATAAGCGGGTGAGCCTTTGATGGTGGCGACAAAAGCTTCCAGCGAAGCGGTATTGCCGCTTTGCACGTCAAACGGCGCCAGTTCCTGCTGGCCGCTCGGCTCGAACATCATGGTGATGCCCGCTAAGCGCTCGCCGCCCTCGCTGCCGGAAGCAACGCGGCGCAATAGGCTGAGCTTAAACGCGGTAGCGCAGCCCTCCGACCAGCCACCATACCTGAACACCAGTTGATCCTCGCCTTGCGCGCCCATCGGCGCCCGGCGATACCAGTCCAGCATGACATCGACCATGCCTGCCATCGTCAAAGTGTTCGGGTCGGCGCCGCGCTGCTGCAAATAATCCTGCAGCGCCGCAAACGGAGACTGCAGCGCGGCAGTCACTGTCGCCGGCGCGCTTGCCTGCGATTCGCAGCTCTGATCCGCAGACCCGTCGCAGCCGGCAAATGCAGTGCCGCACAATGCAAATCCGGCGAGCGCCAGCCCGGCTCGCCTGGCGAGCAAGCGCGAACTCTGAGTGTCAGTCCGAAAACTCGGTTTCATGCTCAGCATTTAACCAGTCTTTCTGAAGGTTTGCTAGCATGCGCTCGTGAGCCTATGGATTGGGGCACACACGAGCCAACGAAGCTCGTCGGAGCTTGGCTGGCATCCAACCTACGCAACATTAGGCGCGCGGCTCGGCGCCAATCACTTACTTGCACTGGGCAACCGCTTCCTCTGGCGGCGTTTTGGTGGGAACATCTGCAGCTATCGCCAACTCAGCGCGCCCGCCCACAGGCCGGCGCGAAAGACCATCATGAAAGAGATTTGCCGCGGCTTGCAGTTTCCTGAAGGACCGATCGCGATGGCGGACGGCTCCGTTCTCTTGGTCGAGATCGAGCGGCGCACGCTGAGCCGCGTGAGCCCTGACGGCAAAATCAGCGTCGTCGCCGATTGCGGCGGCGGCCCGAACGGCGCCGCGATCGGCCCGGATGGGCGTGTTTACGTATGCAACAACGGCGGCTTCACTTGGATGCAGCACGGTGCGTTTCGCCGTCCGGGCGATGTCCTCGCGCCCGACTACCGGGGCGGCAGCATTCAAGCCGTGGATTTGAGAACAGGCGCGGTGCAGACGCTCTACACCGCGTGCAACGGCGAAACGCTGAAAGGCCCGAACGATCTGGTATTCGATCGGCACGGCGGCTTTTACTTCTCCGATCTCGGCAAGCGCCGCGGCCGCTCGATCGATCGCGGCTCAGTCTTTTATGCGCAGGCCGACGGCAGCTCGATCACGGAAATCGTGCACCCCATCGACACGCCGAACGGCATCGGTTTATCTGCGGACGAGAAAACACTGTATGTGGCCGACACCAGCGGTGCGCGCTTATGGGCTTTCGACATCGAAACTCCCGGCAAGCTGCGCCCTGGGCCGCATCCGTTCTGGCCGGGGCGCTTGCTCTACAAGTTCACCGGCTACGAACGCCTCGATTCGCTCGCGCTCGACGCCGAAGGCAATGTGGTCGTGGCCACGCTCGGCACCGGCTGCGTCACCGCGATCTCACCGGACGGCGTGCTGCGGGCGCGTGTGCCAGTGCCGGAGTTCGATGTCATGGTTACCAATGTGTGTTTTGGCGGAGCCGATCTGCGCACGCTGTACGTCACTTCTTCAGGGCTTGGACGCTTGTACTCGATGCAATGGCATTGCCCGGGGTTGCCACTTAACTTCTTGCAGCAGCGATGAGGGAAAGCGAGCGCACCGGACAGACACGATTCGAACAACAGCAAGTTTGCCGGCAAACTCGACGGCACCGAGAAGCACCTATTCTTCCTCAAACCGGCAACTTGTCGCTTTCCCTCAGCCGCGGCCGTAGGCGTAGGCACGTTGCTCGCCGCCCGCCAGTGAGCGTCTCGATCTTCGCCAGCAAGCGCCTCGTTACAGTCGCGACGCACGGCACGGCGGTTATGCCATCGTTCTGAACGATGGGCACGGTAACGTATGGCCATTCTGGCGTGGGACAATGCGCCCTAGGCTCTCAAATCGTTTGATCTAGTCCCTTCAATTTCCCGTTTAGCACGCAATAACTATTGCCGGCGCAGCCGCGATGCAACCAAGAGCAGCGATCCGAACATCAACAACGGCGCCGCGCCAGGCAACGGCACCGTGGCGTCGGGAATCAAGCTGAAATTGTCGATACCGAAATGGATCGGATTGATGCCGTTCTCTAAACGCACGCTCGTGCGAAACACATCTGACAACGTCTGGGACCAGCTAACACTACCTGCCCCTCCCGGCAAATCAGTATCCCATCCATTGCCTATTGCTTGAGCATCGCTCCAACTCGGGTCGAAATTAATCGTAAACGTTTGCCAATCGGAACTCACAGGGCCAAGCAAGAAGCGCCACCCGTTGAATGCAGGGCTGTTATAGCGAAAACGCAGCGCGGCCGTACCAATTGTGCTGTCATCAAGCAAGCGCAGATCGAGACTCGCGGTCCATGTTGTCCCTAAAAAATTCCCTGTTGCCTCAGGGGCAGATGTCCCCGGTTCAGCAGTTGCGTTTGGTCGGTCAACGACAAGATAGCCTCCTGGGTTTCCGCCCGCGCCCGGGTTGGATAGGATGGTACCCGCCGTGCCGCCAGACCAGCCGCCCAAGTTGCCAAAGCCGATCCAGTCTTCCATGTACGCGGCGGCGCCATACGCAGGCGCGGTTATGCCGACGAGGGCAACGGCAAAAAGCACAGACTTGAAGTGCGTCGCTACTGGAGAAAGGGTGCGCATGTTGTACCTCCTATTGAAGATAACTTGCAAATCGACACTATTCACCACACCGGCACCGAAATCAGCGGCGCTCAGGTCAGCCGCAAATCTAGGTTGGCGAGGCGACTTACGCCCCGGGGGGTTCGGCCGCAGATGCTCGGCAGCGAACGAACTACTCCAGTAGATATAGGCGGCACACCTTAAGTCTATCACTAAGGACACAACGCTCGAAGGAGAACAAAGTCGGCTGCAAGTTCGAAAACAAAACAGCCGCCAGGCTCGACTGCGCTGCGCTCACTGATGCTGCTTGCCCTTAATCCTTTTGCGGCAAGGCGGGAGCAGCGCGCAAATCCTCCTCCAGCATGGCGACAAAGCGCGTCGACGCCGCGCTCAGAGCATGCCTCGATGAGCGCAGCTCATAAATCTCCGTCCGCAACCCCGGTTCGCGGATCGGATTGATGGTGAAACGCTGCGACTCCAATTCGCGCACCAGGGCGATGCTCGGCAAAATCGTCGACCAATCGGAATGGGCGACGAATTGCAGCGTGGCGCCTTGCCCGTCGATTTCCAGCGTCTGCGCCGGACGCAGATCGCCGCGATTAACATGATGCTCGAGCGTGTGGCGCAAAAAGTGGTTATGCGAGGGCAGCACTAACTTCAAATTGTCGACTTCCCGCAAACTCAGCGCCGCGAACGGAATCAAGCCTCGCGTTCGCCCAGACACCAGCATGAGCTGATCGCTCAATAGCAAGCGCAGATCCAAACCTCGCGTCGAGGCGGGCCGGTTGCAGATCGCAAAATCGACTGCGCCGGAGAGCACCCATTCCGCCAGCGTGCCGCTCAATGCTTCAACGATGCGCACGGCGACATTCGGATACGCGTCCGTGTAGCGCGCGAGCATGGGCGCGAGCGGTCCATGACAGATCGAGGGCATGATGCCGGCCGTGATGGCGCCGCCCACGCCGCCGCTGTATTGCTGCATCTGCGCACCGAGTGTGTCGAGCCGCTTGAGCAGATCCAAGCTCATGCCGTACAAGTTTGTCGCCGCGGGCGTCGGACTGACCCCTTGCGCAGAGCGCTCGAACAATTTGACTTTAAGCTCTTCCTCGAGCTGCTGAATATGAACTGTCAATGCGGGCTGGGCGATGTGCTCACGCTCGGCGGCCTTGCTGATGCTGCCGGATTCGTAGACGGCAACGAAGTAGCGGAGTTTGCGAATATCGAGCATGGCCGCAGCGCGGGTCAGCCGCCGAGATACGCCTTCACCAAACTATCGTCGGCCAAAAAGCGCGGCCACTCGCCTTTGGCGACTTCATGCACCACGCGCCCGACGGAGAGCACATACGCGCGATCGGCGACTTCGGCCGCCAGCGCGACGTTTTGTTCCACCAAAATGATGCTCATGCCGCGGCTGCGCAGCACGCCGATAGTCGACATAATTTGTTTGACCACGAGCGGCGCCAGTCCGGTGGACGGTTCATCCAACATCAGCACTTCCGGCCGCAGCAGCAACGCGCGCGCCAGCGCAACCATCTGTTGCTCACCGCCGCTCATGAGCTCGACCGCATCATTCAAGCGCTCGCGCATGAACGGAAACAGCTCGAGCACTTCCGCGATGGCGTCTTCAATTTTAGGCTTTGCACCCGCATCCGCACGCGCATGCGCCGCGGCCAAAGTGAGGTTCTGGCGCAATGTCAATTCGCCGAACAGATGACGGCCTTCGAGCACCACACCCAGGCCGCGCCTTGCCCGCTGGTGTGCGGGCATGCGCGTGACTTCGGCCTCGCGGTGCAAGATACGCCCAGCGCGCGGCTGCACCAGACCGCACAGCGCCGCGACCAAAGTACTCTTGCCCGCGCCGTTGGGGCCAATGATGGCGACGGTTTCGCTCGCGGCCACGTTCAGGCTGATATCCTTGAGCACCGGCACATCGCCGTAGCCCGCTTCGAGATGTTCGACGCGCAACATCGCTACACCCCAAGATAAGCTTGACGCACGCGCTCGTCCTGCTTAATTTCCTGCATGGTCCCCGAGGCGATGATGGCGCCGAAACACAGCACGTGCACGCGGCTCGCCACGGTAACCAATTCCATGTCGTGCGAGACCAGCAAGATGCTGATGCCTTCAGCGTTGAGCCGCAGCAGCGCGGCGCGCAGTTGCTCGATCTCACTGCTGTTTAGCCCGGATGACGGCTCGTCCAGCAGCAGCAATTGCGGACGGCTCACGTAAGCGCGCGCCAGTTCGATCAGACGCTGCATGCCCGCCGGTAGCTTACCGGCCAAACGCAAACGCGCCCCTTGCAGACCAAAGCGCTCCGCGGCCGCTTCCGCTTCCACATTCATACGCTCGAGATCGGCGCGCGATCCGCGCAAGCGCAGCATGTCGCCCGGCAAACCGCTGTTGGTGTGCCGATAAAAGCCGGTCATCAGATTCTCCAGCACCGTCAAATTACCGAACACGCGCGGGGTCTGAAACGTGCGCACCAGGCCGGCGCGGCTGCGTGCCGGCACCGACTCGCGCGTGACATCGCGCCCGGCATAGCGCACCGCGCCACCGCGCGGAACGAGGAATCCCGAAACTATATTGAACAGCGTGCTCTTGCCAGCACCGTTAGGCCCGATCAACCCTGTTATCGAGCCGTCCGCCACAGCGAAATTGACGCTGTGCAGCACCTGCAATCCGCCGAAATTGTGAGAGACGTTGACGACGTCGAGCAAGGCCGCAGGGTTCGCCGTCATGATTGCGTGCGCCGGCCGGTGGCGCGCGCGCGCCACCACTTCTGCAATGCGCCGCCGAAGCCTTCCGGCAGCAGGATGACCGTCGCAATCAGCGCGGCGGCAAACACGAAGGCGTGGATATCGCCAAGCTTGCTCAACCACTGCGGCATGATGGTGATGAACAGCGCGCCGATCACGCATCCCCATACCGTGTAGACGCCGCCCAGCACCGCCAGCAGCAGAAAGCTGATGGCCCGGTCGATGGCGAAACTATCCACGCTGACGAAGGTGACGTAGTGCGCGAACAGGCTGCCCGCCAGCGAACCGAGCATCGCGCTTAGCACGAACATTTGCACTTTCAGCTTGTGGGTATCCACGGCCAGAACGAGCGCCGCCTCAGGTGCGTCACGCATCGCCCTTAGCGCCAAGCCATTGCGCGAGTGCACGAGATTGTGATGCAACCAAAGCAGCGCGACGGCAATCGGCCATACAAACAAGTAATAGCGCTGCGGCGAGTTAAGCACCAAACCAAATAAATCGATATGGGGAATACCGCCAATGCCCAGCGTACCGCCGGTCAACCAATCCCATTCAAGAAACAAGACGTGGCCGATGATGGCCAAAGCCAATGTCGCGAGCGCGAGGAAGTAGCCGGACAAACGCAGCACTGGCCACCCGACCGCCGTCGCGATAACGGCGCTTAGCGCAACACCGGCGATGACTGCGACCGGGCTCGGCAATCCTTTTTGTGCGCAGAAGTAAGCGACGCTGTAGGCACCGATGCCATAAAACACACTTTGCGCGAGCGTGACGATGCCGCATTGGCCCAGCAAGAACGCGACGCCCAATCCGGCAATGGTGTAAATACCGGCGAACACCATCAAGTCGATCAGGTAGCGCGGCGCAAGCCATGGCAGGCAGGCCCAGAGCACCACTGCGATAGCGATGAGCGCGGCACGCTTGACGGTCATCTCATCCGCCTCGGCGCAGCTTGCGCCCAAGCAAACCTTGCGGCATAACGATCATGATGATGATCAAGATTGTCATGGCGATCACATCTTTGTATCCGGAAGAAACGGTCACAATAGCGATCGATTCGACCAACCCCAGGGTAATGCCGCCGACGATCGCTCCCATCGGATTGCTCAACCCGCCCAATATCGCCGCGGCAAAACCTTTCAGCGTCAACAGCAAACCCATCTCATAGTGCACCGTCACCAACGGTCCCACCAAGACGCCGGCGAGCGCACCGACCAACCCCCCCAGCACGAAAGTGAGCGTGCGCATCAGCGCCACGTCAATGCCGGTCGTAGCCGCGCCTTCGGCATCAATTGCAGCGGCCATCATCGAAAGACCCACGGTGGTGCGGGTAAAAAACAAGCGCAGCAGTAACATCACTGCCAAACCGATTGCTATCAGCCAGACCGAATGCACACGGATAGCCGCATCGCCAACGACAATGATCCCCTCGCCGCCGATGCCCGGCAACGCGTGCGAATCGCGGCCGACGAAATACAGCACCAGCGCGGAAACGGCGAAAGCAATGCCCAAGGTCAACAGCAAATAGCTATCTTCGGTACCGCCGCGTTTGCGTAAAGGGCGCACTAAGATCAACTCAACCAACCAGCCCGCCAGCGCACCGAGCAGCACCGCCGCCGCCATCGCCGCCGCCAGTGGCCACTGCAACTTCTCCAACAGCAGCACCGCCGCAATGCCGCCGATCAAAGAGAAATCGCCTTGCATCGCATTGACGATGCGAGTACCGCGAAAAATTGCGGCCAAGCCCAGGCCGACCAAACCGTAGACAAAGCCGTTCGTCAACCCAGTAAGGATCGACTGTAATAGCAAGCCCCCAGTCATTTCGCGCTTGCGCGGCTCTTAACCAAGGCGGCCTTACTTGCCTGCTTTGAACGGCAGCCGCGTGAAACGTCCTTTGACCAACTTCGAGTAAGTGTAGCTTTCTAGTCCAATGCCAGTCATGTCCGCGGCGGCGAAATCGTATTGAGCGATGACGCCGCGATAAGGCGCGCGAATAGCGGCCGCGATCGCCTCGCCACCGGCGTCCGGCCCTGCTTTATCGAGGGCTTGCGCCAGCACATGCATGGCATCCCAACCTGCGGCGTCGTAGGTCTTGGGCAGCGTGCCTTTCTCTTTCTGAAAATACTCGACGAACTCTTTTTGATGCGGCAGCGGATCTTCCGCCACGATGAACTCCGCAAACACGATCTCGTCGGCGAACTCGCCCATGCCCTTCACATATTCGTACGATGAGGAACCGACAGCGGAAACGATCGGCTGTGTGATGCGCACCTGGCGCGCATTGCGGAACGGCACCGGCGATGTTGCGATCACGCCGACCACATCGGGTTGCGCCGCGCGCACTTTCGCCGCTTGCGCGCTGACGTCAGTGGCGGCTACTTCAAACTTTTCCGCGGCGACGATTTCGACGCCATATTCTTTGTGCACGCTTTGAATGTTGGTCATGACCAACTGACCGTAGCCCGAGTCGTGCAGCACGCCGAGCTTCTTTGCCTTCAACGCTTTGGCGATGTACTCCATCATCGCGCGCGCGTTTAGCTGCTGCGGCGGCAGCATGTGGAATAAAGACTTGTAATTGGATTCGATCGCCGGTCCGAGGCCTGTCATGCACAACTGCGGCATCTTTATGCTGTTGGTTACTCCTGCGACCGCGCCGGTGCTGGCGGTGAGCGAGGGCCCGAGCAAAGCGACCACCTTCTCGCCATGAATCAGCGCTTCGGCTTTGCTCTTGGCGATGTCGGGCTTGGATCCGTCGTCTTCGATAATGACTTTGAGCGGCCGCCCTTTGATGCCACCCCGCTCGTTGATGCGCTTCTCGGCAAGCAAAATGCCGTTGCGTTCCGGTCCGCCGAGGCCAGCGCCAGCACCGGTGAGGGAAAGCACCGCGCCGATCTTGATCGGCGCCCCAGATGGCTGCTGCCCTGAAGCGTAGCTTGTCGTAAGCAGTACCAGCGCGGCGGCGCCGAGCCGCCGCAATCGACCTACTGTCATATGCTCCTCCTGTTAGGTGTTCCCGGGTGCTTTCTTGAGAAACACTCCGGAGTGATCTCACGCGCTTGGAATCATCGGCGATGCCGGCGCGAGATGCAACTGTCAGCCAAGATTAACCATGATATGCCGAGCCACGGTGTAGTCTTCCAATCCGTACATCGACAAATCCTTGCCGTAGCCGGATTGCTTCAGACCACCGTGCGGCATTTCGCTGACCAGCGTGAAGTGCGTATTGATCCACACGCAGCCGTACTGCAAACGGCTCGCCACGCTCATGGCTTTCCTGACATCATTGGTCCAGACTGACGCTGCCAGACCGTAATCCGAATCGTTGGCCCAAGCCACGGCTTGATCGACCTCGCTGAAGCGCGTGGCCGAAACCACCGGGCCGAACACTTCCTTGCGCACGATTTCATCCGTTTGCAACACATCAGCGACCAAAGTGGGTTCATAGAAAAATCCGCCGCCAGTCACTTTTCTGCCGCCGGTCACGACCTTGGCGTGTTTGGCGGCTGCTGCGCGCTCGACGAATCCCGCTACGCGCTCGCGGTGCTTGTCGCTGACCAGCGGCCCGAGCTCGGTGGTTTCGTCTTCGGGCGAACCGTACTTGAGCGACTTCACCGCGCCGCCCAGATCGGCGACAAGCTTGTCGTAAATTTTCGCTGAGCCGTAAACGCGGCACGCGGCGGTGCAGTCTTGGCCGGCGTTGTAAAAGGCGCCCATGCGCACGCCCGCCACTACCGCATCCAAATCGGCGTCGTCGAACACAATCACCGGCGCTTTGCCGCCAAGTTCTAGATGCGTCCGCTTCAAGGTCGCGGTCGCGGCTTGCAGCACCTTTTGGCCGGTTGCGATGCTGCCTGTGAGCGCGATCATGCGCACGCCGGCGTGGTTGATCAACGGCGAGCCGACCGTGTCGCCGCGCCCCGCGACTATGTTCACCACACCGGCCGGGTAGATCTCCGCGAGAATCTTGCCTAGGTGCAGCGCCGTGAGCGGGGTTTGCTCGGACGGCTTCAGTACCACGCAGTTTCCCGCTGCGAGCGCGGGCGCCAGTTTCCACGCCGCCATCATGAGCGGGTAATTCCACGGCGCGATCGAAGCGACCACGCCGACCGGATCGCGCCGGATCATGCTGGTGTGATTGGCGATGTATTCGTCGGTGGCGCTGCCGCTCAAGCAGCGCGCCGCACCAGCGAAGTAGCGAAAGCAATCGACGATCCCGGGAATCTCGTCGTTCAGCGCACGCACGTAGGGCTTGCCGCAGTTTTGCGATTCGAGTTTGGCGAAGGCAGCAGCATCTTGCTCGATGCGATCGGCGAGTTTCAGCATCAGCAGGCTGCGCTCTTGCGGCGTGGTGCGGCCCCAGGTGTCGAAGGCTTTGTTCGCAGCTTCAACCGCGGCGTTGATCTGCGCGACGGAGGCTTCTTTGATTTTGACTAGCGTGGCACCGGTGGCGGGGTTGACGATGGTTTCTTCAGCGCCTTCGCCGGGGACTAGGTGGCCGTTGATTAGAAGACTGGTCTGCATTGATTTCTCCATCGATTTCAAGAACTCGGACGAATCCAAGAGCGAAGAATAGCGAGGGCCACAAAGCTACCCGCAATCGCAAAAATGACTGTTATTACTAACCACGCATAAGCTAAGGCGTGGAGCTTGGGGTCGGGCAGTTCACGAAATCGCCTCCTTCAAAGAAAACGTCGCATCGAACCTAGCGCTCGCAATTCTTCAGCCGTTGGAGATTCCTCTGCAAACTCGTCTGGTTTTTCCAGTTTAAGCCACACGAGTGGGTGATACTTGCGCAAGCGCGCCACGACAAGCATGAAAAACCAGTACTGCACCACACCCACAACCATCAGCGCAAGCGAAGCCCTTGAGAAAAAATCACCAGACATGCTTTACTTCCCACTCCCCGCAACATCCTGCGTATCGCGCGTGAGCCAAAACGCCAGCATGATCGGGATGAACGTAATCGCAATCACGAACACCGCCACCACATTCGTCACCGGCCGTTGGCGCGGGCGCATCAATTCGCCCAGCATCCAAATCGGCAGCGTCTCCTGCTGGCCGGCGGTGAACGTGGTCACTACGACTTCGTCGAACGATAACGCAAATGCAAGCATGCCGCCCGCGAGCAGGGCAGTGGCGATGTTGGGCAGCACGATATGGCGCAGCGTTTGCAGCCCGTTCGCGCCCAAATCCATCGATGCCTCGATCAAATTGCCTGCTGTGCGGCGAAAGCGCGCGAGCACGTTATTGTAGACAACGACGACGCAGAACGTCGCGTGGCCGACGACGATGGTCCAGAAACTAAACGAAATCTCCGCCAAGTTGAACGCCGAGCGCAGCGCGATGCCGGTGATGATTCCGGGCAGCGCGATCGGCAGAATCAAGAGCAGCGAAATCGAATCGCGACCGAAGAATTTCGAGCGCCACACGGCGGCGGCGGCGAGGCTGCCTAGCACCAGCGCGATGAGCGTGGCGATGAGCGCTACCTTTACCGAGAGCGCAAGAGCCGGCCAAATGTCGGGGCGATCGTTCCATGCGACGGAGAACCATTTGGCGGTGAATTCGGGTATGGGGAAGACGAAGCTTTTGTCTTCGGCGCTGAAGGCGTAGAGCAGGATGAAGAGCAACGGAAGATGCAGGAACAGCATGCCGGCGAAAGTCGCGAGGCGCAGCGCCCAAGGGGTCGATTTGCCGCTGCTCATAGCGCCTCGAATGCGCCCTTTCTCTTCGCGACGATCAAGTACACGCCCATGATTACGATCGGCCACATGGTGAAGGCCGCCGCGAGCGGAATATTGCCGGCCGTGCCTTGCTGCGCCAGTACCGCCATACCGATGAACGGGCGCGAGTTGCCGACAATGTTCGGGATGATGTAGTCGCCGAGTGTGAGCGAGAAAGTGAAAATCGAACCGGCGACCATACCCGGTACGCTGAGCGGCAAGATGACGTTGCGGAACGTATCGCGCGGGCGCGAGCCGAGATCGGCGCTGGCTTCGATCAGCGATTTCGGCACGCGCTCCAAGGCGGCGACGATCGGCAGAATCATGTACGGCACCCAGATGTAGACGAACACGATGAAGGTGCCGATGTAGGAAGTCGACAGCGACGGCCCACCGATGGTCGGAATGGCGAGCAAGCCATCGAGCAACCAGGTGAGATGCAATCGCTCGGCGAACCAAGTGATGACGCCTTCTTTCGCGAGGATCAATTTCCACGCGTACACGCGCACCAGATAGCTCGACCACAGCGGCAGCATGACACCGAGAAAAAGCAGCGCCTTCATCTTGCTGCTCGCGTGGCGCACCATGTAATACGCGATCGGATAAGCGATGGCGATGCATGCGAAAGTTACCGCCGCGGCCATGGCCACGGTGCGCAGCACGATCGCCATATTGGCGCCGGTGAACAGATGTGCATACGTCTTCAGCGAGAACTCGTGGATGACGACGCCGGAGAAATCGTCCAGATGGAAAAAGCTTTGCGCCAGCAGCGCGAATAGCGAACCGAGATAGACGATGCCGAGCCAGATCAGCGGCGGCCCGAGCAGCAGCGCGAGCAACAGTCTCGGGTTGCGGTAAAGCGCATTTGCAATGGCGTGCGCGACGCCATGGCTCTCGCGAGTGATCGCTGCGGTTTGCATATACTTAGGAGAGCTTCTGCATGGATGTAAGATTCCATGCGACTAAGACCGACTTACCTAATATAGTATCTGGGGTGCCGACGTTTGAGGCGTTTTGCTTGATCACCGCGATCTGCTTACCCTCGACGGTAACGACGAAACGCGTATTGGCTCCGAGATAAGTGGCGCTTTCGATTTGCCCTTCGATGCCGAGCATGTCTGCGGGCACTGGGGTGCCGAGGTCGAACAAGGAAATCTTTTCGGGTCGAATGGAAAACGCCTGCGATGAACTGGTGAGGCGCTGTGCGAGCGCACCACTCACTACATTGGAGACTCCCACGAATCCGGCAACGAACGCCGTCGCCGGATGCTCGTAAATTTCCGCCGGTGTGCCGATCTGCTCGATGCGACCGTGGTTGAACACCGCGATGCGATCGCTCATCGACAGCGCTTCGGTCTGATCGTGCGTGACGTAGATAAACGTGATGCCGACCTGGCGCTGCAGGCTCTTGAGCTCCACTTGCATCGCTTCGCGAAGCTTGAGATCGAGCGCGCCGAGCGGCTCGTCCAGCAGCAGCACCGCCGGTCGATTGACCAGCGCGCGCGCGAGCGCGACGCGTTGGCGCTGCCCGCCGGAGAGCTGGCTTGGTTTGCGCTCGCCCATGCCGGAGAGCTTGACCATCTCCAGCGCTTCTCCAGCGCGGCGGCGGCGCTCCTGCTGCGGCACCTTCCTGATCATCAAGCCGTATTCCACATTGCCCGCGACCGTCATGTGCGGAAACAGCGCGTAGTCCTGAAATACGGTATTGACGTCGCGCTCGTAGGGCGGCACGCCCTCGACGTTCTTACCATGCACGAGGATGTGGCCGATATCTGGTTGTTCGAAGCCAGCGATCAAGCGCAAACAAGTGGTCTTGCCCGAACCAGATGGACCGAGCATGGAAAAGAACTCGCCATCGTAGACTTCGAAGGCTAAATTATCCGCCGCGCGCGTCGCGCCGAACACACGCGAGACGTTTTCGAACTTGACGGCGATGCTACGCGTTTCGGACATGACGTTAGCGGTCTCGCGTGTACTCTTGCATCCGACGCGAGACGTTTTCGAACTTGACGGCGATGCTACGCGTTTCGGACATGGCGTGCATTTTGCCTTCGCATCATCGTGGCTTGCTTCAGTATCCGCTGATGCACATCCAGAAGGCGAAAAGGGCCGGCGATTGCCGGCCCTCTCGTCATGCGATCACGATCGGCTAACGCCCGCCCAAAATCGCGATGTAGTCCGATACCCAGCGGTAGTAGGGCACGCAGGTCTTGCCGCCGCCGCAATTGGCTACCGGAGTGCGCCAAAACGCGATGCGATCGAACTCCTTCGCTCCGTTGGTTTCGCAGCCGTTCTCGCCGAGTAACGCATTGCCTTTACAAGCGGCCGGCACCACCGGCACCGAACCGAACCACGCGGCGAGATCGCCTTGCAGCTTCGCACTGAGGGAATGCTCCATCCACTTGTAAGCGCAGTTGGGATGCTTAGCCTCGGCGTGCAGCATGGTCGTGTCAGCCCAGCCGGTAGCGCCTTCTTTCGGCACGACGCTAGCGATCGAAGCGTTCTTCGACTTCAGCAGATTCACTTGGAAGCCCCACGACGACGACGCCGCAACGCCTTCGTTGGTGAAGTCGTCGATCTGTACCATGGCGTCGTGCCAGTAGCGCGACACCAGCTTGCGCTGGCCGCGCAGCAACTCCAGCGCCGCCTTGTATTGCGTCTCATCGAGCGAGTAGGGATCTTTGATTCCGAGTTCAGGTTTGGAACTCTTCAAATACAGCGCCGCGTCGGCAATGTAGATCGGGCCGTCAAAGGCCTGTACGCGGCCTTTGTTCGATTTGCCGTCGGGCAAATTCATCTCTTTGAACACCACTTCCCAGCTCTCCGGCGCTTTCGGGAAGACTTTGGTGTTGTACGCCAGCACGTTGTAACCCCATTGGTAGGGGACACCGTAATGCTTGCCGTTGACGTGATGCCAGGCGGCTTTTTGCAGGCGAGGATCGATGTTCTTGTAACTCGGGATCAGCGCGGTGTTCACTTCTTGCACGCGCTTGCCGGCAATAAGCCGCAAGCTCGCATCGCCCGACGCCGTTACCAGATCGAAACCGCCTTCGTTCATTAAAGCAACCATCTCGTCAGACGTGCCGGCGGTTTTTACGTTGACTTTGCAACCGGTTTGCTTCTCGAAGCCGCTAACCCAGTCATAAGCCTTGTCGGTCTCGCCGCGCTCGATATAGCCGGGCCAGGCGACGATATCCACTGCGCCCTCGCCCTTCCCGATCTTTGTTTGCGCACCCCACGCCGCCAGTGCACTCAACGCGGCTGCGACCGTTAGCGATAGCGCTACCTGCTTCAGTACTGCGTTCATGGACTCCTCCAATGCGATTTGTGGTTTTACTCGTAATGATTCTACATCGCTCCTACGACTAAACCGCACCAAGAACGCGTGTCGACGGGATTTACATAAACGAGTGTTTAGATTCCCATCGAACCTGGCCATTCGTTGTATTTGTATTTGAAATCAGCCTGTTAATTTCGCACATCCGACCATGGTGCGCATTTTGCTTCAAAGCCCTTAGTATTTTCGTTCTCTCGGGGGTAAAACAATGAATAGATTCTCCATTAAGCACTTGGTCGCCGCTCTCGGCCTAGCCGCAGGCACCACGGCATTCGCTGCGCCGGTGACAGTTCAGTTCGGACCGGACGCCAGCCTGATGCGTTACAACCCGGGCGTGTACATCGACTTTGACGAAGCAGCCGTCACCGCTGGCCTCGTCTCGGATGGCAGCAACGGCACGATCGACGACATGGTGCGCGGCGGCGAATTTAGAGTCACGGTCACTGACGCAGCCGGCGCGTCCTCTCAGCTCTGGGCGTTCTGCATTGAAGTCGATCAGAACATCCAGCAAGAAGTTCCTCTCGATACTTACCAACTCATCCAGTTCGGCTCAGCCTCGACGCCCGCGCAACGCACTGCCAACGACAATGGCGATGATGGCACCCGCGCGAACCGGGACGACCCGTTTGCGAACGCCACCAAATTCGCTTTGCTGAATAACCTGTACAGCCAATTTATCGGGTTAGCTGACAATAGCGCGACGCTGGCGGCAGCATTCCAAATCGCTCTATGGGAAGTTCGTTACGACGGTGACGCCGCCTTGGATCTGGACGGCGGTAAGTTCGTGCTCGCGGACAACAACGCAAGCTACGCCGGTGGCGATGCCGCCGCGCTGGAAGCGCGCGAAACTGCTGCAGATTGGCTCGGCTTGCTTACTGAGACGCTGGATCCGGCACTGACTTTTATCCAGCTGACCAGCAACGACTTTGATCTCGCCGAATGGCAGGACTTGCTCGCGTATGATCCTGATACTCGGATCCCACCCGGCGAAATCCCAGTGCCCGGCTCGTTGGCACTGATGGGTCTCGGCGCTTTAGCCTTCGCCCGTTACCGCAAAGCTTAATCAGGGAGCAGTGATGTACGAAACGGCCAGGGATTCTTGGCCGTTTTTGTTTTGGAGTCGGCCTCAGCGCGCGCCCTGCCAGCGAGCAAAAGCGATCGCACCGACACCAAGCAAGATCACGCTCAACGCTGCGGCCGCACTCGCGCTGAAACTCTCGCCCCCGAGCGTTGTTCCTAGCACCACAGCCACCAAGGGATTGACATACGCATTACTGGTCGCCAAAGCTGGGGAAACGCGGTGCAGCAAGTAAGCGTATGCGCCGAACGCAACCAGCGTGCCGAACACCAGCAAGTACACGAACGCCAGCACTGAACGCAGCGTAGGCACGCCTGGGCGCTCGCCGATGAGCAAGCTAACCAGCAACATCAACCCGCCACCTGCGAGCATCTGTGCGGCAGTCGCCATGGTGCCGCGCGGTTGCGGGATGCGCGTCAACAATACCGAGCCGGCTGCCCAGCCGATCGTCGAAGCGACGATCCAGGCCAAGCCGAAGTAGTGCGCTTGCATGGTGCTGCCTAGATTCAGCAGGACGACGCCCAGCAAGCCAAGGCCCATCCCGATCAACTCCAGGCGCAGCAAACGGCGGCCGGTAAGGCGAGCGAACAGCGCCGCCCACAAAGGCATGGTCGCGATGGTAATCGCGATGGAAGTCGATTCCACGTACTGCGCGCCAATCACCACACCGCCGTTACCCACCAGAAACAATAAAGCGCCGAGCAACGCCGCGCCGCGCCAGTGCGCGAAAGTCGGCCATGCGCGCTTTTCGACTAGGCGCGCATATAGCAGCATCATGACGCCGGCGATCAGGTAACGCGCGCCGCCCGAGAAAATCGGCGGAATGCTCTGCACCATGAAACGCATGGCTAGGTAGGTCGAGCCCCAGATGATATAGATCGCGCCGAGCGCGAGCGGGATCATGTGGGGACGAGACGCCCGGCTCATCGTGACGGCCGCGTTGCCGCAGCAAACCGCGGCGCGAGCCGGCGAGCAACTGGCGCGGCTATTGCGAGCACATCTTGCTCCTGCAATTGCCTAGAGCTCCAGCTACTTCTTCTGAATGAACTCGATCTTGTAACCGTCAGGGTCTTCGACGAACGCGATCACCGTGGTGCCATGCTTCATTGGGCCCGCCTCGCGCGTGACTTTTCCACCGCGCCTTTTGACTTCCTCGCAAGCCTGATACGCATCGGGCACCTCAATGGCGATATGGCCGTAGCCGCCGCCCAGATCATATTTGGGCGTATCCCAATTGTGAGTCAGCTCCAGCACCGCCGTTTCGGCCTCGGGACCATAACCAACAAACGCAAGCGTAAAGCGCCCCTCCGGATACTCCTTGCGACGCAACTCGCGCATGCCGAGAACGTTGGCATAAAAATCGAGCGACTTATCCAAGTTGCCGACGCGAAGCATGGTGTGCAGGATACGCATGGTGCTGGTTCTTTTTCGGGCGTTAGGGAACTCGTATTCTAAGCGATCGCTGCGCGCCCGCCGCCGCGCGCGGGAAGATCAGAATGCCCGGTACAAAGCGTCATTTCGTCGCAGCGCCTGCTGCGCCGCTTTGTACTGCGGATAGATATGCGCAACCAGAGCCCAAAACGCCGCGCTGTGATTCATGTGCTTGAGGTGCGCGAGCTCATGCGCAATCACGTAATCGATTACTCTGGGCGGTGCCTTCATCAGGCGCCAGCTTAAGCGCACTTCGCGCTTGACGTTGCAGCTGCCCCAGCGTGTTTCAGCATTGCTTACAATCACGCGCGGCGCAGGCAGCGCAAAGCGAGCGCAAAAATCCGCGACACGCAGCGGAAAGTGGCTTCGCGCTTGCTGCCGATACCAGTCGATCACCTGCCGCCGCATGGCTTCGCCGTCGTCGCTGGCGGCCAATAGCAAGTAACTATCTTCCAAAGCCGGCGCGCCGCGGTGAAATAGATCGCGCCTAACTGTGACCGGTTCTCCCAAGAACGAAACCACGATGCCGTCGCGCCACAATACGCTAAGCGGTTTGCGCCCACGCCATTGTTCCAACTTTTGCAGCACCCAATCGGCTTGCTGCTGAATCGCATCGACGATAAAGCGGTCGGACGCGCGGCGCGGCGCCGTCACCGTCAACCCGCGATGATCGATGATCAAGCCGACACTGGAACGCCCGCGGTAGCGCTTGAGCACGTACGGTATGTCTTGACCGCGCACTTCGATGTTTCGCGACTCTCGACTCGGCTTGGCGGGATTACTGAGATCAGACCGGAACAAGGTTACTCTCACACAGGAGTTTCTGCACAACCCGATTCGGTTGCGATGCGCTGCACTTCCGTTTCGATCCAGCGCTCCGTTTCTTGAATCACCTCGACGGCAGCGCGGTTCGCGGTCGCGATCATGGGACCGAAGCTGATTGTGATGAGCCCTGGGCGCTTGGTAAATGCGTTGCGCCCCCAAAAGTAACCGGCATTGTGCGCCACCGGCACCACCGGCGCGGCAGCCTGCACCGCGAGCGTCGCGCCGCCGATAGCGTAGCGCTTGCGCGCCCCTGGCGCCACGCGCGTACCCTCCGGGAAAATCACCACCCAATGCCCGTCGCGCAAGCGTTGCGTGCCTTGCTCAATGACTTGATTTAAGGCGTCGCGCCCGGCCTTGCGGTCGATCGAGATCGGTTTGATCATCGCCAAGCCCCAGCCGAAAAAAGGCACGAGCACCAACTCGCGCTTTATTACAAACACCGGGCGCGGGCAATAGGCATTCAGAAAGATCGTCTCCCACGCCGACTGATGTTTGGCCAACACCACCACCGCTTGCTGCGGAAAGCGCTCGGCGCCCAACACCCGGTACTGCAAGCCGCACAGGATTCGCGCGGCGCCGATCATTAATTTGCACCATCCGCGCGTAAGCGCGTGCTCGACGCTGTAGCCGAGCGGAATGCACACGATCATCAGCGCCGCAACCAGCGGCGTGACCAAAATCATGACCAATAGATAGAGTGCGGAGCGCAGTTGAATCATGCGGCGCGGCGCAGTATCGTCTTGACCGCGTCGGCTAAGTTCGCATAAACGGTCGTGCCCTGCGGCAGCGACCCCGCGGCATTGGTCTTTTCGCCTTTGCCGGTCAACACCAGAATCGGTTGCGCGCCGGCCGCGTGCGCCGCTTGCAAATCGCGCAAGCTATCGCCCACGCTGGGCACTTCGCCGAGAGAAATATTGAAGCGCTGCGCGATCTCATCGAACATGCCGGTCTTCGGTTTGCGGCAATTGCATCCGGTGTCCGCCGAGTGTGGACAGAAAAAAACTGCGTCGATGCGTCCGCCATGCTGCGCCAGCCAGTTGAACATTTTCAGGTTGATCGCGTTGAGCGCTGCCATATCGAACAAACCTCGTTCGATCCCCGACTGGTTAGTCGCCAGCACCACGCGGTAGCCGGCCTGATTCAAGCGCGCGATCGCTTCGAGACTGCCGGGGATCGGCTTCCATTCTTGCGGGCTCTTGATGAACTGATCGCTGTCGTAGTTGACGACGCCGTCGCGATCGAGGATGACGAGTTTCATCGCTACCGCAGGATCGAGGAGCGCGGAGCGCGGAGCGAGCGCGGCGGGGTCATTGCGCCAGCTTGGAAATGTCGGCTACCTGATTCATCAAACGCCCGAGATGGTGCAACAAGCTCAAGCGATTCGCGCGCAGCTTGGCGTCATCCGCCATCACCATCACTTTGTCGAAGAAATGATCCACGTCCGCGCGTATGCCCGCCAGCGCGCTGAGCGCGCCGGTGTAATCCCGCTTGGCAACGAGCGCATCGACTTGCGGCGCCAACGCGTTCATCGCCGTTGACAAGCGCCGCTCGGCATCCTCGGCAAACAGCGCGCTCTGCGGCAGCGGCAACTCGCCGTCGGCACTCTTGAGAATATTGCGAATGCGCTTGTTCGCCGCCGCGAGCGCTTCGGCTTCGGGCAGCCGCTTAAATGCGCGCACGGCTTCCAACCGCTGCGCCACCAAATCGATACGTGTCGGATTCTGCGCGACAATGGCTTCGACCTCATCGGGTGCGGCGCCGCCTTCACGCAACAAATTGCGCAAACGCTCCAGCACAAACGCGAACACACCGTCCACGACGCTTGCATCCAGCGTCTTGCCTTGTTGCGCAACTGCCGCGCGCGCCTGCTCGAACAGTGCTTTGATATCGATCGGCAAGCCCTTCTCCAGCAGCATGCGCAGCACGCCCAGCGCTTGCCGGCGCAGCCCAAACGGATCTTTATCACCCGTGGGTGTTTGTCCGATACCGAATATACCAACTAAGGTATCCGTCTTCTCGGCAATAGATACGCTTATGCCAACGTTATCCTCTGGGAGAGTATCGCCCGCAAAACGCGGTTTATAGTGATCCTCGATGGCCCGCGCGACGCTCGGCGAACAATCTTGCAACGCCGCGTAGTAGTTGCCCATGACGCCTTGCAGCTCAGGGAACTCGCCGACCATGTCGGTGAGCAAATCCGCCTTGCAAAGGTGCGCCGCTTGCTCGACATGCTTGATGTCGGCGCCGACGCCCTGCGCCACCCACGCGGCAAGGGATTGAATGCGCCGCACACGTTCCAACTGACTGCCAAGCTTGTTGTGGTACACGACGTTGGCGAGTTGCGGCACACGGCTTTCCAGCGTCCTCTTCTTGTCCTGTTCGTAGAAGAACTTCGCATCTGCCAATCGCGCGCGCAGCACCCGCTCGTTGCCGGCGACGATGTCTTTCGGATCGTCGGTGGCGAGATTGCTGACGACGAGGAAGCGATTGGTCAACTTGCCGTCATTGCCCGCGAGCGGAAAGTAACGTTGATTCTGCTGCATGGTGAGAATCAAGCATTCCTGGGGCACGGCAAGAAACGCGGCATCGAATCGTCCTTCGTACACCACTGGCCATTCAGTGAGTGCGGTGACCTCCTCGAGCAAGGCGTCGTCCATGAACATCCTCGCGCCGCGAGCTTGCTCCTCGAGTTCCTTGGCAATACGCGCTTTGCGCTTTTCGAAACTCGCAAGCACTGCGCCATCACGCTCGAGCTGCGCCGCGTAGTCGTCGGCGCTGCCAATCGCAATCGGCGCGACCTTCGCGAGGAAGCGATGGCCGAGCGTCGTGGCGGTCTGCTCAACCACATCGAACAGCGCCGCCGGAATCAACTCTTGCCCGTGCAGCACCAGCACGCCTTGCACCGGCCGCACGAACTGCGCCGCGCCGTCGCCCCAGCGCATGATCTTCGCCACCGGCAACTTTTTGCCTGCGTCCTCGATGATCGCGCTCACCACCCCGGCGAGCCGTGCACCGCTGACACGCTCACGATGCACAAAGTACTCTCCCTTGGCATCTTTCGCGCGCTGCAGTTTATCCACCGCCACAGCACACTTCTTGGCGAAACCGAGCAGAGCCGGCTTCGGCTGTCCTTGCTCGTCGAGAGCCGCCGTCACCGCCGGCCCCTTTACTTCGCGTTCCTGATCCGGCGCTTGACTCAAGACGGCACTCACGCTTACCGCCAAACGCCGCGGCGTCGCGTAAGGCGTCGCCGTGCTGGAAGCCGTTACTAGCGCTTCACGCTTCAGCGCCGCGAAAATTTCATCCGCAAACGCCTGCGAAAGCCGCTTCAGCGACTTTGGCGGCAACTCTTCGGTGAGCAGTTCGATCAGCAGCGTCGCGCTCATGCTGCCTTCCCCTGCTTCGGCAACATCGGAAACCCCAGCGCCTCGCGCGATTCGTAGTACGCTTTCGCCACCATGCGCGCCAGCGCGCGCACGCGTCCGATATACGCCGCGCGCTCCGTCACCGAAATGGCCCCGCGCGCATCGAGCAGATTGAACGTGTGCGAGCACTTCATCACCATCTCGTAACCCGGCAGCGGCACGCCGGCCTCGATCAAGCGCTTCGCCTCGGCTTCGTACTCATTGAAGTGGCGAAACAGCATGTCTGTGTTCGACAACTCGAAGTTGTACTTCGACTGTTCGACTTCGTTCTGGTGATAAACGTCGCCGTAAGTAACGCCAGGCGTCACGACGCCACCTTGGGCGGCGTCAGGTGTCCATTGCAAATCGAACACGTTCTCCTTGCCTTGCAAGTACATGGTCAGGCGCTCCAGCCCGTAGGTGATTTCGCCCAACACCGGCTTACACGCAATGCCGCCGACCTCTTGGAAGTACGTGAACTGCGTCACCTCCATGCCGTTTAGCCAGACTTCCCACCCCAGTCCCCACGCCCCCAGCGTCGGCGATTCCCAATCGTCCTCGACGAAGCGGATGTCATTCTTCTTCGGATCGATACCAAGCTCCTGCAGCGACCCGAGATACAAGTCTTGGATGTTTAGCGGCGATGGTTTCAGCGCGACCTGGTATTGGTAGTAGTGCTGTAGCCGGTTGGGATTATCGCCATAGCGCCCGTCCTTCGGCCGGCGCGAGGGCTGAACGTACGCCGCGTTCCACGGCTCCGGCCCAAGCGCGCGCAAAAACGTCGCCGTGTGAAACGTGCCGGCGCCCACTTCCATGTCGTACGGCTGCAGCAGCGCGCAGCCGCGCCGGCTCCAATAGGTTTGCAGACGCAATATGACTTCTTGAAAGCTGATCATGACGGCCAAAATTGACGCGAAGCCGCGATTTTAATGGGTTTCGGCCTCCAACGGTCGAACCTGGCCGGGGCAGCATCGCGAGGCCAACCGCGGCATTGCCAGGGTCGACATCGCAAGCGAATGATGCGCGGGAGCAGCGCTCCGAATTCGGGCGCCTGCGCTGAGGCTTTTTCTCTTCCGCCACTTGCGCGGGAGGTCGGCAATCGCAAGAATACGCTGTTGGCAGAACTATTGCGCCGGGCAAGCATCAAACTCGGTCTTCGTCGCTCGATGCTTGGGAGTGAAGAACATGAAAAGCGTACTCAATTTGGCGTTGTCGATTTGGCTGTGCGCCGGCGTGATTGGCGCACAGACGAATTCGCGCGCGGAAGACTTGCGCTACAAGAGCCGCTACAAACCGGCACGCTACGAAGGCATCGTTCCCAACCCGGTTTCTGGTTACGACGTGGAGTTGCTCTCGGCGCGTGTGTTCGACGCTAGCCAGAAGCTCGACAGTCTGCCGGAAACACTGAAGGTCGGACTGGCCACTCGCGCCGCACTTGCCGGCAAAGTCGATCTAGTCGTGCGGGAGCTGGAAAATAAGAGCTACTACCGTCTCGATAAGGTCAGCCACGATTGGAGTAGTGGCGCGTTTGGCTGGTCGAGCGGCGATGTGCTGCGCGGATTGGGCGGGCTGACCATGGCCGATCTTGGTGTGGTGGCGTGGTTCGATCCGCAGCAAACCAGCGAAGCGCGCTCGCCGTCGCGCTCGGATTGGATCATCCCGGTCATGTTTTACGGTCAGGCCGAGCCGCGCAAGGTCTCCGGCTACTTGTTTGCGTTGAAGCTGGCGGCGCCGGCCCATGTGACCTGCGAAATTGCGCAAGTCCTGGACGCGGGCAAGAAACTCACCTTGCACCAGGAGGAATTCAGGAACCGGCCGGGACAGTTGCCGCTCACCTTCGTCTGGGCCGATGCCAAAGCGCCCGCTGGAGATTATCGGTTGATCGTCAGCGGCAGCTTTGCCAACGGCAAGCGCATTGCGCCCTACGTCGTAAACTTTAAACACGAGCCCAACCTGTTTCCATGAACGAAACGCAGCGTGGCGAGCGGCCACGCCGGCGGCGGCGTGGCCCATGGCAGCGGCCCGATGCTGCTGCGCCGCCCGCACCACACGACACGACGCCCGCTGCGCAGCAGCCGCAGCCGCGGCGCTTGCATTGGCGGTGGCCATTGTTTCTCATCGGCTTGCTGGTCGCTGCCTTTGCCGCGAGTAAGACTGTGCGCTTGCCGACGCGCATAGCGGCGCAACTCGTGGCACAGAAAGTTTCGGTCGAAATCAGTCCGGCGCAAATGCCGGGCTTGCCGCTTAGCGAGAGCATGCCGATCCAATCGGTGTTCGCCAACTTCGTCGGCGTGGCAAAAATTACCGGCGCGCGCCTGCAACCGCAGGACGACACGCTACAGGAATCCGTCAGCACCGAGCAGAGTCCGCTCGAGATTCGTTGCACTGACGCCAATTTGCAACCGGCGTTGCGCCTGATCGCCAGCGAGACAAACCAATCCGAGCTAGCCGCCCTGGAACTGCTGCCTCTGCATGCGAACCCAGGCGAGGCCCTCGCGGTATGGACCGATTCGAGCAATGCTTTGACGCTGCAACTGCGTGCCCCGGCGCAAGCCAAGACGATCGCAGCAACCATTGCCGCCAGCGCTCCGTTCAGAGCTGAGATCGAAAACTGCACCGCCGCGCTGGGTGGCAACCGGTACGATCTTTCCGCTTATACGATCATCCCGGAAAGCGAAGGCTGCGATATCAGCATCGCGGCAAACCCGCGCATGACCTTGGTTCTCTCCGGCAAGCACGGCCAAGCGCCGCAGTTGCTGCGGCAAGGCGCGTTGCGCGTGAGCGCGGTGGACTTCAGTGCCGAGCATCCCACGCGCGGCCGGCAAGCCGCGCTGCTGGCAGATGGCGAATTGACTTATCCCGACTTCCCTACCAAAGCCGGGCTGACCCTGCTGCGGCGCAACGGCATCAAGTTCGATCAGCTCGGTGAGTTTTACATCGAAGAACTGCAACTGGCATCGTCCACTGACGCAGCCGCCGCGGCCAGCGACTTGCGCGTGCGTTTGTACGGCACGGCGAACGAAATTCGCGAGCGCCGACCCACGGGAGAAGGACGCGATTTGCGCCTGACCGTCTTTGATATGCTCAATCACCACGACTGGCTGCACGATGCCTTGTGGATCGGCGCTGGCGCCATCGGTCTGCTGGCATCGATCTTCACCGTCATACCAAGGAAGTAGCATGCACCGTTACGCTGTTATTGCGCTGACCCTACTGGGCCTCGGCGGCACACTCACCGCGGCAGAGCCCGTGACCGAAGCGGCGGTAGTCAAGATCACCGCGAAACAGGGCGAGCGCAGCAAGACCGGCACAGGCTTCATCGTGCAACTGACAGCGGACATCGCTTACATCGTCACCGCTTCACACGTTATAGAAGGCGACGAGGAACCCAAAGTCGAATTCTTCACACGCCGCGACCGCCCAGTCAAAGCGACAGTAAAGAACGCCGAGTTCGGCGATCCCAAGGGCTTGGCGCTGCTCACGGTGACCGGCAAGGATTCGATCCCGAAGAATCTATCCATGCTGGCGCTTGAGAGCGCCGCAACACTCAAGGGCGGCGACGAGGTTACCGCGATCGGTTTCCCGCGCATGGGCGGCGAATGGGCGGTGAGCAAAGGCCACTTGAGCGCGCGCCAGGGGCGCGAGCTGATTTTCGCCATGCCGGTCGGTGAAGGCAATTCCGGCGGCCCGTTGCTCAAAGGCGGCAAAGTCGTCGCGCTGGTGACGAGCGAAGCGCAAGGTCGCGCGTTCGCCGCGGCAGCGAGCAGTGTGAAGCTTTTTCTAGAAGGCTCCGGCTTAGATGACAGCGTCGACGAAACTGTAGCCCAGTCTGCCGCGCCGAAGCCGCCGGACGCGGCTGACGGGAAGCCGGAGGTCGCTACGCCGCCCGCTCCAGTACCGGTGGACCCCACCGCCGCAGCCACTGCCGTGCTTGAGCCGACGGTCGGCGCATTGCTCGAGGGAAAGCAAGGTGGCGAGCGCGCCCTCGCAATAGATCAAATTGTCCGCAGCAAAGCTCTCAAGCCAGGTGTGAGCGCTAGCAACGCTGCCAGCATGCTGCGAGGCACCGCAGGTGCTGACCGCGCGCAGGCCACCGGCGCGCTCACACCGGTGCTCGCCGGCAATCTCAGCGGCTCGCAACTCGCCGCATTGCTTGAAGGAACGCAGGCCAATGACCGCTTCAACGCCGTCTACGCGCTAGCACGCAACAAGAAGATCAAGACGGCATTGTCCGCCGCCGAAGCCGAGCAAGCGCTGCAGCACACCACGGACGCGGTGCGCACCTCGACCTTGGCGGAGATCATCCCGTTCCTCGCCGGCAACCATGGCGGGGATGACTTGGCAAGACTGCTGGGTGCGAATGAGGAAGCCGACCGGTTCAACGTAATTTACGCACTCGGGCGCAACAAGAAGATCAAATCCCCTCTGAGCGTCGCGGAAGCGAATGTCGTGCTGGGCAAGCTGGCCGCAGCGCAGCGCACCGCCGCCATCGCTGAGTTGATTGCGTTCTTGCCGGCCACCCTGTCCGGGGCGGATTTGAGCGCGCTGCTGCGATCCACCGAAGGCAACGAGCGCTACAACGCCATCTATGCTCTCGCGCGCAACAAACGCATTAAGAGCGGGCTCACGCCGGCAGAGGCAAATCAGGCCTTCGGCGACCTGGCGCAGAGCCAACGCACGGCCGCGATCGGGGAACTGCTTCCGTTCTTGACCGGCAACTTGGCAGGCAAAGATCTGCAAGGGCTGTTGCAGACCACTCAGGATTTGGACCGATTCAACGCGATTTACGCTTTGGCGCGTAACAAGAAGATCAAAAATGGCATCAGCGCCGCCGAGGCTGAGCTGATTCTTGACGGCACCCGCGCAAGCGCGCGCAGCAGCAGTATTGGCGAACTGGCCGGCACGATGCAACCCAACTTGCGCGGCAACGAACTCACCAGAATACTGGGCCCGACTGAAAATCAAGAACGGTTCAGTGCACTCAACGCGTTGATCGCGGCGCGCAAGGTCGGCGCCGGGCTGAGCGGTGAGGATCTAAAACCGCTATTGGCCAATATGGAACCGCAGACGCGCGACGCCGCCTTAGCGCAACTGCTCAAGGTGAAATAAACCGATGCACTCCTCGCACCCAGCAAACTTAGCGCTTCGCGTCGTGCTGGCGACATGGCTCTGTGCGTCGCAGAGCTTCGCGCAGGGAGTGGAGTCCGCAGTGGTGCGCATCACCGCGAAAGAAGGCGATCGCAGCAAGACCGGCAGCGGCTTCGTCGTGCAGCTTACGCCCGAACTCGCGTATATCGTCACCGCTTCGCACGTGGTCGAAGGCGACGAAGCGCCACAAGTCGAGTTTTACACGAAGCGCGATCAGCCCGTAGCGGCGACGGTCAAAGCGGCGGAAGTGGGCGATCCCAAGGGACTAGCGCTGCTGGTGGTAAGCGGCAAGGACGCCATCGCGCCAAGTTTGTCCGCGCTCGCGCTAGATGCCAGTCTTCAGTTGCAAGGCGGCGACGAGGTCACGGCGATCGGCTTTCCGCGCATGGGCGGCGATTGGGCGGTGAGCAAAGGGCACATGAGTGCGCGCCAAGGACGTGAATTGATTTTTGTCATGCCGGTAGGCGAAGGCAACTCCGGCGGGCCATTGCTCATGAACGGCAAGGTAGTTGCGCTCGTCACCAGCGAAGCGCAAGGCCGCGCCTTCGCTGCACCTGCAGCAAGCGTGAAATTATTCTTGGAGGGCTCCGGTGTGACCGGCAGCGCCTCAACCTCGGCTGCTGTGCCGGTTGGCGCGCCGCCGCGCTCGGCTTCTGCCAAACCAGCGCCGAGCACCGCCGCAGGCGCCGCAGCGGTCTCGGTGGAACAAGCACTTGCGCTCATGGGCGCCAGTCAAGACGAGGCAACACGCTTCACGGTGCTGCGCGATCTGGTGCGCAAGCGCAGCTTGGCCGGGCCGGTGAGTGCAGCGGAAATGTTGTCGATCATGCAAGGCTTCGGCGACAAGAATCGCGTTGCCGCGATCGACACGATGAAGAATTTGCTGGTGCCGAACTTAAGTGGCGCCGACGCTTTGGCGCTGATGGGGGAGAATACGCAAGAGTCCGCGCGCTTCCGCATTCTGCAAAGCCTGCTGCAAGCTGGACGCTTGCAACGACCCATTGCGGGTGAGGAGGCGGTCGCGCTGCTGGCGCGTTTTCATGACAATTTGCGCATCAGCGCCATCAGCATCATCGACAAGCAGCTCGCCGCCGGCCTCGGCGTGCGGCAAGTGCTCGCGCTCATGGGCCCAGAAGAGAAAGAGCCGGTGCGCCACCGCGTGCTGCTCACGCTGTTGCGGGCGCAGCGCATCAAGTCGCCGCTAGAGGCGGACGAGAAGCTGCAACTCGTTGAAACGATGACGGGCACGTACCGCAGCAGCGCGCTGCAAGCGCTTAAATAGCTCCCGCTACCGCACTGGTTCGCTCGTCGGTTTTTCGCGGGCGGCCTGGCGCATTTTTTCCAATTGATCTTCCAAATCGTCGATGCGCAATTGCATGCTGTTCAGTTTGGCGTTCATCAAACCGACATTGAAGAACGTGAGGCTTTCTACGGGCGCGTCGAAAGTATTGCCGTAACCGAGCCAGGACGAGTCGTAGACTTTGACATTCTTGAAGCCGAGGTCTTTGAGAATAGACGCGGACACGGAGGATCGCACACCGCTTTGACAGTACACGATCGTTTCCTTGTTTGGGTCGAGTTTGGCGTACAGCGCCTTGAGTTGATCCGCAGACTTCAAATTCAAACCGTCTTTGTTATTGACTTGCTTGCGCGCCAATTTGCGGTAGGTGTCGGGATCGCTCCAATTTTGCTCGTATGGAATGTTGAGCGCACCAGGCACATGCCCGCCGCGCAGCGCGCGAATATCTTCGCCGCTGAACTCACGCGCGCCGCGCACGTCGAGAATTTGCACATCCTTGTTGTTTAGCCGCGCCAGCACCTCTCTGGTGCCGATCACCACGTTCGGATCAGGCGCCAGCTTGAGCGTGATCGGCTTTGATTGCGCTGGGTCTTTGTCGAGCTTCTCATTCGCCGCTTTCCAATCGTCGATACCGCCGTGATAGACACTGGCATTCTGCGCGCCGAAATAACGCAAAGTCACCAATGCGAAATACGGGGCGGTGTGCGCTTTCGCGCCGTACACGACGATTTCTTTCGCGAGATCAATGCCGGCGCCGCCGAGCGTTTCGGCGATTTCTGCCACCGCAAGATAGTCCTCATTGTTTTCATCGCGCAACATGCGCTGCGCGTCGCCGATGCTGACCGCTCCCGGTATGTGTCCGGCGCGATAGTCCTCCTCCGCGCGCACATCCCAAACAATAGCGCCGCGCTGCAGTGCTTGCTTGACTGCAGCAGTGTCGATCACGCTGCCAAGTTCTTTCGCGTGTGCAACACCGCTCAAACTAGTTACTAGCGCGAGGATAGTGCCAAAAATCTTATTGGTAAAACGTTTCATATACATACAGTAAACAGTACTGCAAAAGGGTGGCTTGCGCTATTTGTTGGCATGCTCGCGACCGCCGTTCCAAACCTGAATGATCGCGCCGATGCCCATCCCGATGAAAGCGACCAAGGTCCAAGCCGGAATGGTTAGGCCAAGCAATCGCCACTTGCCGGCCTCAGCGCATTCGCCGGAGCCACGCAGCACTTTACCGATCACTTCGCCCAACGGAAATGCGTCGAGCATGTAGTTCAAGCCCGGGCCGCATTCGGGCACCAGATCTTTCGGCAAATTTTGCAAGTAGACGTGGCGCCCGGCGATGGCGGCGCCGATGCTTGCGATTGCCAACAGAATGACCGCGTACACGATGGCGCCGCGCCGCAAAGGGTTATGCAGCGCGGCGACGAGGAAAACCACCCCTAAAGCCGCGACAGCAATACGCTGGAAAATACACAGCGGACAGGGTTCTTCGTTCTTGCCGTACTGCAGAAACAGCGCGTAGCCGATCAAACCGGCGCAGAGCAAGAAGCCTAGCCAGTAGCACACGCGTCGGCTCGGGAGTCTGGCGATGAGTGCGTTCAAATCGAATCACCTTTTAGTACTGATGCTCAATTTCAGACCGCTTGATGCGGCGGCGCAACGCGCCTCGACCGCCGGTTCGCTCCGAGCAACACTGCTGCGATAGAGCCCAGCACGGCCGGATAGTTTCCCCATTTTACATAGGGGGTCGCGCCCTCAAATCCTTGCGCCATGCCGCTCAGCGTCGCCACTTCGAACTGCGGCGCGCGCGCGCGCACGCGCCCGCGCTCGTCGATAATCGCAGTCAAGCCGGTGTTGGTGCCGCGCAGCAGGTAGCGCCCTGTCTCGATCGAGCGCATCTGCGCGATCTGCAGGTGTTGCTGCGGCCCGAGCGAATCGCCGAACCAGCCATCATTGGAAACGTTCACCAACAGCGTTGCCTCAGGCAGTTGGCGGATGACCTCGCTACCGAACGCGTCCTCGTAGCAGATGTTAACCGCAACGCGTTGGCCCGCAACTGCCAGGGGTTGCTGATACGCCGGACCGGGAGTTTGGTCTGCCAGCGGCATGTTCAGAATGCTCTCGTAAATCCAGCCGATCAGCGGCTTGGCCGGAATGAACTCACCGAAAGCAACCAAATGATGCTTGCGATAACTCTGCGCCGGCGCGCTGCCTGCGCTCCATACCGCGTTATATATTTCGCGCGTCTCCAAATTCGCATCGAACACGCCGTACAACACGTCGCCACCGATCTTGCGCGCGTGCGCCGCCAAGCGGCGCGGCAATTCTTCGGGCAACTCGTGCGTGAACACCGGAAACGCGCTTTCAGGCAGAACGATCAGTTTCGCCGTGGCGGCTTCGGTCATGGCCAGGTAGTCCATGAACATTTTGGGCAGCATCTCCTCGCGAAATTTGAGATCCTGCGAGATATTGCCTTGCAGCAGCGCCACCGAGATCGGCGCCCCGCTGGGCCGCGTCCAATTGTGTTGCCCAAGCGCGGCGCCGCCCACTACAAGCGCCACAAATGTGAACGCCGCGTTGCGCCGCTTTAGTGCCGATGCTAGCAGCCCCGCACATAACACCACGACGAACGTGACGCCGTAAACCCCAAAAATCGCTGCGTAGCCGACAAGAGGACTGTCCGCGACTTGCGAATAACCGAGCGAAAGGAACGGAAATCCAGTGAGAATCCAGCCGCGCAGCCACTCGAGCAAGGTCCAACAAGCCGCCAGCGCGACTGCCTCGCGCCAATCGGCGAGCCAACCCAAGCGTGCTTGCGCGTAACCTGTCAGCGCCGGGAACAAGGCCAGCACGGCGCAAAATAAAAGCGTCAGTAGCGCTGTCAACAACGCCGGCATGCCGCCGTAAACGTTGAGACTGATGTAGATCCAGCTGGCGCCGGCGAGGAAAAATCCGATGCCGAATGCGAAGCCGATGCCGAATGCAAAGCGCGGCACACGACGCTTGCGCCAGAGCAGAATCAGCAAAGCGAGCGTGAGAATCGGCACGGGCCACCAGCCAAACGGCGCGAAGCCGAGCACCGTCAGCGCACCCAAAACCAGCGCCGCCGCAACCTGCGCGGCCGCTCCGGAAGACCAACCGCTCAAGCTTGCGCCTCGGGCACCGCCTTGGGCTTGTCCACCAGGATGGTGTGCAGGCGGCGGCTGTCGGCACGCAGAATCTCGAAATGCACGCCATCGATATCTATCTTCTCGCCGCGCTTGGGCACGCGGCCGAAGCCGTTGACGACCAATCCGCCGATGGTGTCGAAGTCTTCGTCATCAAAGCTGGTGCCAAAGGCTTCGTTAAAATCCACGATGTCCGTGGTGGCCTTGACGCGAAAGCGCCCAGCCCGATCCGGCACGACGTTCTCCTGCACGTCGGCGAAGTCGTACTCGTCTTCGATTTCACCCACGATCTGCTCAAGCACGTCCTCAATGGTCACCAGCCCGGCGACGCCGCCGTACTCGTCCACCACGATAGCCATGTGATTGCGGCTGTTGCGAAACTCTTTTAGCAGCACGTTCAAGCGTTTCGACTCGGGAACGAAAACGGCCGGGCGCAACATGTCGCGCACGTTAAATTCTTCTTCTCCCGCGTAATAGCGCAGCAGGTCTTTGGCCAGCAAAATGCCGATGACATTGTCTTTGCCCGCTTCCACGACCGGAAAGCGCGAGTGCGCGCTTTCAATGACGAAAGGGATAAACTCCGGCGGCGCTTGATCGACATTGATTACATTCATCTGCGAGCGCGGAATCATGACATCGCGCACCTGCGTTTCCGAAACCTGCAGCACGCCTTCGATCATGGACAGAGATTCAGCGTCCATCAGGTTGCGCTCGTAGGCCGAGCGCAAAACTTCAATCAGCGCTTCGCGATCTTCCGGCGCGCGCGAAAGCATCGTGCTGAGGCGCTCCAGAAAGCGTGGGCGCGAGGAAGCGCTCATGGCCGCAACACCGGGCGGTTCAATTTACGCGGGGCGACAGTGGCGGCACCGAGATAGGGATTGTCAAAGCCGAGGCCGGCGAGTACATCGATTTCCAACTGCTCCATCGCTTTTGCCTCACGCCCGCTTTGGTGATCGTAGCCTTGCAAGTGCAACACTCCGTGCACCGTAAGATGCGCATAGTGCGCAACAAGTTGCTTGCCTTGCGCCTGCGCCTCGCATTCGATCACCGGTGCGCACAACACGATGTCCCCGCACAAGTCCCCGCCTGGCTTTGCATTCCTGACATCATCATACACAAACGTCAACACGTTGGTGGCGTAGTCTTTGCCGCGAAATTGATGATTCAAAGCACGCCCTTCAGCCTCGTCAACAATACGTACAGTTATTGCCGCGCTACGCCGCAGCGCGGCTTTGACCCAGCGGCGCAGTTGCGCGCGCTCTGGCATCGCCGCCGACTCGCTCGCCCGTTGCAGCGTGAGAGAGAGTTCGCGCGCAACAACGCTACTGCGATTCGCTTTGGCGCGCGTAGGCATTGATGATTTGCTGCACCACCGGATGGCGCACAACGTCGGAGGAGTCAAATAAGGTGAACGCTATGCCGCGCACGTTCTGCAACACTTCGCGCGCATCGATCAATCCGCTCTTCATGTGGCGCGCCAAATCGATTTGCGTCACGTCGCCAGTCACCACCGCCTTGGTGCCGAAGCCGATGCGCGTCAAAAACATCTTCATCTGCTCCGGCGTCGTGTTTTGCGCCTCGTCGAGAATGATGAACGATTGGTTCAGAGTGCGGCCGCGCATGTAAGCCAGCGGTGCAATCTCGATCTGATTGCGCTCGAACATCTTGGTGACTCTGTCGTAACCGAGCAAATCGTAAAGCGCGTCATAAAGCGGGCGCAAGTATGGATCGACTTTTTGCGCCAAGTCTCCGGGAAGAAAACCCAACTTCTCGCCCGCCTCGACCGCTGGGCGCACCAGCACGATGCGCTTAACGCTTTCGCGCTCAAAGGCATCCACCGCGGAGGCAACCGCAAGATAGGTTTTGCCGGTGCCGGCTGGACCGATCGCAAAAGTGATGTCGTGGGCGCGGATGTTGCGCATATACTCCGCTTGGTTCTTTGTTCTTCCCCTTAACTCGCCTCGCTTAGAGAGCAATACTACCTGATCATCGGGGGTTTGGTCGGTTTCTTGCGCAATCTCGATCAGTCCCATCTGCACTTCCTGCGGCGATAACGCCGCCGCGCTGTCATAAAAGCGGCGCAGCGCCTGCGCTGCTCGTTCGGAGCGTTCCGGTGCGCCGTGTATGCTGAAAGTCTCGCCGCGACGCGCAACAGAAACATCGAATGCCGTTTCGATTTGCTTTAAGTTTGCGTCGAGCGCACCGCATAAGTTGGCAAGCCGCGCGTTGTCGACCGGTGCAAACGAAACTTCGAGCGGCTTGGCTTTCAAGCGGATTGTGATGCGATGCTGGAGGGTTCGGTCAACTCTATGGTGCCGCGCAGGGAGTGCGTCAATGCTTGCGTAATCTTGACGTCGACGAACTGACCAATCAGCCGCGCGTGCCCAGCAAAGTTGACCACGCGATTGTTATCCGTGCGCCCGGCCAGTTCGCTGGAATTCCTCTTTGCCGCCCCTTCGACCAGCACGCGCTCGACGCTACCGACCATCGCCGCGCTGATTGCGTCGCTCTGCTTTTGCAGCAGTGCTTGCAAGCGTTGCAGGCGTTCAAGCTTCACCGCTTGCGGTGTCGGGTCATCGAGGGCGGCCGCCGGCGTGCCGGGCCGCGCGCTGTAGACAAAGCTAAAGCTGGCGTCGAAACCGATGTCTTCGATCAGCTTCATCGTCGCCGCAAAATCCTGTTCCGTCTCGCCCGGAAAGCCGACGATAAAATCGGATGACAGCGAAATATTCGGCCGCACCTTGCGCAGCCGGCGAATGATGGATTTGTATTCGAGAGCGGTGTAGCCGCGCTTCATCGCCGCGAGAATGCGATCGGAGCCCGATTGCACCGGCAAATGCACATGGCTAACCAACTTCGGAATATAACCGTAGGCATCGATCAGGCGCTGACTGAATTCGAGCGGATGCGAAGTTGTATAGCGCAGGCGTTCTAGGCCCGGCATTTCGGCAACATACTCCAGCAACAGCGCGAAGTCCGCCACTGCGCCTGCCGGGGAAACATCAGCGGGCGCGCTACTGATCTTGCCGCGGTAGGCATTGACGTTTTGCCCGAGCAGCGTGATCTCCTTGACGCCGCGATCGGTCAGGTCGGCCACTTCCGTGAGCACGTCATCGAACGGCCGCGACACTTCTTCGCCGCGCGTATACGGCACCACGCAAAAACTGCAGTACTTGCTGCAACCTTCCATGATGGAAACGAACGCGCTCGCGCCTTCGACCCGCGCCGGCGGCATATGATCGAACTTCTCAATCTCAGGGAAAGAGATGTCGACTTGCGCTTTGCCGCTATCGCGGCGCTTGGCGATCATGTCGGGCAAGCGATGCAGCGTCTGCGGACCGAACACGAGATCAACAAACGGCGCACGCGAAACGATATTGGCCCCCTCCTGACTGGCAACGCAACCGCCGACACCAATTAGCAGATTTGGATTCTGACGCTTTAGGCCCTTGACCACACCTAAATCCGAAAAGACTTTTTCCTGCGCCTTCTCGCGCACCGAGCAAGTATTGAAAAGAATGAGGTCTGCGCTGGAGGGATCTTCGGTGGGCTCGTAGCCCTGCGCAGCGTTGAGCACGTCGGCCATTTTCGCCGAATCGTACTCGTTCATCTGACAGCCGAACGTGCGAATGAAAACCTTCTGGGCCACGTGGGCGGAGCGGGAGCTTACTTTTGCGCGGCTTCGTCCGGGCTCAATAACCAAATATTGAGCACGAGGCCGGTGGTGGCTTCAATGGAATAGCGGATCGGCGCTTTCTGCGGCAAGCGCGTGGGCATGACCATTTGATTCTTTTCGTCGTAGATCTTTGCCCCCGGCGCCAGCTTGATGACTTCTTTGCCGATCTGCACGTAAGGGAATTCGGCCGAATTCAACTCGCCGCGCTTGGCGCTGCCGGGAAAAGTCCGCTCCGCGGCCGCCAACGTTGCTGCAAACACCGCCAACAGGAAAAGTATCGTTCTCATTGCACTGGGTCGTTCGACCGCACCCTCAAGTGAGGCAAAATAAGCTTAACGCACGAGTCGCCCGGAAGAAAACTGGTGGCGAATCAGGGACTCGAACCCCGGACACAAGGATTATGATTCCTCTGCTCTAACCAGCTGAGCTAATTCGCCATGAACCCAAAATTATCGCGTTTTGGCACGAGCCTTGTCAAACTCTAGTGTTCGAGGCCTGTATTCGTTGAGGAACGCAAAAGGCGGACGCTACAGCGAAACGCGCAAAAGTGCCGAAATCGCTGCCGGGTCAGGCACGTCTGTTCAACGAACAGCCAATTCGGCGCACTCGTTATGACCAAGCACACATGAACGCAAAACATGCCCCTCTTACGGCCTGAGCGCCGCCGCCCGGCCGGCACCGTGCCCGGCTGCGCATTATCGCTGCGAACCGTAGTGCTCGCCGCCGCTGTCGCAACCTGGCCGGCGCTGGATAGCTTCAGCGATGACACCGCCTCCCCGGCGAGCTACGGACTGAGTGGCCCGGTCGGGCCGAAACAGCAGGCTTGCACTGGCATTGACCTTTATCCGGATCGCGATGTCCACGCCGCCGTCGCACAGGCTGCGCCAGGCAGCACGTTTTGCTTTCACCGTGGCACCTACCTGCTGCGCGCCCCCATCATTCCGCGCTCGCACGACACCTTTGCCGGCGCGATCGACGGCGCGGCGATACTGACCGGCGGCGACACAACACCCACTGCGATTCGTGGCACCCACAGCGGCGCCACCAACGTGCGCATCACGGGCTTGGTGATCGAACATTTTTCCGAGGCTGGCATTGATGCCCGCGGCAGCGCAGGCACCGAATGGATCCTGGAACACAATGAGCTGCGCTTCAACGGCTGGAGCGGGGCCGAGCCGGCGCACATTACGCGCGGCAACTTCATCCACCACAACGGCGTGGTCGGCTTAGAGGGAGGCTACGCTTCCGATGGCATGCGCATCGAAAACAACGAACTCGCGTTCAACAATACCAAGCGGCAATACGCCACTGGCGATAACGGCGGTGCAAAATTCATCCGCACTACTCGCCTGAAAGTGCTCCATAACTACGCGCATCATAACGACGGCGCCGGGCTGTGGACCGACGGCAATAATGTGTTCACCGAGTACGCGTTCAACCGCGTGGAGCAGAATTCCGGCAGTGGCTTAACGCATGAGGTCTCGTGCGACGCCAGCATTCACCACAATTTCTTCCGCGACAACCATCGCGAAAACAACTTGTGGCGCGGTGCGGAGATCTACATTCATTCATCGCCCAATGTCGAAGTCTTCGCCAATGAAATCGTCACCGGCGGCAACGGCATCGCGCTGCGCGATTCGAAGCGTCCCGAGGACGACAAATCCATGCGGGAGTGCGCGGTTAACGCGACGAAATTTCGCATCCGCAACGTCCGCGTGCATGGCAATCGCGTCGCCCAAGCCGGGTTGAGCGGCATGGTCAGCGAAGAGCCGCAATCCTTCTCTCGCGCAAACGCCAAGTTCGACGCGAATCGCTATGTATTGCCGCGTGCGCTAGGCCAAAGTTGGGAGTGGCATTCGCGGCAGCACGACTGGGCGCGCTGGCAGTCACTCGGTCAAGACATCGACGGAGACGAACTCATCGCGCATTGAGCACGCGTCCGCGGTAAGATGAGCGCTCGAATATCTACCTATCAATTGTAAGGCTCAGTTGTTTGCTGCAGAACCTTTTCCAGTGTACTGATTACTCAAGGAAACCCATGACCGCTCAGGAAAGAGTGTTGTGCACAGCAGATATCTCGCTGGAAATGCTAACGGAGCGCTACGGCTCGACCACTGCAGTGGACAAGTTTCAGATGCAGCAGTTTGAGCGTAAGTGCTCGATGCGATTCGAGTCACGCAACCGGCGCTTGGCGAGCACGCGCGCCTTGGTGCAGGCAGCCGCAGCCGCGGCTCAGTTGGGGCGCAAGCGGGCGAACTAGGGCGTAGTCGCGGCTTATTGGGCGCCTTGCCCAAAAGGCGCGTTAACTGCTTGGCGCGCCGAGCCGCCGTGAGCGTGCACCAGGTACGATTCGAATTGCGAAATGCTCTTTTGCCACGAGAAGGTTTCGGCGTAGGCGCGCGCTTGAGCGCGATCTATGTTTAAAGCGCTCAAGCACGCCTGGCGCAGGTCGTGATCGAGCACTCCAACCTTAGCCGTGCCGATAACATCGATCGGCCCGGCCACCGGAAAGGCCGCCACCGGCGTACCGCAAGCCAACGCTTCGAGCATGACCAAGCCAAAGGTGTCGGTCAAACTCGGAAACACGAACACGTCGGCAGCACTGTAGTAGCGCGCTAGTTCGGTTGGCGTCTTAATGCCGGCAAAGTGCACGTCGGGGTAAGCCTTTTGCAGCTTCTCGCGCTGTGGCCCCTCACCCACCACCCATTTCGATCCCGGCAAGTCGAGCTTTAAGAAGGCCTCGATATTCTTCTCCACCGCTACGCGCCCGACATACAAGAAGATCGGGCGCCTGGTGCTTAGCGCGCTGCGTTCGGTGGGGGCAAAGGTTTGGGTATCCACTCCGCGCGTCCACAGTACGGTGTTGCTGAACCCGCGCGCGCTCAGATCTTGCCGAATCGCCGGCGTGGGTACCATTACCGCTTGCGCCGGCGCGTGGAAGCGGCGCAGCCAAGCGTAGCTAATGCCTACCGGCAAGCGTGTGCGCGCATGCACGTACTCCGGAAAGCGGGTGTGGTAGGCGGTGGTAAAGCTCATGCCGTGGCGCACGCAATACTTGCGCGCGGCCAATCCCAAGGGACCTTCGGTGGCGATGTGTATGGCATCCGGGCGCATTTGCTCGATGCGCCGCTTGACTCGCGCATAGGGCATGAGGCTAAGGCGAATCTCCGGGTAGCTCGGGCAAGGCACCGAGGCAAACTCCACCGGGGTGAGGAAATCTACCTCGTGGCCGCGTTGCACTAGGCCGCCGCGGATCTGCCCTAAGGTGGTCACCACACCGTTGACCTGCGGCAGCCAAGCATCAGTAATCATCATCACTTTCATGCGTAGATCTCCTCTTCTTCAACGGTGACCGCGGCGGCGCTGCCGTGACTGAGCAAGTGTTGCCACTCGATAAGCTTGAGTTCGCCTTCGTAGGTCTCCGCCAGTGCCGATAGGCTCTCGACCCAATCGCCGTCGTTGCAATAGAGCACGCCTTCGATTTCCTTGATTACCGGTTTGTGGATATGCCCGCACACCACACCCTGCAGGCCGCGCCGCTTGGCTTCGCGCGCCACGGCGCCTTCAAAGTCGGTGATGAAGTTGATGGCGTTCTTGGTTTTGTGTTTGAGGTACTGCGACAGCGACCAGTATTGCAAGCCGAGTTTGGCGCGCAGGTGGTTGTACCAGCGGTTGAGTTTGAGGATCAGGGCGTATAGTTGGTCGCCCGCGATAGCCAGCCAGCGCGCCTGTTGCACCACGCCGTCGTACAAATCGCCATGCACGACCCATAACTTGCGCCCGTCGGCCAGGGTGTGCACCGCTTCATCGACGATACTAATGCCGCCGAAGGAGTAACCCAGGAAGTTGCGCAGGGCTTCGTCGTGATTGCCTGCTACGTAGGTGACTTGGGTGCCCTTGCGCGCTTTGCGCAGCAGCTTTTGCACCACGTCGTTGTGCTCTTGCGTCCAGTACCAGGCGCGCTTTATCTGCCAGCCGTCGACGATGTCGCCTACTAGGTAGAGGTAGTCCGATTCGTGATGACGCAGAAAATCCAGAAGATACTTGCTTTGGCACCCCGGGGTGCCCAAGTGCACATCCGATATCCAGATGCTGCGGTAGCGGCTAGGGGCTGAGTGCTTCAGTGGGCTGCTTCTGCGACTTCATGACTGCGCCCATTTAATCGAGCTAGCGTGACAAGCAAGTTACAAATAGGTTACGCTTTTATGACTTGCGGATTTTTTCTGCTAGCGTTGCCCACAGCCTTCTGGCCATACGCTGTTACGTATTCATCCGCCTCGAACGCTTGCTGCAAAAAGTCGAGCAACGCTTTGATCTTTGCTGCGAAGCGCCGTGACGGAAGGCTCACGCCATGAATCGGCATTGCCGCAGCGCGATAGTCGGGAAGCAATACCCGCAGCGACTTGCTGCTCAATTCGTTTGCAAACAACCAAGCGGGCGAAAAACCGATTCCCATTCCGGCAAGAACGGCTTCACGCACGCCCTCCGAGCTGTTCACTTCGAATCGCCCCTGCACACGAACAGACTCGGCGCCGTGCGGGCCGTCAAAGCGCCACTCGTTGCGCGTGGCTAAGCCGCTGTAAATCACGCACTCATGCGCCGCCAGATCACGTGGATGGCGCGGCGTGCTGCGCCCGCGCAGATACGAGGGAGCGGCGACAACGACTCTATGCGTCGTTCCTAAAGGGCGCGCGATCAAGTTAGCATCGGCGAGTTCGCCAATTCGAATCGCCACGTCAACGCCTTCCTCAAGCAAATCGACGATTGCGTCGCTCATGCGAAGATCGATGCGCACATGCGGATGCAGCGTTAGGAAAGAGCGCAATCGCGGCACGATTTGGAATCGCCCGAATCCCACTGGGCAGGCGATGCGCAGCAATCCCGTGATCTCGCTACGACCGTGCCGCACGATGCGCTCTGCATGCTCGATCTCGCCCAAGATCGCCTTCGCACGCTCGTAATACTCCAGAGCCTCTTGCGTGAGGGATAGCCTGCGCGTCGTGCGCTCCATCAATCGATTACCCAAATGATGCTCCAGCCAGGCAACGTGCTTGCTAACCGACGGCTGAGCGGTGCGCATCTCGCGCGCAACCGCAGTGAAACTGCCGGTTTCGACAACTCGCACAAAGCTCCGCATCGCAAGCAGCAGGTCCACTTCTCACCTCATTCATTCCCAGTTCGAATGAATAGTATAACTATCGCCGGCCTTATCTTCGCCGCACGAATCAATAACAATATCTTCGAACCCGACTAAGCCCGCGTGCTGCGGCAAAGCGGCTGATTCCGGTTGCTGAACTCCTTTATTTCGAAATGGGATTCCCATGAGCATATTCGCAGGCAAGATTGCATTGATTACTGGTGGTGGCAGCGGCATTGGACGCGCAACCGCGCTGGCATTCGCCAAAGCCGGCAGCAAAGTTGTTATCGCCGGACGCCGGCAGGCGGAGGGCGAACAAGTCGCCAGAGAAGCAGAAGGTCTGTTCGTCCGTACCGATGTCTCTCGCGAAACAGACGTCGAGAATTTGATCAGACGAATTGCGGACACGCATGGGCGTCTCGATTTCGCTTTTAACAACGCCGGCACGGAAGGCAACGGCAAACCAGTCACCGATGAGAGCGAGGCCAACTTTCAGGCGGTTTTCGATACCAACGTGAAAGGCACGCTATTGTCGATGAAGCATGAAATCCCGCTTATGCTCAAGAGCGGTGGTGGCGCAATCGTCAATATTTCTTCGATCGTGGGAATGATCGGCTTCCCGGGCGCGAGCGTGTACACAGCTAGCAAACATGCCGTGGAAGGTTTAACCAAGTGCGCGGCCCTAGAACACGCTCGCAGCGGATTGCGCATCAACGTCATCGCGCCGGGAGCAGTTGTGACGGACATGTTCGATCGTTTCACCGGGCACAACAAAGACATGCAGGCGGGATTTGCGAGCATGCACCCGATGGGACGCGCGGCCCAGCCGGACGAGGTCGCTCGCGCCGTAATGTTCTTGTGTTCGGACGGCGCCTCCTTCATGACGGGGCAGCCGATGCGTTTTGACGGCGGTTTTACCGTGCAGTAACTGGTTTGTATTCAATACAGCAGAGGAGAAACAACATGCACGCTTTTGGTTTGACCAAATTGATTGCCTTCGGTAGTTTTGCGCTAAGCGCCAGCTTGGCATTGGCTGGAGCGTTTTACGAAAAAGATGGCGTCGCGATCAAAGGCTTCGATCCCGTGGCTTACTTCAAGGACGGCCACGCCACAAAGGGCACAGCGGAACACACCGTGGTCTACAAAGGCTCCACTTTCCACTTCGCCAGCGCGGCAAACCGTGAAGCGTTCGCAGCGAACCCGGGCAAATATGCGCCCTAGTACGACGGATTCTGTGCTTACGGCGTCGCGAAAGGGGCGAAGGCCAAAATCGAGGGTGAAGCGTTCAAGATCGTCGACGGCAAGCTGTACTTGAACTATGACGCCAAGGTGCAGGCGGACTGGGACAAAGACGTTTCAACCTACGTGATGCAGGCCGACAAGAACTGGGCCGACGTGGCGAAGCTCGAGAAAGTCTTCGAATAGTCGTCGGAAGCGCACTGCACGACGGTTCAGCTAAGCGCTCGGCCCTCTTAGCCTTCTGGGGCGCCGCCGGCGCCCCAGCTGCGCTTCTTTGGCGAAATCCATTCGCCACTGTTACAATCTCGCCCTCGCGTGGAAGCTTGCGAGGTGCAGAGCCTCGATCCTCGACACCGCGATGAAATTGGCGAAGTCTTCCGCGGCGGTGGCCCGCTCCATGGGCAACGCCGCGTGATCGAGATGATGTAACGTAGCAATGGCATTACATGGCCTGGTAGCTCAGTTGGTAGAGCAGAGGACTGAAAATCCTTGTGTCGGTGGTTCAATTCCGCCCCGGGCCACCACTCTTCCTTAGTCGACGCAGTGCCCGCGCAACGCCCCTGGAAAAACGCTCTTCGATGCGAGCAATCATTCTCTTTGCACATGGCGCGCGCGATCCTGAATGGGCGCGCCCATTTCATCGCATTCAGGCGTTGCTTCGTGCGCGCTTGCCCGGAACGCCGATCGAGTTGGCATTCCTGGAAATGATGAAGCCGAATCTTGCTGCCGCGTGC
This sequence comes from uncultured Pseudomonadota bacterium, assembly GCA_902826775.1. GTDB lineage: Bacteria > Pseudomonadota > Gammaproteobacteria > Burkholderiales > JALYOK01 > CADEHE01. The sequence continues at coordinate 160,188 of CADEHE010000005.1, read as the reverse complement.
GAAACCGTCATCGCCCAAGGTGCAGCGGCGATCACAGTAGTGCCGCTGTTCATGGCTCAAGGCGGGCACTTGCGCGAGGATCTGCCGCGCCTGATCGAGCAAATCAAGCAAAGCCACCCTGGGGTCGAGCTCTCGATGACCAGCCCGATCGGTGAAGTGGAGGCGATCTTGCAGGAAATTGCCGAATGGGTAGTGTTGGAGTACAAATCCTAACGTCGCCTCATGGGTGGCACCTACGCGGTACAGCGCGCGCAACAGATGCGACAACATAGCTCGCCCTGAGACGACGAACTAGCGGTGCAAGTACATCGCTCGCCGGGTAGTTCTATTTGCAGTTACATAATGCCGAGACACGTTTATCGTCCCCGCGCAGGCAGGGACCCATGCGGCGTGCGGAGCGGGTTATGGATTCCCACCTTCGCGGGAATGACGGGATTATGATTTGCCTTGTCACGAGATTTTGTAATCCTCAGTAAACTAGCCGTGCGAATACATCACTCGCCCGGTAGTCCTAAATTAGCCGTGCGAGTACATCGCTCGCCCGGTGGTCCTAAATTAGCCGTGCGAGTACATCGCTCGCCCGGCTGTGGACAACTGGGCGCGGAGGATGGAGCCTGAATCCGATTCGGTGATGTAGAGCGTCTTGCGGTCGGGACCGCCGAAGGCGCAGTTGGTGGTGAACAGCCCCGCCGGCGATTTGATGCGATAGAGCGGCTCGCCGAGTGGGCTAAACACCCACACCGAGCCCATGTTGAAATGGCAGATGACGAGATTGCCTGCTTCATCCATCGCCATGCCGTCGGGCCCGACGCCGCCGGAAAGTTGAATGAAGACACCAACTTTGGTCGGTTTATTCTCGTGCGTGAACAGCAGTCGCCAGACGTGGTTACCGCGCGTCACCGCAAGAAAAATCTGCTCGCCATCAGGCGCAACTACGAGCCCGTTCGGGCTCGGCACGTTGTCGAGCAGCTTCTCCAGCCTGCCGCTGCTGCGGTAACAGAACAAGCGCCCGGTCGGGTCTTGCAAGCCGGTTTGGCCTTGATCAGTGAAATAGATGTCGCCGTTGGGCGTGAAAAACAGATCGTTCAAGCCTTTGAACGGCACGCCGTTGGCGTTTTCCAGCATCGGCTCGATCTTGCCGCTGTTCGGGTCGAGAATGAGCAAGCCGCGCTTGTGATCGGCTAAGAAAATGCGCCCGTCTTTGTGGATCTTTAGCCCGTTGGGTTCGCCGTCATATTCGGCGATCACATCCCATTGCCCTTGCGGTGTGACGCGAAAAATCCGGCCGAAGGGAATATCGGTGCAATAAAAATTGCCGTCGCGATCAAAGCTTGGGCCCTCCAGAAAGCAGCCGTAGCCCAAACGCTTGTGCACCTCTAGCCAAGGGGAGTATTGCCCGTTCTTTCTCAATGAATCTGGTACACGAGTCCATACCTCAGCTTGTATTACCTGCGGCGGCGCAAACATCGTCCCCTCTACTTGCTGGAATGCTGCGACAGAAACGCGCGCAGCACATTCGCGCATGCTTCGCCGTGAGAAAGCGGCAAGCCGTGCTTGGCGTGCGCAAACACTTGCAAGTCGGCGCGCGCAAAACGCCGGCGCATATCGACCATCACTTCCAGCGGAATGAATGGGCTTGCGTCCGGTGCAAGCAACAGCGTCGGCGCCGCGACACGCTCAAGTTGTTCGGTCAAATCGCTTTCGAGCAGCACGTCAGCAAGGCCGAAACACGCTGCCATAGAGCAGCGCTCGTGCACCGTAGTAAACCAGTTGTGCTGCGCGGTCGGCAGCGCACCGGGGTGAAAACGCGACTGCATCATGAACTGCGCCCATCCGCTTTGACCGGCATGTTTCACCATGTCGCGCCAGTTCGAAACGTTTGATACCAGTCCGCCGCGAGCGGCAGCGTTCGACAAAGTCAAGCTCGCCACGCGCTGCGGGTGCTGTAGCGCGAACGCGATCGCCGCAGTGCCACCGATCGATTCTCCGACCAAGTGAAATTTTTCGACACCGACCGCGTTCGCCACCGCGAGGGCGTCTTGCACCAGCACATCGAACGACCAGACGAAATCATCCGGCGGCACCACAGACTGCCCGAAGCCGCGCATGTCGAAGCGCACCAGCCGATAGTAAGGCGCCAGCACCGGCAGCCAGTTGCCCCAGATGTTGAGGTCGGCGCCAATGCCGTGATGAAACAGAATCGTTTGCCCGGTACTGGCCCAAGGCGCCGTCAAATCGTCTACGCGGTAGTGAATTGCGCCGGTGGAAGTAACGACTTCAGCCATGTCAATCCCGCCTTATTTCGAATGTTCTGCGTTACTGCCTTCCGCTCGCTGCGCGGCCCATCTTCGCGGCGTCCTCAACTTCACCCGGCGTGCCGGCAATCACCAAAAAACGGAAACCTTCTTGCACGCGCTTCTCGATGTTGCCCTTGTTGACGAGAATACCGCACGGAATATTGAGTTCTTTGGTCACCGCCAACACTTCTTGGATCGCTTTCTCAACCTCAGGATGCTCCGGTTGACCCGCGTAACCGAGCGAAGAAGATAGGTCCGTCGGCCCAATAAACACCGCCGCGATACCTTTGGCTTCGCTCAGCATCTCTTTAGCGTTCTCGACGCCCGCTTCGCTTTCGATCATCGCAATCAACGCCAACTCGCCCTTGGCATCGAGCGGCCAGAGATCAGCGCGCTCGAAATACTCTGGCACGCTCACACCCCAATAGCGCGCGGCGTTGCCCGGAGCGGCGCCGCGTTCGCCCGCCGGTTCTTGATCTTTAGCATCGATCTTTTGCGGGTAACGCGAGGCGCTGACAATCGCGAGCGCTTCATCGAGATTGGCAATGTGCGGCGCCATCAAGCCGAATGCGCCGGAGTCGAGCGCCTGCTTAACGGTCCACTGGTTACCCTCCGCGCCGTTGCCGGGGATGCGCACCAGCGGGACGACGTTCGGTTGTAGATTGCCTTTTTTCAGCAAACGCGATTTGTCCACCATGAACTGCAAGAACACGCGCAGTTGATTGAAATCGGTCGGGCCGTGCTCGGTGTCGAAAATGACGAAGTCCAAATCCGTGCCGGCGTAATACAACGCCCCATCCGGATCGCGAAAGCGCGCGAAGGTGCCAAATACCGGCTTGCCTTGCTCCCAGATCTCGATCATGCGGTTCAACCGCACCGGTGCAGCCGCCGCGCCGTTGCCCGCAGCTGCAGGTTCAGCAGCCTGCAACCATGGCGCACACGACACAGTCAACAGGCAGCTTGCGAGCAAATGTTTGAGGTTCATGCGCGCTCCTTACTTGAGTTTCGAGTAGGCAGTGGGCGTCAAAATCGAATTGCTGAAGTGCGTCAGCAGCGGGCCATCTTTTTCCGTTTCCGCCCGCACCTTTTGCCAATCGGGATCGCTGGCGAAGGCGTTCCATTTTTGCTCGCGCTCGGCCAGGCTCTCCCATTCGAGCATATAGTAAAGATCGTGATTGTTCTCGCCGATCAGCACCGTCCAAAATCCGACTTGGCGGATGCCGTAGCGCTGCCAGAACCCGAGCGTGTGATCGGCGAAGCGCTTGACGATGCCGGGCAGTTTGCCGGGCGCAGCATGATAAATGCGCAATTCGTAGAGCATGGAATTCTCCTCGTAGCGTTGTCGGAATGTTTGCGGCTATTATGCCAGCCTACACCCAACTCGATGCACCCTCATGAACCTGTCCGCTCCCTACATTTTGCCCGATGACGCCGACGGCGCTTTGCTGATCGGCCGCGCCTTCATTCCCGCCGGCGCGGTGCCCGCCGGGCCCAGCCCGGTTTGCGTGCGCGCCGAGCGCGTGTTCGATCTGTCGCACCTGGCGCCGACCTGCTCGCAGTTGCTCAATCTGCCCGATGCCGCAGCCGCGGTGCACAAGGCGCTGGCACGCGCGCCGGTTGTCGGCGAGCTCGCGGAACTGCTCGCCAACAGTGCCGCCGACACGCGCAGCGTGCGCACAGCCTATCTGCTCTCGCCGGCCGACCTGCAAGCGGTGCGCGCTTCGGGGGTAACCTTCGTTTCCAGCATGCTGGAGCGAGTGATCGAAGAACACGCCAAGGGCGATCCCGAACAAGCCGAACAGATCCGCCGCAGCATCGGTGCCGAAATCGGCGGCGAGCTGTCGAAAATCAAACCCGGTTCCGAGCAAGCCGCGCGCTTGAAAGAATCGCTCATCAAACGCGGTTTGTGGTCGCAGTACTTGGAAGTCGGCATCGGCCCCGATGCGGAAGTGTTCAACAAAGCACAGCCGCTTGCCTCCGTCGGCGTCGGTGCCGAAGTCGGCATCTTGCGCGATTCCACTTGGAATAATCCCGAGCCGGAAGTGGTGCTCGCCATCAACGCGAGAGGCAAGGTCGTCGGTTGCACACTCGGCAACGACGTCAATTTACGCGACTGGGAAGGCCGCAGCGCTTTGTTGCTCAGCCGCGCCAAAGACAACAACGCGAGCTGTGCGCTCGGGCCGTTCATCCGCTTGTTCGACGCGAACTTCACTACTGACGACATGCGCGCCACCAAGCTCACCGTCGACGTCGATGGCCGCGACGGCTTCCACATGCAGGGCAGGAGCGATGTCGCCACCATCAGCCGCGACCCGCTTGAGCTGGTCACGCACGCGATGGGCAAGAACCATCAGTACCCGGATGGCGCCATGCTTTTCCTCGGCACGCAGTTCGCGCCGATCCAAGATCGCGACGAGCCGGGCCGTGGTTTCACGCATAAAATCGGGGATGTCGTGAGCATTCGCGCGCCGCGCTTGGGCGCCTTGGTCAATCGCGTCAACTACTGCGACGCGTTACCACCGTGGGAGTTTGGGATTGGGGCGTTGATGATGAATCTGCGGGCGCGAGGGCTTATTTGACCAGGTACTCTGGATTGGATATCTATCTCATTCAAATGGATCGTCGATATCATTAGTATAGAGTAATGGGTATGTAGATTCTGGCGCTTGCTGGCGCGACCTAATTTGCTATGGACGCCAATCCGTATTCACCACCTCAATCTGTTTCGATAGACACTGATCCGATTCCGCGCAAACGCTGGGTAATCGTTGTACTTGCGTTGATCGCGCCACCGATCGCCATGCTCTACGTAGCACGACCGGTGCGAGCAGTGATGTACCTTTGCGCGGCAATTCTTAACTTGCTGCTCGCGGTGCTTATCGGCTCGAAAAGCATCGCGAGCCCGCAAATCTTGCAATTCTGCGGTTCACTACTCATTTCAATAGTCGCGGCCTTTGATGGAATCCAGTTATCTCGAAATTGGAACCGCACGACGCTGCCGTGGTACTCGCGTGTGCCGGCACTCATTGGAATCCTCGGCGCTGGATGGCTAAGCTTACTGTCAGTGCGCGCCTTCGTCGCCGAGCCGTTTCGAATCCCCGCGCCTTCGATGGAGCCAACTTTGAAAATTGGCGATTACATCGTCGTGAACAAATCAGCCTACGGATGGAATATTCCTTTAACCAACCAGCGGCTGATCAACTTTGGACATCCATTGCGAGGCGACATCATCGTGTTTCGCTATCCGCAAGATGAGAACATCTACTACATCAAGCGCGTGATCGGTCTTCCGGGAGATACGATTGTGTACGCAGACAAGAGAGTGAGCCTCAACGGCACAATGCTGCATATAAAGGAAGAACGCGCGGAGACTTTGCTCGATCCACGAAGCAACGTGTCGAACACTTTCGTACGCTATCAAGAAACCCTCGGTGATGTCAGCCATCCTATCTGGATCGACCCCAAGTCATCAACGTATCACGCCAGCAGCGTTCAAGGGTTTCCGAAGCATGAAAACTGCCAGTATCGCGAAGAAAGCTTCACATGCAAAGTACCCACCGATCACTACTTTGTTATGGGCGATAATCGCGACCGCAGTTCCGATAGCCGCTACTGGGGTTTTGTCCCGGAAGGCAACATCATCGGCCGCGCGTCGCGGATCTGGTACTCAGAGCAAGACGCGAGCCGAGCAGGCACACTGATAAAGTAAATTCTCTCCCGCTTGCTGTTGCGAGCGTAGCGAAGCAATCTCGCCTACGAAGCTTCCGGCCTAGCCCCTAAGCAATGCCTCCACCGCCATCCCCACCCGCAATATGTGCTGATCGCTGCCGCGCAAGCCACTCAACATCAATCCAACCGGTAGATCGCCCGGTTGTTGGCAAGGCACAGTCAGCGAGCAGCCGTCTAAGAAGTTGATGAACCCGGTGCTGCGAACCAGCAAGCGGTTGGCGCGCACGAATGCGTCGTTGTCGTTCAAAATCTCGTGCAGCTTGGGTGCGACGGTGGCGACGGTGGGTGCGATCAGCGCATCGAAATCCTGCAGCAACGCGGCGGCTTCGGCTTGCATCGCCACGCGTTCGCGCATGACGTCGACGTAGTCAGCCGCGGATAGCTTGGCGCCGAGTTCGATGCGCATGCGCACGCGCGGATCGTACAAATCGCGCTTCGCCTCCAGCCAGCGGCGATGCGTGGCGTAGGCTTCCGAGGCAATCATGTGCCCGGTGCGCAGCACATCGGGCCAGCGCGCCAGCGCCGGCATATCAACATCAACAATTTCCGCGCCCGCGGCTGAAAGCTTGCTGATCGCTTTGGCCACGGCATCGGCGACTGCCGCGTCCAACTCGTCGAACATGCATTGTTTGGGGCGAGCGAAGCGCAAGCGCTTGAGCGCCAGCGGTTGCGGCACCACCGGCGGCTCCCATGCGAGCACGGCATCCACCAAGGCGCAATCGGCGACCGAATTTGCCAGCGGGCCAACCGAATCGAGCGACTCCGACAACGGCAGCACGCCGGTCAGCGGCACGCGCGACTGCGTCGGTTTGAAGCCGGCCAGCCCGCACAGCGCGGCGGGAATGCGAATGGAACCGCCGGTATCGGAACCGATCGCTGCGACCGCCATGCCGTCGGTGATGGAAATCGCCGCGCCCGAAGACGAACCACCCGAGGCGCGGCCCTTCGCTATATCACTCGGATCGCGCTCGAACGGATTGCGCGGCGTGCCGTGGTGCGGATTTTGACCGACGCCGGAGTAGGCAAACTGCGGCATGTTGGTGCGCCCGACGATGATCGCGCCGGCTCTGCGCAAGCGCTGCAACACCACGGCGTCCGTGGCTGCCGGCTTGGCGTCGGCGAGCACCGCCGATGCGCCCGTAGTCGGCTCGCCTTTGACGTCCAGCAGATCTTTGATCGAAATCGGTATACCGGCCAGCGGCGAGGCGACCACGCCTGCGGCACGCAATTGGTCGCTGGCGCGGGCTGCTTGCAAAGCCTGCTCGGCGTAAAGGCGCAGATAGACGCGCTTGCCTTCCCCGCTCGGATCTTGCGCCCGCTGCAGCGCGGCTTGCGTCAACGCCACCGCGCTCGTGCGCCCAGTGGCAAGATCTTGTTGGATTTCAGCGATGCTCTTGAAATGCATATGCGCTCCTCCCGGTTCCCAGTGAAAGCCTCAAGGCCGTGTTGGAATAGAATCGTCCGTATCGACAAGCCTAACACGACATGTCTTCGCCGGCCGCTGCCCAGCGCGTGTGAGTTTCTTATCTCTCTTTTCCTGCCCGCTTGAGTTCCCTGTGCGGTTATTGCGCAATGCCTTGCTCATCGCGCTCGCGGCGTTTGCGGGCTCGGCGCACGCTCGCGCAGAGCGCTGCGGCGCTGACTTATGCGTGGGCCCTGGTTTCGCTCTGAAACACCCCAGCGATGCCGCCGCGCGGGCAAAAAACGGGCAAAGCATCGGCATCGCGGCGGGGACCTATAAGAACGATGTCGCGGTGTTTAGACAAAATAACCTAGTCATCCGTGGCATTGGTGGCTACGCGCGCCTGCGCGTGGACAGCGGTGTCAGCGCCGAGGGCAAAGCGATCTGGGTGATCAAAGGCAACCATACGACTATTGAGCAAATCGAGTTCTCTGGCGCCCATGTAGCAGACAAAAACGGTGCAGGCATTCGCTTGGAAGGCGCGCACCTCAAGCTACGCCGCTGCTACTTCCGCGACAACGAGAACGGCATACTCACAGGCAAGAATCTCGGCAGCGACGTCGTCATCGAACACAGCGAATTCTTCGGCGGCGGCGAACCGGGCGGTTCGGCTCACGGCATCTATGTCGGCGAGGTGCGTTCGCTCACCTTGCGCTTCAACTATTTTCATCATGCCCGTTTTGGGCATCTGGTGAAAAGCCGCGCGCATACCAACTACATCCTGTACAACCGGATCATGGACGAAGCAGACGGCCAAGCGAGCTACGCCATCGATCTGCCCAATGGCGGACTTGGAATAGTTGTCGGCAATTTGATTCAGCAAGGCCGGCATCATGAAAACGACGCGTTGATTGCCTTTGGCGCTGAACGCACGCGGGAATCCCATCCCGTGCAAGAACTCTATGTCGTTAACAATACGATGGTGAACGATGCGGAAACGGGGCGATTCATTTTCGCGCCCTACCCTTCGACCAAGATTACTCTGGTCAACAATGTATTTGCTGGACCGGGCACACGCTACGCCACGCACCTCGGCGGCCAAGCGATCGAGTACGGCAACGTGAGCCTCGAGCGCAATGAATTCGCCGACGCGTCGGCGTTCGACTACCGGCTCCGCGCTCGTTCGAAAGCCATCAACGCCGGCGCAGCGCTGCCGACCTTAAACGCCTTCGATCTGAAACCGAAATTCGAGTACGTGCACAAAGCGCGATCCGCCCCGCGCAAAGCGCGTGGTCCGCTGGACGCCGGCGCACTGGAATTTGTGCCGCACGCGCGCTAGAAAAGCTAGCAACCGCCTTGCTCGCAGGATTTCTCGTAGAAGCGCTTCTGCACGTAAAAAGCGACGTCGGCGATTTGCTGTTCGTCCCAGCCCATGCCGACGAAATTCTGCCAAATCTCGACTTGTTTGCGCACCGTGAAGTAAGGATTGCGTTCGTGGTAGGGCCGCGAATACATGCTTGGGCCGTGGCAGCCGGTGCAGGCATCGTCATGCAATTGCGCGCCGCGGCGGTAATCCGGCAGCCTGGACGAATCCGCCGCGATCGCAGCACCGCAAACGGCGAGCATGATCGTAAAGTTACATTTCCATCTTCCTGCACTGGGCATCGGAACACTCCTTGGGCGCAAAGCGAGCTGCGCTAGAATCATAACCGCCACGATCTTCGAAAGGCAACGCATGATTGACGCAAAACTCCAGGAATTGGGTCTACAACTGCCCGCCTTCACTGCACCGATGTTCGACTACGTGCCGGTCACGGTGCAACTGCACACCGCTTACGTCAGCGGACAAATCCCGCGCACGCCCGACGGCGTGCTGTGTACCGGCAAGCTCGGCGCGGAGGTGAGCCTTGAGAAGGGCCAGGAAGCCGCCCGCCTGTGCATCTTGCATGGCCTGAGCGCGCTCAAGCATACGATCGGCTCGCTCGACCGCATCGAGCGCATCCTTAAAGTGACGGGGTTCGTGGCGAGCGCCAACGGTTTCACGCAGCAGCCGCAGGTAATCGATGCTGCGTCCGGCTTGCTCAACGCAGTGTTCGGCGAGATCGGCCGCCACGCGCGCAGCGCCATCGGCGTGGCGGAATTGCCGCGCGGCGTGCCGGTTGAAATCGAAATGATCGTCGCGCTCAAAGTGTAGCGGAACGCCGTTGCTGACTCCCTTTCGGGCGCTGCGGCCGCCGCGCGAGCTAGCTGCGCAGATCGCCTGCCCGCCCTATGACGTGGTCAACCGGCAAGAGGCTGTGGCATTCGCGGCGGGCAACAAGCACTGCTTCTTTCACGTTTCACGCCCCGAAATCGATCTACCACCGGACTGCGACGAGCACGATGCAGCCGTGTACGCGAAGGGCGCGGAGAACTTAGCGAAGTTTCGCCGCAACGGTTGGCTGCAGCGCGACGCCACACCGCGCTTCTACCTCTACCGCCAAAGCATGGGCACCCACACGCAAATCGGCGTGGTCGGATTGGTGCGCGTGGCGGACTACGACAACGCCCGCATTCGCAAGCACGAGCATACGCGTCCCGACAAGGAGGATGACCGCACCCAGCACATCGTTGCGCTCGACGGCAACGACGAGTCGGTATTCTTGACCTACCGGGCAGACGCCGCCATTGACGCGCGCGTCAATCAGGCCGTCGCCGCGGCGCCGGACGTCGATTTCGTTGCCGAGGACGGTGTGCGGCACACGATTTGGAGCGCCGACGCCGCAACTACGTCGGCGCTTGCAACAAGTTTTGCGCGTCTGCCGCTGCTTTACATCGCCGATGGACATCATCGCTGCGCCGCCGCTTCGCGCGCGGCGAAACTGCGCCGCGGTAGCGGCCGCGCAGGTGACGGGCATGAGTATTTTCTAGCCACCGTCATCCCGCACAATCAGGTTCGCATCCTGGACTACAACCGCGTGGTCAGAGACTTGCACGGACTCACGTCCGATCAGTTCTTGGCACGGCTCGCGGCTGCTTTCGAGTTGACTCCAGTGCACCAAAAACAGCCGCAGCAACCGCGCCAGTTCTGCCTCTACCTCGACTCGCACTGGTATCGTATGGACGCGCGGCCGAACAGTGTTCGCAGCGACGCGCTGGGTTCGCTCGACGTCTCGATATTGCAGGAGAATGTGCTGCACGCCGTGCTTGGAATCGAAGATGTGCGCACCGACGCGCGCGTGCAATTCATCGGCGGCATCCGCGGCGTAGCGGAACTGGAACGCTTGGTCGATAGTGGAGAGTTTCGCGCCGCCTTCGCACTCTATCCGACACAACTCGATCAGTTGATGGCCATCGCGGATGGCGGCGGCATCATGCCGCCGAAGTCGACTTGGTTCGAGCCGAAGCTGCGCAGCGGCCTATTGCTGCACGTCTTTAGCGAATAACTCCGTCACCATTATTGCGCTAGCGATGCGCTGTTCCCTGCCGCCAGCGCTGTTCCGCTTCTTCCCAGACTCCGAGCGCTTGCAAATCCGGCACCCACGCCAGGCCCGTTTTAGCGTCCGAAGATTTTGCCTCCGGCGTCACTACGACATCCAACAGCGCCGGCCTATGGCTTAGCGCGCGCCGAATGGCGCCGGCCAAATCCTCCGACTTCTCCACTCGCTCCGCATACATGCCGAAGGCGCGCGCCATGGCTGCATGGTCGGAGAACTGCAAGCGCGTGCCCACCACTTTGCCGTGCGTGTCGGTTTGATCGTGCACTTCGATCTGCCACGCGCCATTGTTGGCGACGACAATCAGCAGCTGCGCTTTATGCCGCACCGCGGTGTCGATCTCCATCGCGTTAAAGCCGAACGCGCCGTCGCCGGTAGCGACCACCACCTGCCGATCGGGAAACGCCAGCGCAGCGGCGATGCCGAATGGCGTGCCGACGCCGATGCAACCGAGCGAGCCGGGATCGAGATACGTGCTGGCCGATAATCCGACACGCGCGAAACTCAAGAAATCGCCGCCGTCGGCGATCACTACTGCGTTCGGATCGAGTTGCTGCTGCAATTCGCCCAGTACCCGATTCGGATGAATGCGCCCGTCGCTGCCGGGCGCAGCGCTCAATATCGATTGCTTGAGCTTGGCGGCGCGCTCTTCGTGCTTTTGCCGCAAGCCCAAAGCCCATGCGCGATCCACGCTGGACTTGCGCTCTCCCGCCGCTCGCAACATCGCGGCCAAGGCGGCTCCGGGCTGCGCGAAAATTTCGACGGCGCCACGGCGGTTGTCGCGCAAGTCGCCCGGCGCATCCGCGATGCGGATGAAGCGCGCAGCGCCGAATACCGCCGGCGAACCGTAAGCCAGCTGGAAATCTAATCGGCGGCCAAGGGTGACAACCACATCGGCTTCGCCCATCACGGTGCCGCGCATCGCGCCGACCACGGCAGGATGCGAATCGGGCAACAAGCCGCGGCTCTCGCCGGTATCCAAGTAGAGGCCGCCTAACTTGTCGAGCAAGGCGCTCAATTCGCGTCCGGCACCGCGTGCGCCGCGGCCGCTGATAAAGAGCGGCCGCTTCGCCGACCACAGCAGATCGACTGCCGCCGCGATCTCATGTTCGCCGGGCAGCAGTAGCGGCCGCGGTTTGGGGCGGAAGTGTTCGTCCATCTGCAGCGCTGGCGGCACCGGCGCGCGCAAGGTATCGGTCGGAAAATCGAGATACACCGGCCCGGGATCGCCGCCCTGCCCCATGGCGCGCGCCACGGCTTCGTCCAACTCCTGCAGCACCAGCGCGGCTTCGCGCACCGTGCGCGCGTAACGCGTAAGCGAGCGCACCAGATCGGTATGCACGATATCCTGCAGCGCGCCGCGATTTTCTTGCTGCCGCGGCGGCAAGCCGGAAAGCACCAGCACGCTGGCGCGCGCCACGTGCGCGTTGGCGATGCCGGTCATGGCGTTAGTCACGCCCGGACCAGCCGTCACCAGCGCCACGCCCAACTGGCCGGTCAACTCGCTATGAGCGTGCGCCATGTAGACGGCGGCGCGTTCGTCGCGCACATCGACGATGCGGATGCCCTCGGCGTCGCAACGCATCCAGATCGGCATGATGTGGCCGCCGCACAGCGCGAATATGCGGTGGACACCACGCGCTTTGAGAAAGCGCGCGATGACGCCCGCTGCGGTATCGGCGGTCAGCGGCGGTGGCATGACGCTCATGAGTGGCCTTTCGGGGATTTGGACGTTGATTTTTTCTTCAGACTGCGCAGATCGATGACGCCGGGCTGCTGACGAGGATCGACACCGGGGGGAAAGATCTTCACCTTCTGTATCTTCTGTGAACTGGTCGTTGGCAGACTGTCGACGAACAGGAAGTATGCGGGCGCTTTAAAGTAGGCCAAGCGTTCACAAGCATATTGAAATAGTTCGCGCGCGAAATCGGCAGTGGCGTTCTCAGGCGCTTTCGGGATCACTAAGGCCATGACTTCCTCTTCGCGGATTTCATCTGGCACCGCGAGCACCGCGACTTGTCTGACCTTATCGTGAGCGGTGATGCACTCTTCGACTTCGGCGGCGGCGATGTTTTCACCGGCCCGCCGGATAATGTTTTTGCTGCGGTCCATGAAGAAGAACATGCCGCTTACGTCCCGCCGCACGGTATCGCCGGTATGAAACCAGCCGCCGCGCCACGCCTCGTCAGTCGCTTGCGAATTCTTTAGATAACCGGAGAAAAATCCCTTGCGCGGGGTTTCAGCGCTGTGGCGGATAACCAGTTCGCCCGGTTCACCGAGGGGCACGTCGTTTCCGTCCGCATCCACTGCACGCAGTTCGGCGCCCGGGCACGAGCGCCCCAGCGCGCGCGTGTGGATCATGCGCGGCTCGACGTGATCGGTAGTCATGCGCCCGGTTTCTGTCATCGCCCACATCTCCACCAGCGGAAACCCATAACGGCGCTCGAATTGCTCGTGGAGATTCGGCTCGCAGCCAGCGCACAGGACAAATTTCACGCGGTGCGCCCGCTCCTGTTTGGTTTCGGGCAGCTTGAGCAAGATGGCTGGAATTACGCCTTGGAACTGAATCGCCGTGACGCCGCAGTTGACGATATCGTCCCAGAACGTGCTGGCGTGAAAGCGGTCTGGAAACACAAAACAACCACCCGCAACTAGCATAGTCGGCAGCGAGATCGATAGCGCGTTGGCATGATGAAGCGGCAGCGGGTTGTACAGCCGATCGACGCCCTCTTCCAGCGCCAAGGTATGGCCACGCGACAAGAACCACTGGGCCCAGTAGAGAAAGTATTCGTTGGTAAGCACGCAGCCTTTGGGACGGCCCGTGGTTCCTGAAGTGTAGAGGAGCGCCGCCTCGGTGGCGGCATCTGGGGCAAATTCAAGCGCCGCGCGCTTCGGGCGCGGCAATGGCGCCTTTAGATCATCGAAAAGAAGCACTGGAATGGGCTCGGCCAATTCACGCGCCGCAGCGCGCAAATCGTCCAAACGCTCAGCAATGCCGAGCGCCACGCTGCATTCCGAGTGCTCCAAAAGATAAACCAACTCGTCGTGGCGGTAATCCGGGCTGACCGGCACGGTGCAGCAACCCAGCGCGTTCAACGCGAAGTGATGAAACACGAACTCCGGGCGCTGCTCGAACAGGATCGCGACGCGATGTCCGGGACCATAGCCCGACGCGCGGTAGTAGTGAATCCGCTCTTGCACTGCGGCGAAAGTTTCGTTCCAAGTAAATTCGCACCCTTGCGGGTAGTACGCGCGCGCCGGCATCGGCGGCACTGCATAGGCGGCGCGTTCGCCATACTTCGCGACCGTTTGTTGAAGGGCTTGAAACAAAGTGGCGGGTGGTAACGTTTGCATAGAATTAGGCTTCATGCAGAGGTTGAGTGCGTTTGCGTCGTACCGGCTTTGCTGCTGCGCTCTCGCGCCACTGGTTTGCTTTGCGGCCCGGCCGTGCGGCGATCGCACGGCGCTCTGCGGTTTGCGCATCCGCTTGCGCCGTTCGCAGACGCTCCTGCAAGCGCGACACCAGCACCTGCGATGCGTGCGAGATGTGATGGCGCGCAAGCTGCTCCGCCTGCGCCGGCTTGCCGCCTGCGACGGCTGCCAAGATCGCCTCATGCTGATCCCAAATTTCGCTAGGCGTTTGTCCGCGCACCAGCACTTCAGCCATCACGCGGCGCAAATAGCTCCAGCTTGGCGCGCTGATCTCGGCGATCAGCGGATTGCCGGAAAGCTTGTACAGAAAAAAATGGAATTCCATATCGGCTGCCGTCATGCGTGCAATCGAACCGCTGGCAACAGCCGCACGGCCGCGCGCGATGTGCGCCGCGCCTTCCGTGCGCGCCGCGGCAGCGGCGACTTCGGCTGCCTTCGCGCTGGCCAGTCCGTCCAGCACGCCGCGAATCTCGTATAGGTGCTGCGCGTGCTCTGCGTCGAGCGGCGCGACCATCAGGCCGCGCCCCGGGGCATCGCGCAACAGGCCATGATCGCGCAGCAACAACAGTGCTTGTTGCACCGGCTGCCGGGATACTCCCAGAGTCTCAGCCAATGATTCTTGGACGAGCCTACTATCTGGACCCAACCTGCCCTGGGTAATCTCCTGCAAGATGGAGTCGTAGACCTGCTCGACCAAATTAGGTGTAGGGACTAAAGCTCGCACAATCCGCGTATCAACTAAAAGAGACGCCGAATTGTAGCATTCTGAATTCAGAATTCCAATTAGCGGCAAGCTGCCGCCGATCAGCGTATTCCGGCGCACCTGCCGGAATCGCGGCTACGCACGTTGCGATGCTCGCTACCGCGCGGCCGTAACCTGACCCAAACAGCGCGGACAGAGGCAGTAATTGCTGGCTTTGTTCGGCGGTGAGATGTGCGGCAACAGCGAACACCAACAGGGCTGCGAGGGCTCTAACATGCCGCATGTAAACTCCTCGCCGCATCGCTCGCAACGGGCGTTCGCGTTCGATCGCCGGCTGGCATCGGATGTTGCAACGCTCGCCGCAGCGGCGCTATGGGCGGCGCGCCTGGCCGGCAATTCGCGGTAGACGCGTGCGCGTTGCTCGGCCGAGTAGTTCGACCAACCGGCGATTTCGTCGATATTGCGAAAACACCCGACGCAGGTCTGGCTCTCCGGGTCGAGGACGCAAACGTTGATGCAGGGAGAGTCTGGTTTGTTCTCTTGCATGTCCGCTAATGCTCCAGTCCGTGGCGCGAGGCCCATGCAGCGATCAAGCGGTGCAGCGCGTCGAGCCCATCCGTCAACGCCGCCGGCCCTGGCTGTAGAATGATCGGCGATTTGATTTCGTGCAACTCACCATCGATCACGGCGGGAATCGCTTCCCAGCCCGGCCGCGACGCCACGCGCTCGGGTCTGAACTTCTTGCCGCACCACGATCCGATAATGATATCGGGCGCGCGCCGCGCCACTTCGGCGGCGTCGGTCACAATGCGATCCTTGCCTAACGCGCGGGCAGCGAGTTCCGGAAAAATATCATCCCCGCCCGCGATACTCATCAGCTCGCTGACCCAGCGTATGGCACTGATCTGCGGATCGTCCCATTCCTCGAAATAAACACGTGGACGCCGCGCCAGCCTTGCGGCCGCCTGCGCAATGCGATCGCGATGTGCTTCGAGTTGCCGCGCATACGCCTCCGCCTTAACCGCTGCCCCGATCAGTGCCCCCAGGCGCCGCACGTAGGCCAAGATGCCGTCGACAGAGCGATGATTGCTGATCCATACTTCGACACCGCTTCGAATCAGCGCTTGCGCAATGTCCGCTTGCATATCGGAGAAGCCAATCGCCAGATCCGGCTCGAGCGCCAAAATCGCTTCGATCTTCGCGCTGATAAAAGCGGAAATCTTGGGTTTCTCCTTGCGAGCTTGTGCTGGCCGAACAGTAAATCCCGAGATGCCGACGATGCGATTCTGCTCGCCGAGCGCATAGAGCACCTCGGTCGGCTCTTCCGTCAAGCAAACGATGCGTTGCGGGAAAGCGTCGCTCACGCTTTAGCCGGCGCGGCGTGAGGTTTCCAGTAGGGATCTTGCACGCCAGCGGCTCTATTGATGACGCGCGCGAGGACGAACAGCAGATCGGAGAGCCGGTTCAAGTACTGACGCACGGACTTGGACACTTCCTCTTCTTGCGCCAGCCTGACCAACGCTCGCTCCGCCCGCCGCGATACCGTGCGCGCCACGTGCGCGGCCGCTGCGGCCGGGCTGCCGCCCGGAAGTATGAACTCACGCAGCGGCGGCAACGGCGCGTTGAAGCGCTCCAGCGCGGCGTCGAGCTCACTGACATAGGCCTCACCCACCTTTTGCGAACCTGGAACACTGACTTCTGCGCCGATATCGAACAACTGATGTTGAACTAATCGCAACGCTTCTTGAATATCCTCAGGAAGCTGAAACGCCGCAATGACGCCGATATGCGAATTAAGTTCATCGATATCTCCGAGCGCCGCGATGCGCAGCGAATCCTTGCCGGTGCGCGAACCGTCGCCGAGGCCGGTCGTGCCATCGTCACCGGTGCGTGTGGCTATCTTGGAAAGTCGGTTGCCCATTGCTAGCTCCTAAATTCAGTAGTGTGGTTCACGCGCCTCTTGTCAATGCGCAATCGATATTGCGTTCGCTCATAGCGGCAACGTGCCTTTCTCTACATCGCGTTGCCGCCGTCGGCGTTATAAACCTGCCCGACAACGAACGAGGCTTCATCCGAAGCGAGAAACGCAATCACCGCAGCGATCTCGTCAGGCTGCGCGACTCGGCCAATTGGCGTCAGCGCGATTACACGATCCAGCGTGTTGGGTGCGAGCTTTTCCAGCTGACGTTGCGCGAAATCCGTCATAGTCAAACTCGGCGCAACCGCATTCACGCGTATTCCCGATTTGGCGAATTCTCGCGCCAGCGCTTTGGTGAGCGCGATGACAGCCCCCTTCGACGTCGAATACGCCGCGGTGCCGAGCAAACCGCCGCCGCGCTGCCCCGCCACCGAACTGATGTTGACGATGCTGCCGCCACCTTGCCGCAGCATCACCGGAATAACCGCTTGACAGCACAACCACGCGCCAGTGACGTTGATGCGCATAACGCGCTCAAAATCCTGCAGCTTGATTTCGAGAAACGGCTTTGAGCTTTCGACACCCGCGTTATTGATCAGAATATCGATGCGGCCCCAACGCGAGAGGACGTTCTCGGTCATGGCCTGCACGCTGGCGTGATCGGCAATATCAACGGTGAACGGCGCGGCGCTCAGGCCTTCGGCCTGCAGGCGCTCGGCGGCGGCCTCCGCGGCGTCCGCGCGCAAATCTGCCAGCGCAACGCGCGCGCCGCGCTGCGCGAGCATACGTGCAGTCGCCTCACCAATGCCGCCGGCGCCGCCGGTGACAATTGCTACTTTCTGGTCCGTTGACACACTCACATCCATGCCCCTCTCGTGCGCTAGCCTCGCTGACCTCGTGCGAGGCCAAAATAGTCGGCATTGCCCATCTGCCCTCCCTTCAGCGCGATCTCCAAGCCATCGAACCGTGCATCGTTCGAATAACCGCGGCACAGCGGCGCGCCAGGCGTCAGTTCGTGCTGCATTTCCAGGGCGTACAAGCCTAACTCTTGCGTAGCGTAACTCGAAGTGTCGCCGCCGGCGATGACAACACGGCGCAGCCCACTTTCCAGCAGCAAGTCGCGCGCCAATCTGCCGAGCGCACCGCCCAACAGCTTGGCGCTGTTTGCCGCCTTTGCATCCGCGGCAAGCCGTTCGCGCGTTAGTTTGATGCTTGGATCGTCCGGGCCCGCCGTCGAGTAGATCACGACGCTCTTACCGCCGGCGAGCGACTTGCGTGCGCGCTCGCGCAAGGCGCCAATCGCCTGCAGCGCGCTATCCGCACCAACGATTTCTTCGCTCGGCGCTCGCAGTGCATCGAAGCCGTTGGCCGACGCCCACTCAATCTGCCGCGCGGTCATCGGCGATGCGCTGCCGGACATCACGAGCAGTTGCTTCACCGGTTTTACCGCTGCTAGCGCCGCACGCTCCGCCCCGATAACGCCGCTGGCGCGCCAATGTGCGGTGAGCGCATACTCGACGCCGGATGAGCCCACCGCGAAATGTTGCTGGCGTTTTGCTTCCCGCCAAATCAAACGGCCGGCCGCGCGCAAATGTGTATCGTTGAGCGCATCGTACAGCAGCGCGTCGGGCATTTGCTGCAGATGCTGCGCATACTGCGCATCGATCCGCGCGTCATCGCCTTCCAGTTCGGGCAAACTCATTAGCGCGATGCGCGCATTGGTCTGGCGCGACAAATGCATGCGCAGATCCGCTTCGTCCATCGGTGTGGACGGATGCCGCGCCATGGTTGGATGGCGGTCGAGGCGATAGATCTGCTCGCCCATCGCAGCGAAGTGATTGCCAAAGACCGTATAGCGGCGCAGCGGCGGAGCACCGGCTAGCAGCGAGATCAGTTGTCCGCGTGCCAACGCTTCTCGCGCCATGTCCATGACGTGACCGATATTGCCGACAGTGGGCGACGAATCGAAGGTCGAGCAAACTTTGTAGTGCATGAGCGGCGCACCGATTGCCCACAGCGCCTGCAGGACGGGTTTGAGTTCCGCATCCATGTCGTTCGGCGACATCGCGCGGCTGGTTCCCGCCACACCGACGCAGCGCAAATTAGGAAATTGTTCGCGCAGCAGCTCCGCCGAGGGCGGCGCGAGAAACAATACTGTGCGCAGGCCGGACAGCGCCAACGCCTCCATCGCGTCGGTCGAGCCCGTGAAGTCGTCGCCGTAAAAGGCGAGTAGGAGTTCGCTAGTCACAGGCTACTCACGAGCTGCGCTTGCCGAACTTGTCGATTGCCGCGCGCAGCTCGGGATGCGAGGCGGCAAAGTCATCGAGCGGCACGCCGGCCAAGGCCGCTTCCCACCCTTGTTGCATGCTGCGCACCCCGGCTGCGGTGCCGTCCGCATGAGCAATGATGCCGCCGCCGGCCAAATGAACTACATCCACGCTTTTGGTCGCCGCGTAAATCTCCATTGCCGATCCGGCCCACTGCGCCGAGGAAATCACCGGCATGACGCGATAGTCGCCGTACATCGGCCTCAGGCAATCGAGGATCGAGCGCGCCACCTCTTCGTTGCTCTCGTAAAATTTGCCGCTCATGCCGCCGACGTGCAGATGATCTACGCCCGCCAACCGGCAAAGTTTTTGGTACGCGGTGAAGCTCATGCCCAGCAGCGGATGGCGCGCCATCGCGCCGAAATTGTTGCGGTGCCCGTGGATCGACAGCTCACAGCGCTGCCGCAAATAGGTGAGCGCGGCAAAGCCGACGTTATTGATGTTAACCATCACGCAAGTGCCGCCGTGCTTCTTCACCAGATCATGGCCGCGCAGCATGTGTTCGATATCGCCGCTGATGTTGAACGCGTACATCGTCTTCTTGCCGGTGCTATCTGCCACGCGCTGGATCTCGTCCATCGCCGCAGGCACGCGCTCAGCGAGCGGCGCGTACGGCGGATCGGCGTTCAGTTCGTCGTCCTTGATGAAATCCAAGCCCGCCTGCGCGAGTTCGCGCACCAGCGGGCGCAGCTGCTCGATCGACAGCCCGATGCTCGGCTTGATAATGGTGCCGATCAAGGGCCGCCCTGCCACTTGCGCAAGCTTGCGCGTGCCTTCGATGCCGAAACCTGGGCCGGGATAGCGCGTGGCGAACGCGCGCGGCAGTTCCAGATCGAGTAGGCGCACGCCTGAGAGCTCTTGCAACTCGTACAAATTGCCTGCGACGGTGGCGAGCAGACTCGGTATCGAGGGGCCAAAGTTGTGCAACGGAAACGAGATGACCGCTTCGCCGCGCCGGTACTCGGTGCGCGCGCCGGCCGACTTTGGCGCTTTGGATCCGGGCAGGCTGGGCGCCGCGACCGATTCCAGCGGCTTGATGCTTTCCACGCGCGCACCGAAGCGCTCTTTCAATTGGAGCGTCTCGCCCGGAACGGCGACGAATGTGCCGCTCGATTGCTCGCCGGCGAGCACCGCTGCGGCGTGCTCCAGCGGGTGCGGCGTCTCCAGCAAGTAGGTGGCTACTACACGGTCTTGGTTCATGTGTTACGTGTCGAATCGGCTCTGCAGCGAGAGCATCATACGCGCCGGCGTGCAAACTATCGGGGCGGCAGGGTATCACTTTCACGCTCATGAAAAAAGGGTAAAAGCATGCAACTTGAAAATCGAGTAGCCATCATCACGGGGGGGCGCAGGGAATCGGCAAGGACATTGCTTCCGTATTCGTCGCGGAAGACGCCCGCGTATTGATCGGCGACATCAACGACGAACGCGCCGCGCAAACAGCCGCGGAGCTGAGTGCCGGCGGCAAAGCAGTCAAACCATTCACCGTGAATATCAGCGCGGAAATGGGCGGTCAACAACTAGTCGACTGCTGCGCGCGTGAGTTCTGCCGCGTCGACATTCCGGTCAACAACGCCGGCATCGGCATCAACAAACGGACGTTCGTAGCAGGGTCGACGCTATTGCGGCGTGCAGCAGCGGCACATCGGGCGGCGATGAAAGCGAAGAGGCCTCACATCCACCGCGAGTGCGTTTGCTGTGGTGGATTCACGCTGGAACAACTCATACCTGGCCCGTTAAGCCCCAATGCCAGCCGGCTTGAGAGCGGCCCCAACATCGTTTACCATACTATCCATATTATCAATATGGGTAACCCATATGAAGACCACAATAGAAGTCCAGGACGACCTCCTCGAACGCGCTAAACGCGTCGCACGCCGCGAAGGCACAACGTTGCGCGTGCTGATCGAAGAGGGAATCCGGCTTGCACTAAAGACCAGGCAACGACGCACAGCAGCCGCGCCATTTCGCATGCGTACCTTCGAGGGCGAAGGGCTAACGCCGGAGTTTAGCGGCGCGGGCTGGGAAAGCATCCGGGACGAGATCTACCGTGATCGCCGTTGACACGAACCTGCTCGTCTACGCGCATCGCGTCGATTCGGCGTTCCATGAACAAGCGAAAATCACGATAGAAGGCCTGGCGAGAGCCAAGGCGAATTGGGCTATACCCTGGCCGTGCGCGCACGAGTTCGTCGCCATTACGACTAACCCGCGCATCTACAAAACGCCAACACCATTAGATGAAGCATTTGGTACCCTCAGAGATCTCGCCGCATTGCCGAACCTTTCGTGGCTGAGTGAAGCGGATGGATACTTAGACTGGCTGGAAACGCTCGCGCTCGGGGCGAAAACGCGCGGCGGCGCAATTCACGACACGCGCATCGCGGCGATCTGCCTGTTTCACGGCGTGACGGAACTTTGGTCGGCGGATCGAGATTTCTCGCGCTTCGCATCGCTCAAGGTACGCAATCCTTTAGGTGCCTGAAGGCGCCGATGGAGACAAGAGTGTCGAATTTAGCGCTGCGCGACGGCGACGGCGCAACGACGAGTGGCGCGCGTCCAACGAATCCGTTAGAAGTACCTCTCCGTGGCGAAGAGGGCGATCTCTCTAGGACTGACAACTGGTTTGAGCGATCGCAATTTCGCTTTGTTCACAATCTTTGCAGGATCCAACGCTGCCTTCAACTTCTTGTCTTTGATCCAGTCGTTGTTCCACACATCGACCGATTGACCCTTTACCAATCGGCACAACTTTTCCGTGTATTTAAGTCGCGGCTCATGGAAATGGCTGATTCGTTGCAGCCAAACCTCAATGTGCCCAGTGTTCGGTAGTTGCGAGAGCTTGTGATAGATCTTCCTGATGACGTCGACCCGTGCGGCATCGTCTTCGATCACACTTAACAGTTTGCTGATGATTGCAGCGCAGACCGGAATGGCCTTTGGACTACTGTACGCGATGTCGACAACGATGCTGATGAGAGCGATCGGATTCAGGATTCGCTTTGCCTTGCTCACTCGTTCATGAAAACGCAAGAGCGCGACAGTCAGACTACCCGCGTTGGGAAAGTCAATTCCGTGCCCGTGAACAATGAGTAAGTGCTTCTGTAGGTTCGGGTCTCTTTGTCTTCCACGAAACCATGCTCTCTTGTCCGCCTTTAACGAGTGAACGACGACCGGCAGTGGTCCTGTAGTCTTTCCCGTATTGAGCTTCAGTCCTAACTCAATCAAGACCTCGGTTAAAGTCTTGAGAATTCTTTCACCCTCTTGTGGGCTCTGCACGAAAATCCTGTAGTCGTCACGATAACGAAGGATGCGAAATTCCGTTATGCGGTCCCTTTTCAGTCGCTTACTCAATCTAAAATCGGCGTAGCCGAGCACAAGCTCAGAGATAAAGTCCATGAGAACTGAACCCTGAGGAATGCCGTTCGTCTGCCCATGCCTCATATCCTGAATGGCAGAGTCGATACGGTTACCAATGAGCTTGTCGTTCCTTCTGTTGTCTTTGTGCTGGGCCTTCTGCTTTGTGTGAATGGCCCACGCGATCGAATGCGTATATATCGCTGCGTAGCAATCCGTGATGTCGGCATGAAACAAGTAGTTGTACTCCAGCGCGAGCTCGATGGACCCCTGCTCGATTCCTTGCCACCACGCGCCAATTTGTTCAGCCTTATCCTTCTGGCCAGATGACGCAGATATGGGAATGCTCAGACACTTGATATTCAACGGACTCTGAAACTCCTTGAACCTGTCCCGTATAACTTTCCAATGACTTGGGAGGGTTATCTGCTCTACGAGCGTGACATAGATCGCTGGGTGGATCAACTGAAGCGGCCGCCAAGCGTGCCGCCCGTCCTTGTTGGAAAGCATCTCGTAGTTGACGCCTTCGTAGTCGCGAACGCCGGACGACATGCTCTTCAGTGACTTGCCGCGCAATTGTTTCGATACGTCCGAGAGCAACCGCGCAAATGTAAAGTAAGCGGGGAACTCCACGTTACAGTAGCTCTCGGGTTTTAACAGAAACGCGCGGGCCTGCTTTGCGGTCATTTCGAGGAGCGATCGGTTGGAGCGTCGCCTGGTCATCCCCCTGCCACTTTTCAAGCCCGTCTTCACAGCTTGTACTTGGCCACAGCTTGTTCGTCCCACTCGATGCCATTGCCCACGCGCTCCGGCACCACGACAAATCCATCTTCCACCTTGAACGGCTCCGCGATCAGCGGATTACCCCAATCGCGCCACTCGCACCAATCCGCCGATTCACTGACGCGCAGCAGGTGCGCGGAGACTTCGGGATAGAGATGGCTGGAGAGCGGTAGTCCGGCCGCGCCGGCGATGGCGGCCGAGCGCATCCAACCGGTAACACCGCCGATGCGCATGAGATCGGGCATGTACAAATCCGCCGCTCGCGCCGCGACGGCTTTGTGAAATTCGCGCGGGCCCCAGATGTTCTCGCCGATCTGGATCGGCGTGCTGATCTCGCGCGTGATCTGCGCGCAGCCTTCGTAGTCGTCGTACACGATCGGCTCTTCGAACCAGTACAGCCCTCGATCGTCGAGCGCGTGCATGCGTTGGAGGGCTTCGCCGAACGTTAGTCCTTGGTTGAAGTCCGACATCAGCAGAATGTGCTCGCCGACCGCATCGCGCACAATTTTGATCGCTTCGATATCTTCCTTGACCGTCGGACGGCCAAGGCGAATTTTGATCGCTTTGAAGTTGCCTTCGGCGACAAGGTCTTTCGCTTCTTGCGCGAGCTTGTCTTTCGGGATGAGCCACAGGCCGTTGGTGTTGTACGCACGAACCCGTCCCGTGCTGCCGCCGAGCAGCCGCGCGAGCGGCAAACCTGCCGCGCGTGCCAGCGCGTCCCACACCGCCATGTCGATGCCGGCAAGCGCGATGAACGTCGTGCCCTGACGGCCGTTCAAGTGTAGCGTCTTCATCGCTTCGCCGAACGCATCGAGCGGGGCCAGCGGCTTGCCGCTAAGCATGTCCGCGATCGCGTCGATCATGCTCACGATGGACGGCACTAGCTTGTGCACGTAGGGTTCCAAGTAGCTGCGGCCCACCACACCTTCGCGCGTGCGCACGTCGATCAGCACGAACGGCCAGTTCGGGTAACCCCCTACTTTGGACACTATCGGCCTGCGCATTGGGACCGATGCGGTTCGCACGCTGATACTGTCGATGGTGAGGTTGGCGATTGGGGCGGAAGTCATGTCATCTCCCATCTGAATAAGGTTCGCTATTGTGCTGGTTGTTGGCCGACAGCTCCAAGTCGCGATATATCGTTCGCAATAGCAACAGCGCCCATATTGAGGCCGCAGCAAGGCCATTCAGACGATTTTTCTACAAATATATGAAAATCTAGAATCACGTACCGTATCGGCAGTAAAAACGCAGAAACTTAGAAACCCTTTTTTCGTCCAAACCGGTAGCATTTCGGCATGTGAGGCGCGGCCATACCCACGGCGGTTGCCATTGATGCGATTCCTACAAGGAGTTTGACATGCAAGCAGTCACGCTAGACGACAAGTACGTTTCCGACCAGAACCGCGTATACCTGACCGGCATACAAGCGCTGGTGCGCCTTGCTCTCGTGCAACGGCGCCGTGACCTCGCCGCGGGGCTCAACACTGCGGGCTTTATTTCCGGCTACCGCGGTTCGCCGCTCGGCGGTCTCGATGAAGCGCTGTGGAAAGCGAAGAAGCATCTCGAAGCGCACCACGTCAAATTCGTGCCCGGCGTCAATGAGGAGCTGGCGGCGACGGCAGTGTGGGGCACCCAGCAAGTCAATCTGATCGGCGAGTCAAAGTACGACGGCGTTTACGCGCTGTGGTACGGGAAGGGGCCGGGGGTGGATCGCTGCGGCGACGTGTTTAAGCACATGAATTTCGCCGGCACCTCCAAACACGGTGGCGTGCTGCTGGTGGCGGGCGACGATCACGGCGCCTACTCTTCGACGCTGCCGCATCAGAGCGATCACTTGTTCGCGGCGTCGATGATTCCGGTGCTCTACCCGTGCAACGTCGCGGAATACATCGAGCTCGGCTTGCACGGCTGGGCGATGTCACGCTTCTCCGGCTGCGCAGTTGGGTTCAAAGCGCTGGCGGATACAGTGGAATCCTCCGCCTCGATTTCAGCTGATCCGTTCCGCGTCAAGACGCTCTACCCCACGGACTTCGCTATGCCGGAAGGCGGGCTGAATGCGCGCTTGTCGAATGACCTGCTCGGACTGCAAGCGCGCAAGCAAGAAGCCTTGATGCAGGATTACAAGATCTACGCCGCGATGGCCTATGCGCGGCTGAACAAAATCAATCACACCACCATCGATTCGCCGAATGCGCGCTTAGGCATCATCGCTTCGGGCAAAGCGTACATGGACGTGCTGGAAGCCCTCGAAGAACTCGGCATCAACGAGCAGCGTGCGAAAGAGATCGGCATCCGTCTGTTCAAAGTTTCCATGCCATGGCCGCTGGAGCCGGATGGCGTGAGGGAATTCTCCAAAGGGCTGGAAGAAATTCTGGTGGTCGAAGAGAAGCGCCAGATGGTCGAGTACCAGCTCAAGGAGCAGCTCTACAACTGGCACCCGGACGTGCGCCCGCGCGTCATCGGCAAGTTCGACGATCAAGGCGAATGGGTGCATCCGCGCGGCGAGTGGCTGTTGCCAGCCAAGGCGGATTTTTCCATCGCGCAGATCGCGCGCGTGATTGCTTCGCGCATTGCGCGTTTTCATCAGAGCGATGCCATCAAAGCGCGCCTCGCATTCCTGGATGCGAAAGAAGCGGTGCTGAAAAAAGCCGTGAATACCCCGGCGCGCCCGGCGTACTACTGCTCCGGCTGTCCGCACAATACTTCGACCAAGACGCCCGATGGCAGCATCGCACTGGCCGGCATCGGCTGTCACGTCATGGCCACCGCGATTTACCCCGAGCACAACAAGACCACCACGCAGATGGGCGGCGAAGGTGCGCCGTGGATCGGGCAAGCGGCGTTTTCCAAACGCGAACACGTGTTCGCCAACCTCGGCGACGGCACTTATTTCCATTCGGGCTCGCTGGCGATTCGTGCGGCGCTCGCTGCCAACGTCAACATCACGTACAAGATTTTGTACAACGATGCGGTGGCCATGACCGGGGGCCAGCCTGTCGACGGCACCATCACCGTACCGATGATCGCGCAACAAATGGCGGCGGAGGGGGTCAAGCGTATCGCGTTGGTGACGGAAGATTTATCGCGCTACCAGGATCGTTCGCAATTGCCCGCGCAAGTCACGTTACATGACCGGCGCAACCTCGACGCCGTGCAGCGCGAGCTGCGCGAAGTAACCGGCGTGTCGGTGCTGATCTACGACCAAACCTGCGCCGCCGAAAAACGCCGCCGCCGTAAGAAAGGCGAGTACCCGCAAGCCGCGCAGCGCGTGTTCATCAACGAAGCGGTGTGCGAAGGCTGCGGCGACTGCGGCGTGCAGTCCAACTGCACCTCGATCCTGCCGCTGGAAACGGAGTTCGGCCGCAAGCGCACCATCGATCAGTCCTCCTGCAACCAGGACTATTCATGCATCAAAGGTTTCTGCCCGAGCTTCGTTTCGATTGAAGGTGGCAAGCCGCGCAAATCTAAGCAGGCGCAAGGTGAGTCCGACAAAGATTTCGCGCCACTGCCGCTGCCTGCGCCGATCAAGCTCGAAGCCGCGCCGTACAACATTCTCATAACCGGCATCGGCGGCACCGGCGTCATCACCATCGGTGCGCTGCTCGGCATGGCCGCGCACTTGGAAAGCAAAGGCACCTCCGCGCTGGACATGACCGGCATGTCGCAGAAAAATGGCGCGGTGACTTCGCACGTGCGCATCGCCGCCAGCCCGAGCGACATCCATGCGCAGCGCATCGCCACCGGCGAAGCCGATCTGATTCTCGGCTGCGACATGCTGACCGCCGGTGCACTCGACGCCATCAGCAAAACGCGTCCGGGGCGCACCGTGGCGGTGATCAACGCGCATCAGCAGCCGCCCGGGCAGTTTGCGCAGAATCCGGATTGGACCTTCCCCGATCAAGCCATCCGCGCGCTGATCGACGAATCGGTCGGCGGGCGCTCGCATTTCATTGACGCAACGCGCGTGGCCACCGGTTTGCTCGGCGATTCGATCGCCAGCAATTTGATGATGCTCGGCTTCGCCTTCCAGAAAGGGCTCATCCCGCTCGAGGAAGCTTCGCTGCTGCGCGCCATCGAACTCAACGGCGTTGCCATCGAAGCGAACAAGCAAGCCTTCGCTTGGGGCCGTCGCTATGCCGCCGATCAAGCCCGAGTCGAGCGCGCCGCGGCACCGGCAGTGCCTGTCGTGGTGCAACTTCCGCAGAGTTTGGATGCGCTGGTGCGCAAGCGCGCCGCTTTCCTCACGCAGTATCAGAACGCCGCGTATGCGAAGCGTTTCGAAACCGCCGTCGAAAAAGTGCGCGCGGCCGAAGCGCGTCTGGGCAACGGCGATGCGCTCAGCAAAGCGGTCGCCAAAAATCTCTCCAAGCTGATGGCGTACAAGGACGAATACGAAGTCGCGCGCCTGTACACCGATGGCGAGTTCCAAAAGCGCCTGGCTGAAACTTTTGAAGGTGACGTTAAAGTGAAGTTCCATCTCGCGCCGCCGCTGCTCGCCAAGCGCGATGCGCAAGGCCATTTGGTGAAAGCGCAGTACGGCGGCTGGATGCAATTCGCGTTTCGCGTGCTCGCAAAATTCAAGGGGCTGCGCGGCACTGCGTTCGATGTGTTCGGCCGCACCGAGGAACGGCTGCTTGAACGGCGCATGATCACCGAGTATGAGACGCTGATCGAGCAAATCGCCGCGACGCTTTCAGCCGATAACTACCCTATCGCGGTAGCGCTCGCCAGTCTGCCGGAACGCGTACGCGGCTTTGGTCACGTCAAGCTAAAGAGCATACAAGCAGCAGCGTCTGAGCGGGAAGTGCTGTTAGGACGATTCCATGCGGCTAGAGCGCACACCGAGATTGCGGCGTAGTGCCGCCTACGATAGTCACCCTAGGGTATACGGCCACAAGTCTCTTGGGTTCTGGCTAACAGGCTTATACTCGGGCGATTACCCTTCCCCGCAGGCCTAATGCGCGCTGCCTCCGGCTATAAAGCCGGTAGCGCGAGTGCGCTGTGCGCACCGCACACTATCGCTTCCTTGTACGCGGGCGCATGGGGCAGGTGGTGCTCGGCGAAGAAGCGCGCCGTTGCGATCTTGGCACGGTAAAAATCAGTCTCATTACTGCCGGCATCTAAGCATTGCTTCGCGATTAGAGCCGACTTGCCCAGTTGGTAGCCGCCGAGCACCGTTCCCCATAGTTTGAGGTAAGGCACTGCACCGGCCGCCGCGGCGCGGACGTCCGAGGCGTAGCTTTCCAGCAGCCAATCCGTGGCCGTGCTCAGCGCCTCTAACGCGGCACCCAATTGACGGTTGATCGACGCCAGCGCCGGGTGATCGACGCGCGCGAGCACCGTCATAAATTGCTGCATTTCCGTGATCAGCCTCTTCGCCGTAACGCCTTTTTCGCCGGCCAGTTTCCTGCCGATCAGGTCGTTGGCCTGGATGCCGGTAGTGCCCTCGTAGATGGTGGTGATGCGCGCATCGCGATAATGCTGGGCGGCGCCGGTCTCCTCGATGAAACCCATGCCACCGTGCACTTGCACGCCGAGCGATGCCACTTCGATCGATTGCTCGGTGCACCAACCCTTGACGATCGGCGTCACGAAATCCACCAGCGTTTGGTGCTTGAAACGCTCGGTGCTATTCGGATGTTCATGCGACATATCGAGCGAAAAAGACGCCAGCATGGCCATGGCGCGCATGGCTTCGGATTGCGCGCGCATGCTCATCAGCATTCTGCGCACGTCGGGATGCTGCGCGATGCTAACGCGCTCGCCGCCGCGCACAGCGATATCTTTGCCTTGCACGCGTTCCTTGGCGTAGGCGAGCGCGCGCTGGTAGGCGCGTTCGGCAATGCCGATGCCCTCGATACCGACTTCCAAGCGCGCGGAATTCATCATGGTGAACATGTACTGCAGCCCGCGGTTCTCCTCGCCGAACAAGTATCCGACCGCGCCCTCTTTGTCGCCGTAGGAGAGCACGGCAGTCGGGCTGCCGTGAATGCCCAGTTTGTGCTCGATAGAAACGCACCGGATATCATTGCGCGCCCCGAGCGAGCCGTCCACATTGACCAAGAACTTCGGCACGATGAACATCGAAATGCCCTTCACGCCTTCGGGCGCATTGGGCGTGCGCGCCAGCACGAGATGGATGATGTTATCGGTTAGATCGTGCTCGCCATAAGTGATAAAAATCTTGGTGCCGTGCAGGCGATAGCGCTCGCCGCCGGCTTCCGGCACGGCGCGCATGCGCACGGACGCGAGATCGGAACCGGCTTGCGGTTCCGTCAAGTTCATCGTGCCCATCCACTCGCCGCTGATCAGCTTGGCAAGGTACAAGCGCTGCTGCTCGGGCGTGCCATGTTTGGTCAGCGCCAGCACTGCACTGCCGGTCAGCATCGGACCGAGACAGAACGCCATGTTGGCGCCATTCCATACTTCCGCGACGGGATGCGCCAATACATGCGGTAAACCCTGACCGCCGAAGGCCGGATCGCCGTGCAGCGCGGGCCAACCGCCCTCGCGAAACTGCCGGTACGCCTCTCTAAATCCCGGCGGTGTGGTCACAGCGCCGTCGTTCCATTTGCAGCCGACTCGGTCGCCGACGACGTTCAATGGACTGAGCACGCCCGCCGCAAATTTGCCGGCCTCTTCGAGCACGGCATCTGCGAGCTCGGCGTTGACCTCGCTCTTGCCAGGCAGCGAAGTTATTTGATCCAGGCCGCCGAGCTCTTTGATGACGAATTGCAGGTCCCGGATGGGGGCGAGGTACTCAGCCATGATTGTCCTAAATGAAAGCTAACTGTTGCGCACGCACTGACGCAAGCCCTACATGCTGCGCCGGTATTGCCCGCCGACCGCGAACAGCGCTTGCGTGATTTGCCCCAGCGAGCATACCCGCACCGCATCCATTAGCACCTCGAACACGTTGGCGTTATCGATCACGGCTTGTTGCAGGCGCTTCAGCATTGCGCCGCTGGCGCCTTGGTGCTTGGCGTGAAACTCATGCAACCGGCTCAATTGCGACTGCTTCTCTTCTTCGGTGGAACGCGCTAGTTCAAGCGACTGCGGCACGGCGTCACCGTGCGGATTGCGGAAGGTATTCACGCCGATGATCGGGTACGAGCCGTCGTGCTTCTTGTGCTCGTAGTACAAGGATTCCTCTTGAATCTTGCCGCGCTGGTACCCCAACTCCATTGCGCCCAGCACCCCGCCGCGCTCGCTGATTGCTTCGAATTCCTTGAGCACCGCCTCTTCCACCAGGTCGGTCAATTCGTCGATGATGAAGCTGCCTTGATTGGGATTCTCGTTCTTGGCCAATCCCCACTCGCGATTAATGATCAACTGAATCGCCATCGCCCGGCGCACGCTTTCTTCCGTGGGCGTGGTGATCGCTTCGTCGTAGGCGTTGGTGTGCAGACTGTTGGCATTGTCGTACGTGGCGATCAGCGCTTGCAAGGTGGTGCGGATGTCGTTGAACGCGATTTCCTGCGCGTGCAGCGAGCGTCCGGAAGTCTGGCAGTGGTACTTCAGCTTTTGCGAGCGCTCGTTCGCGCCGTACTTGTTGCGCATGGCCACCGCCCAGATGCGGCGCGCCACGCGCCCGATCACGGTGTATTCCGGATCCATGCCATTGCTGAAAAAGAACGACAGGTTGGGCGCGAAATCGTCGATATGCATGCCGCGCGCCAAGTACGCTTCAACAAAAGTGAAGCCGTTGGCGAGGGTAAAAGCGAGCTGACTGATGGGATTCGCCCCAGCTTCCGCGATGTGATAGCCCGAGATAGACACTGAGTAAAAATTGCGGACGTTGTGATGGATGAAATACTCCTGAATGTCGCCCATCACTTTGAGGCTGAACTCGGTGGAATAAATGCAAGTATTTTGGCCTTGATCTTCCTTCAAAATGTCCGCTTGCACCGTGCCGCGCACCGTGGAGAGCGTCCAAGCCTTGATCTTTTGCGCCTCGTCGCCGGTCGGTTCGCGGCCATTGTCCTTGCGGAATTTATCCATCTGCTGATCGATTGCGGTGTTCATGAACATCGCCAGGATGCTGGGCGCCGGACCGTTGATGGTCATCGATACCGAATTGTTTGGCGCGGTCAAGTCGAACCCCGAATACAGCACCTTGAGATCCTCGAGCGTGGCGATCGAAACGCCCGAATTTCCGACCTTACCGTAAATGTCGGGGCGCAGATCGGGATCGAAACCGTAGAGCGTCACCGAATCGAACGCCGTGGACAAACGTTTGGCGGGCATTTCTCCAGCAAGCAGATGGAAGCGCTTGTTAGTGCGGAACGCGTCGCCTTCGCCGGCGAACATGCGCGTCGGATCCTCGTTCTCGCGCTTGAACGCGAACACGCCGCCGGTGAAGGGGAAGGATCCTGGAACATTCTCCAGGAGCAGCCACTTGAGTTGCTCGCCTTGATCTTCATAACGCGGCAGTGCGACCTTGCGTATCGACGTGCCTGAGAGTGATTGATAGGTAAGCTTGCTTCTGATTTCCTTGTCGCGAATTTTCACGACGTATTCGTCGCCGCCGTAAGCCTTTTGCAGATCTTGCCATTGGTCCAACAGCTTGCGGCTCTCCGGTGTGAGCCGCTCTTCGCGGCTTTGCGCCAGCGTAAGCAGGTTGGCATTGTCGTCATTGCACTCGCGCTGCAGGAGCTGTTTGGCGGTCAACAATTGCTGGCGCTCACGCGCGACACGCGATTGCGCAACGGCGTGGCGCTTGTATGTGCGCACCGCTTCGGAGATTTCCGCCAAGTACCGCGTGCGCGCGGGCGGCACGATCGGAGTCTGATG
Source organism: uncultured Pseudomonadota bacterium (assembly GCA_902826775.1). Taxonomy (GTDB): domain Bacteria; phylum Pseudomonadota; class Gammaproteobacteria; order Burkholderiales; family JALYOK01; genus CADEHE01. Next base: position 127,968 of record CADEHE010000005.1, on the reverse strand, counting down.
AGTCGAATGGCGCGTATTGGGTACAGTCAACCGGGAAGCGCCCGGAGTAAGTCCCTTCTCCTGCACCTTGCGCAACAGCGCGCCATACAGCGCGGTCACACCGTCATCGTTGAAGCGCGCAGCCATGGTGCCGAACACCGGCATTTCGTCTGGCTGCTTAGAAAAATCCCCTTTGTTGCGCTGCACTTGCTTGCTGACATCGCGCAACGCGTCTTGCGCGCCTTTGCGATCAAATTTATTGATGGCGACAAAATCGGCAAAGTCGAGCATGTCGATCTTTTCCAACTGGCTGGCGGCGCCGTATTCGGGCGTCATAACGTAGAGCGAAACGTCCACGTGCGGCACGATGGCGGCGTCACCCTGGCCGATGCCCGACGTTTCCACCACAACCAGATCGTAGCCGGCAAATTTGCAGGCAGCGATCACTTCCGGTAGACACGGGGCGATTTCAACCCCGCCGCCTTTCGTTGCCAGAGAACGCATGTAGATGCGCTCGCCCTCAATGGCATTCATGCGTATGCGATCGCCCAAAAGCGCACCGCCGGTCTTGCGCCGCGTCGGATCGACGGCGATGATCGCAATCTTGAGGCGATCGTCCAGATCGAGGCGAAAACGGCGGATCAATTCATCGGTCAAAGAAGATTTGCCCGATCCTCCCGTTCCCGTGACGCCGATCACCGGCACCGTATTCCTCCGCGCCGCGGCGCCGAGCACTTGTTGGCGCAGCGCGTCCGGCAGCGATCCGGCTTCCAGACCCGTGATCAACCGCGCCAGCGCGCGCTGATCGCCCGCAGCCACGGCGTCCAAGTCGCGCGGCACTTGCGCGCCGAGGTCATCGCGCGCGCTGGCCAGCATGTCTTCGATCATGCCAAGCAACCCCATGCGCGCCCCATCCTCGGGCGTATAGATGCGCGTGACGCCATAAGCATGCAGATCGGCGATCTCGGAGGCAACAATCACGCCGCCGCCGCCGCCGAACACCTTGATGTTGCCGCCGCCGCGCTGCCGCAACAGATCAATCATGTACTTAAAATACTCAACATGGCCGCCTTGGTAGGAACTTACGGCGACACCATGCACGTCCTCTTGCACGGCGGCATTGACCACCTCTTGCACTGACCGGTTGTGGCCAAGATGGATCACCTCCGCGCCCGCCTGCTGCAAGATGCGGCGCATGATGTTTATGGAGGCATCGTGACCATCGAACAAACTCGCGGCGGTCACGAATCTTATCTGCCGTGTGTTTGCGGAGGCCGCATCAACGGGGCGGTGGCTGAGATCTGTCATGTAATTCCCTTTGTGATCGCTTCGTCCCGCTTGCTCGTCTCGCGGATACAACCGACCGTGCGCCTGCGGGGTGCGCACGGGCAAGGCCGCCCGTCAGGATTCTACCGGTTCAATGGCTGGTACCGCTCGGCACCGTGAGATCGCGAGCCAGCCTTGTGGGCCGACCCGGATCTCACGCGCGCACGGCACTACGCAGCAACTTTCGGGCGCTACACAACTCGTCCACGGCCTCGGGTGAGCTTAGGCACACCATAGGGCGGACAACCAAGTCGCCACAGCGCAGACGGTCACGCAACGAAGTGGACACGCTGATTCCTCTCCAGGCAGTTAGCGACCACCAACGATGTTTGGCGACGGTAGAAAATGTTACGCCTACCTTTCGAGAAAAGGCGTCTTTATTTGCCAGTTGGACTACAAAATATTAGAATTATTTTCTAATCTCTACCAGAAAGACAGAATGGATCTCGATAAATTCGATCTACAGATCTTATCTATTCTCAGCCGCGATGCGCGCATCAGCTTGCAGGAGATGAGCGCGCAAGTCGGACTTTCCACCACACCGTGCTGGACGCGCATCAAACGCATGGAAAGCGAAGGGGTGATTCAGGGTTACACCGTGCGCATCGATCCGGCGAAAATCGGCTTCAGCGAAACGGTGATGGTGCAAGTAACGCTGGAAAGCCATAACGACGAGACGCTCTACAAGTTCGGCAAGGCGTTGGAAGACATCCCCGAGGTGCTGGAGGCCTACCTGATATCGGGCGACTATGACTATTTCATTCGCCTGGCAGTGCGCGACACGAGGGACTATGAGCGGCTGTTACGCGAGCGTCTGTATAAATTGCCGGGCGTTCGCCATAGCAAGTCGAGCTTCGTGCTGCGCTGCCTCAAACAAAGCAGCACGCCGTTGCCGGCCGCGCCGACGGCAGGCACAGCGCGAGCGCGCACCGGTACCGGCCGAAAGCGCTGAGCAACTTGGGTAGCGGCCTGCGTCTTGAGTGCGGCCAAGTGATACCATGCGCCACTTTTTGAAGGAGGCAAAGATGCGTAAGACAACATGGATTGCGGGCTTCGCGGCATTGATTCTCTCCACCAGCACGCCGGCCGCCGATGCGATCGGCGAAACGATTAGCATCACCCCAGCCGACAAATTGGAGTGGAAGGACTATCCGGGTCTACCGGGGGTTAAGTTCGTCGTCGTCAATGGCAATCCGCGCGAAGCGGGGCCGTACACCATACGCGCAAAATTTTCTCCCGGCACCATGAGCCGGCCGCACTGGCACCCGGAAACGCGCTACGTCACGGTGTTGCAAGGCACCTGGTGGGCAGGCGCCGGTGAGAAACTCGATCCCGAGGCAACCGTTCCCGTGCCGGCCGGCGGATTTGCCGTGCACACCGCCGGCAAGGTTCACTACGATGGCGCGAAAGACGAGGAAGTCATCGTGCAGATAAGCGGCATTGGGCCAAGCGGCACGAATATCGTCACCCCCGCCGCACAGCAGTAGATTCGCGCGCGGTAGTGAGCGAGGGCGCTGCGCGCTAGCGCGCTGGCGCCCTATGCAGCGCAGGCTTTGCTTAGTGCAGTGGCCATCGAGCAAGCCGCCGCGACCGTTCTGCGTCGGCAACGTCGACGTAGTTCACGGTAGCGCCTGGATCATTTTCGCACGCATCGCGCCGTCCGGCAGACGTCCAAGCCCCGCTCGCATGTTGTCGACCAAATGCTTGGGCTTGCTCGTCGCCGGTATGACGCAAGTGACCGCCGGATGCGCCAGGATGTACTTCAGAAAATACTGCGCCCACGACTGACATTCGAATTCGGCCGCCCAGGCCGGCAGTTCTCTGCCGCGCACGCGGCTGAACAAATTGGCTTGGGCGAACGGCCGGTTGATGATCACGGCGGTGCCGCTTTCGGCGCAGGCGGGCAGTAAGCGCTCCTCCGCTTCGCGCTCGGCGATGGAGTAGTTGAATTGGACGAAATCGTATTGCTTGGTTTTCACCAAGCGTTCCAGCTCGGCATGCGCTCCGGCGTGGTAGTGAGTAATGCCCAAGTAACGAATCTTGCCCTGCGCCTTCCAGTCACGCAGCGTCTTCTCATGCGTCTTGAGGTCGAGCAGATTGTGGACTTGCATCAAATCCATGCGCGCAACCCCCATGCGCCGCATCGATTCGTTCATCTGCCCGATGCCGGCATCGCGGCCCGAAGTCCATACCTTCGTTGCCATAAACAGCTGGTCCGTCAGCCCTTCCGCGCGCGCAACATCGCCGACCACACTCTCCGAACTGCCGTACATCGGAGAGCTGTCGACCAGCTTGCCGCCGTGCTGGACGAACAGCCGCAACACTTCTTTGAGCGCGGCGCGCTCGGCGGTATCGTTGCCGACATCAAAGGTGCTATAGGTGCCAAGACCGAGGGCTGGCAGCATTTCGCCTGATCGATGTATGGGTCGTTGCAGCATCTTGGCCGTCTCCTTTGCTCGCGCGTTTAATCCGGCCGCCAAGCCGGCGCAGGCTATCGCACCGATGGCTTCTCTACGTGTCATCATCTTCATCGTCATCTCAGTTGCCCCGCGGGTTTGAGGCTGGCTTGCAGGCGCGAACGTTGTTCGTTCTGACGGCCCAACCACCAACCGGTCGCAGCCCACACACCGGATAGCAGCGCAGCGAGGAGCGCGATCGCGGGAACCGCGGCGATGCTGCGCAGCGCATTCATTCCCACCGCCGAAGCCCAATCGCCGCCTCGATACACTGTCGTGTCGATCAAGTTTTTGGCCTTGTATTTTTCCTCGCGCGAAAGTGAATTGAACAGCGTTTCGCGCGCCGGCTTTGCCAGCGCGTACTCGGCCGCGCTGCGCAGCACTCCGAATACTATCAATACCAACAGGGTGGGCGCCCACGCCAGCGCCAAGAATCCGAACAGCGAAAACAGCGGCACGCCCGCCAGCAGCGCCGCTACACCGAAGCGGTTCGCCAACGGTTTGAACGCGAAAGTCTGTAGCACGAAGGCAATAAGGTTGACTACAAATGCGAGGTTGCCTAGCAATGCGGTGCGCGCGTCTAAGCTGGGATACTCGCGCTTGAGCAGATCGGCTTGTTGCACATACAGCACGGTGGTGAGCGTCGTATAGAGAAAGACGTAGAGGCAGATCCCCTGCAGGTAGCGCGATCTTGCGACATCAAGCACGCCGGCAAGCATACCTCCGCCCACTTTCGCTTCCGGCACCGCTTCGCTCTTGCCGGCAGCTCCCGCGTGCATGGTTCGCTGCCATGCAAGCAAGCGCCAGATGCACAACAAAGTCGATGCCAGCAGCATGGCGGAAAGCAGCATCAAGTTGGAAGAACCAATGCGCTCAGCCAGTACTGCGGTCAGCTTCGCACCGACTAAAGCGCCTACGGTGCCGCCGGCGGCGATAAAACCATACAAGCGCTTCGCCTGATCGGTGTTGAACAAATCCGCCATGAAACTCCAGAACACCGAGACGACGAACATCACGTAGACAGTCAACCAAACGAAAAATATCCGCGCCACAACGTCCAGGCCGACGTGCCAGCGCCAAGCAACATAGAAACCGAGCAGATTGAGCACAAAGAAGACAATGCAGGCCGGCAGCCATTGGCGGCGCGGAAAGCGGCTGGTCAGCCAACCGAACAGCGGCACGATCGCCAGCATGATGAGGAAAGTCGCGCCGAACATCGCGGAAAGGTTCTTCGCTCCCGCCTCTGCCGCAAGCGAATCGCGCAGCGGCCGCAGCATGTAGTAGCCCGAGAGCAAGAAGAAGAAGTACGCAAATGCCCACAACAGCGCCGGCCATTCATGGCGCGCTATCCCGGAAAAATACTGACTGATCTTCTGCATGGGCCGGCAAATTCACCATCACGACTCGATTGCCGCTGATTGTCCCATCAGCGGTGAGGGAAGAAAAGGCGGCGCTAGACAACTTCCAGCTGTGCTAGCATTTTGCGATGAGCAAACTCGATTTCTATCTAGCCGCGCCGCGCCGCGCCGCCGCTGTGCTCGCCCATGTTGCGCTGGTGGCGCACGGTTTCGCCATCGGCGCTGAATTCGATCGCAGCGGACAAGCACCGCCCGTGGATGCGCAAGGTTTCGCCGCGACCAGCGACGAATTTAGCGTCATCGCCTTGCCGCAGGACGATCACCTCAAGTTGTTGGTGGAGCGATTTGGTGAAGCGCGCGCGATCACCAATGCGAGCATCGAGATCCATGGTAGCGGGAAACAAGCGGTGGCGACCGAGATCGGCGATGGCGTCTACCGCGCAGCCGACGCTTGGCTGTTAGAACCTGGCAAGAAAGCCTTCGCCGTCACCATTCGGTCCGACGACTTGCGCGACGTGCTAGTGATGGTGTTCGATCCGGCCCAAGGCGGCAACGTGGCTAGCCGCCGCGAGCCGAAATACGCACCGGCCAAGGGGCAGCAGACGCCATGAAACACGCGGCACGATGGATCGCATTGTTCTTTGTGTTAGCCGCGGGCAGCAGTTCCGCGCACCCAGACTGGTATCTCGCACGCCTGAAGCCACCCAATGGCGGGCAGCTGCGCAATGCCGGCAACTTTCATATGGAACTGCTGGTGAACACGAGCGAATTGCGCCTCTATGTCACCGATCACTTCTTTAATAAGTTTCCGACCAAAGCGAGCACCGCCACTGCCGTGGTGGTGAGTGGCGACAGAATCCTGCGAGTCCTGCTCGAACCAGCCGGCGATAATTTGCTCAAAGCCTCGGGGGCGTTTCCGCAGGACCCAAACTTGAAAATCGCGATCTTGCTGGATGCGCACCGCTATGGCCCGATCGCCGCGCGCTTCACACCATTTCAAAGATTGAATGACCTGGCGCCGCCCGCGCAACGCATCGACCCGGGGGCGTCGGACGAAGCGTTGCCGGAACCGCCAGATTCACTGCGCTAGGCCGAGTATCAGTCTACTAGCGGCTTGCACAGCCGGTGACGGAAGTATGCTTTGCTATGTATAAGGCAAATTGGACGCGACGGCCGCCCTGCATCGCTGCGCTGTCTGCCGGCTAACAAGACAACGCCGAGACCCACAACACCACCACGCCGGGCTCCGGCGCGACGAAAGTCAGCGCGGCGTTGTGCGCGTTCGGCGCAAAGCCACCCGGAACGCCGGCGTTGTTCAGCGACGTGCCCACCGCAGCGGCATTGGTGGCAGTAAATGCAAACTGGCTGGTGACTTTGCTCAGCGTCACTTCGGTGGAGATCACGCCCACATCGGCGTGCGAAGCCGCGTCGCGGGGCTGAAAAATGGTGGGCAAGTCGCCCATCCGACACGATCTGCGCGAACGCATGGCCCGCGAGAGTAAGAGCGCATTTGGGTCGCGTCAAGACGCCGCCGCGCACATCCGCAGTCGCAATAATGCAAACAGGATGCGAACGGCGGCGGCGAGCTAGGTTGCCCTAGCCCGCGAACGACGCCTAGTTCTTTTTAGCGTCCGACGATCGCAGGCTTCATCGGGCCCAAAATGCCGAGCAGTTCGCCCTTCTCTTTGGCCGGCACTTTGTTCTTATCCAGCGCTTTGACGAGGTCTTCAACCAACGCACCAAACTCGGCTTCGCTGATGTTCATGCCCTTGTGCGCGCTAACCATGTCCTTGCCCTTGTATTCGCACGGACCACCACTGCCTTGGCAGACCTGATCCACCAAGCGCTGCTTCAGATTGGCGATGTTGGTGTTGGCGAAGCGGGCGTTGATGCGGTTGTCCGCCGCGACGAAGCCGACGAAATCATCGACAACCACTTTAATCGCTTCGACCCCGCCCAAGCGCTGGTAAAGCGATGCTTCGCTGTTACTCTGCGCCTGGTGCGACTGCATGCCGCCGCAGGCGGTAAGCAAACCGGCGGTGACGATGGCGAATAAGAAAACTCGGATGCGCTGCATGGGATTGCCTCCTCGGTGTGAAAGACAATCCCTTATACGCGGCCGGCCCAGTTTTGGATGCAGGGCTTGCAGCGCCGCATTTCCGCGACAGAATTTACTTGCGCGGCAGGCCGAATTTTGCCGCAAGCGCCTCGCTCTGCCGTGCCAGAATGCCGATGTCCGCACCGACCCCGCAGAACAGCGCACCCAATTCGAGCCAATGCTTTGCGTCGGCTTCCACGCCGGTCAGAATCCCAGGCGCTTTGCCGGCACGCTGAACGCGTTTGAACGCATCGGCGATGGCTGCGCGCACGCTCGGATCGCTCGCATTGCCGAGATGGCCCAGCGCGGCAGACAGATCCGATGGCCCGATGAACACGCAATCCACGCCCTCAACCGCCGCGATCGCATCAAGTTGCGTCAACGCCTCGCGCGTCTCCACTTGCACGATTACGCAGATCTCTTCTTGCGCATGCTTGTGGTAGTCCTTGATGCGGCCAAACTGACTGGCGCGCGTGGTCGTCGCCACACCGCGTATACCGTGCGGCGGGTAGCGCGTAGCGGCCACGGCCTGCCGCGCCTCTTCGGCGCTATTGACCATCGGGATAAGGAAGCTTTGCACTCCGATATCGAGCAGGCGTTTGGTCAGCACGGCGTCGTTGGCCGGCTGCCGCACGATTGGCGCCGCGCTGCTGGCAGACACGGCGTGCAATTGCGCCAGCACGGTGCCGACTTCGTTCGCCGCGTGCTCCATGTCAATCAGCAGCCAATCGAACCCCGCGCCGGCGGCTACCTCGGTGGCGATCGGGCTGACCAGGCTGCACCACAAGCCGATCTGCGGCTTGCCGGCGTTCAGAGCACGTTTGAGGGTGTTAGGTTTGATTTGCATGGCGTCTTAGTGTCCTGAGTCTGAAGTTCGCAACATTAAAGTGACGCGAATTGCCGCCATGCTTCGTAGCAAACTCTCCCGGGGTTCAACCTGGCTGCAGTTTGCTTCGCGCCGGGCAGCAATTTCGTCACTTTTATTAACTTTGAAAGTATCGCGCATCTTGTGAATTCCGTTGCGAACTTCAGACTCAGGACACTAGTCCAAAACCGCAACGGCTTCGATCTCGATAAGGAAGTCGTCATTCACCAGTCGTTCCACGCCAACCAACGTGCTTGCTGGCAGCGGCTTGACTAGATACTGATTGCGAACTTCGGTGATCGGCAAGCGCTGCTCCGGCGTGAAGCCGACCACGAAGGCAGTGATCTTCACTACGTCCGCGAAACTGGCGCCCGCCGCTTCCAAGCATACCTTTAAATTCTCGAATACTTGTTTGGTTTGTGCGCGCAAGTCGCCTTTGCCCACCACTCTGCCGTCTTTGTCGAACGGAACTTGGCCGGAAATATAGACGGTGCGATGGCCGCGTGCGGCCACCACGTGCGAATAGGTGCCGAAGCCGCTCAACTGCGGCGGATTGTAGTGCTGCTTATCTGCCATGCTCTGCTCCTCTATGCGGTTTGTAATGCTTGTTCGAAGTCTGCCAGCAAGTCACGCCAATCTTCCAAGCCGACCGATACGCGCACCAGCGCATCGCCGATACCGGCCTGCGCGAACTCTTGCTCGGTAAAACCGGAATGCGTCGTGGTCTTCGGGTGGCACACCAGGCTCTCGACGCCGCCGAGCGAAACGGCGTTGCGCGCGATGCGTATGCCGCGCAGGAACGTAAACGCCGCTTGCTTGCCGCCGTGCAGTTCGATCGAGAGCATTGCCCCGGGCGCATCGCATTGCGAGTCGCGAATGCGAACTTGATCGCCATCTTCGAACAATGTGGGATACAACACGCGCTTGACCTTCGCATGGCGCGCAAGTTTCTGCGCAATTTGCTGCGCGTTCTCCGTGGCTGCGCGCATGCGCGTGGCGACCGTGGGCAAGCGTCCATCCAGAATCCAGCATTCGTCTGGCTGCAGTATGGTGCCGAACAGGCTGCGCAGGCTGCGAATCTTGGCCAGGTGGTGCGGATCCTTGCTCAGCGCGAAACCGCCGATAAGATCGCTGAAGCCGGACAAGTACTTTGTCGCGGAATAGAGCACGATATCCGCGCCCAGCAGAAGCGGATGTTGAAACGTTGGCCCCATCATGGTGTTATCCACCATGATCAACGGGCGTATGGCGCCAAGTTTGTGCACGGATTCGACCGCGCGGCGAATGTCGGTCATGGTCAAGGTCGGATTAGCGGGCGTTTCAATCAGCACTACCGCCAGATTCGGCGTATTCGCGATTGCCGCATCGAGCGCCCGGCTGTTACCGCCAGGCACCGCCACGCCGTTGACTCCCCACTGCTGCAGAAAGCTTTGGATGAATTTTTGCGAACCGCCATAGATCGGCACCGTGTAGACGACGCTTTGACCCGGTTGCAAGTGCGCCAGCAGCGCCGTCACGATCGCCGACATGCCGGAGTTAAAGACGAGCGCTGCCTGCGCGCCGGCCTCGAGCGGGAGCATGTGCTCCTCTAAGATTTCTGCGTTGGGATGATTAAAGCGCGAATAGACTAGCGCCACACCTTCTTCCGGTGCCAAGCGCGCGCGTCCGGCCATTACATCGAAAGCGTGCTCCGCCGCCTCGGGACTGGGAAACACGTAGGTCGAACTGCGGAACACCGCTGGGCGAGCGGAACCCACCGAGAGTGCTGGGTCGAAACCGCGGGTCAGCACTTCTGTCGAAGGACGCAGGGCGCGATTGCCCTTATCGCCGTCAGCCATAGCTCTCTCCTCAGTTGCTTGCCGCCGAATCCCAAGGCAACGCCGGATTATATGCCTGCCCGAGCCTGGCCTGGCACGGGATCCGCGGCGCTAACCCTTAAGCGCCGCGACCGAGACGTTTCGAGACGCGATGAAATCGATGGAAGCACTGGCGGCACGGATATTTTGTCTGGCTCGCATTGTCCAGCCGTTTTGTCCAACCCAAGCGCACCGGACTAAGGCAGAATCCTTTGCACACTTAGGGGTTCCGCAGCAGCCTGGGGAAAATTGAATGGATTGGACAATAAGTCATATTCCCGCTAGCAACATCGTCTCGATTGAGACAACAGGGACAATGACACTGCAGCGGATGAACGAATTGGTAGAGAAGGCGCTGCAAGCCGGCGCACGTTACCACTCCAGGCTGTTTCTGGTGGATCATCGCAAAATTGAACTTGCACTAACCGAGACCGAGTTGGCCAATCGGCCCACTGAGCTGAACCGGCTAGGATTTCCGAAGAACTCCCGCGTTGCCCACGTCTATAGCGACCGGGACCTGGAGGCCGTCCGGTTGATGGAAAAGGCCATGCTGGGCGGCGGCTATCAAATGCGGATTTTTGCCGACGTTCCGGCTGCAAAAGAATGGTTGTGCGGCGAATAAGGTAGCGCCACACAATCCGGCGAGCGCGCTCGCATGGATGCTTCAGGTGCGCATGCTTATCTGCGCAGCTTGCGCTTACCCTGTGCGTACTGCGAGTCTTCCCAAACCGTCCATTTGCCGTCTTGCACCACGTACTTGGCGATCAAGTCGACGGTGTTTTGCCCATGATCGTCAAACGAAATGCGCCCGATAATCGAGTCAGCGTCGCGCGTCGAGTTCAATGTGCCCATCACCCTCTTGCGATCGGGACCATTTTTTTCGATGGCATCGAGGATCAGGTTCATACCGGCAAACGCAAATGCGCCGTAGGCCTCCGGCGGTTCGCCGTACTTTGCCTTCGCGTATTGCTCGCTAAAGAACTTACCACCCGGCAGCTTCTCGATCGGCGCACCTTCTTGAAAAGCTAGCGTGCCTTCGGCGCGCGCCGGCGTCGCGCCCTCGATAAACGCATCCGAGCGAATGCCGGAAGTGCCTTGCAGCACTGCATTGACGCCGACTTTTTCCATCTGCGCGCGCACGCGCACGCCAAGCGGGGTCAATCCGGCGAAATAAAGCACATCAGGATTGAGCTTCTTAATCTGCGTCAGCTCGGCGGTGAAGTCTTGCTGATCGGCGGTGACACCAAACGTGCCCGCGATCTTGCCCCCGGCCTTCGCCAGCGCTTCGCCGAAGTACTTGTTGTGGCCCTTGCCGTAGTCGGTGGTGTCGTGAATCACCGCCCAAGTCTTGAAACCTTGGCTCACCATGAAGTTCGCCGCGACTTGGTTCTGGTTGATCATGGTGCCGTTCACGCGGTGCACCTCCCTAAATTGATTGCCATAAGTTACATCAGGCAGTACAGCCCCCCAAACCACAACTGGCAAACCAAAGCGATGATAGATATCCACAGTACCAATAGCGACCGCGGAACAATAGTGGGTTACACCGGCAATGACGGCTTTGTCCGCCGCCGCTTTCGTGGCGACTTGCACACCGATATTGGGCTTGCACTCATCGTCCAGCACCAGCAGCTCGTACTTATACTTGGCTTTCGCATCGCTATTGCGCAGGCGCACGGCGAGGTCGGCCGAATTGCGCCCTCCCAGGCCATTGGCAGAAACGCCTCCGGTTAGTGGGCCGATGAACGCCACTTTTACCGTGTCTTTTGCCGCCGCCGAGCCGGCGGTTAGCGTCAGCACTATGCAGGCAGCGGTTCGCTTGATAGTCACCAGGTAGACTCCATTTAGGTTGGTCTTGATGCTGCGGATGGGTTGCCCCGCAGATTACGTTCCAGGCGATCGCGCGGTCAAGCGCCGCTTGGATATGGAAACACCGACAAATCAATCAGTAACAGGTGCCTACGGTATAATTTCGGGTTCGATTTGGGAGTTTAGCAATGCCAATCTACGAATATCGCTGCAGCGAATGCGGCTGCGAAAAGGAGTACCTGCAAAAAGTCAGTGACCCGCTGAAAACGCAATGCCCGCAGTGCGGCAAGGACACGCTGCAAAAAAAAGTCACCGCAGCGGGCTTTCAGCTTAAGGGCAGCGGCTGGTACGTCACCGATTTTCGCGATAGCGGCAAGAAGGCAGACGCCAAGCCAAGCAGCGGCAAGAGCGCCGCGACGGCGACGAGCACCGAGAGCAAACCTGCCGCCGACACGGGCGCCGCATCGAGCGAGGTTGCAAAGCCGGATTCGAGAAGTGCCACGGCCAGCAAATCCGACACCAGCGCACCGGCGGCGAGCACGGCCTCCGGCAGCACCTCATCCTCTAGCAGCTAACCGGCGGCCGGCGCGGCAATATTCGCATGAAGAAGTACTTCATCACGGGCCTGCTGGTGCTGGTCCCGCTGGTCATCACGGTTTGGGTGTTCATGCTGGTCATCAACACCATGGACAACCTGCTGCCGCAGGCGCTGCGCCCGGAGGCATGGTTCGGCTTGCACATCCCGGGCATGGGTTTGCTGCTGACGCTGGCGCTGGTGTTGCTGACCGGGGTTTTCGCGGCGAACTTCCTTGGCCAGCAATTGATCGAGATGTGGGAAAGCTTGCTCGCGCGCATCCCGGTGGTGAAATCGATTTACGGCGGCGTCAAGCAAGTGTCCGATACCGTCTTCGCTACGGACGGCAAGGCGTTTCGCAAGGCCGTGCTGGTGCGCTTTCCCCACAACGACGCCTGGACGATCGCATTCGTCACGGGTGAACCGGGTGGAGAAGTAGCGCAGCACTTGCCGGCTGGCTGCGTCAACGTCTATGTGCCGACGACACCGAATCCAACCAGTGGCTACTTTCTCATTGTTGAGAAACGCCACCTGATTGAACTGGATATCAAAGTCGACGCGGCTCTAAAGTACGTGCTATCGATGGGGTCGGTGGCGCCAAGCCACTGATTTGAGCCGCACCAACAAGAACTTCACAAAGTGCCTATTTATGCGAACCGATTACTGCGGTCTAATTGACAAAAAATACCTCGGCCAAACCGTCACGCTGTGCGGCTGGTCGCATCGCCGCCGCGATCACGGCGGCGTGATCTTCATCGACTTGCGCGACCGCGAAGGTCTGGTGCAAGTGGTGATCGATCCCGACACACCCGAGGCCTTCAAGACGGCGGACGGCTCGCGCGCCGAGTTCGTCCTCAAAATTACCGGCTTGGTGCGCCCGCGCCCCGACGGCACGGTGAATCCGAATTTGAGAAGCGGCGAAATCGAAGTCCTGGCCAAGCAAATCGAAGTGCTCAACACTTCGCTGACGCCGCCGTTCCAAATGGACGACGATCACCTGGCCGAGAACACGCGCCTGACTTATCGCTACCTCGATCTGCGGCGGCCCGCGATGCAGCACAACATGCGCCTGCGCTACAAGGTCGCGATGCTGGTGCGCAACTTCCTCGACCAGCACGGCTTTCTCGACATCGAAACGCCGATGCTGACCAAGTCGACGCCGGAAGGCGCGCGCGATTACCTCGTTCCCTCGCGTGTGCACGCCGGGCATTTCTTCGCGCTGCCGCAGTCGCCGCAATTGTTCAAGCAACTGCTGATGATTTCCGGCTTCGACCGCTACTACCAGATCACCAAGTGCTTCCGCGACGAAGATCTGCGCGCCGACCGCCAGCCGGAGTTTACGCAGATCGATATCGAAACATCCTTCCTCGACGTGCCGGAAATCACCGCTCTGATGGAAGAAATGGTGCGCCACATTTTCAAGCAAGCGCTCGATATCACACTGCCGCATCCATTCCCGCGCATGACTTACGCGGATGCCATGTCGAAGTACGGCTCGGACAAACCGGACTTGCGCGTGCCGCTGGAGCTGACCGAATTGACCGACGTCATGAAAGACGTCGATTTCAAAGTATTCAGCGCGCCGGCGAACGCGGCGGACGGCCGCGTGGCGGCGCTGTGCGTACCGGGCGGCGGTTCGCTCACGCGCGGGGAAATCGACAACACCTACACGCCGTTCGTCGGCATTTACGGCGCGCGTGGTCTGGCGTACATCAAAGTCAACGAAGCGGCCAAGGGCCGCGACGGACTGCAATCGCCGATCGTCAAGAATCTGCACGACGCCGCGCTGAAAACGATCATCGAGCGCACCGGCGCCAAAGATGGCGACTTGATTTTTTTCGGCGCCGACAAAGCCAAAGTGGTCAACGACGCCATGGGCGCGTTGCGCGCCAAGATCGGGCACGAGCGCGGTTTTGCCGCGAAAGAGTGGCGCCCGGTGTGGATCACCGATTTCCCGATGTTCGAATACGACGACGAAGAAAAGCGCTGGGTCGCGTTGCATCATCCGTTCACCAGCCCGAAAGACGGGCACGAAGCATGGCTCGACTCCGATCCCGGCAAGTGCTTGGCGAAAGCCTATGATCTGGCGCTCAACGGCTGGGAAATCGGCGGCGGCTCGGTGCGTATCCACCGCGAAGAGGTGCAGTCGAAAGTGTTCCGCGCACTCGGCATCGGCGCGGAAGAGGCGCGCGCCAAGTTCGGCTTCCTGCTCGACGCGCTGCGTTACGGCGCGCCACCGCACGGCGGCATCGCCTTCGGTTTGGATCGCATCGTCACCATGATGACCGGCGCCGAATCGATCCGCGACGTAATCGCCTTCCCAAAAACGCAGCGCGCGCAATGTCTGATGACCGAAGCGCCTTCGACGGTCGACGAACAGCAACTGCGCGAGTTGCACATCCGCTTGCGGCAAGCTGAAGCACCCAAAGGCGCAGCCAGTTAAAGGCAGGAAGTAGGTGCAAGACTTCAGCGGCAGATTGATCACGTTCTTTGCCGCGTATTTTGTTTTTGTCGCGTTGATGTTCCCGGTGCTGATTATGGTGCGCCGCTCGCGCGCGGGCGAACGCGCCGAGCGCCCGCTCGTGAACGTGTTGAAATGGCTGGCGCTGCTGATCCCGGTAGGCGGTCTGGTGGTGCTCACCCTCGCGTACTATGTGACGCCAGGCTAGCCACGCGCATGCGTTCACGCCTGCCCTCGACCCAAGTCCCATCCAACCTCTAACTATTCGAACCATGACCGCACAACTCTTTACCCCCTACATACTGCGAGAACTATCGCTTCCAAACAGAATAGTTGTCTCGCCCATGTGCCAGTACTCGGCCCAGGATGGCACGCCGAACGATTGGCATTTGGCGCACTTGGGCCAATTGGCCGTCTCCGGCGTAGGGTTGGTGATCGCGGAAGCGACCAACATCGAGCCGCGCGGCCGCATCGCCTACGGCTGCACCGGCTTGTACTCCGACGCCAACGAAGCGGCGTGGAAACGCATCGTCGATCACTGCCATACATACGGCAGCGCGAAGATCGGTCTGCAGATCGGCCATGCCGGCCGCAAGGCAGCGGTGACCGAGCCGTGGCGCGGCAACACGCCGCTGCCGCCGGAGGAAAAACCGTGGACTATCGTCGCGCCCTCCGCACTGCCCTATTCGGACAAGTCGCAAGTGCCGCACGCACTCAGTATCGACGAGCTGGGCGCGCTCAAAGCTAAGTACGTCGAGAGCGTGCAGCGCAGCGGCCGCGCGGGATTCGATCTGTTGGAACTGCACGCCGCCCACGGCTATTTGCTGCACCAGTTTCTCTCGCCGCTGACTAACAAGCGCACTGACCAATACGGCGGTAGCTTGGACAATCGCCTGCGCTTTCCACTGGAAGTGTTCGCCGCCATGCGCGCGGCCTGGCCGCAGCACAAGCCGCTTGGCGTGCGCGTGTCAGCCACCGATTGGGCGCCGGACGGTTGGGACTTGGATCAAACCGTCGCGTTTTCGCTGCGCCTGAAAGAAGTCGGCTGCGATTTCATGGATGTCACCAGCGGTGGCTTGGTGCCGCACCAGGATATGAAGACCGGCCCCGGCTACAACGTCGGCTTTGCTCACGGCGTGAAGCTGGCGACCAAAATGCCGACCATGGCGGTGGGCATGATCACCGAGCCGCAACAGGCGGAAAAAATTCTGCAGCTCGGGCAAGCCGATCTCATCGCGCTGGCGCGCAGCATGCTTTACAACCCGCGCTGGGCGTGGCACGCAGCAACAGCGCTCGGCGCGGAGGCCGCGTATCCGCCGCAGTATGCGCGCGCAAAACAAGTCCTCGCCCGCTAGGCCAAGAACCTCGTCTGCTGGCGCGCAGCATGAGCCACAAAATCCCGATCTCCGTGCTGGTGTGCATACACACACCCGACTTACAGGTCTTGCTGCTGGAACGCGCCGACCGGCCCGGTTTCTGGCAGTCGGTGACCGGCAGTCAGGATGAAGGCGAAGCGCTGCGCGAGACGGCGGTGCGCGAGCTGCGCGAAGAAACCGGTTTGGATGCGCAGCAGCACACCCTTACCGATTGGCAAACCCAGAATGTCTACGAAATCTATCCGATGTGGCGCCACCGCTACGCACCGGGAGTGACGCAGAACACGGAGCACGTTTTCGGCCTGCTCGTTGCCGAGCCGCTCGCCATCACCATCGCGCCACGCGAGCACTTGGCCTATCAATGGCTGCCCTGGCAGCAAGCGGCGGACAAGGTGTTCTCCTGGACCAATCGACAGGTTATCTTGGACTTGCCGCGCCGGCAGGCGCAGGCGCGCGAGCCGGCACACCAAATTCCGATCGCGCCGTCGGGCCAATCGCGGAATTGATAGAATGATGTCAGCCGGGGTTGGCGCTAGAGAGAATACTCATTTGCTGCCATGACTGAGTCGCTGCACATCACGACCTACAACATCCACAAAGGCTTCTCTAACTTTAACCGGCGCATGGTGCTGCACGAAGTGCGCGATCAGCTCCGGCATCTAAAGTCCGACTTGATTTTCTTACAGGAAGTGCACGGCGCGCACGAGGGCCACGGCTTGCGCCACGAAAACTATCCCGCTATGCCGCAATACGAATTTCTCGCCGACTCGGTCTGGAGCGAGTTTCGCTACGGCAAGAACGCGGTGTACGACGAGGGCCACCACGGCAATGCCATCCTCAGCCGCTTTCCCATCATTTCCTCGGAAAACGAAGACGTTTCCGCGCACGCGTTCGAAAGCCGCGGCTTGCTGCATTGTGTGATCGCGATCCCCGGCTGGAAAGAATGGCTGCACGCGGTATGCGTGCACCTGGGCTTGACGGTGCGCGGCCGGCGCAAGCAGATCGAGATGATGTGCGACCGCATCGAGCGCATGGTGCCGCCCGAATCCCCTCTCGTGATTGCCGGCGATTTCAACGATTGGCAGCAGGGCGCGAGTCGCGTGCTGCGCGAACGTTTGCAAGTGCGCGAAGTATTCGAAATGACGCGCGGGCGCCCGGCGCGCAGCTTCCCATCCAGCTTCCCGTTGCTGCGTCTGGATCGCATCTATGTGCGCGGGGTAAGAGTCGGACAAACGCGCTTGCTGGCGGGTCAACAATGGGCGCGCTTGTCGGATCATTCGGCGCTATCCGCCCGGGTCAGTCCGATATAACCGATTTCATGTTTTGCCGCCGGGCAAAACACTCCATAGGTAACGCATGCCGGATTTCATCGCGGGCAATACCATCACGCTGCTTGAAAACGGCACGCAGTATTTCCCCGCGCTGGAAACGGCTATCCGCACCGCGCGCCATGAAGTTCACCTGCAGACTTACATCTTTTCTTTCGACGACACCGGCCAGAGCATCGCCTATGCGTTGAAGATGGCCGCACTGCGCGGCGTGCAATGTTACGTCGTCGTAGACGGTTTCGGTTCGCGCGACTACCTGCCGCAAGCGATGGTGGACGATATGCGCGAGGCCGGCGTGCAGATCATCATCTTTCGACCCGATTCCGAACGCGGCATTTCGCGCCGCAGCCGTTTGCGGCGCATGCATCGCAAAATGGTGCTGATCGACGGGCGCATCGCATTCGTCGGCGGCATCAACATCATCGACGACAATTACACGCCGCGCCACACGCCGCCGCGTTACGACTACGCGGTGCAAATCGAAGGCCCGCTGCTGGAGGAGGTGCGCTATACCGTGCACCACTTATGGCGTCTTCTCAGCCTAATCTACGCGCAACGCCGCTGGCATTCGACTTTGCCGGAAGTGATCGAGCTGGAGGACAAAGGACCGCATCGTGCCGCGCTGTTGGTGCGCGATAATCTCATTCATCGCAGCGACATTGAAGAAGCGTACTTGGAAGCGCTGGACAGCGCACAGCACGAGATAATCATCGCCTGCGCGTACTTTTTCCCCGGTATCTCTTTTCGGCGCGCACTGAGCGATGCCGCGCAGCGCGGCGTGCGCGTGATTTTGCTGCTGCAGGCCCGCGTCGAGTACGTGTGGCTACACTACGCGGCGCGCGCGCTATACGGCAGTCTGCTCGATGCAGGCGTGGAGATCTTCGAATATCACAAGAGTTTCATGCACGCCAAAGTCGCCGTGGTCGACCAACATTGGGCGACGGTCGGTTCGTCCAACATCGATCCGTTCAGCTTGCTCTTGTCACGCGAAGCCAACATCGTAGTGCACGACCGGGCATTCGCGGCGCAGCTACGCGCAAGCTTGCAGCGTGCGCTCGACGAAGGCGCGCGCCCCGTCAAACCGCAAGACTGGAAGCGCCGTCCCGTGCTGCAACGCGCCAGCGCCTGGATCGCCTACAGCTTCGGCCGGGTGATGATGGGCTTGTTGGGGGTTTCGCAGCGCTAGGTCAGGCGCTTTCGCGACGGTCAATCGACGCTCGCAGCCGCGACTTGATCTTAACGAAGTTTTGGCATATATTTCTGTCATGACTGAAATATCAGACAGGCGATAAGGCCACTTATGAAACTCACACCCGTTATGGAGAAGTTTGTCGTTCATTGGGGTGAAATGGGCGCCCGCTGGGGCGTCAACCGCTCCGTGGCGCAAATTCATGCCCTGCTGTACCTCTCGCCCGCGCCGCTCACAGCTGACGAGATCGCCGAAACCCTGTCGATCGCGCGCTCCAATGTAAGCACGTCTTTGCGCGAGTTGCAGGGCTGGGGCCTGGCCCAGATCGCTCACGTTCTCGGCGACCGGCGCGACCATTTTGAGACCCGCAAAGACGTTTGGGAGTTAGTGACCACCATAATCGAAGAGCGCAAGAAGCGCGAACTCGACCCGACTATCGCGTTGCTGCGCCAGTGCGTGCGCGAAGCGGAAGACGACCCGAATACGACGCGCGATGTGAAGGGTCGCCTCGAGCAGATGCTGGCATCGGTGGAACTGATGAGCGGCTGGTACGCCGAACTCAGAACCCTGCCGCGCCAGACGCTGCTGCGCATGATGAAGCTAGGCGCGAAGGTCGCCCGCTTCGTCAGCGGCGGCTCGTGAAGACTAGGCAAAATTTTTTACGCATTAATTTCTGTGTTGACTGAAATAACAGTATTTAAGGATATCCGTCATGGCCAAGACCCTCGCATCCCTTGATCTCGCGTTCTACCTTCTTATCACGGTGCAAGCGCTGCTCGGCGCCTGGGACAACCTATGGAACCACGAACTCGGTGCGCGCTTGCCGCGCAAGTACGCCGCGCGGCGCGAGTTGGCGCTGCATAGTGCGCGCGGGCTGTTGTACGCACCGGTATTCCTCGCATGCGCTTGGCTGCACGTAACGGGAGCGCTGGCCGTCTTGCTGCTGGCCTTGCTGGCGCTTGAGTTACTCATCACTCTGGCCGATTTCGTCGAAGAAGATCGCACGCGCACCTTGAGCGCGAGCGAGCGCGTGCTACACACGCTCATGGCCCTCAACTACGGCGTATTGCTTACTTGGCTGGTGCCGATGTGGTGGCTCGCTGCCGCCGCGCCTTCAGCACTTGTGTGGACTGAGCGGGGCCCGTGGTCGTGGCTGCTGAGTGTGTTCGCCTTTGGTGCGGCCGCCTGGGGCGTGCGCGACGGGCTGGCCGCATGGAGGCTGGCACGCTTGCCGTGGTGGCAGCAATCCGAAGTGCGCATTGCGGCGAACGCGGCGCCGCGCTCTATCCTGGTGGTCGGCGCAACCGGCTTTCTTGGCACGGCAATATGCCGTCGCTTGATCGAACGCGGCGAGCAACTCACCGTTTGGGCACGCGACCCGTCGAAAGCGCGCAGGATGTATGGGCCTTATGCGCGCGTGGTCACTGCGCTCGAGGAAATCGCTCCGAGCGAGGCCTTCCATGCGACCGTCAATCTAGCCGGCGCACCGGTAGCCACGCGCCCGTGGACCTCCGCGCGCAAAGCGCTGCTGGTCGAGAGCCGCGTGGGCACCACGCGCGCGCTGGTCCATTGGCTCGCACAGCAAATCACACGGCCAAGCGTGCTAGTCAATGCATCGGCGGTCGGCTGGTATGGCGTGCATCCGTCCAATGCATTCGTTGAAGATGGCCCCGGCGGCGACGACTTTCCCGCGCGCATGTGCCGCGCATGGGAACGCGAGGCATGCGCGGCCGAAGATCTTGGCATGCGCGTGGCGCTGCTGCGCTTGGGCTTGGTGCTGGGCGACGGCGGACTGCTTGCGCGCTTGCTGCTGGTATTTCGCGGTGGACTGGGCGCACCATTCGGCGGCGGCGCGCAGTGGATGCCGTGGGTGCACATCAGCGATGTCGTCGCAGTCGTGGAGCAAGCGCTCGAAGACGCACAAATGCACGGCGCGTTCAACGTCGTGGCGCCGGAAGCTGCCACGAACAAGAAGTTCTCCGCCGCGCTCGCGCGCAATCTGCGCCGGCCGCTGTGGCCCGCGCTGCCCGGCAAGTTGATCCGCATCGCTTTCGGCGAGATGGCGCTGCTGTTGGTGGAAGGCCAGCGCGTCGTGCCTGCGCGCTTGATGAGTATCGGCTATCGCTTCCGCTTTCCGCGCTTGGACGATGCGCTGCGCGATCTCGTCGCGAATCGCAGTGGGCTGCGCCATGAATAGGCATCTCTACGGCGCCAGACTGCCGCTTTTTGCGCTCGCGGCGATCAATGCTTCAAAATCGCGCACGCGCATGCGGCCTTGGCGCGCGGGCGACGCTCTACAAAAGGTACACGCGGTGACTGACGCGCTGGTTGCTTTCGGCTACGCCGACATCGACCGCGGCGGCAGCGTCCTGGCGCGCTTCGTGGGCTGGATGTTCGCGTTTCCGGCCGCAGGGCGCGCGCTCGCCACAACCATTACCATCGTCGCGGATGGCGGACGCGAAATCTGGCACCGGCGCTTTGCCTCCGCGCCAATCCTGACGCATCTTGAACCGGCGCTGGTTAAGCGCGAACTCGCGCCGGCGCAGCCCGCGGTCGTCGAACGCTTCCGCTGGGGCGTGCGCTTCGAGTTGGGTCTGGGAGAGCGAGACGGCGCATTGCGGTTCGAGATTCTTGCTATGCGTGTGGGCGGCGTCCCAATTCCGCGCTTTCTCTGGCCGCAGCTCAAAGCCGAAGAACGCGTCCAGGACGGACGTTTCGCCTTCGACATCGAGATACGCTTGCCGTGGTCGGCGCCGTTGATTCACTACCGAGGCTGGGTCGAGCCGAATCGGCTCGCCGCAACTGGGACAAAGACACAGAGACGCGCAGAGGTACCAGGCAGCTTGTCATGCGCCCCTCCAGGGGTAGCGTGATCGGAGTTGCGACGCAGCGAAACGTGATCGGGAAAAAAAGCCTCTGCGGCCTCTGTGTCTTTGTTTCTCTGTGTGATCTCCGTAATTCGGATACCACAGCCGTTCAGTTTGTTCCGCTGGCGCCGAACTCCTTAAGGGGCGCAAATGGATTATGCTTGGGCGGCGGCGAGAAACACATGGCACGAACGGCCTAGACCGAATGTGCTAGGTTCCTAATATCCGGTTAATTGGATTTATTTTGACAACGCTCAAATGCTCTAGCTGCGGCGCAAGAATTGGGCGAATTGTCTTTGATTTCCCAAGCAGTTATTGATGTACAAGCGCTTCTGCATACGCCTAGATATGAGAACGGTTTGCATATGCAGTGCTTTTGCGGCGCGCAGGTTCTCGCTGCTGTCGTCGATGAATACGCAGCGCCGCGGATCAAGCCGAGCCCGCCCGACCAAGCGGCGAAAGCCGTGCAAGTGCGGCTTAGGGCGAAAGCCGGTGTGTTCGATGCAGTGCACGACGCGAAACAAGCGCGCGATTCCCAGCGCCGACAACACCGCCTCCACGTAGTGCATTGGCGCGTTGGAAAAAATCAGCTTGCGCCGTGGCAAGCGACGCAGCGCGCGCAGCAACACTGTGCTGCTCACCAGCAGACTCTCCAGATCGTGAAAAGTATGAGTCTCGCGCAGAAAGTGATGCGGATCGGTGCCATGATGGCGCATCAGCCCACCGAGCGTGGCGCCGTAGCGGCGCCAGTAATGCACGCGCAAGCGATCTGCCTCATCCCCTGCAAAGCCTAAGTGCTCGCGCAAATAGCGCGTCATGGCGGAGTTGATCTGCGGAAAGACACCCGCGCTGGCATCGTGCAGCGTGTTGTCGAGATCGAAGATGTAACAACGCGGCGTGGGCGCGGCCCAAGCTTTACCTATTTCCGCGTTGCCCACGCCAGCGGTTCGCGGCGTCCGGGACAAATTACGCGCGCTGCGTCGCTGAGCGAAAACTCGTCTTTGAATTTTGCTCGTCCGTTTACTTCCGGTTCGCCGCCGCGCCGCGAATGAGTGTACCCACGCCTTGGTTGGTGAGCACTTCGAGCAGCAGCGCGTGCTCGACTCTGCCGTCGATGATGTGGCAGGTGCGCACGCCATTGCGAGCGGCTTCCAGCGCGCACTGCACTTTCGGCAGCATGCCGCCGGAGATGGTACCGTCGGCGATGAGCGCATCGACTTGACTGGCGCTCAATCCGGTGAGCACTTTGCCTTCTTTATCCATAACGCCGGCCACGTTGGTCAGCAACATCAACTTTTCCGCGCTCAACGTCTGCGCCAACTTGCCTGCCACCACGTCCGCGTTGATGTTGTAGGGTTCGCCTTTCTCGCCGACGCCGATCGGCGCCACCACCGGAATGAAATCCTTGCTATCGAGCAATTCGATCAACTGCGCGTCGATGCCCACCACTTCGCCGACGTGGCCGATGTCGATCCACTCGCCTTCCTTCTCCAAGCTCTTGAGCTTCATTTGCTTGGCGCGGATAAAGCCGCCGTCTTTTCCGGTTAAGCCGACCGCCTTGCCACCATGCTGATTAAGCAGCCCGACAATTTCCTTGTTAACGAGGCCGCCAAGCACCATTTCGACCACATCCATGGTCTCTTCGTCGGTCACGCGCATGCCTTGGATGAATTCGCTTTGCTTGCCGACGCGCTTGAGCAGCTCGCCGATCTGCGGGCCGCCGCCGTGCACCACCACCGGATTCATTCCTACCAGCTTGAGCAGCACGACATCGCGCGCGAAGCCTTGCTTGAGCTTCTCCTCAGTCATGGCGTTGCCGCCGTACTTGATGACGATGGTCTTGCCGTGAAAGCGCTGAATATAGGGCAGCGCTTCAGCGAGCACGGATGCTTTATCGGCGGGGGCAATAACGCTCATGGTCGTCGCAGGGGGCATTGAAGTGGCGACATTCTAGCAGCGCCGATTTTGCGCCTGCGCACAGCGCGTCGATGGAGAGGCTTCGGCCTGGCGTGGCTGCGCGGAGAGTGAGCGCAGCGAAGAGCATGCGCTAGGCGCCAGCGCTCTTCCGGAACAAGAAAACGGCGGCCCCGAATCGACCGCCGTTGTGTTCGTCTACAACTTTACTACGTCACTGTATGGTTAGCTTCTTGGTGGCCGCAGCCGCTTTCTTCGGCAACACTAGCTCGAGCACACCGTCTGCGTACTTCGCGCTTGCGTTCTGCTCGTCCACTTCCTGCGCCAGCGTAAAGGCGCGATAGACTTTGCCGTAATAGCGCTCGCTGCGCAGCACCCGATCGCCGCTCTTCACTTCTTTCTCGCGCTTGGACTCGGCGCTGATCGAGACTTGGCTGCCTTCGATCGACACATTGATATCTTCGCGCTTGATGCCCGGCATTTCCGCTTTCACGACGTAAGCGTTCTCGTTCTCGCTGACGTCCATTCGCACCGCAACTGCTGTTTCCCCCGTTACCGGCGCAGCGCCCACGAACGGGCGCAACATGCCACGCACCACATCTTCAAAACGGTCTTCAAACGGATCAAAACGAATCAAATTTGCCATTGCCTTAATCTCCTAACAAAATTCCAATTACTTCTGCTTCACCGTACTTCTACCTATTCGGCATCGCTGATGCCGTTGCCCAATAGATAGGTGTGCCGTTGGTGGTTTCAAGAGCGCTCCGAACTCTTTTTGACGAGCGCCGTCCATGCGATACTGAGTCTATACACCTATCTCTATACTGTCATTAGATCCTATTGGTCAAAGCCCCACGATCTTACCCATGCCGGTATATATCAAAGCAAAAATAGCGGCCGGCCCGGTCAGCTTTCCCTCCTGGCGCCGGTCTTATTCCGCGTGACGAACTAATTTCGCGATCAGTGCTGGAACCTGCGCAATCCTGCTTCGAATCGATGGTGCATGCCTACGCCGCCGATCTGTACCGATTCGCCTATTGGAAATGCCGCGATCGCGCGCTAGCGGAGGATCTGGTGCAGGAGACCTACGCGCGCGCTTGGGCCGCATGGCGTGACCTGCGCGATGAAAAAGCGGCTAAGCAGTGGCTATTCACCATCTTGCATCGCGAACACGCGCGGCTATACGAGCGCAAGCAGATGCAAGCGGAAGCGCAAGTTTCGGAGCAAGAGATGGAGCACTTGATGCGGGTTGCCGAGGCACAAACGCAACGCAACGTTGAACTGCGTGAAGCCATGTGGGCACTGCCCGCGCCGTTTCGCGAACCGTTGGTGTTGCAAGTGCTGGGCGGCTTCGCGTGTGAGGAGATCGCGCAGATGCTCGGTCTAAGTGAAGCGGCCGTCATGCAGCGCGTCAGCCGCGCGCGGCGCGCGTTGCGCAAGCAGTTAGAACCAGAAAGAGATTCAATGGAGCGGCGCTCATGAACTGCCTTGAGTTTAGACGACTCAAACTTACCGATCCGAATCGGCTCACGCCCGCCGCGCTAGAGCACGCGGCGGCCTGTCCGAGTTGCGCCGACTTCAACGGAGCGCAAGACGCGTTTGAACGGGAATTGCTGGAGGCGGTGAATGTCGCGGCCGATCCTGCTCTAGCGGCTCGCGTCCTCTTGCGTCGCCGGCTCAAACACGCCGGTTACCGCCGCGTGTTCGCACGCGCTGCCGTGGTCTTGTTGATATGCGCGGCGCTGATCAGCGCGGGTGTGCGTTTGCTGACACCGGAGCCTGCCATGTTCAGCGCGCTCGCCGCGCACGTAGCGCACGAGCCGAACGCGTTCAAAGCCGACGAGCATCGCACGCACAGCGACCTGGCGGCTGCGCTATCGGCTTCCGGTGCGCGCATTGTGCGCCCAATCAAAGGCGACATCAGCTACATCCATCCTTGCCCTGTGCCAGGCGGCATGGGCAAGCACATCGTCATCCGCATCGGTGCGGGAACCATCACGCTATTGACCATGCCCAACAAGAACGTTTATTTCCGCAAGGTCAAAACGCACGAGGGGTACGCGGTGGCGGTGCTGCCGTGCAAGCGAGGCAGCGTGGCGCTGGTTGCGAAGTCGGAAGCGGAACTCACCAAGCTGGAAGCGCAGTTGCGCGATCACGTGCAGTGGCAAACCTAACGAGACTAGGCAATACATATACGATGAAATACGCATCGGCCCATTCGGCAAGCGCGCCACAACGCACACGAGAATCCGCTCCTGCACCAGCGCCGTTTCGTGAAGCACTCGGCGACCACATCCCGCAACTCTATCGCTTCGCGTTGGCGCGCACGCGCGATCGCGACTGGGCGGCCGAGGCGGTGCAAGAGGCGATGTTGGCGGCGTTGGAAAGCGGCGCAAGCTTCGCCGGCCGCGCCGCGTTGCGCACTTGGCTCACGGCGATCCTCAAACACAAGATCATCGACGCCCAGCGCGCACGACAACGCAGCGGCGTGCTCAATGCGCACTTCGAAGCCGCGCTCGCAGTAGAGCCGCATGAGTACGCCGCCGCCCGCAGCATCTGGAGCGATCCCGAGTATGCGCTTGAGCACAAGCGCTTGGTCGCGGCTTTCGAGGAGGCCTTCGCCGCGCTGCCTGAGCCCGCTGCGCGCGTTTTTCATATGCGCGAAGTGCAGGGCCGCAGCACGGCCGAAGTCAGCAAAGCGCTTGGCATCACAGAGAACAACTGCTGCGTGATTTTGCATCGCGCCCGCAGCGCTCTGCGCGGCTTGTTGCACGAAGGCGGCTACGGTGCACAAGCATAGCTGTTGGTTTTTCGTTGGCTACGCGTTATTCTGTGCAGCCGCGATGGCGCCAGCTTAACGCTGGCAATTTCGTGATTCAACTCGGAAGGAGATCGAACGATGAAGCGTTCCAATACATTGATTCACGCCGCGTTGTCGGCGCTTGTGGCAGCCGGCCTGAGCGGCGCTGCCGCCACCACTGCGGCGGCCGCCGATAAAGAAAAGTGCTACGGCGTAGCCAAGAAGGGCCAAAACGATTGCGGCACGGCCAAGCACGCCTGCGCCGGCGAAGCGGCTGCGGACAATCTGGCGGAAGAATGGAAGTACGTGGCCAAAGGCACTTGCGAGAAGATCGGCGGCAAGCTCAGCGCGGGCGCCAAAGAAGACAAAGAAAAAATGTGATGGAAATGTGATGGCTGCGTGAGGCGCGCCACGCGCGCCTGACGCAGACTCCAACCTGTTCGCGCCGCATGTGCGCGTGTTGCAGCACCCATGACTCATGCCGGATAGCGCCCCTACTCCAGAACTCGGTCTCGCGCCCAATACACCCCGCCATATCGAAGCGCGCGCGGGCATCGGCTTGCGCGCGCCGCATTACCGCCGCGTTCTGGACGAGAAACCGGCATTCGGCTGGTTCGAAGTGCATAGCGAGAATTTTTTCGGAGCGGGCGGCCAACCTTTATGGTTCCTCGACCGCATTGGCGCGAACTATCCCTGCAGCCTGCACGGTGTGGGGCTCTCGCTCGGCTCGGTCGATGCGCTGGATTCGACTCATTTGCAGAAACTCAAAGCGCTGGCCGCGCGTGTGCAACCTGCCCTTATTTCGGATCATATCTGCTGGGGCCGCATCGACAGTCGCCATTTGAACGATCTACTGCCGCTGCCGTATACGGAAGAGGCGCTCGATCACCTCTGCGCGCGCATCGGACAAGCGCAAGAGTTCCTCGGGCGGCAGATCTTGGTTGAGAACGTCTCGTCGTATTTTCGCTACCGGCACTCGACCATCCCGGAGTGGGAATTCGTCGCCGAACTGGCGCGGCGCAGCGGCTGCGGCATTTTGTTGGACATCAACAACATCTATGTCAACGCCGTGAATCATGGTTTCGACCCGCTCGTTTACTTGCGTGCAATCCCCGCTGCCGCAGTGCAGGAAATTCATCTGGCAGGATTCGATCGCGGCGCGCATTGCTTGATCGACACGCACGGCAACCCGGTGCACGACGCAGTTTGGACGCTGTATCGCATCGCCGTGCAAACGATCGGCGCGAAACCGACGCTCATCGAGTGGGACACCGACATTCCCTCACTCGAAGTTCTGCTCGGGGAAGCGCGCAAAGCGCAAGATGTCTTGGATCAATTTCATGCACAAACTAGCCGACGCTCAGCGTGAGTTCGCCCGCGCGCTGTTTGGCGCAGGCGAGCGCGAGACGATCACGCAAACGCTGGTCGAGCCCGCCGGGGTGGACCCCGCGGCGCGGCTTGAAGTCTATCGCAACAACGTGTTCAGCAACTATCGGGGCGCGCTCCAAGCCGTTTATCCCGCGGTCGAGCGCTTGGTCGGAACCGGTTTCTTCCGCCACGCGTGCAATGCTTACATTGAGCGTTATCCCTCAAGCAGCGGTGATCTGCACGATTTCGGCGCTGCTTTCGCCGAATTTCTGGAGAGCTACGAACATACGCAGACGCTGGTATACCTGCCCGACGTCGCGCGCCTGGAATGGCTCTACCACCTCGTCTTCCATGCCGCTTCCCACGCACCGCTCGACCTGACGCGCTTCGCCTCGCTCGCGCCGGATGACTACGCTGCGCTGCGCTTTACCCTGCACCCTGCCGCGGCGCTGCTGCGTTCGGCGTATCCGATACTGCGCATCTGGCAAGTCAATCAGCCGGACTTTACTGGCGATACGAGCGTCGACCTCGGCGAAGGCGGCGATGCGCTGCTGTTCACGCGAGAAGATTTCGTCGTCAAGATCGAGCGCATCGCCGCGGCGCACTACGCGCTGCTCGATGCATTGCATGGCGGTGCGCCGCTGTCACAGGCGGTTGATGCCGCGGTCGCGGCCGATGGGCAGTTCGACTTGCAAGCCGCGCTCGCGCACTACGTCAGCGCGGGCATCATCGTCGATTTCGCCGCGCCTGGAGCCGCTTAGCCGTTAAGCCGTTCGCGGTGCTGCGCGGCTAGCGCAGGCGTGGCCGCGCCCGCCTCCTCTAACTGCGGCGTCAGCGCTGCGCGTTCGTCGAACACGAAACAGTTGCCGTCGTAGTGCGCGCCGCCGCACTGCTGGAAATACTCCAAGATCCCGCCGTCAAGCTGGTAGACATCCCGGAAGCCTTGCGCCAGCAACATCGGCGCGGCCTTTTCGCAGCGAATACCGCCAGTGCAAAAAGTCACGATCGGCCCCGCCAGCGCTTGAGTGCGAAGCTGGCTGGTTTTCTCGGCGAACTCGCGGAAATTGCCGAGCGCCAGATCGCGCGCGCCGCGAAATGTGCCGACTTCGACTTCGAACGCATTGCGCGTATCGAGCAGCGTCAGCGGGCGGCCCTCGTCCAGCCAGCGCTTGAGCTGATGTGCGGACAAGCGCGGCGCCGGCGGCAATTCGCCGGGGTGCTTACCGGCGATGATTTCGCGCTTCACTTTTACCAGCATGCGCTTAAACGGCACGGTACGCGAAAAGCTGCGCTTGTACGTCATGTCGCTAAAACGGCTGTCACCTTTAAAGCGCGCGATCAGCGCTTCGACAGCATCGGGCACACCCGCGATAAATAGGTTGATGCCCTCTGCGCTTAGCAGGATGGTGCCTCTCAATTCGCGCGCGTGGCACAACAAGCGAAGCTCATCGCGCAGCGCCGCGGGCGCGCAAAGCGGAACGAACTTGTAGGCGGCGATATTTAGAATGGACACAGATACTACCTGACAGGATATTCGGACAACTATTTACTATAGCCAGTTTTCAATGAATAGAGCCGGCGGTATAGCCTACGGCTTCATGGCGCAGGCGTCACTTTAAAGCAAAAACGCCCGCATGGCGCGGGCGTTTGCGCGGCTGGAGCCGATACGGCTAATGCATGGTGGGCGCGCGCTGCTCTGCCGCTGCGTTGCCGCGTCGATCGCCGCGAGCATAGTTGCGCCGCTCTATGCCGGCGCCCAGCAACGAAGGCGGATTGACACGGCGCTCAGCACGCCGGCGATCCAGCGCAGCGCCTTGCAGGCTGACCCCGCGCGGCACCCCGTGCAGGCGCGCCATCGGGTCAAGAAAGCGCACGACGAACGCCGCTAAGTCGCTCATATCATAGTAAGGCTCACCCGCGCGCAGAATGCGCGGGATAACCGGCTCGTGCTGCGCGTCATTCAACAACCATTGCCGCGCATCCTTGTTCGGCATGAATTCTTGCAACAACTTCGCGGCATCGCCAAAGGCGATCAAGCGACCAGTAGCCAACCTTGCCTCCAATAATCTGACAGAGAAGGCTGCCGCTAGTGTTGCCTAAGTTCAATTCCACTGATGCAATCGACACGCGGCAGTTGGCAAATGCTACAACAACGCGGCAACGTTGCCAATAGGGCTCGTTGCGAGTGAATCTGCTGCTAGGCGAGTGGGGTCCGTGGCGCCTGGCGGAGCCCGGCCCAAGGTGCAATGCGAGGAAATGCTAGCTTGAAAGCCGGGCTTCTACCCGCCACGGCCGCGGCGCTCGCCGATTTGGCGGCGCTCGCGCGCGTTCTTGCGGCGATCGGCCAGCGGATCCAGCCGGCCTACTTTCTTGCGGCGTTCGCCGTGTTTACGCCGCTCTTGCCCAGCGCGCTGTTGAAAGCGCGCATCGCGGCGCACGCCGTCGCTTTCGATGCTAACGCGGAACACCCGCGCCATAAAAGCCGCGACATCGGACAGCGCGTAGACGCGGCGGCCATCGCGTTCGATCCAAGGGATTTGCGGGTTGCCGAAACCATCGGCGAGCAACAACGCCGCCGCGTTCTTATCGGGCATGCGTGGCTGGATCATGGCAACGACTTCAGAAAAACTCAAAAACCGCTCAGTGTCCGTCATCATTTTTGTTCTATCCGAACTTTGGCTGGCGCACTGGCCAGGGAAAGCGGGCGGTGCAACCAAACTTAAAACGTAGTCTAGCGAGCTTGCGGCATCACGCAATCGTTGCCGTTGTGCGCATTGGCAACATAAATCATCCCAGACTACGCCGAGCGCGCCGCCAGGAGGGGCAAAACGACAGAAAGCGTACCGTTCTAGGGCGTTGCCTCTATCCCAGCCGGATACCCGCCGCGGCTTATCTCGGCCGCTTATCGACGACACGCTTGGCTTTACCGAGCGAGCGCTCCAGCGTGCCTGGTGCGGCAACCCGCACTGTTGCCGAGACTCCGATAATGGATTTGATGTGATGTTCAAGGCGCTGCCCGGCTGGGCCGGCGAGGGCCGCGTGCTGCGGCAAGACTTCCACGTGCACCGCGAGTTCATCCAAATGCTGCGGCCGCGTGATCTCAAGCACATAGTGCGGCGCCAACTCCGGCTGCTTGAGCAGCAGCTCCTCGATTTGCGAGGGAAACAAATTCACGCCGCGAATGATGAGCATGTCGTCCGAGCGCCCGGTGATCTTCGCCATGCGGCGCATCGAGCGCGCGGTGGGCGGCAGCAGACGCGTGAGATCGCGCGTGCGGTAGCGGATGACCGGCAGCGCCTCCTTGGTGAGCGAAGTGAACACCAGTTCGCCTTGCTCGCCCTCATTTCCCTGAGGCAATACTTTTCCCGATGCCGGATCGATAATCTCCGGATAAAAATGATCTTCCCAAATCACCGGCCCGTCTTTGGTTTCGATGCACTCGTTCGCCACGCCCGGTCCGATCACTTCCGACAACCCGTAGATATCGACCGCATCGATCCCCATGCGCCGCTCGATCTCCGCGCGCATTGCATCGGTCCACGGCTCCGCGCCAAAGATGCCGACACGCAAGCTGCACTTGGCCGGGTCCAACCCCTGGCGCACGAACTCCTCCGCAATCGCCAGCATGTACGACGGCGTCACCATGATGACGTCCGGCTTGAAATCTTGGATGAGTTGCACCTGGCGCTCCGTCATGCCGCCGGACATCGGGATCACCGTGCAGCCCAACCTCTCCGCGCCATAGTGCGCGCCCAAGCCGCCGGTGAAGAGGCCATAACCGTACGCCACATGCACGATGTCGCCGCGCCGCCCGCCCGCTGCGCGGATGCTGCGCGCGACCAGTCCCGCCCACATGTCGATATCGTTCTGCGTGTAGCCGACGACCGTAGGCTTGCCGGTTGTCCCGCTGGACGCATGAATGCGCACCACTTGCTCGCGCGGCACGGCGAACATCCCGAACGGATAGGTGTCGCGCAAATCTTGCTTGGTGGTGAAGGGGAATTTGGCGAGATCTTCGAGCGACTTCAGATCGCTCGGGTGCACGCCCGCGGCGTCGCACTTAGCGCGGTAGTGCGCGACGTTGTCGTAGGCGTGTTTGAGCGACCATTGCAGGCGCTTAAGTTGCAGCGCGGAAAGCTCATCGCGGCTGGCGCGTTCGATGGGGTCGAGAGAGTTCGGATTCACCGCGTCGAAATCCTCACGCTTTCGCCCACGGCAGCTCTCTTTGCATCGTCTGCTTAAGTAGCTTGTTCGGCCGCGGTGACGTTCGATGAGCCTTCGCTCTAACCAATATCAACGCGCGATCCAGCAGCGCATCCTCTGCGGCACGGCGCGCCGCATTCAAGATGAAATCTTTGCGCGTCTTGCCGGTAGAACTCGCGGCGCGATCGATCAAATCGCGCTCTTCTGCCGAGAGATGCAAAGTCAGCGTATCGCGCGTCGGTTTAGCTGAAATCAAGGCCATCAGCTTTCTTCTAGCGTTCCTAGTTGGCTATTTCCACTGCAGAACTGCGGCTGAATATTCAGTCACCCCAGCATTCCTGATTGATATGGCTCGTGTTTCCGGGTTCCATTCCAAGTCCCCTGGCGCTACAGCCTTTAGGGCACGCGTCTTCGCATCGCTTACGATCTCAAGTTGTCCACCCGAGATTGAGATGAGCAACGATTGTCCGCGTAAAGTGTGCTCGCCAGTAGCCTCGCCAGGCTGAAGGGTTAGCCTATAGGCCAGTGCGACATCGGCTTCTAGTTCGCGCTTGTAGCCACGTACACCCTCTAACTGGCTTGCCCCGAGGCCAGTAGCCCGCAATCGTTCTGCCATTACAACGCGATAGGCAAACTCCCCAAGGTTGACGACTCTGTGCGCGTACGCACTGGTGACGTTCACCTGGAACATGTCGCCAGCGGTGGTTGTTATCGTCGTTGGCTCGGCACTTATCTTTTCCACGCGAAGCTCGGCCGAAGTCAAATCGACGCCTACGCCGCTATAGCGGTGGGTGTGCATCAGACTAGCAGCATTGCCGGGAATCAGCGCGTCATAGACTCGAACAACGGCATTGGTCAGCCGTATTGAGTGCATGGGTTCAGCATCTATCTCGACACTACTCTCCAGCGACTCGGCCGATTGAGCGTATTGAGATCCCACGAACCAGGCCACGGCAAGCGCTGGGACCCCCTTCCGTAAAAATCTATTCATCATTCGGATGCTTCCTTCGCCGGCGGCGCAAAAAACGACTGACAGATCTCGCGAAACTCGGGGCGCGCTTCGCATTTTTCGCGATGCACCTTCAACGCCGGCCAGCGCACTGCGTCGAGGTTGAACTGCAAAGCCTCGACCGCGAGCGTCAGCACGCAAGCAACCGCGATATCCGCGTGCCCGATCGACTCGCCGAACCACCAACTTGAAGCCGCGACGCGGCGTTCGCTTTCCAACACATCCAGCGCTCCGGCAATCTGCTTGTTGCAGCGCGCGACCCAATCGGGCGTCTGCCGATTGTGCACGGCGCGTTCGTAGATAAGCGAGACGACTTTATCGCCCAGCCCGCATGCCAGCGCGCACACCCGCATGTGCTTGCGCCGCGCGGCCCCATCCGCCGGCATGAGTGCGCGCGCCGGGCCGACGATGTCGTCGAGCGCATCGATGATCGCGCTGCTATCGATCAAGGTTTCGCCGCCATCGAGCAATAGGGTCGGCACGCGGATCAGCGGGTTGTGCTTGGCGACCTCATCGGCATCGCGGAACACCGACCATGGACGATGCTCAAACGCGAGACCGTACAGCCGCAGCGCGATTGCCACGCGGCGGACAAAGGGGCTGTCGTACATGCCGATGAGAATCATAAAGCGCTCCCGACGTCTTCGATTATCTCAATCTCATCCGCGATCACGTGGTCAAGAGACGTGGTCTGCCGGTACAGCCTAGTAGCGTAGGGCGGAATAGCGCAGCGTATTCCACCGAATGTGCTCTCATTCGGCGCAATACATTGCGCCCTACCGTGTCGCATCGCCCATCCCCGTCGTCACAATCTCGCCCTTCACGCGTTGCGATCTGCCGCGAAACAACGCAATGCGCTCGCCGCGCTGATTGGTGACGGTCACGTCGTAAAACCCGGTGCGCCCGCTTAAGTTCTGCTCGCGCGCTTCCGCCGTCAGCACATCGTCCAGATGCGCAGGCGCCAAGAACTCGATGCTCGCACCCGCCGCAACGGTGATGTGGTTGTAGCTGTTGCAGGCGAACGCGAAGGTACTGTCGGCAAAAGTGAAAATGAAGCCGCCGTGACAGATCTTGTGGCCGTTAAGCATGTCCGGGCGCACGCGCATCGACATCTTCGCGTAGCCGCGTTCGATCGCTTCGAGCTTGATGCCGAGGCCTTGCGAGGCCGTGTCGACGGCGTACATGGCGGCGCCGACGGTTTGGGGGTTGGCTGTGCCGGTTTCAGCCATGACCATCGGCGGGTCGGCCCGGTTTGCAACCCCTCACCCTACCCTCTCCCCGATGTCTCGGCGCGAGAGTCGGACTTTCACCCTCTCCCACACAGAGGGAGAGGGCTGGGGTGAGGGTAGAGAACGTCTCCAATATCAACTCCCCGTAAACTTCGCCGCCCGCTTCTCCAAGAACGCGCTGACGCCTTCCTTGTAGTCGTTGGTGCGCCCCAGCTCCGCTTGTAGTTTCGCCTCCAAACTGATCTGGGCACCGAGCCCATTATCGAAGCACGCATCGATCACCTGCTTGGTGAGCGCCACGCCGCGCGTGGGCGCTTGCGCGAAATGCTGTGCGAGCTTGTCGGTTTCGGCGGCGAGGTCGCCATCCTCGACGCAGCGCCAGATCATGCCCCATTGCGCCGCTTGGTCGGCGCTGATGCGCTCGCCCAACATGGAAACCGCCCGCGCGCGCGCCGCGCCGATCAAGCGCGGCAAGAAGTACGTGAGTCCCGCATCCGGCACCAAGCCCAGCTTGGCGAAGGCGAGGATGAAGCTCGCCGACTTCGCCGCGATAACGATGTCGCACGCCAGCGCGAGGCTAACGCCTGCGCCCGCCGCCACGCCGTTCACCGCGCCGATCACCGGCAAATCCAGCGTGCGCAAGCTCAGGATGAGCGGCTTGTAGTTGCGCTCGAGCGTCGTGCTCAGATCGCGCGGTTCGCCGTTGACGACCGGCTTGCGCTCAGAGAGGTCCTGTCCAGCGCAAAAGCCGCGCCCGGCGCCGCTCAACACCAGCACGCGCGCGGCGGAGTCCGCACGCACCTTACCGATCGCGTCGCGCAAGTCCTCGTGCAATTGCTCGCTAAATGCGTTCAAGCGCTCGGGGCGGTTGAGCGTGATGCGTGCGATGCCGCCTTCATTGGAAAATAATATGGTTTGGTAGCTCATGGTTATCTCGTTCTAGTTCTCGCCGTAGCGCCAATAGTCCGCTCATTCTGTGCATTGACCGACCGGTCAGTCAAGCGATAAACTTTGCCAAGACTCACTCGCATCCCCTTACCCTCTCCCCGCTCCCGGGGCGAGGGGACTAAGCCCCTCTTTGCGCAGCGGGAGAGGGTTGGGGTGAAGGTGGTAACACACACTGGCAGGTTCGCCTCACATACGGAATGTACACCCAACCCACCGACCGCAAAGAACTTGCCGCAACCGCCGAGCGCGCACCGCGCACGCTGACACCGGAGGATGCCGCCTTCCAGCAACGCATCGACGCCGACGAATTCATCGAGCCGCGCGACTGGATGCCGCAAGCCTACTGCAAGACGCTGGTGCGGCAAATCTCGCAGCACGCGCATTCCGAGATCGTCGGTATGCTCCCGGAGGGTAACTGGATAACACGCGCTCCCACTCTTAAACGCAAAGCTATACTCCTGGCTAAGGTGCAGGACGAAGGCGGCCACGGCTTGTACTTGTACGCGGCCGCGGAAACGCTGGGCGTCTCGCGCGACGAAATGATCGAAGCGTTGCACTCGGGCAAAGCCAAGTATTCCAGCATCTTCAACTACCCGACCCTCACCTGGGCGGACATCGGCTGCATCGGCTGGCTGGTGGACGGCGCGGCGATCATGAATCAGATCCCGCTGTGCCGCTGCTCCTATGGCCCCTACGCGCGGGCCATGATTCGCGTGTGCAAAGAAGAGAGTTTCCATCAGCGCCAGGGCTACGACATCATGCTCGCGCTGTGCCGCGGCACACCGGAACAGAAGAATCTCGCGCAAGACGCGCTCGATCGCTGGTGGTGGCCGGTGGTGATGATGTTCGGGCCGAGCGATAAAGACTCGACGCACAGCGCCCAATCAGCGGCGTGGAAAATTAAGCGCGTCTCCAACGATGATCTGCGGCAGAAATTTATCGACGCCACCGTGCCGCAAGCGGATTTGTTGGGGCTAAAGATTCCCGATGCGGATTTGAAATGGAATGCGCGGCGCGGCCACTACGAATTCGGCGCGGTGGACTGGGAGGAATTCTGGCGCGTGGTCAATGGCGATGGGCCGCTCAATCGCGAGCGGCTCGCGGCGCGCGTGAAAGCGTACGAAGATGGTCGCTGGGTACGCGAGGCCGCCACCGCGTACGCAGCGAAGCGTGGACGCGGCTCTTTCGATCCGGACGCAGCGAAGCACGGACGCGACTCCTTCGATCCGGACGTAGCGAAGCACGGACGCGACTCCTTCGATCCGGACGCAGCCAAGCACCGCGCGAGTGAGAAAGTGGCGTGAGATCGATCACCACTAGGAACGGAACACGTAGGGCGGATCAAGCGCAGCGGATCCGCCAGCAAACTACGACTGGAACAATCCATGAACGCGAACGAGTGGTCTCTCGTTGAACCTTTCATCCGAAGCAGCCATAGCCCGCAAGGAGCGCAGCTGTTTGCGGGGGAGTTTGCCCTGGATTGCGCTAGCTCCATCCAAGCTACGAGGTGCCGCACTAAGGAATAAACAATGAACGAATGGCCGCTCTTCGAAGTTTTCATCCGCAGTAAGCAAGGCTTGGATCACAAGCACGTCGGCAGCTTGCATGCGCCGGATGCGAAGATGGCGATTCAAATGGCGCGCGACGTCTACACGCGGCGCCAAGAAGGCGTAAGTATTTGGATCGTGCCATCGAGTGCAATCGTCGCCTCCGACCCGAACGACAAAGCCGCCAACTTCGATCCGATGGAAGACAAGATTTACCGGCATCCGACGTTTTATCAATTGCCGGATGAAGTCGACCACATGTGAGTCGCACGTGAAGCAAAACCAGAAATGCCCCCCGGAAGTGCTGAATGCCGCGTGCGAGATCCTACACCTGGCTGCGATCAGCATCCGATTCGCCGCATTGACTGGCAAACCCTCGCTGTCGCGTTACTGCGCGCTGGAGTCCAGCCACATCCACAACCTTCCCAATCTGATCCGATATTTCGACCTTGACCGCTTGCGGTACTACCTTGACGTTGAAGTCGCAAGTTATCTGGATGGGATGAACGCACTGGAAGGTCAAGAGCCAAGCACCTACGACAAGCATTGGGAGCAAATGCGGAAGTACTTGCCGAACGTCAATGCAGCCGGCTAACTACCTCCTCCGCCTCGGCGACAATCCGTTGATCCTCGGCCAACGCCTGGCCGAATGGTGCGGCCACGCGCCGGTGCTGGAAGAAGACATCGCGCTCACAAACATCGCCCTCGACTTGATCGGCCAGGCGCGTTTGCTGCTCGCGCACGCCGCCGCTTTGCAGGGGACCGGCGACGAAGACAGTCTCGCCTTCTTGCGCGACGTGGAAGGGTTTCGCAACGTCACGCTGGTGGAACTGCCGAACGGCGACTACGCGCACACGACTGTGCGCAATGCGCTGTTCTTCGCTTATCAGTGCGAGCTGTGGCAGGCTTTGCAAGCATCGCACGACGCGCAACTCGCCGCCATTGCCGCCAAGTCGCTCAAAGAAGCCAACTACCATTGGCGCCACAGCGCCGATTGGCTGCTGCGTTTGGGCGACGGCACCGAAGAATCGCACGCGCGCGCGCAGGCCGCGCTGGACGAATTGTGGCGTTATAGCCGCGAGTTGTTCACTGATGACGAGGTCGATGCCGCAGCGG
Source organism: uncultured Pseudomonadota bacterium (assembly GCA_902826775.1). Classification (GTDB taxonomy): domain Bacteria; phylum Pseudomonadota; class Gammaproteobacteria; order Burkholderiales; family JALYOK01; genus CADEHE01. The sequence continues at coordinate 90,292 of CADEHE010000005.1, read as the reverse complement.
CGCGGGACGGCATCGGCGTGCTGCCCTCGTCGCTGGAAAGCGCTTGGGCTGCGCGGATCCTTCCGCTGATGGAACAAGCCACGCTGACGCTGCCGGCGGCGACGACGTTCTGTTCGCGCGGCAAGTCCGGCTACCACAGCGAGCATCTCGGCTATATCTTGGCGGAGATGCAATTCATGCAGCGCGCTTACCCCGGAGCGAAATGGTGAGCGCCACAGAATTCGCGAATACGTGCGAGGCCGCACCCCCATCCCGATCTTCCTCCGACGCGCAGATAAGCGAGGTCCAGGCTGCGCCCGCCGTCGCGCGGGGGGACGGAGTTAAGCGCGTACAGGAACTGCTGATGGAAGTTCTCGATCCCGAGATTCCGGTGTTGAACGTGATCGAGATGGGCATCGTACGGTCAATAGTATGCACCGATGAATCAGTGCAGATCTTAATAACACCGACATACTCCGGCTGCCCCGCGATGGAGATGATCGAGCAGGATATTCGCGCAGCGCTGGCGCGCGGCGGCTTTAATCAGACAGAAATCAAAACGGTGCTGAGCCCCGCATGGACAACGGATTGGCTGAGCGCTGCGGCGCGCGAGAAACTGCGTGAGCACGGCATCGCGCCGCCCAGCGGCGCGGCATGCATGGGTTCGCCCCAACAGACCGAGGTGGCCTGCCCGCGCTGCGGCTCGCGCGAGACCGAAGAGCTTTCCGCCTTCGGTTCCACGGCGTGCCAAGCACTGCGCCGCTGCCGCGCGTGCCGCGAACCGTTTGGGTACTTCAAGGCGATTTGAACATGGCTTCCCGCAGAACGAATCTCGTCATTCCCGCCGCCGATTTTGGTAGGGTGGGCAAAGCGCAACGTGCCCACGCGGAATCGGCGCTGATTGGTGGGCACGCCGCGCTTTGCCCACCCTACGCCTCTCGGTGTTCTGCCACGCACGCGCAGCGCGTTCGCGCATAGATGCCGCCTCGCTTCCACAAACTCCGCATCGCCCAAGCACACCTCGACACACCGGAGGCGAAAGTCGTCACTTTCACCGTACCCGACAGTCTCAAGCCGCTATACCGCTTCACACAAGGCCAACACCTCACGCTGCGCGTTTTCCTGGACGGTGAAGATGTGCGCCGCTCGTATTCGATCTGCTCCGCGCCGCACGAGGACGTTCTGCAAGTGGCGATCAAGCGTGTGGCAGATGGGCGTTTCTCGACCTTCGCGCACCAGCATTTGCAAGCCGGCGGCGAGATCGACGTCATGCCGCCGGACGGGCGCTTCTACACCGCGCTCGATGCTGCGAATGCCAAACATTATGTGGCGTTCGTCGCCGGCAGCGGCATGACCCCGGTGCTTTCGCTCATCAAGGCGACGCTCGCGGTCGAGCGGCGCAGCCATTTCACGCTCGTCTACGGCAATCGCAACATCGATTCGGTGATGTTTCATGAGACGCTGGAAGATTTGAAGGACAGCTATCTGCAGCGCTTCGCGCTGTATCACGTCTTCTCGCGCGAGCATCAGGAAATCGAGCTGTTCAACAGCCGCCTCGATGGCGCGAAGTGCAAGATGTTTCTCGATAACTTGCTGCCGGCCGAGCGCATCGACGAAGCGTTCATCTGCGGACCACATTCGATGATCGACGAGGTCTCGGCGACGCTGCGCGCAGCCGGTGTCGCGCCGGAACATATCCACACTGAGCGCTTCGGCACGCCATCGCCCGCTGCAGGCGCGCCTGCAGCAGCGACAACGCCAGTGATCGACGACGCTGCAGCGCCTGCGGCCAACGTGACCATCATCGTCGACGGCGCACGGCGGCAACTGCGCGTGCCGCTGCACGGCGCTAGCATTCTCGATACCGCGCTGCGCGCCGGTGCGGACTTGCCCTATGCCTGCAAAGGCGGCATGTGCTGCACCTGCCGTGCGCGGCTCATCTCCGGCAAAGTGCGCATGGATAAAAACTACTCCCTGGAAGAGCGCGAGATGGCGCAAGGCTTCATCCTCACTTGCCAATCGCATCCGGAAACGGATGAAGTAGTCGTGGACTACGACGCGCGATGACTACGCGCGCCGCTCGCCCGCCAAGAGCTCGCTTGCAATCTGCTCGCGATGCGGCAGCGGGTGCGGATGCATTCAATATTTCGCCTCAGCTCGCTGCCACCCGAAAGCCAAGCTCGGATGCGCGTAAGCCTTCGCGCGCGGCAAGCGGCGTACAACAGTCGAACATTCTCGAAACCGCCGCGGAACTTTTCGCGGAACAAGGCTACGCCGCCGCCTCCACCGCCGAACTCGCCGCGCGCTGCGGCGTATCGAAAGCGTTGTTGTTCCACTACTACCCAGGCAAAGAGGCGATGCTGTTCGATCTGCTCGACGGCTACACTCGCCATCTACTCGAGGTCGCCGCGCAAGCGCAGTCGGCTCACGAAGCGGGACGCGAGCGCTTGTATGCATTGGTTCGCGCGTTCCTCGCGGCCTACGAAAGCTCCCACGCGCGCCACATCGTACTGCTGAACGACGTGAAGTACCTGCCGCGCAAACAGCGCGAGCGGATTTTGAATCACGAGCGCGAAATCGTCGCAGCCTTCAGTGCCGCACTGGCCGGGGCCTATCCGCGTGAGGTCGATGCGCAGCGCGCCACGCCGCTGGCGATGATGCTGTTTGGCATGATCAACTGGACGTTCACATGGCTGCGCCCGAACGGTCGCATCCGCTACGCGGATTTCGCCGAAGCGGTGATCGGCATGCTGGAGAAGGGTCTGCCCGGGGCCGCGACGCGTTTGCGGGTGCCGCGGCGCGTGGCGGGGCGCCCGCCTGCGGGCGATCGCCAGAACACATCCGCGTAGGACCGAGTTTGCTCGCGATAGACTGAACCGGCTCGCGGGCAAGCTCGGTCCTACCGCACGCGCCCCCGCGCCGTACCAGGACACGCTATTGCGCTCAGCTATCATTGCGGCTCACGCACATTCTCGAGACGCAACGCTACGGCTGCGCTAGACTGCCAGAACATACGATACTGCATACCGCTCATCTTGAAAAACAAGATTCAATAAGATTCACCATTAATTACTACTACCCCGTATATGGATAGCGCGAGTATCCTGCAGCACTTGGTGAACGGCGCCATGCTCGGCATGATGTACGCGCTCGTCGCGGTGGGCTTCACGCTGTTCTTCGGCGTGCTGGACGTCATCAAGTTCTCGCACGGCGACGTGCTGATGCTGGGCGCGTTCACCGCGCTCTCAGCCGCATTGGGTTTGAGCGCGGCCGGCATCGAGCAACCGCTGCTGCAGTTAGCTTTGATGTTAGTGGCCGGCATCGCGCTCACCGGCTTGGTCGGCGCGCTGGTGGGACGCTATTTGGTGCTGCCGCTCAAATCCGCGCCAGCGCTAAACACGCTGCTCATTACACTGATGTTCGGCACCGCACTGCGCGAAGCGGTGCGCGTGTTTTATCCGCAGGGCTCCAACCCCAAACCTTTCCCGCGCCTGCTGCCGGACGACGCGTTGCAGTTAGGCGCTTTATCGCTGCGCGCTGATAGCCTATTGTTGCTCGCGCTCGGCGCGTTGGTCATCATCGCGACGCATTGGCTGATCGGCCGCACAAAACTGGGGCTTGCGATCCGCGCGGTGGCGCAAGACGAGGAAACCGCCAAAATCATGGGCATCAATTACACCAAGATCGTGCTCATCACCTTCGCGCTCGGTTCCGCCCTCGCCGCGCTCGCCGGCATCATCAACGGCCTTTACTACAACGAAATCAACTTCTCCATGGGTTTGAACTTGGGAGTGATCGGTTTCGCCGCGGCGATTGTCGGCGGCCTGGGTAACTTTTACGGCGCCATCATCGGCGGCTTTCTGTTCGCCGCGCTGCAAACGATCGGCGCAGTCGCAATTCCGTTCGGCAGTAGCTACAAGGATGTCTTCGCGTTCGCGGTGGTAATCGCGCTCATGGCGTGGAAGCCGACCGGGTTGATCGCCGAGCAGGAAGCCCAGCGAGTCTAGCGCACTGGTAGAACAATGACCCTACTCGCGCTCGCTGCCGCCGCCATCGCGGCCTACGCTGCCGTCCTGCTGCACGCAGAGGATCAGCGCTTGATCGGCGCGCTGATCGTGCTCGGCTTTGGCACCGCAGCGGCGGCTGCCAAGTTCGGTTTGCTGAGCCGCTTAGGCCAGGCCGGACGAGCGCACCCGCGTCTTGCGCCGCTCTTGGCGGTTGCGGCGTTGATCGCGCTGATATTGGTGTTGCGCGAGGATCATTTCGCGCTGCTCATGATCGGTACCACACTGCTCTATTGCGTCGCCTGCTGGGGGTTAAACCTGCAGTTCGGCCGCGCGGGCGTTGTGAATTTCGCCGGCGCGGCGTTCTTCGGCACCGGCGCTTACACCACCGCGGTGCTCGCGGCGCACACTGCGCTGCCGCACTGGCTGATTGTGCTGCTCGCTGGCGCGGTCGCGGCGCTGCTGGGCTCGCTCTTGATTCTGCCGATCCTGCGCACGCGCGGCCACTACGCCGCCCTCATCACCATTGCGTTCGGGATCTTGTTCAAAACCTTCCTCGAAGTGAACGACGCGCTCGGCGGGCCGCAAGGGTTGAAGCTACCCGGTTTTACTCTGTTCGGCTGGAACCTCAACGACAACATCACAGTCGGCGAACAAGAACTTTCCTTCTACGTAGCCTACATCGCCCTCGCGCTGGTGCTAGCGATATTTGCCTTTCTGCTGGTGCGGCGGCTGGAGCACTCGTGGATTGGGCTCAATTTCGATGCCGTGCGAATGGACGAGTTGGCGGCCACCACGTTTGGCATCAACGTGGCACGCTGGAAGATCACCGCATTTTCTATCGGCAATTTTCTTGCGGGGCTCGCCGGCAGCGTGCAGGCAACCATGCTCGGATTTATCGCGCCGAACAACTTCACGCTGAGCGACTCGCTCATCATGATTTCTATCATCCTGCTCGGCGGATTGGGCAGCTTTTGGGGCGTGCCGCTGGGTGCGGCTATCGTGCTCATCCTCCCGGAGAAGCTGCAGGTGATTCAGGAATACCGCTTCTTGCTGTTCGCATTGCTGGTCGTGGCGGTGTTGCTGCTGCGCCCGCAAGGTTTGGTTCCACGCGCGCAGCGCAGTTTCACCGATCGAATCCGATGAATGCGCTGCTACATTGCCGCGTGCTGACGCGCCGTTTCGGCGGTGTGACGGCACTGGATGGTTTGGACTTGAGCTTGCCTCGGGGCGAGATACTGGGTCTCATCGGCCCGAATGGTTCCGGCAAGACCACGTTCTTCAACGTGCTCACTGGCATCTACGCACCCTCCTCCGGCCACATCGAATTTGATGGTCGCGACATCAGCGCTTGCACGCCGCAGCAAATCTATCGCGCCGGGATCGCGCGTACCTTCCAGCGCTCACGCTTGAATCTAGAGTTGTCGATCTTCGAGAATCTCATGATCGGCAACCACAAGCGCTTGAACTCCAGCTTGTGGTTTAATTTAATGCAGCGCGGCGCGCTAGCCGCCGAGGTAGGCGCGGCCTACACCGAGGCGCGCGAGCTGATGCGTACTTTCGATGCGCCGCTCGCCGATAGGCTCGACGAACCAATGGCGGGTTTCACCATGATTGACCGCCGCCGCGTGGAAGTGTGCCGCGCGCTCATCAGCCGGCCAAAGCTGCTGCTGCTAGATGAGCCGTCCGCCGGCATGACGCACGAAGAAACGCGCGCGCTCATGGACGACATCTTGCAAGCGCGAGAACGCATCGCTGACTTGACGATTATCATCGTCGAGCACGAAATGGGCGTGATCGAGCGCATTACCGATCGCTGCGTTGTGCTCAACTTCGGCCAGAAAATCGCGGAAGGCAAGTATCGTGAGGTCGCGCAGGATGCCAAGGTGCAGGAGGCCTATCTGGGCGTGGAGAGTATTCACGAAGGGTGAACATGAAAAGTGAAATGTGCCCCTCGGGCCGCTTCATGCGCGGTCAACGGTGTGCGCCCGGCTCTTGCCGTGCGCCGCGCTTGCCTGGTACGTTTCAGGTTTGTCGTTTCGCACTTCGCAGATACTAATGTCTGCCCCGCTCACCGTCACCTCCCTCACCGCCGGCTACGACCAGGCCGACGTGCTGCACGATGTGAACCTGCGCGCCCAAGCGGGACAAATCACGTGCCTGCTAGGCGCCAATGGCTCGGGCAAGACAACGCTGATCCGCACGATCCTCAACTTGACCGCGCCGCGCGCAGGGCGCATCACATTGGCGCAGGACGACATCACAGGCAAGCCGACACACGAAATCGTCGCGGCTGGCATCGCTTGTATCCCGGAGGGCCGCAAAGTTTTCGCCAAGAGCACGGTCGAAGAGAACCTACGGCTCGGCGCCTACGCTGAAGAAGATAAAAGCGCGGTCATCGCGCGCATGCAGCGAGTGTTCGATATTTTCCCTCGCCTGAACGAACGCCGTACACAGCTCGCGGGCACCATGTCCGGCGGCGAGCAAGCGATGGTTTCGATCGGGCGCGGACTGATGGCGGCGCCGAAAGTACTATTGATCGACGAACCGTCGCTCGGACTGTCGCCCCTGTTCGTGCAAGAGAACTTCAAGGTCATCCAGCGTATCAACGAACAAGGCGTGACGGTGTTTTTGGTCGAACAAAACGTGCGCCAAACACTCAAGATCGCGCACTACGGATACGTGCTCGCGCAGGGACGAGTGGTTGCCGAAGGCAACGCGGCGCAATTGCGGCGCGACGAGCAGGTGCAAGCAGCGTACTTTGGCTAACGTGAGGATCGATTCCTTGACGCGCATCGTTGCGCGCTACGCAACTGCGAGTTTATGCAAATCAAGACTCCCATCATCCCAGGCAGGCGGGAATCTACTACTGTTCCGCGCGTCGCATGGATTCCATCTTCCGAGAGACGACAAAAGTGTCCCGGCATCAGGCAACTCGCAATGAGCAATGACTTCACCCATCTCCTCGCAGAGACCCTATGACACTGCCGCAATATCAGACTCTCCTGTGTGAGACTCCGTTTGACCATGTGCTACTGGTCCGCCTCAACCGCCCCGCAGTGCGCAATGCCTTTAACACCGCTATGGGCAGCGAGTTGCTCGATCTGTGGACGCGTCTCACTGACGACGCGGACGAGTATCGCTGCGCGGTATTGACTGGCGCCGGCGATCAGGCGTTTTGCGCCGGGGCAGACTTAAAGGAGCGCAACGGCATGACCCGTGATGCTTGGCGCGCGCAACATGAATTGTTCGAGCGCGCGTTTTGGGCGTTGGGCGATTTGCCGCTACCAATCATCGCGGCGGTGAACGGCGCGGCTTATGCGGGCGGCTGCGAACTCGCGCTGATGTGCGACTTTATCTACGCCGCGCGCACCGCGCGCTTCGCGCTCACCGAAACTTCTCTCGGCATTATTCCCGGCGCGGGCGGCACACAGAACTTGCCGCGCGCGATCGGCGAGCGCCGCGCGAAGGAAATCATCATGACGGCAAAACCCTTTTCGGCGGAGGAAGCCGCGGCTTGGGGCATGATAAATTGCCTTTGCGAACCAGGCGAAGTCGTCTCAGTGGCGCTAGCCGCTGCAAACACAATTGCCGCGAACGCACCGCTCGCAGTGCGGCAAGCAAAGAAATCAATCCGTTATGGTGGGCAAATGGAGATCCGAACAGCCTACCGATTTGAAGTAGAAGCCTACAATCACCTCGTCGATACCGATGACCGGCGTGAGGGAATCGCGGCATTCAACGAGAAGCGCAAGGCGCAATTCAAAGGACGCTAACTGCTTCGCGGGCCACGCTTGGACAAGCAACGACGACTAAAGCCGTGTTTGCGGGAATTTTGACGAGCAAATCGCGTACTGCGTCTTCGGTGCTAAGCGCGTCAGGGCACGGACACTCAACGCACCGCATGCGCGGGCACTATCAAGCCCATCCCAACCATTCGCAAACGCCACGCCCCATCACCCATTCGAGATCCTCGCCGGTCAACCAAGGCAACGCTTGCGTGAACATGTTGATGCATTCGCGGTAGGTGCACGACATGCGCGTCAAGTCGGTGCCCCAGAAGGTGCGGTATGGGCCGAAGGCATCGAACAAGCGCTGCGCTGTGTCGTGCACGTCGCGAAAAGGAAACGCTTGTGTGGAGAGCGCTGGCAGTCCGGAAACCTTGACCGCGACATTGGGATACCTGGCGAGCGCCGCTACCTGCGGCCAGTCTTGCAGCGCTTGCGGTGCTTTCTGATCGAATGGCAGACCCGAATGATCGATCGTGATGCGCAGCGCCGGATAGTTTTGTGCTAGCCGCTCCAAGCTATGCATGGCCCCTGGCATGAGCATCATCAGCGGAATCGCGTGCTGTTGCGCCGCCGCCCAGAGCCATTCTGAGGAGCCGTCGGTCAGTGCGCGGCGATAGTGTTCGTGGTGAAAGGTGAAGCGCATGCCGAGCATGCCCGGCTGCTGTTTCCACGCGGCGACACGTTCGAGGTCGGGAGGTTCGTGCAAAGCAAAACGGCCCATCACCGCAAAGCGCTCGGGATGAGAGCGCGCCGCTTCCAAGGCAAGATCGTTGCGATCGCCCTCCCACGAGGGCGGCACCAATATGGCGCGGCTAACGCCGGCCAAATCCATCTCCAGCAGCAGTGCTTCCTTCGGCACCGGATAGGGCCGCTGCGCGTCGCGCTCGCGCCCGGCCGGCCAAGGCCGCGCCGCGCTGTTTGCACCCCAAAGATGTAGTTGCGAGTCGACGATGCGCATGGCCATTCTTTCGCGATGGGTCAGTAGTTATTGAAATTGTCTCACCGCCATCCCGGCGAAGCGAACTCGGAATTGCGTTTACAATGAAGGCGAGGCCATCAAAGAGATTTCTTATGTCGCGCGCCATCGAACTGACCAAGGAACTTGTGCGTTTCAACACCATCAATCCGCCTGGCGACGAGCGCATCTGCGCGCAACACCTAGGCCGGATCTACGAGCAAGCGGGTTTCAAGATCAGTTACCACGAGTTCGAGGACAAGCGCACCAGTCTGGTGGCGCGCATTGGTGGCTCCGCCGAGAAGAAGCCGATTTGCTTTACCGGCCATATCGACATTGTGCCGCTCGGGCGCAAGGCGTGGAGCAAAGATCCGTTCGCGGGTGAAACCGATGGCGACAAGATGTATGGCCGCGGCGTGAGTGATATGAAGGCCGGCGTCGCCGCATTCACCATCGTCATGCAACAACTTGCAAAGCAACTGGAGCGCTCGCCGGGTGTGATCGTCGTAATAACCGCGGACGAGGAGAAAGGCTGTGGCGGTGCCAATCATCTGGAAGCCTCCGGCGTGCTGGGCCATGCAGGCGCGATCGTCGTTGCCGAGCCAACTGGAAACTACCCGATGGTCGGCCATAAAGGCGCGTTCTGGGTGTGCGCCAAAACGCGCGGCAAGACTGCGCATGGCTCGATGCCGCATCTTGGGGATAACGCTGTTTACAAGGCGGCGCGCGCGGTGTCGAAGCTTGAGGGCTACGATTTCGGCAAACCGCACGCCCACCCGGCGCTCGGGCTGCCTTCTCTCAATGTCGGCGTATTCCAAGGCGGACTCAACTATAACTCGGTGCCAGATGAGGCGATGATCGGCATCGACATGCGCACCACGCCGAACCAGGATCACGCCAAGATCAAAGCCGACTTACAGCGCCACCTTGGCGTAGATGTAGAGCTTGAGGCGATCATGGACGTGCCCAGCGTTTACACCGATCCGAACGATCCGTGGATGCAGCATGTGTTCGACACCGTGACGCCGTTCCTCGGCAAGCGCCCGGAGCCCATTACCGGCCCGTTCTTTACCGACGCGGCAGCGCTGCGCAAAGCGTTCAAGTCGCCGCCAACGGTGGTGCTCGGTCCAGGAGAGGCCGCGCAGGCGCATCAAACCGACGAATACGCGCACATGAGCAAGATCGAGCAGTCGGTGGAATACTTCACCACCATCGCGCGGCGCTGGTGCGGCATATAAGGCGCGCAGTCGTTGCCGGCGCTCGTCTGGCCATGATATCGACCGCAATGGCGCACTTATCGGCAGAAACGAACCAAAAAGAAAAATCGGTTGCTAGAAAGACTGGCTGACGAGCGCTGGGGGTTGCACTTTCTTCCGGGTAAGCAAGTGTGTGAGCAAGGTTCTAAGCTTAGCCGGCCGCACGGGCTTATGTATGAGATAAAACCCGCTCTGCTCCGCTTCGCGCAACCGGTCCGGGGCCGTGTCGCCGGTTACGAGGATGCCGGGAATCGCCGCGCCAAAGTTTGCGCGCAAGGCGCGAATCACGTCGATGCCGTTCTCATCATCGCGCAAGCGATAGTCGCTAATGATGGCATCGGGTGCTTTGCCGGCTTGCGTTGCGGCAGCCAGCGCCGACGCTTGGCTGTCGACAGCGACGACTTCGCATTCCCAGCTAAGCAGCAAGCCGCGCATGCCCTCCAAAATCGGCCCTTCGTCGTCGACTACCACCACGAAAGCGCCCGCAAGCGGTTGGCCAACTAATTCCATCGGCTCAGCGCGTTCACGTACTACTCGCGCGGCAGCCCCGAGCGGCACGGTCAAGAAGAACACCGAGCCTTTGCCCACCACCGAGCGCAAACGCACCCGTGTACCAATTAGTTTCGCCATGCGCTCGACAATCGCCAAGCCCAAGCCCAAACCTTTGCTGCGGTCGCGCTCTGGATTGCTGAGCTGGAAAAACTCCTGAAAGATATCGCGCTGCCGCTCCAGCGGCACGCCAGGGCCGCTGTCCCAAACTTCGACGCGCACCGCATCACGCTGGCGCCGACACCCCACCACGATGCCGCCGCGAGCCGTATAGCGCACGGCATTGGCAACCAAGTTGACCACAATGCGTTCAAGCAGCAAAGGATCGGTGCGCACCACTTGTTTCGATCCCATCACAGAAAAATCCAGGCCTTTTTCGCGCGCCGCGGCACTGAACTCGAGGCGCAACCTATCAAATAAACTCTGAATCGGGAAATCGACCGGGTTGGCATGCAACACGCCGGCGTCAAGCCGCGAGATGTCCAGCAGCGCATTGAATAGGCTCACCATCGCGCTCACCGAGCTCTCGATGTTATGCACAATGCGGCTAACCTCAGGGTACTGAATGCGCTGTTTGAGGTCGGTGACAAACAACATCAGCGCGTGCATCGGCTGACGCAGATCATGGCTGGCTGCAGCCAAGAAGCGTGACTTCGCCATGTTGGCGCGCTCGGCCTCTTCTTTCTGCGCGAGCAGATTCGCAGTTGCCTCGGCGATGCGCCGCTGCAGATTCTCCTGCGAAGCTTTCAGCCGCGCGGCCATGTCGTTGATACCGCTCTCCAGCTTGGCGAACTCGCCGCCTGTGCCCACCGGGATGCGCGTATCGAGGTCTCCAGCAGCGATGTCGTCGACGGCCTTCGCCAGCATTCCCATGGGCAAAGTGATTTCGCGGCCGAGGCGCAGCGCAAGCGCAGCAGCGGCCGAAAAGCAGACGAGCCAAAGGCCAATCAATAAACCGAGTTCATGCCACAAGCGCTGCGACGCCGCGCGATCGGAAACTTCAATGCTTACCTTGCCCAGTAACGGTGGCACGGCGTCGGTGGCGAGAGTAGACGCCGCTCCCGCGGCGCGGCCCTCAATCGGCCATTCAACAGCGATTGCTGCGCCCGCCTGCCCGGCACCGGAAAAGTCATTCGAGATTCGCGCAAGTTGTGCTCCGCGCCCATCGACTATCGTCACACGGCGCACATCGGGTTCGAGCAGCAGCATGCGAGCGTGGCGCTCAAGCTCGGTACGGTCGACACGCTCTAACGCAGTAGAGGCACGCAATGCGAACTGACGTGCCAGTGAGAACGCATGGGCTCGTCCCTCGTCGTGCACGCCAAGATAGCGCACCAGCGCGAAATAGCTCACGAGCACCAATGCCGTGAGAAGCGCGGGTGCGAGCGCCAACAACAGTACGCGTTTCTTGATTCCCCAGCGAGTCATGGTTGCCCAGCGGTAGGCTGTGGTGGCGCAGAGCGCACCGGCCATGGCCGCATCTTGGCAACGCAGGCTAACCACGTCAAGCAAGGTGAGGGTTTAGAGCCTTTGGTCTATGCCAAATGGCCTAGAGACTCGCTCAAAAGCTGCGATGAGCATGTGCCGCGTGGCAAGTCCATCGCCGCCACCCCGGCATCCAAAGTGAGGTTAGTAGGCAAACAATGGAAGTGCCGGCATTTTTGCTGCGAGTTTCCCAACCTCGCTGGGTGCCGCGGCTTCGTAAGCAACGCGCGGCTGTGCCGCCAATAATTGAAAGCGCGCGGCTGTGCCGCGATAACTTAGAGTGCGCGCGGCTGTGCCGCGATAACTTAGAGTGCGCGCGGCTGTGCCGCGCGCGGGCCAGCCGCACTGCCAGCGCCGCTCGTCGTTTGTAGGCGCTGAGCAGCTAGCACCGCCTCCGTGCGGTTCCGCACGTTCAACGCGCGGAACACCGCGGCTAGGTGAATCTTGATCGTGCCTTCGCTCAGCGAGAGGTCGCGCGCAATTTCTTTGTTGGATTTGCCTTGCTCCAGCAGGCGCAGCACTTCGATCTGGCGTTCAGTTAAGCCATCCACGCGGCCATGACCGCTCAGAACCGGATTGGGGTAGTGCGCCGGCCGAGGCGACGGCGCAACGCGGCTCAGCAATTGCGGAGGCAGGTAGATGCCGCCCTCCAGCACCAAGCGCAGAGCGCTAATCAGCACGGCAGCAGGCGAGGACTTTGGCACAAAGCCGAGCGCGCCCGCGTCGAGCACTGCCTCGATGTCATCGCAATCTTCTGAAGCGGAAAGCACTACGATCGGAAGCGCAGGGTAGCGCTGCCGGAAGGCGTAGACGGAATCGATGCCTTGTACGTCTGGCATCTTTAGATCAAGCAACACTAGATCAAGATCTTGGTGCTCCGAGGCCAGCGCGAGCGCCTTGCCCAAGCTCTCAGCTTCAATGACTACCGTATCGGACCCCAGTTCACTCAATATGTGACGCAAGGCCTGGCGAAAAAGTGCGTGGTCGTCAGCCAAAAGCAGTTTCATGGAAGCCTCCAGAGTAGATTCCACTCCCCAGAGCGCGCTGCATACAAGCGCACTCCGTCCTCCAGCAGGGAGCACAACGCCGCACCTATTAATTGTATGTTTCTCATGCGGCCTAATCACACCCTAGTATACGTTGCCAAACGGTCAAGCTGGCATCGGCTGCACCTGCCTGGATATAGGGCTTGTGACTTCTCACATGCCCTATAGTATACCCACCCGGCCCCATCGCCCCCTCCTAGACAGGATGGAATCATCAAATGCGCCGCCAGGTCTGGCTCTGTCTCTTGCACGCGCTTGACGCTGGCTCGCGGCTAGGCGTATAAGTCCGAGCAGCAGCGCAAAACGTATAAACAAACAAGCAACCCGCTGCTTCCAGGAGGAGGAAGAACAGATGTTGCGCAAAGAAGGCGTCGCTCACGCCGAACGCGTCTACACGGCTGTACGCTGGTCCGATCCATCAATACAGCCAAACAGCGCCGATAAGGACCGCTTGCTACGCTCGTGGCAGCGCTCGCTCGAGGGTTATGGGCTCGACCCGGGCAGAACCGCGCAGCCGCGAATTCTGACTGGTTCCAGCTTGCGCGAACGCCAAGAGCCGCTTGAATCGTTCCTGCGTATCGCCCGCCACGGCGTGCGACGCCTGTATGAGCATGTTCGCGACGCAAATTATGTCGTTCTGCTCACGGACGCAGACGGCGTCACCATCGACTTCGTTGGCCAACCGACACTCGACAAAGAACTTAAGAAAGCAGGCCTCTATCTGGGCTCGGTTTGGACCGAATCTGCCGAAGGCACTTGCGGCGTCGGCACATCCATCATCGATGGCGTGCCGATCACCGTGCACAAACGCGAACATTTTCGCGCTCCGAACACCACGCTCACCTGTAGCGCGGCACCGATTTTCGACGTGGACGGCAGCGTGCGCGCCATTTTGGATGCCTCGGCACTTTATTCGCCCGACGACAAGCGCAGCCAAAATCTGGTGCTCAAGTTTGTCGCGCTGGCGGCCGACATGGTGGAGAACGCTTACTTCCTTGATCGGTTCAAACACGCTCACGTTCTGCAGCTCAGCCGTAGCGCCGAATTCCTGCAGGTACAAACGGAATACTTGCTCGCCTTTGACGAAGAAGGCAGGCTGCTTGCAGCAAACCGGCGCGCTCAGGCGGAACTGGTCGCGAAGAAAGGCGCAAAACCCCTAACGGTGGAAAGCCTGTTCCAGATCCGTAAAGAAGCTCTGGCGAATTTGGGCCCATCTGCACAAGCGCTGACGGTTCGCGCCACCGGAACCGATACGCCGTACTATGGCCAAGTGCGAGCGCCACGAGAGCGCCATGCGGAAAGGAGCCGCGCTGCCTTTATTTCGATGCATGCTGCGCGGGTCACGCACTCGCCGCCAGGGCCATCCAAATCGCATACTACTACCACTGATATGACGTCAGTAAGCAACAAAAATAGTTCTGAGGCCATTCCCAAGCCAGTATCGCAACGTGAACAAATCATTTCGGCGCTTAGACAACACCATTGGCAGTATTCGGCGGCCGCCCGCACTTTGGGCATCTCCCGCGCCACGCTTTACCGCAAGACGCGCGCATACGCGATCGTCTCGCCAAACAAGCTTGACACCGAAGCTAGCATCTGATTTTAGAATTCTGGCCACGCATTGTCGCGGTTGCGCAAACCGATTGGTCAGCTAGAACGGTGGCAGTGAAGGCCTTAGCAGGCATCTCCAACTGCCTCTTCCGTGCAAAAGTCTAGAAGCGCCGTCCTGTACGCATCAAGCAACTCTCAATGAATGAGGATAAAACTCATGTCAGCGCCTGCGCAAACGCGCAGGCGCTGGCCGGTAACTTGCCAAGAGTGAAAACTTCGCAAAGCTGCTGATAGGGTTGGCGTTCTGTTTAGCCCTCGTAGCCAAAGTGCGAACCTACCCGATGAATTTACCCATACCTACCCGTAGCGAAAAACGCGTTCTGCTTATCACTTTTCCGTTTCCGCCGATGGCGGGTTCTAGCGGCGTGCAGCGCCCGCTGTCACTCGCGCGGTACCTGCCTGACTTCGGCTGGCAGCCGATCGTCTTAAGTGCGCACCCGCGGGCCTATGATCGAATTGACACCAGCCAACTGAGCGATCTCCCTCCAGGTGTTCCGGTGCGCCGTTCATTCGCGTTCGACATAGCCCGCCCGTTTGGTGCGGCCACTCCCTATCCGATTTGTCTCGCGCTACCAGACCGTTGGGCAAGTTGGGCGATCAGTGGCTGGTGGGCAGGCTTGAGGATGATTCGGCAATACCGACCGCAACTTATTTGGAGCACTTACCCGATCGCCAGTGCGCACTTGATCGCTGCACGCCTCCATCGCGCAACAGGGTTGCCGTGGATTGCGGATTTCCGCGACCCAATGGTTGAGGACGACTATCCCGCAAATCTGCGGCAACGTGCCAGCCACGAGCGCATAGAACGGCGCGCGGTGGAGCATTCCTCAGCATGCGTGTTCGTAACGGAAGGAACGCGCCGCTTGTATGTCAAGCGTTACGGGGATCAAGTCGCACGTAAGTCCCTAGTGATTGCCAATGGCTGGGACGAGCGCACCATGTCGGCTGTAACGCCCGCTATTCGAAGCGCGGAAGACACACGACCGATGCTGCTTCATAGCGGGTTCATCGATCCGAGCTTGCGCGACCCGCGGCCTTTCTTCGAGGCCATCAGTGAGCTGCTGCAAGAAAAGCTGCTCACCCCTCAGCAGTTGCAAGTCGTCTTGCGCGGCCCCAGTAGCGACACTTTCCTAAATGAGCTGATAGCCAAGCACTCTATCGCCTCGATCGTGCGCATTGAACCACCCATTTCCCATCGTGACTCGCTTGCGGAGATGCTCAGCGCAGACGCACTACTAGTTATGCAAGCATCTAACGCTAACGATCAAGTACCCGCGAAGCTTTACGAATACTTTGGTACGCGCAAACCGATCTTGGGTTTGACCGATCCATGCGGCGAAACGGCGGCTGCTATGCGAGAGGCAGGTGTTCCCACGATCGCAAACCTCCACGATAGGAACGAAATCAAGCAAAGACTCCTCGAATTCGTGGAGTTGCTTGGACGCAGCGCAGCGCCAGTTGCATCTGAAGCCATCGCTAAGGCGCAGACCAGACGTCACAAGTGCCTCGAGACTGCCAAACTGTTTGACCAAACGTTTACGCAAACCTGATTCCGGCTAGCGGCGGGCGAAACAGAATCAGAAATCGCCCATCTTCGAAAATCCCCTAAGGTTTTGGCTCGGCGCGCTTGTCCGCGTCACCTTTGCCGGAGCTGATGCGCGTGCTCAAAAGAGCTCGGATCGTTCCCATCACATAGGTCTCGGCACCAGCAGGCCTGCCGCTAACAAGCCAGAGCGCGGCGATAACCAGCAGGTAGATCACTACACCCAATGCGACTTTGAACAGCAGCATCAAGAAGCTTGAAGCCGCTATCATCGCCCCGAATTGCCAGACGCACACCGCCATAATGGCGCCGGCCACAATGGGGCGGACGAAAGCGTTCAACACTTCAGAAAGTCGAAGATTGTCCAAGTGCCGCAATATCGCGAGCGCGTACAGCGCCGACCCCGCGAGGGAGACCAGCAAGCGCAGCCAGGAAATCTCCAGGGCCCCGGCTCCCGGAATCAAGAAAACGGCAAGACCTCCGAACAAAACCACTTGCGATGTCGAGAGCAAAGCCAGCAGCCGAACATTGCCAAGCGTCAATAGAACGTAAAGTTGACTAGAGACTATGGCGTTCACGATCCCCAGCAACGCCAATACCTGCACGAACGGTATGGCGATGAGCCACTTCTCACCCAGCAACCAAGTTACAACTTCGGGCGCCACCAATACTAGGCCGATACCGGCAGGAATGCCGATCAGCGCGTGGATACTTTGCGCCAGCAAGTAGAGTCTTTTGAATTCGGTTCTCTCGTGACTGACTTTGACCAGAGCCGGGAATAAGACGCGGTTCATGGGCATGAGCAGTTCCGTTGTTGGCATGGCAGCAATGTCGTCGGCCAAGCTGTAAGCACCCATTACACTTGTGCTCTCGCGTCCCCCAACGAAAAATTGGTGCAGCTTTTTTTCCAAGTAGAGCGCCACATTCCAAGCCAAAACCCACTGCGAAATACCAAACACATCCTTAAATTTTTCGACGGTGAACTTCGGCCTGAAATCGTGCATGCGGTAACTCACGACAACACCAAAGAGTTTGCTCACAACAGTGCCCACCACCAGCGCCCAATAGGAACGCATTTCCACGGCCAACAGCAGTGTCACCACGAAACCGAATGCACGTTTATAGAAAAAAAACTGAAAGTCTTTGTCAAAGCGCATTTCCTTCTGAAAACTAACGACACCGATGTTCTCAACGGCGCCAATGACAAAAGTAAAGGCGAGTACCCGCAATACCGCGGCAACGCGAGGCTCGTGGAAATAAGCGGCAGCCCACTCGGCGGTCAACAAAACAACGACGGTCGCGAGGCAGCCCTGAACAACGCGTATAGTCCACGCCGTGCTGAAATCGGATGGTTGCGCATTGGGATTGCGCACCAATGCAACGACAACCCCCAAATCGAGGAAAACATCGACTAAGGCAATCACGATCGCGGCTGCGGCGACGATGCCAAGATCTGCGGGCACCAGCAACCTGGCGAGCACGATAGTGCTGATAACGCCCAGCAAGCGATCCACCCAACGCATGGCGATCGTCAGGAAAGCCCCTCGGCTTGCCGAGGTCATAGCTGCAACCGCTTGTCAGCCACTTAGCGCTTTACTAGTTGGATATGGATCCAGCGCGGAGTGGGGCTGGCAATAAATCCAAGTGGCAGATCCAAAAGGAAAGCTGCCCGGGTACACAATTTTTGCAGAAAGCTGCGCCCCTGCGGAGGCTGCAACACTTGCCCGCAGTGCACGCAGGCTTCCTCTTGTTCGTAGGTGCCAAAGGGGTTGCCGGCCACATTGAGTAGCCAGGCGGACAGAGCGTTCGTTCGATGTCGGTGTTCTCCGACATAGGAGCTTTGCTCGATCCGCATGCCCGGATCAAACAGCCTACTAAGCCGCGCTTCATCGAATGAATTCACGTGCCCCCATGGAGGATTGATCTTGCCGCAACTCAAGCATGTGGTCTTGCCAATACGTAAGTCCTGCCTACACGGCACGCCAATAACGGCGATTTTCCGAGTCACGCGAGCGATTTCGGCGCAAGCTCGCTGTAGTTGATCGGTGGGAATGTGCTCCAGGACTTCCGTGCACACGACCAGATCAAACGAGTTGTCCGCAAACTCGAGCGCACACACGTTGCCCGCGACGCATTTCACTTTCTCGTGTGCGATGCGGGGCTCACTCAAGTCCAAAGCAGTGACGGAATCGCATCGCTGTGCCAGGAGCAGGGACATGTGACCGTCACGCGCACCGATGTCAAGGGCCGTGGGGGCGACATCAGGCATTAGGCGCAGGAGGTCTCTGGTCCTGAGCTGTTCTTGCTCACTCGCGCGATAGGCTGTCAAATCCATGAATTCTCCGTCTGATCCCAAGTAACTTACGCTATCGAAATGCCATCTCGCTTTGGCAGCATGTGTCAGACGTTGGCGGCAAATAGCTTACGGACAGTGACCGGCTGGTGATTTTACACGGTCACTTCCAAGTGCTGCCTCGTGTTGTAGTTCGGCAACCTTACGCGGCCTAAGGCTGAGGGCGAAATTCGATTTGTGCGCCGCAACATCGCATGATTGCACAGCTATTGCGCCGGCGCGACAGTTGAGGTTAGATACTGCATGAAGAACGCGGCGGCATGCGACAGTTGTGTCAAGCACGCAGCGCCGCGCCTGGCTGGTCCGCTCTAGCCCGGGTGCTTCAAATCAAATAAGTCGCTAGATTCGTATAGGAGGAGGAGCAATGAAGCGTATTACAGGGTTGCTGTGCATTTCGCTCGCAATCGCCGCCAGCTCGGCACTGTCCGCTGAAAAAGACACGCGTGCCGGCAATTGCGACGATGCAAAGAAGCAGGTCGATTACTTCTGCAAGGAAAATCCGAACGATACGATGGTAGCGATCGGCACCGCTTGCACCAACGCAAAAAACAACCAAAAGGCGGCGTGCGAAGGCGTTGTAGAAGCCGACAAGAAGTACGAATTCGACGACAAGAATAAGAAATAGTGTTCTGTTGCCGTGCCTGCGTGCTCACGAGGCTTTGCAGCACGAGAAGGAAAGCCGCCAAGCGCGGCATCGTAGCAGGAACTTCAATGCGCATTGAAGTTTGAACGTAGGGCGTAATCTTCGATTCTCAATCAGGTACAGGAGGAGTTATGAGCAACATTCAACGCCATATCGGCGTGCATATGAGCGATGAGGAATTTAAACTCGTCGAAGGCGCGGAGAGGCTCGAGTTTCGCTCCCCGATTCCCACGCAAGTGGTATCGAACGGCGAATACAACCCGCTGCCGCAAACTGCCCAACAAAAACAAGTCGAAGAGCTCATCAAAGAAATGGGCGACACGCAAGCCAAGCGTTACGGCATCGACCGCCGCACATTCTTGGCGAGCGCAGCCGGCATGGCCACCGCTTTCTTGGCGATGAATAAGGTCCATGGCCCGCTGTTCGATGTGAGCGAGGCTGAAGCTGCGAACATGGATGCCGCGGGCGACCGCAAATCCACGTTCAAGGGCCAGTTCATTTTCGACGACCAAACCCACTTCATCCGCGACGATTTCAAGCAAGACGGTTTGCTCGGTCTGACCAAGTGGGCGATCGGCGCGAAAGTCAACCCGAACATCGATTCGGCGCCGCTGAATCTGTCGCGCTACAAGATGGACAACTATCTCAAGGAAATCTTCCTTGACTCGGAAACTACCGTCAGCTTGCTCTCCGGCGCGCCGTTCGATGATCCGAGCTGGTGGCTGCTGTCCAACGACGCGATTCAAAACGCTTGCCGCTCCGTCAACAAGATGTCCGGCACGGTTCGCATGCTCGGCCATGCCGTTATCACGCCGAAGTACCCCAACTGGATGGACGAAGTTGACCGCGCGATCGAAGTGTTGAAGCCGGTTAGCTGGAAGTCCTACACCATCGGCGATCCGTTCGGCCCATCAAAGTACGCATGGCGCCTGGACGACGAGAAGCTGATGTATCCGTTCTACGAGAAAGCGCTCAAGGCCGGCATCGACACCATCTGTATTCACAAGGGCTTGATGCCGCGCGACTACGAGAAAGCCTTCGCAGGCACATGGGAACACGCGACCGTGGCCGACCTCGAGAAGGCTGCTAAAGATTGGCCAAAGATGAACTTCGTCATTTACCACTCGGCGCTGCGTCCGTGGCTTGCGGATACGCCCGAGCAAGAAATGGCGGAATTCGAAAAGACCGGCTACATCCCCTGGTCGACCGACCTCGCCAAGATCGGCGCAAAACACAAGAACGTGTACGCCGAACTCGGCTCGACGTTCGCCAGCACCGCCGTTACCAACCCACGCTTCTGCGCCGCGTTCTTGGGTCAGATGGTGAACTTGATGGGTGCGGACAACGTCGTTTGGGGCACCGATTCCGTGTGGTACGGCTCGCCGCAATGGCAGATCGAAGCAATGCGCCGCCTCGAAATACCAGAGGATATGATGAAGAAGCAAGGCTGGAAGACCCAGCTCGGTGCGGGCAACGGCGAAGTCAAAAACAAGATCCTCGGTCTAAATTCAGCGCGCTTGTACCGCCTGAACCCAACCAAGATCGCCGAAGGCGTGCGTCCGTGGGACAACGACATGCTCGCCAAGATCAAGGGCGAGTACCTCGCCAATGGCGGCGATACCGCGCGCAGCAATATGGCGTACGGTTATGTTGCTAAGAAAGACGCCGCTTAAGCCGAGTCAGTCTCAACATCAAGCAAGACGCAGCACAGAAAAGCCGGGCCACAAGCCCGGCTTTTCACTTTTATGCCTGGCGATGCAGCGGCACTGCCTCACCCGAGTTCGTTGACAGACACGCTTAAATCCGCTAACGCCGCGCAATGCGCTGCAAGCAGCCATCTAAGAATTCGTTTTCGTGCCGTTCAGGCGCCAGGGGAACGTAAAAGACTTGAGACGCGGCATCGAGCAACATGACTTCATCCTGCGCGTCGGCGACAATCCATCGCAGATCGGGCGGAAACTTGCGCACCAATTCGATGTCGCTGCGCATTTGCCCGAGAAACTGATCCGCGCTCATGCCGTAGTCACGTGAAAGTGCAGCGTTCTTTAGGAAGTCGGCTACCTCGCGGCATTCTTGCACCGACCAATCGTGAGCCGCGGCGGGCACGTTGGCAAAAACCAGAGCAAACAGAATGGCTGCGTTGCGCATACGGGCTCCTACGTTCGTCAATCCAATCCGCATGAAACGCCGCGCGAGGCCATACGTCAAGCTGCGCTGCACAACGCGGCGTAAGCCGACGCGTTTAGCGCCCACGATGGAGCCTGCAGCATTGGCTTCAGCAGTGTGGCTCGCCCACGCGAGCCGCTACACGTGTAGGAGCGTGCGAGCCCTCTGAGCATGGTGTCCGGGTTGGCCGGCCGCGGGTCGCCGGTTAGTTGCGCTGCGATATTGATCGGCGCCGAAAAGGCCGACTGAGCGCAAAGCGCCATCGCTGCAGTCAGTAAGCTCTTCCTCCTGCCTCGCTTGTAATTGAAATTTCAGGCTAACTTAGAAGCTTCGCAACGCTCTCCACCCTGGCAGCAGCCAATACAGCGGATTCTGCGCAAAGAATCTCGCCGCGGCGCTGAACAAAATGCCACTCAATGGCGTAGTGTTGATAGATATACATAAATCTCAAGTTTCGACAACGAAAGACGCAGCGACACAACAGTCCGCGGCTGCAACACCCGCGAGCGTGAGTCACGCTGCGTTAAGCGCGCTCATCCGCAGTGCATTCTCTTGAATGGATCCGTTGTGCAACACCACCACTCGACCGGCCGAAGCGATGGTCTCGGGCCGATGCGCAACGATGATGCGGGTGAGATTCAGATGACGCGTGGCTTCGTTCACGAGGCGCTCACGCGCTACGTCGAGATGGCTGGTCGCTTCATCGAGCACCAGAATCTTCGGATTCTTGTAAAGCGCGCGTGCAAACAAGATTCGTTGCTTCTGCCCGCCCGAGAGCACCGTGCCCATATCGCCGATCAGCGTGTTGTACTGCATCGGCATAGCTTCGATATCGTCGGCAATGGCCGCCAGGCGCGCGCAATTGTGCATGTGCGCCTCGTCCGGCTCCGAATCGAAGAAAGCGATGTTGTCAGCGATAGAACCGGCGAATAATTGGTCTTCCTGCATTACCGTGCCGATGATCTTGCGATAGCGCTCTGCGCCGGCGCGAGTCAGCGGCTCGCCGCCAACGAGCACCTCTCCCTCGCTCGGCGTCAGCAAACCCAGAATGATCTTGAGCAGCGTTGTTTTGCCGCAGCCGGAGGGTCCGACGAGTGCCACGGATTCGCCCGCCTCGATCTTCAAGTTCACGTTGCGCACCACGTACGGCTCCGCTTCGGAATAACGGAAACTAACGTTGCGCAACTCCACGCTCGACTGCAGCGCACGCGCATGCACCAAGCCGGGCACACTCTGCGCCTCTGGCTCGTGCAAAGCAATGTCCGCCACCCGTTGCGCATGCAAGCCGAGCATCTTCAGTTCGATGCCTTTTTCGATCAACGCGCCGATGCGCGAGGTAAACTGTTGCTTGTAAGCGATAAACGCGAACAGCATGCCGATCGAGAAACCGCCATCTAGAACGAGTGTCGCTCCGACCCAAATCACCAGCACGTTTTCCACGCCGAACAACAGGGCATTGCACGCGCGAAACGCCATGCCAAGTTTCTGCACGCGAATGCCGGCGTTAAAATTATCGATCATCAAGTTGCGATAGACGCCTTCGCGCAAATCTTCGCGGCAGAATAGTTTCACGCTCTGCACGCCCCGCACCGTCTCCAACAGATTCGACTGCTGCTTGGCGCCGCGCACGATCTGTTCCTCTGAGGCTTGGCGCAGCGGCAGATACAGGCTCCAGCGTAGCGCGGCATACAGCACCGCCGCGGTAGCAACGATAAGCACAAGCTTCCAGCTGTAAATGAACATCAGCCCGAACATGATGACCGTCATTAGGCCATCGATCATCGCCTCAATAAACGAATTGCTCAGGGTGCGCTGAATCGAATTAAGCGAATCGAAACGCTGCACCACGTCCGCCAGATGCCGCTTCTCGAAAAAACTCACCGGCAGACGCAGCATGTGATGAAACAGGTTGCCCACCAATTGCAGGTTCAGCCGAGTACTCATCACCAGCATCACCCAGCTGCGCAAATAGGTCACGACAACTTGAATGAGCGCCAGCATGAGAAACCCGAGACCGAGCACAACCAGGAGATCGCCGTCCGCCGCAACCAAAGCATGGTCCACGACCAATTGCATGTAAAAAGGACTGATGACGGCAAACACTTCTAACCCGAGTGCCAGCAGTATGATTTGCACCAGCGCGCGCTTCAGCCCGATGATATTGCCGATCAACTGCCGCAAACGCACCTTTTCGCGCGCATCTGCCGGTTTGAATTGCGGGGTGGGCGCAAGCTCGAGCGCCACGCCGGTGAAGTGGCGCGATGCCTCATCCAAACTTAGTTCGCGCACACCATGCCCAGGATCGTGCACCACAATCTGGCGGGGGCCGACCTTGGTGAGCACGACAAAGTGATTGAAATCCCAATGCAGGATCGCCGGCAGTTGCAGTTTGCCGAGTTGATTCAACTCTACTTTCAGCGCGCGCGTCGACAGCTTGAGGTAATGCGCGAGCTGCGTCAGGTGCGCAAGCGTCGTGCCGCGCGCCGAAACCGGAAAGGTGCGGCGCAGTTGCGCCAAGTCGATCTCGTAGCCATGCGCGCCAGCCACCATCGCCAAGCACGCTAGCCCGCATTCCGCCGCTTCCGTTTGCAGCACCAGCGGCGCACGCCGCGCGCCGACGAATTGCAGTACGTTCCGATTGCCGATCATGGTTGCGCGGCTCCCTTTAGACGCGGCCGGTCACCGACAACAGCGGCGCAAACACCCACTCGATCAGGCGGCGGCGTTCCAGCGACACGTCCGCCTCCAGGGCCATGCCGCTCTGCAATGGCATCTGCTTGCCATAGGCGTTCACATGCTGCGACTCCAAATCGACCAGCACGCGATACACGGGTTCCTCGAGTTGATTGGCCAGCCCGCTTTCTTGCGGATTGATAAGCGTGCGCGAGATCTCGGTGATTTTGCCGGCTTGGCTGCCGAAGCTCTGGTAAGGAAATGCGGCGTAACGGATTGCAACGAACTGCCGCACGGAAACGAAGCCGATGGCACGCGAGGGCACGAACAGCTCGGCGCGCAGCACCGTGCCGGCCGGCAGAATCGACATGAGCGGCGCGTTCGGCACCGCAATCTGCCCCTCCTGCGCCAGGATCGTCGTCGCCACCCCATCGGCCGGTGCCGCGATGACGGCGGTGCGCCGCGATTCTTGTTCGGAAAGCTGGCTCTCCAGAGCCGCGATTTCGCGCCGCAGCGCCGCCGGCTCCTTCTCGCTTTGCAGCTTCTTGGTGCGCACCGCCTGACGCGCCACGACCAACTCGTTCTCTAGGCTGACGCGATTGCGCGTCAAGGACTGCAATTTCGCCTTCTGCGCCAGCACCTCGTCTTCCTTTTGCTGCACGTGCGCAGCCGAAAAGAAGCTTTGGTCGCGATAGCGCTCGTAGCGTTGAAGCGCGGTTTGCGCACTGGCCAGCAGTTGGCGTTGCGTGGCGATTTCCTGCTCGAGCTGCGCGATCTGCGCGGCGACGCCGCGCGCGCGTTCGTTTTGCGTGTCTAGTTCCGCGGCGCCGATCTCGCCTTGTTTGTCCAGCTCGCGCAACAAGCTCGCGCGCCGCTCTTGCAGCTTGGCTATCGCGGTGGCGTTCGCATCCGAAGCGGTCTGCGAGTTGCGCTCCAATGAAAGCACGAATAGCGCATCGCCCTTGCGCACCTGTTGACCTTCACGCACGCGACGTTCCACGATCGTGCCGCCTTCAGGCGCATACACCTTGATCTGGCCCATAGTCGGCACGAGCTGCCCCTGCACATGCGTCTTGCGCGTGAACTCGCCCCAGAAGCCGTACGCAAGAAGGGACGCGGCCACGGTGAGAACCAACACCACGAACACCCAGGCTTTCGG
Source organism: uncultured Pseudomonadota bacterium (assembly GCA_902826775.1). Lineage (GTDB taxonomy): Bacteria > Pseudomonadota > Gammaproteobacteria > Burkholderiales > JALYOK01 > CADEHE01. Next base: position 65,079 of record CADEHE010000005.1, on the reverse strand, counting down.
CGTATCGACGCGCAAGGTATCGCCGTAGGCGTGCTCGCGCTTGGCCTGCAATGCTTCTTGCCGGAACAGAGTGCTACGCATTACTCGTCGCTCCTACTTTCATGCTTTTTAGTAAATGGGGCGAGTCAACGCTCGCCCCCGGGTGCTCTCCAGGTGGAGAGCAAAGCCGAAGCCCGTAGCGGGGTATCGGCGGATTCTGAGAACCATGGCGCCTTGTCGGAATCGTTCTCGCGCCATGGCTTGCTGCGCCGGCAACCGAAATTGCCTGTGCAGCATCCTCAAGCCTTGTTTAGGGCAGGCATTGCAGAGTCAAAAAGCCGCGCCAGGAACCACCGCCGCAGCTGTAGTTGCGCGTCTCGTACGACATCATCTGGCCGTAGTCATACACGCCGAGGTAGCCGCATCCATAGCCGCCGCCAACCAAATTCAGCTCCACGGCGGTCAGTTCATCACCCTGTGCAATGTTTTCCATGGGCGCGCTCCTACATCTGGATTTCGAATGCGGCGAGGCTCTTCGGCGGCAGTGGCTGCGGGTTGAGCGCGACCATGTCCAACTTCGATACCAGTGCGAGGCGGTACCACGGATCGGGTTCCGGCTGCGGCGGGATGATGCCGCCGAACTGCCCCGGCCACGGCGTGCCGCACCACCCGCCATTGACTGTTTCGATTTCAGCGTTGCTCAGCAACGCCAGCGTCTCTGTCTTGTTCATGTTTATTCCTTTGAAGTTCGTTGACTTTGAGTTGCCTCAGCGCGATGCCTCCATCGTGCCGCGGCCTGCTTGACTGCTATCGTCCCCGTGAGCGATTCCTCGTCGTACGCGTCGCAGCAGTTGCATTCAATCTAGTCCTCGGCGCAGTTTGATCGTGTGCGCAATTACGCAGCGCGGCAGTGACTTGTGCACCACGCGTCGACCGAACGATATAGGCGCAGAAGACCGCAACCAACAGCAGAGCGGAAATAGTCGTCATGGGAGAATCCTTACCAGCTCGCGGGCAGCTTCTTCGCGATGATCAGGCGCTTGCCGTCCACGCGCAGATAGCCGCCGACAATCAGATCGCGAAAAATCCTGGTCACCATTTCGCGTGAGGCGCCGATGCGCTTGGCCAGCTCTTGGTGCGTGAAACGCTGATTGATGATGCGCTGCGCGTGCGCGCTGTGCGCGCCATCGCTGTGCGGCTCCGACATCGCGCTGAGCGTATGCGCCAGCCGCTGATATACGTTGCAAAGACCCAGGCTGCGCACTTGATCGGACAGGCGGCGCACTTGCTGCGCCAGGTTCTGCGCGAGCTGCAGCGCAAATTGCGCATCGTGCTGGGCAATCTCCGCCAGCACATGGCGCGGAATGCTGAGCAAGCGCGTCGACTCGAGCGTGGCGACGCCTGCCGTCATGACGCATTCGTCGAGCAACGCGACCTCGCCGAAACTCGCACCGGCTTCCAGCGTGCCGAGCACGATCTCTTTGCCGTCTTCATTGCTGAGGAAGAGCTTCGCGCGTCCGCTTAGCAGCACGCCGACCGCGTGCGCCGGTTCGCCCGCGTGGATGATGGTCATGCCCTTGGGCAAAGTGCGCACGCTGGCGTGCGCTTGAATGAGCGCCAGCGCATCTTCGTCGAGCGCTGCAAGCAGGGCGATGCGCCTGAGGTCCAGCCCCTCGCGCCGGCGTGTTTCGTAGATTGGTGATGAATGCTCGAATGCGCTAACCAGCATTGCCTTTTCCCCCAGTTTGGCTGTGATCGAAAGCGCTGGTTGTCAGCGCCGCGAACTACTTGGCTCAAGTGTAGGAAAGGCCGCGTCAGCAACAATCTGTCAGAAGCGCTAGGCCGAACGGTCTAGTGGATATCCCGAGCGGGGGTGCGATGGCTCGTCTCGCACACCGCTCTAGCCATATACCCACCCCAGATACAAAAGATAACTATTATTAATAAATACTCTTAAATGAATACAGGCTGTTGTATATAACTTAATCGCGCTGAGCATGCAGCGCAACAATTAAACGGTCGACATCTTCTGTGCTGTGCGCAGCCGAGAGCGAGATGCGTAGCCGCGCCGTGCCCTGCGGCACGGTCGGCGGCCGAATCGCCGGCACCCAAATCCCGGCGGCGAGCAGTGCTTGCATCAGCTCGAGCGTTTTCTGATTCTCGCCGATGATGAGCGGCTGAATCGGCGTTTCGGATGCCGCCAAACGCCAGGGCAAACTAGCCAAGCCTGTGCGCAAACGCGCGATCAGCGCCTGCAGATGGGTGCGCCGCCATTGTTCCGCTTCGATCAACTGCAAACTCGCCAGTAGGGTACACGCCAGCAGTGGCGGCGCGGCGGTACTGAACACGTAGCTGCGCGCACGCTGGATCAGCCATTCGATCACGTCCTCTTGTGCCGCCACGAACGCGCCGGAAACACCGGCCGCCTTCCCCAGGGTGCCCAGATAGATCACGTTGCTCGAGCGCACGCCACAGTGCGCAAGCGCGCCGCGCCCACCCTCGCCCAGCACCCCGAAGCCGTGGGCATCGTCGAGCAGCAGCCAAGCATCGTAGCGCTCGCAAAGGGCGGCCAATTCACGCAGCGGCGCCACGTCGCCGTCCATGCTGAACACGGCATCGCTCGCCACCAGTTTGCGCGCCGCCGTGCTGCGCGCCAGCTTGTCGGCCAGAGCCGCGACATCGCCGTGCGCATAGATCTCGACTTGCGCGCGCGACAAGCGTGCGCCGTCGATGATACAAGCGTGATTGAGCGCATCGGAAAACACTGCGCCGTCGCGCCCGATCAACGCTGGAATGATGCCGCTGTTGGCCAAGTAGCCGCTGGAAAAGTACAAAGCGCGCGGCAAGCCGACGAAAGCGGCGAGCGCCTGCTCGAGCGCTTCATGCACTTGCATATGGCCGGAGATCAAGTGCGAGGCACCCGCACCCACACCATATGCAGCCGCACCGCGCTGCGCCGCCTCGATCAGCGCCGGATGGTTAGCGAGGCCGAGGTAGTCGTTGCTGCAAAAAGCCAGGTATTCCTTGCCGTCGAACTGCAGGCGCGGTCCCTGCGCGCCTGACACGATGCGCCGCACGCGGCGTAGCGCTTGTCTTTCTAGCTGTTGGAGTTCGGCACTGAAGTTGGGCATGACCGAGGGCAGTGTGGTTGCGGGCATTGTACGTTTTTTGAACCTTTTCGCTGCCGCCGGGAACTCACTGCACAGCAAGCCCCAAAGGAGAACGCCATGCGATCGCGAACAACCCACCCCGTCCGGTACACAGCAGCCCTGGCGCTGTGTCTTGGCCTATTGGGCTACCTGAGCGCGACCGTGCCGCAAACGGCTGCGAGAATGCTGGATCTCGAAACCGATGTTTCGGGGCAACAACAGAACCTGCCGTTCGATTTCATCGGCACCGTATACTCGATCCGCTCCGTCGAATCGGACTGGCAATAACAACGGCCGCCGCGCTGGCGCACGGCGGCCGTACCTACTTTGCCCGTGGTTCTGCCGCGAGGCTTACTGCCGCTCTCCGGGCGCCTCGGCCGGCTGCACCGCAGGCTCGCCCTCGATCATGGATTCAGCGCCCGGCATGCCTTCGGGCATCGGCATGTCGCCCGCACCGCCAGCGCCAGCGCCACCGCCACCGCCCAATGCCATCGGATTGAAGGGTTTGCCGTTGACGGTCAATTGCCCATTAGTGAAAGCGACCTTGGCTTTGAGTAGTCCGCCTTCACGCGTCACGTAGCCCTCTCCGGTCAATCCTTCCAACTGAGCGGCAAACATCTGCCGCTGCATTTGCTTCTCTTCTTCGGACTGCGCCTTGGCCGCGCCCATCTCCGCCAGCATCGCTTCCGGCAACTCGAGGTCGGCGCCGGCATCGAGCTTGGCTAGCATCATCATGGGATTGGCGAGATCTTCCGGTTTGGCGTCCTTGAGCTTCACATGTCCGGAAACACGCGCCTCGCCTTGCGGGCTCTTGAAGCTGATGCGATCGATCATGAACTCGGGGTTGTGCTTGAGCAGCTCCATCGCCGGCTCGGCCAGCGGCGCCAGCATTCGGGTCGGATCGGGATTCTGCGTCATTGCCGCCGGGTCGGAGTACATTTTCATCATTGAGCGGTAAAGCTTTGCCGCAGTGCGTGCATGCAGATGCTTAAACGAGAGATCGTAGTGCACCGGGCCGTAGTCTTGTTTGTCGACCAGCACCGAAGCCGCTCCCATTTTGGCAACGATGTCCAGAAACTCAGCGGCAACAGGCACGCTGATGTCATAGGTGACATTCTTAATCAGCACCGGCTTGGCGGGCGGCTTCGGCGCGGCATCCGCCGCAGCATCTTGCCCCGCATCCATGCCGCCTGAAGGCGCCGGCATACCGCTAAACTCGATCTGCGCGATCTTAAAATTCTGCGTGCCGCCGTAGAGCATCGGCTCGTCTTCGAACACGCGCTTCTGGTCGCCCGAGAATTGAATGTCGGACATCACCATGTGCACGCCCTTGTTGTCCTTGACTTCAAGTTTGGGCGCTGCGCCGCGCATGGTGTAGCTGTGCATGCCGCGGCTAAACTCCATATCGGCTTTGATGCCGCCCCAAGTCAGCGTGCCGGCGTCGTTGCCTTCGAACGTATGCGCGATCGCGGGGCTCTCCACCACCGCGCTGCCGCCGCCGCCGAAGTTGAACACCGTGCGCGTTGTCAGCGGTTTCTTATCGCCGAACACTTTGGCGAGTTCCTGCTTCGTTTTGTCGTCAAATACCAGTTCGCTCTCCGCCACGGCGGCGGCAAATTTGCCCCCGGCAAACGGGCCATGCTTGATCTGGCTGCGCACAGTGAATTGCAGCGGTTTGGGCGCAGGCGCGCCTGGGGCCGGCGCATCGGCGCCTGCCGCGGCGTCATTCTGGAGCTTCTCCAAGCTGCGAAACATTTCACCGAACACCTCGAACGTTACCGTCTCGGTCGAACTCGAGAACCCGCGTTGAAAATCGCGCTTGACGATTTTCACGAAAGGAACTTGTTCGACCAGCTTGTATTGTTCGGCCATGTGCGCTTCGACTTGCTTGCCGGTCCACCAAGTGGCGGCCGGATACGCAAGCAACAGTAACGCGACAACAATGCCGATGACCTTCTTCATGCAACTCTCCCTGAAACAGTGGTTATGATTTGATGGTGATGCGATACAGCGTGCGCGCGTCGTTCGGGTCGGTCAACGTCGCGGAATGCAGCAGCGATGGATTGTCCCAGATGACGACGTCGCCGACGCCGTACTTGATGCTCAGTTGATATTTGGCCTGCGTTGCATGCGCGGCCAGTTCGCGCAGCAACTCGAGGGCTTCGTCTTCGGGCATCCCTTCGATACCGATCGAAGTGCCCGATACGGCGTACAAGGCTTTCTGCCCGGTTACCGGATGCGCGCGCACCAGCGGATGTTTGACGAGGGCCATTTTCTTCCATTGCTCGCCGTTGAGCGCCGACGCCGCGGTGCGCGAAGCCAGATCGAGGTCATCGCGGTTGCCGTAGAGATTGAGCGTGACCATGCCATCGATGCGCTGCTTCATTGCCGCGGGCAGATCGTCATAGGCGGCACGCATATTGGCGAACAGCGTGTCCCCGCCACGCTGCGGGACCTGCATCGAGTACAAAGTCGTGGCCTTGGCGGCGTCGACAAGGTAGGAGTAATCCGTGTGCCAGTAAGTGCCGCCGTCGGCGAGCCCAGTCGGTTTGCCGCCTTGTTTGACGTTCGACAGTATTAATATTTCCGGAAAGCCGGCGTGATGGAATTGATCGATCACATGCGGCTCGGGGCGCCCGAATTGGCGCGCGAATGCGACAAACTGCCCGGGCGCAAGCTTCTGCCCTCGAATCGCCAGCACTTGACCGCGATACAGCGCTTGCTCTAGCTCGCCAAAAGCGGGCGTGCCGATAATCTCCGGCAGATCGACATCGGAGGTCTCAAGGCCAAAACCGTCGGTGAGCTTACGAAAAGTGGGCATGGCGGAGCTAGAGCGGGATGGTAGTGCGCGGCCTTCAATTTCAGCAACCCGCAATATTACCCAAACCGCGGCGCGCGCGCTGCTAGCGTGACATTGGCAACGCCGCTGGAGCTTGCCGCCTGCGCTTTGCCGTGCGCGACACGCAGGCTAGGGAGGCGCTACTCGGCGAAATCCGGCGCCCACCAGCGCGGCAGTGCAAGAAACAGTTTGGGGAACAGGATGATGAGAATCAGCACCGCCAACATCGGCAGCAGCATGATGATCACGTCCTTTAGCACGGCTTTGAGCTTGACCTTGGCCACCGCGCAGGAGATCAATAAACACAAGCCGTAGGGCGGCGTCACTAAGCCAAACGCCAGCGAGACTATGCCAATCAAGGCGAAATGCACCGGATGCATCGCCGCCGCTTTGGCGATCGGCTGCAAGATAGTGCCAACGATGATGATGGCGGGAATGGCATCGAGAAAACATCCAACGATCAGAAAAACCCCTGCAACAAGAAAACCGGTACCGACCAAACCTAGATGCCAGGACGATACGGTATCTAGTAATATCTTGGGGATTTGATAGTAAGCCAGTAACCAGCCAAAGGTGGAGGCAGTACCAACACAAAACAATGCGATTGCGGCCAGTTTGCCGGTTTCGAGCAAAGCGTCGTAAAGCTGTCGGCGTCCCAGCTCGCGATAAAACACCGCCGACAGCGCTAACGAATACAGCACGGCGATCGCCGCCGATTCCGTCGCGGTGAACCAGCCGAAAATCTTGCCGCCGATAATGATGACCGGTGTCATCATCGCTGGGATGGACACCGCCGCCGCGCGCAGAAACTCGTTAAGCGTCGCGCGCGCATAAGTCGGGTAGCCGCGGCGCTTGGCGTAGGCATGCACCGTGGCCATCTGCACGCCGCCGATCAGCAAGCCCGGCAAGATGCCGGCAATGAACAGCGCACCGATCGAAGTCGTCATCACGCCGCCCCACACGATCATCAAGATGCTCGGCGGGATGATGACCGCCAGCACGGCGGAAACGGCGGTGATCGCCACGGAAAAGCTGACGTCGTAGCCTTCCTTGACCTGCGCGGGAATGAACAACTTGCCTTGGCTGGCGGCATCCGCGGTGCTAGAGCCGGAAATGCCGGCAAAGAAAATGCTAAGCACGACGTTCATCTGCGCCAAACCGCCGGGCAAATGCCCGACCATGGTGCGCGAGAGCTTCAACATGCGGTCGGTGATGCCTCCCGCGTTCATCAGGTTGGCGGTGAGCAGAAAGAACGGCACCGCCAGCAGAATGAACGAGTTATACGCCGTGTAAGTTTCGTTGAACAAAACCATCGGCGATAAGCGCTCTTCCAGCAGCAAGATCGGCACGCATGCCAGCCCGAGCGCGAAAGCGATCGGCACGCGCAAGAACATCAGCCCGAAAAACGTGCCGAATAAGATCAAGCTTGCTTGGGCGGCGCTCAAAGCGAGCTCGCGCGCCGCGGATGATCGGGCGGCGGCGCGTGGCGCCACTCAGGCAATAGCTTTTCGGCAGCGAACAGCACCCAGACCAACCCGGCGAGCGGCCACGCCACGAAGATGTACCAGAGCGGCAAATCCGCCAACTCCGAGGTGCGCTCGCCGGTGATCGCTTCGGCCGTAAACTGATAGCCGTAATACACGAATATCAGCGCCAAAGCGAGAACCGCCAGATGCATGACGCTGCGCAACACCGCGTTTAGGCGCGGCGATAAATCAGGCAACAGATCCACATCAAAGTGCGTGCCCTCGCGCACGCCGATCATCGCGCCGAGCATGATCATCCAAATGAAGCAAAAGCGCGCCATCTCTTCGGTCCAGATGTACCGCGGGATAAAGCCAACGTAACGGGAGAATATTTGCAACAGAACGGGAATGATCAAGATGGCGACGCTCAGGGCGAGCAGCCAGTTGAGCAAGCGATGAATAAGGCTGAGGGTTGATCTCATGCCGGCGTCATCGAGAAGAGCGCGCGACGAGGCAGTCTCCAAATGCCGATCGCATGAACAAACAAGATTGCTTCGCTGCGCTCGCAATGACGGCTATTTGATTGCATTCACCTTCTCAAGCACCGCCTCCGCGCCAATTTCCTTCGCGTACGCTGCCTTGACCGGCACGGCCAACTCCTGCAATTTGGCACGGTCGGCGAACTTGTGCAGCGTGATCTTCTTCTCTTTTGCCAGACGCTCCAGTTTGGCGTTGTTCTCGCTCGATTCAATCTGGCGGCCATGGTCGCCGGCTTCTTTGCCCGCTTTCACAATCGCGGCCTGCAAATCTTTGGGCAAGCGGCGGAAGGTCTTACCGCTAAAACACAGCGGGCGTATAGTGTACGAATGCTCGGTTAAGGATATCTGCGGCGCGACTTCGTAGAATTTCATCTGTTCCATGCCCGCCGCTTCATTGTCCAGCGCGGCGATCACGCCAGACTGAATCGCATTGTAGGTTTCGTTGTAAGCAATGACAGTCGGGGCCGCGCCAATGGCGTTGAAGATCTTGGTCTGAATCGGCGCACCCATCACGCGCATCGGCAGACCTTTTAATTCCGCCATGTTGCGCACCGGCTTGTTGGCAATGAGATTGCGCGTGCCGCCACCGGGATGGCCGATGATAAGCACGTCCGCCTTCTTCGCCACCTCGTCTTCGATCGGTTTGAACACGCCGCTGGCGATTACTTTGTTCAAGTGGTCGAGATCGCGAAACAAAAACGGCATGTCGAGAAACGGCGCCGCCTTCGAGTACGTCGACATGTGCGCCGGCGACACGATGGCGTAATCCACCGACACGCCTTGGCTCATGTACTGAAAATATTCCTTCTCCAGCCCGAGTTCGCTGTTGCGATGTAAAACGAAGTTGATTGGTTTGCCGTAATACTTCTTAACCAATTCTTCGAACTTGAGCAGCGCTTTGTTGAAGGCGTGCTCGTCGTTAAATTGCACGGCGCCGTGCAGGGTGATGCCGTCGGCGGCGCGGGCAGGAACGATCAGCGACACCGCCGCTATCGTCAAAGCGGCAATGGCCCGCGCTAGAGCGCAACATGCTGGCTTGAGAACGTGAGTCACGAAGCTCCTCCTCCGAATTCTTGGGCGGCGCGCAAATGGAGCCGTCCGTTATGGCTGCAACCTTAGCATGTTCGCCGCAAATGAGAAAAGAATGGCGAGCACTTTCATCAAAGCGCGCTCGTCCTGCACGCTTTCCTGCTACCGCAGCAGCTCAAGCTCAAAGCGCTTGCGGCCATGGATGCGGTACACGCTGAAATCCGTCACGTCGACAGTCGCGATCTGCGTGACGCCCAGGGTTTCAGCCAACCAAATGAGCGAGACATCCGCCCAGTCGGGGTCTTTGTCGGCATACTTCCGCAGCAGTTGTGCGAGCCGCGCGTAACCGGCGGAATCCGGATGATGCAGGTGGATGACTTTACCCTCCACGAGTTCCGCGAGGGCAACACGCAGCCGCGCAGGGAGGAAAAACGCCGCTTCGGCGAGCACGGCTTCAACCGTGTGCAGCGTTCCACGGAACTCCGTAAGCCAGCGAACCGCGGCAGCGTGATGTGGATCATCTCGCGCATAGAGTGCCACGAGCATGCCGGTATCGAGTAACACGGCGCCCGCAGCCGGTGCCGCGAGCGGGGCCGCCGAACGCCGGCCCGCGCCAGAGCTACGCGCGCTCACCCGCCTTTGGTACGCCGCAAGCGTTGCACAGCTCGATCGCGCACGGCCTTCTTGTCGGCGACTACGCCGCCTAGTTCTCCGGCGCCAATCAATCCAGCGCGCCGCAGTGCCTCGAACACCGGGCTAGCCGCGCTTTTGCCGCTTGCGCTTGCCGGCTGCGCCCGCCACAAGTAAGCGGCAAGCGACTCCTGCACGGCGAGGCTCTTCGTTACGCCATGCTCGGCGCAATAGCGCTCCAGGGCGGACTCGGTGGCGCTGTCCAGGCGCACGGTTAAGGTCATGCTCACTCATCCTGAATCTTTGAATACAATCTATGCAATTGTATTACAAGTCTTACAGCAACACAACTCGCGCTTGAGACGCGGGCGGCCGCTCAGTCGCACCGCGCTACGCGATTGCGCCGTCCCCTCTCAATTTTCTAGCAGCTAACCTTCGCTTCTCGAATTCAGCGGGTTTCAACGCCCGATTTTCTACCAAACCAACCTGCCGAGAGGCGGGCGCGCCGATGGCGAGCAAGCGCTGCTTCGTGAATGACGGTCTGGTGCGCGGCCCTACGCTCGCTACGAAAACGCGGGAATGTGCTCGCCCAACGTCGTCGTGCGCCGCAAAATGCGCACGTCTTTCATCCAGTCGAACTCCGTGGCCTTGTGCAGCACGCAGCGGTTGTCCCACATGACGAAATCGTGCAAACGCCAGTCGTGATCGTAACGGTACTTGTCTTGCGTGGCGTGCGCGTTGAGCTCGTTCACCAGCGCGCGGCCTGCGTCGAGCGGCATGCCGGCAATGTGCGAGGCGTGCTGGCCGAGGTAGATCGCCTTGCGTCCCGTTTCCGGATGCACGCGGACGATCTCGTGCTCGACCGGCGGCGCGGCGCGGCGCTGCTCCTCCGTCATCTGCTGCTTGGCGTTGGTTTGGCTGCGCGAGTAGTTCAAGTCGTGCACCGCTTTCATGCCTTCGAGGCGGCGCTGCATCGCCTCGCTCAAGCCGTCGTACGCGGCATACATGTTGGCGAACAAGGTCTCGCCGCCCCACTTCGGCTTGTGCATGCTGTAGAGCATGGTGGCGAGCGGCCGGCGCGCGGACCATGAGCCGTCGGTGTGCCAGATCGCCGCGCCGGGATCGGGATGCTCGCCGATCGGCGTGCCGTCTTCTTTAAGATTGGTGATGACCAACACACGCGGATTACCGCGCTTTTGGTATTGGTTGAGCACATGTACTTGCAGTTCGCCGAAGCGTTGCGCGAAAGCTTGATGCTGGTCTTCGTCCAGATCTTGGTCGCGGAACGCGAGCACTTGGTATTGCAGATAGGCCGCACGTAGCGCATTCCACGTTTGCGCTGACAGCGGCTGCGAAAGGTCCACGCCGCGAATCTCGGCGCCCATCACTGGGCTGAGCGGCTTTACTTCGAGTGCTGCGGTGACCATGGTCCCCTCCTGCGCGATGTGTGGTGTGTGTTCATGCGATCATTCCATCCGCGCGCGGCACTATACAACCGACAGGTTGTCCTGAGATAACATGACTATAGCCATTTTTAGACTTAGACCATGGCCAGTATACCGGAGATACCGCGCCCACTGCCGCAGTAATGTTAACGCGAAACGCGCGCGCGTTGCTCCAGCGGTCGCGATTCGCTTTTGCAGCGCGCTATTGCAGCGTAATGGCAGTGCTGCGCACCAGCACAGTCCAACTGGCGGGGTAATGCAAGCGCAGTTCGTAGCTGCCCGCACCGAGCGTGGCCGGCACCGGGAAAGTGCAGGTTCCACTGGCGCGCGCGGTCGCCGGCGTCTTGCTGCAGCTTACGTACATCCAGTTGCCAAGGTGATCCTGCGAAGCGGCGCCGGGACGATATAGGCCGATCCAGTTGGTCGGCGCCGCATTGGCAATGCCGCTCCAACTCACCGTTAGCGCGCCCCCGCGCGTTACCGTGCTCGGCGCTGCACTCAACTGCGGACCCGCGGCGGCGCTACCGGTGATGGTGATGGGGTTGCTCGTCGCCAACATGCTCCAACTCGATGGCGCGTGCAGGCGCAACTCGTAAGTGCCGGAGGCGAGTGTGGCGGGAATCGGGAAGCTGCAACTGCCGCTGGCGCGCGCAAGCGTTGCGCTCTTGCCGCAGCTTACGTACATCCAGTTGCCACCGTGATCTTGCGCAGCGGCGCCGGGACGGTACAAACCGATCCAGTTGGTCGCGCCCGGATTGGCAATACCGCTCCAACTCACTGTGAGCGAGCCGCCCGCCGCCACGGAACTCGGCGCCGCGCTCAACTGCAACCCGCCGCCGATCGTCGGCTGGCGCGCTTGTCCGGAATTGACATCGACCATCAACGACGTTGAATCCACCGCTTCGAAATCGCCGGCACGGTAGCGCTTCAGCAGATTCAAATCATCGTCGTTCCAGCGCGGATCGGGCGCGCCGGAGATGAAGAACGAGCCGCCGTTGTCCGCCAAGAACATGCCGTACTTTTTCAACGTGCGCAGGATGACTTTGTTGCTCGGCGAAACCGGTGTGGATGTGCCCGGATAAAAATCGATGTTGACCGACGCTTTCAGCCGGAAGCGCAGCCCCATCGGCGGGCGGTTGGGATCGGTCGACGACGAGGCGAAATGGCGCGCCGGCCAAACATACTCGCGCCGCGTATACGGCACGGTGAAACGCAGCGCGTGAGTGACGACGCCGCTGCCTTGCACCGCGGCTTGCACTTCGTCGTACTTGACTAGGCCGGGCATAATCGGCAGACCGGCGGCATCGGCAGAAGTCCAGCCGTTCGGCCGCAGCGGCGCGTTCTTGGTGAGGTCGAACACCGCGCCGAAGCCCTGCCAAGCACCGCCGGCAAGCGCAAACGCACTGAACAGTTCGTACAACTTGCATGTGCCTTGCTGCAGCACCAGCACGTGGCGGTCGCCGCTGGAATTCGCGCCGCCTTCGATCGGCGCGTTCGGCGGAATCGGATACGGCCCGGGATCGGCCTCGCCGCCGTAGGGTTCCAGCACGATCGGCACCAGCGCTTGACTCGCTGGAACGACCACAAAGGGAATCCCGTTCGGCGCGCCGTTCCACACCGTGCCGAAATCCGGATGCAGCTGCACGTTGGCGCCGCCTTCGGTCTGGATATAGGTGCCGGATTTCGGATCGACCGGCAGCGTGTCCACTGCCGTGTTCCAGATGTTGTCGTTCGGAAAGATCGGGCAGCCGCCGAGTTGCGTGGCTGCCGCTTGATCGGCACAGACTAGAAATGCAAAAAGAGTGGGCGCGACGCGCCGCTTTACTTTGAACATCTTGCCTCCCCGGCTCAAAAAGAATGGCCGCGCGATGTTCTTAGCTTATGGGGCGCTGCGCCTAGAGGTTAGTTGAGGTACGCGAGCGCAGTCAAGCTGGAAAAACAACCCCGGCAATACGCTGCGCTTCTTGCAAGCCCTTTACGCCCACGCCTTCGCCCGCTCCACCGCCTTGCGCCACTGCGCACGCAATTCGTCGCGCCACGCTTTCGTCCCCCTCGGTTCGAAGCGGCGATCGACTTGCCATTGCGAAGCCAGCGACTGCGCGTCGGGCCAGAACCCAACCGCCAGCCCGGCGAGATACGCTGCACCGAGCGCGGTTGTCTCTGTCACTTTCGGCCGCACCACCGGCACGCCGAGCACATCGGCCTGAATCTGCATCAGCAAATTGTTCGCCGTCGCACCGCCATCGACGCGCAATTCGGCAAGCGGCAGCGCGGCGTCTGCTTGCATGGCATCGAGCACATCGGCGGTTTGCAGCGCGATCGACTCCAGCGCTGCACGTGCGAGATGCGCCTTGTTCGCGCCACGGGTCAAGCCAAACATCGCGCCGCGCGCGTGCCCGTCCCAATGCGGCGCACCGAGACCGGCGAAGGCCGGCACCAGCACCACGCCGCCGTTATCCGGCACGCTCGCGGCAAGCGCTTCCACTTCGCTGGCGCGCGCAATCACGCCGAGCCCGTCGCGCAGCCACTGCACCACCGCGCCGGCGATGAAGATGCTGCCTTCCAACGCGTAGCGCGTTTCCGTCACCACGGCATTGTGCGTTTTTGCTGCGCGCTGCCATGCGACAGTGGAAAGCAATCGGTTCTTCGATGCGATCGGTTTGTCGCCCGCGTTCATCAGCATAAAGCAGCCGGTGCCGTACGTGTTTTTGGCCATGCCGGGCTGCAAACACATCTGCCCAAACAGCGCGGCTTGCTGATCGCCTGCGAGCGCGGCGATCGGAATGCTCGCGCCGAGCAGCACCGCCTCGCTTTCGCCTACCACTGCACTGGTGGGATATACGGTTGGCAGTAGACGATCATCAATGTCTAGGATATTGACTAAAGAGCTGCTCCACCCAAGAGTATTGATATCGAACAGTAAAGTGCGCGAGGCGTTGGTGACATCGGTGGCATGCACGCGCCCGCCCGTCAAATTCCAAACGAGCCACGAATCAACGGTGCCGAACGCCAGCTCGCCGGCCTGTGCGCGCTGGCGCGCGCCGGGCACGTTATCCAGAATCCACTTTAATTTGGTGCCGGAGAAATAGGCATCGAGCACCAAACCGGTTTGCGCCTGAAACTGCGCCGCCAAACCGCGCGCGCGCAACTCGTCGCAAAAACCGGCGGTGCGCCTATCCTGCCAAACGATGGCGTTGTAGATCGGGCGGCCGCTGCTGCGATCCCACACGATGGTGGTTTCACGCTGATTGGTAATGCCAATCGCCGCGACCTCGCGTGCGGCAATGCGCGCGTTCGCCAACGCCTCGCGCGCGCAAGCGAGCTGGCTTTGCCAAATATCGTCCGGATCGTGTTCGACCCAACCGGGCTGCGGAAAAATCTGCTTGAACTCTTGCTGCGCCAGGCTGACGATCGTGCCCTGCGCATCGAACACGATGGCGCGTGAGCTGGTGGTGCCTTGGTCGAGGGCGAGGATGTATCGGCTCATCTTGCCCACCTCATTGCCGGCGAAACCTGCCGTCGCGCAAAAAATCCGCCGCCTGCGCCGCGACTTTGGGCGAAATCAGCATTTCGGTGTGGCTGACGTGCATCAGGACAAAATCGTTGGCGCCCGGCACCCGCGTTTCTTCCACGGTAATGGTGCCGTCGTTCGGTTTGGGCAGTCCGCGAAACACCTGGCCGAGGCCGATGCTGCGCGAGCCGGCAATGACGCCAAGTTCAGGGGCGCCAGACCATGGGCGCTTTTCTTGCGCCATCCATTGCGAAATGCTTTTGCCGAGCATTCGATCGCCGACTTTCACGCGCGCGAGCGCGCGCGCGGCGTAGCAATCGTTAAAGGGCGAACCGGCTAGCACGATGCGATGCAACCTTTCACGCAACTCGGGATGGGCGCGCAGTGTCTCCAATATCAGCAAGCCGCCCAAGCTGTGGCCGATCAGTGAGCACTGCTTTTCCTCCAGATGCAAGATGAAGCGGCGCAACCGCTCGGCATTTTCCGAGAGCGTGGCGCGCACTGTGCGATAGGAAAACGTGCTGGTCTCGAAGCCTTGGCGGCGCAGGTGGTAGGCGAGCAAATCCAATGCGTGACCGGTCAGCCACAAGCCGTGCACCAACACGACGCGCTCGCGCTGCACCGGCTCAGGCGAAGCGGCGGGCATGATAAAATTTCTTTATTGTCAAAGTGATAGCCTTAGTCGGCAACGGCATGAACGATATTCACACCTTGCGCATGATTCTGCGCGAAAGCCGCACCATCGCGATAGTGGGGCTTTCGGCCAATTGGTTCCGCCCGAGCTATTTCGCGGCGAAATATATGATCGATCATGGCTACAAAGTGATTCCGGTCAATCCTCAGTATGAAGAAGTGCTCGGGCAGAAATGCTACAAGAGTTTGCGCGACATTCCAAAAGACCAGAAAGTCGACATGGTCGACTGCTTCCGCAAGCCGGAAGAGATTATGCCGCTGGTCGATGATGCCATAGCGATCGGCGCCAAAGTGCTCTGGATGCAATTGGGCGTGGTCAATGAAGCCGCTGCGGAGAAAGCGCGCGCCGCTGGGCTTGCAGTGGTGATGGACCGCTGCGTCAAGATCGAGCATGGCCGCTTATTCGGCGGCCTGCATTGGGCGGGCGTAAACACCAAAATTATTTCGTCGAAGCGCCCGCGCTATTTGCCCTACTAGTAAACAATGAAGCGTGAAAAGTGAAACGTGAAGAGTGAAAAGTAAACCAATCATTTATCAACGTTTCGCATTCTACGTTTCACCCGTCACTTCCTCTCAAAATGGCTAATCACAAATTCAGTTTCGGCACGCTGTGCCTGCACGCAGGACAAATTCCCGACCCGGCCACCGGCGCACGCGCGGTGCCGATCTATCAAACGACTTCGTTCGTGTTCGATAGCGCCGATCACGCGGCAAGCTTGTTCAATCTGCAAACATTCGGCAACGTCTACTCGCGCATCAGTAACCCGACCGTAGCAGCGTTCGAAGAGCGCTGCGCCGCGCTGGAGAATGGCCGCGCGGCGATTGCGCTCGCAACGGGTCAAGCCGCAGAGATGGTGGCGCTGCTGACGCTGTTGGAATCGGGCGATGAGATCGTTTCGGCCAGCACGCTCTACGGCGGTACCTATACGCTGTTCGCCTTCAACTTCAAGAAACTCGGCATCACCACAAAGTTCGTCCACCCCGACGATCCGGAGAATTTCCGCAAAGCGATCACGCCCAAGACCAAGGTGATCTACGCCGAAACGGTCGGCAATCCGCTCGGCAATGTGCTCGATATCGAAGCGGTCGCAGCAATTGCGAAAGAAGCCGGCGTGCCGTTCGTCATCGACAATACTTTCGCTACACCCTATCTGTGCCGGCCGATCAAGCACGGCGCGGATATCGTCGTGCACAGCGCAACCAAATTCATGGGCGGGCACGGCACCACCATGGGCGGCGTCATCGTCGAATCCGGCAAATTCCCGTGGGGCAACGGCAAATTCCCCGGCATGACCGAGCCATCCGCCGGCTACCACGGCGTGCGCTTTCACGAGACGTTCGGCGACTTCGGCTACACCATGCGCGCGCGCATGGAGACGCTGCGAACTTACGGCCCGGCGCTTTCGCCGTTCAACGCTTTCATGCTGCTGCAAGGGCTGGAAACGCTGCATGTGCGCATGGAGCGGCACTGCCAAAACGCGCAAAAGGTCGCGGAGTTTCTCGAAGCGCATCCGCTCGTGTCGTGGGTGAATTATCCGGGCCTCAAGAGCAACAAGTATTACGAGTTGTCGAAGAAATACATGCCCAAGGGCGCGGGCAGCATCTTCACTTTCGGCGTCAAAGGCGGGCAGAGCGCAGGCGAGAAATTCATCGAAGGCTGCGAATTCTTGAGCCACTTGGCCAATGTCGGCGACGCAAAAACGCTGATCATTCATCCGGCCTCGACCACACATCGCCAACTGAGCGAGGAAGATCAGATCAAAGCCGGCATCACGCCCGACATGGTGCGCCTGTCCGTCGGCATCGAAGATGCCGACGATATTATTTGGGATATCGACCAAGCGCTGAAGCGCTCGCAAGAGTAAGAAGCCGCCTTCGGCGCAGTGGGTCAGTAAAGCTTCATCAGCTCCACGCGGTCGTGCAACGGCGCCGGATCGCCGTCATAGATTTTGCGTCCGGTTTTGAGCACCGCGACCCGATCGGCGATCGGCAAACCGTACTTCACACTCTGTTCCACCATCACAATCGTCGTGCCGAAGCGCTGGTTGATGATGCGCACGCTTTGCATGACGCGATCGACCAAGTTCGGCGCCAGCCCGATTGAAGGTTCGTCGAGCAGCAAAACCTGCGGCGCATGCATGAGCGCCATGCCGATCGCCAGCATTTGCTGCTGGCCGCCGGAGAGCGTGCCGCCGATCTGATCGGCGCGTTCTTTGAGAATCGGAAACAATTCGTACACCGTGGCGAGACGCTCGCCGGTCAGATGCTTATCGGCGACGAACGCGCCAAGCTCCAGATTGGTCTGCACGCGCAGCGTCGGGAATATGCCATGGCCCTGCGGCACAAAGGCGATGCCGTCGCGCACATTCTGTGCCGGCGTGCGGCCGGTGATGTCGGCGCCGAGATAAGTTACTTTTCCCTGCGTCGGGCGCAGCAAACCGAACAACGCGCGCATCAACGTGGTCTTGCCCGCTCCATTGTGCCCGAGCACCAGCAGAACTTCGCCTTTGCGAATCGCCAGATCGATGCCGCGCACGACCGGCTCATCGCCATAGCCGGCACTCAAACCTGCGGCGGCAAGATGCGTAGGCGAATCGTTCGATTTGCCGTTCGCTTCGTTCAATCCGAAGCTCTGGCTCACTTGAAGTACCTCGCCGCGAGTTGCGGATCGTGAATCAACGCGTCCGGCGTACCCTCCGCGATCTTGGTGCCTTCGTCCAAGAAAACGACACGATTGCACAAGCCGCGGATGACATCCAAATTGTGCTCGATAATGCAAATGGTCTTGCCCTGACGCGCCAGTTCACGAACGACCGGAAAGATTTCCTCAAGCGTATTCGGATCGAGACCCGATAACGGTTCATCGAACAGCAACACCTCCGCGCCGGTAGCCAGCAAGCGCGCGATGACCAAGAGCTTTTGTTCCGCATAAGCGAGATTGCCGGCGCGTTCGCCCGCCTTTTCCCCAAGCTTTACGAAACGCAGGATGGCAAGCGCTTTGCCGATGTTCTCTTTTTCCTCGCGCGCCACTTTCCACGGGGCGAAATAGGCATACAGGAGGTTCTCGCCGCTCTGGCGCGGCAGCGCGACCAGCACGTTTTCCAGGGCCGTCATATTGCGGAACAGCTTCAAGTCCTGGAACGAGCGCGCAACGCCGGCGCGAACGATCTGGTGCGGCTTGAGGCGCGTTAGCAAACGGCTGCCAAAATTCACGCCGCCGTTATCCGGTTTGAGAAAACCGGTAAGCAGATTAAAGGCCGTGGTCTTGCCGGCGCCATTCGGGCCGATGAGGCCGACGATCTCACCACGGCGAAGTTCGATGTCGAAATTTCGCACTGCCGCAATACCGCCGAAGGACTTGCTCAGCGTGCGGCCGGTGATGGAAACTTGGCCTGCGGTGCCTGGTGCGAGCCCGATCGGCACAGCAGCAAGCGGTACGGTTTCGCCGGCAGCGGCGCTCGCGCTCGCCCGCTCCGGCAACAAACCTTGCGGCCGCGCGCGCAAGATTAGAATTAACGTCAAGCCGTAAAGCACGTTGCGCAGCTTGTCGGCGACATCGGGCGGCAGCGCGACGAACTTGAGCAGTTCCGGCAGCGCAACCAACAGCACCGCGCCGAGCACCGAGCCGGCGAGATTGCCGGTGCCCCCGAGTATTACCATCGCCAACATGTAGATGGTAAGGTCGAACGGAAAACTCTCCGCGCTTACAAACGATATGTAGTGCGCGAACAGGCTGCCGGCGACTGCCGCAAGCCCCGCCGAGAACGCGAACACTTGGACTTTCATGGCGACGACGTCTTTGCCCACGGCCTGCGTTGCGGCCTCGTTCTCGCGCATGGCGCGCAAGCTGCGGCCAAACGGCGAATGCGCGAGACGCCACGCGATCCATACCGAAATCGCCGAGACCAGTGCGCTGAGCGGGAGCATCTTGGCGGCGCTGTCGAGGTTCGAGCCGAAAATCGCAATATGCGGAATGCCGCGAATGCCATCGGTGCCGCCGGTCACCGAGTTCCAGTTGAGAATCACCGTGATCACGATCACCTGCAGCGCAAGCGTGACGATCACCAAGTAGTCGCCGCCGATGCGCAGCGCCGGCAACGCGACCAGCATCCCGATGATCGCGGTAAAACCTACGGAGGCGAACAATGTCAGTGGAAACGCCACCCCATACTTGGTCGCAAGGATGGCAGTGACATAGGCGCCGATGCCGAAAAACGCCGCATGGGAAAGCGCGAACAGCCCGGAAAAGCCGATGAGCAAATTAAACGATGTCGCCAATATCACGAACAGCGTGACCATCACCAAGATATGCAGCAGGTAATCCATCAGCGCCGCGCTTTGGTGCCGAACAAGCCGGTCGGCTTAAACACTAATACCAAGAACAGGGCGACAAATGCGATCACGCTTTGCCATTCGGTCGGGATTTTCCACATGCCCGCGTTCTCGATAATGCCCAACGCCAGCCCGCCCAGCACCGCGCCACGCAGCGAACCGATGCCGCCGATGATCATGGCGACGAAACCCATGAACACCGCGGTGAACCCCATGTGCGGCGTGGCGCCTTCCTTGAGCAGGATGAGAATAGCCGGCACCGCCGATATCGCCGAGCCGATAGCAAAGGCTACTAACGACACGCGCGCGGTATCAA
Organism: uncultured Pseudomonadota bacterium; assembly: GCA_902826775.1. GTDB lineage: Bacteria > Pseudomonadota > Gammaproteobacteria > Burkholderiales > JALYOK01 > CADEHE01. The sequence goes on along the minus strand of CADEHE010000005.1, from coordinate 45,151 downwards.
TGCCGACGATGCGCGCCATCTCGAGATTGTCGGTCATCGCCATCACCGCCTTACCGTAGCGCGTAAAGGCGAGAAATGCATAGAGCGCCGCGCTGACCAACCCAAGGCACACCACTTGCGCCGCTTGCAGCGAGGTGAAAACAATCGGGCCAAGCAAAATCACGTTCGATGGCGCATCCGGCACCACTTTGGTGTCGGTGCCGAAGACGATGCCGATCAAGTTCTCCAGCACGATAAATAAGCCGAGCGAGGCAATGAGGATGACCAGCGGCGTGCTGCCGCGCTCGACGAACGCGCGGTAGAGGAACAAATAGGAAGCAACACCGGCAAGGGCGCACACCACGATCCCCAATGGAATCGCCAACGCCAGCGGCAAGGCCAACATGGTCGCCGCCGCCCATGTTGCGTACGCACCTATGGCGTAGACCGGGCCGTAAGCGAAATGAGTGATTTTGGTCGGCGCGAATATGAAACCGAAGCCGATACCGAGCAGCGCGTAGTGACTGCCGTTGATGAGCCCATTAACTAAGAGCTGAAGAAGGAGAGAGCCCGCCTCCATCGCTGGCGAGGCGCGGCTATTTCAGATCGAGAAACTTCTGAAACTTCCCTTTGCCGTCTTCGACCTTAAACAGCGCCACGCGCTTGAACGCGACGCCGTTGGGCTGAAACACCATCTGGCCGCCGTAGACGCTGTCGAATTTTGGATTCTCGATAAGCACTGCCTTCATCACTTCCCCGTTGGCGTAGTCGCCGCCTCTCGCCCGGGCACGCTTCAACAATTCGGCGATGATGTAGACACCTTCGTAATAATTCGCGGCGTAGAAATCGGGATCGACCCCATATTTCTTCTTGTATCCGTCGGCGAATTGCTTGGACCAGGGGTGATCCTCGCTCGGCTGGAAATAGTCGTTGATATAGAGAAAGCCTTCGCTGGTGTTGCCGGCGATCTTGGCATCGTTCGGCGTGTACTCGATGCCGATCAGCGGCTGCTTCATGCCGAATTCACGAATGCGCTTAATCGCCAATCCCACTTCCGGGTTGAACATCCACAGCGCGATGAAATCCGGATTGGCGGCGCGCACTTTTGCAATCTGCGTGTCCATATTGGTGGCGCCTTGCGGCACGGCTTCGGTCGCGGCGATCTCGCCACCGAGCTTCTTCCAGATCGGCGCAGCGGCGTTGACCACGCTGTCGCCCGCCTCGTTCTTCCAGTGGATCTGCGCCATCTTCTTCAAGCCCAATTCCTTGGCATATAGCAACGCGCCATTGGCCAGATCGGAGGAAAGCGATCGATTGTGGAAAATGTACTTGCTCGACCCCACCAATTTCGGGCTGACGCCGCCGCCGTTCATCAGGAAAACCTTTTGCTGATCGGCGATCGGCGCAATCGCCAGCGTCGGCGCAGTAAACGACGTCATCACGATCTTGGTGCCGTGAATGGTGAGCAAGCGGTTCATGGCGTTCACGCCTTCTTGCCCGCCGCCGCCCTTGTGGTCCTCGATCACTGCTTCGAGCGGAATGCCATTCACACCACCCTTGGCGTTGATCTCGTCGATCGCGAGCTTGAGCCCCTGGCTCATGGTGGTGCCGTAGAGGCTCGCCTGGCCGCTCATAGCGAGAATCGCGCCGATTTTGTAGACCTTCGGATCTGCGGCTTGCCCGGTCGCCGCGCTCAAGGCAGCCGCCAGAGCCAAGCCGCCTATCCAGAATTGACGTCGATTCATTGCGATCCCCCGAAGCGTGATTTTAGTTAGTGCAATCGAGGGCAGAGAATAGCACGCTGATTCGGACTGTTGCCTGGATTCGAATCGCGTACGCAGTGAGACGCATGTCGTCTCCGCGAAGGCGGTGACCCACACGCTTCGCGGGGCAGTCGACTAGTTCCCACCAGCGCGGCAATGACGCGCTTCAGAGTTTGTTTGTCACGAAATCGTGTAATCCCCGATAGGCGAAGCCGGCTGCCGTACCTCAATGAGCTTGGAACCTACCTCAACTGCGCGCCACTGGAAAACACCGCACCGTTAAGGACGTCGCTCGCGAACGACGATCCCACTTTGCAAGTGAACTCACGCACGCAAACGCCAATCGGGTCGGGATGCACCGGAGCGCTTCCATAGTAGCTTGCCCAACTGCTGGTGAAAGGCAACGACTCAACGGTGGGTGCGAACGGCGCGCAAGTCGTCTTCATGGTGAAACCGGTGATGACCGATTGCACCACGCTACGCTGACCGGCACTCACAGAACACACGGCGGCTTGCGTCTGGTTCACATCGCAGTTCGCCCCAAGTTGCGCGCCGGACACGTTAAGCGGGCCGGACATGGTGCCATAGGGATTGTCGCAGCCGAGCATCATTACCCCGCGCGCGGCGCGTCCGCTCCAACGCACGCGCGTCGTGCCGGCAACACGGTAGTCGACGCTGCGCATGGTTTGCAGTATCCAATCGCGGTAGGCAAACACGTCGACGAAATCGACGGTGTTTCCGGTAGGCGTGACGCAGTCGGAGCTGGCGTTGACCGTGCTCGCTACCCCGCGCACGGTGGCGCGCCCGTTCTCGTAGGTGACAAAGCCTGAGCCGCTGTCGCCAGGACAGAGGGAACCGGTAGCCGCACTCGTGAAGATCGAGAAACCGCGGGCGAAAGTGGAACTAGGAATTGGCGCGCGGAATACCGCGAGCTTGCCTTCTGGTAGCGGCCCGCTGTGGTCGATCGACGCTACCGTGCCCACCACGCCGGCAATGCGAGGACCTGTGGGTAGACCAACCACTTGAATATACGGATTGATGTCAAAGCCGGCATCTAGTTTGATCAGAGCGATATCGTTGTCGTGCGCGCTGGGGACGTTGAACTGCGGATGGATATACACGCCGGGATTGGGCCGCTGCCCGACTTCCGCCGGACCGCGGCTGGCCGCGTACAACGTGCCGGTGTAGGCGTCGCTGCGCTTGTAGGAGATTGTGTTGGAGCCGGTGCCGGCAACACAGTGCGCTGCGATCAGCACCCAGCGCGGCTCGATCAACACGCCGCCGCAGCCGGCGCCGGCGTTACGCACAACCCAGGGATACTTGTAGTCCGGCTCTAGCGTTGCGCCGACCACGTTCGATTGACCGTCGACGACCTGAGCAGCGGCATTTCCACAAACTAAGAAAGTTGAGCCGAGCATCATGCAAAGCGCGACGGTGTGAGATTTAATGGGCATTGGCATTCCAGAGAGTTGAGCGGTTGGGAGCGTGCGACCCAGCTTGCAGACGGTCAAACGATCTGCTCCTAGGTATGGTTAAGGCCGCGCCTCTGCGCCACGGTGAAATTACCCAACGCCGGCCAAACGCAGTGCCTAAATCGGGCAACTTGAATGCCACGCCTTTGGTAGTTCACAATACGGCGTCGACAACAATGCGGTGACGATGCGGGCTCGTCCACTTTGTCACCTCTCATGGGAAAAAGGAGAAACGGTGAGAAAACTGGCAAGAAATTTCATTCTCGTGGCGCTAATCGCGGCGGCCTCCAACTCGGGCAGCGTATTGGCACAGGACGGCAGCGCCGCATTCACGCAACTGCTTGAGCAGAGCATGAAAGACAAGCGCGGCATTAAGCTCTACCTAAATGGGGAAACAGTGTCCGGCGCAGTGGTCAAGATCGAAGGCTCGCAGTGGGTCGAACTGCGCAGCCAGGAGTTCAGCCGCATCGTCGTGCGCATAGACCGCATCAATGCCATCGCCGTGCCCTAGAAGCGGCGCCTGCGCAGCCGCGGGCATTTGAAAGGGTGTCCCGACCAGCATGAGCAACCCACTAAAGCTTTGCTTATTTGCGCTGTGCGCCGCCACATCGGCTCACGCGCAGACGCTCTCCGATGTGCTCCCTGCAAACGCGCTGCATTGCGCGCTCAAAGACCCGCCCGCGGAAGCAGGAATCGCCGCTACGCCGGGCGGCTTTGTCATGGTGTTCCCGCGCAGTGCAGCGCTCAGCGACACATTCACCGGCTGCAAACTCATGTGGATCGTGGATGGCGCTAAGCTGCTGCGCTATGCGACCTTGTATTTCAAGAACGGCAAGCTCGCCGTCGCCGCCGCGCACGACACTCGTGCCGATCCCAACACACTCAGCGCGGCGTGTGCTTTACCGGCAGGCAAGTCCCTGCTGCCAAGAAGCGGTCAACGAGCGAGCGACGCGGGCTGCACTGGTTTCACCGAAGATTCGTTCTACGCGCTGCGCTTGCCCACTTGGCCGCGGGCATGTCTCACCGACGTGTCGGCACCTGTGTGCCAGGAAGATCCGCGCTAGTGTCACGCCGCTACCGCGAATTGCCCGCAGTGCAACGCTAGAACGTCATACAGACGTTATACAGTTGTGAATCGTCGATTGCAGACGCGACAACGGCCGCCTGCGGCGCATTAGCATCCGACTGTAACGCCGCTTGCACTACGCCCTTATCGGTCGCACCGTCGTCCAGCGCAGTATCGATTTGCACGACGTCTCTGCCTTTTATGGAGCCGGAGCATACAAAATTACCGCCGCGCATACCGGCGATCGGCACGTTGCTGGAAATTCCGACTCTGCCGCCGGAAACGTTGCGCGGCAAATAGGCCGGATCCGCCGTATTGACCGCACCGGTGGCCAACTGCGCCTTGCGCATGTGTTGCCATACTAGAAACGATTCATCGGTAGTGGTGGTGGAGTTCCATGCGCCTTCGATGCGGCGATTGCCAAGCGCGCCGGGCGTCGTTGCAGCCGTGCCGCCGACATGGCTACCGGCATTGCTATCGTCGCCAGGCAACGCGCGGAACGCATCGTCGTATTGATAGACATAGATCGACGTGGTCCGAAGTTCTTTGGCCAAGTTCTTCGCCGCGCCACTGCTGATCAGCGAGCTGCCTTGAATGATGCCGGCAAGCAGCAAACCGCTCACCACCAGCACGATGGCTAGCTCGACCAGAGTAAAACCGGCTTGGCGCTTCATACTTGGGAAGTCGAGGCTTCCTGCAATTGCAAATCCAACGAGGCAGTCTAAGGCCGAAGAACAGCCTCGCACCCGCTAAAAAGCAGGGGAAAAGATAGGCAATTAGTCGGATTGCAACAATTTGACGCCGCTTGGCAAAGGCCATCGACGGCGATATTTGGTGGGCCCTGTTGGACTTGAACCAACGACCAAGGGATTATGAGTCCCCTGCTCTAACCAACTGAGCTAAGGGCCCGGGTGAGCATTGCAGCCGATCGACGAACGTCCGCAATTCTACGCGCTACGCAAAGCCGGTGCGCAGCCAGCAACAAGTTACGCGCGCGCGAGTGCGAGTTCCAAGAATTCGATTCGATCTTGGCCCCAGAACGGCTCGTCGCGATAGACGTAAGTCGGCGCGCCGAACACTTGGCGATCAATCGCTTCTTTGGTCATCGCCTCGTAGGTCGGTTTCTGGCTCTCGAGCGCGGCGAGCAGTTTGTTGGCATCGAAGCCTTGCTCATGCGCAATGGCGCGCAGCGTCTCCAAGTCGGCGATGTTGCGTTCTTCCGCCCAGCATGCTTTCAGTAGCGCGCCGGCCAATTGCATTTGCCGTTCGGAGCCTTCCGGCTGCGCCGCGTAAATCAATAGCGAAGCGTTGGTTGAATCGGCGGGGAAAAATTTCGGCTGCAGCGTAAGCGGAATTTGCAGATAGTCGCGCCAGCGCTTTAACTCGAACATGCGATACGCCTGCCGCTGCGGCGCGCGCTTGGGCAGCGGCAAGCCGCCGGAGACTGAAAAAATCGCACCGAGATCGGCCGGCTTGACGTTGATCGTCGCGCCGTGACGCTTGGCGATGGCGTGCATGCGCGCGTGTCCCATGTACGACCAAGGTGAGATGGGCGAAAAATAATAATCGATGACTTTGCTCATGATCCTCTCCTCTTTAGGCTCGTACAGCCTGAAGTAAAAAGCCCTGACTCGCTTCTATACTGAGTCAGGGCTTGATAGGGTGACTAGTATATATCTATGTCGCCTATGCTTCGCCATCCAAGAACGAACGCAACCGCTCGGAGCGCGACGGATGCCGCAGCTTGCGCAGCGCTTTCGCCTCGATTTGGCGAATACGCTCGCGTGTGACGTCGAACTGTTTGCCGACTTCTTCCAGCGTGTGGTCGGTGTTCATCTCGATGCCGAAGCGCATGCGCAATACTTTGGCTTCGCGCGGGGTGAGCGTATCCAGCACGTCTTTGGTCACGGCGCGCAAACTTTCGGTAAGCGCGGATTCCATCGGCGCCAGCGTGGCGGTGTCTTCGATGAAATCGCCCAGATGCGAATCGTCGTCGTCGCCGATCGGCGTTTCCATGGATATCGGCTCCTTGGAAATCTTCAAGATCTTGCGGATCTTTTCCTCGGGCATTTCCATGCGCTTGGCCAACTCTTGCGGATCGGGCTCTTGGCCGGTTTCCTGCAGAATTTGGCGCGAGACGCGATTCATCTTGTTGATGGTCTCGATCATGTGCACCGGAATGCGGATAGTGCGCGCTTGATCGGCGATCGAGCGCGTGATCGCTTGGCGGATCCACCACGTTGCGTAGGTTGAGAACTTGTAGCCGCGCCGGTATTCGAATTTATCCACCGCTTTCATGAGACCGATGTTGCCTTCTTGGATTAGATCCAAGAACTGCAAGCCGCGGTTGGTGTACTTCTTCGCGATTGAAATGACCAAGCGCAAGTTCGCCTCGATCATCTCGCGCTTGGCACGGCGCGCGCGCGCTTCGCCGGTGGACATCTGGCGCGCGATCTCTTTCAGATCCTTGATCGGGATGCCAACGTTCTTCTGCACCACCAAGATTTTTTCCTGCTGTTCCATGATCGCGTGCTTGAAGCGATTCAAGGTGCCGCTGTACGGGCGGCGCGCGGCGATTTCGTCCGGCAGCCACTTCAAGTTGGTTTCATTGCCGGGAAAATTCTTAATGAAGTGCGCGCGCGGCATGCCGGCGGAATTGACGCACAAATCCATCACATTGCGCTCGTTCACGCGCACGCGATCGACAACACCGCGCAGGCTGTTGCACAACGCCTCGACCTGCTTGGCGGAAAAACGAATACCCATCAGCTCTTCGGAAATCTGCTCTTGCAGTTCCTTGTACAAACGGCTGCGATGGCCCTTCTCGGCCAAGACTTTGCGCATGCGCTTGTGCACGCGGCGAATCTTGTTGAATTTGGCGATCGCTTCGTTCTTGAGCAATTCGAGGTTCGCCGCTTCGATGGCGCCGTCTTCGTCCTCGTCGGTTTCCTCGTCGATGTCCTCTTCTTCCGCATCGGCTTGGAACTGCGCCTGGGAGATTTCTTCTTCGTTCGGATCGACCATGCCGTCGACGACTTCATCGACACGAATCTCATCTTTCTCGATCTTGTCGGCGAGATCGAGAATTTCCTCGATCGTCGTCGGACAGGCCGAAATCGCTTGAATCATGTGCTTCAAGCCGTCTTCGATGCGCTTGGCGATTTCGATTTCGCCCTCGCGCGTGAGCAGCTCGACCGAACCCATCTCGCGCATGTACATGCGCACCGGATCGGTGGTGCGGCCGAACTCGCTCTCGACGGTGAGCGAAAGCGCCTGCTCGGCTTCTTCCACCGCGTCTTCTTCGACCACCGGCGGAGTTTGCTCGGACATGAGCAACACTTCGGCATCGGGCGCTTCGTCGTAGACCTGAATGCCCATGTCGTTGATCATGCCGATCACGCTTTCGATCTGCTCGGAATCGAGCATATCGTCCGGCAAGTGATCGTTGATCTCGGCGTAGGTCAAGAAGCCGCGCTCTTTACCGAGCGTGATCAAGTTTTTGAGGCGCGTGCGCTGCGCTTCGTGCTCGTTCACCGAGATCGCGGCGCGCTCGAGCAAGCGGCGCTCGGCCAGCCGTTCGCGCTCGGTCACGGCCTTCGGCGGGCGCCCGGGTCGGCCGCCGCCTTCTGAGGAGCGCGCGCCGCGAGCAGCTTCGGCGGTCTTGGCGACTTTGGCCATAATGGCCGACACCGCCGCCTTACCGGTCGCGAGCGCTGCAGCGCCAGCCTTGGCCGTGGCGGATTTTGCGCCGGCCTCGACATGGCCGCTCTTTGCCGGCGTAGCGGCCCCCTTATCGGCGTGCGCGCCGGCGCGGCTGGCTTTAACCGCCGCGGCGATCTTGCTCACTTTTGCCGCCACCGATGTGGCCAGCGAGGTTTTTGCTGCGGGCTTGGCGCTCGCCGCCGGCTTTGCGTGCGCAGTTGGCTTTGCAGTTTTCTTGTCGTTCTTCTTGTTTTTGTCTTTGTGTTCTAGGCGTGCCGCGGGTCTTGCCATGTGTGTTTGCTCCTGTCCGATCCCCGGGAAAAACCGAAAATTCTACCGCAAATTAGACTGAACAGGGGGCGCCCCGTTCCCGTCTACGGTCTTGCCGCAATCAGTTGCTGGTAGGCGCGCTTCTCCTCTTGGCTCAGTCCCTGAGCCTGCGCTTTACGGCTAAGCACTTGAATTTGCTCGTTTCTTTGTGCCTGCTGCAACTTGTGCACGCCATCGGTCAACTCGCGATCAAGGTCCTCAGGCGCAAAACTCGCCAACAGCCGTTCTGCCTCTTGCATGCGCTCGCTAAAGCCGCCACCCAAACCTTCGGCGTTGAGCACTTCATACAGCGCACCGAGATTGGCTGCGCCGGCCGCGCTCTGGCGCAGATAGTTTAGTATCCTCCCCAGGAGTTGCTGCTCTCGATCGGCCTCCCCAAAGGCTGGCAGGGTCAAACCCTTGGCGGTATCAGGACGGGCGAGTGTTAGACTGGTCAGCCGTGCCAACAGCGAAGGCGCCCGCCGCGTGGTGCGCACGGGTGCAGGATTGGCCTGAGCGGACGCTGGCGCGCCACCGACCAGGCGGTCAACCTCACCGCGCCCGAGCCCGGTCAACTCCCCGAGCCGCTTGCGCAGCATCAGGCTCTGCATCGGCGCAGTGATCTGCTGCAGCAACGGTTTCGCCGCTTGCAGCAGCGCCGCTCTGCCTTCGTCGCTTTTCAAATTGTGCTCTTGCAGCAGGCCGTCGAGCAGATAGTTCGACAAGGGCGTCGCCTTGGCCAGCGCCTGCTCGAAGCCCTCGCGCCCATGCGCGCGGACATAGCTGTCCGGATCGTGCTCAGCCGGCAGAAACAAGAACGAGATCGTGCGCCCGTCTTGAACGAAAGGCAAACTCGTCTCCAGCGCGCGCCACGCGGCGCGATGGCCGGCGGCATCGCCGTCGAAGCAGTAAACGATCTGCGGCGCGTGGCGCACTAGCTTTTGCACGTGGGTGGGCGTGGTGGCGGTGCCAAGCGTGGCCACGGCATAGTCGATGCCGTTTTGCGCGAGCGCCACCACATCCATATAACCTTCGACCACCACGACCCTACCAGCGTCGTGAATCGCACGGCGCGCGTGCGTCAAGCCGTAGAGTTCACGCCCCTTTTCGAATACCGGTGTTTCAGGCGAATTCAGATATTTTGGTTCGCCGCGCGCCGCGGGGTCGGCGGCGCCTTTTGCATCCGCGATGACGCGCCCGCCGAAGCCGATCACCTCATTTTTCTGATTGAAGATCGGAAACATGATGCGATCGCGGAAGCGGTCGTAGCGCCGACCGCTGTCGCTGTCGATCACCAGCCCCGCTTCCTTCATCAGCTTGGCGCCGTAGTCGGGGAACACGGTATTCAAGTTCTGCCACCCATCTGGTGCGTAGCCGATACCGAAGCGCGCGCAAGTCTTGCCGTCCAAGCCACGCTTCTTCAGGTACTCGATAGCGCGCTCGGAATCTTTCAACTGGGCGCGGTAGAAATCCATCGCCTCGCGCAGCGCAGCGCAGATCTCTTTCGGCTCGATTTCCGATGAACCCGCCGCGCCGGATCCACGAACCGGGCGCGCAATCTCCGGCACCTGCATGCCGACACGCTCGGCGAGCTGCTTGACGGCATCGACGAACTCGCTGCCGCCGTAGTTCATCATGAAACCAATTGCACTGCCATGCGCGCCGCACCCGAAGCAGTGATAGAACTGCTTGGTTGGGCTCACCGTAAAAGAGGGGGTTTTTTCTTGGTGAAACGGGCAGCACGCCGCGTAGTTGGCGCCGGCTTTCTTCAGCGGCACGTACTGCTCGATCACATCGACGATATCCACCCTGCTTAGCAGCGTTTGGATAAAGTCGGGCGGGATCATGAACAGCGATTATAAGGCGTTGGAGTACCCGCGCGGGGAAGGAATTCTGCCAGGGCGACTGCGTGAAGTCTGCTTAAAGGCGAAAAGTTAAGACGCGGCGCCGCAGTTCTTGCCGTTTCGCATTTTATATTTCACTTTTTGCTTACTAGCCCCTAGATAACGCCAGAACTCGCGTCTGTCTGTAGTAGACAGAGTAATCACGCCGCAGTATCAGGCGCCGAGTTTCGCTTTGATGAGCGCCGACACCTGCGCCATGTCCGCGCGTCCGGCCAGTTGCGGCTTGACTGCCGCGACCACCTTGCCCATGTCTTTAACGCTGCCCGCGCCGGTGGATTGCATGGCCGCATCGATGATCTTAGCGATCTCCGCCTCGGACAGCGCCGCCGGCAGAAAGCCCTGCAAAATACCGGATTCGAACTTCTCTTTGTCCGCCAGGTCGGTGCGCCCGGCTGCTTCGAACTGCGTGATCGACTCGCGCCGCTGCTTGATCAGTTTTTCGACGATCGCCAGCACCGCCGGATCGTCCAACTCGATGCGCTCATCGACCTCGCGCTGCTTAATCGCCGCCTGCAGCAGGCGCAGCGTGTCGCGCTTGCCCGCCTCGCCCGCGCGCATCGCGTTTTTCAGGTCTTCGGAGATTTGAGACTTCAAAGACATGTGAAGGAGTGAATGCGTGAAGGCTGCGGGCTATGCCTGGGATCGTGTATCCGGCGCGCCTCGCGCGCCTGTTCCATCCCCGCTGCTGCAAGAACGAGCGCGGGGGCAGGGGGTTCCCCCGCGCCGCCTTTAATACAACTTCGGCGGCAGAGTCTGATAGCGGATGCGCTTAATGCGGCGCTTGATCGCCGCTGCGAGCTTGCGCTTGCGCTCGGTGGTGGGCTTTTCGTAAAACTCCCGAGCGCGTAGCTCGGTCAGCAAACCGGTTTTCTCGACTAAGCGCTTGAAGCGGCGCAGCGCCACATCAAACGGCTCGTTTTCTTTCACACGTACGCTCGGCATAACCCCCCTTGAGGCATGAAATCGTTGGACAAAAGGCCAAATCGCAAAGAGGCGGGATTATACACGCCCAAGCGGCCGCCAACCAGCGCGCGTATCGCCGCGCAAATCAGCCCGAGGAAGCCAACTTGGATGCGGTCATCCGGTATCATTGGTGGCACCCGTTAGTCGGCTTTGCGCGTGCTCGTCCTCGGCATCGAAACTTCCTGCGATGAAAGCGGTGTCGCTTTGTACGACAGCGACCGGGGCCTGCTCGGCCATACGCTGCACTCGCAAGCGGCCATGCACGAGGAATACGGCGGCGTGGTACCAGAGCTGGCCTCGCGCGATCACGTGCGGCGCGTACTGCCGCTGACCGAGCTGCTGCTCAAGCGCTGCGGGCAGCGCATCGAAGACATCACCGGAAGAAAAGCGGGCATCGATTGCATCGATGCCGTGGCGTACACCCGCGGGCCGGGCCTGGCCGGTGCGCTGCTGGTTGGCGCGGCCATTGCCAACGGCCTCGCTTTCGCCTTGGGCAAGCCAGTCATTGGCGTGCACCACCTGGAAGGCCATTTGCTGTCGCCGCTGCTGGCCGACCCGAAACCGGAATTTCCGTTCATCGCCCTGCTGGTCTCAGGGGGGCATTCGCAGATCATGCGCGTCTGCGGCGTGGGCGCATACGAAACCTTGGGCGACACCCTCGACGACGCGGCCGGCGAAGCGTTTGACAAGTCCGCCAAGCTGCTCGGCTTGGGCTACCCGGGCGGGCCGGCGCTCGCGAAGCTCGCCGCCGGCGGGGATGAGCATCGCTTCGCCTTGCCGCGCCCGCTGATCAACAGCGGCGACCTCGACTTCAGCTTCAGCGGCTTGAAAACCGCGGTGCGCACCTTGATCGAAAAGCAGGCGGATGATGTACGCCGAGGCGATGCCGCCGCGCAAGAGCGAGATCGCAGCGACATAGCCGCTAGTCAACAAGTCCGCGCCGAAATCGCCGCGCAACACCAAAGTCGCAGCGACACAGCCGCTAGTCAACGAATCCGCGCCGATATCGCCGCGGGAAAGCAAACTCGCAGCGATATTGCCGCCGCGGTGCAAGCCGCGATCGTGGACGTGTTGGTGGCGAAGTCGGTCGCTGCCGTGCAAATGACCGGTGTGCGCGAACTGGTGGTTGCCGGCGGTGTCGGCGCGAACCAGCGCTTGCGCGAATTGCTGCGCCAGCAGGCGCAGCGCAACGATTTCCGCGTCTACTACCCGCCGCTCGAATTCTGCACCGACAACGGCGCCATGATTGCACTCGCCGGCGCGCTGCGGTTGCGCGACGGTGAACTCCAGAAATCGGCCGGCGCATTGCGCCTAAGGGCAATGCGGGAAGGCGAAATTCGTTCACCGGCCGGCGCGCTGCGGCTGGGCGCAAACGGCGACCGCCCCGCGCCGGTCGAAGCACCCTACAGCTTCACCGTCGCGCCGCGCTGGAACTTGGCCAGCCTGACGCCGGTCACGCCGTGAGCAGCACGAACCGTACGCTGCGCGCTGCCGTCATCGGCGCCGGCCACATGGGCAACTACCACGCGCAAAAACTGGCGAGCATGGAAGGCGTGGAACTCGTCGCCGTCATCGATCCCGACACTGCGCGCGCGCGGTCCATCGCGGAAAAAGTTAACAGCAAGGCGCAATCGAACTACGGCGCGCTATTGGCTGGACTCGATTGCGCCGTTATCGCCACGCCAACCGAGCATCATCACCGCATCGCGCACGACTGTTTGCAGGCCGGCGTCAGCGTGTTGGTGGAGAAACCCATCACTAACAGCGTCGAACAAGCGCGCGAATTGGTGGCGCTGGCGCAGCAGCGCAACGTGGTGATGCAAGTCGGTCATGCCGAACGCTTCAATGCGGCATTCACCGCAGCGCAAGCGCACCTGCAAACGCCGCGCTACATCGAAGCGCATCGGCTCTCGCCCTTTCGCGGCCGCAGCACCGACATCGATGTCGTGCTCGATCTGATGATTCACGATATCGATCTCACCCTCGCGCTGGTACACGCGCAGGAAAAGGGATCGGCGCCGGCGGTGAAGGAAGTGCACGCCATGGGCTCGCGCGTGCTGACCGATCAAGTCGATATCGCCAACGCGCGCATCGCGTTCGCCAACGGCTGCGTCGCCACACTCACGGCAAGCCGCGTCAGCGCCAAGCCGATGCGCAAGATTCGCGGCTTCGCGCCGAATCTGTACGTCTCGGTGGATTGCATGAGCTACAGTTTGACGCTCGGTCGCACCGGCGACATCGCGCGCGGCGAGGCGCCGATCATCGTCGAAGAAAAGCAGTTCGATCAAAAGGATTCGTTGCTGGCGCAAGCGCAAGCCTTCGTCGCCGCCGTGCGCGAGAAGAGCGCACCGCGCGTCAGCGGCGCGGACGGCGCGCGCGCGCTGGAACTCGCGCTCAACATCAAGCACAAGGTGGAGCAATCGATGCGGGAATTTGGCACAGGAGTGAATGCGCAATGAGCGGCTCGCAAGCAATGCAAATGGTCGACTTGGCCGCCGAGTACGCGGCGCTGAAAGAAGAGATCGAGCCGGCCGTGCTGCAAGTACTGCGCTCAGGCCACTTCATCCTCGGCCCGCAATGCAGCGCGCTGGAGCAAGAGATCGCGCAGTATTGCGGCATCAAGCACGCCATCGCCTGCGCGGATGGCACCGACGCACTGCTGCTTGCGCTGAAAGCCGTGGGCATCGGCGCGGGCGACGAAGTTATCACGCCGTCGTTTACGTTCGCTGCGACGGCAGAGGCCATCGTTTTGGCAGGGGCAGTTCCTGTGTTCGTCGATATCGAGCCGGACACTTACAACATCGACGCGAATTTAGTCGAAGCCGCGCTCACGCCGCGCACGCGCGCCATCATGCCGGTGCATTTGTACGGCAGGCCGGCGGCGCTCGACAAGCTTGCTGCGATGTGCGCTCGCCATCGGCTTAAATTGCTGGAGGATTGTGCGCAATCGCTCGGCGTGCGCTATCAAGGCAAGGCCACCGGCGCGTGGGGCGAGGCCGGCAGTGTGAGTTTTTACCCGAGCAAGAATCTCGGCGCGTACGGCGACGCCGGCATGGTGCTTACCAACGACGATCGCATCGCGCAGCAAGTGCGCTTGCTGCGTAACCACGGCAGCGCCAAAACCTATTACCACGAGACAATAGGCTGGAACAGCCGGCTCGATGAAATTCAAGCCGCTATCTTGCGCATCAAGTTCAAGCGCCTGGACCAATGCAACGGGCGCCGGCGCTGGGCGGCGGCGCGTTATTGCGAACTGCTCGGCGGCAGCAACGTGGTGCTGCCGCAAGACGACGGCAACTGCAACTACCATCAATTCACCATCCGGTCACCCAAGCGCGATGCGATCATGCAAACGCTGAAAGCACAAGGCATCGACTCGCGCATCTACTACCCGATTCCGCTGCATCAACAGCAAGCCTTTGCGCAGTATGCCCCGCGCGCGCCGCTGCCGCATTCCGAACGCGCGGCACGAGAGGTGATGTCGCTACCGATGCATCCGTATCTGAATGACGCGCAGATCGAACGCATTTGCGCCGCAGTTCGGGCGATATGACGCTGATACTGAGGCATGGATAGCGTGTTTAGCCCCATAAAATCTTATTAGCAGAGCTATACTCTAGCCAGCCTGGCAGGTTACTTGATCGTGCGCAAAGCGCACCACTCAGGGCACGATCGAACCTACCGTGAGCGCGGGGGCGGGGGGGTACCCCGCGCCTTTCTATTCGGGTACCCCGCGCCTCTATATTCGGGTACCCCGCGCCCCTTTATTCTCCGCACACCCCGCACTTGGGATCGCGATTCAGCTTCACGCTGTGCCACTGCATGCCGAGCGCATCGAGCATTAATAAACGACCGCGCAGCGTTTGGCCAATACCGGTCAGTACTTTGATCGCTTCGGCCGCTTGGGTAGCGCCGATAATGCCCACCAGCGGCGCGAACACTCCCATCACCGCGCAGCGAACTTCTTCATGCTGCGCGCTTTCCGGAAATAAGCATTCGTAACAGGGACTGTCCGCGTGGCGCAGATCGAACACTGTGATTTGGCCGTCAAAGCGCACCCCGGCGCCCGACACCAGTGGTTTGCGATGTTTGACGCACGCACGGTTGATCGCGTGGCGCGTGGCGAAATTGTCGGTGCAATCGAGGACGATGTCGGCGGCAGCTACACGCTCATCGAGGGCCGCATCCTGCAAGCGCTGCGGCAACGCAACCACGGTGATGTCCGGATTGATCTGCGCCAAAGTGCGTCGCGCAGATACCGACTTGTTCATACCGACGGAATCGTTGCGATGCACGATTTGGCGCTGTAGGTTGGTGAGGTCGACGGCATCGCCGTCGCAGATCGTGATGCGCCCGACGCCGGCGCTGGCCAGGTACAGCGTCGCGGGCGAACCCAAGCCGCCGGCGCCCACCACGAGCGCGTGCGCGGCCAGCAGCTTCTCCTGCGCTTCGACGCCGAACTCATCGAGCAGAATGTGGCGGCTGTAGCGTAGCAGCTGGTTATCGTTCATTGTCCGTCTCGTGTTTGCGCAAAGCGCCGGAAAACATATTGCCACAGGCCGCACACTTAGACTTCACTTCGGAAGCGCGCTGCACTGAGCGTGCAAGCGCGCCAGCACAAATGAAAACGGGGCTGTCGCCAGCCCCGTTTGTTGCTTGTTAGCGCCTATTCTATTTGCTCGCGATCGGCAGACCTTTGAGTAGGTTAAGCGCTTGCTGTAACTGAAAGTCTTCCTTCTCGCCGTCGGGGCCGACTTTCGGCTCGGTTTTCGCGGCCGGCGTCGTTGTGCTTTCAGCCGGCTTAGCGGTTGTTTGCGGCTGGCTCGTCGAAGAACTGCTTTCCGGTTTGGTCGCAGTTTCAGGCTTGCTCTCGGACTTGCCTTCGGTCTTTTCCGCGCCGGCCGGATTCGACAAATGATGTTCCAGGTCGGCTTCACGCACGTTGGCCGATTCAAGACCTGCCAGTGCGGGATCTTCAACAATGTGATCCGGCACGATGCCTTTGGCCTGAATCGAGCGGCCATTCGGCGTGAAGTAGCGCGCCGTCGTCAGCTTGATGGCGGTGTTGTTCCCCAAGGGCAATATGGTTTGCACCGAACCTTTGCCGAAGGTTTGCGTGCCCAGCACTTTGGCGCGCTTGTGGTCCTGCAATGCGCCGGCCACGATCTCGGAAGCGGATGCCGTGCCGTTATTCACGAGTATCACGATGGGGACAGACTTGATCTCCTTCGGCAATTTGGAGATGTAGTCGTCTCTGAAAGAGCCGCGCAGATAGTGCTCGCGACTGGCCGTCAACCGCATTTTGGCATCTTCGGCACGACCCTCTGTGTACACCACCAGAACATCCTGCGGCAGGAACGCGGCCGACACAGCCACTGCGGAATTAAGCAGACCGCCCGGGTCGTTGCGCAGATCCAGCACCAGGCCTTTTAGGCCGCCGGGATTTTCCTTGTAGACCTTTTGAATCGCTTGCGCGAGATCTTCGCCGGTGCGCTCCTGGAACTGAGTGATGCGAATCGACGCATACCCGTCTTCGATCTGCTTGCTCTTAACGCTCTTAACTTGAATGACTGCGCGCGTCAGTTCGAACACCAACGGCTTGGCTTCACCCTTGCGCAAAACGGTGAGCTTGATGGTGGTGTTGGGCTTGCCGCGCATGCGCTTGACGGCGTCGTTCAAAGACAAACCTTTCACAGCCGTGTCATCGAGTTTGATGATCAAGTCGCCCGACTTCAGGCCGGCCTTGAACGCGGGAGTATCTTCAATCGGCGAAACGACCTTGACGAAGCCTTCTTCCATGCCGACTTCGATGCCGAGGCCGCCAAATTCGCCCTGAGTCCCGACCTGCAACTCTTTGAACGCTTCGGCATCCAGATAGGCTGAGTGCGGATCAAGGCCTTGCAGCATGCCATTGATCGCTTCTTTGATAAGCTTCTTGTCTTCGACGCTTTCGACATAATCGCTCTTGATGCGACCGAAGACTTCGGTGAAGTTGCGTAACTCTTCAACCGGCAACGCAGCAGTGACCTGCTTGTCCGCATTGGCAGAGAAGTTCTGGCTGACCAGCAAAAGGTTGAGCGCGGTTAACGCTATCAGCCCGTACTTCAGCAATCGGGTGCTCATTCTATCTACCTCTCCAAATTATTTTGGTCACCAGAATTCCGCCTGGAACCGCGCCTAATTTCTTAGCCAACTCAAAGGGTTGAGAACGCGACTTCGAAAGCGCAACTCAAAGTATAGCCCCGTTTCAAGATTGTTGCCGCTGGCGCCAACGCTGGCGATGGCATCACCCTGGCGCACCGCTTCGCCGACGCTCTTGCGCAGTGCTTCGTTGTTCGCATAAAGGCTCATATAACCATCTCCGTGATCGATGATCAAGAGTTGGCCGAACCCGCGCATCCAATCGGCGAAAACCACTTCGCCGCCTGCCACCGCTTGCACCGGCGCGCCCTGCGCGGCGCGAAAGAAAATGCCCTTCCAACTGATACCACCTTCAGCACGTTGACTACCGAAGCGATGGGCAAGTTCCCCCGCGACCGGGCGCGGCAGACGTCCCTGTAGCCGCCCGAAAGCCCCGCGCACGCTGTGCGCGGGCTCTTCAACGGCGATATTCACCGGCGGCGGCTCCGGGCGGCCTTTGGCACGCGCCGCGCGCGCCGCTTTCTCGCGCTCCCGCGCCCGCGCCAACGCTTCCTTGCGCTTGCGATCGGCCTCGCGCTTCTTCTTCGCGGCAATCTCTTGCGTTAAGCGCGAAATCAGTTGCGAGAGTTTCGCTTCGTCGCGCCGATAGTCTTCGATGGTGTCGCGCTGCCGGCTAATGCGCGTTTCCAGACTGCTCACCCGCCGCTTTTGCGCTTCGTGCTGCCCGACCAGCTGCGCGTGTTTTTCCTTTTCCTCGCGCGCCACGGCAGCAAGTTGCGTTGCTTTGCGTGCCGTTGCCTCGCGCAGAGTTTTGAGTTCGGCCAAATCCGCGCGCAGGTCAGCGACGACCGCCGCCTGGTTGCGCGCCAAATACGAAGAGTAGTGCAACTGCCTGCCGGTCTCGTTCGGATTCTCGCCGCTCAGCACGCGCCCGGCGACTGGCGTGTCGCCTTTTACGTAGTTGCGGTAATAGATTGCGGCGATGCGCTCTTGCGCGGCTTTGACGCGCGCTTCAGTCGCGCTTTTCTTGCCTTGCAGCGCCGCCAATTCACCATTCACTTCGGCGCGCTTGGCGGCGAGCGCCTCCAGCTCGCGCGCGGTGGCTTCAATGGCCTGACCGGAAGTTTTAACTTGCTCGAGCGCTTCGTCGCGCGTGGTTTGGTTTTTCGATAGCGCTCGTTCCAGCGACTGGATGCGTTGGCGCAACTCATCCAACTCTTGCTTGGGCGTGCTTAGGTCTTGCGCGCTCACCCACGGCGATGCGGCGAGCAGCCAGATGCAAAGCCACGCGCGGTAGGAGCGAGCTTGCTCGCGATGCGTGGCAGCCCAAGTTGCGAGCAAGCTCGCTCTACGCCTGCTTCTTGGTCTGATTGGCCACACCCTTGATCGCGGCCTCGATCGCGGCCGGATCACCGAGGTAATAGTGCCGCAGCGGCTTAAGGCTCTCATCGAGCTCATACACTAAGGGAGTTCCAGTGGGAATGTTAAGCGCGACAATCCCCTCGTCACTAACCTGATCCAAGTATTTGATCAATGCACGCAGCGAATTGCCATGGGCTGCGATCACCACCGACTTGCCCGCCTGTACTTGCGGAGCGATGCAACTGCTCCAGTAAGGCACAACGCGCGCCACGGTTTCCTTGAGACTCTCGGTGAGCGGCAGTTGTTCGCTGCTGAGCGTCCGGTAACGCGGATCCGACCCCGGGAAGCGGGCGTCGCTGCGCTCCAACACCGGCGGCGGGATGTCATAGCTGCGCCGCCAAATAAGCACTTGCTCGTCGCCGAACTTCGCTGCGGTCTCCGCCTTGTTCAACCCTTGCAGGGCGCCATAGTGGCGCTCGTTCAGGCGCCAATCGGGCGTGACCGGAATCCACATTTGATCCAGTTCGTCGAGCACCAGCCATAGCGTGCGGATCGCACGCTTCAACACCGAGGTGTGCGCCAGATCGAAGCGATATCCTTCCGCTCGCAGCAGGCGGCCCGCAGCCCGTGCTTCTTCCACGCCGCGTTGCGACAGATCGACGTCAGTCCAGCCGGTAAAGCGATTTTCCTTATTCCACACGCTCTCGCCGTGGCGCAGTAAAACTAACTTGTGCATGACTCGAACCCGCTTAATTGATGCGCGAATTTTAGCGTACGGCCGCAGCGGCGGCGGCTAGCACCGCGCATGCCATCGCCGCTTGCTAGAATAGCTGGTTTTAGAGCGAGTTCGGTCTTGGACTTTATCAAACAAAACATTGGCTTGGTGCTGCTAGTTGTGGTCAGCGGCTTGATGGTTATCTGGCCTGAACTAAAGCGCCTTATCTACGGCGGCGTCAACGAGATCGGCACGCTGGACGCTACCCAGCTGATGAACCGCAAGAACGCGATCGTCGTCGACGTGCGTGAGGTCAATGAGTTTGCCGCCGGCCACATCAAGGGGTCGCGCAACATTCCGCTCAAAGACTTAGATGCGCGCGTGGAAGAACTGAAAAAATTCAAAGATAAGCCGATTATCGTTAGCTGCCGCACCGGCACACGTTCCAGCGCTGCGATCCGCGCGCTGCGCAAACACGAATTCGGCCAGGTGTTTCAACTCAAGGGTGGCGTGACCGCGTGGGAACAAGCCAGCCTGCCTTTAGAAAAATCCTCCTAAACAAAGTCGCCCCGTTATGCCGAAAATCACCATGTACGCTACCGCAGTGTGTCCTTATTGCGTCGCCGCCGAGCGGTTACTGCGCGCCAAGGGCGTGAACGAAATCGACAAGATTCGCGTCGATCTCGAGCCCGGACTGCGTGAAGCGATGATCGAGAAAACCGGCCGGCGCACGGTGCCGCAAATCTACATCGGCGAGACTCATGTCGGCGGCTTTGACGATCTGTCGGCGCTGGACGCCGCAGGCAAGCTCGATCCGCTACTCGCCGCTTAACTTCGTCTATTAAACCTAGGAATCCGCATGGCTGAAGCTCCGAATACCCAACCTGTTTTCACCATTGAAAAAATCTACCTCAAGGACGCCTCCGTCGAGGTGCCCAACGCGCCAGAGATCTATCTGCAGCGCGAACAACCGCAGATCGAAATCCAGCTGCACAATGAATCGAAGCAGATTCAAGATGGTTATTACCAATGCTTGCTAACTGTCACGGTGACGGCAAAGGTTGGTGAGAAGACCATGTTCTTGATCGAAGCCGGCCAGGGGGGCATTTTTCAGATTCGCAACGTGCCGCCCGCAGACCTCGAACCGGTGCTGGCTATTGGCTGCCCGAACATCATTTTTCCGTACATCCGCGAAACCATATCCGATCTGGTCTCGCGCGCCGGGTTCCCTTCCGTGCTGCTCAATCCGGTCAACTTCGAGGCGCTCTACCAAGCAAAGAAGCAGCAGGAGAGCAGCGCCTCGCCGATCATCACCACGCATTGATGGGCGCCGCCACGCGGCTGGCTCGCCGCGCCCGCATGGCCGCGGCTTTGGTTTGCGCCACGGCGTTGTGCGCCGGCGCGGCGGAGTTTCGCTCGGTCAACGTCCCCGCGGCGCTGCTCTATGATGGGCCGGCGTTGACCGCCGCTCGCGTAGCCATCCTCACCGAGCACTATCCGGTCGAGGTGGTTAGTCAGACTTCCAGCTGGACGAAGGTGCGCGACGCTGCGGGGCAAGTGCTGTGGATCGAGAGCAAGGCCCTGAGCCCGCGCCGTACCGTTCTCGTGGTCATCCATCTCGCCGAGGCACGCAGCGCACCCGACGCAAATGCGCCCATCGTATTCCGCGCCGAACAACAAGTCGCGCTCGAACTGCTCGATAGCGGTGTTGGCCCTTGGGTCAAAGTTCGCCACCGTGATGGCTCGACCGGATTTGTCCGCGCCGAGCAGCTCTGGGGACTGTAGGCCTCGCAGCGACGAGATCGCTGCGTCGCTGCTGCCCTTTGCGCTGAACGGCATCGACCAAACATGAAGATCGCTGTGCTCGGCGCCGGCACCTCACCAATGCACCGTCGCCGCTTACTCTTATGCTGAACGGCATCGACCTAACATGAAAATCGCTGTGCTCGGCGCCGGCACATCACTAATGCACCGTCGCCGCTTACTCTTATGCTGAACGGCATCGACCTAACATGAAAATCGCTGTGCTCGGCGCCGGTGCGTGGGGGACAGCGCTGGCGATCAGCTTGGGGCATAGGCACCGCGTAACGCTGTGGGCGCGGGACGCCGCTCTGCTGCAGAGCATTGCGCGCGAGCGGCGCAACCAGCGCTACCTGCCAGGATACGCTTTGCCCGAGCAAGTCATGGTTGAGGCAGACCTTGCTCGAGCCGTGACGGACGTCGCACTCATGCTCATCGTCACGCCTACAAGCGGCTTGCGCACTGTCTGTGTTCAACTCGATCAGCTTGGAGGCGATGCCGCGCTGATATGGGCTTGCAAAGGTTTTGAGGCAGACAGCGCGCAGTTGCCGCACGCCGTTGCGGCCGAGGCGGCCCCGCACTTTAAGCAGCGCGGCGTGCTATCCGGCCCCAGCTTCGCGCAAGAAGTCGCGGCCGGCAAGCCGGCGGCACTGACTATTGCTGCCGAGCAGGCTCAATTCGCGCACAACATGGCTGCCGCACTTAGCAGCCCGCGTTTGCGCGTCTACTCCAGCACCGACGTCATCGGCGTTGAACTCGGCGGCGCACTCAAAAACGTGATGGCCATCGCTGCAGGTATTTCCGACGGCATGGGCCTAGGTCACAATGCGCGTGCCGCGCTGATCACGCGCGGTTTGGCGGAGATGTCGCGCTTGGCTACCAAGCTTGGCGGGCAAAGCGAAACGTTGATGGGCCTGACCGGGTTGGGCGATCTCATCCTCACTTGCACCGGCGAGCTCTCACGCAACCGGCGCGTCGGATTCGAGCTGGGCCAAGGCGAGCAGCTGCCGGAGATTCTGCGCCGCCTCGGCCATGTCGCCGAGGGCGTGGCCACCGCGCGCGAAGTGGTGAAGCTCGCACGCCGGCACGAAGTCGACATGCCGATCTCGCGCGCCGTGCACGCCGTGCTCTACGAGGGGCTGGCGCCGCAGCGCGCGCTGCAGGAGTTGATGAGGCGCGAGGTGAAGCCCGAGCAGTTGGGTTAGTAACGCGCCTGTAGGAACGATCTTGCTCCTACGGCACGTAGATGCAAACAACATCGCGATTGCCCGCTCGGCGCTGCTGTAGGAAACTGCGGACGATCAAGCACGGAGATTCCCATGGCGCGATTCACGCTGGTTATCGGCAACAAGAACTATTCTTCCTGGTCGTTGCGGCCCTGGTTACTGCTGCGTCAAGCCGGCATCGAATTCGACGAGGTGCGTGTGCCATTGTTCCAGGCCGGATACAAGGAAGCGATTCTGCGTTACTCGCCAGCGGGGAAAGTCCCCGCACTGATCGACGGCGGATTTGTCATCTGGGATTCGCTCGCGATTTGTGAGCACATCGCGGAACTGTTTCCCGAGCAGCGGCTTTGGCCCGCTGACTGGCGGACACGCGCGCGCGCCCGCTCGGCCTGTGCCGAGATGCACAGCGGATTCGGCGCGCTGCGCACGCACATGCCGATGAATATCCGCGCGCACTTGCCGGGGCGCGGCATGC
Organism: uncultured Pseudomonadota bacterium; assembly: GCA_902826775.1. GTDB lineage: Bacteria > Pseudomonadota > Gammaproteobacteria > Burkholderiales > JALYOK01 > CADEHE01. Next base: position 22,274 of record CADEHE010000005.1, on the reverse strand, counting down.
GTCCCGATGTGCGAGCGGACATCGAGCGCATTTGCGCAATCTGGAGCGATTGCCGAGCGAGCTACGCCGTGTACGCGGAAACGGCGCCGGGCCAGCCGCCCGCTGGAGATTTTCTCTTCGGTCATTTCACCTGCGCCGACGCGATGTATGCGCCGGTATGCTCGCGCCTGCTCACTTATGGTGTGGACTTGCCGGACGCGGCGCGCCGTTACGTGCTCGCCATCACGTCCTTGCCGGCCATGCAGGAATGGATCAACGCTGCCAAACTCGAGCAAGAAATCATCGAAGAGGACGAGCCCTATCGTGCGCAGCCGTAACAGCCTAGCTCGGCCAGAGTTGGCGCTCGCAAGATGAAAACATATCTCGTCGGCGGCTCGGTGCGCGATGAATTGCTCGGCCTGCCGGTCAAAGATCGCGACTTCGTCGTGGTGGGCTCGACGCCGGAAGAAATGGTGCGTCTAGGTTTTCGTCCGGTAGGCAAGGATTTCCCCGTCTTTCTCCATCCCGAAACGCACGAAGAATATGCGCTGGCGCGCACCGAGCGCAAAAGCGGACGCGGCTACAAAGGCTTTCAAGTCTACGCCGCGCCGGAAGTGACGCTGGAAGAAGATCTGCGCCGCCGCGATCTCACCATCAACGCGATTGCCAAGGACGAGCAAGGCAATCTGGTCGATCCGTTCAACGGCATCGCCGATCTGCGCGCGGGCGTGCTGCGCCACGTCAGCGAAGCGTTTATGGAAGACCCGCTGCGCGTGCTGCGCGTGGCGCGCTTCGCGGCACGCTTTGGTTTTGTGCTCGCGCCAGATACTCTCGAGATGATGTCTCTGTTATCCAAATCGGATGAGATTGACCATCTTGTACCAGAGAGAGTATGGCAAGAATTGGCACGCGGCTTAATGGAGAAAACACCTTCGCGCATGTTTGCCGTGCTGCGCTCGTGCGGCGCACTCGCCAAAATTTTCCCGGAGGTCGACCAACTTTTTGGCGTGCCGCAGCCATCGCAGCAGCATCCGGAAATCGACACCGGCGTGCACGTGATGATGGTAATCGACTACGCCGCAGCGCAGGGCTACGAATTGCCGGTGCGCTTCGCCGCTTTGACCCATGATCTCGGTAAAGCCACGACCCCGCCGGAGCAATGGCCGCGCCACATCGGCCATGAGCAGCGCAGCGTGGCGCGCGTTGAACAATTGTGCGAGCGCATCCGCGCGCCGAGCGACTGCCGCGATCTCGCCGTGCTCGCCGCGCGCTTTCACGGCGACATTCACCGCGCGTTGGAATTGACGGAAAAGACGATACTCAAACTGCTGGAGTCGAGCGACGCCTTGCGCCGGCCACAACGCTTCGAACAGTTACTGCAAGCGTGCGAAAGCGATGCCCGTGGCCGCGGTTTGCCCGGCGCCGATCAGGTCAGCCGCGAGCGCGCCTATGCGCCGCGCGAACATCTGTTGCGCGCGCTCGCGGCGGTGAAAGCGATCGATGAAGGCGCTATCGCGCGGCCGCTGGCGGCCACACCGGTGCGCATACCGGAGGCGATTCACGCGGCCCGGCTGGCGGCGCTGCGCAAATTACGCGAGAGCTAGCGGTGTCGGGCGCAATCCCTATTGCGCCGTATGGGGGGCAGACGCGGTAAGCGAATCAGGGCGCAATGAGGGGATTGCGCCTTACGCGGAAAACGACGAACCGCAGCCGCAGGTAGAGGTCGCGTTCGGGTTCTTGATCACGAACTGCGCACCTTCAAGATTTTCCTGATAATCGATCTCGGCGCCGACTAGGTACTGATAGCTCATAGGGTCGATCAGCAGGCTGACGCCGTTCTTTTGCATGACCGTATCGTCTTCGGCCACGGCATCCTCAAACGTGAAGCCGTATTGAAAACCGGAGCAGCCGCCGCCGCTGACGAACACGCGCAGCTTAAGTTCGGCATTGCCCTCCTCTTCGATCAATTGCTTGACCTTGTTGGCCGCGTTGTCGGTAAACACCAACGGGACTGGCATTTCACTGACTGCGTTCACAAGTCACTCCAGTAACATAATTGGAATAAGTCCATTTTAGCACCTCACGACCGCTGCAAGCGCCTATCGGCTGAACCGGCGCTGCGGCGAGGTGCTCGAACCACTAGCGGCCGCTACTGCAGCGAGTCGCAACCAAGTCATTTGGCCGGGGCGAGGCTCTTTAGTTCCACCACCTTGTCCTGGCGCGTGAGGTCAGTGTGCACCAGCCTGCCGGTAACCACCGCCCCCACATGCACTTCGATGGCGCGATAGAACACATCGCCGGCCACGCGCGCCTTTTGCATCAACTCGGCGGATTCCTTGGCATGCACCGGCCCGACGACTTCGCCGTTGATAACGATGTAATCGACGTGGATCTCCCCTTCGATCCGGGCGCGCTCGCTCACCACCAGCGTGCCGGGTTTGTCGCCGACAGCCCGGATGTTGCCGCGCACTTCGCCGTCAACGCGCAAACCGCCGGTGAACGACACGTTACCTTCGATGCGCGAACCGGCGCCGATCAGGCTATCAATCGTCGCGGCATGCTTGCGTTTCGTAAACATTTCAACCTCTCTATTTGGCAACGTCACTAAAAAACGGCGGCAACTTAACTGATCGCGGCGGCACTGGTGAGCATCGGCACGTTCTTGCCCTCTTCAAAGACGACGAACTCGACCTTCTTAATTACCGCTCCGTCCTCGACCTGAAACGAGCCTTCGATTTGCTGATAATACTTGAAGCGCAGTTCGACCACTGAAGTGCCGGCCACGCCTTGCTTCAGCATGATAGTGCTGAGCTTGCCGCCGCGTTCGTAGCTGACATTCATCAAGCCCTGACCCTTGAAATCCTGCGCGCGCTGCGACTTATGCGTCAACAGCAGACGGTAGCGGTAGCGGTTGCCGCTGTCGCGCTCCACCTTGAAATTCTGCACACTTACACCGTTGGTATTTGTGCTCGCCTGCACACTCGATTGATACAAACCTAGATCTTCGCGCAGCCGCGCGATCTCGTCCTGCGCCTTGCCGAGAGACTTAGTCAGCTCCTTCTGCGCTGCTTTGTCCATGGTGGCTTGGCGCTGCGCGGCCGCGAGCTGCGCCTTCAAGTCCTTCGCTTGCGCCTCGAGGTCGCCGACGCGCCCATCGCCCGTGCTCGATGTGGTCTCTGGCACCACAGGCTGCTCGGCAACGGGCACCTCCAGCGGTACGCTGGCCTGCGCCATCGGGGCGCTCGAGTGCCGCCCGAGCGACCAGGCAAGCACTGCGATGGCCGCACCGAACGCCGCTAGGCCCGACCAGCGCAGATACCACGGCAGTGCCACGCGCACCGCGACGTCGGGTGCATGCAACAACGCAAAGCGGCGGCGAACCCGGCGCAAAATCTGTCTCATGGCAGCAGCCCCAGGTTGTCGATGCCGGCCGCTTCGTCGACACCGAACATGATGTTCATATTCTGCACCGCCTGCCCGGCGGCGCCTTTGACCAAGTTGTCGATGACCGACAAAACGACGACCACATTACCGTTACGCGGGCGGTGCAGCGCGATGCGGCAAACATTGGAGCCGCGCACGCTGCGCGTGTCCGGATGCGCACCTGCGGGCAGCACATCCACGAACCGCTCACCGGCATAGCGCTTTTCATATACTGCCTGCAGATCAACCTCTTTAGTCAGGCCCATATAGAGAGTTGCGTGTATACCCCTGATCATTGGGGTCAAGTGCGGAGTAAAAGTCAGCCCTACTTCGCGGCCTGCGACGCGCTCTAAGCCTTGCTTAATCTCCGGCCAGTGGCGGTGGCCGGAGACACCGTAAGCTTTGAAATTGTCCGCAGCTTCCGAGAACAATATATGCGTTTCAGCTTTGCGCCCCGCGCCCGAGACGCCCGATTTCGCGTCGGCAATGAGATAGCCGGGATTCACCGCGCCAACTTCCAACAGCGGCAAAAAGCCAAGTTGCACAGCGGTCGGGTAGCAACCGGGATTGGCTACCAGGCGCGCCTCGCGGATCTGCGCCCGGTTGATTTCCGGCAAGCCGTAGACCGCCTCGGCGACCAATTCCGGGCAGGCGTGCGTCATGCCGTACCACTTTTCCCAGGTGGCGATGTCTTTGATGCGAAAGTCCGCCGCCAAGTCGATGACCTTGACGCCCGCGGCCAACAGCGCACGCGTCTGCTGCATGGCGATGCCGTTAGGTGTGGCGAAAAATACGACATCGCAATCGGTCAACGCGGCATCTTTCGGATCGGTGAAATTTAGATCCACATGTCCGCGCAGGTTGGGAAACATGTCCGCAACGCGCGTGCCCGCTTCGCCACGGGAGGTGATGGCGCGTAGGCTCACTTTGGGATGGCGCGCGAGCAGGCGCAGCAGCTCCACGCCCGTATAACCAGTGCCGCCTACGATACCAACTTTGATCATGTAGCTAAGCCGCTCTTCAAGCCTTCGCAAACGATGTTACCGGCGAGTGCTGGCGTAGGCAATCGTCCAAGGGGCAGCAAATCGATGTTCTGGGTGTTGGTGGCCAGTAAAAGAGGCGCGCCTAGCGCGCCCTGGTAGGGCGACTTCGCATCCAGGAACGAGCGCTGGGGCAGGGGTTCCCCCGCGCCACTTTGGCTACCGCTTGGAGAACTGCTTGGCGCGGCGTGCCTTGTGCAGGCCGACCTTCTTGCGCTCGACCTCGCGCGCATCGCGAGTAACAAAACCCGCCTTCTTCAGCGCCGATTTGAGCGCGGCGTCGTAGTCGATCAACGCACGCGTAATGCCGTGGCGGACCGCGCCCGCTTGGCCGGATTCACCGCCCCCGTCGACGTTGACTAGAATGTCGAACGCCTTCTCGCGCTCGGTCAACACCAGCGGCTGGCGCACGACCATTTGGCCGGTCTTGCGCGTGAAGAACTCGTCGACGTGCTTGCCGTTGACTTCGAATTTGCCGGTGCCGGGCTTGATGAACACCCGCGCCACTGCACTTTTGCGGCGGCCGGTTCCGTAGTTGTACTTGCCTAACATGCGTCGCAGTCCTTAGATCTGTAACGGTTGCGGTTGCTGTGCCGTGTGCGGATGCGCCGGGCCAGCATAAATTTTGAGTTTCTTCAGCAACGCATAGCCAAGCGGGCCTTTGGGCAGCATGCCCTTAACGGCCATCTTGAGCACGCGCTCCGGGTGACGCGCCTGCAGCTTCTCAAACGCGGTTTCGAAGATGCCGCCCACGTACCCGGTGTGCCGGTAGTAGATTTTTTGTTTGGCTTTGTCGCCGGTGACGCGGATTTTCTCGGCGTTCACTACGACGATAAAATCGCCGGTATCAACGTGCGGCGTAAAGGTGGGTCTATGCTTGCCACGCAGGCGAAACGCGACCCGCGAGGCGAGCCGCCCCAGCACCAAATTGGTACCGTCGATCACGTACCAATCGCTGCGGACGCTGCCGGGCTTAGCGGAAAAGGTTTTCATCGGGAAATCCAGTAAAAACGGGGGTGAGGCGGCTGGCGAAAACGGCTATTATATCGGGCTGCGCTTAACAGCGTCAAACCGAGCCGCCGATCGGATTACTGCCGGGCGCGCAGTCCGGCAGCGCAGCGCGCACCGCCTGACGCAAAGTGCTTCAGGCCAACTTGCCTTAAAACAAAGACATGCAAGCACGAATTAAATGGGTGGACGGGATGGCTTTTGTCGGCGAATCCGGCAGTGGCCATGCCATTGTAATGGACGGTGCGCCGGAGGCCGGTGGGCGCAATCTCGGCATCCGCCCGATGGAAGCGGTGCTGATCGGCGCCGGCGCTTGCACCAGCTTCGACGTGGTGTTGATCCTGAAGAAATCGCGCGAGCAGATCACCGATTGCGTCGCCGAGTTGACTGCCGAACGGGCCGATACCGATCCGAAAGTGTTCACCAAGATCCACGTTCACTTCATCGTCACCGGCAAGAACTTGAATCCGCGCCAAGTCGAGCGCGCCATCAAGCTCTCGGCCGAAAAGTACTGTTCTGCTTCGATCATGCTCGCCAAGACAGCGCAAATCACGCATGATTTCGAAATCCGCGAGGCGCTCGCCGACAGCGCGCCGCGCGAATAGGGAAAACCGTGGCCCAGCGCTGCCTCCCCCAATTCAGCCCTCTCCCGGCGCGCAGATGGGCGAAAACCAGGCTGCGCCTGTCTTTGCGTCTCGGGCCGAGGCAGTGACACCGTGGCGATAACCGCTCAACAAGCGCTCGGCCGGCTGGTCGAAAAGCGCGATCTGGCGCGCGATGAAATGCTGGCCGTCATGAGCGGCATCATGCGTGGCGAATACACACCGGCGCAGACTGCCGGCATCCTCACTGCCTTGCGCATGAAGGGCGAAACGGTGGAAGAAATCGCCGCTGCCGCCAGCGTCATGCGTGAGCTAGCCACGAAGGTCAATCTCGGCGACCTGCCGCACCTGATCGACACCGTCGGCACCGGCGGCGACAGCTCGCACACCTTCAACGTATCCACTGCCGCAGCGCTGGTCGCCGCCGCCGCCGGCGCGCGCGTGGCCAAGCACGGCAACCGCTCCGTTTCCTCCAGCAGCGGCAGCGCCGATGTGCTCGAAGCCCTCGGCGTCAATGTCAGCGCCATGGGCGCGGCAGATGTCGAGCGCTGCGTGCGCGAAGTCGGCTTCGGCTTCATGTTTGCCCCCAATCATCACAGCGCGATGAAGCACGCCGCGCCAGTGCGGCGCGAGTTGGGCATCCGCACCATTTTTAACGTGCTCGGCCCGCTGACCAACCCAGCCGGCGCCAAGCGGCAGGTGATCGGTGTATTCCGGCGTGATCTGGTCGGCGTGCTGGCGCAGGTGCTGCGCGATTTGGGCAGCGAGCACGTGCTGGTGGTGCACGGCAGCGACGGCATGGACGAGATTACCCTTGCGGGCGAGACTTTCGTGGCCGAGCTGCGCGATGGCGCCATCACGCAGTACACGTTGCAGCCGGAAGCTTGCGGCATCCCCACGCAACAGGCCAATTTGCGCGTCGCCAACGCGCAGGAATCGAAGGCGCTCATCCTGGGCGTGTTGGCGAACGCCAGCGGCCCGGCGCGCGATATCGTCCAATTAAATGCGGGCGCTTCTCTATATGTGGCCGGCCTGGCGTCCTCAATCGAAGCCGGCTTCAAGTTGGCCGGCGAAACCATCGCTAGCGGCGCGGCGCGGCGCAAACTTGACCAACTGGCCGGTTTCAGCAGCGTTTTGAAGGCCGGCGCGGCCTAACCGTCTAGGCATGTCGGACATCCTCAACAAGATCCTGGCGGTCAAGGGCGAAGAGATCGCCCAGGCACAACGCGCCAAGACGCTCGCCGAGATGAAAGACGAGGCCTATTCCGCGCCGCCGCCGCGCGATTTCGTGGCCGCCTTGCGCAGCAGGCACGCCGCAAGCCAAGCTGCCGTAATTGCCGAGATCAAGAAAGCCAGCCCCAGCAAAGGCGTACTGCGCGGACAATTCGATCCTGCGGCAATCGCTCGCAGCTACGCCGAAGCCGGCGCTGCGTGCTTGTCGGTGTTGACCGACCGCCAGTTCTTCCAAGGCGCGCCGGAGTATTTGCAGCAGGCACGTGCCGCCTGCGCGCTGCCCACCCTACGCAAAGATTTCGTCATCGACGCCTATCAGGTCTACGAAGCCCGCGCCATGGGCGCGGATTGCGTATTGCTGATCGTCGCCGCGCTCGATCTGAGCGCGCTGCAGGAGTTGGAGCGCGTCGCGGCGGCATTGGGCATGGCAGTGCTGGTGGAAGTGCACGATGCCGCCGAATTAGAGCTTGCCTTGCGGCTCAATACCCCACTGGTCGGCATCAACAACCGCAATTTGCGCACCTTCGAAACGCGGCTGGAAACAACGCTCGAGCTGTTGCCGACGATTCCTGCCGGCAAAATCGTCGTTACCGAAAGCGGCATTCTGCAACCCGCGCATGTAACTCTGATGCAAGCGGCGGGGGTGCATACCTTCTTGGTCGGCGAAGCGTTTATGCGCGCTCCGGATCCCGGCGCAGAACTCAAACGACTGTTTACCTCGCTTTAGCTCCAGGCGCCAGACTGGCTTTCCGGAAGCGCTCTTGTTGCATATCTGCAACAGGACGGAGCATGGCTTGAAAACTGGCAACGCTTGCGCTTGAGCCGGGCGACGGTTTCAAGGCATGATTGGCGCAACTTCTCAACCGAGAAGCAAAGCTGTATGGGGGGTAAAGCAAATTGTCGAGCTCAGGCCGCCCGATCCTCAAATCCAAACAAAGGAGATTTTGAACATGACACGCAAACTTCTCGCCCTGGCCGTTGCAGGTGCGTTGGTAGCGCCGATCGCTGCGCAAGCGGACGACAGCACGGTCACCCTGACCGGTGTGGTCAACGGCTCGATCGACTTCATCAAGCGCGGTAGCGATGGCAAAACTAAGCCCGCCATCGGCACCAACGCCACCCGTTTCCAGATAGACGGCAAAGAGCCCCTCGGTAACGGTTGGGCAGCGATCTTCTCGTTGGCTGTTGACCAAGCGTTCGCGGGCCCAGGCAGCATCTCTAACGGCGGTCAAGTGCGTTCCGACTCTTTGGGTGACCTCGAGAATCGGAATAGTTTTATCGGTCTCGCGATGCCGTTCGGTACCCTCAAGATTGGTCAAAACGAGCATCAGTACGAAATTCAACAGATCCTTCAAGATCCGTTCCCCGCGTCTGAGAACGAGTGGAACGCGCTAACCCACATGACCGCCTACGCTGCTGATGGCAACGGCCGCCGCGAAGGCTTCACCCGCCGTGACCCGCAGAGCATTTGGTACACCAGCCCGAACTGGGGTGGTTTCATTCTGGACATCGCGTACATCACTGGTGGTGGTTGTAAGGAAGGCACAGACGAAGGCGGATGTAGTGCCGCTGGGATTCCAGGCGGTGGCGATCCAAAAGGTTTCCAACTCGCTGCGCAGTACACGATGGGCAGCCTTACCTTCTACGCCGCAATGGCACAGTATAAGGATCACGATTTCCTGAATGCTGGCAACGACAAAGATCAAGCGGTACGCTTTGGCGTGGGTTGGGCCTCTGGTCCGCTCAAGCTCGACTTCTCCGCCGAGCAATTGAAGGCAACGGGAGGAGTTGAAGCCAAGAACACCAACATGTACGTTGCGGCGTCTTACAATATCGGCAACGGCCAGATCCGTGCTCAATACACCAAGATGGGCGACGACAAGGCTGACTTTGACACCGAGGGCGGCACGAACTGGGGCCTGGGTTACGCACACGCGATGTCCAAGCGTACCGAGCTGTATGCATATGTCGGTTCGCGTGACCGCGGCGACACAGACGCCAACGACGTCAAAGGCGTCTCCATCGGCGCACGCCACAGCTTCTAATCGAAGCCCAGCAACAAGCAGTTAGCATTAAGAAACGGGCGCCTTCGGGCGCCCGTTTTGTTTTGTGGGCACTTGAGATCGCGAGCTCCGATTACCGATCGGCTGCGGCGTTTGGTAAAGTAGGCGTTCATTCGACCCAAGACGGCCATGCCTCTGCTCGACTCCCTCCTCATCTGCGCTGACAACGCGTTGCGCACCGTGTTCGCCCCCGCGCACAGTGCCCGGCCGGCACCCGGCTCGGACCAAAGCTCGGGTGCTGCCCTGCAACCGGAACAGCAAACCCAAGCTGCGCGGCTCATGCGCATCAATCATGTTGGCGAGATTTGTGCGCAGGCGCTCTATCAAGGTCAAGCACTGACGGCGCGCAACACCCAGGTGCGGGCGGCGCTCGAACAAGCAGCGCGGGAAGAACAAGATCACCTGGCATGGTGCGAACAGCGCATCAATGAGTTGGGTGGCCGCAAGAGTTTGCTCAACCCGCTTTGGTACGCCGGCTCGTTCACTCTAGGCGCGGTATCGGGAATGCTGGGAGACAAGTGGAACCTCGCCTTTCTCGCCGAAACGGAACGGCAGGTCGAGGGGCATATCGACGATCACTTGCATAAGATTGCCGCTGCCGATGCGCGCAGCCGCGCCGTGCTCGAGCAGATGAAGCTCGATGAGGCGCAACACGCGGCTACGGCGGTCACGCTCGGCGCGGCGCAAATGCCGCGCGCCATCAGCCAAATCATGCGGCTTGCTTCGCGGGTAATGACCGGCACCGCTTATTGGGTGTGACCGGCGCCTCGCCGCAGTTCACCCGCCCGCTACGCATGAAGCGAAAACTAGCTTGGGTCGCCGCCGGCCTTGCGCTGCTGAGCTTCGCCAGCTGCAGTTCGCTCGGCTACTACTGGCAAGCGATGCGCGGCCAATTCGAAATATCCACCAAGCAGCGCCCGATAGCCGATTGGCTGGAGAACGGCTCGCTCACCGCACAGACGCGTGCACAATTGCAGCGCGTGGCGGAGATGCGCTCCTTCGCCAGCCGCGAACTTGGTTTGCCCGACAATCCAAGCTATCGCAGCTATGCCGATCTCGGTCGTTCCTACGTGCTGTGGAACGTGTTCGCTGCGCCGGAATTCTCCAATGAGTTGCTGCAATCGTGCTTTCCGGTGGCCGGCTGCGTCACCTACCGTGGCTTTTTTGCTGAAGAGAAGGCGCGCGACTATGCCGCAGCCATGCGGCGCCAAGGCCACGATACCTACGTCGGCGGCGTGCCCGCCTACTCCACGCTGGGCTGGTTCGATGACCCGGTGTTGAACACTTTCATTCAGTACCCGGAAGCCGAATTGGCGCGTCTGATTTTCCACGAACTGGCGCACCAAATTGTCTACGTTAAAGATGATTCCATGTTCAACGAGTCGTTCGCCACGGCGGTGGAGGAAGAAGGGATCAAGCGCTGGGTTGCCGCGCGCAGCGCAGACGCTGCGGCTGCGCCCGCAAACGCTACGGAACTCGCGCAGCAGTGGCAGCGGGGCAATCAACGCCGCGCGCAATTTCGCAGCATGGTGGCGCGCTACCGGGAACAGCTGGCGGCGCTGTACGCCGAAACGATTTCGGACGCAAGTAAACGTCAGCGCAAGGCGCGAGTCTTTGCAGCGCTCAAGAGCGAATACCAGCAATTGGTGCAATCCTGGGGCGAGTCGGCCAGCCGCAGCGCTTGGCTCAAAGACGAGCTGAACAACGCGCATCTCGCTTCTGTGGCGACTTACACCGAACTGGTGCCCGCGTTTCACGCCATGCTCGCGCAGCGCGGCGGCGATTTGCGCGCTTTTTACGCCGAGGTCAAAACTGTCGCCGGCGCCGACAAGACGCAGCGCCTCGCGCAGCTGGAGGGCTTGCTGCCGAGCGCGGCGCAGGCGCCTGTGCAAAAATAAGTCATCATTGCGAGCCCCTGCTGTTTCGCTCGCACCTGCTGCGAAGGCAGCTGACTATGCACCTGCTGCGAAGGCAGCAGACTATGCACCTGCTGCGAAAGCAGCAGACTTTACACCTGCTGCAAAGGCAGCAGACTCTACACCTGCGCATGGAGCATGAATGTCGTAGGAGCGCGCTTGCTCGCGATCAATTTGCAATCGCGAGCAAGCTCGCTCCACCTCGTCCGAGCCCTAACGAAAGTTCTCGGTTCGTGGAACGTAGGCGCAGCAGAAGAAGTAATCTCTCGCAAAGCCTCGCAACACCATTACGGAGAGAACATGAATAGCCCATTGACCGACCCCGCCTACATTGAGAAGCAGTACTTCGTGCGCGGCATGATTCCCGAGCATCCGCAAATTTTCGCGCGCTGGGCGGAGCGATCGGCGGCTGCGCGCGCCAAATTGCACTGCGAACTCAACATTCGCTACGCAACGAACGCCCGTGAAAGCGAAGACGAAACGCTGGACATTTTTTTCGCCGAAGGCACGCCGAAAAAATTCCTGCTGTTCATCCACGGCGGCTACTGGCGCTCGCTCGATAAGAGCGATCACTCGCAGCTCGCGCAAGAGTTCGTGCGGCACGGTGTCACTGTGGCGATGAACAACTATTCGCTGGCGCCAAAGGTTCGCTTAGCCGAGATCGTGCGCCAAGCGCGCACGGCCACGGCATGGTGCGCGCGCAACGCCGCGCGCTATGGCTTGCCGGCGAACGAGATCTACGTCGCCGGGCATTCGGCCGGCGGCCATTTGACGGCGATGCAGTTGACGGCCGATTGGAGCAAAGAGGCGCCCGATTTGCCGGCGAACTTTATCAAAGGCGCGCTTGCCGTTAGCGGCTTGTACGATCTAGCGCCGTTGCTCCAAGTATCGTTCAACAGCGATCTGCGCCTCACGGAAGATCAGATCGCCCCGCTCTCCGCCGCGTTCATGCGGCCCACAGTGCGCGCCCCGCTCTATCTTTCCGTGGGCGGCTTGGAATCCGACGAATTCAAGCGCCAAACCGCGCTGCTCGCGTCGAAGTGGAGCGAGTTAGGCGTGACGGAAATTCCGATGCCGGGCTTCAATCATCTGGTGGTGATCGAAGAACTTGCAAACGCTGATAGCGCGTTGTTCAAGGCGGCGATGCGCATGATGGGGCTCGCATAGCCACTATACAACCAATAGGATAGTGCTGATTATATGATGATACGCTAGCTTTCAGCTTATCCAATCTAGGGTATCGAAATTAAGCCGTAGGGCGCAATCCCATTGCGCCGAATGCTGCGCCCCCCAGTCTGGCGCAATGGGATTGCGCCCCACCCGAGAACCACGTCGAACAGCTCGCACCGCCATGGCGGTGCGCCCTTGCGCCGCGTTCATGCGAAAATGCCCGCTCCCCAATCGACCAAGACCGCGCCATGACTAAATTCGCCGTTGGTCAAGCTGTATCCCGCCTCGAAGACGAACCGTTGCTCAAAGGTCAAGGCCGCTACACCGACGACGTGAAGCTGCCGAACGCAACCTACGCCTACATCTTGCGCTCGCCGCATGCACACGCGCGCATTCGCTCGCTGGATGTCGCGGCCGCGAAGAAGGCCCCCGGCGTATTGACGGTGCTCACCGGCAAAGATGTCGCGGCCGACAAGCTCGGCGATATGCCGTGCTTCATTCCGATCGACAACATCGACGGCAGCAAACGCGCCGACACGCCGCATCCGATTCTGGCGAAAGATACTGTGCGCTATGTCGGCGATCCGGTCGCGCTGATCGTCGCGGAAACGCTCAATCAAGCGCGCGATGCGGCAGAGCTGATCGAGGTCGATTACGAAGAACGGCCCGCCGCGGTGCACACGCTGAACTCTGCCAAGCCTGGCGCGCCGCAGGCGTGGGATCACGTCAAGAATAATATCTGCTTCGATTGGCAAAGCGGTGATAAAGCCGCGGTGGAGGCGGCGTTCAAGAATGCCGCGCACGTCACCAAAGTTACGCTGTGGAACAACCGCTGCGTGGTGAATTCGCTGGAGACGCGCGGGGCGATCGCCGACTACGACGCCAAGACCGATCGTTCGACGCTTTACACCGGCTCGCAGGGCGCGAGTCTGATCCATCCGCAGATTGCCGACGCGGTGCTCAAAATCGGCAAAGACAAGCTGCGCGTCATCACGCCGAACGTCGGCGGCGGCTTCGGCATGAAGATTTTCCTCTACTGCGAACAATGTTTGATCGTTTGGGCCTCGCGCAAAGTCAAACGCCCGGTGCGCTGGATCGCGGAACGCTCCGAAGCATTCTTGAGCGACACGCAAGGGCGCGACAATCATTCCGTGGCCGAACTCGCGCTCGACAAAGACGCGCGCTTCTTGGCTCTGCGTGTCACCACGCACGCCAATCTCGGCGCTTACTTGTCCAACTTCGGCCCGTACATCCCGACAGTGGGCACGCGCATGCTGGCGGGCGTGTACAAAACGCCGGCGATCTACATCAACGTCAAGGGCGTGCTCACCAACACCGTGCCGATGGACGCGTATCGCGGCGCGGGACGGCCCGAAGCGATTTACTTGCTCGAGCGCACTGTCGATACTGCCGCGCGCGAGCTCGGCCTGTCGCCCGACGAGATCCGGCGCCGCAACTTCATCCAGCCCGCCGACATTCCTTACAAGACCGCGCTCGGCGATCTTTACGACAGCGGCGATTTTCCGGGCAATATGCAGCGCAGCATGACGAAGGCCGATTGGACCAGTTTCGCCGCCCGCCGCGCCGAATCGGAAAAACGCGGGATGTTGCGAGGCATCGGCATGGCCTACTACATCGAAATTTGCGGCAACGGCCCCGGCGAAGGCGCGATCATCAAGGTCGATCCGAAGGGCACGGTCACGGTGTTTCTTGGTATGCAAGACAATGGCCAAGGTCACGTCACGTCCAACACACAAATCTTGTCCGAGAAACTCGGCATCGACGCCTCGGCGATCAGGATCGTGCAGGGTGATACCGATTTCACGCCTGAGGGCATGACCGGCGGTTCGCGCTTCTCCGCCACCGGCGGCACCACGCTGCTGATGGCTGCGGACAAAGTTGTGGAGAAAGGCAAGGAGATCGCCGCGGAATCGCTCGAAGTCGCCGCGCGCGACCTCGAATACAAAGACGGCAAGTTCACCGTAGCCGGCACCGACAAAGCGATCGACATTTTCCAAGTCGCCGCCGCGGCGCAGAGCAAGAAAGATCTGCCGCAAGGCGAAGAAGCCGGACTCAACGCCAAGGTGTCGTACGCGCTGCCCTCGGCGACCTACCCGAACGGCTGCCACATCGTCGAAGTTGAGATCGACCCTGCCACTGGTAAGGTCGAGGTGCTGCGTTACACCGTGTGCGACGATTTCGGCAGCGTCATCAACCCGATGCTGCTCGCCGGTCAGGTACACGGCGGCATCGCACAAGGGCTCGGCCAGGCGCTGTTCGAGCATACTGTATACGACGAGCAAAGCGGCCAATTGCTGTCGGGATCGCTCATGGACTACGCGCTGCCGCGCGCCGACCAACTGCCGAACATCGATTTCAATTTCCACAACTCGCCATGCACGACGAATCCGCTCGGCATCAAAGGCTCGGGCGAAGCCGGTGCCATCGGCGCGCCGCCTGCGGTCATGAATGCGATTGCCGATGCGCTCTATCATGCCGCCGGCATCAAGCACATCGATATGCCGGCAACACCGCAGCGCGTGTGGCAGGCGCTGTCCGGCAGCAAAGCCGGTAAAGCCGCATAAACAAGGATCGCCATGTACAACTTCAACTATCACCGCCCCACCAGCATCGCCGAAGCCGCTGCACTGTTCGTCAAAGCAAGCGAAGCGCGCTACTTGGCAGGCGGCCAAAGCTTGATCGCCTCGCTCAAAATGCGCCTGTCGCAGCCGAGCGATTTGATCGACCTGAGCGGCATCGCGGAACTGCGCGCCATTAAGGCCGATAGCGCTAACTTGACTATCGGCGCGCTGGCCACGCACAACGCCGTGGCAAGTTCCAAGGATGTGCAACGCGCCATCCCAGCCCTCGCGCAGTTGGCCGCAGGTATTGGTGACCGCCAAATTCGCAATGCCGGCACGCTCGGCGGAGCGCTCGCCAACAATGATCCCGCCGCCTGCTATCCCGCTGCGGCGCTGGCGCTCGGCGCGGTCATTCATACCGACAAGCGCGCGATTGCCGCCGCCGATTTTTTCATCGGACTGTACGAAACGGCGCTCGCACCGGGTGAGCTAATTACCAGCGTCAGCTTTCCCATTCCCAAGACCGCGAACTATCAAAAGTTCCAGCAACCGGCATCGCGCTTCGCGCTGGTGGGCGTGTTCATTGCGCAAACCGCGCAAGGGGTGCGCTGCGCCGTCACCGGCGCCGGTCCTGGTGTGTTCCGCTCAAGCGTTATCGAGCAAGCGCTCACGCAACGCTTCGATGCCGCCGCGCTGGATAAAGTGAACGTAGCCGCTGCAGAT
This sequence comes from uncultured Pseudomonadota bacterium, assembly GCA_902826775.1. Classification (GTDB taxonomy): domain Bacteria; phylum Pseudomonadota; class Gammaproteobacteria; order Burkholderiales; family JALYOK01; genus CADEHE01. Next base: position 6,535 of record CADEHE010000005.1, on the reverse strand, counting down.
TTGAACAGCGATATTCACGCCACCGCGGATTACCGCGCGCACCTGGTAAAGGTATTGGCGCAGCGCGCGGTAGCAGCGGCCTAGGCAAGGTGCCGGCGCGGGCGGCGTGCAAGAGCTGATGCGCAAATACTACGGCGCGCGTAGCCACCGCGCCAAAGAACGCGAAACGAACCAGTGCTGCTTGGCTAGCTGCCGGTCCGGCGCTTTCTGCTGCGGCTAAGCCGGTTGTCCCGCACTCGTTTTCTTCCTCTCCCGCTAGATGCCTTCACCCGCCGACTCACCCGCCGACTTACCCGCTAACGTCGACGCCACGCTCGCGCTGCTGCAAGGGCATGACTATGTCGCTCCGCGCGATCTTGCCACCGCCGTGTTCCTATCCTTGCGCATGCCACGCCCCTTGTTTCTCGAAGGCGAAGCCGGTGTCGGCAAGACCGAAATCGCGAAGGTCCTGGCGCGCGCGCTGCAGCGGCGCTTGGTCCGGCTGCAGTGCTACGAAGGTCTAGACGTGGCAAGCGCAGCGTATGAGTGGAACTATCAGCGCCAAATGATCGAGATTCGCCTCGCCGAAGCGCAAGCCGGCGGCGCTACGCTCAAGAGCCAAGACGAACGCCAGCGCCTCGGGGAAGGGCTTTTTTCCGAACGCTTCTTGCTGCGCCGGCCGCTGCTCGAAGCGATCGCCCCGCAAGACGGCGTCGCGCCGGTGCTATTGATCGACGAATTGGACCGCGCCGACGAACCGTTTGAAGCTTACCTGCTCGAGGTGCTGTCCGATTGGCAGATCACCATTCCCGAACTCGGCACGCTGCGCGCGCACGAACCGCCGATCGTCGTCATCACATCCAATCGCACGCGCGAGATTCACGACGCCGTGAAGCGCCGCTGCATCTATCACTGGGTCGACTACCCCGACTTCGCGCGTGAACTCGAGATCGTGCAACGCCGCGCGCCGGATACAGCGCGGCAGTTGGCACAAGAGGTGGTCGCTTTCGTGCAGCAAGCGCGCAAACTCGACCTGTTCAAAGCGCCCGGCGTCGCGGAAACACTCGACTGGGCCAACGCGCTCAGCGCGCTCGGCGCCAATAAGCTAGAAGCTGAGCAAGTGGACGCCACGCTGGGCGTGTTGCTCAAGTATCAAGACGATATCGCCAAGGTGCGCGGCGCCACTGCCGCGCAGCTCCAACGCGTTGCACAAACCCCATCATGACCGGTACTAATGACAGTGTATTTCTGTCAGCGGCCATCCATTTCATTCGGGTAATTAGACATACAGGTGTATACGTTGGCCCCGGAGCGAGCATCGCGGCCTTACGCGCGCTCGAACTGGTCGGCGTCGCACGCCGCGAGGATGTGCGCAGCGCGTTGCGCGCTTGCTTGGCACAGCGCCGCGAGCAGCATGAACTCTTCGACCGCGCGTTCGATGTTTTCTGGTCGGGCGCCTTGCGCGCTGGAGCGAGCCCTGCATTCGACGACGCCACCGCGCAGCAGCAGGCGCAACACAATCCGCTCGCTCCGCGTATCGCGCAGGCGCTCTTGCGCGAAGGCTACGGGCAGCAGCAACGCGATGCGCGCGAGATTGAGCAGAAGCAGTACCTCGCATCTTTCTCCGCCGACGAGGCATTGCGCCATAAAGACTTCGACAAAATGACCCGCGCTGAACTTCTCGCCGCTGAGCGAGCGCTGGCGCGCTTGCAACTGCCGCTGCCGGCGCTGCAGTCCCGGCGCTGGCGCACACGGCGCCATGGCCAGCGCATCGACTGGCGCGGCACGCTGCGCGCCTGCATGCGCACCGGCGGCGACGCCATCGCGCTGGCGCGCAAAGCGCGCGCGCGTAGGCGCGCGCCCGTGGTGGCATTGTGCGATATCTCCGGCTCGATGGAGCGCTACACGCGCGTGTTTCTGCACTTTCTCCATGCGCTTGGCGCGCAGGGCTGGCGCGTGCACGTGTTTCTATTCGGCACGCGCTTGACCAACATCTCGCGCCAGCTCGCGCATCGCGACATCGACGCCGCGCTGCGCGACATCGCCCAGCGCGTCGGCGATTGGGCGGGCGGCACGCGCATCGGTGCTAGTTTGCATGAGTTCAATCAGCACTGGTCGCGCCGCGTGCTCGGGCAGAACGCTTCGGTATTGTTGATGACGGATGGACTCGATCGCGGCGACAGCACGCTGCTGGCGCACGAAATGCATCGGCTGCAACAATCCTGCCGCGCGCTGCTTTGGCTCAATCCGCTATTGCGCTATGCGGGTTTCGAAGCGAAAGCCAGTGGTATCCGTGCCATGCTGCCGTACGCGCGCATGATGCCGGTGCACGACCTAAGCAGCATTTCGCAACTGGTGGACGCGCTCAACACTGGCAACGGGAGCAAAGCATGGAAATGACCGGAGAACAATTGATCGCCGCGCCCCCTGCGGCGACTTGGTCGGCGCTGCACGATCCGGAAATGCTCAAAGCGTGCATTCCCGGCTGCGAGTCGATCGCGCAAGTCAACGAACATGAATACGATCTGGTGATGGCCGCCGCGATCGGACCGGTGAAAGCCCGCTTCAAGGGCAAGCTGACGCTCGCCAATGTCGAACAGCCGCTACGCTACGACATTGCCTTCGAAGGCCAAGGCGGCGTTGCCGGCTTTGCCAAGGGCGGCGCACATATTGAGCTTACCGAGGCGGACGGCCCTGAAACCACGCGGCTTGCCTACACCGTGCACGCCAGCGTGGGCGGCAAGCTTGCGCAAATCGGCTCGCGCCTAATCGACGGCGCAGCGAAAAAAATTGCCGATGCGTTTTTTCAGCGCCTGCGTCAGGCCTTGGCGGTGTAAGAACGCCGCGCTGTCCACGAGTGCCAGCGGCAGTCCCCTGCCTTGTCAGCTAGCTGCAAGGTGACGGTAAGGGTTAAGCAAGTGCCCCAGTCATAGCATTCTCCCTCGCTAGCGGCGAACAGTTGTCGCCGGCAGATCAGCTCTAGTTCTAGGAGAAACTATGTTCAAGCAAGTCATTTTTGCAGTGTGCGCATTCTGCGCAGCGGTCAACTTTGCTTTCGCCGGCGTGGAAGTCAACACTGCCGACCGCGCGGCACTGGACGGCATCAAGGAGATCGGACCCAAGACCGCAGCGGCAATTGTCGCCGAACGCAACAAAAGCGGTCCGTTCAAAGACTGGGACGACCTGGTCAAACGCGTCAAAGGAATCGGCCCCGGCAATGCAGCGCAAATGTCGGCAGCCGGACTAACCGTGAACAACCAGTCGCAAGCGCACGCTACGGCGCCCACGACCAGAAAGCAAACGGCCAAAGCGTCCAATGCCATGAGCAAAGCCCCAGGCACAGCGGCCGCGGCGCAGCCAGCCGTCATCAGCAACAAAGCCAAGGAACCTGCGGCTACCGCTGCAGCCAGTACCCAAAGCGCTGCCGCTACAAGCGGTAAGCGCAAGCCAAGCGCCGCCGCACCGGCGCCTAACTAGGAGTCGTCTCATGAAGAAATTACTTGCCGCCTTACTCGTTGCTCTGGCCGCTTCTGCCGCTTACGCCCGCGTCGACATCAACAGTGCAACCGCGGCAGAACTGGAAGCGCTGAAAGACATCGGGCCGGTCAAAGCAAAAGCGATCGTCGAATACCGCAAGAAGCACGGTGCCTTCAAGTCGCTCGATGAACTGGACAAAGTGCCTGGCATCGGTACGCAAACGCTGCAGAAAGTTAAGGGCGAACTTGCCGTGCTGGACGCCGCTAAAACGGCAAGCGGACCCGATAAGAAGCCGACCGCCACGAGTCCGGTGGCTACGCCAAACGCCAAATCGCCGGCACCGGCCCCAACCCCCAAGTAAGCTCGACTGTGCTTTTCACAACCCTGAAAGGAAATGCAATGCCAAAGTTGAAACTCGCCCTCATCTCCGTCACGCTCGCTGCACTGGCCTCCACTGCGTTCGCCGCGAACGAAGCCCATGCGGCAACCGGTGACAAAGCCACCGTGGTCGCGGCCGATCCAGGCGCCGACGCTGGCGCTGGCAAAGCTAAGGCGGTCAAGAAACACTTCGCCAAGCGTAAGGGTAAGCGTCACGCGAGGAAGCCGACCTAGGAAATATCGCTCTAGCTCCGTCGTGCAAGAGCGGGAGTGGCGTGCCCTCCGCAGTTCTCCCGCTCTTTTTTTGCTTATCCTTCCGCAGCAATAGCGTGGCCCTCTTCCTTAGCGTTGAGCGATAATAATGGCCGCAACCGCCGTTTCGCGACCACCAGTGCGCATCCTACTTGTTGAAGACGATCCCGCCCTCGCTCAGAGCGTGAGCCGCGCGCTGCAATCGCAAGGCTACGAAGTCGACGCAACAGCAAAAGGCGAACCCGTTGCCTACTCGCTCCAACGCGGCCCCTACGATTTGCTGATACTGGATATCGGCTTGCCGGGGATCGACGGCTTCGAAGTGCTGCGCCGCGTGCGCAACCAAGGCAGCAGCGTGCCGGCGTTGATACTCACTGCCCGCGACGCCGTCGAAGATCGCGTTCACGGCCTCGATCTGGGTGCGGACGACTACATGACCAAACCGTTCGCGCTGCCGGAATTGCTGGCCCGGATCCGCGCCCTGTCGCGACGCAAACAGGGCAACGTCGAGGCGAAGATCGTGCATGGACCGCTGACGCTCGACACCGTCGCGCGCCGCGCTTGGCTGGACGATAAGCCGCTCGACGTTTCGGGACGCGAATGGGCCGTGCTCGCGTTTCTGCTTAATCGAGTTGAAAAAGTAGTCAGCAAAGATCAGATCGTCCAAGCCATTGCAGGCTGGGAAGAACTCAGCGACAACGCGGTTGAAGTCTACATCTCGCGCCTGCGCAGCAAGCTCGATCCTGCCGGCGTCAAAATCCGCACCGTGCGCGGTTTCGGCTACATGCTTGAAGACATCACCGATGCGCGCTAGTCTGCGCGCCCGGCTGATTTTATTTTTGCTCCCTCCGCTGGCGATAATCATGATCGCCAGCACCATCATGCAGTATTACTTCAGCTTGCGTCCCGCAGGGCGCGCGTTCGATCAAGCGCTGGCCGATACCGCGGTCGCGCTCGCGCACGAGTTGGACACCACCAACGGCAAAGTCAGCTTCACGCTTTCCGAAGAGACGGAGCGCTTATTGCGCGCCGACCAAGACGACGATATCGTCTATGCGGTGCGCGACGCGAGCGGCGCTTTGGTCGCCGGTGAGGCCGACCTAGCAGCCCCCAATCGCCTGCCGCACACCGATCGCCCGCTCTACTACGACAGTGTCTTTAAGCAGCACGCGGTGCGGGCAGCCGCGCTCACGCTCGCCTGCGGCACGGCTCGCTGCCAGATTGCCATCGCCGAAACGACCAACAAGCGCCGCACGCTGACGCGCGATATTCTGCTCGGCACGCTGCTTCCGCAAGTCGTGCTCGCCGCTTTGGCATTCACCGCGATCTGGCTCGGGGTCGGCCGGGCACTGCAGCCGCTCACGCGGCTGTCGAACGAAATCGAAACACGCTCACCGCGCGAATTGAAACCGGTGGACACCACCGAGACTCCGCAAGAAGCGCAACCGCTGGTCAACGCACTAAACAATCTGTTTGGGCAATTGCGCGAATCGGGACAAGCGCAGCAGCGCTTCCTCGCCACCGCGGCGCATCAGCTGCGTACCCCGCTGGCCGCGCTAAAGGCGGAAACGGAACTGGCGCTGCTTGAAGCGCACCCTGCGGATATGAGCGAGAAACTTGTCCGGCTGAATCAGTCGGCGGCGCGCGCCTCGCGCTTAGCGACGCAGTTGCTTGCCTTGGCGCGCTCGGAGCCGGACGCGCAGAGCATAGACCCGATGGTGCCGCTTGATCTTCAGACTTTGATAGCAGAGCAAATCGACGAGTGGGTGCGCGCCGCGTCGGCGAAAGATATCGACTTGGGATTCGAACTGCAGCCAGCACAAGTGCAAGGCAACGCCGTCCTGTTGCGCGAGCTGCTGCGCAACTTGGTGCACAACGCGCTTGAATACACGCCGCGGCAGGGCCGCGTGACTTTGCGCTGCGGCATCCGCGACAAGCAGTGTGTATTCGAGGTGGAAGACAGCGGCCCGGGCATTCCAGCCGATCAGCGCGAGCGCGTGTTCGAGCGCTTTTATCGAGTACCCGATACTGGCGGCGACGGCAGCGGACTGGGTCTAGCGATTGTGCGCGAGATCGCAACCGCGCATCGTGCGGAAGTGGCGATTACGGCGCCACCCTCTGGGCTAGGGACGGTGGTTCGCGTCTTCCTGCCGATCAACCAAGACGATGCTGCCTTGGGGTAGCCCGGCGCGCATCTCGCCGCAAGTCGCGTGGGGCGTAAACTGCAGCTATGTGTGGACGCTACATTCACCCAGACGCAGCGGCCATCGAACGGCAGTGGCACATCGGGCGCAATAGCAGCGGCCCGTTCGCCACTCGATATAACGTCGCGCCCACGTCCATGGTGCCGATCCTGCGGCGTGTCGACGACATCGACGGTTTGGAGCTGTCTATGGCGCGTTGGTCATTCGTGCCGCATTGTGGAAGCAGCCCAAACCCCCGGCGATGA
>CADEHE010000004.1:106926-515560 GCA_902826775.1 uncultured Pseudomonadota bacterium | reverse complement strand
AAGATCGTCCTTGGCGAGATAGCGCAGTAACAGCAACACTTCGATCATGAAGGCGCGCAGTTCCGGATGCAGGGCGCCGCTGCGGCCCATGTAGCCCGAGCCATTCACCCCCGGGGGGTGTTGCCCGCTTTGGTCAACGACTCAACCAGTGCTTCCAAACGCTCTAATGTGTCGGGCAGTTGGGCGCCGGCTTCTATGGTCAAAGCGTGCAATATGAGGTTGGCGGCGTGCTCGGACTTAGTCAGTCCTTTATCCGCTGCTTGCCGACGAATGAGTGCGGCTTCGTGCAGCGGTAGACGGGCCGAGATGACTTCGGTGCGCATGCGTTTGCTTTGCGTGCTCAAGACGTTAGCGCGTTCAGTGTCTACACTCGCAGGCATCACGTGTATACACGAAGATGTAGGCAGGACGGGCGTTTCTGGGCAATCGAAGATTGCGTGGGGTGTGAAGCATTACCAGCCGGCCGCCTTTGGCCGGCGCAACCGACTATTGCGGGTTCGGGCGCGGCCCGATTCGCGTTTCTGATCGCGAAGATGCCGATCACCTGGACGGTGCAAACTTCGTTTGCGATATCGACAACCGTAAGGACGCTGACTAGCGGAAACTGCAACAAGCACATGACGCAAAAGGCTACGCCGCGCGCACGAATCTGTCGCTCTAACTCGGAGGGGTGAGTTAGCTTGCCTAGCTTAAAGGATTTGTGATATCGATGCGAATGGTCATGGCGATCGAAGGACAGGAGCGACCGATATGACGCGACTACACCTCAGCCTCGGGCAAAAACTGGCAGTGCTGCAACAGCAGGAGCCACAATTGACAGCGGCGAAAGACAACCTGCGCGCTCAAAGCTAACGTGAAGCGCAGCAGCAGCGCGGAAACTTGAAGCAAGTATTGAATCGCTGCGGCACCACGACTTCGAATCCCTTTCGATTCCAATACAAAAGCTCGAGTCATTCAGCGGCACGCTAAGCGGCTACTTCGGTGCCGGCGGGTGTGTCGGCAAGCGGTATCTCGCTTTGCTTGAGCCAGAGCTTGATGCGCTATTCGATGCTGGCAATTTCCTCATCCATCTTGCCAATGCGCGCCCACTGCTCGCGCAGGGTTTCGATGACCATCGCCGGCAGTCGATCAGACAGCTTTGCCAATGCCTCGGCAACGCCTTTGCGCACGCCGACTTTGCCTTGTGCCATCACCTCGCCGTACTCGGTCAATAATCCACGCAAGCCATTGATCTGGGCGGTGCGAAACTTCACCAACTGGCTCCTCATCCGGTGCAGCGCCAAGATCGCTTGCTGTTCTTCCGTCTTGATGGCAACGGCCTTCACATGCGGCTGTTGAACTGCTGTCCAGATCGCCCGGGCATCGTGCCGATCGTTCTTGTTGCCGGTGACAAAGCCTTTCACCGCCTTGCCCGGCAGCAGCTTGACCTGGTGGCCCATCGCCGTGAGCTTCCTCGCCCAGTGCTGCGCACCGCCGCAGGCTTCCATGCCGATCAGGCACGCTTGCCGATTAGCGAAGTGCTCGAGGAAGTTCTCGCGCTTGAGCTGCACACTCACGATCTCACCGCTCTCCACGTCAATCCAGTGCAACTGAAATACCCGTTTGGCGATATCAATGCCCACTACTGTTTTGCTACCATTCATCTCGGACCCTCCGGTTTGCCTGTGAAGATCGTATCTTCCACCTTGGGCACTTCGATGCCGTTGGCCCCTGAGGGTCCGCCTACACCCACCTTCCCCTTTCGGGGGGAGGCGTCCATTTCATTCTCCTTCGTGGCTCACGGTTTGATGCGTCCACGTTAACAAGGCTAAATTCGCTTTCCCATTCGTCCTCGGGACTAGTACCTTGGGTAGCCCCGGTTGGGCCCGATGCAGATTCTGTCAATACGCATCCCTCAGTTCAAAGCGTAGCGCAGCAGAAAATGTTTATCCCCTAGTAAAGAGGAGGGATACTCGAAAACCGGAGAATATTGGGATGAAAGACTGGAGGCGTTAGCGACTTTCCTTTTGCTCCGAGCACCAAAGAACAGAAAAGGAAGGTCGCCACTTTGGCGAAACTATCTTATGCCGTCGAAGTGAGCGTGAACGCGCTGCCCAAGCGATTGAACGTGCCGCCCTGGCGCGTCACATGCAGCATTGCGGCGCGTCGAGGCATGCGGCATCATGCCAAACTCGCTGTTTGGCGGCGATCCGCAGATTCTTGTGCCTTGTCGTGTTGCGGAAGCATACCGTGTTCAATGACCGGACAACGAAGTTCGCTGGTCCGTAAAATGAACAGGGTCGGGTGTGGGGCGATGTGCAATTCGCGTCCCAGAGCGACGTAAGCCTCGGCAGAAAGAAACGGTTCGTACCACCCGTCCTAATCCTCCTGGCTAATTGTTGCTTCCGCTACGTCTCATTATATTGGGGGCAACTTCTCATCAGATTATTCTGCAGCCGCCTCGCAATATGGGTACATCGCGCAAATCGAATCTTCGCTTCAGAGCGGCTGTTAAATGCCAATCTGCGTTACCGGCAATGGCGTCTGCTCGCTGTGCTGGAGGTGGGACCAGAATGGATTCACGGCGCGGCTGCATGGGCACGATTGCTGAAACGCAGCCGACCTTTGCTACTGAGGGACGCATCGACGAAGTTGACGACAGTCTCGTCCAATGGATACGCAAGTTGGAAGCACGACTTGCGGAACAAACTGTGGAAATAGCCCGGCTTTCACGCCTTAAACAGTTTCTTTCGCCGCAACTGGCGAATTTGATTCTTTCTAAGGAACCAGAGGATGCGCTCAGAAGCCATCGTCGCGAGATTGTTGTGGTCTTTGTTGACCTACGAGGTTTTACCAGGTTCGCCGAAACTTCTGCACCCGAAGACGTGGCCGCAGTCTTGGGCGAATACCACAAGCAGGTAGGCAACGCGGCGCTGGCTCACGAAGGTACTTTAGAGCGGTTCACGGGCGATGGCGTAATGATCTTCTTCGACGACCCCGTACCTATCGCGGACGCTGCTTGGCGCGCGACGCAGATGTCGCTCTTGCTTCAGACTCGCTTGCGCGCTCTTTGCGTTGAATGGGCCCGCCGCGGCCACGCAGTCGATTTCGGCATTGGCATCGCCCAGGGCTATGCCACCATTGGAGTCATCGGCTGCGCAAGCAGGAGAGATTATGCCGCGATTGGTCCCGTGACAAACTTGGCGAACCGATTGTGTGGGGCCGCTTGCGCAGGACAAGTCTATGTTTCGCAGAGAATCGCGAACGCGATTGAACCCTTCGTGGAACTTGAGGAACTCCCAAAGCTAAGGCTCAAGGGATTTCTGAATCGGCAAATCGCGTATAGCGTCAGGCGCGGCGTCGCAACGACTTAGGCATCCCATCGATTGCCGGGCGCTGCGTATGAGCGCCGTCCAGGTAGTGAGTAGACTCGACGGTGAACTTAAAATCGAACCGGTTTAGCCCGCCTATTTCAAAGCAGACATGATCTATGCTGAATTGGATCGTAACCAACGAGCCCCTGCGAAGATGCCGCGCATCCTTTTCGGCCTGTTGGCCCCAGGATACGAACCGCAACGCAACAGGCTCAGGCTTCCGTCCTAGCTTCTTGATTTGAGCTTTGCGGTGTGCAACGGGCACGACGTAGTAAGTCGCTGAGGTATTGTCAATACCGTCGGCTCGATCTAACAGCGGCTCGCGTACAAGATACCCCGTGAGGCTAGCGGTGACTTTACCAAGAGCGCACATGGCCGACCCCCTCAATGCGCTTGTACAGAGGTTCCTTTATTGAGCGATCAGAGGCCCCGCCGTCGCGGAATAGACGCGATCGCACCGCAGAACGGTTAGGTAGGCCGCGAGAGCCTTCAACCGCGCCTAACCCAGGCGGCAGCGGCTGCGTCGAGGCTTGCCATAGCAGATTGCGGCCGGTAACGTGGCACTGCAACAGATTGCCATCCTGTGACATGGCGTAAAACCATGGCGCGCCATCGTAGCGAACGAAGACTTGACTGAATGGCGCATGATTCTGGTTGTGGAACATGAACTCCACGTGTCCTTGTTCGGCGTCTGTCCGCAATTCGAAGCGACCTCTTGCAGCGCTGAACGCTAGTGCGCCTACCGAATAGTGGTTGAAGCCATCCGATGCGCTGGCTTGGGCTGTCACTTCGCCCGCGGAGCGAGTCAAAGTCAAACTGCCTGTCAATCCTGATACCGTTCGGCCGACAGGATTGATTGAACTGTAAATGCAGTTGGATCCTGGAAAGGTCAGCGTATCCATACCGGGGCCGAACAATCGCTTCCATGATTGATCCTTGAGCGTGACTGCGCTGCGTTCGCCATCCTCAGCGGCTGCTGGCGGCGAAGTGGCGAAAGAGAGCACGCACGTAGCGGCCACGGCAAGCCTGGCCTTCCAATCAACGCGCCATATTTTCGAATATCGACTCACAACTACCTCCTCAAGCGACAAGACAGGGTTTGCTGACCAGGCATGCGCTACTGGATAGTTCGTGCTTATCGATCGCGTATGCAGTGTTGCCACTTTAGCTACTCCGGGCACTTTGTATCCCTAGTATCCAGGTAGGACATACCACTCAGATATAGACGCTGTACCACCGCGTTGCCCGGCGATCGCGCCCGATGCGCCATCGTGGAATGTGACTGCAGCGAAGAGCTGCGGATCTCGTGGGTATTGCGTTACGTGCTTTGTGATCTCGAGCATTAGGTGGACGCCCGCTGCGCCATATGTGATTTTTCTCACAATCGATCGAGCAGCAGCTTCCTGCTCGCGCTGCTTGGGCGTCACGCCTAGCAAAGGAATTCCTGATTGCATCCACGTCCCTCCTGCCAAGGAGGGGGTAAATCAATCGTGGTTGTACCACTATACGGCTGTAGAGTTTGTTGTGATTCGTTGGCTGACTGCGTCGAGTAGTCAAGCGCATGGTGCGATCTAACTTGGAGAGGGCGATTGAGAGAAGTTGCGAAACGGTGGTCTCGAAGGACGCAAGTGACCGCGCCTTGCCTTAACCGTGGTAGAGGTAACAACGGCGCGCGAGTGTTGCTGATGCTCCTTGCTGGTTCATTAGCCGGCGCCTGGGCTCAGACAACAACTACGGAGCAATCACAAGACTCTGCATCCATTGCGGTGGAGGTGGTGCAAGTGCAGGGCAACACACTACTTCCTGATACTGAAGTGTCCAAACTGGTTGGCCATCTAACGGGCGGTAAGAGAACACTGGCGGAGTTGAACCGTGCCGCGGCGATGGTGCAACAGGCATACCGCAAGGCTGGATATGGCGGAGTGGTCGCGTTTGTGCCTGAACAGGAAATGTCGAACGGAAAAGTGATTGTCCGCGTAGTCGAAGGCAAGATCGCTCGCGTCCGCATTTCCGAGAATAAGCGGCTCGACGACAGCAATATTCGTCACAGCGTGCCTGGTCTGAAAGAGGGCACTACCCCAAGAGTGAACGCAATTGACCGAGACGTACAACTAGCCAACGAGAATCCGGTTAAGACACTCAAGGTCAAGCTCAGCCCGGGAGCGAACCCCGGTGAGATTGATGCAGGAATAGAGGTGACCGAAGAGAAGCCGCTGCGAATTCTCGCTGGGCTCGACAACACGGGTACACGGGAGACCGGAGAGTATCGTTTGAGTGTCGGGCTTCAGCACGCGAATCTATGGAATCGCGATCACATAGGGACGCTGCAGTATCAGACCTCTCCAAGCAAGCCTGATTTGGTACACATCTATAGCGCGGGATACCGCTTTCCCATATACGGATACTCGTCGACGATCGATGCGTTCTACGCGCACTCCAGCGTTGACAACGGGAAGACGGTTACACCAGCGGGTTTGCTTGAGTTTGCTGGCACCGGTGATGTGGCTGGCCTGCGATTCAATTACTACTTGCCGCGACTTGGCGAATACGATCATCGCATCACCCTTGGTGCGGAATGGCGCGATTTCGACAACGAATGCTCTATCGGGGCTCTGGGTTCGGCGGGATGCGGTAGCGCAGCGGTAGGTGTTGCTGCGCTGCCACTCAGTATCGCTTACTCAGGACAGGTCGAAGGGCCCAGTATGACCTGGGGCGCCTCGGCTTCTTTTTCTCACAACGCCGGAGGGAGTTCCCAAGAGGTTTTCGAAAAGGCGCGTCCAAAGGCTGCCAAAGACTATTCGGTTTTTCGTCTATCCGCCTATGCTGCGCGCGCGGTGTCAGCTGAGTTTAGCTTGCAGGCGCGATTAGCTGGCCAATACAGCAGCGACGCATTGATAGCGGGCGAACAGTATGGTCTCGGTGGGGCCAGTAGTGTGCGCGGATACGACGAGCGCGAGATAGCTGGAGACTACGGATACGTGGCCAACATTGAGCTATTGGGGCCTGACCTGGCAAAGAAGCTCAATAGCACGCACGTCAGCGCTCGCCCGTTTGTGTTCTTTGACTACGGTCATGTAGCAAATCATGAGGATACCGCCTGCCACCAAACGGCATCGAGTTGCTCGCTTTCTAGCGCAGGAATCGGAGCACGTGTGGCCGTGGGCAAATGGCTAACGGGTCGAATCGACATCGGGCACACCCTGGAAGACGGAAGAGATACTGCGTCGGGTAGTACTCGTGGCCACGTGTCACTAAATCTTGTCTTCTAAGCATATCGGCACTAGAGAGAGCTAAACCATGAAAAACCGCTACTTGTTTACCGCGCCTTACCGTAGATCCCATACAGCACGTAATCGTCAATTCGCGCTGCGCCCGATAGTAGCGGCACTTGCGGCGCTCGGTGGCGTCCAATACGTCGGCGCGCAGCAACTTCCGGGAACCTTCAAAGAGATCCACGGCAGTGCCAAGGCCGAAATCGGTGATTCCTCGATGACTGTGATCAATACGCCGAACGCAATTCTCGAGTGGGGCGCGTTTTCAATTGGCCCAAAGTCCAGCGTGCACTTTCAGCAAGACAATGCCGCTAGCCAAGTACTGAATCGGGTCGTCGGTAAAGACCCATCGGAGATTCTTGGGACGCTTACGAGCAACGGCAAAGTATGGCTAGTCAATCCCAACGGCGTATTGTTTGGACAAGGCGCAAAAATAGAAGTAGCCGGTTTGGTCGCCTCTACCCTCGATATTTCCAATAAGGATTTTCTTGCCAACCGGTTTAACTTTGCCGCTGCTGGCGACTCCATGCCCGGCGAAGTAGTAAACAAAGGCCAAATCAGGACATCTTTTGGCGGCCGAGTTTGGTTGCTCGGCAATCATGTCCGCAACGAGGATCTTATTGAGGCGGATGGCGGCCAAATTGTGCTCGCAGCAGGTAAAAGTATAGAGCTAGTGGACTCCGGTGTGCCGAATATCGTCGTGCGCGTGACCGCACCTGAGAAGGAGGCACTTAAATTAGGAACGCTGTCGGCTATTAACGATAGCGTCGACGTTTACTCCGGCATCGTCAACCAACAAGGTGTAGTGCGTGCTACGGAGGTTGGATTCGACGCCAATGGGGCAATCGCGCTCAAAGCAACGAAGCAGGCCACATCGCCCCTTAACAGGCAAGTCGCAGATGCCAAGACCTTAGACGGCACGCTGGTGCAAACGGGAAGCGTGCTAGCGAAGGGCGGGCATATTAACCTTAACGCTCAGAAGCTGACCTACTTGGCTGGAACAGTAGATGTGTCCAATAACGCCGGCAAAGGCGGCAGCATCAAGGTCGCGACCGAGCACCATTGGGGCGCAAGCGAAGGAGTGCTAAGAGCGGATGGCAAAGATGGTGGAAGCATTCGGATCGACGGAACGGGCGTTGTCGGTTCCGCCGCCACTCTCTGGGCAGCCGGCAAATACGCTGGTGGATCGGTGAAGGTGACGGGAGACTCGGTCTTGCTGATTCAGGGAAAAGTTGACGTTACGGGTAGCGAGCAAGGAGGCGAAGTAATGTTGGGTAGCACACAGCGGCCCGGCGATCCGCCGTCAGCCCGAGTGATTATCGTTGCTCCTAAGAGCGAGATCATGGCAGACGGCGCAAAAGGCGGCCATATCGACGTGCGATCAACCCGCGCTAGCGTGAATCTAGGCAGCCTGCGGGCTCGCGGGGCAGGGTCTATTGAGCTGTCGTCTCAGGAACAAGTCCTTGCTGCAGGCAAGATGCAAGCGGGTGCCGGAGGTGGTGTTCTGATCAAGTCGAACAACATACTTGTCAAGCAGCCTGCAAAAGAGTATTGGGAAATTTTGCAAGACCTCTTACCGTTTGGAGGAAACACTGACGGGAAGGTAGCATCCCATGGCATACCATCAAGCACTAGCTATGTCGCCCCGAACAGTATTGTATCTGCGTTGAGTGACGGCTCGGCAGTCACATTGCAAGGACAAAACGACGTCAGAGTGCAGTCGCCCGTTGTCTTCACCGAGGGCGGCCGTGGTGGTGACTTCACTCTTCAGGCCGGACGCAACATTGCGCTTAGTGCCAACGTAAGTACCGACAACGGCAATTTCATCGCCGTTGCGGGTGATCCGGCTACAAGCGTAAGCTCAAAATTGGCTAGCGCGCCGTCAGTTACGATTGAAAAGAGTGCAACGATTAATGTCGGCCGAGGCACTGCGACACTCGCGGCCGTCAACGGCAGTTTCATTAACCAAAACGGTGACAATGCGATTGTCACCCGCAAGGATGAGGGTGGACGTTGGTTAATCTTTGCCGCCAACCCCTCCACAACCAATGAAGGATTTACGTCATACAACAAACGCTACAACCAGAAGTTTGTTCGCGGTAGCGTACCTGGTGACGCTAGCAACGGCGGCAACTGGTTCTTCTATGGGGTAGCGCCAACCCTGTATGTCTCACCGGATCATCGGCGTATTACTTACGGCGATGCCGCCCCGGACTTCACGCCCACCCTCAATGGGTTCATTGACAATGATTCGCTCGATGCGGCCGGTGTTTACGGGAGGGCAAAATGGACAATTTCAGGCCCTTTGTCCACTTCAGGTAACCCGGTGGCCGGCAACCACGAAATCTCGTATGAGTCGGGGCTGCTGAGCCAGCTCGGATATAAGTTTGCTGACGAGAGCAGAAGCCAGGACGAACTGAGTATCGTTCAGAAAACCCTTACCGCCAAAGCACACAAGATCTACGACGGAAAGCTGAATGCCCCGCTGGAATTCGATGGCGTGCTCAGTAGGGATCGTGTCGATACCAGTCCCATTTTGGGGCAGTTTGCTGATAAGAATGCTGGCACGAATAAGAAGGTAACCCTCTCGGGACGACCATCCGGGGATGATGCAGGCAACTACGTGCTTGCCCCGAGCGTTTCTGGTGCCGAGATTAGCAAGCGCGGCTTGACAGTCAGCTACGATCGGATCAGTAAAGTGTACGACGGCACAGTGAAGGCCGAAGTGCATTGGCGTTCATCAGACGTTGTTGCTGATGATGCAATCAGTGTTGAGCAAGGAGCGAGGTATGAAGACAAGAACGCAGGCAAAGACAAGACCGTTTACGTTGAGAACATCAAGCTCAGTCCGGACAGCGAGAAAAACTACTATCTCAAGAACGATAAAAATGAAGCCACAACTACGGGAGACATTTTGCGCAAACCGTTGACTACTAGCGGTTACACGGCCTTAGATAAGGTGTACGACGGCACAGTCAATGCAACGCTTAAGCAAGGCACGATAGACGGTGTGATCGAAGGAGATTCGGTTCAGTCCACCATTACGGCCAAGTTCGACGATAAGAATGCAGGCGCTGGTAAGAGAGTTACGATTCAGCACGTGCTCAATGGTAAAGATAGCGGCAACTACAGCCCTGGAGAAGGTAGTGCCACAACTGCAGACATCACCAAGCGCCCCATTACATTAAACAACTATATGGGCAGCAAGGTGTACGACGGGACGGTGGCGGCTCCCGTGATGGCGCAGCCGCAGAACATCGTTGAAGGCGATAACGTTCAAGTTAGCTTAAAGGCTAACTTCCATGACAAGAACGTTGGTCTAGGGAAGAAATTGACGGTTACTGAGGCAGGGCTTGGTGGTACAGACAGGGGCAACTACGAGCTTCCTAAGCTGTCGACTGACACCCTTACTGCCGACATCACTGCACGCGACCTTCGCGTGACGTATACAGGTGAGGGAAAAACATACGATCAAACTACCATCGCCACGGTGAAGGGTAGTTCGGACGATATCGTCAAAGGCGACTTACTTACGTTTACACAGAATGCGGCCTTCAAGGACAAGAATGCTGGCGTAGACAAGACGATCGACGTCACGAATATTGATATTGTCGGGGCGGACTCAAGCAACTACAAACGTCCCATCCGCCAAGCCACGACGAAGGCGACCATTAGACCACGAACGGTCTCGGTAGAGTACAAAGGTAAAAACAAAGTCTATGACGCCAAGACTGAGGCCAAAGTGGAGGGACGCTCAAACGACATCATCAAGGGCGACAACATCGAATTTGTGCAAGAGGCCCACTTTGAGAATAAGAACGTGGGTGTCGGCAAGACCATTAATATCCGCAAGATCGAGCTAGAGGGTAATGATAGGGACAACTATAAGCTAGATAAGACCACGAGCACCGCAAAGGCAGACATCACAGCGCGCGAACTATCGGTGACCTATGCCGGCGACACCAAGGATTATGACGGGTCGCGCTCAGCCCCCGTCCGCTTGGGCCCACTAGGCGCAATTGAAGGCGACTCGATCACGCTGAAACTTGAGGCGGAATTTGCCGACAAGAACGCAGGTAACGGGAAGGTCATCACTACCAAAAGCATGCATCTCGAGGGCATCGATAAGGACAACTACGTGCTTAGAGATCGCGCCATGAATCCTACGGGCAATATCACTCCAAAAGCCCTGGATTTGGTTAACTTTTCTGGCATAAACAAGGTGTACGACACGACGGCGAACGCCGAAGTAAGGCATGGCACGCCCATAGGCGTCATTCCCGGTGACGTGGTCGGATTTGCAGGCGCGAGCGGTGCATTCGATAGTGCGGATGTTGGGACGAACAAATTTGTTACTGTGTCTGGTGGTGCTTTGACGGGGGTGGACGCGGGCAACTATGTCATTCGTTCGCGCCAGAACACCAAAGCTGACATCGTGCCAGCCAAGCTAACCTACGTGGCTACGCCAGTAGCGGGTGTGTCGCAGGTCTTGCTGCCAGATCTTCGCGGAGACATCGTCGGCTTCAAAGGCAACGACAATCTGTCGAATTCGACCACGGGTACGCTTGAGTGGTCCACGCCCGCGAGTGGCGAGACCCCCGCCGGGAGTTATCCGGTAAGCGGCGGCGGACTATCTGCGCATAACTACGTATTCGAACAGGCCCCAAGCAATAGCTCTGCGCTTACCCTGATTGCGCCGGTTACCGTACAAAAGGGGCCACAAGTCAGCGTGCCTGCTTTGGAGGCCGGCGCGCGTGCCGCCGATCCAGTCGATCCACGTAACGAACCACGTCGGGAATCGGCTATTGCGACGTTCGTTCCTGATCCACGTCGAGTGAGTGATTTGTCGGGAGCAGCCGATTTTGGCGAGATCGACCTTTCGTCCATGAGTCGCGAAGAGGTGCGGCAGCTACTGGAGTCGCGGCGTGAGTTTAAGAAGAAGGTTTTGGCCGAGGCAGTTCACAAACTGGAGAAGGATCCAAACTTGGCGGAAGCTCCAGATTGTCGAAACGCCTCTGACGCCGCCGCCGGCGCATGCCGATTGACGGACGCGCAGCTACAAGAACTTGCTGCTAAGGCGGGGCAAATCGCGCAGTCGCGTCGCAAAGTGAGAGTCGCGACTTTGCCGCAAATCGAACGTAAGGTTGCGGTGTTGTTTGGCATCAGTCAGTACGACAATCCGCGGCTGAAGTTGAGCAGTCCCGTTCGTGATGTCGAAGCTGTTGCCAAGCAACTTGAAGAGCAAATGGGCTACGAAGTGCAGATTGTCCGTAACCCAAAGAAAACGGAGATCTTCCGCGTCCTGAGCCAGCTCGCCTTGGAGATGCGAAAAGGCGATAGCGTAATCGTTTATTACGCGGGCCATGGGCATATGATTGAAAAGACAGGGATCGGCTATTGGTTGCCTGGCGACGCATCCGCCACCGATCCCAGCAATTGGATCTCCAACAAGGACGTGTCGCGCCTGCTTTCTAGCATTCCGGCCAAACAGGTGGCAATGATTTCCGATAGCTGCTATTCGGGCACTTTCACCAAAGAGCAATCGGTAAGGGTCGCCAGTGGGGTGAAAGCTGCAGACGTTCTTAGTAAACGCTCCGTGGTTACCATGTCCTCGGGCGGGGAAGAACCGGTTGCCGATGGTGGGAGGCGTGGCCACTCGGTCTTTGCCGTCAATCTAATGCAGTCGCTGGCGTCCGTCAGCAAATGGCAACCTGGCTCGAATGTCTTCCAAGCAGTACAGCGCGAGGTCACCAAGAGTAAATTCCCGCAGACCCCGCAGTACGGTGCTTCAACCTCTGCTGGTCATCAGACCGGAGGCGACTATCTATTCGAGACTAGGCAGCTCGAAGAGATAAGGACCCAAGGTGTTCTAAGGAGCTCGCTCAACTGAAGCGAGCGAGTTCTGCGGACAAGGATATATGCGGGAGACGATCGCGATGCTGACCATAGAAGTGATTAGTTACAGAAACCGACCGATGCAGCCTCGTCTCGTGCAGGGGTTTGACGAACGAGGCGGCATGATCGGCCGCAGTGAAACCAGCAGATTGGTGTTGGATGATCCAGAAGCGCATGAGCGATCGGTCATATCTCGCGATCACGCCAGAATCGCATATCGACAAGGCCACTACGTGGTTGTCGACAATGGGAGCAACCCTCTTTTGTACAACAATCGTGCGCTTGGCAAAGGCAAAGAAGCGCGTCTGGGCAACGGCGACCAGTTGCGTATTGGCGACTACGTGTTGCTATGTCATATCGACCAGCTCGCTCTGCCTCATTCGGCGGCGATCGGGTCGAGGCAAGAACCGGTATTGGGTACGGATACTCCGCGCGTTTCGGGCATTGATACCATCGTTTCCGAGCGATCGATTGAGCAGATTTCGCAAATCGCTTCCACACGAAAGCCGCAGACCGATCTCAAATTCGAGAGCACCGCGAGCGAAGACCTAAGCGCTTCAAGGCAGAGCGAATTGGAGTCGTTGGACGAATGGCTTAACGCCAGTAGCGTAACGAGCGAGTGCGGCCGTATGCAAGCCGCGGCAGCCAATCGTCCCAGGCAAGGCGAAGTTGTCGTGTCGTGGCCCAAAGGGCAGGGCATTCAACCGTCGGCCTTACGTAATGCCGCACCAATGGACGATTCAACGCGGGCCGCGTTTGCGGCGGCGGGCACCGTGTCGAAGCCAAAGGCGCATCCAGTGTCGAACATGGCACCCGTTGCTACAACGGCGCCGCAATACGCAGCTCAGTCAAGCGGCCAAGTTGCCCCGGATGCGCTGACCAAAGCATTTCTTGCCGGGGCAGGGCTTCCGCAGCTTAAGTTGCCCAACGGGTTAGACGCAGAAACCGTTTTTCTTATCGGCCAACTGATGTCAGCAGTGGTGAGCGGCATGCTGCAGCTGCTCAAAGTCCGCAGCGAGACCAAGCGCGAGCTCGGCGCGCCGGTGACCATCGTACGACCATATGTGAATCCGCTAAAGTTTTCGCCAAATGCTGAATTTGCCCTGCAGCAGCTTCTTGCTCCGCAATCGGAGGGATTCATGCCCTCGCTGGAGGCGGTCGAAGACGCCTTTGCCGACTTGATTGCTCATCAGGCAGGGGTGCTTGCTGGTCTGGACGCGGCAATGAACGCCTTGATCGACCGCTTCACGCCGGAGAACCTCGAGCGTCAGCTTCTGGACAAAGGAATGTTCAGTTCGGTAATACCCTTTATCGAAAAAGCCAAGCTGTGGGACTTGTTCGAAACCAAGTTCGACGACATCAAAGACAGCGCGCGCGACGGCGTCGACAATGTATTTCGAACGGAATTTGTAAGAGCATACGAAGGCAAAACCACGGAGCTGCGGCGCGCGCGCACGTTGCCTGAGAGTCGCGATTAACTCGATGCTTAGCGCGGACATCGTCATGATGTGCGAGTCAGGTGGACGAGCCCGCAATGAAGATGCCGGTGGCTACTGGCACTCGGGATCGATTTGCTGCGCCGTCGTTGCAGACGGTGCCGGTGGGCATGGCGGAGGCGATGTGGCTTCCAAGCTTGTGGTCGAGGAGTTTTTACGGGGCTTTGCCAGGTCCCCTCTCGCCAATGTCGAAACGCTCGAGCGATTAATCCGAGAAGCGGATCATGCAGTGCTTAGTGCGCAGGCAGCGTCTCGTGCTCTGGAGCAGATGCGCACGACCGTGGCCGTGCTCGCCGTGGAACTAAGCGAGAAGCGCGCGGTATGGGCACATCTTGGCGATACGCGCATTTACCACTTTCGTGCCGGCTCTCTGCTATCGCGCACTAGAGATCACAGCACAGTTGAAAGCATGGTGCAAGCCGGCTACCTTAGTGAGGCGCAAGCACGCAAGCACCCCAATCGAAATGTATTGCAAGCATCATTGGGTGATGGCCGTCCCGAGCATGCATCGCCCGTCACCGATATGGCCGCGGTGGATGCTGGCGACGCACTCCTGCTTTGTTCTGATGGTCTGTGGGAATTGCTGGATGATGAGCAAATTTGTCAGTACCTGCGTTCGGTCGCATCGGCACAAGACTGGCTTGCGGCTATGCAGACCCGAATCAAATCCCAGCCAAAGCGCGATTCGGACAACTATTCTGCGGTAGCGGTCTTACTCAACTGATGTGATCCACCCTCACCAGGAGGGGCGCCCCAGCGGCCGAGTGAGCTTAAATGGAAGTTCAAAGCCTCTAATCGCATTCGAACGGAGAGAACACATGAAGGGACTATTATTTGCAATCACAATGGGTCTGCTTCTGGCGCAGGGCGTATTGGCTGCTGACAGACCGGCCGAGTCATTCTTGTCGGAAGACGAAGTCACACTCGACCGGTTGGAGCAAGAGTTGCCCCCGGTACGTGGTGCCGGTGTCGCGGGCCGGGCGCAACGGCCGCTGCCAAAGGTGAACGTGCTGCTGACTTTCGCCCCTAATTCCACTGCTCTAAGCGAGAAAGGCATGAAAGCGCTGCGCGTGCTGGCAGAGGCGATGGACGATATGTGGGTTCAGTTCGATTTCGTCGTGGAAGGTCACGCGGACCCGATAGGCAGCAAGCAAGCCAACCTCTTGCTCTCTCAACGGCGCGCGGAAAAAGTTCAACAGACGCTGGTCGAATTCGGTGTTTCCGCGGATCGGTTGAAAAGTATCGGCAAAGGCGACCGCGAACTCGTGAATACCGACGAGCCTCGCGACCCGAAAAATCGGCGCGTAGTGTTTCAACCGAGATTTCCCGGGTGAAAGCGAGATGCAAGAGCAGCCGAACCGGTCCCGGTTTCGCGGGGGCTATGGATCCATTTCCTCGACAGCAAAGTGCGCTGCGCCGTAAAGGTTCGAGCACGTTGCAGCGCCGCCCTGGGCGCAGAGCGCGGTGCCCAGAAACATCGATAGGTCGCCGGTCGCATCCTGATAGGCTTTCTTGGCAGTGTCGTTCGAAAATTCACGATCCATGCCATTGGGCGAGCGATACTGCCAGCCAGTGTGGGATAAATCGCGAGGTTCGTCCGAGACGACCAACAAGAACTGATTCGTGCCTTTCGGCCCGAAAAAGGTGAGGCCCCAAGTCGCATCCGCGCGCGGGATAACGAAGTCAGTGCCCGCGCTGATTTGATTGCGCTCGTCGGCCTTGTTCGGAAAAACTAGAAACAAGTCGCTGCGATTGGTCGGTACCTCAAAAAGATAGACGTACCCTGGTCGCGACGATTTGACTCGCAGAATGAGCTCGTCCTTGCCCGTGACGACGCTCAGGCGGTTGGGTCTCACATTGACCGCATGATCCTTATTGCGCGCCTCGAATATCTCATCCAGCAATTTCAGCGGCTCGTAGGTTTTTGTTGCCGTTAGTGGCGTTGCCGGGGGCGCCGGCTGCACGACGGTTGTCCGTGGCTCGGGCGCCTTACGAATTAACAGCGCGCCGACTAGAAGTGCCACGAGTCCCGCGCCCGCCATGAGCCAAATGCGGTTCAACGCTGGTCTTGGCTTGGCGATTGGAGCGGGATCTGGCACCCTCAGCAGCGCCTGGAACTCCGCAACGCTCTGCGGGCGGTCCTTGGGTTTGACGCACAACGCTTTGTCGATTGCGGCCAGAAATGATCGGCTGTACCCGGAACTCTGCAGCGCTTCAGTCAAAGGTTGATAGCGATCATTTTGAACGCGCACCGAAGCAGGATCGGGTGGGCGTCCGCGCAAAGCGAAATGCATAACTGCGCCCAAGGCATAAATGTCGGTGCATGGGCCTTGGCGGTTGTCGTCGGTCTCGGCGTACTGCTCAATCGGCGCGTAGCCCTCTTTGACCATAAGGTTAAGCACCTTGGTACGCCCGCCGATTACACGCCGCGCCGCGCC
This sequence comes from uncultured Pseudomonadota bacterium, assembly GCA_902826775.1. Classification (GTDB taxonomy): domain Bacteria; phylum Pseudomonadota; class Gammaproteobacteria; order Burkholderiales; family JALYOK01; genus CADEHE01. The sequence continues at coordinate 499,106 of CADEHE010000004.1, read as the reverse complement.
CAAATCCAGCAATACCGGCTTACCTGTTTTCAGAACGAGGATATTGTCGGGCGCGATATCGCAATGAATACGCCCGGCCGCGTGAATCTTGCTCACGGCCCCTAACATCGGATCGAGTAGTGCTCTGAGCCAAGATTCGCTTGGGGGATCGCTGCGGGCCTTCAAGGCTTGCGCCAGCGTCTGCCCATCGCAATACTCCATAACCATGTACGCGGTGCGGTTGGCTTCGACCAACCGATGCACTCGAAGCAGTGCGTCGTCTTTCAGATTGTGTAGTAGCTGCCCCTCTTGGATGAAGCTCTGCAAAGCCGAGTTAAAGATATCCTCGGCGTCAGCAGATACCGGCACGACGTCCAATCCCTTGCGCTGAGCCAGCCCTTGGGGAATAAACTCCTTGATCGCCACCACGCTTTGCATGCGGGAATGATCGTGCGCGCGGTAGACGATGCTGAATCCGCCTTCGCCCAAGACGTCGAGAATTTCGAAGTCGGCGATGGAAGTACCGGGTGGTAAAGCGATGCTCATACTCTTGGGGTCTGTGCGTTCAAATGCTGTCCAGGTAAGCTCAGATAGCGGTTGGCGCGGGCACTGCCGGTCGGTGGAGCGCTGCCAAGTGTAGCACCCGATAGCTGAGACCTTGCTAGCTTTCCGAAGTTTGGTATTGGCGGATGGTATAGATTCCGCAGGAAGCAATCCTCCCGAACCAAGGGGGGATAAGCAACGTATGATCAATCTAGACTCGTGGATGTTGGAGCCAATTCATTGCGAGATCGCCCCCGAAATGACTGCATTGAAGACGCAGCTCGGATCATTTCAATCCGAACAATGCTCATCCAGGTTGATTCACCCGAACGCTCCGTGCGGCGGTTGTGGACCCGGCGCGTCGCAGCTGCCTGGGCCATTGTCTGGGCTCTCGAACAAAGCTTTGCCGCACGCAGCAGCGCCGGCACTGAGGAGCGCGGACTGGACCGCAGTCCTTGCCTCGGTGAAAAACCCGTATCGGATTCAATCCGAGCTCCAGGCCCGCATTCGGTCCGCCCGCAGCCTTGAAGAGCTTCTGCAAGTGGCCGCGGCGCTCGCAACTGCTCGGTCGACCCTCGAAAAGCAAGGTCTTATTCGCAAACCCGAAAGTGGCGACAAGGCGGTTAAAGAGGCGGTAAAGTCTGCAGTCTCAGACTTCGCTCAGTTGGGATTTCTAAGAGATCTGGTTTTCTCCTCCGCGTGGGAACTGGCCGATGAGGGCATCGGTGCGGCGATTGTGGCAGGTGCTAAACAGGCGATGTGGGAGGCATTCGATCACCTTATCAAGGAAAAGGCTGGAGCTGTGACCAGCGAAATCGTCAAGCTCTGTAAAGAAGGCGACCTCAAAGGCGTTGTTAAAATCTTTAAAGCCGCAATAGAAGCGCTTCAGGAGTCCTTACTTGATAGAGAGGGGTTTGTGAAGCGTACGCTGGACATCATGGAGCGAAACGGAGTTATCGTCGACAAAGCTACCAAATATCGGCTGAAGCGTTTTCTCTCCGCCAAACTTGACGCCGTGGCGCGCGGGTTCGCTTCGATTCCGAAGCTTCTAGTTCGAAGCATTATTGCATTCGATATATTTTTTACGCACTCTCGTATAGTTGATGGTCCCGGCGAGCTGTACTACGCGTTTGATGTGCTCCGCGAGCAATTAGAGACTCGATCGCGAGAATTCTGGCCCGAAGCAATGAAGAATACATCCTTCGACAGATTGCGCAAGGAGACCAACGGTCCATTGCTTCGTGGATCGCCGTGAGCCAACTTCTTTTTCGTTTCGATTGTTGATGGGTGAGATCGGGCATTGAAAGCTTTATCGATGATTGGGCATTAGCAGAAGTTGGGAAAGCAAATCTTCATCTAAGCCTTTAGCGGAAGTTAGGGTGCAGCTTGTTTCCATCTTACACCACCACCAAGCGCGATCGCTTGTCGCATCTAAGCTCTTGCAAAAGGATTCGTGGTCGGCTGACTCCGCTTGCAAAGCATCACACGGCTGAAGGAGGCTCTCGAAAGCCCCCACTTGTAACACGTTACCTGTGAGGAGATCCTCGTCGAGTTGAGCTAGATCCCTGTGGTCAGAGCGCGACGCCATGGCCGAAGCTTCAAGCTCCGCAAACCAATTATTCTGCCCTAGCAACTCATTAACGGAGGCCACTTGCTCAATTGTCTGGGCAATTGTCAGCGGAAAATGCCGTCCAACCCGATCCACGCTTGGCATGAGTATGCCGGCCCACGCGTCCTTGGTGCAGACCCCGGGCGCGAGCGCAAAGCGCCACACGGGGGAATCGAGGTAGTACCGTAGCCATGCCTCGCCGTGGCGCGCTTGAAAGTCGCGCATGCCTTGCTGCAGCCACCCATCCCAGCGGGTGATGAATTCACGCGGCAGCCGACGAGAAACGAAATCGCCGCGGCTTGGGATCTTGCCGTAGAAACCCGGCGCGGAAGCGATTACAGCGTCTCCGGACACTGGAAGCGTTCCATTGCAGCGAAGCGAAATGGATTCACCACGCTGCTTGCGCGCAGTTCCAGCGTGATGCTGCGGCCGTCCAAATCGAAGGTGATCTCGAACCGCGCCGGATCTTTGGTAGCTTCCATGCGCGCCTTGTCGAATAGCCGGAATAGGGCCCAGGCACCATCGACCGAGACCGCCTTGCGTCCTCCAGGTCCCGGCGGTTCGTACTCCAGATTGACCTGGTTGCCGCCCCTCGGGCCGGGCCAGCGCATCGGCGCCGCCATCTGTGGCCCATGGTCGTAGCGCAGAACTTGTCCGTCTACGTCGAGCGTGAATTTGGTGAGTTCTGCGTCCATGGTGAGCGGCTTTAGTTCAAAGCTGATCGCCGCATTCTGCCCGCCGCCGCGGAAGAATACGTCGCGGATCTTAGCGGCGTTTTGTAGCGAATTCAGAGCACTCCCCGAGAGCGGCAAACGCGTACCGTCGAAGGAGCGCACCTGCCATGGGTCTCGATTGGTGTCGACCAACTCCTTGAGATTGCGCTGAAAGAATGCATCGATCGTGCCGCCGGCCGCGAAGAATGTGCCGAAATCTTCGCGCGTTACTTCCTGCGCGGCGCCGTGCGCGAAAGGATAACGCCCGAGAATACCCTTACGGCACAGCGGCAGCACATTGCCGCGCCAATCGGTGTTCACCAGAGAATCCGAACCGCGAACGAGGATCGCGCGTGTCCCGTTGGCCACTTGCGTCATCATTGCGCCAACCGGCGCAGGGCTGCGCGGCGCGGCCAGTCGAATCTGCTGCAGCGTCTGCGCATTCTGCGGCGTAGGCGGTGGCGGCTGCTGGCCACTTTGTAGCGCGCTGACTACCGCACCTAAATACGCATTCAAATCGTTGAGCAAAGTGATAGTGTTGTCCAATGGCGCGCCGCCGCCTTTTCCGTTGCCATCAACGAACTCATGCAGGCGTGCGAAGTGAGTGTTGATCACCGTTTCGGGAGCGCTCGGCGCATTAGGTGCGACGGCACCGACTGCTGCTGCTTTACCGAATTTCGCAGTCAGTTTCCCCTTGAGGTTATCCAGCGTTCCGGTGACGCTCGCAACCGTCTCCGACACCTTCCCCTCCGGAGGACGATGCAGCTGGGTTTCCCGCTTGATGGCTTGCAGCAACTTCTTGAGCGGTGATTCGCTCGGATTTGATAAGACATTGAGCACTAGGGCGGCGCGGTTGACGTCGGTAAAGGGCATTACGGTCAGATCGGCGAGCACCCGATCCCACTGCTTCGTATACTCTTCGAAATACAGGCGTCGCACCTCGTCGCTGATCTTGGCTTTATCGTCCGCTTCCGCCTTCGCGTGCGGGCCGAGTATCCAGCTGTCCGCGACAATCTCCTCTGAGGCTCTGTCGATCTTCTCTTTGAATGTGTTGTGGTAGCCGTCGTATGTAAAAAGGCCTGGAATGCCCTTAGACAGCGAAGCTCCGCTTTTGCGCACGAACACGAGGGCGCCATCGCGGCCAGAAACATCGCTTAGCCGTAATTCGGGGAGTTCGGCGACGTCGCGAGCCTGTTTCAGTTGGCTGTAGACGCGCTGGGCGAGCGGCAGGCTCACTAGCGCTTGCCGCGCATGTTCGATCAGGGCTGCGTCGCGCGCCACACCTACCGTCGGCACGCCGCGCTCGAGCAAGGCAGTCGTGTGCGCCAGCAGCTTCTTACGCTGATCGGCCGAGACTTCTTGCGGGCGTTGCTCCCAATCGAAATCCAACCACGCGACGATGGGTTCAGCGTTGAAGCGTTTACTGTCGCCGATCATTAGATAAGCGCGCAACGCTTCGAACAAGAAATCGAGGTTACCGCCGCTCTCCTGAATTTGTTGCTCGAGCCGGCGCAGGATCTTGGGTAGCAACACTCTTTCCAGCGAGCGGTGATAGGCGTCACTCGCCTCTGATCCTAGCTTGTTGCCTTGATAGAGACCTAACCCCATGAGCCAAGGCGTTGACTTTTCGCGGTCGGCGTACCCGCCGGGCATGGCCTCGATTGAGTCGAGGATAGGCAGCAAGCTATTGGTCTGCGAATCGTTCAGGCTGATATTGTGAAGCTGCTGCTTTATCCGTTCAGTGCTTTGAGCAACCTCCCGCACGTAAGAACGATTGCGCTCGTAGCTGGTAAACCAAGCCAAAGCAGTTACCAGCGAGACCGCCGCTGCAGCGGCATATGCGGCCCCCTGCAACCATCGCCGTTTGCGCTCCAGTTTGAGGTTTGTGCCGGCGAGCCCTGCTTCGCGGAACACGATCTCACGCAGCATGCGTGTGATGAAGAAACTCTTACCAGCGCCGGTCGGCGCGGCAACGTGCGCACGCTCGAGTGCGAATGTGCTCGCAATAGATCCCATCAACCGGTCGATCGGCGTGCCTTCCTGCGTTCCGCTGGTGAAGTACACGCCGCGCAGCATGGTGCGCTCTTCGAACTTGGTTGGCTGGAACACTTCGTTCAAAAACCGCTCGGTTACTTCGGCGAGCGAGCTGAACTGCGTTGGAAACATGTAGGAGGCAACCCGGCGTTGCGGGTCGCGCTCTTGCTGTGTGCGGTCGAGCAGCCGCTCGTGCAACCGCCGCTCCAAAGCCGCAAAGTTGGCCGCGAAGGTCGGCATGGCGTCCACAATGTTGGTCGTATCCTCCAACGGGAACGTCATGCCCCACACTTGCTCACGCTCTTCGCGCCCATAGCTGTTAAAGAAATCGTTGAACCCGGGGAGCAAGTCGCATTTGGTGAACATCACATAAACCGGAAAACGGATGCCGAAATGCTCGTGCAATTCCTGGATACGCGCTTTGAGTTGCATCGCATGCGCCTGACGCTCGCCGGCCGGCTGCTGCAACAGATCGGCAATGCTGATAGCGAGCAGAACGCCATTGATCGGTCTGCGCCGGCGATAGCGCTTTAATAGATCAAGAAATCCTTTCCATGCGCCGGCATCCACGGTTGGGTCACTGTCGTGAGTGGTATAGCGGCCGGCTGTATCGAGGAGCACAGCTTCGTCGGTGAACCACCAATCGCAATTGCGCGTGCCGCCGACGCCCTTGATCGCTCCCTTGCCGAGTCGATCCGCCAACGGGAACTTGATGCCGGAATTGACCAGCATGGTGGTCTTGCCCGAGCCAGGCGCGCCGATGATGATGTACCACGGCAGCTGGTAAATGTACTGCTGCCCCCACGCGCTGCCGACCTTGGCCTTCTTCAGAATGCCGACCGCTTCCTCCATGCGTTCGCGCAATTCATCGACTTGCTGTTTCGATTCGCGCTCGCTCGCACTAGGCTGCTTCGGCTGCTTGGCCGCAAGCCCTTGCAGCATCTGCGCGTTGGTGCGCAGCGCCGTGAGCGTTTGCCAAATCCTGCGTGCGAACCACAGCAATGTTACTGCCGCCATCAGCATGAACCGAGGCTGCGCTCCCTCCAGCGGGTAGTAAGTACGAGGCCTACCAAAGCCCAGCAAGGGTGTGCCCCACCAGATCAGTGCGAGCAAGGCCAACAGACCGAGCAGCGACAATACCCAAGGCTTCTTGAAGAATCCAAATAACATAGCAAACATGCGCCACCTACTGAGCTGATGCGTTGTTCTTTGCCACGACGGCGCTACCGCTACCCGAAACAATGATCTCCACGCGCCGATTGCGTGCGCGGTTAGCGGGGGTGTCATTGGCTACGAGGGGCTCCGCATCGCCACGGCCGATTGCACGGAAGCGTTCCGGCTCGTTGCCGGCTTCGATCAGCAGCCGCATGACTTCTTGCGCGCGCGCCTCCGATAGATGCCAATTCGACGGGAAACGGGCGGAGACCATGCGCCGGTCATCGGTGTGGCCAACCACTTCGACGTGCCCCGGCGTCGAATGCATGGCAGCACCGATGCGTGCAATCAAGGCTAGATAAGCCGGGCTGATCGATGCACTGCCGGAGCCGAAAAACCCATCGCCGATGATCGTTACTTTGGCGCGCAACGCCGTCTCCTCGACGCGCACCAAGTTCTGCGCGATCTCTGGGGCAAGAAACGCGCTCAGCTTAGGATCTGCTGGGGGCGGTAGGAGCACGGGCTTGGGCTCGAAGGCATTGCCGGGGATACTCACCAACTCCCGCAACACTGGGTCGGACTCGCGATTCAAGCGCAGGCTCAGCAGCACGTAGAGCCCTGTAAGTAGTGCGCCCGCCACTGTACCGACCACCCAGAGCGGAACAATGCGTACCAACGGATTGCGCTTGTCGATAACACCCTTCCAAAATGGCGATAACTCCCGCTCGAATTCGCCCCGCACGGCGCGAATCGCTCGATACAAGCGATCGCGCCACTCGTCCAGTCGCTCACGCCCGCCTTCAGTAAGTCGGTAGCGTCCCTGAAAGCCAAATGACAAACAGAGGTGAAGAAACTCGAGCAGATCGACATTCGTACGCGAATCTTGCAGAGCGCGTTCGAGGATGACAAAGAATTTCTCGCCGCCGAGATTGTCATTATGAAAAGTCACCAGCAAGCTGTTCGCACCCCAAGTGCCAGCCCAAGGCATCGCCATGATGGTTTCATCGAGCAGCGCGCACAGGCAGTAGCGGGCGGTCAATATAGTCACTTGCGCAATACCGCGGCCATGGGCAGTGGATTCGAATTCCTTGATGGCATGGGTGAGGTTAGCCCGCAGTGCGCTGAGATCGGAATGACTCACCGTGCCGCGCAGTTGAGGTACCAGAATCAGCAGCGGGTTTGCTGCGCCAACCAGGGGATTGAGTGCGGTGAAGCGCGTCAGATCAACTGGCGCACTGGTCGCCACGCTGCGAATCAGGGTGGCATTGGGGTTGACCGGCCGACGCCCGCCGCTGTTGGGCTTAAGGACGGTGCCTTCAGTTTGGTCTTCGGTGGTGAAGGGGTCGAAAGGATCGCGCATCTTCATGATTGTTCTGTCAATGTATTTGCATAGTGCGGTAACGCGCATGGGTCCTCGCTTCCGCGAGGACGACAGCGGGGAAGCATGGTTCTCGGTCCAATCGCCTCGTGTTTCACTCTCTTATTGCCCAGCACTCCATTTCGAGCCCGGGGAATTCGCCCGCGACGTGGATTGCCACATCAGGCGAGGTTTCAACCATCCGCCAAAGCTCACCCTGCGTCTTGCGGTCGAACTCGAAGTAAACATAGCCCTTGTGGAACGGAATTTGCCTTGGCGCGACTTGCAATGGATCGAGTTGTATGCCCGAGATGTTATTGGCGACAAGTTCTTTGATGCGCTCCACCGGCCCAATCTTCGATTGCGCGGGAAAGCGCTCGCGCACCGCGTTAGCCGGCATCTGCGCATTTACTGCAAGCACCAAAGTCGCATCGCGCACTAGGTTGCGATCCGGTACACGCGCGATACGCACGTGCTTCAACTGTTCGATCGGCACCTCAATCGCGTTGCGTTCGATGACAAGCGAGAGCGAACGGCGCAAGTCTTCGATCAGCGGTGCAAACGTGGCCCACAGATCGGCATGCCGGTAAGCGGGAAACTCCCGCGGCCGCTTCGTCTCGCGCGAGTACGTTGCCAGATCGCCCGCCAGCATTACGCAAGTTTGATAAAGCGCTTCGGGGTGCAGTTGGCGAACCTCGGCAATGTGCGCCAATAGCGGTTCGTAGCGATTGATGACTTGCAGTAGCAGAAAATCCGCGATTTCCGCGACCGCGCCACCGCGTACGCCTAGCACTTGTTTGGCCAGCGCTTCACCGCGCTGGTGCAACAGGCTCAGCAGTTCGCGCACGAACTTGGATAGGCGCGCGCAGGCGTGATAACCGAGGCAGGGGGGCATGTAGTCCTCGTCCAACACGAGCGAGTTATCCGGACGGCGCTCCAGTACGCGCACCACGCCAAGACGGGCGTACCCGCCGGTGACGGCACTCTCGAGATTCAAGCGTAGCCTTAACTTGCCGACCTCCATGGGCGCGTAGTTTTCTTCTTGGCCCAGGTTGCTGTCGCGCACGCTGTATTCGCCGCTGCTCCAACGTGCCAGACTGTCCGGGCTGTCCTGAGCGTCCACCTCGTCCATTTCTCGGCGGCGCACCGGCAGCGTCAGCACGACCACCGCGTTTTTTGCATCGGCAGGGACGGCGATGCTGGGCGGGGGCGCGCAGTCCTCCGGAATGCAGAAGGGCGTGCCATCCTCGAGCACGCCGCGTGCGGAGGAAATGGCAATTTCGCCCAGGGCGAGCGCCTGCTGGTCGAGCTTTAGCTCGGAGAATCCCCACGAGAATGGCCGCAGATGCTGCGTGCGTTGCTCAATGACGTTGTGAAGGTAGCGCTCTTGTTGTTGGAAGTGGTGGGGCTGAAGAAACATCCCCTCCGACCAAATCACTTTGCTGTTCCACATGGCGGGCCGCGCGCCTATTTCTGTTTCGGTGGGTGAGGTACTTCGGTCAACTGTAGCGATACGCCGAGCTTGTCGACGCGCACTGCTACTTTGCTGATTTTTCGCGCCGGAATGGCGGTCACTGCGCTCCAGCGCGCATGCTGCCAGTCGCGGTAGCCGGCAAAGGCGGCGAGGTGAGTGGTATCGGCTTTGACCTCCTTCTCGGGGAAGGATTTGTCGCCCTTTGGCGCCAGTTGCACCACCTCACGCGATTGCATGTCGGCGGCAAGCACGTCTTTGTCTTTCTCGTACAACTCCATGAACGAAGCGCCGGAGAAACCGCTCACCGATTTCAACTCATAGATGCGCACCGAAATCGGCGAAGCGCGCCCCTTGATATCCGGGTTGACGTCATCCGACGCAACGACGCTCAGGCGCAGCAGGGTCGGTTCAGGTGGAGGAGCGGGCGGTTTTGGCTTGGCGCAACCGGCTGCGGCAAATAGGGCCACGGCCAGCCAGCACCCCGCATAGAGTTTCCGATGTTGAGCTCGTAGAGCTTGCATACGAAGAGATCCGCCGTTGCCGCGATGAGAATTCGCACATTATTGGCAATACGCGGCTGCGAATCCCCACTCAGTCAGGTGTGATTTGGGGCTGAGCGTTGAGTTTGCGAGCTACGAGCTACGAACTGCACTCCTCGAAATACCGATCGCAATTGGCGCAGTCCAGATGGGATGAAATAGAATCCGGGGAAGAGCGCCGGAGATTCGCTGCTCTGCCTCCGTCGGGAGCTTGTTTGTTTCGAGGACCTACGACCCCGCCTGCGCAGCCTTCCCGTTTCCACGCAGTTTCCGCATCTGCTCCTGGTAAGCTTTGGAAAAAGCCTCGCTGAACAAACGGTCGAAGTCGTCTTGCGCTTCTTTTACGCTAGTGGCGTGCAGTTGCACCATCAAGTCCCACATACGCGCTTTGCGGTTCGCGGGCATTAGCTTGTCCAGCATACCTTGCTTGTCGAGGCGCTTTTCCACTTCGCGCGGGTCGAAGCGAGCGAACACGGCGTACAGCGCGGCTCGCACACCAGCCATCACGGCAAGATTGTGTGCCTGCACGTCACCAAAAGCTTCGCGCACCGCGCGCACCGGTGGCAAGAAACCCGTACCGCTGCGCGGGGCGAGCAAGTAGCGCAGCGCCTCGGTGGAATCCGGCGTGAACTTGAGCGGATTATTGCCCGCGACTTCCATCAAGGTTTGATCGGCCCGCAGTTCACGCTTGGTTGCGGCCCGCACGCGTAGCGCGCGATGCAAACCGTCGATCGCCTCGCGCAGCAGTTCGCCGACCAACTTCATAAGATCAGGATCGCGCAGCGCGGTCTCTTCGATGTCAGGCACGCCCGCCGCGGCCAGCAACGCACGAACCGCCTGAGCCGGGTTGTAAACGGGCGCTTGCTCGCTAACCTGTTCTGCCGCACTCACCAATTCTGCGAGGGAGGGCTGCTTTAGCGTGGGCGTTTGGCCAGTATTGTTCAATACAGGTAACTCTATATCTCCCTCAGTAGCCTTACATCTTAATAGCGGATATATACCATTACCAGGATACCCGCCAGACGGCCTATAGCGCGGGGAGGTCGATTCGGATGCGGAAGCAGCCTGAGGTTGCGGGGGTTGGTTATCCCCATGATCTGCAAAAGGGTCCCAATCCCCAAGCAGCGCCTGCGCACCAGGCGTGTTCACGGGGCGCATAGCCGGCATCGGCTGGTTGATCGCTGGCACATGATTGCTCTGCGTTGCGCGTTGCTGCGGCGCATAAGACGGCGATGCCTCTTGCGGCACACTGCCGCCGAAGAGCGAAACGCCAAACGCGCTTACCTCGCTTGAAGTGCGGATCGGTTCGTCAATCGATGCATCCGACCTAATGGCCTCTGTGTGCAGGGCCGATGCCGGCAAATCGATGGCTTGCCGCGATGCGGGCGCAGCTCCAAGCAAGCGCGCTTCCAACGTGTATTCCCCGATGACAATCTCGTCGCCTTCGCCCACCGTGCGCCGCTGCCCTTGCGGCAGCGACTGGCCATTGATCTCGACCGGATTCTTGCCCAGCGCCGTGATAAAGAACGCATCGCCGCGATACTCGATGCTCGCGTGCGTGCGAGACACGTACTGATCTGGGTCGCGCAGCACCATCGTGCTTGCCGGTGCGCGCCCGATCGTGCCGCCCTCAGTGGAAAAACGCTGCGAGACCGCCTCGGCTGGTCGACGGCCTTTGTAACTTAGAATCGATAACACCAACTCCACAACTATTCCTTTGTTCTAAGCGCTTCGTGCGGTTAGCGCAGGCGCTTGTTTGTAATATTTGCCGCTTTCAACCTGGTAAGTTCAACATCGTATCTTGCTTGTCCGGCACCGGGCACACTAGGCGTGGATTTCTCAATAGCGCATAAGCAAATACGCGCCCACGGCGCTGAATATGCCGCCGGTAAGCAACCAAGCCTTGCGCGCCGGTGTCGCGGTCATACCTCGCTGTGCAAAATCAGCGGCAGCCAATACTAAGAACACAGCGCCGAGGATGGCGCAGAGCGTGCCGACGGCAGCGCTGGTATTCATGATTGCGCTTCCAGCCGCTTCAACTCCGCCGCTTGCCGCCAAGCCGGTGCGGCAGTGTTAAAGAGCATCGTGCCGGGCCGCAGCACGCAGCGCCACTGCGCTGCGGCAATGCGTTGGCGCTGGTAACCGTCCTTCAGCACTTTGAAGCAATGCTCCCAAGTGAGGTCTTCGCCCATGAAGTAGCGTGTGCCCGGCGTAAAGCGCTGCGAATGAGCTGACCACCAGGCTTGCACTTTTTCGGGATCGGGCCACGGCAAACTGTCGTCCTCGTCCATCGCCACGTTGTCATTGTCGGGATCGTCGTTCGGGCCAGGTTCGAAGTTTTCCGGCGGCTTGCGCTCAAGATCGAGGTAGGCGAGGTCGAGGCCAGTTATCAAGCTGAATGCTTCGCCTGCTAAGCGCGTGAGCTTTAAGTCCGCCATTTGCTTGATCAGCCATGGCACGTATTGAGGATCGCCGACAATGCCTGCGCCGCGGATAAGGGCGCGGATGTTGGCCGGTTCTTGCCCGAGAGCCTTAAGCAGTTCGTTCGCCCGTGAGAGATCGATGACCTTAAGCGCAAGTTGGAGTGCGCGATCGCGAAACGGGCTGGCGCTCAGGGCGAGCTCTTTCAGTACCCTAACTGCTTTGCCGCGCTGGCCCAACAGCACGGCGGAATGCGCCGCCCAAAACCGGCAAGCCTCATGCTGGTCCGATAATGCGTCCGTGCATACGGTGAGTAAATCACGACGTCCGCATTGCCCAGCGGCGCGCAGTGAGCGCGCGCGCAATGACGGGTCGGCATCGATCACTGCTGCATTCAGCGCCGCGCCAGGATCGACTCGATGCATCGCGCATGCGGCGATCCCTACCTGACGGAAAAACGCGTTGGGTGAAACGAGCAGAGCGTTGATCGCGCGTTTCAGGTACCGTGGCTCAACCCAACCGAAAGCGGACAGAAGACCGCGCTGCGACTCGGGAGCGACCTCCGCTAAGGCGATCAGTTTTCCAAGCCGTTTGGAGTTGTTGTCCTCGATGGTCCGTACAACGGCGGAAAACACTTTACCGACACCGGGATTCTCAAGCGTTTCTTCGCACAGCGTCCAGCCAGACTCCCCAGCTGCTGCAAGTCCGTCCAAATGGGCGGCGATGCGATCATCCATGCGGTCTAGTTCATGTAGCTTAACGTGCGGCCCCTTCACCAGCACTGAGCGCGTGTTGCGCAAAATCGTCGACTCCTCGGCATGCTGTTGGACGATGGGAAGGATCGGTTGGCGCAATGCAGCGAACATAAACTTATTTATTGTAGTGGGTCGTCAATACTCGAAAATCCACGCTGGGCACTTTTGTGAACTCCCTTCTTGCGCTAAGGAAGCCGCTGAATCGGGGCGTTGTCCGGATGATGAAATCGTTTCCACCCTTGGCCATCAAGACGCGCGATGTCCTTTGGTCCCATGGACCAAAGGACATCGTCGACGCATTGCACGATATTGGTATCGACGAGCTCAGGATCAAGCTGCGTTCGAACCCGATGAAAGAAGGGGTGGCGGGCGAAAGGATCGAACCGAAGAAGTCCAACGTTGGTGCCAAGGTAAATGACGTCGCGATACTTCGTAACGGATAAAATAAGTTGTGTGGAACCAAGCGGGTTCATTGTGGAGAATCCGTCTCGCGCGTTCCCCATAAGCAACGTGCCTTTGGAACCGCACAACCATATGCGCTCCTCCGACTCGATGTACATGTTGGTGATTCTGCCAGCGGTGGCCGGTAATGTTACGCGAGTCCATTTCGAGCCGTCCCAGAAATCGACGCGAGGTGGGTGATTCGCTCGATTTTCGGACCCTGCGACATAGATGGCGTTCTCGTGGGGTCCATTAATGACTTGGACAAAGTACTCGCCGCCTGACACACCTGGTTCCTGCAACAGACCATGATCCATGTGCTCCCAGGTACTGTCATTATTCCTTCGGTAGACTTGTCCGGAGTACCCACAGGCATAGAGCCGGTTTCCAATTTGCTGAATGCAGTTAAGGTAACCGTAACCCTTCTTATTTGGGCGCGGTAGACCTGCGTCCGCAATATTCTCTTCGGTCTGCTTGGGACCCAATAGGACTACTCGCCCATCTTCGGACAAAGCAACGAATATCCTTTGACCTAGGGCAGATGGGTCTTGCCAAACACAAAGCGATGGGATAACAAAGTCGTGCTCGTTAAATGTCCACAAATTAGGGGAGTTTTCGTTTAGGAAGTAGACTCTGGAGTAGGGCTCACCTGGGTCGAATGCATCCATCGAGCCAGATAGGCAAACGACGAAACTAGCCCCTGCGACGCCAGTTCGAAATGTGGCAGCGGGTTGGATCTTCTTAATGTTCACTAGGTTCCCCTCGTCAGAATGTTGGACCGTTGGCGTTCACACAGCCGCCGCTGTCCAAATGCGCTCGCGCAGATCCAGTGGCTGGTTGTTGGGTTGTTCGCATCGATTGATTGGGATCGACATCACCATATGCCCGATCCACTTCATCGCGAATTTGCCGCTCGCATTCCGGTCTTGCTTGGACAGCGGCGTCTGTCGCAAGAGCGATGACTTCGCAGGCGGGTGCCGAACCGACCGGGCCATTGTTGGTACGTTGGCCAAGTGCTGCGATGGCTTGATCAGATTGATGTGCTACGTTGTGTTGTGATCCCGTTGTTCTTGCGTTGCCCTCGAGACAAATTGAGGGGCCATCGCCGAAACTCGGCATTCCCGGTATCCGGTACTCGCCTGCAATGCCTTGCGCCCGATTACCCGTCCGCGCGGCATAATCAGGAACGATATGGTGTGCCTGATGTCCTTCAGGGCACTGTTCCTTTATCTCGTCATAGGTTCCAACTATGCAATCTGGCTCAACTGCAGGCATCAACGGCACGGGGCCTTGCAGTTCTCCGGCTAAATCTGCGGTGTTCTCATGGTTCTGAAATTTCTTGTCTGTCAGCCGGCAGGCGTTCTGCCCGTCCATTTTTACATTGAACGAGTACAGAATCCAGGCCGATTCCTTCATGAAGGTACTCGATTTGACTCCCCCAGCAACACCTGCGTTATCGCCATTCGAGAGACTGAACTCGCTACCCTTGATCGCGATCATCATGCCGCCATCGGCCTTGACCGTTGTTGTGCCTTTGGCGAGAGTGGCCGATTGCGAGATATTCGGGTAAGGAATCGGCACAGGGCCGCCCGGCGACGGCGTCTTGCAGACATCGGGAATGGTAGCCATGGAAATGCCGTTGCTCCCTTTGTGTACCAAGGAGTTGGCGGCCCCATTGACCTTAATCGTTACTGCCACGCTGAAGCCCTCCTCGCCGTGGCAATCAAAGCCGCTGCACGCTCGCCTTGCTCGGCGCTGGCCCAAGCGAAAGCGAACGAGCCATTGCTGTAGCCCTTGTACCCCGCCACGGTTGCCATAGCAAGGTGCAACGGCCCACTCGCTGAATGCACATCGCCCCAGCAGTCCGCCGGGGCGACGAAGTCAGAGGCGGATTCGAAGGACTCCTTTGTTCTCAAGGCCGTGAAGCCGAACTCGTCGGCACGATACGGCTCGCCGTTCATGTCGCAGTAGATGTCGGTTACTTTTGCGTTCGCCGGCAGTGCAGCCAGCGCTAAACGAAAGGCTTTGGTTAGCCCTTCGCCAGTGCATACGGTTTCTGTCTTGATGTGCTTAGGTTCCATCGCGGTACCTGTGCCCAGCACTACAGCCAGCGATTCTAATCCGGTCGTGTCGACCATGGACTCGCGCATGAGCAATAAGGCGGCACCTGCTTCGCCGGGTATGAAACCCCAGGCGTTGTTTAGCGGCCCGGCGCTATGGAGTTGGTCGTTGTCTTCTAACCATTCGAGTGTGAGCGGCTCGATGTAGCTATCAACGCCCGCGACGACGCAGGCGTCGAGTGTGCCTTCAGCCAACTTATTGGTGGCTGCCTGCGTGGCGATTAGTCCTGCGGCGTGCCCGGCAGCAAAGCCGGCAGCAACGCTGAAATAGCCTCTGTAGCGTTGGCTGACCCTGTCGAATAGTTGCCGCTGAAGGTTCTGGGGCAACCCAGGGCGCTCACTCGGCAGGCCAAGTGCGATGGCGACGTTTAGCGTGGCGCCATGGATCAATAGCAGCGGTTCGAGCGCCTGGTCAAGCGCCGGGAAAAGCAGCGCCTCAAACCGATCAACACCCGCCACCCCAACATCCAGCCAGGGTGCGAGCGCGACTTTCATCGGTTCGCCGGCTGTGTCGATCATGTATGGGTGTTCCGAAAACCCGCAAATGCCCGCGCGCACTGCTGCCGCGCTCGACCAGGCATCGCGCCCTATCGCTGTGCTCGCACCCAAACCGACGATGTGAACAGCTTCCTTCGCCATTCAGATCAACTCCAAATCCGCGTCGTGAGTGATTCGTTGCCCCGAGCTGATATCTCTCTTTAGTGTTACCACGGTACGTTCGAGTTTATGCACTTTGAAGTGACACGGCAGTGCCGAATGCCAAACAAGCGACACTCGCGGGAAATCTGGTTCAATGATGACTGTGTGCAACGCGCGATTCTTGTGAATCTCTCGGCTGCCATCATAAAAGCGAGTCTCGAAACCAAGAAAGAGCTTGGGCAAATCCAATTGCAGTGCGCCGGATGGCGTCAATCCCTTAATTACGGCTTGCTCGCCGCCGCGTAAGTATTCGGGAGCTTGTTGATCAACAGGGGCGCATTGAAAGAAGCGGTCATCGAAATCCTTTGGGAGTAGGGGTTGGCGTGTTTTCATCCATTCCTCACCATAGGTTCCGGCGAAGGACGCACGCGGTTGCCAGTGGCAGGCAATCGCGCCGAAGCCTGCGGGGGCCGGTTTATCCTTCCACGAACCGATCAAACTCTTCGGGTTTTCCAGGTTAGGCAGCTTTGAGCCTGACGCATTGGCTTTGGTCGTTGCGAAACCCGTTCCAACCGGATTGCGCCATTCCCAGTCGCGATCGGGATGCTCCGACTTCGCATCTACGCCCCCATAGGCGCGCTCGTATGTAAGTGGCATCTTGGAAAACGGCTCTGGTGCCGAGGCGCCGAGTACGCCCCAGACGCGATCGCCGAAGACACGCAGCACCTTCTGAACCGTACCTACCCGAAAACCCACACCCATTTCTGTCACCTGCTTGCCGTGCGGTGCGTAGGCGTGCCCGATAACGATGATATCCGTTGTCTTCTTGGTGAGTATGAGATCGGATTCGTATTTGATGCTGCTCTTGCCCGGGTCGCCATGGTATTCGGGTGCACGCAACACGGCCGGCTGTTCCTTCGATACTTCTGTGGAGCCGTCCGGACGGATGTCGAACGTCGCCTTGACTGCTACTAGCCAAATCTCGGCGCCGTCGCGGTCGCGTACCCAGCCGCGTTCCGCTGCAAATGGTGTTCTGTTATCAACTTGCCACATTAGTTTATGTCCACCGCAGCGCCCTTGATCTTGTTGTAACCAGACGAGCGACTGAGGATGTAAGTGCCTTTGATAATCACCTTGCCCGCTCGGGTTAGCGTGATACTCGCGTCGCCGCACTTTAGAACGATCTCCCGCTCAGCGGTAATCGAGTAGCGTTCGTCGTCTGCATGAATAACGAGCGGTGCGGGGGCAGGGGGGGCGCTAGTTGATTTTGCGGGTATTTGCATGAGGCCAACGATTATCGGTTGGTAGACATCTCCGTTCTCAAACACAACCAGCGTTTCCCTGCCAACGAATTCGCTACGCAGCGCGACGATGGTTTTGGCACGCACAAGCTCAGTCGATAGCTTCGTTTTCAATTGCACCATAGGGCAATCGTCGAGATCGAAGCCAGCAAACGTGGCCACCACAAAAGGAGGTTGCTCTGCAGCATGGACTGCATCTAGTCGTGCCGGAGCGGCTTGCAAAGTGACAAACGGATCGATGTCGGTGCGCTCTTCTGCAAGCGAACGGAAGATCGTGTCTTCAAGATGTCCCATTATTCATTCTCTTAGTTGATGCCGACTTTGCTGCCCTTAATCACCACATCGCTAGACGCTTTGACGCTGATCTTGCCTGAACCTTTGATGCTGATGTCTTTCCCGCTGATGGCGATGGTGCCGTCCTTCTTCATGCTGATGCTTGCCGATCCGGTCTTGATCGTGATCGATTCGCCGGCGTCGATTACCAAGTTCTTGCCGACTTTAGTGCTGTCATCTTTCCCAACCGATGCGCTGCGATTTTCGCCAATACTGCTACTTTGGTTCTTGCCAACTGAGACTGTGTGATCGGCGCCGATCGATTCCGAACGGTTCGATCCTACGTTGACCGATTCGTCGGTGCCGACGTTTACGCTGTGGCTAGTGCCGATATTGACCGATTGGCTTGTCCCGACGGTTACGGCACGGGTCAGACCGACGGTGATGGCCTGGAGACCGCCCACCGTCACTTCCTGCGCGCCGCCCACATTGACCATCTCGTTGATGCCGACGTTGCGGGTTCGCGTTAGGGCGACGGTGATCATTTCGTTCGCGCCGACGGTTTCGGTGCGGTTGCTGCCAATGTCAATGGTTTCGTTTACGCCGACTTTTTCGGTACGGTTGCTGCCGATGGTAATTTTTTCGTCGACACCGACATTCTCGGTGCGATTGTTACAAATCGTGATGGTTTCGTCGTGATCGACGGTTTCGGTGCGGTCGTGCTTGACGTGTACCGTCTCATCGTTGTCGATGGTCTTTCTGCGGTCATGTCCGACCCAATGGGTCTCGTCGTTCTCGACTTCGATGTCTTGATTCTTTTCGGCATGAATCCAAACTTGCTCGGCGCCCTTCTTGTCCTCGAAGCGGATCGCGTTCGCATTGGCGGGCGTGCCACCTTTGCTGGAGCGCGTGAGGATGCCGCTTTGGGTATTGTTCGCCGGCAGCGGCCAAGGCGGCATTTGTTCATTGTTGTAGACGCGGCCGGTGATGATGGGTTGGTCTGGGTCGCCTTCCAGAAAGTCGACGATGACTTCTTGGCCAATGCGGGGAATGTGAATGGCGCCAAAGTTCTTCCCGGCCCAGGGGTGCGATACGCGCACCCAGCAGGAGCTGGTTTCGTTGGACTTTCCGTAGCGGTCCCAATGGAACTGCACTTTCACTTGACCATAACCTTCCGGGTCGGTGTAGATCTCATCGCCAGAGGGGCCGACGACGATCGCCGTCTGCGGGCCTTGCACCATGGGTTTAGGCGTAAGACGTTGGGTGCGAAACTGTTGGCGGCTGTCCAACACGGTGAAGTTGCATGAGTACGCGGCGCCCTCGCTAGCAGCGGTTTCATGCTCTGCGCCCTGCAGGCTGTAGTTGGCGGAGACAACCAAGTATTGCTTGTTCTGGTCCTCGCGCGGATGCTTGGCGAGCTTGACTAAATGGCCGACCGTGAGGCCGCGCGCGTTGGTTGAGCCGCTGGCCAACTCGAACTGAGAATGCAGTTCTTCGATGCGTGCCTGGGCGTAGTGCTCGCCATCCGTCTTTTGGACGTACTCGCCCGGATAGTCGAACATCTCGAACTTCGCTTGCGCGTGGTTGCGCGCGACTTCTTTCTTAACTCGTAATTCGAAGCTTGGGCGCTTGAAGTCGAATTCCTCGGTTGCGTAGGCTACTGGCTGCACTTCGCGGGCGAAGTGCCAAGCGTGAATGTGCTCCTCGTCCGGGGCGACTTGCTCGGTGGACAGAAAACTTAACTTGTCGTAACCAGGGTAGGGCGTGTGCAGTGATTTCGCGTCCGCCAACACCATGGTGTGCTTGTTCTCTTCGTGCTTGAAGTAGTAGTAAATACCTTCCTGCTCCATCAAGCGGCTAATAAAGTTGAAAGTCGTTTCGCGGTATTGAACGCAGTATTCCCATTCGCGGTATTTCGCGGTCAATTGGTCAGGCGAGTACACCGCCAAGCCTTCATATTTGCCGAACACTTCCTTGATGATCTGCGGCACAGTTTTGTTCTGAAAGATGCGGCAGTCGGTCACGCGCGTCATAAACCACAGCCAGGGCCGCGCGGTGATTTGGTAGGCGTGAAAGCGGCCGATCATGCCGACCTGGGCCAGTCGTGTGGCGTAAGCGCTGAAGTAGCGGGTCTTTTGATCGGGCAACTCCAACGTGACGGTGATGGGCTGGCCGAGCAGTTTGTCGGGATCAACGTCGTTTTTCTCGCTCAGTACCGTTATCTGGTAGTCGAACAAGCGGCCCAGCTCCTCGCTGCCGTGCATGCTGTGCAAGCGCAGCACGTCGGCGCCCAGCGGAGTCTTGATGTCTATGACGCGATGCATTAGGGTTCTCCGCGGGTGGTATCTAGCGCGCAAGTTGACGCTGTCGGCGTGAGGTAAGCACTTCTATCGACTAATGCGCAGATAGTTGATGAGTGTGCCATCTCCGCAAGGGCGAGGATCCATGGGAATTCCCGCACAGGATTGGGTTCCCGCCGGCGCGGGAACGACGGCAAAGGGGGGCGGCTCATTTGCCTCGTCATCTAGTCAAATCCATAGGTAAAGTCGCCGGAGGCGACACCAACACGCATGCGCTTCAGTGCTTGCCCAGCCGCTAGGCGTGATAGGTACTCTTGGCTGACGCGCGGCAGCACGGTGTTCGTCAAGATGGTGTCGATCATGCGTCCACCGCTTTCCACTTCGGTGCAGCGGCTGATGATCAGCTTCACCACGTCGTCGTCGTATTCGAAGGGCACTTTGTGGTTCGCTGCCACGCGCGCTTTGATTCGGCCGAGTTGCAGTCGAACGATGTTACTGAGCACGTCGTCGCTCAGCGGGTAGTACGGGATCACCACCAAGCGGCCCAGCAACGCGGGCGGAAAAGCTTTCAGCAGCGGGTCGCGCAGCGCCTTCGCCAGCGCGTCGGCATCCGGCATGAGTTGCGGGTCTTTGCACATGCTGGCGATCAAATCTGTGCCGACATTGGTGGTGAGCAAGATGATCGTGTTCTTGAAGTCGATGAAACGGCCCTCGCCATCTTCCATCCAGCCTTTGTCGAAAGCCTGGAAGAAGATTTCGTGCACGTCGTGGTGGGCTTTTTCGACTTCATCGAGCAGCACTACGCTGTAGGGGCGGCGGCGCACCGCTTCGGTCAACACGCCGCCTTCGCCGTAACCGACATAGCCGGGGGGCGCACCCTTGAGCGTCGAGACGGTGTGCGCTTCCTGGAACTCACTCATGTTGATGGTGATGACGTTTTGCTCGCCCCCGTAGAGCGATTCGGCCAGCGCCAACGCCGATTCGGTTTTGCCCACGCCCGAGGGGCCGCACAGCATGAACACGCCGATGGGTTTGTTCGGGTTATCCAGCTTGGCGCGCGAGGTTTGGATGCGGCGCGCAATCATGTCGAGCGCATGGCGTTGGCCGATGACGCGATGCCCAAGCGTATCGGCGAGCTTCAGCACAGCTTCGACTTCGTTCTTGACCATGCGGCCAACCGGAATGCCGGTCCAATCTTGCACTACTGCCGCGACCGCTTGCTCGTCGACCGTGGCCATGATCAATGGCGTTTCGCCTTGCAGGCGGGCGAGCTTGCCCTGTAGGTCGCGCAAATCGCCAAGCAGCAATTGGCGTTCATCTGCTGAAAGGATTTGCTCTCTGCTACCGGCACTGCGAGTTTCGGCGGCTCTTTCGACAGGGGAGTCGGTGCCTTCTACTTTATTGCTGCCGGAGCGCAGCCGGCTGCGAAGTTCCAGAATCTGCGTGGCCAGAGCTTTTTCCTCTTGCCAGCGGCATTCCAATACGGTTAACGCGGCCTGGGCTTCGCTTTGCTTTGATTCTGCAGCAGAACGGCGGTCCTTGGCGTTGACGCCGATGGCTTCTTCGCGAGCGATGATGTCCAATTCGGTCTGCAGCCCTTCGATGCGGCGGCGATGGTCTTCGACTTCAGGCGGTACGGCGTGTTGGCTGATTGCCACGCGCGCGCATGCCGTGTCGAGCAGGCTCACGGCCTTATCGGGTAACTGCCGCGCCGGGATGTAGCGGTGCGACAGGCGCACCGCCGCCTCTAGGGCTTCGTCCAGCAGTTGCACGCGGTGATGCTTTTCTAGCGTTGAGGCGACGCCGCGCACCATGAGTACAGCTTTCTCTTCGCTCGGCTCGGCCACTTGCACAACTTGGAAGCGGCGGGTAAGGGCTGGGTCTTTCTCGATGTGCTTTTTGTACTCGGCCCACGTTGTCGCGGCGATGGTGCGCAACTTGCCGCGTGCTAGGGCGGGCTTGAGCAAATTCGCCGCGTCGCCAGTGCCCGCCGCGCCGCCGGCGCCGATCAGGGTATGCGCTTCGTCGATGAACAGAATGATCGGTTTGGGCGAAGACTGAACCTCGTCGATGACTTGGCGCAACCTGTTTTCAAACTCGCCCTTCATGCTGGCGCCGGCCTGCAATAAGCCGACGTCGAGCGTGTAGATGCTCACATCCTTGAGCGGTGGCGGCACATCGCCGTTGACGATGCGCGCGGCGAAGCCCTCGACGACGGCGGTTTTGCCGACGCCCGCTTCACCCGTCAAGATCGGGTTGTTCTGCCGGCGGCGCATTAGGATGTCGACGATCTGGCGGATCTCTTCGTCGCGGCCACTGATCGGGTCCAACTCGCCGCTGCGGGCGCGCTCGGTCAAATCGACGGCGAACTTGCGCAGCGCTTCGAGCTTGCCGAGTTGCGCCGGCGCCATCGCTTGACTGGCTTCCCCCGGCGCGCCGGTGCTGAATCCGTCGCTAGCCGTGAGAGCTTCTTCCGGCGAACCCTTTACGATGCGGGAAAAGCTGTCGGCGAGTGTGTCGGCGCCAATGCGTTCGAATTGTCGCGATGCTGCGAACAGAACATGACGCAGCGCTGGCGTTTTGAGTGCGCCGACCAACAGATGGCCGGTGCGCACCTGGGATTCGCCGAACATCAAAGTGCCGTACACCCAGCCACGTTCGACGGCGCTCTCCAGATGGGGGGAGAGATCGGAGATCGCCGTCGCACCTCGCGGCAAGCGGTCGAGCGCTGCGGTGACATCGGCGGCGATGCGACCGGCATCCAGTTCGAAATGCTGTGTGATTCGGTGTAGATCAGAATCCTGCGCGTTCATAATCTGGTGCAGCCAATGCACCAGCTCGACGTACGGGTTGCCGCGTAACTTGCAGAACACGGTGGCGCTTTCCATCGCCTTGTAGGCGAGGGGGTTCAATTTTCCGAAAAGGGCGGTGCGGCCGATTTCACTCATGGTTGCTAAGCCGCCATCAAAGTTGCGGACGGTGTCGACGCGATGCGCGGTGCGGGCAGGCGGCGCGCCAAATGCTTTTCTACGTCGAGCACTAAGTCATTGGCGTCGAGCCCGTCGTTGCGCTGCCCTAGCCATGTCGTCCAGCCCAAGCGGCGGCTGCGGCTTAGCTTCAGTCCCTGCGGAATTGCCTCGTGCTTTAACGACAGGCGTATGTCCCAAGCGAATTCGAAGCAAAGATAAGTGCGCAGCCAATCGCGCAGCTTGGTCATGCGCGTGAGCCCTTCGCGGTGGCTGGGCAGCCATGCGACATACTCGCGTAAGCTCAGCGGGCCGAAGTGCAAGCGTATGCGATGCTGTCTATCCCATACCCGTCTCCCTATGGACGTATCCATGCCTAGACGCCTTAATTGTGAGCCAGTACCTAGACGAGTACGCTCCGATTCCGGTAGGTTCAGCCAAGCGGCGGCGTACTGTTCAACGCGCACCGGCAGCGCGAAATAATCACGCAGAATCGCCTCCAACCCATCGGCGTTGCGCACATGGCGCACCAAGTGGCCGGCGGCGCCGAGGCGTTCGGTGCGCAGCAACGTATCCGCGCTTTGCAGCCCCGGCGTACTGACGCCGAACAAGGCGCCGGCGTAATCGGCGAAGCGGTCGCTGCTTGGGCGATCCATTTGCACGCTCGGCTGCGCCACACGCCAAGCACGATAGAACAGCGAGAGAAAGCGATGATGAAAAATATCCAAGAAAGCGGCAAACGGCGCAGCGCTCGGCCGCGACTGGGTGTGCTGACTGTTCTTGCGGCGAGCGTAAAGCTGGTAGCGCTCGGGCAGGGGCGCGAGCGCGTCGCGGGCGTATTCGGTTAAGTGCAGCGGCAGCGCGCCGTTCGGCCCAAAAAAACCAAAGAACCTGGTCAGCAGCTTGGGGCGGGTGGCGTGGCGCGCGGGCTCGAACTTGGTCAGCGTTGCTGGCGCGAAGTCGAGCGCGGGTTCCTGCCCAAGACGGATAGCCTCGTCGCTCGGTTTGATCGCCTCACCGACGCGCGGCAGCGATTCGTGCGTGGATTCCAGCAAACGCATCGCCTGCATGAAGTCGAATGCTTGCGGCCGCCCGGCGAGCGCTTCAAAGAAGGTTAGATGATCGGTCTTTCGCCGCATTTCGCCGCCCATTGTTTTAGGTCCACTTGGTTGCCGCGCTGAATCGAGCCCAGCACGGTTTCGGTGAACGAGTTGATCGAGACGTAGCGTTGGAAGAAGCGCTCCAATACGGCACCGAACAGCACGGCGCTACCACCGACAAAGTTCTGTTCGTCGACGGTCAAGTTGATCTGCAGACCGCGTCCGTAAGTGATGGGGCCGGGTAGGGGTAGACGTCGCACCACTTGTTTGATGGCGACATCGCGCAGCCCTTCGATTTGCTTGGTGCTACCTTCCGCGGGCCCGTTGGCGTACAGATCGAGCAAATTGCGCAGCGCGGCTGCGCCTTGCTCGCTGTCTAGGGAAAGCAGCGACAAGTAGTTCAAGCTCAGATGGCTCAACAAACGCCAGGGCAATGTTGCATACCCGGGCCGTGCGCCCGCGCGCTTTTCCCATGGGCGCCACTGACCGGCATCATCCACTAATGCTGACTGCGGTTTCGAGGGGCCGGCGATGCAACGGATGGCCTCAACCGGGGCGGCTTCTTCAAGGTGAAAGTCTGTCTGACCATGCCCCAGCGACATCTGCAGCGGCAAGTCGCGGTTGGTACAGAGCGCCTCGACCGACAGCCTGCGCAAGTCGCCGTCGTATGGCGCGTGCGCCGGATCCACGAGTGATAAGAACATCTCGCCGCCAACATAACTGGAGCGGAAGCCGCGCAAGCGCATCTGCCGCTCGGACAGCACGCGTAGTTCACGCCGGACGGTGAAGTAGCGTTGCTGTTCGTCGGCATGGTGATGAAGCTGGGTGTAGAAGGGCAAGAAGCGTTGTTCGCTCCCCACCCCGACGCCATGACCACCCACCTCCGCGACGCTGTGCACCTCAAAATCCATTGGACGCGTACGATCAGGCACGACATGGAACTCGTTGCCGGCGTTGTTGACATCGATCGGCGTGCAGCGCATAGAGAAGAGGTTGCTGCATGGCGTGCAATATAGGGCGAAGTGGGTCGCGTCAACGCTTTGCTCCAGCGCTGCGTCGGTTTGCTCGAACAGCAGTACCAACTCCGCACGATTGCCTTGCACTCGCCTCAGACAGCGACGCAAGCCGCTGACGTCAAAGGACAGAAAGCGCTGCGGAAAAGCAAAGTACTCTTGCAGCAGACGATAGCCTTGGAAAGAACGTAGCGTCGCCGGCAATAGCGCTTCATCGTCGCCAAAACCCACTGCCGCAACGTGGGTGATCGGCAGGTATTCGTGCAATGCCGCACCTTGTTGCACCGTCGCAACCAAGGCGCCAAGGTTCGCGCTTTGGATGAGATCGTAAAGCCGGAACGCGATCTTGTCGGTGCCGCTAAGGTAGATGCGCAGCTTGTCGAGATCGAGTTGACCGAAGGAGAACCCCGCGGTTGCCTGCAGTTGCAGGCGAACGCCGCTGCGGAAACGTTTTGCCACAGGCAGCATGCTCAGCGGTAGATCGTTCGCCGTGGAAAAAAACTTTGCGCCAGTAACCTCAATAGGCCACAAAGTCACGTCGTGCGCGGTGCGGAAGCGGCAGCGGGTGGCGTCGCCGGATTCAGCAGCTTGTTCCATGACGCTGCCACGCGGTACGACGACGCCTTTGGCCAGGTTGGGTTCGCCCAAGTTGGGATGCAACTGGGCGATGAGCATGGCCGGCGTTGGCGCGAGATAATGCGGATACACCATCTGCAGCAAATGCTGCGTAAAGGTTGGGAATTCGGCATCGAGTTTCAAGCGTACGCGCGCACTCAAGAATGCGCAGCCTTCGAGCAGACGTTCGACATAGGGATCGGCTACTTTGATGCCGTCCATTCCCAAACGGCCCGCGATCTTCGGGTACTGCTGCGCGAACTCTGCCCCAAGCCCGTTGAGGTACTCGAGTTCTTGTTCGTAATATTGGAGCAGCCGCGGATCCATGGTCATAGCGCTTAGTGCTTGAGCTCAGTGATCTGCGCTTCGCCCGTTTCCAGATCGAGTTCCGTCTTGAGGAAGAGTTCGATCGGCAGCGGTTGTGCCCAGAGCTGTCCGCGAATGTTGAACTGGACAACGTTGTGGTGATGCAGGACGTCTTCAGCCTTCACCGCACTGACTTGCAAAGTTTCCGCGAGAATGCGGGGTTCAAAGCGCAGAATCGCGCGCTTGAGCGCGCGTTCGATTTCATTCCAGTCGAGCAACGATACTTGCTTGCCGGAAAGCGATGGCAAGCCGAAGTTCAGCACGGAAGCCCTGACGCGCTCGCCAGTACCTAGGTCAGAGGTGGCTTCCATTTGGACGGTATTGAACAGCCAGGTCAGGTCGCGCAGCGTGGCTTCGCGCAACTGTTCGTCGGAGACGATGCGCTCCAGCCGCGACTCGGACTTCTGCTCCGGATGCCAGTCCGTTAACCGATCCAGCAATGCGGGCTGCAGCTTCTCTTTGGTGGTGAGTTCGGCCATTGCTCTACGCAGCCAAAGTCAGTTCGCGCACGTCCATCAAAGCGTACTCGCCTTGATTGGTGGTCCAGACGCGTTGCCCGCTGCCGAAGTAGACGCCGGTTCTGGGTTCATCCCAAGTCGTTGTGCGGGCGAGTCGCGTGAGTCCATCGCCGCGCTCGGAGCCGGGGTAGCGCGTCGGTATTAGTCCGGGTGTATCGCCACCGTTGGCGAACCAGAAATGCGCTGGCATCCAGACGTAGTCGCGCAGATCAGAAGGCGGTTCGATGGTGATCTTGGCAAGATGTGCAAACGGCAGCCAGTAGTAGCGGCCATTGACGATCGCTTCGCACACTGGGCCCAAACGCATGTCGGCATCGGCGCACCAATCGAACGTGTTGCTATCGATCACGCCGGGGCGACTCGGGGCGGCATCGAAGGCTTCGGTACGGAGGGCGTCGGCTTGAACCTCGTCACCGCGTCCCGAGCGCAGCAGCGACTCGATCAGCAAGGCGAGCCACTGCTCCGGCTCACCCAACACCATAGGTGCTTTGGCCCCGGCGAACACTTGCTCACGCAGTACTTCGCACTTCAAAGCCTCTCGATACACTTGCGCCATCGCAAGTGCGCTGGCGTCGAGATCGCTGGCGAGGTTGAGTTGCGCCAGTGCGCGTTCCCACTCTCCAAGGACTGCCAGCAGTTGGAAAAGAAACACGCGCAATTTGGCGTCGGACGCTTGCGTTCGTACCGCTTCTTGCAGCAGTTTCAGTGCGCGCTCCGGATCGCCTTGCTGCAGGCTTACGCGGGCTTGTTCGGCCTTCGGGCTATTTGTTTGCATGGTTACGAGGCGGTGCTGATTTCGGCGTCGAAGGTGGTCGCGCCCCGCGCTAAACCGTCACCGCCTTGTCCGTGGTATTCCACTTTGACTTTGGGAAAGCTGATGACGAGCTCATCGATTAGCTCTGGAACTCCATCGTGGGTAACCGAGTGCGTGTTGAGTTCAACAATTCGACCGCGCTCCAAGTTAATTCTGAAAAACTCAATCTGCTCGTGCCCGGCCTTACGCACGCTGAGCGTTGCCTTGATGGTATCGTTCGAGCGAAGAGCGCTCATCAATCCGGTCGATGCGCTATCGACTCGCTTCATGACTCGAAGATTTTGGAAGGTTGCGCGGTTGCGGTCCGTCCCCCCTGGGGTTTGTGAGTTATTCATTCCCCAATTCCACGAGAGCAACTCGATCTCGTCCAGATGGTCGGCATCGACTGCTTCACCTCTGATTAGTCCTGCGCGGCCACCTTCTACGCGCAAGTACATGTCTCGAATAGACACAAATGCCTCCGGGTACTGTTAGGGTAGGAATACGATAGACAAAGCTCTAACTTGGCGGTCGCCGCGCCAGGGCTGCCCAAGCTACCCGTAGCGCGACGATCCGCGTCGGAAAGGCTAGACGACGACTCGCTCTTTGACGTTCCAACCACCCTTAACCTCACCGCCGAGGCTACCTGCGGACTCTTGCGCTTTGTAGATCCAATTGATCTTCTCGAACGCCAAGGACACGTCGTCCAAAGGGAGTACTTCGGATGTCCCGCTGCCTGTCGCTTTGTAATTCGTGATCATGACGTTTTCGAGTTCGACCTTGAGGTATTCCTGCTGCTCTTTGCCTGCTTTTCGGCACGTGAGCGTGGCCTTCGGAAAGTGTTCGCCGCTGGCGCAAGCCTTCAGAAGTGTGACGGACGCCTTATCGACTTTCTTGGTGAAATTGAAGGTTTGCACCTTGACTTTGCCAGCGCCAAGACCACCACCAGCTTGCCAGTCACCGTTCTGCTCAGCGCCCCAATTCCATCCGGAAAGCTCCATCTCGCCTTTATGTTTGGCGTCGCCTGACTCGCCATCAACGCCTTCGACCTTTAGGAAAAAATCAACCAGTGCCATTTGTTACTCCTTTCTATTGAGTGTAATAAAACCGAACTGCATTAAATGACGGAAGGATTGCTACGCGCCTCCCTTGATCGAGGGTAATTTGGAAACTAACCGCAAAGAAACCGTCAGACCCTCGAGCTGATAGTGCGGCCGCAGGAAGAACTTCGCGCTGTAATAGCCCGGATTGCCTTCCACTTCTTCTACCTGAACTTCCGCCGCGGCCAGCGGTTTCTCTGCCTTCACAAGCTCGGTTGAGTTAGCAGGATCGCCGTCGACGTAGTTCATGATCCATTTCTGTAACCACCGCTGCATATCGGCACGCTCTTTGAACGAACCGATCTTGTCGCGCACAATGCACTTCAGGTAGTGCGCAAAGCGGCACGTAGCGAACAAGTAGGGCAGGCGAGCAGCGAGATTGGCGTTGGCGGTAGCATCCGGATCGTCATATTCAAACGGCTTCTGCATCGATTGCGCACCGATGAACGCGGCGTAGTCGGAGTTCTTGCGATGCACTAAGGGCATGAAGCCGTTTTTGGCCAATTCCGCTTCACGGCGATCGCTGATCGCAATCTCGGTCGGGCATTTCATGTCGACGCCGCCGTCATCAGTCGGGAAGGTGTGCACCGGCAATCCTTCCACTAGGCCGCCGGACTCCACGCCGCGGATCCGCGAGCACCAGCCGTACATCTTGAAAGCCCGATTGATGTTAACCGCCATGGCGTAAGCGGAATTGGCCCAGCTATAGTGGCTGTGGTCGGCGCCGGCGGTGTCTTCTTCGAATGCGAACTCTTCGACCGGATTAGTCTTGGCACCGTAAGGCATGCGCGCCAAGAAGCGAGGCATGGTTAGGCCGACGTAGCGCGAATCCTCGGATTCACGCAACGAGCGCCAAGCGGCGTACTCAGGCGTTTGAAAGATCTTCGTAAGGTCGCGCGGATTAGCTAGTTCTTGCCACGACCCCATTTGCATGACCGTGGGGGATGCGGCGGCGATGAAAGGCGCGTGCGCGGAAGCCGCGATTTGTGCCATGCCGGCGAGCATTTCCGTGTCGGGCGCGCTTTGATCAAAGTAGTAATCCCCGACCAAACACCCGAACGGTTCACCGCCGAACTGGCCGTACTCAGCCTCGTAGATCTTCTTAAAAAACGGACTTTGATCCCATTTGACGCCCTTGAACGCTTTTAGCGTCTTGCGCAGATCGTCTTTGGATACATTCATGACGCGAATCTTCAGCATCTCATCGGTTTCGGTGTTGTTGACCAAGTGTCCGAGGCCGCGCCATGCGCCTTCGAGTTTCTGGAAATCTGGGTGATGCAAGATCACATCGATCTGCTTCGACAAGGCGGTGTCCAATTCTTTGATGATCGCTTCAATGCTAGAGACCACATCGGTCGAGATCAGTTTGGCGTGGTCAATTGCTTGCGCGGCGAGCGCGCGCACCGCTTTCTCAACGGCGCCTTTCGCTTCGTCCGTTTGGGGTTTGAATTCTTTGTGCAACAGCGTAGTGAAGTCGGATACATCGAACGCTTTCGCTACTTGAGGCTCTCTTTCTGTGACGACTGTCATGGCAATCTCCTAGGCAGTAGCCGGTGCTGGTTCTTCCGGCTTCTTGGCTGCCGCAAGCGTCTTCAGCAATGCTTCGTCGTTAAGAATCTTGGCAACGAGGTCTTCCGCCCCCGATTTGCCGTCCATGTAAGTGATGAGGTTGGCTAACTGTTGGCGAGCTTCGAGAAGCTTGGCGAGCGACTCAACCTTGCGGGCGACTGCGGCAGGGGAGAAGTCCTCCATGCTTTCAAAGGCGATCTCGACGTTGAGGTTGCCTTCGCCCGTGAGGGTGTTGGGAACTTGGAAGGCAACGCGCGGTTTCATTGCCTTCATGCGTTGATCGAAATTGTCGACGTCGATCTCCAGAAACTTGCGTTCGTCGATCGGCGGTAAGGCTTCGGCTGGCTTGCCGGACAAGTCGGCGAGCACACCCATAATGAATGGAAGTTGAATTTTCTTCTCCGCACCGTATAGCTCGACGTCGTACTCGATCTGAACCCGTGGGGCGCGGTTTCGCGCGATAAACTTTTGACTGCTTTCCTTTGGCATTTCGTTCTCCTTTCAGCTGCGTGGTTACGATGAAGATTGCTTTGTGGCTTTGACTCCAGTTATCGTGCGCACCTGTTCTTCTCCGCCCGGTGCCATGTCTTGGATGATCTCTAGAAAGCTTTTGCCCACAAGTTGCTTGGCGCGCCGAATCAGTAGCGGCGCCGGGCTAGAGGGTTCGTTCCGTTCCAAGTATTCGCAGACCTGATCCAGCATTCGGACGACGTCGTCTCGCCGATCGACTTGTCCGGAGTTCCCCGCTGGCGCGTTAGCCGGGCTGGCGGGCGCTGTTGACAGAGCTTTGTCATCGCTTGCGAGCGAAGCAACAGCGGCGTTAAGCGCATAGAGAAGCTCGGCGAGTTGTTTGGACTCTACCGAGACTGCGCTCCCGACCTGTTCAGTGACGAAGGCAAGCAAAGCCTCGTACTCGTGCAAGCTGTCCCGAAGCGTGACGCGGTGCTGTGCTTGCTCCTCAGTGGGGAGTTGCAGAAACGTTTGCTTGAGCAAGTCTGCAGTACGGACCTGGGCATCTTTGCGCAAGGCATACTTGCCGGCTACGGCGGCAGCATCCCGAATCAGCACAGGTCCAAGCGCGCGGGCGATAAAAAAGGTGCGCTCCAACAGATCAGCACGCAGCGTATCCCAATCGAACAGTTCGGCTAGGGCGTTGAGCCGCGTCGTCTCGCCTTCTTCGTGACCGGGGTAGAGGCCTTGCCAATGCGCGCTGAGCAGTGAGCGCAGCACCTTGAGTCCATCACGCAGACCTGGCAGGCCATGTTGATTGACCAGGGCGCGAGCCAACAGCACGCCGACGCGAATATCCTTAGTGCGGCGCGTCAGACGTTCCGCACGAAGCTGCACATCTGCCCAGTCTGGTACTTTGGCTGGGACGGTGTGTTTGCCCATGACTTGCTCTGGCACGCGTTGCGCCGCGCGCGTTAGGGCTAGGTAGTCGGGATCGTATTCGAGATCCGCTCCGCACGGCGCTTCGGCGGATACCGGTGCGAGCAACTGTTCCATATCGAGGGCGGGCATGGGCGTCAGTCGTAGGATCCCTATTGGGGAACCGTAGTGAGCGGTAACAGTTGCACGGAGATCTTGACACCTTGAGCCGTGGCTTTTACGGCCTTGGCTAGCGCTTCGAGATACGGATGCGCGGGTTCAGATTCCTCGCGGCCAGCTAGCGCCAGCGGCGCGGAACTGCTTACTGCGAGCAGCAATTCGCGACCGCACGGACAAGCCACTTCGTATTCGATAGGCTCGCCGGTGTTCGCGCTGAGAGTGAACGTCTGCCCCGCAGCAAGTTTGATCTCACCCTGCTGCCGGTCTGGTGCGAGGTGCAATACTTCGCCGTTACCCATGAAATAGTCGAGTAGGAGGTAACCGTCATGCGCCGCACCGGAGACGCTTAGTGACAACGCGCTTCCTTGCTTGGCATATCCCAGAGGGGCGGTTGTGCTTAGCTTAAGCCGCGGCTCTATTTGTGGATGCTCACGTTTTAACGCTCGGACGTAGTCCAAGACATCGCAATGGCGTGGGTCTGTCTCAGTGACCTCACCGCGGACTTTGCCTTGGCCGACTAGGCGTGCCAGATCTGCACGCAGAGCGTAGATATCTTCCTGTCGCGCACTCACGCCGGACAGAGTGATGTCCTTGCCTTCGACGTCGTAGTCGAGCGCGGAGCATTTGACTTCGTCCACACGATAGGCAATCTTGGACACGTCGACGCGAGCGTTGGCAACGACGTACACGAGAATGGAAAAGGCCACTGGAACTCCCAGCACCAAGGAAAGCAGAGGTGGACGGAGGCGCCGGTCCGGCGTTTTCGCTGGCCGGTGAATTCGTGTGGTAACGTCCTGCTCTTCCTCGGAGGAGACACCGGGTCTTCTGGCTTCGAGATGCTTGGCGTGCGCATCCTCCAGCGCGGCCGCGAATTGGGCAGCATCTTGAAAACGTTTTTCGGGGGATTTGTGCAGCGCTTGGCGAATGACCGGCTCGAACTCCTCCGGGATGCGGCGTACCGGCTCGCTCACCTCGAACGCCGGATTCTCGGTCATCACCTTATGGCGCACCGTATCGGGGCCACCGCGGAACGGGCGTTTTCCTGAAAGCAATTCGAACAGAATGATGCCTACCGACCAAAGATCCGATCGGGCATCCACACGCTCACCGGCGAACTGTTCTGGCGACATGTAGGCAGCCGTTCCCATGACGCTGCCCATTTGAGTCAGCGTCGAGGTTTGGATCTGTGCGATACCGAAATCTGTGATCTTGATGCGACCGTCCGGTTGCAGGAAAATATTCTGCGGTTTGACGTCGCGGTGAATGACTTGTCGTGTGTGGGCAAAGCCCAATGCAGACAATAACTGCTGCACGATGTCAGTGGCTTCTTGCACGGTAAAGCGATGGTTTTCGCGTAAAAGCTGGGCAAGCGTCTTGCCTTCGAGTAGCTCCATTGCAATGTATGGCGGCTTCTCGGCGTACTCATATATCGTGGCGAAACTGTCGTGCCTCAGCTGTGCAACGATACGTGCTTCACGCGCAAATCGATGCAACAACTCGTCCGCATTGTCTTCGTCCAACAAGAGTTGACCTTTGAGGCTCTTGATGGCGACATCGCGGTCGAGGTCTGAGTCGTAGGCGCGATAGACGTGCGCCATGCTGCCTTCGCCGAGGCTTTCCTTAACCACGTATTTACCGAAGCGTTGTGGCGTTAGCATGGGCGCACCGCCAAGCAAGGATGGCCGTGACACAGGCGAGCAGGGCTAAACGCATTCACCGCCCGAGACCCTGGCTGGTGTGATCGTACTCGACTACTAAGTCCGGATTCGTTGATTGGGCGGGGGGCGTAACCTCCACGATCGTTTGAACCGGCTTGGAGCGCCGATGTACTCTAGTTGGACGACGCGGGGGCAGAACTTGCCCTTCCACCTGCAAGGACGAAGCAGCTTCCGGGCCGCTATCTACCGCGGCCGGCGCTACGGCGACATTCTCCTTTGGCTCATTACGGCGTTTCTTGATCAGTCCGGCAGATACGTTGGGCCCGGTAAGAGCAACAACCAGGGCGATCAGCACGGTGCGACGGTCAGGATGCATGGCTAGCGCTTTCTGATCTCGATGCGCGGGTTGCCCGCTTGCAGCACGCCTTTGATCACCGCTTCACCCGAGCCTGGCGTCTCTTTGAAAGATGCGCTTGCCAGATCGGCCATCTCTTTTACCGTTTCTTTCGGCGTGGCGGTCATCGCGACTTCCCACACTCCGCTCGAGACCTTGGCAAACATGCCGGCATCCTGAGCAGCTTGTTCCCAGTGTTTACCGCTTGGATCGAGTTGCAAGGTGATGCCAACGGCTTGGCTCCGCGAGTCCAAATGCCCTTTCCAATCGGCAACATAGGGAGCCCAAATCTTCTTGGCGAAATAGTCGAAGCGGTCGCGATCGCTCATTGCCGCGCAGTGCTTGAGGCAATAGTCTTTTGCCTGGTAGGCGCCGGCGGAAGCGGAGTCCAAAGGATTGAGCCGCCTTTCGTTTGCTGCCTGCGGCATATTCGGCAGCTGCGCGCAGGCTGCCATCGCCAAAGCGGCAGCACAAAGCGCGATGCGTATGCTCATTTTGTTTCTCCTCAACCGCGACGACGGCCGAGCGCCACTTAGGGCAACCTGCTACTCGATTGCAGGTCGCTTCTGTGACGCCGCACCCGTTGCGCGTACTTCAATGAACTAGGTGCGGGATTGTTGCTGCTTTAGGGATGGGGGTTCCCTGCTTGGTCGAGGGGGATTTGCAACAATCAATTGGGCACCCCCTCGAACCGAGGCAGAGTTGTATCGCATTACCGCCAAGTTGTGGCAGCTCGGCGATGTCTTTGCAGCCGGCTTTGAAGGGTGCAGCTCGACCGGGCGTTGGGCAGGCGTCATAATATGCAGCAGCTTGTCCACCAACCTAGTTATCAAACGAAATCGGTCCTTGAGCACGTTTGAGAAAATGTTGAAGAATGGAGCTATTGGGTCGCGAACCCTCGCGGACTTACCGGTGCCGTTTGAGGCGCTACCCGCAGAGGTCCCTGCCGACGTGCCGCTGGATTTGTCGTTCGTGGTGCTGCCGGGGCATCGGAGCAACATCCTAGTGGTGGAACGTTCGTCGAATGGGCGTGAATTGCCGCCCGTGCGGGGGTGGCCGGACAGTGAGGATCCCTCTACTGGAGCGCAGCTTTTTCGCGCACAAATGCCCCCGCTAGCGGCGGACGAGTTGATACGGTATTCGCCGGTGGTGACGCGCGCAGGCCTCGTCGTGCAAAGGATGCCTAGTCGTTCGACGCGTGGGGTCCGGGCACCTGCGGTGACGGCCGCTTTTGAGACTCCTCCGCCTTCCCCTATGGCCGTGCCGCGCTATAGCTGGGCCTCCGAGTTCCTCGGTGCGTTGACCGTTCAACTTATCAACCCGCCCGAGTCGTTCGGCCCCGGTCCCGATGGCATGCGTATCACCTACTACATAGAATCGGGCGAGATTCACGGCCCGAAGATTAACGGCAAAGTCCGCGGCGGTGACTGGGTGGTATTGCGCCGCGATGGCGTCGGTGTTGCCGAATCGCGTATCACCTACGAGACGGACGATGGCGCACTGCTGCTATCGCGTTACTACGGCATTTTCGACTTGGGACCCGACGGATATGAGCGCGCGGTGCGCAACGAGTTCGACCCGGTTCCGCCGCTAGTGCTTGCGCCACAGTTCATCACCTCGCACCCCAATTGGCTCTGGCTGAACCGCCTGCAATGCCTCGCGGTGGGCCGTGCAACCATGGCAGACCTAACCGTGCGCCTGGACATCTATGCCATTCGAGCCGGGCAGCCGTTGCCGTCGTCAGGCCTGCCAAGAGGGGACGCAACGGGCCTAATCGGAGACGTCCACTAGAATTGGCGACGATCGCTTGGTCCGGTCCGGCTCTAGAAGAAGCTTCCGGCGTTGCACGCGTGAAGGCGGCATGGTAGTGTCGTATCATTGAAGCGACTTGACCCCTGATCCATCCACGGTCGAGCGTCTCATGCCGATTCTTGCACTGAGAAGACTGAACAAGGAGAAGGATAGCGCTCAACGTAGCATGCGCTCTGGAGATGTAGCCAGGTCTAGCGCTGCCTACGAGACGCAACCTAATTCAAAGTCAAAGCATGTTGGCATATTGCGTTCGTGAGGAAGTTTACGATGCTTGAATTGAGATGGACTGATGACCAATGGCGTAAGGTGAACGACGCCGTCAGTGAGGCGTACAACAAGGCTAGCGTGGCTAGTGCGCTTCTTCCGGTGTACGGACCGCTTTCGGGTAGCACCGAGATTGTCCGCAACGAACGTCTGCTTGAAGTTTACACTGCGACGCCGCCTACCATAAGACTCGACAAGGATCATCTCGCAGTTAATTTAAAGCTCGTGAACCTGACCGCCAACGTGGAGCTTTCGAGCGAACAGGTAGCAGACGAGTCACTTTCAAACGCGCTACTCGCATTCCGGCGAGCGGCGGACGTTCTCGCGCTAGAGCAGGACAGAGTCGTATTTGCGGGCTACCAACGTGGTTGGCCGCAGGAAAACTCACAATATGTCATGAACCAAGAGCTCCAACCGCAGAAGGGGCTGGCCGACCTCCCCGCGAGGCACAAATTCCAACCCCTAGGGTTCCCAGGATCTCCGTCCCCCACGCTTGGCCAGCTCGTCGTTTCGGCGGTGGTGAAAGCGATGACTACTCTCGAGGAAGACTCGAACCCAGCGCCTTTCGCCTGCGTGCTTGGCAACACGCTTTATGAAGCCGTGCACGATCCGTCAGCGAGCCTAGTATTGCCTGCGGATCGGGTCACGCCACTGCTGAAAGGAGGACCACTACTGAGATCGGGAAAGATCGATCAGAAGTCAGGTATCGTGGTCTCACTTGCCGGCAAGGCAGTTGATATCGTCGTCGGGACCCCGCCTACTGTCCAGTTTCTCCAGCGAGATAAGAGCGCGAAGTTCATCTTTCGTGTATACACACGGTTCGCCTTGAGAATCAGGGACAATATCAAGCGTCCCGTGTCAGGTTTCAGGTACTTCGACGAGCCAGGGGCGATTTTGGCCGAAGCATTGCGATTGGAATCGCTCAATTTCTAGTTTGGAGATTGCAATGAAAATCGAGGAACTGAAAACTGCGCTGAACAGGGCTGCTGAGTCCTTCGAGAAGATTAGACAAATGAACCCTCCCGATTCGCAAGACTTGCGGAAGAAATCGGCTGATAACCTTGTCGGAGAAGCGCAAAAATTGGCGGATGCTGCTGCCGATTGCGCGAAAGGCGTAAAAGAGGAAGCAGATGCGGCGCTAGCCGATAGGAACGCAGCCTTGAGGGCTACAACGAACGAAGATGTCCGTGAGCTAGCAAACTGTGCCGAAGAGCACTACAAAGAGGCACTCGACAATGCTAAAAAGACGAAATCGGCTGCGAAAGCGTTGAAAACGGTGTCCGACAAGATCGATGACCCGACTATCGTGAAACAGATCGAAGTCATTGCAGTAAGAGCCTTCTCGGATGCGAGGATCGTTGGCTTGCATGTGGAACGTGCGAATCGAGCCGCGGATGGCGCTAAGCGCATCGCAAGTACATTAACGGATTGAATTCACAGGGCCGGGCACTGATTGCAGCACAGACGCGACTGAATCTTAGCCGTGAATCCCAAGGTCATCATCCTTGGCGGGGGTATCGCTGGTCTCAGCGCTGCCCATGAGTTGATCGAGCGCAACTTTGACGTCGAAATCTACGAGCTGCTCGCCATCCCTGGCGGCAAAGCCCGCAGCTTTTCGGTGCCGGGTTCGGGCAAGGACGGCCGAAAGGATCTGCCTGGTGAACACGGCTTTCGGTTCTTCCCGCGCTTCTACCGCCATGTCACAGACACCATGGCCCGCATCCCGTACGGGCCTACTGGAACAGTCGCGAACAACCTCATCGACACGACGCGATGTCAGCTGAACAGGTACGGGCGTTTCCCAGTCGATTTGATCGCCCGCTCGCCACGCACCATGAGCGACGTGCGCGTCGCGTTGGACGACGTCAGCCGTTTTCTCAACGGCGACCTCGATCTGACCCACGATGACTTGAGGTTGTTCGGCTCGAAGGTCTGGCAGATCGTCACTTCGTGCCGAGAGCGGCGCAATGAAGAGTACGAAAAGACCGGGTGGTGGGCCTTCATCGGCGCCGAGGGCCGTTCACTCGCCTACCAGAAGTTGCTCGGGCACGGTATTACGCGCTCGCTGGTCGCTGCGAAGGCCCGCGAAGCGAGCACGAAGACCATCGGCAATATCTTCGTCCAGCTGCTCTTCGACATCATCACACCTGGAGCCAGCACCGACCGGGTGTTGAACGGACCAACTAATGATGTCTGGATCGATCCCTGGCGGCGCTACCTGGAATCAAGGGGAGTCGCTTATCACCTCGGCTCGAAGGCGGTCGCGGTGTCGTTCGATGGTGAGCGTATCCGGTCGGCCACCATCAAGAGAGACGGAGCCACTGTCGTCGTTAAGGGCGACTACTTTATCTTCGCTCTACCGGCAGAGGATGTCATCGATCTTATCAATCCCGAGATGATCAAAGTCGATCCAGTATTGGGATACGTGAACACGCTTGACGATATTACGGAGTGGATGAACGGCATCCAGATATTCCTAAAGGAAGATGTTCCGCTCGTACATGGCCACAACATCTACGTCGATTCCCCATGGGCGCTGACGTCGATTTCTCAAGCACAGT
Source organism: uncultured Pseudomonadota bacterium (assembly GCA_902826775.1). Classification (GTDB taxonomy): domain Bacteria; phylum Pseudomonadota; class Gammaproteobacteria; order Burkholderiales; family JALYOK01; genus CADEHE01. The sequence continues at coordinate 461,176 of CADEHE010000004.1, read as the reverse complement.
TCTGGCGACACTTGAGCCTTTCGGGATATGGAGACGGCAAAGTGAGGGGTATTATTTCCGTCTGCATTTCCGAATGGGAGGAACCAGGCTTCAACGGGAAGTCCGCGAAAGACTGCACACCCGAAGAGATTAAGGCGGAGGTCTGGGAGCAGATCAAACGGAGCGTTAACTATGGAGACGTCATCAGGCTGAAGGATGAGCAGGTTCACAGCTTTAGCCTGGACCCAAGTTTGAGCCGACATGAAGGCACGACCGCCAACGAAGAGCCGTTGCTGGTCAATCTCGTCGACACCTGGAGACTGCGACCGGAAGCCGTTTCGAAGATCCCCAACCTGTTCCTGGCTTCTGACTACGTGCGAACCTACACCGACCTTGCGACAATGGAGGCAGCCAACGAAGCTGCTCGCAGAGCCGTAAACGGGGTCCTCGACGCGGCTGGGTCGATTGCCGCCCGCTGCGACGTGTGGGATTTGTACGAGCCCGAGATCTTCGCGCCGTGGCGTGAGCTCGATCTCATTCGATTCACGCAGGGACTGCCCTGGGATGACACACTCGTGCGCCTCGGACTTTCGTTCACCGAGCTTGTGGAGAAATCAATACAAGCACTGGAAAAGGGCTCTGAAGAGGGTGGATTCGCAAAGGCGCGCCATGCCGATTCTCCGCTGCCCTATCAGGGCGTCCTGTCGATCATCGACCGTCAGTCGCAGCCGGGCACGATGTCCGACCTTAGGCGCGAGGCGATGGCGCTCGTCGAGCGATTAGTTCGTCTGCTTGCGATTCGTCTCGTGGAGGCGCAAGGAGCGAGGCAGGGGATCTCCACGACATATGGCCGCGGTAGCAGCGGTATGGTTGAGATTGTCCCAAACTAAGGTGTAGGAGAAATGACGCTCGACCTGTTTCATGCTCAGCTTTCGAGCTATCGTGAGACGACGGTTGCCCGCCTGCTGTCGGCCGTCCCTCAGCGCGAGCCGCAGCGTTATCTCTATGCCCCGCTGACATCGTATCTGTCGCGCAGCGGAAAAGCTATCCGGCCAGCATTGTGCGTGGCCACGTGCCGAGCGTTTGGCGGCGACCCATCCGCCGCGCTCGCGTCGGCCACCGCCATCGAGATGCTGCACAACGCATTCCTAGTGCACGACGACGTTGAGGACGATAGTGAGCTGCGTCGCGGGCTTCCTACGTTGCACGCCGAGCATGGTGTACCCATCGCCGTCAATGCCGGCGACATGCTTACAGCGCTCAGTGTACGCATCCTGCGCGAAAATTTGCCCACCCTGGGGCCAACACTGACGGGGCGAGTGTACGACGAGTTCGAGCATATGATGCAAGAGTCGCTTGAGGGCCAGGCGATGGAGCTTGGCTGGGTGCGCGACAACCGTCTTGACGTCACCGAGGAGGACTACTTGCGGATGGTCCTGAAGAAAACCTGTTGGTACAGTTTCATCCATCCCTGCCGGATCGGTGCGCTTATCGGCACCCGCGGCGACATCGACCCTGATCGCTTTAATCGCTTAGGATCCTATCTCGGCACGGCATTTCAGATTCAGGACGATCTTCTCAACCTCACGGGCGAGGAGCAGCGCTATGGGAAAGAGATCGGCGGAGACCTACTTGAGGGCAAGCGGACGCTGATGCTGATACACCTGTTACGTCATTTGGATGCGCGAGAAACCGCTCGTGTGGCCGCTTACCTGGATCAGCCTCGCGCGGCGCGGTCGATTCGGGACACGCAATGGATTCTGGACCTGATGAGATTGCGAGGAAGTCTGGGCCACGCACTAAAGGCTACAAGGCAGCTTGCTGGCGCTGCGTTATACGAATTCACGCAAGCGTTCCGGGACGTCCCGGAATCGGATGAGAAGCGGTTTCTGAACCAGGTTATCACCTATATGGTGAGCAGAGACGTCTGATTGAGTCGAAGGGAGGGTTTGTGGAAGACTATCGACGATCACCCGAAGCACCGCGCGAAGAGGGCATGCAAGACCCCAGCCAAGCTCTTGACGTGGCCAGTGCATTTCTTCGGCGGCTGATCCCGTTCCCCAGTTCTGAGTCGGTGGGGCCATTGTCGCTGTTGCCGGTGCCTGCGCAGGGTAGCACGACGCCGGCGAGCACGGTCGACGGCACCGGCGGCGAACCGGTGGCGTCTATCGTGTCGCAGGCGGCATCGATCCTTGATGAAGAGATGGCGAGGGGCGTGTTCGCCGCTCGCAGCAGTGGCACCACGGTTCCAAAGAGTTACTCGACTACAGGTAACCCCGTGCTGCGCCAGATGCACGAGTTCGTGGACAACCTCGCAGCGCTCTGGCCGAACCTGCAAGGCGTGGCGGCTAAAGGTCCCGCGACGTCTCCGCCAGCGACCAGCGGCGCGGGGCCGATGGCCGAAGTGAGACCACATGCTTCGGTCAAGCCTGGCGAACGGGCTACTATCTCGATGACGCTGCGCAACAGCGAGAGCAGACCCGTGCTCCTGGTGCCCACGGCGACCGACTTGCTCGGAGGCCGGGGGGGGCGGATTCCAAGTTCGTTGCTCGAGTTCACGCCTGTGGAGATCGCTCTGGGACCGCAGGAGCAGAAGGATCTGACGATATCGACTATTGTTCCCGTCGATGCCGCATCGGGCTGCTATTCGGGCCTCCTCGTGGTTAAGGGCCTGGATTACCTGCGTGCGCTCATCACGATCGAAGTCGCCACCACGACCGCCTCACCCGCGAGTGTGCAGAGTCTGCTGCGGCCGACCTCTAGCAGCACGGCAAGTCTTCCGTCGCTGAGCGCAGGCACATCGCGACGTATCGACGGCCCAATGTCCAACGTACACGCAGACTCGCGCACTAATGGAACCAATCTGGAATCGCAGACCGGAATGCCATCTGCGACTCGTTACAACAGCATGATGCCGGAGGCCATCAAACTGAGCAAGGATGGAGAGCTGGGGAACTCGGACGCCATTCGCCTCCTGCAGATTCCGCACAGCCAAGAGGAGGTCAAGGAGGTGCTCGCCAAATTCGACGCGCAACTAACCCGCGAGGCGAAGAGCAAGCTGACCTTGGAGGCGTTCGCGCCGCTACCCGATGGTGTCGACAACCAGAGATGGGAGCCGATCTTTGATCGGTACCCAGTCAGTGGCAAGACGTATACAACGGCAAGCGGTACGGTGGTTCTGAACGAGGTCCAGTACTATAACGGCGAGATGGTGCAGGTTTATGGGAGTTGCACCAACGTCGCTGAAGTGAGCAAAGCGCTTGCAGGAAGTGGCTACAAACCGATGACCATCAGGCAGAGGACAGGCGAGGAGCGCGCGATTTCGCAGATTTGGGCTCACCAACTCTCTGATACTTCGTTGAAGCCATACAACGCCATGTTCATTATAGTGGTGGCCGTTCCCGACGATACGCCCGCATCTCAAGCGTGCATCCGCGCGGACGAGAACGGGGCTTCGTGCGCGCTCTCGATGCAATATGGCAACTTCGACGCGGCCAAGCGCTCCTTTGGAAACAAGACACAACTATATTTCCATCGTCTTCTCGATTCGACCCGGATCGCCGTCGAGGTGGGACGCGAACGGATGGGCATGGATAAGCGCCCCGGGACGATCGAGCTAAAGCACGATGGGCAGCAGCGCACGTTTTCGATCAAGGACGGTGCGGGGCGTTTGGTGGCACAAATCAAGTTTGTGCCGCCCGCTGATCCGCTCGCGTACCGTGCCGAACTGGCGAAAGCGGCAGCAACCGCCGGGATCCCATTTGTAGAACCTCCTTCAGGGACCGAGTACGTCTACCCGGGAGTGGCCCGTATCGGTAGCGGGCCGATCGTGCAGTGGCAATGGCGAACGGATGTCATCCCACAGTTCCAGTCTGTGAAGCCCGACACGATTGTCATCGATCCAGGCGCGGAGGAAGGGGACATGTTGATAAGGTGGGGCTTCGAACCAAAGGTGCTCGGCTACATTCCCAATGTTCGAGGCGCCGCCACTGGTATCCCGGAGAGTGCGTCCCGTCAGCCCAGACTCCCAATCAGCTACTAAATTAGTCGAGTGAACCAATGAAATTGCACCTAGTCAAAGTTGCGTGAGATCGATGAACTTAAGCGTATCGAAGCGAGGCGAAGCCATGCTGCTCGGGCATAGCCGCGCGGCAGCAGAGGCGCAAGTCCGCTGCGCGCGGCTGAATTGCTTCTTGATATGAGTGCGCGTCGTGGTCGATGATCAAGGCGAGTTTGGGCGTGACTCGCGCTTCTTCGCCTCATGGGTGCAATCGCTTAATGGAGCAACGACTGGGCGGGGTGTAAACGTGCTTCCAACAAACGGCGCAGTCAATCAAACGCCGCTGGCAGTGCCCAATCGCTGAGCGGGGCAGCTTGATTTAAAGCGTTGGCTTTTTGCCCCAGCAGTGCGAGGTAGTGCAGCGGATTGTAGAAAAGCTCTTCGCGCGCGCATGCCGATTCTCCGCCTGCGCGGCTGATGAGCACCCGATCAACGATCAACGCGTCAGTTGCACATTCTTACTCGGCTCCTTACAACGCGGTGTCGCGCTCGCGCCTAGTACTAGCAAAAGATGCCACCATGCCCGCAGGCGGCGCGCCAGCGCGCGTGAGTTGGGCCAGGCTGCTCAAACGGTCGTCGATATTGATACCTATTCGCCGAGTCACACAATTTCTGCGCCATCGATGTCCATCGATGGCGATTGACGCTGCACCGGCTTAGTAATAGATTGAGCGCTGGTAAAAAGGACCTGTGAACAACTCCTCGTCGCCTTCGCTTGTTATTTCTCGCTCCAATATTCAGCGTGGGTCCAGAGGCTCAATCGGGAGAATTGAAGATGGAAAATCGAATGGCCGGAGGATGCGTATGCGGTGCGGTTCGGTTCGAGGTTGACGGGGATCCGATGTTCTGTTCGAACTGTCATTGCCGCGAGTGCCAGCGGGCGTCGGGCAGCGCATTTATGCCGCTTATGGGTTTTTTAAGAGAAGCCGTACGTATCAGCGGTGAAGTAACATACTTCACGCGCATGGCCGACTCCGGGACCGCCGAGACCGAGGGGTTTTGTCCAATTTGCGGGGCGCGACTGTTTGCACACGCCGAGGCATACGAAGGTGTTTTCCTCGTGCGAGCCGGCTGCTTGGACGACCCATCTCTGTATAAGCCACAAGCGGACATCTACACCTCGAGTGCGCAGGCCTGGGATCATATGGATCCGAACTTGCCGAAATTTCCAAAGATGCCGCCTATGAAGGCGTGACCGGACTTTCTCACTACCACTCAAAGCGATTCAATTTTGAGGTCACATGAGAATGTTGGGCTTGGCGAACAATTTGGTCGAAGATTAGTGCTCGGTGAAACGATAGATCGAAAGACCGTGATCAACATCGAGCGAAAACGACTGGCTATATTGTACGGTGACGTTGCGGGCTACAGCAGACTCATGGCTGCGGACGAAGAGGCAACCATTGAAATGCTTACCGCATATCGGCACGAGATTGGAGCTGCCGTTCTTGCCAGTCACGGCCGGCTTGTGGACTTCGCCGGCGATAGCTTTCTTGCGGAGTTTGGCAGTTCCATTCATGCACTGCAGTGTGCGGTACAGATACAACAATCCATACACGAAACGAACGCTGGTATTCCGCACGAACGACGGATGAGCTTCCGAATTGGGTTGCACGTCGGCGACGTTCGAATTGAGGGTGACCGGATCTTTGGCGAGACAGTCAACATCGCTTCTCGGCTGGAACGCCTATCGCAGATCGGGGGCATCTGCCTTTCTCGAGAAGTACTAGATTCCGTAGTCGGTCAGATCGACCTTGAATTCCAGGATCTCGGCGAACACTCGCTTAACAATATTCCGCATCGCGTTCATGCCTGCAGCATTTCGGCCACATCGATCACGCACGATCCGTCGCTGCCCTACGTGCATGATGGACGCGTTCGCCTCCGCGACGCGCAAGGTATTCCGATCATCGCTGTCATGCCGTTCGTCAACCTTTCGAACGACCCTGAGCAGGAATATCTGGTCGATGGCATGACGCAGGACATCGTCATGGGATTGTCTTGCGACAAAAGGTTCTCGGTTGTCGCATACAACTCTGTAATGCCGTTCAAGGGCAAAATTGCTGACCCACAGGAGGTGGGCCGCACCCTGGGGGTCCGCTACCTGGTCGAAGGACGAGTTCGCCAACTCGGAACGCACCTTCGAATCTCTACGATGCTTATTGATGTCGATACAAAGCGCGAACTCTGGGGAACCAGGATTAATCGCAAGCTGACGGACATTTATGACGTATTCGATGAGGTTGTGGAAGCGGTGGTGACAGCACTCGCAGCCCACTTGCGACTGGCGGAAGGTGAGCGCTATCGCCGCAAACCTCCAGAGCAACTGGACGCTTGGGCGCTGACGGCAAGGGCATCCAGCTATGAAATGAATCAAATGACGCTGGTTGATGCCGTGTCCTTGGCGCGCCGCGCTTTACAGATCGACCCCGAGTACGGCCACGCCTGGGCCGTATATGGCTACCTGACCGCACTGAAGTTTCCAATCGGGGTCAGTACCGATCATCGAACTGACACGGAAGCGTCTTTGAAAGCGACCGAAAAGGCTCTGGCACTAGATCCTAGAGACCCATACAGCCTAACCGCTCATGCAGTCGCGCTCCAGTATGCTGGTCGACCTAGTGAGTCTATAGAATACCTGCAACGCAGCTTGCGCCTCAACCCCAGCGACGTGCTCACCCATCGTTACTACGGACGCGGGCTGTTGTTCACGGGCAAGCCGGAACTCGCGCTTGCTCACTTTGAGCGGTTCAATCGCCTCCATCTAAATGATTCGGGGGAACTTATCGGCGGCATGTATCACTCGATCGCCCTGGTCTTCCTGCAACGTTGGAACGAGGCCGAAGAAAGGGCGCGGCGAGCGCTCGCCGCGTCCGGCGGCCGCAATCCTTGGACGCGAGTCATGCTGATCATCGCACTGGGCGGTCAGGGCAAGCGCGACGAAGCTGCCGCGCTACTGCTGGAGCTAAAGAAGCTATGGCCGCACTTCTGTAGGGCATTCGTCGAGGAGTTTCTCGCCAAGTGCCAGGAGGACAAGGATATACTGCCTCCTACGTTCGAGGCGCTGAGAAGCGTTTGGCCGGAAGAAATCGAATCCGAAACTCCAGGCGGAGAGGCCCATCGTTAACCCGGCGGTTCGCGAAGAGAAGCCTGTTTGAGAATGCGGAGAATCTCATGAAAAGTTTAGAACCGCCGAGGGGGCGCAGGGCGCAAAGCCTCGAACACCGGTTCGACTTCCGTTCCCGCCTCCAACTTGCGACTTGCGGCGCGGCCAAATAAACGCCTTTTGGCGGGCCAAGGGTGTGTGGGTTTTGACTCTTATGCATTTGCACTATGTCGCGGTGTGCCGTATTATTGTGGCATGAACGCCATCACATGAGGATCATATGGGAGCCATTGCTGAACGCGCGGCTGCAGCGAAGCGACGGCGCAGCCAAAAGGCCTTTTTTGCGGATTCCCCGCTGACTTTTCTAGATCTATGCGATTCCGCCCGGACGATCGAGCTGATTCGCAAGGGCTTGCCCGCGGCTTCGATCGATTACGTCGCCGGGCTCTTGTCTCTATCGCGGGCCGCATTACTCGAAACGATCAAGATTCCCGCTAGCACCATCGAACGCCGGCTGCGCAGCGGTGAAGCCTTGAGCGCGGAAGAAAGCGACCGAGTTAGCCGCGTTGCAAAGGTCGTGCGCCGCGCGGTGGAAGCCTTCGGCGACGACGAGCAGGGCAAGGCGTGGATGACCGACACCATCTCATCCTTGGGAGGTAAAACGCCACTTTCCTTGCTCGACACCATGGAAGGCTACGAGCTGGTGCAGACGACGTTATCGCGCATCGAGTACGGAGTCTACGGTTGAGCGTTGTGCTCTGGCGTATCGCACAGGAGACACGCGAATACCGAGCTGACGATCTCTCTGGGCTAGGTGCCGCGAAGACCGGCGGGCGCTGGAACAGCGTCGGCAAGGCGATCGTCTACGCATCACGTTCGGTGGCGCTCGCCTATCTCGAAACGTTAGCGCATTTGGGGCGCGAAGTGCCTCGCAACCGGTTTCTGGTGCGTATCGTCGTGCCGGACAAGGTTTGGGATCGGGCACTATGGGCGAAAGAAAAAGATTTGCCCAAAACTTGGCGCGCTGAACCCGCCGGTATCGGCGGCGTCCAGTATGGCGACAAGTGGTTGATTGGCGATAAGTCTGCGTTGCTTTGCCTGCCTTCGGTGATCGTACCGGAGGATACCAACGTGCTTATCAATCCGAATCACCCAGACGCCACTTTAATTCAGGCTCGCGTGCAGCGCCAATTGCTCTACGACATGCGGTTGCTTCGCATCTAACTACTTGGATGCTGCAGAGTCGGGCAACAAGGGAACGAGTGGTTTGTTCTCTAGCTTATGGGTGTATACGAGACTGCAGCGGCCTGGGCTTCGCGAACATCAAGGGTGTCGCGCAAAGGAAGCTGATGCAGTGATGCAGTTGCACGCAGCCGTATTGCTTGAATCGCTCAAGGCGCCGCCGGGCAACAAGCTCTTGAGGGCCTCGTGGGCGATCGACGCGGTCAGCACAGCATCCGGATCAACGATCAATGGCGCCTGTGCTTTGTCTGGACGAACGAGGGCGCGAAAGACGTCGAGATCGCGGATTGCCACTGAGCGGAGTTTGTTTGGAGCAAATCAGCATGCTTAAGAACGGAATGCGACCGGTTCACCCCGGAGAAGTATTGCGCGAAGACTATCTGAAGCCGTTGGGCATGAGCGTGAATGCGCTGGCCAAGCGCTTGAACGTACCGCCCTCGCGCATCAACGACATCGTCCTGGAGCGTCGAGGCGTGAGCGCGGACACAGCATTGCGGCTCACACGCTGCTTTGGCGGCGATGCGCAATCCTGGCTCAATCTTCAAGCGATCTATGATCTGCGCGTGGCTGAGCTAGAGACGGCGAAAGCGATTAAGCGCGAAGTGCAGCCGCTCACGATATGACGCAAAGACTGCGAGCTTCGCGCAAAGTCAGGAATACGGTGATAGCGTTTGGGGTGGTTTTTCGGGTGGTTTGTTCTGCAACTTATTGAAAACATTAGAATCGCAGCGGCCTGCAAAGCCGTGGACGCCGGTTCGATTCCGACTCCCGCCTCCATATTCGGTGCGACACCCTGCAAGAGCGCTGCCGGGACGGCGCCGCGGGTGCAACATTCGCGAATTCGCCCGCGGGCGTGCAGTCATGCGGCCCGTAGCCGTTAGGCAGAAAACTCCCGCAGCAGTTTACCCGGAGTGGAGGACTGTGCGACTGCACGGTTGTCATGCACGACGCGCGTGCCGTTGATCCAAACACCGTGCAATCCGACTGGATCGCAAGTCAAGCGCGAAGCGCCGCTGGGAAGATCCCAGATGCGCCGCGAGCGGCCGCGGGCGACCGTGCTGGGATCAAAGAGCATCAAATCCGCCCATGCCCCCGGCTTTAGGTGACCGCGCTCGCGGATGCCGAACACTTGCGCAGGGTGGCTGGTAATCTTTTGCAGCGCCTGCTCGAGTGACATGATGCCGCGCTCGCGCACCCAATGGCCGAGCAAATGCAATCCGAAGCCGGCATCGCAGAAGAAGGTTAGATGCGCTCCGGCGTCCGACAGCGAAATCATGCTGTTCGGATCGCGCAGCATGCGTGTCAGTGCGCCTTCATCGGAATTTTTTAGTGTCGATACGAAAACGGTTTCGAGCCGTTCGCTTAAAGCAAAATCGAACATCCAATCGAGCGGGTGTTTCTTAGCGAGGGCGGCAAGGTGACCGACGTTTCCACCTTCGAGTTCTGCGTTGGCGCGATCGGCGACTTGGCAGATGAATAGCTTGTCCCACTCGCCGTTGAAGGCTCGTGTCTTTACCGGAACCGCCAGTTCCTCCTTCATTTGCGCGCGGAAGCTTGGGTCGGCAATCACGCTTGGCAACTGCTCCGGGGTCGCGCGAAACGCGCGTTGCCAAGTGACAAAACTTTCCAACGGGTAGGGGGAGCGCAGCGAAAACTCGAACGTCAGCGGCGTGCAAGCAACGGCGCCGATCAGCGAGCGTCCGCGCGCGCGCGCGGCGGCAATGTCGCGCAGATCTTGGAACACGCCGTCGGGATTCAAGTTGTCATGCAGTAGCGCTGCGATGACAACTGGGCGCCCCGTTTGCGCGCCGATCTCTTCCAGCGCGGCAATACTGGTTTTTTCGCCCTTGGTGATCATGAATGTGCCGCGCCGCTGCTCGCCGAGTACGCCGGTAAGCGTCATCAATTCGTTCTTGTCGGCTAGGCGCGAGGGCATCGGAACGCCGCCTTCGCCGTTGTGCGCTTCCGCGGTGGTGGTGGAAAAACCGATCGCCCCGGCTTGCATTGCCTCAGCCACAAGTTTGCGCATGGCGTCGATTTCCCCAGGCGTCGCCGCGCGCGAGGACGCCTCATCGCCTAACACGTAGGTGCGCACCGAAGAATGGCCCACGAAAGCCGCCACATTCGGCCCAGTGCCTTGACGCTCGAGCATGTTCAGGTACTCGGGAAAGCTCTCGAAATCCCAATGAATTCCGCTGCGCAGCGCCGCCAGCGACATGCCCTCGACTTGTGTCAAGTTGCGCATGATGCGGTCGCGATGTTGAGGTCGCGCCGGCGCGATGGTGAAGCCGCAGTTGCCTATGACCACACTGGTCACACCAAGCGCGGTCGATGGCGTGGCCATCGCATCCCATGTGATTTGCGCGTCGTAGTGTGTATGGTTATCGATGATCCCGGGGGCGAGCGCGAGTCCTTCCGCATCGACGGTTTCTCTAGCAGCGCCGAGATCACTTCCGACGGCAGCGATGCGGCCGCCGGCTACCGCTAGATCGGCCACGAAGCTTGGGCTGCCCATGCCATCGTAGACACGAGCGTTTTTGATGAGCAGGTCGTGCATGGTTTTCTCTCCTGTTGCTGCTAAAGGATATCAAATGCGGCGCGCGGGAGCCGCCGTGCGCCGCCGTTCGCTCAGTGCGACATACAGGCCGCTGGCGATGATGATGGCAATACCCAGCAGCGTGCCGTTGGACGGGAAATCGCCGTAGACCAAAAAGCCGAGCAACATTACCCAAACGATTTGACTGAAACTGAACGGCGCGAGCGCGGAAGCTGGGGCGTGATCGAAGGCCTTAATCATCATGAAGTGCGCGGTGGCGCCGATAATGCCCATGGCAAGAATCATGAGCGCGTGCAGCGGAGTGGGCGTGATCCAACCGCCGGGCGCCAAGATGCCGAACACCGAGACCACGCTGCCGACCAGCGCGGTGTAAAACAACGTCGTGTAACTGTTCTCTTTACCGCTAAGCATGCGTGTCACAAGTTGATAGACACTGAAAAACAGCGCGTTCACCATGGGCCAGATCGCCGCGGGGCTGAGCAAGCCGCCGCCAGGGCGGATGATGATCAGCACACCGATGAATCCGGCGATCACCGCGATCCAGCGCGCGGGGCGTACTTTCTCCTTAAGGATGGGCCCGGACAACGCCACCAGCAGCAATGGGTGCAGGAAACCAATCGCCGAGGCTTCGGCTAGCGGCAGATGCCGCAGAGCATTAAAAAAGCAGAACGTCGCGCCGACCAGCAGCATGCCGCGCACGATCTGCAGCACCGGAAAGTGCGCGCGCAGCACGCCGCTTTTCATGTGAGGCGCGAGCCACACAATCATCACCAACAAGTGCGCGAGGTAGCGTGCAAACAACAAACCCGTGACGGGATAAAAGCGGCTTAGGTATTTCGCGATGGTATCCATGCACGAAAACAACAATACCGCGCCCATGATTAGCAGGGCGCCGCGGAAGGGGTGAGAGTGATCGGTCAAGGCGGGTGAATCGTGAAGACGCGAATGGGTGAGGGATGCCACGCGATCAGTCAAGGCGAACTGAACACCGCTCTGATCCTACATCTCACGTTTCACCCGTCCTCTAGGCGTCGACCCCTTCACGTATTCACTCATTCAAAGCCTTGCTGCGTTACATCGATGCGGTAAATCCTCCGTCGACCGGCAGCAGCACGCCGTTGACATAGGCGGCGGCGTCGGATGCAAGAAACACCGCGGCGCCGCCAAGATCCGCCGGTTGCCCCCAGCGCCCGGCCGGCGTGCGCTTGCTCACCCATTCGGTGAATTCCTTGTTCTCCATCAGCGCCGAGTTCATCTCCGTGGCGATGTAGCCAGGCGCGATGGCGTTCACGGTGATGCCTTGTGGACCGAGCTCAACCGCAAGCGCGCGGGTGAGCGCCGTGACGGCGCCTTTGCTGGCGATGTAAGCGGAGATGGTGGGGCGCGCCGCCAGCGCGCTGATCGAGCTGGTGATGATGATGCGGCCCATCTTCTGCGGGATCATGACCTTGGCCGCTTCGCGCGCCAGCACCCAAACCGCGGTCAAATTTGTGTCGATGACCCGCTGAAAATCCTCGGTTGCGAACTCAGTGAGCGGCCGGCGATGCTGAATGCCGGCGTTTGCGATCAAGATATCGAGCCCACCGTGGCGCTTCTTGATGTCCTGAATGGCGGCTGCAACGGCCGCGTGATCGGTGACATCGAATGCGGCCGTTTCCGCCTCCCAGCCTTCGGCGCGGATGTCGTCGGCCTTTTCTTCCAGCGTGCGTATTTCGCGCCCGTTCAGTACAACGGTTGCGCCCGCTTCTGCAAGCGCTCGCGCGATCGCGAATCCAAGGCCGCGTGAGGCGCCGGTGACGAGCGCGACGCGTTCGTCCAGGGAGAATTTGCTTGGAGACATGTTCGACTCGCAGGTGGGAACGGCGCGACTTTAGGCCGTGATCCGCTGCGCGTCAACTTGACAGCTTCGCAGGTATTTTGGCTGAAGCGCTCGCGCTGCGCATGCCAGCTGCAGCGGCTGGCGCACGTTGCCTGCGCGGCTGCGAGGCGAAGTGTCGTAAACCGTCGTGTGCGTTAAGGGCCCGGGCGATGCGAGCAAGCAAGCAAGAGCGGCAGGAGTGCATGGAACGCGTAGCTGGGCGCGGTGTGATGGGCTTGAACATAGGCATGGCAAGTTAATCCTCTGCAAGAAGTTCAGGTTCATGCTTGGCTTCAGTTGCGCTAGCGCGCCAAGAGTAAATACTGATGCTAGGGTATATTGCTAAATTGCGCCAAATATCAATGGACAATGCATGCCAATACCAGTATATCAACTGCGCACTCTTTTTTGCAACAAACGTGCAAGAGATATGGCCGCGTCTAGGTGTTTGGCGTCACTTTGCGGCAGCGCCAAGACGCTGACGGTACGCGCGCCCCTCAGGTACAGCAATCCAGTTGTGCCCCATTTTCGCGGTAGCCATAAAGCTGCCGCGCGCAGATGCGGCACGCTGACCGCGGCATGCCCGTAGGTATCGACCACGGACTGCCACGCGGCGCCAATCTGCGCAGGTGTGTGACGGTCGATGGTCAAAGTGACGGCTTGGTTCGGCGTATTGCTCAGCGTCCACTGACAATGGCTGCTACGCGGCGTCTCAGACGTTTGCGCTGCCGGTACTGGCGCCACCGGCTGGCCGAGCGCGCGGGCAATCTCTGCGCCAGTAAGCAGCTGGCAGGCGAGCGGCTTTTGACCGTGCGCGCACCACGCCGGCGCGCTTAGTGCCAGAGTAAAGGCCCACACAATGGCTCGCCGGCGCCGGGTTGGCAACCGTGCCGCCCGCGCGAAAGGCGCAATGAAGGGTATGTTCCGAGCCAGCGCTACATCGTCGCGCCCAACACCCAGGGCACGAACTCTTCGTCGCCGTAGCCGAACGCTTCGCTCTTGGATTTCTGGCCCGATGCCGTGGCAAGGATCAGATTGAAGATGCGCTCGCCCACTTGCTGCACGCTTGCGCTGCCGTCGACGATCTCGCCGCAGTTAATGTCCATGTCTTCTTCTTGATGTTCGTAAAGCGGCGTGTTGGTGGCCAGCTTCAAGCAAGGGATCGGTTTGCTGCCGAATGCGGAGCCGCGCCCGGTGGTGAAGCACGCAATGTTCGCCCCTCCGGCGGTCAGCCCAGTCACGGAACACGGGTCATAGCCCGGCGTATCCATGAAGGTGAAACCCTTGGCGGTAATCGGCATGGCGTATTCGTATACATCCATGAGCCCGGTGGTGCCGCCCTTCGCCGCCGCGCCGAGCGACTTCTCCAAGATGGTGGTCAAGCCGCCCGCTTTGTTGCCAGGCGACGGGTTGTTGTCCATATCGCCTTTCAAGCGCGCGGTGTAGTCTTCCCACCACTTGATGCGGCCGATGAGCTTCTCGCCGACTTCGCGTGAACATGCGCGCCGCGTGAGCAAGTGCTCCGCGCCATAGATTTCCGGCGTTTCCGCCAGTGTGGCGGTGCCGCCGTGCTTAACCAGTAGATCGGCCGCCGCGCCGAGCGCCGGGTTGGCGGTGATGCCCGAATAGCTATCCGAGCCGCCGCATTCCAAGCCTAGGATCAACTCACTCGCGGGCCGCGCTTGGCGCGTGAACTTGTTCGCATACGGCAGCATCTCTTTGATGATATCGACGCCTTTGCGCGTGGTTTTCGAAGTGCCGCCGGTCTCCTGAATGGTCATCGCGCGCAGCAGCGGCGATTCTTTCATGCCTTGCGTGAAGAACAACGCGCCCATCTGGTTCGCTTCACAGCCCAGGCCGACCATCAGCACGCCGGCGAAGTTCGGATGGCGCGAGTAGCCCGCCAGCGTGCGCCGCAGCACTTCGATCCCTTCGCCGATGCTAGCCATGCCGCAGCCGCTGCCGTGGGTGATCGGCACGATGCCGTCGACATTCGGGAAATCGCGCAGCAGGCCGCTCGAATTAATGTGTTGCGAGATTTGCTTCACCACGGTAGCGGAGCAGTTAACGGTGCTGATCACGCCGATATAGTTGCGCGTGGCGGCGCGGCCGTCATCGCGCAGAAACCCTTGCCAGGTTGCGGGAGTGGCGACATATTCAGTCGGTTTGTAGTCGACGCCGTAAGCGTAGTCGCGCTCGAACGTGCGCATTTGCAAGTTTTGCGTGTGCACGTGCTGACCGGGGAGGATCGGCTGCGAAGCAAAGCCGATGATCTGGTTGTAGCGGCGCACCGGCTGATCCTTCTCGATTCTGCGCAGCGCGATCTTGTGCCCGTTCGGAATGCGCTCGGTGCAGCGCACATCGGTGCCGGGCAACTGCGTGCCGACTTCCAGTTCCAAGCAAGCGATCATGACGTCATCGGCAGGGTTGAGCAAAATGGCAACAGGGGCTGAGCGCAGCATCGATGTTCTCCGGCGAGAAATTGTGCGAATCCCTTATTATACGCGGCGCGGACCCAGACACGAGCACGTTCTCGCGCCCGCGCACAACCTAGAAGCGCATGCAAGCGCTGACCGTTTGGACTAACAGGAGGATGAGTCGATGAAGCGCATCTCGTTGCTAGCGACGTTTTTGGTCGCCGCATCCATAGCCGCTGCCGAAGAGTGGCAAACCGTCACCGCCGCCGGCGATGTGGACGGCAAGAAGTGCACCATGAAAGTGCCTTCCGGATGGAAACTCGAAGACAAAGGCGCCAGTTTCAGCGGCCCGTTCAGCGCAACGCTAATCTACGAGGCGGAAAAGCCGGATGTTTGGTGGACCAAGCGCAAGAAAGTCGATTTCAAAGATTCGCGCATGTTCCAAGACACGAACTCGAACTACTGGATCGAGATCCAAGGCGCGCTTATTTCCGGCGGCGACGAGGGATCAGTGCACATCGCCGGCGCGCGCGCGGACAACTTGGTTTGCCACGCAGTGCTCGAGTTCAAATCCGATGGCTGGCGCGAGAAATACGACGCCTGGCAGCAGCAGAATGGCGACATGGTGCGCGAGATGATGACGAGTCTGCAAGCGATGTAGAACGCGCAATGCGCTGCCCAGCCGGAACTTCTATGGATTCCGAGCGCTTTTTTATACTCCCTCGGGGGGGTACAAATAGAGTAGAACCTCTGGCGTATTGACCGCCTTGGAAGTGCAAGGGACTATCAGCTGTCGCGACGGGTTTAGTGCGTCGCTGACGTTCCTTCCACTACGCACTGCATCGCAGGAGGTCTCGAATGAATCTGACTGCACAAACACTGGTACGTCCCCTCGTGGCGCTTGTATTGACGTCGCTGTGCTTCTCGGCGCACGCTGGAAAAGTGAAGTTCAAGTACCGTACTACGGATCCGGGGCGGGTCATATCCAAAACAACCATGGCTCTCGAGGATGCTCCGGGGCATGAGCTGACTCAATCGCTCACCATACGGAATTACAACGTTTCAGCCCCGGGCTACGAAGTAAAGGAGACGTGGGTGTATGAGCAGACAGATCTGGTCGCGGGAACTGGGCATGGCAAATATCCAAATGTCGATGTGCTCAAGAATGGCGACAAGGCCTTCTTTTTGTGTGAAGGCCCAAGCAAGACAGTCACCAAAGACGATAAGTCTTGGGAAACGACATGGGAGGGAAAATGTCGCTTTACCGGAGGCACGGGAACGCTCAAAAACATCAAGGGAAGCTTGACGTACAAAGGCAAGGCAACGCCGGACCAACCATACTTCGAGGAAGGCGAGTACGACGTGGAATTCTAGTGCGCGGCCGTTGCTCGGGAGAGCGCGAAGCGCTCAGGCAATCTTGAGTCGCAGGGGTAGGCACGGCACAGCGTGCCCACCATGCTTACACGACAAAGCCTCTGGCGAATGCCTTGCACACCGCATGGCGCGGGCAGTCCACCAGGTGATCGTTCACCATGCCCACGGCTTGCATGTAGGCGTAGCAAATCGTCGAGCCGACAAACTTAAAACCGCGGCGCAGGAGTTCTTTGCTCATGGCGTCCGATTCGGCGGTGCGCGGTGGTACTTCTGCAATCCGGCGCCAACGGTTCTGCTTGGGTTTGCCGCCGACGAACTGCCAAACAAAGTGTGCGAAGCTGCCAAATTCGCTCTGCGTTTCGAGGAAAGCGCGCGCGTTGGCAACGGCGGCATTGACCTTTAGACGATTGCGCACGATGCCTGGATCGGCGAGCAACTGTTCGAGCTTTTGCGGTTTGTAGCGCGCGATTTTCGCGGCATCGAATTGATCGAACGCCGCGCGATAACTCTCGCGTTTGTTGAGGATAGTGCTCCAGGACAACCCGGCCTGCGCGCCTTCGAGCCGCAAGAACTCAAACAGCACGCGATCCTCCGCCACCGGCACGCCCCATTCGTCGTCGTGGTACGCGATATAGCGCTCGCCTTGCGCCCACGGACAGCGGTCCACGGCAATGACTTGGAATAGCGCGCTGCTAGCGCCGCATCAATAGTTGACCCAACATGCCGCCGAGATCGTCCACCACCGAACCATCGCCGTCCTGATCGAGAAATCGGCTCAGCACGCCCATCAACCCCGGTGCGGATTGCTGGGCGTAAGAGCGTTCTTGTCCGAGCAGCGAGGCCAATCCGTCCGCGTCGAGCCCCTGGCGCTGGCTTTGACGGCCAAGAAAACTCATGACGATCGGCGCCAGCATAGTCAACAACTGTCCCATGCTGGAGGAATTCATACCGGTAGCGCGCGAGAGCGCGTTCATCAAACCGCTTTGGCTGTTGCCGAACACGTGCCCGAGAATGCCGGCACCGTCGGTAGAGCGGTCTTGGCCCATGCCGCCGCCGAGCACGCCCAGCAGATTGTCGAGCACGGAGCCGTCATGATCGTTCGACAGCGCGTTGTACAACGACTCGCGCCCATTCGGGTCGCCAGCGTTGCGCGCCAACGCTTGCAAAATCAGCGGCACGGCGGCGGCGATGCCGTTGCCGGTGGCCTGTGGCGACTCGCCGAGCTGATCGCTCATCTGGTGCAAGGTGTTCTCGTCGATGTGCGAGAGAATTTGCTCCATCACTGACGGCATTGATTTTCTCCTTCGGATTGTGCGGCGGTTTTCGTTTGGCGCGATACGCCGTGGGCGGCTGCGCTCGCTTGCGCGATTACTTTACCACCTGGCAACGCCGCCTCGTGCAAAGCAGTGCCCGCGAAAGGTGAAACTAACTTACTGGGCCTTGCATATCTTAGTAACCCTTATTGGTAGCTGATAAGCAGAGACATCTGCGACCAGTATAGACCCGCTAGCGCTTGCGCTGGCCAACACGCCAGCGATTGCCGTCCGCATCGGTGAGATGTACCTCGCGCGCCCAAGGCTGCTCGTCCACGGGCAATGCGAATTCGCGCGCGATGGCGTCGATGTCATCGACATAGAAGTACACCAGCGTGCCAGGGCGCGCGTCGCCTTTGTGCTCGGATAGGTGCAGCGCATTGGCCCCCGCGGCGCGGGAACAGGTAGAGCGGCAAATGCGGCGCAAAGCGGTGCTCGCCGACAATGTCAAAACCGAGACGCGCGTACCACCGCGCCGCGGCGCGCGCGTCATTGACATGCAGAATAGGCACGAGTTGCTCGGTCATGTTTCCCTCCCGTAGCGGTGGGTCGCGTTAGCCAATGTTTGGCACGTCCTTCGCATCGACTTCGTAGGCAATCGTTCCGGGCGGATGTTTGTACCAACCCGGATCGCGGTAGTCGCCAGCAGCTAAATCATCGCGCACTTTGATCATGGTGAACATGCCGCCCATTTCCACCGAGCCGAATGGGCCGTCGCCGCTCATCATCGGCAGCGTGTTTTCAGGCAAGCGCATGCGCATCTCGGCCATTTCGCTCATGCCGTCGCGGCCCATGTGCATGTATTGCGGCAGCAGTTGGCGCAGTTTGCTTTCTACACCGTGCGCGTCCACACCCAGCATGTTGGCGATGCCGTGGCCCATGGCATTCATGGTGTGGTGCGATTTGTGGCAATGAAACGGCCAGTCGCCCGGCGCATCGGCGACGAATTCCACCACGCGCACGCCACCCACCGGCACCAGCACGGTGGTTTCCGGCCAACGCGCGGAGGGCGCTAACCAACCGCCGTCGGTGCCGGTGACCAGCATCGTCACACCGTGGATATGCATCGGATGCTCGTGCATGCTTACATTCGCCACGCGGATGCGCACACGTTCGCCGGTTCTCGCCACCATCGGCGCGATGCCGGGAAACACGCGGCTGTTCATCGTCCACATGTTGAAATCGGTCATGACACTCGGATCTGGGGTGTACGCGCCCGGCTCGATGTGCCAGTTGTTCAGCATGATGCAGTAGTCACGATCAGCACGAGCGACACGCACCGCTTCCGCGCGCGCAGCGTGCGATTCATTTGATCTCGGATGAATCACGAACATGCCTTGCATGCCGCAGGCCATTTGCGTCATTTCGTCCGCGTGCGGGTGATACATGAAGCTACCGTTTTGCTTGAGCGTGAATTCGTATACAAAGGTCTTGCCGGGATCGATCGCCGGCTGCGTCAATCCCTTTACGCCGTCCATGCCGTTGGGCAGCAAGATGCCGTGCCAGTGGATCGAAGTCGCCTCCGGTAATTTATTGGTCACATAGATGCGCACTTTGTCGCCTTCCACCGCTTCGATCGTCGGCCCTGGTGTTTGGCCGTTATAGCCCCAGCAATTCACCGTCATGCCGGGCGCGAACTCGCGCTTGACCGGCTCGGCGATCAGGTGAAAAGTCTTCCGGCCTTCGATCATGCGCCAGGGCAGGGTGCCGCCGTTGGGGGTGACGACCGGTGTGTAGGTGCTCGATGCTGTGTTGTTGTCGTGGGGCTGGGTTTCGGTTTGCGCGCCGCGCGTGTTGAGCGCCGCGGCGCCGGCTATAAGCGCGGCGCTGGTGCGTAGGAGGTCACGTCGGGTCGTCATGAAGAAATCCTCGAAATGAGTGGCATTGCTTGCGGGCGTTTCATTGCTTGTGATGTTCATGCTGGTGCGCCGGTGCCGCGCTCGGCTGCGGCGGTGGTTGCAGGGGCGACCTTGGCGCGCTCGGCTCGTCCAGGCGCGCGCCGATGGCGCGCTCCAACTCTACGTGCGCCAGCCAATACTCGCGCAGACTCTCGACGTAGCTTTGCGCCACGGCCAATTGCGCGCGTTTGGCGTTGAGCAGCTCGTACACGTCGGTGAGCATGCCGTTGTAGCGCAACTGCGTTTCGGCGACGATGGTTTCGTGCAGCGGCAGCAGCTCGTTTTCATGCTGCTTCACGCGTGCGTAGCTCGACGCAACGCGCTGGCGCGCGGCGCGTACCTCGGCGCGGATGTCGATCGCCAACTGCCGCAGGCGTTGTTCTTGCTCTTGCGCGCTCGCCTGCAGGCGAGCGATTTGCCCCTGAGCGCGGTCAAATAGCGGTAGGCCGATCTCCACGCTCGGTCCTTTCAGTACTTGGTCGTCGCTCTCCTTGCTGCGCGCGAAGCCGATGCCCAGCGTGCTGAGCAGCCGGTTGCTGCGCGTGAAGGCGAGCGCGGCTTGCGTCGATTCGAGCGTGTGCTTGGCCGCGAACAGTTCCAGACGCTGCGTCAGCGCGCTCGCCTCGGCGTCGGCGAAGCCGGGCGAATTCGCCGGCGGAGCAGGCAAGCGCTGCGGCAGTGTCCATTGCGCGTTCGCACCCCAAGCGCCGAGCAGGCTATTCAACATTTTGCGGTCACGGTCGTACTGCGACCGCGCGCGTGCGAGTTCCAACTGCGTTTCGGCATTGAATGCTTGGTGTTGAGCGAGCTGCAAGCGGGTGATGTTGCCGGCACTGTGCTGGCGTTGGGCGAGCTCGGCCGCGGCGCTGGCGGCGGTGGCGGCCGTTGCCATGAGTTCCAAGCGTTGCGCGTCGCCCTGCAACGTGTAGTAGCTCGCGCGCACGGCGGCCGCGTGCGCGAGCACGCGCTGCGCGGCCTCGCTTTGCGCGCGCGCCAAGTTGCGCCGCGCCAGTTGCTTGCGTGCCGGCAGCGTCACCACACCCAGGAGATCTTGCATGATGCTCACGCCGCGCTCGACGCCTACGCTCGAGCTGCGCCGCTCCAGCGACAGCACTGGATTGGCGATGATGGCGGCTTCGATCGCGTCCGCACGCGCAATGCCGAGCTGCGCATAGTCGGCTTGCAACGCGGGCGAATGTGCCAGCGCCAGGCGTACGACGTCGTCCGCGCCGAGCGGTGCGCTGAGCTGCGGCCACGGCGGGCTCACCGCGCGCGGCTGCGCGGGGTGGTCTTGCGCGAATTCAAGTTTGACCGGTTGTATGCTGCACGCGCCGCAAAGCAGCGCGAGCGCCAGCGTGGTCCAGGCCTGTAAGGTGAAACGCATTTGCGAGTCCTTCCCAAGAAGCGAATGAGGGCGCACGAAAACACCGCGGCGCCGGCTGTCACCGGTGCGCGAACCCAACGGGAAGAACTACGCTACGGGAGGCGGCAGCGGCAGGCGGGCGATGAAGAGTGTGTGTGCGAGCGGCACGCTTGGGTGTTCGACCGCGTGAGCGCGCACGATGACGCATGGCTTGGCGCTTGGCAATGCCGGTGCGGCGCTGAGATGACAGTGGGCGCAGTCGCAGGAGTGGGTCGCGGTGGAAGTGTTACCGCTAGCGCCATCGTGACATGGCATCGCCTCCGGTTGCACTGCTGGTGCGCCGTGCGGTTCGTGCGCGCAGGGCGAGAGCAGCGCCCAAGCGTTGGCCAGCGGCAGCCAAAACGCCATGACTAGCATGAGCAAACGACGCAATGCGTTCATTGTCCTTGCAACGTTAGCACGAAGGCAACGCGAGCAAGTTGAGCTGCGTGTGCTACAGGTGAAGTGTGCATACAGCCAGGAGATATCTACGATGAATATCTATCAGAGCGACTGAATAGGATGATCTGAAGGGAGTATAGGCCGACTATAGGCTGCGCCCATGCTCTATTCGCGATCCGGAGCGTGCTGGAGCAGAAACGCTTCGATCAGGCGCGCCGTCTGCTCGGGACATTCGATATGCATCATGTGTCCGCAATCCTCGATCACATGTTCTTCCAGCAGGGCAAAGCAGGCTTTGCGCGCTTCGTAATCATCGCGATGCTTCATGTGGT
This sequence comes from uncultured Pseudomonadota bacterium, assembly GCA_902826775.1. Taxonomy (GTDB): domain Bacteria; phylum Pseudomonadota; class Gammaproteobacteria; order Burkholderiales; family JALYOK01; genus CADEHE01. The sequence continues at coordinate 439,236 of CADEHE010000004.1, read as the reverse complement.
TCTTCATGATCCACGAGTCCGCAGCGCCGACCCACAAGACCGGCGCGCTTACGCGCCGCCAGCAGGCCATAGCTTCGTCGAGACGATAGGGGATCGCGTGCTTGCGCTTGTGGCGCGGGTCGCCGCGTAAATGCACCACGCCCGCCGCGTCACGGCGGGTAGCCTGCTCAGCGAGCCAGAGCGCGCGCGCTTTGCTCACGCGCGGATTGCCAGCGCGCAAACGCGCGGCGTAGTCCGCCACGCTCGCGCAACTGCGGAACCCTACGCCTTCGCGCAACTCCCGCAGCCAATCGGCGTAGCGTTGTGGCGCATTGGCCGGATCGCTGTGCGGCAAACCGAAGCCTTCGAGGTTGATCAGCGCGCGCACGCGCTCCGGCCGTATGCCGGCGAACAGGCTGGCGATATTGCCGCCCATGCTGTGGCCGACCAACACCACTGGGCTTTGCGGTGAATAGTGATCCAGCAGGGCATCGAGATCGCCGAGGTAATCGGCGAACCAATAGCCGTCTTGCGGCCATTCGGTTAAACCGAAGCCGCGAAAGTCCGGCGCGATCACATGCCAGTGGCCCTCAAGCGCATCGACCACGAATTGGAACGAAGCGGACATGTCCATCCAGCCATGCAGCAACCAGAGTTGCGGCGCGGCCGGCTCGCCCCAGGTGCGGACGTGGTGGCGTAGGTGGCGCACCGGAACAAATTCGGAATGGGATGGTTTCACTGCAAGCTCCAACGCGCGGCTCATGGTGTTGTGACGGAAGGTCCCGCTTTCATATGGTACATGGCATGGTGAAGAGTACTGTACGTATCCCAACGGATGTGAAGCGCGCACTTGAGCGGATTGCGGCAGCGCGCAGCGTGAACGTGGCGGAATTGATTTGTCAGGCGCTGCGTCGATTTGCGGCGGAAGCTGCGCCGCCGCGTCCTCGCTTGCCGCTGTTCAGAAGCGGCAAGCCTCGGCTTGCGGAAGAAATCGATGTTGCGCTGTGCGGTTTCGAGCGGTCGTGATCGTCCTCGATGCCGCAACGACGACGCCACTGAGTGGCATCAGATTGGTACATTCGGACTATTGACAAAAGCACTGTTCCCAATTCAATCTAGCGACAATAAGAAATCGAATGTAATCGATACACCGCTACATACCGGGCGGGCGGTGTAGCCCTGAAGGAACAAGAAAGAGGCACCTCATGTCACAGCGCAACATCGATTCTCGTCCCGTCCATTTGCCAATCCGACGTGCCGCGTCGAATGCCGTCGCCGCCGCTGCGCTGCTGGCGTCGCTGGTTAGCACGCACGCCCAGGCAATCGCGTTGAGCTTGGCGCCGGTCAGTCAGTCGGTAGCTGTAGGCAGCCCGACCTCGGTGAATATCGTAATCTCGGATTTGAGTGCTGCTTCGGTCGGCGCCTACGACATAGACCTGGCCTTTAATGCCGCGATCATTGGGTTCAACAACGCCAGGTTTGGCACACAGCTTGATCTGGGGGGCACGGGCAGTTCTCAGCAAATTGTCCCCGGCGCGGGAACGATCAATCTCGCGGAAGTGTCGTTTGACCCTGCGGCGCTGCTGGATGCGTCGCAGCTCGATAGTTTTACGCTAGCCACGTTGGCCTTCATCGGGCTCGCGCCCGGGACGAGCGCGTTAACATTGACGCTAAATGCGCTCGGCGACAGCGGCGGCGGCGCCCTCGGCGCTTCCATCACCAACGCAGCCATCACGGTGACATCGGGCTCCACTGTGCCCGAGCCAAATACTACGTTGCTTATCCTCGCCGGCGCTTTGCTGTTGTGCGCAAGCGCAGGCAGGCGCAAGCACTAGCGATCCCCAAAGAATTCGCACGGCGGTAGCTTGATGCAAGGCTGGCGGCACGGCGTCGCGACACCGACGCACGCTCTCAACGCCCGTCGACACAGAACGTTTCAAGGAGTTTGACTATGTGGCGCTTCTTCTTCCGGTTCCCGAGCAGGATTTTCTATTCGTTTGCTGCGCTGGTGACATTTGTATCTGCGTCGCTGTTTGTTGGAGCGGCGCAGGCGCAGATCGGTCTAGCGATAGCGACGAGCCCGGACCCGGTAGCGCCGGGCCAGAAGTTGCTTTACACGATCACGGTGACCAATCAAGACAACGTTACCCGCTCGTTCACGGTAACGGCACCGGTGCCGGCGCACACCACGGTGGCGGCGGCGGCGACCTTGCCGGGGCCGTTCTGCGATGGAGCTGGCTTCATTACTTGCCAAGCCGGTCAGCTGATGCGCTGGAGCACGGGTGGCATTGGTGCCGGAAAAAGCGAAACGATACGTCTTGCAGCGCTGGTTGATAACCCGGTGGCGGATGGCACGCAGATCAACTTCAGCGTTACCACCAACAACAACGTCGGCGATGTGGCGACGGCCACACAACAATCGATTGTGTTGGCCACGGCCAACGCAGTGAATTTGGTGTTAAGCGATGTGCCCAGCAGTGTCAAGCCGGGTACGGCGCTGACCTACACATTGAACTTTGCCAATCCGGGTTTAAGCGCGTTCTCTGGGCGTTTGGATATGCCGGTGCCTGCGGGCACGAGTTTCGTCTCGGCCACGGGCGGTGGCACGCTGGTGGGCAACACAGTGCAGTGGAGTCTGGGTACTGTGGCCACGGGAAGCTTCGGCACGCGTCAATTGACGGTCAATGTCAATCCGGGATTGAGCGACGGCACGTTGATTGGTGGCGAAGCGAGTTTGATTGACACGGTTGCGGGGCAGCGGCGCGCACGCGCCACTGCGGTGAGTGCGGTAGTGGCTACGCCGGTGATCGGTCTAGCGATAGCGACGAGCCCGGACCCGGTAGCGCCGGGCCAGAAGTTGCTTTACACGATCACGGTGACCAATCAAGACAACGTTACCCGCTCGTTCACGGTAACGGCACCGGTGCCGGCGCACACCACGGTGGCGGCGGCGGCGACCTTGCCGGGGCCGTTCTGCGATGGAGCTGGCTTCATTACTTGCCAAGCCGGTCAGCTGATGCGCTGGAGCACGGGTGGCATTGCGGTTGGCGGCAGTGTTACCTTTCAGTTCACCGCAACGATCAACGCGATTAATCCTCCAGGAAACGGGACGCTTATCTATACGAAGGTCGTCACCTGGAACAACGTGGGCGACCGGTCTGCAGCCACCGCAGTGACGCCGTTCCCCTTTAATCTAACTCCGAACAATATTGCTCCAATTGCCGACGCCGGTCCCCCGAAAGCGGTCAACGTTGGCATATCCGTCGGCCTCGACGGCAGCACCAGTACCGACCCCGACGCGGGACCCTCCCCGTTGACTTTCTCCTGGCAGCAAACATCGGGTCCAGCCACAGTAGTACTCTCCAACGCGAACACAGCAACACCGAGTTTCCCGACGAGTGTGGCGGGCACCTACGTCTTCACGCTAACGGTCAGCGATGGTGCTGCTTCGGACAGCGATACGGTGCAGGTCACGGTCAATCAACCCAACCGAGCACCAACAGCAAGCGCGGATAGCTTTAGCACGCCCGCAAACACACCGCTGAATGTTGCGGCGCCCGGTGTCTTGGGCAACGACTCCGACCCTGACGGTAACGTGCTCTCGGTGCAACTGCAGGCGAATCCGCTGCAGGGCGTACTGGTGTTGAACTCGAACGGCTCATTCACCTACACGCCGCCAAACGGCTTCAGCGGTCAGGTCACCTTCACTTATCGCGCCAACGACGGTCAGACGGCAAATAACCTGAGCGCTGATACCACGGTTACGATCAATGTCAGCGCCGTCAATGTTGTACCCATTGCTACCGCTGGACCGGATCAATCGGTCAATGTCGGCACGCCGGTGACTTTGGACGGCCGCGCGAGCCGCGACCCTGACGCGGGACCCTCGGCGCTGACATTTGCCTGGCGACAAACCGGGGGGCCAAGCGTTACGCTGGCCGGCGCGAACAGCGCGCAGCCAACCTTCACTCCATCTGTGGTCGGGTCGTACGTGTTCGAGCTGAGCGTGAGCGATGGCGCCGCGTCTGCCGTCGATACCGTGCAGATCGTCGCGGTACAGCCCAACCGTGCGCCGGTTGCTGGCAATGAAAGCTTCAGCACGCAGGCGGGTACGGTGCTGAACATCGCTGCGCCCGGTGTGCTCGGCAACGACAGCGATGCGGATGGCAACACGCTAACCGTGCAGCTGCAAACGGGACCGGTGCAAGGCACGTTGCTGCTCAACCCCAACGGTTCGTTCACCTATACACCGGTCGCGGGTTTTGTCGGTACCCTGACATTCGCCTATCGCGCGAACGATGGCCAGGCAAACAACAACCTGAGCAACATTGCTACAGTGACAATCAACGTGACATCCGTCCCGAACCAACCACCCACGGCCAACGCCGGACCAGCGCAGAGCGTGAACGTCGGCGCGCTCGTCACACTCGATGGGCGCGGTAGCGGCGACCCGGATTCGGGACCGTCGCCGCTGACGTTCGCGTGGCGGCAGATCAGTGGACCGCCCGTTACACTCGCGCGCGCTAACACCGCGCAGCCGACCTTCACGCCGGCCGCAGCGGGTGCTTACGAGTTCGGGCTAACGGTTAACGATGGTGCAGCAAGCGCGAGCAGTGCCGTGCGGATCACGGTGGCGCAACCCAACCGCGCACCGGTGGCGAGCAACGATACCTATACTACTGCGTTCAACAGCGCGTTGATTGTGCCGGCAGCGGGCGGTGTGCTCGGAAACGATACCGACGCGGACGCTCACCAGCTGACTGCCCAACTGCAGAGTGGCCCGACGCAGGGCACGCTCCTATTGAACCCGAACGGCTCGTTCACCTATACGCCCCCGGCCGGCTTTAGCGGCGGCGTGAGCTTTACCTACCGCGCCAACGATGGCCAGTTGGTGAACAACCTGAGCAACACGGCGACGGTGGCGATTACGGTGAATCCGCCCTCGAACGTCGCGCCCACAGCAAACGCAGGTAGCAACCGCGTCGTGCGTGCCGGCAGCCTGGTCACGCTCGACGGCAGTGCCAGCCGCGATCCCGACAACGGACCCTCGCCGCTCACGTTCTTGTGGGCACAAAGCGGCGCCCCGCCGGTCGCGCTGACGGGCGCGACCACCGCACTGCCGAGCTTCAGCGCGAGCGTTGCAGCCCTGTACACCTTCACTCTCACGGTAAACGACGGCTCGGCAACGAGCGCGCCGAGCACGGTGCAGGTGCGCGTGGCGCTACGCGGCGACGTTGATCTAGACGGCGACGTCGATCGCGCCGATACCGCGCTCATCCTCGCTGCGCGTGGTCAAGCGGCCAGTGGCGCGAACGATCTGCGCGATCTCAACGGGGATGGCCGCATCGACGTGCTGGACGCGCGTATCGACGCAACGTTGTGCACGCGCGCGAACTGCGCAACGCAGTGAGGCGTCTGGCGTGCTTCGTTTGACGCTGGCATAGCGCAAGCGCGCGGCAAAAGCAGTAGCCAACGCTTCCCCAGGCGTAGGGGAGGCGTTGTGTTTTTGCCTCGCGTTCGTAATCGAAACAGGTGGGATCGGATCGTGGGGAACTCCACGAACACCTGTTAGACTAGCCACTGGTAATACTAATTCCTAAGAAGTTATGACTCGTGGCGCCTGTGATGGGCGCTGACGTCATATGACGATCCTCTCATTCATCCTAGTCGGCTTTCTGCTCGGCCTGCGCCACGCCACCGATGCGGATCACGTGATTGCCATGTCCACTCTGGTCTCGCGCGAACGCTCGCTGCGCCCGGCATTGATGCTCGGTGCGCTGTGGGGAATCGGACACACGTTAACCTTGACAGTGGCCGGCACGCTGTTGCTGGCCTTCGGCGTCGTGATTCCCGCGCGCGCCGCCCTCCTGCTGGAAGGCGTTGTCGGTATGATGCTGGTGGCGCTCGGGGTATGGGCGCTAAGCGGCGCTTACCAGGCGTTGCGGCGAATGCCCGGGGCCAGCACATGCGGGCGCGAACGTGGTGCGCAGACGCACGCCGACACCGCCGAGACGAACGCCGGGTTCAGGCAAACGCAGCGCGAAGCCACGCTGGCTTATCGCCACCGGCATCCTCACGCGCACGGCGACTACGTGCATACCCATGGTCATGGGCATGGTCATATTGCGCACGGCCATGCCCTGGATCGAACGCCAGTGCGCTGGTTGGATAAGCGCGCCGCCGGCAGCGCTTGGTACGTCCGGCTGCGGCCAATGGCGATCGGTATCGTGCATGGTTTAGCTGGGTCGGCGTCAGTCGCGCTGCTGGTCATGACCGGCACGCGCGAGATCGCCAGCGGGCTGCTGTACTTCTTCGCATTCGGCATTGGCACCTTAGCCGGTATGGCGTTACTCAGCGCTGCCATGGTGTGGCCCTTGCTGCTGGCGGCGCAACGCTTACCGAACTTCGCCCAGGGCGTGCGTGCCGCTGCCGGGGTGGTGAGTGTCGCGTTTGGACTGGCGATGCTGGTTCAACTGTCTACGGCGTCCGATCAGAGTGTCGCACGAGAGGGGGCGGACGCGCGCAGACCGCTTTATTCAGCGCACTGAATCAACAAGGCATAAGGCTAAATCACACCGGGAAAGGGCGCCTTTCCCAATGCCACCGACTGGAGCGATCTGACTCTGGTGCGCACTGTCCACCTACTCCTCGTGATCTTGCTGTTGCTAGTGGGCGTCGAGCTCGGCAACGCGCATGATGCCAGTACATACGGTGGGCTGTTCCGCTCCAGAAATACGGGTGAGTCCTGGTTGCCGGTCAATACTGGGCAACTCATTGGCAGCGTGCTGGATCTGGCAGTGCATCCGCGCGACAAGAATCATTTGCTTTTGGCAATGGATTCTGGTTTGCTGCGCTCGCGCGACGGTGGCGAGAATTGGCAGCGCGAGACAGCAGCAGCGCTGAGCGGCACCGTGCTTGCCGTGGCATTTTCCGCCGACGGTAGCACGGTCTGGGCGGCCACTGCCGATGTGGTGTTGCGGCAAGAGGGCGCGCGGGAATGGCAGCGCACGCTGACGCCTGCGGACGCATTGCCGGTACGCGCGCTTCGCGCCAGCAGGACAGTGCAGCGCGCTTACTTGGTGGCATTGGATGGATTTTTTGTTAGCGATGATGAAGGGCGCTCCTGGTCGCATGCGGGCAAGGGGCTGCCGCAAGGTGAGATCGCTGCATTCGCACAACGCATGAACGGCGCGGACGAGGCGCTGTTTCTCATCGTTAACGCGACGCTTTGGGCCAGCAGTGACTCGGGGCGCAACTGGCGCGTGCTTGGCAAAGGTCTGCCACGAGCTAATGTCGAGGCAATCTTTGCGCATCCGCGCCAGGCGCAGCGCTTGCATGCGCTGGCGCGTGGCCAGCTCCATGTGAGCCACGATTTCGGCAGCACCTGGCATCCGCAGGGCAAACCGCTACCGCATACGCAATTGGTAGTGCGTGGCCTGGGCACCAGCTCGGACGGGAACATCGTCATGGTGACTACTCATAGGGGCCTTTTTCGCAGCACCGATGGCGGCGCGACTTGGGCGTTGCACGAGGGCGGCTTACCGCCTCACCTCGAAGCTGGACCGTTGGCTATCGATCCGCACGATGCAGATACTTTCTACGCCGGTTACGCACTGACGCCGTATGGGGAGATTTGGCGCCGCGCCGCCGCCGCGCGCGCGCGACGCGCCGAAGCGGGGGCAGGGGGATGGCTGCTGTGGGTGAGCGTCACCGCATTGTTAGGCTTGGCCATGCTCAGCCTACGCAAGGTGTACCGCAGGCGCTGAGGTCGAGCGCTGCCGCAGCAGCAAACCAAGTCACGGCACGGAAGGCAGCCCCCGCTCGGCAACGTTAGAATGGGCGTACCGCTCGTTATCTATGCTCTGCTAATCGATGCTTCGCCCGTTGCAATCGTCGCGCCCGCTGCTGCTGGTGCTCGCGTTGATATTGGTCGCGTTGATTTTGGCGTTGTCACTGTTGACGGTGCCGCAAGGACTGCGCGCGTTAGATCTAGGGCAGACGCAAGCGCGCGCAGGTTTAGCGTTCATTGCCGCGTGCAGCCTAGTATTCGCGGCGTTGCTGCTGTTGCTGCTGTGGCGCGTGCTCGGCAAACGCGATGATCTCCTGTCGCAACTCGATACCCTGGCACGCACCGATACGCTTACCGGCGTGGCGAACCGGCGCGCTTGGGACGAAGAACTCCCGCGGGCGCTGCAGCGTTGCCACCGCACGCGCATGCCGCTGTGCGTAGTGATGCTGGATTTGGACCACTTCAAGAAGTTCAACGACCAGCACGGCCAAGCGGCTGGCGATCGGCTGCTTTCCGACACTTCGGCGGCGATACGCGCCGAACTGCGCGAGGACGATCAGATCGCGCGCTACGGCGGCGAGGAGTTCGCTTTGTTGTTGAATGGCTGCGATGCGGCGCAGGCGCGTGCCATGCTGCAACGTCTAAGCAAGGTCATCCCGTTGCAGCAGACGTTTTCTGCTGGGATCGTGCAATGTGATGGCGCCGAGAACGCGAACGAGGTGGTGGCATTTGCCGAACGCGCGCTGCGGCAAGCCAAAGCGACCGGTCGGCGGCGCGCCGTGATCGCGGATTCAGCGGCGCTTGTAGCAGCATCAGCCGAGTCGGGTGGCAAGATCGAGCCGCGTTGAGCCACCTCGCGGTGACCGCCGGTGCTTCGAGAGCGCAAGAAATATCGTTATGAATCAGTCGTTAAACCTACATCTTGTTACAAATCTCAGTTAACCCTTAGCGCCTGTTCGCGCGTTTCTATTCTTGTCGCAACCTACTAGCGCGACCAAAGGAGAACGTAATGAAACGCTTGGGTTTGGTGGCCGCTTTGCTGGCTACCGCAGGTTTGTCAGAGCAGGCCAACGCAGTCGGCCGCTTGGTCGACGTGTCGATCTACGACCGCGCGCAAGGGCGTGAGCTGCCGGTGTACTTCTATGGCGGCAAATACTATGTCGCCGGCAAGCCGGGGAACGAGTATCAAGTCAGGCTGCGCAGCCAAGCTTCGGAAGATGTGCTGGGCGTCATGGCGGTGGACGGTGTTAATGTGATCTCCGGCAAGACCGCGAGTTGGAATCAATCGGGTTATGTGCTTAACCCGTGGAACACCACGGAAGTTAAGGGTTGGCGCAAGAACATGGAGGATGTGGCGCGCTTCTACTTTACCGACTTGCCTGATTCATACGCCGCTCGCACCGGGCGCCCGGATGATGTCGGCGTGATCGGTGTCGCTGTGTTCCGCCGCAAGTATGAACCACAAGTGTACGAGCCCGACTACCCCGCGCACGATCGCGATGATCGCTGGCGCAGCCACGGCGACGCTCGTGCACCGTCCGCTAGTGGGCATGCGCGCCGCAACAGCGAAAGTGCGAAGCGCGCGCTGCCGGATAGCGCACACAGTTACAGTGAACGGCAAACGGAGCAGAGCTTGGGCACTGGGCACGGCGAGCGCGAGTACTCCGCAGCGCGCTACACCGAGTTCGAGCGCGCTTCGAACCAGCCGGATGAAATCATCACGATCTACTACGACAGCTATCGCAATTTGGCTGCACGGGGCATCGTGCCGGAACATGATCGCCACGCCCGATCGCGCGACCCGGAGCCGTTTCCGCGCAACTTCGTGCCGGATCCGCCGCGCCGCCGCTGGTAGATCCATACTGTGACCAGAGTACTTTACCGGTGCTGATGCAGTCTTGTTAAATGCACTAATCTAATGACAGTACCGGGTGCCGCAGCGGCTGGGACTAGACCCCCAGCCGCTTGTCTTTGGCCGCTTGAGTTACACTCGCCGGCGCGTATGGACAGCCCACTTGCTGACGTTGCCGATGAAGACTTGATGCAGCGCTATCGCGATGGCGATGCCGGGGCGTTCGATCTGCTTTACGCGCGCCACCAGGGCGGGCTGTATCGCTACATTGCGCGCTTGGTGAGCGAGCGCGGTGTGGCAGAGGAGGTGTTTCAGGACGTTTGGATGAATCTGGTGCGCGCTCGCGCCACCTACACCGTGCAGGCGAAGTTCTCCACTTACCTCTATCGCATGGCGCACAATCGCGTCATCGACTATTTTCGCCGCGGCAAACAGATGCAGATGGCGAGTTTCGATCATGACAGTGAGGAAGATCCGCTGCACACCCTGCCGGCCGATGCCAGCGTGAATCCAGAGCGCCAGGTTAGTGCGCGCCAGCAAGGCACGCGTCTGCTGGAACTCATTGCGCAGCTTCCGGAGGCGCAACGCGAAGCCTTGTTGCTGCGCGAAGAAGCGGGTATGGGCGTGGAGGAAATCGCCCAGGCAACGGGCGTTGACCGCGAAACGGCAAAGAGCCGCTTGCGCTATGCCGTAGCCAAACTCGAGCGCGGAATGCGCGGCTGGTGGTGAAATCATGAGCGAGCCGAACGACAAGATACTCGACGCCTACCTTGCAGGTGAATCGCCGCTATCGCGAGCCTATCGCGCTAGCATAGAACCCGCAGAACGGCCTTCCGCACAAAGCGACGCTGCGATTCACGCTGCGGCGCGGCGTGAGCTCGGGGCGCGTCCCACGCTCGTGCGAGCGGCGCGGTGGCGCACGTGGTATGTGCCGCTTTCCGCCGCTGCGATGCTGGTGCTTGCCTCACTTCTGGTATTGCGCGTTAGCCAAACGCCGGAAGGTGCGTTGCCGCAACCGACTGTTGCGCAAGCTCCAGCCAGCGCGCCAACGCAGATGAGTGCACCGGCGGAGGAAGCGCCGGCCGCACCGCCACCGCATGCCGAGAACGGTGCGTCCACCAACGCAGTGGCCCCAAGGCAAGCGGCGGCTGACAAACCGCAAGCCAAGGCGTCCCGCGATAACGCCGTTGCCGTTGCCGAAGCCGTGCCACCGCCTGCCCGGCGCGCCGCTCCGGCCGAACAAAAGATCGCATCAACGCCAAGCCCGCCGTCAGCCCAGGCGCCTCGAGCGCGACCCGAATCGGCGCGAGCACGGACGCAAAGCGCGGGTACACCGGCAGCAGCTGAAGTCCATGCGGCTCCGGGGCACGCCGATGCGCCGGCGCAACCTGTGCTGGCCGATCAAGCGAGTGAAGCGCCGCGCAGCGCTCCCTCGGGCGCGGGCAGCGCATCATCCAAAACGACGGATGCCGAGTCGGTGGTCGGGGCAATGCAGGCGCCACCCGATGATGAAGCGCATGCGCAGGAGCGCGCTTCTCTAGCCAAGGATAAAAAGCGTGAACTGGTCTCGGATGTCCCCTACGACACTGCTGCGTCTGTGCCGGTTATTCCCGCGCCCGGGAGCGCGGCGCGCGATGCGCAAGCCCCAGCACAACAGGCTCGCAACGAGGATGCGCAGTCCGTCGACTTATATGCGAATCCCGAGCGCTGGCTGGCGCATATTTCGCGACTGCATCGCGAAGGACATCTGGCGCAGACTAGAGAAGCTTTGCACTTGTTCAAACAGCGCTATCCCCAGCATGCTTTGCCACGCGAGCTGGAACTTGTGTGGCAAGAGATGCGCGGCGGGGTGCCCGCGGGTACAGCGCCGAAGTAGCGCGATTCAGCCGCGTTGGATGGCACTTGGATGCGGCAGTGCGTTCTTCCCAAAGCTGCCGGGGAATGCTGTTCGTGCGCATGGTGACTTCACCCACTGAGCGAGCTCGCTGCGCATCCGATTGGGCCGCACTCACCCTCGCGTCGTGGTTGCCCCTCGTTGCAGGGCTAGCTATGCAGGCCCATTGCGCCTAACCCGCCCGGCTGCGGCAAACTCGGGCGCGCCCAACTGCAGCGTCCAGATTGAATCTGTCAGCGGGTTTGCGGCAGCGCGCACAAACGCGAACGATTCCGCTGCGTGATTTTGTCAAACTTTGTTGCGCTGCAATTGCAGCCGCAGCTTCGTTTTAGTTCAAGCTCAGAGGAGAGAGAAGCCACTACGAACACTTATGGATGGAATATGGCAACATCTCTTTCCGCTTGTGATAGCCCTTGCTGTGCTGAATAATTCGCGCGCATTCCATCGTGGACGTCTCGCAACGAGATCACGATCCGATGCACAAACTCACGGAGGAGTTGATCGCATGGGGTTACTTGATTCGCTGGCCGGCGCAGTACTCGGCAAAGTTCTGGGCGGCAACCAACAACAGGCATTGGTGGAAGGCGTGCTCGGCATGTTGGGCAAAGGCGGCACCAATGGCGCGGGCTTGGCGGGACTCATTGATCTGTTCAAGCAAAAGGGCCTGGGGGATCAAATTAGTTCGTGGGTCAGCACGGGACAGAATTTGCCGGTATCCGGCGATCAGCTGAGCCATGCCCTCGGCGGCGACACCATCGGCCGTCTTGCTTCAAAGGCGGGTCTCTCGGCCGACCAGGCTTCAACCGGTCTGGCGCATTTGCTGCCGCAGCTGGTCGATCAACTCACCCCAGACGGCAACGTGCCCGCGGCAAGTTCATTGGAACAAAGCCTAGCCGCTCTAAAAAGCAAGTTGTTCAACTAGGCGTGAAAAATCCGGCGGCTAACTAACAGTACATAAATTCGCTCAACATAGCGGTGCAACGGGAGACACGATTGAATGCAGATAACAATGATCTGTTGGGGGTTGGGATGACGGGAGCCAAACGTTCATCGGACGTGGCTGAGACGCTGATCCGATCGACTGGAGAGCGGCTCACAACTGCGCGGGTGCAGGTGTTGCGCGTGCTGCTCGAGGCCGGTCGAGCGCTGTCGCACCATGAAGTGGAGCAGCGCGTCTCGCGCGAGATGCCGATTGACCGCGTCACCATTTACCGCGTGCTGGAATGGCTCACTAAGGAAAAGCTGGCGCACAAGATTGCGGGGGATGATCGCGTGTGGCGATTTGATGTGCCGGTCAGCGGCAACAGCGAGAATCGAACGCATTTCAAATGTACTTCGTGCGGACAGATCATGGGGCTGGAGAACCAGATCGGACCCAAGGCCTTGAAAGTGCCGGTTGGATATTCCGCGCGCTCTCTCGAGGTCGTGGTACGCGGACTATGCGCATCATGCGGCAACGGCCAAGACGGATCGCGGCGCAGCAACTAGCGCGATAACCCGGAGCCCGCGGTGCGCGCGGCGCCGCGGGCTTTTTCTGACCGGGTAATACGCCCAGCGTGCGCTCTATAATGCGCGCTCCTGGTTTATCGTGAGCGCAAGCATTGGCGAAATCTGATTTCAGTTTCTTTTATCCGCTGCGTGTGCGTTGGGCAGAAGTAGACCGGCAGGGTATCGTGTTTAACGGTCATTACTTGACCTATTTCGATGTCGCCGTGACGGAGTACTACCGCGCTATCGGCCTGCCCTACCCGGAAGGGTTTGCTCAGCACGGCACGGACCTATACGCGAAGAAGGCTGTGGTCGAGTACCATCGTTCGGCCGAGTACGACGACGTTATCGAGGTGCATATTCGCGTGGCGCGCCTTGGGCGATCGAGCTTGCGCTTCTTGCTTGAGATTCATCGCGGCGACCTGCATCTGATCAGCGGTGAACTTGTGTACGTGAATGCCGACCCGGCTACCCGCAAAGCGGCCCCGGTGCCGGCATTTCTACGCGACGCAATTAAGGGTTTCGAGCGCACCGCACCGGAAGAAGTAACCAGTTGACGACATTAGCGCGGGCTGCGTGCGACCTTGTGACGCTGCAGTTCGTTACAATGAACTGATGCGCGGTCACTCCGGTCGTTCGTCGGTCGACTATCTCGACACTGCAAACAGCAGCGGTGCGCGCGCGCCATCCGGTGATTTGCGCGCGACGGTGCGCTTGCTCGTGCCCTACCTGTGGGAGCATCGCGGTCGGGTGTTGCTGGCATTGCTCTGCCTGGTCGGCGCCAAGCTCGCCAATGTGGGCGTGCCGTTGCTGCTTAAGCAGATTGTCGATGGGCTAGACCGGCCGCAACAGATGCTGGCCGTGCCGGTGGCGCTACTGGTCGCTTACGGCTTGCTGCGATTGGCTTCGACTGTGTTCGCCGATCTGCGCGATGTTATCTTTGCCAAGGTAACCCAGCACGCGATCAGGCGCGTCGCACTGCAGGCGTTTCGGCATCTGCACACGCTAAGCATTCGCTTTCATCTGGAACGGCAGACCGGTGGAGTTTCGCGCGACATCGAACGCGGCACGCGCGGCATCTCGACGCTGATGAACTTCATGTTGTTCAGCATCTTGCCGACTTTGTTTGAAGTGTCTTTGGTTTGCGCGATTCTCCTGACCAAGTTTGGCGCCACCTTCGCGTTGATCTTGGTGTGTACGCTGGCCGCGTACATCTTCTACACGGTGTCCGTGACCGAGTGGCGCTCTAAGTATCGCCGCAGCATGAACGAAATGGATTCAAAAGCCAACACCAAAGCCGTCGACAGCTTGCTCAACTACGAAACAGTCAAGTACTTTGGCAATGAAGAGTATGAGGCGCGGCGCTACGACGAGAATCTTCAGAAGTGGGAGCACGCCGCAGTCAAGAGCCAAATGACGCTGGGTATGCTTAACGCGGGGCAGAGCGGGTTAATCGCGGTTGGCGTCATGCTGATTTTGATGCAGGCATCCGCCGGCGTTGTGAGCGGCAGCATGACGCTGGGTGATCTAGTGCTGGTGAACGCGCTGCTGATCCAGATGTTCATCCCCTTGAATTTTCTGGGCATGGTTTATCGCGAAATTAAGCAATCGGTCATCGATATTGAGCGTATGTTTAAGCTCATCCAAGAAAACCGCGAAGTGGAAGACCAGGTGGGCGCGCGCGAACTCGTGGTGAGCGGCGCTGAGGTTCGCTTTGAGCAGGTGAGTTTTTCCTACGACGCGAATAGGCAAATCCTTTTTGACATCGACTTCAGCATTCCGGCTGGGCATACGGTCGCCGTGGTCGGGGCTTCTGGATCGGGCAAGTCGACCTTGGCGCGATTGCTATTCCGCTTCTATGACGTGAGCGCTGGGCGCATCTGCATCGATGGGCAAGACTTGCGCGACGTAACACAAGCGAGTTTGCGGCGCGCGATCGGGGTTGTGCCGCAAGATACGGTGTTGTTCAACGATTCAATCTATTACAACATAGCCTACGGCCGGCCCGAGGCGCAGCGCGAGGAGGTCATGCGCGCCGCGCAGGCGGCGCACATCTATCAGTTCGTAGAATCGTTGCCGAAACGCTGGGATACGGCGGTGGGCGAACGCGGCTTGAAGCTTTCTGGCGGGGAGAAGCAACGCGTGGCGATCGCGCGCACCTTGCTGAAGGACCCGCGCATCCTGGTGTTCGACGAGGCGACTTCTGCGCTTGACTCAAAGACAGAGAAGACGATCCAAGTCGAGCTACAGGAAATCGCGCGCAGCCGAACCACGCTGGTGATCGCGCATCGACTCTCGACAATCGTGGACGCCGATCAGATCCTGGTAATGGAAAAGGGCCGTATTGTGGAGCGAGGCTCGCACGATGAACTCCTGCGCCAAGAGGGTGCTTACGCGCAGATGTGGCGCCTGCAACAGGAGCAAGCAGGCGAAGAGGGTTCAAGGGACGTGGAAAGTGGTGTGAGTATAACGTCTCAATCTGCTCCCGTTATGGCCGGACGCTAAGCTCAGGGGGCAGTATAGTTTGCCGCTCGAATACCACTGACGCAAAACGTCACCCACAACTGCCGTGTTTCGGCGCTCAGCCAAGCACAAGTTCAGCACGACGGCAGTGGCCATGCGGTGGCTCGACGGTGTCAGGCCGGGCGCAGGTAACGCAGATCAAGCTCCCGCCCAATCTGCAATGCTCGATGGTGCCAAATAAAACTGGTTATATGGCAACATGTTAGATGCGACATTTGCATTAAACGCAACGCGACGCGCGGGCGCTGCCGGCCCTACGCCGTCCGCTAAGGCCTCTCAATCTGCACGTAGAGGTGTTGGACGCTTGCTCCCTGCAGCTCCAGGCATGAAAGTTGCCATGGGGTCTTCGGTCGTTTGTCAAACCGGGGGCGAGAAGTGCATCAGATTATCCAAGTCATGTTGCTGTGCTGCGGGCTGAGCGTCGCGGCAGGCAGCGTGGTTGCACAAGAACAAATGCAAAACACAGCGGCGCCAGAGGCAACGCAAAAGCCTCAGCGCTTGGACCTATTTTTCGATTCGAGCTACTTAACGCCCGCAGAAATCGAGCCAAGCGTTCCGCATTATCAAGTTCAGTCTCTGCCCGAAGACGCGCGGCGCCCGCAGTTGTGGGCATCGTCCGCTTTGGTGGTCGATCCCGTCGCCGATCAAGTGTTGATTGAGAAAAACGCGGACAGCGTGCAACCTATTGCCTCAGTCACCAAGCTCATGACAGCGCTGGTGGTGCTCAGCAGCGGTGAGCCGCTGGATGAGGTCATTCGCATCAAGTCCGCCGATGTCGGCTACGTGCGTCATACCCGCTCACGATTCGGCGTGGGTCAGCGTGCCTCGCGCGCGGATCTACTGCGGCTTATGCTAATGGCGAGCGATAATCGCGCAGCCATGGCGCTCGCGAACAATCACCCCGGCGGATATAGCCGCTTCGTCGCCAAAATGAATGACATGGCGCGTCAATATGGGATGACATATACGCATTTCGTCGACCCCGTTGGCATGAGCCCTAACAACGTGTCCCGCGCCTACGATCTCGTCACACTGGTTCGCCTGGCTGCGCAGCATCCCTTGATTCGCAAGTATTCAACCACGGGCGAGCTGACCCTTGCCACCGCAGCGCGCAAACGTAAGGCGCGCCTGCAATTCGTTCGCAACACCAATGCAC
This sequence comes from uncultured Pseudomonadota bacterium, assembly GCA_902826775.1. Classification (GTDB taxonomy): domain Bacteria; phylum Pseudomonadota; class Gammaproteobacteria; order Burkholderiales; family JALYOK01; genus CADEHE01. The sequence goes on along the minus strand of CADEHE010000004.1, from coordinate 422,555 downwards.
TGACGCGGGACCACGATTGGGAAATCGAACTTAGCAAAACCGGTTACATTTCCAAAGCGGGACATTGCCTCGTTATGCAGGCCAAAGTGTCCGACCGCCCTGTCGTCATCGTCTTACTGGACTCATTCGGCCGCCAAGGCCGTCTCACCGACGCCCAACATATCAAAGAGTGGCTGGAACAACGCGGCGGTGTCGTTCTCGCACGGATGTAGTCGCTACAGTTTGAGCGTGCGAGGCATCGCCACTGTAATCGGTCCTTCAATCAAGCGTGGCGCGCTGCCTCGGCGCGCCGCTCGCCCCCAGCGCCTCCAGCGCGGCACCCGATCAATACCCACCGGGTAGATGCTAAGTTGACCGTCGGCACCGATGCGCAATCGCAGGAAATTCTTATAGTCGGCGATGCGCAGAGCGGAAAATGCTTCGTTGGCATGGCGTCCAAAGACGTTGAGCGAAACCAGTAGGTAGATGCCCCAGATCAAGGCGCCGACAAACGCGCCGCCAACCGCAATGATGACGCCGGTTGCCAGCAAGGACGGCAAGTAGGCGCTGAACCCCGCCGCGCTCCAACGCGCGGCGAATGCGCCTAAAACAACTGCCGCAGCGATGTGCGCCGTGCTATGCACGAATCCCGCAACAACGCGATATACGCGCGAATGCGTATCTGTAAACAGCACCCCGCCAGCGTATACGGCCAACAATATGAGGAGCTGACCTGGCGTTAGCTGCGCCATCGCGGCGCGCAGCCAGGCGCCAAGATCGATCGATTCCGTCATTCCCCGGGCGGTTAGTCGATGCGCGATCGGCCACGCGACGATCAAATACATTGAGCCAAGCACCCACCCAAATGAAGGGTTGAGCAGCGGAAAAGCCAAATTGCGCCACGTTAAACACCGCGATGTTCTTGCATCGGGGAAGGAATGCGGTTGCAGCTTGAAGCGTTCGCCGCCGGCCGCTTGAGCCGCCAAGATCTTGTCTTTAGGTAGGTCGTGCGTCGGGTGCAGAAACGCCCCGCCGCCGCCTGCGGTAATCTTTTGGCGCGATTGATCTTTGGTGGCAAAACGCCGGTAGTGATGATAGTCGCCCGCAATGTACACCGAGATGCGGCGCTTCAGCACTTCTTGCTCTAGTATCTCAAGCGGCCGTTCATTAAAACGCGCGTCACCGAGCGTAAGAGCAAGAGCCTGCAGCCGCTCATCGAGTTGTGCCACTTTCTGCTCGGCTTTAGCGCCCAGCGCCGCGGCGGCAGCGTCGGCGCGAATGACCTTTGCCAATGACTTCTCGCCATATTTTTCACGCAATATCCAGTACGGTTCGCCGACACACATGATGATGCGATCGTCAGCATCCATTCTGCGTGCAACCGATTCAAAGAACCGGTATTGGAGGTCGTCGATATCGCAATTTAGCTGCACGTCGGCGGCGAGCAGCCACCATCCGTGTGGCAATCGCAGCGCGAAATAGCTTCGTTCTTGACGCGTCGGACTGCCGGCGATTTGGCGTTGTGCGCAGAACAGCCGCGTGAATGCAACCAAGCTGTCATACCAGTCATGGTTACCGGGAATCGCATAGATATCGCGCCGCTCTAACCCTTCAGCTTGTCGCGCGGCTTGCTCGTAGGGCTCGATGAAGCGGCTTTGGTATAGATCGCGGCTGGCGATTGGATAAACTTGGTCACCGCCAAAGATCAGTGCGCGGCCGCGCACGGTTTTGTGCTCTTGTCCATGCAAATCGCGCAAAGTCAGCGCATTCTGCGATACATAGCGCGCGACGGCATAAGTCGAATCCCAACCGTCGCCGCTGTCGGCGACGTAGTCCAACCAAAACTCGCCGGTCTCAGTGGTGTAGTCGTAGCAAGGCGCTTCCTGGCTGTTGTGCAAGCTTTCCAGTCTGCGAAAGTCGGTATGACGCCCGAGCGCCCCCGAGACCAGCACATCGAATGCCGTTTGCGCGAGCACCCGCGGGCTGAACCACCGCACCATCGATTCGCGTTTGATTTTCTTGTTCATACTTCTCCGAGAACAAAGTGTGGTGTGGGCATGCCGGCTAGGCAGAAAGTTTTAGTGCGCGCGCGAGCGTCGCCTGCAATCGTTCCGGCGCGACCGGTTTCTGCAACCATTCGACCGAGTTCGTGCCGCCGGCCGTATGCATTTGATCGGCGGTTAAGCGCATATCGCCGGTCAGAATCACGGCAGGCAGCGTGGCGCCGTAGCGGTTTCGCAGCGCTTCAATCAGCATGATGCCATTGCTGCCATCTCGGAGGCGATAGTCGGTCACAATCACATCCGGATGCTCCCCGCGCGCGAGCAGGCTCTGCTCGAGTTCGGCCAAGCTCGCTGCGACCAAGACGCGGCAGCGCCAGCCCTTGAGCAAAGCCCGCAATCCTTCGCGCGCGCCGCTGTCATCGTCTACCACGAGGACGAAATGATCGGCAAGTTCGTTGGTTTCCTCACAGCCCCGGTTGCTCTGCGCGGGAATAGCAGGAGAATGGCTGCCTTGTGCGAGCGGGATGCGCACGCTAAAGCGCGATCCGCACCCCACGCGCGAGTCGATGCGCACAACGTACCCCAATAGATCGGCCAGACGCTTGACGATCGCCAAACCCAACCCCAAGCCCTTGCCGCGATCACGCTCAGGATTGCCGATTTGATAGAACTCTTCGAAGATACGTGTGCGTTCTGCTTCAGGAACGCCAATACCGGTATCGAGCACTTGAACTTCGACCGCTGCGCCGCTGCGCCGGCGGCATCCGAGCAGCACGCGGCCGCGAAGGGTGTAGCGGATCGCGTTGGCAACCAAGTTGCGAACGATGCGCTCAAGCAGAATTGGGTCGCCCGTGGTGGTGAGTCTAGTCGAACGCACGCGCAGCATCAGCCCACGCGCCGCCGCCTGCGGCTCGAAGTCATTGCGCACGCGATCGAACAGAGGCGCCAATGCGAACGTGGTAATACTGGGCGCAACCACGCCCGCGTCGAGCTTCGAGATATCTAGCAGCTCGTTGAACAACGCTTCTAGAGCGTCTACCGAAGCACGCATGTTCTGAACAACACCGCGGGCTTCTGCTTGCCGCACGTTTTGCTCGAGCACGCCAGTGAACAAACTGAGAGCATGCAGCGGCTGTCTCAGGTCATGGCTGGCGGCGGCAAGAAAGCGCGACTTGGCCTGGTTCGCCTCTTCTGCCTCGTGCTGTAACCGCTCGGCCATGGATTTTTGTTGCCGAAGCTGCTCAATCAACTCGATGTTCTCGAAGCGCATGCGAATCGATTCAGTGACGCGCACGCTGATGCGCTTGCCCGTCATAAGCAGGAAACCCAGGAACACTAACACCAAGAACGCGGTGACGATGTGCAGTGAGTCCGCCTCCCACGCGTTACGCGCCGCCAGGGGCACAAGCACCGGCACGGCAAACGCGAAATGCACCGGACGATAGGCGGTGTTGGTTGCAACCGAGCCGCTGACCAAGCCGGTTAGCACCATCGTCAGCAAGGCCTGCAATGACAGCGAACTCGGCACGAACAGTAGCCACGCGCCCAGGCCCCACATGCAGCCCGACACCAAAGTGGCAAAGGTATACATGCCGGCCCACCATTGTGCGCGCTGGGGCGGCGGTTTCAGTCGGCGAAAATAAAGGCTTTGCGCGAAACGCCCACTTTGCCAGACGATAACCGCCACGAGCCACGCCACCAGCAACGCTGACTCGACGTGCCCCCAAACCGCATACACGAGTACTGCTCCGACCAAGATCAGTGTGAACGGCGCGATGATCATGGCCTGATCGAGCGAGCGCATTTGCTCGGCAAGTATGAGTTGATCGCGGGTAACGCTCGATTCGTTCATCTTGAGATGTTGTTGAACTTATACTGTCATTAGAATACTTCTAACACTATTTTTAATAGAGGCTGCTGCCTGGATAGTCTGCTCAGTATATTCGGCATTCTGCCTGATCGGCTGCGGCTAGTATCTCGCGACATAGGGAGAAAAAGAATAGGCGCAAGTACTCTGCCGCAACTCTGCCCGGGCGACGGCTGGTCGCACGTCCATGCGTGCAGCGCTGCCTGCAAAGTATGAACAACGTTGCCAAAAGACAACACCGCCATACTCTCTGCATCCAATCAGTTAATCGATGCGCGCCAGAGAGTGCTGCTTATCCTAAAATTGGGGGGTAACAAAATGTTGTTGCCAGAAGCGGTAAGGGCGGCGGCGTTAGAAGACTAAGCGGAAGAGTATGCGCCAATCAAAATTTCCTAAGTTATGTAAATCCGGTGTGGCGGTTTTGATAATCGCGGCCGTGTTCGCCCCTTTTGCTCGCGCGGCCGACACGGGACCGCAGCAAGAAAAGCTCGCTGCGCTGCGTCCTAGTCCGAAGTTGGCGCTTCCGGCGCAGCGCCAGGAAAACGTCGAGTTTCCGCCACGCGCCGTATATACCGATCTGATGCTGCGCTCGTCCGCCGCGCTGGTGGCCGATCAACTCACGCATCGCATCCTCTACGCGAAAAACGTCGATTCGGTGCAGCCGATCGCCTCGATCACCAAGCTCATGACCGCGATGGTCGTGCTGGACAGCCGCTTGCCGCTGAACCAGGCGGTTACGATTAGCGAAGAAGACTTGGACCAGCGCCGTCACACCGGATCGCGTCTGCGCGTGGGCGTTACGCTGCCGCGGGCGGCGTTACTGCGCATCATGCTGATGGCTTCGGATAATCGCGCTGCGCACGCGTTGGCGCGCACCTACCCAGGTGGGGTCACTAAGTTCGTCGCGCGCATGAATTTGGCCGCTGAACGAGCCGGTTTGATCCACACCATGTTTGCGGACTCTAGCGGGCTGAGCACCGCGAACGTATCCAGCGCTCGCGATCTGGCGACGCTGGTACACCTAGCGCACAAGTACGAGATCATCCGCGAATATTCAACTACGCCAAGCTACGCGGTGGTGCTGTCGACGCCGCGCGGCGGCGTACTCACCACGTTCCGCAATACCAATTTGCTTACGCGGGATGTGGGCTGGACCATCGGATTGAGCAAGACTGGTTTTATCAACGAGTCGGGTCAGTGCCTAGTGCTGCGCGCGATTGTTGCCGGACGCCCGGTGGCGATCGTTTTGCTTGATTCCTATGGCAAGTATTCGCGCATCGGTGATGCCAACCGCGTCAAACAGTGGATCGAGCGGCACCGCGATATCTTGTTGCGATCATGAACTCGAGCAGGGAGGCGATTGCTTCAGATCGATTCGAGTTCCATGACCTTTCCCCGGTGAGCATCTCCTTCCGCGACGATGTACTGCGCGGATTGGCCCTTAAGCAAAAAACCATCCCCGCAAAGTACTTCTACGACGATCGCGGCTCAGAGTTGTTCGAGGCGATTTGCGATTTGCCCGAGTACTATCCGACCCGCACCGAACTGCACCTAATGCGCCGCTATGCCAGCGAGATGGCGCAGCTAATCGGGCCGCAGAGCCTGCTCATAGAGTACGGCAGCGGCGCGAGCACCAAGACTCGGATCCTTATCGAAGCGGCCCGACCCGCGGCGTACATGCCTATCGACATATCGCGCGGGCTGCTCATGGCGACCGCCGAGGAACTTGTCGATGCGTACCAGGATTTGCACGTGGTTGCGGTGTGCGCGGACTACAGCAAGCCATTTCGGCTGCCGGATTTCAGTGAGCAGCGTTACCGCAAGCGGGTTATTTATTTCCCGGGTTCGACCATCGGCAACTTTACGCCCGCCGAGACGCAGGCGTTCTTTGCCAACGTTCTGACGCTGCTGCGCGCTGGGGACGTCTTTTTGGTGGGCGTGGATCTAGTTAAGAATCCACTGGTGCTGCACGATGCTTACAACGATGCCCAAGGCGTAACGGCAGCATTTAATCTAAATGTGCTGCAGCGAATCAATCGCGAACTCGACGCTAATTTCGACTTGTCACGATTCCAGCATCACGCCTTCTACAACGCCACAGAAAAACGCATCGAAATGCACCTGGTTAGCCTGGTGCGCCAGAGCGTTTGCGTCGCGCAACGCCCGTTTGCGTTCGACGTGGGCGAGACCATTCACACGGAAATTTCATGCAAGTATAGCCTCGGCGATTTTCAATCCCTGGCGCGCTCATGCGGCATGCAAGCGCTGCAGGTGTGGGTCGACCAGGATCAACTATTCAGCGTACACTGTCTCGCTGCAGCTTGAGCGCTGCTTCGACTGCCATCATTCTTCAACGCGTGCGCGTCGGTTGATGCATCGAGCATTGCGTTCCGCGCGCTATTTCCCGCCGATTACTTCGCCAAACAACTTCCATTCCTTGCCATCAAAGCGCGCTAGTTGTGCTTGTGACAGCACCGAATGATCTTCTGGACTGGTGTTGATCTTAATTCCCGGCAGCAACATCGGCAGCTGCAACTCCTTGATATTGCGCGCCTGATTCATCACATTCTCACGCGTTAAATCCTCTCCGCTTTGCTTCAGAGTATGGACGAGACATTGCGCCGTTGAGTAGCCGACGGCGTTAAACACGTCAGTAACATCAGCGCTGGGAAAGTATTTTTTCATAAACGCCAAATAATCCTTCATCCCCGCGTCGTCTTTCCATTGCGGATCGACCGGGTCTTTATAGGAAGAGGCGGTAATCAGGCCGACGGACTTGTCCAAACCGGCCGGCGTGAGCACCGCGCCAACCGAGGAAGAAACTTGATTCAAGATGTGCAGCGGTTTCCAGCCGAGATCGTGTGCTTTGCGGATCGCCTGCGCCGCAAACTTCGGTGTGGTTACGTTGAAAAACGTATCGGCCCCCGATGCTTGCAGCTTGATGATTTGTGAGTCGATTGCCGGCTCGGCCACCTCGTAGGACGCTTCGGCGACGATCATGCTCTTGGCTTTCTCGCCCAAACCGTCCTTGAGCCCCTTCACATAGTCTTTGCCGTAGTCGTCATTCTGGTAAAGAATCGCGATCTTCGCAGTGGGCTTGGTCTGCAGCAAGTACTTGGCATAGATGCGCGACTCGGCTTGGTAGCTCAAGTTGTAGCCCATCGTCCACGGGTAATTCTTAGGGTCATTCCACTTGGTCGCACCGGTATTCAGAAACAGATGCGGCACTTTTTTCGCGTTCACGTATTTGTGAATCGCGCTGTTGGTCGGCGTACCGAGCGTGCCGAATAGCAGCAAAACGCCTTCCTGCTCCACCAGTTTGCGCACTTGTTCCACAGTTTTTGGCGGAGTGTAGCCATCGTCCAATGACAAGAAGGTGATCTTCCGGCCGTTGATGCCGCCTTCGCTGTTGATTTTCTCGAAATAAGCCGCGCTCGCCTTGCCGACTGTCCCGTAGGCCGAGGCGGGGCCGCTGTACGGCATCGTTTGGCCGATCTTGATCTCGCTGTCGCTGGCGCCGGGGCCGTACTTCTTTTGCGCGTCTGCGGTGCCAACAGCAAACGACGCAGCAACAAGCAGCAATCCAGTCAAGCGTTTCATGCTATCTCCTGATTGGGGCAGTGTAGTCGTTAGTAGTCCAGCAACTCGCCGAACAAGCGCCACTCCTTGCCGTCGAAGCGCGCCATCTGCAACTGCTCGATGATGAAGTAGTCATCGGCGCTGGTGTTGATTTTGATTCCTGGCAATAACATTGGCAGTTCGAGATTTTTCAGGCTCGTCGCCTGCTTCAATATGTTCTCGCGCGTGAGGTTGTCGCCACAGGCTTTTAATACGTGCACCAATAAGTTGGCCTGCATAAAGCCGTAGGCATTGTTAGAGTCTTTTGGATCGCCGTCCGGATGGTGTTTCTTCATAAAATCGAGGTACTGCTTCACGTCTGTGGAATTCGCCCACTGAGGGTCGTGACTGTCCTTAAAGTATTGTGCGGTCAGCAGACCGACCGACTTTTCTAGGCCCGCTGGCTGTAGCACGTTTGCCACCGCTGAGGAGACATTGTTGACGTAAACCACAGGTTTCCAACCGATGTCGTAGGTTTTTCGAATGGTTTGCGCGGCAAACTTCGGGATCGCAAAAATAAAGAAGGTATCCGCGCCCGAGCTTTGCAGTTTGATCACCTGTGAGTCGACCGATGGCTCCGCGGTTTCGTACCCTTGTTCGGCGACGATCATTGACTGCGCTTTGTCTTTCAGGCCGTCTTTCAAACCCTTGACGTAGTCTTTGCCATAGTCGTCGTTCTGGTACAGGACCGCAATCTTCGCGTCGGGTTTGGTTTTTAGCAGATGCTTGGCGTAGATGGTGGCCTCGGCTTGATAAGTGGGCTGCCCACCCATGGTCCAAGGAAAGTTCTTCGGATCGCCCCATTTCGTTGCACCGGTGGCGAGGAACAGATGCGGGATTTTCTTGCTATTGACGTATTTATGAAACGCGGAATTGGTCGGTGTGCCCAGGTTCTGCCAAAGGAACAACACCTGATCTTGCTCCACCAAGCGGCGTACCTGCTCGACAGCTTTCGGTGGCGTGTAGCCGTCGTCCAAGCTGATGAGATTGATCTTGCGGCCGTTCACGCCGCCTAGCTCGTTGATCATCTTGAAGTAGGCAGCCTCGGCTTTGCCGATGGTGCCATAGGAGGACGCCGGGCCGCTGTAGGGCATCGTCTGTCCGATCTTGATCTCCGTATCACTGGCGCCCGGATCGTATTTCTTCTCGGCATGCGCCGAGGGAGTGAGCGCGAGCAGTGCGAATAGCGCCATGATGGCTCGCTTCAAATGATGCAGATTCATGCTGTCTCCTATCGAGAATTATTGCTCTAAGCGAAAATTCTACGGCAAGTGCACAGGCCGGCAGCGGAACTCGAGCGTATTCGCGCCCGTTCTAGGCCGATTTGCTCGCCAGTTTGCGCAGAAAGCCGACCACGCCAGTGGGCATAACGTACGCGAACAGCAGCAGGAAGACGCCATAGACGGCGCCGGTCAGATCTTTTGACAAGTAGTCGGCCATATTAGGCGCAAACTGGATGAAGAAGCCGCCAAAAATCGGCCCCCAGATGGAAGCGACTCCCCCCACGACGATACCCACCAGAAAAAAGAATGAGATGGTGAGCGGAAAGCTATCCGGCGCGACAAACTGCACCGCGATAGCGCTCAGAGCGCCAGCCACGCCGGTGTAGAGGGCGCTGACGCCGAAGGTAAGCGACTTGTACATGGCGTTGTTGACGCCCATAGCTTCTGCCGCGACCGGGTGATCGCGAATCGCCACCAGCGCGCGCCCAACACGGCTGCGGATCAGATTGCGCGCCAACACGAACATCAGCACGACCACCGCCAAGGTGAACAAATAGAGCCACTGGTCCTGCGAAAGTTTCAAACCGAACGGTGCATCGGGCTTGAGCAAATTAATGCCCTGCACGCCGCCGGTCCAATGTTCGAGATGCTTGTACTTGAGCAATTGCGGCAGCGCCACCGCCAACGCCAATGTGGCGAGCGCAAGGTGGTGACCCGACAGGCGCAGCGCGGGCAATCCGAACAAGAAACCCACTACCAAGCAGATGACGCCGGCCACCGGCAGCGTTGACCAGTACGGTGCATTGGCCTTATCCATCATGATGGCCGCGGTATAAGCGCCGATCGCGTAAAACGCGCCGTGACCGAGTGAAATCTGGCCGTTATAACCCGTCAAAATATTCAGACCGAGCAGGGCGATGGAATAGATCAACACCATCGTGAGCTGAAAAATCCGATAGTCCGGCACGACAAACGGCAGCACCAGTGCAACGGCGATTGCCGCAAGCGCGATGAGCAGCTGGCTCTTGTTTGTCGTGTTCATACGCGGCTCACCACCTTATGACCCCACAGTCCGTTCGGCCGCAACAAGAGAACGATAATGATGAGCACCAACGCCACGGTGAGCTTGAGTTCGGTGCCGATGAGTGCGCCAACCACGTTTTCCAGCACACCCATGAGGAAACCGCCGATCACCGCGCCCCACGGATTGTCGATGCCGCCCAGCAGAGCGCCGGCGAAGGCATACAGCATGATGCCTGCCATCATGTTCGGATCCAGATACACCAGCGGGGCGATCATCATGCCGGCAATGGCGCCGATCGCCCCGGCAAATCCCCACCCCAGCGCCAACATCCAGCCCACGCGGATGCCGACCAACCGGCTGGAGGCTGGATTCTCCGCAGCGGCGCGCATGGCCAGTCCCAGCGGGGTAACGCGGAAGAATAGGTACATCGCAACTAAAACGAACAACGCGATGGCAATGGCGCCCAGCTCATGGCTGGAAACAAACTTGTTGCCGAACGGCGGTTCAGAGGGAAACGGCGAGGTAAAGCTCTTGATGGTGTACGTATAAATCCAACCCGCGACACTGTTCAAGATCAGCAGCAAGCCGATGAACACGCTTACCACCGTGAGGACCGGCGCTTTTTCCACCGGACGAATCAAAATGCGCTCGATTGCCGCCGCGGCGAAGAACGAGATGACGATAGTCGCCACGAACGCAGCCCAGTAGGGCACGCCGATGTTGATCAACGACCAGGCAATATAAGTCGAGAACATCGCCATCTCGCCTTGCGCGAAATTGATGTGGTTGGTGGCGTTGTGAATCATCACCAGCGCGAGAGCAAGGCTTGCATAAATCCCGCCGCTGGCGAGGCCAGCAAAAACTTGGTGGAGGAGGGCGTCCATATCTTAGTATCCCAAGTAAGCTTTGCGCACCGAAGGATCGCTGCGTATCTGTTCTGCGGGCCCAGAGAGCACTACTTGGCCCGTTTCCATTAGGTAGGCGGTATCGGCCAGATCCAGCGCGAGCTCGGCGTTTTGCTCCACCAGCAAAATGCTGACTTTGTCTTGGATGTTAATGGCGCGCATGATGCGAAAAATATCCTGCACGATCAGCGGCGCCAAACCGAACGACGGCTCATCTAGCAGCATTAGTTTCGGCCGCAACATCAGCCCGCGCGAAATCGCAAGCATTTGCTGCTCTCCCCCGGAAAGCGTGCCGGCTTGCTGCTTGCGGCGTTCTTTCAGTTTGGGAAAGTACCCGAAGACGCGCTCCAAGTCGTGCGCGATGCCGGTCTTATCGCGGTGGCGCGTATACGCGCCTAAGCGCAAATTCTCCTCCGTGGTCAAGTGCAGGAAAGTGCCGCGCCCATCCGGCACGTGCGCCACGCCGAGGCGCACCACATCCTCGGTGGCTTTATTCTCGATTGCTTGGCCAGCGAACCGCACGCGGCCGCGGCGATGGCACATGCCGCAAATCGCGCGCAGCAAAGTCGTTTTGCCGGCGCCGTTGGCGCCAAGCACGGTGGTGATGCCGCCTTCGCCTACGGTAAAACTGATGCCTTTTAAGATAGCTGGACCGCCGTAGCTGGCGTGCAGGTCCTGCGCTTCGAGCAGGGCGCTCATTGCGCTCGTCCTTGGTATGTAGGGTGCGATCCCCATCGCGCGGCATAGCAGCGCTCGCCCCTGCGCGGTGCGCCCGCCGCGCAACAAGAACGTGCGCACCTCGAAAGGCGCGCGTGGGATTGCGCCCTACGAACCACGCGCTGCGTACGCGTTCGAGTCTGAGAAGCTGCTGATGCAGCAGCGCTCCGGAACTGCACGCGGGAACGGGGTATAGCGGCATGTCGCGATTTAGGGCGCCATCCCCATCGCGCCGCACGGCAGCGTTCGCGCTCGTGAGATGTGCTTGTGGCGCGACGACGACGTGCGCGCCTCGAAAAGCGCGCGTGGGATTGCGCCCTAGGAACTGCGCGCTTCATGTTGCTTTTCCACCCAGGTAAGCGCGGATTACATCCGGATGATTCTGCACCTCCGCTGGCGTGCCGTGCGCAATCTTGCGGCCGAAATCGAGAGCGACCACGCGATCCGATACTTTCATCACTAAGTTCATGTGATGCTCGACCAGCAGCACGGTGATTTGCAGGCGGTCGCGGATGTCGCGTATCAGCTCCAATAGTTTTTCCACTTCGGTGTGATTCAAGCCGGCGGCCGGCTCGTCGAGCAGCAATAGCTTCGGCTTTGACGCCAGCGCGCGCGCGAGCTCAACGCGCTTGGCGGTGCCAAACGGTAGCTGCTGCACCGGCACTTGAGCTACGTTCGTCAAACCCAAGAACTCCACCAAGTGTACAGCCGTGTTCCGCATCTCGTCTTCTTCTCGGCGTGAAACTGGTAAGCGTATCGCATTCGCCAAGAAACCGCTGCGGGTGCGGCAGTGGCAGCCGAGCATCGCGTTCTCCAGCACGGTCATGGTGCGGAACAACGCCAGGTTTTGAAATGTGCGGCCGACGCCGATGGCGGCAATTAAATGCTTGGGCGTTTGCTGAATCGACGTGCCTTCGAAGCGAATCTCGCCTTGATCGAACTGATACAGGCGCGAGAGGCAATTGAACAGCGTGGTCTTGCCTGCTCCGTTCGGGCCGATTAGCCCAGCGATCTCGCCGTGCGCGACATCGAACGAAACGCCATCCAGCGCCACAATCCCGCCGAAACGTACCGTGACGCCATCAACTTCAAGAATGCTGCCTGTATGTGCGGCTGGCGTTGCAGTGGTGCGCGCACCAGCCGCCATTGGGGAGACGGGCTGCGCGTCCCTTGTTGGTTGTTGCAACGGCTCCTCCTACCCGGCGTTTCAGTTTTGTGATCGCTTGCTGGTGTAGATGCAACGGTACGCGCGAATGGTGTCATACAACGCGCGGGGCGTAAAGCCGCGCTGCGGCAAATCTCTCTGGAATGAAACTATTGTCCGATCACCTCGCCAAAACGCACCCAGCGCGTACCGTCGAAGCGCAGCATTTGCATTTGCTCGATGGGGTGATAGTCGGTCGGCGAAGTCGAAAGCGTGATACCGGGCAGCAGCATCGGGTTGACCGCGTTCTGCAAGCTCGTGGCTTGCCGCATCAGGTTCTCCCGCGTCAGATCGTCGCGGCAAGCCTTGAGCAAGTCCACGAACGACAACGCCGCCGCGTACCCGTAGGAATTTCCGGCATCGTTGGCGTCGCCCTCGGGGTAATACTTCTTCATAAAGCTCAAATAGTCTTGATAGGCTGGGTCATCCTTGAAGGTGGCCGTATCGCCCTTGGTGTAGTACGCGGTAACGATGCCAACGGCTTTTTCCACCCCGGCAGGCTTGAGTACCGTCTCTACCGATGAACCCGTGTAGCTCACCATGAAGGTCGGTCGCCAGCCGATGTCGTAGACCTTGCGGATCGCCTGCGCCGAGAACTTAGGCGTGACTGCGGCGAACAGCGCATCGGCGCCCGAACTCTTGAGTGCGATGACCTGCGAATCGATAGTTGGATCGCTGGTCTCGTAACTGCTTTCCGCGACGATCATGGATGCTGCCTTGTCGCCCAGGCCAGCCTTGAACCCGCGCAAATAATCTTTGCCCAGATCGTCGTTTTGGTAGAGCACGGCGACCTTGGCGGCCGGTTTCTCCTTTAGCAACCACTTGGCGAACACCTTGCCGTCAAGGGTAGCCGGGGCATTCCAAGGCATGGTCCACGGAAAATTCTGTGGATCGGCAAGCTTTTCGGACACCGCCGCCACGAATATCGCCGGTACTTTTTTTGCGTTGGTGTACTTCTGAATGGCCGCGTTTGGCGCCGTGCCGATGTTTTGAAACAGTGCGAACACTCCATCTTGCTCCACCAGTCTTCGTACCTGCTCCATGGTTCGCGGCGGGCTGTAAGCGTCATCCAATGAGATGAAGTTGATCTTGCGCCCGTTGATGCCGCCTTCATCGTTGATCTTGCGGAAGTACGCAGCTTGCGCCTTGGCGATGGTGCCGTAAGCGGAAACCGGGCCGCTATACGGCGCGGTGTTGCCGATCTTGATCTCGGTGTCAGAAACACCGGGGCCGTACTTCTTCTCTGCCCAGGCGGTGGTAGCGAGCAGCGCCGCAAGCAACAGCGCGGCGCAACGCGAAGTCAAAGCAAGCATCGACACTCTCCTTCATTGGTCTACGTGCCAAGGAGGCATTCTATTCTTGCCTGGGCACTTCGCCAAAGCGCATCGCTGCGCCCACCTCTAACGCTCGTGCAACGCGGGAGTAGTCCGATTTGGACTTTGCTTTTGCGTGCGGTTAGCGCGCACTTGATGCAGGTGCCGCGGGCTTTCGGTTGCTGCGGCGCGAACGCCGCTCGCAGGTTCATGCTCTCTATCGGCGTAGGCAGCCCCGAACAGACAAATCATGGAGACGAGCGTCGTGATGCAGGTGCGCAGATTCATTCGTTGCCTTTCTCGTTATGGCGAGTGCCGCATGCTAGCGCGGCGGAACGAGGCGGGGTATGGCACTAATGTAGGCTACATTTGTGTAGGGGTGGCGGATTCGCCCTGCTTCCTAATCGACCCGCAACCCGAATGTCTTGACGATTTTGCCGTAGCGTTCGTAGCCGGTGCAGCAGCTTCCTTGCCGGTGGTGGGCGTAACGTCAAATCAATCCAACCGCAGCGCAAGCAGTGTGGCGAGCTTGCCGTCGCGCTCGTAGTCCGCTTTCACCCAAGCAACGGTTTCTTCTGGCGTGCCGGCGAACGCTTCGTAGCCCAATCCCATTGAAGTAACTCTTGATCTCTGGCAGGCGCCGCGCGCACCTCCCTTACCCCTGACCGACATCGTGGCGAGGCCCAAAGTCGGGAGTCGGCGCATCATTCAATGCGCAAGCCCAGCGCTTGCACGATCTTCGCGTAGCGCTCGTAATCCGTCTTGATCAACGCACTCGTCTCGGCCGCGCCGGCGGCGACGAGTTCGTTGCCCAGGCTGTCGACGTAGGCTTTGAACTCAGGCGATCGCAGCGCCGCGAGGAAAGCCTGCTCCAGCTTCTGCATGCGTTCCGGCGGCGTGCCGGCGGGCGCTGCGTAGCCGGCCCAGCCGCTCTCGTCATAGCCGGCGACGCCGGCTTCCGCCAGGGTCGGAACATCCGGCAGCGTGGGCAAGCGGGTGGCTGAACTCACAGCAAGCGCGCGCAACTTGCCGGCTTTCAGCTGCGACAGTGTTGCCGCGGGATAGCCAAACGCTACGTCTACTTGGCCGCTGATCAGTTCTGGAAGGTATTGCGCCTCGCCTTTGTAGGGCACGTGCGTAAGATCGATGCCGGCGAGCTGCTTGAGCCGCTCGGTCATCAGGTGCTGCGGCGAACCGATACCGGCAGAAGCGTAAGCGAGCTTGCCGGGTTGCGCTTTGGCCAAACGCACCACATCTGCCACGCTTGCTATCGGCGAATCCGCCCGCGTGACCAGAATCCCCTGATACTTTACCGATACGCAAATCGGCGCTAAGTCGGTGAGCGGGCGGTATCCAGGATTGGCGTACGCGTGCGGATTGACCGCCATCGTGGTGTTGAGGATGAACACGAGTGTGTACCCGTCTGATGGAGATTTCGCCGCTGCCACCGTGCCGATGTTTCCGCCTGCGCCGGGGCGATTGTCGATCACGACTTGTTGTCCCAACCTTTCACCCAGCAAGCTGCCGAGTTTGCGTGTGCCGATATCAGCCGATCCACCTACCGGAAAGGGCACGATGATCTTGATGGGTTTGCTGGGGAAGTCGTCGGCGGTGGCTAATTCAGTAACGCTGAAGGCGAGAGAACAAAGCAACAAGGTTTTGATGATGTGTTTCATTTCTTCTCCTTTCAGTTGACCGGCGAGTTACACGTGATCATGCGTCATTCCAACCGCAGCGCAAGCTGTTTGGCGAGCTTGCCGTCGCGCTCGTAGTCGGCTTTCAACTGAGCGACGGCTTCCTCGGCTGTACCGGCGACCGCTTCATAGCCCAGCCCATCGAAGTAAGTCTTCAGTTCTGCCGAGCGCAGCGCGAACTGCAAGGCTGCATGGAGTTTGCGCAAGCGCTCCGGCGCGATCTTCGCGGGCGCCGCGAAACCCGACCACATGATTTCTTCAAAGCCGGGCACGGTCTCCGCGATCGGCGTGACATCGGGCAACGGGGCGAAACGGCGCAAGGCGCTGACGCCGAGGATGCGCAGCTTGCCCGCGCGCACCAGCGGCAGCGCGCTGGCGGAGTAGGCGAACGCCACCTCGACTTGGCCGCTAACCAGATCCGGCAGGAACTGCGCATCGCCTTTGTACGGAATGTGCATCAGATCGATTCCCGCTGCCAGTTTCAAGCGCTCCATCGGCAAATAGGTTGGGCCGCCGGTGCCGCCGGAGGCGTAGCGCAACTTGCCGGGCGCGTCCTTCGCGGCGCGGACCAAATCGGCCATCGAGCGAAGCGAAGCGTCGGCTTTGACGAGCAGCAGCGCGGGCCCGCGATACGAGACGATGATGGGCGCGAAGTCTTTGAACGTATCGAAGCCTGGATTCGTGTAGATATGCGGGTTGAGCGTGAGCGTGGTGCGCACGAAGTAGGCGATGGTGTAGCCGTCCGGCGCGGCCTGCGCTGCGAGCGCGGTGCCGATGTTGCCCGATGCGCCCGGGCGATTGTCGATGACAATTGGCTGGCCAAGACGCTGTGCCGCGAGTGCGGCGATCTTGCGTGTGGAGATGTCCGCCGCGCCGCCCGCCTGCGCAGAAACGATGATCTTGATCGGCTTGCTGGGGAAGTCGTCTGCAAGCGCGTGGTCAATCGATACTGTTGGCAGAACAACTGAGAGAATAAGATTCAGAGACACTTTCATAGCAATACTCATGGCATATCCTTCTCGCGATGGGGTCGAATTGATTTTGCGCAGGCCCCGGGGCGCAAGCTCCGGTCACGCCAATATGCGATGTATCGCCTTGATGCTTCAGCATTGACATCATGATGCTGAAACATTAACATCTTCATATGCGAACAACCATTACCTTGGACGACGATACCGCAGCGAAGCTCAAGGCCGAGATGCGGCGCACCGGCAAGCCGATGAAAGAGGTGTTGAACGATGCGCTGCGCCGTGGCTTCGCCCAAAAGCGCCAGCCCACGCAAGCGCCCCCGTTTCGCATCCAAGCGCGCGACCTCGGCGCGCTCAAGCCTGGGCTGAGCCTGGACAACGTCGGTGAATTGCTGGAACAGATCGAAGGCGCATCGCATCGGTGATCTTTATCGACGCGAATTTGCTGCTGTATGCCTATCACGTGCGCTCGCCTTTTCACCAGCGCAGCCGCGAGTGGATCGAAACCATTTTTTCCGGACGCGAGCCGGTGCGCTTGTCATGGCCTAGCGTGCATGCATTCTTGCGCATCGGCACGAACGCGCGCGCTTTCGAGCAGCCGCTGACCATGGCCGAGGCGCAGGCCGCTGTTTCTTCATGGCTTGAGCAGCCCGCCGTCGATATCATCGAACCGGGCGAGCGATATTGGCCGATCTTGCGCGAATTGTTGATCGATGCCCAAGTGAGCGGGCCGCTGGTAAGCGATGCGGCGCTCGCCGCACTGGCAATCGAGCACGGTGCGACGCTTTGCACCAGCGATCGCGACTTCAGCCGCTTTCGCGGCGTCAAGCTGAGTAACCCGCTCGCGGAAAGCTGATACGTCCAGCCAAGCGCAAGGAGTTTTGCCGCGGACATCAATCGACGCGCAGCCCAAGCGCTTTGACGATCTCGCCGTAGCCCAAATCCGCGGAGCCCCCGGCTGTACAGGGGACGACGATGCGGATGGCTTTGCCCAGATAGCCGGCGGCGAAGGTCGCGGTTGATGAGATGATACAAGACGCAAAGGCGGCAAGCAGCTTGCAGCAAAAAAGGGCTCGTGGCCCGACGCCACGAGCCGAAAGGGCCTCGACACAAACAGGAGGTATGTGACGAGGCAAGGAGATTTTGTCCGTGCGTTACGGCTTCAAGTGCTGCTTGAACCATTCCGTCGCGGGCTGCGCGAACGCCGGAAACTTCGGACCTTGGTAAGCCTCGAAGTGCCCGCCGGGGACCACCACAAGCTTCTTCGGTTCTTTGGCACGCGAGAACGCTTCCTTCTCCAGCGCGGTGGGTGTGATCACGTCGTCATCCGCGACGATCATCATGAGCGGAGTCGGCGCGATGAGGTGGATGTACTGCGTCGGGTCGTAGTCCAAAGAATCTTCGATCGATCGCACGGTGACTTTGTTGAGCCAGCTTGGCGCGCGCGCTTTTGAGGTGTTGTCAAACCAGTCGTGCCACTCGGCCGGGAAATCGGCAGGGCCGCGATCTTTTTCCGGCACCGTGACGGGGATGTAATTGACTTTGCCGCTGGAGAAACGCTCGGCGCGGTCTTGTGCCAACCAGCCGAAGAAGCCGGCGGCCGCCTCAGCGTTCTTGCTGCTGTGGTATGAATTCCACACGCCGCTAACCGGCACCTGCGACACCACTGCCTTAACGCGCTTATCGAACGCCGCCAGTTGCATCACGTGCCCGCCGCTGTATGAACTGCCCCAGACGCCGATGCGGTTGGGGTCAACTTCTTTTTGCGCCGTCGTCCACGTGATGGCATTCTTGTAGTCGGCGATTTGGTCGCGCCAGTTAATCTCCGCGCGCGGCTCGCCTTCGCTGGCGCCGAAGCGGCGATAGTCGAACACGGTAACGACGAAGCCCGCCTCGGTGAACTGTTCGGCGAACTTGTCGAGCCACATTTCCTTCACCGCGCTCCAGCCGTGCGCCATGACGATTGCCGGGCGCTTTTCGCCGTCTTTGAGCCCACTGGGCACGTAATACCAAGCGGCGCACTTGAGCCCTTCACTGGTGAAGGTAATGTCTTTGCGCTCGTAGGATGCAGCCTGCGCAGTAAGCGCGCCGAGGACGAAACACAGCGCGAGTGCGAGTTGCAGCGCGCGAGCAAACGTGAAGCGTGTCATCTAATGTTTCCTATACATTGTGCGATTGCGTGTGATTGCGGTTAAGTGTAACGGCGCGCATTGCGCACCGAACGACTACTCAGTATTCGATTTCCGCGGTTACCGTTGCACTTTTGCCGGTTCCGGTAAAGGTGCCCTTGCCTTTGAGGTTGGCGAACTTTCCGGTGCCACCGCGCAGTTCCACGGCGCCTTCGGCCGCAACGGTGTCGCCGCTGCGCCGGGTCGTGCCTTGGTAGCAAACAAAAGATTGGTCGCCGTTTTTGTGCGTGCGGGTTCCGCAGCCGCTGATGGGTCCATTGCCATCGACCACATCGGCGACGCCGCTGACGACGAATACCGCGCCGTCCCAGTCTGGATCCGAACTGCTCGTCACGTCCTGCCGCGTCTGCACTGACATGACGTGCCCTGCGACTTTCACTTCACTGCGCTGCAGCACAGGGCCGAACTGGGTGCTCCAGGAGATCGTCTTCTTCTCGGCGGCCGTGGCGGGCAGCGTGGCGATGAGGCAAGTAACAATAGTAAGTAACAGTTTCATGGCGTTCTCCTTTGATTAGCTGGCGGACGCACCGCTCGCCAGATTGCTTGCGATGTCTGTGATTCCGGATGACTCCAACGCGCGCTCATCGTCGCGTAGGACGCACTTCGAGAGTCCTTGCGCTGGCGAACTACTTCACTTGTTCCCAGTAGTCGACGAACACTCCCTCTAAGGTTGCCGTCATCGAGCTGCCGTCGATCACGATGAACGGCGGGTCGAACGGGGACTGGAAGGAAATCTTGGCGCCTTCGCGTTTCAGCGGCACGCGTTTGGTTTCTTCCGGCGTCGCATATACGACCGGCTTGCCGCTGCCATCATCGAAGGCGCCGAAGTGGCGGATCGCAGTGACTTCGCTGCTGCCATATTCGTAGGAGATGACGGCACTAATGGAAGCCGATTTTCCATCGGGCGTTTTCCAGAAAACGCTGTGATGCCCCCAACCGTTAGGGCCGCGCGATGCCATGCCGCCCACATCCGGTGCGGTCAACACCGTGCCATCGGCGAGTTGCCGCTTGACGAGACGCCAACTGCCTTGCGGGCCGCCATCGGCGAATACGGAGAGCGAAAGCACGGTCGCCGTTAGTGCCAGCAGCGTTCTTAAACCGACCTTTGCGCCGAATTGTGCATCCATACGAGTTCTCCAGTGAGTTGTGAAACTTTCTTGGGGCGCGCACCGCCCGCCGTTACATTGGGAGGCGGTGCGCGAAGCTCTTTACGCGCCTGCCGCTTCGCTCATTCCAGATTGGGCAAGCGCGAAGTGTGCTGCTCGACGATCTGCCACTGCCCGCTCGCTTTCGACCACACTACACTCCAGCGCAGTGGGACGTAGGTCATCTTGCCTTGCGGATCGGTTACGTAGTAGTCGCCTTGACCATCCTGAATGACCAAGGTGTCCCCGTAGGCACGCGAGAGCCCCGCCCTCGCTATCAATTTTCGTTTGGGTACGACTTGGAACCAGTTAATAAAGTAGCCGCGAATGGCTTCCTTACCCTCCAAGCGGAACGGTGAACCATATGAATGCAACACGGCGTTATCCGCATAGGCGGCCACCCAACCATCGACATTGCCTTCGGTGAGGGCTTTAATGCGTGGCGCCGCGATTTCGTTCACTTCCTCGACTGGACCAGCGCAGACTGACGCCGAGATGGCGGCGATGACAAATGCAAGATCAAATCTTAGAGCTTTCATGAGGTTCCTTCTTGTGGGTGGGTGAAGAATCTAGTTGAAAGTGGCTTACCGGTTCCAAATCGCCACACCGCTCGATGTGCCATCCGCCCAATTGACGCGCGTGCTGGCTTTGAAGGTGTTCTTGGCGTCCAGTCCCTTGTACTTTCCGCTCTGGCCTTTGCACTCGAAGGTGCCTGGATTGAAATTTCCAGGCTTGGCAACGCCCTCATTGCGCCAAACGCAATGGATCTTATCGCCGTCGAGATCTTGGATCATGCAGTAGCCCGACGCAGTGGACTTGTCGGTGGCGTAGTTGAGATCTAATTGACCAGGGCATTTGACACCGGCGTTGTGGATGGGACTGCCTTCGCCTTTGTCGTTAAAGAAGGTACCGCTGAATTCGCCGACCCAGTAGTAGTGATCTTTTTCGATCTCATAAGCTTTGCCCACGCCGAACCAACCAAACTGTCCGGTCGATTTGCCGTCGGCTGCGTGTACGAAAGAACCCGAAAACGACAATGCAACAACCGCCGCGCTGAACAACGATGCTTTCTTCATGGTGAACTCCTTTCGTGGTTTGTCGAGAACTCGGTACAGTGAAGCTGAGCTTTGCCAACGATGCGCTGCTAATACTCGACCGTCTCTTTCTCTTCCTCGCGGGCGGGTTCGCCACCATCCGTAGCCACGTCCGCTGTGAACCTGGTGGTTGCGCTGGTGGCGATGGCGAAAGCTAGAGTCTTAGAGAGCCGTGTCATGTTCCGTTCCCTCTTGGCAGAGGCGAGTCCTACGCGCCTCTGCCAATTCATCAAAGCGGCTAGGACCGGCCCGCGATGTGAATAAGTCGGATCAGCAACCTGTGTCCGCTACGGCTTCATCTCAAACGTGCCCTTGAAGCAAAGGAAATAGTGTTTCTCTCCCTTGCCGGATCCTGCGTCCCACCAGTCGCCGCCTCCCGTTGCGCCCACCCACTTGCCGGTCAGGCCACGCAGTTCCCAGGTTCCGGTCAGACCGGTGCTATTCGTCCCACTTGGCTTGCCGATGACCAAAAGTTGGTCGCCCTGCGGATCGGTGCGCACGCAACGCGCCTCTCCTTTGGGTTTGCCGTCGATGATCTCGTTGAACAACAGGCAAGGTCCGGCCGCACCCTTCAATGGCGAATTTGGATCGGTGGTCGCGTAGCCAGTTCCGAATGCGTTTGCCGTAATGACGGTATGGTTCTTTGCCACTTGCAACACTTGTAGATCCGAGTAGTACGCGCCGTAACACCCGCTGGCGTCGGCCGCGCTTGCACCCTCGGGTAAGGAAAGACCAAGACTCAGAATTGCGATGGCATTCGATAGTAGTTTCAGGTTCTTGTCGGACATGTTCTTCGTCCTTGAGTGATTGACGTTGTGTAGTTCATCTCCCCAACAATGCTGCTCGTGGGGTAACTGGGTGATGGCGTTGAATCTGGCGTGAGGTGAGGCGGATAGCGCCTAATCCTTGGCGTCGGCGCAAAGGAATGATTTGAGGTTCAGACCGAAGGGGGTCACTGCCAACAAGGCTTAGAGTTTGCATTTCACAAGCGCCTTCTTAGTGATTGAGCCAGTATCAGTCCATCAAGAGCTTCTGATCTACATTAAAAGCAAGATCTGTCGGGAGTACGCGGCCATAACGCTCTTCTCCTACCCGTTTGCAAGTGGTTCTTGTTGCATTCTTGAAAGCCTCCGCAGGCTAAAGCCTCTGCAGTCCCGTTCGCCCCTCCTTGCCGAGGGGGACTTGTCGGACTCGGCTCGGGCTCATCCTTCAATGCGAGCTAGTTGCTTATGCTACGTCAACGGTTGGACCGAAAAAATAAGCCGAATGTAGGCTACAAACGGACTATCAGCTGCAGCGATCGGACTGCGCCGCCAATCCCGATTCATCTTCGCCGCCTTCACGCGTTGCCCTGCTCGTAGGCCGGCCGAAAATCGATAGGTGGCGAAGTGACCGCCAGATACACGAATTGACCCTCGCTATCGTTGTGCAGGCCGTGGATCTCGCCATCTTCGAAACGCACCACATCGCCCACGCAGAACGGTGCTACTTGGGTGTCGGCCAGCAAAAGCAAACTCTTGCCTTCCAAAGCGATCCAGATCTGCTCCGAGGATCTGTGCTGATGGCGAGAGTTGCGAGCTCCGGGTTGAACCGTTACCCGTGTAATGGTCACCCGCTTGGACGCCGAGTTCTCGGGAGAGAGCAGTTGCTGCGAACACACGCCGCCTTTTCGCAGCGCTTTGATGCGGTCGTTTTGTATCAGCTCCATGGCGATGTCTCAGTTGCGGCAAAATCGACGAAATGGCGTATTGATACGTCAGGACGCAGTAGCGCGTCCATCTTGATCGGGCCAATCAACTCATTCGATAGGGGGCGAGATGCTGAAACTGCTGACGGCGACCGAGGCTGCGAATTTGCTCAAGGTAAAGCCCGCAACCCTCTATGCATATGTCAGTCGTGGCTTGCTGCAGCCGGTCGCCACCAAGGGTGCGAACGGCCGGCGTTACAGATCCGACGAAGTGTCGCGGTTAGGCAGACAAAAAAGCTACGGGCATCAACCCAGAAAGGCGGCAGGCGAGGCGCTGCACTTGGGTTTTCCCGTCCTGGAGTCGAGTCTATCGCTCATCGAAGACGGCAACCTTTACTACCGCGGATGGGCAATCGCCGATATCGCTCGCACGCACCGCCTTGAAGATGTCGCGCGGCTGTTGTGGGGTTGTGAAACGATCGACCCTTTTCGAAGCGGCATCGCCGCTTCGCGGCCGCGGCCTCGCGCGAGAACTGCGTCGCAGGAAGACATGTCTGCGATAGCGGCTCGCTGTATAGAAGCTCTGGCGGCCCAGCGCTGGGATGAGAGCAAATCTGTCTGGCAGGCGTGCGCCCGCGCGCTGAGACTGGTGGCGGGCGCCGTGTTGCAGCGCGGCTCCAGTTCCAAGCCGATTGACCGGCAATGCGCAATTGCGTGGGGATTGGACGAAATTGGGCAGGAGTGTGTTCGCGCCGGGTTGGTTGTTTGCGCGGACCATGAGCTGAATGTATCGGCATTCACCGCTCGCTGTGCCGCCTCCTGCGGCGCGTCAATGAGCGCCGCCGTGATCGCCGGCCTAGCCGCGCTCAGCGGCTCGCGGCATGGGGGCTATTCCGAGCGGGTGGAAGCGACGTGGGACAAGATCGAAGCGGGTGCCAGTATTGCGAAGGGCATACGGGCAATGGCGGAGCGCGGCGAAAATATACCAGGCTTCTGGCACCCGTTGTATCCGGGCGCCGATCCACGCTGTGCGGCGCTTTTCACCGTCTGGAAACCGCACCGGGCCGCGCAGCGCATCGCGGACGAAGTATTCGCCCACACTGGAGCCTTACCGACCATCGACTTCGGGCTGGTTGCGCTCAGGCGGGGACTGGGGCTTCCCCGAGGCACCGCCGCGAAGATATTTGCAATTGCACGAACCGTTGGATGGATTGCGCATGCGCTGGAACAACGCCTGGATGATCGACTCATTCGGCCACGCTCGCGCTACGTCGGCCTGCGCCCCCAGAGCGCTCGCCCGCCAGAAACGAGTGTAGTGCGTACGGTCAAGTTCTGATCGCAGACCGTACCTGCGCGTTGAGCTGCGGTGCAAGAGCCTTGCTCCGTGCCGCCTAGCTAGTTGGGGATTCCGATACGGACGCAAATGTGCATTTGACGGCCACCTTCTCCCCTGGGTAATGCCTATGAGGAGTATCAGCCGCAGATACTTGCTTAATATCTGCTGTCCATCGATACCAAGCGAAGTACTTGAGTGAGATGCTTCTAAGAGCGACTGCGGCGATTGAGCATGCTGCCGCGGCGGTTGGACCAGCAGGATCGGCCGAATGTAGGCTACAAATGTGGGGGGTAACGGCGCTCGACTGCGTGCTACCATCAAATCCGGTTCGGGTTACGAATCCCGAGTACCTACTAGTAGGTAGCTTCCACACCCACTAACCGGGGGAATCGATGCGGAGCGTCTTGTGAAGGTCTTGATCGTCGATGACCACTCATTGGTGAGCGAGGGCATGGCGCTTATTCTCAAGAAGCTCCATCCAGATGCCGATGCCGTGTGCGCGGCGAGTTTCGCTGAAGCGCTCGGTCAACTGCGGCAAGACTCACTCTTTGATCTCATATTGCTCGATGTGGGCCTAAGCGATGTGCACGATCTAAGCGGTCTGCGTAGATTGCGGGATCTGTATCCGGCAATTCCGGTTGTAGTGGTGTCCGGCCAAGACAATCGTGAGACGGTGATCGAGGCGCTCGATTCCGGCGCGATGGGCTTTATACCGAAGTCATCCCCCACGCCTGTGCTGGCGAACGCGCTGCGGCTGATCTTCGGCGGCGGCATTTACCTCCCGCCGGTGGTGCTGCTGCGTGCGCAGGAGGAGGCGCTTGCGGCTGCGATACATCCGCCGGCGCTGGACGATAGCGCGCTGGAAGCGCTGCAGCTCACCGAGCGCGAACTGCAGGTGTTAAGTTTTTTAATGCAGGGACTGACTAACAAGCTCATCGCCAAAGAGCTCGACATCTCGGATAACACCGTGCGCAAGCACGTCACCACGGTGTTGCGCACCTTGCGTGTGCGCAACCGCACAGAGGCAGTTCTAGAAGCGGCGCGCCGCGGCTTTCGCGTCAACCCGCGCCGCACGCTGTCGCGCGCGCACTAGCGGAGCAAGGGCGCGCGCTGCTGCGGCCTATACCGGCAAGCGCTGGCGCGCAAGCGAATTCTTAAGTAGGTTGTTCGCCCTCTACGGTGGCGTTTCGCGCCGGCAATGTTTGACTCAATAGCGCGTGTAACTTACGTGCGCTGAGCGGCTTATGCGCCATCTGTAAGTTGGCAGCGCGCGCTTCTTCAAGTCGCTGCGGTGCGGTATCGCCGGAAATGAGTATCGCGGGCACTTCGAATTCGAGTTTTCGCCGCAGATTGCCGATCACCTCAATGCCGCTGCGCTGTTCTGCCAAACGCAAATCGCAGATGAGCAAGTCCGGCAAACGCTCTTCCTTTTCGAGTTGCTGCAGCGCCTCTAGCTCGGATGCCGCGGTCACCACGAACGCGCCCCAGCGGCTCAGCAAGCTCTCCAATGCGTCGCGGATATCGCGTTCATCGTCGATTACCACGATAAGCGTGCCGGCAATATTCACGGCGTTCGGCACAAATTCATCCGACTGAGTCGGTGCATCAGGCGTTGCATCTTCAGCCAGGCGGGCGATCTTGATCGAGAAGCGCGAACCGCGCCCAACCTTTGAAACGACGCTCACCTCGCACCCCATTAGAGCGCAAAGACGCTTGACG
This sequence comes from uncultured Pseudomonadota bacterium, assembly GCA_902826775.1. Classification (GTDB taxonomy): domain Bacteria; phylum Pseudomonadota; class Gammaproteobacteria; order Burkholderiales; family JALYOK01; genus CADEHE01. The sequence continues at coordinate 396,870 of CADEHE010000004.1, read as the reverse complement.
ATGGCTAATCCCAGACCCAGACCTTTGCTTCGATCGCGCTCGGGGTTGTTAAGCTGGACGAACTCCTCGAAGATGCGATCGTAATGCGCTTCGGGAATGCCGCAGCCCGTGTCGATCACGTCGATGCGCCAGGCAGGTGCAGCGCCTTGAGCGTCGCCGGCGGCGGGCTTGGCCTGACGCCGGCATCCCACCAGAATGCTGCCGCGCGCCGTGTAGCGAATCGCGTTGGTGAGCAAATTGCCGAGCACGCGCGAGAGCAGGATAGGATCGGCGTATACGACCGCCCGCGTTGGCCTCACACGCAACGTCAGTCCCTTGGCGTGCGCAAGCGCCTCATGCGAGGCCTGCAACGAGTTGAACAGGTATTGCAGCGGCAAGCGCACCGGCTTGGGCACCACAGTGCCGGCGTCCATATTAGCAACACTGAGCAACTGATCGATGAGATTTTCCATCGCACCGATCGAAGTCTGCATGCGGCGATAGACGCGCTGCCCCTCGCCGGCAGTGATGAAATCGCGCAAACCTTCGGCGAATAAGCCTAGCGCATGCATCGGCTGGCGCAGATCGTGGTTGGCCGACGCGAAGAACTGCAAGCGAGCTTCGTTTGCGGCTTCTAGCTGCAATTGGTGCTTCGTGAGGGAGTCGATCAGTTGGCGGTTCTTGCTGTCGAGGACCAGCGCTTTGGTGTAGGCGCGGTTGGAAATAACGCCAAACTGAACCACGCTGGCGAACACCGCCAGCATCATGACTGCCAACGATATGTGATAGGGCCCTTCAGTGGAAATCAGCCCTAGCACGCTGACGCCGACGATGCCGGAGCTGAAGCCGAAAATGGCAGGCATGTACACCGCATAGCCGCTTACGGCCCCAACCATGAGCAAAACCATGCCGCTGACAACGGGAATCTCTTGCCCTTTGAGCGGGCCACCCAAATAAAAGGTCAAGATGCCCCAAAGCGCTCCGGCCACCAAACCACCGATCACGATGCGCTGACCCCAAACCGGCTGCGCTTTCGATTCGGGCGAAGCCGCTTGGTAGGCGCGCAGTTGCAAGAAGCCGATGCAAAAGCAAACGAAGTTAATAGCTCCCCAAAGCCAAAGGCTGGGCGTAACGACGCCCAAGTAAATCATGGCGGCCATGGCAACCAAGAACATCACGCTGCCGGCAGCAATGCCGGCGGTGGAGTTCTGATACAGCAAATCAATTTGTTGCGCCTTAAGGGAAGACGCCGTTGCTTCGTCGGGTAAAGGCGGCGGTGCTGATGCAGTGGACTCGCCGGAAGCGCGCCCGGCTGCATCGTGCGCCTTCTTCCGCTTAAGCGATATCGGAAGCGCTGCCATGGTTGCTTCTCCTTCTTACGGTGCGTACTGCACCGCGCTTCTTCTCAGGATAAGTCGGTATTGCCTGGGTTGGACAAAAGTGTACCTGAGCAAACCGCTTTCGGGTAACTGACTTGGGCCCCGCTCAAGACTTAGTCTAAAGAGTGCGTATGCGGCGATGTTAGAATTCGCCGCTACTTCGATATCCGATCGCCATGCCCGCTCTTAGCCAACGCACCAACGCTCTCGGCACCGAGAACGCCTTTGTGGTCCTTGCTGAAGTTAACGCGCTGCAGCGCCAAGGCAAAGACATCGTGTCTTTCTGCATCGGTCAACCGGACTTCCCAACGCCCGCCAATATTCAGGATGCGGCCATCGCTGCGGTGCGCGGCGGCAAGCACGGCTATACGCCGTCAGCCGGGATTGCGGAGCTGCGCGAAGCCGCAGCGCGCTACCTTGGCAACATGCGCGGCTTGAACATTGCGCCGGATGACGTCGTCATTGGCGCGGGAGCAAAACCTTTCATCGCTTACATGATTCTGTGCTGTACCGACCATGGCGCGGGCGATGAAGTGATCTACCCAGTGCCGGGTTTTCCAATCTACGAATCGCAGATTCGCGCCCACGGCGCAGTGCCGGTGCCAATCTATTTGCGCGAGCAACGTAACTTTGCGTTCGATCCGGACGAATTGGCGCAGAAAATCACGCCGAAGACCAAGTTGTTGATTCTCAATTCGCCGCAGAATCCCACCGGCGGCATTCTGACGCGGCAAAACATGGAGGATATCGCTTCTATTTTGCGCAAACATCCGCAGGTGTGGGTGTACGCGGACGATATCTATTGCCGCTTGGTCTACGATGGCAAATTCGTTTCGATCGCTGAATTGCCCGATATGTACGAACGCACCGTGATCTCCGATGGCGCATCGAAAACCTGGGCGATGACCGGCTGGCGCTTGGGTTTCGCCGCGAACAAGGCCTTGGCGCCGCATTTCGTGCGCTGGGTAACCAACACCGATTCATGCGCCTCGCAGATCAGCCAGTGGGCGGCGGTGGAGGCGATCAACGGCACACAACAACACGCTGAAGCGATGCGCGAATCGTTTCTGGCGCGGCGCAACTTGATCGTCGGATTGCTGAATCAGGTGCCGGGCGTGAGCTGCAAAACACCGGGCGGCGCTTTCTACGCTTGGCCCAACGTGACGGAAGCGTGCCGCATGATCGGCGCCAAGGATTCGGAACAGTTTCGCGCGCGGCTATTGAACGAAGCAGGGGTCGCCGTGTTGGCGGACATCCATTTCGGCGCCCGCGTACCGGATGAAGGGCAGCACGTGCGTTTCAGTTACGCCGCCTCGAACGAAGCAATCGTCAAAGGCGTTGAACGCATGACGGATTTCATCAAGAAGAACAGCAAATGAACCGGTTGATCCCCATAGCTCGGCATGAGCAGCGCCAATTGCATCGCTCGGTTCGTGTGCGAGCAATATCCACTCGCTGGGGTTCGTTGGCTCGACCCAACGTACAATCCTGATGCGCGTCGCTCTATTCGTTACTTGCCTAGTCGACCTGTTTCGCCCGAGCGTGGGTTTCGCCTCCATCAAGCTACTTGAGGCGGCCGGTTGCGAGGTCGTGGTTCCGGAAGGGCAAACCTGCTGCGGACAGCCCGGGTACAACTCCGGCGACCGCGCCTCGGCGCAAGCGGTGGCGCGGCGCGTGCTACAAGATTTTGCCGCCTACGAGTACGTCGTTGCACCGAGCGGATCTTGTGCGGGGATGATCAAGACGCATTATCCGGAGTTGTTCAAGGACGACCCTGCGGCGCTAGAGCAAGCGCTCTGGCTCGCCAAACGCACCTATGAATTGACTGATTTCCTGGTGAATGTCGCCAAGGCGAAGGCAGTGTCCGCATCCTTCAAAGGCAGCGTAACCTACCACGATTCCTGCTCGGGGCTGCGCGAGCTCGGCGTGCAATCGCAACCGCGCGCTTTGCTGCAAGCCGCCGGAGTGCCAGTAAAGGAAATGGCCAATGCCGCGACCTGCTGCGGCTTTGGGGGCACGTTCGCGGTCAAACTGGGTGACATATCCAGTGCGATGGCCGAGAAGAAATGCGCGGGCGCACTTGCAACCGGCGCCGATGCCATTGCCGGCGGCGACTTGGGTTGCTTGTTGAGCATCGAAGGCCGGTTGCGCCGCCGCGGTGACGATAAAACTAAGGTAATTCACGTGGCGGAGCTCTTGGCCGGACCGGAATAGTGTGCCTTGTTAAACCAATGCGATTAGAACAGTGCAGATAACTTCAGGACAATTCAAAGCAGTCGCGAAGAAGAAGCTGGCTGATCCTGGCCTTCAAGACAAATTCACGCGCGCCATGGCGCGCATGAGCGGCGTGCGCGCGGATGCCGTGGCAAAAGTGCCGAATTTCGAGGAGATCCGCACCGCCGGGGCGGCTATTCGCGACCGCGTTTTGAGCAACCTCGACGCATACTTATTTCAGTTCGAGCAAGCGGCACAAGCGCGCGGCGTGATCGTGCACTGGGCGGAAACGGGCACGGACGTCAATCGCATTGTGCGCGATATAGCGCAGCAGAACGGCGTCAAAAAGATCATCAAGTCGAAGTCGATGCTCGGCGAGGAATCTAGTCTCAACCACTACTTGCAGGAAGCTGGGCTCGATGTGCGCGAAACCGATCTCGGTGAGTACATCCTGCAAATATCCGGCGAAACGCCCTCGCACATCATCGCGCCCGCAATCCACAAGAGCAAGGAGGATGTCGGCGAGCTGTTCGAGCGCGTGCACCAGATGCCGCGCAAGCACACCATTCCGGAAATGTGCCGCGAAGCGCGCATGATGCTGCGCCCGCACTTTCTCTCCGCCGACATGGGCATCAGCGGGGCGAACTTTTTGATCGCCGAAACCGGCTCGGTGGTGATCGTAACCAACGAAGGCAATGGCCGCATGACAACCACCATGCCGCGCATTCATGTTGCCATCACCGGCATCGAAAAAGTCATTCCGACGCTGGAAGACTTGAGCGTACTGCTGCGCCTGCTGACGCGCTCAGCCACCGGGCAGGCCACTTCAAATTACATCTCCATGCTAACCGGAGTGCGTGGACCCAACGATAGCGATGGGCCGGAGCAGATGCACGTGGTCATCGTCGACAACCATCGCACCGAGTTGCTGGCCAGCGACATGCGCGAAGCGCTGCGCTGCATTCGCTGCGGCGCTTGCATGAACCATTGTCCGGTGTATGAAGTCATCGGCGGCCACACCTACGGCTGGGTTTATCCGGGGCCGATCGGATCGGTGTTAACCCCTTCATATGTCGGTCTCGAGAAAGCTGGGGAACTGCCGAACGCCTCAACCTTGTGTGGTGCTTGCGCGGTGGTATGCCCGGTGAAAATTCCGCTGCCGGATCTAATGCGGAAACTGCGTGAAAAGAGCTTTGAGCGGAAGCTGCGGCCGGCCAGCGAACGTCTGTCGATGCGCTTGTGGGGCTATGTGGCTGCGCGGCCCAAGCTGTACGCGCTGGCGACCAAGCTGGGCGCTCGAATGCTCCAGTGGATGGGCGGCGAGGACAAATTGATACACAAGCTGCCGGGCGGGTTGAAGGAGTGGACCAACGGCCGTGATATGCCGGCGCCAAGTGGCAAAACATTCCGCGAACTGTACGCGGAGAAGAAGGCGGTAGGCAAATGAGCGACGCACTCCGCAGCGGTGGGCAAGGCAACCCGCGCGATCGCATCCTAGAGCGCATTCGCGCTGCCACCGGCAAGGACGCCAAGAGCGCTACGCAAGATCTTGAAGCCGTGCAATCGCGTTTGCGTGAGCATCCGCGCGGACCGCGGCCGCCGTTCAATTGGCCGGAGTTGGTTGCGCAATTCCGCGCCCAAGCCTCTGCGCTGCAAAGCACGGTCGAGGTAGTCGAGAATTTGGCGGACGTGCCGGCAGCGATTGCGCACTACTTGGAAGATTTGCAGCTCGATCGCCGCGCAGTTTCGTGGCCCGAGTTCCGTGGCTTGGATTGGCGCGCCGCCGGCTTGCAAGTAGAACAGCGTACCGTACGCGACGGCGATCTGGTCGGCATTACGGGTGCCTATGCCGGGATCGCAGAAACCGGAACGTTGATGCTTTTGTCGGGGCCGCAAACGCCAGCGGCCATGAGTTTGCTGCCGGATACGCATATCGCGATATTGCGCACCTCGCGCATTGTCGAAGGCATGGAGGAAGCTTGGAATCTGCTGCGCAATGAGCATGGCAAGCCGCCGCGCGCGGTGAATTTCGTCTCCGGACCATCGCGCAGCGGCGACATCGAAATGCAGATTGTGCTTGGCGTGCATGGCCCCTATCGCGTGCATATAGTGCTGGTCACCCAAGATGCCGGCACGCCGCGTGAATTGATCAATACCGACTGGTGGCGGCAGCCGGCGCGCACCTAGGTCCGGCGAAGGGTCGAGTGCATGAACATTGACCGCATCGATCACATCGTGCTGACAGTCGCCAGCATCGATAAGACTTGCGAGTTCTACAGCAAGGTCCTCGGTATGCGCATCGAGCGTTTCGGCGAAGGCCGCGTTGCGCTGCGTTTTGGCGACCAAAAAATCAATTTGCATCAAGTCGGAAGCGAGTTCGAGCCTAAAGCCAATCGGGCCACCGCCGGTTCCGGGGATGTGTGTTTTATCACTCGTGCGCCGATAGATGCTGTGCTGGCACGCCTGGCAAGCTGCGGCGTTGCTTTGATCGAAGGCCCGGTGACACGAACCGGTGCGCTAGGGCCCATTACATCAGTCTACTTTCGCGATCCCGATTTGAATCTGATCGAGGTGGCGCGGTACCCGTAAATGAATAGCGGCGCGCAGGGAGATGCGAGCAGAGTGACGGCTAGCGTTGCGCAAATGCAAATGAGCTTCGACGCCGAGCAAGATCGTTTGCTGTTTCGCATCGGTAGCGCCGCCGGCGCGGAGTTGCGCGTCTGGTTTACGCGTCGTATGGTCAAGCTACTGTGGCCAAACTTGCTCAAAATTCTGGGCAAGAGGATCGAACTGGAAATCCCCGCCGCCACCCCGGAAGCGCAACGGGCGATTGTCGGCATGCGTCATGAGGCGCAGCTGCGCAGCGCGGATTTCTCGCAACCGTTCCGGAGCACCGGCACTCAACTTCCGCTAGGAGAGGCCCCGATGTTAGTGGCGCGCGTCGATCTCACACTTCTACCTGACTTGCAAGTCTTGTTGACGATGAAATCCCAGCAAGGCGCCAGCATTGATCTCAACATGAATGAAGCGATGTTTCATGGCCTCTGTCGCTTACTCGAGCAGACTTGCAAGCATGCCGATTGGGATATCGAACTGCAGTTGCCCAGCTTGGACGCGCACGAGGGTGCCGACGGGACGCGCATCTTGAACTAGTGGACGCAAGCGCAATGGCCACCCATTCTATGCGCTAAAGTTTGTCGAGTAGTTTGCGCCGTTGTGTCTGAAACTCTTGTTCGCTAAGCGAACCAGCTTCCTTTTCGGCATTTAGCCGTTGCAGCTGTACGTCGATCGGGTATACGGTAGCCAACTCGCGCTCAGAGTTAGAGGTACTTAGAGGCGCATTGATTTTCATCGGAACGGTGACCGAATCTGGGTACTTCTGGGCAGCGCCTGAGGCCGCGTCTATTCCCGCTCCGATTAACCCTCCGAGCAGAACGTTGCCAAAAGTGTTTGTCGTCAGTGATTCATTCACGGTGATTGAAGCGCTGGGGTGATCAACTTTTGAGCACGTAATAGTCATCGGCCCATCCCCTTTGCGTACTTGCGCTGAAGACGGCGTGTTCTGCCACTCTACGGATCGACCGACTTTATCGACGCCCACACATGTGGCGCCAACTACGTCTCCGGTATCGACGCTCATTTGTTGCATGGTACCGGAAGTGATAGTGGCACAGCCACTGATATGCAGATACAGCGCACTTGCGAGAATAGCCAATAGACCGCGCGACATGGGTGCATGTCTCCCTGTTACTTGGCCTCGAGAATGAGCTTTTTCTGGGCTTCATACTCATCGCCGGTTATCAGCTTCTTACCCTTTAGCTGATCGAGCGAATGCAGGCGTTGCTCGCGATATACGTCTAAGGACGCCCGTTTCATCTGTTCATAGAGAATCTTGTGGACAATCTGATTGATTTTCTCCGCCGGCGATCCGCTTATCATATAGGTCCCACCGTCAGCAATACCCGATTCGTAGGTGTTCTCATAGAAGGTTTGATTCAACGGATCCGTCAATTTCACATGGAGTTTGATCTGGGCTTGTGGAGTAATGGCGAACCCCAGATTCTTGGCCTGATTGTAGGCGTATTCGAATCCAGTCCATTTTGGCGTCAGCGCCAGCGAATACTCGGCAAGGTTGTCCAGTGAATTGCTTTTCTCAACCCCGCCTTCAAACATGCCGGCGAAGACGATGCCGGCGATTTCTCTTGTCATAACCCCTAACGGAAGCTCCAAGGTAGTCGCATTGCCGGTAAAACTCGCTGGATTTCCTTTGAAATTGCGCGCGTCGTCTTCTTGAACAGTGAAAATGAGTGCTTTGCCTTCGAGTTTCTTCGGCACGGACAATGCTTCGGAGGGAACGTAGCCCTTGTTGTACGTTGCAGTATGGGAGCACCCAAGCGTGGTCCCCATGGCGATAGCGGCCAAGCTCAGTTTGATAAGGGCAGAGATTCGCTGAAAGCGACCCAACACATCAAATAAAAAGTTTTTCATTGTTCTATCCCGGTTCTGTGTAGGTGTGAGCTGAACGATACGGCCGATATTCTTCAGCAGGTACGAAATTTAGATGAAATGTTCCCCCAGGTAAATAGCCCATTTGACAGATGATATTTGGCACAGTCCGCGTTGCGGACACTATGCCGCATCCTCCTGCAACAGGGACAGGGCTGGTATACGTGCTAACGAGTATAGCGAAAGCGAATCCGCTTTAAGTCACGCGCGGATGACTTGACCGGGACATGCTCCGCTCAGCGCACCTTCAACGAAAACAGAGTCCCCATTGACGATGGTGTAGCGTATCCCGCGCGAAGGCATGACCATGCGCTTAGCCCCGCCGGGCAGATCGTAGCGCCGCTCCGGCCGGTTGCCCGAACCCACTGTCGCCGGATCGAAAATGGTGATGTCCGCGGCCAAACCTGCTTGCAAGCGGCCGCGATCCTTGATGCCATAGAAATCAGCGGGATCGGACGTCAGCCGGCGCACGCCTTCTTCAAGGCTCAATACCTGGTGTTCGCGTACCCAAGTGCCGAGCAAGTAGGTAGGGTAGCCGGAATCGCACAGCATATCGACATGGGCGCCGCCATCGCCCAGGCCGATGAAAATATCCGGGTTCGCCAGAATTTCCTTCATGCGATCGACACGATGATTGAAGGTCGATAGCACGAATTCGTTCTCGAGATCGTCGGCGAGCGTGAGATCGAGGAACGCATCGACGGGATCCTTGCCCTGGGCAGCAGCGATATCGGCGATCGTTTGGCCTTCGTAGCGTTTGAGTTCCGGCGAGCGCACTTCGTGGACGCGCACGCGCGCCCAATTGCCGAAACTCACCGGCCGCTTCAAATCTTCGCGAAACGTATCGCGAAAGGCGCGGTCGCCGTAGACTGCCGCCTGCGCGGATTTAGATTGATCGGCAAAGACGCGATTCCAAGAGGGGAAGGGCGCAAACGAAAACGGGTTGCGCATGTTGACTTCGCGCGTCAGCGGCAGCGGTGAGGTTTGCGGACGCGCACCGCGTTTGATCAGCGGCGCGGCCTTGCGCAAGGTGTCGCGCACCGCCTCCGAGATATCGTCGCGGTCGAACATAGCGATGAAAGTGACCGGACGCCCGCTGTGTGCGAGCAGTAAGTCGAGTAGTTCGTAGCCGTCGTCTTCGAGCACTGCGATCTGGCGGGTGAGGGCAACTTCGATCGCACCTTTGTTGCGCGCCTTGAGCACGCCGGCGTAGGCTTGATACTCCTCGCGGCTGGCATTGCGGCAGGCCAGCGGTTTGCCGCCGAAGCCCATGTGTTGGTTTAGCAGCGTGCTGGAAAAGCCGAGCGCGCCGTTGTCCACCGCTTCACCGAGCAGCGCGGCGATTTGTCCAGTTTCATCTGGCGTGGCCGCGCGATCCAGCGAGGCTTCGCCCATGACGTAATGGCGAAAGGGCGTGAGAGGTGCAAGAAAACCGAGATTGACCGCGGGCTGAGCGCGTCCGGCGGCAGCCATGTATTCGGGGAACGTCTCCCAGTTCCACGTGATGCCGCGCTGCAGCACGTCGAACGGAATCGCTTCGACATTCACCAGATCGCGCATGGCGATTTCGTGCGCGGCAGGCCGGCACGGCGCGATGCCGACACCGCAGTTGCCCATGACCACGCTGGTCACCCCGTGCCAGGGGGAGGGCGTCAAAGCGCTATCCCAGCAGATCTGCGCGTCGTAATGCGTATGCGGGTCGATGAAGCCAGGAGCGACGATGCAATCGGCCGCGTCGATAACTTGCTTGGCGCTGCCATCGACCTCGCCGATCTCAACGATCTTGCCGCCGGCCACGGCGATGTCCGCGTGGCGCCGCGGCGCGCCGGTGCCGTCGATTACCGTGCCGTTCTTTATGAGCAAGTCGTAAGGCATAACCTCTCCAACGATATCTCTCGGCGAGAGATTAGCGCCTTTCCATTTGAAATGCGACTGGCACCCCGATTCGAACTTCCATCCAGCCGCCACGCCACAAATCCATATTAAACAAAAAAATGGCCCTCGAATTGCTTCAAGGGCCATCTGCTTTCGCGCGCTCGGATCGGCGCGCGCCTAAGCAACGATGCTTAGGTCAAAGTGCCACCGCGAGTCTCGACGTACACGGCGTATAGCGAAGTGCTCGCGGCCATGAACAAGCGGTTGCGCTTGCTGCCGCCGAAGCAGATGTTGCCGACGATTTCCGGCATGCGAATCATGCCGATGCGTGTGCCATCGGGTGAGAAAACATGCACACCGTCGTAGCCATCACCGACCCAGCCCATGCCGGCCCAGAGATTGCCATCCTCGTCGCAGCGGATGCCATCGGCGAAGCCGACCTTGCCGTTCATTTCCATGCTGGCGAAGGTGCGCGGATTCTTCAGTTTTTTGCCGTCAACGTCATAGACCCAAATCACGCTCTTTGCGTTCGGGTAGTGCGACAAGCCGGTATCGGCGATGTAACACTTCTTGAAATCGGGCGAGAAGCACAATCCATTCGGTTTAAACGGCTCGTCGGCGACTTTCTCCACTTTGCCCGGCGCATCGACGCGGTAGACTGATTCTTTCTGAATCGGTTGCACGCTGCCGGTATTCAAGCGCTGGCCCTCGTAGTTCATCAATCCGCCGTAGCCTGGATCGGTGAACATAACCCAACCGTCCGGATGCGCAGCGCCGTCGTTCGGCGCGTTGAAGCCCTTGCCGTCCGGGCCCTTGTCCGCGAGGATAGTGTAGCTGCCGTCGAGTTCATAGCGGCCGACGCGGCGCGTGCCGTGCTCGAAAGAGATTTGCCGGCCCTGGTAGTCAAAGGTGTTGCCGTTGCTATTGCCTGCCGGGTAGTGGAAGTTGCGCCCGACATGACCGTCTTCCTCACACCAACGCAGTTGCTCGTTGTTGGGAATATCGCTCCACACCAAGTAGCGTCCGACACCGTTCCAAGCGCAGCCTTCGGCCCACATTGTGCCGCGGTAGAGCCGCACGATCGGTGTGTTGCCGAGTTTGTACTTGAAGCGCTTATCCAAAACGATCACGTCTGGGTTCGGGTAACGGGCGATGGGACCATCCGGGTCGTACTGATCGATGAAGTTGCGCGCGAACGCTTCGGGCGCCATGGACGTGACCGCTGCCACACCACCGGCTGCGGCGAGGAATTGACGCCGGCTCATCGCCTTGGGTTCGCGCTTGGCTTGCTCCTCGGTCAGCGGTTTAGTCAGATCGACGAACTCATGTTCCTGTACTCGATGCATTTCTTGACTCCTCCTGGTAGGTAATTGCAACTAAAAAGGTGCAGCCGTACAACTTGGCAACTATACGCCAAAGTGGCAGTTTTCGGGAGAGTGCGGGCACGGTTACTCCAACGCGTTCGTGCGACTTACTTGACCGCCGCCTCTGCTTGCCCAACACTTGCCTACTTTGATCGATATCAAGGCGAAGGCTCGCGCATGGATGGTCTGGCAGTTCTACTCGCAATCATCGTCGGCATTGCTATCGGCGCCGGCCTCATGTTCTTGCTACGCAGAGGCAAGCGGGTACCGCAAACGACGATTCACTCGGACATTCAAAGCTTGCGCTCCATCGGCGAGCTTTCGGTGTTCAAAGTGATCACCAAGGAGATCGTCACTGAAACCGATCACACCTTCGGCGAGTTCGGCCGCAAGTATCTGCGCTGGGTGTTGTCGAAAAAGAAGATGGCGATGATATTCGAATTTGAGATCGATTTCCGTTACGATCTGCGCCGCCCGGAGTTTCAAATCATCGCGGGCGAAAACAAAGCCGCGATCATCCGTATGCCGCCGTGCTTCTATGAGGCGCACATCCGCGACATCAACTTTTACGACGAGCAACGCGCCAAGCTGTTGCCTTGGTTACTGCCCGATTTGCTCAACGGATTTTTCTCCGACGGGTTTTCGGAAGAGGACAAAAACCGCTTGGTGGCGGCGGCGCGTGCGCATGCGCAAGATCAAGCGCTGCAACTGATCCACAAGCTCCAATCGGAAGTGCAGCAATCCGCGAAGACGACCCTGCTGGGCTTAAGCAAAGCCTTTGGTGTGGAACATCTCGCGGTCGAATTCGCCGAGAACGGCAATCGAGTCGATCTGACGGTGGATTTGCCCAAGCAACTCGCCGCATGACGTGCGGATATTGCACAGCGAATCAGCCGTGAAGGGTTTACTCCGATATGTTTATTTATGAGGAGCGCACTGAGATTGATTGATAGAGCTACACGGTGTCCAGTATGCAAAAATCGAGTGAGCAAGCAGATCTGTTTGCGCCGCACCTGGATCAGCAAGCAGCCAACGTCGTAGGTCCTGCCCCGATTGCGGAGGATGTCGCCGCGCTGGCTGCGCAACTTCCGGCTCATATCTTTCTGGGCACTTCCTCGTGGTACTTCCCGGGCTGGAAAGGTATCGTGTGGGATCGCGCCCCAAATCAGAAAACTTTGGCGCGGGAAGGCTTGCGCGCTTACGCTCAGCATCCGCTACTGCGCACCGTCGGCATCGATCGCACCTACTACGCCCCGCTGCCAGTGAGCGAGTTCGCGCGCTATGCCGCGCAAGTTCCCGCCGGTTTCCGCGCGCTGGTCAAGGCGCCCAGCGTCATTACGACGCCTGCACCTCTGGCGCGCAAAAAGGCGGACGAAAAGCCAGGCCAAGATCACTTCTTGGACGCCGACTATGCGCTCAGGCGTTACATCAATCCGTGCCGGCAGGGTCTAGGCGACAAGCTCGGCGTGCTGCTGTTTCAGTTTCCGCCGTTGCGGCGCGAGTTTACCCGCGAGCCTGAACACTTCATCCGGCGCTTGCGTGAATTCTTGAAGCATTTGCCGCACGGTCTCTCGTACGCGGTGGAGTTGCGCAACCCAGAGCTGTTCACTGCCGAGTACGCCGAAGCGCTTGCCGCCGGCGGTGCGCGCCATTGCATTGGTGTCCATCCGCGCACGCCCGACCTGACGCAACAATTGGCAATCCTACGCGGACTGCCGCGCGGGGCCTTGGTGGTGCGCTGGAACTTGAATCCGTACACCGGGCGCGCATACGACGATGCGAAAGACCTCTACAGCCCGTTCGACCGGCTGGTCGATGAAGATCTTGTCACGCGCAAGGAGCTTGCCCGCCTGTGCGCGGCGCAAGCTCATGCGGGGCAACCCGCGTTCGTGATCATCAACAACAAGGCGGAAGGCTCGGCGCCGCTAAGTGTGCTCAAATTGGCGCAATCGATCGTGCGCCCAGCTGCGTGACTCTGCACGCGCTCGCTTTCGCGCAAGTAGCCTCGATCTGAGCAATAATCGGCACACCAACCGCCGCGGCTCGCATTTGACGTGAACCTCACCGAAGCACTCTTGCATGCTCTGAAAGCCAACGGTGCACGCCAAATTTTTGGTATTCCGGGCGATTTCGCTCTGCCTTACTTCCGCATCATTGAAGAGACGCAGATTCTGCCGCTGTACACGCTTTCGCACGAACCGGCAGTGGGATTTGCCGCCGACGCCGCTGCGCGCATACACGGCTGCATCGGCGTCGCGGCGGTTACCTATGGCGCGGGCGCGCTTAACATGGTCAATGCAGTGGCGGCGGCCTACGCGGAGAAATCGCCCGTGGTAGTGATTTCCGGCGGGCCGGGCAGGAGCGAATCCAATTCTGGTTTGCTGCTGCACCACCAAGCAAAGTCGCTGGATTCGCAGTTTCGTATTTTCGAGGAAATCACCTGTGACCGCGCCCAACTCGATGACCTGGTGCGCGCACCTGCAGACATCGCGCGCGTGTTAGGCAATTGCCTCAAGCATTCGCGCCCGGGATACATTGAGCTGCCGCGCGACATGGTTGGCCTGCCTTGCGAGGCCGTTCCTGCGCTCACCCCTGAACCGCTCGATGCCGACGCGCTTGCGGCTTGTGCCGATGAGGTCCTGGCACGGCTGGCGGCAGCGAGCAATCCTGTTCTGGTGATCGACGTCGAGGTGCGCCGCTTCGGTTTGGAAGCACGCGTCGCCGATCTAGCGGCGCGTTTATCGCTGCCCGTGGTGACGTGCTTCATGGGACGCGGACTGCTGGCCGACTCGGATGCTTCACTGGTCGGCACTTACATGGGGGTGGCGGGGCTGCCCGAGGTCACGCGACTGGTTGAACATTCGGATGGCTTGTTCCTGCTCGGCGTCATCCTCTCCGACACCAATTTCGCTATTTCGGAGAAGCGCATCGATATGCGCAAATCCATCGTTGCTTGCGACGGACAGGTTCGCCTGGGTTATCACGTCTACCCGGACATACCGCTCGGCGCGCTGGTCGATGCGCTGCTTGCGCGCACCCATGCGCGCGTCGCGCCGGTGCAGCTGCAGCGGGCGAACTATCCGCACGGGCTAACCGCCGACGCCGCCGCGATCACGCCCACTGATATCGCCACTGCGGTAAACGACCTGATGGCAGCGCACGGGAAAATGCCTATCGCCTCCGACATGGGCGACTGCCTGTTTACGGCTATGGACATCGAGCACACCGCGCTAGTCGCTCCCGGCTACTACGCCACCATGGGCTACGGCGTGCCGGCGGGGCTGGGGTTGCAGGCGGCCACGGGCGAACGGCCGCTGATTCTGGTTGGCGACGGGGCGTTTCAGATGACCGGCTGGGAACTCGGCAATTGCCGCCGTTACGCCTGGGATCCGATTGTGTTGCTATTCAACAATTCAAGCTGGGAAATGCTGCGCACATTTCAGCCGGAGTCGCGGTTCAACAATCTGGACACTTGGGATTTCGCCGACATGGCTGCCGGTTTGGGCGGTGAGGGCGTGCGCGTAAACACGCGCCAGCAACTCAAGGCGGCGCTCGATCGGGCGCAGGCCTCGCGCGGGCGATTTCAGCTCATCGAGATCATGTTGGAGCGCGGCATTTTGTCGCAGACCTTGCAACGCTTCGTGACCGGTGTGAAAAGGCTCGCGGCCGGGAAATAACGCTAGCTTGCCGTCGCCGCGCTCGGCGGCGGGCTACGCTGCAGCCAATTGCATCAACGACAATTCATCCGCTACGGGCGAAGTCTCGAGCAAGCGAAACCCAGCTGCATGGTACAGCGCGGCGTACTCTGGCTCGGTGCGTTCGCGGCCATTCTGCGTGAGCGCCAGCATGACCAGGTCGGTGAGTTTCGCGTAGCGCTGATTCGTTTCGTTGCTCAGAACGCGCTCGCAAACCAGCAAGCGCGCCTGCGGCGGCAGGGCGCGGCGGCAGCGCCCGAGCAAGCGGATGCAAGTCTCATCGTCCCAATCGTGCAAGATGTGCTTGAGCAAATAGGTGTCGCCTGCATCCGGAATCCAGGAAAAAAAGTCTCCGGCGACACTGCTGCAGCGCTCGGCCACGGGCGAACCCGCAATGTGTCGCGCCGCCGTGGCGGCGGCATGCGGCAGATCAAAAACGATGCCACGCGCGCGTGGTGCTGCCGAGAGAATCCGGATAAGCGTGGCGCCGCTGCCGCCACCGATATCAACGATGGTGCCGCAGCGGTTCCAGTCGTAGCTTTTAGTGAGTGCGTCGTTGATCATGTTGGCTGAACTGGCCATCGCCGCGTCAAAGCGGCGCGCAGTTGTTGGATGCTGTTTCAGGTGTTCGAACAACGGCGCTTTATGGACGTGTTCGAAAGCCGAACCACCGTCGCGCAGCGCGGCAGATAGCCCTTCCCAAGCACGCCAGATCGCGGAATCACCGTAAGCAAGCGCGAGGCCGCGCAGGGATTGCGGATGGTCGCTGCGCAAGTGTTCGGAGAGCTTTGAATTCGCAAAGCGGCCCGCGGCACTTTCTGCAAACACACCGTGGCTGGCCAATGTTCGCAGCAACCGTTGCAGCGCGGCGGGCGCCACATGCAATTCGGAAGCGAGCGCCGCGCTGTCTTTCTCGCAGTGAGCAAGAGCGTCGGCGACGCCCAACTCCGCCGCGGTCTGCACCGCCTGGGTCAGCACGCTGCCCATGAGCAGGTTGCGCAATTCCAGTGGAGCGGTGGCGTTCATGCCGCCACCTGCTGCATTCGCTGCAGGCGCTCTTTCGGAGCTGGAGCGGCTGGCGCGTCGTTACGCGGCCAGCGGGCGGCGATAAGCGCTTGCACTTGATCTTCGCGCCGGGCCTGCGCAGCCGCAAGCAACTGCTCTGACCAACGCCGGCTCTTGTCGGCAGCGGCTTGAAATTCTTCGATGCGCGGTTGCTGCGAGCCTTCGTAGCGCTCGAGCGCTGCCCGCACGCTGGTCGCGCCTTGCAGTGCTTCGGCGAGAGCACAAGCGTCGTCAAAGGCGAACATCGTGCCGAACCCTTGTGAGAAATGTGTGGTGTGCGCCGCATCGCCGACGAGCACGATGTTGTCAACCTGCAAGTGTTTGCAGCGCACCAACGGGAAGCGCTTCCACCGCACAGATTGCGCGCAGAACAGCCGATGGCCCTGCAGTTCAGCGGCAAACTCCCCTGCTAGATCTTGCCGCTGCAATGACACCGGCAGAAGCAGTTCGTGCGCGTGCGCTGGCGAGTCGTCATGGCGTTCGACGATGAAGCTGCTCATCCCAGGCGCGTACTCGTAGGCCCAGGCGAGCAATGGACGAATGCGATCAGTGAATAAGATCGTTAGCTTGGGAAACATCCGATCGGTGGCTAACCACGCGTACCAGTTCCGGCCTGCGCCGACATTGGGGGCGACTTCCTTGGCCCAGCGTTGCCGGACCGGACTGTGCGCACCGTCCGCCGCGACCAGCAAGTCGTTTGCTTTGATTTCATCGGCACGCAATTGATCGGCGTCGACACCAAGCCGCAACTGCACGCCAAGCTGCTCGCAGCGCCTTGCGAGGGCGGCAACTAAGTCATCGCGCGCGATGGTTACCAGGCTATCGTCGGGCGGATTGTCATAGTCGATGCGGCATTCACCGCGCACCAAGAGACGGCGTCCCGCGAGCGAGCGCAACTGGTTCGGCGGGAGCAGTTGGGCGAGATTGAGGAAGCCGAGCGCATGACGGCGCAAGGTGATGCCCCAACCGCGGGAATCACCGCTGCCTTGTCGCTCGATGACCGTGATCTGATGAGTTGAACTTGTTTGCGCCAGCAACGCTGCCGCGCTGAGTCCGGCTGGACCGCCTCCGGCAACTAGAATCTTCATTGCTCCCCTCGTTGTTGTTACGCCTTGGCCGCATCGCTGCACGCCGCTCACTTCAGTGGCGGCGCTCTAAAGCGGCGCTTACGCGGCTGGCAGAGGTGGTTAGCTTAGGCGCTTAAGCGCTCCAAAACCCGTCCTGAGCAAGGGGGAATTGCGCTGAGCGCAGCACGTCGTTCCTAGCGGCGGTCAAACGCACGCGAACCTGCCGCGTCCGCGCACTAGAGAATGACCGGTTCCGGCTCCAACTCGACACCGAACTGTTCTTGCACAGCATCTTGGATCTGACGGGCCAGTGCAAGTATCTCCGCGCCGCTGGCACCGCCGTGATTGACCAAAACTAAGGCATGCTCGGCATGCACGCCTGCGTTGCCAATACGTTTGCCTTTCCAGCCGGCTTGCTCGATGAGCCACCCGGCCGCCAGCTTGGTACGGCCGGAACCGGCCGCATAGTGCGGCATAGCTGCGAAGCGCGTAGTAAGTTCGTTGGCGCGCTCGGTGCTGACAATGGGGTTCTTGAAAAAGCTGCCGGCGTTGCCGAGCAGCGCCGGGTCCGGCAGCTTGCGGCGTCGTATGTTGCACACTGCCGCACTGACATCGCATGCGCTGGGTGAACCGATTCCCGACCGCGCTAGTTCGGCGCGGATTTCGCCGTAGTCAAGACGTAGCGCACCGGCACGAGGCAAACGGAAGCGAACCGCGAGGATAAAGTAGCGGCCGGCTGCGCCGCGTTTGAATACGCTATCGCGATAGCCGAACTCACATTGGCTCGGGCCGAACTGCACTACCATATTCCGCCTGAGATCGTAGGCGTCAAGCGCGATGAAGTGATCTTTCATTTCGACACCGTAGGCGCCGATATTCTGTATCGGACTGGCACCAACCAAGCCGGGTATTAGCGATAGGTTCTCCAGTCCAGAGTAGCCTTGCGCCAAGGTCCACAGCACAAACTCATGCCAATTCTCCCCGGCCGCAGCTTCGAACGATGCCGTTGCACCCGCATCGTCGATTTGTCGCTTGCCTAGCAAGCGCACGTGCAAGACCAAACCGGGAAAATCCCGCGTCAACAAGACGTTACTCCCGCCGCCCAGCACCAGCACAGGCAGGCTGCGCACCCGTGGATCGCGCAGTGCGGCCTGCAAATCGCCAAGCGACGACACTGAACAAAAATAGCGCGCCTTGGCGCTGACACCGAAGGTGTTGAGGGCAGTAAGATCGGCGTCTTGGCGCAACAGGGCATTGGAGTGAAGCGGCATGAAGAGAATTATAAGTGCCCGCTGCCACGCCTCGGCCGTGCCGCTCGGCTCTGGTTATAATCTGCGCACAAAGGGGAGGCTATGCGCTCGATTCTGGTGGCGAATCCGAAGGGCGGCAGCGGCAAGACGACCGTGTCCACCAATCTCGCAGGCTTGTTTGCCAGCCGCAAGTACCGCACAGTGCTGGCGGACATGGATAAGCAACAGTCCGCCGCGCGCTGGCTCTTGCGGCGGCCGCTGGAGCTACCACGCATCGTCGCCTGGAACGCCGATACCGATAAAAAAGATATCAAAGCTTACGATCCGCACTGGGTCATCATTGATTCGCCGGCCGGCGTCCACGGCGAGAAGCTAGCCGACTTGGTGCGCCGTTGTGAGTTAGTCGTCGTCCCCGTTGCGCCTTCGGCGTTCGACATGGAGGCCACGCTGGCGTTCCTAAGTGAACTGCGCAAAGAAAAGCCCATACGCAAAGGTGAAAGCCAAGTTGCAGTCGTGGGCAATCGGGTGGATGCGCGCACTGTGGCCGCAAGCGAATTAGAGGCCTTCCTGAAGTCTCTGGACTTACCCATTCTGAGCCATCTGCGCGATGCGCAAATCTACGTGCACTGCGCGCGCGATGGACACAGCCTGTTCGATGTCGCGCCTTCGCGCGCCGAGCCGGATTTGGAGCAGTGGCGGCCGATACAACGCTGGCTGGCGCGCCACTTGAAACCAGACCGAGAGACTTAGTCGTATATCTATTCGAATCATTGTTGCAGTTCTAATCAAGGGGAGAATATGTTCTCGCGGTTGGTGCCTCAAGAGGGCAAGTTTTTTGATTTATTCAACGCACATGCTGACTTGATCGTCGATGGCGGTCATGAATTGGTCGCACTGATGGCGAACTTGGCCGATGCGGATGGCCGTGCCCAAGCGATCGACGCCATCGAAACCAAAGCCGACCGCATCACCCACGACACGCTCGCTTTGCTGCACAAGACGTTTATTACACCGCTGGACCGAGACGATATCCACAAACTCATCACCGGAATGGATGACGTCCTGGATCTGATGCAAGACACTGCCGAATCGATCAGCCTGTACGACGTGCGCAAGCTTACCTCCGAGGCAAAGCAGTTGGCCGATATTTGTTTGTCGTGCGCCCAGCGCGTGCGCTCAGCAGTGGGGCTGCTCAGGAGCATGGACAACGCCGAGGCATTGCTCAAGACCTGTAAAGAGATCGATCAACTCGAAGGCGATGGCGATCGCGTAATGCGATCGGCCATCTCGAAGCTGTTTCGGGACGAACCCGACGTGCGGCAACTGATCAAGCTGCGCAGCATTTATGAGCTGCTTGAGCTGATTACCGACCGTTGCGAGGATGTGGCCAACATCATCGAAGGCATTGTGCTGGAAAACGCCTGACGGCTAACACGCAATAGAACAACAATAGGGGGTGCTGTGGAAGCTGTGCAGATAAGCTTCGTGTCCGTGGCCGTGCTGATCGCCGTGGCGTTGGCGTTCGATTTCATGAACGGCTTTCACGATGCGGCAAATTCGATTGCGACAGTGGTTTCAACTGGGGTGCTCAAACCGTACCAAGCTGTGGTCTGGGCTGCGTTCTTCAATTTCCTCGCGCTTTTCATTTTTCATCTCAAAGTGGCGACCACGATCGGCAAAGGCACGATCGAGCCCAGTATCGTCGACCACTATGTCGTGTTCGGCGCCTTGATCGGTGCCATCAGTTGGAACATCATTACTTGGTACTACGGTTTACCGTCAAGCTCTTCGCACGCGTTGATCGGTGGACTGGTCGGCGCGGCCGTTGCCAAGGCCGGCAGCGGCGCGCTGATCGGCTCGGGACTACTGAAAGTCGTCTTGTTCATTTTCGTATCGCCGATACTCGGCTTTTTGCTGGGCGCGCTGCTTATGATCGCGGTCTCTTGGCTGTTTTTTCGTACACCGCCGAGCAAAGTCGATAAGTGGTTCCGGCGGTTGCAATTGGTTTCCGCGGCCGCTTACAGCTTGGGTCACGGGGGCAACGACGCGCAGAAGACGATCGGCATTATCTGGATGTTGCTCATCGCGGCGGGGATGAGCAGCAGCGATCAAAGCGTGCCGGCGTGGGTCGTGATCTCCTGCTATGTGACGATAAGCTTGGGCACATTGTTCGGCGGCTGGCGCATCGTGAAAACCATGGGGCAGCGCATCACCAAACTCAAACCGGTAGGCGGTTTTTGTGCGGAAACCGGCGGAGCGATGACCTTGTTTCTCGCGACCGCTCTAGGTATTCCCGTTTCCACCACCCACACGATAACCGGCGCCATTGTCGGCGTGGGCTCCGCGCGCAATGTCGCGACGGTGCGCTGGGGGGTTGCAGGCAATATTGTATGGGCATGGATATTCACTATCCCTGCCAGCGCGTTTATCGCCGCGGTAGCGTGGTGGGTTGGGAAACGCTTGTTCTGAAAGCAGCGGCATGAACGCCGGCGTATCGCGTCGCTGGCATAAGTGAAGCTACGGCAAGAGCCATTCTCTCCAAACAAGCAATATGCCGGTACGAAGCCTAAGCCGCATACCGGCAATTGCTTAGCAAGCTCTAAAAACCGGTCACGGCGAGCCAGCCTTGCGCCGGGAAGTCGCTCTCGCGCACCACGATGGCCGGCGCGACACAGTCGGCCGGCAGCGTGACCTTGCCTTGAATGAGCGCGTCGCCCGCGCTCGACAAGGAAGACAGGCCAGTCGAAGCAACGGCAGCCCGATTACCGTTGGCGCCGCAAATGAGGGTGGCGTAAACCTTGGTGACGCCGGCGGTGGTGCCGACCAAGTCCGGTCGAGTAGGATCGTTGATCAGCAGCCCTTTCACCTTGACCTGAATTTTGCCGTCCGAGGTCAGCTGTGCACGCCCACTGTCCAACGTCCATGAAAGCCCGCATGCATTGACGTCGCCGATGTTAGTCCCCGCACCGCCCGCCGGGCACGGCGACAGCGTGGACTGCAACACGCCTTCGGCATGAGCCGCCAGCGATCCCGCGGCGAATACCGTTAGCACGGCAAGTTTTGATAGTAGTGTTCTGACGTTAAACATTTGAGAGCCCTTTCCTCGGTTGTGAACGAAACCGGAAGCTGGTGCGTGCGACATACTCGGCAATACGCTTCCGCCTAAATAGTATATTTAGTATTTCGGCAACACAACGCGGATAGGGTATGGAGACGCTGTCGCCCGCTGACAAAGAACAGGGAGGGATACCCCCGGAGGCTGAGCTGCCCCCGGGGGTGGACAAAACTGCGGCTGAACTAAGCGACCAAGCCGCGCAACACATACGGCAAAATGCCGCCGTGCTTGTAGTAGTCCACTTCGATCGGCGTATCGATGCGCGAGAGCAGTTTCACTTCTTGCTTTGAGCCGTCTTTGCGCTTGACGATGAGTGTGATGTCTTGCTGCGGCTTGATGTCGTCCAAGCCAACGATGTCGAAGCTCTCGTCGCCCTTGATGCCGAGCGACTCGGCGCTGTCGCTGCCTTTGAACTGCAGCGGCAAGACGCCCATGCCCACCAAATTGCTGCGGTGGATGCGCTCGAAGCTGCGCGCGACCACGGCTTTGACGCCAAGCAGTTGCGTGCCCTTGGCGGCCCAGTCGCGTGAGGAGCCGGTGCCGTATTCTTCGCCGCCGAACACCACGGTCGGCGTGCCTTGCGCAATGTATTTCATCGCCGCATCGTAGATCGACATCTGCGCGCCGCTGGGCTGCAGTACGGTGAGGCCGCCTTCGACCCTCGCGCCGTTCGCATCGAGCGGCAACATCAAGTTTTTGATGCGCACGTTGGCGAAGGTACCGCGCATCATGACGTCGTGATTGCCGCGCCGTGCCCCGTATGAATTGAAGTCGACGACATTGACGCCATTGGTGATCAGATATTGTCCCGCAGGGCCGGTTTTCTTGATCGATCCGGCCGGCGAGATGTGGTCGGTCGTCACGCTGTCGCCGAAGATGCCGAGCGCACGCGCACCGGTTATGTTGCCGGACTTGCCAGCTTGCATGCCGAAGCCCTGGAAGAAGGGCGGCTCGGCGATGTAGGTGGATTTCGGCCAGTTATAGACTTGTCCGGCGGCTGCCGGAACGCTGTTCCACAGCGTATGGTCTTTGGTCAGATTGCCATACAGGCGCTGGAATGTGGCCGGATTCTTGGCGTATTGCATCACCGCCGCGACCTCTTGGTTGCTGGGCCAAATGTCTTTGAGATAGACCGGTTGCCCATTGCTGCCATTGCCGATCGGATCGCTATCGAGGTTTTTCAGCACCGTGCCGGCCAGGGCGTAAGCGACGACTAGGGGCGGGGAGGCGAGGAAGTTGGCGCGCAAATTCGGATGAATGCGCGCTTCAAAATTGCGGTTGCCGGAAAGCACCGCCGCGCAGACTAAATCGTTCTGCGTGATCGCTTCGTCGATCGACTCCGCCAGCGGGCCGGCATTGCCGATACAAGTGGTGCAACCGTACGCGGCGACGTTGAAGCCGATCTTCTCCAGATACGGCAGCAAACCCGCTGCGGTCAGGTAATCCGTCACCACGCGCGAACCCGGTGCGAGCGAAGTCTTGATGTGCGCTTTGACCGTCAAACCCTTCTCGACCGCTTTCTTGGCGAGCAGGCCGGCCGCTAGCAGGACGCCCGGATTGGACGTATTAGTGCACGAAGTGATGGCAGCGATGAGCACGTCGCCGCTGCCGATATCGATGCCATCTTTGGTCGTGAAGCGCTTGGGCAGATCCGCAGCGGCTTTGTTGAAGCCGTTGTCCGCAACCGGCTTCGAGAACAACTCGCCGAACTTGGTTTTCAAGTTGCTGAGTTCAATGCGGTCCTGCGGACGCTTCGGTCCTGCCAGCGAGGGCTTGATGGTGGAAAGATCGAGCTCGAGCGTTTGGCTGTAATCGATATCGCCTGCTTTCGGAATGCCGTACAGATGCTGTGCCTTGAAGTAATTTTGGAATGCATCGATTTCATCTGCCGTGCGGCCGGTCGATTGGAAGTACTCGATCGTGATATCGTCGACCGGGAAGAAGCCCATAGTCGCACCGTATTCCGGGGCCATGTTGGCGATCGTTGCGCGGTCGGGCAGGGCGAGCGAAGCGGTGCCTTCACCGAAGAATTCGACGAACTTGCCGACAACTTTTGCTTTACGCAGCATTTCGGTAATGGTCAGCACCAAGTCCGTTGCCGTCACGCCTTCGCGCAACTTGCCTTTGAGGTTGACGCCGACCACATCCGGAGTCAGGAAATATACCGGTTGACCGAGCATGCCGGCTTCCGCCTCGATTCCACCTACTCCCCACCCTACTACCCCAATACCGTTGATCATCGTGGTATGTGAGTCTGTACCTACCAATGTATCAGGGTAGTAGACGCCGCTCTTTTGATGCACGCCGCGCGCCAGATACTCGAGATTGACCTGATGCACGATGCCGATGCCGGGCGGCACGACCTTGAAGGTATCGAATGCCTGCATGCCCCATTTCATGAACTGATAACGTTCACTGTTACGCTCGAACTCCAGTTTCATATTCTTTTCCAGCGCACTGTTCGAGCCGTAATAGTCGATCTGCACCGAGTGATCGACGACTAAGTCGACCGGCACCAGCGGTTCGATCACTTTGGGATTCTTGCCCATTTTTTGCGCCACGCCGCGCATGGCGGCCAAGTCGGCAAGCAGCGGCACGCCGGTGAAATCTTGCAACACGATGCGCGCCACCACGAAAGGTATCTCATCGGTGCGCGTTGCGTTCGGCTGCCAAGCGGCAAGCTGTTTGACATGCGCCTCGCTGACTTTCTTGCCGTCGACATTGCGCAGCACGGCCTCGAGCACGATGCGAATCGAAACGGGCAGGCGCGAAATCTTGCCCAGCCCAGCCTTTTCCAGAGCCGGCAGCGAATAGAACTTGCCGTTCTTGCCCGAAGCGAGTTTGAATTCTTGCAAGGAATTAAAGAGATTGTGCGTCATGCGAGTGCTCCGCTATTCGAAAGTGACGGGAGGTGCATCGGGCGCTAACTTTGGCAGTCGCCGATGCGCCGGGCATTGATGATGTCTTTCACTGCTTGCGCGAAGCCGGATTCGTCGCGCGCTTGTTGCTGTTCGTCGGAATAGTACTCCGCCGAGGCGGTGATGCTGCCTTTGATCGCGATGTTGTTTCCCCGGATCTTGCAGAGTCCTTCGTATTGGGCCGACGTGCCTTGCCAAGCAATGCTCCAGCGCTCACATTGCAGCTTTTCCTCCGGCGCCAAATAGCCGTTCACGCGCGAGCGCGGATCGGAAACGTCGCGCGCGCTCACGCAATGCTTGCCGAGACTGTTGGCCGCCATGCCGCCGGCGCGCGTGAACTCCCAGAGACCGGGGCGCATCGGGTTGCCTGCCACCGGGGGCACGTTAGTCCTCGAAATATCCTCGGCCGCAGTGCGGTCGATAGTAGGGGCTTGCGAGGCGGGCGCGGCTGCGTCGCTGCGTTCGTTGGACGCGCGCGGTGTCGCCGGCACCGCGCACGCCGCGAGGAAAATCGTTAGCGACAGTGAGAGTCGCTTCACGCCGCCCCGCTTAGATGACGAACAGATCGACGAACTCGTTCACCGCCATGGCTTCGAGTTTCTTTGCATCCATGCAAACGTCCAAAATAGCCTTCTGCTGCTTGGCGGGGAAGCGGCGCGCGAGATTGGTTTTGAACTTTTCCACCAGCACCGGCATGCCTTCCTTGCGGCGGCGCTTGTGGCCGATTGGGTACTCGCAGACGATCTCTTTCATCTTCTTACCGTCGTTAAACTCGACGGTGAGCGCGTTGGCGATGGAACGCTTGTCCGGATCGTGATAATCCTTGGTGAACTGCTTGTCTTCCACGCACACGATCTTGTCGCGCAGCTTATCGATGCGCGGATCGGCGGCGATGTTGTCTTCGTAGTCCGAAGCGGTGAGGCGACCGAACAGGATCGGCACCGCCACCATGTACTGAATGCAGTGGTCGCGATCGGCCGGGTTGTTGAGCGGGCCTTTCTTATCGATGATGCGGATGCACGCTTCGTGCGTGCGAATCGTGATCTTCTTGATGTCCTCGGCTTTCTTGCCGAGCTTGTTCAGTTCCGCATGAATCTGCATGGCGCATTCCACCGCAGTTTGCGAGTGGAATTCTGCCGGAAACGATATTTTGAACAGCACTTGCTCCATCACGTAGGAACCAAACTTGCGCTGGAACTTGAATTCGTTGCTTTTGAACAGCACGTCGTAGAAGCCCCAGGTTTTGGCGGTGAGCACCGAGGGGTAGCCCATCTCGCCGGTCTTGGTAATCAGCGCCAAACGTACTGCGCGCGAGGTGGCGTCGCCTGCAGCCCATGATTTGCGCGAGCCGGTGTTCGGCGCATGACGGTAAGTGCGCATGCTCTGGCCGTCGACAAACGCTTGCGATACGGCGTTGACGACTTCGTCGTAGCTGCAGCCGATCATGTTGGCTACTACTGCCGTGGAAGCGAGTTTCACCAAAATGACGTGATCGAGCCCGACGCGGTTGAAGCTGTTTTCCAGCGCCATCACACCCTGGATTTCGTGGGCCTTGATCATGCCGGTTAGCACGTCGCGCATCGTCAGCGGCTGCTTGCCTTTGGCGATCGCGGTGCGCGAGAGCCAATCGGCGGTCGCCAGGATGCCGCCCAAGTTATCCGAGGGATGACCCCATTCCGCAGCGAGCCAGGTGTCGTTGAAATCCAACCAACGGATCATCGCGCCGATATTGAACGCCGCCTGCACCGGATCGAGCTGGAGCTGCGTGCCGGGGACCTTGGCGCCATTCGGCACCACCGTGCCGGGAACGATCGGCCCGAGCAGCTTGGTGCACGCCGGATACTCGAGCGCTTCGAGGCCGCAGCCGAGCGTATCCATCAAGCAATAGCGCGCGGTCTCGTACGCTTCTTTGCTCTTGATGTCGAACTTGGTGACGTAGTTGGCGATGTCGACCAGAACCTTGTCGGGGTCGGGCCGGACGTTGGAAATATGTGCTCCCATGATGCTCCAGATTGGTGTTTAAGTTAGATGATGTGGTCGTAAGAGTCGATGGCGCGCAGTTCAGTTACCGGTCTCGCCGGCAATGTCGTTCTTCTCCACCCGAGTCAAGTATTCGGCACCGCCCGCTTTGCCCAAACTGCGCTGCACCGGTACCTCCTCGGCCGGTTTGGGTTCTTTATCCCACCACAACGCTCGCCCCTCGTGCTGCTTCTTAATCACTTCGGGATGCTTGCGCAGGAAATCGCGCATGAATCGGGTGGTGTCCGATTCATAAGCGGTCGATTTGGGACGGAGCAGCCATTTGAACATTTCAAGCCATCCTATTCTTGCGCATGCCGAGCCAGGCGCCCGACATTGTCGAGGCGATCGAGATGCCCATGAGCATCAACACCACAGGCATCTGAGTTCGAGTGCCGCGGAGAATAGCCAGCATAAGCACCGCGAACATCAGTGCCAATAGAAGGGCGACACGATATTCTGATTGATTGGCCAGGCGAGCGCACACATATCCGCCGGCGATTGACGGCAGGATAAAGAATAGCCCGGGCAACACGTCGCCAACAAACATCCGGGCTGCCGCCTCGTATGCAGGGTCCAATTTCTTGACCAGCGAGTATCGAGCAAGACGTTGCGTATAGCCGCCTGCTGCCCTTAGCCCCACGTCCGTAAAGAATCCCGCAAAGAAAGCAATCCACGCCGAACGAGGTTTCCGCGGGGCCTCTTTGAGCTTTGCGCCCGGAGGGGCATACGGATTGAAATCGGAATCCATACAGCCTTCCTCCTCATTGGCGCCTCTCAATCGGCACGAACTTCTGGTCTTCCGGCCCGATGTAGTTCGCGCTCGGCCGGATGATCTTGCCGTCGATGCGCTGCTCGATGACGTGCGCAGCCCAACCGGTGGTGCGCGAAATCACGAACAACGGCGTGAACATGGCGGTGGGCACGCCCATCATGTGGTAGCTGGTTGCGCTGTACCAGTCCAAGTTGGGGAACATCTTCTTCTCGCGCCACATGACGTCTTCGATGCGTGCGGATATGTCGAACAACTTCATATCGCCCGCATCGGCCGAAAGTTTGCGCGCCACTTCTTTGATGATCTGATTGCGCGGGTCGGCAATAGTGTAGACGGGATGACCGAAGCCGATGATGATTTGTTTTTCTGCAATGCGCTTGATGATGTCGGTTTCGGCATCGGCGGGATTGTCGTAACGGCCGATGGTATCGAAGGCGAACTCATTCGCGCCGCCGTGTTTCGGACCTTTCAGCGCGCCGATCGCGCCGGTTATTGCAGAGTACATATCGGCGCCAGTGCCGGCGATGACGCGGCCGGTAAAAGTCGATGCGTTGAATTCGTGTTCGGCGTAGAGATTCAGCGACGTGTGCATGGAACGCACCCACAGCTCGCTCGGCTTCTTCCCGTGCAGTAGGCGCAGAAAATGCGCTCCGATCGAATCGTCGTCGGTTTCGACGTCGATGCGCTTGCCGGAGTGCGAAAAGTGATACCAGTAGAGCAGCATCGAGCCAAAGCTAGCGATTAGGCGATCGGCCAGATCGCGCGCCGGCGCAAGCTTGTGATCTTCGCCTTCCGGCAGCACCGCGCCGAGCGCCGAACAAGCAGTGCGCAGTACATCCATCGGGTGCGTGGTCGCCGGAATGCATTCGAGGATGTTTTGCACTGCGGCCGGAATGCCGCGCAGCGCTTTGAGCTTGCGTTTGTACGCGGCCAATTCGGCCACGGTCGGCAGTTTGCCGTGCAACAGCAAGTAGGCAATTTCCTCGAACTCGCAGCGGTCGGCGATCTCCAGAATGTCGTAGCCTCGGTAGTGCAAATCGTTGCCGCTGCGCCCCACGGTGCACAAGGCGGTATTGCCCGCGGCAACGCCGGACAGGGCGACGGATTTCTTCGGTTTTGGGGCGTTGGTCGTAGCTTCGGTCATGGTGTTCTCCCTGGCTTTACTTTTCTTTGGCAAACAACTCATCCAATTTTTGCTCAAAAGCGTGGTAGCCGAGGTATTCGTACAGGTCGGCGCGCGTCTGCATCGTTTCGACCACATTCTTTTGCGTGCCGTCGCGGCGCACCGCTTGATAGACGTTGAGCGCGGCTTTGTTCATGGCGCGGAACGCCGAGAGCGGGTAGAGCACGATGCTGACATCGACTTGCGCCAGCTCTTGCACTGTATACAGCGGTGTGGAACCGAATTCTGTGATGTTGGCGAGAATTGGCACTTTCACCGCGCTGGCAAACTTCTTGTACATGGAAAGCTCGGTCATCGCTTCGGGGAAAATCATATCTGCCCCGGCTTCCACGCAGGCGCGAGTGCGCTCGATGGCGGCGTCCAGACCTTCGACGGCGAGCGCATCGGTGCGCGCCATAATGACGAAGTTGGAATCGGTGCGCGCATCAACCGCGGCCTTGATGCGATCGACCATTTCTTCTTTGCTGACGATGGCTTTGCCCGGCCGATGGCCGCAGCGCTTCGCCTGCACTTGGTCTTCGATGTGCATGGCGCCGGCGCCGAATTTGATCAGCGACTTGACGGTACGCGCGATATTGAAGGCGCCGCCGAAACCGGTATCGACATCCACGAGTAAGGGCAGATCGCAAACGTCAGTGATGCGTCTAACGTCCGTTAAAACATCATCGAGTCCACTGATACCGAGGTCAGGTAACCCTAAAGACCCGGCAGCGACGCCACCTCCAGAGAGATAGATCGCCTTGTATCCAGAGGCTTTGGCGAGTCGCGCATGATAGGCATTGATGGCGCCGATGACTTGCAACGGTTTTTCAGCCGCGAGGGCGGCGCGAAAGTTGGCTCCAGCGGATGGCATGATTCGGTTACTCCAGGACAGCTCGAACGAGCGGCAAAAAAGATTGCGGAAAATACCTTGGATACCGTTCTGCTGTCAAATACACTTGTATCTTATATAAGACACATGTTCGTAGACTATTGCGCTTGAACAGGTGTACACTCGGTCGCCAAAATAGAGTTGGATTGTACCGTATATGCAACGTGCAGCCGCCCCTCGCTTTCGTCCGTTGTATGAGCAGATTAAAGGTCTGCTCACGCAAAGCTTGGTTGCGGGCGAGTGGAAGCCGGGTGAATCGATTCCTAGTGAAGTCGACCTCGCCACGCGTTACAAGGTCAGCCAGGGCACCGTGCGCAAAGCCGTTGATGCGCTCGCAGCTGAGAATTTGCTGATCCGGCGTCAAGGCAAAGGCACCTTCGTCGCCACGCACAGCGAGGAAAACGTACAGCATCGTTTTTTGCGCATCGTCGCCGATGAAGGCAGCGCCGTTGCCACCCACAGCGTGCTGCTCGGCTTTGCGCGCGGGCGTGCCAACAATGAGGTGGGACAGGATTTGCGCCTGCACGCGGGCAGCGCGGTCTACTGGATCACGCGCGCACTGCATGTTGGCGCGCGAGCGCTGGTATTGGATGAAATCGTGTTGCCTGGCGAGATCTTCGCCGGGCTCGATCAGGATACGCTGGCGAACACACGCGGCTCCTGGTACAGCTTGTACGAATCAACGTTCGGCGTGCGCGCCATCCGCGCGCGCGAACAGATTAAAGCGGTGGCCGCGAGCGAATACCTAGCGAAATCACTCAAGGTAGTGCGCGGCGCGCCGCTGTTGCGTGTCGACCGCGTGACATACACCTACGATGATCGCCCGATCGAGTGGCGCCGCGGCTGGTGCAAGACCGAGGGTTATCACTATGTCAATGAACTGAGCTAATCGGCGAGGCTTTAGCGCATGACCACGCAAGTAAGACCGAAGTACCTCAATTTGTTAGAGATTCGCCTGCCGCTGCCGGGGTGGATCTCTATTCTGCATCGTGTCAGTGGGGCCGTGCTGTTCTTGCTTGGCATCCCGCTGCTGCTGTCCATGCTCGGGGGCAGTTTGCGCGACGAAGATGGCTACAACTGCTGGCGGGACCTATTGGAGCATCCGTTCGCCAAACTCATCGCCATCGGCTTTGCCTGGGCGTTTCTGCATCATTTCTGTGCCGGGATACGGCATTTGCTGCATGACGCCCATATCGGCGTGTCGCTGCCGGCTGCGCGTCTGAGCGCCAAACTCGTGTTAATCGTCAGTGTGGCACTGACTATCTTGTTTGGAGCCGCGATATGGTAGATCGCGTGGTAACGGGCGCGCACTACGGACTGCGCGACTGGCTGATGCAACGTATCACTTCCGTGGTGATGGCGGGCTATGCGGTGTTCTTCGCTCTTTATTTTCTTGCTAAGTCGCCGCAAAGCTACGCCGACTGGCGCGCTATGTTCGCGCCGCAATGGATAAGAGTGCTGACGATGCTTTTCTTTGTCAGTTTGTTGTTGCACGCCTGGGTCGGCGTGCGCGATATTTTCATGGATTACATTAAACCCGCAGGTCTGCGCTTGCTCTTGCAAGTGCTGACAATCGTTGCTCTAGCCGGCTATGCGATCTGGGTCGGCGCTATTTTGTGGGGCGGGTGAGGACAACAATGAGCGTGGTAAAGCACTCGATTGCAAAACGTTCTTTTGACGCCGTCGTCGTCGGCGCCGGCGGCGCGGGCATGCGCGCTGCAATCCAACTTGCCGAAGCCGGACTCAAGGTGGCGGTGCTGTCGAAGGTGTTTCCGACGCGCTCGCACACCGTCGCGGCACAGGGCGGCATCGGCGCGGCGCTGGGCAACATGGAAGAGGATAACTGGCATTGGCATATGTTCGATACGGTCAAAGGCTCCGACTATCTCGGCGATCAAGACGCGATCGAATTTATGTGCCGCATGGCGCCTCAGGCAGTGTAT
Source organism: uncultured Pseudomonadota bacterium (assembly GCA_902826775.1). Classification (GTDB taxonomy): domain Bacteria; phylum Pseudomonadota; class Gammaproteobacteria; order Burkholderiales; family JALYOK01; genus CADEHE01. Next base: position 365,652 of record CADEHE010000004.1, on the reverse strand, counting down.
GAGCTGGAGCACTTCGGCATGCCGTTCGATCGCAACGCCGACGGTACTTTGTATCAGCGCCCGTTCGGCGGCCACTTGTCTCAATTCGGTCAAGGCAAGCCGGTGCGCCGTTCATGCGCTGCGGCCGATCGGACCGGACACGCCATGCTTCACACGCTGTACCAGCGCAACGTGCGCCAAGGCACACATTTCTTCGTCGAATGGCTTGCGCTTGACTTGATTCGCGATCAGCACGGCGATGTGCTCGGCGTCGTCGCCCTCGAGATGGAAACGGGCGAAGCGATGATTTTCCAAGCTAAGGCGACCGTTCTGGCGACCGGCGGCGCAGGACGCATTTTCGAATCGAGCACCAACGCTTTCATTAACACCGGCGATGGTTTGGGCATGGTGGCGCGCGCCGGCATTCCGCTCGAAGACATGGAGTTCTGGCAGTTTCACCCGACCGGTGTGGCGGGCGCGGGCGTACTGATCACCGAAGGCGTGCGCGGCGAGGGCGGCTACCTCGTGAATGCCAATGGCGAGCGATTCATGGAACGCTACGCACCCAATGCGAAAGACCTGGCCAGCCGCGATGTCGTTTCGCGTTCCATGGACCAGGAAATCAAAGAAGGCCGTGGCTGCGGTCCGCACAAAGATCATGTGCTGCTGAAACTCGAGCATCTCGGACCGGAACTGATCAACTCCAAACTGCCTTCGATTCGCGAGATTGCCATCAAGTTTGCCAACGTTGATCCGATCAAGGAACCGATTCCAGTGGTGCCTACGTGCCACTACATGATGGGCGGCATCCCGGCCAACTACTATGGGCAAGTCGTCGCGCAAAAAGACGGCAATGCCAATGCGCCCGTGCCGGGCCTGTATGCGGCGGGCGAATGCGCGTGCGTATCGGTGCATGGCGCCAATCGGCTAGGCACCAATTCGCTGGTCGACCTGCTGGTATTCGGCCGTGCCGCAGGCGAGCACGTGGTGGAAACGATCAAGCGCGAGCCGCGTGCACACAAAGAACTGCCTGCCAACGCGGCGGATCGCGCGCTGTCCCGTTTAGCGCGCCTGGAAGGCGGCAGCGGCGGCGAGCAGGTAGCGCAAGTGGCGAGCGACATGCGCAAGACCATCCAGAAGCATTGCGGCGTTTTCCGCACCGGCACGCTGCTCGCCGAGGGCGTGAGCAAGATTCGCGAGATCAACGCGCGTGCTCAGCGCACGACGATCGCCGACAAGAGCAAGGTTTTCAACACTGCGCGCATCGAGGCATTGGAGCTGGAGAATTTGGCGATTGTCGCTGAAGCTACTGTAGTGTCTGCCGAAGCACGCAAGGAATCACGCGGCGCACAAGCTCGAGAAGATTTCAAAGACCGCGACGATACCAATTGGCTCAAGCATACCCTTTGGTACATGCAGGGCAGCCGGCTGGATTACAAGGAAGTGAATCTCAAACCGCTATCGGTAGAGTCGTTCAAGCCGAAGGCGCGCAGCTACTAAATATCACAGGAGTCAGCAATGAAATTTCGCGTATATCGCTACAACCCGGAAAAAGACGCGAAACCGTACATGCAGGACTACGACGTGCCCGTCGCGGACACCGATCGAATGTTGCTGGACGCTATCGTCAAGCTCAAGGCGCTGGACGACACACTGTCGTTTCGCCGCTCGTGCCGCGAGGGCGTATGCGGCTCCGATGCGATGAACATCAATGGCAAGAACGGGCTGGCCTGCATCACCAATTTGCGCGAACTTAAGGAGCCGGTTGTGCTACGCCCGCTACCCGGTTTGCCCGTGATCCGCGATTTGATCGTCGATATGACGCAGTTCTTTAAACAATACCATTCCATCAAGCCGTATGTTGTCGACGATCGCCCCCTGCCGGAGAAAGAACGCAAGCAATCGCCGACCGAGCGCGCTGAGTTGGAAGGGTTGTATGAGTGCATCTTGTGTGCTTGCTGCACGACTTCCTGCCCATCGTTCTGGTGGAACCCGGACAAGTTCGTCGGCCCAGCCGGTTTGCTGCAGGCGTACCGATTTATCGCCGACAGCAGGGATCAAGTTACCGCCGAACGGCTCGATAACTTAGAGGATCCGTACCGCTTATTTCGCTGCCACACCATCATGAACTGTGTGGATGTGTGCCCCAAGGGGTTGAACCCATCCTTGGCGATCAGCAAGATTAAGGAGTTGATGGTCAAGCGCACCGTCTGAAATGCGGGCAGCACGTGAAAGACAAACGGCTGGAGCGCATACGTTGGCGTTGCCGCAGGGGGATGCTCGAATTGGATCTGACTCTGCAGCGCTTCAACGAGCGGCATTTGGCCGAATTGGAAACAGGCGAGCTGGCGGCTCTGGAAGAGTTGCTGGCGCTGCCGGATACGGAGTTGTTGGATGTGATACTGGGGCACGTCGTTCCAAGTCGCAGCACCGCGCGACTTGTGCAGTTGATGCGTCAAGACTGATAAGCAGCAACGCCTTCTAAGGAAGCAGACTATGGAAAGCAAGGAATTCGCCACACTCAACTACCCGGGCGGCAGCGTCGATCTGCCCATCTACTCTGGGTCGATTGGACCTAAAGTCATCGATATTCGCGGTTTGGGCAAAAGCGGTATGTTTACTTATGACCCAGGCTTCGTGTCTACGGCTTCGTGCACCTCGAATATCACCTACATCGACGGCGACGCGGGGCAACTTTACTACCGTGGTTACCCGATCGAACAATTGGCGGAGAAGTCGGATTTCCTAGAGACCTGCTACTTGCTGCTGCATGGCGACCTTCCCACCAAGGTCGAGCGCGACGCGTTTGACGACACCATCACCCACCACACCATGGTGCATGAACAGCTGTCGCGCTTCTATCAAGGATTCCGCCGCGACGCGCATCCGATGGCGGTGATGGTCGGCGTGGTCGGCGCACTGTCGGCGTTCTATCACGATTCACTGGATATCACCAACGAGGCGCATCGGCATATTTCTGCCGTGCGCCTGATCGCCAAAGTACCCACTATCGCAGCAATGTGCTACCGGTACAACAAGGGGCTGCCCTTTATGTATCCGCGCAACGATCTAAGTTACGCGGCCAATTTCTTGCATATGATGTTCGCCACGCCGTGCGAAAAGTATGAACCGAATCCGGTGCTGGTCGATGCAATGGACCGTATTCTGATTCTGCATGCGGACCACGAGCAGAACGCATCCACCTCCACCGTGCGCTTGGCCGGTTCGAGCGGCGCCAATCCGTTCGCGTGTATCGCCGCGGGCATCGCGGCCCTGTGGGGTCCGGCACACGGCGGTGCGAACGAAGCGGTACTGCGCATGCTGGAAGAGATCGGTGATGCCTCCAATGTTCCAGCCTATATCGCGCGCGTCAAAGACAAGAGCAGCGGGTTGCGTCTAATGGGCTTCGGGCACCGCGTGTACAAGAACTTCGATCCGCGCGCGGAGGTCATGCGCCGCACTTGCCACGAAGTCTTGACCGAGCTGGAGGTGCGCGACGATAAGCTGTTCAAACTGGCGCTGGCGCTTGAGAAAGTCGCGCTGGAAGACGACTACTTCGTGTCGAAGAAGCTGTACCCCAACGTCGATTTCTATTCCGGCATCGTACTGCGAGCCCTAGGCATACCGACCAGCATGTTCACCGCGATTTTCGCCATGGGCCGCACCATAGGCTGGATTTCGCAATGGAATGAGATGCACGGCGACCCTGAGCAAAAGATCGGCCGCCCGCGCCAGTTGTATCGCGGGCCGGAACGGCGCGACTACGTGCCGGTGTCGATGCGCGATTGATGTCTTGCATTAGTAGTTCGCCGCGCCAAAGTGCACAGCGGAAACGTCGCTAGCGCTGCGTCTGTCGATGTCGCCCGGTTTGTGCTGGGCAAGCGGAGGAGATCCACATGTCGATGAAAATGTTCCAGCAGAACTCGCATCTGTTTGGCTCGAACGCCCCGTTCATCGAGGAGTTGTACGAGAGCTATCTGGCCGACCCTAGCAAAGTGGCCGAGAACTGGCGCGCGTACTTCGACGAGCTGCAGAAGACTTCCGGTGTGTTGACGCGCGATATCGCGCATGGACCGATCATCGAAGCCTTTGCTGAGCGGGCACGCACCGGCCTGCAGGCCGCGCGCGTCAACCGCGCCTCTGATATCGCCGTCAAGAAACAAGTCAGCGTGCTGCAACTCATTAACGCGCATCGTTTCCTCGGTTCGCGCCAAGCCAACCTCGACCCACTGCAGCGCCAGGAAAATCCTTACATACCTGAACTCGATCCCGCTTATTACGGTTTCACCGACTCCGACATGGACGAGGTGTTCAATGCCGGCAGCTTGGTCGGATTCGATCAGGCTAGCCTGCGCGATATTCTTAAGGCGTTGCGCGAGACCTACTGCGGCAGCATCGGGGTCGAGTACATGTACATTACCGACACCGACCAGAAACGCTGGATTCAAAAGCGCCTTGAGAGCGTGCGCTCGAAGCCTGAATTGAGCCGCGAGCAACGCATGCAGTTGCTGCAACGCCTAACGGCTGCGGAGACACTGGAGAAGTTTCTGCACACGCGCTACGTTGGGCAAAAGCGTTTCGGCTTGGAGGGCGCGGAGAGCATTATTCCACTGCTGGACGACGTGATTCAGCGCGCCGGCGAGCAAGGCGTGCAAGAGATCGTCATCGGCATGGCGCACCGCGGCCGGCTCAATGTTTTGGTCAACACCATGGGCAAACTGCCGCGCGTTTTGTTCTCTGAATTTGAGGGCAAGCACGCGGCCGATTTGCCCTCCGGCGACGTCAAGTACCACATGGGCTTCTCGTCCGACATCAAGACCCCGGGCGGGCCGGTGCATTTGACTCTAGCCTTTAATCCCTCGCACTTGGAAATTGTTAACCCAGTGGTGGAAGGTTCGGTACGCGCGCGCCAGCAGCGGCGCGGCGACCGCAGCGGTAAGCAAGTGCTGCCGTTGCTGCTGCATGGCGACGCGGCCTTTGCCGGCCAAGGCGTCGTGATGGAAACACTCAATTTGTCGCAAACGCGCGGCTACCGGACCGGCGGCACGGTGCATGTGGTCATCAACAATCAGATCGGTTTTACAACTTCCGATCCGCGTGACACGCGCTCGACGATTTATTGCACCGACGTCGCCAAGATGATCGAAGCGCCGGTGTTGCACGTTAATGGCGACGATCCCGAGGCGGTGATGCTGTGCGCTCAAATCGCGCTCGACTATCGCATGACTTTCGGCAAAGATGTCGTCATCGACGTCTTGTGCTTCCGGCGCCATGGCCACAACGAACAAGACGAACCGTTCGTCACGCAGCCGCTGATGTACAAGTCCATCGCTAAGCATCCCGGAACGCGCAAGTTGTACGCGCATCGCCTGGCGCAAGAGGCAGTCGTGAGTGAAGCGGAAAGCGATGAGATGGTGCGCAGTTACCGCGCGCAACTGGACACCGGCGAGCAGATCAACCCGCACATACTTGTGGGTCACAAACCAGCCCATTCGGTCGACTGGTCGCTTTACATGTCGAAAGATTGGCGCGATTCGCCCGAGACCAAACTGCCGATGGAGAAGTTGCGCTGGCTCGGCGAACGTCTCACGACCATTCCGGATAAGTTTAAGTTGCATCCGACGGTCGAGCGCGTGATCGAAAACCGGCGTCAAATGATGCAGGGCAAAATGCCGCTCGATTGGGGCATGGCCGAAACGCTGGCATACGCCAGCCTGTTGTCCGACGGCTACAGCGTGCGCTTGTCCGGGCAAGATGCCGGGCGCGGCACTTTCGCGCATCGGCACGCAGTCTTGCATGACCAGAATCGCGAGCGTTGGGATGAAGGTTTGTATGTGCCCCTGCGCAACATTTTCGAGAATCAGCCTTCGTTCGTCGTCATCGACTCGCTGCTTTCGGAAGAAGCTGTGCTCGGCTTCGAGTACGGCTATGCCACCGCCGAACCGCGCGAATTGGTGATTTGGGAAGGGCAGTTCGGCGACTTCGTCAATGGCGCACAAGTCGTCATCGATCAGTTCATTAGCTCGGGCGAGACCAAGTGGGGCCGCCTGTGCGGGCTAACCTTGTTTCTGCCGCATGGCTATGAGGGGCAGGGCCCCGAACATTCCTCAGCGCGGCTCGAGCGCTTCCTCCAGCTGTGCGCGGAATACAACATTCAGGTGTGCGTGCCGAGCACACCGGCGCAGCTGTTCCATATGCTGCGCCGGCAAATGTTGCGCCCCATGCGCCGCCCGCTAATTGTGATCACGCCGAAGAGTCTGCTGCGCAAGAAGGAGTCGACCTCCGATATCAGCGAATTGGCGAACGGCAGTTTCCAAAGCGTGATCGCGGAAACCGACAAGCTCGATGCGAAAAAGGTCAAGCGCGTCGTCGCGTGCAGCGGCAAGGTTTACTTCGATCTGTTATTGGAGCGGCGCGCGCGCAATATCGACAACATCGCGATCGTGCGCATGGAACAACTCTATCCGTTCCCGCACAAAGAGTTTGCCGCACAGTTGGCGCTCTATCCGAACGCAAAGAGCGTGATTTGGTGCCAAGAGGAACCGGGCAATCAAGGCGCCTGGCACCGCATTCAGCACTACCTGGCGCGCAATATGCGCGAGGATCAAGAATTGGCTTACGCGCTGCGCCCCTCTTCGGCCTCGCCGGCGGTCGGCTACTTGGCAAAACATAACGAACAGCAAAAGGCAGTGCTCGACGCTGCTCTAACGCTCTAACACTTAACACGGGTTACCAATGGTTTTCCTGCAATACAAAAGATTGTCTTGGGAGAAGCGATGCTAGTCGAAGTAAAGGTCCCAACACTGTCCGAATCGGTCGCGGAAGCAACGTTACTGAATTGGCGCAAGCAGCTTGGCGAGTTCGTCGAGCGTGATGAAAATCTAATCGATATCGAAACCGACAAAGTCGTGCTCGAGGTGCCGGCGCCCGCCAGCGGCGTGCTGGCGAAAATTATCAAAGGAGATGGCGGTACCGTCGTTGCGAACGAGATTATCGCCACCATCGACACAGAGGCTAAAGCTGGTACCGCCGCCAAACCGGCTGCTGCCGCCAAGACAGCTGCTAAGACGGATCCCGCTCCAACGAAGCCCGCGGGCGCATCGCAAGCAGCGGCGAAGGACGCCGCGGCTTTTCCCGCGGCACGCAAGATTGCCGCGGAGCAGGGCGTGGATTTAGCTGGCGTGGAGGGCAGCGGACGCGGCGGGCGGACGACCAAAGGCGATGTGCTTGCTGCCGTCGAGGCGCGCGCGGCAGAAAGTAAATCGCCGCCCAAACTGGCAGAAGTGAAAACTCCTTCGGGCAAAGCGCTCGAACCTCTTACTATCCGCATGGAATTGCCCCTGGCAACAGATCGGCCCGAGCAACGCGTGCCGATGTCGCGTCTGCGCGCGCGCATTGCCGAGCGTTTGCTGCAGTCGCAGCAAAGCGCCGCCATCCTCACCACCTTCAATGAAGTCAACATGCAGCCGGTGATGGATCTGCGCAACAAATTCAAGGACAAGTTCGAAAAGCAGCATGGCGTCAAGCTGGGCTTCATGTCGTTCTTCGTCAAAGCTTCGCTTGCTGCGCTGAAGAAGTTTCCGCTGGTCAATGCCTCCATAGATGGAAATGACATCGTCTATCACGGCTACTACGACGTCGGCATCGCGGTCGGCAGTCCGCGCGGCTTGGTCGTGCCGATTCTGCGCAATGCCGATCAGATGTCGTTCGCCGATATCGAGAAGCAGATCACCGATTTCGGTGCGCGGGCACAGGACGGAAAGTTGAGCATCGAGGAATTAACCGGGGGAACCTTCTCCATCTCCAACGGCGGTGTCTTCGGCTCGATGATGTCCACGCCGATCATCAACCCACCGCAGTCGGGAATATTGGGCGTGCATGCCACGAAGGAACGCGCGGTGGTAGAGAACGGTCAAGTAGTGGTGCGGCCGATGATGTATCTGGCGCTTTCTTACGATCACCGCATCATCGACGGCCGCGAAGCAGTGTTGTCGCTGGTGGCGATCAAGGATGCGTTGGAAGATCCGACGCGCTTGCTGCTGGACGTGTGAGAGCCCCGACCATGCAACAGTTCGACATTGCCGTAATCGGCGCCGGCCCGGCCGGATACGTCGCCGCCATTCGCGCGGCGCAGCTTGGTTTTTCCGTTGCGTGCATCGACGATTGGAAAACTCCCCAGGGTAAGGCATCGTTAGGGGGAACCTGCCTTAACGTTGGTTGCATACCCTCGAAAGCATTGCTCGAATCCTCGGAAAACTACGAACGCGTCCTGCATAAATTCGCCGCACAGGGCATCAAGGCCAAGGGCGTGGAGTTAGATCTGGTCACGATGCTGGCGCGCAAAGACAAGATCGTCGGCGAGTTGACCAACGGCGTCGCGTTTTTGTTCAGGAAGAATAAGATCACCTCTCTGCACGGCCGCGGCAGTTTCGCCGGCCCGCCGCGTGACGGCGCACATCAATTGGAAATCAAAGACGGCGACAATAAGCAAACCATTGCCGCCAAGCACGTTGTTATCGCCACAGGTTCGATACCACGCCCATTTCCGGGTGTGCCCTTCGATCAAGAGTGCATTCTGGACAATGCCGGCGCGCTCAGCTTGAGTGCCGTGCCCAAGCGCCTCGGCGTGATCGGCTCCGGTGTGATCGGCCTGGAGATGGGCAGTGTCTGGCGGCGGCTGGGTGCCCAAGTCGCGGTGCTTGAAGCGATGGATACATTCTTGCCGGTGGTCGATGAGCAAATCTCGAAAGAGGCGCTCAAGATCTTCACCAAGAGTCAAAGTTTGGACATTCGCCTGGGCGTGAAGATCAACAGCATCAAGCGCGAAAAGAATGTAGTAAAGGTCTTGTTCGAGGAAGCCGGCGAAACGCGCGAGATGGAATGCGACAAGCTCGTGGTTGCCATCGGCCGTTTACCCAACACCAGCGGACTCAACTTGCAGGGCGTAGGAGTGAAAACCGATACGCGCGGTTTTATTGAGGTTGACGACGCCTGCTACACGGGTGTGGCGGGCATCTATGCCGTCGGCGACGTGGTGCGCGGCCCCATGCTTGCGCACAAAGGCATGGAAGAGGGTGTGGCCGTCGCGGAGCGCTTGGCCGGGCAAAAACCGCACGTGAACCTCGATACGATTCCTTGGGTGATTTACACCGCGCCTGAAATCGCTTGGGTGGGTCAATCGGAACAGACCTTGAAAGCCGCTGGCCGAGCCATACGCACCGGCTTCTTTCCATTTAGCGCCAATGGCCGGGCGAAAGGCCTGGGTGAGACGGGCGGCATGGTCAAGATGATTGCCGACGCCAAGACCGACCAGATCCTCGGCGTGCACGTCATCGGCCCATTCGCCTCCGAGTTGATCGCCGAAGCAACGCTAGCGATCGAATTCGGCGCCAGTAGCGAAGACATCGCGCGCATCGTCCACGCTCATCCATCGCTTTCCGAGGCGATGCACGAAGCGGCGCTGGCCGTAGACAAGCGCACCCTGCACATCTAGCGCCGGCTATGTCCGGCGATTCCGCACCGACGCAGCCTCACCACTCCCGCAGCGCCGGTGCCGGTGGTGGCACGCTCAGCCCGTTGCAATGGTATGCCGCGCTAGCGCGGCGCGCAGACTTCCGGCCGGATGACGCGCAGCAACGCGCAGTTGAACGCCTACAGCGCCTGCACGAAGAGTTGCTGGCATTCAAGCGTTTTCGCGATCGGCCTTTCGTGAAAACGCTTGATCTCGGCACGCCACCGCGCGGAATGTATTTGCACGGCGGGGTAGGGCGCGGCAAGAGCATGCTGATGGACGCATTCTTCGCGAACTTGCCCTATCGCCGCAAGCGGCGCGACCATTTTCACGGCTTTTTGCGCAGCGTCCATCAAGCCATGACGAGGCTGAAAAACGAACCCGATCCACTGGTGACGGTCGCGGCAGACATAGCCAAGAACGTGCGCGTACTGTGCCTGGATGAGCTGCACGTGAACGATATCGGCGATGCCATGATATTGGGCCGCCTACTGGAGAGTCTGCTCGAGCGCGGTGTCGTTATCGTGACTACATCGAACTATGCCCCGGACGCTCTGTACCAGGACGGGCTGCAGCGTGAACGCTTCTTGCCCGCCATTGCGATCATCAAACGTTACTTGGATGTGATCAGCGTCGACGGTCCAGTGGACTTTCGCTTGCGCCAGCTCGAGCGCGTCGCGGCATATCACTCGCCGCTTACGGCGCAAGCGGAAGAGCAACTCGTAGCCACCTTTGAAACCATGTGCCCGCGCGCTTCACTAGGTGGATCGCTGGAGATCAACGGGCGGAAAATTGCCACCAAGCGCCTAGCGCCCGACGTGGTTTGGTTCGACTTCGCTGAATTGTGCGGCACCGCCCGCTCACAACTGGACTACCTTGAAATTGCACGCATGTTCCACACGGTGCTAATCTCCGGCGTGCCGCGCATGTCCGCCGAGCAGGCGAGCGAAGCGCGGCGGTTCACTTGGTTGGTGGATATCTTTTACGATCATCGGGTAAAGCTCATGCTCTCCGCGGCGACCAGCCCCGAATACTTGTACATCGAAGGCGAGCGCAGCAATGAATTCGCGCGCACCGTCAGCCGTCTGCTGGAAATGCAATCGCGCGATTACCTCTCGCAAGCGCACGCTTATGCCTCCCGTCCCGGCGACGGAACGGCTACCTTATGAGCCGCACCGACGTCTACGGCATCACCGACACTCTCGACGACAGTACCCTGCAAGTCCTGGTCGATCGGCTGGAAGCGCGTGCCAAGCATGTGAAGTTCGCCGCGATGCTCAGCGAATATCTGGAGATGATGCGGGTGGACGCGGCGCAGCACGTATTAGATGTCGGATGTGGCGCGGGTGTCGTGGCGCGCACGTTGGCGCGTTGCCACAGGTTCCGCGGCAAAGTTACCGCGATCGATTTGAGCGAGTACTTGGTGCGCGCCGGGCAGCGCCTCGCGCAGGCCGAAGGCGTGGCCGAACGCATTGAGTTCCTGGTTGGCGACACGCAGCAACTCAAGCTGCCGGACGCTGGGTTCGATGCGGCCATTGCCCACACCCTATTGAGTCATGTCGAGCAACCGCTAATGGTGTTGCAGGAACTGCGGCGGGTGGTGAAGCCAGGCGGGCAGATCGCCATCTTCGACGGCGACTATGCCTCTATCACATTCGGGCACGAAGATCCGAAGCTTGGCGCGCGCTTTGATCTTATCGTGCGCAACGCAGTTATTACCAATGCGATGGTGATGCGCCAATTGCCGCGCTTGATTGCGCAAGCGGGACTGCAAGTTGTCGCCTTTGTGCCGCACACCTTGGCCGAAGCGGGCCGGGCGGATTACTGGCACTCCTCGATCCAATCGTTCCGGCGCATTTTGCCCAAGTCCGGACAAGTCAGCGCCGATGAGGCCAACGCATGGGCCGACACGATGGAGCGTTACTCTGCGCAAGGTGTATTTTTCGGTTCGTGTAATTTCTACTCCTACATCTTGCGCCGGCCTTAGGGAACCGAGCGCCGCGCGCTCGGCAGCGTGTGCTGACCGCGCCGGCGCGATCGCGTCGTTGGACGGCTTGGATTACACTTCACGCAGCGGCTTGTGCGCAGGCACAAGTCAAGCACTTTACACCGAATACTCTCGAGGATTACGAACGCTATGTTTCGAGCCATCTTGTTAAGCAAGAGCGACGCCGGCGTCGATGCCCGCGTCAACGAAATCAGCGAAGCAGATCTGCCGCCAGGCGATGTGACCGTTCGCGTCGATTATTCGACCATTAACTACAAGGACGGCTTGGCCATTACCGGCAAGGCGCCCGTGGTGCGCAAGTACCCCATGGTCCCGGGTATCGACTGCGCCGGCATAGTTGAGCAGAGCGATTCGCCGTTGTGGCAAGTGGGCGACAAAGTCGTGCTCAACGGCTGGGGTGTCGGCGAAGCACATTGGGGCGGACTGGCGCAGAAAACACGTCTGAAAGGCGAGTGGCTGGTGCCGCTGCCGCCGGCTCTGAGTTCGCGCCAGGCCGCAGCGATCGGCACGGCAGGCTATACAGCGATGCTATGCGTGCTTGCGCTGGAAAAGCAGGGTGTAACGCCCAGCCACGGCGAGATCTTGGTGACCGGTGCCGCCGGCGGTGTGGGCAGCGTGGCGATCGTGCTCTTGGCCAAGCGCGGATTCAAGGTGATTGCTTCCACCGGTCGCCTGCAAGAAAGCGATTACCTTAAGTCGTTGGGCGCCTCCAGCATCATTGATCGCAATGAGTTGTCCGCCCCCGGCAAACCCCTGGGCAAAGAGCGCTGGGCCGGGGCAGTCGACACGGTCGGCAGCCACACGCTCGCCAATGTGTGCGCGCAGACCAAGTATCGCGGTGTGGTGACGGCGTGCGGCTTAGCGCAAGGAATGGATTTTCCGTCTAGCGTGGCGCCATTCATTTTGCGCAGCGTGAGCTTGATCGGTATCGACAGTGTGATGGCGCCCAAGGCGGAGCGCGTGCAAGCGTGGTCGCGCTTGGCCAGCGATTTGGACGCAAACAAACTGGACGCCATGACGACGGAAATACCGTTGGCGCAAGCCATCGCGCAAGCCGCGGAGATTCTGGCGGGCAAAGTGCGCGGACGCATCGTCGTCAACGTCAACGCTTAAGCACGCGGTTTCGCCGCTACTAGCGGTAGGATATGCGTACCTCTATCTTCCTTATTCAGTGAATGCGATAAGCGGTAACCAGTATAGCGAACGGAGGGCTGGAAATGACAACGTATAAGGAGTTCCACCGTCACTCGATCGAGAGCCCCGAACAGTTTTGGGGTGAGCAAGCAAAACTGGTGGAGTGGCAGGAACCTTATACGCGCGTACTGGATTACTCGCGGCCACCATTCAGCAAATGGTTCGGCGGCGGCAAGACCAATCTCTGCCACAATGCCATCGATCGTCACGTAGCGGCGCGCGGCAAGCAAACCGCGCTGATCTACATTTCCACCGAGACCGGCGAAGAGAAGCGCTACACCTACAAGCAACTGCACCAGGAAGTGTGCAGTTTCGCCGCCGTGCTGCAAGAACTGGGAGTGAAGCGCGGCGACCGCGTCATTATTTACATGCCGATGATCGCCGAGGCGCTGTTTGCCATGTACGCCTGCGTAAGACTGGGCGCGGTCCACTCCGTGGTGTTCGGCGGCTTTGCTGCAGCCAGCTTGGCCGCGCGCATTGACGATGCAAAGCCCAAGCTGATGATCACTTCTGACGCCGGTATGCGCGGCGGCAAGGCAATTCCCTACAAGCATTTGGTGGATGAAGCGCTCAAGCTCGCTGAGCATGCGCCAAAGAAGGTCTTGATCGTCAATCGCGGGCTCGACCGGGAGATGGCGCTAGTTCATGGCCGCGACCTCGACTATGCCGAACTGAAGAAGGCGCACCTCAAAGCGGATGTGCCGGTCGTGTGGGTCGAATCCGGCGAACCGTCGTACATTCTGTACACATCCGGCACCACGGGAAAACCCAAAGGCGTGCAGCGCGACACCGGCGGCTATCTCGTCGCGCTCGCGGCTTCGATGAAGCATATCTATGGCGCGCAACCGGGTGAGACCATGTTTACCACCTCCGACATTGGCTGGGTGGTCGGGCATTCCTACATCGTCTACGCGCCGCTCATTCACGGCATGACAACGATTTTGTACGAGGGCTTGCCGATTCGCCCTGACGCCGGCATATGGTGGAAAATCGTGCAGGAGCACAAAGTTTCGACGATGTTCAGTTCGCCTACCGCGATACGCGTGTTGAAGAAACAAGACCCCGCATATCTTTCCAAGTATGACCTGAGTTCGTTGCGCTATCTGTTTCTCGCCGGCGAGCCGCTCGATGAGCCGACCGCACGTTGGATCCAAGATGCGCTACAGCGCCCGGTTATCGACCATTATTGGCAAACCGAAACCGGCTGGCCCTTGCTCTCCGCTATGCCAGGCATCGAGGATACCGCGCGCAAGTTCGGCAGCCCAAGCTTTCCAGTATATGGCTATAACGTCAAACTTCTAAAAGACGATACAGCCGAGGAAGTCGGCGCCAATGAGAAGGGCGTGGTTGCGGTGCTGCCGCCGCTGCCGCCCGGCTGCCTATCGACGGTTTGGGGCGACGATGAGCGTTTCGTCAAGACCTACTTCTCGTTTTTTCCGCAGCGGCAGGTGTACACCACCTTTGATTGGGGAATCCGCGATCAAGATGGTTACTACTTCATACTGGGACGCACGGACGACGTTATTAATGTCGCGGGCCACCGTCTAGGAACGCGCGAGATCGAGGAGGCCGTGCAATCGCATGCAGCGATCGCCGAAGTCGCGGTAGTCGGCGTTGCCGATCAACTCAAGGGGCAAGTGCCGGTCGCGTTCGCCGTCGTCAAAGACCCTAGCAAAGTTGCCAGCGCGGCGCAACAGAGCGCGATGGAGAAAGAAGTCATGGACGCCGTCGACCATCAGCTCGGCGCTATCGGCAGACCTGCTCGGGTACACTTCGTTACGTTGCTGCCGAAAACGCGTTCGGGCAAACTCCTGCGCCGCAGCATTCAAGCGCTGGTGGAAGGGCGCGATCCCGGCGATTTGACTACGATCGAAGACCCCGCCGCATTGGAGCAGATCAGCAGCGCGGTGAAGCGCGGCTAGCAATTTTGGCTGTTGGCAGTCAGAAAGCAGAAGTTGAGAGTTCCTCTCGCCCCCAGGGCAGGGAGAGGACACTGAAGAGCATGCCCACCAATCTGGAGATAAAAGCAATGAAATTAGCGAAACTATGTCTGGCATTCGTGTTTGCGCTGCACTTTTCCGCCTTCGCGCAAGAGGCGACCGAGGCTGAACTCAATCGCTTGGAGGATTTGCGCTACCAGGCGATGAAGGATATCGATGTTCCCACGCTGGAGAAGATCTTCGCGGATGAATTTGTCTACCAGACGCTGCAAGGCAAGACCCATAGCAAGCAAAGCTACATCGCGTCGTTGCAGAAGGGCGATGTCAAAATCAACTCGTTCCAGCGCGAGAATAGCCGCGTCAAGTTTCTTGGCGATGTCGCAACGGTAATGGCGACGACGCATCTGGATATCGTGCTTGGGGGCGAAGCCAAGAAGATTTCCTTGTTTTATCTGAACGTTTGGGTGAAACGCGATGGCCGCTGGCAACTTCTGCAGCGCCAGTCGACTGCGCTGCCCAAGTCTTAGCGCCCAGGGACGCAACGATGGCGGAAACCAAGCTCGCCGAGACGCGCGAGCGCTATGCGCACTTTCTGGCGATCCCGACGCGCTGGATGGACAACGACATCTACGGGCACGTTAACAACGTCGTCTATTACTCGTATTTCGATACCGTCATCAACGAATATCTGATCCGCAGCGGCGTCTTGGACATTCATGCCGGTAGCGTCATCGGCATTGCGGTGGAAACGCACTGCCAGTTTCACAAACCGCTGGTGTTTCCCGACGTTATCGATGCGGGTTTGCGCATCGGCAAACTGGGCAACTCTTCAGTGCGCTACGAAATCGGCTTGTTCAAGCAAGGCGAGAGCGAACCGGCCGCGACTGGGTACTTCGTGCATGTGTTTGTGGAGCGGGCGAATATGCGGCCGGTGCCTATGCCCACCAATACCCGAAGTGCGCTTGCCCGCCTGAGCAATACTTCCCCTTCCTAGTCGGAGGCCAAATGCATCCCAACACCAAGTACGTATTCATCGCCAGCATGGACGTAGAGCCAGGCAAAGAGGCTGTGTTCCACGAGGTCTACGACACCGAGCACATTCCTCTGATTCTGAAAGTGCCGGGCGTGCTGTCCGCGCGGCGCTATGAAAGTGTGCCGTTGCAAATGATCATCGGCGGTGAGAAAAAAACGCTCGTCGCCGAAGGCGAACCGCGCTTCAGCGCGCTTTACGAATTGGAGAGCGCGGACGTGTTGTTGAGCGATGCTTGGGCAAATGCAGTGGATGCCGGGCGCTGGCCGAGCGAAGTGCGACCCTACACGCGCAACCGGCGGCATACGCTGCGTAAGCTGATGTAGGCGTGGTTAGGGCCAGAGCGACCGGGTTGAGCGGTAAAGCCGAACATGTTTGATGTATTCGTTGCCGGCGTATGGCACGAATCCAATACCTTTTCTCCGCTGCCGGCGGACTTGCAGCGCTTTCGCGACTACCAATGGCTCGAAGAGCAGGCGATGTTTGCGGCGCTCGCCGGCACCAACACCGAGATCGGCGGGATGTACGGCGCTGCCGCCGAATGCGGATTTCGTCTGCACCCGGGCTTGTATGCCGCGGCGATTCCATCCGGTCCCGTCACGCGTGAGGCGTTTGAAGGGATAGCGCAAAGCATCGTCGCTGCGCTCCGCACGCTGCCGCGTTGCGATGCAGTGCTGCTGGCGCTGCACGGCGCGATGGTGGTGGAGGGCTTTCCCGATGG
The DNA here is from genome assembly GCA_902826775.1 of uncultured Pseudomonadota bacterium. Lineage (GTDB taxonomy): Bacteria > Pseudomonadota > Gammaproteobacteria > Burkholderiales > JALYOK01 > CADEHE01. Next base: position 349,269 of record CADEHE010000004.1, on the reverse strand, counting down.
TGACGGTGAGCTGCTGCGCCGCGTGCGCGAGGTCGCGGGCGAGCGGCCGATCGTCGCCACGTTCGATCTGCATGCGAACCTAAGCGATCAGGCGTTCGGGTTCGCCGACGTGCTGGTCGGCTACGACACGCTGCCGCACATCGACATGGGCATGCGCGGGCGCGAGGCCGCGTTGATCCTACGGCGAATTCTGGCGAGTGGTCATCGTCCTCAGAAGGCGATGCAGCGCTTGCCGCTCATCACGGTGCCGCAGATGCAAGCAAGCGCAGAGGAGCCGATGCGCTCCATCATGCATGAGGTGCATCGGCGCGAGCAGTCGCTCGAGCTGTGGTGCTGCTCGGTTGTCCCGGGTTTTGCCTATGCGGATGTGGCGCACCTCGGCGTTTCGGTGTTGGCCTACGGCGCAGGCGACGCCGCGCAGCGCTGCGCCGACGAGATGGCGCGAATCATCTGGCAGCGGCGCCAGCAATTTCTACCCGAATTAGTCGATGTGGATGCAGCGGTGCAACTTGCCACGCGCAGCTACGACGGACGCGCTCCGGTGGTCATCGCCGAGCCTGCGGACAACGTCGGCGGCGGCTCGCCCGGGGATATCACCTTTGTGCTCGAAGCCGTGCTGCGCATTTGGCCGCAAGTGGAAGACGGCTCGGCCATCATCATGCTGTGGGACCCGCAAGCGTTACAGCGCGTGCGTGCGGTCGGCAAAGGCCGGCGCTTTTGCGGCGAAGTCGGGGGTTTCGCCAGCGAATTCTCCGGCAAACCGGTTTGGATCGATGGCATAGTTGAGTTTTTGGATCACGTTACTTATGCGCGCAGCGGGCCCTACATGACAGGTCAGAAAGTGCCGATGGGCGATGTGGCCATCATCAATTGCCGTGGCCTGCGTGTGGTGCTGACGAGCGAGCGCGTCATGCCGTTCGACGCTGATCATTGGACTGTGCTTGGACTCAAACCCGAACAAGCGAAGCTGCTTTGCGTCAAAGGCGCGAAAGCCTGGCGCGCTGGCTTTGGCGCGATAGCGGCGCAAGAAATTTACGTCGACACGCTGGGACCGACGCCATCGAATGTGAGCCGGCTGCCGTACCGCCTTATCCGGCGGCCGCTGTATCCGTTGGACGCCGATGCCCGGTTTGATTGACCTGCGCTCGCACGGCCGAATTGCGACACATGTATCAGCACCACCAGGAACTGGCCATCGCAACGCGCGGGCGTGGCTTGTACGAGTTTACAGCTGAGGTGCGTGCATGGCTCGCCGGCACACAACTCGGCGATGGCTTGCTGACGCTGTTGGTGCGCCACACTTCGGCGAGCCTGCTAATTCAAGAAAATGCCGACTTGGAAGTGCAGCGCGATCTAGAACGCTTCTTTGCGCGTCTAGTGCCCGATGGCGATCCGCTGTTTCGCCACGTCTCAGAGGGAAAAGACGACATGCCGGCACATGTGCGAGCGGCGCTGACGCAGACTCACCTGTCCATTCCATTTGTCCGCGGTGAACTCGCTTTAGGCACGTGGCAAGGGATTTATCTGTACGAACATCGTCATGACGCGCAGCGGCGCTCGATCATGTTGCACGCCATCGGTGCATAGCATTGCATGGGCAAGCAGGGCATCGCGCAACGGGCAGTGTAATCGGGGTATCATGCACCGGACCTGCGTTATCTTGGCAACGGACGCAGGCGAAGCAAGCACCGCAAATCACTCAACAGGAGGAATAATGATCCGCAAGCTAACGAAAATCGCATGCGCTGCCGCAATGTTGGCAACGACGCAAATGAGTCTGGCACAAGAATCACGCCCAATCTTGACGCAAGCAACGGCCAAGAAGATGGCCGATGCATGTGAAAATCACGCGCGCAGCAAAGGCTGGAAAATCATTATTGCGATAGTCGACTCCGGTGGCGTGTTGAAGCAATACACGCGCATGGACGATTCGTTCCTGATCAGCGTTGTGGTGTCGCAAATGAAGGCGAACACGTCCGCGGGTGTGCCTGTTTCCAGCCGCAAGTTCGGCGAGATCGCGAAAACCATGGCGCCGGGGTTGGAGTTTACACCCAACACCGCTACCTTCCCGGGCGGTCTGCCGATCATGGCGGGCGGCGCGCACATTGGCGGTATCGGTGTCAGTGGGGCGACCGGCGATCAGGACGAAGAGTGCGCGCAAGTGGCGCTCGACGCAGTGAAGGACGTGCTGAAGTAGTTGTAGCCCGGCAAACTTGAATGTAGAGGGCTCACCCCCATCCTAACCTTCCCCCGTCGAGGGGGAAGGAGTATTACGTGTCAGAGTATGTCTATATTGTCCAGTCCTAATCTGAATTACAAGCCTATACTTTTGATAGTACTTATCTAAACGCGGTATTTCTCCAATACCTTCCGATCCAGTTCGATACCCAAGCCGGGCTTTTGCGGAATGCTCACCCAACCATCCTGGTGCGTGAGTCCGAGGTCGGTTAAATCCGTGCGGAAGGGATGCGAGGATTGATCGAACTCCAGAACCGGCTCACTCGCGAACAGCGAATGATGCGTGACCGGAATCGCGGCGATGAGTTGGAGCGAAGCTGCCTGTTGCACCGCCGAGCCCCACACATGCGGATTGACTTGGACGCCGTACGCGTGCGCGAGCGCGATGATGTGCTTGCACGCGGTGAAACCGCCGCAGTGGCCGATGTCCGGCTGCGCAATGTCGGTGGCTTCTTGCGAGAGAAAATCGCGGTAGCCGAATAGCGAGTATTCGTTCTCGCCGCCGGCGATCGGCGTGGCCAGCGCTTTGCGCACTTCGCGATAACCCGTGATGTGCTCTTGCGCCACCGGCTCTTCGTACCAACGCAGGCGCACGCCGAGCTGTTCGATCCCTTTGCCGAGCTGGATCGCCTCCGCCACGCCGTAAGCGTGATTGGTGTCGATCATGAGCGTTGCAGCTTTACCGGCGAGCGCGTCGCGCACCGCCTTCATCACCACGATATCGTCCTCGACACCGAAGCCGAGCTTCACTTTCATCGCGCGAAAGCCGCGCCCGAAATGTGCTTGCGCCTCTTCGGCGAGCCGCGGCGCTTCGCCTTGACCCTTGATGCGGTAAAAACCGGTCGCGTACGCCTGCACGCGCGTGCGCGTCATGCCGCCGAGCAACTGCGCGATGGGCACGCCGAAATGTTTGCCGGCGATGTCCCACAGCGCGATATCGACGCCGCTGATCGCGCTCATGACCGCGCCCTTGCCGCCATAGTCGCGCGTTTGGTGATACATCTTGTGCCACAGCACTTCGGTGTCGAGCGGGTTGGCGCCGATGATGAGCGGCTTCAAGGCCGACTCGATCGCTGCGGCGGCGATTTGCGGCGGCTGTAAGCCTTGGCAGAACGCTTCGCCCCAGCCGGTGATGCCGGCGTCGGTCGAGATCTCCACGATCACCGCCGAGCGGTTGTAGACCCAGCCCTGAGAGAAGGCGAAAGGTTGTTCGAGTTTGGTGCTCAGCGGGTAAGTCTTGATATCGGTGATTTTCATAGTGGTCGAATGCAAGGGAAGTGCCGCGCGTACGATGCGCCGAGAGCCGATATGATACGCAAGTAACGTAAAGCGCTCCTGTCATGAAACCATTGCTCTACGTCGACACCGTGCTGGGCAACTACGGCTTCCCCGACGGCCATCCACTGTCGATCGATCGCCAGGGCGCGTTCTGGCGCGAGGCGCAACGCTTGGGTCTGGATGCGCGCGCGAGCATCTGCGAGCCGGTGCCGGCCGAGCGCAGGGCGATCGAGCGCTTCCACACCGCCGCGCATGTCGACCGCGTGATCACGCTCTCCGAAACCGGCAGCGGTTTTCTCGACTACGGCGATACACCGGCGATCGTCGGCATGTACGAAACCGCCGCCGCAGTAGTGGGCTCCGCCTTGGACGGCGCCGCGCGCATCATGTACGGAGAAGCGCTACGCTCGTTCCAGCCGATCGGCGGCCTGCATCACGCGCGCCGTCACCGCGCGGCAGGGTTCTGCGTGTTCAACGATCTTGGCGTATTGATCGAAACCCTGCGCTGCGAGCACGGTATCTGCCGCATCGCCTACGTGGATATCGATGTGCATCACGGCGACGGCGTGTTCTACGAATTCGAGAGTGACCCTGACTTGGTCGTGGTCGACATCCATCAAGACGGCAACACGCTTTATCCCGGTACGGGCCACATGCATGAGACCGGACGCGGCGCCGCAGCCGGGACAAAACTCAACTTGCCGCTGGCCTCGGGCGCGGGTGACGCAGCCTTCATGCGCACTTGGCAAGTCGCGGAGGAACTTTTGCAGCGGCAGCGAGCCGAGTTTTACATCCTGCAATGCGGCGCCGACGGCCTCGCCGGCGATCCGCTCGGCGAGTTGCGCTTGTCAGCAGCGGCGCACGCGCACGCCGCGCAGCGCTTGGTCGTGTTGAGCACCCAGCACGCGCAAGGGCGCCTCATGGCCTTCGGCGGTGGCGGTTATGAGTTGAGCAATCTCGCGCGGGCGTGGTGCGCGGTGTTGGGGCGGCTTGTGTAGGGCGATGGATGTGAGTGACGGAAGCCGCATACATTGTGACCCACCAGAGCGTCACTGCGGCGGGTAACGCTCATACGCAGGCAACTCATGCGCGAGCGCCATCCAACGGATACGTTCCGCGATCTGTATATGCGCGCGCGGCGGAACGGCGTCGGGGTCATCATAGGTCGCGCTCTGGATATCTATGATGCCCGGCAACATCTCGGCATTGGTGTAGAACAGGCCCGTTCCGCAATCGGCACAGAAATGCCGCCGGCCGTGTTCCGATGAATGATAGATCTTCGGTTTGCCTTTCGTGACGGTAACCGCACCTTCTTTGTACATGGTCCAGCCGACCATCGGTGCGCCGGCGTGACGCCGGCAATCCGTGCAATGGCACAGCGCGTGAGTGAGCGCATCGCCTTTCGCTTCGTAGCGCACGGCACCACAATGACAACCGCCGGTAATCGTCATTTCAACTCCTCATTCCACTTAACTCCCTGATCAGTTTAACCAGAAGCGGGGCACCGGCAAAGGCGATCCATTTACAGTCAGCCTTACGGCTAGCGTGGCCATGTAGAGCTTGCACTCCGGCGGGCACGAGCAGACAAGTTGGCGTCCGCTCGGCGATCAAGCGGGCGCAGCGAAGTGCGCCGGGCCTTGGGCGGAGACTTAAGCGCAACACCGCGTGCGATGATTGACAAAGATGGTCGCGCGCCCCGATCGGGCGGGAGATGATAGGATCAAAGCATGTCGATCGAAGGCGCCATCGCGCAAACCATTCTTGCCGGCTTCAATAAGCACTACCGCTTGTTCCGCGAGGTAAGCGCGGCGGCGAAACAGCGCTTCGAGCGCGGCTTGTGGAAGGCGGGCCGCGAGGCGGCGGTAGCGCGCATTTCGATGTACGACAAGCGGGTAGAGGAGGCGGTGCACGCGGTGCGGCAGGCGTTTCCGCAAGCCGAGCAGGACGAAACGCTGTGGCCGCGCATTAAGATCGCCTACATTGGCCTGCTGCACGGGCACTTGCAGCCGGAGCTGGCGGAGACGTTCTACAATTCCGTGGCTTGCAGCGTGCTGCATCGACGCTACTACCACAATCAGTATATTTTTTGGCGGCCGGCCGTTTCCACCGAACATCTCGAGGGCGAGCGGCCGACCTACTGCTGCTACTACCCGAGCGCGCGCGGTATGCGGCGCACGCTGTTGGATATCGTCACCGCTTTTAGGCTATTGAACGGTTTCGAAAATCTGCGTCGCGACGTGCGCAACTTGCTTGCCGCGCTGAGCCACAATTTTCCCAAAAGCTGGCATCCGCAGCCCAACTTTCAAATTCAGGTATTGAACTCTCTGTTCTATCGCAATAAGGGTGCTTACGTGGTGGGCCGCGCCATCAACGGCAGCCGCGAGTTTCCGTTCGTGGTGGCACTGCTGCAAAATGCACAGGGCGAAGTCTATGCCGATGCGTTGTTGCTCGATCCGGCGCATCTGGCGGTGTTGTTCAGTTTCGCGCGCGCCTATTTTATGGTCGACATGGAAGTGCCGTCAGCCTACGTGGCGTTCTTGCGTTCGTTGCTTCCGGATAAACCGGTGCATGAGCTCTACACCATGCTCGGCTTACAGAAACATGGCAAGACTTTGTTCTACCGTGATCTGCACCACCACCTGAAGCACTCGTCCGACAATTTCGTGGTGGCGCCCGGCATCAAAGGTATGGTGATGGCGGTGTTCACGCTACCCTCGTTTCCGTACGTGTTCAAGATGATCCGCGACCACTTCGCCCCGCCTAAGGACACCGACAAGAAGACGGTGAAGGAGAAGTATTTGTTGGTGAAGTACCACGATCGCGTTGGACGCCTCGCCGACACGCTCGAGTATTCGAATGTGGCGTTTCCGCTCAAGCGCTTCGATCCCGCCCTGCTGCAGGAGTTGCAGGCGCTCGCGGCTTCCAATTTGGAGATCGAAGGCGACGAGTTGATCATCAAACATGTCTACATCGAGCGTCGCATGGTGCCGCTCAACCTTTACCTACAGCACGCCGACGAGCGGCGTTTGCAGCACGGCGTGCGTGAGTTTGGCCAGGCCATCAAAGATTTGGCCGGCGCGAATATCTTTCCCGGCGATTTGCTGCCGAAGAATTTCGGCGTGACGCGCCATGGGCGGGTGGTGTTCTACGATTATGATGAGATCGTTTATATGCGCGAGTGCAGCTTCCGCCGCATCCCGCCGCCGCGCAACCCGGAGGATGAGATGTCGCATGAACCTTGGTACGACGTCTCTGCGGGGGATGTGTTTCCGGAGCAGTTCGCGACCTTTCTTTTTACTCAGCCGCGCACGCGCGAGACTTTCATGCAGTTACACGGAGACTTGGCAACGCCGGAATACTGGACTGGACAGCAAAAGCGCCTCGCCGAAGGCGTCCAAGAGGATGTCTTTCCCTATCCGGATAGCGTCCGCTTGCCGCGCGATGGCTCCGTTCGCACCGACGATCAGGCCGAGGACGACGACGTTGTTGCAAGTGGGCTACTCGAAGAGTTATTGCCGTAAGGTTTTGACGCGAGTTGCTTTTAGTTTCATACTAAATCCTGTATAAGATCATGAGGTCTGGCGGCTATGGCCACAAGGCTAGATCAGGTAGGGGTATGGGTAAAATTCCGATATGGTTTAGGACGGGCACCGGTTTCTGAGAGGAAGAGAACGTTGCCAGAATTCATCGGCTAGTTGGTCACATTAAGAGCAACTTGAATTAGTGTTTATTTATGAATGTGTTGCGCGACAACAATGCGAATTTACATTAAGAATATTCGGGCCATTGCACTCGGGCTGAGCGTGAGCGCTGCACTCTGCGCGTGCAGCTCGCTCAAGGGCGCCGGGAACGGCCACTCTGACGCGGTCGCCGAACCAGTCCTGGAAGGTGCACAGCACGTTATCGATGGCAGCGGCGATCGCGTCAACGATGCCGCGCAAGAGTGCATCAATCTAGGCTCAGGAACCGCAGCGGGGTGCGCCGCCACTAATGCCGCTGCCGGCCCTACAACCAATGCGCCCGCCCCAACCATCGCCGAACCTGCGGCCGCGCCGCCCCCTCAGAGCACCGCTGAAGCGGCTATCCAGCCGCCAGCCGAGCCAGCAGTTGCGCCGGCCATAGAGCCGGCCCCAGCGGTGAAGAAGTTAGAAATCTCGCGCGGTGAAGTCGTCACGGCCGCGCCCAAGCTTGAGGAGCTATCGCTTCAGGCCGAGGCGCTGTTCAAGTTTGGCAAATCCGATACCGCCAACTTGCTGCCGGCAGCGCGCACGCAACTCGATCAGCTTGCCCAGCGCATTTCCCAACTTGGAGCGGCGTCGATCTCGAAAATCACCATTACCGGCCACGCCGACCGGCTGGGATTGGATGCGGACAATCAGATTTTGTCGCGCCGCCGCGCCGAGACAGTACAGCGCTACCTCGCCAGCAAGGCCGTGCCGGCCACGCTGCTGCAGGCTTACGCCAAGGGCGAAAGCGAGCCTATCGTCAATTGCAGCGGCGACAGGCCAACCGCAAAATTGAAAGCATGTTTGGCGCCGAATCGGCGTGTTGACGTAGTGGTGTACGGGCGAGAGTAGTAGCACGATCAGGCTACAATCTCGCGTTTAGCAATTGCGCTAGTAACTAAAAGGAAACGAGAACTTGGAGTCGAGTATGCAAAGTCAAAAGAGAGTGGTGCTGGCCTGCGCGGTATTGAGCCTGGTGGTTGGTTTAAATGGTTGTGCCTGGATGTCGAATACCATGTCGCGCGCCAAAGAACGCATCGTCGCGATGCGCGATCGGATAACGGCAAAGAAGCAAGTCGAAGAGAGCGCCGCTGCCGCGCCGGCTCAAGTCGCGGCTGCTACGGCCGGGGCTTCCGCCGACGGTATGAGCCACGGTCACCATGTGATTTCGGGGACCGGGCGACCGATCAGCAATGCCCTCGGTGAATGCGTCAACACCGGTTTTGCCGGTGACGAAGGACACAGCGGCTGCGGTGGCGCCGGCAACGTCGCACAAGCCGCGGCTCCCGTGGTGGAGACGACCCCAATGGCGGAACAGCCGATCGAGAAGGCTGAAGTCCCGGCCCCAGCGCCGGTGGCTGCCGCCGCACCACAGGCGACGGCGCAACCGAGCGAGGAACTGTTCCCACCCGCCACTGAACCGGTTTCAGCACCGGCGCCTGCCGCTGCAGCGCCCACCCCGCAGCCGCAAGCGGCCCCGGCCGCAGCTGCCGCCGCGCCTGCCGTGGTCGAGCAGCCTATGCCGAAGCCGCCTGTGCCGACGGAGCAAATCAGCTTAGCTGCTGACGCTCTATTTCCGTTTGCGAAATACAACGAAGCCAGCATGCTGCCCGCCGGCAAAGCAAAGCTCAAAGAGCTTGCCTCGCACATTAAGAGCGTGGGCCCGGGCGGACTCACCCGCGTTGCCATTACCGGACACGCTGATCGCATTGGACGCACTGATCGGAAGCAGCTGATCTCGGAGCGCCGCGCGCAGACCGTTCGCAATTACCTAGTCAAGCTCGGCGTTGATCCCTCTCTGATGAGCGCCGCCGGCAAGTCTGACAGCGAGCCGGTGGTAACGAGCTGCAAAGGCAACAAACCAACCGCAAAACTCAAGAGCTGCTTGGCGCCCAATCGGCGCGTGGATGTTGCCTTCTTCGGCGACAAAGACAAGCTCGCGCACTTGCGTTAAGCGGCGGCACTTACACCACACGATCACCCCTCTCCGCCCGGAGAGGGGTGTCACCGAGTACCGTTCGGAGCGCATCCACTTCGCCTGGAGGCAGTGCTCGAGACGCACTGAGCAGCACAGTGCCAGCACCGCTTGAGGCGAAGCGATGCCGGCGCGCGGGTAACAGCCAAGCCGCTGGCGTTCTCGCTATACTTCGTACAGCGCAGCTTGCGCGACACGAAGGAGATACCGATGGGCGCCGTCGACGGCAATAATCTGAGTTCGCAGCTGCTACAGCTAAAAGATCCAACCCTGCTGCGCCACCAGTGTTATTTGGATGGCACTTGGGTTGATGCCGATAGCAAGGCTTCCATCAAGGTTCTCAATCCAGCGAACAATGCGCTGCTCGGCAGCGTGCCGTACATGGGCGCGGCGGAAACGCGGCGCGCCATTGAAGCCGCCCACGCTGCACAGCCCTCCTGGCGCGCAAAGACGGCCAAGGAACGCGCGGCAATCCTGCGAAAATGGTTTGAACTGATGCTAGCCAATCAAGACGACTTGGCGGTCATCATGACCGCCGAGCAGGGCAAACCTCTCGCGGAATCCAAGGGCGAAGTGCTGTACGGAGCCTCGTTTTTGGAGTGGTTTGCCGAGGAGGGTAAGCGCGTTTACGGCGATGTCGTGCCCCAGCATCAAGCGGACAAGCGCATCTTGGTGACGAAAGAACCGGTGGGCGTATGCGTGGCGATTACACCGTGGAATTTCCCCAACGCGATGATTACGCGCAAAGCTGGGCCGGCGCTCGCCGCGGGCTGTGCGATGGTGTTGAAACCAGCGACCAAAACACCGTTCTCGGCGCTAGCGATGGCGGTTCTCGCCGAACGTGCCGGCGTGCCCAAGGGCGTCTTTTCCGTTCTTACCGGTGCGTCCGGCCCGATCGGCGCAGAAATGACCAGTAATCCATTGGTGCGCAAGCTCACTTTTACCGGCTCCACAGAAGTCGGGCGCGCGCTCATGCAGCAGTGCGCCGCCACCATTAAGAAGGTCTCGTTGGAGTTGGGCGGCAATGCGCCATTTATCGTATTTGACGATGCTGACATCGACGCCGCCGTTGAGGGCGCACTGCTCTCTAAGTACCGCAATACCGGTCAAACCTGCGTATGTGCGAATCGCTTTTTGGTGCAGGATGGCGTCTACGATGCATTCGCCGGCAAACTTGCAGAACGAGTCAAAGGCATGAAAGTGGGCAACGGGATGGAGCAGGGCGTGGTTCAGGGCCCGTTAATCGACGCATCCGCGCTTGCAAAAGTCGAGGAGCATGTAGCCGACGCCGTGGCCAAGGGCGGCAGCGTGATCGCGGGCGGAAAGCGCCACGCGCTCGGCGGCACGTTCTACGAGCCGACCGTCATAGCGAATGTCACCAGTTCGATGAAAGTTGCCAAAGAGGAAACCTTTGGCCCGGTTGCGCCGCTGTTCCGATTTAAGTCTGAAGCCGAGGCGATCAAGATGGCCAACGATACCGAATTCGGGCTTGCTTCATACTTTTACGCGCGCGACGTCGGACGTATTTTTCGTGTCGGCGAGGGGCTCGAATATGGCATGGTCTGCATCAACAGCGGTATTTTATCGACAGAAGTCGCCCCCTTTGGCGGGATGAAACAGTCCGGGCTGGGACGCGAAGGATCGAAATATGGCATCGAAGAATTCCTTGAAGTCAAATACATGCTGCTTGGGGGCGTAGACAAATAGTCAAATAAATCTCTCGATTGGATAACTATTGGTGGAGTTAGGGCCCGCACGCTACACTTCAGCCTATCTTTATAAGAACCAACCGAGACAAGAAGCAGACGCGGCGCTAACGGCGCACGGGTCCTTTGGGAGAAGATGGTGAACTGGCCAATTCGCTGGCGTGCCAATGAGCTGCCGCAACGCGCGCGCTGCGCTGCGTCGCGGCATTTTCAGTTCATCCCGCTCCGAACCAGTCATGCCGCGCTGCTAACCGCGTGGTTGTGTGCCTGGACTTCAAACGCTCCAGGGGAGGATGTGGGCCCTGAGGTTGACCCGTGGGGCGCACCGCTGTCCGCGCAAGCACTGGACGCCACGTCACAGAGCGGCACGAACAGCACAGCGGTGGCAGCGACGCCACCACCCTCGTCAACGGACTCGGTGCCAACAGCATCCCCACCCGTTGCGGCGCGCGTTGTTGCACCATCCGAACCAACGCCGTTCATGATGGCACCGCCTGCGGTAACGGTGACGACAGACGATCGCGAGCGCTCGGTTGTGCTGGCGATACCGCTGGAGCCGGACCACGCCGCACCGGAACTGTCGCCTGCGGTTCTCTACGTATCAGGTCCGGCGCAACTGCCTGGTCCGTTTGAGTTCAACGCTGCGGTCGACAAGGACATGCCGGAACCGGTTATTGCGTTCGAGCCGCCCGCAACGCGTGCGGATGAGATAAGCGTGGCGGCACTCGGCGCGATCGAGCACATTGCGCGAGATACGGCACCGCTGGCCTATCCGGCGCGGCTGGAAGATGTACCCATGCCCGCAGCACTAGAATCGGCTGCTAGGCTGGAAAAGGCGGCAAGCAACGCGGCGGCAGCGGAGCATCCAACGCAGGCGGCAGTTACAGCGCCCGCCCCGGTAACGACTCAACAGAATGTCTTGCCGCTGCTTCCCGGACTGCTAGCGCAGCAAAGCAGGATAGAGTCTGTTTCCGCAACGTCACAACGGGAGGCGGTACCGACTGAGCCACAATTGTTAGCCAAAGTCGATATCGGACAGCGCATGCCAGGGCCACCGCTTGCGCCCGCAGCCCTCGCCCAAATCAGCGCTTTTGATGCCAGCCGCACCGTGCAGCGTTTTGAGGTCAGCGGCAGCACCGCTCTTTCGCGTCCGATCATTGACGATGCGCTAAAAGCTTTTCTCGGCGTCGATCGCACCGACACGCACTTGCAGGCCGCCCGCGATGCTTTGCAGCGTGCTCACGACGTCAACGGCCGCCGCGTCAAAGTGGTGTTGCCAGAGCAGCGCGAACGCGATGGTGTCGCGCGCCTGGAGGTGCGCGAGATCAAGCGTTACTCGCTGCGAATCGCCGGCGAGCTGCGCTACGATCCCGTGCTGCGGCGCAACGTTCGCAGCGACGTCAACCTCGACCACGACGAGCCGCTGCCTAGCTTAACGTTGAGCCGCAAGTTGTCGCTTAAGTAGCGGCGTTGCCCTGGCGCCGCGAGCGCGGCTCGTCCATAATCCAGGCAGCGGGTGCCGATCCGTTTCGTGAGGCCGGCTGCCTTCGAAATAACTCAAAATTCAAACGCAGTGAAAAAGTTAAGTCGCCGCGCCGTTCTTGCGCCGGCATGCATCGTCCTTGCATCCCTCACGGCGGCGCCGCGGTCTGGGGCGGAGTCACCGCCCAAATTGATCGAATTCGGTGCTGGCGTGGAGGTACCGGCGCGGCCCTTGCCGGTACCGGAGTGGGAGATCCCACCCCCAACCGGCGTCGCGGTCGAAACCGGGCATCTGCCGCAGACACCAGTTCCGGCACCTGCGCCAGACGCACAAAGCACTGGGGAAGCGAGCACACCCGCCGCGCCGAATGACGCAATTGAGAAAGAACCCAGTGTGCGCAAGAAATTGCGCTTCGTGGTGCGCGGCAATCGCACTCTGCCGGCTGACCGAATCAAGAGCGTGCTGACCCCCTACCTGTATGGCGATGATTTGACTGCTGCCTGCAATGCGTTAGAGTTGGCCTACGGCAACGCCGGGCAGGTGTTGGCACGCGTTAGTGTGACTTTGTCAATTGGCGACGTTGTTCACTTTGCCGTGATCGAACCGCGGCTACGCTCTTTGCGCCTGCTGCCGTGGAATACGGCGGCGGAACGCACCGTCGCCACCCTAAGTGACGCCGATGTCGGAGTGCCGGCATTGCGCATGACTCCCAGCTTGCGCGTGATCCGCAGCAGGGCAACGCGCTAGGGTAGTCCTTCGCTCTTGATGGCACGAATGCTTGCAACATGTGCAGCAGTGAAACTGAGCAAACGTGGCGAAAATCAAGCCAGACAAGGCGCAAAGCGCAGCGAGGTTGAACACCTCGCGAGCATTTGCAACGCAGGATTGCGTGATTTCTCGCCGGCTTTTGTGCCGTTGAGAGCGAAGCACTACACTAGATCTTCCACCCGCGCTGTCGGCAGCAGTTCCCCCGCTGCCGTGGCTGATAGAATCGCCTGGGCGCAACACGCGCGACGATTTCCCAACTCATCACTGACAATGATCCGAAGCCTTTTGATTCGTTTTGTTTTGCTGCCGCTGGCCGCACTCCTCCCGAGCTTTGCGCACGCGCAACAAATCATTACGATCAAGTTCAGCCACGTCGTCGCGCCAAACACTCCCAAAGGTCAGGCGGCGGAAAAGTTCAAACATTTGGTCGAGTCCCGCAGCGGCGGGAAGATCAAGGTTCAGGTCTACCCGAACAGTCAGCTGTTTAAGGATCTCGATGAGATCCAAGCACTGCAGCTCAATTCAGTGCAAATCATCGCGCCATCTTTATCGAAATTTGGCCCGCTAGGAACGCGCGCGTTCGAAGTATTCGATCTGCCGTTCCTTTTCCCCGACAAGGCGTCGCTGTACCGTGTGCTGGACGGTGATATCGGCAAGCGTTTATTCGCGCAGTTAGAAAGCAAGGGCATTAGAGGGCTTGCCTATTGGGACAACGGCTACAAGCAGATGCATGCGCGCAAACCGTTGCGCAAAGTGGAGGACTTGCGTGGTCTGAAGCTGCGCATTCAATCTTCCAAACTGCTCGAGGCGCAGATGCGCGCTGTAGGCGCAAACCCTCAAGTTCTGGCATTCAGCGAGGTGTACCACGCGTTGCAGACCGGCGCCGTCGACGGCGGGGAAAACACGCTGTCGAACATCTACACGCAGAAAATGCACGAGGTGCAGCCGCACCTGACGCTGTCGAACCACGGCTATATCGGGTACGGCGTCATCGCCAACAAGAAGTTCTGGGAGGGTTTGCCGGCTGACGCGCGCACATTGTTGGATAAAGCGATGCAAGAGGCGACCGCTTTCGAGCGCGATATGGCACAAAAGGACAACAATGAAGCACTCGAGCAAATTCGCGCAAGCAAAAAAACCAGCGTTTATGAGTTGAGCGAAATCGAGCGCAAGAGTTGGCAACAGGTGATGATACCGGTTTGGAAACAATTTGAATCCGGAATCGGCAAGGATTTGTTGCTTGCGATCCAGCGCGTGGTAAGCACCAAATAGGCAGCGGGGAATAGCAAGCGATGAGCAAGAAACTGGTTTTGCTTCCTTCAACCATGGCCGCAGCGGGCTGGCGAGCCGCGCGCGCGCGAAGCGATATTGAGCCCGTGGCGTTCGAGGCAAGTTTGGCCAAAACAGAGTTCCATGCGTTGCTGGCGCGTGCCTACGCAGTCGGCCTGAGCATGACCCCATTCGGCGCTGAGGAACTCCAGGCCGCACCCAACCTTCGAGTCGTGGCTCGCCACGGAGTCGGATATGACGCAGTGGATGTAGCCGCGCTCACAAGCGCACGCATCCCGCTGATGATTACCGGAGTGGCGAATTCCCCGTCAGTGGCGGAACATGCGCTGTACCTAATGCTCGAATTGGCCAAGCGCGGCCGCGCGTTTCACAGCATGGTTGCACAGCATCGCTGGAGCGAGCGCATGCAGGCGCTACCGGTCGACTTGTTCGAAAAGACGGTATTGATCGTGGGCTTCGGCAGAATCGGCAGCCGCTTGAGCAAGATGTGCCTGGGGCTGAACATGCGCGTTACTGTGTACGATCCATACGTCGAGGCCCCGATTATTCGTGCTGCGGGCTGCCATCCCGCCACCGATCTCGACGCGGCGCTTGCCGAAGCGGATTTCGTCTCGATCAATTGCCCGAAAACTCAGGAAACCACCAGCATGATCGCGCAGGCGCAGCTGGCGCGCATGAAACCCACCGCTTACATTGCTAATACGGCACGCGGGGGAATCATTGACGAGCGCGCGCTGCATGCCGCGTTGAGTGAGGGGCGCATCGCTGGCGCGGGCCTAGATGTATTTGAACGTGAACCGCCAGAACAGGAGAACCCGCTGTTTGCGCTGCCGAACGTGTTGTTGGCGCCGCACATGGCGGGCGTGACACGCGAAGCGTTGGCTCGCATGGGCGAGCTTATGGTCAGCAATATTTTGTCGGTGCTCGACGGACGTCCGGAGATCGGCAACGTGGTCAATCAGCAGATTTACGCCCACCAGTAGCACTCACTCACATTGCAGCATGAACGGCGCCGAAAGCCTAGTCCGAACTTTAATCGCTGGCGGCGTGAACGTCTGCTTTACCAATCCGGGCACGTCCGAGATGCACTTCGTTGCCGCGCTGGATCAGGTCGACGGCATGCGCTGTATCCTCGGCTTGTTTGAAGGCGTAGTCACCGGAGCTGCTGATGGCTACTACCGCATGGCGCGCCGCCCGGCCTCGACGCTGCTGCACCTAGGCCCGGGCCTGGCCAATGGCGTGGCCAATCTGCACAATGCCAAGAAGGCCGGCTCCGGCATAGTCAACATCGTTGGCGAACACGCGACGCACCACATCCAGCATGACGCGCCACTCACAGCCGATATTGAGGGCATCGCTAGACCGGTGTCCGATTGGGTTAGGACCGCGTCTTCCGCGCGCACCTTGGCGCGTGATGGTGCGCTTGCAATCCAAGCAGCGCGACATCCACCTGGACGGATTGCGACGCTGATTCTGCCGGCCGACTGCGCGTGGAATGAGGCCGATGGTAGCGCCGACACGAGCGACGCGGCGGCTCCTGCACGCGTTGCGGCCGAATGCGTCGTGGCGGCGGCGCGCGCGCTAAGCAATGGCGCAAGCACACTGCTGTTGCTCGGCGGCGCAGGTTTGATGCAAGGTTCGCTTGAATTCGCTGGGCGCATTGCCGCAAAGACGGGTTGTCGCGTCATGGCATCAGGATTCAACGCGCGCGTCCAGCGTGGGGCAGGGCGGGTGCAGGTGGATCGCGTTCCGTACGTGGTGGATCTCGCACTGGCGACGCTGAAAGAAGTGCGCCATGTGGTGCTGGCGGGCGCGAAGTTTCCTGTCTCGTTCTTCGCCTATCCGGGCAAACCCAGTGTGCTGGTGCCTGCCGAATGTCAATCTACTCAGCTTGCCGCCGCGCACGAAGACGTCGAGGCCGCGCTTGAAGCCGTCGCTGCCGAGTTGGACGCAAGCGTTGCCCCGCCGGCCATGCTCTCGACAGCAAAGCGCACAGAATTGCCCAGCGGTCGGGTTACGCCAGCCGGCATCGGCGCGGTACTCGGCGCGCTGCTGCCGGAGGAAGCGATCGTAGTAGATGAATCGGTAAGCACAGGCCGCGGGCTGTTTCCATTCACAGCCAATGCGCCGCCGCACGATTGGCTCAACAACATGGGAGGATCTATTGGATTTGGCTTGCCGGTCGCCGTGGGTGCGTCAATTGCCTGTCCGGATCGCAAAGTGATCTCACTGGAAGGCGACGGCAGCGGAATGTATACGCTGCAGGCGCTGTGGACGATGGCGCGCGAAAGCTTGAACGTCACCGTCGTCGTGCTGGCCAATCAATCCTATGCGATTTTGAAGGGCGAGTTCGCCAATGTCGGAGCCGGCGCTCCAGGGCAGAAAGCAACCGATATGATGACGCTAGATCGCCCAGCGCTGGATTGGGTTGCTCTCGCTAAAGGTCACGGCATCGAAGCAGCGCGAGCGCACAACTTGGAGGAATTCGCACGCCAATTTCAGCGCGCGCTGGCGGTCAAAGGTCCGTACCTCATCGAATTGATGATCACATAGCGCACACGGTCGGAGCCCTGCGGCGGGCGTGCGTAGCAGGTCGCAGTTTTGTTTGATAGTGTAGTTGCGTTGCTGCAGTTCAACCCTTCTCTACCAGAACGAGGTTATCGCATGAAAAAGATCGATCTATCCGGCCGCGTTGCCGTCGTCACCGGCGCCAGCCGTGGCATCGGCCGCGCCATCGCGCTGGAACTAGCGGGCGTCGGCGCCAAATTGGCGCTGCTAGGACGCGACTCCGCCAAACTGGCGGAAACCTTAGCCATGGTGCGTGCATCCGGCGCCGAAGCGGAAACGTACATCTGCGACGTGCGCTATGAAGATCAAGTCAAGCAGGCAGCCGATCAAGTAAAGGCGCGCTTTGGCGCCGCGCACATTCTCATCAATAACGCCGGCACCGCGCTGCGCAAGAACATTATCGATTTCTCGTTCGATGAGTGGCGCGCCTTGACGGATACCAACTTCACCGGCGTGTTCCTGATGTGCAAGCACATAGTGCCGCTCATGAAAGGGCATGGCTACGGCCGCATCATCAATCTCACCTCTATCATGGCGCATGTATCGACGCCTGGGCGTGGTGTCTATTCAGCCACTAAGCACGCCGTGTTGGGATTGACACGCGCGCTGGCGCTAGAATTGATCGAAGAGAAGATCAACGTTGTGGCAATTAGTCCGGGGTTTATTGCCACCGATTTGACTGCGCCATTGCGCGCCGACCCAGCCAAGAATTCAGCCCTGCTTGCGCAGACGCCGATGCAGCGCTGGGGACAGGCCGAAGAAATCGCCTCGATGGCGCTCTATATATGTTCCGACGCCGCAGCGTTCATGACAGGCAACGATGTGCTCGTCGATGGTGGCTGGTGCGCGCAATAGCGCTGACAAACGCGTTGCCTAGCCCCTCATCAGAGCGTGGAGCACGCCGAGCAAAGCGCTTACAAGTATTACTGGAATCACGCCTACTTTGAAGCGAAACAACGCCAAAGCGGCGGCGGTGCCGAGCCCAACGGCAAACCAATCCAATGCCGATCCTAGTCCGCGCGGCCAAAACACGTGGTAAGCAAAGAAACAGGCTAAGTTTACGATCACGCCGACGATCGCCGCGCTGATTCCAGTTAAGGGTGCGGTAAATCGCAGGTCGCCGCGCGTGGCTTCCACCAGCGGCGCACCTAGGAAAATGAACAAGAAAGACGGCAGAAAGGTGAAGAAGGTTGCAACCAATGCCCCAAGCACGCCCGCTATGACCAACGCGCCTTCGCCCAAGACCGCATTGGCCCAAGCGCCAACAAATCCGACGAAAGCCACTACCATGATGAGCGGCCCGGGCGTAGTTTCTCCCAATGCTAAACCGTCGATCATCTGCAGCGCTGTGAGCCAATGATATTGATCGACCGCGCCTTGATATACGTAAGGCAGGACAGCATAAGCGCCGCCGAAAGTAAGCAGCGCCGCCTTGGTGAAGAACCAGCCCATTTGTGCGAAGGTCCCCCGCCAACCGAACGCTACACCCAATACGCTGAGCGCGAGGCCCCAGAGCAGCAAGCCGCCTAGCGCCAACACAGCTGCTTTGCGCCACCGGAAGCGCGCGTGAGATGGTGCCGGGGTACTGTCATCGATGACGGCGGGCGGGTGTTCGATCGTGCGTTGCACCTGACTTCTAGGCGCTAGTTCGAACACTTCAGGTGCGCGGCGACCGCCAAAGTAACCCAGCAACGCCGCGGCGGCGACGATCCAAGGAAACGCGATGTTAAGCACGAACATTGCCGTGAATGCGGCCAACGCCAATGCCCACAGCCACGCATTGCGCAAAACACGCGAGCCGATGCGATACGCGGCATGCAGCACGATCGCGGTGACAGCGGGCTTGATGCCGTAAAACATGCCGCTGACCAGCGGTGTCTGGCCAAGGGTGACGTACAACCAAGACAGCAGGACCAGAATTGCGAGCGAAGGTAGAACAAACAAGCCACCAGCCACCAATCCGCCGGTAGTGCGGTGCATCAGCCATCCGATATAGGTCGCAAGTTGCTGTGCTTCAGGCCCCGGCAGCAGCATGCAATAGTTAAGCGCATGCAGAAAGCGCCTTTCGGAAATCCAGCGCCGCACTTCCACCAGTTCGCGATGCATGATCGCGATCTGCCCGGCGGGGCCGCCGAAACCGATAAAGCCGAGCTTAAGCCAAAAGCGCCAAGCCTCGCGCAGTGGAACTGCCGGCGGGACAAGTCGGTCTGCAGCAGAAGAGGGAGGGTCGGCCAACATGATTGGCTGCGCGGGCGCTAAACTTGCACCCAGTCGTTGGGCTCGACCCGAAGCAGATCGTGGGGCACCCTAGGTCAAACGCTCAGCTGAGTTCGTGCGTTACCCAAACCGCGGCGGACAGTAGCAGTGCCGCGCCGGCTTGGTGCGCGACCGCCAGTGCTACGGGCACGACCAAGAGTAGCGTGCTGATGCCCAAAGCAATCTGCAATATCAACGCGGCAAGCAACAGATTCAACGCTAGCCGCGCGCGCGGCGCCGCCACGTGCTTGCGCGCATAGAGCCAAAATGCCGGCACGGCAAACGCCAACAGCCAGGCAATTAGCCGATGATCAAACTGCACCGTGACCATATTGGTCAGGAAGTTCATGTACCAAGGCTCCAACGCGAAAAGCTCTGCAGGTATCCAACGCCCCGCCATCAAGGGAAAAGTGTTATACGCGTGCCCTGCGCGCATACCTGCCACAAGACCGCCGCTCAGTATCATGATAAAGATCATCGCCGTGATCAGGGCTGCGTAACGTCGAGGGCGCGGGTGAGAAATCGCGGTAACAGAGCGCGGGCGCAGCAGACCTAACGCCATCCACAAAAGCATGGCGTAGAGGAGCACCGCCAGACCGAGATGCGCAGTCAGCCGATAGTGACTTACGCGCGGGTTGTCCACCAGACCGCTGCTAACCATGTACCAGCCCAGCGCACCTTGCACAGCGCCAAGCAGAAAGACGACAGCAAACTTGAGCGTCAAGGCTCGCGGTATCTTCCTCGTCAGTGCGAAATACAGCAGGGGCAGCAGGAACACGAGCCCGATCGCACGCCCTAACAAGCGATGAACATACTCCCACCAAAAAATCTTCTTGAATCCCGCCAACGACATGTTGCGGTTGATCTTCTGAAATTCCGGCGTCGCGCGGTACTTAGCGAAAGTCGCTTCCCAATCCTCTTGGGTGAGTGGCGGAATAGTGCCGACGATCGGCTGCCACTCGACGATCGAAAGCCCGGAATGAGTCAGCCGCGTCGCGCCGCCTACGACAATCATGGCGAAGATCAGCGCACAACAAATCAGAAGCCAGAGCGCGACCGTGCGTCGCGCGCCTGCCACGCTGGCTTCCTGCGGCCGGACCCGCTGGCGCAACCCGAAACTCGCCTCTGAACCTGGATTCGACACGCGCAAAGTACCACTGTTAGTCAGTCAACACGATTCTAACAAGCCAAAGGGACAAGCGCGTTGCTATTCGGCCTCGTAGAGCCAGAACTGCTACACTTACGCCTCTCCTTTTCGCATTTGAGGGGAATAAAAAAACCAATGATTTGTTAGCTAACTTTGACCAGGAAGAGACCTCATGACACAAGGCATTCAGCAGGCTATTGGCGAGCTGCAGTCGCAGTTGAAATACCATCAAGAAGCGGCACTACGGCTGACGCGGGCGATCGAAAACTTGCGCGAAATCTCCGCGATTGAAGTGGACTCACCGAAGCCCATTAAGGGCAAACGCGGCGGCGCCGCGATTAAGAACGCAGCCGTAAAGGCTAAGCCCGCTAAAGCAGGTAAACGCAGCAAAGGCAAAACCACACTTTCGCAAGCATTGCTGCAAGTTATGGAGATGCACCGCAAAGCGAAGCGCCGCGGGGTGGCCGCCAAGCAACTGATGGAAGACCTGATCGCGAGTGGTTTCCGCTTCGGCAGCTCCAGCCCGGAAAACAACATGAACTACCTGTATAAAACCCTGCGCCGGCATAAGGCGTTCAAGCGCGTTGGGGATGGATTGTTCGGTTTGGCCTGAGCACGTGCAGGGCGAACAATCTTAAGACCTCACTTAAAGCCCCAGCTTGTGACAACGGCTCAATTGCACGATACCGTAGCGGTTGTTACGGGCGGGGCGAGTGGTATTGGGCTTGCTTGCTGCCGGGAGTTATCACGTCGTGGCGCGACCATTGTTATGCTGGACCGCCATAAGCGGACCCATGACTTGGCGCAGGAGGTAGGCGGGCGGGCATGGGTGGTTGATGTAGCCGACGAAGCGGCGATGGGCATTTGTGCCGCGCAGATTGAAGCCGAGTTGGGTCCACCCGATGTTCTGGTCAACAGTGCCGGTATTATCCAAGTGCCGCAGCCACCGCAGCATCTGTCTATGCAAACCTGGGACGAGGTCGTGCGCATTGATCAGCGTGGCACCTACGTAGCTTGTGTTGCGTTCGGCACCGGCATGGTTGCGCGCAGAAGCGGCAGTATTGTCAACATCGCTTCGGTCGCCGGCATGCGGTCAATGCCGTTGCACGCGTATTCGCCGGCGAAAGCCGCGGTAATTTCGATGACACAATGTCTGGCTGCTGAGTGGGGGCCGGCGCAAGTGCGCGTCAACGCTGTGGCACCGGGATACACGCGCACACCCGCCCTGCAGGCGGCTATTGATAAAGGCGAGCGGGATCCGTCCGCGCTGGAGCAGTCAAGCGCGATGGGGCGCTTAGTCGAGGCCGAGGAGATTGCCCGCGCCGTGGCATTTCTCGCGAGCGATGAAGCGTCCGCGATTACCGGCGTCTGTTTGCCGGTGGACTGCGGTTGGCTTGTCGCTGGCTCTTGGCAGGGCTACGGCGGGCTACGCAAGTAGCGCAAGAGGGTACTGCCTAAAACTGTCGGCGTGTCCTGAGCCTAAGATAGCGCATGGCGTGCACCGCCACCGGCGTACACAGGTGAGCCAGTCAGGCACCAGTTTTCGCTCCAGCCGCGCAGTAGATGTCCGGGTATCGCGCGCGAAATGAAGTAGCCTTGTGCGTTATCGCAACCGGCTTTGCGCAACCACTGCCAATGACTTAGTGTCTCGACGCCTTCGGCAACGACGCGCATGCCGAGTTCGCGTCCCAGTGCAATCGATTGCTCAGTGATTACCCTTGCGGTTCGATCTTGCAATCCCGGGCGCACGAAGTTCATATCGACTTTTAGCTCGGACACCGGCATGAGACTAAGATTCTCCAAAGTCGAATGTCCTGTGCCAAAGTCATCCAGCGAAAGCCGAAACCCGCGCATATGCAAGCGCGCCAAGATTTCTAGTGCCAGATCGGGGTCCGCTGCGACGGACGTTTCGGTGACTTCAAAGCATAGGCGCGCGGGATCCCAGGGTACTTCCTGTACCAAGCGCGCCATTGCTTCAGGAAAATGCGGGTCGGTGAGAGACACGGGTGCCAAGTTGATCGCCAAAGTGCCGCTAAATCCCTGCTGGTCTCGCGCGCGCTGCGCGATACCCAGCGCTTGCAAGATAACTGCCCGCGTTAGGGCCAAGGCCAAGCCTGTACTTTCAGCCAAAGGCACAAAGCGATCCGGTGTGAGAAGGCCGAATTGCGGATGTTTCCACCGCACCAGCGCCTCGAGGCCTACCCATTCGCCGGTACGCAGGCTGACTTGCGGTTGCACGAATGCCAGCATCTCATCGTTGTCTATGCCGCGCTGCAAGTCCGCTGCGCTGACTAGCACGCGCGAATCGGGCGTCGCCGGAGACGCAGTGATGGAAGCGAGCATATGTGCAAACTCCGGCGCGCGCACCGGCTTAGTCAAGCTGCCGAGAATACGCAGTCCGAGCTTTTCGGCACGGCGCCGTGCGGCTGACAAAACAGACCGGTCATGCCCGCTGATCAAGACCAGTGGTTCGACCGCCTGCGCATGACACAACTGCTCCCCCAAGGCACGCAATACCTCAAATCCGTCCATATCGGGCAGCGATAAATCGAGAACAGTGACCGCGTAGTGCTTGTCCTTGCGCGCCGCGAGCAACTTGTCTGCGCATTGGAAAGTATCAGCCGCGAAACCTTGCCCGTATGCCATTTCGGCAAGCAGCTTGGCGATTTCAGCTTCGTCATCGACCACTGCAATGGTTTGGATGGTCTGTTTGCGCATAGTTGTGATTGCCGTTTTGTGGGTCGCTTAGGCTACACGGGCATCAACTTCGAGACCGATCCAGAATGGGCGTCCAACAAGGTCCGAATCGCGCGCGCTAGTTCACGCCTGCGGTACGGCTTTGTCAGCACGGACCAACTGACCTCACTCGGGTTGCAAACGAACTCCTCGGCATAACCGGTTGCAAGCATCACACGGGTGCTGGGGTAGCGGCGTGTTACTTCTTGCGCCAGCCCGATGCCTTGCAACGCGCCCGGCATGACGATATCGCTCAACAGCAGGTCGTAACTGCCTTCGGCGAGCAGCTGTAGCGCCGCATCGCCCGACGAGGCAGTACGGACGACATAGCCGAGTTCCTCGAGCCACTCGCTCGCCAAGCTGAGCAGCGCGGGCTCATCGTCTACCAGCAAGATACGCTCTCTCCCAGCCGGTGCTTCAATGAAGACGCCTGCCGTTGCGTGAACTGGAGCCTTGGGTTCAACTACCCGAATGCACAAGCGCGCTGTGGTGCCGGTACCTAGCGCGCTTTCAAGTCGCAGCGCCCCGCCGGACTGTTGAGCAAAACCTGCCACCATCGCGAGCCCAAGCCCTGTGCCACGACCGCGCTCCTTGGTCGAAAAGAACGGTTCGGTAGCGCGCTGCAGGACATCCGGCGTCATGCCAATGCCGCTATCGTGCACTTTGATCACAGCGTAGTTTGCTTCGGGAAGACCTAAGATATCCTCCGGCGCCGCGTTTTCTAGTCCAACAACCAGCTTGCCGCCACTGGGCATCGCGTCGCGCGCATTGATGACCAGATTAAGAAGCGCTGCTTCGAATCCAGCCACGTCGAGCACCGCTTCAACGCCAGCTCGAGAAGAATCAAGTTCGACACCGATGCGCGGTCCCGCCGTGTGTCTGAGCAAGGGCTGCATTTTGCTCAACAAATCGTCTACTTTGACTCGTTGTGGATCGAGCGGTTGGCGTCGTGCTACCGCCAATAGAGATTTGACCAGATCGGCGCCACGTTCCGCCGCCGATAGCGCGACCTGCACACGCTTGTACAGCGTCGTGTCGGTTGCCTGCGCGGCCAGCATATCCAAGTTGCCGATAACGATGCCCAGGAGATTGTTGAAGTCGTGCGCGAGGCCGCCAGTCAATTGTCCGATCGCCTCCATTTTTTGGGCGCTGTGCAGTTGCTTTTCCGCGCATTTTTCTGTCCGTTATGTCCGCGCTGGTGCCGATCCAATGCTGGATCTTGCCTGCGCTATCGCGCATCGGAATCGCCTCGGCATCGAACCAGCGATATTCGCCGTCGTAGCGGCGCGCCCGCACCTCAAGATGAAAGCCTGTTTCGTTGCCGGGGGAGAGCGCATGACGCCAGGCGGCGCGTAAACGCGAACGGTCTTCCGGGTGAACAGCGGCATCTATCTGTTCGCTCAAAGAGTGTTTTGAGTCGCTCTGATGCAGTCCGAGATACGAGTATGTTTTCCTGCTGACGAACTCAAGCACGCCGTCAGGCGTGGTGGTCCAAACCATTTGCGGCAATGACTGCACCAGCTGCTCAAAGCGGTTCTCGCTTTCTGCTAGCGCCACGCGCAGCCGCTCGTTAGTGGTTATGTCCAAGAAAGTACCGCGCAGCAAAGGCGTCGCGTCTTGGTTGTCAGCTTCCTCAGGGGAGGCCTTGAACATCACGAATACTGAAGTGCCACTCTTCGAGATCAAAGTCTTTGCCTCGAACATCAGTTCTCCGGCGAAGGCTTTGCGCATGTGGTTGCCCTGCGACCAAGCGCGAACCGAATCGGTATCGGCAAAGTCATATAAGGAACGTCCAATGACTTGATCGCGGCTATATCCGAGCACCAACAAGAACCGTTCATTGCAATTTACGATTACCGGCACGCCACCTTGCTCCGCCAAAAGGACATACATGACCGGCGCATCTTCAAACAAATTGCGGTACTTCTGCGCGATGCCGCTGAGCTGCGCAATGAGATCCACCGTGTCGGTCACATCGTGGTTGGCAACGACTACGCCTTCCACGCCGGATGCTCCGCGATATGGAAACTGAAACACATCTAGATGGTGCTTGCGCCCATCGGGGAAAATGCTAGCGAGGCGAAACTGTTGCGGTTCACCGTTGAGAGCGGCAAGCAGTCTCGGTTGCGCCTCTTTGTACGCAGCAGGCGTTACCACTTCGGCAACGGCCTTGCCGATCAAGTCCTCCGGCCGGGCGACATTGACCATGCGCGCATACGCAGCGTTCGCCAATTCGTAGCGCAGCTCGCGGTCGACGAAGAACAACGGTGCAGGCGAAGTATCCACAACTTGCTGGTAGCGCTGCAGGCGCGCGATCAATTGCACCGCCTCGGTGATGTCGTGAATGGCGACCACCACACCTTCGACACCGCGGGTTCCGTGACACGGATACTGTAGCGCCTCGAAAAAGTGCTGCCGCCCATCGGGGAATGGTCCGTCAATGCGGAACTTCTGCGCTTCGCCAGCAAGCGAAGCACGCAGCTTGTCCTTGATTGCTTCCCACACCGTGGGTGGAAGCACTTCTTGTAATGTACGGCCGATGAGTTCGCTTGAAGACTTGACATTCACGATACCCGCATAGGCGGCGTTGGCCACTCCATAGCGCAAATCTGGGGTGACAAAAATAAGCGGCTCGGGCGAGGTATCGACGATCTGTTGGTACCGCTGCAACCGCTGTTGCGCCGTTTCGCGTTCGGAAATATCTCGAATAGACAAAAAGTGGCGCGTCCCGGTCCCAGTGGACGCGCTCGACACCGAGATTTCTACTGGGATATTTTTGCCGGAACCTAAGATGATCGAACCAAAGTGCGGCTCGCTTGCTGCCGCGGCGGAGTTCCCCACGTGAGCCTGAAACAGCGTACTGATAGCAACATGGTCCGCGCGCGAAATGAATTCGTCAATGCTCTTGCCTGTCACCTCGCTAGCGCTATATCCCAGCAGTTTGTGCGCCGCGGGGCTCCATTCGACGACCTTGAATTGCTCGTCCAGAGCAACATAAGCATCGCGCGCAGCGTTTACCAGTGCAGCGTGCAAAGCAACTTGGTCCGAGAGCGCGACGAGCGCTGCTTGCCGACGCAACGCGACCCAAATCGCAAGCGCGCTCAGCACGGAGCCTCCGAGCAGCAGAGCGATCACGCCGGCAGTTAAGAAAGAAAGCAAATCGGTAGGCGTGTCGGTACTGAACGCGAAAGTCAGCGATTGGTCGGCTACTGCGACCGTGTGTGAAACCGACCACGGTAGGCGCTTGACGCTCGCAAGTGTGGGAAGTGCGTTTGGCAACAAGGCGGGGTCGCCGCGATGCCCGCCAGGATGCAAGTAGACTGGGGTGTCAACGCCTGCGCGTGGCGCAAAAATCCACACCCGCTGTCCCATAAGGGATTGGTGACGAACAGCATGCTCGTAGCTCAATCCGTAGCGATACTGACCGACAATGAATCCAGCGGGCGCTGCGCTGGAAGCAGGCGCCAGCGACACCGGGACCACGAGCAAATAGCTTCTCGCACCGGCAGATTCTGCGCTGCTTTGAAATGGCGCTGACATGGTCGTTAAGCGTGTGACTGCAGCTTTCTCGATAGCCGCTTGCGCCTCGGGCTGACTGGCCCAATCGAACCCTATCGCCTCCGCTACCTCAGGCCAGCGGTAAAGTGTGGGGAAATGGCGTGTGCGCGGCTGGGCACGCGCGCGCGCGCCGCCGGCCGCGGTTTCCCAAAGGTCGAAGCGGCTAAGCGTTTGCCGCGCGGCACGCTCAAAAGCGTCGCGCTCGCGTTCGCCAACGTCCGGCACGTATGCCAGCATCGTGGCCGATATCGGCGTATGCAACACTTGCGAGGCGACAAAGCGCTCAAAAGCGGCTTGCGAAATAGTTCGTGGGCTCTGCGCCACAAAGTTAGCTACACCCGCCTGCAAAGCCACCAGATTCGCTAGAACCTGCTCGACGTCGCGGCTGCGATCGGCAGCAAGCTGCTCAAAGCGCACGCGCGCGTCCTGGCGGTTCTCGCGCATTTCCAGCCAAGCGAGAGCGGCAGTGAGCGCCATTACGGCGAGCGGCAATAGCAGCGGCCAGGGAATCAGGCGTGTGCGTGCTCCTAAGCGCTGGGGCAGGGCGCCGGAACTGATCACAGGGGCGGCGTCCAAGCAGTAAGCCCCAGGACCTCGAGCAGCTTGGACACACGAATCGGTTTGGCCAAACAAGTCTCTGCGCCCGCTTCGATAATGCGATCGACATTGTCTTGGCTCGCTAGTCCGCTTAGCGCGATGATGCGGATGCTCTTGGTGACCGGCTCGCGCTTTAGTAGGCGGCACACCTCAAAGCCATCCATGCCCGGCATCATCAGGTCGAGGAGGATCATGTCGGGTTTATGCAAACTGGCCTTTAGGCCCCCTTCGAAACCGTCGTTTGCCGTCAACACCGTGATCTCGGGGGCGGTGGTGCGGATGCCGTCGGCCCAGGTATCGGCCAGCTCGCGTTCGTCATCGATGATCAAGATGGAGCGCAGCACGCCCTTCTTGCGCTCGGGCGCGCTGCGTGCCTGCCGCAAGCGCTCGATTTCTTGCCGCGCGAAGCGGCGATGACCGCCTAGCGTCGTTTCAGCTTTGAGCAGTCCGCGATCCGCCCAAAGGCGCACGCTGTTGGGTGAAACCATCAGCAAATCGGCGACCTCGCTCGCAGTGAGGTACGGTTTTTCATTTCCGGCGGACATCAATTCTTCTCCCGTTTGTTGGCGCTGTCGTTTGCCGAAGTGTCGTGGGTTGATTCGCTCGTGAGCTTTGCCTGCGCTGGCCGCCAACGTGCTGCCGAGCGCGCGGCCAGAGCTCTGCCTGACTCACTAAGCCGGTAGACGGTCTTGTGCTGCAACTCGAACAGGTTGCCACTGCGCGTGTAGTTTTCCGCATGGCCAACAAACAACAATCCACCCGGATGCATGAGGGGAGCAAACTTAGAAAGCATGCGTTCTTGCGTAGCCGGGTCGAAATAGATCATCACGTTGCGACAGAAAATAGCATCGAGGGGCGGACGTACCATCCAGATCGGATCCAATAAATTGATGCGCCGGAACGCCACTAAGCGGCGCAACGCCGGCCGAACTGTCGCTAGCCGCAGAGTCGATTCGACATCGAAAAAACGCTCTATCTGCGCTTCGGACAAACTGGCCAATTTGTCGAGCGGATAGACGCCTGCCACTGCGCGCGCGAGCACGTCAGTGTCGATATCACTGGCAAGCACCTGGACCGGCGGACGCAAACTGTCAAAGGCCTCAATCAATGCAATCGCAATGGAGTACGCCTCTTCACCCGTTGCACAAGCGGCACACCACACCGTGCGCGAGACGCGCTGGCGCTCGCCCTCTAATAGCTGCTGAACCAGGACCGGAAAGTGATGCGCTTCGCGGAAGAACTCGGTGTAGTTGGTCGTTAAGGCGTTGACGAATTCCTGTTGCTCATTCAGATCGCCAGTGTTGAGCAAACGAATGTAGTCGGCAAATTTTGTCAATGCAAGACGGCGTAAACGCGGCGCGAGGCGGCTGTAAACAAAGTCTTCCTTGTTTGGGCCAAGCGAGATACCTGCGTAAGCATAAGCCAGAGATGCAAGACAGACAAAGTCATTGGCTACATACTCTAGATCGCGCCGGGGCACGCCGGTTCGCGGCGCCGGGACGGCAGCAAGTGGCAGTGCGAGCTTGTCCAAATGTGGATTCGGCAATGAATCTAAGGGAAATGACAGCGTTGTCCAAAGATTCTATAGTGTGGAATTTATGGATTCAATGGAATTAATGGTCTTTGACAATTTAATCGGATTTCAGGGGAAGGAGGCTCTTAACATCGCTATCACCGCTTCATGTATTTCTGAAAATGGTGTTTTTCAGCATTACTGGATGTAAGGTGAGAGGGACGGCCTGTTCTTGTGCACGCTTAGGCACACAAACCCTCTCGGCCAGGCCGCCGTCGAAAAAACGCGCGTTCTCGCAGCCGTCGGCTGAATCGCCCCGAGCTTTTGATCACAAAACCATAACGAAGATTACATTTCTATCACGCCCGTAACGGCACTACGGCAACGGCGTACCATTGCAAGCACTGAGCAATTACATTACGAGCCTACTATGTCACGCCGCGTGTTAGTCGTGGAGGACGATCGCGATATCGCAGAACTCGTGCGCATGCATTTGAGCGATGTGCCTTGCGAAGTGAGCATCGCCTACGACGGCGCCGTCGCATTGGCTGAGGCGCAAGCGAATCAATACGACCTTATTCTGCTGGATATCATGCTGCCCGGTATGAACGGCATCGACGTTTGCCGCCAGCTGCGCGCGCGCAATATCTACACGCCCATCATCATGCTGACTTCGAAATCGACCGAGATCGACCGCGTGCTCGGCCTGGAAATGGGCGCCGATGACTATCTGACTAAGCCGTTCAGCATTCCAGAGCTGGTCGCGCGGGTCAAGGCGATCTTCCGCCGCGTCGACAACTTGAGTACGACCGGTGCGCAGGCCACGACCCAAGTCATCCACGCTGGACACCTGAGCATCGACGGCGAAAAGCGCAGCGTAACGTTGGCCGGCAAAGCGATCGAACTAACCGCCAAGGAGTTCGATCTGCTGTTTCATTTCGCGCGCCATCCCGGGCGCGTCTATAGCCGCAGCGAACTGCTCGATCATGTTTGGGGTTACACGCACAGCGGGTACGAGCACACCGTCAACTCGCACATCAATCGCCTGCGCGCCAAGATCGAGCGCGACCCGAACAAGCCTGAATTTGTGCAAACGGTTTGGGGAGTTGGCTACAAGTTTACCGAGACGCCGCAGAAAGACTGAGCCGGTGGCGGCCGACCCGTTCCGCAAATAACATTTCCTCGCATGAAAACCCTTTACGCAAAGCTGGCGTGGGTGCTAATCGTCTCCTTCGCTGTTATTGGCGGCGGACTGATCTTCATCTGGGCGATGGCGAAGATGCTCACCGGACGGGAAGTAGGCGAAATCGTCGTCGGCTTGGCGCTGGCGATGATCGCCTTCCTGCTGATCATGGCGGTAACGATGCACTATCTGGTCACACGACGCATCGGCGCCTTGGCGCAAGCGATGCAGGAATTCCAAGCCGCCGGCTTCAAACAGGCGCCAAATCTGCTGGCCTTAGTCGGTGGTGGCAACGACGAATTGCATCGCCTCACGCAATCTTTCTCGGGCCTGTCCGCGCGCATGATGGAGCAACTACAACAGCTTGCACACAACGACGCGCAGCGGCGCGAATTGCTGGCCAATATCTCGCATGATCTACGCACCCCGCTGGCCTCGATCCGCGGCTATTTGGAGACGATCTTACTCAAACAGCGCAGCCTCGATGCGAACGAAATGCGCAACTACCTTGAAGTCGCCACGCGCCAGTGTGATCGCCTGCATCGCCTGGTCAACGATCTGTTCCAACTCACCAAACTCGAAGCGCACGACGTTGCCTTGCAAAGGGAGCCATTCTCCGTCGCGGAACTGGCGCAAGACGTTGCGCAGAAGTTCGCCCTCAAGCTGGAGTCACAGGGCTTGCGCTTGGAGACAGAGATACCCGAAGATTTGCCGCTAGTGGACGGAGATGTGGGCCTGCTCGAGCGCTGTTTCGACAATCTCATCGAAAACGCCGTGCGCCATACCCCGTCAGGCGGCGTACTGCGCATCGTTTTGGAGCGCGGCAAGCCGAGCGGTGTCACGGTGCGCGTCTCCGACACCGGGACAGGCATCGACGAGCGCGATCTTACGCGCATCTTCGACCGCTTTTACCAAGCCGATCGCAATGAAGCCGCCGCCGGCGGCGGCGCCGGTCTGGGGCTCGCCATCACCAAGCACATCATCGAGCTGCACGGAGCGCGCATCGAGGTCCAAAGCCGCGTCGGCAAGGGCACGGCCTTCGCGTTTACGCTGCCGGCGGCAACGTCGATGCCGCCATCACCGACATACGATGGTTAGAATTGGCGATAGAGTGTTTGTTTCATAAGTAGATTCGATGATCCTTGTCAGAGTTTCCACTCGCGTTACGACACAGGCGCAACAAGTCGCCGCCGCTCCATCTCGATCGCCGCGCGTTCGGCGATCAGCTAGAGCACGCTCCACTCCGGCTGATCTGCGGTTATCGGTTTATCATCGACAATGGCGATGTAGCGGATGACACGCCCGATCACGGCACGCGACGGCTTGTCGCGCGGCCAGCGCTCGCCAACACCACCGGAGACAGTAAGGCTCTTGGCCAGCGCTGATCACTTCCTCGCACGGCGTACCCGGAAGCTCGAATTCGTTGAGCTGCATAGTCGACTGATTCTTCCAATGCGCCAATTTGTGCACGCGCGAGGTCGGGTAGTTCATGCATTCGGTGATGAAAGCCTCTCGCACGCTGAGCCGCTATCGCGAGGCTGCGCGCTAGATCCTTAAACAGTTCATCGTCGTGCAAATTAGACACCCGCTCGCGCAGCGCGTGTAGCGCAAGCTCGAGTCGTGTATCGATGTTCAAACGTCCGCGGGCCTCATCTGGAAAATGGGGCCCGCGTCGCTCACCAGTGAGTCTCAGCGATTACTACGGATTGCCTTGCCCCGACAGTAAGTTGAGCGAGTAGTTGAGACGCTGCTTGCGCTCGCTCTGATCGAACACCAACTTCACTTTGATGCTCTGTCCAGGATTGAGGACGCCGCCAGGCAGAAACACCCGTAGATATGGCGCGCCGTCTCGGGTAACGCCGCTGCCGTTATCCAGCTTGGCGCTGCGCGACAGGCCCCGAGCGATGACCAGTAGATGGGTGTCTATGATCGACGTGCTGTGGTTGGTAATCGTGTACACATCTTCTTGGCGATGTCCACCGCGCCTGGTGTTCGACTCGGTCAACGCGATCACCGCCCGCCCGGTAACGTCGAGAAACTCCAATCCCAAATCGCGACGAGACAACGCATCATCGTTGTCCTGCGGCTGTCCGCTGCCCGGCCGGCCGTCGACGGCGCCGAGCGCCGCAAGGTCGGGGCGGTACATCGAGTACTTCACATCGCGCTCATTCAGTTTGATCGTGTCCGTTGTGGAGTTCGCGTCAAAGTGCACGAACGCAGGATCGTACAGCGCGTTCTCGATAAAATCTGCCAAGTCGTCCATTTGCGTCTCACTTAGTCCCAAACCGCGCTGTCCGTTCTCGCGTGGGTCGGTGAAGCGCGTCGCCAGCGTGCCCGCAGCGGCGGCCTTGGCGTTCTGTGGCACGCCAGCATTGAAGTAGCGCACCACGTCCTTGACACTCGTGAACGAGCCGCCATGGAAGTAGAATTTGGCGTCCTTGATCTGTCGCAGTGTCAGCGTACGGAATTTGAACGCGTCGTCTTTGCGGAACGTGATTTCTTGCCGACCCTCATCGACGTGGTTGGGATCGTTCCGCGCCGCACGATTCAGTGCCTGCAGCGGGTGGTCGTTCAGCCCGAGGTTGAAGAAGTTCTGCTCCACGAACTCGCCCACGCCTGCCACATCGGGGTCGTTCACCTGCTTGTTGAGCATCGGCCCGCTGTGGCAGCCGAAGCACCCCGCGCCGCCGTCTTTCGCTTTGGTGAAGAACAACTTCGCCCCGCGCCGCTGCTTCGTCGTGAGCGCGCCGTTATCCCCGGCGAGGAATTTGTCCCAAGGCGTATTGCGCGTGACGACCGTGCGCATGAAGCTGGCCGTGGCCCGAACGATGGTGAGATTGTTGATCAGACTGTCGCACGCACCAGGAGCCGGAACAGACTGCGGAACACAGCCGGGCGCCGCTGCGGCTTCCGCGGGAAATGCGTCGCGAAACAACTTGCGATAGACCGGAATCTTCTCTAATACCGCAGACTGGAAGCGCACCGGTACACCAGGACGCGAGGGATCGTCGTCAAACAGCCGGTGAGCATCGAGCAACAACAACGCCACGTTCTCCTGCGCCGGTTGGCTGAATGGGTTAAGTGCGCCTTGCGTGGAATCGGGTTCGCCGGCCAAGCCCCCGAACAGAAGGCGGTTGTTGTACGCGAATCCAACGATGCTGAGCGGATTGCGCGCGACGCTATCCAGCGCATCGAGTCGGCCCGTGGCCAGCAGCTTGCTCACGGGCGGACGCGTGTCTGTTTGATCGTTGGCCAGCGGACGCCGGCCCCGCGCAGGTGTGTTCACTTCGGTCGTGCCGTCCGGCAGCAGGTAGACGTCCGTCAGCGTGGGCAGCGCATCTACCATCGCATCGCCCGGGAACAGCGGAGTCTGCCGCAACTTGGGCAGATCCAGTAAAGGCCGGCGGCGCGCAATGAAGTTACCGGCCGCATCGGTGTAGCCCCGCCCTTCCCCGCCGGTGGCAAAGTTGAGCAGCGTGCCGGCTTTGGATGCCGCCTCGCCGAGATGACAGGTTCCGCAGGACGTACTTCCGCTATGCGAGAGGATGCCGCCAAATGCTGGGATGATGCGCGTAGCGCGCGCCGGATCGTGGAACAGCTGCTTACCGAGATAACGCTTGGCTTCCGTTGTCTTGAACTGAGGGTCGGGCCTGCCGTCGGGAAGTAGTGGCTGCGGCAGATCCTCATTCTTTGCCGGAACCCGCAACTTTTGAATGCCGCCGACTTGACGGTCAACGAGTTGACGCAATTTCGCCGGACTATTGCCCACGCTCAGGCGGTCGCGATCATTATCATTGTGGGCGACGGCGGTGCCACACAACAGAGTTGTGAGGGCAATGGCACTGGCGGCGCCTATCACCGAGGTACGCCGCGCGATAGTCACTGGCGGCCCCAGACGGTATGTCGACTGCATATTCGATCCTTTCCTGTCAGACGATGGGGAGGGAGCTCAATAGGCAAAGGGAGGCCTATTTGGTGGGGCAGTTTGAACGTGTAAGTTCAAGCCCCGCTCACACAGAGATCACTTTTGCGTCACGCGGGAACCTCACCCACCATCGATCACCGGCGAAACAGAACCAGCGACGACTATTGCAGCGGCTTCAAATCTTGCAGCAATGTGGGAATCAGTTCTGTTACAGTCGGATGAATGTGCATCGCACGAGAGACGACGGTATAAGGCGCTTGCGCGTACATCACATCGAGCAGCGAATGCACGATCTCGTCGCCGTTCAAGCCGAGTAGCGCGGCGCCGAGGATGCGCTTGGTCTCGGCGTCGACCAGCACCTTCATGAAACCGAGTGTCTCGCCACGTTCCTTGGCGCGGCCGACGCGGCTCATCGGCATTTTGCCGATCAGGGCTTTGCGCCCTGAAGCGCGCACCTCGCGCTCGCTCAATCCCGCGCGGCCGAGCGGTGGATCGATGTAGAGCGCATACGCCGGAATACGATCGCCCACACTGCGTGAATCGTTGTCGAGCAGGTTCGCCGCGACGATTTCGTAGTCGTTCCAAGCAGTGTGTGTGAACGCACCGCGCCCGTTGCAGTCACCCATGGCCCAGACGCCGGGCACGCTGGTGCGCAGTTGCGCGTCCACTTTGATGCAGCCGCGCTCATCGGTTTCGATGCCGGCGGCGGCTAGACCGAGATCATCGGTGTTCGGTCGCCGCCCGATCGCCAGCAAGATATGGCTGGCTTCGATCTCCGGCGCGCCGTTGGCGCAATCCGCGCCGACCGCCACGCCCTGCCCCTGTCGGCGCACGCCGATGCACTTGGCGTTCAAGCGCAGTTCGATTCCCTCACTCGTGAGTATGTCTTCGACGGCAACCGACACGTCTTCGTCCTCGCGTGCGATCAAATGCGCTGACTGCTCGAGCACCGTCACACGGCTGCCGAAACGGCGGTACATCTGCGCGAACTCCAGGCCGATGTAGCTGCCGCCGATTACCACCAGGTGCTCCGGTAGGAAATCCACGTCCATCATGTTGGTGTTGGTGAGATACGGAATTTCACGCAACTGCGGCCAGTCCGGCACGAACGGCCGGCCGCCGACGTTAATAAAGATCTTCTCAGCTTCGAGCCGTTCGCCGTTCACGGCGACAGAGCGTGGACCGGAAAAGCGCGCGTGCCCCCAGAACAGCGTCAGCCCGGGCATGCCCCGGACCCAGCTGCTCACGCCACTTATCGAGGCGGCGACGATCGCATCCTTGCGGGCCTTGACCGCTTTCATGTCGACACCGACCGGCCCGCCGATGGTGACGCCGAAATCGGCATGGCGCCGCGCGACAAAAGCGGCCTGCGCGCTTGCCACCAGTGTCTTGGTCGGAATACAGCCATCATTGACACAAGTGCCGCCGAAGTGCTCGCGTTCTATGAAAGCGACGGTCATATTCGCTTGCGTCAGCCGTGCGGCGAGTGCCGGACCGGCTTGGCCGCTACCGATGATGATCGCATCGAAGTGTTGCGTCATGGCGGACTCCTGTGTGCCGGGGGGTTCACGCAGCCAGGCAATGCGGCGATAAAACGCCGCACTGATTGTTGAGGATTACACAATTTCGTGACCAGGCCAATCAGAACCTCTTCATTCCCGCGCAGGCGGGAAACGATACCTCTCTGCAGAGGCCGCAAGGATCTCGGCGTTCGCGGAACCGGCAAGCGTACTCTAGATCATGTAACTCTCAATATTAAACACGACCTAGTCTACGCCGACTGTAGGCGCGGGCGAGTTTGCGCTGCTGCGCCGGCCGCCGTACCGCGCTGTGGCTCTAAGTTCTTCGCTCCACCGGTGATCAAGCGCGTGCCGCTGCGCAATGTCAGGTACGCCCAGAACCAATCCCATATCACCGAGATGCGGTTGCGCATGCCAACCAGGAACGCGATGTGTATGAGCCCCCAAAGCCACCAAGCCGGCGCGCCGGAAAGACGCAGAAAGCCAAAATCCGCCACCGCAGCTTTGCGGCCGATGGTGGCGAGGCTGCCGAGATGACGGTAAACAAACGTCCGTGGCTCACGTCTTCCTAATACCCTAGAGGAGATTAGCCTTGCAACGAAGATTCCGCCTTGCTTAGCAGCAGGTGCTAGGCCAGGTACCGGCTGCCCTGCCCATGCCGTCGACAGTGCCGTGTCACCGACTGCAAACACATTCGGCATACCGGGCACGCTCAAATCCTGCGCGACTTCAACGCGCCCGGCGCTGTCCGCTGCTGCGTTCATCCACTTCGCCGCGGGTGAAGCAACCACGCCCGCAGCCCAGAGGACCGTGCGTGCGGCGATGCGTTCGCCGCCGCCAACGCGAGCGTCGCTGTTACCTGCTCCACTCCTGCGGCCAGGCGCGTCGTTAAGTTTTGCAGCCACAACGACGCCACGCTCGTCGATGCGTTCGACGCGGCTGTTGAGCAGCACTTCGACGCCGAGCTTATCCAACGAGCTTTGCGCCCGCGCCGAGAGTTGCTCCGGAAAGGTCGGCAAGATGCGTGGCGCCGCTTGCACCAGTAAGATGCGCGCTTGCGCTGGATCGAAGCGGCGGAAGTCCTTTTCCATGCCCAGGCGCGCCAATTCAGCGATGGCTCCGGCAAGCTCGACGCCGGTGGGACCGGCGCCGACAATCAAGAAAGTGAGCAGCGCCCTGCGCTCCTGTTCGTCTTCGGTGGCTTCGGCCTGCTCGAACGCGAGCAACACGCGGCGCCGGACCTCGGTGGCGTCCTCGACGCTCTTTAGGCCAGGCGCGTAGCGTTCCCAATCATCCTTGCCGAAATAGCTGTGTGCCGCCCCGGTGGCAAGCACCAGGTAGTCGTATGGCAAGCGCGACTCTTCGAGCAGCACTTCCTGGCTTACCGTGTCCACGCCGGTGACGTTTCCGAGCAGAACGCGCGCATTGGCTTGCTCGCGGAACACGCCGCGCACCGGCGCGGCGATGTCGCCTGGAGACAAACTGGCTGTTGCCACTTGGTAGAGCAGCGGCTGAAACAGGTGATGGTTGCGCCGGTCAACCAAGGTGATCGCCACCGGCGCGTGCCGCAGCGCATGCGCGCAGGACAGTCCGCCGAAACCGGCACCGACGATAACCACGCGCGGCAAGCGTCCCTGCGCCTTGGCTATCGCATCGGCCGGCCAGAGGTGAGCCAGCAGCGCGCCGAGCACGTGATCAAGCGACCAGCGTCCGGCGCCAAAGCAAGTGAGCAGAGCGAAAGCTGTGAACCAGTACATCGAACCTTGCTCTGCGGTACTCATCATGCCGGTCAGCGCGAGGGCGAGCGCTGCGGCAAAGCTACTAAGCCGGGTCGCAACCCCAAGCGCCAGCAGCGCGCCGAGCAAGAGTTGCAGCGCGAACGGCCAGAACGGCGCGCTGTCGATTGGCAGCCATGGCGCCGCTTGCGGCTCCCACGCCAACAGCGTTGCAAGCAGCGTGATACCGAGCCACGAGCGCAACAGCAACTGATACAGCGGCGCCAAATGTTCGCGCAACCACGCCAGCACCGCGATGATGCTATTCGCAAACGGCAGCGGGCTTTCCAACAAGCCACGCGCAAACAGATGATCGAGCGACAATGGCCCCGCCCCGCGCAGCGCATACCAGCCGAACGATGCGATCCAAAATAGGTGCGCATCCAGCGCGCGGTAATTGAGCTGGATCACCAGCGCCAGCGCGCCGAGCGCGACGGCCGCGACGCGCGTCGCCAACCCAAGCATGAGCAACAGCGCGCCGATCAGTTCGATGCCGGCACCGAGATAAGCCGCGCTGACCGGATTCAGCCAAGAAACGGGGTACTCGTGCGTCGCCAAGAGCAGCGCGCGCGGCCAGTCCGCGACTTTCAACAGTCCGGAAATGAGGAACATCTGCCCCAGCCATAGCCGAAGCAACAGATCCACCAACGCGCCGATCTGGCGCTCGGCCAAGCGCGTGATCTCGCTCAGCGCGGCGCGCAGCGTCGCCATGCGCTGCACGCGCATGAGCTTGAGGTGCTCCGCAGTGCCGTCCATCGCTTCAATGCTCCTGCCTTGCCGGCGGTTCATAGTGGCAATGTATACAGCGCTGATCCGCGCTGTGAATCAGCTTGGCGCAATGCACGCCACGCCGCGCATCGAGCATTCGGTAGAGCAAGGGCGCGGCCAACATGCCGGCGACCGGTGCGGTGAAGTAGATCCAAATACCGTCCCAGCTCGCGGCTGGTGCCGCGGAGGCGAAGCTGCGCGCGGGATTTATGCTCATACCCGAAAGCGGCGCCTCCAGACTGATATAGGCCGCTACCAGCAGACCGGCAAAGCAACCCGTGTACTTTGCTAGGCGCTCGTTGTTGGTGGCAAACAACACCATCAACATCATGCCGCAAGACATGGCGAACTCCGCCGCGAACGCCACGCCGGCGCCGCCCGCTCCCGGCTGGGTGGCGACGTATGCGACCGGCGCCATGGTGAATGCGTCGCGCAGCAGCGCCGCGACCAATAGGACACCGAGTACGCCGCCGGCAAACTGCGCGAGGATGTAAAACAAAGCATCCCACGACGCGACCTTTCCGAGTCTAAGAAACGTCAAGGTCACGGCGGGATTAAGGTGGGCGCCAGAGCGCTTTCCCCAAGGCGAGTAGATGATGGCCACCGCGGTCAGCCCCATGGCCAGCCCGATGAGCACCCGGCGCGCCACAGGATTGGGAAGAGCCTGATGGACGGGAGACCCCGGATACTCCAAGAGGGTGACGCAGAGTCCGGCGGAGACCATGAATGTCCCCAGACCCCACGCCTCCATCAAATATTCAGGCCAATGCCGCGACAACGCCTGCAAGGCAGGCGCGCTGCGCTGCTGTACGCGATGAACTTGTGCCACCATCTACGCTACCTCGGTTGTGCGCTTGGCGCCCTTAGAGTTGCTACGAGGCGCGTGGGGAGCCGACCCCCCCACCCCCCCGCGCATGCGGTTGTTGGCGTCGGGGTCGGTCCGGGCGCGTTTTGCGCGCGACTGGGCAAGAACTTTCGACCCCGCGGCATGGTCTGATGCCTCTCTTGCTTGCTCGGTACGTTGCCAATACTTGGGAATGCTCGCCCGGTATTTTCGCTCGACTAGATTCGCCACCAGCCCCGTCCATCCGGTCTGATGCATGGCGCCGAGGCCCTCACCCGACTCACCGTGGAAGTACTCGTTGAAAAGCAGCAAGTCTTTCCAGTGCGCATCGTGTTGAAACGGACTGTTCGCGGGCAACGCCGGTATATTGCCGTCGGCGCCGCGACGGAAAATATCCACCAGCCGGTCGGAGATCAGCTTGGCGATATCGCGCAAAGTCATTTTTTGGTTGCCGAGACACGGCACTGTCACGGTGAACTTGTCGCCGAGATAGCGGTGAAACTTCTCGATCGCTTGGATCAGCGTGTAGTTGGTCGGCATCCAAATCGGCCCGCGCCAGTTTGAGTTGCCGCCGAACAAGCCGGAGTTTGACTCGCCCGGCAAATACTCGATCAGCGCGCGGCCAATGCCGGGCAAGGTGCCAAGGTCCTGCCGTTCAGCGTGAATGCGCGACACGCTGCGAATGCCATAGCGCGACAGAAATTCGGCTTCGTTGAGCAAACGCTGCAAGATACGCGGCAGCCAGTCGGTGTCGACCAGCGCAAGCAGATGCTCGCCGCGCTCGTTTTCGGCGATTGGGCATGAGCTGACCTTGCGTCCTAGATAGCGGCCGCGGTAGTGCTCCTCCAATACTTGCATGAAACGAGGCGCCGCCTTAAGTAGACGCTGATCGACAATCTCGCAGGCGAACAGCGGTATCAATCCGACCCAAGAGAACACGTCGACGCGATGCGTTGAGCCATCGGGAGCCACCAGTAGATCCTTGAAGAAGCCGTCCTGGTCATCCCACAGAGAGATCTGGTTGGCACCGCTGTGGCCGGCAATGGTGTTGGCGATCGCCATGAACTGCATGTAACACTGGATCGCCACATCCTCGTAGTCCGACTGCTCCGCCGCCAGTTCCAGGCACATGATGGTCATGTTGAGCGCGAACATGGCCATCCAACCGGTGGCGTCGGCTTGCTTCAGCGAGAACCCCGGCGGCAGCGGCTGCGAGCGGTCGTAGACAGAGATGTTGTCCAGGCCGAGGAAGCCGCCCTCGAACACGTTGTTGCCGTCCGCGTCCTTGCGGTTGAGCCACCAGGTGTAGTTCATCAGCAACTTGTGTGTGACGCGCTGTAAGAAACCGATGTCCGCGGTGCCGCGCTGCACGCGTTCGGCGCGAAACGCCTTCAACGCCGCCATCGCCAGGACCGGCGGATTGACATCGCTGAACGCCCACTCGTAAGCCGGAATCTGCCCGTTCGGATGCAGATAGTTTTCTTTCAGCAGTAGCTCCACTTGGTCTTTGGCGAAATCAACATCGATTAGCGCCAGCGCAGCGGTATGAAACGCCAGGTCCCACGCGGCGAACCAGGGGTATTCCCACTTATCCGGCATGGAGATAACGTGCGCGGCCTTCAGGTGACGCCAGGTGCGGTTGCGGCCCCACTTGCGCCCGGGGGGCGGCGGCAGTTGATCGCCATCCAGCCACTTCGCCACGTCGAAGTGGAAAAACTGCTTGCTCCAGATCATGCCCGCCAGCGACTGGCGCAAGATATTGCCGTCCTGAACGGTGCAGTCCGGCAGCAGCTCTTCGTAGAACACCGTGGCTTCGGATTCGCGCTTGGAAAAAATTACCTCGCGCTTGTCGAACGGCGCAGCCAGCGCCGCGCGCGACAAGGTCAAGCCGATGGTCGTGGTCTGCCCCGGCTCCACCGTAACCAAATGCCAAGCAGCGAACTTGGTACCGCGCTTGTCTGCGTTGACGGCGCCTTTGTCGCCATTCACCAA
Organism: uncultured Pseudomonadota bacterium; assembly: GCA_902826775.1. Taxonomy (GTDB): domain Bacteria; phylum Pseudomonadota; class Gammaproteobacteria; order Burkholderiales; family JALYOK01; genus CADEHE01. The sequence continues at coordinate 308,424 of CADEHE010000004.1, read as the reverse complement.
CAGGCGGTGGAACGCGTCCTTCACGTAGGGTGAGGCGTTCTGCGCGCCCCAAAGGCGCTCGGCGTTGCTCTCGTTTTCCGTGTACAAAGTTTCCGCCGCATGCCGGCCGTAGAGGTGATAGTCGCCCAGTGTGGGGTGCTGCGCTTGCACCGCCCACATCGCTCCCTTCGGCGCGGCAGTTTCGTTCAGCACGGGTTTTGCGGCGCCCGCTTGCCACGACCACGTGTTGCGACACCACAAATGCGGCAGCACGTGCAGCGTCTTAGTCTCCGCTGCGCGGTTGCTGACCAGGATGCGGATGTGGATTTCATCCGGGGTCGCCTTGGCATAGCGCACTTCCACATCCCAATAGCGGTTGTCGTTAAAGACGCCGGTATCCAGCAGATTAAACGGCGCTTTGTCGCGGCCGCGGCGCGCGTTTTCTTCCACGAGAGCGCGATACGGATATTCGCCCTGAGGATATTTGTACAGATAGCGCATGTAACTGTGCGACGGCGTGGCGTCAACGTAAAAGTAGTACTCCTTGACGTCTTCGCCGTGATTGCCTTGATTACCGGTCAAGCCGAAGGCGCGCTCCTTGAGTATCGGATCGACACCGTTCCACAGCGCCAGCGCAAAGCACAAACGTTGCTCCTGGTCGCATATGCCGCCCATGCCGTCCTCGTTCCAGCGGTAGGCACGCGAACGCGCTTGATCGTGATCCAAGTACTCCCACGCCGTGCCGCCGCCGCTATAGTCTTCGCGCACCGTGCCCCAGGCGCGCTCGGCCAAATAGGGCCCCCAAAGACGCCAGTCCTCCACGCCGGACTTTTGCGCTTCGAGGCGTTGGCGTTCTGCATTCAGTTGGTCTGTCATGATTCTCTCCTGAGAGCGTTGCTTCGCTACGTATACATACATTCAGTGGTATAGGCCCATGCTTCTGATTCGTTCTAGGTACATTGCTTATGCTGTGACCTGTATACCGGTTACGCGGCCGCGCGCCGCGGCTCCGCGTTCGCCGCACCGTCTTGCCTTGCAGCACGCTTAACACGCTCCAACAGCCACCACGCCTCCAGCGCGCACGCCACCGACCACGCTTGCGCCGGTGCCCCGCGCGGGGTGTGCGGGGGCGCACCGTCGAAGATTTCGCTGACGCTGCCTAAGCCCGCGTCCAGCAAGTGATCCATCAGCGGTTCCAAACGCGCCTGCGCCGCCGCCGCATCGCGCGTGACGCGAAACTCCGCCAACGCGTAGTGCCCCAACAGCCAAGTCCATACCGGCCCCTGGTGGTAGCTGCCGTCGCGCTCCCACACGCCGCCGAGATACTGCGGATGAAAGTCGGGATGGCGCGGATCGAGCGAGCGCAAGCCGTAGGACGTCAGCAGCAGCCGGGCGCAGATGCTGACCACCTCGCGCTGGCGGCTTTCGTCCAGCGGGCTGTGCGGCAAGCTAACGGCGAAGATTTGGTTCGGCCGCAGCGTCGAATCGTCACCGTTCGGTCCGTCGATGACGTCGTACAATCCGCCGCCATCACCATCGGCGAAGCGCGCGAAACCGGCGCGCACGCGCGCGGCGAGAGCGGCGTAGCGCTCCGGCTGCTCGCCGATCTGCTGGGTCAGTTGCGCCATGCAATGCAGCGCGTTGTACCAAAGCGCGTTGATCTCCACCGGTTTGCCGATGCGCGGGGTGACCACCCAATCGCCGACTTTGGCGTCCATCCATGTGACTTGCACGCCGGCTTGGCCGGCGCGCAGCAGCGCATCGGCCGGATCCATTCCGATGCCGAAGCGCGTACCGCGCTCATGCCACTCGATGATCTGCCGCAGCACCGGGAATACGCTGCGCAGCGCCGCTTTGTCGTGGGTGGCGGCCACATACGCGCGCCACGCCTCGATGTACCACAGCGCGGCGTCGGCGGTGTTGTACTCTGGAGTCTCGCCGGCGCCAGGAAAAACGTTAGGAAGCATGCCCTGATCGACGAAGCGCGCGAAGGTCTGCAATACGCGGCGCGCGGTGTCGTAGCGTCCCGTTGCCAGCGTCAGCCCCGGCAGCGCGATCATGGTGTCGCGGCCCCAGTCGCCAAACCAGGGAAATCCGGCGATCACCGATTCGCCGTCCGGTGCATTCGAGGTCGGGCGCGCGAAGATAAAACTATCCGAGGCCAGCACCAGCTGATCAACCCAGCTCGGCGCATCGAGCAACTCCGTGACTTGCACTTTGGCGCGCCGCAGTTGGCCTTCATCGTGTTGCATGAAGCGGCCCAGGGCTTCGCCGAGATAGACGGAGGCGTCCTCATGCAAGCTGCCGACCACGCCGACCCACTCGCCCGGTTGCAGTGTCAAGCGCGCTTCGCCGACGCACAGATGCGCGTCGCGATCGCTTAGCCCGCGTTCACGCTCGACCGCGAGATCGAAGTTCTCGTACCAGCTGTGCTCGGCGACCAGCTCGCCCCCACGCACCTTCAGGTAGAAGGAGAACCAGTTTGGGTGCTGCACGCGCAACTCGGTGCCGCGCGCTTCGATCTGCGGCGTGAACGCACTAGGCCAGCTTGCACTGTGGTGATCGCGCGCGTTGACCAGCAACTTGACGCGCAGTTCAGGCAGTTTCTGCGCCACGCCGGCGTCAGCATCTAGACGCCAAGCGACATAGGTGGTGTTGGCATTCGGCTCCATCCATATGCGCTGTTCAACGCGCAGAGCGCCCGTTGCAAAAACCCAAACCGGCATCCGGCCTTGCAGCTCGAACGACTCGAGGTGCGCGTGTCCCCGCGGATCGATCGCACCGCCGCTCCAGCGATTGGAGCATAGTGGCCAGCGTGTGTCGCCGTCGTGCAGCCACGCGTCGGCTTTGGCGAACACTAGATGCCGCCCCAACGGCGGATTGATTGGCGCGGTCAGCAGCCCGTGATACCGCCGCGTCAGCGTACCAGCAATGGTGCCGGAGGCGTAAGCACCTAAGCCATTCGCCAGCCACCACTCGCGGCGCTCGGCTTGCGCCAAGTCGCCGCAGATTTCACGCCCGAATCGGATCAGCTTTGGTAGCACTCTGAACCCCTTTATTGAGATGTGCCAAATAGGCGATATGCGCACCAAGACGCAGCCCCCATGAATAGATCGTCAGCGCCGGATTGACGCGCGCGGATCGCGTGAGCACGCTGCCGTCGGCGACATAGACGTTGTCTAATCCATGCACTTTGCCATTCGCGTCGACCACAGAACTGCGCGGGTCGTGCCCGGCCGCGAGCGTGCCGCACGCGTGCGAAGTGATTTCCACCGGCATGCGTTTGACGTACGGCAGGTAACCCAAAGACAGCAACTCGCGTTTGAGGGTTTTCAAGAGGCGGCGGTGCTCGTATTCCGCCGGCGCAATGCGGTCACGATCGAAGTCCAAGTGCGGGCGCCCGTCGCCGTTCGCGTAGACGCGGTTGTCGGGATGCGAACCGTCCTCGGTGGTCACCCAGAACCCGTAGGCATGACGCGCGAATAACGCGGCAAACCAATGCGGCACAACGGCCGGCAACTGAGTCTTGACGATGTCGCCGTCCAGCCAGCCGGTGTTTTGCACGCTGGAGTGCGGGAACTTCTCACTTACCAGCAACAGCGTCTTGCGGATAATGTCAGTCTTGCGCGAGGGCGAGAGCGTGACCAGCGCGCTATTCAAATGCGTCTTGTAATTGCGCCCGATCATGCGATAGCTCGGCAGCGCGCGATCTAGCCCCTGGCTGAGACAGTAGCCCGCTAGCAAGCGTGGCGAGTTAAGAGCGCCGCCAGCCAGCACAACATGCTGTGCCATGTAGCGCGTGCCGTCGTCGCACTCCACGCCTGCTGCCTTTGTCTTCGCCTCCGCGCTCGACAACAATGCGCGCACGCCCTTACCGCTTAGCAGCTCGAAATTGGGACGCTGCTTGATACGATCTAGAAAGCACGTTTCGGCATCGGCTTTCACGTCCTTGGCGGAAGCAAAAGCGTCGAAATGCTTAGCCTCTTCCGGATAGTCGAGAATGTCGGCCGTGGCACCGAGTGGCATCGGGTAGTTCTCCCACGCGCGGTCACGCTTCTTCAGTCCAGCTACGATGCGCTGCAGATCGGCTTCCACCGGAAAGTGGCGCAGCCCGAGCAGCCGCTCCGCCTCTTCGTAGTACGGCGCGAGGTCGTCGTAGGTGATCGGCCAAGGCGGGCATTGATGTGCCGGGTCGGCACCGAACTCGCGCGGACTGAAGCGCAGCAGCGCCGCACCGTACCACTTGGTCTTGCCGCCGACGTTGGCGAATTCCAGCGGCGGCACGATAGTACGCCCGTCCTTATCGGCCCAAGGATCGCGATTCTGAAAAATGCCTTGCTTCAGCACCTTGTCGACGCTTTGCGTGCTGCCGTCTTTCGGCAATGGCAAACCGCGCTCTAACACGAGCACGCTGCGGCCGGATTGGACCAGTTGATAGGCCGCTGCCGCCCCGCCAGCGCCTGACCCGATGATGATGACGTCATAAACCATGTTTACCTTCCTGCGTTGCTACCGCTCAGGGGTGCCCTCTCCTTTTTAGGGGAAGGCGTATACTTTCTACCGCTGCACCAGCATCACCATGTGTCCATCCGGATCCTTAACCATCAGGCACTTTGCATACGCCTCACCTGGAACTGCCGTGATGCGCGGTGACACAAACGTCACGTTGCGGCTGCTCAACTGCTCGGCGAGTTCATCCAAGTTGTCCACTTCCAGCACAAGGCGGGTAGCAACTAAGTCGTTAACGCGCTTGTCGAGCGGCGCCAAGCGCCCGCCGGAGGGTGTCAAATACTGCAAGAACTCCAGGCCCGGCCCCTGCTCGCGCTGCGGGCGCAAACCGGTGATGCGCACCACAGCGCCGAAGGCGTTGTCCAACTGCTCCTGCGTCACGCCGGTATTGACCGTGCCGCCCGCCACTTTGAAACCAAGCAGCTCGCTGTAGAACTGTGTGCTGCGCTCGGTGCTACTGATGCCGATGGCGGTGTGATCGATGCCCAAAAACAAACCTCCGCCCGGTTGCTGCCACTTCGGATTGCCCTTGTCGGCGGGGAACCACAGTAGCTCGAGCGGATGGCCATCAGGATCGCGGAACTTGTACGCTTTGATGCCAGCCGCGGCCTGGTTCGATTCGGGAATCGTTTGCGGCGCGCTCGAAATGCCGGTGATGGCAAACTTTTGTACATGCGCGAAGGCATTTTCCATGTCGCTGACCACGATCGCGAAATGCTGAAACCACAAATCGTTTGAGCGACTATCCGCCGGAACACGCTCGCCCGCCGGACTGACGAACTGCTCCAAATGGACCATCTCGTCGCCGAGTTTCAGACTTGCGCGGCGCACCCGCGCGCCAAACACCCCGACGGCATAGTCGTAGTCTCGATCCGCGATCAGCTTTTCACCGGTCTTGGTGAAACCGAGCGCTTGCTCGAAAAATGCGACCGATCGATCCAGATCGGAAACACTTAACGTTATCGCCTTGACTTCCAGCGCGCGGCTGAGCGCATTGCCGGCGACCAGCCAGAGGAAGACGAAGATGACAGCGAAGATGGAGCGTGTCGAACGAGAGATCATGGATAAACTCCGAAGAAAAACATTCAAACTCGGCTGCTGCGGACGAAGCTGGCAACTTCACCCTGGCCTCGCTCCGGTCCCCGGGGCGAGGGAGAACATCGCAAATCCGCGTGCGCGTGCTACCCTCCACGCGCAAACTCCGGATACAGCGTCATACCGCCATCGACGTACAGTGTCGTGCCATTGACGTAGTCAGAGTGATCGGAGGCCAGCCACGCGGTGGCGCGCGCGATGTCTTCAACCACGCCGACCCGGTTGTACGGGATCAGTTTGAGCAGTTCCGCTTCCGCCTCGGGCGTCGCCCAAGCCGCAGTGTTGATCGGCGTCTTGATCGCCCCGGGTGAAACGCTATTGATACGAATGCGCTGTGGCGCCAATTCTTGCGCCATGCTTTTCATCAGCATTGCCACGCCACCCTTCGAGGCCGCGTAGTTGGCATGGCCCGCCCAGGGAATTACGTCGTGCACCGAAGACACGCACACAATCTTGCCCGCAGCGCGCGAGAGCTCGGGCACGACGCCGCGGCGCATGAATTCGCGCACCGCCTCGCGCGCGCACAAGAATTGCCCGGTCAGATTGACTGCGATAACCTTCTCCCACTGCTGCAGCGACATTTCGTGAAACGCGGCGTCTTGCTGCAAACCTGCGTTGTTCACCAAGATGTCGACACTGCCGAAAGCGTCGATGACGTGCGCGAACATCGCTTTGACTTCCACTTCTTTGCTCACGTCGGCTTTGACCATGATGGCCTTGCCGCCGCTGCCGCGGATGTCGTCGGTGATCGCGCGCGCTTTGTCATCGCCGGCGACGTAGTTGATCGCCACCGCCACTCCTGCTTCGGCCAAGCCGCGCGCAACGCCTTCACCGATGCCGGAGTTGGCGCCGGTGACGATGGCGCGCTGCCCCGCCAAGTGCAATTCGCGTAGGCTGATTGAATTCATCGCCGCTCCTTATTCATGCCAGAACTTGCGGCGGATCAAGTGATCGAGGGAAAGCTTGCCGGGGCCGTGAAATATGCTCACCAACATCAGCAGGCCCCACAGCATGTGCTGCTCGCGTCCAGCTTCGGACAAATCCGGATAGGAAATCATGGCGACGATGTTGAACACGAACAGCACGATCGCAGCAAAGCGCGTGCTGAGCCCCACCAGCAGCAGCACCGGCACAATCAGCTCGACCGCGGTGCCCAGCAGCGCCGCTACGCTTGACGGCAACAGCGGGACGGCGTACTCGTTCTCGAACAGCGCCAGTGTGCTTTGCCAATTCGCGATTTTGGTGAGCCCGGATTTGAAGAATACGTTGGCGATGTACAAGCGAATCCCCAAATCGAGCAGCGGGGAAAGAATGCTCAGCGCCTGGACCAATTTCTTGACCAATCCACTCAGCTTACTTAACGGGGTATACTTATCTGAATCAATTCTCATCTTGGTCGTAGCGGTATACTGCATGATCCTCTCCTGTGAACTGAAGGGCTCTACGCCGCGGCAGAGCCCTTTTGCCCAACTTGCTGCTTAGCCCTTCTTGCCACCCGGCATGGCGTGCGGCGAGGTCGTGATCTTGCCGCCGGCGATACGCTCGCAAGTGCCTTTGGGAACGTAGATCCACGCTTCGGCGTCATTGTCTTTCTTTGCGGTGCCGGCGCACGAGCTGTAGCTCGTGCCACAGTCGTTCTTGCCAGCCTTGACCACGCCCGCGCACTTCTCCTGATCGCCTTTGGCGGCTAGCGCCGAAGTGCCGGCGGCAGTCAACCCCAATGCAACCAGGGATGCGAACGCGGAACGGATAATGAGATCAGACTTATTCATGCATAACTCCTTGTAAGTGCAAAATGAAAAAAGTATCGACGGCGCGGCGATGACGCACCGCCGGTTGCTAATACGCTTAGTTGCGCTGATGACCGGGGTGCAGCGGGTTGGCGGCCGCCATGTATTCCTCTAGGCAGATCTCACCATCCTTGTTTGCATCCATCGCGCGAATCATTTCCTTGAACTCGGCGCTGCGTTTCTTGAACTCAGGGCTCAGCGGATCGTGCTGCATGGCGAACTCCAGATCGGAAATGCGGCCATCCATGTTGGCGTCCATCTTGGCAAGCATCTCGAAGTACGTGGCGCGCAGCTTGCCAAGACTGTTCTTGTAGGACGGATCGAGCGGATTGTTCGAGTCGGCGGCACCGGCCGGGTTCATTGCGCCGAGCGCCAGCGCGCCCAAGCTCAGCGCGGTAACAACGATACGAGTGAATTTCATATGGTCTCCTTTAACTGAAGTGAAGTGGTCTCAAACTGCACTGTCGAGTGGTCTCGAGCCAGTGTTGCCATTGTTGCTGCCCGAACTCACGCGCCCGTCACGTAAACTTCAAATTTTCATCACAGCAGCGTTAGTTGTTCTTTCGCAGAATTTCCAAGGCATCATTGCGTCAGCGTACGGGAAGCAGTTCTCGCCCTTATCACGTCGCCAATGCAAAGAACTGATCGGAGGAACTCCATGAGTGATCGAGCCAAGATTGCGCTGCTCGTTGCCGCTACCATCCTGTTGTTCGACTTATGGCTTGCGCTCGGTTGGCTGCGCGCCGACTGGATCGCACATCGCAATGTTTTGCTGTTTTGGATGTTCGCGGAGGTCGCAGTGGTGGTGTGTCTGATATGGTGGTTGCAAGGAGCGCTGCTATCGCGCAGGCTGCAACCCGCGCTGGCCGCGCTGCGCGCCGCCATGCCAAACCGCGTTGCAAACCGCACGACGGATGCCGCCGTTGAAATCGAGGAGCGCGTGCAAACGTTGACGCAGCAAACCGCTCACCATGCGGTAGAACTCGCTGAGGCAACGCAAACGCGACGCGCGGTCGAGCAAGCTCTGTATGAAACTCAAGAGCGCTATGCGCTCGCCGTGCGCGCCGCCGAAGACGGCCTGTGGGAATGGCACTCCAGCACAGACGCGCTCTACATCTCGCCGCGTTGGCTGGCCATGTTGGGCTTTGCCGAAGGAGAGTTGGCGCCGGTGTTCGAGACGTGGCGCACGCGTATTCACCCCGAGGATCGGTCAGCCGTCGAGCGCGCGCTCGCGATGCATATCGACAGCGCGGCCGAGACGCGCTTTGAAAGCGAGCATCGCGTCCTGCACAAAGACGGCACCACGCGTTGGGTGCTATCTCGAGGAACCGCGCTGCGCCACGCCGGCGGCAAGGCGTACCGCATGATCTGCCTGGACAGCGATATCACCCAATACAAGCGCATTGAGGCAACGCTGCAGCATGTCGCCGCGGGCACTGCAAATGTGACTGGCGCCGAGTTCTATCGCGCACTGGTGGAGCACTTCGCCCGCGCCTTGGATGTGGCCGAAGTCTTTCTCACTGAGTGCATCGATCAACCCCCTACGCGCGTGCGCACGTTGGCATGCTGGGAGCGCGGCCAGTTCACTAGTGATGAGTACGATTTAGCGCCCACCCCTTGCAAGGTCGTGGTCGATACCAAAGAGCGTTACTTCATTCCGCAAGATCTTGCCGTGCATTTCCCCAACGAATCGCCCTACGGTTACGTGAGCTATCTCGGCATGCCGATCTTGAGCAGCCGTGGGCGCGTAATTGGGCACCTAGTGTTCAAAGACGACAAGCCGATGGATCAAGGCTTCCTAATGGACGCGGTTTATCGCATCTTCACTGCTCGAGCGGGCATAGAAATGCAGCGCAGCGCGCGCGAAAAAGGCCTGTTGCGCACGGCACAAGGACTAGACTCGATCGCGGACGCACGCCAGCGACTCGTCGCGCTGGTCAGCGAGTTTGCGAACTATACCGGGGCGCGCGAAGCTTTCATCACACACTGCCTGGACGATCCACCCACGCGTGTGCGAGCGCTGTGCTATTGGAACGATGGCGAACTCACCTTTGATGTGGACTACGATTTGGCCGGCAACCCTTGTGAGCAGGTATACGGCGACGGCCAGACGCTGTACTGGCCCAAACAGCTCGCCGAACGCTGGCCGCTGGAGCGAGAATTGAACCGCGCTAGCTACCTGGGGATTGCGCTGACCGACGCCGCGAGCGGCCGCACTATCGGCCACCTCGCCTGCTGCGATAACCAGCCGATGCACGAAGAAGCGCCAAGCGCCGATGCCATCGCGCTGTTCGCTGCGCGCGGGTGTGCCGCGCTGCTGGCGTTCTTAAAGACGCAGCGCTAGCAAACCGGCAGCGGCGCGCCGGTGATGGCCGCCGCGCCGTGACAAAATCTTTATCGTTTCGTGAATGCGGTTGGACATGAGGCGCGCATAGTTGCGCTCGTGACAACCACCGCGAAAGCGCGTGCTACAAGCAGACCACACTCGGTTTGCCGTGCGTCGTCCGCCAGCCTCTTTGATCTCGCACGAGCCTGGTCGCATCTGCGGTGGTTATCGCACTCCTCCATCCACGAAAGGAACCAACATGCATGAAAAACTAATCCGCAGCGCATTCGCTACCTTGCTCACAGTCGGCATCGCCACCGCGACGAGCGTCGCGAATGCCGCCGAAACCGAAAAGTGCGCAGGCGTCATCAAAGCCGGCAAGAACGACTGCGGCACTAGTCACAGTTCTTGTCATGGATCGATCATGGTCGACAACGACAAGGAAGCATGGATCGAAGTGCCGAAAGGCACTTGCGAGCGCATTGCCGGCGCTTACATTACCACCTCGCCCTACGCAAAGCCGGGCGGAAAAACCACCAACTAGGCCGGGCAAGCGCGGGCCGCGCCGCCCTCGGCGCGGCCCGCATCTCTTCTTTCTCCAAAAACTGATAGCCACGAGGTAAGGCCATGCGCCACATCCTATTCGTTACCGCTTCCTGTTTTGCCGTTGCGTTGGCACATGGTGCCGACGCGATCGCCCCCAAACCCGTATTAACGCTGGAAGGCGCGAAACAACTCATTAGCGCTGCGGCCAGCGAAGCGCGCAGACTCAGCGCGCCGGGCGGTGCTATCGCAGTCGTCGATGACGGTGGTCATATGCTCGCGGCCGAACGCTGGGACAACACTTTCGCCGCCAGTGCAGCCATTTCGCTTGGCAAGGCGCGCACTTCCGCGCTGTTTCGCAAACCCACCAAACTGTTTGAAGACATCGTCAACAAGGGCCGCACCGCAATGGCGGCGCTGCCGGAGAGCTTGTTCACACCGCTGCAGGGCGGCGTTCCTATCGAAGTCGATGGGAAGGTCGTTGGCGCGGTTGGTGTATCCGGCGCAGCAAGCGCGCAGCAGGATGAAGACATCGCCGTGGCGGCGATTGCCGCATGGAAAGCGATGAAGTAGCCCCCCCCAACCGGCGCAATCCTCATTGCACCGAACCGATCAAGGAGAACCGAGATGTTGAAGACAATGCAATCAATCACGACGATCTGCATCGCCGCAATGGCGTTAGCCGCCCACGCCGCTCTGCCCAGCAAGCAAGTATTGACCTTAGGTGCCGCGAAGAAAATCGCCGACGCCGCTGCCGTGGAGGCGAATAAACGCAAAGCCACCGTGGTCATCGCGGTAGTGGATGACGGCGGTAATCTGCTGGTGCTGAACCGTCTCGACGACACACAAGTGGCGAGTGTCGAGGTCGGCATCGGCAAGGCGCGCACCGCGGCGATCTTCCGGCGGCCAAGCAAGGTATTCGAGGATCAAATTCGTGAAGGCCGGGTTGCGGCATTGGCGCTGCCGGGTGCTACGCCGCTGCAAGGCGGCTTGCCGATCGTGAGCGAAGGCCGCGTGATCGGCGCGATCGGCGTATCAGGCAACACGCCGCAGGAAGACGAGGATATTGCACTAGCCGGCGTCAAGGCGGCGGATTCGATTATTGCCGGCGTCAAGGCGGCGGATTCGATTATTGCCGGCGTCAAGGCGGCGGATTCGATTATCGCCGGCGTCAAGGCGGTGGATTCGATCATCGCGACCAACGGCGCTGCGGTCACGTATCTGAACAAAGACCAAGTCGCCGCCGCGTTCGCGAAAGGTCAGCCGCTCATCGAGGTTCCAGAGTACAAGGTTCACGCCAGCCGGCGCACCGCCGGCGGCATGGTCGAGGTGCATGAGCATGAGACCGACGTGGTCTATGTGCTCGAAGGCACGGCAACGTTGGTAACCGGCGGCACGCTGGTGAATCCGAAGATCATTGCACCCGGCGAAATTCGCGCGCCCGATGTGCAAGGCGGTGAGACGCGCAAATTGATGAAGGGCGATATCGTGATCATTCCGCCGAACACGCCGCATTGGTTCAAGGAGGTCACCGATCCGTTTCTGTATTACGTCGTCAAACCGATCCATCAATGAGGGTGAACATGACCGCAGCTTCTTTCGCTTGCCCAGCGAACCCCCACGATACACCCCCTCCCTCTTTGAGGGTCAGGGTAGGGCTTAGCCAGTTGCTTTCGCACGGACGCACGCATGCAACCTCCCTCGCAATCTCCTCCCTACGAGGGGGACGCAGGTTAGCCGTGGAGGCCTTACTGTTCCTCATCAGCCTTTGCCTTGCGCTCGCCGCTCACGCCGAAAACAAACTCTTCCCTAACAAACCCGAAGCCACCATCGATCTTGGCACCAGCGCAGGCGTCGCGCTCGTTCAAGGCAAATGGCGCTACAGCGACACGCGCATCATCCAGACTGACTTCTTCGCACCGGGGCCTGAAGGCCAGCCGACCGGCAAGATGATCAAAACACTCGACATTGCCCCACGCGCCGGCGGCAAAGACTTCGACGATTCCAATTGGGAAGCGTTCGACGGGCCGGACATCATGAAGCGGCGCACCACCGGCAAATTCGCGTTTAACTGGTATCGCATCAACCTGACGATCCCAGAGCGCATCGGCGGCTATGACCCGAAGGGTGCCACGGTGGTGTTCGATACGCGTGTGGACGACTACGCAGAGATCTGGGTCGATGGCGAGTTGATCCGCGGTCAGGGACAAAGCGGCGGTTCGGTGGTGAAGGGCTGGAACGCGGATAACCGCTTGATCATCGCGCGCAACGTGAAGGCGGGACAGAAGATTCAGCTCGCGATTTTCGGCATCAATGGGCCGCTCTCGGCGCCGCCGACCAATTTCATCTGGCTGCATCATGCGCGCTTGGAGTTCCATAATGGTCCGACTGGGCCAATGGCGATCGAACCGGCTGAGGTCAATGTCGAGGTCATCCGCCTCGATCCCGGCATCAACGAAATCGTTTCCAACAATCCGAAAATCTTTAAACTGGCGGAAGGATTTTCCTTTACTGAAGGACCCATCTGGGTTACGGAGAATAACCCTGGTGGGTATCTTCTGTTTTCCGATCCGAACGAGAACACGATCTGGCAATATCGCGACGGCAGCCTAAACGAATTCCGCAAGCCGAGCGGCTACGCGGGCGCGGATATCGCCGACTACGGCCAACCCGGTTCGAACGGTTTGACCTTAGACCAAGCCGGTCGCCTGACGATCAACGAGCATGGCAATCACCGTGTCTCGCGCATCGAGAAGGATGGGTCGGTGACGGTGCTGGCGAAAGCTTACGAAGGCAAGCGGCTCAACAGTCCGAACGATTTGGTCTACAAATCCGACGGTGCCGTGTACTTCACCGATCCGCCGTTTGGGCTGCCGCAGTTTTTCGATGATCCGCGCAAGGCGCTGCCGTATAGCGGCATCTACCGTTGGAAGGAAGGCAAGCTGACGCTGCTGGCGCACGAACTGAGCGGCCCCAACGGAATCGCATTCTCGCCGGACGAAAAGCACTTGTACGTCGGCAATTGGGATGCGCAGAAGAAAGTCGTCATGCGCTATCCGGTCAAAGCCGACGGCACGCTGGACAAAGGCGTAGTGTTCTTCGACATGACCGCTGCGCCCGGCGAAGACGCGATCGACGGCGTCAAGGTAGACGTCAAAGGCAATCTCTACGTGTCAGGCCCGGGCGGCCTGTGGATCTTGTCGCCGCAAGGCAAGCACCTCGGTACTATCAAAGGCCCGAAACACCCGCACAACATGGCGTGGGGCGATGCCGACGGCAAGACTTTGTACTTGACCGCGCAATCGGCGCTGTACCGCATGCGGTTGATGGTTGAGGGCGTGCGCCCCGTTCATTAACCTCGTATCAGGAGAACCTAAGCATGGCAGCGAATACCGCACTTGCTACGCTACGCCGAACTGGCCGGCGAGTGCGATGCCTCGTGCCAGCGCATGGAACCGAGACGCGCACGCACCATCGCCGCGCTCAATCTGCGCCGCAGCGCCGTGGTAATCGATGCGTGCTCAGGCACCGGCTTGAGCTTTGCGCAGATGGAAGCGCGCATCGGGCCCAGCGGACGCAACATCGCCATCGAACCAAGCCCGCACATGATGCGAGTCGCGCGCGACCGCGCCGCGGCGGGCGGTTTCGGCAGCATCACCTTCGTCCAAGCGGCGGCACAAGACGCGCGCATACCGGCACCGGCTGATGCCATCTTGTGCATCCGAGCGGAGCGCCGCGCTGGTTCGCCGAGCGCCGCAAAACCGTGTCGATCTAACCGTACCGCTCTTTTCGCTCTCCTCCTCCTCTACTCCACAGAGGCTTGCTACCGGCGCCCGCGGCGCCGGTTTTTTTGGCGTTCGTGACTGAAATATGACTTGTGCGTGAGGTCCATGTGAAGGCCGTTAGCGAGAATGCTTATCGTGCAGTCGCACTTTTCAATCACCCAAGGAGATCGCAATGAACGCCACGCAAGCCATCAAAGGATTCTTTCATCGCCCCGTTCGCCTGCGCGTGCAGTATCCCGATGCGGCGAAGGAAGTGGTCGGTTTCATCGAAGACGACGAGGAGTTCGACGGTTATGAGCAAGAAGTCAAGCGCATGATCCAACTGCAAGGCATGGTCAGCCCGCAGTTTGACGCCGTGGCGCTCGAAGCTTGGGATTGAGTGTTTTTGACGTTTACGTAGCTCGTGACGGCTCAAAACGAGGCGCTTGTCATTCCCGCGCTAAGCGGGAACCATACCTCCGCTCTCGCCGCATAGATCCCCGCTTGCGCGAGGACGAAAAGGTGCCGCGATTGGAACCCATAGGCGTTGCAAGGCGGGTTAGGCTCGCTTAGTTCGGGAATGCGGGCTACGCTGCTCTTCGTCGTGATTTATAGCGCTCATGCTCTACTGCAGCGCAGTCACCAAGATGTCGCTCCACTCGATCGGCATGCCGGAGTGTTGGAACAATGCGAAGGAACCTTGCTGGTAGCGCGGCAGCGACGCTGCGATATGGGCGTTGGTTTCGTCGCAGAGCCAGTCGCCGGGCTCAGGCTCGCCCGCGCGCCACAACCGAAAGCGCACGCGATTGTTTCCGGAAGTGCAGATCACTTGATGGCGCACTCGATACCAAACGCGCGGTTCGACCTCGAAGGGCTTGGGCGGATTGGTCACCACCACCCACTCTTCCTTACGCAACGAGTGATCGCCCCAAGCGATGAACGCGCGAGCTTCACCGGATGAGGCAGGCGCGGCCTTGCCGCCGCGCGGTGGATTCAGCGCCATCATGCCGATGCACGACCAACCGGTTTTGATGCCGATGTGCGGCTCTTTGGCTTCGAAACCGACATAGTAGTCGCTCGGCCCCAGCCACTTGACACCGCGAAAGTCGAGAAAGCGCACCGCGTACGTCGCCTCTTGACTGCCGTGCGGCGAACCCAGCACGAGCAACGAATCGGGATACACCGGCGCACGCGAGCGAACCACATTTTGCGCGGCATCGAGATCGAACGCGCCGATGACGGTTTGGCCGATCTCTTGTACGTGCGTGAAGCGCGTCAGGTCGCGCAAGTCCAACGGCAGCGGCAGGGGCTGCGGATTCCAGGAAAACTGCATGTGTGCACGCGCTTGCTTGCCTGCGGCATCTGTTACTTCGAATTCAAGTTGATTGGCGCCGCCGTGCAGCGCGGCGTGCTGGGCGGCGAACTCAACGGTGAAATCGCCTTGATCCTTGCAGCGCAGCTCCGCCGGGCTGGGTTTGTAGGCGTTGACCCAATCGGTATCGGGATCGACGAGCGCTTCCACGTAACAATCTTCGAATGCCCCGCCGTTCAGGCGCCATTGCGCGCGCACCAACGGATAGCTGGCGTCTTCGATGCGGCCCTGGAAAGTAAGATCGCGGCAGCGATAGCGTAGCTGCTGCGTCGTGCCGTAGTTGAAGACGATGCGCATGCGATAGCGCGACTAGAGCCGCACCGCGTGCTCACGCGTGGTGTGGAACGTGACCTTGGGCCAACGCTCTTGCGTGAGGTCGAGATTGATGGTCGTGGGCGCCAGGTAAGCGAGATTTCCCGCCGCGTCGTGCGCCAAATTGTGCGCCAGCGACCGCTCGAAGTCCGCGAAGATTTTGGCGTCATCGCAGGTCACCCAGCGTGCGCAAGTGATGTTGGTCGGCTCGAACACCGCATCGACGCCGTATTCGTTAGCCAGCCGGCTCGCTACGACTTCGAACTGCAGTACGCCCACGGCGCCGAGGATCAAATCGCCGCCATTCAGCGGCTTGAACACCTGCACGGCGCCTTCTTCACCTAATTGCTGCAATCCTTTGTGCAATTGTTTGACTTTAATAGGATTACGAATCCTAGCTGAGCGGAAAAAATCGGGTGCAAAGTAGGGAATTCCGGTGAACTGCACTACTTGCCCTTCGGAAAAGCTGTCGCCGATTTGCATATTGCCGTGATTGGGCAGACCGATGATGTCGCCTGCGTAGGCTTCTTCCACCTGCTCGCGGCTGGCCGCCATGAAAGTCACTACGTTTGAAACTCGAATCTCACGATTCTCCCGCAAGTGTTTGATTTTCATCCCGCGCTCAAAATGTCCCGAGCAAACGCGGAGAAAGGCAATGCGATCTCGGTGCGCTGGATCCATATTCGCCTGAATTTTGAATACGAAGCCGGAAAATTCGAGCGCAGTCGGCGCGACGGCTTCCGTCGTCGTGTCCCGTGGACGCGGGGGCGGCGCCCATTCGATCAACGCATTGAGGATTTCACGCACGCCAAAGTTATTGATTGCCGACCCGAAGAACACCGGCGTCTGCGTGCCAGCGAGAAAAGCTTGCAAGTCGAAGGGGTGCGAAGCACCCTGCAGCAATTCCACCTCCGCCTTGAGCTGCTCGATTTCCTGCGGAAACATCTGCGCCAAACGCGGATGGTCGATGCCTTTGATGACTTCAAAACTCTGATCGGCGCGCGCCTCGCCGGCGGCAAACAGCAAAATTTCGTCGCGCAACAAATGATAGACGCCGCGAAAAGACTTGCCCATGCCGATCGGCCATGTCACGGGAGCGCATTGAATCTTTAGCACCGATTCCACTTCATCCAGCAACGTGATTGGATCGCGTGTCTCGCGGTCCATCTTATTCATAAAGGTGAGAATCGGCGTGTCGCGCATGCGGCATACGTTGAGCAGCTTGATCGTTTGGGCTTCCGCACCTTTGGCGGCGTCAATCACCATTAGGGCGGCGTCCACAGCTGTAAGTACGCGGTAGGTATCTTCCGAGAAATCCTGGTGGCCCGGGGTATCGAGCAAGTTGACAACGTGATCGCGATACTCGAACTGCATCACCGAACTAGCCACCGAAATGCCGCGCTGCTTCTCGATTTCCATCCAATCGGAGGTGACGTGGCGGCCGCTCTTCTTGGCTTTCACCGTGCCGGCGAGCTGAATAGCGCCGGAAAATAGCAGAAGCTTTTCGGTAAGCGTGGTCTTGCCTGCGTCCGGGTGCGAGATAATGCCGAATGTGCGGCGCCGCGCGACTTCGCGAGCAATGCGTTGCGCCGGCGCGCCGGCGGGCGCTGCGGGTGAATCTGAGTCGAGAGCGGGCTCTGCTAAGTTGTTCATACTGCTGTCGCGTGCTGCAAAAGGGCGTTAAGTCTACCGAAGGCAGCGAGCGGCGTCTAATTGCTGCAAGCGCATGGTGTTGTATTCCATATATTGACGAGTAGAAAGCGAGAGGTTGTGCAAATTTGGGTCGATGCGGACGCTTGTCCGGTAGTCATTAAAGATATTTTGTTTCGCGCAGCCAGCAGGCTGCGAGTGCGATTGACGTTGGTCGCCAACAAACCGTTGCGCGTTGCTGCTTCGCCTTATATCAAGACACTGCAAGTCTCGGGCGGTTTCGATGTAGCCGACAATGAAATCGCCGCTCGCATGCAATCCGGCGACTTGGTCATAACTGCCGACATTCCGCTCGCTAGCCAAGTACTGCAACTCGGCGGCCACGCGCTCAACCCGCGCGGCGAGCTCTACAGCAAGGACAATATCGAAGAGCGCTTGTCGTTGCGCAATTTCTTGAGCGAACTGCGCAATAGCGGCATCGCTACCGGCGGGCCAGCACCGATCGGCCAGGCCGATCGCCACGCGTTCGCCAGTCAATTGGACCGGCTACTGGCGAAGCTGCTGGCCGACGCCGCCAGCTCACCCGTTTCCAGCGCTTGATTGCGGCTGCACATTCTGATCGAGCGGATACATCGGCCGCCGCAGTTTCTTGTAAGGGAACAGTTTGTAGTTCGAGCTGCCGACGCCGATCCCGTCGCACTCGATCGCGGCTTTGGCGAACGGCAAAAAAATCGGCCGGTAATACATACGTGATTTGAGCAGCAAGTAATGGTGGCGGCGCGGGTCGATGCCGACGCTGGTGAACACACCTAAGTCCCATGGCTCTTGGCTGCGCTCGGTGACTACGACGACGGCCGTGCCAGTGTCGAGCACCGCAGTGCGGCCCATGTGCGCACGCATTCCGGTTAACTGTGGGCCGGTGATAGTGTATTCGCCGTCGGTAATGGCGCGCACAGTGCCGGTAAGCGGCAGCGGTTCGCCCTTGAGACCCAAAGCCGGCATATCCGTTTTGCCGCCTAAATCGATGCTCACTTGTTGGCCAACGCCGGCACGAATCATGCGCTCGACGGATTCCGCATCGCGCACCGGGCCCACGGCGATATCGCTCAAGCCCTGTTCCAGTGCCATGCGCAACACCTTCATCACATCTACGGCCGCGCCCGACGCCGTATTGTCGCAGTGATCCAGCAGTAGCACCGGCCCCTGTTTCATTCCTTTCGCTCGGGCGATGGATTGTTCCAGCGGTTCGGCGTGATAGATGAAGTCCGCGCGGCGCTCCCAGGCATAGTCGAGCATGCGATCCAGCCAACGCTGCGCCTGTTGCGCATCGCCGTCGGCTACGACGATGGCGCTCAAACCCGCATCGCGAATATCGGCCGTCGGGAAACCACCGAAGCCGGTTGCGGCGAGCGCGCCTTCGCGCTCGGCTTGCTTGGCTAAATCGATGAATCCTTTCATCGGCTGCGCATCGGTATTCATGCACAAGGTTTGCGCCAAAATCGGCCGGTTGCCCCAGGCCATGACCGGCTTCACCTCGCCGCGCATGGCACGCATTAGCACGCGCCCGGCGAGATCCCCTGCCTCGTACATATCGACATGTGGATAGGTTTTGTAACCGGCAACCACGGTGGCATTGCGCACGA
This sequence comes from uncultured Pseudomonadota bacterium, assembly GCA_902826775.1. GTDB lineage: Bacteria > Pseudomonadota > Gammaproteobacteria > Burkholderiales > JALYOK01 > CADEHE01. The sequence goes on along the minus strand of CADEHE010000004.1, from coordinate 289,441 downwards.
TCGCATCGGTAATGTTGCCGTGCAGATCGAGCGCGACGGCAATAGGCAGATCGGGCGCAACGGCCCGAATGCGCTCCAGCAGCGTGCCCTCCCCGTCATCAGTGTTCTGAACGACCATCGCCCCATGCAAGTCTAAGAACAAAGCGTCGCAGCCATTCTTGACGGTATCGATGATCGCGTCGCAAATCTGCGTATAGGCGCGCGCATCGACCGGCCCGCTGGGCGGGGCAATCGCCGCGACCGGCGTGATGATCTCCCAACCCGCTTGCTCGCATAAGTCGATGTAGGCACCCATAGGCAGACGCGTGCCTTTCATGGCGCGATACGCCGCGGCACCGTGGTATGGGCCATGCTTGCCGAACACTTCCAGCGGTGTGGGCACCGGCGAGAATGTGTTGGTCTCGTGATTCATCATGGCGATCACGGCGCGCATCGCATACTCCTTATCGGATACTTGTTTAAATAAGATCTGGTGCGGATGCTGTCAGCATCCAATCGGTAGTATAGGGCGACAGCATGCGGTTAGCGCGGCGCCAAACCGCACCATTCCGCAATGAACAATGCGATTGTTTGCGTGACGCGGCGCATGGAATCAAGCTCCACGCGTTCATCGAAGCCGTGAATACTTTCGGCGCGCGGGCCGTACACCAGCGACGGTGTGCCGCCGACCTGACCCAATGCACGCGCGTCGGTAGCGCCTGTGCTGGTCTGCACCTCCAGGGCTGCGCCGTCGAAAGCGCTGCGGTGCGAACGCTGGAGCACTGATTCGGCGGCGTCCGGCGCCTCGGACTTGGGCAGTACGTAGCCCCAGGCGCGCATGCCATGATTGACGATCTGCGGCGGATGCTTGCGCAGGAACGGCTGGCGCTGCGCCGCTTGCATCACGCACTCGGTTACCTCGGCGAGCTTGGCCGCCGGATCTTGGCCGGGATAGATGCCCACGCGCAGATCAAAGGTGCACCATGCCGGCACGCTCGATGCCCAGTCGCCGCCGGCAATCTTGCCGACATTGAAATTGATCGGGTGTTCTAGATGGTCGAAATGCTCGTGCTCGTGGCGCTGTGCGTTCCATTCTTCTTCGAGAACATGCAGCGCCTGCATGATCTCAAAGGACGCTTCGATGGCATTGGCGCCCGCCTTCGCTTCCAACACATGCACCGGCATGCCGCGCACGGTGATCTGCAGCCACAACACGCCGACTTGCGCGCGCGTGAGCGTGTTGTTGAATGGCTCGGGAATGATCGCCGCGTCCGCGCGGTAGCCGCGCGCCACACAGGCCAGCGCGCCGTTGCCGGTGCATTCTTCTTCCACCACCGACTGCAGATGAATATCGGCACCCGGTTGCCAGCCGGCGCGGCGAATAGCATCGAGGGCAAACACCATCGCGGCAATGCCGGCCTTCATGTCACCGGCGCCGCGGCCATACATCCAGCCGTCGACAATGCGCGGCTGAAACGGCGGCGATGTCCACATATCGGTCGGACCGACCGGCACGACATCGATGTGCCCGTTCAGAATGAGCGAGCGCCCGATCGTGTTCTTTGCGCGATAGCTGCCGACCACATTGATCGCATTGCTGTAGTCGACGCACACCGGCGAGAAGCCGTGCAAGTGCTTGATGTCGTCGAGTTCAATGCGCCAACGATCGACATCCAGCCCCCGCGCGCGGAACTCGCCGGCAACGAAATCCTGCGCCGGCGCTTCGGCGCCGCGCAGGCTGGGGAATTTCACCAACTCGGCGGTGAAATCGACCTGTTGATCGAAACCGCGGTCCACCGCATCGCGCAGCGCCGCCGCGAGTTTGCCGTCGAGCATCGTGGCAGGGTGCTAATCGAGGCTTTGCAGCACGGTGCGCAGCGTGCCGAAAATTTGATCGATCTGCGCCTTGTCGATAATCAGCGGCGGCGACAAGGCGATGGTTTCGCCGGTGGTGCGGATCAGCAGATTCTTTTCGAAGCAACGCAAGAAGGCGTTGAAAGCGCGCACGGTCGGCTGGTTAACGATCGGCTCTAATTCGATACCCGCGACCAACCCGATGTTGCGCACGTCGATGACATGCGGTAGCCCGCGCAGGCTGTGGGCACCGTCGGCAAAGTATTGCTCCAATTCCGCGCCACGCTGCAGCAAGCCTTCTTCGCGGTAGAGCTGGATAGTCGCCTTTGCAGCGGCGCTGGCGAGCGCGTGGCCGGAATAGGTGTAACCATGGTAGAACTCGATCGCGTTCGGCGGCGCATCGTTGAAGGCGTCGTGAATCTCGCGCTTGGCCAGCACCCCACCCATCGGCACAGCGGCGTTGGTGACGCCCTTCGCAAAAGTGAGCAAGTCGGGCGTAACACCGAAGCGGTCCGCAGCGAAGGGCGCACCCACGCGGCCGAAACCGGTGATGACCTCATCGAAAATCAACAAAATGCCGTGCTTGTCGCAAATTGCGCGCAGGCGGTCCAAATAGCCTTTCGGGGGCACCAGCACACCGGTCGAACCGGCCATCGGCTCGACGATAACCGCTGCGATGTTGGAAGCATCGTGTAGCGGAATAATGCGCGTCTCGAGCTCGTCCGCAAAGTGGGCGCCCCAGGCCGGCTGGCCGCGGCTGAACGCATTGCGTTCCAGATCGTGGGTGTGACGCAAATGATCGACGCGCGGCAGCATGCTGCCGAATGCCTTGCGATTGGCGGTCATACCGCCCACCGAGATGCCGCCGAATCCGACGCCGTGATAGCCGCGCTCGCGGCCGACGAAAACCTGCCGGTGGCCCTCGCCGCGCACGCGGTGATAAGCCAGCGCAATCTTCAAAGCGGTATCGACCGCTTCGGAACCGGAGTTAACGAAGAACACGCGGTCCATCCCTTTGGGTGCCACACTTGCCACCTCGGTCGCCGCTTCGAATGGACCGGGGTGCCCCATCTGAAAAGTCGGACCGAAATCGAGCGTCGCAGCTTGTTTTCGAATCGCTTCAACGATCTTGGTGCGGCAGTGCCCGGCGTTTACACACCACAAACCGGCTGTCGCATCGAGCACCTGGCGGCCGTCGTAAGTAGTGAAATGCATATCTTTGGCGCCGACGAACAGCCGCGGCGCCGACTTGAACTGGCGGTTCGACGTAAACGGCATCCAGAAATGTTCCAGATCGAACTCGACGACGGTGTTAGGCAGACGATCATTCATGATGCAGCCTCCTTTAAGACGGCCGAAACAACTCGAAAAAATTCTGCGTGCTAGCTCGCGCTATCTGCTCGACCGGCACTTCCCTGATTTGCGCCAACGCTTCTGCCACGTGCTTCACATACGCCGGCTGGTTGGTCTTGCCGCGAAACGGCACCGGCGCGAGGTAGGGCGAGTCGGTCTCAATTAGCATTCTATCAAGCGGCACTCGTTTGGCGACAGCACGCAAGTCATGGGCGTTCTTGAAGGAAACGATGCCGGAAAAGGAGATATAGAAACCCATCTCGATAGCCGCCTGCGCCACGTCCCAGGTTTCGGTGAAGCAATGCATCACTCCACCTGCCTCCCCTGCGCTTTCTTCCCGCATGATGCGCAGCGTATCCGCCGCAGCGGCGCGGGTATGAATGACGAGCGGTTTGCGGCAAGCGCGGGCTGCACGGATGTGAATGCGAAAACGCTCGCGCTGCCATTCCAGGTCACCGCTCAAACGATAATAGTCGAGACCCGTCTCACCAATGCCGAGCACTTTTTTGCGTTCCGCGCCTTCCAGCAAGAATGCCTCATCCACTCGCTCGTCCGGGTAGTCCGGATGCACGCCGACCGTCGCGTACAAATTGGCGTGCGGCTCGGCAGTGGCCATGACCCGCGGCCAATCGGTTTGGTTGACGCTAATGCACATGGCATGCGTGACTTGATTCGCCGCCATGTTCGCCAGCAGTTCGTCGAGCTGCGCCGAGAGCTCAGGGAAATCCAGGTGACAATGCGAGTCGACGAACATTTCTGCTTAGCTATTGGCGGCTGAGTTTGCTTTCAACCGCCGCAGGCATCCCGGTATGCCAGCAGCAAATCCTCGGCAACCAAGCGCGTATTGAGCGGGTGACCGGCTAAGCGTTTGGCGTCGAGCAGCTTGCGCTGCAACGCAAGCAAATCTTCGATGCGAGCATCTGTGGCGGTGCGCGCCAGGCTGTCCGCGCAGTCGACGTGATAGCTGATCGCTTGTCCCAGCTTACGCGCGGTGAGGTCATGGCTCCAGGTTTGCATGCCCTCCACAATTTCGGCGGCGCCGTACTGCGCTAAGCGCTCCGCCTGCGCGATAGGATCCATGCTCGAGCCTAGCTGCAGTATCGACAACAGCGTTTGCAGGCGCGCGCGCGCTTCGGGTGCGGCTTTCTCGAGCGCCAGCAAGGGTGCGCCACCGGCCAGCGCCAATGCCAGCCGCGCCGATTCTTCAGCAACGCCCTGCTGGTGCAGCCACGCGAGTGCTTGCGCGGGGGCCGGAATGGCCAAATCCAACGCGCGGCAACGGCTGACTATGGTCGCCTGCAACGCGCCACACTGGTGATTCACCAGCAGGAACAGCGTGCCGCCAGGCGGTTCTTCGAGTGTCTTGAGCAGCGCGTTCGCCGCATGGGCGTTCATGCCCTCCGCCGGATCGATCAGCACGATGCGACGCCCGCCTTGATGGGTGGATAGGGCGAGCTTGCCGACAACTTCGCGAATTTGATCGACTTTGACTTGAGCGGGTGCCTTCTTCGCGGTGCCCGCGCCTTCCCCTTCCGCATCCGCATCGATGCGCGGCTCGATCAGCAGAAAGTCCGGATGTTGTGCTTGCGCGATCCAGCCACATGCCTGGCACGCGCCGCAGGGCAGCGCCGACTTAGCCGGCGCCATGCAAAGCAAACTTTGGCCTATTACCTCTGCGAAGCGGCGCTTGCCAACGCCGCGCGGCCCACGCAACAAGAGGGCATGATGACGCTGCGCTGCCGCCGGCATGTGCTGCAGCCAGAGCGCATCCTGCCAAGGAAAGAGCCAGTTCATAGGCTAAGCAATGCGTGGGTGACTTGCTCCGAGACGCGATGCAGCGTCGCGCTCGAATCGATCACCCGGATGCGCTCGGGAAAGGCGTGCGCACGCGCCAAATAGGCGGCCCTTACGCGCTCGAAAAACGCAGCTTGCTCCACCTCGAAGCGGTCCGTCGCAGTGCCGCTTGCGGCCAAGCGCGCCCGCGCGCCCGCGGCATCGATATCGAACAGCAGGGTCAGGTCCGGCTGCAGTTCTCCCTGCACCCAGCGCTCCAATATCTCGATGCGATTCGGGGCGATGCCACGACCACCACCTTGATAGGCAAAGCTCGCGTCCGTGAAACGATCCGATACCACCCAGGCACCGCGCTGCAATGCCGGCTCGATGACCTCGCGGAGGTGTTCACAGCGCGCCGCAAACATGAGCAGCAATTCGGTCTCAGCACGCATCGATTCATGCAGCAGCAGCGCGCGGATCTTTTCCCCTAGCGGCGTGCCGCCAGGTTCGCGGGTGCTGACCACCTCAACATTCTTTTCACGCCGAATGAGCTCGACCGTAGTGGCGATATGCGAGCTCTTGCCCGCGCCATCGATGCCGTCCAGGGTGATGAGTTTGCCGCGGGCCATCTGGTTGCGTTCGCGTCGTTAACGGATCTAGCTAAACTCTGAGCTACTTCTGATACTGCGCGACGGCCTTATTGTGCTCCGCCAACGTGCTTGAAAAGAAATGCGTGCCGTCGCCACGGCTGACGAAGTACAGCCACGGTCCTTTGGCAGGCTGCAGTGCCGCCGCCAACGCGCCCAATCCTGGCGCGGCAATCGGCGTCGGCGGCAAGCCGCCGCGTGTGTAGGTGTTGTAGGGTGTATCCGCCCTAAGGTGTGCTTTGGTCAAATTGCCGTCAAAGCTTGCGCCAAGACCGTATATCACCGTTGGATCGGTCTGCAAACGCATATTGCTGTTCAACCGATTGACAAATACTGCCGCAATTTGCGGCCGCTCCGAGGCCTGCCCGGTTTCTTTCTCTACGACCGATGCCAGAATGAGCGCTTCGTAAGGCGATTTGAGCGGCAAATCCGCGGCGCGCGCGTCCCACAGACGGGTTAGGTGGGTTTGCATATCTTTGTACGCGCGCTTCAGGATTTCCACATCGCTCGCGCCCTTGTGAAAGCGATAGGTTTCGGGAAAGAACAGACCCTCCGGATGCGATTCGGCTGCGCCAACTAGAGCAAGCAGTTCGGCCTCGGGCAGGTCTTTGGTTGCATGAATCAAATGGGGATGCTCATCGAGCGCTTTGCGCATCTGCGCAAAGGTATGGCCTTCGATAAAGGTAATGCCCACTTGCTTGACGTCACCGCGGATCATTTTTTCCAGCAGCTCGGTGGGCGTCAGGGCCTCGGTTATTTCGTAATCACCGGCTTTGATGCTGGTCGATTTCTGCAGCAGTCGCGCCGTCAGTGCGAAGCGGTAGGGTTCCGGCAGCAGGCCTGTGCGTGTCAATTCGCGGGCAACTTGACGCAAGCTCTGCCCAGGCTGAACGGAAAATTCAAACGGCTGCTGCGGCAACGTCAGAGGCTGCCTGGCAAAATAGCTCAGATGCACGAAGGCGCCAGCGCCAACGATCAGCCCAAGCGCGATCAACCAAATAAGCTTGCGTATCATGGTGGATTAGAAAACAGGGCCGCTCAAGCATACATGCTTTCGCTGCAGCCGGCAGCGCCGCTTAGGCTGCTGCCGCATGGCGCCTAAACCTTGGTGAAAACCAAAGTGCCGTTGGTGCCGCCAAAACCAAAAGAGTTTGACAGCGCTGCATCGATGCGCATCTCGCGTGCTTGGTTGGGCACAAAGTCGAGATCGCACTGCGAATCCTGTTCAATGATATTGATGGTAGGCGGGGCGATTTGGTCGCGCACGGCCATGGCGGAATAGACCGCCTCGACGCCGCCGGCGGCGCCAAGCAGATGGCCCGTCATGGATTTGGTCGAACTCACGGCGATTTTCTTGGCGTGTTCGCCGAAGCAACGCTTGACGGCAATTGTTTCGGCCAAGTCGCCAAGCGGAGTGGACGTGCCGTGGGCGTTGACGTACTGCACCTGGTCGGCGTTGAGACGCGCATCCTTTAGCGCATTCGCCATGCAGCGGCGCGCGCCCTCACCGTCTTCCATAGGTGCGGTGATGTGATGGGCGTCGGCGCTCATGCCAAATCCAGCCAGCTCCGCGTAAATGCGCGCGCCGCGCGCTTTGGCATGCTCCATTTCCTCCAATACCAGCACGCCGGCGCCCTCGCCCAGCACGAAACCGTCACGATCCTTGTCCCAAGGACGGCTGGCCGCGGCGGGATCATCGTTGCGGGTGCTCAGCGCGCGCGCGGATGCGAAGCCCGCAAGGCACAACGGCGTGATGGACGATTCCGCACCACCGGCGATCATGATGTCGGCGTCGCCGTACTGAATGATGCGTCCGGATTCGCCGATGCAATGCGTCGCCGTCGTGCATGCCGTCACCATCGCCAAGTTCGGACCTTGAAAGCCGAACATAATCGAAAGCTGCCCGGAAATCATGTTAATGATGCTGCCGGGAATAAAAAATGGCGACACGCGCCGCGGCCCCGACTCGAGCAGCACGTTGTGCGTCTCCTCGATCATGGAGATGCCGCCGATGCCGGAACCGATGTTGATGCCAATGCGCTCCTTATCGAGATTTGCATCGGGCAAGCCGGCGTCTTTGATGGCCTCGATGCCGGCAGCCAGCCCGTAATGAATGAACACGTCGAAGCGGCGCGCCTCTTTGGCGGACAAATACTTGTCGACTTCGAAGCCATGAACTTCGCCGGCGATTTGCGTGGCAATCGCCGACGCGTCGAACCGCGTGATGCGGCCGATGCCGGAGCGACCGGCGACGGCGTTGCGCCAGTTATCGCTTAAGCCGATTCCAATCGGCGAAATGATGCCTAGACCGGTTATTGCAACGCGGCGACGTGACACGATGAAGGGTGCTGTTGAGTTAGGACTTCAGGTGCGACTTGATGTAGTCAATGGCCTGCTGAACGTTGGTGATCTTTTCTGCTTCTTCATCCGGGATCTCGCACTCGAACTCTTCTTCGAGCGCCATCACCAGTTCCACGGTATCGAGCGAGTCTGCGCCGAGGTCATCGACGAAGGACGATTCCGTTTTGACATCGGCTTCGTTGATGCCGAGTTGCTCGGCGACGATTTTTTTGACTCGCTGTTCGAGATTTTCCATTGCATCTCCTTCCCTAAATTAGGTGGCGGTATTTTATCAGACTACTGCAGAGCTAAAGTTGGATTCCTGAATAAGTTCGAGGCGTTACGGCATGTACATACCGCCATTCACGTGCAAGGTCGTGCCGGTGACGTAGGCGCCGCCCGGCCCTGCGAGGTAGTTCACCGCAGCGGCAATATCCTCACCCGAGCCGAGTCTCGCCAAGGGGATCGTGTTCAGCAGTTGTTGCTGCTGTTCCTGGCTCAAGGCTCGCGTCATATCCGTTTCAATAAAGCCGGGCGCGACGCAATTGCAGGTGATATTGCGGCTTGCCACTTCGCGCGCGAGCGATTTGGTAAAACCGATCATGCCCGCCTTGGCAGCCGCGTAGTTGCTTTGGCCAGCGTTCCCGGAAACACCGACGACCGAAGTGATGTTGATAATTCGCCCGAAGCGCGCTTTCATCATGCCGCGCAGCACCGCGCGGCTCAAGCGGAATACCGCTTTCAAGTTGGTGCCGAGGATGTCGTCCCACTCTTCGTCTTTCATGCGCAGCAGCAGATTATCGCGCGTGACACCCGCGTTGTTCACCAGAATGCTCAGTGCGCCGAAGCGTTGTTGCACTTCTTCTACAACGACATTGATACGCTCGGCGTTGTTCACATCCAACTGCAGACCGCCACCGCGACCGCAGTGATCCTGCAGGTACTTTTCAATCTGCGCCGCGCCATTGTCGGACGTTGCCGTGCCTACGACTATGACGCCTTGCTTTGCCAGATCCAGCGCGATGGCCTTGCCAATGCCGCGGCTGGCGCCGGTTACCAATGCGACTTGTCCTTCTAATGCAGTGCTGGTCATGATTGGATTTGCGTGAGAGCGGCTTCGAGCGAAGCGAGATCGTGCAGTGAAACTCCGGAAATGCGCTCATCGATACGCTTTGCGAGCGGGGTGAGCACCTTGCCCGGGCCGCATTCAATCAATTGCGTCACGCCCTCGTCGGCAAACGCTTTCACGGTGGCGGCCCAACGCACTGGATTGTAGATCTGATCGATCAGCGCCTGACTCAGCTCCGCTTCGCTCGCGGCGTAGCGCAGCGTCGCATTTTGCAGTACACGCGGCTGCGGCAGCTTTATCTGCGTTGCCGTCAGGCGCGGACCGAACTGCAACGCGGCCGGTTTCATCAATAGGCAGTGTGCGGGAATACTCATCGGCAGCACGATAGCGCGCTTGGCACCCTTCGCTTTGGCCGCTTCCATGGCGCGTTGCACCGCGCTAGCATGTCCAGCGATGACTACTTGCCCCGGCGCGTTGAAGTTCGCCGGCTGCACAATCTCGCCTTGAGCCGCCTCGGCGCATGCAGCAGCAATGCCGGCGTCATCTAAGCCCAAGATAGCGGCGATCGCCCCTTGCCCTTCCGGAACGGCGGATTGCATTAATTGCGCGCGTTCGCGCACTAAGGCAACCGCCACGCCGAGCGGTAGCGCCTCGGCGGCAACCAGCGCTGCGTACTCGCCCAGGCTGTGCCCCGCCATGGCCACCGGGGCAGCACCGCCGCGTTCGCGCCAAAGTCGATAGATCGCGATATCCGCCGTTAACATCACCGGTTGCGTATTGACTGTCGCACTGAGCGCTTCCGCCGGACCCGTCTCGACCATGCTCCACAAATCTTGACGCAACGCCTCCGAAGCCTCTGCAAAGGCATGGCGTACGACCGGCAGTGCGGCAAAACTCTGCATCATGCCGACCGACTGCGAGCCTTGCCCGGGAAATGCGAATGCGAATGACTGAGCCATTAAATTAAGTCCTTAACAACACGCCGCCCCAAGTAAAACCGCCGCCGACGCCCAGCATCAGCACATGCTGCCCGCCGCGAATGCGCCCGTCACGCGTCGCCAAGTCAAACGCCAGCGGAATCGATGCGGCAGAAGTGTTGGCGTGTTGGTCTACCGTGACCACCACCTTGCTTTCAGGAATGCCCATGCGCTTTGCTGTGGCATCCAGGATGCGAACATTGGCCTGGTGCGGGATGAGCCAATCGACCTGCTCTGGTGTCATGGCGTTAGCACTGAGCGCTTCACGCCCGACTTCGTCCAAGACGCGCACGGCAAACTTAAATACTGCCCCACCATCCATCCTTAGAAATGGCGTGCCGTATACCTTTCCAGCGTTTACTGTGCCCGGTACGCACAGTATATCGCTGTAACTGCCGTCCGCGTGGAGATGGCTAGACAGGATTCCAGGCGGTCCATGGCGTGAGGACGCGGTGCCGAGTCCGGCGAGACCAGATGAAGCGACGTCCAATCCCTCCTCGCGAGCCAGCACCACCGCGCCGGCGCCATCGCCGAACAACACGCAGGTGCCGCGATCCGACCAATCGAGTATGCGCGAGAACACTTCAGCACCGATGACCAGCGCGTAGCGGTATTGCCCGGTGCGCATCAGTGCATCGGCGGTGGCGAGCGCATACACGAACCCGGAGCACACCGCTTGCACATCGAACGCGGCGCCGCCTTTGATGCCAAGTTTGGCTTGCAATAGGCAGGCGCTACTGGGGAAAATCATGTCCGGCGTCGAAGTAGCCAGAACGATCAAATCGATCTGCTCGGCGCGCACGCCGGCCGCTTCCAATGCTGCCCGGCTAGCGTGCAGGGCGAGGTCGCTGACAAACTCGTCATCCGCTGCGATGTGGCGTTGCCGGATGCCGGTGCGCGCGACTATCCACTCGTCGGAGGTATCCATACGCTGCGCCAATGCTTGATTGGTCAGAACGTTGGCGGGCAAATAGCTGCCAGTGCCGACTACACGGCTGCGCACCATCAGGCGGCCTCTCCTTGGCTCTCCAATTGTTCGTGCGGCGCCCGCGCCGTTGCGAGCGGCAAACGCGCCAGTTCGGCGCCGATGTGCTCGACCACGTTGCGGCGAACCTCTTTGATGGCGACTTCGATTGCGTGCTGGAACCCATACGCATCCGCCGAGCCGTGGCTCTTGACGACGATACCGCGCAGCCCAAGCAGGCTGCCGCCGTTGTAGCGCCGCTTGTCGACACGATGCTTGAATGCGTTGATCACCGGACTGGCCAAGAGATACATCAGCTTGCGACTCCAGCCGCGGCTAAATTCCTCGCGCAGAATCTGCGCCAGCATATGCGCCAATCCCTCCGAGGTCTTTAGCGCGATGTTGCCGATGAAACCATCGCAGACCACGACGTCAGTGGTGCCCTGGTAAATGTCGTTGCCTTCAACGTAACCGTGGAAATTGATGTGATCGGTTGCGCGCAGCAAGTCGGCTGCTTGCTTAATGACTTCGCTGCCTTTGATTGCTTCTTGTCCGATGTTAAGCAAACCAACACTGGGCCGCTCGAGCTGATCCACTGCGGATGCAAGAATCGAACCCATGATGGCAAACTGCAACAAGTGTTCCGACGTGCAGTTGATGTTACCGCCGAGGTCGAGCACATAGGTGCGCCCGCGCAGCGTCGGCAAAGTGGTGGTGATAGCCGGCCGGTCAATGCCCGGCAGCATCTTCAGCACAAAACGCGAGACCGCAACCAATGCGCCGGTATTACCGGCCGAAACACAGGCCGCCGCTTCACCGCTCTTGACCAAGTCGATGGCAACGCGCATCGATGCATCGCGTTTGCGCATGGCAGTACGCGGTTCCTCATCCATGGCAATGGTTTCCGTCGCGTGCCGAATGACGAGATTGCTGGCGTGCTGAGCGCCACGCAACTCACTTTCTATCGCGCTTTGCTGACCGACCAAGATTACCTGGCAGTCAGGATTACTCTTTAGGAATTCGACACTGGCGGGAACCGTGACGCGCGGCCCGAAATCTCCGCCCATCGCGTCGACCGCCACCGTCCTGGCGCCGTTCATCAGTGTGCCTACGCAGGCAATGGCGCTGCGAACTTAACAGGCCCCCATTGATGCACGCTTGCACCAATGCGGATAACCTGAATGCTGGCAGCGATCCTTACTCACCCTTGGTGGGCACGACCTTCTTACCGCGATAGTAGCCCGTTGGGCTCACATGATGACGCAGATGCACTTCGCCCGTGGTCGGCTCCACCGCGAGCGGCTGCGCGCTGAGCGCATCGTGCGCGCGGCGCATGCCGCGTTTGGAAGGTGACTTCTTATTTTGCTGAACTGCCATGATCTGACTCCTTAGATAAACTCAAAGCGCCTCGAGCGAACTTGCGTTCACTAGCTTATTTCTGGCCGGTAGGTCCCTGCTCACCGCCGCCCGCAACGCAATCGCCCTCGGCATGCCGCGGTGCCAGCGGCAGACTTAAGATGATCTCGTCCTCCACCAATGCCTGCACATCCAAGCGCGGAGCCGCCACCACAAAGTCGACATCGTCTTCCTCCTCCTCCGCTGCCGGCATTGCGGCTTCGCTCGGCACCACCACGAACTGCTGGTCCGTCGAGACAGAAAAGCGCATAGGCCGGAGACAGCGTTGGCAGGCGAGATCAAAGTAACCGTTGATTATACAGCGAATTACCGGGCGATGGCGAGCGTCGTGGCCGCCTTCGATACGGTAATCCACGCCGCCTTCATGGCCGGATAGATAGTCCGCCACTCGCGCAAGCTGGCTGGCGGGAAATTTACCGCTGACCGTTTCCTGATTACGTGTAAGCCGTAGCGCGTCGATCTGCGCTCCAGCGGCAGCCTGAGCGGACATAGGGCGCGGATGATAGTATTGCCGCCCGCCTCTGTCAAAACATCACCGTGACACCGCCGCCCAAATCTCTCGTGCTGGCATCCACCTCGGTGTACCGGCGCATGTTGCTAGCGCGCCTGCAGCTGACATTCCAGATTGTGGCGCCCGAAGTGGACGAGCAAGCATTGCCGGACGAAGCACCACTGGCTACTGCGACACGTCTGGCCACGGCAAAAGCGCAGCGCGTTGCCGCGTTGTATCCGGACGCACTAATCATCGGTTCCGACCAAGTTTGCGCGCTCAGCAACCAAGTGCTGGGAAAACCAGGCTCGCATGCAAGCGCTTGCGCACAACTTCGTAAACTCAGCGGAAAACAGGCAACGTTCTTTACCGCAATAAGCGTGTTGAATACGGCAAGTGGACGTCTACAGCAAGCCCACGACCTTACCCAGGTGTGCTTTCGCGGCTTGGACGATGCTCAAATCGAACGCTACTTGCTGCGCGACAAACCTTACGCCAGCGCAGGCAGTGCAAAAGCCGAGAGCCTGGGCATTGCGCTCGTCGAAGCCATCAAGACGGAGGATCCAAGCGCCATCATCGGCTTGCCGCTGATCAAGCTGGTGACGTTGCTCAACAACGAAGGCGTGCAAGTGCTGTAGTGGTGCCGTCGCTGCGGGCGGCGCAGTAACACCCCCGACCATGGCTCAGGAAAGCGCGCCGCGCCTATTGCGGCTTACTTCTCGAACCGCGCGCGATATCCAAAGCACCGGCACTCTCGATAAAAGCGATTACGCGATCGACATTGTGGCCGTCCTTCAGGTTGGTAAACACGTACGGTCGCTCACCACGCATGCGCCGCGTGTCGCGCTCCATCACGTCGAGCGAAGCGCCGACGTGCGGCGCCAAGTCGATCTTGTTGATGATGAGCAAGTCCGACTTGGTAATACCCGGCCCGCCCTTGCGTGGAATCTTTTCGCCCCCAGCGACGTCGATGACGTAGAGCGTAAGATCGGACAGTTCCGGGCTGAAGGTCGCCGCCAGGTTGTCGCCGCCGCTTTCGACGAAGATTACTTCCAAACCGGCGAACCGCTTGGTGAGTTGATCCACCGCCTCCAAATTGATGGAAGCATCTTCTCGGATTGCGGTGTGCGGACAGCCGCCCGTCTCCACGCCGACGATGCGCTCCGGGGCGAGTGCCTGGGCGCGCACCAAGATCTGCATGTCTTCCTTCGTATAGATGTCGTTGGTCACGACCGCGATGTTGTATGTGTCGCGCATGCGCTTGCACAAGGCTTCCACCAACGCGGTTTTACCGGAGCCGACCGGCCCGCCGATGCCCACGCGCAACGGGGCGTTTCTGTGTGATGAGGTTTGCATGGTTTAGTGAGTATTGGATACAAGGTTAGGAGCGGAACAAGCGGGAATACTGAGTTTCGTGCTGCGCACTGATGATGGCGAAGCCGGGCGCGAAGTTGGTGAGGTCTTCATCGCCAATCAGCGCGGCGTTTGCCGCCGCGCGCTCAATGTCAGGGATCAACTCGTTGAGCAGCCCTTGTCCGGCGGATTGGCCGAGCGGCACCAGCTTCATCGCCGCCAATACTTGGCTTTCCAACCATGCCCATAGATAGGCGCAGAGTGCGGCTTCGCGCATCATGCCGGCGCCGGTGGCGGCGCAAGCAAACGCAGTGGAGTAGCAGGGTTCGTGCATGGCGTTTAGCAGCGCGAGAACCGCTGCGTTCGATAACCCGGCATCGGGCAAGATGCGCCGCAGCGCGGCGCCCATGTTCAGCGTTTCGGCGCGCAGTTCCTGCGTCTCGCGCGTGGCGAGCCAATAACGGTTCCAGCGCGCCAGCGCCGCCGCGTCGTTGGCTTGCGCCGCGTCGAATAGGCGGCAGAATAGCGGCGCGTCGTTGCGCGCCAGATTGAGCGTCGATTGCTCGCGCAGCCAATTACTCGCGCTAGCGCGATCGCGCACGATGCCACGCTCGACGGCGTGCTCCAAGCCCTGCGAATAGCTGAACCCTCCCACCGGCATGCTCGGGCTGACGAGTTGCAGCACACGCAGCAACGCAGCGTTAAGCATGCGTGTGCGCGTGGCCTGCATAGGCACCGCTTTCGGGCTGGAATGGAGCCATCTCCTCGCTCACTTCAGCGCCCAGCTTCTCCAGCATGTCCTTAAGCACATGATCGCGCGCGATGCGCAGCCAATCTGCGCCGATCTGCACCGGCACATGCCGATTGCCAAGGTGATACGCCATGCGCGCCAATTGATGCAGGGTACCGCAGGCGATGCGATACACTGCCTCGGGCGCAGCCACGACTTCAACCACACGGCCGTCCTCCGCCAATAAGCGATCGCCGTCGCGCAACTGCGCCCCGCGTTCAAGGAATAAGCCGACTTCCTCGCCGTTGTCTGCTTTGGTGCGCAGGCGGCTGCGTTGGCGTAGGTCGAAGGGCAGGACTAGCCTAATTTGCGACGGCACGGCAGCGGAGGCGCGGCGTTCAATCAGAAGCATGTCAAGCGCGCGATCCAAATGCTACGGTGTCGCCCTCGCGCACGCGGGGACCCAATCTTGCAATGGCGTTCTCGCCTGCGCGGAAATGCCCGCTTGCCGCAATCCAACGGCGCAGGACTGTAACCAGATCCGCGCCGAGATACTGCACGGCGCTCAAAAAAGAAAATAGCGTTGCGCGAGCGGCAACACCTTCGCTGGTTCGCAAGTCAACGGCTCGCCGTCCGCCCACACGCGATAGGTCTGCGCATCGACTTCCAATTTCGGCGTCGCGCCGTTGTGCACCATATCGCGCTTGCGCAAGTGGCGCATGCCTTTGGCGGCGACGGTCATCTTTTGCAAACCTAATTGCTGGGCAACGCCCGCAGCGAGCGCCGCTTGCGAGAGAAACGTAATGCAGGTTGCCTGCACCGCCTTGCCGTAGGCACCGAACATGCCGCGGTAATGTACCGGCTGCGGCGTCGGGATCGATGCATTCGGGTCGCCCATGACCGCCGCGGTGATCATGCCGCCCTTCAGCACCATCGATGGTTTGACGCCGAAAAACGCCGGGCGCCAGAGCACGAGATCGGCGAGCTTGCCAGCCTCGATCGAACCCACCGCGTGGGAAATGCCGTGTGCGATCGCGGGATTGATGGTGTACTTCGCGATGTAGCGCTTGACGCGCGCGTTATCGTTGTCCGCCTTATCCTCGCGCAATGCGCCGCGCTGCGTTTTCATCTTATGCGCGGTTTGCCACGTGCGCATGACGACTTCGCCGACGCGCCCCATCGCCTGCGAATCGGATGACATCATGCTGATCGCGCCGAGATCGTGCAGGATGTCTTCCGCCGCAATCGTTTCGCGGCGAATACGCGACTCCGCGAATGCGACATCCTCCGCGATTTTCGAATCCAAGTGATGACACACCATCAGCATGTCGAGGTGTTCATCGAGCGTGTTGACGGTGTAAGGCCGTGTCGGGTTGGTGCTGGAGGGCAGCACGTTCGCCTCGCCGCACACCTTGATGATGTCCGGCGCGTGGCCGCCGCCGGCGCCTTCGCTGTGGAAGGTATGGATGGTGCGATCCTTGAATGCGCGCACCGTGGTTTCGACAAAACCGGATTCGTTCAAAGTATCGGTGTGGATGGCGACTTGCACATCCATAGCGTCGGCGACGCTTAAGCAATTGTCGATTGCCGCCGGTGTCGTGCCCCAATCCTCGTGCAACTTGAGCCCGATCGCGCCGGCTTCGACTTGCTCGCGCAGCGGTTTCGGCAAACTGACATTGCCTTTGCCGAGGAAACCCAGATTCATCGGGAACGCTTCGGCCGCGAGCAGCATGGAATGGATGTGCCACGGGCCGGGCGTGCAAGTGGTCGCGCTGGTGCCTGCCGCTGGGCCGGTGCCGCCGCCGATCATGGTGGTGACCCCGCTGCACAACGCCTCGTCGATCTGCTGCGGGCAGATGAAATGTATGTGTGTATCGATGCCGCCGGCGGTGACGATCATGCCTTCGCCGGCAATGATTTCGGTGGCGCCGCCGATGATGATATCGACACCGGGTTGAATATCCGGATTACCGGCTTTCCCGATGCGCTGGATGCGACCGGCCTTGATGCCGATGTCGCACTTGACGATGCCCCAATGGTCGACGATCAGCGCGTTGGTGATGACCGTATCGGCGACCTCCGCATGCTCGCGCTGGCTCTGCCCCATGCCGTCGCGGATCACTTTGCCGCCGCCGAACTTCACTTCCTCGCCGTAGACGGTGAAATCCTTCTCGACTTCGATCCACAGTTCGGTGTCGGCGAGGCGCACTTTATCGCCGGCGGTGGGGCCGAACATTTCCGCATAGGCGCGGCGATCTTGTTTGAGGCTCATGCTTTGCCTTTCGGGGCGCTTTTCAGGGCGCCCATCACCTTGGCGTTGAAGCCGTACACTCTGCGTTCGCCCGCCAAGCGAACCAACTCGACGGTGCGGCTTTGGCCCGGCTCGAAGCGCACCGCCGTCCCGGCCGCGATGTTCAAGCGGCAACCATAGGCCTGGGCGCGCTCAAACTTGAGCGCCGCGTTAGTCTCGTAAAAATGATAGTGCGAGCCAACCTGAATCGGTCTATCGCCGCTGTTGGCCACTTCAATTCGCAGCGTTTCACGCCCCGCATTCAGCTCGATCGCGCCGGACGCCGTCTTGATTTCACCAGGAATCATTCGCCTCTCCTCGATCGTCAAACAATCGGATGATGCACCGTGACCAGCTTGCTGCCATCCGGGAATGTCGCTTCCACTTGGATCTCCGGAATCATCTCCGCCACGCCTTCCATGACATCGTCGCGGCCAAGCAACGTGGTGCCGTGACTCATCAACTCCGCAACGCTGCGGCCGTCGCGCGCGCCCTCCATGATCGCAGCGGAAATCAACGCGACGGCTTCCGGGTAGTTGAGTTTGAGTCCACGCGCGCGGCGGCGTTCGGCGAGCAGCGCGGCGGTGAAGATGAGGAGCTTGTCTTTTTCTCTGGGGGTCAGTTCCATGGGTACTCGTTTAGGTATGGCTTTATGAATCAAGGTGATGCTGAATTAGCACCATATTCTCCGCGATGTATGCCTGTGCTGCAAATGGATCCCCGCCTGCGCGGAGATACGCAGCGCGTGCTTGCGCGCACGCTGCTAATTACTCGCTGTGCGCCGGCGCGCGGTTAAGCAAACGCTGCGGATTTCCAGCGCCTCTTTCGCTCTCTGCGCTTCGATGTCATCGCGCACCGCCTTCATATCGAGCGCTTGAACGCGTTCCAGCAAAGTCTCCAGCGTATCGAAGCTCGGCTCGCACGCTTCCGCGTACAGGACGACTTGCTCGCGCATGATCAGCAGCGCCGGTTCTTGTTCCAGGCCAAACATCTGCATCAACTCCGGGTGCTGCGCCGGATTTACTTGCGCGCACAACGCGTCGGCCACTGCAATCTTGCGCGCTTGCGCCAACAGTGCGCTCATGTCGCGCTGGGCGAAGAACACCACCGCCAGCTCGTGCTTGATTACTTCCTGATGAAATGCGTCCGCAGAAATGAAGCTCATGTTCGCACTCCTACTTAATGCTGAGTCACCCGCAAATAAATGTACGGCAACTTCTCCGGCAAATTGCGCAGCCGGTCGACCACCAAATAGTTCTTTGCGCCGAAAATCTTGTTTACGTAGCGGTCCGCTTTCGGATCCAAGCTCAAGCAGAACGAATGCACGCCGTAGCGCGCCAAACCGTCGACCGCGCGTTTGGCATCGTGCGTCAAATAGTTGCGGTCGAACACATCGACATCCGAAGGCTCGCCGTCGGTCAGCATCAGCAGCAGCTTGCGCTCGGAGGACTGAAAGCGCAGCAGTTGGCCGGCGTGGCGGATGGCGGGTCCCATGCGAGTGGAGAGTTGTGGCGTGGCGCCTGCGAGAAACGCTCTGGTTTCTCGATTGTACTCTTGCTCGAAATCCTTGAAGCGGTAATACGTCACGTCGCGGCGGCCGTTGGAAGTGAAGCCGTGAATAGCGAATTTGTCGCCCAAATCATGCATCGCTTCCGCTAGCAGCGTGACCGATTCTTTCGCCAAATTAAGCACCGTACTGAGCGCGCTGCCGATGAAATCGCCGGTGGATTTGGACAAATCGATCAGCACCAGCACGGACAAGTCCCGCCCGCGCCGCGCGGAGCGCACACTGATGCGCGGATCGGGTTGATGACCCGAACGCAAATCGATCACTGCACGGATCGCTTGATCGAGATCCAAGCGATCGCCGTCGTGTTGCTTGCGCAAGCGCACCGCGCGCTGAATCTGCGCGCTGCGGATGAGCTTCTTGACGCGATTCACCATCGCCTCGTCGCGCCGCAGAATGGCATCGATCTCGCCGGCATCACCCGCGACCGGCTGTTTCTCGAACAGCGTGCACCACGCCGGGCGCTCCATGCCGATCAGGTAATCCCATTCTGCGTAGTTGACCGAGCGCAGCACCATTTCCAGCGCGATGGCGTGCGGCGACTCGACGTCCTTTTGATCGGGATTGGGCTGTTCGACTTGCGCCTCACGTAATTCCGTCTCCGGCGTCTGCGGCGTCTCCTGCGGATTGGTTTTCATTTCCTCGACGATGATCTCGTCGTCTTCTTCAAGCTCGGGTGGCGGCGTGTCGGCGTCGGAGTAGTCCCACAGGAACGAGTGATCGTCGCGGTAGGCGGGCTGCACCGCGTAAGTTTTGAAGTTGAACTGCAAGCGCATCTGACCGATATCATTCGCCAGCGGCGAAGCGAGATCGATTGCGAGTTGCTGATCGTGCCAGCGCGCGCGGCTCGCGGCGAACAGCGCGCGGCCGCGCTGTACCCAAGGATTGTCGTCGGCGTAATCCGGATCGAGCAACGCGCGCGATAAGCGTGCGGCCAACGCTTCGAACGTCGCGCCGCTCTCCGCTGTGGCTGTGTGAAACTTCGCCCACATGCGGCGCAGACCGGGGTAGGCATCGATCGCGAGTTGTTCCGCGCGCGCGTCTTCGATGAGCGAAGTTACTACCAGCTTGATCGGCTTGTAATTTCCCACCTTAAAGCGCACTCGCGAGAACATGAGATGCGCCGCCGCGTGCGCCGAAGCGGCCATATACACCTCCAAGCTTGTGCCTGTGATTAAGGCGGAATAGGCATCCGGGAGATATACTGTCTCACCATCAAGGAAGGGCCGGTGCTTGGCGAGGTTGCTGTCGCGCCGCGCTTTCGGGCGCATCTGCACATCGCGGCCCCACAGTGCGCGCAGATACAAACGCAAGCGCCGCTCCACTTGTGAGAACAAGGTGCCCTCGCCTTCCAATTTCAGAATCGCGAGCGAATCGGCGCTATCCAAAGAGAAATACTTGCGCTGCGCGTCGTGATCGCGTGCGTGGATTTGCAACCCCATGCGCGCCCATTTGGTGAGCCCCGCGATGGAAAGGTGCTCCAGCAACTGCGGCAGATGATCGAAGATCGGCGCGAGTGCCTGTGGCGCCAGCGCGGCGACTTCTTGCAGCAGCGCGAGGTAGGCGGCGAATAGCTTGCGTTCGGCGAAGTGCCCCGCGACCAGCGGGAGCAGAGAAAACAATTGATCGACGGCGCGGTCGCCTGCGCGAGTGTATAAGGCGCTTGCGGTTTTGAGTAGCGGCCCGAGCAAGTCCTCATCGAGCGCGGCGAGAACGCCGGGGGTTTGTTCCAGGTAGGCGACGAGCGGCGCCCAGCCGATCGCTTCCGCACGCAGGCGTGCGGCGCCGTCGATGTAATCCTGTAGCGTGTCGGCGGAGAGATGCTGCTGATTGCGCTCGATAGCGTTTTGCAGGACGGCGGCGAACTCGTGCGGAAAGTGCGCCACCGGACGCGTCGACGAAGGCGTCGGTTCAGAGTGCACGGGGTCTACGCCCGATGTATCGAGCGCGCGACACGCGCCCGGCACTACACGTATGAGCTAGGACGCACGAACATCCCCTCCCCCTTGACGGCGGAGGGTTAGGGTGGGTCTGATGTAATCGACTCCGTTCGAGTGCGAGCATTTCACCCCCATCCCGCTCTTCCCCCGACGCAAAGACGGGGCGCAGCCTTAGCCTTGCTCATGTGCGCGCAAGGAGGAAGGACTTTGTCGAGTGGGTCGTCACGCGGCGCAGCTAAAAATACGTCCGTACGATCGCATCGAGCGCCTCGCGCATGTCGGCATCATCGGTAATCGGCCGCACCAGCGCCACCCGGCACGCCGCCTGCGGCGCAACGCCGCGCGAGATCAATTGTCCGGCGTAGATCAACATGCGTGTCGACGTGCCTTCATCCAGCCCATGCCCTTTGAGGTTGCGCGAACGCTCGGCGATGCCGACCAACTTATCCGCGATCTCCGGCGCCACGCCGGACTCGTGCACTACGATCTCCGCTTCGATATCGTGCGCGGGGTAGCTGAAATCGAGCGCGCCGAAACGCTGTTTGGTGGATTGTTTGAGATCTTTGAGGATGCTCTGGTAGCCGGGGTTGTAAGAAATCACCAGTTGGAAGTCGGCATGTGCCTGCACCAACTCGTCCTTCTTGTCGAGCGGCAAGACGCGGCGATTGTCGGTGAGCGGATGGATCACGACCGTCGTATCTTGGCGCGCCTCGACCACTTCGTCGAGATAACAAATTGCGCCATAACGCACAGCGATCGTCAGCGGCCCGTCCTGCCAATGCGTGCCCGAAGCATCTAGCAGAAAACGTCCGACCAAATCGGAGGCAGTCATGTCTTCGTTGCACGCCACGGTGATGAGCGGGCGCTTCAACCGCCACGCCATGTACTCCATGAAGCGCGTCTTGCCGCAGCCGGTCGGGCCTTTCAGCATCATCGGCATGCGCGCGGCGTAAGCGGCCTCGAACAATTCGATCTCGTCCGCGATCGAGCGGTAGTAGGGTTCTAGTTTGACGACGTATTGCTGGACTAGGTCGCGCACGATGAGAAACGAGTGAAGTGAAAACAACAACACGCTCCGCCGCCTTGCGGCGGCGGAGGCAGATTAAACACTACTTGCAGCGCGCGAAACTAGCGATGTGCTCCGTCCTTCTCGTTCGGAATGCCGGCAATCGGCGCTTCCGACGTGCCGACGGTCTTGCGCGTCATCGCTTCTACCATTTCGCGTGTGCCCTCCGGATCGGTGATCCACTTCTTGTAAAAGTCGTACGGACAAGCGGCGACGCCTTTGTCGCCCTCGCGCGAATTGATTTTGCCGGTGTAACCACGATGCAGCAGCTTAAACAGATGATTTTCCGACTGCATGTTCTTGCGTGCATCCCGAATTAGCGATTTCGACAACGCGGCGTATTGCACGCCCATGTCTTCCTCACCGCACTCGCCCAGTGTGCGACCGTCGAAGCCGATGATGGCCGAGTGGCCGAAATACGAATAGACGCCGTCGAAGCCGGAGGCGTTGGCGACCGCGACGTAGGTGTTGTTCGCCCACGCCATCGCCTTCGCCATGATGATCTGCTGCTCTTTCGCCGGGTACATGTAGCCTTGGCAGCGGATGATCAATTCTGCCCCGCGCATCGCGCAATCGCGCCAAATTTCCGGATAGTTGCCGTCGTCGCAGATAATCAAGCTGATCTTCAAGCCCTTGGGGCCGTCGGAGACGTAGGTGCAATTGCCCGGATACCAGCCCTCGATCGGCACCCACGGCATGATCTTGCGATACTTCTGCACGATCTCGCCTTTGTTGTTCATGAGGATCAGCGTGTTATACGGCGCTTTGTTCGGATGCTCCTCGTGGCGTTCACCAGTGAGCGAGAATACGCCCCACACGTTCGCCTTGCGGCACGCGGCAGCGAAGATTTCCGTTTCTTCGCCGGGAATGGCGGAGGCGGTTTCGTACATTTCTTTGCTGTCGTACATGATCCCATGGGTGCTGTACTCTGGGAAAATCACCAAGTCCATGCCGGGCAGCCCAGTCTTCATGCCGACTAGCATGTCGGCGATCTTGCGGCAGTTGTCCAGCACCTCTTTCTTGGTGTGCATGCGGGGCATCTTATAGTTGACGACGGCGACGCCTACGCAATCGTTACTGCTCGAAATATCTCCATGCAACATGGCTCTCTCCTCTACGTAAACGCAGGTTTCCCCGCAACGAAATTTACACAGTCAAGTAGGAATGAATCTTGGCCGTGTCGACCGACTCCTTCGGTCCTTGGTACACGAACTCTCCCTTTTCGATAATCAAAAAGCGGTCGGCAATTTCCATCGCAAAGCTCAATACTTGCTCCGAGACCACGATGGAGAACTTGCGCTCGCTTTTCAGTTTGTTCAGCGCTTTTGCGATGTCTTTGATGATAGATGGCTGCAAGCCCTCGGTCGGCTCGTCGAGCAGCAACACCTTCGGATTGCTCACCAACGCACGCGCGATCACCAACTGCTGTTGCTGGCCACCGGAAAGATTGCCGCCTTTACGATCTTTCATTTCCTTGAGCACCGGAAAAGTGCCGTAGATGTACTCCGGAATGTCGTCTTTTGGCGTGTTCTCCATGCCGGTGCGGATGTTCTCCTCTACCGTGAGGTAGGGAAACACCATACGCCCCTGCGGCACGTAACCCATGCCGCTCGCCACGCGCTCATAACTTTGCTGCGCCGAGACATCGTTGCCGTTGATCGTAACAGCGCCGCTCTTGGCGGGATGCACGCCGATCAAGGACTTAAACAAAGTGGTCTTGCCCATGCCGTTGCGACCCATGATCGCGACGGTTTCGCTCTCGGCGACATCGAAACTGATGTCGCGGATCACGTGGCTTTCGCCGTAGTAAACGTTGAGGTGGGAGACTCTTAGCATGCTCACATGCCCAGATACACTTCGATCACGCGCGCGTCCTTCTGCACCTGATCCATGCTGCCTTCGCTCAACACCTTGCCTTGGTGCAGCACGGTCACGCGGTGCGCGATCTTGCGCACGAACTCCATGTCGTGTTCGATCAACACGATCGAACGGCCCTTAGAGATGCGCGCAAGCAAATCGGCTGTCAAGTCACGCTCGCGCGCACTCATGCCAGCGACCGGCTCGTCCAGCAGCATCAGCTCGGGATCCTGCATGAGCAGCATGCCGATCTCCAGCCACTGCTTCTGCCCATGGCTGAGAATGCCGGCCTTGGTCTCGAGCTCATCTTGCAGGTAAATATCCTGCGCGACGGCGCGGATCTTGTCCCCGATTTCACGTGTGCGGCGGAAGAACAGCGAGCCGAACACGCCGCGATGTTTCGGGTAGCTGATCTCGAGATTCTCCAACACCGTCAAATCGTCGTATACCGAGGGTGTCTGAAACTTGCGGCCGACGCCCGCGCGGGTAATCTCGTACTCGCTCAGCTTGGTCAAGTCCGCGTTCTTGAACTCGATACGTCCAGCGCTCGGTTTGGTTTTGCCGCAGATCATGTCGAGCAGCGTGGTTTTGCCGGCGCCGTTGGGACCGATCACCACGCGCAGCTCGTCTTTGTCTATGGATAGATTGAGGTCGTCGACAGCTTTGAAGCCGTCGAACGATACGGTCAACCCGGTTACGGCCAGGATTGTGTCGGCCATGGCGTTAGGCTTTCGTCCGCTCCGGCACCGCGTTGAGCCCCGACTCGCGCTGCCCTTTCTTGCGCGCGCTGAAGCGATCGAGCACGCCCGCCAAACCGTTCGGCATGAACACGACCACGAAAATGAACAAACCACCGAAGAAGAACAGCCACAAGGTCGGGAAGTTTTCCGAGAACATCGATTTCGCGAACCCCACCAGCAGCGCGCCGTACACCGCGCCGACGATCGAAAGCCGGCCGCCGACCGCGACGTAGATAATCATTTCGATCGAAGCGACCGCGCCGACCAAGGTCGGCGTGATGAGGCCGACTTGTAGCGAATACATCGCACCGCCGAGCGCGGCGAACAGCGCGCCGACAGTAAACGCGAACGCTTTGAACATCGCCGTGTCGTAGCCGGAGAAACGCACGCGGTCTTCGCGGTCGCGTATGGCGATCAGGATTTTGCCGAGGCGGCTCTTGATGATATAGGCGCCGATGCCCATGACGGCGAACAACAGCACCACGTGGATGAAATACAGAACGCGCTTGGACTCGTCGGAAGTAATGTCCCAGCCCATCACTGATCTGAAATCCGTGATCCCGTTCGCGCCGCCGGTGTAACCCTGCTGGCCAACCAGCAGCACCGTCAATGTCAATGCCAGAGCTAACGTGACGATGGCGAAGTACACACCGCCGACGCGCTTCTTGAACACCAGATACGACAACACAAACGCGAACAGCGCCGGAATCACCAAGATGGAGAGAATAGTGAAGAAGAAGTTGTGAAACGGCTCCCACCACCACGGCAAAGTCTCAGTGCTGCTCCACACCATGAAGTCGGGCAGTTCTTTACCCGAGGCTTCGAGCTTCAGGAACATCGCCATCAAGTAGCCGCCGGTGCCGAAGAAAATGCCTTGGCCGAGGCTCAAAATTCCGCCGTAGCCCCAAGCCAGAACGATGCCGACGCCGACCAGCGCGAAACACAGATACTTGCTGATCAAGTTGAGACGAAACGGGTCGAGCGTGAGCGGAAACACCAAAAACAGCAACGCCGCCAAACTCAAGTAGCCGAACAATTCGCCTTTGCTGAGCCAGCGCATGCTATTGCCTTACGCGCGCCGCAAACAAACCGTTCGGGCGGAAATACAGCACGACGATCACCATCAGCAAAATCGCGACTTTGGCCATCGAGCCGCTCAGCAAAAACTCCAGCGTCGTTTGCGCTTGCGCGATGGCGAAGCCCGAGACGAAGGTGCCCAGCAAACTCGCCACGCCGCCGAACACCACGACGATGAAGGAATCGACGATGTAGAGCTGACCGGTGAGCGGATTGGTCGAACCGATCATGGTGAACACCGCCCCCGCGATACCGGCTAGGCCGGAGCCGAGCGCGAAGGTCATCGCGTCTACCCGGTTGGTGTTGATGCCGGCGGCGCCGCTCATGGCACGGTTTTGCGTCACCGCGCGGATGCGCAGCCCCCAGCGCGTCTTGAATAGCAAGTAATACACGCCGAGCGAAACCAGGATGGTTAGACCGACGATAAACAAGCGGTTGAGCGGGATCTGGATGCCTTCGGTCATATCCCACGCGCCAGTCAACCATTTAGTCATCGGTACGCTGACTTCCTGCGCGCCGAAGATCGAGCGGTAGGCTTGCTGCAGCACCAGGCTCAAGCCCCAGGTTGCGAGCATGGTGTCGAGCGGGCGCTTGTACAGAAAACGGATGAAGCCGCGCTCGAGTATCCAACCGAACGCGAACGTAACCAAGAACGCCATGATGATGGCGAAAAACAAATACACGCCCATGAGCGAGGGCAAGTGGCGTTCAAAAACATGCGCCACCATATAGGTGACATACGCGCCCAGTGCCATCAGCTCGCCGTGCGCCATGTTGATGACGCCCATCAGCCCGAACACGATAGCCAAACCCAAGGCCATCAACACCAGAATGGTGAACAGGCTGATGCCGTTGAAGATCTGCATCACGGCAATGTCAAAACTCATATTCTTCTCCGCCGTGGAGTCGTGAAAAGGCGTTGCGCCCGAGGCCGACAGGCCTCGGGCTACCCCCGAAAATTACGCCATGCAACTTACAGCTTCGGGAACGGATTGGGTTCGATCAGCGGCGACTCGTGCACGATATCGAACTGCCCGTCCGGGCGAGCGCGGCCGATGCGCGCATGCTTCCATGTGTGGTGATTGCTCTTGTGCAGCTTGATGTTGCCCTCGGGCGCATCCAGTGGCAATTCAGAGGATGCGGCCACCACTTTCGCAACTTCGAAGCTCTTCGCTTTTTCGACTGCGTTCTTCCAGAAGTAGACGGCCGTATAGCCGCATTCCATCGGATCGCCCACGACGCGATCCTGACCGTACTTAGCCTTAATCGCCTTGACGAATTTCTCGTTGGCCGGATTTTTTTGGCTTTGGAAGTAGCCCATGCACGCATAGTAGCCCGCGGCGTTTTCCTTGCCGATACCGTCAATTTCGTTCTCCGAAACCACGGTAGACAGCAGCGTTTGCTTGTCGCCCGATAGACCCGCCGCCACCAACTGCTTGAAGAATGCCACGTTACTACCGCCGACCACGGTGCTGTAAATGCAGTCGGGCTTAGCCGCTTTGATCTTGTTGATGATCGAGGAAAACTCGGTGTGGCCGAGCGGTGCATACTCTTCGCCGAGCGTTTTGCCACCGACGCGCGCAATCGTCGGCTTGGCGATCTTGTTGCAGGTACGTGGGTAGATGTAATCGGAACCGACCAAGAAGAATGTCTTGCCTTTGTTCTTCGCCAGCCACTCGATCGCGGCGATCACGGATTGCGTAGCTTCCTGTGCCGTGTAAATGACGTTCTTGGATTGCTCTTGCCCCTCGTAGTACGTCGGGTAGTAAAGCAAGCCGTTGTTCTGCTCGAATACCGGCAGCACGGACTTGCGCGACGCAGAGGTGTAGCAACCGAACACCGCGGCAACCTTGTCGCGCTGTAACAGCTTTTTAGCTTTTTCCGCGAAAGTCGGCCAGTCGCTGGCACCGTCCTCAACTATCGATTCGATCTTGCGGCCCATGACGCCGCCCGCAGCGTTAATCTCGTCAATCGCCATCTTTTCCGCATCGACGATAGCCGCTTCAGCGAGCGCGATAGTGCCGGTTAGTGAATGCAATTGACCGACCTTGATGACATCGGCTGCACGAGCATCTTTGATGAACCAGGGTCCTACAGCGGCACTGGCACCCAGTGCTGCGCCTGCCTTGATAAAACTGCGTCTATCGGAAGCACTCATTGTTGGATTCTCCTCGGTTGGCCTTCAGTTAGCCTACTTCACGCGAAATGCCGCTCTCCCGGGCGCAAGCTGCGCCCCGGGCGCTCAATTACTATTGCTGAACTGACCGTGTCGTCACCCCGACTCACAAAGCAATGCTTTGGATACAAAAAAAGCCCTTCGGCAGCTATGCTGCGAAAGGGCTTCTGTGCCTGCCTCGCGACCGACTTCTTTGGCGGCGCAAGGCTTACTTTAGACTACACGAATCAGTCCAGGTAACGATACGACGGGTGAGGTGCGCTAGTCAAGTGGCTGGGGTCAATTGCGCACGTGCATTGCGCGCGGATTCCAGCCTATAATCGCTACCACCCTGCCTTACATACGCAAAATTGTATGGACGCCCTGTGTTGGCCGGGCGCACGTAGAGAATTTGCGTTTCATGAGAAAAAGCACAGCTCCCATTAAAGTAGGCGTACTGTTCTCACAGAGCGGTGCCACGTCGACTATTGAGACGTCGCAGTTGCAAGCGACGCTGCTTGCGTTTCAAGAGATCAACGAGGCAGGCGGCATACACGGCCGTGAAGTAATTGCCGTGCACTATGACCCGGCTTCGTCGCCAGGCACCTACAAGATTCTTGCTGAGAAGCTGATCGTCGAGGATGGCGTGCGCACCATCTTGGGATGCTATATGTCCAGCACACGCAAAGCAGTTCTGCCAGTCGTGCAGCGCTGGAATGCCATGCTGATGTACCCCACGCTTTATGAAGGTTTTGAGTTCTCTGACAACGTCATCTACACGGGCGCTGCGCCCAATCAGAATAGCGTCCAGCTCGCGCAATATATGATGAGCAACTTTGGCGCGCGCGCCTATTTAGTCGGCTCGGATTACATTTACCCCTACGAGTCGAATCGCATCATGGGGGACATGCTTCTGGAGCACCACGGCAAGCGGGTCGCCGAGCGCTATGTCAAGCTCGATGCTGATGCGCTGGATTTTCGCGAGGTCGTTGCGGACATCAAGCGCCAACAGCCGGATTTCATCTTTTCTACCGTCGTTGGACGCGCAACCGGCCACTTTTACCGCGCCTACGCCGAGGCAGGGTTGGATCCGCGCAAAATGCCCATCGCTAGCCTGACGACATCTGAGGCGGAGGTTGCAGAGATGGGCGCGGAAGTAGCGTGCGGGCACATCACCGCGGCGACATACTTTCAGTCCATTGCAACCGAAGCAAACCAGCAGGCAGTGGCAAAGTACCGGCGCCGTTTCGGCGCCGACGCGGTAACGAACATGTGTTGGGAAGCCGCCTACTTTCAGGCGCATATGCTTGCCGAGGCGCTGCGTAGCGTCGGCACGGATAGCATTCAGCAGCTATTGCCGGCGATTCTTGGAATGGAATTTCATGCGCCGCAGGGCTTAGTCAAGATCGATGGCGCTAACCACCACACCTATCTCACGCCGCGCATCGGCCGCGTGGATGCCAGCGGCCAATTCGAGATCCTGCAAGCCGCGGCGCGCCCGGTTAAGCCCGATCCCTACTTGGTGGACCATTCGATCAAAGATTGGTCCTCTCAGGTAACTGTTGCGAGCGTTGGTTAATCGCGGAGTTCCTTAGCATGCCCAGGAAATCGGTCACGCCCGCTTTACTGCGGGACTTGCGCAGTTTGCATGTAACAGTTTTTCATCCTAACGATGAAGACGGCATAGACATCATTCGCCAATTGCAGCGCATTGGTTGTCAAGTGCAGGCGTTTTGGCCGCCGACTGAGCGCTTACCCGACGAGACCGACTTAGTGTTTCTGGCGGTGCGCCCCGAAACGCTCTCGCTCAGCCTGCCTTGGAGCAACGGCGAGCAAAAGCCGCCCATCGTCGCCGTGCTTGACTATGAAAACCCAACCACCATCGAAGCGATGCTGAAGTTCTCCGTGAATGGCGTGGTGGCTTCACCGGTGAAATCATTCGGTCTACTGTCCGTCATGGTCGTGGCACGTCAGATCGCGGCGCGCGAAACTGAGCAGCATAAGCAGATTCAGCGACTCGACCAGCGTCTAGCCGGCATCCGGCGCTTGACCAAAGCGAAGGCGATTCTGATGGAAACGCGCGGCATCAACGAAGAGCAGGCGTACGAAATCATCCGCGATCAGGCGATGGCCAAACGGGTAACCACGGAAGAAATCGCCAATGCCATTATTCACGCCAACGAGATTCTCGGATTCCGCGCCAAAGCGGAGGTTCGCGACCTGCAACTGGTGCAACGCAAAAAGCCGATAGGGCCGAGTTAACGTGCAATGCGCGCAAGCAGCCGGTGGTATGGCAAAGTTGGCCGGTTACATCAGCAACGTGCACCGATCCGCCGTTAGGCTCGCGAGTCTCATGCGGTTCGCCGCGGAGGCAAAGAGGCTTCAAACCCGCTCCCTGCACCGCAACCTTCACCTTCCCGTCTTGCCCCTTCGTTTCCCGGATCGAGGCGGCGAAGTCTTCGCAGTGCCTCCACGCGTTCCTGGCTGCCGCACCGAAGCGGCGCCGCTGTGTTTGCGCGAAGACTTGTTCCAGCGCGCGAAAACCAATGTGCCGATCAGCAAGAGCACCATGCCAATGCCAGGCAGGATCCAAACACGAGGCGAGATTCCAGGCACCAAAGTCGACTGATCAGGATCCGTCGGGTCGTAGTAGACTTGCAGCGACCGGCCACGCGGGAACTGTGCCGCGATTTCTTCATCGCTGCGGCTGCCGCCTGCCGGACCTTGGCCGAAGCTGCGCATGTTATTGAAGCGTTGGGTACCGTTAACCGCATAGCGGTAAACATATTCGACGCCGATTCGCGCCTCGGGTGCCGGTACATGGCCAGGCGGAGCCGGACCGTCGAAATCCTCTCTCTGCCGCTGTACCCACTCACCGCTTGTCGTCGGCCAAGCGTGGCTCTTGATCGCATAGCTAACGTCCCGGAATCCGGCCACAAGCAAACCGGAGCCGAAGATGAGAAACACCAACAGCACGAGGCGGATCGACCACATCATCAGCCCTGAGCTTTCAGCGCCAGACTCTACGGCGTCAGCGGATAGCGAACTCCAACCGAAAGCAACGCCTGGCGCCACTAGCGCCAGAAGCGCCAGTGCACTCGCTGGAAGAAGAAACGCGGACGCATGGAGGCCGGGGATAAGCACCGCTTCCGCGGGGTTGTCCGGGTCGTAACGGACCTGCACGGTTTGTCCGGTTCGGTAGCGCAACCCAAGCAGTGCTGCATCGCTCGGATCGCTGGTGCCCAGGGTTTGCCCCCAGGAGATCTGCTCCGTCGAATAAGCACGGCCCCCTACGTGGTAGCGGATACCGAGCGTGAGCCGATGAATCGCGGTCGTCGGCCGGTTGTTGATGTTGCTGCCGCTGGAGCTTGGATCGGCGGACACCACCAAGCCTTCGGTCACGGGCCAGCTCGAGCTGGAATAACCGCGCCAAACATTCTCGAACCCCAGCTTGAACAACCAGAGGAACAGAAAAGCGAGTAATCCCATGACCAACAAAATTATGACCGCGCCCGACTTCATGAGGCTCGCGACTCCTTACCGCGGTGGGCTACACGACTCTAACGGATGATCACGACCGCACCTGCCGCTCGCAGGCTGCGAAACCAAGACTTGTTCTCTGCGCCAAGCACGCGCGCGCTGGTCGTCCGAGTTCAAGTATTCCAGATTCTCGGCAAACACGCAGCTTTGCCCAGTGCCGCCGGCCGCACCCTGCGCCAAAGCTCGATGAAGTAGAGCCGCGCCTGCTCGGCGGAATTGCCCAAGTAGCGCGCCACGAGCAAGCGCGGCAGCGCGGTGAGTGCCGCGTCGGCGCTCGGCGGCACAGGTATCTCACGCAGTGATTCAAGCAAGGAAGCAGCGCATTCGCGGCCGGCGAAGTAGGCGGTGGCGAACACACTATAGCCGCGCAACCCGATGGGTGAAGCCATCAATGCGTCGCCGCCGGCCAATCGAGCGCGTTCCAGCCACAGCAAGTTACCGTCGTACTCGATCGTCAAGGCCAGGTGCAGCAGGCCGGTGTCGAATCGTTCGCCGGCAGCAGGTCGACCCAGACAATTGATGTCCCAGCCGAACGCAAGCGCGTCTGCGGCAAGGCGCAAAATTACTTCCGAGTTTGCGCGCGCACCAGCGAAGAAGATGGTTTCCTGCGGCAACCACTCACAACGTGCACCTGCCGCGAGTTCGATGTCGACGCGCTGCGTCGCGGCCAGACCGTCCGAGCGGTACCACTTGCTGGCTCCCGGCGTGGTGAGCAAGCTGTGCGCACCCTCGTTTGCACGAAAGCGCAACGCCAATTCGTCGCCCCCGACGATCCCCCCAGGCGGATGCAGAACGACGCAATGGCAAACCGACTCGCCCTCTGGATAGAGCGCTTTTTGCAGCGTGAGCGGGCCGCGCTGATTGCGCCGCGCGAGCACGGTGCCTTCGCCGCGGCGGGCGAATTCAAGCTCGAGGGCAGCTTGCCAAGGTGAGTGGGCGGCGCCAGCGGACGCGGGCGCGGCCGCGTTCATGCCGAAAGGCAGCAACGCGCACTATGTGCTGGTCCACAGAAATCTGTGGCGCAGCACTTCGTGCCGCTCATACCGCGAGATAGGAGCGCACATTGTGTTGCTCCATATCGCGTCCCAAGCCTTGTTTCACGACTTCTCCGCGTGACATGACGATAAAGTGATCTGCGAGTCTTTCGGCGAAGTCATAATACTGCTCCACCAGCAAAATCGCCATATCGCCGCGGGCAGCCAACTTTGCGATCACGCGCTCGATGTCTTTAATGATGGACGGTTGAATGCCTTCGGTCGGTTCGTCCAGTATGAGCAACTTCGGGCGTGATACCAGTGCGCGCGCGATCGCCAGTTGTTGCTGTTGCCCGCCCGAGAGATCACCGCCGCGCCGCCCGAGCATGTCTTTTAGCACCGGAAACAGCTCATACATTTCACTGGGAACCATGCGGGAGGCGCCGTTGCGCAGACGCGCGAAGCCCATTTGCAGGTTTTCTTCCACCGTCAAGCGCGCAAAGATCTCGCGTCCCTGCGGCACATAGGCGATGCCTTCGCCGGCACGCCGATGCGGCGTCCAGTTGGTGATCTCTTTGTTATCGAACCAAACGCTGCCGCGCGTCGCGCGCAGCACCCCCATTAGGCACTTGAGCAGCGTGCTCTTGCCAACGCCGTTGCGTCCAAGCAGCACCGTACAAGCACCGGCCGGCACTTCGAAGCTAACATCGCGCAGTGTATGGCTGCTGCCGTAGTATTGATTGAGGTTGCGCACGGATAACATCACTCAGCGCCTTCTCATCGACCTAAATACACTTCGATCACACGTTCATTGTTTTTGATCTTATCCATCGTGCCTTCCGCTAAAACCGAGCCCTCGTGCAACACTGTCACCTGGCGCGCGATGCTGCTGACAAACTCCATGTCGTGTTCAACCACAATCACTGAATGCTTGCCCGCCAATCCCTTCAGCAACTCGGCGGTGCGCGCCGTTTCTTCGTCGGTCATTCCGGCCACCGGTTCGTCTAACATCAACAGTTTCGGCTCTTGCATGAGCAACATAGCGATTTCCAGCCATTGCTTTTGACCGTGTGACAGCAGTCCGGCAAGCTTGTCGCGCTGCGCGGACAACGCTACCGTCTCCAAGCAGTGCTCGATGCGCTCCAGCTCGGAAGAACTCAATTTGGCGGTCAAAGAACGTCGCGCCCGCTTATCTGTTTTCATCGCCAGCTCGAGGTTCTCGAACGCGGTGTGGCGCTCGAATACCGTCGGCTTCTGAAATTTGCGCCCGATGCCGGCGTGCGCGATCTGCGGCTCGCTCAGCTTGGTGAGATCAATGGTCTGACCAAAGAAGGCACGCCCCGACGTTGGACGAGTCTTACCCGTAATGACATCCATCATGGTCGTCTTACCGGCGCCGTTCGGTCCGATGACGCAGCGCAGCTCACCCGCATCGATGGTCAACGATAGCTTGTTCAGCGCTTTGAACCCATCGAAACTTACGCTAACGTCCTCCAGATACAGGATCGGTCCGTGTGTGACGTCGACATCATCGCTGGTAACCAGACGCGAAAATTGCGGTCGCGCGTCCCACTGTTCGCGCTGCTGCGCCAGCATGTTTTCCCGGCCCGCGCGCAATAGCGCGAGCATGCTGTGCCGGTCGTCGCGCTGTGGCGTTGCGGCGTCAGTCTGCTGAAACTCTTCCGTCGGTTTCATGCGTTGCCACCTTGCGCCGCAGCAGCTGCAGGCGTCGCGGCTGCTGGCCGGGCGCGCTTGCGCACCAACCCTACGATGCCGTTGGGCAGGTACAAGGTCACGACGATGAACAACGCGCCGAGCGCATACAACCAATATTCAGGGAACGCAACCGTGAACCAGCTCTTAAGTCCGTTCACTAATCCTGCTCCGACGATAGCGCCGATCAAAGTCCCGCGTCCGCCGACTGCGGTCCAAATCGCGATCTCGATCGAATTGGCCGGCGACATTTCGCTCGGATTGATGATGCCCACTTGAGGCACATACAGCGCGCCAGCTATGCCGCATAGCACCGCCGAAAATGTCCATACGCCGAGTTTGTACCAGAGCGGGTTATAGCCGGAAAACATGACGCGACTTTCGGCATCGCGAATAGCGGTTAGCACGCGTCCGAACTTTGACGTAACGAGATAGCGGCACAGCAAGAACGCGCCTA
Organism: uncultured Pseudomonadota bacterium; assembly: GCA_902826775.1. Classification (GTDB taxonomy): domain Bacteria; phylum Pseudomonadota; class Gammaproteobacteria; order Burkholderiales; family JALYOK01; genus CADEHE01. The sequence goes on along the minus strand of CADEHE010000004.1, from coordinate 255,117 downwards.
GAAGCACCATCGCCGTGATGGCAAATAGCGTCGCGCGCGTCGCGGGCTCGGCGATGCGATACCCAAGTACGCGCTTGAAATCGGTGAAGCCGTTGTTGCCGCCGAATCCCATATCGTTGCGGAAGAACAGCAGCATCGCCGCGAATGTCAGCGCCTGCGTGATGATGGAAAAGTACACCCCCTTGATACGCGAACGGAAGGCAAAGAACCCAAACACAAACGCGAGCGCGCCCGGCACCAGCACCACCAGCAGCGCCGCATACCAGAAATGCTCGGTAAACGACCAGTACCACGGATACTCTTTCCAGTCGAGAAACACCATGAAGTCGGGCAGGTCGCTTTGGTACTGCCCTTCGCGCCCAATCATGCGCATCAAGTGCATGCCCATGGCGTAGCCGCCCAGCGCGAAGAACAAGCCGTGCCCCAAACTCAAGATGCCCGTGTAGCCCCAGATGAGGTCCATCGCCAATGCCACGATCATGTAGCACATGATCTTGCCCAATAAGGCGATCGCGTAGGTCGAGATGTGCAGTGAATGATCAACTGGCAAGAATACGTTAGCAGCTGGGAGCAGGACGATCAACAGCAGCGCAACGGCGATTACCACCCCCCAAGCGCGCGTCGTGAGCAAGCGTTGCGTGATCATGACAACGCCTTCTCAGTGCTGGAAGCATTCGCCTTGCTCGCAGCTTCGCAGGCTCGGTAGCTCATGCTCTGCGCCTCAGAATCAGCACTACGACTAATTTGCAGTCGCGCCTCGGCGCCAGAAGCATTCGCCTTGCTCGCAGCTTCGCAGGCTCGGTAGCTCATGCTTCTACACTCCTACCCTTCATTGCGAATAATCCCTGCGGGCGACGCTGGATGAAGATGATGATGAACGCGAGTACTAGAATTTTACCGAGTACAGCCCCTGCGTACGGCTCCAGGAATTTGTTGACGACGCCCAATCCGGTAGCGGCAATGATCGTGCCGGCCAGTTGACCCACGCCACCTAGCACCACAACCATGAACGAATCCACGATATAGCTTTGTCCCAACTCCGGACCGACATTGCCGATCTGCGACAGCGCCACCCCGCCCAGTCCTGCGATACCGCAACCCAAGCCGAAGGTGAGCGTGTCGACCTTGCCGGTAGCTACGCCGACACAATCGGCCATCGTTCTGTTTTGCGTCACTGCGCGCACATACAAACCCAGCCGCGTGCGGTTCATCAGCAGCCACACGAGCAGTACGACCACGGCAGCAAACGCAATGATGACGATGCGGTTGTAGGGCAGCACGAGCCCGGATGACATCGCGATGCCGCCGGACATCCATGAAGGGTTAGCCACCTCTACGTTCTGTGCGCCAAAGACTTGGCGCACGATCTGGATCAGAATTAGACTAATACCCCATGTGCAGAGCAATGTCTCCAGCGGACGCCCGTACAGATGCCGGATGATGCTGCGCTCCAACACCATGCCAACCAACGCAGCGAGCAAGAACCCGGCGGGCACTGCCGCCAAAAGGTACCAATCGACATGTGCGGCCAGATACTTCTGAAACACGATTTGCACTGCGTAGGTCGCATAAGCACCGATCATCAGCATTTCGCCGTGCGCCATGTTGATGATGCCCATCAACCCGAAAGTAATTGCCAAGCCAAGCGCGCACAGCAACAACACGCTGCCCAAGCTCACCCCGGAAAACGCATGGCCGAGAAGTTCGCTGCGCTTGATCCGCGTGTCGATATTGCGGGCGGCCATGTGCGCCGCATGGCGCACCTCGGCGTCCGGTTCGGCGAAACTGCCGTCGGCATTGCGCTGCGCCATCGCTAACAGCGTCGTCTTCACCGCGCCGCTGCTGGAGTTTGCCAAGGCTCGCACTGCGCTTAAGCGCTTCGCGGCATCGGCGCTGCTCAAATTGATCTTGGCTTGAGCGATGAGTAGCGCATCTTTGACGGCCGGCTCCTGCTCCTTTGCTAGCGCTTTGTCGAGCAGAGGCAATAGTTCTTCGCCGGCATTCTCTTGCAGGGCTCGCGCCGCATTGAGGCGCAGTTGCACGTCTTGAGCGAACAGTTTCAAGCCGGACAGAGCCGCCCCTAATTGTCGGCGCAACCGGTTGTTGATGCTGATCTTCTCGGTCCCCTCCGGTACGCTCAACACCGCCGCGCCACTCATGGCATCCGCCGCGTTTCCGCGCTCGTCGATGACCAACACGGTGCCGTCTGGGGTCGCATGCAATGCACCGTCTTGCAGCGCTTGCAATATCGGCAGCGCCACGGTTTCGCCGCTGGCGCCCAAACCGTCGATGGCTTCTGCTTTGGCACTGTTGTCGCCCGTCGCCAGTTGCCGCACCCAATCTGCCACCGCCGCGTGCGCTCGCGCAACGCCACTGCACAATGCAAGAAGCAATATCAACCGAAGCGCTACATGCACTTTCTAGTTCTCCTCGAATACCGGATCGACCTCACCGATCGCGGCTTAAGAAAAAGCCAGCTATGTTAAGGAACGGGCCGCTTACGCGGCCCGCTTTCGACGCTGGATCGCAATTGCCGTTAGGCGCCCTGCTTACTTTCATTACCAGGGATAAAGGGGCTCCACGGCTGAGCGCGAATCGGCTTATCTGTTTTCCACACGATGTCGAACTGGCCGTTGCTTTGGATCTCGCCGATCATCACCGGCTTGTGCAAGTGATGATTGGTCTCGTCCATCTTTAAGGCAAACCCGCATGGCGCTTTGAAAGTCTGCCCTGCCATCGCCGGACGGACTTTATCCACCTCCACCGACTTGGCCTTCTCCACCGCTTGCTTCCACATGTGGATGCCAACGTAGGTCGCTTCCATCGGATCGTTGGTGACGACTTTGTCGGCGTTCGGCACTTTGTTAGCCTTCGCCCAATCTTTATATAATTTCATGAAAGCGGTGTTCTCCGCCGATTTCACGCTCATAAAGTAGTTCCACGCGGCAAGGTGCCCGACCAATGGCTTGGTGTCGATGCCGCGCAACTCTTCTTCGCCGACCGAGAAGGCCACAACCGGTACGTCGGTCGCTTTCAAACCTTGATTGCCCAATTCCTTGTAGAACGGCACGTTGGAATCGCCGTTGATGGTCGAGACCACAGCGGTCTTGCCGGCAGCCGCGAACTTCTTGATATTGCCGACGATGGTTTGGTAATCGCTGTGACCGAACGGCGTGTAAATCTCCTCGATCGCGTCGTCTGCCAAGCCTTTCTTCTTCAGGAAGGCGCGCAAGATCTTGTTAGTGGTACGTGGATACACGTAGTCCGTACCAAGTAGGAAAATGCGTTTTGCACCGCCGCCGTCCGCGCTCATCAAATATTCCACCGCCGGAATCGCCTGCTGATTGGGCGCCGCACCGGTATAGAACACGTTCTGCGACAACTCTTCGCCTTCGTACTGCACCGGATAGAACAACAGGCCATTCAATTCCTCGAACACCGGCAGCACTGACTTGCGCGATACCGAAGTCCAGCAGCCGAACACTGCTGAAACTTTGTCTTGAGTGATCAGTTGACGCGCCTTCTCAGCGAACAGAGGCCAGTTCGATGCCGGATCAACCACCACGGGTTCCAGCTTGCGGCCCAAGATGCCGCCCTTGGCGTTGATTTCATCGAACGTCATCAGCGCGGTATTCTTCAGCGCCGTTTCGCTGATCGCCATCGTGCCCGACAACGAGTGCAGCACGCCGACTTTGATCGGCCCATCGGCGGCGCGCGCAAGCGTGCCCCACGGCGCCACGGTTACAGCGGAAGCGGCCAACGCCGCGTTCTTCATAAAATCACGACGATTCATGTAATTCTCCTCGCAGGATGGTGTGATGCAGAGCACTATGCTCTCGACAGAGTCATTGCAGCTTGTGTGCCAAGTGCAATACGCACTATGCGGTTACCGGAGAATCCAATATCGGCGCGGGTTCACGCGCTTTCCGCAGGCGCTGGACTGATAAAATCCACGCCTTAAGCATGCACAACAATGAGGCGCGCGATTGCGGCGCGCACCAGAATGCAGCAAAAATGGCTTCCCTGTTCTTAATTCCCGCACCACTAAGCGACAATTCCACCACCATCGCCACACCGGCTTTGTTGGATGTTGTGCACCGGCTGCAAGTCTTTGTGGTCGAGAACGCCAAGAGCGCACGCGCAACGCTGAAACGCTACGGCTATCCGCGCCCGCTCGCTGAAGCGCGACTGCTGGCGCTGAATGAACACGCACGCGCGGCGGACTTAGAAGCCGCGCTTGCGCCATTACTCGCGGGCACGGACGTCGGTCTCTTAAGCGATGCCGGATGTCCCGCGGTGGCCGATCCCGGCGCCGATCTGATCCGGCTGGCGCACCAACATGGCGTGCACGTTGTGCCCCTGGTCGGGCCTTCGTCGATTTTGTTGGCGTTAATGGCTTCCGGACTGAACGGGCAGCGCTTTCGTTTTTGCGGCTATCTCCCGGTGGAGGGTGCGGCGCGCCAAGCCGCCATCAACGCGTTGGAGGAGCGTTCGCGCCGCGATGACGAGACTCAGATCTTTATCGAAACGCCGTATCGCAATGCAACGCTGTTTGCGGCTCTGCTCGAAGCATGTCAGCCAACGACTCTGCTATGCGTCGCCACGGACATAACTGGCGCGCAACAATCCATCCGAACTTGCAGCATTCGCGACTGGCGCGCGCAGGGCATCGAGCCGCAACGCTTGCCGACCGTTTTCCTGCTGCTTTCGCGCTAGGCTGAGATACGCGCTCAGCGGCGGCACCTAATAAGCGCCGACGCAGGCACCTTCGCTACTGCAGCGTCGAACCGCGAATCTGGTTTGCCACCGAACTGCCCACGCCAACACCAAAGCGTTTGGCCAGGCGTTCGACGAAACTCTCGCTCGGGGTAAAGTCAACGATGTCTTCTGCTTTTATTACGTCGCGGGCGACGCTGGTGACGCTGCCTACGGCATCGGCCAACCCCATGGCGATGCTGCGCTCCCCGGACCAAATTAAGCCGCTGAAAGTATCTTTGTCTTCTTTCAAGCGATTGCCGCGCCCTTCGCGCACGACTTGAATGAACTGCTGGTGAATTTCGCCCAGCATCGATTTCACGAACGCTTCGTCGTTCGGGTTGCGCGGCGAGAACGGGTCGAGAAATCCTTTGTGCTCGCCGGCAGTTAGTAGGCGTCGCTCGACACCCAACTTCTCCATCGCGCCGGTGAAGCCGAAACCGTCCATCAGTACGCCGATCGATCCGACCAGACTGGCTTTGTCGACGAAGATCTTCTCCGCGGCTGCGGCGACGTAATAACCGCCCGAAGCGCAAACGTCGTCGATCACCACATAGAATGGAATATCTTTGTGCTTAGCGCGCAAGCGTCGGATCTCGGCGTTTATCTGCCCCGCCTGCACCGGACTGCCGCCCGGGCTGTTGATGCGCAGCACCACACCTTTCGTATGGCTGTTCTCGAATGCATCTTTTAAGCCGGCCATGATTACGTCCGCCGATGCGCCGCTGTCTTGCGCGATCACGCCGCGCAATTCAACCAAAGCAGTATGCTTACCCCCCCTAGTGACGCTTGAACTACCTTGTATTCCGCCGATCTTCACCAGAATGAATAGCAAGTATAGGAAACCGAGGAGCTTGAAAAATATTCCCCAGCGGCGCGCCCGGCGCTGTTCTTGCAGCGCAGCGAAGGCAAGCTTTTCAAGTACGCCGCGCTCCCAGCCCGCGGGCTGACCGTTTGAATCTGCCATTGCTTAATCCTCTTCTTCCAACATGTAGATATTGCCTTCGTGTTCGACTACGGCGACGCGCTGCAGAGCTTGGCCTCGGCACGGCCCTGCGGCGCACTGCCCGCTTTCAGGAATAAATAGCGCGCCGTGTGTGGCGCAAATCAAGTATAGACCGCTGTCGTCGAAGAACTCCGCAGGGTTCCAATCGAGCTCCGTGCCGGCGTGCGGGCAGCGGTTCACATAAGCACGCGCGGCACCTTGATAGCGCACCACGAACGCCGGCGTAGCGCACCCCTGCAGCTGAATTTCGAAGCGCGCGCCACGGGCACCCTCCGTCAATTCGGCGCTGGCACAGATCAGGCGTTGCGATACAGCCATTGGCTCAATTGCTCGACCGAGTCGGCGATCTCCAACGGCGCGCGCGAGCGCAATTCGTCGCTATGGTGCGCGCCATAGCCCACCGCCAAGCCTGCCACCGCAGCGTTCGCCGCCATATCTAAGTCATGCGTGGTATCGCCGATCATGAGCGTTTCCGCGGGGCTCACCACCAGGTCGGTCATGAGTTCATGCAGCATTGCCGGATGCGGTTTGCTAAAGGTTTCGTCCGCGCAACGCGTGGCGTCAAACAGGGGCATCAGGCCAACATGCTGCAGCGAGCGATCCAGCCCCACACGGCTCTTGCCGGTGGCTACGGCCAGGGTGTGTCCGCGTTGGCGCAGGCCGCGCAGCAACTCAGCCACGCCGCCAAACAGCGGAGCCTCGTGATCACGCGCCAGGTAATGATGGCGATAACGCTGCGCCACCTGCGGATAACTCTGCTGATCGACCCCGGGCAGCAAGTGCGACAGCGCCGGATGCAAGCCGAGGCCGATCACATGTCGGGCGGCAGCCTCAGTTGGCACGACCAAGCCCAGATCCCGGCATGCGTTCTGAATCGCATGCACGATCAACCCGGTAGAGTCGATAATGGTTCCGTCCCAGTCAAAAACGAGTAATTTAAAGCGCTTAGGCACGATTCGCAGAATTCAATTCAAGTTTTACCTTGATCTTCATCCAGTTTATCAAGAAAAGATTTCAATTCGTTTGGTAATCGAGCTTTTATCACCAACTGCACGTTCTGCGCAGGGTGTGCAGCAGAAAACTCGGCGGCGTGCAGAAACATGCGTTTGAGGCCTAAGCTCGCGAGCGCCCGGTTGGTGGGGAAATCGCCGTACTTGTCGTCGCCGGCGATAGGGAATCCCAAGTGGGCCAAGTGCACGCGGATTTGGTGGGTGCGGCCCGTCCCCAGCTCAGCGCGTAGCAAGCAAAACTCCCCGATCTGTTTCAGCAAGATGAAACGCGTTTGCGCTTCGCGCCCGCTTTCGGCAACGCTGACACGCCGCTCGCCCGAGCCGGTCGTGTACTTATGCAGCGGTAAGCTGACATCGCGCCGCGACGAATCCCATCTCCCCTTGGCGAGGACGAGATAGTGCTTTGCACAGGTGCCCTCCCGCAAAGCCGCGTGCAGCGCCGTCAGGGCACTACGCTTCTTGGCGATGAGCAGCACGCCGGAAGTGTCGCGGTCGAGACGATGCACCAGCTCGAGAAACCGTTGTTTGGGCAGTTCCTGGCGGAGCTGTTCAATGGCGCCAAAACTAACGCCGCTGCCGCCGTGCACCGCCACACCGGCAGGTTTGTCGATAGCGAGAACATGGGCGTCCTCGTAGATCCGGTGCTGGTAAAGAGCGTCAACCGCCTTCACCACGGTCTGGCGTGGTCGCAGGGACTCGGCTTCCACTTCTTCACTCATGCGCAGCGGCGGAATGCGCACTGCGTCTCCCATCTGCAAGCGATAGGTTGCGTCAATGCGCCTGCTGTTTACGCGCACTTGGCCGGTGCGCAACAGCCGATAGACATGGCTTTTCGGCACGCCTTTTAGTTCGCGCAACAGAAAATTGTCGATGCGCTGCCCGCTTGAGTTTTCGTCAACGACTGCCCGTCGCGCGCTGTTTTGCGTAAGCCCTTCATTTTGCATATACTTGTGCCCTGACTGCCGCCGCGAGTCGCTTTGGTGCATTTAGGTACCGGCTAGAAAGCGTGCTGCAGACGCAGTGGGGTTAAGCTCGCTCACCCCAAAAGCCCGCAGCGTTTGGCGCCGGCTTACATGCAAGCAGCGATCGAAGGCACGGCAACGCGCTCGAAACGCAATAGATTTTTCGGTCTTGATCGACACTCTCAAGGCTTAGCAAAATCCGAACTAGACATTCATCAACCGTGGAGAACTAAGGACTTACGTGGCTGCGCTTACCGCTTGATGGTTGCACACATCCGCCATCGCCGCGCCAACAGAGCAGCGGCAAATGACCAAGCGACGCCACCAACGACCATGATTCTACTAGAGCACCTTAACTCCCCCGATGAAGTAAGCACAGGCGGCACCTAAGGAAACGACCGTCATATCTGCGGCACGCTCGCATCGTTTGCAGCCAATGCCGCGGCGCCCGGCGCTGTTCTAGTTCTCCCAAGCAATCGAGCGCGGGAGAAGAGTAAATGAAAAGAATGTTGTTTAATGCGACCCAGCCTGAAGAGCTGCGCGTCGCCATCGTCGATGGGCAGCGTCTCATCGATCTAGATATCGAATCCACCCGGAAAGAACAGCGCAAGAGCAATATCTACAAGGGTGTCGTCACCCGCGTGGAGCCCAGCTTGGAGGCAGCCTTCGTCGACTACGGCGTCGACCGGCATGGCTTCCTGCCATTTAAGGAGATTTCCCGCCAGTATTTGCGCGGCGAATCCGGCGAAGCCCCGCGCGGACGCGTAGTAGAGCTCTTGCGCGAAGGCCACGAACTGGTGGTGCAAGTCGACAAGGACGAGCGCGGCAGTAAAGGCGCTGCCCTGACCACCTACATCAGCCTGGCTGGGCGCTACCTGGTTTTAATGCCCAACAACCCGCGTGGCGGCGGCGTTTCGCGCCGCGTTGAGGGCGAAGACCGCGCCGAACTGCGCGAAGTCATGAACAACCTCGAACTGCCCGAAGGCATGAGCACCATTGCGCGCACGGCGGGCATCGGCCGCAGTGCGGAAGAATTGCAGTGGGATTTGAACTACTTGTTGCGGCTGTGGGAGGCTATTGACAGCGCGGCGGGCGGACTCAAGGCCCCGCAGCTGTTGTATCGCGAATCCAATTTAGTCATCCGCGCCATACGCGACTTGTATCATCCCGATATCGCGGAGATTTTGATCGACTCGCCGGCCATCCACAAAGACGCCATGGATTTCGTGCGCTTGGTCATTCCCGGCTCGGCACCCAAGGTGAAGCTCTACCAAGATGAAGTGCCGCTGTTCTCGCGCTTCCAGATCGAGCACCAAATCGAGACCGCCTATCGCCGCGAAGTGGCGTTGCCTTCGGGCGGTGCGGTGGTCATCGACAAGACTGAGGCGCTGGCCGCGATCGACGTCAACTCGGCGCGCGCCACCAAAGGCGCCGACATCGAGCAGACTGCGCTGAATACCAACCTGGAGGCGGCGGACGAAATCGCGCGCCAGTTGCGCTTGCGCGATTTGGGCGGTTTGATCGTGGTCGATTTCATCGACATGGAAAACCCGCGCAACCAGCGCGAGGTGGAAAACCGCTTCCGCGAAGCGCTCAAGTACGACCGCGCGCGGGTGCAAACCGGCAAGATTTCGCGCTTCGGCATGATGGAGCTCTCGCGCCAGCGCCTGCAAGGCTCGATCGCCGAGGGCAGCCATTCCACCTGTCCGCGTTGCAGCGGCACCGGCCAGATCCGCGATGTGCCCTCCTCCTCCTTGCACATCCTGCGCCTGCTCGGCGAAGAGGCGATGAAAGACAACACTGCGATGGTGCGGGCGTTGGTGCCGGTGGCCGTGGCCACTTACCTGCTCAATGAAAAGCGTGCCGAGTTGACCGCCATGGAACAGCGCATGAAATTGCGCATCATGCTGCTGCCGACGCCGGCGCTGGAAACGCCGCACTTCCAGGTCGAACGCGTGCGTCCAGATGAGATGGGCCGCGAAGACATCGCGTTGCCGAGCTATGAGATGGCGGCGGCGCTACCGGCTGAGGAAGAAGAGGAATCGCCACGCGGTGGCGGCAGCAGCGAAGCGCGCCCCGCGCAGCGCCAGCAACCGATCGTCAAAGGCGTCACACCGGATCAACCGGCGCCAATAACTGCGCCGGAAATGCCTGCCGCCGCCCCGGCGGTCAAGATCTCTTTCTTCTCGCGTCTGCTCGGATGGTTCAAACCTCCCACGCCTAGCGAGTCCGCGCAAAGCCCTAGCCAGAGCGAAGCCGCGGCTCAGCAGCGCGAGCCGCGCCGGGGCGAACAACGCCGCCGCGGACGGCCGGAGCGCGAGCGTGGTGATCAGCGCGATCAACGCGGGCCGCGCGAGCAAGTCCAGGCGCGCGCCGAAGGCCAACGCAGCGATCAGCGCCGCGAGCGCACCGACCAACGCCGCGAGGGTAGCGAGCGCGGCCAGGATCGCGGCGACCGCGGTGGGCGCGATCGCCAGCGTGGCGAGCGCCAGCAACGTCCGCAAGAAGCGCGCAATGACCAGCGCGGTCAGCAGCAACGGCCACAGCATCCGCCACGGCCAGAGCGCGAGTCTGCCGCCACCGCTGAAGCGGGGGCCGTGCAAAACGCCGAAACAGTGACGAGCGAAACGGGGGACTCACGCCGCGGCCGCAACCGGCGCGGTGGGCGCCGCGGCGAAGGCCAGCGCGGTGAGCACCACCAAGGCGCGCACCGCAGCGAAGCGTCGCGCCAAGAAAGTTCGAGCCAAGGCGCCGGCCCAGCGCGCCGCGAGCCGCGCCCGCAGCAACGCGAAGAAGCGCCGCGAGAGGAGCCAGCCACTGCTGCCAGCGCGGAGCATACACAGCCGTTCGTCCCAACGGGCGATCGCATCGTGACCAATGCCGTATCGCTGCCTGCTCTGCTCGCCGGGGCGGCCAACAGCAGCCCTGCGGCAGAGACGGTACCGGCTTCGGTGCAACAACCCCGGGTGGAACGGGAAGCGGCGCGCGCCGAGGCTCCCCTTGCGGCCCGCGTGCCCGCCACGCCCACCCCGCCGCTGGCGGCACCACTGCCGTTGCCGGAACTGGGTGAATTGCAGATGGTCACCACGCGCGCCGCAGCGCCGCCGGTGGATCAACAATCCGAAGGCAACGGCAGCATGGCGCAGCGCCACCGGCCACGGCGGCGCCCTCGCCCGCAAGCGCAAGGCCCTGCCGAGCTAGTCATGGTTGAAACAGCCAGCGCGCCCGCCCCGGCCGATACCGAAATGAGCGACGAGCAACGCGCGCATCACGCGCGGCGCCAGCGCTCGCAGCGCAGCGGTGGCACGCCGAGTGAGCCGTTGGTGCAGATCGAGACCGGGCAGAACTCATAGTGCTTGCCCATGGCAAGGTCGCATGCGCTGCAGTTCCACTTCGATTTTGCTTCGCCGTACGGCCACGTTGCCGGCGAGAAAATTGAGAGTATGGCCCAGTGATTCAATACGGGCCTTCTTTAGCAGCCAGTACTATTGGGTGTTATCTTTAAGTACCAGCGGTGATCCCCACCGCTGGTGCGTGTACTTTTGCGCGGACCGCGAGACGACCAATGCGAAAACCTGCATCGGCAGCGCTGCATCAATTGGCATTGAAGGCGCGGCTCTGTAAGCGTCGCGCTGCCAGAACGCCTCACGAAGGGCTGTAAGCAAGCACAAGGCTGATACCCCTTTGCCTGGCGTCCGCCTACCTGCATTCGCCCAGCCTCGCTGCACACCTCACGCCCGCTTATAGAGCCTCGGCGGTGCGGTGCGTCGAAAAAAACTAGCGCTCGGCGCGCCGCTACGTCTACCCAAAACGCCGGGACTGGCGTACATTCGCAATACCGTTTGCCGGAGGCATGCAGGACATGCGTTGAGGGGGACTTGCAACGCCCTGATGCTGCTGGTTCAAGCACCGCGCACGCGGCGGTCTGTCAATAGTCAGAAAATTCCGAGATATGGAGGATGTCAACATGCAAGTTAAGATAAATCAACAAGCTAAGGATTTCTCGGGTGATCCCGAGATGCCACTTATGTGGTATTTGCGCGATCAACTCGCGCTGACGGGCACCAAGTTCGGTTGCGGCACCGGGTTGTGCGGCGCCTGTACCGTGCACGTCGACGGCAAAGCCGTACGTTCGTGCGTAACGCCGATGGGCGAGTTGTCCGGAAAATCGGTTACCACTATCGAAGGCCTGCATCCCACCGGCGATCATCCAGTTCAGAAAGCCTGGCGCGCGGCAAACGTTCCGCAATGCGGCTATTGCCAGCCTGGCCAGATCATGAACGCAGCCGGCCTGCTTAACGAGAAGAAAAACCCCACTGACGACGATATCGTGCAAGCGATGCAAGGCAACATCTGCCGTTGCGGTTGCTATCAGCGCATCTTCGCCGCAGTCAAATCTGCCGCGAAAGGAGCCTAGAGATGGAATCATTCGCTCACTCAGTTGCTAAGTACCACGATCAACCGATACTCAAGAACGTTAGCCGCCGCGATGTCCTCAAGGGCATAGTGACGGGCGGCGGGCTTGTCGTTGCCGCACAATTCGTTCCCACCGCCATGGCAGCCTATGATCCGTACCCCACCGGCGCCACCGGCATGCCGGGCGGCATGGTGTGGGATCCGCATGTCTACGTTTCCATCGCTAAAGACGGCACCGTGACGATCGTCAGCCATCGCTCGGAAATGGGGACCGGCTCGCGCACCAGCTTGCCGATGGTCGTCGCTGACGAAATGGAAGCCGATTGGTCGAAGGTAAAGATCGTTCAAGCCGAAGGTGACGAAGCCAAGTACGGCAACCAAGATACCGACGGTTCGCGTAGCGTGCGCCACTTTATCCAGCCGATGCGCGCCTGCGGTGCCGCAATGCGCCAGATGTTGGAACGTGCTGCTGCGGCGACTTGGGCTTGCTCTGACGTCGACGTTCGTGCAGAAAACCACAAAGTGGTGCACATCCCGAGCGGTAACAGCCTCGGCTTCGGCGAGTTGGCCGAAGCTGCTGCCAAGCTGCCGACCCCGTCCGCGAAACAGATCAATCTCAAAGATCCGTCGCAGTTCCGCTACATCGGCAAGGGCAAAGTGCAGATCATCGATTTGCACGACATCACGACCGGTAAGGCGAATTACGCCCAAGACATCGTAGTGCCCGGCATGAAGTTCGCCGTGGTCGCGCGCCCGCCAGTTGTTGGCGGCAAAGCAAAATCGTTCGATGAAGCTGCGGCAATGAAGGTTCCTGGAGTGGTTAAAGTCGTGCAAATCGCACCGACACCCGCGCCCGGAAAGTTCGCACCGTTGGGTGGTGTCGCGGTTATTGCCGATAGCACCTATGCCGCCCTGAAAGGCCGCGCTGCGCTGAAAGTCACCTGGGAAGATGGTCCCAACGCCGCATACGACTCTGAGAAATTTAAGGAGCAAATGGCGGCTTCGGCCCGCAACCCGGGCAAGATCGAGCGCAACGAAGGCGATATCGACGCCGCTATTAAGGGCGCCGACAAAGTCATCGAGCACGAGTACTACATCCCCCATGGCCACCATGCAACGATGGAGCCCCCGGCAGCGGTCGCTAAAGTTACCGGCGACAAAGCTGAAATCTGGGCCTGCGTTCAGAGCCCTGGCGGTACGCGCGGCGACGTCGCGAAGCTGTTGGGCGTGGATGAGAAGAACGTAAAAGTTAACGTTACGTTGCTTGGCGGCGGCTTCGGCCGTAAGTCGAAGTGTGACTTTGCACTCGAAGCGGCCACGCTGTCGAAGGCCACCGGCATGCCGGTCAAAGTGGTTTGGACGCGTGAGGACGATATCCAGCACGGCTTCTATCACTCGGTGTCGTACCAGCACGTCACTGCTGCGATCAAAGGCGGCAAGGTGGTCGGCTGGCGTCAACGCAGCGTTTCGCCTTCGCTCATGTCCAACTTCATGCCGGATCCAAAACGCGAAAGCGCGCTGGAACTCGGTCTGGGTTTGACCGACACCCCGTTTGGCGTTCCGAACCTACGCTTGGAAACAGGCGAAGCGCCGGCCATGGCGCGTATCGGCTGGTTCCGCGCGGTCAACAACATTCCGCACGCATTCGCTATGCAATCGATGATCGCGGAGTTGGCGCATGAGTTGGGCAAAGATCCGAAAGACTTCTTGCTCGAAATCATTGGGCCGGCCCGCGTCGCCGATATGCGCAAGACTGTTTCCAGCGAGTTGTGGCACTACGGCGACCCGTACGAGACCTACCCGATCGACACCGGCCGTCTGGCGAACGTTGTCCGCCTGGCAGCGGAAAAGGCCGGTTGGGGCCGTAAGATGGAAAAAGGTAGCGGCTTAGGCATCGCTGCACACCGTTGCTTCCAGTCCTACGTCTGCTCCGTCGTCGAAGTGAATGTCGACAGCAAAGGCAATGTGAATGTGCCGCGCGTAGACACCGCGATCGACTGCGGCTTCCACATCAACCCGGAACGCGTCGCCTCGCAGATCGAAGGCGCCGCAGTAATGGGTCTGAGTATCGCGAAGCTGGTGGAAATCACGTTCAAGAACGGTCGTGTACAGCAAAGCAACTTCCACGACTACCAAGTGTTGCGCATCGGCCAAGGCGCCATGGATGTGCGCACCCACATCGTTCCGCACGGCCCGAATGTGCCGTCGACCGGTGTTGGTGAGCCAGGCGTGCCCCCGTTCGCGCCCGCGTTCTATAACGCGATCTTCGCAGCCACCGGCAAGCGCATCCGTAACTTGCCTCTGCGCGATCAACTTACCGCCTAGTACCGCAGAGCCGGTGCAGCCACAAGCTGCATCGGTTTCTTGCAACGCTTCAACCAAACGCTCACTCGTTACCCCGAGTGAGCGTTTTTTCTTGCTTGCACTGAGCGGCTGCAAAGCGCTCGCTAACAATTTTTACCCTCGGCAGCGTTGCTGCGCCGCTTGACGCTGCACTCTCCGCCCCGAAATCGGAACGCTACTCGTTTGACCAATCGCTCGCCGTTAGCCCATTCGGCCTAGAGCGACTGGCTTAACAGAAAGACGCGATAGGAATACGCGTTCCGGGGATGTTATCGCCGTGATCTCCCAACTAAAGTGCTATCGCTTTGATACCAAGCGCGCCATCGACAAAAATGCCGCGCTTATCGCTAAGCGTACCTTTCCAGGAGATCACAATGAAACTGAAATCGTTACTCGCCGCCACGCTGCTGGCACCAGCAATCGCGCTTGCTCAAACCACGGTCGTCCCTGGCGCCTTGCCAAAAGTGTTGGTCGACATCGGGCATTGCCAGTGGACATCGACGCTGTGTAGCGGCTCCGGATCGGTTGGCGCTGCCGCTAGCGGCAACGCATCGATCGTCGCCGTTTACTACCACGGCACAACAGCGGGACTCGCGCAGTCAAGCTTCACCATCAGCTCCGTTACCAATCCCGGCGGCGTTACGCCTGTGTTCGTCAGCGCAGCCACGTGTCCAGCCTGCTTCGCCGAACCGCAGCCGGGCGTTTACCGGCTGGCCGCGCGACCGGCGTTCGGCAATTGGGCCGGCGGCACCTATGTGATAGTGATGACCGTCACTCGACCAAACGGCACGAGCACCTCCGTGCTAACGCCGATCGATATTCCGTTCTAAGCGCAAACACCGTTGGCAAGTTGGCGCTCGGCTCGGGCCGCTCCTTATCGCGAACCGCGCGCCAGCCCCTGCAGGAGATCGTGTGCCCCATCGACAAAAATTTCGACGGCAACGGCGGCGAGCAACAATCCCATCAAGCGCACCATGACGTTGATTCCGGTTTTGCCGAGAAAGCGCGACATCGGTATCGCTGCGCGTAACGAAATCCAGGTGATCAGTGCGGTAGCCAGGCAGCAAGCGACGATCAATGCATAGTGCGCCCACGCCTCGCTGCCGCGTGCACTTTGCGACGATGCGGCAAATATGATGGCGGTGGAAATTGCACCGGGTCCCGCCAGCAATGGCACCGCTAAAGGCACCACGGCGATGCTGTCTTTGTCTTCCGCTTCCTTAGCTTCTTCAGCGGTCTGCTTTTCCTTGAGCGGATTGGCCTGCATCATCGAGATCGCCATGAGCATAATGAGGATTGCGCCGGCAACCTTGAACGAAGGCAGACTGATCCCGAACAGGCGCAACACGCTCTCACCGATCAATGCGGCGCCCACCAGCACCACTGCCACGGCAATGCTAGCCAAACGCGCAATGCGCTTGCGGTCCACGCCGCGCGCCGTGCCGCCCGAGAGCAGTATGAACATCGGCACCATGCCGATCGGGTCGACGATCACCAGCAAAGCGACCAGAAATTTGCCGTACTCGCTAAGTTCGAGCATGCGTGTGGTCGCTTAGTGAATAAGCGCGCGCCGCTAGCGCCTGTTGCGCTGGCCCGCCGTCCCTGCTGGCGGCAGATAACGTTCGTCGAAAAGATGCTGCAGCAATCCGCGCGCGGCATCTTCGACACGATCGAGCACTTGTTCGAAGCCGTCGAGACCGCCGAAGTACGGGTCAGGCACATCTTTGTCGGCAAAGCGCTCGCTGAAATCCATGAACATCGCGATCTTGCCGCGCAGCGCCGGCGGGCACTTCTGCGCAAGCGCCGCGAAATTGTTGCTGTCCATCGCCAGCACGAAATCGAAGTATTCGAAATCTTCCGCGCGCACTTCGCGCGCTTGTTGCCCCGACAGATCATAGCCGCGCGCGGCCGCGGCGAGCTGTGCGCGGCGATCGGGCGGGCTGCCGACCTGCCCGTCGTGCGTGCCGGCCGAGTCGATGAACACCAACTCCTTGAAGCCCGCCTGCTCGACCAATCGGCGGAACACGCCCTCGGCCGTCGGCGACCGGCAAATGTTGCCCATGCAAACAAACAGCACGCGTGCCACGGGCATCACCCGCGCCGCGCTCTTCTTCCCAAGCAACCGCCGCACCAAGCTCATGCTTGCGACACGAATAATTGTTGCTTGAGATTTTTGAGTTGATCGCGCAGTTGCGCGGCGCGCTCAAACTCGAGATTGCGAGCGCACGTCAGCATTTCCTTTTCCAGCCGCTTGATCGCGCTGCTCAACTGCTTCTCGCTCATCACCTTATAGTTCGATTTTGGTTCTGCCAGCGCAAGCTCTTCATCGCTCGCCTCGGCGTCGTAAGCGACATCGATCATATCTTTGATGCGCTTGGACACACCGCGCGGCACGATACCGCGTTCCTCGTTATATGTCACCTGCTTGCGCCGGCGCCGGTCGGTTTCGCCAATGGCGCGATTCATGGAGTTGGTCGTCACATCGGCATACAGAATCGCCATGCCGTTGATATGGCGCGCGGCGCGGCCGATCGTTTGGATCAGCGAACGCTCGGAGCGCAGGAAACCCTCTTTGTCCGCATCGAGAATGGCAACCAGCGAGACCTCCGGAATATCCAAGCCCTCGCGCAGCAAATTGATGCCGACCAGCACGTCGAACACGCCGCTGCGCAGGTCGCGAATGATCTCGACGCGCTCGACCGTTTCGATATCCGAGTGCAAATAACGCACTTTGATGCCGTGCTCGGACAAATAATCGGTGAGATCTTCGGCCATGCGTTTGGTCAGCGTCGTCACCAGGACGCGCTCGCCTTTGTCCACGCGCAGATTAATCTCCGAAAGCAGATCGTCGACTTGGCGCGCCGCCGGCCGCACTTGCACCACCGGGTCGATCAAACCGGTCGGGCGCACCACTTGCTCCACCACTTGCGCGGCGTGCGTGCGCTCGTACTCGGCCGGCGTGGCCGAGACGAACACCGTTTGCCGCATGACGGCTTCGAATTCGTCGAAGCGCAACGGCCGGTTATCCAGCGCCGACGGCAGGCGAAAGCCGTAGTTAACGAGGTTTTCTTTGCGCGAGCGGTCACCGTTGTACATGGCGCCGACTTGCGGCACGGTGACGTGCGATTCGTCGATGAAAACGATGCTGTTACGCGGCAGATAATCGATCAAAGTCGGCGGCGGCTCGCCCGGCGCGCGGCCTGACAAATGACGCGAATAATTCTCGATGCCCTTGCAGAAACCCATTTCGTTCATCATTTCGAGATCGAAGCGCGTGCGCTGCTCCAAGCGTTGCGCTTCGAGCAGCTTGCCGGTCTGCGTAAAGTGGTCGAGGCGCTCGCGCAACTCCTGCTTGATAGTCTCGATCGCGCGCAGCGTGGTTTCGCGTGGCGTGACGTAGTGACTGGACGGGAACAAAGTGAAGCGCGGCACGCGCTGGCCGAGCTCGCCGGTCAGCGGATCGAACAACGTCAATTTTTCGATTTCGTCGTCGAACAAATTGACGCGGATCGCCGTTTCCGCATGCTCCGCGGGGAAGATATCGATAATGTCGCCGCGCACGCGGTAGGTACCGCGCTTGAACTCCAACTCGTTGCGCGTGTATTGCATCTCGGTCAAGCGGCGGATGATATCGCGCTGCGACATCTTCTCCTTCTCGCGCAGCAGAATGACCATGTTGTGGTACTCGGCCGGATCGCCGATACCGTAGATGCAGGACACCGTCGCGACGATCACCGTGTCCGGTCGCTGCAGCAACGATTTGGTCGCAGACAAGCGCATCTGCTCGATGTGCTCATTGATACTGGAATCTTTCTCGATATAAAGATCGCGCGACGGCACATACGCTTCGGGCTGGTAGTAGTCGTAATAGGAAACGAAATACTCGACCGCATTCTCGGGGAAAAACTCGCGCATCTCGGAGTAAAGCTGCGCCGCCAACGTCTTGTTCGGCGCCAACACCATGCCCGGGCGGCCTAACCGTGCGATCACGTTGGCCATGGTGTAAGTCTTGCCGGAGCCTGTCACGCCCAGCAGCGTTTGATACGCCAAGCCGTCGTTCAAGCCTTCGACCAACTTATCGATGGCTTCGGGCTGATCGCCGGCCGGCGGAAATGGCTGGTGCAGGCGGAAAGGGCTATTGGGAAAAGTCTTGATCATTTACCAACATCGCGTTCGTGGTGAACCGATCGAACCGCGCTCGCATCGGCGCTCTTCGCTTGGCTCAGGGCGAACGGCCACAACAAAGTAAAATATACGCATCCAATTTCAAACGCAACGGAAGACCATCTTGAAAATCGCAGAACGCCTAAATGCTATCAAACCCTCCCCCACGCTTGCTGTCAGCGCGCTTGCGGCGAAGCTGAAAGCAGAAGGCAAGGACATCATTGGATTCGGCGCCGGCGAGCCGGACTTCGACACGCCGCAACACATCAAAGATGCCGCGATCGTGGCGATGAACAAGGGGTTAACCAAGTATACGCCGGTAGGCGGCACCCCCGGTTTGAAGAAGGCGATCGTCGATAAGTTCAAACGCGAAAACGCTCTTGAATACAAGCCGAGCCAAGTCCTGGTCTCATGTGGCGGCAAACACAGTTTCTTCAACTTGTTTCAAGCCACGCTCGATGCGGGCGACGAAGTCATCATACCCGCGCCATACTGGGTGTCCTATCCTGACATGGTTTTGATGGCAGATGGCACTCCAGTCATTATCCCCGCCAGTATCGATCAACATTTCAAAATTACCCCGGCGCAATTGGAAGCGAAGATCACGCCGAAAACGCGCTTCGCCATCATCAACAGTCCGAGCAATCCGACCGGCGCGCTTTACAGCGCGGATGAATTGCGCGCGCTCGGCGAAGTGTTCCGCCGCCACCCGCATGTATGTCCAATCACCGACGACATGTACGAACACATCCTGATGCGCCCGAGCGATAAGTTCCACAACATCGTCAACGTTTGCCCGGACCTGTACGGGCGCACCATGGTCATGAACGGCGTCTCCAAAGCCTATTCGATGACCGGCTGGCGCATCGGCTATTGCGCCGGGCCCGAGCATGTCATCACCGCCATGGAAAACGTGCAATCGCATTCCACCTCCAACCCGACTTCCATCGCGCAAGCCGCGGCGGAAGCTGCGCTGAACGGCGATCAAGGCTGCATCACGCCGATGGTCACCGCGTTTCGCGAGCGCCATGCGTATGTGGTGGATGCGCTCAACAAGATTTCCGGCATCAAGTGCGTGCCGAGCGGCGGCGCCTTCTACGCGTTTCCGGATTGCAGCGCAGCGATCGCCGCCTTGCACAAACGCGGCAAACTCAAGGACGGCAGCGATTTGAGTTTGACGGCGTATTTGCTGGATAACGGCGTGGCGGCGGTGCCGGGTTCGGCGTTTGGTGCGGAGGGCTACTTGCGCTTGTCGTATGCGACTTCGATGAAGAATTTGCAGGAAGGTATCGCAAGAATCGCACGGGCCTGCAGTCCGATTTGATGCGCCATGCGCCGTGCAGGTGGCCGCTCACCAACCGGCGTGCTCTACAGAATTGCCCAGCATTGCTCAACAACACAGAGGGAACAACCATGCTCAAGCGCTATCTAGCCTTTACGACATTTACTCTCGCCTGCTCGCTCGCCCCGGCCCTAGCCGAAGAATCGCTAGGCGAAAAGAAGATTTGGCGTGAACAGGAGGAGTACTTGAAGGGGGAAGGCGCGGATATGAAGGATGTCTGCGGCAAGGACATCCCGGGCTCGTTCGACAAGCCGACCTGGAAAGGTCAGCTCGAAACCAGTAACAGCGTGTACGGTTACTGCGCGTCGCTGTACAGCACGCTGCGCGGCTTGTGCGGATACCCGGACGGTAAGGAGGCGGTGCAGAAGAAAATCAACAAAATCGAGTGCGCTTTTGGCGGCAAAGATAAGCGCGCGCTATCGTTGAGCGGTGGCACTTTGAAGATGATCATCGATTGGGAAGCGTCCAACTACGACGATTTCATCAAAGAGTGGTTACTGAAGAATCTTTGATTGCCAGCAAGCAGGTTGGGCTTCACATTCGTGCCGCCCAACCCACGGCAGTGCGCTACTTCTGGTATTTGCGGCACACGTTCGCCACTTCGCCCGACAGTTCGTAGCCGGGATGCAATGAAATGAAATACGGGGGCTGCCGATAGCCAAAGGCAGAATGCCCGGATTTCGCTGCGCTACATCCAGGCTACGATCTACAACTAATTGCAGTGGTATCCCGTGGATCATAAGCACATACAGGCGCGGTGCCACTCGTGCGCTACTATCTATCGAGAGGCTCGCTTAAGAAAACAATCCGTGCAAATACCATCGCGTGCGCTCGCGTAAATCACGATAAATCCACACCAACTCGCCGAGCGCGTTGCGTGCGATGAAATAGTCGCGCCGCGCCGGTTGCCCATCCCACCAACCGGTTTCGATGCGCTCCGGCCCGGCGACGAGTTGCAAATCGCCGTGATATTGCAAACGCTGCGCTTGCAGCGCCAAGGCGCGCGGCGGCTCCAACAGCCAGAGCGGGCGCGCTTTGCCGGCAGCCGCATTGATGGACTTGGCCGCGCCTTGCTCGGCGCGCGCCCAGCCCAGCTCGGGACGATGATCGTCCTGCACACGCACACCGAACACTTGCGCTGCGCCCAAGCGTGCAGCCAAGCGATCGGCCAGCGTATGCCAGGCGCTCGCTTGCGCGGCATGGTCCGGCAGCCAGCTTGCGTTGACCGGCGTGTAGGCGTGCCAATTTTCCACGCGCAGCGACAGCGCCGACACGCTGGCCGGCAACGCGGTTTTATCGAGCCGCTCGCGGATTAACGTTTCCCAACGCGCTCGATCGCGCGCCACTTCACTGGTGTTGATGGTGAGCGGCGTGCGCGCGCTGCTGCCGTGCTCGAATTCGACGGCGAGCGTATCCGCGCCCGCGCCGCGCGCCGACAAAAACTGCTGCAACTCGCTCAGCATGCGGCGCAGCGGAAACAGCAGCATCTGCGCATCGTGCGTTTCGGCGGGCAGCTCGATGCGCGTGAAGAATTTATCCGGCGGCGCGAACCATGCACGCGGATCGACCGCGCGCCCGAGCGCTTTGTCGAGATCGCTGATGAGCGCCGCGCCGAAGCGTTTGCTCACGCCATCGCGCGGCAGCGCCAGCACATCTCGCACGCGCGTAAGCGCCAAGCTTGTCAGCGCGTCCAAGGTCTCGCGCGGCCAATCGAATAAGCGCAACGGCAAATCGGCCAGACGCTCGGACAGTTGCGCAAAATCTCGGCAGCCGCAGCGCGCCTTCTGCTCTGCGGATAACCCGGGCAGCGCGCGCGCTTGCGCAAACAACCGCGCGGCGAGCGCCGTGGGTGCCACGCCCATAACCACGCGGTAGCCTAGTTCGCGTGCAACGGCACGCGCGCGCTTGAGCAACGCGGGCAAGCCGCCAAACAGCCGCAGCGTGGTGGATACTTCAATTAGTACTGCCTGATTAGCAAGACTGGTATTCGGTGATAGACCATATACTCCCGTTGCCAATTGATTGAGCGCTTGTTGCTCCCGCATCGGTTCACGCGGCAAAACGATCAGTTCCGCGCACAATGCACGCGCGGCAGCAAGCGTCATGTCGCACCGCACGCCGCCGCGCTGCGCCGCATGATTCGCACTGAAAACAGTTGGACGATTGCCCGGCCCGGCGCTGATCGCCAGCGGCAAGTCTTTGATCAAACCGCGATGCGCGACTTGCAATGACAAGTCCGGCAGAAACAGTGCGATCCATAATTGATTCGTCATTCGCATTTCATGTAGATGGGTTAG
Organism: uncultured Pseudomonadota bacterium; assembly: GCA_902826775.1. GTDB lineage: Bacteria > Pseudomonadota > Gammaproteobacteria > Burkholderiales > JALYOK01 > CADEHE01. The sequence continues at coordinate 232,822 of CADEHE010000004.1, read as the reverse complement.
GCGCGCCCCAATGTGATCACCAGGCTCGGTATACATCGCACCCTAACCCACCAAGCGGCATCATTGTTTGCACCGCCGGTGGGTTACGGCGCGAAGACTAGTGGTTGCATTTCGATAGCGTGGCGCGCCTAACCCACCCTACAAAAACTACGCTCGCAATGACGAGACCGTCTCATCCATCGCAAACCATGTCTGCTTCACGCTCGACAACGGCGCACTGATTCGACAACCGGCCGTTGTCAACCAAAGCGGTCGCGCAGCGCTCATGCCGCGCCGCTTGATGATCTGCAGCTTGAGCAAATCGCGCTGCGCAGCGTTCTCGGAACCCGATCTTGTGAGCGCATCACACGAGAGTGCAAGCGCGTTACACGACTGCGTATGAGGATCACACGACCGCGTAAGCGCTAGGCGCAACGGCGCCGGCGAAGCTTGCCGTGACGCGTTCGATGCGCGGTAGATAAAACCGGCGCACTCGGCCGTGCTGCACGCCAATTGCAAGCGCCGCAGCATGGCGTATTCGATAGTTTTGTAGGGTGGGCAAAGCAAGCGTGCCCACGCGTCTGGCTCTCAATCGCGTTCACCGAAAAGCGCAGCACCGTGCTTCCGATTCAACGCCCAATCCCGCGGCAACACGCTGTCGGCAACATAGCGATGAAACGACGAATACGGCCATTCGTTCACCCGCTTAACCAACCCGTGCTTTACCGGATTAAAGTGCACATAGTCAACGTGCCGCTCAAGGTCCAAGTCGTCGCGAATTTGGTGTTCCCAAAAACGCCGCTGCCATATTCCTTTTTCCCGTTTCGCCGCTTTGCTCAGCGAACGAACAGATGCGGCGGGCGATCCGGTAACGAACAAGCGCTTAATGAGCGACCAGCGCAAACCAAAATCCGCATCTGCTTGCGGCAGACGCCAGATCGCGTGCAAATGATCTGGCAAAACACAGATTGCAATGGTCTGAAACGAATAGCGCGCATGTGCCCGACGATAGGCAGTGCGTAAACGTTCTATCTCTTCAACAAGAAGGCGACTCCGGCGATCGGAGAGATTAACGGTAAAAAAGAACGTAGCGCCTAAGGCGAGACTGCGGCGGTAACGTGACATATCAAGAAAACGATGCGCTTATCCGCGTGGGCACGCTGCGCTTTGCCCACCCTACGCGTTCTGAACTCGTCATGACCCGGCTAGCTCGTGCATCGCAATTCGCACTTGATCTGTCTCCCACACCGGTGCAGTCATGTGACACTCCACCACCAAACGCAACGGCTGCGCAGCATGCATGCCGCGCCGTTTAAATATGCGCACCCCGAGCGAACCTTGGGCGCCGCTTTGCGTCACCAGCAAACGCAACGGCGCCGGCGAAGCTTGCCGTGACGCACTCGATGCGCGGTAGATAAAACCGGCGCACTCGGCCGTGCTGCATGCCAACTGCAAGCGCCGCAGCATGGCGTATTCGATAGGCTGGCTCAGCCACGTCACCACCATCGCCGCCGCGCCGGCGCGCATTGCCTGCTCCGCTGCCCATAATGCATCGGCCGCGGTCGGCGGACGCACGATCAGCAACTTTCGCAGATCGACGCCCGCGGCGGCAAGTGCCGGCGCATACGGCAAATACGGCGGCGCAATCCAGATAGCGCCTTTACTGCGCACATCCGCATTCGCCATCGCCGGCAACAGCAGCGACACTTCGCCGATGCCTACCGCATCGCACAGCAATTCCGTCAATGCCGCGCGCGGCCAACCGCCGTCGGGCAATGCCTGATCCAATTCGGCAAACCCGCTTGCCATGCCGAGCGTCGTTAGCACAGGCTTATCGCCCGCGCGCCAAAGCAAAGGATGATTGAGCAGTTCGTTAGGCAGAGGTCGCATGCTGTATATATTAACAGTCCTCGGTTGTCCAGCAAGCCGATTTCATACAGCACCGAGCTTGGCTCATCCATCTTTCTGCGGCGAGCGCTGGAACGCTATACTGCGCCCTGATCAGACGCAATCCGAGGGAAGTACGGCGACGATGAACAGCACTTTGTACCGATGAGCACTACGCTGCCGCGTGCGCTCGGTGCTATTTCCCTCTGCTGCGCCATCGCCATGCCGCTTCACGCAGCTTTGCCGCGCGTGGTATCGCTCAATGTGTGCGCCGATCAACTGGTGTTGCAGCTCGCCGATCCAACGCAGATCGCTTCGCTCACTTGGATGGCGCGCGATGCGGAAATTTCTCAATTCGCTGCGCGCGCGGTGAACATCCCGATCAATCACGCTCGCGCCGAAGAGATTTTGCCGTTGCAGCCCGATCTGGTGCTCACGGGAAAATACGCTGCACGTTACACCGTAGCACTGCTGCGCAAATTCAAATTTCGTGTGATCGAATTGGATCTGGCGCGCAGCTTCGATGACGTTGCGCAGCAAACACAGCTCGTCGCCACGGCATTGGGTCAGCCCGCGCGCGGCGAAGCAGCGGTGCAGCGCATGCGCGCGCGTCTGGCTGCGGCACGGTCGTCGGCGCAAACTCTGCCGAGCCGCGTTGCAGTGATGTACGAACCGAACGAGCTGGCTGCGCCTAGTGGATCGTTTATCGATGAATTGTTCACGCGTGCCGGACTCGACAATCTCGTGCGCCGCTTGGGTTTGCCTGCGGATCGCGCTTATCTGCCGCTGGAAATGTTGGTCAGCGCCGCGCCCGATGTCTTGGTGCTGGATCGCACTGCGGCCAAGAGCCCTTCGCTCGCCGCACTGTTTCTCGAGCATCCCGCTTTGCGCCGCTTCGCTGCGTCGCGGCGAGTGATCGAATTGCCGGCAGCGCTCACCACTTGCGCGACGACAGAGTCCGTCGCGGCAGTGGAAATGCTCTTGCATCGCGAATGAGTAGCACCAAGCGCGCGGCTAAGGTCGCCATTGCGCTGACGGTCGCCTGGCTGGCATTGTTCGTCGCTTCCCTTGCCGTCGGCCATGCACCGATCAATGTGATGCGCGCTTTGGCGAGCGCATTCACGGACGCGAATTCGCCCGACGCGCTGATACTGTTAGAACTGCGCCTGCCGCGCGCGCTACTGGCTTCGCTGGTCGGCGCCAGCCTCGGCATGGCCGGTGCGGCATTGCAGGGATTGCTGCGCAATCCGCTCGCCGAGCCGGGCGTGATCGGCATTTCCGCCTGTGCGGCGCTCGGCTCGGTGCTGGCGTTCTACAGCGGTCTTTCCGGCGCATTCGCGTTGGCGCTGCCGCTCGGCGGTTTGATCGGTGCGGCGCTCTCCGTGCTGCTGCTCTATGCCATCGCGGGACAAGGCGCATCGACATTGACATTGATCTTGGCAGGTATCGCCGTCAACAGTTTCGCCGGTGCGCTGACCGCGCTGGCATTGAATCTCGCGCCCAGTCCCTACGCGGCGTACGAGATCATGTTTTGGCTGCTGGGCTCAGTCGCGGATCGCAGCCTCGAGCATGTCGCGCTCGCCGCCCCGTTCATGCTGATCGGCTGGGCATTGATACTCACCACCGGCCGCGCGCTCGATGCTCTCACGCTTGGCGAAGATGTGGCGCACAGCCTCGGCTTCGACCTCAAGCGCGTGCGTTTGCGCCTCGTGCTCGGCACGGCGGCATGCGTCGGTGCGGGTGTGGCGTTCACCGGCGCAATTGGTTTCGTCGGCCTCGTCGTGCCGCATCTGCTGCGCAATTTTGTCGGTGGCTTGCCGAGTAGTTTGCTGGCATTGTCTGCCTTGGGCGGCGCCGTATTGACGCTGGCAGCCGATCTCTTGGTGCGGCTGATCGAGCACGGCGTGGAACTCAAACTCGGCGTCGTCACCGCGCTGATCGGCGCGCCGTTCTTGTGCTGGTTGGTGCTGCAAGCAAGGCGCAAGGAAATCTGATGCTCTCCGCCAAGAATCTCGTCGTGCGCGTCGGCGCCAAAACTATCCTCGACGACTGTTCGCTCGAGCTCAAGCCCGGTGAACTCGTAGGTATTATCGGTCCGAACGGTGCCGGCAAAAGCACGCTCGCTGCCGCGCTGGCAGGGGTGCGGGCACCGGACGGCGGACGCGTCTTATTGGATGAACGTCCCCTGTCGGCGCTGACCCCACGCGAACGCGCAAGGCGCATCGCGTATTTGCCGCAGTTCGGCGAAGTGAACTGGCCCATACCGGTAGAACGGCTAGTCGAGTTGGGCCGCTTGCCGCACTTGGAATTGCGCACTCGTATGAGCGCCGCCGACCACGCTGCGGTGCATGCCGCGCTCGAAGCGACCGACATGCTTGCTCTGCGCGAGCGCACCGTGTCCACGCTATCCGGCGGCGAGCGCGCCCGCGCTTTGCTTGCGCGGGCGCTAGCCACGCAAGCCGGCTATCTCATCGCCGACGAACCTGCAGCGCATCTCGACCCCCGCTACCAGCGCAGCATCTTTCAATGCCTTAGCAATGTGGCACGAGGCGGTGCCGGCGTAGTCGCCGTGCTGCATGACTTGTCGGTCGCGTTGCAGTTTTGTACCCGCTTGGTACTGATGCAGCAGGGCAAGATTGCCGCCGACGCTTCACCGGACGAAGTGGTGGACAGCGATGCGATTCGGGGGGCGTTCGCCTTGAGGCCGTTGCGTGTGCGGGCAGATACCGGTGAAAGTGGAGTTCTGTGGTCTAATTGACCCCAATAGCCAAGAGTGCCATTAGCTTATGAATCAAAGTGTGCCATTCAATGGTCGATGTTTTGCACGGCCAGGTGCGTGCAGTTAGAATTTGGTGGTCTACTTTTGGTTGGGCGTCCCAGGAGACTCAGCATTGGCATGGTCACAACAACAGAAAATCCCATCACGCACGTTTATCTGCGGGTTCTGCGGCTACTCGGTCGCGTCGATCGTCGGCTATTTCGCCGACCCAATTCAACTGAATCAAGCGTTCATTCACATCTGCCCGCACTGCGAAAAACCCAGTTTCTTCCATCGTGGTAGACAAGTTCCGGGCATCGCACCAGGTAATGAGATTGCGCATTTGCCGAAAGACATTGACACCCTATACCGAGAAGCACGCAACTCTGTTTCGGTTGGAGCGTACACTGCGTCTGTGCTTGCGTGCCGCAAATTGTTAATGAACATCGCTGTCGCCCAAGGGGCCAAGGCTGGTGAAACTTTTTTAACCTATGTAGATCATCTCGCCGAGACCGGGTATGTTCCGCCAAACGGGCGTGGCTGGGTCGACCACATTCGCAAGAAGGGCAACGAAGCAAATCATGAGATCAAGCTCATGGTGCAAGCGGATGCCGAAGAACTGATCGCATTCACGGAAATGTTGCTCAAGTTCATCTATGAGTTTCCAAATCGAGTACCAACTCCGGCGAATCCGTAATACGCCCAACTAGGCATTCGAGGGTGGTATCGCTTAGAAAATAAATGTGGCTCTTATTTCCTGGCTACTACTATCACCCGTATTTAAGATATGTGCTGAAGTTTCGCCCATTCTTCCGCCTGCGCTGTCGCAACCACTTCCCCTAGCACGATAACCGCCGGCCCCGCCCAGGCGTCCACGTTGAACCGCGCCAAATTCGCTAACGTCGTCTGCCACTGCCGCGCGTGCGGCAGCGAGGCGTTCTCGACGATTGCTACCGGCGTATGCGCAGGTTTGCCGCCCGTCAGCAACGCTTGGGCGATCTGTTCGAGTTGTCCCGCGCCCATGTAGAACACAGCGGTGTCGGCAGCGAGCGCCGCGCGCAACCATTCGGCCTCTTGCTCTTCTGCGCCGTGACGCGGGGTAAGAAAGCTGACGCTGCGAGCCAGGCCACGCTGCGTCAGTGAAACTTTTAGGTCGGCGCCGGCGGCAAGCGCTGCGGTGATGCCGGGCACCACTTCAAACTCGATGTGCGCGGCGCTTAGCGCATCGATCTCTTCCTGCGCGCGCCCGAACAGCATGGGGTCGCCGCCCTTCAGGCGCACCACCACTTGATTCGTATGCGCTGCGGCGACAAGCATCTTGTTGATGAAACGCTGCGCGGTGGAATGTTTGCCGCAACGTTTGCCGACGGCGATCTTGCGCGCTTGCGGCGCCAGCGCCAACACATCTTCCTGGACCAAAGCGTCGTGCAGCACGACATCGGCAGCGGAGAGCAAGCGCGCAGCGCGCAGCGTCAGCAGATCCGCCGCGCCGGGACCGGCGCCGACCAAATACACCTTGCCGCTCATCGTTGCAGACTGGCCGGCTTGAAGGAGAGAATTTGCGCGGTCGGCTGAGCGGGCGCGGTGTGCAAGCCGCACTCTTTGTGCTCGGGCTGCTCCCACCACCAGCGTCCGGCACGAATATCTTCGCCGGGTTGCACAGCGCGAGTGCACGGCGCGCAGCCGATGCTGGGGTAGCCGCGGTCGTGCAACGCGTTGTAGGGGACGTTGCGCGCGCGGATGTATTCCCACACTTCCTCGTTGCTCCAGTCGAGCATGGGGCTGAATTTCTGCAAGCCGTGCGCGACGTCAAATGCCGATTCCTGCAAATCCTTGCGTGTTTGCGATTGCTCGCGGCGCATGCCGGTAATCCAGGCCGCCTTACCCGTTAGCGCGCGGCGCAGCGGTTCGACTTTGCGCACGAAGCAGCACTCTTTGCGCAGTGCGACGCTATCATAAAACGCGTTGGTACCGTGCGCGTGGGTGTACTGCTCGACCGCGGTGGTGTCCGGGAAATAGGCGCGCACTTTGATGCGGTAGCGATCCTGCACGGCTGCGATCAACTGTTGCGTTTCTTCCGGCAAGCGGCCGGTGTCGAGCGTAAACACTTCTATCGCGGGAAAGTCGGTAGCGATCAGATCGGTGAGCACCATATCCTCAGCGCCGAAGCTGCTGGCGAAGACGGCCGGCGAATATTGGCGGACGATGCCATCCAAACTGGCATGGAGCGCGGCGACTTTCTCGTCAAGGCTCATAAACACCTCAGGCAAGCCGGCGGCGAAATAGCGGCACTGGCTGTAAGGCGCTAGTTTGATACTGATTGCTGAAATCTGCAAAAGCGCCGAGCGCAGCCTGTGCATCCTGATCGCTGCGCAGTTCGAAAGCATCGAAACCGCAGCGCTCGAGATCTTGCAGTTGATCGCGCAGGACATCGCCGATCGCGCGCAACTCGCCGGTGTAGCCGTAGCGTTCGCGCAGCAGGCGGGCGATCGAATAGCCGCGCCCATCGGCGAACTTGGGAAAATTGACGGCGACCACGTCGAAACTCGGTAACTCTTTGGCAATGGACGCAGGGTCTTCGTGGCTATTCAGCCAAACACCCACTTTGCCCGGTCGCGCGCGCAACGCCGCGCCATGAGTCTGCCAAAGCGCGAGCGGCGCGAGGACGCCGGCATCCGGCGACAGCGCGGCGAGGTCGTCCGCGCTGTTAAGGGTTTGCCAGCTCTCGCTGACGATGCTGCGATTCTTTATGAGCGTTGCCATAAATATGTTGCTTGAAGGGTTCGATGCCGATGCGGCGCACGGTGTCGGCGAAGCGTTCGTGCTCGCTATCGCGCTGCGCCAGATAAAGTTGAATAAGCTTTTCAATCACGTCGGGCACTTCTTCCTGCGCGAACGACGGGCCGATGACTTTTCCGATGGCAGCATTGTTGCCTTGCGAACCGCCGATGGAAATTTGGTAAAACTCTGCGCCTTGTTTGTCGACGCCAAGTATGCCGATGTTGCCGACGTGATGATGGCCGCACGAATTCATACAACCGGAAATATTCAGATCGAGTTCGCCGATGTCGTGCAGATAGTCCAGGTCATCGAAACGCTCCTGTATCGCCAGCGCGACCGGGATCGACTTCGCATTCGCCAACGAACAAAAATCGCCGCCGGGGCACGCGATGATGTTCGTCAATAGGCCTATATTCGGCGTAACCAGGCCGTAGTATCGTGCTGTTGACCAGACCGAGTACAAATCAGCAAGCTTTACATCAGACAGTATAAGGTTCTGTTCATGGCTGACACGCAATTCGCCAAAGCTGTATTGGTCGGCCAATTCGGCCACCGCTTCCATTTGTTCGGCGGTTGCATCGCCCGGTGCGACACCGCTCTTCTTGAGCGAAAGCGTCACCGCAGCGTAGCCCGGCATCTTGTGTGCGTGTACATTGCGCTGATGCCAGCGCGCGAAAGCCTTATCTGCGCTCAGCGCGGCTTGCAGTGAGGCATCTTGTGCCGGCAGGGTTTCGTAGGCGGGCACGGTGAAGCGCGCGGCGACGCGTTCGACTTCGGCCTCGATCAGCGTCGCCGGGCCATCCTTTAGATGCTGCCACTCCGCTTCGACTTCCTCGCGGAATTTGTCGGGCGTGCGCTCTTTCACCAATATCTTGATACGCGCTTTGTAGAGATTGTCGCGCCGTCCATAGCAATTGTAGACACGCAGAATCGCATCCAAGTAGCTGAGCAAATGCTGCCACGGCAAGAACTCGCGCACGACCACGCCGATGATCGGCGTGCGCCCAAGCCCACCGCCGACCAAAATGCGAAAACCGATCTCGCCGGCTTCGTTGCGCACGGCGTTGATGCCGATGTCGTGCACCTGAATCGCGGCGCGGTCTTGCTCAGCGCCGTTCACGGCGATCTTGAACTTGCGCGGCAAGAAGTTGAACTCCGGATGGAAGGTCGACCACTGGCGCAGGATCTCGCACCACACCATCGGATTGACGATCTCGTCCGGGGCCACACCGGCGAAGTGATCGGTGGTGATGTTGCGCACGCAGTTGCCGCTGGTTTGGATCGCGTGCATTTGCACGTTGGCCAGTTCGGCGAGGATGTCAGGCACTTGCTCCAGCTTCGGCCAGTTGTATTGAATGTTCTGGCGGGTGCTGAAGTGGCCGTAGCCTTTGTCGTAGGTGCGAGCGATGTGCGCGAGCTTGCGCAACTGCCGCGACGACAACATGCCGTAAGGAATGGCCACGCGCAGCATTGGCGCGTAGCGCTGCAAATAGAGACCGTTGCGCAAGCGCAGCGCTTTGAATTCTTCTTCGCCGAGCTCGCCCGCCAAGAAGCGGCGCGTTTGGTCGCGAAATTGCGCGACACGCTCGTCGACGAATTGTTGATCGATTTGATCGTAGATGTACATGATGCTCGATTGGCAAACGATTCAGTAAGGCAACTCAGTAAACGAATTTTCCGCCGACGACCAGCAGAACCGTGGCTAACGCAGTGCGCACGTAGCGCTCGGGCAAGCGTGCGCTCAATTGGCTGCCGACCCAAATACCCGGCAGCGAACCAACTAGGAGACTTGCTAGCAACACATAGTCAACGGTGCCCATCGCCGCGTGACCCAGGCCAGCGACCAAAGTCAGCGGTACGGCATGCGCAATGTCGGTGCCGACGATCTGCCGTGTAGACAACTGTGGATAGAGGAAGAACAACGCGACCGTTCCGAGCGCTCCCGCTCCTACCGACGATATGGTCACCAGCACACCGAGCAGCACACCGACCGCGACGGTGATGGCCGACAAATGCCGCTCGCGCCACCCGCCACGTTGGCGCGCTTGGCGTTGGGCCAGCGCCTGGACACTGCGCCTAAAAGTGATGGCGCCGGCGGTGAGCAGCAGCGCGACCCCTAGCGTGGTGGTTAGCAAGGAGCGCAATGCGTCGCTCGAGATGCCGAGTGATTTCAGCATCAAAGCGGTGACCATGGCGGCCGGAACGCTGCCGGCGGCAAGCAGCCCGACGATGCGCCAATTAACCGTGCCATGGCGCGCATGTGCGATCGACCCCCCTGCTTTGGTCAGTGCGGCATAAAGCAAATCGGTGCCGACCGCGGTGGCAGGCGCGACGCCAAATGCCAATACCAGCAGCGGCGTCATCAAGGATCCGCCGCCGACCCCCGTCAGACCCACAATCAGGCCGACGAGAAAGCCGCTTATCGGATAGACCCAACCCAGCAAAGATTCCATGGCACGCATGGTAACGGCGCGCCCATAGAATGACAAAGACTAATGCGTTAGACTAATATTCTAATTAGTTATATGCAATTCTAATCGAAACTGAGCAAATGACGCTGCAGCAATTACGTTACTTGTGCGAAGTCGCCAAACAAGGCTTGAATATTTCCGCCGCTGCGGCTGCTTTGCATACTTCTCAGCCGGGTATCAGCAAACAAATCCGCATATTGGAGGATGAACTTGGCGTAACGGTTTTTGTTCGCAGCGGCAAACGCCTGGTCGGCATCACAGCCGAGGGCAAGGCGGTCTTGGCCGCGGCGGAGCGCATGGTGCACGAGGCGGACAATCTGCGCAGCTTGGGGAAAGAACTACGCACTCCGGATGAGGGAATATTAACCATCGCGACGACGCATACCCAAGCGCGATATGTGCTGCCGCCCGTCGTCCGAAAATTTAGCGATCGCTATCCGGCAGTAAAGCTAATTCTGCACCAAGGCAACCCTGAACAGGTGGCCGACGCCGTAGCCAGTGGCAACGCAGATCTCGCTATCGCTACGGAAGCTGTCGCAGCCAACCCTGCCCTGCTCACCCTGCCCTGTTACCAGTGGAACCGGTGTGCGGTCGTCCCGCCCGGACACCCGCTGCTGGGGCAAGCGCCCTTGACGCTGCAAGCTCTTTCGCAATACCCCTTGGTCACCTACGACTTCAGCTTTACCGGTCGCGCAAAGGTGAATGAGGCTTTCGCCGCGCTCGGCCTCAATCCGAACGTAGTGTTAACGGCGCTCGATTCGGATGTCATCAAGACCTATGTGGAACTTGGACTTGGGGTAGGAGTACTCGCAAGCATGGCATACGATCCGGCGCGCGACGCTAACTTGCGCGCGATTGACGCCAGCCACCTATTTCAGCCAAGCGTCACACGCGTTGCGCTGCGCCGGGGCCACTATCTGCGCGCGTTCCACTACCACTTCATTGAACTATTCGCGCCGCAACTTACGCAAAGCGTAGTGCAGTCAGCGCTGTTGGGCGACGCGCCCGATTTCGTAATCTAACAGCAAGTTTCTCAATCCGCCGATTATGCGGCTCGCACCGAGCGAGTGCTCAGGTGTTGCAGTACCCGTTTGCCGATATCTTGTATCGGTAAGACATCGCCGACGGCGCCGAGCGCGATTGCTTCGCCCGGCATACCAAACACCACGCAACTTGCTTCGTCTTGCGCGATGTTGTACGCACCGGCTTTTTTCATCTCAAGCATACCTTGAGCACCGTCTTTCCCCATCCCGGTCAGAATGATGCCAATGGCATCATTGCCGACGTATTTCGCCGCGGAGCGAAACAGCACGTCAACGGACGGTTTATGCAAATTAACCGCCGGCCCATCGACTACTTTGGCGACATATTGCTTCTCTGCCACTTTCTTAATTCCGAGATGCATGCCACCGGGCGCAATATAAGCGTGGCCAGGCAGTATCGGTTCGTTGTGCTCGGCCTCTTTCACCGTAATCTGGCAGAGACCGTCCAAGCGCTTGGCAAACAGTTTGGTGAAATTCTCTGGCATGTGCTGCGTCACCAGAATCCCCGGGCAGTCCTGCGGCATCACTTCCAAAAACTCCTTGACCGCTTCTGTTCCCCCGGTCGAGGCTCCAACCACGATCACGTGATCGAGCAAGTCGCCGCTCGCCGTTGCCGCGCGACGTGGCTTGACTACCGCGGGTCCTTCGCGTTTCTCGGTTTCCTGCCGCGGCGGGCGAATGCGCGCCGTGGCCGCCGCGCGAATCTTCTCCGCGATTTCATTGCTGTAGTCGGTGCCAGCATTGACATGCAGCTTTGGCTTGGTCACGAATTCAACCGCCCCCAACTCCAAGGCGCGAAATGTGACTTCGGAGCCGCGTTCAGTGTGAGCCGACACCATGACCACCGGCATGGGGCGCAGCCGCATCAAATTCTTCAAGAACGTGATGCCGTCCATGTTCGGCATCTCTACATCGAGCGTTAACACGTCAGGGTTTAATTCACGAATCATCTCACGCGCTATCAGCGGATCCGGCGCCGCGCCGATGGCCTTCATGTCGGGTTGTTCATTGATCACGTTGGTCAAGATCTCACGCACCAGACGCGAGTCGTCAATAATCAACACTTTAATCGTCATCGAAATATCTCCACTTCACCATCTATGCGCGAGTTTGTCAGCCGCTCGCTGTACTCCAGCTCGCGTTGCTGGATCGTATCGTTGCGCAACGTGCGCAGCTTTTTCAACAGCACACGCCCAGTTCGAGGAAAGTAATACACCTTGCGCGCGTAGGCATCCAGCAAATCTTGCGCAGCGATCGCGATACCTTCGGTGCTTAGAAACTCCTGCACGAATCGTGCGTTGCTCTCACCGATGGATTGCGTTCCACCACCTAGCAGGGCATTGCATCCGCCGAAGATCTTCGCTTCGAGGCGGCTGCGTTTTGCCCCCATCTTCAGTAGCTGATTAATCAGCACCTCCATCGCATACGCGCCGTAGCGTGCTGAGGCGCTTGCCGGGCTACGCTCACTGCTACCGGGCAGCATGAAATGATTCATCCCGCCGATGCCACTCTCAGGATCGCGAATGCATGCAGATACACACGACCCAAGCACCGTGACCAGAGCCATGTCCCGACCGGTGACATAGAATTCGCCCGGCAGGATCTTGGCAGCTTGCACCTTGAAGCGCGGGTCGAAGTATGTAACCGGCGCGCCAACATCTTGCATCCGGACCGTCGTCATCTTGTCTCCATAGCACGGGCCGGCGGAGGCGGCGGGCCTGGCGTGTGTTCCCGTTCCCGAGCGAGCTGGTAGACGGTCTTTTCGCGCATGCTGAAAAGATCGTTGGCATGGAACAGGTTCTCCGAATGTCCGACAAATAGCAAGCCCTCAGGACGCAGCTTTGGAGCAAAGCGCTGTAGGATTTCGTACTGAGTTTGTTTGTCGAAGTAGATCATGACGTTGCGGCAGAAGATGGCCAGTAACGACTGGCCGATATCCCAGCGAAGATCACGCAGATTCAACTGCTGAAAATGAACCATGCGACGCAGTTCAGGCCGCACACGCGCAAAGCCTCGATTCTTGCCCGTGCCTTTGAGAAAAAACTGCTTGATAGTGAAACTCTGCATCGGCTCCAGACGCTCCAATGGAAAAACGCCGCTCGCAGCAGTCTCGAGCGCCTCAGTATCGATGTCGGTCGCGATCACTTTTACGTCGGCCTCGTAGCCATAAGTTTCCGCGAGGGTCATAGCGATCGAATACGGCTCCTCACCGGTTGAGCAGGCCGCGCACCAAATCACTACCGGTGGCCTGATCGCCTTGTAGCGCAAATAGTCGGCGAGAATGGAGAAATGATGCGGCTCGCGAAAGAATGCCGTGAGGTTTGTAGTTAATGCGTTAACGAAAATCTGCCGCTCTTCTTCGTCTCCGCCGGTAACACGTTCGATGTACTCGGAGAAGCGCTTCAATTGAAGCGCGCGCATGCGCCGCGCAAGCCGGCTGTAAACCATCTCTTGCTTGCTTTCGTTCAGCGCGATGCCGGCGTAGTCGTGGATCAACCCACGAATGGCGCGGAAGTCCCGATCGTCAAAAAGAAACTCGCGCTGCTCGATTGCCGGCGCTATCGGTGCATCGTGCCTCATGCGGCAATCATTCGATTGGCTAAACAAGCTCGCGGGTGTCGTCGAACAGCATCAAGTCGCTGCTGCGGATTAGCTGATCGATATCGACAACGATCAGCATCTGCTCGCCCACTGTGGCTAGACCGCTAACGTATCGGGTATCGAAAACAGCGCTGAACTGCGGGGCAGGACGAACTTCTTGGTCGCGCAGCATGATCACGTCAGATACGCTGTCCACGACTATGCCGACCACGCGGACACCAAGGCTCAGGATGATTACCACAGTAAACTCGTTGTAGCTCGCCTCGCCCACATTGAACTTCAGTCTCAGGTCGACGATCGGCACAATGTTTCCGCGCAGATTGGTCACGCCTTTGATGTACGCAGGCGTATTTGCGATTGGGGTGACGGCTTCATAGCCACGAATTTCCTGAACCTTGAGGATGTCGATCGCGTAGGCTTCCTTGCCTAGCGCAAAACTCAAGTATTGGCGCAAATCGGCCTGATCTAGACCACTTTCTCGCTGCGTGGATGGCTGTGCGATAGCCTGCATTTAATCTACCTCCTTACTAGATAGCACCGACAACATTACTGTGCCGTCGACAGTGCGGGCTCGCTGCGCTGACCGGCGCGCAACAAGGCGGCGACGTCGAGGATCAATGCAACGCGACCGTCACCGAGTATCGTGGCACCGGCGATGCCGGCGATTTTGCGGAAATTCTGTTCCAAGCTCTTAATGACAAACTGACCTTGACCAACCAACTCATCCACTTGCAATGCGGCGCGCTGGCCGTTGGACTCGCACAGCACCAACATTGCCTCGTGCGGTTGTTCGAAACGCGGCGCAAGATTGAGAACGTCGTGCAATGCAATAAGCGGAATGAATTCCTCCCGCACGCGCACCACCTTACCCCCGCCACCGACGGTCTTCACCGCATCTGCCGAAGGTTGCAGGTTCTCTAGGATATGCGTCAGCGGAATCACGTAGGTGTGTGCGCCGACGTTTATAAGCATGCCGTCAAGGATTGCTAATGTCAGCGGCAAGTGGATTGTCACTGTTGTGCCTTGGCCCGCGGCCGAGCGCAAGCTAAGTCTGCCGCCAAGCTGCTCGACATTGCGCTTGACCACATCCATCCCTACGCCGCGCCCGGAAACTTCGGTAATACGTTCCGCTGTCGACAAACCCGGCAGAAAAGCAAGCTGCCAGACATCCTCGTCGCTAGACGCTTCGCTGATAGCAAGTCCGTGCCCGCGTGCTTTCTCGAGCAGCCTCGCGCGATCAAAACCAGCGCCATCGTCGCTGACTTCGATGACCACATTGCCGCCTTGATGCAGTGCCCGTACGCGCAACGCTCCGATCGGCGGTTTGCCCGCCGCTTCGCGCTGGGCGGGTAGTTCAATGCCATGATCTATGCTATTGCGCACCAAATGCGTGAGTGGATCGGTAACCTTCTCTATCAACCCCTTGTCGAGCTCAGTTTCTTCACCTTCGAGCACCAGTTCGACTCTCTTGCCAAGCTTATCGGCAAGATCGCGCACTACACGCGGGAAACGGCTGAAAACATAGCTGATCGGCAGCATTCGTATCGACATCACGGCCTCGTGCAGCTCGCGAATGTTGCGATCAAGTTGTCCTAAATTCGAACTGACGCTTTCACTGAGCTCTGTGCCTGCATGCGCTGAGCTCTGCACCAACATCGCCTGCGCGATGACAAGCTCGCCGACCAAGTTGACGAGCCGATCAACTTTCTCGACGCCGACGCGAATGGAGCTGGTATCCATCGGAATCGCAACGTAACGATCGACCTGGCGGCGCCCGAACTGTGCCGCCTCCGGCCGGAAGTCGTACGAGCGGCGCCCGGTCAACGCAAGAGGATCATTCGGTTTGGCCCGCTCGAGCGAGGCCGGCAAGTTCTCGACAAAAAACCCGGCATCGTCGCCTTCCAGTTCTGCGAAAGACGCTGTGGCCACGATCGGTTTGGACGAGTAATCCGCGGGCGCTCCCGGAGGAGCATCTAATTCGATGCGAAATCGGTCGTTACTCCACACGAACGCCAGGCTCTCCTGGACTTCCGCGGCGGAAATACTGCTAGTAAGCCGCATGCGCACTTCCATGGCGTGCGCGAGTTCGTCCGCGCTAGTTAAGCGCTCGACAGCGCCGAGGCCAGATAGTGCTTGCTCGATACGTAGCATGCCTTCAGGTGATCCAAGTTCAGGCGCCTCCAGCTTCACCACCACGATGCAACTGCCACCATTCGCCGCGTGAGTCTGCGCTGGCACCGCCCCGGTCCGCGCACAGCCCCCATCTTCGGCGCCGCCGGCACGTTGCAACTGCCCCAGCACCTTAGCCTCGATATCTTGGTCGATGGGTTGGCCGCCCTGCAACGACGCTACATGCGCCCGCAGGCAATCCGTGGCGCTCAGCAACAGCTTGATGAGATCGCCGGTCACCGCCATAGCTTGTTTGCGAACTTGATCGAGCACCGTCTCCAACGCGTGCGTCAGTTGCGCCAGACCTTCAAAACCGAACGTCGCCGCTCCGCCTTTGATCGAATGCGCTGCACGAAATATCGCGTTTAGCTCTTCCGCTTGCGGCTTCTCAGGATCAAGTTTCAACGCCAAGGCCTCGAGCGCATTGATGTGCTCGATGGCTTCATCGATGAATACTTGGTGAAAACGACCGATGTCTAGGCTCATGGCATGCGCCGCATGTGGCTCAATGGCTCATTGCCCGTGCTAACCGAGCAGTTTCTGACAAATCTCGAGCAACCGATTCGGGTCAAATGGCTTCACCATCCAACCAGTGGCGCCGGCCTCGCGTCCGCGTTGCTTCATGGTGTCGGAGGCTTCCGTCGTGAGCATGATGACCGGCGTGCTTTTGTAGTCTGGCATTTGCCGTAACGCTTTGATCAGCGACAAGCCATCCATATTCGGCATGTTCTGATCGGTTACGACGAGGTCGAACTTTCCGCTCTGCGCTTGCGCGAGCCCCTTGCTGCCATCCTCGGCCTCGACGACGTTGTAACCCGCCGAGCGCAGGATATAGCCGATCATCTGCCGCATCGAATTGGAGTCTTCAACCGTCAAAATCGTTTTCATCGTCATCGAATTCCTTCGTCAAAACCGCCCGACCGCGCGGAATAAGTCAAACAAGCTCACGCAATTGCGTATTTCATGGAGCATCAATGCGCCTAGAACAGCTCCACGTCTCCAGGCGCCATATTCAATTGTTGAATCGAACTATTCGTGCGGCGCTCAGGCGCCAGCGTCTGCGAACCTAGGCATTGCGCCGCGGAGCGCAAGGCGCTCGGATCGTGCTCAGCCAAGATGCTCGCCAGTTCCTGCAACAATTTGTCCAGCCCGGCCAGCCGCTCGTCGGCTCGCCGCAAAAGCTGGCTCACCAAATCTTGAAACTGCATGTTCACGATGGCTTGAGTCAAGCGTGCGCTGCTATCAGCAGGCGTGCCACCGCCGGCAACCGCTGCCAACCCTGCTTTGCTCGGCAAACAGCTTAGCAAGCGCTTAATCGCATCTTCTAGCAGCACTTCTGCTTGCCCCATATCGCGGCGGCTCGCCGTGAGCTGTACTCCCACGTAGTCGCTTAAGTCGGACATGAACCCGCCAAAATCAGCGTCGGCCCCGCTTTGATTAGCCTGCTGAGCAGAAGTGGCGCCAGCCACATTTCGCGCGATCGCCATTGGATTTCCTACGCGTGCGCTTCAAACATGACCAGCCGCGCCTCGTTGAGCAGTTCGACTAGCCGGTTGTCGGCGGCATGCAAGCGCTCCACGAGCACCTCCAGGAATTGCGCATTGAAGCGCTCCTGGCAACCAGCCGAGGACAGCCACAGCAAGTCGGGATCGATTTCCATTACGGTCACGTCGGTTAGAGCAATGACATCGGCCAAACGCTGAAATTTGCGCCGGCTCAAATACGCCATCTCGCCGAAGCATTCGCCCGCTTTGAGCACGTTTAAGTTGGCGTGATTCTTCGTGACGCTGGCATCGCCGCTCACCAGAATGAAGAACGAATGACCCCGATCGCCTTGCCGAATGAGGGTAGTATCCATGGGCAGGTTGTACCAGCGCGCCATGCCGATGACCTCCCGCAGTTCGGCGTCGGTGAACGCCTTGAAGAAACGCAGGTCGCGCATCAAGGCGAATTTCTCGTCTTGCGACGGCTCGACGTTGATCTGCTCCAGACTCGGTCGCAACTTGAGCAGGTCCGCCGCAAATTCGTCCCAAGACTGGTAACGCGCTTGCACCGTTTTCGCCAGCGAGCGCGCAAGGATCGCATTGAACGGCTCCGGCAACTCAGGTCTCAACTTGCTCGGCGGCTGAGGTTCGATATTCTGGATCTGGTAGATCAAGCTGGCATCGCTGGACCCGTTAAACGGCAAGCTGCCGGTAAGCATCCGATAGAACACCACCCCCAACGAGTAAATATCGGTATGAAACGTAAGCGGTTGGTCGCGCGTCTGCTCCGGTGACATGTACGCCAGCGAACCGATGCCGGTGACCTGCTCGGCATGTTTCGCGCGTGTATTGAGAGCAGCGCCGAAATCTGACACCTTTACCTCACCGTCGCTCGACAACATGATGTTGGCGGGCTTGATGTCGCGATGGATGATGCCTTTGCGTTGCGCATAGTCAAGCGCTTTCGCGGACTTGAAGATGATTTCCAGCACGCGCGGCAGCGGCAGCAACTGCCCTGCGGAGGTGAAGCGCTCCAGCGTCGTGCCCGACACATACTCCATGACCAGATAGCCGTAGTCGTCGGCGATGGAGGACTCATAGATTCCGCGAATGTTTGGGTGCGCTAACTTGCCGGCCAGCAGCGATTCGTTTACGAACAAACGTTGAAAGAAGGTCCGGTCGGCGTCCTCGCCGTGAAATGCCTCCGTTTTGTATACCTTAATGGCAACCTGCCGAAGCGTGTGCGGATCGCGCCCGAGATAGACCGTGCTAGTCGCGCCGCGGCCGAGTTCATTCACGACTTCGTATTTGCTGATCTTCTTCAACTCAGAGTCCGGATCCGAAGCCAGTTTGCGCCGCTGGCGTTGTCAAACACACGTTGCCGCATCTGTTGCCGCACAAAACGTTGCCAATTCACTAATTTGGTTTGGCATTGTACCTCTCGAATTACCGCGGCGTCATCGGCGTTTGAGTGCTGACACAAATTTTATGTTTGGCAACGTTGTCACTCACTCTTTGCAACGCGTTTGCCGCCGCGCCGTTCGCGGCCGCGCCGGGGCATCGGCGAGTGCTGTCTTATAATCGCACGCTAAACCGCAGACCTTTTCTTGGAGCACAACTTCATGCAAATTCAGAACCATACGTTCTTGGTTACCGGCGGCAGTTCCGGCCTGGGCGCTGCAACCGTACGGGCGCTGGCAAGCGCCGGGGGTAACGTAATCATCGCCGACGTTCAAGCCGAATTGGGCGAAAAGCTCGCCAGCGAGTTGGGGACTAAAGCTCGTTTTGCCCGCGTGGATGTGACCGATGAAACCAGCGTGCAAGCAGCGGTGGACGCCGCCGTGAAAGGGTTCGGCACCCTCCACGGCGCCATTAACTGTGCCGGCGTCGGCGTGCCGGCCAAAGTGCTCGGCAAAGAAGGACCGCTAGAGTTGGCCAAGTTCCGCCGCATTATCGACATCAATTTAATCGGCACGTTTAACGTGATCCGATTGGCCGCCAATGCCATGCAGCACAACATGCCAGATGCCAACGGCGAACGTGGCGTGCTGATCAATACGGCATCAGTGGCCGCCTTCGACGGGCAAGTGGGCCAGCCAGCCTACGCCGCCTCAAAAGCCGGCGTGGTCGGCATGACCTTGCCGGTCGCGCGGGAATTGGCGCGCTTCGGCGTCCGCTGCGTCACCATCGCTCCTGGGCTGTTTGATACGCCCATGATGGCCACGCTCCCAGAAGAAGCGCGCAAATCGCTCGGCGCCCAAGTGCCGTTCCCGCCGCGGCTGGGCCATCCGGACGAGTTCGCCGCGATGGCGAAACACATCGTCGAGAACGTTATGCTTAACGGCGAGACGATTCGCCTGGACGGCGCGATTCGCATGGCACCTAGGTAAGTATCCCTCCGAGAATCATATTGGTTGAGACTAATCCGATTATTCTCCTACCTGTATTTGCGCTACAGGTAGATCTGGCGAGCCCGTATCGTGCTGCGCGGTAGCTGCCTGTGCGGCGGCGTACGCTACGAAGTGCTGGGCGAACTGCACAAGCCGCTCTATTGCCATTGCTCCATGTGCCGCAAAGCGCACGGCACGGCGTTTCGCGCACGCGCCGGGGTGAAGGCAAACGAGTTTCGTTTTTTAACCGGCGAGGAGCTTATTACCTACTACGAGTCCTCGCCCGGCAATCGTCGTGGTTTCTGTAGTAGATGTGGTTCGCCGATCCTCTCGCGCTTCGACTTCGATCGCGGTTGGCTGGGACTACCGCTCGGTGCGCTTGACGATGATCCCGGTGTCAAGCCGGGCATGCACGTCTTTGTCGGCTCCAAGGCACCTTGGTTTGACATCACCGACAGTCTGCCGCAACACGCGGCGCTGCCAGCGAAACTTTGAAGGCGATATTAGCTCTTGTCAAGGAAATTAGGATGCGAAATGTACTAATCACGATTAGTGTATTGCTTGCTTCGGCGTGCACTTCACTCGAAGTCATTCCATATGCGCCGCCAACGTCGGGCCTCACTGCAAACCTCACGCTCAAGACTGATCGCATGTGGCCTACTACACAAGTAGATTTGTACATCGTAAAAGGCGGTTCACAATCGAGTGAACCAACCCTCATTAAAGTTGGGCAGCTTCAAAACAGAAACCTGGTTCGCGACGAGGTCCTTTCATTTGAAGCCAAGCTACCTGCCGGAGCGCCCATTCGGATGTACATCAACTACCGGTACGATGGTGGTGTTTATGTAACAGGTTGCAAGTATCCATTCGCGTTTGTGCCAGAATCAGACAAGCGTTACGTCATCGAATTCATCAAAGACACGCGGACATGTAGCCCTCGGTTCTATGTGCAAAACGGAAATCAACTGAGCGAGATTTCTGTGCGGGTAAAGCAGTAGCGATCGGGCAAACTCATCATTCCACCGAATCAGCGCGAAAAACCACGAAGGCTGCTGAACTCAAACGATGTACGACACCGCCCTGAACGAAGACCTCGACGCGCTGCGCGATTCGGTGCGCCGCTTTGCCGACGCCGAGTTGGCGCCGCGCGCGGAAGCGATCGATCGCTCGAACGAGTTTCCGATGGATGTGTGGCGCAAGTTAGGCAGCCTTGGACTGCTCGGCATCACTATCCCGGAACAGTATGGCGGCAGCGCGATGAGTTTCCTCGCGCATGTTGTGGCCGTGGAAGAAGTCTCGCGCGGCTCGGCGTCGGTCGGTTTGTCGTACGGCGCGCATTCCAATTTGTGCGTCAACAACCTCTATGCCAACGGCAACGAAGCGCAGCGCCGCAAATACCTGCCTAAGCTTTGCTCCGGCGAATTCGTCGGCGCCTTGGCGATGAGCGAACCGGGCGCCGGCTCGGATGTAGTCGGCTCCATGAGCTGCCGCGCGGAGAAGCGCGGCGAGCGCTGGGTCGCCAATGGAAGCAAGATGTGGATCACCAACGGCCCAGACGCCGACGTGCTGATCGTCTACATGCGCACGGCGCCGAAGGAAATGAAGTCGCGCGCCATGACCGCCTTCCTCGTGGAAAAGGGCATGAAAGGTTTTTCCACTGCGCAGAAGCTCGACAAGCTCGGCATGCGCGGCTCGAATACTTGCGAGCTGGTGTTTCAGGATTGCGAGATTCCGGAGGAAAACATCCTGGGCGACGTCAACGGCGGCACGCGCGTGCTGATGCGCGGTCTGGACACCGAACGCGTCACCCTTTCCGGCGGCCCGCTCGGCATCATGCAAGCGGCGCTCGACGTGGTCGTGCCGTACGTGCACGAGCGCAAGCAGTTCGATCAGCCGATCGGCATGTTCGAGCTGATGCAAGGCAAGCTCGCGGATATGTATGTGCGACTGCAATCCTCGCGCGCGTTTTCCTACCGTGTCGCCGACGCCCTCGACCAAGGCCGCCCCTCGCGCAAGGACGCCGCCGCTTGTTTGCTATACGCTTCGGAAAGTGCGGTACAAGTCGCGCTGGAAGCGATCCAGGCCCTCGGCGGCAACGGCTACATCAACGATTTTCCGACCGGGCGCTTGCTGCGCGATGCCAAACTGTACGACATCGGCGCCGGCACCAACGAGATCCGGCGCATGCTGATTGGGCGTGAACTTTTCGAGGGCAGTTAGCTATACCGGTAATAGCTCTCCTTCGAAATTGAACATGATTAAACGTAACCGACTTATAGGATGACCAGTATGAGCACAGATCCGATTGTTATCGTCGCCGCCAAGCGCACGCCGATCGGCGGCATGAATGGCCAGTTCGTTGCGCTGACTTCACCGCAGCTCGCCGCCACGGCAATCGCCGCTTGTGTGCAGCAAGCTGGCCTGAAGGGCGAAGACGTTTCCGAGGCGATCATCGGCTGCGTGTTGCCCGCCGCGCTCGGCCAAGCGCCGGCGCGCCAAGCGGTGCTCGGCGCCGGATTGCCGAAATCGATCCCGTGCACCACCATCAACAAAGTGTGCGGATCGGGCATGAAAGCCACGATGCTGGCGTTCGATCAAATCAGCGCCGGCTCGGCCGCCATCATGATCGCCGGCGGCATGGAATCGATGAGCAACGCCCCGCACATGCTGCCGAAGGCGCGCCAAGGCTACCGCTACGGCCACATCAAAGTGCTCGATCACATGGCGTTCGACGGTTTGGAAAACGCCTACGACGGTAAATCCATGGGCACCTTCGCTGAAGCGACCGCTGAGAAATACGCATTCACGCGCGAAATGCAAGACGCCTACGCGATGGAATCGGTGCGGCGGGCACAGCGCGCTGTCGCCGAAGGCTTGTTCAAAGCCGAAATCGCGCCGGTCAGCGTCAAAGGCAAGCAAGGTGATGTGCTGCTCGATAGCGACGAAACGCCCGGACAGTGCGATATCAACAAGATTCCGAAACTGCGGCCAGCGTTCAAGCCGGACGGCGGCACCGTGACTGCGGCAGCGTCGGCGTCGATATCCGACGGCGCAGCTGCTTTGATCTTGATGACTGCGAGCCAAGCCAAAGCGCGCGGCATTGCGCCGCTGGCGCGAATTCTTGGCCACGCCAGCAATGCGCACGAACCGGCGTGGTTTACCACTGCCCCGGTCGGCGCCATCGACCGCCTGCAGCGCAAGCTCGACTGGACACCGAAAGATGTCGATCTATACGAAATCAACGAAGCGTTCGCCGTGGTCACTATGGCGGCAATGAAAGACTTGAATCTGCCGCACGAGAAGGTGAACATCAACGGCGGCGCCTGCGCGCTGGGCCATCCGATCGGTGCCACCGGCGCGCGGCTCATCGTCACGCTGCTGCACGCGTTGAAAGCGCGCGGCGGCAAACGCGGCATCGCCAGTTTGTGCATCGGCGGCGGCGAGGCCACCGCTCTGGCGATAGAACTGCTCTGACGCGCCAATTTGCAGCTGAGAATCTAACCCAATAAGCGCACGGTGCAGGACCTTAATCCCTATCGCCCACCCCAGGCGCAAGTCGAGGATGCGGAACCAGCGCCATCTCCATTGCCGCCACCGCGCGCGCTGCCCATGGCAAACGCCTTGGCTTGGTACCGCGACGGCCTGCGCCTGGTGCTGCGCGCTCCGGGAAAGTGGCTGCTGATCGGTGCGCTTTATTTTGTTTTCTTACTGGCACTGGACTTGGTTCCTGTGATCGGACCGACGCTACGAGTTGTCCTCGCTACGCTGATTGAAGGGGGTCTGTTGCTGGCGTGCCGGCGCGCGGAAACCGATCAGATCCAAGTTAGCGATATGTTGGCCGGATTTCAGCGCGCGTTTCAGCCGCTGCTCGTCTTGGGCATCATTTCCATGACCACGCTCGCCGGGGCAGCCCTTACTGCCACCTCGCTAGAGGGTGAAATCGGGTTTCGCCGGGTCGTGTTCGGCGAGCGCGGCCCCATGGAACTCAGCTCCGTCATGGCTATCGACGTCACCAGTATTCTCATAGGCATTCCGCTCGTGTTCGCCTCGGCGCTCATCGTATTCCATGCGCTCAATCCGGCCACTGCCGTAAAGCAAAGCGCGCGGGCTGCCCTGATGAATGTGCCCGCCTTGGTGACCGCTGGCGCGATAAATTTTTTGCTCATCTGGTTCGTGCTGGCGACCCTACCGCTGCTGCTGATCGCGCTGTTGCCATGGCTAGTCAGCGCATCCTACGCTGCCTACAAAGACGTCTTTCGCGCCGCGACCTAACCGAGCCAAACCCATGCCGCTGTTCGCTACGCGCATCGATACCACGTCGGAGGAATTCCGCGCCAACGCAGTACAAATGCGCGCACTAGCCGATGAACTACGTCAGCGTGTCGGTACCGCCGCGCGAGGCGGCGGCGCCGAGGCCGTAAAGCGTCATACCGCGCGCGGCAAACTACTGGCGCGCGAGCGCGTAACTACCTTGCTTGATCCCGGCAGCCCGTTTCTTGAACTCTCGCAACTCGCCGCTCAAGGAATGTACGACGGCGAGGCGCCTTCGGCTGGAATCGTCACCGGCATCGGTAGTGTGCATGGGCGCGAAGTGATGGTGATCGCCAACGATGCGACAGTTAAGGGCGGCACCTACTACCCAATCACCGTCAAGAAGCATCTGCGCGCACAAGAAATCGCCGAGCAGAATAACTTGCCTTGCATTTATTTGGTCGATTCCGGCGGGGCATTTCTGCCGTTGCAAGATGAAGTATTTCCGGATCGCGAACACTTCGGCCGCATCTTCTTCAACCAAGCCAATCTCTCTGCCAAGGGCATTCCGCAAATTGCCGCCGTAATGGGCTCATGCACGGCGGGCGGCGCGTACGTGCCCGCCATGAGCGATGAGACCATCATCGTCAAGAATCAGGGCACAATCTTTTTGGGCGGCCCACCGCTGGTCAAAGCCGCCACGGGCGAAGTCGTCTCAGCCGAAGAATTGGGCGGCGGCGATGCGCATAGCCGCACTTCCGGCGTCACCGATCATCTCGCACAAAACGACAAGCACGCTTTGGCGATTGCGCGGGAGATCGTCGCGCATCTGAATCACCCGTCCCGCAACGCGGGCCTCGATGTGCGCGCGCCGCGCCCACCCAAGTACGCCGCGGAAGAAATTTACGGTATCGTACCCAAAGACACCCGTCACCCCTACGATGTGCGCGAGATCATCGCTCGCATCGTCGACGCCTCCGAGTTTCATGAGTTCAAAGCCCTCTACGGCACAACACTGGTGACGTGCTTCGCGCACATCCACGGCTACCCGGTCGGCATCGTCGCCAACAACGGCATCTTGTTTTCCGAGTCGGCGTTGAAGGGCGCGCACTTCATCGAATTGTGTTCACAGCGCGGCATCCCTTTGGTGTTCCTGCAAAACATTACCGGCTTCATGGTCGGCAAAAAGTACGAGAACGCCGGCATTGCGAAGGATGGCGCCAAAATGGTGACCGCCGTGTCTTGCGCCCAAGTGCCGAAGTTCACCGTCATCATCGGCGGCTCGTTCGGGGCAGGCAACTACGGCATGTGCGGCCGCGCCTACAGCCCGCGTTTTCTCTGGACTTGGCCCAACGCGCGCATCTCCGTCATGGGCGGCGAGCAGGCTGCCTCAGTGCTGGCCACTGTCAAACGCGATCAAATCGAAGCCAAAGGCGCTCAGTGGAGCAAAGACGAGGAAGAAGAGTTCAAGCGCCCGATCCGCGAGCAATACGAGCGGCAAGGCAACCCGTACTATGCGACGGCGCGGCTGTGGGACGACGGCATCATCGATCCGAAAGATACGCGCACCGTGCTCGCTCTAGGCATTGCCGCCGCATTGAACGCACCGATCGAGTCGACGCGCTTCGGCGTTTTTAGAATGTGACGTTCGCGGCTATGCCGCGAAAGTTATTCCCGCGCAGGCGGGGATCTCATCGCATAACGGAGTTTCTGCAACCTCACCGACTTACTTTGAAAGATCCCCGCACGCAAGGATGACGAAGCCAGGCTTTGCCTACTTCGCGTGCGGGGACAGGGCCCATGACCAATCTATTGCTCAAATGTAACCCACACGGCGTCGCCACGCTGACGCTGAACCGCCCCACCCTGCACAACGCATTCGACGATGCGCTCATCGCCGAAATGACTGGCGCCTTGACTGCGCTCGACACCGATGCGGCGGTGCGCTGCGTCATCATCCGCGCCAATGGCAAGTCGTTTTCGGCCGGGGCGGATTTGAACTGGATGAAGCGCATGGCGGCGTACTCCGAGCAGCAAAATCTCGAAGATGCGCGCGCGCTAGCGCAACTCATGCATACGCTGAACACACTGTCGAAACCGACCATCGCGCGCGTGCACGGCCCGGCTTATGGCGGCGGCGTGGGGCTGGCCGCCTGCGTCGATATCGCGGTCGGCTGCAGCGAGGCCAAGTTCAGCTTGTCGGAAGCGCGCTTGGGACTGATCCCCAGCGTCATCAGCCCCTATGTCATCGCCAAGATCGGCTCGGCTTACGCGCGCCGCTACTTCATGACGGCGGAAGTGTTCGATGCGGCCGAAGCCTACCGCATCGGCCTGCTGCAAGAACTGGTATCGAGCGAAGAAGATCTCGACGAGCAGATCGCGCTGCTCGTCAGACAATTGCTGGCGTGCAGTCCAAACGCGCAGCGCGAAAACCGCGCGTTGATCGCTGCAGTTGCAAGTCAACCCATCACAACAGCGGTGGTCGAAGACACCGCGCAACGCATCGCGCGCTTGCGCGCTTCGGAGCAAGGCAAGGAAGGAATCGCGGCGTTCTTGGAGAAGCGTAAACCGCAATGGCTTCGCGGCTAGTTTAAGATACTATTAGCAGTGTACGTTCAGTTCTTAGCGTTGCAGACAATCATGAATATATAGAATGACTAGTATGCATGTTTAGCAAGATCCTCATCGCCAACCGCGGCGAAATCGCCTGCCGCGTCCTGCGCACCTGCAAGCGCTTGGGCATCAAAGCCGTCGCCGTCTACTCCGACGCCGACGCACGGGCGCAGCACGTATTGCTTGCCGATGAGGCAATCCATATCGGAGGCGCGCGTCCCAAGGATTCTTATTTGCGCGGCGACGCCATACTTGCCGCAGCGCGAGCCAGCGGCGCTCAGGCGATTCATCCCGGCTACGGTTTCCTATCAGAGAACGAATCGTTCGCACGCGCATGCGCTTCGACTGGCATAGCGTTCATCGGCCCAACGCCCAATGCAATCGAGCAGATGGGCTCCAAGAGCGCCGCGAAGCGCCTAATGGAACGGGCGGGCGTGCCGGTGGTGCCCGGCTATCACGGCGAAGCGCAGGATCTGACGACGTTGCAACGCGAAGCGCAGCGCATCGGTTGCCCGCTGCTGATCAAAGCGGTGGCCGGCGGCGGCGGCAAAGGCATGCGCTTGGTCAGCGAACTGGGTGAGTTCACCGCGCAACTCGATGCCGCCAAGCGCGAGGCGATGAATGCGTTCGGCGACGACGCCGTGCTGCTGGAGCGCTTCGTGCGCGAGCCGCACCACATCGAGTTCCAAGTATTCGGCGATACGCACGGCACCGTCGTGCACCTCTTCGAGCGCGAGTGCTCCATTCAGCGCCGGCATCAAAAGGTGCTGGAGGAAACGCCCTCGCCGTTCCTGGATGACGCTTTGCGCAGCCGCATGGCGCAAGCGGCCGTTGCGGCGGCCAAGGCCATCGACTACGTCAACGCGGGCACCATCGAGTTCATCGTCGGCGCCGACCGTCAGTTTTACTTCATGGAGATGAACACGCGCCTGCAGGTCGAGCATCCGATCACGGAAATGACGACCAGCCTCGATTTAGTCGAATGGCAGCTGCGCGTAGCCGCCGGCGAGCCGCTGCCGCTCAAGCAGGAGCAAATCGTACGCAGCGGCCACGCAATCGAAGTGCGCATTTGCGCGGAGAATCCGGCCAAGGATTTTCTGCCCGATACCGGTACGCTGCTCGCGTGCCAGTTTCCTGCGCTCGAGCAAGTGCGCATCGATACAGGCGTGGTCGGTGGCGACGAAATTTCAATGTATTACGATTCGATGATCGCTAAGCTCATCGCCTATGGGGAAGACCGCGGTCGAGCGATCGCACGGCTGCGCACCGCGCTCGCGCACACCACGATAATCGGTCCAACCACCAATCTCGCTTTACTGCAGCAACTAGCAGGTCACGCTGCGTTTGCAGCGGGCCACACCGATACGCATTTCATAGAACGCCATCGCGCCGAGCTTTTGCCGGTCGCGGCCGCCTCCGCCGCCGCGACGCTCGCCGCCGCCGCCTTGGTGCTCGAGCAAAAGCCCGCAGAAACTGCCGCGCAGCCGCAATCTCCCTGGCAGCGGGCAAGCGGCTGGCGCATGAACGCGCCGAGCGAGAGGCTATTCCATTTGCGCGAGCAAGGCTCTGGCGCGGAGCACTTGCTACGCATCTTGCGCGCGGAATCAAGCGCGCAAGCGATGGTGGACGCGCGTCCACACGCGCTGGGCGATGTGCTAGTGCGTCGTCACGAGTTGAGCTTTACCCTCGACGGGACCGCGCATCGATTCCATCACGCGTGCGCCGGCGAGCGCGTGGCGCTGGTGGGGGACGATGCGCGCTATGAATATGAACACCTATCGCTCGAATCCGAGTTCAGCCATGCAGAAAGCAGCGCCGGCCGTTTGACGGCGTTGATGCCGGGGCGCATCGTAAAAGTGCTGGTGGCGAACGGCACGCAGGTCAAACAAGGACAAGCTCTATTGATCATGGAGGCGATGAAGATGGAGCACACCATCACCAGCCCACGCGACGGGGTGATCGCACGTGTGCTCTACGCCCCCGACGACACGGTTGCGGCCGACGCTTTACTTGTAACATTTGAAGGGTAGCGTCGCGCACATCTTCGACCTTAACCTCGCCGGCGCCGCACATGCCGTTTGACATCAACTGGATCAATGCCGTGGCCGGTTTTGGTGTCGGCGTCATCGTCGGCATGACCGGCGTCGGCGGCGGCGCATTGATGACGCCGATCATGGTGCTGCTGTTCGGCGTCGCGCCGAGTGTCGCCGTGGGCACCGACCTGTGGTTTGCGGCAATAACCAAGATCTTCGGCGGCTGGGTGCACGGCAAGAAGGGTTCCGTCGACTGGCAAATCTTGCGCCGCATGTTCTATGGCAGTATCCCCGCGTCCATGCTGACACTGCTGTGGCTGCACTTGAGCGGCGCACACAAAATGCAAAATCATCTCATGCTCAAGGTGCTCGGCCTGACGCTGATTTTGACTTCGATTGCCGCCATGTTCCGCAAACGCTTCCACGCCTATGGAGAGCGCATGCGCGGCAGCCGCCCCGCTCAATTCAAGTCGGCGCAGCCCGCGCTCACCGTCATTGCCGGCGCGCTGCTCGGCTTTCTGGTGACGTTCACGTCGATCGGCGCGGGCGCGCTGGGTGCGGTGATGCTGCTCTATCTGTACCCGCGCCGGCTGACCGCCGCCACCTTGGTGGGCACCGACATCGTGCATGCTATTCCCCTGACGTTACTAGCGGGCATCGGGCATTTGCTCTTGGGCAACGTCAACTGGGCGCTGCTCGCCACTCTGCTGATCGGTTCCATTCCGGGTATTCTGATCGGTGCGCAAGCCAGTTCGCTCGCACCCGACCGCATAGTGCGCGCCGCTATTTCGATAGTGCTCAGCATCGTCGGGCTAAAAATGCTGCTCGGCTGACATCGCGCTTTGCGGTGGTGCGCCGAGGCGCCTCCGGTATACTCCGCCGGACAATAACAACCGCTGATCCCCGAGCGAGCTGTTCGATGAAAGAGGAGCTATCGGCACCCGCGCCCGCGCTGTGGTCAATCACGGCAGTGGGCCGTGCGCTACACAATTCGGCGCGCTCGCTCGCCGTCGTCGGCGGGCTGATGCTGCTTGCAATGATCTTGCTCTCGGTCGTTACGGTGCTGGGACGGTGGCTGTTCGCTTCCCCGATTCCGGGTGACTTCGAACTGGTTCAAGTCGGTTGCGCCATTTGCGTGGCGTGTTTTTTGCCTTACTGCCAAGTGCAGCGCGGGCACGTCATCGTCGATTTCTTCACCTTGAAAGCCAGTGCCGGAACGCGAGCCGTTCTGGATGGTATCGCCGCCGTATTGCTGGCGTTGTGCGCCGCGGTGATCGCGTGGCGAATGCTGGTCGGGCTCATCGACGTGCGTGCCGCAAACGAGTCGAGCATGCTTCTCGGCGTGCCGATCTGGTGGGCCTACTGCCCGATGGTCGCGGCGTTTGCCCTGCTAAGCGCGGTCGCCGCCTACACCGCGTACCACGACCTCTTCGCTCGCGAAACAGCATGAGTTCTGTTGCCATTGCCGGGCTATTCTTGGCCGGGTTACTGGTTTTAATGGCGCTGCGCCTGCCCATCGGCATTGCCATGTTTCTCACCGGCGCAGCCGGCTACGCCACATTGGCAGGATGGGATCCCTTGCTCAGCCATCTGAAGTCGCAAGCCTACGGCCGCTACTCGAACTACGATCTCTCCGTCGTGCCGATGTTCCTGCTGATGGGCAATCTCGCCACGCGCGGCGGCCTGTCTGCGGCTCTATTCTCTGCCGCGAACTCACTCATCGGGCATTTCCGCGGCGGCATCGCCATGGCGGCGGTCGGTGCCTGCGCGGCGTTCGGTGCGATCTGCGGCTCGTCTTTGGCAACGGCGGCGACCATGGGGCAGATCGCACTACCGGAGTTACGCAAGTTCAACTACGCCCCCGCGCTCGCCACCGGCGCATTGGCCGCCGGCGGCACGCTCGGCATACTCATCCCGCCCTCGGTCGTGCTGGCGATCTATGCCATTCTGACCGAGCAGAATATCGCCAAGCTGTTCACCGCAGCGTTCATCCCCGGCATCATCGCCATGCTCGGCTACATGGTCGTCATCGCGATCTATGTGCGCGTGGCGCCGGGCTCCGGACCGGCCGGCCCGCGCCATGACTGGACCGAGCGCAGCCGCGCTTTGCTGGCGACGCTGCCGATCCTGCTGGTGTTTGCCATCATGCTCGGCGGCATGTACGGCGGCGTCTTCAGCGCCACCGAAGGTGCCGCCATCGGGACGGCCGCCGTCGCCGTGCTAGCGCTTGTCAAGGGTCTGCGCCTGCAAGGTTTTCTGCAGTGCATTTATGCCACGGCAACGGCAACCGGGATGATATTTCTGATCTTGCTAGGCGCCGATTTGCTCAATGCATTTCTCGCACTCAGTCAGTTGCCAGTGCAGCTCGCCGATATGGTTCAGCAAAGCGGCTTACCGCCAATGGCAATCTTGGCAGCCATCATCTTGCTCTACGTATTCCTCGGCTGCATCATGGACAGCCTGTCGATGATCCTGCTGACCATCCCTATTTTCTTTCCGATCGTGATGGGGTTAGACTTCTACGGGCTGGAGGCGACCGAGAAAGCGATTTGGTTCGGCATCCTCGCCCTCATGGTCGTCGAGATTGGCCTCATTACGCCCCCGGTCGGCATGAACGTATACATCATCAGCAGCATGGCGAAAGACGTGCCGATGTCGACGGCGTTTCGGGGCGTGATCCCGTTCCTGGCATCGGACTTGTTACGCGTCTTGCTGCTCGCGTCCTTCCCGATCCTGTCGCTGTGGCTTGTACGCTTGATGCAATAGCTGGAATACTCATGCAACGCATACGCCCGGCCTCGCCCGGCACACATCCCGATTACCTCTTTCCTGCCTACCGCAGCACAGCCACGCGCGCGCCGAGGCAAGCGCTCATTGCCCTGCCGCAAAGTCAGGAGCATTTAAGCGTTGTGGAATGCACGACTGCGCTGCTGTGCCCTAACGACGCTGATCTCACCGCACAGTCGACGCAGCGCCCGCTCGGCGAGCGCATTATCGTTGCCGGACGCGTCATCGACGAGGACGGCGCACCGGTGCGCAACTCGCTAATCGAAGTCTGGCAATGCAACGCCGCCGGTCGCTACGCCCATCGCGGCGATCAGCACGATGCGCCGCTCGATCCGCATTTTCCCGGCTACGGCAAAATGCTCACCGACGAGCAAGGTTGCTATTGCTTCGTCAGCATCAAGCCCGGCGCCTATCCCTGGGGCAACCACAGCAACGCGTGGCGCCCGGCGCATATTCACTTTTCGCTGTTCGGCAATGCTTATGCACAGCGCCTCATCACCCAAATGTACTTTCCGGGCGATCCCTTACTGGCACTGGATCCCATCTATCACAGCATTCCGGAAGGCGCGCGCGAGCGGTTGATCTCCGCCTTCGACATCGGCTTGACAGACGAAGGCATCGCGCTCGGCTACCGCTTCGACATTGTGCTGCGCGGCCGCGACGCGACCCCACAAGGACTTTAACTGCCATGCCTGGCGCCAGCCCGTCGCAAACCATAGGCCCGTTCTTCGCCGAAGGCATGAAGTGGGCGGTCGAACTCAGCGCGGATTGCCCGTTCACCGACGGCGTACAAGTTGCCGGGCGCGTGCTCGACGCCGACGGTAACGGCGTATCCGACGCGTTGCTCGAGATCTGGCAGCCGCATGCGCGCATCAATCTGCGCGCCGGCGCCGCGCCGTTGCGTGGATTTCAGCGCGTGGCAACCGATGCCGACGGCCGCTACGCCTTTTGGATGCCGCGCCCTATCGGCGGCCAATTGCACGCCGATGTAACCATCTTCGCGCGCGGCTTGCTGCGCGGATTGTTCACGCGCGTTTATCTGCACGGTGCCGGCGCAACTGCAGCATTCGATATACCTAATACCGTACCGAGCGAGAGACGGGATTCAATCAAAGCTTTGGCGGTATCCTCAGGCATGTACCACTGGGACGTGCGCTTGAGCGGCGAGCACGAAACCGTATTCTTCGATCTCTGAACGACGCGAACCCCGTGAGCGGCTTCCTATTCGAGCGCGTGCTGCTCGACGCTGAAATCCAAGCGACTTTTGCCGACACAGCGATTCTTGCGGCGTTACTGCGCTTCGAAGTCGCACTGGCACAAGCGCAAGCGCGCACCGGTTTGATCCCCGCCAGCGCCGCACAAGCAATCGCATCCAGCGCACAAAACTTCGTCCCCGATGTGCACGCGCTCGAGCAAGAAGCCGCGCTCGACGCGTCTTTCGCCATTGCCTGGGTGAAGTGTTTCACGCGCCACGTCGCCGCTCATACAGCCGACGCCGCGCGCTTTGTGCACTTCGGCGCGACCAGCCAAGACGCGCTGGACACTGCACTGGCGCTCTGCACACGCTCGGCGCTGGGCAAGCTGGATGCTTTGCTTGCGCGCTGCGCAGCCGCGGCAGGCGCGCTGGCCCGGCAACATGCGCGCACACCGGCGCTCGCACGCACTTTGATGCAGCCGGCCGGCATCACCACCATCGGCCTCAAGGCTGCGCAGTGGGCTCACTCGCTCGCCCAGGGGCGGCATCGCTTGCAAACCAGCGCAACCAGCGCGTTGGCCGTTTCACTCGGCGGCGCAGTCGGCAATTTGGCTGCGCACGGCGAACACGGAGCAGCGGTGTGTGCAGCGCTGGCCGAAGCGCTGCAGCTCACCGACCCCGGCGCCAGTTGGCATACGCAGCGCGAGAATTGGGTCGCCCTTGCCTGCGACGCCGGATTGCTCGCCGGGTCGATCAGCAAGATCGCCAACGATATTGTTCTCATGGCGCAGTTCGAAATCGGTGAACTCGCCGAACCGGACGCCCCTGGGCGCGGCGGCTCCAGCGCCATGCCGCATAAGCGCAATCCGGTGCTGTGCCTGCGCGCCTTGGCGGCTGTGCAAGCGGTGCCCCATTTGGTCGCGCAATTGCTTGCGTCGATGAAACAAGAGCACGAACGCGCACTCGGTAACTGGCAGGCCGAACTGGCCGCCTGGCCGCGTGTATTCGTGCATACCTCCAGCGCCGCCGCCGCGCTCGCGCCGTTGCTGCAAGGTTTGCAAGTTAATGGTGCGCGCTGCCAGGCAAACATCAACCACCTGCAGGGCGTGTTGTTCGCCGACCGGCTAGCGCAATTGTTTGCGGTGAACATGGACAAACTCGACGCGCACGAATTAGTCGCCGTTTTGGCCCGGCGCGCGCTTGATGAGCGGCGTCCGATGTCCGAACTGGCCATGGCACACGTTGTCGGAGACACACGCTTGAACGCGATCGATGCCGAGACAATCGCTGCGTGTTTCGATCAGTCCAGTGCCGTACAAGCGTCGGCGCGCGGCATCGATCATTTGCTGAGCGCAACGCCGCAATAGAGTTGGCAGCGCAGAGCCGTAACGCGGCGGCGGTCGCTTGTCGTCCTCACGCAAGGGAGGCGACATACGAAGTGACTACACAGCCCGGATCCCGCCGACGTGGGAATGACGGCAGGTCATACTTTGGTTCTTCCTAACGTTCCGCTTCAGCCACCGTATCCTTGATCAAGCTTCCATCAACGCGCACCTTAAGCCAAGGTAGAATTCCGCATCCGCCACCGCCCAAGAGGAGAACACCATGAGCTCAAAAATCGCCATCGTCACCGGTGCCGGCACCGGCATCGGCAAAGTCAGCGCGCTCGCGCTATTGAAGGACGGCTGGTCGGTCGTGTTTGCCGGCCGCAGAAAAGAGCCGCTCGATCAAGCCATCGCTGAATCTGGATCGGGTTCTGCGCGCACGCTTGCCGTGCCGACCAACGTGGCCGATCCGGCGTCAGTGGCCAACCTCTTCGCGGAAACGAAAAAGAAGTTTGGCCGCCTCGACCTGCTGTTCAACAACGCCGGCGTCAGCGGCGGCGGTGCCATCGAGGATTTGACCTACGATCAATGGCAGACGGTGGTCGACATCAACTTGACCGGCCCGTTCCTGTGCACGCAGCAAGCGGTGAAAATGATGAAAGATCAAACCCCGCGCGGCGGGCGCATCATCAACAACGGCTCGATCTCGGCGCACGCGCCGCGTCCGAATTCGGCACCGTATACCTCCACCAAACATGCGATCACGGGCCTCACCAAATCGACCGCGCTGGATGGCCGCAAATATGACATCGCCTGCTGTCAGATCGATATCGGCAATGCCGCGAGCGACATGATCAAGGACCGCGCGCCGGCCGGATTGCCGCAAGCCAACGGTCAAATCGCTCCTGAGCCGTTGATGGATTTGGAGCACGTCGGCAATGCCATCGTGCATATGGCCTCGCTGCCACCGGGTGCGAATGTGCAGTTCATGACCATCATGGCGACGAAGATGCCGTTTGTCGGGCGTGGGTAAAGCTTCGCGACACCGTGCCGCACAGGCGCCTCGACCACGATCCTACGAGCAGTTGACCCGAGGTTGTCGGGCAGGCCATCGCCGAGTGGGATTCGTATGGCTCCTAGGATCGGGTTCACCCGCCGACGAGTTTGACCACGAAGTTGCGGCAATCGTCGCGCAGGTTGAGCGCATAAGATCCCCTTCGGACGCTGCTCATGTCATATCTCGCGATTCCCTTCGAGCTTTGAGCGAAGTCTGTTTAGCCCGGGGTTGTGCGCCAGCGTGGGTGAGCCCCTATTTGGGGAACTTCTTACAAGAGGTTTGCTTTCGCAGAGAGTTCGAATAAGGACTTGCGTGCCGCTAGTCGAGTTTAGTCAGTCGGGTCGAGAGAATCGATCGGAGCTTAGCGATTCGCTTTTACCCTTGGGCAGAATCGCCACGGTTTCGAACATACAGCTCTTCAAATTGCCTCGGTATCTCGGCCAGTTCACGATCCAGATAAGGACAATGAGACGGCAAGGCAATCAAAATATTACGTCTTAGTTGAGGAAGGATCCGCCGACCCAACGAGTTTAATCGTTCTCCACTCACTCGAATTGATTCATCACCATTTGGTTGGCGACAAGCGTTCAAAGATTTTGTTCGTGGTAGAGCTCTTGCACGCCGTCACACCAATTGCCCACATTCCAAGCGCCGTAAGCTGGGATACTGCCACGTGACTCCTCTCCCCAATAAGTTGGGACGCTTATTACCGACACACCATCGTAGGAGTAACCTGTTTCCAGTGCAGATTTGAGCGAGGCAACGCTGGTTCCGCCATCAACCGCGAACACGCCTTTCACCGCATTCGCGAGCGCAACGTAGTCGACTTCGACGCAATCGTTGGTGGCGAAATCAGCTTGGTACTGCGCGCGCTGCAAGCCGCTGATCGCGGCCATGCGGCGGTTATCGAAGATGACGATCATGCCGCGCAACTTATGCTGGACTGCATCGATCAACACTTGCGGGTTCATCATGAAAGAACCGTCACCGGTGAACGCGATCGGGTAACGCGGCGCGTCGGCAAGCGCGCTCGCCAGCGTCGCGCTCACCGCGAAGCCCATGTATGAGGCACCCGATTCGGTGAAAGTCTCGAACGGTGAATCGTCTTCGACGATCTGGAAGCCGTGTGCTTGCACATCGCCCGCGTCGAAGCATTTCACTGCGCCTTTGGCTTTGGCAAAGTCGGCGACGGTCTTGATTGCGACCGGTTGCGTCAGAACTTCGCGCTCCCATGCCGGATCAAACAACGGTGGCGCATTGAAGAGATCAGCCTTGAGCACAGTCCATGTGCGCTTTTGCTCGAAGCATTGGTTTAACCACGCCCGCTTCGCTGCCGGCAGCGGGTCGTTGGGCAGCGCAGCCAGCAGCCGCTCGATGCTCGCGCCGATATCGCCGTGCAGCGCGTGCGTGCTGTTGTAGTGCATGAGATCGTCGAGATCGCCGTTCAAATTGATGACCGCTTGCACTTGCGGATAACCGATGCCGGAGCAATCGGCTTGGCAGACGGCGCGCGTGCCGACAGCAATAAGCAAGTTCGCGTTTGCCATGGCGAAGTTGCCGGACAAGGAACCTTTCGAGCCGCCGACGTGCATGTTCTGCGGATGCGCATCGGGTAGCACGCCGGTTGATCCTGGCGACAGCACCACTGCCGCACCGCTGCGTTCGGCCAGCTTCTTCAGCGCCTCGGCGAATGCGCGGCTGCCACCGCCGGCCTTGATAACGATGCGGTCAAAGTTGCCGATAAGCGCGCTCACTGCGGCAAACGCGTTGTCCTCCACCGCAACGTTCGGCGTATGCACCGGGCACTCGGGCAATGCCGCGAGATTCAACAGCATGCGCTGCGGTTGCGTGTTGATCGGAACAAGCAAATAGAACGGTCCCGCCTTGCACGGATGATTCGTCGTAACCGCACCCTGCCGCAACGCCTCGCGCAACGCCTGCGGCGTGTGCAGCACGTAGCTACGCCCCATCAGCGCGGTAAGTTGTCCGTACAAACCCTGCACCGGTTTCGGGATCTGCTGCATGTTGTAGCCTTCGCCATGCGTGGTCTCGTCGCCGTAGATGTGATAGATGCCGACGCCATTGCTTGCCGCCGCCAGCGATCCGGCGAACGCCTGCAGGGCGCCAGGGCCGATCGAAGTGACCACAGCGCACAGCTCGCCATACTGCCAGCGCAGCGCAGTCGCAGCGTGCGCCATCGCCACTTCATTGCGAAACTGGAATGTGCGCGTCACGCCGGCGGCACCGTAAACGCGCAACACTTCCGCGATTTGCGTTGAGCCGTGACCGAAGATGGCCAAGTATTTGCGCACGCCTTGTTTGAGCAATCCCAACACCAAGGCTTCAGCAAGCGTGACTTCGATTTGATGCGGCCAGCCGCAGTGCCGCAACCAATGATTTGACGCAACGAGATGGCCGGGCGGCGGCAGCACGCGCGCCAGCGCCTGGGCACGTTGCTGCATCGAGGCGAACTCGTTCACGCCGCTCATGCCATCACCTCGCTAACTTTTACCGCACGAGCTTCGCGCGCCGATTGCTGTGCAGCTAAGCAGAAGCGCAAAACATCCCTGCCTTGTTCTCCGGTCAACGTTGGCGTGCCGCCATCGAGCAGCACATCGATGTGCGCGCGCGTCGCTGCGCTGAAACTCGCCGCCCAGCTTGCGTCCATGTCGGAGAATTCTTGCATCTTGCCGCCCGCATATAAGATGACGGGGGCTTGATCGGCGATGCGCCCATGCCCACGGGTAATGACGATCACGCCTTTGCTGCCGGTGATTTCGACTGGATCGTGCTGCGCATACTGTTCCGTGAGCACGGTGAGTTCCGGCGAATACACCACTTCCAGATTGCCGTAGCGCCCGCCGGAAAACTTCCATGAGATTTGTGCGGGACAATCCAACACGAAACCCGGCTCCAGTTCCGTGCGGCCGATCCACGCGTGCACCTCTTCGGCCATGCCCATGAAGTGCCAGGCAAGCGCGAACTTATGATGGCCATCGTCGAAAGTAAGCGGCCCGCCGCCGGTTAGGGCGGCATCCTGCCGCCAGGCACGCGCCGACACCGGCACCGGCCAAGCGGTGCGCGGATCGCCCTTATTGGCCTTGACGCGTATGGACAAAGGCGTGCCGATCGCTCCAGCGTCGATCAAGGCTTTGGCTTTTTGCACCGGCGGGTAGAACACCACATTCTCGAACACGCGCAGCACGCGCTTCGCGGCGCGCGCAGCGGTAATCATCTCTTCAGCGTCGGCGATCGTGAGCGCCATAGGCTTTTGCACCGATACGTGTTTTCCGGCAGCCAATGCCGCCAACGTAACCGGTTTATGCAAGTGATGCGGCAGCAGAATCTCGACCAGGTCGATATCTGCGCAAGCGAGTAACTCGCGGTAGTCGAAAAATACGCGCTCCCCGGGGACACCCCAGCGCGCGGCCTGCGCGTGGACAACGGCGGCGTCTCGATCGCACAGTGCAGCAAGCTGGGCACGCGGGTTGCGCAAGTACTCGGCGGCGTGCAATTCCGCAATTCTGCCGGTGCCGATAAAACCGACTCTCAGTCTATCCATCAGTCAGCACTGCGGCGTCGCGCGCCGCGGCAAGAGTTGTGTTGGTGTGGTTCAGATTTTGGCAACGAATTTGCGAGGGGCCGCAGAACTTTGTTAACATCCGCCTGCCTTGGAAAAAAGCAAGAATAACCCGCAGCCGCTCAAATCGCCTTCCAGGTAAGTGTACCCGTAACGCACTCGCAAGTCGGGTACGCATCCAGCCCAGAATCAGAATAATGTCGTGTCAGTAGCTGACGCTCTGTGTCAGTTGTTGCGCGCGGCGACCAGCAAACGATGCCTCTTGATTGCGCCGACCGTGGTCAACGTTGCGCGTGCGGAAGTCAAGACTGGCGCGGATTTGCATCGCGCAGTTTGTCATCGTGCTGTCAAAAGTGACGAAATATCGACACTTTGGCACATTTGGTGCTTAGAACAAAAACGAATCTGTATGGGCAAACCCATCGAAAGATGGGGGCGCAAAGTCACCGGTCTAAAGGGCTCTCGCTCCATGACAGCGGAATTGCCAGATTCGCAATGTCGCTCGCCTAGCGAGTGGCATTTCTCGTGCGCTAACGGCGCGCGAGTTGCGATTCCTCGACCGGTGCGTCTTGCAACCTAATAAGGAGGAATTGTGACTCCAACAGCAACTACGCTCGGCACTTCCCGTTTTCTCAAACAGCGGTGGCTTCCACTGAGCGCACTACTGCTCGGCGCCCTGCTTACTCTGCTTTCCAGTGCTTCAGACGCCGCGCGTGACAACGAACGCTGGGCACGCGGTCGCATCTTGGTTCAAGCCAAGGCCGGCATGGCGCTGCCGGATTTCGATCGCGCGCTGAAGCGCCATCTCGCCAAGCGCAGCGGCAAGCGCGTACACGGCAGAGGCGCGCACATCGTGTCGCTGCCGCTCGGCGTTAGCGAAGCCACTGCGGCCGACCTACTAAGCCGCGACCCAGCGGTTGAATTCGCTGAAGTGGATCGTCTAGTCGAGCCGGAGGGGATCACCCCGAATGATCCTTATTTCGCTAGCGCCTGGCATCTCGCCAAAATCGGCGCACCGGACGCGTGGACGTACTCAACCGGCGCGGGGGTAAAGATCGCGATTATCGACAGCGGCGTGGATGGCACGCATCCCGATCTCGCGTCGTTGCTGGTGGCTGGTTGGAATTTCTATGACAACAACAGCAATACCGCCGATGTTTACGGACACGGCACCAAGGTCGCCGGTGCCGCAGCCGCCGTGTCGAACAACGGTGCCGGCGTGGCGGGCGTTTCATGGCAATCGAAGATCATGCCCCTGCGCGTCAGTCTGCCTGACGGCACCGCTTATCTGAGCGCCATTGCCACCGCAATTACGTGGGCGGCGGATAACGGCGCGCGCGTCGCGAACGTCAGTTTTCAGAGCGCGGCAGGAAGCCCGACTGTTCAGAACGCCGCGAGCTACATGAAGAGCAAAGGCGGTTTGGTGGTGGTGTCTGCAGGTAACTCATATGGATTTGAAGCTTTTGCTGCAAGCGACAGCCTGATCGCCGTAGCGGCAACGGATAGCTCCGACGCCAAGGCAAGCTTTTCTAGTTACGGCGCGTACGTGGATGTCGCCGCGCCGGGTGTGGGCATCTATTCGACCGTCAGAGGCGGCAGTTATGGCGCGGTCAGCGGCACGTCCTTCGCCGCACCGGTCACCGGCGGTGTGATTGCTCTCATGATGGCGCGCAATCCTGCGCTAACTCCCGCGCAAATCGAATCGATTTTGAAATCCACAGCGGTCGACCTCGGCACCTCGGGCCGTGATGACTATTACGGCTCGGGCCGCATCAATGCTGCAGCGGCGCTGCAAGCTGCGGGCGGCAATCCACCCCCTCCGCCGCCTCCACCACCGACCGGGGGCGGCAGTGGCGGCGGCTCGTCCACCACAGCGACCATCTCCGCCACCCTGCCATCCGGCCAATCGAGCGCCGCAGCAGGAAGCACTATTACGGCGAATTGGAGCAACATCAGCAACGCTGCGAGCACCAATTGGATCGGCCTGTACGTTCCCGGCGCTGCTTCGGAAGATCACAAAGGAGTTTGGATGTACCTAAGCTGCAGCAAGAGCGCCGGCGTGGCGCTGGCAAGCGGCAGCTGCCAATTCTCGTTGCCCAGCACGCTAGCCGCGGGCACTTACGAACTACGCTTGCATGCGCCGAGCAGCTGGACATCAATCGCAAAATCGAGCACGTTCATTATCACGAGTAGCTCAAGCCAAGGCGGATCGGCACCGACATTGACCTTGGGCGCCAGCACTGCGGCCGCCGGCGGCACCGTCACCATCAGCTGGAGCGGTATCGATACGCCGAGCCCATACGATTGGATCGGCCTGTACTTACCCGGTGCCAGCTCAAGCGCGCACAACGGCGCTTGGATATATGTGAGTTGCAGTAAGAACATCGCCAGTGCCAGCGCCAGCGGCAGCTGCCCCTTCGCGTTGCCCAGCATGCTGGCTGCCGGCACGTACCAGTTCCGCTTGCACAGTAGCGGCAGCTTTACCGCCATCGCTACCAGCGGCAACCTGACGGTAAGCGGTGGCGCCTCTGCCGCAATTTCGCTGACCAGCAATAGCAGCAGCGTCATACGCGGTAGCGCGCTCACTTTGAACTGGTCCGGCATCGTGCCCGCAAGTCCGAGCGATTGGGTCGGGCTCTATCAGCCCGGCGCTGCGGAAAGTGAACACAACGGCGTTTGGATTTACTTGAGCAGCTGCGGCAAAACCACCGGAACTTCTCGCTCGAGCGGTAGCTGTGCGCTCGCGATCCCCACTTCCGTTGCGGCCGGCAATTACGAGTTGCGCCTGCATTTGGCCGGCACTTGGGTTACAGCGGTTCGGCTAGGGTCGATGACGGTGCAGTAGCGCGGCCTCGCCGCGGGTACTGTACTTGCCCGCATCAGCCCGCCCAGATAAAGCAGGGCGTGATTATAAAGAGGGCGCGCCAGGCGGCGCGCCCTCTTAGCTTTTGATCACGGCGACTTCGTTACAGCCCGCTCACCCGTCGCGGCCGCCCAGCGCTGCGCGGCATGATCGTCACTTTCCCGCGCCTCCACCCAGCGAGCACCGGCCGCGGTTTGCTCTTTCTTCCAAAACGGCGCGCGCGTCTTGAGAAAATCCATCAAGAACTCGCAGGCGGCAAACGCCTCGCCGCGATGTGCACTGGCGACGATCACCAACACGATCTGATCCAGCGGCCGCAGGCTGCCGACGCGGTGAACGATGGTCGGCTCGAAGATATCCCAGCGTTTACAGCTTTCTATAGAAATTTCCTCAAGAGCTTTCTCAGTCATGCCTGGATAATGTTCCAGTGTCATTTCAGCGACTTGGTCGCCTTCGTTCAAGTCACGCACCAACCCGATAAAGCTGGCGATGGCGCCGATCTTCGGATTACCTCGTCGCAGGGCGGCAATCTCCACTGCGATGTCAAAGTCCTCAGTTTGAACTCGAATAGTCATAATCAACCTCCTGTTACAGGAGGGAAAAATGCCACCTCATCACCATCGGCAACCGGCGTTTGTTGCGTCGCCATGTGCTGATTCACCGCTACCCGCAGCGCCTTGCCAGGCGCAAGCGCACTCTGCCAAGCGCCGCCTCGTTCACGCAATTGCTGCGTCAATGCTTCGACGGAAGTTGTCATCGGCGAGGCGGCAACTTGCTCGCGCTCGCAGCCAAGCTGCTCGCGCAAACGCGCGAAATAGAGGATATTAATCACTGCCCACCAGCCGCAATGAAGGCTGTTCTCGCCGCATTCTGCTTTCAATGAAATCAGCCACCTGAGCCGCATTATTAATGTCAAATTGCGATAAATTGGTGGCCAGCGGCGTGTCAGTGGCGACGGCGACGACGCGACTATCATGCGGATACAGCAGCGGCGCAGCGTTGGCGCCGCGATGCACTTCGATCTTATCGATCGGTGCCTGCTTATAGCCTTCAATCAAGACCAAATCGCAGCTGCTCAACTTGGCCAGCAACTCGTTCAAGTCCGGCTCCGGCGCGCCACGCAACTCCTGCAGCAAGGCCCAGCGGTTGCCGGAGGCGATCAGCACCGATGCTGCGCCTGCTTCGCGAAAGCGAAACGAGTCCTTACCAGGACGGTCGACGTCGAAAGCGTGGTGTGCGTGCTTTAGCACGCCGACGCGATAGCCCCGGCGCCCTAACTCGGGAATCAGCTTCTCGATCAGTGTCGTCTTGCCCGTGCCGGAATAGCCGGCGATGCCCAGTACTTGCATGCACCGATTATACCGGCGCGGCCGAGGCCGTTATCTGCGCCGGCTCGTGCCGGACCAAGGCTTCGGCGGTGGCAAGCGAGCCGAGCACTGCCACGCGCTCATTGGTCACCACATGCACCGGCACATTGCGCACAAATTTGCTGTGTATGCCTTTGCTGAGAAAGGCCTCCATGAACACGCCGGATTGCAAGCGCGCGAGTAACTTGGGCGCGATACCGCCGGCGATGAAGACGCCGCCGCGCGCCAAGATAGTCAGCGCCAAATCGCCGGCGCGCGCGCCATAAATCTGCAGGAACAAATCGACTGCGGCAGCGCACGCTTCATGTCCGTGCGTACCGGGTTCGCCGCTGCGCTGCACGATCTCGGCGGCAGGATCCACCGCCGCGCCGATGCTGACATCCTCAGCGACCCCGCGCTGCAGGCAGATAAAGTCGTAAATGCGCATCAACCCTTTGCCGGAGAGCAATAACTCGAACGTCGCCCGGGCGTGATGCGCATACAAATGCTGCCACAGTTCGACCTGCTCCGGTGTCGTCGGAGCAAACGCATTTCGCCCTGCTTCCGTGGGTATAACTTGGTAACCCTTACCCATATTCAGAGAAAAGGATATCCCTAGGCCAGTACCCGCACCAATCACGAGGCGGGGGCCATTGGCCACAAGCGTTCCTTGCTGCAGGCAAACCAGATCCTGCGCCCTGAGATGATCGATGCCGCGTGCGGTTGCGTCGAAGTCATTTATCAGCCGCACTGGCGCACGCAAACGCTGGCTCAAGCTCTCCGCCTCCAGGCGCCAGGGCAAATTGGTGACACTCACCGCGCCGTCGAGCACCGGACCGGCCACGCCCAAGCATGCCGCCTGCACCTGGGTTGGTTGCGGCGCGGCGCGCAAAAAATCCTCCAACAACAGATCGAAATCGCGGAACTCGCCGCTGCCGTAGCGCTGCTCGAACAACACCTCGGGCGCCTGCCCGTGGCAGCGGGCCAGCAACAAACGTGTTTTGGTGCCGCCGATGTCGCCGGCGAGGCAAACCGACTCGCACGGCGTCATATCCAGCGCCTCTTGCGAAAGAACATAAGCATGGCAGCGGCAATCACCGCGAGCGTCACCATCACCCCGGCAAAGCCGTGCTTCCACTCCAGTTCCGGAAAATACTTAAAGTTCATGCCGAAAATACCGGTCACGAAAGTCAGCGGCATAAAGATGGAAGAAAACAAGGCGAGAACTTTCATTACAGCGTTGGTACGGTTGCTGACGTTTGATAGATACACGTCATGCATCTCGCGCAGCACCTCGCGCGTGGTGTCGATGCCTTCGATGGCCTGGATCACGTGATCGAGCAGATCGCGTAAATAAATGGCAGTTTCCTCGCGCATCAGCGGCGACTCGGAGCGCTGCAGCGCCAATATCACTTCGCGCAGCGGCCACACCGCTTTGCGCACGAAAATCATCTCGCGCTTGAGGCGGTGGATGTCGGCGAGCAAACGCTCCTGCGCGCGCGCCGTTACCAAATCATCCAACTCGCCGGCCCGTTCCGCCAATCGATCCAGGACCACGAAGTAATTGTCGACGATGGCGTCGAGCAACGCGTACATCAAGTAATCGGCGCCCATCTTGCGTATGCGCCCGTGCGCGTGGCGCAGGCGGATACGCACCGGCTCAAACACGTCGCCCGGTTTGTCCTGAAAAGTGATCAGATAGTTGCCGCCCAACACAAAGCTCACCTGCTCGAAAGTCAGCTCGTGTGTGGCCTCCTGATAAGTCAACATGCGCGCGACGACATAAAAATAGTCGCCGTTATCCTCGACTTTCGGCCGCTGCTCGACGTTGAGCACATCCTCCAACACGAGCGCGTGCAAGCCGAAAATGTGAC
Source organism: uncultured Pseudomonadota bacterium (assembly GCA_902826775.1). Taxonomy (GTDB): domain Bacteria; phylum Pseudomonadota; class Gammaproteobacteria; order Burkholderiales; family JALYOK01; genus CADEHE01. Next base: position 188,335 of record CADEHE010000004.1, on the reverse strand, counting down.
CGATTTGCTCGATCAGCTTAGTGTCTTGCAGGCCATCGACGTCGATCCAAGTGATGCTGGGGCGCGCCTTGTATTGCTCAATGTCGTGCACACGCTGCACCGGCAAATCGTCGCAATGACCTTCGTTGAAATCGAACAGGCGCACGCGCGTGCCGGCCTCCGACTGCTGTCCGGTATAAATGAGCGTGCCCGGCGCCGCGCCGACCGTCTTGCGGCGCTTCTGCACTCGAACCTTGGTCATGGCGATGGCATTGCGATGATGTTTGCTCATGCGCCGCTCTCTCAATGCAACGTCGGGCGCGCTTGCTGCAGAATCAGCAGCAGCGCGCGCACTTCCGCATCGGCAGCCGCCCCCGGCTCCAGGCGCAAGTAGTGCTCCAAGTCGCGCAGCGCCGCAGGATAGCACTCGAGCGCGCGGTACAAGCGCGCGCGCGCAAGCAGCGCCTCGGGGGCATCCGGCGTCACGATCAGCATTAGATTGACAATCTCCACAGCGTCCTGGTGACGCTCTTGCTTGACGTAAATCGCCAACAAGTTGCGCAGCAGGCGCGTGAGAATAACCCGATTCGGCGCCGCTTGCAGATATCCGCCGAGATCGCCCGCGGCGATGCCTTGCGCCGCCAAGCGCACGCGCAGATCTTGCTGCGACACGGACGCGCCACGCTGAAACGGGTCGAGCACGACGATGCCGCCGTCGACCGCGCAGCGCACCAGGAAATGTCCCGGGAACGCAACGCCGCCCAAATGTAAGCCGACCCGTTGTCCGATTGCCATGTAGAGCAGAGAAAGTGTAATCGGAATGCCGCGGCGGCGCTCCATCACTTCGTTAAGGTAGCTGTTGCGTGGATCGTAATAATCCTCGGCGGCGCCTGCGTACCCAAGTTCGTCGAACATTAAGTGGTTAAGCATCCCGAGCATATGCGACTTGCTTGCGTCGGCCGCAAGACGCCGCCGCAGCCGATCGCTCGCCAAGGCGATGCGCGCCAGATACTCATCGATCTGCAAATCTTGGTAACGATGCGAGGCAATGACCAGCGCCGCCTCCGTCAAACTGAGCGCCGCGTCGGGCAATTGCATCAGTTGCGCCAAGCGCTGCGCTGCGGGTGTCACGCTCATGCGCATTCAAGGGCTAAGGCGGTAAGCTCCATCAGCGGCTTCTGCAATCGGTAGGCGCGTCGAGGGGTCTTGTCGGTAGAACAAGCGCATTTGTTCGTACACGGCAGGATAGCACTGTTTGAGCACCGCCGGTGTCTCGAAAAACACCTCCGATAGCACTGCGAAAAACTCCGCCGGGCTCTCGCTTGCATAGGGATCGACCAGAGTATGCTCATCGGCATCGACACGCCGGCAAACGTCCTCGTATGCCGCGGCGAACGCTGCGACCCACGCTGCGCGGCTCATGCCCTTATGTAGCGGCGGAAATCCGTTTGCTTCGCCGTTGCGCATGTCGAGCTTATGCGCGAACTCGTGGATGACAACATTGGCGCCATCGCGCACTACCGACGAAAGCGCGTCCGCCCACGACAGGATCACCGGACCATGCGGCCATGCTTCGCCCGCGAGCGGATGGCGCGAGAGGTGCACCACGCCGGCCTCGTCAACGTATTCGCGGCGCGGCAAGAACTCATCTGGATAGACGATGACTTCCGACCAGCCGGCATAGTGATCGACATCCAGTTCCAGCACCAGCAAGCAAGCTTGCGCGGCAATGTGATAGCGCACGCGATCGTCGATACTCAAGCCGGCTGCGCCGTTGATGCGCTTATCGTGCAGAAAAAGAATCATGGCCTCGCGCAGCCGGTCTAGTTCGCCCACGCCCAATCCGCCCAACAACGCGAGCTCAGTGCTCACCCGCAACCAGATGCCTGCATCGAAATGCGCGCTGCGCAGTATGCGCTGGCGCCGCCACGATTTATACCAATTGATCAATGCAGCCGCTCCGCTCGCCAGAGCATAGCGCCCCAGACGTCGACCTGCCTGACTTGCGCCAGCGCGCGTTTAGCAGAACAATGACATCGCATTCCTTTGAAACCCTTCTCGAGTCGCGCTATGCCCACCCTATTTTCTCGCCTGATCGTGCCCTGCTTGCTCGCGCTCTGCCTGCAAAGCCCTGCTAGCCGCGCCGACGAAAACGACGTCATTGTCACCACCTGCCACTTCGGCAACGCTGAGTGGGGCACTGAAATGATCGACCGCTGCATCAAACATAACCAAGCCCAGCGCGCCGCCGTTTTGGAGCAGTTTTCGCAGCATGACAAGCTATTGCACCGCTGCCGCGAGAAGGATGAACTCGGCTGGGATTGGGTAAAGACCTGCGTCGAACGCGATGTCGCGGCCGAGGCAGCGCTCGCCGCCTACCCATCGGAGCAAGCAAAGCAAATAGCCGCCTGCCGCGCCGAGTTCAGCGGCCATGGGCCGGCGCGCGTTAAGGTTTGCGTCGATCAACCTCAATAAGCGCAACCGCTCAGGGATCGCCCGTTTCGCCATCTGCAATCAGCCGCAGTTGCCGTGAGGCTTCGGCATCCAATTCGACCCGCTCGATTTGGTTGAAGCGCGCCGAGATCTTCTTGCTTGTGGTGCTGACATCTTGCGCATCGTCGTGCGCCTGTTTGATGTGCTCGGCGAGTTTGCGCATGCGCTCATCGAAACGGCCAAACTCGCGCCCAAGCTTGCCCAGCTCGTCTTTGATGATGTGCACCTGCTTGCGTGTCTCGACATCCTTCAACACCGCGCGCGTCGTATTGAGCACCGCCATGAGCGTGGTCGGCGACACCAGCCAGACGCGGCGCTGCATGGCGTAATCGACGATATCGAAATGGTAAGCATGCAATTCGGCAAACACCGCCTCGGCCGGCAAGAACATAACCGCGCCGTCGCTGGTCACCTCGCTCAAGATGTACTTGCTAGCGATGTCGTCGACATGGCGCTTGACGTCGCTCTTGAACTGCCGCTGTGCCTGCGCCCGCTCGAGCTCGCTCAGATCGGCATCCATCATGCGCTGGAAATTCTCCAGCGGAAATTTGGAATCGACCGCCACTAACCCGGTCGGCTCAGGCAGTTTCAGCACGCAATCCACGCGCATGCCGTTGGGCAGCGTGTACTGCATCTCGTAGGCATTGGGTGGCAGAATGTTGCGCACCAACGCCTCCAATTGAACTTCGCCGAACGCCCCACGCGCCCGCTTGTCGCCGAGCAGTTGCTGCAGGCTGACGACATTTCCGGTCAAGCCTTCGATGTTCTTTTGCGCCTCGTCGATGGTCGCCAGCCGCGCCATGACGTTGGCAAAGGTTTCGTTGGTGCGCTTGAAGCCCTCGTCCAAGCGCTCGCTGACTTTGCCGCCGATCGATTCAAGCCGGCTGTCCACCGTGCGTGTGAGCAGATCGATGCTTTGCGTAATTTGTTCGGCGGTGCGTTTGAACGTGCTTTGAATCAGCTCGTTCTGTCCGCGTGCTTGATCCCCGAGCCGCTCCAGCGTTTGACCGATCAGCTCGTTGCGCAGCGCGTCTAGTTTATGCTGCGTCACCAAATTCAGCTCGCCCAGCTGTTGAATGAGTTCGGTGCGGTTCTCGCCCAGCGTTTCCTGCTGCGCCAGCTGCAGGGTATGCAGGCTCGCACGGGCCTGATTCAACTCTAGTAACACTGCGGATCGCAAGCGCTCCAGATTCTCCAACTGCGCACTGTTCTGGCGCTCGGTCTGCCGCGCCAAGCCTTCATGCAATTCGCTCAGCACAGCGCGGTGCTGCACTTCGGTTTGCGGAAAGAGCAGCTCCGGCAAGGCCGCGATCTGGCGGTCGATGCGACCCTGGCGCAGGAGGAGCAGCGCGACGCCCAGCAGCAGCAACGCGCCAATCACGCTGATGACGACTAGGCTAAACTGGATCGAGGGCATCAAGGAGCGCGGACATTGGTTGAGCGTGATTATAGAGGTGAAGCTAATTCGCATGTTCGCGCGTTCTCCGCCGGCGTCGTGATCGTGCGCCGCATCGATGACACTTGGCGTTACTTGATCATGCGCAGTTTTCGTAATTGGGATTTCCCCAAGGGCATGGTCGAAGCCGGTGAGGCAGCGCTCGCGGCCGCCGTGCGCGAAACCGCGGAAGAATCTTCGCTTACCGATTTGGCGTTTGACTGGGGCGAGGTCTTCCGCGAGACCAAGCCCTACGCCGGCGGCAAAGTGGCGCGCTATTACCTCGCGCGCTTGAATTCCGGCACAGTCTTCCTACCTGTTTCGCCCGAACTCGGGCGCCCGGAACACGACGAATTTCGCTGGGTTAGCGCCGAGCAAGCGGCTCGCTTGCTGCCGCCGCGCTTGCAACCCATTCTGGCGTGGGCGCGAGCGCTAGTCGAGACGGGACCCGCGCAGGCTCACCCCTAACGCGCAATCCAGGCGGCAGCGCAGAACGCGCCGGCGAACGATAAGAATCGCTTTGTCACGCTCGCGCTTCGCCAGTGAGAACTACTAATACTGCCCCTACAACCCAGTCGACAGTATTATTCCGAGAGAATTCTAAACCCATACTGGTCGATAGGTAAGCGCGGATCGCTTCAATCGCGCCAATAACGCCGCTCTTGCTGCCGATACGCCGCAACCTGTATCCCGTTCGCATTGAAGCGCAAAGTGATTGCCCCGTGTTGGTCTGAACGCAGCACTTGCGCGCCACTTTCCTTGACGCGCTGAACTACATCGGCATGCGGATGCTGGAAGCGATTACGGTAGCCCACGGTGAACACTACGTGATCAGCCTGTACCGCCGCCAGGAACTCTCCGGTCGAAGAAGTCTTGCTGCCATGGTGAGCTGCGACCAACGCTTCGCTGCGCAAGCGCGTGCCATAGCGGGCCAGCAAAGCGCGCTCTTGCGCCGCTTCGATATCGCCCGGCAACAACAAACTGCGGCCGCTGCCTCGAACTTGCAGCACGCAGGACAACGCGTTCTCGTGCAGCTTCGCATCCGCGTAGGCTGTGCGCGGCGGCGCCAGCACTTCGAACGCGACTTCGTCCCACAGCCAGCGCTGGCCGGCCTGACAGCGCAACGCGCGCCGCGCACCGGCGACGATCGCATGCTCGGGCGCCAGCGACGATAGTACCCACCACGGCCGCAGTTCCGCCTGCAAGTCAAGCGCGCCGCCGGCATGATCGTCGTCTTCGTGACTCACCACTAGCGCGTCGAGTTGCGTCAAACCGCGGCTGCGCAAGTAAGGCAAGCCGACGCGCAAGCCGGCATTGGCATCTTCGCCGTAGCGCGGCCCGGCGTCGTACACCAGCGTGCGCGTGGCCGTCTCCACGACTGTGCTCAGCCCCTGACCGACATCGAGCAGGGTGACCCAGAACTCGCCCGGACCCGGCCTTGCCACCGGCGCCGTGATCAACGGCAGCAGCCAAACGGCGCCGAGCCAGCGCGCGGGAAATCCACGCGGCAGCAACAGCCAGAATGCGCCCGCCAGCGCGAACACGACCGTCCATGGCGGCGCGGCTGCGCGCGTCCACACCGCGGCGGGCCATTGCGTCAGCCACTGCATGACGCTTAACGTCGCGCTTAAGATCGCGTGCGCACCATGCAGCAGCATATCCAGCGGCAGCACGGCGCCAGCCAACACCAGCGGCACCACCACCAGGCTCACCAGCGGAATGGCGATGGCATTGGCCAACGGCGATATCAACGGCAACTGATGAAACATCAGGAGCAATGCCGGCGCCAATGCCAGCGTCACCGCGACCTGCGTGCGCACGGCGAGTGCCGCGCGCGAAGTGCGTCCCGGGCGCTGGGCCGTCACGTAGAAAATCGCGGCGACCGCACCGAAGGAGAGCCAAAAACCCGGCGCGCTCACCGCCCATGGGTCGAGCAGAACCACGCCAAAAAGCGCGGCGGACAACACGTACGATGGCGCGGTGCGCCAGCCGAACCACCATGCGGCCGCCACCACCATCAGCATGTAAACAGTGCGCTGCGTCGGCACTGAAAAGCCCGCCAGCGCGGCGTACAGCAAAGCCGCCAGCGCTCCCGCAAGCACCGCGATACGCTGCGCCGGCACGGCAAGCATTAGAACAGCCGACCGCCGCCACAGCCAGCCAGCCGCCCAGGCGAACAAGCCCGCGACCATGGTGATGTGCAAACCCGAAATGCTGATCAAGTGGCCGATGCCGCTGCGCCAAAACAAGCGCCATTGCGGCGCCGCGATGCCGCTCTGATCCCCAACCGCGAGCGCGGCCAGCACTGCTGCGTAAGGCTGATCCTGCAACACCTGCGCAAAGCGTGCGCGAATGCGTGCACGCCAGAGATCGACGGCATAGCCAAGCTGTCCACCGGCGCCCTGCAGCCGCAGCGGCGCGGGCGCTGCGCGCACATATCCCGTCGCGCCGATGTTCCGTTCCAGCGCCCAACGCTCGAAATCGAAGGTGTGCGGATTAGCGCTACCATGCGGGCGCTTGAGCCGCACCGCGAACTGCCACCGCTGTCCCGGCAACAAATCCGGCGCATAGCCAAGATCGGAAGCACTCGCGCCGGCGCGCGGCGCGTACCACACCAAAGCCAGGCGGCGCACCGCCGGCAGCGCGGAATTCGGCTGCGGTCCGGCGTCGCCCGCAACGGCAACTCGCTCCACGTTCAGCAGAAAGCGCGCCGCGCTCGCGTCGGCGTTCGGCAAATCCGAGATGCGGCCGGTTACGATTAGATCGCGCCCTTCCCACGCGGGCGCGAGCCGTTGTGCCAGCCGCGCTTCTGCCAACGTGTTGCTCCAAGCAAAACCCGCCGCGGCGGCCGCGCCGAACCAGAGCGCGGTGGTTGCAATTTTGTTGTAGCGCCGCGCCAGCGCCGCGCCGAGAGCAAGCGCTGCCACAAGCAGCCAGCACGATGTCCCATCGAGCAATTGCGCTTGGCGTTGCAGCAGGAGCGCGCCGGCCACAAAAGCGATGATGGCCTGCCGCATCGTCTCGCCCGCCCTGGCGCTGCCGTGCTATCTGGCGGCGGCAGTCAAGACGCCATCGTCCAGCCTCAGCACACGCTGGGCACGGTTGGCGAGATCGATGTCGTGCGTGACGATGACCAGCGCCGTCCCTAAGCGCGAGTTCAATTCCAGCATCAACTCGAACACAGCTTGGGCGTTGGCGCGGTCAAGATTGCCGGTCGGCTCATCCGCCAGCACGCAGGCGGGCTGCGTAACCAAGGCGCGGGCGACGGCCGCGCGCTGACGCTCGCCCCCGGAGAGCTCACCGGGCCGGTGCGCCATGCGATGACCGAGTCCGACTTCGCCCAGCATGGCGCGTGCCTTCTCTGCCGCGACAGCGAGCGACTCGCCGCGAATCATCAGCGGCATGGCCACATTCTCCAGCGCGGAGAACTCCGGCAACAAATGATGAAACTGATAGACAAAACCGAGCGCGCGGTTGCGCAACTCACCGAGTGCGCGCTGATCCAGGGCGCCAATGGCACGGCCAAGCAAGGCGATGCTGCCGTGCGTCGGGGCGTCCAAGCCGCCGAGGCAATGCAGCAGCGTGCTCTTACCGGAGCCGGACGCGCCGATAATCGCCACACGCTCGCCGCGCCGCACTACCAGATCGACCCCGCTCAACACGCGCACTTGCGCCGCACCTTGGCCGAAAACTTTGCTCAGCCCCTCGCATTGCAACACGACCTCACCCGCCGCGCCGACATCGATGCGCGCCGCCGTCTGCGGGGTTGCAGCATCATTCATAGCGCAGCGCCTCGGCCGGATTGATGCGGGCGGCGCGGTAGCTGGGGTACAACGTCGCCAACACCGTCAGCAGAAACGAAACTAACGCGACCACGATTACATCGCCTAAATGCACGTCAGACGGGAAATCGCTGATGTAGTAAATTTCCGGCGACAGAATCTTGGTATGAAACACCGTCTCGACAAACTTGACCACGGTGTCGATGTTGAAAGCGAGCAACAAACCGCACGCGATGCCCAGCACTGTCCCAACCAAACCAATCACCGTGCCTTGCACCATGAAAATGCGCATGATGCTGCCCGGCGCAGCGCCCAAAGTGCGCAGAATGGCTATATCGGACTGCTTATCGGTAACCACCATCACCAGCGCCGAAACGATGTTAAAGGCCGCCACGGCGATGATCAGCGTCAGGATGACGAACATCATGCGCTTTTCGATCTCCACCGCGCGGAAGTAGTTGACGTTCTGCCGCGTCCAATCCGTCACCAAGGTTTCGCCGCCGAGGCGTTGCGTCAACTCGTGCGCAACGCGCGGCGCTTGTAACAGATCCTTGAGTTTAAGGCGCACCCCGCTCACCTTCTCGCCCATGCGGTAGAGTTTTTGCGCGTCCGCGATATGGATGACGGCCAGCCCGCTATCGAACTCCAAATGGCCGACTTCGAACACACCCACAACGGTGAATTGCCGCAAGCGCGGGACTATGCCCGCCGGCGTGACGTTGCCTTGCGGCGCAATCAATGTAATGCGCTCGCCGACCACCACTCCCAACGAGTACGCCAGATCCTTGCCGATGATAATGCCGAAGCGGTCAGGCGCGAGATCGCTCAGATTCCCCGCCTTCATCGACTTGCTGAGCGCGGCGACGCTATCCTCCAGCGCCGGATCGACGCCGCGCACGTACACGCCGCGCACCTCGCCTTGGTTGGACAGTAGCGCCTGCTGCGATACGTAGGGCGCGGCGGCCAGCACTTCCGGATTCTCGCGCGCGCGCTGCGCCAGATCCGACCAGCCTTCGACCGTGCCGCCGTAGCTGGTAATTTGCGCGTGAGCGGCCATGCTCAGCATGCGGTCGCGCACCTCCTTCTGAAAACCGTTCATGACCGACAGCACGGTGATCAGCGCCGTCATGCCGAGCACGATGCCGGCGAGCGAGATCAACGAAATGAAAGAAATGAAATGCGTGCGCCGCTTGGCGAGCAAATAACGCAGACCGACCAACCACTCGAACGGGCGCAACAGGCATTCCTCGTCAGCGAAAGTCACAGTGTGCCACAGGCATCGAGCAGAGCGGCAAGTGCGGTGCCAGTGCTAGACTCGCAGCGCCCCACATTAGCTGCCCGCGATGCCCCCACCGGCGATCATCACACGCCCTTTCCCTGCAGAAGCCGCGCATGCCCTTGTCAAGTCCGGCTTGCCACCGGTGCTCGCGCGCGTGCTCGCCGCACGCGGGGTGCGCGAAGACAGTGAGCTGCAATATCCCTTATCCGCGATGCTGCCTTACTCGGCTATGAAGAACATCGAGGCAGCCGCGGCGATCTTGTCCGATGCGATTCAGCAGCAGAAGCGATTGCTCATCGTCGGCGACTACGACGCCGACGGCGCCACCGCCAGCGCGGTCGGCGTGCGCGCTCTCGGTGCCATGGGCGCACGCGTAGAGTATTTAGTGCCGAACCGCTTTGACTACGGCTACGGCCTCACGCCGGAAATCGTAGCGGTCGCGGCGCAACGCCAACCCGATCTGATCATCACGGTCGACAACGGCATCGCGTCAGTAGAGGGCGTTGCCGAGGCTACTGGGCTTGGTATAGGCGTTTTGGTCACTGATCATCATCTACCCGGCCCTATACTCCCGGAGGCGCGCTGCATCGTGAACCCGAATCAGCCCGGCTGCGGGTTCGCCAGCAAAGCGCTCGCGGGCGTCGGCGTGATGTTTTACGTGGTCTTGGCGACGCGAGCGGAGCTGCGCAAGCGGGGGCATTTCTCTACGGGCGCAGTGACCGAGCCGAACCTCGCGGCTTTGCTTGATCTTGTCGCACTCGGCACGGTGGCCGATGTGGTGAAGCTCGATGCCAACAATCGCTTGCTGGTCGAACAAGGCATGCGTCGCATCCGTGCCGGACGGGCGTGCGCCGGCATCAATGCGCTGCTGCAAGTCGCCGGCCGCACGACTGCGATGGCGACCAGCTACGACTTAGGCTTTCTGCTCGGCCCGCGTTTGAACGCCGCCGGCCGTTTGCAAGATATCTCGCTCGGCATCGAATGCCTGCTCAGCAATGATCCACAGCGCGCGCTCGAAATCGCGCGTCAGCTCGATCAGCTCAACCGCGAGCGCCGGAGCATCGAGAGCGACATGCAAGACACCGCGCTTACCCTGCTCGACAGCTTCACCGCCGACGATAGCTACAGCATCACGCTGTTCGAGCCCGATTGGCATCAAGGCGTGATCGGGCTGGTAGCGTCGCGCATCAAGGACCGCTTTCACCGCCCAGTGATCGCGCTGGCGCGCGGCGGCAACGGCGAACTCAAAGGCTCCGGGCGCTCAATCCCGGGACTGCACTTGCGCGATGCGCTGGATCTGGTCGACAAACGCAATCCGGGGCTGCTGCTGCGCTTCGGCGGCCACGCAGCAGCAGCCGGCATCGCGCTGCGCGAAGCGGACCTGCCGGCGTTCGGCGTTGCCTTCGAAGCGGTCGCGCGCGAACTGCTCTCGCCGGTGGATCTTGAGCGCACCATCGAAACCGATGGCTCGCTGCAAGATGTAGAGGTAAACGTCCAACTCGCGCGCCTGCTCGACCAGCACGTGTGGGGACAAGGCTTCCCCGCACCCGCCTTCAGCAACGCGTTCGAAGTGGTCGAGCAGCGCATCGTCGGCGAAAAGCACGCTAAGCTGCGGCTGCGCCGCCTGGGCGCCGCTGACGCCTCACCGCAAAGCTTGAGCGCAATCCTGTTTGGACATGCAGAGCCGCTGCCGCCGCGCATCGAAGCCGTGTACCGCCTCGGGCTCAATTGGTTCAACGATAGCTACGCGCTGGAATTGCAGATCGAGCATTGGCGAGCGGCGCCAATGTGACGGCTTGCAAGCAGGCGCAGCGCCTAGCGCGCGTTCGTTTTGATGCAGATCGCAGTTCTCGGCGCAGATGTACAGAGCACGCTCTACGGACTGCGGCTTGCAGGCGCAGGCCATCAAGTCACGCTCGTGGCCCGTGGCCGCCGTGCCGCCGAACTGCGCCGTACCGGAGCGATCATCGAGCACGCGCTGACCGAGGCCAAGTATGTGAGCCAAAATAAGCGACATGGCAAGCAAATTGGCGCGCGGTGTTCCCGCGCGCCTTGCGCGATTTCGCCCTCAGAACGGCGTGTAGTTGTCTAAGTTGCCGCCAAGGGAGATCACACTGGATCGATTCCCGCCAATGTTAGCCTGCGTGCTGGTGCCGCGCGCCGCGACATTGGCCAGCCCAATGCCATAGTTGGCTCGCACCACGCTGTCATACACGACAAGGTTGGGGCCGGCAATGCCGCCATTGTTGTGGGAAGCGCGGGTGCGCTCGACCAACCCTCCGACGGTGTTCAAACTCACCTGAAAGCTGATCGCCGCGTCTGCGTTCATCTCTAGCAACGAATCCGAAACGCGAAGCGTCCCTACCACAGAAGTATTACCAACATAGATTCCGTGCCCCTTGTTATGCGCCACGCGCAACTTCTCGAATGTGCTGCTAGCGTTCCCCGCGAGAATGCCGTCGCTTCCGAAACCAACTATCGATCCGTTGCGCACCACCGCACCGGCACCGGTAGCGGTAATGTGGACGCCGTCTGACGCAGGAGAGTAAGGCTGAATGCAAGTCACGGGGTTGTAGAGCACTTCGTGAGTGCATTCACCCCCGCCGTGAATCTGGTAGCCGTTCAAGTCCAGCGTCACATTGGGGGCACCGATCTGAATTCCGACCTGACCGAACGGGACGAGTAAGTTGCCGGTCAGCACGTAGTGGCCGGGCACATTGAGCTGGACCGGAAAGCCAGGCCCGTCGCTTGGTGAAACGCCGCCGGCGAGCGCCTTCGCTTGGTTGATGGTGACTTGCGCCAAGGCACTACCGCTAGTCAGTGCCAGGGCGGCGAGGGTGATGAGAGAAGTGCGAGTGATGTTCATATTGCCTCCTTAAGTGAGAACGGTTTAGTTTCGATGGAATGGCAGCGCTGCACAGTTGGATGTGACGGAGTTTTCAATTTGAATTTTGTGGGGCCAGGCACGCTGTTTTGGCGATTCAATCGACCAAGCCCCTCCGACTATTTATGGTCGGATATCCGGAGTCATCGCCGTGGGAAACGCTACCGGCCATGTCTTTAGGTGATCGCTGCCGACTTGCGCTTCGCCCGCGCTTGCGCCGGGTACCAGTGCCGGGGCGACAAGTGTGCCGCGCAGGATCTGCTTGTACATGGTTCTTCTCCTGGAAAAGTTTTGTTTGGATTCGATGGGCGCTAACGGGGGGCCGGGGGCGTCGCCAGCACAACACCGGCCGGTGTCATTTGGCCTGATGGCGGAAGTGGTCCGCATTTAACGTGCTCTCTTTTGACCAGTGCCGCAGGGTCGATAGTCTCAGTCCCAACAACCAAGGTGATGTAGTCGGCGGCTTTTTCAACGACTACCTCGCCGCATCGATTGGCAGATTTATCTTGGCGCGTGCCCGGCTTGTTCCGGGCATCGAGCATTCTGATTTGATAGCGCTGCGTCGGCTGCAGTCCTGTGACAATTACGGTCCCATCGTTCGTTTTGTACGCATCCACGGGCGCGGCAAAGCTGCCACTTGCGCCAGACGCGAGTAATGCGGCAGCGAGCATGATGCTGGGCGCAAGTTGGCGGTGCGTAATCTGCGGGCTTTGATACCCGGCTTGAACGGACTCAACAACTGGAACGGGTTTGATGCACATTGCAATTCTCCTTGGCTCTGAGTGGAAAGTGAAAAGCGCTACGCGATTCGGAAAAAGGCAGCCGCAGTTCGGCTCCGCTTGAGAGCGTTGGCCTGCCGCTATATCGCGCCTCGCCTTGCACCCAAAGAGTAGCTACCCACGCCACTGCCAGCAATTCCGCGCGATCGCACAGCCCTGTGCAGGAATACACAGCGGCGGCGTAAAATCCGGGGATGAGCAAGGACGGCGAGTTCGACTGGAACGACCTGCGCTATTTTTTGGAAGCAGCGCATGCGCGGAGCCTGGCAGGCACAGCACGGGCGCTAGCGGTGGAACACACTACCGTTGGGCGTCGTTTAAATGCATTCGAGCGTGCGTTGGGTGCGCCGGTGTTCATTCGTCGGCCTGACGGACTGCAACTCACACCGCTCGGCGAAAGGCTATTGCCACTGGTCGAGGAAATCCGCCTTGGCGTGAGCGCCGTTCGGGAAGCCGCGGCGACGGACAAGGTAAAGGTTCGTCTTGCCGTTCCGTCCGGATTCGCGTCGCTCGTTACGCAGCACCTTGCACGCCCGCAACGCGATGCCCCCGAGGTCTCGCTCGAGCTGCTTAGCGGCAGCAAGCCGGTCAACCTAAGCAAGGGCGAAGCGGAGCTGGCGCTGCGGCTCGGCCCGATCACCGACGAAGATCTGGTCGCGCAGAACGTGGGCGAAGCAGGCTGGTCGCTCTACGCCGCGGACGCCTATCTTGCGCGCCTGGGTGCGCCCGCGGACCCGCGACAACTGGCCGGCCACGAGATTATCGGCTACGACGAAAGCCTCGCCTCGACCCCAGGGGCGAAGTGGCTTGAATCGCATGCGGGGGGCGCCCGCACTGTGCTGCGCAGCCGCGAGATGATAGACATGGTTGCCGCAGCAGCCGCTGGTCTCGGCCTCGCGGTGCTACCGTGCGTGCTGGGTGACACGGCGCCCGGGCTCAAGCGCCTGACGCGCGAGGTGCTGGGCACGCGCAAGCTCTCGTTGGTTTATCGCCGCGACATGTTGCGCGTGGCCCCCGTGTGCGCAGTGATTAAACTGATCACAGGCCTTATGCGCGAGCATCGAGGCCTCATTAGCGGAGCCGAAGCAAGCTCGCAGCCCGACAGTGCGAGCAAAAATCCCGCGGCAAACCATGGCGTCTGACGCAGCCGCGTCGCATGTCGTTCGGCGGCAAGGCGCTGGTGTTACAAGGCAAGCAGATGTTCTTGATCGGTAACGGCAAACTTTCTTGACCGTTTTGCCGTAAACGGCAGCGTCTCGACCAGCACACGCTTGCCCATTTGATCGCGCAAATCCTTGACGGTGTAGTTGCGCGTGCCTTAAGCGCCGCCGAGCTACACGAAGCGCTTCAAGCCGTGTTTACCCGCGTCGCGCAGTGGAATGCAGCCGTCGCCGGTTGCATGACTTGCCATGGTCGTTTCTCCTCGGAAGACGGGTGCTTTTGCTCTGCCCGGATTGCACTGGCAGCGTCGGGACCGCCGAGCACGTATAATTCGGGCTTTGCAGATCATCCAATCCGCTTCAGCATGGAAGCCGAACGCCTAAACGCCATCTCCGGCAAGATTGCCGATCTCTCGCAACGCAGTGCGCAGTTGCGGAGGTATCTTTGACTTCGACGTCAAGCGCGAGCGCCTGATCGAAGTCACTCGCGAGTTAGAAAACCCAAACGTCTGGAATGACCCGAAGCGTGCCCAAGATCTGGGCCGCGAGCGCAAATCGCTGGTGCAAGTCGTTGATGGCATTATCGGCGTCGATCAGGCGTTGAGCGATTCAGCCGATTTATTCGAACTCTCGCGCGCCGAGCAAGACGACGCCACGCTCGTCAGCATCGAGCAAGATGTCAGCAAACTGGAAGCGAGCATCGGCGCGATGGAATTTCGCCGCATGTTCTCCGGCTCGCAGGACGCGAACAACTGCTTCATGGATATTCAATCCGGCTCCGGCGGCACCGAAGCGCAAGACTGGGCGCAGATGCTTGAGCGCATGTATGTGCGCTACGGCGAGCGCAAGGGCTTTGCGGTTGAAGTGCTGGAAGAATCCTACGGCGAGGTTGCAGGCTTGAAGAGCGCCACGCTCAAATTCAGCGGCGACTACGCATTCGGCTATCTGCGCACGGAAACTGGCATCCATCGATTAGTGCGCAAGTCGCCGTTTGATTCCAATGCGCGGCGGCACACCTCGTTTGCCAGTGTGTTCGTGTATCCGGAAGTCGACGACACCATCGAAATCGAAATCAATCCCGCCGATCTGCGCGTCGATACTTTTCGCGCCAGCGGTGCGGGCGGCCAGCACATCAACAAGACCGATTCGGCCATCCGCATCACGCATCTGCCGACCAACACCGTGGTGCAATGCCAAGCCGACCGGTCGCAGCATCGCAACCGCGCCGAAGCGATGTTGATGTTGAAAGCGAAACTGTACGAGATCGAGCTGCGCAAGCAAAACGAGCAGAAGCAAGCCCTGGAGGACAGCAAGACCGATATCGGCTGGGGCCATCAGATCCGCTCCTACGTGCTGGATCAGTCGCGCATAAAGGATTTGCGCACCAACGTCGAGACCGGCAACACGCAGGCGGTGCTCGACGGGGGCCTGGACGATTTCATCGAAGCAAGTTTGAAACAAGGAATGTAAGTACGTGAAAGATAAACCTCGCGCTCGTTTACATTTCGCGTACCACTTTTCACGTCTCACCTAAGACGCCATGACCACCGACAATAATCCCCCTCAAGATACCAACCAGATCATCGAAGAGCGGCGCGGCAAACTTGCCGAACTACGCCAAAACGGCGTTGCATTCCCGAATGATTTTCGCCGCAAAGATCTGGCGGGAGACCTGCAAATTCGCTACGGCGCGCGGGTAAAAGAGGAACTGGAGTCGACGCCGGTCAATGTAACGGTAGCGGGACGCATGATGCTCAAGCGCGTCATGGGCAAAGCGAGTTTCGCCACGATTCAAGACTCCGGCGGACGCATTCAGTTATACGTCAGCAACGACGACACCGGCGAAGCCGTGCATAGCGCGTTCAAGCACTACGATGTCGGCGATATCCTCGGCGCGAAAGGAGTACTGTTCAAAACGAAAACTGGGGAACTCTCGGTGCGCGTTTCCGAGCTGCGCCTGCTCACCAAGGCATTGCGCCCGCTGCCGGAGAAATTTCACGGCTTGACCGATCAAGAACAGCGTTACCGCCAGCGCTATGTCGACTTGATCGTCAACGAAGACACGCGGCGCGTGTTCGAAGTGCGCTCGAAGGCGATTCAAGCCATCCGCGAATTCTTGGTGAACCGCGGCTACCTCGAAGTCGAAACGCCGATGATGCAGCCGATTCCGGGCGGGGCGGCAGCGCGGCCGTTCATCACGCATCACAATGCGCTAGACATGCAGCTTTATCTGCGCATCGCGCCGGAGTTGTACTTAAAACGCCTGGTCGTCGGCGGCTTGGAGAAAGTATTCGAGATCAACCGCAACTTCCGCAACGAAGGCATCTCGACGCGACACAACCCAGAGTTCACCATGCTCGAGTTCTACGAGGCGTATCAGGATTACCAATACTTAATGACGTTGACGGAAACGATGCTGCGCGATGTCGCGCAGAAAGTGCTCGGCACTACGCGCGTGCCGTATCAAGGCCATGAGATCGACCTATCGCAGCCGTTCCCGCGGCTGACTGCCGTGCAAGCAATTCAGAAATACAATCAAGGGTATACCGATGCAATGCTGGCCAATAGGGAAGCTGTAATAGATACTCTCAAGAGATTAGAGGCGTCCTACAAACCCAAGGATTCGCTCGGTGGCCTACAGCTGTCGCTGTTCGAGGCCACCACAGAAACGGCGCTGATTCAGCCGACCTTCATTGTCGACTATCCCGCCGAGGCCTCTCCGCTTGCTCGCCGCAGCGACAGCCGTCCAGAAATTACCGAGCGCTTTGAGCTCTATATCGCAGGGCGCGAGATCGCCAACGGATTTTCCGAATTAAATGACCCCGAAGATCAAGCCGCGCGTTTCATGGAGCAGGTGAAGCAAAAAGACGCGGGCGATCACGAAGCCATGCATTACGACGCCGATTATGTGCGCGCACTGGAATACGGGTTGCCGCCGACCGCCGGGGAAGGCATCGGCATCGACCGCTTGGTGATGCTGTTGACGGATAGCCCGAGCATACGCGATGTGATTTTGTTCCCGCAGATGAGGGGGGTATAAGGAAGCGCGGGGTGACCCCCTGCCTCCGCGCCTGTTCTCTTGGCGGGGTGACGAAGCGCGGGGTGACCCCCTGCCCCCGCGCCTGTTCTCTCCGCGCCGTGCCTGTTGTGTGGGGTACGACGGGACGATGTTGATTTGAGGGGATCTGTTTGCCAACGTTTGTTTTGAGACACAAGGTGTGCTCGCCGCACACTATTCGGAGCAGTAAAGGTCCGTCGTCCCCGCGGAGGCGGGGACCCATCGGCGGATGAGGGTGCGCACATTCGCCAAAAACGCGGTAGCGGCGAAGTTTTTATACACAATAGCCTCCCGCCTCCGCGGGAACGACAGCGAAGAGGCTGCCCATGTTGCAACGCGTTCTGTTTCTGTTCCTCACCCTCGCCGTGGCCGTTGCCAGTGCGAATGCCGCACCGCTTCTGCCGCAGGATGTGCCCGACCCGCTCAAAACCTGGATCCCTTGGACGCTGCACGATGCGCCCGACGCGCGCTGCCCGTACGACTACAACGGCAGCGAACAACGCCGTTGCGCCTGGCCGGCACAACTCAAGTTGGATGTCGCGGAGCGCGGCGCGACGTTTACGCAAAGCATCACGACTTTCCGCACGCTATGGGTAGCGCTGCCGGGCGAGCCCCAGTTCTGGCCGCAAGACGTGAAAGTCGATGGCAAGCCGGTGCCGGTCAGCGCACGCGAGCAGCGCCCCGGCGTCACCCTCGGCGCCGGCGAGCACGCGATCAGCGGTGATTTGGTCTGGACGCAAATGCCGGAGTCCCTATCGCTGCCGCCGGAAACGGGCTTGGTCGCGCTGACGCTCAACGGCGCCGCCGTCGCGCTGCCGCAACTCGATCAGGACTCGCGCCTGTGGCTCAAGGCGCGTGCCAGCGCCGAAGGTGAAGCGCAGCAACTCGAAGTGCGCGTGCATCGCTTGGTTAGCGACGATATCCCGCTCGTCGTCACGACCCACCTCGATCTCACCGCCGCCGGTCGCAATCAGGAAGTCACCCTGCCGCAAGCCTTGCTGCCGGGATTCACACCGCTGTCGTTGGACACCACGCTGCCGGCGCGCATCGACGCCGACGGCAAGCTGCGCGTGCAAGTCCGCCCGGGGCAATGGCAGATCACACTAGCTGCACGCAGCATGGCGCCGGTGGCCGAACTCGCGCTGTCGAAAGAACTGAGGGAACTGAGCGAAGATGAAGTATGGGCGTTCGATGCGCGCAACGAGTTGCGGCTGGTCAGCGTCGAAGGCGTCCCGGCGGTCGACCCGCAGCAAACTACCTTGCCGCAGGATTGGAAGCGCTTTCCGGCCTACCGCGTGCAACCCGGCGAGACGATGAAATTCAACCAAACCAAGCGCGGCGATCCCGAGCCGCAACCGGACAAACTCGCGCTCAAGCGCAACATCTGGCTCGATTTCGACGGCGGCGGCTATACGATCCAAGATGCCATCACCGGCAACGTCACGCGCGCCTGGCGCCTGGATCTCGCGCAGCCGCAGCAGCTCGGCCGCGCCGCCATCGATAATGTCGATCAATACATCACGCGCGCCAAGGCCGATGCGCCTGCCGGCATCGAACTGCGCCGCGGCGTCGCCAACATCACAGCGGACAGTCGCCTACCCAAAGCGGAAACGACATTTTCCGCCACCGGCTGGCTGCACGACTTCAACCAACTCGGCGCGACGCTGCATCTGCCGCCGGGCTGGCAATTGCTGCACGTTTCCGGCGCCGATCGCGCGCCTTCTTCTTGGATCGAACGCTGGACGCTGCTCGATCTATTCTTGGTGTTGATCCTCACGCTCGCCACCGGAAAACTGTTCGGTTGGCCCTGGGCGCTCGTCGCGCTGATCGGCATGGCACTGTCGTACCACGACGCCGATGCGCCGCGCTGGGCTTGGCTCAACTTGCTCGCGGCGGTGGCGCTGCTGCGCGTACTGCCGGACGGGCGCACCAAGTGGCTGCTGTCGATCTACCGCTGGATCGCGCTGCTAAGCTTGATCGTGCTGCTGGTGCCGTTCGCCGTCGATCAGATTCGCATGCTGCTCTATCCGGTGCTGGAGCAGCCGTGGCAGCAAGTGGGTGAGAGCCAAAGTTACGATGCGCGACGCGACATGTTGGCTGGCGCCGCCGCGCCCGCAACACCACCCGCAGCAGAACCCATGGCGCAGGAAGCGGAAGTCGCCGCCGATGCCACGGACGCACCAGTAGCGAGCATTCCGCCACCGGCTCCACCACCGCTACCGTCGCCGAAGTCTTCAGCTTCGCGCTTAGGCAAAATGGGGCCCAGCAAGCCTGGCTACGAATATCGCCGCCAAGCGAACCAGCAGCTCGACAGCATCGATCCGAATGCGCGCATTCAAACCGGCCCGGGCCTGCCGAGCTGGCAATGGCGCGAGTATCCGCTGGTGTGGAGCGGCCCGGTGCAGCACACGCAGCAAGTCAAGCTTTGGCTGCTCTCGCCCGCGCTGACGGGCTTGCTCACCACCGTACAGATGATCTTGTTGGTGCTGCTGTTTTTGCGGCTGGCAGAGGTAAAGCGCGGCTTCGGCAACGCAGCGAGCGGCGCGAGTGCGACGCTGAGCGCTCTGGCTTGCGCGGCGCTGCTGGCGAGCTTCAGCATCAGCGAGCGCGCCGAAGCGGCGACGCCTGCCGTGCCACCGCCCGACGCCGAATCGAACCCCGCCCCCGCCGTGCCGCCGCGCCTGGCCGGCCACAACGGTGCGCTGCCGGACGCCGAGTTGCTGCAGCAGCTCAAACAAAAGCTGCTCGCCCCGCCCGAGTGTTTGCCCGCGTGCGCAACGCTGCCGCGCTTGCGCATCGAGGCGCGCGGCGACGCCTTGCAATTGCGCATCGAGGCGCATGCCGAAGTCGATGCCGCGGTGCCGCTGCCCGGCGGCGCGAACCAATGGTCGCCGCAGCGCGTCCTGCTCGACGGCAAGCCGGCTGCGGCGCTGGCGCGCGGCGACGGCGGCACGCTGTGGGCGCTGGTACCGAAAGGCGTGCATCAACTCGCGTTGGAATCCAGTTTGAATGGCAGAGATGCAGTGCAGCTCGGCCTGCCGCTGCATCCGCAGCACGTCGAAACCAATCTGGACGGCTGGAAGCTCGACGGGCTCAACGAAAATGGCGCCGCTGGGGAGAGTCTGCTACTCACACGCTTGGTGTCGAACAGCGCGGCGGCGGCCGCCGGCAGCGCCGATGGCGAAACGCTGCCGCCGTTCGTCGTGGTGGAGCGCACCCTCAACTTGGGTTTGACCTGGACGGTCAACACGCGCGTGACGCGCAGCAACGCCAGCCGCGCGCCGGTGTTGGTGGAGATTCCACTACTGGAAAACGAATCGGTCACGCAGAGCGACATTCGCATCGACAACGGCAGCGCCAACGTCAATCTCGGCCCGCAGACCAGCGAGTTCGAATTTCTCAGTGCGCTCAAAATCGGCGCGGCGATTGCGCTCAAAGCGCCGCCCGCCAACAATCAAATCCACATCTGGCGCCTGAACCTTGGCCCGCAGTGGCATGCGGAACTGAGCGGCATTCCCGTCATCCACCATCAGGACAACGAAGCGAACTTGATGCCGCAATGGCGGCCCTGGCCCGGCGAAACGGTCAAGATCGCCCTCACGCGCCCGCTCGGCGTCGATGGCCAAACGCTCACTATCGACCGCAGCTTGTTGCAAGTCGCGCCAGGCGTGCGGGCGACAGATACTACATTAAGTGTAAGTTTGAGATCGAGTCGTGGCGGTAATCACAGCCTTACACTCCCACAAGGATCGACGTTACTCAGCGTTGCCATCAACGGCCAGACGCAGCCGATCCGCCTGGAAGGTAATCTGGTTCGCCTGCCGGTGACACCGGGCAAACAAGACGTGCAAATCGCTTGGCGGGAAAACCGCGGGATTGCTCGCAAGTTTGCGACATCTACGGTCGATGTCGGCGTGCCGAACGTGAACAGCACCATCAACCTCACCATGCCGCCGGACCGCTGGACGCTGTTCGCCGGCGGCTTGCGCGTCGGCCCGGCGATTTTGATTTGGGGCGTGCTGATTGCGTTGCTGCCCATTGCGTATGGTTTGAGCCGAAGCGGGATGACCCCACTTAAGTGGTATCACTGGTTCCTGCTTGGCATCGGACTGACGCAAACTTCGGTGCCGATCGCGATCTTGGTGGTTGGCTGGTTTTTCGCGATGGCAACGCGCCAGCGCTATGCTGACGCATGGGAAAAGAAATGGTTGTTCAATCTGCGCCAGATCGTGTTGGTCATTTGGACGCTGCTATTGATTTCCGCGCTGTTCGAGGCGATCCGCCATGGCTTGCTCGGCATGCCGGAAATGCAAGTCGCAGGCAACGGCTCGGACGCTGCCAACTTGCGCTGGTATCACGACCGCAATCCGGCACAACTGCCGGTGGCGTGGGCGATCTCCGTGCCGCTGGCCGCGTACCGCATTCTCATGCTGTTGTGGGCGTTGTGGCTCGCCTACGCGCTGCTGAAATGGCTGCGCTGGGGCTGGGAGTGTTATTCGAACGCAGGCATCTGGCGGCAACTCGAATGGGCGAAGCCGAAACCGCGCGTCAATTCGCGGCGCATAGCGACGAAATCAACCGAGAACACGCCGCAAGGGGAACCGTAGGTCGGAGCGCGTTCTTGAAAGCTTGGCCGGAGCTGTACCAGATTGACGGCCGCGCCGTGACAATGCCGATCAAGAACCCCGTCATTCTCGCGCAGGCGGGAATCTATAAGTCTCTGCGCAGACCGAGTGAGTCCCGGTCTGCGTACGGACGATAAACGCCTCTCGGTTTTATGTACCCCTCAATAGCCACCGCGTGAGCGAAACGAAAATTCTCGACGTTCCCATCGCCGGCATGACCTGCGCCGCCTGCGCCCAGCGTATCGAAACGCGCATCAACCGTTTGCCCGGAGCGAAAGGCAGCGTCAATTTCGCCATCGAGTCGGCGCGCGTCGAACTCGATCCAACGCAAACGTCGCCCGCGCAACTCGTCGAGGCGATCCAGGCGATCGGCTACGACGTGCGTCCGCAAGCCGTGCAACTTGCTCTCGAAGGCATGACCTGCGCCGCGTGCGCGCAACGAATCGAAAAGGCGCTCAACCAAGTGCCGGGTGTGAGTGCAAGCGTCAACTTCGCCACCGAACAAGCGCGGATCGAATTGCTGCCAGGCATCACCTCGCTCGCCGGTGCCATCGCCGCGGTGCGCGCGGCGGGCTATGACGCGCACGAACTCGTGGAAGCAACGCGCGAAGAGGAGCGCGAGCGGCGCGCCACGCAGTACCGCAACGAGCGCAACCGATTCGTCGCCGCTGCAATTCTCGCCGCGCCGTTCCTGCTGCAGATGGCGGGCATGCTATTCGGCCAGCACGATCTGCTGCCGCGCTGGCTGCAATTTGCGCTGGCTACGCCAATTCAGTTTTGGATCGGCAAGCGTTTCTATGTCGGCGCCTGGCACGCCATCAGAACTTCCGGCCCGCTGGGCTTCTCGTTGCGCAACGCGAATATGGACGTGCTGGTCGCCCTCGGCACCAGTATGGCGTACTTGTTTAGCGCGGCGGTCGTCCTGCTCGATTTGCAGCAACAACACGTGTACTTCGAGGCGAGCGCCTCCATCATTACCCTGGTGCTGCTGGGCAAACTGCTGGAATCGCGCGCCAAAGCGCGCGCCTCGCGTGCCATCGAAGCCTTGGTCAAACTGCAGCCGAACGTCGCGCACGTCGAGCGCGCCGGCGCTCATCAGGATATCGCCACCGAGCAATTGGCACGCGGCGACGTCTTTCAAGTGCGCGCCGGCGAGCGCGTCCCGGCCGACGGCGAAGTCCTCGAGGGCACTTCGAGTGTCGACGAGAGTTTGTTGACGGGCGAGAGTTCGCCGGTCGCCAAAGCGCAGGGCGCGAAGATCTACGCCGCGACCGTGAACCAAAACGGCATGCTGCGCGTGCGCGCAACCCAAGTCGGCGCGGGCACGGCGCTGGCGCACATCATTCGGTTGGTGGCCGAAGCGCAAGGATCGAAAGCGCCGGTGCAGCGATTGGCCGACAAAGTCGCGGGCATTTTCGTACCCGTAGTCATGGCGATCGCGGCGGTCACTTTTGTTAGCTGGTGGTGGTGGTCTAGCGAGCTATCGCAGGCGTTAGTCAACGCGGTGGCGGTGCTGGTCATCGCTTGCCCGTGCGCGCTGGGGCTGGCCACGCCTACAGCGATCATGGTCGGCATCGGCCGTGCCGCACAAGCGGGCATCTTGATTAAGAACGCCGCAGCGCTGGAACTGGCGGGCAAGCTCAGCACCTTGGTCTTGGATAAGACCGGCACGCTGACCGAGGGCAAGCCGCGCGTGGTGCAAGCCCAGCCCTGTGCCGATGCGCACCCAAGTTCTAAGTTTTCGCTGCAAGAGGTCGCCGGAGCATTGGCACGAACCTCAACGCACCCGCTCTCGCAAGCAATCGCAACCTGGGCCGGCGGCACTGCCATGGCGCAGGACGCGCGTTCGATACCGGGCGGCGGGGTCTCAGGAGAATTGCGCTCGAGCAGCGGTACGCTCACGCGCGCTCACCTCGGTTCGCCACAGTTCATCGCCAGCTACATCGGCGCGCAAGTCTTGCGCGAAGCCGACGCGCTGCGCGCCGGCGGCAAGACCGTCGTCGGGGTTGCAAGTGGCACCGATCTTCTCGGCTGGCTGGCGATCGAAGATCAACTGCGCGCTTCGACGCCAAGCGCGATTGCTGCGCTGAAAGGCATGCGCGTGCGCCCGCTCATGTTGACGGGCGATCATGAGCAGGCTGCGGCGCGCGTGGCCGCGCAAGCCGGCATCAGCGACTACCGCGCAAACGTAAAGCCGGAAGATAAGGCCGAGGCGGTGAAAACGCTACGCGCCGCGGGTGCACTTGCGCAGCAACGGGCGCCGCAGCGCGGCGCGTGCGTGGGCATGGTCGGCGATGGCATCAATGATGCCCCGGCACTGGCAGCGGCGGATGTGAGCTTCGCCATCGGCGCGGGCGCCGACGTAGCGATCGAAAGCGCGGACATCACCCTCGCCCGCGACGATTTGCTTGGCGTGGTAGATGCCATCGATCTATCGCGCGCGACGCTGCGGAAAATCTATCAAAACCTATTCTTTGCCTTCTTTTATAACGCGCTTGGCATACCGCTCGCCGCGCTCGGCATGTTGAATCCCGTTGTTGCCGGCGCAGCGATGGCGCTCAGTTCGGTGTCGGTGGTCAGCAATGCGCTTTTGCTGCGGCGGTGGCGCAACCGACTATAGGTTGCCTTAGCCCTGTAAAAGCAAAAAGGGGAACCACCCGGTTCCCCTTCTGAATTTGTCTGCGCCACTGGCGCATCGCTATTGCGATGTTCCGCAATCAATGCGGATCTGATCGTTGCCAATAATCTGTTGTGGCAGCTGAGCCTTCTTGCCAAGCCCAGCCCAACTTAACCAGGTGGAACACCCGCATCCATAATCACTGCTCCTAGAAGCGATAGCCTCTGCTCACAGCCACGCTCTTGCGCACAACGCGGACTAACTTGATTTGATCCGCTTCTTGCCAGGCGCGCGTGCATCGCTATCAATTTCATGGTAGCTATCACATACCGAGCTTGTCAATGAAAATCCATGCTCATGAAAATCCATGCTCAGGAGATGCGCGACGCTTCGCCGCAACCAAAGCGCTACACTAGCGCCGCGCGTGCCGGCGCACTCAGGCAGCGCACAATGAGCATATGATCATACTTCTGATGGGTGTTTCGGGCGCAGGTAAAACCGCCGTGGGCGAACAATTAGCGTGCGCGCTCGGATGGACTTTTCTCGACGCCGACGATTTCCATCCCGCCGCGAATGTAGAGAAGATGCGTGCCGGGATAGCGCTAAGCGATATTGACCGCTGGCCCTGGTTGACGCACATCAACGAACGCTTAGTCGCACTGCAAGAGCAAGCCGGCAACGCTGTGCTCGCTTGCTCCGCGCTCAAGCTAGCGTACCGCGAGCGCCTGGCGCGCGGTCTGAGCGACATGCGCGTGGTGTTCTTACAAGGCGACGTCGAGCTGATTCAGCAGCGGCTGGCGGCGCGCAAACATCGCTACATGCCCGCCAGCCTGCTCGCTAGTCAGTTCCAAACGTTGGAACCGCCGGCGGACGCAATTACCATCAATATCGACGCTACGATTTCGGACATTGTCGCGCGCATTCGTGCCGCTGTAGCTCAGTAATTTGGAGATGGCGAATGGAGACAGTCAAGATTAAGGTCGCAGGGATGACTTGCCAAGGCTGCGTGCGCAGCGTCACCAACCTGCTGATGCGCTTGCCCGGAGTGGTGACCGCTCAGGTCTCGCTCGAGAATGCGCTAGCCGACGTTGAATTCGATGCGAGCAAAACTGAGATCGCGCAGCTGCGTGCGGCGATCGATGCGGCCGGCTACACTGCCTCTGTGTGATCCGCCGAGCTCTATACTCTTTTGAGCATAGCCTCCTCCACGTTCAGCTATGGGAATGGCGGCGCACTAGTAGCACTAGTATTTGCTGGTTAGCGCGGCGTGCGCGCGCGTGAGAATATTCAGCTCTCCAATCAATGAATGCTCTCATGAACGCCCCCACCCCCAACCTCCATCGGCCGTCGCTCGACCAACAAGTGCTGCAAACTCGTATCGATCTCACTGCTGCGCTGCGCAGCGCAGCACGCATGGGACTGAACGAAGGCGTCTGCAATCACTTTAGCGTCGAGATGCCCGGCAACCCAGATCTATTCTTGCTCAACCCGCAGGGATTGCATTGGTCTGAAATTACGCCGAACGATCTCATCGTGGTTAACGCCGCCGGAGAAGTGGTAGAGGGCCGGCATAACGCCGAACCCACCGCGTTTTTCATACATAGTCGCGTGCACGTCGGTGCCAGGCGCAAGGTGGTGCTGCACACCCATATGCCTTACGCAACCGCGTTGACGATTTGCGAAAGCGGACGCCTCGACACTACCGCGAATCAAAACGCGATGCGCTATCACGGCCGCATCATTTATGACGATGTGTACGGGGGCGTGGCCCTGAGCAAAGAAGAAGGCGACCGCATGACGGCTGCGCTAGGAAGCGCCGACATCATGTTCATGTCCAACCATGGCGTCATGGTGTGCGGCGAGCGCATAGACTACGCGTTCGATGACCTCTACTACCTGGAGCGCTCGTGCCTGGTTCAAGTGCTGGCCGAAAGCACCGGGCGCAAACTAAAGCGCGTGCCGGAAGCCGTGGCCGCCGAGGCGGCTCGTTGTATCAGCAGCGAGCGGCAGCAATCGGA
Source organism: uncultured Pseudomonadota bacterium (assembly GCA_902826775.1). Classification (GTDB taxonomy): domain Bacteria; phylum Pseudomonadota; class Gammaproteobacteria; order Burkholderiales; family JALYOK01; genus CADEHE01. The sequence continues at coordinate 162,226 of CADEHE010000004.1, read as the reverse complement.
ATTGCATTTTGCGGCACTCAAACGCCTGCTGGATCGCGACGAAGCGGGATGGAGCGCTTTGCGCTAAGCAAACAGTCGAATAGCAACGGCAAACGCTAAAGAAATCGGCTTTGCCGCCGATAAGACGCCAAAGCCTCCCACTAGGGGGGGCTGAAGTGTTGAAAACGGAGAAGATTGGACATGGATAGCGCCCCATTTGTTGCCACCTGCGCGTGCAGACAAGCAGCTGGCAAAGGTACCTGCGAGCAGGTCGATATTCAGAATTTGTTGCAAGGCGTGGGGATCGTGAGCCCCTTCGCCGCGCGTATCGTCGAGATCGACGATAACGCCGCTGACGCGTTTCCGCGCCTTGCGGTCGCAATTGAGCACGATCCCAAGCTAACCGCGCGCATGCTCGGTTTAGCCAACTCGACTGCTTTTTCATCCGGGCGCGAAATCGATTCGGTGCGGCAAGCCGTCACTCGCCTGGGCATGGAACTGTCGAAAGCAACTTGCGTTGCCATGCTTCTGTCAGAAAGCACACGCGGCGCCACTGGCGACTTTGACCGCCGCGCCGCTTGGCTGCACGCGTTACTAGTTGCGGTTGGTGCGCGCTCGGTTGCGCGCTTAACGCCGTTGGAGGTCACATCCGGTTCGGCTTACTCCGCCGGGCTATTGCACGACATCGGCTACCTCGCACTTGCTGCCAAGGCGCCGGCGCAAATGTTTTGCCTGCGCGCGATGGTGACGGAAGAACCCAACGCGCGCTCGCTTGAGCAAGAGCGCGCGTGCTTGATCGCGACACACAATTCTGTCGGTGCAGCGGTCGGCAGCTCGTTAGGACTGCCGCACACGTTGGTCGAAGCGATTCTGCATCACCACCACCCGCTGGCGGCGCCGGAAGATGCGCGCCCCCTCGCCACTTGTGTAGCGATTGCCGATCGGCTGACCGGCACCATCGAAGGTTCAGCCAACCCAGGCTTCTATCCGCTGGGCGAACCCGTGCCGGAGAGCTGGCTCGACTTGCTCAAAATAAGTCGCGGCTCGCTCGACCTGATCGCCGAGGCGTTACTGGCCGATTTGGAAGCGATGTCGTCGCTGGTGAGCAGTCTGGCGTAGCGCGCGGCACCGCCGCGAAGCAAAAAAAGCCCGCAGCAGCGGGCTTTTTCCTTTGTGCTCGCCGCCGGAGGCAGCGACGCGCTCATGCCGCTCAATGCAGGCGTTCGTAAATCGCGGCAATTCCTTGTCCGCCGCCGATGCACATGGTCACCAAGGCGTAGCGCCCCTTGATGCGCTGCAGCTCATACAACGCTTTCACTGTGAGAATCGCGCCGGTCGCACCGATCGGATGCCCGAGCGCAATCGCGCCGCCATTGGGATTGGTCTTCTGCGCATCGAAGCCGAGATCCTTGGCCACGGCGCAGGCTTGAGCGGCGAATGCCTCATTCGATTCGATGACGTCGATCGCGTCGATCTTCAACCCAGCGCGTTCCAATGCCAACTTCGACGCCGGTACCGGTCCGATACCCATGTACTTCGGATCAACGCCGGCATGGCCGTACGCGACCAAGCGTGCCATCGGCTTGAGCCCGCGCTTATCGGCCGCCTCGCGCTCCATCAGCACCACCGCCGCTGCGCCATCGTTGATGCCAGAGGCGCTGCCCGCAGTAACGCTGCCATCAGACTTGAACACAGTTTTAAGCTTGGCCATGCCATCCATGCTGGCGTCATCGCGCACATGCTCATCGGTGTCGAACAAAGTCACGCCTTTTTTGGTCTTTAGCTCGACCGGCATGATCTGATCCTTGAAATAGCCTTGCGCGATGGCGTTGGCGGCGCGGCGATGACTCTCCACGGCGAAGCTGTCTTGCGCCTCGCGCGTGATACCCCACTTCGCGGCAACGTTCTCCGCCGTGATGCCCATATGAACTTTGTCAAACGGATCGGTGAGTGCGCCTACCATCATGTCAATAACCGCTGCATCGCCCATGCGCGCACCCCAACGCTCGGTCGGCATCATGTAGCCGGCGCGGCTCATCGATTCCGCACCACCACCGACCGCAACGCTCGCATCGCCCAACATGATCGTCTGTGCTGCAGATACTATCGCCTGTAGACCGCTACCACACAATCGGTTAACGGTTAACGCAGGCGTACTCTGGGGGAGTCCAGCCTGCAAGCAGGCGACTCGCGAAAGATACATGTCCCTTGCTTCGGTATGGATGACATTGCCCATCACTACGTGCCCTACTTCAGCGGCGTCCACTTTCGCGCGTGCCACTGCCTCTTTGATGACTTGCGCGCCCAACTGGGTCGGCGCGATGTCCTTCAACGCCGCGCCGTAATCGCCGATTGCGGTGCGCACCCCACTCAACACTACGACTTCTCTTGTGCTTGCCATAACCACTCCTCGAGATTTGCGAAACGCGCAGCAAGGCTGCGCGACCTACTCCCCCTCACGCCAATCTAGCGCGCTGTTCTCTTGTTCACTGTTAAGCCACCACTTGCGCATAGAGATCATGATCGCTTGCGCGGGCTATGCGCGCGCGGACAAACTCGCCTGCTCGCAGCGCACGGTGCGGACGCAGATACACCAATCCGTCGATCTCCGGCGCATCGGCCTGTGAGCGCGCCACGGCTTGTTCCGCCTCGACGCTATCGACTAAAACCTCGAACGTCCGCCCTACCTTCGCCTTAAGCCGCTGGCGGCTGATCTCTTGCTGAACTTGCATGAAGCGAGCGCGCCGCTCTTCCTTTATTGCCTCCGGAATCTGATGCGGCAACGCATTCGCCGCCGCTCCTTCCACCGGCGAGTAAGCGAAACAGCCGACGCGATCGAGCTGCGCCTCGCGCAAGAATGCCAGCAATTGCTCGAAGTCCGCTTCGGACTCACCGGGAAAACCGACGATGAAGGTGCTACGCAAAGTGATATTGGGACACAGCTCGCGCCAGCGGCGCACACGGGCAAGATTGTTTTCGCTCGAGGCTGGACGCTTCATCGCCTTGAGAATGCGCGCGCTGGCGTGCTGAAACGGCACATCCAGATAAGGCAACAGCTTGCCTTCACTCATCAGAGGGACAACGTCGTCTACATTTGGATAGGGGTAGACGTAGTGCAAGCGTATCCAGACACCGAGTGTGCCGAGCGCCTCGGCCAGCTCGCGCATGCGCGTCTTGAGCGGACGCCCACCCCAGAATCCGGTTCGATACTTGACATCCACACCATAGGCGCTGGTGTCCTGAGAAATCACCAGCAATTCCTTTACCCCGGCTTTAACCAAGGTTTCCGCCTCTTGCATCACCTCGCCGATCGGGCGGCTGACCAGATCACCGCGCATCGATGGAATAATGCAGAAGCTGCAGCGATGGTTGCAGCCCTCGGAGATCTTCAGGTAAGCGTAGTGTTTGGGCGTAAGTTTGATTCCTTGCGGCGGAACCAAACTGGTGAAGGGATCGTGCCGCTGCGGCAAATGCGCATGCACAGCCGCCATCACTTCATCGCGCGCGTGCGGCCCGGTGACCGCAAGCACTTTCGGAAAGCGCTCGCGCACAAAATCGCCGCCGTCTTTGGCGCCCAGGCACCCGGTGACAATCACGCGGCCGCTCTCGTGCAAAGCCTCCTCGATGGCGCCCAGCGACTCCTCAACTGCGCTGTCGATGAACCCGCAAGTGTTGACCACAACTATGTCAGCCTCGGCATACTGGGGCGCAATCAAATAACCCTCGGCGCGCAACTGCGTCAACACCTGCTCCGAATCAACCAACGCCTTGGGACAACCGAGGGAGACAAAGCCCACGCGCGGCGCAGGCCGCGCACTATCCTTTGTTGGCGGCGCAGACCGCGCAGAGTTTTTTCTTAGCGGCGCAGCCGAAGCTGCGTTGCCGCGCCCTTTATCGCGCCCCGCACCGTGCGCTGGGGAGCTACTTCGCGCCACGACCGCCGCGCTTACTCTTGGTGCTCGGTGGCATCTCGGATTTCGGCTCTTCTGCGGATTCCGGTTCCGCTCCTGGCTTAAACGCGCTGAAAAACTGCCGCGTCTGCTCTTCGACGCGTTGCTGCAGCCCCATGAACATATTGGCGCTCTGCTGCAGATAACTGCCCATAAGGCTTTGCATCGCCGGCATTTGTGCGCTCAAGAACTGCGCCCAGCGCTCGCCGCTCATCGATGCGCTTTCTCCATAGACGCTGCGGAACTGGTCTTGCAGTTTTTGCTGCGCTTCCAGAAACGACTGGATGCTGCGCTCGAGATAGTTACCCATGACACCCTGCATCGCACCACCGTAGGAACGAATCATCTGCGTCAACATATCGCTGCTAAAAATCGGCGCAGCCGAACTTTCCTCTTCAAGGATTATCTGCAGCAAGATTTCGCGCGTCAGATCTTCGTTGGTCTTGGTGTCAACGACGCGAAACTCCTCCTGTTCAATCACCATTTGCTTAACCTCCGCCAAGGTGATGTACGCGCTTTTCTCGGTGTCGTACAGACGCCGATTGGGATACTTCTTTATGACTCGGGGTGGCCTGCTCATACTTGCTCCGAAAATTTTGTGCAGAACATCAAATTTGCCGTTGATACTGATCGACCAAATCGTTGAGGCCGATTAGGCACTTGATAATACGCGAGTTTTTGCGCCGGCACAAAATTGTTGCGCTGCCGCATAAAATGCTTGACAAGAGCTTTGCAGCTCCGTAGAATTTTAATTGTGCGGTGCAGCAACAATTGCTTAAAGCCGCGTTGATCCCCCTTTCTAGCTAGGAGATTCTTATGATCGGCAACGAACAGTTCAGCGCTTGGAACAAAGCCAATGTTGATGGCGCCCTCGATTTTGCTCGCTTGAGCTTGCACACCACCGAGCGCTTGCTCGCCCTGAACCTTGAAGCCAGCCGCGCGGTGCTCGCCGACGTGACGAAGTCGGCTCAAGGTTTTGAAGCCAAAGATTTCCAAGATGTCGGCGCGTTGCGCAATCGCGTCGCCGAAGCCGGCTGGAACAAAGTGTCGGCGTACTCGAAAGCGGCTTACGATGTGCTCTCGAACGCGCAAGCGGAGATGGCTGCCGCTTGGGAACAACGCGTCGCAGAATTTCATCATCAATCCGCCGCAGCCATCGAGAAAGCTGCCAAGAGCGCCCCGGCCGGTACCGAGCCGTTCATCGCCCTGTTGAAATCGGGTTTGGCCGCCTCCGCTTCGGCTTTCGACACCGCGACCAAGGCTACGCGCCAGTTCACTAACTACGCCGAGTCGAGCATGAAGGCCGCTGCCGCGAATGTCGCGCCGAAGTCCGGCAAGAAGTAAGTAAGTCAAGTTCACCGTCTCCTCCTCCTTTACTGAATTAAGTAAAGGCTTATAGCCCCGCCGCAAGGCGGGGCTTTTTCTGCGCAAAGCAAGAGCAAACACCGCGAGCCCCCCCTGCTTGAGCGCCCGTGCGCCGCATGCTCAGCACATGTGCTGGCCGCCGTTGATCGCATAGTTGGCGCCGGTAACAAATGCGGCTTGCTCCGACGCTAAGTACGAGACCAGGTGCGCAATCTCTTCAGGGCGAGCGAAGCGTCCCATCGGAATCTGGCTGAGAATTTTTTCGCGCACATCGGCGCGAATGCCCATCACCAGATCAGTCCCGACATAGCCTGGCGAAATGGCATTGACTGTGATGCCATGCTTGACGACCTCCTGTGCGAGCGACTTGGTAAAGCCGTACATGCCTGATTTTGCCGCCGCGTAGTTGGTTTGCCCAAACTGGCCCTTTTGCGCGTTGATTGATGCGATGTTGACAATGCGACCGCAGTTACGGGCGATCATGCCACCGATCACATGCCGCGTCACATTGAACACGCTGTTCAAGTTGACGTTGATTACCAGATCCCAGTCGGCTTTCGACATCTTGTGCAGCTGCGCGTCCCGCGTGATGCCGGCGCAGTTGACCAGAACCGCAATCGGGCCGAGCTCGCGCTCGATTTCCTGCACCATGCGGCCCATGGCGTCAAAGTCAGCGACATCGCCGGCCCAGGCGGTGCATTGCGCGTGTCCGGCTTCGCGCATTTCCTGCAGCCAACGTGCTTCGCTGCCCGGAACCAAGTAGTTTGCAACAAGGCGATAGCCGTCGCGGGCAAGCGCCTTGCTGATCGCGGTACCGATACCGCCCACTCCGCCAGTCACTAACGCTACGTTCTTTGTCATTCGTTGCTCGCTTCTGGCTGAGTGGGCGGACGCACCGCTAGTACATGTGCTGGCCGCCGTTGATGGCGATATTAGCGCCAGTCACGAACGCCGCTTCGTCTGAAGCGAGATACGTTACCAGCCCAGCGACCTCCTCCGGCTTGCCCAGCCGCCCGACGGGGATCTGCGGAACGATCTTAGTTTCGAGTATCTGTGGATCGATAGCCGCAACCATCTTGGTGGCGATGTAGCCCGGTGATACCGTATTGACCGTTACCCCCTTGCGCGCGACTTCCAGGGCAAGCGCCTTGGTGAAGCCGTGAATACCAGCCTTCGCCGCAGAATAGTTGGTTTGGCCGAACGCGCCCTTTTGCCCGTTGACCGAAGAGATATTGATCACCCTACCCCAACTGCGCTCCAACATGCCATCCATGACCGGCTTGGTAACGTTGAACAAGCTCGTAAGGTTAGTCGTGATGACGGCGTCCCAATCGACTTGGGTCATCTTCTTGAACGTGGCGTCGCGCGTGATGCCGGCGTTGTTCACCAGTATATCGACCGGACCCAACTCCGACTGCACTTTGCCAATCATCTTGGTGCACGAATCCAAGCTGGTTACGTCGCACTCGACCGCGAAAAAACTATAACCGCGCGCGCGCATATCTTGCTGCCACTGTTGTGCCTTACCGCTGCCCGGCGAATAGGTCACCGCGACTTTGTAGCCGTTGTCGGCCAGCCGGGTGGAGATCGCTTCACCGATACCGCCCATTCCGCCTGTTACCAATGCCACTCTTTGAACCATGATTTTTGCCTCGCAATCCAGTTTAATTTGCTCGTTGTTTCACATAGCGGCCGGGCGCCGGTTCGATCTCGGGGAAACGGCCCGAGCCACGCTTCTTCGGCGCCGCAACCATCTTACCGCTGAGACGCGCTAACCACTTCGTCCAATAAGGCCACCAACTACCGGATACTTGCTCCGCTTTTTCCAGCCAGGCGTCCGGTTGCGCGCCCAAGCTGCCATTGCGCCAGAAATGGCGCTTATTGCGATACGCGGAATTCATGGAACCAGCGATATGGCCGCTCGCGCCGAGCACGAACTCCACTTTGCCGGAAAGCGCCTGTCCGGAGCGATATGCACTCCGCCATGGCACGATATGATCCTCGATTGCAGCAAACACAAAGGTCGGAACATCGATCTTGCGCAGATCGACCTTGACCCCGCACATGCTCAGCTTGTCCGGCTGCACCAGCTCATTGCGCAAGTACATATGGCGCAAGTAGTAGGCAAACATGGGCCCGGGCAAATTGGTGCTATCGCTATTCCAATAGAGCAAGTCGAAGGCAGGCGGTTTGCCGCCCTTCAAGTAGTTGTCTACCACGTAGTTCCAGATCAACTCGTTGGGGCGTAGGCTCGAAAATGCCATGGAAAGCTCGCGGCCGCGCAGCAAACCACCCGTCTTAAATTCTTGCTCACGCTGCTGCACGAAGTGCTCATCGATGAAAACGCCGATATCACCCACATCGGAAAATTCGAGCATAGCCGTCATTAGTGTCAGGCTCGACACCCAGTCTTGGCCACGCGCCGCCATGACTGCCAAGGCGCAACCCGCAATCGTGCCGCCCACACAGAAGCCCAAAAGATTAACTTGCTCCGATCTGGTGATGCTGCGCGCCACTTCAACGGCTTTGATCACGCCTTCCTCAAGGTAATTGTCCCAAGTCAAGTGCTGCTGGGCTTCATCGACATTGCGCCACGAGACAAGAAAAACCGTCTGGCCTTGCTCGACGGCCCAGCGGACAAACGAATTGTCCGGCTGCAAATCCATGATGTAGAACTTATTGATGGCCGGGGGCACAAATATCACCGGCCGCGCATGCACCTGCGCGGTCGCGGGCTTGTATTGGATGAGTTGAATCAGTTCGTTTTCGAATACGACTGCACCGGGCGTCAAGGCCAAATTGCGCCCGACTTCGAACGCAGACTCGTCCGTCATACTGATACGGCCGCGCTGCAAGTCCTCGGTTAGGTTCTGCATCCCCGCCGCGAGGCTGGCGCCCTGGCTTTCCCAGCATTTGCGCAATGCCTCAGGATTGCTCACCAAAAAATTGCTCGGCGCGACCGCGTCAATATTCTGCTTGAGGAAGAACTGCAGTTTCTTTTTATCCGCGCCGTCGACATCGGCGGCGGCCACCGCTTCGGTCAACGCGCGCGAAGCCAGCGTGTACGATTGCTGCAAGTAATTGAAGAGCGGATAAGTGTGCCACTCGGGCGCGGCAAAGCGCCGATCAGTATTCTCAGACGCGAGCTGCGTCGCGCCACTGCAAAGGCGCTGCCATAGAGCGCTCTGCGCTTCTGCGTAGTCTTTCTGAATCCGCGCAACGGTATCAGGATGCTTTGCCAACGCCTGCAAAAGCGCAGCGTACGCTTGCGCCAAACCCGGCGCGAGGTCAAACAGCAAGGTCGAGTTCACAGCGAACGGAGGTACGAAAACGCGTTATTGTGCACCGCACCAATTTTTCTGTCAACGCTCGCTGGACGTGACACGCTCCCGGCGCGGGCCTCGCCGCAACAGCCTTGCCTCAGTGTGCGCCCTCGGCCAAGAAGCCGATCACCCAGATGCTGCCCACCCCCGCCAATAGCAACAGCACCTGCTGCAGCGCGTCCGCCATTCTTAACCGCTTGTGCAAACCCGGGATGAGATCGGCCACGGCGACGTAGAGCAGACTCGCAGCCGCCACCCCCAGCAGCGGTGCAACCCAGCTTTGCACGTGGCTAAGGGCGTAATACGCGGCCACGCCACCAACCACGGTCGCTAGGCTAGAAACCAGATTGGCGAGTAGCGCGGCGGCTTTGCTGTAGCCGGAATGCAGCAGCACGATGAAGTCGCCGACTTCTTGCGGGATCTCGTGCGCGACTATAGCGAGGGCCGTCAGCAAACCAACCTGCACATCGGACATAAATGCCGCGGCGATGATGACGCCATCAATGAAGTTATGCACAGTGTCGCCGACGATGATCAGCACGGCACTCGCATCACCCTTCTTATCCTCATCGTGAGTGTGCGGGTGATCCTCGCCATGCTGGTGCGAGTGGCGCCAAAGCACCGCCTTCTCCAACACAAAAAACACCAGTACGCTGCACAGCATGATGATGCCAAGGCGCGTGCCGCTGCCTTGCTCTTCAATGGCGTGCGGCAGGATCTCGAGAAACACCGCTCCGAGCAGCGCGCCGGTCGCGTAGCTGATCAGCGCCGGCACCCATTGCGCGCGCGCCGACCAAGCGAACATGGCGGCGCATAAGGCCGACAGAACGCCTGCCGCCAAGCCGGTAGTGACGATGTAGCTAAGCACCGACATGCGCAACGGCTAGCTTTCGATCCAGATAAGTGAGGCCATGCGCCCGGTGCGGCCATCACGCCGAAACGAGAAAAACCGCTCGCGCTCGCGGTAGGTGCAGCACCGCCCGCCGTACACTGCACTGACGCCTGCCGACTGTAAGCGCTGACGCGCTAGTTGATACAAGTCGGCTTGCCAACGCCCGCGCGCGTTGGCTGCAAACGCAGCAGCGGCCTGGGCATGGCGTGCAACAAAAGCCGACCGCACTTCGTCGCCGACCTCATAAGCTGGCTGGCTGATAGCCGGTCCGAGGAAAGCCGCGAGCTGCGAAGGATCCACGCGCATAGCGTTCAGACTCGCTTCGAGCACGCCATTGCACAACCCGCGCCAACCGGCATGCGCGGCCGCAACCACACTGCCGTCGGTTGCGCACAGCAACACCGGCAAGCAGTCGGCGGTCAGAATTGCCGCGACGGTGCCAGGCCGGCGCGTCACCGCCGCGTCAGCGGGCGCGTCGCTGAAGTCGGTGTCCAAATCTTTGACCTCCACGCCGTGCACTTGAGCGATCCAGCGCGGCGCGCTCGGCAAGGTGGTGTGCACGCGTCTACGGTTCGCGTGCACCGCCTCCGGCGCATCGCCGACGTGCAGCGCCAAATTGAATGCGTCGTAGGGCGCTGCGCTTACGCCGCCGCAGCGCGTGGTGATTAGGCTGCGCACATTGGCGGGGTGCGGCCAATCCGGTTCAAACCAAGACTGCGCCCCCGCATCTTGCGCGCCGGGCACAACACGCGCGCTGGCGGAGTTATTCATCAACTTCCACTAGTGTCCTAAGTCTGAAGTTCGCCACTTCTATTAACTTTGAAAGTATCGCGCATCTTGTGACTTCTGTTACTAACTGCAGACTTAAGACGCTGGCGTTCATGATTGTTGGCGCAGCGCTTCAAGTAGCAGCTGCATATCTTGCGGCAAGGCTGCCTGCCAAGACAGCGTCTCGTCGCTATCTGGATGTTGCAGCGACAAAGCGGCGGCATGCAGTGCTTGCCGCTGAAACCGCGCCGCAGGGTCAGCGCCACCCGCACCGCGCTGACGCGCGCCATACACGGGATCACCGACCAGCGGAAATCCCAGCGCTTGCATGTGCACGCGGATCTGATGGGTGCGGCCAGTGTCCAGCCTGAGTTCGAGCAAACTATAGCGACCTAAGCGCTCCAATAGCCTGAACTCCGTCAGCGCCGCGCGGCCGCGATCGGTCACGGCCATCTTGGTGCGCTGCGTTGGATGCCGCCCGATCGGTGCATCCACTCTGCCGTGCGCCGGCGGCTCCCCCCTCACCACGGCCATGTATCGCCGGGTGACGCTGCGCGCTTGCAATTGCCGCACGAGCGAGGTGTAAGCGGTAAGGGTCTTGGCCACGACCATCAATCCGCTGGTCTCTTTGTCGAGCCGGTGCACGATCCCCGCACGCGGTAGCTGCTGCGCCTGGGGTGAATGTGCCAACAGCGCATTCAGCAACGTACCGCTCCAGTTGCCATGGCCAGGATGCACGACCAACCCCGCAGGCTTATTCAGCACCAGCAAAGCAGCATCTTCATGCACAATGACGAGCGGCATCTCCTGCGCGCGCCACGCCAGTTGCTGCGGCTCCGGTTGCGCGTCGACTACCACACGTTCGCTGCCATTCACCTTGCTGCTCGGCGCGCGCTGCGCACCCTCAACGGTAATCGCGCCCTGCTTCAACCACGCTTGCAAGCGGCTGCGCGAGAATTGCGGCAGCAAAACTGCCAGCGCGGCATCCAGACGCATGCCCGCGGCGCTGTCGGGAATGCTCACCGCGAGCCTGACGCAGCCGTCTTGGGCGATTTTGCCTTCGGCGCCTGGGCTATAATCGCCGCCATCCACGCCCGGCGCGGTCGAGGCTTCGCGCCTCTGCGGCTGCGGGCCCTGCTCTGGTTTGGCTCGATCGGGAGAGATAGACATCATGAGGCATAGTGTAGCGGTTCTCGCTGTAGCGGTTCTCGTAACGGCGCTAGGCCTCGGCGGTTGCGGCGCGTTCAAAGACAAAGGCGACGAAACCAAGGACTGGTCGGCGCAGCGCCTCTACACGGAGGCGAAGCAAGAGCTCGACAGCGGCAACTACGAGCGCGCCGGAAAGTTATTTGAGACACTCGAGGCACGCTATCCGTTCGGCCGTTACGCGCAGCAAGCGCAGCTGGAACTCGCGTACGCCTATTACCGCGACAACGAGCCGGCGCAAGCAATCGCCGCAGCCGATCGTTTCATCAAGCTGCATCCCAACCACCCCAATGTCGACTACGCCTACTACTTGCGCGGCTTGGCGAATTTTCAGGGCGATTTGGGTTTGTTTAGTTTCCTTTCCAATCAAGATTTGTCCGATCGCGACCCGAAGGCAGCGCGCGAATCATTCGACGCCTTCAAAGACATGGTCACGCGCTTCCCAAACAGCAAGTACGCGAAAGATGCCACCGAGCGCATGAGCTACCTGACGAATGCGTTGTCATCGCACGAAATTCACGTTGCGCGCTACTACTACCGGCGCGGCGCTTACGTGGCGGCGGCCAACCGCGCGCAATCGGCACTGGAAAACTATCCGCAGACACCAGCGCTGGAGGAGGGACTATTCATCATCATGAAATCCTACGAACGCATGGGCCTAAGTGACTTGCGTGCCGACGCCGAGCGCGTGCTCAAGCTCAACTTCCCCAAGAGTGCTTACTTAACGGGAAATTTCGACAAAGCGCCGTGGTGGCAATTCTGGAAGACCGATCGCCGAGTTTATAATTAGCCTATACCTGCCCCAGGATTATTTCCTGATTACTACCTATTAAGGCCGTAGAGACATCAGGGTGCGCAGTATGCTCCCCTAGCCTCGCGCTCATAATCACACCCGTGCCGTAGCGCGCTGAAGCGCCGAGCCCGGGGAGCATCCACCCGCGCTTTGACCGCGTACTAACGTAATCCGCGGGCGTGAACCACGACCAAACCCTGCAAAGGCACAAGACTGATGGATCGAGACAGCGATAGTGGCAACTCCTGAATACGATATCTGTGTGATCGGTGCCGGCTCCGGCGGCCTGGTTGTAGCGGCCGGCGGCGCCACGCTCGGCGCAAAAGTCGCACTGATTGAAAAGCACAAGATGGGCGGCGATTGCTTGAACTACGGCTGCGTGCCGAGCAAAGCACTGCTGAAGTCGGCCAAAGTCGCGCATCTGATGCGCACGGCCGATCGCTACGCCATCGGCCCGGCACAACCGCAAATCAGCATCGCCGCGGTAATGCAGCGGGTAGCAGGTGTGATCAAGGGAATCGAACCGAACGACAGTCCGGAACGCTTCCGCGGGCTCGGCGTCGACGTCATCTTCGGCCACGGCCGCTTCAAGGATGCCAACACGGTCGTCGTGGGCGAGCGCGCAATTACGGCGCGCAATTTCGTCATCGCCACCGGTTCACGTCCCGGCGTGCCGCCGATCCCCGGCTTGGATGGTGTGCCGTTTCTGACCAACGAAACCGTGTTCGAATTGACCGAGGCCGTGCCTTCGCTAATCGTCATTGGCGCCGGACCGATCGGCAGCGAATTGGCGCAGGCTTTCTGCCGCTTGGGCAGCGCTGTGACCGTGGTCGATCTCGCGCCGCAAAATCTGCCGCGCGAAGATGCCGAACTGGCCGCGATCGTACGCACGCAGATGGAACACGATGGCGTCAAGTTTTGCCTCGGTGCCGCGCCGGCTCGCGTCGAGAGCGCGGCAGGAAGCATCGCGCTGCACCTAAAAAACAAGGATGGTGGCGAAACCAAGTTGAGCGCAACGCATCTGCTCGTGGCCGCCGGCCGCAAGATGAACATAGATGACCTTGGACTGGACGCGGCCGGCATTGCCGTGGAAAAAGGCCGCATCGTCAGCGATGCGCGGCTGCGGACCACGCAGAAGCACATCTACGTGTGCGGCGATGCCGCCGGCGCGCTGCAGTTTACACACGTCGCCGAACATCACGCTGGTGTCGTGCTGCGCAATGCGATCTTCCGGCTGCCGGCGAAAGCGCAGACCAAGAATATCCCTTGGTGCACTTTTACCGAACCGGAACTGGCGCGCGTTGGCCTCTCCGAAAGCGAAGCGAAGGCACAGAACGTAGCCTATCGCACATACACGTTTCCGTTCGAAGAGAACGATCGCGCTCGCGCGGAAAGCGAAATCGAAGGCATGGCCAAGATCGTGACCGACCCCAAAGGACGCCTGCTCGGCGCGGCGATCGTCGGCGCGCATGCAGGCGAACTGATCGCCGAATACGCGCTGGCCATCGCCAAGGGCATGAAGGCGGCAGACCTATCCGGCGTCATTCACACCTATCCCACGTTCGCGCAGATTAACCGGCGCGTCGCCGACCAGCGCATGAAGGAAGGTTTGACGCCCTCGCGCAAGCGCTGGATTCAGCGCATCTTCGGCCTGCGGGGCAGGCCATGAACCCAGCCACCGCCCCGAGCGCGAGCAAACCTTGGCTCAAGCTCGTGATTCTCGCCGTGCTGATCGGCGGACTAGTCGCTTTCTTCGCCCTGGGCGGCCAGCGTTACGTCAACTTGGACACGCTCAAGACCCACCGCGATCAGTTGTTGCAGTTCACCAACCAGCATTATGTGGCGATGCTCGCCATCGCTTTTGCCGCGTACGCGGCGTCCACTGCGCTGAGCCTGCCTATCGGCTTGATTCTGTCGCTCACCTGCGGTTTTCTCTTCGGCCGCTGGGTAGGCACGCTGGTCATCGTCGGCGGCGCAACGCTTGGCGCATGCCTAGTCTTCCTCGCGGCGCGTTATCTGTTTGCCGACGCGGCGCGCAGCAAAATGGGCCCCTTAGCGGCGAAGATCAACCAAGGCTTCACGCAGGACGCTTTCAACTATTTGCTGTTCTTGCGGCTGGTGCCGCTATTTCCCTTCTGGCTGGTCAATTTAGCGCCGGCATTCACCAGCGTGTCACTGCGCACCTATGCCCTAGCCACTTTTCTGGGCATCATTCCGGGCAGCTTCGTGTTCGCAAACCTAGGCCAGTCGCTGGCGGCAATTAGCTCGACCAAGGATCTGATTTCGCTGGAGATCATCGGCGCGTTCGCGCTGCTCGGCGTATTTGCCCTGATACCGGTAGCGCTAAAGAAGTGGCGCGGCGGCGCGAGCTCAGCGAATTCGGGGTGATTGCATTAAAACGTCATCCAACGGCAGCACTGATGCGTAAAGACATTGATTATCAACTTGGCAAACGGAGACCTTATGCGTAGCTTTCCCTGGTATCGCCGTGCCGTGGGCATGGCGCTGGCGCTGGCCTGCATCACCGCCTTTGCGCAAGGCATAGCGCACGACGGCTTTGACAAAGTGTTGCGCGAGAACGTGCGCGATGGGCAAGTCAACTATCCCGGCGTGCAGGCGAACCCGGAGTTTAAACGCTACATCGAAGCGCTCGCCGCGCCGGTAAAGCTCGACTCCAAGAGCGATAAGCTCGTCTATTACATGAACGCCTACAACGCGCTCGCCATGCAAGGCATCATCGATGGTTTGTCGCCGAGCGGATTCATCGGCCGCCAGCGCTATTTCAAGAGCAAGGAATGGAAGCTCGCCGGGGAAGAAATCACACTGTATAACCTCGAGCACAAGATTCTGCGTCCGCTCGGCGATGCGCGCATACACTTCGCAATCGTCTGCGCCTCGCGCTCTTGCCCGAAACTGCGCAGCGACGCCTACACCGGCGCGAAGCTTGAAGCGCAGATGGACGACAATGCGCGCGCTTTCATCAACGATTCCACCCGCAATCGCTTCAACAAAGAGAAGAAAAGCGCTGAAATCTCGGAGATCTTTAAGTGGTTTGCCGAGGACTTTAATGCCAGCGCGGGCTCTGTGCAAAAGTTCATCGCCAAATACGTCGCCGACGCCGATGTCGCCAAAGGCTTGGCGGCCGAGCAGTACAAGATCAGCTACCTTGACTACAACTGGAATTTGAACGGCACCCCGCCCAAGTAATGCGCGCGGCATGCTATTGAGTCTTATGCTGTTTCGCGACATGGCTCGATCTCTCCCGCGCTCTCTTCTCCACGCGCAATCGAGCCGTTGCTCGATGCCGTAGAGAGCAATCATGCGACTCTGGGTCATCGTACCGGCTCTGAACGAAGCGCACGGCATTGAAGCAACGCTACGGGCGCTACAGAGCCTGCGTGTTGAGCACCCTGATACGCGCGTCATCGTCGTGGACGGTAGCAGCAGCGACGACACCGTCCGGCGCGCGCGCGCGTTGGCTGATGAGGTCATCACCACAAGCCCAGGCCGCGCACAACAGATGAATTCCGGCGCTGCGTGCGTTGCGCAGATGAGCGGCGGCGCGGCAACGGCAAGCTCAGATGTGCTGTTGTTCTTACACGCCGATACGCGCTTGCCACAGGGGGCGGCAGCAGCTATCCGCTCCGCCACTGCCGCAGCGCGCACCAATGACGGCCGGGGTGTTGACCGTAGTCCTCTT
This sequence comes from uncultured Pseudomonadota bacterium, assembly GCA_902826775.1. Classification (GTDB taxonomy): domain Bacteria; phylum Pseudomonadota; class Gammaproteobacteria; order Burkholderiales; family JALYOK01; genus CADEHE01. The sequence continues at coordinate 146,250 of CADEHE010000004.1, read as the reverse complement.
TGGGGACGCTTTGATGTGCGCCTGTCCGGGGCGCATGCGCTGCTGCGCCTGGTGGAATTCATGATGAACTTGCGCTCGCGCTGGAGCGGTATTGCCACGGGCGACCAAGCTATCTTCGTGCGCCGCGACACATTTGAACAACTCGGTGGCTTTGCCGAGATCGCACTCATGGAAGACGTCGAGTTCAGCCGCCGCGCCAAACGGTTGAGCCGACCCGCCTGTCTCAGCGCCACTGTAGAGACTTCCAGCCGCCGCTGGGAACAAGGCGGTGTGCTGCGTACTATCTGGCTCATGCTGAGGCTGCGCTTGGCTTACTTTTGTGGCGCCGATCCTGGGAAGTTGGCGCAGCGCTACCAGCAAGGCTAGATATACCATTAATAGGATAGTCTTGACAATCCCTATATTACTTACTTTTTGACATACCCTATGGGTAGTATTGGCATCAGAACGTTGATTTTCGCCAAGGCACCGGTTCCCGGTCAGGTGAAGACACGCTTGGCCAGTGTAATTGGCGCACAGCCGGCGGCGGCGCTCTATCGGCAGTTGCTTAACCATTGCATCGGCTGCGTGCAGTCGGCCAAGCTGGGCGAAGCAGTGCTGTTTGCCGCGCCGACGCTCGCGGCGGATGCGTTGCTCAAGGAACTCGCTCAGACGCATGGACTGCCGCTGCTGCCCCAGCAGGGTGACGATATCGGCGCGCGTATGGCGCATGCTCTGCGCTGGAGCCTAGCGGATGCGACACCGACTTTGCTCATCGGCAGCGACTGCGGCGCACTGACGCCTGACTATCTGCGCGCTGCCGCTGCGGCGCTCGGGGCTCCCAACGATGTCGTGCTCGGGCCGGCGGAGGATGGCGGTTATTTCCTGGTTGGTGCCCGCACCCAATGCCCGGATCTGTTTTCCGGCATCGAATGGAGCACGCCGCGCGTGCTGGAACAAACGCGGCGGCGATTGCGCCAGACGGGCTTGCGCTGGCACGAACTGGCCGCCACCTGGGACGTAGATGAGCCTCGCGATCTCGCCCGCCTGGCTCAACTCGACGCATTCCGCGCTTGGCGTTCGCTGTTGCAGCAGGGTGGCGCCTGACGCATCGCGCCGCGATGCGATAATAGTCCGCAAGAAACCAGAATAAAACCCATGCAGACGATCTTAGTTTTGTTCCCGAACGAATGGGATCAGATCGAATTCAACCACCCGCGCTTTCGCGACCATTACCGTTTTGTTTTCGAAGGGTTCGATCTATTCAAGTTTCCCGAAAACGCCAAGCTCATGACGTTTAACGCGCTCGCGTTTATTGAGCGCATGGTGCAAAAATATCGCAAAGCAGGGCTCGCTGCAGTCATTAGCTGCGATGAACAGATCGGTGCCATGGTCGCTGCCAATGTCGCCGAGCGCTTGGGTCTGCCGGGCGCGGCGCCGCGTGGCGTGCTTGTCGCTCAGCACAAATACTACTCGCGCAAGCTGCAAGCCAGCATCTGTCCGGAAGGCACCCCCAAGTTCTTCGCATTCCCCTATACGATCGAGAGTCCAGCCCAACTCGGTCTCGGTTTTCCTTTCTTCGTCAAACCGGTGAAAGCGACCTACTCCATCTTGGCTCGGCGCGTGGAAGATTTTGCCGATTTGCGCAAGCTGTTGGCCTTCGGTTTGCTCGAAACACAAATCCTAAAAAAATTGGTGCAACCTTGTAATGACTTGATGCGCGCGCATCCGGACTTGCGCATCGACGCGTTGCATCTGGTCGGCGAGGAACTTGTGCCCGGTGTGCAAGTCACATTGGATGGCTTTGTCGATAATGGAGAGATTACGGTTCTGGGCATCGTCGACTCGGTGATGTATCCCGGCACCAACGCGTTCGAGCGCTTTGAGTACCCGTCGCGCTTGCCACAAAACGTGCAAGCGCGCATGCAGCGAATGGCGATCGATCTGGTGCGCGCGCTTGATTTGCGCCATGGCGCGTTCAATGTCGAGTTTTTTTACGATGAGACGACCGAGCGCATCGCCTTTCTCGAAATCAACCCGCGCGTGGCTTACCAGTTCGCAGATTTGTACGAGAAAGTGGACGGATTCAACTTGTATGACATCGTGCTAGCGCTTGGATTAGGGGAAACACCGCAGATCAGGCGCAGGCAAGGCGCCTATCGCCACGCGGCCAGTTTCGTGCTGCGTGATTTCGCCGGCAATGCCTTGACCGCGCACCCAAGCGATGCGGAATTGGCGCGCGTGCGCGCGCAATACGACGACGCGCGAGTGCTGATCTACGTCAAGCGCGGCGCTTCGCTGGCGCGCGAAATGAAATGGCTTGGTAGCTACCGCTATGCAGTGTTCAATCTCGGCGGCAGCAGCGTCGATGAGCTGCATTCGCGTTACCGCTGCGTGCGCAGCCAACTCAGGTTCTCTTTTCACTGACCATGCGTGCAGGAATGGTTGCAAGCCTGACGGCAGCGATGCTAGCGACTGCTCCGGCTTGGAGCGCCCAAGGAAATATGGCGGTGGGCGCGTTCTCGCGGCTCACGCCGGGAGAAGCGCTGAACGATTGGCAACCGCTTACCTTTAAGAAGATCGAGCGGCATACCAGCTACAGGCTGGTGAGCGACAACGGCATCACGGTGGTGAAGGCCCAGGCGCAGGCGTCTGCCTCGGGTTTGATCCGCAACTTGTCCATCGATCTCAAACAATTCCCCATCCTAAGTTGGCGCTGGAAGATCGAGAACATCGTTCAGAAAGCGGACCCTGCGACGAAAAGCGGCGACGACTATCCGGCACGCATCTACATCACGTTCGCGTTCGATCGCAGCAAGTTGAGCGCCGGGGAGCGGCTAAAGTATGGCGCTGCTAAGCTGCTCTATGGCGAATACCCACCTTTAGCCGCGATCAACTATATCTGGGACGGCAAAACACCGCTCGGCACGATTCTGCCGAACGCTTACACTGCTCGCGTCAAGATGATTGTCGTGCAGAGCGGGGCTGACAAGCTCAATCAGTGGATTGAAGTGGAGCGCAACGTCTACGACGACTACAAGCAGGCCTTTGGCACCGAACCGCCCCTCGTATCGGGCATCGCGATCATGACCGATACCGACAATACGAATGAGAGCGCGACGGCGTACTACGGCGATCTCTGGCTGCGCGCGCCCTAGCCTGCACTGAGGCGGTGCGCCGCCAATGTGGAGCGATGCTCGCCCAGTACTGGGGCATACGGCTTAAAATTGCCTATAGACAGAGAGCCGGAAGTTTGTAAAAATGTTGCCAACTACACCCGCCTAAATGGCAACGGTTCTTGTTTAGTTTGATCTCCGCAAACGCTCACTCCAACTGCGCCATTTTGCGCGACATGGGCGCACGCGCACGCGCTAGGGCCAGCGCGTGACGGCGCTGCCGCAAGACGCGCCTCTGGTTCTCGTCGTCGACGACGATGAGGACAGCCGGCGTCTGCTCGAACTGGTGCTCAAGAGGAACCAGTTCCGTGTGCTTTCCGTGCCAACTGGCGAAGCGGCTATCGACTACGCGCGCCAGCAACTGCCCGCTCTGGTTCTGCTCGACGTGCTAATGCCCGGCCTCGATGGTTTCGAGACCTGCCGCGCCTTACGCGGACTGCCGGGCGGCGAGCACCTACCCATCGTCATGCTGACGACGCTCGAAGACGATGAGTCGATCGACCGCGCGTACCGTGTCGGCGCGACCGACTTCGCTACCAAACCGATTCAAGCGCGCCTGCTTGGCCAGCGCCTGCGCTATGTGCTGCGTGCCAGCCATGCCATGCGCCGCCTTGCTCTCAGCGAAGCGCGCCTCGCCAGCGCGCAGCGCATCGCCGAACTCGCGCATTGGGATTGGGACATCGAGAACAACATCATCACCTGGTCTGAGGAACTTTGGCGCATCCTCGGCATGACGCCAGATCAGGATTCCATGTCGCTCACCGCCGTGCTGCAACGCGTGCATCCCGAAGATCGTGAAAAAACCGAGCGCGAGTTTCTACAGACGCTCAAGACCGGCAAACTTTACGATCTTGCGGTGCGCGTCATTCTGCCCGACGGCAGCGAGCGCACGCTAAATTCGCAGGCGATGGCGCGGATCAATCCGATTACTCGGCGCGCAGTGTACATGCAAGGCACGGTGCAAGATATCACTGCGCGCCGGCGTTACGAAGAGCGCATTCGCCACCTTGCCTACTACGATAGCGTCACCACGCTGCCCAATCGCGTGCTATTCAAGGAGCAGTTGAGCAACGCGCTGGTGCGCGCGCAGCGCAGCGCGCACTTGGTCGGCGTCATGTTCATTGATCTCGACCGTTTCAAACGCATCAACGATTCCATGGGCCACTCGGTCGGCGACGCGCTGCTACGCGCGGTCGCCGCACGCCTGAGTAACTGCCTACGTGGCGGCGATGCCGTCTCGCGCGGCAGCGACCCCGCACTGCGCAACAATGAGAAGCAGAACGCTCGGGTCCGCGGCGCGCCGGACGATACGCCTGCCACCGCGGCCGAGCCTGTCACCGTAAAAGTTGCTGAAGGCGCCGCCACGCTGGCGCGCCAAGGCGGCGACGAGTTCACCGTGTTACTGAGCGAGATCAAGGACAGCAATGATGCCGCCGTGGTCGCGCGGCGCATCATCGAGGCGCTGGTGCAACCGGTCCAAATCGATCAGCAGGAGTTGGTGGTCACTGCGAGCGTCGGCGTGGCGCTCTACCCGCAAGACGGCGAAGACGTCGATACCTTGCTGCGCAACGCTGACGCCGCGATGTATCACGCCAAAGAAGCCGGTCGCAATAACTTCCAGTTCTATGCGCGCGCGCTCAACATCGCCGTAGCAGAGAAACTCGAACTCGAACAACGCTTGCGCACCGCGGTGCGGCGCGAAGAATTCGTGCTGCACTATCAACCCGTGATCGATCTAGTGAGCGGCCGCTGCGTGGCCGCCGAGGCGCTACTGCGCTGGCAAGACACCAGACAAGGGCTGTTGTTTCCGAGCGATTTCCTTTCAGTCGCCGAGGAATCCGGTCTGATCGCCCAAATCGGCAACTGGACCTTGACTCAGGCGTGCAAGCAGGCCAAGCAGTGGGAGAAAGCGGGCCTCAATGCGCTCCCGATCGTGGTCAACATTTCCGGCTTGCATCTCAAACAGCGCAACGTTTATCACATGATCAGCCGCGCGCTCGAAGCCAGCCGGCTTGATCCGCGCCATCTTGAGATTGAAGTCAGCGAACGCATCATCACCAAAGAGATCGCCTTCGCATTGAATGTGTTTGGGCGCCTGCATCAGCTCGGAGTGCGCGTTGCTGTCAAAGACTACGGCACCGCCTATAGCTCGTTGCTCGATCTGCGTCGCCTGTCGCTCGATGCGGTTAAGATCGACCCGGCCTTGATACGCGAAGTCCCGCACAACGCAGATTACACCGCGATTGTCGGCGCGATCATCGCCCTTGCGCATCGGCTTGGCACGCGCGTAGTGGCTCCCGCGGTGGAAACGCGCGAGCAGCTGGAATTCCTCAAGGCACAAGGCTGCGACGAGATCCAGGGCTACTTGGTCAGCAAGCCTTTGCCGGCAAACGAGTTCGAGCAGCAAGTTCGCGCGCTCGTCGACCGCTCTGGCACAATGCTCGCCGACAGCGCGCGCGGCTGAGCCCGCCGCCCAATACACGCCGCCGCACTCCTGACTTGCTTGCACACGGGCGGGTTTAGCTGGCGTTGCGCAGCAAAGTCCACGGCGGCGTAGCGGCGATCGAGCGCAACCGCAGTACTGCTGCGCCAACGCTCAATAGCACCGCGGCGCTGACCCCAATCGGCAACAACCGCCAAGCCACCCGATACGGCAGCTCCAGCACGTACTCGCTCAAACCCCACGCCAGCACCGAAGCGCCCACCGCCGCCTGAGCACCTGCGACAACGCCGATGATGGCAAACTCCAGCAATTGGCTGCGCATGATGTGCTGGCGCGTCGCACCGAGCGCGCGCACCACGACCGTCTCGCGCACGCGTTCTTCGTCGCTGGCTGCCAAGGCGGCGTAGACGGCAATCGCCCCGGCCAATGCGCTTAGCGCGAACACCAAGCGCACTGCCTGACTGACGCGCTGGACCATGCCCTGAACCGCGGTGAAGATTTCATCCATGTCGACCACCGTGAGGGTCGGGAACTGGCGCACCAATTCCGTCAACAGCACTTGCCCGCTCGCCGGGCTCTGCGCCACTGCCCCCGCCGCCGCTGGGGTATAAAAGCTGCCGATATAGCTGGTGGGCAGCTCGTCGAGATCACCCGGCCGCGCCAATACGTAGAAGTTGATTTGCAGCGAATCCCAGTCGACATGGCGCAAACTGGTCACGACACCGTCAATATCGATACCCGCGACGTGGTAGCGCAAGCGATCGCCGAGTTTGATGCCGAGCTGTTGCGCGATCCATTGTTCTACGGAGAACTCCGCACTGGCGCTGGGTTCGCCTGGGCGCCGCTGCGCTTGCCGCGTTTCCCCCCACCAACGCCCGGCTAGGACGCGGTTGTCGGCGCGCAGATGCTGCCCCCACGACAAATTGAACTCGCGCTCGACCAAACGTTGCTGGCGCGGATCGGCATAGGCTTGCGCGGAAACCGTCTCGCCGTTGATCGCGCTCAAGCGGGCGCGCACGACCGGGTACAAACTCGGTTGTGCTTGAGCACGCTGCGCAAAAAACTGCTGCAGCGGCTCCACCTGCTCGGGCTGGATATTGACCAAATAGCGATTCGGCGCGCCGCTGGGCAGCTTTGCATTCCACGCTTGGAGCAGGTCGTCGCGAACGAATGCTAACAACAGTATTGCCATAACACCAATACTGCAAGCGGCGATTGTTAGTGTACTTGCTGCTGTATACCGGCGCAGACGACCTGTGGCGGAACGCCACGTGATCCCAGCACGCAGCTGCGCAAGTCCGCGAACCGCGGCCCAAGCCGCAAGCAGGCTCAATACCGCGAGCAGCGCAAAGCCACCCACCGCCCACGCTGCCAACCTGAAATCGCCGGCTTGCCAGAAGATCAATCCCGCCAGCGCCGCCATCCCAATCGCGTATGCGCCTATGCTCAGTCGATCATCAAACGCAAGTTCGCGCCGCAGTACACGCAAAGTCGGAGCTTGGCGCAGCCGCGCAAGCGTCGGCACCACGAAACCCGCTGCGAGGGTGAGCGCGACCAGTAGGCCTTGCAATGCCGCAGACCAACCCGGCGGCGGCAAGCTCACCGCGACAAACTCTCGCAAGCCCGCGGCCAAGAATTCGTGCAGTATCCAGCCCAGCCCCACCCCAACCAGGCCGGCCGCCAGCGCTAGCATGAGCACCTCGCTGAGAAACAGCGCAAAGATGCGCGCCTGGCTCGCGCCCAAGCAGCGCAGCATAGCGCAAGCGTCGATGTGGCGTTGCATGAAGCGCCGCGCCGCCATCGCCACGGCGACCGCTGCGAGCACCGCAGCGGCGCAGGCAGCAAGGCGCAGAAAGCGTTCCGCGCGCTCCAGCGTTTTGCGTACTTCCGGGCGCGCATCGCGCACGCTTTCCATGCGCTCACCGCGTGCCAGACGCGGTTGCATCGCCGCGCGATAACTTTCTATCGCCGCCGCGGGACCGGCGAGCAGCAAACGATAAGAAACGCGGCTGCCTGCTTGCAGCAGTTGCGTGCGCGGCAGATCCAATGCGTTAATGAGCACTCGCGGTGCAACATTAAACACATCCAATGCTTGATCCGGTGCGCGCAGCAAAATGGCGGCCAAGCTGAAATCTGCCGCGCCGAGTTGCACCCGGCTGCCGCGTTCGAGCGGGAGCGCGCTGCGCTGGCTCACCCACACTTGTCCCGGCTCGGGGATGCGAGCGTCCCGCGCCAGAGGTTCGCGCGTAAGCAGATCGCCGCGCAGCGGGTAGCCCGGGCCAACGGCGAGGACCTCGACCAATTGTGATTGCGAGCCGGCCAAAGCCATACTCATAAAGCTCGTGGTCTGCACGAATTGCAACCGCGCGCGGCGCGCTTCATCGACGAATGCTGCCGGCACCGGATGGTCGGTGCTCACAGCCAAATCCCCTCCCAGGAGCTGGCTGGCTTGCTGCCCTAAAGCCAACTGCAAGCGCTGCGCGACAAAGCTAACGCTGGCGATGCTGGCCGCCGCCAAAGCCAACGCCGCAGCGAGCGCGCGCAATTCACCGCTGCGCCAGTCGCGCCGTAACAGCGCGAAGGCGAGCACCAGTGCGCTGCGCGCGCGTGCGAGCGCGCCGGTGCGCTCAGGCACAGGCCTCATGTCGCGGCCACCTCGTCGCCGACCAAGCGCCCCGCAGCCAAGCGCAAGCGGCGCGCGCAATTTCGCGCTGTGCGTTCATCATGCGTCACGAGCACCAGCGTGGTGCCCTGCTCCCGATTGAGCTCGAACATCAACTCGATCACTTCGGCGCCGGTTGCTGCATCCAAGCTTCCGGTCGGCTCATCCGCAAAGAGCAGCCGAGGCATGCTCACGAACGCGCGCGCGAGCGCGACGCGTTGCTGCTCGCCGCCAGAGAGCGTGCGCGGGTAGTGAAGCAGCCGCTGACTCATGCCGACACGCCGCAACATCGCCTCAGCGCGTGCGCGCGCCTCTGCAACACCGGTCAATTCCAGCGGCAGCATGACGTTTTCCAAGGCATTCAACGCCGGCAATAGATGAAATGACTGAAATACGAACCCGATATGGCCTGCCCGCCACCGCGCGCGCGCGTCTTCATCCATTGCGCTAATGCTTTCGCCAAATGCCACAACGCTGCCGCTGCTGGGCAAATCCAAGCCGGCCAAGAGACTCAACAACGTCGACTTGCCGGAACCGGAAGCGCCCAGAATCGCGATTGATTCCGCCGCGCGCACTTGCAAGCTGATTTCATGCAGAATGATTAATTGTGAGTCCGGCCCGGTTGCAGACGCGCCGGGCGCACCGACCGTTTTCGTAACGCGTTCGGCGGACAACACAATTTCTTCGGGAGACTGCATGCGTGGGTGGTTAGGCATTTGTCTGTGCTTCGCGCTGCTCGGGCCGCCGGTGGCAACGAACACCGCTGCGGCGCTGACGGAACAGCGCGCAGCAGCACATACTACCGTACTCGTGTTGGGCGACAGTCTATCGGCTGCGTACGGCATGGCACCCCGGCAAGGATGGGTCGCACTGCTGGGCGAAAAACTCGGCGCCATGCACCCGCCCCACCGCGTCGTCAACGCCAGCATCAGCGGCGAAACCACCGCGGGCGGACGCAGCCGGCTACCGCGGCTGCTCAGCCAGCACCGGCCAGTGCTGGTGGTTATCGCGCTTGGCGCTAACGACGGTCTCCGCGGCTTGCCGCCCGCCTCTATGGAAGAGAACTTGAACGCGATGGCGCAAGCAGTTCGCGTTCAAGGAAGCCGCCTCGTGCTGGCCGGCATGCGCTTGCCGCCTAACTACGGCGCCGCCTACGACCGGCAGTTTCGCTCCGTATTCGAGCGCGTCGCCACGAGTCAGGGTGCACGGCTGGTGCCGTTCTTATTGGAAGGTTTCGCCGATCGGCGCGAGCTATTTCAGTCGGATGGATTGCATCCAGCAGTGGCTGCGCAACGCTTGATCTTGCAAACTATGTGGCCCAGCATCCGCAGCAGCCTACCGGGCGCTCGCGCAGAGCGATCGAGCAGCGCGCGCGGTGCCTTAGCTCGTATAGCGCTGCCGCATCAAAGACTCTAACCGGCTTGCCGGCATAGGCGCGCCATATTCGTGTCCCTGCATGATGTCGCAGCCTAGCGCGAGCAGCTTGTCGGTCTGAGCCTGCGTCTCGACGCCTTCGGCGACCACACCAAGCCCCATGCAGCGCGCCAGCGCGATGATCGTGGTCGGGATGACAGCGTCGTGCTCGATCCGGTGCACGAAACTGGCGTCGATCTTGATTGAATCGATCGGCAACATTTTGAGGCGATTCAAACTAGAAAAACCAACGCCGAAATCGTCGATTTGCAGACGCACGCCGAGCGCTTTCAATTCCTCCAGAACCGCCGCGGCTTCTTTGGTGTCGCGCATCAACGCATTCTCGGTCAGCTCAAGCATCAGATCGCGCCCCTCAAGCTCGGCCGCCTGCAACGCCTGCCGCACGATCGCCCCGAAGCCCTTGTCGCGAAACGATCCCGCCGAAACATTCACCGTTACCGGCAGCACCGGCAGCCCCATCTCGCGCCAGGCTTTGGCTTGCTTAGTCGCCTGCTGTAGCACCCAAGCGCCAATAGTGATGATCAACCCCGAGTTCTCGGCGGTGGACAAAAATTCACCCGGGAGCAACATGCCGCGCTCAGGATGATTCCAGCGCAATAAAGTCTCCACCGCGACCACCTCATTGCGCGCGGCGCGCACTTGTGGTTGGTAGTGCAACACAAACTCCTGGCGCTGTAGCGCCCGGCGCAGCTCGTTTTCCAGCACCAGACGCCGCAGCGCGACGACGTTCATCGGCTGCGTAAAGAACTTGAAACTGCCTTTTGCACTTTCCTTGGCGCTGTACATGGCGGTATCGGCCGCCTTGAGCAAGTCTTCGGCGTTGCCCGCATCCTCCGGATACACTGCCACGCCCAAACTCGCCGAGATCATGACCTCCTGGCCGGCCAGCACCATGGGTTTGGATAACGCTGCCAACACGCGGCGCGCAACCACGGCAGCGTCGTCGGCGCGATTGACTTCCGGCAGGAGTATGGTGAACTCGTCGCCGCCGATGCGGGCCACGCTACCGATGGCTGCCGCGCCGTCGGCGCTGCCAAAATCGCGCGAGACGCCGTCGCTCGCGCGCAGACAATCCGTCAGCCGGCGCGCCACCTCGCGCAACATCGAATCGCCGGCGTCATGTCCCAAGGTATCATTGATGTGTTTCAAATCATCGACGTCCAGGAACATGGTGACCAGCGTGCGTTCATGGCGCTGCGCCTGGGCGATAGCGCGGCTGAGCTGATCAGTGAACAAACGCCGATTCGGCAACCCAGTCAGGCTATCGTAATAAGCCAGTTCCTGGATCTTCTGCTCGCGCTGCCGCCGCTGCGTGATGTCCTGCACCGTGCCGAACATAAACGCCGCCCGGCCTTGATGCGCGCGCACATCGGCGCGCAACTGAACAATACGCTGCGTGCCGTCTTGGCGGGTGATGCGGTTTTCCACTTCCACCGCCGCGCCGCCGCGCAGCACCTCCAAGAACGCGGTGCGCGTTACTTCGCGGTCGCGCTCATCGACAAATTCCAGATATGTGGTCAAACCTGGGGCAACACTGCCTGCCGCCACTCCAAGCGTGGCGAAGATCTGGTCCGACCAATAGGTTTTGTTCGCCTCGACGTCCCATTCCCAGCTCCCCAGTTCGGCGAAGCGCTGCGCAAGCACCATATTGGCTTCACTGCGCGCGACGTTATCAAACGCGCGCGCGGCGCGCAGCAGGTAACGCACGCGATAGGCGAGCAAAGCTGGAATCACCGGCTTTGCAATAACATCCGTGGCGCCCAGGTCGTAAGCGCGCTGCATTGCAGCGATATCCTCGAGTCCGGTCAGCACCAGAATCGGAACACGTGCGCCGCTGCGCCGCGCACGCATCTTCTGCAGGATCTCGAACCCATCCAGCCCGGGCAATACAAGGCTGAGCATGACCATGTCCGGGCGCAACTGCTCGAGCAGTTCCAAGCCGGCGGCGCCGCTGGCGCACTCCTCCGCGCGCAAGCCTTCGCGCTCCAGCGTGCTGCGCAATAGACTGCGGGTGCCCCGCTCGTCTTCGATCAGCAGTACCAATTCGCGCGCGACGTCAGTCATACGTTGCCGAAATGTTACGCAACACAGTTGTACATGCGATTAGGGCTTCGCTTTGTTTTTCCTGATTCATGCAATACTGAGCCGGGCTAAGTTTCTTCATGTTCTCGCCAGGCCGCGATTCTACTATACCAGTCAGCAGTATGCCGAAACGCGGGCGTCGTGAGGCGTGCTTTGCAGCGGTCACAGAGCGCATGCGACAATGCTGCCGGTTGCGACGTTTGGCAACGCAGCACAGACTTCGCTCGACGCCTGCTCCGGGTCGTCGCCAAAGGAATCGCGCCCTAGCGGTAGATGTGCCTCGTATACTACAAGATGTGGACTGCGCAAGTTGGCAGCCGGCAAAACAGATGATCACTTTGATGAGCCACGTTATTGCACCGAGCGGCGTCCGCGGCGTGGAACGCGCGAGCGCAGCAGTGCTGTCGACATGAGCGAGCGCCCGGAAAAAGTAGGTAAGTATCCGATACTGTCCGAAATCGGACGCGGTGCTTCGGCCATCGTCTACCTGGCGGAGGACCCCTTCAATCAACGCCGCGTTGCGATTAAGGCCGCGAATTTCGATTCGCACCAAGACGAAGAAGTGGTGCGGCGCTTCCGCAAACTGTTTCTGAACGAAGCCTCACTGGCCGGTAAACTGGTGCATCCCAATATCGTTGCCGTCTACGATGCCGTGGTCGACGAAGCAATGAGCTATTTGGTGATGGAGTACGTGCCCGGCGGCACGCTGAAGCGCTTCTGCAACGCTGCGCGCCTGCTGCCGATCCAGCAAGTGGTAATGATCACCTTCAAACTTTGCCGCGCAATGGACTACGCGTTCCAGCGCGGCATCATACACCGCGACCTCAAGCCCGCGAACATTCTGCTTTCGGATAAAGACGACATCAAAATCAGCGACTTCGGCACGGCCCAAATCGCCACTAATACGCAAACGCAACTGCAAGGCTTCATCGGCTCTCCCGCGTACATGGCGCCGGAGGCGATTTCCGAAAAGCAGCCGACACAGCAAAGCGACATCTATTCGATGGGCGTCGTGCTGTACGAACTGCTCGCCGGCAAGCTACCGTTTACCGCCGAAAGCGGCGCGGCCATGCTGAACAAGATCTTGAACGAAGATCCGATACCGCTGCAATCGGTGCGACCCGATGTGCCGAAAGCCTTGGTAGATATCGTGAGCAAAGCGCTGCAGAAGGACCTGGCGCTGCGCTACGCCAATTGGTTCGACATGGCCAAGGATCTTGCCGACAGCTTCACCAACCTCGACAACACCGGGGTGCAGCTCAGTGCGACGGAGCGTTTCAACCTTATTCGAGAATTGTCTTTCTTTCAGCCGTTCACAGACCAACAAATCTGGGAAGTGTTGCGCAGCGCCACCTGGGAAGTCCACAAGAAGGGCGAAAACTTGGTGCTAGAAGGCGACATCGGTCACGCCTTTTTCGTACTGATATCCGGCGAAGCTTACGTCACGAGAGAAGGACGTTTGCTCAGCCCGCTGCGCAAAGGCGATTGCTTCGGCGAGATGGCCTACCTCAACCAAGCGACCTGGAAGCGCACCGCGACCATTACTGCCACGAACGACTGTGAGTTGCTGCGCATCCAACTGCCGCAACTGGAAAAGCTCTCCGAAAGCTGCCAGCTGCAATTTATGAAGATGTTCTTGCAGACGCTAATCGAGCGACTGTCGATGACCACCGACATGCTAGCGCAGCTGCGCCTGTAGGCGCAGTTGCAATGGCTGCAGGTGACGGGGTTTCCTCTTTCCGATGTAGCGGTTGTAGGCGTTGCACCGGTCCGTACGAGATCATCGGGCTTGCGGCAAATTCGCTTGGATCGAAGTCGCCCTCAACGGCACCCGGCAAGCTGCCATCGCCTTAAGCATTCATAACCCGCACCATCGGCTCGTAAGTGCGATCGCATCAACACGAACTCATGCACCGGCCAATCGATGGGGTCAACCGCCGTCAGGGTAACGGGCTGTAGCAGCTTGCGAACCAGCGTGACGTGCGCCTTGAACTCTTTTGCGTCAAAACCAATACCGTGGTCACGCAGCGCGGTGCGCAGACCCCGCGACAATTGCAGCGCTGCATCTGGGACATTGCTGGGCGCGAGCCAACCGACACCATTGCCACGCCACGCGCCTAGGCGGTCGAACGTGAGCGCAAATGGCGCGCTGCGCACTGTATCCGCCGCGGCACCCAGTCCAGCTAGCGCATCCATCCGCACCGCGCCGACAAAAACAAGCGTCATGTGCAAAGCAGCCGCCTTGGTCGCGCGCCCACCGGCAAGCCGTGCCAAAGCAACACCATGCTCCGCCATGCGCGCTGCGGCAGCGGCATCGGGCCACAACGCGAAGAAAACGCGTGCGTCGCGCCCTGACACTACTTTGGCGTAAGCAAGCACACCGCCAGTGCCGCGACACCTTCGCCGCGGCCCGTGAACCCCAATGCCTCGGTGGTGGTGGCCTTAACGTTGACGCAACTGCTGTCGACGGCCGTATCGGCGCTAATGTTGCCCACCATCGCGGCTTTGTACGGCGCCAGGCGCGGCGCTTGTGCGATCACGGTGCAGTCGAGGTTAGCGATGCGGTAGCCTGCGCGGTCGACCTTGCCGGCGCACTCGCGCAATAACCGGCGGCTATCGGCGCCTTTGTAACGCGGATCGCTATCGGGGAAATGCTCGCCGATATCACCCAGCCCCGCGGCACCCAGCAGCGCGTCGCATATCGCATGGAGTAGAACATCCGCGTCGGAATGACCGTACAGCCCAAGGTGATAGTCGATCTCGACGCCGCCGATGATCAGTTTGCGTCCAGCGGCAAAGGCGTGGACGTCAAAGCCCTGACCGATGCGCATCGAATTCGATAGCTCGCAGCAACATTTCAGCCACTGCAATATCGTCCGGAAAAGTGACTTTGAAGTTGGTCACGTCGCCGTGTACCAAGCGCGGGTGCAGGCCGAGTTTTTCCACCGCCCAAGATTCGTCGGTGGGCACGCCGGTGGGCGCCGCGGCAAGGGCGCGCTGCAACACTGCGTAGCGAAACATCTGCGGAGTCTGCGCGCGCCACAGACGCTCGCGCGGTTCGGTGGATTCGACGCGCTGCCAGCCATCGGCGCGCTTCATGGTATCGGTCATCGGTACCGCCAGTAAACCACCCACTTCATCGTCGCGCAACTGTTCGACCAGGCGGTCTATCAACTGCGGCCGCAAGCAAGGGCGCGCGGCGTCGTGCACCAGCAGCCAATCGGTAGGTTTGAGATCCGCGCTCAGATAGCCCAAGGCATTGGCGACCGATTCAGCTCGTGTTTCACCGCCGCAAAATAGCGGCCGCAGCTTGGGCGCGAAACTTTGCCAGTCATGCGCATCCCAGTGCGTATCGCCCGGCGCGAGGACCGCGAGCACCTGCTCGATCGCGCGGTGCTCGGCCAGCACGCGGATGGCGTGATACAGCATGGGTTGGCCCAGCAGAGGTGAATACTGCTTTGGCGTGCTGGCGCCGAAACGCGATCCGGCTCCTGCTGCCGGCACTAACGCGACGATGCGCGGCATACCCTTGCCCTGGTCCTGGTGTGCATTCTCAGCGGCTCCATACATTTATCGGCAAACCCAGCGGGGAATGCCATATTCTGGGCGCTGAGTATACAAATTCGGCACGCGCGCGGCGAGCCCCCTGGCTAAGCGGGTTCCAGCGCGCTGCGGCCGCCCATGTACGAATGCAACGCAGGCGGAATAGTGACGCTGCCGTCCGCTTGCTGGTAGTTCTCCAAGATGGCTACCAGCGTGCGTCCGACCGCCAAGCCGGAGCCGTTCAGCGTATGCACCAGTTCCGGTTTGCCCTTCTCGCTGCGAAAGCGCGCCTGCATGCGCCGCGCTTGAAACGCCTCGAAGTTACTGCACGATGAAATCTCGCGGTAAGCGCTCTGCCCCGGCAACCAAACTTCAAGATCGTAAGTCTTGGCCGAAGAAAAACCCATGTCGCCGGTGCACAGCGCCATGGTGCGATATGGCAGTTCAAGTTTGCGCAGAATCGCTTCGGCATTGGCGGTCAACTCTTCGTGCGCTTGCCACGATTGCTCCGGATGCACCACTTGCAGGATCTCGACTTTGTCGAACTGATGCTGGCGAATCATGCCGCGCGTATCCTTGCCGTAGCTGCCGGCTTCGGAGCGAAAGCAAGGACTGTGGCAGACGAATTTGAGCGGCAACTGCTTCAAGTCCACGATAGACTCGCGCACAAAATTTGTCACCGGCACTTCGGCGGTCGAGATCAGGTACATGTTCTGCCGCTCAATACGAAACAGATCTTCCTCGAATTTCGCCAAGCTGGTCACGCCATCGATGCAATGCGGACTCACCATGTACGGCACGTAGACTTCCGTGTAACCATGCTCTAGCGTGTGCACATCGAGCATGAACTGCGCCAGCGCGCGGTGCAGCCGCGCCAATCCGCCCCGCAATACCGAGAACCGCGCGCCGCTCAATTTTGCGGCGGTATCGAAATCAAGGCCGAGCTTTGCACCGACATCGACGTGGTCTCGCGGCGCGAAAGCAAATTTGCGCGGCTCGCCCCAGCGGCGCACTTCGACATTCTCATCTGCGGACTCGCCCTGCGGCACGCTGGCGTGCGGCAGATTTGGAATCACCATCAGAAAGTCTTGCAGCTTGGCTTGGATTTGCTCAAGCTGCGTCTCATTGGCTTTCAGTTCCTCGCCGAGTTGTCCAACCTCGGTCATCAGCGACGCCGCATCCTCGCCTTTGCCCTTGGCTACGCCAATCGCTTTCGACAGACTATTGCGCTTGGCCTGCAATTCCTGCGTGCGCGATTGCACGCGTTTGCGTTCATCCTCCAAGATGCGAAACGCATTGACGTCGAGGGCAAAACCGCGCGCCGCCAAGCGCCGCGCTACGGCGTCGATGTCTTCGCGCAATAGCTGAACATCTAACATTTATGTACTCTTTGTAGTGTTACTCGAAAAAGATTATGGGATAACATTCTTCGCTTTATACCTTTACCAGTAATGTTGCCTATTCCACCACTGCTTGGGCTCATCCCAGTTCAACGCTTGGCGCAAGTTTATCCCGACATTGCGTCGCGCGCTTTAAGCAAACGCAACCAAAGCAAGTGGCAAAGCAGCTTTTCATTGTCTGGCTGCGGTTGACTTTTCAAGAGCCGCTGTCTACAGTCGGCCCATTCTACGAAGAACATGCCGGTTGCGAACCGGTGCCCTCGGTAAAACAGAGAAAGAGAAATCCAGCCCATGAAATCCACCGCCTTTAGATTGAAATCATCCTGGCTCGCGCGGCGCCTGTCGCGCGCCAGCTTTGCGCTGCTGCTCGGCTTATGCGCTGTAGGCTCCGCGCACGCCGTCTCGGACCCCGTGACCACGCAAGTTGTGGCTGGTTCAACCTTCTCTTGCGTGCTTACCACCGCCGGCGCGGTGAAATGCTTTGGCGCAAACAATCTCGGCCAGTTGGGCGATGGCACGACAACCGCCTCGCTCACCCCCGTGACGGTATCCGGTTTGGGCAGCGGCGTGATCGCCATCAGTGCCGGACAAAACTACGCTTGCGCCTTGACCGATGCCGGTGGCGTGAAATGCTGGGGCGATAATTCCTTCGGCAAGCTGGGTGATGGCACGACGACGCAATCATCCACCCCAGTTGATGTCGTTGGCCTAACCAGCGGCGTGAGCGCGATTCGAGCCGCGCAAACGCACACATGCGCGCTCACCGACGCGGGTGCGCTTAAGTGCTGGGGCTACAACCAGTACGGGCAACTCGGTGATGGCACCACCACAGACTCCAGCGCCCCGGTCGATGTAGCTGGCTTGGGTGGGGCAATCAACGCGATCGCCGTCGGTGGATTTCACACCTGTGCGGTAACGAGCGCTGGGGCGACCAAATGCTGGGGGCGCAATCAGTTTGGTCAACTCGGCGATAGCACCACGACCGATAGCACCGCGCCGGTCGATGTGACGGGACTCGCCAGTGGCGTGCAAAACATCAGTGCTGGTAATTCTCACAGTTGCGCGCTCACCAGCACCGGCGCTCTCAAATGTTGGGGCAGCAATGCCAATGGCCAGCTAGGCGATGGCACGACCACGGATAGCGGCAGCCCGGTGGATGTAGTGGGATTGGGCAGCGGCGTCGCTGCCTCGAGTGCGGCTGGATTTCACAGTTGCGCTCTAACGACGACGGGCGGCGTCAAATGCTGGGGGCAAAACAACGGCGGACAACTCGGCGACGGTTCCACCACGGACCGCTCAACGCCGGTCGATGTCACGAGTTTAACCAGCGGTGCCATCGCAGTTAGCGCCAGCGACCCGTTGCACTCTTGCGCGCTCACCGAGCTGGGCGTGGGCAAGTGCTGGGGATTCAACGGCAACGGTGAGCTCGGCGACGGCACGACGACCAGCAGCAATGTCGCGGTGGATATCGCCGGCGTGAACACCGGCGGCACACTGCAGTCCATCGCGCTCACCGCAGCGGCGGCGCAGATTCCCTTCGGCGGCACAATGCAACTTACCGCCACGGCCAGCAGTACCCTGCCCGTTGCCTTCGACTCTCTGACCCCGCTAGCGTGCAGCGTCGCCAGCACCGGCGTTGTGACGGGGCTATTGCTGCAAACCTGCGTGATCCGCGCGCAGCAGAGCGGCGACGCCACCTTCGCGCAAGCGCCCTGGCAGGTGCGCAGTTTCACCGTCACCCAAGGCGATCAGACCATCAGCTTTGGCGCGCTCGCCAGCAAACGCATCAATGACGCCCCGTTCACCGTGAGCGCGACGGGTGGCGCCTCCGGCAATCCAGTTACTTTTGCCTCACAGACGCCAGCCGTTTGCACCGTCGCCGGCAATACCGTCACCCTCGTGACCACCGGAACCTGCACTGTTCGCGCCAGTCAAGCGGGCAACGCTAACTACAACGCAGCGGCCGATGTAGATCAAAGCTTCACGGTAAGAAATCGCGGCGGTGGCGGTGGCTGCGCGCTCAACCCGGGCAGCGGATCTGACGCCAGCCTAGTGCTGCTGGCCCTGCTTGCGTTGGGTTGGAACCTGCGTCGCAGCGCGCGCCGAAATTAAACCGCGTTATCAAGCGTTACCGGTTGGCGGAACCTGCTCTCGCGCCATGTTCCGCCCCGGCGTTACGCTCACTCCTTGGCATTGCTCTTGGCGCGAGCCGCCGCATCAAGCTCGCGCAAGTACTGCAGCTTCTCGCTTATCTTGGCTTCCAGTCCACGCTCGGTAGGCTGGTAAAAGCGCACTGCTTGCATCCCATCCGGGAAGTAGCGCTCCCCTGCGGCATAGGCATCGGCTTCGTCGTGCGCGTAGCGGTACTCGCGCCCGTAACCGAGTTCGCTCATGAGCTTGGTTGGCGCATTGCGCAGATGCACCGGCACCGCTCGGGACGGTTCGTTCTTTACTAGCGCGCGTGCCGCGTTGTAAGCGACATAAGCCGCGTTACTCTTCGCGGCGCACGCGAGATATAGAACCGCTTGCGCCAAGGCCAGCTCACCCTCCGGCGAGCCGAGCCGTTCGTACGTTTCCATCGCATCAAGCGCAAGGCGCAAGGCGCGCGGATCCGCCAGTCCGATATCCTCGCTCGCCATGCGCACCACACGCCGGCCGAGATAGCGCGGATCGGCGCCGCCGTCCAGCATGCGCACCAACCAGTACAACGCGGCATCCGGATTGGAGCCGCGCACCGATTTGTGCAAGGCGGATATTTGATCGTAGAACTGCTCGCCACCTTTGTCGAACCGGCGGCCGCTGCGCGTGAGAGTGTGGCGTATCAACTCCTGGTCAACGCGCTGCGTGCCAGCGCGCTCGGCGGCCACACCAACCTGCTCGAGGCAATTCAGCAAACGGCGGGCATCGCCGTCCGCGTAGCCGACTAACAATTGTTCGGCGTCCGCTTCAAACTGCAATGCAGGCGACACTTGCACGCGCGCGCGTTGCAGCAGCGCACGCAAGTCGTCCTCGCTCAACGCTTGTAACACGTAAGTACTGGCACGCGACAACAGCGCGCTGTTGACTTCGAAAGAGGGATTTTCCGTCGTCGCGCCAATGAACGTGATCAGCCCGCTTTCCACATGCGGCAAGAATGCATCCTGCTGCGCCTTGTTAAAGCGATGCACCTCATCCACGAACACGATGGTATGACGGCCGTATTGCTGCAGGCTGAGCTGCGCGCGCTCGATTGCCTCGCGGATTTCCTTGACACCACCGAGCACGGCGGAGATTGCAATGAATTCGGCGTCGAAGGCGTGTGCCGTGAGCCGTGCCAGCGTGGTCTTGCCCACGCCGGGCGGGCCCCACAGAATCATCGAGTGCAGTTGCTTGGTTTCGAATGCAACACGCAGCGCATTGCCTGGGCCAAGCAAGTGCGCCTGACCGATGACCTCATCCAGCGACTTGGGGCGCAGCGCTTCGGCCAGCGGCGTGTGTTGGGAGGCGCGCTCGAACATAGGATGGCATTATCGCCCATTGGGTCGCAGCGCAGCGTGATGCTACGGCGCGCTGCCGCCACCCCCCGGGCGCTGTGGCGGCGGCTTCAGCAGCATTTGCGAAACCGCCTCCGGCAACGCACCCGGCCGGCCGGTTCGCTTTGGCATGCCGCTGATGAACGGCAGCAGTTGCAGTTTGGCGATCTCATAGACACGGCGCAATTCCGCCACGGGCCGCGCGTGCTCGTCCACCCGCAGATCCAGCAGCGGGTAATCCTCGATCGAATAAACTTTCAACGCGGCCGATTGCTTGCCGCGCTTGTCGCCGCCAGCGGACTGCCCCGCCTCCAACGCGAGCAGCAACCGTTCGGCAAGGCTTTGTGCTGGATCGCGCCGAAACGCGCGTGCCATATCCTCGATCGTCGCCGCACCCACGAGCATATTGCCCTGCACTGCGAAATTATCCTCGACAATTTGACCAAACCACTGCGTGCAACCTGCGCCGGACCACGCTGCGGCGCGGCCACGCGCGTCCACTACACCGATCTGCCGCAAATCCTTGGCATCGTCACGCTCCAGCACGGCCGCGAGCGCGTCCGCTGCCGCGTGCCCCGCATCCATTAGGCGCAAAGCTTCGATAGCCAGATAAGGATTGACCCACGACTGCGTCGAAACTGCGCCGACACCGGCTTTGACGTACGGGCACATCGAACCGACCGCAGGGACCGCGGTGCTCACCGCCACGCCCAGTTCGCTGCTGCGCGGGCAAAACGCGACGATGGAAAAAGTGTTGTACTCCATCCTCTCCTCCGCTATACGCTGAGATGATCGATGATGTGCGCTGCCGCGTCTTGCTCACCGACATCGCCCCGCTCGACGATCTCCCCCAGTTTCAGAACGGCATAGCGGTCCGCTACAGCGAGCGCAAACCGCACATGCTGCTCAACCAACAAAATCGCCGTCTTGGTCTGTGCGCGCTCAGCACGGAACACGCCGGCAAGTTTCTCTATGACCGAGGGTTGCAAGCCTTCAGAAATCTCGTCGATCAGCATGAGGCGCGGACGCGACATCAGCGCGCGCGCCACCAGCAGCATCTTTTGTTCGCCACCGGAGAGCGTACCGGCGCGCTGCTTCAACCGCTGCGGGATGAAAGGAAAATACGCACCGATGCGGTCCAGGCCCGATTGGAACGCGCCTGCATCGAGCAATGCCAGGCGCAAGTTCTGCTCGACCGAGAGATCTTGAAACAAGGCTTGCTCCTGCGGCGCGTAGGCGATTGCCTTGCGCGCGATCCGGTGCGGCGCTGCGCGCGTAATCTCATCGCCAAACAGCTTTATGCTGCCACCCGCCGGTAGAAAACCCATAATGGTTTTGAGCAAAGTGCTCTTGCCCATACCGTTTTTGCCCAGCAATACAAAAATCTCGCCGGCGGCCACCGACAAATTCACATCGCGCACCACCAGCGCCTCACCGTAGCCGCTGCTGACCCGATTAAGTTGGAGCGCGTTGCCCGTCATGCGTGCGCTCCGCTCATGGCGCTGCCGCCGGAGTAGATGGTGCGTACCAATTCCGACTCGACCACTTGCGCGACGGTGCCGTCCAGCACGATACGGCCCTGATGCAAAACCACCACGCGCGAGCTGATCTCGCGCACGAAATCCAAATCATGCTCGACCAGCACGATACACAGCCGCTGCTGCTGGGTCAGCTCAACCAACACCGAGCCGATCAGTTGACGTTCCGGCCGCGTCAATCCGGCGGTCGGCTCATCGAGCAGCACCACACTCGGCTCCATGGCCAGCACCATGGCCAATTCCAATGCTTGCTTCTGCCCGTGCGCTAGATGCCGCACTTCGACGCCGAGCATGCGGTCTAAACCTGTGGCCTGCATGACTTTTAACGCGCCTTCCGGTAGCGCGAGCGTCGCCGCGCGCGACCACAGCGACGGGCGCTGCAACCGGCTGCGCGCAATGCGCAGGGACTGCGCCACGCTCAGCGCATCGAATGTGTTGGCGTTCTGGAACTTGCGGCCGACGCCGTAAGCCACGCATTGGTACGGCGCGCGCCGCTCGATGTCGTGGCCATTCACGCGCACGCTTCCGCTCGAACGCTCGCCGCCGTCGCTGACACAACGAATCAGCGTCGTCTTGCCCGCACCGTTCGGTCCGACGAGGCTGAGCAACTCGCCGTGGTCTGCCTGCAACTCGATGCCGTCCAGCACACGTAAACTGCCGAAGTGCTTGGTGACCGCATTGAGGTCAAGCGCGCGCGTTTGCGCGCTTTCGCGATCCGTTCGCGCCGGCTTGGCGCTGGCTCGCAACATCGGCACTTCTCCCCGCGCGTCTGCCTCCGCCCTGCGCGGGCGGAACACTCTTCCAATCAACGGCGCAAAACCGCGCGGCAAGGCAACGATTACGATGACGAACGCCAGGCCCACGACCAGCTTCCAGATGAACGGTAAACTGCCGCTTAGGTATGCGGTGCTCGTGTCTATAAGCAGCGTGCCGATCACCGGACCAATCAAGGTGCCGCGTCCGCCCAACGCCACCCAGATGACCAATTCCGTGCCAAACACGAAACCCGCATACTCCGGAGCAATCACCATTTGCACACAAGCGAACGCATAGCCCGCGACCGCCGCAACAATCGCGCACACCACCATCAGCACAATCTTCAAGCGCGAAACATTGATGCCCAAGTACTCGCAGCGCGGTTCGTTTTCGCGGATGGCGATCAACACCCGGCCGGCGTCGCTGCGAACGAACAGCCATGCCGCGCTAGTCAGGACAACGAGAAACACGCCGGCGATCCAAAACCAAATCTGCAACGAGAGATCGAAGCTTTCGAAGCCGGACAGCCCGCTGCTCGATCCAGTGAATGTGCCGCCGGAATACAAGATCTGCGCTACGATGATCGGCAACACGAGGGTAATTACCGAGGCGTAAAGCGGCGAAGCGCCGTGGTAGAAGGCAAGCCACCCGATCACGAGTGCCACTAGCGCCGCTACGGCGATGCCGCCGACGAGCGCAAACGCCGCGATGCCAAGCCCAAAGCCGAGATGCGTAAAGCTCAGACCGGCCGCGTATGCGCCGATGCCAAAGAACG
This sequence comes from uncultured Pseudomonadota bacterium, assembly GCA_902826775.1. Classification (GTDB taxonomy): domain Bacteria; phylum Pseudomonadota; class Gammaproteobacteria; order Burkholderiales; family JALYOK01; genus CADEHE01. The sequence continues at coordinate 122,950 of CADEHE010000004.1, read as the reverse complement.
CCGACTGACCGAACGTGAGAATGCCGGTGTAGCCCCACAGGATATCGACGGTAAGCGCGACCGCCGCGTAGAGAAACCCGCGGATCAGATTGTTAATCAGAAAATCCGGCAGCAGGTAGGGACCGATCGCGACCAGCACCAATGCCGCTGCGGCTAGACCCAGCACCAAGCGCGCATCGGAGCGCGGGCGCGGCGTCACGGCGTTTACGCCGACTGCCGCAGCCGCTGCCGGCGCGTCATTCACGCGCAAATCCTTGCGGGCGCAGGCGCAACAGCAGCGCCGCCAACACGACGATGGTCAGCCCGCCCAGCACCGGATTGCCGTAGGTACTCACCAAGACTTGTGCGCCGCCGAGCACAAGGCAAGCGATGGCCAAGCTCACCAGTGACATACCCGAAACCATGACCAGCATGAACGCACCAACCAGCCACGGCACACCGAGGTTCGGATCGACGCTCGACAGCGGCGTAATCAGCGCGCCGGCCAAGCTTGCCAACCCCGCTCCTAGAGTGAATGTAATGAAGCGCACCAAGCCGCTATTGATGCCGAGCCCGCGTGCGAGGTTTTCGTTCATGATCACCGCGCGCGTTTGCAATCCGAGCCGCGTGCCGTTCAACGCGGCCGACAGCGCCAGTCCGAGCACGATCGCTGCACCGACCAAGATCAAGCGGTACTGGGAATACGAGGCTCCCGCGAAATCGATCGCGCCCCGCACGGGGCTCTGCACGAACTGAACTTCTCGGCCGAAGCCGAGCGTAATGAGTTGGCCGATAATGATGCCCAGTCCCCAGGTGGCAAGAATCGCATCGAGCGGGCGCGCGTAAAGGGGGCGCACCACCAACCGCTCGATCACCATGCCGCAAACGCAACCGATCGCGAACGACACCGGAATTCCCCACCAGGGATGCCATCCCATTTTGGTGACCAGCAACGCGGAATACCCGCCGACGGTGAGAAAACCGCCGTGCGCGAAGTTGATGATCTTCATCACGCCGAACACGATCAGCAAACCGGCGCACACCACGTAGAGGATTGCGGCGGTGGTGATGATGTCGAGAATTTGCGCCATCAATCGAATAGAACCGGCGTGCGAAAACGCGCGAGGCCAACACCTCGCGCGTCACCCGGCAAGCGCAACTGCAGCGTTACTTGATGTTCGGGCACTGCTCGCCCGGGTCGACATCCTTAAACGTCTCCAGCAACTTCACGTTGCCGTCCTTCTGCACTTGACCCAAATAGATGGTCAGGGGCGCATGGCGTTGCTTGTTCATCTGAATCTTGCCGCGCGGACCTTCTACCGCGACTTCGCCCAGCGCTTTGATCACCTTATCCGTGTCGGTCGAGCCGGCCTTTTCCACCGCAGCCTTGTACGCATACACGCCTTCGTATTGCGGGACCGAGAGATCATTTGGCGTCTTCAGATCCGCGCCGAACTTCTTCTGCATCGCGGCCATGAACTCTTTGTTCTTGGCGCTATCGATGTTGGTCAGATATGACCCGGAGATATAGATGCCGTCGGCGTCCGCGCCCATGCTCTTCGCGGTGCCTTCGTCCACGGCCAAGTTGCCGTACGGAATGTTCACACCTGCCGCGCGCAACTGCTTGGTCAAGGTCACGTTCGGCGCACCGCCGGCCGTGGAGGTAATCAGCGCATCAGGTTTGGCGGCTTTTAGCTTCGAAATGATCGCCGTCCAATCGGTGCCATCCATCGGCAGATACTCCTCGCCGAGGATCTTGCCGCCCTTGCTCTCCGCGTACTTGCGCGTGAACGCGAGCATGCCGCGACCATAAGCGTAATCGCTGCCGATCAAGAAGTACGTCTTGCTGTTGTACTTCTTCATGAAGTAATCCACCACCGGCGCAACCTGCTGATCCGGCACCCAGGCGTTGACGTACAGATATTTGTTGCAAGAACGTCCTTCGTAGAACGAGGTATAAATAAACGGCTTCTTCGCCCGCGTCACGATCGGCAAGCCGGCATTGCGCGCTGCGCTGGTCTCCATCGTGATGATGGCGTCAACCTTCTTTTGAAACAGCAGCGAATCAAACGCCTTTTGCGCGCCGGCGGCACCGCTGCCGTCGTCGGCAACTTCCAGCACGACCTTTCTGCCGAGAATGCCGCCTTTAGCATTGATCTCCTCCACCGCTAACTCGGCGGACTGCACCACCGACGGCGCGACCACGCTATTGGCGCCGCTCAATCCCACTGGAATGCCGATCTTGATCGGGTCAGCGCCTTGCGCCACGGTGCTGAGCATCAACGCGCCAGCGCAGAGCGCGCCTAGCGTACTTGCCAATCGTGCAACCGGAATTGCTTTCATGCTGTGCTCCCCTCCTAGCAGTTGGAAACAAGCAGCCGAGACCGCCGGATGACGCGCAGGGCCGCCTTCACATTACTCAATGCAAGCCGCGTACCACGTGAACGCGGGGCAAGTTTAGCTTTGTTCCTGGCGCATTACTACCGCCGGGCGCCGCGGCTCTGCACAGGATTCGTGCACGGCCGCGCTATACCGGTGCGTGCTAGCGTGAGGCAACCTAACCGGCAACCTCTGGCGCGTCCCGTTTGATATAGTGGAACCAGCGCACAACCGCACGAGGCCTTAGCATGAAACGCCAAGAAAGCAGCATCAAGATCGCGTGCATCCAGATGGAACCGCGCGTCGGCCAGAAAGCCGACAATGTCGCGCGCAGCCTGGCGCTGATCGAGCAAGCCGCGCGCAACGGCGCCAACCTGATCGTCTTGCCCGAGCTTTGCAATTCCGGTTACGTGTTCGAATCGCGCGAAGAAGCCTTCGAACTCGCCGAACCAATCCCTGCCGGCCCGACCACGAAGACTTGGTGTGAGGCTGCAGCCAAACATAGCACTTACCTAGTCGCCGGAATTGCTGAACGCGACGGCGCCAGTCTGTACAACGCCGCCGTGGTGATCGGGCCGAGCGGCTACCTCGGCACGTTCCGGAAAGTGCATTTGTGGAACGAAGAGAATCTCTACTTTGAACTGGGCAACCTCGGCTTTCCCGTATTCAGCACACCGATCGGGCGCATCGGTACCTTCATCTGCTACGACGGCTGGTTTCCCGAGAGCTACCGCCTGTGCGCACTGCAGGGCGCGGACATCGTCTGCATCCCCACCAACTGGGTGCCGATTCCCGGACAAGATCCGAGACGCGAAGCGATGGCGAACATCTTGTGCATGGCAGCGGCGCATTCAAATTCGCTGTTCGTCGCCGCAGCCGATCGCGTCGGCATCGAGCGCGGTCAGCCGTTCAACGGCCAGAGCATCATCGTCAGCTACACCGGCTGGCCGATCGGCGGCCCGGCAAGCAAAGACAGGGAAGAGATCATCTACGCGGAAGCGAATCTTGCCGATGCGCGGCGCAAGCGCAATTGGAACGAATACAACCAAGTGCTGCGTGACCGGCGCACGGATGTGTATGGAGAAATGCTAGGCAGCGAGGCGCGGCCTGGGTGGTATTAACCGCGGAAGGTATTTGTGCCGCACGCACACCCATACATGCCGCAGATTCTCTACGAAACTTAGATTGAATGTGAGTTCACTGGAAACACTTCGACCAGTATGCTATCGCTAGGTCAATTGACCTATCGCTTTCGGCCGATGGTGCACCAGCGCATGTATACGTAAAGTGTTTGTGATGCAAGAATCCCACAACGCAATTCGAATCAACTAAACGAGGAACCCAATGCGATTCTTTACGCGCCAATTGCTATCGTTGATCGCCGCGCTCTGCATCGCTGCGCCAGCGGCTGCGCAAGAGCTACCCAACGTTGAATATTCCGCCGATCAAACCATGGAACACGCCGAGGGGGCGATGCAAGGCAAAATCTACTACGCGCCCGGCAAGGAACGGCGCGAGATGAATCAAGGCGGAATGAATATGGCGACCATCACCCGGCACGATAAGAAAGTGGTCTGGATGTTGATGCCGGAGATGAAGTCTTACATGGAAATGCCGATGGGCGCAGCGGGCCCGGCGAGCAATCCGGGCGATTTGTCTGGCTACAAAATGGAGCATACCGAGGTCGGCAAAGAAACCGTGAACGGCGTGGCGACCACGAAGAGCAAGCTCGTGATGACCAGTCCGGATGGAGGCAAGTTCGGCGGCTTCATGTGGTCCACCAAAGAGGGGATCATGGTCAAGATGGATGCCATTTCCCTGCACGAGGGCAACAAGATGCGCCTCAAGCAAGAGCTCACCAACCTAAAAATTGGCAAGCAAGATCCGCAGCTTTTCGAGATTCCTCCGGGCTACCAAGCCATGCAGGGCATGCCTGGGATGCCCGGCGCAGGTGCGCCAGGAGGCTCGATGGGCGACGCCGAACACCCGCGCGAAGACGCCGCGGGCGCTAGCGCCGAAGCGCAACCCGCAAAGCCCAAGAAACCCGGCTTCAGCCTGGACAAATTGAAGAAAATCATCGGTCAATAGCGAGGCATCATGAAAGCCAGAAACTATCTGTTGGGCGCCCTTTTGGCGACCAGCGTTTGCGCTGCGTTCGCCGACGATGTGTGTGAAGACCGCGCGACGAAGCAACCCAAAGCCGATGCGCAACTGAAGAAAGCCCAAGAATTGCAGAAAGCAGGCAAATCGCGCGAAGCGCATGCCGCCGCAAGCCAGGTCGATATGGACTGTGTCGGCAACATGAATGCGGTCGATGCTCTAAAGAAAAGCGCCGCCGGCGTGATCGCCGCCGACGAAGAACAGAAAGCGCGCTACGCCGAAGCGTTCGATTGGTATCGGCGCGCGGATCGCGCGACCGACGCCGGGCGCATGCAACGCAAGCTGGTTGCGACCAAGAGCGACGACATCAACACCGTGGCGAAAGCGATCAGCTACTTTCACGATATCGGCGATGCCGCTGGCGAGAAGGATATGCGCGCGCACGCAATGAAGAATGTCGACAACGCACTGGCGGCGGAAGAGAAGCAGTTTGCGAGCGTGGGCAAGAACTCTTTAGACGCCTTGGGGAAAGCCCGCGATTGGTCGAATTATGCGGATGCAGGCAAAGCGCGCGCCATGGCGCGCGCCGACCAACGCGGCGACACGCTCGCCGCCGAAGAAAGCCGCACATTTCTCGAACTTGCGCTCAACTACTACGGCTTCGCGGAGAAAAAGGATAAGCAGCAAAAGTTGCGCGACAAAGCGCGCGGCTTAGGCGATCGGGCGGCAGCCAAGGGAGAAACAGAACTGGCGGTTGGTTACTACCACATCGCGGGCGAGAACGACAAAGCCCAAGCGTTGCGCAAACGCGGCGAACAGCAACAAGCGCAGACCGAAGAGGCGCGCAAGAAGCAGTTCTCGAAAGAGCAAGACGAGTTGGAGAAAGAACTGGATTTGAAGTAGGCACACCGCCATCACATCGCGAGCGTCGACGCGGGGCGTCACGTCACGACACATCTGCTGTCGCGGCCGTAGCGCCGTGCGCTCTTACTCAGTTTGCTGATTTACCGCAATAGGTCTATTGATCCCCAATTACATCCGCTCCTGCCGGCGGCATGAAGCGGAAAATCTCGGATGGGAAATCTGAGTTGGACGTGATGTTACGGAAGCGAATCACCGTGCGCTGACCGAAGTTGTCGTTCAACTCCATCGTGTCCAGCGTCTTGGCGTTGAAGCCCATGCGGATGCGCTCGAAGCTAACGTCGGCATTCTTCGGCGTGGCTTCCAGCCATTCGAGACCGCCTTTGTTGCCAGCTTCTTTCAACTTAAAGCTCTGCTCAAGGGTATCGCTACCGGCAAGCAACGCGGCGGGGCTGGAGCCGAGCGCCTCGTCTTGCGCTTTAACCGTGGCTTGATTTAAGTCGGGGTCCCACAGCCACAACTTCTGCCCATCGCCGACGATTAATTGGCTGAACGGGCGCACATATTCCCAACGGAATTTTCCAGGCCGGAACATGCGCAAACTACCGCTCGATTCGCTCAGCACTTTGGTGCCCTTGTCGTAAACCGTCTGCGAAAAATCCGCTTTGACCGAGCGCGTTTCTTTGACGAAGGCGCGCAGTTTGTCGACAGCGCCGGTGTGGGCGACCAATGGGGCGCTGAGCAGCGCGGCGAGAAACATTTTCTTCATACTTCAGACTCCAAATTTCTCTAGACTTCCATGACGCGTGTAGGGTGGATCAAGCGCAGCGGATCCGCCACGCCCTTCGGAGCGCACGCTCGGTGGATCCGGCGCTGCGCGCCTTGATCGGCCCTACCGTTCCACATTCGATTAGGCGAAACTACGATCGTTCCGCCGTCGCTGGAACGAGCACTTCGCGGTTGCCGTTGCTTTGCATCGGCGACACCAATCCCGCGCGCTCCATCTGCTCGATCAAACGCGCAGCGCGGTTGTAGCCGATGCGCAAGTGGCGCTGCACCAGCGAAATCGATGGCCGCCGCGTCTTCAACACGATTTGCACCGCCTGATCGTACAAAGCATCCGCTTCGCCGCCACCTTCGATCAACTCGCCTTCAGCGCCCTCTTCCGCCTCGCCGCTTTCCAGCACGCCCGCGATGTAGTTCGGCTCGCCTTGCCGCTTCAGAAACTCTACAACGCGGTGCACCTCCTGATCGCTGACGAAGGCGCCATGAACCCGCGTCGGATAGCCGACGCCGGGCGGCAGATACAGCATGTCGCCTTGTCCGAGCAGGGCCTCCGCGCCCATTTGGTCGAGGATGGTGCGCGAATCGACGCGGCTGGCGACTTGGAACGCCACACGCGTGGGAATGTTCGCTTTGATGAGGCCGGTAATGACATCCACCGAGGGGCGCTGCGTCGCCAAGATCAAATGGATGCCCGATGCGCGCGCTTTTTGCGCGAGCCTGGCGATCAACTCTTCCACTTTTTTGCCGACCACCATCATCAGGTCGGCCAACTCGTCGATGACCACCACGATCAGCGGCAATGTTTCCAGCGGCGGCACTGCTTCAGCTTCTTCCGGCAGCAAATTGTCGGTCGGGATCAGCGGGTTCTTCACCACCTCGCCTGCCTTCTCCGCCTCTTGGATCTTTTGGTTGTAACCGGCCAGATTGCGCACACCGAGCGCCGACATCACCCTGTAGCGCCGTTCCATCTCGGCAATACACCAATTGAGCGCATTCGCCGCTTGCTTCATGTCGGTGACTACCGGCGCAAGCAGATGCGGTATGCCTTCGTAAACGGAAAGCTCCAGCATCTTGGGATCGATCAACAGCATGCGTGCTTGATTCGGTGTCGCCTTATATACTAGCGATAGGATCATCGCGTTAAGGGCGACCGATTTTCCTGAACCGGTCGTACCCGCTACCAGTATATGCGGCATGCGCGCCAAATCGGCAACGACCGGATGACCGCCGATATCTTTGCCGAGCGCGATCGCCAGCGCTGAATTCATCTCCGCGTACACCTTCGAACTGACGATCTCCGCCAGCCGCACGACTTGGCGCTTCGGATTGGGAATCTCCAACCCCATGCAGGACTTGTTGGGGATCGTCTCCACCACGCGCACGCTCGGCACCGAAAGCGAACGCGCCAAATCCTTTACCAAGTTGACGATCTGGCTGCCCTTGACGCCGACCGCCGGCTCGATTTCGAAGCGCGTAATCACCGGCCCCGGGTAGGCGGCGAGCACTTTGACTTCGACATTGAATTCCGCCAGCTTGCGTTCGATCAAGCGCGAGGTGTACTCGAGCGTCTCGGCGCTCACCGTTTCGACCTGCGCCTCGGCGGCATCGAGTAGCGCCAGCGGCGGCAAATCCGAATCCGGCAAGTCCTCGAATAACGGCACCTGCTTTTCTTTGACAACGCGCTCGGAGCGCGTGATCTCGGGCGGCGGCGCGGCAATCAGTAGCGGCTCGCGTTCTTCTTCGAGTTTGCGCGCTTCGCTCAGGTGCACCTCGCGCTCGACTTGCGCCGTCTCTCCCGCACGCCGGTCGCGCCAGGCGTGGATCTGCGCCGGCAACCACACGGAGAACGTCTCCAGCGCCTTGCCGCAGCGCTCCGCTACGCCGAGCCAAGACAAGCCGGTGAACAAGCTGATGCCGATGGCCAGCAGCACCACCAAGATCAACGTCGCGCCGGTAAAGCCGAGCACTTTAAACAGACCGGTGCCCAGAACATTGCCGACGATGCCACCGTGCGCCGACGGCAGCGTGACATGCCAGCCCTGCAAACGCAGCGCCTCGAGCGCGCAGCTCGCCGCCAAAGTCATGAGAAAGCCAACGCCGGCCACCGCCAGCGAGCGCCGGTCGATTAGACCCGGTACTTCGATGCGGCGGAACGAGCGTATCGCCGTGGCGAACAGCAGCACGACCAGCCACCATGCGGAGAACCCAAACACTGCAAGCAGTGCATCCGATAGCCAGGCGCCCAGGGCCCCGCCCGCGTTGTGCGGCGCGCTGCTTGAACCGGTGCGCGAAAAACCGGCATCGGCCAGATTGTAGGTAACGAGAATAAGGGAGAGAAACACGCCCAGAGTAACAAGCGCGATCCACCACGCCTCGCGCACCAGCGCGGCTAACTTCGGAGGTGTTTCGGGCGCCGCGAGCTTAGTCTTCTTGTCCGCAGCCATTCAGTTGCCAGCCGCGCTCGAAGCGGGGCCGATCACAGGCATGTTGCCGATTTTCATCCGGCGCATTATACCCCGGCCACTATTGTTCGACGGCTACCGTACTGCGACCGCCCTCCAGCGCGGCGGCCAACGCGTGCCAAGCAACGGTGGCGCAGGTCTTGCGCGTCGGAAAAGCGCGCAGCGCTTCAAAGATCGCGCTTTGATCCGCGCTGAAACTAGCATCCGGGTCAGCCGCTTTCTGCATGATGCGATCGGTGACGGCATGCATGAGCGCAGCGGCCTCTGCCTGCCGCTTGCCCTTGATCGCTTCCGTCATGATGGATGCAGACGCCATGGAGATCGCGCACGAAGCGCATTGAAACGCCACGTCGCGGATGCGGTCGCCGTCGAGCTTGACGTAAACGGTGACCGAGTCGCCGCACAGAGTGCTGACCGCCTCGGCCTTGCGATCGGCATCCGGCATAGCGCGGTAATTGCGCGCGTTGTTGATGTGATCCATGATCACTTTGTCGTAGAGTTGATCGATCGTCATTGCGGCATCAAACTTGTTGTTAGCGGTCTTGGCCCTATCAGGGTAGAAATGCACAACGTAGGTTGGGCTGAGGCATGAAGCCCAACAAACCATCCAACAAGCCATCCAAATTGCGAATGCGTGCGTTGGGCATCGCTGCGCTCAGCCCAACCTACGCATCACCGCGCCGCGTCACCCATGCGGTACTCGTGCGTGATTTCATCGAGCTTCGCCTTCAGCCCTTTATCCAATTTCAGTTCCACCGCCGCGACGCTGGCCTTTAGCTGCTCCGGTTTGCTCGCGCCGATGAGCGGTGCGGTGATGGCCGGGTTCGCCAGCACCCACGCCAGCGCCAAAGTGGTCAATTCCGTGTTGTTTTCCTTGGCCAGCTTGCGCAGTTCTTCGATGGTGGCAAATTCGCGCTCGTTCCAATAGCGCTCGCTGTACATCTTCGCGGCGGTGCCGAGCGTGAAGCGCGTGCCTTCTGGCGGCTTCTCGGCGGCTTTGTGTTTGCCGGTGAGCAAGCCGCCCGCTAACGGATTGTAGGGAATGACGGCAAGATTCTCCTCGGCGCACAGCGGCAGTAACTCGCGCTCGATCTGCCGGAATAGCAAGTTGTAGCGCGGCTGCACCGAGACGAATTTCGTCGCGCCGAGAACTTCAGCGCGCCCGAGCGCGCGCGCCACGCGGTAGGCATGATAGTTCGATACGCCCACATAGCGCGCCTTGCCGCTTTTCACCACCGCGTCGAAGGCCGCCACCGTTTCGTCGACCGGCGTTTCAGCGTCGAAGTGATGCACCTGATACAAATCGACGTAGTCGGTGCCAAGCCGCTTGAGCGATGCGTCCAGCGCCGCCATGACATGCTTGCGCGAGGTGCCTTGCTGCCACGGCGCCGGGCCCATCTTGCCGGCGCATTTGGTCGCAAGGATGAAATTCTCGCGCTTGCCCCGGAGCCACTTGCCGACGATTTCCTCGGTGCGGCCCACCAAATCCAACGTGCCGCCAAGCGGATAGACGTCGGCCGTGTCGAAAAAGGTGATGCCCGCCTCTGCCGCCTGATTCATGATCGCGAAGGACGTCGCCTCGTCGCACTGCAAGCCGAACGTCATCGTGCCTAAACATAGGCGCGATACCTGTAATCCGGTCGGACCAAAACGCACCGTCTGCATAGTCAGCCTTGATTAGATTGAATTGATTGCCGCGATGATACCGCGCCCTGCGTCGGCGCGAGAATCGCTACATCCCGGTCGAGTAGCCGCCGTCCACCGGTATCGCCGTGCCGGTGACGAAATCCGATGCGCGGCTGGAGAGAAACACGGCGATGCCGGCGAAATCCTCCGGCACGCCCCAGCGGCCCGCTGGCGTGCGCGCGAGCACGCGCTCATGCAAGCCGGGCACGTCCTGGCGCCCGCGCCGGGTCAGTTCGGTATCGACCCAGCCGGGCAGAATGGCATTGACTTGGATATTGTCTTTCGCCCACGCCGTGGCGAGCGAGCGGCCCATCTGCACGATGCCGCCTTTGCTCGCGCCGTAGGGCGCGGCAAACGATGCACCGAAAATCGATGTCATCGAGCCGATGTTGATGATCTTGCCGCCGCCGCTTTTTTGCAGTGCCGGGTACGCCGCTTGGCAACAGACGAACGCGCTTGATAAGTTCGTCTCGATAATTTTCTGCCATTCCTCCAAGGCGTAGTCCTGCGGCGCTTTGCGGATGTTGATGCCGGCATTGTTTACGAGGACGTCGAGCCGGCCGAAGCGCTGCATCACCGCCGCGATCATGCTCCGGCATGCGCCAGCGTCAGTCACGTCCGCCTCGATCGCGCACGATTGGGCGCTGCCGAGCAACTGCAATTCGCGCACAGCGCTGGCGTTCTTCTCCGCGTTGCGTCCGACGACGGCGACCGAGGCGCCCGCTTGCGCCAATCCGCGTGCGATGCCTAAGCCGATACCGCCATTGCCGCCGGTGACGATAGCGATGCGGCCGGAAAGATCAAACAGATTTGTCGTCATACTTCAAAATACTGCTAATAGGATATTTATACTGGCCAAGGTGGTAGTGACTTACAGCTTTATACTCTTAGGGTAGAGGGTGTGCGACTCAAGGCTGCGCGACTTTCCGCCCCGCCATGTGCTTCAGGTACGCGATGATGGCATCGAGCTCCTCCTCGCCCAGACGGCCTGGGTCAAACCCGGGCATCACACCGGCGTTCCACTCGCGCACGCTCTTGGGATCACGCACCAATTTTCTCAATGCGCTTTCAGCGAAGTACTCCGTCGCATTCATCGGCACATTCAAATCCGGACCCATTTTCGCGTCGCCCTGCCGGTTCATGGTGTGGCAGCCGAAGCAATGCTTCTCGTAGGCCGCGAAACCTGCCCACACCCGCGCTGAGGCTTGCGAGTCGGGAACGATCTTCGGAAAGCGCGCCGCCAACGCAGATTGCACGCGGATGGAAGCGATCTGATAAGGCCACTCCGACGGCGCCACGGCCGCGCCGCTTGCGTCGCGCCATACCAAATAGAACGGTCCGGCAGACGGCTTGTTCGGCGCCAGCGCCGGCCACGCACCAGGGCTCGGTTCTATCGCCAAGTAAGCGCTTGCGGAACCGATGCCGGTCAAACGCTTGGCCGCGATGACGGGCGCGTAGCCGTCCAGCGCAATGAACTGCACGCTCGCGTCCGCGTCCTTGTGCAGATCGGGCAGCAAAGTCTCGATAGGAACGGCACGGTAGCGCATCGGGCGCTTATACGCTTCATCGCTCGCGTCGGTTTGCACTTCGATAGCGGCGGGATGGGCCAGCAGTTCAGATAATTGAAAGGTTTTGCTCTGCGTGCCGCGCGTGACGATCAAGCTCGACTCCGCGGCGGCGGTGTATTGCAGCAACACACAACAAAGCAGCAACGCAATTCGGTACAGCGCTCCCATGCAGCGCTCCATCAGGATCGGAGCACCATTCTACCGCCCGCACACTAGGCGCATCCTGTCGCGCCGCATTTGCCGGCATCGGCAACGCGCCCTTGCGTCATTGCTGGGCTTTGGCTTGCTCCCGGAGCGCTGTCTTCAGCACCTTGCCATAGTTATTCTTCGGCAAGTCTTCCACAAACACGTAACGCCGTGGCCGCTTGTAGCGTGCAATATGCTGCAAACACAGTTGATCGAGCATCTGCGCGGTCGGCGCCGCGCCCGGTTTGGCGACGATGAACGCGACGACTTCTTCGCCCCACTCCGCATGCGGCGCGCCGACGACGCTCGCTTGCGCCACACGCGCATCGAGCAACAGCACGTCTTCGATCTCGCGCGGATAGATGTTGGAGCCGCCGGAGATGATCATGTCTTTGGAACGGTCTTTGAGTGTGAGGTAGCCGCGCTCGTCGAGACTGCCGACGTCGCCTGTATGCAGCCAACCGCCGCGCAGCGTGACGGCATCATTTTCGGCGCTGCGCCAATAGCCGCGCATGACGCAGTCGCTGCGCGTGATGATTTCGCCGATTTGCCCCGGCGGTAGCGGTTGGTCGTCGTCGCCGGCCACGCGCACTTCGACGCCGGTGCGTGCCACGCCGGTCGAGGCCAACATGGCGCGATCGTTTGCGGCTAGCGCTTGTGCGTGGGCACGCTTGGAAAGACCGGTGATGGTCATCGGTGACTCGCCTTGGCCGTAGAGATGATACAAACGCGGGCCGAACAAGCCGAGCGCGCGTTCGAGGTCACTCAAATACATCGGCGCGCCGCCATAGATGATGCATTTGAGGTGCTCGGCTCGAACTTTGTCGACGCCGCCGTCGCTCATAAGGCGCACTAACATAGTGGGTGCCGCAAAGAACGATACGTTCTCGTAGCGCTCGATCAACTCGAACACCTCACCGGGCGAAAAGCTGCTCGAGCTGGGAATTACGTTGTGTGAGCCGCGCGCGATATGCGGCAGCGCGTACAAACCCGATCCGTGCGACAGCGGCGCGGGATGAATGATGCAGTCGCGTTCGTCGAGCCAATCGATATCGGCGTAGTAAGCATGCGTGGCGAACAAGAGATTGCGCAGCGTAATGGTCGCGCCTTTGGGGCGGCCGGTGGTGCCGCTGGTGTAGAACAACCAGCCGGGGTCATCCGGCGCCCCGTCGGCGAGCGGCGCGGGCGCCGCTTGCGCTATTTGCCCGGCTGCGATGGTATCGAGTTCGATCAGTTGCAAGCCGGGCCGCGTGCCAACTTCGCCCACGATACCTGGATAAAGAGACGGCGAGGCGAAACATGCGATCGCGCCCGAATGCTCCAGAATGTAGGCAAATTCCTTGGGGTGCAGCTTGGCGTTCATCGGCACCGGGCATACCCCCGCGTGCCAGCAGGCGTACATGAGTTGTAGAAATGCCGGACTATTCTCCAGGGCCATGGCAATGCGGCAGCCTGGCGTGGCGCCTTTCAGGCTGAGCAGAAAACCGGCGCTGCGCGCAACTCGGGTGCCGAACTCGGCATAGGACCAGGATTGCGCGCCTTGCGTGAGCGCCCGTTGGTCCGGCACGCGAGCAGCGGTGTTGTGAAGTAGGGTGGCAAGATTCATGGATTACTCGCACCTAGGTTAGCATGCGTGCGCACTGCAAAAGCGCGCTCGACATGACAGGCGCAAACCGAGAAAATGCGCTTGCGCTTGAGAATTTCTCTTGAATCCCCATTAATTTCCTTTGGTAACTCGCTGTTAACTAAAAATGACCACAAAGCATGCTCGTCTTCTGATTCTTGGATCCGGTCCCGCTGGCTACACAGCGGCGGTATACGCGGCCCGCGCCAACCTAAAACCAGTGCTGATCACCGGCCTGACTCAAGGCGGTCAGCTGACCACCACTACCGAAGTCGACAATTGGCCCGCCGATGACGCCGGGGTGCAAGGCCCAGAATTGATGGAACGCTTTAAAAAACACGCAGAACGATTTGAAACAGAACTTATATTTGACCAGATTCACAAGGTCGATCTCGCTGCTAAGCCGATCAAGTTGGAGGGAGATTTTGGCGCTTATACCTGTGACGCACTAATCATCGCCACTGGCGCCACTGCTAAGTACCTCGGACTGCCCTCAGAGCAGGCGTTCATGGGCAAGGGTGTTTCCGCCTGCGCAACCTGTGACGGATTCTTTTATAAGGGGCAAGATGTGGCCGTGGTTGGCGGCGGCAATACCGCGGTCGAAGAAGCGCTCTATTTGGCTAACATCGCCAAACACGTCACGCTGGTCCACCGGCGCGAGAGCTTCCGCGCGGAAAAAATTATGGTCGACAAACTAATGCAGCGCGTGAAGGAAGGCAAGATTTCGCTCGCCTTGAACCAAGCCGTCGAAGAAGTGTTGGGGGACGCTAAAGGCGTTACCGGCGTGCGTATCAAGAGCACGGCTCCGGGCGGCGCCAGCAAGGACCTCGCCGTGCAAGGCTTGTTTGTGGCCATTGGGCACAAACCCAACACGGACATTTTCGCCGGGCAACTGGACATGGAGAACGGCTACATCCGCACCCAAGGCGGCAACCACGGGAATGCAACCGCGACCAGCGTCGCAGGGGTATTTGCGGCCGGCGACGTGCAGGATCATATCTACCGCCAGGCGGTGACCAGCGCCGGCACCGGCTGCATGGCCGCGCTGGACGCCGAAGCCTATCTCGATGGCACTAAGCGCGGCGCCTAGTAAGAGTCGCGCAAAACACCATGCCCGCCAAGAGCAGCCGCGCGCGAGTGCGTCCTGAGGATCAGGCTCCCGCGGAACAGGAAGACGCAGCGCTATTTCGCGCCGCGGTGGGTGACGTGGTTCCGGCGACCAAGACCGACAAGGTCGTGCTCCGTGCGGAACCGAAACCACCGCTGCCGCTGCAACACCAGCGCGACGAAACGCGCGCTCTAGCGGAATCACTAAGCGCGGACAGCGCCGGGATGGGCATGGAAGAAAAGGGCGACGCTTCCAGCTTTCTGCGCTCTGGCTTATCGCGCCAAGTGCTGCGCCGCTTGCGCAGCGGTCATTGGGTAGTGCAGCATGAACTGGATTTGCACGGGCACACCACGGTTGAGGCGAAATCGCGTTTGGTAGAGTTTCTGGCACTCGCACTGCGCCGGGGTGCGCGCTGTGTACGCGTCATCCATGGCAAAGGGCTGCGCAGCTTGAATGAACGCGAGCCGGTCCTAAAAAACAAGGTTCGGCTTTGGCTGAGCCAGCGGGAGGATGTGCTCGCCTACGCCGAGGCACGGCCGGCGGACGGCGGCAGCGGCGCGGTGATCGTACTGCTGCGCGCGCCTAAGACAAACAATGAACCGGACGAGTAAGACATGATCCAAGCACCTCTCGTAGGCGTGGTCATGGGCAGTTCCAGCGATTGGGACACCATGAAGAAGACGGTCGAAATCCTGCAAGAATTCGGCGTGCCGCATGAAGCACGCGTGATCTCTGCGCACCGCACCCCGGACACTATGTTCCAGTACGCCGAAGCGGCGCGCGCGCGCGGCTTGCGCTGCATCATTGCCGGCGCGGGCGGCGCGGCGCATTTACCCGGGATGCTTGCGGCCAAGACCACACTGCCGGTGCTGGGCGTGCCGGTGCCTTCCAAACATTTGCAGGGGCAGGATTCGCTGCTCTCCATCGTGCAAATGCCGAAAGGCGTGCCAGTGGCCACCTTCGCCATCGGCGAAGCGGGCGCGGTGAATGCGGCGCTGCATGCCGTTGCCATACTGGCTACCGGCGATGTTGCGCTACACGAGAAACTGCAACAGTTCCGCGAAGCGCAGAGCACAGCGGTTAAGGCAATGACATTGCCGCCGAAGGCGCAATGATCGCTCGAGGCCAACGCCTAGAGTGGATCAAGGCACGGTGCGCCGGATCCGCCACCGGCAGCTGGATTCGCTGCGCTTGACTCCTCCCGCAAACCGCCAGCAGACGATTGCGCCGGGCGCTTCGCTCGGGCTGCATCAAACAATTGCACCCGGCGCTTCGCTCGGGCTGC
>CADEHE010000004.1:0-106826 GCA_902826775.1 uncultured Pseudomonadota bacterium | reverse complement strand
GGCGCTTCGCTCGGGCTGCATCAAACAATTGCACCCGGCGCTTCGCTCGGGCTGCTTGGTGGCGGACAGCTCGGCCGCATGTTCGCGCAAGCGGCGCTGGCGATGGGCTATCGCGTCGTCATGCTCGACCCCGACACCGAAGCACCTGCCGCCGCGCTGTCGCAGCATCTGTGCGCGGCGTATGACGACGAGAGCGCGCTGGCGCAGCTTGCGCAAACCTGTGCGGCGGTGACGACCGAATTTGAGAACCCGCCAGCGCACGCGCTGTCATGGCTGGCGCGGCGCGTGCCGGTGCGCCCGAGCGCGAGTGCGGTGGCGATCGCGCAGGATCGCAGCAAGGAGAAAAGCTTCCTGCGCGAGCACGGCTTCCCGGTGGGGCCGTTTGCCATCGTGCGACGCGCGGAAGATCTTGCCACCCTGCCCGCTTCGTTTAAGTTCCCTGCGCTGCTGAAAACCAGCCGCTTCGGCTACGACGGCAAGGGCCAAGCGCGCGTGGAGAGCGCGGCGCAGGCGCGCGCGGTGTTCGAACAGTGGCGGCAAGTCGAATGCGTGCTGGAGGAGTTACTGCCGCTGCAGCTTGAAATTTCCGTCGTGCTCGCACGCGGCGCGGACGGGGCGACGGCATGCTTTCCGGTGGCGGAAAATCAGCATCGCAACGGCATTTTGGATGTGACCATCGCTCCGGCACGCATCGGCGCGGCGCTCGCCCAGCGTGCGCAGGATGTCGCGCTCGGCATCGCGCAGAAGCTCGACTACGTCGGCGTGCTGGCGGTGGAAATGTTCGTGCTCGAGGATGCAACGCTGTTGGTCAACGAGATGGCGCCACGCCCGCACAACAGCGGGCATTACACCATCGATGCGTGCGTGACGAGCCAGTTCGAGCAGCAAGTGCGCGCGCTATGTGCGCTGCCGCTCGGCACGGCCGAGCAAACGCGCGCGGCGGTGATGGTGAATGTGCTCGGCGATGTGTGGGCCGGCGGTGCGCCGGATTGGACGCACGTGCTGCGCCACCGCGCCGCGAAGCTGCATCTCTATGGCAAGCGCGAGGCGCGGCCGGGGCGCAAGATGGGACATGTCACGGTCATGGCGGATACGGTAGCGTTTGCGCTGGCCACCGCTCTAGAGATCAAGCGGGATTTGGGCATCCCTCCGCTGGTACTATCGTGACTATCTGCCCGACTATCTTTCTGATGGCCGGTGAAGGACTGATACCTAGAGGAGTTTAACCTCGTAACCCTTCTTGCGCAGCGCCTCAACCAATCCGCGCTCGCCCAGCAGATTCACCGCGCCGACGACGACAAGATGTTTCTTCCCGCTCGCCAGGTATCCCTCCATCTTTTCCAGCATGCCAGGATGGCGCGCGTAAAACAACATTTCGCGTAGCTCGTCCGCTCTCGGGTAGAGTTTTTCGCTCGCATCGACCGTCGCCATGAACGCTTGAGCATCGCCTTCACGCATGCTCTTCCACAACGCCGCCAGGGACTTCACTGCGCCGCCGTCTCGCAGTTCCTGTAGCAGACCGCGCAACATCGCCTCCTGCAATTCAGCCGGCATTGCGTTGAGGTATTGCGCAGAAGCGTCGGCGGGCTCCATCGCGATGACCTCTTTGTTGGACCCTTTCGCCAGCGCATAGGTGATCAACTCAGTCGAGTAATCGCTGGCGTAGCCGGCGCTGGAAAACTCTTTGAAGATGACTTGAAAGTAAAACATCCACGGCCGCATGGCGCGAAACTGCGCCTCAGGCATGTCGTAATCCAAGGCAAGCGTGAACAATTCTTCGTACAAATCGCGCGGCACGTGCTTGTCCAACGCGTCGTCGGGCGCGTAGAAACCCATTCTCACCGCGCGCTCGGAACCTTGGTTGTCGGTCGAGTCTGATTCGAGCACGACGACATCGCTTTCACGCAGCGCTTGCGCGACGGCTTCGGGCATAGGGTAAAAGCTGCGTTTGCCCACGCTCAGGCCGCCAAGCAAGAAGAGCTTTTGCTCGCCCTTCTGGATTTGCCAAAGAAAGCTCTTCTGCCAAGTGCCGTCCTGCGCGTGGCTAAGCGGCGCCAGAGAGCAGGCGAACAAGAGGAACCACATCAATTTGGCTCGGATTTCATTCATAGGGTACAACTCCAGTTGACTGAGCCTGCGCCCATATTGGCGGGCGAACGCTCGCTCGAGTGGATACGCTCTACCTAAGCGCGTGCGCGAGCGTGCCGCGCAACCTAGATGGCGTCTTCGTTCAATTCGCCGGTGCGGATGCGCACCACATGGCCGACCTCGGTAACGAAAATCTTACCGTCGCCGATCTTGCCGGTGCGCGCAGCGCGCACGATGGCTTCGATGGCTTTCTCTTCCAGATTGGCCGGGATGACGACTTCGATTTTCACTTTGGGCAGGAAATCGACCACGTACTCGGCGCCGCGATAGAGTTCGGTGTGCCCTTTCTGGCGGCCGAAGCCCTTCACCTCCGTCACCGTGAGGCCGGAAATGCCGATCTCGGAGAGCGCTTCGCGCACTTCGTCAAGCTTAAACGGTTTGATGACTGCTTCGATTTTCTTCACGACTTACTCCTCCGCTAAACTCCCTCGCCCCAAACATGGGGAGAGGGTTGGGGTGAGGGGATTTACCGCAGCGCGATGGCGTCTAAGGATTCGCCTACGCCGAATACTTCGATGTTATCGGATAACGCCAATCCTTGCCAAACGCGCGCTCGGTGATGCGCACGCCCACCGGCGCTTGGCGGCGCTTGTATTCGTTGATCTTGATGAGCCGCACCACGCGCTTCACATCGGCCTCGGCATAGCCCTGGCGGATGATGTCTTCGGGCGACTGGTTTTCTTCCATATAACGCGCGACGATGGCATCCAGCACTTCGTAGGGTGGCAAGCTGTCTTGATCGGTTTGGTCGGGGCGCAGCTCCGCGCTCGGCGCTCGCGTGATGACGCGCTCGGGAATGACGGGCGATACTGAATTCCGGTAGCGCGCCAGGCGGTAAACCAGCGTCTTGAAGATATCCTTTAGCACGGCGAAGCCTCCGGCCATGTCGCCGTAAAGCGTGCAATAGCCCACCGCCATTTCGCTCTTGTTGCCGGTGGTCAGGACGATGGAGCCGTACTTGTTCGACAGCGCCATGAGCAACGTGCCGCGAATGCGTGCTTGGATGTTCTCCTCGGTGGTATCGAACGGGCGGTCGCGAAATTCATCCTCGAGTGATGCGAGAAAGCTGTCGTACACCGGCTTGATCGGCAGCACGCTGGCGCGTACGCCAAGGGCCGCGACCATGACTTGCGAATCTTCCAGACTGATCGGCGCGTTGAACTGCGACGGCATCATGACGGCGTGCACTTGATCGGCGCCGAGTGCGTCCACCGCGACGGTGAGCGTCAAGGCGGAATCGATACCGCCGGACAAACCGAGCAGCACGCCAGGGAAGCCGTTCTTGCCGACATAGTCGCGCACTCCGAGCGTGAGCGCCGTATAGACCGTTTGCTCGGCGCTCATCGGTGCGGCGATCGGACCCGGTACCGGTGCGCCGTCGCGCAACTCCACTATTGCTTGCGCATCCTCGAACGCCGGTAATTGCTGGATGACGGCACCGGCTGCGTTCATAACGAACGAGGCGCCATCGAACACGAGTTCGTCTTGCCCGCCGACTTGATTGCAGTAGATAACCGGCACGCCTGTTTTGGCGATCGCCGCACCGACCACTTCGTAACGGGTAGACTGCTTATCCATGTGATACGGGGAGCCGTTCGGCACCAACAGCACGCGCGCGCCGCGCGCGCACGCGGCTTGCGCTGGACCTTCCTCCCAGATATCCTGGCAGATGGGCACTCCGAAGCGCACACCGTCCAAATCGAACACCAGCGGAGTGCTGCCCGGCTCGAAATAGCGCTGCTCGTCGAAGACGCTGTCGTTGGGTAGCCGCATTTTGTATCCCGTTGCCACCACCTCGCCACCGCGCAATAGCGATACTGCGTTGTAGCGCCCGCCTGGGGCGCGAACCGGATGGCCGACGAGCACGGCAACGCCGTTGCAGGCGCGTGCTAGCGCTTGCAATGCGCTGTCGCAATCCGAGATGAACGAGTCGCGCAGCACTAAGTCTTCCGGCGGGTAGCCGCACAACCCTAGCTCGGAAGTAACCATCAAGCTGGCGCCCGCCACTTGCGCGCGGCGCGCGTGCGCTTCGATCTTGGCAGCGTTGCCGCGCAAATCGCCGACGATGAAGTTAATCTGACTAACAGCGATGAGCATGCATCACGCGCGAACCGCGGCGATAGAATGGGATCGCTTATCATAGCATCGTGCTCATCTGCCCCCATCACCAACAATGCTAGCGCGTGTGCCGACCGCGGCCGACTATCGCCTCGAGGTTCTGGAGAGTATCGCGCGCGTTGAAGCGCGGCAATGGGATGCGTTGGCACCGGCGCATCTGTTTACGCGGCACGCTTTCTTGCATGCGTTCGAAACCACTACCTGCGTCGGCGGGCGCAGCGGCTGGCAGCCACAGCATTTGACATTGTGGCATGGCGACGCGCTGCACGCGGCGACGCCGCTCTACTTAAAGTTTCATTCGTATGGAGAGTACGTGTTCGATTGGGCTTGGGCTGATGCCTACGAGCGCGCTGGCCAACGCTACTACCCTAAGCTGCTGTGCGCCGTTCCGTTCACACCGGTTGCCTGCCCAAAGTTGCTCGGCATTGACGCGCCAGCGCGCGCTGCGCTCGCCAGCAGCCTGCTCGACTTGGCGCGTGAAAGCGCCCTGTCTTCACTGCACTGCCTATTCTTAACTGGCGAAGACGAGAGTTTGTTCGCTAATGCAGAACTTCTATGGCGCAGCGGCGTGCAGTATCACTGGCACAACCGCGCCTACTGCGACTTCGATGCGTTTCTCGCCGAATTTAACCGCGACAAACGTAAGAAGATCAAGCAGGATCGCAAGAAGGTGCGCGATCAGGGCGTGAGTTTTCAATGGCTGTTGGGCGGGGATTGTTCGGATGAGGATTGGGCATTCTTCAACACTTGCTATCGGCAAACCTACCGTGAGCATCACTCCAGTCCTTACCTGAACTTGGCGTTCTTTCAGAAATTGGGCGAGGCGATGCCGGAGAACGTCTTGCTGATCGTCGCGCGGGTTGCCGATGAACCTGTCGCGAGCGCGCTATTTCTGCTCGATGCGCAACGCTTGTATGGGCGTTATTGGGGCAGCATCGCTGCTATACCCAATCTACATTTCGAGGTGTGCTACTACCAGGCAATCGAATTCTGTATCGCGCGCGGTCTCGCCGCGTTTGAGGGTGGCGCACAAGGCGAACACAAAATCGCGCGTGGTTTGCTCCCGGTGCGCACGCGCTCCGCTCACTGGATCGCAGATACCCGCTTCGCCGAGGCAATTGGCGCATACTTGCAACGTGAGTCAGCCAAGGTGGATGACTATCTGCGGACTCGTCAGGAGAATTCGCCGCTGCGCGTGAACTCGAACAGCGGCGAATTGGATGAGAATCGGCGCTAGCGCTGCGACGCCGCCACACCGCTCACGGTATGGCCGTCGACTTTCAATCCAAAGGCACTCAGGAGCGCCTCTGCATTTGGCCCGACAAAGACGCCCTTTGCGCTGCCAGTGCCCGCGGCCGTCTGACCGGGACTGCGGCAATTGACGCAATTCACGTCAAGTTCGATGCCCTGCCGCATGAAAGCGGCGATACTGCCGCCACCGCTGGCTTGCCACTGCGAGTTGGCTGCGCCCGA
Source organism: uncultured Pseudomonadota bacterium (assembly GCA_902826775.1). Lineage (GTDB taxonomy): Bacteria > Pseudomonadota > Gammaproteobacteria > Burkholderiales > JALYOK01 > CADEHE01. The sequence goes on along the minus strand of CADEHE010000004.1, from coordinate 101,087 downwards.
TGCCGTTGCCGGCATGGTCAGCTCAACAGCATAGTTGGTTACGCGCTGGGTAGCGAAATCGACCGAAACGCTGAGCCGATCTAAAGCGCCCGTGGCGCCAAGCTCATTGGTCGGCCGCGGGCCGCCTAAGAGTTGGTACTCTGCTTGGCGCGACAGCTGGATTTGCTGCAACTGCGCACCTGTGGTCATTTCCGAGCTATTGGCGAAATGCAACCCACCGGTAAATTCCGTATTCGGCAGAGTAAAACCGTCTGCCCAGCGCCCCCAGGCAATCTGGAAAGGCTGAACCCCGTCCGGTGTATCCAGTCGCGCGGCGCTTGTCATCGTGAAGGAGCGCAAACCGTCGACTCTGGCCACGAGGCTGCCATGCTCGCCGACGGTAACGTAACTCACTATCGCCGGGGTGCGTATGCCGTTGTCGACAACTAGTGGTGGTGGCGGCGGCGGCGGTGGCGGCTCAGGTGCGGGCGGAAGCGCGGATAGATTTAAGCCGTCAGCCGTTCGCAGCGGCTGCGCCACGGTCGCAGCGCTATCACCGGCGCCCTGCCCGCTCGAACTGCTGCCACGTGCGCGGCCACTCGATTGCGAACCGCGCTTGGCAACTTTCACGCCGTCACCTGCGCCCGAATACAGCGCAGGGACCTCGGGTAGGATCACCGGCGTCGTCACTGCATCAGCGGCATAGCCGACCTCGCCAGGTTGCACGATCACAACACCTTTGCCGTTTTCGACTACGGTCGCGCCGACGTTGACTTTATCGTAGGTTCCTGCTGGCACAAGGGCCGCATCAGCCGCTTCCACGGTAAATGGCTCATGATCGGTGCCGCGCACGCCAATACTCGCGCTCGGGGTCTGTATCAAGTAATTCTGCTTGTTCGTCCTGCCGATCTCACCGGTAACGGCGCGCACGCCGCCCTTTTCTAAGGAAAAGTGGGCACGTTCACTGCCGTCTTCCTTGCCCGAGAACTGGAATGCTTTGATCACCAAGCGGGTGTTGGGACGAATCACCAAGATGCCGCCGTCGTTCATCCGAACTTGGGCCATGGCCGGTTGGCCAGAGGCGATGGTGTCACCCTCCTCGACGGCTAGCCCCTTGACGGCCGGCTTGCTGGTGCCCGATCGATCCATAAGACGAACGTCCCCGGTGACAAATTGGAACTTGCCAGCCGCGGCGAGCACGGGAGCGGCAACCAGCGCCGCGATCACACAAACTGCCGTCGAACCGATATGTTGAAGTTTCATGCTACCCCCGCTTAACTACCCAACGCTTAGGGCACAAAGTGTAAGCGCTGCAACGTGCCGCTCAATTGCATGCCACACTGTTTTGCACCTGCTAGAACTCGCGCCTCACCGTGACCCCCGCTTCCGTTCGATCGAAATCATACGGCGCCAAGTTGGAGTTCTGGCGCGACCAGGTCACTTGTGGTCGCAGCGACCACTTCTTGCCCTGGCCTAACTGTTGGTTGAATGCCAGCGATACGTCGAACCGCTGGTCCGAGCGCTTCTTCAGAAAGAATGGGTCGGTCTTGTCAAAACGGCCGCGTTGCCCACTTACCGCCCAAGACAATGAGCGTGTTGGCGTTAGCGCAAGGCGCCCCGTGAGACCTGCGCCCGCAATGCGCTTATTGCCCTGCAAATTGCCGCCCGTGTCGTCCTCATAACCACCCATCAAGTAAGGGGTTACTAGGGCCTGTTTCCCTTCACCAATCAACAACGATAAACCCAATAGACCAACACTCTGGTTGGTATTGAATATCTTTGCGTCCACGTCGCGGTAGCGCAGCCGAGTATGCTGAACGGCGGTAACCAGTTGGCGCTGATCGCTTATGTTGAAGCGCCACTCGACACCCGCACCCCGCTGCCTGCGATAGTCTTCGTCGCCCAACTGCAAAGCGCCTAGACTAAGCGCCCAGCGCATCTGGTAGCGCTGACCTTTCCAGACCGGCCCAAAGCGCGCATCCAGCGACGAGAGATGAAACTGATGCACGTCTCGGTTACGTTTGCTCGCTGCATCGATTGCGCCGAACCATGCAAACGCCGGCGCTACCGTGTAATCCAACCCAATTCCGGCGTTCAATCCCAGAAAGGTGTCGCTTTGCCGTGCACTATCGCTAGAGAGTTGGATGGAATCTTGCAATAACGGCACAAACACGTCGCGCTCGCTGGCAGCGAAATTAACGTTGCTGTCATGCCCGATCGTCGCACTCATATAGGCTCTGACAGTGGCGCCAAGTTTTTCCTGCCGGTTGCTCAACTGCGCGAGAAACGTGGCGAGTTGCTTGCGTGTCGGCGCGCTGGGATTGAGTGCAAGAGCAGATTCGAAGTCAGCGCGCGCCTGTTCAATGTTGCCGATCGCCGCGTAGGCACGGCCGCGATCGATCAACGCGCCGCCGTGCTTCGGGTTGAGCGCCAGCACCCGGTCAAACGCCAAGGTGGCCTTGTCCGGCTTGCCGGCATCGAGCGCCGCAGTGCCCAAGAGATAGTCGAACGCCTCGTTGCCAGCACCTTCGAACTCTACTTCGCTCAGTAGGTGGTAAGCCTGCTCGGCGTTCCGTTGGTCGAGCAGCGCCTTAGCACCTTGCATGCGCTCGTCGAGATTGGCACCGGACACTTGCGCCGGCGACGCAGCAGAAACGGACTCAGCGCCGAGCAACGCTTGCGTTGTGCAAGCAAAACTCAACGAACATATGAGGGCCAGACTACCCGAGCGGGTGCCACTATTTTTCTTCAACCCTCCCCCTATGTATCCAAATGCATTTGCAATATGGTAACAAAAAGAATGGGGCACGATGCGCTATTCGACTCGCACCTGAAACTGCACCGTCCCGCTAGCGCTTGGCCCCAAATTGCCATTAATGCCCCACCGCAAAGCGCCGATCGCATTTGCGGGGGGCTCACTCAGTACCGAGCACGTCGTGCGAGCGATCAAACCCGGACAACCCGCGCTACCGCCGACATAAACGGTAAAGGCGGGCACGGTATCCGCGATGACAATGTTGGCCAACGACGCGCTGCTCGTATTGGTGTAGGTGATCGTGTAGGTGAGCGTTTCTCCCGGGAGCGCGGTGGTTCTGTCGACGGTCTTCGTCAGATGTAAACCCGCGCTGGTCGACGGGCCGACGGAGGTGATATCAGTGCGCGTCGCGTTACCACTCAGTGCCGGACTAGCGTTGGTGTAGGTAAAGCCAGCGGTTACCGTGATCTGGTCTCTCGCTCCGGAGGGTGCGCCAGCTGGAATAAATTCGCGTACCACAATACAAATCTGTTGCCCCGCAGTCAGCACGGTTGCACCGCTCAAAGGAGCGGTTGCCTCGGCCGCCTGCACCGCTCCATCGCAATTGCTATCGCGATAGATCGTGTTCGTCCACCCGGCGATGGCGGGCGTCGCGATATTGCTCGTGCTAAAGGAAACGGCGCCACCGCTACCGGCTGTAAAAGTGTGCGGATAGCCAATCGTGCTGCCAGGCAAGCCGCTTTGCGCGCCATCAGCGACAAAACTGTTCGGCGGGACATCTGCAAAGTCGACACCGCTGTAACTGCTGCCGGCAACAAGATTGAAAGTGGTCGTGTCGGCCGTTCGGTCATAACCCGCCCCACCCGTAGTGGTACCACGGCTACCGCCGCTCGAAACATAACCGCCCAAGTTTGTCTGCGCAACGACCACGCTCCCGCTCGCGGCGGCAGGTATCCACAGCGTGTAATTGCCAAGAGTATCCGTGAGCGTAGTGTCGCAGAGCGTGCTGGGGCATCCCGCGTTGTTCGCTCGCACCGCTACGCTGGCGAGCCCGACTTCGCCGCCATCCTGCACGCCGTTATTCGGCACACCAGCTACGATGCCGTTGTCGTTAAACACTCGGCCGCTCAAGCGCGAGCCGTTGAATAGGCCGAAGTTCTGCACGATCAGGTTAGACCCGGTGATCGTGATTGCCTTACTGCCGTTTGGCACTTCGGTACCAAGCCAACCCGCGGGAGTAGTCGGAACGATATCGCTTAGCGTGCCGTTGGTGTCTAAGATCAAGCAATAGTCCCCGGCCGGATAGGGTGCGATTGAGTAAGCGCCTGTGCTTGTATTTACGCTTGCCGCGACTAGTGCCGGCGAATTACACGTCGCCCCAGTGCGAGTGCTCAATTTAACGAAGAAAGTTTGTCCCGTCCCTGCCTCGCCGCCATCATTGGTCGAATTGTGATTAGCGTCCGAGTACACCAAACCGGAAATACCGAACCCGCCTATTGTGAGGGTCGCAGTGTTGCTCGGGGTGGTGGGTGGCGCTTCGTTGCTGGTCAAGGCACTGGTGACATTGTTATATGTGCCAGGCGTGTTCGCCGTCACCGCAATGCTAACACTACAGCTTGAGCTAGCGGAAAGGCTGCCTCCGGTGAGGCCAATCGCAGTGGCGTTTTCAGTGGCGCCACTGACGACTCCGCCACACGTATTTGCCACGGACGGTGTTGAGTGCACGCGCAGACCACTCGGAAACGCGTCGTTAAACGAAAGGCCCGTAAGCCCGGTGGATCGCGGGTTGGTAATGGTGATCGTCAACGCGGAGGGCGCACCGGCGGTTATCCCTGTCACTGAAAAACTCTTTGCGATTGTCGGCAACGGTTGGACCGTCAGAGTGGCGCTGGCGGCGCTGCCGTTACCAGCATTCGTCGTCGTGACTACTCCCGTATTATTGTTGTACGCGCTCGCGCTTGCGCTGGTGACATCGATCGAGACTGTGCAACTACCGCCGGCGGGAATAGTGCCGCTGGTGAGCGCGACAGAGCCGCCGCCTGGACTTGCGATTACCGTTCCTCCGCTACAAGATGTAGTCGCATTCATCGTCGCCGCGTTGACCAATCCAACCGGGTAGGTATCGGTAAACGTTGCTCCCGTAATGGCTTGCGTTGTGTTGGGATTGGTCAGGGATATCGTCAAAGTGCTCACATCACCGATGCTCACGGAGTTCGGTGTAAAGGCCTTAGCTACCGTCGGTGGCGCCATCACGGTTAGCGTGCCGACTACGCCGCTCGTGGTTCCAGCGTTAGTGGTACTCACATTGCCCGAATTGTTGTTGTAGACGCCGCCGGTTGCACTGGTGACGTTCACCGTTACAGTGCAGGAACTGTTGGCTGCGACTGTACCGCCGGAAAACGCCAGCGAAGTACCGTTCGCAGCAGCGTTCGGGGTGCCCGCCGCACAATTGTCCGCAGCACTAGGTGTGCCCGTGTTGATCAAATTAGACGGATAGCTATCGGTAAACGCGACGCCGGTTACGTTGAAAGCGTTCGGATTGGTCAGCGTAAGTGTCAGAACTGAAGTCCCACCCTGCGCGATCACATTTGGCACGAACGTTTTTTCAACAGTAAGCGGAGGCGTAACAGTAAGCGTAGCGCTGGTCGCCGAACCGTTGGTAGCCCCGCCCGAGACCGTTAGCGCATTCGCGGCGATGGTGTTGGGTGCCGTGCCGATCGCAGTTACATTCACCGTTACCGTACAGCTACTGTTTGCGGGTATCGTACCCGCACTAAACGCTATCGACGTGCCATTTGAGGCAGCGGTGCGTGTGCCGGTACAGGTACCGCCTGCTGCGGGCGTGCTGGTGTTGGTCATACCTGTGGGGTAGGTATCGGTAAAAGCGGCACTGGTCATTGCCGTACCAGTCGGATTGGTGAGGGTGATAGTCAATACCGAGGTCTGCCCAAGGGTAATCGTGGCTGGGGAAAATGCCTTGGTGATGTCCGGCTGCCCCACCGATAAGGTTGCGCTGGCAGCGCTTCCCGTGAGAGCGATAGGACCGGTTGCCGCCACCTGCGTCGTCGTATTCAGCTGATTGCCGGCTACCGAACTGCGCACGTTGAACCGTAACGTGCAGCTGGCGCCCGCCGCTAACGTCACCCCCGAGAGTCGAAACCCAGTATCGGGATTTGAGAAAGTGCTGCTGCCGCCTTGGTCTCGAAAGGTGCCGCCGCAACCGTTACTCAACCCTACGCTCGGCGATACCACCATGCCGGCAGGAAAGTTATCGTTGACGTTTATGCCGGTCAAGCTGACGCTGTTGATAGCTGGATTGGTGATAATGATCTGCAATTGGCTGTCGCCATTCAGTGCCACCGTGTCGGCATTGAAAGACTTGGTAATGGTCGGCGGCGTCAGCACATCAAGCGTCGCGCTTGCCCCTGCCGGTGCCCCGGCGTTTGCCGTATTTACAGTACTGGTGTTGTTAAAATAATGTCCCGCTTCAGCGCTGGTTACGGTAACGTCCACTCTGCAACTCCCGCTCGCCGGTATGGTGCCGCCGCTAAACTGCAGGGAACTTTCGCCTGCGACCGCGGCCGCCGCTCCGGCGGAGCACGTTGTGCTCGGGTTGGGTGTTGCCGCATTTACCAGACCGGTCGGGTATAGATCATTGAACGAAACGCCGGTGACGGCCGTCGCGTTCGGATTCGTTAGAGTAATACGCAATGTCGACGTGCCATTCACCGCAATCGGCGAATTTACGAAAGTCTTGGCTACAGTCGGCACAGTTAAGTTGGTTACGTTGAGACTTGCGTTGGCAGCAGCGCCAGTGCCCGCGTTGCTGCTGGCGATGGCGCCGGTGGAGTTGTTGTACGTTGCCGCGGATGCGCTCGTCACCAAAACTGTGACACTGCAGCTGCTGTTCGGAGCAAGACTCCCACCCGAAATGCCGATCGTTCCGCCGCCATTCGATCCGCCGGTCAACGTTGCGGACGAACCCGAAGTGCAATTGAGCGTCGGACTGGCCGGGTTGGCATTTGCCAATCCACCAGGATAAGTATCGGTGAACGCTACACCCGTCACGGTCGTGGTGGTATTGGGATTTGCTACGTTAATCGTCAATACCGCGGTGCTATTCGGTGCGATCGAGGTCGGCGAAAAGCTCTTAGTCGCGGTGGGAGCCCCAACCACAGTCAAAACAGCGGTGTTGCTCGCATTGCCCGCCGTCCCGGTTTGCGTTGAAGTTACGCCGGATGTCGTGTTCGGATGAACACCGAGAGTGCTGCTGCTCACGTTTACGCTTATGGTGCAATTGCCGCCGGCCGGGATGCTGCCGCTTGTTAGGGAAATGGCGTTAGACCCGGGCACGGCGACCACGCTACCGCCGCCGCAGTTGCCGACTACCCCGTTCGGATTGGCCACGGCCATATTGGTGAGGGCATCGCTGAACGCAACGTTGCTGATGTTGGAAGTAGTCGGATTGCTAAGCACGAACGAGATTGTGCTCGTACCGCCTGTCAAAATGCTGGACGGTGCGAACGATTTTGCAATCGATGGCTTACCGACGGATAGCATGGCGCTGGCGGCACTGCCGGAGCCGCTATTGGTCGAGGTCACGCTACTCGTGGTGTTCGTATAGTTGCCTGCTGCTGCGGCTGTCACGTTCACCGTGATGGTGCAACTGCCGTTTGGTGCCAGAACTGCGCCGGGATTCAACCCGATAATGTTTCCGCCAGCCGCCCCCCCAGTGATCGTGCCTGGTGTGGAGCCCGGCGTACAACTTATTTGCGGATTGGGCGAAGCTGCGTTAACGACGCCCGCCGGATAAGTATCGGTGAAGCGTACATCGCTGGCATTCGATGGATTGCCGGCAGCGCTGCTCACCTGAATTGTCATAAGCGATATGCCGCCGGCAGCGATCGGGTTTGGAGCGAAGGATTTGGCGATCGTTGGGGGCGCCGTAACCACCGTCGGAGTGGATTGTGATTTTGACGTCCCTAGCGTCTCCCCTAGAGTTTGCCCGGTGTATTGTATGGATACATTATTGGTTATGTCGGTGCCGCCCGCGAGCCCACCATCGACAGTGACGTCAAACTGCATAGAAGTTGAGGAACTAAAGGGGATCGCTCCACCTTGACTGGCGTCCGCCCCGGTCCCGACGCGGAACACGACGCGCGGGGTTCCGGCAGCGACAAACTCCGCCTGATCGTCACCGGCAGCGTCGGTTTTTGCTCCGGCATTTGCCGAGCCGGCCACTACCACTAGCGAACCCGGAACATAGGTCGTTCCGACGGGAATATTATCCAGCACGGTAGAGTTGACGGCCGTATCCTGACCGGTATTGCTGAAGGTCACGGTGTAGCGCAACGTGTCGCCCGGTAGCAGCAGCCCCCCGTTCAGATCGGACACAGTCTTCGTCAAGTTCGGGACGACAACCGGTACATAGAGGTCAGTGGAAAAGGCAACCATCTGCGGAAAATATTGCTCGCCCCCCGTAGTCAGTTGCAGCGTTGCACTGGTCGCTCCGTTACTAATCACGCCGGCAGGTGCGGTATATCTATCCACTTCCGTGCCCAGCGTATTCAAGTACGCCGGGTTGCGCGCCGTTGCGTTGACGCCTAGATCTGAAATGCTGGAGTTATAGAAATCGTTCGCAGGATTGTTGGCGTCGCTGATCGCGCTGCCGTTTATGAAGAACTGATCGCCTGTCAAACCGCGATCGCCATCCCAGCCGACCGTCCCGACTCGCGTGGAAACCGGACCGGAAAGCGGCGTCAAGAAGCCGCTCACCGGGATTACGACTCCCGGGCTGCCCGTAACCAGACCATAGCCGTCATAAATTGCAATATTGCGCAGCCCCATGGTGTTGTTGTCGTAGACGACAACCAGACTCCAACCGCCCCAACAACTATCGCCGTCGACGTTACGGCAATTAGCCCCTGAATTGTTGAATGTGCTTCCGTTCAAGCCGGTGTACGTCTGAACGTTCGCGACGAAGTAAGTGCCATTGCCCGCGGCGGCTACCGCCGAGGTAACGTCGGCGAAAGCCGCATAGTTATTTGTTGCGCCCGTGGCAGTGTCAACGATGCTGGCCGATATCAGCGTGTATCCGAATGAACTCGGGGTGCGAAATAGCACGCGTCCGCGTGAGGCCGAGGTCGAGCGCCCGCCCCAGTAGAGTCCTGCAAATCGGATGGTTGACCCTGCCGGAACGCTAAGGTTCGCTGAACTAGAGTTGAACGTTGAACTATCGCTATCGACATCGACGTTTACGATAGTGCCAACGCTCTGATTATCGATGCTGCTCCCGCCCGGCGCACCGTTGCAACTGGCATTTCCCGCCGTCAAATCACAGTAGGTAACCGTATTGCCGATTGCCGCGAAGTCACCGTTCACATTGGCGCTGTAGCGGATGGTGAAAGAACGCGTGATCTGTGCATGGCCGAGCGATGGCAGGCAGAGCAAGCCGAACAACGCCACGAAAAACCCGAACCGAACCAAGAGTCGCCCGTTTATGACTGCGCGACGCAAGAATTGCCCCGCATGAGGTACGCGCAATTCGATCACTGCTTGGACCTCCTTTGCGTTGGCGCTTCAGGATAACCGTGTGCAGATGGCAACGTTAAAGGCAAAGCCTCGCTGCCGGCTTCTGCCTTTCCGCTTCCACTATGTTCCTCGGTACGTGCGCTCCCCAGAGGATGCAAGCAGCCGTCGATCTTAGCTTCTGCTTGGCGTTCATAGCGGTCGGCTGCTTCAACGAAGGGGCGCGCATGGCGCCAACCCAAATCGTCATAGGCATGACCGGCGGCAACCAATTGAACACGCAATCGCGCGATGTCCCCTTGCGCACAAGTAAAGTAATCGTGCTGCTGCAGAGACCTCAGCCGTGCCCATAAATCCGGACGGACTTCCGGTGTGCGGGAAATGGAGACGGAGTCTTGCACTTGGATTGATCCTCCGCAACACTCCACACGCCTCAGTATGGAATCCGCCTGGCCCAACGCTTCCCAAAGCAATGCGCCGCGTTCACCCTGTGAATTGGTGTCAAGCGCCAATTCAAACCATGCGCGAGCTTCCGAGATAGCGTAGCTTTCCCCATCCACACCGGCTAACTGCAGCGCTGCAAGCCTTGCTTCGATTTGCGTCAGACGATCGGTCATTGCCGCCCGTTCGGGCACGATGGTCGTAGCGCTGCACCCGAACAAGGCAAGAGTGCAAACCAATGCTGAAGTTCGTAAGACCATTGAGCAGTATAAGCCTGCGCTTAGCGTCTATCCTCGATCAGCACATTATACTTTGCTTAGTTAGGCTTGGGGGCCAGGGTATGGTTGATACTCGGATCGCTTCCGCCAAACAGCGTCTCATCGAACTTGTAGCGTAAGCGAGCGTACCAGCCCGGGTTCGTATAGTCGCCCTCGACGAGTTCTTCGTCTTGAAATCCGGCGAAGTTGAATCCGCCAGCGAGCCATAGATTCTCTGTCAACAAATAGCCGACCTCCAAGCCCAAACCATACTGCTGCGTCTTGAAGTTGTTGCTGAAATGCGAGCTCGCTTGCACGCTCAAATCCCAGCGCTTCGATAACTCAAATATCATGCGACCGCTGACCAGCTGCGCATTGTATTTACTATCAATACCGTTTGATCGGTCTTGCGTCCACTTCCCTGCCACACGCCCAGATAGGATGAGCGCCTTACGCGGCTGGTAGTTGCCATGCAGCGAAACGATTTGAGTCGCGCGGCGCAGCGCCACCTTGTTCTGCAACAGATCGAACTGCGTGTCGTCTTTCTCATGCTTCAATTCGATCTTTGCAAGCGCATTCCATAGGTCATTGTCGACCGGGCGGTACGCCATGCCCAGTTGCAGCCGGTCTTGCTGGCGCTCCCCTCCGTTGTCTTCCTTCGTTACCGAGAGAATATTGCGACCTAGAAATGTCCAGTTTCTATCAAGTTTCACGGCTGCGCCGAGGGTATTCAAGAGACTGTCGCTAGAGCTGCCGTCGCGCACTTCGATGCGAGCGCTGCCCTTCCACCAATCGGCGCCGACGTATTCCATGCCGAGAGCAAGTGCCGTCGATTTGTTGGTATCGATGCCCGCAACGGGATGCACTCGTTCGAAGTTCGTGTTCAGGCGCATACCCTTTCCCAGATCCCACATATTGCGAAGCCCTATTGCCGCCTCGGCTTCGCGTCCGGAAACGGCGTCGCGGGCTCGGTACTCGCTGAATAGGTGGCCATCTTTCATGTAGTCTGTGTCCAGACCAAAGATCGTTGTGTTCTGGCGTTGCGTATTGTTGATGGCGAACGCGCCGTTGATACTCGACATGAATTCGTGCCGTGCGTAAGCTCTGGCACGATCTGCGATTTGGTACTCGGCGCCAATGGCAAGGATGCGTTTATTGCTATCCCGCACATCTTGCTCCACTTCGCCGAAAACAGTTGATTTTGGCAACGTCGGCGGCTTCACCGTCACCTTTAAGCGCAGGCTATCGACCTCATTGGACGCGCTGAAATTCGTTTGTTGCGCGTTCCCTTGCGCACCCGAAAGGGTTTCGCGCGCATGCCGCGCACCCACCTCGACGCGCAGATTATCGTTGAGCGCGCGCTCCACGGCGAGCAGGAGTCCATCGCGTTCGCCGTCGATCGTCCTATCCTCGGTATGAATACCCTCAGCCAGCAGTCGCGTTTTGTGGTCGATCTCGTACGCCGCCTTAAATCCCGCTTCGGTGCGTCCTTGACTCAGCCACGCCCCGGGGTTTTCAAAGGCTTCGTCAGTGGCGCCAGCGTAGATACTCGCTTTTAGCTTGGCTCCGTCGTGCTTGAGTTCTACTCTTGCCGCATCGCCTGACCCGAGCGAATCCTTGTCGGATCGAGCAAGTTCACCAGTAAGCACGGTCTTCTCTCCCAGCTTGATACTGGCATTCACACCCAGCAATTGGTTCTGATCGGTCGGATTGCGGTCCGTCACAGCAGATGCGCCAATCTCGACGCGATCACTGAGCTTGAGTTGCGCATCGACACCGGCGACCCAGAATTCCTTTCCACCTTGATCCACTTCGTAAGTGATACGAATGAAGATCGGGTTCAAGTTTGCGTCCAGACTTGGAACCGGCGCTTTGAACAACAGCCGAATCGTCCCGCTGATCGGCTCGAGATCCACTGCGTAGTCAGCAAAGCGAGATTGCGCTTCACTTTTCAGCACAATTGCTGTTTGGTTGCGATCACGCGTGATGACCTCTACTTTCTCGCTATTTGTAAGCGCACCGCCAGTACTTAGGCGATAGGGCCCGGAGGTTCCCTCCGCGCGAATCTCATCGATCACCTGGCGCGTGCTGTCTCGGCTCACGAACGCGTTTACGCTAACACGCTCATTCTCGAAGTGCTCCTTTACGCCCGTTAGGCTGCGGCTGTAATTGGACAATTTGCGCGCTTCGATGTTGGCAGTTGTTGTGTAGTCGCCGTAGAGCAAGTACGAGCGCCGCTTATCGATGCGCACATAAAGCTTGCCTGTGGACTGAGCATCAAATCCTTTGATCGAAGAATCGCCGTACACAGGGTAGAACTCATCCGGTTGGATATCACGGAACAAGCGCTCGCGCGTCTGCTTGTCAGAGTCATAACCCAACGTTAGCAAGTACTCGCCTTTAACTTTTCCCTTCAAGAACAGGGCAGCACGCGCTGCCGCACTGCGTTTGCCATCATTGCCTTCACGGGCAAACTGCTCAAGCTCCTGATCGAAGCCATCTTGTTGGCGCGAGGGCACCAGTGCTCTGCTATTCAGTTTGCGCAGGTTGAGCACACCTTCGATTACACCCGCCGCGATCATCGGCCGCAAGTCGGGCAGGAAAAATATGTGAGATTCTCCAGTAAGCGCCCCTGAAGTAGCCCGCAGCACAGCATCGCCTGGCTCCTGTGGCGGAAACAGGAAGAATTGCGCGGTGCCGCCTTCGATAAACGTTTGATAGCCTGGCTCGACTTTGCTGAGATCATCGATATCTAATCGTCCGCGATTCGACTCCAGCGTTACCGGCGTGCGCACCGTCACGGGAACACCGTTAGCATCAGTTAAGCGCACAGAAAACTTGATCGGCGTGACGCCATCAGCCACGGCATCGCGCGAATCCACTACGACTTCTAATCTGCCTAAAGCATCGGGGGCGACGATTGTCACCTCACGACGGCCGCGCTCGTTTCCGAAGCTGTCAACTTGGGTTAGCAGCAAACGGTTCTTGCCGGGCACCAGACTGATGCCGATGTACTCTTTGCCCTGAACGTTGTTTTCTGGCATGCGCGTTGTTTTGCCAACACGCTTCTCACTAACTTCTACGCCATTTACGCTGAGCTTAAGTTGCGCAGCCGCCGCGCCTTTGACACGAATGCTGGTTTGCGCGAAGGGTAAAGTGTCTCCCTCTTTGAGGTCGAGGAAGCCAATCGAGTCGTCTGCGCCGGCAAGAACTTTCTCGAGATCCACCTGCGGCGTTCCGCCAACGGGAGCACTGGTTTGTACCCGCGGCAATGCGGGCTCGCGATCAGGCGTCGCGCGCGCTCCGGCAAAGAAATCGAGAGGTGCTTGTTCGCGGCCAGCGCCGACTACGCCGCTCGCAGGCAACGCCTTCGTGTCGGCGATGTCCTCCGGTCGGCCGTCCGCGGTAACACGGGCTTTTACTTCGCGATCGAGTTCGTCCACCAGTGTGTCTACTCGCACGCGGCGGGCACGCACATCTGGGAGCACTTGCGCACTGCATGAGCCTTCGGCGAAATTAGCTTTGTGCAACTCGCCCTTCTTAAGATCTACGAATCGGCTTTCGGCATCGCCAGCGTTGCGATTCGATAGATTGATCATTTCCGAACCACGCGGCAGCGTGGCCCGATCGACTTTCAGTACGTGCGTGCGTGGCGCCACACCGTAGAAACTGTATTTGCCTTCTGCATCGGAGATAGCAAAGCTGCCATCCTCCATGAAGACGCGCACGGCGGGCACGCCTGGTTCTTCGCTGTCTTGCACACGATTGCGATTGCAGTCGAGGAATATTTTCCCGACTATGTATCCACGATCGCCGAACACTCCGCCCAGAAGCCTCACTTTCGCTGCAGCGGTGTTAGAAGTCACGGCAACCCCCCCAATCCTACCGCTCGCTTGCGCACGATTCAAAGCTTCCCCTGCGAGTGCACCTGGTCCGGTACGGACGCGATAGGTGAGCGCCAGCGCGCCGTCGGCAGCCCCAAGATCCGGTAGCGCAAACACGAGTCGCGGCCCGCGAGCGCCGCTCGGATCGGCAATTCTTGTGTTCGCAAAGCGCGCACTCCCCGGTTCGTAAGCAAAGCCCGCTGGCAACACATCCGTGATACTGAGGTTTGATACCGATTGCCCAGTCTGATTGCGGATCGCAATCCGATAGTCCAGAAACTCCCCTATCTCCACAATCTGCGTTGCCGCTGTTTTTTCCAGCATCAGCGTTCCCGCCGGTGGTGGTGCCACACTGCCATCGACTGGGATATCCACAACCACCGGTCCCGTGGTCGGTGTTACCGGGAAAGGATCACCGTAGGAGCCGCCTCTCGTTCCTGCCCCAAGGATTGATCGAGCCGGACTAACGATCGTTCGAAGCGTCTCCGCAGCGACGGTGGATGAATAGGTAAAACCGTTTGGCGGACTAACGCGCAAACAGTAGTGGCCTGGTGCCACCAGAGGAAATTCGAATCGCCCATCACTGCCTGTCCTCACGCTGCTCGGTGCTGCCACGATGACACCGTTTGCCAATCGCTGCACATTGGCGCGCGTAGCTGTGCATGCGCTACTAGTGGCGGCAAATAGTTCTACAACGGCGTTAGCAAGTGGTCGATTGTCTATGGTGCTGAATACCACGCCACCGGGATCGATCAGCAGGCTCGTGACGGTCTGCGCGCTGCCGCAGCCAATGAGCATTGCCGTCAGCTGCTCATTCTTGCCAGCTTCGATGATGGTGTTTTGCTGTGTGACCCCGGCAGTTGCGACGTGGCGGGTTGCGATGTTTGGCGCTCGAAACACGCCCGAGTTAGGTCCCGTTTCTGTAGCCACGAAGTCCTCAGCGTCGCCGCTCGGTGCTGACGTAACGATGATGGTGCGCGTCTCGATCAGAGTCGGCGAAGCATTGCAGCCAGGCGCTCTTGCTTCTAGAAAAAGCGGTTCACCGAGGCGAGCCACGAGCGCAGGCGCGGCGAAACTGCTGTTCGCGAAAAATTCTAACTGAGGTGGCGCTGCGGTGCTGACGCGCACGGTATTCGATGCGCGCGAAAATGGCCCAATGCCACCGTCAAAGAAGATCGCGCTGGCGGTGTTGTCGATATCGAATCCGTGCGCTGACGCGCCGCACAGCAGGAGCAGCAACGCGCGAAAACCACCGCGCCAGAAGAGTGCTGCAAATTTCGACATCCCTTTTGCACAACCTTTCAGACCTTGTCGTCGGCGCGCATGCTTTGCGCCGCTCTAGCTGGCAGCGCGGCGGGGAAGAGAGAGATACTTCCCCGCATGCAACTCAGCGTCAGTTGTTGTTAATCAACACGCCAAAAGTAATGACGGCACTTTGGCCTGGATTCAACGTTCCTACCGCGGCGCTTACCGAGCCAGCGCTGCCACAGGCAGGCGCCGAAATGCTACCCACCGTCGTCGCCGCTGCCGCATCCACTGCCCCGGTTCCGCAAGCACCGCCAGTTGAGTTGCGGCTGCCGTTGTCGTACACGGTGTTTGCAGGGGTGGAATCGGACACGACAACACTGTTTACTGCCGCTGTGCCAGCGTTGCTCGCGGTGATGCGGTAGCGAATGCAGACGCCCGGAATCGCACCCGAACTGATGTTGGCTGTGCCGAAGCCAGTATCGGCCGTTCCGTCGCAGTTCGCGTCAAGAGCGTGCTCTTTGAGTAGCTGTAGCAGGCCGGTGATAACCGTCGTCGTGTCCGTAGCACTTATCGTCTGCGCCACCGGCGCACCAACCACGTTGGTGGCCGTCACCGTTATGGTAGTTTGATCGATTTGCCCAGTCGCCGCCGTGCTTGGCGCAAACACACGAACGAGGATCGGTTGTGTGGCATTTGGCGCTACGCTAAAAGTACTCGCGCCAGTGATCTGAGTATCGCCGGGATCTAGTACGCCAGGCGACGCGCCGTTATCAAGAAATGCCGTCGAGCTCCAACCGTTGGCAGACTGCGTATCGCTCAGGAAGGCCCCGACAAAGGTGATTGCCTCGGTGACGTTTCCACCGTTTGTAATAGTGTGCTGATAGACCACGGTGTTGTTAGGTGCGGTTTGTCCAGAGCCATTCGGGGTGATCGATACAGCGCGCACGCTGCTCACAACGACTGCGTCGAGTTTGGAGTCCTGCACGCCGCTCGTCGGCGATGCCACTCGAAATACGATGCTTTGACCGGGCGAGGGCACGGCTGCGGCACCTGCGGGCACATTGACCTGAGCGCACACCACGCGGCTCGCCCCGGAATTGATGCTGGAAGTGTTGGTTATGTTCGCGCCTGTGGTGGAACAGTTGCCGACCCCGCCGTCTGCTTTGAACAGCACTGTCCATCCACTCGGCAGCGCGCCGACAACCGACAGGTCATAGTTATCCGCTGACGGTCCGGTATTGTTGACGACTAACGTGAACGTTGTTGACGCACCCGGACTAACGGTGTTGGTGGTAACAGGAGATCCCTCCGGGCCAGCCCCCGCTCCCGGCGCACCGGGAAGAGCGGTATTGTTGGTCAAGTCAACACTATTTGAAGTTATCGCACCGAGGCGATCGATGACAGTGTTGCTCTGAGTTGGATCCAGGACCGAGCGCGCGGTCTTGGTTACGTTGAACGCACCGACACCAGAAGTACCGGCAGGCAATACCGCCTTCACAAACACATGATAGCTCGCACCGGCAGCGACTGGTCCGGTATCCGGCGTGCCATTGCCGCTGGTGTCGACAAGCGGCGAAACGCCATCGCTCTTGAATAGCAGGAAGGTCGTGCCAGCGGGAAAATTCGACCCGGACATAGTGATGTCAAAGCTGTCCGAACCATTCCCGGTGTTCTGTATCGTGTTGTCAAACGTGACAGTCGAGCCTTGCGGCGCGGTGCTTACAAGCACGATGTCGTTTGTGGTCGAGTCTGCATCGGTCGTAGAACTCGCGTCTGTTGCCGCCACTCCGGCAGTCTGCAGCACCGCAAAACTTGCCGTATTGGAATTGAACGGCCCCACATTTGCTGCGCCATTGTTGTAACTGTAGCTCGCGGTGTTGTTCAGGATCGACGGTGCGACGCCCGCAGCGATATTCACCTGGAACGTTACCGTTCCGTTTACACCAGGCGATACCGAGGCCACTACCGCGGTTACCACGTTGCCAGCTGATTGGTAAGTAATCCCGGCAGGGTCGCCGGCAGCAGCGTCGGTAAGGGCAGTGGCGCCGGAGACGCTCCATCGGCCAGAACCTGCAACATAGGTCATGCCGGCAGGCAGAGTATCGCCCAACGTGACAGCAGTAGCGGTCGCAAAGCCATTGTTGCGATAGGTCAGGGTAATTGAGTACGGGCCGGAGCCGGCAGCACCGCTCGGCGCGCTGATGGCCTTGTTCACGTCAATCACGGCTTGCCCGCTCACGTTGACTACGTCGAGGTTAGTCTGCGCAGCCGCGGGTGAAGTAGTCGCCGTGCCCTGTGCGGTTACGGTAATTGTGTCAGTTTGCCCGTCGGTGGCCGAACCAGGCACAACCCCGGCGGCAACAAACTTAAACTCGGCTCCAGCAGCAAGTGCACCAGTGCTGTTGATAGTGGTTAGGCTGTCTGGTATGCCATCGCCGTTCGCATCCGGATACAGGACAATCGCGCTGAAATTAAAGGTGCCCGAGGTCACGTCCGTTGCGCTTAAGTTGAAGGTGTCGGTACCATTTCCCGTGTTGGTGATCGTGTGCGGAAAGTAGATCGTTGTCCCAGGCGCTCCCGGCTTCGTTTGGGCGGCAGTTAGGGTAAAGCTTGCGACCTGCGCAACGATGGTTGTAACGGTGTTTGAAGTCGCGATCTTTGTGCCGGACCCATCATCATAGGTCGCCGACGCTGCATTGCCTATTGCAGTACCAGCCGCCGGTACTGCGGCCAAGGTGCGGCTTGCACTGAGGAATAGCGCGCTTAATAGAAGCAATAGCGCACCGGTGCGCAACCACACCGATCGACCCTGCTTAACAGTTGTTGTGACGCGATTTATTGTCATGACTCCGTTTTCCCGACGAATTAGCTAGAAATTTTTATCGCCCTGTAACCGATAAGTGACGCGCTCGGTCCAAACTGCCGAGATTCGTCCTATCTCTACCGGTTTGAACTCATAGCGACTTGGCGCGCGTCGCTCGATCCAGAATCCACCTTCACCCTTACGGCATATACGGCGCTTTGGCCGGCATCGAGGGCACCTACTCTCCAACGCAGAAACCGGTATTCACTAAAGGGCACCAATTGCTCTATCTCGCGCCCATCAGAAAGCTTTACCTTGCGCTTGAGCGGGATAGTCTGAAAGTTCGCCCCGTCCACGCTCGCCCATGCGCCACTGGGCTTTGCCGTTGTCGGCATCACGGTTGTTCCCGGCGGAATGGGCAGTGTTGCCTCGACGCGGCGGAGCGTTTTAGCCGTGTGATTTTGGTATTTCGCGCTGTACTCGATCACCTCGCCTGGTTTGGCGAGAGCTGCGTCGACCAGAACCTCCTTTCCATCACGCTGCGTCACTTTTTGGTGCAGCAGGGCGACTGATAAGCCATCCACTTTTTCTTGCCCGTGGACCGTAGTTGTAGCCATACAAACTAGGCTAATTGTCAACGTCCAAAACCTATTTAGCATCGGTATTTCCCCGTGTTAGGATTGCTAAAGCGTTGCTCTTTGCCAAAGACATACAAGGTCGGGTAGCACGAACTGTGCCATAGGAATTCTTCTGACTCGATGTAAGCCTCTGCTTAAACTGCAAAAATTTGTAACATGCCGAGCTGGGTTATGATTGCGGGCGGAGTAAAAGAAGAAGCGGTACTACGCAACGTTGCCATTCACAAAAGGATTCCAAGATGCGGGTAGCACTGCTCGAGGACGATAAGGAACAATCTGCCGTAGTCGTCCGTTGGCTTGAAAAAGCCGGCCATACCTGTGCTGTGTTTGCGGACGGCAAGTCCTTCATGCGTAACTTGTCACGTGAGAGTTACGACTTGCTCATGCTTGACTGGGGCATTCCAGATGTTCCTGGCGACCAGGTTTTGGAATGGATCCGCAAGAACGTGCAAGCGCCAGTACCTATTATGTTCATCACCGCGCGTTCTGACGAAAAAGACATTGTTTCGGCCCTGGAGCGAGGCGCTGATGACTATCTGGTCAAGCCGGTGCGTCAAATGGAAATGCTCGCCCGACTTCACGCGCTGGAGCGTCGTGCACGCAACGAATTCATCGCCAAGGAGATCATTGAGCTCGAACCGTTCGTAATTAAACTGGGCGAGCGCAAGTTATACCGTGAAGGCGTGGAGATCGATTTGACGCACAAAGAGTTCGATCTAGCGGTCTTTCTCTTTCGCCATATCGGGCAACTGCTGTCCCGCGGTCATATTTTAGAGAGCGTATGGGGCCGCAACCCAGACATCAATACCCGCACCGTCGACACGCACATCAGCCGAATTCGGGCAAAACTGGCCTTGTCGAACGAATCACCGCTGCGGCTTAGCTCGGTCTATTTCTACGGCTACCGCCTCGAGCGTGCTGCCAGCGAATAGCGCCCGCGGCGAAGCGTAGCGCTGCCGCGCAACGCATCTACAAGCTCGTTGGATCGAAGTGCTTGGCTAAACCCTGCCAGCACTCGAAATAGTTTCGCTGCAGCAACTCCGTGTGCAGCGCGAAACGCGTCGGTCGGAGCGCACAGCGTGTCTCAAACATGAATGCCATCGTACCGGTGATGCTCGTGGCCTCAGATAGATCCATCGTGCTGGCACGTTCGAACGTAGCGGCATCGGGACCGTGACCGGTCATGCAGTTGTGCAGACTTGCGCCGCCAGGCAGAAAACCTTCCGCCTTACCGTCGTATACGCCCTGAATCAAGCCCATGAACTCCGAGGCGATATTGCGGTGATACCAGGGCGGCCGAAACGTGTTCTGCGCCACCAGCAAGCGCGGGGGAAATATCACGAAGTCCAGCGCATCCACCCCTGGCGTATCGCTTTGCGACTGCAACACGGTAAAGATGGACGGATCGGGATGATCGAAAGAAATAGACCCGATGGCATTGAACGCGCGCAAGTCATACTTGTAAGGCGCATAGTTACCGTGCCAAGCAACCACATCGAGGGGCGAGTGATCCATGCGCGCGCACCACAGATTGCCCATGAACTTGGCGATTAAATCGAACTCGCCCTCGCGATCCTCATAGGCTGCGACCGGTGCGAGGAAATCGCGCGGATTCGCGAGGCAGTTCGATCCGATTGGGCCCAGATCCGGCAAACGCAGCAACGCGCCAAAGTTCTCGCACAAGTATCCTCGTGCGACCAAATCCAGAAGCCGCACCTGGACTTTTACTCCTCTCGGTATCACTGCGATCTGCTGCGGCTCCAGATCCAATACACCCATCTCGGTGGCGCAACGCAATCGTCCTTGCTGCGGCACGATTAACATTTCCGCATCGGCGTTGTAGAAGTAGCGTTGCATCGATCGATTTGCGGCATACAGATGGATGCCCACGCCGCTTTGCGCATGCGGATCGCCATTGCCGGCGAACGTGACCAATCCTTCAATAAAATCTGTCGGCCTCTCCGGAATCGGAAGCGGATCCCAACGCAGTTGATTCGGCGTCGCGGCATCCGCGCCGAAATCGTTGCGAAGCATGCCATTGTCCACACGTACGAACGGCTGGTGCATCGCGCTTGGACGGATGCGATAAAGCCAAGAGCGCCGGTTCGCTCCGCGCGGCGCAGTGAAAGCCGTCCCCGAAATTTGCTCGGCGTATAAGCCGTATGGGCAACGCTGTGGGGAATTTTGTCTCTGCGGCAAAGCGCCCGGCAAAGCTTCGGTCGCGTGCTCGTTGCCGAAACCGGACAAATACGCCAGCTCGGCGCTCGCCAAAGCTATTACCGCGCTTGCTGCTAGTTGCTCGTTAACACCCATCCTTAAGCTCCGTTGTCGGAATTGCCTGCCATCGCCCGCCGCCGCAACGCACGCGCGAACAACATGCCGATCGTAAAAAGGCCAAGAACAGCCGCCGCGAAAATCCATTTCGCGCCGACATTGTCAATCACGGCCGCGCCACACGCCACTCCCAATGATTGACCGAGGAACAAAGCCGTCGCAAACAATGCCACCGCAATTCCGCGCGTCTGCGGCGCCATTTGCGTCGCATTGGCTTGCAGCGTGTTGTGCAGCATGTACATGCCCAGGCCAGCCAATAGGCTGGCGGGTATTGCCCAATTCCATGCCGGGCCGTTCAACAGAAGCAGAAACGCAATGCTCACTACCGCACCGCCTGATGCCGCCAAGCCAGACTCGCCAAGGCGAGCGATCAAACGGCGCGCCACTAGTGTGTAGGCCAAGCCACCGAGGCCAAACACGCCCAGAATGGCACCCGCCCCCGCAAGTCTGACGCCGAACTCGCTGTGCAGATAAGCCGGGATAAAAACCAGCGCAGCAAAACCGAACATGCCCTCGAGGAATACCGTTACCAGTACCACTCGCGTCCACGGCAACGCCAGCACGGCACGCGCGCCCGCCAACAATCCGGCTTGAGAGGATCTCGGCGCCCGCATCGGTACCGTGCCGCCCCGCAATTCTCGCAGCAGCAAAAAACCCACCACAGCAAACACGACAGCAAGCAGCACGAACGCCCAGCGCCAGCCCACGGTATCGGCAAACACGCCGCCGATTACCTGGCCGCCAATCAAACCCAATAGATTGCCGCTGAGGAAGCGAGCTAACGTCGCCTGGCGCTGCTCGTAACGCACGGAGTCGCCGATCCACGCAAGCGAGAGAGGAATGACCCCTCCTGCGGTCGCGCCCGCGAGCCCTCGCATCGCGATCAACGCTTCGAGCGAAGGCGCCAAAGCCGATCCCACTGTGCCTACGGTGCACGCGAACGTCGCCAGCATCGCAATTCGATATTTGCTATGGCGATCGCCCAAATAGCCGTAAGCCAATTGCATCAGGCCGTACGCCACCGCAAACGCAGAGATCGCATACGCTGCCTGCCCCGTCGATGCCTGGAACGATTGCGCCAAGCCGGGCAACATCGAATCGCACACCCGCATCGACGCCATGCTGGCGAACGCGGCACAGGAAAGCAGTGTAATGGCGCGCCAAGGAATCGATTGGGCCGATTGAGACTCGCTCAAAGCGATCTACTCTCGAACGCATATCGCATCGTCTTGTGCAGTCCTCCATCTCCGCAGATCACGCACCCGCGTCGAGATGCACACTCCTTTTCGCCGCCCATCCACCGCTCCTCGCGCGTCGAAGCACGCATGGCCGCATGCTTGACTATCTAAGTCGCATGATTTTACCGTCAAGAGCGCGACGGCAAGCAGTACAATCCGCGTTCGATTCACCGCTCCGTCTTATGTCAGCGCAAAAACTCGCCAAAGCAGTGCAATTCGCGATCCAGCACGAAACGCCATGGAGCCGCGCAGTAGGTGATCAGTGGGGCATTCACCATCAAGATCCGCCGCCTTGGAACCGCTTGCTGGGCCCCGTGCACGGGCGAGGCCCAGTGTCTGGAGCCGTGGTTCGAGACGGCCAACGCCTACTCTCGTGGGGTGAGCCACAGCGGCCCGATCTAACGTTTAGCATCGCCAAGACCTATCTTGCCCTGCTGGCGGGCGTTGCACATGACCGCGGCTTGCTGCCCGATGTAGATGAGCCGGTCGGCGTTCGCGTGGAAGGCATAGGCTTCGATCAGGGCCGGAACCGCGCGATAACTTGGGTGCATCTGCTGCAGCAAACCAGTGAGTGGGAGGGCGAGTGCTTCGGCGTGCCGGACCAAGTCGATCGCTATCGCACGCTGCAATTTCAGGGTGCAGGGCCAGCCGGCAAGAAAGGCGACGCTCGGCCTCTACAATCGCCCGGCACGTACTGGGAATACAATGACGTGCGTATCAATCAGCTCTCTTTGGCACTGCTGCATCTGTTCCGGCAGCCGCTTCCGGAAGTATTTCGCGACGCTGTAATGCGCCCGATCGGTGCGAGCGAAGATTGGCGCTGGGATGGCTACGACAACGCCTATGTCGAAATAAATGGGCGGCGCATGCAGTCCGTGCCGGGCGGGTCACACTGGGGCGGTGGCGTATCGATCAGCAGCGAGGATCAGGCACGCATCGGCCAACTGTTGCTTGATGACGGCGCGAGCCTCGGCCGCCAGATCATCTCCCGGAGTTGGATGCAGCGCATGCGCGCGCCTTGCGCCATTGCGCCGTTCTACGGTTTTCTGCTCTGGTTGAATCACCGCCGCCAAGTGTTTCCGAGCGTGCCATCGTCGAGCTATTTCGGCATAGGCGCGGGCAGTTCCTTCATGTGGATCGAGCCGGAAACACGTTTGGTGCTGATCGTGCGCTGGATCGATGCAATGCATGCCGACGAGTTCTTCGCGCACGTGCTTGACGCGCTTGCTTAGAACCGCTTTGCGGCTCCACTCTGTGCGCCCGATCTCCATCACTCATCAACTTCCTCAAAGATAGACTCTAGCCATCATGACTAAGCCCGTACGTTTCGAAGGCGTTTTCCCAATTCTCGCCACCCCCTTCCATGAAGATGAAAGCCTCGATCTGCCGTCGCTGACTCGCCTAGTGCGCTTTATGGCGGATCTGGGCGTTGACGGCGTCACGGTGCTCGGCGTGCTCGGAGAATCCAACCGCATGATCGACGCCGAACGCGAGCAAGTCATCAAAACGGCAATTGCCGCAGCAGGCGATTGCCCGGTAATCGTGGGCACGAGCCATAGCGGCACATTGGCTGCCATCAAACTTAGTCAAATGGCACAAGCGTTGGGCGCGTCGGCTGTCATGGTATCGCCGCAACAAGAGCCGATACCGAACGAACAGCGCGTGTTTGAATACTATCAACGTATCGCGACGGAAGTAGCGCTGCCGCTGGTCGTGCAAGATCACCCGCCGTCGAGTCAGGTGCACATGTCTGTGGGCCTATTGCTACGGCTCATCCAAGACATTCCATCGATCGCTTGCGTCAAGGCCGAAGCAGCGCCGACTTTGGGCAAGATCAGCGCACTAATCGAAGGCATGAAACTGCGCCGCGTCCCGCTGCTTACGGCGCTAGGCGCGCTCTACGGGGGATTCGAACTCGAGCGCGGTGCAAGCGGCTTCAATACCGGGTTCGCTTTCCCGGAGATCTTAGCGCGGATGGTGCAACTTGCGCGCGCTGGGCAAATCGACCAAGCACATCAGCTGTATCAGCGCCTCTTGCCGCTAATCGTGTTCGAGCAGCAACCCGGCACTGCGATTCGCAAAGAACTGCTGCGTTTGCGCGGCCTAATCACAAGCAATCGTGTGCGTCATCCCGGTGCAAGCATTGACAACGCAACCAGCAATCAATTGCGCGCCCTGTTGCAGCGTGTGCTGCCTGGAGCGGATATTTCCAAACCGGTGGCAATCTAGACGGGAGAACCGAACCGCGCTCGCCGCTAGCCACCAGCCTCTGATGCGCTGCATGCCTTGCAAGGCCCGCAGGCGCCGCATGTTGAACTCGGCTTTGCCAAGACGCGCAATCGCCAGCGCTCGATGGTTAAGTGCGACACACCAAGAAACTTAGTGCACCCGAGAGCAGTGGAAGCGGCGCGGCTGCGCATCCCCCCTGGCAACAAACGCCAGCTAGCATAGCAAGCCGCTGCAGCAACGATGCAGCATACGACGATGCTTTCCAGGAACATAGTCACGATCCCGCCCCTAGCGCCAGTGCAATCCGATAAGTGATGAACGCCGCGATGTAGGCCAACAGAAACAAATACCCGGTCATAACCCACATGTACCGCCAGGAATTCGTTTCACGCTTGACCGTGGCCAAAGTCGCCACGCACTGCGGCGCGAAAACGTACCATGCAAGCAGCGAGAACGCGGTCGCTAACGGCCAGGTGTGCGCAATAACGGGGGTAAGCTGCTCGGCAACCGCATCGCCTGCGGCCGACATAGCGTACACGGTACCGAGTGCGCCCACCGCAACCTCGCGCGCAGCCATACCCGGGATCAGCGCAATAGAAATTTGCCAATTGAAGCCGATCGGCGCAAACACTATCTCCAAGGCCCGTCCAATCATCCCGGCAAAGCTGTACTGAATCGCGGGGCCAACTGCCCCCTCGGGGGGCGCTGGATACGACGATAAGAACCAAAGCAAAATCATCAGCGACAGGATGATGGTACCGACGCGCCGCAAAAAAATACGGGCACGCTCCCATAAGCCGATCGCCAAGTTGCGCAAATTGGGCCAGTGATACGACGGCAATTCAAGCAACAAAGGATGCTGTGCCGACCTGCCTTGCCATACTTTCATCACCCACGCTACTGCCATTGCGCCAAAAATGCCGGCGAAATACAAGGCGAACAGCACGATACCTTGAAGGTTAAAAATGCCGGCCACTGTCCGCTGAGGAATAAACGCACCGATGATCAACGCGTATACCGGCAGTCGCGCCGAGCAGGTCATGAGTGGTGCGATCATGATCGTGGTCAAGCGGTCACGCCAGCTTGAGATCGTGCGTGTGGCCATCACGCCCGGAATGGCACAGGCGAAACTCGATAACAATGGTATAAAGGAGCGGCCCGACAAGCCGACGGTGCTCATAAGCCGGTCAAGCAAAAAGGCCGCGCGCGGCAAGTAGCCGGATTCCTCGAGCGCCAAGATGAACAGAAACAAAATCAAGATCTGTGGCAAGAACACCAATACGCTGCCCACGCCGGCGATCACGCCGTCGACCAGCAGGCTTTGCAGCGGTCCTTCGCGGAGCGCCCCCTTCACTAGCTCGCCTACTGCTTGCACGCTCGACTCGATCGCATCCATCGGAACCGCCGCCCAGCTGAACACCGCTTGGAACATAAGAAATAAGGTGGCCGCCAGAATCAACACGCCCCATAGCGGATGCAGCACTACGCGATCGATTGCTTCGTCCCAACGCGTGTCCACGCTGGGTTCACGCACGGCCTGCGCCAGCAAGCGGCGCACTTCCTGCTGCGTGGCCAGGACCGCTTCGATGTTCGGCGCACGCCAGTCTGCCGACGGCGTCGCACCGGCATAAACGTGGCGATCGATATGCTCGATCAGAGCATCGGCGCCGCCGTGGTGTATCCCAACCGTTTCCACGATCGGCACGCCGAGCTCTTGCTGCAGACGCGCAACATCGATTTCGATGCCGCGCCGGCGCGCCACGTCGCTCATATTGAGCGCCAGCACGAGCGGCAAGGCGAGCCGCTTCGCTTCTATTACCAATCGCAAATTGAGTTTGAGATTGGTGGCGTCAGTCACACACACCAATAGATCAGGGCGCGCTTCGCCCGCTGCTGTGCCAAGCACGACGTCGCGCGTGATCCGCTCGTCCACGCTCATCGCATTCAAACTGTATGCCCCCGGCAAGTCGAGCAAGCGCACTCGCCTGCCTGAGGCGGTTGTAAGCATGCCTTCCTTGCGTTCGACGGTTACGCCCGCATAGTTCGCTACCTTCTGGCGAGCGCCCGTTAGTAAATTGAATAGCGCCGTCTTACCGCAATTGGGATTGCCGAGCAGTGCGACGTTCAGGGTGGCCTGCGACATTGATCTACCTGTTGCTGACCTCAGGCACAACGAGCACGCACTGCGCCTCGAAGCGCCGCAGTGCAAAAGTCGTGCTGCCGATGCGCACCGCAATAGGGTCTCGACCTGGATGGCCAAACGCAACCACCTTTAGCCGCTCTCCGGGCACGAATCCCACTTCGATCAGCCGCTGAATCAAGGCCGGATCGGCGCCGACCTCACCCGGCGCGCGCAACTCGCTCACAATCGCCGCAGCATACTGCGGTAAGTCCGCGAGGCTCATCGCATGCGGGGCTGATGGCATAGTTAGGTTGAAAAAGCGCGGCTGGTTAGGCGCAAAGGCGGATGTAAGCATATCAGTGCGGCGACTTGGACGCGTAGGCAAGCTTTGATAATGAGAATAAGTCTTATTTGCAAAATGCGCAAGCCCCAGCTTTGCCCAACCCGGCCCGGCCCGCTAGAAAGCCGCTTGTGGCAAAACAAAATGTCTCGCCCCAATCTCGCTCACCGCACACGAAAAAGCTCTGCCCAACACAGCAGACACACCCTTGTTGCAACTGGATATTGATTCGTTTGTCCACAGTCCGTATTATTCCGCGTGGCCAACTAAGGCACTGGTGGCGCGCGATTCCAGGCAGAGTTCTAGCGCGCGTCAATCCAACATAACAGCAGCTCGTAACAATAAAACGGAGCGCCAAGAATGATCCCAACACAGGCAGCCCGGGCGTGCCTCGTCCATCGCGAGGCAGCTCATAGTAAACATCAGTGTAAGTTTTTCGGTTTAGCAGCCTTCGACTCCCGCTTCAGCGCCTTACCAGACATCGCTTAGGCAGGGAGACGAACTATGTCAGCTCAAAGCGCCGCTCAAAGCAAGGCGCGGATACTTATCGTCGACGATCATGCAATTGTGCGGCACGGCATGGCTCAATTAGCAGTGCAACAACTCGATGCAGCGGTTTGTCATGAAGCCGAAAGCGCCGAAGCAGCCCTCGATCTATTGCGGCGGTACGAAATCGACCTCGCCGTAGTAGACGCTTCGCTCTCCGGATCCTCCGGCATCGAACTGGTTGCGCGCATGAAGCAAGCGCAACCTAAGTTGCCGGTCCTTCTGCTCGCGCTGTTGGACGATAGCCTGTCGCTCGAACGCGCGCTGCGCGCAGGAGCCAACGGTTACGTGCTGAAACAGGAACCCACCGAGACACTCGTTGCCGCCATGCGCAAGGTATTGACCGGGGGCGTGTTCCTTAGCGAGAAAATGCAGCACGTCGTATTGCAGCACTATCTCTCCGGTGCGCGCAGCGGAACCACCGTCGTTGATGCGCTCAGCCCGCGCGAACTAGAAGTGTTTCAGTTGATCGGGCAAGGCTTGGGCACATCCCAAATTGCGGCCAAGCTCGCTCGCAGTGTCAAGACTATCGAGGCGCATCGGGCGACGATCAAACAAAAGCTCGGCCTGAAATCAGGCATTGAGTTGACCCAGTTCGCTGCCCGATGGGCGCGCCAACGTGAATAGAAACGACGAGATCTCAAAGCCATCCCCCACGCCAATCGATGTGACTGAAGAGCGCCAGCAACTCGCCGCTCTGCAGGAACACATGCGCGACGCCGCGGTGATTCTCTCGCCCAGCGGCGCGCCCATTTGGATGAACCGGGCAGCACATGAACTCGCCGAATGCGAGAACAGCGCATCATTTCAACTTAGCAAGCGTATCTTTGTCACGCCGGGCGAAGATTTGATCAGCACGTTGGTCGCCGAGGCGCGCCGTTTGAAGCAAGCGGTCTTGCTGCCTGCGAACACTGTAATCACGCGCAGCCGCGGACGTTACGCGCTGCTGAGCGGGGTCATTACGCCAATTTTGAATGACCGTGGAGAGCTCCGGCGCTGCGTCTTGGTCATGTACGACATCACCGAACGCGCCGAAGTGCAGCGTGCTTTCGAGTGGCAAGCCAGCCACGATCTGTTGACCGGACTGCTGACACGCCAAGAGCTGGAGCGCCGGATCGAGGACGTGTTGTGCGCAGATACCGCACCGCAAATGCCACACGCACTGCTTCTGTTGGAAGTCGAGCATCTCGCCCTCATTAACGAAACTTGTGGTCATGCGACCGGAGACGCCTTGCTGCAGCAATTCGCGCAAGATCTGCTCGGTTGGGCGCGCCCGAACGATGTGCTCAGCCGGGTATGCGGCAATCAATTCGCCCTGCTGCTGCAGGGCACCGATATCGCGCTCGCGCAAGAAGTCGCCGCGGAGATTCTAGCCAGCATGCGCCGCAGCGCCTTCACCTGGGAAGGACGCGAATTTCATCTGGCAGCAAGCGTCGGCATTGTCGCCGTTGCACCTCTTGCCAGCGCGGCGCGTTGGCTGAGCCTCGCCGAAATCGCTTGCACGCAAGCACGCCGCCATAGCCATCAGCCCATCCACGTTTACCACCAAAGTGACGAAGCGCGACTGCTGTCGCGCCATCGGGAAGCGCTGATCGCAGCCAATCTGCCGCGCCTGGTGCGGGAAAAGCGCTTGCTGCTGTATTGCCAAGAGATCGTGCCGGTTGATTGCCGGCGTGACAGCGCGCCGCGCCTGGACATGAGCTTGCGTGTGCGCCAGCCTGATGGTTCGATGCTGATGCCCCAGCGACTTATCGCGAGCGCGCAGCGCTATGGTTTGCTGCCGCTGCTTGATCGCTGGTTGCTCGCCAGCATCGTAGACGCTTACCGCAACGCCCTGTTGCCGCCGCACGGCGCCATCCCACTTTGCTACATAAGCATTTCGCCCACGACCTTGGCGGATGCCGAGTTTGTCGCTTTCGTCCTGCAACAATTGGCACAGATTGATCACCCCCTCGGTTTGCTGTGTTTTCAACTTTCCGAACTCGGTGACATGCTCAGCGCCGTGCAGCGCAATATGGAATCGTTACGCCAAGCCGGCGTGCAATTCGCGTTAGAGGGATTTGGCAGTGGCGCGGTAGCTCTGCACCATCTAAAAGCGCTTCCGGCGCAATATGTCAGAATTGACGGTGTCGTGGTGCGCGGTTTGGCGCACCACGTGCGCGACCGTACCGTGGCCACGGCCATCAGTGAGCTAAGTCACGCCAATGGCATGCGCGTCATCGCCAACGACGTCGACAACCTCGAAGTGCTGGAAATTTTGCGGCGGCTGCATGTGGACTATGCGCAGGGACCAGCACTGATGTCGCCGCAGCCTCTGCATCATGTTGATGAAGCGCTCACCCATAGCCTTGCTTTGCCGATGCATTCGATGTATGAGTTGCCCCTACAACCTCCTGGGGTGTTGATTCCTTAGCCGATAGCTGGAGCCCGTGACTGACATCACCGAAGCCACCGAGTCGATTTGGCAAGCTTGGCAGCGCGGCGTCCACTATCCCCCCGCCTGGCGCGGGCGACTGTCGATGCGGCAAGGGTATGAAGTGCAACTCGGCATCCTGCAGCGTTTGCTGGCCAAGGGCGAGCGCCACGCTGGCTGGAAAGTCGGCCTGACCGCGGAAGCGATGCGCATCCAGCATGGCGTGCACGAACCGTGTTTCGGATTCCTGCTCGAAAGCGCCAATCGAGCCAGCGATGCCGCGCTGATGCTCGACCAACTCACTCAACCCGGCTTCGAAAACGAGCTGTGCGTCATGCTCGGCACGACACTGCGCGGACCAGGCGTAACCACCGAGCAAGCGCGCGGCGCCATCGCGCAGGTGCAGCCTGCGCTGGAGATTGTCGAAAAGCGCGGCGATTTCGCCGCCGATCTGCCGGCGACGATGGCGGACAACGCGCAGCAAAAATACTTTATCACCGGCGCACCGATCGCGCTCGACGCCAGCAACAGATTGCTCGGTGCTGCCAGCGTCGAGGTTTTTGTCGACGGCACCCCTATCGCGCAAGCCAGCGGCAAGGAAGTCATGGGCGATCCGGCAGCATCAGTTGCCTGGCTGGCGAACAAACTGAGCGAGTTTGGCCTGGCGCTTGAAGCCGGTAAGCGCGTCATCTCAGGCTCGTTCACCAAGCAATTCCCCATCGCCGGACCTGCAGCCATCGAGGCGCGCTTCACGCCATTCGGAGTGGTGCGCGCACAATTTCGCTAGCTTTCCCGCCGCATCCACCTAACCCGGGAGAATCGCCGTGATCAACGACTTAACTCAGCGCCTGCTCGCTTGCTACGCCTCTGCAGTGCACGACGTGTTGCGCGCCATGGGCCACGCCAATTGCGTGCTGCCGCCGGACATTCGCCCGCTGGACGCGACACAGAAACTAGCTGGTGAGATCTACACCATCAACGGCCGCTACGACACCAGTCTGGACGCGCATCACACGTTGTTGGAATGGACCGGGCTGCTGTCGAAGGCGCCGAAGGGCAAAGTTCTTATTTGTCAGCCCAACACGCGCGAGATTGCGCTTATGGGCGAGCTCTCGGCCGAAACGTTACAACGCAAGAGCGTGCTCGGCTACATCGCCGACGGCGGTTGCCGCGATGTCGACTTCATCCTCAAGCTCGGCTTCCCAGTGTTCTGCAGTTTCTACACGCCCAAAGATATCGTGGCGCGCTGGGTGCCCGAGAGCATGGGCGAGCCCATTACCATCGGCGGGGTACGTATCCGTAGCGGCGACTACGTGCTGGCCGACCGCGATGGGGTCGTGATCATTCCCGGCGAGGTCGCTTTGGACGTGGTCACCGAAACCGAGAACGTCATGCAAAAGGAAAATAAAGTGCGCAGCGCCATTCTCGGCGGCATGGATCCGCAGGAAGCGTATCGGCAATTCGGAAAATTCTAGCCGCCGCTACATACCCTGTGCAGGGTATGCCGAAAACTCAGCAGGTGTGAGGGTTTCACGAGACTACTAGAGCGAGTAACGAAGGATAGCTTAGTGGAATAAGTTATTCGCTCGAACACTTCACGAACACGCACTTCTTCTCGCAGTCCGTATCGCGTCCGCAGTCGAACCAGCCGATCTTGTTCGTGCACTGATCGGTTTCCATCTCTGTTTTCATCGGCCGCCATTCGCATGTATGGCAGGCGGTGACGCCCGGCAATTCGAGTGTATCTTTGCGCACGCTTTGCACGCTCGCTGCCGCCTGCTTTTCAGCGGAAACCGCATCGTCCGCAGCGCCACCAGGCACAGCCCACGCGGCGCTCAAGGTGAGCGCGAGAACTGATAGACTGCGGCGCATTGCAGCAAGAGAATTTGTTAAAACAGTAGTCATGGCGGTACCCGGCTCAAACTATCTTTTCATGCTAGCACCAATGCCCCGCGGTGAAAAGCCGACACGGCGGGCATGAGCGCGCCCGCCTCCGCCCCGCGCTTCGCAGGCATCTATCCGATGCAGTATGCGTTCTTCGCGCGCGGCGGCGGCCTCGATCGCGGTGCCCTCGAACGCCAGGCCGACGCTTGCATCGCGGCCGGCGCGCACGGCATCGCCGTGCTGGGCTTGGCGCAGGAAGTCGGCAAACTAACCAATGCCGAGCGCCGCATCGTCGTCGAATGCAGCGCCGCCTGCATCGAGCGGCGGGTGCCGCTCGCCGTTACGGTGGCCGAACCGAATGTGACCGCACAAATCGAGTTCGCGCGCTTCGCGCAAAGCACCGGTGCCGCGTGGGTTATCCTGCAGCCGCCGCCGGTGCCAGGCGTGGGCGAGCACGCGCTGCTGGAATTCTTTTCTGCGGTCATGGACAAAATTGAAATGCCGGTCGCCATCCAAAATGCGCCGGGATTGATAGCAAACAGTTTGTCGAACGTGTCGATTACCGAACTTGCGCGCCGCCACCCGCACTTTCGTCTGCTCAAAGCTGAAGGCCCCGCCACTTATGTCGAACAGTTGATCCGCGACACGCAAAATCGCTTCGAAGTGTTCAACGGTTACGCCGGGCTGACGCTGCCGGATAGTCTGCGCGCCGGCTGTGCCGGACTTATTCCCAGCACGGACACCGTAGACGTGCAAGCGCAGATCTTCGATCTCATGCGCAGCGCGCGGGCGGAAGAGATCACCGATGCCGAACGCCTACACCGCGACATTTTGCCGGTGCTGGTGTTCTTGATGACTACCGTTGAGAATCTCGTCGCCTACGGCAAGCACCTCGCTGCGCTGCGCTTGGGCTTGAGCGCGCCGCATGCGCGACAACCCGCCGCCACGCCTACCGCATTCGGTCTCGCTTGCGTACAACGCTTCGCGCGGCAACTCGGGCCCCTGCCCGGCTAATCCAACTACTTCAAACCAGGAGATCTATGAAACTCGGATTCATTGGATTGGGCGCCATGGGCAAACCCATGGCCGGCCATTTGCTCAAAGCCGATCCCGCCATCGCCGTATTCGACATCGTGCACGCACCGATGGATGAGTTGGCGGTACGCGGCGCCAAGGCTTGCGCCTCGCCGCGCGAAGCCGCCGCGGGCGCAGACGTCGTCTTCACTATGGTCACCACCACCAAAGACGTGGAGTCGGCGTTGTTCGGCGAGCACGGCGTCGCGCAGGGCCTAAAGCCGGGCAGCATTGTCATCGATACCAGTTCGATCTCGCCCGTGGCCGCGAAGGATTTCGCGCAGCGGCTGCGCAAGCAAGGCGTGGACATGCTCGACGCCCCCGTTTCCGGCGGTCCGAGCGGCGCCATCAACGCGACGCTATCCATCATGGTCGGCGGTAACGCGGATGTATTCCAACGCGCGCTATCGTTGCTGCAACACATCGGCAAGACCATCGTGCACATCGGTGCCAGCGGCGCCGGCCAAGTCACCAAATGCGCCAACCAAATCGCCCTCGACGTGGCGATCCAAGGCGTGGCCGAGGCGCTGTTCTTCGCGCAGCGCAACGGCGCCGATCCGGCGAAAGTGCGAGAAGTCCTGCTCGGCGGTCTCGCCGCCAGCCGCGCGCTGGAAGTGTGCGGCAAAAAGATGGTCGAACGCGATTTCGGCGCCGGCATGGAAGCGCGCTTGCACCACAAGGATAT
The DNA here is from genome assembly GCA_902826775.1 of uncultured Pseudomonadota bacterium. Taxonomy (GTDB): domain Bacteria; phylum Pseudomonadota; class Gammaproteobacteria; order Burkholderiales; family JALYOK01; genus CADEHE01. Next base: position 67,689 of record CADEHE010000004.1, on the reverse strand, counting down.
TGGCGTAGTCATGGACATCGCCTGGCACGAACACCTGCCGATGCCCGCCACCGCTGCAACGATGCAGCAGTTGAACGCGCTCATGGCCAACGGCTGGTCGCGCGATGATCCGGCAAGCCTGCTGCGCGTGCTAGAACAAGCTGCGCAGGCGCAATGAAGCAACCAGTTGAGGCTTGCTAAATGGTGACAGCCATTGAAGGCCGTTCGCCCTGAACGTGTCGAAGGGCTTCGACTCCGCTCAACCCGCACGGGGATATCATGAGTCTTGAAACCACTAATAGTTCGATAGCTTGGCGCCGGCGCGCGTGCTCGCTTGGCACTGCCTGCCTGCTGAGCATTACGTCGGCAGCGCAGGCGCGCTGCCCAGCGTTCGACGACGTGACGGCCTACGTCGACGCCTACCTCGCGCGCACGCCGGCCAAAATGATTCCGGGCTTGACCACGCTAGGCGATGCGCGCTGCGCGCAAGGTGCGGTGGCCGCGCAGCTCGCGCGCACGCAAGGACTACTGGCGGGGTTCAGAGCAGGTTTCAGCGACAAGGCGTCGCAGCAGCGTTTTCAGATCCAAGGGCCGCTGCGCGCGTTTCTCTTCAAGAACATGTTTTTCGATAGCGGCGCGGCGGTCGACGCGCAATACGGCGCGCGCCCGTTGTTCGAGGCCAGTCTAATCGCCGTCGTAAAGGACGGCGAGTTGCAGCAAGCCAAGACGGCGCTCGAAGCGCTCGACCACATCTCGCACTTTCTGCCCTATATCGAACTGAACGACTTGGCGCTCGCTGCCGACGAACCGATCACCAGCCTCTCGCTCACCGCCACCAACGTCGCCACCCGCCTCGGCGTCATCGGCGCGCCGATCGAGGTGGAAGCGAGCGAAGCGTTCCTGGCCAAACTCGCTGCGATGCAAATCGTCGTGACCGATCAAGACGGCGGCGAACTCGGCCGCGCCGTCGGCAGCGACTTGATGCAGCACCCGATGAATTCGCTGCTGTGGCTGGCGCGCGGCCTGTCTTACGACGGGCAGCGCCTCATGGCGGGCGATAAGCTCGGTCTCGGCGCCTTCGTGCCGGCTGCGACACCGCAGGCAGGCACGAAGATCAAGGTGCAATATCTTGGGCTGCCGGGGGATCCGAGTGTGAGCGTGTCGTTTCGCTAGCGGTAGTGCAGGTCTGTGCGTTGTTTGCCGCGAAGCGCGTCCATGCCCATGCAGGCAACCACACTAGGGCAGTCACGGCCAATACCGAGATCACTACGATGCTTTTGTGCGGCAGGGCGCCGAGCTCGCCCCAACTCATAACCAGGGGCCACCAGTAGCCGGCGCCATCCATTTGTGCCGGCGTCCAGAAAAGCGCGATAACAGCCGCGCGCAATAGCACTCGCAACGCACTGCTGCGCATCCGCCGCGTCGCGAACCACACCACCGCGAATGCAACAACGAAGATTGCGGCAAACGCGCCGAGCAGCAGGTACGCCAACGGCGTGAAATCGCTGGCGTGTGCCGGGTTTGAAACAGACAAGAACGCAGCGGCAGCGACCAGGCATCCGAGCTTGATGTCGTCCGCAACCACGTTCTTACCGGCTTTTCCTATTTCTCTGCCGCCTTGAAATCGACTATACGCGTCGACAGAGCATGCTGAAACAAGCCCACATCACTGCCGAAGGCGAAGATGTTGAATCCCGCCGCGCGCCACTCGCGCGCCATCGCCACATCCGCCGGCATCATGCCCGCCGCTTTGTTGTGCTTCTTGCAAGCCGCGGCGACTTTGGCGCGCGCGTCGACGAAAGTCTTGCTCTGAAACTGCGCCGGCACGCCTAAGAAGTTACTCAAATCGAAGTGGCCGATCCAACCGCAGTCCACGCCTTCGGTGCCGACGATGGCGTCGACATTCTCCAATCCGCGCTCGGTTTCGATCTGGCAAACAACGAAGGTGCGCTCATGCACCGCCTTCATCTTGGCAACGATATCCCCACCGGTATAGTCGTCGTGCGAGCCACCAAAAATAGCCCCGCGCCTACCCTTGGGGGGGTATTGGGTGGATTCGACGATCATGCGCGCTTGTTCGGCGCTCTCGACCATCGGCACCATGACGCCCATCGCGCCCGCATCCAACACGCGCGCGATGAAGTGATATTGCGCCGCCGGCACGCGCACCATCGGCGCGATGCCGCAGCCGCGCGCGAAAGCCATCTGCTGTTTGATGTCGTTAATGCCGAGGCCGCTGTGTTCCATGTCGATGAACGCGAACTCCGCGCCGGCCGCCTTGCTGATTTGCATGAAACCGGGCGTGGCGAATTCGATGGCGAATACACCGAGCGGCACGCCGCCTTGTTGCAATTTTTCTTTGACTGGATTGGGTCGCATACCTTCCTTTCGTAACTGAGTAGTCCAGAGTCCGCGTATTTAAAAACGTAACAGGTAACCCGGATGCAGCGCAGCGGAATCCGGGGATCGTCCCCGGATTTCACTTCGTTACATCCAGGCTACCCGCTGAGTAGTCCAGAGTCCACCTAAAAGCGTAGCGAGCGGATAGAAGTAAATCGGGCCGCGCAGTCGTTCTGACGCGGACTCTAGTGAAAATCGCGGGATTGCGTGTCTAGTTTACCTAACAATGCGCTGTCATCGACCAAGCGGCCCGCGATGAGGTGTACTACCTCGCCGTCGCGCTCGATCTTGCCGTAGACCGTCAGCAAGCGCGCCGCGAGCAATTCCTTGCGCTGCCGTTCCACCAGGCGCGGCCACACCACCACGTTGGTATAACCGGTCTCGTCCTCCAGCGTGACGAAAATCACGCCGCTCGCCGTATCCGGCCGCTGCCGGCAAGTGACGATACCGCTGACGCGCAAGCGCTGTCCGGTTGGCGCAGACTTCACTTGCTGCGCGCTTGCCGCGCCTTTGAGACGCGGGCGCAGCAGCGCCAACGGGTGGCGGCGCAGCGTGAGTCCCAGCGCGGCGTAATCCATGACGATGTCATGCGCCTCGCTCGGCGGCAACAGCTCAGCTTGCGAACTATCGCCGGCACGGCCAAGCGCAAGCGCAGCGCCCTTGCCTCTCACAGCTATCCGCTCAACGGCTCGCTCAATACCGAGTGTCGCCCAATAGGCATCGCGCCGATGGCCGGCCAGCGCGCGCAGCGCGTCCGCTCGGGCGAGCGCATTGAGGTCGCCTTGATCGAGTCGCGCCCGCGCGGCGAGATCGCCGATGTCCGCGAACGCGCCCTGCGCACGCGCCGCGACGATGCGTTGCGCCGCTTGTTCCGATAAGCCTTTCACCATGCGCAGGCCGAGGCGCAGTGCGGCCGCTTGCCCGCTTCGCTCGAGCACACAATCCCACCCGCTCACCGTCACGTCTACTGCGCGCACTTCAACGCCATGGCGCTGCGCATCCTGCACCAATTGCGACGGCGCGTAGAACCCCAACGGCTGCGCATTCAGCAAGCCGCAAGTAAACGCGGCGGGCTGGTGACATTTGAGCCACGACGACACGTAGGCGAGCAACGCAAAACTCGCTGCATGCGATTCGGGAAACCCGTACTCGCCGAAACCTTGAATTTGCCGGAACAGTTGTTCCGCGTAATCCGCCGCATAGCCGCGCGCCAGCATACCGGCAAGCAATTTGTCGCGGAACGGCTCCAGTCCACCCTTGCGCTTCCACGCCGCCATGGCGCGGCGCAGTTGATCGGCCTCGCCCGCCGTAAAACCTGCGGCCACCATCGCCAGTTGCATGACTTGCTCTTGGAAAATCGAGACGCCGAGCGTGCGCTCCAATACTTTCTCGACGGCTTTGCTCGGATACGTCACCGACTCCAAACCGCGGCGGCGGCGCAGATACGGATGCACCATGCCGCCCTGGATCGGTCCGGGCCGCACGATCGCCACCTCGATCACCAAATCGTAAAAACAGCGCGGCTGCAGCCGCGGCAGCATCGACATCTGCGCACGCGATTCGATCTGGAACACGCCGATGGTATCGGCGGCGCAAATCATGTCGTACACCCGCGGATCCTCCGGCGGGATGCCGCCTACTTGCATGTCGCCGCCGGTAAAAGCATTGAGCGCTGCGAGCGTGCGGCGAATCGCCGAAAGCATGCCCAAGCCTAACACGTCGACTTTGAGCAAGCCCAGCGCCTCGAGGTCGTCCTTGTCCCACTGAATCACCGTGCGCTCGGGCATCGCCGCGTTCTCGATCGGCACCAGGCGCGAGAGCTGATCGCGCGCGATAATGAAACCACCGACGTGCTGCGACAAATGTCGCGGAAAACCGAGCAGCGCGCGCGACAACGCGATGACGTTCTTGATGGTGGGATTTTCCGGATCGAGCCCGGCCTCGCGCACACGCTCGTGCGCGACGCTGTCGTCCCACCACTGAAAGTTCCTCGCCAATTGATCGACCTGATCCAGGCTCAGACCCAAGGCCTTGCCGACATCGCGCAGCGCCGAACGCGGCCGGTAAGTAATCAGCGTCGCCGCCAGCGCCGTGCGCTCGCGGCCATACTTTTTGTAGATGTACTGAATGACTTCTTCGCGCCGCTCATGCTCGAAATCGACATCGATATCCGGCGCCTCGTCACGTTCCTTGGAAATGAAACGCTCGAACAGCACTTGCATGCGCGCGGGGTCGACTTCGGTAATGCCCAAGCAATAGCACACGGCGGAATTCGCCGCCGAACCGCGGCCTTGGCACAGAATGCGCTGCGTGCGCGCGAACTTCACAATGTCGCGCACGGTCAAGAAAAACGCTTCGTAGCGCAATGCCGCAATCAGCGCCAACTCTTTCTCGACGATGGCAACCACTCTGTGCGGCACACGCACCGGCTTGCCCTCGGCATCGGCAACCTCTACCCACGATGCCGCATCGTCCAAGCGCTTGTCGCCTTGCAGCTTGGCGCTGATCCCGGGCCGGCGATAGCGCTCGCACATCCCTTCGTACGTCAGCTTGCGCAAATGCGCAGCCGGCGTCGTGCCGGGCGGAACGATCTCTTCGGGATACTCGTAGCGCAGATCGCCGAGCGAGAAATTGCATTGCTCGGCAATGATCAGCGTTTGCGCCAGCAATTCGGGCGGATAGCGCTGCGCCAGCCGCGCCAGCGGACGCAAGTAGCGCTCGCTGTTTGCATATAGCGCCGAGCCCGCAGCATTCAGCGTGGTTCCCAAGCGAATGGCGCTCAGCGTGTCGAGCACGCGCCGGCGCGCACGCGCGTGCATATGCACGTCGCCGCACGCCACCAGCGCAATGCCGGTGGCGCGCGCAATCTCCTCGCAACGCGCCAAACGCGCATCATCGTCGGCAGCGAGCAGCAACTCGACCGCAAGCCAAGCGCGTTGCGGAAAGTGGCGCATCAACCAACGCACCTCTTCCGCATCCGGTTGCGCCAATGGAATCAGAAGCGCCAAACAATCTTGCAACCCGCTTTCAAAGTCGGCGGGCGTAACGAAATAGTCGCCCTTCTTTGCTTTGCGCCGCGCGCGCGTGATCAATTCGCTCAGATTGCCGTAGCCGGCGCGGTTTTGTGCCAGCAACACCACTTTGCTTTCTGCACTCAAGCGGAACTCCGCACCGACGATCAGCTTGAGGCCGCATTGCTTGGCTTGCAGATGCGCGCGCACCACGCCCGCCACCGAGCATTCATCGGTTATGGCAAGCCCCGCGTAACCCAATTGCTGCGCGCGCGCGACCATCTCCTCCGGATGCGAGGCGCTGCGCAGAAAAGTAAAGTTAGTGAGGCAGTGAAGTTCTGCGTAGGAGGGAAACATGGCTCATAAACTGTATATTAATACAGTATATAAGCTAATGCGGCGGTGCGCACTTGGCTGTGCGCACACGCCCGCTATGCTATGCACAAGTGCTTGTGCGCGGGCGCTTCTAAAACCCTCCGTATGGCGCCCGCGCCGGGCTCACTCAGCCGGTACGATAACCGACGCGCATGCCGCCCCAGCGCTTGCCTTGCACAAATATCGGCGCGGATATGTCATGCACGATCTCGCCGGTATCGCGCCGATAGGTCTGCAGCAGGTAAGCCAGATCGTGGCTTGCGGCGCGCTTTTCCACGACGCTATCGAACTTGCGCTTGGTGCGATTGCCGATCAAGTCCTGCGCGTAGTTGTTGGTTAGGGCTTTCGAATAACGCCTATTGTGCGTCGGACAATAACCATTTACATCGACGGCGATCGCAAACAACAACTCCGGATGTGCGCTGATGAGCGCTTCCTGAATCGGCGGGAATATCTCATCGGTAACGCGGTCGTAGCGCGTAGAGAATTTCTGCGGATTGGTATCCGCAATCGCCCGGTAGTTTTGATCGAACATATCTTCCAAGCCGAGCTTGCGCGCCGCGATTGCAGCATCCAGCGCACGCCCGATATCGCGCGCAGCCTGCTTGACCAAAGCGGGCATCTTGCGGTGAGTGGCAAGGAAGCGCTCGCCGGCATCGCCTAAAGTGAAGGAGTCACCGACCCCTTTCAATCCTGTGGCTAAGTTCTGCAAATTGTCCGTAGCTTGCAAGGTTTGAACCAGGGCTTTGCTGGTTTCTTCAGCAGCCCTGCCAATGCGCTCAACGTGCCCCTGAATATCTGCACTGACAACGCTTTGCTGAACGGCGGTGTCGGCGATGCTCTGAATCTTTGCGGCTGTTTCGCGCGCGCCAGTGTTGATTTGATCGAGCACTGCCGAAGCGCGTTCGGCTAGATTCACGCTTTCTCCAGCTTGAGTGGCGGCCGTCTGAAAGTTGGATCCTGCAATGCCGATTTCTTCGCGTATGGTCGTCACTAAGGTTCCAATTTCGGTCGTCGCTTTGCTAGTGCGCTCGGCCAGCTTGCGCACCTCGTCAGCGACAACCGCAAAGCCGCGGCCATGCTCTCCCGCGCGTGCCGCCTCGATGGCGGCATTGAGCGCTAAAAGATTCGTCTGCTCGGCGATTTCCCGAATCGTATGCGCAATCCCTTCGATCGCCGTAGAGCGCTCTTCGAGTGTGGCCATTACAGAAGAAGCCTGCGTCACCGTTGCTTGGATCCGGACAATCTGTTCGACCGCTTGGTGTACGATTTCAGATCCGGTGGCCGACGTCTGGCTCGCAGCAGATGAAATCGTCGCCGTATCGGCCACGCACTGCACGATATGCGCGCTGCCGCTAACGACACCTTGCGTGGCTTCCGCCGCTGCTGCCGTGGCCGACTGCTGCTGATCTGCTGCCGCCTTTACGCTACGCGTATCGCGGCTAACTTCGCTCGCCGCTTGTCCCACCTCCAAGGCGCTGTGATAGATCTGCACGACAATGCCTTGCAGCACGCTCATAAAAGTATCGAACGCAGTCCCAATCTGGCCGATCTCGTCCCTGCGGTTAACGCCCGCCCGGCAGGAAAGATCTCCACGTGCAGCGGCGTGGTCGACCGCGTCGCGCACGCTCGCCAGGGCGCGCTTGATGCCAGCGCCTGCCAGCCACCCGATCGCACCGACTAAGAGCCCGGCTGGCAACAGCGCCAGCCACGGCAAATTCGGCAGCAACTCTACCGCCCAAATGCCCAATCCGGCGCTCAAGGCACCGCCCAGAGCGCAGAGCAACCCCAATCGCCCAGCCAAACCTAGCTTCCAAGCACTCACGTGTCCGTTGCTCCGATTGAATCCCGCACGCGCACCCGTGACGCATGCTTTGTTGCCATTCAATCATGCCCACGTCGGCCACAAACGGAAAAAGTACGGGAAAATTCGGCTGTTATTCCCGGGTTTGAGCACCCGGTGCAGCCTCAGACGCGCTACTCGCCGGGCTGGCGGAAGAACTCCATCAGCCGTTGCGAGAGCACCTTGGATTGCTCCTCCGGCACCCAATGCCCCGCATCGGCGATGACGCCCCCCTGCACGTTCTCCGCCACGCGCTGACAGGATTGCAGCACCTCCATGCCGCGGCCCCAACCTTCGGTGCCGCCGACGGCCAGCACCGGCAGCTTGAGCTTGCCGCGCTTGAGCAGCGCTTCATTGTCGGCAATGTCTTTGGGAATGTTGCGGTAGAACTCGAAACCGGCGCGCAGCGCACCCGGCTGGCGATAGACGCGCAAGTACTCCGCCTCGGCCGCCGGGTCGATCGCATCGGCGCGCGCGCCATAGTTGCGGTAGAACCAGCCGAGATAAATGTCCTCGCGCCCGGTTACGAGCTGCTCGGGCAGCGCCAAAGTTTGATGAAACGCGTGATGCCAGCGCTTGCCGCCCTGACTGATGTTGGGATTACCGTCGCCGGGGATCGCCACATCGACGATCGCCAGCTTGCGCACCACATCGGGATGATGTGCCGCCAACGAAAACGCGACCGGCCCGCCCCAGTCGTGGCCAACCAAGAAAAACGACTTGAGTCCCAGCGTACGAGTGGCAAGTTCGTAAACGTCTTCGGCAATGGTGCGCTTGTCGTAGCCTTGATCGGGCCGCGAAGAATCGCCTAACCCGCGCAAGTCCGGCGCGACGACGAAGTAGTGCGGCGCGAGCAGCGCGATCACCTCGCGCCACGAGTACCAAGTCTGCGGCCAGCCGTGCAGCAAAACGACGGCATCGCCCTCGCCCGCTGTTACGTAGTGCGTGCGCACTTGTGATAAGTCGGCGAAATGGTGCGCGAACACGTCCGTCATGAAAAATTTCCGCGTCAACGGGTTTCAGGCGAATACTGGCAGTGTTATCTAGCAATAAATGACTACAGTATTAACTTCTGAATGTATAGAGATAACTGTATAACCCTGTGCAGCACTAGCTGCGCACACCCATCTTCTTTTCTTTCGCCCGTACCAACGCGCTCACCACGGTATTGAATGGCGCATCCACGTGCACCGTTCGCGCCGCCACCGGGATCGCGCCGTTGATCGCGTCGATCTCCGACATGCGTCCCGCCATGTGATCGAGCAGCATTGAGGGACGCGCGTTCGGGATCTTGGTGCCGAAGTGGTGCACGTAGGCGACGACATCGTCGAAATCGAGCTTGACACCCTTGGCGCGCGCGACGTTGTACGCTTCTTTCGCGCAACCCGACGCCACCTCCCAAGTGTACGGATCGTTCATCACTTCGCTGATGGTGCGCTCGGTGATTGCGCAAGTGCCTGAGAAGCACACGTTGCAGATCAGCTTTTCCCACACCAGTTGATCGATGTCGTCAAAGCACTTCACTTTAAAGCCGCCCGAGCGCCACACCTCGGCCACTTTCTCCAAGCGCGGCGTGATCGGCCCGGCGAATTCCCCAAGGCGCACCAACTCCCAGCCGTTGTGATGCACGTGGCCCGGGCCTTTCATCGAAGCGCCGAAGCCGCCGACTACACCCACCGCCACGCGCTCGCGCCCCAGCACGCGCGCGCTGGTATCCGGGCCGCCGAGACCGTTTTGAATCGACAGCACCACTGTCTCCGGCCCAACGATGGCGCGCGCAGCGTTCGCCGCTTGCTCGACGTGCATGGTCTTGGTGGCGATGATGACCAATTCGCACGGCCCCGCTTCGGCGGCGTTCGTACTCGCATGCACGCGCGCGACGCGGTCGCCTGAGGCGCCCTCGACACGCAGGCCTTTGGCGCGCATCGCGTCCACGTGCTCGCGCCATGTATCGATCGCCCATACCTCATGCCCGGCATCGGCCAACAAGCCCGCGTAGACGCTGCCCATTGCGCCACAACCCACAATTGCGATTTTCATTGCGTCCCTTCGTAGCCCGGATGCAGCGCAGCGTAATCCGGGCAATCAGTTATGAAACAAAAGCTCAAATGCTATTGGTTAAACGATGCGCTCGCCGAACTTTGCCAACGCCTTTGCCGATAGCGTTAAACCCAATCCCGGCTGCTCTTTCAGATGGAGCCATCCGTTCGCAATCTTGGGCGGATCTTCGAACAACTCCGCTTGCAGCGGATCGCGCTCCGGATCCGTGAACGACTCGACGATACAGCCCGCCGGCGACGCCGCGACAATGTGCGCGTGAATGAAGCAATCGTGATGCGGCGCCACTTGCACGTGATTCAACTCGCACAGCGCCGCCAGCTTGCGCCCTTCGGTGAAGCCGCCCATCATGGTGCAGTCGAACTGCAGAATTTCAATCGCCTGCTCTTCCAGCAGCGCGCGGCAGGCGTAACTGGTCAATTCGCTTTCCCCCGCGGAAAGCGGGATGCGCGTCTTCTGCGCCAGCAGCTTGAGTTCGCGCCGGTCGTCCGCCCAACGCACCGGCTCTTCCAGCCAGCGCGGGCGCAGCGGTTCGAGCAGACGTGCGCCTTCGATCGCGGTGGCCAGATCCCAGCCGCGATTGACGTCGACCATCAAATCCTTGTCGTCACCGATCACTTCGCGCACCAGTTCCAGGCGCTGCATATCCTCGGCGAGGCTCACACCGCCCGCTTTCGCCTTGAATCCCTGATGCCCTTGCGCTTTGAGCATTTGCATCTCGTCGCGCAATTCCGCCAGCGACTTGCCGTCGCGGTAGTAAGCGCAGGTCACATAGCACGGCACTTCACTGCGATAACCGCCGAACAACCGGTACAACGGCAGCTTCGCCGCCTTGCCGATCACGTCCCAACAAGCGATATCTACCGCGGCCGAGATGCGCACCAGCGCTTCGCGCGACCAGCCCTTTTCGTGAGCGAAGCGCTGCCACGTCAAGCCAAACAGTTTTTGGTACAAACTCTCTGGCGCGAGCGGATCCTCACCGACGACCAAATCCGCAATGCCACCGCGAAAGGCATGGATCGCCGCTTCGATCGGCGTGTAGCTGGTAGAAATGCCGATGCCTTCGATGCCTTCGTCCGTATGCATGCGCACCAGAATTTCATTCGCACGCGGCACGATGAAATGGCTGACCCAATGCGGCCTCCCGGTATCGGGCGCGCGCAGTATGTAGACTTCGAGCTTCGTAATTTTCATGTCGTTGAGAACAATGACCAACCGGCGAATTGTAAAGTCAAACAGCCCCCCTGCGTAGGGCGCAACGCCTGTTGCGCTGGGCGGTGACACAGACTTCACTAATTTCTTTTGCCAAGCTGCGTAGGGCACAACGCCTGTGCGCCCCATAGCAACGCCTACGTTCGGCGCAACAGGGGTTGCGCCCTACACGCCGGCGCAAGCGCGTTGCCAACGTCCTCCGTATTAGCCTTGCACCGGATCGGGTGCGCCGTCTTTCGGTCAAGCTCTTCAATCACTATCATGACTGCTGTCGCCACAAGCGGAATGACCACAATGCTCGATCCTGCGTAGGGCGCAACCCCTGTTGCGCCGCATAGCAACGCAAACTTAACTAGCTTCGCTCATCAACCGGCGTAGGGCGCAACCCTCCTTGCGCCGCATGGCAACCCAAATTTCGCGAACCATTCACATCACCCTACGCGACACGGTTTCCGTTCGGCGCAACGAGGGTTGCGCCCTACGCTTACGCTCGTTCACCGGTATCCATCGCATCGAAGGCATCGTCGCCTGCCCAATCGGCTGGATAGACACCGCGCGCCACCTCGCGATGAAAAGTCGAATATGGCCAATCAATCACGCGGCGCACGTACCCATGCTTGACGGGATTGAAGTGAACATAATCGACGTGCCGCTCGAAATCGCGCTCATCGCGAATAAGATGCTCCCAGTAGCGCCTCTGCCAAATGCCGCGTTCCCCACGGGCGCGGCGAACGTCGCTGCGCGGCTCATCGTGCGTCAGACCGCGAGAGAACACCCGCTTGATTGACGCCCAGCGCAAAGCGTAGTTGCCGTCGCCGTCGGGCAGCGTCCAGACGGCGTGCATGTGATCGGGCAAGACAACCCAATCGTGCACCTGAAATGGGTGGCGCGCTCGCACCCAGGCAACCGCCCCACGCAAATTTTCGATATGCGTGACCAGCAGGCGTTCGCGCCGATCAAGCAGGTTCACCGTAAAGAAGTAGGTGGCACCCGCTACGATCGCACGGCGATAGTTGGGCATCTTGGGCGATTGGCTACGGTCGCATTCGGCGCAATAGGGATTGCGCCGAATGCGCTTGCGTCGGATTGGATTCGGCGCAACGGGGGTTGCGCCCTACGCACTCCGCGCACTTCATCTCTATCGCTTCTTACACCGCCGCAGCAATCGCCTTGCCGACCTCCTCCGTATTTGCCTTGCCGCCCAAGTCCGGCGTGCGCGGCCCGTCGGTCAAGCTCTTTTCGATGGCGGTCATGATTGCCGCCGCGGCCTGCGCATAACCGAGATGCTCGAGCATCATCGCCCCCGACCAAATCTGGCCGATCGGGTTGGCGATCTTCTTGCCGTAAATGTCCGGCGCCGACCCATGCACCGGCTCGAAAAGCGAGGGTGTAGTGCGCTCGGGGTTGATGTTGGCCGATGGTGCGATGCCGATAGTGCCTGCGGTAGCGGGGCCAATGTCGGAGATGATGTCGCCGAACAAATTCGAGGCGACGATCACGTCGAAACGCTGCGGATTCAGGATGAGTTGAATCGTCAAACCATCGACGTGGTACTTGTTGGTCTGCACTTGGGGGTAATTCTTCGCCATTTCGACGAAGCGCTCGTCCCAATACGGCATGGTGATCGAAATGCCGTTGGATTTGGTGCAAGAGGTGACGATCTTGCGCGGACGTTTCATCGCCAACTCGAACGCAAACTTCATAATGCGGTCGGTGCCCTTGCGCGTGAACGTCGATTGCTGCGTCACGACCTCGCGCTCGGTGCCTTCGAACATGCGTCCGCCCACCGCCGAGTATTCGCCTTCGGTGTTCTCGCGCACGACGTAGTAGTCTATGTCGCCGACTTTGCGGCCCGCCAGCGGACAAGCCACGCCCGGCATCAAGCGCACCGGCCGCAAGTTCACGTACTGATCGAAACCCTTGCGGAACTTCATCAGCGAATCGTATAGAGAAATGTGGTCCGGCATACGCGCCGGCCAGCCGGTGGAGCCGAAATAAATCGCATCGTGTCCGCCGATCTGCTCGCGCCAGTCCGGCGGCATCCAATAGTTGTGCTTGTCATAGTTGTCGCAACTCCAGTTGAAATGATCGAGCTTGAGCGCGATATTGAATTTGCGTGCCGCGGCTTCGAGCACACGCACGCCCTCGGGCATGACTTCTTTGCCGATGCCGTCGCCGGCGATGACTGCGATTCTATGTTGTGCCATATCGAATTGCCTCTATTCAATAACGCTCAATTTCGCCGTTGCGAGGAACGCGGTGAGGAAGCCATCCCGCTCGAATTCTCAACGAGTTGATTACGCCAAACTTAGAGTAATTACTTTAGCCAGTAGTGTTCCAGTTACGAATATGGTTCTTGGCCACAGGCCTATCCCCCACTCCTAAAGTGATACTTCGTAGGGCGCGATCCCATCGCGCCGCATGCCGGCTTTCACGCGTGAGTCAGACATTCGGCGCAATCGGGATTGCGCCCTACGCTTACGAAGGGTTGATGACGCCTTTGCCGTCGCTCTGCGCATCGAACCATTCGTACGCTTCTTTGGCTTGCTCCAATTTCCATTTGCGCGTGAACAGCTTGTCGACATCGATGCCGCGCTCGGCGATGTAGCGCGCGCATTCGGCTTGGCCGACAGTGGAGAACGTCCACGAACCGATGATGGTCACTTGGCGGCGCAGAATGTCGTTGCTGACATTCAAGGTAACGCTGTCGCCCTCGCCCACGAAACAGGCTTTGCCCCAGGTGCGCACGCATTGCACCGCCTGTTGGCGCGCTTGCGGCGAGGAGGAACAATCGAGCGAGAGATGGGCGCCGCGGCCCTGGGTTGCGTCTTTGATTGCCTGCACCACGTTTTCCGTGGTCTTGGGATTGATCAACACGTCGGCGCCGAATTCTTTGGCGCGATTTAAACGCTGGTCGCTCACGTCGAGCGCGATCACGCGCGCGCCCATTGAAGAAGCCAACTGCGTCGCCGACAGGCCGACCGGGCCTTGGCCGAAAATCGCAATCGTATGGTCGGCTTGCAAGTTGAGGCGATGCAGCGCGCCCCACGCCGTGCCGGTACCGCAAGAAATTGCCGCGCCGGTTTCGAATGAGAGTTCCTCGGGGAGCGTCACCAGTGTATCGGCCGGGCATTTCATGTAGCGCGCATGCGCGCCGTGGCCGGTAGCGCCGTAGACTTCCTTAACGCCTTCTACGCACAATTGCCGCCAGCCGGTGTTGCAGTGATCGCACACGCCGCAGCCGCGATAGTGATGCTGCATGACGCGCATGCCGACCTTTGCTTGTTTTTCGCTCACGCCAGCACCGACCGCAGCGACGACGCCGCACGGCTCATGTCCGGCGATGAGCGGCCCGCTGACCTTGCCCAAACCCATCGACGCCGCACCACCGATCGGGCGATAGAACTTCAGATCGCTGCCGCACATGCCGGACGCTTTGATCTCCAAAACGACTTCGCCCGGTCCCGGTGTGGGATCGGGGAAATCCATGATTTCGAGCTTGCGCTCGCCTAGGAATACGATGCCTTTCATTTTTTCTCCTCCTCCAAATCTCGTCGGGCGGATCAAGCGCAGCGGATCCGCCCACGCGCATTTACTGCAAACGGTGGATCCGGCGCTGTGCGCCTTGATCCACCCTACTCAACTCTTTCAATAGAGCACAAGTCCCACGCAACTGGTCCGCCGTACCCAACACGATAGGCACGGCCTCAAGAGAACGAGCGCGGGGCACGCGAAGCTGGGGGTCCCCGCGCCTCCCTATTCCCCGCGCCTCCCTATCCCCCCGCGCCTCCCCTACCGCATCACAAACGGATTCCCCGTCGCCGCTCCGCTGTTAATCCACACACTCTTGGTCTGCAAATATTCGCGAATCGCATCTTGGCCGTTTTCGCGGCCCATGCCGGATTCCTTGTAGCCGCCAAAGGGAGACATGTAAGAGACCGCGCGATAGGTGTTGACCCACACGGTGCCCGCTTGAATCTTCTCCGACATGCGAATGGCGCGGCCGATGTCGTTAGTCCACACACCCGAGCCGAGACCGAAGCGCACGTCGTTGGCGATCTGCACGGCTTCGTCTTCATCTTTGAATTTGATGATGGAGAGCACCGGACCGAACACTTCTTCCTGGGCGATGCGCATCTTGTTGTTGACGCCGGCGAACACGGTCGGCTCGACGAACCAGCCACTGCCACATTCGGGACGCGTGGCTTTGCCGCCGCCCATCAGCAGTTTCGCGCCTTCGTTCTTGGCGATATCGATGTAGCCGAGAATTTTTTGATACTGCGGCTGCGTGGTCACCGGGCCGACTTGCGTGTCCATGCTCATCGGGTTGCCCATCCGTGCCGTCTTGGCGAGCGCGACCAGCCGTTCGACGAATTCGTCGTGTATCGATTCTTGCAGCAGCAAGCGTGAGCCGGCGATACAGGTCTGGCCCGTTGCCGCAAAAATGCCGGATACGGCGCCGTTGACCGCATCTTCGATCTTCGCATCGGCAAAGACTATATTCGGCGATTTGCCGCCAAGCTCCAAGCCAACACGCTTGAACTGCCGCGCGGCGGTCTCATTGACCAGGCGCCCGGTCACCTCAGAGCCGGTGAAGGAAATCTTGCGCACCAGCGGATGCTCGACCAGCGGCATGCCGACTTCTTTGCCGAAGCCGGTGACGACGTTCACTACACCGGGCGGGAAACCCGCTTCTTCGAACAGCTTGACGAATTCCAGCGCGGAGGCGGAGGTGAACTCCGAAGGCTTCAGCACCACGGTGCAACCGGCGGCAAGCGCCGGCGCGACCTTCCACGCAGCAAGCATTAGCGGCGAATTCCACGGCGTGATGGCGCCGACCACGCCGACCGGCTCATTGCGCGTGAAGTTGAAATAGCCTTTTTTGTCCAGCGGAATTACCGCGCCTTGAATCTTGTCGGCCAGCCCGCCGAAGTAGTAGTACCAATTCGGCACGTAGTTCAGCTGCGCCTGCATTTCGGCGATGAGCTTGCCGTTGTCGCGCACCTCGATCTCCGCCAACTTCTTGGCGTCGCGGGCGATGAGATCGCCCAGTTTGTGCATCAGCACGCCGCGCTGGCTCGGCGTCAATTGCGACCACGGTCCTTTGGTCAGTTCGCGATGTGCGGCTTGCACGGCGCGCTCCACGTCCTCGGCATTGCCTTGCGCGATCTGCGCCCAGACTTCGCCGGTGAACGGGTTGAAGCTATCGAACCATTTGCCGGAACTGGGTTCGACGTACTTTCCATCGATGTAATGCAGATACTTGGTCATGTGCCTCTCGTGAATTAAGAGTGGTTTTGATCTTCGAGCCTATACGGTCATTGGTATGCGACCGCAGCGCTCGATTGCCTCTATGCCGCGGCGGTCATGCCGCCGTGGGCATGCTCCTCGCGCCAATGGCGGCGCGCGTGCTACGGGCGGCGCTCATGCCGCCGCGTGCATCTTGTCGACCAGCGGCTCCAGTGTGCCGTGCGCATCGAACGGCCAAGCGGCCGGCTCGTGCACGATTTCAAAGCGCTCGGGTTGCCGCCGCACTTCTTCCAGCATCGATGCCGAGACATCGATTTCGCCCAAATGCAGCGTGTTACGAATGCGCACGATGCGGCAATCTTCCGGTTTCACGCGCACCACGGTTTTCACCGCCAGCGCGATCGCTTCGCGGTCGGTGTTCATCACCATCGGGATGTAGCCGCCGTCCAAATTCATCGAGGTGATGATGTTGGCGTAGGTCGAAGGAATATCGATTTCCTTGAACAGCCGCATGGTGATGACGTCCGCCGAGCCGAGGCCGGTGGCGTTGCCGTGCGTGATGCGCGTCAGCCCGAGCACGACGATCTTTTTGACATTCGGCTTGGCCGGCCAAGAAATCGCGCGGCGATTGCGGCCGACGATATTCGGATCGAAGCCCGCGCCGGAAATATTCTTGCCCATCTCGTCGATCACCAGCACGTCGATCTCGTCGAAAAAGATCTGCGGCATATTGGCTTTCGCCATCGCTTGCAGCTCCGGCTCGCGCGTGGCCAGCTTGTCGGCGAGGACAATCTCGATCAGCTTGGTTTCGTCGTAGGCGTTTTCCACCACGCCGACGCCGAAGATCACATTGCGCTTGCTGATATTGACGTTGCGCACCGCCGGCAGCAGATCGGGGAAGCGATCCATGCCGTGCGTGTGATAAGTGGCCGCGCCGGTGATCTTGCCGATGCCGATGGCCAGCATCTTGGTCAGCCCGCTTTCGGTCGCGCCGCGAAAACCGGTGTGCGGCTTGATGCGGTTGATGACGACGATCGCCTCGGCTTCCGCCGCGTACTTGTCCATGTGCACCGGGGTGCCATCGTCCAAGTGCCCGACGATGGTGGTTTCCATGGTCGCGCGAATCGGCACACCGGCAGTTTCTTCCGTGATGCCGTAAGTCTCGAGCACTTTGCGCTGGCCTTCGGCAGTCGCCGCGCCGTGGCTGCCCATGCAGGGAAAGATGAACGGCTTGGCGCCGAGCGCCTTCAACTCTTGCACGACGGTGCAGGCGATCAGCGCAATATTCGCCACGCCGCGGCTGCCGCAGCCGACCGCGATCACCTGCCCCGGCTTCACGCGCTCGCGCACGTCCGGCCGCGCGAACTCGCGGCGAATCGCACCGGCGATATCCTCCAGCTTCGCGTGATCGAACTTTTGGCGCACACGAGCGAGCGGCGGCAGCGGGAAGTTCAATCCGCCGGCAATGTTGGTTTCGATGCGATCTCTAATCATGTCAGGTCCTTTACCTTTCGCTTGCGCTATGCCTCTGCTGTGTCATTCTGGCGCCAACGGGAATACAAGTGGCGTTAGGACGCTCGCAAATGCAACTATCGCGAGCTACCTCGTTCCGAGACACATTTGTCGTCCCCGCGAATGCGGGGACCCATGCGGTGTCCAAAGGGGTTATGGATTCCCGCCTGCGCGGGAACGACCTTTCAGCAACCACTACTGCTTATACGCCGCCACCGGCAAATTCGGCACCTGCGCGAAGTTCTGTGGCACTTCACCGGTCAAGCTTTCCAAGAACGCGACGATGTCGCTGGTATCCGCATCGTTCAAATCCTTGCCGAGCTGCAATTTCGCCATGATCTTGACCGCCTCCGGCAGCGTAGCGACCGAGCCGTCATGGAAGTACGGCGGCGTCACGGCGACATTGCGCAGTTGCTGCACTTTGAAGATGAATGCGTCTTCATCCTTCTTCGTATCATGGAAACGGCCTTTGTCGCGGCCTTTGAGGATGTCATTTTCCTTGCTGCCGGTCAGCGTCCAGTAGTCCGCCGTCACGCCGAACTTTTGATACATCTGACCGCCGATGGTGACGCCGCTGTGGCAACCGCCGCAGCCGGTAGCGATGAACTTATCCAACCCGTGCTTTTGCTTTGCGCTGAGCGCGCTCGTATCGCCGTTCAGGAAGCGATCGAACGGCGCAGGCGTCAGCAGCACGCGTTCGTAGGCGCCGATGGCTTTGCCCCAGTTTTCCGCCGTCACCGGTTCGGCTTGCCCCGGGAAGGCTTTTTCGAACATGGCTCGATAACCGGGCAACGCGCGCAGCCTGGCTTCCGCCGCGGCCAAGTCTTTATTCGCATAGGCGAACGGACTGACCAACGCCTTGACCGCTTGCTCCTCGACATCGACGCGATTGCCGCCGTAGTGCTGCACAAATTGCAGCGCGGTGTTGAACACCGTGGGCGTGTTGCGCGGCAGCACCTTGCCTTGGAAACCCACCGTCTGCGCAATCGGCTCAGCGCCGTAGAACTGCGAGTTGTGACAGCCGCCGCAGCTGACTTTACCGTCGCCGGACACACGCGTCTCAAAAAACAGCGCGCGTCCGAGCGCGACTAACTCCGGCGTCACCGGACGCTCAGCGGTGGCGGCGTTCGCGGGCAACGGCTTAAACAAAGCTTGCGCAGCCGCCAGCAGTTTGTCGGCGTCATCGGCATAAGCGCGCCAGCCAGCCGCCGCAATGACGGCACCCAAGACGATCATTTTCTTCATGATTTCCCCCGAGAAATTGAGCGCGGCAACAAGAGCTCATCGGCCTTGCCCTCAGAACGAATTCTACCTAACTCGGTCTGCGGATTCCGGGCTCGGGCGATTTATCGCGCACGGGCTTAGCCACGAGCCGCGCGTCGCTGGGCCAGCCTGCTGCCCACAGATTCCCGGTACGCAACCTATACTCGCCGTGGAGTATTTCCTGCGATGGCTTGCAAATTGACTCTAAAAGCTCTCGGTCTAGGAGTATGCGCTCAATACATCGGCTTATCGGGCGCTGCGGCATAGTTCTTAGCCCCGGCCATGATCTCCGCTTTCGCCTCTTCCGGCCCAACCCAATCATCGATCCGCACCCACTTGCCCGGTTCGAGATCCTTGTAGTGCTGGAAAAAGTGCGCGATCTGCGCCAGCGCCTGCTCGGGCAAATCGCGCGGGGATTCGACGTTGCGATACAGCGCACACAACTTGTCCACCGGCACCGCGAGCAGCTTGGAATCATCGCCCGCCTCGTCCGTCATCTTCAACATGCCCACCGGACGGCAGCGCACCACCACGCCGGAAATGAGCGGCACCGGCGTGATAACCAATACATCGACCGGATCACCGTCCCCGGACAGCGTTTTTGGAATGTAGCCGTAGTTGCAAGGATAGTGCATCGCGGTGGACATGAAGCGGTCGACGAACAGCGCGCCGGTGGTCTTATCCAACTCATACTTGATCGGCTCACCACGCATCGGAATTTCGATGATGACGTTGAAATCGTTCGGCAGGTCGCGGCCGGCGGGGACTCGGTCTAGGTTCATGGGCTTGATCGCATCTCTTGCAGAAGACGTTAGCTTAGCAGCACGCGCTTTCGAGTTCATCGCCTCGGCGCGCGTGAGTGCCGCGGGCCGATCCTGACGGTTTGAATGACGCGCCTGCGGCACTGGCGCTATCATTGGTTTAGGTGCAGGAATAGCACGGAAGAGCACCTAAGGGAGCGCGCCGGCGACGGCTTGCAAGCGCGCTTGTTTATGAAGTCATGGCAGTATAAGCAAACGAGGGGATTATGAATCTATTTGTAAGGGCAACAGCAGCCTTGCTATCACTAGCCGGCCTCACAACTCTCAGTATGGCCGAAGAGCCGAAGGTCAAAGTCGACGACAGCTCGTTCAAGTGCATTACCGCAATGACGCCGGTGCGCCATTTCTACGTGGACAACTTGCTGGGTAACTTGGAAGGCACGGTGGCGGTCGCTAACGCAGGCACGGGCGACTACCCGGAAGGCTCGGTCGTTCAGCTCATGCCCAATGAAGTCATGATTAAGCAGCAGAAGGGTTTTAGTCCCGCGACGCGCGACTGGGAGTTCTTCTGGATCGATGTCGACAAGAACGGCTCAAAAATCTTCACGCGCGGCTTCGCCGAAGTCAACAACCGCTTTGGCTTGAACTGCTTCGCTTGCCACGTCAAAGCAAAACCCGAGTTCGATTTTATCTGCGAAACGGAGCATGGCTGCGATCCGATTCCTGTCACTAAAGCGATGTTCGGCGCTCTGCAGCGTACCGATCCGCGCTGCCCGGGCGCCGATCAGGTGAGCGAAGCCGATCAGGCCGCGCTCAAAGAGCTAGGCGAGATCGTCAAGACGCTAACGGAGAAGAAAGAACAATAACGTCGGGCAAACGCGGCCCGCGCGGACGCGAACCGGACTCGGCGCGTTCCGCGGGCGATCAGCCGCCGTGCTAGGGCGAGGCTTGGTCCGCGCCGCGAGCTACAGGCTTCATGACAGCGGGGTTCAATCCGCCGGCGCCTGCACGTAGCGTCCGGGCGCTGGCTCTATGCCTGCGTACTTCTTGCTACCTAATTTAGTGCGCGCGGCCACCCGCTTGCCGGCGCGCTTGCTCAGCCACTCGTTCCAGCACGGCCACCAGCTTCCGGGTATGCTGCGCGCGGAGTCGAACCACGCCTGTGCATCGCCGGCCGTCTTGCCGTCGACCCAATAGTTGCGCTTGTTCTTGCTCGGCGGATTGATCACGCCGGCAATATGCCCGCTCGCCCCCAGCACGAACGTGCAGTCGCCGCCCAACACTTGGCTGGAGGCGTACGCCGCGCTCCAAGGCACGATGTGGTCTTCGCGCGAGGCGTACAAGAACGTGTCCACATCGATCTCGCCGAGATCGAGCGGGACATCGCACAGCATGGCTTTGCCCGGCTGACACAACTTGTTTTCCAAGTAAGTGTTCCGCAGGTACCAGCAGAACATCGGCCCCGGCAGATTGGTGCTGTCGGAATTCCAATACAGCAGATCGAAAGCGGGCGGCGCTTTGCCCTTGAGATAGCTGTTCACCACGTATTGCCAAACCAGATCGTTGGCGCGCAGCGCCGAGAAGATAAACCCCAACTCCTTGCCGTGCAGCACACCACCGGCGCCGATCGTCGCCTCGCGCGCCGCCACACCTTGCTCGCTCACCAGCAAGCCCAACTCGCCGGTATCGGAAAAGTCCAACAGTGTCGTGAGCAAAGTCATGCTTTCGACCTTCTTCTCACCGTTCGCCGCCAATACGCCGAGCGCCGAGGCAAGTATGGTGCCGCCGACGCAAAAGCCGAGTGTATTGACCCGCTCGACGCGGCACACCGCGCGCGCAACGTCGATCGCGGCGATAACTCCTTTGTTGACGTAATCGTCGTAGGTGAGCTTGTCTTGCTCCGAGGAAATGTTGCGCCACGAGACCATGAACACCGTGTGGCCCTGCTCGACCAGGTAGCGCACCACCGAGTTCTCGGGTTGCAGGTCGAGAATATAGAACTTGTTGATGCACGCCGGAATCATGACCAGCGGGCGCTCGTAGACCTGCTTTGCGCCCGCGGCAGGCGCGTATTGAATGAGTTGAATCAACTCGTTTTCATAGATTACCTGCCCCGGTGTGAGCGCCAGGTTCTCGCCGACTTTGAAAGCTTTTTCGTCACTCATGGAGACGCGGCCCTTGGCCAAGTCTTCCAAGTAGAGCGCCATGCCTTCGCTCAGGCTGCGTCCGCCCGTTTCCAGCGCCAACTGCGCGGCTTCCGGATTGGTGGCAAGAAAATTAGCCGGGCTCATTGCGTCGATGAATTGACGCACGCCGAAGCGCAGTTGGCCTTTCTCCTTCTCGCCAAACGGCGCGGCGTTCACGGAATCTTCCAGAAAGCGAGCGTAGCCGAGATAGGCGCGCCGCACTAAATCGAAGCGCGGATCGTTACGCCAAGCCGCGTCGGCAAAACGCCGGTCATCGGTCTCGCCCGCGGTACCCCCTGAATTGGTCCAGAACGCGGTGAAATTCTCCAGCATGCGCTGCTGCAGCTCCAGCATTTGTTTGGGCGCAGCCATGAAATCGCCGCTTGCATGCGGCGCTGCGGCCGAGGGCGCCGTTGCAGCAGCACCGGCGGCGGCAAACTGGCGAACGAAATCCTGACCGGACTGAAACAGTTGCGTTAGAAATTGTGCTGGGTCGTTGAACGGTGTCATCTGTGCATCCTCCATGCGGGTTCGAGGGGGATTTTGGCGGGCTCTTTGCACACTAATATGACCACGAGCCCGATGCAAGACCCACGGTGCATCCTTTGCAGCGCAGTCGCCGCGCGGCCGGAAGTGCTCTGCGCGGCACTTATGCGCGGCTTACCCTCGGAACAGCTGCTTGCTGAATCGACCGAAATGCAGCAATAGCGTCGGCAGCACCAGCAAGTTAAGGATGGTCGACGTGATCAGCCCGCCGACGATGATAGTGGCCATTGGCCCTTCGATCTCGCGGCCGGGCTCGCCGCTGCCGAGCGCCAGCGGCAGCAAGCCCAGGGCCGTCACCAGCGCAGTCATCAGGATCGAGGGCAAGCGCTCCTGCGCGCCGCGTTGCGCCGTCGCTGCGTTCCATGGCGCGCCCTCGTTTTGCACCAAATGCTGATAGTGCGACACCAGCATGATCGAATTGCGCAGCGTGATGCCGAACAAAGTCACGAAACCCACCAACGAGCCGAGCGACACCCAGCCGCCGGTGGCCAGCACTGCGGCCACACCGCCAACCAGCGCAAATGGCAAATTGACGAACGTGATTACCAAATTGCGCAAATTGTTGAAAGCGATGTACAGCAACAGAAAAATGCCGACGGCAGCGAGCGAAGAATGTACCAGCAACTCTTCACGCGCCTGGCGCTGCGCCTGCGCCGCACCGGTGACGGCAACGTAGTTGCCCGCGCTCAAGCGCACACTACGTAGGCGCTGTCGAAGATCATCGACGAACGCTTCAACGTCACGGTTGCGCACACTGGCAGTCACTGTCTGCAGCCGCTTGCCGCCCTCGTGCAGCACTTTGTAGCGGCCGTTGGTCTGCGCGATATCGGCCACATCGGCGAGCGTCACCATGCGGCCGGTGCGGGCGCGCAAGGCAAGCGTGCCGGCACGCGTGAGGTCGGTGCGTTTGGCCGCATCGAGCGTCACCACTAGATCGATGACCTGACCCGCTTGGTACACCTGCCCGACCGGCATGCCGTCGTACACGGTGCGCACGGCATCGAGCACATCGAGCGGCGCCAAGCCAAGCGCGCGCAGCTTTTCCGGGCGCAAGCGGATGTTGAGCTGGGGCGCGCCGGGCGGGGCAAGCAACTGCACGTCTTGCGCACCGCGCACTTCCGCCAGCACACCGGCCACCTGGCGCACGTCGCGGTCGAGCAGATCCAAATCGGTACCGAACACATTGACTACCACCGGCGCGGCGTAGCCGGCAATGGTTTCGCCGATGCGCTCGGTCAAGAACGTGTTGATGGCGAAGTTCACCCCCAAGAAACCTTGGGCTTGCTGCAGGTTCTCGCTCTTGGGTGCCGCCGCCGCGCTGGCTTCGTCATCTTCCGCAAGAGCGGGCTCGTTCCCCTTAACAACGGATTTCTCAGCGGCGGCGTCATCTTCTTCACCTGCTTCGATTTCCCCGAGCGCCGCGCGCATCTCGCGGTAGATGCGGCGTTGATCCGCGCCGGGCAATTGGCCGATCTCCACCTCGAATTCACTGTAGTGCGTGCCGAAAGTGTCGGCGCCGCTCTCGGCGCGCCCGACCCACTGCACCACCGAGCGCACGCCGCGAATAGCGCCGATGCGCTGCGCCACGCGCTGGCCAATACGCAACGATTCTTGCTCGGAAGTGCCCGGCACCGTGCTCATGTGCACGATGTAATGACCTTCTTTCAGCGGCGGGATAAATTCGGCGCCGAACAGCGGTAGCATCCCCACCCCGGCAGCGAGCACGAGCCCGACGCTGAAGATGATCGCCACCGGATGCCGCTCGATCCAAGCCAAGGTGCGGCGATAGCCCGGCTGCAACCAAGCGATAAGCGGTGGATCTTTCGCTTGCGCATCCTTGCCGGTCAGCAGCAGAAAACTCAACGCGGGCGTCAGCGTCAGCGCCACCACCAGCGAAGCTAAGATTGCCAGTATGTAAGCAAGACCCAATGGCGAAAACAGTTTCCCCGCTATCCCCCCAAGGGTAAGCAGAGGAACGAACACCAAAGCGACGATGAAGGTCGCGTACACCACCGAACTGCGCACTTCCAAAGAAGCATCGAACACGACTTGATGCGCGGGGCGGGCCTGCGCTAACAAGCGGTTCTCGCGCAGACGGCGGAAGATGTTCTCGGTGTCGATGATGGCATCGTCGACCACTTCGCCCAACGCAATCGCCAGGCCGCCGAGCACCATGATGTTCAGACTCATGCCGAACGCTTCGAGAATGATCACCGCAGCGATCAATGAAACGGGAATGGCCGCGGCCGATATTACCGCCGTGCGCAGGTTAAACAAAAAGAGAAACAGGATGCCGACCACCAGCGCCGAACCGATCAGCAAATCGCGCCGCACGTTCTTGACCGCGGTATCGATGAAATCCGCCGGCCGGAATAGATCGCGGTGCAATTCGATACCTTGCCGTGCCAGGACGCCGTCGATTTCGTTTAGGGCTTGTTGCAGCCGCTCGGTCACCACGCGCGTGTCGGCGCCGAGTTGGCCCTGCACCATGAAAAACACCCCCGGCACGCTGTTGATCGCCGCCGCGCTGATCGACGGCGCCGCCGCTTCGACCACGCGCGCCACCTCGCCGAGCGTGATCGGCCGCGCGCCCTCCCCGCTGGCCAGCCCCACGACAACGTGCTCCAAACTGCGCGGATCGAGCGCTTGCGCGTCGACATTGACGATGATGCGCTGATTCTGATTTTCGATATACCCGGTGCCGGCGACGCCGGTAGCGCGCCGCGCCGCCTCGATAAGCTCCGCCAAACTCAAGCCAAAGCGCAGCAGATGTTCCGGCTGCGCTTGGATCTGCCATTGCCGCAGCTTGCCGCCGAACACGTTCACATCCGCCACGCCGCTTGCCTGCAACAAATGCGGCTTGATCAAAGTGTCGGCCACGGTGCGCAGTTCCACCAGCGAGCGCGTCTTGGCGGTGATGCCCACCCCGAGCACCGTGCTGGCGGAAGACGTCAGCGGCGTGACTTTTGGCACGATGCCGGCCGGCAGCTTGCCCGCCAGCGTGGCAAGACGCTCGGTGGTCAGTTGCCGATTACGATAAATGTCCAAACCCTCGTCAAAGACGATGGTCACCACCGACAAACCCGGAATCGACTGCGAACGCAACAACTGCAAGCCGACCACGCCGGAAACCGCGCTCTCGATCGGCTGCGACACTAGCGTCTCGACCAATTCTGCCGACAAGCCCGGTGCCTCGGTTTGGATCACGACTTGCGTCGGCGAAAACTCCGGAAACACCTCGAATTTCGCGCGCGTCAGCACGTACAAGCCGTACAGGACAACCGCGACCGCCAGCGCGACCACTGCGCCAGCATAGCGGATGGAAAAGCGAACTAGGGTTGCGATCAAGCGCGTGCGCCCGGGCTGCGCCCGTACGCGCCCGAGTCATCCGTTGTTTAAGAGCCAGCGCGAGATTACTCGAAAACGCGTACCTGCGGGGAACCGCCTCGATCGGAACTTACGTACAAATGAAGCGATCACAGCCGCCCCTGAGAGATTGCCCAACACTCAAAACGCGCCTTGTTCAGGCCACGCCATTTATAGCTTTCGTCCTGTCCGAAGCGAGGCTCCAATAGCTAAACCAAACCCAAGCAAGGAAAGCGACATTGGCTCCGGCACCGGCGACACCGAGCCGACTGCATCCAAAAAAGCTGCATCCAGATAGCCATCATTGTTTGAGCCATCTACGCGAGTTCCACCGAACGCGTAGCGTACGAATCTCGTGCCGGACAAAAGCGGTGTCGACCTCGATTGCTGAACCCAGGTGTGGTTTGAAAAGAAAGCCGGCAAAGAAGAGGATGCGATCTCGGTCGGCTAGAGTTTCAATATGTTGCCAAATGCAATCACTTCGCCCGACTCATTCGTGTCAAATTTTTCGACGCTTGGTCCAACCTGAAAACGCTCGATATGCAGCAACAAGGTCGCTCGCGCATCGGCACGCGATAGCTCGAAGGCTGATACGGGCCGCTTCAAAAACAAAAACGCCCAGCAAAAGCTGGGCGTTGGGAATATTGTATGAATCCGCCGCGCGCGTGCGCACGGCGAAGCGGCAATCTACGAAATGGCTTTACCGCGCCGCCGCAACCGCATCCCGGCGAAAGCTAGACCTAAGAGCGCAAGACTGGAGGGTTCGGAAACTGGAAACGTCGGGCTGCCGAACGTTGCCGACACGGCCGCATTGGTAAATGCGGTCGATGTTGTCCCATGATAGGCAACAGGAGTCAGAAACTGGCCGTTCGGCTGCAGCCCTGCCGGCACGAAACCGGTGGTTGAGTTGTCGTTTATGCAAGGCTGCCCTGGCGATCCGACGCAGTTTCCAATCGGCACATAGAGCGGCGAGAGACTGTCCACTAACGCTTGGCTAGTGGGAAACGCGCCAAAGAACCCGGTGAAGGGATTGATGTTGATGAGCGCATTGATCTGGTTGATACCGGATTGATAGTCGTTGTGATCCGTACCGAGCACCAGACCACCGCCGACGCTGTCCAGTTGTGCGGCATAGTTGCGGATCCAAGCGTCCTCCGCAGCAAAACCGCCGGCGCCGGTCCAAAATGGCGCGGACGAGATGATGCGTCCATCAGCGATGAGATTCTTTGTGCTCAGGGCGTTGTACCAGTTGGCGATGTTTTGGTAGTTCGCCATCTGAGTGGCGTTGTTATTTGCGCCGACGAAAAGATCGTAGACCCAGACCTGATCGAAACTCGCGTAGTCGTTGAAGACCGCCGCATCTAGAAAGCGCTGCGTAACGTTGAACCCCGGCAGCCCAGCTATCATGCCTGCAAGCTGCTGGCCGTCGGGTACGTAAGGCGGAGAGCTCTCCACAAACGCGAACAGCACTTCGGTAGAACTGGCAGCAGAGGGCAGTCCAAGTGCCACCGCGAGCGCCGCTGTCTTGATGAGTCGTCGTGTTCTCACTTGATATTCCCCCAATTTGAATGTCAGCCGCAGTGTATAGAGCGCCGCAAGAACACGTCAACAAGTGTTTGTATGCAGTGCGGCCAAGCGGAAAGGGGCGACCGTGGATCGCCCCTTCCTTCACCGCGGCCGGGCAAAACTCAAGCCTATGGCGTTGGTCCGCCAGGGGTGCGCTTCGCGCGCGTGAAATTCACGTTGGCAAAGGCCGGATTACCCGACGCATCGCTAGCTTGCACTGAAATTTGCATTTGTATCTGCTCGCCCGAATCCGGCCGAACCAGCTGCACACGCTCGCGGCCGCTGGGTCCGATCGAGTAGTTGCCTTGCGTGCCGAAACTCGCGTTGAACTTCTTGATGTTCTTATCCACTGCGTCAGTGATGCGCACATCGAGACGCACCGGACCTGCGCCGCGGAGCACTTCTCCTTGCTTCGGCGACAGAATCTCGATGGTTGGTGGCGTGGTATCCGAAACGCAGACTGATTTACTCGCCGTTTGGCGCTGGCCGTTGGTGCGATCGAGCATGGAGAGTTCGACAATGGTGGGCATACCAGCCAACGGCTGGTTAAACGAGAAATTGGCGCCGGTGCCTGTCTTGCCGGACGAGGTAGTCCAACTGAATGTTAAGTTCGTGCCGCCCATGGCGTCACGGGAGGCAGTGGCATTCAGCTTGACCGCTGCGCCAGCCGGACCGGTCGCTTCGACGCACCCGGCGAAGTTCATGGCGCTATCCAGCGTGATGATCGGCGGCAGCGGGATAGTCGTCGCGACAGCAGAATTGACTCGCAATTCACCGGTAAGCGGCTGCTGCACGCCATCGCAGAACTGCTCGAAATCCACGGCAAAGCGTTGGATTTCGCCGAATGGACCGAAGGCGATTTCGCGGACGTTGAAAGAGCCCGCGATCGTGTTGCAGAAAGCGCTGTTACCCGAAACCAACAAGCCCGGTGCGTTTGGCGATGGGTTTCCGAACCGTTCGGCCTGGGGATAGAAGCCTTGCTGCAACGCCAAACCGAGCGCCGGGGCAAAATCCAACGACCAGAATTGCGGCGGGAAGATCCCCTCCTGCACCGACACGCTGACACCGCCAAAACCATTCGAGTTCGCAAAGAGCGTTGCGCTCGGCGGGGAGAAAACCCGAGTGGTCCCACCACCGACCGGGTCGCCCGGCGAACTCTTGAGTACGAGGATACTTTGCTGTGCGAAAGCAGCGGACGACAAGAACAAAAGACATGCACAAACGAAACGAAGCAACTGCATAATCTCACCTCCAGATTCACAATCGAAACTCTTCTAAGCTCGGACATCGAGCAGCGGATATTTTCGTTGCCAAAGTAAACGGTGAACAGGCTACAAATGGAGTAGCCCATACGGCCTATCGACACCTAAGGGATCGCGCCAGCGCCGCCGAGGGCACCCTAACCTACCGGGGCACAGCTCGGTCTTGTTATGCTTGCCACATGCTCAAAGGTTTTTACTCGCGCGCCTTTCGCTTCTCGTGGACCTACTGGCGCCGCTACCCTTGGGCGATCGGCACGGTCTTCTTCACGCGCATCGGTTCAACCTTGATCGACGTAAGCGTGCCGATTGCCGCGGGCCGCATGGTGGAAGCAGTCGCCGCGTCCGCGGGTGCCCGAGCGGCGTTTGTTGCGCTCGCCGCCATGCTCGGCCTGAGCGCCGCCTTTCACATCGTGCGCTACCTGAATTCGCGCTTGTGGACTTGGCTCGCGGCCAACGTGCTGCGCGAAGTAGTCGTCGATGGATTCGCGGCGGTGCAGCGCTTCTCCGCCGACTGGCACGCCAACTCATTCGCCGGCGCTACCGTGCGTAAGATCACGCGCGGCATGTGGGCGTTCGACAGCTTCGGCGACACGCTCATGTACGGCCTTATCCCCGCATCTATCGTTGCCCTTGGCGTTACCGTGTTGTTCGCTTGGCGTTGGCCAGAATTGGGGTTCGTGGTCGGCGCAGGCATCGTGATTTTCGTCATCGTCAGCGTATGGCTCTCGGTGGCCTGGGTTGCACCTGCGGCGCAGCGCGCGCAGGAAGCCGATTCACGCATCGGCGGTTACCTTGCCGACACCATCGGCGCCAATGCGGTAGTCAAAGCATTCGGCGCGGAACAGCGCGAACAGGAGCGCTTCGCGCGCATCACCAAACGCTGGCGGCTGCGCTCCTTCATCGCCTGGAACCGCTCACTCGACACCGGCTTGGCGCAGTCCGGCATGCTGTGGCTGTTGCAAGGTGCGCTGCTTTCGTGCGGACTGTGGCTGTGGCTGCGAGGGCGCGCCACGCCGGGCGATATAACTTACCTGGTCGCCACGCAGTTCCTCATCAACGGTTATCTGCGCGATGTCGGCCAGCACGTGCGCAACCTGCAAAAAGCCATCAACGAGATGAGTGACGTCATCGATTTCCGAGAGCAACGGTCCGAGGTGTCTGATTGCTCCGGCGCGGGCATTCTGCAAGTGCCGCGCGGGCACATCCAGTTCGAGCACGTTAGCTTCCGCTATGCCGGCCAAAGCGCCTCGCTTTACACCGATCTGAACATCGGTATTCGGCCGGGCGAACGCGTCGGCTTGGTCGGTCACTCCGGTAGCGGCAAGAGCACGTTCGTGAAGCTGATCCAGCGTCTCTACGACCTGGAAAGCGGACGCATTCTCATCGACGGCCAGGACATCGCAAAGGCGACGCAAGAGAGTTTGCGCCGCGCCATCGGTTTGGTGCCGCAAGAGGCGATTTTGTTCCACCGCTCGTTGACGGAGAACATCGCTTACGGCCGTCCGCGCGCGACCGAGAGTGAAGTCACGCGCAGTGCTGAACTGGCGCACGCGCATGAGTTCATTCATACGTTGCCGCGCCGCTACGCCACGCTGGTCGGGGAGCGCGGCATCAAACTCTCGGGCGGCGAGCGCCAGCGCGTGGCGATCGCGCGCGCCATTCTGGCAGCAACGCCGATATTGATACTCGATGAAGCGACATCGAGCTTGGATTCAATCTCCGAAGCACTGATACGCGATGCGCTCGACAAACTCATCGCCGGGCGCACCACGCTGGTAATCGCGCACCGGCTCTCCACCGTGCAGCGCTTGGACCGCATTCTCGTGTTCGACCACGGCCGCATCATCGAACAAGGAACGCATGCCGAACTTATGGCGCGGCCGGATGGCCACTATCGCAAACTATTCGAAGTACAGTCGACGGACTTAGTTTTCAATCCTTGAGAGACTACTGAATCAGCCATCTTTGCGAGGAGTGCAGCAACGAAGCAATCTAAATCAGTTGAACAGAGGAAAGTCTAGATTGCTTCGCCACGCTCGCAATGACGGTCCGAAAGTTTGTTCGAAATTTCCCTAAGCAGAGCGCGCCTTAACGGCGGCAGCGGCACACGTTCCGCGCGCCAACGTGCGAAAATGCATTCATAACGCCATATCGATACCCGAACCGGAGAGGAGACCACCATGTATAGCTACGACGTCGTCGAATGGGGCAAAGCGCTGCAACGCCGCGATCACGAAACGCCCAAGCCGACCGGCACGCAAGTGCTGCTCAAACTGAAGTATTGCGGCGTGTGCCACAGCGACGTGCACATCCGCGAAGGGTATTTCGAACTTGGCGGCGGCAAGAAATTTCACATGAGCGAGCGCGGCATGAAGCCGCCGGTCACTCTCGGCCACGAACCCTACGGCACCATCATCGCCGCTGGACCGGACGCCAAGGACGCGCCGATCGGCCAGGACCGTTTGGTCAATCCCTGGATCGGCTGCGGCAATTGCGTGCGCTGCCATGAAGGGCAAGACAACCACTGCATGCAGCAACGCTACGTCGGTGTGCAAGCCCCAGGCGGCTACGCCGATCATTTGTTGATTCCGCACCCGCGCTACTTGGTCGATGCGAGCGGCATCGATCCGATGTGGGCCGCGACCCTCTCATGTTCGGGCTTGACGACTTACTCCGCCATCAAGCAACTCGGCACGATTCCGCCGAGCGAATACGTCGCCGTGATGGGCGCGGGCGGCTTGGGACTCGCGGCGATGAGCGCCTTGCGCGCACTCGGCCATGAGCGCGTGATCGCAGTCGACGTGGACCCGGCTAAATTCGCCGCTGCAAAAGCCGCCGGCGCACAAGCGTGCGTCAACGGACGCGACGCGGACGCCGCCGACCAAATCAAGAAAATCGCCGGCGGACCGATCTTCGGCGCGGTCGATCTCGTGGCCGGCACCGACACCGCGGCGCTTGCGTTAGCCACGCTGCGCAAGGGCGGCAAGCTGGTGCTGGTCGGCCTTTACGGCGGCGAGATTCCGATGTCCACGGTGGTCATGGTGCAGCGCGCACTGACTGTGCTGGGCTCCAACGTCGGCACGACCACCGAATTGCGCGAACTGGTCGCGCTTGCGAAGGCAGGAAAGTTAAAGCCGATTCCGATCGAAAAGCGGCCCATCGCCGATGTCAGCCGCACGCTGGATCAGCTCAAGGCCGGGACGCTGGTCGGGCGCGTGGTGCTGGAAATCGCATAGAGAAACGGTAGCTTGCCAGCGATTGCGCCCTAAAATCTAGGGCGCAACCGCAAATCGCTTAGTGTGACGACCAAGGTCGATTTGCCGCACGCGTTCCCACCTTAACGGCTTTGCGGCAGGCGCTGCAGACTCGCCAAGTTGGGCAACTTATCCCCCGCCACCGTCCCCGGAACGCTTTCGCTTAAGCTTTATTGTGTCGGACGGGCTTTACTTTGGCGATTTGCCGATGTCGGCTCTCACCCAAGATCCACGTGCCGCACCGATCATGCAGCACGCAACGGAATTGCTGCAATTGGTCATGAAACTCGGTAAGAATGGAGTACGAATAGCACCCGACGGCGAACACACTGACGAGCGGAACTAAGCTCGCCGTCTAGCAAAAGGAACCGTTTCATGGAATTGGTGTTCGATGCCGCCGCGGAACCGATCGGTTTCGTACCGGCGAGCCTGTTCGCATTGTTGCCGCTGGGCTTTTGGGCGTACGAGCGCTTCTTGCGCAAGCGCGCGGCTACGATGGTGTTACCGATCATCTCTGCCGTGCTGTTCCTAGGTATCAACGGTATTCAAGTCTGGGACTTGCAACGGGTGCAAGCGATGCTGCGCAGTGGCGAGGGCGTGCACGTCACGCGCGGGCCGATTACCGAGAGTTGGCATATTGTCTCCTCGCGCCGCGACTGGACGCGCTCCTCGCTCGCCTACAAACGCACGGTGAGCGAAGGCTTTGACGTCGGAAACGAGCGCTTTTCCTGGAACGCTGGAGATAGTTTCTCGCCCGCCACGTTCTCCAATGCCGGCGCCAAATCACTCACCTTCGCCAAGGACGCGCAGGTTGAAGTGACGTGGTTCAACGACCCGGCCGCCGACAACACGCGGCGCATCATTCGCTTGAAATTAGGCCCGCCCATGGCCGCGGCTATTGCGAGCGGCGACCCCGACTCGCACCGTCAACTGTTCCTCACCGCGTTTGCCTCTGCCTTCGCCGCCCGCGATACATTGCGCTTGAACGCACTGACACGCTTCCCGTTTCTGTTCGGCGGTGAAGCGCTGCAAGAAAGCCAAGCCGACACGCTGTGGACGGGTCTGGCCACCGCTGCTATGCAGGCGTGCCTAAACACAACCAAGCCGGTGCTGGAGGCTGACGGCGCGATGATGGTGTTCTGCAGTCAGACGATTTTCGTGTTTCGCAAAGGCGAGGATGGCGCGTGGCGCTTCGTCGAAATCGGCATTGACGATTAGATAGACATTGAGCCTGACAACGTTCGGGACTACCTCGTCGGATCAGCTACTAATGCACGCTCCGCCGCAGCGCCTTGTTCGAGCCATGCCGAATCACATCCCGGTGATGTGCTCCGGCTTGATCTTGAAGATCACACGCTGCTCGCCTTCTTTTCGGAAAGGATATTTGTCCTTGCCCATGTACTTCTTCGCCATCTTGTCGATATGATCGTCGGCGCCGTTGGTGGTGCGCTCCGCGACGCGGCCGCGCACTTCGAGGTAGCGGTAGGCATTATCGGGATCGATGATCGACAGCGCGACGCGCCCGTCGCGAACTAAGTTCTTGTCCTTCTGGCGGCCGGCGGCGGTATTGACCAGCACATACTGTCCGTCGAAATCGCACCACACCGGGGTCGATTGCGGGCTGCCGTCCGGCATTAAAGTCACCAAGTGCGCGAACGCCTTCTTTTGAAACAAGTCGAGAAACTTCTCGGGGATTACTTGGGACATAGCATCACCTCCTGATTAGTTCGACGTCAAACCGTCGCCACCGGCGTCGCCGGTGACCCCACCGCACCGGGCAAACGCAGCGGCGGCGCGGTCAACAAAAAACGATTGCGGCCGTTGGCGCGCAGCCAATCGGCCAGTTCGGTGAGATACCAAATCTCGCCGAGATGAATACCAAGTTTAAACAAACAATGCTCATGCAGCGGCAGATGCGCATGCTTGCCGCTGCCGGGGCGCGGCGGGTACGCTTCCACCGCGTAGTTATCCGCGATGAGCGCTGCCAAGCCGCTGTCGGTGATCCAGTTGAGCAGTTTGCCGTCACGTCCATCGAGCCCTGCGCAAGAATTTTCCAGCACCTGTTTGTCCGGCTTGCCGCGCATCTCGACAATGGCTTGCGCGAAGTTGGTGTGAAAGCAAACCATATCGCCTTTTTCCACCACGACTTTGTCCTGCTGCATGACGCGCATCAAGTCGTCGTAACCGACGTACTTCTTCTCGCGGCCGAAGTGGGCGTGCAAATCGACCATCACCGCGCGGCCCTGCACGCAGGCCGTGGCCATGTTTTCAATGCCTAGGCGCTTGGCTTCAACACCTTCGTAGCGCGCCCAAGGTTCGTGCGCATCCACGTTCTCGCGGTTTACGATGTCCTCGCCGGCGCGCCAGCCGTTGTAGTACACGATCTCGGTACTGCCATCACCATCCGCATCGAACTGACTTCCCACATGAGCCAGGGAGTCCCACTGGGTTGAGTATTGCAAAGTGAGCAACACGACATCGTCGCTAACGACATCGGTGTGGTCGGGATTCTCGTGCGACAGCGCGCAATTGAAATTGGCGCGCCCGCTGCGCATGGTGGCGAAACGGCGCGGTGGGTGACGGCGCGGATTAAGCACATTGCCACCAGGCAAGTCGAGCGGCAAACTGAGGCAAAATGTCTTGCCCTCTTTCACTTCTGCGATGCCCTGCTTTACCTTCTCCGGCGTCAGCAAGTTCATGCGGCCGCGCTGATCGTCGGGTCCGAAATCGCCCCAGTTTGAGCCTTCGGGCCGGCGCGTCCAGCGTGATGTCATGGTTTCCTCCGTTCTTGAATGTAGATACGTCGCGTGGGCGAGATCAATGTGTCGCGGCTGCCAGCTCGGCTGGGCTAAGCACCGCCACGCCTGCGCCAGGGCCGCGACGGCGCGTTCGATTTCTTGCGTTGTGGTGTGCGCCCCAACCGAGCAGCGCACTGCGCCCATCGCGCGCTGCGCGTTCATGCCCGTGGCACGATTGTTGGCTTCGGTAGCGCCGCCGGTAAGAACTATCTCGGCCGTCCGCGCGCCGATCAGGCCGGCGACTTGTCCGCGCGCCGTTTCGAGGGCGGTATGCGCCGCACGCCCATAGGCGTGCAGCGACGATGCATTGCCGAAGCTCTGCTGCAAGAACGGCAAGATGGCCTGCACGACTTCCGGCGCGACGGGGGTGGTCGCGTTGTAATCGAGGTAGACAGGCGGGCGCATAGCCCGCTCATATTATCAGGCGCAGCAGTTGGCTCCGCCTCACGCTTGCGATAACTACTTTCCGGCTAAACCCTTCCTCAGCAACTCGGCCACGACATCGTTCAGTGAGTTTGCCTGCTCCTGCGCCAGAGCGTGGATCGCTTTCACCAATGCACCGTCCAATTTAACTGCGAACGGCACCAAGCCAAGCGCTTGGTCGCGCCTGCGTTGCTCGCGCCGCTCCACAACCACGCTCGCTTCCGCCGAAAAGCGGCCTGGCGTAACCGTCTTGCTCATCTTGTTGGCGATCTTGGCGCCTTTGTTCTTTTCCAGCGTGGTCAATTTCATTGCTTTTGCCTCGGTTGTTGATAGTGTAAGAGACGACGGCCGGCGCTAGCGTTTGCGCCAAGGCACGCCAAGATGCGAGCCGCCGTCGAGCTTGAGCGTCTCGCCGGTCATGAGGTCTCCGTGCTCGACCAGCCATACCGCCAGTTCGGCTACGTCTTCGGCCTTGCAAACCTTCGCTAAGGTCACATTGTCGACAACTTTGTCGCGGTACTGCTGGTATTCCGCGGCGCTGCCGAAGCGCGCGTGATGCCAGCGCGTTTCGATGAAGCCGGGACAAACGGCGTTCACGCGCACGCTGGGTGCCAGCGCGCGTGCCAGAGCCAAAGTCAACGTGTTGAGCGCGCCTTTGGTGGCGACGTAAGCATTGGAAGAACCGACGCCGGTAATACCCGACATGGAAGATATCATCACCACCGCGCCACCCTGTTTCTGCAGCGCGGGCGTGCAGGCGCGCGTCATCTGGTATGGGCCGATGACGTTGACCGCGTAGAGGCGTTGAAAATCGTCGGCGTTGAGTCCTTCGAGGTCGCGCTGATCGACAAATTTGGTGATCGCTGCGTTGTTGATGAGCGCGTCGATGCGCCCCCATTTGTCGAGCGCGGCTTGCGCGATGCGACGGCAATCCGCGTCGACGGCGACGTCGCCCTGCACCAGAATCGCCTCGCCGCCCGCCGCGTGGCACTGCGCCAAGGTCTCACGCGCTTCCTTCTCGCTCTTGCTGTAGTTGACCACTACCTTGGCGCCCTTGCCAGCCAATTGAATGGCGCTCGCCGCGCCGACGCCAACCGCCGAACCGGTGACGATACACACTGCCGAATCGAGTTTCATGCCTTTCTCCTCGCGAATGCTGGTTTCGAACATTATGCAGGCCTCCACGCCGGCTTGCAGGCGCCACCGGTACACCGCAACACCTACTATGCGTTTTAGGCATTGGATGATAAGTTGCGGCAGCAGGCGCACGGCGCACACTCTGCGCGCGCCATGGATGACGCGTAGTAGACTTACGCCACTATTTGAACTGGTAATCCACCCGGAGAGACACGATGAAAGCAAAGAAAACCAAGCTCTTGGGCCTGCTTGTTCTGACAGGCAGCCTACTGGCCGCGACCGGCCACGCCGCCGACGAAACTTGGTTAGGCGGTCTGAAAAACTTCAGCACCGACCAAGGCAAGGTATTGTTGCAGTTATCGCGCGACCTCTACCAGCACAAGCAACTCCCGGACGGTGAGTATATCCGTTGCTTGTTACCCGTCGATGCCGCTGCGGGCGACGAGAAAGCAAAAGAAGAATGGACGGAATCGTTCAAGATGATCCAAGGCGCTGCGCGCCGCATGGGCTACGGCAGCTACCTAGAGTTCGTCGATCTGGACGAACGCGCGCGCATCGGCAAGCAACTAGCCGACGGCCGCTGGCTGCGACAGTTCAAGAATGAACTGCGCGGCTGCCTCTACACGCCGGAAGTCAAAGCCACGCTGAAGATGCACTGAGGCCATACGGGCAAGGCGCATTACATCGCCTCGAAAATCCCCGCCGCACCCATACCGGTGCCCACACACATGGTCACCATGCCGTACTTTTGCTTGCGACGGCGTAATCCATGGACCAGCGTGGCGGTGCGGATCGCCCCCGTCGCGCCAAGCGGATGGCCCAGTGCAATAGCGCCGCCGAGGGGATTCACTTTGCTCGGATCGAGCTTCAATTCGTTCATGACAGCGATGGACTGCGCGGCGAACGCTTCGTTGAGCTCGATCCAGTCCAGATCCGCGGCGCTGATGCCGGTTTGTTTCAGCACTTTCGGAATCGCTTCGATCGGGCCGATGCCCATCACTTGCGGCGGCACGCCGGCCACCGAGAAGCCGACGAAGCGCGCCAGCGGTTTCAAATGAAATTGTTTGAGCATCTTCTCGCTCACCAAGATGACCGCACCCGCGCCGTCGCTGGTTTGCGAACTATTGCCGGCAGTGACGGAACCTTTGGCCGCGAACACCGGGCGCAGCTTCGCCAAACCCTCAAGCGAAGTATCCGCGCGTGGACCTTCGTCGCGATCGACCGTGCGCGATCTGATCGCGACAGTGTCGTTATCTAAATCGGGCAGCGCATCGTTGATAGTGTAGGGGGCGATCTCGTCCTTGAACTCGCCGCTATCGGCAGCCTTCAACGCCTTTTGGTGACTGCCGAGGGCGAACTGATCCTGCGCCTCGCGCGAGACTTTCCATTGCTGCGCGACCTTCTCCGCCGTCATGCCCATGCCGTAGGCGATACCGAGGTTGTGATTGCCGTCAAATAGCGCGTTGTTGAACGCCATTTTGTTGCCGCCCATCGGAATCAAACTCATCGTTTCCGTGCCGGCGCCGATCATGACATCGTCCTCGCCAAGACGAATGCGATCGGCCGCCATTGCCACCGCGGACAATCCCGAAGCACAGAAGCGGTTCACTGTGATGCCGGGCACCGACTCGGGAAGACCGGCGAGCAACAAACCGATGCGTGCGACGTTCATGCCCTGCTCCGCTTCCGGTATGGCGCAGCCGACGATTACGTCGCCGATCAAGTTCTTGTCCAGCGACGGCACTTGCGCCAACGCGTGCTTGATGACATGCGCAAGCATGTCGTCGGGACGCACATTGCGCAGCATGCCGCGCGGGGCCTTGCCCACGGGCGTGCGTAAGGCGGCGACGATGTAGGCTTCTTGCACTTGTTTGGTCATAGTAATTTACTCCGTAAATTGGGAGGCGCGGGGGAACCCACGCGAAGACAGGCGAAGCCTGGGTTCGCCCATCTTTGCGTCCCCCGCGCTCTTTCTCTTGAGGCCGTGCCTATCGTGTTGGGTACATCGGACGATTCTCTTGCCTCTTGCGTGATTCCACCACCGCTGTAGTTTCTCACCCCGACTTGATCGCGCGGCCGCCGTTGCTGTCTCGTCCAACGGCGCGCGCGGCGCGCCCTGTTCCCTCGACTCCGCCTCCAAGAACGAGCGCGGGGACGCGAAGATGGACGAAGCCCAGGCTTCGCCTGTCTTCGCAGGGGTCCCCCCGCGCCTCCTCAATTCCTCAGCGGCTTGCCGTTCTTCAACATGAACTGAATACGCTCTTGCGTCTTCTCCGTTGCCGCTAGCTCGATGAAACATTGCCGCTCTAAATCCAGCAGCCAGTCTTCGTCAACCAAACTGCCAGCCTCGACTTCCCCGCCGCACATGACATGCGCGATCTTGCTGCCGATCAGAAAATCATGCTGACTAATGAAACCGCCTTCCAGCATGTTGACCATGCCGGCTTTGAGCGTGGCGATACCGCTCTTGCCTGCCACCGGAAACTTCGGCGGCAACGGTGGCCGGTATCCGGCCTCGGCGAGCGAGCGAGCGACCGATTTGGCTACATGCAGCAACTCGAAGCGATTAGCGATGATGTGATCGCTCGCGCGCAAATAACCGTAGTCGCGCGCTTGTTCGGCGCTGCGCGAGACTTGTCCCATCGCCACATTCTGAAAGTAGTTCTTGAGGAACTGAAAGATGTCGCCGCCTTTGGCTTCGCGCGCCGCGCGCAGCGCCAATTCCTTGCAGCCGCCACCCGCAGGCAACAGACCGACACCAACTTCGACTAAGCCGATGTACGATTCCAGGGTCGCCACCGCACGGTCGCAATGCATGATGAATTCGCAGCCACCGCCCAGCGCCATGCCGTCTACCGCAGCAACGGCCGGCACCGCGCTGTAGCGCAGCGCGCTGGTGGTGTGCTGAAACTGCGCGACCAAGCGCTCAACCTCTTCCAGTTTGGCCGCCATCACTTTGTCGGCGACATTGAGCTTGAACGCTGCTTTGAGCGCCATCGATTGCGCTTCGCGCTTGAACTTTTTGAACATCGAACCGAACTTCGACGGTTTATCATCGGGCTTTCTGGCGCTCGGTGCGCCGGAGAGATTGGCACCGATGGAAAACGGCGGCGCGTCCTGCCAGATAACCAGAGCGGCACACGCTTTCTCGGCTTCTTCGATCGCGCGCTGCGTGCCGTCGAGCACATCGGCGCCGATCGAATGCATCTTGCTCTTGAAGGAAAGCACCGCGATGTCGTCACCACCGTGCCAGCAGCGCACCGCGTCCGTTTCGAAAATTGTCGTGCCTTTGGTTTGCGCCTCGCCCAACACCGGATCCGGATAGGGCTGGCGCTGATAGATAGGCAAGCGCGAACGCGGTGCATAGCCTTTCGCTAAGGGGGACCACGATCCCTGCGCGCTATGCACACCGCTGCGATGCCCTTCCTCTGCCCAGGCCGGCAGCGGCACTTTCGCCAGCGTTTTACCGGCGGCGATGTCCTCGTTTATCCATTTCGCGACGTTCTGCCAGCCGGCCGCTTGCCACGTCTCGAACGGCCCGCTGTTCCAGCCGAAGCCCCAGCGGATCGCCAAATCTAAATCGCGCGCATTGTCGGCAATCGATTCGAGATGGACCGCGCTGTAGTGGAACACATCGCGGAAACACGCCCACAGAAATTGCGCTTGCGCGCCTTTGCCGCTGCGCAGTCGCGCCAGTTGCTCGGCGGGATTCTTGATCTTGAGGATCTCCGCCATTTCGGCGTCGGGCTCGCCGGCAGCGACGCGGTAATCGCGTTTGGCCAGATCGAGCACTTCGATGTCTTTGGCCGGTTTGCGGTAAATGCCTACCTTGGTTTTCTGGCCGAGTGCACCCTTGTCGATCAACGCTTGCAACCAATCGGGCGCTTTGTAAATCGCATGCCACGGATCGTTCGGCAGCGTATCGCGCATGGTGTTGATGACGTGTGCGAGCGTGTCCAAGCCGACCACATCCGCCGTGCGGAACGTCGCGCTTTTGGGCCGCCCGATCGCGGGGCCGGTGAGCGCATCGACCGTGTCGAAGCCGAGACCGAACTGCACACAGTGGTGCATCGTGGCCAACATCGAGAACACGCCGACACGATTGGCAATGAAGTTAGGCGTATCCTTGGCGCGAATAACGCCTTTGCCGAGCGTGGTGGTTAGGAAACCTTCAAGCTGATCCATCACCTCCGGCCGAGTGCCGGCGTGCGCAATCAACTCGACCAAATGCATGTAGCGCGGCGGATTGAAAAAATGCACGCCGCAAAAGCGCGGCCGCAGTTGCTCGGGCAGCGCTTGCGCCAGTTGCGTGATGCTCAAACCCGAAGTGTTGCTGGCGATAATGGCGTGCTCGGCAATGAACGGGGCGATGCGTTCGTAAAGAGATTTCTTCCAATCCATGCGCTCGGCGATCGCTTCGATGATGAGATCGCATTCGCGCAACCACTCGAGGTGCTGGTCATAGTTCGCCGCGACGATTTGTTGCAACACCTCGGGCGAGGCGATCGGGCTGGGTTCAATCTTTGCCAGAGCGTCGATGGCTTTCTTCACTGAGCCGCTTGGATCGCCTTCCTTGGCGGCCAACTCGAACAGCACTACCCCAACTTTGAGATTGACCAACTGAGCCGCAATCTGCGCGCCCATTACACCGGCGCCGAGCACTGCGACTTTGCGAAAACGTGTGACCTGCATGCGAAATCCTAGATCGGTTCGATGCCTATACTGGAGGTGACATAGCCCCTTGACTAGCGTCTTTTGACGATCAAAGGGCTATCCTGGTGCAAGCATTAGAATTTGTGGTTGTACTGAACGCTCAAGATATTGACCGCCGAATCGTACTCGCCGACTAAACGGGTGCGAAGTTGCGGCACGCTTTCATCGCTGGTTTTGTCCATCGAAGGATCATCCACAAAGATATGCGCGAAGCCGAAGTCGATGGAGTTGTGATCCGAGATGTTGTAGCGCGCGCCGAATGCGAGCCAGGTGCGATCCGCATCGGGAATGCGCGGGGTGCGGAAAGCGTCATCCACCGGGCTCTTGTCATACGCTACCCCGCCGCGCAGCAGCCACTTCTGGTTCAATTTGAAGTTCGCGCCGACGGCGAACTTGTAGCTATCGTCCCACTCTTCGGGCGTCACCGAATCTGCGCGGCCGTCATCGAATTTGATGCGCAGCTCCTTGAAACGGCTCCAATTGGTAAAGGTAACATCGCCCATAAGCGCCCAACGATCATTAATCTGCACGTGAGTATTGAGCGAGATGATCTCCGGCAAATCCACCGTCGCTTTCACGCCCGTATTGCCAAAAGCGGCGGCAACACCGGTGTTGATGGCACCAGGAAACGGCGGGGACAAATTCGGCACGGTAAAGGTGGCATCACCCTCGACTTCGACTTTCACTTTGGAACGGTAGGAAAAACCCACGCGCGCCGCCGGCGTGAGCTGCGCCATCACACCGAAGTTAAAGCCATAAGCCCAATCGTCACCCTCTAGCTTGAC
Organism: uncultured Pseudomonadota bacterium; assembly: GCA_902826775.1. Taxonomy (GTDB): domain Bacteria; phylum Pseudomonadota; class Gammaproteobacteria; order Burkholderiales; family JALYOK01; genus CADEHE01. The sequence continues at coordinate 25,989 of CADEHE010000004.1, read as the reverse complement.
CTTGCCGTCGCGTTGTTGATTTAACGTCAGCACCGGTCCACCCAATCCCGCCGGCACCTGCAAACCGCCGATCAAACCGAAGTTCAGCGCATTGCTTAGCTCAACGTCCGCGCGCACAACGTTCAGTCCACCGCCAATGGAGAACTTGTCATTAATCCGATACGCCAACGACGGATTGATGTTGATGGTACGCAAGTCCGAGACTTGTGCGTGGTAGCGGCCGACCCAGTCTTCGTCGTATTCGGTTTTCAAGCCGAAGATAGAACTCATGCCAACCCCCACGCGCAGTTGGTCATTGATCGCATGCGAGTAAAACGCGTTCGGCACTATCGCCAAGTCACCGGCGTCGCCGCCATCACCGCCGCTTACCGCGCCCAGCGGCAAATTGGCGAAGGAGCTGCCGTTGTTTGAGAATTTGGCGGACGCATCGATTAGGTGTCCGCCCAGCGACAAATTCTTACCCGGCAGATAAGTCATCCCGGCCGGATTCCAGTAAATGGTGCTGGCATCTTCTGCCGCCGCGCCGGAAGCGTAGGCCGTGCCGAGTCCGCTGACGCCTTGCTCAAACAACTGGAAACCAGCGGCCTGAGCACCGCTGCTAGCGCATACGACAACGCTGACTGCAACGAAAGTTTGTGCCAGTTGCTTGTTTTTAGTCTTGCCCATCATTCGTGTCCTCCTTCACCGAAACATCGTTAACTCGGGAACCCCGCGGTACAAATGCTACTCCCCTTCCACCGCGTTGACCATTCACCATCAATGCAAGCCGCCGCCCTTGATGCACGCGCGTTGCGCCTAGCCCGGCACGACCCGGGGGCGGCCTTGATCGTCGAGCGCGACGAAGGTCAGATCCGCCTGTGTCACCTTGATCGCCTCGTACTCTCCCTGGCGCAGCCTTTCGGCGTAAACATCGACATGCACGGTGATCGAGGTGCGCCCGACTCGAGTAACATCCGCGTAAAAACTCACGACGTCACCGACCAACACCGGCTGATGAAACTCGAAGGCATTGACCGCTACCGTGGACACTTTGCCTTTGGCACGCCGCACCGCCGGGATGCTGCCGGCAATGTCTACTTGCGCCATGATCCAGCCGCCAAAAATCCCGCCGAGCGAGTTCGTGTCCGCCGGCATGGTCACCACGCGCAGCGTCGGCTGACGCTCCGGCAACTGGGTGATGTTGAGGTTCTTGTTCATGCGGCGGGGTAGAGTTGCTGCACATCATTCACATGCTCTTGCAGCACACGCGCGCGCTTGATCTTCATGGTCGGCGTCAGCATGCCGTTATCGATGCTCCACGGCTCCCGCACTACGCGCACACGGCGCACTTTGGCGTATCCGGGAAAGCCGGCGATCTTCGCGCTGACACGTTGGATCAGCAGCCTCTCGCCGGCTTCAGCGTTGGCCGCAGCCGGATCCGGGCTCAAGCCGTGCTGCTGCGCCAACTTGGCCCAGCCCTCTTTACTCAACACGCACAATACCGCCAGGTATGACTTGCCCTCGCCCAACACCATCACCTGCTCGAACAAGGGATCGGTCGCGATCGCCAGTTCCATGTCGACCGGCGGTACTTTCTCGCCATTGGCCATGACCAAAACGTCCTTGATGCGACCGGTTATATAAACTTTGCCGTCCGCATCGATACGCGCTTGATCGCCGGTGTGAAACCAGCCATCGGCGTCCAGCACCGCTTTGGTGGCTTCGGGATTGTTCCAATAACCCATCATCACCTGCGGTCCTCGCGCCAGCAACTCATTGTTGGCGCCGACTTTCAGTTCGGTGCCCGGCACCGCGGGGCCGACGCTAGCGGGGATATTGTCCTGCTCGCGCGCCACGCACAGCACCGGGCTGGTCTCGGTCAAGCCGTAGCCTTGCAGTACCGGCAGCCCAAGCCCGATAAACACGCGCGCGATCTCCGGCGCGAGCGCCGCCCCGCCGCTCACGGCAAAGCGCAGGCGCCCGCCCATGCGCGCCATGATCTTGCTCGCCACCAAGCTCTTGAGCAGAGGCCAGAGCAGTAGTTTTGGACTCCAGTGCGCGCGTCCTTGACTGTGCTCAAAGCGCTGCCAGCCGACATCCACTGCGAGATGAAACAGCTTGCGCTTGAGCGGCGAGCCCGCGGCCAGTTGCTCGCTGATGCGCGCATAAACGCGTTCGTAAATGCGCGGCACCGAAATCAGAATGGTGGGCTGGCGCGAGACCAAGTCTTCCCCCAACTGCGCGACCGAGCGCGCGTACGCGATGGCGCAGCCGGACATGATGCCGGCGTAATAACCGCCGGTGCGCTCCAGCATGTGCGACAGCGGCAAGAACGATAAGAACAAATCGCCTGGACCGATTACCGCGAAACTTTCCAGGCCCGCATAGGCGTTGCTAAGAATATTCCGGTGCGACAACATCACGCCCTTGGGCCGCCCCGTGGTGCCCGAGGTATAAACGATCGTCGCCAAACTAGATAAGGGAATATCGGCGACCGCAAACGCGTCGCCGCGCTGCGGTAACCACTCCGATACCGCCTTAAGGCGCGGCTCACCGTCTGCAACACGCTGCAAACTAACGAAACGCTGCACGTTCCCCAATTGATCCAATACTGTGTGCAAACGCTCCCACTGCTCTTGTCCTTCGAACAGCAACACCTTGCTGCCGGAGTCGTTGAGCACGTACGCGGCGTTGTCCGGTCGATCATCTGTAAACAAGGGCACCACGACCAAACCCAGTGCCAGCGCGGCTAGGTCGAACATCACCCACTCGCGGCTATTGCGCAACATCACCGCAACGCGATCGCCGCGCTGCAAGTTTTCGCGGCGCAGCGCGCTCTGCCAACGCCCGGCTTGATCGAGGGCTTGCGCCCACGTCCAGTCCTCCCAGCGCCCGCTGCCGTCTACATACTGCTGAAAGGCAAGCGCATCCGGCGAACGCTTGGCGCGCTCACGCAGTAGCCCACCCAATGAACCTGCCTCCTGAACCGCTATGGCGTTTTTGTTCTGCACGATCATCGGCTCCCGAATAGTTGAACCTATAGTTGCTCCGCTGTTACCGCCGGGCGCTTGCGCCGTACGTACAGCACACGCTCGACGCTCGCCACTTCGTTCCCCTTTGCATCCTTCACTTTAACCAAAAACCGCGGCTCGAAGCGTTCGCCCCCCGCTGTCGCCCGCACGATCTCTTGCAGCGTCTGCGGCGAAAGCGCGAATTCCGCGTAGACTCTACCGCGCCCCGGCGCCAAGTACTCGATGCTGGCTGCGCGATCCCAAACGATGTAATCGCTGCCCAGCTGGTGCAACACCATCAAGGCATAGAACGGATCGGTCATCGCAAACAACGAACCGCCGAAATGCGTCCCGAAGGCGTTGCGGTTGAGCAACCCGAGGCGCATGCGCACACGCGCTTGCATAAAATCCGGCGCGATGTGCAGCACGCGAATGCCGGCGCCGACGAACGGCGGCCAGAGGTTGAGCAAGCGCTGTAACGTGCGCGCGCTCACCGCCCGGCTGCGTAGATAGCGAACGATCACTTGCCCGGATCACGCTAGTCGCGACGCTCGTTACGCCGCCGCCACTGTCTTCAGCACCGGCTTCTCCATCGACGAGCGGCCGAAATCCTGCGGAAAATCGTCCACCATGATTACGACGCGCGTATGCGCGCGCGCACGACGCAACTGTTCAGCTTCCTGCGCGCTGATAGTACCGAGTTCGGTCGCCTTGGCGACCACTTCCTCGAAGGTCTTGGCGCTCAAGCCATGCTCCTTCTGCGCGCGCCGCAGCTTGGCGTAAATCGGCTCGCAGTTGATAGCTGAAGTAAGCGCCAATTCCATCTGCGCCAGGATTTCGCCGTCTGCCTTGGGCAAATACATGCCGGCGGTCAGGCGGTCGCGGGCGGCGGAAGGGTTGAGCAGCAAATCCGCGACTTGGTGGCCGAGCTGATCACTCGGCGCAAACAGCGTCAGGCCTTTCGGAAAAATCAAACGCCGCAGCACCCAAGCCACAAATCGGTTGGGAAAGTTGCTCAACACGCCATCAAAGGCGACCTGCATGCGGAAGAACGCATCGTGCACCGACCATTGCAACAACGGCAGCTCGGCTTTTTCGCGGCCTTGATCTTCGTACTTCTTAAGCGCCGCGGAACACAGATAGAGATAGCTCAACACGTCGCCCAAGCGCGCAGAAATTTTTTCACGCCGCTTCAGCGCGCCACCCAGCACCAGCATGGCAACATCCGCCAACAATCCGAAACCCGCGGCAAAGCGCGTCAGCATTTGGTAGTAACGCTTAGTTTCCGGTCCGCCCGGCACTTGCACGCCGCGCCCGCCACTTAGGCCAAGCACAAACGCTCGCGCGGCGTTGGCAATGGCAAAGCGCACATGGCCGCGCAGTGCTTCGTCGAACAGGCCGAGCGCCTGCTCTGGATTCGATTCTTGCGCTGCGGCAATTTCTTTCAGCACGTAAGGGTGCGAGCGGATCGCACCCTGGCCGAAAATAATCATGCTGCGCGTGAGGATGTTCGCGCCTTCGACAGTGATCGCTACTGGCAGGAGTTGGTACGCACGGCCTAGGTAGTTACTTGGTCCCAGGCATATACCCTTGCCACCATGCACATCCATCGCCTCATTGATGACGTCGCGCATGCGCTCGGTCAAATGGTATTTGACGATGGCGGAGAGCACCGCGGGCTTCTCTCCCAAATCCACCGCGCCGGCAGTCATGGTGCGCGCAGCATCCATCATGTAGGCGTGGCCGCCGATACGCGCCAGCGCCTCCTCCACGCCTTCGAAGCGGCCGATCGGCATATTGAATTGCGTGCGCACGCGCGCGTAAGCGCCGGTGGTGCGCGCCGCCAATTTCGCTGCGGCCACGCTTTGCGACGGCAGGGAAATCGAGCGCCCCGCCGCCAAACAATTCATCAACATCTTCCAACCCTGGCCAACAAACTTCTCGCCGCCAATGATCTGTTCCATCGGGATGAACACATCCTGCCCGGAATTGGGACCGTTCTGAAACACGCCGTTGAGCGGCAAATGGCGGCGGCCGATATTGACCCCGGGCAGATTGGTGGGAATCAGCGCGAGAGTGATGCCGAGGTCTTCCTTATCGCCGAGCAGCTTATCGGGATCGAACAGCTTAAACGCCAAGCCGAGCAAGGTGGCAATGGGGCCGAGTGTGATGTAGCGCTTTTCCCAGGTCAGGCGCAAGCCGAGCACATCGCGCTTACCTTGCCACTCGCCGCGGCAGATAATGCCAAAGTCCGGGATGGAAGCCGCGTCCGAACCTGCTTCGGGGCCGGTCAAGGCGAAACAAGGCACCTCGACTCCCTTGGCCAAGCGCGGCAAGTAATATTGCTTCTGCTCGTCGGTGCCGTAATGCAACAATAATTCCGCCGGCCCCAGCGAGTTCGGCACCATGACGCTGACCGCTGCAGCGTTGCAGCGCGTGGACAGCTTCATCACGATCTGCGAATGCGCGAAAGCAGAGAATCCCATGCCGCCGAACTGCTTGGGAATAATCAGGCCGAGAAAACCCTTGTCCTTTAGATAGCGCCATGCTTCGGGCGGCAGATCGTAGAGCTCGTGCGATATTTTCCAATCGTCGAGCATGGCGCAGACCTCTTCGACCGGTCCGTCGAGGAAAGCTTGCTCCTCCGCGCTCAAATGCGGCTGCGGAAAGCTCAGCAGCTTTTTCCAATCAGGATTGCCGCTGAACAAGTCACCGTCCCACCAAACCGTGCCGGCATCGAGTGCTTCCTGCTCGGTCTGCGACACCTGCGGCAACACCTTTTTGTAAATATCGAACAATGGCCGCACGACGTAAGCCAGGCGCAGGCTACGCACACCGAGCAGCACGATCGCCAACGCCACAAGAGTGCCCAGCAACACGGTAGCGACCGGTCCGAGAAAGCCGGCGGCGTTCAGCAACAGCACGGCAATGCCAAACGCTACACCCCAAGCCACGCCTTGCGCTCGCACGTAAGCCAGCCCCATCGCCACCGCCAACAACACCACCGCCGTTACCAGAACACTTACCATCGCCAACCTCTCTTACCGCAGAGTCGCTAAACCGTCGGCACCGGCGCTTGCAGACCGGCGGACAAGAAATGCACCAGCCGTTCGCTCAGTGCATTGAAATCGTTGACGTCCTTCAATTCGCACGAGGCGACGATTTGCATGATGTCGCTGCCCGCCATCGCGTAGGCGATGGCGCCGAACATAAAATGCATGCGCCAGATTAATTCCTGCTCGGGCAGCTGCGGCAGCGCCTTGGCGAATGCGCGCCGATAGCGCCGCGCCACTTCGTCATATTGCTGCTGCATTTGGCGCTTGACGATTTCGTTGGGCTCAGTAAACGCGCGGCCCAGCAAACGCAGGAAGAGAAATCCGCCCGCCGCGGGATCGCGGCTCAACTTAACGGCGGCGGAAATATAGGCTTTCAGAATTTCCTGCACGGTGGGCGCCACGCTTAGCGCCTCCAGCGCATCGAGCGCCACCACCCGCTCGCGATTGAGCGGCGCGAGCCGGCGCTTGAGCACTTCCTCGATCATGCCTTCCTTGGAGCCAAAGTGATAGTTGACGGCCGCCAGATTGACCTCGGCATCGGTGGTGATCATGCGCAAGCTAGTCGAGGAAAAGCCGCGCTCGACGAACAAGCGCTCGGCAACATCTAGAATGCGTTGCTTTGTCACGTGACTGCCGCCGCCCGCCACTTCGGCTGCCATCTGCCTGGCACTGGTAGTTGCTGCATCGCTCGCCACGCCACCACCCCTGTTTAAACGTTTGTTTTATGCTACCTAGGCATCGCCTGTATTGTCAACCATCACTTTCATGCCCACGCTGCCCCGCGCCACGACTAGCGAATTAAGGCGGAGAGTTCCTTAAACTCGGGCGTGCCCGCGCGCTGCAACCACTCGAACAAAACCATTTCGGTGGTAACGATGTGCACGCCGCCCGCGCGCATGCGCTCTAAGCCCGCGGCTTTGTTCTCCGCCGTGCGCGAGGACACCGCATCTTGCACGACGAAAACCTCTTTACCGCCGGCGCGCAAACCGAGCGCAGTTTGCAGCACGCACACATGCGTTTCCATGCCGACGATCACGATTTGACTGGCGCCTTGCGCCGCGATGCGCGCGCGCACTTCCGGCGCCGCCGCGCAGGAAAAATGCACCTTCTCGACTATGCAGTGCCCGACGGCGCGCTCGCGGATGGCGGGCACGCTCGGCCCTAAGCCTTTCGGATACTGCTCTGAAATTGTGAGCGGCACACCGAGGCGTGCCCCCGCCTGCATCAGCACGACGCTGTTGTGGATGGCGCGCTGCGAGTCTTGAATGGCTGGTGCCAAGCGCTCCTGTATATCGATTATGAGTAACTGTGAGTTCTCGCGCGACAACAACACGGCTGTTCTCCTCTGCGCTAAGAATGGGTGATCGGTAACGATAGCACGCATCGCCGCTCCTCCGGCGCCGCCGTGCCCCGGCTCAGTATTCGACTGGAATGGGATCCAAGCTGCGCCACAAGTACCACGTGGCAACGGTGCGCCAAGGCCGCCAGCGCTTATCCAGCTGACTGAGCTTGCGCGGGCCGATCGCACGGCCCGCGTTGTAGTGGCGTTGAATCGCCTTGAGTAAACCGATGTCCGCCACGGGGAACACATCCGGTCTCTGCAAATTGAAGATTAGGAACATCTCCGCCGTCCAGCGTCCGATGCCTTTGAGCTGGCACAAATCCTCGATGACAGCTTCGTCCTCCATCTCGTGCCAGCGCTCGGCAATCAAAATGCGCTTGTGAAAATGCGCGCCGACATTCTTCAGATACTCCGCTTTGCGCTGCGACAAACCCACGTTGCGCAGCGTAGGCAAGCGCGCCTGCGCCAGCCGCTGAGCAGTAAGCTCGCCCATAGACTCCAGCAAACGATTCCAAATGCTCTCCGCGGCTTTGACCGAGATCTGCTGCGAAACGATCGCGCGCGCCAGCGTGATCACTGGATCGCTGCGGTAGCGCAACTCGCTCGCGCGGAATTGCTCGATGAGTTGGCCCATGACGGCGTCCTGCGCGCTGAGTTCGGCGCAGGCTTGCGACCAGTACGGCGGTCGGCGCGTGACGGCTGGCAACGCTGGCATGAACTGTCCTTATGCTTTGCTTAGATTGTTCTGAATAACGTCTCTGCATCTATGTTTAAAGAACCCACACTTCTCTGTACTAGTTTCGGAGGGCCGCTAGCAACTGCTGCGTGTACGGATGTTGCGGTGCGTGGAAAATCGCATCCGACTCGCCCTGTTCCACCACTTCACCAGCGCGCATCACCAGCATGTAGTCGGACATGTGCCGCACCACCGCAAGGTCGTGCGAAATGAACAGATAACTCAAACCGAACTCGTCCTGCAGATCTTGTAGCAGATTGAGCACTTGCGCCTGAACTGAAACGTCGAGCGCGGACACGCACTCGTCGCAGACGATGACCTCCGGCTTGAGCGTCAAGCAGCGCGCCACCGCGATGCGCTGGCGCTGGCCGCCGGAAAACTCGTGCGGATACTTCGCATAGGCCGCCTCCTCCAGTCCGACCTTGCGCAACCAAGCGAGCGCCAGCTCGCGGCGCTCGCGATCGTCGGCGCCGATGCCGTGCAATTGCATCGGTTCGAGCAAAATCTGACCAACGGTAAAGCGCGGGTTGAGCGAAGCGTAGGGGTTCTGAAAGATGATCTGGATGCGCCGCTTATAGGCGCGAAACCGTGCCGGCGGCAGGCGCAGAATATCGTTGCCCTCGAAGAGCACCTCACCGCTGTCGGCGGCGTGCAGGCGCAGCAGCGCAAGGCCCAGGGTCGACTTGCCCGAGCCGGATTCTCCCACCAATCCTACCGTCTTGCCCTTCGGCAGCCGGAACGAAACATCGCTGACTGCGGCTAGGGGCTGTTTCTCGAATAAACCGCTGCGCAGATAGAAACGCTTGCTCAGATGATTCACGATCAGCACCATCGCGTCGTCGGCGCTTACGCCACGCACCCGCTCGGGAAACGCTTGCGCCTGGGCATCCACCCGCAGATCCGAATTGAGAAAATCCTCCACCACCGGCAAGCGTTGCGGCCGCCGGTCCAAACCCGGGCGGCACGCCAGCAGCGCACGCGTGTAGGCGTCGCGCGGCGCACGGAAAATCTGCTGCGCGCCACCTTGCTCACGCACCACGCCATCTTGCAGCACCACCACCTGGTCGGCGTGGCGCTTGACCAAAGCCAAGTCGTGCGTTATGAACAAGATCGACATGCGATGGCGCGTCTTCAGCCGTTGCAGCAGTTCCAGAATCTGCTGCTGAATAGTGACGTCGAGCGCTGTGGTTGGCTCGTCGGCGATCAGCAGCTTGGGCTCGCAGGCGATCGCCATAGCGATCATCACGCGCTGCTGCTGCCCGCCGGACAGTTCGTGCGGAAAACTAGCCAGGCGCCGCTGCGGCTCGGGGATACCGACTTCGCTGAGCAGCTCCGCGGCACGCGCGCGCGCCGCGCGCGTGCCCATGCGCAAATGCGTGCGCAGCACTTCCTCGATCTGCGCGCCCACTCGCAGCACCGGATTGAGCGCGCTCATCGGCTCTTGAAAAATCATCGCGATTTCTTTGCCGCGCACGCTGCGCGCCTGCGCCGGCAGCGCGAACAGCAAATTGATGCCGTTGTAGTAAATGCCGCTGTCACGACCGATGACGGCGCTGTCTTTCGGCAGCAATCCCATGACCGCAAGCGCGGTGACGCTCTTGCCGCTGCCCGATTCGCCCACGAGTGCAACGACGCTCTCGCGCGGCACGGCAAAACTCACCGCACGCGTAGCCGGCACGACATCTTCACGATTGATGCGAAAACCAATGCTCAAACGATCAATGCGCAGCAATTGCGGCGGTTGCGCGGCGACGGCGACGTGGGTGTAGGCGGTGCTCACGTTTGCCTCACTTCAGTTTCGGATCGAGCGCATCGCGCAGCGCATCGGTCAATAGACTGAACGCGGTGACAAACACCGCCATGGTCAGCAGGCCGGCGCCCACCAGTTGCCACCATTTGCCGATAACCAACTCGTTCTGCGCCTCATCCAACATGGTGCCCCAAGACACCATGTCCACCGGCACACCGAAGCCGAGGAAACTCAATATCACTTCGGCTTTGATAAATCCGACTACCAGCAACGAGAGTTGCACCAGAATGATGTGGCTGATGTTAGGCAAGATGTGCACAAACATGCGCCTCCATACCGAAGCGCCAATCGCGTCCGCGGCGCGCACGTATTCACGGTGCGTGTGTTTCATGTATTCGGCGCGCACCAGACGGTAAACGCCGGTCCAGCCGGTCAAGCCTAACACCAGCACGATGGTGAGCAGTCCCTGAGATTGCAATGCGGGATTGGCTTTCACCACGGCGATGATGGCGAAGATCAGCAGCAAGTAAGGAATCGACGTGAACACGTTGTAGAACCATTCCAGCAGATCGTTCACCCACCGGCCCAGATAGCCGGCCAGCGCGCCGAAAAGCGTCCCCAGCATCGTGGCGATCAACGCCGCGAGCAGGCCGACGGCGATGGAGATTTCCGCCCCCTTGATCATCTTGGCGAGCACGCTACGTCCCCATTTGTCGCCGCCAAACGGCAGCGTCATCGCGCGCGCGGGTTCCTTGATTTGATAACTCAAGGCGCGCTGTTGCACTTGGTCGTAAGTCGCCGCGAGCGGATCGACCGCCCTGAATTGCGCGAGATGCGACGGGTCGCTCTGGGCTTGCGCAGTCTGGAGCTGCAAACTCTGCTGCGCCTCGCGATTTTCCAGGTGCGGCAAAAAGCTGGGGTTGGCGAATGAAACGCCTTTCTCCTGCTGCCAATCGGCAGCGATCAAGCCAAAGTGCGAAGCCGCAATCAACAACAAGAAGGCAACCACGACATACAACGAAGCCATGCCGACGCGGTCGCGGCGAAGCCGTTGCCAAGCCAGCCGCCACACGCCAGGGGAAGCGCCCGCATCGTTGGTCCGTGGCAATCTGCGGTTCATCAACGCAGCTCCACGCGCGGATCGGCCCAGCGGTACAGCAGATCGGCAATCAAGTTGAACACCATGGTGGCGAAGGCCAAATAAACAGTGATCGCCTTGATCACCGGAAAATCGCTGCGATCGACGGCGATCTTGACCTCGCGCCCGAGCCCCGGAATGGAGAAGAAGATCTCGATCAAGAACGCGCCCAACACCAGGCCCGGCAGCGCCATCGCCAAATTGGTGATGATGGGGATGAGGGCGTTGCGTAACACGTGCTTGAACATGACGGCGCGCTCGCTCAAACCCTTGGCGCGCGCAGTGCGCACGTAATCGTGGCCTAGCTCGTCGAGGAACACCGACCGGTACAACCGAATAGTCGGCCCCAGCCCCACCAGCACGGCAAGTAGAATCGGCAGCGGCGCGAAGTAAGTCAGGTTGCGCCAAAGATTGTCGCTCCAGCCTTGCACCGGAAACCAGCCCAGCACGAAACCGAACAAGTACTGCCCGGCAATGATGTAGACCAAAAAACTGACCGACATCGCCAAGATACAAATAATCATCACAGCGCGATCGCTCACAGTGCCGCGCCGATAAGCCACCCACATGGCGAGCGCGACACCGAGCAGCAACTCGATGAGCAAGATCGGCGTCATTACGGTGAGCGAGGGTCCGGCGCGCTGCTTGAAAATGTGCGACACCTCTTCCTTGGTCACCCAGCTGCGGCCGAAGTCGAAGGTAAAAACTTGTTTGACGAAAATCCACAACTGCACATAGACCGGTTGATCGACGCCCAGCTCTTTGCGGATGTTGTCGATCTGCGCTTGATCGGTGATCTTGCCGGCCAAGACCTGCGCCGGATCACCGCCGAACTGGGTGAACAAAAAGAACACGAGCAAGATAACCCCCAGCATGGTGGGGATCATTTGCCAAAGCCGGCGGATCAGGTAGGCGCCCATCCGCTCAGCGCCGCGCCTGCCGCTGTGCGGCGTCGATGTCCAAGTACTTCCACGGCGCCAAGATATTCGGGTTGCGTTTGTAGTTACGTACCCATGGATGCACTACGACATTCTCGATCGGGTGGATGCCCAATTTCCACGGCGCGTACACGGCGACGTACTTGGTCATCTCTTGATACAACTTGGTGCGCTCCGGCGAATCCGGCAAGCCGCGCGCCTTGCGGTAAAGCTCGTTGAACGCCGGCAAATCGAAGCGCGCGTCGTTGGCCATGCCTGAGTTTGGACCGTAGAGCAGTTGCAAGAAATTGTCGCCATCCGGATAGTCCGCCGACCAAGCGCTGCCCTTCATCTGCAGCTTCCCCGCGCGCGACTGTTTCAACAGCTCGGGCCACTTGTCCTTCTTAAAGCGGATCTTGATGCCCACGGCATTCATGCTCTTCTTCCACAGTTCGTCATATTGGCGATCGAGCGAAGTTGGCGCCGAAGGCTGCTCCAACTCGAACGGCGTGCCGTCGGGCAAGTCGCGATAGCCATCGCCATTGCGGTCGACATAACCGTATTGATCGAGCAGCGCTTTGGCTTTGGCCGGGTTGTACTCAAGCAGCGGATTGCGGAAATTCTCGTCGTAGCCGGCGACGTTCGGCGGAATCGGCGACTGCGCGGCGATTGCCTGGCCTTTGCGGATGATGATGATTTCTTCGCCTGTGTTGTACGCTAGCGAGATGGCGCGGCGCAACGCCACTTTCTCAGGGGAGTAGCCGCCGACGACGGGATCTTTCATGTTGAAGTACTGATACGTCACCGACATGCCGGTACTGCGCTGAAGCGCAATGCCGCGCTTGGCCAAACTCGGCGCCAGTTGGCCGCCGGGAACATACAAATTGGTGTATTCATTCGGCACGCCGGAGAGATCCAAATTACCGTTCAAGAATTCCAGCCAGCGCGGCTGGTTCTCTTCGATGATGTTGATCTGGACGCGGCCGATAATCGGCAAGCGCTGGCCCTTGAGGGCCGCGGCGATGGTGCCGTCGTGCGCGTCATTGCCTGCACTACCGGCGAAGTATTCCTCGCGGAAGTGCGGATTGGGCTCCAACAGCATGCTACTGCCGCGCGTCCAATCCTTGAGATAGTAAGCGCCGGTGCCGACCAGATGTGATCCGATGTCGGCGCCGTAAGCGTCGACCACTTCGCGCGCGAGCGCACCGAGCGTGGGCATGGCAAAAATGTAGAGCAAGTTATAGTCCGGCTCGTTCAGCTTGAGACGCAGCGTATGCGCATCGAGCAGTTCGATACCGGGCACCGGGGCATCGTAGTCGAACGTGCCGCTTTGGCGCGCGCGCTGCATCAAGTCGTCCAGCCCCATGATCTTGCCTTCGAGCAAGAATACCCACGGCGACTTGAGCTTGGGGTCGAACAGCCGCTTCAAGCTGTAGGCGTAGTCGCGCGCGATCAATTCCCGCTGCTTGCCTTTGAAGGCGGGATCCGGCGCGAAGAATATGCCGCGCTTGACCTTGAAGGTGAACGTCGCGCCGTTATCGCTCACCACGGGCATGCTCTCCAGCGTGTTCGGGATCAGCTTGGCCGGCCGCGCCAAGTAGTCGTACGCCAGCATCGGATCGAGCACCGCATCCAACACGGTATTCGAGTAGAGATCGGACACCGCAACCGGATCGAATCCGGTCTCGGCGACCGGAAAAGCGATGCGCAGGACCTTGCCGGCATCGGCGGCGCGCGCGCCCACCGCGCACAGCAACGCGCCCGCAACCAGTAACCACCGTACTATGCGCATCAATCCAAAACCTCGGGAGAATGCGCAAACTGTAGCAAAATTCCTCGCGCGCGAATACGCCGGCGTAAGCGCCCAAGGCTGGAGGACTCGTATATGATTCGCCTGGACACCTCATTCGGAGCGCGCATGGGATTTCTTGCCGGCAAACGCATCTTGATCACTGGAATGTTGAGCGCCCGCTCGATCGCTTACGGCATCGCCAAGGCGGCGCAACGCGAAGGCGCGCAACTCGCATTCACCTACCAAGGCGAGGCGGTCAAGGATCGCGTCGATAAGCTCGCGCAAGAGTTTGCTTCCGACATGGTCTACAGTTGCGACGTGGCCGACGATGCGCAGATCGCACAGCTCTACGCCGAGCTCGGCAAGCGCTGGGATAGCATGGATGGTTTAGTCCACTCCATCGCGTTCGCGCCGCGCGAGGCGCTCAGCGGCAGCTACCTCGATAGCGTCACGCGGGAGGCGTTCCGCGTCGCGCACGATATCAGCTCGTACAGTTTCGCGGCACTGGCCAAAGGCGCCGCGCCGCTCATGCAGGGGCGGGCAGGCGCAATGCTGACCCTAACCTATTTAGGCGCCGAACGCAGCGTGGTGAACTACAACGTGATGGGGGTAGCCAAGGCCAGCCTAGAGGGCAATGTGCGCTACCTTGCGCACAGCTTGGGGCCTAAGAACGTGCGCGTGAATGCGATTTCGGCGGGACCGATCAAGACGCTGGCGGCAGCGGGCATCGGCGGTTTCGGGAAAATCCTCAGTTTCGTCGAGCAGCAGGCGCCGCTGCGGCGCAACGTCACCATCGACGAAGTCGGCAACACGGCGGCGTTCCTGCTGAGCGATCTCGCCTCCGGCATCACCGGCGAGATCATCTACGTCGATGCCGGCTTCAACAGCGTCGTACCGGGAATGGAAGGCTAGGGAACCTCTGACCCGCCTCGCGGCGAAGAGATCGGCTCGCACTGCCGGCCGGTTGCGGGCTTATTGCTCTTTTTCGATCAAGGCTTCCGCGTTCACGCTGATCTTGCCGCGCGCGCGCAGACTGCTGAGCGTGGCGGCTTCCGTGGCGCTGCGATAGACATCCCCGAGCCGGGCTTTGGCCGGGGCGCGACGCAGATCATCGATCTTATCGACCTCGACCACTTTGCCGACACGGATGATGGCGTAGCCGCCGGCTGGATCGATTTGGCCAGCGTAGGATGGCAGCTTGATCGTGTCTGCGGCGAATGCACTCTTCATGAATACCGGGCTGATATCGCCAAAATTCTGCCGCGACACCAGACTCGCCTTAGTCCAAGTCAGATCAGTCGCAGCCTTGCCGGCCTTGAGCTCCGCCAACAGCGCCTCGCCTTTTTTCACGGCCTGGTTGCCGGCTTCTTCGCGCTTAAGCTTGTCCGCGATCTCGGTGGCGACAGCATCATAGGGTTTGGTCGACGCGGGTTTGCTCTCGATTACCCGCGCGGCGACCAGCACGTTGGGGGCGACTTCCACTGGCTCGGTAGTGCGCTTGTCCTTGAGCGAACTCGGCGAAAAAATCGCGTCTTGCAGTTTCGGATTGCCGAGTGTGGGGTCAGTGCCGGCCGCCCCCCTGGAAATCCAGTCGCTCTGCTTCACCTCGAGTTTAAGCGCATCGGCGGCGCCTTTGATGCCTTTGCTCTGGTCATAGACCAAGTCGCCGAACATCTCCGCCTTCTCGGCAAACTCGCGTCCAGCTTTGCGCTTCTGAATCTGCTGCTTCAGTTCTTCGCTTACTTCCGCCAGGCTCTTGCCGCGCTGCGGATTGAGCTCATCTAGCTTGATGATGTGATAGCCGAATTCCGTCTCCACTGGGCCGACGATCTCGCCTTTCTGCATTTTGAACAGCGCTCCCTCGAACGGCGCAGTGAACAAGCCTTCCTTGGTGACGAAGTCGAGCTTGCCGCCTTCGGCGGCCGAGGCGGGATCCTGCGAGTTTGCCTTGGCCAACTCGGGGAATTTGGCCGGATCGGCTTTGACTTGCGCCAGCAAACCTTCGGCCTTTTTGCGCGCCGCCGCTTTGTCGGCGTCCGGCGCTTTGGGGTCGACGGTGATCAATATATGGCTGGCTTGGCGCTGTTCCTTCTGGATGAATTCGGCTTCGCGCTCCTTATACAGTGCGGAAATCTCCTCCGGTTTGACCTCGATACCCTCAGCCAGTTTCTGCGCCGAAAACACGACATACTCGACCTTCGCTTGTTCGGCAATTCTGAATTCGTCCAGATTCGCATCGTAGTACTTCTTTGTCTGCGCCGGAGCGATGGTGATACCCGCCAAGAACTGATCCGGCTTGACGCTCGCGATGCTTACTTCACGTTGCTGCTCGGTAATCTTGATGAAGCGCTCGACCGCAACCTGAGGAATAACCGCGGTGCCGGCCATGCTTTCGAAATAGTCCTGCACCGCAAAGTCTTCCCGCAGCACTTCCTCCATGCCGACCGGCGAGTAGCCGCGATTGCGCGCCTGCGACTCGAACACTTCCTTGGAGAACTTGCCGTCCACCTGAAACACCGGCAGCGCATGGATACGTTCGGCCAACTGCGCATCTGATATCGTCATCTTGACTTTGTGCGCATCGCGCGTGAGCAGCTTGCGGTTGATCATGACATCAAGCACCGATTGCTTGAACTCGGGCGAGCGAAACACTTGCGAGTCGACCGGGCTCTGGCTGCGTTCGCGCACCAACTCCTGCTGATTGCGCAGCGCCTCGGCGAACTCTTGTTGCGTGATCTTGGCGCCGTTTACGCTTGCCACGCCCTCCGTTACGGCACTCGAGGTGAAATAAGATTCCACGCCCCACACGGCAAATGTCATCGCGATCAGTGTGAGAACGATGCGCACCGTCCACACTACCGCGGGTGAAGAACGATCACGTAAGCTATCGAACATAATGTCCTGCTGCTGGAAACCGCCTAAAGCGGCACATCGGTCATAAAAACGAAAAGGGCGAACTTGCTCGCCCCCGGAACTCTACATTACTGCATGAGTGCCGCGATGATAACGAAGCGCACCGTTCTAAGCAACCAGCGCAGCCGGCATTTTTGCCACACTACGGCTAGAATGCCGTGAAAACTGGCTTAAATATTTGGTCAACAAGCTATACCCTTTTGAGTTTAAGGACATGCTGGATCGAAAACCGCCGCTGAAGCTGGATGATTGCGCCACGCACGGCGCCGCCTCGGGCGCGGAGTTGTTCATCGTTGAAGGCGACAGCGCCAGCGGCGCGGTGCGCCGGATACGCGACGAGCGCTTTCAAGCCGTGCTGCCGATGCAAGGCAAACCGCTCAACGCAATCAAAGCCAGCGCGGCAAAGGTGTTGGCCTATCCGCTGTTCGTGGCTTTGATCGACGCGCTCGGCGCCGGCGCCGGAGCGGGCTTTGACCGCGCCAAGGCGCGATACGAGCGCATCGTTTTGCTGATGGACGCGGACGCCGACGGCATTCATTGCAGCGCGCTGATGCTGCTGTTTTTCTACCGCATGATGCGGCCGCTGCTGGAAGACGGCGCCCTCGTGCTCGCGCGCGCGCCAATGGCCTCGATCACCCACACTTCACTCGCGCAACCGCTGCACCTGCACTCGGAGGCGCACTACCGTGCCGCCTGCGAGCAATTGCGCAATAGCGGCGTGAGCGACTTCACCACAGTGCGCTACCGTGGCCTGGCCGGCATCGATTTGGAAACGCTGGCCGCCACCTGCGTCACGCCGGCTACGCGCGCGCTGCGCACCTTGAGCAGCGCTGACGCTCAAGCGGCTATGGAAATATTCGGCGGCACAACGCCGCGCCAGCTGCTTTAGTTGCTTTGGTGGCCTCAGCTGACTTATTGAGGATTGCAAAACCTCTTGACGAGGCAAATCACAATCGCATCATTCCCGCGAAGGCGCGAATCCATAACCCACTGCTGCGCTCGCCGCGTGGGTCCCCGCCTGCGCGGGGACGACAATCGAGTCTCGGCATTATTTAACTCTCAATAGTTGCCTCAGTTGTCTCTCTTACCTCAGTTGCCTCACTTACCTCCGTTGCCTCACTCACCTTAGTTGCTTGAGTCGCTTCGGCCGCCGTAGCCATCGGCAATCGCCCGCACCTGCGGGCGAGCAACTATATAAGCCGCATAATTTTTGCTATGCTGTACGTTTATACAGCTCTCGGCCGTCAGGAGGTGCACGCCATGGAAACAGCTCTTACCGCCCGCCAAAGCGAGATCCTCGACTTTATCAAGCAGTTTGCCGACGCCAACGGGTTCCCGCCGACGCGCGCCGAAATCGCCGCTACGCTCGGTTTCGCCTCGATCAACGCCGCCGTCGATCACTTGAAGGCGCTCGAACGCAAAGGCGCGCTTGAATTGCTGCCGAACGCCTCACGCGGCATCCTCATCAAGGACAGCACGCGCAAGGCAGGCTTGCCGGTGGTGGGCCGCGTTGCGGCAGGCAGTCCGATCCTGTCGGAGGAACACATCCAAGCACGCTACCAAATCGATCCGGCGCTATTTAAGCCCCGCGCCGACTACCTGCTGCGCGTGCGCGGCCTGAGCATGCGCGACGCCGGCATCCTCGAAGACGATTTATTGGCGGTGCATCGCGCGCGCGAAGCCCGCTCCGGACAAATTGTGGTGGCGCGCATCAACGACGAAGTCACCGTCAAGCGCCTTAAGCGTCAAGGCAGCGCAGTGTGGTTACTGCCGGAGAACAGCGATTTCGAGCCGATCTCGATTGACGCGAAGCGGGATCAGTTCGTCATCGAAGGGCTGGGGGTCGGGGTGATACGAGCCGGCGGGAATCTCTAGTGTGCTGTCCCGCGTTTTCGCAACGCGGCATAGCGGCAATCTCGCGCGAATTGCGAAAGTTATTTGTGGGACACCACACTAGGTGACCTTGCCGTTACAAACATGGCGCGGCGAGATCAAGCATGGTGGCTGCGAGCCTTTCGGCGGCGGCGCTGCGAGGCGCTCGGTACGGAGTGCCGGCGAGACGCAAGCTACGGCGCGGGAAATAATTCTTCCATCTTGCCGGTCTGCCGATAGACCGCAAGCCCCACCCATTCATGAATTGCCAGCGTTAAGCCGTTGATGCGATCGCGCACGTGCAACGTCGGGCGAAACTTGCTCCAATGATTGGCGTTGTAATCGCACGGATAGGCAGTGACGTTCCACCCCACCTTGCGAAAAACGCCCATGGCGCGCGGGATACTGGCGGCACTGCCGATCACCAGCCAACGCTCGTGCGCCTTCGGTTGTACCAGCGGCTTGGTAAGCGCGGCATTTTCGTAAGTGTTGCGTGAGCGCTCCTCGTAGAGCACACGCGCCGGATCGAGCCCCTGCTCGCGCAAATACAGCCGCACCGTTTCCGCCTCGCTGAGTTTTTGATTGAGCGGATCGCCGGTGCCGCCGGTAAACACCAAGCGCGCTTGCGGATAGCGTCGCGCCAGCGCGGAAAAACTGGTCAACGATTCCGCCGCAGCGTTGAGTGACGGCTGACCATGCGCGCGTGTCATGACCGGGCGCTGGGCACCGCCGAGCAAGACGATACCGTCGACATGCGCGGGCAGCGGATCGAGCCGCGGAAAACGCTGCTCGAGGGGATACAACAGCGCCTCGGTCAGCGGCGTGAACTGCAGCACCAGCAAGCACGCGCTGCTCAAGCCGAGCAACCATTGCGCGCCACGTGCACGTCCGCGCCGTAGCAGAACATAGGCGAGCAGAATCGCGACCGCGAGCAAATTGATCGGGTCGAGAAAGAAGCCAAGGATCTTGGAGAGATAGAAGAACACTTGTGTGCCGTGACGAATGACCGATGATGCGTGACCGAGACCCTAGGACTGCGGATACAGTCACCTATATGCGCCCTAGAATAAAGCCGGATCTCAGTAAACAGGACTACCTAGGTTAGGTATAAGGTTTTGGCGCTGATCACCCGCGACTGATCGCGTTGCCAGCGTCCCGCTAAGCCACGGCACCGTTGTAGGGTGGGCAAAGCGCAGCGTGCCCACGCGGACCCGTGTGCGATAGAAGCGTAGAGAATTGGGTTGATCACAACCGAAGGTCGAGGATTTCAATTGCTCGACAAAGTCGGCTTGGGCACGCTGCGCTTTGCCCGCCCTAGCGCCACTGACGCAGCACCACCGGCCAACACTCAAGCTCTTTGCTCCACCCATGCCGCGACGCTGCTCAACGCCTTGGGTAGGCCGGTCGGATCGGTGCCCCCGGCCTGCGCCATGTCGGGCCTGCCTCCGCCCTTGCCGCCAACCTGCGTGGCGACGTGGTTGACCAACTCGCCCGCCTTGATCTTGCCGGTGAGATCGGCAGTCACGCCCGCAATCAGCGACACCTTGCCGTCGGCCACCGCGCCGAGCACGATGGCGGCGGACTTGAGTTTGTCTTTGAGCTTGTCCATGGTTTCGCGCAGCGCTTTGACGTCGGCGCCGTCCATCTGCGCCGCCAGCACCTTGATGCCTTTGACGTCCTTGGCTTGATCGGCAAGATCGTCACCTTGGCTCGACGCCATCTTCGATTTGATTTGCGCCAATTCTTTTTCTAGCGCGCGCACGTTTTCCAGCACTTGTTTGACGCGCGCCACCGCATCGTGCGGCGCAACTTTGAGTGCGCTAGCCACTTCCGCAAGTTGATTCTCTTGCGAGCGCAGATAGGTCAACGCGTTCTCGCCGGTCACCGCTTCCACGCGCCGCACCCCCGCCGCCACCGGGCTCTGCGCCACGATTTTGAATAGGCCGATGTCCCCGGTGCGCGCAACGTGCGTGCCGCCGCATAGCTCGCGCGAGGAACCGATATCGAGCACGCGCACTTCATCACCGTACTTTTCTCCGAACAGCATCATGGCGCCGAGCTTTTGCGCATCGTCGATCGGCATCACGCGCGCTTGCGTGGCTGCGTTGCGCAGGATTTCCTCGTTGACCAAGTGCTCGACGGTGACGATTTCCTCCGGCGTCATCGCGGCGGTGTGGCTGAAATCGAAGCGCGTCTTATCGGGATCGACCAGGGAGCCTTTCTGCTGCACGTGAGCGCCCAGCACTTGGCGCAGCGCTTTGTGCATAAGGTGCGTGGCGGAGTGGTTGCGCATGGTGCGCGCGCGCATGCGTTCGTTGACCTGCGCCTGCACCGCATCGCCCACGCGCATGCCCTTCTTGCCGCTGGCCACGACGCCGTGATGGCCGAAAACATCAGGCTGAATTTTTTGCGTGTCGTGCACGTCGAAGGCGTAGTCGGCGTTCGACAATTCCCCGACATCGCCCACCTGCCCGCCGGATTCCGCGTAGAACGGCGTCTTATCCAGCACCACCACGCCCTCATCGCCTGGCTTCAACTCTTGCACGCTCGCGCCGTCGCGGTACAGCGCGGTGATGCGCGCCGGCTCGGCAAGTTTGTCGTAACCGACGAAATGCGTCTTGGCTCCGTCGTAGTCGAGCGAGGCGGCCATCTTGAACTTCCCCGCCGCGCGCGATTGCTCCTGCTGCTTCGTCATGGCCGCGTCGAAGCCGGCTTGATCCACCGCGTAGCCGCGTTCGCGGCAAATGTCGGCGGTCAGGTCAAGCGGGAACCCATAAGTGTCGTAAAGGGTGAAAGCGACATCGCCCGGCAGCATCCATTGGCCAGAAGCCTGCGCGCCAGTCTGGTGGTTTTGGCGCGCCAAAATTTCCGCCAGCGCGCGGTCGAGCACGCCCATGCCGTTTTCCAGCGTCTCGGCAAAGCGCTCCTCTTCGGTCTTGATGATCTGCGCGACGCGCGCTTCTTCGTTGGCCAGTTCGGGATAGGCTTCGCCCATGCTCTGCACCAGAGCGCGCACCAGTTTGTAAAAGAACGGCTGCTTTTGCCCGAGCATGTAGCCGTGGCGAATCGCGCGCCGCGCGATGCGGCGCAACACATAACCGCGCCCCTCGTTGCCGGGAATGACGCCGTCGACGATCAAAAAGCTCACCGCGCGGATGTGATCAGCGATGACGTTCAGCGACTTGTTGCGCAAATCGGGGGCGTTGGTGGCTTCCGCCGCTGCTTTGATGAGTGTTTGGAACAGGTCGATTTCGTAGTTCGAGTGCACATGCTGCAGCACGGCGGCAATGCGCTCCAAGCCCATGCCGGTGTCGACCGACGGGCGCGGCAGCGGGTGCAGCGTCCCCGCCTCATCGCGGTTGAACTGCATGAACACCAGATTCCAAATCTCGATGTAGCGGTCGCCGTCCGCATCGGGCGAACCGGGCGGGCCGCCGGGGATGCCGGGGCCGTGATCGTAGAAGATCTCCGAGCAGGGTCCGCACGGGCCGGTATCGGCCATCTGCCAGAAATTGTCGCTTTCGTAACGTTTGCCGCCTGGCTTGTCGCCGATGCGCACGATGCGGTTGACCGGCACGCCGACTTCCTGCGCCCAGATGTCGTAGGCCTGGTCATCGGTTTCATACACCGTCACCCAAAGCTTTTCCTTGGGCAAGCCGAAGCCGCCTTTGGCTGGATCACCGGTCAGCAGCTCCCAAGCGAAAGGAATCGCCTTCTCTTTGAAGTAATCGCCGAAACTGAAATTGCCCAGCATCTCGAAAAAGGTGTGATGCCGGGCCGTATAGCCGACGTTCTCCAGATCGTTGTGTTTGCCGCCGGCACGCAGCGAGCGCTGAGACGTAGTCGCGCGCTTGTACGGACGTTGCTCGCGGCCAAGAAACACGTCCTTGAACTGCACCATGCCCGAATTGGTAAAGAGCAGCGTCGGATCGTTGGCGGGCACCAACGGGCTGGACGCCACGATCTGGTGCTCGTGCTGCGCGAAGTAATTGAGAAAGCGATTGCGTATTTCTGAGGCCTTCATTGTTTTAATTTCAATCTTTTATGGAGAGGACTTTATAAATCACATCGAGTGTGAAGCCGCGATTCTGCAGGAATCTTACCTGACGCGCCTTCTCCTGTAACGAATTGGGAAGCTGCCCGAACTTGCGTTGCCAAACTGCTGTGGCGGCTTGCAGTTCTTGCTCCTTGCTGCCGTGCAGTCCGGCATTGATCTGCGCCTCGCTCACGCCCTTGGCGCGCAACTCCTGTTCCAGTTTGCGGTGGCCGAAGCGCTTGCCGCGAATGGCAAGGGTCTGCTCGACCAGCCGGACCTCGGACAGCTTACCGCTCGCCTGCAATTGATCGAGAAGCGCTTCGATATCCGCTTCGGGTGCGCCGAAGCGCGCCAACTTGCGCTGAAGTTCAAGCCGCGAATGCTCGCGTCGCGCTAGAAAGCGGAATGCACGCGCCTTAAGTTCGGTCGAGGAAAGGGCAACTGCCGCCTCTGCGTGTTTCCGCAGCCCTGTCATGACCGGAAACACGGCGGCGAAGCAAGCTCATCAGCCGAGAAGACCGCAGTTGGAGACCGCTTCGCGATGTCTCCGATGCCAGCAGAAATTCGATTCTTAGGCCGCTTCGACAGCGATTTTGCCGCTCGCCACCCCTGCAGCTTCACGAATTTTTCCTTCAATTTCTTCAGCTACTTGTGGATTTTCTTTCAAGTAATCTCGAGCATTTTCTTTGCCCTGGCCGATGCGATCCGCGCCGTAGCTGTACCAGGCGCCGGACTTCTCGATGATCTTATGATTGACCCCGAGTTCCACGATTTCGCCCTCACGCGAGATGCCTTCGCCATACAGAATATCGAACAGCGCCTCCTTGAACGGCGGCGACACTTTGTTCTTCACTACCTTTACCTTGGTTTCGCTGCCGATAACTTCATCGCCCTTCTTAATCGAGCCTATGCGGCGAATATCCAGGCGCACCGAGGCGTAGAACTTAAGCGCGTTGCCACCCGTGGTGGTTTCAGGATTGCCGAACATGACGCCGATTTTCATGCGGATCTGGTTGATGAAAATCACCAGGGTATTCGAGCGCTTGATGTTGGCCGTCAGCTTGCGCAGCGCTTGCGACATGAGGCGCGCCTGCAAGCCCATTTGCGGCTCGCCCATCTCGCCTTCGATTTCCGCGCGCGGCGTTAGCGCCGCCACTGAGTCGACCACCACCACATCCACCGAACCGGAGCGCACCAGCATATCGGCGATTTCCAGCGCTTGTTCGCCGGTATCCGGCTGCGAAATCAGCAACTCGCTTACCTGCACGCCGAGTTTTTGCGCGTAGCCGGGATCGAGCGCATGTTCCGCGTCGATAAACGCGGCATTACCACCCAGCTTCTGCATTTCGGCGATAACTTGCAAGGTCAAAGTGGTTTTGCCGGACGACTCAGGGCCGTAGATCTCCACCACGCGCCCGCGCGGCAGGCCGCCCACGCCGAGCGCGATATCGAGCCCCAACGAACCCGTGGAAACGACCTCGATATCCTTCACGATATCGCTGTCGCCCAAACGCATGATCGAGCCCTTGCCGAACTGCTTTTCGATCTGCGACAGCGCCGCGGCGAGCGCCTTTTTTCTGTTGTCGTCCATATGCTTAGCCTCCGAGGGGATGCGCGATTATTGCATAGTTGATGGTAGCTGTCATTATATACAGTTACCGGCTTTGAGCAAGCGGGGAACTTGCCGCGAACGGCGTTCGGCGGTCTAATCGGCGCTGGAAGCCGATACCGTAGTGCCGCAAGGAACGGTGCCGTGAACATCTGAATAGGGAGTGCCTAATTTTGCGCCCAGCTACCAAACAACGCGTTACCGGTTGGCGGGCGTTTTATACGCCTCGAGGCGCCGATTCAGATGGACTTGGGTCGTCTACTTTTAGTTAGGTCTAACACCAATCATGACGCTTCCGGTGTTCCAAAGGTTCATCGATAAGTGGGTCCACCCTGACTACCGCCCTCATCCGGTTCCAACCAAAGAGATTGAGGCTGTCGAACTTCGTCTTGCCACCAAGTTCCCTCAATCCTTTCATCGGCTGCTGACAGAGGTTGGCGCACCGTCGGCTGGCCTGCCGCTACTGGACGCGCTCGTTGAGCAAGAACTGGGCATCCCAGATCTTCAGGAGTTTTTCCCCCCAGCAAGAATCGTCCAAGTCACTCTCCAATGGCGCAAGATTGGGCTTGGCGAAAATATGGTGGCGTTTGCGTCAACCAGCACTGGCAATCTGTATTGTTTTAAGGTGGCGCCAAAGAAAGTCCCGGCATCAGAAGATGCGCCCGTCTGGTATTTTGATCACGATGAGCGCGCTGTAGAGTCTTTGCACATGAAGTTCTTGCCTTGGCTTGCTCAGTATGCGGACATCAAGTCGTCTAAGACCTGATAATCATCTAGCCGCCCTCCCCACCGGCACAAGCCGGCGGGGATAAAGTAAAGGTGCGAACCAACTTTATCCACGGAGGGCGACATGAAGTATTGTGGCATAGACCTACACAGCAACAACAGTGTAGTGGTGATAACAGACGAGAACGACCACGTGCTCTACGGCAAACGACATCCCAATGAGCTATCGCAGATTCTCGCAGCGCTACAAGCGCATCGAACTGAACTGTATGGTGTAGTGGTCGAATCAACCTTCAACTGGTATTGGCTGGTCGATGGCCTGCAAGAGGCCGGATACCAGATTCATCTCGCCAACACCAGCGCCATCAAACAATATGCCGGACTCAAATATCGCGGCGACGAATCCGATGCGCGTCACCTTGCGCAGCTGCTGCGCCTGAAGCTGCTCCCCGAAGGCCATATCATGCCTAAGGCCGAGCGCGCCGTACGCGATTTGGCGCGCAAGCGCATGCAACTTGTCCAGCAGCGCAGCGCGCAAATATTGAGCATCGAAAGCAGTCTGTCGCGTCACACCGGCGGGCGTATCAGCAGCAACAGCATCAAGTTTCTGCAAGAATCGGATTTACAGCAAATGCACCTCGGCGAGATGCCGAGCTTAGGGCTGAGAGCGCACCTTGCCGTGATGCACGCCCTGCAAAGCCAAATCGATATGCTCGAAGCAACACTCAAGCAGTACTGTGGCGGCAAGCCGGAGTTCAAGTTGCTCAAGACCACCGATGGCATCAAATTAAAGGGGCCAGGCACGATATATTTCGACATACCCGCAGAACAGCCCGTAAAGTTCCGGAGGCGTCTGGTACGTAGTCATGGTGAATGAAGTATACCAAGTGCAATTGTTGCTGGTCGCTTTTGAAATGTAATACGCGTAATGCATACACTCAGCCTAGGATACGCCTGCTACTCAGACAGTATATGCGTTTCGTACACGTACTGCCATCTATATGCCTGATTCTAAGGGTATTTTGGATAGGGTAATGACGCAGTCGGCCAGATATATCGTGCCTGAGACTCATCTAGCCGGCTCCCCAACCGAGCGTAATGTTCGTTGTGTC
>CADEHE010000003.1 GCA_902826775.1 uncultured Pseudomonadota bacterium | reverse complement strand
AGCCGGTCCCAAGGGTATGGCTGTTCGCCATTTAAAGTGGTACGTGAGCTGGGTTTAAAACGTCGTGAGACAGTTTGGTCCCTATCTGCCGTGGGCGTTGGAGGTTTGAGGGGGGCTGCTCCTAGTACGAGAGGACCGGAGTGGACGCACCTCTGGTGTACCGGTTGTCACGCCAGTGGCATTGCCGGGTAGCTAAGTGCGGAAGTGATAACCGCTGAAAGCATCTAAGCGGGAAACATGCCTCAAGATAAGACTTCCCGGAGAGTAATCTTCCTAAAGGGTCGTTCTAGACCAGGACGTTGATAGGCGCGGTGTGGAAGCGTGGCAACACGTTAAGCTTACGCGTACTAATTGCCCGTGCGGCTTGATCCTATAATCATGAGTATGCCGCGATGAATCAAGGTTAATTTGATTCGCAGCCGTAACCTGTAGCGAGTATGTTGCAGGAGACGGTGCCATACCCGAGTTGCTTCTTCCGAATTGTGCTCGAGCTCCGCGCTAAAGCGGATGCAGCACATGCCGACTTGCCTGGCGGCCAAAGCGCTTTGGAACCACCCCTTCCCATTCCGAACAGGGCCGTGAAACAGAGCTGCGCCGATGATAGTGTGGATTCCCCATGCGAAAGTAGGTCACCGCCAGGCTCCCCTTTTCTTTCTAGACCACCAAGAGTTGGCGCCATTCGGCGCGTGACTTACTCGCAGTTTCGCTCAAGCCAGGGCAGTAGCTCGCTCGCCGGCATCGGTCGCGCAAGCACGTAGCCCTGAATCTTGTCGCAACCCAAAGCTTTAAGGGCAGCCAGCGTTTCTTGATCCTCGACACCTTCGGCAATAACCGTCAAATCGAAGTTGTGGGCTAGATCGATAACCGTGCGGACAATCTGTTCGTCGCGCTTGATCTTCAACATGTTGCGCACGAAGACTTGATCGATTTTGAGCTCATCCACCGGTAGGCGCTTGAGGTAGCTTAATGAAGAGTACCCAGTGCCGAAGTCGTCGATAGAGAGTTCCACGCCAATATTGTTGAGCCGCTGAAGGATCTGAATGGTTTGCTCCGCGTCGCTGAGCATTGAGCCTTCGGTGATTTCGATGGTTAGGTGCTTCGGTGACAAACCCCACGTGCGCAAAGCTTGGTCGATGAAGTCTGGCAGTTCGCGCTCAGCGAGATTCATGGCCGTCAAGTTGACGCCGACGTTAATTTCGTAGCCAGCGCGCTGCAGGTCCGCACAGTGGCGCAGCGCGGTGTTCGTCATCCAATTGCTGAGTCGGCCGATCTGGCCCGTGCGCTCAGCGATGCTGACGACGACGTTTGGCGGAATGAATTCGCCGCTGCGTGTGCGCCACCGCAGCAGAGCTTCCACACTCTGGACCTGTCCGGTACGGAGATCTAACTGCGGCTGAAAGTAAACGGCGAACTCGTTCTCGTGCAGCGCGATGGTGAACTGCTCCTCCAGCAAGCGCTGATTGAGTTCTTCCTCGCCAAAAGACTCCTCGTAGACAAGAACTTGTTCGCCGCGCTGCCGCGCTTCGCGTTTTGCGAGCTCCGCTCGCTGAAGCAAAAGTTCCGGATCGCGTCCGTGATTCGGCGCCAGCGCAATACCCACTGAGATCCGAGCCGGGACTTCAATGCCCTGTTTGGCCACTGGGATCTCCAGCAGCCTGGCAAACTTGCTCGCCGCCAGTTGCGCTTGTCCTTCCATGCGTAGGTTAGGCAAGACTAGGCAAAACTGGTTGCGACCGGATTGCCCGAGGACATCTTCCTCGCGTAACACGCTACGCAAGCGATCCGCGCACTCAAGCATCAGGTCATCGTGCGTCATTGCGGTCACGCTATTTAGCACGACGGAGGAGAATTCGATGTCGATCAGCATGGCTGCCAACTTGGTACTGCTTTTGGCATTCTGCGCCAAACGATCATGCAACAAATCGAGGAACAGAATTCGATTAGGTAGCTTGGTCAGCGCGTGATGGAGCGCGAAGGTTCCATGCATCTGGCGGCGCGCATCGTGCATTAGCTCGAACACTGCCCCCAACTGGAAAAAAGCAAGCTTGCCAAGAGCGCGTTGTGCCGCTTCGTACATGGGGACGTCGCCGCGAAACAGCGACTTGGCATGCGCGCTGAGTCGTTCATTGACGTAGGAGAACGGACGCATGATCCAACCTGGTTCGACATCTTTGCGTGTAAGTTCGCGCCAAGCTTCTCTATGCGGCACGACATCGCGCGGCTCAAGAGTGAGTGTGGATACGCGCACAAAGTAGTCTGCTATTTTCGCCGACGTTTCTTCCGACAGCATCGAGCGCTCCGCGTGCAGCAATGCGGCGATTTGCGCAACGAGCTCGTCCAGCTGCGTATCGTCGCGCTCATTTGCGAGCAATTCTTGCAGGCGGTCGAGCGCGTTTGCCTCAGCCGGCTCAAACGTCAACGTGAGCGTTGGCGCAAAAGTTGAGCTATGGACCTCGTTCTTAGGAACGGTCTGAGCATGCGTTGATGCGAGCGCGTCTTCCGTATCAAGGATCACAAGTAGTACTCGCGCGCGTCGACGCCATACATTCCGACGGGCAGATCTTTCCGAATAGCGTAAATGGATCCGTCGGGGGCGAGCGGATCGTTCATCAGATCCAACATGATCGGAAACTGCAGCGGGCGCTTGCTTTCGTCCAGCACCACCATTATTTTTGGGCGCAGTCGTCGAATCTTGTTTTGCGCGGTGACAATGCCGACGTCACCGGTGGTCAGCTCGACTAGGCTGCCGACTGGAAAAACGCCCACACATTGCATGAACTGTTCCACTAGCCCTTCATGGAATAGTTTGCCTTTCCAGCCATTCAAATTCTGCAATGCTTGGTGAGTGGATACCGCAGTGGCGTAAGGACGATCGCTGGTAATCGCTTCGAAGCAATCGACGATTGCCGCCATGGAGCCGAACATTGAAATGTGATTGCCTGCCAAGTGGTTTGGGTAGCCGCTGCCATCTGCGCGCTCATGGTGTTGGGCGACGATTTCTGGGACTTGCGATGGAACATTGGCGGTGTCCTTGACGATCGCGAGGCTCTCCGCCACATGGCTTTTCATAAATTCGAACTCGGCCGGACTCAAGCGCGAGCGTTTCTCGAGCAGCTCCATCGGCATGCGCAGCTTGCCCACGTCTAGCAACAGGCCAGCCATACCTAGCACGTGCATGTCGGTGCGGGAGTAGCCTAGGTGCCTGCCGAAGGACAGCATGTAGATGGATACATCGATGCCGTGGTCATAGGCGTAAGAATCGCGGCTCTTCAATCGCGTCAGCCAAATGAGCGCATCCGGACTCTTGGTGACGCTCTCCACCATGGAATCCACAGCTTCGTTGATCTTTTCTAAATCTATCTTGCGCTCTTTGCGGATGTCGTCGATGACCGTCTTTACCGCTTCTCTAACCGTTTCGCGCGTTTTGCGAGCTTCCTGCAATTCGCGGCTTGGCAGGATCTTGCCCCCATCCACGACCAGTAGCGGCGGCGCGTCGTTTACGAGCCTAACCCGGGGTGCGGGCGCCTCCGGGCGCTCTGGCTCCTCTTCCTCTTTGCGGCCAAACAGGTTGCTGAACTGTTTGAATAAACCGCTTTTCTTGCTGGCGGGCGGGTCTTTATGAATAATGGCTTGCTCGCGCTGCACGCCGTCCGTAGCCACGACATCGTCTATTTCATCTGCCTCTGGGGCAGGTGTTGCCGGGCGACGCGGCTTAGAAGCAGAAGCACCGCGTTCACGCGAAGTAACCAGTGCTTCGCGATCGGCTCGGCCCACGTGAGTGCCGCCCTCGTCCGCGCCGCTGCCCAAGGTTTCTTTGACGATGGTTTTTAGGTCGCCCAGCAAAGAAGTGCTTTGCTTCTTGGCCGCGCTAGTCTCGGCGCTTTGGATGATCAGGTGGCTGCGACCAGCGACTTCACGCTGCGGTGCCACAAGAGCAGGCTCAGCCTTGGGAATTGAGAAGCCTTCAAGCGATTCGGGGCTGGAGCGCCCTGCATCAACAATGACGTACTTGCAGTGCGTGCGCAGCATGGCCAAATCTTCGTCGCTTTCGATCTGAAAGCCCTGTAGCAAAAATGGCGTATCGGTCCAAGGCCGGTCGAGATCTTGAACAAACATTCCTTTCGCTAACCGCTCAGATTGCACACGCATGCAACGTCTTCTTGGATCTTGAAAACGTTGCATATTAACACGCTAAAAATATTCAAACGTCAACATTCGCAACAACCTGTGAGCCGCTAGGCAGAACATTGAAATGCGTCAGACCGTTCTAGGATTCGGCTACAGGGTGAACCGCTGGCGCGGGAAACTTACCCGGCGGCGCCGACTTGCGCGTCTACCACGGCCAGTGCACTCATGTTGACAATTCGCCGCACGGTGGCGGTAGGTGTCATGATGTGCACCGCTTTGGCAACGCCCAACAGGATCGGGCCGACGGTGACGTTATCGCCCAGTGCTTTCAGCAAGTTGAAAGCGATGTTGGCGGCGTCCAAGTTTGGCGCGATGAGCAGGTTGGCGCGTCCCTTTAAGCGCGAATTCGGAAAGATTTCGGCGCGCAAGTCCTCCGACAAGGCAGCGTCGCCGTGCATTTCGCCCTCGACCTCGAGGTGCGGCGCCAATGTGCTGATGAGCTGCAGTGCGTCGCGCATCTTCTGTGCCGAGGTGGACGGTGAGCTGCCAAAGCTCGAGTGCGACAGCAGCGCCACTTTTGGGGTGATACCGAAGCGCTGCACTTCTTCTGCTGCCAGCAACGTCATTTCAGCAATCTCGTGCGCGTTTGGGTCAAGGTTGACATACGTGTCGCAAATAAAGAAAAGTCCGTCCGGGTGCAGCAGCATGTTCATAGAGGCGGCATTCTTCGCTCCGGATCGCAAGCCGAGCACATCACGCACGTACTTCAAGTGGTCCGTGTAGGCGCCGAATGTGCCGCAAATCATCGCGTCTGCCTCGTTGCGGCAAATCATTAGCGCACCGATCAATGTCGTGCGCCGGCGCACCTCGCGCCGAGCCAACTCCGGCGAGACCCCGCGGCGCTGCATGATTGAGTGGTACAAGGTCCAGTACTCGCGGTAGCGCGGATCGGATTCGGGATTGACCAACTCGAAATGCTGCCCCGCGCGCATCCGTAAACCCAAATCGCGAATGCGCTTTTCCACCACACTGGGGCGTCCCACCAAGATCGGATACGCCAAGCCCTCATCGACGACAACTTGAACGGCACGCAGAACTTTCGGCTCTTCCGCCTCCGCGTAGACCAAACGTTGCGGCGCTTTCTTGGCGCGTTCGAATACCGGCTTCATTACCAGCCCAGATTGATAAACGAACTGATTGAGCCGTTCGCGGTAGGCCTCGAAATCGACGATCGGTCGCGTGGCAACGCCGCTTTGCATGGCTGCCGCCGCTACCGCCGGCGCGATGCGCGTGATCAAGCGCGGATCGAACGGCTTCGGAATGAGGTAGTCGGCGCCGAACCCGCTTTCTTGTTCCGCGTAACCCATCGCCATCATGTCGGGACGCTCTTCGTGTGCCAGATCGGCGATGGCGTGCACGCAAGCGAGTTTCATCGGCTCGTTGATGGTGACGGCACCGACATCGAGTGCGCCACGGAAAATGAACGGGAAGCACAAAACGTTATTGACTTGATTTGGGTAGTCGGAGCGGCCAGTGGCGATAATAGCGTCGTCGCGTGCCGCGCGTACTTCTTCCGGCATGATTTCCGGCACCGGGTTGGCGAGCGCCATGATGATCGGCCGTGCCGCCATGCGCTTGACCATCTCCGGTTTGAGAACGCCGGCGGCCGAAAGGCCGAGAAACACATCCGCGCCGCCGATTACCTCCGCTAGCGTGCGCGCCGCCGTCGACTGTGCATAGCGCGCCTTGTTGTCGTCCATTTCCTCGCGCCGCCCGTGATACACAACCCCGGCAATGTCGGTGACGGTAATGTTCGACAGCGGCAAACCCATTGCCACCAGCATATCGAGGCAGGCAAGGGCGGCTGCCCCGGCGCCCGAGCATACTAGTTGCACGTCAGAGATCTTTTTGCCGACCACGCGTAGGCCGTTTAACAACGCGGCGCCGACGATGATCGAGGTGCCGTGCTGATCGTCGTGAAACACCGGGATGCGCAAGCGTTCGCGCAAGCGCCGTTCGACTTCGAAACACTCCGGCGCTTTGATGTCTTCCAGATTGATGCCGCCGAAGGTCGGCTCTAGTGCGGCGATGATATCCACCAGTTTGCCCGGATCGCGCTCGTCGATCTCCAAATCGAAAACGTCGATGCCGGCGAACTGCTTGAACAGCACGCCTTTGCCTTCCATCACCGGTTTGGCGGCGAGCGGTCCGATGGCGCCGAGTCCGAGCACCGCGGTACCGTTGGTGATCACCGCGACCAAATTGCCGCGTGCGGTGAGCTGCGAGGCTTGCGCCGGATCATTGACGATGGCCTCGCACGCCGCTGCCACGCCGGGCGAATATGCGAGCGAGAGGTCGCGTTGATTCGCCAATGGTTTGGTCGCCACGACTTCAATCTTGCCGGGTTTAGGCAGGCGATGATATTCCAGCGCGGCTTGATTCAAGTCTTCGCGAAGGTCCATGGCGGGCGTAGCCAAATGCAAAGAAGAAGTATTACATTATAAGGTATGCGTCTGTGATGCAATTTCAAGGCGAATACCGATCATATACATTAACTAGTATGTAACAAATGCTCAGCACGCATGCTCGTCTCCGCAGCATAGGGGCGCACGCCCCATGTTAAACTCGAACCACAATCAAACGCCGTCGAAGTCATGTCCGGCAGCACACTCGGCAAACTTTTTTGCGTCACCTCCTTTGGTGAAAGTCACGGCCCCGCAATCGGCTGCGTGGTCGATGGTTGCCCGCCCGGCATGGCCTTGAGCGCCGACGACGTCCAACATGAACTCGACCGCCGCAAACCCGGCACGTCCCGCCATGTCACGCAGCGCAAAGAATCCGATAGCGTGGAGATTCTTTCCGGCGTATTCGAAGGCAAGACCACCGGTACGCCGATTGGCCTGCTAATTCGCAATGAAGACCAGCGCAGCAAGGATTACTCGAATATTGCCGACACTTTCCGTCCTGGCCATGCCGACTACACGTATTGGCAGAAGTATGGCGTCCGCGATTATCGCGGCGGCGGGCGCCAATCGGCGCGCGAGACGGCGGTGCGTGTGGCGGCAGGCGCCATCGCAAAAAAGTGGCTGCGCGAACGCTACGGCGTCATCGTGCGCGGCTACCTGTCGCAGCTTGGCCCCAACCCAGTTGCGTTCAAGTCGTGGGACGCAGTCAACGACAATCCGTTTTTCGTCGCCGATGCCAGTGTGGTCGCCGAGTTGGAGACCTTCATGGATCGCCTGCGCAAGTCGGGCGATTCCTGCGGCGCCAAGATTTGCGTTATCGCTCAAGGCGTCCCGGTCGGTTGGGGCGAGCCGGTGTACGACAAGCTGGACGCCGATATCGCTTACGCGATGATGTCGATCAACGCGGTGAAGGGCGTCGAGATCGGGGCCGGTTTCGCCAGCGTCGCGCAGAAAGGCACCGAGCACTCAGACGAAATGACGCCGCAAGGGTTCTTATCGAACAACGCCGGTGGCATTCTCGGTGGCATCTCAACCGGGCAAGACGTCGTCGTTAACATCGCAATCAAGCCTACTTCGAGCATACGCCTCGACCGGCACTCGATCGACAAAGCCGGCAACGCCGTCACCGTCAACACCCACGGGCGCCACGATCCGTGCGTCGGCATTCGCGCCACGCCGATTTGCGAAGCGATGCTGGCGATCGTGCTAATGGATCACGCCTTGCGCCAGCGCGCGCAAAATGCGGACGTGCGCGTCGCCACGCCAAGAATTGCTGCCCAAGCGCCGCACGATGTGATCGCGCGGCTACGGCAAGCGGCAGCCGTCGACGATCCCGAACCCGACGAAGCTTAAGCAGAGCCGCGGCATGGCCACTCCTTTTCGCCTTGCCTTGCGCTTTCGTCCCCGTCTGCTCGACAGCCTGCCTGGTTATGGTGCCGCGCAGCTCAAGCAAGATTTAGCCGCCGGGGTCACGGTAGGGGTCGTCGCGCTGCCGCTGGCCATGGCGTTCGCGATTGCTTCGGGACTCAAACCCGAAGCGGGGATCATTACGGCAATCGTCGCGGGATTCTTGATTTCCGCGCTCGGCGGCTCGCGCGTGCAGATCGGCGGACCGGCCGGCGCTTTCATTGTGATCGTGTATGGCATCGTCGAACGCTACGGCATCGCGAATCTACTGCTGGCAACGATGTTCGCCGGTGTGCTGTTGTTCGCGATGGGCGTATTGCGACTGGGCAATCTGGTGCGCTTCGTGCCGGTGGCGATTGTCATTGGCTTTACCAACGGCATCGCGGTCTTGATCGCTTTGTCGCAAGTGCGCGAGTTTATGGGTTTACGTATCGCGACCATGCCGGCCGATTTTTTTGCCAAGGTAAAGGCGATCATCGCGGCGCTGCCGACGCTGGATCTCGCCACCTTCGCGCTTGCCGCGATCTCCTTGGTGATCATCATCTACTGGCCGAAGCCGTGGGCGCAGCCCAAACGAGCTTGGGCGCGCGCGGCTAAGCACGTACCCGGCACCATCATCGTGTTGATTTTGGGCGTGCTGGCGGTCACGCTTTTGAAGCTGAACGTGGAGACCATTGGCACGCGTTTCGGCGGTATCCCGCGCTCGCTGCCGCCGCTATCGATGCCCACATTCGACTGGCAGTTGGTGCGGCAATTGTTTGCGCCGACGGTCACCATCGCGCTGCTGGGCGCAATCGAGTCGCTGCTGTGCGCGCGCGTGGCCGACGGCATGATCGAAGACCGCCACGATGCCAACCAAGAATTGATGGCGCAGGGCATTGCCAATTTTGTTGCGCCGCTGTTCGGCGGCTTTTGCGCCACTGGGACGATCGCGCGCACGGTTACGAATGTGCGCTCCGGCGCGGCCTCGCCAGTGTCGGGCGTGATCCACGCACTGAGCTTGCTCGTGATCGTTCTCGTGGCGGCCCCGCTCGCGCAGCATATCCCGCTTGCGTGCCTAGCGGCGATTTTGATGTATGTGGCCTACAGCATGGGCGAATGGCGCGAGTTTGCGCGGCTGCGGCATTTTTCCAACAACTACCGCATCATTCTCGTTACGACGTTTGCGCTCACCGTGGCCATCGATCTGACGGTCGCGGTGGAGGTCGGTCTGGTCCTGGCGTGCTTGTTTTTTATTACGCGCGTTTCGGCATTGACGCGCATCGAACCGATTACCGAAACGGAAGAAATCGCCGTCGGCGTCGATCACACCGCGGTGGAGGCGTATCGCCTATCGGGCTCGCTGTTTTTTGGTGCGGTCGACAAGATGGACGGCTTGCTCGATCCCAAGCGCAGCACGCCGAAAGTGACCATTCTCGATTTGAGCATGCTCATCAATCTCGACACCACCGGCTTGGAATCGCTCGAGTCGCTGCACGCGTTGCTGCGCAAGCGCGGCGGCACCCTTATTCTCTGCGGCCTGCAGCAACAACCGCACTCGCTCGTTCAGCGCTCTGGTTTCGGGCACGCGCTCGGTGCTGACCACGTCGTTAAGTCGCTGCACGATGCTTGGGAATTGGCGAAGCAGCGCGGCGCGGGGAAGGCGCAATAGCGTAAAGCCTCGCCGCGTGCTCGTGTGCGGCGGTTCGCTTGGGAACTTCGATGCGATTGCAAATCGACGGCGCCGTTTCGCCGTACAATTATCGAATCGATCTTCGCTGCCAACGCGCTTTCCGTGACCTTCAACTCCCGTACGCTCTCGCTCGCCTATGCCCAGGCGGCGCACTCGTTTTGCCACATTTCCATGCTGCTGTATCCGACCGTCGTGCTGGCGCTGGAGAAGCAGCTCGGCATGAGCTATGGCGACTTGCTGGTGCTGATGACGCTCGGCAATGTGCTATTCGGTGTCGCGGCGCTCCCCGCGGGTTGGCTCGGCGACCGCTGGCACACGGTGGGCATGATGGTGATCTACTTTATCGGACTCGGCGCCGCGCTGATTTTTACTGGATCGATGTCTTCGCCCGCGGGTCTTACGCTCGGGTTGGCGTTGGTCGGGTTATTTGCGGCCATCTATCATCCGGTGGGCATGTCTTGGCTGTTGCGCAATTCCGAGCACGCCGGACGCACGCTCGGGGTAAACGGCGTGTTCGGCAGTCTAGGCGTGGCGAGTGCGGCACTCATTGCCGGCGTGCTGACCGACTTGATCAGTTGGCGCGCAGCGTTCATGGTGCCTGGTGCGATCGTGCTGTTGATCGGTTTGACGCTTGCCTACTGTTTCGCGCGCGGGTTGGTAATCGAGCGCAAAGCGGATGTGCGCCCGCGCCAGCACAAGCCGAGCAGGCAAGCGATGTGGCGCGTGTTTGTGGTGCTATCGATCACCATGCTCGGCAACGGGCTCATCTATCAATCGATGTCCAGTGCGATGCCCAAGATTTTCGCCGAGCGCGTGCCCGATTGGACTGGCGGCAGCGCGACCGGCGCCGGGCTGTTGGTGTCTTTAGTGTACTTTGGCGCTATGGCGTCGCAATTGCTCGGCGGCTACTTCGCCGATAAGTTATCGACGCGCAGCCTCTACATCTTCGCCGCGTTGCTGCAACTGCCGATCTATGTCTTTGCGATGATGTTTGGTGGTCCAGCGTTGTTTCTGCTGATTGCCAGTTCGGTGTTCTTGCAGACCATGGCAGTGCCGACCGAGAACGTGCTGCTGGCGAACTACACGCCGGATAAATGGCGCGCCACGGCCTTCGGCGCCAAGTTCGTCCTGGCGTTGGGCGTGGGCGCGCTCGGTGTGCCGCTGGTGGCGCGCATTCACGACGCCACGGGTGGCTTCCAATGGTATTTCGTGGCGCTGGCCGCAACGGCGGGTGTGATCATGGCCGCCGCTTTGTGGCTGCCGAGCGAGCGCGTGGGTGCCGCATCGAGCGCCCGCACAGCAGAAGCGGTAGCCTCCTAGTTCGAAAGCGCGCAGGGTCTGATATCGCGGGCGTTCGCAGGGCGTTCACTTGCATGAGGCCGGTGGCATCTACGCAGGCGCGGACTGCTCAAACTGAGTAGCGCGAAGAGCAATACTAACTGAGGGATAGACTTGCAACGAAGAGACCTAGCGCTACTCGTGGGAGTCCTGGGTTTAGTATGCACGGGCTACTATTGCTTTCGCAGCGCGCCGCCAGGTTGGCAAACGGTACAGCGTGCACCCAGCGCACCGGCGCCCGGCGCACAAGCGGCCAATATCGTGCTCACGCTGGGCGCGGACGGCGCCATCGTCATCGCCGGCAGCGTCAGCGATGCCGCGGGCAAAGTGAACTTGGTCGATGCGGTGCGCGAAGCCTTTAAACCCAAGCGCTTGACCGACTCGCTGAGCATCGACCCGCGGGTCAGCGGCGTGGGCCGCTTGACGCTCATGGGCCGCCTTGCCGATGAAGCTGCCAAGACGCGCGCGGCGCAATCGGCGCAGAAAATGTTGGCGGGCGTCCCCGTTGACAATCGCATCGCCGTCGGCGCCGCGCTCAACGCCGCCGCGACGCAGCAGCGCAAGCTGCGCGAAGCGCTGGCGGAAAGTTCGGTCGAGTTCGAGAGCGCAAGCGCCCGCCTAACCGGTAGAGGCAAGGCACTGCTCGACGAACTCGCCGTCATCATTCAGGAAGACCGCGACACTCACATCGAGGTGCAAGGCCATACCGATGGGCGCGGCGCGGCGGAAAGGAACTTGCGCTTATCCGAGGCGCGCGCGGCGGCCACGGTCGAGTATCTGGTGGAGAAAGGCATTGCCGCCAAGCGGCTCAGCGCGCGCGGCTATGGGCAGAATCGGCCAATTGCCGATAACGATAGCGAGCAAGGGCGGCGGCAGAACAGACGCATCGAATTCCTCGTCGAGGAGGGCAACTGACATGGCGCACTTCTGGTGCTGGGCGGCCACTGCTTTTTTCGGCAGTCTGATCGGCTGGTGGTGGCGCGCGCGCGGCGCAGGCAGCCACGATCAGCACACCGGTATCGCTGTGCCGCTATCGCCCGCGCAAGCCGAGCTGCAGGGCAGCCAAGCCGCGCTGCAGAGTGCTCATGCCGAGCGCGACAGCCTGCGTGCGCGACTACAAGACTACGAGCACGAATTGCAAACCTTGCGCGGGCAATTGGCCGAGCACGCGCAGCAACCGGAGCGCTTGCAAGCGACTGGCGCGATCGAGCTTAGCGAACAGAGCACACACGCTGAACTGGAGCACGCGCATGCTCGTACGCAGCAATTGCTGGGGCAACTGGACGAGCGCACGCGCGAAGTCGGCGCCCGCGCGGCCGAGCTGGCACAGCAAGCGAACGAGCGCGGCGCCGCGCAACGAGCCGCTGCCGAAGCGATGGCCGCGCGCGAA
Source organism: uncultured Pseudomonadota bacterium (assembly GCA_902826775.1). Lineage (GTDB taxonomy): Bacteria > Pseudomonadota > Gammaproteobacteria > Burkholderiales > JALYOK01 > CADEHE01. The sequence continues at coordinate 557,705 of CADEHE010000003.1, read as the reverse complement.
GCCATCGAGCGTGAGTTGCTGACGGAGCGCAGCACGCGCATCAATACGGCTCATGCGCTGGCGCAAGCGCGCAGCGCCATCATCAGCCACGAACGCGAATACGCCGCGTTGCGCGAGCGCTTCAAGCCACTGGAGCCGCTGCCGGCGCAGTTGCGCGAGAAAGAACAGCAGTTCGAGTTGGTGCGCGCAAAGCTGGCGGACGCCGAAGGCAGGCTTGCCGCAGGCGAACAAGCGCTGGCGGCGGCGCAGGAGCGCATTGAAAGCCTCGAAGCGCTGCGCACCCAGTTGCAATCGCGTGAGCAAGAACTGGCTGCAGCGCGGCTGCGCGTCAGCCGAGAGCAACAGCGCGGCGACGCACTCGAGGGCGATTTGGCGCGCGTGACGCAGCGCGTGGTGGAATTCGAATCGTTGCAGGCGCAATTGCGCCATCGCGGCGAGGAGTTGGCGCAGCTGGGCGCGCGCATCGGGCAACTCGAGCCGCTGGCGAACCAACTCGCGCAGCGCGAGCAAGCGCTGGCGCAAGCGCGCACCACGCTGCAGTCGCGCGACAGCGAACTGGCCGGCTTGCGCACGCGCTTGGCCGAGTCGCAGCCTTTACGCGCGCAGCTCACTCGTTTGGAAATGGACAATGAGCGTAACGCCGACACCGTGACGCTGCTTAAGCGCCAGCTGGCCGAGTCCGCAGAGCAGGCGCAAGAATTCGCGCAACGCGAGCAGGAACTATCGCTGTTGCGCGCGCGCGTGCAAGAGTTGGAAGGTTTGCCTGGGCAGTTGCGCGAGCGTGATGAGCGCCTCAACAGCTTGAGTGCGCAGTTGGAGGCGCTGCGCCGGCGCCCGCTACCGCAAGCGGAAATCGTCGAGAAAATTGTGGAGAAGATCGTCGAAAAGCCAGTCGAAGTGTTGGTCGACCGGCCGGTTGAAAAAATCGTCGAAGTCGAGAAAATCGTCTATCGCGAGCGCGAGCCGGAGCAGCTTCAAGCCCCCGCCAAGGCAGCAAAAGCGCCGGCGAAGTCGCGGCCGGCAAACAAAGAATCAGCCGCGCCGGTGCAGCGGGCAAAGAGAAGCAAAACCAAGATGGACGACGCTGTGGCGGACGACCTGAAGCTCATCTATGGGGTCGGTCCGGTATTGGAAAAAGTGTTGCACGAAAATGGCGTGTATCGCTTCGAGCAAGTGGCGAAATGGAAAAGGAAAGACATCGACAGATTCGAAACGCTATTGCCCAACTTCAGCGGCCGCATCGAGCGCGAAAACTGGGTGCGCAGCGCCATCGAGGAGCATTACAAGCGATATGGGAAGTGGCTGGGGGACGGGGAGCCACGCCTGACGATGCCGGAAACGGATCGCTAAGTCGCCGACTCATACCCTATTGGAGTAAACATCGTCTACATCCCGCCAGGTTTCAATTCAGTCACGCCGTATTACTTTGTCGCTGATGCCGAACGCTTCGTTGCCTTCTTGTTCAAGGCCTAGGCGGCGAGGAAACGTGCCGGACGATGCGGCCAGACGGACGAATCGCCAATGTGCAAGTGCGCATTGGGACATCGACCGTCATGGTGAGTGAAGCAACGCAACGCTACCAGCCGATGGCTGCGGCGTATTATCTTTACGTTGAGGACGCCGATTTGTCGATGCAGCGGGCGCTCGCATGCGGTGCGACGCTCGAGATGCCGGTCAGCGATATGTCCTACGGCGACCGACAGGTTGGCGTGCGCGACCAGCACGGAAACATCTGGCGGATATCTCAGCGAACGGTGCGCGAACCTTACCAACCCTAAGTTGGTTGCTGCTCGCGTCGCATCCAGGCGCCTTGGCTGTGCGATAATTCCGCATCGAATGCACGAGCAAAATCATGAGCGCGCTCACGCTCTACGACAAACTTTGGAATGCTCATGTCGTCCATGAAGAAGCCGACGGCACGGCGCTGATTTACATCGACCGCCACTTGGTGCACGAAGTCACCAGCCCGCAAGCGTACGAGGGACTGCGGCTGGCCGGACGTAAACAATGGCGCGTGGAATCGGTGGTGGCGACAGCCGATCACAACACGCCGACCAAGGATTGGGATAAAGGCATCGCCGATCCGATTTCGCGCACGCAGGTGGAAACGCTCGATGCGAACATGAAGGCGTTCGGCGCGAAAGCGTACTTTCCGTTCCTCGATAAGCGCCAGGGCATCGTGCACGTGATCGGGCCGGAGCAGGGCGCCACCCTGCCGGGCATGACGGTGGTGTGCGGCGATTCGCACACCAGCACGCACGGTGCGTTTGCCGCGCTGGCGGTGGGCATCGGCACTTCGGAAGTCGAGCATGTATTGGCGACGCAGTGCTTGGTGCAGAAAAAAGCCAAAGCGATGCTGGTGAAAGTTGACGGCGCACTGCCGGCCGGCTGCACGGCGAAAGATATCGTGCTCGCGGTGATCGGCAAGATCGGCACGGCCGGCGGCACCGGTTACGCCATCGAGTTCGGCGGCAGCGCTATGCGCGCGCTGTCGATGGAAGGGCGCATGACGGTGTGCAACATGGCGATCGAGGCGGGCGCGCGCGCCGGCATGGTGGCGGTGGACGAGGTGACGGTCAATTATGTGAAGGGCCGCCCGTTTGCCCCGCAAGGCGCAGTGTGGGAGCAGGCCGTTGGCTATTGGCGCACGCTGGTGAGCGATGCCGGCGCCAAGTTCGACCGCGTGGTGGAACTGGATGCCGCGCAGATCAAGCCGCAAGTGACGTGGGGCACTTCGCCGGAAATGGTGCTGCCGGTGGACGGGCGCGTGCCCGATCCGGACAAGGAAAAAGATGCGACCAAGCGCGATGCGATCGAGCGCGCGCTCACCTACATGGGCTTGCAGCCTAACACGGCGATCAAAGATATTCGCATCGATAAAGTATTCATCGGCTCTTGCACCAATTCGCGCATCGAGGATTTGCGCGCGGCGGCGAGCGTGGCGAAGGGCCGGCGCGTGGCCGCTAACGTGAAGCTGGCGCTGGTGGTGCCGGGCTCGGGTTTGGTGAAGCGGCAGGCGGAGCAGGAAGGGTTGGACAAGGTTTTCACCGCCGCTGGATTTGAGTGGCGCGAGCCGGGCTGCTCGATGTGCCTGGCGATGAACGACGATAAGCTCGAGCCGGGCGAGCGCTGTGCCTCGACTTCGAATCGGAATTTCGAAGGACGCCAAGGCACGGGCGGGCGCACGCATTTGGTCAGTCCGGCGATGGCGGCGGCGGCGGCGATCGCGGGGCATTTTGTGGATGTAAGAGAACTTCGATAAATTTCTCTAGGAGATTCGTATGAAGGCATACTCCATACTGATTGCATTGTTTATTAGCTTTGGTGTTCTGTCTGGATGCAATACTGTTAAAGGTATTGGGCAGGACATCAAGGCAGGCGGCGGTGCAATCGAAAGCACCGCAGAGAAGGCTAAGAAGTAATCCGTAATGGAAAAATTTGTTCAACTACATGGGTTGGTCGCGCCGCTGGATCGCGCCAACGTCGATACCGACGCGATCATCCCGAAGCAATTCTTGAAGTCGATCAAGCGTTCGGGCTTCGGCCCGAACTTGTTCGACGCGTGGCGCTACAAGAATCACGGCGAGCCGGGCATGGACAACTCAACGCGGCCGCTGAATCCGGATTTTGTCCTGAATCAGCCGCGCTACAAGGGCGCGCAAATCTTGGTCGCGCGCGAAAACTTCGGCTGCGGATCTTCGCGCGAACACGCACCATGGGCGCTGATGGACTTCGGTTTTCGCGCCGTGATTGCGCCGAGCTACGCCGACATTTTTTTCAACAACTGCTTCAAGAACGGCTTGCTGCCGATCGTGCTGGCGGCGCGCGAAGTCGATCAATTGTTTGCGGAAGTGGCCGTCACCCCCGGCTATGCGCTACGCATCGATTTGCCTGCGCAAACGGTGACCACGCCCGGCAGGGCGAGTTTCAAATTCGCCATCGACGAATTCCGCAAGCACTGCATGGTCAATGGCCTGGACGAAATCGGCTTGACCTTGCGTCATGCGGATAAGATCCGCGCTTACGAGGCGCAGCGCCAAGTGCGCGAGCCGTGGGTGTTCACCTAACGCTTCGCTAGCGGTGAGCCCGTCGAACCACCCACCCATTTGAAGTAGCATGCGCCCTTCGAGAAGTTCTGGGCGAACGGTGAAACCCAAATGAAAATTGCAATTCTCCCCGGCGACGGCATCGGCCAGGAAATCATGGTCGAAGCGGAAAAAGTGCTCGATGCGCTGCGCCGCGACGGCATGAAAATCGAAACCGAGCGCGCCGTGATCGGCGGCACCGCCTACGATCAAAGCGGCGATCCGCTGCCGGATGCGACGCTGAAGCTCGCGCAGCAAGCGGACGCGATTCTGTTCGGGGCGGTGGGCGGCACGCAATACGACGCACTGCCGCGCGACAAGCGTCCGGAGCGCGCCATTCTGCGCATGCGCAAAGAATTGGACTTGTTCGCCAACTTGCGTCCGGCCACGGTGTTCCCGGAATTGGCTGCGGCGTCTTCGTTGAAACCGGAGATCGTCGCCGGCCTCGATTTGATGATTCTGCGCGAACTCACGAGCGACATCTATTTCGGTCAGCCGCGCGGTATCAAAACCGAGGGCGGCGAGCGCGTTGGTTTTAACACCATGCTGTACAAGGAAAGCGAGATTCGCCGCATCGGCCGCGTCGGTTTCGAGATCGCGCGCAAGCGAGGCCGCAAACTGTGCTCAGTCGACAAGATGAATGTGCTGGAGACCACGCAATTATGGCGTGACGTGATGGTCGAGTTGGCGAAAGACTATCCCGACGTCGAACTCACGCACATACTGGTCGACAATTGCGCCATGCAGTTGGTGCGCAACCCCAAGCAGTTCGACGTGCTGGTGACCGGCAACATGTTCGGCGATATCTTGTCGGATGAGGCGTCCATGCTGACCGGATCGATCGGCATGCTGCCCTCAGCTTCGTTAGATGCGAAGAACAAGGGCTTGTACGAACCGATCCACGGCTCCGCGCCCGATATCGCCGGCAAGGGCGTGGCCAACCCGCTCGCGATGATTTTGTCGCTTGCGATGATGTTGCGCTACACCTTCGGTCAAGCCGAGGCGGCGGGGCGCGTTGAGGGAGCCGTGCGCAAAGTGCTGGCGCAGGGCTTGCGCACCGGCGACATTCAACAGCCGGGCATGCGCTTGGTTGGCACCAAGGAGATGGGTGGGGCGGTGGTAGCGGGTTTGTAAAGAGGCGCGGGGAGACCGACGCGAAGACAGGCAAAGCCTGGCACCCGCATACAGCAACGCTGGCCTGCGGCCCCGCTGCGTGCCCATCTTTGCGTCCCCCGCGCTCGTCCTAGACGAGGAGTCTACGGAATAGCGTGCGCTTTGCGCACGGTTTGAACGTGATTGCGTGCGCCGCAATTGTTAACTGTGGCAACAGGGCTGGCGCGGTGTTGCCCTACTTAGTACTATTTACCCCTAAATTTTTCGATATGAGTGGCATGAGCAAGACTTACGACGTATGTGTGCTCGGCGCGACCGGTGCGGTCGGCGAGACGATGATTTCGATTCTCCAGGAACGCAGCTTTCCGGTGAGGAATTTCTATCCGCTGGCGTCGAGCCGCTCAGCCGGTACTAAGGTCGAGTTTCGCGGCAGGGACTACACGGTGTTGGATGTGGCGAAGTTCGATTTCAGCCAGTGCCAGATCGGCTTGTTTTCGGCCGGGGCCAGCGTTTCGGCCGAATATGCGCCGAAGGCCGCCGCCGCGGGCTGCGTAGTAATCGACAACACCTCACAGTTTCGCCAGGACAAAGATATCCCGTTGGTGGTGCCAGAGGTCAATCCGCACGCAATTGCGCAATACAAGCAGCGCGGCATCATCGCCAATCCAAATTGCTCGACCATCCAAATGGTGGTGGCGCTTAAACCCCTGTACGACGAAGCCGGCATCGAGCGAATCAATGTTGCGACTTATCAATCTGTGTCTGGGACCGGAAAAGAAGCGATCGAGGAGCTTTCCGAGCAAACGCGCGCAATATTCACGCACAGAGATGTAGTTCATGACGTTTATCCCAAGCAGATTGCCTTCAACGTCCTGCCCCACATCGATGTGTTCATGGACAACGGCTACACCAAGGAAGAAATGAAAATGGTGTGGGAGACGCAAAAGATCATGGAAGACGATTCCATCCTCGTCAACCCGACGACCGCTCGAGTACCGGTGTTTTATGGACATTCGGAAGCGGTGCACATCGAAACCACGCACAAGCTATCGGCTGCCCAGGCACGTGCGTTACTCGAAAAGGCGCCCGGCGTGGTGGTGATGGATGAGCGCAAGCCGGGCGGCTATCCTACTCCCGCATTGGAAGCGGCTGGCAAGGATCCCGTTTACGTTGGGCGCATCCGCGAGGACATTTCGCATCCGCGCGGACTCGACATGTGGGTCGTTTCTGACAATATTCGCAAGGGGGCGGCGTTGAACAGTATACAAATTGCCGAAATCCTTATCGAAAAATACTTGAGCTGAGGCGATTTCGTCAGGCTGTTGCTGAGCTTGCATGCGTAAGCCGTTGATGTTAATCTAAAACCTTTGGCCGCATCCAATAAGGGCTAACACTTTGAATTCTAAACAGCAGTCACTGAGCCTTGCCTGTATTTTGGCAACGTTGTCGTTCGCTGCGAATGGCGCTGGCTTGGGCAAATTGACGGTTCAGTCCGGATTGGGTCAGCCGTTTCGGGGCGAGATTGAGTTGATCGCCGTGCCCGCCGACGATCTTGGCGTGGTGAGTGCGCGCGCGGCCTCCCCTGACACTTACCGCGAAGCCAATATTGAGTATCAATCGTCCGTTGCCAACATTAAATTCTCTGTTGAGAAACGGTCGACTGGTCAACCGTACATCAAGGTGTTCTCAGCGCAGCCGATGGAAGAGCCTTTTGTCGAGCTCTTAGTTGAGGTGAATTGGCCGTCTGGCAAGTTGCTACGCGAATATCCCATTCTGCTCGATCCGCCCGGTTTCGCTGCTGCCCGCAATCTGCCTGAAGCTGCAGTCGCGCCGCTGCCGCCGACACCACGTTCGGTCGCAGAGCAGGGCGTTTCTGAAGGCACAAATCCAGCCAGCGGGACGCCAGCGGCGACCACGAGTCCGGCTGCAAACCCTGCGCCCCCACAACCCAGCACCGTCGCCAAGACAGCACTTGCACCAGAGCCGGCCAAAGCGACGGCGGATGCGTATGGTCCGGTGAAGTCGGGAGAGACGTTGCGCAGTATCGCTGACCGCACCCGGCCTCATGACGTGTCGCTGGAGCAAATGATGGTCGCGATTTATCGCGAGAACGTCGGCGCTTTCATCGGCAAGAACATCAATCAGTTGAAGATCGGGGAGCGGCTTAAGCTACCGGCTGAAGGTGCCGCTGCGAAGGTTTCGATTCCTGAGGCGCGCACACTGATTCGCGTGCAGACCGCCCGCTGGGTCGCATATCATCAAAAACTCGCCGCAGCTGCGGCGAAAGCAGCACCCAAGGCAGCTAAGACCCAGCAGAGCGCGGCCGGTGCGGTCACGCCGAAAGTTCAGGAAAAGACGCCGGCAGTGACTGCCGGGACGGACGTCCTAAGCATTTCGAAGGGTGGGGCGGCGCAAGCTGCTGGGAAGGACAAATCCGGCAAGCCTAGCAACAAGCAACTGCAGGATCGGATCGCCGCACTAGAAGAGGAAGCGATCGCGCGCGAGGGCGCGTTGAAAGAGGCCAACTCGCGCGTTGCGCAACTCGAACGCCAAGTGCAAGAGATGCGCGAGCTGATCAACATGAAGCGTGGAGATTTGGCGCGCTCGGGCACCGAGCCGGGCGTTGCCGCGCCGCCGCCGAAACCGGCTGAAACCATCGCCTCCGCGCCGATGCCACCCAAGCCCGGGGACATCGCTACGCCGCCTGTAGTAGCGCCGCCGAAACCCGCAGTCGTGCCGGCCCAAGAAGATGCCGGCATGATGCAGAAGATCATGGACGCGGTGGGCTCCGCTGCAAGCAGCGTGCTTGGCAATCCGCTGGCGCTGGGAGGGATCGGCGCGGCTGTTCTCGGTATCGGCGGACTACTGTTCGTGCGGCGCAAGCGCGCGCAACAGCTCGGGGCCTTTACCGCCAGCAACATGGCGCCCGCGCCCGCCGCTGCCGCTGGAGCGAGCGCAGCGCACGCGGCGACCCTAGAGGCGGCTGCAGACAAGAAGGGCGGCTTAGTTGAGACCGGTGAAAGCGCGTTTCTCTCCGAGTTCAACAAGGTTGCTCCTGGCGCGGCCGATTCGGACGACGTCGATCCAGTCGCAGAAGCCGACGTATATTTGGCCTACGGCCGTGATGCGCAAGCCGAAGAGATTCTGAAGGAGGCAATGCCCAAGGATCCGCAGCGCGTTGAGATTCCGCTTAAGCTGCTAGAGATCTATGCTGGGCGCAAGAGCGTTGAAGCGTTTGAGTCGATCGCCAACACGGTTCACGCAGCGATAGGCGAAGATCACCCCGCATGGGCGCGGGTGTGCGAGTTGGGCCACAGCATCGATCCGGGCAATTCCTTGTACGGCAGTGGCCGCGCGGAACCGAGCCTGGGGTCCGATAGCGCGCTTGGGCGCAATAACGTTATTTCGTTCCCCGAGCGCAAAGGCGAGCCAGAGCAAGAGCCAGAACTGAAAGAAGGCCTGGATTTCGACTTGGGTTTCGGCGATGCCGCCGCGCCCGCTGCTCCAGCGGCTGAAGCACCAGGCGCCGCCAAAGAGTCGGTTGATTTCGATTTCAGCGAGCTGAGCGCAGAGCCCGCTGCAGGCAAACCAGATTTGGGGCTTGACCAACCGGGCGCGCCGGATAAGTTCGATCTCGAATTCGACGTCGGCTCGCAGGAAGCCGAAAAAGTCGAGCTGCCCCTAGCGGCTGCCGCTTCGGCAAACGACGGCCTGGCTGCGGACTTGGACATCGACTTTGATCTCGATGCGCCAGGCTCGCCCGGCGGGGCAGCTACAGCGTCTCCCGCCCGCGTGGAGCAGACTAGCCGCCTCGCGGATCTCGATCTGGCCTTGCCGGCGGCCGCTGCGACGGCGGCGCCTGCGCTCGACTTAAAGGGAATTAGTCTAGATTTGGATGTGCCGTCGAGTGATCGAGCGGCCGCTGGCGCGGAAACGGCCATCGGCGACGCGCCGGCGTGGCGCACGGCGGCTACCAAGCTGGATTTGGCCCGCGCCTACTTGGAGCTGGGCGACAAGGAAGGCGCCAAAGAGATCATCGACGAGGTGATTAAGGAAGGCACGCCAGCGCAGCAGCAAGAAGCGCAGAAACTCGCAGCACGCCTCTAAGCGAGCGCGGCGGCAATTGCTTGCATTGCCGCTGTGCTATCCCGACCCCGCGGCGGCGCGGCCAGCCTAGGCCGATTCAATGCGTGCGCCGCCAAATCCAGCATAATCCTGGTTTCGTTCGACTTTACCGTTGCTCCTCGTGCATCCCGCCGCTCGCCTCGCAACGTTCATCGTTGTCGCGGTGTTCACCCCACAACTATCCTGCGCCGCGCTCGCTGGCTTTTGCCTTTGCCTGCTGTGTTTATTAGCAGCCAGCGGCTGCGTGCGCGCCTATGGCAAGCTGCTCTGGCACAGCAAGTATGTGCTGCTCGCGCTCAGCCTGGCGCATGTGCTGAGCGGTGCGTTCGACTCCGCGGCACTGCGATCCTGGTTGCATAGCACGCTGTATCTGCTCGCGCTGCTTGCCGCTTTGTTGCTGCTGGTGCTGAGCCTGCCGCGCGATCGGCTGCTCTCCGGCTTGGTCACGTTGTTGCGGCCGCTCGGCGCGTTTAAGCTGCCGATCCAGTCGTTCTGCGTGCGTACCATGCTTACCCTTGAGTACGCTGCTGCGTTGCGCGGCCAACCGTGGCGCGAGTTGTTGGCGCAGGTAACTCAGCCCGCAAATCCAGCCTCAAGCGCAGGCACGGAAGTTGAAGTTATCGAGGTGTTGACGCCGCCATGGCGCTGGGTGGATCGCGCGGTGCCGGTGGCGGTTGGCGGCTTGCTTGCCGGCTGCAAGTACATGCTGAACTAGCGGACCGTGAAGTTCGCACTCGGTATCGAATACAACGGGGCCGGTTACTGCGGCTGGCAGCGCCAGCCGAGCCGTTGCTCGATTCAAGACCAAATCGAAAGCGCACTGAGCGAAATCGCGGCGCATCCAGTCAATCTAGTCGCCGCCGGCCGTACCGACGCCGGCGTGCATGCAAGCGTGCAAGTGGCGCATTTCGAGACAACGGCGCAGCGGCCGATTACTGCATGGGTGCGCGGCACCAACACGCATTTGCCCGCGGATATTGCTGTGCTATGGGCAACGCAAGTGGCCGATCCATTTCATGCCCGCTTTAGCGCGCGCAGCCGCAGTTACCGCTATTTGCTGCTTAATCACCCGGTGCGGCCGGCTGCGCTCAACGGCGTAGTCGGCTGGTACCATCTGCCATTGGACGTGGCAGCAATGCATACGGCGGCGCAACGCCTGCTGGGCGAGCATGATTTTTCCAGCTTTCGCGGTGCCGACTGCCAGGCCGCATCACCGGTGCGGGACTTGCGTTCAGCGCGCGTGCGCTCGAGCGGCGACTACATCGAGTTCTCTTTTCAGGCAAATGGATTCTTGCATCACATGGTTCGCAACATCGTCGGTAGCCTAGTGCAAATTGGCAGTGGCAAGCGCGCCGGCGCTTGGCTGAGCGATGTGCTTCAAGCGCGCGAGCGGCGCGTGGCAGCGCCGACTTTCGCGCCCGCCGGCTTGTACTTGGCTCATGTCGAGTACGAAGCGCACTGGGCGCTGCCTTTGAGCGGTGGCCGCGAGGCGTGGCTGGAGCGTTTGCCGCTGGTGCGCTCAGCGTGAGAACGCGAATCAAGATTTGCGGCGTGACCACGATGGCCGATGCTCTCCACGCAGCGCGGCAAGGCGCTGATGCGATCGGATTGGTTTTTTTCGATGGCAGCGCGCGCTTCGTCGACATTCAACGCGCGCGCGAAATTGCCTTGGCGCTGCCGCCATTCGTGAGCCGCGTCGGGTTGTTCGTCAATGCGGGCGACGCTGAGGTGCGCAGCGTCCTGGCGGCTGTGCCGCTCGACCTGCTGCAATTCCACGGTGACGAAACAGCAGAATTTTGCGCGCGTTTTCAACGCTCGTATATGAAAGCGGTGCGCGTGGGTCCACAGGTCGATTTGCTACAATGCGCCCGCGCCTACCAAAGCGCCAGCGCGTTGCTGCTCGACGCGCAAGTGGAGGGTAGCTACGGCGGCACCGGACAGAGTTTCGACTGGCGGCTGATACCGCGCGAGTTGGACTTGCCGATCGTGCTATCCGGCGGGTTGAATCCCGAAAACGTTAGCGAAGCGGTGCGCCAAGTACGGCCCTGGGCGGTGGATGTCTCCAGCGGCGTGGAGGCAAGCAAGGGCCGCAAAGATCCGGCCAAGGTAACGCGCTTCATTCAAGGAGTACGCAATGCAGATTCAGAATCTGCTGCCGACGACGCAGCAGGTGTATAACCTTCCCGACGCGCACGGCCATTTCGGCCCTTACGGCGGCGTGTTCGTCGCCGAAACGTTGATGGCGGCGCTCGAGCAGCTGCGCACCGGCTATGAGCGCTATCGCACCGATCCCGAATTCGTGGCGGAATTTGCCGCCGAGCTGAAGCATTTTGTCGGGCGCCCGAGCCCGATCTATCACGCCAAGCGTTGGTCGGAAAAGCTGGGCGGCGCGCAGATCTATTTAAAGCGCGAAGATTTAAACCACACCGGCGCGCATAAGGTGAACAACACCGTGGGCCAAGCCTTGCTTGCGCGCCGTTTCGGCAAGCCGCGCGTGATTGCAGAGACCGGCGCAGGCCAGCACGGTGTCGCCACCGCGACCGTGGCCGCGCGCTACGGCATGGAGTGCGTGGTTTACATGGGCTCCGAAGATATCCAGCGCCAATCGAGCAATGTTTACCGCATGAAGCTGCTCGGAGCGAAAGTGGTGCCGGTTGAAAGCGGCTCGAAGACACTCAAAGACGCGCTCAACGAGGCGATGCGCGATTGGGTGACCAACGTCGACTCGACTTTCTACATTATCGGTACGGTCGCCGGCCCGCATCCTTATCCGATGATGGTGCGCGACTTCAATTCGATTGTCGGCAAAGAATGCCGCACGCAAATGCCGGAGATGATCGGGCGGCAGCCCGACGCCATTCTCGCTTGTGTCGGTGGCGGCTCGAATGCGATGGGCATTTTTTACCCGTATATCGAGGACACGGCGGTGCGCTTGATCGGTGTCGAGGCGGGGGGGCTGGGTGTGGCCAGCGGCAAGCACGCGGCGCCGCTATCGGCCGGCACGCCGGGCGTGCTGCACGGCAACCGCACGTACTTGATGCAGGATGCTAACGGCCAGATTATGGAGACGCACTCGATCTCCGCTGGATTGGACTACCCCGGCGTCGGCCCTGAGCACTCCTATCTCAAGGATTCCGGCCGCGCCGAATACGTCGCCGTGACCGACGACGCAGCGCTGCAAGCATTTCACGATTTGTGCCACTACGAGGGCATCATCCCTGCGCTGGAATCGAGTCACGCCCTGGCGCACGCGGTCAAGATCGCGCCGGCGATGAGCAAGGATAAAGCGCTGCTGGTGAATCTATCCGGTCGCGGCGACAAGGATATGAACACCGTCGCGCGCCTTTCCGGCATCGAACTGTAGACGATACAATGAGATGTATGTTCCTATAAGTCAGAACTAAAGCCATATTTAAGCCTAACCTATAAGAAGTATATCGATGTCACGAATCGCCGCCACGTTCGCACGCCTACAGCAGCAGAAACGCAAAGCGCTCATTCCGTTCTTCACGGCCGGCGATCCGCATCCCGATACAGTGGTGCCGATCATGCAGGCGCTGGTGCGCGCCGGATCCGACATCATTGAGTTGGGCGTGCCGTTTTCCGACCCGATGGCCGATGGGCCGGTGATCCAGCGCGCCAGCGAACGTGCACTGAAGCACGGCACCAGCTTGCGCGACGTCCTGCAAAAGGTCGCGGAGTTTCGCCGCGCCGACGCGACGACGCCGGTGGTGCTAATGGGTTATGCCAACCCGATCGAGCATATGGGCGTGAGCGAATTCGCGCGTGCCGCGGCAGCGGCGGGGGTCGATGGCGTGCTCGTGGTCGACTATCCGCCGGAAGAGGGCGGTGAACTCGCGCGAGCGCTACGCCAAGCGCAGATCGATGAAGTATTCTTGCTTGCGCCGACTTCATCTGCGCAGCGCGTTGCGCTGGTGGCGCGCGCGGCGAGCGGCTATGTCTATTACGTCTCGCTCAAAGGCGTGACCGGCGCGGGCAATCTGGATCTAGACGATGTCGCTGCAAACGTCACCCGCATTAAGCAGCACATCAAGTTGCCCGTTGGTGTGGGCTTCGGCATTCGCGACGGCGTCACCGCGCGCGCTATCGGCAACATCGCCGATGCGGTCGTCGTAGGCAGCCGCATCGTGCAAGAGATCGAGAGTTCGGCGCGCGAGAATATCGCGGCGAACGTGGAAAAATTGGTGCGCGGACTACGCGACGCTATGGACGCCGCTTAGGGTCGGGTGTTGTCCTGAGTGCCGGGAATCTGCATGGCGGTTTGACAGGCTTTTAGGAGGAGCGCCGCATGAGTTGGTTTCGCAAACAGTTGCCGCCGAAGATCAAGCGCGAGCCTGACGCCGAAAAAAAGTCTACCGTGCCGGAGGGTTTGTGGAGCAAGTGCCCGGCTTGTAACGCGGTGCTTTACTTTTCCGACATCGAAAACGGCCAGCACGTTTGCCCAAAATGCAGCCATCACATGCGCATATCCGCGCGGGACCGGCTTGACTGGCTGTTAGATGATGAGGAGCGCTATGAACTGGGCGACGAAGTAAGGCCCACGGATAGCCTGAAATTCGTAGACAGCAAGAAATACGTCGAGCGCTTGGCTGATGCGCAAAAAGTCACCGGTGAAACCGACGCGCTGATCGTCATCCAAGGCGGTATCAAGGGCGTGCCCGTGATCGTGGCGGCGTTCGAGTTCGAGTTCATGGGCGGTTCGATGGGCTCGGTGGTCGGCGAGCGTTTCGTGCGCGCGGTGGAAGCGTGCATCGACCAAAAGCTGCCGTTCGTGTGCTTTACCGCCAGCGGCGGCGCGCGCATGCAAGAGGGTTTGTTCTCTCTCATGCAGATGGCCAAGACCTCGGCGGCACTGACGCATCTTGCCGACGCCAAGTTGCCCTATATCAGTGTGCTCACCGATCCGACCATGGGTGGTGTCTCGGCGAGTTTCGCCATGACCGCGGATCTCATCATCGCCGAGCCGAACGCGTTGATCGGTTTTGCCGGTCCCCGGGTAATAGAGCAGACGGTGCGTGAAACGCTGCCGGAAGGCTTTCAGCGCGCGGAATTCTTGCTCGAAAAAGGAGCGATCGACATGATCGTCAACCGCTTGCAGACGCGCGATGTGCTCGCAGATTTGCTCGGCATGCTCCTGCAACGCAAAGCCGCTTGAGTTTCGCGTAGGCGATGCTTGAGTTGAGCTGCAGCGCTCGCACCTTGATCGCAGATGCCGGTTGATGTGCCGTCGCCAACCGGCACACTTGCCGAGTGGCTGACCTACCTCGAAGCGCTGCATCCTAAGACCATCGAGTTAGGGCTTGAGCGCGTCGCCAAAGTGCGCGATGCATTGGCGTTGCGCCCCAATTTCACCATCATTACTGTCGCTGGCACTAACGGTAAGGGTTCGACTTGCGCGCTGCTGGAAGCAATATTGACGCGTGCCGGGTTTCGCGTTGGCTGCTACACATCGCCGCATCTGCTGCGCTACAACGAGCGTGTGCGCATCGATGCCGAGGCGGCCGCGGATTTGGATCTGTGCAATGCCTTCGCTGCGGTGGAAAAGGCGCGCGGCACGACATCGCTAACCTATTTTGAGTTCGGCACGCTCGCGGCGCTTTGGCTGTTCTGCCGCGCCGGGCTGGATGTAGCGATTTTGGAGGTCGGACTCGGTGGCCGGCTCGACGCCGTAAACGCTTTCGACAGCGATTGCGCCATATTGACGAATGTCGATCTGGATCACATGGACTATCTCGGCGCTGACGTGGAGTCGATCGGACGCGAGAAAGCCGGCGTCTTTCGCAAGGGCCGCCCTGCTATTTTTGCCGACACCGCCATGCCGCGCAGTGTGCAGCGCGCAGCGGCCGATATTGAGGCCCAGCTTTTGCCGCTGGAGCAAGCATTCGGCTATCAGCAGCACACGCAAACCAACCAATGGGACTACTGGGGCCCGGGCGGCAAACGTTACGCGCTGCCGCTGCCGGCGTTACGAGGCGCCTATCAATTGCGCAACGCAAGCGCTTGCCTGGCTGCATTGGATACGCTGCGCGAGTTGCTGCCTGTGGCGCAGCAGCACGTCAAGCGCGGCTTGGCCGAAGTGAGCTTGCCTGGCCGATTTCAGATTTTGCCCGGACAGCCGGTGGTGATCCTCGACGTCGCGCACAACCCGCATGCAGCGCGCTCGCTGGCCGTAAACTTGAAATCGATGGGGAAGTTCACCCGAACGCTGGCGGTATTCGCCATGCTGAAAGACAAGGATATCGCAGGTGCTATCGACGCTTTGGCGGGGCAGGTGGACGAGTGGTTTGTCGGTTCCATTCAAGCGGCACGTGGCGCCGACGCTGCATTCTTGGCCAAGCTATTGTCCGAGCGCGGCGCGCTTGTGCACAGCCACGCGGACGTATCTGCGGCGCTGGCGGGCGCCAGACGCAGTGCACAGGGCAATGATAGAATTGCAGTTTTTGGATCGTTCTACACTGTAGCCGAAGCGCTGCGGCAATTTTGTCCTGCATAGTTCGGCCCTGCAAAATTTGAGCTCAGCCACGGATTCTCCCATCCAGCTCGCTAGCGAGCTTGTCACAGGCGAGTACCCATGCCGCCTGCCTTAGCCGACCAGCAAGCAGAGCTGCGCCGCAAGGCGCGCCGCCGGTTAATCGGCGCCATCATCTTAGTGGCTGCGCTGGTCATACTCTTGCCCATGGTGTTGGATCACGAGCCTAAACCCATCGGCGTGGATGTTCCAGTGCGCATGCCGCAAGCGCCCACCGTCACCGCAGCCGCAGCACCGTCTACAGCGGTGGCGCAGGAGAGCAGCGCGACAGAGCTCGCTAAACCTGAGACAAGCGCGGATGCGCCGACAAGTGCTGCGCCTGCGGCTGCAGACGATGCCTCAGTGCCGTCCGAGGTGAAGCAGCCGGTCGAATCGCCGCAACGGACGCAGAGCGCTGGTGCCGCGATAGCCCCCGCTGCCGAGGCGCCCGCCGCCGCCGCGGCCAAAGGCGAGTTCGTGGTGCAGGTTGGCGCTTTCTCCAGTTCAAGCAAAGCGGCGCAGGCGCAGCGCAAAGTCGCCGCGGCTGGAATGCCGGTATTCACCGAAACGATCGAGGTCGGCGGACAATCGCGCATCCGCGTGCGCGCAGGTCCGTTTGAGAAGCGTGCGGAAGCCGAAGCCGCGCTGGAAAAGCTGAGCGATATCGGCCTCGGCGGCAAGCTGATGATGAAGTAACGGCCATGACGCTATTCGATTACATCGTCTTTTCGATCGTCGGCCTGTCGATGTTGATCGGTTTCATGCGCGGCATCGTGCGTGAGGTGTTTGCTTTGGCGGTGTGGGTCGTGGCCTTCATCATCGCGCGCACTTTTGCCGTTAAGCTGGTGCCTTTCATGCCGGCGTCCATCGATACGCCGAGCCTGCGCATGATGAGTGCATTTCTCGCCACGTTTGTGCTGGCCTTTATCGCCATGATGATCGTGAGCGCCATCATCACCGCCTTGCTCAAGCGCGTCGGCATGGGCGGGGCGGATCGGGGTTTAGGCGTGGTATTTGGTTTTATGCGCGGCATGGCGATCGTGCTGATCATCGTCTTGGTAGGCGGCATGACTACGTTGCCGCGCGAGCCGAGCTGGCGCCACGCGGTGAGCGCGGAGTGGTTCGAATCGGTGGCGCTCACGTTAAGAGCTTGGCTGCCGGGCGATTTAGCCAAACGCATCGAGTACCCCTCGCGGCGCAATCAAACCGGACACTTGAACGCGCGCCGCCGGCACGGCGCCATAGACTTCGATTGTTGCGCCCAGCGCGAGCTGGCGAGAGGATAGAGCGATGTGCGGGGTTATCGGACTCGTTGCCACCAGCCCGGTTAACCAACTGCTCTACGACGGGTTGCAGCTGTTGCAGCATCGCGGGCAAGATGCGGCCGGCATCGTCACCGCCGAGGGCAACTCGTTCCACATGCACAAATCCGGCGGGTTGGTGCGCGATGTGTTTCGCACGCGCGACATGCGCGCATTGACCGGGCATATCGGGGTTGGCCACTGCCGCTATCCGACTGCCGGCTCGGCGATGTCCTTCGCCGAAGCACAGCCGTTCTACGTCAATTCGCCTTTCGGCATTGTGCTTGGGCACAACGGCAATTTGACCAACACGCGTCAATTGCGCCAGGAACTGTTCAGGCAGGATCTGCGCCACCTGAACACCAATTCGGATTCCGAAGTGTTGCTCAACGTGCTGGCGCACGAGCTCGCCGAGCGTGCCGGTGGCTACCGGCTCGATCCGAACTCAATTTTTTCCGCGGTGGGGGGTGTGTACCGGCGTTGCCGCGGCGCATACGCCGTGGTGGCGTTGATCGCAGGCTACGGGTTGTTAGCGTTTCGCGATCCGTTTGGCATCCGCCCGCTCATCATCGGCCGCAGTGTTTCTCCTGCAGGCACGGAGTTCATGGTCGCCTCCGAAAGCGTGGCGCTTGATGCGCTCGGTTTCGAGGTGGTGCGCGATGTCGGACCCGGCGAGGCAATTCTCATCGACGAGAGCGGCAACTTCCATCAACGCCAATGCGTGCCGAACGCCACGCTCAATCCTTGCATTTTCGAGTATGTGTACTTGGCGCGGCCGGATTCGGTGATCGACGGCATTTCCGTGTACGACACGCGCTTGCGCATGGGGGAAGGGCTGGCGCGCAAAATGCAGCGCGAGGCGAGCCATTGGGATATCGATGTGGTTATCCCGATTCCCGATACCAGCCGCCCGAGCGCGCTGCAACTGGCGACCAAGCTCGGCCTGCCCTACCGGGAAGGATTTGTGAAGAACCGCTACATCGGGCGCACTTTCATCATGCCCGGGCAAACGCAACGGCGCAAATCGGTGCGGCAAAAGCTGAACGCGATGGCGGTCGAGTTCAAGAACAAGAACGTGCTGCTGGTGGATGATTCCATCGTGCGCGGCACCACCAGCAGCGAAATCGTGCAAATGGCGCGCGACTGCGGTGCGCGCAAAGTCTATTTCGCCTCGGCAGCGCCGCCGGTACGCTACCCGAATGTCTACGGCATCGACATGCCCTCCCGCAACGAGCTTATTGCGACCAATCGCGATGCCGACGCCATTGCCCAAGCGATTGGCGCGGACGCGGTGATCTATCAGGAACTCGATGCGCTGGTCGAGGCGGTGCGCGCCGGCAACCCGGCGATTACGCGCTTCGATACTTCATGTTTCGACGGCGTTTACATCACTGGGGACATCACCCCGGACTACCTCGACTTCCTCGAGCGGCATCGCAGCGACGGGGAAACCATCGGCGCCGAACGCCCGCCCTCTTCGCAACTAGACCTCAATTTTGTCGCGGCGGACTAGATACTGGGGTGCCTACACAGTCAGGACGCCCTATTTATATTGGTTTCCTATTTATCGTACTGGCAGTACTATAGATAAACGGCTTCGCAGCCGTCTTTGGTAACGCGCAGATAGCCGCTGTGCTCGCCCCAATCGGGCAGCACCCAGCGTTCGCATTGGTGTGAGTCGACCGCATGCATGTGGCGCGCCGGGCGGTGCGTGTGTCCGTGGACCATCCGCGGGTAGTCATGGGCGCGCAGCGCGTTTTCCACGCTGACAAGGTTCACGTCCATGATGGCGGCGCTTTTCGCGCCTTTCTCTTGCTCGCTCATTTTGCGCAGATCCTCGATCATCGCCTTGCGCTGCGCCAAGGGATTGGCCAGAAACTGCGCTTGCCAATTCGCGTCGCGGACTTGCTTGCGAAACGCCTGATAGCGCGCGTCGTCGGTGCAGAGAGTGTCGCCGTGAAGCAGCAGCGTCGGCACACCGTAGAGCTCGATATGATGTGTGTCGCTGAGCAATTGCACGCCGCACGCCTCAGCGAACTTCGCGCCGATCAAGAAATCGCGGTTGCCGTGCAAGAAGTAGCGCTTAGTGTGGCGCAGGCGCCCCAAAGCGGCGGTGACAGTGCGGTTCAGCGGATCGCCGAGATCATCGTCGCCCGCCCAATACTCGAACAGATCGCCAAGAATGTAGAGGGCATCCGCATGAGCAGCGACGCGCTCAAGAAACGCGAGAAATTGTGCAGCGATTTCCGGCTGCTGGGCGTTTAGGTGCAGGTCGGAGATGAGTAGCGTGGACATCAGAGGCGCTGCGTGCGTGATCGAGCGCCAATCGCTTCAGGCCGCCCGCAATGCGCCTCCGCAAAGCGGCCGGCGGCTTAGCACTTCTCCGCTTTTTTGATCAGCACGTCTTGCACGGGTACGTCACCGTGCCCATCTTTGTTGTCGGTCTTAACGGCTTTAATCTTGTCTACGACGTCTTGTCCGGCGACGACTTTGCCGAACACGCAATAGCCCCAGCCGCGCGGGTTCGGCGCGGAAAAATTGAGGAAGCCGTTATCTTTGACGTTGATGAAGAATTGCGCCGTGGCGGAATGAGGGTCGTTGGTGCGGGCCATGGCGATGGTGTAAGCATCGTTGGTCAGGCCGTTGTCCGCTTCGTTCTTGATCGGGTCCATGGTCGGCTTTTGTTTCATGCCGGGTTCGAAGCCGCCGCCTTGAATCATGAAGCCGTCAATGACGCGGTGAAAGACGGTGTTGTCGTAATGTCCGCTTTCGACGTAACTCAAGAAGTTTGCGACGGTGGCGGGCGCTTTGGCAGCGTCCAGTTCCAGCGTAATCGATCCCATACTTGTATCCAAACGAACCACGGGCTTGTTTCCTTTCGTGTCTTTAGGGCAAACGGCGTCAGCCGCTGCGGTTAGCGTGCGCGTGCCCAATAGTAGCAGGGTCAACCGCGCCAGATTGCGGCGCCGCTGGGCACTGAATAGCGGTGATGTCATGAGTCTAAGCCCTCGTAAACGATGCGCCAAGCGCCGCCCTCGCGCAGCCAGTACTGACGTTTCTTAGCGGCGTTGTCGTAGTTGTTGCTCTGATAATCTTGGTCGAAGCTGACCACGGCGAGCTGATCGTTGCCTGGGTAGCCGAACATGCTTACGTTCTTAATCTGCACACTGACCCACTGCTTGGCCGCAACGGTATTGCGGCGCGCGGCGAGCCAACTCGACAGATTTCTGCCGTCCGCCCGGAACGATTCGTGATAGTGGCGCCCAAACAATTCGAGATCGCGCGACTCCCAATCCTTGCGCCATTGCTCTAGCGTGGATTGCAACTCTGCGCGCTCTTGCGCCAGTTGCTCCGGATGCGCCCACTCCAATTCATCGGCAATCACAACTGGCGTTACGCCGGGTGTCACGTACGCGCGCAGCGCTTCGAGATCGCTGTTGGCAAGTACCACGCAGCCATTGCTGGCGCGCGGCGGGCGGCTGTAAGTGTCGGACGGCACGCCGTGCAACCAGATGCCCGAGCCGCTGCGTTTGGCGCGCTGATCCCATGCATTCGGATAGTTGATCGGGAAAGCGCCGGTGCCGTAAAAATCGGTTAGCCGTGCGGGATCCAAGTCGTCCGTAACTTCGTAGACTCCGACCGGGGTGCGCTGGTCGCCTTCCCGGTTTTTAACCGGGCCATTCTTGCCGATGGTCACGTAATAGTCGTCGACCAATTGCAGTGCGCCGCCCTTGGCCTGGGCGTATACCAGCAAGCGCGCACGTTTCGTATCGACCACAATGGCATGCGACTGCTGCGCACCGAGCTGCAGCAAGTAACGCGGCAGCAGCGCGTTGGCTGGAAGCGCTTCGGTGTAACGGCGCATCCGCGCGCGCGCTTCTTCTTCCAACTCACGCACGCCGGGCGGCGTCACTTCGCCGACGGTGCCGATCGAGCGGAGCGCGCGTGCGCGGGCCAGCAGCAAATCACCTTTGACCAGGTGCGCCAGCCGGAAATTCGGTGTGTCGGCGATGAGTGCATCGACTTCTCGCGCTGCGCTATCCAACTCGCCGGCGCTGACTTGCATCAGCACTTTCACCATGCGCGCTTCCGGGTCGTTGCGCTGGTCCAGCAGCGAGGCAGCCGGTGCCCCGAGACGCTCTTTCACCACCAGCGCCGCGGTCTGCGTGCGCGTCGTGCCCGCGATGACAGCGTCGTTCACGCGCGGTATTGCAAGCGGGGCGATCACGGCGGCAACGGCGATGAGCGCGATGCCCGCCCTGGCCAGACCGAGCGAACGCAGCGTGCCGGTTACCGCGCTCAGCGCCCGTTGCGACCAATGCTGCTGCCTAACGGAAGTTGATCCAGCCGCCGCGCGCTCGGGAGTGGCGCCAGCATGGGATAGGCCGGCAGCCGGCGCAGAGCCGGCGTGCGGCGCCGCCGTGGCGGAGCGAACCTGCCCCCTTGGCAGCGGCTGGCCAGCCGCGCTAACGCGCGTTAGGGTGGGCTCTAGCCGCCCACGCGTTCCTGTTGAATCTGCCATTGCTGCCCGTTGCGCACGAAGCGCAGGCTCTTGCGATTAGTGCTGTTGAGATTGCTCGAGCGATACGCTTGAACGAAGCGCACCGTGGCAGCGTTGTCTCCCTCAAATACGACTTCGACGTCGCGCACTTGCACGGAAATATTGCCCGGCTTGGTGATGCGCGTGCGGCGGGTTTGCTCCCAAGTCTTACGGCTCATGCCTTCGCCGGGTTCGAACTGCGCGCCATAAAAGCTTAAGTATCCGTCGACATCTTTGCTCGACCAGGCCTTGGCCCAGGATTCAACGGCGGTGACGATGGCGTTGACTTGATCGCCGCGCGAGGGCGCAAGCGCCGTGGACGGTTCCGGTTTCGCCGGCTCGGCTGGCTTAGCTACTTCGACCGGCGGCGGTTTCGGGGCCTCGACCGGTTTCGGCGGCTCAATCGGCTTGGCCTGTTCGACTGGCTTGGGCTGCTCGACGGGTTTTGCCGGTTCCGGTTTGGCTTCGACCGGCTTCGGCGCTTCCACCGGTTTCGCCGCTTCAACCGGCTTGGCGGGCTCCGGCGGCGGCGGTGCCACAGCGGCCGGCTGCGGTTTGGCGGGAGCCGGAGGTGGTGGCGCGACCGGCGTCGGCTCAGCCTTGGCAACGACGGTGCGGCCCGCACCTTTGCCGCCGAACAAATCTTTGATCATTGCCAGCTTGTTTTGCGCGCCGGTATTGCCTTTGTCCAGCTGCAATGCCTTGTCATACGCGCGGCTGGCGAGTTTGGCGTAGATATCGCCCAAGTTCTCGTGTGCGGTGGCGTAACTGGGGTGCGTATGGATAGCCAATTCTAGGGCGACCCGCGCTTTGTCATACTGCCCTTGCGAAGCGTAGAGCACGGCCAAATTGTTGTAGGGTTCTGGCAACTGCGGATAGTCTTCGGTCAAACCGGTGAAGACCTGAATCGCCTCGGTGGGCTTGTTGAGCTCGGTTAACACGATGCCCTTGAGGAAGCGTCCCTGCGGATCTTTAGGGCGACCGGTCAAAAACGCGTTAACGCGCTCGAGCGCCTGGGCGTAGCTGCCTTTGTTGACCAAGCTATCGATGTCGGAGAGCTCGTCGGCGTGCAGCGGGGCGGCGAAAAAAACCACAACAGCGCAGCCCATTGCGCGCAGGGAACGCCAGGCCAATAGAGTCATTATGCTATACTTTCGCGTCGATTCAGCCAGCGCGGATTCTATCAAAGAATCCGAAACTTCCTCAATATATCTCAAGCGTTGCGTGCGCTTATGCCGCAGCTTTTGAGATAACCGGCCGCTACTGTTGCATTTCGGCAACACCATGCTGAAACTTTATAACTCGCTCACCAAGCGCAAAGAGATTTTCACCCCCATCACGCCCGGCAAGGTCGGCATGTACGTATGCGGCATGACCGTCTACGACAAATGCCATGTCGGCCATGCGCGCATGCTGCTGAGTTTCGATATGGTCTACCGCTGGCTTAAGGTAAGCGGCTACGATGTGACCTACGTGCGCAACATCACCGATATTGACGATAAGATCATCGCGCGGGCGGCGGCGAACAAGGAGCCGATCGAGGCGCTGACCGCGCGCACCATCGCCGACATGCATCGCGACCTCGCTGCGCTGATGACCGAAGCGCCGACGCATGAGCCGCGCGCCACGCAGCACATCCCCGGCATGCTGCGTTTGATCGAGCAACTGCTGGCGCGCGGATTGGCCTACGTCGGCAGCAACGGCGATGTGTATTACTCGGTGCGCGATTTCCCCGGCTACGGCAAGCTCTCCGGCAAGTCGCTCGACGATCTGCGCGCCGGCGAGCGCGTCGCGGTGACCGAGCAAAAGCGCGATCCGCTCGACTTTGTGCTGTGGAAGGCTTCCAAGCCCGGCGAGCCGAAGTGGCCTTCGCCTTGGGGCGAGGGGCGGCCCGGCTGGCATATCGAGTGCTCGGCGATGAGCGAAAGCTTGCTCGGCGAGCACTTTGACATTCACGGCGGCGGCCACGATCTGCAGTTTCCGCACCACGAAAACGAAATTGCGCAAAGCGAAGGCGCGCACGGGCACGCCTTCGTCAACTATTGGCTGCACAACGGTTTCGTGCGCGTCAATGACGAAAAAATGTCGAAGTCGCTCGGCAATTTTTTCACCATTGAGGACGTGCTCAAGCTCTACGACCCGGAAGTCGTGCGCTTTTTCATCCTGCGCGCCCACTACCGCAGTCCGCTCAACTACGCCGATCAGCAGTTAGACGAAGCCAAGCAGGCGTTGACGACGCTTTACACGGCGCTGCGCGGAATCGAGACTTCCCCCCCAGTGAATAACGATTGGAGCGAGGCCCGCGCCGCCCGCTTCAAGGCCGCAATGGACGATGATTTCAATACGCCTGAGGCGGTCGCCGTGTTGTTCGAATTGGCGGGGGAAGTCAATAAGACGCATTCGCTCGCGATAGCAAATCAATTGAAAGCGTTGGCGGGCGTGCTGGGCCTATTGCAGCGCGCGCCGGACGAGTTCTTGCGTGCCAAAGCCGGGTCTGCGGGCGCCGTCGATGCCGCTTGGGTAGAGGCGCAAATCGCCGCGCGCAACGCTGCACGCAAGGCGAAGAACTTTGCTGAATCCGATCGCATCCGCGACGAGTTAGCGGCTAAGGGCGTACTGCTTGAAGATACTGCTGGTGGTACAACCTGGAGAGGAAGATAAAAAGAGAGAGTCGAAGGGGTTCTCCACGAAGTATGCCGCCGTAGTATACCGAATCGCGAGCCTTGCGTGCTAACGGAAATGCCCCAGCCACTCCATCGATAGCGTCTTCATCAGATTGCCGCGGAAAAATCGCTGCGTGTACTCTTCCGCGGGCAGCGGCTTGCTGAAATAGTAGCCTTGCATTTGATGGCAGCCCTGATCGCGCAGCCAATGCAGCTGTTCCGCCGTTTCGACACCTTCCGCCACCACTGTGCGCTTTAGGCTCTTGGCCATGCCGATTACTGCACTGACGATTGCGGCATCGTCGGGATCGACAATGATGTCGCGCACGAAGGATTGATCGACCTTGATGGTGTCGATGGGAAAGCGCTTGAGATAGCTCAGGCTGGAATAGCCGGTGCCGAAGTCGTCCAGGGACACGCGCACGCCCATTTGCCTCAGCGCCAGCAACACGCCCGCAGTACGGTCGAGATCGCGCAAGAGCGCGGTCTCGGTAAGTTCGAGTTCCAAGTAGCGCGCTTGCATGCCCGAATCGCGCAGCGCCTCTTGGATCTCGCTGAGGAAACTCTTGCGCACGAATTGCACCGGCGAGACGTTGACCGCCATCACTTGCGGCGGGTAGCCGGCGTCTTGCCAAGCGCGGTTTTGGCGGCAAACTTCCGTCAGAATCCATTTGCCCAATGACATGATCAGCCCACTATCTTCAGCCACCGGGATGAACTGCGCCGGCGAGATCATGCCGCGCTCGGGGTCTTGCCAACGCACCAACGCCTCCGCGCCGACGATCTTGCCGGAGGGCAAATCGACCTTGGGTTGATACACCAAGAAGAACTCATTGCGCGCCAGCGCGCCGCGCATGCGGCCTTCCAGCTGAAAGCGCTCGAGCAAGCGATCGTTGACGTTGCGCGTGAAAAACTGCGAGTTGTTGCGGCCCAATTCTTTGGCGCTGTACATGGCGGCGTCGGCGCACTTGATCATGCTGTCGACATCGTCGCCGTCGTCCGGATACACGCTGATGCCGACGCTGACGGTGCTGTGGATTTCATGGCCGTCGATGAGATAAGGCCGCTCACCCGTGGCGAGCACGCGTTGCGCAACCTGGCCGACGGCTTCGGCATCGCGCACCTCGCCCAGCAAGATGACGAATTCGTCGCCGCCCTGCCGGCATACGGTGTCGCTGGCGCGGATGCAGGTTTGCAGCCGCGCCGCCATCTGCTTGAGCAGTTCATCGCCGACGGAATGCCCGAGCGTGTCGTTGACTTGCTTGAAGCGGTCGACATCGATGAACAACACTGCGACGCGAAAATCGTTGCGCCGCGCGCGCGCGATGGATTGCGCCAAGCGATCGTTCAGGAGCACGCGGTTCGGCAAGCCGGTAAGCGCATCGTGTTGCGCCAGATGCGTCATCTTGATCGCTAAGCTGCGTGATTCGGTTACATCGTGAAACACCAGCACGCCGCCGATGACGCGGCCATCGCGATCGTGGATCGGCGCCGCCGAATCTTCGATCGAGGCCTCGCTGCCGTCGCGCCGCAGCAACATCGTGTTCATGGGCAAACCCATGGTGCTGTTGCTGGCCAGCGCCACGTCGATCGGATTCAGCACCGGCTCGCGCGTTTCGGCATCGACAACGTTGAAAACCACGCTGAGCGGCTGCCCAGAGGCTTCTGCCGCATTCCAGCCGGTCATGCGCTCGGCCACGGGATTGAGGTAACTGATGCGGCCGTTCGTGTCGGTGGTAATAACCGCATCGCCAATGGAATTGAGCGTGACTTCAGAGAGCTCCTTTTCCAAGAACAGCGCCTCATCGGCGCGGCGGCGCGCGGTGATGTCTTCTTGCACGCCGACGAAATGCGTCAGCTTGCCGTTCTCGTCGTGGACCGGGTAGATGACGAGTTCGTTCCAGAACAGCGAACCGTCTTTGCGGTAGTTGCGCAGGGTAGCCTGCGCCGAACGCCCCTGCGCGATTGCACTCTTAAGCGCCGCGAGCCCGGGCTGGTCGCGATCACCGCGCTGCAGGAAGCGGCAGTTGTGTCCGAGGATTTCTTCTGCCGCATAGCCGGTCATTTCGGCGAAGGCCGGATTGAAATAGACAATCGGCTGTCCCGGTTGCTGTGCATCGACGATGGTGATGCCGTTGCTGCTCTGCTTGATGGCCAATTCATACAAGCGCAGCGATGCCTGCAATCGTGCACGTTCGGTGACGTCATAGGCCAACACCAAGTAGCCCAGCACTGCGCCCGATTCGCTAAAGTGTGGCACGAACGTCGAGCGCACGACCTTGGGCACACCGTGCGCGGTTAGATCGCGCTCGAACTCCACGGTCTCGCCGCTGAGCGCGCGCTCGATGTAGGCTTTGACGCCGGCGTACGCGCTCGCGCCGCGCACTTCTTCCACGGTGTGTCCGATCACGCGCTCGGCGGGCGTGTGCCAGAATTCTTCGCGCTGTTTATTGATGAAGCGGTATCTTTGATTCTTGTCAACGTAGGCGATCATCGCCGGAATGGCGTTGGTGACCGTGCTCAGCCAAAGTTCATTAGCGCGCAAATCCTCTTCAGCGCGCTGCTGCGCAGTCACATCTTCGAGTGTGCCGATATACCCGGCCAATTCGCCGCCGGGGCGCAGTTCCGCCAATGTGCTGCGCACCCAGATCGGTTCGCCGCTGCTGCGCACAAAGCGCACTACCAGCCCGCCGCCGGGTTCGAGCGCGCGTTTCCATTCGCGCGCGACCAAATCGCGATCCTCCGGATGCACACAGGTGGTGCGCCAACCGGAGTTGCGCAGCGCAGCGAACGAATGCCCGGTCATCTGCAAGCACATGGCGTTGGCATAGATGCAGTTGCCGGTTACGTCCAACACGTAAATGCCCACAGGCAAGCCGTCGTAGGCCGCGCCGAGCTGCGAAGCATCGAGCGAGAACCAGTTTGCTGCGGCGGGCTCGGCACGGCTGCTGCGTTGCTTCGGCATCGAACAAGAAACTGGGGGAGGGGCTCGCACCTAGTATACCGACGCAGCTCCGCGGCGTCGCGCTTTGTTCGACCGGCAGGCGCCGGCCTTGGGCGAAGAGCGCCTTAGGCGTACGCCTGATTAAGTTGCTGCTCGTCCAACAATGGATTGGCCAAACGTTCCAGCACTTGATCCAGGATGCGGCGACTGCTCTCGGGCATGCTCGCGAACTGAATGCCAAGGCGAAAGCCGCCGTCGGCTGCGAATAGGTGATAGCGCACTATCGCGTCAGCGGCGAACACGCGCGGATTGAATTGATGCCACGAGGTAAATCCCAACTGACATTTGGTGCCGCTTGCGATCTTCTCGTTGTGCAGTATCGAGCACCCCCCTGCGGAGATGTCGTAGCATTCGAGAGTAAGCAGATTGTGCTTGGGCAGCAGAACCATGACCTGGCGGCCGAAGCGGTAGCGGCTGTGAACGCGTTGATTGGTCAAGTTCACGTGAGTGCTTTTTTGCAAGGGGAACTCTGTGTTTAACGGCTGGCCGCGCGCAGACTTGAGACCCGCTTGAATCGGGCGCAGCGCTGCCACTGGCGTCAATAGTTTGAGGAGTCCCGGTGCGTCTAGCGGCTCTGCTGTTGGCACTTGCGGGCGCCGCGCTCGGGCGAGCCGATGCAGCGCGCGCCGAGCGTGCTGCATGGGCAATACAATAATATGTATATCTGGATGGGACAGAAGAGATCTTATTCTCAAATAGTTACCCAGACGGGTACCATAAAGCAGGCGCATCCCCGTCATCGGCGGCCGCTATCGCCGCCGACGCCAAGGTGCGAAGGATTTCGGCGTGATTCGGCAGACCGAGCTCTCCGGAATGTCCGCTCATTAAACGTCGGCTGTTCGTCCGCGCGGACGTACAGTTCAGCGGTGATGCCTTTGCCGGCGCCGAGCAAGCTGTTCGACGGCGCCGAGAAGTGCGGCAGTCAGCGCTGATGGACGTCGATGTAATCGGGCGATAGCACGCAAACGCTACGCGCCATTGGTTCGCCCTACTGGGCGAAGAATTCTTTGACTTTGTCCATCCACGACTTCGCGCGCGGATTGTGACGGTCGCTATCTTGCCGGCTGATCGTTTCGAACTCGCGTAGCAATTCGCGCTGGCGCTCGGTCAGTTTGACCGGCGTTTCCACCACCACGTGGCAAAGCAAATCGCCGTGATGCTGGCTGCGCACGCCTTTGATGCCTTTGCCGCGCAAGCGGAACACTTGCCCGCTTTGCGTTTCGGACGGAACTTTGATTTTGGCGTGCCCGTCGAGCGTGGGAATTTCGATGTCGCCGCCGAGCGCCGCCGTAGCGAAGCTTACCGGCATTTCGCAATGCAGGTCGTTATGGTCGCGCTTGAACACGGGGTGCGCGCGAATCTGAATGACGACGTATAAGTCGCCCGGCGGGCCGCCGTTCGAGCCGGGCTCGCCTTCGGCGGAAAGACGAATGCGGTCGCCTTCGTCGACGCCGGAAGGAATTTTGACCGACAAGGTCTTTTGCTTTTTGACGCGCCCGTCACCGTGGCAGGTGCCGCACGGCGATTGCACGATTTTGCCGCTGCCGTGGCAGCGCGGGCAGGTTTGCTGGATCGAGAAAAAGCCCTGCTGCATGCGCACTTGACCTTGCCCTTGGCAAGTCGAGCAGGTGGTGGGTTGGGTGCCGGGCTTGGCGCCGGTGCCGTGGCAGGTTTCGCACTGCTCCATGGTCGGAATGCGAATGCGTGTTTCCGTGCCGCGCGCGGCCTCTTCCAGGCCGATTTCCAAGTTGTAGCGCAGGTCGGCGCCGCGATAGACACCCGAGCGTGTGCGCCCGCCGCCGAATATGTCGCCGAAGATGTCGCTGAACGCATCAGCAAAGCCGCCGTAGCCGGCCGCACCCGCGCCTGCCGCTGCCGCGCTCGGATCAACACCGGCGTGGCCGAAGCGGTCGTAGTTGGCGCGCTTGGACGCGTCGGACAGCACTTCGTACGCTTCCTTCGCTTCCTTGAAGTGCTCCTCAGCCTTGGCGTTATCCGGATTGCGGTCCGGATGAAATTTCATGGCGAGCTTGCGGTACGCCTTTTTGATCTCTTCCTCGGACGCGTCGCGATTGACGCCGAGCACTTCGTAGTAGTCTTTTTTTGCCATTTCGTGACCGTGAAAAGTGAAACGTGAGGCGTGAAAGATGCAAAGTGCAACGCGAACAAACCCGGCGACGCTAGCTGTCGCCGGGTGATATCACAATTCGTGAACCGCGCAGTTACATTTCACGTTTCACTCTTCAAATCTCACGTTCCTAAGCTTTCTTCTCTTTCACCTCGGTGTATTCCGCATCCACGACATTGTCGTCATTGCTGCTGCCGCCACCTGCGCTTTGCTCACCGCCGCCGGCTGCTCCGGCTCCGCCCGCTTGCGCGCCCGCCGCTTGCTGCTCGGCGTACATTTTCTCCGCCAGCTTGTGCGAGGCTTCCGTCAGCGCTTGTGTCTTGGCTTCGAGCGCGGCCTTGTCACCCGACTTGACCGCTTCTTCCGCGTCCTTCAAGGCTGCTTCGATCTTCGACTTCTCACCGCCGTCGAGCTTGTCGCCATGGTCCTTCAATGATTTCTTCACCGAATGCACCAGTGCGTCCAGGCTATTGCGCGCGTTGACGAGATCGAGCTGCTTCTTGTCTTCCTCGGCATTGGCTTCGGCGTCTTTCACCATGCGGTTGATCTCGTCTTCCGACAAGCCGGAGCTGGCCTGAATTTTGATCTTGTTCTCCTTGCCGGTGGCCTTGTCCTTGGCCGAGACATGCAAGATGCCGTTGGCGTCGATGTCGAACATGACTTCGATTTGCGGCATGCCGCGCGGCGCCGGCGGAATGTCGGTCAAGTTGAATTGGCCCAGGCTCTTGTTGCCGGAAGCGACGTCGCGCTCGCCTTGCAGCACGTGTATCGTCACCGCGGTTTGGTTATCGTCCGCAGTCGAGAACACTTGTTGTGCCTTGGTCGGAATCGTGGTGTTTTTCGTGATCAACTTGGTCATCACGCCACCGAGCGTTTCGATGCCGAGCGAGAGCGGCGTTACGTCGAGCAGCAATACATCCTTAACGTCGCCCTTCAATACTCCGGCTTGAATCGATGCGCCGACCGCAACCGCTTCGTCCGGATTGACGTCTTTGCGCGGTTCTTTGCGGAAAAAGTCCTTCACGCGCTCTTGCACTTTCGGCATGCGCGTTTGACCGCCGACGAGAATGACGTCTTCGATGTCGCTGATGCTGACGCCGGCATCCTTGACGGCGATTTCGCACGGCTTGATCGAGCGCTCGATTAGATCTTCGACCAGGCTTTCCAGTTTGGCGCGCGTGACCTTGACCGATAAGTGCTTCGGCCCGCTGGCGTCGGCAGTGATGTACGGCAAATTGACTTCCGTCTGCATCGAGGACGACAACTCAATTTTCGCCTTCTCAGCTGCTTCCTTCAGGCGCTGCAGCGCAAGCATGTCTTTGCGCAAATCGATGCCCTGTTCCTTCTTGAACTCGTCGGCCAAATAATCGATGATGCGCAGATCGAAATCTTCACCGCCCAAGAACGTGTCGCCGTTGGTGGAGAGCACTTCGAATTGATGCTCACCTTCGACTTCCGCGATTTCGATGATGGAAATATCGAAGGTGCCGCCGCCTAAGTCGTACACGGCAATTTTGCGGTCGCCTTCTTTCTTATCCAATCCAAACGCCAACGCCGCCGCGGTCGGCTCGTTGATGATGCGCTTGACTTCCAAGCCGGCGATGCGGCCAGCGTCTTTGGTGGCTTGGCGCTGCGAGTCGTTGAAGTACGCCGGCACCGTGATCACCGCTTCGGTAACCGATTCGCCGAGATAGTCTTCGGCGGTCTTCTTCATTTTCATCAGCACTTGGGCGGAGATCTCCGGCGGCGCGGTCTTCTTGCCGCGCACTTCCACCCAGGCGTCGCCATTGGAGGCCTCGACGATTTTGTAGGGCACATGCTTGATGGCTTTGGTCACTTCAGCGTCTTTGAAGCGCCGCCCGATCAGGCGTTTGCTGGCGAATACAGTGTTGGTTGGATTGGTGACCGCTTGCCGCTTCGCCGGTGCCCCAACCAGCACTTCGCCGTCTTCCATATAAGCAACGATGGACGGCGTGGTGCGCGTGCCTTCCGAGTTTTCAATGACCTTGGCCGCGCCGTTTTCCATGACCGCCACGCAGGAGTTGGTGGTGCCAAGGTCGATACCGATAATTTTGCCCATGTCTATTCCTTAGTTTCTGTCGATTCGAGTACTGCCCGTTGCTTAGGTAAGTGGGGATTTTGCTTCGGCGTTCAAGTGCTTGCGGCCGTTCAAGCAACGGAGCCGGTGGTTTCTCCGGCCGCGCCGCTGTTGCCTTCGGCCGGCATGCCCTTCGAGACGGTCACCAGCGCGGGCCGCAGCACGCGGTCTTGCAGCACATAGCCTTTTTGCAGCACCGTGACCACCGTGTTGGGCGGCTGCGCCGCCTCGATCATGCTGATGGCTTGGTGGCGATGCGGATCGAATTTCTCGCCCAAAGGGTTGACCTCAGAAAGCTTGAATTTGTCGAACACTTGCACCAGTTGCCGCAGTGTGAGTTCGACCCCGCTTTTCATGCTTTCCGTGGTGGCGTTGGCGGTGGCCAGGGCTGCTTCCAGGCTATCTTTGACGCTCAACAGCGCTGACGAGAACGATTCGACCGCATACTTTTGCGCGTTGCTGACATCCAGTTGAGCGCGGCGGCGGACATTTTCGGTTTCGGCTTTCGCGCGCAGGAACGCATCATGAGTTTCGGTCAACTTTTGCTGGACTTCGCTCAACTGCGTCTCGGCCTCTGTTGCGCTTTGCGCCAAAAGAGGGTCGTTGCCCGCCGAATCGGGTGTCACGGCGGCGTTCTCCGGGGGGTGTGCGTTGTTTTCTTCGGTCATGAGAAACGGGGCGGCGGCAGCATTCTTCAAACAGGACTTGTTGCGTATGGGGGTGCTATTCGGAAACTCAAGGCCTTTCGCAAACTTTGTTGGTAGGGATTTGCGATCCGCGTGTACTGGCGTGTGGATATCTAATGAAGCATTGTGAATATTTAGTGATACGAGGTATGGGGTGGGAGTACGGCTAGGCAAAGGGGCGGCCAGGGGTTCCATTGGTCGCGGTCATGACCTAAGGCAACGCGTCCAAGCGCTGCTGCAGGCGCTGCAGTTTGGCCGCGATTTGGGTTCCAACGAACATTTGTGGATTCGAATCCTCCTGGCCTTCGCTCGCTTCGCGTTGACGGATCTCGATTTGTGCGCGTGCGAACGCCTCGGTCAGCGAGCGTGTCTGCTGCAGCGCGTGCTCGACAAAAGCGCGGCCGAAGTAGGTCATGTCCGAATCCGGTCCGCAGCCGAAAGACGGATGCGTGGCGTCCGCTGCCGTTAGGATCAGCGTTTGATCGTTCTTGAGCGCGTCGATAAACCCGCCGGCATAGCAGGCGGAGAGGATGATCACGCGCCACTTGATGCCTGCTTGGTCTAGCATCCGTGCGAGTTTGGCGGCATCGAGTTGCTCCAGTTGCAGCGGTTCGTACAGCACGCTCAACTCGTGTTGTTCCGAACCATGCGAAGTTAGGTAGACCATAACCAGGTCGTGCTCGCGGTCGATGAGTTTGCCGATCCGGCGTAGCGTCGCGGCGAGGTTGCTGACCGTGGCAATCGGCACGTCGCGCGCGGTGCGATCATTGTTGATGAGGCTGACCACGCGCCCATGGGCGTCGAAGCGCCGTTCCAGCGTCGTTCGCAGCGCGTTCACTTCGTGCATGAATACGTTCTCGCCGGCTTCCCCGGCGAAGCCGACGGCGTAGAGATCGTCTGTATTTGGGCGCTGCGGCAGCAGCGCGGCAAACTCGCGTTGTAGCGTCAACGGCTGCGCATGCCACACCGCTTCCTCGGTGATGGCCGGTTCGAGCGCCGGTTCCTCGGCGATCTCAGCTACCCACAAGTCATGCGCACCGAGGTAGGCGGCACTGAGGAACAAAAAAACGTGCCCGCCGGCGCTGGCCAGCACGCGGCGCGAGGCGGAGCCCGGCAGCCAGCGCTGTGCCGCGACAATTGCCGTGGTGTAAGCGTAAATCGCCGGCAGCCAGTTGGCGAGGCGCTCGGCGCGATCGGTGTGGTCGAACCACAAGAGCAAGCTTTGTATGCCGATAAAGAGCAGCGTCAGCCAGAACCATAGGCACTCCAAGCCAACGAATATCGGCAGCGCGAGACGGCCGTGTCCGTGCAGCCGCGTGTAGAGCAGCACCAGCACGAACAGCAGCGCGTCGCCCGCCAGAGTGGCCGGCAACGCGCGCACGTTGACCGAGGCGGGCCACTCCACCAACAGCCAGTCCAGCACGAAATACAGCGCGGCGAGCAGCGCAAGCAGTAGCAGCGCTTGCTCGACGTTTGCAACAAAGCGCGTCAACGGCACTCGGCGCAACGCCAGCAGCGGCAGCGCCGTGCGTAGGTTGTGCCAAAGCTCACGCGGCCAGTGGCGGCTTGGCTGCAGTTCCGGTGTTACGCTGGCCGGCGTTGGCTGCGGCTCAAGGCGCATCAATACGAAACGCGCTCGAGTTGAGCGCGCCAGCCGATTGGCCGGTCATCGCGACGGGGCGCCGACCGAATATCCGAATGTACCGGGCGCACCAATACTTTGCGCAAATGCACTGGCCGCGCTAATTCTTTGCACCCAGCAGAACACGAATGCACTGGCCGCACTAATTCTTTGCGCCCAGCAGAATACGAAAGCACTGGCCGCACTAAACCTTTGCGCCCAGCAGAACACGAAGGCACTGGCCGCACTAATTCCTTGCGCCCAGTGCGTGGGCCCGCTGTTTGCTCGCGGCGGCTTCGGCTTGGGTGCGGCCGATTTCTGCCGGCGTGGTGAGCCAGCCTTGCAGATTCTCGGTGGCGATGGTGGTGAGCGCTTGGATCCATTCGGGCCGGTCGTTGGGGCAGGGAATGTAGTGAAATTCCTGACCGCCCGCCGCGAAAAACGCGGCACGCACTTCGACGTTGATCTCTTCCAGCGTCTCCAGGCAATCCGCGGTGAAGCCGGGACAGATGACGTCGACGCGGCCGATGCGCTGCTTGCCGAGTTTGACTACGGTCGGCTCTGTGTACGGTTCCAGCCACTTGGCGCGGCCGAAGCGTGACTGAAACGTGACCACGTACTGTTGTTCGGTGAGCCCGAGCGCTTCCGCCAGCAGCCGCGCGGTCTTGTGGCACTGACAGTGATACGGATCGCCCTTGTCGAGCGCAAAACGCGGCACGCCATGAAAGCTCATTACCAGCATTTGCCCGCGCTCGCTCTTCATCCAATAGTTGCGCACACCGGCCGCAAGTGCCGCAATGTATGCGGGATGATCGTGGAACTGGCGCACGATGCGCAGCGCGGGCATGTTGCGTACTCGCTTGAGCGCGTCGAACAGTGCGTCGCACGCGCTCGCCGTCGAACTGGCGGCGTACTGCGGATACAGCGGCAGCATCAAGATGCGATCGCAGTGTTGCTGCTTCAATTCGGCGAGTCCGTCCGCGATACTCGGGTTGCCATACCGCATACCGTATGCCACGGTAACCTCCGCACCATGAACGTTACCGAGATATCCTTTAAGGAGTTTAGCTTGCGTTGCGGTGTGCGTGCGCAGCGGCGAGCCTTCACTGGTCCAGATCTTGGCGTACTTGCTTGCTGATTTTGCCGGGCGCGTATTTAGGATGATGCCGTTCAAAATCGGCCACCAAATGGCACGCGGAATTTCCACTACGCGCGGATCGCTCAAGAATTGCTTCAAGTACGGCCGCAGCCGCGCGGCGGTCGGCGCATCCGGGGTGCCCAAGTTGACCAGCAGCACACCGATCCGCGATGGCGTGCCGTGCTGGTAAGCGGGTTCGGGAAGATATGACATCTAGTCGATGGTGCGGGCTCGGCGGGATTGTAACGGAATGCCATACGTCTTATGCTCTGCGCCGCGCCGGCAGCTGCAGCGGCTGACCTCCAAATTTGTGGACGAGTGCTTGCCAGGCTTATGAGCGAAGCTGAATTCAGCGGTGGGTGTTTGTGCGGCAAAGTGCGCTACAGCGTTGCCGCACCGGTGCAGCAAGTCTGCTATTGCCACTGCGAGAGTTGCCGTCACGCCAGTGGCGCGCCGTTCGTGGCGTGGGCGACGTTTTCCGCAGATGATTTTGTCGCGGTGCGCGGCGAAATCAAGCAGCATCGATCCTCCGAATATGTGCTGCGCGGTTTTTGCGCTACCTGCGCGACGCCGCTAACGTACTGGCACGAATCGCGCGCGGGCCAAATCGATGTGACCCTCGCCAGCCTCGATGCCGCGGGCGAACTCGCGCCGCGCTTTCATCTATGGGTGAAGGAAAAGCTGCCTTGGGTGCAGCTCAATGACGATTTGCCGCGCTACGACACCGTGCGCGAGCCGGATCGAAATAACGGCTCGTTGCCGGGCTAAGCGGCGGGCAACGCAGCTGAGGGCCAGAGCGGCCACTTGCACTTAGTGCGGCGCAAGGCCTTGCAAGAATCCGCCGCCTGCATTTAGGCAGGCGGCGGCAACTAGCGGTATCGCCTGATTACTTCGCCAGATTCTGGTTGGCGAAATCCCAGTTGAGCAATTTCTCGATCACCGCTTTGGCGTAATCCGGACGGCGATTTTGCCAATCGAGGTAGTAAGCGTGTTCCCACACGTCGATGGTGAGCAGCGGCTTTTGTCCCTTGGTGAACGGCACTTCCGCATTCGCGGTTTTCACCAGCTTGACCGCATCGCCTTCGGCGACCAGCCAAGCCCAGCCGCTGCCGAACTGCGTGACGGCGGCTTGCGCGAAATCCTCTTTGAACTTGTCGTAGCTGCCGAAGGCAGCTTCGATTTTGGCTTTGATCGCACCGGTCGGCGCGCCGCCGCCGTTTTGCTTCAAGCTGTGCCAGTAGAAAGTGTGATTCCAAATCTGCGCGGCGTTATTGAACACGCCGACTTTATCCGCCACGCCGGCGGTTTTCTTGATGACATCTTCGAGTGCCATGTTCTCGAACTCGGTGCCGGCCGCCAGTTTGTTTAAGTTGTCGACATAGGCTTTGTGATGTTTGCCGTAGTGAAAGCTCAAGGTGTTGGCGGAAATCACCGGGTCGAGCGCGTTGTCTGCGTAAGGAAGCGGGGGAAGGTTGAAACTCATGGAAGTCTCCGGGAGGCGAACGAAAGATTGGGTTGGTCGGGTGCTGCTGGGAATGAGAATGAATTATATCTAAGCCGCTGCGCGCCTTAGCACAGGGGCTGGCCGGACCGCGCGAGCGGCGATACTGAGTAATAGTAACGGCTCAGGTGGCAATGTTTACAGGACTACCAGAGATGACCTCCCGGGACTATTTGCTCCGCCGAGGTCGCTGCGCAAGCGCAATGCGGACGGCGCTGGTCGCCCCAAAAAGAAAAAACCCCGGACGGCGCCGGGGCTTTTCGACTCGATAACAGCAGGTCTTACAGCACCTGGATGTTGGAGGCTTGCTTGCCTTTCGGGCCGGTGACAATGTCAAAAGACACTTTTTGCTTCTCTTTAAGCGACTTGAAGCCGTTCGACTTGATCGCGGTGTAGTGGGCAAATACATCGGCGCCACCATCGTCCGGGGTAATGAAGCCGAATCCTTTAGTGTCGTTGAACCACTTGACAGTTCCTGTAGCCATACTGATGACAAAACTCCTGAATAACTTAAAAAATGGGCTTGCGCCCGCCGTGCTGGGTGTTCAAGGACAAAATAAAGAGGGGATTTGCCGCAGGTTATTTGGAGCTTGAGCCGACCAACGGCGCCAATTAGGCCAATAAATCCTTGGCAAGTCAAGGCAATTGAGGGCTTTTGGCAGCGGATTTTGGCATCACTTGCAGGGGCGCTAAACGATCTTGTGCGGCGCAAAAAGCGTAGCGGCCATCCCGGTCCGGTGCCCCAACGCCAGGGGCTAGCGCCCCTTAAATGATGCGGTGCGGCGCTCGCGAAATGAGGCGATGCCTTCTTTGGCGTCCTCGCTTTGCAGCAGTACCGCTTGATCCGCACGCAAGCGTGCGGCCGCTGCCGCATGGCCTTCGTTTCGCGCAATGCGCGCCGAACGCAGTGTCGCTTGCACCGCGAGCGGCGCTTGCGCGGCGATGCGCTCTGCCATTTCGATAGCGCGCGGCAATTGCTCGCCATGCGGCACGATTTCTTGTACCAAACCCCATTGCAGCGCATCTTGCACGGCGATTTCGTCGCCGGTAAGCAAATAGCGCATGGCGCGGCCCCAGCCGATTTCGTTCGGCAAGCGCAGCGTCGCGCCGCCGGTGGCATAGATGCCGCGTTTGACTTCGAGTTGGGAGAAGCGCGTGCTCGCCGCCGCGATGCGCACGTCGCACGCCAGCATCAATTCCAAGCCCAGCGTCAGACACCAGCCTTGCACTGCGATGACCAGCGGTTTGCGCACCTGCGGCTGCTCCAATCCCAGCGGGTCGATGGCGCCCGGCGGCAGCTCCAAGCGGCGGCCGCTGGCGAGATTGTCGGTCCACTGCGGCAGATCCAAGCCGCCGGTGAAATGATCGCCATGGGCGAAGAGCACGCCGCAGCGCAATTGCACATCGGTGTCGAGCCGGCCGTAGGCTTCGCCGAGCGCGCGGTACATGTCGGGGGTGAAGGCGTTGCGCTTGTCTGGGCGATTTAAGCCCATGAGCAAGACGTGGCCGCGGACTTCAGTGGTCAGTGTGGGGGAGGGCATGATGTTTATCAGCGTTTGCCGGATGCATGAAGCACCTATTCTCCACCGTTCGGGCTGAGCTTGTCGAAGGCCAACTTAATGCGAGCTTGAGGTGACGGTGGTATGAGGCGAGCAAGTCGCTGGTGTGTTGGTTGCTCGCCCACGCATGATTGGGTTGCGGTGTCATTCGGGTGGCGGGCGAAGGCTCAAGCTCAAACTTCCCAAGCGAGGCTTTGAGCCCGCTCTCGCTAGTGTGGTGTCCCACGAATTACCGACGTAGCCGCATGGATTGCATCTTCGATGCGCCATTTGAAATCTCTGGAATTCAGCAAGTTATTTGTGGGACACCGCACTAGTGCTGCGACAACGCCCCCGACAACAACTTCGCCGTAATCTCCACGATCGGAATGACGCGCTCATACGCCATGCGCGTCGGGCCGATGACGCCGACGGTGCCGACGATTTGCCCGTCTACTTCGTACGGTGCGGTGACCACGCTGCATTCGTCCAGCGGCACGATGCCCGATTCACCGCCGATAAAAATCTTGACGCCCGGCGCGCGCTGGCCGACATCGAGCAGTTGCAGAATGGCGGTGCGCTCCTCGAACATTTCAAACAAGCGCCGCAGCGACAGCATGTTGGAGGACAAGTCTTCGACTTTCAGCAAATTGGTCTCACCCGAGAGCACGAATTCCTCCTGCTTGTCCGCCGAAGCTTTCTGGCTGACTTGCATGACCACGCTCATCAGCTGCGTCATATCGCTGCGCAATTGATCGAGTTCCGCAGCGATCTTCTGCTGCATTTCGCCGAACGTCAGGCCGGAGAAGTGCTCGTTGATGTAATTGGTCGCCTTGGTCAGATCCGATTGCGAATAGCCGCGTTCGGTGAGGATGACGCGGTTCTGCACGTCGCCGTCGGTGGTGACGAAAATCAGCAGCACGCGCTTTTCCGAAAGTTGTAGAAACTCGACGTGGCGCAGCGCGCTGCCGCGCCGCTTCGGCACCATCACCACGCCGGCGAAGCGCGTTAGCTCCGAGAGCATTTGCGAGGCCTGCGCCACGACGCGTTGCGGATCGTCGGGCAAGATATGCTCTTCGATTTGATGTACCTCCGCCGCGTGCAGCGGTTGCACGGTGAGCAAGGTGTCGACGAACAACCGATAGCCGAGCGCCGTGGGCACGCGCCCGGCGGAGGTGTGCGGGCTGGCGATGAAGCCCATCTCCTCCAGATCGGCCATCACGTTGCGGATCGAGGCGGGCGAGAGTTCCAGTCCGGATACCTTGGCCAGCGCGCGCGAACCGACCGGCTGGCCGTCGCTGATATAGCGTTCGATCAGCGTCTTCAACAAAATCTGCGCGCGTTCGTTCAACATGTTGCGTAAGTTTCAGGCATCCGAGCCCTATTTTGTCGTTTCGCCATGCTTTGTCAACCTTCTGGCGTTGTGATCTAATCCTTGGGGCTAAAGTCAACGCGCACAAAACCAACGACTGGCGGAAACGGATATGGGGGAGCAATTCAACACCGTCGGCATCATCGGCAAGCCCGATGCGCCCAATTTGGCCGCGCCAATTGCGCAGCTAGTCAGTTTCTTGCGCCGGCGCAAGCTGAAGGTCGTGCTCGATACGCGCACCGCCGCCCATCTCGACCCTGCCACCTGTGCCATGGCCGAACTCGACGTGATCGGCAAGCAAACCGATCTAGTGGTGGTAGTCGGCGGCGACGGCACTATGCTCGGGGTGGCGCGCAAGCTGGCGCCACAGGGCGTGCCGATCGTCGGCGTCAACCTTGGGCGGCTCGGTTTCCTCACCGATATTCCGCTGCAGAGCATGGAAGCCATGTTGGCGGCGATTCTAGACGGCGACTACAGCGCCGAGGACCGCATGCTGCTGCAAAGCCAAATCGTGCGCGGCGACGCAAGTGTGTTCGAAACGCTGGCATTGAACGACGTCGTGGTGAGCCGCGGTTCGATGGGCAGCATGATCGAGTTCGATGTGCACATCGACGGTCAGTTCTCCTACAATCTGCGCTCCGACGGTTTGATCATTTCCACCCCTACCGGCTCGACCGCGTATTCGCTCTCTAGCGGTGGGCCAATCCTCCATCCGCAGCTCGACGCCATCAGCATGGTGCCGATCTCGCCGCATACGCTGTCCAACCGGCCGATCGTAGTGGCGGCGAAGGCGGTGATTGAGATTGTCCTGATTCGTGGTCCGAATGCATGCGCCAATTTTGATGTGCAATCGAAATTCGATCTCTTGTCGATGGATAAGGTGGTGGTGCGAGCGGCGGCGCACCCGATCAAATTGTTGCATCCAAAGAATTACAATTACTACGCGATGCTGCGCGAGAAACTGCACTGGAGCGCCAAGCTCTGAGGCATACCCGCGCTAGGTTCTTCTCCCAAACCGCTTTGAGTCTGTCTAAGCCCAATACACATATCGGGGTATAGCCGTGCTGCGGGCGCTGACCATACACAATTTCGTTATTGTCGAGTCGCTCGAGTTGGAGTTCGGCGGCGGCTTCAGCGCGCTGACCGGTGAGACCGGCGCCGGAAAATCCATCTTGATCGACGCGCTAAGTCTCGCGCTGGGCGAGCGCGCGGATGTTAGTGTCATCCGCGCCGGCAGCGAGCGCGCCGAGGTCAGCGCCGAGTTCGACCTGAGCACTTCCTCCCCGGCGCACGCTTGGCTGCGCGAGCAAGGGCTCGATGGTGAGAACACCATGCAGTGTCTGTTGCGGCGCACGGTCGACAGCGGCGGGCGCGCCGAGGGCGATGCCAGTGCGAACGCCACGCGCGCAGGGGCAGTAGCGAGCGCTACGCGCTCGGAGGCAGTAGCGAACGCCACGCGCTCAGGGGCAGTAGCGAGCCCTACGCGCTCGCGTGCCTTCATCAACGGCACGCCGGTGACGGTGCAGCAATTGCGCGCGTTGAGCGAGTTGTTGATCGATATCCATGGGCAACACGCGCATCAATCGCTATTGCGGGCCGAGGCGCAGCGCGATCTGCTCGACCAGTACGGCGCGCTCAACGAGCAGGTGCAGCAAGTCGGGGAGCGCTACCGCGCCTGGCAAGCGTTGCACAAAGCGCGCGTAACCTTTGAAACCAACGCCGCGGCCTTCGCTGCCGAGCGCGCCCAACTGGAAGAGCAGGTGCGCGAGTTGGATGCGCTCGCGTTCACGCCCGAGTCTTGGCGCGAATTGCAGGACGAACACAAGCGTTTGGCGCACGCCGCAAGTTTGCTCGAAGGCGCTAGCGCAGCGCATGATGCGCTAGCAGAAGGCGAAGCGGCAATACTGGCCCAGTCCAATGCCATCACTGCGCGTTTGCGTGAGCTGCGCGAGTACGATGCGGCGTTGGATGACATCGTTACGCTGCTGGAATCTGCCGACGTGCAATTGCGCGAAGCGACACACGCGCTGCGCCGCTACCGCGACCGGCTTGACCTCGATCCGCAACGCCTGCAGGAAATCGACGCGCGCTTGGACGCCGTGCATCGCGCCGCGCGCAAATATCGCGTCAATGCCGAAGCGCTGACCGAGTTGCTCACCGACGCGCGCGCGCGCTTGGCCGAACTCGGCGCAGTCGCCTCGGTCGATGAATTGCGCCAGAAGGAAATTGCCGCCGAGCGCGACTACGCCAAGCTCGCGGAGAAACTGAGCAGCGAGCGCCACCGCATTGCCAAAGACTTGAGCGCGAAAGTGACCGAGTCACTGCAGAGCTTGGCGATGGCCGGTGCGCGTTTTGAAATCGCGCTGACGCCGCTGCCCGCCGCAAGCGCGCATGGGCTGGAGCAGGTCGAGTTCCAAGTCAGCAGCCATCAAGGCCTGCCGCTCGGCGCTATCGGCAAAATCGCCTCCGGCGGCGAACTCTCGCGCATCAGTTTGGCGATTCAAGTCGTGCTGGCGAAAGTCGCGGCGGTGCCGACCTTGATATTCGACGAAGTCGATTCCGGCATCGGCGGGCGCGTCGCCGAGATCGTGGGGCGCATGCTCAAGCAACTCGGCCGCGATCGCCAAGTGCTGTGCGTGACGCACTTGCCGCAAGTGGCCGCCTGCGCCGATCATCAATTCAGCGTTGCCAAGAAAGAGTCGAAAGGCACGGTCACCAGCAGCATCACGACCCTAGACCGTCCCGCGCGCATCGAAGAAATCGCGCGCATGCTGGGCGGGGTCAAGATTACTGATACCACGAGGCAACACGCGGCGGAGTTGCTGTCGGGAGCGAGTAAAGGGCGGAAGTAGCTTCAGACTACCCGATGCTCTTCCACCAGAAAGGCGGTGATCTCGGAAAGAAATGTCAGCACATGCCGCATGGTGGAGCGCTCTTCAGGTGAAGTGAAGGCCGCTTGCAATGTCGCGGTATTCTCAAACCACAACTCCACAATGCCGTCGATCGGCAATTCGTCATAAGCGCACGGCTTTCCCTTGGCGCGCTCACGCGCGATCACGACGTTTTGCCGATAGGCAGCCACGCCCGGCGTCTTGCGTACTAAGTCGCGCTGAACGATCCATTCACGCCGAAATTCATCTTCAGTTAGATCGGAGCGTCGTTGTAGCGCGGATATGCGTTTCAACAGTGCGGCTCGCTTTGGCGCCGTGGGCAGCGGCACCACCACGTGTTGCGGCGCCGTGACGATGTGCAACTCGCCGATAAAATGTTGTTCATCGGCGATTCGCGTCGCGGCCATGCCGCTGTGCATAAAAGCATCGATCGTGCTCAGACCTCGGTCACACCGAGAAATTCTGGAATCAATGTCGATCCCAGTAGCACGGCCGGCTCAACTTGGCGCGATATGCGACCGCTATCCATGACGTGAACGGTGTTGGCTAGTTCGGCCGCGAATTCAAGATTTTGTTCCACCAGCAGTACCGATAACTTTTGACGCTGCTGCGCTTGCAACAGCACCTGCTGAATTTCGTCGAGCATCGAGGGTTGTATGCCTTCCGACGGTTCATCCAGCAACAGCACACGCGGCTGCAACACCAACGCTCGCGCCAGCGCCAGAAGTTGTTGCTCGCCGCCGCTCAAGCTGGCGCCGAGGTTGTTGAGCTTGGGTATCAATCGTGGAAACTGCTCGAGCACCGGCTCTATCGCCCTCGGCGGGAGGTTCGCGGCCTTCACACCGACCAGCAAATTCTCGAGCGCGGTAAGTTTCGGAAAAATGCGGCGCCCCTGCGGCACGTAGGCCATGCCGATGCGCGCCCTTGCGGCCGGTGACATGCCGGCCACGTTGCGTCCGTCAAAAACGATCGAACCGCGGCGCGGTGCGATCAAGCCCATGAGCGTCTTGATGAACGTAGTCTTGCCGACGCCGTTGCGTCCCACCACAGCGACGATGCATTGCGATTCGATCGCCAAGTTTAGCCCGGACAGGACGACGCCAGCGCTATAGCCGGCGTGCAGATCCGTCACTTCAAGCAGCACGTTTGCGCCCCAAGTAGATCGCTCGAACATCCGCATCGGCGCTCAGTTCGTCAAAACTGCCGCGCTTGAATATTCCGCCCTGGTATAGCATCACAATCGGGGCTGCAAGCGCGCGCACGAACGCCATATCGTGCTCGACAACGACGATAGTATGTTGCTCGGACAGCCTGCGTAGCAACTCGACCGTCTTGCGCCGTTCTTCCTGTGTCATGCCTGCGGCGGGCTCATCGAACAGCATCATGGACGGATTTTGTGCGATCAGCAATGCGATCTCGAGCCATTGCTGTTCACCGTGGGATAAATTCGCCGCGATAGTCTGTCGCTGCGGCAATAAAGCCACGGCGGCTAGCACCGTTTCGACGCTTGCCTTGGCGCTGCGATTGTGGCGCGGCGCCATGCGGGCAATTCTGACATTCTGCTCGACGGTCAATCCAAGGAACACGCTCGGCACTTGCAGTTTGATGCCGAGGCCTCTTCGTGCGCGTTCAAAACTCGGCAGGTGCGTGATCGCGGTATTGTTGAATTCGATGCTTCCCCGCGTAGCGGCAAGCTGCCCGGTAAGCAGTTTGAACAATGTGCTCTTGCCCGCGCCGTTGGGACCGACAATGATGTGGATCGGCTCGCTGCCCCACTCTATGCTCAGCGCATCGAGAACCGTAACTCCGCCAAAGCGCTTGCCGACATCGCGCGCAGCGAGTGTGCCGCGCACCGATGGCGTACTGACCAGCGCAGCAGGCATCGTGAGATGATCATTCGCACTGGCTGCGCCGGCTACCGTGCGTGACATCAGCTTGGGTGAGATCCGCTGAAACAACCTGCGCAACGTCGGGACGATGCCGCCGGGAAACACCATTACGACGATTAACAAGATCACGCCAAGCACCAGCGGCGTTTGTTGCGCGATGATCGCGTCGGCTTTGTCGCAAACCCACTGTACCGTGCCTACGCCGACAAACGCGCCTGCGAGCGAACCGCGCCCTCCAACCATGACCCAGATGGCAACCAGCGCGGCCTGCGGCAGGCTGAACACCGCTGGGTTTACGAACGTACCCCAGGCGGCAAATAGCGCCCCGCCGACGCCGGCGAGCGCCGCGCTGAGCGTAAAGATCAGCAGCTTGAGCAGACGAACGTCGTAGCCGAGCAATTCCATGCGCGTTTCGTTCTCGCGCAATCCCGCTAAGACTTCGCCATACTTACCGCTGACCAGAAACCCTACCAATGCGTACAACGCAGCACCCGCACACGCAACAAATGCGAACAACGCTTTGATATTCAGTTCAGTCCCGC
Source organism: uncultured Pseudomonadota bacterium (assembly GCA_902826775.1). Classification (GTDB taxonomy): domain Bacteria; phylum Pseudomonadota; class Gammaproteobacteria; order Burkholderiales; family JALYOK01; genus CADEHE01. Next base: position 512,941 of record CADEHE010000003.1, on the reverse strand, counting down.
CCATCGCGATGCCCGGTAGCGACGGCATGCCGTTGAAACCACCGAGTTGCGCCACGCCGATCCGGAACTCCGGCCCAGCGGTGCTCGACATGACCGTGTATAGAATCAGCGTAAAGGACAGCGTGACAATCGCGAGATAAACATCACCGACGCGGCCGTAGAACATCACATAACCGAGCGCCGCAGCGAACAGCGCCGCCGCGCAAGCGGCGATCAAAAGCGCGCTCAGCGTTTCACCGGTACTCGGATAAAAGTTGAGCGCCGCGACCGCATACGCATAGGCCCCAATGCCAAAGAACGCGTTTTGTCCGAAGCTGAAGATACCGGCAACGCCCCACACCAACGTCAGGCTCAGGGCCAGAATGCCGTAGCACAACCAGAGCGTCCACTTCAGCGCGCCGGCATTGGAGATCCAAGACGGCAACACGAGCGCCAGACCAACCAAAAGAACCGGCCACAGCAAACCGCGTTGCGCCATCGCGCGAACGATGTCAGTCGCCATCCAAGTTGTCGCTCAGAGTTGACGCGACCAGTTACCCGACAGTCCGCGCGGCAATACACGCACAAGAACTGCCGCAACCAAAAGTAGTCCGGTTAGGCCCCACATATTGGTGGAGAACTGCGAGATCACGTTCGCGACCCCGCCCAAGAGTGCGGACGCCGACAAAGTGCCGAGGAGAAACGCTGGGCCGCCGGTAACCACCGTCATGAATGCTTGACCAATATAGCTTTGCCCGACCCCAGGACTGACCGCAACGACAGGTGACAACAAGGCGCCGCCGAGCCCGGCCAGCGCGCAACCGAGCACAAACGTGTACAGATTCACACGACGCACCTCAACGCCTAGCGCGCTTGCCATCTCGGCGTCTTGCGCGGCGGCGCGCGCGAGCAAGCCGTAGCGCGTCGACTTGAATAGCAGATACAGCAGCAGCGTCACCACAACGGCAATGAATGGCAAAGCGAGCGAGTAGTACGAAACGGAGTAGCGGCCAAGTTGCAGCCAACCCGGCGGTGCATCGATGCCCGGTGAAGCGGTGCCAAAAATGTCAACGGCGATCTGATACATGACAAGGCTGAGTCCGAACGTCGCCAACAGCGTATCGATCAAGCGCCGCCCATGGAGGGGGCGGATGAAAGCGACTTCGACCACGACACCGATCAGCGCACAAAATGCCGCAGCCGACAAGACGGCCATCCACAACGGCATGGCGCCGCTTCTGACTAGCGTCGTGGTCGCGAATGCCCCTATCATCAAGAACTCGCCGTGCGCCATGTTGACGATGCGCATCAGCCCGAACACGACGGCCAGCCCGAGCGAAGTCAGCAGCAAAATGGCGATGCTGGTCAGCGCCGACAGGATAACGACAACGGCGGTATCCAAACCGGTTGGCTACAAACGAATTGCCTAGATCTTGGGAAGTATCATGCGATGCGAATTCTTGTCCTTACCGACCAGGTCGCATGAATCGGAACCAACCACTGTCGCGCTCGGGCGTACTTGTCGTTGCGTTTCGAGAATTTCAAATTCGCGTTTCGCGTTGACGGTGGCAAGATTCACGTCTTGAATGTTCCGATGCGAAATTGGGTCCATCACCACTTTCCCGCTTGGTCCTTGGAATGGGATGCCCGTTTCCATGGCGTTGACCACCTTGTCAATATCCGTCGAGCCGGCTTTTTCGACCGCTGCTTTCCATTGGTGCCAGCCGATCCAGACTTGCGCGGGCAAGTCCATCAGCGGACCTGCATCCGGATAAGCCATGTGATAGTTGCTGACGAATGCTTTGTTCTCGGGATAGTCGAGCGACTCAAAATACGAGTAGGCGACCACGATACCTTTGGTTTCTTCGGGTGTCAGTACGAGCTGTTCGTTACCCAAGCCAAACGATGGCGAGACAATGCGTATCGACCGATTCAATCCGGCAGCTGCGAATTGCCGATAGAACGCCGCGTGATTGCCGCCGACCAAGTTGGACATGATGACTGCCGGCTTGGCAGTTTGGATCTTGCGTATCGTCGCGCCGAAGTCGGATACGTCCAACGGAATGAACTCCACGCCGACTATGGAGCCACCGGCTTTTTCGACCAGCGATTTGGTCCATGCTGTGGCGACGTGGCCGTAGACGTAGTCCGCCGCGACCACGTAGAAGGTCTTACCGGCATTCTTCATCGCCCAGTTCACCAGTGGCGTTTCCATCTGCAAGCAGTCGGTGCCTTGCATAAAAGTGTACTTGTCACACTCACCGCCTTCATCGACGCTCGGGAAGAACAGCAGCTTGCCGTTCTTGCTCAAGATCGGGCGCGCTGCCTCGCGAGAAGCGCCGGTAATGCATCCGACGACGACCGCGATATCGTCGTTCGCCGATATTTCTTGCGCGTAGCGTGAATACAGCTCGATCTTCGACTGCGTATCGAATTCATGCAGTTGTAACTGTCGGCCCAGCACGCCGCCCGACTTGTTCAGGTGGTCGATCGCCATGCGCGAGACGTTCATCTCAGGCAAGCCATAGATGCTCAGTCCGCCGGTGACATCAAACATGCTGGCAACGTGGATGGGGCCGCCCACCGCGTAGCTGGGCATTGCACGCACGAAAGCTAATCCGCCGGCGACCCTGAGAAAGTTACGCCGACCCGACTTAAACTGATCAGCACTTTCTGGTTGAATTTCGCCGCTGCCTTTGCCGCCGTTTGTGATCTGCATTTTTTCCTCGCTATAGATTTGATTGTTTGCGCCTACCAGGAAGTGAATCCGAGTATTAGGCTATCGTGTTGATCATGCTATGAATAGGTTTTCCACATGCTGCAGAACAAGCCCTCACCTTGCGACGAACTGATCTCTACCTCGGCGAACAGACGCGGAGCCATCTCGCGCCGGTAGTCGAGCGCCTCAATGCCAGGCACCGTGTCAATTTCAACCAAGTGCCCCCGCTCAAGTGCACGGGCCAGCAGCGAGCCGCGTGCGTCAAGTGAAAGCATGGTGGTGAAAATATCGATTGGTGGACAGCATGTCCAACATCGCCGGATACTTCATTCTATCCTCATTTACAGGCGCGCGCGATGACCACTACGAAGGGCATGTGCATAGTCCGCATCGCGTACGGTACCCGCGGCGTCGCATCGGTCGCAAGCGCGATGGCCAATTCAAGTGCATTTCCTGGGAAGCGGCCCGAGAAGAGATTGGTACACGCTGGCGCGCTATTATCGCGGATACTGGGCCGCATTTCTATCCGACTCTGCAGCCACTTTGGCACGCAAGGTACTCTCAACGGATTGAATGTCGGCGATCCGGTCTTTACAACAAGCTTGGCGCAGCCATATCTGGGCGCGCGTTCTGCGATTCGGGCGCGTGCACCGGTTACATCATGACGCTGGGGCCTAGCGCAGCCGTCGACCCAGAGAGCTTGCGGCACTCGCTATACATCGAGCTATGGGCGTGCAATCCCATGAGCACAAACGTGCTCCTCTGGTCCAACCGATGCGTGCGCTGGCGCACATCCGATAAGATTGGCGCTCAACTCGGGCGAATAGTGGCGGATTACATATCTGAACAGCAACGATAGTCGTTACACTACAACAATTTTATCTTGAGCGAGAACCTCATGACGCAAGTCGGAAGCATCAAAGAGATCTGGCGCTATCCGGTGAAAGGCATGGCCGGTGAAAGCCTTTCATCGTGTGTATTAGCGCCTAACGGCGTTGTCGGCGACCGCGTTTTGGCGTTACGCGACAGTGCGCGCGGCGAAATTCAAAGCTGCAAAACGCGACCGCAACTGCTGCGTTGCATCGCGCGTACCGATGCCTCAGGCAAGGTGCAGGTGAGCTTCCCGGACGGAACCGTCATGCAAAGCGAGGACGCGGGCGTGCACGCGAAACTTTCTGCGCTGGTAGGTCTTGCATCCACGCTTGAACCGCTGCGCCCAGAAAATGAAAGTGCGTTCTATCGACGCTTCAAACCTGAACGCGGCACTTGGCTTGACGAACTAGCGGCGACCTTCGATCGAGAGCCTGGTGAACCGCTGCCTGATTTCAGTATGGTGCCGCAGGTGCTGGTCGATCACGTCTCGGTTCCCGGAACATTTTTTCTCTTCACACCGCTACACTTGATCACCACGGCAACGCTGCGCCACCTGCAAGAAAAATCGACGCAAAGCGACTGGGATCGCCGTCGATTCCGACCGAACCTCGTCATCGAAACCAACGACAGGTACGCGGGCCTCGCCGAACAGCAATGGGTTGGCAAGAAAGTCGTGATCGGCAAGGCATCGGTTGAGTTGGTGGCCGGTACCCCGCGCTGCGGTGCCGTCACACGGCCGCAGCAATCACTGCCCGATGATAAAACGATCTTGCGTACCATCGTCAAAGAGGCCGAACAGAACCTCGGCGCCTACGCAGTGATCGGCAGCGGAGGAACGGTTGGCGTCGGTGACGCGGTATTTCTCGCTTAGTACCGACTGAGATCGCCACGCAGGGATTGGAGCAGGGACGTCGAGTACCCTTTTGGGGGCGACTCCTACGCTCTTACTTGAAGTAGCGAATTTATCAACATGCTGTACTGTCATTGGTGTGCCGATGTCAGTAAGAATTGACCTTGCTGTCAGCGATAGACTCTATTGAGTAATGAGCCTACAAGATGCGGTGCTCGTCGACCACGAAAGCGGTGATCTCGGACAGAAACGTCTGCGCATGCCGCATCGTTGAGCGTCCCACGGCAGAGGAGAAAGCGGCTTCCAATGTCGCCGTATTTTCAAACCACAATTCCACAATGCCGTCGATCGGCAATTCGTCATAAGCGCACGATTTGCCTTTGACGCGCTCGCGTGCGATGACGACGTTCTGTCGATAAGCGGCCACGCCTGGCATCTGGCGCACCGAATCGCGATGCACGATCCATTCACGCCGGAAATCTTCCTCGCTGATGTCAGGACGCCGCTTCAAGGTCGAGATGCGCTTGAGTAATCGTGCTCGCTGCGCCTGAGCAGGCAAGGCAACAACCACGTGTTGCGCCGCTGTGACGATGTGCAACTCGCCGAGAAAATGTTGTTCATCGGCGATCAGCGTCGCGGCCATGCCGCTGTTCGTAAATGCGTGATCGGCCTGCACCGCGTCGTCGAAATACAACTGCGAGAAGCCGTCGAAATCCCACGGGCCGCGAGCGAACTCGATGCCGCGTTGCAGCCGCTCCGTAACGTGGTTTTGCCAGTATTCGCGCAAGTTCGGCGCGCGCGCGGCCAGCGGGCCGTGCTTGTCGCGCCAGTGGGCGCGAAATTCTTCTATTGACCATGCTGGCTTCTTGCGCAGCAGGCCCATTCGCACATTCATGGCGTGCTCCTCGGGCGCATCACTCATCCCGGCAGTACCGTGCCGCGCGCTTCACCGAAGCCTATGCGCACTGCGCCCGGCGCTTGGCAGTAGGCGCGCAGGATAAGTGCGTCTCCGTCTTCGAGGAACGTGCGCCTCTCGCCGTTGGGTAAAGAGATCGGCTGCTTGCCGCCTTGTGTGAGTTCGAGCAGCGAGCCGGCTTGATCGGCGCTTGCGCCGGATAGCGTGCCGGAACCGAGCAAGTCGCCCGCCTGTAGATTGCAGCCGTTCACGGTGTGGTGCGCAATGAGCTGCGCCGCGGTCCAGTAGGCGGCTTGGGCTGATCTGCTCCGCGAAAGCTGCGCCGGCGCTTCGCCGGCCTCGCGCATGCGCGGCGTTTCCAGCCAGACCTCTAGCACGATATCGAGATTGCCGCGCTCCCTATTGCCAACGCAATCGAGGTAAGGCATAGGCTGGGGGTCATCCGGCGGACGCTCGAACTTGGCACGAAAGGGTGCGAGCGCCTCCATCGTCACGATCCAGGGCGAGATAGTGCTGGCGAAGTTCTTCGCCAGGAACGGGCCGAGCGGCTGGTATTCCCACGCTTGCAGGTCGCGCGCGGACCAATCGTTCAGCAAGCAGACGCCAAACAAGTGATCCTCCGCTTGTTGGATCGGAACCGGCGCGCCGAGCGCATTACCAGCCGCAACGATGAACCCCAACTCCAGTTCGTAGTCGAGCCGGCGCGATAACTCGAAACTCGGCGTGGAGGCGTCAGGCGCTTTAGTTTGTCCGCGCGGCCGTTTGAAGGCTTGTCCGCTCACGACGATGGAGGACGCGCGCCCGTGATAGCCGATCGGCACCCACTTGTAGTTCGGCATGAGCGGTTGATCCGGGCGGAACAACTTGCCCACCGCGGTGGCATGATGAATGCCGGTGTAAAAGTCCGTGTAGTCGCCAATGCGGCACGGCAGCGTGTACTCGGCTTGCGCCTGCGGCAGTAACGCTTGATCCCAGGCTGCTAGATCCGCGCTGCCCTCGCGCAGACCCGCCGAAATCCGTGCACGCAGCGCGCGCCGTTCAACGGGCGCGGTGGACATCAACGCGTTCATGTCGTCGGTATCGATAACGCCGGCAGCGCGCAAATCGAGGACCTGATCGCCGATGGCCGTGCCGATGCGCCAGCTCTCGCGGCTGCCTAACCGCCGAAAGCGGCAGAACGGCAGGTTCTGGATGGGGAAGTCGCAGCCGGCAGTGTTGGCGCTGGTGAGCCAACTGCGCAGCTTAGGGTCATGGGTTGTATCCAGCGCAGTCATCGCTGCTCCAGTTTAAGGTTGGGGCGACGCGGAGTTTAAGTTCAATGCGCCGCGCTGCTACGCGCCGCCGTTGTGCGCCCACTGGGCGTGCTCGGGCGCGCGCCTGGTGCGCGACCACTCTTCCAGCATGGGAAGCTTGACCGCATCCATTTTTTCCAGCATAGCCGGCGTAGAAGTGTCGGCCGCTAATTCAAGGCGATGCCCATTGAGATCGAAGAAATAGATCGACTTGAACAAAGTGTGGTCGGTCGGCCCGACTACGTTGATGCCATCGGCCTCCAGGCGCGCTTTCGCGGCGAGCAAACTATCGACCGAATCAACCTCAAACGCCAGATGTTGCACCCAGGTCGGGGTGTTGCGGTCGCGATCCATCGGCGCTTGGTTGGGAAGCTCGAAGAAGGCGAGGACATTGCCTTGCCCGGCGTCCAAAAAAACATGCATGTAAGGATCGGGCTCTTGCGTCGACGGCACTTTGTTCTCAGCGAAGGCCAACAGATATTTCATGCCTAGATATTTCTCATACCACTCCACCGTCTGCTTTGCATCGTTGCAGCGATAAGCGACGTGATGAATTTTCCGGATCTGCATAGACATCGGCTCCTGGTGCGGTTATGACTCAAGCGCTTTCCACATCGCGACGTCGCGCTCTGCCGTCCAAATGCGCGGGTCGGCATGCTGCGTCGCTTCGTCGTAAGCGCGGCTGACGTCGAACGGCATGCAGTGATCGAAAATCACCCATTGGCCGTACTTCGGTTTGAGCTTTGCGTAGGTTTCCTGGTACACGGCATTCAGGTCCTTGCCCGCCCTCGCGCCGTGCGCCACGCTCTCGTACATCTCGGCGACGAAATTGCGCGTGCCGGCGAGGCCGCGCGCGATCGCGTCTGGCGTCGTGAGTGCCGCGCCGCGCCCCGGCACGAGGGCCAGCGGTTTTAAGCCGGCAAGGGCGTCCAGCGTGCGCGGCCAGTCCTTAAAATATGCATCGCCCGCGTAAGGCGTCGCGTCAAACTCGACCAAATCGCCCGAGAGCAGCGCCCGCTCTTGCGGCAGCCACACCACCGTATCGCCTTTGGTGTGCCCGCGCCCGAGTTGTAGGATTTGCACTTCGAGTTTGCCGAGCCATAGCGTCATCTTGCCGGTGAACGTGATAGTTGGCCAGGTCAAACCAGGCGGCACAGTCTCAACATTCTGGAAAAGCCGCGGAAAGCGGCCGATCTCGCTGGCCTTGTCTTGTTCGCCGCGCTCGACGATCAGGTCGTACGTGTCCTGACTAGCGATGATTTGTTGCGGTTGATAGGCGCTTGCGCCGAGCACGCGCACAGCGTGATAGTGCGTGAGCACCACGTACTTGATCGGCTTATCGGTCACTTCGCGAATGCGGCGGATGACATCCGCAGCCATCGCCGGCGTGGCCTGGGTGTCGGCGACCAGCACCGCATCGTCGCCGATAATGATGCCGGTATTCGGATCGCCCTCGGCGGTGTAGGCCCATGCGTGTTCCGAGATCTGGCTAAATGTGACCTTCTTTTCTTCCAAGTCAGCTTGGCTGGCGAATTTCTTCGTTTGAGTCATGAGTGCGTTCCTTTCTGAGCGTTCACTTATACGGCAAGAAAACCACCGTCGACCGCGAGCGTGACGCCGGTGATGTAGCGCGACATGTCGCTGGCGAGGAAGACGACCGGCCCGACCAGATCCTCAGGCTGTCCCAAGCGGCCCATCGGGATGCGCGCCATGAAAGTCTGTAGCCGCGCCGGATTTTCGCGCGTGGCCGCGGTCATCGGTGTTTCGATCACGCCAGGCGCCAGCGCATTGACGCGCACGCCAAACGGCGCAAGCTCTTGCGCCAGCGATTGCGTGAACATTTTGATTGCGCCTTTGGAGGGCGAATAGCCGAGGCTTGCCCCTTGCCCGGCATAGGCGGCAATCGAAGCGATATTGATGATGCAACCTTTGCTTTGCTTGATCGCTGCGAGCCACGCGTGCGTGACGTTGAAGGTGCCGTTCAAGTTCACGTCCAGCGTGCGCTGCCAGTTTGCAGCCGCATTCGCGCTCGACATGCCTTCGCGAATGATAATGCCGGCGTTGTTGACGAGCAAATCGACGCTGCCGACCTCGCGACCCACGCGCGCCGCCAGCGTCGTGCACGCTGCGGCGGAGGTGACGTCGAGCACGCAGTCCCAGGCTTCTCCTCCTTGAGCGCGCACCAGCCGCGCGGTCTCCGCAATCGAATCGGCATTGATGTCGGTTGCGATGACGCGCGCGCCGGCTTGCGCCAGTCCGAGCGCCAGCGCCCGGCCATTGCCTTGCCCGGCACCGGTGATAAGCGCCAGGCGGCCTTCCAGCAGACGCGGTTGAGCGGAATTTGGCAGAGTCATGTTTCGCTTTACGCGCGCCGCGCCAGCACCACCGGTTCGCGCTGCTCGACTTGCACGCCTACCGGGATCGCGGCGGCCGCTTTGACAAGTTGCATGGCGGCGACGTAACCGAAAGTGAGCGCGGGGCCGAGTGTGATGCCGGCGCCCGGATAGTTGCCGCCCATGATGCTGGCGGCGTCATTGCCGACGGCATACAGCCCCTTGATCGGCTTGCCTGTGCTGTCGAGAACTTGCGTGTTCTCGTCCGTAACCAAACCCGCGAAGGTGCCGATGTCGCCGATTACCAATTTGATCGCGTAGTACGGTCCTTGCTCTAAAGGTGCCACGCACGGATTGGGTTTAAGCGCCGCATCGCCTTGATAGCGGTTGTACGCCTTGCTGCCCTTGCCGAACTCGGGATCGTCGCCGGATTTTGCGCTGGCGTTGAACTTTGCGATGGTCGCTTCCAGCGTCGCCGGCTCAATGCCCAGCTTGCCTGCAAGTTCCGCAACCGTCGCGCCGCTCTTCAAGTAGCCGCTGCGCAAATGCCGCCCGATAGGCAGCGGCGCAGGCGCGACACAGCCTAACCCGTAGTTGCGCAGCGCTTTGTGATCGCATAACAGCCATGCAGTGATCTCCGCCTCGCCTGCGCACGCCTTGACCATCGCTTGCACGAAGTCGTGATAGGAGTTCGCTTCATTGGTAAAGCGCGTGCCTTTCGGCGTCACGGCAATGACGCCCGGCTTGGCGCGGTCGATGAAGTGCGGCATCACGCCCTTCGAGCCATCCGCGCGCGTGGTGACGGAAGCGGGCACCCAAGCGGCGGCGTGAGGAATGGCGGGTTCGACGCGCCCGCCCACCGTTTCCGCCAGCCGCAGGCCATCGCCGGTATTCGACGTGGGCGAGGGCGAGTAGTGTTCCTTGCCGGTAGGCGCATGCGGGAAGAGCTGTTTCCTGCGCTCGATATCGTGCGGGAAGCCACCGCAGGCCAGCACGACGCCTTGTTTGGCGCGCACAAATACTGTCTTGCCTTCTCGCTCGACCATGGCACCCGACACGCCGTCGCGCTCGGTCACCAGTTTTTTCACGGGTGACGATAACCATACCGTCACGTTGCGATCCATTGCCGCTTTTGCCAGCCGGCCGGCGAGCGCGTTGCCGTTGGTCAGAGTCATGCCGCGGCCATGGCGCAGGACGTCCAAGAAATGTTTGCTGAGCCGCTTGGCGACGTAGATGAAGGAAGTAAACGACTTGAATGCCTTCATGAAGTGGCGGATCTCGGGTCCGGAGCCGAGCATCATGCCGAAAACCGTCAGCTCCGGCAGCGGGGGAGCGAGTTGCTTAATGCGGGACCCGAGCTCGCGGCCATCAAACGGACGCGTCACCATCGAGCGTCCGCCGGGTTGCCCGCCAATTTCTTCGGCGTGATAGTCAGGAAACACGGCTGGCATGTCGAACTGCACGCAGGTGTTGCGCGTAAAAAAGTCGATCGCCTTCGGGCCGTTCTCAAGGAAAGCATCGACGCGCTTTTCGTTGAAATGCGTCGTCGCCTCGTGCTTGAGATAAGCCTTCGCCGCGCCAGGCGGCTCTTGGATGCCTTGTTCGGTGGCTAGGCGCGTGCCGGGAATCCAGAGCCAACCGCCGGAACGGGCAGTGGTGCCGCCGTAGCGCGCCTCCTTCTCGACGACCAGCACTTCAAGGCCGTTAAAGGCTGCCGTTACCGCCGCCGACATTCCCGATGCGCCAGTGCCGACGACCAGGACGTCGACCGCAATCTCCTCGTTCCCCATGATGATTTCTCTCCCGCTGGCAATTCGCGCATTTTACTCAAGATTCGATAATAGTCAATTGATTCGATAATATCGAATCTTAGATTTGGTCGATTGCCCATATAATCAGCCGCGTTACGGTGACCCGTCCAGCTCTCAGCACCCATGCCTCCGGAAAAAAACCGCCGCGGAATTCAGTCTATCGAGATCGGGAGTAATCTCTTGCTCCAGCTCGCCAAGCACATCCGCCCGTTCGCGCTCAAGGACCTCGCCAAAGCCGCCGGCATGACGCCCGGCAAAGCGCATCCCTACATGGTGAGCTTCCTGAAAGTGGGATTCGTACGGCAAACCGATGCGGGCCACTACGAGTTGGGTCCGCTGGCGTTGCAGTTGGGGTTGTCGCGATTGCAACGCATCGACCCGGTGAAAGAGGCGTCGCAACTCATCGAGAACCTCGCCAGCGAAACCAATCAGAGCGTGGCCATCGCGGTGTGGGGCAACCTCGGCCCGACCATTGTGCGGCTGGAAGAGCCGATCGAACCGCTGCACGTGAACCTGCGCACCGGCACCGTCATGTCGCTGGCTAATACCGCCACCGGCCGTTTGTTCGCCGCGTACATGCCGGCAAAAATGGTTGAGCGTCTACTCGGCGACGAGCTGTCACGTTTTGGGCATGGCAACGATGCGGCAGCGCCGATGAGCCGGCAAACGTTGGAGGCGCTGCTTGCGGAGACACGCAAACACGGCTTGTCGCGCACGCGCGGCCAGCCCATACCCGGGATCGACGCCTTGTGCGCCCCCGTCTTCGACGCCGACGGTCACATCGCCTTGGGCATCTTAGCGATGGGGCCATCGGCAACGTTCGACAGCAACTGGAACGGCAATGTGGCAAAAGCACTTAAGCATTGCGCGGCTGAAGTATCCAAGCGCATCGGACGCAACGCGAGCGCTGAGTAAAGCCCGGTTTTCGCGCAGCAACGTCGATGCGGTTGCGCCGGTCGGCGCAACTTAGATCTGTCAGCTGGCCGCTCGCGTTGCCCAAACGTTAAAGTGTTTTCCCTGCGGTCCTTCGGATCGCTCAATCTGGCGGATCTTGAATCCGGCGGCATGCAGCACTTCTTCAAGTTCGGCTTGGTTGTACTGCCAGATGTGATCGTCGATCCATGCGCGCGTTGGGTCGAGTGCGGGAATTGCGGCGAGCGAAGGGTAGTACTTGGCCGTGCGTCCCCAGCCGCCGTCGGCGTCCGGCGTTGAAAGAAAAAATGTACCACCAGGGCGCAGGCTCGCGTGGATCTTCTTGAGGGTGGGCACCGGCTGGAAATTCAGGTGCTCCAGCACTTCGGTCATGATCGCGACGTCATAAGCTTGCTGGGCAGGCAGCGAATCTTTTTCGATATTGCCTGAGACGAACGTTAGACCGTAACGCTGCATCACCGCCGGTTGCAGGTACTGCACGACGTCCACGCAGGTGCCGCCGGCGCCGTACACTTGCGCCGCGTAGGCAAGCAACGTCCCATAGCCGCAGCCGATATCGACAATGGCCGTAACCGGCCGCTGGGCGATGACCGAGCGTTCGACCCAATCTACCACCATCCAGCCGGCGATGTGCGTCCAATAGCGCGCTTCCACCGGCGCGTAGTTCTTGGCGTAGTACGCGTCTTTGCTGGTGTCGGCGGCGGCGATCGTGGCTTGCACGTCAGCGATCGCCGGCGTGCGCTTTTTTGCTGCGAGGTCGTTGCTTTCAGAGCAAGCGGAGAAAAAGGCGAGCACAACGCAAGCGAGCATTGGCCGCGACGCGCGCATTGCCGCAAGCAGGCTACGAGGAATGTAGTTGATCAGAGGAGGACCCGTTGAGTGCGCGCGGCGCGACAAAACTAGTATACGATGCTGCAGGATTCGGAAGACCAAGGAGACAAAGGCATGGACGTTGGTGTTTTTCACTTTCCCACCGATTACGGCATCGACATCGGCGAGCTCGCTCAAGCGCTCGAGGCGCGCGGCTTCGAGTCGCTGTTCGTCGCCGAGCACACGCATATTCCGGTCAGCCGTCGCTCGCCGTGGGCGGGCGGCCCGGTGCTGCCGGAGCGTTATTCGCATACGCACGATCCGTTCGTCGCGCTATCGTTCGCCGCCGCCGCCACGCGCAAACTCAAAGTCGGCACCGGGATCGCATTGATACCGCAGCGTGACCCGATCGTCACCGCGAAGCTGGTTTCCAGCCTGGATTTCCTATCCGGCGGGCGTTTCCTGTTCGGCATCGGCGGCGGCTGGAACGCGGAGGAGATGGAGAACCACGGTGCGCGCTACGAAACGCGGTTCAAGCTGATGCGCGAGCGGGTGCTGGCGATGAAAGCACTGTGGACCCAAGAGCAGGCTGAATTTCACGGCGAGTTCGTAAGCTTCGATCCGGTGTGGCAGCACCCCAAGCCGAAACAGCGCCCGCATCCGCCGATCTACTTAGGCGGTGAGACCGATCACACGCTCAAGCGCGTCGTAGAATTTTGCGATGGCTGGTTTCCGCGCCCGCGCAGCGGTTGGGAGCCGAAGAGCGCAGTCGTGCGCCTGCGCCAAGCCGCCGAGCAAGCCGGCAGAGATCCGGCAACGCTAAACATCACCGTGTTCGGCGCACCGGCTGATGCGGCTGCGCTTGCCACCTACCGCGAGGCGGGCATCCAGCGGGTGTTGCTGGAAGTGCCGGACGCTAAGCGCGATGCGGTGTTGCCACTGCTAGACAAACTTGCACCACTGGTTTCGGCCTAGCCTCAGCGCTGACACGACGCGTACTGGCCCTAACTAACTTGGGGAGAGCAGCAGGCTCGCACTCAGCAGCATTCCGTGGCTAATCGCTGCCACGATCGTCAATTTAATGGCCGAGGCTAGCTTGGCGGGCTGATGCGCCCAGCGCAGCAAATCGCGCGCGGCGCGCGCCGAAAGTATTGCAGTGGGCAGGGCAATGGCCGTCGCAGCAGGCAGACGCCCGAGTGCAATCGCGCCGACGAGCCAACCATAGGCCAGCACGGCGATTGAAACATAGCCCCACCGCGCGTGCTGCGGTTGTAGACGCACTACCCAGTGGCGCTTGCCGCTGCGGGCGTCGGCACTGCGATCGGGAAATTGATTGATGTACAAAATGTTCGTCGCCAGCAGCGCATAGCTGGCAGCCGCGGATAGCGCTCGCCAGGACCATGCGCCGCGCTGAACGAAATCCGCGCCGGCGGCAATTAGTACGAATCCTGCCCACACACAGAGTTCGCCAAGTCCGCGACTGTTTAGTTTGAATGGCGGCGCGGAGTAGGCCCAGCCGATAAACAGTCCGGCGAGCCCGAAGTACATCAGGCGCGCATGCGAGATAGACATTAGCCAAATCCCACCCAGCGTCACGATCGCCATCAATATTGCACCGTAAATCAATGTCTGGCGTAAAGAGAGGACGCCGTTTTGGATGAAGCGGCTGCCGCCGGTATAGGGAAAGACACGTTCAGTGTTGATTGCATCCGTGCCGTTTAGCGCATCGTAGTAGTCGTTCAGAACATTAATGGCAGCGTGTGCAATTAATGCGAGGCTGATAGTAGCGACTGCGGCCACTAGGCTCAAGCCTACGCCATCGGAATGAGCGGAAGCTAAGCCGATGAGGCAGCCTACCAAGGTGACCGTCAAGAATGCCGGCCGGGTCGCCAAGAAATAACGTAGCGGCAGGCTTTGCAGCGCGATGCGATTGGGCTCGCCTGTGGGCAAAGTGTTCGTAGTGCGTGAATTTGACATTGGCGGTGAATCGGGCATTGAAGCGGCCGCTCCGACTGTATCAGTTTTCCTGGTCGGCGCTATTGCGCGCAAGGTGGTGGAAAGAAGCGCGTCCAAGTTAATTCGTATCGACTTCCCCGCTTGTCGAGTAGACTTCTGCTTTTCGCACAAAGCTGAACGAATAGGAGGGGGAAGTGAGCAAGCATTTGGGGTTTGTCGGCGTTGGCCAAATGGGCGGGCCGATGGCGGGGCGATTGTTAGACGCCGGTTACACGCTAACGGTGTTCGATGCGCGCGCAGCGGCGTTGCAACCGCTGGTAGCGCGCGGCGCGCAGGCGGCGCAATCCGCTGGCGAGGTGGGCTCACTGGCAGATACGGTGCTCGTTAGTTTGCCGACACCGGCCATCGTGCGCGAGGTGATACTTGGTGCGAACGGTGTTGCCAGCGGCATCAAAGTGCGCACTATCGTCGATCTCTCGACCACCGGTGCGCGCGTCGAGCAAGAAATCGCTCAGGCGCTGAGTGCCAAAGGCATTAGCTTGGTCGATTCTCCGGTTAGCGGCGGCGTGGCGGGCGCCACCAAGGGCACGCTCGCGGTAATGACGGCGTGCCCGCAGGAACAGTTGGAGCAGCTGCGTCCGGTGCTCGATGTGTTCGGCAAGGTGTTTTACCTCGGCGCCAAGCCGGGGTTCGGCCAAACCATGAAGCTCTGCAACAATCTGCTTTCCGCCGCGGCGATGGCGATTACTTCAGAAGCGATGGTGATGGGCGTCAAAGCCGGGTTGGATCCGCGCGTGATGCTCGATGTAATCAATGCCGGCACTGGCCGCAACAGCGCTTCGCAGGATAAGTTTCCGCGCGCCGTGGTGCCGCGCTTGTTCAACTTCGGCTTCACCAACGGCCTGATGTACAAGGACGTGAAGCTCTGCTTGGAGGAGGGCTCGGCGCTCGGCGTGCCGATGTGGGTGGCGGAAGCAGTGCGGCAGTCCTGGTACCTCGCTTGTCAAGAGCTTGGCGCGGACGGCGACTTCACTGGGATCGTGCAATACATCGAGAAGTGGGCTGGGGTTGAAGTCAAAGCCCCGGCGTAATCCACCAGCGGTGACGCACTGATGCTCGACAATGATCAGCTTGCGGCGCTGATCGACAACTATTGCGCCGCGTGGAACGAGCCCGATGCCGCGCGCCGCGCAGCGATCCTTGCGCGCGTGTGGGCGCCGGGGGCTTGCTACACCGATCCACGCGCCGATCTTGCCGGTGCCGACGAGCTTTCGGCGCATATCTCAGAGGTGCAAAAGCGCCGGCCAGGGGCGCGCGTGGTGCGAACCAGCGCGATCGATCTGCACCATGGTTTGGCGCGCTTCGCTTGGCGCGTCGTACAAGCCGACGGTTCGATGTTGCCGGAGGGGATCGACTTCGCCGAGATTTCCGCGGACGGTAAACTGCAGCGTATCGTGGGGTTCTTCGGGCCCCTGGCGGCCATCCCGGCATCCTAAGTGCTCCAATCACACATGATTCATCAATCGAACGGGAACGCATGATTGAGCTACTGACAGATCCGCAAGCATGGCTTGCTTTTCTGACATTGACGGCGCTCGAGCTGGTGCTCGGCATAGACAACGTTATTTTTATTTCGATCCTGGTCGATAAATTGCCGCCGGCGCGGCGTGAATTTGCCCGCAAGATCGGTTTGTTCTTAGCGATGTTCATGCGTATCGGTTTGCTGTTTTTGCTGTCGTGGTTAGTGGGCTTGACCGCACCGTTGTTCAGCGTGGCCGGGCAGGCGCTTTCCGGGCGCGACCTGATTTTGGTGGGCGGCGGCGTGTTCTTGCTGTGGAAGAGCACGAAGGAGGTTCACCAGCTGCTGGAAGGTGTGGAAGGCGAGGCATCTAGCGCCGTGCAAGCAACTTTCTCGGCGATCATTCTGCAGATCATTCTCATCGATCTTGTGTTTTCGCTCGATTCGATCATTACGGCGGTCGGCATGGTCGACGAGGTCGCCATTATGATCGCCGCGGTGGTTGTTTCGGTCCTGCTGATGATGGCCTTCGCCGGCACCATTGGCCGCTTCGTTTCGGCCCATCCCACGATCAAAATGCTGGCGCTAGCATTCTTGTTCGTGATCGGTGTAGTGTTGGTCGCCGACGGGTTCGGGCACCATATCCCGAAAGGTTATGTTTATTTCGCGATGGCCTTCTCGGTGGGGGTTGAAGCGCTCAACATCCGCATGCGCAAGCGTGCCGCAAAGCCGGTGGATTTGCATGAACGCTACACCAGGGGCAATTGAGGTAAGCGCTCAGGCTGTATAAGCGAATCGCAGCGAGTGAATTTCACGAAGTTTTTTTCTACGAGGAGATATCAATGAGCAAAGAAATGTTCGAACAAGGTTTGAAGATGCGCCGCTCGGTTTTGGGCGCTGAATACGTGGATAAAGCCATCGCCAACGCGGACGATTTCAATAAGCCGCTGCAGGAGTTGGTGACCGAGTATTGCTGGGGTGCGGTGTGGGGGCGCGAGGGACTGAGCAAGAAGACGCGCAGCATGCTGAACCTGGCGATGTTGAGCGCGCTCAATCGTCCGCACGAGTTCAAGATGCACGTCGGCGGCGCACTACGCAACGGCGTCACCAAAGATGAGATCCGCGAAATTCTGCTGGTGGTGGGGATTTACTGCGGGATTCCTGCAGCCGTGGATGCGTTCAGAAACGCGCGCGAAGCGATCAACGATTTCGAGAAAAACGGCGGCAAATAAGCCGGCGCTGGTGTGCCAACTGCGCGCTAGCGTGCCAAACGAATCCCGCTGAATTGCCAGCGGGCATGCGCCGGAAAGAAGTTGCGGTAAGTGGCGCGGATGTGATCGCGTGGTGTGGCGAACGAGCCGCCGCGCAGCACGTATTGGTTCGCCATGAACTTGCCGTTGTATTCGCCGACCGCGCCCGTTGCCGGGCGAAATCCGGGGTAGGGCGCGTAGGCGCTGCGCGTCCACTCCCATAGATCGCCGTAAATCTGTTGCGGCGCGGAACTCTGGTGCGCCGCCGGCAGTGCGCGCAGCGTCTGGCCATCCAAGAAGTTGCCCGTGATGGTCTGCTGAGCCGCAGCCGATTCCCATTCGAATTCTGTCGGCAGGCGCGCGTCTTGCCACTGGCTTTGCCGCGATGCCCATTGAGCAAAGGCTTCCGCTTCGAAGAAACTGACGTGTTGCACCGGATCCGACGGCGCAATGGGCTGCAAGCCATGCAGTGTGAAATGCAGCCATTGGCCGTCGCGCTGCTGCCAATACAGTGGTGCGCGCCAATGGTGTGCGTTGATCGCGTCCCAGCCTTCCGCTAGCCAAAGCTCCGCTCGAGTGTAGCCGCCGTCTTGCATGAATTCCAGATATTCGCCATTGGTAACGAGGCGCGAGGCCAGCGCGAAGTCTGCCAGCCACACTTGGTGTCGCGGTCCTTCGTTGTCGAAGAAAAAATCGACGCCGCCACCGGCGCCGAGTGCTGCGCCGGCATGGCCGACTTCGCACAGTCCGGCAGAGTAAGAATGCCAGTGCAGCGGCGGGGCAGCGGTGATCGCGGCACGCGCGGGCGCGTTGCGATACGCCGGCTGTAGCGGATTGCGCGAGAGCATATGTTTGATGTCCATCAGGATCAACTCCTGATGTTGCTGTTCGTGGTTTAGCCCGAGCGTGAACATCGCCAGCACTTCGCTCGACTGCGCGCGGGAAAGCCATTGCAGCATGGCGTTATCGACGTGACGCCGATACGCATAGACCTCGTCGAGCGACGGGCGCGAGAGCATGCCGCGCTCGGGACGCGGATGCTTGTCGCCGACCGCGTTGTAGTATGAATTGAACAGCGCGCGAAACTGCGGATGGAAGTGCCGGTAGCCGGGCAAGCCGCTTTCGAGCAGAAACGTTTCGAAGAACCAACTGGTGTGCGCCAAGTGCCATTTCGTCGGACTGGCGTCCGGCATCGACTGGATGGCGCAATCTTCAGCGCTCAGCGGTGCGGCGAGTTGCTCGGTCGTCTGGCGCAGGGTGTGGAAGATTTCCTGCGGCGCGAGGCTGCTCTCTGCCTTGCCGGGAGGCAGATCGGATGGGGCATTCATCAGCGAGATTCCTTATTACTGTTTACAGTAAACGACTGAACCTAAGTACTGAAGCTAATCCCAACAATATACTCCAGGCTAAAGGTCGAATTGCCGATTCGGCTTACATGAAGTTGCGCGTATGCAGCGCGGCCAAGCGTTTGGCATCGCCATGGGCGAAGCCGAGGCGATTCATGCGTATTTCGCGGCCACTCGCCATGTCTTGCTTGAGCACTTGTACTTTGTCGAACCCAGCGGCGATTTCTTGCGGCGACCAGCCGCCCGCGGCGAGCAGCACTAGCGCGTCGAACACTTCCTCGTTCAAACCGGAAGTCTGCGCGAGCGCGTCATGCCGGCTCTCGACGGCGATAGCCAAGCGGCCGCGCAAATCGGCGTCGTGCGCGAGTTGATATTCCAGGTGCGCCATGCCGAAGGCGACGTGCCGTGCTTCGTCGCGCGCAGTGAGTTTAGCGATTTGCCGCGTGAGCGGATCGGGCGCGTGTTCCTGCAAGAATCGCAGCAAGCTGACGAAGGTGCCTTCGCCCAACACCGAAAGCAGGAATGAGGCGACGGCGAATTCGTGCTCGTCGAACAACGTCTTCAGCGATGCTAGCCCGCCGACAGTGGAAACGCCCATGCGCCCGCGCTTGAGCAGCGCGCGGCGCGTGAATACTTCGACGTGGCGCGCCTCGTCCGCAATTTGAATCGCGAGCAACTGCGTGACTTCGCGGAAGTGCGGATGCACTTGCCCGAGAAAACGCGCCGGCACCAGCAGCGCGGCGTTCTCGTTCTCGATCAAGTAGGTCATGACTTGCACCACGGCGTCTTCGACATCCTCGGGCAAATCGAACGCGACCGACCAGTCGATGGCTTCGTCCGGATTCCACTGCTGCGCGAGCGCTTGCGCGTAGAGATGGCCGATATCGTCGGCCCAAATCGCGCGCTTGCTGTCGAGAGCGAAGTGGAAGTCGGGGCCGCCGGCTTCGACTGTCGCCCCGCGCGCGGCCAGTCCCCACGATGGCTTGGCATGAGCGGCGACCGCTTCGGCATGGCTGGCATCGGCTTCACCCGCACGCTCGGCGTGGCGCCAGCGGCCGGCTTGCGCGCCGCCGGGGGTGATGTGGGCGCGGCCGTTATGAAATACCAGCGCGTGGCCTTGCGCGCGGCACCACCCTTGCAAGTGCACGGCGAACTCCGGCGTGCGGCTCGCCACCGCCAACACGCCGCCCGGCGGCAGTTCGCGCAGCGCGCGCTTGATCAGCAGATGCGCGCCGCTATCAAGGCCGAGCGCCTCAGTATCGATAGTCAGCGACGGTGATGTTGCCACGCTGGTCGTAGAACTTAGCGGCGTCCACCGCGTGCTCGAGTGCGATGTAGCCGCTGGTGCGGCCGTCTTGCCATGCTTTTAGCCCTTCCAGGTCGAGCAAGGGGCGCACCGCGGCATCGGCGTAAGACATGCCGAGCAGCAGCTTTTGAAATTTATCGATCAGCGGCGCATCGGCATGATGCGCAACGGTGAAATTGCAGTGATCGAACTTCGGCGTTTGCGCGAGGATACGCGTCTTGCCCGAGGGCAGCGTGCCTTCGCCGACGAACAGCAGATGATTGCCGTCGATCATGCAGGCCGCATCCAGTTCGCCCGCCATCAACGCGCGCGCGGCATCGCGCTCGCCGCCGATATGATCGCCGTGCTTGCCGCCGAGCACATCGAAGCGGCGCACGGAAAAGTCGCTGCCGGGTTGCAAACCTTGCGAGCGCAAATAATCGAGCGGAATGAGCGTGGCTTGCGGCGAATCGACCGCACCGACGCCGACGCGCTTGCCTTTGAGATCGGCGAGCGATTTTATCGCGCTGTCGCTGCGCGTGACGATGACCGAAGTCAGATCGCAGTCGGTGTCGCGCATGGCGACGGCGCGCACCGGTTTGCCCAGCGCCTTGCCCATGCGCTCGGCGCGGATCCACGCGAGCGGCGAATTCCAAGCCACATCGATGCTGCCGCGGAACATGTCTTCGACTTGGCGCTCGTAGTTGGAGTAAAGCACGTAGTCGAACGCCAATCCGTGCTGAGCGAAATACTCTTTGAAGCCGTCCCAAATAGTGACGACTTTCGGCGCGTAGGCTACTGCGCCCATGACCAGTGTTGCGTTTGACATCGTCGCTTTCGCTCTAGAACAAAGGCAGGCCGCACGCGGCCTTGCCGATGAAATCGTACAGCACGTCGGAAGTGGGCGCCATCACCGACGCCGCGCGCGCGTCGCGGAAATGCCGCTCGATGCCGACATCTTTGCGGAACGCCGCGCCGCCGCACACGCGCATGGCGATGTCGGTGACCTCGAGTGCGGCTTCGCCAGCCGCGGCTTTGACTTGCAGCACGCGCAGCATCGCATCGGCGCGATTCGTCTCTAGGGCGTTGAGCGTGTCATCGCGCAGCGTGCGGGCGGAATCGACTTTGATGCGCGCGCGTGCCACATAGGCGCGGATGGTCGGCAAATCGGCCAACGACGAGCCGAGATGCTGAAATTTCGTTTGTCCCACATGCGCCGCCGCTTTCTTGATGGCGGCCTCGGCCGTGCCGAGCGCGGCGCTGGCGTTGAGCAGCGAAAAGATCGGCAGCACCGTGCCCATCATGACATCGAATCCAGCGCCGTCCGCGCCCAAGCGCTCGGCTTCGGTCACCTTAACTTGCGTGCCCTTGACCGGCGAAGAGGCGTTGCCGCGCATGCCAAGCCCGTCAAACGGAGCAACCGTTGAAACACCGGCGGCCTTGCTGGCCACCAGCCAAATCGTGCTGGCGCCTTCCCCCGCCACCGGCTTGCTCGACCAGACGTAGGAATCGGCTTCGCCCGCCGAGGTGATCCAGCTCTTCATGCCGTCCAGCACGATCGCGCCGTTCGCCTTGGTGGCGGTGCTGACCGGCGCCCAAAAGTGACTGCGCGATCCCGCTTCGGAGAACGCCAGTGTGGTGAGATGTTTGCCGGCGGCGATTTCTTTGCGCACCGGCATTGCGCCGAACTTCTCGATGACCGCGGCAGCGGAGTAGTGCATCGCGGTTACCATAGCGGTCGAGCCGCAGGTTTCGGCGATCTTTTCAACCACAGCGCTTGCTGCGCGCATGCCTTCGCCCATGCCGCCGACTTCTTTGGCGCTGACGAGACCAAGCAGGCCGGCTTTGGCTAAGGCATCCATCGCAGCGCGCGGAAACGCGGCGTTCTTATCCACCTCCATCGCCGCCGGTCCGATCACATCTGCGATGACTTTATCCAACGCTTGCGTGTAGGGCGCTGCGCTTGTCATAAGAACTTGCTCCAAGGGTTCGCGGTCAGCCGATTGTATCGGCGCGACATTGTTCAAGCATTCGCTTGAATAGTCGGGTCCGTAAAATGCTGTGTCTGTCAGCTAGGTAGGGCGGGCGCGTGGGTTCTGTGATCGCGGCGGCTTGCTCTTTTGAACCTTGGCCTTGGACGACTGCGAGGTTTTGGTAGCGTACAAGGTTACGAGTTCGGCCAATACCTGACGTTCGAGATGCGTGATCCCAACTCACGGTGTGGGCCACCTAGCCGACGCTCGGACCATGCTGCAGCGAATCTCCGATGCTTAGAGAATTAAGCCGATACGCGACAGAATTTAGGCGTTTGGCTGACGTTTGCAAAGGTATTCAACTCTCTTGCAATCCAATCGGATCGTTGATCGCCAAAGTCGTCATGCCCGCACCGGTTGCCGGAATGGCGTAATGCAGCGCCTGCTCACTAAAGAAGTTGTCGCCCGCCGTCTGCAGCGTGCCGAACGCCGCCTGGCCTTGAATCGTATCGATGGTCACCGCGATCTTGTTGCCCGCGCCGATGCCGGCACTGCTCTTCACGTAGAACTTAAGCGCATTACCGACATCCATGCCCTGGTTCCAGGTCTTGGTGAGGACGGTGGTTGCGTTATCGGTCACAGTGATGGTGGCCGCACCTTGGCCGTTGTAGGTTAGCGTCCAGGCATAGACCTTATTGTTCACCCAGTTCAGATGCCCGTTCACGAACTGCCCGCTCGTTTGCGTGTTGTTGCCCAAGCCCACTTCCCAATCGGCCGTGCCGGCTTTGCCGCCTCTGACTTCCAGGCGCTCCAAGCTATTGAAGGCGCTGAAGGTGGTGCCGCTATCCACCCGCAGCTCGTTGCTGTTGATGCAGCTGCCCGCCGTTTGCGCCCACAGCGCAATGGGTTGATCGCCTAGGTAG
Organism: uncultured Pseudomonadota bacterium; assembly: GCA_902826775.1. Lineage (GTDB taxonomy): Bacteria > Pseudomonadota > Gammaproteobacteria > Burkholderiales > JALYOK01 > CADEHE01. The sequence continues at coordinate 490,173 of CADEHE010000003.1, read as the reverse complement.
AGGTATTCTTTCTTCGCTGTGCCTTGGGCGTCGCTCTCCGCCAGCAGCTTGCCATCCGGGGCGTAGTAGAACACCGTATCGCCCGCCGGGGCGCACAACTAAACCGTTTGCGAATTCCGCGATAGCTAAGTCTGTCCCCATTTATTTCTACTTTGCGACCTTTGATTGGCGCACCGATATCGGATGCCAATAGATGCTCGACACTTCAATGATCAGCGGAATGAGGAAAGCGAGAGCAATGCCAAGCATGCCCAGCAGATTGCCAAGTACGACAAAGAGAACAAGAGTCAACAAGACAAGAAGCATGCTCATCAGCAAATGTATCCACATGGTCCTCTCAAGAATCGCTCCACAAGCGCGGCACTTCGTTGTCCCGCCAATTGCCAACTTCGCTAATTGACCAAAGGAAAGCGATTCGGCGCCGCAGTTCGCGCATCTCTTCGCCATGTCCGCTCCTATAGCCGAGGCATATTCCTGCAGAGCACATCCGGCGACAACTTCATGATGTTGTCTACATGGGTCGCGACCTTATTGCGCGCAATCTCAGTTGCCGGACGGATGAGCAGACTATAGGTGATGTTAGACAACGAGAGATAAAAGCCGACCCTTGGAATCGCGGGTGTACGGATTGGTACCCAGATATCAAATTGCGCCCGTTCAGATCCTCCTATCTCCCAGGACTTGCAGGTTTTCGTATCTGTGCACTTAATCTTCCAATCAAATCCGGCCTCAACGTTGACCAAATGCTCCATAGCACCGTAGGAACCTCCGTGGCGCCAAATCTGCCACCAATTCTGCGGGCGGCGTGCATTGCCTATTGGAACGCGGACAGAGTAGACCGTTGGGAAGGGGCGCTGGATCCAGGTTCCTTCGACACGCAGACCGAGAGGATCAACTAAGGAAGTCGGGCTGCCATGGACGTAGGCATAAGTGTTAAGTCCGCCTTTCAAACCGATAGGATCACTCTGAATGTATCTCCCGGTGCTCGGCTCATAGTCGCGATGGTAGTTGTAATGCGTCTTCGACTCCTTATCGAAGTACTGCCCCGGGAAGCGCAGATTGAACTCCAGCTTCGTGCCATCGCCGTCCGGATCTTCATTGGCTTGATTGTCGCCGAAGGCATCCTCATTCTCCCAACGCCACACCTCCTTGTTTTGTGTGTCGGCGGTGGTGATGCTCCTCGGCGTGTTCAAGTGATCCGCATGCACGTAGTAAAGATCCGTACTTGGCCCGCTCTGCGCGCCTTGGCAGGTGACGTTCCCCGCCGTGGCGGTGAAGTTAAGCCGCGATCCGGTAGGCGGCGCACTGCCCGTGAAGGTCAGCTTCATCGCGCCGGTGATCGTCATTCCCGCACCGGTTGCCGGAATGGCGTAATGCAGCGCCTGCTCACTAAAGAAGTTGTCGCCCGCCGTCTGCAGCGTGCCGAACGCCGCCTGGCCTTGAATCGTATCGATGGTCACCGCGATCTTGTTGCCCGCGCCGATGCCGGCACTGCTCTTCACGTAGAACTTAAGCGCATTACCGACATCCATGCCCTGGTTCCAGGTCTTGGTGAGGACGGTGGTTGCGTTATCGGTCACAGTGATGGTGGCCGCACCTTGGCCGTTGTAGGTTAGCGTCCAGGCATAGACCTTATTGTTCACCCAGTTCAGATGCCCGTTCACGAACTGCCCGCTCGTTTGCGTGTTGTTGCCCAAGCCCACTTCCCAATCGGCCGTGCCGGCTTTGCCGCCTCTGACTTCCAGGCGCTCCAAGCTATTGAAGGCGCTGAAGGTGGTGCCGCTATCCACCCGCAGCTCGTTGCTGTTGATGCAGCTGCCCGCCGTTTGCGCCCACAGCGCAATGGGTTGATCGCCTAGGTAGAGGTATTCTTTCTTCGCTGTGCCTTGGGCGTCGCTCTCCGCCAGCAGCTTGCCATCCGGGGCGTAGTAGAACACCGTATCGCCCGCCGTTACGCTCTTATAGACGCGCTGACCCAGGGCGTTGATGCCGTGCAGGACGTTGCCGCTGGCAGTGGTGGTGATCGTTTGCCGGCCTCTAGCGTCGTAAGTGAAGCTGTTCACGCCATCGGCGGTTGTGTTCCCGGCAGCGTCGTAGCTGTAGCTCTTGGCGTTGCTGCCAGCCACCCCAAGCAAGCGGTTGCTGTTGGCGGCGTAGCTGTAGGTGGCGTTGTTCAACCCGCTTTGCGTCAAGCGATTACCGACGCCGTCGTAGCTGTAGTTGCGCATCGCCGTGCTGCTGCTGTTGATGAGGCGATCTAACTCGTCGTAGCCGTAAGTGGTGTTGCGGCTCGGGTTGGCGCTGTCGGTGATGGCTTGGATGCGGCTGGCGGGATCGTAACCGAGCGTCTTGGTGGTGGCGCCAAGGCTGTGGCTGGCGATTCGCCCGTCGGAATCAAAGGCGCGGCTAAAGCCCGTGCCGTTGCCCCACGTCCAGCTTCGGGCGGGGCCGAAGGGTTGGTATTGGATGTTGGCAATCACCACTTGAGCGCCGGAGCGCACCTCGCTTACTTGGCCGTTGCTGTAAACATACTCCATTACCCGCCCCGAGGGGTAGGTCAGGCTGATCAACTGCCCGGCGTTGTTGTAGGCGTAGCGCATCGTTTTGGTGAGTGTTGCCCCGGTGCGCTGCGTGTGGGTCACGAGCCGGCCTTGGGCGTCGTATTCCCAAGTGGTGGCGCCGGTGGCATCCGTCATGCCGGTTAGCCGGCCTCTGCCGTAGGCGCCTTGATCGTAGGTGAAACTCACCGTGGTAGTGCCATAGCTCATGCTGCTGACGCGGTTCAAAGCGTCATAGCTGTAGCGCGTGATCTCGCCGCGCGCATCTTGGGTCGTGGCCAGGTTGCCGGCGGAATCGTACGTGTTGTGGGTGGTGCCGGTATCAGGGCTTAGCTGCTGTAGCAGATCGTCCAAGCCGTTGTAGCTATAGACGGTCGCCAGTCCGCGCGGGTCGGTGACTTGGCGGATACGGTCGTTGGCGTCGAAGTCGTAGAGTGTGATGCCGCTTAGCGCATCGGTCACCTTGTTCATGCGGTTTAAGGCATCGTAGCCGTGCGTGGTGGCGCGCCCGAGCGGGTCGGTGACCGTCTTTAAGTTGCCCTGGCTGTCGTAGCTGTAGGTGGTGGTCTGGTTCAACGCCCCGATTTCCTGATGCAGGCGATTGAGCGCATCGAACGTACGCGAGTGCGTCTGCGCCAGCGTGCCGTTGGGGAAGTAGACGTCTTCGCGCGTGCGGTTGCCCATGGCATCCAGCGTGTAGACGATCTTGTTGCCGAGGTGATCCAGGATTTGCGTCAAGCGGTGCGCGGCGTCGTAGCTGTAGCGCACGAAGCTGGCGTCCGGTAGCGTGACTTTAATGAGCTGGCCGGCGCCGTCGTATTCAAAGACGGTGGTTTCGCTGCCGACGGTGCGGCTTGTGAGGCGCCCGCGCGCGTCATAAGTCATGCTGGAGACCAAGCCGTTCGCGTCGGTCATCGACAGCGCGCGTCCATGCGCGTCGTAGTCGGTGATCAGCACCGTATGGCCGAGCGCGTTGCTAACCGAAGCGAGCATGCCGCGCTTATTGCCTTGGCCGGCGTCGTTGGGGTAGTAGGTGTAGGTGGTGACGTCCATCACGTCGGTGCGTGGCCCGTCCGCGGTGAGCACTTGGCCAATCGCGTTGTAGGTGTAGCTGCTGCTGCGCGATAGCCCTGTGGCGCTGTCGGTGACCTTGTGGGTGAGCACGTTGCCTTGTGCGTCATGGCTCCATTCGGTCACGCGATTGGGCTCGGTCAGTTTCGTCGGCAGGCGCCAGTTCGGGTGCCATTCGGTGGTGATGCTGCGCTGCTGCGCAGTGCCGGCGGCTTCTGTGCGCGAGAGCTCGAGGTTACGCGCCAGGTCGTAGACGTAAGTGCTTTGATTGCCGTTGAAATCCGTGGCCGCACTGACGTTGCCGTTGGCATCGAAGCTGCGCGCGGCAATATTGCTGCCGCCGCAGCTCGGGCAGGGCTGGCTCTCGTTGGCGTTGCGTATGGCCCCGAGGATGGTCTGGAACGAATAGCTGCGCGCAGTGTTGAGTGGGTCGGTCACGCTGCTGCTGCCGTCGGCGTTAAACGACAGCAGATAGCGCATGACCCCGCCGGCGTGCTCGCTGCTGATCGCCCGAGCCTGGGCATCGTAGGCGTAAGTGGCAAAGCGTGTGCCGTTCTCGTCGGTGATGCCCGTCAGTGCATTGGGGAAGCGGCTGTCTTCGTAGTGGTACAGGCGCTTGGGATTGTCGTTCGGGTCTTGCGGGGTGGCATCCGGGTAGCTGACGCTGGTCAGGTTCTCGTTGGCATCGTAGCCGTAGGTGTACTGGTTACCGGCGGAGTCGGTGAGTTCGACGATGCGTAGGTTCTCGTCATAGCGAAGCGATAGGGCGCGGGCGAAACTGTCTTCGACTCGGATGAGTAGCCCTGGCAGGGGCGCAATCGCGCTGGCGGTGTTGGCGTCGGAGTAAATCAGGTTGAGTTCTTGACCCGAGGGGCTTTGGATGCGGCTTAACTGCCCGCCGAGGTTGTAGTACTCGATGTCTTCGTTGCCGTTGATCAGGCTGAAGCCGGTTGCGGTTTCGCTCAGGCGATCGCTTACTTCGGCAGTGGCGTTCCAAGCGGTGCCGCTCTTGGCGAAGACGATGACCTGGCCGTTTGCCCGGTAGGCCTTGAGCAGTGTGTCGGTGATGCGCTCCAGGCGGGCATCATAACTATGGCGCCACAACGCACCCATGGGGCGCCGTCCGTACTCGGGACCTTGGCTGTTGTAATGGCGCTCGAAGCGCAATGCCCCATCCGCGCTGGCGTAGTCGCTCTCGCTCTGATACTTGTTGCCAGTGGCGCCGTGCACGGGGTTGCCAAACTGGGTTGGGCCTTGGCTTTGGCAGGCCTGCGGACGCGCCGGGGCGCTGCTCGAAACCGGCGCGGGCGCACGGGCAGTTGAACCCAGGTTGGGCGCGTGGCAGGCGCCGTTGATTTCGGTGCTGCCGCTCGGGCAGGCGCAGTTGCCGTAAGGGTTGACACCGTCAAAGACGAACTTGCTGCCGCAGAATCCGGCACCGTTGGCACCGGCCAGCGTCGGTGCCGTCGCGCCGGCTGCCAAAAGGCGGCATTGATAGTTGCCCGCCGTTATGAGCCCATTGACGTATGGACCGGAGGTGACGCTTTGGTACTGCGCCGGAGTGGTCACGACGCTACCAACCACGCGATATTGCCCACCGCCTTGATTGAGGCGCTTCGCATATTCCTGGCAGGCGGCTTCGAGCGTATTGAAGTAGGAGGCGGTGTTGGTGTTGGGTAGTAACGCTGGTGCGTATTTGATGATCGCGCGCTCGGCAGCGTTGGCGATTCCAGAGACCAAGCCAAGTGCGCAAAGTACAATAACCCACGTGCGCATGATTCGATGACGCATGATTCCTCCCCCTTAGAGCAACACGCCAAGACGACGCGGACCCGATGGCGTCGCAGTCATTCACTTCCCCGAAAGCTAGAACGGAATCGACGAGTCGAGAGCGGTGGACTCGGATTCAGCAGGCACGCACGATACGCAACCGCCGTAGGTGCTCGCAAGGCGCGAATGTGAAGGCTTGTTACAGAATGTGTGGAGATTTGTTACGGGCAGTGGAGCGGCGTCGAGACAGGCTTCTCCGATAGTCGCCTGGATGGCTCATCGCTAGTGGATGCCGGGACATCTCGCGAGCCTAACAGAAGCCTCGAAATTCAATGTCGGGAGCACGCACTATTGCCGACTTCAGAAAGCGAGTGCTGAAGGGACAGAATGGGTCGATCTCGATCTTCCAGCGCCTCCGGCCCTGTCAGCGTTGGCTGGTCTTCGCCCGGCTCCTTATGTTTCCGTTGACGTTCAAAGCGAGCGCATCGCCAAAACCAGCAGCGGCCCTGGCCCTCGGCGAGGCGGCAATGCATGCAAGCGCTGGCTTATGCGCTGCCCCTTCTCGATCGATGGAGCCGGAAGTTACTTCTCGCGGCAGCATTGCGTAGCTACGTAACTTGGCGAAAGTAAAAAAAGCGAGGCGGCATGGCCGCCTCGCTACTCTTATTGGGACTGCTCAGCAGCGGCTATAGCCCGCCGTTGGTTTCGCGCACGAACACCGCCTTAGCGCTGCGCGCCGCGCTCATGGTGAGCGTGCAAACGTAGCCTTGTCCCGCGCAGGCGCCATCCCAGTGATCGAACAGCCAATAGACGGGCTTGTTGATATTACCGGATCCCCTCGCTGTCAGTCTGACGATGGTACCCGGCAAGTACGCCTCGTTGCAGTCCGAAGCGCCGCCGCCGCAGTTAATACCCGCTGGGCTGCTGGTGACCTTGCCGGCGCCGGAGAGCGAGACCTTCAGTGAGGAGCCGGTGTTCCCGTGTACTGGGTTGGACCAATCCGAGCAGCCGAGTGCATCGCAAACCCGCACAAAATAGTCCACATCCAAGCCGGTGCTTAATCCGCTGTGCAGAAAACTGGTGCTATTGGCGGGCAGGATCACGCTGGCAGCGGCTCCACCGACTATTTGCCAGAAGACTTCGAAGTGCGTCTCGCCCGGTGTGCGGTCGCTCCAGCCTAGTTGGATGCTGGTCGAGTTTTCCGCGGTGATGCGCGGCGCTAGAGCGGGAAAGCACACGGCGTTCAACGCGTTCACGCGGCCAAACTGCCACAGCGTGCCAGTGCCGGCGATCGCATTGGCTGTGCTCGTGATGCGATTGACGATGTCGTTCGCCCTGGTCATGCCGCAACTTGAACGCACCAGCGCGGCAATGCCCGCCACATGCGGCGACGCCATCGAGGTACCGCTGCAGTTGGCGAACGCACCCATCAAACCGTTCTGGCAGCTGCTGGCCCCAGGCACTGCGGTGGAGAAAATGCCCGCGCCCGGTGCGGCGACATCGACCCAGGTGCCGAAGTTGGACGAGCCCGAGCGCATATCCGCGCTGTTGGTGTTTGCGACGGATAGCACGTTCGGGCAGGCGCCTGGCCATTGCTGCTGGTCGGCGCCGTTGTTGCCGGCGGCGGCGACCAGCACCACGTTGCGATCAAAGGCGTAGTTGATGGAATCGCGCAGTTCGTTGCGGCCGACATCGAACAAGTCTTCCCACCACGATGTGCTGCAATCTTGCTCATCGGAGCCCAAGCTCATGTTGATGACGTGCGCACCGTTGTCCGTGGCCCAGTAGATGCCGTTGTAGAGCATCGAGACGCTGCCGCTGCCGCTGTCGTCCAGCACTTTGACGTTCATCAAACTGCTGTCGTAGCCCACGCCCGCCACGCCCGCGGCGTTGTTGGTTGATGCTGCCGCTATACCGGCGACGTGGGTGCCATGGCCATCGATGTCATCGGTTCCGCTGCCGGAGCCGGTAAAATCGCGGCGTGCGACGACTTTGCCGGCGAGATCAGCGTGGAGCTCGTTGATGCCGGTGTCCAGCACTGCGATGCGTACGCCGGGCGAGCCGTGCGTGCGATTCCAGGCCTGCGACGCTTGGATGGTGGTCATTCCCCATTGACTGCCGAACGAGGGGTCGTTAGGGATTTCTTGTTTGTGCATGACCCAATCCGGGCTTGCGTATTGGACTTCGGGATCGCTCAGGTAAGCGCGCGCTGCGTCTTCCAGCGACGCCGCGCCGGACACATCTACGAGCACGCCCTTGCGCCCGACTTTGAGTAGCGGCTTGGCGATGCCGGCGCCGAACTTGCTTGCGCGCGTGTGTGCGGCGCTTTCGTCCGTTTCCGGCTTGCGGAATACAACGATCAAGCGATCGGCCAGTGCCTCGCGCTTGGCTAGGGTGAGCACGGTTTTCAGGGGACGCACTTGGGCCATGCCGCCGCCCGGCATGGGCACATCGATCGGTTGCGCGGCACGCGGATAGGTATCGGGTCCAGGCAGCGCTACCTCTGGCGGGTTCGCGGGAATTTTCACGGGCCGAGTTTCGAGCGGCGGCTTGGTGGGCGCTGGGTCCGGCAGATCCATATCGGGATCGACTTCGCGCGCTGCCAGAGCGGATCCGGCGAAGAGCAGCGCGGCCGCCGCCGTGACGGCGCGCGCGCAGAACTTGGATGAAAGAGTCAACATTGGCAGTTCTCCTTGTGAGCAGACGATGCTCATTGAAGTCGGCGGCGCGGTGCCGCGCGAGCGACTTATTGCCGGGACGGCTGCGGCAAAATCACCCTCACGCCGCTCGCGGCGCCGCGCGAGTGCGCTAGACCCACGCGTGTGAATTTCACCGAAGTTCGCATCGAGAGATGATTCCGCGCACGCGGAATGCTTGAGCCACGCACTGATCGCGGCGCGGGGCGGAGCGGACGTCCCGACGGGTCGCTTCTATTATTCGCGCACTTACGGATTCGGGACGAAGCGTAAAACGCCCAGCGTGTTTTCTATGTCTTCGTGCAGCGGCCCATTCGCTGCCGCCGTTCGCTTTACGTGAGTTAGCGAACGACTTTTGGCCAAAGCGGATCAGCGTTGGTTGCTTTAGAACTCCACCGGCAACCCGGCGGATTTCCACTCCGGAAACCCGTCCGCAAGCCGCTGCGCTTTGTAGCCCTTGCGGCGCAGCCGTGCGACGGCTTCGAACGCCATCAAGCAGCACGGGCCGCGGCAATAGGCGATGATCTGTTTGTTCTTCGGCGCGCCGCGCCGCCAACGCTCCAGTTCGGCGAGCGGACCGTTGATGGCGCCCGGGATGTGGCCGGCGGCGAATGGCCCAACACGATGCCAGGCACTGTGCGCGCGAGAAGCTTTGCCAGGTAGGTCACCTGGATAAAACAGCAGACGATTCAACGGTAGTTGCGACTGACTCGAGGTAAGCAACTCGACTCCGTCTGAGCAAGTTCGCGGCGGAAGTGACGCGAAAGTAGTCTAGAGCTTGCATTCCCACCTGATCGGGTTGGGACAGAAACTCGAACCTATATCTACACTGCTCGCTCGCAGTCCCCAAAGATCGTTCTTAAACGTGCAATAAAAGGAAAATTGAAATGCCCTTCCCGACCCCAAATGCAGACGAAAGCCTGGTCAGCACTAAAGGACTGACTACGGACAATGCACCATTCATCGGCAATTTTCACAAGACCTTGCCACACAACAAGTTCGGTGAAGTAGTTCCTGACGCCTACCGCGAATTTGAACGTCGCTGTATCGCCATTGAAGCGGGTGCGCCAGTGAATTTCGAAGGAGTGCGCCAAGGCCCGCTTGAGCCATCGCCAGACGTACCGCAAACGGCGTTCATTCTGGGTGGATCACCAACTTCCGAGATAGAAGCATTAACCAAGTCCGCCGCGAAGTTTGTTAGCCCAATGGCTGGGGCGTCAACCGAATCGCTGGGGCCGGATCCCAAGACCCTCGAGATGTTGCCCGCTCCAGGGTGTCGCTCGCTCACGGCCACTGCGGAGATGGTGGAACTGTACTGGATGGCGCTGCTGCGCGACGCGCCGCTGCTGGCTTTCCAAAGTAGCAAAGGCACGCCTGGGGCAGGATGCGCGAACGTTGATGCTCACAACGCCCAGCTCGGCTACAACGTTACCGACCGGGTTGACCTAGCGCGCGACGCGGTGAATAAGATGTTCGACATCGCGCTTCAGCATGACACCGACTTTGGCAAACTGCGCGCCCCGCTCGATGTGGCTCCAGGTGTCGGCGGCGCCAGCGTTACGCTGCAGAGATTGTTCCGCAGCGGACTGCATGACGAGGAGCACGGGCCGCTGATCAGCCAGTTCTTCTTGCGCCCGATCGCCTTCGGTGTGCAGGAGATCGATCCGCGTCAGGTGCCCTATATTGCCAAGCTGGACTTTCTTACAAGTCACCAGGACTGGCTGCTCGCGCAGAATACCGGAAAAGACAAATATGGCCGTGACTACGGCACATGCAACAACTTTTCTGATCAGCAGAACCGCGGTGCAACGTACTATCCGGCCGCAAATCCCAAGCGCTTCATCTCGACCATGCGCGACATCGCACGCTTCGTCAACCGCGATGCCCTGCACCAAGCCTACTTCAATGCCGCCTTATTCTTACTTGGCATCGGCGCCCCAGCGGGCGAGGGCAATCCGTATCGCGGCAACCGCTACTCTCGAGAGACTGGGTTCGCCACACTCGGAGGGCCGGACTTGTTGACCCTAGTTTCCGAAGTGGCCAGTCGCGCCCTTAAAGTCGTTTGGCGCCAAAAGTGGTTTGTACACCGCCGGTGTCGTCCAGAAGTAATGGCCGGACTGATTCAGATGCAACGCAAGGGCTTCGGAGGAGAACTGCGAAAATACGACCTGCCAACGACTCTTCCTGGTACTCCGGATTTCAAGAGCAAACTCGACGAAACGCTAAACGTGGTTGAGAGCCACAATTCGGCACTCAATGGCGGCACGGGCACCCTTTTCTTACCAATGGCCTTTTCCGCCGGTTCGCCTAGCCACCCGGCATACGGCGCTGGACACGCTACGGTGGCTGGGGCCTGCGTCACGGCGCTCAAGGCTTGGTTCGACGAAGACAAACCGATGCAAATGATCTTTGACGCCGCTAACGACGCGTCCTCGCCGCAGAAGATCGGTCCCGCAGATCCGCCTGGTGGACAGTTGATGCTGCTTCAACCCGGGTTTCGGAAGACGGGAACCGATCTCGAAGCTTTCTGCGATCCGAAACAGTACAACGGAGCAGACGCGAGTAGACTTACAGTCGGTGGCGAACTTAACAAGATCGCCAGCAATGTCGCCATGGGCCGCTCGATGGGTGGCGTGCACTGGCGTACCGACAATACGCGTAGTCTGCGGCTCGGCGAGGAGATCGCCATCGAGATCCTTCGCAAGCGCACTGCGGAGTATGCGGAACGGCCAGTCTCGTTTACGTTCCGCTCGTTTGACCGTCAGCGAGTGCACATCGCTCAAGGTCGAGTCACGAAGACTTAGAGAACCTCTGACAAGTTGTTCGCGACAATGTCGGGGATCGCTGCTGATCGAGGGCCCGGGCGTATCTGAACTGGCGATGACGGTGGCCGGCATCAACTCGTTCCCTGCGCCTCCGGCCCCGTCAGCGCTCGCTGGCCTCAGACTCCAGCGGCAATCCGGCGGATTTCCACTCCGGAAACCCGTCCGCCAGCCGCCGCGCTTTGTAACCCTTGCGGCGCAGCCGCGCGACGGCCTCGAACGCCATCAAGCAGTACGGGCCGCGGCAATAAGCGACGATCTGTTTGCTTTTCGGCACGCCGCGTGCCCAGCGTTCGAGTTCGGCGAGCGGTACGTTGATTGCACCCGGGATATGGCCGGCGGCGAACTCTTCCGGGGGGCGGACGTCGATCACTGTGACCAATCTCTTGCGGGCGCGTTGCAGCAGTTCTTGATGGGGGACAGGTTCGAGCGAGTCGCGTGCGGTGAGAAATTCGCTGATGAGCTGCGACACCTCCGCGAGATTGTTTTCCGCCACTTCGCCCAGCGCGTGCAGCAGACGCACCACGCCGCCGCCGGAAATTTGATAGTAGACGTATAGTCCGTCTTTGCGGCTGCGCACCAGGCCGGCGATGCGCAGCTGTTGCAGATGGCGTGAGGTATTAGCGACAGACATGCCGGTTAAAGTCGCCAGAGTTTCGACGCTGCGCTCGCTTTGCGCGAGTAGCTCCAACAGTTGCAGACGGTTGGCGCTGCTGAGTGCCTTGGTAATACGGCTGAACTGTTGAAGCAGGCGTAGTTTGAATTCCATTAGGCCTCTACTCGCCTTCGCCGTGCTGTTGGACCGATGGATCGAAAGTGCGGCTAGTGGGGATTACACGAACTTCTTCTCATACGCTGCGCTTGCGGGGGAATTTGTCTTCGCGCACTTTGTGATTCTCACTAGCTCTCGACTTGGTACACGCGCCGCAGCCATGCGCCGATATGCTCGATCTCATCCGGACTCACCGAGTGCGGCATGCGATAGTCGTGCCACTCGACTTTGTAGCCGGCACGAGTCAATGCATCGCGGCTCGCATGGGCGAGTTGGATCGGGATGATGTCGTCGTGGGTGCCGTGCGCCAGAAAAATCGGAATGTCTTTGTTCGCGCTGCTCGCCTCTTGCGCGAGGGTCGATTGCAGCGCCAGGTAGGTCGACAAGGCCATGATGCCGGCCAGCTTTTCCTTATGGCGCAAGCCGGTTTGCAGGGCGATGACGCCGCCTTGCGAGAATCCCGCGAGCACGATTTTGCCGGCGGCGATACCACGCTCGATTTCACGCGCGATCAAGGCTTCAATCGCGGCTTGCGATTCGCGAATGCCCTTTTCGTCGACGCGGCGCTCTAGCGCACCGAGTTCGAGAATGTCGTACCAGCCACGCATGACGAAGCCATTGTTGATGGTAATCGGGCGCATCGGCGCGTGCGGGAAAATGAAGCGCAGCGGCAACGTGTCGGGTAAGCCGAGTTCCTTCACCACCGGAACGAAGTCGTTACCGTCGGCGCCAAGGCCGTGCATCCAGATCACCGTGCCGACGGGGTTATGGCCGGTGGCGAGTTCAATTGCTGGCAGTACAGGCATACAGTCAATGGTATTCTTTGTTAAGCCTTGTTGAGTCTAGATGTGAAGGGCATACAATAGCTCGTATGCTGGTTAACTGCATCGCGTTGGCAACAGATTTCTAGCGCAAACACGAGTGTGATGCTGCATGCGACGATTCAGTAACGCGAACCCGGTTCGCTCAGCCAAACGATCCCATCGGTCCCGGATAGCTCACTTCATCGAGTTTTCCAGTGTCGACATCGTATATGAACCCGCGCACCGTGATTGCGTCCGGGCCACTGGTGGGCAGCCACGGATGGTTCAAGATTGCGGACATGCCACGCCGCACATCCCAGGCAAGGCGCTCGCTGTTTTTCGCATCGCGCGGCGCGTCGAGCGCCTCGATCGGACCGCGAAAAGCGTGGAATGAAGCGGGTGTCGCAGCGGATTTGTGGCAGCTGGTAAATCGGCGCGCAGTGGCTTGGCCGAGTAGTTTCTCGGCGGCTGGGTCGCCTTCGAGGCCCGCCTTGAGCAGATCATCGGTAAAGGCCAGCATGCCGCAGCGCGTGTGATGCACGAGGATAATTTCGTTGGTGTTGAGCAAGTGATGCGAAATGATGAGGCAGCGGATCGCATCCTCGGTGACCACACCACCGGCGTTGCGGATGATATGCGCCTCGCCTGTCTGCAAACCGAGCAGGTCTTCCACGTCCAAGCGCGCGTCCATGCACGCCACAACGGCAACGCGCTTGGACGGTTGTATCGGTTGCTTGCCGGGATGGACAGCCTTATGAACCGCTTGCCCGCCGGCATACTGTTTGTTGTTGTCCAAAAAGTGATCGGTATTCGACTTGGCCATGTTTTCTCCTCAATTGTGAGCGCGCCGTCGGCGCATGCGGGCACGCAGCCGCAGTTCGCTGAGAGACGATGATGTTACTCCATCGCATGGCTTCGACATCGGAACGGCGCTAAGCGGATTGTTGAGTATAGAGGAAGGGCGGAGCGCAGCAAACCACACCGCCGCATTCGCATCGGGTGAGGGGTTCGCAGCTCATCTCCAATCTATGCTGCTGGCAGCTCGCGCGCGGTGATTTCGTAGCGGAACGTATCCGGTTGCAAACTCTCGTGCCGCCCCTTCGGCGTTTCCGCCTGTGGATATCTCCCTGCCAACCTACCGAGATTAGCCTGTGCGCGGCGCGCGAATGGCCGATTTGGGCCGGAATGTTTTGACGAATTCTTCGCGCGTTTCGATGTAGGGTCCGCCGATCAAGTCGACGCAGTACGGCACGGCGGCGAAAATCCCGTCTAGCGTTTCTTTGATCGACTTCGGTTGACCCGGCAGGTTGACGATGAGCGAGGCTTTGCGAATCACCGCGACTTGGCGCGACAGAATGGCCGTCGGCACGTACTTTAGGCTCACCGCGCGCATCGCTTCGCCGAAGCCGTCCATGACGCGATCGGCGATGGCTACCGTCGCATCCGGCGTGACATCGCGCGGCGCGGGGCCGGTGCCGCCGGTGGTGAGGATCAGGCTGCAGCGTTCGTCATCGGCCAGTTGCTTGAGGGTCGATTCGATCAACGGACGTTCGTCGGGAATGACGCGTTCCACCAGCGTCATCGGATTGAACAGCACTTGGTTCAACCAGCTGCGCAGCGCCGGTATGCCTTCGTCTTGATAAATACCTTTGGAAGCGCGGTCGCTGACGGTGACCAGGCCGATCTTGATGGGGTCGTAAATGTTATCGCTCATGTCGGAGTGGTTTGCGTGTTGGTATGCAACAGCGCGCTGAGAAGGCGAAATAGCGCTCTAGCGGCTTTCGGCGGTTTACCTTGCTCGCTCTCCCAGTGCGTTTGTTGCATCAGTTCGGTCAGGCGCGCTTTTTCCACGGTCGCTTGCGGAAACTGCGCGCACAGCGCCTCAAGCGCGTTGGCTTCGCGCAGCAATTGCTCGCGCCAGTGCTCCGCTTGTTGGTGCAGGCGCGCTTGCGCGCGGCCGGGCTGCTTCCATTGTTCGAGTTGCGCGGCTATCGGTTCGGCATCGACATCGCGCATCAAGCGCCCGACGTACTGCAATTGCCGGCGGCGCCCTTCGTGCGCCTTGATGCGTTGTGCCTCGAGAATTGCATCCAGCAAAGGTTCAGGTAGATTGAGCTTATGTAAGCGTTCGCGTGAAAGCTCGACGAGTTCTTCCCCTAGCTCTTGCAGAGCTTGCATGTCGCGCTTGCGTTGCGATTTGCTGATGGGGTCCATTTGTTCGCCGGCTGGCCGGAGTGAAATTCAGAGCGGTCCGTGGGATTCAGTGCGCAGGTGCGCAGCCTGCTATGATACCCAACCTGAGATCAACGATGAATTCAGCGGCGTGAAGCACGAGCAATTTTCTTATTCTCCGGATGTGTTGCGGCAATTGGTCGCCGATGGGTTGCGCTTGGCGAAGGAGCAGGGCGCCAGCGGCGCCGAAATCGATGTGTCCGAAGGCTACGGCCTGAACGTCACCGTGCGCAAAGGCGAAGTCGAGACGATCGAACATAACCGCGACAAGGGTTTTGGCGCTACCGTCTATTTCGGACAACGCCGTGGCCATGCGAGTTCTTCCGACCTCTCGCCGCAGGCTTTGCGCGACACCATGAGTAAAGCTTGCAGCATCGCGCGCCACACGGCGGAGGATCCCTACGCGGGTCTGCCCGACGAAGCGCTACTGCTGCGCGGTGACGGGCCGGATCTCGATCTCTATCACCCCTGGCCGATCGATGTCGATGCGGCGGTGGAACTCGCCAAGAGCTCCGAGAGTGCGGCGCTGGCCGTGGATAAGCGCATTACGAATTCCGACGGCGCGTCGGTATCGAGCCAAGGCTCGCACTTCATGTACGGCAACAGCCTCGGCTTCACCGGCGGCTACTACACATCGCGGCATGGCATTACTTGTTCGGTGATCGCCGAAGAAGGCGAGTCGATGCAGCGCGACGATTGGTACAGCGTCGCGCGCGATGCCGCCGACCTGGAAGCGGCGGAATCGGTCGGCCGGCGCGCGGGTGAGCGCAGCGTTCAGCGCCTGCATGCGCGCAAGATCGGCACGCGCCAAGTGCCGGTGTTGTTCGAAGCGCCACTGGCTTCGGGGTTCATCGGGCACTTTGTCGGTGCGGTAAGCGGCGGCAGTTTGTATCGCAAGTCCTCATTCTTGCTCGACAGCTTGGGCAAGAAGGTGTTCTCCGACAAAGTGCAGATTTTGGAACGCCCGCACTTGCGCAAAGGCTTGGGCAGCGGGAACTTCGATTCGGAAGGCGTGGCCACGCGCGATCGCGATATCGTCAAGGACGGCGTGCTGCAAGGCTATTTTCTTGGCAGCTACTCGGCGCGCAAGCTCGGCATGCAATCGACCGGCAATGCGGGCGGGACGCACAATTTGTTGGTGCCGAGCGAGGGCGCCAGCTTTGAAGATTTGCTCAAGCGCATGGGTACCGGCCTGCTGGTCACCGAGCTGCTCGGCCACGGCATCAATCAGGTTACCGGGGACTACTCGCGCGGCGCTTCGGGTTATTGGGTGGAGGGCGGCACGATTCAATACCCGGTGGAAGAGATCACCATCGCCGGCAATTTGAAAGAGATGTATATGGGCATCATAGGCATCGGCAACGACATCATTGTGCGCGGCTCGCGCCAATGCGGATCAATCCTGGTTGAGCGTATGACGGTGGCGGGTGAATGAGAAATCAGTTTCTTGGGGACTTTCATCGCGTTGTCTGATATGTTTTGTTGACTGAATACCATGTTTCCTTGGCTAGCGCTAATGTGTCATAAGCAGTCAACCGCGGCCGGTAGGGTGGGCAAATCGCAGCGTGCCCACGATTCGGGGCCGCCACCACAGGTGCACGCTTGCGACGCGTGGGCGCGCTGTGCTTTGCCCACCCTACACACCACTGGCTGTCAAAAGACCCTAGTAAAACAGAGCTCATTATTTGCGTTCCTTTACCGCGCTGTGACTAGTGCGGGCTTAGTGTTTGCATCGCTGTCTGCGCTGGCAGCCGCGCCGCAAGCCTTCGACGGCATCTGGCGTATTACGCGACCTTGCGACGGGGCTACCTCGCAGCACTTCGACCGCTGCCGCAACAACGACGCGTATTTGGTTACCACACAGCTGGTGTTGCAGCGCGAAGGCGACACCATCTGCGGTGAGGTTGATCAAATTATGTCACCGCTGCGCTCCGGCGGTGGTTTCGTCTGGGGCAAAGTCTACGGTGACGTAGCGCACGTTTACTTTACTAACACCGGTTGGAATGAAAACGATGGCGTCCCAGGCGAGGCGACACTGCGTATGCGCGGCGACAAGCTCGACATGCGCGTGACGCGCGAAGCGGCCGGTAAGTGGAGTGTCGATTCTGCGTTCGGCCTGGTGCCGTTACCGCGTGCTCGCTACCGATTGGAGGTCTGGTGTCCGACGCAGTTAGGCAGCGAAGTCACGAGCGCGCTGATCGACAAGGCGGTCGAGATCAAGTGGCTGCGCTATCCCAAGATACCCAAACGCGCGCGAACGACGGAGTCCTCCTCCAGTACGCCGCGTGCCGCATCGAGCGCCCAGCCGAAAGTCCAGTCTAAAACGCCAAACGCTGCGGCTTCGGAGGCTAAACAGCGCAAGTGAAGCGGCGCGCGGCGCCGTTATCGCATGGGAGGTCGCATGAAAGTCGTAGCGAAGCTGTGGTCCTGCCTGCTGGTGCTGAGCGTCCTTGCCGCTTGCGGCGAGATCGATCTGCGCCGGCCGCGCACGCCCGACCCGGGACCGCCCGAACAAGTCAGTGGATCGCCCGGCAGGGTGGCGCCGAATCTTAGGATTCCACCCGGACAATTGCCTCCTCTGGGACAGTGCCGTATTTGGAAACCGGGCGTGCCTGCGGGACAGCAAGCCAAATCTGCCAACTGCGATTTGCTCGCCGCGCGCGTGCCACCGGGTGCTTGGTTGATCGCGCGACCGCAAGCGCAACCGGGTCGCGTTCTGGTCGAAGTGTACGATGCGGCGCGAGACGGAGTGGTGTCGCGGCGCGCTGCGTTCGATGCTGCCAGCGGTGAGTTGATCGAAGGCACCGGGCTCGACGAATAGTGTTGATCGCATCACACACTCAGCAAAAAATTTGCGATGTTTTCCAAGCTATGCGTAGCGTGATACCTGTGGTTCGATTTATCCTCACGGTTCCATAACTTTATTGGGAGGCAGCATGGCGGCAAAGAAACGCACCACGCATCGCAGCACCACCGGCACCAAGCTTTACGCCGTACGCGATGCGGAGGGGCAGTTTGTTGACATCCAAACCTTCAAGCGCGCCCACGCGGCGGATATTCGCGCTTCGGCAAAGGATGAAACTTCGGCGAAGAGCAAGAAGGCAGTAGCGAAGAAGAAAGCTACCGCGAAGAAGCCGGCGGCGAAGAAACCTGCCGTCAAAAAGAAGGCTACGGCAAAGAAGCCCGCCGCAAAGAAACCCGCGGCTAAGAAGAAAACTATGGCAAAGAAGCCCGCTGCGAAGAAGAAAAGCGCGAGCAAAGCCAAGAAGAAGTAATCGCGCCGCTCGGCGCAGGGGCAGCAAACGACAGCCGGCCCAAGTGCCGGCTGTCTGCGTTTCTAGGCCTTTAAAATAGGGCTTTCGCCATTAAGGAGTGCGTTGTGCAACGCTATCAACTTCAGCCCAGACCGTTTTATGAATGCGTTGTTCGCACTCAAGCGGAAACGCCCCAACCCCAGCCGGGACAAGTTCTGGTCAAAGTCAAAGCGGTATCGCTCAACTATCGCGACTTGCTGACAGCGCGCAGCGCCGAGCAGACGCCGGCGCTGGCCGGTCGTGTGCCGCTATCCGACGGCGCCGGGGAAGTTGTGGCGATCGGAGCGGGCGTTACGCGCGTAAAAGTAGGCGATCGTGTCGCCGGTTGTTTCATGCAGCAGTGGCTCGACGGCGAGCTCGATGCGGAAAAATTCGCTTCCGCCCTCGGCGGGGCGATCGACGGTATGGCGGCGGAGCACGTCGTTCTCGATGAGCAAGGTGTGGTGCAGGTGCCGCAGCATCTGAGCTATGAGGAGGCGGCATGCCTGCCGTGCGCAGCGGTGACGGCCTGGGATGCGCTCAAGCACGCGGGTTTGCGCGCCGGGCAGACCGTGCTGTTGCTCGGCACCGGCGGTGTGTCGATCTTCGCCGTGCAATTTGCCAAGTTGCACGGCGCACGCGTGATCCTCACCTCCAGCAGCGACGCCAAGCTGGAACTCGCGCGCAAGCTCGGCGCCGACGAATTGATCAACTATACGAAAACGCCGAATTGGGACGAAGAAGTGCTCAAGCGCACGGGCGGGCGCGGTGCCGACATCGTCATCGAAGTCGGCGGACCGGACACGCTCAATAAGACCTTGAACGCGGTGCGCATCAGCGGCGCGATCAGCATCATGGGAACACTCACAGGCATGGCGGGCGCGGTCAATACCATCCAACTGCTGCGCAAACGCATCAAGCTGCAAGGCATCTTCGTCGGTTCACGTGCTACGTTTGAGGAAATGAACCGTGCGATCGAATTGCACCAATTGCGCCCGGTGATCGACAATACTTTTGCGTTCGATCAAATGCGCGCCGCGTACGAGTATCAACACAGCGGGGCGCACGTCGGTAAGGTAGTCGTGCGCTGCTAGCGAGAAGTCTCCGCTGCACCCGGGAAAGCCGCGCGCAGGGTCCGAGCGGGCTACGACAGTTCGTTGATCGCGCTGCGGATCGCGCCATCTACAAGCTGCCGATCGGCAGGCGTGTCTCCGAGAACCTGGTCCCACTGCAAGCGGACATAAGCGGAACGCCCCCGCGTTTTCAGCACCAGGGTTTGCTGCCCGGTCTCCTGGTCCGCCGCATAGTCGGTGGCGTAGCCGAGCAACTGGTGCAGTCCGGATTGGCAGACACCGGCTTGAACCGCTTCGATGATCGCCGCCATGCGGCGATGGAATTCATGCGCGGTCTTTTCGGTGATCGTTTGATGCGCTGCGCGAGTTTCGAGATTCACTTAGGCCGGATCGAGCGCAAAGCGGCGAATGAAATTCGCGATGATCAGCAGGACAAGGGCGGTGATACAGGCTAACCCCAGCGATGGCAGACTAAAGTCATGACTTTGGTAGGTCGTTGCGGTGCCTAGCATGGGGCCCACAACCCCACCACCCACCATCGCGCCGACGACCCCCGCTGCGGCATTCAGGAACAAACCCTCGGCGGAGACGGTGCGCATGACGACGCTGGCAAGCAAACTGATGAGACCGCCGGCGATGATCCAAATTGTGAAGCTCATTTTCGTACTCCATGGTTAAGGCGGCGCGAGCCTGCAAAGCCAGGCAAAGAAGTGGCCTTGGCTAGCGCTGCGACTTGGTGAATTGGCCAGAGTGAAACGCGCCGGTCAGCGAAGCAGCCCCGGCGCCCTTGGCATGCAATCGTTGGGAACAGCAGGCCGGGCGCTAGCATGCATAGCGCACTTCCGCGTTGCAATGGGTCCCGTGCTTGGCGTGAGACCCGGAATCGGTAAGGACGCGCGGCGTGTTAGCCGCGCAACTCTTCATTTAGGCATCTTCGCATGGATTGGCTCCCAATCCCGCTTATGTAGTGGTTATTTGTTTGCGGCAGCCTGCGCGCAGCGTAGGTTGCTTGCATGGCCATGTCAGACAGCGCCAGTAAAGGCGGCGCACGTGCTAAGATTTTGGTCAACGCAGCATCGTTATTCTGATATACAGCTAACAGGATTAGCTTTTGAGTTAGCGTTAAGGCGAGTTTTAGAGATTTACTAAAGGCAGTATCAGCCAGGACCCGCATGGATCTCACCGATCTGAAAGTTGTCACGCTCGAGGACAAGTACACGCTCGACCAGGGCCGCGTGTTTCTCACCGGCATTCAGGCGCTGACGCGCCTGCCGATGATGCAGCGCTTGCGCGACGAGAAGGCGGGCTTCAATACCGCCGGCTACATCTCCGGCTATCGCGGCTCGCCGCTCGGGACCTACGATCAGCAGTTGTGGCAGGCACGCGCGCTGCTCGATGCGCATCACATCAAATTTCAGCCGGGCGTGAACGAAGAGTTGGCTGCGACCGCGTGCTGGGGCACGCAGCAGGCGCAGATGCGCGGCGAGGGCAAGTACGACGGCGTATTCGCCATTTGGTACGGCAAAGGCCCGGGCGTGGATCGCACCGGCGATGCGTTCAAGCACGGCAACAATGCCGGTACTTCGCCGCTCGGCGGCGTGCTGGCGCTGCTCGGCGACGATCACACGGCGGAATCTTCGACCGCCGCGCATTCCAGCGAGTACGCCATGGTGGACGCCATGATGCCGATACTCAATCCGGCCGGCGTGCAGGAAATTCTCGATTACGGCATCTATGGCTGGGCGCTGTCGCGCTACTCGGCATGCTGGGTCGGTATCAAGTGTGTGCACGACACGGTGAATACCGCCGCGACGGTGGATGTCGACAATCATCGCATTCAGATTCAGATCCCGACTGATTTCACGCCGCCGCCGGATGGCTTGCACGTACGTTGGCCCGACACCGCGCGCGCACAAGAAGCGCGGCTGCACAACTACAAGCATCAAGCGGTGCGCGCATTCGCACGTGCCAATAAGTTGGACAAAACCGTCATCGCTGCGCCGCACGCGAAGATCGGCATCGTCGCTACCGGCAAGAGCTATCTCGATGCGCGCACCGCGCTCGATTTGATGGGGTTGGACGAAGCCAAGCTGAGCGGCCTCGGCGTGCGCTTGTACAAAGTGGCGCTGGTGTATCCGCTCGAGCCTGAAGGCATCAAGCAATTCGTCGATGGATTGGACCTCGTTATCTGTATCGAGGAAAAGCGCGGCATTATCGAAAGCCAGCTAAAAGAAATTCTGTACGGCATGCCGAACGCACCGCGCGTGATCGGCAAGCAGGACGAGAATGGCGCGCCGCTGTTCATGTCCTCCGGCGCGTTGGACGCCAATCATATTGCCGGCGTGCTCGGCCGGCGCATCGCGCAGTATCACAACGACGCGGCACTGCAAGAGACCATCGCGCGCTGCGAGAGACTATATGCCGGGGAACAACATAGCGGCCCTGGCCCGGTGCGCACGCCGCATTTCTGTCCCGGTTGCCCGCACAACACCGGCACCAAGATCCCGCAGGGCAGCATGGCCATGGCCGGCATCGGCTGTCACTTCATGGCGGTGTGGATGGATCGCAACACCAGCGGCTTCACGCAAATGGGCGCTGAAGGCGCCGGCTGGATGGGCGAAGCGCCGTTCTCGAAAACCAAGCACGTGTTTCAGAACATCGGGGACGGCACCTACTATCACTCGGGCTTGCTGGCGATCCGCGCGCTGGCTGCTTCGGGTGTCAATGTCACCTATAAGATTCTGTATAACGACGCGGTCGCGATGACCGGTGGGCAGCAGCACGACGGCCCGCTTACCGTGCCGCAGATTACGCTGCAGGTGTATGCCGAAGGAGCGAAGAAGATCGCGGTCGTCACCGACGAACCGGAGAAATACGGCGCCAATGTCGAATTCGCGCCAGGCGTGAAAGTTTACCATCGTGACGACTACGACGCGGTGCAGCGCGAGTTCCGCGAAGTGCCGGGCATGTCGGTAATCGTCTACGATCAAACCTGCGCGGCGGAGAAGCGCCGCCGCCGCAAGCGCGGCAAATTCCCCGATCCGCAGCGGCGCGTGGTCATCAACGAACAAGTATGCGAGGGCTGTGGCGATTGCGGCGTGCAGTCGAACTGCATCGCAGTCACGCCGGTCGACACGGAGTTCGGCCGCAAGCGCGCCATCGATCAATCGGCGTGCAACAAAGATTTCTCCTGTTTGAAGGGTTTTTGCCCGAGCTTCGTCACCGTCGAAGGCGGCAAGCTGAAAAAGGGCAAAGCATCCAGCGTCGAACTGGTGTGGCCGCCATTGCCCGAGCCGGCGCAGCCGGCGCTGGATCGGCCCTATAGCATCGCGATCACCGGTATCGGCGGCACCGGCGTCATTACCATCGGCGCGCTGATCGGCATGGCGGCGCACTTGGAGGGCAAGGGTTGCGGTGTGCTCGATATGGCCGGCTTGGCGCAGAAGGGCGGGGCCGTCACCAGCCACTTGCGCGTCGCGCGCACGCCGGAGGACGTCAAGTCAACGCGCATTCCCGCCGGCGAAGCGGACTTGCTGATCGGCGGCGACGTGCTGGTGTCCGGTGGCCACGAAACGCTGGGGATCTTGAAGCACAACGCCACACGTGCGGTGGTGAACACGCATCAAAGCATGACCGGTGAGTTCGCGCGCAAGGCCGATTTCACTTTGCCGTGGAATGCGCTGGAGCAATCGATCATCGACAAGGTCGGGCGCGATCATGTCGAGTTCATCAATGCCAGCCGCTTGGCCACCGCGCTGATGGGCGATTCGCTGGCGACGAATCTGTTCTTGGTCGGCTACGCCTTCCAGAAGGGCTGGCTGCCGGTGTCGAGTGTTGCGCTGGAGCGCGCCATCGAACTTAACGGCGCCGCGGTGGAAATGAACAAGCAAGCGTTTCTGTGGGGACGGCGCGCCGTGGTCGATTTGGCGCAAGTCGAGAAGGCGGTGGCACCCGCCAGCGCGGTGCCGAAAGCGAAGTTGTCGCAAAGCTTGGATGAGTTGATCGCGAGCCGCGTCGAACACCTCACCGGTTATCAGAACGCCGCTTACGCCGAGCGCTATCGGCAGTTGGTCGAGCGTGTGCGCCAAGTCGAGGCGCAGAAGACAAAGGGCCGCACCGATTTGAGCATGGCGGTGGCACGATACTACGCCAAGCTTATGTCGTACAAAGACGAATATGAAGTGGCTCGGCTCTATACCGATGGGGGTTTCGAGAAAAAGCTTGGTGACATGTTCGAGGGCGATTTCAAGCTGAGCTTCCACATGGCGCCGCCGATCATGGAAAAGCGCAACGCGGAAGGCGTGCCGGTCAAGCGCCGCTTCGGCCCGTGGATGCTGCGCGCACTTGGTGTGCTGGCGAAGCTCAAAGGGCTGCGCGCCACTGCACTCGATGTCTTTGGCTACTCGCATGAGCGCCGCACCGAGCGGCAACTGATCGCTGACTACGAACGCCTGGTCGACCAGGTCTTGGCTGCGCTGAGCGAAGGCAACTACGCCACCGCGGTCGAGCTAGCCTCTATTCCCGAGCATATACGCGGCTACGGGCATGTCAAAGAACGGCATCTCGTGCAGGCGAAGCAGCGCGAAAGCGAGTTGTGGGCGACATTCAACAGTTCCGCCGTACCCACCGCGAAGGCCGCGGCGTAGGTCAGGCAGGCCTTGTGAGGCGGCCGCCGCGGCGATGGCCCGTACCGGATCGCGGCAAGTTCGTGCGTCGATTGCTTGCGCTCGGCGTGCTGACGTGGGCGGGATGGCTGCTGTTCACCGCGCTGCAGCGGTGGCGCTTTGAACAGCTCTGCGCGATGGTCTGCGAGCCGTTCGCGGCACCGGAGTTGCTCGAAGGAATGCGGCGGGCGATGGATTGGCAAACCCTTTTGGCCGCCGCGCTATTGCTGTTGCTGGCCGGCGTTGCGCTTGCATTCTTGGGCCGGGCTAGGGGCCGGCGCTCGATTTGAGCAAGCCCCGTCCGTGCAAGCGCCCGGCGAACGGGCTAGGGTCGGCTAGCGTATACAACACTGGGCCGGCACGCGCCCATCTGGCACAATATGTTGTAAACCGACAGCGGCGGTCGCACTGTCCAAAAGAGTAGGTGCAGCAGCGTCAGGTTTAAGACCACAACAAACTACCACCGGGCGGAAACATGGCTTACCTCTCTAATCCCAGCGTCGCGCATAGCGACCCTGAACTTTGGGCGGCGCTCGACGCCGAGTTCCAGCGTCAAGAAGACCACCTCGAGCTGATCGCTTCTGAGAACTACGTCAGTCCGGCGGTGATGGAAGCGCAAGGCTCGGTGCTGACCAACAAGTATGCTGAAGGCTATCCCGGCAAGCGTTACTACGGCGGTTGCGAGCACGTGGATAAAGTCGAGCAGCTGGCAATCGACCGCGTGAAGGAATTGTTCGGCGCACCGTACGCCAATGTGCAGCCGCATTCGGGGGCGCAGGCCAACGCGGCAGTGTACGCCGCGGCAATCAAACCGGGCGACACCGTCCTCGGCATGTCGCTCGCGCATGGCGGTCATCTGACGCACGGCTCGCCGGTCAATTTTTCCGGGCGCCTGTACAACATCGTCAGCTACGGGCTGCATCCCAAGACCGAAGTAATCGACTACGACGAAGTCGCCAAGTTGGCGAAGGAGCATCAGCCGAAGCTTATCGTGGCGGGCGCGTCCGCGTATTCGCGCGTGATCGATTGGGCTAAATTTGCGCAGATTGCGCAAGATGCCGGCGCATTGCTGTTCGTCGACATGGCGCACTATGCCGGTTTGATCGCGGCCGGGGTATACCCCAGTCCAGTCGGTTCAGCGGATTTTGTTTCCAGCACCACACACAAGACTTTGCGCGGGCCGCGCGGCGGCTTCATTTTGGCAAAGGCTGAGCAGGAGAAAGCGGTGGCTTCGGCGGTGTTTCCCGGACAACAGGGCGGACCGCTCATGCACGTCATCGCCGCGAAGGCGGTGGCGTTCCAAGAAGCGCAGAGCGAACATTTTGTCGTCTACCAAAAGCAAGTGGTCGCCAACGCGCGCAAGTTGGCCGAGACATTGCAGCAGCGCGGTTTGCGCATCGTCTCCGGCGGCACCGATTCGCATCTGTTTCTCGTCGATCTGCGGCCGAAGAAGTTGACCGGCAAAGCGGCGGAAGCGGCGCTCGGCGCCTGTTCGATTACCGTCAACAAGAATGCCGTGCCCAATGATCCGGAAAAGCCGATGGTTACCAGCGGCATTCGTATCGGCACCCCGGCCTTGACTACGCGCGGTTTCGACGAAGGCGCTTGCGAGCAGCTTGGTCAATTGATCGCCGATGTGTTGGATGCGCCGGAGGACGCCAAGCGCCTGGAGAAAGTGAGTGCCACGGTGAAGGAGCTATGCGAAGCTTTTCCAGTTTACTACCGCGGTTTCACCGACCGCCGTGTCGGGCCGCGCGAGCGCCGGCGCGAAAACCTCGCCAAGCTGGTGCCGCCGGAAAAGAAATCCTAGCCCGCGGAGCCCAGCCTGCATGAAATGCATTTTCTGCGGTACGCCCGACACTCAAGTTATCGATTCTCGTGTCGGCGAGGAAGGCACCAGCATCAGGCGGCGGCGGCGTTGCGCCAGTTGCAGCAAGCGGTTCACCACCTACGAAACTGCCGAGTTGCGTTTGCCGCAAGTGGTGAAAAGCAACGGCAAGCGCGAGGAGTTCGCGCGCGAGAAACTGCGTACCGGCTTCATGCGCGCATTGCACAAACGGCCCGTTTCCACCGAGTTGGTCGACGCCGCGCTGGCGCGCATTGAGCAAAAGGCGCTGGCGCTGGGCGAACGTGAAATTGATTCGCGCTGGCTGGGCGAACTTACCATGGAAGAGTTGCGCAAGATGGACAAAGTCGCCTACGTGCGCTTCGCCTCCGTTTACCGCTCGTTCCAAGACGTCGAAGATTTCCGCAACATCGTCGAAGATCTGTGAGCGCTGCGCGCTCCCTACCTTAACGCTTCATCATGGCATTCACCGCCGCAGATCGTGATTTCATGGCGCGCGCCTTGGCGCTGGCAGAGCGCGGCTTGTTTACTACCACGCCCAACCCGCGCGTCGGCTGCGTCGTCGTGACAGACGGCCGTGTGGTGGGCGAAGGTTGGCACGAGCGTGCCGGATTGGCGCATGCCGAGATCAACGCGTTGCAGCACGCCGGGGCAGCGGCTGCCGGCGCGGATTTGTATGTGACGCTCGAGCCTTGCGCGCATCATGGCCGCACGCCGCCGTGCGCCGATGCGCTGGTGCGCGCAGGCATACGCCGCGTGGTCGCGGCGATGCTAGACCCGAACCCGCTTATCGCGGGCAGAGGCTTTGCCGCGTTACGCGCCGCCGGCATCGGCGTCGAGGAGGGCTTGCTCGCGGCTGAGGCGGCGGCGTTGAACGTGGGGTTCGTGGCGCGCTTTACGCGCGGGCGTCCCTGGGTGCGGGTAAAGGTGGCCGCCAGTCTCGACGGCAGAACTGCGCTGTCGAATGGCGCGAGCCAGTGGATCACCGGCGAGCAGGCGCGCGCCGACGCTCATGCGTGGCGCGCGCGTTCGTGCGTGGTCATGACCGGCGTCGGCACCCTCAAGGACGACGATCCGCGGCTTACCGTGCGCGCCGTGACAACCACGCGCCAGCCGATGCACGTATTGGTCGATAGCCGACTGAGCGCCTCGCCCGCAGCTAAAATTTTCGACACCGGGCGAACTCTGGTCTTTGCCGCGCTGCGCGACGAGGCGAAGATCGCCGCGCTGCAAGCGCGCAACGCCGAAGTGATCGTGTTGCCGAATGCGGACGGCAAAGTTGAGCTCGAGCAGATGATGCGCGAGTTGGCGCGGCGCGAAGTGAACGAAGTGTTGGTTGAGTCGGGCAACAAGTTGAATGGCTCTTTGCTGCGCGCCGGCGTGGTTGATGAGGTACTCATCTATTTTGCACCGAGCATTCTGGGCGATCAGGCGCGCGGCATGTTCAGCATGCCCCCGATGAACGAGTTAAGTGAGCGTATCGCGCTCGAAATTACCGAGGCACGGCGGATCGGTGCGGATTTGCGCATCACCGCACGGGTGCGGCCGGCCGATCCCGACTCGCCCATATTGCGCGCCGTAGTCGAGTAGGAGCCGAGACATGTTTACTGGCATCGTGGCGGCAGTTGGGACCATCGTGCATGTTCGCACCGGCGCCGATAGCGTGCGCATCGAGATCGACGCGAATGGCTTGCCGCTGCAAGACGCTGCTGTCGGTGACAGCATTGCGGTGAGCGGAGTGTGTTTGACCTTGGTAGCGAAGCACGCCGATTCGTGCGCCTTTGATGTATCGCAGGAAACGCTGGCGTGCACGACCGGTTTGGATAAGGTCGGCGCTGCGGTCAATTTAGAGAAGGCGCTGCGGCTCGCCGATCCTATCGGCGGCCACTTGGTGACGGGACATATCGACGGCGTCGGCGCTGTGACAGGGCTGCAGCCTGATGGCGGTCACGTGCGCATGCGCATACGCGCGCCGGCCGAACTGAGCCGGCTGATCGCGCGCAAGGGCTCGATAGCGGTCAACGGCGTCAGCTTGACCGTGAACGATGTCGCCGGCGATGAGTTCGGCATCAACTTGATTCCGCACACGCTTGCGGTGACCAACTTGCAGCATCTTGCGCTGGGCAGCAGAGTGAATCTGGAGATCGACATGATTGCCCGTTATGTCGAACGCTTGCTCAGCCAATCGCACACCGCGTGAGGCAGCGCGGCGGCCATGCTGGCCGCGTAATATAATGATGCCATGAGCAAACGCCCGCACTTGCAGGCAGTCGCGCCGGACAAAGCGCGTGCCGGCATCAGTCCAATCGAGGAAATCGTCGCCGAGTTGCGGGCCGGAAAGATGGTCGTTCTGGTCGACGACGAAGATCGCGAGAACGAAGGCGATCTCGTTATTGCCGCGGATTTCGTCACCGCCGAAGCGATCAATTTTATGGCGACGCATGGACGCGGCTTGATTTGCATGCCGATCACCGCCGAGCATGCCGCCCAGCTTAACTTGGCGCCGATGACCAGCAACAATCGCTCGGTGCACGGCACCAACTTCACCGTCTCGATCGAAGCCGCCAGAGGCGTGACCACGGGCATTTCCGCGCAAGATCGCGCGCACACCATCCGGGTTGCTTCACGGCCCGACGCCAAAGCGGCCGATGTCGTCTACCCGGGCCACGTGTTTCCGCTGATCGCGCAGCCGGGCGGCGTGCTGGTGCGCGCCGGGCACACCGAGGCATGTTGCGATTTGGCGGGTTTGGCGGGTTTGACGCCGGCTGCCGTGCTATGCGAGATCATGAAGGATGATGGCAGTATGGCGCGCATGCCGGATTTGCTTGCGTACGCGCGCCTGCATGGCTTAAAGATCGGCACCATCGCCGATTTGATTCACTATCGCAGCCGCAATGAGGCGCTGGTCGAGCGCGTGGGCGAGCGCCGTGTCAGTACGCCGTACGGCGAATTCGATTTGATCGCATATTTCGATCGCATCGGCCAAGAGGTGCACTTGGCACTTCGGCGCGGCACCATCGAGCGCGACGAAGAAACGCTGGTGCGCGTGCATGAGCCTATTTCGGTGATGGATTTTTTGGATAGCAGTTCGAATCGCCACGCCATCAGCGTGGTGGAAGCGCTGCGTCATATCGCGGCGGCACCGCGCGCGGTGATCGTGATGCTGCGCCGGCCGGAGAGCGCGCAAGATTTGCTGCAGCGCTTCGCACCCAATGCGCAGCCTGGCGCGAGCGCGACTAAATGGGATCCGCGCAGTTACGGCATAGGCGCGCAGATTCTGCGTGATCTCGGTGTGGGTAAGATGCGTGTGATGGCGCATCCGATGCGCATGCCGAGCATGGTCGGTTTTGATCTTGAGATCACCGGCTACGTGACGCCGCAACGCTAGCGCGACAATGGCAAAACCAGATGTCGGGCCAGACGTTGTCACTGCCGGCGGGCGCAGAGTTGTTCGCGGCTGTCAGCAGTTGGTAAACGGGGCAGATCGCTAGTGGCGCAGCGTTCCCAGGTTCCGGCTGCAGCAACGGATTTGCTGCGTGGCGCTGGCCTTCGCGTTGGTATCGTACAGGCGCGCTGGAATGCGCAAATCGGCTCCGTGATGTTGGCGCGCTGTCTCGCGCGGCTCGAGCAACTCGGCGTGGCGGCGACGGCAACGACTGTTCTC
This sequence comes from uncultured Pseudomonadota bacterium, assembly GCA_902826775.1. Lineage (GTDB taxonomy): Bacteria > Pseudomonadota > Gammaproteobacteria > Burkholderiales > JALYOK01 > CADEHE01. Next base: position 460,909 of record CADEHE010000003.1, on the reverse strand, counting down.
ACTGTGCCGGGCTCGCTTGAGATTGCGTTGTGTTTGCAAAAGATGGCGCAGAGCGGCAAGTTCGATGCGCTGATTGCATTCGGTGCCGTTATCCGCGGCGAGACTTACCATTTTGAGGTGGTGGCGAATGAATCCGCGGCGGGTCTGAGCAGTGTTCAACTGGAAACAGGCGTACCGATAGCCAACGGCATCTTGACCACGGATACCGAGCAGCAGGCGCTGCAACGCGCCGAGAGCAAGGGCGGCGACTGCGCGGAAGTGGCGGTGGAGATGGCTAACCTGCTGCGCGCGTTAGACAATCGTCCCTGAGCGAAACACTAATAGCGCTTGCGCAGCGCGTCACGGCTGCGCCGCCGCCTCTAGAGGGAGGCGGCGCACGCAGCTTGATGCTTGTTGAACGGAAAAAGGGCACTCATGTCGAAGCATGTCGAGTATGCAAAGCGTATTTGGCGCACGCGTCTGCGCGTTCGTTCTGGGCAATCCATCTGCTGGATTTTCAGTGGTAAGAAGAAAATGCGCTGCGCGCAAAACTGCGCGGGCCACGTATGAAAAAAGTCTTGACGCGTTGGTCTGAGCGTCGCCCATGAAGAAAGCCTTGCCGCATAAATCTGCGCGTCGGCGCGCCCGCGAACTGGCGCTGCAGGGGATCTACCAATGGCAGTTGGCACAGACCCCGGTGCAAGATATCTTGCGGCAGCTTGAGGATTCGGACAATTACGTCCGCGCCGACGGCGAGTATTTTCGCGTACTGCTCGAAGGCGTCATTGCGCAATTCGGCGCACTAGCCGCGCAACTGCAGCCGCATTTGGATCGTGTGCAAGAGCAGCTTACGCCGATCGAGCGCGGCATTCTGCTTCTGGGCGCCTATGAGATGACGCAGCGGCCTGATGTGCCCCCGGCGGTGGTCATCAACGAAGCGGTTGAACTAGCGAAAACCTTCGGCGGCACCGACGGGCATAAGTTTGTCAACGGTGTGTTGGATAAACTGGCCGCCGGGTTGCGGGCCGCGGTGCCGGGTAGTCGCGAGTGAGACGTGACATGTGAAAAGTGCAATGTGAACGCAAAGTCCAACCCGATGCCACCACGCTGCACCATTCACCTCGACATATTTCTTTTCAGCTTTCACGCGTCATTTTTCCCGCCCATCGATGCTTTCCGAATTCGACATCATTCGCAAGTTCTTTAGCCGTTCCCCGCGCGCGGGCAACCGCGTCGTCCTAGGAGTAGGCGACGATGCTGCGCTGCTTGACGTTGCGCCAGGCCATGAGCTAGTGACGGCGTGCGACATGATGCTGGCTGGCCGCCACTTTTTTGCCGACGTTGATCCGGCGGCGCTTGGTCACAAGTGTTTGGCCGTGAATTTGTCTGACTTGGCGGCTATGGGCGCCGTGCCGCGGTGGTGTTTGTTAGCCCTGGCGTTGCCGATCGCCGATGAAGCATGGGTGGCGGAGTTTGCGCGCGGTTTCCACGCGCTTGCCGATCGCTACGGCGTCGACTTGGTGGGCGGCGATACGACACGAGGCCCGCACACTGCGTGTGTCCAGATTCTCGGTGAGGTGCCGCGCGGCACGGCGTTGCGACGCGACGGTGCGCGGGCAGGGGATGAAGTTTGGGTCTCGGGCACCTTGGGCGATGCGGCGCTCGCGCTGGCGCATGTGCAAGGCGATGTCCAACTGGACGCTCGCGCTGCGGCGCATTGCCGGCAGCGCTTGGAGCTGCCGCAACCGCGCGTGGTGTTGGGAGAAGCGCTGCGCGGCATAGCACATAGCGCCATCGATGTTTCCGATGGCTTCGCGGCAGATTTGGGGCACATACTGGAGCGCTCGAACGTCGGAGCAGAGATTGAATTTGAGCAGTTGCCGCGCAGCGATGCCCTTATCCGCTCCGCTGCGGCGTACCCGGAGCGTGTGCGCGAGGCGATTCTCGGTGGTGGCGACGACTACGAGCTGTGTTTCACCGCGCCGCCGGCGCAGCGCGAGGCGTTGGCTGATCTCGAGCAGAAACTGGGTGTACGTTTGAGCCGAGTCGGCCGCGTGAGCGCGCAACTTGGCTTGGTCGTGCGCGATGCCGCCGGACGCGAGATTGCGCTACCAAAAAGGGGCTTCGATCACTTTGCTACCTCGTAGCCGTAACATCGACTGGCATTTCGTCATCGCGCATCCGGCGCATACGATTGCGTTCAGCTTTGGCGCGGGCCTAATGCCGGTGGCACCAGGGACGTTCGGCACGCTCGCGGCGATGCCGCTGTTCGTGTTCCTGAGTGGTCTGTTTTCCTCGGTGTTGCTGCTCCTAGTCTGGTTTATGCTGGTACTGGTCGGGATATGGGCTTGTGAGAAAGTCGCACGGCAGATCGGCGTGAAGGACTACGGAGGGGTATGCTGGGATGAGACAGTGGCATTCCTGGCGGTGCTATACATGGTGCCGAACACATGGTTTTGGTGGGGGCTGGCTTTCGTCGTATTTCGTTTCTTCGATATCACGAAACCCTACCCAATTGCTTACTTCGATAGCCACATCAAGAATGGATTCGGCGTCATGCTAGATGATTTGCTTGCCGCGCTTTACAGCATCGCCGTGCTTTCCGTGGTTCAGCATGCACCTCGACTCTTTTGATTTGCCCGCCTTGAGCACCCGGCTAGGCGCGGCGCTGAAAGCGCGCGGCTGGAAGCTGGTGACGGCGGAGTCGTGCACGGGCGGTTGGATCGCGCAAGCCGTTACGGCTGTAGCAGGGAGTTCGGATTGGTTCGATCGCGGTTATGTGACGTACAGCAACGCAGCGAAACGCGACGAACTGGCAGTGAGCGAAGCCACACTGCAAGCGTTCGGCGCCGTGAGTGAACAAGTTACCGCCGAACTCGCTCGCGGCGCGCTACAACGCAGCGGCTGCGACATAGCCGTCGCCGTGAGCGGCATCGCCGGGCCGAGCGGCGGCACGCCACAAAAGCCGGTGGGTACAGTTTGCTTCGCGTGGGCAGCGCGAAACGGTGCGGCGCCGATCACGCAAACCCATCGGCTCGGCGGTGATCGAGCCGCGATACGCGAGCGCGCTGTCATAGTCGCGCTGCAAGGCGTGCTACAGCTCGCAGAGCTCGCGTCCTGATCGCAGCGTAGGGCCCTTGCCAGACTGGCAAGCTAGTCGTTCGATCACAGTGCAGCGCGTACTGCAGGAGTCGTTGTAGCGAGTCCTGCGGCCGTTTGTTGTGGGTGGCGCGGCTGTGCCGACTTTGTTAATGTGGCTACACGTCGCGGCAATTTCTGCCCAAGGAGCCACCATGCCCGCAGCCCCGAAGACTTACCACTTCAAACTTCCGCTCAACGGGCGGCCCGATGACGCGAGCTTTCCCGAGACCTGGTATCCGGGTGTGCGGGATTTTTGGCCGGACTGTACGACGCGGCGCACGGTGCATCCAATCGACGGCATCAAAGCGATAGTGATTCACGCCACCGCCGGTGGAAGTTCGGCGGGCGCGGTCTCGGTCATGCGCGAGGGCCGCGCGAGTTTTCATTGGTTGGTGCCGGACGAGGACGAACCGCAGCACGGCAAGCTAGTGTGGGCTTGTGTGCCGGAAACACTGGCAGCCTGGCACGTGCGCGCGGCGGCAGCGCACGCGGATGTCAATGATGGCAGGGGCGGCGCCAATCACTGGACACTCGGTATCGAAGTAGTCAACACCCAAGCCGGCAGCGACCGCTTTTCCGCCTGGCAAGTCGCGGTCACCGCGCAGATCGTGCGCTACTGTTGGGCGAAGTATCCGAACTTGCGCCACGTCGTCTCGCACGCCAAACTCGACCCGCAACGGCGCAGCGATCCTGGCGCGAATTTTCCGTGGGCTAGTTTCAAACAGCAGGTGCTGCGCTCCACCGCTCCGGCCCCGTTTCGCGGCTTAGTCAAGCGCGCGGCGCGCGCTTCGGTACGCCGTAGCGCGCGTGGCGAGAGCAGCTGCTGTGAAGGCTAGCTGGCGAGCCTATCTGCTCGAGTATCAACCTGTAAATAAGAAGATGTCTCGCTTCCCAGGGTATAGGGTTTGGAGTATGAAGTAATGCAATAGCAGGCAAAGCGCTGTGTGCGCTGCCGCTGTTACGCGGCCGCTACTGCAGCGGCACACCGGTTTTCGCTTGCATTTCCTCGCGGGTAACACCAGGGGCCAGCTCCGCGACCTTCAACCCTGTCTCAGTCACATCGATCACGCCCAAATCCGTGATGATGCGATTGACCACCCCGACGCCGGTCAATGGCAAAGTGCACTTCGGCAGAATCTTCAAATCGACAGTGCCGTCCTTTTTCTTCGCGACATGCTCCATCAACACCAGCACGCGCCCGACGCCTGCGACAAGATCCATCGCGCCGCCCATGCCTTTGACCATCTTGCCCGGGATCATCCAGTTGGCAAGATCGCCCTTTTCGCTCACTTGCATGGCGCCGAGTATGGATAAATTAATCTTGCCGCCGCGAATCATCGCGAAGCTGTCGTGCGAGCCGAAGATGGACGAACCAGGGATGGTCGTGACGGTCTGCTTGCCGGCGTTGATGAGGTCGGCGTCGACTTGATCTTCAGTCGGGAATGGGCCGATGCCGAGCATGCCGTTTTCGCTCTGCAGCCACACTTCGATATCCTTGCGCACGTGGTTGGCAACGAGCGTCGGCAAGCCGATGCCGAGGTTGACGTAAAAACCGTCTTGCAGTTCTTGCGCGGCGCGCGCCGCCATTTGCTCTTGAGTCCAGGCCATGACTTACGCTTTCTCGGTGATGGTGCGCTTTTCGATGCGCTTTTCGGGTTTCGCATTGACGACGATGCGATGTACGTAGATGCCGGGCAGGTGAACGTCGTCAGGATCGATCGTGCCGGTTTCGACCAAGTGTTCCACTTCCACGATCGTGGTCTTGCCTGCCATCGCCGCTGCGGGGTTAAAGTTGCGCGCGGTGCGGCGAAACACCAAATTACCGCTCTTGTCCGCCGTGTGCGCTTTGACCAGCGCCACCTCGGGGTTGAGCGCGCGCTCCATCACATAAATATGGCCGTCGAACTCGCGCGTTTCTTTGCCTTCGGCGACCAGTGTGCCGACGCCGGTGCGCGTGAAGAACGCAGGAATGCCGGCGCCGCCCGCGCGCAGCTTTTCCGCGAGCGTGCCTTGCGGGGTGAATTCGAGTTCGAGCTCATGGGCGAGATATTGCCGCTCGAACTCTTTATTCTCGCCGACGTAGGAGGAGATCATCTTCTTGATCTGCCGTGTTTCCAGAAGCAGGCCGAGGCCGAAGCCGTCGACACCGGCGTTATTGGAAATCACCGTGAGATTCTTCACGCCCGAATCGCGCAGCGCGCCGATCAACGCTTCGGGGATGCCGCACAATCCAAACCCGCCGACGGCGATGAGCTGGTTGTCGCGCACGATGCCTTGCAGAGCGGCTTGCGCGCTGGGGTAGAGCTTGTTCATGCAAATATCCTATGTGTTTTGCGGCGCGATTATAACCCGCGTGTACCGTGATCTTGCAGGGGAATTAGAATAGATGTCGCAATGAGGCGACGGCATTTGAAATGGGGATTCTGTGTGCAGCCCTTTGCTCCGGCCAATACTCCGTGTTCGGAGCGAGGGAGTGCTTGACGCAAGCGGATTTTCAATAGGTAATTTATGCCCAATTGGTATAACACCGATCTAGAGAAGAACGCGGCCAACTACACGCCGCTCAGTCCGCTTAGCTTTTTGCGTTGGACTGCTACCGTATATCCGCAGCGCGTTGCGCTAATTCACGGCGAGCGGCGCTTAACATGGGCGCAGACCTACGAGCGTTGCCGGCGCTTCGCCTCGGCGCTCGCCAAGCGCGGCATCGGCGAGGGCGATACGGTTGCGATCATGTGTTCCAACATCATCGCCATGTACGAAGCGCATTTCGGCATTCCGATGACGGGTGCGGTCATCAATGCCCTCAACACGCGACTCGACGCCGAAGCGATCGCGTTTCAACTCAATCACGGCGAAGCGAAAGTGCTGCTGACCGAGCGCGAGTTCGCACCGGTGATCGAGAAGGCGCTGACACTTGCCGATAAGAAGCCGTTGGTGATCGACATCGACGATGCACAGTATTTCCGCGATACCGGCGACGCCGATGGCGAGCAGAAGTACGCCGCAAATAAGCTGCTCGGAGTGATGGAATACGAAGTGTTCCTGGAGCAGGGCGATGCTAATTTCCCATTCCGCCTGCCCGGCGATGAATGGGACGCAATTGCGTTGGGGTACACATCCGGCACGACCGGCAATCCAAAGGGCGTGGTGACGCACCACCGCGGCGCGTATTTAAGCGCGGTCGGCAATGTGATGGCATGGCAGGGCATGTCGCCGCTGCCGGTGTATCTGTGGACGCTGCCGATGTTCCACTGCAATGGCTGGACTTTCCCGTGGGTCATGGCGGCGGTGTCGGGCACCAACGTGTGCTTGCGCAAAGTTGATGCGAAGCTCATCTTTGAACTCATCCGCAAGCACAAGGTCACACATTACTGTGGCGCCCCGATCGTGCAGGCGACGCTGATCAATGCCCCGGCGGAATGGCGCAAGGGCATCGACCACAAAGTGAACGTATTCGTAGCCGGGGCGGCGCCGCCGGTGGCGGTGATCGAGGGCATGGAGCGCATGGGCTTTCATCTGATGCATGTCTACGGCCTGACTGAGGTTTACGGGCCGGCGGCGGTTTGTCCGCAGCATCCGGAGTGGGATCAGCTCTCGCTCGAGGAGCGCGCGCAGATGAACGGCCGGCAAGGCAAGCCGTATCAGTTGCAGGAAGACATGATGGTTGCCGACCCCGCGACCATGCAGCCGGTGCCGATGGACGGCGAAACCATGGGCGAGATCTTCTTTCGCGGCAACATGACCATGAAGGGCTACCTCAAGAATAAGAAGGCGACGGCGGACGCGTTCGCCGGCGGCTGGTTCCACAGCGGCGACTTGGCGGTGTGCTATCCGGACGGCTACGCGAAGATCAAGGACCGGTCCAAGGACATCATCATCTCGGGCGGCGAGAATATTTCCTCGCTCGAAGTCGAAGATGTACTGCATCGTCACCCCGCAGTGATGCTGGCAGCGGTGGTTGCGCGCCACGACGAAAAATGGGGCGAGACGCCGTGCGCGTTCGTGGAATTGAAAGAAGGCACGCAAGCCACCGAAGCGGAGATGATCGAGTTTTGCCGCTCGCGCTTGGCGCGCTTCAAAGTGCCGAAGACTGTTGTTTTCGGACCGATCCCTAAGACTTCGACCGGCAAGATCCAGAAATTTGTGCTGCGCGAACAGGCCAAGCAACTTGAGTAGAACGGAGCCAACATGAGCAAGATGTCGATGCGCGAGCAGTTGCTGGGGTTGCTCGCCAAGTATCGCGAGTTCGCGGCGCTGAGCGGGCAACTCATGACGCTGGAACTGCGCCAGGTGATCGTGCGCGTCATCGTGTTATTGGTGGTCGTGTTCGTGGCGGGTTGGTTCGGCGTCGGCACGGTAATTTGTTCGGTGGCCGGCGCGGTGGCGTATTTCGTCTTTGCCTCGGCTGATATCGCCAAAGGTTTGTTCATTGCAGCCGGCGTGCAATTGTTGTGCGTACTCGTTGCCGTATTCTCGGCGTGGCGGCTGGCGCGCAAGGTCGATTTGCCGCTGACGCGCCGCCACGTGTTCCAGGCGTTTGCCGCTCAGCCCTAACGCCATGAACGAGCGCGAAGCCTTGTGCCGCCGGCTCGAGCAGTTGCGCAGCGAGATTCGCGCTGAGCGCGACGGCCTGCGCTCGAGTTGGCAGCGTTCGCCGTTTTCTTCGCGCTGGCTGCTGGGCGGGCTGGCGGGCGTGGGCGCGTTGCTGTTTTCCGCGCGCAGCGCGGCGATGGTGCGCAAAGCCGGCGTTAAGCCGATCATTGCAGTGGCAGCGGTGAAGTTGCTGCTGAACGCATTGACTAAGCGCGGCCGCACGCGGCGGCCGTGACGATTTAGGGAGATATCGAGGGGTAGCGCTCGAAAACGGTTCTCGGGCGATTCATTTGAGGAGTAGCGATGGAATCCAACAAACTAGATGACGTGACCCGCAGCCTGCGCGACGTGGTGTCCGAGGTCGAAGCGCTGCTGCGAAATCAGGGCGACGAGCTTTCTGAGAAATCCAAAGATGCGCGCGAGCGCCTAGAGCAAACGCTCAAAAGCGCGAAAGCCAAGCTCGGCGAATGGCACGAAGACTTGGATGAGCACGTCGATCATGCCAAGCGCGCGACCGAGGATTACGTGACCAAGCACCCCTGGCAATCGCTCACCATCGCCGGCTTTGTCGGTTTGGTGATCGGCCTGCTGGTGGCGCGGCGCTGAGCCGAGCTTTTAAAAAAAGGGCTATCCGCGCGGCTTTACCCAGCTCTCGGACCACGCCAGACACGCGCTGCTTGATTGCCGGTCGCCGCGCATTTCCGGCCACGGGCTGCCGCCGGCGAAGTTGCCGTTCATTTCCACTTGCGCCGCGCGCGCCGGAAAGAAGGTGCTGAACACGCCGATCGGACGATTGTTGAAGCCGGGCGGCATGGTGAGCACGAACGGTTCGGCAAAGTCATGCCAGGTTAGGACGATTTCGTCGTGGCTCGATATCACCGTTTCCGTGGCGCTGGTGGGCGGGCCGCCGGCGCGAGCGAACTCCGCGCTGGCGACGGGAATCGAGACATCGGCAAATGCGGGGAACAGCAGCGATTCAATCGTCTGCTGCAACCAACGCACCACGCCAACGTTGTCGCCGTAGATCTTCACTTTGCCGCTGGTCAATTCGCTTTGCACGAAGAGCGCATGACCGGCGCCCGCGGGGCACCACAGTACGCGCCAATGGCTGATACGATCGGTTTGGTTCTTGCCGCCGTCTTTGCTCAAGCGGATGAAAGAATTCTCGCCCGTCATCAAAACGCTGTTCGGATCTACTGGAGCGGTCATGTTTGGCCTCGCGCGAAAGTTAGATTGGGTACTCTAACAAAGTCCTTGCGCGCGCGCAGATCGAACCTGATGCGGTATGGTTGCATTGCCTCAGGCCCTTATACCCAGGGTAGATATAAGCTGTATGTCTTATCTATAGACAGATCCCGATTTATATCTCGTACAGTATTGGCTGGAGTGCATGTAGACAAGCGGGCCCAGCGTGAGCCCGTACAATGGCGCTGCGGCGTGTGCAGTGGCTTGCATAGAGTGCGCAGACCATATGGATCAACGATTCAAGGATTATTCATGAAACTATTTTTCGCACTGCTGCTGTGTGTGAGCGTTGCGCCCAACGTTTTTGCGCATGGTTCAGGTAGCGACCGCCTTGCGCGCAACCTCGCGGCAACTTGCGCCAATTGCCATGGCACGGAGGGGCACTCGGTCGGAAAAGTGGCAGCGCTTGCCGGCAAACCCGCGCAGGACACCATCGGCAAGCTGACCGAATTCAAAGAAGGCAAGCGTCCGGCGACGATCATGCACCAGATCGCCAAGGGTTTCACCGACGAACAGCTAAGACTGATCGCCGATTATTTCGCGGCGCAAAAATAGGGAGACAACATGCGCACGGTGAATCGGCGTGATTTTCTCAAGGCGGCTGCGGCGAGCGCGGGCTTTGCCGCGCTCGGCGGCTGCGCATCGATGGAAGCTGGCGGCGGCAAGAATCATGTGGTCGTGATCGGCGGCGGGTTCGGCGGTGCGACCGCGGCGCGCTATTTGAAGCATTGGGGCGGCGCGAACGTGAATGTCACGTTGATCGAGCGCGACCAAGAGTTTGTCTCCTGCCCGCTGTCGAATTTGATCATCGGCGGCAGCAAGTCGCTGCCCGACATCACGCGCGGTTACGCTTCGCTTGCGAAAGAGCGGGTGCGCATCGTGCATGACGAAGTGGTCGCTATCGATGCCGAGAAGCGTACGGTAAAACTCGCCAGCGGCCAGTCGATGGGGTATGAGCGCTTGGTAATGTCGCCCGGTGTCGAGTTTCAATGGGATCAAGTGCCGGCCTTGCAAGATGCCGCAGCGCGCGAGCAAATCTTGCATGCTTGGAAGGCGGGCCCGCAGACGCTGACGCTGCGCAAGCAACTTGAAGCGATGCCCGATGGCGGCGTATTCGCCATCACCATTCCCTTGGCGCCGTACCGCTGCCCGCCCGGACCGTACGAGCGCGCGTGCCAGGCGGCGCATTACTTTAAACAAGCCAAACCGAAGTCGAAAGTGCTGGTGCTCGATGCCAACGACAAGATCGTTTCCAAGCCCGCGCTGTTCGATAAGATCTTCAAGGAAATGTACGGCGGCATGATCGAATATCGCCCGAACAGCAGACTAATGGATGTCGATGTCGCAACGCGCACGGCGAAGCTGGAGTTCGATGACGTAAAAGCCGATGTGCTGAACGTGGTACCGCCGCAGCGCGCGGCCGATATCGCCAAGAATACCGGGCTCATTACCACCAACAACAAGTGGTGCGACGTCGATTGGTTGACCATGGAATCGAAAGTGCAGCCGCGCATCCACATTCTTGGCGATGCGGTGCTGGCGGCGCCGGCGATGCCCAAATCCGGGCATATGGCGAATCAGCATGGCAAGATTGCCGCAGCGGCCATCATCGAGTTGCTCGATGGCCGCGCGCCAAACTCGACGCCGGTGGCGGTGAATACCTGCTACAGCTTCGTCGACGATAAGAAAGTCATTCACGTCTCCTCCGTGCACCAGTACAATGCCGAAAAGAAATTGCTGGAGACGGTGAAGGATTCCGGCGGCCTGTCGAAGGAAGCCAACGAACTTGAGGGTGAATACGCTCTGTCTTGGGCCCAGAATATCTGGGCAGACATGCTCGGTTAGGGGAGCGAGGGGAGCCGGCCGTGGGGTTACGCGGCCGGCGTTACCAGCATATCGGCCAAGCTTTTCATATCCAGCGCAACGAGATCCGGTTGGTGCGGCGTGATGCCAAATGGGCGCATGCGGCGATCGATGAATGCGGTGTGCATGCCGGCCGACTTTGCGCCGATGCAATCGAACGGATGGTTGGCGACGAACAGCACTTCGTCCATGCCCACGCCCATGATCTCGGCGGCCTTGATGTAGGTCGCCACATGCGGCTTGAATGAATTGGCCACGGCGACGGAAATCACTGCGTCAAACTCGATCTTGTGAAACGCCTTGGAATTCTCCAGCATGTCGGGGTCGCCGTTGGATAACACCGCAATCTTGTATAGTTTTCGCAAGCGCGCAAGTGCTTGCGGCACATCGGGAAAAGGTTTGAGTTGCTCGATCTGCGCGACCAGAAAGCGCACTTCGTCCATGGTGAACTGGAGTCCGGCCCGCTCTAAAGTGTAGGCCACAGCGCGCCGACCGATTTCGCGATAGGACGTATGCTCGCGGTGCAGCAGCGCGTCGATCATGGAACTTTCGAAGTGCGTGCGGCGCCACCAAGTGACAAAGGCATCCGGCCGTCCGTTCCACCCCTTTTGCCTCAAGTAAGGCGTAACCACTTCGGTTAGCCCTTTTTGCATGTCCACAACGGTGCCGTATTGATCGAACATGCATACTTTGATTCGTTCTTTGAAAGTTCGCGCTGGCATTGCTACGCTTCTCGTCTGATCACCCGTGGAGTCGATTTTATGGCATGCCGCGGCAGCGCAGAGCGTGAGTTTCTTCATGCGCATGCGCCGGAAACTGGGTTACGATAGTAGCTGACGCGAAAGCGGCTCAGCGCTTGCTCAGCCGCCCGATGATTGCTCGATTGCCTAATCTGATTCCATGACCGGACCACGCGCGCATTCCTTTCTCGGCCTTGGGCCGCACGGTTTCCATCGCGTTGCCTATGTTGAGTGGGGCGATGCCGATAATCCGCGCGTGGTGATATGTGTTCATGGACTGACACGCAACGGGCGCGACTTCGACTATCTGGCGCGGGAACTGGCGCGCGACTTTCGGGTGGTGTGCCCGGATGTTGTCGGGCGTGGGCGCAGCGATTGGTTGACTCATGCCCAGGACTACGCTTATCCGCAGTATTGCGCGGACATGAATGCCTTGATTGCGCGGCTCGGCGTCGAGCAGGTCGAGTGGGTCGGCACTTCGATGGGCGGGCTGATCGGCATGATGTTGGCTGCGCAACCGAACGCGCCAATCCGCAAGTTCGTGATCAATGATGTGGGGCCATTCATTCCCAAAGCCGCACTCGAGCGCTTGGCAGCTTACGTCGGCAAAGCGCCGAGCTTTGCCGATTTGGAAGGCGTGGAGCGCTATTTGCGCGAGACGCTCGCAGGGTTTGGCGCACTCACCTCTGAGCAATGGCGTCACCTCGCCCAGTATAGCGCCGTGAGCATTGATCAGTCATCGTTTCGGCTGCATTATGACCCCAGTATTGGTCAGGCATTCGCTGGACCCCTGGCCGACGTCACGCTCTGGCCGCTGTGGCAGGCGCTGCGCTGCCCGACCTTGGTGTTGCGTGGTACTGAGTCGGATCTGTTGCTCGCCGATACGCTCAAGCAGATGATCGCCTCGCGTCCAACCGCTGTATACGCGGTTGAAATTAGCGGTGTCGGCCATGCGCCGGCGCTCATGACGCAATTTGAGATCGGCACGGTGCGCGATTTCCTGTTGCAGTGAAGGGCGATCTCGGGCGCCGGGAATCAGCGCGACTTGCCCCGGTTATACTGTGGCTATCCTACTAAGCAGCGAGTGAAGATCATGGCGGATTTGCCGATAAGCCGCTTTCCTGTTCCAAAGCTAGAAGACTTGCCGCCCGATGTGCGCGAGCGCATTCTCGCCGTGCAGCAGAAGTCTGGCTTCATTCCGAACACTTTCATTGTGCTGGCGCACCGGCCGGACGAGTTTCGCGCCTTCTTTGGTTACTACGATGCGCTGATGCTCAAAGAAAGCGGGCTGAGCAAAGCCGAGCGGGAAATGATCGTGGTGGCGACGAGCGCAGTAAATAGTTGCGAGTATTGTGTCGTAGCGCATAGCGCGATTCTGCGCATTTACACGAAAGATCCGCTGATCGGTGACCAAATCGCGATCAACTACCGCAAAGCGCCGCTGACGCCACGCCAGCGTGCGATGCTTGATTTCGCGGTAAAAGTGGCCGCGGAGTCGCACAAAGTTGAACAGAGCGATTTTGACGTGTTGCGCCTACAGGGTTTTGGCGACGAGGATATTTGGGATATCGGCGCCGTTGCCGCTTTGTTTGCCTTGTCGAATCGTATGGCGAATTTAACGGGCATGCGGCCGAATCGCGAGTTTTACGGACTCGGTCGCGGCTAACGTCTGCGATTCCCGCTTCCCTACCGATACAACCCACGGCCTAAAGTATCTTGCCGGGATTCATGATGTTGTCAGGGTCCCAGGCACGCTTAAGCGCGCGCATCAAATCAAGTTCGATGGCCGATTTGTAGCGCGGCAACGCGTCCCGCTTTAATTGGCCGATGCCATGTTCGGCGCTAATGCTGCCGGTGTTTTCATGCACCAAGTCATGCACAATGAGGTTGACGGCCGGCGCTTGCGCCAGGAACGCTCGCGCGTCTTGGCCTTCGGGGGCAGACACGTTGTAGTGTAAGTTGCCGTCGCCGACGTGGCCAAACACCACCATGCGCGCACCGGGAAAGGCATGCGCGATGCGCTGATGTCCGGTGGCAACGAAGGCGGACATACGGGAGAGCGGGATGGAAATATCGTGTTTGATATTGAGACCTTCCAAGCGCTGCGCTTCGGAGATGTTTTCACGCAACGCCCACAGCGCCTGCGCTTGCGCCGAACTCTCGGCGACGGCGGCATCACCGATCATCTTCGATTCGAAGGCATCGGACAATGCGCGTTCGAGATCCGCGGAGAGGCTCGCTGCAGCCGATTCATCGGAGAGTTCGAGCAGCACATACCATGCTCCCTGAAGATCGTGCGGCTCGCCGGGGCGATACGGCAGCGGATCGCGCGTGCCCGGGATGTGCTTGAGCACCAGCTCCACGCAATAGCGCGAAACCAGTTCGAATGCAGTGATGCGTTCGCCCACTTGCTGTCGCAACGCTTGCAGTAGGGCCACGGCTGCGGCCGGATCCGCGACATTGATCCACGCAGTGGCTTGGTGGCGCGGCCGCGCATAGAGCTTCAACGTCACCGCGGTGATAACGCCCAGCGTACCTTCGGAACCAATGAACGCGTGCTTGATATCGTAGCCGGTATTGTCCTTGCGCAAAGCGCGCAAGCCGTCCCACACGCGCCCATCCGGCAACACGACTTCGAGGCCAAGGACTTGTTCGCGCATGTTGCCGTAACGCAGTACTTGCACGCCGCCGGCGTTGGTGGCGACGTTGCCGCCGATCGTGCAACTGCCTTGAGCCGCGAGGCTGACAGGAAACAGCCGGTCCGCGTCGTCGGCGGCTTGTTGCAAGTTGGCTAACACGCAGCCGGCTTCGACACAGATCGTGTTGTTCGCCAGATCCAGGGCGCGCACGCGCTGCATGCGCGTGAGGCTCAGCAGAACAGCATTGCCGCTTTGATCGGGCACTGAGGCTCCGCACAGGCTTGTGTTGCCGCCTTGCGGCACGATTGGGGTGCGCTGCTGTGCGCATAAGCGCACGATCGCGGCTGTTTCGTCTGTATTGGCGGGGCGTGCGACGCACAGCGCGTTGCCGACGTAACGACCACGCCAATCGGCTACGTAAGCTTGCATTGCACTGGCTGCCGTCAGCACGTTTTCGGCGCCGACGATGGCGGCTAATTGAGCAGACAACGCGGACGGCTCCATAGTGCGTGACATCGAGGATCAGATCAAGGTGGAGCGCTCGATTATAGATTGGCGCGCAAATCGATCGCGCAAAACAAAATCGCCGAGCAGGGCGCTCGGCGATTTAGGAGGAGAGGGTTGGTGCGTGTGGTCTAGGCGCGTTTCTTCGCCGGTAGTGCAGGAGGCAGCATCTTGCCAGTCAAGATTCCGTTGATACCTTCGAGCGAGAGCCCAGTGGTTTCTTGAATCTTGACGATCACGTTCGCGCTAAGGGGCCGGAATCCAGTGCGCATGTGGCTCAGCACGGACACATCGGTCTCGAGGATATTTGCCAACTCCTTGTTGGAACGCAGGCTTAGCTTGAGGCGCACGAAATCGAACAGGCGCGCGATGTGGTTAGTGGCCTTCGAGGGATTCGGCGCCGGCGACATGGCGCGATCGCGGTAGCGTTTCGGTTGTGAGCGGAAAACGCGCCGCGTGTCATTCGTGACGCGCTTGATGTCTTCCATGGTCAACCCGGTGATGCCTTGGATCTTGACGATGGTCTTGGCGCTAATGCGGCGATTGCCTGTGCGGATGCGGCTAATCACCGAGCGATTGACACCAAGCTGGAGAGCGAGGGCGTAGTCGCTGTCGACGCCAAGCTTGCGCTTGGCAAGATCGAGCAAATTGTCGCTATTGTAATTTTTCATATCCATATCTGTTTTACCAACCTCTCTTTGCAACGTTCCCGGTTTTCGAAGTTACGTTACTCGGCCCTCCAGCCCGGCAACGCTGCCTGCAGTATAGAAATTCGTCCAAAACCGCACGGCGTAGCCCCCCTGTTTTGCAGAATTTTACAACAAAACGTTGCCTTTTGACCAATAAAACGTTGCCAATGCCGGGAACGTTGACTTGTCAGGCCTCCAAACACTTAATGTTGCCATAAGCTTGGCCCAACCGGTGCGTCTCGAGTCCAAGTAAAATCATGAGCTTTCGATCCCGACTTAAGCCCAGGAGATGGAATGAAAGTATTGGTCGCCGTCAAGCGGCTGGTTGATTACAACGTGAAAATCCGCGTCAAGGCCGACGGCAGCGGCGTGGAGACAGACAACGTAAAAATGTCGATGAATCCCTTCGACGAGATTGCCGTTGAGGAAGCGGTGCGCCTTAAGGAGGCCGGCACGGTGACCGAGATCGTTGCAGTATCGATGGGCGTTGCCGCTTGCGGTGAAACGTTGCGCTCGGCATTGGCTTTGGGTGCCGACCGTGCCGTGCTGGTGGAAACGGATGTTGAACTGCAACCGCTGGCGGTCGCAAAGTTGTTGAAAGCGCTGTGCGATAAGGAATCGCCCCAGCTTGTTGTTCTCGGCAAGCAGGCCATTGACGACGACGCCAATCAAACTGGCCAAATGCTAGCGGCGTTGCTGGGCTGGCCGCAGGCAACGTTTGCGTCGAAAGTGGTGATTGCGGACAACGCTGCCACGGTAACGCGCGAAGTCGACGGCGGGCTGGAAACGATCAAAGTGAAGCTGCCGGCGATCGTTACGACCGATCTTCGCTTGAACACACCGCGCTATGCAACGCTGCCGAACATCATGAAGGCGAAGAAGAAACCTCTCGATACGGTGAGCCCGGCGGGGCTAGGCGTGGATCCCGCTCCGCGCTTAACGACTCTGAAAGTGCAAGAGCCACCCAAGCGCAAAGGAGGCGTGCTGGTAAAGGACGTTGCCGATTTGGTCAATCGCTTGCGCACCGAAGCCAAGGTGATCGCATGAGCGCACGTGCAAGTCATGCGTTGCTCATGGCCAGACGTGCCGATAAGAAATAGCTTGGGAGCCGAATTCCGATGTCAACCCTCGTAGTTGCTGAACACGATCAAAACTCTATCAAAGTGAGCACCCGCAACGCCATCGCTGCCGCGCAGCGTCTTGGCGCTGACATACACGTGCTGGTCGCCGGCCACCAATGCAGCGCGGCGGCTCAAGCTGCGGCACAGATTGCGGGCGTAGCCAAGGTGCTGGCGTCTGACGCACCGGCGTTCGCCCATCAACTCGCCGAGAATTTGGCCGAACTCGTTCTCTCCATCGCCAAGAACTACACGCATATATTGGCGCCGGCTACAACGTCGGGAAAGAATTTCATGCCGCGAGTAGCAGCGCGCCTCGACGTGGCGCAAATCTCCGACATTAGCGAGGTTGTTTCCGCGGACACTTTCGTGCGGCCGATTTACGCGGGCAATGCGCTCGCCACGGTGCAGTCTAAGGATGCGATCAAAGTCATCACCGTGCGCACCACGGCATTCGATGCCGTGCCGGCAACGGGCGGCACGGCCACAGTCGAAAATCTCGCCGCGGCCGCCGGGAACGCAAACGTGGAATTCATCGGCCAAGAACTCACCAAGTCGGATCGCCCAGAGCTCGCCTCGGCGCGCGTGGTGGTATCCGGTGGGCGCGGCATGCAGAACGGCGAGAACTTCAAAATCCTCGAAGCGCTGGCGGAAAAATTGAACGCTGCAATCGGCGCTTCGCGCGCCGCGGTGGATTCCGGCTTCGTGCCGAACGATTACCAAGTCGGCCAGACCGGTAAGGTCGTCGCGCCGGATCTCTACATCGCGATCGGCATTTCCGGCGCGATTCAACATCTAGCCGGTATGAAGGACAGCAAAGTCATCGTGGCGATCAACAAAGATGGCGAAGCACCGATCTTCCAGGTCGCCGACTACGGCCTGGTCGCCGATTTGTTCCAAGCGGTGCCCGAGCTGACTGCTGCCTTGGGCAAGTAAGATTCTAGAGTTTCGGAGGCAAGCATGAGCGACTACCACGCGCCGGTGAAGGATATGCAGTTTCTGATCAAGGAAGTGATCGGGCTGCAGGAAGTGAACACCATACCCGCCTTTGCAGAGGTGAGCGCGGACTTGGTCGATCAAATTCTTGAGGAAGCAGGTAAATTTGCCGGTGGCGTGCTTGCGCCTCTGAACCGCGTGGGCGATAAAACCGGGGCGAAGTGGCACGAGCATGGTGTTACCACCGTGCCTGGTTTCAAGGAAGCGTATCGGCAGTTCGTCGAAGCAGGATGGAACGGTCTTGCCTCGGAGCCCGAGTTTGGCGGACAAGGCTTGCCGTCATTGCTCGCGTGCTGTGTGGATGAAATGTGGCACGCATCGAACATGTCGTTCGCCTTGTGCCCGTTGCTTACGCGCGGTGCGACCGAAGCGCTGGTGCTGTGCGGTTCGGCGGAGCTGAAGCAAAAGTATCTGCACAAGATGATCGCCGGCCAGTGGACCGGCACGATGAATTTGACCGAGCCGCAAGCTGGCTCCGATTTGGCGGCAGTGCGCGCCAAGGCGGTGCCGGAAGGATCTCACTACCGCATCACCGGCCAGAAGATTTTCATCACCTATGGCGAGCATGATATGGCGGAGAACATCATCCACCTCGTGCTCGCGCGCACGCCCACAGCGCCGGAAGGCGTGAAGGGCATCTCGCTCTTCGTCGTGCCGAAATTCTTGGTGAACGACGACGGTTCCTTGGGCGAGCGCAACGACGTGCGCTGCGTGTCGATTGAACACAAGCTAGGCATTCACGGCAGTCCCACCGCGGTGCTCGCGTATGGCGACAAGGGCGGTGCGATCGGCCACCTGGTCGGCGAAGAAAATCGCGGCCTGGAGTACATGTTTGTCATGATGAACTTGGCGCGCTTTGCGGTTGGCGTGGAAGGCGTGGGTATAGCCGATCGCGCTTACCAACAAGCACGCGACTATGCGCGCGAGCGCGTGCAAGGCACCGATATCGGCGGCTCGAGCAAGCAACGCGTGACCATCGTGCATCATCCCGATGTGCGCCGCATGTTGATGACGATGAAGAGCGGCATCGAAGCCGCGCGCGCTTTGATGTGCTTGGAAGGCGCGAAACTCGATCAAGCATTGCATCATCCCGACGCGAACGCGCGCAAAGCCGCGCAAGCGTGGGTCGAGTTGCTTACGCCGGTGGTAAAGGGCTGGAGCACCGAACTGGCGGTCGAGATTGCCTCGCTTGGCGTGCAAGTGCACGGCGGCATGGGCTTCATCGAAGAAACCGGCGCGGCACAGCACCTGCGCGATGCGCGCATCACCACGATTTATGAAGGCACAACCGGAATTCAGGCGCTGGACTTGATGGGCCGCAAGCTGTTGCGCGATGGGGCGCAGGCCATGACCACAGCGCTGCAGCAAATAGCTGCCGACACGGCGCGCATTGCGCAAGTCGATGCGACTAAGGCGATTGCCGCTGCGCTCGGTGCGGCAGCCAAATCGCTGGAGCAAGCAACGCGCTGGATCATGCAGAACGCAGCGCAGCCCAAGCTCGTGTTTGCCGGCGCCGTGCCATACTTGAAGCTGGTTGGAACAGTGTTTGGCGGTTGGATGCTAGCGCGCTCAGCCGAAATTGCGGCAGCGCAATTGACCGCGAAGCAGGGGGATGCGGCTTTCTACCAAAGCAAAATCGCTACGGCGAATTTTTACGCGCAAAACGCGCTGCCGCAAGCCGCTGCGCTCGCGCACAGCGTGATGCACGGCGCGGCGGCAGTCATGGAACTCGACGCCGCCGGCTTCTGAATCTACTGGCGTCGCTGCCGCTATATCCTGTAATGAGGATAGCGGACTGAGTAGCATTCAGAAACGCTCTTGAGGTTACCCTCCAGGTAGTATTACTGCAGCATCGGTCCCATGTTCGGCTGCGGCGGCACCGGCGTGCAGGTTTTGCTTTCGATCAATCCAAGCACGTCGACGCGATTGACTCCCGTAGGCAGGTATACCTTGCCGTTGGCGACGGTCGGCGGCGTGAAATCCGAGCCGAGCGGCACTTGATCCTCGGTACATGTCTCGCTATCCCATAGTTTCACTAACACACGCGGTGCGCTCTCCGGCGGTTGCGCGCCATAGGCTATGAGCTTGCCCGGCCCGCTATTCGACGCATTGGTCGCCGCCCACACGATCGCGCTCGCCGGATCAGCGCCGTTCGCCGAGATAGTGAGGATGCCGCCGGGATGCTTGCTGTCGATGAACTCTTCGCCCAGCGCGATCGCTTCACAGCGATGCGTCGTATCAGGCGCTGCCTCTGTGGCACTGCAACCCGCGAACGTCGCATCGAGCACGTAACTGCGCAGATAGTCGTTCTGCCGCCAGAGGAACAAGCGCGCGTCCCCGGCATTGCGCCCGCGCGCCCACAGCACCGGCCCACCAAGGATGTGACGGAAGTATTCGTTCGGGCGCGGCGGTGTCGGCGCGACTTGAAAACTCTGCACTGGCCGCGCGGCAATGCACGTTTGCGTGGGCGAGGCTACGCAGTCCGCAGCGCGCCGCGTATCGAGCAAATACACGACGCCTTGCTTGCCGCCGCCGACCAAGTGCTGCGTGTCCGGGAGCAGCAACGGGCCGGAGCCGCCCAGATCGAGATCGTTGATCTCAAGCCCATTGACGCCGGCCGCGTCCCAGTTGGCGGGGCGAAACCAGCTCTTCAGCGACAGGCCATTGTGCGCATCGAGCGCGATCAGCGCTTCGTTGGTGTCGAACGCGCGCTGATCCTTCGCGGCGTTGGCGTTGCATGCATCCGGTCCGCGGCAAACGTTAGCCGAGCGGTTGCCCTTGCATTCGCAGCCGCCCTCGGTGCCGCACACGGCACAGGCGTTGCGGGCGTAGGGGATGATGCAGCTGTCTTTGATGACGTGCTGTTTGTTGCCGGTGAAAAAATAAACTAAGCCGCGCTCGTCCACCACAGGCCCGCGGCCCGCCTGCCAGATGCCGCCGCCCGGTCCGAGCGCGATACAGCGTTGGTCAAGGTAGTCGACTTTCGAAAGCGCCGCCACACGGCTGGCGCAAGTGGTGCAAAACGCCGCTGGGGCTTTGCGCAAATCGGTCTTGTCGTAGGCGAATACCCAGCCTTCAAAATAGTCGCCGCCGAAGGCAATGATGACTTTGTTCGCCGCCAAGGCCAACGCCGCGCGCTGCACCGCGATGCGCGTCGGCGTAGGCGCGAACGCCACGCTAACATCGTCAACTTGAACCGCGCCGTTGATCGCAATCGGACCGGCCGACTTGTCGCTGCCGTCACGCAGGTCGAGCGCGTGCAACACGAAGTGCGGCTGGCTCTCATGCTGCAAACTGGCTACGACGTAAAGGGTGTTGGTCGCGCGATCGATGACCGGGGTGCTGAGAATGCCGCTCGGTATCGCCGCGGTGCCTTGCGGTAAGCGCGTGAGCGTGCGCTGCCACAGCGGCGCCGCGTTACCATCGGCCCCGCCCGCAGCGAAGGCGTACACAGAATTGCTGCCGGTGGCGATGAAAACAAGATCGCGCGCCTCGCCTTGCGCTACAGAGACTGCAACTGCAATGAGCGGCTGCGCAAACACCGGTCCATCCACCGCGTAGCTGAACATGCGCCCGAAAGTCTTCGGCGTCACGTTCGTGGCGTTCAAAATGCGTTCGTGCAAGTTCGCGCCGCTGCGTGCGTTGTCGTAGTTGTTGGTCAGCACTTCAACGCTATTGCTGCGTGCGGCGCCGCCGCAGCAAAATAGCGCTGCGGCCAGCGCAGCCCGAAACGCGCGCTGCAATGCGTTCAGGCTCACCGTTACGCGCCGAGTAGCTGGCCGCCGTCTACCTGCACGCTCTGGCCGGTGATCCAACTGGCCAGTGGCGAGGCGAGGAATAGAACGAGGTTTGCTACTTCTTCCGGTTTACCCATGCGTCCGAACGGAATGCTCTTCAGAATGCTGTTATACAGTTCCGGCGCGGAAGTTTTGCGTTGGTCCCATAATCCGCCGGGGAATTCGATCGAACCTGGCGCCACGCAATTCACACGCACACCCTTGCGCGCCAAAAGCGCGGCCTGGGAACTGGTGTAGTTGATGATGGCCGCTTTTGCCGCTGCATAGGCTGGCGTGCGTGCCGAGGCGCGGTAGCCGGAGATCGAAGAAACATTGACGATCGCTGCGCGTTTCGAAGCAAGCAGGAACACTTCCGCCGCGGCTGAGGCGCGTACCGTGGCCATCACATCAACATCCAGTCCCGCTGCCCATGCCGCCTCGTCGTTGCCCATACCGAAGCCCGAAGCGTTGTTGACCAGCACATCGATGCCGCCAAGCGCGGCAGCGGCCTGCGTGACGTACTGTGCGATATCGTCTGCTTTGGCAAGATCGCAAACGCCGGTATGCACGGTTTGGCCGAAACGAGCCAACTCGGTGCGTACCGCGGCGAGCGCATCTGCCTTGCGCGCACACACCGACACCGCCGCGCCCGCCTCGGCAAATCCAAGCGCGATCGAGCGGCCGATGCCGCGACTGCCGCCGCAGACGACAACCCGAGCCCCTTTGAAATCGAAGTTCATGCTGCGCTCCACTCTGCAAGATTTGTCGCTATTCTACGCAGATCAATGCCAGCGGCGGCATGCGGTGGGAGACTTGGCTGCGCCGAGTTAGAATCGAACTCATCTTGGACTTCAATTGATCTCCATCATGGTCTACGAAAATATCCTGGTCGAAACCCACGGCAACGTCGGTCTGATCCGCCTCAATCGCCCGCAAGCGCTGAATGCATTATCGCCCGCGCTAGTCAAAGAGTTGGGCGGAGCGGTCGCAGCGTTCGAAGCCGACGAGAACATCCGCTGCCTGGTGATCACGGGCAGCGAGAAGGCGTTCGCCGCCGGCGCTGACATCAAGGTAATGAAGGGCTGGGACTACATGGACGTGTACAAAGCCGATTTCATTACCGCCGATTGGGAGCGCGTCGCGCAATGCCGCAAGCCGATTATCGCCGCCGTAGCGGGCTATGCACTCGGCGGCGGCTGCGAGATGGCGATGATGTGCGACTTTATTCTTGCTGCGGAGACGGCGAAGTTCGGTCAGCCGGAAATCACCATCGGCACTATTCCCGGTGCTGGGGGAACGCAACGTCTACCGCGCTTCGTCGGTAAATCCAAGGCGATGGAAATGGCGCTGACCGGGCGCATGATGGATGCGCAGGAAGCGGAGCGATGCGGCTTGGTGAGCCGCATAGTACCCGCTGCCGATCTGGTGCAAGAAGCGATCAAGACCGCACAGAAAATCGCTGACTTATCGCTGCCGATCGTCATGATGGCAAAAGAATCGGTGAATCGCGCGTTCGAGACGACACTGGGCGAGGGCGTGCGCTTCGAGCGGCGGCTGTTCCACTCCACCTTCGGCACCGAAGACCAAAAAGAGGGCATGACGGCGTTTGCGGAAAAGCGCAAGCCCAGCTTCAAGCACCGCTAGGCGAGACCGGGCGCTGTAGTAGTATTTGGGCATCCTGAACGACAAAAGGCGCGGCGCCGGTGGCCGTTGCCGAGGCTTGCTCTATGACGACTCCGCTTTCCATTCGCTGCCTGGCTGGTCCAATAATTATCGCGGTTGCACTCGCAGTGGGCGCGTGCAAACCAGCGCCAAGCGAGACCCCGGCTGCAGGGGCCGCGCCAGCGGCACCGCCACCGCCACCGGTTAGCGTAGCCGCCGTAATCGAGCGCGACGTCAAGGAATACGACGAGTTCTCCGGCCGGCTCGAAGCGGCGCAGCAAGTCGCAGTGCGACCGCGCGTGTCGGGCTACATCAAGAGCATCAACTTCCGCGAGGGCGCCGAAGTTAGCAGGGGTGACATCCTCGTAGTGATCGACCCGCGCCCGTACGAGGCGGATTTAAAGCGCGCGCAGGCGGAACTCGCGAGCGCGCGCAGCCGCGCGGAGTTGGCGGGGCTGCGCCTGAAGCGCGCAGAGGAGTTGATGCGCGATAAGTTCGTCTCAAAAGATAACCTGCAAGAGCGCCAAAGCGAGCAGCGCGAAGCGGGGGCGCAGATCCGCGCGGCGCAGGCCGCGGTGGAAACGGCACGCCTGAACGTCGAGTTCAGCACGGT
Organism: uncultured Pseudomonadota bacterium; assembly: GCA_902826775.1. Lineage (GTDB taxonomy): Bacteria > Pseudomonadota > Gammaproteobacteria > Burkholderiales > JALYOK01 > CADEHE01. The sequence goes on along the minus strand of CADEHE010000003.1, from coordinate 437,351 downwards.
GCGCGCGCCGATCGCCGGACGTGTCGGCAAGGCGGAGGTGACATTGGGCAACTTGGTCAACTCCGGGCCGCCGGAAGGTACGTTGCTGACCACCATCGTGGCGCTTGATCCGATCTACGCCTACTTCGATGGCGACGAGCAAATCTATTTGAAGTACGTCGCGTTGGCCCGCGCCGGTGAACGCGCCAGTTCGCGCGAGGTGCGCAATCCCATCTTCATGGGACTGGCCAACGAGACCGGTTTCCCGCACGAAGGGCAGATGGATTTCGTCGACAACCAACTTGATCCTAAAACCGGCACGATCCGCGCACGAGCTGTGTTCAGCAACAAGGAACGCTTGTTCACACCGGGTTTGTTCGCGCGACTAAAGCTGGTCGGCAGCGGAACCTACAAGGCGCTGCTGATCAACGACCGCACCGTGGGCACCGACCAAAATCAAAAATTCGTGCTGGCGGTGGGCGCGAACAATACGGTCGAGTACCGGCCAGTGAAGTTGGGGCCGATGGTCGACGGGTTGCGCGTGGTCAAGGAAGGGCTGAAGCCGGGTGAACTGATCGTAATGGCCAACGTCATGGCGCGCGTGCGGCCGGGGATGCCGATCTCGCCGCAAAAAGTGCCGATGGAAGGCGAACCTGCCAAGGTTCCGGCGGCAGCCGCGGATGCAAAGGGCGCCGCCAAAGACGCCGCGGCGACCGAGAAGAAATAGCCGCCGCATGAATATCTCGCGCTTTTTTATCGATCGGCCGATTTTCGCCGCGGTACTTTCCATCGTCATTTTCGTCGCCGGTTTGCTGGCGTTGATCCAGTTGCCGATTAGCGAATACCCGGAAGTCGTGCCGCCCTCAGTGGTGGTTCGTGCCGTTTACCCGGGTGCAAACCCCAAAGTCATCGCCGAGACCGTGGCGGCGCCGCTCGAGGAGGCGATCAACGGCGTCGAGAACATGCTGTATATGGAGTCGGGTTCGACCAGCGACGGTGTCATGCAGTTGACGGTGACCTTCAAACTCGGCACGGACGTCGACCAAGCCCAGGTGATGGTGCAAAACCGCGTCGGCCAGGCGGAGCCGCGTTTGCCGGAAGACGTGCGGCGTTTGGGCGTGACTGTAGTGAAAAGCTCGCCCGATCTGACATTGGTGGTCCACTTGCTCTCGCCCGATGCGCGCTACGACGAAGTGTATTTGCGCAATTACGCGGTGCTCAATGTGAAAGACCGGCTCAAGCGCATCCGCGGCACCGGTCAAGTGGAGATATTCGGCGCCGGCGACTATTCCATGCGCTTGTGGCTGGATCCGCAGAAAATCGCAGCCCGCGATATGACGGCGGCTGACGTCGTGCGCGCGGTGCGCGAGCAAAACGTGCAAGTGGCGGCCGGTACGATCGGCGCGCCGCCTGCAGCAAAGGATGCCGACTATCAATTGACCGTCAATGCCGGCGGCCGCTTAGTGACGGAGGAGCAGTTCGGCGACATCATCGTTAAGGCCGGGGCCGACGGCGCAGTCACGCGCTTGAGAGACGTTGCTCGCGCCGAACTAGGCGCGTCGCAGTACGCTTTGCGCAGCTTGCTCAACAACAAGCCGGCTGTGGCGGTGGTGGTCTGGCAGGCGCCAGGCTCGAATGCGATACAAATCTCCGACGATGTGCGCGCCGCCATGGTCGACATCAAGAAGGCCTTCCCGCAGGGAATCGACTACGACATCGTCTATGACCCAACGGTATTCGTGCGCGATTCGATTAAGGCCGTGGTCATCACCTTGCTCGAGGCGATCAGCCTCGTCGTGCTGGTAGTCATTTTGTTCTTGCAGACCTGGCGCGCCTCGATCATCCCGTTGCTGGCAGTGCCCGTGTCGATCGTCGGCACGTTCGCTTTGATGCTCGCGTTCGGGTTTTCTATTAACGCGCTGACGCTGTTCGGTTTGGTGCTGGCGATCGGTATCGTCGTGGACGATGCCATTGTCGTGGTGGAGAACGTCGAACGCAACATCGAAGCGGGGCTAAGTCCGCGCGATGCAACCTACAAGGCAATGCAAGAGGTTAGCGGCCCGATCATCGCGATCGGTTTGGTGTTGTGCGCGGTGTTCATTCCAATCGCCTTCATCAGCGGGCTTACCGGCCAGTTTTATCGTCAGTTCGCTTTGACGATCGCCATATCGACGGTGATCTCTGCTTTCAACTCGCTTACGTTGAGTCCGGCGTTGTGCCGGCTCTTGCTGAAGCCGCATGACGCGAAACCGGACTTCTTGACACGTGTGCTCGACACGCTGTTCGGCTGGGTGTTTCGACCGTTCAATCGCATGTTCAAATGGTCTTCGCACGCCTACGCGGGCGGAGTGGGGCGCGTGCTCAAAGTTAAGTCGGTGGCGATGCTCGTTTACGTTGCGCTCATAGGCGCGACTTACTACATGTTCCGCGAAGTGCCGAGCGGTTACGTTCCGGAACAGGATAAGAATTATTTGATCGGCATCGCGCAACTGCCGGACGCTTCGTCATTGGATCGCACTGAAGCGGTGATTCGGCGCATGTCGACGATGGCACTTGAACATCCCGGTGTTAGTCACTCCGTGGCGTTCCCGGGCTTGTCGATCGCCGGTTTCTCGAACGCGCCGAACGCCGGCATCGTGTTCTTCACGCTGAAGGACTTTTCCAAGCGCAAAGGTCCGGGCATGAGCGGGGTGGAAATCGCCGGCGCGCTGAATCAGAAATTGAGTGTGATCGAAGACGGTTTCGTGTTCGTGCTGCAGCCGCCGCCGATCCTGGGTTTGGGCACCAGCGGCGGCTTTAAGATGATGGTGGAAGACCGCGGCGACCTCGGCTACGAGGAACTATACAAAGCGACACAGAATCTGCTCAACAAGGCGCGCGGTTCCGGGGTAATCAATCCGTACGCAACGTTTTCAAGTTTTCAGATCAACGTGCCGCAGTTGCGCGCTGAGGTCGATCGCGTCAAAGCCAAGCAACTAGGCGTGGCGATCACCGATGTATTCGAAACCATGCAGATTTATCTCGGCTCCCTGTACGTCAACGACTTCAATCGCTTCGGGCGCACGTATCAAGTCATTGCGCAGGCCGATGCGCCATACCGATCGCACGCCGAAGACATCATGCAGCTAAAGACGCGCAACGCGCGCGGCGAAATGGTGCCGCTGGGGTCGGTGCTGAAGGTCGAGCCGAGCTACGGGCCGGACCGCGCCATGCGCTACAACGCCTATCTCGCTGCCGACGTCAACGCCAGCCCGCTGCCGGGATTCAGCAGCGGCCAAGGGCAAGCGCTAATGGAAACGCTGGCGCGCGAAACGCTGCCGAGCGGACTCGAATTCGAGTGGACCGAGCTGGCGTACCAACAAATACTCGCCGGGAACACCGCGATTTTCGTCTTTCCGTTGTGCGTGTTGCTGGCATTTCTTGTGTTGGCCGCGCTCTACGAGAGTTGGACGCTTCCTCTGGCTGTCGTGCTAATCGTGCCGATGGCGCTGCTATCGGCGATCTTCGGCGTGTGGGCGTTCGGCAGGTTCGGGATGGGTGGCGACAACAACATCTTTACGCAGATCGGATTTATCGTGCTGGTCGGGTTGGCATGCAAGAACGCGATCTTGATCGTCGAGTTTGCGCGTGAACTCGAGCATCGCGGCGAAAGTATCGTTGACGCTGCGATCCATGCATGCCGCATGCGCTTGCGACCCATCCTGATGACTTCATTTGCGTTCGTTATGGGCGTAGTGCCGCTGGTGCTTTCTAGCGGCGCGGGGGCGGAGATGCGGCGCGCCATGGGTATTGCCGTGTTTGCCGGCATGCTGGGCGTGACATTTTTCGGACTGCTGCTGACGCCGGTGTTTTACGTGTTGTTGCGCAAGCTCGCGAAGAAGATGGAGCGACACCCGCAACCGGGCGGTGGGGTGGTAGCGGCGCATCCGGCGCAGCGCCACGACGACTGATTAGCCATAAGAAGACGACTGGGAGCGGGCAGGCGCTCGCCTACCTGGACCGGCACTTATATCTCGCGCATCGCGCCGACGCCGTTTCTGATGATGGTGGCCGAAAACGATATCCTCACGCCGACGGATGTGGCGATTAACGCGTTCGAGAATGCCCGCGAACCGAAGAAACTCGTTATTCTGCCCGGCGGCCATTTCGACGCGTACATCAACGGCTTTGCGCAATCTTCCCGAAACGCGATCGCTTGGTATAAGCAGTACTTAGGGTAGCTGGAAGCGCAAAGCGCAGTCGGCGCGCCGATATGTATCGGTGTGCTGCTCAAATCTCACTTACCTCAATGCGGCAAGGGGGTGAGAGTATTGGTCCCACAGTGGCGAAAAAGCCGCCTCGATATCTTCCGCCGACACATCTTCTACGCGCGCGTGCTGCCAGCGTGCCGCGTTCTTCTCCAGCAGTGCGCGCACGCCCTCGATGAAGTCACCGCGTTCGAGCGTGCGTAAGATGAGGTTCAGTTCCATGCGGAAGCAATCGGCCAGCGCGAGGGATTTGGCGCGGCGCAGTTGTTCCAGTGTGATGCACATCGCCAGCGGCGAGCGCTTGCCCATCGAATCGTGCGTTTGCTCGGCCCAGGTGCGAAACTCGTCGCGCGTTTCTTCGCGTAGAGAGCGCATTATCTTTGTTACCGAATCATGCGAGAAATGCTGATCGATCGCTGGCCGCAGTGATGCCAGCGGCGCATCGGGGAGCCTGTCTTGCCCTAGCGAGTGCAACGCTTGCCGCAGATCGGCGCTGCTGCCATCGGCACCTTGCCAATCGTGCAGCACCCTATCGATGGTTGGGAGCTTTGCGCTGGGGATGTAGATGTCGGCCAGACCCGCGTAAAGAGCATCGGCCGCACGCAAATGCGTGCCGCTCACGCCTAAGTAGCTGCCCAAAGCGCCCGGCAAGCGCGAGAGAAAGTAACTGGCGCCGACGTCCGGAAACAAGCCGATTGCCGTTTCCGGCATCGCCATGCGCGTGTTATCGCTGACGATACGCAGAGGCGAGCCCTGCGCGATGCCCATGCCGCCGCCCATGACGACGCCGTGCATGCAGGCAATGTAGGGCTTAGGGTAATGGTGAAGGTAGTAGTCGAAGGCGTACTCGAACGCGAAGAACTGAGGGTTGGCGCGATTGCCGGCCAAGAAATCCTCACGGATCGCTCGGATATCGCCGCCCGCGCAGAACGCCTTTTCCCCCGCGCCGCGTACCAGCACGGCCTTGACGTTTGCATCCGCGGCCCAAACCTCCATTTGCGCGCGCATCGCCTTGAGCATCGCGAAGGTCAAGGCATTGAGTGCGGCGGGGCGATTGAGGGTGATGTGACCGATGCGTTGATGAACTACGAACTCAATGTCGCTCACTGATGGTTAGAAGAATTGTTGTTGCGGGCCGCCATCTTGCCCGAACACTGCGCTGCGCGAAAGAGCTTTCTGCGCGGGCGCCGACGTCTCTAGCCGATATTGGTGAAGTGCAAGTTGGAATCGCCGCTTTGTTTCGCAAGTGTCAGCGCCTTTACCGCCTCGGCGAGCAACGCGGCACTTTGGGCGCTGGCGCTGGCCTGGCTGGACATGCCGGCGCTGAGGGTGACATCTTTTGCAGACCACTCCGCGGCTTGGACGCTCTTGCGCATGCGCTCAGCCAAAGCGCAGCAGCCGTCGAACCCGGTATTCGGCAGAATGATTGCGAAACCGGACGGACTGTAACGGCTCAGCATGTCCGACTGGCGCAATCCCCTGCGCAGATGTTGAGCTAAGTTTTTGAGCAGATCGTTGCCGCCCTCGTGTCCACGTATGGTTTGGTGCTGCGCAAAGCGATCGATCTCCAACAACAGCAGCGAAATGGGTAGTTCATATCGGCGCGCGCGGTCGGTTTCTTCGTCCAGCCGGGTGTCGAAGGCGCGGCGATTGGGCAGCCCGGTTAGCGCGTCGATGGTGCTTTCGGTATTCAGGCGAATCAGCGCATCGTCCAGGCGCGTCTGGTAGCTTGTGAGCTTGTCTTGCAACGCATCGCGTACGGCCAGGACCTGCTCGAGATCATTCTGGGTTCTGCGCAACGCGAGTTGCACGCTGACCTGACGCGCCAAAACCCGCAGCGCTTCGGACTGGGCCTCTCCGAGCGAGCGCGGCACGCAATCCATGACTGAGAGGCATCCGAAAGCTTGATCATCGGGCCCGAAAATCGTTGTCCCAGCATAGAAGCGGATGCGTGGCGGTTGGGCGACAAATGGATGCGTGGCGAAACGTTCATCCGCCATCGTGTTTGGCACGACTAGCGTAGCGTTGTTTGACCTAAAGGTGTGTGGCTCGAACGCGACGCGCGTGCTTACGCTGCCTAGCTGCACGCCTTGCGCAGCGAGATACCAGACGCGTTCCTGGCGCATGGAACTGATGCTGGCGATAGGGGTGTCGCACAGCTGGCGCGCCAAGCGCGTCAGCGCATCGAAATCGTTCGCGTGCGCTGCGTCGGCGCTGGAGGAAGAGGGCTGCGTATGCCCGGTAAGCACAGGCTCAGCGTTCACGTTAGTCGGCTCGTTCCAGAGGATATCCTCTGATAACGTCGACCGTTGCCGCAACTTTAGGATATTTTGCGATTGGCGATGAGATTGATGATGCCGGAGAAATCCTTACCGCCATCGCCGCGCGAACTCATCATTTGATACAACTGCTGCGCTAAAGCGCCGAGCGCGACGGTTTGCCCTGCGGTGCGTGCCGCGTCCACCGCCAAGCCCAGGTCTTTGAGCATTAGGTCTGCACCGAAGCCCCCAGTATAGCCGCGAGAAGCCGGTGCTGATTCAATTATACCGGGATACGGATTATAAGTATCGGAACTCCAGCAACGCCCGCTGGAAGTGTTAATGATGCCCGCGAGCAGCTTCGGATCGATGCCAAGGTTGGCCCCAAGCGACATTGCTTCCGCCGTGCCGATCATGCTGATGGCGAGCAGCATGTTGTTGCAGATCTTCGCGGCCTGGCCAGTGCCCGGGCCGCCGCAATGCACGATGTTCTTGCCCATTGCAGCCAGGATCGGTTTGGCCTGAGCAAACGCGTGCACCGCACCGCCAACCATGAAAGTAAGCGTGCCCGCTTGAGCGCCGCCTGTGCCGCCGGAAACCGGCGCATCGAGCATCTCATTACCGCGCGCAGCTGCTTGATCGGTCAGATCGTGCGCCGTGTGCGGATCGATGGTGCTGCAGTCGATCAGCAAAACGCCGCGTCCAACACTAGCCAGCACGCCGTCCGGATTGGTGTAGACGGCGCGAACGTGAGGCGAGGAGGGCAGCATCGTAATGACCAATTCGGCATCCCGTGCTGTCTCCGCGGGAGACTTAGCCGGCCGCGCGCCAAGCTCGGTTAGAGCATCGACCGCCGCTGCGGCGAGGTCGAAAACCTTAAGTGCATGGCCCGCGCGCAAGAGATTGCGCGCCATGGGATTGCCCATGTTGCCCAGGCCGATGAACGCTATATCCATTTGGCGCCGTGAAACGTGAAGAGAGCAGCGTGAAGCGTGAGAGATGATAGGTGAAACGAAATGAGATTACCTCAACGTTTCGCTTCTTCCGTGTCCCACTGCGTAGTTTTCCTATTTCAGGGAAATGGTTGTGTTCACTTTCCCCGCCGACACCGAATCATCAAACCAGCGGGCCGTGATGGTCTTCGTCTGCGTGTAGAACTGCACCACTTGCTTACCGTAAGGCCCGAGGTCACCGAGCTTCGAGCCGCGCGAGCCGGTGAAACTGAAGAACGGCACCGGCACCGGAATCGGCACGTTAATGCCGACTTGGCCAACATCGATTTCATTTTGAAATTTGCGCGCCGCGGCGCCGCTTTGCGTGAAGATCGCGGTGCCGTTGCCGAAAGGGTTGTCATTGATGAGCTGAATGGCTTGATCTAGCGTTGCAACGTTCACCAAAGACAATACCGGTCCGAAGATCTCGGTTTCGTAGACCTTCATTCCAGGTTTGACGCCCGAGAGGATGGTTGGACCGACAAAATTGCCGCTCTCGTTCCCGGGAACCTTGATAGCACGCCCATCAAGTTCCAACTTGGCGCCTTCTTTTGCGCCGTCTTCTATCAGACCGACGACGCGATTCTTGGCTGCTTTTGAAATGAGCGGGCCGAGATCTGCGCCCTTTTCGCTACCATTGGCGACTTTCAGTGTTTTGGCTTTCGCCACCAGATCGGGGATCCACTGTTTCGCCTCGCCAACCAGCACACCGACGCTGACCGCCATGCAGCGTTGACCGGCCGCGCCGAAAGACGCGCCAATCAGCGCGTTGAGGGCTTGATCCTTGTTGGCGTCCGGCAGCACGACCGCGTGATTCTTCGCTCCCATCATCGACTGCACGCGCTTGCCATGCTCGCTGGCTAGTTCATAGACGTGTTTCCCAACGTGGCAGGATCCGACGAAGGAAACTGCGACGATGTCCGGGTGTGTGCACAAGGCGTCGACGACTTCCTTGCCCCCATGCACGATATTAAGCACGCCCGGCGGCACGCCTGCTTCGATGGCCAGCTCTGCCAGCAGCATCGGTGTCATGGGATCTTGCTCCGACGGCTTCAACACGAAAGTGTTGCCGCAGACGATCGCCATCGGGAACATCCACAGCGGAATCATTGCGGGAAAGTTAAACGGCGAGATGCCGGCGCATACGCCGATAGGTTGACGGATCGAGTAAGTGTCGACGCCGTTGGCGACATTCTCGGCAAACTCGCCCATCTGCAAGCTGCCGATTGAGCATGCATGCTCAACTACTTCCAGGCCGCGGAAAATATCGCCTTCAGCGTCAGGCAGTGTCTTGCCTTGTTCAGCGGTCAGCGTTTGCGCGATGCGGCTCATGTTGTCGCGGATGAGTTGCTGCAGCTTGAGCATGACACGGGCGCGCGCCGCGAGCGGGGTATTGCGCCACGTCTTGAAAGCTTCTTTTGCCGAGATGATTGCCGCGTTGACTTCAGCCTGAGTAGCAAACGGCACGCGAGCCAGCAACTCCTGCGTGGCCGGGTTGATGACGTCGCGCCACTCGTCCGTTGCCGAATCGACGAACTTGCCGTCAATCAACAGCTTCACGGTCGGGGCGGGTTTAGCGACGATTTGCGGATTGGCCGACATGGCATTCCTTTATGGATGTGCACTTTTGAGGCGTAAATTATACGCTGACCCCGGACCGATTTTGGACGCTCGGCGTGATTGCTTTGCGCTGCTATGATTTCGCTCTGCGATCGGGGGAAGCCAGAATGATCGAAACCAATAACGCGCGGAAAGTAGCTGCAGCCTTCAATCTGACCGCTTTGCCACAGGCGTTTTACGATAACCCCTATCCGTACTACGCGGCGTTGCGCGAGTACGCCCCGGTAAAGTGTATGGCGGACGGCAGCTATTTCCTCACGCGTTACGAAGATGTGAGTTACGTGTACCGCAACCCCAAGCTGTTCAGCTCGGACAAAAGGACGGAGTTCAAACCGAAGTTTGGCGATTCATTGTTATACGAACACCATACCAGCAGTTTAGTGTTCAACGATCCGCCCCTGCACACGCGTGTTCGACGGCTTATTGCCGGCGCGCTGACGCCTCAAGCAATCGCTGCGATGCAGCCGGGTCTGGTGGGATTGGTGGACCAATTGTTGGAGCAGATGGCCCACAAGCAGCACGTCGACCTGATTGAGGATTTTGCTGCCGCAATACCAATAGAGATCATTGGCAATCTGTTGGCGGTGCCGCGTGCCGAGCGGGCGCCGTTGCGGGGCTGGTCGTTGGCTGTGCTGAGCGCGTTGGAGCCGGTCGTGCCACCGGATACATTGCAGAGGGGCAATGCGGCCGTTGCGCAATTCCTCGACTATCTGAGTGCTCTGGTAGCGCAGCGGCGCAAGCAGCCGGGTGATCCAAAGCGTGACGTCCTCACGCGCCTGATTCAAGGCGAGGAAGGCGGCGAGCGGCTCACTGCGAAAGAGTTGTTGCACAACTGCATCTTCCTGCTCAACGCCGGCCACGAAACGACAACGAACTTAATCGGTAACGGTTTGGTCACGCTCAGCGAATACCCAAAGGAAAGGGCCCGCCTCGCCGCTCAGCCGGAGTTGATCTCCAGCGCGGTCGAAGAGTTGTTGCGCTTCGAAAGTTCCAACCAACTGGGCAATCGCGTAACGACGCAGCCCGTCGAAATCGGTGGGGTGGCAATGCCCAAGGGCACATACGTCACGCTATGTATCGGGGCCGCCAACCGGGATCCCGCGCAGTTCGCGGATCCCGAGCGCTTAGATATTGCGCGCGCTCCGAATCGGCACGTGGCGTTCGGGGGAGGGGCGCATCAATGTATTGGGATGGGACTCGCGCGGCTCGAGGCAAACATCGCGATCGGTCGTTTTCTAGCGCGCTTTCCTGGCTATGCGCTTAGGGACGCTCCAATACGCGGCAGACGGGCCCGGTTCCGAGGGTTTACTCAGATTTTGAGTCAATTGTACGCATGATGGTGGCGCGGCCGATCGAGGCACCCCGCGGCAAGACGAGGTGCATCCATACGCGGTTTGGAGCAGGATTTCGCTGAAAAATCACAAACCAACGTGGATATTGGCTCCCCGACCTGGGCTCGAACCAGGGACCTGCGGATTAACAGTCCGTCGCTCTACCGACTGAGCTATCGGGGAAAAGAGTTCGAATTTTAGGACGTCTCGGCGGTTGGGTCAACGCGAAGATGCTGCCGGCACTCCCGGGATGGCGTTCCTGTGGGCTACTGCGGCCCTTGCGACGGCCTGCTCGCTAGCGGCAACTCAACCCGAACCGTGGTTCCAACACCAATCTTGCTATCGATGTGAACGCTGCCGCCATGCGACATTGCACGCTCGTGCATACCCATCACGCCCCAATGACCTGCCTTGGCCAGATCTGCCTCATTCATTCCTTTGCCGTCGTCGACGATTTCTACCACTATTGCGTCATCGGTTCGCTGCCCGCGGACGCTTACACGAGTGGCATCGGCGTGGCGCCAGATATTGTTCAGTGACTCCTGAACGATACGAAATAGCGCGGTGCTGATCGCAGGTGGCAGATCGGTCTCCGCGGCGCCTGAGTCAATCGCGACCTCGCATTCCAGATTGGCGCGCTCTGCCACATCATTCGCGATCCATTCGATTGCTGCCCACACACCGAGGTTGTCCAGAATGCTTGGGCGTAGATCGTTGATGATGCGCCGGGTGGTTTGCACGGCGTTGTCGACCAATTGCTTGGACTTGCTCAACTTCGTGTGCAGTGCTGGAACCGATTCGGCCAGCTCCAGCGATGTACTCAAATCCATCTTGATGCCGGTGAGCGTTCCCGCCAGTTCGTCGTGTATCTCGCGTGCGATGCGCGCGCGCTCCGCCTCGCGCGCGGATTCCAAGTGAGCCGAGAGTTGGCGCAGCTTGTCGTTGCTTTGGCGGAGCTGATCTTGGCTGCGCTTGAGCTGAGTTACGTCCAACACGATTGTGATGACGCCTATGATGTCACCACGCTGATCGCGGCGCGGTGCCCAAGATGCGATAGTCCAAGCAATGCGCGGATCGTCCCTCACGTCGTCGTGGCGGCCCGTAGGCAGGAATCTATTGGTGCCGCGGATACGCCCGATCGGCTCGCTCGCTACGACTGATTCGCCGGCTAGGGCGCGTTGCAGGCTGTGGTGCACGGGGTGCTCGCGCAGACCTGGAAAAACCTCGTAGATGTGCTGGCCGATCACTTGCTCGCGCCGCATGCCCGTTAAGGACTCCATGAATGGGTTCCATACCACCGCACGCAAGTCACGGTCGTAGACGATGATGCCTTCGTTGACGCTGGTCATAATCTGCTGATTGAACTCGTTGGCGGCGAGGATGGCGCTTTCGGCAGCTTTGCGCTCGGTTATGTCCTGCACAGTGCCGATCAGCTTATCGACTTTGCCGTCCGCTGCGATTGTTGGTTTGGCCAGATCGCGCACCCATCGCACCTCGCCGTCTGCGCGCACGATGCGGTACTCAATGTCAAAGGTGTCGCGAACCTTGAGCATGCGCTGAAACTCTCGCAACAGATTCGGGCGATCCTCCGGGTGGACGATCTGCGCGGCGTATGCGGGGGAAGACCAATCCGCAGGCACTTCGGTAAGGCCGGCGATGCGCAGCAGCTCGTCCGACCAGTAGTAGTCGTTGCGCGGGCGCAGATTTAGTTCGTAACTGCCTATGTGAGCGATGGCTTGGGCTTCGGCGAGCTGTTGTTCACTGCGGCGCACGCGCGCCTCCGCCTCGATGCGGCGTGTGATGTCGCGCAACAGCACGGCATAGAATGTCTTGCCGCTTTGCTGTATGCGCGAAATCGAGGCATCAATCGGAAATTCGTCGCCGTCGGCGCGCAGCGCGAATAGCTGGAGTTCTGCGCCCATCGCGCGCGTGGATACGCCGGTGCGGCCGAAAGCGTCAACGTGCGCACGGTGCGCAGCACGAAAACGGGTGGGGATGAAGCGCTCCAAGGGGGCGCCGATCGCTAGCCGCGCATCGCAGCGGAAGATGCGCTCCGCAGAAGGATTGAACATGACGATATTTTGATCGGCATCGGTCATGATGATTGCCTCCGCAGCGCCGCGGATAATGCCGTCCAGGCGCGCTTCGCTTTGTTGCAATGCACCGGTCATCTCTTGCGCGAGCAATTGCGCGCGCGCTCGCGTGTTGGCCTGCGCCCCGCTCAAACCGAACAGCAGCAAACTAATGGAGCCACCGCCCAGTAGCGCCAGCGTTGGGGTGATTCCGTAGACGTTGCTTAGATAGTCCGGATGTGCAGCGAAGGCGAGTGTCCAGCTTCGCTTTGCCACGCTGATCTGCTGCTGACTGTGCAGGGGCGTGGGGTATTGCTGAGCGCCCGCGTGCAGCGTGGCGTCGCCATCAAACAGTAGTGTTTCATGTCTTGCGTTGGGACCATCGAAGATCTCGATATCGATGTCGCCCGCGTGCGAGCGCAGGACTTCCGACATGAGATCCTTCATGCGAAAGGCGGCGTAGACAAATCCCAGCAGCGCCGCTTGCCGTTCCGCGCGGGTCGAAGTCGGCAGCCCGTGGCGAAATACCGGCACATAAAGCAGACTGCCGCTCTGCGACTCGATGTTCGATTCGTCTTGGATCAAGGTGATTTTGCCGCTGAGCACCGCATCGCCGCTATCGCGCGCTTGGTCCATCGCCGCCTTGCGCACCGGCTCGGCGTACATGTCGAAGCCAAGCGCGCGGATATTGGTGCCGGTGAACGGCTCAATGTAACGAATGGGCGCATAAGTAGTGCGCGTGCCGGCGGGGTAGATGGTATAGCCGGCGGCGACATCGGAACGGATCGCAGCGAGAAACCCCGGCAAATCGTTCTGTGTGAGAGCGTCCGCGTAGCCAATGGCTTGAATGCCTGGATAGTACTTCTCGATTTTCAGGTTGCTGACATAGTTGCGCCAGTCGAGACGCTCGAGTTTGCGGGATGCGCCAAACAAACCGGCGGCGCCGTGTAGCGTTTGTTCGTACGCGCGCATACGGAGCTCGATCTCGCGAGTAGCGCGTTGCACGTGTGAGTCGAACTGCGCGCGCGCGCGCGCCGCGGTAGCCTCGCGTAGCACCTGCCATGCGAGCAGGGTGCAGACGGCCGATACCGCCAGCACCAGCCACGGCAAGCGTGACTTCGGCACGCTCAATAGAGTTGCGGCGGCATTGGACATAGTCGTGAGCTTAACTCAAGGTATACAATGAAGAGGATGTTCAGTTAAGTAAGCATGAATAAAGTAGAGCGATATATCCTACAGCGGGTATATGCAGAACTAGCATCTAACTGCGATCCGATACCGCCTCACGACGGCATGTCGCGCGTTAGTCACGCTAGCCTCTGTGTGAGTGCCGGCCGACCCCCCTGCGCGCGCGGGCGCGGCTTCAACAAGAGGGGGTCTCTCGTTGACTTAGGTCAAACACCGATTCGCCGGCTGTAGCGATACTAGAAGGCCGAATGGAGGGAAACGACTATGTTCAAGCGCATACTTGTTCCAACTGATGGGTCTGAGTTGTCGATGAGTGCCGTCAAGGCCGCGGCAGTGCTGGCGAAGAGCTTCAATGCAAGTTTGACAGCCGTCTATGTCATGCCGTTGTTCTCCGCTGTGGTTTACCCTGAAGCGGCCATCTATGGTGCGATTAGCCAGGAGGAGTTCACCGAGGAAACCGAAGAGGAGGCCAACAAAGCGTTGGCTGCTGTGGCGGCGCAGGTCCAGGCGGTGGGTGTTACATGCGAGGAAGTGCGCAACCGATTTGATCAACCGTATCTTGGCATACTGGAAGCGGCGCAGCGTGCTGGCAGCGACTTGATCGTGATGGCTTCCCACGGCCGCCGCGGGGTCAGAGCTTTGGTGTTGGGTAGCGAGACGAACAAGGTCTTGACTCATAGCAAGATCCCCGTTTTGGTGTATCGGTAAGCTGATCGTATGAACCCAAGTGCAGAGCGCAAGGTTAACGTCGTTTGCCCGTATTGCAGCGCGACCAACCGTATGCTATCCGCTCGCCCTGCGCAGGAGGCGCGCTGCGGCAAATGCAAGCAGGCACTGTTTGTCGGCAAGCCGCTGCAGTTGGATCGCGCCAACTTCTCGGCGCACACCGAGCGTAGCGCCATTCCGATTGTCATAGACTTGTGGGCGTCGTGGTGCGCGCCGTGCCGCATGATGGCACCGCTCGTCGAGCGTGCCGCAGCCGCCATGGAACCCAGGCTGCGCATCGCGAAGCTCAATACGGAGGAGCAGCCCGAGCTTGCTGCGCGTTTCGGCGTGCGCGGCATACCCGCGTTCATCGCGATGCGCGGCGGTGAGGAACTGGACCGCCGCGTCGGCGCGATGGATTACGGCGAGTTCATGCGCTGGTTAGAGCAGTTCGCCGCGCTGCCCGAGGCGTAGTTATCTTGTAAGGTCGCTGAATCTTAGTGCGACATCAGCACGGGGGCGGTCATGTGGCTAAGCAGAGTCTGCGTAGCACCCCCGAGCACCAGTTCGCGCAGCCGCGAATGACCGTAAGCACCCATGACCACCAAATCCGCGCCGTAGTCGGAGACGCGGGCAAGCAGCGCGTCGCCGACGCCAATGTCGCCGCCAAAAGTCTCGCTGGCTTCAACGCGAACCCGATGGTGCGCAAGATACTTCGCTAAATCCGCGCTTGGTGCTAGCTCAGCACGCTCGCCGGATTTGGAACGAACGCTCACCGCATAGGTTTGCTGCGCGCGCACCAGGAACGGCAGCGCGTCACGTGCGGCGCGCGCAGCCTCGCGGCCACCATCCCAAGCGATCAGTACGCGTTGACCAATAGTTGCAAAGGTATCGGTGTAGTAGGGCAGTACGAGAACCGGTGCGCCGGCGCCCAGCGCCACATGTTGAGCGAAGACCGCTGTTACACCAGTGGCCGTTTCTTCCGGGTCGCCTTGCCCGATTACGGCTAAGTCACAATAGCGCGTATGCAGCGCGACGTTCTTGGCGGCATCGCCTTCCGCTTGACGCAATTCCCGTTTGCCGATGCCGGCGCGCGCGGCGCGTTCCTCAAAGAGCGCGGCGAATCGGGCGAACTGAGGCGCGACCAAACCCATGCGCTCCAGCAGTGCGCCTGTTCCGGCAGCTTCACCCAGGCCTTCGCGTCCATCGATCGCGTATAGACCGATCAGATGTGCGTCATAGGTTTGCGCCAAAGCGCAGGCCACATCGATGCGACTCGCGCAGTGCTTGCTGTGATCAAGATGAACCAAAATACTGCGATACATCACGACCCTCCCGGTTGGCAATACGACGATAGGTTAACCAGCTTCGCCGTGAGCGCTTTGACATAGATCAGAAATCGAACGCAGAAACCGCAGCTGAACTCTGTTGAGAGTAGGTGAGTGCGTGCGGTTTGATGCAAATCAAAAACTGTGACGTTTCGGCGGGATATGCTGCGTCGGCAATCTGGGACTACCGCAAGACAGTACCTGTCCGATGAACCGAAGGAGAGTGCAATGGCTAATATTTCGCGCTGGGAACCGTTTAGTGAATTGGGACGCATGAGTCTGTGGGATGACTCTGTGGAGAAGATGATGCGGCGCATGATGCAACCCATGCGCATGAAGGGCGTCGAAGCGATCGATATCGCGATCGATGTAGCAGAGAATGATGCCGCGTACACGGTTAAGGCGGAAGTGCCGGGCGTCAAGAAGGAAGACATTGGCGTATCGATCGACGGCAATCAAGTCGCTATCACGGCAGAGGTCAAGAAGGAGCACGAAGAGAAGAAGGGCGAGAAGCTGCTGCGCAGTGAGCGCTACTACGGCAGCATGTACCGCAGCTTCACTTTGCCTACCGACGTCGATCAAACCAAAGCGGACGCGAAGTACGCCGACGGCGTGCTTGAATTGACGCTGCCCAAGAAAGCGGGCGGCGGAGTCAAGAAGCTGGAAGTCCGCTGAGCATCAGCGCTGCAGCCACCGAAGCTGAGCGGCGCGCTTGCGCAGAGCGCGCAGGTTTAGCAAGCCTTGCACGCGCGCCTCGCTCAGCGCAATCAACAATAGCTGCGCAGTGGCGGCGGCGTCCCCTAGCGCGCTGTGCCGTTGGGCCGGGATGATGCCGAAGTGTGCCAGCCAGTCATCCAGATGGGTGCCCGGCACCTCGCGGAATAGCGCGGGCAATAGCAGAGCGAGATCAAGCCAAGTGCTCGCGCTGGTATAGCCCAAATGGCGCTTCAAGGCGCGATCGACGAAGTGTTGATCAAAGCCCGCGTGAAACGCAACGATTGGATCTTTCTTGGCGAATGCAAGAAAGCGCAACAGCGCTGGAACGGACGGCTCTCCCTCAAGTTGCTGAGTGCCGCCAATACCGTGGATGAGGATGTTGTCTTGCCCGCTCGGAGTAGCCTGCCGCAAAACACAATCGAACACCTCGCCGATCTCGATAGTGCTGCTTTGCACTACTACCGCTCCAATCGAGAGTAGGCGGTCCTTTCGGTGATCGAGGCCAGATGTTTCAGTGTCCAGAACAATAAACCTCGCACCGTCTAGACCAAGTTTCGCATGCGGCAGGGTAATCGCTTGCCAGCGCCGCAGTTGCTGCGCTTGCGTGTCCGTCAAGAGTGGTCGGCTTGTGCCGAAAGGCCACCAGCTCACAGTTGATAGTCGAGCGACAAGCGCGTTTGCAGCGTTTTCGCCAGTCGCAAAGACTCCTTTAGGACGCGCTGTTCCAGCGCGTTAAGCTGGGCGGGAGCGATGCGGTTAGCAGGCCGGTCCGGATGCAACTGCTGATGTTTTAGACGCAAGATTTGCAGATAGTAGAACGCTTCAATGAGCGCCGCGATCTCTTGGTCTGTCACACGCATGGCGCGGCCGGCAAGCCGCAAGCGGTCTGCCGTGCACGTTTCCGTGACGCGTTGGGACAACGCCATAATCCGTGCTGCGTCCACAAATATGCGGATGCCACCGGCCTTTAGATCAATCGTGCCGGGATACTCGCTGTCGTCGGTAACGAAATCGCGCAGCAAGCCAAGCGGGGGGGCATTCTGCACCGCGGTGGCCGCTAAGTGACGCAGAAACAAAGTGCGTGAGGAGGTCATCTCCGTGACTGCTGCGCGTAGTTCAGTGGCTAGACGATGATTCCCGTCCAAGGCGCGCAAATCAAAAAAGATCGCTGCATTGAGCAATGCTTCCGGCACGGGGTTACGCACCCAGTCGGAGAATTGTGCAAGCCATTCACGCAGCGTCAAACACCAGGCACGGTTGCCTGCCATGATGCCGCCTTTGCAAAGCGGAAATCCGCACTGCCGCAAGACGTCATTCACCGAAGCAGCGAACGCAAGCAAGCGCTCTCGTTGCGCTTCGACATCTTTCTCTCCAGCATCGAACACGATCGCGTTGTCTTGATCGGTGGCTAAAGTCTGTTCTTGGCGGCCCTCGCTGCCCAGCGCCAGCCAGCAAAACTCGATCTCGTGAATGGAATGCAGCTCAGCCTGCAATGCGATGGCGCGCAGCGCAACCCGATCGTTAAGCGACGATATAAGGCGCGTGAGCTGCTCACCGGCGACGCCTTGCGCGAGCATCCGTTCGATTAGACGGCCGATGCCGCTGGCGGCCGACTTCAAGGCCCCAGTATCGGCGGCGACGGATATCGCGCGGCCGATGTGGTGCAAGCTGCTTCTCTGCAGACCAAACAAGTCGCGCTCGGAGACGATGCCGGCTAGGTTGCCTTCCTCGGTGATCGGGACATGGCGTATTCCATGCCGTGTCATGGTCAAGGCGGCATCGTATGCGCTTTGGTCGCTGCGCAGTGTGACAGGCTTGGCTGTCATGAATTGCGCTATCGGCACGTTTAGATCCGCTTGAGATAGCGTGACGCGAGCAATGACGTCGCGCTCCGTCAAAATGCCAACAACGCGGCGATCCTCCACGATTAGAATGGAACCTACCTTACGCTGCGTCATCTGCCGCAGCGCCGTGCCGATAGGCGTGCCGGGTAGGCAGGTCAGAACCTCACGCGTCATGGTTTCGCGCAGCAGAGCATTGAGCGTTTGTTGCAGGGCGACGATTTGGGCGAATTCTCCTTGCCGTTCACGCTCACTTTGATCCAACAGGCTGCTTAGGTAGTTCGTGCAGAAGCGGCGAAACTCACTACTCTCCTCAAAGCATCGCAAAAACTCTTGAAACGGCAGTAAATAGCAGAAGGTATCTTCAATGGCTCGATAGCAGTTGCGTGTCGCGCGCCGCGCCAGAAGCGCATTGATTGGAAATACCTCGCCAGCACCGAGTGTGCGTGGCGAATCACCGGGTGCCGCGCGCCGGCTTTCGATGCGTCCGCGCTGAACAATGAACAAGGCACTCGGCAAGCCGTCCGTCGCATCAAGGACTTTGCTGTCCTTGGCAAAGTAGGTAAGCCGCAGCCGTGCAGCGAGCCCGCGAGTCTCTTCCGCCAGCATCTTGCGGAAGGGGAGATGCTGGCGCAGGAAAGAATCTGCGGCAGCGACCAGCACGTTTTGCTCGGCGGCGTTCATGCGAATACTTTACCATTCGCGCCGGCGTGCGTAGCCCGACGCCGCGCGGGAGATCGGTACACACGCAAAAAGCGATGAGGTTTGGCAAATAGTTTGATCAAGATCAAAAAAGGCCGTCGCCTGACTCGGTAGCATGCACGCTGGTTCGTTGCCCGGGTTGGGGCTCGTTTTTAGGAGGACCGGCTATGTCTAGAAATCAACGGGGTGCTGCACCCGTGTCGGCAGAGCAGCGTCGAGAGATGATCGCCGAGGCGGCATATTTTCGGGCGGAACACAATGGTTTTTCGGGCGATGCGCTGCGGAACTGGCTTGAGGCCGAAGCGGAAATAGATCGATTGTTGCGCGAAGGTGGGGGCAGCGACGAGGAACACAAAAAGTTCCAGTTTCGCGAGAAGTTTGAGCAACACTTGAGCGAGTGGGACGATAAGTTTGAGGAACTGAAGCTGACCGCAAAAGAGGTAGGTGAAAAGCTAAGAGAAGAACTCGACCCGCAGTGGACACGCTTGGGTGAGCTCCGTGCCATAGCTCAGAAACAGGTGCTGGCGCTGCGCGAGCATGGTGCGGATGCGTGGGAAGAGATGCGAAGCAACGCCGAAAGGGCGGCCGAGGAGATGCGCGACTCATTGAGTAAGCTTGCGGCCAAGCTTAAGGCATCGAAGAAGCGCGTGAGTTCTAGCGCAACGCGCAAGCGTTAGGCTCGGGACGCGACGCTAGCTGGTAGCGGGCAGCGAAAAGCGCACGCACACTCGCAAGCCGCCCGATGTCGAGCGTGTGACCTCAACGAAAGCGCGGTGAGCGCGTGCAATTTGCCTGACGATAGACCAACCCAATCCGCTCCCGCTCCCTTCAGTGCCGAGTACGCGAAAAAAGCGCTCGCCGAGATGCTGAATTTCCGCTTCTGTGAGACCGGGGCCGTTATCCTCCACCGATAGCTCTAAGCCATGCTCGTGCGCCGCGACTGAGAGTTTGACGTGTGCACCCGCCGGACTATAGCGAATGGCGTTGTCGATTAAATTGCGGATGAGAGCAGACAAAAGGGGGGCATCCGCCTTGACGATATGCTCGCGTTGAGCATCTACCGTTAGATGCTGCTGTTTTCGAACGGCCTGCGGCGCTATGTCTGCGGCCACCTGGCGGGCGAGCGTGCTCAAGTCGACCGCAACGAGCGAGGGTGCGGCGCCGGCCTCTAGCCGAGAAAGCATGAGCAACTGATCGACTAGGCGCGCAGCGCGATCGCAGCCCTCAAGCGTAGCGTGCAAGGCGCGCGCGCGCAGATCGCTATCCGATTCTGCCAGCGCGACTTGCGCCTGTGCCCTGATCGCCGCAACGGGTGTGCGCAGTTCGTGTGCGGCATCGGCGGTGAAGCGCCGCTCGGATTCCATCAAGTTTGCGATGCGGGCGAATAGATCATTGAGCGCTTCGACCATCGGCAGGATTTCCGCTGGCGCATTCGCCATGACAATCGGCTGCAGTGCCTGTGCTTGTCGCGCGCGCAGGGTTTGGACAAGGCGACGCAGCGGTGCGAACCCGCTGCGCACAGCCCACCAAGCCGCTAGAGCCAGCAACGGCAGGGCGAGCAGCATCGGCCACAGCGTGCCGCGCAGCACTGCCCACAGAATGGAGCTGCGCGATGCCTCTTGCTCACCGACGTAAACTTGCACGTCGCGCTCAGCGCCGTAGGCGGCAAACACGCGCCATGTAGTCGCGTCGATCCTCACTGTTCGAAAACCGGTTTGAAAGTGTTCCTGCGGATCGATCATCGGCACCAACGGCGCATTGGCGGAACGCAGGGCCATGCGCCCCTCATGAAAAACTTGAAAGGCCACTTTTGGCGCGTAGCGATGCAGGCTCGGTGCATCAATGCCATGATGATCGTCTTCGATTTCGTTTGTCTGTTGTACGACTAGCAATGCGGCCGCTTGCGCCAAGTGCCCATCGAGCAGCTCACCCAGTTCGTGGCGCACGTCGAACCAGGTGACGATGGCAGTGGCGATCCAGGCGCTGATAACTAAGCTCAGTACGAGGCTCAGCAAGCGGCCTTGCAGCGAACGTGGCCGCGTCGTCATGCTGTGGATGCGCCGCGCTGCAGCAGGTAACCAACGCCACGCACTGTTTGAATGATATCCGGGCCAAGCTTGCGCCGTAGATGATGGATGTGAACTTCGATCGTATTGCTCTCGACTTCTTGGCCCCAACTGTACATCTGTTGCTCCAGCTGTTCGCGCGACATGACGCGTCCGGCATTCAGCATGAGCGCATGCAACAGATCGAATTCGCGTTGCGACAAGATGATGAATTCTCCGGCTTGGTGTACCGAACGCGCGGCAGGGTCCAATAGGACATCCTGGGCCATCAGACATTCTTGCGGCTGGCCGTGCGCGCGGCGCACGAGCGCGCGCAAGCGCGCCGCCAGTTCGTTCAGATCGACCGGCTTCACGACGTAATCGTCGGCGCCGGTATCAAGCCCGCGAATGCGGTCCGGCAGCGCATCGCGCGCGGTCAGCACCAACACAGGCAGCGTGATTCCGGCGCGGCGAATCGCCTCGAGCACCTCCATGCCGTCTTTGCGCGGCAAGCCGAGATCGAGCACTGCCGCGGTGTAGGGTTGACCGCGCAACTCGCGTTCGGCGGCGGCGCCGTCGCGCACCCAATCGACTTGAAAGCCGAGTTGACGCAGGCCGGCGCGTAAACCGTCGCCGAGTAAAGCATCGTCTTCCGCGAGCAGGATTCGCATGCCTACATTGTCGCGCAAAAACCGTGCTAGTCCTCGCCGTGATCTTGGACGACCGCGCGGTCGGCGCGGGCCGGCAGTTGCGCGGTCTGCTCCGGGTTTGGCGCATTACGCCACTGTGCCCACCAGAAACCCAGTACAAGAACCAGCATCACGACAGCAACGCTGCGCCATGCGCTCCGGATGGCTTCTTGCGGCGAAGCGAATTTCCGCCCCGAGAGCATCGAGCCGACCAGATTTTCGCGATGCAACCAGCTACTGATCACAACGCCCGCTATATGCACGCCGACAACGGCGAGCATTAAGTTGGCTAACACCTCATGCACTTCTTCGAGCCAATCACCGCTCACTTCGTTGTATAGCGCCCAACCGGAAATGGTGAGCGTTACTGCGAGCAGCAGCAACATGACGATGGCCAATGCGCCGGCAGGATTGTGCCCAGTGTAGTGACGCGGTTGGCCGCGCAGCAGCGAACCGACGTATCGGGCGATCGCTCTTGGGCCGCGCACAAATTCAGAGAAACGCGCGTAGCGGCTGCCAATGAAGCCCCAAAGCAAGCGAAACGCGACCAACCCACCCATCGTATAGCCGAGCGTGACATGAAGCAAACGCCAGCGCTCGCTTTCGGCGGTGATGTACGCCCCGGCGAAACAGATCACCATGAGCCAATGAAAGACGCGTACCGGGGCGTCCCAAACTAGTACTTTCCGCCCTTGGCCGGAAACAGCTTCGGTGTTAGCGCGGGATGCGGATGTTGCGTTCACTGTAATCTCCTTGGTCGGCTTTGGTGTGGCAGGCCGCGCAGTTGGCGGCGCTTTTAACCACCGGTAACTTCCAGGTAGCGGCAGGCACTTCGTCGTGCTCGCGCTTGAACCATGGCGCGAGCGTGATGCGATCCTCCGGCGGCGCTTCGCGCGCGCGTTTGCCCACTTCGGCGTTCGCGTTTAGCCAAGTGGAAATCTCCTTTGCTGCCGCCGCATCGACAGTGGCGTCAGTGCCGAAGTGCTGATTCAAGTTGATCATAATGCGTCGCCACGAGACCGCAGGCAGCATGTTCGGCGGATAAGCCGCGTGGCACGCGCCGCATTCTTGCTGATACTTAGGCTGCAGCGGCACCCCTCTAGCCGCATCCTCATCTGCCCAGGCGGGCTGCAGAAACGGCGCTCCGGCAAGTGCGGCGATCGAGATCAATTGGCGTTTGACCATAGTGCTACTCCTGTTACATTCCGGGTTTAAGGGTCAGAAGCCAACTCAGTACGTCGGCCTTTTCAGCCTGGCTGCAGGTGCGTCCAAGCACATCGTTGCAGTTGCGGCGAAACCACTTCTCCGCCTTGGCAGCGTCGGTGAAGCGCTCGACGCTGAAAGCGGGTGCGAGTGGATCGATTGGTTTGCCGGTGGAGGCGTGCTTGCCGGTCTGCGTTGGCACGGCGCCATGGCAGGATGCGCAACTCCATTCGCGTCCGTGGCGGTTGTTGAAGAACTGCTGACCGGCTTTTGGTGAAGGCGCCTCCGTGCCCTGCGCTGCGTAGCCGGCGAGCAGTTCGGCTGGCGTGCCGGCACGCGTTACAGAGCCTGCGGCAGTTGCGGTTAGTAGGACGGCGATTCTTGCGGTGCGAGTCAAAGTAGTCAGGTTCATATGACCTCCTTGACTCACATGGTATGAGCGCAGCCTTAGGGTTTTCTTAACGGTGGCTGTGCAACTCGCTGCCTGGTAAGTGGCCCTTAAGCAGAGCGGGTCACAATGGATAGCTCACCATCCCTGATCACAAGGTGTCCTATGAACCACCCCCTGCGTGCATTCGCCCTGCAGATTTTCGGCGTTGTGCTGACCGTGCTGATGCTGGTCGCTTTTGTCGCTTTTGTCTCGCTGCCACTCACCCTTGGCCGGCATCCGGGCGAACCTCAATCTGTGGAAGTTCCGGCAACGCGGCACATGACATAGGCACTTGATGCACCGACGCGTTTGACTACCGGCCTGGCACACGCTACCGTTCGGCCAACCTAACACCACGCGCAGGAAGGCGATTTCTTAATGCAAAGCACGTCGACGCCGGTGCTCAAGGACATAGTGCTGGTGGGTGCTGGGCATGCGCACGTTACCGTGCTGCGCATGTTCGGCATGCATCCGGTTCCTGGTGTGCGCTTGACGTTGATCACGCGGCAGGTGCACACGCCGTACTCCGGCATGCTGCCGGGCTGGGTCGCGGGCCACTATGATTTCGATCAAGTCCATATCGACACCGGGCCGCTCAGCAGTTTTGCGCAAGCGCGGCTCTATCAGAGCGAGGTGCAGGGCTTGGATCTGAACCAGCGGCGTGTGCTGTGCGCCGGCCGCCCGCCGGTGCCGTACGATTTTCTGTCGATCGATATCGGCTCGACGCCCAGCGCCGCAGACTTGCCGGGTGTGGCAGAGCACGCCATACCGGTAAAGCCGATCGACCAATTCATTGCGCGCTTTGAAGCGGCGCGCGCGCGCGTTCTGTCGGCTCAAGGGCGCGCGCGCATCGTCGTGGTCGGCGGTGGTGCAGCCGGTGTGGAGCTGTGTTTATCACTGCATGAACGGCTGCGGCGCGACGTAGCGGCGGCGGGTTTCGATCCGGGCGGCCTAGCGTTCACCATCGTCACCGCCGCGCAAACTATCGTGCCGGTGTTGCCGGCGTCCGCCCAAGCTCGGCTCAAGCGCATCGCGGCCGAGCGTGGCATTCAAGTACGCACGGGCACGCGCGTCGTTGCGGTGGAAGCGCAGCGCCTGCGGCTTGGCGACGGCGCGGTGATCGAGTTCGATAACCTGTTTTGGACGACGCAAGCCGCGGCCGCGCCGTGGCTGAAAGCGACCGGCCTCACGCTCAACGAAGGCGGCTTCATTGCGGTCGACGATGCGTTGCAATCTGTTTCGCATCCCGGGGTGTTTGCTGCCGGCGATGTGGCGTCGATGCGCAATCATGCGCTGCCGAAGTCCGGTGTGTACGCCGTGCGCCAGGGCCCGGTGCTGGCGGAGAATTTGCGCCGGCTGGTCGCGGGGGAGGCGTTGCAGCCGTATCGTCCGCAACGCGATGCCCTTTACCTGGTATCGACGGGAAGCCGTTACGCGGTCGGCGTGCGTAACGGCATCAGCTTCGAAGGCGAGTGGGCATGGCGCTGGAAGGATCACATCGACCGCAAGTTCATGCGCAAGTTCAACGAACTGCCGGAGATGACCGCCCGGGCTGCCGCCGCCCCGAGCGGTGTCGGCGATAAAGACGCGATCAAGGAGATATCCGCCATCGCCATGCGCTGCGGCGGCTGCGGCGCCAAGATCGGCGCTACGGTGTTGAGCCGCGCGTTGAATCAACTTGTTCCCGTGGTGCGCGGCGATGTCGTCGTCGGCCTGAATGCACCCGACGATGCCGCCGTGGTGGACACCGGCGGCGAGCGCTTGTCGGTGCAAACCGTGGATTATTTCCGCGCCATTATCGATGACCCCTACCTATTCGGCAAAATCGCCGCGAACCACGCGCTAGGCGATATCTACGCCATGGGCGCCGAGCCGCAGAGCGCGCTTGCCATCGCCACCATCCCATACGGTCTAGAAGCAAAAGTGGAAGCGGAACTCGCCGCGCTGATGCAAGGCGCGAACGAGGTGCTGACCGAAGCGGGCTGCGCGTTGGTCGGCGGTCACACCAGCGAAGGCGCGGAGCTCGCGTTTGGCTTGTCGGTCAACGGACTGGTCGGACGCGACGCGCTGCTGCGAAAAGGCGGCTTGCGGCCCGGCGACGCCTTGGTACTCACCAAGCCGATCGGGACCGGAACTCTGCTTGCCGCGCACATGCGCGCCAAGGCGAAGGCGCGCTGGGTGATGGGTGCGCTCGCGCACATGATTCTTTCCAACAAGCGAGCAGCGGAAATTCTGTTTCGGCATAGGGTACACGCTGCCACCGATGTCACTGGTTTCGGCCTGCTCGGCCATTTGGTGGAGATGGTGCGCGCAAGCGATGTCGATGTGACGCTGCATTTGCCGGATATTCCACTACTCGACGGCGCGCGTGAGACCATCGCCGCCGGCGTGTTTTCATCGCTACAGCCGCAGAACGTGCGGTTGCGCCGCGCAATCCGAAATCTGGATCAAGCGGGCGCCGATGCGACCTTCCCGCTACTGTTCGATCCGCAAACGGCGGGCGGATTGCTAGCGTCGGTGCCCGCTGAGCGTGCGGCGGAGTGTGTTGCCCAACTGCGCGCGGCAGGTTACGGTCATGCGGCGGTGATCGGGAGGGTTACGACCAGGAGTACGTCGCTAGAGCCGATCACGATCGGGTTGTCGTCACTCTAGTCTAGAGCGGGGTGCGGGAGGAATAGGATCGGGCGAGTGTAAGCAAGCGGACTCGCGATAGCGGCCCAAAGCAGGCGCGTGCACCGCACAACTCGATGTCCGTACTACTCACATGGCCGACGCATGGCCGAACGCGCTACGAGTCGCAATCGAGAACGCGAAATCGCAAAGCGCGCGTTTCACCCGCCCGAAACCTGCCATAAAGCAAATCACGTTGCCCGATTCCTCACCTTGCCGTGATGGGCGGATTTCGAGCAGATCCCGCTGAAGGCCGCAGACGCGCATGCGCGCAATGGCGCGAGCAGCAGGGGAAGCGGTGCCGGGCCTCAGCGTGCCGTCTCAGTCAGACTCAGAACTCTTCGCTTCGATGTGTGTGGCGGCCACGACACCGTGCGCGTCAAAGCGGCCTTCCACTTCTACGCGGATGCCGTTGCTCAAGACCAGCGTGGGGGGATCGCGAACCGCGCCGCCGGCATTTACCAGTTGGCCGCTAATCTTGAAACTGGTGCCATTAAGATCGGCAATAAAACCCTCGAGATGAGCTTCTATGTTGGGAGCAGCAGGCACGCCAGCTTTCAGCACGTCTATCGCGGTGGCCCGCAGCGTATGCGGTTCACTTGCTTGCCCTTTTACTAATATGGTGCTGCCTGGCGTTATGCTGCCGGCCGCTGGGTTGATTTGTGCGTGTTCGTAGTCGACCTTAAGTGTGCCGAGCGTCAGCTCATGATCTTGAACGTTCGCCGCCACGCCTGTGACCTGGAACTGCGCCGGCGTGGCCATGCGACGCACGAACGAAGCACTGATGGTGTTGCGCTGTGCATCGATCACTAGACCGCTGACATCGAGCAATTCCCCGAGGGTGAGTTCGCAAGCGCCACCAGCGAGCGCAGGTTGCGTTCGCGCCGTGAGCATGATCGGCTGACCCAGCACTACGGCCGATTTGCAGTCGGCGCTTATGCTTTCCAGTGGGCCTCGGACGTTACTACGGTAGGTAATTTTCTCCGCTTCAGTCTTCTGCGTGGCCGTGTCCTTGTAGCCTTCGACTAACACGAGCATGCCGTCACGCAGCTCCGCTAGCGTGGTGTCCGAGTCATCGATACGCACGGCGGTGGCCGGCGTGGTATCGAAGGCCACCATATTCACGACGATTTGCTCGCTGCTGGCGCTGGCGATGGTGCCGAGCGCGACGACGCCGGTGCCTCCGACACCGCCGCCCCCGCCTGTGCCCGCGCCGCCATTGCCGCCGGTCCCGCCGACGCCACCATCAGCGATCGGACCCCCGCTCGGTGCGCCGCCACTAAACCCACCGCCGCCACAGCCGACAACCAGGCAACAAAGGAAGAACGTCAATGTGACGCGAATGGCTAGCGCGGTCGGCGATGACTGTCCACGGAGTTTCATTTACGCTTGGCCCGTTTGCGCCGCAGCGCGGCATCGGCGGGCGGGGATGCGGTGCCCCCATTGGGCTCGCTCGGGCCGCTATAGAAATATATGCCGAAGTTCATGCGCTGGTCGGCTGCGGTGCCGGCGCCGTCCAGACGGTCGAGTTCGGCAGCCAAGCGATTGACCTCATGAATCGCGCGCATCCCGACCTCCGTCGCCAGCTTGCGCAGCGTTTCGACCGAGGCGGAACTTAGGCGATGGTAGTAGACGCTGGTGTCCAGCATCGGTTCGTTCGCTTCGAGGACGTTATGCACGCTCACCGCAACGTGATCGTGCAGGTTCTTGGCGAAAAAATACAGTTTCTCCGGCAAATCCTTCTTCGGGACAAACGCTTGCACTTTGAGATGCACGCGATCCCTGGCGTCTAGCTCCACCACACCGGAATGTAGCCACTCATCCAGCATGGGCCGCGCACGGATGTCGGTGCGTACCGATGCCACCAGAGTCTCGAACGACGGTTTCGAATCATTGCTCGCGATGCGTGGCAACGGGATTGGTTTGCCGCGCTTGTCGGTGTAAATGGGATCGCTAATCCAGCGCGCGACGACCTGGGCGCCGAGTGAGATCGCGGTGCTCTTGGCGGGAAGACTATTTCGCGCGGCAGCGGTGCTAAGGCGTTTTACTTCCGCGCGGTGTACGCCGGTCAACATACTCGTACGGCTGTCGGTGTTGGGTTTGTCCACGAGCGCGAACTGCGAATTTGCGACATTAACAAATACGGCCTTCAACATCTCCGTCGCCGCGGGGTAGGTTATGCCGCGAGCGATCATGAATTTCACCAATGCGTGCAGAACCTTCGACACCGCATCGAAGCTCGTCTGCAAGTCGTCGCGCAGATTCAAGTCCGCCATGTTGTTCTCGATTTTTGTGTCGCCCGCCAACCAATTCGTCTACTTTACGCGGTATGCGTAGCGTGTAACAAGGTTACACGAATAGCTAGCACACAGTCTATCTCGGCTTCATTGTAATCAATTATCTATTGACAGACACGCTCCTATGTTGTTATTGTGAATCTGTGTGTAAAAGAGTTACACGCATTACTTAAGCGCAAGACCGGCCCCGTTTGAACAACTAATAACCGTAGCGGTGCCAAATTCAGCAGCCGCAGCTATTGCGGCTCAGTGAAGCACCTCCAACGCAACATAATCTTTGGGAGTCAATAAAAGATGCCTACCTATACGTTGAATGTGAACGGGCAGAATCGCACGGTTACCGTAAGCGACGGCGGCATGCCGCTGCTGTGGGTGCTGCGCGACCTACTCAATTTGACCGGCACGAAGTATGGTTGTGGAATCGAAGTTTGCGGCGCGTGTACCGTACTTGTTGACGGGCAGCGGGAGCATTCGTGTGTGTTTGACGTGTCCTCCGCTGTCGGCAAGAACGTCGTCACCATTGAAGGGCTTTCGGCCAATCGCAGTCACCCCGCGCAGAAAGCCTGGATCGATAACCAAGTGCCGCAGTGCGGTTACTGCCAGCCCGGCATGATTATGACCGTGGCTGGCGCCATGAAGGCCGGGCATCGCGGCAGCGAGATTCAGTCCGAAGTAAAGAACCTGTGCGTCTGCGGCACCTATCAGCGCATAAAACAAGCGATCTCTTCTCTTTAAACCCCCAGAAACAGCGAGCGCGCTCGGGCGGATCAGCCCAAGCCGTGGGCGCCTGCGCGCTTGCTCGCAGATTGGAGACAATATGGACACAGCAATAAATTCTTCACGCAGGAAATTTCTCGTTTCGAGCGCCGGCGGATTCGCGCTCGGATTTGTATTGCCAGAGTTGCTGTCGATATCGGAAGCGGACGCGGCCGCGACCGGCACGCAAGTGAACACTTGGCTGAATATCGGTACCGACAACAGCATCACTTTGACTGTCGGCGCTTCGGAGATGGGCCAAGGATCGTTCTCCGGTTTGGCGCAGATCATGGCGGAAGATCTAATGGTCGATTTCGCCCGTATCGCAACCGTGCAGGGTGGACCGACCCTGGCGAATCCGGCGCCGGTCGGTAGTGCAATTAACACGGTGGGAAGTAGCGTCACCCGGCGCAACTACTGGCCGCTGCGCGACGCGGCCGCGAGTGCACGCGAGATGCTGATTCAAGCGGCGATGGCACGGGTCGGCGATGCGGCGCGCGCCAATTTCAGCGTTACCAACGGAGTGATTGAACACGCGCCGAGCGGCACGACACTGACTTATGGCGCCGTGGCAGCCGCCGCCGCGCTTTTGTCGGCACCGGTCAACGCGCCGCTGGTGCCGGACAACACTTTCAAAGCGATCGGACGGCCGCTGCGGCGCGTAGATATTCCCGCGAAGGTAGACGGTAGCGCCAAGTATGGCATCGACGTGCGGCTGCCGGGCATGGTGTACGCCGTTATCAAACACTGCCCGAACTTCGGCGGCAAGCTAGCGGCCACACCGGTGAAGCCGTCGAACATGATCGCGGTGGTGCCGGTCAGTGTGGCTGCTGGCACCGGCCGAGGAACCGAGACAACGAGCATGGTGAACGCGGTGGCCGTGGTCGGCTCCAATACTTGGGATACCTGGCAGGCTGCCAAGCGCTTGAGTGTCAAATGGACGCTGCCGCCGAACGCCAGCGCCTTAAACGATGCGCAGTTCTTAGCCGATGCGCAGCGACTGGCTACAAATGCGACACCTTACGTCGCAGGCGGCGCGAACCCCCCTGGTACGCTATACACGGTGGAGGCCAGTGCGACTGACGCGAAGGCGGCGTTGGCGAACTCGGCGAAGGTCGTCGATGCAACTTACACCCTGCCTTATGTTGCGCACGCCTGCATGGAGGTCTTGAGCTGCACCGTGGATTATGTTCCGGGCGTTAAGTGCGACGTTTATGCGCCCACGCAGTCCGCGCGCAGCGTACTCGCTTTGGTGGTCAGCTTGACCGGCCTGAAGGAAAGCCAAATCAAGATCAACACCACTTACCTCGGCGGCGGCCTGGGCCGCAAAGCCGAAACCGATTTCGTCAGCCAAGCGGTGCAAGTGGCGATGGCGGTCAAGCGGCCTGTACAGCTGTTCTGGCCGCGCGAAGAAGATTTCACGCGCGACCAATACCGGCCGATGGCGCTTATCCACGCCAAGGTGGGGCTCGACGTTTCAGGCAACGTCAATGCATGGACCTATCGGAACGTCTCGCCTTCAATCCTCGGGCAGCGCGGATCTGTTCTAGGTGCGAAAGGCGACAGCCAGGCTTATGAAGCGTCGCAAGACCTGCCATATGCGTTCGGTGCGCGTCTGACCGAATGGGTAAGCCATCCGTCCCCGATTCCAGTCGGGTTCTGGCGATCGGTCGGTGCCTCAATCAACACGTTCGGCGTCGAGTCCATGATCGACGAGTTGGCTGCTGCAGCGAGGGCGGATCCGTATGATTTTCGCCGACGGCGCATCACCGACCCGCGCTGGCTCGCCGTGCTCGACGCGGCCGCACAGTTGGGCAATTGGTCGACGCCTTTACCCAAGGGGCGGGCACGCGGCATCGCTATCGGCACAGCCTTCGGCAGCATTGTGGCGCAGGTCGTCGAAATTTCCGGCTCGACGAGTGCTATCCGTATTAACCGCGTGGCGGTGGTGATCGATTGCTATCTGTCGGTGAACCCGGATTCCGTCGACGCGCAGCTCGTCGGCGGCGTCGTGCACGGTTTGAATGCGGCGCTGTACGGCAAGCAAAGCTTCTCTCAAGGTGCCGCGCAGAGCCGCAACTTCAATCGCAGCCGCATGATTCGACCCAACGAGATGCCGCAAGTGCTGACTAAAATCATGCCGAACCCTGCCGTGTCCGATCGATCCATTGCAATCGGCGGCGTAGGAGAGCTGGGCGTACCCACGCTCGCGCCCGCCTTGGCGAACGCGTACTTCAAGTTGACCGGCGTGCGCCAGCGCTCGCTGCCCTTCTTCCCGAACGCGACAATGGGCGGGTTGTAACTCGCAACCTCGGGCACCGCCGGTTGGTGTTGGCGGTGCCTCCCTTCCCTCAGAAGTTCTCCAGCGGCCGCAGCACAATTCACTGGAGCTTGCGCCTCACCCATTGTGTGCGGAAAATCGCCGTCGGACTCACCAGCGGGACGCGTCGCGAAGGTAGCCGATAGCTCAGCTGACTAGACGCGGCAAGATGATGGCTCGGGACCAATCCGCAAAATGGCGGGTTTTTAGTGCGTGGGTTCGAGCGATTGTGTTGATGCTCGAAGCCTGTCGTTGGCGCGCGGCCGCGTTGGGGGGGGAGTCAGCCTCACCCCTTAACAATTCTATTGCATCGCACAACACTACTGACGCTTGTGGCCGTTTTTGTCTTCAGCCATCAAGCTAAAGTAGCCCTCCCAAAGCACCCTACTAAAGCTTGCCGTTACCAAGTAGCACGCCGTTGTGCCGCAGGATCGCGTACGCCGCTGTGGCGTGGAAGTAGAAATTGGGCAGCACGAACTACCGCAGGTACGGCAAGCCTTTCATGTGCAGCGGCTCGCGCAGCGGCACCGTGATGTCGCGCGTATCCGCATCTTGCAGTTGTTCCTCGCGGATGCTGTTCAGAAAATCGATGGTCTTTTGCACGCGCGCCTAGAGCTCGTCGATGGTGGTTTCGGCGTCTTCGTACTTCGGCACCGGAACACCCGCTAGGCGCGCGGCGCCGCCTTTGGCTTGGTCGGTGACAATCTGTGCTTGCCGGGTGAAAGCAAACATGTCCGGGTTGAGACGGGCGTTGAGCAGCACACTGGCTCGAACTTCTTTTCCGCAGCGTGCTGCGCGGCTTTGTCGAGAATTGCCAGCAGATTGTTCAGGCCTTTCAGCATCGGCGGCACGGATAGCGCGTACATCAAATGTGCCACAATTGTTCTCCGTTATAGATATTGCGGTTTAGTTGGTCGTCGCGCGCTCGCGGCGCGCGGACAGCGTAATTTTTGGCTTAGTTACTGCGCGCAGCACCGACGCGCCTGCGGCGGATATCGGCGTCGATCAGTTTCTCGGTGTTGCGCGCCTCATTGTCGAGCGCCAAGCTGGCGATGCTCAGCGTCAAGCGGCCGGCGCTTGAATGCATGTCCAGGCTTACGCCGTTCTTCTCGACGTTGCATGCGTCGTTCTCGCCAGCGCAGGCAGCGGCCAGTTCCGGCGCTTCCTTGCTTAACAAGGCATGCGCAGCCTTGAACGCTGCATCGCTCTCGAATACCAGGGTGAGGCGGTAAAGCACGCCGAGCGAGTTGAAGCGCAGCCAGCCCTCGGCGAGCGGCCCGGCTGCTTGCGAAGGCGGCAAAGTTTGCAGCGCGGCAATCGGTAAATCTTCCCGGTAGCCGCGGTAGCCGAGATCAGCTTTGACCTGCGCACCATGTCGCGCAAGCTTGGCCACGGTGTCGGCGAGCGAGTCGCGGCCGATGCGCAAGTCGAACAGCGTGGCACCGGGGCCGATGCTGGCGCTGTCTATCAAACCGCAGCCGGTGAGGGTATCGAGCTTGAGCTCGTGCTTCGGCAGGTGCGCCAGGAACGAGGGCACTTCGACCGGCGGGCGTAGTTGCTCGATTTCATCTGCGCGCACGAAAAGCGGTATGCCGAGCAAGGGGTAAACCAGGGCGGCGGCGATAAATCGGATCAAACTGCGCATGCTGCGTGCCTTCAGAACGCTTGATCCGTGTGACATTCGATGTGGCGTGAAGTTGCGCTACTTCACCCGCATACCCGCCTGCGCGCCGGCATCCGGATTCAATAAATAGATGCCGTTGCCGTCGCCCGCGGCCAGCACCATGCCTTGCGATTCGCCGAAGCGCATTTTGCGCGGGCTCAGGTTGGCGACCATGATGGTGTGCCTGCCGATCAAGTCGGCGGCTTTGTAGGCCGATTTGATGCCGGAAAACACCGTGCGTTGTTCGGCGCCGAGATCGAGCGTCAATTTGAGCAGCTTGTCGGACTCCAGCACTTCCTCCGCATGCAAGATCTTGGCGACGCGCAGGTCGATGCGTGAGAAGTCGTCGATGCCGATGGTTTCGCCAATCGGCTCGACATTGACTTTCGGCTTGTCTTGCAGCGATTGCGTGTTAGCTTCGATCAGCGCTTCGACCTGCTTGGCATCGACGCGTGCCAGCAAGTGCTGATAGGGCTTGATGGTATGGCCGGTGAGCAGTTGGCCGGCGTCGGTCCAGGCGAGCGGCGGAATATCCAAAAAAGCTTCCACTTGCTGCGCCAATTTGGGCAATACTGGCTTTAAGTATAGCGTCAAGATGCGGAACAGATTTAAGCCTACAGTGCATACCTCTAGTAGTTTAGGCTCTTGCTCGGGCTGTTTGGCCAATTCCCACGGCTTCATCTCATCGACGTACTGATTGGCAAGATCGGCCAGCGCCATGATCTCGCGTATCGCCTTGCCGAACTCGCGCGCCTCGTAAAACGCGGCGATATCTTGCGACGCAGTTTGCACGCGGGCGAGCAGTTCGGTGCGCGGCAGGCTATTGGCGAGCTTGCCGTCGAAGCGCTTGGTTATGAAGCCGGCGGCGCGGCTGGCGATGTTAATGAACTTGCCGACCAAGTCGCTGTTCACGCGCGCGACGAAGTCCTCGAAGCTCAAGTCGAGGTCGTCCATGGTCGGCGCCAGCTTGGCCGCGTAGTAGTAGCGCAAGAATTCGGGATTCAGATGCTGGCGGAAGCTGCTCGCGGTGATGAAGGTGCCGCGCGATTTCGACATCTTCTCGCCGTTCACCGTCAAGAAGCCGTGCACGCACAGGCGCGTCGGCACGCGGTAGCCGGCATTTTTCAGCATCGCCGGCCAGAACAGTGCGTGGAAGTAAAGAATGTCCTTGCCGATGAAATGATACAGATCGGCATTCTCTTCGGCGCCCGCTTTCCAGTAAGCGTCGAAATCGAGATTCTTTTTCGAGGCCAGGTTCTTGAAGCTCGCCATGTAGCCGATCGGCGCGTCGAGCCAGACGTAGAAGTACTTGCCCGGCGCATCGGGGATTTCGAAGCCGAAGTAGGGGGCATCGCGCGAAATGTCCCAATCTTGCAAGCCTTGGCTCAGCCACTCGTCCATCTTGTTGGCGGCTTCTTCTTGCAGCGCACCGGAGCGCGTCCACTCGCGCAAGAACGCTTCGGCGGCGCTGAGTTTGAAGAAATGGTGCGCTGACTGCTTGGTCACCGGCGTTGCGCCCGACACGACGGAGTACGGCTTGATCAGATCGATCGGGCGGTAAGTCGTGCCGCACACTTCGCACGAGTCTCCGTACTGATCTTTAGCGTTGCACTTGGTATTGGGACACTGTCCCTTGATGAACCGGTCCGGCAAGAACATGTTCTTGACCGGGTCGTAAAGCTGATCGATCTCGCGCACGGCGATCAAATCGGCGGCGCGCAGCTTGAGGTAAATGTCTTCGGCGAAGAAGCGATTTTCCTCGGAATCGGTCGAATAATAATTGTCGAACTCGACGAAGAAGCCGGCAAAATCTTCCGTGTGCTCTTTGTGCACACGCTCGATCAGTTGCTGTGGGGTGATGCCTTCGGCTTCGGCGCGCAGCATGATCGCCGTGCCGTGCGTGTCGTCGGCACAGACGAAAAAACACTCGCGCCCCTGCAGTTTATGGAAGCGCACCCAGATGTCGGTTTGGATGTACTCGACTAAGTGACCGAGGTGGATGCTGCCGTTCGCGTACGGCAGCGCGGCGGTCACCAACAACTTTTTCTTCATAAATCAAGGAGAAAACGCAATGGTCGATTGTAGCAAGTCGAGCCACGCATAGCCAATGCGGTGCAGCGCGGCGCGTCGAGTTGATACAATCAGCGGCCTAACTCTTCCACGGCAGTAATCTCAGATGGCAATCAGCGAAAGCGATATTCAAGCCGCGTTGCGCCAGCAACTCGATCCCGTCACCGGCAAAGACTACGTCAGCGGCAAAGCGCTGCGCAACGTAAAAGTCATCGGCAGCGACGTCAGTTTCGACATCGTGCTCGGCTACCCGGCCAAGAGTTTGCACGAAGCGATACGCAAGCAGGTGGTCGAGGCGGTGTCCGCGTTGCCCGGCGCGGGCCGCGTCAGCGCTAACGTGCAATCGAAGATTGCTGCGCACGCGGCGCAAGCCGGCGTCAAGCTCATTCCCGGGGTGCGCAACATTATTGCGGTGGCGTCCGGCAAGGGCGGTGTGGGCAAGTCCACCACCGCGGTCAATCTGGCGCTGGCGCTGGCCGCCGAAGGGGCGAACGTCGGCATCCTCGACGCCGACATCTACGGCCCTTCGCAGCCGGCCATGCTCGGCATCAGCGACCGGCCGGAAACGCCCGATGGCAAGAGCCTGCTGCCGATGCGCAAGTACGACTTGCAGGCGATGTCGGTCGGTTTCCTGATCGACGTGGAAACGCCGATGATCTGGCGCGGGCCGATGGTCACGCAGGCGCTCGAACAGTTGCTGCGCGATACGCGCTGGGAAGACTTGGATTACCTGGTCGTCGATCTGCCACCCGGCACCGGGGATATTCAACTGACGCTGTCGCAGAAAGTCCCGCTCACCGGTGCGATCATCGTGACGACGCCGCAGGACATCGCGCTGCTCGACGCGCGCAAGGGGCTCAAGATGTTCGAAAAGGTGAGCGTGCCCATCATCGGCATCGTGGAGAACATGAGCACCCACATCTGCTCGCAATGCGGCCACGAGGAACACATCTTCGGCGCCGGCGGGGCGCAGCGCATGAGCAGGGATTACAACGTCGAAGTGCTCGGCTCGCTGCCGCTCGACATTGGCATCCGCGAGAGCACCGATGCAGGCAAACCGACGGTGGTGGTCGAGCCGAACGGGCGCGTGGCGGAGATCTACAAGAGCATCGCGCGGCGCACAGCAGTGAAGATTGCCGAACTGCAGCAGGATATGAGCGGGAAGTTTCCCAAGATCGTAGTTCAGAACACCTAAAGTAGCTCTCTATGACCGATTCTCTATTTTCCGTAGCTGACAAAGTGATTCTCGTCTCGGGCGCCTCGCGCGGCATCGGTCGCGCCCTGGCGCAGGGATTTGCGGCGCGCGACGCGCGCGTCATCATCAGCAGCCGCGATGCGGTGAGCCTGGCGAAAACCGCGCAGGAAATTTCAACCGGCAAGCATGCGGTAACCAGTGTCGCCTGCGACGTCAGCAAGGATGCCGATATTGCCGCTTTGGTGGAGAAGGTAGTGCGCGAGCACGGGCGTATCGACACCTTGGTGAATGTCGCCGGCATGAATATCCGCAAGCGCGCGGAAACATACACGCCGGCGGAATACGACCAGATCATCGACACCAATCTGCGCGGTTTGTTCATGCTGGCGCAAGCGGCGGGCAAACAGATGATCAAGCAGGGTGCGGGAACCATCATCAACATCGATTCGCTCAACACCTACGCGCCGCTGAAGGGCGTGACGCCCTATGCGATCAGTAAAGCGGGCGTGGTGATGATGACGCGCGCGCTGGCGTCGGAGTGGGGGCCGTACGGCATCCGTGTGAACAGCATCGCGCCGGGATTTTTTCCGACTGAGTTGGCGAAGAAAGTATGGGCGCAGCCGAAGATTCAAGCATGGGGTCGTGAAAATACCCCGCTGCAGCGGCTGGGCGAAGTCGAAGAGTTGGTTGGCGCGGCTATATTCCTGGCTTCGCAGGCTTCCAGTTACGTCACGGGACACTGCCTGCGCGTAGACGGCGGCGTATCCGCCGGCATCAATTGGCCGATCGAGCTGTGACTATTGAGGGCTGCACAATTTCGTGACAAGGCCAAGTTGAACCTCCTCATTCACGCGCAGGCGGGAATCTATATCTCTCTGCGGAGGCTGCATGGATCTGCATCTTTGCGGACACGGCAAGCGTGTCCCTAGACTATGTAACTCTCAGGAGGTTTCGACCTTGACCCCCTTCCAGAACGCGACATAGCCGCTGATGTTGGCGGCAGCTGATTTCGGTTGTGGGTAATACCACGCTGCGTCTTTATTGGTCGCGCCGCCGACAACGATATCGTAGTAGCTGGCTTCGCCTTTCCAGCCGCAGGTAGTGTGCGTACTACTCGGGCGGAAGTACTCGCTGTTGATCGAGCTAGGCGGAAAGTAGACGTTGCCTTCGAGCAGTTCAAAAACCTCGCTCTGCGCCAGTACGGTGTCATGCCAAGTCGCTTTTGCCATCGTGTCGACCTCGCTCTGCATATAGAGCGAGAATAGTAGCGCGATTAGCCGCAAATGTTATGGTTCGGCCGCGAGCGCTTGTGCGGCGCCGATCAGTGCCGAGTGCTCGGCGAGGATGACATAGGTAGGGATCGCGGCGAGATAGCCGGAGCGCCGCCCCTTAGCTTCGAAGCGCGCGCGAAACGACGAGTGCGCGAAGAAGTCCCCAAGTTTGGGCACGATGCCCCCGCCGACATATACGCCGCCGCGGGCACCGAGCGTCAGCGCCAAGTTCGATGCCGCGGTTCCCAGCATGGCGCAAAACGTTTCGAGAGTGCGAATACAAAGCTGATCTGCACCGGCGAGCGCGCGCTCGGTTATCTGTTCGGGCGATAGAGTGTGGGCTGGCAAGCGGTCTAGCTCGGCAATGGCGCGGTAGAGATTTTCGAAGCCAATGCCCGAGATGAGCCGCTCGCTCGACACATGAGTGAAGCTGCGCCATGCGATGCGCAAAATATCCGCTTCGCGCTGATTGGCCGGACTGAAACTGCAGTGGCCACCTTCACCTTCGATCGCGGTCCAACCGTCGCCGCTCGGCAGCAGGCCGGATACGCCGAGACCGGTGCCGGGCCCAATCAAGGCAATCGGCTTGCGCGTTATCGCTTCACCACCGCCAATCTTCTGCAAGTTGCCAGGCGCGAGGTGCGGCAGTGATAAGGCCAGTGCAGTGAAATCGTTCAGAACGACTAAGCTCTGCAGCCCAAGGGCACGGCGTGTTTGTTCGATGGAAAACGCCCAAGAATGGTTGGTCATCGCTACCCAATCATCAGCAACGGCGGAGGCGATGGCAATGGCTGCGCTGGTTGGGGGCGCCGCGCCGGTTTGCGCGAGATAAGTTTGGATCGCGCCGATCAAGCTGGAATGATCTGCGCACGCGTACGCAGCATGGCCTTGCAAGCTTGCGCCGTCGGTCAAGGCAAAGCGCACGTTGGTTCCACCTACATCGGCAACAAGTTTCAATGATCTCTGCAATTCGATGCCTCATTGTGCGGCTGCGCCATGGGTGCCGATTATGCACTGTAGGGCACGCGCGGTTAAAGACGTGTGGTAGGGTCGAATATAATTTCGATCACCCCGTTTTTTTCAATAGGATAGATCCATGCTTTCCGATATCGAGATCGCGCAGGCTGCGCAACCGAAGCGCATCATGCAGTTGGCGCGCGAGCGTCTGGGCATCAGCGATGAGCATCTCGAGCCGTATGGCCACTACAAGGCAAAAGTTTCACTCGATTACCTTGCCAGTCTGCGCGAGCGTGCCGACGGCAAACTGATTTTGGTTACGGCCATCAGTCCGACGCCCGCAGGCGAGGGCAAGACCACGACCACGGTCGGGCTGGGTGATGCGCTCAACCGCATCGGCAAAAAGGCGCTGATCTGCTTGCGCGAGCCCTCACTCGGTCCGGTATTCGGCGTCAAAGGCGGGGCGGCAGGCGGCGGCTATGCGCAAATCGTGCCGATGGAAGATATCAATTTGCATTTTACCGGCGACTTCAGTGCCATCGCGTTGGCGAACAATTTGCTGGCGGCGATGCTGGACAACCACATTCATCACGGCAACGCGCTCGGCATCGACACGCGCCGCATTACGTGGCGGCGCGTAGTCGATATGAACGACCGGGCGCTGCGCGATATCGTGGTCGGCCTCGGCGGGGCAGCCAACGGCTATGTGCGCGAAGACGGCTTCGATATCGTGGTCGCCTCCGAAGTGATGGCGATTTTTTGCCTGGCGACTTCGCTACAAGATCTAAAGCAGCGCCTCGGTAATATCGTGGTCGCCTACACGCGCGAGGGCAAGCCGGTGCGCGCGCGCGAGCTCAACGCGCACGGTGCCATGACGGTATTGCTCAAGGACGCGCTCAAACCCAATATCGTGCAGACGTTGGAGAGCAATCCCGCCTTCGTGCACGGCGGGCCGTTCGCCAATATCGCGCATGGCTGTAATTCGGTCATTGCCACGCAAGCGGGTCTCAAGCTGGCTGACTATGTGGTGACGGAAGCGGGCTTCGGCGCGGATCTTGGCGCGGAAAAGTTCATCGACATCAAATGCCGCAAGGCGGGCCTCAAGCCTTCGGCCGTCGTCGTCGTGGCGACTATCCGCGCGCTCAAGTATCACGGCGGTGCGGAGCTAAAAGACCTGAAAACCGAGAACCTAGCGGCGTTGGAAAAAGGTTTGGTCAATCTCGAGCGCCATGTGCGCAACGTGCGCGAACATTTTGGCCAGCCGTGTGTGGTGGCGATCAATCATTTTGTGCAAGACACGGACAAGGAAGTGAAGCTGGTGCAGGATGCGATCGCCAGACAGGGCGTCAAGGTCGTTTTGGCGCAGCATTGGGCGCGCGGCGGCGCAGGCGCCGAGGATTTGGCGCGTGCCGTGGTCGAGCTGGCCGACAGCGGCCGCCCGACGCTAAAGCTCGTCTACGAGGACGAATTGCCGCTGTGGGAGAAGATGCGGGCGGTCGCGACCAAGATTTACGGCGCGGCCGATATCAACGCCGATGCCAAAGTGCGCGCGCAAATCCAAAAACTGCAAGACGACGGCTACGGCCGTTATCCGGTGTGCGTGGCGAAGACGCAGTCCTCGTTCTCTGCCGACGCGAGTCTGCGCGGTGCGCCGAGTGGGCACATCGTCAATGTGCGCGAAGTGCGCTTGTCGGCGGGTGCGGAATTCGTTGTGATGATTTGCGGCGACATCATGACCATGCCGGGACTGCCGAAAGTGCCGGCGGCGGAGAAGATCGATTTGGACGACAGCGGCAAAGTCGTTGGCCTATTCTAGAGCGGCGCCCCACCAATAGCTTTCGTAATTCGAGCGAGATTGCGGCCACGCGGCATGGCGAGAACTCGTTAGGTGTCCGGTCTGGTGCGCTTGCGCGCCCTGCCTAGCGCCAATCTCCTACTGATTCCGATGTGGCCTCATGCATTGCGGACTTAGTTGAAGAGGCAATAAAAAGCGGCACCGGGTAAGCCGGTGCCGCAAAGCACCCTGGAGCTGAGATAGGGTGCGGGGAGGAGTCGTGATGCTCATCGCATCAACGCTTCCTTTATACGCGCCGGCGTGAAGCAATGCTATTGAACGGAAGTCGTAAGACTCGGCCAAAAGTATTAGGCCGGACGGGCGGAAAATGAGTAGCGGTGATATCGTCAGTGAAAGGTACTGCCGCCAGTTAAGGGCCAGCACCATTTGCGGGAGCGGCCGCGTACGAGATAGGCGGCGCAGTATTATTTCAGCTAGCTGCGCACCACGATGCGCTTGCCTGCCACTAAGCCTTGCCGATGCTTGGCCTTGTTCCAAGCCACCAAGTCGGCAACAGAAACGTTGAAGCGGCGCGCGATGCTGGACCAGCTATCGCCCCTGCGCACGACGTAGTGCGTGCCCGCAGCGCTGCCGGCGCGCGTTGCAGCTCGCGCCACCACGGCGGACTTGTGGATGGACAAGACTTGGCCGGCAACGACGCGGCGCCCGCGGAGATTGTTCCAGGCGATGAGCTGATTGACACTGACGCGATAACGCCGCGCCACGCTCGTCAGCGACTGGCCGCGGCGTACCGTGTGGCGCAGCGCAGTCACCCGCGGCGCCGGTGCTGCCACGTAGGCTTCGGGATGGATCTGCTCCGGCAGTTCATAGTTATCGGCGT
Organism: uncultured Pseudomonadota bacterium; assembly: GCA_902826775.1. GTDB lineage: Bacteria > Pseudomonadota > Gammaproteobacteria > Burkholderiales > JALYOK01 > CADEHE01. The sequence continues at coordinate 396,130 of CADEHE010000003.1, read as the reverse complement.
TTTGCGAGGGCACGAGTATGGTGCCGCCACCGGCGACTCGTTTCGAGGCTGCGATCCCATTGACGCGTTTCAACTCGGAAGCACTGACACCAAACTTGCTGGCGACTTTGTCAAAAGAGGCGCCTCGCTGCAGTTTGTAGGTCTTCCAGCTGAGCAACGGTTGATCCGGATTTTCCAGATTGGCGCGGAAAAAATCCGCTTTCTCTGCCGGCACCAAGATGATCTGCTCGGTGTGCGCGGTGATAACGGGGCCGTTATAGCCGGGATTCAGATCGAGAAACTCTTGCTCGGAGATCTCCGCGAATTGGGCGGCGCGCTGCACATCGATATGGCGCGTGGTGCTCACCGCCGCGAAATAGCGCTCATTCGGGATCGGTGCGAGGGTCAAGCCAAAGCGCTCAGGAGTGCGCACGATTTCGCGGATGCCGAGGAGCTTGGGCACATAATTGCGCGTTTCGCGCGGTAGTGTGAGGCTCATGAAGTCGGTCGGCAGTCCGGCGTTGCGATTGCGGGCGATGGCGCGGCTGATGCAGCCTTCGCCGCAGTTGTACGCCGCCAGCGCCAGCTGCCAGTCGCCAAACATGTTGTAGAGCACTTGCAAGTAATCCAGGGCAGCGCTGGTGGCCGCCATGATGTCGCGCCGGCCGTCGTACCACCAATTCTGCGATAGCCCGTAGTGTTTGCCCGTCGCCGGAATGAATTGCCAGATGCCTGACGCGCGCGCGCGTGAGTAGGCTGTCGGGTTGAAAGCACTTTCGACAATCGGCAACAGCGCAATTTCGGCTGGCATGCCGCGCGCCTCGACTTCCTCCACAATGTAGAAGAGGTAACGGCGGCTGCGTTGCACGATGCGCTCGACGTAAGCGGGATTGCTGGCGAACTGCGAACTATGGCGCGCGATTAGCCAGTGGTCATAGTCGGTCATCGCAAAACCTGCGCGAATGCGGTCCCAGAGGTTGCCAGGCTCGACCGGGAGTTCGGCGGCGGCTGCGGCGGGTGCCTCCGGTGTTTCTATTGCCGGCTGCGGTGGCTCGCCCGGTTGTTGCGCGCTCGGCAGATCTTGGGCGGGCGCGGTCTGAGCACTGTAGGGCATGTACAACGTTGCCGGCGCGGTGGTTGGCGCCACCGGCACCGGCGCATTCGGCAGATCGGGCGTTGCTACCGCGGTGGCGGTTTCGGGTGTCAGAGACAGGACGGTCTCGGCTTGGGCCGCCAAGCTCGCAGCCCAGATGGCAGCGGCGCAGCAAGCGCCAAGCAGGGTTTTGACGATCACTTATTCAGGCCCCTCAGGCTGGTTGCCGCGAATGGTACGAATGATGCGAAGGCAGGTCAAGGAAAAAAGCTAAGCTTTTGTTAGGAAAGCCGATGAGCGGTCGCCGCCCTCTGCTAAACGGTGCCTGCAAAGCGCTCGGTCTCGTGCTGGCATCGGTACGAATCCCGCTCAGCCGCAGCCGCGCTTGCTCTAGAATGGCTACATGAGAGCAAGCTTGAGCGATTGGTTCGCAACGCCCCTTGGCGCCTACGTGCTGGCCCGTGAGCAAGGCTTTTGTGACGAGGTGGTGGCCGATATTTTCGGCTTCAACGCACTACAGCTAGGCCAGCCTCAAATTGACTTTTTGCGTGCCAGCCGGATGCCGCTACGCTTTACCGTTGCCGCCGAGGCCAACGTGCAGGCCCAAGCGCCGGGGATTGGGAATGAGTCGGTGTCGACCCTGGCACGCGCCGTGCCGCCCGCATTCGTGCAAGCCCGTGGGGCTGAACTGCCGGTAGCCACGCAGAGCATGGATCTGGTGTTGTTGCCGCACGTGCTTGAGTTTGCGGCTGATCCGCACCAGATATTGCGTGAGGTGGACCGGGTAATGATGCCGGAAGGGCGGCTCATCGTTATCGGTTTTAACCCGTGGAGTCTATGGGGTTTGCGGCAGGCATTGGGCCGGCGCGGGGAGGAGCATCCTTGGTGTGGTGACTTCATTTCCATGGTGCGACTAAAGGATTGGCTAGCGCTGCTCGGGTTCGACGTGTCTGCCGGACGCCTGGCCTGCTATGCGCCGCCGCTGGCAAAGGAGCGTTGGCTCAACCGCTTTACTTTCATGGAAGCGGCCGGCGACCGTTGGTGGGGCATCGCTGGTGGCGTCTACATGATGCAGGCGATCAAGCGGGTGCAAGGCATGCGCCTTATCACGCCCCGCTGGAAGGAGCGCCGTCTCGCCGATAAGGCCGTGGCGCCGCTATCGCGCCGTGGCGGGACGCAACAAACTGCGCAGCCAGGCCCGACGCCCAACAACGTGGTCGCTTTACCGCGTAAGAAATGACGCCGCCTCTGCTCGGGGACGGCGCCGCGCAGCCGAAGCTGGTCCAAATCTTTACCGATGGTGCTTGTAAGGGCAATCCTGGAGTCGGCGGCTGGGGCGCCGTGTTGCGCTTTGGCGAGCGGGAAAAGGAGCTATGCGGAGGGGTGCCGCACACCACCAACAACCGCATGGAGCTTACTGCTGTGATCGAGTCGCTGCGAGCCTTGCGCGGGCGTTGCATGGTTGCTGTTTATACGGATTCGCAGTACGTGCAGCGCGGTATATCGGAGTGGCTGCCGTCCTGGAAAAAGCGCGGCTGGCGCACCGCGAGTAAGGCGCCGGTCAAAAACGAGGATTTATGGCGCGAACTCGATGCGCTCGCGCAGCAGCATGAGGTTAGTTGGCATTGGGTTAAAGGCCATGCGGGGCATCCGGAGAACGAACGCGCAGACGGTCTCGCCAACGAAGGCATCGCGCGATTGCAGGCCGGGCAAGCATGAGGCAGGTCATCCTCGATACGGAAACGACGGGGCTGGAGCCAAGTCAAGGGCATCGTATTCTCGAGCTCGCGGCGGTGGAGGTGTGCAACCGCAAGCTTTCTGGCAATCGCTTTCATCGCTATCTCAACCCTGAGCGGGAAAGCGATCCCGGCGCTTTGCAGGTACATGGACTGACCAGCGAATTTTTGTCGGACAAGCCTAAGTTTGCTCAGGTGGCGGGGGAATTTCTCGATTTCATCGAGGGCGCGGAATTGATCATTCACAACGCGCCCTTCGACATCGCCTTCTTGAATGCCGAGCTGTCGCGCTTGCAGCGCGGCGCGATGGCGCAATACTGCGCTGGCGTTGTCGACACCCTTGCGATGGCGAAGGAACTGCACCCCGGTAAGCGCAATAACTTGGATGCTTTGTGCGAGCGCTATGGCGTCAACAACGCCAAGCGCACTCTGCATGGCGCATTGCTGGACGCCGAACTGCTCGCGGAAGTCTATCTAGCCATGACCCGCGGCCAGGAAAGCCTGATGATCGAGGTGGCCGCCGAAATGCGAGCTGCGGCACGGGTCATCCCGCAAACGCGGCGCGCCTTTGTGGTCTTGCGTGCCAGCGTCGAGGAACTCGCCGAACACACCGCGCAACTCGAGCGGATCAATCAATCGAGCAAGGGGAAATGCTTATGGTTGTCACTCGGTGCAACGGCATAAAGCCGCGCCGCGGCGAGGCGAACGTGCACGCTGCGCCGGCGTGGCGGCCGGCCTGGTTGGTCAGCGTGTGGCTAAGCCTGGTGGCGCCAGTGCCCTCAGCCTTTGCCGCATCGCCGTCGGCAGACTCCGGCCCTGGGTTGACCGAACAGGAATTCCTTGCCGATGTGCCGATGGTGTTGACGGTGTCGCGCTTGGCGCAACCGATCGAAGAGGCACCGGCCCCGGTGACCGTAATCGATCGGGAAATGATTAAGGCCTCCGGCTTCCGCGATCTGGCGCAACTGTTCCGCCTAGTGCCTGGATTTATCACCGTGGCGCAGCGCGGCGGATTTCCGGCGGTGCTGTACGGTGTCGACGATGATTTCGCCCGCCGCATGCAGGTGTTGGTGGATGGCCGCTCGATTTATACCCCTTCGTTCGGCGGCGTGGAATGGGGCAATTTGCCGCTGGAAATCGAAGATATCGAACGCATTGAAGTGATCCGTGGGCCAAACGCGGCAACCTACGGCGCCAACTCCTTCTTTGGCGTCATAAACGTCGTTACCAGACACGCGGCGCAAGACCCCGGGGCGTTGGTGTCCGTGACCAAGGGAGATCATCAGGTCGAACACGGCGTCGCCCGCTATAGCGCCACCGCTGGTCGTCTGTCGTACCGCCTTACTGCGGGATACCATCAAGACGGCGGCTTCGTGACTTTGCATGACACCTTGCGCGTCAAGCGCGTGTCGATGCGCGCCGACTACCAGATCAGCAATTCTGACAGTTTTCAATTTCAGGCCGGACACAATCAGGGCACCGACGCAACCGGGCGTGCCGGGCAATTGTTTGATCCGCAGCGCGAACTGGATATCGATAGCCACTTTGCGCAAATGCGCTGGCAGCGCGCGCTGTCGGCCGATTCGGAATTGATGCTGCAGTACTACCACACGCGTTACCGCACCACCGATGAATTTGCGGTAGCGCTAGCATCGCCCGCCGTGACTCTGCCGGTCGATTTCAATAGCAGTGCTACGCGTGACAATCTAGAGTTGCAGCATACGTTGAAGCCGCTAGAGCAATTGCGCGTGGTATGGGGTATGGAAGCGCGCAGCGACAAAGTACGCGCGCCACGCTACTTCAATAAGCCGAGCGTAAAGAACGATCTGCGGCGCGTTTACGGCAACGCCGAATGGCGGGCGACACCAGATGTTTTGGTCAATCTCGGCGCGATGTGGGAAGACAACGACATCACCGCAGCGGATGTTTCTCCGCGCGTGGCATTGAACTATCGGCTGCGGCAAGGGCATACCGTGCGCGTGAGCGTTTCCAGGGCGACACGCACACCGGTGCTGTTGGAGCAACAGGCTGACGAAGTGTTTCAGGTTGGTCCTATCGTGGACCGTGTGCTGTTTTCTTCCGGCGGCTTGCGTTCCGAGCGAATTCAAGCGATCGAGTTAGGGTACTTGGGCCAATGGCTGGAAAATCGGCTCGCCGTTGACGCTCGCGTGCACCGTGACGAGGTTGAAGACCTCATCATGCAGACAAGACGCATTGCGCTGCCGCCGAGTCTGGACAACGTCGACGGTGCGCGCGACTTTATAAACGCTGGCGATTTGACGCTAACCGGTTTTGAGACGCAAGTTAAGTTCACGCCGGGACCGGGTTTGCGTTTAATCGGCAACTATAGTTATTTGCAACTGCGTGCCGAAGACTTCAATGGCGGCGATGGATTGCGCCTCAGCGATTTTGCAGCGCTCTCCGAGGCGATGCCGAAGCATAACTTCGGCTTGTTGGCGATCGCCCGGTTCAACGAGCAGTTGCAGGGCAGCCTGGGCTACTACCGCTTGAGCGGAGCGCAATGGGCCGGCGGCGATCCCCTGCCGCACACGACTAAACTCGACTTGCGTCTTGCCTACGGGTTCAAGTTCGGAGCAAATCGCGGGGAATGGCAGTTCGTGGCGCAAGACATTTACAGCGACTACTTGGAGCTGGAGCGCAACAACCGACGCGACATGCGCTTTTATTTGAATCTTGGGTTTCAATTTTAGTCCAACAAACTGGTATGAGTGTGGCGCACAGTTTCGGCATGGCCCGGCGGCAGATAGCCGCGCTGGCATTGCTGTGCACGGCACTTTTAGTTGGGCACGCCGGCGCCGCCCCGCCGGCGCGCGTTGCGGTAGTGCTCAGCGCTGAAGGCGGCGCTTACGCGGAGGTGGCCGAGGCTATTCGCAGCGGCCTCGCGCGTGATGGCGGCGAGCGATTTCGTGTGGCAATCATGGATGCCGGCACTGTGACTGGAGCGCTCGAGGCGGATCCTGCAACGTTGGTGGTGACGGTTGGCATGCGCGCGGCCAGTGCGGTGCAAGAAATCGCGCCGCGCACACCAGTGCTCTACACACTGGTGCCAAAAGCGGCATTGGATCGCTTGCTGGCGGCACAGAAGGGTGGCGCAAAGCGTTCAGGCATCTATCTCGATCAGCCGCTCGAGCGGCAACTCGAGCTCATTAAATTGATCATTCCAGCGGCTACACGCGTGGGCGTTATTTTCGGTCCCGATTCGGCAAAGCAAGCCAGTGCGCTGGAAAGCGTCGCCGCCTCGATAGGTCTGAAAGTCGAGGCCGAAGCGGTCACCAGCAGCGAGCAAGTTGCCGTGGCGCTGCGGCGCGTACTGGAGCGTGGCGAAGTGCTCCTGGGGCTGCCGGACCCGGAAGTATTCAATCAAGCCACGGTGCATAATCTGTTGCTTGCTGCCTATCGAGCCGGCGATCCGGTGTTCGCATTTTCGCCCGCGTACATCAAAGCGGGCGCGCTGGCGGGGGTGTTCTCGTCATCGGGGCAGATTGGAATGCAAGCCGCAGAGATGATCGCTAAGCTGGCGGGTCAAGCGGCATGGCCGGAACCGCAGTACCCGAAATATTTCACTGTCACAGTCAATCAAACGGTTGCGCGTTCCATGGGAATACCAATTGAGGAAGAGCGTGCTCTGCACCAGAAGCTGCAACCTGTTGCCGGGGCGGGTAGCTGATGCGAGGCTTGAGCCTTAAGTGGCGCATATTATTGGTGGCGTTGTTGCCGGCGGGGCTGCTGGCGCTCGCCCTCGGGTCGTTCTTTATCAACGCGCGCTTGGAGGAGGTTAGCAACGCGTTGCGCGACCGCGTGCAAGCGATCGCCCGGCAGATGGCGCCCGCGGCCGAGTATGGTGTGTTTACCGGCAACCGCGATTTGTTGAAATGGCTGTCAGACTCGGCGGCGAAGGAGGCCGACGTCAGTTTGGTCATGATTACCGACGCGACTGGACAAGTATTGTCGGCGAGCGGCGACATGAGCAAGCAAACGTTGCTGGCGGAACAGCCCAAGAGCGTGACCTGGGGGGTGCTCGACTATTCCGACGTGCTCTATTACAGCGCCCCGATCTACCAGACGCCGAGTCCAAGCGATCCGCTAACGGCTGAGGCGCTCGGGCGTGCCGCGGGCACGCAGGCACCTAAGCAGTCGCGGCAGATCGGCTGGGTCAGTATTTTCATGAGCAAGGCGACGTCTTTGGCGCGTCGCGATCAGATTCTGGTGCTGGGGGGCAGCCTGATGCTCGCCTGTCTGGGGATGACGGCGCTGGTTGCTCTGCGCATGGCCGAACGGTTGTCGCGGCGGGTAACCGGTGTTGTTTCAGCGCTCGATCGTATTACCAAAGGCGATCTCGAAACGCGCTTAGAGGTGAGCACCGACGATGCCGGTGACGAGGTGGAGAAAATCGGCCGTCACATCAACACAATGGCGGTGTCTCTCAAGGCTGCGCAAGAGAACTTGCAAGAAAAAATCGACAGCGCAACCGAAGTAATTTCGTATCAGGCAAGCCACGATACGCTGACGGGCTTAGTGAATCGGCGCGAGTTCGAGGTCCGGCTCGAACGCGCGCTGAACTCCGCGCGCGAGCAGGGGCGCACGCATGCGTTGTGCTTTATCGATTTGGATCAGTTCAAAATCGTCAATGACACTTGCGGCCATAATGCCGGGGACGAACTGCTGCGGCAGATCGCGCTGCAGCTGCGGCAGAAGGTCCGTGAGGGCGATACGTTGGCGCGCATCGGCGGCGATGAGTTCACGCTATTGCTGGAAAACTGCTCACTGGAGGATGCCTTCCAAGTCGCGACGCAACTGCGCGAAACGCTGCAAGCGTTTCGCTTTGTTTGGCAAGACAAAGTGTTTGCCATTGCGGCCAGCATTGGCCTGGTGGCCATCAACAAGACGAGTGAAAGCGTGGTGTCGCTGCTGAGCCAGGCCGATGCTGCTTGTTATACCGCCAAGGATATGGGACGCAACCGCGTCTATATCTTCAATGAGGACGATGAGGCGCGCAGTTCCCGCCTTGGCGCGATGGAATGGGTGAATCAGATCAATCGCGCCTTTGACGAGCAGCGTTTCGTCTTGTTCGGTCAACTCATCAAGCCTGTCGAGCCGACCGGCGATGGTCACATTCGATATGAAGTGCTGCTGCGGATGCGCAGCGAGGAGGGCGAACCCATTCTGCCGATGGCCTTCATTCCCGCGGCCGAACGCTTTAACCAGATGCAAGCGCTCGACCGCTGGGTGATCCGGCAAAGCTTCCACCTGCTCAAGCAGATTGCCGCAACGCGCGAGGGCGCCAAGGTTTCGTTCTCGCTGAACTTGTCCGGCGCTTCTTTGTGCGATGAGCGCTTCGGGCAGTTCTTGCAGGAGCAATTCGCTTACTTTGCCGTGCCGAGCCATCAGATCTGCTTCGAGATTACCGAGACGGCCGCGATCACCAATCTTACCCACGCGATCAATTTGATTCGCGAGTTCAAGAAGTCGGGATGCAAGTTCGTGCTCGATGACTTTGGCGCAGGGCTGTCCTCCTTTAGCTACCTGAAGAACTTGCCGGTCGACGGCATCAAGATTGACGGCGCGTTCGTGCGTGGCATTGCGCACGATCAGATGGATTTCTCCATGGTGGAGGCCATCAACAAGATCGGCCATGTTATGGGCTTGACGACCACGGCCGAGTTCGTTGAGGACGCGGCGATTTTCGCCAAGCTGCAGAGCATCGGTGTCGACTATGCTCAAGGCAACTGGGTGCACGTGCCGGTGCCGTTGGCTGAAGAGTTCGCCGCGATGTCGAAACGCGGTGATCCAGTGCTGAAGCTGGTCGCGGACAATCCTAACCCGGTCTCGCGCCGCTAGTCGGCCTCGCCTGCCCCCGCCCCCGCCCCGCCCGAGGCTGCCACTATGGCGCCGCAAACCGAGCACTGGCTTGATGTTCCGGCCACGTAACTTCGATGGTATACTGCGCGCGGCTCAGGGCAGTCCGATCGCTGAGCAGGGAGGCGAATTGACCCTCATGATCAATTTGTTCAAACAAGTCAGGGCATGAACAACGCATATCAAAATTGGTTTCTTGGAGCGGTCTTGGCCGCGGCGGCGTCGGGCGCGTGGGCTGCAGGTGATGCGGCGGCCGGCAAAGGCAAAACTGCGATGTGCCAAGGCTGTCATGGCATTCCCGGATGGAAGACTGCTTTCCCTGAGGTCTATCATGTGCCCAAGCTGGGCGGTCAACATGCTGCTTATATCGTCAAAGCGCTGCAAGCGTATAAGTCTGGTGAGCGCAGTCATCCCTCGATGCAAGGCATCGCAGCGGGACTGAGCGATCAAGATATGGCCGACTTGGCTGCCTACTACGCCGGCGCAGCGTCGAAATGAAAGGACGAGCGATGATAAACAAGATCCTATGCGTCGCTGCTTTGACGGTGACGGCTAGCGGTGCTGCTCTGGCGGCTGGCGATCCGGTCAAAGGCAAGGAAAAGTCGGCGGATTGCGCCCCCTGTCACGGCGCCGACGGTAACAGTGCTGCACCGGATTTTCCCAAGTTGGCCGGCCAGTACCACGATTACATCGTGATCGCCCTGCAGCATTACAAATCGGGCAAGCGTAAGAACCCGATCATGGCACCTCTGGCTGCGACTTTGACGCCACAAGACATCGCCAACTTGGCAGCTTATTTCTCTAGCCAGAGCGCCTTGACCAACAAGTACTAAGCGTACTAAGCGCAAGCGGCAGAACGGCTAAGTACTCAACAGAAAGGCGCCTATGGCGCCTTTTTTGTGTGCTGCTGTTTGGAAGAAGTCGCTGCATCAATAGTTTTCTTCTTGAACTCGCATAACGGTTCGATCAAGCACGTGGCGCACTTGGGGTTGCGCGCCAGGCAAACGTAGCGCCCGTGCAAGATCAGCCAATGATGCGCATCCTTCTTGTATTCCTGCGGGACGCTGGGCAACAGTTTTTGTTCTACTTCTAGCGGTGTCTTTCCCGCTGCCAGCCCAGTGCGGTTGGCGACGCGAAAAATGTGAGTGTCGACAGCAATAGTCGGGTGACCGAAGGCAGTGTTGAGCACAACATTTGCCGTCTTGCGCCCCACGCCGGGCAGCTGCTCGAGCGCCTCGCGCGTCTGAGGAACTGCGCCCTCATGTTGCTCCAGCAGCATCTTGCAAGTGCCGATGACGTTCTTGGCCTTGGTGCGAAACAGGCCGATGCGCTTGATGTATTCGACCAAGCCGCCCTCACCGAGCGCAAGGAGTTTGGCTGGTGTATTGGCACGCTCGAATAGAACCGAGGTTGCGGCGTTGACGCTCTTGTCCGTGGCTTGCGCGGACAATATGACCGCAATTAGAAGCTCAAACGGCGAGTTGTAGTGCAGTTCCGTGGCCGGGTTGGGGTTAGCCGCGGCGAGCCGTGCAAAAATCGCCGCCCGCTTGCTGTCGTTCATGCGTCACGCGCTAGGCACGGCGATGTGCTCGGCATCGGCCGTTGCGCCGCGCTGACCTTTGGCGTCCAAGGCATTCTTCAATGCAATCAGTAGTGCGAGCACGATGAAGCCGCCGGCCGGCAAAGCAGCGATGGGTAACGCGAACTTGCTCGGAAAGACTTGCCATACCCAATCCTTTGCTTGCGCGCCGAGCGCCAGATGGATGTTGGCGAACAAGGTGCCGTTGCCGAGTAGTTCGCGCGCCGCTCCCACTAACGCCAGTACAAAGGTCAAGCCTAGACCCATGCCGATGCCATCGAGTAGCGCGGCCCCCGGTGAGTGGCGCGCAGCAAAGGCTTCGGCACGCCCAAGCAACAGACAATTCGTGACGATCAGCGGGACGAAGATGCCGAGCACGACGTAGACCGGGTGGGCGTAAGCATTCATAAGCAACTGAATGATGGTCACCAGCACCGCAATCAACAACACAAACACCGGGATGCGAATCTCATGTGGCACTTTGTTGCGAACCAGCGAAACCGCGAGGTTGCTGAAGGCGAGCACCAACGTCGTGGCCAAGCCCATGCATACCGCATTGACCAGGGTGTTGCTGATCGCAAGCATGGGGCAGAGCCCGAGCAGTTGCACCAGGGCCGCGTTCTCGCGCCAGAGCCCGCGAATCATCGACATAAGCTTATACCCCTGATTAGTATCATTGTGTTAATGATGCTGGACAAACAATTTTTCCTTATTCTGGTCGTAGTATTGCAGCGCTCGGTGCGCGGCGGCGACCACCGCGCGTGCGGAAATCGTTGAGCGCGTGACATAGTCGAAGCGCCCGCCATCCTTCTTCACTTGCCAGTCCTTGGCCTTGTAACGTTCCAAGGAGGTGTGGCTAAAAATGTTGATCCATTTGTTCTTGTGCGCTTCGATATAGTCGCCCCAACCGACCGTTTCGTTGTGCGCCAGAACGCGCGTTCCGAGCAGTTCACCGTCGGCTGCAATCGCCAGTATCAATCTTATTTTTCCGCCGTAGCCGTTCGGGCCCACTGCTTCCAGCAGAACGGCAGCGGGTTGGCCACTCTTGCGGGCGCGATAAACCTTGGTGATCTCGTTGGTCTTGAGCAGGTCACGGTCCGGCGGTATTTTGATCCAATCGCGCAGCACGCGATTGTCGTAGACCTCACGCGGCAGAATCTGATCGACGATGCGCAATTTTTCTTCGTCTTCGCGCTGAATAATCGTCTCTTCGGTGAGATGGAAGACAAAGCTCAGCACCGCGGTGCCAATCGCGGCGAACAGAAACAGAATCAACGCATCGCGCCGGCTGCGGCGCGGCGCAGTCAGTGCGGTCGTGTCGTTCATTGCTTCACTCGATTCGCGCGGCTCATGTGCGTGATTTGCGGCCGAACACCGCCGGTTGCGTGTGCGCATCGATCAGCGGCACCATCATGTTCATGAGCAGCACAGCGAACGCGACGCCATCAGCATAACCGCCAAATACGCGGATCACGTAGGTCAGCACACCTGCCCCAGCGGCGAAAATCAGTTTGCCTCGGGGTGTGGTGGCGCCCGACACAGGGTCGGTCACGATAAAGAAAGCGCCGAGCAAGGTGCCGCCAGCGGCGCAATGGAATAGCGGCGACGCGTAATGTCCAGGGTTCAGCAACCATAGCGCGCCGCCCAATGCCGCCAAGCCACCGAGAAAAGCCACTGGCATGTGCCAGGATATGATGCGCTGCTGCAACAGAAACAAACCGCCGAGCAGATAGCACAGTGCCATCATTTCAAAGCCGACTCCGCCGACGCGGCCGAAGACGGGCATGTAGCTGAAGTCAGCGATGGTTTGCTCCAAGCCTAGTTGCGTGCGCAGCGTATCGAGTGGGGTGGCCATAGTTTCCGCGTCCACCAGGAACCGCGGTGCCTCGACGAGACCGGGAAAGATGTACGCCAGCATAATGTCAAAACTTACGCGCGTAGCCGACAGCATCAGCGGCGGGGGCCAGCGCGTACTCTGCAGCGGAAAGGCGATCAGCAAAACCGCGAATCCGACCATCGCCGGATTGAATGGATTGCTGCCCAAGCCGCCGTACAGATGCTTGGCGACGATGATGGCGAATGCGGTGCCGATCGCCACCAACCACCATGGCACCAACGGCGGCAACGATAGTGCCAAGAGCCAAGCCGTGACTACGGCGCTCCAATCGGTCATAAACATCTTTAGCGGTGCGCGTCGTAGCAGCAGCATGAGCGCTTCGCATACCAGCGCGACCACGGTTGCGATGCCGATGGAAATCAAGATAGCCGGGCCGAAGTACCACACGAATGCCGCGACGCCTGGCACCAAGGCGAGCAGCAACTTGAACATGATGGCGCTGACGCTGGAGCTTCCGGCGATGTAAGGCGAGGTCATGACTTGTGCCCCGTGGCCGGATCTTCGTTGCGGCGCGCGCGCGCGCGTTCCAGTGCGCCCTGAACGCTGGCTTGCTTGATCCCAATGGCTTCGGACGAGGCGCTTGCCGCCGTGCTTAGCGCGGCACTGGCCAGTTCCGCTTCGCGGGCATCACGCTGCAGGCGCTGCTCGTGCCAATTCGAGCGCTCCTGCGCCTGCGCGGCTGCGCGCGCAGCGCGGTCCGCCGCCGCCGCTTCGCTCTTACCACGACGGAAGTAACCCACCAACGGAATCTTGCTTGGGCAAACGTAGCTGCATGCACCGCATTCGATGCAGTCGGCCAGCCCGTAGTCCCGGGCTCTGGCGCTATTGTGTGACTTGGTGTGCCAATACAGTTCGAACGGCTGCAAGTCGGCCGGACACGCGACCGAACAAGTGCCACAGCGGATGCAAGGCAGCTCCGGCGGTGGTGTGCGGAAATGTTTGCCGTCGATGGCAATGATGCAGTTCGTAGCCTTGACCACGGGCACATCCTTCGCGGCGACGCGAAAACCCATCATCGGTCCGCCCATGATGTATCCGTCGGTGCCGGTTTGTTCTTGCGCTAGCGCGACGAGCTGATTCATCGGTGTGCCGATAAGCGCTTCGTAGTTGCGCGGCGTTGCCACGTTGCCGGTTACGGTGAGCACGCGTGCAATGAGGGGCTCGCCCAAGTCAACGGCGCGCCGGATGGCATGCACGGTTGCGATGTTGAAGCAGGCCACGCCGTGCTCGAGTGGTAAGTGTCCGGCCGCCACTTCGATCCCTGTCAAAGTTCTGATCAGTTGCTTCTCGCCGCCGCCGGGGTACAAAGTCGGAATCGGCACGATGTCAATATTGAACTGATCGGCGCTGGCTGCCGCTCGCATTGCTGCGGCAGCTTCGGGCTTGTTGTCTTCAATGCCGACGACGATTTCTTCCGGTTGCAGTAACTCGCCGATCAAGCGCAGCCCGCGCACAAGTTCCGGCGCACGCTCACGCATGAGGCGGTCGTCGCAAGTAATGTAAGGCTCGCATTCTGCTGCGTTAACCACGAGCCAGCGGATCTTTGCATCATCCTTGAGGCTGAGCTTGATGTGGCTCGGAAACGCGGCGCCGCCCAAACCGACCAACCCGAAATCACGCAGGCGCGCAAGCAGACTCGCGCGGTTTGCGCCGGTAAGCTGCAGTGGTGTGCGCTCTCCCCAGCGATCAGCGCCGTCTGGGCGCAGTACGATGCACCAATCGCTTCTCGCCACCGCGTTCGGCACAGCGCGCGCTTCGATTGCTTCTATTTTTCCCGACGTCGGGGCGTGCACCGCGGCCGACACCGGCCCGCCCGGCCGAGCTAGCAACTCGCCCTTTAGCACGCGCTGGCCGACACGCACCACCGGTTCGGCCGCCAGTCCGGCGTGCTGAGTCAGAGACAGGACCAGCACATCAGGCACGGGCGCCAGCGCGATCGAAAGTTGCGACGATTGCTCTTTGTGTTGCTCGGGGTGGATGCCGCCGTGGAAGCGGAACAGTTTACGCATCACGCCGCCGTGGCCAAGGCGTGGGCGCCATCGCGACCGTGTTTGTTGCCCAGAGCAGCTTGCATCTGGCGCGAAACGGCAGCAGCCACCTCAGGCTCGCTCACCGCGGCGGCCGGCCACGTGGGCCGCGTATAGTCGGGAGAACGCAGGCTGATACAGTCGACAGGGCAGGGCGCCAAGCACAGCTCGCAGCCGGTGCATAGCGAAGTCACCACCGTATGCAACTGGCGCGGCGCGCCGACGATGGCATCGACCGGGCATGCGTGCAGGCAGAACGCGCAACCGACGCAGCGCTCTTCGTCGATGAAGGCGACTTTGTGGGCGGGCGTGGCTAACGGCGTCCGCGGTTGCTCTTCCCCCAACAGTAGCGCGAGCTGCTTGACCAATTGCGCGCCTCCGGGCGGGCATGCCGTGATCGTGGCGCTACGCGCTGCGACGGCCTCAGCGTACGGGCGGCAGCCGGGAAACCCGCATTGGCCACATTGCGTATGCGGCAGCAGCGCGTAAACGCGGGCGACTAGCGTAGTGCCGTCTTCCCGCAGTCGCGCCGCGGCAAGGCCGAGCAATGCCCCGAGCACGAGGGCAATGGCCGCAATGATGAGAAAGCCGAGCATGGGGCTATTTCACCAACGCCTCGAAGCCCATGAAGGCGATGCTCATCAGCGCTGCGGTGATGAGTGCGATCGGGGCGCCGCGAAACGCCGCGGGCACGTCCGCGCCTTCCAACCGCTCGCGTATGCTGGCGAACAGTACGAGTACTAAGGTAAAGCCCATGGCGCTGCCGAGGCCAACTAATACTGAATCGAGGAAAGTCCGGTTCTCGCTGAGGTTGAGCAGCGGCACCCCAAGCACGGCGCAGTTGGTGGTAATGAGCGGCAGATAAATGCCCATGGCACGATGCAGCAGCGGACTCGCCTTGCGGACGTAGAGTTCGGTCAACGCCACGCTACCGGCAATAACGAGAACGAACGACAGCACGCGCAAGTAAGTCAAATTGTTCGGTTCGAGCAAATAACTGTCGATCAAATAGGCAAGCGCGGAGGCGAGGGTGAGCACGAACGCGGTAGCGAGCCCGAGGCCGAGGGAGACTTCAAGCTTGCGCGAAGCGCCCATGAATGGACACAGACCAAGCATTTTCGTGAGCACGACATTGTCGACCAATGCCGCACCGATCATCAGCAGGAAAGGATTGTCCACGGCGCTTAGGAGGCGCTCGCGGCGCCGCATAATGGTTATTTTGTCGCTGGCGCGCCGATTATATATCGATGAACTTACCCAGTGGCGCGAACGGAAGCTGCAAATCGGATGCGATGCCGGCATGCGTGACATGCCCCGCATAAAGCTGCACACCGTTTGCCAGGCCCGCATCAGCGCGTAACGCCTCACGCACGCCCGAGTTTGCGAGCGCCAACACATAAGGCAACGTGGCTTGCGTCAAAGCCAGTGTGGCGGTGCGCGCAACCCCGCCAGGCATGTTGCCGACGCAGTAGTGCACGACTCCCTCTGCCTCGTAGTACGGCGCCGAGTGCGAGGTTACGCGCGAAGTTTCGCAGCACCCGCCTTGATCGATGGCGACATCGATAATGACGCTGCCCGGGCGCATGCGCTGCACGGTTTCCCGGCGCAGCACTTTCGGTGCCAACTTACCCGGCACCAGCACCGCGCCGATGACGAGATCGGCCTGCACCGCGAGTTGTTCGATCGTGTGCGCGTCGGCATAGGCGGTTTTCAAGGGCGCCCCGAACTGGGCATCCAATTCCGCTAGGCGTGAAGTACTTACATCGCAGAGTGTAACCTCAGAACCTATACCCAGAGCTATTCTCGAGGCATTACTGCCAACCGTACCGCCTCCGAGCACGAGTACTTTACCCGGCAGCACCCCCGGCGCGCCTGGCAGCAGAACGCCTATCCCGCCGGTGGCCATTTGCAGACCGATCGCACCAACTTGAATCGACATGCGCCCGGCGATGGCGGACATCGGCCGCAGCAGCGGGAGCTGGCCATGAGCGTCGGTGACGGTTTCATAGGCGATGCCGACAATTCCGATCTCTAGCAAGCGCTGCGTCAGAGCGGGATCGGGCGCCAAGTGCAGATAAGTGAACAGGATTTGATTGCGCCGCAGGAATTCGTACTCTCCAGGCTGAATCTCCTTCACTTTGACGATCAATTCGCCCTGGTAGGCTTCTTGGGCGCTGTCCACCAGCGCCGCTCCTGCGGCCGTATAGTCGGCGTCCGCGAAACCAATGCGCTGGCCGGCTTGGCGCTGCACCAGCACCCGATGCCCTGCCGCGGTTAGCGCATGGACACCGGCAGGCGTAACACCCACACGATATTCGTGGTCCTTAACTTCTTTCGGTACGCCAATTAACATGCGGCAGCTCCGGCAGGGTTCTGTTGGCGAGCACGGCACACGCCTCTTGAATGAGGCGCGGCCCGCGATAGACCAATCCCGTATACATTTGTACCAAGCTCGCTCCGGCAGCGAGTTTCTCGCGCGCATCAGCGCCGGTCAGAATCCCGCCCACGCCGATAATGGGGATGCGCCCGCGCAAACGCTGCGCGAGGTGATGCACGACCGAGTTCGAGCGATGAAACAAGGGCGCGCCGCTCAGCCCGCCCGCCTGCTCGGTGTGACGCAAGCGTTCCACGCCTTCGCGCGTGGTGGTGGTGTTAGTGGCGATCACGCCTTCGATTTCGTGAGTAAGCAGAATGTCGGCGATCGAATTCAGTTCGGCCGTGAGCAGATCCGGCGAGATTTTCACTACCAAGGGCACGCGCTTGTTGTGGGTGCGGGCCAAAGCGTGTTGCTCAGCCTTCAAAGTACGCAGCAGCGAATCAAGTTCGTTGCGTTGCTGCAGCACGCGCAAGTCCTTGGTGTTGGGCGAAGAGATGTTGATCGTTACATAGCTTGCTTGGGCGTAGACTTTGCGCAAGCACGATGCGTAGTCTTCCACCGCCAGATGGTTGGGCGTATCGAAATTCTTGCCGATGTTGATCCCGATGACGCCGCGGTACTTTGCGCGCTTGACGTTCTCCACCAGCGCATCGACGCCGCGATTATTGAAGCCGAAGCGATTGATCAAGGCGCGCGCGCGCGGCAGCCGGAAAAGGCGCGGCTTGGGGTTGCCCGGCTGCGGGCGCGGCGTCACGGTGCCCACTTCGATAAAACCGAAGCCGAGCGCGCCGAGCGCGTCGATGTGCGCGCCGTCCTTGTCCAGCCCCGCAGCGAGGCCAACAGCGTTGGCGAAAGTCAAACCCATCACCTGGACCGGCCGCGTGTTGACCGGCAGCGTATAAAGCATATCAAGGTGCAAGCGGTGGCCGAGGGACAACGCGGCGAGGCTGAAGGTGTGCACACGCTCGGCGTCGAAGCGGAACAGCAGAGGGCGCAACATGCGGTAGAGCATGCTGCGCATTTTAAACGTTAGCAAAGCAGATGCGGGAAAACTCCCGGCAGAGACAGGCGGCGCGCACCTAGAGGCAAAAAGCAAGTGGGGGTACGATACAAAAAGGAGCAGCGCAGAACCTACCGCCCATCCCGTTGCGAAGTCTGGTTACCTCGAGGCAAAGCCTCGCCGACTATGTAAAGCGTTTCTAGCAAGGGCGCGGGGCAGGGAGTTCCCCGCGCATCTACTCCACAATGGGGCAGGGGGCTCCCCGCGCCCCTACTTAGCCAGCCGCTGCCACTGCCCGCTGATCAATCCCTCGATTGGGCGGAAGTTGGCTTTGTAAGCCATCTTGCGGCTTTCGCGGATCCAATAACCCAAATAAAGAAACGACAGTTTGCGGCGCTGCGCTTCTTGGATTTGCCACAGCACGTTGTAAGTGCCATAGCTGGCCCCTTGCTCCGTCGAGTCGTAGAACGTGTAAACGGAGGACAGGCCCTCCTGCAGTTCGTCGATGATGCTGACCATGCGCAGCACGCCGTCGAGCCGGAACTCGACCAGCCTGGTGTTGACGCGGCTTTGTAATAGGAAATGGCTGTATTGCTCGCGACTGTCCTGATCCATGCCGCCGTAAGCATGGCGCGTCGACTGATACTTGCGGTATAGGGCATAGTGCTCGGGGTGGAAGCGTAGCTCGAGGAATGCCGTCTGCAGTGCGCCGTGCTGCTTAAGTGCGCGCCGTTGCGAGCGGGTAGGCTCAAACAATTGCACCGGCACGCGCACCGGCACGCAAGCCCGGCAGTGGTCGCAAAACGGTCGGTAGGTGAACGCTCCGCTGCGACGAAAGCCCGCGGCGACCAACTCGCTATAAGCACGCGTGTCGATCAAATAACTGGGTGTGGCCACCTGTGAGCGCGCCAAGCGCCCGGCGAGGTAGCTGCACGGGTACGGCGCGGTTGCGTAAAACTGCAACCGCGTCAGCGGGAGATCATTCATGAGCGACATCGATCCACCCTATTCCTGCTCTAAGACCCAAGGGATTTTACATTGTGGAAAGTGTACCAATTTTGCCAGTTGCGCACAGAATTCCCTGCGTGGCATTTCACGGGCGCCGAGCGAAACTAAGTGTGCCGTGTGCATCTGGCAGTCGATGAGACCGAACTTGCGCGCTCGCAGATAGCGCACCAGGTGCGCCAGCGCGACTTTGGATGCATCGGTGCGGCGCGCGAACATCGACTCGCCGAAGAATGCGCGGCCGAGCGCGACGCCGTAGAGGCCTCCGGCCAGTTCGCCGTCACACCACGATTCGACTGAGTGCGCGTAACCGAGCCGGTGTAGCTCGCTGTAGGCGTCGATCATTTCCGGCGTGATCCAGGTGCCGCCTTCGGCGCTACGCGGTTCAGCGCAGGCGTGCATAACCGCACGAAATGCGCTGTCTGCTTTAATTTCAAAGGCGCCCTTAGCGAGCGTCTTGCGCAGCGAGCGCGAGATCTTGAGTTCGCTGGGAACGAGAACCAGGCGCGGATCCGGACTCCACCATAAGATCGGCTGGCCCGCACTGAACCAGGGGAAAATGCCGCGCGCGTAAGCGTCGAGCAACCGAGCCGGGGTTAGATCCGCCCCCGCGGCGAGCAGGCCGTTGGGAGACTGAAGGGCCTGCTCGACCGGGGGGAAACTATCGGTGGCGCGGAGCCAATGCACGAATACGGCACGTGGTGGCGCGAGCGTCCTCGCGTTGATCGCACCCCGTTATCATGGACGATAAGCTCAGTTATCGTAAGTGATGATGCCGCACGCGATGCGCGGTCCAGCATTGCCCGTGGGTTGCGTGTTGTAATCGTCAGGGTTGGCGTGAATAATGACGCTGCGGCCGATAATGCCATGCTTGCCTACTGTTACCGTCACACCCTGCAACGGATCTATCGCAGCCGGCTTGCCGCCCTGGATTTTTAAGTTGCCCAAGTCGCCCGCGTGGTGCTCACCCTGACGGCTACCGTGCATCTTTCCGTCCGGATTGAAATGATCGCCGGCGCTGGTGAAATCTGCCGCACTGCAGTCGTTTCGAACATGGATGTGAAAGCCGTACTCGCCATCAGGTAAGCCTTGGATCACAGGAGCAACCAAGATCTCCTCGTCTTTCTGTTTAAAGATGATTTGCCCAGAAATGTCCGATGCTTTGCCAGTGCCTTTGAACTTCACGCGCGCCAGCGCGCCGTTCTTGCGTTCCTTGGGCCCCGGCACGTTGGGGATGTAGTCGGCGTCCTTTGTCTTCGCCGCTGCTGCCTCCGCTTTTTGTTTGCTCTTTCCCCCTGCGCGCTCAATCTTCTTCAGAATCTCTTCGATCTTTTCTTTAGCGCTGTCCTGCGCGTTGGCAGCAAGGAACGGAATCAACCCAGCTAGCAAGACCAATGCGAATCTTTTCATGCCCATCCTCCGAGAGTGAGTTAACCTTAACGCAATGCCACTGTGTCGAGTTTACCTGCGAACGCACTCCTGCGTGGTGCTTCAGATGAGGCCTTCGAGCACCTGTACTTGCACCGTCGTTCCAGGGGCAACATCGCCTTGCGCCGTTGGCAGGATAATAAAGCAGTTCGCAGAGCTCATTGAACTCAGGATCGCGGAACCTTGCTCGCCAGTTGCTTGCACAGTCCAAGCGCCGTTGCTGTCGCAACTGAGTATGCCGCGCTGAAACTCCGTGCGCCCAGGCGCTTTCTTTAACGCAGACGTGCACACCGCAGGTAGTGTGGGTAGGGGCGGGATCGGGGTTTGGCCGGCCAGTGTCATGAGCGCGTCACGGACGAATTGATAGAACGTCACCATGACCGCAACTGGGTTGCCGGGCAGTCCAAAAAAGTGCGCCTTACCGATCTTTCCGTAGGCAAGCGGTCGGCCCGGCTTCATAGCGATTTTCCAGAACAGCACCTCGCCGAGCTTATTCAGCATCTGCTTGACGAAATCGGCGTCGCCGACCGATACCCCGCCGCTAGAAATGACGACGTCGCCGATGCGGGAGGCCTCTACGAACGCGCGTTCGACGGCGGCGGGATCGTCGCGCACGACGCCCAGATCGTAGAGATCAAACTCCATGCGCTTGAGCATGCCATAGAGGGTGTAGCGGTTGCTGTCATAAATATCGCCATCGCCCAGCGGCGTGCCAATTGAGCGCAACTCGTCGCCGGTGGAAAAGAACGCCACGCGCAGTGGCCGGAATACACTGACTTCACCGATCCCCAAGCTGGCGATGAGCCCCAGCTCGGCGGCGCGGACCAGCTGACCGCGCATAAGCGCGGACGCGCCTGCCTTCAAGTCTTCACCGGCGTAGCGCACGTGCTGTGCTTTCTTTTGTCCTGCGGGCACTAAGATATTCGCGCCCTCTGCGCGCACGCGCTCTTGCATGACGATAGTATCGAGCGAGTCGGGCAGTTTCGCACCGGTCATGATGCGAATCGCCTCGCCGCCGGCCAATGTTCCGGTATATGGCTTGCCGGCAAAGGCCGTACCGGCGATGCGCAGGCTGGTTTCTCCTTCGGCGTGCAGGTCGGAAAAGCGCAGCGCGTACCCGTCCATGGCCGAATTGTTGTGCGCTGGGACGTTGAAGGGCGAGATGACATCTTGCGCGAGGACGCGATTGAGCGCGCTGCGCACCGGGACGCGCAGCGTGCCGTCGATCGGTGTCAAGAATTGCCGGATCAGCGCGCGGGCTTGATCGACCGGCATCGAGTTGGGGTCGTAGTCGTCGGCGCTGCTGGCCTCGGTAAGCGTCTTGGCTTTGCTCAAATCATTCATGATCTTCCCAATGCTGCAATTCCTCCAAGGTGTTGATGTTGGCGAACGCGGGCGCTTCTGCACCGAAGTCCACCTGCGCCACAGCCAGCGAAGCATACCAACCTTCGGCTTTGCGTCCACCTGCTGCCAAATACGCCCGCAAGGCGCGATGAGCGCCACGCTGCGCCAGGCAGAATACCGGATGCGTGCGCGCTCCGGTCTTGGCTATCGCGACTTCCGCGTGCGCCGCCACCAGCCCCTGGTACATGCGCGCAACCAGGTCGAGCGGCAAGAAAGGAGCGTCGCACGGCACGCTGACGATGAAATCATTGCGCGCCGCAAGCAAGCCGGCGTCTAGGCCGGCAAGTGGGCCAGCGTAGCCCTCGATGGCATCGCCGACCACGCGATGCCCGAACTGTGCATAATCATTGCAACTGCGGTTGGCGTTGATCAGCACTTCGTCGACTTGTGGGCTCAGCCTGCCTAGCACATGCGCGATCATCGCTCGGCCGCGAAACCGGATCAATCCCTTGTCATCGCCGCCGATGCGGCGCCCAAGCCCGCCCGCGAGGACGACGCCGGTGATTGGCG
Source organism: uncultured Pseudomonadota bacterium (assembly GCA_902826775.1). Taxonomy (GTDB): domain Bacteria; phylum Pseudomonadota; class Gammaproteobacteria; order Burkholderiales; family JALYOK01; genus CADEHE01. The sequence continues at coordinate 374,218 of CADEHE010000003.1, read as the reverse complement.
GCTGGGTATGGATGCTCAGAATGCGCGCGTGCAGTAGGCAGCAACTGTCATAGGGGACGGCAGGAGCATGTCGCCGTCAACCGCCGATGTACGACATCTCCACTTTGCGCAACCCAGCCGTGTGCTCTGAGCGGATTTCGGAATAGCGATCTTCGCGCACACTCCAGATCTGTCCGATCACATCGAGAATCTCGTCGTCGGATTTGCCGCCGCGCAAGAGCGAGCGCAAATCGTGGCCTTCGGTGGCAAACAAGCAGGTATAGAGCTTGCCTTCGGTGGACACGCGAGCGCGGTTGCAGTCGCGGCAGAATGCTTGAGTTACGGAGGAAATGAAGCCGACTTCACCGCCGCCGTCCTTATAGCGCCAGCGCTCGGCGACTTCGCCTTGGTAGTTGGGGTCGATCGGCTCGATCGCCATCTCGCCGTTGATCATGCGCACCAATTCGCGCGTCGGGATGACGTCGTCCATGCGCCAGCCGTTGGTCGCGCCAACGTCCATAAACTCAATAAAGCGCAAGATGTGTCCGCTGCCCTTGAAATGACGCGCCATCGGCAGCACGCTGTCGACGTTTATGCCGCGCTTAACCACCATGTTGACCTTGACCGGCTGCAAGCCCACCGCGGCGGCTTCGGCGATGCCTTCCAGCACGCTCGCAACCGGAAAATCGACATCGTTCATGGCGCGGAAAATCGCTTCGTCCAATGAGTCGAGGCTTACGGTCACCCGTTTCAGTCCCGCGTCTTTCAATGCTTGGGCTTTCTTCTTGAGCAGCGAGCCATTGGTGGTGAGCGTGAGGTCTAGCCCCGGGATTTGCGCCAGCATCTCGATTAGCTTTTCCAGGTGACGCCGCACCAAGGGTTCGCCACCGGTGATCCGCACTTTCTCGATGCCGTGGCGCACGAAGATCTTGGCGAGCCGGGTAATCTCTTCAAAGCTGAGCAACTGGCTGTGCGCCATAAATTGGTAGTCGCGGCCGAAGATTTCCTTCGGCATGCAGTAGACGCAGCGGAAGTTGCAGCGGTCAGTGACCGAGATGCGCAAGTCGCGCAATGGACGCCGCAAGCGGTCAGTCATCTTTGCATGCGCAGTGGGCGTTTCGCGGATTGGAATTATTTTCGATACCATGTCTAGTACACATCCTTTATCGACCAACATCAAGCGTTTTAAATAGATACTATCGACCGTATCTGGTGCTGGCAAATCAATACAGAGCGAGGAAGCAAGTATATAGCGTTCATTCCTAAGGCACGTGCTTACCGGCAATCGCGTTACCGCTAGGCGCCGCTGGCTCCTGTCTGATTGCGGCGCCAGCGGCGAAGCGCCAGGACGATGATGCTCAATTCCACTAGCGCGCAGAAATTCAGTACGAATCGCTTGCTCCACCAGTGGTCGTCGCCAGGCAAGGGCAGCAGGGCGAAGTAGCGCTCCGACAACGGGTAGAACCACTGAATTCCGCTGGCTAGGCTGTCGAGGGCGCAATGCAGCCAGACGTTGCACAATACGACCGCGCAAGCAACGCTTACGGTGCGGCGGCGGCGCCAGAGCGCCCAAGCGTAAATGGGCAACAATGACATCGCCCACCAGATCGGAATGTGCGTCCAGTAGCTATGATGATTGTGGCGCCGCTCGTCGATGAAGTGAAAGTACAACAAATCAAAGTCCGGTAGCGTTGCGCAGACGAGTCCTAGCCACAGCAGTCCTTGCGCTTGCCTCGCGGGGAGAGGTGCGTAGCGCTTGAGCAAGGCCGTGCTGAGCAGGTAACCGGCGGGAATGTGAGCGAGGAGCATGACAAAGGGAGCGAATAAGGATGGCGATTTGTGGACGTTAACTTGGGCGCCCTAGGTGTTGTGTGCATTCCGCGTGTAGTCTTGGTGAATCTGACGCTGAGGCGGTTGTGAGCGCGACAATACTGATCGTGGAAGATGAGCCGGCGATCGCCGCCAACGTTGAGTACGCACTGCGCACCGACGGTTTTCGGCCGCTGTGCGTAACTCTAGGCATGCAAGCGCTCGAACTATTGCGCCAGCAAACGGTGGACGCGGTGATTCTCGACGTTGGTCTACCGGACGTAAACGGCTTCGAGTTGTGCAAGCAAATCCGCACCTTCTCGCAAGTGCCGGTCTTGTTTGTCACTGCGCGCAGTGATGAAGTGGACCGCATCGTCGGTTTGGAAATCGGCGCCGACGACTATGTAGTCAAGCCCTTTAGTCCAAGGGAGTTGGTTGCGCGCGTTAAAACTATCTTGCGGCGTGCGCGCGGTGGCGGCGCGCCGGAGCAAGCGCGCGTCGACGCTTGGTTCAAGGTCGATGAGGTGCGCGCCCGAATCGAGTATCGCGGTGCGCATGTGGCGCTGACGCGCTTTGAGTACCTGCTGCTCAAGGCCATGCTGAGCCAGCCCGAGCGGGTGTTCTCTCGGGCGCAGTTGATGGTGCTAACCGAGGCACCCGAGGCCAGCATGGAGCGTACCGTCGACACTCACATCAAGTCGCTGCGCGCAAAGCTACGCGCAGTCGCGCCGGATCTCGACCCCATTCAGACGCATCGCGGCATGGGTTACAGCGTGAAAGTGAGTTCCTGATGAATTTTGTTCTGCGCAGTTTTGCCGGCTACGTGCTGTTGATCGCCTTGGCTGCTCTGTTTGGCTATCGCATCGCTGTGAACGAGCTTAAGCCGGCGATGCGGCAGGCCGTGGAGGAATTGCTGGTGGACTGCGCCAACGTGCTCGCTGAGATGGCGGCGCCCGATCTGGCGGCGGGGCGTGCCGCCGAAGGCGCATTTGCGCAAGCGGTGCAGCGCTTTGAGCAGCGGCAATTCAATGCGCGCATCTACGGCGTACCGAAGACCCAGCCGGACTTGCGCATCTACATCACCGATAAAGCCGGAACGGTGCTGTTCGACAGTGAACCGGAAAACATCGGTATGGACTTTGGCCACTGGAACGACGTTCAGCGAACTCTAAGAGGAGAGTACGGAGCGCGTGCCACACGTGCTGAGGCCGGCAATCCGGTGTCCTCGGTCATGTACGTGGCGGCGCCGATCGGCCAAGCGCAAAGCTTGCGCGGCGTACTGAGCCTCGGCAAGTCGAGCGCAAGTTTCGAGCCGTTCGTCGCACGCAGCCGGACGCAGTTGCTGGAGTTGGGTGGTGTGCTGGTGGCCGCCGCGCTGACGCTGGCGTTGGCGTTGTCCTGGTGGATGAGCCGCGACTTGCGCCGATTGTCGCAGTACGCGCGTGATGTAAGTGTGGGCAGGCGCGTAAGCGTGCCGCGCTATCGCCGTGGCGAGCTGGCCACGCTGTCCGGCGCGTTGGAGAAGATGCGTGAGGAACTAGAGGGCAGAGCACATGTGGAGAAGTTCGCGCAGTTGCTCACCCACGAACTAAAGAGCCCGCTTTCTGCGATCCGCGGCGCAGCCGAGTTGCTGAACGAAGACATGCCCGTCAACGACCGCGCGCGTTTTGTCGGCAACATACGCAACGAGAGCGAGCGCATGCAGTCGATTGTCGAGCGCATCCTCAATCTTGCTGTTATTGAGCATCGCCAGAGTTTGCAGGATGTGACATCTATCGACCTGCACGAACTCGTCGCCGAGTTGATTGCGGCACGCGGCGCCGAGTTGCAGCGCAAGGGCCTGGTCGTGGAGAATTGCGTCGCCGCGGCGGTGCGCGTGCGCGGCGAGCGCTTTCTTTTGCGGCAGGCAATGGCGAATTTGTTGGACAACGCCATCGCCTTTAGCCCTAGCGCCGGGCATATCACCATCGCTCACCAGTTGTCCGAAAACCAGCACTATCTACGGGTGCGCGATCAAGGCGCGGGGGTGCCCGAGTTTGCGCAAGCGCGGCTGTTCGAGCGGTTTTTTTCTTTACCGCGGCCAGACACCGGGCAGAAAAGCAGCGGGCTAGGCCTGGCGCTGGTGAATGAAATTGCCCAATTGCACCGTGGCAGCATCAGTGTAACTAACCACCGCGATGGCGGCGTCGAAGCAGTGCTGATACTTCCGGTCTAGCATTCGCGGCCCGGGTGTTTCTGGGGACGCAAACTAGGCGCGAGCCGGCTGCACTCGCGCCAAGTTATGCGCGGTTTGCTAGTTGCGCTGATAGTTCGGATTGAGTGGGTTCATCTCAAGGCTAGCGTAGACGCTCTCAGGCACCTTGCCGGCGCCCTCGCGATCCATGTACGCCCAGCTCGCTTTGACGAAAGCCAGGTACTCGTCACGGCTGATTTTCATATCGCCGTTAGAGTCGGCGCTCTTGAATTGACCCGGCGTGAAGTATCCTGGATGAAGAGGATTGGGATCAAGTTGAATTTCATCCCACATCTTGGTCATGTAGCCCATAAACTCATGAGCGGCGACGCTGCCGTCGCGATCGGCATCAAGCACGCGGTAGCTTGGATGCAACGGATTATTTTCCGCGGCAATGGTGGTGGATGCCGCTCCCAGGGCGGCGGCTGCGAACAGGACGGCGATGGTCAGTTTACGCATGGTAAAGGTCTCCTCTGTTGGTGGACGATGTCGAAGCGGCGGCGGTTATCGACTGTCTCGCTGCGCTTCTAGTTCATTGATACGCAGTGGGGCGCGATTTGGATGCACCGCGCCAGAGGTTGCGCGAATAGGGTTTCGCTTTCGGTAGACGCAACTTCACGAAAACTTCACGGCTGCTTCGCGGTGCGGCCAATTCGGGTCAGTAGGCTACGAGCAGTCTTTTAACTGAGGAGCCGCCAGCTCATGAGCCGTGCCATCTTTTGGAAGTTGTTCTCCACCGCATTCATCGCTTTGTTGCTGCTGCTGCCGTTGACGCTGATTAAAGGCAAGATCTACGAGCGGGAAATGCGCCGCAATTCGGTCGAGGCCGAACTAGCGGCTACCGGCGTGGGCAGTCAGCGAATCGCTGGACCGATCTTGGTGGTGCCGTGCACCGAGCACTATCTTGAGGAGGTAACGGACGCGAAGGGCAACAAGCAAAAGGAGAAGCGCCGCCGCGATTGCACGCAACGCTTTGCGCCGACCGATATCAAGGTGAGCGGGGCGCTGGCGACCGAGACGCGTGAGCGCGGCATTTACTCGATGCTGTTTTACAGTACTTCGCTCGAGGTAAATGGGCAGTTCGACATGGTGTTGCTGCCGAAGCAATCGGCGGAAGGCGGGGTGCGTGAGTTTGAGTCCGCGCAGTTGCGCATAGGGGTCGAAGATGTGCGCGGTATCCGCGATTGGGTCAAGCTGCGTTGGGATGATGCGACGATCGCCTTCGCGCCGGGCAGCAACGACGCGGTACTTGGTAGCGGGATACACGCTGTGTTGGCGGACGCGGGCGCACCGCTTGGTGGCACGCACCGCTTTTCATTCCGGCTTGACCTCAAAGGCACCAAGAGCCTGGAGTTCGTGCCGCTGGCGAAGCAAACGCAGATCGATCTCCAAGGGCAGTGGCCTCACCCCAGCTTCTACGGCCGCTTCTTGCCCGAGAAACGGGAAGTCAACGAGCGTGGGTTCAGCGCGAGCTGGAAGATCTCCGAACTCGCCGCTAGTGCGCCGCAGGCCGTGCTTGCGTGTGAAACCGATAAATGCGCCGGCTTGCAACAAGAAGCCTACGGCGTTGCACTCATACAGCCGGTGGACGTCTACGCGCAGTCGGGCCGTGCCGTGAACTATGGCTTTCTGTTCGTCGGGCTGACCTTCGTCGTGTTCATGCTGTTTGAAGTCATGCAGGCTCTGCGCGTGCATGCGGTGCAGTACGGGCTCGTGGGCCTGGCTCTAGCGGTGTTCTTTCTTCTGCTCTTCTCGCTGTCGGAGCACATCGCGTTCCTGCGTGCTTACTTGATCGCGGCGGGCGCCTGTATCTTGCTAATTACATTCTACGTTGCTCATATACTGCGCAGTGGTAGGCGCAGTATGCTTTTTGCTGTCTACCTCACAAGCATTTACACGGCACTGTATATGTTGCTGCGGTCGGAGGACTATGCCATGGTGCTGGGGGCACTTCTCGTATTCGCGGTATTGGCGATCACTATGGTGCTGACGCGTCGCATGGATTGGTATCAGCTCGGCGAACAGCTCGGGAACGCACGAGCGAGAGGGGGGCAGGCGCCGGTCGCGCTTTCGTAGCGCGTTCGAGGCGAAAGCCGAGCAATCGCATTCGAGTGACCTGACCTGTACGGATTGCGGCGAGCCTAGCGGGCTCGCCGTTTTCTTGTGGATCGCACGCTTCCTTGTGGAAAGCACCAATATGAATACAAACGTTGGTATGATTTGGGCGCAAAATGTCGGCGCGTTGCCGCGAGTGTCGTGAGCGTGGCACTTTCTGCTTCCCAACGTCTAGGCGCAACCCTCACGCCGGACAATGAATCCGGTACCTACAGCGTTGCCGACATCACATTCTCGCTCTTCTTACGCCTGCGTAGGCAAAAACCCACCTGCTCACCCCTGCTATTTGTCACGTTTTGTGTCATGCCCTCAAGTATTCTCGGATCGGCACATCGCTTGCATTACCTCCGCTCAGACGGATCCCGCGTGATCCATTGACTTACGAATCCACGGAGGTTTAATCATGTTCAAGAAAATCCTGATCGGTTCCCTGGCCACTGCGGCCTTTGTTTCTTCCAGCGCGTTTGCGGCAGGCACTGCAGTACTGAACGTTCAAGCCAGCGTCGTCGGTAACTGCAAATTCAACACGGCGAGTGCGACCATGAACTTCGGTGTGCTCGATCCAGCGAACTCGACCGATGCGAGCGGCGCAGCGTCGCTGCAATTCTGGTGCACCAAGAACGCAACTTACGCGATCACCGATGACGGCGGTGCCAATAAGAGCGGCACACAGCGCCGGCTCAAAGATGCAGGCACCAACTACATGAACTACTCGATAGGCGCCTATACGGCGTCCGGTACCGGAAACGGTAAGGGTTCGCCAATCACACTGAACCTAACCGGGTCCGTCCTCAATGCAGACTACGTGAATGCTGCCGCCGGCGCCTACACGGATGTTGTAACCTTCACCATCAACCCGTAAGCTAGACAACAGTGCTTGCGGGGCCAGGCGCCTACGCCTGGCCCCGCTGTTTTCCGGCGGCGGTCTTTGCGATTGAGGAGGTCGACAGACATGAGGAGCTGGATTGTGTTCTCGGCAAGCGTATTGGCTGCCCCGGCCGCGTTTGCGGCGGGATCCTCGCCGCTTAATGTGGCGGTCAACGTCGTCGGTAATTGTAGATTTAACACTGCCAGCGCGACGATGAATTTCGGTGTGCTCGACCCTGCCAACGCCACCAATGCAACTGCCACGGCAGCGCTGCAGTTTTGGTGCACGAAGAACGCCGCTTATACGATCACCGACAACCGCGGCGCCAACCGCAGCGGTGCGCAGCGCCGTATGAGAGACGCCGGCAGCAATTTCATCAACTACTCAATCGCACCCTACGCGGCGAGCGGCACCGGCACCGGCAAGGCGACCGCGATCACCTTGAATTTGAACGGCACTATCAACAACGCGGACTACGTCAATGCCGCCGCGGGCGCCTACGCGGACGTGGTCACGTTTACAGTCAATCCTTAAGAATTACCCACAACCGCGGATCAGACGAAACTAGCGGCACGCTCGTGATGTTGCCAATATGCCTGTGATAAACTTCAACGACAATCTTTTGCATCAAATAGATGCCGATCTTTACCAAGATTTTGCTTAAGCCTCGTGCGTTCTTAAGTGTGGCCGCCTTTTTCTGTGAGGCGGCGATGAGCGGCAATTTTGGCGTATCGCCGATTCGGCTTGAATTGGATCGCGACGCCAAGACCGGCGCGGTCACGGTGAGCAACGACGACGAGAGCAAGCTGCAGCTGCAAATGCGCGCGTTTGAATGGACCCAGGATGCCAACGGCCAGGATCTTTACCAGGAGAGTTCCGATTTAATTTTTTTTCCGAAGCTCATGTCGTTGGAAAAGAAAGAGCAACGGGTCATACGCACCGGCACGCGAGCGATGGCGATGGAGCGCGAGAAGACTTATCGGCTGTTTATCGAAGAGATTCCAGAGCCGCGCAGAGATCCGCAACAAGGCGCTCAGATCTCTGTGGCGATCCGCTTCGGCGTGCCGGTATTTGTACGACCCTTGCAGCAAAACGTGAAGGGAGAGATTGAGCGCGCCGAATTGAGCGGTGGCAATCTCACAGTGCGCGTCAAGAACACCGGCAACGTTCATTTCGCGATCAATGCCGTGAACGTCGGCGCCGGCAATTTTCTAACGGAAACCAAAGGTTGGTACTTGTTGGCCGGCGCAGCGCGCGAGTACAGCATGCCGATACCAGCGGAGGTCTGCACGAGCGCCGCGCAGCTTGAGGTTAGCATCAAAGCCGCCCCGCTTGAGCTAAAGCGCGTTATCGACATTGATAAATCCAAGTGCACACCCTAGCGGCGACGCGCGCCTGCTGCGCGACTTGCCGAAGGGTCTGACCTTTGCGCTGGTGGTTATCGCGCTAGCAGTCTGTTTGCCGGGACGTTTGTCAGCCCAATCAGACTTCGCCTATGAGACGCTCATTCTGGCGCTCACGCTGAACGGCGAAGCGAAAGGCGAGGTCTTCGCGCGAGCCTCGCGCCCGGACGACACTTCCGAGCGCAAGTATTTCCTCAAGCGCGCTGATCTTCAAACATTGGGTTTGAATGCCGAATCGGCGCGCCCGATTGTCATTGAGGGGGAGGCGCACATCGAACTCAATTCGCTCGCCGGCGTGCAAGTCGTGTTCGATGAAGCAACGCAGACATTGGCGCTGACGGTTGCGCCGCAGCGATTCCCGCGCCAAGTCATCGATTTGGCGCAGCGTCGTCCGGATAAGGTGATCGTGCCGCGCGATCGCAGCGCATTCTGGAACTATCGCTTCGACTATCTGGACGGTTCCGATCTCGAACATGCGCTGAGTCTGAATTCGGAGCTCGGCGCGCGCGTTGGCGATTTTCTGTTCTTCTCCGATTCCTTCCATGCTTTGTCGGGTGACGCGGGCCGCAGCGTGCGTCTGAACACCAATATCACCTATGATCGGCGCGACAAGCTGCAACGAACCATCCTTGGTGATTTCATCGCTTCTTCCGGTGAGCTCGGTGGAACCTTGAATTTGGGTGGGCTGAGTTTTTCGAAGGCGCGTCAGCTTGATCCGTACTTTGTTCAGCAGCCCACACCCGGCGTAGCCGCAGCCGCGCAACAGCCTTCCGAGGTGCAGGTTTACATGGACGGTGTTCGCGTCAGCACCGAGCGGGTTCAAGCGGGAGAGTTCGAACTGAAGAACCTGAATTACTACGGCGGTGCGCGCAACATCGAAGTGGTAGTGAAGGATCGTCTCGGACGTGAGACTCGATTCGCCTACCCGTTCTACTTCTCGGATCTCTTGTTGCGTGAGGGCATTTCGGATTACAGCGTGAATCTGGGCGCGCTGCGCCAGCGCTTCGGTGCACGCGGTAACGAGTACGGCCGCGCGGTGACAAGCGGTTTCTACCGGCGTGGCATGACCGGCGGGGTAACTGCGGGCCTGCGCTGGGAGAGTACGTTGCGGCGTGGCAATGCCGGCCCAACCCTCAGTGCTCGCTTAGGCGAAGGCGGCGTTGTTTCCGCTGCAGCAGCAGCGAGTTTTGATGAAGATGCAGGTGCGAGCGGCAGTGCGCTCGCCATTAGCTACAGCTATCAGATCGGTGCCCTCAGCGCGCAGGCGTCGGCGCGGCAATACAGCAAACGCTATGCGTTTATTGGGGTGGACGATGTCGCCGAGCGGCCGCGAAGCGACCTGAATGCCAGCATCGGTTACGGCAGCGCCAAGCTTGGCAGCGCGGCGCTCGCTTACAACGAGTCGCGCAGCATGCCCGAGCGCGAGCGCCGGGCCTGGTCGCTGAGTTATTCGCGCAGCTTAGGCGCGGGATTCAACGTGCTTGGTACTTTGACCAGCGTGCGCGGCACGCAGCGCGGCACGGAAGCATTTCTAGGGTTAACCTACAACCCAGGCAACGACGTTAATGCGACCTATCAGCACCAGCGCCTGTTAAACGACAGTCGTGCCGACCAAATTCAAGTGGGCAAACTACCGCCGGTGGGTGAAGGCTGGGGTTATCGTGTTGCCTATGACCGCGTACGCGATGCTGCTGCCACGCGCCGATCGGTTGCCCCGCTGGTGCAGTACAACGGCAAGTATGGTGTATTGACCGGCGAATATACGTCTATTGACGATGATACTATTGGCAGTGAGTCGTTTCATGAGTTCACCGCCGCAGGTTCCATCGGCTATGTCGGTGGTGTTGTCGGATTTGCTCGACCGATTACCGACAGTTTTGCGCTGGTGAGGATGCCTGGATTGCCAGATGTGCGTGTAAGGCAAAACAACCAAGAAGTTGGCCGCACGGATGCGGAAGGCAAGATTTGGCTACCGAACTTGGGCTCATACGTTGATAACCAGATCAGCGTCAACGATAAGGACGTGCCGATCGACTTTAGCTTGCCGGAATTGACCAAGTTCGTCTCGCCCGGTTTGCGCAGTGGAGCAGTGATTCAATTTGCTGCAACCCGCATTCAAGCTTTTTCGGGGCGCTTGCGCGTGCGCATTGAAACGCCAACCAGCGGCGCGCCGCGCGAATCCGAGCCGGCGGAATTCATCGAAGTTGTTGCCCAGCGCGAGCAGCAGCCTCTGAGCTTCGCAACGGGTCGCGATGGCGAGTTCTATCTTGAAAATACCGCGGCAGGTGATTACGCTGCTAGCTTTGCCTGGCGCGGCAAGCGCTGCGCATTTTCACTAACGATCCCAGTCAGCAACGAAATGATAGTCGAGTTAGGCGATGTACTCTGCACGCAACTTCAATAAATGGCTGCTCGCCCTCTGCGCCGTGATTGCGGTGCTATGGGCGCCAACTGCGCGGGCGCAGTGCGCCGTGTCGGTCAGTGGATTTGCGTTCGGCAGCTACGATGTTTTTGCCGCTACGAATCTGGATTCCACTGCCAATCTTACGATTAATTGCACCATCAACACCAACGCGCGTGTGACGATGGGGCCCAGCTCGACCTCAGGCAGCATCAACACGCGCCAGCTGCGTGCCGCCAGCGGCACCGACCGGCTCAACTACAACTTGTTCATCAATTCCGGCCGTACGGTGGTTTGGGGTGATGGCATCACGGGTGGTTCGGCGGCAACGGCGGTCGGGGTGCGGCGCGGGGTGCCATTTGTCGGCCTCATTTTCGGACGTATTCCCGCCGGACAGGATGTAGGTGCCGGCGCTTACACCGATCAAGTGATCGTTTCCGTCACACCCTAGCATTCGAAAGTTCGCTGCAGCGCCACGCCTTGGCGGTGCTCGGCAATAAGTCACACTAGAACTAAAGCACTATTGGCCCGCGCCGCGCGTTGGCGTAAAGTCAAGTTGGCGCGGTGCAGCCCCGCGCTCCAATCCCAAGGAGAGTGCCATGGCTAAGCGCAAGATCACCACCGCAACCCAACCCGAAAAAGGTCGCAAGAAGCAGTGGACCATTCTGGTCTACATGGCGGGCGACAACAATCTCGACGGCGCAGGCGTAACCGATCTGCAGGAGATGAAGCAGGTTGGTTCCAATGCTTCCATCAATGTAATCTGCCAGTTCGATCGCGAGGGCCCTAAACTGACCACGAACCGCTACTACCTCACTAAGGGCGGATCGGTCGAGAAGGACGTCGTGCAAAAACTGGGTGAAACCAACACCGGTGATCCGAAAGTCTTGGCCGACTTCGTCACATGGGGCGCAAAAAATTATCCGGCTGAGCGCTATTTGTTGGTGCTGTGGAATCACGGCTCGGGCTGGGACGATACGAATATCTACCGGGCGGCGCGCGGCGTGCTCAAACTTGGGGTGACGCGCAAGGGCGCTAGCGTAGGTGCGACGCGCGCAGCGCGCACTTCCGGCGGCGCCGGCGGGCGCAGCGTTGTTTCGCTCGGTCAGCTGCGCGCGATGGCCAAGAAGCGTTTTCGCCGCGCGCTGTTCAGTTCGACGATAGAGGCGGCGATCAAGACGCGCGCGATTGCTTTCGACGACAATGCGCAAGACTTTCTTGACAGCGTCGAGATGAAGCGTGTGTTGAGCGGTGCGAAGAAAGGGTTCGGCAAGAAGATCGATATTCTCGGCATGGACGCGTGCTTGATGAGCATGGCGGAAGTGGCATACCAAGTGCGCGGCAGTGTCGGCATCACTGTCGGCTCCGAGGAGGTCGAGCCGGGCGATGGCTGGCCTTACCATAAAATCCTCGGCGCGTTGGCGGCAAACCCGAAGATGGCGGCAAACGAGCTCGCCAAGGTCATCGTGCGTGAATACATTCGCTCGTACGGCCCGTCGGAGGCCGTGACGCAGTCCGCGCTGGATCTGTCGAAAACTGCGCCGCTGCTTCAGGCCATCGATGCCCTCGCGCTCAAGCTCAAGAGCCTGGGCGCTGCCGAGATGACGGCGCTCGCGGCGGTGCGTGCTCAAGTTCAGTCGTACGACACGGCCGACTATGTCGATTTGATAGATCTGTGCAGCCTACTCAAGGCGCGCGTCGCCTCTGCCAGGCGCGAAGCGGGGGAAGTGATCGTTAAAGCGCAGGGCGCCATTATTGCCAGCGGCGCTAAAGGTGCCGCGGTGCGCAACTCTTACGGGGTTTCGATCTATTTCCCCACCAAGGCCGTCTCACCGCTCTACGCGAAGCTCGATTTCGCCAAGAGTGCGCGCTGGGATGAATTCCTCGCGGCATATCAGTCGCAGGTTGTGCGGCGGCCGAGTTAAGTCGAACGGCGCTCGCGTCCCGAGTTAGCTATTCGCATTGCCTGGGTTCCCGTTGCACCGACGCGCTATTAAACGAAGACTTGGGATACTAGCGCCGGTCACGCAGGACGCGGTTGAGCAGGAAACTGAAAACGGAGACAAAGATCGCCAGCAGTAGCCCGCGCCCAAACGTGTCAATGTGGAACCCCGGCACCAGCCAGGCAACGAGCAGCAGTAACGATGCGTTGATAACGACCAAGAACAAGCCGAGCGTGAGCACGGTGAGCGGCAAGGTAAGCAGCACCACCGGCGGTTTCAGCAGGGAATTGACGATGCCGAACAACAGTCCGGAGATGGCCAGCGCTCCGTAGTCATCGAAACGTAACAAGCTCGGAAACAACACGCTGGCTACCCAGAGCGACAGCGAGTTGGTCGCCCAAAACAGAATGAAGCGCAGTAGCATGGCGGGGTTCTTAGATCATAAAACCGTATTGTAGATCTCGCATACCTGCAGTAGGTATATCTGTCTGTGCAAGTAGATAGTGAGTAAAGGAGGGTGCCTATCTGCGGTATATGTAATTCAAGGACCCAACGTCACCTTGCCCAGGCCCTTGACCCTGTCCTGGGTAAGCCGTATCGTGCGTGCAGCGCCGCCTGCGGTCGATGTGGGAAGGCGTGCGTCAAATCTGTGCGGCATAAATGTTGAGGCTTCTCCGCTCGAAAGAATAAAAGCCTTGAACGCCATCCCGTTTTTCTTTGACGTATTCGCGTACGGCGCGATCTTTGTGCTCGTCGTGCTCGGGCTCGGCGTCATCGCCAGCCTGATGGGCATCTTCAACTTTGCGCATGGCGAGTTCGTGTTGCTCGGCGCCTACACTGTCTATTGGTTCGACCGCAGCGGCATGCCGGTGTGGCTCGGCATGCTCGCAGCACCGTTGGTCGTCGGCTTGGTCGGACTCATACTCGAGCGCGTCGCCATTCGCCGCTTTTACGCCGCGCCGATCGTCGCCATGCTAGGCACCTATGCGATCGGTTTGGCACTGCGCGAGTTCGTGCGCAGTCTGCTCGGCGGGCAGTTTTACAGCGTAGTGGCGCCGGCGGTGGGCTCGTTCGACATCGGCGGCGTCTCTATTTCCAAATGGCGCACCGCGGTGATTGTCATCACTTTACTCGTCATGGTGCTCAGCTTTTTGCTGTTGACGCGCTCAAAATTCGGTCTGCAGGTTCGTGCGGCGCTGGAGAACCCGGCGCTGGCGCGCGCCTCCGGCATCGCCACCAGCCGCGTGTACGCTATCACCTTTGCTTTTGGCGCTGCGCTGGCAGGTTTGGCAGGGGCATTGATGGTGCCGATCTACGCGCTCTCGGCCGATATGGGCGTGCCATTCCTAATCAAATCTTTCTTGGCGGTGCTGCTCGGCGGCATGGGCAGCTTTGAAGGTTCCATACTTGGTGCTGCGCTGGTCGGCGGCACGAGCGCGGCGCTGCCGTGGGCGATCAAGCCCGTGGTGGCGGATGTGGTGGTCTTCTTGATTGCAATCGCGATCGTGAAGGTTCGGCCGGAGGGCCTAATGTCAAAACGGAGGAGCTAACCATGAGCAAGCAAGATTCGAAGAAACCGCAGTCCGAGTCGCGGCGCGAATTTCTGCACCGCAGCGGCGCGCTGGCGGGTATGACGGCGCTGGGCGCCGGCAGTTTTCTATACAACCCCACGGAGGCGCGCGCCGCGGACGCGATCAAAGTCGGCATCGCTACCGACTTGACTGGTCCGATTAGCTGGGGCGGTGTTCCCAACTCCAACGTCGCCAAGATGGTGATCGACGACCTCAACGCCGCCGGTGGTCTGCTCGGACGGCCGTTGCAGATGGTGCTGGAAGATACCGCGACGAACGAACAGCTTGCAGTGACCAAGGTGCGCAAGCTGGTCACGCAGGACAAGGTCGACGTCGTGTTCGGTGGCATTACCAGCTCGATGCGCAACGCCATCAAAGACACAATCGTCAACCGCGGCAAGACGCTGTATCTCTATCCGCAGTTGTACGAAGGCAAGGAGTGCACGCCCTTCCTCTATTGCACCGGGCCGACGCCGGCACAGCAGTGCGACACCTTCATTCCGTGGCTGATCAAGAACGGCGGCAAGAAATTTTATTTGCCGTCTGCCGACTATGTCTGGCCGCATACCTTGAATGCGTACGCACGCAAAGTGATCGAGAAGAACGGCGGCGAAGTGGTCGGCGAAGAATACTTCCCGGTCGATCACAACGAGTACAGCGCCACCGTAAACAAGATTATGTCGCTCGGCGTCAACAACGTGTTCAACACCACGATTCCGCCGGGCGTGGCTGCCCTCTTCAAGCAGCTTTACGAAGCCGGCTTTCAGAAGAAGGGCGGGCGCTTGTCTTGTGTGTTCTACGATGAGAACGCACTCAGCATTACGCCGGCGCACGAGATCGAGGGCCTGGCGACGTGCTTGGATTTCTTCCACGACGCCAAGGATCCGGGCGGCACCAAGATCCGCGCGCAGTACGACAAACTCTACTCCGCCGGCAAGACGCAGTTCACCGCGGGCACAGCCGCGACCGGCATGTGGCGTGCGATTAACTTGTGGGCGGTGGCGGTCAAGGACGCCAAGAGCGTCAAGCGAGAGGAAGTGGCAAAGGCGCTGGAGAACGCCAAGCTTGCCGATGGCCCGGGTGGCCCGAGCGAAATCGTGCCGGGTAAGCGCCACACCAAGATGAACATGTACATCGCGGTGGTCAAGAGCGGGAAGTACGAAGTGGTTGAGAAGAGCAACGGTCTGGTTGATCCACGCGAGTGCTAAAAGCGTCTGGAGCGGGCGCGCAGCGCCCGCTCCAGACCTGCCGCTGCGCCCTCGTCGTTCCCTTTAGGCCGCACACAGAAATCGATCGATGTCAGAACCTTCTACCAAGCTGCACCGCGCCATCCCTGCGATCGAGATCGTGTTGTTGGCGATCGCGCTGTTCTTGCCGCTAGTGCTCGACGATTTCTGGATACTGTTTACCACGCGCGTATTCATCCTCGGCCTTATCGCGCTTTCGTTCGATCTGGTGTGGGGCTACGCCGGCATCATGAGTTTCGGGCAAGCACTGTTTTTCGGCATGGCCGGTTACAGCACCGCGCTCATCGCCACCAAGCTCGGCGTCACTTCGGTGTTTCTTATCGTGCCGGTCGCAGCGCTGGTGGGGCTGGTAGTGTCGTTCGCCATGGCGCTGCTGGTGATCTTCGGCAAACGCCAGCCGAGCATGGTGTTCGTCGCGCTCGGCACGCTCACCGGCAGCTACGTGGTGGAACGTTTGGCGCGCGGCTGGTCTTATGTCGGCGGACAAAACGGCATTTCAAGTTTGCCGCGTTTGACCGCTGGCAGCTACGAGATCAGCGAGGGGCCGGTGTACTACTACATGGCTCTTGGGATTTTGCTGACTGTATATGTGCTGCTGCGGCTGTTGACGCGATCGCAGTTCGGTTTGGTGCTCGCCGGCATTCGCCAGCGCGAGGAGCGCATCAAGTTTTTCGGCTACCGTACCCAGAATTACAAAGGCATCACCTTCTGCATCGCCGGCTTGATTTCTGGAATGGCTGGCGGCTTGTACGGTTTTCACGAGGGGTATATTGGGCCCGGGCAACTCGGTCCAGTACTGTCGACGCAAATCGTTTTATACACCCTGTTCGGTGGTGCTGGCACGTTGATCGGTTCCATCATCGGCGTCGGCCTAATTGACCTGTTTAGTTTCTATCTCTCGCAGATTTGGAATACCGGCTGGCCGATCATTCTCGGGCTGTTGCTCTTGATCGTGGTGATGTTCAAGCCCACTGGCCTGATCGGCTTCCTCGTCGGGGATCGCGAGCGCGCCGGTTCGTTCGGGCGCATCGGCGCAAAGAGTGCGGCGCACGTCAAGGGCGAAGTATGAGCTTGCTCGAATGCCGGCAAGTATCAAAGATTTTCGGCGCGCTCACGGCGCTGGATCACGCAGACTTGTCGGTTAAGCCGAACGAGTTTCACGGCTTGATCGGGCCGAATGGTTCCGGCAAGAGCACGCTGCTCAAGTGCATCGCCGGCGCGGAGATTCCGACTAGCGGCAGCGTGCTGCTCTCCGGCGTTGATATCACCGGCTTGACGCCAGCCGAGCGCGCCGAGGCAGGCTTGAGCCTGAAATTCCAAATCACCGCGGTCTTGGCGGAACTCTCGGTGTACGACAACGTGCTGCTGGCGCAGCAGTCGCAAAGCTCATGGCTGAGCCTGATGCGTTCGCGCTCGCGCGGCGCGCTGCACGAACGCGTCATGGACACGTTGCAGCGCTTCAAACTGGCCGATCGCGCCGACGATATCGCGGGTACGTTGTCGCACGGCCAGCAGCAGTGGCTCGAGATCGCCATGGCGCTGGCGCGAGAGCCCAAACTACTGCTGCTGGATGAACCCACCGCCGGCATGAGTCCGCAGGAGCGGCGTGCGACGGGAGAGTTGCTGGCACCGATGCGCGAGCGTTGTTCGCTGCTGATCGTTGAACACGACTTGGATTTCATTCGCGATATCTGCGACTCTCTCACCGTGCTGGATCAAGGGCAAATAGTGGCCAGCGGCCGCACCCAAGACGTGCAAGAAGACGAGCGCGTCAAGAGCGCGTATCTCAGTCATGCCTGAGGTGTTCATGAGCCAGCCGCTGCTGCAAGCAGACAACCTGTGCACGTATTACGGCACCAGCCAGGCGCTGTTCGAGGTTTCCGTCGCCATTCCGGCGCGCGGCGGTGTGGCTATTCTTGGGCGCAACGGCGCCGGCAAGACCACGCTGCTGAGAACGCTAGCCGGCGACTTGCTGCCGCAGCGCGGCAGCGTGCGTTTCGACGGCAGCGATATGACGAATATGGCGACCGAGCGGCGCGTACGCCGTGGCCTGGGCCACGTGCCGCAAGAGCAAGCGGTGTTCGGACGCCTCACGGTACGCGAGAATTTGGCGGTCGGTGCGATGGCGGATCAGAACAATAGGGCAAGCGGGGAGCAACGCACTGAACAAGTCCTCACGTTGTTCCCGCGCCTAAAAGAACGCATGACGCAGCAAGCCGGCACGCTCAGCGGCGGCGAACGAAAAATGTTGGCGATCGGGCGCGCATTGTTGGGCGGGCCTAAGTTGCTGATGTTGGATGAACCCACCGAAGGCGTGTGGCACGGCGTGGTGGAGGAAATCGCGGAGCGCTTGAAGCAACTCGCCGCGGATATCGCTGTGCTGATCGTCGAGCAGCATGTACAGTTGGCACTCGGTGTGGCGCAATACTGCTATGTCATGGATCGCGGACGCATCGCTTTGCAGGGCGCGTCCGAGCATGTGAGAAACGATCCGAATCTCGTGCGCCTGTTGGCGCCTTAACTTTTCACTCAACCGAACGGAGGAAACTATGGCCGTACCCAGCATGACCCCGGCGCAAGTGCGCGAAGCAGCGGAAAGTATCGGCTTGTCGCTGACCGATGGCGATGTGCAGTCTTATATCGGCTTGATGAAAGGTTTTGTCGATGCGTACAACTTGGTCGACGCGATGCCGGACAATCTGCCGCCAGTTAAGTATCCGCGTACGCCGGGAAGTTACCCGAACCCGCAAGAGAACCCGCGCAACGCGTGGTATGTGAAAACCTCGATCAAGGGCGCGGCATCCGGCAAACTGGCCGGCAAGAAGATCGCAGCCAAGGACAACATCATGGTGGCGGGCGTGCCGATGATGAACGGCTGCTCCATCCTCGAAGGCTATGTGCCGGATATCGATGCAACCGTAGTCACGCGCTTGCTCGACGCCGGCGCGGAGATCATCGGAAAAACGCATTGCGAGAACTATTGCATTTCCGGCGGCAGTCACACCGGCGCGAAGGGTGCTGTGCACAACCCGTACAAGATGGGGTTTTCGGCGGGCGGCTCGTCTTCCGGCAGCGGTGTCGTGGTCGCGCTCGGCGAAGCGGATATGGCGCTCGGCGGCGATCAAGGCGGTTCGATCCGCATGCCATCGAGCTGGTGCGGCATTGTCGGGATGAAGGCGACGCATGGCCTGGTGCCGTACACCGGCATTATGCCGATCGAAATTTACGTCGATCACACTGGGCCGATGACGAAGAACGTGAAAGACAACGCGCTCATGCTGGAAGTGATCGCCGGCGCCGACGGCTACGATCCGCGCCAGTTTGCGCCGAAGACGCACGAGTACACCAAAGGCATCGACGCCGGCGTCAAAGGCATGAAGATCGGTGTCGTTAAGGAAGGCTTCGGCCGCCCCGAATCCGAAGCCGCCTCCGATGCGAAAGTGCGCGCGGCAATAGAAGCGTTTAAGAAACTCGGCGCGACGGTGGAAGACGTTTCGATACCGGAGCATTTGATCGGGCCGGCGGTGTGGACGCCGATCGGCGTGGAAGGCATCGCGCAAACGATGATGCTCGGCGACGGTTACGGCCTGAGCCGGCAAGACTTGTATGTGACGACGATGATCGACAAGTTGCACGGCTGGCAATTGCGCGCCAACGAATTGTCGGAGACAACGAAGATCGCCACTGTGCTGGGCGTGCATGTGAAGAAGCATTTCGGCAGCCGTTTTTATGGCAAAGCCATCAACATCTCGCGCCGCCTCGCCGCGGCCTACGACGCGCAGCTGTCGAAGTACGACGTGCTGGTGATGCCGACCATGCCGATGAAACCCACCCCGCTACCGCCGGCTGACGCTTCGCGCGAACTTTACTTCCAGCGGGCGCTGGAAATGATCGGCAATACGTCGCCGTTCGACATCACGCATCACCCGGCGATGACGGTGCCGTGCGGCATGGTCGATGGCTTGCCGATTGGCCTCATGATCGTCGGCAAGCACTTCGACGAACCGACGATCTATAAAGCCGGCTACGCATTCGAGCAGTCGGGTGACTGGAAGAGGATGTAGCGCGTGCGATGGCGTGGGAGAAGCCCAGCGCGGCGTTGACGGCGCGCTTCGACGCCTTGCTGCCGCAAGCAACAGGCGTCGAACGCCGCCAGATGTTCGGCTGCCCGTGCGCGTTCGTGAACGGGAACATGTTTTGCGGACTGCACGAGCAGCGCATGGTGTTGCGCTTGCCGCAAACTGAGCGAGCGGCACTGCTCGCGCAGTCCAACACCGGTGCGTTCACGGTGATGGGACGCACCATGCGCGAGTATGTGGTCATCGAGAATGCGCTCGAGCGCAGCGTGAGCGATGTGGGGGAGTGGATGCGCAAAGCGTTGGAGTACGCACAGACTTTACCGGCGAAGACGAAGCAGCCTAGAACTGCAAAGGCGAAAGCGGCGCGCGCGGCGAAAACTTCTAAGCCACGCAAGCGCCACACGCCTTCAGGGCGTGGCAAGGCGTGAGTTGTAATCAAGAGTATGGCTATACCCTCCATAGGATAGCGAGTCTAGTCAATATCAATATGCTTGGTTAAAGCTACCAGGGCAGAGTATAAGGGTGAGGCGCGAAGCTGCGAGGCATTCGCATTGCATTCAATGCGCTGCGTTGCTCGGCCTGCGACGGCGCGCTACCATCGCCGCTAAAGGCCGCATTTCTACAATTCGATAAGCCCGCGGAGACCCTCATGACCGATAGCGTCAAGTACCTGCTCGCAGAAAACGACATCCCGAAAGATTGGTACAACATCATGGCGGATTTGCCGAAGCCGCCGCCTCCGGTGTTGCATCCCGGCACCGGTAATCCGATCGGGCCGGACGATCTCGCGCCGCTATTTCCGATGTCGCTCATCCTGCAAGAAGTCTCGCAGGAACGAAACATCGAAATCCCGCAGCCGGTGCGCGATGTGTACAAACAGTGGCGCCCCTCGCCGCTATATCGCGCGCGGCGGCTGGAAAAAGCGCTCGGCACGCCGGCGAAGATTTACTACAAGTACGAAGGCGTAAGCCCGGCCGGCAGCCATAAGCCGAATACCGCGGTGCCGCAGGCGTTCTATAACAAGGAAGCGGGCGTCAAGCGCATTACCACCGAAACAGGTGCGGGACAGTGGGGCTCGTCGCTGGCATTTGCCGGTGCGCTGTTCGGCATCGATATCACCGTGTTCATGGTGAAGGTTTCCTACAACCAAAAGCCGTATCGGCGCGCGCTGATGGAAACATACGGCGCGAAATGCATCGCCAGCCCGTCGAACGAAACGCAATACGGGCGCTCGCTGCTCGAGAAAGATCCGAGCAACATGGGCAGCCTCGGCATCGCGATTTCGGAGGCGGTGGAGGTGGCGGCCCAGCGCGACGATACCAAGTACGCGCTCGGCTCGGTGCTGAACCACGTGCTGATGCATCAAACCGTGATCGGCATCGAAACGATGAAACAATTGGAGATGGCGGGCGATGCGCCGGATATTCTGGTCGGTTGTACCGGCGGCGGATCCAACTTCGCTGGTTTCACTTTCCCGTTCCTAGGCAGCCAACTGCGCGGCGGACGCAAGGTGCGCGTCATCGCCGTGGAACCGGCGGCTTGCCCGAGCTTGACGCGCGGCCAATACGCCTACGATTTCGGCGATACCGGGCATATGACGCCCTTGGTCAAAATGCACACGCTGGGCTCCACGTTTATGCCGCCCGGCTTCCACGCTGGGGGCTTGCGCTATCACGGCATGGCGCCACTGATTTCGCATGTGAAGGAGTTGGGGCTCATTGAAGCGCGTGCCTATCATCAGACCAAATGCTTCGAGGCGGGCGTCATGTTCGCGCGCGCCGAAGGCATCGTGCCGGCGCCGGAAGCGAACCACGCGGTGCGCGGGGCGATCGATGAGGCGTTGAAATGCAAGCAAGAGGGCGTCTCCCGCACCATCGTGTTCAATCTTTGCGGTCACGGCCATTTCGATATGCAGGCGTACACGGACTACTTCGCCGGTAAGCTGGTCGATCAGGACTACGACGAAAAGGAATTGGCAATGGCGCTCGCGGGTTTGCCGGCGGTCAAAGCGGCCTGATGTTCAACCTGCGCAGGGCGCCACGGCTGGCTGCCGTGGCGCTCGTCATTATTGCTCCGTTTGTGGCTGCGGATGAGGTGCAGCGCATAGACGGATTTGCCCGCTACCGCTTTGGTATGAACCTCGCCGAAGCCGATGCCCAGTATGCTGACGATACGGTTGCGAAACTCAACAATGACAGTTATGCAAATCGTTATCTGACGCGCGATGAAGAGATATTTGGTGAGAAGGCGGAAGTGCTCGTCATGTTCGACAAGCACACAGAGGACGTCGCTGCGATCACATTGCGCTTTAGTCGTTACGGTGCGGGTGTGGGCGATGGCGAATGCCTGCGGCTGCTCAAGCTGGTCGAAGCGGAATTTACCCACGAATACGGCGAGCGCAACATGATCATCGCCAGCGAGCCGGGCGGACGCAACTGGCGGTTTCCGCTCGGCGGAGCGGTTAGCATTACCAATCTTTGTGTCGGTGCGGATCGAGGCGCGGTCGCGGTGTCGTTCCGGCCTTGATCACGCTTTTTTTTGAACGTTAACGTACGGACCCGCCGCGCTGTCATGACCCCTATGTTCGACCCGACCTCCTCCTTGCCCACGTATGAAGATATCGCCGACGCCGGGCGGCGGCTAGCGGGCATTGCACACCGCACGCCGGTCATGACTTCACGCACGTTCGACGCGCTGGTCGGCGCGCGAGTGTTCTTCAAGTGCGAGAATCTGCAGCGGATCGGTGCGTTCAAATTTCGCGGCGCCTACAACGCCTTGTCGCGCTTGCCGGCAAGCGCTGGGGTGATTACCTATTCCTCCGGAAATCATGGCCAGGCGATTGCGCTCGCCGCAAATTTATTGGGCATGCGTGCCGTCGTGGTGATGCCGAGTAGCGCGCCAACGGTCAAGCGAGCGGCAGTCGAAGGCTACGGTGCGCACGTCGTCCACTATGACTCGGCACGCGAGCAGCGTGAAGAGGTGGCGCAAGCATGGGTTGAACGCGAAGGGTTGACCTTGATCCCGCCGTTCAATCACGCGGATGTGATCGCCGGGCAAGGCACGGCCGCGAAGGAGTTGATCGAGGACGCCGGGGCGCTCGATTACATGCTTGTGCCCGTCGGTGGTGGCGGGCTGATTTCGGGTTGCGCGCTGGCGGCGAAGGCGCTCGCACCGAGTTGCAAAGTCGTGGGTGTCGAGCCTGCGGCAGGCGACGACGCAACGCGGTCGTTCTATAGCAAGCAACTGCAAGTTCTTGCAAGTGTGCCCGACACGATCGCTGACGGTGCGCGCACAACGAGTCTCGGCTCGCTAACTTTCCCACTCGTGTTGAGCCACGTCGATCGCATGTTGACTACGCCGGACGCAGCCTTGATGCGGGCCATGCGTTTTTTTGCGGAACGCATGAAGCTCATTGTCGAACCAACTGGAGCGCTTGCCGCGAGCGCTTTGCTGGAAGGAAGTGTCGACGTTCGCGCTGCTCGCGTCGGTGTGATTGTGAGCGGTGGCAACGTTGACTTGCGCGATTTGGCGGGCTATTTCGCCGCTTAGGTAGCCCTGTCTGCGTTAGGCGACATCTTTGCGGCATAAAGAATCACTTTCGCGATGAAGTGCTTTACAGAGGCAATTCGCATGAATTACTCTGCGCACGCACATTGACGTTTTAAAAGAACAAGCCTAAATCAAGGCGGGCCTGCACAATCGGTGGCGTGCCAATCACCCAACCGATGCGGCGGTAGAAATACGATAAACATGCCCGAGATCCTTCGCGTTCAAGCGAAGCGGATGTGATCGTGTTTAGTACCGACGGAGACATAGGTGACAGGCAGGATTGTTGTGGCGGCCCTTGCGCCGGGGCAACCGCTTATTTTTTCTTCCCGGCCTCCAACTGGATTGCCAGATGCTTTCTTCTCAGGCGCTTTGACGAAGCGCGGCCCGAAGAGCTGCATCGCGTCCGTGCAGGACTTGGTCAGAGGCGCCTCAATTTGGTGCCGTGTTCGAATTGCCTGCGGCCTGTTTCACATATCTCGATCATTTTGCCACCACGTACGGCTAAAGCTCGTGCTGTCGCAGCCACCCGCCATGGGGCTGTGGCGCGAGCTTGCCGCAAATAGATACTGAGGGATCGGATGAGCAATCGTACAGAAAATTCATGGATGGACTACCTTGCCGGACTGGGGCGCGCGGCGCTGATCTTTCTGCTAGGAATAGGCGCTTCGCTAATTAGTTTTGCGGCCATCGCACAAACAACCTTGAGTGTAAACCCGACTTTGGTCGTGGCGGGCGGCACGGTCACTGTGACTTGGAACGGCATCGCTGCGCCTAGCAGTACCAATTGGATAGGGCTGTATACGCCTGGGGCATTGTCGCAAGCGCATGGTGGTACCTGGATGTACGTTAGCTGCAGCAAGACCGCCGCCACTGCTCGCCCGAGTGGTAGCTGCGCTTTTCCGATTCCAAGCGGTTTGGCCGGCAGCTACGAACTGCGGCTACACGCCGGCGGCAGCTGGACATCCATCGCAACCGCTACCCTAAAAATCACGGGTGCTGGTGGCACTTCGGGCGGTACTACGCTGACCGCGACGCCCGTAAGCGCCACGCCTGGCAGTTCCGTTACCGTAAGTTGGGCGGGTATCGTATCGCCGAGCGGCACCAACTGGATTGGGTTGTATGTGCCAGGCACATCCTCGCAGAACCACGGCGGGAACTGGATGTACGTCAGCTGCATCAAGACTGCGGGAGCTGCGCGTCTGAATGGCAGTTGCGCGTTTCCGATTCCCGGCACCTTAGCAGCTGGGACTTATGAGTTTCGCTTACATGCGAGCGCGAGCTGGACGGCAATCGCGACGGCGGCGCTTACCATTACTGCGGGGAGCGGCACCAACAGCGCTACGCTGCGTGTCGAACCTACGAGTGTGGCTGCGGGGGCAACTGTCGCCGTGACTTGGAGCAACATCGCTTCGCCGAGTCGCACGGACTGGATTGGTTTGTATTTGCCCGGCGCAGGTTCGCAGGATCATGGCGGCAATTGGGTATACGTGAGTTGTACCCAAGGCGCGGGTTCAGCGTTGTCCAGTGGAACCTGCGCATTTTCTATCCCAAGCGGACTTACTCCGGGTAACTACGAGATGCGCTTGCATTCCAACGGTAGCATGAATGTCATAGCCACGAGTATCGCGCTTACGGTTACCGCCGGCGGCAGTGCAGGCGCTAAGTCAGTTCTTGCGCTAGAGCATGCCGTTCCAAGTTTCGGTAGCGTCGGTGTGCGCTCTGCTCCGTTTCTCGTAAAAGTAACCGGTACGGTTAACAATTCGGTGCGCGTCACGCCAAACGACAGCGGGGCAGGGGGAAGCTTTGCGCCGACCTCGTTGCTCTTGAGCCCAAGCGTTACTCAGGCTTCATTTACTTACACACCGGCGAGCGTGGGACTCAAAACCATAGCCGTGGTCAATGATGGACAAATAACCAATCCCAACCCCATGGTTTACAGCGCGGGGGAATTCTCGAGCAACGTCGTGCAATTCCTCACGCATGACAATTCGTCCGGACCGTCCAATATATTTTGGAACTCGATACTCCGGTTTCGTTGGAAGCGTGGTATTTGGGGCGATTGGCTGGACGCACAGCAGAATCAATTTGGAACCAGCGCCGCCGGCGCAATTCCGTATGCATCTTTGGCAGTGCCAAGGCCCGGGCGTTACACGGCCAACGTCACGCAATTGGTGACCCGTTGGCAGAGCAATCGCGAGAATCGTGGTTTCTACCTGCGTATGCGTGGAAATCAGTTTCCGGTTCAATTTGCTGGGCGCACGTTCTCCAATGCCCCGGATCGGCCCAAGCTGCAGATCACGACGACGACCGGTTCCTACAGTTTGGATGCGCGTTCCAACGCGAGTTGGGCGGTATCTAGTAGCTATCCAATTATCAAGTCCGACTCTTGGACGCTTTCCGGAACGGTGCCTGCAATCTTGCAGTTCGATTTGAGTCAAGTTGCCGGAACTATTACAAACGCCACGCTTGCATTGACGGATCTCGTCAATCAACCCGGCAGTACCAGTGCAAACGGAGTTGTCGACATCTTCGAGGCAGATCCACCACGTTTTATCGTCCCCGACCAAGTGGCCGCACCGGCTGTCGGGGTCGCCGCCAACTACACAGCGTTTACCTCGCTCGCATCCGACCCAACAATTCTTTTCAGCGATGACTTTGCCTCGCCGGGATGGTCAGATCAAGGAACCGTAGATTCGAATTGGGCGCACCCGGTGGAACGCATTTTTAATCCACAGACGAGCACGACGTATGCGCGAGGACAGTTTGTTGCGGGGAGCAACGGAAGCGCGAGCGTCGGAGCCACCGTTCACCGGGGTATTGGGCCGTTCGGATCGCTTACGACTCCTCTGCCGCATCTGTATGGGCAATACTACATTTTTCTTGAAAGAGATTTCGGATCAAACGTAGACGTAGTGAAATTTCCCGGAATGAGTATTCAATATGGCTATTGGAACCCGCGCGGGTACTGGCAATCGATTACCGGCAACGGCGGTAGCAGGGGCACTGGAATGAAGGTTTGGAATGCATCCGCAAATCGATGGGAGTATCACGGCCACTCCGTCCGAATGTTGATAGGTGAGTCTCCCTCCGATGCTTCGGCGTACGGAAATCTGTTCTCTCTATCCTTGTATCCCTACAACCTGGATCAGGCGGATGTCTTTCCCGTTGCCGAACAGTTTCCCTACATAGCACTCCAGCGCGAGCGCTGGTACGCGATCGATACCGAAGTCAAGCAGAACAGCGTAGTGGGACCCTTTGACGCGATCGGCAATGGTGCTGCCGTGGCGGATGGCGTATGCAGAGTCTGGATAAACGGAGTCATCGCTCATCAGAAGACGACATACCGCTGGCGCAAGCACATCGATTTTGGCGTACAAGGTCTCTGGATGAATTTCTACCACGGCGGCGTAACCCCTGCACCTTACACGATGCACTACCGAACGGATCGAGTGTCTGTTGGAAAGAGTTTTATCGGACCGCTTGGTGGAGTGGTGGCGCAATAGTAGCTGCGGAACGTGGAGCGGCAAAGGGGCGGTTCTCAGTGCCGGACCTTCCGCTTCACGTTGCTGCCAAGCCAATGGCGGGATGTTGCAAGAGATGTTCGCGCTGGTCTTCCAGGCATAAAGCGGTCTCAAGCACCGATTTGCGCGATTACGGCACATGACTATCGATGGGATCATAAGATTTGTGTCGGAAAGACTTTACAAACTTGAATTCAGTGTTCTATCCTTTGCGCGCACATTGATACGTAAGTAACTAGCCTAACAAGGCGGGCCTGGATAGCATCGTAGGCGATCGAAACGCCGAGTCGATGCGACAGCAGAAATACGACAAATTTGCCCGATAGCACTGCGGATTTGAGCTTGGGTCGCGTATTTCTAGTTGGGAGGTTTGAGTGTCAGGCGGATCGCTTTGCGTACAGATTGTGCCGCAACGGCATGATCGTTGGATGTTTTGGTTTCTTAACGCCCGTTCTTTTCCCGCTGCAGTGATGCGACGGGGTCGACGACGAAGTTCGTGGCGACCTTCACTTAGCTCGTAAATCCAAGCAGCTTAGAGTTCGCGGATTGCGCACGCGGCAGCGGTCGTGCGTGGCTCCCGGATTATCGTGGCGCACCGCGGCGGCTGCGCTTACTAAACTTCGATAGGGAAGGTGACATGAATATGGGACGGTTGACCTCTGCGTCGATTACGACAGCCTGGCTGAGAATGCTGTGGCACGCGGGATGCCTGGCCGCTTGGGCTGGTTTGTGGGTGGTGTGCCTGCCGGCGCACGCTCAAACGCTGACGCTTACTCGAACTTCGGTCGCGGCCGGCAGCAGCGTGACGGTATCCTGGAGTGGCATTGCTTCGGCGACTGGGACAAACTGGATCGGGCTGTATACGCCGAGCGCGGCATCGCAGAACCACAACGGTAATTGGATGTACGTCAATTGCACCAAGACGGCGGGAGCGGCATTTGCGAGCGGCAGCTGCGCTTTTCCGATACCGAGTGGGATGGCTGCGGGCAGTTACGAGTTGCGCTTGCACGCCAGCGCGAGCTGGACGTCGATAGCCAAGACTGCGCTGACTATCACTGGGGGCGGCGGCACCGGCGGCACGACCGTGAGCGTGGCGCCCAGCAGCGTCGCGGCGGGCGGAAGCGTGACGGTGAGTTGGAACGGTATCGTTTCGCCCACCGGGACGAACTGGGTCGGCTTGTATGTGCCGAGCGCTGCATCGCAGAACCACAACGGCAACTGGATGTACGTCAATTGCACCAAGACGGCGGGAGCGGCATTTGCGAGCGGCAGCTGCGCTTTTCCGATACCGAGTGGGATGGCTGCGGGCAGTTACGAGTTGCGCTTGCACGCCAGCGCGAGCTGGACGTCGATAGCCAAGACTGCGCTGACTATCACTGGGGGCGGCGGCACCGGCGGCACGACCGTGAGCGTGGCGCCCAGCAGCGTCGCGGCGGGCGGAAGCGTGACGGTGAGTTGGAACGGTATCGTTTCGCCCACCGGGACGAACTGGGTCGGCTTGTATGTGCCGAGCGCTGCATCGCAGAACCACAACGGCAACTGGATGTACGTCAATTGCACCAAGACGGCGGGAGCGGCATTTGCGAGCGGCAGCTGCGCGTTTCCAGTTCCAAGCGGGTTGGCGAGTGGAGCCTATGAACTGCGCTTGCACGCTAGCGGTAGCTTCACCGCAATCGCCAAGACCGCGCTGACGGTGACCGGCGGCGGTGTAACGCAGCCCACCGATGCGCAGCTAAGAGACGCTGCGCGTTTGTTGATTCAAGCGAGCTACGGGCCGACCGCCGCAGCGGTGCGGGATGCCGCAACAAAGGGGCCGGCGAAATGGATCGATGATCAGTTCTTAATCGCGCAGAGATCGCACTACGATGTGCTGCGCGCGATCGAGTTGGGCGGTAAGCCATTGCTCGATATCGACGAAACTTCGCTGATGAATTCGCTCTGGAAGCAAGCCATCGAAGGGCCAGACCAGTTGCGTCAGCGCGTAGCTTTCGCGCTGTCACAGATTTTCGTCGTTTCGTTTCGCGATGGCGATCTAGCGAGCGAAGAATTCGCCTTTGGCTCTTACATGGACATGCTGGGACGTAACGCCTTCGGCAATTTCCGAAGATTGCTGGAAGATGTGACGCTACACCCTGCCATGGGGCTTTATCTGGACATGATGCGCAGCGAGAAAGCTGATCCCAACAGCGGCCTGCAACCAAATGAGAATTTTCCGCGTGAGTTGTTGCAGTTGTTCTCGATCGGCTTGTATCAGATGAATGCGGATGGTACTCCCAAGCTGCTGAATGGCGTTCCGATTCCAACGTATGACCAAGATGTTGTGTCCGGATTTGCGAAAGCGTTCAGCGGTTGGAGCGTCGGCACCAATCCAAAGACGGACGATGGCTTTTACAACGTGCCGTGGCCGCGCATGCACCCCTTCTGGACTACGCCGATGCAAGCGTTTCCCAGCAAACACGATATCGGTGCCAAGCTGCTGCTTAACGGTGTGGCGCTAACAGCTGGGCAGACTGCCGAAAAGGATCTCAAAGACGCTTTAGACAACGTCTTCAACCATCCGAACGTGGGACCATTTATCGGCAAGCAGTTGATCCAGCGGCTGGTGACCAGCAATCCTACGCCGGCCTATGTGGCGCGCGTGGCCGCGAAGTTCAACGACAATGGCGTCGGCGTGCGCGGCGACATGAAAGCAGTCATCAAAGCGATTTTGCTCGACACTGAAGCGCGTGAGCGCAACAGTGCACTGGGTGCTCAGTTCGGCAAGCAACGCGAACCGATCGTTCGCTTGGCGAACTTGGTGCGCACATTCAAGGGCACTTCACCCAATGGCCAGTATCAGTTCTGGTACACGCAAATCATCGACTATGGGCTGGGCCAGCAGTACTTCATGG
Organism: uncultured Pseudomonadota bacterium; assembly: GCA_902826775.1. GTDB lineage: Bacteria > Pseudomonadota > Gammaproteobacteria > Burkholderiales > JALYOK01 > CADEHE01. The sequence continues at coordinate 344,609 of CADEHE010000003.1, read as the reverse complement.
CGCCGTCGGTATTCAATTTTTTCGCGCCGGATTACACGCCGCAGGGTCCGCTGGCGACTGCTCGACTGGTCGCGCCTGAGTTCCAGATCAGCACCGACAGTCAATTGCTTGGCACCTCTAACACGATGTACGCATTGATCAATTGGGGCTACGGTTTCGGCAATAACAACCCGGTAAATTTGAACTATGGCGAGTTCATTCCGGTCGCGAACGATCCCGCCAAGCTTGTAGATCAACTTGATCTTCTAATGACCGGTGGCATGACTGCCACCGCGACGCGCAACGCCATCATCGGGGCGGTATCGGCCGAGCCGGCGGCGAATGCGGCCGAGCGCGTCAAGAAGGCGGTTTATTTATTCGCTATTTCCCCGGACTACGCCATTCAAAAGTAGGAGTGATGATGAATTATCAAGAACTAGTTTCCTCCCGCCGGCGTTTTCTCAAACAAGCGCTGGGGGTTTCTGCCGTCGGTATGCTGCCGACGATCTTGGATATGCAAAAGTGGGCCGCGGCTGCTCCGTTGAGCGATTACCGCGCCTTAGTTTGCGTCTATCTTTACGGCGGCAATGACGCGACCAATACGGTTGTGCCGCGATCCGGCGCGCAGCAGCAGGCTTACGCGGGCGAGCGGGGGCCGTTCGCAGTTGCGCCCGGCTCGCTGCTGCAGATCAACCCGATCTCGCCGCAAGCGACGGCGCTTGGCTTGCATCCGAGCTTGGCTGCGATGCAGACGTTGTTCCAGCAAGGCAAGCTTGCGGTCGTGGCCAACGTAGGTCCGCTGCTGGCGCCTACGACCAAAACGCAGTACACCAACAACAGCGTTCCGCTGCCCCCCAATCTGTTTGCGCACGACGAGCAGCAAGAGCAGTGGATGACGAGCCTGCCCTCCGGGCCACAAGCGCAAAAGCAAGGATGGGGCGGTCGTATTGCAGACTTGCTGAATTCGCTCAATGGTAATAGCCAAGTGTCCCTGTCCGTGGCGCTCGACGGCGCGACGAATTTGTTTCAAATCGGTCGCAACGTTGTGCCGTTCCAAACCTATCCAGGCAATTTGCCGCAACTTCTCGGCATGGAATCGTGGCAACCCACGATGGCTAGCGCGATCACCCAGATACTGACGCAAGCCAGAACAAATTTGCTCGATCAGCAGTGGAACTCGAGCTTGAAGCGCGCTGTCGACGTGACGCAGGTGGTCTCCGCTGCGCTCGATGCCACGCCTGCGCTCACCACGCCGTTTCCGGCTAACAACTGGCTGGGGGATCAACTTAAGATGGCGGCGCGTTTGATCTCCGCAAGCGGTGCGCTTGGATTGAGGCGTCAAATATTCTTCGTCGGGCTTGGCGGATTCGATACGCACGGTAGCCAGCTTTCGGATCATCCGCGACTACTTAACTTGCTCAGCACCGCCTTAGGCGCGTTCTACAGCGCCACGGTGGAACTGGGTGTAGCCGACCGCGTGACGACTTTCACTGCATCGGATTTTGGCCGGACCCTCAAACACAACGGCGAGGGCACCGATCACGGTTGGGGTGGGCATCAGTTTGTGATGGGTGGAGCGGTCAAAGGCGGTGACGTGTATGGAACCTATCCGGTCATGGCGCTGGATGGGCCGGACGATGTAGGGGAGGGGCGCCTATTGCCAACCATCGCTATCGACGAATACGCCGCTACGATAGCGAAATGGTTTGGGGTGGCCGCGGGCGATATTCCGTTGGTAGTGCCGAATATCGGCCGATTCGCTCGACGCGATTTGGGATTCCTGCTGTAGTCGACCGTTACGCAAATCCGGCGTGCGATCAAAGCCGCCGGTTTCGGGTTAGATTGCACTACTTTTCATATACTGCCGGAGGGATAATTCTAAGACTCGCTCTGACTCTGATTCGATATAAAAAGATGCCAGCAGTATCATGCTTTTGGCTTTCCTAGAATGCCTTTCAACGTCTCTTGCATGTCCGCGGGCAGCACCACGAACTTGCTGTTGGCGCTAGCGCCAAGTGCGTTTAGTGCCTGCACGTATTTTTCGCCCAACAAGTACATGGCAGAAAGTTGCCGGTCGGCAAGTGCATCGGTGACCTGGCGAATCGATTGCGCGGACGACTCCGCCATGCGTATTTGCGCATCCGCTTGCAGCTTGGCCGCTTCTAGCTTGCCCTGGGCCTCGAGAATGACGGATTGCTTTTCGCCTTCGGCCTTGGTCACCATGGCTTTGCGCTCGCGCTCCGCAGAGGCCTGTTGCTCCATTGCCACTTGCATGGAAGGCGATGGTTTGATGTCCTGGATCTCCACCGACTTGATCGTCAGACCCCAATCGATGGCTTGATCGGCGATGCTGGCTTTAAGCTTGGTCTTGATCTGCTCGCGCGACGACAGCGATTCGTCCAGATCCATGTTGCCTATTATCGAGCGTAGCGTCGTCTTGACCAAGTTGCGGATGGCGAGGCGAAAATCCGTCACCCCGTACACGGCGCCGACTGGGTCGGTTACCTTCACGAATGCCACCGCGTTGGCAATGATGACCGCGTTGTCGCGGGTGATGACTTCTTGCTGCTCAATGTCCAAGATCAAGTCTTTGGTCGTGACCGTGTACTTGACCACATCGATGTAGGGTGTGATGAGGTGCAAACCCGGGGTTAGCGTCTTGCGATACTTGCCGAGACGCTCGACGATCCATTCCTCTCCTTGTGGGACGATACGCACGCCTTTCGCGATGGTGACCACCACGAACAGCAAGAGAAACAGCACCACGATCTGACCGACCATCATGATCTCCTTGGATTAACCGCGCGCACCTTTAGCAAATTGCCCTCCACATCGACGATCTCCACGCGTTCTCCAGAAGCAATGTCGTAATCGGCAAGGGCTTCCCACTTGTCGTCGCCCATGATGGGTTTTTGAAACTGCACCATACCCTTTTGAAACGGTTTGATCTCACGGATTACCAAGCCCATGGTACCCACGACGGCTTCTTGTGCCATGCCGATTTTGGTCTTGAAAAAGCTTTGCTTGAAAACCTTGAGCCATAGCGTAACGAAGCTCAGCGAGGCAGCAATCCAGATGAGGATCTGCGCGGTGAAGCCGAGTGCAGGATATAACCACAGCAGCAGGCCGACCACCAGCGCGCCAAGGCCGAACCAAAAGATGAAGAAAGCACCGATTGTCAGCTCTGCCAGCATGAGCACGATGCCGCCGACAATCCAGTAAGCCCAAGCGTTAGGCATGTTCTGTGTAGCGCCGAGTAGGGTGCGCCGATTATAGCTTGGCCTCCTCTGGCGCTAGGCGAGGGCATGGTGGTGGAAAGCCCCACTTTGTAAGGCGGGACCCGCGGGTTGCCTTGGGCGGTCGATTTCGTGGCGTTCTTGCGTCGCTAAACATGCGCGGACGCATTCAGCGCTTATCGGAGCAGGTTTTGTTGAGAGCCTCCATTGCCGTAGGTTAGCTGCTGAGCCTTTATAAGGCAGCAAAGCAGCCTGACATACAACGTTGCCAAAACACCTTCTGTACGTAACTTACGGAAAATGTTGCCAAAAAGTGACGTATTTCGGCAGACGTTGACAATATTTTTGTGGGTGTTGCAATTTGGAACCATCTAAGGTATTGTTTTTACTGTGTGGAGTGACTTGGCACAACCCGTGCTCTAGTTATCTACAGATGGCAAGTGCCTCGCCATCTTTCTCCTCCGAGAGCGGTTTGCCCCGTCCTAACCCCGACGGGGCTTTTTTTTGCCCCTCACCTCTGTGTTGTCACTGGTTGTATCATCGAATCGTCCTGCCGGCGCGCTTGGGTATCGAAGCGAATCGAGGCACATGCGGCCGACTAGGTCGCTACCCGTTCGCTTCGCACTATGCCGCGGGCTTGCGAGTTTGATGAGGATCGGGACTAGTGCAAGCGGCGCTAGTTTTTCGGCGCGCGCCAATGAGGGCGTGCGGTGTTTTCTGCGACTAGTACACGCAACATATCCAGGCGCTGTTCGGTGGCGCCGCCGGCTTCAACAGTGTGACGCAATCGGCACCCCGGTTCACTGCCATGCGTGCAGTCGGTAAATCGGCAAGAACCAGCGAGTGGGCGAAACTCGGGAAACGCATGGACAATGGCTGCTGGGGTCAGGTGCGCCAGCCCGAACGCTTGCAGACCCGGCGTGTCGACAATGCTGCTGGTTTGGTCGAGCGCATACCAAATCGCCGCGGTGGTCGTGTGCTTTCCGGAGTTGAGCGCCGTGGAGATCTCGCGCGTGGCTGCATTGGCTCTAGGGATCAGGGAATTGATGATGGTGGATTTTCCCATGCCCGATTGCCCGACCAGAACGCTTGCTTCGTTCTGCAGTAACGTGCGCAGCGGTGCGCAATCCGACCGTGCGCTGAGAGCAAGACAGCGATACCCCATATCCCGATAGGCTTGCAGCCGTTGCCAAACTTGATGCGCTTGCACCAAGTCTGACTTGTTGCATGCGATGAGAACTTTAATGCCTGCAGCTTCCGCGGCGACCATGCAGCGTGTGAGCAACTGGTCATGGAATGGCGGTTCACCCGCGACAACCATGACCATTTGAGTCACGTTCGCGGCAAGCGTTTTCTGCTTGAATTGATCGGACCGATACAGCAAGGAAGCGCGCGCAGCAATGCTCACGATCACACCACGCGCATCGCCGCCAATGTGCTGTACCGCCTGCGGTCCGCCGTCGAGCGCTACGCTCACGTGATCGCCGCAAGCGACATCCAATTTGCGGCCAAGGCCGATACAAGCGATGCGTGCGCCATCTTCCAGAATGACTTGATAGCCGCGCCGGAAGGTAGCAACAACACGACCCTTGAGCAACGCTGTTGTGGGTGACTGCGGGTGCGCGCGCTTCACATGCTGCGCGCAGCGCGGCGCAAACGTGTCGTCCTCAGCACGCTTGCGGATCGACGCGCGAGAGGCTGCGGCTGTATCAAATTTCTGTCTGCAATCGCGCGATGCGCATTGCCGCGGGCGGATGCGAATCGTAAAAAGCTGAATGCAGCGGATCCGGCGTCAGCGTCGATGCGTTGTCCTTATACAGCTTGACCAGTGCGCTAACCAGATCTGCGGCATTTGCATTCTCAGCCGCATAGCGATCCGCTTCAAACTCCTGCTTGCGCGAGTACATTGCTGAGAGCGGATGCAGCAAGAACGTAAACAGCGGCAGTGCCAAGGCGAATAGCACCAACGCCATTGCGGCGCTAGGCAGTTCTACACCCAAGCCATTGAAAAACCAAAGCTGCCGCATGAGGTAGCCGAGCAAAAACAAGAATATGAAACTCATCATAAAGGTCAAGGCTATGCGCTTGATTACGTGGCGGCGTTTGAAGTGGCCGAGCTCGTGGGCCAGGACGGCCTCGATTTCCGAGCCGTTAAGGCTGTTGAGCAAAGTATCGAAGAATACGATGCGCTTGGTCTTGCCAAAGCCAGTGAAATAGGCGTTGCCATGACTCGATCGTGTAGATCCATCCATGACAAACAGACCTTTCGCTTCGAAGCCGCAACGGTGCAATAGTCGCTCAATGCGCGCTTTGAGCTCATCGTTGCTTAGCGGGGTGAATTTGTTGAATATCGGCGCAATCAACGTCGGATACACGGCAAGCATGACGATGTTGAAAGCCATCCACGCCGCCCATGCCCAAAGCCACCAGCGTTCGCCGAGCGCGTGCATCATCCATAGCGTGGCGAGCACGAGCGGAACGCCGATCACGGCGCCAAGCAGTGCCTGTTTCAGTAAATCGATCAAGAACAACTTGGGCGTCATGCGATTGAAACCGAACCGCCCTTCGATTCCGAACGTGCGATGCCACGAGAATGGAAGGTCGATCAAGGTTGTGATGCCGACCACACTAACGATGAGCGCCAAGCCACGCAGAATCTCCCGTTCCGGCAGCAAATCGCGCCAGAACTGATCCAGCCAATTCAAGCCACCCCCTAGCGTGAGCGCGAGCAAGAGGCCCGCTTCCACTGCCAAGTGAGCCATGTTTAGCGAACCCTTGGCGGCCGTGTAGTCGGCGGCCTTCTGGTGTGAGGCAAGACTGATTTTCTCAGCGAACTTGGCTGGCACAGTGCCGCGGTGGGCAAGCACGTGCCGCACTTGCCGGCGCGCAAGCCACAAGCGTGTGGCAGTGGTGACGAGGAGCACAACGACAAAGACAACGGTGAAAGCTTGCATAAGGAGGTGCTAGATGGAGCTAAGAGTTAAAGCGTGGTGCTATGATGACAGCCACGTTCGAATAATGTTCATTTTCACTTTGTAAACCTTGTAAATTATGGCACAAGCCAACGAGCGGTTAATTTGGGTCGATATGGAAATGAGCGGCCTCAACCCAAATTCAGACCGAATTCTGGAACTCGCTGTTGTGGTGACCGACAACGAGCTCAATACTGTCGCGGAGGCGCCGATTTTGGTTGTCCATCAGCCGGCGGCCGTGCTGGAGGCGATGGACAGCTGGAATAAGTCGACGCACGCCCGCTCCGGATTGGTGCAGCGCGTGGCGGAGTCGACATTGAATGAAGAAGCCGCGCAATCGCTTATGCTTGAGTTTTTGCGCCCGCTCGTGGCAACCGGGCAATCGCCGTTGTGCGGCAACTCGGTGCACCAAGACCGGCGTTTCTTGGTGCAATACATGCCCGAGTTGGAGGCGCATTTTCACTACCGCAATTTGGACGTTAGCACGTTAAAGGAACTCGCCAAGCGTTGGCGCCCAGATATTTACGGCGGCTTCAAGAAGGATGGCAAGCACGAGGCGCTCGCCGATGTATACGAATCGATCAATGAGCTGCGCTACTACCGCCAGCATTTTTTGAAAGCTTGATGGATTTGCAGCGATGAGTTCTGGCACTGTATACAAACTGGAAGTCAATCCGAAAATCCCGCCCCGACTCGTTCGCCTCGACGAGCTGGCTGGGGACCTTTGGTACAGTTGGCACCGTCCAACGCGCACCTTGTTCTCGCGGCTTGATCGCGTCTTGTGGCAGGTGACTGGCAACGCGCCGCGTGAGTTTTTACGGCGCGTTGACGAACAGCGCTTGGTCGATGCCGCGAGCGATGTGGTTTTTCTCGCGCTCTATAACCAAGTGCTCTCCGCCTATGATACTTATCATGGTGAAGGCACGCAGGCGAGCGCGACAGGATTGCTGCGCAGCCATGACCTGGTTGCATACTTCTGCGCCGAGTTTGGTTTTCACGAAAGCTTTCCGATTTATTCCGGCGGACTTGGCATCTTGGCTGGCGATCATTGCAAGGCCGCTTCGGATCTGCGCTTGCCTTTTGTCGCAGTCGGGCTGCTCTACCGTCAAGGCTATTTCCATCAGCGCATCGACGCCGACGGCAATCAGATCGCCCACTATACCGATTCGGATTTCGATAGTCTGCCGGTAACGCCTTGCTTCGGTGAGGAGGGTAAGGATCTGTTGGTGCCAATCGAGTTGCCTGGGCGTGTGGTACACGCGAAGGTCTGGCGCGCCAAGATCGGGCACGTTGCGCTGTACTTGTTGGACACCGATGTTGAAGCGAACGCCGACGCCGATCGCGATATCACTCATCAACTCTATGGCGGTGATCGCGAAATGCGCGTCAAGCAAGAATTGGTGCTGGGCGTGGGTGGCGTTCGTATGTTGAGTGCGCTTGGACTAAAGCCGACGGCGTGGCATATCAATGAAGGGCATGCCGCCTTTTTGGTGCTCTCGCGCGTGCGCAAGCTGATGAAGCATGGCCTGGATTTCTCCACTGCCCTCGAGGCAGTTGCCGCGAACACGGTGTTCACGACTCACACACCCGTGCCAGCCGGGCACGACCATTTTGCCGTTGATATGCTGTTGCCGTATTTGCAACCTCTTTGCCATGATGTGGCCGTCGATCCTGATTGGGTCATGCAGCTAGGGCGGCAAGGTGGCCAGGGCGACTTCAATATGACGGCACTGGCGATTCGCGGTTCGCGTTTTCAGAACGGGGTGAGCAAAATCCACGGATCGGTTTCCGCTCGCATTTGCTCCCACCTTTGGCCGCAAATCGATGCGGACGACAATCCGCTCTCGTATGTCACCAATGGCGTGCACGTGCCCACTTTTTTAGCCCACGAGTGGAGCGAGATCTTTGACCGCTACCTAGGCCATGAATGGCGCCATCGGCTCACCGACACGGAATTTTGGCTGCGCATAGAAGAAATTCCGGATCACGTGTTTTGGACCGTGCGGCAAACCTTGAAGGCGCAAATGCTGCGAACGGTTCAGCGCCGTTTGTCAACGCAGCACTTTCACAATTTCGGCAGCGCTTCTCACCTCGAGCGGCTGTTGCGTTATGCCGATCCATTGAACCCGAACGTATTGACGATTGGATTCGCGCGGCGCTTTGCATCTTACAAGCGTGCCACTTTGCTGTTCGAGAATACCGACTGGCTGCGCAGAATTGTCAACGAGGCCGAGCGCCCGGTTCTGTTCATCTTTGCCGGCAAGGCGCACCCGGCGGATCGTCCCGGACAAGATTTGATTCGCGCTATCGCGCACATCGCGCGCAGCGCGGAGTTCGAGAGCAAGGTGTTGTTGCTGGAGGGGTACGACCTTAGCTTGGCGCGGCGTCTGGTTTCGGGTGTGGATGTTTGGCTTAATACGCCGACATATCCGCTCGAGGCGAGCGGCACCTCCGGGATGAAGGCGGGCATCAATGGTGTGCCCAATTTGAGTGTTTTGGACGGCTGGTGGGGCGAAGGCTACAACGGCAAGAATGGCTGGGCGATACAGCCTGCGCCGGAAGGCATGGAGGAGTACAAGCGCAATCGCGAAGAGGCGATGAGCTTGTGCGAGATCCTGGAAGACCAGGTAGTGCCGCTTTACTACGACCGAAACAACAAGCTCGGCTACTCCGAGGCGTGGGTGCGCGTCGCGAAGCACTCAATCGCCAGCTTAATGCCGCGTTTCAGTTCGGAGCGCATGGTGCGCGAGTATGTGGAGCGCTTCTACGCTCCGGCCTCACGCCAAGGAAAGAAGTTCTACGAGAACGATTATTTCCACGCGCGCGCTTTGTCGAGTTGGAAAGCAAAAGTCCGAGCCGCCTGGGACGGCGTCAAGGTGCGTCGCGTGGGTGACACAGCGCAGCGCATGGCGTTTGGCGATACAGTTCAACTGGAAGTGGCAGTGAATCTGAACGGCTTGAAAGCCGAAGATGTGACCGTCGAGCTCTTGCTCAACCGCGGCTCAATCAAGAGCAAAGCGCCAATTCAGGCCGCGCATTTTCGTTTCGCTGGACACATGCACGGTGCTGAGCACAGCTTTACGCTCGAACTGGCGCCGCAAGTCTGCGGGCGGCTAGGCTACCGGGTACGGGTGTTCCCTTACCACGACTTGCTCACGCATCCGCTCGAAATGGGGCTAATGGTCTGGCTGTAGAGCGTATACTATGCACAGAGTGCGCTGTTAGGCTTTATCAATGCTCTGTTAAAGACTTATAGACTTGGTAGTACATTATAGCGCTGGCGCGCCAACTCGAATCTCGAGCCATCGCTTGCAACTGCACCTCGCGCCAGAGTTCGGGCTGATTCCACAGCGCGCACGCGGCGTGCAGACACTCAATCATGGCGGCCTCGGTCAACGGGGTGAACGCAAAACCGGTGGCGGTCCCGGCGGCAAGACTCGCTGGGATCGCGCCCACCACGGAGTCGGCCAAACCCCCGGTAGCGTGCACAATTGGTAAAGTGCCGTAGCGCTGGCTGTACATCTGATTCAGGCCGCACGGCTCGAAGCGGGAAGGCATGAGGAAGGCGTTCGCCCCCGCTTCCACCAAATGCGACAACGCCTCGTCGAACCCGATGATCGCAGCGACCTGGCCAGAGTGCTCGCTGGCCGCCTGACGCCATGCTTGCTCAAGTGCCGGATCGCCGGATCCCAGCACGCAGATCTGCGCCGGCAACGCAAGAATCCGTGGCAATGCCTGCAACACCACATCGAGACCTTTTTGATGCGTGAGCCGGCTGATGATGCCGATAAGCATGGCATTGCTGCGCGGTTCGAGCCCGACGCGCCGACGCAGTTCTGCCGTGTTGGCTTGTTTCGCATCGATACTGCTTGCGTCGTAGTTGCGCGCCAGATGTTTGTCGCTTAGTGGGTTCCATGCGACTGTATCGATGCCGTTGAGTATGCCGACAAGCTCATGTGCGCGCGCCGTAAGCAGTCCCTGCAAGCCGAAACCCAGCGCCGCTGTTTGAATCTCCTTTGCGTAGGTTGGACTGACAGTGGTAATGCGGTCTGCGAAATAAACTCCAGCCTTAAGAAAAGAAACATTGCCGTAGTATTCGACCCCATCGATCGCGTACGCGCGTGGGGGCAACGCCAGCGCCGCAAGCGTGGATGGAGGGAAAATGCCTTGATAGGCCAGATTGTGAATAGTGATGATGCTCGCAGCGCGTTTGCCTTCGTGATAGTGCAGGTAAGCGGGCGCCAGTCCCGTTTGCCAATCGTTGCAGTGCAATATCTGCGGCACCCACGCAATCGGAGTGCGATCGCTGGCCAGCAGCGCCGCGACGTGGCTGAGCAAGCCAAAGCGAAGGTGATTGTCGTTCCAATCCGTGCCGTAGGGGTCATGGTACGGACCGCCCTCACGCCGGAAAAGCACCGGGCAATCGATAACCAGTGCGGGCACACCGAGAAGTTTGGCAAAACCCAACAGCAAACGGCAAGGCGGCAACGCGCCGACGCCATCCAAGCTCGCAATGAGCCCAAGGTCGCGGCAACCTTTAAGGACGCTGGGATAGCCTGGCAAGAGCAGGCGTACGTCTAGGCCAAGCGCGCTGAGAGCTTGGGGTAGGGCTGCGGCTACGTCAGCCAAACCGCCTGTCTTGACGTAAGGGTGTACTTCACTGACGGCAAAAAGAACACGCATACGCGCTGTGTTTCATTTCCGACGGTTGAAAACGTCGAAGTGTAAACGCGTTTGGGCGCGGACACAGGGCTTGGGGTGAGGTCGGGCGCGGCGCTGCACGCGCTGACCTCACAGCTGCGAGAGATCTTGCTACTTAGCGCTCGGGGCGCGAAGCGTACACCGGTTCTTGCCGCCGATGAAAGCCATCGCCCCGGGCGCTGAACGCGTCATTGGCGGCAGGCAGACGCGTGATCGTGGCACCTCGCCCAGATGCCGGCGCATCGGCAAGGGAAAGTTCTTCCGTGGTTTTGACGCGCGTCGCCGCGTCGCTCGGCGAGTCTACGGGCAATAACAGCAAGCACACGGTGCCTTTGCCCGGCTGGCTTTCTACAGATATCTCACCGCCTAACAAGCGTGCCAGGCGTTGAGCGACAGTCAATCCGAGACCCAAGCCAGCAAACGTCACAGGATCGCGCGCGCTAACCTGGAAATAGGGTTCGAACACGCGCTTCAAATCTTCGGCACGCATGCCTGGGCCGGTATCTGCGACTTCGAAACTCAGACTGGAATTCTTGCCCTCATCGGCGCGCCGCACTGATAGAACGACCTCGCCGCGAAGGGTGAAGTTGATGGCATTGCTGATCAGATTGGTCAGGATATGCTCGAGCTTGCCTTGATCGGCGATCACCTCCAGCGGCACGCCAGCGTGCAGCACACAGCGCAAGCGCAAGCGCTTGTCTTGTGCTTGCTTGAGGTGCGGTTGCAGCAACTGTTCCAGCATAGTGCGCAAACTGATGCGCTGCTTCGCGCTCGGCAAGGATCCGGAGCTCATCTGGTTCATTGTCAGCATGTTGTCGATGCTGCCGATGACGCGCGAGGCTTGCGTGCTGTAGGGTTGAGGTTCTATGCGGGCGCTGTCTTGGTCTAGGGTTACATCTCGGGGCGCAGCGTGCGGCGCAATTTCTGCGGGAATAGTGTGGTCACGCAGCGCGCTGCTGAGTTCGGTAACGCGCATCGCCAGCATGGCACGATCCTCATTTAACGGTTCGACCTCCGCTTCTGCGCGCAAGCGGCGGTTTTCGGCTTGGCGCTGAAAGGCGTAGACGACAATGCCGAGCGCAGAAAATGCAACGAAAAGAGCCAATGCAATGAGATTTGCGCGTTCCGGTTGGATCCACGCGCCGGGGCTGTTCGCGCCGATCCCGGGTATCTTCATAAGCCAAAGCCCAATGGCGGCTGCAGCGAACGCCGCAAACGGCAGCGCGCGCGCAGCCTGGGTACTGGCGAACCAAATAACTGCAGCCGCAACGGTCCACATCAGCATGGTTTGCACCGGCACATTAGTGCTGACGTAGAGCGGCGCCAACGCCAACGCGCCCCACGCTAAGCCAGTCCCGAGGGAGGTTAGCGTCAACAGAGCTAGGCCAGGATCGGGATGAAGCTCGTTGCGTCGCCATGTCGAAGCGAGCACGAAGCGGGCGCCTTGTACCGCTGCCGCCAGACCCAGCCAAGTCCAGAAGGCCGCGGCGCTGGCATGGCGATAGACCAGCGCGGCAGCAATAAGCAGCAGCACCGATTGACCCGCGATGTCGAACGGAAGTTTGCGCATCAGGAGGCGGTTGAGATCCGGATGTTGATTCTCGGAATTCGCAAGCGCACCGCTGGCAGGCGCGACTTCCAGGTTGGCTAAAGTTGGTTCGAGTTTATCCACAAATTCGCTAATATTATTATATTAAACAGTGAGTTAAATATATTTATTAAGAAACGACTGCACGTTCGACAGCCGCACTTCCTATATAGGACATGCAGCCGTCCGTTGCCATCATGTCAACGTACTAAAGACTCACTTCGACGACGTGACTGCATGAATGAGCGCCACTGTCGAGCTGTCGTGCGGTGATTTGAGCGACTGGCCGAGGATCGCAGGCAGAATCGCTTTCGCCAGAGTCTTGCCCAGTTCGACGCCCCACTGATCAAACGAGTTTATGTTCCAGATCACCCCCTGCACGAATACCTTGTGTTCGTATAGAGCCACTAATGCGCCGACATGGTGCGGATCGATGGCGGGCAGCAAAATCGTGTTACTCGGTTTGTTGCCCAAAAAGGTCTTGTGCTGCGACAGTGCCTCTGCATCCTTGTGCGCGCCTGCCGTTGCAAGCAGTTCCGCCCGCGCCGCTTGCGTGGATTTGCCGACCAGCAGCGCTTCTGCCTGCGCGATGCAGTTAGTGACGAGGCGCTGATGATGAGCGGCGTCGTAGTGCGAATGTAACGCGACGATAAAGTCCAATGGGATGAGTTCGGTGCCCTGATGGATCAGTTGGTAAAATGCGTGTTGGCCGTTCGTACCGGGCTCACCCCACACGATTGGGGCTGTGGCGTAATCGATGCGCCGACCCTGGCGATCAACGCTTTTGCCGTTGCTCTCCATTTCCAGCTGTTGCAAGTGTGCGGGCAGGCGTGCAAGCGCCTGCGCGTAGGGCAAGATCGCGTAGGTCGAGGTGCCCCAAAAGTTCCGGTACCACACCCCCAGCAGCGCGTGCAACACGGGCATGTTCTGATGCAGGGGGGCGGTGCGGAAATGCTGATCCATCGCGTGCGCTCCACTGAGGAGCTTGATGAAATCGTCGAAGCCAATGCTCAGGGCAATCGGTAACCCGATTGCACTCCAGAGCGAGTAGCGGCCACCGACCCAATCCCAAAACTCGAACATATTGTCGGTGTCGATGCCGAACTCTGCCACCAGTTTGGCATTCGTGGAGACCGCCACGAAATGACGCGCAACGGCGGCATCTGAAGCCGCCTGCTGCGTGATCCAAGAACGTGCGCTATTCGCATTGGTTAGCGTTTCCTCGGTGGAAAAGGTCTTGGATGCGATGATGAAAAGTGTCGAGCGCCAATCCAGGTCAGCTAGCGTCTCTCGCAAATGCGTCGCATCGACGTTCGACACAAAATGCGCGCGCACCCCATGGCGCGCGTAAGGCCGCAGCGCCGTGCATACCATGGCGGGACCGAGATCGGAACCGCCGATGCCGAGGTTGACGATGTCGGTGATGCGTGCACCGGTATGCCCGCGCCACGTGCCATCGTGCACCCGCTGCACGAATGCGCCGACCCGCTTCAGCACAGCGTTGACTAGCGGCATGACGTCGGCGCCTTCAACGACAACCGGAGTATTCGATCGATTGCGCAACGCGACGTGTAATGCTGGGCGCTGTTCGGTGTTGTTGATCTTTTCGCCGGCGAACATGTGCTCAACCGCTGTGCCGACGCCTTCCTGTCGCGCCAGCGCCTCAAGCAATTGGAGGGTTTCGTCCGAAATCAGATTTTTCGAGTAATCCAATACGAGCCCAGCAGCTTCGCAGCGATAGCGCTGTGCGCGATCCGCGTCTCGCGCGAACTCCGCGCGCATATCGAAGGAAGACATTGCTTCTTTGTGTCTCGCCAGGGCGCGCCAAGCGCTTGAATGAGTTAGTTGGTTCATTGCGATTGCAAGATGATTGCTGCAAGTGGGGGAAGTGTCAGACGCAGCGAATGCGTGCGTCCCATCCAAGATTCCGGCTGGGCTTCAAGTCCTGCACCGTTGCCGAGATTTGAGCCGGCATAGAACGCGGAGTCGCTATTGAAGATTTCGCTGTAGTGTCCGCCGCACGGTACGCCGATGCGGTAGTCCACGCGAGGCACCGGGGTGAAGTTGAGTACCACGACGACGAACGACCCGTTACGCGCAAGGCGCAGAAAGCTCAGCGTGCATTGGTCGGCGTCGTGACAGTCGATCCACTGGAACCCCTCAGATTGGAAGTCGAGCTCGTGCAGTGCCGGCGTGTCGCAATACAAACGGTTGAGGTCGCGGCAAAGTTGTTGCACGCCGCGCTGATAAGGGTAAAGCAGCAGGAACCAATCTTGCTCCCGCGACTCATCCCATTCGCGCCCTTGCCCCAACTCGTTGCCCATGAATGCGAGTTTCTTGCCTGGAACGGTCATCTGGTAGCTCAGCAGCAAACGCGTATTGGCAAAGCGCTGCCATACATCGCCCGGCATCTTCTCGACTAGCGAGCGTTTGCCGTGCACGACTTCATCGTGCGAGAACGGCAGTACAAAATTCTCCGTGTAGGCGTACAGCTGTCCGAACGTTAGTGCATCGTGATGAAAGCGGCGGTAGATCGGATCATGTGCCATGTAGCGCAAGGTGTCATTCATCCAACCCATATTCCATTTCATCGAAAAACCCAAGCCGCCGAGGTAGGTCGGGCGCGACACCATGGGCCAGGCGGTTGACTCCTCGGCAATGCTTAACGCTCCGGGGAAGCGCTCATGCACCATCACATTGAGCGCGCGCAGAAACTCTATCGCTTCCAGGTTTTCGCGCCCGCCGTGCCGATTGGGAACCCATTCGCCCGGTTTGCGCGAGTAATCCAGGTAGAGCATCGATGCGACCGCGTCCACCCGCAATCCGTCCAAATGAAATTCGGCCAGCCAATAGTGGGCGCTCGAGAGCAAGAAACTGCGCACTTCGTTGCGCGCGTAGTTGAAAATGTGCGTGCCCCAGTCTTGGTGCAAACCGAGGCGCGGATCTTCGTGCTCGAACAGCGCCGTCCCGTCGAAGTGAGCTAGAGCAAAAGCGTCGCGCGGGAAATGCGCTGGCACCCAGTCCAGAATGACCCCGATGCCGGCTTGATGGCAGCGATCGACGAAGGCGCGAAAGTCAGCTGGAGTGCCATGGCGGCTGGTCGGCGCAAAGTAGCCGGTCGTCTGGTAGCCCCAAGACTCATCGAGTGGGTGCTCGGTAATGGGCAGCAGCTCCACGTGGGTGTAGGCGAGATCGCGCAAGTAAGGGATGAGCGCATCAGCGAGTTCTGTATAGCTGTAAACGCGCCCATCCGGGTGCCGGCGCCATGAACCGGCGTGCATCTCGTATATGTTGATCGGCGCTCGTTGCCAGGCCCATTGCGCGCGCGCTTGCAACCAGGCTTGGTCCTGCCAGCGATATTCAGTGGCCGCACAGACTTTCGCGGCGGTGCTGGGCCTTACCTCATACTCCGCGGCGAAGGGGTCGCTCTTGACAAATACGGCGCCGCTATCGCGTGCGCGTAACTCGAATTTGTATAGAGCGCCAGCACCGACATCCGGTATGAACAAACACCATACCCCGCTCGCGCCTTGCGATTGCATCGGATGCACGCGTCCGTCCCACTGATTGAAGTCTCCCACGACGCTGACGCGCTCGGCGTTCGGCGCCCAGACAGCGAAGCGAGTGCCGGATACGCCGTCGATATGCATCGCCCTCGCTCCGAAGGCGCGGTAGGCCTCGAGCAGCGTGCCTTGATTGAACAGGTACAAATCCGCGGGATCCGGGTTCACCCGAAACGCGTAGGCATCGCGCGCCGTGTACACCACACCACCGCTGTCGATGCGCAGACGATACGCCCGTGGCGGCTCGCTCGCCAGGCGGCAGGAGAATAACCCGCCCGCACCTTCGCGCACAAAAGCCTCCAATCCGGATGCCGCTTCAAGCCAGAGGTGTTGCGCACTGGGCAGAAATACGCGCACAAGCCATGCGTTGCCCTCGCGGTGGGGGCCGAGTACGCCGTACGGATCGTATTCGCGTCCTTGTAGTAGGCGCTCGTAGCGAGAGGGGGCAGCGGCGTGCTGCGTCGTTTCCAAGGTCACACGGTTGGGCGCATCATGGGGCTATAATAACAAGTGCGCCCCCGGGTCATCGATCGGAGCAGGGTTCTGTCTCCCGATCCGCCGAGTGGGCGCTGCGGGGTTGGCGTAGCGTGAGAGGATGAATGCAGGTGGATCTGAAGCAGCTCACCATCGCGCAGGAGGAGCGCTCTTCGGCGCAGGATTCGCCTCGCTTCGTCAGCTTGCTGACCAAGAACACCTTGGCACTGGTGCTCGCCGGTGGGCGCGGCAGCCGCTTGATGCAGCTTACCGATCGGCGTGCGAAGCCTGCGGTGCCGTTTGCCGGCAAGTTCCGTATTATCGATTTTCCACTCTCTAACTGCATGAATTCCGGCATTCGCCGCATGGCGGTGCTGACGCAGTACAAAGCGCACAGTTTGATTCGGCATATCCAACGCGGTTGGGGTTTTCTGGATGGGCGTTTCGATGAGTTTATCGACATCCTTCCCGCGCAACAGCGCATCGAAGAAAGCTGGTACAAGGGAACGGCGGATGCGGTCTTTCAAAATCTGGATATTGTGCGCTCGCGCAATCCCCAGCATATCCTGATTCTGGCGGGCGATCACATCTATAAGATGGACTACGGCCGCATGCTGGCTTTTCACGCGGAATGTGAAGCGGATATGACCGTGGGGTGCCTTGAGGTTCCGCTGGAGGATGCCAAGGCCTTCGGCGTCATGGCGGTGGATGCTTCCAACCGCGTCGTTGCGTTTCAGGAAAAGCCGGCGCACCCAGAGCCGCTGCCCGGCAGGGCGGACGTTGCGCTCGCCAGCATGGGCATCTACATTTTCAACGCCAAATTCTTGTACGAGCAGCTCGTGCGCGATGCCGACGAGCCGCACTCCAGTCATGATTTCGGCAAAGATTTGATTCCGTATTTGGTGCCGCGCTACCGCGTGTTTGCGCACCCGTTTAGCGATAGCTGCGTGGGGCAGCCGGGCGATGTGCCTTATTGGCGCGATGTAGGTACCGTGGATGCGTATTGGGAAGCCAACATGGAGCTGATTCGGGTCACGCCGAATCTCAATCTCTATGATGAGCAATGGCCGATCTGGACCTATCAGGAGCAACTGCCGCCGGCGAAGTTTGTGTTCGACGACGATGATCGGCGCGGTGCAGCAATCGATTCGCTCGTTTCCGGCGGATGCATCGTCAGCGGCGCAGCGATCCGCCGCTCGCTGCTGTTTTCCAACGTGCGTGTCGATGCGCATGCGCAGATCGAAGATTCGGTCATCCTGCCGGACGTGCGCATCGGGCGCAATGTCAAGCTGAAGCGCGTGGTGGTCGACAAGCGCAGCGAGATTCCGGACGGCATGACGGTTGGCTTCGATTTGGAACAAGACCAACGCCGCTTTCACGTATCTCCGAGCGGCGTGCGCCTCATCACGGCCGAAATGCTTGGCCAGACGATTCACCGGCACCGCTAGCCGGCAGCGGATGCAGTGACCGTGACAGCGCAGGGGCTGGATCTAGTGCTGTGCTGGCATATGCACCAGCCGGAGTATCGCGATCTCGAAAGCGGTGAGTTCGCCCTGCCGTGGGTCTACTTGCACGCCATCAAGGATTACGCCGACATGGCCGCGCACGCGGAACAGCATCCGGGGCTGCGGATGGTGTTTAACTTCGTGCCGGTACTGCTGGAGCAGTTGGGCGACTACGCGCGGCAGTTCGCCGAGAAAGAATGGCGCGATCCAGTGTTGCGGTGGTTGGTATGTGAAGATTTCTGCGCCTTGACGCTAGCCGAGCGCCGCCAAATTCTTGCGACTTGCTTTCGCGTCAATCACGAAACCATGCTGCAACCGTTTGAAGGCTATCGCCGCTTGCGCGCGTGGGCCGAACCGTTGCGCGAGGCGGATGACATCGACTTGGCTTACGTGTCGAGCCAGTATTTCGCCGATGCGGTGACCTGGTATCACTTGAGCTGGACTGGCGAGACCGTTCGCCGCGCGCATCCCGAGTTGCTTGCGTTGATGCGGCGCGGGAATACTTTTTCTCTTGGCGAGCGCCGCCGCTTGAGCGAAGTGCTCGGCGAAGTGGTGCA
This sequence comes from uncultured Pseudomonadota bacterium, assembly GCA_902826775.1. Taxonomy (GTDB): domain Bacteria; phylum Pseudomonadota; class Gammaproteobacteria; order Burkholderiales; family JALYOK01; genus CADEHE01. The sequence continues at coordinate 326,034 of CADEHE010000003.1, read as the reverse complement.
GTCGATCATCCCGCGTTACGGGCGCTTGGCCGAGCGCGGGCAGATCGAGCTCTCCACCACGCCCTACTACCACCCGATCACGCCACTGTTGCTGGATTTCGCCAGTGCGCGCGAGAGCTTGCCGGAGGTCGACCTGCCGCAACGCAGAATCTATGAGGGTGGGCACGCGCGCGCGCGGCAGCATTTGCAGCTGGCGCTGCAGGCGCACGAGCGCTGGTTCGGATCGCCAGCCCAGGGCGTGTGGCCGGCTGAGGGCGGCGTCTCGCTGGCAGCGGCACAACTCTTTGCCGAACAAGGCGTGAAGTGGATCGCCACGGGGGAGGGCGTGCTAGCCAATAGCTTGAAGGCCGATCGCCGGTTTGCCGGTGGGCGCGAGAGCTATCTCTACACGCCGTACGGCGTGGACGGTGCCGCCGGGCACGCCATCGCGTGCTTTTTTCGCGACGATAAGCTCTCCGATCGTATCGGTTTCGAGTACGCCAAATGGCACGCGGATGACGCCGTGCCGGACTTCGTCGGCGCTTTGGAACACATCGCGCAAAGTGCCGCGGATGGCGTCCGCCCGCTCGTAAGCATTATCCTTGATGGCGAGAACGCGTGGGAGTATTACCCATTCAATGCCTACTACTTTCTTGATCAGCTTTATACTGCCCTGGAGCATCACGATTTTATCAAGACGGTGACACCTAGCGCGTGGCTGCAAACCGGCGCGCGCGCAACTGCCATGCCGCGGTTGCAGGTGCTCTGTGCAGGTAGCTGGGTGTATGGAACGTTTTCCACATGGATCGGCAGTCCTGCGAAGAACCGCGCGTGGGAACTGCTGTGCGACGCGAAACTCGTCTTTGACGCCGTTTGCCCTCGGCTCGACGGCGCCACCCAAGCCCGCGCGCAGCGGCAACTGAGCGTATGCGAAGGCTCCGATTGGTTCTGGTGGTTCGGCGACTACAACCCGACTGACAGCGTCGCCAGCTTTGACCGGCTGTTCCGCGACAACTTGCGCCGGCTATACGTCCTGCTCGGCACGAGCGCGCCCGCTGCCTTAGATGAGCCGATTAGCACCGGCGGCGGTGCGCAGGAAGCAGGCGGCGTGATGCGACGCTCCGCATGAAAACTAGATTGATATCTGCTGCGGAGTTGCGATGAGCGACAGCGTTGCGCTCTTATTCGGCGTGCACGCGCATCAACCGGTAGGCAATTTTCCTGCGGTTATGGACGAGGCGTTCGAGCGTTGCTATGGACCGTACATTGAAACCTTGGCCCGCTATCCAGAGTTTCGCTGTGCGTTTCACATCAGCGGCTGGCTGTTTGAATGGTTGCTGCAACGCTACCCCGGCACGATGGCTAAGCTGCGAGAGATGGCTCAGCGCGGGCAAGTCGAGATGTTCGGCGCGGGCTATAGCGAACCCGTGTTGGCGGCGATTCCGGCGCGCGACCGCCTGGCGCAGGTACGCGAGTTATCGCGCATGCTGCGCAACTGGGGCGGCCAAGCCCCGGAGGGCGCTTGGCTTACCGAACGTGTGTGGGAAGCGACGGTGGTGCCCAGTTTGGCGCAGGCGGACATTCGCTACGTCACGGTCGACGACTATCACTTTCTCTGCACTGGGCGTGACTTCCATGAACTCAGCGGGTACTTCACCACGGAAGAGGATGCGCAGCGTATCGATTTGTTTCCGATCTCAGAACAGTTGCGCTACCGGCTTCCTTTCGCGGTTGCCAAAGATGCCGTTGCCTATCTCGAAACGCTGGCGGGCGCGGCGCAGCCGTGTGCTGTGTACTTCGACGACATCGAAAAATTCGGCATCTGGCCGGAAACCTACGCTTGGGTTTACGAGAAACGCTGGCTCGAGCAGTTCATTGAAGGCGTGCTCGGTTCCACCAAGATCGAATCGATGCTGTTTCGCGACTACCATGCCGCGCACGCCACGCGCGGTATCGTTTATCTGCCGACCTGCTCATACCGCGAAATGAACGAATGGACGCTGCCGGCTGCAGCGGCTCAAACCTACACGCAAGTCGAGCAGCTCTTGAAGCATCAGTCCATGCACGAGCGCGGCAAAGCGTTTGTGCGCGGCGGTATCTGGCGCAACTTTTTCAGCTTGTATGCCGAGTCGAATTGGATGCACAAACGCGTGCTGAGCTTGTCAGCACGCCTAGATGCGATTTTGGGCGAGCTTGCGCCGGCGCAGCGAGACACGCAAAGCGCGCAACTTTCGAAGTTGCTTCATTACGCGCAGGCTAACGACGCATATTGGCATGGTCTGTTCGGCGGCTTGTACCTTCCCCATCTGCGCCGCGCGGTCTGGAACGCGTTGATCGAGCTCGAAGGGCGGCTCGATGACTTGGCGCCGCGCCCCGCCTGTGCGCTGGAAGACATCGATAATGATGGCCACACTGAAATCGTGCTTTGCAATCGGCATATCCAGATCGTCGTTGCGGGCGACGGCAGCGGGGCGCTGCGCGAGTTCGACAGTTATCGGCTCAAGCATAATTTTTGCGACACCTTGCGCCGCTATGAAGAGCACTATCATGCACGCGCACGGCAAGGAGAATCAGGAACGAACCACGGCGGCGATGGGATCGCTTCGGCGCACGATCGCGTCATGTTCAAACACACCATCGGCGAACCGGATTTGGTGCCGGACGCTGCGCCGCGCTTCGCTCTGCAAGACTATGTCGGAGACGACGCGCGCAGCGTGCACTACCGGCTTGGCGAGTCGAGTGCGAACGGCGTGGTGCAGCAGGCGTTCGCGGGCGCCGAAGCGCTGGTCAAACGGCTCGCGCTGAAGGGCGATGCGTTGCACGTGAGCTACCGCAGCGCGGTGCCGCGCGAATTGTGCATGCGAATCAATCTCGCCTTGCCCAGTTGCGACGGTCCGGCTGGCCGCTACTGGCTCAACGGAAAGTGCCCCGGCGGTTTCGGTCAACCGCTGGCCGCGCACGGAGTGCTCGAGTTGACGTTAGAGGACGATATTCTGGGCGGATGCCTGGTGCTCAGTGCCAGCGCGCCGTTCCAGCTAAGCGCGCAGCCGCATCATTCCGTGTCGCAGTCGGAGGCGGGCTTCGAGAAGATCATGCAATGCGTGGAATTGAATCTGCGTGTGCCGCTGAGTTCCGCATCAGACTTCGCGTTGGCCTTGCGCGTCGTCCCGCAATAGCGCCGCACTGGCCTTGCGGCCGCTTCGCGCCTAGGCCAGGCGCGCTCCAGCGCGTCCGCGCTGCCCGACGCCACAGCATATGGGGCCTTTTAGTCGAAACGCGATCCGCGGAGGACTTGTTCAGAGGTTCCCTAGATTTGCCCGTCTTTGCGGCGCTCGATCATGCGCTCGAGTTTGTCCATCGTATTGGCGATAGAGATCAGATTCGGGTTGACGTTGAGCGCACGTTGAAAATACTCGAGAGCGCGCTCGTAGTTTTTTAACTCAAAAAAGATCTGACCATACCCGGTCAATGCGCCGTAGTGGTTGGGGTTGCGCTTAAGCACTTCGTCACAATCGCGCATTGATTTGGCGTAATCGCCAACGAGAAAATATAGCGTCGCACGCTTGTTCCAACCCTCCGGAAACTCGGGCTTGAGCCGGATGATCTCATTGAACGTGGACAGCGCGCGAATGTAGTTGCCCTCGCTCATTTCGCGCACACCCCGGAGGAACATGGCGTCGATGCCGCTGTCGCCCGAGCGCGCCCAAATCCGCTGAATTGAGCGTTCGGCTTCATCGCGCGTGCTTTCATCGTTGTCGCGCAAAGTGGCGAGCAGCGGCTGCACATCAGCGGACACGCCGATCTCGCCGAGGCGCAACACTCCGGCATGGCGCGCTTCAGGCGATTCCTGTTTGAGCGCCGAGAGTGCCTGCTCACGGCTGAGTTCGTTTTCGGCGCTCCAAGCAGCGCCGCTCGCCGCTACTGCCAATGCGATCGCGATAACGCTCGCGCAAAGTACCTTACCCATGGGCCGCCTCGTTCCGGGATGATTAATTGAAATGTTAGCGCGGCTCGTGCAGTTCTCCAAGAGCCGCAGTTCGAGCAGCAGTTCGACCCCCGTTTGGCCCCCGTTCCACGCAAAAGTTCGGCACCGGTTAACATTCGCGCTCCCTTATTGTCGGAGCATCGCCTGCCATGCCGGAACAGCGCACGTTGCCGCGCTCAGTTTACGTCAGTTTAGCGTTGCTCACGGTGGGCTGGGGCTGCAATTGGCCCATGATCAAACTGGCCGTAAGTGGAATGTCGCCGTTCCTGTTTCGCGCTTATTGTGTGTTGGCGGGCGCGCTTGGCATGTTCGCCATTGCCCGGGTCGGCGGCCTAAGCTTGCGGGTGCCTGAACGTCAGTGGGGGCGGTTGTGCCTCGTCTCCCTTTTCAACATTACCATTTGGAATGTCACTTCCGCTGTTGCCGTTTTGCATTTGCCGGCGGGACGCTCGGCGGTGCTTGCTTACACCATGCCGCTATGGACGGTATTGCTGAGCTGGCCCATTCTGGGCGAGCGTCTTACGCGCCGCCGCGTATTGGGCGTCACTCTCGGCATGGCGGGTATGCTGTTGCTGCTGGGCGAGCACATCGTTGCGCTGCGCGGCGCGCCGTTGGGTATCCTGATGATTCTCTGCGCCGCCGTCAGCTGGGCGCTGGGCACGCTGCTGCTGAAACGCTATCCGATCGCGCTGCCACCGAGTGTGCTGACGGGATGGCAGATGCTGGTGGGCGGCGCGCCTATCGTGCTGTTTAGTCTCTGGTTTGAGTACGAGAAGATCGCTCCGGTCTACGGCGCTACCTTGGTCGGATTGTTGTACAACTTAATCATCGCTACGATTCTTTGCCATTGGGCTTGGTTCAAGTTAATCGCGGTCACACCGGCGGCCGTGGCTTCTTTGGCCACCTTGATGATCCCGGTGATCGGCGTCTTCAGCAGCATGCTGGTGCTCGGCGAGCAGCCAACTTGGCAGGAATACGCCGCGCTCGTGCTGGTCGTCGGCGCGGTAGCGACGGTAGTGGTGCCCCCGCGCCGAACCCTGGCTGCGACGCAAGCCTAGGGGCGGTGCTGAGGCGCTACGCGAGCGACATCTGTTGATGTTATCCGAACTCACATGGTTCCGGTTCTGGCTGAGATGCGTCGAAGCCCTTCGACCAACTCGGGGCGAACGGCCCTTCGGCGCCTGTCACCATTTAGGAAAGTCTCGATAGTCGTGCAGCGCCGCTCTGCGCGGCGTGAACACGCACGCATGCTTTGTTCAGGGATCCCCTAAAGGGCGCGGCCCGTTTTTGCGCGTTTGCCGCTCCAGAAGAACCCTGCCAAAGCAATTACCTCCAGCGCCAGAAACAACGCGAAGCCGGCACGATAGCCGTTCGGATCGTAGTGGCTATTGATGCTGGGCCAAAAGTTGATGACCGCGCCGATTCCCCATTGGCAGGCAAAGGCAAAACTGAAGATGAGCACGTTCAGGGCGGTGATAACGCGTCCGCTCAAGCTGGGTTCGAAGTCGCGCGTGACCACCGAGAAGACCAACCCGCCGGAGGTTGAAAACACGCCAAACAGCACCCAGATCAGCGCCGGGCTGTCGTGCCAACCGCTCACGAGCAGCAACTGGATAACCAAGAACACCGAGACACCCGCGAGCAGCGCTTGCATCGGAGAGCGGCCGGCGCGTGCCAGGCGCGAACCGATCTGTCCGAAGACAAACGAGCCCACTAACGAGGCGAATGCGCCGGCCAGCAGAATATTGGCGCTGGCATGGCGATCAAGTCCGGCAACATCGCGCAGCCAAGGTCCTGCCCAAAGTGTTTGTATCCCCATGCCGACGGCTTGGGTGGTCATGGCCACGCCCGATGCACGCCAGAAACTTGGGTGTCGGTAGATCGCCCAATAACTTTGCCATGCGCTCGCGCTCTGCGGCGTGTTGCTGCGCGTAGCGGGATGCTCGGGTGCGAAGCGCCACATGGCGAGTGCGGCGAGCGCGCATAGAGCGGCCACAGACACGAATAGGCCGCGCCAGGTCGTCAACTGCAATAGCCACTGCGCGGGTGCCGTTGCGGCAATTGCACCAACGAAGCCGAGCACGAACGTCCAGCCGTTCATTGCCGCGACGCGCTCGCCCGGGAACCACATCAGCGTGGCCTTCACTGGCGCCATCAGGCCGGCAGATACGCCGAAGCCCACCAATGCGCGAGCGAGAGTAAGCGTGGTCAGATCGTGACCAAAGGTAAACAGCAATGCGCCCAGGCCGGCGATAGAGATGAGCGTGATATTGACTCTGCGCGGCCCGAAGCGGTCGAGCAGAATGCCGAGCGGTAGTTGGAAAGCGGCAAAGCTGACGAAGTAAGCGGCGCTGAGCAAGCCAAGATCGGCTGCGCTCAGCTGCAATTCGGCGACCAAGTCGGGCGCGATGACGGCGTTGATGCCGCGAAACCAGTGCGAAGCGAAATACGCCAGGCCGAACGGTAACAGGATACTGAGCGCATGCACGCGCGCGGGCGCGCCAGTCGTTACGGCCATATACTCGTCATTGAATATGGCTTTGAATCAAATAGCGCTTAGGAGGTAGGGCTAAAGAGGTGCCAGTATGCTACTTGTACGGTTATCCCACGCGGTAACGCTCGATCACTTTTGCATCGGGATCAAGGCCCAACCCCGGGCCTTGCGGCACCGCGATTTGGCCGTTGCGCGGCGCGATCGCGTCACCGTACAGCGTTTGCTCCAGATCGAAGTACAGCCACTCGACCAGCGGCATTTGCGGCGCAGCGCTCAGCAGTTGTAGCGTCGCGAGCAGGCCGGGACCGAAGTAGGGCGAGTGCGGCACCACGCGCACGTTGAAAGCCTCGGCCAGCGCTATAACTTTGCGCATCTCGGTAATACCGCCGATCTTGGTTACGCTCGGCTGCGCTACATCAACTGCGCCGGCTTGGAACATGTGCTTGAAGTCCATCACGCTACCGGCATTTTCTCCGGCTGCGACGGTGACGCCGCTTTTCGCGCGCACCGCGGCGAGAGCCTCAAAATTCTCCGGCGGCCAGCAGGGCTCCTCCAGCCAATACAAATTGTAAGGCGACATGCGGCGCGCCATCGCCAGGGCTTCGCCCAAACTCCATGGGCAATTGGTGTCAACCATCAAGCCGAAGTGCGGACCGCCGGCTTCGCGCGCGGCGCGCACTTGCGGCTCGTCGATTTCATGCAGCTTGACGTACTGGAAGCCGCGCTCGATGGACGCCACGGTATTCTTCGCCACGATCGTTGGATCGGTGTAACGCATCAAACTAGAGTAGGCAGTGATATGGCTGCGCCCGCTGCCGCCGAACATCCGGTGCAACGGTTGTTGAGCGATCTTGCCCGCGATATCCCAAAGCGCGATGTCGATGCCCGACATGCCGTATATAACCGAGCCATTGCGCCCCTGATAGTTGAGGCGCATTTGCATTTCGCGCATCAAGCCCTCGATATTGCGCGCGTCGGAGCCGACATACAGCGGCGCCAGCACGGTGTCGATGGCGGTCTTAGTCGTCGGCGCGACGTTATACCCGAACGCTTCGCCCCAGCCGGTTACACCGGCATCGGTTTGCACCTTCACCAGCAGCGTTTCCGCGCGATCCCACACGCGTCCACCAAAGTTGGGTTTTGGGCCGCCGCATTCGTACGGCGTGCGCAGTAAGATGGTGTCGATTGAGGTGATTTTCATGTTGGTAGGTGTTGGTATTGTTTCGGGCGCGCTCGATCGCATGGCGCGCGAGCATTGTACACTTCGGGTGAACGGGCAAACGTGTTCAGATCAGGACGTGAATGAGGGCACCGTGCTAGCAAAGCGTGAAAGCTGAAGCGTGAGGTGCGAAGATGGGCGGGCCACAAAAGTGGCTCTCGACTTACAGTAAGGGAGATCCGTTGAAACGACTACCACTGCTTTACCTTGCAGCGCCGCTCGCGCTGGCGCCTGCTTTTGCCGGTAACTACCCGCTTGGCACCATGACTTGCGATGATATCGGCCAGTATGCAAAAGAGTTAGTGACGGGCATCGACGCTAAGAAGCCTAAAGAAGTGGCGCTGCAAGAATTAGCGGCGCGCAAGTTTAACGATCCCGTGGAAGAAAAGACCCTAACCGACGTATTGAACGTGATGTACGACGGCTTCGGTCAGGGCCTGTATCCGGATACGGCCTACGGCGCGATGAAGTACGACTGCGAGAAAGGGCGGCCGGGCTTCACGGAACAATAGCGCCGAAGGAAAGGTCTTAAATTTGAGATGTGACAAACAACGGAGGCAGCCATGGATCGGATCCGCAGGCGGATGGTCGGCGCGTTAAGCAGTGCGCTCGCGTGGAACACCACAGCAGCGCGCGCCGCCGAACTGGTGCGTACGCCGCCGCAAGCGGAGGGGCCGTTCTACCCGCTGTCGCTGCCGTTGGACCAAGACAACGACCTGGCGACGGTAGTGGGGCGCACGGGGTTGGCGCAAGGCACCATCACCAACGTGGTCGGGCGAGTGCTAGATCAGCAAGGCCGGCCCTTGAGCGGCGTGAGCATCGAGATCTGGCAGTGCAACGCCTTCGGCCGCTACCATCACGAAGGTGACGACCGGCCCAATGTGCCGCTGGATCCCAATTTCCAAGGCTATGGGCAATTCTTGACTGGCGTAGACGGCGGCTACCGCTTTCGTACCATTAAGCCGGTGGCTTATCCGGGTCGAGCGCCGCACATTCACTTCAAGTTGAAGGGTGCCGGCGTCAAGGGCTTAACGACGCAAATGTACCTCGAGGGTGCGCCTGAGAATGAAAGCGATTTTCTATTGCGCGCGGTGCGAGATCCCGCCCTGCGCCGCAGCATCATCGTGCCGCTTGCCGCCGCGCCCGCGGCAGGGGAACTCTTGGGCAATTTCGATATTGTCTTGCGCGCCGTTGCATAAGTGGTTCGTGACGGCAGAGCAAGGCTTGAGGGGGTGAACAGGGATTGAAATCCGGATCAAAGCGTGCGTACAATTTCGTTACGGGATGGGCTCCAGGTTAAATAACCACAAGTCCCGGCAGCAGCCGCATTTCTGCCCGTCGTTTTGGGTTCATTTTTACGACGCTAAGGAGGCCCGACATGGTAGTCGATGCAGTAGAGGTAATTCAGCAGCGAATCAATCAACTACAAGAAGAACATCACGATCTGGATGATGTCATTGGCAAGTTGGCAGACGACCCTTCGCAAGACGAATTGCAGCTCAAACGGCTAAAGAAGCGCAAGCTGCAACTCAAAGACCTGATCCTGGCTTTGCAAAGCCGACTCCGAGAAAATGTTCCGGCCTAGGCGCCGCGCTTAGTTTGACCGGCGCTGCTTCGCTCGCGACGACGGGCGAGGGCGCGAGCAGCGCTGTGAGCAGTTTCGGAGCTGTCGGCGCTGGCCTGCCGTCTGCGCCAAGGTAGCCGCTTTATACCCGCAAGCCGCCGTGCAATAATCGGCCATCGCATCCGAGCAGCGCATCAGCCGCTGCCTTCCACGCCGAAACAATGGATTTCGCCTTTACGTTAGAGGAAGCCGCGTTTCGCGAGGAAGTGCGAGCCTTCGTGCGCTCGCATTTGCCAGTAGACATCAGCCGTAAAGTTAACGAGCACAAACATCTCGACAAAGATGACTTCGTGCGCTGGCAAAAGATCTTGTACCGCAAGGGCTGGATGGCACCAGGGTGGCCGGTCAAGTTCGGCGGCACGGGCTGGACACCGGTGCAGCGTTACCTGTTTGAGGAAGAGTGCGCGGTCGCCGGCGCGCCGTCGGTGATCAGTTTCGGCGTTAACATGGTGGGGCCGGTCATAATCGCGTTCGGGACGCCCGCGCAGCAGCAACATTTCCTGCCGCGCATTTTGTCGAGCGAGGATTGGTGGTGCCAAGGTTATTCAGAGCCAGGGTCGGGTTCTGATCTCGCCTCATTGCGCACGCGCGCCGTGCGCGACGGTGACCACTACATCGTGAACGGCCAGAAAACTTGGACGACTCTGGCCCAGCACGCCGATATGATTTTTTGCCTGGTGCGCACCAGTAGCGAAGGCAAGCGGCAGGAAGGCATCTCCTTCCTACTCATCGATATGCGCACGCCCGGCGTGAGTGTGCGCCCGATTATCACCCTGGATGGCGCGCACGAAGTCAACGAAGTTTGGTTCGACGATGCACGCGTGCCTATCGGCAACTTGGTGGGCGAGGAGGGCAAAGGCTGGACCTACGCCAAGTTTTTGCTTTCGCACGAACGCAGCGGCATTGCGCAGGTAGCGCGCTGGAAGCGCGAACTTGCCTTTCTCAAGCGCATGGCGGGGGAAATCCAATCCGGCGGCAAGCCCCTCATGGCGGATGCATTGTTTAGCGCCAAAGTAACGCGAGTGGAGATTGAGTTGCTCGCGTTGGAGATCACCGATTTACGCGTGCTGGCTAGTGACCGGGAAGGCCGGGCGCCAGGCCCCGAGGCATCGATTCTCAAGATCAAAGGCACCGAACTGCAACAGGCGATTACGGAATTGATGATGGAAGCGGTCGGCCCTTACGCTTTGCCTTTCCTGCCCGAGGCGCTGCATGCCGATTGGGACGGCACGCCGGTCGGTCCGGCGTTCGCGGCACCGCTGGCGGCGCGCTATTTCAATTACCGCAAGACCAGTATTTACGGCGGTTCAAACGAGATTCAGCGCAACATTATTGCGCAGCGAATTCTGGGCCTGTAAGGCATGGACTTTTCCTTTTCCGAAGAGCAACAGTTACTCAAGGATTCGTTGCAGCGCTATCTCGAGCGCGAGTATAGTTTTGAGGCGCGCCGCAAGCGCATCAAAGCCGGCACAGGCCTTAGCGCCGAAGTTTGGCGCGCTTTGGCTGATATGGGCGTGCTCGGATTGCCGTTCGCCGCGGAGTATGGCGGCTTTGCCGGCAGCGGCGTCGACTCCATGCTCGTCATGGAGGCATTTGGCCGCAGCCTGGTGGTCGAGCCGTATCTTGCCACGGTGCTGTTATGCGGCGGGTTGATCGATCAGGCGGGGTCGTCGACGCAAAAGGCTTACTGGCTGCCGCGCATCGCGGCGGGCAATGCGATCATGGCGTTCGCGCACGGCGAAACGGATGCGCGCCACGACTGGTGCTACGTCAGTACGCGGGCCGAGCGCAAGGGTTCGGGCTTTGTCTTGCGCGGGCGCAAAGCGGTCGTCCTGCACGGTGGGCAAGCTCAACATTTGCTGGTTTCGGCGCGCAGCGAGGGCGAGCCGAGCAGCGCAACCGGCGTCAGCCTTTTCATCGTCGACGCCGGCAGTGCGGGTGTGCAGCGGCGTGACTATGCCACGATCGACGGCCTGCGCGCGGCTGAGATTGACTTTGCAAACGTCGAAATCGATGCAACAGCGCTGGTGGGCGAATATGCCGGCGCTGCGTCTACGATCGACAGCGTCCTCGATCGTGCCAATGCCGCGTTGTGCGCCGAAGCGCTAGGGGCGTTGGGCGCGCTGTACGACTTGACGCTTGCCTATCTAAAGACCCGCCAGCAGTTCGGTGTGCCGATCGGCACTTTTCAGGTGCTGCAACACCGCATGGTGGATGTGCTTATTCACCTTGAGCAGGCTCGCTCGCTCGCCTATCATGCGGCGTTTTACGCGCATGCGTCGGACACGGCGTTGCGCCGCCGCGCGGTGTCGGCGGCCAAAGTGCAAGTCGGCGATGCGGCGCGGTTCATTAGTCAGCAGGCGATTCAACTGCACGGTGGTATCGGCATGACGGAGGAGTTGAGCGTAGGCCACTATGTCAAGCGGCTGACCATGATCAATGCCACTTTCGGCAATATCGACACACATTTGGAGCGCTTCGCCGCGCTTGCCTGACAGATGGCGACGCGAAGCATGCAATTGATGCGCAGGTGCCGGGCTGGGAGCAGTAGGTTTACCTTGGTAGCCGCGCATGGCCGACACTAGGCTGCCCTGGCATAGACGCACCAGCACTTATCTGGTGCTGTTGGTGCTCGCCGTGGCGGTGCCGTTCTTGTTGCTCCTGCTTAAGAACGTCGCTGATTTGCGTGCGGCCCATCACACTCGAGCTTTGACCGATGCAATCAAACTCGCCAAACTCACCAGTGCCCGCTTGGATGGATATCTCGACGGTGTCGAAGATTTGCTCGACACCGCTGCGGTACTGGTGCTCGCGGATCTCGAACGCCCGGAACTGCTGTCCGCACGGCTCGGCACGTTGAAGGGGCGGCTGCCGGATTATGTCAATGCGATTCAGGCCATCGCCCTAGACGGCAGCGTAATTGCCTCGTCCGCGGCAGCCGGTCAGGGCGTCGAACCCTATGCCGTTGCCGACCGCAAGTATTTTAAAGAGGCGATAGCCGGCGAGAGCATCGGTGTCGGGGAACCCGTGCTCTCGCGCACGACCGGCAAGCTCGCGGTGGCATTCGCCAAGCGCATAGTCGACACGGCGGGCAAGGCGCGCGTGGTCGTGAGTGTTTCTCTGCGCCTTGAAAATTTCCAGAACTTGTTGAAAGCCGAGGAGCTGCCGCCTGGCTCGATTATTACGCTGCTGAATGAGAACAACGTCGTGCTCGCGCGCACCCAGGATGCCAGCTCCTGGGTCGGCAAAAATCTCAGCGACGTCGAGGTGGTGCGCTCGATCGGACGCCGCCAGGAGGGTGGAGTCGAAGGCGTCTCGGCCGACGGCATCAACCGCTTGGCAGGATTCACCCGGCTGCACAAAGTGCCGTGGTGGATCTACGCCGGCATCCCGCGTGACGTTGCTCTCGCCCCGGCGCAGGCGGCGCTGTGGCGCACTTTGCTCTGGTCCAGCCTGGCGGCGTTGATTGCGCTGGTAGTGGCGCTGTGGTGGGCAAGACGCATTGCCAGGCCGATCGAGCGGCTGCGCGGCGATTTGGAGCGCTGGTCGAGCGGCGATTTGGCGCATCGTTCGCGCGTGGCTTCCAGCAACGAGATCGGCGCATTGGCGCAGCATTTCAACGATGTCACGCAGAGCTTGCAGCGCAGCACGGCGGAGCTGCGCGAGAGCGAGCAGCGCCTCGATCTGGTGATCAGCGCGACGACGGATGGCGTGTGGGACATCGACTTGGCATCCGGGAGGATTTTCACCTCGCGCAAAGTAAAAGCCTTGCTCGGTTTTAGCGAAGACGAGATTCCGACCACCCCGGAAAACTTCGAGCAACTGCTGCATCCAGAAGATCGGCAGCGTGTGCTGCAAGCGCTGAAGGATCATATTCAACACCGCACCGCGCTGGCCGACGAGTTCCGTTTGCGCACCAAGAGCGGCGACTACATTTGGATTGCTCGGCATGGCCAAGCCGAGTGGGATGTTCACGGCAACGCCACGCGTGTGGCGGGTTCAGTAGCTGACATCACCACCCGCAAGCTGGCGGAGCTCGAAGTGCAGCGCCTGCATGCGGAACTGGAACAGCGCGTCAACGACCGCACCGCTGCGCTGACGCGCGAGATCATTGAACACAAACAAACGCAGACGCAGCTTGAAGCGAGCAACGAAAGCTTGCAGGCTTCGCTGGATCAGTTGCGCCAGCAAACGCGCGAGATGAGCCTGTTGCATGAAATGAGCGAACTGTTGCAAAGCGCGCACACTTTTGGCGACTACACGCACGTCATCGCGCATAGCGTGCAGCGGCTGTTCGATTCAAGCTGCGGCGGCTTGTTCATGCTCAAGCCTTCGCGGGATCTGTTTGAGGCAAGCGCAACGTGGGGCGCCTATCCCGCCAATCAAGCGGTATTCGCTCCCGACGAATGTTGGGCCCTCAAGCTCACTAAGCTGCACGTTGCGGATACGCAGGGCGGGCGGTTGCAATGCGCCCACGTTGAACCGAACGAGAGCGCCGCGTATGTGTGCGTGCCCCTCAACTCCCATGGGGAAACACTCGGCTTGTTGCATTTGCGCGCCGATAGCGAAACGGAAGCGCAGCGGCTGCGCGCGCGGCTGCCCTTGGTGCACACGGTCGCGGAGTACCTGGGATTGGCGCTCGGCAGCTTCAAGTTGCAGCAGACTTGGCGTTTCCAGTCGCTGCGCGATCCGCTGACGGGCTTGTACAACCGCCGCTACATGGAAGAATCGATCTCGCGCGAATACTCACGCGCGCAGCGCGCCTCCGTGCCGCTGGGCATTATCATGTTCGACTTGGATCACTTCAAGCAACTCAACGACAGCTACGGTCACGATGCCGGCGATGCCGTGCTGCGCGACCTCGGCAGACTGCTCCAAGACAAAGTGCGTGACACCGATATCGCGTGCCGTTATGGCGGCGAGGAGTTCACCGTTATTTTGCCTGGAGCCGATGTCGATGCGTGCTGTGAGCGGGCGGACGAGTTGCTGCAATTGGTGCGCAGCATGAGCGTCGAATGCAACGGCCAAGTGTTGAGCGATCTAAGCATTTCGCTGGGCGTCGCCAGCTATCCTCAGCATGGCCCGACCTGGCAACAAGTGCTAAAGGCGGCCGATACCGCGCTCTATCAAGCTAAACAACGAGGGCGCCGCTGTGTGGCGGTGGCAGCATAGAAACGATGGCAACGCACAAATACTACTGGGAAGATTTTAGGGTCGGTGACACAATCACCATGGGCAATTTCAGCTTGAGCGAGGCCGAGATCGTCGATTTCGCCAAGCGCTACGATCCGCAGCCGTTTCATATCGACAAGGCGGCGGCCAACGCGTCCTTCTATGGCGGGCTCATCGCCAGCGGGTGGCACACCTGCAGCGCGGTGATGCGTTTGATGTGCGACAGCTATCTGCTCGACTCCGCGAGCCTTGGCTCGCCCGGCATCGATGAACTGCGTTGGTTGCGGCCGGTGCGCCCGGGCGATGTGTTGACGGCCAAGCGCACCATCCTCGAATCGCGCGCCTCATCCTCGAAGCCGGAAATGGGCATCGTCAAGAGCAAGTGGGAAATATTCAATCAGCGCGACGAGTGCGTCATGACCATGGCCGGGCTGCAGATGTTCGGCCGCCGCACGCCCAGCCAAACTAAAGGCGGCGCATGACCAAGATCCATGTATTGCTCAAGAAGGACGAGCTCGACGCGGTGCGCTTGAGCGACAAGGTCGTCGTCGTGCTCGACGTGCTTTTTGCTACCACCACTATCATTAGCGCGTTGGCGCATGGCGCGCACGCCGTGTTGCCGACCGATAGCGAACACACTGCGCGCGAAGCGGCGCGGCAATTGCTGGACGGGGGACACACCAATGAGGCCCCGGTACTGGCGGGCGAGTGGTACGCGGAGACGATTCCGGGGTTTGCCTCGCCCACGCCCCTGGCGCTGATGGCCAGCGGCATCCGCGATCGCACCGTCGTCTACTCCACTACCAACGGCACGGTCGCTTTGAAGAAAGCGCAGGCAGCCCCGGCCGTGTATGCCGGCGCACTCATCAATGGTGAAGCGGTTGTGGAGCGCGTATTGCGTGAGCACCCGGGAGAAACCATCATCATCGTGTGTTCCGGATCGGTAGATAACTTCAATCTGGAAGATTTCTACGGCGCCGGTTACCTGGTCGACTTGCTCAGCGGGCGCTTGGGCTCGCGCTGCGATTTGACCGATTCGGCCCTGGCTGCGAAGACATTGTTCCAGCCGCAACGCAACCGCGAATTGTTGTTGTCGTCGCGCGTGGGGCGCATGATGATCGAGCGCGACTTGGCGGCAGAGGTGGAGTTCGCCGCCGAGCTGAGCAATACCGATGTCGTGCCGGGGTTGAGCGGCGGAGTGCTGCGCCCAGTCTGAATCGATCGCTGACGACAGAACAATGCAGCACGCGACCATCGAAGTGAATGGGCAGAGGCTCCATGCTGCCAGTCAAGGCGATGGCGCACATCTGCTTCTGTTCGTCCACGGTTTCCCTGAATTTTGGTACGCGTGGCACGCGCAACTCGAGGCGTTCGGCAATCAATACCGCGCGGTCGCGCCGGATATGCGTGGCTACAATCTTTCTTCCAAGCCAGGCGATGTGCGCGATTACCGCGCTAAGCATTTGGTTGAGGATTTGCGCCAATTGATCGCACATTTCGACGCCGAGCGCGTGACGGTCGTCGCACATGACTGGGGCGGCGCGGTGGCTTGGAACCTGGCTGCGCAGCATCCGGATGTGCTCGACCGGCTGGTCATCATTAACGCGCCGCATCCGGTGACGTTTGCGCGCGAGTTGCAGCACAACCCCGCGCAGCAGTTGGCGAGCCAGTATATGAATCTGTTCCGCTCAGAGAAAGCCGAACGCGTGCTGAGCGAGAATAACTACCGTCGCCTGTACGACATGACGCTCGGCGCGTGGGGGCAGCGTACAACCGTCACCGATGCCGATAAGCAAGCGTACTTTGCGGCGTGGGCGCAGCCCGGCGCACTCACCGGGGCGTTGAACTACTATCGCTCCTCGCCGTTCTACCCGCCGGGCGGACAAGAGACCGCCGCGCCGGTGCAGTTGGATGCGAAGCAATTCTTCGTTAAAGTGCCGACCTTGGTGATCTGGGGGGAAGCAGATCAGGCGCTGCTGCCGGGTAACTTGGATGGACTGGAGCGGCATGTGGCCGACCTGCGCGTGGTGCGCGTGCCCGATGCATCGCACTGGATCGTGCATGAACAACCGGCGCTGGTCAACGAGTTGATTCGAAATTTCATCGCTGAGAAAGGCTAATAAGATGGCGAGGTTGCAGTTAGCAAATGCGCGCGCGCTGGCGCAGTACGAGGGCCGCGAAGTTGTCACCACCGATTGGCTCGAAGTCACGCAAGAGCGCATCAATAAGTTCGCTGCGGCGATCTCCGACTTCAACTGGATCCACGTGGATGTCGAGCGCGCCAAGCGCGATGCACCATTTCATGCACCGATTGCCCATGGGTTTCTCACCATGTCGCTGCTATCACTGTTGCTGGAGTCCGCGGTCGCCTTCGAGCAGCGCGGCATGGGGCTCAACTACGGCATGAACCGCGTGCGTTTCACCAGTCCGGTGCCGAGCGGCAGCAAAATGCGCGGTAAGTTCACGCTGATCAAGCTGGAGGATATCGGCGGCGGCGTGCAGTTGACTTGGAACGTCACGGTCGAGCTGGAGGGCGCGAGCAAGCCTTGCTTGGTCGCCGAATGGCTGACGCGGCGCTACGACAAGTAAGGCGTATAAGGTGAAGCGTGAGACGTGAAACGCGACATGTAGCCAAGCTAGCAGCCACCGTGGTCTAGATTTCTCATTTGCGTTTCACTGGTACTGCCAAATGGATATTGCGATAACTGGCTACAATTAAGATTCGTGCATATATAGAATCGCCAGTATGTTCACCCGCCACCATGCAAGCTGGCCGAAAGGCTTGGCGCATCGTTTAACATTTCCGCAGACAAGCATCTACGCAAATCTGGAGGTTTCGGCGCAGCGTTATCCCGACAAGCCTGCGGTCATTTTCTATGGACGAACGCTCAGCTACGCGCAGCTGAAACAAGAAGTCGACTCACTCGCCGGCTTCTTGCAGCAGCGCTGCGGTGTGCGGCGCGGTGATCGCGTGCTGTTGTTCATGCAGAATTCGCCGCAGTTCATCATCACCTACTACGCGATCCTGCGCGCTGATGCGATGGTGGTGCCGATCAATCCGATGAACCTTGCCCCAGAAGTGCAGAACTATCTGCGCGACAGCGGTGCAAGTGTCGCTATCTGCGGCCAGGAACTATTTCCTCAGATGCGGCCGAGCTTGGGTGCGCAGGCGCAGCATGTTGTCGTGGCCACGTACGCGGACTACATCGATCCCGCTACCGATCTGCGATTGCCCGATTCCGCCCGAATGCCGCGTCAAGCGATCGGTGAGGCGGGTGTGCATGCATGGCACGATGCGCTGGCGCTTAACTTGCAGCCTGCCGCGCATGTAGCGGGGCCAGAAGACTTGTGCGTCATGCCCTATACGTCCGGCACCACCGGGCAGCCGAAGGGCTGCGTGCATACGCATGCCGCCGTCATGATGACGGCCGTGGCCGGCGTGCGCTGGAGCGGTGGATCGGCCGACAGCGTGGTGCTGGCCGGATTGCCGTTCTTTCATGTCACCGGCATGCAAAGTTGCATGAACGGTCCGATTTTCGAAGGGGCCAGCATGGTCCTCATGCAGCGCTGGGACCGCGACACCGCGGCAGAGTTGATCCAGCGCTACCGCGTCACTTCGTGGACCAACATCTCCACCATGGCGATCGACTTCCTCGCCAATCCGAACTTGAGCAACTACGACCTCACCAGCTTGACCGCCATCGGCGGCGGTGGCGCGGCGATGCCGGAAGCCGTGGCGCAGCGCCTGGTCGAGCGCACTGGTTTGAACTACATCGAAGGCTACGGTTTGTCGGAAACGATGGCACCGACGCACATCAACCCGGTCCACCGGCCAAAAAAACAATGCCTCGGCATCCCCATCTTCGATACGGACGTGCGCGTGATCGATCCCGAAACGCGGCGCGAGTTGGGGCCGAACGAAACCGGCGAAATCATTTCCAGCGGGCCGCAGATCTTGCGCGAATATTGGCGCAAACCGGAAGCGACGGCCGAAGCGTTGATAGAGCACGATGGCAAGCGATTCTTCCGCACCGGCGATCTCGGCTACTACGACGACGAGGGCTACTTCTTTATCGTCGACCGCTTGAAGCGCATGATCAATGCGGCGGGCTTCAAGGTCTGGCCGGCCGAAGTGGAAACACGGCTCTATGCGCACCCCGCAGTGCAAGAGGCGTGCGTCATCAGCGCGCTGGATCAATACCGTGGCGAGACGGTGAAGGCAATCGTGGTCCTGCGCGAGCAAAGCCGCGGGCAGGTGGCGCCCGAGCAAATCATCGAATGGGCGCGGGGGCAAATGGCGGCTTACAAAGTGCCGCGCATCGTCGAGTTTCGCGACAGCCTGCCCAAATCGCCCACGGGCAAAGTGCAGTGGCGCCAATTGCAGGAGGCGGAGCGCGCGTCATGACCGTCTTCACTCGCCACTTCTCCAACTGGCCCAAAAAACTGCCGCGACACTTGACCGTG
The DNA here is from genome assembly GCA_902826775.1 of uncultured Pseudomonadota bacterium. Taxonomy (GTDB): domain Bacteria; phylum Pseudomonadota; class Gammaproteobacteria; order Burkholderiales; family JALYOK01; genus CADEHE01. The sequence continues at coordinate 307,097 of CADEHE010000003.1, read as the reverse complement.
CCCGCGACCTCTCTGGTTGCGAATTTAGATATTTCCGCGCGGCGCTATCCGGATAAGCCGGCATTTGTCTATTACGGTGCGACGCTCGCATACGCCGAGCTCAAACGCCAAGTCGATGCGCTCGCCGGCTATATGCAGCAGCGGCTCGGCGTAACTCGGGGCGACCGCGTATTGCTGTTCATGCAGAATTGTCCGCAGTTCATCATCGCGTGCTATGCGGCCTGGCGCTGCGGCGCAATCGCGGTGCCCACCAACCCGATGAACGTGACCGCGGAGCTGCGCAGCAAGATCGTCGATGCGACGCCCAAAGTCGCCGTCGTTGCGCAAGATCTGTTCGCACAGATTGCACCGCTGCTCGGGCCGGGCGGGCCGGTGGCGATCGTGACGGCGTACAGCGAATACCTGCCGGCCGAGTCGAAGTACCCGATGCCGGAGTTCGTCAGTGAACCGCTACGGGCGCTACCGCAGGCCACGCCGTGGCGCGCCGCACTCGATGCTGAGTTGCTGCCGAACGCCGTGACGGTGGACCCGCGCGAAGATCTCGCGATCGTGCTCTACACCTCCGGCACCACTGGTGAAGGCAAAGGGTGCATGCATACGCACCACTCGGTCATGTGCACAGCGGTCGGCAGCGCGGTGTGGAGCGGCCTGCACACCGACAGCGTGGTGTTGTGCTCGGTGCCGCTGTTTCATGTGACCGGCTTGCAACACTGCATGAACAATGTAGTCTATGCCGGCGCCACCACTGTCATCATGTCGCGCTGGGACAAGCAACTGGCGCTTCGCTTGATCGCGGATTACCGCATTTCCCACTGGACCAACATTCCTACCATGGTGGTAGATGTGCTCTCCGCGCCCGAAGCCTTGCGCATGGATTGGTCGAGCATGAGTTTCATCGGCGGCGGCGGCGCCTCGATGCCCGAGGCGATCGCGCAGCGTTTGCTCGAACTCACGGGGTTGGCCTACGCCGAAGGCTTCGGCTCGACCGAGTCGATTTCGCAGACACACTGGAATCCGACCTCGGGTGCGCGCAAGCAGTGCTTGGGCATACCGGTATTCGACACCGATTCGCGCGTAATCGATCCGGAAACGCTGCGCGAGCTGGGGCCGGGCGAAGTCGGCGAAATCATCTCTAGCGGTCCGCAGATCATGCGCGGCTATTGGAATAAACCAGAGGCGAGCGCCGAAGCCTTCATCGAACTCGACGGCAAGCGCTTTTTCCGCACCGGCGATCTTGGCCGCTACGACGAGGATGGTTACTTCTACATCGTCGATCGCCTAAAGCGCATGATCAACGCGGCCGGATTCAAAGTTTGGCCGGCGGAAGTGGAGGCGGCGATGTACGCGCATCCAGCGGTGCAAGAGGCGTGCATCATCGCGGCCCCGGATGAGCGCCGCGGGGAAACCGTAAAAGCCGTGATCGTACTCAAACCCGAGCATCGCGCCAGCACGAAACCGGAGGACATCATCGCCTGGTCGCGCGAGCAGATGTCGGCCTACAAAGTGCCGCGCATCGTGGAATTCGTCGAGGCGTTGCCGCGCTCGCCCGCGGGGAAGATTCAGTGGCGTTTGTTACAGGAGCAGGAGTTTAGCCGAGCATAGCAGGCCTATACTGCACCAGTTATTGCTCCAAGATGCTTATGCAACGCCAGTGACAATGGTATATAGGCGCCTGTATAGGACTGGTGTGCGGACACAGAAGCTTGCAATCGCAATGCCCCAAGTTCTATCAAACGATCGTATTATAAGTGCGCTCAAGCCGGGAGCGAACAACAAAGCAATCCACCGGTACCAGGCGGAAAAACAAGAACTTTCGGCTTGAGCCCTTATCGCCGCTCGTCCCAGCAGCCGTCAGCCCCGCGATCTGTGCCGCGTGGGGCTCACCCCGTTCACTTCGAAGGAGTCTTCCCAAAAGGCGATACTGGTGCGACCGGTTTCGGCGGTTGCTTCGGTTTTTTCGATTCGCGGTTACCGCGTAGCTGTCCCTTGGCCATAAAGCGTTCTCCTTGCAGTGGATAATCGTCTGGCCAGCATACGCGCTATTGGCGCTCAATGCCGCGAAAGCGCTCCTTGCGCAGGAAAATAAAGCGCTTGCCGGCTAGCGCAGGAACGGGAACCGTCTAGCGCGCTTCGCGCACGCAATCGACAAAGTAGTCCATGGCGCTGCCGTTCGGTTCTTCTACGAGCCCATGGATATCCGTTTCGAACCCCGGGTACTTGGCATTGAACGCACGGGCGAACTGCAAATACTTGACGATGATCGCGTTCACACGCTCGCCCGGAATCAACAACGGGATACCGGGTGGGTAAGGCGTCAGCAGCACGCTGGTGACGCGGCCGCTCAACTTCTCGATCGGCACCCGGTCAATTTCACGGTGCGCCATGCGCGCGAATGCATCGGCGGGGCGCATTGCCGGTTCCATTGGCGAAACGTACATCTGCGTGGTCAAGCGCGCCACGTCGTTACTGCGGTACGCCTCGTGGATCTGCGAGCACAAATCGCGCAAACCCACGTGCTCGTATTGCGGATAGGCCGCGACGAACTCCGGCATGACGCGCCAGAGCGGTTGATTGGCGTCGTGATCGACTTTGAACTGCTGCAGTTCGGTGACGAGCGTGTTCCACCGGCCCTTGGTGATGCCGATGGTGAACATCACAAAGAAAGAATACAACCCGGTTTTTTCGACGACGACGCCGTTCTCCGCCAGATACTTGGTGACCACTGCCGCGGGGATGCCTTGCTCGGCGAAATCGCCGGCAACATCCAAGCCCGGTGTGATGATCGTTGCCTTGATCGGATCGAGCAGGTTGAAGCCTTCCGCGACGGTGCCGAAACCGTGCCAGCTCTCTTCCGGGTGCAGCAGCCAATCGTCGCGGTGGCCGATGCCTTCGGGTGCGAGGTGATCGGGCCCCCACACCTTGAACCACCATGCTTCACCGAACTCTTCATCCACCTGACGCATGGCGCGGCGAAAGTCCAGCGCTTCCAGAATCGACTCCTCCACCAATGCGGTGCCGCCGGGTGGTTCCATCATGGCGGCGGCGACATCGCACGAAGCGATGATGGCGTACTGCGGTGATGTGGATACGTGCATCAAGTAAGCTTCATTGAAGCGATGCCGATCGAGCTTGCGCGCCTTGCTGTCTTGCACCAGGATCTGCGAAGCCTGCGAAAGGCCTGCGAGCATTTTGTGTGTGGATTGCGTGGCGAACACCAGCGCATCGTCTGAGCGCGGACGATCCTTGCCGATGGCGTGCATGCCGGCGTAGAACTCGTGAAACGCAGCGTGCGGCAGCCAGGCTTCGTCGAACAGCATCGCATCGACTTTGTTGCTCACCAGTTTCTTGATGCGATCGACGTTGTACAGCACGCCGTCGTAAGTGCTCTGCGTCAGCGTCAAAATGCGCGGCGGTGTCTTGATGCTGCTCGCGAACGGATGCGCGGCGATGCGCTTGGCAATCGATTCAGGATGAAACTCGCGCTCCGGAATCGGGCCGATGATGCCGTAGTGATTGCGTGTCGGCGGCAGGAAAATCGGGATCGCGCCGGTCATGGTGATGGCGTGCAGGATCGACTTGTGGCAATTGCGGTCGACGATCACCACATCGTTCGGCGCGACGGTGGCGTGCCAGACGATCTTGTTCGAAGTAGAGGTGCCGTTGGTGACGAAGAACAAATGATCGCTGCCGAAAATGCGCGCCGCGTTGTGCTCGGCAGCGGCGACCGGGCCGGAATGATCGAGCAACTGACCGAGTTCATCCACCGAGTTGCACACGTCCGCGCGCAGCATGTTCTCGCCGAAGAACTGATGGAACATCTGGCCGACCGGGCTTTTCAGAAACGCCACGCCACCGCTGTGGCCCGGGCAGTGCCAAGAGTAGCTGCCATCCTGAGCGTAGTTAGTGAGCGCCTTGAAGAACGGCGGCGGCAGCGCTTTCAGGTAGGTGCGCGCTTCGCGGATCACATAGCGCGCGACAAACTCTGGAGTATCCTCGAACATGTTGATGAAGCCATGCAACTCGCGCAGCACTTCGTTCGGAAGATGGCGCGTGGTGCGCGTTTCGCCGAACAAAAAGATCGGAATGTCGGCGTTGCGCCAGCGGATTTCCTCGACGAAGCGGCGGATATTGTCGACTGCATCCTTGCTCGAAGCCTCGGTCTCAAACTCCTCATCGTCCACTGAAAGCACAAAAGCAGAGGCGCGGCTCGCTTGCTGCGCGAACATGGCCGTATCGCGAAAACTGGTGGCGCCGATGACTTCAATGCCTTCGCGCTGTATTGCCTCGGCCAGCGCGCGAATGCCGAGACCGCTCGCGTTGTCCGATCGGTAGTCCTCGTCGATGATGACGATGGGAAAGTTAAAGCGCACGGGGTCCTCCGTTGAACAAGGCGCGGGGGACCTCCCGACGAAGACCGGCAAAGCCTGGACTTCGTCCGTCTTCGCGTGCCCGCGCTCCTTCCCTCAAGGCCGTGCCTATCGTGTTGGGTACGATAGACGAGTCACTCGTTCGCGAGGAAGTAGCGCGGGTGTCGGGCGGCGCCGCTAAGGGCGCAATTCTAACCGTGCTTCGCGCCGTCGTGGGGCTGGTTTTGGGTAGGAGCCAGCGCCTATTTCGCGTTGCGGCTGCGCTGACCGGCGAGCAGCTTGCGCGAAGCGGCGATGTCGACCAGTGGGTAGACGTCGAAGGTCGCAGGGATGATCTCCGCCCACTCGTTCAACAGGCGGTGCAAGGTTTCGTTCGAGTCGACGTTGAACACCGCCACGGCACCGCGCCCGGTGCGCCCGTAACTGCATTGCGCAAGACCACTTTTCAGGTGCGGGTCCATCCAGCGCCAGAACCCTTGGCGCGAAGCCGCCATGGTGGAAGGTTTTTCCGGGCGCGGGGTGCTGATAACGAGGAAGAGCATCGAGTTACTAGCCAAGGTTGTCTAGCTTAATTATCTACCGTACCGCAATTCCACTCCTCCTTGGTACCCAACACGATAGGCACACCCTCAAGAGAAAGAGCGCGGGGGCAGGGGGTACCCCGCGCCTCGTAATACCCCGCGCCTCATCTCCTACGCAATCCTCTCATACGCCGGCAACGTTAGGAAATCGACAAAGTTCTCGCTGGTGGTGATTTCATCGAACAGTTTCGCCGCTTCCTCGTACTTGCCTGCTTTGTAACCCGCTTCGCCCAACATCGCAGGCAGCTTGGCGACTTCTTCCGGCAGCAGCTTGCGGAACAGCTCTTTGGTGACTTTGCGGCCATCGTCCAGCACGCCTTTGTCGCTGCGGATCCACTGCCAGATCTGCGAGCGCGAAATTTCCGCGGTCGCAGCGTCCTCCATCAGGTTGAAGATCGGCACGCAGCCGGTTCCAGCCAGCCAGGCACCGAGGTATTGCACGCCGATAGAGATGTTGGCGCGCAAACCCGCTTCGGTGATCGGCGTCTCGGGCACGAAGTTGAGCACATCGGCAGCGGTGACGTTGATATCGTCGCGCTTGCGATGGATCTGGTTCGGCGTCGGCATGTTGCGATCGAAGATCTCTTTGGCGATCGGCACCAAGCCCGGATGCGCCACCCAAGTGCCGTCGTAGCCGTCGGTCGACTCGCGTTCCTTGTCGGCGCGCACTTTCGCCATGGCCGCCTCGTTGGCGGCGGGATCGTTCTTGATTGGAATCTGCGCCGCCATGCCACCCATGGCCGGGGCATTGCGGCGATGGCAAGTTTTGACTAGTAGCAGCGAATAAGACCGCATGAACGGCACCGTCATGGTTACTTCGCTGCGGTTTGCTAAGCAAAAATCCTTCTTGTTACGGAATTTCTTGATGCAGGAAAAGATGTAATCCCAGCGCCCGCAATTCAGGCCCGCCGAATGGTCGCGCAATTCGTACAGAATTTCGTCCATTTCGAACGTGGCGAGAATCGTCTCGATCAGCACCGTGGCTTTGACTGTGCCGTGCGGCACGCCGCACTCTTTCTCAGCGAAAGTGAAAATGTCGTTCCACAGCCGCGCTTCGAGATGCGATTCCATTTTCGGCAGATAAAAATAGGGGCCGCTGCCGCGGGCGAGCAATTCTTTAGCGTTGTGGAAGAAATACAAACCGAAATCGAACATGCTGCCGGAAATCGCTTTGCCGTCGATGGTGACGTGCTTCTCCGGCAGATGCCAGCCGCGCGGGCGCACCAGCAGCGTGGCGATCTTGTCGTTGAGTTTGTAGGCCTTGCCTTCGGGCGTAGTGAAATCGATTTGCCGGCGGATGGCATCGCGCAGATTGATTTGTCCGCTGATTTGCGTCTCCCACGTCGGCGTGGAGGAATCTTCCAAGTCGGCCATGTACATGCTGGCGCCGGAGTTGAGCGCGTTGATGACCATCTTGCGGTCGACCGGGCCGGTGATTTCTACTCGTCGGTCCTGCAGATCCTTGGGCAGCGGCGCGATGGTCCAGTTGCCCTCGCGCACCGATTTCGTTTCCGGCAGAAAGTCCGGCATTTTGCCGGCGTCGAATTGGTTCTGACGCTCAACGCGCTTGGCGAGCAACTCTTGACGGCGCGGCTCGAACTGACGGCAGATCTTCGCAATGAACTCGAGCGCCGGCAGCGTCAGGATTTCTTGGAATTGCGGTGTTACACGCCCGGAAACGATCATGCCCGGCGGAAATGAGATCGGTTGGTTCATCGGAGTGCTCCGAAAAGTGGCCCGAGAAATAAGGCCGCGATTCTAACATCAGGCCCTGCGGATTCGAACCTTGGCCGTTGCGCCCAGGAAGGTAGTGAGACTTAATACTACATATAGCAACCAATAGAGAATAGCTTGAAATGGGTAAGACAGGCGGAGGCATATAGGGGTATAACTATTCTGGGGCGTGCGTGGCACCCGCGTGGGAGGCGTGGAAACTTAGGAGTTGCGATGTTGACAAAATGTGAGTTACATTTGTAAACATGAAGCAACTGGACGAGCATTTCCAAGCGATCCTATCCGTCGAACGCGTCCGTAACGCGAGACCAGCCGGAGGCTGAGACAATGCGTTCGCGGCGGCCACCCGTTAAAGATCACGCCCGCACCGAGGCGACGCCTAGTCAAAGCCAAAGCGGCGCTGACGCGCTTGCGCACTCCACGCCCGCAGCCGCGGCTAGCCACTCGCAAGAGGTGCTCCAAGCGGCACAGCAGCGCTTGCGCGATATCGCCGACAACATGCCGGTGCTCATTTCGTACGTCGATCGCAGCGAGCGCTATCAATTCGTCAATCGCGCTTACCAAGAGTGGTTCGGTGGGCCGCGCAAGATCGAACCGGGGATGACGATCTTGGACATGATCGGCCTTGAATCCTACGAGCGCGCGCGGCCTTTCATCGAACGCTGCCTCGCCGGAGAACGGGTCACGTTCGAGAACTATCTGCCGCATCGAGAACACCACCGCCATGCGCTGATCAACTACGTGCCGCAGGTCATCGACGGCGTCGTCGAAGGTTTTTATATTTTGGGCACCGACCTTACCGCTCAGAAGGAGGCAGAAGAGCAGCTGTTCCAAGAGAAGGAGCGGCTCGCCGTGACCTTGCAGTCCATCGGCGATGGCGTCATCACCACTGATACGCGCGGCAACATCACTTATATGAACCCGCTTGCGGAGGCGTTGACTGGCTGGCGCAACGCTCAAGCGGTTACGCACCCGCTAAACGAAGTATTTTGCATCATCGATGCTCAAACCAAGCAGCGTGCGGCAGACCCGGTGATGCTGGCGCTCGCCACCAATACGCCGTCGGGTTTGGCATTGAATACGGTGCTGGTGCGCGCCGACGGCAGCGAATTGCCGATTGAGGACTCGGCGGCGCCGATTCACGACCGCAGCGGCAATGTTATCGGCGGCGTGCTGGTGTTCCGGGACATGAGTGCCACACAAGCCATGGCGGTAAAGATGACGCACCTGGCGCAGCACGACGCGCTCACCCATTTGCCTAACCGGCTGTTGCTCAAGGATCGCGTGGTGCAGGCGATTGGCCGCGCGGCGCGCCATCACACGCGCGTGGCGCTGATATTCCTTGATCTTGACCGTTTCAAGCATGTCAACGATTCGCTCGGGCATGCGATCGGCGATAAGCTGCTGCAAAGCGTAGCGGGACGCTTGCTCGGTTGCGTGCGCGCCACCGACACCGTGTGCCGGCAAGGCGGCGACGAGTTCGTTGTGCTGCTGCCCGAGATCGATGACGGCCACCAAGCCGCGCGCGTCGCCGACAAGATTCTAGTGGCGGTGGCGCAGCCGTACTTGATCGATGCGCACGAACTGCACATCAGCATGAGCGCCGGCATCAGCGTCTACCCCGACGACGCCAAGGACGGCGAAGCGATGGGCAAGAATGCCGACAGCGCCATGTACCACGCCAAGGAACAAGGACGCAACAACTTTCAGTTCTTTACCCCCGAGCTCAACACGCGGGTGCAAGCGCGCGCCAGCATGGAAAGCAATCTGCGCCGCGCGCTGCGCCGCAATGAGTTCGTGCTGCACTATCAACCCAAAGTGTGCTTGCGCACCGGGCAGGTTATCGGCGCGGAGGCGTTGCTGCGCTGGCATCATCCCGATTTCGGGCTGATCGCGCCCGACCGCTTTATCGGTGTGGCGGAGGAAGCGGGCATGATTGTGCCGCTTGGGCAATGGGTGGTGCGCGCCGTGTGCGAACAGATTGGCGCGTGGACGGCTGCTGGACGCCAGCCGTTGCCAATCGCGATCAACGTTTCCGGCGCGCAAATGCGCGACAAGGGATTTATGCAGGATCTGCGCTACGCGTGCACCTCGAGCGATGTGGCGCCTGCGCTGATCGAATTGGAATTGACCGAGAGCGTGCTCATGCACGATGTGCCGACCACCGCCGATCTGCTGCGCGCGCTAAAGGAAATGGGGTTGCGCCTATCGATCGACGATTTCGGCACCGGCTATTCGAGTTTGAGTTACCTGAAGCGCTTTCCGATCGACGCGCTCAAGATCGATCGCTCGTTCGTGCGCGACATCAGCAGCGACCCGGACGACGCGGCGATTGTCAGCGCCATTATCAGCATGGCGAAGAGCCTGAAGCAGGAAGTAGTGGCCGAAGGCGTGGAAACGCAGGCGCAACTCGAGTTCTTGCGCCAGCGCCAGTGCGATCAAATGCAAGGTTTCTTGTTCAGCAAACCGTTGCCGGCGCAGACTCTAGCGCAGCAGTTCTTCGCTTTCCGCTAGCGATCTACTTGAGCATCTTCAATAGTTCGAAATAAAGCGAGGGCAGCACAAACACGGTGATGACAATGGCGGCAATCCATAGCAGTGCCGTCATCCACGCCGGGGTCTTCATTTCCGCCGGCATATGCTTATGCGACAGGTACAAAGTACCGAAGGCGACGATCGGCAGCAGCGCGGCTTGCCCGAAGCCGGTCCAGGTTACGAGCGTGACGGGCGCCTGGCCGAAAATGAAGAAGAAGCCCACCGCCAGCAAACTGATTGCGAGGATAAAGCGGTCGCGCAGGAACGAGCGTTTGGCGAAGTCGTCCGCGCGGAAGCGGCCGAGCACTTGCCAGAAGTCGGACAGCATGCGCGAGTTGCCCGCGGTCACTGCGAAGATGGTGCCGTAGAGAATGATGACCGCGCCGAGGTAGAACAGCCATAGTGACCACGGTCCCAGCGTGCCGGTGTAGATGTGCGACAGCGCCTTGATCATTTCCTTGCCCGCCGGCACTTGGCCCATGCCGTGCAGCACGCCGGCGCCGAGCAAGTAGAAGGCGATGGTCGCCAGCGTGTAGACGATCATAGAGACCACGACATCGACGTGCATTACGCGCGTCCAGCCGAGCGCGCGGCGGCGCCACGCTTCGCTGTCCTCGCGCGGACCGGTGAAGCGCGCATAGCCTTTCTCGATGCACCAGTAGGGATAGATGCACAACTCGCCCGAGGCGACGCCGGTTATGCCGAACACCGCGATCGCCACCGCCATGCCGTCGCCCGGCGGCATTTGGAACTTGAATCCCTCAAGGATCTTGTCCCATGAAAAATACTGCGGCATCTGCGTGAGCAAGATGGCGGAGAGCACGGTGATGAAAGTGAACACCGCGACTTTGAACATGGCGATCTTCTCTACGCGGTGATACTGGCCGCCGAGCAGCAGCGCCAGCGTGATTGCCAAGAAGATCAGCACCCACCCTGTTACCGGCCACCCGGTTAACTCGAACATAACTTGCGACACGCCGATGTACATGCCGGTGAGCGCGAACAGCACCATGACGGTGGCGATGAACCATGCCCACACCACCCAGTTAACCTTTGCCTTCGGGCCGGGCACGCGGCCCAACGCGATTAGCGTCGTCTCGCCGGTGCTGATGACGTAGCGCCCCAGCACAGCTTGCACGATCGCCTTGATCAGGCAGCTCAAGATCACCAGCCACAGCATGGTGTAGCCGACCTTGGCGCCGAAGGTGGTGGTCATGATGAGTTCGCCCGAGCCGACGATCGAAGCGGAGAGCACCAGCCCGGGGCCGATGCGGCTTAAGATGTTGCCGAGCCCCACCGGCGGCTCCTGCACATCGGCCTTGCTCAGACGGTAGGGGTCGAAACGTTCAACTGATGTGGCTGGTTGCGCTACGCTGGCCATGGTTTTCCTCCCTGGATGGGCCACCGAGACGGTTGTCCGCCCCGGTCGTGAACGACGGTTTGCCGGCTAGCCGAACAAGCCGAGGCGCCGCGCTTCGCTTAGCAGCACGAAGCCGCTGATAATGATGGCGCCGATCCAGAGCATCACGTGACCAAACGGCGTCGCTCGCAGCTCCTTGGGCATATGACGATAGACCAGATACACCGTGCCCATGGATAACACCGGCAGGGTCCAGGCTTGAGCGAGACCACCCCACTTGACCATTTGCACCGGGCTCTTGCCCTGAAACAGAAAATAGAACACGACCGGGATGGTGGTCAGAATAACGATGAAGATGTCGCGCCAGCGGTTGCGTGCGCGCGTATCGTCGCCTTTGAAGGCGCCATTCAAGCGCATGAAATCCGACAGCATGCGCGAATGGCCCGCGGTGGCAGCGAAGATGGTGCCGTAGAGCACGATAATCGCGCCGATGTAGAACAGCCACTTGGCCCAGCCGCCAAGCGTCTCGGTGTAAATGTTCGAGAGCGTCATGATCATCATTTCACTCGATCCGGGTACCTTACCCATGCCGTGCAGAATGCCGGCGCCGAGCAGATAGAACGCAATCGTTGCGACGGTGTAGACGATCATCGAGCAGATGACGTCCATGTTCATCACTTTGACCCAACCGCGCGCGCGGCGACGCCAAGCTTCGCTGTTTTCGTACGGTCCGGTCCAGCGCGCGTAGCCCTTCTCGACGCACCAATACGGATAAACATATAGCTCGGCAGCACCGACACCGGTGATACCGAACACCGCGAGCGCCGTGGCAAGACCCTTGTCAGGCAACTTGAACTGCATGCCTTGCCAAATATCGGCCCAAGAAAAATACTGGGGCATGCGCGTGAGCACTACCGCCGCGAGCAGCGTGATCAGAGTAAACACGCCGACCTTGATCATGGCGATGCTCTCGATGCGGTGGTACGCGCCGCCGAGCAGCAATACTAAGGTCAACACAAAGAATCCCAGCACCCACCAAGTCACCGCGCCGCCCGTGAGCAGGTTCATAGCTTGCGATATGCCGACGAACATGGCGCAGACCTGGAACAGGGTGAAGAACACCATGATCACCCAACCCCACAGCACCCAGTTCACCTTGCCGATCTTGCCCGGGATGCGATTGAAGGCCGCCAGACTGGGCTCGCCCGTGGCGATGGTGTAGCGGCCCATGAACGACTGGATCAGCGCTTTAATCAGGCACGAGAATATGATCAGCCACATGACGGTGTAGCCGACTTCCGCGCCGAGCGTGGTGGTCGCGATCAACTCGCCCGAGCCGACGATGGAGGCCGAGAGCACGATGCCCGGTCCAATCTTCTTGATGGTCTCGCCAAACGCGGTCGGCGGGTCGCGCACATCTGACGGGTCAAGCGCGTAGGGATCGAAGTGTGCCTGATCTACTGCTGGAGCAACGGCAGCCATTTATGATTCTCCTCCTGTCATAGTTTTGCCGGAGGCCTGCGCCGGCGCCCCGGGGGTGCTTGAGAGCGAATGAATCATAACAGCATGCGCGCGCCGGGAGCGCATTTTGTAGCGCGCCGCTGTGGGGCCCAGGCGCTTAGGACATTGGAGTACTGGGGTCAGGGTAGTCCAAGAATTGTCTTAAAATATAAGTTATAAAACTATCCTAGGTCTGGTATGCATCGTGGCGCGCTCAATGCCCGCACCATGAGCAAGGCTGGTGACGAGGAAACGAGTGCTAGAGCCAGCGCCGCACGCGCGCGCAATAGGCTTGATAGTGCGACCCAAAGCGCTGTTGCAGTGCTTGCTCTTCGGCTCGAATTTGAAAGCGGTCTATATAGAAGACGAACAAAACGACCGGCACCAAGTTCCAGGCGTGTCCCAACCACACGGCCAGCGCCGCCAAAACGAGCGCGTCGCCGAGATAGATTGGGTTGCGCGAGAAGCGAAACACGCCGGTGGTGATGAGGCGGGCGGCGCGGTCAGGGTGCAACGGATTGATGGTCGTCTTGGCGTGCAAGAACCCGGCGACGGCCGCCGCCATGAGCAACAAGCCGGCGATCAGCAACATCAGGGCGAGGGGTTGCCGCCAAGCGAACGCGGCACGCGCGCCGCCGGCCTGGCGCGTGACTACCCACATGAATCCTGCGCAGATCAGCGCCACAGCCGGAGGCGGAATCCAGCGGTGCATGGCCGAGATTTAGCGCAGCACCGGTGCTGGCGAGTGTGCGTCGCGAGCAGTTGCCTTGACCGCGCTGCGCTCGCGCAGAAACTCGCCCAGCACGGCGGCAGTATGTGACCCCGTCTTTTGCCGTGCCACCTCGGGCGGCGTGCCTTGCGCCACAATGCGCCCACCGCCGCCGCCGCCCTCTGGGCCGAGATCGATGATCCAATCGGCTTCGGCGATGACGTCGAGGTTGTGCTCGATGACGACGACCGTGTTGCCGGCATCGACCAAGCGGTGCAGCCCGTGAATCAGCTTTTCGATATCGGCCATGTGTAAACCGACTGTCGGCTCATCCAGCACGTACAAGGTGTGCAGCGCGCTGCTGGCGCGTTGTCGGGTGCCGAACACTTCGCGCTGCGGTTTGCTCTTGGCCAGTTCGGTGACGAGCTTGATGCGCTGCGCTTCTCCGCCCGAGAGCGTCGGGCTTTGCTGGCCAAGCGTTAGGTAGCCCAAGCCGACGTCTTGCAGCAAGGTGAGCGGGTGATGAATGGAGCGATTGGCGGCGAAGAATTCGACCGCCTCGTCGACGCTCATGGCCAGCACCTCGCCGATGCTCTTGTCCTTGAAGCGCGCGCTCAGTGTTTCGCCATTGAAACGCGCGCCGCCGCAACCTTCGCACAACACTTTCACATCGGGCAGAAAACTCATTTCGATGGTCTTGAGTCCTTGCCCTTCGCAACTCTCGCAGCGTCCGCCGCTGACGTTAAAAGAAAAACGCGCCGGGCCGTAGCCGCGCACGCGCGCTTCGGTCGTGTTGGCGAAAGCCTTGCGAATGTCGTCCCAAAAACCGACGTAAGTGGCAGGGCAGGAGCGCGGCGTCTTGCCGATCGGCGTTTGATCGACTTCCAGCACGCGCGCTACCGGCTCCCAGCCGTCGATCGACTTGCATCCGGAAAGCTCGTCGCCGGGGCCGCGTTTCTTGCGCTGGCGCGAAACCAGATACTCCATGTTGACGCGCAGCACGTCGCGCACCAGCGTGCTCTTGCCGCTGCCGCTAACGCCGGTGACGCACACCAGGCGCTCGAGCGGTATGCGGGTGCTGACGTTGGCGAGGTTGTGCAGCTTCGCGTTCTTGATGGCGAGCGCCGCAGTGCGTGCGTTGGTCGGTCGCGGCGGGCGCAACGGATGCAGCAGCGGTGTCTTTAGAAAGCGCCCGGTCAGAGATTCCGGCGCTTGTTCCAATGCTTGCACGTTACCCTGTGCGACCACGCGGCCACCGTGTTTCCCGGCAATGGGGCCCAAATCGATCAAATGCTCGGCGTGGCGGATGGTGTCTTCATCGTGCTCGACCACGATTAGCGTGTTGCCTTTTTGATTCAATTGGGTCAAGGTATCGAGCAGAATGCGATTGTCGCGCGGATGCAAACCGATGGTGGGTTCGTCCAGGATGTAGCACACGCCGCGCAAGTTGGAACCCAACTGCGCCGCCAGTCGGATGCGCTGCGCCTCGCCGCCGGAAAGCGTCGGCGCGGAGCGCTCGAGGGCGAGATAGGCCAAGCCCACTTGTTGCAAGAAGCTCAGACGCGAGCGGAGTTCGGCGAGCAGGTCGCGCGCGATGTCGGCTTCGCGGCCTTTGAGCGCCAACTTGTTGAAAAACTGTCCGGCCTGCTCGACTGAGAGTGCGGTGAGGTCGGCGATGGAGCGCTCGCGAAAACGGATCGCCAGTGCTTCCGCATTCAAGCGCTTGCCGTCGCAGGTCCCGCATGCTTCGGGCTCACCCTCGAACCATTCGTTCCACCAAATCTCTTCCCCGCTTTGTTCTTCGTCGAAATTCGGCAAGGCTACGCCGGTGCCATAACAGCTCGGGCACCAGCCGTGCTTGGAATTGAACGAGAACAGGCGCGGGTCGAGTTCGGGAAAACTGCGACTGCAGCTCGGGCACGCGCGCTTGGTGGAGAAGACCACCGGATGACGCGAAGCGGCCTTCCGATTTTCTTTGGGAAGACGTAAAGCGACCTTCTGAATCAGGTTCGGTGCCCCGTTCTTTACGCCCTTAGACTTCGCTTCCGGCAGCACGTGCACGACGCCGCGCCCGGCGTCCAAAGCGCGCTGCAACAGTTCGCGCAGTTGCGCTTCCGCTTTGGGAGAAACGCTGACGACACCGACCGGCAGTTCGATGCTGTGCTCTTTGAAGCGATCCAGTCTTGGCCATTTTTCCGTGGGGAGCAATTCGCCGTCGACGCGCAAGTGGGAATAGCCTTTGCCGTTCGCCCATTGCGCCAGGTCGGTGTAGTAGCCTTTGCGCGCCACGACCAGCGGGCTAAGTATCTCCACATTGGTGCCGCTAAAATTGCGCAGCAAGTGGGCGGCGATCTTGTCCAGGCTTTGCGGTTCGATGGCGACATCGCAGTCGGGGCAATACTGCGTCCCGAGTTTGACGAACATCAGTCGCAGGAAGTGATAGATCTCCGTCAGCGTCGCCACTGTGCTCTTGCGTCCGCCGCGGCTGGTGCGCTGTTCGATAGCCACCGTCGGGGGAATGCCGTAAATAGCGTCAACGTCTGGGCGCGAAGCGGGCTGCACGAATTGCCGCGCGTACGCGTTGAGCGACTCGAGGTAACGGCGCTGGCCTTCCGCGAACAGAATGTCGAACGCTACGGTGCTCTTGCCGCTGCCGCTGACGCCGGTGATCACCGTGAATTTCTCGCGCGGCACGTTGAGATCAATATTCTTGAGATTGTGTTCGCGCGCATGATGAATCTGAATAGAGTTATCGTCCGCAGCGCGCAATGCGGCCGATGCAGCGAGCGACTTCGCGCCGGCGCCGGTCTGCGCATTGACCTTCATTTGCGCAAGCGAATGTTCATAGTCGCGCAGCGCAGCACCGGTGTGAGAGCGCTCCACACGCATCACGTCCGCAGGCGTGCCCTGGCAGACGATGTCCCCCCCGGCGTCGCCGCCTTCGGGACCTAGATCGATGATCCAATCCGCGGCGCGAATCACGTCCAGATTGTGCTCAATGATGAGCAGCGAGTGGCCCACGTCAAGCAAGCGGCGCAGCGCGCGCAGCAGCTTGGCGATGTCTTCGAAATGCAAGCCAGTGGTCGGCTCGTCGAACAGGAAAAGGGTGTGCGGTTTGGCGCCATCGCTTTTTGCCGAACGCTTGATTGGGGGGCGAGCGGCGGCTTCTGCCAGATGCCCTGCGAGCTTCAGGCGCTGCGCCTCGCCCCCTGAAAGCGTGGGCACCGGCTGGCCAAGCTTGAGGTAGTCCAGGCCCACGGCGACGAGCGGTTCGAGCACGCGCCGCACTTCGGCGTATTCTGCAAAAAATACCAACGCTTGGGCCGCTGTCAAATCCAGCACGTCGGCTATCGACTTCGATTCACGCTGATCTTGGGAGAGCAGCTTTACTTCCAACACTTCGTCGCGGTAGCGCCTGCCATTGCAGTCGGGGCAGCGCAGGTATACATCGCTCAAGAACTGCATCTCGATGTGCTCGAAACCATTGCCGCTGCAGGTTGGGCAGCGGCCGGTGCCGGAGTTGAAGCTAAAAGTGCCCGGCGTGTACTTGCGCTCGCGCGCCAGCGGTTCCTCGCAAAACAACTTACGGATTGCGTCGAAGGCGCCGACATAGCTGGCGGGGTTTGAGCGCGTCGTGCGCCCGATCGGCGTTTGATCGACCATGATCACGTCGCCGATTAGATCGTGTCCGCGTAGCGCCCGATGTGCGCCAGGTGTTTCGGTCGGTTTGCCCTGCTGTTTGCGCAGCGCGGCGTAGAGGACGTCTTGCACTAAGGTGGATTTGCCCGAACCGCTGACGCCGGTGATGCACACCAAGCGATTGAGCGGGATGGCGAGGTCGATGTTTTTCAAGTTGCGCTCGCTGACGCCGAGCAGTTCCAGTTTCTCTGTCGTGCCCGTTGGCGCGCGCGTTTGCGCTCGATCATCGTCGTGCACGCGCTTGCGCCCGGACAAGTACGCCGCAGTGAGCGAGGCCGGTTGCGCAAGAAGTTGTTGCGGCGTGCCGAAGCTGACGATCTCGCCGCCGCGTTCGCCCGGGCCGGGTCCAAGATCGAGGATGCGATCGGCGGCGAACATGATCTGCGGATCGTGCTCCACTACCACTAGGGAATTGCCGGCGTCGCGCAGGCGCTGCATGATGGCGATGATTCGGCTCATGTCGCGCGGATGCAGGCCGATGCTCGGCTCGTCGAGCACGAACAGCGTGTTCACCAGGGAAGTGCCCAGCGCTGTTGTCAGGTTGATGCGCTGCACTTCGCCGCCGGAAAGCGTGCGCGACTGGCGATCGAGAGTGAGGTAGCTCAGCCCTACATTACAGAGGTAGTCGATGCGTGCTCGAATTTCGCCGAGCAGCAGTTCGGTGGCTTGATCGAGCGGGGCGGGCAGGGCAATGTCGCGAAAAAATACTTGCAGACGCTCGATAGGCAGCAGCATGAGTTCGTGGATCGTGAAGCCACGGGCATCGGCGCTGACTCCCAAGCGCCACAACAGCGCATCGGGTTTTAGGCGCGCCCCGCCGCACGCCGTGCAGTCGGTGTAAGCGCGATACTTGGAGAGCAGCACGCGGATGTGCATCTTGTACGCTTTGCTCTCCAGCCAGTCGAAAAAGCGGCGCGCACCGTACCATTGCTTGCCTTCGGATTTGCGCCAACTGATCCATTCCGCATCGCCGCTTATCACCCAATCTTTGACCGCCGGCGCTAGATCGCGCCAGGGCACATCGAGCGGGTGGCCGCGCTTCTTCGCGTACTTCTCTAAGTCGTCTTGGCATTCCTTGAAGCTCTGCGTTTGCCACGGCTTGATGGCGCCGTCGCGCAGGCTCTTGCGCTCATCCGGAATGACCAAACCGTAGTCGACGCCGATGCTGCGGCCAAAGCCACGGCAAGTTTCACACGCACCAATGGGTGAATTGAAAGAGAACATCGCCGGCGTGGGGGCCGCGTAGTCGATGTCGCACTGCGCGCAGTGCAAGCCGCTTGAGAAGCGCCAGTAGCGGTTTGCCGCCGCCTTCTTATTCTCGGCGTTATCGTCGGCGTACACATTGACGCGGCCCCGCCCGAGTTTGAGCGCGAGTTCCAAGCTTTCAATGATCCGATCGCGCGCTTGCGCTTCGATGCGCACGCGATCCTGCACAATATCTAACACGTCTTTGCGCCGCGCGTGCACGCGTGCGTAGCCTTGCTGTTGCAGAAAACCGCGCACTTCCTCCTCGGTGAAATTTGCCGGTACGTTGACTGGAAATGTAATTACTGCAGTCTGGATATGCCCATGATCTTTTTCAGATAACAGTTTTGAATATATATCACCAGGAGTATCTGATCCAACCGGCGTCCCGCAAGCGCGGCAATACAGCCGTGCCGCGCGCGCGTAAAGCAGCTTCAGGTGATCGTTTAGTTCCGTCATCGTGCCGACGGTGGAGCGCGAGGTGCGTACCGGGTTGGTCTGATCGATGGCAATTGCCGGTGGCACGCCATCGATGCGGTCGACTTGCGGCTTGTCCATGCGATCCAAAAATTGGCGCGCATACGGCGAGAAGGTTTCGACGTAGCGGCGTTGGCCTTCAGCGTAAAGTGTGTCGAAAACCAGCGAGGATTTGCCCGAGCCGCTGACGCCCGTGACGACGATTAGCTCATGGAGCGGCACATCGAGATCAAGGTTTTTGAGATTATTCTGACGCGCGCCGCGAATATGAATGGCGGCGTTGGGCGGGGCGGTGTTGGGCATGTGCGAGCGGCGGTAGTAGAACGAGACGCGGGACGAGCGATTGTAGCCCGCCGTTCATCGGCCAGCGCGTGCATCTCGGCAGTTCGTGCTGCGATTCGCGCAAGGTGCTTTGTTATAATCAAACGCTTTGTTTCAACTGCAAAAACCCCATGCTGTTGCATTCCGCTGGCCGCCATGTACCGCATTCTGCTTAGCAATGATGACGGCTACTTCGCGCCCGGGCTCATTGCTCTGTCCGAAGCGCTGGCCGATTTGGGCGAAATCACGGTAGTTGCGCCCGAGCGTGACTACAGCGGGGCGAGCAACTCGCTTACCTTGGATCGGCCCTTGCGCGTGCGACAAGCCGCCAACGGTTTTTTTCACGTGAATGGCACGCCGACCGACTGCGTTCATATGGCGGTCACCGGGTTGTTGGATCAGGCGCCCGACATGATCGTTTCCGGCATAAATCACGGCGCCAACATGGGTGACGACACGTTGTACTCCGGCACGGTCGCCGCTGCCACCGAGGGATTTTTGCTCGGCATTCCAGCGGTGGCCATTTCCTTGGTGCGCGAATCTGGCAATCACTTTGCTACCGCGGCTCGCGTGGCGCACGAACTCGTGCGCGATTTGCAGGCGCGTCCATTGACCGAGCCGACGCTGCTCAACGTGAATGTGCCGGACCTGCCGCACGCGCAGCTACGAGCACGCCAGATTACCCGTTTGGGCAAGCGCCACAAAGCCGAGCCGGTGATCAAGTCGACCAATCCGCGCGGCGACATCGTTTATTGGGTCGGCGCTGCGGGCGGCGCGGCGGATGCAGGGCCGGGCACTGATTTTTATGCGGTAGAGCGCGGTGCGGTGTCGATTACGCCGCTGCAAATGGATTTAACTCATTACGCGCAGCTCGATCGTTTGCGTGGCTGGCTCGCCGCCAAGGCATGATGCGTCAAGCTGGCATCGGTATGACTTCGCAGCGCACGCGTTTACGCATGGTCGAACGCTTGCGCGCCGAGGGCATTAAGGACGAGACTGTGCTCACCGTAATGGCGGAAGTCCCGCGGCACGTATTTGTCGAAGAAGCGCTCGCTACGCGCGCCTATGACGACGCGCCGCTGCCGATTGGCTTCGGGCAGACGATTTCGAGTCCCTATATCGTCGCGCGCATGTGCGAAGTGCTGCGCATGCTCTCTCTCGAAAGCCCGGGCAGCGGCAAGGAAAGCTTGCCCAAGGACGATCGTTTAGCGCCGGGTGCGCGTATCGGCAAGGTGTTGGAAATCGGCACTGGGTGCGGCTATCAGACCGCCGTGCTATCGAAATTGGCGCGCGAAGTGTATTCGCTGGAACGCATCGGCGCGTTGCTGGAAAAGGCGCGCGCCAACCTGCGACCGTTGCGTCTGTCCAACATACGTCTGAAACATAGCGACGGCATGCTTGGATTGGCCGAAGTCGCGCCATTCGATGCGATCATAGTTGCTGCGGCCGCGCCCGAAGTACCGCGCCAGTTGCTGGAGCAACTGGCAGTCGGTGGCCGATTGGTGGTGCCCGTGGGTGTCCAGGACCAGTATTTGCTAGTGATCGAACGCACCGAGGAGGGGTTTGTGGAGAGCAAACTGGAGGCGGTTAGATTTGTACCCGTATTGCCCGGCACGGCATGAGCACAGCGCAGGCCCGATGAACGCGCGCCTAGCCATCTGTGCATTGACCGCCATCGTGGTGACGGCTTGCGCGACGCCGCAGCGGGCGCCGGTTGTTGACCGCTCCGCGCAAGGCGCTCCACGCCAGTCGCAACCTGCCGCTGTCGCTAAACCTCAAGTTCCCGCCGCATCGGCAGCCGGTGCGCCCGCGCGCAAGCCGCCTGGGGAAGTTGTGGTCGCGCGTGCGCAGCCGACGTGGGACGTCAATGATCCACGCCCTGAGTATCACACGGTGCTGCGCGGTGAAACCTTGTTTGGTATTTCCATTGCCTATGGGCTGACCTATCGCGAGATCGCCGAGTGGAATGGCCTTGCCGAGCCTTACGTAATAAAAGTGGGCCAGCAATTGCGGCTACGCCCGGCACAGAACAATGTGACGGTGATTCCGGCTAAACCAACCACGGTGGACAGCACCACCATCATTACCGATCAGACACAAGAGGCAGGGGCATTAGGTGATAGCGAGATAGTCAAGCCAGCGCCGGCACCCAGCGCGCCACCTACGCCGGCGCCAGCCGCTGTGCC
Organism: uncultured Pseudomonadota bacterium; assembly: GCA_902826775.1. GTDB lineage: Bacteria > Pseudomonadota > Gammaproteobacteria > Burkholderiales > JALYOK01 > CADEHE01. Next base: position 286,383 of record CADEHE010000003.1, on the reverse strand, counting down.
GCAGAGCGTCACGACGCCCAGCGTAATCACGCTCAAGTCTGAACCTCGGGCGCTCAAGCTGCGATACACCGAGGCGAACTGGGCGCGCTATGAAAGCGATGCTAAGCCGGCGGCCGCAGCGAGCAACGCGGCGCCGATCGCCGACAAAACCGCGGCAGTGACGGAGATGCCGATTGAAAGCGTCGCAGCCCCCCAAACTATGCCCAGCGGTGGTGCACAAGCCAACAAGCCGGAACCGACTGCGCTCGCCGCGCCCAGCGTCGTGGTAGAGGGCGTGGACTGGACTTGGCCGGCGCCGAGCAAGCTGAGCAACGGTTTTTCGGATGATTCGAAAGGCATCGCCCTGACTGGCGCCGCTGGCCAAAGCGTACTGGCGAGCGCTGCAGGACAAGTGTCGTACGTCGGCAATAGCTTACGCGGTTACGGCAAGATGATCGTCATCAAGCACAACAAGATGTTTCTGAGCGTTTATGCACGCAACGGCAAAGTCTTTGTAAAAGAAGGTCAAAACGTCGGCAAAGGGCAGAAGATTGCCGAAATGGGGGACGCGGATGCAGAAGGCGCCGTGTTACATTTCGAGATCCGCCGCTACGGCAAACCTGTTGATCCACTCAAGTACCTGCCGAATGGCGCAAGCTAGCGAAACCGAAGACGAAGAACTCGACGCGCTCGAACCCGAAGAACTGGAAGAGCGTGGCGAAGCTGCTCCTGCCGAGGCTGAAGCCCCGGCGGAGTCGATTTTCGACGATTTTCACGGGGACACCACTCAGCTTTACCTGAACGAAATTGGCCGCAGCAAACTGCTGACCGCTCAGGAAGAGCGTGCACTGGCCGATCGCGTCAAGCAAGGTGATTTCGACGCGCGGCAGAAGATGATTCAGCACAACCTGCGCTTGGTGGTCAACATCGCCAAGCACTACATCAATCGCGGCCTGCCGCTGATGGATTTGGTGGAAGAGGGCAATCTCGGACTGATGCATGCGCTCGACAAGTTCGAGCCGGAGCGCGGTTTCCGCTTTTCGACCTACGCGACCTGGTGGATCCGCCAAAACATCGAGCGCGCAATCATGAATCAGTCGCGCACGATTCGCTTACCGATTCACGTTATCAAGGAACTGAACGTTTATCTGCGCGCCAAGCGCCACTTAGAAGCGCGCTCGGCGCGCGAGCCAAGTGTGGAAGACGTTGCTAACTTGCTCGATCGCCCGGTCGAAGAAGTACGGCGCGTGCTTGCATTGAACGAGCGCTTGGCGTCGCTGGATGCGCCCTTGGACGTCGATCCGCTGCTCTCGCTCGCGGAAACCATACCCGACGAGCAGACGCCGCTGCCGGAGCATCTGTTCGACCAAGCGCAGATGGCGCATCGCCTGCACGAATGGCTGAAGGAACTGACCGACAAGCAACGCTGGGTGGTCGAGCGCCGCTTCGGGCTCAACGATCACGACATCTACACCCTGGAAGAACTCGCCGCACAGTTGAAACTCACGCGCGAGCGCGTGCGTCAGATTCAACTGGAGGCGCTGAAAGTGCTCAAGCGCGTGCTGCGCAGGTATGGTATTACGCGCGAGGTGTTGTTCTAGCTGGGTGATAGGTGACGAGTAACGAGTGGCGAGTTAGTATTTGTCACGTACTTGCCACCTGTTAATTGTCACTTCGCCACCGGCATACATGGCAACCGCTTTCATCACTCACGCCGACTGCCGCAAGCACGACATGGGCAGCGGCCATCCAGAGCAGCCGGCACGGCTCGATGCGATTCAAGATCGCTTGATCGCCGCGGGTATTTCCCAGCACCTCGATCATCGTGACGCGCCCCTGGCTACCCGCGAACAGCTGCTGCGCGCGCACACGCCCGAGTATATCGACGATATCTTCGCCAATGCGCCGCAACCGGGACAGAAGCGCCGCCTCGATCCCGACACCGCGATGAACCAGCACAGCTTGGCGGCGGCATTGCGCGCGGCAGGCGCGCTGGTGCTGGCGACCGACCTGGTGATGAAGGAGGAAGTTGAGAATGCGTTTTGCGCGGTGCGCCCGCCGGGGCATCACGCGCTTTCGAACCGGTCGATGGGCTTCTGCATTTTCGGCAATGTTGTCATCGGAGCGCGTCACGCGCTAGAACAGCACAAGCTGAAGCGCGTGGCGATCGTTGATTTCGACGTGCATCACGGAAACGGAACGGAAGAGATGATCGCAAACGATCCTCGCGTGCTGTTTTGCTCGTCGTTTCAGCACCCGTTCTATCCGTTTCAGGGCGCCGAAACGGTCAGCGATCACATCGTGAACACGCCGTTGCCGGAACGCAGCGGCGGCGAAGCATTTCGCAAAGCGGTCAGCGAGCGATGGTTGCCGGCGCTGGAGCGCTTTAAACCGGAGATGATTTGCGTCTCGGCAGGGTTCGATGCGCATCGCGATGACCCGCTCGCGAACCTCGGATTCGTCGAGGCGGATTATGTGTGGGTCAGCCGCGAAATTGTGGCACTGGCCAAGCGTCATGCGCGCGGACGCATTGTCTCTACATTGGAAGGTGGTTACGACCTCGACGCGCTCGGACGCAGCGTCACCGAGCACATTCGCGTACTGGCGGGGCTTTGAAGGGAAGTGAGGAGAGAGAGGTCAAACCTGAAACGTGAAGCTTGATACTGTTAGGTGGATAGCTGCTCAAAAGCCTATAAAACATACTTACGCAAGCAAACATCTAGCTGTATAGGCCAGATCTCCTTTAAACGCTCCGCACTTCATATTGCAAAAATTGCACCGACAAATAAAAACGGCCGCCGCGGCGGCCGTTTTTATTTTCAAACAATAGCGTGTCACCAAACCGCTACCGGGTTGCCGGGGGAGCCGGTGGCGCCAATTATGCGAAGGGGCGCCCAAACGAACAAGAACTCGTATACTTTTTCTTTTACCAGCGGGTTCAAGTCGAGATTCTCGATGTTCCAAATGCCGCGGCGCGTCTGCATGTCGGTATGGCAAGGTACGGCATCTTGGTCCCCTTCTTCGCCGAACGGCTGCGCATCGTTTGCGGAGGTGTCACCGCCCATGAAGGCAATCTTGCGCTCGGCCATGTAGCGGCAGGCGCTGATGCCATAACCGGGTTCGCCGGACTTAAACTCGGCGGAACGCGCCGCTTTCTCAGCCGGGGAGAGCGTCTTCCAAATCGAGTTCGCCCACAAATCCCCATGACCGGTGTGCAGGAATACGCAATCACCTTCGCCGATATCCGCGATACCTTGCTTGGCGATCATGCCCTTGAGATCCGCTGCGGTAACGATGCCAGGACTGTCGGAAGACTTCGGAATCGGCAGGCGCGTCCAGCCTTTGTAACTGGCCGCGTCCAGCAGCACGCCACGGCAAACGAAGGCTTTCTCGGCGACGTGTTCGACGCCCGCATCGCCCATGCCCAACACGCGTCCGCCAGCGCCGCGCTCATAGACTTTGTCACGCAGACGGCCGTTGTACATCATGTCACCTTGGCTGGTGCGCACGCCGATGTGGCCGGGTCCGTCAAACTGCGTCGAAATCTGCCCGATCTCCGATTGCACATACTCATCGTGGTAGATCAGCGCATTGCGGCCGAACGGTCCGCCGGTTGGTGTGCCAGGAATTTGCATGTTCCACGTGCGGGGTCCGAAGCCGGGGACGCTCGAATGATAGTACTTGCCGAGCGTCGCGCTTTTGCCCTTCTTCACTAGTTTGACAGCCTTCATGATGACGTCCGGCGTAATGCGATTGATCGCACCCGCTTTATCGTCGGCGCCAAACTCGGTCGGGAACCATTTTTCGGTGATCGGCGCATCGTTGACTTGCGCTTTCGCGGCCGTGCCAACGAGCAACAGCGCGCTCGCGGCAGACGCGAGCGATAACTTCATTGCGGCATTCATCGACTTCCTCCGTTAAAAAGTTAACACCAGTGGTGCGTACTGTGTTGCAGCTTTTCTAGTTTGGATTCCTGCGGAACCGCTCTGTTGCACCCCAAACGGCTCCCGCGAGCGGATGATTGCACACAACCACAGCCGGTGCAATGGAACGCGCATTGGCGAAATTTGCTGCTCTGCACAAGGCGTTTGCATCCCTAGCCGAGTTTGTTGCGTATAGCCCTAGAGGGAGCGTCTGAACAAGTTCTTCGCGACCGCGTGGGACTAGGTTCCCGAGCAGCAATCAATTGCGAAAAGGGGTCGGAGGCAGCGGCATGATAGGCAAGTGCGATAACGGGACCGTGGCGCTGCATTGGCCGCAGGCGATATGCGCCGCGCGGCAGCCATGTGAGTCCGAGCATCGGCGCGCTCCGCGGCGCGCCACTACCCCCGGGGGCGCGCAGGCCGGTGCTATACTCCCCCCCATGGTCAATGAGGCGCGAACCAGCGAGGCGGCGCTCGACGCACAGGAAGGGCAGCTGCGCGGCTGGCTCGCGGCAATTCAAACCCATGACCAGACCGCCCTGGGGCTGCTATATGACGCGACCATTGGGCGCGTGTATGGTCTGGCGTTGCGTATCACGCGCTCGCGTGAAACTGCGGAAGAAGTCGCCGAAGACGTTTACATGCAAGTTTGGCGCGATGCCAGCCGGTTTGATCCGCAGCGCGGTGTCAGTGTGCTTGGCTGGCTGTTGGTCATATGCCGCAGCCGCGCGCTGGATGCGCTGCGCCGCGCCGATTGCGCCGATGCGCATCCGGAGCCGCACACGCTGGCACCCGAATTGGCTGTAGACGATACGCCAGAAGCGCTGCTGCAGGCAGCACAACAGAATTCCGCGCTGCGCGCCGCGCTGGAACAGTTGACTCCGTTGCAGCGGCAGATGCTGGCGCTGGCGTTTTTTCGCGGTCTCACGCATGAAGAGATCGCAAACCAGCTCGCGTTGCCATTGGGAACGGTGAAAAGCCATATCAGGCGCGCGCTCATCGCTCTGAAAGAGCATCTGGAAGCGCCGGATTTAGCCAAGGCAAGTTGATGAAGAATGCCCGTGTGACCAACCTCGAAGCAGTGCTAACGCGCGTGCTGCCGGAAATCGCGCCGATCGAGCCTGCCGCAGAAGTCCGCGGCCGCTTGCGTTCGGGATTGTTAGCCCGGGTGCAAGCCGAGGGCCAATCCGCCGCGCAGCCTTTCTTTACCATCCGCGCGGAAGAAGGCAGGTGGCACGAGGTGCATCCGGGCGTCAAGCTTAAGTTGCTTTATCGTGACCGGGCCACGCAGACATTTTTATTGGATATCGCGCCAAACACGGTGGTGCCCTCGCACGATCATCCCTCCGACGAGGAATGCTTTGTCATGCGCGGCGAAGCCTTTGTCGGCGCTGTGCGCCTGCGCGCAGGCGATTACCATTTTGCCCATGAGGGCTCGCGCCATACGGGGTTGCGCTCGGAAACGGGGGCGCTGTTGTTGATCCGCACCGGGGCCGATGGCCCGAGAATCTAAAGTAGACTGAATGACTGATAGCGATAATTTGCTGTTGCGCGAAGCCCTCGCCGAGGCGCTGCCGCGGTTGGATCCGATCGAGCCAGCGCCCGAGCGGAAGATCGCGCTGCGCGAGCGGCTCCTGCGGCAGGCTCACACGGAAGCAGCGGCGAGCGCAACGCTTAGCCAGTCTGTCACTATCCATGCTGAAGAGGGCCAGTGGCACGTCCTGGCGCCGGGTGTGCAGATCAAACTGCTGCATGCGGACGATCTGGTGAAATCGTTCCTGCTGAAAATCGCACCCGGCGGTGAAGTTCCGGCGCACGAGCATCCGGCAGCGGACGAGGAATGCTTGGTGCTGGAAGGCGAAGCCTACGTCGGCGACTTGCGCTTGAGCGCAGGCGCCTATCATTTGGCGCGCAAGGGGACGCTGCATGCCGGCAATCTGCGCAGCGTTACCGGAACGACGGTGCTTATTCACACCGGCGCGGCAAATCCGCCGCGCGTTGCGTCATCGCGGCCACGGGCCTAACCGTCGCGTAAGCGCGAGCGCTGCTGTTGCTTTCTTGCCTCAAAGTGCGCGCAGCGCACTCTCTTTCGTCGACGCCGCCGCTAGCACGAGTGCGGGGGCAGGGGGTCCCTGCGCAAGATTACTCAATGATTACTGCCGCCGCCACTAGGCGGCCTTCGCCCACCAAAATGTTGTAGGTGCGGCAGGCGGCTTGAGTGTCCATCACCTCCAGCCCGATGCGCGCTTCGGTGAGCGCGCGTGCCAGGCTTGCGTGCGGAAAGCGCATTTTCGCCCCGCTGCCCAGCAGCACGACGTTCGGGCGTAGCTGCACCAGCGGCGCAAAGTGTTCCGGGGCCAGCGATTCCCAGGCACCGGCGAGCCAATCCTCGGTTACCCGCTCGGGGGTAAGAATAAGGCTGCGCGTGTAGCGCTTGCCGTTGATTTCGACATAGCCGATCCCGTAGCCGGAGAAGCTGTAACGGGCGTCCGATGCGGTGAGGTGTAGTTTCACGAGGGAGCCTTCATAGCGGGCGGCGCCGCGCTCGCGTAGAATCTGGCGCTTGGCCAATATTAGCCCGGACGATTGTTGTGGGTCACGCAGATTATCTACAAATGGAACAGTTTTCCAGAATAAAGCGATTGCCGCCTTACGTTTTCAACGTCACCGCCGAACTGAAGGCGGCGGCGCGCAAGCGCGGCGAGGATATTATCGATTTCAGCATGGGCAATCCGGATCAAACCACGCCCAAGCACATCATTGAGAAGCTGGTCGAAGCCGCGCAGCGCGAGAACACTCACCGCTATTCGATCTCCAAAGGCATCTTCCGGTTGCGCCGCGCTATTGCCCATTGGTACCGCACGCGCTATGAGGTCGAAATCGATCCCGATAGCGAGGCGATTGTCACTATTGGTTCGAAAGAAGGACTGGCGCATTTAATGCTGGCTACGCTCGACGCTGGCGACATCGTGCTGGTGCCGAATCCGAGCTATCCGATCCACATCTACGGTCCGGTAATTTCCGGCGCGGATATACGCCATATTCCGATGACGCCGAATGTGGATTTTTTCGAGGAGTTGGAGAAGGCGATCAAAGGCTCGTACCCGAAGCCGAAGATGCTGATCATCAATTTCCCCAGCAACCCGACGGCGCAATGCGTCGAGTTGAGCTTCTTCGAGAAAGTCGTCGCCATGGCGAGGGAGTACGGCATTTACGTGGTGCACGACATCGCCTATGCCGACATCGTGTTCGACGGCTACAAAGCGCCCTCGATCATGCAGGTGCCGGGTGCGAAAGACGTGGCGGTCGAGTTTTTCACCATGTCGAAGAGCTATTCCATGGCGGGTTGGCGCGTCGGTTTCATGGTCGGCAACCGTGATCTGGTGGCCGCGCTGGCGCGCATCAAGAGCTACCACGACTACGGCACCTTCACGCCGATTCAAGTGGCGTCGATCATCGCGCTTGAAGGCCCGCAAGACTGCGTCGAAGAAATCCGCCAGACCTACCAAAACCGCCGCGATGTGCTGTGCCAAGGCTTGCGCAGCGCAGGCTGGATGGTGGACGTGCCGAAGGCGACGATGTACGTGTGGGCGGAGATCCCCGAGATGTACCGCAAGATGGGCTCGCTCGAGTTCGCGAAGAAAATATTGCTCGATGCCAAAGCGGCGGTTGCACCCGGCATCGGTTTCGGCGAACACGGCGACGGCCACGTGCGTTTCGCGATGATAGAGAACGAAGCTCGCACGCGGCAGGCAGTGCGTGGCATCAAGGACATGTTTCGGAAAGACGGCTTGTTGTAACTTCGCTCATGGTCGCCGATTGCCGGTTTCTCGGTTTTCGCATGATTGAACTGGTCGACGAGCAAGGCGCGATCGTCGAGCCGCAATGGTTGGCGCGCGCCGAAAGCGTGCACCGGCAACTTCGCACGCAGCTTCCACAAGACTATGTTGCCAAGATGGGGCGGGTGTATGCCGATGGGGCTCGCACCGTGATTTGTTCTCGAGATGATGCTGTTATGGGTATCGCTCAGTATCGTGTCTACGAAAACACCTCCGACGGGCGCAAGTTGTACGTCGACGATCTGGTGACCGACGCGGCGCAGCGCTCCAAGGGCATCGGCCAGGCGCTGTTGCAGTATCTGGAAACGAAGGCGAAGAGCTTGGACTGCGATTCGCTCTGTCTCGATTCCGGCGTGCAGCGCGAGCAAGCGCACAAGTTTTACTTTCGCGAAGGCATGACGATCTTTGCGTATTCGTTCAAGAAGAAATTGAAATGAAACCAATCAACGTTGGGTTATTGGGCATCGGCACCGTCGGCGGCGGCACCTTTAACGTGCTCGCGCGCAATCGCGAAGAGATCATGCGCCGCGCCGGGCGGCCGATCCAGATCAGCGTCGTCGCCGAAAAAAACCAAGTGCGCGCCAATGAAGTGGTACAGGGACGCGCCAAGATCGTCGACGACGCATTCGCCGTCATTCGCGATGCGGAAGTCGACATCGTCGTCGAATTGATCGGCGGCTACACCATCGCCAAAGACTTGGTGCTGGCGGCAATCGAGAGCGGCAAACATGTCGTCACGGCGAACAAGGCGCTGCTCGCCACGCATGGCAACGAGATTTTCGCCGCCGCGCAGAAGAAGGGCGTGATGGTGGCGTTCGAAGCTGCGGTCGCCGGCGGCGTGCCGATCATCAAAGCGCTGCGCGAAGGGTTGACGGCGAATCGCATCGAATGGATCGCCGGCATCATCAACGGCACCAGCAATTTCATTCTGTCGACCATGCGCGATACCGGCGCGAGCTTCGCCGACGTGCTCAAGCAAGCGCAAGCGAAAGGCTACGCCGAGGCCGATCCCACGTTCGATATCGAAGGCATCGATGCTGCGCACAAGCTGACGATACTCTCCGCGATTGCGTTCGGCATTCCGATCCAATTCAGCAAAGCGTACACCGAGGGCATTTCCAAGCTGACGAAGGAAGACATCGCCTACGCCGAAGATCTCGGTTACCGCATCAAGCTGCTCGGCCTGACGCGGCGCACCGCGAACGGCATCGAACTGCGCGTGCATCCGACGCTGATTCCGAAGCGGCGCTTGATTGCGAACGTGGAGGGCGTGATGAATGCGGTGTTGGTGAAGGGCGACGCAGTCGGTCCAACGCTGTATTACGGTGCCGGCGCCGGTGCCGAGCCTACTGCTTCGGCAGTCGTGGCGGATTTGGTCGATGTCACGCGCACGCTGACCGCCGATCCCGAGCATCGCGTGCCGCATCTTGCGTTCCAGCCGGATCGTTTGGCGGCCACGCCGATACTGCCGATGGAGGAAGTCGAGACCTCGTACTATCTGCGGCTGCGCGTTTACGACCGTCCCGGCGTGCTCGCCGACATCACGCGCATTCTTGCCGATAATCACATCTCCATCGACGCTATGCTGCAAAAAGAACCGCAAGCGGGCGAAGATCAAGTCGACATCATTATGCTGACGCATTTGACCAAAGAGAAGAATGTGAACGCGGCGATGGCGAAGATCGAAGCGCTTTCGAGCGTTGCTGGCAAGATCATGCGGATTCGATTGGAAGAGCTGTTGTAAACAGGGCGACGAACTACGAACCGCGGAGATTTCGAACCTTGCACTTTCAAGCGGCTCCACACCAGAGCGAGTTTTTGCTAACCGGCGCGCCGCGCGCGCCCATTTCGTTCCCGATGCTTCTAACCGCATGTGCGGGGGAAGGGGGTTCCCTCGCGCCACACATCCCATGAAAATCACCGCCCTAGAAACCATCCGCCTCGAAGAATTCCCCAACATCATCTGGGTGCGCCTGCACACCGACGAAGGCATCGTCGGCTTGGGCGAAACCTTCTTTGGCGCGTCGACGGTCGAAACTTATTTGCACGACAGCGCCGCACCGATGTTGCTCGGTAAAGACCCTCTCGAGATCGAGCGCCGCGGCAAAGAGTTGATCGGCTACCTCGGCTGGCGCTCGACCGGTGCCGAATCGCGCGGCAACTCCGCGGTCGATATCGCGTTGTGGGACATTTTTGGCAAAGCGCACAAGCGGCCGATCTATCAAATGCTCGGCGGCCGCTCGCGCGACAAGGTTCGCATTTACAACACCTGCGCCGGCTACAAATACATCCGCGACACGCGCGCACAGAAATACGAGAACTACGGCTTAGGCAAAGAGCCGGGCGGGCCGTATGAAGATTTGGAAGGTTTCCTGCATCACGCCGACGATCTGGCCATCAGTTTGATGGAGCAGGGCATCACCGGCATGAAGATTTGGCCGTTCGATGAGTACGCGGAGAAATGGGAAGGCATGTACATCGCACCGCAGGAATTGGACCAAGCACTGCTGCCGTTTCGCAAAATACGCGACGCGGTCGGTGAGGGCATGGACATCATGGTCGAGTTTCACTCGATGTGGAATTTGCCGATGGCGCAGAAGATCGCGCGCGCGCTGGAAGAATTCAACACCTTCTGGCACGAAGACCCGATCCGCATGGATTCACTGGCGGATTTGAAAGCGTATGCGACGGCGAGCAAGGCGCCGATAACGGCTTCGGAAACACTGTCGTCGAAGTGGGCATTCCGCGATCTGCTCGATACCGGCGTGTGCGGCTTCGTCATGCTCGATATCGCGTGGTGTGGCGGTTTGACCGAAGCGCGCAAGATCGCCGCGATGGCCGATGCCTATCATTTGCCGGTCGCGCCGCACGACTGCACCGGTCCGATCGTGTGGACGGCGTCGACACATCTTTCTATGCATGCGCCGAACGCTGTCATTCAAGAAAGCGTGCGCGCGTTTTTCAGCGGCTGGTACAAGGAATTGGTGACCGACTTGCCGAGAGTCGAGAACGGCTTCATTACTGCGCCGGATGGGCCGGGGCTCGGCATCGAGTTATTGCCGGACTTGCCAAGGCGGCCGGATGCGATCGTCAGACGCACTACGGTTTAGATACCCTTAGTAGGATCAATCTACCAAGCCCGCTCATATTGACGTAACAGCCTATACTCCAGTAGACACGGGCTTGCGTCGCAGTCGCAACCACGCCAATACGGCAGCGGCGCAGAGTGTTGGATCGGAGGCGTTTGAGCGATATTGCAGACTACAGCCGCCTTTGGCGGGCGCAGCGGTTGCCGCACGCGTTTGCGCCGGGGGCGCATCGCCCCCGGCGTCGGCGATTTCGATGACGGTTCTTGTCTGCGCGCCGAGCACCGCCGCGTTGGTGGGATTGTTCAAGCTGACGGTGAAATGTTCCGCTGCTTCAGCGTAATTGTCGCGCACCACCTCTAGCCAAATACTTTTGGCGCCGAGTTCCCCGTTTTCGAATACGACGGAGCCGCTCGACTCTAGGTAATCTTCTTTAGCCAGCGCAGTGCCATCCATAGTTGTGTAGTTGACGCTCACCTCGCCGATGGCATTCCCGCTGCGAGCGATGCTCAGGCCGACGCGCCGGTCGCTTTCGTCGACCTGGACGCGATCGAGCACGAATTGCAGCGTCGGGTTGGGGCCAGCGGGTGCAGCGGCCGTCGCGCTGCTGGCGATCGCCAGTGCGTAACCGGGTTCGGAGCTGGACAAAATGAGTGGCGTGTAGCCCGGCAGCGGCAAGCGAAAACCACCATGAAACGAGACGTGCCAGTTCGATAGTCCTTTGCTGGTCAGGCCGTGGTTCAAGTAAAGCCGCGCCGCTGCGTCGGGAATAATCGGCGCGTTGTCGCGAAAGTACTTCACGCGCCCGGCCAGCTCATCGCGCAGAAACGAGTCTGCGTGCTGCCACCAAGCGGCGCCGGGGAACTCGCAGTCGCACCAAGCGACGATGCCCAGGCCCTTGCCGCTGCCCGCCCAGTTCACTGCGTTGATGAAATGTCCGCGCGCGCCGTCCCAGCGCCATTGCATGTCATCCGGTGCTGCGGCGCCGGAGTCGCCGCGCAGCGCGTGCAGATCGCCATCAGTGGCGCTGATAAAAGTACGATCTCCGCGCGCGGTGATGATCGCCGCCCTATTGCGCAGGATGCCGCTGTAGTCCGGCGTTGCCCGCTCGAGGTCCGAGTTGCGATTCGGCCCAGTGCGGAAGGCTTCGCCGCTTTCGATGACCAACACGTTGTAGCGCGAAAACTCCGGCGCGGGGTCGCCGGGACCGAAAAAAGACAGCTCCCAGCGCACGCCGCTGCTTTGCTGGAACAGGTGCGCCTTAGCGGCAAGCAGATTGGCCACCGATGAGTAGTGAGATGTGCTGGAAGCGTAGCGGTACCACAACACCTTGATGCTGCTTTGAGCGGCAGCATGGCTCGCGATACTTGCAGAAACCAGTGCTGCCAGGCGCAGCAGCAGACAGAGGAGTGAACGCATACGGTAATGGTAACGTGTAAGTGCGGCTTGGCCGAACGGCGGACGCTGGCGATCTGAGATAATGGCGGCTACGCACTTCCAACCCTGACTTCGTCTCCCATGCCTCACTACACCGGCCTCATTCATCGTTTTCGCGACCGCCTGCCTGTTTCCGACAAGACGCCTGTCATTACGCTCAACGAGGGCAATACGCCGCTGATCGAACTCAAGAACATTCCGCGCATGATCAAGAAAGACGTGCGCATCTTGGCAAAGTTTGAAGGTCTCAACCCGACCGGCTCCTTCAAGGACCGCGGCATGACCATGGCGGCGTCGAAGGCCGCGGAGGAAGGCGCGCGCGCCATCATCTGTGCATCCACCGGTAATACCTCGGCTTCGGCGGCCGCCTACGCGGCGCGCGCCGGCATGGCGTGCTTCGTGCTGATTCCGGAGGGCAAGATCGCCCTCGGCAAACTCGCACAGGCCATGATGCACGGCTCAGTGGTGCTGCAAATCAAAGGCAACTTCGACGATGGCATGCGCCTTGTGCAGGAGATTGCCGCGAGCATGCCGATTGCGCTGGTGAATTCCATCAATCCGTTTCGCTTGCAAGGGCAAAAGACCATCGCGTTCGAGATCATCGACGCATTGGGCGATGCGCCCACCTATCACGCGCTGCCGGTCGGTAATGCCGGCAACATCAGCGCGCATTGGAGCGGTTACTCGGAGAGCGTGTGCGTCAACACGCAGGCGTGCGGGCATTGCAAAGGCGCGTGTGCGTACCATCATGGGAAAACTGCCACGCGGCGTCCGGTGATTTTGGGCTATCAGGCCAGCGGCGCGGCGCCGTTCTTGCGTGGCGGCCCGGTAAAGAATCCGGAAACGGTGGCAACGGCCATCCGCATCGGCAATCCGGTGTCATGGAATTTGGCTAAGGCCGCAGTGCAAGAATCGAGCGGCTGGTTTGATGAGTGCACCGATGAAGAAATTCTCAAGGCGCAGAAGCTGCTTGCGGAGAAGGAGGGGGTGTTCTGCGAACCATCCTCAGCGACTTGTGTTGCTGGGTTGCTGCGCGATATCGAACGCGGCAAAGTGCCGTCGGGCAGCACCATCGTCTGTACGCTGACCGGGCACGGCCTCAAGGACCCCGATACCGCAATATCGCAGAGCACCAAGCCTTACGTCGTCGAGGCGCAGCGCGGCGCGATCGAACAGGTGATCGCGCAATATATGCCGAAGTAATGGCCGTGGGGCGGTAGGCGAGAGGAGAGAGGCGGATGGCGCAAAACCCGAGCGCAAATCGCGTTCGCGCGGTGTTTGTCGAGCCGCATAAGCTATCGGCCCGCGACAAGCTCAGGTCAAACGCAGAATAACTGCGGACGAGCGGTAGGGGCAGAGTAGCCCGGATTAGCGCCGTTTCGGCGCGTAATCCGGAGCGTTCAAGCACTACTTACTACTTCACAATCTCCAACAATTCGACTTCAAACACCAGCGTCGCACCTGGCTTGATTTTAGGTGGTGCGCCGCGGTCGCCGTAAGCCAGTGCGGGCGGGCATACCAAGCGCGCTTTGCCGCCGACCTTCATCATCTGCACGCCTTTAGTCCAGCACGCGATCACGCCGCTAAGTGGAAACGTCGTGGGGGTGCCGCGCTCCACCGAGCTATCAAATACAGTGCCGTCGGTCAGGGTGCCGTGGTAGTGCACTTTGACTTGGTCAGACGCCGTGGGGGCTGGGCCTTTACCCACTTTAAGCGTGGTGATGACAAAGCCGTCCGGTGCTTTGGTTGCGCCCTTTTCTTTAGCCGCTTTTTCCAGGAAGCTGGTGCCGGCCTTCTCTTCGGCCGCCGCTGCAATCTTGGCGCGCCCTGCTTGGAACGCCTGAATCTTCTGCATGTAGTCTTCCGGCTTGAGCTTGGGCGCTTTGAGGACACCGTCGTGCAAGCCCGCCTTGACCAGATCAAGTTCGTCTTTCGTGAGCGAGAAACTCTGCAGCGATTGACTGATCGCCACACCGATCGCGTAAACGGTTTTCTGCGCATCGGTATCGAGTTTTTGCGCGGCAGCGGCGAGGGGCAAGGTGAAGGTCGCAAGCAGCAGCGCTGCGCGTTTTAGGTGAGTCATTCGGCGGGTCTCCTGAGGAAAGCGCGCATTCTACCCGCTCTGGCGCGGGCCGTTCTTGCGCATAAACGTCCATGCGCGGTTTTGGCTGACGTTGTCGAGTCACGGCGCGTGCGCTGTAGACAGCTGCGCCGGATTCGCGTATTGTATACAGAATACAAATTTGAACCTTCTCTACTAGTGGCTCTCAGTCAGCTTGCCGCCGAGCCTGATTTGGTCGAGCGCGTATACGATGCGCTGCTGTCCTCCATTGCCGAGGGTGGCTTAGCTCCCGGTGCGCGCTTGACGCAAGAGGAATTGGCAGCGCAACTCAACGTCTCGCGCCAGCCGGTGTTGCAGGCGCTGCGCCTGCTCAAGCAAGATGGCTTCGTTGTCGATGCCGGCAAACGCGGCGTGATGGTTACGCCGATCGACGCTCACGCCATCGCGCAGGTTTATCAGTTGCGCGGGGCGTTGGATGCGCTGGCGGCGCGCTTGGCGGCGCAGCGCAAGGTTAGTATTGACGCCGATTTGATCGCGCGCGGGCGCAAAGCGGCGTACGGCCGCGCGCTTGAAGCCATGATCAAAGCTGACATTGCATTTCACAACGCGCTCTACGACGCCAGCGGCAATCCGCTCATCGCGCAATCGGCGAATCGGCATTGGGCCCATATCCGCCGCGCTATGGGCGCTGTGCTGCAAGCGGCTGGCTTGCGCGAGACAGTGTGGGACGAGCACGAAGCAATCGCGCACGCCATTCGCACCGGAGACGCGGCGAAGGCGGAGCGTTTGACGCGCGAACACGGTGAGCACGCCGGGCGCGCGATTACACAATCATTGCAACGCGCCGCGGTGGCCTAGCGGCGCAAGATCACTAAATTTCACTTGGAGGCGCCATGAGACTGACACAAACGCAGCTTGAGCAATTCGATCGTGACGGGTATCTACTTTTCCCCAGTTTGTTCACGCCCGAAGAGATGAAGAAACTCGCCGACGAAGTGCCGCGCCTGTACGCCATGCGCCGCCCGGAAAATGTGCGCGAGAAAGGCTCCGACAGCGTGCGCACCAACTTCGCCGCGCACATGTACAGCGCGCCTTACGCGCGGCTCGCGCGCCATCCACGCATGGTGGAACCGGTGAAGCAGGTATTCGACGAAGACGTCTACATGCATCAATTCAAGATCAACGGCAAGATGGCGTTCGACGGCGACGTGTGGCAGTGGCATCAAGATTACGGCACTTGGTTGAACGACGATCAGATGCCGGAAGCGCGCGCGATGAACATCGCGATCTTTTTGGACGAGGTCACGGAGTTCAACGGGCCGCTCATGTTCATCCCGGGCAGTCACAAACTCGGCGTGCTCGAAGCCGGGCATGACGTGAGCACTACCAGCTACCCGCTCTGGACCATCGACAACGACACCATCCGCAAATTGGTGGAGCGCGGCGGATTGGTCGCACCGAAAGGTCCGGCGGGCACGATGATCATGTTCCATGGTTGCCTGGTGCACGCGTCGGGATCGAACCTAAGCCCATGGAATCGCGTCAGCGTGTACTTGTCGCTGTGCGCCGTTTCTAATCACATACGTCGCTTCAAGCGTCCCGGCTATATCGCGCATCGCGATTTCACGCCGATTGCATGCTTGCCGGACGATTGCTTGTTGCAGGACTACCCGGTCGATTTGCCTTGGAAAGACGGCACGCCGGAGGAAGAACTCAAATCGATGCTTAAGGCGGCTTGAGCATGAACCTCCACGCTAAACTTCTGCAACGTCAAGCCCAAGGCAAACCGCTGCGCGTAGGTTTGATCGGCGCCGGCAAATTCGGCTCGATGTACCTGGCGCAGGTGCCGAACACGCCCGGTGTGCATCTAGTAGGCATCGCCGACCTGTCGCCCGCCAATGCCCGGGCCAATCTGGAGCGCGTAGGCTGGAAGGCAGAGCGAACCGCGGCTACGTCGCTGGATGACGCTCTCGCCAAAGGCAACACTTATTTGTCCGACGATTGGGCCGCGCTGGTCAACCACCCGGCGATCGAGATCATCATTGAATGCACCGGCAATCCGATCGCGGCGGTCGATCATTGCTTGGCGGCTTTTCGCGCCGGCAAACACGTGGTCAACGTGACCGTAGAGGCGGACGCATTTTGCGGACCTTTGCTGGCGCGAAAAGCGGCGGATGCGGGGGTCATCTACAGCCTCGCGTTCGGCGATCAGCCTGCGCTGATTTGTGATTTGGTCGACTGGGCACGCACCTGCGGTTTCCCCATCGTCGCCGCCGGGCGCGGCCACAAGTGGCTACCGCATTTTTGCGAATCCACTCCGGATACGGTATGGGGCAATTACGGCTTGACATCGGAACAAGCGAAGCGCGGTGGCTTGAATCCCAAGATGTTCAACTCTTTCCTCGACGGTTCTAAGCCTGCGATCGAAAGCACCGCCGTAGCCAACGCGACTGGGTTGGCCGTTCCCGATAGCGGGCTGGCGTTTCCGCCTGCGAGCGTGGACGACATTCCATATGTCATGCGCCCGAAGAGCGATGGCGGTGTGCTGGAACGCAAGGGCATGGTGGAAGTGATCTCTTCGCTTGAGGCCGATGGCCGCGCAATCCCATACGAAATTCGCATGGGCGTGTGGGTGTGCTTCGAGGGCGAAACCGAATATATCCGCAACTGCTTCGAAGAATATAAAGTTCGCACCGACCCAAGCGGGCGCTACGCGTGCTTGTACAAGCGCTGGCATTTGATCGGGTTGGAAGTCGGTGTATCGGTGGCCGCTGTGGGCCTGCGCAGCGAATCGACCGGTGCGGCAACGTGCTGGAATGCGGATGTGGTGGCTACCGCCAAACGCGATCTAGCAGTCGGCGAAACCTTGGACGGCGAAGGCGGCTACACCGTTTGGGGCAAGCTCTTTCCTGCGGAAAAGTCACAGCGCATCGGCGGCTTGCCGCTCGGGCTCGCGCATAACGTGAAGCTGATCCGGCCGCTGAAGAAGGGGCAAAGCCTGACGTGGGCGGACGTCGCGATGGATACTACTCTCGCGGCGTACAAGACGCGGCGTGAGATGGAAGCCATGTTCGCGCCGGCTCAAGTTAAGGTCGCATAACACTTTTATACAGCAGCAAGTATATAGTGAACTGTAAGTGTGAGTGAGAGTTCTGAATAGATAGTGGGTGCAGTGTGCATTGCCAACGCGCAATCCAACTGGCTAGGCGAGAAGGCAATTTTCCCGCCGATCGATGCATAAGTAACAATAGTTCTTATGGCTCCGCGTTCGGAAAACTGCAGATCGACGACCTTGCACGCGGTAAAATGCCAGGCTCACGTGTGCCCGTAGCTCAACCGGATAGAGCACCGGCCTTCTAAGCCGGGGGTTGTGGGTTCAAGTCCCGCCGGGCGCGCCATCAAACTTTGTGGCTGTCTCTTTGGCGATCCCGCATGTTGGATTTCTCCGCTTACGAACTCATCATCGACGCGCGCAGCCCGCGCGAATATGAGGAAGATCACATTCCCGGCGCGCTCAACTTGCCGGTGGTGAACGATGAGGAATACGCCGAGGTCGGCACGCTGCATCGCACCAGCCCGCATCATGCTTACTTGATCGGCGTCGAATATTCGCTGCGCAACATTGCTGATGCGCTCAAGATCGTAGCCAGCCGCTGCCAACCGCGCGGCAAAGTGCTGGTGTACTGCTTTCGCGGCGGCAAGCGCAGCCGATTATGGTTCGACGCGCTCGATACCATCGGTTACAAGGTCGAGCGGCTCAAGGGCGGTTGGAAAGCGTACCGGCGCTGGGTCAACGCCGAGCTTGAAGTCGTGCCGGCAAGATTCAAATTCCACGTGCTATGCGGCCCTACCGGATGCGGTAAGACGCGTTTGCTGCAAGCGTTGCAAGAGGTGGGCGCACAGGTGCTCGATCTCGAAGAGTTCGCCAAACATCGCGGTTCGTTGATCGGTGCCATTCCGAACATCGAACAGCCGAGCCAGAAGTTATTCGAGACCTATGTGCTCGAAGCATTGATGAAGTTCGATCCGGCCCGGCCTGTGTGGGTCGAAGCCGAAAGCAAGAAGATCGGTGAGCGCCAAGTGCCGCAGGCACTGTTCGACGCCATGCATCAAGGCACGTGCTTCCGCGTCGAAGCCTCAATGGCGGAGCGGGTGAAACTCTGGCGCGAGGACTACGCACACTTTGAGCAAGACCCGGAAGGCTTATTGGAAAAGCTGCGCCATCTCACGCCGCTGATCGGCAACGATGAGTTCTCCGCGTGGCGCGAGTTCGCGGACAAGCGTGAGATGCCCCAGTTGTTCGAGCGCATCATGCGCGTGCATTACGATCCGGCCTATGAGCGCTCCATGCGCAGAAATTATCCGCAAATCGATCAAGGTCCTGAACTGAGCTTGCCTAGCCTCGGGCGCGTGACGCTCGTCCAAGTTGCCGAGCGGCTTAACTTAGTTTCCGCTTAAGCTGCCAAGTTGTCGCTCAAGGCGGCGATTGACCCTCCCGTTGCGCGGGGATAGAGTAGGCGTAGGCACGCCTGCGAACTTCCGTCCTGCGGCGAATAATCAGACCGGAGGTTGATCGTAGCGGCCTTCCTTCTCAAACGCGACGCGGAGAATTCCAATGAGGAACGTGCTACGGAAGCGTGTGATTCACCGGTTGTTGGTCGGATTGTGTTTTTCACTTCTTGATCCTTTGGCAATGGCAGCAAGCGAGCGTGCGAGCGTCGGTGATTTGGTCGAGGTCGTCAGCGGTCTCGGGCCCACTTTGGCGGAGATTGTCGTGGGTCCGGATGCGTCGGGCTACGTCACGATACAGTTACCCACCGGCAAGCAAGTTCCGGTGAACACGCAAAAATTGCGTCTGGTCCAGAAGGCAGGTGTGCCCAACGCAGCCATCAGTGTCGGCGCAGCGGTAAGTTGGCTTGATGCCAACGTGATGGAAAAGGGTAGCGTAACGAAAGTCAACGGCAACTGGTGTCAAGTCAAGACGCCCACGGCGACCACGATCGGTTGGGTTGAGTGCAAAGATTTGCGCGTTGCCGGCGCGGCCGCACCGGCCAAGTCCGACAAATCCGCGCCGGCCGCAATCGCTGCCGCAGGAGCGGCGGCGTCGATCAAGCTGCAAGGCAATTGGGAGAATGCCGACGGTTCGGTGAAGTTGGAGTTTCAAGCCGCGAACAAGTGCTACATCTCTTTCGGTCCGATGACCGGGCGGTGCACCTACAAGCAAAATGCGCAGGGCGTGGACGTCACCTTCGACGGCGAGAATCTCGCTCTCACGGCGAACGACGACGGATCGCTCAGCGGCGCCGAGGACGCGATGATGCCGATGCGGTTGAAGAAAAAGTAGCGCGCGGCTGGGTAGAATAGCGCTTCTATCCAGGAGAACGCCATGACACTCGATCTACTGATACGCGGCGGTACCGTTGTCGACGGCTCGGGCGCCAAGCGCTTCGCCGCGGATGTCGGCATCGCCGATGGCCGCATCGTCAAGATCGGGCGGGTGAACGAAGGCGCCAAGCGCAGCATCGACGCGAACGGTTTAATTGTCGCGCCGGGCTTCATCGACGGTCACACCCATATGGATGCGCAAGTCATGTGGGATCCGTTGGGAAGCTGCTCGTGCTGGCACGGTGTGACCACCGTCGTCATGAGCAACTGCGGCTTTACGCTGGCGCCCTGCAAACCGGCCGACCGCCAATGGTACGCGAACAGCTTGTCTTACGTGGAGGATATTTCCACCGAGGCCATGGCGGCGGGCATCGACTGGACCTGGGAGAGTTTTCCAGAATACATGGCCGCGGTGGAGCGGCGGCCCAAAGCGCTCAACTATGGCATGTACATCGGGCATTCGGCGGTGCGTATTTATGTGATGGGCAAACGCGCGCTGTCGGAAAAAGCAACCGAGGACGAAATCGCGCGCATGGCGCGGCTGGTGCAGGACGGTGTGAAAGCGGGGGCGTTGGGATTTTCCAGCTCGCGCACGCACACGCACATGACGCCCGAAGGCACGCCAGTCGCCAGCCGCATTGCCGGGTGGGATGAGATCGAGCGCATCGTCGCGGCGATGGGCGAGATCGACGCTGGCATTTACCAGACCGGCCCGGACATTACCAACAGCGCCGAGAACGGCGCGTTTCTGGCGCGTATGAAGCGCTTCGCGATCAGTTACGGCCGACCGATCATGTTCGGCGTGGTCACCACGCGCCAAGGCGAGGACCCCGCATCTTGGCAAACGCAAACGCAGGTGATCGATGAAACCATGGCGGCGGGCGGGCGCATGTTCGGCCAAGGCACGACGCGCTCGATCAACGCGATCTTCTCGCTGAAATCGTACCTGCCGTTCGACGTGCTGCCGGCATGGAAAACAATACGGGCACTGCCGCTGGCCGAGCAGAAAGTGCTGCTGCGCAATGCCAACGTGCGCCGCGAACTGATCGCTGCCGAAGCGGCGATGAAGCCGAAGGACACCAAGTTACAAGGGGGTGGTGCGGCCACGACCGATCCACGCAAGCCGGACTACACCAACCTGTTCGCGCTGAAAGGTGTCGATTGGGACGATCCAACCGTTGATGAAATCGCCAGGGCGCGCGGTCAGCATCCGGTGGACGTGATGATCGATCTATGCCTCGCCGACGAAAACCAGATTTACGTGCAGCCGCTAGTGAATGAATCGCAGGACGACATTCTCGGCATGCTCAAGCACAACCATACACTCGCTACTTTTTCCGACTCCGGGGCGCACGTCTGCCAAGAGATGGGCTCGTCGCTGCAAACGCATTTCTTGAATTATTGGGTGCGCAAGCGCGGCGAGTTCACGCTCGAACAGGCGGTGAAGAAAATGACGCACGACAACGCCGCCGCCTGGGAATTCAATGACCGCGGACTTATCAAGGAAGGCTACAAAGCCGACTTCGTGCTGTTCGAAGAAGATCGCATACGTCCCTGCTTGCCGACCGTCGAGACCGATCTACCCGGTGGTGCGCGGCGGCTGGTGCAAAAGGCGGAAGGCATTCGTGCCACTATCGTCAATGGGACGGTGGCGTTCGAAAATGGTGAAGCGACTGGGGCCAACGCGGGTCAGGTGCTCAAAGGAAAACTAGCGCTGCGGCAATGATTCGTGCTTTCCGAAATTCGGAAAGGGCGACGAAAACTGGGCGAAAACGGCTATAAAGAGTTTATTCGAAGCGAGCCGCTGAGCCAAAAAAGCGATCTTCGGCGCGCTGGTAACGACCGGCGGATTGGGGGCCATCGAAAAGTCGCGCAATTTTGTTGGAAGGTTACATGGGTCGCCGAAATATTCGTTTCGAGAATCTCGGCCAGAAGCGTAAATCTGAATGGCAAAACGCGATGCCTAGAAGCCGTGATCTTGATCCTCTCGAGTTCGGGACCAATGCCACCTTCGATCCGGCGACAATTCAGAGTTCGATGGCGGTACCGGAATCCCGCGTTACTTCAACTTGACTACAACCTTGCCCCTTGCACGCCCGCTTTCCACATAAGCCAACGCGTCATTCGTGGCGTTGAACGGATACACCTTGTCTATGACTGGTCGTACAACACCAGCATCGATCAAAGAAGTAATTTCGCTCAATTGCTTCCCACTCGCCCGCATAAATAGAAACGAATAGTTGACGTTTAATCGTTTCGCTTGCTTTCTTGCGCTAAAGCTCAGCAGCGTCATGACGATTTTGAGGAAACCAGATAATCCCTTTTCCTGCGCGAAAACGGGATCCGGTGGGCCTGAGATCGAAATTAGGTTTCCACCGGGTTTAAGCACTCGTAAGGATTTTGCGAGCGTCTTTGCGTCTTGGCTATGCAAGACCAAATCGAAATCGCTAAGCTTCTGCTCGAAGTCATCCTTCTTGTAATCGATCACGATATCGGCGCCGAGCCTTTTGACCAGCTCAATATTGGCACTGCTTGTCGTTGTAGCTACGGTCGCGCCCAAGTGTTTCGCGAGCTGAATGGCAAAGGTGCCCACACCACCGGAGCCCGCCTGAATGAAAACCTTCTGTCCTTTCTTAAGCTTTGCCTTTTCGACTAATGCTTGCCAAGCCGTCAAACCAACCAGAGGGATGGATGCGGCTTCTTCCATGGTGATGTTCTTGGGCTTGATCGCCAGGGAGTCTTCTTTGACCGCCACGAACTCCGCGAACGTGCCGATCCGGAAGTCATCGGGCCTGGAATAGACCTCATCGCCCACTTTGAATTGCCGCACACGTGGTCCAACCTGAGTCACAACCCCCGCCACGTCGTGCCCGAGGACGAACGGTACACGGTACGGCAGAATCAGCTTGAACTCGCCACTGCGGATCTTGGAATCCAGGACGTTCACGCCGCTAGCGTGAACTTGGACCAATACCTCGTCCTCGCGCAATGCTGGTTCAGGCACTTCTCCTGCCCGTAAGCTTTCTTTCTTTCCATAACGATCAACGATGAATGCTTTCATAGTATTTCTCCCTCGAATCTTTCACTGGTGCGAAGGAATTGTGACGCACTGGCAGCTCGCCACGGTATTCTGTCTACGCCGCCGCGAGTTCTGGTTACCGTTTCTCGACCCACGGTCGCACGACTTCGAACGCTCAAGTTGACCGATGCTGGCGATGCAGCTGCAAATAGGCTTCCGCGACGTAGCCCGGGTTGGCCGTACAGTCGTCCACCGTCGTTCCTGTCAGCCGGTGTGCACGGGGCCGTCTTCTTGCGTCCGATCGCGGCGTCAATCGGTACATTGGCGACGTGGAAACGCTGTGGCATTAGCTCTTTTGCCATACCTAGTGCGAGCCCGGACTTAGCATGACATGCCATCGCAAAGGCGCCGCTCGACGGAAAACCTTTGAGCGCTGCGCTCGCGTTCGTGAAGATTATGGTTCCCTTGGCGCCGTTGGCGTTGGGGGTATTCTTGCGCGCGAGGTTCTTTTGACTTCTATGTTTCCCTGACACAAGGGCCTCAAGCTTTTGACCTGCCATTAGCTACTCTCCTTGAGCTGCGCAAGCGTCTCGTCTTGATAGCCTGGTACTGCGGTTTGTTCTTGATTGGCCGGAATCAGGCACGAGGCGCGTCGGGCATCGGCTTGCCCCCACGGACGACAAACTTTCCCTGAAATTCCTGGATCGCGACCTCAATCTCTTTCTCGGCCTGACCAGTTATTTCGTGCCACGTGCCGCTAATGCGCTGGGAAAGTGTCTTGACAGCATGGTCAGATCGCCCTACGCGGATATTGCAGACGATTATCGTGTCGCTGCCAGGCTTGCCCGCCACATAGAGGCTATCAGGCGCGAGTTCGTTGAACAGCACACTGATGTGATAGTAGTCTGACTTGATCGTCTGGTGTACGACCTCGGTAATAGCTGAAGCCACCTTAGCTTTTAGCGCGCCCTCCATGCCAGCGCGGGTATTGCAGATGATGTGTGGCACGAAATCTCCTTGGCGAATGTCACGATGTTGCCAGAAAATAATCAATCTGAGCTGCAACCTCAACGGGGTGCTGTTGATGAGGAGCGTGGCCGGCGAGTGGATAAACTGCCACTTGCGCATCCGCGAGTTCTCGATAGAGCAACCAAGTGTTCTTGAGTGGAAAGAAGGGGTCTCGGTCGCCCGAAACTATGAGAAACGGCTGGTTCAATTGCTTTAGGCGCGAGTAGTGGTCTGTCTGACCGCCCATGAACCCGGATACCGATTCCACCATGGCGGCGATGACTGGCGGTCCAACGACGGGTTCGCGATCCTTGCGGACGGCCCAGCGGTCGATGTAGGCCTGCGTCTCCTTCTCGCGGCCCTCAGTGAAGAACAGATAGCGAACGTCTTCGAAGGCGTACGTTTCCTTCAAGGCAATGCCAAACACAATATCAGTCGGCGGCGCCGTCTCGGGATTCCCTGCAGGCCCCGAGCCGATCGCGATCACCTTGCGCACGAGTTTGGGCTCCTGCATGGCGATGGTCTGACAGACAAAACCACCCATGGAGAACCCCAGGACATCGATCTGCTGGTGGCCGAGCTTGCGAGCGAAGGATGCAGCATTGCGCCCCTTCTCGTCAAAATCCTTGGCGGGGGTGCCAGTGGAGGAGCCCACCGCGGCGTCACTGAACAGGATGACGTGGCGCGTCTTGGCGAGTTCGTCGACGAAAGCAGGATCCCAATCGTCCAGCGTGCCACGGAAGCGGTGCAGGAAGACCACGGGCGTAGGATCAGCCAGCGTGCTCGGGCGTAGCTCACGATATGCATAGCTTACGTCTCCCACCTTGAGGTGCTTGGTTTCTACATTTGTAGCGCTGAACACGGCGTCTCCTTCATCCTAATCAGTTAGAAATGCACCGCCATCGGATTGGTGGTGCGAGAGGCTAGGTTTGAGCGCGGCGTGGCCATACCAGCGCTCCAAATCCGCTCTTCAATGCGCCAGCTCTAGCCCACGGTGACAACAATCTTCCCGATCTGCGCATTCGATTCTAGATATCGATGGGCTTCGACAATGCTGTCGAACGGAAAGGTCTTGGCGATTACCGGTTTCAAGGTTCCCGCTTCCAAGCCTTTTGTGATAAAGGCGATCGCTGCTTCACGGCGAGCTTGGTTGGCAACGATCTCGAATAGCACATAGCCCCTAAGACTGAGGCCTTTCATAAAGGCCGAAGCGACCGGGAAAATAGTGGGCTCCAGGCTCAACCCGCCATACAGGAGAAGCATGCCGCCCGGCGAAGTGGCTTGCGCAAGTTTGTCCACGCCTTGACCCCCGATAGGGTCAAACACGATCCGAGCGCCTTTGCCGTTTGTGATTGTACTAATCGACTTGACCAAGTCTTCCTCCTCGGTCACCACAACATGGGCGGCCCCTGCTGCCTTCAAAGCGGATGCTTTAGCGTTCGTGCGTGTTGTCGCAATCGATATTGCGCCGACACTGTTGGCGATTTGGATGGCGGCCAGGCCTACACTCGACGATGCCGCCGTGATGACGACAGTATCGCCCTTGCCGATTTTGGCGATGTCGATTAGCGCGCCGTAGGCCGTCACGTACGCCATCCAAACTGCAGCTGCGTCGACTGCGCTTAACCCCTTCGGACGCTTGACCACGGCGTAGGCAGGCACGACGGCGACTTCGGCGTAGACACCATAATCTTTCAGGGAAAAGCTCGGGATGACGCTGATGGGGTCGCCGACGCTGAACCCGCTGACGCCCGGGCCTAGCTCCATCACGACTGCCGATGCCTCGTAGCCGTTAAGAGACGGCAGGGCCGGTGTCTCCAAATAGACTCCGGCCCGGTACATTTGCTCGGCGCGATTAAGGCCGATCGCTTCAATGCGCACACGCATCTCGCCCTCATTCAGGGCTCGGTCTGGAATTTCTTCGATCTGTAAGACTTCAGGGCCGCCAAGGCGGTGGAAGCGGACTACTCGGCTCATATTGGGTCTCCTGTTGTTGGGTGAGGTTGTAATAGATGTCAATCAGCGGCAAGGAATCGCGCAGCCGCTTCAGCAAACTCCTCTGCAAACTGAAAATGAGAGCCATGCCCGGAATCTGGGAATAGTATGAGCCGCGCGTCGGGCAGTTTCTGCTGAAGGATGAACGAATTCACGGTTGGGACCATGATGTCGTCATGACCGTTCACCACGAGCGTGCGGTGCGGGATGCTCTTCAGGGAGTCGTAGCGCTCGCCGTTCACTTGACCCCACTTCGCC
Source organism: uncultured Pseudomonadota bacterium (assembly GCA_902826775.1). Taxonomy (GTDB): domain Bacteria; phylum Pseudomonadota; class Gammaproteobacteria; order Burkholderiales; family JALYOK01; genus CADEHE01. The sequence continues at coordinate 260,392 of CADEHE010000003.1, read as the reverse complement.
AGTGCGGCCAATTGGGCGGCGGCGACCTGCGGCGAAGCATCAGGTTCTCGATCGGCTTGCCGCGCCAATATGCGAGCGATCCATGCCTTGCCCGCCGCTTGGCTTGCGGCGCTCGGTGAAAAGAACAACTCCAGCGCGCGTTCGGCTGGCTTGCTCTGGAGCCGACTAAAGATCTCCTGGACCTTCGGCGAAAACGCGGCCATGCCTTCGCCGCCCGAGGGGCCGGTGCCTGCGAGAATGAGTCGCCTGACAACCTCCGGGGCATCCAGGGCGATCTGCTGCGCAACCATGCCGCCAATAGAGAATCCGAAGATATCAACTTGCTTAGCGCCTAGCGTTCGGATAAAAGCGATGATGTCGCGCCCCAAGCCTTGCATCGAGTCGGGAGTCTCTCCGCTTGAGCGGCCTACGCCCCGATAGTCCACGAGCACCACGGGACGGTCTTGGGCGAGCCGGTTGGTGTGGATGGGATCCCAGTTGTCCATTCTTCCAGTGAAGTGCTGAAGGCAGACGAGCGGCGGCGCGCCCTCCTTCCCGAATCGACGGTAGGCGAGCCGGATGTCGCCGATTTCTTGAAATTGGGTCGGGGCGGTCTCATGCAGATTAGCTTGCGTGTTGGTTTCTGATTGGGCGAGTGCTTCGTGTCCGGGGAGCAAGGCAGCAACGGTGCCCGATAAGACAGCGGTACCGCTGTTACGGAGAAACAGACGTCGGTTGGTAGCAGTTTGGCTGGATTGACTCATGGGTTTCTTCCTAAAAAGTGGCGTTTCAATAAAAATCCCGCCCCGGCACCTAGCTACCAGGTCTCGCCATAGGGGCGCACTTCAACGTTGAACGACCACGCGCAGCGATCCTGATGCGTCACGTGCCAGATCTCTTCGGCGATCGCGGTGGGCTGGATGAAGAATTCATTCGGCTTGTCCTTGAAACGCTCACGTGCCCAGGGGACATCGATGACGGCGTCGATTACCAGGTAGGCGACGTGCACGCCCTTTGGTGCAAGGTCTCGCGCGATCGCCTCAGCGAGAATGCGTTGCGCTGCTTTAGTCGGCGCGAAGCCGGCAAAAGCGGCGCGGCCGCGCAGCGCGGACGTATTGCCCGTCACCATGATCGCGCCCTTGCCGGCTTTGATCATCGCCGGGGCGAAGCGCTGGGCCAGATACAGCAAAGCCATGGTGTTTACTTGAAAGTTGTGGTTAAGCACCTCAGGCTTGATATCCAGGAATGAACCGAAGGCGCCGCCCACAGCGTTGTGGATCACGACCGACGGCGCACCGAGGTCGCGTTCGATCGCTCCAGCAACGGCCTCCACTTGGGCGGGATCGGACACATCGCAGGGATAGGGGTGGGTGCCCGGCAGCTGTTTCGAAAGTTCGGCCAGCCGTTGTTCATTTCGCGCGAGCAGGGCGACCCGATAACCACCGTTTGCGAAGCGCCGCGTGAGCGCAGTGCCGGTGCCTGGTCCCACACCGGTGACTACACAAATGGGTTGAGTCATCAATCTCTCCTCAAGCTGCCGCGCGCGCAGCGTCTATTACAAAATCAAGCCGATCATTGCCGAAAAACATCTGATCGCGGACGAAAAAGGTGGGCGAGCCGAACACGCCTCGCTCCGCAGCAGCGGCGGTCTGTTTCTCGAGCCGCGCGATGTTTTCTGCACTAGATGCGGCACGAAGCAGCGCGGCGCCATTGAGGCCGGCTTGATCTATAAGACTCGCGAGCACGGTTGTATCGGCAAGGTCTTGCTCGCCGGCGAAAAGGGAGCGAAAGACGAGGTCCACATAGTTTGCGCCGCGCCCTTCGTCGATCGCGACGAGCGCACCGCGGCCGAACAGGGCATAGTCGAAATTGCGTCGATGCGGATTGCGCTCGAACGGCACCTTGTAGCGCGCGGCCCAGCGGGAGATGTCGGCGCCCGCGTAGTTGCCCTTGTTCTGGCACTCCATCGTGGTCGGGCGATTGCCCACAATCTTCATCAAATCGAGCAGGCGAAACGGCCGGAAAGCGATCTCGGAGCCAGTGGCTTCCATCAGCTGCGGCAGTTGGGTGGCTGCGAGGTAGCTGTAGGGACTTACAAAGTCAAAGTAGAACTCGATCTGAATGGCCATGTTGTCTCCGGTCGCTGGGTTTGGATTGCGAAGGCTGGGTTGTGATAATCATTCTGACTATCACGATTATCGTCAATCATGATGAGTATCACGATTAATGTCAAGCTCCGGTGTGCCGCGACATCACTAGCGCACTGCTGCAGGAAGAAAGGCATGAAGGTCTCGAAGCAAATCAACACCGCGCACCGGCTCTTGTCGGCGTGCTGGTGCTGGCGCGTGCCGCCGGATCCTCGAAATTTAGCGACGAGATCACCGGTGCGGCTAGAAAAAGACGCTCAAGACCTGGGCTAGCAGCTTAGTGGCAATGTAATGCGGCGGGCACCGTAGGCACGCATGGCACGAGTTAGCTTGAGCGGAAATCTGTCCAACTAACCGTCGCCGGCTCGCCCTGCGCGAAACTAATGCTTCACTAGTCTCACCGTTACCGAAGTCGACAATCCCGGCCGCAACTGCGCTAGCTCCGGTTGACCCGCGTCGAAGCGGATGCGCACGGGTACGCGCTGCACCACTTTCGTGAAATTCCCCGTCCCGGGCTCGAACGGCAACAGCGAGAACTGCGAGCCTGAACCCGGCGCGAAGCTCTCCACACCGCCTTTAAACGTCACGCCCGGTAGCGCATCCACTTCAATCTGCGCGGGCTGGCCCGCCACCATCCGCGCCGTCTGGGTCTCTTTAAAATTTGCCACGACATACAGCGAATTTATCGGCACCAGGGTCAGCAAGCGCGTACCGGGCTGCACGTAGTCGCCGCGCGCCACCTGCCGATCCGCGACGATGCCGTCGATGGGTGCAAGGATCAGCGTATGCGCCTGGTCCTGCAACGCCAGATCCAAGGTGGCTTGTGCACGTGCAACCGCGGCTTCGGCCTGAGAAACGCTCGCTTGCAGCGTCGCCCGCTTAGCGCGAGTAACGGACGCTTGATTGCGGCTCACGTCATACAATGCGCGGCTGCGGTCGGCGTCGGCTTGTGCGCTGATCGCGATGGCGCGGTATCGATCGGCATCGATGCGCGGCACTGCACCCGAGTTGAGCAGATTCTGATAGCGCTTGTGGTCCGCATCGGCGCGTTCGCGCTGCGCATCGGCCGAGCGGATCGAAACTCGCGCCGCACGGACGGTGGACGCCGCGAGCTCTTCATCTGCATTCAATGCCAGCAGCGCCGCTTGTGCCGCGGCGAGAGATGCCCGCGCATCCTGCAGACCCGCCATTGAGACCGCGACGCGTGCGTTGAACTCTTCGGCAGCGATGCGCACGAGCGGCTCACCCGACTTGACGGCCTGATTGTGCTGCACCAGAACGTCTGCGATTAGCCCGCGCACTTTCGGCGCAACCACGGTGCTGTCCGCCTGAATGTAGGCATTGTCGGTGGACTCCGAAGCCTTGGGCGACATGATGTAAACCACGCCGAGAACGCCGATCAGTACGGCCGTAGTTACTGCCAGCAACGCGGTGCGAGAAATCTGCAGTCGCGATTTTGTTTTGGTGTCGTCGATGACGGCGCTCACACGGGACCTTCACGCATCTCGGTGTCTAGACCGAACCGGGATTTCAATGAGCGGCGTGAGGCCTCGAGAAGGTAATCCGATTGCTGCGGGTCCGGCTCGGTGCGCGCCAGCGCCAGCGCGCCGACCATCTCGGACAGCATAGAGCGAGCATCGTCATAGGGGCACTGGCGACCAAAATGCGTGAGAGCCCTAGCCAGCGCTTCGATGAGGCGAGCGACGCCTAATGCAAAACGCTGCCGCACGGGCTTGGCCAGATGCGGCAGATCGCTCGCAATGGCGGGGATTGGACAGCCTGTCGATGAGTCACGGTGACGTGTCGATACATACAAATCGATGTACGCAGTTAGTGCTTGTGCTGGCGTCCGGCCGACCCGGGCATTCTGCAATCGGTTAAGGCCCGCCTCAAACATCTCGTCGATCGCCGACGCGACCAAGTCATCTTTGGATGCAAAATGCGCATAGAAGCCGCCGTGCGTCAGGCCGGCCTTCGCCATCACGCCCGCCACCGCCAAGCGGTGCGCCCCGGACGCCCGAATCTCCCGGATCGCCGCCTTCAGCACCTTTTCCCGGGTTCTGTGTTTTCGATCCGCGTCATAGCGCATTTGCTCTGTCTTCGGAGGGACTCTCTAGTTTGTCTAAGGTGCATGATATTATAATCATCATATTATGAACGCAAGTCTTGATCCCGCGAACCTACCGACGCGGCGCAAGTTCCTGATATTCGGGATCATGGCGTTCGGCCAGTTCTTGGCGCAGATCGACATCCAGATCGTCGCTGGCTCGCTAAACGAAGTGCAAGCCGGGTTGTCCGCTGACCCCGACGAGCTCAGCTGGATACAGACCGGCTACCTGATGGCTGAGCTGGTGATGATTCCATTCGCCGCGTTTTTAGCGCAGGCGCTGTCGACGCGTTGGCTATTCGCGATTTCCGCGGGTCTGTTCACCATCGCAAGCGCATTGTGCGGCCTCGCTTGGAACATCGACTCAATGATCCTGTTTCGCGTAATCCAGGGATTCGTCGGTGGAGCGATGGTGCCCACGGTGTTTGCTACCGGCTTCGCGATGTTCACAGGTGCACAGCGCGCAGTAATTCCGGCCATTCTCGGCATGGTATCGGTACTTCCCCCAACGCTCGGCCCGACAGTTGGGGGCTGGCTAACGGAAGCCTTCGGCTGGCGCTCCATCTTTTACATCAACGTTGTGCCCGGCATCGTTGTGACGGCGCTCGCCGCGTGGACCATTCGTGTCGACGTGCCGAACCTCGGGATGCTTAAGCGCATCGACTATTCGCACTTGCTGTCGATGGCCGTGTTTCTCGGCGGCCTGGAATATGTGCTGGAAGAAGGTCCGCGCCACGAATGGTTCAGCGATCCCGCCATCGCGATGGTCACGTGGCTGTCGCTGGTCGCATTCGGTCTGTTTCTCGAACGGTCATTCAACTCCAACGGACCCATCGTCAAGCTGACACCATTTCGCCGGCCGACATTCCTCTTCGCCTGCGTCTTCAACTTAGTGATCGGCTTCGGTATGTATTCCTCGACGTATCTGATCCCGCTGTTTCTCGGCCGCGTGCGCGACTACGACAGCATGCAGATCGGCACCACCGTTTTCGCCGTAGGGATCGCGCAGATTTTCAGCACCATCATCGCAGCGCGCCTCTCGCAATTCGTTGACCCACGCAAGACCGTCACCGTCGGCCTGATCCTGTTCGCTTGCAGCCTCTGGCTGACGTCGCACATCACACCGGACTGGGGATTCGGTGCATTCCTCGCGCCGCAGTTGCTGCGTGGCTTTTCGATCATGCTGTGCATCGTGCCGAGTGTCAGCATGGCGCTAAGCGGGTTCAAGATGGCAGAGTTGCGCTACGCGTCGGGCCTGTTCAACTTGATGCGCAATCTCGGCGGCGCCATCGGCATCGCTATCGTCAATACCTTGCTGCAGGACCAGACACGCATCCACATCGTGCGCATCGGCGAAACGTTGGGGGAGGCCGGCCGCCACGCTACTGGGATGGTCGCGGAATTGGGAAATCGGTTCAGCGGGCTGACGCCCGACGCGGCACACGCTGTGCTGCTCGCGAAAGCGGAACTGGGTCAGCTCGTGACACGAACCGCCCTGACGTTGGGATTCAACGAAGTGTTCCGGTTCATGGCTTGGATGTTCTTGGCTGCGCTATTGATGGTGCCGTTCTGCCGGCCGCTTCGCAGCAACGCACCACCAGCAGACGCTCACTGAGCGGATTTGAGCAGGGCGGCAGCTGGAGACGGCACGCTGGCGAACCAATGACAATGAGATGCGGCGGACACCGCGCGCCGCGATTCTAAAATGCGACTCATCCTCGATGGGGCTTCCGCCTTATCGCGCCTAGGCCACAACTGTGACAGCGTTGACTATTGCGCCGGGCGGTGCAGCGTAGAGGCGCGCTGGCACATGCTTGTGATGGGGGGTATCGGCAATGCGATCGCGGTTGCGTCCGTCGGTCAACCAATTGATGGCAGGCCCGACTACGACCCGCTGCCCCTCTTGCGTTGGGTGCCGCTGTCCATAACCGTGGGGTAGCGCGACGTGACCGCGTCGCATCGTGTCCGTCGACTTGGCACGCACGACGATCCGCGCCCGGGCTGTCTCCACCACAATGGCGCTCTGGTCAGACACCCCCAGCGCTTCAAGATCCTGCGGGTGGATGTACAACGCACCGTCTGGGTCGTTCGCTCGCGAGCCGGGATCGCGCAGAATCTGGTTGGCGTTGTTCAACCGCCGTTGGCCAGCCGACAGCAAAAAGGGCCAATCGGAATTTGGGCCCACCGTGGCCGGATCTAGTTGCCGCAGCCAATCGAGCATCTGGGGCACTGCCACGTGCACCTTGCGATCCGGATGCTCGATCAGATCCCACGGTGTCTCATGTACCGTGAACGCGGTGCCCGAACGTGCCGTGACAAGCGCACCGAACAGGCGCTCGCCGAGTTCCGCAGGTTCGACTGAAGTCTCGATCTGCAGAGCCAGGCGTACTGCGTGCGGTTGCCTCTTTGCCAGCCGATGGCACGCTTGCCACAGCGGCGCTGCCGCCGCCGTGCCGTCGGGCAGCGTAGGTCCCAAGGTCTCGTACAGCACTTGTCCAGCGAGCTTGCCCACGTTTCGGTCCGCAGCCATCGCCGCCGCGAAGGCAGCGCCGAAGCTGGCCCGGTCATGAGCCTTGCTTCGCAGCTCGTCCAGGATGTCGTCGCTGGGCATCATGTCCATCGTGTACGCCAGGCGACCGTAAATTTCCGGCTCTGACAGCGTACCTGCCAAGGGCTGCAACACCGGCGCGCGCACGTGGAAATAGTTGGTCGGCACCTCGAAATTGAAAAGCGTGAACTCGCACTTCTCATACTGCGACGAAGCCGGCAGTACATAGTGCGCCTGCGCGGCCGTCTCGGTGAAGGCCACGTCGACGACGACGATCAGTTCCAGCGCCTTCATCGCCGCCAGCACGCGGCCAGTGTCGGCGGCGGTGTTGACGGGGTTGCTGCTGTCCACCCACAACGCGCGCAGGCGTTCGGGATGATCCGTGAGCACCGCATCCGGAAAGACATTGGGCGACAACAAGCCGCAGATGACTTCGGCATCAGTCGCAAAGTGGCGCAACCCGGGCGAATTGCCCCAAAGAGGCGCCAGCCAACTGTGTAGCCAATGCGTGCCGGCGCGGCCGAAGTGGCCCGTCATCAGGTAAAGCAGTTTCTCCAAATAGGAATTGAGCGTGGAGTTCAGACCTTGCTGGATGCCGAGCTCAACGCGCACCACCATGGCCTTGGCGTCCACCACCATCTGCACCAGCCGCTCGAAATCGGCCGCCGTAACGTCGGCCGCAGCCAGCCACGCGGCCACAGGCACTTGTGCCAGCGCAGCCTTCACCTCGTCCACACCCACCGCGCGCTCGGCCAGGAAGCGCTCATCGAACGCGTTGCGGCGCTGCAGCTCGCCCAATAGTGCGCCGAGCAAGAACGCGTCCGTTCCGGGGCGCAGCGCGATGTGTAAGTCGGCCCCGTCGGCAGTCTCGGTGCGACGCGGATCGATCACGATCAGCTTGCGCTGCGGATCCTTGCGTACGCCATTTAACTGATCGCGCGCGTTGGTGAAACCATGGGCCAACCGAGGGTTAGCGCCGATCACCAACAACAGATCGCAATGGTGAATGTCTTCTGCGGTATGGCATAACTGCGAGCCGTAAATGTGTCCGTTGAGCCAGAAGTCGCCCGTCTTTTCTTGCGATAGCGCGTTAAAGACGGTGCGCGAGCCGAGCGCGCGCATGAAGCCCACCCCATAGCCACCGCCGGCGTGGTTGCCTTGCCCGCCGCCCCCAAACATGGCCAGTGACTTGCCGCCGTGCACATCAACGACAGCGCGCAGGCGCTGCGCGATCTCCCCAATTGCCGTATCCCAGTCGATCGCCTCGTAACTGCCATCGGCCCGGCGGCGCAGCGGCGAGGTGAGCCGGTCACGGTGGTGGACGTAACTTGCGATGGCCTGAGCCTTGTTGCACAAGTAGCCCTGCGAACGTGGGTTATCGCGATCACCGCGAATCTTGACGATGCGCGCATCGGCACCTTCGCCGGCAACAGCCAGTTCGACGCCGCAGTTGATGTAGCAAAGGTTACAGGCGGACTTGTGCCACGTGAGCGACGGCGGAGTGCTTGAATCCATATGGTCAATCTCCTATGGAACCCGATAGACACCGTGATGGAATAGGGGAACAAAGATAATGCGCGCAGTGCGCCACACTCGCCGATTAATCCGAGGAGAGCCGCAAGATTTCATCCTCGACGTCACGCAGGCGATCCTTGCCAAACCACAGTTCCTGGCCGATCAAGAAACTGGGCGAGCCGAACGCACCGCGGTCGTGAGCTGACTGGGTATTGTGTAGCAGCATGGCCTTGATCTCAGGGTCCTGGGAGAGGGCCAGTATCTTCTCGCTGTCCAGACCTCCAGCCGCGAGGGTCGCCGCGATCACCGACGTGTCATCCATGTTCTTGCCGTCCTCCCACATGGCCGCATAGACCACCTCGACATAACGCTTCAGGCAAGCGAGCTTCTGCGCAGCGCAAGCCCCGCGCATAATCTTCAATGTATTAACCGGAAAGAATGGATTAATTTGATAGCGCGACAATCCGTATTTGGCGACGAAGCGAGTAATTTCGAGCTTGTCGTAGGCCTGTTTGTTCGGAATCCCGGCAAAGGCCTCGATGGGTGAGCGGTTGTTAGCAAGCTTGAACAGTCCGCCCAGCAGAATCGGGATGTACTCGAAGATCGCACCAGTGCGCGCCTCGATCGACGGAATCACCTTGTGGCACAAGTAGGCGTTTGGGCTGCCGAAATCGAACAGGAACTCGACCGTGACGGGCTTCATGTAAGTTCTCCAAGCTGATAGTAGCGCTGCGGAATAATTAGACGGTCGATCACCACGTTTCCATCCACGGCCTCAGTTCAATTTCATGCGACCAGGCATCGCGTGGCTGCATGTGGATCTGCCAGTAAGTATCGGCGATGCTGTCGGGATTTAGGATGCCCTGGCTATCTTTCTTAGCGTAACTCTCCGGGAAGTTCGTTCGGATCCACTCCGTGTCGATCGCGCCATCGATGACGGTATGCGCCACATGGATGCTCTTTGGCCATAGCTCGCGGGCCATGCTTTGGGCGAGTGCCCGCAAAGCATGCTTGGCGCCTGCGAAAGCGGCGAAGCCGTCCCGGCCGCGCAAGCTGGCCGTCGCGCCAGTAAAGATGATCGTGCCTCGTCCCCGCGGCAGCATTACCTTCGCCGTCTCGCGGCCCATGAGAAAGCCGCTGAAGCAGGCCATTTCCCACACCTTGTAGTAGACGCGGGATGTCGTTTCGGTGATGCTGTAACGAACGTTGGCGCCGATGTTGAAGACAGCTACTTCGATCGGCGCGATGTCACGCTCGATTGTCTCAACCAGCGACACCATTTGCTCTTCCTTGCGCGCGTCGCTGCCGAAGGCATGCGCCTCGCCGCCCTCTGCCCGAATCTGTTCGACCAGCGGCGTAAGCTTGTCTACACTGCGTCGCGTCACGCACGCGACGTAGCCTTCACGCGCGAAGCGCCGCGCGATGGCACCGCCCGTGGCGTCTCCGGCACCAATGACCAAAATTGCTTTTCGATCTGCCATATTTTGTAGTCTCATTGCTCGGTCGAGGCGACACCTCAACTGACTATCGTGCTGCCCGAAACCGTTGCATCGAGCGCGATCTTCGTATCAGGCCATCTTTAGCTAGCCCAACTTATTTACCGGGTTGCAAATATTCCGTTAATCTTTGAAACCACATCACCTCAACAAAATCGCCACTGATGACTAGGTCCTCGTCGCGCAGGGCCGCCAGAAAGGCTTCCTTGCCATCCTTGGCAGACAGAATCTCGAACCCCTTGGCAGCATTTTTGAAAGTCATCGTGAACTTCGGGGCCTTGGTCAGACCGACGAAAGAGCTTACTTTGCCGTCCTTGATGCGGAAGTAGCGCCCATTTTTGTCCTGCGTTTGAATCTGAAATTCCAGATTCTTCCCCGCCACGTGCTTTGCGCAGGCCGGTTGGGTTTTGACGGCTCGCTGCATGAGTCTGGTCATCATCCAAAGTAAGAATTTGAACTTCAGCATAGCCTACGCCTTTCGTGTCGATCTTGGATTGTCTCGATGAGCAGCCGCTTGAAGAGGATTATTCGCTGAGAAACTGGATCGCGTGTTTCAGGAAGCGCTCCGGGCACTGGAATTGAGCTGCATGGCCGGCATCCGGGTAGATGAACAACTGGGCGTTCGGGATGTTCTGGGCCATGTACCAGGAGTTGATGGTCGGAATCATCACGTCATTCACGCCGTTCAAGATGAACGTCGGTTGTTTGATTTCACGCAAGTGAGCGAAGGGCTCTTTGGGATCGAGTTTTGGCAAGTAGTACATGTTTGCCTCGATCTGAGCTTGTATCACTGCAGCCGAACTCGGCGGATCTTGATCCACACGCTGGTGACGGCGTTTCCAGAAGTCGTGTCCCGCCTGTCGCGCGGCCTCGGATCGGCCGAAGAACAAGAACAAGAAATCGTCTATGGTCGGAACCGGGCGCGGTGCCGCCTCCAGCACGCCGGGATCTGAATCCGAGTTCCCGCCGCGCGGCCCAGTACCGAGAAGCATGAGCTTACGAACCAAATCAGAATGGCGTCGGGTCAGGTCCTGTGCCTGGAAGCCGCCGAGCGAAAAGCCCAAGACATCGACCTTGCGCAGGCCAAGTGCCCGTATCACCGCGGCCGCGTCGTCGGCCATGTGTTCAATTCGGGTGCGTGGCTTACCCGAAGAGGATGCAATGCCGCGACCGTTGTACAGGATCACCTCGCGCCCAGCGGCCAACCCATCCGTCATCAGCGGATCCCAGTGATCCATTCCGCCGCGGAAGTGTTGGAGGAAAAACAATGGCGGCTGATCAGTCGTACTGTTGCCCCAGCGGCGATAGGCGAACCTATCGTTATCGATTTCAACGAAGCGGGTCGCAGCGGTCAAGTGTGTATCGGTCACGAGGTGTTCCTCTTGCAAGAAGTGGGGGGCTATCGAGCGAGAAACTCGAGCGCCTTGGGCACAAAGTCGGCATGGAACTGAAACACGGCCCCATGTGCGGAATCGGGGTAGATGATGAGCGAACTGTTCGGCAGACGCCGCGCCAGGTCGTAAGAGTTTTTGGTCGGAACCATGCGGTCGTCATCGCCGTTGACCACCAGTACCGGATGCTTCACGAGCGAGAGATCTGCCGGTGCTTTGTGGCCCCAGGTGCGCAAGGATTCCAACTGGGCCATGAACGCGCGCACGGTGATCTTCTTGTCACGGTCTTGCGAGCGCTCCTGCAATCGCGCCAGGAATGCCTTACCTGCCTCAATACCGCTAGGCGTTCGGGTGAAGAACAAGAATTGCTTCGGGTCTTGCGCAGTGAAGAAGCCCCGGAGCATGTCGTAGAAGGTCACGCCGGCAACGCCGCTGATGCCCTCGCCACCGGCGGGTCCTGTGCCCGCGAGAATCATCTTACGGACGAGTTGCGGCTGCTTAAGCACGATCTCCTGAGCGATCATTCCACCCAGGGAGAAGCCGAACAGATCAACTTGTTCGAAACCCTTGGCCTTAATGAAGGTGATGGCATCGTTAGCCATTTGCTCCATCGAATTCGACGGTGCCCCGCTCGATGCCCCGATGCCCCGATTGTCGAAAGCGATCACGTGATGCTTCGCCGCAAGACCGTCCACGATGCGTGGATCCCAGTTATCCAGCACCGCCGCCAGATGGACAAGCAGCACGACCGGCGTGCCGCCATGATGTTTTCCAAGCTCGCGGTAGGCGAATTCCACCCCATCTGCCGCAATCGTTTGTGTTGGCACGTTGGTCCAGTTGATCGCCGACCCTTGTTCGATGGACGGTGAACTCGTCTTCGCGCCGCCGTTCGGGCCGGTTGCGCATGACGTGAGCAGGGCTGGCAAAGCAAACGCTAGGACGGCTGGTTTCAGTAGGCTACGCATCGCAGGACTCCGGTTCTTGGATCGGCACATGAAGACATACGAACAGTGGACTTCTCTCAAGCGCGCATTCTCTGGGTGCGGTAGGTACCCCAGCGGCTCATCAGTAGGCTCTTGAGGAACGCCGTTAGCCCACTTTCGCCTGGACGCGGATTTTTACCTTCGGCAACGCGCTTAAGCTGCCGCGTGTACCACAGCACTTCCATGATGCCCATCCGATCCACTGCCTTGATTCCGGTAGTGATCGGGCGCACGCGCTGAGAGCTCTCACGGCCTTGCAGTAAGGCGACAGGGGCATCGGGGTCGATGGCCATCAAGCGCGCCAGGCCCACGATATCGAGTGCACCGGAGCGCAGCGCGGCGTTCATGCCGTGGGCGGTACGGAAACCGCCGGTCACCATCAATGGCACCCGCACCGTCGCGCGTACTTTCTCCGCGAACTCCAGAAAGTAGGCTTCACGCGCTGACGTTGAGGTCTTTTGAGGTTGATTAAAAGCGCCGCTCATGGCGGGCGCCTCGTAGGTGCCGCCGGAAATCTCGATCAAGTCGATGCCCGCTTCGACGAGCGCGTGAATAGTGGCCATCGACTCTTCTTCGCTGAACCCGCCGCGCTGAAAATCGGCCGAGTTGAGTTTGATCCCGATCGGAAAGTCCGCGCCGACTTGGCGGCGAATTTCGGCGTAGACAGCCATCACGAACCGGCGCCGGTTCTCTGGGTTGCCTCCCCATTCGTCGGTGCGGTGGTTGTGGTGCGGCGACAGAAACTGGCTGACCAGATAGCCGTGGGCACCGTGGATCTGCACGCCACTGAAGCCGGCCTTCTTGCAGATGGCTGCGCTGTGCCCAAAGCGGCGGATGATGTCTTGGATCTCAGCGCCGGTCGCTTCGCGCGGTGTCTCAAAAAACACTGCCATATCTTCGCGGAACGGAATGGCGGACGGCGAAAGATTGACGGCGTTCAGCCCCTTGGGAGACTGTTTACCCGGATGGTTGAGTTGCACCCAAAACGCCGCACCTTGGTCGGTAGCGGCGCCAGCCCATTGCCGCAGGATAGGCAGATCGGAGTCGTCCTCGATCGCTACATTGCCGGGCTCGCCCAGCGCGCGCCGGTCGATCATCACATTGCCGGTGAGCAACAACCCGACGCCCGAGGCGGCCCAGCGCCGATACAACTCGACGAGCTTGGGCGTCGCATGGTTATCGTAGGTGCCCAGCGTCTCGCTCATGGACGACTTGGCTAAACGGTTGCGCAGCACGCTACCGTTGGGCAGGCGCAGAGGTTGCGCCAACGGATTGGTCTCGGGCGAGTCAAGTTTGGACACGATGCTTCCTAAGCGGGGCAAAGCCAAAGTTGTGAATGGCCATTTTGTTTCTCGGTCGCGAGTTTCGATGACAAGATCGCACTGGCATTAATCATTACATACATCATGATTAGTTGCAATCATGGCGACTCTCATGATTAGTGTCAAGCCCCCCCGCTATGGAGTAAAATAGTGCTCTGCACTAGGAGGACTAATTTTGAAAGTCTCGAAAGAAACCAGCGCCAAACACCGCGACGAACTGCTGAAAGCCGCAAGCCGGCTATTCCGCGAGCGCGGCTTCGACAAAGTCGGCGTCGCCGAGATCGCGAGCACCGCCGGCCTCACCCACGGCGCCTTCTACACTCACTTTGAATCAAAGGAAGCGCTGTGCGTGCAGGTCATCGCGGACGAGACGCGCCGCGCCGCGGCGCCGCGTAGCTCAATGGCGAACCGACGGGCCTACATCGAAGCTTATCTGAGCCCGAAACACGTGCGCGACCGGGCCAATGGGTGTCCGTATGCCGCGCTAGCAGGCGATGTGGCGCGCGAGAGCAAGCCGGTCAGAGCCGCTTTCTCCGACGTACTCGATAATTCCATCGATGCGATCGCCGCGACACTCGACGATCAGGACGAAGCCTCAAGTCGGCAGGACGCAATATACGCGCTTGCCACCATGGTCGGCGCGCTAGTGCTGGCGCGTAGCGCCGCATCGCCAAAATTTCGCGACGAGATTCTCAGCGCCGCGAGAAAAAAGTTGCTGGAAACGCCGCGGTAACGAAGAGGTCAATCTAAGCCCTACTGCGCCACATGCGAGATTGCTAAGCGCCACGTTCAAGCTCAGCGAGGCGTTTTCGTTTCCGGTCGCCACAATTGACCAGAACGAGACGGATCGGTACTGGAACGCGATTGTCGGCAACGGCGAGCAAGAGAACGAGCGCGGCTGGTGCAGGGACGAGCGGGGTTCGTCCTGGCAGATTACGCCGATGGTCCTGATCCACGCGTTCGCCAACTCCGATCGCGCTATCGCCCAGCGCGGGTTCGATGCAATGGTGACGATGAAAAAGATCGATATTGCCGCAATCGAGGCGGCGATCCTTGGTTGAGGTTCGCGGCACACGCGGGATAAACCGTGGCCCATCGCTGAGTGGAATGGGGAGTGAGGGATGAGCGAACAAACACCGGCCTTAGCGGCCGAGACACAGGCGCTCAAAGAAGCATACGCGGCACTCAATCGGAACGACGTTGCTGGATTCACCAGAATATTTGACGCGCAGATCGAGCGCGTCGAACTGCCCGGGTTGCCCTCAGTCGGAACGTATCGTGGACTCGAAGAGGTAACGGCGCATGTGGCGAAGGGACGGGGAACTTGGGCCGAAGGTGCGTGCGAGCCGGAACGATTTGTCGTCGCAGGCGATCGCATCATCGTGCTCGCTCAGGTGCGTGTGAGACTGAAGAACGAGACGCAGTGGCTCGAAGGACGTGTCGCCGATGTCTTCACCTTCCGCAACGGCAAGGCGATTCAGTACTATACATTCGGTGACGACCGCCAGGCACTTGAGTGGGCTGGCGTCAAGAGTTGAGCCAAAGCGATCACGGCTCGCTGCCGGGCCTGCGGTCGTTCGAGGTCACAATTTCTGGGGCTTGCATGTAAGCCAGCGTCCAACACCGGGGAACTCGCGGCATCCACGCTCCATGTAGCAAACCGCCCGCCGCGGCAACGCGACGAGAAGCGCACACGAGTGCATGGTGAGCCAGAGGATATCGATCAAGCGTTGACCGATGCGCGCCGGCGCCGTGCCCTGCAGGTGCAGGCGCACAAAAGCAACTATGGAGACGAGCGGCAGCGAGGCGGCGAGGCGAATCGGCACTTGGCGACTTCGGTGACGATGATGGCAGCGAAGAGGGCGACTTTGATGGCGTATTGGAGCATCGGCTTAGATGGATTCCACGAACGTGATCAGAGCTTCTCGGTCCCGCTTGCTCATCGCTCGGAATGCTTCACGCGCGGATTGCGCTTCGCCGCCGTGCCAAAGAATCGCTTCGGCGACATCGCGGGCGCGGCCGTCGTGCAGCAGGCTGGCGTTGCCATTTACTTTCGCGGACAAACCTAATCCCCAGAGCGGTGCGGTGCGCCATTCGCGGCCGTCCGCCTTGAAGTCGGGGCGACCATCGGCCAGCGCTTCGCCCATGTCGTGCAATAGCAAGTCGGTGTACGGATGGATCGCCTGTTCGGCGCCAATCGGCAGGGCCGGGTAGGCGCCGGTTCTTATTTCGGGCACGTGGCAGGCGGCGCATTGCGCTTGTGCGAACAGTTGTTCGCCCCGCTGCGCCATGGGATCGTCGAGGTTGCGGCGCGCGGGCACGGCGAGGGCGCGCAGGAAGAACTGAATCGCGTCGATGTTGCGCGTGGTCAACTCGGGATAGCCACCGGGAGGCAACACGCGGCATTCTTTCTGCACCTCGGGACAGTTCTCCGCCGGAAAGTAATCGGAGGTGACGCCTAAGTCGCCATGGAAAGCAGCGGCGACTTGCTGGCGAATATTCGGCTGATTTGCCTTTAAGCCGAAGCGCCCGATGACTTCCTTCTTCGCCGCTACGTCCCAGACATAGTTTGGGCGACCGCTGATGCCGAGAGTAGCTTGTTGCTTCGCGACCGCGAGCAGCGTTTCCTCGGGTATTGCTTCGAGCAGACCGAGGCCGATCAACGGCGGCGCGAGGCGCGCGGAGATCATGGTACTCGGCGCGATCGCGCCGAACCGCAATTGTTCGAATTGAATCTGCGGCGCACGCAGCGTGATCGTTTCGCCGTCGGCGAACGCGACTTCGCGCTCAGTGTAGTTCACGGTGGCGTGGCCTTCCGCAGGCACCAAATCCTGCACGCCGAGGTCGTTGAGCTGGTCGCCGTAGTCGTGATGCGGCATAGGACCGCCGAATTCGTTCGCTCCCGCCACGCTCAAGCGCACCAGCAAGGCGCGCAGCGTTTGGCCGGATTGCTCCGGTGCCGGGCCGCGGCCATTGCCTTCATGGCACACGGTGCACTTGTTGCCATTGGCAGTCGGGCCGAAGCCCCACGGACCGCCAAGTTGCGGTGCCGGTACCCAACGTTGATCGAAGGCTTCGCGGCCGAGCGCGAACAACTGGGTTTGTTGGGCGCTCAAAGGCGGTGCAGGCACCGCGTACGCGTTGGAGTCGGCCAGCGGCGTGGTCAATGCACCCCCGGAGCGAGCGCGTGGATCGAGTTCGGCGCCGGTGGCAAGCACGCTAACGGCTGCACAAACTGTGGTGGCGATGCGAGCGAGGGTGAGGTTGAGCATGTTGCGAACGCGCAGCGTTGTTACACTTGCGGCAAATATGCAGCAGTTCGGCGCGCTTTGCAATGACCGCAACTGCCGCATACTGGTCAATGAATAGGACGATGAGTCTTATCTAACAATACTAAGCACGGCAAGCTACTATGAGTAACACCTTTTTTGAACGAAAGCCGAGATGACAACGAAAACGCCGCACGCCCAAGGCTTGATGGGTGGACTGACCAACTACGGCGACGCCGGATTCGCCGCCTATCTGCGCCGCTCGTTTGCGCGCTCGATGGGCTATTCCGCACAAATGCTCGCCAAGCCCGTCGTCGGCATAACCGCAACGGCAAGCGACTTCAACAACTGTCATCGCGGCGTGCCGGAGTTGATTGAGGCCGTGAAGCGCGGCGTGTTAGCGGCCGGGGGTTTGCCGCTGGAATTTCCGACCGTTTCGCTCGGCGAGATTTTCTTGAACCCGACTAGCATGATGTTCCGCAACCTCATGGCGATGGATGTGGAAGAGATGATCCGCGCACAACCGATGGATGCGGTGGTACTGGTCGGCGGCTGCGACAAGACGGTGCCGGCACTGCTGATGGGGGCGGCCTCGGCGGGCAAGCCGGCGATCCTGCTGGTGACCGGACCGATGATGACTTCGCGTTATCGCGGCGAACGCCTCGGCGCATGTACCGACTGCCGCAGGTTTTGGGCGCAGTACCGCGCTGGAAAAGTGAGCGACGAAGGCATCCAGCGCGTCGAGCAATCTCTTGCCACCACCGAAGGTACCTGCGCCGTGATGGGTACGGCGAGCACCATGGCACTGATTGCCGAAGCGATGGGCGTTACGCTTCCCGGCACGGCCGCAATTCCGGCGGTGCATGCGGACCGCTTGCGCGCGGCGGAAGCGACGGGGCAGCGCGCCGTGCAATTGATCGGTTCGGGGTTGACGCTCGAGCGCATCGTCACCCAAGCCTCGATCGACAATGCGCTGCGCGTGTTGCTGGCGTGCGGCGGCTCGACTAATGCCATCGTGCATCTGGCGGCGTTTGCCGGAAGGTTGGGATTGAAGGTCTCGCTCGACACGCTCAATCGCATCAGCGACGAGACGCCGGTGCTGGTCGATCTCAAACCGAGCGGCACGCACTATATGGAAGACTTGTTTGCAGCGGGCGGCTCGACCGCACTGCTGCGGCGGATTAAGGAAAAATTGAATCTCGATACGCAGACTATCACCGGCGAGCGCTTGAGCGATTGGTTGAACGGCGAGGCCGAATGGATCGACAACGACGTTATCCGTCCGGCCGAGAATCCGATTTCGCCGCAAGGCGGGCTGGTCGCGTTGTTCGGCTCGCTCGCGCCCAGCGGTGCGATATTGAAGCGCGCGGCGGCCGATGCAGGGTTGTTCGAACGCGAAGCGCGGGCCGTGGTATTCACTTCGCTTGAAGATCTGGCGGCGCGTATCGACGACCCGAATCTCGATGTGGACGCCGATGATTTTCTCGTGCTGCAGAACGCCGGGCCGATTGCCTGCGGTATGCCGGAGGCGGGTTACTTGCCGATTCCCGGCAAGCTCGCGCGCGCGGGCGTTAAAGACATGGTGCGCATTTCCGATGCGCGCATGAGCGGCACTGCGTTCGGCACCGTCGTGCTGCACGTTTCGCCGGAGGCGGCGGCGGGCGGGCCGCTGGCGCTGGTGCGCAGCGGCGATCGCATTCGCATGAGCGTGCGCGAGCGGCGCTTGGACTTGCTGGTCGAGGCCGATGAGTTGGCGCGGCGCCGCGCGAGCTTCAAGCCGACCGTGCAAGTAAGCGGTCAACGTGGCTGGGCGAAGCTCTATCGCGAGCATGTATTGCAAGCGGAGCACGGCTGCGATCTGGATTTTCTGCGTAAGGAATGAGCAAGCCCCGTTTGTGCGGGCACGGCCTGGGCATTAGCCGAACGGCGCGACGCCGATGAGCACTCGATGCAGCCACAGCGCAAATAACGCCCACAGCGCCAGTCCGCCAACCAGCACGGCTGCATCGCGCCCGGGCGCGACGGCGTAGCGCGTTCCGGAGCGTCTGTCGCGGGCACGCGCTGCGCGGTAGTTGAACGCCGCCCAGAGCAGAAATGATCCGAACAACAACAGGTCCGCGAGCCGGCCGTTGGCGATCAGGTGTGCGAGTGCCCAAATTTTGACGCCGAGGACCATGGGGTGGCCGACCGCGGCTCTAATTCGGTTGCCGGGAACGTATGCGGCGGTCAGCAGAACGAAAGCCGGGATGGTCAGCAGGGCTGCCACGTGGCGAGTCCACTGGGGTGGATTCCAAACCAGGCCGGATTCCGTGCGCGCCAGTGCGTAACCCCAGACGATCAAGCCAAAACCGAGTAGCGACACCAGTGAGTACAAGCCTTTCCATGCGTGTGCACCGAGCCGATTGATTGTGCGTGTGCGCCAATCTTCCGCGACGATGCGGATGGAATGTGCAGCTAGAAAAACGATGAGTCCGGCAAGTAGCGGTTTCATGTGGCGGTCCAAACAAGGCAAGGTAAGGTCGCAAGGCTTTTCGCAACGTTGCCGGCGAGGGCGCATTTAGTGCAGCCCGTTTGCGTAGATCGTTGCAGTTTTTCCTCTGTGAAGAATTGTAAATCAATCGCTTAAGGGAGTGCCTTCTGGCAACGCTTTTCGTTAGGATGTTGGGCGTCAAACAATAGTTCGGCAGGCATAGACGGCTGGCCGCGATTAACAGCCGCGCAAGGGGTTTCAATGAGCAGCATGACTGTTTCGAATCTGGCATTACCCAGCGAGGGAACTACTGGACAACTCGCGGATTTGGCATTGCGCTACCTCGAGCAGATCGGGGTGGAGTTCATATTCGGCGTGCCCGGCGGGGCGATTGAGCCGCTGTTCAACGCGCTCGCACGCAGCGCCCGGCGCGGTTCGATACAGCCGATAGTAGCGAGACATGAAGCAGGCGCCGCTTTCATGGCGGATGGATACACACGAGAGAGTGGCAAACTCGGCGTGTGTACTGCGACCACCGGCCCGGGCGCGACGAATCTGCTCACCGGCGTTGCCTGCGCCTATGAAAACGAGATTCCGATGCTGGTGATTACGGGGCAGAGCGCCTTACCCAGTTTCGGCCGCGCCGCGTTCCAAGAATCATCCTGCACCGGAATCGACACGGTCAGCATGTTTAAGAGCTGCACCAACTACAGCACGCTGGTGTCGCATCCGGAGCAATTCGAGCATAAGTTCGTCACTGCGGTAATGAACGCTTTCGGCCCACGTCCGGGCCCGGCGCACTTGAGCGTGCCGCTGGATGTTGCGCGCGCGCCTTGGCCGGCAGCGCGGCCGAGATACGATCTGAACGATTTGCTGCGCCGTCCCAGCAGTGTTGATACCGTGGCAATCGATCGCTTGGAGCGCGAATTGTCGGTGGCACGGCGCCCCGTTTTGTTGATCGGCGGCGGCTGTGTCGAGGCGATGGCGGCGATCATGCAATTTGCCGTGGCGCGCTCCATCCCGTTCGTCACCACACCGCAAGCGAAGGGCTACGTGCACGCGGCCCATCCGCTCAACAAGGGCGTGTTTGGCTTCGCCGGGCACGTTAGTGCGGCAGCGGCTTTGCGCGAAGACGCCGCCGATCTAATTCTTGCACTGGGCACCAGCTTTGGCGAGTGGACCAGTGCGGCGTGGAACGATGTGCTGATGAATCAGCGCTTGATCCATATCGATGCGGTGGAGGATCACTTTACCCAGACGCCGATGGCGCGCTTGCACGTGCGTGGCGCGATTGCTACGGTGTTCGAGCGCCTATTAGAGGCCGCCAAGCAGCGCGAAGGTCACGAAAGCGGAGTATGGTCGCGCACGCCCTCGGTGGTGCCGATGCCCTCGGTACGCTGGGATGCGCAGGCGCAGCGCTTTAGCCCGCGCGATTGCACACCGAGCTACCCGCTGGCGGAAGCGCACAAAATGCAAAGCGATGAGGTTCCGCTCAAACCCCAGCGCTTGATGCACGAACTGTCGCGCATGTTTCCGCCGCAGACGCGTTTTCTGGCCGATCCCGGAAACGCGATGGCATGGTCGACGCACTACTTGGCCCCAATGGATAGACGAATAGGCGATCGGCGCTCAGCGCTCGGCGCCAAGGAACGTGTCGCTGGACGCCGCAAGGATCAGTGTTCGCGTGTGCGCACCGTGATGGATTTCGCGCCGATGGGCTGGGGCATAGGCGGTGCCGTGGGCGTGGCGCTGGCGCATCGCGGCATACCCGTGGTGTGCATTACCGGTGACGGCAGCTTTCTGATGAACGGGCAAGAGATCACCGTGGCGGTCGAACGGAAACTGCCGGTGGTGTTTCTGGTCCTCAACGATGCCGCGCTGGGTATGGTGAAGCACGGACAGCGCTTAACTGGCGCCGAGCGCGTCGGTTTCGAGTTGCCGCGCGTCGACTTTGCCGGGATGGCAGCGGCAATGGGGGCGCAGGGTATTGCCATTAAAACACCGGCGGATCTCACCGGCTTGGATGTGGCAGCGATTTGCGCGCGGCCGGGGCCGACGTTGCTGGACGTTTATATCGATGGCGAGGAAGTCCCGCCGATGCAGATGCGCGCGAAGGTGCTGGAAGCGGCGCGGTGAGCGAGCAGCGCGATAGCATCCACACCCGCATCTGGCGCGAGCAGGCTGAGCCGGACAACGCTTTTGCGGCGCAGCGCTGCTGGTGCGCCGGTTACGATGTGTACGGCGACTTGTTGCGCAAAGCCTCATGGACGGAATACTTGTTTCTGCTGTTCCGTGGCGAGCGGCCCGCCCGCTGGCAAGCCGCGCTGCTGGAAGCGCTCGCTGTAGCGCTGGCAAATCCGGGACCGCGCGACGCGAGCGTCAGTGCGGCAATGAACGGTGGCGTGGCCGGATCGACCTACGCCTCATGCTTGATGGCGGCGTTGGCCGCCGGCGCAGGTCAACTCGGAGGCGCGCATGAGGTGGCGCTCGCCATGCAACTCTGGCGCCGCGCTGGGATGCGCCTGGAAGCGTGGCAAGCGGCGCTGCAGCATCCGGAAGTAGAGGAGCGGGTGGATATTTGGCCGCAGATCGAGCATGCGCCCGGCTTCGATCCGCACGGCGCAAGCTGCGCGCTGCCGGTACGGCAAACGTTACAGTATTTGGCTCAAATTGGCGCTCCCAGCGGAGAGTTGGCATGGCTGCAACAACATCGCCTCGCGCTCGAAACTGCGGCAAACGCGCCGTTGGCCATGTCGGGCGTTGCGGCAGCTGCGCTGCAACAGCTTGGGTTGAGCGCGCGCGAAGGAGAAATGCTGTTCCTGCTATTGCGCCTGCCGGGAGCGGCCGCGCACGCGTTGGAGCAGGAGGAGCACGGGGTTGGCAAGTACCCGTTCTACCGCGATGGCTTAAACGTGACGAACGACCCCGGGCCACGCCTGGCAACGTAGGGAAAGGACGTAATGAACGGACCGCGGCAGTTGGAAGCGAGCATGGATCGCTTGGTCACGCAGATGGGCGGGTGGTTTCCCGGCCAGCGCACGGTCTTTCGTGGTCACGATTTGCACCACGACTTGTCCGATTTGGACTGGATGGGCTTGTACGTGTTCGGCATTACCGGCCGCAGATTCAGTCCGGCTCAGTTGACCGTGTTGCACCGGATTTGGACCTACACCAGCTATCCCGATCCCCGCCTGTGGAACAATCGGGTGGCGGCAGTTGCCGGCAGCGTTCGCAGCACCGGCAGCCTAGCCATCAGCGCGGCCATGGCGGTGTCGGAGGCGACCATCTACGGCGGCAGGCCGGTGATTCGCTGTATCGACTTCTTTCAGAAAAGCAAGCAGCAGCAGGAGGCTGGAGCCAATCTCGTTGACATTGTAAAATGGCAAATCGACAAGTATCGGGGCATTCCCGGTTACGGGCGCCCGATTGTAGGTGTGGATGAACGCATTGGACCAATGATGAAACTCGCTGCAGAACAGGGATTGGATCAGCAGCCGTTTGTGCGCTTGGCGTTCGACGTGGAGCGCGTATTGTTAGAAGGCCGTTATCGTCTACGCATGAATTTTGCCGCGCTATCGGCCGCGCTGACTGCGGATATGGGTTTTAGTGCGCGCGAGCACTACCTGTACTTCATCCCGTGCTTTGTCGCGGGCATGCTGCCATGCTTCGTCGATGCGAGCGTAAAACCCGAAGGCGCTTTTTTCCCTTTGTCGTGTGACCGCGTCAGCTACCTAGGAGTGCCAGAACGTGTTTGGTGATCGAGCGCTTAACCCCGAATTGCATGGTTGAAGCAGCGCTTCTCTTGGACTTGCCTGCTAACAGAACAACTTAGGATCGATCGCACAACTGTCGACGGAGCTACCTATGCGACTAAAACAACTTAGGCAATCGGTGATCTTAGTAGGGCTATGCTTGGGCGTCCAAAGCAGCTTCGCTGACCAAGAAGACGATCTGCTTGCGACCTATGGCGATAAAGATACAGTGAGCATTGCGACCGGAACACGGCAGTCGTTGGTGCGCGCACCGTCAGTGGCCTCTGTGATTACGGCGGAAGATATCCGGGCGACTGGGGCAACAGACCTGGACGAAGTGCTGCGCGGCGTTCCCGGATTACATGTCTCGGTTTCTCCCGGCGGCTACAACCCGATTTATGTCATCCGCGGCATCTACTCGCAGCTCAATCCGCAGGTTCTGGTGCTGATCAATGGTATTCCTATTACCAACGTATTCATCGGTGATCGCAGCCAGGCATGGGGTGGCATGCCCGTGAATAGCATTAAGCGCATCGAGATCATTCGTGGTCCCGGCTCCGCGCTTTATGGCGCCGACGCATTTGCGGGTGTGGTCAATATTGTGACCAAGACAGCGCAAGATATCCCGGGCACTGATGTGGGCTTAGGCTTCGGATCGTTCAACACCGGTGAAGCGTGGTTGTTGCACGGCGGCAAGTGGGGCGCGATGGATGCGGCGGTTACCCTTGAGATCGGCAAAACCGGCGGGTTCCGAAATACTGTAAACGCTGACGCGCAGACGGCGTTCGATGCGCTGCTGGGCAGCAACGCCAGCCAAGCGCCCGGCCCGGTGGAAACCGGACGCGACCACGTCGATTTGCGCCTCGATTTGAGCGTTGCCAAATGGCGCTTTCGAACTGGCTACCAAGGGCGGCGCAATGTCGGCACCGGGGTCGGTGCCGCGCAGGCGCTAGATCCCCGCGGTAAGGGCGAGAGCGATCGTCTCAACATGGATCTGACCTACACGACTCAAGATCTAGCACGCAACTGGGAAGTGCAGGCGCAAGCAAGTTTTTTCGACGTCACAACAAAGTCAGACCTGTTCTTGTTTCCCAAGAATTCGTTTGGTGGCGCGTTCCCCGACGGCGTCATAGGCAATCCCGATGTGTACGAGCGCCACACGCGCTTGAGCGTCATCGCGCAGTATGATGGACTGCCGGGCCACAAATTGCGCATGGGCACGGGCATCAACGTCGATGATCTCTACAAAGTGCGTGAAACGAAAAACTTCAGTCAGAACCCGATCGGGCTGCCGGTTCCGCTAGGTTCGGTGGTGGACGTCACTAGTACCGCTCCGTTCGTACGCACCGAAGATCGCAAAATTACTTACGCCTTCGTGCAAGACGAATGGAGCTTGCGCCCGGATTGGACATTGACCGCTGGTGTGCGCGCCGACCACTACTCCGATGTCGGCAATACGGTGAACCCGCGTTTGGCTCTAGTGTGGGACACACGTTATAACTTGACCTCCAAATTGCTCTTGGGCCGTGCCTTCCGGGCGCCATCGTTCCAAGAACTGTACAACATCAACAACCCCGTGGCGCTCGGCAACCCGGACCTGCAACCCGAGACGATTGAGAGCGTCGAATTGGCTTTCGCCTATCGCCCGGCGCAAAGGCTGGCGGTGAATCTCAATCTGTTTCACTACGAGATAAATCGCTTCCTGCGTTTGGTGCCAGATCCGGCTCCATCCACCACGCAAACTGCGCAGAACGCCGGCAAGCTGCGCGCAAATGGATTGGAGGTCGAAGCAAGTTGGGAGATGAGTGATGCGCTGCGTTTGAGCGGTCATGCGGCAATGCAACGCTCAAAAGACGTGGAGACCGACCAAGATCCTGGCAATGCTCCACGCCGTCAAGCCTATTTGCGCCTCGACTGGCGCTTTGCGCCGCAGTGGTCGTTAGACTCGCAAGTCAAGTGGATATCCAGGCGCGAGCGGGCGCCCGGTGACGCGCGTCCGGCGCTGGATGGTTACACGCTGACGGATTTCACACTGGTGCACCGGCCTGGCAAAGATCGCAACTGGGAATTCGCGCTGTCGCTGCGCAACGCATTCGATGAGAACGCAGCTGAGCCTAGTCCCGCGCCTGGCTTAATTCCCGACGACTTGCCGCTGGCTGGCCGCGCGCTGCGTTTTGACATACGCCGGCAGTTCTGAGGGCTTACGTTGTCTATTTGCCGCATCAATCGGCGCGCGTTCTTGCGCCGCAGCGCGTTGGCGTGGGCATCGCTCATGGCAACGTCCGGTACCGTCGCCTTGGGGCAAGATGCGCTGGTGGCGGTGGTGTATCCGGAATTGGCAGAACCCTACCGCACTGTATTTGCGCAAATGGTGCAAGGCGTGCGCGAAGTGGGGGGCGCGAGCGTGGTGCCGGTGTGTCTCGAAACTGAAGTGGGCGCTGGCGGCTTAGGGGGGTTCTTGCGGCAGAGCGGAATCAAAAAAGCGATCATCCTGGGACGCAAAGCGATCAAGGCGGCAGCCGCATTGGGGCCTGAGGTACAGGTCGTATTTGGCGGAGCGGTGCTGGCACCGTCGCCGGAAATCAAACATGCCTCCTCGATTAGCCTAACGCCGGACACCGATCAGCTGTTCGCCGTATTGCGTCAACTGGCGCCCCAGGTGCGGCGCGTATTCACCGTATTCAGTCCGGCACAAAGCGGCTGGTTGGTCGACTTGGCGCAGGAACAGGCGCGCGCGCGTGGAGTGGAGTTGATCGCCCAGCCGGCCGACGATGTGCGAGCCTCTGCGCGCGAGCACGGCCGTCAACTGGAGGCGCTGGACGCCAAACGCGACGGCCTCTGGCTATTGCAGGATTCCAACATCGTCGACGACAGCGTGGTACTGCCGCTTGTGCTGCGCTTGGCTTGGGACCGTGAGCTGGTAGTGTTCTCCAGCAGCTTGCCGCATGTGAAGAAGGGTGCGTTGTTCGCGCTCTATCCAGACAATGTTGGGCTAGGGCGTGAACTGGCGCAACTGAGCCAAAGCCCGACACCGGGAGTCGTGCATCCCGCACGACGCCTGAAGCGGGCACTTAATACGCGCACTGCCGCGCACCTGGGCGTGACGGCCACCCGCACCGGCTTCGACGCGGTGTTTCCGGAACAATGACGATGCGGATGCTGCGCAGATGGCTCGCCGCCTTGGGCGCCGGAAGTATTCACCGGCAATTGACCACCGCACTGGTGCTGGGCACCATATTTGTGACGGTGCTCTCGTCTGTCGCCATCTCATGGTTTGTTGCAGCTAATCTGCGTGACAACTTCGTAAGCCAGGGTTTGCGTGTGGCGCAGACCTTCGCTCAGCAGAGCGCGTTGAGCTTGGCTTACGGGTCACCCGAAAATGCGGAAGAGGCAGTTGCGGCAACGATCGCTTTCCCCGATGTGGCCGCGGTAGAGATTATCGACGCGCAGGGAAAAACCCTGGTGCGGCGCGCCGCCAAGTCGGAGCGCGTGCCGGCTGCGCACAGGGCTGCAGTTCAACCTGAATCGCCGGTGGTCGAGTTGGATGCGCGCGACGCGTGGACTTTGCTCGCACCGGTGTTCGCAGGTAGTTCAAGCGAGGAGGGGGAGTCCCCCTTCGTTAGCCAACCGAGAAGAGAACGCCTAGGTGCGGTGCGCGTGGTTCTGTCAAAGCGAACTTTGAACAAGATGACGCGCGACATCTTCTTGAGCAATGGCGCGATTTCTTTGGTGTGCGCGGCCGGCCTAGTCTTGTTGCTGCAAGCTTTGACGCGCCGGCTGACCAAACCCTTGCGCGCGCTGGCGGAAACGATGCAGTCGGCTGACCGCGGCGCGCATCAATTGCGTGCGGCTATAGCGGGACCGCAGGAAGTCGCTGGCATGGGGCATGCCTTCAACAACATGATGCAAGTGCTGGAAGAGCGCGAGCGTGAGCTGATGGTCGCGCGTGATCAAGCCTTGGAGAGCGCGCGCGTCAAGGCCGAGTTTGCCACTAGCGTCAGCCATGAGATTCGCACACCCATGAACGGCGTGCTCGGCATGCTGGAGATCTTGCGCGACACCCAGATGTCACGCGAACAGCACGATTACGTGAATGTCGCGCGTAACTCAGCGCAGGCGCTGTTGGCGCTTATCAACAACATTCTTGACTTCTCGCGCGGCGAAGCGGGCCGCATTGAACTGGAGCGCGTTTCGTTCAACTTGCGCGAATTGGTTGAAGAAGCGATCTATTTGGTGGTCGGCGCGGCGCAGCAGAAATACTTGGAGTTGGGTTACACAATCGCTGCCGACGTTCCGCTCGCAGTGGTAGGCGACCCAGTGCGCCTGCGGCAGATCCTGGTCAATCTGCTTGGCAACGCCGTGAAGTTCACCGAGATGGGCGAGGTCGCGCTGCGAATCAAGTGCGCTGCGAATGATCCCTCTAGCGTTTTGTTTGAAGTTCAGGATACCGGCATTGGCATTGCGGAAGAACATCATGACCAGATCTTTAAGTCGTTCTCGCAAGTCGATAGCTCGACGACGCGCAAATACGGCGGCAGCGGCCTCGGTTTGACGATCTGTAAACAGATTGTTGGCTTCATGGGCGGCAAAATGGGGTTGCGCAGCCGCGTCGGACAAGGCAGCACATTCTGGTTCCAGATCGCCTTGCAGCAAGACAAGCGCATTGGCGAAGTCAAGGGCGAAGACCTTGGGCAATTGCGCGCCCGGGCGCTCATTGTCGGCATGAGCGGCATCACCACAGAGTTTCTCCGCGAGTGCTTGTTAGGCTGGAAGGTGGAGGTGGTCCATGTCGCAGGAGAAGACTTCGCCCTGCAGTCGATGCGCGAGGCCGTGGCTCAGCGAGTTCCGTTCGGCTTGGTCGTCGTCGACGACATCGCTTTGGCGACGGGCGCGAATCACTTCTTGAAACGGGTGCGTAGTGATCACACATTGCGCGAAGTGAGCATCGCTCTGGTATCGCGCTTTATCGACCCGACGCAAGCGGGCGCTTTACAAGGGCAGGGCGTGGTCGCGCGCTTACGCAAACCGCTACGCTATCCCGACGTAAAGGAGTGTGTGCTTGAAGCGCTCCTGCCAAAAGCAGATACAGGCAGCAACGCCGCTAGGAGCGATCGTGCGGCAAGACAGACCAAGACGGCTCTCATTGTCGAAGACAACAAGACCAATCAGATCGTTGCTCAAGGCTTTCTCTCCCGCATGGGCTACAGCGTAACTATCGCAAAAGACGGTGCGGAAGGCGTCCAAATGGCCGAACGCGGCCGTTTTGATGTCATTTTGATGGATTGCCACATGCCGGTGATGGATGGCTACGAAGCCACGGCCAAAATCCGCGCGCTGGAAAAATCCGGCGGGACGCGCGTGCCGATTTTGGCGATGACGGCCAACAGCAAGGCGTCGGACTTGCAGCGTTGCCGCGACACCGGCATGGACGACGTGCTAGTGAAACCGCTGAGTCTGGATCGCGTCAAGCAAGCGCTGGAAGTCTGGGTGCCGAAGTCCAAGACTACGGCGGCTGAAGCGCCGCAGCCACAGGCGGTAGAGACATCGGCGCAACTGCCTGCGATCGACGACAAGATCGCGGAGCAGCTGCGAGACGCGCTGGGCAGCGGCGTCGTCGCGATGATCGATGCGTTTCTCGGCGATACGCCCGGGTACTTGGTGCAGCTGCGCGAAGCACTCGCGACCGGCGACGCCACGGTACTGCGCCAAGTCGCGCACGCCATCAAGGGGAGCAGCGCCAATATCGGCGCTGCGGCATTGGCGGAGTCGGCGGCCCGGTTGGAAAGCGCGGTGGGTACGAACGATGCCGAAGCGCTGGTCCGACTGGTTGGTCAGGTTGAGCAGGAATACGCTCGCGTTGCACAAGTGCTAGAGCAAGATCGCGCTGGCAAGACGGCTGCGCCGGTGGTAGCGCAGATGAAAGACGGTTTGATCTTGGTGGCGGATGACGACCGCAGCACGCGTACGGCACTAAGGCACGCCCTCGAAGCCGAGGGTTTCGCGGTAGAAGAGGCGATCAACGGTCAGCAGGCGCTTAGCTTGCTTAACAAGGTCAGTCCTGATCTAGTGTTGCTGGATGCGGTCATGCCGGTCATGGATGGTTTCGCCACCGCACCCGAGATCCGTCAGCGGGTTCCGCATCTGCCGATTGTCATGATTACCGCACTGGAGGATACCGACTCGGTCGACCGCGCGTTCGCCTGTGGCGCGACCGACTACATTCCCAAGCCGATCCACTTTGGCGTGCTTACGCAACGGGTGCGGCGCATCGTCGAAGCCGCGCGTGCCGAGCGCCACGTGCGCCACATCGCGTATCACGATTCGCTCACTGCGCTGCCCAACCGGCTGCGTTTCCTGGAGCATTTGAATCGCTTGGTGGCACGGTCGAACCGACAGGGCCGCTCCGTCGCGGTATTGTTCCTCGATCTGGATCGTTTCAAGGTTATAAACGACTCGCTCGGTCATGACATTGGCGACGGTCTGCTGAAAGCGGTCGCCCAGCGCATTACCCATAGCGTGCGCTCGGACGATCTGGTCGCGCGCTTGGGCGGCGACGAGTTTGTGGTCGTGCTGGAAGATCTTGCCAACAGCAAAGTGGCGGAGGCTGTGGCACAAAAGATCGCCAGCGGCCTATCTTCGCCGTTTTTTATCGGTGGGCATGAAATCTTCATCGAAGCCAGTATTGGCATCGCTCTATGCCCGATGCACTCGACCGACGCCGGCACTTTGCTCAAGCATGCCGATACCGCGATGTACCGCGCCAAGCGCAGCGGCTCGGGGTTCGCCTACTACGAAGACGACATGGGGCAGAGCTCAACGCGGCGCATGTGGCTAGAGACCGGGCTGCGCAAGGCGATCGAACGCGGCGAATTGTTCTTGTGCTACCAACCGAAACAAGAACTGAAAACACGCAAGATTGTCGGCGTCGAGGCGTTGCTGCGTTGGCGGCACGCCACCGAAGGACTCATTCTGCCGGGTGAATTCATCCCAATCGCCGAGGATAACGGGCTGATTAGCAGCATCGGCGAATGGGTGTTGCGCAACGCCTGCGAGCAAGTGCAGCGCTGGCGCAGCGCCCAGTGGGCCAACTTCGGCGTGGCGGTAAACGTGTCGGCGCGCCAGCTGCTGCGTTCGGATTTTGTCGATGGCGTAGCGCGCGTGCTGCGCGACACGCAAATCCCGCCGGCCCTAGTGGAATTGGAACTGACCGAGACGGCGATTATGGAGCGCGCGGCGGAATCGCTCGAATCGCTCAAGCAACTGCGCGCGTTGGGCTTGCGTCTCACCGTAGACGATTTCGGCACCGGTTATTCCTCCTTCGGTTACCTCAAGCAACTGCCGCTCGATCTTCTCAAGATTGACGGCAGTTTCACCAAGGATGTGACTCGAAACGCCGACGATGCCGCCATCGTCGCCGGCATAATCGCGCTGGCGCATTCGCTGCGCCTGGAGGTTGTCGCGGAAGGCGTGGAAACGATCGAGCAGGCCGCGTTCTTGGAGGAGCAGCGCTGCGACATTATTCAGGGCATGCTGCTAAGCGAGCCCCTGACGGCCACCGACTTCGAGAAGCGTTTCCTGTTCCCCGCGGCCTCGCGCGGCGCCAGCCTCAAACTGGTTTCGTAGGCGCCTGCACCTTTCCTTGCAACTTCAGGCGCGAAGCTGCCGGTGCAGTTCCTCGCCCAAGCGCCGCCCCAGCTTGTCGTAACCACCTTTGTTGGGGTGGATTTCATTGAGCCAATCGTTGCTGTTGCCGGTGGCGCCAGGAGCGGCGCGCACTAGCGTGCCTGCCGTGTCGACGACGTTGAAATTGGGCAGTTCCGCCATCAGGTCGAGCAGCGCGCGGCGCAGGTGCTGCAGCAAGAAATCGGAAGCGGCGATCCAGTCGGTTTCCGGCAGTCGCTCTTTGCGAAACGCCTTCGATAGCCACGGCCCCACCTGCAAGAACAGCAACACGGCTGGTGTGTCATTGGGCGTAGTCCAATCGTAGGTGTGCGTGATGATGGGGGCGTCGCGACAGGCGCTGTCGGGATGGTCGCGCATTTCGGCAATCATGGTGTACCCGCGCTGGATATAGCGCATTACTTCTTCAATGCGTTCGGGATAAAAATAGTCCGCCACGCCATTGATCGTCATGCCGGCGCGTTTTTCTGCCGGGATGAGCAGCTGTTCCGCGTAGTCGATCAGATCATTGCCGCCGCCGCTGAGCAGAATCGCATGCCATGCGTAGCCGAAGCGCTTGGACAGCGCGCGCCATAATTCCGGGTTATTACAAATGTCTGACATGCTCTTGATCGTATCGCCGGGCTTCGCCAAATTAACGACGATGTTCTGATCCGGAAAATCGATCGAATGCACCAAGTTCCACGGCGGCTCGCCGCCGAGCGTGAACCAGGAGTCGCCCTCAGCCAGGATGCGCCAGCGATACTGAGGATGATCCGGATTGGTTTCCGGGCGCCGCCGACGATCGATCTCCGACCAAGGCACGAGATTGGGACGAGCCATCGCGTTCTCCTGTGAGGTTCTTGGAGCGCATCAAACCACACTTTGGGATAGGAACGAAAGGCCGCGCGCATACGGCGAGCGATCTGCTTCACTCTACCAACACTGGTTCTTATAGAGGGGGTAGTGTATGGTTAGAGATACTGTCTATATTAATCAAGAGAAGAGTACAGGAGGGAGAATAATACAAGGCGACGTGAGTCTCAGGCACGTACCTTGAAACCTGAGGGGCGGTCGCCATCTACGCTGCAGGTAAACGGCTAGCGACATGTCCAACTACGATCCTTTCAGTCAGATGTGGGTGCAGGCACTGGCACTGCTTGACCGCGCAGATCAGATGCAGCGCCAATTTTTCCAGGTACGCGCGGCGCCGGCACAGCCTGCGTGGGAGCCGCCCGTGGATATTGTCGAGACCGCTGCCGATGTTCAAGTCGCAGTGGCCTTGCCAGGGGTGGCGCGCGAAAGCGTGGATATCGAACTAAATGGATGCAATTTATGCGTGAGCGCGGCGCGCGCGTTGCCTGGCGGTGGCGCGGATGCTGTCATCCGCCGCTTGGAGATCCCGCACGGACGCTTCCAACGGCGTATCCAGCTGCCGGCGCTTCCGCTGCGGTTGGTCGAGTCGCGCTTGAGCGGCGGTTGCCTTTATTTGACGTTGCAAAAGCTAGGAGCCTGAGCACAGCATGAATACATTAGAAGACTCTACGCAGCCGTTGAGCGAACTGACGCTTGAGGCGGCACCGGCAGAGCGCACTGCCCGCAATCAAGTGCCGCTGCCCGAAGATGCCATCGCCATTGTGCCGGCGCGCAACATGGTGCTGTTCCCAGGCGTGATCGTCCCCATCGCGCTCGGGCGCGAAGGCTCGATCGCGGCGGCGCAAGCGGCGGCACGCGCGGAAAAGCCAGTGGGCATCTTGTTGCAACGCGACGGCGCCAATGACTCGCCGCAGCCGGATGATTTGCATTGGGTCGGCACCATCGCCGGAATCTTGCGTTACATCACCGCGCCCGACGGCACGCATCATGTCGTTTGCCAGGGCGAACAACGTTTCCGTGTGCTGCAGTTTCTTGACGGCTATCCGTTTCTCGCAGCTCGCATCGAACGCATCGACGAGCCTGAGACGAAATCCGATGCCCTCGAAGCACGCGTGCTGCAATTGAATGAGCGCGTCAACGAAGTTCTGCAGTTGCTGCCCAATGTGCCGCAAGAATTGGTCAATGCCGTGCGCAGTGTCACCTCGCCGACCGCGCTGGTCGACATGGTGGCCAGTGTCATCGACGTCAAACCCGCGGAAAAGCAAGACATCCTGGAAACCTTCGATCTGCATACGCGCATCGACAAAGTGTTGCGCGTGCTGGCGCATCGCATCGAAGTGTTGCGCTTGTCGAAACAAATCGGCGAGCAGACCAAGGAGGCGGTCGATCAGCGCCAGCGCGAGTACTTGCTGCGCGAGCAGATGAAAGCGATTCAAAAAGAGTTGGGCGAGGACGACGATAACGCCGAAGAGCTTGCTGATTTGGCCAAAGCTATTGCCGCCGCGGCGATGCCCGAGGAAGTGGAAGCGCACGCCAAGAAGGAACTCAAGCGCTTGCAGCGCATGCAGGAGGGCGCCGGTGAGTACTCGATGGTGCGCACCTATTTGGATTGGTTGGTCGAACTGCCTTGGTCGAAACAAAGCGAAGAGAAGATCGACATGACGCAAGCGCGCAAAGTGCTTGACGAAGACCATTTCGGCCTCGACAAGATCAAACGGCGCATTTTGGAGTTTCTCGCTGTGCGCAAGCTAAACCCGCATGGCAAGAGCCCGATTCTGTGTTTCGCCGGGCCTCCGGGCGTCGGCAAGACCTCGCTCGGTCAGAGTATCGCGCGCGCCACCGGACGCAAGTTCGTTCGGGTGGCGCTCGGCGGCACGCACGACGAGGCCGAGATCCGCGGACATCGGCGCACCTACATCGGCAGTTTGCCGGGGAACATCATCCAGGCTCTGAAGAAGGCGGGCACGCGCAATTGCGTCATGCTGCTCGACGAAGTGGATAAGCTCGGCGCGGGCGGCTTTCACGGCGACCCGTCCTCTGCGCTGCTCGAAGTGCTAGACCCGGAGCAGAACTCCACGTTCCGCGACAACTACCTGGCGGTGCCGTTCGACTTGAGCAAAGTGATGTTTATCGCGACGGCGAATCAGTTGGATACCATCCCCAGCCCGCTGCGCGACCGCATGGAGATCATCCAACTGGCCGGCTATACGCAAGAGGAAAAGCTGCAAATCGCCAAGCGCTATTTGGTCGCGCGCCAGCTCGAAGCCAACGGTCTCAAGCCGGAACAAGCGGCGGTGACCGACGCGACGCTCAGCGCCATCATTGGTGACTACACGCGCGAAGCGGGCGTGCGCAATCTCGAGCGCGAGATCGGCGCCGTGCTGCGCCACGTGGCCACTCGCGTTGCGAGCCAAGAAGCGGTTGCAGCCGAAGTGCCGCAGTCTGCAGCGGCGCAAGTTGTGGTTGAAAGTACAGAATTGGAGGCCATTCTCGGCGCGCGCCGCTTCGAAAGCGATGTGGCGATGCGCGCCGGTGTGCCTGGCGTTGCCACCGGTTTGGCATGGACGCCGGTCGGCGGCGACATTCTGTTCATCGAGGCTGCCAAGACGGCTGGCAGCGGCCGCTTGATCCTAACCGGGCAATTGGGCGATGTCATGAAGGAGAGCGCGCAAGCGGCTTTGAGCTTGCTCAAAGGCCGTGCTGCCTCGCTCGGCATCGCCAGTGGCGAGTTCGAGAAACACGACATCCATATCCACGTGCCGGCCGGGGCCACGCCAAAAGACGGGCCCAGCGCGGGCGTGGCGATGTTTACCGCGCTGACTTCGCTGTGGACCAATCAGCCGGCGCGCAGCGATACCGCGATGACGGGCGAGATCAGTCTGCGCGGCTTGGTGCTGCCGATCGGTGGTGTAAAAGAGAAAGTGCTGGCGGCGATGCGTGCCGGCATCACGCGTGTGTTGTTGCCTGCGCGCAACCGCAAGGAGTTCGAGGAAGTCCCCGAGGAGGCCAAGCGCAATCTCCAATTTGTCTGGCTGGAGAGCGTCGATGACGTGCTGCGCGAAGCCATGACGCTGCCGGTGGCTGAGCATCCGGCGGCGGCCTGATGCGGCGTGCATTCACGCTAAACTAGCGACCCCGAATCACTCTACTATGCCCCACGCCCAGGGGCAGAGGCCGCCGTGTTCGTGACAAGTATTTCTTTAGCGCAGCTCCAGCAGGCACCGTTTATGCGGCGGCGCCAACTCATCGTTCGGTGACTGAAGAGCAATTACGTGCGCGGCGCGCCAAGCTGCGCAGTTTCATGCGCGGCGTGCGGCATCGGCGCTTGAAGCTGGTGCGTATGCCGCTCGGCATCCTGCTGATTGCTTTCGGTGTGCTCGGTTTCTTGCCCGTGCTTGGGTTTTGGATGCTGCCGCTGGGAATCGTGATACTCGCGGTGGACGTGCCTTGCGTGCGCCATTGGTTTCGCGGTGTGCGGCGCCGCTACTACACGTGGCGGGCGCGCCGTGGTGTGCGCTGACTATTGGTAGAGACTATTGAGAGTTACATAACGCCGAGACAAGTTTGTCGTCCCCGCGCAGGCGGGGACCCATGCGCCGTGCGCAGCGGGCTATGGATTCCCGCCTTCGCGGGAATGACGGGATTCTGATTCGCCTTGTCACAAGATTATGCAATCCTCAATAAGTATGGTTCTGGGAATGGCGGCTGTGGCTAATAACGAAATAGATCTACCTACAGTACCAAACAAAATTGGCTAGTTAACCCCGGATCATCGGTGCCGCCGTTTAAGCCAGCGAGCCCATTTGATCAGGAGTTAACCAATGCATGCCTCCAGTCTGCACGCACGGTTTGCGCGCGCAATCGTTGCGGTGAGCCTCGCCATCGGGGCGAGTGCCGCCCACGCATTCTGCGGCTTTTATGTCGGCAAAGCCGACGTGAAACTATTCAACGAAGCCTCGCAAGTCATCCTCGCCCGCGACGGTGAGCGCACTGTCATCAGCATGTTGAATGACTATCGCGGCGACTTGAAGGAATTTGCCCTAGTGGTGCCAGTGCCCGAGGTGTTGCGGCGCGGGCAGATACACATCGGCGACCGGCGTGTGTTCGATCGCATCGCGGACTACAGTGCCCCGCGCTTGGCGGAATACTTCGACGATGATCCATGCGCCAAACGCGAACTGGAAGAAAAGGCACGCATGGCCGCGCCCGCTTCGGCGTCGATGACGATGCAGGACAAAGGCGCGCTCAATAAGGCGCTTGGCGTGACGGTAGAAGCAAGCTACACAGTCGGTGAATACGATATCGTCATCCTAGCCGCGAAGGAATCCGACGGCTTGGAAACGTGGCTGGTGCAGAACGGCTACCGCATCCCGCGCGGCGCATCCAAAGCCTTGCGCCCGTACATCAAGCAAGAGATGAAGTTCTTCGTCGCCAAGGTCAATCTGAAAGAACAAGCCAAAACCGGGGCCACGATGCTGCGGCCGCTGCAGTTCGCTTTCGAATCGAAGAAATTTATGTTGCCGCTGCGGCTCGGCATGATCAACGCGAACGGACCGCAAGATCTGATCGCCTTCGTGCTGAGCAAAAACGGCCGCGTTGAATCGACCAACTATCGCACCGTCAAGCTGCCTGCCAACATGGATTTGCCGGTAGGCGTGCGCGCGGATTTCCAAGGCTTCTACAAAGCGATGTTCGATGCGCAAGCCAAACGCGAACAGCATCGTGTGGTGTTCACCGAATACTTTTGGGACATGAGCTGGTGCGATCCATGCGCGGCCGATCCGTTGTCGCCGGAGGAGTTGCGCGCGGCGGGCGTGTTTTGGCTCGATGGCGGCGATGGCGACACGAACCTTATCGGCGTTGAGCCTAGCGGCAAGCCGCGGGTGAAACGTCCGGCGCCCGCTAGCGCGGCGCAACCGGTGATGCTGACGCGCCTTCACGTGCGTTACACGCCGGAAACCTTTCCCGAGGATCTAATGTTCCAACAAACGGCCGACCGTGAGAATTTCCAAGCTCGCTACGTGCTGCGCCATGCGTGGAAGGGCGATCCCAACGCCTGCCCGGAAGCGGCGCGCTATCTCGAAAGCGTGCGACAACGCGAGGAGCGAGAAGCACGTGCCTTGGCTGAACTAACCGCAACGAGTCTGAACGAATTGCGCAGCAAGTACGGCATCAAAGCGCCGGGCAAGCGGCAGTGGTGGGAGCGATTGTGGCAGGAATCGCGCGAGACCGGCGGCGCGCAGTGGCTAAGCTACGTGGGTGGCTGAGTTTGCCATGCAGGCATCGGCAACTCCTG
This sequence comes from uncultured Pseudomonadota bacterium, assembly GCA_902826775.1. Lineage (GTDB taxonomy): Bacteria > Pseudomonadota > Gammaproteobacteria > Burkholderiales > JALYOK01 > CADEHE01. The sequence goes on along the minus strand of CADEHE010000003.1, from coordinate 223,582 downwards.
GCGAGCGTGGCGCTTGGCGGCAAAGTGCGCCGCGCGTGGCGGGCTGGATGCAGGCCCGTCTGCCGCGCGATGCGCGCTTGTATCAAATTTTGTTCTTGGCCGTTCTGCTGGGTAGCGGGGTCGTCGCGCGCGATTTTGCGTTGCGTTGGGAGCAGGCCGCGCTTACCTTTGCTGCCGGGATGACGACGCAATTGCTGTGGGCGCGTGTACTCAATCTGCCCAAACGCAATTGGCTGAGCGCGATCATCACGTGCTTCGGCGTGTCGATTTTGCTGCGCGCCGATTCGCTTTGGGTGCATCCGCTGGCGGTGATGTTGGCGTTAAGCGCCAAGTTCGTGGTGCGCAGCGGCAACAAGCACGTGTTCAATCCGGCGAACTTGGGTGTGATCTTGGCAATCACGTTGGTGCCCGGGGCTTGGATCTCGCCGGGTCAGTGGGGCAACGATCTCGCCTATGCCGCGTGGTTCGTAGTGCTCGGCGCGTTGGTGACGCAACGCGCGCGCCGCTGGGACATTAGCTGGGTGTTCCTGCTCGCGTTCCTCGGTTTGATAGCTTTGCGCATCGCTTGGCTCGGGCAGAGTTGGGCCGTCTTGGGCCATCAATTGCAAAGCGGGGCTCTGTTGCTGTTTGCGTTCTTTATGATCTCCGACCCTATGACCATCCCAAACCATCGCGGCGCGCGTGTGATCTACGCGATGCTAGTGGCGAGTGTGGCGTTCGTGTGGCAATACCAAATGTACAAGCCGAACGCGCTGGTGTGGGCGTTGTTTTTGGCCACGCCGCTGGTGCCAGTACTGGATCGGTTGTTACCGGCGCCGCAGCATGTGTGGCGTCAAAGCTAAATTCGCCACTCCTCGCCGCGCCGTTCCAACAAGCGCTGCATGGCGGCCCACTCTTTGTCGATTTCCGAGCCGCCCGGTCCTTCGAACTGCCGGTAACCGTTGCGCGCCGTCTCTTCGCTGATCGAACCGAGTTCGATACGCCCACCGGCGAGCGCGTCAATTTGAATCTGACAGGCGCAGTCGAGGTAGTACATCAAATGGAACGCTTCGCGCACCGAAGTGCCGAGCGACAACAAACCGTGGTTGCGCAAGATCATGGTGCGCGCGCTTGGGCCTAGGTCGCGCGCCAGGCGCGTGCGTTCGTCCAGATTGAGCGCGATGCCTTCATAGTCATGATAGCTGAGAATGCCGTAGACCCGCATCGCATGTTGGCTGATCGGTAGCAGGCCGCAGCGCTGCGCCGACACAGCAACGCCAGCGCGGGTGTGCGTGTGAATGACGCATTGCACTTCCGCGCGAGCTTCGTAGACGGCGCTATGGATGATGAAACCGGCTGGACTGCAACCCAGAGCAAGCGGATCGTCGATCACATTGCCTTGGGCGTCGATTTTCACCAAGCTCGACGCGGTGATTTCCTCGAACATCAAACCGAGCGGATTCATCAGGTAGTGCGGTGAATTCGGCACACGCGCGGTGTAGTGCGTGTAAATGAGATCGGTCCACTTGTAGACCCCGGCCAAGCGGCAAGCGGTGGCCAAATCGCAGCGCGCATCCCATTCCTCTCGGCTGACGCGGCTTTGAACGGAAGTCTTGCTGATGGGGCGCAGCGAACGCGCGGTTTCGGCCATGTTACGTTCCTCCGAATCTAGTGTTTGCTTATGATACTCGCTCGGGCAGTTGCGCGAGACAGTGCGCGATCCACTGTGCGGTGAGCTTTTCCTGGGTCGAATTTTGGCGCAGGCGGTTGGCCAGCGCCGGGAAATCGACGCGATCGAGTTCCTGGTCCTGATTGAAGCAAGAGAACACCACGCTGCGCGTGCCGGTGGCCGGGTCAACGTGCGGCTGCAGGCATTGCGCGCAGATTTCCTTCATCATGCACTGCATCGGGGAGTTGATCGAGCCGATGCCGACATGAGCCGTCTTCAAGCAATCGCGCAAGACGGTGTGGCGCGCCTTCGCCACCGCGGACATCATGGCGTCGGAGCCAATGGCGATGATGCGATCAACTTCTGGCATGCGGATCGATTGCGCGCCAAGCGCGCCGTCCGCATATGCGCGCATCGCCTGCACGATGTTGCCCACGTAAGTTTTGTCTTGCGCGCGCGCCGGCGCGAAACCGGGCTGCTCGTCGCAGCACCAGATGATGGCGTCCGATGCGTGCTCGATGTCTGCCACTTTGTAGCGATCAGCAATTCGCCGGTAGCCGGCAAAGTAGAGCACCTTGCACCCGGCTTTGCGCAGCGCCGCGCCGATGGAAAATAGCACGGCGTTGCCGAGGCCGCCGCCGGCAAGCAGCACGGTTTCGTTTCGGGGGATTTCGGTTGGCGCCCCGGTTGGACCCATTAGCACGACGGGTTCGCCCGGTTGGAGTCGCGCGCAGAGATTTGACGATCCACCCATTTCCAGCACAATCGTGGAAATCAAGCCGGCTTCGCGATCGACCCAAGCGCCGGTCAGCGCAAGGCCTTCCATTGCCAAACGCGTGCCATTGATCTGGGGCGCGTTCACCTCGAAATTCTGCAGCCGGTAAAATTGACCCGGCTCAAAGCGTTGCGCTGCGAGCGGCGCTTTGACTACGACTTCCACTATGGTCGGCGTTAGGCGCTCGACGCGCGCAACGGTGGCACGCAACGCATGGTTCAGCACGGCAAAGAATTGCGTTTCGCCCTGGTTGGGAGTCGGCGGCAGTTGCGCTAGCACACGGCTTACTGTCGGATAGCCTTGCTTGGCCCCACCCATGGCCTTCACCACGTTGCCGAAATAGGATGGATGTAGATCGCCAAAGAAACTGACACAGCGGCCGTTCGCTGCCCGGCTGAGCAGCACTTGCGGCGTGGTCGGCTTGGCGCTGCTGAACTCCGGTTTGACCGGCGTACCGTTCTCGTCGCACGCTTGAAAATAGCGCCCGTCGAGCTGAAAGTGCTGCGGCTCTTCGCGTGCCAAAACGGTGTTCGGCTGCGTCCCTGCCGCGACCAGCACACAGCGCGCTGGCAGCGTTACGCTGCCGCCATCGTGCCAGGTGCCATCATCGGCACGCTGCTGCGCGGCAAACGTGATCGAGGTGGCGTGAGCGTGTTGGTCCACGTCGATGCGCTGCGGCGTCAAACCTTCTGCGAAGACAATTCCCTCCTCAAGAGCCTTTGCAACTTCTTCATGGTTGAGCGTGTATGAAGGACTGTCGATCAAGCGCTTGCGGTAAGCGATGGTGACGCCGCCCCAACTCCTCATCAAATCCAGCACACGCGGGGCACGGCCTTCGCGCTGGGCTTGTGCGCGTTCGGCACGGATGGCGCGCGCGTGTTCGAGAAACTCCTGCGCGATAGCTGCTTCTTCGGCATTCCACTTGGCTCGCACTAGCGCTTCTGTTTGCGCAGCGGCGAGCACCTCGTAGCGCTGCAGAAACTTCTCCACTTGCACCACGTAGTAAGCGAGCGATTCCGTTGCAGTGTCAATCGCGGTCAAGCCACCGCCGATGACGACAATGGGCAGGCGCAGTTGTAAGTTGGCGATGGAGTCGGCTTTCGCTGCGCCGGTCAACTGCAACGCCATCAGGAAATCCGAGGCGGCGCGCACCCCGCGCGCCAGGCCATTCGGAATGTCGAGAATCGTGGGTTTGCCCGCGCCCGCGCACAGCGCAATGTGATCGAAGCCCAGAGTCCACGCATCCTCGAGACGGATCGTGCCACCGAAACGCACGCCGCCGTAAAGTGCGAAGCCGCTGCGACGTTCCAGCAGCAGGCGAATGAGCTTGAGAAAATTCTTGTCCCAGCGCACCGTGATGCCGTATTCGGCCACGCCGCCGAAACCTGCCATGATGCGCTCGTCGAGCGCTTCGTAAATGGAGTTTACGTCGCGGATCGGTTCGAACGGGGTGCGCGAACCGTCGGCGTCGATGCCGCTCAGCGCCGCTGGTAGCGGCTCGATCTTCAGTCCGTCGATTGCCGCAACGCTATGGCCGTCGTTCAGAAGATGATGCGCGAGCGTGAAACCGGCCGGACCCATGCCGACCACTAGCACGCGTCGGCCGGTCGCTTGCTTCGGCAGTGGCCGGCGCAGATCGAGTGGGTTCCAGCGCGTCAGCAAGCTGTAGATTTCGAAACCGTAGGGCAGTTCGAGCACGTCTTTTAGCGTGCGCGTTTCCGCTTGCGGGATGTTGACCGGCTCCTGCTTCTGGTAGATGCAGGACTTCATGCAGTCGTTGCAAATGCGATGTCCCGTTGCCGCGGTCATCGGGTTGTCGACACAGATCGTGGCGAGCGCGGCAATGCTGTAGCCGTTGGTCTTGAGTTCTTGAAACTCGGAGATGCGCTCTTCCAGCGGGCAGCCCGCCAAGGCAATGCCGAACGGCGATTTCTTGAACGCCCGTGCGCCTGGGGTCGCCGCGCGCTCCGGCAAACCTTTGGAGCATGAGTCTTTGCCTTGATGGTGGCACCAGATGCAGTAGTTGGTTTCGTCCAGCGCCCCGGTCAAATCGGTTCCGGCATCGGTCAGTTTGAAGCCTTGGCGTGTGCGCAGTTTATGTGTATGCGCCTGATGCTCGATGAATCCGCGTGAGGTCGTGCTCTCCAACGGCACCAAATGCTCAGCCTGCAATTTTGCGGGCGCTTTGAACAGCACACCGCTGCGATGCTTGGACCGCCCGGCCTCGGTATGCAGCGCCCATGCAGCATATTGCAGCGCAAGTTCGACATTCGCAGCGTGGTTGGCTTCATCGCGCTGCCAAGCCTCGACGTGCCGAGCGAATGCCAACTCACTGAACGGTTCCCCAAAGAGGGTGCTCAACTTCTGGGCAAGCTCCTCACCGTTAACCGCGGCTGCTAACTGCGGATCGCTTGCCTTTAAAACACGCCGCTGCACGAAATGGCGCTTGCAACTATAGAGTGGGGCCAGTTCGGTATGTTTCGTACGCAGTGCGGTGGCGTGAACTTCGATGCCGAACAATTGCACGATGAACGCCTCCAACGCGGGCCCGAGCGCTATGAGCAGATCGGCTTCTTCTTTAGCCGACAGCGCGGCGGGGTCGTTGCGCGCGGATTCGAGGCGTTGCAGCAATGCGCGTTGCCCGTCGGCAAGTGCGGCGCGAAAAGCGCTGTCCACGCGCTGTAGGCCTTGCTGCCCATAGAGATCGTTGAACTGCAGACCAAAGCCAAGCGTGAGAGGAGAAGAGTGCTGCAAGGAGGGCATAAGGACGGTTATTGTGATGGTGACGAGTCGGATCTGCTGCCGCATTGTTTGACAGCAACATGCAGCCGCGCCGGAATTCTACCCGGCGCGCCGCTGCGGCCGTTTGATCTATCTCAATGCGCGCTCGCGCGCGACTAAAGCGTCGCCCCGCAAAGGCCTATTTGGATGCTTGGCGCGGCGCGGGAGTTTGCGGCGGCAAGCAACTCGGCAGCGCCTCATAGCCGGATTTCAGCAACTCATCAGCTTGGCTAGGCTGCTGTTCAGTCTTGAGCAAGCTTTCGACGTAGCTGCGCAAGCTCTTCAACTCATCGCTTGCTGCGAAATGCTCGGCAGTGGTGTCGAGCACCGGCAGAAAAGTCGGCGGCGGCATTGGGCTCTTGGCGCGCTGCTCGGGCGTTTGGTTCCAGGCGTTCAGGCGCACCCGCAGGCGCGGGGCACAATGGCGCAGATTGGCTTCGACTTGCTCTTCGCTGCCAGCCAGAAAATTCGGCGGGAAGCGCTCCGCGCTTAAGTGGCAAGCAGCGCAGTTGTGATACAGCGAGCGCATGGCTTCGCTTAGCTCAGCATTGTGCTTGCCGCCGTCGACTGATTCCAGCCTCGCGGGCGGCAGCTGTGCGCTATCGCTGCAGCACCAATCGGTGCGGCCGAGTTTGGTACTCGGGTCGCTGCCGCGTTCGAGTTTGGCAAACACCGCCCGCATGAGGGACGCGCGCTGCAGCGGAGCGCTGTCGAATAGTGCCGGTTGCTCGTCGAGCAGCGCTTCCACCGCGCCGCGCAGCAGCGCGAAGTCATCCATTACGGCGATTTGAACCTGTGCCTGCGTGCCGGCCCGCAGATCGGCGCCGGCGCCCACCGGCCAGCGCAACCACACCTGCGCGATGCTGCGTCCGTTCGCGACGCGCCCGGTGAGGCCTTTGCGCTTGATCGCGCCATGCAGCACATATTGGTTAGCCTCGCGCTGTGCGGCGCTCGCTTCGAATTGCGCTTCGCGCAGCTGCCCGCCTGGTCCTAGGTTCACCCAGTCGACCAAGCCATTGCCGTTGGGCGCGAGTTGCCCGCGCAGTTCAAGCGCGGCCGGGTTGTCGCCGCCGCTGCACTCGATTTTCAGCGCGTAGGAAGAGTGCGGATTCGGCTTGAGAGTGCAGGGGGCTTGATGCTGCGTGCTGGGGACGTGCTCGGCGCGGCCGAGCTGCAGCAGTTGTGCGTCGAGCGCGCGGTAGTCGCTGCCGGCGAAGGCGCGCGTCCAGCCTTGAATGACGCGCGAGGCATCGAGGGCGCCGGCAAAGCGCCATGTCTCGCGCGGCGCGCGCGGGTTGAGCGGATCGAGTGCGGCGGGCACGTTGGCAGCGGCAAGGAAATCGTTGACGGTGATTTCCGATCCGTTGCCGCCGTAGCTGGCCGAGCCGCCTAGCGGACTGCGGTCGGGCAACTCCGCTTGCGCGATATTGAATCCCTGCGGCCAGCGCTGGCGCCAGACGGCCGCGAAAGTGCTAACGAAGTCCTCCTGATAGTTGAGCGCCCCGGTAGCGAATGCGGCTTCGCCGGAAAGCGCCTGCTGCATGATGCCGACCAGGGCCGCCGCGCGGCAGCGGCGCGATCTCACGGCGTCACCCGAGATTTCGCAGCCCCGCTGCCACAACACTTGTTGCATGACGAGCGCGTTGGCGCGGATCGAGGACTGGCCGATATCGTCGGGGAAATCGATGTTCGCCTGCGGGTGTTGCGCATAGAAATCGCTGCGCGCTTGCCCGAGCAAATCGGCCATGCGGCCGTTGGCGTTGGTTTCGCTCCACACTGCCTTGGAAAATATTGGCGCGTGATTTTGGTGGCACGCAATGCAGATGGCGCGATTGACGTAATACACCTGCGGCTGAGCGCCGGCGCGGTAGTCTTTGACCAACTGAAATTCGTAGCGCCCGGCCGCTTCGTTGTAGCTGATGACTTCAAGCACATTGGTTTTCTCGACGTAGCCGATGTAGAGGCGGTCTTTCAGCAGCAGGCCCGGCTTGCTGTGGCTGTCGGCCGGCTCGCCGGTGACGGCAAATACGATGCGCGGATACTTGAAGAAATCCGGCGCTGCAGCCACGCGTTGCAACGAGCGTCCCATTGGAATCATCGCCATGCGCGTGCCGCCGGCGAATTCGGTATTGCCGAGTTCGCTTTGAATGCGCTCAACCAGAGCGGAGAACGGAAACGGGATGCGGTAGCTTTTTTCCGCGCCGCCAGGGGCGATCAGGTGGTCGAACAGCGAGCGCCCGACCGGCGGCAAGTTGGGGCCGGAAACAGTGGGATCCGCGCTCCAGTTCGAATAATCGGTGCCGCCGCCGGCGCTTGCACCCATCCATGGCAGTAGCAGATTGAGACACAGCAACGCGCGCACTAGATGCCATCTGTTCATGAGCGTGCCTTGCTTGGGTGGCAGGTGATCACGAGCGAAGTCTAATGCAACTGACCTGGCGTGGGGGATCGCTCGGTTGAACGAAATACTCTATAGAGAATACTCTGAAATGCCAATATTCATCGCAATATTCAGAAGATACTGCCAAAGAATAGCTGGCGCAGCACAGCGATCCGTGCATTGCGTCGCTAGGCGATGCTCAACGTGCGCGATGTCACACGCGCGTTAACCGGTTCGGCCAGCGGCAGTGCCGCTAGCGCCGCGCCATGACGTTCCGCCGCCACGGCTTGGTAGAGCGTGGTGCGCTGTTGCGGCGTGCGCCCGATGGCGCGAATCAATGACTCCATCGCAGGCGGCGCCAACTCCTGACCATGCGCGGCGCCCGCTGCGCGGCTGATCGATTCGTTCATCAAAGTGCCGCCCATGTCGTTGGCGCCCATATTCAGTACTTGCTGCGCCCAATGCGGGCCGAGCTTCGTCCACGACACTTGAATATTGCGTACGTGCGGGTGCAGCACCAGCCGCGCCACGGCGTGCATCAGCACCGCTTCGCGCAGCGTCGGGCCTTTGCGGGCTTGGCCGCGCAAGTACATCGGGGCCTCCATGTGCACGAACGGCAGCGGCACGAATTCGGTAATCCCGCCGGTTTGCTGCTGCAAGCGGCGCAGATGTTGCAGATGCCGTGCCCAATGGGCGTAGCCCTCAATGTGGCCGTACATAATGGTGGACGTGGTGGGCAAGCCGGCGGCATGAGCCGATGCAACCACCCGCAGCCAGCCTTCGCTGCCGAGTTTCTCCGGGCTGATGATTTGCCGGATGGTGTCGTCCAAAATTTCCGCAGCCGTGCCGGGCAGCGAGCCGAGGCCGGCGGCTTTCAATTCCTGCAAGAACTCCGGGACGGACAAGCCGAGGGTTTGTGCGCCGTGCGAGACTTCCAGCGGCGAGAACGCATGGACGTGAATGTCCGGTGCCGCGCGTTTGGCTGCGCGCAGAATGTTGAGATAGGTCTCGCCGGTGAAGGCTGGATGAAGGCCGCCCTGCATGCACACTTCGGTGGCGCCGCGCGCCCACGCCTCGCGCACGCGCCGTTCGATTTCTGCCAGTTCCACCATGTACGGCTGGCCGCGCAGCGCATCGTGCGTCTTGCCTTTGGAGAAGGCGCAGAAGCTGCATTTGTGCAAGCAGATGTTGGTGTAGTTGATATTGCGCGTTACAACGTAGCTGACCGTTGCGCCGATGCTGGCGGCGCGCAATTCGTCCGCTGCTTTAGCGAGACGCACGAAATCACCGCGTCGCGCACTGAACAGGTCGGCGATCTGTGCCTCGGTGAGTTCACTTCCTTCGAGCGCGCGCTGCACCGTATGGGCGATGGGCGAATGCACGGCGGGAGCGATGCCGGCCAGCGCTACGTCGCGCTCGTCGTCGGCGTTTGCCGGTTCCGGAGAGCCGGCCGTCCAGCGCCCAGGGCGTGCCCAACCGGCGCCATCGCTCAGGCGCAGTACTTGACGATGCAGGCCTGCGTCGATCCATTCGCTACGTTGTTCGATAAAGCGCGGATACACCGTCAGCCGCTCGACCAAGGCATAGCCGGCGCGGTCGGTCAGTTCGGCGAGCCGCTCCAAGTGCGGCCAAGGTGCTTCCGGGTTGACGTGATCCGGTGTGACGGGCGAGACGCCGCCCCAATCGTTGATGCCGGCATCGATCAGTTCAACGAGATCGCCGCTGTAAAGATTCGGCGGCGCTTGTATGCTCATGGCGGGGCCGAACAACAAGCGCGCGGCGGCGATAGTCCAGCACAATTCGTCCATCGCGGGCTCAGGCGCGGCGGCCATCTTGGTGCCGGGCTTGGCGCGGAAGTTCTGAATGATGATTTCTTGGATGTGGCCGTAGCGCCGCGATAAGTCGCGCAGCGCCAGCAAAGATTCGATGCGTTCCCGGCGCGTTTCGCCGATACCGATCAATATTCCGGTGGTCGTCGGCACGCGCGCTTCGCCCGCTAGGCGCAGCGCTTCCAGGCGGCGCGCGGGCAATTTGTCGGGTGAACCGAAGTGCGGTCCGCCGCGCTGGCTCAACCGCTCGGCGGCGGTTTCCAGCATGATGCCCATCGACGGCGCGACCTTGCGCAGGCGCGCGTAATCGGCAGTCTGCATCAGTCCGGGATTGAGGTGGGGCAGCAAGCCGGTTTCTTGCACTACCCGGCGCGCGACTTCTTCCAGGTAAGACAAAGTCGAGTCGTGTCCGAGTCCGGCCAGCGCCGTGCGTGCCGCTGCGTAGCGCAGTTCCGGTTTGTCGCCGAGCGTGAACAGCACCTCTTTGCAGCCCGCTTCTGCGCCGCGGCGCGCGATGTCAAGCACGGCATCGGGTGACAAGAAAGCGTGCGGCAGTTTGCGCGGGGCTTTGGCAAAGGTGCAGTAGTGGCACACGTCGCGGCACAGTTGCGTGAGCGGGACAAAGACCTTGCGCGAGTAAGTGATGCGCGAACCCCAGCCGGCATCGCGCAAGGCGCGCGCTTGTGGTGCCAGGGCGCGCCAGTCGATTGCGGTGAGTTCCTGCGCCAGAGCAGTGTCAGCTGCGGAGTGGTCGATGCGCGCGCTCATGCGGTCGTGACGGGTTCGATCGCTTCCAGCCAACGATTCCAGTTTGGCGCAGCCGCCCGATGCGCCGCCGAGCGCCCGCGCACGGCGGTAAGCACTTCGCGCAGGTATCGCAGATCGGCAGGCTCATCGATATCCAGCGCCAAATCGGTTGCCTCATGGATCGCTACTGCGACGCCGGTGGCGTGCGCTTGCTCAATGTGGCGGGCGAAGCTCCCGGTTCCAAAACTCGGCGTTACGACATTGGTGCCCGAGCACCACAATGCGTTGGTGCCTTGGCGGTGGCGGTCGGGCGCAACGACGATCGAAGGGGTCGATGGCACCGACTGCGCTCGGCGCAGCAGCGCCCCGAATTCGCTGCTCGACGCGAGCGGCAGATCGCCGGAGACGAACAGCACGGGCGCCTGTGCCTCGAGCAGGCCGCTGCCGAGGGCGAAGCGGCATGCGTGCGCCGTTCCGGCGTCTTGCGCTTGGTGAAGAACATGGACCCCGTGAGTGCCGGCGAAGTGCTCAACTTCCGGGCTCGAGGTGACCACCAGAATCCGCCCTATGCCTGGAGTTGCGGCGAGCGCGTGCAACACTTGTTCCGCCATGGCAAAAAACAGCGAGCGCCGCGCCGGCGGGGCAAGCACCCGCGCCAAGCGCGATTTGGCGTTGTCCGGCGACTTAAGCGGAACTATTGCCCACACGGCGTGGCTTGGGATTGACTTTGCATGGCGTGATGATGCACGTCTTTGGCGGGTTTGAGCAAGCGTCACCGCCCGAGGGCGCGCGGCGGTGAATTTTTACGCGGCGCGAGCGGTTTGCTCAGCTAGGTTGTAAACGCGAGTCCGGCAGGTGAAAACCTGGGGCGGGCCGTACCCTCAATTGCTCATTGGAGAACAACATGCAAGAAGATCTGGTATGCCTTGAAGTTCAGGAAATTGAACAAGTCTCTGGCGGTGGACTTTGGGTAGCGGGCGTGGCCGCGGTCGCAGTATTCGCAGTCGTGGCGCTAGATAACAAATACAATTTTGGTGCGGCCGATGCTTGGTACAAGCTGAATAGCTAGGCTCGCTCCCAACCGGCGGCGGGCAAAGCGCCCCGCCGCCTTCGCTGGCGGGCCAACTGCATTTAGAGCTTCTACGAGAAGCTGCGCCGCAGCAACGGTATGACTCGCTCGGCGAACAACTTCAAGAACCGTGTCTGATCCGGCCCTGGGGCATGAAAAACAAGATGATTGAAACCGAGTTCAACGTAGGGGCGAATGCCTTCGACGATCGCGTCGGGGTCACTGCTCACGATCCAGCGCGAGGCGGCGCGCTCGACCGAAAGGCTATCGGCCAGGCGTTCCATCTCGAGCGGGTCTTCGACATTCATCTTTTCTTCCGGTTTGAGCGCGAGCGCGGCCCAATGGCGCGTGTCGTGGCGCGCGCGTTCGAGATCGCTGTCGAATGAGACCTTCATCTCGATCATGCGCTCGACTTCGTGCGGTTCGCGCCCCGATTGCGCGACCCCTGCCGAGAGGTTCGGCATGAGGGTATCGCGATAGAGCCCGGGCGCCTTGCCGCTGGTGCAAATGAAGCCTTCGCCTACTTCGCCGGCAAACTTGGCCATCACCGGGCCGGCGGCCGCGATGTAGATCGGCACCGGCCGCTCGGGGCGGTCGTAGATGGTGGCTTTCTCAGTGCGATAGTGCTGGCCTTCGAAGCTCAAGCGCTCCTCGCTCCACAGACGCTGGATCAAGCGCACGGCTTCCTTGAAACGCGCGGTGCGTTCCTTGGGTTCGGGCCAAGTCATGCCGGAGGCGGGTACTTCGTTGAGCGATTCGCCGGTGCCGATACCGAGCGCGACGCGTCCGGGGTAGAGCACGCCGAGTGTAGCGAACGCCTGCGCAACGACTGACGGATGATAACGAAAGGTCGGCGTGAGCACGCTGGTGCCCATGAGTATGCGCGAAGTGCGCGCACCGAGCGAACCCAGCCACGCGAGCGCGAAGGGGGCATGCCCGCCGCTATGGCGCCAGGGCTGAAAGTGATCGCTGATCCAAACCGAATCGAAGCCGAGCGATTCGGCTAGGCACGCGAATTCAAGCAATTCGCTTGGGCCGAACTGCTCGGCTGAGGCTTTGTAACCCAACTTCAACATGGGTAACCCAGGTAACGTAACGGTTGTTTATGGCGATCGCCACCGTGCGCGATTCAATCGGCAGTGTACGGCGCGCGCATAACGGCCACAAGAGGACCATTCGGCAGAGGACCATTCGGCAGAACTGCACATCGGCGCCGGATCGGGCATACTGCTTTCGCCTTTACTCCCGCCAACATTTTTTGGGCTTGCGATCGATGACCAGCGAAAACAATCCAACTGCGCAGCAATGGCAGCCGAGTTCGCGCTACCCCGACCCGGCTATCGAGATTCTCGACCAGAGCTTTGCCAAATACCGCCTCAACGCGGCATCGGTGGAGCGCATCGCGCACGGCTTCCGTTGGGCGGAAGGTCCGGTTTGGTTCGGCGACGGGCGCTATCTGTTGTGGAGCGATATTCCTAACAATCGCATCATGAAATGGGAAGAAGAAACCGGCGCCGTCAGCGTGTACCGCAGGCCGTCCGATTTCGCCAACGGCAATACGCGCGACCGTCAAGGCCGGCTCGTTACGTGCGAACACGGCGGGCGGCGTGTCACGCGCACCGAGTACGACGGCACGATCAGCGTGATCGCCGATCGCTACGAGGGCAAACGGCTCAATTCGCCCAACGATGTGGTCGTCAAATCCGATGGGTCGATCTGGTTTACCGATCCGCCGTTCGGTTTACTCGGCAACTACGAGGGCCGTGTCGCGCAGCAGGAACTGCCGATGAACGTGTACCGCGTTGATGGTGCGGCCGGGGCGATGAGCGTAGTGGAGAGCGAGGTCAACCGACCCAATGGCTTGTGTTTTTCGCCGGACGAATCGAAGCTTTATCTGGTGGAATCCGGTACATCGCCGCGCAATGTTTATGTCTACGACGTCACCGGTGGTGGCAAAAGTCTCTCGAACCGTCGCAAATTGATCGACGTTGGCGCCGGCACGCCGGACGGCATGCGCTGCGATGTCGACGGTAACTTGTGGATGGGTTGGGGCATGGGCAGTGCGCAGGTCGACGGCGTCAACGTGTACAACCCCGATGGGTGGCTGATCGGCCGCATCAATCTGCCCGAGCGCTGCGCCAACGTGTGCTTTGGCGGTTTGCATCGCAACCGGCTGTTCATGGCGGCGAGCAAGAGTGTGTATGCGCTGTATGTGAACACTCAGGGTGTGGCGGGCGGGTGAGGTAGGGGATTGTTGGAGATGCCTATTCGATGAAACTGTTTGGCGCTAGAGCTATGTCAAAGCGCTGGGCCTGACGATCTTGGCGCGCGACTATCTGCCTGCTTTGGCGCGAAAGCCAGGCGGCCAATTTCGCTGTTGGAGTGTTTGCAGAAATCCATGTTCGAGGTTGGCATCAAGTTTGGCGCGCGCCTTCTCGGGCTCGGATGTACCGTGCTGGCGTCGAAAGCCAAAGTCGGCTGCTTCGCGAAGCCGGTCGTCTGCCTAGTGCACCACCGCGTCGAGTCGATGAGGCCGCTGTTCTCGGCGATGTTCAGTCGAGTGCAGCCGTCGGCGCGTAGTCCGCTTAGAAGGTGAAGGCGGGAGTGGTTGGTTTCGACCCGAACTGTAAATGATGTTGTGCAACGCATTAGGCGGCAGTCCGCTGATTGTGCACCTTCCTGAAAAGCTCAGCGAAACGCTGCGACAGAAGAAAAAAGCCGACGCTGACCCCGTGCCCAAATCTGACGTTTGCCCCAGGCGTATTGCCGACTAGCGCTCACCATTTTTTGCCCTTTACATGGGGCGGCTAATGGGTGACACCGGCTGTTGTTACCAGAAACGGTGATGTCATAGATATCAGAATTGCATACACTTCGAGCGCTGACGAGCCTTAATGCTGCTTGCAACCCCTACCCTTTGTGCAACATACAATCAACGGATGCTAGATGCTCCGTTCACCATCCGACTGCTCTCTTCGAATGACGTGCCTATCATGGAAGGCATATTGAGCGTTTTCGGCGACGCCTTTGGAGATGTGAACACCTACAACGGCGCTCGACCAGACGCGACTTATCTGGCCGACCTACTGCGGCGCGACCATTTCATCGCCCTCGCTGCATTGAAGGATGGCGCCGTCGTCGGTGGACTCGCTGCATATGTGCTCGACAAGTTTGAACAGAAACGCAGCGAGATTTACATCTATGACCTTGCCGTTGCCTCAGCACATCGGCGTTTGGGCATCGCCACAGCATTGATTGCATCTCTCCAACAGGTCGGCAAGGAGCGCGGAGCCTATGTCATATTTGTCCAAGCAGACTATGGCGATGACCCTGCAATCGCGCTCTATACGAAATTAGGTCGGCGTGAAGACGTGCTGCACTTTGATATCGCGGTAGATGATGGAAGCCAAGGAGGTTGTTGACCTATACAGAGGGTTAGATTGTGCCGGCGTCGTTATCTGGATTGACGGCGGCTGGGCGGTGGATGCGGTTGTTGGACACCAGACGCGCTCGCACGATGATCTTGATATCGCCGTGGAGGCGCAGGATGTCGCCATGCTCCGGCAGCTCCTGGCAGCGCGTGGCTATCGCCAAACGCCCACAAAGGACGCTTCGCAATGGAATTTCGTGCTCGACGATGGGGATGGCCGCAAAATTGACGTTCACGTTGTCGTCCTTGCCGAACAAGGCGGCGTTGGGGCTGATGCAATTGACGGCATCGCCTATCCTGCCGGCTCCTTGACCGGCGTAGGCTTCATTGCTGGCGCGGCAGTGCGCTGTGTCAGCGCTGTATTCCAACTTCAGTTCAAGACCAGTTATCCACCCCGTGCGATCGACCGCCTGGATGTTATTGCTCTCTGCGGCGTACTCAGCCTGCCGGTGCCCGATACCCATAAGTAGGGAGCACAGTGAAGCGGCGCGCGCGCCTGGTCAGCGCCTCAATTTCAGCCCGCCAATGCGATTGCGCTATTTCAGTGGTCGATAGTCGCCACGCGGGCCGGGCGTGATGTGTAGCAATTGTGCCGGCTCGAGCATGATGACTCGATGCCACTCTCCCTTGCAAACGATACAGGCCTCGCCGGGCCCCAAATCGATCGCAGCACTTGGATCAGATTCGCCCACTACGCGCAGCTTTCCGGAAATGACGTACAAGATTTCATCTCCGTCCGGATGTACTTCGCCATTGTGCGGCGCGTCGCGATTCACCGTCACAAAACCCAACGTCATCCCATCAATACGTTCGGGCGGGCCGGGTTTGTAAGGGCGTGTGGAAACAGACAAGTCGCGATGAACGTCTAACATGAAGCCCGCGACATCGACGGGAATGACTTTACTCATCGTACTTCTCCAAGGCTCGGCAACATTCGCTAACTTGCGGTATCGGCTCAAATTGGCTGGGCGTCGGACACGTCACCAAGAGGATTCTCTACAAACCATTCGACAATGCTCGGCATCGTCTTTTCGAAACCGGCGGGCGCATTGATACTGATGAACCCACACTGGTTCCCTTGATGATTCTCAAAGTCATGTCGTACACCACCAGGAATCAGGGCGTAGCTCCCGCGTGGGGCCTCCATCCTGTCGCCTTCAATAAGTAGACTGAGCGTGCCGGTCAAGACATAGAAGATGTGGTCCTCTGGATGCGAGTGGGCACCAGGGCCACGCGTCCGAGGCTCAAGCCACCATTCCGAAATCGAGTAGCGAGCAGCCGTCTCGCGTTCATCCGCAAAGAAGACGGCACGCATGCGCCCCATATCGTACTTTCGTCCTTGGTCGGGCATAACGACCAACGGCTTTCTTTTGTTGCTGTCCGACGTACTCATTGACATTTCCTAAGCAAATATTGGCCGACCGAGGCGTCGGCTTAGAACGGAATTCTGACGAGCAGTTTGGGCAATGGCAACAACGATATTGAGTAATGCCGACACGTCAACTGGTCGAAGCGCCAATTTCAGAAACGACCCTTACTGCGACAATCTACGACGGCTTTCCGGCACTCATTTTCGTTGACCGTATGACGGCTTATGGCCGTGACCCGACTACGTTCCGGCCGCCTACTCAAACCTTGCCGCAACAACCCCCACCCCACTAAACGTCGTCTCAAACTTATCACCCGCCGCCACCGGTAGCGGCTTGGTGAATGATCCCGTCATGACGCACTGGCCTGCTTGCAGGCGTTTGCTAAAACGATGCAGCGCGTTGGCGAGCCAGGCGAGCGTTTGCAGTTGGTTGTCGATGGCTTCGCGGCCCAGCGGCGAATGTTTGAGTTCGCCGTTGATGCGCACGTCGGCGCGCACATCGCCGAAGTCGAGGCCGGGCGTGTACGCGATCGGTGCGCCATGGACGAAGGCGCGCTGCGCGACGTTGTCGCTGATGGCGAGTGGCAGATCGGCTTTCATATCGGCGCCGCGCATTTCGATGATTTCGAACGCGGGTGCGATGCTGGCGACTGCTTTGCGCGCGTCGTCAACGCCGGCGTTGGGGCCGGACAAATCGCTCGCCAGGGTGATGAGCAGTTCGTTCTCCACCATCGGCGTGCGCAAGCCTGCATAACGAAAGCGAAAACCCGATTCGATGCGGCCAGATTCGAGCAAATAGCCGAATACCGGTTCGTTGCTGCCGAACATCTCGCGCATGGCTGGGGCAGTGAGGCCGACTTTCCAGCCTGCTTGGCGTTCACCACGAGCGAGTTTGCGCTCGAGGATGGCGAGTTGTGCGCGGTAGGCTTCGGCGGTGTCGAGCTTGCCGCGCCACGCATCGGGGAAGACGTCGCCGCGTTCTTGCGATTGCCACAGAGCCTGCACGGTTTGTTCGGGGGACATGAATACTTCCTCGCGCGAGTGTGATTGGGTGGCCGCAACTTTAGCGCGGTCGAGTGAGCGCGACAAGGACGATGCTGACGCGGCGCAGGAGGGCGCAACTGCCGATGGCTCGAAATCAGCCAGATGAGATTGCTTCGCGGCGCTGGCAATGACTTGCCTTTAACCAGCACGCTGTGCCGGGCGATTGTGGCGCGGGCGGGCGATTGGTCCTTCTATTGAGAGTTACATGACGCCGAGACACGTTTGTCGTCCCCGCGCAGGCTGGGACCCATGCGGCGTGCGCAGCGGGTAATAGGATTCCCGCCTTCGCGGGAATGACGGGATCATGATTGCCTTGTCACGAGATTATGCAATCCTAGATAGTACAAAACGGCGGAGGTTACTTTGCCTCTCCAGAGGCCAAAGTCTGCGCCCAGCGCATGGCTTCGAGTTGCGCTACCGAGATGGGATCGAATGAAGGCAACGCGAGCGCTTCGGCAGTGCGGTGCAGGGTGGCCGTATCGCCGTTTTCAATCGCTTCGGCGGCCGCCAGCAATGTGCCGAGCTGCCCTCTGCCGTTAAGCAAAGCGTCGCGCGACATTTCGTCGAGGGGCAACGTGGCGAGGATCTCGCCGAGCGTAACTTGCAGCGCGGCGGGCATCAACGAGAGCATGCCGCACATGAAGGCGCGCTCTTGCGCCTGCGTATCGCGCGGGCGCGCTTGCTCGGCCAGTGCTTCCATGAAACGCCCGCGCATGGCGGCCGTTTGCAGTAGTGGCGAACTCAAGCTGCCACCGCCGGCATTGGCGAACACCAGCAGTTGTACCCAGCGTTTGAGTTGCCGCCTGCCTAGCACCGTGATGGCATCGCTGATCGAGGCCAAGCGGCGGCTCAAGCCCACGGCGGCGGCGTTGACAATGCGCAGCAAGTTGAGCGTTAAGGGCGGCGATTGGCGGATCAGGGCTTCGATCTCGCTCGTGTCTGCGTCCGAGAGCAGCAGCGCGAGCAGCCGCAGAAGAATCATTTCGGACGGCGAGAGCTTCTTGCCGGGAATGAGCAGCGGGCGCGCGAAGTAATAGCCTTGGAAATATTGGTAGCCTAGCTCGCGGCAGTGTGCGGCTTCTTCGCGTGTATCGACTTTTTCCGCCAGCAGCGCGACGGGCCAGGCGCGCGCCTGTTGCGTGAGCTCTGCGAGTTCGGTGGGGTGCACCAACTTGATGTCGACCTTCAAGTAGTCGACGATCTCCAGCATCGGATGATAGGGCGCGCTGATTTCGCGCACGTCGTCCAGCGCGAGTTTGAAGCCGGCTTGCTTGAGCTCTTTGCAGCGGGCGACAACACTCGGCGTGATTTCGATGGTCTCCAGCAGCTCCAAGGTAACAAGTTGATGTGGCAACAGTTCAAGCACATCATTCATCAGTAGCGACGCGTCGATATTGATGAAGCCGCGGAATACGCCTAGAGCAACGTCGGCGCCGAGTTCGCCGAACGCGTATTGGATCACCTGTGCAGTGGCGGCAACGCCGTCGACGATGTCGGCGCGGTTGTCCGGTCCGCCCCGGAATAACAGCTCGAAGGCGTGCAAATGTTCGGCACGATCGAGAATCGGCTGACGGCCCAGATAGAAATCGCCTGTATTGGGTTGCATTCTAATACTGTTATCTCTATGTAGTGAAAAGTATTATTTCTATTGCCTTCTGGATGGGTTGTAGCCCCAGTATACGGGTAATTCTTGGGTGTGAGGCTTATACAATTCTTCCAAATACTTCGATGGCGCCATGTCGTAGGCATATTTGTTTAGCGCCGCGAGCAATTCCTTGACGCGATCGGTGTTTTGCTCGGCCCGGTTTTCCGCTTCCTCTGGGTCGCTGGAGAGTTGAAACAACTCGACGCGGCTCGGCAAGGCCGCATGAACGATGAGCTTCCATTCGCCGACGCGGATGGCGCCGCGCAGATCCTCAACGTTGATGAGGACTTCCTTGCGCGGGGAGAGCTGGCGCTCTGCCAGCAGCGGCCAAATATTGACGCCGTCCAGCGGCCTGGTTTGCTCGATCTTGCCGCCTGCCAGGCTGACTAGGGTTGGGAACAGGTCGCAGACGTGTACTAAGTCCGAACTGGCCTCTTTCTCGCCGAACTTGCTTGGCCAGCGCAGCAATGCGAAAGTGCGCACGCCGCCTTCGTATAGGCTGCCCATGCCGTCGCGCAGCACATCATTGTCGGCCGCCGGCTTCTTGACGTCGCCGTCGCCGGTGGCGAACTTGGTGGGCACGGCGCCGCCGTTATCGCTGTGAAAGACGATGAGCGTGTTTTCGAGCGAGTGCTTCTTTTCTAGGCTGGTGAGCACGTTGCCCACCGCATCGTCGAGCGCGCTTACTGCCGCCAGGTAGTTGCGCCGCGCTTCGTCCTTCTCGGCGGGGTACCGGTCGAGATAAGCTTTGGGCGCGCTTGCGTTGCCCTGGGGCGCGGCGAAGGCGAGCATAAGGAAGAACGGTTTGCTCGGGTCTTGCTTTTCGATCCATGCGGCCGCATCGTTGCCCAACAGGGTGGTGATGTAACCTTCTTCTCTAATGAGTTGCTCCATGCGCCGCCAATCGGCCTTGGCGTTCTTTTTTAGCGCGTAATCGATTCCGCCTGATAGGCTACCGTAAAAGTAGTCGAAGCCGCGCTTGGTCGGCCAATACTCGGGTTTGCTGTGCCCAAGCTGCCATTTGCCGATGAAGGCAGTGCGATAGCCGGCCTCCTTCAATGCTTGCCCCAGCGTGCGCTCCTCCGGCGGCAATCCATACTGACTGCTCGGCAAAATCGATTGCGTTTGCAGGCCATAACGCATCGGATAGCGGCCAGTAAGCAGAGCCGCCCGCGTCTGCGTCGAGTAGGGCTGCACGTAGAACTGATTCAATGACGTGGCGCCGGCGGCAAGCTTGTCCAGGTTCGGCGTCAGCGCCTGACCGCCGCGAAAGGCGGGATCCTTCGCGCCCAGATCGTCAGCGAGGATGTAAACGATATGCGGAGGTTGGCCTGCCCCCGCAGTGCCGCAAAACATCGCAAGGGCGGCAGTCCACAACAAGCACGCAAATCGCAGAGAAGACATGGACAGCAAGGCTATCGATCCGTTGGTTAAGGTTGGTTGGTGACCAAAAGGCTATGGCGCGCCTGGGGCAAAAAACCCGATCGCGTCGTTATGCGTTCCGGCAATCTAGCACTTGGCGTCACGAGTGGCTACTATGGCGCGGATGGTATGCCGTTGACCTATGTGCAAGCAGTGCGCCCGCGCGTGCCTGTGTTAGGATTCGCGGCTGATCTAATCTGCGCGCTGTCCTCGTTGCGACACAGCGGATAGCGCCCAGGGGCGAGGGAGTGGCAAGGGGTAGTAAGGAGCATGGAGCACTCATGAGCGAACACGAAAACATTCTGCATGCGTTGCAGCCCATTGCCCGCCGTATGTGGTGGCGCGCGTTGCGCGACCAGATCGCGGCCGGCTTGTGTCTAATCTTGGCGGGCGCGTTAGCGTATCAACTATTGCGTTTGTTTGCCCCGGGCGGAACTGCGATTTGGCGCGTGCTATTTGCGCTGGTCGCCATCGGTGCGGTGGCATGGGTGGTGTGGCAGGCGCGCCGCCAACTTAGTCTTGCCCGGGCGGCAGGCGAGGCCGATGAACGCGCCAATCTCAAGGATGAACTAAAGAGCGCCTACTGGTTCCTCGGGCGTGAACAGCGTTCGCCGCTTGTCGACATTCTGTTGCAGCGCGCAGCGAAGACGGCGCGAGGCTTGACCGCGCCGCAGGTGGTTCCCGGTGTATTTCCCAAGAACGCCGCCTTGCTCGCCGTGTTGGCAGTGATGACTGGAGCGCTGGCATGGTGGTCGCCGCAACTCGCACAGTCGCGGTTGGTAAGCGCACTGACCGCTAAGCTGGACCAGGCGCAAGCGCAAACCGCGGGTGCGGACGGCAAGCTTGCGGGCGTAAACACCGAACAGCAACAGCGCGCGCAAGCGCAAGCACAGGCCGAGGCCGCCGCCAAAGCGGCTGCGGCAGCCGCCGAAGAACGGGCGCGCACGTTAGCGCAGGCGCAAAGCGCCGCGGAAGCAGCGGGCAATGCCAAGGCCGGCGGCGATAGCGCGCAGGAGTGGGCGAAACTTGAAGGCGCCTTGCAGCGCTTGGGCGGACAAGATGCCGACGGTGCGCTGGCGGCGGCGATCAAGGCGCGCGATGCGCAGCGCGCCGCGAAGTTGTTGGAAGAGCTGGCGCGCAAGCAGGATTTGGCTCAGGCTGATCCGGCGGTGCAGCCGCAGTTAAATGTGCCTTTCAAGAATCAAGGCGAAGGCTTCATTCCCAAGCTGCAGGACTTGTTCAAGCAGCAAGAGGATCCGTTTGAAAGTCCTGAAGGCATCGAAGATCCGGAAGAAGAATTGCGCAAGGCGGCCGAGACCGTGCAAAAGCTGGAGGAAGGCGCGCAGAGCAGTCAGCGCAAGCAGTTGCGCCACGAAGAAGCCTACAGCGCGTCGATCGGACGCGACTCGGTAATCGAGGCGAGCCGCTACGGCGAACGCGATCCAAACGACAAACTCGACAGCACCGGTTCGAGTCAGACTGGTGAGACGCAAATGCAGGGTGGCGTGATGCACCGGCGCGCCGCTATGACGCGCGGCGATCCAGATCAAGACGGCGGCAGCCGTGTGGGCGAGGCAGACGGCGATGCCAAAGCTGATCCCATGATCGGCAAGAAGACCGAGCGGCTCAGCGCCCAACTCAAGCGCGTGGACATCGAGGCGAAGAAGCAGGATGAGCAAGGCGAGGGGGATCCGGACAAGTTCTTCGCCGCAACGCGTCAGCAAGAATCCAAGCTCGCGTACACCGAGGTGGCGCGCCGCGCGCGCTATGTCACAGAGGAGGCCACCAGCGGCGAGCAGGTGCCGCTAACTTATCGCGGTGTGGTCAAAGACTATTTCATTAATTTGAGGCAGAAAGAGAAATGACCGTCGCCGACGTCGAAAAACACATTGAGGCTTTCCAGAAAAAATTCCGGCGCGGCCGCGAGGAGATCGCCCGCATCATCGTTGGCAACGACGATGTTATCGAAGGCATCATCACTTGCTTGTTGGCGCGTGGGCATGCCCTGCTGGAAGGCATTCCCGGGGTCGGCAAAACTAAATTAGTGCAAACGCTGGCTGACGTGCTGCACCTGAAATTCTCGCGCATTCAGTTCACGCCGGATCTGATGCCGGGCGATATCATGGGCTCCACCGTTTTGCGTGAAAGCGAGGACGGCGAGAAACATCTCGAGTTTCAGCAAGGGCCGATCTTCGCCAACATCATCTTGGCGGACGAGATTAATCGGGCCACGCCTAAGACTCAATCCGCATTGCTGGAAGCGATGCAGGAAAACAGTGTGACGGTGGGCAAGACCACGCACCCGCTGGAGCAGCCGGTGTGCGTGCTGGCGACGCAAAATCCCATCGAGATGGAAGGCACTTATCCGCTGCCGGAAGCGCAGATGGATCGCTTCATGTTCAAGCTGCGCATGGGGTTTCCTGATATCGCGGCATTGCATGACATTCTCGATCGCACCACGAAGCAAGAGATCCCTCAGGTCGAGCGGGTGCTGCAACATGGCGAGATTCTTGAAATGCGCGAGACCGTGCGCGGTTTGCCTATCGCGCGTCCGGTTCAGGATTATGCGATTCGGCTGACTCTTGCCACGCACCCTGAAAGCGAGTTCGCGCACGATATGACGAAACGCTATGTGCGCTTCGGCTCCAGCCCGCGCGGCACCCAGGCTTTGGTGCTCGGCGCCAAAGTGCATGCGCTCATGAACAATCGAGTGCACGTTGCGGCGGAAGATATACGCGCCGTCGCCATGGCTGCCCTGCGTCACCGGATGCATCTTAATCTGGAAGGCGAAGCCGAGCAGATCGATCGCGACAGTATCCTCGAGCGTATTCTCCAGGACACCGCTCCGCCCAAAGCATAAGTACGCTGCGGCCCGCCGCTCTCGCAACCGAGGGCGGATGCGCCGGCCGCTTTGCATAATAACGATATCGTATCCGCATGACCCACACTGCAGTACTCGCTAATCCCGCATGAAAGCGACGCCATGCCGGTAAGCAAGCTTCTCGACGGACGATTTCTCAATCGGCTCGAGTATTTCCGTTTGCATTCCAGGCGTCCAGCGCGGGGCCATTGGAAGGGCGTGCATCGCGCCAACAAGACCGGCTCGGGGATGGAGTTTTCGGATTTTCGGCCTTACGCCGAAGGCGACGATCTAAAGAGCGTCGACTGGCGCACTTATATGCGCTTGAATCGGTTGATCCTGCGGTTGTACGAAGAAGAAGCCGATCTGCCGATTTACATCTTTGTCGACAGCAGCGCTTCAATGGCGCACGGCGTGCGCCAGGACACACCCAGCAAATTCGATTACGCGCGCAAAGTCGCCGCTGCGTTGGCGTACGTGGCGTTCGTCAATATGGATCGCGTCAGCCTTATCGCCGTGGCCGACGGCGTGGTAAAGGACATGTCGGGCAAACGCGGCAAGGGTCAGGCTTGGCCGGCATTTGAGTTTCTGGAAAATTTGCCGAATGAAGGCAAGACATCGCTGCAGGCAGCGTTCAAGCGCTACTTTTCCGCACCGCGCACTAAAGGCGTGGTGTTGGTGATATCGGATTTTCTCGACCCTGCTGGGTTTGAGTCTGCGTTCAAGGTGCTGCGGCAATTGCGGCAAGAAGTTTTTGCCGTGCACGTGGTCAGCGATGAGGAACTGCAGCCTGATTTGCCGGACGAGGTGGTGTTGATTGACGCCGAGGATGGCAGCGCCACTAAGCGGCAGATTACTCCAGGATTGATTGACGCCTATCGCGCAGAGTTTGAGCGTTACGGTGAGGAGCTGGACAGCTTTTGCACGAAGAACGGCTGGGGTTACGTGCGCGCTTCGACCAGCGTGTCATTTGAAGATCTGGTGCTGCGAGTGCTGCGTCAGCATGGGTTGCTGCGATGAGATTTCTCGCCTCCACACCAAGCAACGCCCTGGCGCTATTGGCCGGCGTGGCCGGCGTTATTTTGTTGCTGTACCTGCTCAAACCGCGCGCGCGGCGCGTGATCGTTGCCTCCAATTTGATTTGGAACCGGGTGTTGGCGCAAAGCAGCGTGGTGTCGCAGCGCTGGCGTTGGTTCTTATCCCTATTGCTGGCGAGCCTTATCGGGCTGGGTATTGCGCTGGCACTGACGCAGCCGGAAGTTCGAGCGCTCGGCGGCGAAGCAAAGCGCATTGCGATCGTGCTGGACAATGCGCCTTCGATGGCGGCGCGCACGCAAGACGGCAAGAGCCGCTGGCGCCATGGTCAGGAGTTGGCGCGAGCGATAGTCGCGCAGGCCGGGATAGCGAGTGAGTTTCTGGTGGCCGATACCATGGGGTTCGCCGGTTCGGCGGGCTATGTCGATCGAGCTACTGCGCTATCGCAAATCGAGCGCCTGCCCATTGCGGTAACGGGCACTGCCCGGTTTCCTGCGCTTCCCGTGGGCAGCGATCTAAACGCAAAGCTCGAACGCTACCTGGTGAGCGATGGCGTTGCCGACTATCGCGTGCCGGAAGGCGTGATGACCCGCTCGGTTTTTTCCGCTGCGGACAACGTTGCGGTGATTGCATTCGAGGCGCGTCCGCTGCCAAGCGATCCGACCCGCTATCAAGCTTTTGTGCAGGTATTGAATGCATCCCTGCTGCCCAAGCAAGTCGCACTTGAAGTGACCAGCGCGAGCGGGTTTTCCGCCACGCGCAGTTTTGAAGTGGCGGCAGGCACAGTTTCAGATCAAATTGTCGATGTAAGCAAGTTCGAAAGTGGCGTGCTGCGGGCGCAAGTTCGCGCGCCGGGCGATGCGTTCAGCTTGGATAACGAAGCCTACGCCGTTGTACAGGCGCACGAAACCAAGCGCGTGCTATTGGTCACTCCCGGCAATCGCTACCTACAGGACGCGCTGCGGCTATTGCCGGGTGTTGCGGTAAGCATCATCGCTCCTGGCAAGTATCGCTCGGGCGCTGGTGCCGCGCAGTACGATGTCGCAGTATTCGATCGCTTCGCTCCAGAAGCGCCACCCGCTGCGCCCGCACTGCTGTTTCGCCCGGGCAAAGTGGCTTGGTTGCCCGATCCCGGCGTGGCTGTAACCAAGCCGGTGGTGACAAAGTGGGCGGACGACAGCGCCATGGCGAGCGGGCTGTCGTGGAAGGACTTGCAGTTGGAGCGCGCCGTGCTCGCAAAGATTCCTGAGAATGCGGCCGGCGAGCAGCAAGCTCTGGTGGTGGCGCGTGGCTCGAACGAGGGCGCGCTGGTACTAGCGAGCGACGGCGAACAGCGCTGGGTACGCCTGGGTTTTGCGTTAGAGGATTCGAATCTGCAATTTCAAGCCGATTTCCCGGTTTTCCTTGGCGCTGCGCTGCGATGGTTGACTGCGTCTGTACCGTCTCAGACGCGTGGCATAGGTCCGATCGAAGTGATCGCACGTGATGCCACTGTTACGGACTTGGACGGCAACAAGATCCAGTCGCTGTCGTCCGGTTCGCGCGCGGTTTTCGCGGCGAACCGACCGAACGTGTTTTCGATCAAGACCGGTGCGCGTGAGTTCAAGTTAGTGGCGAATGTCGTCGATCCGAAATTTGCCGAGATAAACAATAGCCGTCTTGCGGATGCGCCGCGCTACATGCCGGCGGCGGCACCGGCGCCCGTGAGTAATTGGCATCCGTGGATGTTGCTACTGCTGGTGGCCACCGTGTTGCTCGCCGTGGAGGCGTTGTTGTATCACCGGCGCATTACGCTATGAAGGGCATCACGCTGACCCACTATTGGCCGCTTTGGCTGCTGGTGCTGCTGCCGTTGGTGTGGTGGGCGGCAGCGCGCAGCCGCAGCAATTTGGGCAAAGGGCGCATCGCGCTTGCCACACTGCTGCGCTCGCTGGGCGTTGTTGCACTTGCGTTGGCGTTGGCGCAGCCGGTGCTGAACAAGGCGCAGCGCGAGGTATCAGTCGTCTACGCGCTTGACGTTTCGCGCAGCGTCTCACCGGCGTTCGTCGGCGCGGCGTTGGAATGGGCGCAGCAAGCCAATCAAAAGGGTAAGCCCGCCCAATCTCGATATGTAGTATTCGGTGACAACGCGCAGCTAGTCGATAGCCCCGAAGCTGTCCGAGAGATCGCCGTGAGCGATCAAGCGGGTGCACCCAAAGATGCGGTGCAACAAGGCGGCACAAACTTAGAGCAGGCGCTGAATTTGGCGGCACTTGGTTTTGCGCCAAACCACGCGAAGCGGCTGGTATTGCTTTCGGACGGGAACCAGACCCAAGGCGATGTCTGGCGCGCGTTCGCTCAACTGCAAATGCAGGGCGTGCGGCTGTTCGCCGTGCCGGCATCGGTTGCCGTCGACAATGATGCTTGGATCGAAGCTATCGAAGCGCCGGTTGGCATTCGGCGCGGCGAATCGGCGCAGGTCAAGGTGCGAGTGTTTGCGCGCAGCAACGGCGCGGCGCGCGTGGAACTCAAGAGTGGCAGCGAACCGCCTAACACACAAACGATACAACTGGTGGCGGGTGCGAATAACCTCGCTTTCAAAGTCAATTTCAAGCAGCAGGGAGCCAACGTCCTGAGCGCTCAAGTGAGCGCGGAAGGCGACCAGGTGAAAGACAACGACCGCCTTGAGCAGAGCGTGGCGGTCGGACCGCCGCCGCGGGTGTTGCTGGTCGAGAAGGAGCCGGAGTCGGGCCAGTATCTGCGCGATAGCCTGCGCAAGCAAGGGGTGGATGTGGCGCTGGTGAGCGCGGAAAAATTTGTCGCCAATCCAACCCAAATCAAGTCCCAAGACGCAGTGATTCTGAGCGACGTGCCTGCCGAACTATTCACCGGCAGCGTGGTAAAGCAAATCGATAGTTATGTGCGCGATCAAGGCGGCGGTCTGATCTTCGTCGCCGGAGAAAGTACCTACGGAGAAAAAGGCTTTGCCAATAACTCCCTCGAAAAGCTGCTGCCCGTCAAATTCGAGGGCGAGGGCAAACGCAAAGATCTCGATCTGGTGCTACTGCTCGATCGCTCATTCAGTATGCGCGGGCAAAAGCTGGAGTACGCAAAATCCGCGGCGCTAAGCGCACTGGACTTGCTCGAAGAACAACACCGGTTGGCGGTGGTCGGTTTTGATACGGTGCCGGAGGAGATCGTGCCGTTGGCGCCGGTGGGCAACAAGCGCAAGGCAGAAGATCTGATGAGCAGTCTGCAGGCCAGCGGGCAGACCAATATCTTCAATGCCATGTTGTACGCTTATCGCCTGTTGGAGAAATCGCAGGCCAAGGCCAAGCACATTATTTTGATGTCCGATGGTGACACGGCGCCAATCAAACCCGGACAAGACAGCTCCGCGGATGTGCCCATCCCTGCCATTCAAATGGCGAAGAAGATACGTGAGGAGATGCAGCGCAAGGAGAGCGAGCAGGCCAATCTTGGCTCCGATGATCCGATTCCGACCAGTTATCCGGAGATGGCGCAGCGCATGCAAGAGAAGAAGATCACGATGTCTACAGTGATCATTGGTGAGCTGCCGAATGTCGAGTTGATGACGAACTTAGCCAAATGGACCAACGGCAAGAGCTATTTGGCGTCGACAGACCAAGAGATTCCTCAGTTGTTTGTGACAGAGACCAAGCGCGCCTTGCGCGAATCGATTGTTGAGGAACCATTCAGGCCGATCGTAAAGCGCAAGGTTGAGGCTGTCGCGGGTGTCGATTTCGCCAAAGGACCTGAATTGAAGGGTTATGTCGTCAGCAAAGCACGCGAGTTCAGCGAAGTCTTGCTCGAGGCTAAAGATAAAGCGCCGCTGCTGGCTCAGACGCACTATGGTTTGGGAAAGACCGTGGCGTTTATGTCCGACGCAAAGAATCGTTGGTCTGCCGACTGGGTGAATTGGCCGGGATACGGCAAGCTCTGGACGCAGATCGTGCGCGACACGATGCGACGCGATACCGGCGAGGAGTTGTCGTTCACGGTAACGCGTCAAGGCAAGGAGGCCGTGCTGGGCGCAAAGATATTGAATGCGGCGGGCGAATTCCGCAATCAACTAAGCCCGAAAGTCAAAGTCGTGGCGCCGGACGGCAGTGAATCAGTGGTGCAGTTGCGTCAAGCCGCGCCGGGAAGTTATGAGGCTCGCTTGGCGTTGAACACCTCTAGCGCGGCTCCCTATAGGTTCGAACTGCTGGCGTCAAACGATTTGCCGCAAGAGCAGATTGCGAAAGCCGGAGCGCGCAGTCTTTACTATCCTTACCCGGATGAGTACCGCGTGCTGCCGCCGGACCGCGAATTGCTCAAAACCTTGAGCGAGCAAACGGGCGGCAAGTTCGCCCCGAAGTTTCAAGACGTGTTTGCCAACTATGGCGATGGTGGCCGCGTGACCAAGACGCTGTGGCCATTGCTGGCTGGCGCTGGGTTGCTGCTCTATCTGTTGGACATACTGACTCGGCGTTCGCCATGGCCCGCCCGCTAGGTCGGATTTTCGCGCCGCGGTTCTACGAAATCTTCCAAACGTAGAGCAATTGGCCGCGCGGCCCGCCCGTCTCAATCTCAAAAGAAGGTTTTTGACCGGGCACATCGAACTCACAGCTCACTAACAGGGCGCCTTTGCGCATTTGCTGTCGCGCCTGGCGCCAAAGCTGCGGCATGGCGGCGGGTGACAAGAAGCAGAAGACGACGTCGAAATTGCCCAGATCGATGCGGGCGTAGTCGCGCCGCGCGACGCGGTATCGGCGACCCCCCAAAAAACTGCGCAACCACGCTACGAGCCATGGCAGCGGCGCGAGTTCCACGCCAAAGTAGCGGCCGTGTGGGTAGGTGCGGCTGAGATGGGCGAGCACGCCGCCGAAACCGCAGCCAATATCGACAAATCGGAACGGCTTTTCCTTGGGTAGAAGCGCTGCCAAGCTGTCCCAAATCTTGCGCCCGGACAGATAGAGCGGCACCTGTGTGCGATAGGTGTTCCAATAGAACAACAGCACCAATAGGAAGGCGCCGAGGTAGACCGATGCGGCAATATTGAACGTGCGAGCCGCGATCGCGGCGGGCCAGAACGCAATATGGATAATCAGCCACCAAGCGCGTTGACCAAAAGCGAAACCGATGAATGCGGCGACGACGCCCTGTACTGCGGCCACACGCAGCGATGACAACAACTGCAGTGCATGGGCGGGCTTGCTGCCCAAGGCGAACCAAAGCAGCAGTGCGGCGCCAATCTGCGCGAATGCCGCGATGAGGATGGGGGGCGGCTTGATACGCTGCGCTGGCAGTGCGGTAGAACGCGCCATGCGTTTGGCGCTCCTTCGCTCGGCTTGAAGCGTTAGGCGGCGGCGGGCAGATCTTGCAGGGCGAGTTCCTCTCGGCGGGCTTTCTTGGTCTTGCCTGCGCGTGAGGGCACATGGCATAGACCGCAGACGAAGTGTCGATGCAGATCGTAGCTATGCGCGATAAAACGGCCGCCACATTTCCGGCAGGCGACGGTGCGCAGCATGTCGCTGTTGCAGAAGCGCATTAGAGTCCATGCGCGCGTTAAGTCGAGCACGGATTCCAAGTCGTTAACTTGGCAGTGCTCCAAGTACAACTTGTAGGCTTTGACGACCGCTTCGATGCCGCGCGCGCTGCCATGTGCCTGCAGGTAGTGCAAAATGTCGATGAATATGGAGGCGTGAATATTCGGCATCCATGTGACGAACCAGTCGGTCGAGTAGGGCAGCATGCCTTTCGGCGGCGAATAGCCGTTGACCTCTTTGTAAAGCTTGAGCAAGCGCTCGCGGCTCAGCGTCGTTTCGGCTTCCAACACCTGCAATCTGGCGCCGAGCTTGATCAATTCCACGGCTAGTTGAATTTGCTTTGCTTCGTTGACTACGCTCTTGGTTGCCATAGAGGTTCCTCGCTTGCCGTGAATGCTACGCGAATGCTTCGACCGGTCTGCCTGCCATCAGCACCATCGCATGCGAGGCGCTCATGAGGCGATCCTTGCTATGGCTGGTCAGCATGTCTAGCAGCAAGCGGTCATCGAAGCGGAACCGGCATAGCAGAGTGCTGAAGCTGGACATCTTGGCGATTTGCGCCGGCGTCAGTTGCTCGATGATATCGGCCATGTCTTTATTGATGCCGAGGCGAAACAACGCGGTATCTTTGTCTTCGCGGATCATCTGTTGAGCAAGCATCAGGTAGCTCAGGTTCAGTTCCCGCACTTCGTTTACCATCTGTTCGGTGGTCATGCTGCGCTCCGTTGTTGGTGACTTAAGTTGAGCGCCATTGTGCCGATAACAGCAAGAGCCGAAAATCAGAACCTAGCTATTTTGTGGGTGTGAATACTGCGCCGGCCGTGTAAGAAAACTTCTGACGCGTTCATCGCGCTGCGCCGACATCAACTGTGATGAGTTGTTTAAGGGCTATACAGGGGTAGGGATAAACATGAAGGTCAATGACCGTAATAGGGTAAGGGCGATACTCATAGTAAGTATGTCAAGCTAGGTGCTGGAGTCAATTAAGTTGTGCTTGATGGCGTAGTGCGTGAGTTCAGCGTTGTTCTTCATCCGCATCTTTTCCAGCAGTCGAGCGCGGTAAACGCTCACGGTTTTCACACTTATTTTGAGCGCCTCGCCAACCGCAGTTAGCGTTTTGCCCGACGCGATCATGCAGAGTGTCTGGTACTCACGCGTGGAAAGCGTATCGTGCAGCGCGGCTTCGCCGCCGCCGATGGCGTTGGCCAGTTGTTCGGCAAGGGTAGAGCTAATGTACTTGCGCCCGCCCGCGACTTGCTGAATGGCAGCTACCAATTGCTCCGGGGCGCTTTGTTTCGACAGGTAGCCTGCGGCGCCTTCCTTTATGGCGCGCACGCCGAGCTGATCCTCCGGATGCATGCTCAGCATCAGGACCGGAAGCTGCGGAACGTCCTTCCTAATTTGCTTGAGCACATCAAGTCCGTTGCGATCGGGCATCGACACATCCAGCACCACGACGTCATATTCGCCGCTGCGCGATAGGCGGAGCGCATCCACACCATTGGCGGCTTCGCCGGTCACGGTAATCTCGCTGGATTCCGCCAATATTTGTTTGAGGCCCTGCCGCACAATGGCGTGGTCATCTGCAATAAGAACTCTGATCATTTACGTTTTCTTCACTTTGGATCGAGCTTTGGTGGGCTTGCGCACCGCGCTTTTCCTGCGCGTTGCTTTCGGCGCGGGCATGGGCTGTGTCATGGTAAGGGGAAGCACCGCTAGGCGCTTGCCGGCGCCCACCATGCCAACCTGAAATCGCAGCGTGTTGGTGAGCTCTTCTATGGTCGGTAAAGGCATGCGCATATTGAGCAGTGTGCCGCCGTTCGGCATGCTGCGTATAGTCAATGCGCCGCCCATGATCTCGGCATACTCTTGCGCGTTGCGCAGGCCGAACGAGCTCGATTTGGTCGCATCGCGCTGCGTGAAGCCTTTGCCGTCGTCACGTACCGATAGTTCCACGTGGATGCCGTCGAGCCAAAGCCGAACTTGCACGGAAGTGGCCTGCGCGTGCTTGCTGACGTTGGTCAGCCCCTCTTGCAGCAAGCGAAACAGCACCGTTGCGAGCTCGGGGCGCAGCGATTCGTTGTTAATGTTGCTGGTAAATGTGCAGGCGATGCCAGTGCGTTTGGCAAAATCAGTGGCTTGCCACTCAAAGGCGTCGCGCACGCCATAGTCCAGCATGGCATGGCGCATTTGCGATGCGATGCGGCGCATGGTGTCCGCACCACGATCGACCAACTCGTCGAGCTCCACCACTTTAGCTTGCCATTCCGGGCGCGTCGGCGCCGAGCGCTGCAGCCAGGAGGCGTTTATTTTTAGCGCCGTGAGCACCGCGCCCAAGTCGTCGTGCAGTTCCCGCGCAATGGCGGCGCGCTCCTCGTCGCGCGCCCGTTCTAGTTTGACGGCAAGCACTTGAAGGCGTTTGCGCGCCCTATTAAGTTCCACGCTTGAGGCCTTGCTGCCGGTGATATTGGTGGCGATTCCGTTCCAAACGATAGCCCCATCCGGGCGCCGCGTCGGTGCCGCGCGTATGTTGATCCACTTTACTTCGCCGCCCTCCGGTAGCCGGATGCGGCCCTCCCAATTCCAGATTGTTCCCATCTCCGCAGCGGTGGCGCGCGACTCTTGAAACGACAGGCGATCGTCCTCGAGCAACATTTGC
Organism: uncultured Pseudomonadota bacterium; assembly: GCA_902826775.1. Classification (GTDB taxonomy): domain Bacteria; phylum Pseudomonadota; class Gammaproteobacteria; order Burkholderiales; family JALYOK01; genus CADEHE01. The sequence continues at coordinate 191,358 of CADEHE010000003.1, read as the reverse complement.
ATGAGCCGCGCGGGTTCGCGCTGCAGTTCAGTGCTCGAGACGCCAAGCAGCAACTGAGCGCTGCTATTGACGAAAGTGAAGCTGCATTCGCCTTGCTGGGGTTGCAGCATTTGGAACACCAACGCCGGGATGGCGCGCGCTAGTTCGACGAACCCTGCTGCGATCTTGGCATCGGTGGTGCTCGCCCGCGCATTCGCCTTCCCCTTACGGCCAATCATCGATGTCATCCGTTCTTTCTGGCAGCGGGCCCAATTGGCCCGTGCGTTTGTGGTTGATGGTGTCAGTTGTAGTTTGCACTTGTCAACAAATGTCTAGCTTACTCAAGGCGATAGCCCAAGTTGGGCGTGCGAATCACCATCCCTGAGCAGTCGGATCATCCGTTTGCGAGTAGCCTAAACGGGGGCTGAGCGCTTCAATATCTCAATTAGGAGGGGGTTTGACACACATTTCTCACGATCGGTGCGCCCTGCTAGCGCCTATGCTGCAAGCCGTGTCTAAGAACAGGTCGAGGGCAAATTTGGTGCCAGATCCCCTAAAGTTCGATGGCGGCAGACCCGATAAAGATTGCAACGACGGTCTACTGCATCAACGGGAACGGAGCCGAGGATACAGCGAGTTCCGAAGGGATCTTGAACACTAAGGAGATTTTGCAATGCCTCAAGTAATTAACACCAACTTCGCTTCTCTTAACGCCCAACGCAATTTGAACTCGTCGCAAAATTCGTTGGCCACCTCGCTGCAACGCTTGTCCTCCGGTTATCGCGTCAACAGTGCCAAGGACGATGCGGCCGGTCTGGCCATCGCGGAACGCATGAACGCCCAAGTCAAAGGCATGAATGTTGCGATCCGCAACGCCAATGACGCCATCTCTATGTCGCAAACGGCAGAGGGTGCGCTGGGCAAGGTGGGCGACATGCTGCAACGCATGCGTGAGTTGGCAGTTCAGTCCGCCAACGCCACCAATGGTACGAGCGATCGCGCAAACCTGGATGCGGAGTTCCAACAGTTAGGCGATGAAATGGTGCGGGTGCTCGCGGGCACTAAATTCAATGGCCTGGCTATTCTCGGCGCCGATGCCGGCGCGCTGAATTTCCAAGTTGGAGCTGGCACGACCGCCAACGACACGATCGCGGTGACCACCACGCGCTTGGACAACAACGCCGGTATCACGGCAATCAGCGGCGGTGACATTACCAGCGCCGCGAACGCCACCACCGCAATGAACAATATCGACACGGCAATCAATCTAGTCAGCACCAACCGCGCTACCTTCGGTGCGGTGCAGAACCGCTTCGAGTCGGTCATTGGCAATCTGCAGGTTTCAGTAGAGAACCAAGAATCCGCCCGTTCGCGGATCATGGATGCTGACTTCGCAGCGGAAACAGCCAACCTAACGCGCAATCAGATCCTGCAGCAGGCCGGCACTGCGATGCTCGCACAAGCTAACGCGCTGCCCAACGGCGTGCTCGCCTTGCTGCGCGGCTAATAGACTGATACGAACAAGAATTAGGAGATTGAAATGCCACAAGTAATCAACACAAACTTTGCCTCGCTCAACGCGCAGCGCAATTTGAACATGTCGCAGAATTCGTTGGCGACGTCATTGCAAAGGTTGTCCTCCGGCTATCGCGTCAATAGCGCCAAAGACGACGCCGCTGGCTTGGCAATTGCCGAGCGGATGAACGCACAAGTCAAAGGCATGAACGTTGCCATCCGCAACGCGAACGATGCGATTTCGTTGTCGCAGACGGCTGAAGGCGCCCTCGGCAAGGTGGGTGACATGCTGCAACGCATGCGCGAGCTGGCAGTGCAGTCGGCCAACGCGACTAACGGCGCGGGCGATCGTGCCAACCTGCAAGCAGAGTACTCGCAGCTGGGTGCGGAGATCAACCGTACGCTCGGCGGCACCGCGTTCAACGGTACGACTTTGTTCACCGCGAGCACCGCACTTGTGTTCCAAGTTGGTGCGGGTACTACCGCGAATGACACGATCTCGGTTAGCCGCACGCAGTTGACTGGCGGCACAGCTTCGGCGGCCACCGGCGCGGCGTTGGTAACCGCACTTGGCACCGCCACCGCGGGTGACAAAGTGGCGACAACCACCGCCATCAATATCAGTACTTCTGCGGCTACGGCTACGGACGCGATCAATGCGATCGATAGCACTCTGGATGCGATAACGACCCAGCGTGCGACGTTCGGTGCGGTGCAAAACCGATTTGAGTCGGTCATTGGCAATCTGCAAGTGTCCGTGGAGAACCAAGCATCTGCCCGCTCGCGGATCATGGATGCGGACTTCGCGGCGGAAACTGCGAATCTGACGCGCAATCAGATCCTGCAACAAGCCGGTACGGCAATGCTGGCGCAAGCCAACGCATTACCGAACGGCGTGTTGGCTCTGTTGCGTGGCTAGTAGTCAAATGCGGCAAGAGTAGTAGACCTGGGAGGTGGCGCGGCCGCCTCCCAGGCTTTTTCGTGGAGTAGTTGAAATGAACGTCTCACCGATTTCTCAGAATCTCAGTGTGTTGACTTCACATTCTTCAGGCGTCAGTGCGGGCGCGCCGGCGGCAGATCATGGCGCTTCCGCCGCTGTTCCCACAAGCAATGCCTCGGAGGGCGCGCCGTCCGCTTCGCCGGCTGTGCGTGGCGAGCAGCTGCAAGACGCTGTCAAAACGGTGAATCGCTTCATTGAGCCCGCTGCCGGCAATCTTGAGTTCCAAATCGATGCGCAGTCGGGGCGGACGGTAATGAAGCTCGTCGACAAAGAGACCGGATCCGTTCTGCGTCAAATGCCATCCGAGGAAATGCTGGCCATTGCCCGGGCTTTGGATAGGTTGAGTGGTTTGGTAATAAAGCTCAAAGCGTAATCGCCCCTCTCGATCGAATCAATGCCTATTCAAGCGCCAGGAATCGGATCTAATCTCGATGTCAACGGCATCGTAAGCCAGTTGATGGCTGCGGAGCGGCAACCGTTGACGTTGTTGCAGAGCCGTACCCAAGCATTTCAAACTAAACTATCCGCATATGGCACGTTAAAAGGTGCTTTGTCGACTTTTCAAACGGGATTGAAAGAGTTAGGCGATGGCAGCAAGTTCAGTGCGGCAAAGGGAACGCTCGCGGAAGCCAGTCTAGCGACAGTGTCCGTTGACGGAACAAAGGCGGTGCCAGGCAGTTATACCTTGGAAGTAGAGCGGCTTGCGCAGCAACATAAGGTATACAGCACGGCGCTCACCGATGCGACATCCGCAGTGGGCAGCGGCAGTATCTCAATTCAGTTCGGCACTTACGATGCCGACGCCAACACTTTCTCGGTAAATGCGGGAAAAGCTGCTCAGACCGTTACTATCGGCGCGGGTCAAAGCAGTCTCGGCGGCATTCGCGATTCGATTAACGCAGCCAACATCGGCGTGACTGCCACCATCATTACGGACAATGCTGGGGCACGTCTGGTTGTGACCTCCAAGGATTCAGGGGCCGCGAACAGTGTGCGCATTACCGTTACCGACGATGACGGTAACGGTGCTGATACCAACGGCTTATCGCAACTCGCTTATGATCCAACCGCTACGGTGGGTGCCGGCAAGAATCTTACTCAATCATCTGCTGCGCAGGACGCGCGCCTGGCGGTAGACGGCATTTGGCTTACGAAGGCGAGCAATAGCTTCAGCGACGTAGTCGAGGGCGTCACGCTCAATCTGCAAAAGACCAACTTGGCCAGCCCCACCGTGCTCACTATTGAACGCGACAAAGCCAAGGTTCAAGAAGCGATCGAATCCTTCATCAAGGGTTACAACGACGTCAGCAAGACGCTGCGCGATCTCACCGCATACAACGAATCGACTCGCACTGGCGCGGCACTACAAGGTGACGCCACTACGCGCACTTTGCAGGCAAAGTTGCGCGGCATCTTGGCCAAACCGCTATCCGGCGCCGCGAGTAGCGTCAACTCACTGTCGCAGATCGGTGTTTCCATCCAGCGTGACGGAACGCTGGCGCTTAACACGCAAAAGCTCGATGCCGCGCTACAGAATAACTTTTCCGCGATCAAAGGCATATTCGCAGCGGTCGGCACAGCCACCGACAGTCTAGCTTCGGTGACTGGCTCGACGTCTAAGACTCAGGCTGGCACCTATGCGCTGGATGTGACGCAACTGGCCACCCAAGGCTCTTTGGCGGGCAGCGCGCCAGCATCGCTTACTATTACCGCCGGTGCCAACGATGCCGTGTCCTTCAGCATCAACGGCGTGGCTGCGTCAGTGACGCTGGCCGCCGGCACTTACGTGGATGCCACCGCCCTCGCGGCCGAAGTTCAAAGCAAGATTAATGGGGCTTTGTCGGGCGCTAGTGTTGCGGTGAGTGAGGTGGCCGGCGTCCTGACAATCAAGTCAAACGCTTATGGTAGTGCGTCCTCTATCACTCTTACCGGCGGCAACGGTGCAGCCGGTTTGCTGGGAGGAGCCCCCGTCGCGGTCAGCGGCGTAAACGCACAAGGCAGCATCAACGGCGCTGCGGCCTCCGGGAACGGGCAAGTGCTCACCGGAGCGGTTGGCGATGCGGCCGAAGGCCTGGGCGTGCGCATTTTAGGCGGCGCGCTGGGTGCGCGCGGTTCGGTTTCCTTCGCGCAAGGCTATGCCTACCAGCTAAATGTGGCTATCGAGCAGTTCCTTGACAGTCAAGGGCCACTGACCACCCGCACAGAAGGGTTGAACGCCAGCATACGCGACATCCAGTCGCGCGCAGAAGCCTTCGAGCGACGCATGGAGCAAGTCGAAAAACGCTACCGCGCGCAATTCACCGCCTTGGATAGAATGGTGAGCAACCTGCAAGCGACCAGCACTTTTCTTACGCAGCAACTGGCCAACCTACCGTCAACCTCGAGCAATTCATAAGGCGAGAACCATATGCAAGCAGCTGCGAAACACGCATTGCAAAGCTACGCCACGGTGCAGCGCGATGTCGGCGTGATGGGAGCGGATTCGCATCAACTGATCCTGATGCTTTTCGACGGTGCCGGTGTAGCCGTCAGCAACGCAAAGAAGCAGTTGGCCACAGGCAACATCGCCGGCAAATGTGCGTCAATCGACAAAGCCACTATGATCATCAACGACGGCTTGCGTGCGAGCTTGGATCTCAATGCCGGCGGACGGCTCGCTAAGCAGTTAATGGACCTGTACGGTTACATGTGCCAGCGGCTGCTACAGGCGAACTTGCGCAACGAGCAAGCAGCATTGGACGAAGTTATCAAATTGTTGACCGACTTACGTGCCGCCTGGGCGAGCATTGGAACGGGCGGACGAGCTCAAGTCGCGGCGACCGGCGTGCAACCGACGCGCGCAAAGTGAGGATGGAAAATGAGCATGACAGCTGAAGAGGTGCTGGACCGCTACGAACGCTTGCACGGATTGACCGCGGCCATGCTGCAATCGGCGCGCGGCGGCGAATGGGAAGCGTTGCTCAGTCTGGAGCGAGAGTGCAGCGGTGTACTGCAGCCCGTGATCGACGCCAACGGCGGTCCGCCGTTGGATGCCATGCAGAGCAAGCGCAAGGTGGAAGTGCTCAAAGCGATTTTGCTCGAGGACGCTGAAATCCGGTCTTTGACCAGCGATTGGATGAACAAGCTCGAACAATTTCTCGGCAAGAGCACCCGCGACAAAGCCGCACATCAGCTTTACCGCGGTAACGCTTGAATCTCGATCTCGTGCAGGTGCGGCTCGCGCTAACCGCGGCCGCGCCAGCACAGCCGTTGGGCCCGGAAGTTGGACACACGCCCGCGCGGGCGCCATCGCCGCTTTCTCATGCGGCACCGCAGGTTGAGGTCAGTGATGACGCGCGCTTGCTTCGATCAGTCCTCGACGCTTTGCTTTCCCTGAAACACCTTGACGCCGAGGGCTTGCAGCAGCGGGGGGGTGCCCCCATAGCACGGCCGTTGGCAACGCTGGCCTTGCTGACCGCCGGCGCGCCGCAGGCGTTGGCGGCGAACGTGCGTCAAGCATTGGAAGAGTGCGGGGCGTTCTATGAATCCCATCAAAGCCGCTGGGTACAAGGCCAATTTGATTTGGCCGCATTGCGACGCGAGCCGCAAGCACGCTTATTGACCACGCCTCATACCTCCGCCGCCGCGCCGGCCGAACGCGTTGAGAACGCTGGATTGCACGCTGCAGGGCGCGGCCCCGTTGCCGCCGATGCGGTGCGCGCTGCAGCGGATGTCACAGCCAATGTTCAAGTCATGCGTAATACTGACGCCGTTGGCGCAGATCCGATCGATGCCCTTGCGAAGCGCGATTCGGCCGCGGCGCCAACACTTGCTATTGCGGTACCGGCGCCGCTCACTCCAGTCCTGGAACAGCAACTGCACTTCCTGGCTTGCGGGGAACTTTCGTGGCGCGGCGAGGCATGGCCGGGTCAGGCATTGCAATTGCGCTTGGCGCAGGATCGCGCACCGTCTTCGGACGACGAGGATCAGCCGCGTGCGTTTCAGATGACGCTGCGTATGGAGCTGCCACGGCTGGGCGAGGTCGAAGCGCAGTTACGCGTACTCAAAGACGACGTAGGTTTGCGCATCAGCGGTGAACGCCCAGTCCTGGCGGAGTTATCCGGGGCGCTACCGAAGCTGACCCAAGGTTTCCAGTGCGCGGGAATCAACTTGCAGAGCGTCGCGGTGAGCGCGCATGAGTAGCGGCCGACGACACTCGGCTACGTTGTCCCGAGCGGGCCAGCAGTCCGCTTCAGCCTTAGCGAACCCGGACGCGGGGCCTCCCACGGCATCGTCCTCGGCGCTGCAGGCTGCAGAGCCAAGGGCCGCGCCGCCGACCTCCGCAGTGGCTCTTGCGTACCGGTCGAATCAAGCGGCGCCGCGAGTCGTTGCCAAGGGCAACGGGCTAATCGCGGAAGCGATCATCGCGCGTGCCAAGAGCAATGGCGTGTTCGTGCACGAATCGCCTGCCTTAGTGGGGATGCTGATGCAAGTCGATTTGGATCGAGATATACCACCAAGTCTGTACCAGGCTGTCGCGCAGCTCTTGGTTTGGATACACCGGCTAGAGAATAATCCAGAAAGTATTATGTAATGGGACTGTTAAGGGCGTACAGGGCGCAGTATATCGCGCTAAATTCTTTCCTCATCTAGTCGTTATCGGTCACATGAGGGTGTGTTCAAAACGGGGAAGCGGCAATGTCCGTGCAACAGTCCATGAGTGACTTGATCGATCTCGCAGCCATACGCGAGGATAGTGATTTATGGGTGCGATCAAAAAAAGAGGTCGTCGCCATACTGCTTACGGTGATGCGTAAGCACACTTTGGTATCGCTCTACTTCGCTGAGGGCAAGGAATTCATTCTGACCTCGGTGCTCGACGTCGATACTGTAACCGGCACGGTTCTGTTCGAATATGGCACCGACGAGGGTGCCAATCAACGCGCTGTGCAGAGCAGCAAAGTCATTTTTGTCACGCGTGATGAGGGTGTAAAGATCCAATTCGTCGCCAGCAAGTTGGAAAAAGCTGCGTTCGACGGTTCGCGCGCGTTCCGCATCAAGCTGCCCGATGCTTTACTGCGCGTGCAGCGCCGGCAGCACTATCGGCTCAAAACTCCGATCGTGAATCCAGTCAAGTGCGTTCTACGCGTGCCCGCAGAGCTCGGTTACGCCAAAGCCGAGCTGCAGCTTACGCTGCATGACATCAGCGTGGGCGGTGTTTCGTTGGTCGGCTACCCGCTCGATCTGAAACTTATACCGGGGATGGTGTTTACTGATTGCCGTCTAGACGTGCCGGCGGTCGGGTCGATTTGGGCGACGTTGATGGTTAGCAACGTATTCGATGTAACGCTTAAGAACGGTAGCCGGGTCAAGCGGGTAGGGTGCCGCTTCATCGATTTGCCGAATGGCGATCAAACTAAGATCCAGCGCTACATCACCAGCGTCGAACGCGAACGAAACGCCAAGCTTTCCGGGGTCAGCTTCGGCATGTAGCAACCGTCCGCAGTTGCGCCTACACGTTCATGTTCATGATCTCCTGATACGCAGCGACGACTCGATTGCGAATTTGCACCATCGCTTGAAAAGTAATGTTCGCTTTTTGGCTCGCGATCATGGCGTCGTGCAGCTGCACCCCATTACTGCCGATTTCGTAGTCGCGGGCAAGCTGCTGCGCGAGTTTCTGAGCATGGTTCACGCCCTCCACTGAACCCTTGAGGATGTCGCTAAAGCCGCTCTCTTCTACCTTAGGTGATTTGCTTAACCTATTGATTCCTAAAGTTTGTTGTGCTGCTTTGATCTGGCTTAGCACTTTGTCGATCTCGTTCATCGGTTACACCTTTCGCGCATACCGCTCACCCTAGCACTACAGCTGTCTGAGCATTCGTCAATAAGCGGTTGAAATGCCGGGTTAATTGAAGCATTCATCGTGTTCTCGGTGCAGATAATGCACATAACCCCAAAACGGCTTAAATCCGCATGGCCAACGCACAAGCACTCGCGCCGAGACTACCTGGCATCACGCAACTGCCCATTCAGCAGAAGTTCGGTCTAATGCTGGCCGTTGCAGCCGTTATTGCGCTGTTCGTTGGCGCATGGCTGTGGAGCCGTACGCCCGACTATCGAGTGCTATACACGAATCTGTCCGAACGCGACGGCGGTGCTATCGTGGCGGCACTGGATCAAATGCAAGTGCCCTATCGATTTTCCGATGGCGGCGGCGCATTGATGGTGCCAGCCGAGCAAGTGCACGCCGTGCGGCTGCGTCTTGCTGGTCAAGGCTTGCCGAAAGGCAGCTTGGTTGGCTTTGAAGCCATGGACAACCAAAAGCTTGGAACCAGCCAGTTCGCGGAACAGATCAACTACCAGCGCGCACTCGAGGGTGAGCTGGCGCGTTCGGTGCAGTCGATTTCCGCCGTGCAATCGGCACGCGTGCACTTAGCGATCCCCAAGCCGACGATTTTTGTGCGCGAGCAGCAGAAACCGAGTGCCTCGGTGTTGGTCAATCTCTATCCCGGCAAGTCACTCGACCCGGCGCAAGTTAGTGCGGTCGTGCATCTCGTAGCCAACAGCGTTCCGGAACTGGCGCCAACTCATATCAGCGTGCTGGACCAGAACGGCAATTTGCTGAGTCAGCCCGCTAGTAGCGGTAGCGCCAACCGCGCCCTCGAGCCGGGGCAATTGAAGTATGTGCGCGACCTCGAATTTGCCATGGCAGATCGCGTGCGCGCCATTCTGACGCCGCTGATGGGCCCGAACAACGTGCAAGCGCAAGTTACGGCCGATATCGATTTCTCCGAAACCGAAACGGTGGCGGAGACCTACAAGCCAAATCAGAATCAAGCAGAAGCCGCGGTGCGCAGTCAGCAGTCATCCGAGTCGACGAACAACAGCACGGCAAATGGGGGAGGGGTGCCGGGTGCTCTTTCCAATCAACCGCCGGGCCAGGCGAGTGCGCCGATCGCCGGACAGCCGAATAGCACCACTGCTGGTGCCGCGGCGAACGGCACGGCAAGTTCACGACGTGATGCAACGACTAACTACGAGTTGGATAAGACTACCAAGCATACGCGCGACGGGCTGGGACGGATCAAGCGGCTTTCAGTTGCGGTGGTGGTGAATCATCGTCAAGTCACCGACAAGCAAGGAAAAGTGTCGCACACGCCTATACCTAAGGCGGAGATTGAACAAATCACCAACTTGGTTCGAGATGCCATCGGCTTCAACAAGGAGCGCGGCGATAGTGTGAATGTGGTTAACAGCTCCTTTGCAACGCTACCGGTGGCCAAGCTCGACCCAGTGCCGTTTTGGAAGCAAGCCGATACCATCGCGATGGGTAAGGACATTGGCAAACACTTGCTCATCGCCGGCGTGTTTCTGTATCTCGTGCTGGGCGTGATACGCCCGCTTATTCGAACGTTAGTCACGCCGCAAATTGCTGCGACAGGGAGCACAGATGAGGCGCTTGCGCTAGCAGAACGCAAAGAACCGACCGGTGATGCTTCGGCCTTGCCGGCCCCGCCGACGCCACAGCTGGAGAACCAGCTAATGAAGACGCGCGAAATGGCCAAGCAAGATCCCCAGATGGTTGCCAGCGTGCTGAAGAACTGGATGGGGAGCAATAGCGAATGAGCGATGACGGGCTGCTAAAGAGCGCCATTTTGTTGACGGTGCTTGGCGAGGATGAGGCCGCCGAGGTGCTCAAACTCATGGGGCCGCGAGAAGTGCAAAAGCTTGGCAAAGCCATGGCCGAGATGCAAGACGTCGACAAGGAGAAATTGACGCAGGTCTTGGACGATTTTAACGATCAGGCGCAGAGCAAAGCCGGCGGCGTATCCGCGTCAAAGGATTTCATAAAAGCAACGCTGACCAAAGCCTTGGGCGATGATCGCGCCGCGCAAATCATCGATCGCATCATGCAGGGCGGCGATACCAGCGGTATTGATGGGTTGAAATGGCTCGATGCCCCTGCGATCGCGGAACTGGTGCGCAACGAGCATCCGCAGATCATCGCCACAATCCTGGTCCACCTCGACCCCGATCAGGCCAGTGAGGTATTAGGCCACTTCGTGGAGCGCTTGCGCAACGACGTTATCCTGCGCATCGCCACTTTGGATGGTGTACAGCCGAGCGCTTTGCGCGAACTGAACGAAACGCTGGCGCGCTTGCTGAGCGGGGCGAGCGAGACGAAGAAGAGTCAGCTGGGGGGGATACGCGCCGCGGCCGAAGTCCTCAACTTCGTGCCCAGTGCGCTCGAGTCCAGCATCATGGAAAGCATTAAGACGCATGACGAGGAACTTGCGCAAAAGATCATGGACGAGATGTTTGTGTTCGAGGACTTACTCGAACTCGACGATCGAGCGGTGCAACTCATTCTGCGAGAAGTGCAGTCGGATTCGCTCATCGTTGCTTTGAAAGGCGCCAGCGAGGAGTTGCGCAATAAGATGTTCAAGAACATGTCGCAGCGCGCCGCGGAACAGATGAAAGAGGATCTGGAGTCGAAGGGACCGGTCAAGCTTTCCGATGTCGAAGCCGAGCAGCGTGAATTGCTGAAAGTGGTGCGCCGCCTTGGCGAAGAAGGTCAAATCGTGCTGGCCGGCAAGGGAGAAGACAGTTTTGTTTGACAACAATGTGATTCGCAAAGAGAACTTGGCTGGGTATCAGTCTTGGAGGCTCGACAACTTTGCCGGTGAAGAGCTTCCGGACGTGCCGCTGCCCACCGTTGCAGAGCTCGAACAAATTCGCCAGGCCGCGCACGCCGACGGTTATGCGGCCGGATTGCAATCGGGGCGCGACGAGGTTGAGCGTCAAGCCGCGCAGTTGCGTGCGCTGGTCGCTTCGGTGAGCGAGGCCGTTGCCTCAGTCGACCAGCAAGTCGCGCAGCAATTGCTGCAACTCGCTCTGTCCTGCGCTCGCAAGGTGATCGATCACGCCCTGGCGGTGCAGCCCGAGTTAGTCATAGAAAATGTGCGCGATGCTATCAGTGAACTGCCTGCATACAAAGGCACGTTAACGCTGGAACTACACCCGCAAGATGTCGAGCTGGTACGTCCGGTGCTGGGAGAAATCGTTCAAAACAACGCGGTCGTGGTGCAAGCCGACGTAGGTATGTCGCGCGGAGGTTGCCGGCTGCAAACCGCCGAAAGCGCGGTCGACTCCAGTATCGAGACGCGCTGGCAGCGCTTGTTGGAAGCCCTCTCGCTCGGGGCAAAGGAGGCAGTGGCGTGAACCCGCACACTGCAAGCTGGAACGACTATTTGCGCGGTTGTTCCGACTTGGTGGAGCTGCGCCAAACCAGTCTGCGCAGCGGCAAACTCACCAAAGTGGCCGGACTGGTCATGGAAGCGAGTGGTATTAGGTCTGCCATCGGTAGCCAATGCCTGGTTGCACTGCCGAGCGGCCACAGTGTGGATGCCGAAGTGGTGGGTTTTGCCGAGAACCGAGTATTTCTAATGGGCACGCGCGAACTGCAGGGCTTGGTGCCCGGCGCGCGCGTTATTCCTTGCGACGTGATGTATCCGCTGCCTCGGCTGGGCGCACCTTATCACCCGCGCCGCCGGGCTGCGGACCGCATGAAACAGATGCCGGTTGGGCCGGAGCTTCTCGGCCGGGTCGTCGACGCGGCGGGGCAACCGCTGGACGAAGGCGGGGCGCTTAAGTGCCAACGAAGCGCCGCGTTGCAGGGGCGCGTGTTGAATCCGCTCCATCGCGCGCCCATCCGCACGGTGTTGGACGTGGGGGTGCGCGCGATCAACGGTTTGCTGACCGTGGGGCGGGGTCAACGCGTAGGTTTGTTTGCGGGCAGCGGTGTCGGCAAGAGCGTGTTGCTCGGCATGATGGCGCGCTATACCAGCGCGGACGTTGTGGTGGTCGGGCTGATCGGTGAGCGCGGACGCGAGGTGCAAGAATTCATCGAGCAGATTTTGGGCGAGGAGGGTTTGCGGCGTAGCGTAGTGGTGGCGGCGCCAGCGGATACCTCACCCGTGTTGCGTCTACAAGGCGCTTCTTATGCGACAGCAATTGCCGAATACTTTCGCGATCAAGGCAAGAGCGTGTTGTTGATCATGGATTCATTGACGCGCGTGGCGATGGCGCAGCGCGAGGTAGCACTGGCGATTGGCGAGCCGCCCGCCACCAAGGGTTATCCACCTTCGGTGTTTGCGCTACTGCCGCAATTGGTGGAGCGTACCGGCAACGGACGTCCCGGCGGGGGCTCGATCACGGCATTCTATACGGTGCTCACTGAAGGTGATGACCAGCAAGACCCGGTGGCCGATAGCGCGCGCGCGATTCTCGATGGCCATATCGTGCTTGCGCGCAGCCTTGCGGAGCAGGGGCGCTATCCGGCCATCGACATCGAAGCTTCGATTAGCCGTGCTATGACGAGTCTGATCTCGCCGCAGCAATTCGAACTGGTGCGGCAATTCAAACAGTTGTACTCGCGTTATCAGCGCAATCGAGAGCTGGTCAATCTTGGCGCGTATGTGAGTGGCAGCGATCCGTTGTTGGATCAAGCGATCGCCCTATACCCGAGCCTAGAGCAATTTCTGCAGCAAACGATGACGCAACGCGCTGAGTATCGCCCGAGCATCGATGCGCTGGAAAAGCTGCTTGTTAGCAAAGACAAGCAACAGCGTCCCATCTGAAGAGGTAGACGATGAAGCAACCGAGCTCGTTAGATCTGCTGGTGAACGTATCTGAAACCGCCGCGGATCGCGCCGCGCAGCAATTGGCGTGTGCAAACCGGGATTTAGATCAAGCACGCAAGCGCCTAGACGTGCTTGAGCGCTTCCAAATTGAATATGAATCGCGTTTCGCCGAAGCGCTTGCTGCCGGGACTTACGCGAGCCTAATTGCGAACTATCGGACGTTCCTTGCGCAGCTAGGTCGTGCAATCGAAGAGCAGCAGCGTGTAGTCGCGCAATGTGATATGTCGCGAGGTGTGCGCGAGCGCGACTGGCGGCAGCAAAAGCATCGCGTCAAGTCTTTCGAAGTGCTCATGCAGCGATCTCAAGCCGAATTGGCGCAGGCGGCTGCGCGCAAGGAACAGTACCAAACCGACGAACGCGCGATCAGCCTATGGCAGCGCAAGCAGAAGCCGCGACCGGCGTGAAATGTGTCGCATTCAAGTTAAGCGCGATACGCGCGAATAGTCTTCACAGGAGGCAGTTAGCATGAACAAACCCGTTAACGTGAGCGCCATCGCGGAGATCAAGAGTTCAAGGGCGTTCGGTAAACTGGCGCCGCAAGGCGCAAACGCGATTCCTGCCGAACTTCTGAGTTTCGAGCAACTACTCGGCGATTCAGCCTCGCTGATTGCGGATCTTGCGGCCGCGCCCAGCGGGCGAGCCGAGGGCGAGAGTGTGAGTAAGTTGGACGGTGTTGAGTTGATCGAAGTGACGGCGCCAGCCAGCGCAGCCGTTGCTGAGAATCCCGCGGTGAGCTTAGTACAGGTCTGGCAAAGTTGGCTGGACGGCGCCGGTAACGAGGTGCCGATTTCATCCGTTTCCAATAGCAGCGAGAGCGAAGGGCAAGACCTGACCGAGAGTGTGAGCGTGATGGCGCGTAGTCAAGGCACGCGCCTGGCGGACGCGCGCGAGGCGGCAGTGGTGCCGGGGTCGGCGCCGGGGGGGGGTGAAGAGGCGAATTTGGCGATGGATGGAAACGCCGATTTCTCGACTGCGCTCACGCAGGCCGCCTCAACGAATACCGAAGTGAAGGCGAGTGAGCAAGATTCTCAGACGCGCGTAGAGATGCAGTCTGCCGTGGGTGCGGCGCATTCCGAATCCCGCAAGGCCCCTGCGGTAGCTGTGCAAGTTTTGCAGATAGCCACGCCACTGCACGCAGCCGAATGGTCTACCGCGTTCTCCGACCAAATCTCTTTACTGGTGAGCAATGGGGGTGGCAAAGCCGAGCTGCGGCTCAACCCCGCCGAATTGGGACCAATTGAGGTCAGTTTGAACGTGCTGGACGACCGCGTCCAAGCGTCATTCACCGTTCATCACGCTGCGACCCTGGATGTGTTGCAGGCGGCTCTACCGAAGCTGGAGCAAATGATGGCCGACCGTGGCGTTCAGCTCGACAGCGTTTCGCTGGAATCGAGCGAGGGCGGCGGCGAAGCGCAATCGCGCCAAGCCGACGGCGGGGCCGGTGAAAAGGGACGCCGGAGCGGTAGCGATACTGACACGCGCGACGACGAGCCGGTGCGCCGTCTGCTCGTGCGCCGCGGTTTAGTCGACACGTTCGCGTGAGGTAGCCGCGCATTGCCGCTGGTCGTAGCCAGTGCTCCGCAGCTCCCATCTCGTTGCGGTGACCGGGTAACAAGCTCTTGCAGGTTTCCGACGGTCGGGCTGCGGCGATTTACTAAGTGATTAGGCGGCGGACTCGCGGGGTTTTCACCCTCTATTCCTTGCATAGCCTTGACTAGTACGTTGCCATAATACCATTTGTTAATGGCACAATCCTAGGTTAAAGGTCTCTCCATGTCGAAAAGTGCTCCCGCGCCGGCTGAAGGCGCAGCGGAAGGCAAGCCCAAGAAGGGCAAGAAAATGATCGTCATCATCGCTGCCGTGGTGTTGCTGCTGGGTGGTGGTGGCGGGGCTTGGTTCTTTATGAAACCGAAACCCAAAGGGAAGGACGCGCATGCGGCAAAGGTGGAGCACGAAAAACCGCCGGCGTTTGTTGACTTAGATACATTCACGGTCAACTTGCAACCGCAAAGCGAAGGGCAGTTCCTGCAAACCACACTGGTGGCGAAGCTGAAAGAACCTACTGCGGGCGACGCCATCAAGGCGCGCATGCCAGAAATTAAGGACCGTGTGCTGCTCCTGCTGTCGAGCAAAAGTGCGGCTGACTTGGGCTCACTCAAGGGCAAGCAGCAATTGGGCAAAGACATCACTGCGCAGATCAAGCTCGCGCTGGGCGACAAAAAGCAGGCCGATCAGGTGGCTGGCGTTCTGTTTACCTCATTCGTCATTCAGTAACGGCGGTCTGGTCGACGACTCATGGGCGACGAAGTCCTTTCACAAGAAGAAGTCGATGCGCTGCTGAAGGGCGTTAGCGGCGAGGAGGCGGAGCAGCCAGCGGAGCAAGACGAGAGCGGTATCCGCCCTTACAGTTTTGGCTCGCAGGAGCGCATCGTTCGTGGGCGCATGCCCACGATGGAAATTATCAATGAGCGTTTTGCGCGTTTCCTGCGTGTTGGCCTATTCAATTTTGTGCGGCGCACGCCGGAGATTTCGGTGCAGCCGGTGTCGGTCACCAAGTACAGCGAGTTCGTGCGCAACTTGGTCGTGCCTACGAATATCAATCTGGTGAGCGCGCGGCCGTTGCGCGGCACCGCCTTGTTCATCTTCGATCCCAACCTGGTGTTCGCCGTTATCGACAATCTGTTCGGCGGCAGCGGCAAACTTCACACTCGCGTGGAGGGCAGGGAACTCAGCCCGGTTGAAATGCGCATCGTCATGCGTTTGCTCGAAGTGGCATTCGCCGAGTACACCAAGGCATGGCAGCCGGTATATGAATTGGCATTCGAGTACCAACGCTCCGAGATGAACACCCAGTTTGCCAACGTTGCCATGCCGAACGAAGTGGTGGTGTCCACGTCGTTTCGCATCGAAATCGGCACCGCCGGCGGCGACTTGATTATTTGCGTGCCCTATTCGATGCTCGAACCGATCCGCGAGTTGTTGTTCAGCAATGTTCAGGGACAGCAAATGGAGGTGGATCGGCGTTGGTTATCCATGTTGTCGCAGCAGATTAAGAGCGCCGAAATCGACTTGGTGGCGACGTTGTGCGAAAGCGTCGTTACCGTTCAAACACTACTGAACTTGCGCGTGGGTGATGTGATTCCGGTCGAGTTGGCCGAACACGTGTACGCCACTGTGGATTCAATTCCGGTCTTGGCCGGACGGTATGGCGTCAGCAACGGGCACTATGCCCTCAAAGTTGAGCATACCGTTCGCAACGGAGATGTAACTCAAATCGACCAAGGAGAACGACATGCAGGAATCAGTGCCTGAGACCTCAGCCGCTGACGATTGGGCAGCTGCGCTAGCCGAGCAGCAAGCTCAGGAGGGCGCCGGCGTGGCCGTGGCGGCGGAACCCAACGCGGCGCCGCATGTGTTTGAGCGCTTGTCGCAAGGTTCTACCAAAGAAGGCGGCAATGATCTCGACATGGTTCTCGAGATTCCAGTCAACCTAACAGTGGAATTGGGCCGCACCAAGTTGCCGATCAAGGAATTGCTGCAGTTGGCACAAGGCTCCGTGGTGGAACTCGATGGCTTCGCCGGTGAGCCAATGGACATCCTCGTGAACGGCTGCCTCATTGCGCAAGGCGAGGTGGTGGTCGTCAATGATCGCTTCGGCATCCGCGTGACAGATATCGTGACGCCGAGCGAACGCATGCGCAAGCTTAAGCGATGAGCGTTCGCAACGGCCTGCTGCTGGTCGGCATGGTGCCGCAGTATGTGCTCGGAGCGGAGGCTCCAACTCATGCTCCAGTAGTATCAGGCGGCAGTATAGCGACCATGCTGATGGCGCTGGCCGCCACACTTGCGCTGATCGCCGGAGCGGCGTGGCTGATGCGGCGACTGCCACAGCGCGCGTTCGGCGCGCCGGCGCTTCTGAAAGTCATTAGTTCCGTGGCGGTCGGAACACGCGAGCGGGTGGTGGTTGTGGAAGCGGGCGATACCTGGTTGGTCTTAGGCGTTGCCCCAGGCCGTGTTAGCGCATTGCATCAGTTTCCGCGGCAGGAGCCAGGCATACCCGGCAACGATGCGCCGACACCGGCACATCGCTTCGCGGGATGGCTTAAGAGCGCTGTCGACCGGCGCAGTGGAGCATAACGGCGTGTCTGCGCGGGTCCTGCGCTGCACCACAGCTTCAAGAGCGACTGTGCGCTTCGTGCTTGGCGCAGCAATAGTTTTGACGCTCATGCTGCCGCAACTGGTGCTGGCGCAAGATACCGGTCTGCCGGCATTCTCCAGCAAACCTCTGCCGGGGGGCGGGCAGAGCTACACGCTCAGCATTCAAACCTTGCTGGCATTGACGGCACTGTCGTTCTTGCCCGCCGTGTTGCTGATGATGACCGGGTTTACTCGCATCATCATTGTGCTCTCGTTGTTGCGGCAAGCTCTCGGCACGCAAAGCGCGCCGCCGAATCAAGTTTTGATCGGATTGGCGCTGTTCTTGACTTTCTTCGTCATGGCGCCGGTATTTGACAAGATCTACACGGAAGCCTATCGGCCCTTCGAGGAGGGGACTATCGATTTTCCGGTGGCGTTGGAAAAAGGCGCGCAGCCCTTAAAGGCATTCATGCTGCGCCATACGCGAGAGACTGACATCGCATTGTTCGCCAAGCTCGGTGACGCCCCCAAGATCGAAGCGCCAGAGCAGATCTCGATGAAGATTCTGGTGCCGGCGTTTGTCACCAGCGAGCTGAAGACCGCATTCCAGATTGGGTTCTTGGTGTTCATTCCATTTCTCATTATCGACTTGGTCGTTGCCAGCGTGCTGATGTCGATGGGCATGATGATGGTGTCGCCGGTAATCGTGTCATTGCCGTTCAAGATCATGCTGTTTGTGCTCGTGGACGGCTGGCACTTGCTGATCGGCTCGCTGGCGCAGAGCTTCTTGAGTTGAAAGGGCGGCTATGACCCCGGAAAGTGTCTTGAGCATCGGGCGCGAAGCGCTTCAAGTTTTGTTAATCGTGTCCGCGCCGTTGTTGCTCGCGGCGCTCGCCGTGGGTGTCATAGTCAGCATTTTCCAGGCCGCCACGCAGATCAATGAAATGACTTTGACATTCATTCCGAAATTGCTCGCACTTTTCGCCGTGCTGGTACTGGCGGGACCCTGGATGCTGGGATACCTGACGGATTACATGCACCGCCTGTTTGCCAATATCCCGTTCCTGATCGGCTAACCGATAACGCTGCCTCATCCAATTTGCGATGCTCACCGTCACCAGCGCGCAGCTGCTTGAGTGGGTTGCCACCTTCATGCTACCGCTGGTGCGCATCTTGGCACTGCTGAGCACGATGTCGGTGTTCGGCGTGCAAACCGTGCCGGCGCGCGTCAAGATTGGGCTAGGTGTCTGTCTGGCGCTGATCGTTGCACCGGGCTTGCCGGCAGTACCCGCAGATGCGCTAGATTCATGGTTCGGTTTGGGGCTGATCGTCAAGGAAATCATCATTGGCATGGCTATGGGGTTCGCCACGCGAATTGCATTCGCGGCGATCGACTTTGCCGCCGAGTTGATCGGTCTGCAGATGGGGTTGGGCTTCGCCACTTTCTTTGATCCGCAAACCGCGGATCAAACTTCTGGCATTGGACGTCTGCTGGGCGTCGTCGCGACGTTGGTGTTCTTGTCCATCAACGCGCACTTGATGATTATTGGGGCGCTAGCCGAGAGTTTTCGCATTCTGCCGCTCGACGGCGCGGTCTTCGGCGGCAATGCGGCCATGGCGGTGGTCGAAGCAGGTCGCGCGGTGTTTAGTTTCGGTTTGACGCTGGCTCTCCCAGTGGTGGGCGCAATGTTGGTGACCAATCTGGCGCTAGGCATACTTACGCGCGCGGCACCGCAACTGCACTTGTTCGCCGTCGGATTTCCAATCAGCCTCGCAGTGGGGTTCTTATTGCTGGCGCTTACGCTGCCGTATCTTGCGCCGATGCTCGAGCGCATGTTTCAGCACGCTTTGGAACTCGCAATGCAGATTGCGCGCTAGGCGGTGTTCTTGCCGGCGCCAGGCGCGCCGGTGCTTTCGCTGGTGTGGTGTCCCACAAACAACTTGCTGAATTCCAGAGGCCTCAAATGCCGCATCGAAGATGCAAGACATGCGGCATGGCGGCAATCTCGTTCGAACTACGAAAGTTATTTGTGGGCTTCCCCACTAGATGTATTCGAAGATCGACAGTGAGCTGATGCGCGCGAATGACTTCTGTGCCGCTTCCAGCTGACTTTGCTGTCGCGTGAGATCGGTGATCGCTTTGGCGTAGTCTACGTCCTGGATCTCCGAAAGATTCTGCCTGTATTGAACATCTAGTTCTTCCCCTAACACCTGCAACCGGTCTATCTCTTGCAAGCTCGCGCCGACCTCAGCTAGCGCGCCGAACGTCGTGCTTTGGGCATGGTCGAGTTGTGGGATCAAAGCGTTAAGTCCGTTTTGCAAGCGCGCCCGGTCCGCAGCCACGGCAACGGGCGTTTCTAGAAGATTCGCCAAGTCGGTCAGAGTTGCAAACAGGCTGCGTTTGGTGCTGGGCTGGAGGTCGATGACATCGCCACTAGCTGGGTTGCCTTGAACTTCGAACTGCAGGCCATCAAATGCGATGGCTTGACCGGAGACGTAGGCGTTGCCACTGGAAACAGTGGTGCCTGCGGTCAAGTCGGATATGTCGTAAGTCGTTGTGCTGCCGCTTATGTTGAACGTGACGCGGTAGTTATGGCCTGTCAGCGCACTAGGATTGGCTACGGATCCGGATGACGTTATTGCCGTGCCGGTATTGGCTGCCTGCGCAGTGGTGCTAAAGACGCCATTGCCGGTGCTGACGCGATCGAACAGTTCCCAACCGGGCACATTGACCTTAACTTGACGCGTGTCGGCCACTTGTACAAAGCGTTGGCCCTGGTCACCCACATACTGGGCGCCGCCGCTGGTTTTTACAAACGGAGGACGATTGGATTGGTTGCCCGCGAAGATAAAATCGCCATTCTCGTCGCGCGCATTGGCGAGCGTGAACAGCTCGCCTAGTTGACTGCGGATCTCGGTCGCTAGCGCTGCCCGATCTGAGTTGCTGTACGAGGCGTTGCCCGCTTGCAGCGCAACCTCTCGCACGTCCTGCAACAGCGTGCCAATCGAGCGTACCGCGAGCTCGCCGCGTTGCAGGCTGCTGTTAGCGGCTTGGCGGTTGGTGCCGAACTGAGTGTTACGAGCGAGCGTGGCATCTATCTTCGCCGCTTGCGAGGCCCCAATGGGATCGTCGCCGGGAGATAGAATTTTGCGCCCGCTTGCAATCTGCTCTTGCAGCTTAAAGATGCTGGTCTGCTGTTGCTGCAATTGCGCCACGCTTTGATCAAAGATCATGTTGGTGCTGAGTCGCATAGCGTCGCCTATAGTTCGAGCAGTTGGTTGAACAGTGTGCGGGCGATTTCCATAGCCTTGGCGGCAGCTTGGTAAGCGGCCTGATAACGGATCAAATTGGCCGCTTCCTCTTCGAGATTCACCCCGGAGAATGATTGTTGCGCGTCGCGCGCTTGACGCACTACGCCAGCCTGAGCGGTGCTGCTGATTTCTAGTTCGCGTGTCTTGCTGCCCACTTGGCCGACGAGTTGTGCGTACGCACCCTCGTAGCTGGTATTACCACCGTCGAGCAGTTTTTGCGATTGCAGACCGGCAAGCGCTAACGCGTTGCGGTTGTCGGATACCGCTCCCGTATTGGGGCCGATGGTAAAAGTGTCTCCGGCGACGGGGGTGCCGCTTATTTGCGCATTCCAGCCATTGAAGGCGATAGCGGCGCCCGAAGTGTAGGCGAGCCCGGCAGGATTGCCGGTGCCCGGTCCGGAAACGTTGAACGTGCCGGCACTGGTGAACGTTATGGTTACGTTCGCCAGCAAATTGGGGTCGGTTCCATCCGTTGCCGCGACCCCTATCGTTCCGTTGCCGCTATTTGCTGTTACCACCCTAGCGCTGACCGGCGATGCCGCGGCGATCTGAGCCCCATTGGTGAGTGCCAATCCCATGCGCCCAGCGGCGTTGAAAGTGGGCCGCACCAGAAACTCGTCACCCGCCGCCATGACACCGCTCGCGATGCTGAGCTCAACCCCGTCGATGGTGTGCGGTAGCGTTGCAGCGGTCGTCACGCTGCTGTCGCTCAATCGCGTTACCACGAAGTTTGCGCCGTCGTACTGCACGCGGTAATCGCTTGCCGCAAGTTGCGTGTAATCTGTGATGCTGGCGCTTAACGCCGCAGTCCCGGTATTGGTGGTGGCTTGATTGACTTGCGGTGCAGGAGCGCTAAAGAAGTCGCCGCCCAGTGCACCGGCCAGGTCCTGACCGAGGTGGTGCTGCTCATTGAGGGTGCCCGCTAAATTCAATGCGAGGCGCCCAAGCTGATTCTTGGCAGTGTCGAGGCCAGTGTCCTGAAACGAGACCAGACCGCTCAGCCGACCGCCGTTCAAACTGTCCGGCTTGAAACGCACAAAATTGCCACCGCCTGAAAAGGCCAGATCAAGCTTTTGCGGATCGGTTGTGGACGTCAACGCACCCAAGCGTCCCGCCTTGGCGCCAACTACTAGCGCTTGGCCGTTGCCGATGAACACGTTGTAGCTGCCGTCAGACTGTTCGACAGTGGTGACACGGATTTCTTCGCCAAGCTTGGAGAGCAGAAGATCGCGTTGGTCGCGCAGATCATTGGCTTGCTGACCTTCAGCATTCGACTCCATCGCGCTGATTTGATCATTTAACTTCGCGATTTGCGCCGCGTATGTGTTGACGGCTTGCACACTTGCGCCGATCTGCTCATTGGTGCCCTCGCGAATGCTGGCAATGCGATCGTCGAGGGAGCGGAAGCGCGAAACCAGGCTTTGCGCCTGATCAAAGCTTACCTGACGAGTTGCACTATCGTTCGGACGGCTCGCAACGTCGTTTAGACCGCTGAAGAATGTCTGCAAAGCGCCGTTGAGCCCGCTTCTGCTATCGGCCAGCATGTTATCGAGCTGACGCATTTGGGAGTGATAGACGTCGAGCTCGGCTTGCGCCGACTTTGCGCTATTCAACTGCCCGGTCAGAAATGCGCTATAGGTGCGTTCGACGCCAGCGACGTCCACCCCTTGACCAAGAAATCCCGCGCCGGCTTTCTGCGGCGCGCGCGAGGTCTGCACTACGCTTTGGCGCGTGTAGCCGGGGGTATTGGCGTTGGCGATATTGTGGCTGGTGGTCGCCAATCCGGCTTGGGCGGCGTGCAAGCCGCTCAAGCTGATACCTAGTATGCTGTTTCCCATAAGCCCCGTTTGGCCTCTTCGTGAATCAGTTCAAGCGCTGCTGCAAAATGGAGGAGTGGGTGTGACCCCACTCCTCGCCCAAGCCCGAAGTTCCAAAACGGAGGGAAAGGAACCGGACTGCTGCCTGGCGTGCTGCGATCCAGGCGGCAAAAAGTGTAACGGCTCCCGGCGGATAATCTTTAGCCATGGGTAGGCATCAGGCGACCGAGGCCCGCATGGAGGGGCCGTTTATCACACTGGCGAGCTTTTCGGCATAGCGCGGATCAGTGGCGTAACCGGCCTGCTGCAGGCTACGCGCAAAACCGACGGCGTCATGCTTACCCTCTAAAACTTGTGCGTAGCGTGGATTGGAGCGTAAGAAATCGGCGTAGTCGCGCAGAGAATCCGCGTAAGAGCCGTAGGCGCGGAAGCGATCTTTGACGACTTCGGCTCGGCCGTTGACGTATTCGGTGGTGGTCACTTCGATGACGGCACCCTTCCAAGCGCGATCCGCCTTGATGCCGAACAAGTTATGGCTGCTGCTGCCGTCAGAGAAACGCGGTTCCCGACGTCCCCAGCCACTCTCCAACGCCGCTTGGCCCAGCAAAAACTTCATCGGAATACCCAAGTCCTCAGCCACTGCGCGCGCGTGTGGCACTACCCGCTCAACAAATTCGCGCGGGGTAGCCGTGCTCTGAGCTCGCGTTGCCTCTTCGGGTGGCCGTTGAGGCTCTGCCGGTGGTGTGGGCGTATTCGCTACCGATCGCATGGCCGATGCGGCAAGGCCGGCGTACGGGTTCGGACGCGGCGGCAAGCTTGGCTGCCCTGGTGCTTGGCTATCCGATGTCGGGGGCAAGGGCGGCGACGCGAGGTTGTGAGCGGCGTCCGGTTTGCCCGTGGCGCCCATTTGTTGGGATAACTGTTGCACCATCATCTCAGCCAGACCGATGCCGCGTTTCGACAACGTCTGCGCAAACTGCTGATCCAGCATTGACGTATACAACTTGGTTTGTTCGCTATCAAACAGACCTTCTCCCGCGCTGGCGTCGCGCATGCTTTTCAGCAACGTGTTTAGGAAGAGTGCTTCGAACTGTTGCGCTGCGGCCTTGAGGGCTTTCTCCGGTGCGCGTGCCGCTTGTGAGCGAAGCTGATCGAGCTCACTGCTTTGGATGCCGAGTTGTACGCTGAGGTCGGGCGCTTGTCCAAGCATACGCTGGCTCTAGATTATTTCCAGCTCGGCGCGCAGTGCGCCCGCCGCTTTCATGGCTTGCAAAATCGATAACAAGTCTTGCGGCGTAGCGCCGATTGCGTTCAATGCCTTGATGACATCGCCAAGGTTAGCGCCTTGCACCACGACGAGCTGCCCCTTGTCTTGCTTGATATCGATCTGCGACTGCTCGGTGGTCACGGTTTGACCTTGACCGAGAGCATTGGGTTGGCTGACGGCGGCCTGCGTGCTGATAGTCACCGACAGATTTCCATGTGCGACGGCGCAGGGCTCAACTCGCACGAACTGATTCATGACGACGGAGCCGGTGCGCGCATTGACGATTACCTTCGCTACGCTCGGCGCGGCTTTCACTTCAACATTTTCGACGTTGGAGACGAACGCGACGCGCTCGTCTTGGGTGCTGGGTGCGCGCAAACGTAGCGTGCGGCCATCCAAAGCGATGGCAGTGCCGACGCCGAATTGCTCATTGATCGCATCCACGGCGCGTTTGGCCGTAGTGAAATCGGTTTGCTTCAGTTCAAGGTGAACAAACTCGGCTTGTCCCAACGCGGTCGGGACTGAGCGTTCGACGCTGGCCCCGGAGGGCACGCGGCCCACGCTGAGGTGATTCACGACGACTTGGCTGCCCGCGGAGGAGGCGCCCACGCCGCCAACTAACACGTGCCCCTGTGCAATCGCGTATATCTGACCATCGGCGCCTTTCAGCGGCGCCATCAACAAAGTTCCGCCGCGCAAGCTCTTGGCGTTGCCTATGGATGAAACCGTTACATCGATGGTTTGCCCTGGCCGGGCGAACGGCGGTAAGGACGCCGTGACCATGACTGCAGCAACGTTCTTCAATTGCAAGCTGGTTCCGGGCGGCAGCTGCACGCCCAATTGCGACAGCATGCTGATGGTGCTTTGCACCGTAAACGGGGTCTGCGTCGTTTGATCGCCACTGCCATCTAAACCCACGACCAAGCCGTAGCCGATCAACTGATTCTCGCGCACGCCCTGAATATTGGCGATTTCCTTTAAGCGCTCAGCATTTGCGTCAGGTACTCCACAAGCGATTAGCGCGCACAGCAGTATCGATAGGATGGGATTGCTCATGTGAGGAAGCGGCTCAGAACGGCAGCACGGACATGAAGAAGCGCGAAAGCCAACCCATTTTCTGCGCCTGGGTAATGTAGCCTTTGCCACGGTACTCGATTCGTGCGTCGGCCACTTGCGTGGACGAGACACTATTGGCAGAGCCGATCGTCGTGGGGTTGACGACCCCAGAAAAGCGAATGAATTCTTCGCCTTGATTGATGGCGATTTGCTTTTCTCCGGAGACAATCAAGTTGCCGTTGGGCAATACTTCGATAACCGTCACTGCAATGGTGCCGGAGAACTCGTTGTTTGCCGCACTCGCGCCTTGGCCTTGAAATTTGTTCGACGAATTCGCCTCTAGCTCCGCCCCCAGTAGGGTTTTGCCGGGCAGTTTGTTGAGAGCTGGGATGCCAAACTCAACATCGTTGGTCTTGCTAGCGCTGCTCGAAGCATTCTTGCTCGCGGCAGTGCGCTCATTGAGCAGAATTACGATCGTGTCGCCGACATGGCGCGCGCGTATGTCTTCGAAAAGCGGGCGGTACTGCGCGCTGCTCTGGCTGGCGAGCGCCGTTTGAAAAATCGCACCATTCTCGTGACGGGCGGGTGCAGCCGGCTTGGGCCGGACGCTTACGTGTGGTGGCAGCGGCTGCTCGCTCTGCAGCGTCGCGCAGGCAGCCAGATGCAAGATTGCCGAGATGATCAGCAAGGGGCGACAGAATCTAAACATCATTTGCGGCGAAACCCTTCGAGAGCGGGTAGGTCGGCTTAGTTGGTAAGAGGCTACAGTTGCGCCAGGCGCTGCAGCATCTGATCAGAAGACTGGATTGCCTTTGAATTGATCTCATAAGCGCGTTGCGTTTGAATCATGCTCACCAGTTCCTCCACGACATTGACGTTCGATGTTTCTGTATACCCCTGATTGAGCAAGCCCGCGCCGTTGGTGCCCGGCGCGCCAAGGCTGGCTGTACCCGATGAAGCGGTTTCTATGTAGAGATTCTCGCCGGCACTTTGCAGCCCGGTGGCGTTGACGAACGTCGCCAGTTGCAGTGCGCCGACTTGGGTCGGCGCCGCTTGCCCCGACTGCGTCACTGACACCGTGCCATCGCGGCCGATGGTGATCGACTGCGAGTTGGGCGGGATGGTGATTGCGGGTTGTACCGGGAAACCGCTGGAGGTGACCAGTTGGCCCTGAGCGTCGGTCTGAAATTGACCATCGCGCGAATAGGCGGTGGTGCCGTCGGGCATCAACACTTGGAAGAACCCTTTGCCTTGGATCGCCACATCCAGCGAATTGCCGGTTTGCTGCAAATTGCCTTGTGTGAATACCCGCTCAGTCGCCACTGGCCGTACGCCGGTGCCGATTTGCAAGCCTGATGGCAGTTGCGTTTGCTGTGAGGATTGCGCCCCAGGCTGGCGCAAGGTCTGGTAGATCAAGTCTTCGAACACCGCGCGCGCACGCTTAAAGCCGCTGGTGCCGACGTTGGCCAAGTTGTTGGAAATGACGTCCATCTGCGTTTGTTGCGCATCGAGACCGGTTTTGGCAATCCAAAGCGAGCGAATCATGCTGTGTTCCTAGTCGAGAAATCGGGTGGGTTAACGCGCTGTGGTGAGCACGGAGCTGGCCTGGCGGTCATTCGCCTCGGCGTTCTCCAGAAATTTCATATGCATCTCGAACGAGCGCGACAAAGCAATCATATTGACCATGGCTTCAACGACATTGACATTGCTGCCTTCCAGCGCGCCGCTGGTAACGGCCACGGTTGCATCGGCATCGGCGCTGCCGCCGTCGCGCAGGCGGAACAAACCGTCATCACCGCGCTGCAAGTCGGC
Organism: uncultured Pseudomonadota bacterium; assembly: GCA_902826775.1. Lineage (GTDB taxonomy): Bacteria > Pseudomonadota > Gammaproteobacteria > Burkholderiales > JALYOK01 > CADEHE01. The sequence goes on along the minus strand of CADEHE010000003.1, from coordinate 164,778 downwards.
GGCAGACGGATTGACGAGTTTGAGTTTGCCCAGCACCTGAACCGCGGACTGACCTTGCGGGACGGCCGATACCGTGCCATCGCGCGCCACGACGACGTTGGCGTTGGGCGGCAGCGATATGGGTCCGCCATCGCCCAATACTGTCATACCATTATGCGTTACAAGCTGACCAGTAGAGTCTGTCTGAAAGTTACCACTACGAGTATAGACTTCTTCTCCGGCGGCGGTCTGCACTGCGAACCAGCCCTCGCCTTGGATCGCCACATCCAAGTCTCTTCCCGTTTGCTGGATCGGCCCCTGCGAGAAGTCGGTTCCGGTCGATGCATCCGCGACATGCGCCCGCGTCGGCAGCCCGTCGCCGATGACCGGAGCCACACGAAATGCGTGCGTCTCGGCGCGATAGCCGTGTGTCGCGGCATTGGCGAGGTTGTGCGCCGTCGCCGCTTGTTGCGTAAGGATCTGTTTGGCGCCGCCCATCGCGACATACAGCATGCGGTCCATGTGTGTTCAGCCCAGGCGTGGTTAGCGGAGGTTGACCAAGGTTTGCAGCACCGCGTCCTGCGCCTTGATGGTTTGGGCGTTTGCCTGATACACACGCTGCGCGGTAATCATGTTCACCAATTCCGCGGTGAGGTCCACATTGGAATCCTCGATGGAGGAGGATTGCAGCACACCCAAACTTCCGGTATTGGGCGCGCCGATCAATGCCGCGCCCGCATCTGCCGTTTCGGTCCAGACGTTGTTTCCGCTCGGCTGCAGACCTTGGGGATTGGCGAAATTGGCGAGAACAACTTGACCAAGCGTGGCGGCTTGACCATTGGTGTAGCGGCCCTGCAGCGTGCCGTCCGAGGCCACGCTGAAGCCGGACAGGCGTCCTGAGGTGTAGCCATCTTGTGCCAGAGCATTTACGCTGAACACACTGCCGAACTGTGTGGTGCCGCTGTATATCATGTCGAACGTTAACGGCGTGACGGCACCGGTCGTTACCGGCACGCTCACCGGGAAAGGTGACACCGTTGCCGCCGTGTCGATCTGCCCGTCAGGCTGAAAAGTCAAAGTGCCGATGCTGCCAGCGCCGACCTGAACGCCGTCGTTAGCGGCAAAGACTTCCCAGACGTCCGGCGCGGTCTTGACGTAGTAGGTCGAGAACGTGTGCGGATTGCCCAGCGTATCGTACAGCGATACCGATGTTGAGCTGTTGTATGTCGTCGGATCGGAAAGATTGAACGTGGCCGCCGCCAATGTGCTCGCGCGGGAATCCAAGTTGAGCACGGCGTTCAGTTCTGTGGTTGCCTGCGGTGCCAGATCCGATGTCGAGATCTTCAGTTCTGTCAGCACGCCGGCGTTGATCGTGCCGTTTGCGTTGACGCCATAGCCGGTCAAGCGCGAATTGTTGGTGTTGATGATGTAGCCTTGGTTGTCCATATGGAACTGGCCATTGCGCGAGTAGGTGACCGCACCGTTATCGCTCAGGCGGAAGAATCCGCTGCCGTTGATCGCGACATCAAGTGGATTGTTGGTCGTGGTGATATTGCCCTGCGTGAATTGCTGCGCCACCATCGCCAAGCGAGTGCCAATGCCGATGTCGGTGCCACCCGAGCCGGTAAGCGAGGCGGCGTAGACGTCGGCAAAGATCGCTTGCGAGCCTTTGAAACCCGCCGTATTCGAGTTGGCAACGTTATTGCCGATGACATCGAGATTCTTTGCCGCGGCGTTCAGGCCGCTCAGTCCGTGTTGAAATGCCATTCTTGTTCCTCTGCTAGATTGCTAAGTTGAGTGGTGCTGCGCTGTGCTTTGCTAGTTGATGCGGCGCACGTCGCTTAGGTTAGCCGCCCCCAAGCCTTGTAGCTCCAATTCGATTTCCTGACCGTTCTGCGCCACGCTTTCGACGCGCGCGAAGCTCAGTGCTTCAGCGGCAGTTTCCTTGCCGCCTTGCTTGGCCGTGATGCTGATCTGGTACCGTCCATCGGGCACGGATGCGCCTAGATTGTTCAGTCCGTTCCAAGCGAAAGTCGCCGTGCCGGTGGAGTGAGCACCAAGGTCCTGTTTGCGCACCGTGTTACCTGCCGCATCGAGTATCGATACCACGACTTGATCTGCCGGTTGCGTCAATTCGACCCCAAACGTGGCGGCGCCATCGACTAGTTGGATCTGCTCGCTTGGCACCAGTACTTCGCGCCCAATCATGGTCGCCGCCTGCAGCATCTGGGTCGAGGCGAAGCCGTTGGCGAAGGATTGCAGCGTCGTATTGAGCTTGTCGAGCCCGGTCACGGTGCTGATCTGCGCGAGTTGGCTCGTGACCTGAGCATTGTCTAGCGGGTTCAGCGGGTCCTGGTTGCGCATTTGCGTCACAAGCAGAGTGAGAAAGCGGTCGCCCGCTTGCTCGGCTTCGCTTTTGCTGGAGGCGCTCGCGCCAGTAAGCGACTGCAGTAGGGTGTTGCTGGAAGTTTCTTGAACTGTCGCCATCACTTACTCCTATGACTGGCCGATTTGCAGCGTTTTTGCCATCAGCGTCTTGGCCGTGTTCATCATGTCGACGTTGGTCTGGTACGCGCGTGAAGCGGAGATCATATTGACCATCTCTTCGACGACATCCACGTTCGGCATCGTGACGTATCCCTCCTGATCGGCGGCCGGGTTGCCGGGATCGTGAATGCGTTTGAGTGGCGATTGATCCTCAACGACATCGGCGACTTTGACGCCGACCGCGTTGCTGTCTGCGCCACTTGGATCGACGGCGAACACCACTTGCTTCGCGCGGTAGGGTTTGCCATCTGGGCCGGTGACACTGTCGGCGTTGGCGAGGTTGCTGGCGGTGACATTGAGCCGATGCGTCTGTGCTGTTAGCGCGCTGCCGGCCACGGAGAAGATTTTGTCGAGAGCCATCGGCGCTACCCTTGGATGGCGCTCAAGAGCGACTTGATTTGACCGTTCAAAAAGGTCAGATTAGCCTCGTAGTGCAGCGCATTATCGGCAAACTTGGCGCGTTCGACGTCGAGCGCCACGGTGTTGTTGTCGATGCTGGCCGCTTGCGGTGTGCGGTAGAGCAGTTGGGCGTCGTGCGGTGGCTCAAGCGCTTTGCCGGGCAGGTGACCTGGCGCGCTCGCGGCCAGCGCACCACGGGTGCTGTCGACACGCGCGCTATCGAGTGCGTTCTGCAATGCTTTGCCGAAATCTAGATCGCGCGCCTGATAGTTTGGGGTCTCGGCGTTAGCGATATTCGACGCTAGAACTTCCCCGCGCTTGGCGCGTACGCCGAGCGCTTGCGTGTGGAAATTCAGCGCGGTATCCAGCCCTTTGATCATGTTTCGTCCTTCCATGTCCCTTTTCGGGTTGTGGGCATTGTGGGAGAGCTTAAGGAGATTCGATAGTCCGATTAACGAGAGGAATACCGGTCTGTTCCGCGCATGTGGAGGCGGCGCCCTACCTACAATAGCCAGCGCAATCTATCGAGTAGGAGTTCGTCTGTTTATGCGATTCCGGCACTATTGGGCCGCAGTAGCGGCTTGGCTAGCGGCAGGCGGCGCTCACGGCGCGGCTGAGGAGCGACAAGACCCAGCGGCGATTCGAGCGGCAGTCGAGGCATACGCATTGCGCGAGACCAAAGACTTTCCGGGACGCGTCCAGCTGGATGTTCGTCTCTCGGAAGGCCGTCTCAACCTTGCGCCATGTGACGCTCTGGAGCCCGCACTCGCGTCGGGCTCACGCTGGGCCGGCAAAGCGAATGTAGCGGTGCGATGCGTTGCGGGGGCGAGCTGGACCATTTATGTGCCGGTGCAAGTCAGTGTGCTCGGGCGCTACGTCGTCGCCGCTCGCACCATTGCGGCGAACCAGCCGATTGAGGTGGCCGATCTCACGTTTCAGAGCGGAGATCTGAGTCAAATCGGACCGGGCGCGATAACTGCAATGGAGCGCGCCACCGGCAAGTCCTTAACGGTAGGGCTGGCGGCTGGCCAGCCGTTGCGTCAGGAGGCGTTGCGCTCCAGCATCGTCATGCAACAAGGGCAAAGCGTCAAAGTCGTTTCGGCAGGCATGGGATTTACGGTGAGTGCCGAAGGAAAAACGCTAACCAGCGCCCGCGAAGGGCAGATTGTCCAGGTAAGAACCACGTCGAATCAAATGGTTAGTGGCGTAGCCCGCGCAGGTGGTATCGTGGAAATAAGTTTCTGATCGAGGGCTCAAGTTGGTCACCGGCACGCCGTTATCTGGGTCAGAAGATTTCCTACAAGGCGTAGTACCCTCAATATTTCAGCAGCACTGCCGTTAACCAGTCGTAGAGCCAGTAAGAGAGGTCAAGATGAAAATTGATAATCTGTTGAAACCAGTCGGACCGACCGCGGTCGGTGATTCCCAGGGCAAGGGCAAAGCCAATGGCCATGGTCCTAAAGATGTCGAGGGCAGTGGCGAGAAAGTCAATCTCAGTCGGCTTTCGAATCAGCTTAAGCATGCGGAAGCAAGTCTGAAGGACGTGCCCGCCGTCGACAAGGCCAAGGTCGAAGAGATCAAACAGGCCATCGCCGAAGGCAAGTTCAAGGTCAATGCCGAAGTTGTCGCCGACAAGTTGATCGACACGGTAAAAGAGTTGCTCAGCACGAGAAAAGCCTAATGCAGGCGAGCACATCAAAGGCGGCGGCGCAGCTGGACGCTGATATACGGGCGTGGCAGCAATTCGTCGGGTTGTTGCAGGCTGAGCAAGCTGCATTGATCGCCAATGATGGCGATCGTATCGCCGGGCTGGCGGACGAAAAGTCGCATCTAGCCCAGCGCTTAACTGCGGTTGCGCGCAACGCCCCCGTTGCACTTATTGCATTAGCGCGATCGGCGCGCGACTTGAATAGCGCGAACGCAGCTTTACTGCAGCAGCGGATTGCGCAAACGCAGCAGGCTCTGGCCTTGTTGCGCCCAAGCGGCGGCGTAAGCTCATCAGTGTATGGCCCCGATGGCCGCACGGACAAACAAAGTTCGGGTCGCGGCTTCGCGGTAGCTTAGGTTCGATGCCGCCGTGTGCGGCGCGGCGACTACTTCACTCGAACCCTCGAGCCTGTAAAGATTTCACGACCTCGAGCCGGTAGGCGCAAGGCGCTAGCGCTAACAAACTTGCGCCTTGCGCAGATCAGAGCTGGCGCACCACTTGTTTGGGAATCTCCAGCAGCGGCATGACCTCGCAAGCTGCACCGCGCTTCACCGCTTCCTTAGGCATACCGTACACCACGCATGAGGCTTCGTCCTGCGCTATGGTGTGACTGCCGGCGTTACGCATCTCCAGCAGGCCGGCGGCGCCGTCGTCTCCCATGCCCGTCATAATCACGCCCATGGCATTTTTGCCGGCGGACTTCGCCACCGAACGGAATAGTACGTCGACGGAAGGGCGATGGCGATTGACCAGCGGGCCATCGACCACTTCGACGTGATACTGAGCGCCGCTGCGTTTGAGCAACATGTGTTTGCCACCAGGTGCGATCAGCGCGAGTCCTGGACGCACGCGATCGTTGTTCTTTGCCTCGCGAACTTCAATTTCGCACAAGCTGTTGAGTCTGGCAGCAAATAATTCGGTAAATTTATCGGGCATGTGCTGTACGATCACCATGCCTGGACAAACACGCGGCAAGCGCGTGAGCACCGTTTCCAGTGCCTGTGTGCCTCCCGTCGATGTGCCGACAGCCACGATCCGGTCGGTGGTTTGCGCCATCGCCTGATTGGGTGCCGACAGTACTGCGTCAGCGCTGAGCTTTGGCGACACCTTTGTCGCATCGCCTACCGGAACCAGCCGCTTTACATTGGCTTGAGCCGCCGCTTTGACGGCGTCGATCAGCTCGTGATGTGAATCTTCGAGGAATTTCTTCAACGCAGCTTTCGGTTTGGTCACGATTCCGACGGCGCCGGCCGCTAAGGCTTGCATTGTAGTTTCCGCACCACGTTCGGTCAGCGTTGAGCAGATCACCACCGGAGTCGGACGCTCCGTCATGAGTTTTTTTAAGAACGTAATGCCATCCATGCGCGGCATTTCTACATCAAGAACGATCACATCGGGCCATTCCTTCTTCATGCGCTCCATGGCAAACAAGGGGTCGGAGACTGCGCCGATAACGGTGATTCCCGAATCTTTGGCCAGAACGTCAGTGACGACTTGCCGGACCACTGCAGAATCGTCAACGATCAGAACATTAGTCTTCTTCATTGATTAGGCCGCCTTTTTTGTAACCATCGGTTGATGCTTGACCCATACGTCGCCGCTCCAGATATCAAACATCACGTTGCGATGGCCGATGTCGCCTACATGGCGCGCGACCAACGGCAATCCAAGTTTGTCGATCCACTCTAGACTGCGCTCGACGTTGCGCGCACCCACTTCGCTGCTCGCACCCTTCTTGATGCGGGGGAACATATTGCCGCCGCCGAACAGTTTGGCTTGATACTCCTTAAGCGGGGCTTTGTGGCGCACGATCTCCTGCTTGAACAGTTCAATTGCTTCGTCGACATACTGGCCGCTTGGTTCCGCTTCTGTGCGTCGCGCGCGCTGTGGCAGCAGGCAGTGACACATCCCGCCTACCCGGAGCTTAGGATGCCAAAGCGTAAGCGCAACGCACGATCCCAGCAGAGTGCGGATGCGCGTGCTCGCGTCGGCGAAGAAAAACTCCCCCGGCTGCAGGAAGATTTCCATGTAGTCGGCTGGTTTGGGCATTGCTCACACTTTTTGAAAGATCGCGGGCTGAACGGATTTCAGAGCATGCTCAATGCCGTGCAGGCTTTCGGAGTGTCCGACAAATAAGTATCCGCGCGAGGCCAACACCGCGGACAAGCGCGCAATGATCTTGCGCTTAGTTTCGGTATCAAAATAGATCATCACATTGCGCAAGAAGATGACGTCGAACGAGCCCACTTCCGGCAGCGATTCATTGAGGTTAATGGCGCGGAACTCAATTCGGTTGCGCAGCCGCTGATCTACTTGGAGGTGTCCTGCTTGCGCGCCAACGCCTTTGAGACAGAATTTGCTTAGGTACGCTTTGGGGATATTCTGGGCGCGCTCCATCCGATAGCGCCCCAGCCGAGCTTGCTCAAGCACGCGCGAACTTATGTCGGAAGCCATGACTTGCCATGGCTTGCCAGCCAGCTTGTCCTCCAAAAGCATGGCGATGGAGTATGGCTCTTCGCCGCTTGAACAGGCCGCGCTCCAGACGCGGATGCCGCGGCCCGCGGGATGGGCGGGCACAACGGTTTCCGCCAAAAACTCAAAGTGCTTCGGTTCACGAAAAAAGTAAGTTTCGTTGGTGGTGAGCAAGTCTATTGCCGTTTGTAGTTCGGCCCCTTGACCGGTGCTGGTAATCAGTCGAAGGTAATCGCTGTAGTTGGAGAAATTGTAGTGGCGCAAGCGCTTCATCAGGCGCCCGCACACCAAGGGCTTCTTCGACGGCGCAAGGCTGATGCCGGCGGCATCGTAGATGAAGCGCTGAAGTTGAGTGAATTCCTTATCCGAAATGCTTAGTAGTGCTTCAGTCATGGTGGCTCATCAATCAACTCAATTAATGCGTCGTGCCGAAGGGCTTGCCCTTCTGCGTAGTTTTCAACCGGTTTCGGGCGAATCGTGCTTGCGTTGCGTAGATAGCTTGTCCCAGGCGACTAGTGTGCGGCCGGCTGCAGCGATGGCAGTGCCTCGTGCAGGGGGCCAATCAACGCCATTTCCTCGATCGAGAAGACTTTCTCCACATTCAAGACAATTACGAATTTTCCATCGACTTTTCCCATACCGTCGATAAACTCGGTCCGGATGTTCGTGCCAAAAGCCGGGGAGGGCGCAATGTCGGCGGGGAGTATCTCAATGACTTGATTCACTGCGTCCACCATAACGCCTAGATCCTGCCTATTCTCGCTAACCATAACCTCCACGATGACGATGCAGGTGCGTCGCGACGGCACGGTTGGCTGACGTGCAAAGCGCAGCGAAAGATCGATGACCGGTACCACGCGTCCCCGTAGATTGAGGACGCCGCGGACAAAGCTGGGCATCATGGGTACGGCTGTCAATCCGCCGTATTCAATGATCTCCTTCACCCCCAAGATGCCAAGCGCGTAGGTTTCATCACCCAATCTAAAGCTTAGGTATTGATGCTGTTCTTCCGTCTCCGGCTCATGCGAGGCGGCTTCGATGCTCAATGGCGTAGCCATAGTCTGCAACCCTCTTAAAAGCGAACGTACTCGCCGGATTCGGCCGACTCGCTGGGCGCGACATCAGAGCCTGCAACAGCTTTGGTTTTGGTAGCGGCGGACGGTTTGCTCGCCGGGGTGGGGCTATGCCCAGCCAATTTGAAGAACGCCATGTTTTGCTGGAGCTGCTGCGCTTGGCCGCTCATCTCTTCGGCCGTTGCCGCTAACTCCTCGGAGGCCGACGCATTCTGTTGTGTCGCTTGACTGAGCTGGCTCATGGCAGTATTTATTTGGCTGACGCCGCTTGCTTGCTCGCCTGAAGCGGCCGCGATCTCTTGAACGAGATCCGAAGTCTTTTGGATGGCGGGGACCATGCTATCAAGCAATTTGCCCGCGCGCTCAGCCATCGCAACACTGTTTGTTGCCAGGCCACCGATCTCTTGCGCCGCGACTTGACTGCGTTCGGCAAGTTTGCGCACCTCTGTGGCCACTACCGCGAAGCCCTTGCCATGCGCACCCGCGCGCGCCGCTTCAATAGCGGCGTTCAGCGCTAGTAGGTTGGTTTGATAGGCGATGTCGTCGATGATGCTGATCTTTTCCGCGATGCGCTTCATTGCCTCAACGGTTTCAGTAACGGCCTTGCCGCCCTCGGCAGCCTCGCGTGAGGCTTGCTGCGCCATGCCGTCTGTGATCTTGGCATTCTCGCTGTTCTGATTAACAGAGGCGGACATTTGCTCCACCGATGCCGAGGATTCCTCCACGCTGGCCGCTTGTTCGCTGGCACTTTGCGAAAGCGACTGCGCCGTAGAGCTGACTTGCTCAGAAGCGCCCGCCAACGAATCGGCGACGCTGCGCACATCACCGATGATGCCGCTTAGGCGCTGCTGCATTTCCCGTAGTGTGTTCTGCAGGAGAGAGGCCTCATCACCTCCCGTGGCAACGGGAATATCATGGGTAAAGTTGCCTTTGGCGATCTCACTTCCGGCTTGACTTAGTAGTCGAATAGAGTTTGAAATTCGACGAATCACCACAAACGCGAGGATCAGCGAAAGCGTTAACCCTGAGGTAACAAGAGCGATAAATACTTTTTCTGTTTGAGCTTTCAGGCTCTCGGAAGCATTGTAGGTATTCTTTGCGGCCGTGAGTTGCGTTTCAATGAATTTGGACACATTGTCGGAGATTGGATCGATGATCGGGTACATCTCCTCGGCAGCAAACGTAGCGATCGCATTGGCATCCTTGACCGCTAGAATGCCGGCCAATTTATCCAACGCGGCCTCGGCCGCCTTGTACTGCGCCTCGAGTTTCGTAGCAAGCTCCTTCTCTTCAGCTTCGAGTTCGACGCTAGTAACGTCCTGCCATTGCGCTTTGATTTCGGACCGCGCGCTCGCTAGACTCTTCTGACCTTCCTCCCATCCGATAGTACCATTGCGAATCTTGTGCGTTGTGTCTACTATGTTGACCGCATAGAGATCCGCGATCCGCTTCATGCGATTGATGTGCTGTATGTTGTCTTCATACACGAGTTCAACACCAACGACCAAGCCGTGCATCGCTTTCCAACCATAGACCGCGATAGCCAACGTGACGGCGCACAGCAACGCTATGATAGAAAATAGGCGTTGAGCGATGGAAAGTTTCCTAAACACAGTAGACTCCTTCGTACATTAGATAAATGTGAGATTCAGGCGTGAGGCCTAGCCCGCTGAGCACGAGCCAGATGAGACTGGTGACGCAGAGGGCGCCGATCAATGCATAGGGAAAGGCAGCATTGCTGGACATGGTAGTTTCCTTTGATCTAGCTTGTTTTTACAGCAGGCGCCGTGTCGTCCAAGGTCGCGGAAGTGACGCGGATTGAAATTTGCTCTTGATGTGCTCGTTCAGTCGCGCATTGCATCAGGCCAGGCACATCAAGAATCAGCGCAACATCTCCGCTTCCCAGAATCGAGGAGCCGCTAATGCCTTTGACGCGGGCAAACAACTTGCTAAGCGGCTTGATCACGGTTTGAGCTTCGCCGAGCAACGCGTCGACCACCAACCCAGCTTTCTGCGCGCCGAATTGAATGACCACGATGTTCTCGCGCGCTGGCGAGTCCGATTCGATGTCGAACAGATCGCGCAGCCAAAGCACAGGGAGCACTTCCCCACGCAAGTCTATGTAGCCTTGCCGGCGTGCGACGGTGCGTGTCTCGCTACCGCATTCGAGGCACTCGACCATCATGTCCAGCGGGATGACGTAGTGAGAGTGGGCGACATCAACGAGAAAGCCGTCGATGATCGCCAATGTTAGGGGCAAGCGGATACGAACGACTGTGCCTTTGCCGAGTTGGCTTTCAAGTTGCACGGTGCCGCGCAAGGCTTCGACATTGCGGCGGACGACATCCATGCCGACACCGCGGCCGGATAAATTGGACAGTTTGTCCGCGGTGGAAAAGCCGGGCTCGAAAATTAGATTGAAGACCTCGGCGTCGGATAACGCGGTGCCTTGGACCACGAGTCCGCGCTCCATCGCCTTACTTAGAATCCGGTCCCGATTCAGGCCAGCGCCATCGTCGGACACTTCAATGACGATGCTGCCGGAGTCATGGTACGCGTGCAAGCTGAGCGTGGCGCGGGCGGCTTTGCCGGCTTTGACGCGGACATCCGGCGACTCAATGCCGTGGTCCATAGCGTTGCGCACGAGATGCATAAGCGGATCGCCGATGCGTTCCACCACCGACTTGTCGAGTTCGGTTTCGGCCCCGCTGATGGCCAGCGTGACATCTTTGCCGAGCTCGCGGCTAACTTCGCGCACAACGCGCTGAAAGCGCTGAAACGTGCCGCCGATCTGCACCATGCGCAGGCCAAGGGAGCGATCGCGCACTTCTTCCACGAGACGCGCCAAAGTTGAGAGCGATTCGACCAACTCGTTCTGCCCGGCGCGCCGGGCAAGCAATTGAGAGCCAGCACCCGCGATGACCAGCTCGCCCACCAGGTCAATCAACTGATCCAGCTTGTCTGCATCCACGCGCACCGACCGATTTTCTTCGCTCTTGCGATCGCGCGTTTGCCGCTGCTTGTCCAAAGCGGCGGAGACGACGCTGGATTCTACAGCGCCCTGTTGGACGAGGATTGCACCAAGCGGAGTGGCGGAAGCGGCCGCATCTCCAGAGCAATCGGCGGAGCGCTCTTGCTCCTGGCGTTGCAGGCCGGCGCCAAGCTCGCTTTGGGTGAGTGCGCCGGTGCGAACTAAGATCTCGCCAAGTCGTTCGGTGGCTTCGGGCAGCGCCTCGATAAGATCAATGTAGGCAGATACCTTGCTGCGTGGCGGGATAATCTGAATGCGGCAGTCGTCGCGGACAAATTCAAACACATTCTCTATGGTTGCCTTGTCGGCTTGGCTCGAGAACGCGATTTCGAGACCGAGATAGCAGCACTCCGGATCGACCTGGGCAAGCTCTGGCATGGCGTCCAACAGTGTGGTGACATGCGCGATATCGCCCAAAGTGTTTAGGTAGCGCAGAAACGACAACGGATCCATGCCGTTGCGCAAAACTTCAGTGCCGAAGCGTAAAGATATATGCCAGAGATCGGTTGCAGCAGTGGATTCGCCCGCTTCGGGCGCGGCGGTTTGTTCCGTTGTTGCTGGTTGTGGTGTTGGCAAGCTGTGTTGTGACGGGGCGACCGATGCACCAGTCAGTCGCTGCAATTCTGCGAGTAGGGCCGGGCCGTCAACATCTGCATTCGGCAACGTTTCGCCACCGCGAACATGCTCAAGCAGCGCGCGCATATGATCGCCACAACGCAGCAAGCAAGCGCCTAGATCAGCGCTAAAGGCTACCTTGCCAGCGCGAATGCGGTCTAGTGCGCTTTCCACCTCGTGGGTGAAAGCGACAATCGGGTCAAATCCGAATAGGCCTGCTGACCCTTTGATCGTGTGGGCCGCTCGAAACACCGCGTTGAGCAAATCCGCATCATCGGGTGTGTCTTCCAGCCGCAATAAAGATGCTTCCATTGCTTCAAGCAACTCGGTGCTTTCGGTAAGGAAGGTTTGTATCGCTGGATCGAGGCTCATGCTCATTCCTTGCTAGGGCTGGCCGGCTGCGGGAATTAGCACCGGATCACCGAAGTACGGCTCCATTCGGTAAATTTCCAGCACAGCGCGCGTGGCGCTGCTATGGCCGGTTAGGCGCAGCTGTTTGCCGTGGCTTAGCGCTTCGCGCTTTGCCAAGTAGAGTTGCTGAAAGCCGGCCGTGTCGAGTTCACTGACTCCGCTTAGGTCGATCTCAAGCTCGCTCGGATGACCCAACTCTGCTTGAAGCGCCGTCATCAACTCGCCAACGGCATAGATTGTCAGCTCGCCGGCGATACTTAGCCTGACTATGTTGTCGGTGCTCTCTCGAACGATTTCCATGACTACATTAGGCCAGGCAGAGTTTGGAGACGGCGTTGAGCATCTGTTCGGGTTTGAACGGTTTCACCACCCATGCTTTGGCGCCGGCCGCCTGTCCTTCGAGCTTCTTGCCCTCTTGCGACTCGGTGGTCAGCATGATGATGGGGGTGAATTTATAGGTGGCATTCTTCTTCACTTCCTTGACGAAAGAAATGCCATCCATGACGGGCATGTTGACGTCACTGATGATCAGATGAATCTTCTGACCTTTGAGTTTGCCCAATGCATCCTTGCCGTCGACAGCTTCCATCACGTCATAACCGGCGCCCTTCAGGGCGATGCTGACCACTTGCCTTAACGAAGCTGAGTCGTCCACGATGAGAATAGTTTTTGCCATGTCCTGCTACCTCAAAAGAAGGTTATCTCAGAAGAATTGTCAGCTGCGGCTCGCTGCCCCGAATGCCGCGAGCGCTCCTCCGGCATGGTGTAAGAGTGTTCCAAGCGAGTGAGCAGCTGTGGGACGTCAATCGCGCGTAGGTGTGCTTTCTCTGCGTGCAGCTGCGCCGTCAGGTCGCGCACGCTGGCCTCCACATGCAGAAGCAATTGATTGACGCGGTCTTGGAACTGAAACTCAACCAACGATGCCGCCACTTCGTTCTTAATGCTGTCGCTATCGCCGCGTAGTGCGCTGGAAGCATCCGACAAACCGCGTGCAACCTCGCGAAACTCCGCCAGAACACCGCTAATAAGCTCTTCGCTGCGTTTAATCGAGGAGGCGTCGTGCTGCGCGGATTTTTGCACGCGTAGAGAAGACGAAGCGATTGCGTTGCTTATCGTTTGCACCGTTTCGGTCATGCGTCGTCCCGTGTCACCAGAGCGGGTAGAGAGTTTGCGCACCTCGTCGGCAACCACCGCGAAGCCGCGACCGGCTTCGCCGGCGCGCGCTGCTTCGATCGCGGCGTTCAGTGCCAGCAAGTTGGTCTGCTCAGCCAAACTCGCAACATCGGTTGCCATCGCTCTTAGATGATCGGTGAGTTGCACCAAATTGCTGATCTCCGTCACCAGCTTGGCGCGCTCTTCGAGTGCGGCTTTGAGGGAAGCGATGACCTGAGTCAGCTTCGCTTCGCCTTTCACGAAAATGTTTTGCGATCCAGCGCCATCACTATCTGCGCCCATACCCACCGCGCGGTGAGAATTCCTAACAGCATCTCCCAGTTCAGCCACGATGCCGTTGAAGCGCTGCGTCAAACCGGTGATGGATCGCTCCATTTGCCCGCGCGCATCACCCATATTCGCTAGCCAAATTGGCAGGAGATCGTCCGCTAGCCGAACCAAGCTGGCCGAGAGCGTGCCGCACGCGGCGGCGTGCTCGTCTTGCAGTTCGGCGCGGGTCGCTTTCAATACGCTTGCGTGTTTTTGCGCGTCTTGGTTGGCCTGGATGTAGCTTAGCCAGCTTCCAACCAGAACCACACATACCGCAGCGGCGATGCTGGTGGTGAGCGAGCTGCTCAGTGCGCAGGTGGTGACAAGGACGATGCCGCCCACCAAGGTGCCGAGCCATGGTGCCCAACACACCTTTTGGCTTTCCCAGAAAGTTGGCGTGGCATCGGCGGTCGGGTCGGCACTGTTTGAACCGAGGTCTTCGATCTGGAACTCGCCAACGCGTTGCTCTGCGTCGCCAAATGCACTGTTGTTGAAAATCTCAGCCGTCATTGCGGGCTCGCGTCCTGTGGCAACCGGGCGGCGCTCACCCGAAGGTATGCCCCTGCTCGTGGATCGATCAAATCACTGCTGCGTAGCAAAACGCATTTCGTACTGGTACGAGCCCAGTTTACGGTTCCTGAGTGCCGTCCTTTAGGTTTGTACAAGCTAGTTTGTTGACTAAGGGCAATCATGGCAGGGGTGGCCAGGGAGCGGCGGGCTCGTGCGTGCATGTCCGTCGCCAAGCGGCCTCTCGCGGCCGCAGGTGCGGGGCGATGTCGAAGGAAAGGGTTTGGTTCGCTCATGTTCGATTTCCAGTTGTGGGCATTATGGGCATCAGCGCACCGGCCGATCCAGGGAAAAGGGCAAGCTTTTGCCGCCTAATTCGGTGCAGCCGCACGGAGGTGTAGCCGTAGGATACGGAGGTCGCTCACCTTAAGATTCGCGCCCGCCGCCCGTTACCGTGCAAGGCAGTCAGAAAGGTGTCAGCAACCTGACTAGCCTGACAAACGGGGATTCAGACTTGAGCAAGATTGACTGGGAGTGCGGGTGAAACAGCGGCCGTGGCGGCAGAGCAATGCCGAGCAGACCGCTCTTGCCTTGCCAACGAGCGCTCACACGCGAACCGTGCCCTTCGGGGCGGCGCGGCCGGACCTGAAGGCGCCCGTTGTGCCGCCGGCCGTCGGCTATCCGCTACCCGCAGTAGAGGTCTCGCTCACAGATGCGGATCTTCGCCGTATTGCCGTGCTTGCACATGCACACGCCGGCATCGTGCTCACGCCGAACAAAAAACTGATGGTGCAAGGACGGCTACAGCCGCTGCTGCGCGCGCACGGGTGCAAGTCGTACGGCGAGTATCTCAATTGCCTACAGGAAGCCGACGCAAAGCAGCTGCAAGCATTCATCAATGCTTTGACCACCAATCTGACCGCGTTCTTCCGCGAAGGGCACCATTTCCCCATTCTTGCGAAGCACTTGCTCGATCCACGCTTGCATCATCCCCATCGTGTAGTCTGGAGTGCCGCCTGTTCAACGGGCGAGGAAGCCTACTCCATTGCCATGACGCTGGTGGAGTCATACGGCAGTTTTGCTCCACCGGTAAGAGTCTTGGCGACCGACATTGACACCGCGGTGCTCAAGCATGCTGAGCAGGGCGTCTATCCGCTAACCCGCTTGCGCGACCTATCGGAGCAGCGGCTCAAGCGCTTTTTCATCGTCGACGAGCAGGCAGGCTCGGCTGCGGTGCGGCCTGAACTGCGTAGCCTCATTGTGTTTCGCCAAGTCAACTTGCTCGACGCCGCTTGGGCGATGCGGCCGCCAATCGATGCGATCTTCTGTCGAAACGTCATGATCTATTTCGACAAACCCACGCAAGAGCGGATCTTGAGCAAGTTTGCGCCGCTCATGCATCCGGAAGGATTACTTTTTGTAGGGCACTCCGAGAATTACACGCGTAGCGGGGACTTGTTTAACTCGCGCGGCAATACCGTCTATGAGCTAAGTCCGCACGGCAAGGAGCTGGCGCAACGTTCGCGTGAGCGCTGGCGTCCGCCGCCGAGTGCGGCAGGCACCGTACGTCCTGAGGCGCCTGCGCGCTTGAGTGTGACGCGCAAGCCATGAGCAAGCACATCATCGCAGTTGGCGCATCGACCGGCGGGCCGGACGCTATCAAGCGGCTTCTGAGCGGATTGCCGCGTACTTGCCCCCCGATATTGATTACGCAGCATATGTTGCCCAAGCAACTTGCTATGTTTGCACGCCTATTGAATCGATTGCCATCGATAGAGGTGAGCATCGCCGAAAGGGGCGCGCGCCCTCTGCCTGGGCGCGCATTCATCGCGCCAGGAGATGCTCATTTGCAGCTTCAGCGTGATGCGCAAGGTGAGTATGTCATCGCCCTAGATCATGCGCCGCCGGTCAATCGCTATCTTCCCAGCGTCGACGCCATGTTCGCTTCCGTCGCGGCAAGTGCCGGGAAATATGCAATCGGTGTGTTGCTGACAGGAATGGGTGAGGATGGCGCGGCTGGCTTGCTTGCGATGCGACATAGCGGTGCACTGACTCTCGCGCAGGATGCAGCAAGTAGCGTCGTGTTCGGCATGCCCGGTGCGGCCGTGCGTTTAGGTGCGGCCACGGAGATCGTGCCGCTGGCACGCATGGCGGATCGACTCCTGCGAGCCGCGAATGCAGCGGCGTTGATCGAGCGTTCGCCGGCGCTTGATAACGCGGCGCGCAACATGATCTTGGCAAACAGTTAGCGAGACCGGAAATGCAGGCCATTTTCGGCTCTGTTCCTTCGATGCTCATGTTCCCCGCGGTCGATAATGGTGCGGACAAACTTTAAAGTGCTTGGGTTGGAACCGGTAGCGCGCGCGGCGGCGACGGGGCGGGCATGCCAAAAAACTCAAGTCATCACGATTTGCACCAAAGGAACCTCATAAATGACATGGACTATCAAGGCAAAACTGCTGGCGACCGGCGCGCTGGCGATTGCCGCTACCCTGGCGCAGGGAATTATGGGTTACTGGCAAGCGCATAATTCGCAGTCCGCCCATGCCCGCAGTGTCGTGCTCTCGCAAGCCATGCGCGCGCACATGGAAGCCGACATGTTGCATGATGGGCTGCGCGGCGATGTGCTTGCAGTGCTGCACGCGGTACAAACCAAAGGGCCTGGCTTGGAAGCGGCGCAGCAAGCGTTTGAACAGCATGAAAGACGCTTCAAGGAAGTTATCGCCAGCGAAGAAGCGCTGGATCTTGGCGAGCAAACGCGCCAAGCGCTAAGCCGGGTACGCGTTCCGCTCAACGAGTATGTGGACATCGGCAAGCAGATAGTGACGCTGGCGCGTAGCGATATCGATGCCGCAGAGGCGCTTTACTCCAAATTCGATCCGGCCTTCAAGCAACTAGAGACAGCCATGGAGCAGGTGAGCGATCTCATCGCAGCGGACGATGCACAAGCGCTCGCGCACGCCGATGCAGCGGCGGCAAGCCAACTACGCATGGGTGTTATCGCTGGGCTGGCGGCACTTTTCCTGCTAGGAGTAGGCATCTCCAACGTCTGGCTTACCATCGCAAAACCGTTGGCCAAGGCCGTGCGCGCGGCGCGGCAGGTTTCTGAGGGCGATTTGAGCGGCGAGATCGAATCGAAATCAAACGATGAAATGGGAGAGCTGCTCGGTGCCTTGCGCAAAATGGTGCAAGGGCTGCGTGGCACGGTGATGACTTTGCGGAGTGCCTCGGAAACGTTGACAACTTCGGCTGATCAATTGTCGCGCGACACGGATTCTGTCGCCGAACGCACGGTCACGCAAACGCAAGCGGTCAACAGCGCGGCGGCGGCGATCGAGGAGATCTCAAGCTCGATCACGGCCATGGCACGCACCGCGGAGCAGGTGAAAGTGGTTGCCGATCACAGTGCTGAACAGACTGCGCAAGGGAGCGGAGCACTGGGTGAGCTCGAGACGCAGTTGCGGACGGCCAAGACCGTGGTCGGCGAAATCATCGATGCAGCACAAGAATTTGTGCGCAGCACGACGGTGATCACACGAATGACGCAGCAGGTAAAGGATATCGCCGAGCAGACTAATTTGCTGGCATTGAATGCAGCCATCGAAGCGGCGCGGGCGGGCGAACAGGGGCGGGGATTTGCGGTTGTCGCCGACGAAGTACGCAAACTCGCGGAGAAGTCCTCGCAAGCCGCAAGCAGCATCGATAAGGTAACGCAAAGCTTGGCTGATAAATCGGCATCAGTCGATTCGGCGATCAAGAAAGGGCTCGATTCGCTCGATTTCTCGCGCAATCACGTTAGCGCCGTTATGCAAGTTCTGAAGCAAGCCGAGAGGGTTGTAGCTCAGGCCAGCGAGGGAGTGACTGGAGTGCTGGATGGCGTCAGAGAGCAGGGTATTGCCAGCGCCGGCATTGCCCAGAATGTCGAAGAGATCTCCGCGGCTGCATCGGAGAACGAGCGTGCGATCGCGGACGTAGCAAAGTCGGCACGTGTCTTAATGGATCTAGCCCACACGTTGGAGCACGCGGTGGGTGAGTTTCGTCTTGCTCGCTAGATAAACGAGGTATTCGATGGTTAAGTTCAATTCTCTCAAGGCTTCCACCCAACTCGTGGCGCTGTTGGCACTTGCCATCGGCGTTTCCTTCGGTGGGTTGTCGCTCTTTACGCAACACAAGTTGAATGAGGTCAGCACGGCCCACGGCGTGCAGAAGTTGCGCGCCTACGCAGATTCGCTAAGCAATCAGTTGACCACGTTTGTCTCGGTACAAGCTGCCGCAACGGATCGATTGGCGAATGTGTTCGCATCGTCCTTCGCGCAAGGTCTGAGCGCAGATGCGAGTGAGCCGATGCAGACTGGGGCCCACCAGGCGCCGGCGCTGAAACTCGGCGGCAAGCCATTGAACAACGACTTCGCCTTAGTTGATCGTTTTTCGCAACTCACCGGTGGAGTCGCAACGCTGTTCGCGCGCAGCGGCGAGGATTTCGTGCGCGTCAGCACATCACTCAAGAAAGAGGACGGTAGCCGCGCTATCGGCACGCTTTTGGGCAAAGCACACCCCGCTTTCGATAAACTGGTGGCAGGTACCACATACTTGGGTCAAGCACAGCTGTTTGGACGCGATTACACCACTAAGTATATTCCTCTGCAGGATGCGAACCGGCAGACTTTCGCGGTGCTCTTTGTCGGCTTCGATTCTACCGAGGCCCTAGCCGCGCTCAAACAGCAAATCCGTCAGACCAAGATCGGCGACACCGGCTATCTGTATGTCGTTGACGGTAAAACTGGCACTGGTCAAGGCACGTTGGTGGTGCACCCGAGCGCACAGGGCAAGGACGGACTGCGTGAAGTTGGCGAGCAAAGCATGGTAATCAAGGCCGCTTTGGAACAAGAGCGGGCGGAGCCGATGAATTGGCGCGGCGCCGATGGCGAGCGCCTCGATGTGTTGAGCACGGCGGGATCAAATGCTCTGGGTAACGATTGGTTGGTGCTTGCGTCGGCGACTAAGAAAGAACTTTCAGCTGAGGCGGTTTCCGCAGTGCGCATTTTGCAGTATGGCGGTGTGATTGCCGGCGCGATGATCTTGGCGCTTGCCTCGATCGCGATCAAGTTTCGGTTACGTGCGCTCAATCGAATCGCCGAACAGACTAAGCAGCTGGGGCAGGGGGATCTGACCGTACGCTTTGACGCGAACGGGTTCCGCGAGGCCTCAGCGTTGAACGCAGTGCTTAACACCACCGTGACGCACTTAGCCCGCCTTGTCGGTACCGTGCAAACTGGAGTGGCGCAGATGTCCGGCGCTGTGCGCGAAGTCTATAGCGTAACGGCGCAGGTCAAAAACGATTCGGAGATTCAGCGCGACGCCGCCGCCAGCAGCTCCGCGGCGGTTCATGAGATCAGCACCTCCGTTAGGCTAGTGGCGGATAACGCCGCCAACGTCGGATCGCTTTCTCAGGAAGGATTGAATCGGGCATCGCAAGGCGATGAGCAAGTGCACAAATTTGTGGACGAGTTGCGCAAGGTAGAGGATGCGGTCAGTAATATCGCGGTCGAGATTGAGGAATTCAGCAAGAGTGCGACTGCGATCCGTGGCATGGCGCAGCAGGTGAAAGACATAGCCGAGCAAACCAATTTGCTGGCGCTGAACGCCGCAATCGAAGCGGCGCGCGCGGGCGAGCAGGGCCGTGGTTTTGCAGTGGTTGCCGACGAGGTTCGCAAGTTGGCGGAAAAATCGGCGCTTTCGGCCGAGCAAATCGATGGTGTTACGCAGAAGCTAACTCAGCACAGCAAGGAAGTTGAAAGCGTCGTCGAGCGCGGCAAAGACGCGCTCAACGCCAGCAAAGCGGAGGTCGACTCGGTAGTCGGCGTGGTGACAAGTGCACGCCAATCCGCCGCGGATACCTGTCGCGGTATGGGGGAAATCACCCATGCAGTGTCGGAACAGACCCAAGCTGTGGACGAAATCTCGCAGAATGTCGAGCAAATCGCGCAATTGGTTACTGCGCACGACGACCTGATCGAGCGCGCCTCTAACGCAGCGCAAGCGCTGCAGCAAATGGATGAAAGATTGATGGATATCGCCAAGCGCTTCAAGGTCGCTTAGTGCCTAAAAGGAGCCAAGACATGTCGCAACTACTGAGTAATGTCGACGCCCGCACCAAGCTGGCTGGAACCAACAAGCTCGAGATGCTGATGTTTACGCTCGGGACGGACAGCCGAACTGGCCGGCGTGAGGTCTATGGCATCAATGTGTTCAAGGTGCGCGAGGTAATGCGCACGCCCGAGATCACGCGCGCGCCGGACATGCCGCGTGCGGTGGAGGGCATGGTGAGTTTGCGCGGGACCCTGGTTCCGGTAGTGGATCTAGCGAAGTATGCAGGCATTCAGACGGAGAGCTCCGGGCAAGTCATGATAGTCACAGAGTACAACGTGCATACCCAGGGTTTTCTGGTGGAAGCAGTCGATACCATTGCCCGATTGGACTGGAGTCAAATGCGTGTGCCTCCGGCTATGGTGAAAGCTGACTCCGGCGGTTTGGTCACTGCAGTAACTGAGCTAAGTGACGGGAGGCTGGTGATGATGCTGGACGTTGAGCGTGTGTTAGCGGAGATCGCGGGGATTGATTCATCGCATCTCTATGCGCAAATTACACCGTTGACTAATCACAATGAGACCGTTGTCTTTGCAGACGATTCGCATGTGGCGCGAAAGCAAGTGGAAAAGACACTTGAAGTGCTCAACGTCAAGAGCGTGGGGGCTATTAATGGCAGCGAGGCATGGGCCATGCTGAAGCAAATGGCCGACTACGCGGAATCAAGCGGTCAGCCATTGCGGCAAAGCTTGGGCGCGGTAATCACCGACATCGAAATGCCCGAGATGGACGGCTATATGCTTACGCGCAATATCAAGAGCGACCCGCGCTTTGCCGGCATACCGGTGATCATGCATTCGTCTTTGAGCGGTATGTCGAATCAAGGGCTCGGGCGATCCGTCGGCGTGGATGAGTATGTCTCTAAATTCGAACCGCGGCGCTTGGCCGAAGTGCTGACGCGATTTCTCGGCGGCCAGCCGCACCACGCATAAGGGGCAGTGGCCATGACCTACTCCGCACAAGATCAACTCCTGCAACGCGTGGATGCGAAGACTCAACTGGCCGGCTCGAACCGGATGGAAGTGCTGTTGTTTTCGCTCGGCACACGAGAAGTGTTTGGAATTAACGTATTCAAAGTGCGCGAAGTTACCAAAACGCCAGTTGTCACGCGCACGCCGAATTTGCCGCGCGGCGTAAAGGGCGTTATCAGCCTGCGCGGGCAGATCATTCCCGTCGTCGATCTGGCGCAATTTATCAATATCGATGATCCGGCGGTGAGCAGTGGCGCAACGATGATGGTCACGGAGTTTAATCGTCGCACCCAAGGCTTTCTGGTGCACGAAGTAGACCGCATCATCCGCGTGGAGTGGGACAAAATCAAAGCGCCGGACAATGTGGTTTCGGGAGCGGAAACTCTAGTGACCGCTATCACCGAGTTGGAAGGCGGCAAGCTGGTTTCCATCCTCGATGTCGAGCAGATCTTGGTAAGCGCGTTTGGAGAGATCGGCATTCCGGATATTCCCGCCGCGCCCCCGGTGGAGCGTTCGTTGTTCTTTGCCGACGACTCTGCTATCGCGCGCAAGAAAATTCAAGAGGTGCTAGACAAACTCGGCATCTCATACCACCAGGCTTCGAACGGACAGGAAGCTTGGAGCAAGCTGCGTGCGATGGCGGACCAGGCCCAGGCGAACGGTCGCGCGCTAAATGAAACGCTAAGCGTCATATTGACCGATGCCGAGATGCCCGAGATGGATGGCTACGTTCTTACGAAGCAAATCAAGGGTGATGCGCGCTTTCGCGACATTCCGGTAATCATGCATTCGTCGCTGTCATCGGAAGCCAACAAAGCCATGGGTAAGGCTGTCGGTGTCGATCAGTATGTGGGGAAGTTCGAGGCAACGATACTAGCCGACACGCTGCGGCCGCATCTATGATCATGACCAGATTCGAGAAAATTGGTAAAGCTAGTAAGGTAGAGTTAGGGATTGTAGCGCTGCGTGTTGCGACGAACTGGGCCGCGGCAACTGTCGTAACACTTTGCGCTACAACGTTGAGCGCGGACGAGCACAAGCTGGATGCTCATCAAAGCACCGAGCTCGCCGCAGTGACGAGTCCGCGGCAGGCCGGATCCAGAGAGTTTGAACCAGGTCAGTCCGAGGAGGCGAAGCCTCTGACATTCGAAGTCGCCTACAAGGCAGACTTACTGGCGGGGTTGTCCGGAGCGTGGCGCGACAAAGGCGCGTATCTCGGCAATATTGACCTCAAATTTACCGTAGCAGGAGAGCACGCGCTCAAACTGCCCGGTTCGACGTTGTTCTTTCACGTTTTGAACAATCACGGCGGCAAGCCGAACGAGCGCGTCGGCGCAACGCAGGGAATCGACAACATCGAAGTCGAGATCAACACGACTAAGTTGCTGCAAGCGTGGTACCAGCAGCAATGGCTTGATGACAAGTTGTCGCTGTTGCTGGGTTTGTACGACGTCAACAGCGAGTTTTATGTGACTGACAACTCGGCATTGTTTATCCATCCTTCGTTCGGCATTGGCGCGGAGCTTGCGCAGACGGGCGAAAACGGACCTTCGATCTTTCCGACGACGTCGATAGGATTGCGCGCCCGTTGGCAGATGGCTGCCGCATGGTATGCACAGGCAGTTGTCCTGGATGGTGTGCCCGGAGACAAGCATGATGCGCACGGCACTCAGGTGCGGTTCGACCAAGGCGACGGTACGCTCTGGATCGTAGAGATCGGGCGCAGTGAGACCTCCGCTAGTGAATCACTAAAGGCGGCGTTCGGCTTTTGGCAATACAGCCAGCGAAGCGATGACTTACGCGATACGGACGTAAACGGCGATCCGGCTCAACGCAGCAATGCAGGCGCCTATGCGCTCGCGGAGAAAACGCTGTACCGCAGCGTGGCGGATCCTCAGCGGCGACTGGATGGTTTCGTTCGCTTCGGTACTGCAGATGCCGATGTGAATCAGTTGGATTTCTCGATTGCCCTCGGCGCCACGTATGCGGGCTTCGTTCCAAATCGGCCAGAAGACATGATTGGATTCGGTGTGGCTGCCGCAAAAAATGGCGGCAAGTTTCGCCAGATTGCCCGCGCTATGGGTGAACCGGCACCGCGCTGGGAGATTGGCTGGGAGTTAAGCTACCGGGCACAGTTGAAACCGTGGTTGGCGTTGCAGCCGATGCTGCAATACGTCAGTTACGTAGGCGATGCTGCCGCACGTGAGGCTACCGTTGCAGGGCTGCGCATCGAGGCCAGTTTCTAGTTTCTCTCTTTTGGACAATCTAGAGACACGCTGCCATTCCTTCGAAAGCGGAGATCCATGCGGCTTCCGCAGAGAGGTACAGACTCTCGTCTGCGAATGGCGAGGTGTTTGTTGCCTTGTCTCCAGATTGTGTAATCCTCATCAGGTTGGCGCTCCGTTCTAGCGGTTCGTGCTCTGGCCGGAGTATCTAGTCCAGACGCGAGCGTGTACAGGTTGGCGTGCCGCGCCTCGTACTCCAAGCGGGAATCAGGGTATCAGCGAGACAAATTGCGAGATCGTCGCCGGCCTGAGGCTGCCACGGCGCGGGGCAATTGATGATGAAGTTGGATGCATTGCCTGGGCGATGGGCGCGGCCTTAGCCGCAGGCGCTCAGGCTTGTTTGAGTTTCGAGCGCAGCCGAGCGATGGCCTGGCTATGCAACTGGCACACGCGCGATTCGGTCACGCCTAGCAATTCGCCAATCTCGGCAAGATTAAGTTCCTGCTCGTAGTACAGCCCCATAACCATCCGCTCGCGTTCCGGCAGCGCTTCGATGGCCTGCACCAACGCCTGCCGCCGTGAACCTTCCATTAGCGAGGCAAGCGGATCCAGGCCCGGATCGGAAGCGTGGCGGTCAAGAAAACTGTCATCGTCGTCGTTGTCAAAGCCATCGAAATGCACCAATTGATAGCCGCGCGCTTCACCGAGCATCGAGTGATAGTCTTGCATGCTGAGCCCCAACTCTTTGGCCAGCTCAGCTTCGGTGGCTGGGCGCTTATGACGCTGCTCCAAGCGGGTGACTGCCGCCTCCAGTTCGCGCAGCTGTTTGCGCACGCTGCGCGGCATCCAGTCGGCATCGCGCAACTCATCCAACATGGCGCCGCGAATGCGTTGGGTCGCATAGGTTTCAAACTGCGCGCCTTGGTTGTCTTGATAGCGGTTGGCTGCGTCGATGAGCCCAAGCATGCCAGCTTGGATCATGTCGTCGACGTCCACGCTGGGAGGCAATTTGGCCACCATGTGGTAGGCGATGCGCTTGACCAGAGGCGCGTATTTCTTGACATAGTCTTCTTTGGCCAAACATCCGGTCGCTGTGTACATGTTATGTCGTCTCAGTGGCTGATTTCATGAAATTCAGATCGTGTGTCGCGTTCGCCGCGCATCGCGCTCAGCAGCGGATCCATCCCTTGTGCGAAGGTCGTGGGAACCGGCGAAATCAAACTACCTGCCAAGCCAAGCAGGAGTTGTGCCGCGACACTCTCCGGGTGCTGCTCGACGATGGTTTTTGCAGAAACCGGGTCGTAGCGAATCGCATTGTCGCTTGGCAGGTAACCCAAGAAGTCGATGCTATTGCTCAAGTAACGCCGTACCGCGTAGGCGATATTGTCAAAAACGCGCCGCGCTTGGTCCAAATCTCGCGCTTTGTTGACAATCACTTGAAAGCTGGGCTGATCGCCGTCAGGGCGCAGCGTTTTCAGCGTGCGGTAGGTCGCAGTGATCGCCGCGCGGTTCGGTGACACGATGAAAGTGATGCTACCTGCGCCAAGCTGTTTTGCTTGACGGCAAGGCGCGTCCGTTGGCGTGTCGATCAATAGCACATGCGCGCTTTGACTGAGCCGCATTAGGGCTGCGCGCAAGGAGTGCAATTGCGCCGGACGCCATAGCTGCAAAACCAAGAACAGCTCAGGTGCCGCGAGCGTTGCCATGCTGGGGGCAGGGCTATCACGCAGCGCAGTGGCGACGGCATCGATTTGTCCGCACAGCGCTGCAATTGATTGTGGTTGCGTTGCCTGCGACACAGCGGCGAGCGTCTGCGGCACAGAAGCGGCGCTGTCGCTTTGCACGCCGCGCAGCAGGACGACCTTGCGCCCGCCGGCGGCAAACGCAGCAGCCAGATTTACCGCTACCGTGCGCTTGCCGACAGCGCCTGCCGCGGCCGCGAGCGCAACAATCGCGCAGGACGAATGCGGCGAGACCAACTTGCGCAAGCCCTCCGCTTGATCTGGACGCGATCTACGCATGCAAGGATTTCCCCGAGCTCTGAGCCGGCAGCCAGGTGAGCGAAATTTCATCATCGTTGAGTTGGAACAAGGCCCTTCGCGCTTTGCCGCGCAGTGCCTGATCCACCAGAAAGTTTGGCGTGACTGCGTGCAAATCCTCCGGCACGCGCTGGCCGGTGGCGGCATAGTAGATATCGAGCTTGTGTCGAATGGCCGTGTCCAAACTTGCGCCGAGCGCAGCGGCTTCATCGACCTTGCTGAGGATGCATCCGGCAAGCCCGTTGCCTTTGTAGGCGTCCACGACGTCTTCAAGCGTCTCACCGTGCGCCGTCGCGTTTAAAAGCAGCAAGCGTTTTACCGAACTGCAGCCGTTGAACATGGCCACTTGTTCGGCCACATGCCGGTCGCGATGGCTCATGCCGACGGTATCGATCAGCACCATGTGCTTGGAGGATAAATCTTCGAGCGTTACACGTAGATCGGCGGCGTCGCGCACAACGTGCACGCTCACTCCCAGTAGCTTGCCATAGGTGCGCAGTTGCTCGTGCGCGCCGATGCGGTAGCCGTCAGTTGTGAGCAGGGCGACTTTATCGGCGCCGTGACGCACAACACAGCGCGCGGCGAGCTTCGCTGTAGTGGTGGTCTTGCCGACGCCGGTCGGGCCGACCAGCGCATACACGCCGCCGCGGTCCAACATAGTGCTTTCGTCCTGCAGGCAGTGCAGGTTGCGGGCTAGCACCTCTTTGGTCCAGGTAAACGCTTGGGCTTCTGCGAAGTCGGCGGGCAGGCGGGCGATAATCGAACGCGCCAGCACCGGACTGAAACTGGCGCCCAGCAGTGCGCGAAGCAATTTCGCCTTGGTCGGCTCGCGCCGCTGCATGTCGTTGAACGCCAAGCGTGCAAAGCCTTGCTCGAGCGTGCTGCGCATGTTTTTGATCTCTTCCATCACGTGCGCTTGTGGTGCCGTGTTCAGTGGCGGCGTTGTCGCTACCGCCATCGCTGCCGGTGTGACGGTGCGTGGCGCGGGGGAAGGGGCAACCGGCCGTTCATGGATGATGCGTCTGGTCTCCCCTGCTGTGGCTCGCATGGCGCGGCGGCTCGCGAGCGGCGGTTCCCATGCAGGTGCCGCAGAGGCGTGGCGCGGCTCGACTTTCGGCGCCGGAGCGAGTTCATGGCGCCGGGGTGCGGCGTTTATGGGTGCGGCGACGTTGGTTTCCGCCGCTGCAACGAGGCTGTTCATGGCGGCGCCAGGCAGCGCAACGATCTCAACGCCGTCCGGCACCGACCGGTTCGACAGGATCACGGCGTCGCCGCCAAGTTGTTGGCGCACCAGTTTCAACGCGTCACGCGAAGTAGCGGCGATGAATTTGCGGATGTTCATGAACGACCTCCAAGTAAGGCACTCACGCGGATAGTGCGCGAGTTAGGTACTTCGGCATGTGCCAGCACGCGCAGTTGCGGCAGGGAGCGCCGCAAGAAGCGCGACAGCGTAACGCGCAGCGCAGTCGGCGTAAGCAGCACGGGCGGCACACCGAGCGCTTCCTGGCGCTGTACGGCGGCGGCAGCTTCGCGCATCAGCGCGTCGGCCAGACCGGGTTCAAGCGCACCTTCTTCGCCTGACTGCAGTGCTTGCAGCAATAGCTTCTCCAGTTGCGGATCGAGCGATATCACCGAAACTTCCTGTCCGCTCGGGAACGATTCCTGCACGATCGCCCGGCCTAGTGCGACGCGGATTTGAGCCGCGAGTTCCTGCGGATCTTGCGTGCGCGGAGCGTGTTCGGCGAGACGGTCGAGAATGGTGTGCATATCGCGGATGTGGACGTTCTCCTCGAGCAGGATTTGCAGCACTTTTTGCAGCGTCGCCACGGGAATGATCTTCGGGACGATGTCCTCAGCAAGTTTGGGCGCTTCGCGATTGAGGTGATCCAAGAGCGCTTGCACTTCTTGGCGGCCAAGCAACTCCGCCGCATGGGTTTGCACCAGATGATTTAAATGCGTGGCGATGACAGTGCCGCTATCGACAACGGTATACCCGAGCCCGAGCGCGTGTTCGCGCAGACTGGCTTCGATCCATGTAGCGGGCAAGCCGAACGCTGGATCTTTAGTCGGCGTGCCCGGCAACGTGTTTTCGCCGGCCGGATTGATCGCCATTAGCATGCCGGCGTAAGCCGCACCGCCGCCGATCTCCACGCCCTTGAGTTTGATGCGATACTCGTTGGGCTTCAGTTCCAGGTTGTCGCGGATGTGCACCGCAGGGGGCAGGAACCCAACTTCTTGGGCAAACTTCTTGCGGATGCCCTTAATCTTGCGCAGCAGTTCGCCGTCTTGTGTTTGATCGACCAGCGGAATCAGCCGGTAGCCGACCTCAAGTCCAAGCGTGTCGAGCAACGTGACATCTTTCCAGGTAGCCTCGTGCGACTCCACCACCTCCTCAACCGGCTTCTGTTCGATCACTGCGGTTTGCTGCGCACGTTGCGTGATCCAATAGGCGGCGCCGCCCAGCGCTGCCGCCAGCGCTATGAAAATCAAGTTGGGCATGCCGGGGATTAAACCCAGGACACCCAAGATCGCCGCCGTGACGATCAGGACTTGCGGTTTCGCGATGAGCTGCTTGACCAGTTGCTGGCCAATGCTCTCGCCGGTACCCACGCGGCTGACAATAATGCCTGCGGCGGTGGAGATCACCAGCGCTGGGATCTGCGCGACCAAGCCGTCGCCGATCGTGAGTAGTGTGTAGTTTTTTGCCGCTTCGGCGAAAGAGAGCTCGTGTTGCGCGATACCGACGATAAGGCCGCCAATTAGATTAATCAGGATGATGAGCACGCCGGCGATGGCGTCGCCGCGGACAAACTTGCTGGCGCCGTCCATGGAGCCGTAGAACTCCGCCTCTTGCGCGATCTCGCTGCGGCGCCGGCGCGCATCTTCTTCGCCGATGAGCCCGGCATTCAGGTCGGCGTCGATCGCCATCTGTTTGCCGGGCATCGCGTCCAAGGTAAAGCGCGCGGATACTTCCGCGATACGGCCCGCGCCTTTGGTGATGACGACAAAATTGATGACCGTCAAAATGACGAATACGACAATACCCACGGCATAGTTGCCGCCGATTACGAAATGACCGAACGCTTCGATAACCTGTCCGGCAGCCGCACCCCCGCTGTGACCGTCGATCAGTACCACGCGGCTGGAGGCGACGTTCAGCGATAGCCGCAGCAAGGTAGTGACTAGCAACACCGTCGGGAAAGCAGCGAACTCGAGCGGCTTCTGCGTGTTGACGCTGGTTAGCAGCACCATGACCGCAAGAGCGATGTTGAAGGTAAAGAGCAAATCAAGAAGAATCGGTGGCAACGGCAGAACCATCATCGCCAAAACGACGATGATCAGCAGTGGCGCTGCCAGCGCCCCGCTATTGAGTCCCTGCAACCAAACCGGCAAGCGCACGGAGGCGAACACTAGTTAGCCTCCGCTGACGGGCTGGGAATGTCGAGTTCCGGCGGCACGGGCAAATCGCGCGGTGCGCGCGGCGCTTGACCGGCACCAGGTCGATAGCTGCGCAGTTGGAACACATAGGCGAGTACCTCGGCGACAGCCTTGTACAGTGCGGTAGGTATCTCGTCACCCAGGTCAGTATGCTTATAGAGCGCGCGGGCGAGCGGAGCGGCTTCGAGTAGTGGCACGTGATGTTCTTGTGCCAGTTCGCGAATCTTCGCGGCCACGGCGTCGGCGCCTTTGGCAATGACGCGCGGGGCGCGCCCGCCGGTAGATTCGTACTTGAGTGCTACCGCATAGTGCGTCGGATTGGTCACAACCACGTCCGCGGTTGGCACCGCCGCCATCATGCGCCGGCGTGCCATTTCGCGCTGCTGTTGGCGGATGCGAGCCTTGATGTGCGGGTCGCCTTCCGTCTCCTTCATTTCCTGGCGTACCTCCTCTTTCGTCATGCGCAGGCGCTGGTGATGCTCCCAAATCTGGAACGGCACGTCGATCGCGACGACCAGGGCAAGGGAACCAGCCCCCACAATGAAAGTCAGGCCAAGCAGGCGGCCGATGCTGGCGATGCCGTCGGGCAGCGACATGGCTAACAAGGCGATAAGCGTCTCGCGCTCCTTCCAGATTGCAACGCCCACGACCACGGCGACAAGAATGGTCTTGAGCAGGGCTTTGCCCAGTTCGACCAAACTGTGCTTGGAAAACATGCGGCCGAACCCAGCGATCGGATCGAGGCGAGAGAACTGCGGAGTGAATGGTTTGGTCGAGAAGACCCAGCCGCCAACGCCGGTTTGCGATAGCACCACGATAGCGATTACCAATGCGAGCAGCGGGCCTAGCGCCAGCAGGGCGTGCCAAGCATGCTGGAACAGCAGCGGCAGCATCTGGTGCGAGTCCAACATTTGTTCGCGCGTCAGCGTTAATCCGCCGGCCAGCAGCATGCGAGCGTCGTGCATCAATCCCGCAGCGCTGATGTAAAGCAACAGGCCGGATCCAAGCAGCACGGCGCAAGTGTTCAGTTCCTGCGAACGAGCAACCTGACCTTCCTCGCGGGCCTTTTCGAGGCGCCGTTGTGATGCCGGTTCAGTTTTTTCGAGGTGTTGGTCTTCAGCCATTGGCCGGTCTCTTTGCAGGTGTCGGCATTATGGGTGGCCGCAACCTTGGGCTAAACCGCGAATAGATGCGCTTTTGCCGGCCTTTTTCTGAGGTCCGCTCTATGGGTCGTACCCGACCATAGCGCAATGCCTAGGCTTAAGGGGCGGCAGCCTCAAGATTCAAGGGCTACAGCCGTCAATACAGCGACATCCTGAATTGGATTGCGGTCAAGCTGAGTGTGACCGCATTCAGCGTGTTGCACCAAGCTCGATTCAGCCGTATCCAGAATCTGGAATTAGAGGGGAATTCAAGGCCTTTCTTTCCCTTCGACGGACGGATGGCTCCGCATAATGGTGGAAGTTTGGCAAAGAGGTTGGAAGCCAAGGCGGCACACTGGACGCCTGGCGCACCGACCATGGGTTAGCGAATCTTTAGAGAGCGAGCATGGCAACGGGACCAGATACCAAATTTCTAGTCGTCGACGACTTTTCCACAATGCGCCGCATTGTGCGCAACTTGCTAAAGGAATTGGGTTTCGTCAAGGTGGAGGAAGCCGAGGACGGCGTGACCGCCCTGCAGAAACTGCGCGGCGGCAACTTCGATTTCGTCGTGACGGACTGGAACATGCCGAATATGACGGGCATCGAACTGCTCAAGAACATCCGTGCGGACGCGCAGCTCAAGAGCCTGCCGGTGCTCATGATCACTGCCGAGGCGAAAAAGGAAAATATCGTCGAGGCGGCGCAGGCGGGAGCCAGCGGCTACATCGTCAAGCCATTTACCGCGGCCACGCTCGACGAGAAGCTAAGCAAGATCATGAAGACGGCTGCGTTAGTGGGGTAGCCATGAGCACAGAGACACAGGATTCAGCTGAACTAGAAGCTCTCTTCAATTCGGTAGCCGAACAGCATTGGGGTACGCCCGCGGCGGATGCTAAAGCAGCAAGCGATCAGCCGGCCGCCGCGGCAAAAATCCACAAGAAACCCAAGGCTAAGAAATCCGCCAAAGCGGCGGAAGACGGTTGCGGCGCCGTCATTAACGAAGTCGGTCATTTGGCGCGTTGTCTGCACGACAGCCTGCGTGCCTTGGGTTGCGACACAGAACTTGAACGCGCGGCAACCTCGATTCCCGACGCGCGCGATCGCCTCGCCTATGTGGCAATGCTGACTCAGCAAGCCGCCGATCGCGTGCTCGGAGCGACCGAGATCGCGAAACCACTGCAGGCCGCATTGGAACACGACGCCACCCAACTCAATTGTCGTTGGGACGATATGTTCGGCGGGTCAGTGGACGTAGAAGCTTTTAAGCAGTTGGTGACCGATACGCGCGAATACCTCAGAGATGTCCCGGCGCGCACACAACAAACCAGTGCGCAGTTGCTTGACATCATGATGGCGCAGGACTTTCAGGATTTGACCGGGCAAGTGCTCAAGAAAGTAACGGTTCTGGTGCAAGACATCGAAACCAGATTGCTGCAAGTCTTGCTTGATCATATGCCAGGCGTGGTGCCTAGCGCGGCGGCAGGATCCCAGCTGGAAGGACCGGTGGTCAATGGGCAAGGCCGCTCAGACGTCGTTACCAGTCAGGCCCAAGTGGACGACTTGCTAGCCAGCCTCGGTTTCTAACTTACTTCCAAAATCGGCGCCGCTAGTCAGCGCAATAAGGGCAATCATGAGTGATTTCGCCGGAAACGAAGAACTGCTCCAAGATTTTCTGGTCGAGGCAGGCGAGTTGCTGTCCTCCGTCGACAACATGCTGGTTGAGTTGGAAAAGGATGCATCGAACAAGTCGCTCCTGAATGACATCTTCCGCGGGTTTCATACCATCAAGGGCGGCGCGGGATTTCTCAATGCCACGAATCTGGTGACGTTGTGTCATCGCACCGAAAACTTGTTTGATAAGCTGCGCAACGAACAGATCGTTTTGTCGGCCGAGTTGCTCGATGTAATTCTCGCCGCCACCGGCCAAGTGCGTGTAATGTTCGAGTCACTGGAGCGCCAACGCATGCCGGCGCCGGCGCCGGTTGAAATATTGAACGCACTGGAGAGCACATCCGAAGCGCGGCCCGCAGTCGGTTCGCTAGATGTGCCTGCAGCGCAGACAGTGGCTGCGCCCCTGGTGGCAGCGCCGGCAAGCTCGAGTGAGTCGGCGCCCATCGTCGATTGGGCATTGCTGCATGGGGCGCTGCTGGCGGATGCCACTGCGGCGCAGACGTCTCCTGCAACTCATGTTGAAGAAGTTAGAAACAGTCAAGGGCGTCGTGCGACCGACGAAGCAAACGCCAATTTCTCAAAAGCCGGTCGACGTGAGAATGACAAAGTAGCTGTTAAGGAGTCGACGATTCGCGTCGACACGGAACGTCTCGACCAGGTACTCAATCTATCCGGTGAGATAGGACTGACCAAGAATCGCCTCGTGTGCTTACGTGGGGATTTGCTGCAGGGCAAGGACACCGCAACGACGCTGCGTGCGCTGGATGAAGCGGTCAGCCAACTGGATTTGCTGGTGGGCGATCTACAGAACGCCGTCATGAAAACACGCATGCAGCCCGTAGGGCGCCTGTTTCAGAAGTACCCGCGCATGGCGCGCGACGTTGCGCGCCAGTTAGGCAAGGATGTCGACCTTGAAATTGTCGGCGAAGAGACCGAGCTTGACCGGACCATGATCGACGAACTGGGCGATCCCCTAGTGCACTTGGTGCGCAATGCCGTCGATCACGGCATCGAATCGCCGGAAGAGCGCATAGCTGCCGGCAAGCCGCCCAAGAGTTCGGTGCGTTTGAGCGCCGAGCAAATTGGCGATCGAATCATTTTGGAGATCAGTGATGACGGTCGCGGCATGCGCGCCGATGTGCTGCGCCGCAAGGCCTTGGAAAAAGGGCTCATCGATGTTGAGACCGCCAACAGCATGGATGACAAGCAAAGTCTGCATCTGATTTTCCTGCCGGGTTTTTCGACCAAGGACAAGATTTCCGATGTATCCGGTCGCGGTGTCGGCATGGATGTGGTCAAGACGAACATTCAGAAGCTGAACGGGCGTATCGAGATCGTTTCGGTGCCGGGCCAGGGAACGACGATTAGCATTGTGTTGCCGCTGACGTTGGCGATACTGCCGGTGCTGGTGGTGCGTTTAGGGGAGCAAGGTTTTGCGTTGCCGCTCTCGATGGTGCGCGAGATGATTCCCATCGAACCGGATCATGTACAGGCGGTGAATGGGCGGGCGACGATGAACTTGCGCAACGAGGTGTTGCCGGTCACTACGCTTGCGGAGTTGCTCGATTGGCCCATTGAAGCGTCGCCTAAATACGGCGTATTGCTGCAGACCGCAGAACGTTCCTTGGTGCTAGCGGTGGACGGATTTGTCGGACGCGATGAGGTGGTGATCAAACCGCTGCACGGAGTCAAGCCGAAAGGCGTGGCGGGTGCAACGATGAACGGCGACGGCTCTGTTGTCTTGGTGCTGGATATGGAAGCGCTACTAGCTACAGCGAGTTTTTCCACCAGCGCGGATTTGTTTGCCGTTTTACCGAAAACCGCGGCGGATTCGTCTCTTGCTTCAGGTGAAAGTTCCGGAGAAGCCGAAGCCGCCGGTCAGTAACTCGAGGGTTTGAGCTAACAGGTCGAAGCGGATTCGGTAGCCGGACTGCTGCTATTTTGCAGCGCCACCTAGCCGTGCTATTCGGTAGCGGCGGGGGGCTGATCGGACGCGCCTGCGCCCTCAGCGTCGGCAGCGCTCGTATCAACATTGACCGAGCTTATGTTATCTTGACTCAGCGCCTCTTCAGTCTGTTTATTCATGACAATGATGCTGATGCGGCGGTTCATGGGGTTCAGCGGATCCGTCTTGTCGAATAAGACTGACGATGACAATCCGATGACGCGCAAGATCTTCTGCTCGATCACACCCGCCGCGACCAGCTCGCGCCTAGATGCATTGGCGCGGTCAGCGGAGAGTTCCCAATTGCTGTAGCCCCGTTCGCCGCCTGAATACGCCGTAGCATCGGTGTGTCCCGTGAGAGCGAGTTTGTTGTCGACCTCATTCAGCATTACGCCTAGCTCATGCAAGATGTCCTTAGTGTAAGGCTGCAATTCGGCGCTGCCGATGGCGAACATAGCCCGATTCTGCTCATCCACGATCTGGATGCGCAGGCCTTCGCTGGTAATATCGAGTAATAGCTGCTTCTTGAATTGGCTCAAGGTCGGATTGCCGTCGATGGCCTCTTCAATCTTCTTCTTGAGATCAGTCAGCTTAGCCAGTTCTTGACGTGCGAGTTCGGCGCGCGCTGCTTGCATATCCGCTTTCTTTTTCTTTGCTTCGGCTTTGCCGTTCTTGACTTGGCCTTCGCGCCGCGTGAGATCTTTGCCGCCGCCTTGAATCAAACTGGTCGCGTCCCCCGCGCCTGAGCCGCCTTGCATTGCTACTTTCATCGGAGTGTTGAAGAACTCTGCGATCCCTTCCAGATCACCTTTTGCTGTTGAACCCAGCAGCCACATGAGCAGAAAGAACGCCATCATCGCGGTCACAAAGTCAGCGTAAGCGATTTTCCAGGCACCGCCGTGGTGCCCGCCTGCGACCTTCTTGATGCGCTTAATGACGATCGGCTGAGCAGCTTTCTTCTTATCGTTCGACATGTCGTGTCTCGCTTAGGCTTTCTTCGGTTTTACGTGTGCTTCCAGTTCCGAGAAGGTCGGCCGCTCGGTCGAGTACAGCACTTTGCGGCCGAACTCGACAGCCACCGCCGGCGCGCAACCATTGAGGCTGGCCATGAGCACCACCTTCATGCATTGAAACATTTTGGTGGACTCGGCTGCTTTAATTTCGAGCAGCGTGGACAACGGACCGACGAAACCGTAGGCCAATAAGATGCCAAGGAACGTCCCGACTAGCGCGTGGGCGATTAGCAGACCGAGTTCGGAAGGCGGCAGGCCCACCGAACCCATGGTATGCACAACGCCCATCACCGCCGCGACGATGCCGAACGCCGGCAAGCCGTCGCCCATCTTGGCGATACAGTGTGCCGGGATCTCGGCCTCGTGATGATGGGTTTCGATTTCGTTGTCCATCAAATTTTCGATTTCCAGCGCGTTCAAATTGCCGCTGACCATCATGCGCAGATAGTCAGTCATGAACTCGACCGCATGATGGTCGGCGAGTATGCGCGGATACTTGCCGAAAATCCCACTTTGCGCGGGATTCTCAACATCGCCCTCGATCGACATCAATCCTTCTTTGCGAACCTTGGACAGAATGTCGAACAAGAGCGCCATCAATTCCATGTAAACGGCTTTGTTGTACTTGGAGCCCTTAAAGCACAGCGGCAAGGCCTTGACGGTCGCTTTGATGGTCTTGTTGTTATTGCTGACGAAGAAGGCGCCGAAAGCACCGCCGAATATCATCAGCAATTCGAGCGGTTGCCAAAGCGCGTGCAAGTGACCGCCGGCCATGGCGTAGCCGCCGAAGACCGAAGCGCATACGATGACGTATCCGATGATGACTAGCATGAGCGGCCTTTTGCGCGCACACGCTGCAGACGGGCTTTGCGGCTATGCCAAAAAACCCAACTCGACAAGAGTAGGAAAGTCGTTAACACTGCTGAGCCTCCGTTATTGGCCAGGTTTGTCGCTCTGGGATAGTGTCCCTAGAGCTGCGAACTCTCTGGATAACGGCAGCGCGCGGGCCGACTTAAGTGTTACGAATTATCAATGAGTTAGTGGTGGGCGGTCGGATGCGTGCGAGGCTGACTGGTTGGACCGGTTAAATGCAACTCTAAAGTATTTGGTATGAGCGCCGTTAGCTCATCTACCGATCACTCCGTTCGCGCCGTGCGACGGATTGGCTTGCCGGCTACGTTTCTGGGGCACTCATGCATAAATTGGCGTTATGGCTGCTGTTGGCGTTCGTTGCGCTAACGCCACCCATCCTGGCTACCGCAGGCGATGCAAGACTGATGGTCAGCGCGCTGGTGCTACCGAATGCGCGGTGCAGCTTTGCTGTGCCGGCAGCGCTGACTAAAGCCGAGCTCAGCGTGCTGGCGACGCGGCAAGTGGTGTTGGCGCATGATGCTGGCTCGCTGCGTTGCGGTGGCCATGTGCCCAGTGTGCGCAACGCTCTTGACTTGACGCAACTAAGCGTTAGACAAGTCGGCGCGATCGTGGACGGTGCCGCCACGACTGATTTTGTCGTTACCGTGACGCCCTGAGAAAAGCCGCGTTGCAACTAGCGCGACGCTTCCTGCGCAACTTGCTGCAGCGCTTGCAGCAGAACGGCGGGCGGTTGCGCTCCCGAAATGGCATAGCGGCCGTTTAGCACAAACATCGGCACGCCTTCTATGCCCAGAGCGCGAGCGTGGGCATCGGCTTCACGCACCGCGACAACATCGCGGTCGGAATCCAGATAGTCGCGCGTCGCGTCCGCAGGTATTCCCGCGCTGCCGGCGAGGGCGCTGAGGGTTTCTACGTCCGTCAAATCCGCGCCTTCCAGAAAGTAAGCTTCGAACAGGCGCGTCACCATGGCATCTTGTCTGTCGCACAGTTGCGCGTGGTGAATGAGCCGATGAGCGTTAAGCGTATTGGGCTGCGTGACGATGCGATCGAAGGCGAAGGCTATGCCTGCGGCGCTGCCGGCGTCGCTTACGCGCTGATAAATCGCCGCGGCGCGCTGCGGGCCGCCAAACTTGGTTTCAATATAGGTTTGGCGCGGGATGCCCTGCGGCGGCAACTGCGGATTCAACTGGAACGGCCGCCAAGTGACCACGCTCTCGCCGCCATCGCCGCGCTGAAAGTCGTCCAAGGCGGCGTCGAGGTGGCGCTTGCCGATAAAGCACCAAGGGCAAACCACATCGGAATAAATTTCAATTTGTATCATGCTGGGTATATACCCTAATCGGTAACTTGAGGTGACTATTACTGGCTAAGCGTACTGGAGATAATCTCTGAGGGGTATATCTACTCTGGTCTGATGGCTTCAAGTATTCTGCGCAGCTGCGCCCCTATGCGCTTATTGCGCGCGTGTTTAGGTGCATCGTCCAGGGCTGCAATGAGCAGTTCGAGATTCTCGCGCACCGAACGCGCTTCGCGCGGCGAGGCGGCACGCTTTATGGCGTCGGTGTAGCCTTCAATTACGACGGCGCTTTGTGCCGCCAAGTCTCCCAGCGCCAAGCCTTCGATCAGCGCGCATTCGGCGTCGCGCAACCAACCCCAGAAATCCGCCGCCCGTGTGCCTTCGCGCACTGCTTGCAAGGTCGCGCTGATGTCGCCGAGCGTCTTGCCGTTCACCAGCTCCAGGATGGCTTCGCCGGCTAGAGCGTTCAGCAGCGGATACGGTTGGCTGGCGCCGGCGCGGCTGCGTGCAAGCGCATCGGCTTTGCGGTAGATGCCGACCATATCGCGCAACGCGCGGCTGCGCTGTGCCGGATCGATAAAAGCTTTGCGCTTATATGCACTCGCAAGGATGCTCAAGCGCTCGCTTGTTTCGCCGAATTTGAGCAAGGTTTCACATAGATCGATGCTGGCTTTGATCAGCGCGGCTGGGTCTTCGCTTTGCTCCGGCATCTTGCCTTGCGCGGGTTTGCGCGGCGTATCCATGCTGGCGCGATAGAGCCAGGCCGCGTAGCGCACCTGTAAGTTCGCGAGTTGTTCCAGGGTTGCGAACGGATAGGTGGCGCGCTCGGCTTTGAGCGCCAGCCGGTAACAGGCAATCGCCTGCGCGAACACATCGAGTTCGGCGTAAGCGCGTCCCAGCGCGGCCAGCAGCGCGGGTTGTGCCAGCCAGCGCTCATGGCGCGATTCGATGTGGCTATGGATAGCTTTGACGCGCGCCAGCAACCATTTGCGTCCCGCGGGCGAGGCCGTTTTCGCGTCTGCGGCAAAATTGTCCAACTCCTGCACTGCCTCGGCGCTCGCCACGTAGTGCGGCTCGGGGTCCGGTTTGCTCGCCGCGGCCGTGTCGTGAACGCGCAAACGGTAGGCGTGATCGCCGTAGCACTGATAGGCACCCCAAGTATTCACGCTCGGGTAGGCGCGGAAAATCGCGCTGCGAGCCGCCAGCACCGCTTCGCCGAACGGCGTACCGCGGCACATCTCGTCGTAGAACTTGGCGGCGAAAGCGGCCGCTGCGGCATCATCGACTTC
Organism: uncultured Pseudomonadota bacterium; assembly: GCA_902826775.1. Lineage (GTDB taxonomy): Bacteria > Pseudomonadota > Gammaproteobacteria > Burkholderiales > JALYOK01 > CADEHE01. The sequence goes on along the minus strand of CADEHE010000003.1, from coordinate 126,501 downwards.
CCATCCCGCAGCGACCACCGCTTTTACGCCCATGCGGATAAATTCCATAGCCAAATTCGCCGCCAACTTGTGGCGGTCGCGTCGTGCTTCAGGAGCGACTGTGTCGTTGCGGCCGAGATGACAACAATTGATGAATACCAGTTCCGGCACGCTGCGCATTTGCTTAACTTCGGCCGGTGTTAAATAGACACCGTCGCCGATGACCATGCCGGTTATTTTGCGCGGCGTCTTGCAAGGATCGGGCGGTTCGCGCTTGCCCAACGCCGCATCGAAATCGAACTCGTACACGCCATGCCCGGCGAGATGCAAGATCTTATATTCGGCGGCAAACAGCGCCCGTACGATACTCGGCGCGCGCTGTCGCACGCAGGTCGTGACCGATGGTAAGCCTTGCTTGCCGAGCAGTTCGGCGACGAACTCGGCTTCGCGCTTGGCGCCATCCAGACTTGGGAACAGCTTCTCCGCGGCACCGAGCGCGGGATCGCCGATGATCAATGCGCTGTCGCGCGCGGTGGTGTTGACAACTTCGCGAAATTCGTCGGTGAGCAACTGCCGGATCATGCCGGCTTGCACGCAGAGCGGGCGGTCGGCGCCACCGCGCTGATCGACGAGTAGCTCCCACGGATAACGTGCGGACGCATCGTTCACCAGCAGCACGACGTGTTCCTGATTGGGGGCTTGCTCCTTCAGCCGATTCGGCAACAGCAGTTCGAATAGCGTGCTGCCGAGTTCGTTATCGGTGCGCGTTTCGGTAATCGCTTGCACGAGAAATTCGTCGACCAGCGCTTGTTGCGTGGCTTGCAACTGCACCTCGACGCGCGCGCGGTCAGTCAGCGTGTTGAACTGCAGGCCGTCGGCGTCGCCCAGTATCTGCAGCCGCCGCCACCAGTTCGGATCGTCGTCGTAGGCGACACGGCGTCTTCCGCTCGGCAAGTGCTCAAGCTCCGGCACTAACACGAAGCGCGCTTGGAACTCCGCATCGCGCGTCGCGTTGGTCAATGCCCGCGCGGCTTGAATGGCGCGATCCTCATAGAGCTCGATGAACTCGATCCGCTCGATGCGCACGCGATCCTTGTACTGCGTGCCCTGCAGCGCATCGGCTGCTTGTGCCAAGCCGCGCAAGATGGCGAGCAGCGAATCGCCGATGGCAATGCCGCCGGCACCCGTGCCGATCAGCAGCGAAGCAAGCGTGATGGACTCAGGCGCGGCCTCTGGTGCCGCGCGCTCAGCCACACTCGAGGCGTACATCAGCACGCCGCGCTTGACGCTTTTGCTCAGATCGCCCGGCGCGAGGCGGCCCACTTGACCGAGGCCGACCACAATCGCGCCGGCGGGTTTGCGTTCCGGATCGAGAAAGATCTCCGCGGTGTCCGGGCGTCCCGGGTAGAGCCCAAGTTGCTGACACGCGCTCAATTTGCCGTCCAACTGCCGGTCCAGGTAGCGCTCGGCACTGACGATGGTGTCACCCTCGTAGTGGCCGACCGCCACTACGTTCGAGGTGTAAGCGAGGTTGCCGTGCAACACGGCAACGCTGATGCGCGCCTTAGCTTCGGCCTTGCGCACGCGGCGGCTGGCGCCCAGCGCGCTGGCAACGAGATCCTCCTCGTCCGGCAGCACCGCGGGTTCGGGCGCTTCGGGCAGATCGAAGCGCACCAGCGCACCACGCATGGCGGGCGGGCTGGTAGCTAAACGCGTGGTGGCGCCGCGCTGCAATAACTCCAGCAGCGCCGGAAACGCTTCTTCATGATTGGCAAGATCGCCGTGTGTCGCCTCCATATACCAAGTGCGCACGCCGGGGGGGATGCCCGTATCCCATGGCACGCGGCCGTCGCCACGCGCCGTGGCCTGAAACTTCAGCCGCTTGCCGATGGGGGCATCCGCGGAAAAATCCAGATCGAACGGCGTGGCTTCGGCGCAGCCAGCCACGTACAGCATGCGGCGCGGATCGTACGGTGTATCGTCGAGCAGTTTGCGCGCGGCACGCGCTTCTTCCAGATCTTTGGGTGCAGGCAGCGCCCAGGGTTTTGCGCCGTCTTTGGCGGGATGATCGTCGTCGGCGAGCTTTGCCCAAAACGCCGGATCAAAGAAATCCCAGCGCGTTTGCACCGGCAGCATCTGCAGCGCGCCGGTAAAGCGCGCGATGATCGCCAGCAACTCGCCGTGCTTGTGGCCGAGATCAAGCAAGGCCAGCTTGCGCACCAGCGGGTCGCGCGCGGTGAGCATGACGGGGATCGAGTACGAACCGCCGTTGGGCGTGCCGAGCATAATCAGCCGCGACTCAGCGTGCGCTCCCATGCGGCTCCAGACGTCAGGGTGCCTAGCGATCATGGTGCGCGTGACCAAGCCGCCCATCGAATGCGCCAGCACACTGAGGGGTTGCTTGTTGCGCTCGGCCGCTCCGAGCCGCGCCATGATCTCAGCGGCGAGCCGATCCGCCGCTTCGGCCAAGGGGCGGCGCCAATCGTAGGGGAACGTGATGACTTCGTGCGTGTCGCCCAGAAAGTCCACCAGCTTAGCGTAGCTGCTGCCCATGATGGCTTCGGCATTGACGTTCTTGGCATCGATGCGCAGCGACGCCATGCCGCCGGCGGCAAGATCGAGCAAATCCATCCAAATGCGGTTGCCGCGCACTTCCAAGTGGCTTCCCATGATGCCGGGAACGAGAAATACAATCGGCCGCGCCTCAGCGGCGGCGCGCGAGCGCTTCAGCACGCTGCGTGCGGCAATTTCTTGATAGTCGATAGCGAGCGGCTCGAAGCCGGCGTCATCACCGTCCTTGCGCAGCAAGCCAGCGTACATCTTGCGCACCGACTCGGGATTGCGGAAATAGCGGAAGTGATTGACGCGCGCGCCGCGCTCAAAGAATTTGCGCGCACCTGCTGCGTGGTTGGCAGCAGATTCTACATACGGCTGGCGCGGCGCGCCACCGGACATCGAGATGGTATCGACCACCAAATCGTGATCTTGTCGATAGAACCAGTCGCTGACCAAAAACTTCAAGCGCTCGAGCAAACTGGAACCTTCAACGTCACCGGCAATCACGCTCAAATCGGCGTCGTGCTGTTGCGCGACGAAGTTGAGCATGCGAATCAGAGGCGCGCTCGGCATCATCGCTTCCAAGCCCGGCAACTCGCTCGGGTCGGTGCGTTTTTTCACCACGGCGAGCATCAGCGAGGTGGTGAATTCGTACAGCGGGTTGGCGCCGAAGCCAGGAATTTGGTCGAACAGATTCACCACCACCGATAGCCAGCGGTCGAGGCGCCCCGAGGCTAGTGTCGTGCCGCGCGCAGGACAAGCCACGCGCACGAAGCGCTCGACTTTGAAGCGCTTCTTCTTGAGTTCGTCGTTCAAAGCGCTCAATGCTTTGCGGTCGCGGCTGCGATCGATCTTCTTGCCGTTCTGGCCGTCGGTGAAAAGCTGCAGATCGTCGGCGCTAAAGGGTTCGCGCTGACCGACGAAAGCGCTGCGGCAGAGCAACTCACCCACCAACCCGCCGCGCGAGTGCGACACCAGATGCAGGCAGGCGTTCTCCGGTAGCACCTCGGCGAGCGCCAGCGCATTCTCGATCGGACTTTGCGACAGTGTGCGGTGCTCGAAGGCGTAGACATGCTCGCCGTAGCGTGCATACAACTGCTCGCGCAGCTCCTGCTTCTCCTCCTCGCTGATGTCGCCGGCGCTGCGTTTGTCTTCGGCGAGCTGCCACAGGTCGGCAAAACTGCCACGCGTGTTCGAGCCGGTGCCGTGCAGGAATAGCAGCAGCGGTTGCGCGGTTTTCGGCAGCTTGTTTGCGGGCATGAGGCCGAAGCTGTTGGCGCGGTTGATGCGATACAAACCGGGGGCCGGTTCCAGCTTGGCTTCCAGCTTTTGCGCAATGGCGGCCGCGGCGGTGCCGGTGAGATCGACGTCGACGATGCGCAGTGCCTTCAATGCCCAATCGCCGATGCCGCGCGCGCCCCGGGATGACGCATCGGCGCCGGCCGGCACGCCAATGGGCAGGGCAAGGGGGACGGTGTACGCGCCGCTACTTGCGCCGCGCTTGAACGCGCCTGGGAAATCGCTCTGCATCTGCGCGACTGTGGTCCATAGGCGCACGCCGCCTTCCAATTCCAGTTCGACGATATCCTCGCCGTTGGCGTCGACCGTGCTGCCTTTATCTGCCGCCCGCGTACCCTCGATCCGGTAGCGCTGCGCGCTCTTGGCGTGGACGATATCTTTGAACTTGCCGCCGCCCAATGCGGGTGCAGCGGAATCAATCTCGAGCGAGCCGGGAATCTGCAGCGTGAACTTGGTCATGAATGCCCTCTAGGCGAACGGAAAGTCTCGACAAGCTGGAGCTACGATCTGATACTAGCTACCCTATCAAACCAAGAATAAGAGCCAGTGTAACTAGCAGCATCATTCTACGACTGGTATGTCTACCGCTGTTGCCAAGATAAGGCATGACGCTAATCGCTTGCGGCGGTGCACGTCAATAGGCAGAAATACCGTGCCGCTACGCCGTATTAGCCGCCTCGCCGGGATTGCGGTAAATTGCGTTAACTAAAAAATCACTCACTGCTTGGAGGGCATCACTATGGCCGTGACCGCGATGAATCACTTCACCATCTTGACCGATGACGTGGCGGGCACTCAGCGCTTCTACGAAGACATGCTGGGTCTGCAATCCGGCTATCGCCCTCCGCTCAAATTTCCGGGTGTGTGGCTGTATTGCGGGGCGCAGGCGGTGCTGCATGTAATCGGCGGCCGCGCGTTGCCCGAGCCGCGAGCGGGGGTGATCGATCACATGGCGTTCAGCGGTCAAGACTTGACGGCAACGCTGGCCAAGCTCAAAGCACGCAATCTCCAGTATGAGCTGCGCATGACGCCGGACGATCGCGTCTGCCAGTTGTTCTTTTACGACCCTAATGGCGCGCGCGTAGAAATCGACTATGCGCCAGAAGAATACGCAAAAGCCCAGTAGCGGCATTGCCGTAACAAACCCACATCGGCAGGATTGCTTATCCATGAACCGCAAGAAACAACTTAGTGAACTGCGCAGCCAGCGCTGGTACGGCGCGAAGGATATGCGCTCCACCGGTCATCGCTCGCGCACGCTGCAAATGGGCTTCGCGCCCGAGGCGTACACCGGCAAGCCGGTGATCGCCATCATCAACACCTGGAGCGATATCAATTCCTGCCACACGCATTTCAAGCAGCGCGTGGAGGAAGTCAAGCGCGGTGTCTGGCAAGCCGGCGCGTTTCCGCTGGAAATGCCGGCGATTTCGCTCGCCGAGGTGTTTCAGAAGCCGACCACCATGATGTATCGGAACTTCTTAGCGATGGAGACGGAGGAATTGCTGCGCTCCTACCCGGCTGATGGCTGCGTACTTATGGGAGGCTGCGACAAGACCACGCCCGCGCTCATCATGGGCGCAACCAGCATGAACTTGCCGACGATTTTTATGCCTGCCGGCCCGATGCTGCGCGGCAATTGGCGCGGTGTCCAACTCGGCAGCGGCACCGACGTATGGAAGTATTGGGCCGAACTGCGCGCTGGCAATATCACCGAGCAAGATTGGAGCGAGATCGAGGCCGGTATCGCGCGCTCGCCCGGCGTATGCATGACTATGGGCACGGCGGCGACAATGACCGCGTTGGCGGAAACGCTCGGCCTGACGCTGCCAGGAGCGAGTTCTATCCCAGCAGTCGATTCCAATCACTCGCGCATGGCCGAACAGAGCGGGCGGCGCATCGTCGACATGGTGTGGGAAGACTTGAAGCCGCGCGATCTGTTGACCGCCCAAGCATTCAAGAACGCCATGGTGGTGCTGATGGCGATGGGCGGCTCGACCAACGCCATCATTCATCTGGTTGCGATGGCCGGGCGCGCCGGCATCCCGATCAAGCTGGAAGATTTCGATGAGATCTCCAAGCACACGCCGTTCGTCGCCAACGTGCGGCCCTCCGGCAAGTATTTGATGGAAGATTTTTACTATGCCGGCGGCATACGCGCGCTGCTGGACGTGTTGCGCAGCAAGCTCGACTTAAACTGCGTGACGGCCAACGGCAAGACGCTAGGCGAGAACATCGCCGGTGCCAAGATCTACAACGACGACGTCATTCACACGCTCGACAATCCGGTACAAGCGGCGGGCGGCATAGTGGTGCTGCGCGGCAATCTCGCGCCCGACGGCGCGGTGATCAAGCAGACCGCCGCGGATCCGAAACTGCTGCAGCACAAAGGCAAGGCGGTGGTGTTCGAAGACTACAACGACATGGCGGCGCGCATCGATCGCGATGATTTAGAGGTCGATGCAGATTCAGTTTTGATCTTGCGCAACGCGGGCCCGCTCGGCGGCCCCGGCATGCCGGAGTGGGGCCAGTTGCCGATCCCGAAGAAGCTGCTCAAGCTGGGCGTGCGCGATATGGTGCGCATTTCCGATGCGCGCATGAGCGGCACCAGCTACGGTGTGTGCGTGCTGCATGTGGCGCCGGAATCGTTCGTCGGCGGGCCGCTGGCGCTGGTGAAATCCGGTGATGTGATCGAACTCGATGTGCCGAATCGCAAGCTCAACATGCTGGTTAGCGAAGACGAAATCGCACGCCGGCGCGCGGCATGGAAAGCGCCGGCACGCAAGTTCGAGCGCGGCTACGGTGCGATTTTCTCCAAGCACATCAAGCAGGCGAACGAGGGTTGTGATTTCGATTTTCTAGAGGGTACGGCGCCGACGGCGGAGCCGGAAATACATTGAGCGGATTGTGAAAACTGAAGCGTGAAACGTGAAACGTGAATGTGAGATGTGCAAACACTCCCTCTCCCCAGAACTGGGGAGAGGGTTGGGGTGAGGGGCTCACGTTTCACTCTTCACGCCTCACCCATACATCGGAGTCTAAATGATTATGACCACCAAATTTCTCGAAGGCAAAGTAGCAATCATCACCGGCGGCCGCCGCGGCATCGGCAAAGCGATGGGCTTAGCCCTTGGAGCGGCGGGTGCCAAGGTGGCCCTGGCCGATCTGGAATCAGCCGAGGCAACAGTGCAAGAGATGCGCGCGCAAGGCATCGACGCGGCAGGCTTTCGTTGCGATGTCAGCGATGAGGCGAGCGTAGCTAAGCTGGAGCAGGACGTCATTCAGAGTTTCGGCACCGTGCACATCATCATCAACGATGCCGGCGTTGCGTTGCGCAAAGCCTTGCTGGATACCACCACCGCCGATTGGCGCCGCGTCATCGGCATCAACTTAGATGGCGTGTTTTTCGTCACCCGCGCCTTCGCACCGCACCTGAAGCGAAACAAATGGGGTCGCATCATCAACCTGGCTTCGGTTATGGCGCACATCGCCACCGGCGACCGCTTAGCTTACTGCGCCAGCAAAGCCGGTGTGTTGGCGATGACTAAATCGCTCGCGCTCGATCTCGGCGCGGATGGCATCTCGGTTGTGGCGATCAGCCCAGGCTCGGTGGAAACGGACATGACGATTGCTCTGCGTCAAGATCCGGCGAAGAACCAAGCGCTCATGAGCTTGACGCCGCTCAAGCGCTGGTGCAAGCCGGAAGAGATCGGCGAGCTGACGCGCTTTTTGTGTTCGGAGGGTGCCTCGTTTATCACCGGCACCGACATTGTCATCGATGGCGGATGGCTGGCGCAGTGACGTAGTGAGGCTATGAAGGCGCACCATACGCTAAGTGATACCCCTCTCCCCAAGCTTGGAGAGAGGGCCGAGGTGAGGGGTAGGCCTTACACGTCACTGTTTGCCGTTCAGATTTAGCCCTCCCACGATCGAGAGGAACAGTCATGAACAAGTCATCAATACCGGTTGCAATTCTCGCGCTCGCGTTTGGTACAAGTGCGCTGGCTGACGAATTTGCGCCCCAGATCGACCGCCTCGCCAAAGAACTCGAACCCAAAGTCATCGAATGGCGCCGCGACATTCATCAGCATCCCGAGTTGAGCAATCGCGAAGTACGTACCGGCAAACTGGTCGCGGAACACTTGCAAAAGCTCGGCATCGAAGTGCGTGCGGATGTCGCGCGCAATGGGGTGGTGGGGGTGCTCAAAGGCGGCAAGCCGGGGCCGGTGGTGGCGCTGCGCGCCGACATGGACGCGTTGCCGGTGGTCGAGCAAACCGATGTGCCGTTCGCGTCCAAGGTCAAAGGCGAGTACGAGGGGAAGGAAGTCGGCGTGATGCACGCTTGCGGTCACGACACGCATGTGGCGATGCTGATGGGTGTGGCGGAAATGTTCGCGCGCATGAAGGCGGATTTGCCCGGCACGGTCAAGTTCGTCTTCCAGCCTGCGGAGGAAGGGCCGCCGCAAGGCGAGGAGGGCGGGGCCGCGCTGATGATCAAGCAGGGCGCGCTGGAGGATCCCAAGCCTGACGCGATCTTCGGTTTGCACGTGGCGGCGATGCTGCCGACCGGCAAAGTCTGGTCGCGCGGCGGGCCGATCATGGCAGCGGCGGATATTCTGCGCATCAAAGTCAAAGGGCGGCAGACGCACGGTTCGGCGCCGTGGGGCGGTGTCGATCCCATCGTCAGCGCGTCGCAAATCGTCATGGGCTTGCAGACCATCGTCAGCCGCCAAGTCAATCTGACGAAAGAAGCAGCGGTTGTGACCATCGGCAGCATTCACGGCGGCAACCGCTTCAATATCATTCCGGACGAAGTCGAAATGGTCGGCACCGTGCGCACGCTGGACGAGGGCATGCGCGAGGATATTCACAGGCGCATCAAGCAGACGGCGGAAATGATCGCACAGAGCGGCGGCGCTACGGCGGAAGTAAGCATCGAAAAACCGTATGCGGTGACGGTGAATAACGAAGCGCTGACCACGCAAATGCTGCCCACAGTGCAGCGAGTCGCGGGCGCGGCGAATGTGGCGCCGGGGCCGAAGCTCACCGGTGCGGAGGATTTTTCTTTCTACCTGCAAAAGGTGCCGGGCGTGTTCTACTTCATTGGCATCACGCCGCCCGGCAGCGACATGAGCAAAGTCGCGCTGAATCATTCGCCGCACTTTTATGTCGATGAAGCGGGCTTGCAGCTCGGCGTGCGCTTGCTGGCCAACCTGACTGTGGATTTCATGCAGGCTAGCAGCCGATAGTATCAGCCCAAGAATTTGGTCTTTTCTTATTTTCAGAGCTATCCAATAACCAGTACCGGAGAATAACCATGGCCCGCTCACCGTTGCTGGCGCTACTGCGCCGCTCGTTTCAACACGCCCACCGCAGCCGCGAGAGTGGGCTGCCGCTCGATGTGGTCGCGCACGATTTCGCGCAAGCGCGTGCCGCGCGGCGAAAATTTATCGCAGCGATAGGCGCAGGCACCGTCGCTGGCATCGTTGGCGCACCGATGCTCGCGTTCGGCAAGCAAGCCCCGCGTATCGCCATCGTTGGCGGCGGCATCGCCGGATTGAACTGCGCGCTGGAACTTGCGGATCGCGGCATTGCCGCGACGGTGTACGAGGCGAGCAACCGCGTCGGCGGGCGCATCTTTTCCAATCGGCGTTATTGGAATGCCGATCAAGTCAGCGAGTGGGGCGGAGAATTGATCGACACCGGACACAAAACGATGCGTAAGCTCGCGCGGCGCTTCGGGCTAGCGCTTGATGATTTGCTCGCTGCGGAAGCACCAGGCAGTGAGGAAACGTATTACTTCCTTGGGGACTACTACACCGAAGCCCAGGCGACGTCTGATTTCCTCGCGATCGCGGATCGCGTCGCTGCCGATCTAGAATCGGCGCCGTTTCCAACCACTTACGAGTCCTTCACGCCAGCGGCGCAAGCGCTGGATCACCTAAGCGTGTACGACTGGATCGAATCGCGCGTGCCGGGCGGGCATGGCTCGCCGCTCGGACGTTTGCTCGATATTGCTTACACGATCGAATATGCGGCCGATACGCGCGAGCAATCGTCGCTGAATCTACTCTATTTGCTCGGCTTCCAGCCTAACCCGAACGGCTTTGCCAAGTTCGGCGAATCCGACGAGCGCTTTCACATTCGCGGCGGTAACGATCTGTTGCCGCACGCCATCGCGCGTACTCTCGGCGCGGCAGTGCAACTCAACACACGCTTGGCATCGATCCGGCGCAGCGCGGGGGGCGCTTATCGCCTCGCACTGGAGTCGGGCGGCGTCTCTAAAGATGTGACGGCAGACATCGTCGTGTTGGCGTTGCCTTTCGCGGTACTGAGCCAGCTCGACTATGCGCGTGCGGGATTCGATACACTCAAAGTGCGCGCGATCCAAGAGCAAGGCCGCGGACGTTCGGGCAAGCTGCAACTGCAGTTTCGCGAACGTTTCTGGAATCGTCGTGGTTCATGGCCGGGCATCAGCACGGGCGGCGGGGACAGCGATACCGGCTATCAGGAAAGTTGGGAAACGTCGCGCGCGCAACCAGGGGCGCCTGGCATCATCACCTTCTTCTCCGGCGGCAGCGCTGCGGATCGCGCGTTTACTCGGCAAGCGTTCGGCACTGCCGCGAATCCGCTCGTTGCCGCGGATGCCGCGCGCGTGCTGCAGCAAGCCGCGCCGGTTTACCCGCCGGCGCCGAATCGATGGAACGGCAAGGCGACGCAATCTCTATGGCACCTGAATCCGTTCGCGGGCTTATCGTATTCCTATTACAAGCCAGGGCAGTACACCGAATTTGCTGGCTACGAGAAGCAGCGCCAGGCGGGTGTGTTCTTTTGCGGCGAGCACACCTCGATCGAGTTTCAAGGCTTCATGGAGGGCGGCGCAGCGGAGGGCGCGCGCGCGGCGCGCCAGGTGCTGCGGGCGATTGTGTAGCGCAAGGTTCCGTATGTCGAGCATCGAAGAACAACTGGCGGCCTACACGGCGAGCTTGCTGGTGCGTTTAGGCGCCGGCGCCGCCGGAACGTTATTCGAAGGGCAGATCGGCGCAGCTCGCAAGGTCGTCAACGGCGCGTTGCGCAAAGGCCATAAAGCGCCGGATTTCGAGCTGCCCGACGCGGAGGGGAAGGCCGTGACACTGCGCAGCCGACTCGACCGGGGACCGGTCGTGGTAACGTTTTATCGAGGCGGTTGGTGTCCGTATTGCAACATTGCGCTGCGCGCGCTGCAAGCGCGCTTGCCGGATATTGAGCATCTTGGAGCCAGTTTGATTGCGATCTCGCCGGAGCGTCCCGATCAATCCCTCAGCACCCGCGACAAACTGGCAATCGGGTTCGACGTTCTGAGCGATCAAGACAACGTCGTGGCACGCGGCTTCGGCCTGGTATATCGCGTGTCAAGCGCGGCACGAGAAAAGCTTCTGGAACTGGGGCGAGACCTCGTCGCACACAACGGCAGTGAGTCTTGGGAATTGCCCGTTACCGCAACCTACGTTATCGGCCACAACGGCGTGATCGTATTCGATCATGTCGATGCGGACTACCGAAAGCGCCTCGAACCGAGCTCAGTCATTGAGGTGCTTCAAGCGCTATCGCGGGTTGCGTCCCGCTAAAGGTATTGTGCGCCTCTGTTCATTCGGGGTCCGGCCGACTGCTCCCGGCGTACCCAAAGCCGCAGGTTTTTCAGTGATTCGGACATACGCTTTTCAAACGAGACGCAGCCGCAACCCAGTTCCGATCGCAGCGATGCCGACGATCATCAGTGCCCAGCTTCCGGGTTCGGGAAGCCGTTCACACCTTACATCATGATGATCTGCCGCACGGTGTGCCCGGCGGTCAAACGATCGAAGCCGACGTTGATGTCTTCCAGCTTCATGTGATCGCTCATCAGTTTATTCACCGGGAGTTTGCCTTGCTGGTATAGCTCGATGAAGCGCGGCACGTCGCGCGCCGGCACGCAGGAGCCGACGTAGCTGCCTTTGATGGTGCGCTCTTCGGCAACGACATTGACGAGTTGCACGGGCCAGCGGTGATCGGGATGCGGCAGCCCCGCCGAGACAGTCGTGCCGCCGCGGCGTGTGATGCGGTAGGCGAGCTCCATCGCTTGCGTCGAGCCGGCCATCTCGAAGGCGTATTCGACACCGCCGCCGGTTAGGTCTTTCACAGCTTGAATGGCGTTATCCGATTTTGCATTGACGACATCGGTTGCGCCGAGCTGCTTGGCGAGCGAAAGTTTGTCGTCGTGGATGTCGACCGCGATGAGGCGGCGCGCGCCGAGCAGCTGTGCGGCAAGTAACGCATTCAGACCGACGCCGCCGAGTCCGACCACGGCAACGGTGGAGCCGGGCGGCGTCTGCGCGGTATTGATGACCGCGCCTGCGCCGGTGAGCACGGCGCAGCCGAATAGCGCGGCTTCGTCCCATGCCAGCGTGGAGTCGATTTTCACCACCGAACCGCGATTAACGACGCAATAGTCGGCGAAGGCGGAGACGCCCACGTGGTGATATACGGGTTGATAGTTTTTAGATAGGCGGCGCTGCTTGCCGAGCAGCAGGCCTGCGCCGTTGGCTTGCTGGCCCGGCTCGCAGCGGCCTGGATGACCGTCCTTGCACGCAATGCAAGTGCCGCAGCTCGGCGCGAAGATCAGTGCGACGTGATCGCCGACTTTGAGATCGTGAATACCAGTGCCGCACTCCATGATTTCGCCGGCAGCCTCGTGACCGAGCACCATCGGCATTTGGCGCGGCCGGTCGCCGTTGATCGACGATAAATCCGAGTGACACAAACCTGCGGCTTTCACGCGTATGAGCAACTCGCCTTCGCCCGGCGGCGCGAGATCGACTTCTTCGATCACCAGCGGTTTGCTCTGCGCGTAGGGCAGCGGCTTGTTCATTTCGTAGATGACAGCGGCACGGGTTTTCATAGCGATATTCCTAGGTACTACGAAGAGTTATGTCTTGCAATTCGCATTAATATTGATCACACATAGGGTAGGGAACCTAGTATGCGTCAAACTGCCAAATAGCGCTGCTTGATTTCCTCGTTCGCGCGCAGCGCCTCGATGCTGTCGCGATAAACGATTTCGCCTTTGTCGATGATCGTGGCACTAGTAGCAATGCCCAAGCAGAAATGCATGTTCTGCTCGGCGAGCAGCACGGTCGAGCCCATGTCGCGCAGCTTGCGCAACAGTTCGCCGATGCGCTCGACTATCACCGGCGCCAGTCCCTCGCTCGGCTCGTCGAGCAATAGGCCGATTGGGTTGCCCATGAGCGTGCGCGCGATGGTGAGCATCTGCTGCTCGCCACCCGAAAGGTGGCCGGCCATGCGCTGTTTTAGCGGCACCAGCAGCGGGAACATTTCGTACACGCGCTGCAAGGTCCAATAGTCCTGGCCGTCCGGGCCCTTCTTGGCGCCGATGATCAAGTTGTCTTCGACCGTGTGTTCGGGAAACACTTGGCGGTCTTCCGGCACGAAGCCGATGCCGGCGCGCGCGATCGAATACGGTTTCCAGCCCGCCACCTGCGCGCCGCGGACGCTGACGCTGCCGCGCGATGGCGGGGCGATGCCGGCGATGGCTTTCAGCGTCGTGGATTTGCCGGCGCCGTTGCGCCCGAGCAGCGCCATGGTCTGGCCCTCTTCGACAGCAATATCGACGCCGAACAAGATTTGGCTGGTGCCGTAAAAGACGTCGATGCGCTGCGCGGCAAACACCGGGGCGCGCAGGCGGCTTGATTCCTTTGCGGGCGTCATGACTTCGCTGTCTCGAAATGCGCGCCGAGATACGCTTCAATCACTTTCGGATGGCGCCGCACTTCTTCCGCGTTGCCTTCGGCGAGCACGCTGCCGTAGCTCAAGACACGAATCGTCTGCGCGTACTTGAACACGATGTCCATGTCGTGCTCGATGAAAATGAGCGTCATCTTCTTGCGCTGCCAGAGCTGATAGACGGTTTCGATCATTTGCCAGCGCTCTTCCGAGCCCATGCCCGCAGTGGGTTCGTCCAGCAGCAACACCTTAGGGTCGAGCGCGAGGGCAAGGGCGATATCGAGCAGCTTTTGCTCGCCGTGCGACAAGTTGCCGGACAAGGTATTGGCGCGCGCTTGGAGATTGACCAGCTCAATGACTTCGTCGGTTTGCGCGGCGGCTTCGGCGAGCGGAAAGCGGCGCGCGAGTTTCGCGTGCCAATGAAGGTGCGCATTGACGGCGCCGAGCACCGCATCGCGCACGGTAAGTGAGGGAAATATGCTCGCGATCTGGAACGCGCGGCCGATGCCGCGGCGCACGATCTCCGGCGCGCTCAAGCCGGCGATGTTTTCGCCGCCGAGCAGAATGCGCCCGGCATCGGGCGGGAAAGCGCCGGTGATGAGATTAAAGAAAGTCGTCTTGCCGGCGCCGTTGGGGCCGATGACCGCGCTCAACGAGCCTTGCGGAAAATCGAGCGTAATGCCGTTGGTGGCGGCCACACCGCCGAAGGATTTGCGCAGGTCTTCGATCTTCAACATGATCAATGCCTGCTTGCAGTGGCTGGGGCCGAGGTCTGTGCCCCGCGTTTCGACCACGCCTCGACCAAGAACCCTAACAGGCCCTTGCGCAATCCCAGCGCGAACAACAGGATGACGATGCCAAGCACCAAGCTGTAATGCTCGGTGAGCTTGGTGACAGTGTCGTTGAGCAGCAGCAGAATCGCGGCACCCGCTGTGGGTCCAAGGAAGACGCTCATGCCGCCGAGCAAGATCATGAACACGGCTTCGCCCGACACTGTCCAATAGGCGAAATCGGGATAGGCGCTGGAGACGAAAAGGCTCATCAACGCACCGCCGATAGCGCCGAATACGCCGGCGACGACGAACGCCAGCAAGCGCACGCGCCAGACCTGCACGCCGAGGAACGCCGTGCGGCGCGGATTATCGCGAATCATGCGCAGCGTATAGCCGAACGGCGAGCGCACCAAATGCCACATGACGAACAACGAAATGATCATGATGGCGCAGCAAAACAAATAGAGGTGACGAGGATCGTCCAAGCGTATGCCGAGGAAGGGCGGGCGCGGCAGACCGCCGGTCAAGCCTTGGTCGCCGCCGGTGACGGCGGTCCACGCGATGATGATGCTGTGCAACAGCATCTGGAACGCGAGCGTCAAGAAGGAGAAATAGATTTCCTTCAAGCGAATGCAGATGGCGCCGATCACCAGTGCCACCAGCGCGCTGAAAACCATGGTCAGCAAGAACGCCAATGGCACTGACAAACCGAGCTTTTGCAGCATGAGCGCGAAGCTGTAAGCGCCAAGGCCGTAAAACAAACCATGCCCGAACGACACCATGCCCGCATAGCCGACCAGCAAATTGAGCGAGGTGGCAAACACCGCAAAAGCGGACAACCGCACCACGAAGTCGGCGAGCGATTTGTTCGGGAATACCAGCGGCAAAATGGCCAGCAGCGCGAACGCGCCGACCGCCAAGGCAATATCGCGCCCGACCGAAGCTTGCTTCATAGCTCTTTACCGAACAAACCGCTGGGTTTTACGATCAGCACGATCGTCATGAAGACGAACATCAGCCCCTCTGTGAATAGCGGAAAACCGATGGTGCCGAAACTGCGCACCAGTCCGATCAACAGGGCGCCGACCAGCGCGCCGGCAACGGAACCCATGCCGCCGATCACGGTGACGATGAAGGACTCGATCAGAATGGAAAAGCCCATGCCCGACACCAGCGAGCGTACCGGTACCGCCAGCGCCCCAGCCAAGCCCGCCAATAAGCCGCCAAGGGCAAATACGCCGCCGAACACCAAAGCGGTGTTGATGCCGAGCGCGGAAGTCATGGTCGGATTGATGGCGGCTGCGCGCACGATCTTGCCCATGCGCGTCTTGGTGATCAAATAACCCAGCGCCAACGCGATAGCGAGCGTGATGACAATAAGGAACAAATAAAACGCCGGCACGATACCGCCGGCGAGCATGAACGGCGGGCGCTGGAATGCTGCGGGCATACCCATCGAGAGAAATTCCGCACCCCAGATAATCTTGACTGCATCGTCGAGAATCAAAATGAATCCGTAGCACACGAGCAACTGCATCAAAACATCGGAGCCGTACACGCGGCTCATAAAGAAGCGTTCGAAGATCAAGGCGAACAGGCCTACGCCCAGTGCGGCGCCGAGCACGGCGAGCGCATAGCTGCCGGTCAGGTTGTAGATGGTGTAAGCAAAGTAGGCACCCAGCATATACAAGGAGCCGTGCATGAAATTCACGACCTTGAGCGTGCCGAAGATGAGCGACAGCCCAGCGGCCACCAGAAACAGCAGCATGCCGCTGATCAAACCGCCGGTGGTTTGAGTGACCACGCACGAGGCGGAGGAGAAGCAGTCTAGTAGTGCCTGAAAATCCATGGGGCAGGAAGCAGAAAGTAGGAAGTTGCAAAGCTCGCGATGCGTGAGGCGTGATCCTATCTGGCTCTTAGCGCGAAAACGCCGCAGCGGCGAAGCTGCGGCGGCTTTACGGTCGAATTCTACGCGATTCAGCCGCCTTTGCGGCCCCGTTGCGTGCCCACGTTTCGCAGGGGTCTTCCCCGCCTCGCTTTTTCGTACGCGGCCGGTGTTGCTTTCTACAACATCGGCGCGCTAGCGCGCCCTATTCCAGCGATTCCGTCTGAAAGAACGAGCGCGGGGGCAGGGGGTACCCCGCGCCCCTCTTATCCCCCCGCGCCTCTTTTTAAACGTATCCCATCTTCTTCTTCCACTGTGCCTCGTGCTCGAGAATCGCGTTCCAGTCGCCGGCTTGGATTTCAACCACGTAAGGCTCTTTCGGAATCGTAGTGCCCCAGCCGAGTGCGTAACCGATGGTGGTTTGATCTTCGGCGCGCATGGTGATGGTGCCGTCGGCGCCGAACGGCGTCTTGATTTTCATGCCGCGCAGTACATCGGCGAGTTTGCTGGACTCAGTCGCATTGGTCTTTTTCATCGCTGCGGTTAAGAATGACATCGCCGTGGCATTTTCCCAGGACCAGTTGGTG
The DNA here is from genome assembly GCA_902826775.1 of uncultured Pseudomonadota bacterium. Taxonomy (GTDB): domain Bacteria; phylum Pseudomonadota; class Gammaproteobacteria; order Burkholderiales; family JALYOK01; genus CADEHE01. The sequence goes on along the minus strand of CADEHE010000003.1, from coordinate 109,666 downwards.
GGAAAGTCTTTGTACTTGCCTTTGTACGCGTCCGCCCATGCCGCGTTCTCGGCATTGGCCGGGAAGGTCTTGATGTAGCGCGTAGCGGAATGGATTCCAGCCGGCAGATTCTTGACCGCCGTCAGCGTCGTGTAATCGGCCATGTTGATCGCGAACAGATTGGTCTGCGCAAACAAATTGTAGATGCTGCTTTGATCGACGAACGACACCAAGTCGCCGGCCCACAGCGCCGAGTACAACGCTTGCGGTTTTGCTTGCAGGATCTTGGTCAGATTCTCCGTGTAGTCGGCTTGGAACAGCTTGGGCCACGCTTCACCGACGATCTCGGCTTGCGGGTAAAACTTCTTCAGATACTCGACGAACAAGCCAGTGTTGTCACGACCGTAGGCGTAGTCGGGTGAGCAGGTCATCCAGGTTTTGAGGTTCTTCGCCTTGGCGATTTTGGCGGCATGGCTAGCACTGACGATAGCGTCGTGTATGCCTTGGCGCGCGACGCGGAAGGCGCTCGGGACGCGAATCTTCGGGTCTGCGGATAACGAGGACGTTTCCGAATTGGTGTGAATGCACAACACTTTCAATTCGCGAATTACTTCTTGCACTGCGAAGGCGCCGGCCGAGGATTCGGCGCTGATGATGATCTCGCAGCCTTCGCTGTTAATCAGTTGGCGCGTGTTGTTGGCGGCTTCGTCGGGCTTGCCTTTGGAATCGCGCGCGACGATCTCAATTTTGCGGCCGCCCAAACCGCCGGCAGCGTTGAATTTTTCTGCTTCCATTTCCAGCGCGTTGCGCGAGGAAATGCCGAGCTGAGCGACGCGCCCCGACAAAATTGTCGGCACACCGATCCTGATCGGTTTGCCTTGTGCGCGCGAGATCATCGGGAACGCGAGAGTGCCTGCTGCAAGCGCTGCGCCCTTCAACAGGCGGCGTCGCGTGCCATGGTGGGAAGAGCTTGTGGCCATTGCTGTTCTCCTAGTACTAGTCTGAGTTAGAAACGGCACGGCCGGCTAGGAAGCCGGCCGTGTGCGGCGCATAAGTTGCGCGTGAGCCTGCGTAAGTTAGTTCTGCGGCGGCGCCAACTTGTCGTCCGCAATCTTTTTTTCTTGCAGGGTGCGGATATAAGCGATGACGGCGAACGTTTGCTCCGCGGTCAAGCCCGTTTCCGGATTACCGAATGCGCCCATTTTAGTTCCGGGACGGCCAGCCGAAATCGTTGCAAAAATGGCGGAGGCTTTGCTGCCCCATTTATATTTTTGGCAAGCTAAGCACACACCGCTGCTGCCGCCCCTGCCGGAGGAGAGATGGCAGTACGCGCATCGTGCCTTGTAACGCTCTTCGCCAATAGCGAGGGATGCGGCATCGGTGGGCAGATCGATATCATTTACCATGCCGTGGCGGTCGTCTTCTTCGGCGGTCGCCGAAAAGCTGGCTAGACCGAGGCCACCAAGTGCTGCCACAATCAAGAGCGAACGCAGTAGCTTTAACCAGGACACATTCAAACTATTCATATGTCTCTCCTTCTTACGAGAATGGTGCGTAGTACGGAATGCCGTAACTTTCTACGATTGCCTTGATCCGGCCTTCCTTAATTAAGGTGTCGATCATTTCGTCTAGGTGTTTCTTCAACTCCTTGTCGCGCTCCATCAGTCCAAACGCGCCGTTCCACCGCAAGCCTGGCAGCGGCACGAACCCCTCTGCCACTGAAAACTTGACTTCCAGGTTGGCTGCCCGGTCACGCGCAACTTCCGCCAACGTCGTCAACCACACCATGGCCGCGTCCGACTTCCCGGCTTCGAGCGAATCGACGATACGGCGATTGCCTAGGAAGAGGTCGCGCGGCACTTCCTGCGTAAACAGGTAGTCATCCATCGGCGTTGACATCGATACCGCCACTTTGACATTCTTTTGCTTCAGGTCATCCAGCGTCTTCGCGCCCGCTGCTTGACCCTGCACCACGAGCACATAGCCCAAGCCGATGTATGGGTGTGTGTAAGTCATTTTCTTCTCGGCCATTTCCTCATCGGTGCCGCCGACTGCTAAGCCCAGAAATATGTCACAGCTTCCTTGCAGAATCGACTGGCGCAGTGCCCGGCCCAAGCCGCCGCGTGTGCCCGTATCGATCCAGTAGGTTTCGAATCGCCAGCCCGAGCGCTTGGCGATCTCGCGCATGATTTCGATATCGAAACCAGGCGGGTCGCCTTTGTCGGAGTACGGGTAGATGTTGGGATCGGCGCAAACCACCATCCGGCCGCGCTTCTTGATTCTGGTTAAGGCGTCGGTGCTCTTACGGTCTGCGGGATCGTCCAGTTTTGCGCCCTCCCGATAGCCTGCCTGGAAGTGCGGGTCGGATCTGTCTTGTTGCGCTACAGCCGCTGCTGCAACCAAAGAGAGTGCAGCGGCAGCGAATGCTTGTTGGAATTTCCTCACGATTACTCCTGCTATTAAACAGAAAAAAGGGAGGGCGAAGCCCTCCCTTTTCCTTACAACGACTCCCTGAATTAGTCGTTGACGGTGAAGACCATTAGGCCGCCACCTTTATTGTTTTTCTTGTACCAATCAGCGTAGTGCAACGGCCAGATACCGCCACCGCCTGAACCGTAGACGTAAGCGATGTATTGCTTGCCGCCGACAGCGTAGGTGGTCGGGTTGCCGTGTACACCGGAACCGACGTTGAACGAATAGAGCGATTCGCCGGTCGAGTCGTTGACGGCGTGGACGTAGCCACGTGCGTCGCCGAACAGCACCAAGCCGCCGGCGGTCGCGGTCGTGCCGCTGGTGGCTGGCTCAGACATCGGACGGCTCCAGGTCAGCTTGCCGCCTTCGATTTCGTAGGCGTTGATTGCACCGTTACCCGCCAGGAAGTTCAGCACTTTCGCGCCGAGGTACCACTCACCGCGCTTCCATTCCATTTTCTTCGCTTGCAGGTCCATCGCGAAGTTGTAGACCGGAACGTAGGCCATGTTGGTGCGATGGCTGTACGACATCGGGTGCCATTCTTTACCGCCGTCAAGAGTCGGGGCGATATCGGTGGTCACTTTTTCGTACACAACGTCTTTCTCGGGCCAATTGTAGATCGGCTTGCAGTTGTTGGCCGGGGTGATGGGCTTGGTAAAGTTGATGCGGCCCAGCGCCGTTGCCCAAACGCACTTATTCTCTGGGATCGGACCGGCTTTGCTGTTCATGGTTTGGGTGCGGTCGATTGCGTAGATGTGGCCGTTACGCGAACCGTGCAGCCACACTTTCTTGCCGCCTTTGGTCGTGACTAAGATCATTTCGTTCACGCCATCGTAATCGTACGGATCGTTCGGCGTGTACTGGAAGTAACTCTTGATCTTGCCGGTATCGGGATCGAGCACCAAGTTCGAGTTGGTGAACAGGTTATCACCCGCGCGAACGTGACGGTCGAAGTCCGGGCCGGGGTTGCCCACTGGCCAATACAGATTGTTGGTTTCCGCGTCATACGAGCCGGTGATCCAGGCAGAGCCACCGCCGTATTTCCAGCTGTCACCAGCCCAGGTGTCGTTGCCGGGTTCGCCTTTAGCGGGAATGGTGTAGGTCTTCCACACCATGTCACCATTGTCGGCATTTACAGCGGCGATCCAGCCGCGGACGCCGTATTCAGCACCGGCCGTACCGAAGATGATCTTGCCGCGCAGCGCCATCGGCATCAGGGTGAAGGTTTCGGCGTAGGTGTAATCGCCGATCTTCTTGTCCCACAGCACTTTACCGGTTGCGTTGTGCAGCGCGACGATGTGCGCGTCCAACGTGGCGAGATAGACTTTGTCCTTGTACACGGCTACACCGCGGTTAACCACGTCGCAGCAGAGTTTTGGATAGACGTCGCCGGGCAACTCGCGCTCATACTTCCAAATGATCTCGCCGGTCACACCGTTGGCTGCGATCACCTTGTTGTATGAGGTGGTGACGTACACGGTGCCGTTAACCACGATCGCCTGGCTGTCCTGACCGTCCAGCACGCCGAACGACATGTTCCAAACCGGCGTCATTTTCTTGACGTTACCTTGGTTGATGCTGGTCAGACCACTGTAGCGGGTGGTCTGATAGTCTTTCCCATACAACATCCAGTTGTTTTGGTCTTTGTCACTGTTCAACAACATTTCGTCTGTGACATAGTTCGGGTGCACTTTCGCGACGAGCTCGTCGATGCCTTGGCCGAAAGCCAAGCCAGCGCTGAGCGTCATTAACGCAGCAGCCGACCACTTTAAGGTTTGTTTAACTTGCATTGTGACTACCCCCATAGCTTCGTTATTGGAAAACAAGCTTGTTCGACTTACTTACTGGAACTGCAAACATCAGAGAGAGATGTCAGTACTGACGTGCCTCGATTCAGCACGGGGGGAACTTTATTGCGCTGCGCCGAGAATGTCAATAAATTCGCGGCACACACGTTACTCGGCGGCATTCGCATTAAAGTGAAATCGTAGGAATTTTGTGCGGTGCATCACGAAAATCGAGGCTGAATCATGCGTTCAACCTACTCGCGGCAGTTAGACCCCCCTTCATAGCTTGCGTTCATTCGCTCTCGGTACTGGTTTTCATACGACCAATTGAGGGCACGGAGCGTACGCCGGATGCAGCTCTAAGCCGCGTTGACGACGCCACGATCAATGCGAAACACCTGATCAAGCAGGCGCGCCGAGTGCTGCAGATCGGACTCCGACAACAGCACGGTCAAACCTTGCCGTTTGAGGTTCTCCACTACTTCTATTAGGCGTTGGCACAGCGCCGGAGCGACGCCTTCAAACGGCTCATCGAGCAGCAGCAAGTTGGTGCCAGACATGAGCGCGCGGCCCAACGCCACCAGCTTTTGCTGACCACCCGATAGCTGCGAGGCGCGGCGGCTAGTGAACTCGCGCAGTTCCGGGATGGCCTCGTACACCCGCTGCGCGCGCGCCACCAAATCGGGAACGGAATTAGCCCATGCCGGCATGCATAGGTTCTCTTCCACGCTCAGATCGGGGATCAGGCGCCGATCCTCCGGCATGTAGCCGATGCCGAGCGCGGCGCGGGCATGGGCTGGCGTGCGCAGCAGATCGCGCTGGCCGAACGCCAGGCTGCCGTGCCGCGCCGGCAGCAAACCCATGACGGCGCGCATCAGCGTGGTCTTGCCGGCGCCGTTGCGCCCGATGAGTCCGCACATGCTGCCGGCAGGAACATGCATGCTTACCCCACGCAGAATTTCCACGGCTTGGATCGCAACGCTTAACCCAGTAAGGCTAAGCATGGGAACGTGCGCCTGCGGGCGCAGCGTGACTCATGCCGACCACGTAGCGCCGCACATCATCATCCTGCAGCACTCGCTTCGGCTCGCCGTCGGCGATGACGCGCCCGTCGTAAAACGCCAGCACGCGCTGGGCATAGCGGCTGACCACCTCCATGTCGTGCTCGACAAACAGGGTGGTGACGCCCTGCTGCGCGAGCGCAGTCATGATCATATCCATAATGGCGAATTTCTCTTCCGACGATACGCCGCTGGTGGGTTCGTCGAGCAGCAGCACTTGCGGGCGGGCCACCATCGCCAAGGCGATATCGAGCGCTTTGCGCACGCCTTGCGGCAGCACGCGTGCCAGACGCACGCGGTAGTCGCGCAACTGGAACTGGCTCAGGATCTGCGCCAGAGCTTGCTCCTCCTGCTGGCGGGCGAGGCGCGATGCTTGACCGCGCGGTGCCGTGGCGGGCCCGAGCTGTCCATTGCGCGCGGCGGTGCCGAGCGCCACGAGTATGTTCTCTTCGACGCTGAGGGCATCGTAGAGCTGCGGGATCTGGAACGAGCGCGCAATGCCCAGGCGCGTAATGGCGCGCGGTGTCAGCGTGGTGATGTCGCGTCCGTCAAACTCGATCGTGCCCGAGTCGGGCTTCAAGTAGCCAGTGATCATGTTGACGAACGTGGTCTTGCCGGCGCCGTTGCTGCCGATCAATCCGGTGACGCTCAGGCGCTCGATGCCCACGCTAATGTCGCCTGCTGCCGTCACCGCGCCGAATTGCTTGCGCAGATTGCGCGCTTGCAGAACCGCGGCGGCGGAGCGGCTGGACGCTGTGCTCACGGCGCAGGCTCCCTGCTGCGGCGCACCAGCACTGAAGCCAAGCCGCCTGGCAAAAATAGAATGAGCAACAGCATGGCCGCGCCCAAGCTTAGCTGCCAAGTATTGGGGGAGTAGTCATGCGCAAGCATGCGCAGCGTCTCAAACACCGCGGCGGCGAGGAACGGGGCGATCACGCTAGCGCTACCGCTTAGCACGGCAATGAACACCAACTCCCCGGAAACAGTCCAATACGCCATGCTGTCGGGGTCGATGTGGCCGACGGCTAGCGCCGCCAGCGCGCCGCCGATGCCTCCCAGCAAACCCGCGATGGTGTACTTGACATGCACCGCGTGTCGCACCGAGGCGCCCATGTACTCCACGCGCAGTTCGTTGTCGCGAATGGCGGGGGCCAGGCGTCCGAGCGGTGTGCGCAAATAGCGCCACAAGCCGATAGTCGCAATCGCCGCCAGTACTGCGCCGAGAATAAGCTTGTATCTCTGACTTAACGCACCTTCTAGCTTTATACCCATGATAGTAGGGGCGGTAAGATTGAATCCGTCGGTGCTGCCGAGATCGGCGCTTTTGACCAGCAAGCCGTACAGGATCATGGAAAATGCCAAGCTCAGCGTGGCGAAGAAGATGTGGCGGTATGTGGCCATGAGGAAGCCGAGCAAGAACGCGACGACGCCGGCGACGAGCGCGCCCGCGCCGACGGCGATGATCATGTCAGTGACGCCGTACTTCGAATTGAGAATACCGGCTGCATACGCACCCAAGCAAAGGTAGAGGCTCTGACCGAACGACACGAGGCCGGTGCGCATGAGCAAGGTCAGCCCAAGCACTACCATACCTGTGGCCAGGGCGATACTCAGCAGCGATTGCGCCCACGCCGGCAGCCACGCAGCAAACGCAATGAGTGCGGCCAGCAGCGCAAGAAAAACGGCGAGCGCGGGATCGAGGCGTTTGCTCATGTTTTCCGCAGTGGAACGGAAGAATCCGAGGTGCTCATATTTTTCGCAACTGAACGAATGAGTCCAAGTTGCTCATATTTTTCGCAACTCGGGTGCCGCAAACAGCCCCTGCGGGCGGAACACCAGCACCAGCGCCATGACAAAGTACACGCAAAACAATTCCACCGCCGGCCAATAGTGCACGGCGAGCGAGCGCGCTAGTCCGACAATCAGCGCGCCGAGCGCCGCACCGGGCAAGCTGCCGAGTCCGCCGATAACCACCACTGCGAACGCCAGGACAATCACCTCTACGCCGATGCCCAGCGACACCGAGATCTGCGGTGCGGTGAAAGCGCCGCCGATCGCGGCCAAGATCGCGCCCACGGTGAATGTCACCATGTAGTAGCGACTGACATTGATGCCGAGCGTCTGGCTCACTTCGCGGTCGTGAATTACCGCCTTGAGCAGCTTGCCGCGTTGCGTGCCATTGAGCACCCAGCTCAAGCCCACGCCGATGGCGACGGCCACACCGACCACCACGAAGCTGTAGAGCGGATAGCTCAAGCCGGCGAGGGTTACATTGCCGAGCAGGCCGTAGGGCTGCGACACGTAATACGCATCCACACCCCAGCCCAGTTTGATCACGTCTTCGAGAATCAGAAAGAGCGCGTATGTGGCGAGCAGCAGCACGATCTCGTCTTTGCCGTAAAGCAAACGCAGCAGCCCGCGCTCGATCAGCGGCCCCATAATCACGCCGACCGTTACCGCCGCCGCGATTAGCATCAGGAACACGCCAGCGGGAAAATAGCCGTGCGTACTCCAGAAGCCGACAAACGATGCCGCCGTGTAGGCGCCGAGCGCGTACAAACTGCCGTGCGCCATATTCAAAATGCGCATCACGCCATAAATGAGCGTCAGGCCCGAGGCAACGATAAACAGCCAAGATGCGTAGTTAACGGCGTCAATGAGGACGGCGAGGAATTGTTGCATGGGTAAAACGGGTAAACGGTCGGGTAAACAGGGCAAACAGTAAACGTCGTTCCCGCGCAAGCGGGAATCTTTCAATTACGAGTTTACGCAGAGGGCGAAGATCCCCGCACGCAGAGATGGCGAAGGCGGGCTCTGCCTGTCTTCGCGTTCGGGGATGACTTGCGGCCGCTGCGCTGCCGCAAGTCACTTGAACCCCGCTTTGATCCAATCCAAACTCTTGACGCCTTCCGGCGGATTTACTTTCTCCGCGGCATAACGTTCGATGTCGGCCGCGACCGCTTTGCCGCCTTCATGCTTGACGGTGCCGATCGCCGTGCCTTGCACCGCTTGGTGGCCCTTGCCGAGTTTCATCTCCACCTTGCCGCTTGGTCCTTCCCACGCATGATGCTCAAACGCGGCGATGATTTGGTCTTGATCCGGATGCTTGCCGCCGTTCTTGTCCATCGCTTTTTCGTACGCGGATTTCACGCCGAGGAACGCTTGCGCCATTTTATAACTGGCTTGGATCGGTGTGAGTTTGTAGCGCTCTTGATAGCTTTTGCGCAGCCAGCGGTTGAGTTCGCTATCCGGGGCGTAGTAGTTGTGCGGGCCGCGCGCGCCGAATGGCGTGCCCTGCGGAACCTGCGTCTCCAGCCGATCGACCACGTGCTCGCCGGCGGAGAGCACCACCAGCGATTTCTTGAACAGATCGCGCGGTGCGGCCTGCAGAATGAATGATTCCAAATCGCCGCCCCACAAGCTCGTGTGCACCACATCGGCGTCGGCGGCGAGCAGTGCCGAGATTTCCGCGTTGTATTGCCCGGCGCCAAGTTTCGGCCATTGCGGGTCGAGGATCTTCACATCGGGCTTTAGCGCTTTCATTGATTCAATGAAATCGTTCCAGGAGTCTTGCCCCCATGCATAGTTTTGATTGATGCCGATGATGGTCTTGACGTTGGGATTGCGCTTAAGCGTGTACAGCGCCAGCGCCACGTTGTCCATCACACCATGCGGACCGGTGCGGAACACGTATTTGTAGCTAGCATCCTCGAAAATGCGCGGGGTGCCGCAGTCGAAGAAAACGGTGAGCCGTTTAAGTTCCTCCGCCACCGGTCCAACCGCTAAGCAATCGCCGCTGCCGATATAGCCGATGATCATGTCGACTTCCTGGCGCTGCACCAAGTTGCGGTACTCCTGAACCTGCTTGGTGGTGCCGCCGGCTTCATCGACGAATACCAATTCAATCGGGCGTCCGCCAAAACCCTTCTTGTCGTAAGGTTTGCCTAACACGCCGCCCTTGTTGAGGCTGTCCGCCATCAACTCGGCTGCGTTCTTAGCCGGTACACCGAACGGTGCCGCCGCTTGTCCCGACAAGAAAACGACAATGCCGATCTTGATCGGCGCGGCGTCTTGTGCCCCTGCGGGCGCGGCGCTGAGCAGCGCGATTGCGAGTGCGCAACATGCGCGATACAGCTGTCTCAGTTTCATGTTCTCTCCTCTCGAGTTTTGGTCGCAATGATGCGCGACGGCGAGTTCCAACACCGACTATAGCAGCGCGCGCGCCCGCTAAACAAGCGCTCGCGTTTGCGCTGCAGTGATGTACTGGTTATCAGTATACTCTCAGTACTAAACATTGATGCTAGTAGCAGAGGATGGATCCCGGGAGTACCGAGAAATCAGCGCGGCGGCAGAGGTTGGACAATTGTCTATGTCGGCGGGCAACTGCGGTACCATATGCGCACGCTCACATTCCGTCCAAAACGCGCACAATAATGGCCACACTACGCGCAAGTTCGATTTTCGACGTAACCGTAGAAACGCAAGATCACGCCGATCTGCGCCGCACGCAGGAAAACAAGCTGATGCGCCTGGTGCGCTATGCCTACGAGAATGCGCCCAAGCAGCGCGCCTTGATGCAGCAAGCCGGTTTAGAACCCGGCGACGTGCGCACGCTTGACGACTTGCCGAAGCTGCCGATCGTGCGCAAAGATGCGCTGCCGGCGTTGCAGGCGCAGGCGCTGCCGTTCGGTGAATTGAACGGTGTGCCGATTAGCGATCTGCAACGCATCTTCGCTTCGCCCGGCAACATCTACGATCCGCAGGGGCAGGGCGCGGACTTCTGGCGTTTCCGAGAAGCGCTGGCGGCGGCGGGCTTCCGCGCCGGCGATATCGTGCAAAACACCTTCTCGTATCACCTGACTCCAGCCGGGTTCATGTTCGACAGCGCGCTGCGTGCGCTGGGCTGTGTCGTGGTGCCGGCCGGCGTCGGCCAGACTGAGCTGCAGGTGCGCGTGGCGCATGATGTCGGTGTATCGGGCTATATCGGCACGCCCAGCTTTCTGCACACACTGCTTACCAAGGCGCGCGAAATAAAGATGCCGCTGCGCTTGGAAGTCGCCCTTGTGGCGGGCGAGATGCTGCCAGCGAGTTTGCGTTCGGAGTTGGAAAGCAGTTTCGGCGTGCGCGTGCAGCAGGCCTACGGCACTGCCGATCTCGGCTGCATTGCCTATGAGTGCCCGCAAAAAGACGGCATGCATCTCCATCCTGAATGTATCGTCGAAGTGCTGGATTTGGAGAGCGGGGCCGCCGCTGAGCCGGGACAACCCGGCGAAGTCGTCGTGACGCTATTCGACGAAGCTTATCCCTTGATCCGCTTCGCCACCGGCGACATCAGCAGTTTCGCCGCGCATCCGTTTTGCGCCTGCGGCCGCACCGCACCCAAACTCACTGGCATTCTTGGTCGCGTTGGCGATGCGGTGAAGGTTAAGGGGATGTTCATTCGCGGCAGCCAGATCGACGAGATCGTCAGACAGTTCCCCGAAATCGCGCGCTACCAAGCCGTGGTCACCCGCGCCGATCACCAAGATCAGTTGACTTACCGTGTGGAACTCAGCGCGCAGCCCGCTGATGTGGAAGCGCTCAAGTCCTCCCTCGGCGCTAAGCTGCGCGAATTGCTCAAGGTGCGGGGCGATGTCCAAGTGATCGCCAGCGGCACACTTAGTCAAGGTGCCAAGAAGATCGACGATCAACGCATCTGGAAATAGTCGCCCAAGGCGGACGGGAGACGAGCGGCGGAGCCGGTGAAGCCAGGCAGTAGGGAGTGCGCCTGAAGTTGGGCACACGCAGGTGCGGGGAGGAGGAGAAACGGGGGCAATACGTTTGCCCCCGTTCTACTTCGAACTTTTGCACTAGTTCGTTCGACCTATTTCGCCCGTTTGCGTTTTGCGTCACACTGCCTGCCTATGGCAACAGGCGACGATTCCAGCGCAGCGCTCAATTTCACCGCGGTCGCACGGCTTGAAAGAGCGCATCTGGGCAAAGGCGACAACGCGCCACTCACTGGACTGGCGCTGTCTGGCGGTGGTATCCGCAGCGCTACGTTCAATCTCGGCGTGCTACAGGCCTTGGCGCGCGCGCGTTTGCTTGGCACATTCGACTACTTGTCCACCGTGTCCGGTGGCGGCTATATCGGCAGTTGGTTGTCCGCGTGGATACACCGCGCTGGCGGCGTGGAGGCGGTGGAAGCGGCGCTGGGCGTTGAGAACGAACCTCAACCCGTCAGGCATCTGCGCGAGTTCAGCAATTTCTTGACGCCCAAGCGCGGATTGTTGGGCCCTGACACGCAGACCTGGGTCGCGACCTACCTGCGCAACTTGATCCTCAATCTGGTTATTTTGCTGAGTATTTTCTCGGCTGGATTGTTGCTGCCGTATTTTGTCGTGTGGGCTTTCGGTGCGCTGCCGAGCCGGTCGGATCAAGCGTGGTCACTGGCGAATTGGTCCCCGTTCGACGTGCTGGTTGCCGTGCTGTTCTTCGTGAGTGTGACCATGGTGAGCTTCAACTTGTCGTGGACGCCGCAGAGCGAAACGCCCTGGTACGCAAAGCGCAAGGCGGTTTACTTGCTTATCACTGCGCCGACCTGTGCTGCTTTGTTGTTGGCGCTCGCAGGCATCGAGCGGCTCCACGCGACGCCCTCCGTTGAGGTCACCATCAGCTTCGCTGTCGCCTATGCCGCGCTCTGGCTCTATGGCGGCGTGCTGCAGTGGATGCTGACGCGCTTTGCTTGGTTCGGGCGGCAGCCACCCAATGCGGCGCACGTGGATCAGCTTAGTGCGGCATCGCGACTGCTGATTGTTATCGCCGCCGCAGTTGCCGGCGCGGTGGGAGGGTGTTTGTTCAAGGCTGCCGCTGCAGGCGCAGTCGCACTCCGGGAGTTCGGTCAGCACTATTTGGCAACGACCGGCGCGAGCAGCTATCCGGTATTGGCGACGAGCTTCGGTTTCCCCCTGATGCTTGTCTGCGCGGCAGTCACTGTCATTCTGCACATCGGATTGGTGGGACGCGGTTTTTCCAGCGGCTTTCACCTCGAGTGGTGGGCTCGCTTGGGGGCGTCGGCTTCCAGTTTTGCCGTCGGCTGGGTAGTGCTTTTCGCTGTTGCGTTGTTTGGGCCGGTGTTGGTCGCGTTCATCGGCGGCTGGATCGGGAAAACATTTACGGCCGGCTGGGTGCTCTCGACGCTGGCCGGTGTGTTTCTCGGCAAGAGCTCGCTCACCGGCAGCGCGAAGTCCAACCGTTGGTTGGAGTTGTTCGTGCGCCTTACGCCGTATGTATTCATACTTGGGCTGGCGCTCATGCTTTCCTACTTGATCGCGCTTTGGCTGCTATCGCCAGTGCGAGTCGACTGCGGTTTGTGGGAGTCTGCGCTGCGCCACGCAGACGCGATCGGAAGCGCGGCCTCGCGCTGTTTCTACGTGGCATTCGCGCTGTTACTGCTGGCGGGTGTCGGGCTCGCCGCCCGCGTGAACGTCAACTTGTTCTCGCTCTATCACGCCTACCGCATGCGCTTGATTCGCGCGTATCTGGGGGCGAGCAATCCCGATCGTCGGCCGCAACCGTTCACCGATTTCGACCGTAACGACGATATTCATCTGCCCGAGCTCAAGCAGACGAAGGATGGGAAGCCGCAACGCCCGCTGCACCTGATCAATACGGCGCTCAACTTGGTGCGTGTGCAGAAAAAGGCGTGGCAACAGCGCAAATCAGCCTCGTTCATGCTTGGTCCGCTGCATGCTGGCTACAGCTTGGAAGATCCCATGCTCGACGGTTTCTATCGTCCGATGGATCAATACGCAACCGTCGGCTACCACCGGGGCCATGAGCCGTTTTCGCTGGGATCGGCGCTCACTATTTCGGGCGCAGCGGCGAGCCCAAATATGGGCTACCACAGCTCCCCAGGGATGACATTCTTGCTTACAGTGTTCAACATTCGCCTGGGCCGTTGGTGTCCCAACCCGAGCGAGCGTAGCTGGCAGCGCAACGAGCCCAAGGTAGGCTTGGGCTATCTGCTCATGGAGTTACTCGGCTTAACCGATAACCGCTCGCACTTCGTTTATTTGAGTGATGGGGGCCACTTCGAAAACCTCGGTCTTTATGAGCTGGTGCGGCGGCGCTGCCGGTTGATCCTGGTTTCCGATTGCGGCGCCGACGTGGGCTTGGATTTTGATGATCTTGCCAATGCCCAGCGCAAATGCGCCACCGATCTGGGCGTCGAAATCGACATCGATTTGAGTGGACTAAGGCGGCAAGGCGATAGCTATACGCGCAACAGTTTCGCGATCGGGCGAATTCGTTACGGCAGAGGAGAACCCGACGGCAGCCTGGTGCTGCTGAAGCCGACGCTTACCGGCCGCGAGGCGGCCGACGTGCTCAACTACGTGAGCGTCGAGAAGGAATTTCCGCAAGTCAGCACCATCGATCAGTGGTTCGACGAGGCCCAATTCGAAAGCTACCGCAAACTGGGCTTTAGCGTCTGCTCGCGCATGTTAGAAGAGCGGCCGTACATTGCAACCGCCCTAAAAGAAATCACCCGCGTCGCAGAAGCGAATAACTGATAGCGAACCCAGTAGTTGTAATGGCTTTGCCTCAACGCGACACTGACGCGCAGCTCGCGGAAATCCAAGCGGCGCTGCATGCCGGGGTGCGGCTTTGCGGGAGTCGAGCGCTCACCCTAGGACAACCAGCGCTTGCGCCGCTTGTAGTGCTTAAAGTCGCGGAAGCTCTTGCGCCCTTCGCCGGCAATGCCTAGGTAGAACTCCTTGACGTCTTCGTTCTGTGCGAGCTCGTGCGCGGCGCCTTCCATCATCACGCGGCCGTTCTCGAGAATATAGCCGAAGTCGGCAAAGCGCAGCGCCACCATCGTATTCTGCTCGGCCAGCAGGAAACTGACTTTCTCCCGCTCGTTCAAATTCTTCACGATCTGAAAAATCTCTTCGACGATTTGCGGGGCGAGGCCCATCGAGGGTTCGTCCAACAGAATCATCTGCGGGCGCGCCATCAACGCGCGGCCGATGGCCGTCATTTGCTGCTCGCCGCCCGAGGTGTACCCGGCTTGCGAGTTGCTCCGCTCTTTCAGGCGCGGAAAGAATGCGTAAACCCGCTCTAGGTCTTGCTTGACTTCCGCGCGGCTCACGCCGCGGGTGTACGCACCGGTGAGCAGGTTTTCTTCGACGCTTAGGTGAGGAAAGCAATGCCGTCCTTCCATCACTTGCACCACGCCACGCTTGACCAGCGCCGAGGGGCTGAGCCGCTCGACGCGCTCACCTCGGTATTCGATCGAACCTTTGGTGACCTCGCCGCGTTCGCCGCGCAACAAGTTGGAGACCGCGCGCAGCGTCGTGGTCTTGCCGGCGCCGTTAGCGCCGAGCAGGGCGACGATGCTGCCTTCGGCCACCGCGAGCGATACGCCCTTGAGCACCAGAATCACATGGTTGTAAATGACTTCGATGCCATTGACAGAGAGCAGCGCCGCCGCGCCTTGCGGCACGGCCGGCGCAGTGCTGGGGGCGTGCGCGGCAAGCGCCATCTTGCGACTACTCCTTGCTGCAATCGCGCGGGGTGATGTTCTTCTCCGCGGCGTACTTCTTCGACGCTGCGGCAATCATCGGTCCCAGCACTTTTTCGTCGGCTTGATACCAATCGCTGGTGAAGCTCCATTTGTCACCATCCCAGCTGTGAATGCGCGCCTTCTGCGCACCTTCATGGTCAGCGCAGGAGGTGGCAATGGGCTGGATCATCCCTTCCATGCCAAGCGCCTTGATGCGCGCTGCATCGATTTTCAGGTTCTCGGCGCCCCAGCGCACTTCCTCGCCCTTCAAGGGTTTCTTGCCGAACTTGCCTTGCGCGGAACGCACCGCTTCAACCACCAGCATGGCGCTGATCATGCCGCGGTTATACAGCACTTGGCCGATTTCTTTCTTCTCGCCGGTGCCTTGGCCTTTGTCGTGCACATGTTTGATGATCTCGTTGTGCACCGTGGTTTTCTCCGCGCCATGCTGCAGCGTGATGGCGTTGTAACCCTTGGCGGCGTCATCCGCCGTGAGCACATCGGGTTCAGCGCCAGCCCACCACACGCCGAACATTTGGCTGCGCGGATAGCCTACGGCAATCGCCTCTTTCATCGCGGTGGAGTTCATCACGCCCCAGCCCCACAGAAACACATAGTTCGGCCGCTGTTGGCGGATCTGCAGCCAAGTCGCTTTCTGCTCCACACCGGGATGCGTGACCGGAAGCGTCAGCAGTTCGAAGCCGAGGCGCTTGGCGTGTTCTTGGAGCACGGGAATCGGCTCCTTGCCGTAGGGCGAATCGTGATAGACGAGGGCGATCTTCTTGCCTTTCATCTTGTCGGCTCCGCCTTCTTTCTTGGTGACGTGCTGCACCAAGATATCCGCTGCGACCCAGTAAGTGCCCATGAAAGGAAAATTCCACTTGAACACGCTGCCGTCTTTCGATTCCGAGCGCCCGTAGCCGGTGGTGAACAACGGAATCTTGTCGGCGCCGACTTTCTCGGTGAGTGCGTAGGTAATGCCGGTAGACAAGGGGTTGAAAGCGGTGGCCCCGGTCGGGCCTTTGCCTTTGAGCCGTTCGTAGCATTCAATACCGCGGTCGGTGGCGTAGCCGGTTTCGCATTCTTCCCATGTCAGCTTGACGCCGTTGATGCCGCCATCGCGGGCGTTGATGAGTTTCAAGTAATCGACAAAACCATTGGCCACAGGCACTCCGTTCGGCGCGTAGGGGCCGGTGCGATAGACCAGCACCGGCACGAACTGCTCGTTGGCTTGAGCATAGGCGCCGCCACTTATGATCATTGCTGCTCCGAGCGCCGCGACCGCCGATACTCTCAAGTTCATCTTCATCTCCAAGCTCCTCGACTCTGTTAGATATCCAAGCGTGCGTGCTTAACTGGTACTGCGCCAATGACGTTGACAGGACGCGCTAGTGCGGAAACGGCCACAATCTTAGCTTTTCTTTGCCGATCGTCCAAAGGCGCGCTAAACCGAGCGGCTCGACGATGAGAAAGAAGACGATCAACGCCCCGAAGATCATGAACTCCATGTGCGAAATCGTTGCCGTGGAAACGTTGATGCCGAGCCACGCCGGCAGTTGGTTCAAGAACAATGGCAGTATGGTGATAAACGCCGCGCCGAGAAAGGCGCCGAGTATGGAACCGAGGCCGCCGATAATAATCATGAACAGCAGATTAAAGGATCGGTTGATGTCGAACGCAAGCGGCTCCCAAGAGCCGAGATGCACGAATGCCCACAGCGCGCCGCCGATGCCGATGAAGAAGGAACTCACGGCGAAAGCAGAAAGTTTGGCGTAGATCGGGCGGATGCCGATGATCTCCGCGGCCACATCCATGTCGCGCGTAGCCATCCAGGCGCGGCCGATGGCGCTGCGGGTGAGATTTTTCGCGGCGAGAGCGATCAAGCACACGATCGCCAGGACCAGCCAATATTTCTCCGTGGGCGAATCGATCGTCCAGCCAAACAAATTCAGCTGCGGGGCGGTGACCGAGCCCGAAGGTGTGTAGTTGGTAAACCAGCCCACGCGCGCGAACAGCCAGTCGATAAAGAATTGCGCCGCGAGCGTGGCGACGGCCAGGTAGAAGCCTTTGATGCGCAAGCTGGGTGTGCCGAACAGCACACCGACCACGGTCGCGACTAAGCCCGCCAGCACGAACACGAGCAAGAGATTTAGGCTCGGCACGCGGATAGCGAAGTTGTACGCGGCATAGGCGCCGACCGCCATGAAAGCGCCAGTGCCGAGGGAGATCTGGCCGCAATAACCAACCAGCAAATTCAAGCCGATTGCCGTCAGTGCAAGGATTAAAAATGGAATCAAGATGGCGCGGAACAGATACTCGCTGGCGAACAGTGGCACCACAGCGAAGGCAAATGCGAGCAACAGTAATACCGCGATGCGATCCTGCCGGATCGGAAATAACTGCTGATCGGCCTGATAGGTGGTTCTGAATTGTCCGGCTTCGCGATAGAGCATGATTACACGCGGTCGATGTGCTTTTCGCCGAACAAGCCTTCGGGGCGAACCAGCAAGAAGAGCAGCGCCAGGACGTAAGCAAACCAATATTCGATGCCGCCGCCGACGTAAGGCCCAAGGTAAACTTCGGACAGTTTTTCACCGACGCCGATGATCAAACCGCCGATGATCGCGCCAGGTACCGATTCGAAACCGCCAAGAATGACCACCGGCAATGCCTTCAAAGCGATGAGCGAGAGGGAAAACTGCACGCCGAGTTTAGAACCCCAAACCATCCCCGCCACCAGCGCCACGATGCCGGAAACGGCCCAGACGATGACCCAGATGCGATTGAGCGGGATGCCCACCGATTGTGCCGCTTGATGGTCGTCCGCCACGGCGCGCAGCGCGCGTCCCGTTGCGGTTTTTTGAAAGAACAGTGCGAGGCCGGCAACTAAGATCGCGGCGATGAGGGCGGCGTAAAGGTCTTCCTTGTTAACCAAGATGCCGCCGTTAACCAAGCTTTCCGCCATGATAATCGGCTCTTTCGGCATGCCGATGTTAAGTTGATACACATCGCTGCCCCAAATGGTTTGCCCGAAACCATCCAGAAAGTAAGTCAAGCCGATTGTGGCCATGAACAAGATGATCGGCGCCTGATTCACCAATGGGCGCAACACCAAGCGCTCGATCCCTATCGCCAACAAAACCATAATGGCGAGCGTGAGCACGAACGCGGCTAGAAACGGCATATGCTCCATCAAGCGCACCAGCGACAGTGCTGCGAACAGGACCATCGCGCCTTGCGCGAAATTGAACACGCCGGAGGCTTTGTAGATCAGCACGAAGCCCAGCGCGACCAGCGAATACAGCACGCCGGCCATTAGGCCGCCGAGTATGACTTCGAGAAGAAATCCCCAATTCATCTTCTGAGATATTCTGTTGGCAGTATATTGATCAAACGGTGGAACGTGAAAGGTGAAGAGCGAGATGTCTCAGGCGGCAGCCTTCGTCTTTACTTTTCACGTTTCGCTCTTCATGCGGTCAGTGTTTGACGCCCAAATACGCATCGATCACGGCCTGGTTTGCACGCACTTCATCCGGCGTGCCGTCGCCGATCTTCTTGCCATAGTCCAACACAACCACGCGGTCGGACAGATCCATGACCACGCCCATGTCGTGTTCGATGAGGACGATCGTGGTGCCGAACTGATCGTTAACATCGAGAATGAAGCGCGACATATCTTGCTTCTCTTCCATGTTCATGCCGGCCATCGGCTCGTCGAGCAGCAGCAGGTTGGGTTCGGCCGCTAGTGCGCGGCCGAGCTCGACGCGCTTCTGCAAGCCGTAGGGCAGACGCCCGACCGGAGTTTTGCGGATCGATTGAATCTCAAGAAAATCGATGATTTCTTCGACCTTGTGGCGGTGCCGCAATTCTTCCTTGAGTGCGGGGCCGACATAAAGCGCCTGCGCGAAGATGTTCGACGACATCTTGAGATTGCGTCCGGTCATGATGTTGTCGAGAACACTCATGCCTTTGAACAGAGCGATATTCTGGAAGGTGCGCGCGATGCCTTGGCGGGCCGCTTCGTGCGGACGCATTTGTGTGCGCTGCACGCCATGAAACGCGATGGTGCCGCGCTGCGGATGGTAGACGCCGTTGATGACGTTGAGCATGGAACTCTTGCCCGCGCCGTTTGGCCCGATGATGGCGCGGATCTCGTGTTCGCGCACGTCGAAACTCACTTCGGTGAGCGCTTTTACGCCGCCGAAGGCGAGAGAAACATCGCGGATGTCGAGGATGACTTCCCCTATTGTTCTGGTTTGCATCGCGGGGGGTTTACGCTGCTTTCGCTAGCTCTCCGGCTGAAAAGATGCGCGCCTCGCTGATTTGCACGTCCGCGCTAACCATGCCTGCGCGCCCGTCCTCAAACTTCACTTGCGTCTCGATATGGCAACTGGTCTTGCCGGCGTAGAGCGCGTCGATCAGCACAGCGTACTTTTCCGCGATGAACCCGCGGCGTACTTTGCGCGTGCGCGTTAATTCGCCGTCATCGGCATCAAGCTCCTTGTGCAAGATGAGGAAGCGCTTGATCTGCGAGCCGGCCAGCGCGCTATCCTGGGCAAGATCGGCATTGACTCGTTCCACGCACTCACCGATCAACTTAACCACCTCCGGCCGGCCTGCGAGGTCAGTGTATCCCGAGTAGGCAATGCCGCGGCGCTCGGCCCAATCGCCTACGGCTTGCATATCGATATTTGCCATGACGCAAGTCATGGCGCGGGCGTCGCCAAATGCGACGGCTTCTTTGATGTGCGAAAAGAACTTCAGTTTGTTCTCGATAAACTGCGGCGCGAACAAGGTGCCGTCGTTGAGTTTGCCGACATCCTTGGCGCGATCGATGATTTTCAAGTGGCCATCGCTGTCGAAGAAGCCGGCGTCGCCGGTGCGAAAAAACCCGTCGGCATCTATCGCTTCGGCAGTGGCTTCAGGGCGCTTGCGGAATTCCTTCAGGATGCCAGGTGAGCGCACTAGCACTTCGCCGTTGTGCGCGATTTTGATTTCGACGCCCGGCAGTGGCTTGCCGACCGTGTCGAGCTTGACATCGCCGTTGGCGTGCTTGGAGACGTACGCGCAGGTCTCGGTCTGGCCGTAGAGCTGCTTGAGATTGATGCCGATAGAGCGGTAGAAGCGGTACAGATCCGGTCCAATTGCAGCGCCACCCGTATAGGCCACGCGTATGCGGCTCATGCCCAGGGTGTTGCGCAGGGGACCGAAAATAAGCAGATTACCCAAGCGATAACGCCAGCGGTCACCGAGCGCAACAGGTTTGCCGTCCATGATTTCGGCGCCGCAACGGCGCGCGACCTGCATGAAGTATTTGTACCACTTGCGCTTGAGCCAGCCGGCGTCCTCCATACGGATGCTGACTTGGGTGAGCAGGTTCTCGAACACGCGTGGCGGCGCGAAGTAGTACGTTGGGCCGATCTCGCGCATGTCGATCATCACCGTTTCGCTCGACTCCGGGCAGTTCACCGTGAAGCCTGCCACCAGCGCCTCGGCATAAGAAAACAAATGATCGCCCACCCAGGCCATCGGCAAATAGGACAGGATCTGGTCGTCGGCGGTGAATCCGTCGAACGCCACGTCGCCACGCGCCGAGCCGATGAACGCCGCGTGGGTCTGGCACACGCCTTTCGGGTTGCCGGTGGTGCCGGAGGTGTAAAGCATGACTGCGATATCGGCTGCGCCGCCCTTGGCGATTTCGGCCGCGACATAGTCGGGGCGCTGGCGCGCGAACTCGCGGCCTTGCTGCTGCAATGCGTCCAGCGACAGCACGTCCGTGTAGTGCCGCAAACCGCGCTCATCATCGTAAAAAATGTGCTGCAGCAGCGGACACTGCGCTTTGATATCGCGCAGCTTGTCGACCTGTTCCTGATCCTCGGCGACAGCGAATTTGACGTCGGCATCATGCAGCACGAACACCATTTCCTGCGCGATTGCGTCCTGGTACAGCGGCACTGCGACGCCCCCCAGGCATTGCGCCGCACACATCGCCCAATACAGGCGCGGGCGGTTGTCGCCAATAATCGCCAAGTGATCGCCACGCTGGAATCCTAACGCGGCCAGTCCGGCGGCGATGGCGGTGACTTGTTCGGCGGCCTGCGACCAGTTCCAGGATTGCCAAATACCGAGGTGCTTCTCGCGCATGGCCGGACGCTCGCCGCGCGCGCTTGCGTGGTGCAAGAGCAATCTCGGGAATGTGTCGAGAGCAGTCGTCGTCATGCGACGGAATCCTATTCTTAGGTGCGCCGGGCGAGTAGGGCGGCCAAGTCTAGCAACTAGCTGTCGGGCGAGGCAAGGGCAGCGCTCGCTCGGGCCGCGTGATGCCGGGTGCTTCTCTTAGGGCAGACAGCGTAGTGCGCTGAGCGCGGATTCAACTTCTGCGCAGGCGCGCGCCGTGCCTAGACCTACAACTACAACTATTTTGCTTCTGCCTTAATAGTCTCGGCGAACTTGATGTAAAGACCGTGCACTGTCTCGTCGGAGAAAACGCGACCGCCCTCGATGAATACCATCGCTTTCTGGTCCATCATGAAGGCGCCGCAGCTGAACTCGGACTTGCCCGCCTTGATGCCAGTTGGCGTTGGCACGCGGCAAACCTGCTCGCCGTCGGCGAAGAACTTTAGCCAGAACTTGGCGTCGCGCAGCGGCCGCGTATCGGTGAGGGCTAGCCAGAAAGCGGTGTTCGCACGCCGGCTGAGGTCTTCCAGCGCGTAGGTCATCTTGCGGCCAACGTCATACCGCACCACGCGCGATGTTTCCGAGCGCCCCAGCAGGTTGACGGCACGATCGACCACGGATTGGTACAGGATCATGCAATTGATGCGCTCGGCCGGCGTCTGCGGTTTGCCGAGGGCGGCTTCTGCCTCGGCGGTGGTATGCAGGTCATGCGGGCCGGACTCGACTTGTGCGGGTTCTTCGGTGCTCGCGCCCTGGCCTTGTGCCTGCCCCCAGACCAGCCGCGGCTGAGTAAAAACGCCGCAGCGCTGAAACGTCGACGGCTGGATCAAATCATCGCGGTTCAGGGATTTGTCGGCATCCGCTTGCGCCAGGTAGCCCGCACTAACTGCTGCGGCATACAGGTCGGCGTCGGCGCCACTGGCCGATTCCAGAGCTCGGATGATGGGGAAGAATACTTGGCCGATGGTCAACTCGTCCGAAAACGTTTTCTCCAGATCGGTCTTGGCTGCGTGCGTGGGCGCCGCGCTGCTGAACCCGGTCAGGACGATCATGGTAGCTAGGATATGTTTCATATACGGGCTCCGCGAAAAGTGGTGCGATTCTATCCCAAGCGAACTTTGGGGTTGACAGTTAAGTGGGAATCATTATCATTATCAATACGCCCTGCTTGCTATCGCAGGAGGTGCGCTCTTTCACACTGATTGCGCCTGGAGCCAAGAGTTCAACCATGTACATCTGTATCTGCAACGGAGTGACAGACGGCCAGATTCGTGAAGCGGCTGAGCAAGGTGCGCGCAGCGTGGCGGATTTGGAGCGATGTCTAGGCGTGGCCGCGGGGTGCGGCCGCTGTCAGCCCTATGCGGCGGAACTGCTCGAGGAGGTGCTGGTACCAGCACCCAGGCAGTGCGTAGCACATGTCGTTGTTGCGTAAAATCAGTTGGTTAGGAGTTTAATCTAACCTTGATTCGCACGTTTGTGCTGTGTTACTGGTCGGACTATCGTGCTGAAATCATAAGTTGCAGTGAGTGAAACAAGCATACATTTAGGAGTAATAGCGGCGTTCGGCTAGAATTCTTGCCAATCGTCTTGTTCGTCGCCAGCGCCTTCCACCGATTTTTGCTTCGGCTTCGCGGTAAGCGCGGGGCGCAAGGGCTGCAACACGCGCGCGCTGGTCCGAGCAGGCGTTTCCGCCGCCAGCTTCGGCGCATGTTTGGCTTGCGCGCTTTGGGGGGGCTCGCCGGCGTCGGTCTGAAATATGGAAACAGATTGCAGTAGTTCACGCGCCTGATTCTTCATGGCTTCGGCCGAAGCGGCGACTTCCTCTACTACGGCGGCGTTCTGCTGCGTGACCTGCTCGAGCTGAACCACGGTTTGACTGACTTGTTGAATGCCCAGCGACTGCTCGCGCGATGCCTGAGCCATCGCGGCGATCAGGTCACTCACCCGGCGCACGCTTTCGACGATTTCGTCCATGCTTTGACCGGCATTGGTCACCAGGCTGGAGCCCGCGTGCACGCGCTCGACCGAGCCGGAGATGAGCGCTTTGATTTCCTTTGCCGCCGCTGCGCTGCGCTGCGCCAGGCTGCGTACTTCCGCCGCAACGACCGCGAACCCGCGTCCTTGATCGCCCGCTCGCGCCGCTTCCACCGCGGCGTTCAGGGCCAAGATGTTGGTCTGGAACGCGATGCCATCGATCACCGAAATGATTTCTGCAATTTTGTTTGAGCTGTCTTGAATGCCCGCCATGGTTTTGACCACTTGGCTGACGACTTCACCGCCGCGCGAAGCCAATCCCGCGGCTGTGCGGGCCAGTTCGCTGGCCTGTTGAGCATTGTCGGCGTTTTGCTTTACCGTGCTGGTTAGTTCGTCCATGCTAGCCGCGGTCTGCTCCAGACTGGCGGCTTGCTCCTCAGTGCGCTGCGAGAGGTCTGTGCTGCCGGCGCGCAGCTGTTCACTGGAGAGCGCCACGCCATCAGCGCCTTGACGCACGTTACTAACGATGGCTGCCAAACTGGAGCGCATGTGGCGCAAGGCATCGAGCAAGTCGCCGGCTTCACCGCTTGACCGGAGTTCCGAAGAGGCGACCAAGTTTCCGGCGGCAATCTGCTGTGCCATGACCCGCGCGCCCATCAAAGGAACAACGAAGCGGCGCGCGCGCAAAATGCCGAGCGCGCGATCGAACACGCTTAGGACGCCGAGCAGGATCAAGAGGTAGCCGAGCCAACGCACTGCTTTTTCGGTGCGTGCCACGTGTGCCGCCGATAGGGCCTTGGTCGATTCGATAAGTGCCGATTGGGGTTGCTCCAAAGCGGAGAACGATTCGCGCAGAGCCGGCAGCTTAGTTGCTGCCGCCGCATGATCGTTTGCGACAACATCGGCAATGGCTGTCGCGTCAGCTGTGTATTTGTCAACGAGGGGCTGCAGTTCGGCGATTTTGCGCGACAGCATTGGGTCGAGATTCGATCGTTGCGCTTCGGCCACGTCTTGCCTCATCTTGGTGCTGTGGCGCCGCGCATCCGTCAGGGCGGATTGCATCTCCTTCACGTCGCCGCGCGCCGCGGCGGCCACAGCACCTACGGTATCGGCGTAGATGGCGTCGTGGGTCATGTCCATCGCGCGCAAGCGGTCGGTTGTTTCGATGAAACGCGGGGTCTCCGCCAGCGTCTCGCGCAGGAGGCGAAAGCCCAGGAAAAGCGCGATCGCCGCGAGCATGAGGATGACGGCGGCGGTGATGTGGTGGATTTGGGCACTGCGGACCATGCTTTGTTTCATCGCGTTGAGCCTTTTTGTGAGCGCGTGTTGGGGCGGTGAAGGTTGCGCAAACTGGGGTGCTAATTGGATTAAGTGCGTAATAGTAAAGCAACTGTTGTCATTTGTATGTGTCAGATGTATACATTTGCAATTTGCGTGATCTCGTCAGTTCTTGCGGCTAAGCTTTATCCGCTATCATGCGGTTCGTTTGTATCCTTGGGAGACCAGCATGCAGGGCGACAAGAAAGTATTGCAGTACTTGAACAAGGTCTTGTACAACGAGCTCACTGCGATCAACCAATACTTTTTGCACGCTCGCATGTTTAGCAACTGGGGCTTAAAAAAGTTGGCCGACTACGAGCGCAGCGAGTCGATCGACGAGATGAAGCACGCCGACAAGCTAATGGAACGCATCCTGTTCTTGGAGGGGCTGCCTAACCTGCAAGACCTGGGTAAGTTGCTGATCGGCCAGAACGTGCCCGAGTGCCTGAAATCCGACTTGAAGCTCGAGCACCTCGCGCTGCCCAGCTTGAGAGAGGGCATCGCCCACTGCGAGAAGGTCAATGACTTTATTTCGCGCGAGCTATTGGAAGACATTCTGGAAAGCGAAGAAGAGCACATTGATTGGCTAGAAACGCAGCTGCAGCTTATTGATCAAGTAGGGCTGCAGAATTACTTGCAGTCGCAGATGTCGGTCTGATCCGGCCCGCAAATCACTGCCCTGGAGCCAAAACCCTGCGCGCGCCATTGAAGCGCTGCGCCCAGTACGGATGGCTCAATTGAGCGATCTTGATTGCTTTTCCGCTGCGCGGCGCGTGGATAAAGCGGTTGTTGCCGATGTATATGCCGACGTGCGAGAAAGTCCGGCGCAGGGTGTTGAAAAATACCAGGTCGCCGGGCCGCAAATCCGTCGTAGTAATCGGTTCGCCGGCGAGGCTTTGCGCGTAGGCGTTGTGCGGCAGGCGAATGCCTAGCGCATCGCTGAACACGTGGCGCACGAAGCCGCTGCAATCGAATCCGCGCTCAGGGGATGTGCCGCCGTATCGATAGTTGATGCCCAGCATTGCAACGGCGCGCAACACCAACTCTTCGGCCTGGGACGACCACGAGCGCGCTGGCGGCGACGTATCAGCCGCCGTGACTTGGGCCTCGGCAGAGGCCGTTGTTGGGGGCGGACCGAACAGGGATACACCCTCCCCGTGGCTGGCAAAGGGCAACGCAATCAAGCTGAGGGTGAGCCAGAATTGTCTCATACTCATTAATGTATCATCTCAACGTCATTGATTCTAGTGATCTGTGGCGTCCTACTGTGACTAGCCAGTGAGCCCACAATGCTACCGAAATGGGATTCGTTGACCGGATAACTGTTACCAGACGTAAAGTACATTTGGCAACGTTCGTTTGTCAAGGGTAGCCCGCCCCAGGCGACCGCAAAATTCTGTGAAACCACCCCGCAGAGTTAGATTCTGGCGGCGCGGGCATCCCGCCGCCGCCATACTTCCCAGCGTTCCTTGCCAACAAAAATGGCGATGGAATCTGTAACCGGCGTGCTTTCCACGCGCTCAAAGTTCGGCACCAACAACGTGTCCAATTCCTGCGGTGTGATTGCAAATGGCGGTCCACCCTGCTTGTCGTCGTAGTAAAAATAGCCAAAAAGTAAGCCGCTGGGGCCCAATAGGCGCGCCACCTGCTGTGCGTATTCGGCGCGCAGGCTGGGCTTTAGTGCGCACAGAAACGTCCGCTCGTAGATCGCTTCATAGGGCGGTGATGCTGTTAACGCAAAGAAGTCGGTGCACGCCGTCAAGTGAGCGTACTGGCCAAGGCGTGCGCGTGCGCGGGTCAGGGCCGCCGAGCTGAAATCGACGCCCAGCACATCCCAGCCGGCCTGCGCGAAGCAGGCGATTTCGTAGCCGCTGCCGCAACCAGGCACCAGCGTGCGCAGCGCTTTTGCCTGCTGTGCGACAAATGCTTGTACTTGCAGCGGGACTTTGCCGGCATCCCAAGGGGTGAAGTCGGCGCGGTAGCGCACTTCCCAGAACTCGGGGGTGGCGCTGTCCAGTTTAGGGAATTCTCGGGGCTCGGTCGGTTGGGTCATCGCGATCTGGGGTGGGGGAGGTTGGCATGTTAGCTACAATGACTGCCCCGCGCCAAGCTCCTCTATCTTTCCGCATGACCTCGCTCGACTATGGTAGTTGGCCGTCACCCATTTCAGCGGCTATGGCAGGCGCCGGCGGGCGCAATATCAGTCAGCTGCGGTGCGATTCGAACGCCCTCTACTGGGTGGAGACGCGTCCAGCCGAGGGCGGGCGGCAGACTTTGCAGCGGCTCGATTTGGCCAGCAAACACGTTGTAGAAATGACGCCTGCGCCTCTGAACGTGCGCAGCCGGGTGCACGAGTACGGCGGCGGCGCCTACGCAGTGCGCAGCGGAGAGATCGTGTTTTCTCACGATGGCGATCGCCAACTGCAGCGCGCGCAGGCCGGGCAAACGCCGAGAACGTTAACCCACGCTGGGCACTGCCGCTACGCCGACATGAGCGCAGACTTCTCGCGTCGGCGATGGCTAAGCGTCGTCGAAGATCATGCGTCGCAACCACCGCGAAACCGAGTTGCGGCGATCAACGCTGCAACCGGAACGCAGCACATTTTGCACCAAGGTCGCGACTTTTATGCTGCGCCGTGCGCGAGTCCGGACGGCACTCGTTTGGCATGGCTTGCATGGGATCAGCCCAACATGCCGTGGGACGGCTGCGAACTGCTCGTTGCCGACTTGCACGCCGACGGTAACCTCGGCACGGAGCGGCGAGTGGCAGGCGGCGCGGGGGAAAGCATTTTTCAGCCCACTTGGGCGGCTGACGGTAGTTTGTACTTCACTTCTGATCGCAGCGGCTTTTGGAATCTCTATCGGTGGCGCGACGGCCACGCGACGGCGCTCTACGCTGCCAACCAAGATTTCGGCCGGGCACAATGGGTGTTCGGCTTAACCACCTACGCTTGCTTGACTCCGGAGATACTGGCTTGCACTTATGTGCAGGACGGCCTGTGGCGCTGCGGCATCCTCGACGCGCGCGCCGGCACGCTGCGCGAAGTCGCATTGCCCTATAGCGAATTGTCATATATGTGCGCCGATGGGCGTTACGCCTACTGCGTCGCAGCCGGGCCGCGCTCGCCGGACTGCATCATTCGCATCGATGCGCATACCGCCAGCTTCGAAATCGTTCATCAAAGCGGTACCGCACCGGTCGCCGAGGCTTACTTGTCACAGCCGCAAGCCGTGACCTTCCCCACCGCCGGCGGCGCACGAGCGCACGGGTTCTATTACGCGCCGGCGCACGAAAACGTAACCGGCCCGGTCGGCGCTGCGCCGCCGCTGCTGGTGATCGGGCACGGCGGGCCAACCGCCGCGACCAGCACGGGGCTCAATCTCGGCATTCAGTACTGGACCAGCCGCGGCTTCGCCGTGCTGGATGTCAACTATCGCGGCAGTACCGGCTACGGCCGAGCCTATCGCGATGCACTCGATGGTCAATGGGGGGTGGCTGACGTCGAGGACTGTGTGTATGGCGCACGCTATCTCGCTGCCGGCGGGCGCGCCGACAGCAAGCGCATGGCCATACGCGGGCGTAGCGCGGGCGGCTTTACCGTATTGGCCGCGTTGACGTTCTTCGACGTGTTCAGCGCCGGGGCGAGCTACTACGGCGTGAGCGATCTCGAGGCGCTGGCGCACGATACACACAAATTCGAAGCGCGCTATTTGGACCGCTTGGTCGGCCCCTATCCCGCCGCGCAAGCCTTGTATCGTGCGCGCTCGCCCATCCACCACTGTGAACGTTTGCGCACGCCGGTGATTTTTTTTCAAGGACTGGAAGATAAGGTCGTGCCGCCGAACCAAGCCGAGCGCATGGTTGACGCCTTGCGCGACAAAGGCGTGCCGGTGGCTTACGTGACGTTTGCGAACGAGCAGCACGGTTTTCGCCGTGCGGAAAATGTTACGCGCACGTTGGAAGCAGAGTTGTACTTCTATGCGCGCATCTGGGGTTTGGCGCTGCGCGAGCCGGTCGAACCGGTTAGCATCGAAAATCTGCCATGATGTCGGTGCCGCCGAAGTGAACTCTATCTCCGCCGAGAATAACGCCGAGCTCGACGCGACCATCGCCGCCGCGTTCACCGGCACGGGCGGACTTGCTGCCAGCATTGCCGGCTACCGGGTGCGGCCGCAGCAGATCGAAATGGCGCAGCGCGTAACGCACGCCATCGTGCACGCGCGCAGTTTGATTGCCGAAGCGGGCACCGGCACCGGCAAGACTTTCGCTTACTTGGTTCCAGCCCTGCTTTACGGCGGCAAGGTGATCATCTCCACCGGCACCAAGACCTTGCAAGACCAATTGTTTCACCGCGATATTCCCGCCGTGCGTGCGGCGTTGCGCGCGCCGGTTACGGTTGCGCTGCTCAAAGGGCGCGCCAACTACGTCTGCCATCACTACTTGGATCGGGCTCTCGGCGAGGCACGCCTGCCAAGCCGCGACGAAGTGCGCTATCTGAGTTCCATCGAGCGCTTCGCGCGCCAGAGCGCCAGCGGCGATAAGAGCGAGCTATCCAGCGTGCCGGAGAGCGCCGCCGTTTGGAATTTCGTGACCTCGACGCGCGAAAACTGTCTCGGCCAGGAGTGCGCCTACTACAAGGAATGTTTCGTCATGCGCGCCCGGCGCGAGGCGATGCATGCCGATGTTGTCGTGGTCAATCACCATTTGTTCTTCGCCGACGTCATGCTGCGCGATACCGGTGTGGCCGAGTTGCTGCCTGCGTGCAACACTGTGATTTTCGACGAAGCGCATCAGTTGCCGACGATCGCGAGTCTATTCTTCGGCCAAAGCATCTCGAGCACGCAATTGCTGGAACTGGCGCGCGATGCTCGCGTGGAGCAAGTCACGTCCGCTAAAGAAGTGACCACACTGGCCGATGCGTGCGACGCGCTGGAGCGGGCGGCGCGCAAGCTGCGCTTGGCAGCCGGCGACGAGCGCGACGGTACCGGAGGGCGCAACAACGTGCGCCGTTGGCAAGCAAACGATGCCCTCGCAGCGGAACTGGAAGCGGTCGAACAACAAGTGCACGCGCTCGAAACGCAACTCGAGGCCGTGGCCGAGCGCAGCGAGGGGCTGCAAAACTGCCAGCGGCGCGCGGCGGAGGTGATCGAGCGGCTGCAAGCCTGGCGCGAACTGCCCACGCAGGAACATGTGCGCTGGGTGGCGACCTTCAGCCAGAGCGTACAACTGAACACCACGCCCTTGTCGGTCGCCGAACCGTTTCGCGCACAATTGCTCAGTTATCCGCGTGCGTGGATCTTCACTTCCGCGACGCTGTCCATGGGCGGCGATTTCAGTCACTACCAAGCGCAGCTAGGTTTGGAAAACGCTGAAACGGCGGCGTGGGACAGTCCGTTTGACTATCCGAACCAAGCCATCGTTTACCTGCCGAAAGACATAGTCGAGCCGAATTCGCGCGAGCACACCGAAGCGGTGGTGCAGGCGGCGCTCCCCGTTATCCGTGCGGCCGGGGGGCGCACGTTTCTGCTTTTTACGACGCTGCGCGCCATGCGCGATGCGCATCAAATGCTGGCGGCGGCGTTCGAGCGAGAAAGCCTGGACTACCCGCTGCTGGTGCAGGGTGTCGGCACCCGAAGTGAGCTGCTGGAGCGTTTTCGCGCGCTCGGCAATGCGGTGCTGATCGGCAGCCATAGCTTTTGGGAAGGCGTCGACGTGCGCGGCGAAGCGCTGTCCGTTGTGGTGATCGACAAGTTGCCGTTCGCGCCACCGGACGATCCGGTGGTGGCGGCGCGCCTGGAGGCGTTGCGCGCGCGCGGCGGCAACGCGTTCATGGACTATCAATTGCCGGAGGCAGTCATCACGCTCAAACAAGGGGCAGGGCGCTTGATCCGCGACGAAACCGATCGCGGCGTGCTCATGATTTGCGATGTGCGGTTGGTGCAAAAGGGTTATGGACGCAGCATTATGCGTGCGCTGCCGCCGATGCGCGCCACGCGGCGTTTGCAAACCGTGCTCGACTTTTTCACTGCGAACGGCGCGGTGCCCGTCGCGGAGGAGGCACTTTGAAACCGTTGACTGTGGCGCAGCGCGAAGCGCTCGGTCGGCGTATCGAAATTGTCCAAGGCGACATCACGCGCGAGACGGTCGACGCCATCGTCAACGCGGCGAATTCGTCGCTGCTCGGCGGCGGCGGTGTCGACGGCGCCATTCATCGCGCCGCCGGGCCGGAACTGCTGGAAGCGTGCCGCGCTTTGCGTGGCTGTCCGACCGGTGAAGCGCGCATCACGCCCGGGTTTCGGCTCGCGGCACGCTACATCATTCATACCGTCGGGCCTATTTGGCAGGGTGGACATCACAACGAGGAGCAATTGCTCGCGCGTTGTTATCGTGAAAGTCTGCAGCTCGCGCAGGCGCACCGGTTAAGCAGCATCGCCTTTCCGGCCATCAGCACGGGCGTTTATCGCTTTCCAATGGCACGCGCGACGCAAATCGCGTTCGCCGAGGCGGTCGAATTCCTTGTCGCGTACGAGGACTTCCAGCGCTTGCGCTTTGTGTGCTTCGGTGCTGAGGCTTTGGCGTGCTACGAGCGCTGCTGGCTCACATACTGGGAGTAGAGCGAGCTCATAAGTAGCATGGAATATCATTTATAGAGCATAACTATTATGAGTATAAAGCCAGCGTTCGCGTGCCTGTTGCTCTCGGCTTTGACTGCGCACGCGGCGGTCGAGCGCGTAGAAGTGCATCTGCGCGAACCGGTGCTAAACGGCCGCGCGTTTGGTGAAATAGGTTCATACGAAAAGTTGAGCGGCGAAATCGTGTTTGCCGTCGATCCCGCCAATGAACGGAATCGGCGCATCGTCGATCTTTCATTGGCGCAGCGCGCTGAGAGTGAAAAGTCGGAGGGCCGCGCCGCGTCTTCGGGCGAGAAATCGGAAGGCCGCGGTGCGTCTTCGGGCGAGAAATCGGAAGGCCGCGGTGCGTCTTCCGGTGAAAAGTCGGAAGACCGCGGTGCGTCTTCCGGTGAAAGTTCGGAAGGCCGCGTTGCGTCTTCCGGTGCGCCGGTCAAGGCGCGCGCGAATTTTATGGTGCTGCGCCCGGCGCAAACGAGCAAGGGCAACGGCGTCGCGCTGGTGGAAGTGTCCAACCGCGGTGGCAAGGCGTTGCTGCCTTATTTCAATCGCGCGCGCTTTGCACCGGATCCGACCGCGGCGGATGACTTCGGCGACGCCTTACTGCTACGGTTGGGCTACACCCTCGTTTGGGTCGGCTGGCAGGCCGATGTGCCCGATGATCCGCAACTGCTGCGGCTCAGCGTACCCACCGCGCGCGAATTTGTTGATGCGCGCAATTCTGTAGCAACAGATAAACCGATTACCGGGCTAGTGCGCGCCGACTGGGTGGTAGACCAGCCGCAGCGCGTACTGCCGCTGGCGCATCGCAATCATCGGCCCTACGCTGTTTACGATGTGGATGATGCCGCTAACGTACTCACGGAACGCGACGGACGCGAAGCGCAGCGTCGAATCGTTCCGCGTGCGTCTTGGCGCTTCACCGACGCGCTGGGCAAGTTGCGCACGGAATCGAACGCGCTCACGCATATTCTGTTGGAAGGCGGATTCAAGCCCGGCAAGATCTACGAATTGGTGTATCGCGCGCGCGATCCGCTGGTGATCGGCTTGGGCTTTGCAGCGATTCGCGACATCGCATCGTACGCAAAGTACGATAAGGACGCCCTGTTTCCCGCCCAGCATGCGATCGCCTTCGGGGTCTCGCAAACCGGCCGCTTCCTACGCCATTTCTTGTACCAAAACTTCAATACC
Source organism: uncultured Pseudomonadota bacterium (assembly GCA_902826775.1). GTDB lineage: Bacteria > Pseudomonadota > Gammaproteobacteria > Burkholderiales > JALYOK01 > CADEHE01. Next base: position 77,531 of record CADEHE010000003.1, on the reverse strand, counting down.
GACGAGCAAGACCGCGCTGTCTATGACGGCATGTTCATCCACGCTGCCGGCGCCGGGCGCGGCAGCTTCAATCACCGTTTTGCGCAGCCCTCGCGCGACGGCCATCGCTATAACACGTTTTTCTTTCCGACCGATCTGTTTCCGTTCAGCGGCGCGACGCAGCGCGATGCGCAAACCGATGCGACCGATGGTTTGCTCGCGCACGTGAACCATCTCCCGAAAGTTTTCTACACCAACAGCGGTTACGAGTACTGGGGCCGCGCCGCATCGCTGATCCACACCACGCCGGACGGCAGCAAAGATGTGGAGCCTCTGCCGAACGAGCGCATCTACCATTTGGCGAGCGGCCAGCACTTCGTCATCGGCCTGCCGTTGGAAGCGCAGAGCGAGGGCGTGTATCACGGCAACGCACTCGACTACTTGGTCAACCTGCGCGCGCTGCTGCCGCGCTTGACCGCTTGGGTGAAAGAGGGCAAAGCGCCGCCGGCGAGCCGCTACCCGCGCATCGACGACGGCACGCTCGTGCCGGTCAAGAAACTCAAATTCCCAGCGATACCCGGCATGCCGGCGCCGCAAGTCGCGCACACCGCCTATCGTGTCGACTATGGGCCGCGCTGGCGCGAAGGTATCGTCGATTATGAGCCGCCAAAGCTTGGCCCCGCGTTTGTTACCCTCGTGCCGCAAGTAGACGAGTTCGGCAATGAGCTGGGCGGCATTCGTAACGTCGAATTGCGTGTGCCGTTGGGGACGTACGCGCCGTGGAACTTGCGCGCGGGATTGACGAATCGTGGGGAGTTGACGGATTTCTTTGGGACGTTCGCGCCGCTGCCGCAGGATGAGATCGCGCGCAAGCGCTTCAGTGATTCGAGACGAGCGATAACCCGCTTGTACGCGAATCCTGCGATACACCTCCAGCAAGTTGAGGCGGCGACGCGGGAAGTCCAAGTGGAGGGATTTCTGCTACCGGAGGACGCGCAGCGGGTGCTGGCGCGCAACGCGCAGTTATGGGAATGGCTTTTCACGCGTTAACTGGACGGCACTAGCACCGCGCCGGATTTTTCTGCCGCGGTTAAATATGTAGGGCGCGATCCCATCGCGCCGCATGCAGCAAGGACGAGAGATTGCATTCGGCGCAATAGGATTGCGCCCTACGCGGCGGGCAAGGCAACTTTCGCTTCCAACCCCCCTCCCTCCCGTGCCAACAACTGCACACTGCCGCCATGCAAACGCGCCACACGGTCAACGATCGCTAAGCCTAGCCCTGAGCCGCCGCCATCGCCGCGCGCCACGCTCGCGCGCGTGAACGGTTGCAGCAAACGCTGCGCATCCTCGGCTCGAATACCGGGACCGCGGTCGAGCACGCTTAGGACGATGGCCTTGCCTTCAGTGCCCGTGTGCACGGCAATTGGCGGTGCGCCGTAACGGCGCGCGTTTTCAATTAAGTTGGTGAGCAGGCGTTTCATGGCGAGCGGGCGGATCGGCAGCACCGGCAGCGCACCGAGCTCCGTGCCCACTTCGACGCCGCGCTTTTCGTAGCCCGCGCAAACTTCGCGCACGACATCGTTTAAGTCCACGGTGGAAGTTTGCTCGCTTTGCTCGTCGCGCGCGAAATCGAGGAACTGACCGACGATGGCGTCCATGTCCTCGATATCCTGATTCATGCCGGCTTTAGTTTCGGTGTCGGTTCCCTGTAGCATTTCAATGGACAGGCGCAAGCGCGCTAGCGGAGTGCGCAGGTCGTGCGAAACGCCGGCGAGCAGCAGGGCGCGCTCGCGGCCCAGCGCTTCGATGTCGCTCGCCATTTCGTTGAACGCTCGGTTAACCGTATCCAATTCCGCCGCGCCGCCAGTGGGCAGAGGCGGCGGTTGCTGGCCTTTGCCGATGGCGCTGGCGGCGCCCACGAGTTGCTGCAGCGGGCGGTTGATGCGGCGCACGAACAGATAGGCCAGCGCCAGCGCCAGCAGCGTCGAGAACGCAGCCCAGGCGACCCAAATCCACGGAAATCGCCGCTCGATTTGATTGCGCGGCACCGACACCCAGTAGGCTTGCGTGCCGACCGGTAGGCGCACCCAAAGATTGAGGCCGTTTTTTTGCACGAAGAACTCGGTTTCCGGTCCGAGCTGCTCGCGCACGTATTCGGAAAACAAGCGCAGGCTCGTTTGCTGCGGTTCGCGCGCCGGCAATTGCGCGCCTTGATCGGCGATAACTTTGATGCCTTGCGAGTCTTCGAGCGCATCGAGGAAATCGTTGCGTGCCTCTTCGCTGAGCGTTTCCAATGCGGTGGCGATGGTGCGCAGATGGCTGGCGGCGAGCGAGGCAAGCTGCTCGGAGCGCGGGCCGCGGTTGTAAAGGTTGAACGCCTGCCAGGCGACCAACTGGCTGAGCAGCACGGCCGCGGCGATAACTAGCGCGGTGCGGCCGAGCAGGGTGCGAGGCCAAAGGGTCATCGATCTACGCTCAGCACGATTCGACGATGCAACGTCGACGCCTCTGCTGTAAACGAGAGGGCGATGCTAGCCTCCGCCTGCGAGTAAAAACTACTGCGCGCCGCCATCCGGCACGAACACATAACCGAAGCCCCACACGGTTTGAATGTAGCGCGGCTTGGAGTTATCTTCCTCGATTAGTTTGCGCAAACGCGAAATCTGGATATCGATGGTGCGATCGAAAGCCTCGTGCTCGCGCCCGCGCGCCAGATCCATGAGTTTGTCGCGTGAAAGCGGTTGGCGCGGATGCGACACCAGAACTTTCAGCAATGCATATTCCCCCGTGGTCAGCACGGTCGCTTGCCCGTCCTTGACCAGTAAGCGCGCAGCGAGATCGAAGGTCCACGCGCCGATCGACACCGATTCGGCGGCCACCGACGGCGCGCCGGGCGGCTCTTCCGGTGGCCGGCGGCGCAGCACGGCGTTGATGCGCGCCAGCAGTTCGCGCGGGTTGAACGGTTTCGGCAGGTAATCGTCCGCGCCCATTTCCAACCCGACGATGCGATCGACTTCATCACCCTTGGCAGTGAGCATAACGATCGGTGTCGTGTTGCCCGCGGCGCGCAGGCGGCGGCAGATGGCGAGGCCGTCTTCGCCCGGCAGCATCAAATCGAGCACCAGCAAATGATAGTTCTCGCGCGTCAGCGCCTTGTCCATTTGCGCGGCGTCGGCCGCTGCGTCTATGGCGAAGCCCTGATCGCTCAAGTAACGTCTGAGCAGCTCGCGCAAGCGCATATCGTCGTCGATCACCAGAATCTTGGTTCGTCGTTGCGTCATGGGCACATCTTATCCAGTGCGGCAGGCGGGCGGCAAGCAATGGGTAACCAGTTGTTGCGCCACCGAGGACGACGGATACATGGTGTTACATATCGATACGCGCGGGCTACAACCTTTGCCCGATTGCATCGCTAGAGTGAGATTGCCAGCAACCGAGGCCAATCGTCTAACCACTGAAGGGAATTTCGATGAAACCAGCTTTCGTTACCTTATCCGCCGTGCTGCTAGTGGGGGTCACGCTGACCCAGTCCGCATGCGCAAGCCATCGGCCGTATCGCGCAAACATCAACGCGCGGCAATATGAGCAGCACGAACGCATCAATGAAGGCGTGCGTTCCGGCCAATTGAGCCGCGAAGAGGCGCAGACACTGCGCGGGGAGCAGCGCGCCATCAATCGTGAGGAGCGTTACTACCGCGCCGACGGCGTGCTTACCCCGGCAGAACGGCGCGAACTACAGCGTGAGTTGGACGAAGCGAGCCAGAATATCCACGAAGAGAAGCACGACCGCGAAGTAAGGTGGTAGGGCGGCGTCCGCTTGCTTGCGGGCGCCGGTCGGTTGGCGGATACAAATCGTTACAACCTGTTACCGCCGTTTGCTTTCTCTCGCAAGAGCGGCTGCATACACTGGCTGCAACCAACGCGGGAATTAAACGTTGAGTGCGTAATCTAACCAAATAAGGAGCAAGCAGCATGAAGAAGTTGGCAATGGTGGCAGGACTGTGTGGCGTGTTGGCAGCGTCGTGGTCGTGGGCCGGCGAACCGGGAACGCGCGATCCGAAAGTAAACAAACGCCAGCACCGGCAGCACGTGCGGATTCACGACGGTGTCAAGTCGGGGGAATTGACGCATTCCGAAGCGCGTGCCCTGCGCTTGGAGCAGCGTGCGCTGCGCCAAAAGGAGCGCGCTTATAAGTCGGACGGCAGCTTAAGCGCCGATGAGCGCAAAGAACTGCATCAAGACTTGAATGCGGCCAGCGCGAACATACATGAGCAGAAGCACGACGCGGAAACGCGCAAGTAACCAGAGTGCGAATCGAGTAGTATCCGAACACGGCGCGGGTAGCTTCCGCGCCGCGTAGCACGACGACAAGACGACAAGACGAGAAAGGCAGCTTGAGAACATGAAGCACTGGGTAGCGCGAGCAAGACCGGCACGCCGCGGGCGCGCGTGGGCTGCGTTCGCGTTTGTCTTGCTGTGCGGATTGACTCAAACGGCTTTGGCCGAGCAGGGCGAACGCCCGTTTTGGCGCGGCAATAAGGACCTGCGCGAGCAGCGCCAACAGCTGCGCGAAGAGCGCCGCCAGCAGCGTCAAGAGCAGTTTGGCGAACGTGGTGAGGAGGTGCGCCGCCTGCAGCGCGAGCGCGATGATGGCGCGCACCAAGGCCAGGCCTTGAATCGGGACGAAGCGCAAAAGCGTTTCCCACGCCTCGGCAAGCGCTTCGATCAGATCGACGGCAATCGCGACGGCATGATCACGCGCGACGAAGTGCGCGCTTTCCGTGATGCCCGCGCCAAAGCGCGCGTGTGGGCCGGCGAGGGCGACGACCCGCGCGACTAGCTCCAGCATTCTCTCTTTGATCCGCCGTTGCAATAGATTCGGCGGGCCGCACTGCGGCGATCACCCCGGCGCGCAGCGGCAGCACAAATCGCGCGTGATAGGATTAAGACTCTAACCCCCTGCGCTCATTTGCATGCTCGCGCGACGCGCTTTCATTTTCCTCGCGATGTTTGCGGCTGCCGGTTGCAGTTCGCGGCGCAAGCAGCCGTTTTACGTTGATGACGAGGCAGTCAGTGAAGTGCCCTCCGGGCCACCGGCGGCCAAGACTGAAATCCAGCCGCCTAAGCCGGACGGCGATGTGGTGTGGGTTGGGGGCCGCTGGAAGTGGCAAGCGCCTGCTTGGACCTGGCTGCCGGGGCGTTGGGTGCGGAAGCCATACCGCAACGCGATCTGGGTGCAGGGGCGTTGGCAGCAGCGGGGCCGCGCCTGGATATGGGTCGCCGGTCATTGGATATAATGCTTGAAATATTGCCTCTATCTTTCTGTTTAAGAAAATAAACTAGGTCTCTAATCTTGAGGTTGCTTGCCCTAGATAGTAGTACCCAGCGCCGCTCCGCAGCGCTGCTGATGGACCAGCAAGTCAGTGAGCGCATTGCCGCAGGCGCGCCGCAAGATGTGGATCTGTTGCTACCCCTAGTTCGCGAACTGCTGGACGCGGCAGGCTGCGGCGTGAGGGAGCTTGACGCAATTGCTTTCGGTGCCGGACCTGGAGCCTTTACTGGTGTAAGGATAGCTTGTGGAGTGGCTCAAGGATTGGCGTTCGCATCTAATCTGCCGGTAGTGCCTGTTTCTAGTCTGCTTGCGCTCGCCGCAAGCAGCGCTCAGGACAAGGTTATCGCAGCGCTCGATGCCCGCATGGATGAGATCTATCACGCCGCTTACGAGCGCGTCGAGGGTCAGTGGCAGTGCGTCTCGGCGCCGTGCGTCTGTTCCGCGTCCGCCGCGCCGCTGGTGGCGGGCGAAGGCTGGGTTGGTGTCGGCTCGGGCTTCAAAGCTTACGATGCTGTATTGCGCGAGCGCTATGCCGGTGCCTTGACAGGCGTTGATGCCACCGCCGAGCCCAGCGCGGCGCAAGTCGCCCGCCTGGCAGTTCCGGCGTACCTGCGCGGCGAGGCTGTGCCTGCCCAACTCGCGTTACCAATCTACTTGCGCGACAAAGTCGCGCTTACCAGCGTCGAACAAGCAGCGCTGCGCAGCGGTGGCCAGATCGCGCAAAATGGACGCCGCACCACGCCTATATGAGTGCACTGCCGCACACGCTGCCGCATTTTCGCCGCATGCGCGCGATGGATTTGGACTGCATCGCCATACAAGAAGCGAGCGCCTACGATTTTCCTTGGACCCGCGGCAATTTCAAAGACGCGCTCGACGCCGGTTACGACTGTTGGCTGATGCTGGTCGGCTCGCAAATCATCGGCCATGCCGTCGTGCTATTCGCCGCCAGCGAAGCGCATCTGCTGAACTTAACCGTGGCGCCGGATTGGCAGCGGCGCGGCTATGGACGAATCCTGCTGCAGCACTTGATCAACGAGGCCAAGCCGCACAAATCCGAACTCATGCTGCTGGAAGTGCGGCCGAGCAACGTCGGCGCTCTTCAGCTTTACTCGACTTTCGGTTTCGACCAGATCGGACTGCGCCGCAACTACTACCCCGTGCGCGGCGGGGCGCACGAAGACGCCTGGGTGCTGAGCTTGGTGCTGATTGACCCGCTCGCGGGCGCACGGTGAAATCCAAGCACGGGTCTTTTGTGCTCAGCGAGGCCGCGCTCGCGGAACTCGATTTGCTGCCGGTATGGCGTTGGCGCGGCGGCGACGCAGCCACCGAAGCTGCGGCGCAGCAACAGGAAAGCGCGGCCGCCGGCGTTGCCTCGCCCGCGCCTTCCGGCGAAGCAATACATTCCCGTGCCGCCGCTGTACCGGAAAGCGCCGATTTCCGCAGCGAAGTTGTGCAGATGGGCTGGCCTCAGCTCAAAGCTTGCGTCAAAGACTGCGCGCGCTGCGTGCTGCACCAAAAGCGCAAGCAAAGCGTGTTCGGCGTCGGCGACGAAAAAGCCAATTGGCTATTCGTCGGGGAAGCCCCCGGCGCGGACGAGGATGCGCAGGGTGAGCCCTTCGTCGGCCAAGCCGGCAAGCTGCTCGACAACATGCTCAAAACGATCGACCTCAAGCGCGGCGAGGATGTCTACATCGCCAACGTCGTCAAATGCCGCCCGCCCGGCAATCGCAATCCCGAGCCCGACGAAGCGCGCGCCTGCGAGCCTTACCTCACGCGCCAGATTCAACTGATCCAACCCAAGCTCATCGTTGCGCTCGGCAAAGTCGCTGCGGTCAATCTGCTCGCGCGCGACGTCCCGGTGGCAAGCCTGCGCAACAAAGTGCACGAGTACCAGGGCATCCCGCTGATTGTCATGTATCACCCGGCCTATCTGCTGCGCAGTCTGCCCGACAAAGCGAAGGCGTGGGAGGATTTATTGTTTGCGCGCCGCACCATGACCGCGCTGCAAGCGAAAAACTAGCGGCGAGCCGCGCTAACGAGGAGAGAACAATATGCCGTATGCAATACAACTGGTCGATAAACCCGGCTCTGCCGGTCTGCGCGCAGCAACGCGTCCCGCGCACTTGGATTACTTGGTCAAGCATCAACACATGCTGCTTGCAGGTGGGGCGCTCATCAGCGACGACGGCACCGGCGGTCACGGCGGCATTATCATCCTGGATACCGACGATCGCGCGGTAGCCGAACGATTTGCCAACGAAGATCCTTATACCAAAGCCGGTTTGTTTCAAAGCGTCACCGTGACGCGCTGGCGCAAGGTGTTCTTCAACAAAGAAAAGCTCATGTGATCTAGTAGGGCGGATTAGGCGCAGCCGTCATCCGCCGTACCGCTTGCCCGTGCGGCGCAATGGGATTGCGCCCTACGCAATGGCTGCAAGGAACGGTGCGCCGGAGTGCGCCCCATTTCGTCGAATGCGTAGCCAGAATGAGCGCGAGGTATGCGATGGGCGCGCGCGACGGGGCCGCCGGGCAGCATCGCTATCCGCGGGCGCCCAGGCTTCGCCAAGGGTTCCCCCGTGCCACCTAAATCTGATGCTCCCCGGGCAGCACCATCAGCCGGGGAATCCTCACGTGCACCGGCTGTGTCAACGCAAATGTGACGCAGCGTGCGATGTCCTCTGGCTGCAATGGGTGTTGCACGTTCATGCTATGCATCGGGTGCACCGGGAAATCGCGGTGCAGCTCTGTCAACACCAAGCCCGGTTCGATACATGTTACGGCGATCGGCGTGCCGGCCAGTTCCAGCCGCAGTGCTTCAGAGAGCGCTTCAAGCGCGTACTTCGTTCCTGCATATGCCCCTGCCGTTGGGCGAACTTTGGTACCGAGCACGCTGGAGATGTTGACGAGATGGCCGCTGCCTTGCGCGTGAAAATGCTTAATGAACGTGTAAGCTACCCGGTAAGCGCCCTCGACATTAACGCGCGCCATCGCGCACACTTTATCGATGTCGATGCTGGCGATCGGCCCGGATTCCATCAAACCGGCATTGTTGAGCACCACATCGCAGCGCCCGTACGTCTCCAGTGCGGTTTCCAGTAGCCGCTTAGGCAACGCTGGGTCGCCGACATCGCCTGCGGCGGTTGCGGCAGATAACTCCTTTTGCACTTGCGTGAGCCGATCCTGCGAGCGAGCATTCAATACCAAGCGCATGCCGTGCGAATGCAGCTCGCGTGCTACCGCTAAGCCAATTCCGCTGGTGGCGCCGGTGATCACTGCGACTTTTCCCGCCAGAGTGGTTGCAGTCATTGCTAGTCCTTTACTGTGTGCGCAGCGCGGTAGTGCGCCGCTGATTAGTTTTCTGCTCAGCCACGGTCGAAACGAGGCGGACGTTTCTCGCGCAACGAAGCAATCCCCTCACGCACATCCGGCCCGGCAAACCCCATAAACTCCAACGCCAGCGAAGCATCGAACGTCGGCCCCGCCATGCGCAGCCAATTGTTGAGCGCGTACTTGGTCCACTTGATCGCGTTTTGCGAGCCGCTCGCCAAACGCCGCGCGAGTTCGAAGGACTTGCCGACGAGTTCGCTTTCGTCGACGGCGAGCGACACTAAGCCGATGCGCTCGGCTTCTTCCCCGCTGACCGGCTCGCACAACAGCAAGTAATACTTCGCTTTTGCCATGCCGCACAACAGCGGCCAGACGATGGCGGCGTGATCGCCCGCGGCCACGCCGAGCCGGGTGTGGCCGTCGATAATGCGCGCGTTCTTGGCGGCAATCGATATGTCGGCGAGCAGCCCGGCGACTAGACCGGCGCCGACGGCGGGTCCGTGCATGGCCGAGACGATGGGTTTGTCGCAGTTGATGATGTTGTAAACGAGATCTTTCGCTTCGCGCCACACCCGAGCGCGCACGGCGAAGTCGTTCGCCATTTGTTCGACGAGTGCGAGATCGCCGCCGGCGGAGAAGCCTTTGCCTTCGCCGCGAATGACGGCCACGCGCGCGTCGGCGTCGGCGTCGAAATCGCGCCAGATCTGCGCCAACTCGCGGTGACCGGTGTCGTCGGCGGTGGCGAGTTTGCCTGGGCTGCCCATCACGATTTCCAGCACGCCGTCCGGGTGACGGGTGATGGCGAGGGTTTTATAGGCGGCGTAGCGATCTGTGTTCATAGTTAGAAAGGGCAAGTTTTATGGAGCGATGCACGCATGTTCATAGTAGCAAAGCCGTTTGTGCAACGGCGCTGCACTCGGTTCGCCCCGAGAGACTGCCATTGTGGAGTCAGTCTTTGCCCATATATGATGCGGCGTTAGCGTATACCGTTCACTGAGGAGAAAACGATGAATTTGCGCAATTGGCTAGTATCTGGCGCGATCGCGCCGCTGCTTATGCTGTTGACTGGATGCGGTTACAACACGTTGCAGTCCACCGACGAGACGATTAAATCGTCTTGGGCCGAAGTCGTCAATCAATACCAGCGTCGGGCGGACTTGATCGAGAACTTGGTCAATACAGTAAAGGGCTACGCGCAGCAGGAAAAGGATGTTCTGACGCAGGTAACCGAAGCGCGTGCTAAGGTCGGCACCATCCAAGCGACGCCGGAGTTGATCAACGATCCGGAAGCATTTGCAAAGTTCCAGGGTGCGCAAGGTGAACTCTCCAGCGCGCTGTCGCGCTTGATGGTGGTGGCAGAGAATTATCCCAACCTGAAATCCGATGCCCTGTTTCGCGACCTGCAAGCGCAATTGGAGGGCACCGAGAATCGCATCACGGTGGCACGCAACCGCTACATCGAAGCGGTCAAGGACTACAACCTGACAGTGCGCCAATTTCCGAGCAATTTGACGGCGATGATGTTCGGCTACAAGACCAAGCCGACCTTTACCGTGGAGAATGAGAAAGCGATTTCCGCGCCACCGAAAGTCGATTTCGGTTCACCGCCGGCGCCGCAAGAGCAATAGTCGCGAGCCGTCCCGTTAGCTTCTCCGCCACTTCGTGATGACGCTACGCTCATCGTTGCGGCTGCTGCTGGCCGTGACGCTGTTCGCGTTCACGACCTGGGTGGCGTGGGCGCAACAAGGCCTGCAGGTGATTCCGCCACCGGCACCGGTGGTGGATGCAACGCTGACGCTGACCCGGGCGCAGCAGGATCAACTCGAGCAGCAACTGCGCGCATTCAAGGCGCGCAAAGGCGCGGAGATTTCCGTCATCATCGTGCCGACGACGCAACCCGAGACCATCGAGCAATACGCGATTCGCCTGCGCGATGCCTGGAAAGCGGGCCGCGCCAAGATCGACGATGCGGCGCAGTTGATCATCGCCAAGAACGATCGCAAGCTGCGCATCGAAGTAGGTTATGGTTTAGAGGGCGGGCTGACTGATGCGACCGCCAAGCGCATCATCAGCGAGGTCATCACCCCGCAGTTCAAGCACGGCGATTTTGCCGGCGGCATTCAAGCCGGCGTCGAGAAGATTCTGAGCGTCGTCGACGGTGAGGCGCTGCCCCCGCCGCAGCCAGAATATGGCGACGGCGAGGCGGCAAACATCGGATTTCTGCCGATAGCATTGCTGGTTGCTCTGTTTGCCGGCGGTATCTTGCGCTCGATGTTCGGGCGCCTGCTAGGCGCGGCGCTGACCGGAGGCTTGACTGGATTCATCGGGTACTTGATCACCGGCACGCTCGTCGTGGGTGTATTCGCCGGCTTCTTGGCTTTCATGCTCAATTTGTTTGCCGGCTTGTTTTCGCCCGGTAGTGCTTGGACCAATCATCGGCGCAGCGGTGGCGGTGGCTACTACGGCGGCGGCTTTCCCGGCGGTTGGAGCGGTGGCAGCTGGGGTGGCGGTGGCGGCGGAGGCGGTAGTTGGGGCGGTGGCGGTGGTGGCGGCGGCGGTGGCGGTGCCTCGGGAGACTGGTAATGGGATTGGCTCGAGCAGTGCGGCACTTATTTACTTCACGATGGAAACTGCACCGCCTGTTTCCGCCAACCGCGTTGGATGCGATCGAGGCAGCAGTGCGCGAAAGCGAACGCCAGCACTACGGCGAGATTCGCTTTGCCATTGAAACCGCGCTGGATCTGCCTGAGCTCATCCGCGGCGTCAGGCCGCGCGAGCGCGCTCTCGATGCGTTCTCGCACCTGCGCGTCTGGGACACCGACCATAACAACGGTGTGCTGATCTACTTGCTGCTGGCCGATCGTGATGTCGAGATCGTCGCCGATCGCGGTGTGGCAGCGAAAGTGACGCAGCAGGAATGGGAGGCGGTGTGCCGGGCCATGGAGGCGGACTATCGCGCCGGCAAATTTGAAGCGGGTTCGGTCACCGGCGTGCGCATGATCAATGATCTGTTGCGCCAGCACTACCCTGCAGACGGCAGCAACGTCAACGAACTGCCGGATCGTCCGACTCTGCTGTAGCGCTTATACTGCTAGCCTGATACGGCTGAGGCTACCTAGTAGAAACAGTCTTAGAGATACCCTTGTGGGAGTATATATGCTCAGGCGACCACGTCGCGGCGATGGCGACGGTATATCGCTGCCATGCTGACGCTGATGAACAAGCCGAAGACAACGATGATTAGGTGGATCGAGAAGCCTGCTTTGATCATGAGCGCATAGCCGCCGAGCATGACGAGAATGCTTAAGTTCTCGTTGAAGTTCTGCACCGCAATTGAATGACCCGCACCCATCAAGCGATGGCCGCGATGCTGCAGTAACGCGTTCATCGGCACGAGGAACAATCCGCCGAGTGTGCCGACCACCATGAGCAAGATAACCACCGTGGTCCAATCGCGGATAAACGCCATGATCAGCACCACCACGCCCATGGCGATGCCGACCGGCAGCACGCGCACCGAGTCTTCCAACCTAATCAGTTTGGCGGCAATCACCGATCCGAAGGTAATGCCCAGCGCGACCACGGCGATCAATTGGGAGCCTTTGTCGAGACCATAATTGAGCACCGCCTCGGCCCACGCGAGCACCACCAAGCGCAGCGTAGCGCTCGCTCCCCAAAATAGTGTGGTCACAGCCAAGGCGACTTGGCCTAGCGCGTCGCGCCAAAGTTGCGTGAAGGCGTGCCAGAAATCTTTGAGAATGAACAGCAGATTCTTGCTCGGCAGCTTGTGGTCGATTGCCAACCGCGGGACGTAAAGGGCGCAGAAGGCTGCAAGCAGATAGAGGGCGCCGCAGCACAAGATGGCGAACTGAGCGGGTTGCAACCCGCCGGGCAAACCGTTGAAGATCGGATAGTGTCCAGTGAGCCACGCGGCATAGCGCGGGTCGATGAGCAGACCGCCGAGCACCGCACCCATGATGATGGCGAGCACCGTCAATGCCTCCATCCAACCGTTAGCCATCACCAGTTTGTGCGGCGGCAGCATCTCGCTGAGGATGCCATATTTAGCGGGCGAGTATGCCGCCGCGCCGACCCCGACCAGGCCGTAAGCGATCAATGGGTGCACGCCGAAGAGCATCGCCAGGCATCCCAGTATCTTGATGTTATTTGACAAAAACATGACACGGCCCTTAGGCAGCGCGTCGGCGAACGGGCCGACGAAAGGGGCTAGTACAATGTAAGCAAGAATGAAGAATTGGTTGAGGATAGGGACATACTCTTGCGGGGCGTTGAGTTGCTTCAGCGCCGCAATCGCGGCGACCAATAGCGCATGATCGCCGAGCGCGGAAAAAAACTGGGCGGTGAGAACGATCGCCAGGCCGAAGTTCATGCGCGAAAGCGCGAGCCCGTGGAAGTTTGTGCGCGTTGCACCGGCTCGGGCGTCATTGAGGTTGGGGAGTTAAAGTAGCTTCGTCTTGTGGGGGTTTTATACCACGAAGCCTTGCGAGGCGCAGGCGGCTAACGCTAGAAAATCAAGGAGGAAAGCATGTTTGAAGGCTTTACCCAGCAGCGCATTCAAACCGGTGAAGTCGAGTTGTTCGCGCGCGTCGGCGGTAAGGGGCCCGCGCTGTTATTGCTTCACGGCTACCCACAGAATCATCTGATGTGGCACAAAATCGCGCCGCGCTTGGCGCAAGAGTTCACCGTGGTGCTGCCTGATCTGCGCGGTTATGGTGCCAGCAGCAAGCCCGCCGGCAGCCCCGACCATGCCACCTACTCGAAACGCGCCATGGCACGCGATCAAGTCGAGCTGATGCGCGCCTTGGGGCACCAACGCTTCATGCTCGCCGGCCATGACCGTGGGGCGCGCGTGGCGCACCGGCTCGCGCTCGATTACGCCGATGCAGTGACGCGCGTGGCGGTGCTCGACATCGTCCCGACGCACTACGTCTTTTCCCACGTCGACAAGCAATTGGCGAGCAGTTATTTTCATTGGTTCTTCTTGATCCAGAAGCAGGATTTTCCGGAGCGCATGATCGGCGCCGATCCGGAGTTCTACTTGAAGAGCCTGCTCGGGCGCTGGGGCAGCGATCCATCGGTGTTTCCGGCCGACGTGTTGACCGACTATGTGCGCAAATTCAGCGATCCGGCGATGATTCACGCCACGTGCGAAGACTATCGTGCCGCCGCCTCGATCGACCTTGAGCACGATGGTGCCGATTTGCGTACCAAGTTGCTCCAACCGCTGCTGGTGCTCTGGGGCGCGCGCGGCTTCGTCGGTGGCAACTACGATCCGGTCGGCGTATGGCGCGAGCGCGCCGAGGATGTGCGCGGACAGGCCCTGGATTGCGGGCATTTTCTGCCTGAAGAGAAACCGGAAGAAACCTATCAGGCGCTGCGCGCGTTTTTTGGCGCGTAGCGGTCACGTCACCTTAGCTGCGATGGTCGAAGGGGAGGTCAACCATGACCTTGAAGCGCAAAGTTTTGCTCAACACCGCGGTCAGTATCTTGGTGCTGTTCAGTGCGCTCGTATTTCTGGCGTGGAACCAAACACAAAGCAGCGATCTCGTGCGCGGCATGACGGCCAATGCGGCCGGCAACAATGCAGCGCTGATCGCTGAGCTCGATCAGCGCGCCGCAATCGCATGGCGGGTCGTGGCAGGGGTGGTGCTGTTTATCCTGCTAGAACGCAGTTTTGTGATTTTCGGTTCACTGCTGCCGATGGCGCGCAATGTGACCAGCACGCTCGGTCTGGCGCAGCGCATCGCCGCTGGTGATCTGCGCGGAGCTTTCAGCACCGATCAGCGCAATGAAATCGGCCTCGTAATCGGCTCTCTGAGTGAGATGAAGCATGATCTAGCGGCAATGGTGCGTGATGTCGCGGGCACGGCGCGCACCGTGCACCAAGCTGCGCGCGACATTCAGTTGGGCAGCTTGGATTTGTCGCAGCGCACTGAAGAGCAAATGGCGAGCTTGCAACAGACCGGCGCCAGCATGCGCGAGTTCGCGCGGTCGGTGCATGAGAATCGCGAAGACGCGCAACAGGCTCGCCGCCTCACGCAAGAAGCCAGCACCGTGGCCAACTCGAGCAGTGCGGCGGTCGCCGCAGTGTTAGCAGGAGTAGGAGAGGTCAGCCATAGCTCTCAGCGCATGGACGAGATCATCGCGCTGATCGATTCGATTGCTTTCCAGACCAACGTTCTCGCGCTAAACGCCGCAGTGGAAGCTGTGCGCGCCGGCGCGCATGGACGCGGCTTCGCCGTGGTGGCGGAAGAGGTGCGCAATCTCGCTCAACGCAGCGCAGCCGCGGCTAAAGAAGTGCGCGACCTGATTGCGCAGTCGCGCAACCAGATCGGTGCGGTCGTCGCCTCGGTGAAGCAAGCCGACGCCAGTATCGGTCAAGTGGTAGCGGCAGCGAGCAACGCCCGCACTCGCGTCACGCGCATCGCCGAGGCGTGCGACTTTCAGTCGCGGGCGGTCGATCAGATCGACGCAACCATCGAGCGTTTGAGCGGCATCACCACGCTCAACGCCGCGGCGGTGGAGCGCGGCGTCGATGTATCGGACACGCTTGGGCTGGAAGCGCAGCGCTTGGTCGAGTTGGTGCAGCGTTTCCAGCTCGATGCGGCCGATTCGGCGCCGCCGCAGGACGCCACCTCCAGGCTGGCCGCGCTGCCGCGTTAATCGCCGCAAGGCCGCCGGACTACAAGACTTCGGCGGCGTAGTCGGCCAAGCGCGAGCGTTCGCCGCGCTGCAATGTCACGTGCGCGCTGTGATCCCAGCCCTTGAAGCGATCCACCACGTAGGTCAATCCCGAGCTGCCCTCGGTTAGATAAGGCGTGTCGATCTGCGCGATGTTGCCGAGGCAAATCATCTTAGTGCCCGGGCCGGCGCGGGTGATCAGCGTCTTCATTTGCTTGGGCGTCAGATTCTGCGCTTCGTCGATGATGATGTACTTGTTGATGAACGTGCGCCCGCGCATGAAGTTGAGCGACTTGATCTTGATGCGCGCGCGAATCAAGTCGCTGGTGGCTTGGCGGCCCCAGTCGCCGCCCTCGTTGTCGCCCTTGTTGAGCACTTCCAAGTTGTCTTCCAATGCGCCCATCCAAGGCGTCATCTTTTCTTCTTCCGTGCCGGGCAAAAAGCCGATGTCTTCGCCCAGCGGCACCGTCACGCGCGTAATGATGATCTCGCTGTAGCGCTTGTCTTCCAACGTCTGATGCAGTCCGGCCGCCAGTGCCAGCAGCGTCTTGCCGGTGCCGGCTTGTCCGAGCAGCGTGACGAAATCGATGTCCGTGTCCATGAGCAGGTTCAGCGCAAAATTCTGCTCGCGGTTGCGCGCATTGATGCCCCACACATTGTTGCGTTGCGCGGTGTAGTCCTTAAGCGTTTCCAGCACCGCGCCGCGGCCCTCGCGCTGGCGCACGCGCGCGTATAGCGGCTGCCCATGTTCGAAGTAGACGAATTCGTTGAGCAGCAGCGTCGGCGTGATCGGACCGTTGACGCGGTAGAAAGTGCGCCCGCCTTCTTGCCAGGACTTCATGTCGCGGCTGTGAGTTTCCCAGAAATCTTTGGGCAATTCGCGCACGCCCGAGTAGAGCAGATCGGTGTCTTCGAGCGCTTTGTCGTTGAAGTAATCCTCGGCGGCGATGCCCAGCGCATGCGCTTTGAGGCGCATGTTGATGTCCTTGCTGACGAGGATGACGGGGCGCTTGGCGAACTTATGCTGCAGGTCGAGCACCACGCCCAAGATTTGGTTGTCGGCTTTGGCTCCGGCTAAGTTCGCCGGAATCTCGCCGTGCACAGCTTGCGTTTGAAAGAACATGCGGCCGCTGGCGCCGTTAATGCCTTTTTGCGTCAGCGAAATGCCATCGGTGATGCTGCCGTTCGATTGCTGCACGATTTCGTCAAGGAAGCGGCTTGCTTGGCGCGCATTGCGCGCGACTTCGGACAGCCCTTTCTTGTTGTCGTCCAGTTCTTCCAGTGTCACCATCGGCAGGTAAACATCGTGCTCCTGGAAATGGAATAGACTGGTCGGGTCGTGCATCAGGACATTGGTGTCGAGCACGAAAAGTTTGCGGATCGTTTGCTCCTTCGCCGTGCTGCGCTTCGCCATGGGCTAAAGCGTCTTGACGAAATTGAGCACGTCTTGCGCGTGTCCCGCCACCTTCACGCCGCGCCACTCTTTGCGAACGATGCCGTCGCGGTCGATCACGAAGGTGCTGCGCTCGATGCCGCGCACTTGCTTGCCATACATGTTTTTCATCTTGATGACGTCGAACGCCTTGCACGCGATTTCCTCTTCGTCTGAAAGCAGTTCGAAGGGAAAGTTCATTTTGCTCTTGAAACTCTCGTGCGACTTCAAGCTGTCGCGCGATATGCCGAAAATCGAGCACTTGAGCGCGAGAAACTGCGCGTGCAAATCTCGAAATTGCATGCCTTCGTCGGTGCAGCCCGGCGTGTTGTCCTTGGGGTAGAAATACAACACCAAGGGCGCGCCGCGCATGGCCGACAGGCTAAACGCCTGGTTGCCCGTTGCAGGGAGCGTGAAATCGGGTGTGGGTTGGCCTTCCATGTGGTGTCCTTGTATGAATTGAGGGCGGTGCGCCCCATTGTTGTCAAAAGCGCGCCGATGATCAAGCAGTATGCTCACTTTGCCTCGTTTGCCCGCAGTCGCCCTTAGCCGGCCTGCAGTTGCGTTGAGTCGTTTTGCGTTGTTCTCAGGCGCTCTAAAGCAGATTATTGCGTATGCGTTGCAATAGTGCGATCAGTTGTGCTTTTTCGTCGGCGCTGAAACCGCGCAACAGTCTTGTTTCATGTGCGCGTACACGCTGCTGCATGCGCTCGAGCAGCCGGCTGCCTTGGTGCGTCAGCCAGATGCCATTAGCACGGCCGTCGTCGGGTGCGGGGCGGCGTTCTACCAAACGCTCGCGTTCCAGTTTGTTCAGGGCCGGCACCAAGCTGGAGCGGTCGAGTCCGATGGCCTCCGCGAGGCGGCTTTGACTCAAACCCGGATTGGCGCGTATGAGCACCAACAGGCCAAAGCGGCCGGGCGAAGCTTGAAACTCGCCGAGCGCAGCCCCAAAGTCGCGAAATACGTCGATTTGCGCCAGGCGCAGATGATAGCCAACCAATGAGGGCAAGATGCCGTGCGTGCGCACGGCGCGGCTTTCCCCCGGCCGGCGTGCCTGACGCAGCCCCTTGGTCCGGACCGAAGGGCGTGCGCGCCCGAGCGCAGCGTTCGCCTGAAGTTTTCGCTGCAGCGCTGCGCCGTTGGCATTCGACTTTCGTGGCATGGACTTTGTTTGACATCAAACAATAGCGGCCGCTATTATGCACGGCCGCTGCCGCTTCGCAACAGAAGCGCAGCGAACCCTATGACAGTACGCATCGAACTGGAACAAGATCCGATTGTGCGCGTGGAAGCAGAGGAGGGCGAGACTATCCTCGCCAGCTTACTGCGCGCCGGCGTCGACTTTCCGCACGATTGCCAAGCGGGCAATTGCGGCACGTGCAAGTGTGAACTGGTGTCGGGCGAGATTACCGAATTGCCGTATTCGGAATTTGCCCTGGACCAAGAAGAGCGCGCGCGCGACTTGATCCTAGCCTGCCGCAGTCAGGCGTGGAGCGATTGTGTGGTGCGCCCTTTGGAACCGGACGACCAAATCGTGCATCCTTCCCGCATCATGCAGTGCACCGTCGCCGCGATCGAGCCGCTGACGCATAACATTTGCGCGCTTAAACTAAAGATTAAGAGCGGCGGGCCATACATTTTTTCTGCCGGGCAATACGCGCAACTGGAATTTGCGCCGGGTTTGGCCGGTTATTTTTCCATGGCCAATCGGCCGGTGGACCCCGTGTTGGAGTTTCACGTGCGGCGCGAGCCGCATCAAGGCGCCACCGAGTATGTGCACAGCCGCTTGCAAGCGGGTGACAGTGTCACGGTGAAGGGGCCGGCAGGCCTCGCATATTTGCGCGCGAGTCACCAAGGCCCGATATTGGCGGTCGCCGGCGGCAGCGCGCTGGCGCCGCTGCGTTCGATCATCGAGTCGGCGTTGCTGAGCGATCCGGCGCGTGCAATCGAGCTTTATTTCGGCGTGCGCAGCGAACGCGATGTGTTCGGCGAAGCGCGCCTGCAACATCTCGCGGCCAAGCATCCAAACTTTAAATTCCACGTCGTGCTGTCGGAAGAAACGCGTCAAGGCAGGCGGCACGCACTGGTGAGCGAGGCCATTGAACAAGATCGCCCAGCGCTGGCCAACGTCAAGGCCTATATTGCCGGGCCGCGCGCGATGGTGGATGCGGTCGCCGCGTATTTGCGCCGTGCGGGCTTAAGCGAACGCGATCTACATTGCGACGCCTTGCAGGTCGCCAGAGTCGCCGCATGAATCAAGATCTCACGTTCAAGGATAAGGTCGCGCTGATCACCGGCGCTGCACGCGGCATCGGTTATGCCGTTGCACACGAGCTTGTGCGCCTTGGTGCCAGTGTCGTCATCGCGGACAACGGCGTGGCAATCGACGGCAGCGCTGCCGATGCGGGCGTGGCCACCGAGGCGGCGCGCGGTCTCGGCGAGCGTGCGGCTGCATTTACCGAGGATATTTCCGCCGACGGCGCGGCGCCGGCCGCCGTCGAACTCGCGCAACGCCGATTCGGCGCTCTCGATTTCGTCGTCAACAACGCCGCTATTCTGCGTGATGGATTCGTATTCAAGCTCGCACCCGCCGATTGGGATGCGGTGCTGCAAGTCAACCTCACTGGCGCATTTCGCGTACTCGCGGCAGCCACACCGGTGTTGCGCGAGGCAACGAAGCAGGGCCGCGCGCCGGGTCGCATCGTCAATATCGTTTCCAGCGCCGGTTTGTACGGTAATGTTGGAACTGCGCCCTACGCAGCTTCCAAGGCAGGTTTGCTCGCCTTGACGCGCGTGGTGGCGCAGGAAATGGCGCGTTCGGCGGTAACTTGCAATGCGATCGCGCCGTTCGCGGCGACGCGCGTGACACAGAGCTTGCCGCCCGCGCTGCAAAGTTATAAGGACCGCGCGATGCGTGTGCCCGCCGAGCCCGTGGCCCGCCTGGTCGCATACTTGTGCTCGCCCGCCGCGCAGCACATCACCGGGCAGTTGCTCGGGGTGCGCGGGCGCGAGATCATGCTGTTCTCGCAGCCGCGCCCGGTGCGCAGTGCGGCGATGAGCGTAGGCGCATATGCCGAATTGGAACAGATCGTCGGAGTCCAGATGGCCTCGGCCTTTACCGATTTGGCCACCGACTTGGACGCCTTCAATACCGACCCACTGCTTTGAGGTGCAGCATGCAAACCAGTTACCCTGAAGTCAAGACCATCGCCGAATTGAGAGCGCAGCCTGAGGGGTATCAGGAGTGCGTGCGCAAGCTGGTGATCAGTCACGCGGTGAATGAGCTGTACGGTGCGCAGGTATTCGATGAGCCGGCCATTGCGCTGGCGCCAACGCCCTACTCGAAGTGGTTGACGTGCCGGGTGGCAATGGAAGAATACCATCATCACGTGCGCTTCAAAGGCTTGGCCGACGAGATCGGAATTCCTGTCGAGCGCTTCGACCCGAAGGCCAAGGCGCCCTTGTCTATTTTCAGTTTTCCGCTTCGAACTTGGGCGGAATTCTGCGTGATCAAACTGTTGGCGGATTTGGGGGAAATCCTGCAAGTCGAAGATCTGCTGCACTGCAGTTTCGTGCCGCTGAGAAACTTGGCGCGCACCACGATGCCGGAAGAAAAATTCCACGCCCAATTTGGCAAGGAGTTTTGCACTGAACTGGTAAAGACCGAGCAAGGCAAGCACGAAGTGCAAGACGCTATCGATCGCTATTTTCCCTATCTGCCCAGCTTCTTCGGCAAGAGCGGCTCGCGCAACAATGAGCTATTCCGCAAGTTTGGTTTGAAGCTGCGGCGCAATGAAGAAATGCGTGCCGACTATCTGGTGCGCGCGCAGGCGGTGGTGAAGGAACTTAACTTGACGCTGCCAGATGTTGCGGCAGAAGCAGCTTGATTCGAGGCGCAGCGATCCATTCATGAGTGTACCGAATTCAGCACAGTCCACCGTGCAAGCCGAGCGCAAGGCTTACTACCAGCGCATCGCCGGGCTGAGTATGACGCCGCTATGGGAGGTGTTGCACGCACTGGTGCCGGCGCAGCCCGCTTCGCCTTGCCAACCGGCGCTGTGGCGCTACGCCGAGGTGCGGCCGTTCCTACTGGAATCGGGGCAACTCATCACTGCGCTGGAGGCGGAGCGGCGCGTGCTGATATTGGAAAACCCCGGCATGCCCGGCAGCTCGTGCACTACGCACAGCCTCTACGCCGGTTTGCAGTTGATATTGCCGGGCGAAGTCGCGCCGGCGCACCGGCATACGCAAACGGCGCTGCGCTTCGTGGTTGAAGGTTTGGGCGCTTACACCGCCGTCGACGGCGAGCGCACCACCATGCATCCGGGCGATTTCATCATCACGCCCTCCTGGACGTGGCACGACCACGGCAATCCATCGGACGAGCCTATGGTGTGGCTGGATGGGTTGGACATCCCTATCGTCGCCTTTTTCGATGCCGGTTTCATGCAACGCGGCGGCGAGCAAACGCAGCGCGAGGCGCGGCCACAGCACGATGCGGAGTATCGCTACGGCGCCAATCTGCTGCCGTACGAATACGAGGCGCGCTCATTGAATAGTCCGTTGTTTAGTTACCCTTATGAACGCAGCCGCGAGGCGCTAGAGCATCTGCGCCGCAACGCGGCTTGGCATCCCAGCCACGGCTTAAAAATGCAATACGTGAACCCAGCCACCGGCGGCTACCCGATGCCGACGATCGCGGCGTTTATCCAATTGCTCCCGCAAGGCTTCCAAGGACAAACGTATCGCTCCACCGACGCAACGGTATTCTGTTGCATCGAGGGTCGTGGCGTATCGCGCATCGGCGGCAAGGAGTTTGCCTGGGGGCCGCGCGATATTTTTGTGGTGCCCTCTTGGCTGAGCGTTAGCCATCATCCGGCGCAGGATTGTGTGTTGTTTAGCTTCTCCGACCGGCCGGCGCAGAAATCGCTCGGATTGTGGCGCGAAGAATTGATCGCTTGAGTGATCGATATTAGCGAGGCTGGGGCTTGGTTTTGCGCGCTGGGCGAGTCCATCAACGCCGGCGAGAAGGCGCGACTGATGGGGTATTTGCGCGCCTTTGGTGCAAGCGATGATGTTAACTTGGTCGCCGTGCCTGACTGGCAGAGCGCGCTACGGCTAACCAACGATCCACGTTGGAACGAAAATTTGTGGCGCGCCGAACAGGCCGAACGCGCGCGCCTGCTGCAAGCGCTTGCAGCGAGCGCTCGTGCAGCGCCCGCGGGCGCGGCTTTTGAAGCGATCTCTGATAGACTGCACGGCTGCGCGGCCGTTGCCGCGGCGCGCATGGGATGCAGCGAGCAGGGGCTTATCCGGGCGGCTGCCGGGGCAGCGACCGAGGCCTTTTATCTAGGCGCATTAGCGCGCGCTGCCGGAGTCGGCCCCGAGCATCCGTTTCTATGCAAGCTAGCATTGTTCGAGGGCGGCCATTGGCCGCTCGTGCTCATCGAGAACCAGTACTACATATTTTGAGGTCAGCATGAATTACGTCGTGCCAATGTGGAGCCCGCCGGCCGTGTCGGTCACTAACACCGAAGCGGTATTTCCGGTGCGGCGCATCTTCTGTGTCGGACGCAACTACGCCGAGCATGCGCGCGAAATGGGCGGCAATCCCGAGCGCGAACCGCCGTTTTTCTTTTGCAAGCCGGCCGATGCGATTGTGGCCAACGGGTCCACGCTGCCGTACCCGCTCGCCACGCAAAACCTGCATCATGAAATCGAATTGGTGGTGGCCATCGACAAGAAGGGTGCCAACATCGCGCGCGAGCAGGCGCTCGATCACGTCTATGGCTACGCCGTCGGCATAGACTTGACGCGGCGCGACTTACAAGGCGCGGCACGCGACAAGGGCCGGCCGTGGGATGCCGGCAAGGCATTCGATCAATCGGCGCCGATTGCGCCGATACGCCCGGCGAGCGAAGTCGGTCATATTGCGCGCGGCGCGATCTGGCTGAAGGTGAACGGCGAGCCGCGCCAAACGGCCGATGTGTCGGATTTGGTCTGGTCGGTGCCCGAAGTCATCATGCATCTTTCCGCTCTGTTCCAATTGCGCCCCGGCGATTTGATTTTTACCGGCACGCCCGCAGGCGTGGGCGCTATCAAGCCTGGCGATCACATCGTCGGGGGCATTGACTTACTGGGTGAGATCTCAATTCGCATCGCGCCCTAGTGCGCACGCGTTCCGGCGCGATCGATGACGAACGCGCCCAGTCGTAACGCCGTGTCCTCGCTGCACGCCTTCTTTCAGCCCGCCAGCGTCGCTATCGTGGGCGCCGCGGAGCGCTTGACCAGTTCCGGCGGTGCCGTGCTGCGCAACTTGCGCAATGCAGGTTTTCCAGGGCGCATTGTGCCGGTCAACCCCAAAGGCGGCGAGATACTCGGGCTGCCGGTTGCGGCCTCGCTCAGTGAGCTCACGCCGCCGGTCGATCTAGTCGTGGTGTTGGTGCGGCCCGATTTGATTCTCGACGTAGTGCGGCAAGGCGCGCAATCCGGCCATCGCAATTTCTTGATACTGCCGGGCGGGTTTGCCGAGGCAGGCGTTGAGGGTGCGGTGCGCGATGCCGAGCTGCGCGCGCTGGCGGCGGCGCATGGCTTGACCATTGCCGGGCCCAACTGCGCCGGCATTATCGATTTATTCAATCCCGCGCGTCGCTTCGCTGCTACGTTTCTGCGCGATTTGCCCAAAGGCGGCGGCGCCGCGTTGTTGTCGCAATCGGGTGCCATCGCCGAAGAAGTCATCGAAAAAAGTCATGCATTGAGCATACCGCTTGGGGTAGTCGTCTCCATCGGAAATGCCATGCAGCTTCACGTAGAGTCCTACTTGGAGTATTGCCGTGACACGGCCGATTGCCAAGTCGTGCTGCTGTATTTGGAATCGGTCAGCGACGAGCCGCGTTTCATTCGCGTCGCGCGCGAAACGGCGCGCGTAAAACCGGTGGTCGCCCTGCTCGGCGGGCGCACGCAACCGGGTCTGCGAGCGGCGCGCGCGCACACCGGCACGCCCGGCTGGAGCGATGCGCACATGCAGCGCCTATGCGATGAAGCGAACATTCTGCGCGTGACCAGCCTGCGCGAGTTGATGCTGGCAGGCAAGGCGCTCGGGCGTTATCCGCAAGGCATCGGGCGAAGGGTATTGGTGTTGTCCAACTCCGGCGGCCCAGGTGTGCTGTGCACCGATCGCGCGGCAACCGAGGGTATGGAGATCGTCGATCTGCCGGCGGCGTTTGCAGCGCGGTTGCGGGAGTTTCTACCGCCAGAAGCGGCGGTCGCCAACCCACTCGATTTGCTCGCCGATGCGCGCGAAGAGCGGTTCGACGCGACATTCGCCGCCGCGCTGGCGCACGCGCCGGCCAGTTTCGATGCGATATTGATGATTCACGTCGTGCCGTTCATGGTCGATGCGGCGCCGGTCATCGCCGCGCTGGCCGCGCGTGCGCCGTCCGCAACGGTGCCGGTCATGCATGCGATGATGGGCACTTTAGGCAATCAATCCGGCGACAAACAAGCGTGGTTCGCCACGATGGAGGCGGCGGGCGTGCCGGTATTCAATGACGTGGAAGATATGGCGAGCGCGGCCGGATTGCTGGCGCGCTACCGCGATTTGCGGGCGCGATAGTCTGGCGTCGCGCGCCCAAGCAACGAACACTAAAGGAGATTGAGATGTTGAAGTTGCATGGCTACTTTCGCAGTTCCGCCGCTTACCGTGTGCGCATCGCGCTCAATTTGAAGAACATCCCGCACGAGTTGGCGTTCGTGCATTTGACACGCGGCGGGGGCGAGCAGTTTGCCGCGGCATACACGAGCTTGAATTCGCAGCAATTGGTGCCGACGCTGCAAGACGGCAATCTGGCGCTGACGCAGTCGCTTGCCATCATTGAATACCTCGATGAGAAATTTCCGAATCCGCCCCTGCTGGCGGGTAAAGCGGCGGATCGCGCGCGCATTCGCGCCATAGCACTGGCGATCGCGTGCGAGATTCATCCGCTGAACAATCTGCGGGTGCTCAAGTACTTGACCGGCACTCTGAAACTGTCCGAAGAGACAAAGAATCAGTGGTATCGCCACTGGGTCGATACCGGATTGCAGGCGCTGGAGCAGAAGTTATCGACCGAAAAAGCAACAGGGCGTTTTTGCCACGGCGATCGCGTCAGCCTTGCCGACGTGTGCCTGGTGCCGCAACTTGCCAATGCCCGCCGCTACTCCGTTCCCCTGGAGAGCTATCCCACGCTCACGCGCATCGAGGCAAATTGCCTGGCGTTAGACGCGTTCAGCAAAGCGGCGCCGCAAAATCAACCGGACGCGGAATAGCGAACGGCGGTATGGCATAGATCGGCGCCGTTCCTGGCGCAATACGCGCTTCGTTGGCGCGCACTGGTACTCACTTCGGCGCGCGTGTCGCCGACGCACGAACTTCTATCGCGCATACGATCCGCGACTCGAGGGTGCGCGAGCCGAGAGTGGTCGATTCATATCGCTCGGCGGTTCTGCGCGAAGTGCTAATCTGCTCTCGTTTCACATTCGGGACGTCGATGCGGTAAGCTTTCGCCCTGCGAACAAATAGCCACGAATTGGAGTTTTATGCGCCCACTGGAAGGCGTAACCGTCGTTGCGCTCGAACACGTCATAGCCGCACCGTTCTGCACGCGGCAGTTGGCCGACTTAGGCGCGCGCATTATCAAGATCGAGCGTCCGGGCGTCGGCGATCCGGCGCGCGCATATGACGATCGCGTGCGTGGCATGTCCTCGCATTTCGTCTGGACCAACCGCTCCAAAGAGAGCCTAACGCTCGACTTAAAACAGGAAGAGGCGCGCGCGATCGTGCACAAACTGCTCGGCAACGCCGATGTGCTGATCCAGAACTTGGCGCCCGGCGCTGCCGCGCGCATGGGGTTTTCTTTTGACGCCTTGCAAGAGCGCTATCCGCGGTTGATCGTGTGCGACATTTCCGGCTACGGCGCTGACGGTCCCTACCGCGACAAGAAGGCCTACGACTTGTTGATTCAAAGCGAATCTGGTCTGCTGTCGGTGACGGGCACACCGGAGACGCCGGCAAAGGCCGGCTGCTCTATTGTCGATATCGCCTCCGGCATGTACGCCTACAGCAACATACTCGCTGCCCTGATCGAGCGCGGGCGCAGCGGCAAAGGCTGCCGCATCGATGTTTCCATGTTGGAGAGCATGGCGGAGTGGATGAGTTTTCCGCTGTACTACGCCTACGATGGCGCGCCGCCGCCGCCGCGCGCCGGCGCCTCGCACGCGACCATATACCCTTATGGGCCGTTCCCGGCCGGTGACGGCAAAGTAGTCATGTTGGGACTGCAGAACGAACGCGAGTGGGCGGTGTTTTGCGATAAGGTGCTGCAGCGCCCGGCGCTCAAAACCGATGCCCGCTTTGCTTCCGGGCCGAAACGCTCTGCGGCGCGCAAGGAACTCTACGACATTATCGTCGAGCTGTTTTCTGAGCTTACCGCCGCGCAAGTGGTTGCGCGGCTCGATGAAGCGCAGATCGGCAACGCCCGGATGAACGACATGCACGAAGTTTGGGAGCACGCGCAACTGGCTGCGCGGCAGCGTTGGCGCGAGGTGGCAAGCCCTGTGGGTCCGATCAAGGCGTTGCTGCCGCCCGGCGTGCCCGAGCGCTTTGCCGTGCGCATGGATGCCATTCCCGCCGTGGGCGAACACACCGAGGCGATTCTTGCCGAGCTCGGCTATGGCAAGGATGCGATCGCCGACTTGCGCGTGCGCGGCGTGGTGTAGCGAGGCCCGGGCGCCAAGGCGAACGCGGAGCGATGAGCGCAGCGAACCAGGGCGAGCCGTTGCTCGCTGGATTCAAGGTGGTGGATTTCACCCGCGTTCTGGCGGGCCCGTATTGCACGCGCATGCTGGCCGATCTTGGCGCGGAAGTCATCAAGATCGAGCGCCCAGGCGAAGGCGACGAGATCCGTCACATCGTTTATCAACTCGATCCGCAGCGCACCGACCAGAGCAGCTACTTCGTGCGCTTGAATGCCGGCAAGCGCAGCATTGCCATCGATTTAGCCAACCCCGACGCCCGCGGCATCGCGCTTGACTTAATTCAACGCGCGGATGTGGTGGTGGAGAATTTTTCCCCTGGCGTGATGGCACGCTACGGATTGGATGCAGCAACAGTGCGCGCACAACGGCCCGGCTTGATCTATTGCTCGGTCTCAGGTTTCGGACAAAGCGGGCCTTGGTCATCGCTGCAGGCCTACGCTCATCTGATCAACGCCATATCCGGCATGATGGATTTGGAGCGCTGCGGCGCGCGGCAACCGCGCGCTGCGTATCTGCAAGCGGCCGATGTACTCGCCGGCACGCACGCCTTCGGCGCGATCTGCGCGGCATTGTTACGGCGCGCACGCACCGGGCAGGGCGCCACGCTCGACATTTCCATGCTGGAAGCCTTGATCGCTGCAGACGATATTACTTTCGGCGCGCTGCTCAACGGTGGACCAGTCGAACGGCGCCCGCGCGCCGGCATGCTGGTGCATGAAATCGGCGGGCGTTATCTTGCCGCTCAGACTGCCGGCGCACCGCACCTATGGGCACGCCTGCTGCAGTTAATTGGCAAACCCGAGTTGGCGCATGACCCGCGCTTCGCCACGCCGGGCGCACGCCGCGAGAATTGGGATGCGCTGCTGGCCATCTATCAAGAGTGGCTGGCGCGCTTCGCCAGCGTTGAGGAAGCGGTGCGCGCGCTGACCGGTGCGCGCGTGCCAGCGGTGCCGGTGTTGGCGCCGGAGGAGGTGGTTGAGCATCCGCACCTGGCCGCGCGCCGCGCTTTTCCCGACGTGCCGCACGCCACTGGCAGGCGCGTGCGCGTTACTGCGACACCATTTCATGTCGACGGCATGCCAACTCACCCGGCTGGCGCGGCGCCCTACCGCGTCGGCGAGCATACGCGCGAAGTGTTGGCGCAAGTGCTGGGCTACGATGAACAGCGCATTGAGGCGCTACAGCGCGCCGGAGTGATCAAAGCAGCAGGCAATTAGATGAACAGGCGGCGTACTGCCGATCGAGAAGGCGGCCGCTGTAATGGCCGGCAAGCAGGCCAGTGAAGCTACACTCGCGCCTCGCGGCAACGGCGACGAGTTGAAACAGTGCTCGCGGGTTTGAGTAATGCGGATTGCGATGCGGCCACTGGTGCGCGCGCCGGCACGCTGCGTTAGCCTAGCGTAGGCGCAGCCAGAACCGCGCAAATCGCAAGCAATAGATCGAGGAGCAAACATGCAACAAGCAAGCGAAGCGCAACGCATCGCCGTAGTCACCGGCGGTGCCATGGGTATTGGCGCGGAAGTCTGCCGGCGTCTCGCGGCGGCCGGCCACCTTGTAGTCATCGCCGATCGCGATCAAGCCGCCGCCGACAAGTTTGCGGCGGAGCTAATCGCCGCTGGGCGTCGCGCCGAGGTGCAGACGGTCGACGTCGGCGATGCAGCGTCGGTTGCGCAAGCTTTCGATGCAGTAGGCCGGCGCCATGGGCGCTGCGATATCTTGATTAACTGCGCGGGCATCGCGAAAGTATTCCCGTTCTTAGAATTTCCGCTGGAGAATTTCGCCGCCACCATGAACGTCAACGTCACCGGCACCTTGCTGTGTGCACAGCATGCGGCTCGGCTCATGATCAAACACCGTTGGGGCCGGATCGTGAACATCGCCTCCGTCGCCGGCATGCGTGTGGTGGGCAGCGGGCGAACCGCGTACGGCACCTCCAAGGCGGCGGTCATCGCCCTTACCCGGCAAATGGCTGTGGAACTCGCGCAATACGGCGTAACCGCCAATGCTGTGTCGCCCGGACCGGTCGATACGCCGATGACGCGCGTGCTGCATACGGCAAAATTCCGCAAGGAGTACACCGATGCCATCCCGATGAATCGCTACGGCAGCACGGCGGAAGTTGCCCAGGCCGTCATGTACTTCATCGGCGAGGAGGCGGGCTACACCACCGGTGCGGTGCTGCCGGTGGACGGCGGATTTCTTGCTGCGGGGGCGCGCGATTTAGCACAAGGGTAAACGGCGTTGAAGCCGTGGAGCGCTCGCATATGAGCACGCCCGCCACCAAACTACTCGCCGAACTCGGCATTGCTTACACCGAGCACCACTACGACTACGAAGAACACGGCGGCACGCGTGTAAGCAGCCGCGAGTTGGGTGTGCCGGAACATGCAGTGGTCAAGACGCTGGTAATGCAGGACGATCGCGCCGCGCCGCTGATCGTGCTGATGCATGGCAGCATGAAAGTCGACGGCAAGGCGCTGGCGAAAGTGGCCGGCGGCAAGCGCATCGAGCCGTGCAAGCCGGATGTGGCCAACAAGCACTCCGGCTATCTGGTGGGCGGCACCTCGCCGTTCGGCACGCGCAAGAAGATGCCGGTGTACATGGAGCGCACCATCTTGGAGTTGGAGCGGATCTACATCAATGGCGGGCGGCGCGGGTTTCTGCTGGGGATGGCGCCCGGCGAGGTTCAGCGAGTGCTGCAGGCGACCTTAGTACAGGTCGGGGTACCCATTCGAGAATCAGACGAATAGTTTGTCTCTGGCTGATACTGGCCGCCTAGCCGTTGCCCATAATATAGTTTTCCAACTGCGCGATGAGTTCGCGCTGCTCCGCGATCATGTCTTTCACCAAATCGCCGATTGAAAGCACGCCGACGACCTTGCCGTCCTCAACGACGGGCAAATGACGGATGCGCTGATCGGTCATGGTCTGCATGCATTCTTCATTGGTTTGATGCAAGCCGATGGTGACCACCGGGCTGCTCATGATCTCGCTCACGCGCGTTTCGTGCGAGGACTTGCCCCTGAGGATGACTTTGCGCGCATAGTCGCGCTCGGAGACGATGCCAAGCAATCGATCGTCTTCCATCACCAGCGCTGCGCCGATGCCTTTGTCGGAAAACAGCTTAATCGCGTCGTAAACTGAGGCAGTCGGGGTGACGGAATAGACACCGGCCGGCTTCGTTTGCAGCAACTGCAGCACCGTTTTCATCGCCAGCCTCCCCGTGACACAGCGTCCTAGAGGCGTTAAGTTTGCCAGTGGCGCGGCGTGGCTGCAACAGAAATTGTTGCCCTTTGCCCTGTGCATTCGAGCACAGCGACGTCCACCCTAGCCAGTAGAATAAGCCCCTCCGACCGCTCATCCTCGTATGCGCCGCATTGCCTTGCACTCGCTGTTGTTTGATCGCGGCAAACTTGCCGCTGCCTTGTTGGGCGTTGCGCTGGCCACGACCTTAGCGTTCGTGCAGATCGGGCTGTATCGCGGCTTTGAGGTGAGCTCCTCGACGGTAATCGAGCATCATGGCGGTGATCTATGGGCGATCCCGACGGGGCTGGAGGTGCTCGACAACGCCGAAACCTTGTCGGTGTCGGTGCGCAATCTGCTGGCATCGCACCCTTGCGTGCGCGATGTGCGCGCGCTGGTGTACGGGTTTGTGTTCATCCGCAAGCCCAACGGCACGCGCGACAACGCCTTGGTGGTGGGCGCGGAGCCGCGCGCCGAACACGTCATGCCGTGGGCGTTGGTGGAAGGCAACGCGCAGGATCTGGCGCATCCGCTGCGTGTGAGTGTCGATCGCACCGATCTGGCCAAACTGCAGTTGGACAACGCGCCAATCGGCGCAACATTCGAAGTCAACAACCAGCGCGTCACGGTGGCGGCGGTTACGCAGGGAATCCGTTCGTTCACTCTCATGCCGTATCTGTTCACCTCGATCACCAACGCCCGCCGCTTGATGGGGGTAGTTGAAGGGCATGCACATTTTTTTGCCGTCGGACTGCATCAACCGCAGTGCGCCGCTGAGGTGCAGCGCTGGATGGCGCAGCAGCACGATGTGCGTCTAGTGACGCGCGCCGATTGGATGAAAAAAACCGAAGCGTACTGGGTGGGCGGCTCAGGCGCCGGGCTGGTGCTGGCGTTCACCGCCATTCTGGGTTTGATCGTCGGCGCGGTGATTGTCGGGCAAACCCTCTATTCGATGACCAAGGAACATTTGCCCGAGTTGGCCACGCTCAAGGCGCTGGGCGCTACGCCCTGGGAACTGGCCGGGTTCGTGCTGTGGCAAGTGAGCTTGTTGGCCGTGGTCGGGGGCGGCATCGGTCTCGCCATCGCTTATATTCTGCGCAGCGTCATGGCGCGTACCGGGCTCAACGTGATGCTGGAACCGGGCACGCTCTCGCTCGGCATCTTTGCCGCGGTGCTTATGTGCGCAGTGGCTAGCATCGCCAGCTTGCGCACGGTGTTTAAAGTCGAAGCCGCGACGGTGCTGCGATGAGCGGCGGCGCCGCGCCGCTGGTGCAAGCACGCAACGTGCAAAAGACGTTCAAGTCCGGCCGATTGGAGACGCAAGTGCTGCACGATGTGTCGTTGCAGTTGCGTCCGGGCGAGTTCACTTTGCTGATGGGGCCTTCGGGGTCGGGCAAAACCACGTTGCTGTCGATCCTTTCCGGTTTGTTGCGGCCGAGTTCGGGGCAAGTCGAACTCTGCGGCGTAGATATCAGCACTGCGCAGGACGCGGTTTCGGCGCGCGTGCGCCGGCGCCATGTCGGTTTTGTGTTTCAAAGCTACCATTTGTTTCCGGCGCTGAATGCGCTCGATAACGTCGCGGAGGTGTTGGTGTTGAAGGGTATCGATCGCATGCAAGCGCGCGCGCATGCCGGCTCCATGCTGCAGCGCATGGGTTTGGGCGCGCGCTTGCAACATCTGCCGTCGGAGCTCTCCGGTGGCGAGCGTCAGCGCGTGGCAATCGCGCGCGCATTGGCGGGAAACCCATCGCTCATCGTGGGCGACGAACCCACTGGCGCGCTGGACAAGAACACCGGCCTCTCCGTCATGGGAGCGCTGCGCGAGCAACTCACGCCGCAGCGCGGCGTCCTCATCGTCACGCATGATCCGCGCTTAAAGCAGTTCGCCGATCGCGTTTTGGAGATCGAGGACGGCCGCATCGTGGCGGACTATGCGCACACCGCCGGCGTCAACGAGGCGTACCACTGATGCTGCGCAAACCCATGTTTTTGGTCGGCTTGGCCTTTGCGCTGGCCGCCGCCTTGCTGATCGCCGCGTGGTATCGGGGCACCGGCGCCAAGCCTGCCGCAGAAGCCTCGCTGCCGGTGGCCTTGCCGCCGCCGTCGGTGGTGGCGCAGGCGCAGATCGTGCCCATCGAAGGCATTATCGAAGTGCGCCCGCTAGCGGAAGGCCGCGTCTTGAAGGTGCTGGTGCATCCGGGCGATCGTGTCGAAGCGCAGCAATTACTCGCCGAGATCGAGAGCGATCTGCAAAGCGCGGCGCTGGCCGCGCGTGAAGCGGATCTGGGCGCGGCCAACGAACGCCTGCGCTTGGTGCGCGAAGGCGTGCGGCGGGAAGACCGGGCGGCGCTGCTGGCAGCCGCGGAAGCGGCGCGGCACGAAGCGGAGTTGGCGCGTGACCGCTTGCAGCGCCAGCAGCAGTTGCTGAGCCAGGGTTTCGTCAGCGACCAATCGATCACCGAGGCGCGGCAGGAACTGGCGGCAGCGCAAGCGCGCGCGCGCGAGGCGCGCATGCGTGCGGAAGCCGGCATCGCCGGCGGGCGGCCCGGCGAGATTCGCGCCGCGCGCCAGCAGGTATCGGCGGCGGACGCGGTTGTCAGCGTCGAGAAGGTGCAGCTCGAGCGCACGCGCATCGTTGCGCCGGTAGCCGGCGTGGTGATGTCGCGCAACGTCAATCCCGGCGACATCATCGGCCCGAACGTGACCGCGCCGACGCTGTTCAAGATCGTCGACCCGGCACGCGTCGAGGTGCGCCTCGAAGTGGAAGAGTTGCTCGCCAACAAAGTTGCCGTCGGCATGCCGGTGCGTTTCATGCTGCCAGGCTCGCAGACGCAAATTGGCAGTGGCACGCTCACGCGCGTTGCGCCGCAAGTGGAAAAACGATCCATCGGCGCCGACGACGCGCGCATGCGTGCGGACAGTATGATCCGCCCGGCGTGGAGCGAATTCGTCCCGCTTGCTGCGCAGGCATTGCCGCCGATCAACTACCGGCTGGAAGCTTGGGTGGAGCTAGGCAAATGAAGCACGCGGGCGGCGGCGAGGCGGGAGTCGCAGCTCATTATCGAGGATTGCACAATTTCTTAATCATGCGTACTGAAGCGCGTCGTTGCGTCCGTTGACGCGCTCTCGGTACGCCAGTTACAGTCTATAACCAATGGCCTTCTGGGGACGAAAAAAGCAGTTCACGCGCATATCGGTTGAGCGGTTGCAACCGGGCATGCACATTTCCCTCGCCGAGCGCTGGTTCGATCACCCGTTCATCTTGAATGAGTTCACGCTCGCCAGCGAGCAAGAAATCTCTGTCATCCGCGCGATGGGCATGACCAGCGTCATGTGGTGCGCGGAGGCCTCGAAAGCGCCGCCGTTGGCCGAAGCGCCTGCGAGCGCAACGCCGCCGCCGGTCGATACGGCGGCCCAGCGCCAGGCCGCCGCGCTGCTTGCTGCTGCCAACGCGGAGCGCGATGCGCGCCGCGCCCTGGCCCTCGCCGCGCGGCGCAAGGCGGCGCAAGCCGAGCAGGCCTATATGGGCGCGACACAACTGCTGCGCGAAGCCTTCGCGGTGATTTTCTCTTCGCCGCAAAGCGCGATCGATAAGACCATGACTTTGGTTAGCGACGCCACGCGCGCCATGAGCGCCGATGGCGAAGTAAGCCTGATTTTGCTTTCTGACCGCTTGGCGCAAACCAATCAATACGCGCACAGCGTGAACGTCATGCTGCTCAGCTTGTTGCTCGGCAAAGCCTGCGGCTTGGAGCACGGCGTGTTGCAGGATATGGCGCTCGGCGCGCTGCTGCACGATGTCGGCAAACTCGACGTGCAGGACGCCGCCAAGCTCAAACCCGAGACGGAGCGCACGCGTGCCGAGGAGAATTTCTTCCGTTTGCACGTGGAATACGGCGAGAACTTCCTCAAGAAGCTCCCCGCGCTCGGCAGCACGGCGCGCGCGGCGCTATCGATGCATCACGAGCACTGGGACGGTTCCGGCTATCCGCGCGGCCTTAAGGGTGAGGCGCTGCCTTTGCCGGCGAGCATCGTCGCGTTGGTTAACCGCTACGACAATTTGTGCAATCCGTTGCGTATTCAGGATGGAGTCACGCCGGCGGAGGCAATGGCGCGCATTTTCAAGTTCGAGAACGCTCGCTACGAACCGACGCTGCTGGCGCGCTTTATCAAAGTGCTCGGTGTTTATCCGCCCGGCACGGCAGTGGAACTCTCCAACGGCGGGCTCGGCATGGTGGTGAGCATCAACCGCGCCGATACGTTGCGCCCGGTGCTGACCCTCTATGCGCCCGACGTGCCGCGCGACGAGGCACCGACGCTGGATCTTGCGCGCGAAACGGAGGCAAAGATCGTTCGCGCGGTGCGCCCAGGCGAACTGCTGCCGGAGGTGCGCGAATATCTCAATGCGCGCACGCGGATGGTTTATTTCTATGCGCGCAACGACGAGGGTTGAGCGCCGCCACCGAAAGACCTCTCAGTGCGAACCCTTTAGTGCCGTCACTTCAATCTCGATGCGCATGCGCGGATCGGCAAGCCCTGCGGAAATCATCATCGACGCGGGACGCACTGCATCAAAATATTTGCGCAGGACGGGCCAAGTCTTCGGGAACGCCGCCGCATCCGGCAAGACGTAGGTGACGCGCACGACGTCCTTAAGGGTCGCTCCTGCCTGTTTCAACGCGGCTTCGATGTTTCGCAAACACTGCTCGGTTTGTTCCTCGATGCCGTCGGCAATCGTCATGTTGGCGTAATCGAATCCGGTCGTGCCGGAGACGAACACCCAATCGCCTTGAGCCACGGCACGAGAGTACCCGATGTCACGTTCAAAAGGCGATCCAGAGCTAATGAGTGTGCGCTTCATTTTGGGTTTTTGCTGAGCAGGGAACTCCGTTGCAATGAAATACGCGGGATGCGCGTCCAAGTCCTAAAGCGGTCGGGCGCCGCTCCCGACCTGCCGAGCGAGAGTGTAGCAGAGCAGCGCTACTTCCAAGCCAAGTTAAGACGCTTACGCGGCGCATTCTTTGAGATACGGGTTAATAAGGCTCTGATAGGGAATGCCAGTCTCCTCCGACATCGACTTGAAATTAGTTATTGCCTGCTCGTCGAGCCGAATGGTAACGGACTTCTTGAGTTGCACGGCGTAGGGGTTCTTGCGAGACGTGCTGAAGTCGTACTGTTTACGCATGATGTCACCTTTGGGAAGTGTTGCTCGTCGCGTGTGGCCTTACGCGCGGAGATGATCCGAATGACGCCCTCTGCCTCGCGGTAGCAATGCGCTACGACCAGGATGCGCAGGCTGCTGCTAATGCCAAGAAGCAGGAAGCGATCTTCGTGGGCCGAGTGATCCGGATCATTGAGCAAGCGAGCGCGCTCATCAGAAAATACGGATTGCGCAATCGCGGCGGGGAGGGGCCGCCAATCGCTCACGGCCTGAAGCCGTTCAGAACCAGTAGTCACCCACGCAGCGGCCGTCCCGCGGCAAATCATCGAAGGTGTCCAAACCATCAAAATGATCGATAGGAACATTGGCAATTGGCCCAGGCTCCGTTAAGCGAAGGTTGACCGCGATGCGCCGGCGGCCGTCTTCATCAGCCTTCAGTGCGCGCCAATGCGATACGCAGCCGCAGTTCGGGCAAAAATGAAATTCGATAGCCTTGCCGCGCACGTACGCTCGCGTGGGACCGGAAACAGAGATGCCCTCGTTTTCATAGTCGTACGCCCACAACACGCCGTAGCGACGGCAAATTGTGCAGTTGCAAGCTGTCGCGGATTCGGGCACGCCTTTGAATTGCCAAGAGACTGCGCGGCAGTGACAGGTTCCGTCTATTGTGGTTATCACTGGGTCAACGACAGGCTGCGCCGATACTCCTGAACAAGGTTCGCGCAAGTAGTATCGTTTCGCACCTGGATCAGGTCATGGGCTAAGCCGATTCTGGCTGATAGATCGTTAAGAATGACATTGCAGTCACTGGGCGATATGCCAAGGGCGCTCCCAAAAACCCTGTGCGCAACCTTTGCTGGCGATACTGTCGCGCCGAAGAGTAAGTCCATATTCAAGCGGTGGAACGCGAAGCCGAGGAAGATGATTCTTGTTGTGCCGTTGATGGTGGCGCGAACTAGCTCGATGTTGCTATCGGTGGGGTCGGTGCCCTCGGTGAACGTTCGGAGCTGATTAGACAGGGGGATCAAATCCCTAGAATTAACGTCTGCTCCAAAGTCGATCGAAGTCTGGCGGCGCATCCAA
Organism: uncultured Pseudomonadota bacterium; assembly: GCA_902826775.1. GTDB lineage: Bacteria > Pseudomonadota > Gammaproteobacteria > Burkholderiales > JALYOK01 > CADEHE01. The sequence goes on along the minus strand of CADEHE010000003.1, from coordinate 41,472 downwards.
GGAAGGCCGCCCACCATTCCATACGGATGATGTATCTCTAGGCTCTGAAGTATTTCGGCGGCCCTATCCGCATTGACACCGTAGTAGTTTTGGATGGCATTAAAAAGATAGTGCTCGAAGCAGCGATCATAGTTAAATGTAATCACCCCAACGCTACTAAGGCGCTCTGGCAATGCTTCAGCTCGGCAGTTTTCAGTTAGGATCTGGAAGAAACTGTTGAACCAGGTGCTTGAATTCTGAGCGAAGTCAATTTTGTTGTTGCCCTTGTCAATTCTGATCGTGCTCTTTGACTCGGCAGTTAGTATTGCTTTGGCGATTGCGAGCTTGCCGCAAACAGCGATCTTTGATTCATCAGCATGGCAATCAATGAAATTATCGATAGATATCGCCTGTGGCATAGCATCACGAATGCGCCTGCACGTGTGCAGGAACTGATTGACTTTATCGGGCGGATCTGTTGCCTTGGCAATTAAGTGTAGTGCTTCTTTGATCTCATAGTCGCCACTCTCTTGCCGGCCGCCCTTAATCCGGATATCGAGTAGACGAGCGATCTCCGACGTGAGCTCGATTCCAGTAGGAAGGCCTACTTCTTTGCTGGCGCCCGCACCCAAAACGAGTACGAGAGATTTCACCGCTGAAGACCTCCAGTTGCTCGACACTCTCTCGGCTTACGTGCAGCCCGACGACATGTGTGGGCGTACGCAGGCATAGTATGCGTGCCGAAGCAAGCCTGCTCGATGGAAGAGTTTAGGCCCATGTGCTTTAGTCCATCTCTTGAGAAGTCGGCAGCACTTTGGTACACGCGAGAGAGATTTTCGAGGAATTCCCACTCACTCTGAGTGACATTCAACCATGAACTCATCTTTGATATCTGCTTACACATCGTTAGGCTGTCCACAGATCTGGATATGGCTAAGATGAACCTTCGCGTTGACAAGATCTCAAAAACGCGACGCAGTTGATTGGACGTTTCCTTAAACCCCAACTGCGCCCCACTGCCACGGTCGGCTTAGTCAAGCTCACATAATCGGATAGTTCGGCCCGCCACCACCGGAATACGCTGGCGAAGCCTGTCCCAAACTACCCTCACATGCTCACATGTTCGGGTAGTTCGGGCCATCTCCGCCTTGGGGCACCACCCAATTTATATTCTGCGTCGGGTCTTTGATGTCGCAGGTTTTGCAGTGCACGCAGTTCTGCGCGTTGATCTGCAAGCGCGGCGGGCCGCTTTCGTGGATGATTTCGTAGACGCCGGCGGGGCAGTAGCGCTGTTCCGGCGCGTCGTAGAGGGCGAGGTTGGTGTTAATCGGCACGTCCGCGTTGGCGAGCTTTAGGTGCGCGGGCTGATTTTCTTCGTGGTTGGTGGCGGAAATGAACACCGAGGACAATTTATCGAAGCTCACCACGCCGTCCGGCTTGGGGTACTCGATGCGCGGCGATTCGCTGGCGCGCTTGAGTTGCGTGTGGTCAGCGTGATTGCGCAGTGTCCAGGGGGCCTTGCCGCGCAGGATGTAAGTGTCCAGCGCGGAGTAGGCCAGCGCCGGGAATAGGCTGGCGCGAAACGCCGGGCGGATGTTGCGCACGCGATAGAGTTCGTCCCATACCCAGGTTTGCTTGAGTTTTGCGGGATAGCTCGCCGCTTCGCGCACTTCGCCTGCTGTCATGCCCTCGAACAGCGCTTCGGCGGCAGTCATGCCGGATTTCATCGCCGTATGCGTGCCCTTGATCTTCGGCACATTGAGGAAGCCGGCGGTATCGCCGATCAGCAATCCGCCAGGGAAGGTGAGGCGAGGGATTGACTGGTAGCCGCCTTCGGAAATGGCGCGTGCGCCGTAGGCGATGCGGCGGCCGCCTTCGAACGTGGGGCGTATGGCCGGATGCGTCTTGAAGCGCTGAAACTCATCGTACGGGCTCAGGTAGGGATTCTGATAGTCGAGCGCGATGACGAAGCCGACGGCGACTTGATTGTTCTCCAAATGGTAGAGAAACGAGCCGCCGTAAGTCTTGCGGTCCATCGGCCAGCCGATGGTGTGCACGACTTTGCCGGCGTTGTGCTGCTCGGGTTTGATCTCCCACAATTCCTTTAGGCCGATGCCGTAGGTTTGCGGATCGACGCCGTCGCGCAAATTGAACTTTGCGAATAAGGTTTTGGTGAGTGAGCCGCGGCAGCCTTCGGCGAACACGGTTTGCTTGGCGTGCAGCTCGATGCCGGGCTGATAGCTCGCCGTGCGTTCGCCGTCTTTGCCGATGCCCATGTCCCCAGTGGCCACGCCGCGCACCGCGCCGCTGTCGTCGTAGAGCACTTCGGCGGCGGCGAAACCGGGATAAATTTCGACGCCCAATTCTTCCGCTTGCTTGCCGAGCCAGCGGCAGAAATTGCCGAGGCTGATGATGTAGTTGCCCGTGTTGTGCATCTGCGGCGGCGTGGGCAGCTTGTAGGATTTCTCGGCGGTGAGGAAGAGAAAGTGATCTTCCTTTGCCGGCGTGTTGAGCGGCGCGCCGCGCGCTTTCCAATCGGGGAACAGTTCGATCAGCGCGCGCGGCTCGAGCACCGCGCCGGAGAGAATATGCGCGCCGACTTCGGAGCCCTTTTCGATCACGCACACACTCAGTTCTTTCTTGAACTGCGCGCACAGCTGCTTCAAGCGGATCGCCGCGGCGAGGCCGGACGGCCCGGCGCCGACGATGACAACGTCGTACTCCATCGATTCGCGTTCGCTCACGCGCTTACTCCCGTCTCGAAGAGGCCAGCCGATTATAATGCAGCGCTTTGCGGCAATAAGGAATTCACCGGTGCAAGACAACGCGGATCAGCGCGGCAAACTGGCTTATGTGGTGCAACTGGACGTGCGCTGGGGCGACATGGATGCGCTCGGTCATGTGAATAACGCCGTTTACTTTCGCTACATGGAACAGGCGCGCATCGAGTTTTTCGAGAAACACGGCATCGCTTCCGACGGCAAAGGGCACGGCATGTTGCTGGTTCACGCCGATTGCAACTTTCGCCGCGCCATCGTTTACCCGGCGCGTATCGAGCTGCGTTTGTACTGCGGCGAAGCCCGGCGCTCGAGCCTGCCGCTATTCATCGAAATCGTCGATGCGCGCGACGCGAACGTGCTGTACGCGGACGGCAAGTCGGTGGTCGCGTGGGTCGATTTCGCGGCGAACCAGTCGCTGCCGATGCCCGATGCGGTGCGCGCGCGCTTCGCCGCGGCGAAAGTGGGCTAGGCCATGCTGCGGCATATGCTGGCGGTGGCGGTTGGGGCGGTGCTTGGAGCGTGGCTGCGCTGGGGCTTGGGCATGTGGCTCAATCCGCTCACGCCTTCGCTGCCGAGCGGCACGTTGGTGGCAAATCTGCTCGGCGGCTATCTGATCGGCATGGCGGTCGGTGTCTTCACCGCCTATCCGCAGCTTGCGCCGGAGTGGCGCTTTTTGATCGTCACCGGTTTTCTCGGCGCACTGACTACATTCTCGACATTTTCGGCAGAGTCGGTCGCGCTGCTGCAACGCAACGATTGGGGTGGTGCGATATTGCATAGCACGGTGCATTTGTTCGGATCGATCATCATGACTTTCGCCGGGCTTTTGACGGTGCGTGCGCTGCAGGGAGGAAATAGTTAGTGCCGTGCGCCGCATGTGACTGCGAAACGGCTGATACTATCGACAGGGTAATCTGGAGCATGTTCATTTTCGACACATTGCCACCGTTACAGGTCAATGTATATTGATAAGCTGACGTAGCTCCAGTATTAGTTCGCTCGCCGTCAAGCCGCGTGGACCAACGTCGCGCCCTACCAGCATGTCCGCCGCTAAACCGTGCAAATGCACCCCTGCAAGCAAAGCCTGCTCGGGTTCGGCCCCTTGAGCGAGCAAGGCGCCGAGTAGGCCCGCCAGCACGTCGCCCATGCCGGCGCTGGCCAAGCCCGGATTTCCGCTGGCATTGATGAACCACTTGCCGTCTGGCGTCGCGCAGACACTGCCTACGCCTTTTAGCACGACGTGCGCGCGGAACCGGCTGGCGATGCGCTGGGCGCTGTCGACGCGATTGCTTTGCACGGCGGCGTTATCGATACCCAGCAAGCGCGCGGCTTCCGCCGGGTGTGGCGTCAGCAAGGTCGCCGCGCGGCGGGTAAGCAGCGTGCGCTGTAGGCTCGAGTCTTGTGCGATAACGTTAAGGGCGTCGGCGTCGATGATCAGCGGGTACTCCACCAATGCAGCGTTGCGCATGAGTTCGTGCGCATCTTCGCCGGTGCCCATGCCTGGGCCGATGACTACACAAAGCGGGCCTGGTATGCGCAAGGCCTCCTCGGCGCTGCGCAGCATCAACTCCGGCTGCACGAAATCGACCGCGGGCCGCAGCGGGGCGAGCAAGCCAATATAAACGCGCCCAGCGCCACCATGCAGGGCAGCGCGGCCGGCCAAGAGCGTCGCCCCCATCATGCCTTTGCTGCCGCCGATCACCGCCACGCTGCCGAAAGTGCCTTTATGGCTGTTCTTTAAGCGCGGTGGCAGCGCGCCGCGCAAATGCGCAGCGCTGATCGCATAGCCGTCGGCGCGCGCGAACTGCTGCGCTTCGATGCCTAGGGTATCCAGTGTCAATTCGCCGCGATAGTCCGGGCCATCGAGCGTCAGCAATCCGGGCTTGAGGGCAATGAAACTAATGGTGTGCTGGGCGCGCAGCGCGCTGCCCATGACTTGTCCGGTATCGGCATTGATGCCGCTTGGAACATCCAACGCCAGCACCGGCGCGCCCAGCGTTTCGACTTGCGCGATCAGGTTCAGATAGCGCGCATCCAAAGCGCGGCTCAGCCCGGTGCCGAATAGGCCATCGACAACGAGATCGTATTGCGGCTGCGCAGGCATATCCTGCAACAGCACGGCGCCTCGCTGCTGCTGCAGGGCATGCAACGCCTTTTGCGCATCAACCGGCAAGCGCGTCGCCTCGCCAGTGAACACGACATCGACGCGGTAGAACCAGCCACGCAGGTAGCGCGCGACGACGAACGCGTCGCCGCCGTTGTTGCCGGGGCCGGCCAGTACCAGCACGGCGCCGCCGTTGGCGCCGAGCATCTCGCGCGCGCGCTGTGCCGCGGCCAAGCCGGCGCGCTCCATCAACTCAAGCTGAGGAAACGCGGCGCGCGCTGCCGCCTCCAAGGTTTGAATGGAGCGCGCGAAATACAGCGGTTGGACGTCACGCGTCATGGGTCGGTGGAACGAAGGGCTGCGGCAAGAATGCGTTGCGGCGAGATGGGTTTTTCCCGGCGAACTAGCCAGCGCCGCTAGGCGCCGGGACCGCATAGGAGGATCGCGCCGGAGTAAGCACGGTGTTATGGCTGCTGGCCAGCGTGTGGGGATAATCGCGGCTGTAGTGCAAACCGCGGCTTTCGTGGCGCAGCAGTGCGCATTGCACGATGAGATCGGCGGTCTGCAGCAAGTTGCGCAACTCGATCAAATCGTTGCTGATGCGGAAATTGGCGTAATACTCATGCACCTCATCGAACAGCAAGCGGATGCGGTGCTGCGCGCGCTGCAAGCGCTTGTTGGTGCGCACGATGCCGACATAGTCCCACATAAAATGACGCAGCTCATTCCAGTTATGCGCGATGACGATTTCCTCGTCGGCATCGACCACGCGGCTCTCGTCCCATTGCGGCAAGTCTGGGCAAGCAATATCGGGCTGTTGCACGATATCGTCGGCGGCGGCCTGGGCAAATACCAAACACTCCAGCAATGAATTGCTGGCGAGGCGGTTGGCACCATGCAAGCCGGTGTGCGTGACTTCGCCGATACCGTACAAATTGGCGACGTCGCTGCGTCCGCGCCGATCCACCATCACACCACCGCAGGTGTAGTGCGCGGCCGGCACCACGGGAATGGGCTGCTTGGTGATATCGATGCCGAGCTCTAGGCAGCGCGCGTAGATGTTTGGGAAATGCCCTTTAAGAAATTCCGCCGGTTTGTGCGAAATATCGAGATAGACGCAGTCCAAGCCTCGCTTCTTCATTTCGAAGTCGATGGCGCGTGCGACGACATCGCGCGGCGCCAATTCGGCGCGCGGATCGTGCTTATCCATGAAGCGCTCGCCCGGTTTGCCGCCTTCCCCCGGCAAGCGCAGCACGCCGCCCTCGCCACGCACCGCCTCGGTAATCAAGAACGATTTCGCGTGCGGGTGGTAGAGGCAGGTGGGATGAAATTGGATGAACTCCAAATTCGCCACGCGGCAGCCGGCCCGCCAACCCATGGCGATGCCGTCGCCAGTCGCGCTGTCGGGGTTGGTGGTGTAGAGGTAGACCTTGCCGGCACCGCCCGTTGCCAGCACGGTGTGCTGGGCGGCGAACGTGGTGACTTTGCCGCTGGCGTTATTCAAGGCATAGGCGCCCAGGCAACGGTGCTCACGCATGCCGAGCTTGCCGCTGGTGATGAGGTCGACCGCGATGTGGTGCTCGAACACGGTGATATTGGGGTGGGCTTGCACTTGCGCGGCCAGCGTTTGCTGCACCGCCCAGCCGGTGGCGTCGTCGACATGAATGATGCGCCGCTGGCTGTGGCCGCCTTCGCGGGTCAAGTGGTAGCCGAGCGTGCTAGCGCTGTCTTTAGTAAAAGGCACGCCGCGCTGTATCAGCCAGTGGATGGCGTCGCGGCTGCGCTCGACGATGAAACGCGTCATCGGCTCGTCGCACAAGCCGGCGCCGGCGACCAAGGTATCTTGCACGTGCTGGTCGACGCTGTCGCCCTCGCTGAGCACGCCTGCGATACCGCCTTGCGCCCAGGCGCTGGCGCCGCTGATCAATTCTTGTTTGGTGAGGATCGCGACCTTGCGTTGGTCGGCCAGGCGCAGGGCAAGTGCAATGCCGGCCAGCCCGCTGCCGATGATCAGGACGTCAAAGCGCTGCATAGGCTTGCAAGCTGCCGCTGCACGCAGCAGAATGCATCCGCATTGAACTTATTGATTCTAGGCTGGTCTTTCGGCTATACACAACCCGGGGCCGCTTCTCATGCAGGGATCGACAGGTATACTAACGGGGTTTGATGCTTGCTTCCAGTCGGTGCAGCCGTCACCGCGATTGCCACACACTGCGCAGAACGCGGCGACGGCGACGGGGCGCGGCTTATCGAACACCGCGCCCGTCAATTCTATCCAAGGAAACCTAGGCGGCATGACCGACCGGGAAATCGATCGGCAGCTCGTGGAGCGCGCCCAGCGAGGCGACAAACGCGCTTTCGAATTGCTGGTGATCAAGTACCAGCGCAAGCTCGCCCGGCTGCTGAGCCGGCTGATTCGCGATCCGGCCGAGATTGACGATGTATCGCAGGAGGCATTTATCAAGGCCTACCGCGCGCTGCCCAGTTTTCGGGGCGATAGCGCGTTTTATACTTGGCTATACCGCATCGCCATCAATACGGCGAAGAACTATCTGGTATCGACCGGCCGCCGCACCACTAGCACGAGTGAGCTCGAGGGCGAAGACGGCGAGAACTTTGAAGAAAATGAGCTGCTCGGCGATTGGAATACGCCGGAAGCCGAACTGATGAGCAAGGAGGTCATGCAAACAGTAAACGCCAGCATGGACGCTTTGCCGGAAGAGTTGCGCACCGCTATTACGCTGCGTGAGATCGAGGGTTTGAGTTATGAGGATATTGCAGGGATCATGAATTGCCCAATCGGCACTGTGCGCTCGCGTATTTTCCGCGCGCGCGAAGCGATCGCTGAGCGCTTGCGGCCGCAGTTGGGCACTTCCAAAGACAGGAGATGGTAAAGAATATGTCGCTCGATATTTCGCAGATGATGGACGGCGAGTTGGACGAGGACGCAGCGCGGCGCTTGCTTGCCAGTTTGCGTGATAACGATCAAGCGCGCACGACTTGGGAGCAATACCACATCATCGGGGACGCCCTGCGCGGCACTGCAGGTGTGCCCGGACGACACGCTTTGCAGCAGCGCGTGTTTGCCGCGCTTGCCCAAGAGCCTACCGTGTTGGCGCCGCCGGCGCGGCGCGCGCTGCCTGCGCGCTGGCCGCGGTATAGCGTGGCGGCGGCCGCCACGGCGCTGGCTGCATTCGGCCTAATTTCATGGCTGAGTCCGCTCGAAGCGCCAATGCAACAGTTGGCGAGCCAGCAACAACAGTGGCAGCGCGATCCCGCTCCGCTAGACATGCCGAGCAGCAACGCCGAAGATCCTTACGTCGAGGCGCATTTCGAAGTATCTCCCGCCATACGGCCATCAGTGATGCGTGTAGGTTGGCAGCCCGATGAGCAGCGCTAAATTGGCGCAGGGTCAATACCGCAAAATTCTGCTTACATCGCGCTCAAGATGAAAGTTGTTCCGTTCTCCTTCGCCTGTATTACGTTACTGCTGACCGCATCCGCGCTGGCGCAGGAGAAGAAGCCGGTCGAGGCGAACCAATGGCTGACCAAAATGGCCGTCGCAGCGCGCGAGTTAACCTATACCGGCACCTTCGTGCATCAACTCGGTCAGCGCATGGAGACGATGCGCATTAGCCATCTGTACGACGAAAGCGGCGAACTGGAAAAACTCGAGACCTTGGACGGCCCCGCGCGCGAAATCGTCCGCCATAATGACACGGTGCATTGTTATTTTCCTGAGAGCCGAGTGGTTAAGCAGGAGCAGGGCAGGGCACGGCGTTACTTTCCGGCGCTTATCGGCGAGAGCGCCGAGCGTTTGATTGTGCATTACCAGGTTGAGTTGGACGCGGTCGAGCGCGTGGCGGGCTACGACTGCCAGGTGATGTGGCTGCGCCCGCGGGATCGGCTGCGGTTCGCGCATCGCTTGTGCGCCGAGCTGAAGAGCGGTTTGTTGTTGAAGGCGGCTATCGCGAACGAGCGTGGCGAGCCGGTGGAGCAAGTGGCTTTTTCGACCTTGAGCATCGGTGCGCCGCTGTCGCGCGATTCGCTGCGCTCGGCGTATGTCGGTGAACAACACACTTGGAAGACCGACGCATCCAACTGGTCGGCGCCAGCAAGCGCCTGGTACGTCAAAGAGGTACCGCCGGGTTTTCGCAAGATTATGGAAATGCAGCGGCGGATGCCGGGACAGGCCGGGCCGGTGCGCCAGATGGTGTTTTCCGACGGTCTGGCGGCCTTTTCAGTGTTTATAGAGCCGGAGAACCGTAAGCATCCGGTGCGCGGGGCGCGGCAGGTCGGACCGGTGTCGGTGTTGACCAAGCACACCGATGAGCATTTGATCACCGTGCTGGGCGAAGTGCCGATCGCCTCGCTCGAGCAAGTCGCCAATGCGGTGAGCTTGCGCAAGTAACTCTCTATACTTCCTGGTATATCCCTTGAACAATAGTACTGGCCAATTCTCTTGTGGCCATAGCCCCTGTAGTACTAACGGATGCCAGGTCTGGTTTGAGCTTTGCCCGCGCAGCGGCGGCACGCCTAGCCACGCGCTTGAGATGCCGCAGCCGGAATCGGCGTTTTTGCGCCATGGCTTGCGCGCGTTCGGCGCACCGTTGTTGACGCTGGTCATCGCTGCGGGTTTGCTTTCGGCCTGGCATGGTGGGCTTGAGCGGGAGTGGTTGGGCGTCGGCGTACTGGCTTTCGCCGGATGGAGCGGCTGGCTGGCTACGCGCCGTTTGCGCCGCAGCTCAGCGCAAGGTCCCAAGACCAAGTAGAATTTTTCGAATTCGTTAGTTTTTGGACCAAGCATGAAACGCTATTCTTTCCTCGTGTCGATGTGGTTGACCTGGCTCGCCGCCGCCGCACTGGCGCGCGAGCTTCCCGATTTCACCGAGTTGGCCGAGAAGCAAGGCCCGGCAGTTGTCAACGTCAGCACGACTTCGGCGGCGCGCAGCGGTGAGGGGCCCTCGGAAGATGATCCAATGTTTGATTTCTTCCGCCGTTTCGGCCCCCAAGCTCCAGGCCCGCGTGATGAAGAGAATCGTTCGCTCGGCTCAGGGTTCATCATTAGCGCTGACGGGTACATCCTAACCAATGCGCATGTAGTCTCGGCGGCCGATGACATTACCGTGACGCTGACCGATAAGCGCGAGTTCAAAGCCAAAGTGATCGGCGCTGACAAACGCACCGACGTTGCGCTTATCAAGATCGAGGCAAGTGGCTTGCCCAAGTTGACCCTAGGTGATCCCAGCCAGCTGAAAGTAGGTGAATGGGTGGTCGCAATCGGCTCGCCGTTTGGGTTTGAGAACACCGTCACCGCCGGCATCGTCAGTGCCAAAGGGCGCTCATTGCCGCAAGAAAACTATGTGCCTTTCATCCAAACGGACGTGGCGATCAATCCCGGCAATTCGGGCGGGCCGCTATTCAATCTGAAGGGCGAAGTGGTTGGGATCAATTCGCAGATCTACAGCCGCACCGGCGGCTTCATGGGGCTGTCTTTTGCCATTCCCATCGATGTGGCGCTCGACATTTCAGATCAGCTGCGTAAAAGCGGCCGCGTCAGCCGCGGCTGGCTCGGCGTGGTTATCCAAGAGGTAACTAAAGACCTAGCCGATTCTTTCGGATTGGCCAAGCCGGCCGGCGCAGTAATTGCATCGGTGGAGCGGGGCGGGCCGGCGGACAAGGCCGGATTCGAGCCGAGTGACGTCATCCTTAAATTCGATAACAAGCCGGTCAATAACTCGATCGATCTTCCGCGTTTGGTGGCGGCTGCGAAACCGGGTAGCAAGATCAACGTCCAGGTTTGGCGCAAAGGTCAAACTAAGGACATCGCCGTTACGCTGGCGGAGTTGCCCCAGGACAACGTGGCGGCAGGCAAGTCACCGAAGCGAAGCAAAGCGAGTGACGCGAATAAGCTGGGTCTCGCGCTAGCGGAACTTACGGCGGAGCAGCGTAAGCAGCTCGAAGTCGAATCGGGCCTTTTGGTCGAGGATGCGCAGGGCCCATCGAGTAAAGCGGGCATACGCGCCGGAGACGTAATCCTGTCCATCAACAACACCGAAGTCAAAACCTTGGATCAATTCAACCAGGCCGTTGCCAAACTGGAAGGGCGGCGCAACGTTGCGCTGCTGGTCAAGCGCGGGGAATCGACGCAGTTCATCACCTTGCGCATCGGCGCCGGCTAAGCGGCGCGTCCAAACGCGAGAGCAAAAGACCGTCCCGGTTTGGGACGGTCTTTTTGTTTTCATGCGCTTGGCGTTGGAGCGGCGCGCGCATCGGGTAAAATAGCAGGTTAAGCTTTGGGGCACCTGCACCTCTCTCGCAAGCGGCTTGCTTGCCCTTCCGGCTAGGAGCGAAGCCCTTTTTGCAAATGAGCATGAATCTCATACGAAACTTTTCCATAATCGCGCACATCGATCACGGCAAGTCCACTTTGGCGGACCGCATTATCGAGCTATGCGGCGGCCTGTCGCAGCGCGAAATGGAGGCTCAGGTGCTCGATTCCATGGATCTCGAGCGCGAGCGAGGCATCACCATCAAAGCGCAAACCGCCGCGCTCACCTATCGGGCGCGCGACGGGCAGCTATATCAACTCAATTTGATCGACACGCCCGGTCACGTCGATTTTTCCTATGAAGTCTCGCGCTCGCTCGCCGCATGCGAGGGCGCGTTGCTGGTTGTCGATGTCTCGCAGGGCGTGGAAGCGCAGACGGTAGCGAACTGCTATACGGCGATCGAACAGGGCGTCGAAGTGGTGCCGGTGCTCAACAAGATCGACCTGCCTTCCGGCGACCCCGAGCGCGTCAAGAGCGAGATCGAAGACATCATCGGCATCGATGCCGGCGCCGCGATTCGCGTGAGTGCGAAAACGGGGGAGGGAATTGCCGATGTGCTGGAAGGGGTAATTGCACGCATTCCGCCGCCGAAAGGTAACCCCGATGGGCCGTTGAAGGCGCTCATCATCGATTCTTGGTTCGATAATTACGTCGGCGTGGTGATGCTGGTGCGCGTCGTGGACGGCCGCCTAAAGCCGAAAGACAAAATTCTGCTGATGGCCACCGACGTCAGCGTATTGTGCGAACAGGTGGGCGTATTTACGCCGAAATCGCAAGAGCGCAACGAACTGTCGGCCGGGGAGGTTGGGTTCATCATCTCCGGCATTCGCGAGCTCAAGGCCGCGCGTGTCGGCGATACAGTTACCTTGGTGGGGCGCCCCGCGGCGCAGGCGCTGCCCGGCTTCAAGGAAATCAAGCCGCAAGTATTTGCCGGCCTCTATCCGGTCGAACCGAACGAATACGATGCGCTGCGCGATGCGCTCGACAAACTTCGCCTGAATGACGCCTCGTTGCACTACGAGCCGGAAACGTCGCAGGCGTTGGGATTTGGTTTTCGCTGCGGCTTTTTGGGCCTGTTGCACATGGATATCGTGCAGGAGCGGCTCGAACGCGAATACGATTTGGATTTGATCACCACTGCGCCCACCGTCGTTTATCAGGTATTGATGCGCGACGGGAGCTTGGTCGAGGTCGAGAATCCGGCGCGCTTGCCGGAGTTGTCGAAGATCGAGGAAATCCGCGAACCGATCATTACCGCCACCATCTTGGTGCCGCAAGATTACGTCGGTCCGGTGATTACGCTCTGCACCGGCAAGCGCGGCGCACAGAAGAATATGCACTACACCGGCCGGCAAGTCGTGCTCACCTATGAGATGCCGATGAACGAAGTGGTGATGGATTTTTTTGACAAGCTAAAATCCGTCTCGCGGGGCTACGCCTCGCTCGACTACGAGTTCAAAGAGTATCGCACCGCGGATGTGGTTAAGCTCGACATTCTCATCAATAGCGAGAAGGTCGATGCCCTTTCGCTCATGGTGCACCGGGGCAACGCCCAATTCCGCGGGCGCGAACTGGCGGCAAAGATGCGCCAGTTGATTCCACGGCAAATGTTCGACGTGGCGGTGCAGGCGGCAATCGGCTCGCAGATTATCGCGCGTGAGACGGTGAAGGCCCTGCGCAAGAACGTGCTGGCGAAATGCTACGGCGGGGACATTACACGCAAACGCAAACTGTTGGAAAAGCAAAAAGAGGGTAAGAAGCGCATGAAGCAAGTTGGCAGTGTTGAAATTCCGCAGGAAGCGTTTCTGGCTATCCTTCAAGTGGAGAGCTAAGCGATGGATCTGGTTACGATCGGCATCATCGCGTTGGTCATCAGCACCCCAATCGTCGTGTGGGATCTGGTTACGACGAACCAAACTTCGCGCTTAAAGGAAGCATTCCTTCCTTATACGCAGTTCGCTTACTTAGCCTGTTTCATTGCCGGCTTCGGATTGTTGCTGAAGGTAATGAGTTTTGCGGCGGTGCTGTTGCTCGCAACGGTGACAACTGGGCTGATTTGGCTGTGGGATCGCTATGTCAATAAGGGCGCAGCGCGCAAGATCGGCGCAACGGACGCGGTGATGGCGGGCGCGAAGACGGGGCAGGCCGCCGCGGCAGAGATGGCCAAAGGCGACGCTAAAGCGCTTCCGCAGCAGGTGCCGATTTGGCGCGAATTGGGCGCCAGTTTTTTCCCGGTGATCTTGATCGTTTTCGTGGTGCGTTCGTTCCTAGTTGAACCTTTTCGTATTCCGTCCGGATCGATGATTCCGACGCTGCTCGTCGGCGACTTTATCCTAGTCAACAAGTTCGCGTACGGCGTGCGCTTGCCTGTCGCGAACAAGAAGATCGTCGCGGTGGGTGATCCGCAGCGTGGTGATGTCATGGTGTTCCGCTATCCGATTGATCAGTCACTTGACTACATCAAGCGCGTCGTGGGCCTGCCTGGAGATACCGTTAGCTATCGCAACAAACAACTTAGCATTAACGGCGCGCCGGTTGCGCAGGTCGAGGATGGCCAGTACGAGTACCTCGAGCAGGACTCGGGCTTCAACGGCAGCCAGCTCGAAGTTGCGCGTCTGAAAAAATTCAGCGAGACTTTAGGCACGCATACGCACGCGACACTGGTGGAGCCGTCCAAGGGAACGCTGCAACCGGCCGGAGTGCAGTCGTTCGAGGGCAAAGATCAGTGCAGCTACGATCAGGATGGCTTCACCTGCAAGGTGCCGGCAGGCCACTATTTTATGATGGGGGACAACCGGGATCGCAGTTCGGACAGCCGCTATTGGGGATTTGTTCCGGAAGACCATATTGTCGGCAAGGCGTTTCTGATATGGTTGAACTGGAGCGACATTAAACGCATCGGCACGCGTATTAACTGATGAAGCGGGAGGACAAGATGAGACAGGGCCACCGGGGCGGAGCGCTGACAACTTTCCTATTGATCGTTTTGCTAATCATGGCGGCGATTGTGGGGATGAAGGTATTTCCCGCTTATCTGGAGTACTTCGCGGTGAAGCGCACGCTGGAAAGCATGGCTGCGGCGGGAGAAACGAACGGTGCGCTGCGCGACATCCGGTCTGCGTTTGAGCGTCGCGCTATGGTAAATGATGTAAAGAACGTGGCGTCTGATCAGCTAGAAGTGGCCAAAGGGGAGGGCGGGTCAGTCGTGAGCGTCAACTACCCGGTGACCGTGCCGTTGATAGCCAACGTCAAGTTGGTGATCGATTTCTCTGCCTCCAGCGCTAAATAGGGCAGACCCGGTAAGCTCCGTGGATTTGCCAGAGTTCGAGCGGCGCATCGGTTATCAGTTTTCCGATCGCGAACTGTTGCGATCCGCATTGACGCATCGCAGCCACGGCGCCAAGCACAACGAACGGCTCGAATTTCTCGGCGATAGTCTGGTCAATCTTGCGATCGCGATGGAGTTGTTCGCCCGCTTTCCGAAGTCACAAGAAGGCGATCTCAGTCGCTTGCGTGCCGCGCTGGTGAAGAAGCAATCGCTTTACGAGGTGGCTCAAGAAATCGATCTGGGCCATTTTCTGCTGCTCGGCGAGGGCGAGCTGCGCAGCGGCGGGTATCGCCGCCCCTCCATCCTGGCGGACGCTCTCGAGGCGCTGGTGGGCGCTGTGTTGATCGACGGGGGACTGCAGGCGGCGCAAGGGTTCGTACGGCGCTTGTTCGGCGAGCGGCTCGATCGCCTCGAACCCAGCGCTGTCGACAAAGACCCCAAGACCCGCCTGCAGGAATTGTTGCAAGGACGGCGCTTGCCGTTGCCCGACTATGCCGTTGTCGAGGTTAGCGGTGCCGCCCACGATCAGCGCTTCCGTGTTTCCTGCCGCATCGATCAGTGCGCCGTAGTAACTGAAGGCGAAGGCGCCAGCAGGCGCATCGCTGAGATGGCCGCGGCCGAGCGTGCCTACGACGCGCTAACGCAGCGGCAATGACTGGCTTTCGCTGTGGGTCGATCGCTCTGGTGGGCCGCCCGAATGTGGGTAAGTCGACGTTGTTCAATGCCTTAGTCGGCGAACACCTAAGCATTACGGCGCCGAAGCCGCAAACCACGCGTCATCGCATCATGGGCGTGCGCAGCGAGCCGCAAGCGCAGTATGTCTTCATCGACACTCCCGGTTTTCAGCGCACGCATGGCGACGCACTTACCCGAGTGCTTAACCGCGTTGTGCAGACGGTATTGGCGGAGGCTGACGTAATCGGCTGGGTAGTAGAGGCGGGGCGTACCACGTCTGAAGACGAAGCGATAGCCGCGCTGCTGCCGAAGTCGGCGCCGCGCGTGCTGATTGCGAACAAGATCGATCGCATCAAGCAAAAGGATTCGCTGCTGCCATGGTTGCAGGATGTTGCGCTTCGCTTTGACTTGCAGGAGATTGTGCCGGTTAGCGCCAAGTCGGGGATGCAGCTCGATGCACTGCTGATATCGTTGGCGCAGCGTTTGCCGGAGGGCGTTGCTCACTATGATCAAGATCAGCTTACCGATCGAAGCGAGCGGTTCCTTGCGGCAGAACTGGTGCGCGAACAACTATTTCAACAACTCGATGCGGAGGTGCCGTTCGGTACCATCGTTATGATCGACTCATTTCGCGAAACTGCCAGCATGCGCACCATTCACGCCACCATCTTCGTTGCCAAAGACAGTCACAAAGCCATTGTGATCGGCAAAGGCGGCGCGCGACTCAAAGAAATAGGCACGCGCGCGCGACGCTCGATGGAGCAACTGTTCGGCGCTCGGGTGAATCTGCAAACTTGGGTTAAGGTCAAAGCGCATTGGACCGACGAACCAGCCGCGTTGCGGCAGCTCGGCGTGGGCGAATGATCGGCCTGAGGCCGGGCGTCAGCAACAGAGCGATTGAGTGGCGAATTCAGATAAGCGGCAACAGGACGAAGCGTTCGTTCTGCATACTTATCCATATCAAGAAACCAGCCTGATCGTCGAAACTTTCACGCGTCATCATGGACGCGTTGCCATGATCGCGAAGGGCGCGCGGCGGCCGCGTTCCGGGATACGCGGTCTGATCCGTCAATTCCAACCGCTGCAGTTGAGTTGGTTCGGCAAAGCCGAGCTGCGCACGTTAGGCGGCGTCGAGTGGGACGCGGCGCTGGTGCCGTTGTTAGGCATGGGAATTCTTTGCGGCTTTTACCTGAACGAGCTTCTGCTTAAGCTAGTGGCGCGCGAAGATCCGCACGAGCAACTATACGATGCCTACCGTGACGTGCTGCCGAAGTTAGCTCAAGGCAGCAGCGTCGAACCGCTGTTGCGCAGTTTTGAATTGACGCTGCTGCGCGAGCTTGGCTATGCGCTGAATCTGTTGCGCACCGCAGATACTGACGAGCCTGTGATCGCCGAGCGTCTCTACGGGTTCAGCCTCGAGCGCGGGCCGCTGGCGCAAGGCGGTGACGGCGATACAGTAAAATTCTTGGGCAAGACGTTTTTGGACATGAATAGCGCGGACTATAGCGACCCGATCACCAGCCTGCAGAGTAAGCAAATTATGCGTGCTGCTATTGGGCATCAATTGAACGGCGCGCTATTGCATACGCGGCAGCTGTTGCGCGACTTGCAGGCGCTTTAAACTTGGGTGCGGCACGGACATACATGATCAAACTTGGTGTCAATATCGATCACGTTGCGACACTGCGGCAAGCACGCGGCACGCGCTATCCGAGCCCGATAGAGGCCGCGCTGCAGGCGGAGACCGCGGGCGCGGACGCCATCACGCTGCATCTGCGCGAAGATCGACGCCATATTCAGGACCGTGATGTGGAGGTGCTGCGCGAAGTGTTGAAGACGCGCATGAACTTAGAGCTGGCCGTGACCGAGCCGATGCTGGCGTTCGCGCAGCGCCTGCGTCCACAAGATGTCTGTCTCGTTCCCGAGCGGCGCCAAGAGCTCACCACGGAGGGCGGTTTGGATGTCACGGTCCATTGCGAAAGAATTGCTGAAGCGGTGGCGCGCTTGCACGAAGCCGGCGTGCGCGTTTCACTGTTCATCGATCCGGATCTGAAGCAAATCGACGCTGCGCGACGAACGCTTGCTCCGGTCATAGAGATTCACACCGGAGCCTATGCGCAAGCTGAGCAAGCGCAGACGCAAATGGCCGAATTGAAACGCATCGCAGCGGCGGCGGCCCATGCGCAGGAAATCGGGCTAAGCGTGAACGCCGGGCACGGCCTGCACTACCACAACGTCGTCCCCGTCGCCGCGTTGCCGCAAGTGCAGGAACTCAATATCGGCCACGCGATCGTCGCGCAGGCGTTATTTGTTGGCTGGCAACAAGCGGTGCGAGAAATGAAGCGGCTCATGCTGACCGCTGCCGGAGGGATGGCATGAGGCGCAGCGCGCGTTCCGCGGTGCGCGCATAACCATGATTTACGGCACCGGCATTGACGTGATCGCGGTGTCGCGCATCAAGCGTGCGCTCGAACGTTTTGGCGAGAGATTTGCGCAACGCATTCTCGCGGAGCGTGAATTCGCCGACTTCCAAAAGCGCAAGCAGCCGGAGCGATTCTTGGCTAAGCGTTTCGCCGCTAAGGAAGCTTTTTCCAAAGCGATGGGCACCGGTATTCGCACTCCGGTGACGTGGCGCTTTATCGAGGTGGGTCATGACCGGCGCGGCAAACCTTTGATTGTGCCGCATCCATTGCTGGCCGCGCGCATGCAAGAATGGGGCATCGGCGCGGCACATATTTCAATTACTGACGAACTGGATACCGCGGTGGCGTTCGTCGTATTGGAGCGCGCTTAAACGCGTGCCTCGCTAAGGGAGGGATCATGCTGGGACCAGTCATGCTTGATGTCGCGGGGCTCGATCTTACCGCTGAGGATGAACACCGCTTAGGCAATCCTCTGGTCGGCGGGGTAATCCTCTTTGCGCGCAACTATCAGTCGCCCAGCCAGCTGCTGCGGCTCACCACGGCTATCCGCGCGCTCCGCGATCCGCCGCTGCTGATCGCAGCGGACCAAGAAGGTGGCCGGGTGCAGCGCTTTCGCTTGGGATTCACGGAAATCCCGCCGATGCGACGCCTCGGGGCAGCGTGGGATGCCGATCAGGCTGAAGGTTTGCGGTTGGCGCATGCGACCGGCTACGTGATCGGTTCCGAGTTGCGCTGCCACGGCGTCGATTTTAGTTTCGCCCCAGTGCTCGATCTTGACTACGGCGCAAGCAGTGTCATCGGTGATCGCGCGCTACACAGCGAACCGCACGCCGTGGCGGAGCTGGGGCTGGCGTTAGTAGAAGGGCTCCGCTCTGCCGGGGTGCGCGCGGTGGGCAAGCATTTTCCCGGACATGGCTATGCTCACGCTGATTCGCATCACGAGGTGGCGGTCGATGAACGCGAACTCGCTGAGATTAAGCGCCGTGATCTGCTGCCGTTTGCTCGCTGCGCACCGGCGCTTGGCGGCATTATGCCGGCCCATGTCGTGTTTCCAGCGATCGATCCGCTGCCCGCCGGTTACTCGGTGCGCTGGTTGCGCGAGGTATTACGCACCGAACTGGGATTCTCCGGCGTAATCTTTAGCGACGATTTGAGTATGGCGGGTGCCCATGCAGAAGGGGGTATATGCTCAAGAGCCGCAAAGGCATTGAACGCTGGATGTGACATGGTGCTTGTATGTAACTCGCCCGAGTCCGCAGATGAGCTACTCACGGGATTCCCGCATTACCAAGATCAAGCCGCAGCGTTGCGGATGACTATGCATGCGCGGACAATCGAAACTAGCGCTCCGTTAGCGCTCGCCGACGCTCGCTATGTCGAGCACAAGCGTTTGCTCGACGGCTGGGCGTAGCGCCGCGTACCAGAGCGACTACATACGGGGCAGCACGCCGACGGCGAGCATCATAGACGAGCTAGTTGGGCTCTAGAGCTTCAGCGCCGGTGCAGCCGCTGCCAGTAAGCCCGCGCTGCCTTCACCTGCTAAAGCGCTTTGATCGGCGTCGCGGTTTAACGCTTTGGCTTGCGCACGTTCATCTTTGCGCATATGGATATTCCATCGATTGCGCAAGCGCCGACGGCGCGAAGTGAAACCGAGTTTGAATTCGCGCGAGGTTGGTTGCGGAACGGGGATGTCGGCTTCAGCTTGCATATGCGCCTCGCGCGGCTTCCGCCATGGGCTGAGGGGCGAACGTTTCAGCAGGTACTGCGGCCATGTGAGCCTGCGAACGGAATTTGTCGCAGGCGATTTTGTACGGGTAGCCCGGTTCATCGTAGCGGCACACATCCGCAGATCGGCAGCTAGATGGTCCGGAGAATGCGATGACAAACTCTACAGTTTTGCACTGGCACGATGCGCACAGTGGCTTAGCGCCTGAGGACATGATTCTGACTCCTAGTTTTATTGGGTCGCAGCCGTGCAAAAAACGCGGGGTTTGTTGGTTCAACACCAACGCACCCCGCAGCACAGTGACAACTTGTTGGGTGCTATCGCGCTTGACTCAAGGAGTAAGCGCTCAAGCGATTTCTAGAGCACAGAACGTGCCACTTGATATGAAAGCTTTAACCCATTGATTATAGTCGACAAAAACACGATTCTGACGAGTGGCGCGCAGTTCGGCTTGGGACCACCGTCTCCGTTTGGAGACGGTGAAAGGGCTGATATTAGTAACTCGCTGAAAAGATAAGACTAATCTTGTCTCTAAAAGACGACGAAAAGCTATGCGTGCGCTTCGGCTTTGAAGGAGCCAGGATCGAGCTGATTGCGTTGCAATAGCTTGTAGAACTCAGTGCGATTGCGCCGGGCCAGGCGAGCGGCATGCGTCACGTTGCCGTTGGTTATCTTCAGCACTTGGATGAGGTATTCGCGCTCGAAATGCCGCCGCGCGTCCTCAAAGGAAGGTATTGCTTCGTGTTCGCCCTGCAGGCACTTATGCACCAGGGTGAGCGGCACGATCGGCGTGGTACTCAAAGCCAACGATTGCTCAACCACGTTGAGCAACTGACGCACATTCCCCGGCCATGCGGCGCTCACTAACGCGTCCATCGCCTCTGGCGCGAACCCCGTGACCTGCTTGCGGTAGCGCATCGCCAGCTTGTTGAGGAAGAACGTCGCCAGCAGCGGCACGTCCTCGCGCCGCTCCGCTAGCGGCGGCACTACGAGCGAAACGACGTTCAATCGATAAAACAAATCCTCGCGGAATTGGCCGTTGGCCATGTGTTGCTCGAGGTTGCGATGCGTAGCCGAAATGATGCGCACATCGACCGCTTGCGTTTGCGTGGAGCCGACTGGACGAACCGCGCGGTCTTGCAGCACGCGCAGCAATTTGACCTGCAACGCCAGCGGCATGTCGCCAATCTCGTCGAGCAGCAATGTGCCGCCGTTGGCGGCGACGAACAGCCCTTGGTGATCGCGCGTAGCGCCGGTGAATGAGCCTTTGGTGTGGCCGAACAGCTCGGACTCGAGCAATGCTTCCGGGATCGCCCCGCAGTTGATTGCGACGAACGCACGCTCGCGACGCCGGCTGGCCTTGTGCAGCGCCTTTGCCAACATCTCCTTGCCGGTGCCGCTCTCACCCTGGATCAGAACACTGGCATCGCTGTCCGCCACCAGGAGGATTTGACTAAGCAGATCTTCCATGCGCGCGCTGCGCGTAACGATGTCTTTGCGCCAATCTGCAGTGGCTTCCGTCGGCACCGCGCTATTGCCGCTGGCTTTCAATGCACGCTCGACATGAGCCAGCAATTCCTTGCTATCGAACGGTTTGGTTAAGTAGCCGAACACCCCACGTTTGGTTGCCTCTACGGCATCGGGTACGGTAGCGTGCGCGGTGAGCACGATGACCGGCAAGGCCGGATTGATAGTTTGCACGGCGTCGAACAGCGCCATGCCGCTCATGCCATTCATCTTGAGGTCCGTCACCACCACATTCGGGCGTGTGCGCTGCAGGCTTGCCAGCGCCTTTTCAGCGCTGTCTAGCGCGGTAACTTGATAGCCCGCGCCGGTGAGCCGGATGGAGATCAGACGCAGAATCTCCAGGTCATCGTCAACGAGCAGAATTTTGTATGGTGTCGGCATGCTTACTTGGGTTCTTTCGGGGGTTCTTTGCTCGCATCTTTAGGCGCTTCTTTAGTCGTCTCTTTCGGTTGCTGCCGTTCGATCAAGCTCTTCTCGATCTTCATGATTGCGTCGAGCTTTTGTTGCAAGTCCTCGCTCCGCTTTTGCTCTTCGCGCAGTTTCGCGCTCAATTGCTGAATAGTTTCCTCTTGCTTGGCGATGATCGCTTCGAAGCGCTTCTGTTCATCCTTTAGCTTTTGCTCGAGTTGCTGAGTGCTGCTCTCGAGCTTTCCTTGCGCTTGGTCGGCACGCCTGCGTTCCTCCTTCACGCGTTGCGACAGGCTTAGTAGATTTTCCTCTTGTCGCGCGGTCGCCGAAACGTGTCCGAAAAGCATGGAGGCGAAGTTCTGCAGCCCGGCGCTGCTCTGTTTGTCCTTCATTACCTCTTCAAGCAATTTCGATGCCTGTGGCAGATCGCGCGTCTCCGCGTGCGGTGCGCTCAGCAACAACGCAAGTTCAGTGCGCAATGCCGGCGTTGGCGTCGCAGCGAAGCGACGCTGGACGCTGGCCACTTCGGCTTTGAACTCATCTTTGGACAGTGCGCGCGTGGCTTCGAATCGCGCCAACAGCAAATCGGTGTCGCTGTTGCGTGCCTGAATGATGGGCGGGGAAGTGGGCGCCGTCTGCTGCGCAATGGGCTCCAATGGAGTGCAAGCTGCGATGTGCATAACGATCGCTGTTATAGTGGTTGTTCTAGCGTTCATGGTTATGAGCCTTGTTCTAGTGGTAAGGTAATTCGGAACAGGGCGCCTTGCGCGACGCCGGGCACCACCTCGATGCGCCCGTGGTGCGCGTTGACGTAGTCGCGGCAAATAGCAAGCCCCAAGCCGCTGCCTTTTACCGGGCCCTCTGAAGGCGTTTGGCCTTCGTAGAACGCATCAAAAATCCGATGCACTTCCGCCTCAGCGACGCCCGGACCCTGATCTGCAAACTCGATTATTGCGCTCGGTACGCGCACTGCTCCGGTGATTATAATCGCGCCCCCTTGCGGAGAAAACTTGATGGCATTTGACAACAGGTTGTCGAAAATCACTCGAAGCATCTCGGGATCGGCCTCAAGCTGGATCGGCGGCCCATGGTACTTACAACGCACCGCCCGCGCGCGCAGGGCCAATTTCTGCTCGGCGACCACTTTGGCTAAGATCGATGAAACATCAACGAGTTCCGGGTGCGGCAGCGTGCGGTGAAATTCCGTCGCGCTGTAGTTGAGCAAATTCTCGATCAGGCGCTGCAGCTGCACTGACTTGTGACGCAGAATCGTGCACACCTCTCGTTGTTGCTCAGTGAGCTTGCCAACGACCTCGTCGGCGAGCAACTCGCTGCCTTCGCGCAACGCGGTAAGCGGCGTCTTCAACTCGTGCGAGATGCGCTGTAAGAATTTGTTTTTCTGCTGCTCCAGTTCAAGCAGACGCAAGCGCAGCCAATCCATGCGCTGGCCAAGATTCACCAAGTCACGCGGACCGACTACCTTGACCGGTTTCAACAGCTCACCGTCGCCCATATGGCGAATGGCATCATTGATTTGCTCGAACGGCCGGGTGATTAGAATAGTTGCGCCGATTGCCACCAGCACGGCGAGCGGCACCAGCGCGATGCCTTGCCAGAAGATCGTCTCTTGCGCCTTTGCCGTCGCACTACGCATGCTTTCCACTTGACGCTCGACGAGCGCATCGGTGCTCAGAAACAGTTGCTGTGCTGCCTTGCCCAGCGCTTCGTACTCGCCGATGAGGTTCTTCACGTCGAACGAGCGATCCGGTGTTGCCAGCAAAGTGCCGTAAAGCTTGCCCTCGCGCTCAACCAGACGCTTGAGCTGCGCGCGTTGATCCGGATCGAGCGGATTGGTCTCCAGGCGGCGCGCGGCATTGACGAAATCACCATGGATCTTCTTGTACGCCTCGAACACAGCGGGTTCTTCCAGCACCAAATACTGCCGCGCTGAGCGTTCGAGATCGACCACTCGGTCACGCATGGTCTTGCCCGCTTGAGTGGCGCGCACCGCCTCGTAGACCGCTCGCTGGCTCTGGTTGGCCAAACGGTCGATTGACTTTGCCGCGTTATAGAAGGCGAAGCCCAACGGCAGCATGACCAAGGTCAACGCCAACAGGATCAGCTTGAGAAACGAGCGTGGGTAGTAGAGCATGCTCAGGGAGTTAGTGTCTGCGCGGCAGCAGGCTAAAAAGTAACGTCACGACTAGCAGCAGCAGCGCGCCGCTTGCCGGCAACCAGTCTATCGCAACGGGCGAACGCGCTACTTTGCTCGGTGGCAGTGCGCGCAGATCGCTGCTGGTCTGCTGCGCCTCGAGCAGCCGGATATAGCTAAAGCCGGCTTCTTGCGCCAATGCCTTCAGATAGGGCTCGCGCAGCGATGACAGATGCTCGTTGCTTCGCTTGGTCGCGACACGGCCGCCGTCCTCGTGTACCGTGGTTTCGCCGGCCACGCTGCCGCCGCGGCCAAGATTATGCGGATCATCGTGCATGACTTCATCGACGTGCCAAAAGCCGAGGGCTTGGCCGTCCGGGCCGAACTTTGGAATCGGCATAGGGCGATCGCCGCCGACACCGACCAACACACCTTGCCGCTGATCCGCGACCGCTTCGAAGCGCGTGCGGTAGCGCGGATCGAGCGGCGGTGCTTCGTGGCCGTCAGTAAAGAACACCAGTAGCGGGCGTTCCGGCAGCGCCTGACGTGCGCGCAAAGCGAAGCTGACACCTTTAGCCACTTCACTTGCGCCGGCCCAGGACATACGCCCGTCGATACGCTCCAGCGCGTTGCTAAGTTCGGTAAAGTTGTTGCACACCTCCACTGGCGCGAAAAGCACGAAAGTGCGGTATTCGCTGAATACCATCAGCCCGACGCGCGAGCCGCATGTCAGATCGAGAATGGTTTGCCGCGCCGCCGCTTTTGCCGCAGCAAGCCGGCTATGCAACTGGCCGCGCAAGCGCTGGTCGCGTGTATTCATGCTTTGCGTAATGTCGATCACTATCAAGAAAGAATGCAGCGCGCCGCTGCGATTCCAAGTTGGGCGCAGCAGTGCGATCGCCACCAGCAGCAGCGCGATCAATAGCGCCAGCGCTTCGCGCCGCCGCAGCAATGCGCGCAGCCTCTCGTTCACGGCAAACCCAGCGCGTCGCCGCGCATCGTGGTCGGCGCGCGCTCGCGTTGCTGCGGCGCCGGAGCCTCGCCTTCTTCGACTTCCGGCGGTTCCGGTGCCAGACGCAGCGCGCGCTCGAGGTTGTAGCGCGCATCCCAAGCCTCGGGCGTTTCGCGCAGCACTTTGCGGAACGCTTCCTTGGCCAGCTCCAATACCGGCAGCGCGCGCCCGTCATCGACTTCGGTGGCCTGACGCATCTGCATCGCTTCGCGCAACAGCAGATTGCCGTGATTGTATTCCGCGCGCAGCTGCAAGTCGCGGCCGGCGCCCAGCGCCACGCGGGCATACAAGTCATGCGCTTCGCGTGATTTGCCGTCGCGCGCTCGCCGCAACGCTTCCGCATGCACCACTTCGAGCGGCTCCTCCGCCGCCAAAGATTGCGATTGCTCCGCGCGAATGCGTGCGTTGATCGCTTGCTGGCGCGCAAGGTGCAGCGCATCGTAGCCTAGCGCAGCGAGCAGCGCGAGAGCGAGAACGATGCTTACGCGTGCCGGCCAACGCGACAGCAGGCGCGCGATCATGTCCAACGCTCGCGTTCAATCAATCGTGCCGCAGAGAGAATTGCCAGGGCAACTCCAGCTAGCGCGTAGCCCCACGGCGCGAACTCTTGTCGTGCCAGAACTTCCTCGTAGCGCAGCGGCAGCGTCTCCAAACGGCCGACGTCGTCGATCGCGCGCGCCAGCGCGGCTGGATCCTCGGCTTCGTAGTTGCGGTATGGCGTACCAAGGCTCTGAAAAAACTTGTGCAAGAACAGCTCCGGCACGGTACTAGCATACTCCTCAGGTTGCTCCTTCAAACCCGGGCTATTGAACGAGCGAATGAAGATCCAATATATGCCGACCCGATGCGCGCGGGCTAGGCGCGTGATTTCCCGGCGCACGTCGATGTCGATGCGATCGCCACCGTCCGAAACCAGCAACACGATGCGCGAGCCGGCGTAGGGTCGAGCGTCGAAGTAGTGCAGCGCCGCCAGCATGCCACGGCCGATGTCCGTTTCGGATAGACCCTTGTCGAGCGTGGTCGCGGCGAGTGAAGCGCGAATGATCTCCTGCTTCTGCGTGAACTGCACGATCGGAATCGCCAAGCCGCTGAATGCGACCATGCCGAACAAATCCTGCGGGCGCTTCGCGGTGAACTGCTGCAGCATTCTTTGCGCAACTTGCTGCTTACTCTCGCCGGAGTGGTCGCTGATACGGCGGCCGAACGGATCGTCCATGCTGCGGCTGCGGTCGAGCAACAGCACGATTTGAGCGCCGCGCCCATAGCGCTCGACACGCGCCTCCGGTTTGTATGGCCGCGCTAAGGCGAAAGTCAGCGCGGCAATGGCGAGCAGCAGCAAGATGCGCAGCAACCAATCCATGTACGTCGATGGGCGATGCCGGGGTGTCAGCGCGAGCCACGGATAGATCAACACGGTACGGCTGCGTCCTACCAGCGCCAGCAGCGCGAGCGGCAGCGCGATCAGCACCCAGGGATAGGCGAAATTCATGTCAGCCCGCGCTCCAGTAGACTCAAGCGCTGCGCCAGTTCACGCAACTGTGCGAGTTGTGCGTCATCATGGGTCGGCGTCGCGGTTTCGTAAAAACGGCTGCGCGATAACGCGAAGAAGCGTTGGATCGGCTCGCGCAAGCTGCCGTAGCGCGGATACTGGGCGAGGAATGTTTCGATGCCGTGATGGAACAGCGTCGCGCCGAAGGTTGTATCGAACGCGCGATGCAGTTCGCGCATGGCGCTTTGCATCGCCGCGGCGTCCGCTCCGCGCACACGATGCAGTGCCCGCCGGGCACGCGCGAACGGCCCGCGGCTGCGCGCGAGGAACGGCACGCCGTAGAGCCGGTACAGCCAATATGCAGAGAGCGCGGTCAGCGCAGCGACATAAGCGGCGATGCGCTGTCTTGTAGCGGCGCTGTTCAGCAACGGTGTGCCGCGCTCGGGGCGCAGCGCTTGTAAGCCTTCGCGGTCCCACGCATCGGCATCGCTGATTGGCGATACGCTGACATGCTGCTCGCTCAAGCGCATGGTCAAAGTCGTGGCGGATGTCGCGGCATACGCCGCTGCTGCGCCGTCAGAGGCGTTTGCGGCTGCGGCTGGAGATGAGCCGTCCGCCGCTGAAGTGGGGAGGGCGGAGTTTACCGCTGAGGCGGGGGACGTGGAGTTCGCCGCTAACGCGGGAGACGCGGACTTCGCCGCTAACGCGGGGGATGCGGAGTTCGCCGCCAATGCGGCGGTGCCAACAAACCGCAGTGTGGGGCGTGGCAGGGCGGCGAGACTGACGGTCTCGTCACTGGTCATGATTTGGTAGCGCAGCGTGACATCGTAGTGGTGCTCGTTGCCTACGACGCGCTGCGCAACCTCGCTCGCTTGTAGTTCCATCCACCGGTTGGCGCGGCCGTTCTTCGGCAATGAACTGCGCTCGAGCGTGTGCGTCGCGGGCACGGCGATGCGCACTTGCTGCGTGATGCGATCGCCGACCAGCAGGCCGTAGTGCCGTGACACGCTGTTGGCGCGCTCCTCGGCGCCCGTTG
Source organism: uncultured Pseudomonadota bacterium (assembly GCA_902826775.1). Classification (GTDB taxonomy): domain Bacteria; phylum Pseudomonadota; class Gammaproteobacteria; order Burkholderiales; family JALYOK01; genus CADEHE01. The sequence goes on along the minus strand of CADEHE010000003.1, from coordinate 14,501 downwards.
CAGCGAGCGCAAGTCCGGCGCAACTCGTCAACAGCCAACCGAGCAGCAGGCTACGCATACGCGGTGATTACCGCTTTAGTGCCGGACTCGATGGCGGCAGCGTTGGCTGCGGCATGGTCGCTGTAGAAGTACGCGGTGACATTGTCGGCGCTGAATCCGTCGAGCATGAATAGAGGTTGCATTCGATATTGCATGAAGCGCTGCGTCAGCTCCGCGCGGCGCCGGGCATAAATATGCGCCAAGTCGCCGGCAAAGCGCGGCGTTAGGAACACGAACCGCTCGCGCCGCGATTCGCTGTCGCGCAAGCGCGCCAAGCCCCAGCGCGCCGGTGGCTCGAGTTCGGCGCGATCCCATAGCACCACCGGGACAACATGGTGCGGCGTCAGGCGCGCCAAAATGTCATCGAGCAATTCGAACGGGAAATGAAAATCCGAGACCAGAAATACTAAAGAGCGTTGGCGCGCTATGTGCGCGCAGCCCTCGATCAGCGCGCTCGCGCCCGCGCCGCTCGGGCTGAAGTTGCGCAGGCGCTGGCTAAGCGCAATGCCCGCACCGGTTTGCTGGCTAGCGGGCAGATACCATTCGGGCTGCAGCGCCGCGCCGCAACCGATAAACCCGAAGCGGTCGCCGCTGCGATGCGCGGAATAGGCTAGCGCATGGGTGAGGTCGGCGAGCGTATCGAGTTTGCGCCGCTTGCCGGCAAACCCCATGGAAGCGGACAGATCGGCGAGGACGTAGACTGAGATTCCGCTGCGCTGACGAAAGCGGCGCACCAGCCATTTTCCGAAGGGATCCTTGAGCGAGGCGTGCAAGTCGACGCGGCGCGGATCTGCAGCATCGAGCAAATCAACGTGGTGACTGAACTCCATGCCGCCACCGTTTTGAATGCTGGCGTGCGCGCCCGGGAAAACCGCGCGCGAGCGCCAATCAATGCGGTAGTGGATCTGTGTGCTCACGGCAATACCGCTATGAGTTTAATCCGATTAGCCATATTGAGAGCTAATGGCAAACATACTCTACTGACAGTATCCGGCTTAGCAGGTGCACAAAGCGATCTCATCGCGGCTAAGGCGCTGCAATCTTGGCCAGGATCTGCTCAGCTAATTGATGCACGATTTCGCTGCGCCGCAGCTCATAGACCGGAGTCAAGAACACGCGATGCACGATCGCGGGTTTGAACACGGCATGTATGTCCTCCGGCGTCACGTAGTCGCGCCGGTCCAGCCATGCGGTCACGCGCGCGGCACGCAAGAGCATGCTCATCGCGCGCGGGCTTGCCCCTGCGGTCAAGAGCTGTGGCATGTTGACGCCTTCGATCTGCACCCCGAATTGCTGCGGCGCGCGCGTCGCATGCCAAAGGGTCAGCGCGTACTGCTCTAACTGCTCGCTGGCGCGCACGCCGGTTTGAATGTGAGCGCCGATCGCGTTGAGCTCGGTATACGGCAGCATTGCCTCGGCGACGCTCTTGAGTAATTCATCGACGTCGTGAAAACGCGGCTCGAACATCAGTGCGCGCTGCGTCTGCGCGTCTTGCGGCGTCTCAACCTGTAGTTCAAACATGAAGCGATCGCGCGCCGCGGAGGAAATCTCGAAGGTTTCTTCCTTTTCGACGCGGTTGCGATCGGCGAATACGGTCAGATGCGGAAAAGTGTAGTCGCGGCTGAACGCATGCGCGCTCTTCTCCGCCATCGCGCGCAGCAACAGCGAATGCACTTGCGGACGCGCACGGTTTACCTCGTTGAAGAAGAACACCGATAAGCGTTCCTCGTGCTGCAACAATGGCCCCGGATCAACGCGCGGTTTGCCGTCTGCGGCGATGTAAGTGTAATAAAGCAAATCATTCGGCAGCAAGTCCACAGTGCCTTCAACGCGTGCAAACGCGCCGCCGATGGCGCGGGCGAACGCGCGCAAGATGGTGGTCTTGCCGACACCAACATCGCCTTCGAGCAGTACATGGCCGCGGGCAAAAATTGCGGTGGCGATCAGCTTGATGATGCGGTCTTGGCCGATGACCGCGCAGCGGACTTCGTCTTGAAGCTGTTGGGCGCGCTCGTGCCAATCGGCGAGCAGGCCGTCCTTATTTTGCATGGCGGATTGTTCACCTCGTTTGAGCCGCGGCCAGTATACCGCAGCGAAACACGCGAACCGCTTTGCCGAAGCTGTGTCATCGACGGTGCCGGCGGGGCAACCCGCGGGGCCGGCTAGCCGTCGTAGCGGTAACCGATGCCGTGTACGGTTTCGATGATGCTTGGATTGCGCGGATCGGCTTCAATGGCTTTGCGCAGCTTCGATATATGCTGGTCGAGTGTGCGGCTGCTGGGAATGTGCGTCCGCCCCCAACATTGATCGTAGAGTTCGTCGCGGCTCACGACTTTGCCGCGCTGTTTGTGCAGTAAGGTCAGAATCCGCACATCGCGCAAGCTCAGTTCGATCACCTCCGCGCCGCGCCGCGCGCGCAGTTCCGCCGGGAACAGTTCGAGTTCGCCGAAGCGTAATACTTGCACTGTGCCTGGGCTCGCTTCGCGCCGCAAGAAGCGGCGTGTCACCGCGCGGATACGCGCGATGACTTCGCGTGTGCCGAAAGGTTTCATGATGAAATCGTCGGCCCCGAGTTCGAGACCCACGACGCGATCGATCTCTTCCGACTTGGCGCTGATGAAAATGACCGGCACTTCCGCATCGATGCGGCGGATGTCGCGACATACCTGATAGCCGTCGCGCTTTGGCATCATGATGTCCAACAGCACGAAGTCAGGGCGCTCGCTTTCGAACAAAGCCAGCGCTTGTTCGCCGTCGCCCGCCGCGATCGTGCCGTAGCCCTCGCTCTCAAGCAAATCTTGCAAGCCGCGGCAAATATGGATGTCATCCTCGGCAATGAGAACTTTCATGCCCTCGCTCCGGCGGTGCGCAATGTCACTTCGAAGTGGGCTCCGGATTCGCTCTCGAGCAAGCGCAGTTCCCCGCCGTGCAGCCGCGCCAGTTCGCGCGCGATGGTCAGGCCTATCCCGGTGCCGGTAACACCGTCGCTAAGCTTGGAGTTGAGGCGGAAGAACGCTTCAAATACGCGTTCCCGCTCGCGCAAAGGAATGCCGGCGCCATAGTCGCGCACGCGGATCACGGTGTGATCTGCGCTCTGCTCAGTGATGACGTCCAGCCGCGCGCCGGAGCTGCCATACTTTTCCACGTTACTGAACAGGTTGTTGAGGATTTGCTCCAGCGCGTCGCGGTCGAACTCGGCGTTCGCCGGCGCGCCGCGCGTAAACGAAATCTGCACGCCTTTGCCTTCCAAGGCTGGGCGGAATGCTTCCAGCGCGCTGGCGACGGCGGCATCAATGACGCCAGCCTGCCGGTGCAAGCGCACCGCCTCGCGCTGCATGCGGCCGAAGTTCAATACATTGAGGATCAGGCGTGAGAGCCGTTGGCTTTCGGCGACGATGATGTCGAGGTAGCGGCGCGGCCTTTCCTCGCTGCCGTCGAGTTGTTGTGCGAGCAGTTCCGCATACATGCGGATATTGGTGAGCGGGATTTTCAACTCGTGCGAAACTTGGTTGACAAAGTTTACGCGTTGCATCGCCAATCTTGCCGTGCGCGTGTGTTCGCGGTGCAGATACCAGGCCAGGCCAGCGATCGCCAGCGCCAATGCACTCACGGCGCTGGCCAGTCCCAGCTTGCCGCTCACCGCGCTGCCGTTGGCCGCGGGCGCATAGTAAGCGAGCTTCCAACTGCCGAGCGGATGGCTGAGCGGGCGCTGCGCCAATAACCGCGCAGTGGCATCGCTGCCGCCGTTCAATTCTCCCCATTGATACGCTAACGCGCCGCGCTCATCCAGCAGCTGAATGCGCGCAGGGCCGAGGTGCTCTTCGTTGCTTGCGGTGGCTGGCAGCAAGCCGATGATGTCAGCCTTGACGCGGGCCGGCTCGAGTTCTATGCCGATCAGGCGCTCAGCATCGCGCTGCCAAAAGATCAAGTCGGTCTCCGTGGCCCAGTGCCATACGTACCAGCCATCGCTGCGCATCGCATCGGTCTTGCGCAAGTCCGGTTCCTGCGCCGGCGGCTGGGCGCCTTGATACAAGATGTCACGGCTGCGCCAGATGTCGGCGCTGCGAACCAGAAAGCGCTGTTCTGCTTCGGTGAGCGCAGCGTTGACCGGCGGGTGCAAGCGCTCCCCGCGTGCATCCATGACAAAAACTTGGCGCACCAACCGCTTGCTCTGGGCGTAGGTGCGCAGCGCGGTGGTGTCGCGCGGCAGGCCCTTGATGTCGCGAAGCAGTTGGCTGCGCTGCGCGTCAAAGTAGGCCTTGATTGAATCGTCGATTATCAGCAGTTGCGCCTCGACCAGCGTACGCGTGCGATGTTCGAGGGCTTGGCGTTCGCTACCGAGCAAGCGCACCCCGAGCCAGCCGAGCCCGGCCACCGGCAGCAGCACGATGAGCACTACGGCAATGAAGGACTTGTTGCGCATGGGGGTGGGTGTGGCACGGCGTGGGAGGAAAAGTGAGTGCCCAAAGGTGGAGATTCCGACCTTCGGGCACCGTGCACAATGGCGCAGTTGCTTGTGGTCAAAACTTTTGCTGCTTCTCCGTCGAGTACTGGCGCTTGACCATGCTCTTGCGCTGGCGATTCCACTGCCTTTCGTCGTCCAGTTCGGCCGAATCCTTCTTGAATTGACCGCTTAAGCCTCTCAGCCTCGGCACTTGATATTGTTGCGCGTTCTGCTCCAAATAGGACGCGCCTTCTTCAAGTTTTTTACGCGCCTCCATGAGTTTGCCGGCATCCTTCAATTTGATCGCCTCTTTGCTGATGCTATTGGCTACTTGCTCGACCGCATCGGCCATGACCTTCTTGTCGGTGGCTTGCGTCACGCTCTGCTGCGAATCGCTGTAGCTAAGCGCTACTTGGCCGGCGACGCGATCGGACTGTTTGGTCGTGGTATTGAAGTAGGCGACATCGACTTCGGCCACCGTCAGCCGCGCACCAGGCCGGCCGGGGGGCACCTCGACTTCAAGCAGCACGAACTTCTCCTGCGCGCCGTACAGTTGATTCATGCTCATCGACACGTTTTGTCCTGCTATGTCCGCCTCGCGGCCAAGCACCCGAACAGGTTTGATGCCATCGGCACAGCGGATATTGATTCTGACTTCCTGCGCGACGACGGAAAGCACGTCGCCGAACTCGGCATCGAAGATACGCGCCAACTCCTGCGGGTGCTCGACGAAGGCGTGGCTGCCGTCGCTCATGCCAGCCAGACGCGCCATTAGGTCTTCGTTGTAGCCCAACCCGAGCCCGATGGTGGTGACGCTGATGCCGTCTTTAGCCAGCGAGGCGCCGAGTTGGCCCAGTTCGTCGGGGGAACTCGGGCCGACGTTAGCCAGTCCGTCGGAGAGCAGGATGACGCGATTGACGCGTTCGCGTTGCAGAAATTTTTCCACTTCCTTCGCGCCCTTAGCGACGCCCGCGAACAGCGCCGTGCTGCCGCCCGGTTGGATACGGGCAATGGCGCGTTTGAATGCCGACTTGTCCGCGACGCGGGTGGCGGGCATGATGACTTTGACGACATCGTCGTAGGTGACGATGGCGGCCACATCATTGGCGTCGAGGCGATCGATGGCAATCGCGGCGGCTTGCTTGGCATGCTCGATCTTCGCGCCGGCCATTGAGCCGGAGCGATCCAGCACAATAGCCACATTGACTGGAGTACGCTGCCTTTCGCTGTCAATTTGTGCCCCGGTAAGGGCGACTTTGACCACGGCGGTTTGCTTCGCACCCGCCAAAACCACCGGAGAGCCGAGCGCTACGTTGAGGTTGACTTGTTGTGTACCCTGATCAGCATTCGCCGTCGTCGCAAAAGACAGTGCCAGCAGTGTGCTGAAAAGGTAAGCCCACGCGCCAATGCCGCCGCGGCGCCGTCTGGAATCATGCATCGCCATATCCGTGTTCCCTTGTGCTTGGTTAGTCGGTCAGGCCGGCCCGAGCAAACGGGGTGCGGCCTTGAACTAGCGTAGGCGGGCGGGGCGAAGCGGTGGTGAGATGCCGGTGAAAGGTATGTAAAACTATCGTAAAAGTTCGGCAGCGCGCCGCAACTACATGCGCTCCATGTACTCGCCGGAATCGGTATTGATGCGAATCTTCTCGCCTTCGTTGACGAAGGGAGGAACTTGCACGATCAGCCCTGTTTCCATCTTTGCCGGCTTGTAGGTCGTGGTGGCAGTAGCGTTCTTGATCCCCGGTTCAGTTTCTACCACCGCCAGCACGACGGAAGCGGGCAGTTCAACACCGATCGGGCGCTCGTTGTGGAAGTTGACTTGCACGTCGGTGTTGGGCAGCAAGTAACCGGTTTGGCCTTCGAGAAATTCCGCCGACAAAGTTAGCTGTTCGTACGATTCCTTGTCCATGAAGATGTAGTTATCGCCTTCTTGGTACAAATACTGCAACTCGCGCGGTTCGACAAAGGCGCGCTCGATTTTCTCATCGGTGCGGAAGCGCTGGTTGGTCTTGGTGCCGACCTCGATGTCCTTCATCTCGACCTGCATGTAGGCGCCGCCGCGGCCGCCGACATGCACGTGGTGCGATTTCAATACGCGCCAGATGCGCTTGTCCCACTCGAGCAGGTTGCCTGCGCGAATTTCCGTTGCATTTACTTTTGCCATGAGCCTGCGCCTCGAAAAAGACCGCCATTTTACATGAGGCAGTGCCTGCTTCAGAATGCGCTCCCTGCGATGCGCTTATGAAATCTCAAACGCCACCCACGACCGCTTTCGAACCAAACTGCCGCCACTGTCCGCGGCTCGCGTCGTTCTTGGATGCGGTGCGGGCACAGCATCCTGGCTATCACGCCCGCCCGGTGGCGCCGTTCGGCGATGTGAAGGCGAGCTTGCTGATCGTTGGCTTGGCGCCCGGCATGCATGGCGCAAATAGAACCGGGCGTCCGTTCACCGGCGATCACGCCGGTTTGCTGCTTTATCGAACACTGCACCGCTTCGGTTTTGGTAGCCAGCCAAGCTCTGAACACGCGGGCGATGGTTTGCGTCTCACCCGCTGCCGCATTACTAATGCGGTGAAGTGTTTGCCTCCAGAAAATAAGCCCATTCCAGATGAAATAAAGCGTTGCAACAAATACTTGCAGCATGAATTTAACAGTTCTCCTCAAATTAAAGTCGTGCTCGCGCTGGGCAAAATCGCGCATGATGCAACGTTGCGTGCCCTCGGGCGAAGGCTCGTAAGCCATCGGTTTGTGCATGCCGCTGAGCATGTGTTGGACGATCGCCGCGTCCTCATCGATAGCTACCATTGCAGCCGCTACAACACGCAAACCGGGCGTTTGACCGAAACGATGTTCCAGCAGATATTCGAGAAGATCGTCGCTCGACTCTGATACTGATAACAGAGTCATGGTAGAAATAAAGCAGATACTCGATAGTCTCCCTAATCTTCCAGGGGTATATCGAATGTTGAATGCTCAAAGCGAGGTCATTTACGTCGGCAAGGCGCGTGACTTGAAGAAGCGCGTCTCATCGTACTTCCAGAAAACCGCACAAAGCCCGCGCACACAAATCATGGTCGGGCAGGTGGCTCATGTAGAGACCACCGTGACGCGCACGGAGTGGGAAGCGCTTATTCTGGAAAACAACCTCATAAAATCTTTAAGTCCACGTTACAACATCATGTTTAGGGATGACAAAAGTTATCCCTACATCATGGTGACAGGGCATCAGTTCGGGCAGATCCGCTTCTATCGAGGCAGCTTCGATAAGGCCAACGATTACTACGGGCCCTACGCCACCGCATGGGCGGTGCGGGAAACCATTGGGGTTTTGCAGAAAGTATTCCGTCTGCGCACTTGTGAAGACACGGTGTTTGCCAACCGCTCTCGGCCCTGCTTGCTGCACCAGATAAAGCGTTGCTCAGCGCCGTGCGTGGGCGCCATCGATGCGGCAGCCTACGCGCGCGACATTGGCAACGCCAAGCTCTTTCTAACCGGCAACCCCGAGGCGGTGCTGCATGGTTTGCAACAGCAAATGGAGGCCGCGGCTGCGGCGCTGGAATTCGAGCAGGCGGCGCTATTTCGCGATCAGATTCAATCGCTGCAACGCGTCATCACCAAGCAATACGTGGTCAGCGAGTCCGAACGCGACATCGATATTGTCGCCGCCCGTGCCGACGCCGCGATGGTCTGCGTTAACTTGGTGATGGTGCGCGGTGGACGGCATTTGGGCGACAAGAGCATGTTCCCGAGCAATGCCGAAGGGGCAGATCTAAGCGAGGTGGTCGAAGCATTTCTGATGCAGCACTACGCGGAGAAACAAGCCCCTGGCGTGATCGTAAGCAATGTTGATCTGGTTGAGAACGGTGAAGTGATCGCCGCGGCGTTGTCGCAACATGCCGGCCGCAGCGTGCGGCTGACCCATCGCGCAACCGGTGAACTCGGCCACTGGCTCGCCATGGCATTGCAAAACGCCGAGCGGGCACTCGCTCAGCGGCGCTTGAGCGACGGCGCCCAGGCGCAGCGCTTGGAGGCGCTGCGCACCGCTCTCGGCTTGACGCCTGAGGCGCAGCGCTTCGAATGCTTCGATATCAGCCACACCATGGGCGAAGCAGCCGTTGCTTCTTGCGTGGTGTTTGACCAAGGCAAATTGCAATCGAGCCAGTACCGCCGTTACAACATGCGCGACATCACACCCGGCGACGACTACGGCGCGATGCGCGAAGTGTTGGCGCGGCGCTACGGCAAAGTTTCTTCCGGCGAGGGCGCGCTGCCGGACGTGATCTTCATCGACGGCGGCAAGGGGCAGGTGAGCGCGGCCGCCGAGATTCTGGCCGAGCTCGGCTTGACCGGCGTGCCGCTGATCGGCATCGCCAAAGGCGAAGCGCGCAAACCCGGACTAGAGCAATTGGTCTTACCCGAGCGCGAGACACCGCTGCGTTTGCCGGCCGACCATCCCGGCTTGCATTTGCTGCAGCAGATCCGCGATGAAGCACATCGTTTTGCGATTACCGGGCATCGTAGCCGCCGCGGCAAAGCTCGCGTGAAGTCTTCGCTGGAAGAGATCACTGGTGTCGGCGCTAAGCGCCGCCAGAAGTTGCTCACACATTTCGGTGGCTTGCGCGGCGTGCTGTCGGCGAGTGCAGATGACCTTGCCATGGTCGAAGGCATCAGCCGCGAGCTGGCTGTGAAAATCTATGCACAGTTGCATTGAGGTGGGCTGCGCCTCTTGCGCGTGCTTGCGCGCAATGACAAACTGACCGCATGCCATTGACTATCCCGATGTTGCTGACGTGGCTGCGCATCCTTTTGGTGCCGCTATTTGTTGCTATCTTGTATCTGCCGGAGGAGTTGATCGACAGTCGCAAAGGCAACTTAGCTGCGATGGCGATATTTATCGGTGCGGCTTTGACCGACTGGCTCGACGGCTACCTCGCGCGCAGTTGGAATCAGACCTCCGCCTTTGGCGCGTTTCTCGACCCAGTCGCGGACAAGCTAATGGTGGCGGCCGCGCTGGTGTGCTTGGTGGAGTTGAACCGGGTAAACGCGGCGGTCGCGTTTATTATCATTGGGCGTGAGATCGCAATTTCCGCGCTGCGCGAATGGATGGCGCAGTTGGGGGAAAGCAGAAGCGTGGCCGTGTCGGTATTGGGTAAAATCAAGACCATCGCGCAGATGGTCGCCATCCCTTTCTTGCTGTACCGTGACAACGTGTTCGGCCTGTTCAATGCTAAGCAAGTGGGCACTTGGCTCATTTGGATCGCTGCTGTGCTGACGTTGTGGTCGATGTTTCACTATTTGCGCATGGCGCTGCCGCTGGCAATCAAGCCGCGCAAGAAGACCGGAGAAATCCGCGCGTGAGGCAGCAATGGTTTCGTGTACGCCGCGTGCGCAAAAACCAATCTCGGCCGGTTTACTTCAATGTCGACGGGCGTTGGAGCAACGCCGCTAATGCGCAAGCTTATGCGCGCAAAGCTTCGGCCGTGAAGATCGCGAGCGTTGCGCGGCGCGCTTATCCCGGCGACGAAGTCGAAGTGGAAGCGTTCGAACGCACTGACTGAATAGGCACTGTGCCGCCCACCAGCCGCACTGCACCGCCGGGGGTGTTCAACAGGGCAACAAGCTGCGGCGGCGATCCGGCTTCGACCTCGACCCCCCCTAAACCAAGCGCCTCGTGCAGTGCGCGCAGGTGCGCCGGTTCGGGGTGTACCACATTCAAGTGCGCAAGCTGAACGCCGCTCTGCGGCAGGCTCGCCGCTGGGCGAGCGCCACTCCATTCGATCAAGGTCGGCACCAGGCCGTCCGCGGCGAGGCGGCCATCGCTGGGCACGCTAATCCGCCATTGGAACTGATCGCGCGATAGCGTTAGGATTTCGCCGGGGTCATGGCGTGCTTGTTTGGCGGCAGCGGCGATGTCACTAGTGCGCGCGACGAAGTGAACCAAGTGCGGTGTGTGTTTCACCACAGCTTGCAGATGGGGATCATCCATGCCGAACCAGCGTGCACGCGCTGGTTTCACCTGGGTCGGATCAATCGCGATAATCTCAAGATAAACTGAGGCGCCGATCCGCAACAAGCAGTTGTGCGTGCCCATGAGCAAATGCTTGCCCCCGGGTGTGGGGCAGGCACTCAGCACTTCCCGCGCCCAGCGCTCTCCTTGCGCTAAAGTGTCGGCTACGACAACCAGATGATCGATTTCGGCGTTCATGGGTTGCATAGTAGCCGCTACAGCCGGATTGATGAACATTGACGCGACGCGCCAATTGGACCAGACTGATCATTCCGCCAGGAGAGCTGGAGGCAATAATGAGCTTAAAGACAGCCGTTTTGTGGAGCTTTTGTTGTGCAACACTGCAAGTGAGCGCAGCGCCGCTGCGCGACGTTGAGTCGACCGCGGCGAAGGCAGCGCGTAGTGTGCAAAAGAAAGCAAACGCCGCGCCGGTGACAACGCTTGACGATTACCTGCTGTGGCACCGCGATTCTGGGTTTGCCGCCTACGCATCACCGCTCGAGGCGGTTGCGCCCGACGCGAATTCGCTTTCGGAATCCTGCGCGAAAGCGCAAAGCGTTCCCGTGAACTAACATGCGGCGTTGGCTAGCGGCGGTCTTGTTGCCCAGTGCGCTGCACAGCGCTGAAGCGCAAGCTGCCTGCGCGCCATTGCTCAACGCGCGCTACACCACCCTGCAAGGCGAGGAGCGCGACTTATGCGAGTACCAAGGCAAAGTTGTCCTGGTCGTCAACACCGCGAGTTACTGCGGGTTCACGCGCCAGTACAAAGAGCTGCAAGCCTTGCATGAGCAATACCGCGAGCGCGGCTTGGTCGTATTGGGCTTTCCATCAAATGACTTTGGGCGGCAAGAGCCCGGCAGCAATGCAGAAGTGGCGCAGTTTTGCGAGCGCAATTTCGGTGTGCGTTTCCCGTTGTTCGTCAAATCTGGCGTAGCGAACCAAGGTAATAGCGCGTTGTTTGATCACTTGGCTTCGTTGACCGGCGAGCGCCCGCGCTGGAATTTCCACAAGTATTTGATTGATCGTAGCGCCACCAAAGCAGTTAGCTTCGCCAGCCACGTCGAACCGCGCGAAGCGACGTTGCTGGAACAGCTCGACAAATGGCTACGCGAACCATAAAGGATTGTCTGCATATCTGCAGTACTATCAACAGTAACTGCTGCTGAACCGCAAAAAATAAATGATATGAAAGGCTACTTGGCCTTGTATCTAGCCGCCCTTGCCGCAAGGTGTGGGCTGCGGCCAGGTCCGGATTTGACCTGACAGAAGGTGCATCGTAGAATACCAGCTTGCTCATGCGGGAGTAGCTCAGTTGGTAGAGCGCAACCTTGCCAAGGTTGAGGTCGAGAGTTCGAGACTCTTCTCCCGCTCCAAATTCCCTGGAATGCCTGAAACCTAGGCGATTCCGTCGACGTCGAATAGCAGTTGGCGCAACGCCAGCGAATTGCTCCATCCGGCGGGATGGCAGAGTGGTTATGCAGCGGCCTGCAAAGCCGTGGACGCCGGTTCGATTCCGACTCCCGCCTCCAATACAAATCAACAAGTTACAATAATTTCTTCGCGCAATCAGTACGTTAAAAAGTCGCTGAAAGTCGGACAAAATTGTCTGCAGCGGCCAAGTTGGGGTGGCTGGCCACCCCGGTAGCGGCAAGCTTGCCGTTGACGCAAGGAGTATCTGATAAGCTAATTTGTAGTAGCTTCATGAAGCACCAGCATGGCGGTTTCGCGACTTCGCAACGGGCGGTGGCATTATCAGATCAAGCGCAAGCATACGCTGGCGCAGCCGGTCTATCTGTCGTTTGAAGACAAAGCCCGCGGCGACGCTTACGTCGCTAATTTGGAAGCACTGCTCGACCGTGGCCTGGTTCCAAAAGAGTTTGCCATGGGTCGCGATACCGGCAAGAGTGTCGGCGCTGCGATTCAAGATTACCGCATCCATACAACCCCACCTGCATCGGATCGCCCGTTGCTCGATGTGTTGTGCAAGCGCTTGGGCGATGTGCCGATTCTCGGCATCGACTATGAATGGGCCGAGCGCTGGGTCGCGCAAATGAAACGCATCGATCACCTCGCGCCTGGCACCATTCGTCACTATGTCGGAGCACTCGCCCGGTGCTTCGACTACTTGGTCACCCGAAAAGCACTGGTAGGTAACCCGTTGCGCAGCTTACCGCGCCGCTATGCCGTCTACAACTTGGCGGATCGCGCGCATTTGCCGAAGAACGTCACGGAAAAGCGCGACATCGAGCGCGATCGGCGCTTGACGGCCGAGGAAGAGCGGCGCATTCGTCTGGTCGTCGGTCGCAATGTAAGCGATGCCGCCGGCGCTCGTGTGCTGCTACGCCAAGCCGCGCTTGAGTTTCTCTTTACCCTCGCGCTCGAGTCGGCGATGCGACTCAGCGAGATGTACACGCTCGAACTCAAGCAGCTCGATGTGGCGAAACGCACGGTATTTCTGGACCGGACGAAGAACGGCGACAAACGCCAGGTCCCGCTCACCACCGTGGCAGTGCAGGCATTCGAGGACTATTGCCAACATGTGCGCAGACAAACGCGCGGTATGCAAGGCTTTAGCTTCAAGGAAAAACTTGTCTTTCCGTGGTGGAGCGGGGTGCGCAGCGAAGAGAGCATGCGCCGCACAACGTGGCAGTTATCGCGGCAGTTTGCGCGGATATTTGCGGCGGCGGAAGTTGCCGATTTTAGGTTCCACGATTTGCGCCATGAAGCGACCAGCCGCTTCTTCGAACGCTCGAACCTGAGCGATACGGCCATCGCAAAAATAACGGGGCACCGATCACCACGATCGCTCGCAAGATACGCAAATTTACGTGGCAGCGCGTTAGCTGAGCATCTCTGGTGATGCTACTTGACGGCTCCAGCTTCGCTCATGAAGTTGTCGACCGATCTCCAAGAACGTTTGGTAGCACGGGCAAGACGCGGGTTCGCCGTCGCCCCGTCGTTGCGATACTGTCCACGACTTCGCTTCGGTGGAAACGCGCTTGGGTAACCTGCTCGCGTCGCGCAGCAGTTTGCTGGCGAACGCGGTCTTGAAGGTATGCGACCAGATCAGACTCCATGAATACCCACGCCCTACCGATCTTCGCGCCGGGCAGTTCACCGTTGCCGGCGAGATCAAGCGCCGTGGTGCGGTCGATCTTGAGAAAATCGGCCGCTTCGTGGATGTCGTAGGTCCGCACTATTTAGAACCGAATTGCCTCAGCAAGATTTCCAACTCTCACAAATCTCTCGCGGCTGCATGCCAAATTGCCACAGCTATCAGTTTGCGCCAACAGATGTGAACTACCAAGCCAAAGTCGCTGGTCGAGTTAGTATTGTGTTAACGAGGCGGTTATGCTATGGGCGAGCGCTTCGCGCTAGGATTGCGCAATGAAAGAGTTTGATCGGATTACCCACGATCCCTCAGTGATAGGCGGAAAGGCATGCATTCGCGGCATGCGGGTCACCGTTGGCGCGATCGTCGGCATGATCGGTTCTGGCTATTCAATCGATCAGGTCTTGGCTGATTACCCCTACCTTGAGCGCGACGATATCCTCCAATCACTGCGCTACGCAGCATGGCGTGCCGATGATCATGAGCTTACTCTATCCAGAGCATGAAAATCGTGGTGGACATGAATTTGTCGCCGCAATGGGTCGCGCCCCTTAATGCCGCGGGCTTTGACGCTCAACATTGGTCTGCCATTGGTGCAGTCACAGCAACTGATGAAGAAATCATGGCCTTAGCCGTCGGCGCCGTGGTGCCGACCCACCACCTCGATTTCAGCGCCATCCTTGCTTTCTCCAGCAATAGCAAACCATCGATCGTGCAAATCAGAGCCACTGACCTCGATCCGGACAAGAACGGTGCTCGCGTTATTGCCCAATCAATATGAGCCGACCTTGCGGTTGGCGCAGTTGTTTCCGCTGAGACGGTGACTACGAATCGCGTCGCGTCGTCGCGATCGACAGCACGTCAATGCTCCACAATCGCCGGGTTGCGCACCGCGTAGT
>CADEHE010000002.1:535042-622174 GCA_902826775.1 uncultured Pseudomonadota bacterium | reverse complement strand
AAATCCTAACCCCATCCTCTACTTCTGATTGGCTCAAAAAAACGAGGAGGCTTCAGTCAGGAACCAGCCCATGAAGTTGACGAACGGCACACCGAAGTAGCTGCCGCCGTGATGCCAGATCCAGGCCTGCGTCACCGTCGCGCGAGAGGGGTCCATGCACAGGTCCCACATCACCATGATGAAGGCGGCCACCACCGGCACCGCAAAGCGCTGTAGAGCATCGGCGCGGTGGTCGAACTTGTCCAACACCGCGTGCGCCAGCGTCCACGACACGTAGCACATCGAGAAGTAGGCCGGCATGATCAGGAGCGGCACGGTGCCGAGCTTGGGCCCCAGGTTGTCGGTGTAGTGGTAGTGGCCGAACGGGAAGCCGGTGGCGATCGACAGCGACTCCATGCACCAGCTGATGACGAAGGCGATGACGAAGAAGCTCAGCATCGCTGGCCAGCCGATGCGCCGCGCACCGTGCATGAAGGCGAACAAGGTGGGCACGAGGATGGAGATGGCCGGAATCAACGCGCGCAGGCTGTCGGCCAGCGGTGTGGCCTTCAGGAAGGCAAAGACGCAGAACACCGCGGTGATCAGCCACAGGATTCGGTTGCGCCAGGTGTGGCTCATGGGTGCGGTCTCCTCTTTGTTTGTTGGGGTGGTGTTCAGAAGCGATCCATGCCGTGGCGGCGCCGCTCGGTGGGGTCTCAAATTCGTTCGATGGCTGAACTGAAAAAGCGCGGGTGATGATCCCCGCTAATGACCGTCCAAGAAAAAATATACGTGGCCCCTTTAATACTCTCTTGACAGAAGACGGCTAATGGGTGGCCCCTTTAATCTTCTTTCGAAGCGATACTGCTCCTGTCGTAGAAGTATCACAAGCAGCGAAGTCGTTTACAAGCGGAAAACGCCCGCGTTGGGCGCGGGCGTTTTCCTGAACCGGATAGCATGTCGCTCACGGACCATCGCGAGCACCGACGTTCCTTTGCAAGCGCGCATCAAGGGGGCCACCGGAGCAGTTGATCATCTTGCGCTTTAGAAGCGAAAAGCTTGATTGCAAGACTTGACCCCGTTCTCCTTCCGTGACCCCGTTCTCCTTCTGACCCCGTTCTCCTTCTTCGTTCTCCTTCTTCGTTTTCACTCGGTGCTTTCGATGCAGCGCATTCAATGCGCCCTACAAATTGCGACTTACCGCGTTACCAATCGCGCCGCACCACATTTTCATGAATCAAGGCCGCCGTGGTGAGAGCCTACGAATCGTCTCTTGCTTTGTAACTCCTTAAATCGCACGCTAAGCAGCTTCAAGTCCTCGTCTTCCCACGAGTTTTCTTGGCATTTCCTCAAGACCGCGTTCGCTGTCTTGGCCAGCTCAGCAACAACAGTCGTGGGCGCGACGAGTGTTTCGCCGGACAATTCCTGATTTGAGGCAGTGCGCCTAAGCAACGCTAAGCGCCATCTATCTCTTGAGTGTATCGCCAGCTGAAACTCATATGGGCCATCCATAAAGGCACACTTCGCCATGGGTGTGCTGCCGCTCATCAGGGCAGTAACCTCTCTCAGCCACCAAGACAGAACTACGACAACAAAATCACTCCATCCCCTATCAGGGAACACGATCTCCGGCGTTCGAATTGCTATCAGGCCGGTCACAGCTTGATCGCTCTGCTTGCTCAGAGATTCCAGAACAACGTCGATACGAAACTCGTCCATGTCAGGCGCTAGGGAGAAACAGGCCACGCGGTCTCAATCTGCTTGGTTTGGGTATTTACCCACATATCGATCGTTAATCCGTCTTCAGATGTTCCGCGAACCTTGATCCGATGATCTTGAGTTTCGATCCGAGAGCAAGTTTCGTATGCTTGCTTAATTGCTCGCTCCACTTGGCTTTCGGTCATGCGTGACGGAAAGACATCCTTTCGCGATCCCGGCATTAAGCGAGAGCCGCCCATCATGTGGCCGGACTTCACGTGCGGCATGTTTACGGTGATTTTTCTCGCACCAGGCAGGTTGACCGGTTTCGGCTTTGGGCCAACATTGTTTGTGGTCCGAGGCGCAGAGGCACCGCCACCCATGTGCTCCCCGCCGATGTCAACCACAAACCTGGGCGCGATTTCTCTGACAGGGACTTCCCCTGCCAGCCCAGTAGGATCTGCAAAGAAAAGCGGTTGGCTATCAACGTACCCATACGTGTTCAGCCCCCCTTCAAGCCCAATCGGATCCGACTGAATGTATCGTCCAATCTGCGGATTGTAATCCCTGAAGTAGTTGTAATGCAGCCCTGTTTCCTTATCGAAGTACTGGCCCGGGAATCTCAGATTGAACGTGAACACGCCCAGCGCCGCCGGATTCTCATTGGCGAGTGTGGAGCCAAACGGATCGCTGTTCCACTCCCACCGCTTCTGCTTGGCTTGGTTGGTGATCGTCCTCGGTGTATTGAGGTGGTCGCTGTCGATGTAAAACAGATTGGTCGCCGTGCCGCTCGGCGTCATCACTGCCACCGGTATATCTTGCAGCCAGACGATCTCTCTGAGCATCGTGCCGGTGTTGTTGTATTCGCCGATCAGCTGCCCTTGCTCGTCGTAGACGAACCTCGCGAGGTTTGCTCCGCCCTTGTAGAGCCGCTGGCCGAGACCGTTGTAGCGATAGGGCGTGGCAACCCCGCTCACCGTTGCGCTGCTCATGCGCCCGAACACGTCGTAGGCGTAGGTTCTGCTCGCCGCCGAGGTTTGGTTGCCCGCCGCGTTGTAGCCGTAGGTGTTCGCCCCCACGCTTGCCAAGCGGTTGCTGGTCGTGGCACTGGTGTAGATCGTGCTCGCGCCATTGACGAGCGTACTCTGGCGGTTGCCCACCGCATCGTAGGCAAAGCCCTGGCTGGTGGCCCCGCCGTTGCTGCCGTAGCCGGTCAAGCGATCGAGTTTGTCGTAGGTGAAGCTCTTGGTATTGGCGGCTGTAGCGGGATCGGTCAAGAGCTTGATGTTATCGGCCAAGTCGTAAGTCACCGCGATTTGGCTGGTGTTGTTGGTGTAGCTGGCGATCCGGCCGTCGGCATCAAACGTGCGGCTGTAGGTCTTGCCGCTGCCCTGCGTCCAGCTTGCCGGGGTGTGGAAGCCGAAGTAGGCGATGTTGTTGATGACTGTCTGCGTGGCTCCGACCGTGATCGCGCTCACGCGGCCGTTGGTGTAGGCGTAGTTGACTACTCGCCCGGACGGATAGGTAATGCTCCCGAGCCGGCCGTAGGCGTCGTAGCCGTATTGCACCGTGCGGGCGTTGCTGCCCAGCCCGGATGCGGGGGTGTGGGTTTTCTTCGTTACCCGGCCGAAGAGGTCGTAGGTGTAGGCGGTGGTGCCGGTGGCATCGACCATGCCGGTCAAGCGGCCTTTGCCGAAGTTGCCACTGACCACCGAATCATACGTGTAGTTGATCACGGTGGTGCCCACCGCCTTTTGCGTCAGGCGGTTGAGCGCGTCGTAGGTGTAGGTCACCGTGGTGTTATTGGCGTCCTTCATTGACTTGATGTTGCCGGCGGCATCAAAGGTATTGATGGTGGTGCCGGTGTCAGGGCTCGCCTGGCTGGTCACGTTATCCAGGCCGTCCACGGCGTAGGTGGTGGTGAGCGCGCGCGGGTCTTTGACGAGGGTGAGTTGATCCAAACCCGAATAGCCGTATTCGGCCACGCCCGCCAGCGCGTCGGTTATTTTCTTCAAGCGGTTGCGCGGGTCATAGTCGTAGCTGCTGAGTTCGTCGTTGGCGGCGGCGCCATCGACTTTCTGCGTGACCGTCTTTAGATTGCCGTTAGCGTCGTAGCCGAAGTTTGCTACCTCGGCATTGGCGGCGTTCAGCTCTTTCTGCAATCGCGAGAGCGCATCGAACTGGCGGTTCTTAGTCGCAATGACCACCCCGAGGCTATTTTTCAGTTCCTCTTTCGTGACGTTGCTCATTAAGTCGAGCGTGTAATGCAGGGTGTTGCCGCTGGTGTCGGTGATATCGGTCAAGCGGTGGGCGGCATCGTAGGTGTAGCTCACGAAGCTGCCGTCCGGATTCGTTACTTTCTTCAACTGGCCGACGCCGTCGTAGTCGAACAGTGTGATCAGCCCACCGACGTTGCGGCTCTTGAGCCAGCCGCGCGGCCAGTAGTCGAGCTGGGTGACTAGGCCATTGGGATCGACAATACGCTTGGGCTTGCCGTGGGCGTCGTAGTGCGTGATCTGCGTGACATGCCCAAGAGCGTTAGTGACCGAGGCCAGATCGCCGATGCGGAAGTTGCCGTTGGGGTCGTTGGCGCTGTAGTAGGCGTAGGTGGTGATATCCGATACGTCGGTGCGCGGGCCGTTGACGGAGAGCACCTGCCCGTTGCTGTTGTACGTGTAGGTCCAGGTGCGCGTATTGGTGGTGCCGGCGGCGCTAAAGCCCAGGGCGCCGGTGGCATCGGCAGTCTCGGTTATGGTCTTCGAGCACAGCGCCGCAGTTGCCCCGCAGATCACACCGGCGTCGCCGTTGTAGACGTAGCTGGTGATGCGCTTGGGTTCGGCGATACGCTTGGGCAGGCGCCAAGTGGCGTGCCATTCGGTACTGATAGTGCGGGTAATTCCAGCAACGCCGGTGCCCGGGCAGGCCGCACCGGTCAAGCCCTCGACACGCTTGGTTTCAAGGTTGCGGCTGAGATCGTTCGTGAAACACATTAGGTTGCCGTTGAAGTCTTTCTTCGAGGCGACGTTGCCGTTGCTGTCATAGGTCGTTGCCGCTGCCACGCTGCCGCCGCATGAAGTGCACGGCTCTGAAACCGACAAAGTGCGACGTATGCCCTGGCTGGTTTGGAAGGTATAGGTACGCACCACGCCGAAGGCATCGGTCGCGGTACTCGCTGCGCCTGTGCCAGGGGCAAGCGAGATTGCCTCGACCCCACCGGCGTGCTCGGAGCCGACGGCGCGCCCTTTGTCGTCATAACGAAACGTTGCATAGCGCTGTGAGTTCTCATCCGTGATACCCGTCAGGCCGCGCAGTGCACGTTCGCCAATTAACACCTGGGCGTAGTTTGCAGTGCCTGCGGAGTTGGCCGTAAGGTTGATGATATTGGGAAATGAACTCGGTCCGAGAGCAGCCGTAGCAGCGGGCAAATGCTCAGATTCGTAGTGGTAAGTGCGCCGCTTGGTATCGGGATAAGTGACCGAGGTCAGTCGCCCCGATGGCAGCCATTCTTCGCTGGCGTCCTCATCGAAAGCGTAGTGGTAGTCCTGCCCGGCTGGATCGCGCATGCGTATAAGCAACCCTTCTGCCGAGTAGAACAATTGAACGCTTCGACCGAATGCGTCGTTGATAGCGATGAGATAGCCCGGACCGGGAGCCGTGCTGCTCGGGGTTGCTGCATCGCTGTAGGATAACGTTGTCGTGAGCCCAGCGCGATTCTGTATGTACAGCAAGCGGCCTGAAGCGTCATAAAACTCGCTCTCATCACTGTAGCCGTCGATGTATTTCCAAGCCGCCGGCGCAAAGTTACTGGCCAAGGCTTCGACGCGGTCGTGCACGTTAGGGTCGCTCACCCAGTAGCCATTGGACTGCCAAAACTGGCGCACGCGCCCGAGCTCTCGCGTAGCAAGAATGTGCGGCGTGGATCCGACACTGACAAACTGCAGCGATCGTTCGTAGATGCGAATGAACCAGTTAGCGCCCAACGCGCCGGAGCGCGCGACGATATGGCGCGAGGCAAACTGGCGCTCAAAGCGCAGTCCGCTGTCTGCTGTGAGGTAGTCGAGCTCGTGCTGCACCTTATCCCCATTGCCCGCTCTTAGGGGATTGCCAACGCATTGTGATTCGTCGTTCGGTGCAGTGCGCGTGATATGGCATTTGCCGTTGATGCCGACGGCATCTGGCGGGCAGGCACCTCGCTGCTCATACATGTTTTGGTACCTGACGGTGTCCGACGTGGTGATATTCGTCGAAGGGTCATACCAAGTGACGCCATAGGTGCAGCTATTGGTGTTTCCGGGGAGCCCCCCGAAGTGAGTGATCACGACGTTACCGGATGTGTACTGTGCAGGCCGGCTGGCATCACAGGCGGCTAAAGCTGACTTGTAAAACTGACTAGTCACCGTGCTCTGATACACCAGAGCCGGGCCAAAGATTTCGTTGGCCCACTGAGGTACCGCCGCTGTGCTAAGCAGTGGTGCCGCCAATAGGCTGAGGAGTAAGAGCCTCAGCCCACAGCGTGCGGAGTGTGTGCCCTTTATGGTGGCGGAAGTGTTTTGATCTGACATGGCTTCGTTCCGAGAGCTAAGACAATAGGGGTTGGCGCACACCAGCCAGCATGTGCGAGTAAGTTCGCACCGCCTTGCACAACTGGCGCGGCTGCGAAGGAGATTAGGCAAATCCCGTAAGGTTGTATATAGCCCCGAGGGGCTATACAGACTAGAAAAGCTGACGCCGATCTGGCAGCAACCCCAAGCGAACGGCGGTGGTGACCGCCTCAGCGCGATCGCTCGCGCCGAGCTTTCTGAGCAGCGCGTTCACTTGGTGCTTCACGGTATGCTCGCTGGTGCCGAGCACATGCGCGACGGCTTTGGTTGAGCTTGCGCGGCTGAGTTCGCGCAAGACGGCTTCCTCGCGGCGGGTTAGGCGCGGCGCGACGAGGGCATTCGGCGCCGCCAGCGCGCGCACGTAAGCGCGGTGCAAGTGCGGTACGAGTAACTCCAGCATGAAGCCGTGGCGCTCGGTAAGCGCGTGCGGCACGCGCGAGAAGCTAAAGTACGTGGCGCTATTGCCTGTGGGACTAAGAACGCCGTTGGCGGCGACGTTCTTAAGATCGTAGGCTTCGAACTCGCTCGCGGTGCGCTCGCTGCTCTCGCTATTGCGTGGATCGAACAACTGCGGGCGGTTGTGCGCAAACCACGCTTCGAGCGTGGGACAGGCGAAAGCGCCGCGGCGCCGAGTCACTGCGTCGATGAATTCTACGGGGAAGCCCGCGCAGACCAGCCGCTCGACGCGAATCTGCGCGCCGTGCCTGTGCGCAAGACCAGCAACGAGCGCTTCGTGCGGGAACAGCTTGCGCACGGAGCTCTGCGCCCAACGACGAAATTCTTCAGCGGAAGCGATGTCGCTCGACTCGTTTGCGATCTGGGCGAGTTGCTTGATTTCCGATGAGCGCAGGTACAGCGATGCGTTCTTGTTGACAGGCATGTGTTCTCCCCGAGCAAGCCTATTGTTGGTGAGTGGCGAGACGACAATCGCCTATGCGCGAGCGGCGTCTCGAACGGGGCGAACTATAGAAACGTTTGAACGCGATAAGAAGAGGAGAGATGTTTACTTTTGTGGCAAATCGGTTAAGCGATGTTGCGTCTTGCCTTGTTCTCAGAAGTTCGTGGCAAGTGGCAACGAAGTGGTCGCGCCCGACCATGCTCGAACCAGCTGAGGTCATCTCGCAGGGAATTCCGCAGGCACGGTATTATTGGTAATATTCGGTGTCATTTTGTAAATAGTGCTTGAGGGGACATGTCCTTGCTGAGCGGCATACCTGTATTGCATCGCACCGTATCACGCCACCTCAATCGAACATCAGCCTCGTCAGCGCGTGAATGTGCGCCACCGTTCATTGCTGCCGCCTCAACGCATCAACGTAATCGGCGCTTCCTGCATCGCCGCGATTTGCTCGCGTAGTTCGAGCACGCGGTCTTGCCAGTAGCGCTGCGTGCCGAACCAAGGGAACGCGGCGGGGAACGCCGGATCGTCCCAGCGCCGCGCTAACCACGCCGAATAGTGGATCAGGCGCAGCGTGCGCAGGGCTTCGATGAGATGCAATTCGCGCGTGTCGAACTCGCAGAAATCTTCGTAGCCGGCAAGCACGTCTTCTAACTGACGCGACATCGCGCGCGCATCGCCGGAGAGCAACATCCATAAATCTTGCACTGCCGGTCCCATGCGGCTGTCGTCGAAGTCGACGAAGTGCGGGCCGCCGGTGGGGCCCTGTGCGGATGAGCCTACTTCCGTCCACAGCACATTGCCGACATGGCAGTCGCCGTGCAGCCGGATGTTGCGCGCCGCGCCCGCCCGAGCGTAGCACTCGCGCACGCTGGCAAGCGCGTGCTCGACGACGCCGCGCCAAGCCTCGCGCAAATCCGCAGGGATGCAATCATGCGCGAGCAGATAGTCGCGAGGTTCTTCGCCGAAGCTGGCGATATCCAGCGCGGGGCGATGCTGGAACGGCGCGATCGCGCCGACGGCATGGATGCGCCCGATGAAGCGGCCGAGCCATTCGAGTGTGTCCGGATTGTCCAACTCCGGCGCGCGGCCGCCGCGCCGCACATAGACCGCAAAGCGAAAGCCGTTGAAGCTGTGCAGCGTGCGCTCGTGGAGCAGCAACGGCGCCACCACGGGGATCTCGCGCTGCGCAAGCTCGAGTGTGAAGGCGTGCTCTTCGAGGATTTGCGCGTCGCTCCAGCGCAGCGGGCGATAAAATTTCGCTATGAGCGGCGACTCATCCTCGATACCGACCTGATAGACGCGGTTCTCGTAGCTGTTCAGCGCCAGTTGACGGCCGTCGCAGCGCAAGCCGAGGCTCTCCAGCGCATCGAGCACAACATCGGGTGAAAGTGAGGCGTAGGGGGCGTGCGCGGCGTCGTTCATTCTTGTGCATTGTACCGGCGCGATAAACTGTGACCTTCGATAACCTTTTCGCGAGCCAGAACACTAGAGCCGCGACCAACCGGAGGAAGCCATGACAGCGGCAAATGCATTGTTCGAACAACTGCGCCAATTCGACACGCCCACCATCAGCAATGCGCTGGAGATCGTGCGCGGCACGCGCTCCATCAGCGGCTTCACCCGCCGTGGACTGACAGCGTCTAGGGGCGGCGCGCACGCGATCATCGGCTATGCGCGCACCGCGAGCATCCGCGCTTCCGCGCCCACCGCGGATGCTGCGGCGGAGCAGCGCGCCAAGCGTTTGAGCTACTACGAGTACGTGGCGCAGCAACCATTGCCGAGCATCGCCGTGGTGCAGGATATCGATGCGCTAGTCGGCGTCGGCGCGTTTTGGGGCGAAGTGAATACGCACGTGCACTGGGGGCTCGGTTGCATCGGCGCGGTAACCAACGGCTCGATGCGCGACCTCGATGCCATGCAGCCCGAGTTTCAGTGTCTAGCCGGCATGCTCTCGCCGAGCCATGCATTCGTGCACCTGGTTGATTTCGGCAAAGCGGTCGATGTGTTCGGCATGAATGTTCGAGACGGCGATATCGTGCACGCCGATCGTCACGGTGCGGTGGCGATTCGTCCGGGCGAATTGGAGAAGCTGCCGGCGGCCATCGATCTGATGGCGCGGCGTGAGAAATGCATACTCGATGCGGCAAAAGCGCCAGGCTTCAATGTCGAGAAATTGCGTGCCGCGTTCGCCGCTATGGATCAAGTCAAGTAGTTGCAGCCTTGCGCTGCATGGTCATACTGCATACGGCATATTCTTGTGAATAATAAAACAAAGGATAGTTGGAGGTATCCTTGCTACTGTATAAATGTTGTCCCCGTCTTTTGACGTAGTCGTCATCGGCGCGGGTGCGGCCGGCATGATGTGCGCGGCGGTAGCGGGGCAGCGCGGCCGGCGCGTGCTGCTGATCGAGCACTATGACAAGATCGGCGAAAAGATTCGCATCTCCGGCGGCGGGCGCTGCAACTTCACCAACTTGCATTGCGGGCCGGAGAACTATCTCTCGCGCAACCCGCATTTCTGCCGTTCCGCGCTCGCGCGCTATACGCCGCGCGATTTCATTGCCCTAGTGGAGCGGCATGGCATCGCGTATCACGAGAAGAAGCTGGGCCAACTATTTTGCGATGACAGCGCGCAGCAGATTATTGATATGTTGAAACGCGAATGCGATGCCGCGGGCGTGCAATGGCGCATGCCGTTTGCGGTGCAGGAGATCGGGCGAGCAGTAAGTGGCGCGTTCGTCGTGCGCGCAGCGGGCGAGGCGCTGCACGCGCAATCTTTGGTCATCGCCAGCGGCGGGCTCACCGTGCCGAAGATCGGTACCAGCCCATTCGGCTACCGCGTCGCCGCGCAGTTCGGCGTGCCGGTCGTGCCGACCCGGCCTGCGCTGGTGCCGCTGGCGTGGGATAGCGCCATGCTGGAACAATTCGGCGAATTGGCGGGCGTGTCGGTGGAAGTTGAGGTGCGCTGCAACGGCGGGCGGTTTCGTGAGAATTTGCTGTTCACGCATCGCGGCTTATCCGGCCCGGCAATACTGCAGATTTCCTCTTATTGGCGCGAAGGCGATGAAATCGAAATCGATCTCCTGCCGCAGATGGATGCGCAGGCGCGGCTGCTGGATCAGCAAGCCAGCCGCAAGCAATTGCACAATCTACTGGCTGAGATGCTGCCCGCACGGTTGGCGCAGCGCTGGTGCGATCTGCGCGGGCTGACCAAGCCGTTGAACGAAATCACTAAGCAGAGATTGCGCGAAGTCGCACAAGAGCTGCAGCATTGGCGCGTGCGCCCAGCCGGCACACTAGGCTACAACAAGGCCGAAGTCACACTAGGCGGCGTAGATACCGACGCCCTGTCTTCGCAAACCATGCAAGCCAAAGCCGTGCCGGGACTGTTTTTTATTGGCGAAGTCGTCGACGTCACCGGTTGGCTCGGTGGCTACAATTTCCAATGGGCCTGGGCGAGTGCACACGCCGCGGGTTTGGCGGCGTAAAAGTTATTCGGCCGCGGGTTTGGCGGCGTAAAGCCATTCGGCCGCGGGTTTGGCGGCGTAGACGTTGTTCGGCCGCGGGGTCGGCGGCGTAGAAGTTGTTCGGCCGCGGGGTCGGCGGCTTAAAGTTATTCGGCCGCGGGTTTGGCGGCGTAAGGTCTATTCTGCCGCGGGGGCGGCGGCGTAAAGCCATTCGGTCGCAGGTCTGGCGGCGTAGGGTTGTCCGGGCTCAGAGGTGGCGGTGTAAGGCCGCCCCGAGGTTGGCGGGTAGCTGTTTTGGCTGGGGGGCGGCGCAGGTTGAATCAGCCTTAGGATCGGCTAACCAACACGTCCGGCCGCCGGAGGCGGCGGAGCAAGCTGTTTCCCAAGCCCCGCCTAGACCACGTAAACTTGCCGCTCTTGTGGACGCTGCGCACGCCGGGCAACGCCAGCCATACGCTCCCGAGCCAACTCGACGGCGTGAACTAAACGCTTTATCGCAGTCTAAAGAGGTTGAAAAGGGAGCGTGTGAAACGCCTTATTGCATTGCTTTTAGGAGATATCGCTATGACAACGAATTCGATGTATTGGCGCGGTGCGCTGGCAGGCATCGCCCTGGCATTGGCCGGCGCATACGGCATTACCGAATGGAACGCGGTGCGTCCCGCCCATGCGGCGGCCACCGAAGCGGCCGCCGCGCAGGCAGCGCCTCAAGTCATGATGCCGGACTTTTCGCAGTTGGCCGAGAAAGTTGACCCCACCGTCGTGCTAGTGGAGACGAAACGCGAGATCGCTGCCCGCGATGATATGCCGGTGCCGATGCCAGTGCCCCCCGGCACGGATCCGCGCGGCCCGGAGCGCGGCGAAGGCCAAGCTGCCGGTTCGGGCTTCATTGTCAGCAGCGACGGCTACGTCCTCACCAACGCGCATGTGGTCGCCGGCGCGACCGAGGTTAATGTCACCCTCGACGATGGGCGCGAATTCAAAGGCAAAGTGGTCGGCATCGACAAGCGCACGGACGTGGGGCTGCTGAAATTGGATGCCAAGGATTTGCCGGTGGCGAAGATCGGAGACCCGCAAAAATCCAAAGTCGGCTCCTGGGTGGCTGCGATCGGCGCGCCCTTTGGACTTGATCACACCTTGACGGCGGGAATCATCAGCGCTAAGTCGCGCACCTTGCCCGGTGACAGTTTTGTGCCTTTCATTCAAACCGACGTGGCGGTCAATCCGGGCAACTCCGGTGGCCCGCTACTCAATTTGAACGGTGAAGTGATCGGCATCAACTCGCAAATATTCAGCCGCACCGGTGGATACATGGGGTTGTCCTTCGCCATCCCGATCGATGTCGCGATGAAAGTCAAAGACGAATTGCAGACGCACGGCATGGTTAAGCGTGGCCGCATCGGTGTGGCGATTCAAGATGTGAGCAAAGAGCTGGCGAGCGCTTTTAACATGCCACGTCCGGAAGGCGCGTTAGTAAGCTCAGTGGAAAAGGGCACGCCGGCGGCTAACGCGGGGATTGTTGCGGGCGATGTCATCGTCGCGGTGGACGGCAAGCCTATCACCAAGGCGGTCGATGCGTCGCGGTTAATCGGCGCCATGAAGCCGGGCCAAACGGCAAAGATCGCTCTGCTGCGCGAGGGGCAGTCGAAAGAGCTGAGCATGGTGCTGGCGGAAACGCCGGGCGACCAACTCGTTGCCGCTGCGGCCGCGCCGGAAAGCGCACCGCCGAAGTTGGGTGTGATGGTGCGCGCGCTTACACCGGAAGAGCAGCAACGCATGGGCCAAGAAAGCGGCGTCGTTGTCGAGCAGGTTGCCGGCGCCGCGGCGCGCGCGGGCATCGCCAAGGGCGACATCATTCTGGCGATCAACAATAAGCCGGTGACTAACGCGAACGATCTCAAGCGTCTGGTCGATTCTGCCGGTGAGCGTGCCGCAATTCTGATTGAGCGCGATGGCGCGCGCCGATATGTCGCGGTGAAGTTTAGTTAGGTTAACGAGGCGCGGGGGAACCCCCTGCCCCCGCGCTTGCGGGTCGACGCGCCGTGCATGTCGAGCGCGCTGGTGCGCGAGAGTATATGGACGGGCATGTAGGCTCTTGATGCCGGCGAAAATCCGTAGCCCGGATGAAGCGTAGCGCAATCCGGGCATTCTCTGAATAGCAGTTCCCCGGAATCGGCGGCTTTTCTTCCGGGCTACTCGCTGGCACGCAAGCTAGCCCGGATGCGCCGAACGCAATCCGGGCTGCTCGTTAAGTTTTCAGCGGTTTGTAACGAATGCGCTTAGGTTTGGCGCCTTCTTCGCCGAGGCGCTTGACCTTGTCGGCTTCGTATTCGTGATAGTTGCCGGCGAAGAAAACGACCTGCGAGTTGCCTTCGAAGGCGAGTATGTGCGACGCGATGCGATCGAGGAACCAGCGATCGTGCGAGATCACCAGCGCCGAACCGGCAAACTCGAGCAACGCATCTTCCAAGGCGCGCAGCGTTTCCACGTCCAGATCGTTCGAAGGTTCGTCGAGCAATAGCACGTTGGCACCTTCGAGCAAGGTCTTGGCCAAGTGCAAGCGCCCGCGTTCGCCCCCCGAGAGTGTGCCCACCATGCGCTGCTGTCCGCTGCCCTTGAAGTTGAAGCGGCCGATGTAGGCGCGCGAGGGCATCTCGAACTTGCCTACGGTGATGATATCTTGTCCGTTGGATATCGCTTCCCATACCGTTTTGTCGTTGGGCAACGATTCGCGCGATTGATCGACGAAGGCAAGCTTGACGGTGTGGCCGATCTTGATGCTGCCGCTGTCGGGTTGCTCCTTGCCGGTGATCATGCGGAACAAGGTCGATTTGCCCGCGCCGTTCGGCCCAATGATGCCGACGATGGCGCCCGGCGGAATCTTGAAACTCAAATTGTCGATCAGCAGGCGATCGCCGTAACCTTTGCTGACACCGTCGAACTCGATAACGCTGTCGCCCAAGCGTTCCGCCACCGGGATGAAAATCTCTTGTGTCTCGTTGCGCGCTTGGTACTCGTAAGAGCTTAGTTCCTCGAAGCGCGCGATGCGCGCTTTGCTTTTTGCCTGCCGCGCTTTCGGGTTGGCGCGCACCCATTCCAATTCCTTTTGCAGTGCCTTGATACGCGCGGATTCTTGCTTTGCCTCGATTTCCAGGCGCTGCTCCTTCTGCTCGAGCCAGGAGCTGTAGTTGCCTTTCCAGGGGATGCCATGGCCGCGATCGAGTTCGAGTATCCACTGCGCCGCGTTGTCGAGAAAGTAGCGATCATGGGTGACGGCGACCACCGTGCCGGAGAAGCGCGTCAGATATTGCTCCAGCCATTCCACGGATTCAGCATCGAGATGGTTGGTTGGCTCGTCGAGCAGCAACATATCCGGCTGCGACAGCAGCAGCCGGCAGAGGGCCACACGCCGCTTCTCGCCGCCCGACAAGTTTGCGATCTTGGCGTCCCACGGGGGCAGGCGCAATGCGTCAGCCGCGATCTCCAGTTGGTGCTCGCCTTGGCCACCGCCCGCGGCGAGGATAGCCTCATACTTCGCTTGGTCGGCGGCGAGTTTGTCGAAGTCGGCATCGGGTTCGGCGTATGCCGCGTAAATCTGCTCCAGTTTCTGCTTCGCTTCCGCCGCCGCGCCGAACGCCGCCTCCACGGCTTCGCGCACCGTTTGCTGCGGATCGAGCTGCGGCTCTTGCGGCAAGTAGCCGATATTCAGATCGGGCATCGGCACTGCCTCGCCTTCGAACTCTTTGTCCACGCCTGCCATGATGCGCAGCAGACTAGATTTGCCCGAGCCGTTCACGCCCAGCACGCCGATTTTGGCGCCGGGAAAGAACGACAAAGAAATATCTTTCAGGATCACATTCTTGGGCGGCACGACTTTGCCGACCCGCATCATGGTGTAAACGTATTGCGCCATTGCTCATTCGACCGAAATTTTCGCGAGGGGCGAATTATGCGCGAAAAACCAGCTAGTGTGCTGTTCCAAAAATAACTTGCGAAAGTCCTGCGAGAATCGGCGCCATGCGGTGTTGCGAAGCTTCGCCAGGTGCCCAACCTTGCTGTGCTTCGCGGCTTGCTTGGCGCAGATTTCGCTAGACTTTCAATTGGCTCCGTTCGAAATCAATGTTTGCTGCGATCCTCGATCCGCCTCTGGAATTCGACAAGCTATTTCCGGAATAGCACACTAACATTTGAGGCGAACCTTGGTGGCTAGGCTGCACGCAACGCATCGACGATTTTCATGCGTGCGGCACGCAATGCCGGCAACACTCCGCCCACAATGCCCATCACCGCCGCGAACAGCAGCGTGGCGGCGGCAATGGCGGGGGTGAGCTTGAAAGTGAAGGCGAGTTCGGCAAAGGATTGCCAATTGAGCGTGGAGACGGTGAGCAACTGCATGAACGAGGCGCAGAATAGTCCCACTACCCCCCCGATCAGGCTCAGCGCTAGCGATTCCAGCAAGAACAGGACGAGAATCCCGCTGCGCCCGTAGCCTAGCGCACGCAGCGTGCCGATTTCGGCAGTGCGGTTTGCCACAGCAGCATACATGGTGATCATCGCACCTAGCATGGCGCCGATCGAAAACACCACCGACAAGGTCAATCCCAGATACTTGATGAAAGTAGCGAGCGCCTCGGACTGCTCCGCATAGAAAGCGGACTCGCGTTTTAAGGTTACTTTCAAGCGCGGATCGGATTCTATGCGCTGCTTGGTCACCTGAAACACGGAGGGGTCGCTCAGCTTGAAGATGACAGAAGAGTAGGGCACGCGACGGAACGCCTGCATCAATTGATCGACGTCGCCCCAGACTTCGGAATCGAAGCCGGTGTTGCCGGCATCGAAAACCCCGACCACCACCCATTCGCGTTGGCCGAAGCGCATGCGGCCGCCTAAGCCGGCTTCGGGAAAGCGCTGCGCGATACTACTGCCGGCAATGATTTCGGCTGAGCCGGGACGGAACATGCGGCCTTGGGTCAGTTTCACTTGTGGGCGCAGATGTGGGCTTTGCAGGCTGACGCCGCGCGTCATCACGTTTGTCGCCACGCCGGTGCTCTCCTTAGTCAGCGTGATGAGGACCACCATCTCCTTTGATAGAACGCGCTGGTTGTCGGGGCCAATCGCTACGCTGGGGTCAGTTTCGATAATGCCGGCGTCGGCGCGCTCGATCACGCTGTCGACCTCCGTGTTGGCGCCATCGCGCGTGACGATGACGTTATCGGGCGATCCGGTCTGCACCAAAGTTTGCCGTAATCCCTCCGACATCATCAGCACCGTTGCGAACACAAACATCACCAAAGCCATACCGGCCGCGGTTAGTATGGTTGTCAGCTTGCGCGTCCAAAGATTGCGCAGGCTGTAGGAGAAAGGGATGGTCATGCGGGGCTCTGGCGCGCTAGCCAACGTGACGCAGGCCATCGACGATTTTGACTGCCGTGGCGCGGCGCGCCGGCAGCAGGGCCGCAACGCTTGCCACGACCAACCCGGCCGCGATCTGCATTAGCAGTGTGTCGCGCGAGACCTCGAAGATCGGAAACAGTGTGCCTATTTTGGCGGCGAACCAGGCCGCAACCGGAAAAGTCGCGGCGATGCCCAGTCCCGCACCGAGGGCTCCGATCGCGAGCGATTCGCCGAAAATCAACAGTGCTACAAAGCCCGGCCCGAAGCCGAGCGCTTTCAGCGTGGCGTACTCGGCGATGCGTTCGCGCGCGGTCATCGCCATGGTGTTCGCCATGACCGCCATGATGATAAAAATGACGACAAAGCTGACGATGCGAATGGCGATAACGATAGCTTCAGTCTGCTTGACGAAGCCGAGTTGGAACGCTTTCTCCGTTTCACTCAGTGTTTCGGCCAGCGAATTCTTGAAGGTTTTGTCGATGGCGAGGCTCACTGCCGCGGCGTCATTCGGGTTCTTGAGCTGCACCAGAAAGATTCCGACTTGATTGGCTCGGCGCGGCAAAGCGCGCCGCACGGTTTCGTTGATGTAGTCCCAATGGAACAACATTTGCGAGGTGTCGACCTTGGCATCCTTGCCGTCGTAGATGGCGCGAACCACGAATTCCCATTGACCGGGATAGATGTCGCCTTTGATCGGAATGATGTCTCCCAGCTTGAAGCCGTACTCCTGCGCGAGCTTGCGCCCGATGACGGCCGCTTTGCGTTCGCGCTTGAACGCGGCGAACTCCTCGGGCTTCAGCACGTACTCCGGGTAGAGCGCGAAGTAACTCTCGTGGTCAACGGCGAACTTGGGGAAGAAGTTCTTCGGCTCTTGGTACACACCGCCGAACCAATTTGCGTAACTTACCGCGGCCACGCCGTCCACGCGCCGAATCTTGTCGCGATAGGTTTGCGGCATAGGGAACACCAGCGAGATCGCATTGCGTGTGATCAAGCGCGAAGCGGATGCCGCATCCACGCCCGCATACCAGGCACCCACCACGGTTTGCAGCAGGCCGAACGCCAAGATCGCCACCAGCAGCCCGATGACGGTCAGCGCGCTGCGCAGTTTGTGGCGCAGGCTATTGGCCAGGATGAGTTTAAGCAGATACATGAATTGAAAACGTTGCGGGGCGTAAGCGTGCGGGCGCGCCAAGCCTAGGTAACGTTCTCGCTCAGTTGCACCATCTCCCGCTCGCTGAATTCGCCTTTCTCCAGATGCATGATGGCATCGGCGCGGTCCGCGGCACGGCGGTCGTGCGTCACCATGACGATGGTTTTGCCGAGCTGCCGGTTGAGCTGCTGCATCAGGCTCAGCACGTCCTCCGCCGATTGACGGTCAAGATCGCCTGTGGGTTCGTCTGCCACCAGCAGCGTGGGGTCGGTGATGATGGCGCGTGCAATCGCCACGCGCTGCTGTTGGCCGCCGGAGAGTTCCGATGGATAGTGATCCTGGCGGTCGGTCAGACTGACCATGGACAACGCGGTTTCGACATGCTCGCGCCGCTCGCGGCGCGATAGCGAAGTCAGCAGCAACGGCAGCTCAACATTTTCGAATGCGGTCAGCACCGGCATCAGGTTATAGAACTGGAAGATGAAGCCGACGTTCGCCGCGCGCCACTTCGCCAAGCCGCTTTCGCTCAATTGCGCCACATCGACGCCGGCGATGATCAAGGATCCCGAATCGGGCCGATCGATGCCGGCGATCAGATTCAGTAGGGTAGTTTTGCCGGAACCCGATGGACCCATCAGCGCCAGGAACTCCCCCGCCGCGATGTCGAAGGTGATGTCGTTCAGCACCGCGATGCGCTGTCCGCCGCGCCAGTAAGACTTCGACACATGGCGTATCGAGACTGCCGGTGCGGTGTCGCTAGGCACGCCGCTCATTTTTGCGCGAGCTTGAGTTGGGTGCCGTCGCGTACTTTGTCGGAGGGGCTTAGCACAATTTTGTCGCCCGTTTTCAGACCGGTTACTTCGACTAGATCGCCCAGCAAGCGCCCTTTGGTTATGGCGACTTCGCGCGCTTTGTCAGCCTCGATGACGAACGCGACGCTGCGTCCGT
Source organism: uncultured Pseudomonadota bacterium (assembly GCA_902826775.1). Taxonomy (GTDB): domain Bacteria; phylum Pseudomonadota; class Gammaproteobacteria; order Burkholderiales; family JALYOK01; genus CADEHE01. Next base: position 604,033 of record CADEHE010000002.1, on the reverse strand, counting down.
CGCGTGTGACGATCGCGCTGGGGTTCACCGCGGTGACCGGTTTGCGATCGCCAGCTTGCAAAGCGCGCTCGAGAAACGCCACTTTTGCGCTCATATCCGGCAAGATGCGCGGATCGAGTTTGGTGAACCGAACTTTAACCATGACGGTGGCTTTGGTGCGATCCACAGTCGGGACGGTGCGGCTGACGGCACAATCGAAGCGCTCGTTGGCGAACGCATCCAGTTGTACTTCGCACGGTTGCTCCAGGCGTATCTTGGTGATGTTCGATTCCGCGACATCGGCTTCGACTTCGAGAGTCGACATATCCGCCATGGTGACGACCGCGCCCTTGCTGTCGGCCGCCGAGGAAAACGGCGTAACGATGTCGCCGACGTTGGCGCTCTTGCTCAGCACTACCCCGTCGAACGGCGCGCGTATCAGAGTTTGTTCCACGGCAACTTCCGCTGCGCGATGCGCCGCCTGAGCCACGCCGATCGCCGCTTCAAGATTGCGTATCCCGGCTTTGGCCTTGTCGTAGCGTGCCACCGCCGTGTCCAGTGCCGACTGTGAAATAAAGCCTTTGCGCGCCAGATCGCGCGAGCGCGTGAAATTGACCTGCGCTTCGCGCAGTTCGGCGCGTCCTTGAGCAAGATTGGCTTGGGCGGCACGGATGCTGGCGGCTGACTGATCTACGTTGGCCTGCACGTCCTGCGCTTCCAGGCGTGCGATGATTTCGTCTTTCTTCACCCGCGAGCCTTCCGTGACGTTGAGTTGCTCCAAGCGGCCGGTGGCTTTGCTGGCCACGGCGGCTTTGCGTTGCGCAACAACGTAGCCGGTTGCGTTGAGCAGCGTCAGGGCTTGCGAGGGGAATGCATTGGCGACGGTCGCGGCCTGCACCTCGACCACATTGGCGCGCCGGACGATTAGCGCGGCACCCGCGGCCGCCAGCACCGCGAGCGCGATAAGCCAAATCGGCACGCGTCGGCGCGGGTGCTGCCCCGCTGGTTGCTCATTTCTAGAGATGCGTAATTTGGAGAGGTCGGTGCCGGCGTCCAAGGCGTGAAGTCCTTCTTTTGTTGTTAAGGGGCAAGCACGGGCAATGTAACGGATTTGACCATGGCCTTGGGGCGATGTTCAAACTCTGTAGATTCAATATGTTGAGGACGATCACGGCAGATTCAAGCCTGAGCCTTGCTCTAAACGGCGCTTTTCCACGATAATGTGCGCCCTGCGGTTCACCTCCTTTGCCGGGATGGCGGAACTGGTAGACGCACGGGACTCAAAATCCCGCGCTAGCGATAGCGTGTCGGTTCGATTCCGACTCCCGGCACCATACACTGCTTTCCGATTGCGGATCAACGAGTTCGACTACGAACTGCCGGCCGAGCTGATAGCCCAGGCACCCGCGCCCGTGCGCGGCGCCAGCCGCTTGTTGCATGTCGATGCTGGCAACGCGATCTGCGCAGATTGCCGCTTTGATGAACTCGCAGGATTCATCGAAGATGGGGACGTCGTAGTCCTCAACGACACGCGCGTCATCAATGCGCGACTGCACGGCAGCAAGCGCACCGGCGGCGCGGTCGAGATCATGCTGGAGCGCGTGCTTGGCACGCGGCGCGCCCTGGTGCAGTTGCGGGCGAGCAAGCCGCCGCAACCCGGCAGCGAGATCGGCTTGCAGCAGGGTTTGAGCGCGAGCGTCATCGAGCGCCAAGGGCAATTCTGGATACTTGAGTTCAATGCCGACTTGCTCGACGTGCTGGAGCGCATCGGTGAAATGCCGCTGCCGCCGTACATCACGCATGCGCCGGATGCAAACGATCAACAGCGCTATCAAACCGTGTACGCGCGCGCGCCGGGCGCGGTGGCCGCGCCCACGGCGGGTTTGCATTTCGACGCGGCGATGCTCGAACGCATCCAAAAAGCCGGTGCGCAGATTTGTTTCGTCACGCTGCATGTGGGCGCCGGCACGTTTCAGCCGGTGCGCGTCGACGACATCGCCGAGCATCGCATGCACAGCGAATGGTTCAGCGTGCCGCAAGCCAGCGTCGAGGCGATTGCGGCATGCCATGCGCGCGGCAAGAGAGTGCTGGCGGTCGGCACCACCAGCTTGCGCGCACTGGAAGCTGCAGCGGCCAACGGCGCATTGCGCCCGTGCAGCGGCGAGACCGCGCTGTTTATCACGCCGGGCTATCGCTTCAAAGTGGCCGATCGCTTGCTAACCAATTTTCACTTGCCGCGCTCAACGCTGCTGATGCTGGTTTGCGCCTTCGGCGGCTATGCGGCATTGATGCATGCTTACCGCCACGCGGTAGAGCAGCGCTATCGCTTCTTCAGCTATGGCGATGCGATGCTGATCGAGCGCGCCGCGCAGTGATATTTGCGCGCTCTGCGCCAACAGGAGGATGCGCTATGATGCGCGCCAAGCCAAACGCCCGCTTGCAGCGGCAGCAAGGAGCCTCGAGATGTTGTTGATTTACTCCCCCAATAGCCCATTCGCGCGCAAGTGCCGCATCTTGATCGCGGAAAAGAACCTCGCGTGCGAAATGGCGGTGCATCTGCCGTTCGCGGCGGATACCAAAGTGCCCGACTACAACCCGCTCGGCAAAGTGCCCGCGCTGGTCACCGATGACGGCCGCAAACTCTTCGACTCGCGCGTCATCTGCGAATATCTCGATGGCATACGCCCGACGCCGCGCTATTTGCCGGAAGATTTCAACGAACGCATCAATGTGAAGCGTTGGGAAGCGCTCGCCGACGGCACTGCGGATGCGATTGCCACGCTGGTGTACGAGAATCGCCGCACCGATCCAAGCAAGCGCAGCGCCGAGTGGATTGCGCGCCAGCAGGCAAAAGCCGAGGCCGGTTTGGCCGAAATGGCGCACGAACTCGGCGATCGCCCAAGCTGCACGCCGAGCGGTTACAACCTGGCCGATGTGGCCCTGGGCTGCCTGGTGCTGTTTCTGGATTTGGCCGGCAAGTTTCCTATGCCCGACTTCCAAGTGCGCAGCAAGCATCCAAACCTCGCAGCGCATGCCGAACGATTGATGCAGCGGCCTGCGTGGCAGGCCTCGGTCCCGCCCGGTTGATACTAGTCGCAGGATGACGCAAACAATAGCTCTGGTCCTGATTGAAAGAAATATACAGTTAACTGTATCGGTGAGAAACGGTAGCGCCGCAGCCCATGCGCTTTGAAACTCTTGCGCGATCCGGTAAGGCGCGTCGCGCGCGCCTGCATCTTGCGCACGGCACGGTCGATACGCCGGCTTTCATGCCGGTGGGCACCTACGGTACGGTGAAGGCCATGTCGCCGGCGGAACTGCGCGAAGTCAACGCGCAGATCGTGCTCGGCAACACCTTCCACTTGTGGCTGCGCCCGGGACTGGATGTGATCGCCGCGCACGGCGGGTTGCATCGCTTCATGGCGTGGGAGGGGCCGATCCTCACCGATTCCGGCGGCTTCCAAGTGTTTAGTCTGGGCGATCTGCGCAAAATCACGGAGGAGGGGGTGCACTTCCGCTCGCCGGTCAACGGCGACAAGCTGCTGCTGACGCCGGAAGAATCGATGCGCATTCAGCGCGTGCTCAATGCCGACATCGTCATGATCTTCGATGACTGCACCGGCTATCCCGCGACCGAAGAGCAGGCGCAGCAGTCCATGCAATTGAGCCTGCGCTGGGCCGAGCGCTGCAAACTCGCGCACGAAGGCAACGCAAACGCACTATTCGGTATCGTGCAAGGCGGCATGTACGAAACTTTGCGCGCGCAGTCGCTGGAAGCTTTGATTAGTTTCGGTTTCGACGGCTATGCGATCGGCGGCTTGTCGGTGGGCGAGCCGAAGGAGGACATGCAGCGTGTGCTCGAATTCATCGCGCCGCGCTTGCCGGTCGAGGCGCCGCGCTATTTGATGGGCGTGGGTACGCCGGAAGATATCGTCCACGCTGTGCAGGAGGGCATCGATATGTTCGATTGCGTCATGCCCACGCGCAATGCGCGCAACGGTTGGCTGTTCACGCGCTTCGGCGACATCAAAATTCGCAATGCGCAGTATCGCGAGGATACGCGGCCCCTCGATGAATCTTGCAGCTGCTACACCTGCAGCAATTTCTCGCGTGCCTACTTGCATCACTTACAGCGCGTCAACGAGATTCTGGGCGCGCGTCTGAATACCATCCATAACCTGCACTTTTATTTAACTTTGATGCAGGAGCTGCGCGCTGCGATCGAGCAAGGCGCATTGGCAAGCTATGTAACGAGCTTCCACGGTCACCGCGGCGTGTTAAAATGCTAAGTTAAATCAAGCGCTAAGTTTCATCGGGCCAAGGGCAAACGCGCAGCGCGTGAGGTGACGGCTGTTCGTTCCAACTACTTATTAGTCTGACTCTCTGGAGCTTTCGACCGTGTTAATTAGCAATGCTTATGCACAGGGTGCTGCGGCGCCCGGCGGTGGCGACATGCTGACGATGATGTTGTTTCCGATCATCATCATCGTGTTTTTCTTCATCATGACGCGCCAGCAGTCCAAGCGCGCCAAGGAGCACAAGGCGCTGATCGAGGGTCTGCAGAAAGGCGACGAAGTCGTCGTCTCGGGCATGTTAGGCAAGGTGACGAAAGTCGGCGATGCGTTCGTCGATTTGGAGGTTTCCAAAGACGTGGTCGTGCAGGTGCAGAAACAATCGATCACGACCGTCTTACCCAAAGGAACCATGCGCTAAGCGCAAGGGCTAGGGCAGCATCGCGCGCTGTTCCAGCGTGCCGGACAGGGACTAAGGATGAACAAATACCCGCTGTGGAAGAACATACTCGTAATCGTGGCAGTCCTGCTGGGGCTGCTCTATACCTTGCCGAATTTCTACGGTGAGACGCCGGCGGTGCAAATTTCCGGCGCCAGTACCGGCGCCAAGATCGATCAGCCGCTGCTGACGAAAGTTGAAGGCATACTCAAGAAAGCCAACCTGGCCACCACCAGCCTGGCGCTGGAGAAAGACAATGTCGTCATAAAGTTTGCCGATACCGACGGACAGATTAAAGCGCGCGACCTCATCGACAAAGATCTGCAAGAGGGCACTGGCAGAAGTCCCTATACCGTCGCCTTGAACATGATTTCCAATACCCCGGCATGGATGCAAAAGATTCGCGCTTTGCCGATGTATTTGGGCCTGGACTTGCGCGGCGGCGTGCATCTGCTGCTGCAAGTGGACATGAAAGAGGCGCTGGAAAAGAAGCTGGAAAGCTTGCGCATCGACGTGCGGCGACGGCTGCGCGAGCAATCGATTTACTATTCCGGTCAAATCCAGCGCCAGGGCGAGCGCTTGATCGTGCGCTTTACTGATCCGGCCATGCGCACCAAAGCCGTGACTGAAATCGAGCGCTTGGCGCCCGATTACCTGCTGAAGCAGGAAGGTGACGGCAACGACCTGCGCATTGTCGCGACGCTGCGTCCGGAAGCCGAGATCAAGGCGCGGGAAGACGCGATCGCGCGCAACATCGCCACGCTGCATAACCGCGTCAACGAACTTGGCACTGCGGAGCCGATCATTCAGCAACAAGGCCAAGACCGCATCGTGGTCGAGCTGCCTGGCGTGCAAGACCCGGCACGCGTAAAGGAGATCATCGGGCGCACGGCAAGCTTGGAAGTGCGCATGGTCGATCAGGACAACGAAGCCGCGGCGATCGCCAGCGGCGATATCCCGATCGGTGCCGAATTGTTGCCCGAGCGCGGTGGACGCAAGGTCTTGGTCAAGAAGGACGTCGTGCTCACCGGCGATTCGATCACTGATGCCGCCGCGGATTTCGATCAATACGGCCGTCCTGCCGTGCGCATCCGCTTAGACGGCAAAGGCGCGACGATTTTCCGTGACATCACGCGCGAGAATGTCGGCAAGCGCATGGCGATACTGCTGGTGGAAAAGTCCGGCACCGAGTCGATCACCTCGCCGACCATTCAGGAAGAAATCGGCGGCGGCAACGTGCAGATTACCGGCATGCGCGATGCGCGCGAATCCAGCGATGTCGCCGTGCTGCTGGGCGCCGGTGCGTTGGCGGCGAAAATGGATTTCATCGAAGAGCGTACCGTCGGGCCCAGCTTGGGCGCGGACAATATCGCTAAGGGCTTCCACTCGACCATGTGGGGCTTTGGCCTAATCGCCGTGTTCATGATCGTCTATTACATGCTGTTCGGCCTTGTTTCGGTGCTGGCGCTGGGCGCCAATTTATTGTTTCTGGTGGCGCTGTTGTCGATGATTCAGACCACCTTGACGCTGCCCGGCATGGCCGGCATTGCGCTGACGCTCGGCATGGCGATCGATGCCAACGTGCTGATCAATGAGCGCATACGCGAGGAACTGCGCAACGGCGTTTCGCCGCATGCGGCGATCAATGCGGGCTACGACCGCGCGTTCGGCACCATTCTCGACTCCAACGTGACGACTTTGATCGCCGGCATCGCTTTGTTCGCGTTCGGCTCAGGCCCGGTGCGCGGCTTCGCTGTCGTGCTGTGCCTCGGTATCTTGACGTCGATGTTCAGCGCGATCGTTGTTTCGCGCGCGTTGGTGAACTGGATTTATGGCGGCAAGCGCAAGATCGAAAAACTGCCAATTGGCAACACTAGCTGGGAACAGAAGGCGGCGTAAGCGCCAGCCCGCAATCTACAAGGAATAGCGCATGGAGTTTTTCAAGATACGGCGTGACATCCCCTTCATGAGTTGGGGCAAGATCACCACCACGATCTCGCTAGTCACGTTTTTACTCTCGGTCTTCTTCCTGCTTACTCGTGGGTTGAATTTCGGCATCGACTTTACCGGCGGCACGCTGATGGAAGTCAGCTATGACAAGCCGGTCAATATCGATAACGTGCGCAAAGCATTGGCAACGGTTGAAATGCCGGAAGCGGTGGTGCAAAACTTCGGCACGGCGCGTGACGTGTTGATACGCTTGCCGCTGAAGAAAGGCGTGAAAGCGGCGGCGCTCAGCGAAACGGTAGCGGTGGCATTGAAGAAGAGCGATCCGAGTGTGCAAATCCGCCGCGTCGAATTTGTCGGCCCTCAAGTAGGCAAGGAACTTGGCTGGCAGGCGGCAACGGCGCTGCTGTTTGTCGCCATCGGCATGATCATCTATTTGTCGATCCGCTTCGAGTGGAAGCTGGCGGTGGCTACAGTGATCGCCAACTTGCACGACGTCGTGATTATTCTTGGCTTCTTTGCGCTGTTTCAGTGGGAATTCGGCTTGCCTGTGCTCGCGGCGATCTTGGCAATTCTCGGCTACTCGGTGAACGAGTCCGTGGTCGTATTCGATCGCGTGCGCGAGAATTTTCGCAAAATGCGCGGCGCTTCCGTTTCCGAGATCATTAACAACGCGATCACTCGAACAATGTCGCGCACGATCATCACCCATGGCGCCACGCAGCTTGCGGTGTTGGCGATGTTGCTATTCGGCGGGCCAGCGCTGCATTACTTCGCGCTGGCACTCACGATCGGCATCTTGTTCGGTATTTACTCCTCTGTCTTGGTGGCATCGCCGATCGCGATGTGGCTGGGCGTCGCACGCGAGGACTTTGTGAAGATCAAAAAAGACGGTGAGGGCGCGCCGCGCAGCACAGCGGGCGTTCAGCCCTAGCACTTTAGCAACCGCTGCAAGCGATAGCTTTTGGATCTCGGCTCCGTCGTCGATCTGGTCCGCCACCTGGACCAGCATTTGGCCGATCTGGCGCAGGCGCATGGCGCCTGGATTTATGTCATTCTGTTCGCCATAATCTTCGCCGAGACTGGGCTGGTCGTCACACCGTTTTTGCCAGGCGACTCACTGCTGTTCGTGGCCGGGGCTGTTGCCGCCGCCGGCTCGATGAACGTACACCTGCTTGCCGGTGCACTGGTTATCGCCGCGATTCTCGGCAATCAAGTTAATTACGAAATCGGACGCTGGATCGGTCCGCGCGTCTATCGAATCGAAGACCGCTGGTATTTCAAGCGAAAATACTTGGAGCAGACGCGCTTGTTCTTCGAGCGGCACGGCGGCAAAGCCATTACGATTTCGCGCTTCGTGCCGATTGTGCGCACTTACGCGCCGTTCGTCGCGGGCGTCAGCACCATGGATCGCGGGCGTTTTGCGTTGTTCAATATCGCCGGCGGCGCGCTCTGGGTTATCTCTTTGATCTACGCAGGCTACTTCTTTGGCAATATTCCATGGGTCAAGCGCAATCTTGGTTTGGTGATTGTGGCGATTATCATCGCCTCGATCTTGCCGGGAATCGTGGCATATCTGCGCTCTCGCGCCCGAGCCGCGTAGCGCACAACTAGGCTTCAACTTGTCGTAACGCCACATGGAACGCAGCCGCATCATCATTGTGGGTGGCGGTATCGGCGGATTGGCATGTGCGCTGGCGCTCGCCCAGCGGGGAATCGCAAGCATTGTGTTGGAACGCTCCGCTGAGTTCAAAGAAGTTGGTGCGGGGATACAACTGGGTGCGAACGTCTTCAAGATGTTCGAGCGGCTCGGCCTAGCGGACGAAATTGCCGCCAGCGCTTGGTTCCCGGATAAGCTGGTGATGATGGATGCGCTGAGCGGCGAGCCAGTTGTCACGTCGACGCTCGGCGAGACCTACCGCGCTCGCTTTGGTTTTTCTTACGGCGTGATTCATCGCGCCGATTTGCATCAAACACTCCTGTCCGCGTGTCACCAGTACGGAGTGGAACTGCTGACTCATGCCGATGTCGCGCATATCGCACAAACGGCTTCGCAGGTAGAAGTGGTTTGCAGCGACGGCCGCCGCGTGGCCGGACGCGTTTTGGTCGGCGCCGATGGATTGTGGTCGAAAGTCAGACAGCTTGTGCTGGGCGATGGCCCGCCAAGAGTCTCGGGACACATTGCTTATCGCGGAGTATTGCCGCGCAGCGCCGTGCCAGCGCACTTGTGGTCGCCTTCGGTTGTGCTTTGGGCGGGGCCGAAGACGCATTTGGTGCACTACCCTCTGCGCAGCGGCAAGTTATTCAATCTCGTTGCGGTATTTCACAGCGATCAATATTCCGAGGGCTGGGACGCTGCCGCCGATTCGGCAGAGCTGCATGCAAAGTTTGCGCAAGCGCAACCCGTTGTGCGGGAGCTGCTGTCAAGGATCGATACCTGGAAGATGTGGGTGCTGTGCGACCGCGAACCCATAACCAACTGGAGCCATGGGCTGATCACGCTGCTCGGTGACGCCGCGCACCCGATGCTGCAGTATCTGGCTGCGGGCGCGGGCATGGCCATAGAGGACGCCTGGGTGCTGGCGCGTTGTCTGGCACAAACGCCAGACAATCCGGCACAAGCACTACTGGACTACCAGAACCAGCGCTACTTGCGCACCGGCCGCGTGCAGTACGCGGCGCGCTTTTTCGGCGAGCTCTACCACGCCAGCGGCGTGGCGCGCGAGTTGCGCAAGCAATTGCTCGGTGGGTCTAGGGCGGCAGGCGCGGATAACCCGATGGCCTGGTTGTATGACGGGATCGAGTGATCCTCCTAGGTCGCCGATTGCACTGAGTTAGCTGGAGGCAGCCCAGCGCAGTTTTGCGTGTCGCGGCCACGCTTGACGGAATACCTCATTGGCGCACTCAAGCGTTGCAATTGCGGTCGCATCCCGTCTGAGCAAAACGCTCTCAGCCAGGCGTTCCAACTGACAATCGAGGCGATTGAGCTCAAGCTGTTGATCTGCCATCAAATCGCGCAATGCGCGGCGAAATGCGTCAGACGCGAATCCCTTTGCCGCAAGTTGCGCGAAAGTGTCTTCACACGCACGAGATGCGTGCGCTGCGTCGACGGCGCTGGTCTCGAGCTCCACGACCAAGGCGCTGGCGTCGCTGTAGCGTAGCAATCGCGTAGCTACGCCAGCGCTACGCACTCGTGCCTCGCTATGTAAATTCGACCCACTAGATTGAGCCGCATCTGCGAGCAAGCGTTGCAATAGTTCCGCCGCGGCATGCGCTTCTTCATTTGGCGCAGGCATGGGCAGCACCCAAAGCAAACGTGTGCCGTCCGCCATGCCGAACTCGCGGCGCGCGCTGCTGGCGAAGCACGGAGACGATCCAAAATCCGGGGCGCCGGCGGCGGGAAGGCTCAATAGTGCTCGCGCTGCGGCTTTGATTTCGCCATGATCGATCGCACCGACTCCAAACACGAACGTGCCCTGGCTGCGCGAAAGACGCTGCCAGAAGCGCTGCAAAGGAGGAACTGTCGTTGCCGCTGGGCCTTTAACTTGCCCTGACAGCGGTTGCGCAATCGCGTGACCGGGCCAAATTGTCTCGACTATTGCTTGCTCCGCTCGATCCGCCGGCGACAAGAGTGATTGCTCGTCCTCGAGTGCAATACGGCCACGCTCCGCGTCGATGGCTGCATCGGAAAACCGCACATCGAGGAGGCTCTGAGCGAAGCGCTCAATCAACCGAGCCGCATCCTTGGCCAATACGAACCCCGTCAGGGCGATATGCTCGCGTCCGGTATACGCATTGAGTGTGCTCTGCGATTGGCCAAGCGATCCAGTCCACTCTCCGCTTTCAAACAGCAAGTGCTCGACCAGGTGCGCATACCCGCTCTCCGCCGCAGTCTGGGCGCGCACGCCGCCGATCAAGCAGAGCGCGACGCCGGCGTGAGTCGCTCCGGCCCGGGCGCTGGTTACGATGTTTACTCCATTGGCGAGGTGACTCCGATGCACTCTTAGTCCTCTTGCGTTGAACTTGACTCACGCGCCCGCACCGGTTTCGTGCCCCGATGCTGCCCGGCGCACTCTTGCTGTGCATAACTCGATGCAGCATGACGGTGCGTTCTGCGCTCTTGCCGGGTACATGCAAGATTCGTTCACCGCGAATTTCGTTGGCACACTGCTTGCAAAGCTGTCCTCGAGGGTGCACGCAAGGCGTTGCGCCTCGTAAGGAAGACTAGGGTTCCGGTTGGCGACAATGTCTGGTCCGAGAGTTTTCCGGCTGCGCGCGGATCATGCCGCAAACGGCTCCACGGCGGGACAAAAGCCCGGGAGGTCGCGGCAATGTTTCGGTCGCCCTCTGCTTGCTATCGAGTCCACTTTCGGAGCCTATTATGCGCGACTATCTAAAACGACTGCGTTCGGCGTTTCTACTGTTTTCCGCCTTCTGTTTGATTGCGCCCGGGGTTGCCCGCAGTGAAATCAAAGTGGGCGTCAGCGATTGGCCCGGCTGGGTGGCCTGGTACGTAGCCGAACAGAAAGGATTCTTCAAAAAGCACGGGGCAAGCGTCAAGCTCGTATGGTTTCCCAACTATACGGATTCGATCTCTGCGCTTTCCTCGGGTCAGTTGGACGCCAACAGCCAGACCTGGAGCGACACCATGGCGCCGCTCGCAAAAGGACTCGCGCTCAAGACCGTTCTCGTCAATGACAATTCCGCCGGTAACGATGCGCTGATGGTCAGTCCGAAGATCAAGAGCTTCGCTGACTTGAAGGGTAAGAAGGTCGCATTGGAGGAATTCAGTATTTCCCATTTCGTACTGGTGACGGCGCTCACAGCCAACAACATGAGTCTGGCGGACGTGGAAGTCGTCAACTTGTCGGCCGGCGATGCCGCTGCGGCGTTTCTCGCCGGGCGTGTGGAGGCTGCCGTGGTGTGGAATCCATGGGTGAATCAGATCCAGACGAGCGGCAAGGGCAAAGCCTTGTTTACGTCCAAGGACATGCCGGGCCTGGTGCCCGATCTGTTGGTGGCGCAGGAAAAGTCGATCGCCTCGAACCGCAGCGATTTCCTCGGCATGATCAAGGCGTGGTACGACACCGAGGCGTTCATTCGCACCAACCCGGACGAGGCGGCGAAGATTATGTCCAAAGTAGTGGGACTGAAGCCGAAGGAATACAAGGTGTTCTTGCCCGGTACGCGCTTCTTCGGTCAGAAGGAAAACTTGCTAGCGTTGGGGGCGGCCAGCGAGAAGCAATCCTTGCTCGCGGTCGCGCCGACAATCGAGAAGTTTCTCAAGGACAATAAACTGCTCGAAGGCAGCGTCGACTTTGCCCAAGGCATCGATGCGTCGCTGGTGGCGGAAGTCGCCAAGAAGTAGCGAGCGGGTCTCCAAGAGCTAAGTGGCGGTCATGCAGCTGGCACGATGGTGGGTCATCCGCGGCGCGTTGTCGTCGCGCGAGTATTGGGCTTTGGCCGGCCTCGGCATGCTGTTACCGCTTCTGGCTTGGTTGTTCGTATCCGGCGCCGGTTGGGTACCCAAGACGTTCTTGCCCACACCGTTGGAAGTTCTGCAGCGCGCGCGCGAATGGCTGATGGAAGACGAATTGCTGACCCATATGTGGATCAGCATGTATCGGGTGACCGCGGGCTTTCTGCTGTCGGCGCTCCTGGCGATTCCGCTTGGGCTGTGGATCGGCAGCTTCAGGCCGGTGCAGGCACTGTTCGAACCGCTTACCGATTTTGTGCGCTACATGCCCGCCGTGGCGTTCGTGCCGCTGGTGATGATTTGGGTCGGCATCGAGGAAAGCGCCAAGATCGCCATCATCTTTATCGGCACGTTCTTCCAGATGGTATTGATGGTGGCGGAAGATGTGCGCCGAGTGCCGATGGCGCAGATCGAGGCGGCGCAGACCATGGGCGCGACGCGCGGTGAAATCATGCAACTGGTGATCTTCCAGTCGGCCAAACCCGCCATCCTCGATACATTGCGCGTAACCATGGGCTGGGCGTGGACTTACCTGGTTGTGGCCGAACTGGTGGCCGCCAACTCCGGCATCGGTTACTCCATTCTCAAAGCGCAGCGCTTCCTGCAAACCGACAAGATCTTCGTCGGCATCATGTTGATTGGCTTAATCGGCCTGCTCACCGATCAACTGTTTCGCTGGGTCCATCGCCAGCGATTTCCGTGGTTGTATCGCAAATCGTGACCGCCAAGATTCGCATCGGGGCAGCGCAGAAGGTGTTTCGCGATGGCGCGCGCGAAGTGCGCGCGTTGAACGATGTCTCGTTGGAAATCCAGGCCAACGAGTTCGTGACTTTGGTTGGCGCTTCGGGATGCGGCAAATCGACATTGCTGAGAGCCATCGGAGGCTTGGAGACACTGACCGCGGGAAAGATCGAGGTCGATGGCCGCTCAATTGCCGGCCCGGGTGTCGAGCGCGCCATGGTGTTTCAGCATTACAGCTTATATCCGTGGTTAACCGTCAGCGAGAACATTCGCTTCAGCCGGCAGTTTTCCGTGAACCGGCGCGATGTAACCAGTGCCGATGTCGAGATTGCCTCCGGCCGCGCCGATGCGTTGCTGCGCCTGATGGGGTTGCAAGCCTTTGCGCGCGCTTACCCGAACCAGCTCTCGGGCGGCATGCAGCAACGCACGGCGATCGCGCGAGCGTTGATGTCGCGCCCCAGCATTTTGGTGATGGATGAACCCTTTGGCGCGCTCGATGCCCAGACGCGCGAGTTGATGCACGACTTGCTGCTGCACGTGTTCAAGATGGAAAGCACCACCATCGTGTTCGTTACCCATGATGTCGACGAGGCGATTTATCTCGGCCAGCGCGTCGTGGTGATGGCGCCCAATCCGGGCCGCATCGATTCGATTGTGCCGGTGCCTTTGCCGGCGCCACGCGAGCAAGACATGAAACTATCCCCGCAGTTTCTCCAACTCAAGAAGCAAATATTGGAGCGTATTCGCGCCACCTCCGGTTTGGGCAGCAGCAAGGATTTGCTCGAACAGCTTACCCGCGAGGCGGCCCCAGCCTAACCCGTAATCGTAAATGGAGACGATATGAACAAACCCAACAACCGCGGTGGCAACACCTATTTTTCGCGCTCTGCCGGCACGCGCGCCCATCACCCGGATTTTCACCGCAAGGAATCGCTTGGCTGGAAGGCAATGCACAAAGAAGCCGAGTTGCCGCGCGTAAAGTGGGACGCGGAAGTCAAACGCAATCTCGAACTCGGTCTGCCCGGCGCCGACAGCATCCAAGACAAGAGTATCCCGACGTTCGCGCGTGGCGAGTTGCCGCACTTTGCCGGGATCAACACGTTCATGAAAGCGCCGTATGTGGAAGACGTGCGCGAGTGCGGCAAATTCGACGTCGCAGTCCTCGGCGTGCCCTTCGATGGCGGCACGACTTACCGTCCCGGCACGCGCTTCGGCCCGCAAGGCATTCGCCGCATTTCCGCACTGTACACGCCCTACAACTATGAAATGGGGGTGGATTTGCGCGAGCAAATGACGCTGTGCGACATCGGCGATGTATTTACCATCCCGGCCAATCTGGAAAAAACCTTCGATCAGATTTCGAATGCCACGGCGCACGTGTTCGCCTCCGGCGCGCTGCCCATCATTCTAGGCGGTGACCACTCGATCGGTTTTCCGACAGTGCGCGGCATCGCCAGCATGACGGACAAGCGCATCGGCATCATACATTTCGACCGTCACGCCGACATTCAAGAGAAAGATCTCGACGAACGCATGCACACTACGCCGTGGTTTCATGCAACGAACCTGCCCAATGTGCGCGCGGAGAACTTGGTGCAAATCGGCATCGGTGGCTGGCAAGTGCCGCGTGAAGCGGTGGCCGAGGCGCGCAAGCGTGGAACCAATATCCTGACAATGAACGATTTCGAGAAATACGGCGCCGACAAGATCATTGAGATCGCGCTCGAAACGGCGTGGAAAGGTTGCGACGCGGTGTATATCAGTTTCGATATCGACAGCGTCGATTGCGGCTTCGTCCCGGGCACCGGCTGGCCCGAGCCGGGTGGCTTTTTGCCGCGCGAGATTCTCTATTTGCTGCAGGGTGTGGCCAAGGAAGGCATTTGCGGCATGGAGGTAGTGGAAGTCTCGCCGCCCTACGATATTTCGGATATTACTTCGCTGCTCGCGTTGCGCGGCATCGTCGATGTGCTCGGCACGGTGGTCGCGCACGGCAAGATGGGCTCGCATCGCAACATCATTCGAGGCTGGAGCGCGTAGCGGGCGCAGCCAATCGTGACCGCCCAACCACAAGAACTGATCGGTCTAATGGGTATGGTGTTGCTGCTCGGTGTGATCAATGCGAAAGCGGCGCTGTTACCAAGTTCCGCGGGCTTAGTCATGCCGCAGGATTTGCGCGGGTAGCGGCGGATGGAATAAACGGAGTGTGCATGGCGCGTTTGCTGCGGCGAGCGGACCGCCGTGCGGCGATCGCTGCGCGCGTGCTTACCGGCGCCATCGCAGCGCTGAGCTCGGCGTCGCGGCAAGCAGTATTTGGCGCCTTTTAAACAAGGCGGCGCTGCTTGAATTGGGCATTATTCCAGATGTCGCTTTACTCGCCGCGACCGTGATCACCCTGCTGCTGTATCGGAACGCAACGCCGAGTCGGTCAGATACCAGTACTAGGATGCTTGTACAGCTCAATGCTCAATTGAGTTTAGCAAAGGTACTGGTCGAAGAATATCTTAGGAATGTGCGCGTTACATTTTTTGGCACTGATGGAAGTTTCCGCTTTGACAAGGCTTTGACCTTATGGATGAGCGGCGATATAGTTTCGATGAAAGAGTCGGCGTGCTAGGCGACGTAGCGCTTTATCTGCGCGTTGGAGGCGATTATGGCTTGGAGTACTCAGTGGAGCCGGGCTGTCGCGGTGGGCACGTGCTTGTTAATCTTTTCGCAGGCGAGCGCCGCACAGGCCATCAATTCTTTCCGGTCTTTGAACTACCCTGACCGGTATATCCGCCACAGGATGTCGCTTGGCTACATCGATCCCATCGTCGCCAATGACAAATTGGGTCGGAAAGACGCGACTTTTAGGATCGTTCCGGGGTTGGCCGGCAAGTGTCGTTCATTCGAATCGGTTAACTATCCGGCGCACTACTTGAGACATCAGAACTACCGGCTAAAGTTGCACAAGTTGGCCGACGAGCAACTGTACAAGGAAGACGCCACATTCTGTTTCGTGGAGGGACTTGCGAATTCCGACGCTCGTTCCTTCGAATCTGTTAACTACCCCAAGCACTATATCCGGCATTCCAACTTCGAACTCTGGCTAGCGCAACCCGACGGCAGTGCCCTATTCAAGAAAGACGCCACTTTCGTCATCTCACCTGCGCTGACGATTCATGGGCCCTCAACACCCGTCGACTAGTGTTCGTCTACGAAATTCGGGCTGAGGTGCAACGTCTGCTCCTCGCTCGCCTGCGAGCGCAAGCGCAATTTACGGTTGGGTATCAGTCATTGGGCTGATGGCTAAACCGCTCGCGCCAGCTTAGCCGCCAGACCTAAGTAGGTCGCGGGAGTCAGCGCCAGCAATCGACGCTTCTCCATCTCGGGTAGCGCTGAATTGCTGATGAAGCGTTGCAGTGCCTCCTGCGTAATTCCTTGGCCGCGCGTAATCGCTTTAAGTTGATCGTACGCGTCGGCGATGCCATGACGGCGCATGACGGTTTGCACCGCTTCGGCTAGCACCTCCCAACTCTGCTCTAGCTCCAATTGCATGCGCGCGCGGTCGGCTTCGAGTTTATTCAAGCCGCGCAGACATGAATCGTAGGCCAAGAGGCAGTAACCGAACGCAACGCCGACGTTGCGCAACACGGTGGAATCGGTGAGATCGCGCTGCCAGCGCGAGATCGGCAGTTTGGCGCTGAAATGATGCAGCAACGCGTTCGCCAATCCTAAATTGCCTTCGGAGTTTTCGAAGTCGATCGGGTTGACTTTGTGCGGCATGGTCGATGAGCCGACTTCGCCTGCCACCAGCTTTTGCTTGAAGTAGCCGAGCGAAATGTAGCCCCAAATATCGCGGTCGAGGTCGATGAGCACGGTGTTGACGTGTGCGAGCGCGTCGCACAGTTCGGCCAAACTGTCGTGCGGTTCGATCTGGATCGTGTAGGGATTGAACGCCAAACCGAGTTTCTCGACGAATGTGCGCGCGATGCGCGGCCAATCGATATCTGGGTAGGCGGCAAGGTGCGCATTGTAATTGCCGACCGCGCCGTTGATCTTGCCGGCCATAGCGATGCCGGCGCAACGTTCGCGTTGGCGGCGAAGACGATAAACGGCGTTGGCCAATTCCTTGCCCATGGTAGTAGGCGTGGCGGGCTGGCCATGCGTGCGCGAGAGCATGGCGGCATCGGCCAGATCATGCGCGAGTTGTTGCAGGCGCGCGATCAGCGCGTCGAGCGCGGGCAGCACCACGGCGCTGCGCGCAGCGTTAAGCATAAGTGCGTAAGCGAGGTTATTGATATCCTCCGAGGTGCAAGCGAAATGCACGAACTGCACCGCCGCTTTCAGTCCGGTCGCTGCCGTCTGGCTGCTTTGGGCGAAGCGCTCGCCGAGCCAATACTCCAGCGCTTTGACGTCGTGATTGGTGCGTTTCTCGATCTGCTTTACCGCCGCTGCGTCGGCATCGGAAAACTCGGCGACGATGCGTTCAAGCTGCGCATGGTCGGCAGGCGATAACTTTGGACCATCCGGTAGTTCGCGCGCGAGCATTTGCAGCCAGGCGATTTCCACGCGCGCGCGGTACTTGATCAGCGCCGCCTCGCTGAAATAGCCGCGCAGAGGCGTAAGCTTCGCGGCATAGCGCCCGTCGAGTGGGGATAGTGCGGTGAGAGCGGAAAGATCCATGCGGAGCCGCAATTTTATCACGCACCGCCGGCTGACTTCGCGCGCGGCGCACCCTCGACCGACTCCGCATCCAGCACGCGCGCGGGCCACGCGAAGATGGGCACGCAACGGGGCCGCAGGTTAGCGTTGCTGTCTGCGCGCGCCAGGCCTCGCCTGTCTTCGCCGAGGGTTCCCCCGCGCCTTGTAACACGTCACGCTGCTTTGCACCTTATGGTGCGCGTAGCGCGCCCTCGATCGGCGACTCCGTATCCAGAACGAGCGCGGGCACGCGAGGATGGGTACGCAACGGGGCCGCAGGTCAGCGTTGCTGTCTGCGCGCGCCAAGCCTCGCCTGTCTTCGCCGGGTTCCCCCGCGCCGTGTAACACGCCGCCGTTGCTTTTCACCTCAAGGCGCGCGTAGCGCGCCCTCGATCGGCGACTTCGTTTCCATGTACGCGCGCGGGGGCAGGGGGTGCCCCGCGCCTTGTAATCCACCCAATGCTATACTTTTGGCAACGCACGGCTCGCAAGAAAAATGAAACTGATTGCCACGCTGACCAGTCCCTACGCGCGCAAAGTGCGCATCGCTTTGGCCGAGAAGCGCATTGAATGTGAGTTGCAGGTCGAACCGGTAGGCGTACCCGATTCGCCCGTGTTCCGCTTCAATCCGCTGGGCAAAGTTCCGGTGTTGCTGCTCGACGACGGCACGGCGATCTACGATTCCCCCGTGATTGTCGACTATCTCGACAACGTTACCCCAGTCGGCAAACTCATTCCCGAGCCGACGCGCGCGCGCATTCACGTCAAGAGTTGGGAAGCGCTCGGCGACGGCATCGTCGATGCGGCGGTCGGCATCGTGATGGAGAAACGCCGGCCGGCAGCGCAGCAGAGCGAGGAATGGATCGCGAAGCAGCGCAAGAAGATCGATCATGGGCTGCAAGCGCTGTCGCAAGAGCTAGGCGAGAAGGACTACTGCACCGGCGCCACCTTCAATTTGGCCGATATCGTTACCGGCTGCACGCTCTCTTACCTGGATTTCCGCTTCGGTGAGATCGATTGGCGTGGCGAGTACGACAATCTTGCGCGGCTGGCGGAGAAGCTGAGCAAGCGCAAGTCGTTCAAGGACACCGTTCCGCCCGCCGCGTAAGTGTGTCGGACGGCAGTTCTACTGCCGGCGTGGCGCCGCGTTGATTCCTTCTTTTTTGAGCGCTTCGCTTAAGCGGCTGTGAAGTTGCGGCAGCAGCTGCGCTACCGACGATTCGGTGAACTTCATCAATTCGACGCTGATCGCCGGCTGCTCTTGAGCAAGCTTGCGGCCGATGGGACTTTCGTAGAAAGTGATCAGCTCGCGAATTTCCTCATGGGTGAAATGTTCGTGATAGATCGGCGCTTGTTGATCGATCAAGCCGCCGTCGGCAAAGAACTTTTCGGCGACAAAAGATTCAAGTTCTAGCCGCACCGCCTGAATGGCGCGTTCCGGCAGCGCCGGTTGACTGCGCTGCAGTTGCTCCAGCATGCGCTCCAGCATGCGCTGAGTGGTCTGCTGGCCGATGCGTTTCGCGCCGCTCAGCTCTTGTAGCCTCAGAATATCCTGCCGCTTGGCATCGCTAAGATCATCGGCATGCAGCGGTAATGCCGCGCTCGCCAAAAGTGCGGTGACAATCAGGGCGCCTTGAACAAGACGCAAGCCATTCAGAGTGAGCACGTAACAATCTCCGGCTATTGAATAATGCCGCCGCCAAGGCAGACTTCGCCATCGTACAGCACCACGGACTGGCCTGGCGTAATGGCGCGTTGCGGTTGTTCGAAACGCACCTCGAGTGCGCCGCTCGCATCGAAACCGATGCGGCAACGCGCGTCGTGCTGGCGGTAGCGGGTTTTAGCGCCGTAAGCGCAATCGGTCGCGGGCGGCGTCGCGCGCGTCCACGCCAGGTCTGCGGCGTGCAGTTCGGGTTTCAACAGCAAGGGATGATCGTGCCCTTGCACAACGATGAGCGAGTTTTCCGCGATGCGCTTTTCCGCCACGAACCAAGCCTCGCCGTTGACGTTGCCGTCGACGCTTCTCCTGCCGCCGATGCCTAGGCCTTGGCGCTGACCGATGGTGTAGTAGCTCAAGCCCATGTGCTCGCCAACGCGCTGGCCTTCGGGGGTGAGCATCGGGCCGGGCGTGCGTGGCAGATAGCGCGCGAGGAATTCGCGAAACGGCCGCTCGCCGATGAAGCAGATCCCGGTCGAATCTTTCTTGGCGTGATTGGCGAGACCGGCGTCACGCGCGATTTCGCGCACCGTACTCTTCTGCAGCTCACCGAGCGGGAACAAAGTCTTCTCGAGTTGCGCTTGTGTCAAGCGGTGCAAGAAATAGCTTTGATCCTTGCCTGTGTCTAAGCCGCGCAGCAGTTCATGCCGGCCGCCGTGTGCCGTGCCGTGACGAACACGCGCGTAGTGGCCGGTGGCGATGTAGTCAGCGCCGAGCTTTATGGCATGATCGAGAAATGCTTTGAACTTGATCTCGGCGTTGCACAGCACATCCGGGTTCGGCGTGCGCCCGGCCTGGTACTCGCGCAAGAATTCGGCGAACACGCGGTTTTTGTACTCGGCGGCGAAATTGACGGCTTCGATGTCGACGCCGATTGTTTCCGCGGCGCTCACGGCATCAATCAAGTCTTCGCGCGTGGAGCAATATTCATCGTCATCGTCGTCCTCCCAGTTTTTCATGAACAGGCCGATGACTTCATGGCCCTGCCGCTTGAGCAACAGCGCGGCCACCGAGGAGTCGACACCGCCGGACATGCCGACGACGATGCGTTTGAGCGAGCAGTTCACGTCAGGCGCAACAAGAAAGGGCGTGCATCATACGCGCGATGCATCCGAGTCAAAGCAGGCTGCGTACAAGATCAAGAGGTAAGCGTTGTCCGCGCAGGTAGTCGTCCACGCATAGCAGTACCAGAGCGCTGCGGTGGCGGGCGCGTTGCGCGAGCAATTCCTCGCGGCTCAGCCAATGCGCTTGCACGATGCCCTCATCGAGACGCACGGGCGCCGTCGGTGCGGTCGCGATGCCGGCGAACGCAAAGCGCAGGTAGGTGATACCGTTCTCGAGCGCACGGTAATGGTAGATGCCGAGCAAGGCGTTCGGCGTGAAACTGTGGCCGGTTTCTTCCAAGGCTTCGCGCCGCACCGCCTCGAGCAGCGTTTCGCCGCCCTCGACGTGACCAGCCGGCTGGTTGAAGCGCAAGGAGCCGTCCTCGGCGCGTTCTTCAACAATGAGGAAACGGCCGTCGTGCTCGGCGACAGCGGCGACAGTTAGGCGTGGACGTTCAGGCTGAGACATACCTGGGCTAGGATAGACTATAAACTAAGGCAATTTAAGACTTATGGATTAATAGTACCAACAGTAATGGAATGTAACGGATGCGGCATTACTGTCAGGCGGAGTTGACAGGGCTGTACGGCGCGCTTAAAACCTCACCCTACTAACAAATCGAAACCATGCGCTATTTACGTGCAATTATCGCGCTTCTCGCCTTTGCGGGTGCTGGGGCCTTCGCGCACAAGCCAAGCGATAGCTACCTCACGCTCAAAGTCGACGATAAGACCGTCAACGGGCAGTGGGACATCGCGCTGCGCGATCTCGATTTCGCAATCGGCTTGGATGCCAACGGCGATGCCGACATCACCTGGGGCGAAGTCAAAGCCAAGCACACCGAGATCGCGGCGTATGCGCTGGCGCGCCTCAGGCTGGCGGTGGACGGCGCCGAGTGCCCGAGCGAAGCGGGTGAACATCTCATCGACAACCACAGCGACGGCGCTTACGCCGTGCTGCGCTTTAGCGCCGAGTGCCCGAAGCGGGTGCGTAACTTGGACGTCAAGTATCAACTCTTTTTCGATCTAGATCCGCAGCACAAAGGCTTGCTCAATTTCGAAGTCGGCGGCGTCACGCGTACCGCCATATTTAGCACCGATGCGACGAGTCAGACGTTCCAATTCGAAAAGGTTTCGCGTTGGCAACAATTCTGGGAATTCGTCTGGGAGGGCGTGCACCACATCTGGATCGGCTATGACCACATCTTGTTCCTGGTTTCGCTGCTGCTGCCGGCGGTGTTCTTCCTGCAGGGGCGCGCGTGGCAGCCGGTGAGCGGTTTTCGCGAAGCGTTTTGGGATGTGCTCAAGATTGTCACCTCGTTCACGCTTGCGCATTCGATTACGCTTAGCCTGGCCGCGTTGGAGATCATCAGGTTACCGTCGCGTTTGGTCGAATCCGCCATTGCCGCTTCGGTCATTCTGGCGGCGCTCAACAATATTTGGCCTATCGTGCACAACAAGCGCTGGGTGGTGGCGTTCGTGTTCGGTCTGATTCACGGTTTCGGCTTTGCCAGCGTGCTGGGCGATCTCGGGCTGCCGCGCAATGCTTTAGTACTGGCACTGGTGGGCTTCAACGTCGGCGTCGAGTTAGGGCAACTGGCGATCGTCGCGGCATTCCTGCCGGTCGCTTACTTCTTGCGCGAGACTTTGCTGTACCGGCGCGTGGTGTTCGTCGGCGGCTCGCTGCTGATTATGTTGGTGGCGGCGCTTTGGTTTGTTGAGCGCGCCGCCAACATGCGCATCATTTCGACTTAGGTAGAGATAACACTCAGGGGTATGGCGTTTTTAGAACGGTGTGTAGCCAAACACCAAGTGATACTCCTTCGCTCTTAGCCTAGGTCTGAAACTGCCAATTCGGATCGGGCAACTGCGCAAAGACGCGGCGCAAACCATCGCCCCATTGCGCGTGAATCATCGCGAAGTAAGGATCGTCCTCCAGCAGACGCTTCTGCATGCTCAACCGGTAGCTATTGCGTGTGCTCACGGCCAAATCGATCGGCATGCCCACAGAGATGTTGCTGCGCATAGTTGAGTCGAACGAGACCAGCACGCACTTGGTCGCCTCGATCAGCGGGGTATTCGGTTTGATGACACGATCGATGATCGGGCGCCCGTACTTGGTTTCGCCGATCTGGAAAAACGGCGTATCGATGCCCGCTTCGATGAAGTTGCCCTCGCTGTATACCAAGAACAAGCGCTGTTGCTCGCCTTTGAGTTGTCCGCCGACGATGAAAGACGCGCTGGAATCGACGTTGGCCTGCGACAGGTAGGTCGCGTCGCGCTGGCGCACTTGGCGCAGCGACTCGCCGATGAGGGTGACGACTTCGAACATCGACTGCGCGTTCCAGATGTTGAGCGAACCATCGGAATGCCGCGTCTGCATTTCCAGCAGATTGATTGCGTTCTGCGTGATCGACAAATTGCCCGAACTCATGATGACGATCAGCCTATCGTCCGGGCGGTCCAGAATCTTCATCTTGCGAAAACTGGAGATCTGGTCAACTCCCGCATTGGTGCGCGAGTCCGATGCGAACACCATGCCTTCGTCGAGCAGCAAACCTACACAATAAGTCATGCGAGCAATCCGATAGCCGGGTCGGCAAAAGCGGCAGGATAGCAAATCCGCGTGCCCAGCGCGGGTGATGCTCTCGAACGCGAAACCGCTTCAGAGGTTTCTCAGGTGTTGGGATTCCAGCGCAGGTCGAGCGTAAAGGGAAAACTCTTGTTGACGGGTTCCGGCTTCAGCCGCAGTTTCCCCGGTGTGTGGCCGTGGTTCCAAAAGCGCGCCACGCGCCTGGCTTCGGCTTCGTTGGCATTGACCGGAAACGTCTCGTAGCTGCGCCCACCCGGATGCACCACATGAAAAGTGCAGCCGCCGATGGCGCGCTCGCTCCAAGTATCGACAATGTCGAACACCAGCGGCGAGTGCACGCCGATGGTCGGGTGCAGCGCCGAGGGCGGTGCCCACGCCCGGTAGCGCACCGCGCCGACGAATTCGCCATGCGTGCCGGTCGCTTGTAGCGGCACGGCGCGGCCGTTGCACGCGAGCGCGTGGCGCGTGCCGGTCATCCCGGCGATTCTGACTTGCAGGCGTTCCACTGAAGAATCGACATATCTCGAGGTGCCGGCGCGCGAGACTTCTTCGCCCAGCACATGCCAGGGCTCGATCGCTTGACGCAACTCCAGTTGCACGCCTTCGTACACCACCGTGCCGTAACGCGGAAAGCGAAATTCCACGAATGGCGCGAACCAGGCTTCATCGAAGGCGTAACCCGCCGCGCGTAAATCGCGCACCACGTCGGCGACGTCTTGCGCGATGAAGTGCGGCAGCATCCAGCGATCGTGCAGCGCCGTGCCCCAATTCACCAGCGGCGCTGCATATGGTTTCGCCCAGAAGCGCGCTAGCAACGCGCGCAACAGCAGGGATTGCAGCAAGCTCATTTGCGGATGCGGCGGCATCTCAAAGGCACGGAATTCGACCAAGCCCAGCCGCCCGGTCGGGCCGTCCGGTGAGTACAGCTTGTCGATGGAGAATTCGGCGCGGTGGGTGTTGCCGGTCATATCGACGAGCAGGTGCCGCAGCAAGCGGTCAACCAGCCAGAGCCGTTTGCTTTCTTCGCCCGTTTTCGTTAGCCGTTGCAATTGCTGGAACGCGATCTCCAACTCATAGAGGTGATCGTCGCGCGCTTCATCGACGCGCGGCGCCTGACTGGTCGGGCCGACGAACAACCCGGAAAAAAGGTAAGACAGCGCCGGGTGGTTTTGCCAATAAGTAATAAAACTTTGCAGCAGATCGGGGCGGCGCAGGAACGGGCTGTCGGCGGTGGTCGCACCGCCGAGGGTAACGTGATTGCCGCCGCCGGTGCCGCTGTGACGCCCGTCGAGCATGAATTTCTCGGTGCCGAGCCGCACGCTGCGCGCTTCCTCATACAAGGCGCTGGTGTTGGTGCTTAACTCTTTCCACGAGGCGGCCGGATGCACGTTCACTTCGATCACGCCCGGATCGGGCGTCACGCTGATGCAGCGCAGGCGCGGATCGCGCGGCGGCGCGTAACCCTCGATGCGCAGTGCGGTGCCGGTTTCTTCCGCGGCGCGTTCGACGGCAGACACTAGATTGACGAAATCCTCCAGGCGTTTGACCGGTGGCAGAAACACGTACACGCAACCGCGGCGCGGCTCGACGCACAGCGCGGTGCGCACCACTTCCTTCGGCTTCGGCGCGGCAGCGCTTTTGCCGCGCGTGTGCCGCGCTTGCTCCGCGGCGCTGTGCGCGTCGTGCAGCGCGCTGCGCGCATCGAACGGGTCGCGATCAAAATCCAGCTCGGTTTCCTCGGGCAGCAGTTCGGGCAGCGAGGCGATCGGCAAGCGGAAGCCCAGTGGTGAATCGCCCGCCAGCAGATAAACTTGTTCGCGCCGCACCGGCCAGCGCGAGGTGTGCCATTCAGTGGCCGCCGGTCGATCGGGCGACTCCTTAGCTTGCAGCGGCAAGACGTAGCCCGCCGGCTTGGCCAAGCCGCGTCCTAAGAGCTGCGTCAAGCGCGAGCGCTCGTCGTAGTCTTTCAGCGGCGCACTGAGCGGATCGACGTTCGGCGGCAGCTTGCCCTCGAGCTGGAGCAGCACCAGCGGATCTTCGAAAGCGGCGATGGTGAACTGCGGATCGAGTCCTAGGTTCGCGGCGATTGCTTTGCACAGGCGCTCGGCGTCCGCTAGCTGCGCGGTGCCCCCTTCGCCGGCAATCCGCTTGAGATCGCGCCACAGCGGCACACCATCGTCGCGCCAATAAATACTCAATGCCCAGCGTGGCAGCGGCTCACCCGGGTACCATTTGCCTTGACCGTGGAAGAACAGCGCGCCGGGGGCAAAGCGCGTTTGCAGACGCCATGCCAGTTGCTGCGCGAGTTCCCATTTTTTCGGCGACAACGCGGCGTAGTTCCATTCGTCGCCGTCCATATCGTCGACCGAGACAAAGGTCGGCTCCCCGCCGTGCGTCAGTCGCACATCGCCCGCGCGGAGCTCGGCGTCGACTTGCTCCGCCAGCGTGTCGATAGCGGCCCATTGTTCAACGGAATAGGGTTTGGTGACGCGCGGGTCCTCATGGATGCGCGTAACCGTCATCTCGAAAGCGAGAGTGGATTGGCAGACGTCGGTGCCGCCGATTACCGGCGCGGCGCTCGACGGAAAAGCGGTGCAGGCAAGCGGAATATGGCCTTCCCCAGCCATCAGTCCCGAGGTTGGGTCGAGACCGATCCAACCGGCGCCGGGGATATACACTTCGGCCCAAGCGTGCAAATCGGTGAAGTCTCGCGTCGGTCCGGCGGGGCCGTCCAGCGGCGCCTGATCCGCTACCAGTTGAATGAGGTAGCCCGACACGAAGCGCGCCGCCAAACCCAGCTGTCGCAGCACCTGCACCAACAACCAGCCGGAGTCGCGGCACGAGCCGCTCGCCAGTTGCAGCGTTTCGTCCGGGCGTTGAACGCCGGGTTCCATGCGCACCAAGTAGCGAATCTGCTGCTGAATGCGTTGGTTGATGTGCACCAAGAAATCCACAGTCGTGGTGCCCGCCGCGAAGCGATGCGCGCGGAACTCTTGCAACCACTGTTGCAGCAGCGGCCCGGCTGGTTCCAGTTCCAAATAAGGCGCGAGCTCGATTTTCAGCTGCGGCGGATAGGCGAAGGGGAAGGTTTCCGCGTAGGGTTCGACGAAGAAATCGAACGGGTTGATGATGGTCATGTCGGCCACTAGATCGACCACGATCTCCATGGCTTTGGCCTTTTCGGGAAACACCACGCGCGCAACATAATTGCCGTAGGGGTCCTGCTGAAAATTCAAGAAGTGCTCGGCCGGCAGTATGCGCATCGAGTAGCTGGCGATCGGCGTGCGTGTATGCGCGGCGGGCCGCAAGCGGATTTCATGCGGCGAGAGGCCGACCAAGCGGTCGAATGTGTAGGCGGTGCGATGATGCAGCGCGACGCGGATAGTCAAAGCGGAACCTTCATTGCGCGCGAGTCAGCGGCGCGCACTTATTGATAAACCGGCGCTAGAAACTGATTGTCGATCTCGCCGTTGAGCGCAGCAATCTGCTGCAAGAACTGCATCAGGTATTCGTGCAGGCCGATGGCGATAATCTTTTCCATGCGGCTGTAGTGGAGCTGCGAATGTATTTCGCCGGCGAGGCGCTCCGCCTCCACGGACTCGTCGTCGTTTAGCTCCTGCAGCAACTCGTAAATTTCGTTCATGCAGGTGTGCAGCGAGCGTGGAATGTCGTCGCGCAGGATGAGCAGCTCGGCGACCTTGAGCGGCGTGATGACCGCACGGTACACTTTCCGGTAGGCCTCGAAAGAACCGACGGAGCGCAGCAGCGCCCCCCACTGATAGTAGTCCACCGCGCCGCCGACATCGGCCACGCTCGGCAGCAGCGTGTGATACTTGACGTCGAGAATGCGCGCTGTATTGTCCGCGCGCTCCAAGAAAGTGGACAAGCGGATGAAGCGATAGCCCTCGTCGCGCAGCATGGTGCCGAAGGTAATGCCGCGAAATAGTTGCGAGCGCATTTTCACCCACTCGAAGAAGCTGCCCAAGCCCGAAGCGGTCATAGAGTCGAACGACACGTTCTTCATGCTGAGCCAGGTGTCGTTCAGGCATTCCCACATTTCCGAACTGATGGCGCCGCGTTGTGAACGGCCGTTTTCGCGCGACTTCTTGATGCACGAGTAAATGCTGGAAGGATTGCTCGCATCGAGCACCATGAACTTCAACACATTGTCGGTGGCCAGTTCCGAGTGCGTCTGATAAAAAGGCGTGACCAAACCGGTGATGACGAGCGGCACCACCCAGGGTTGCGCCCAGTCTTGTCCCGGTTGCAGCGGCGCATAGGGTAGTAGCGACATGCGGTGCGTCACGTCCAAAATGCGCGCCACATTTTCCGCGCGCTCCATGTGGCGCGACATCCAAAACAGATCGTTGGCGGTGCGGCTCAGCATCGTTAGTGTTCCAACACCCAAGTGTCTTTGGTGCCGCCGCCTTGTGACGAGTTGACCACCAGCGAACCTTCCTTGAGCGCTACGCGTGTGAGACCGCCCGGCACGATGGTGACCGATTTGCCGGAAAGCACGAACGGGCGCAGATCGACGTGACGCGGCGCTATGCCCGATTCAACGTAAGTTGGACAAGTTGAGAGGGCGAGCGTCGGCTGGGCGATGTATTTTTCCGGCGACGCCAAAATGCGTTCGCGAAACTCCGCGCGTTGGGATGCCGTCGCACTGGGGCCAACGAGCATGCCGTAGCCGCCGGAGCCGTGCACTTCCTTGACGACCAATTCCGCCAAATGGGCCAGTGCGTAGTGCAATTCTTCCTTTTTGCCGAGATCGAACGTGGGCACGTTGTTCAAGATCGGCTTCTCGCCCAGATAAAACTCGATCAGCGACGGCACAAACGGGTAGATCGACTTGTCGTCCGCTACCCCGGTGCCGACCGCATTGGCCAAACTAACACGGCCGTTGCGATAGACGTCCAGCAAACCCGGCACGCCCAACATCGAATCGGGTCGAAACGCCTTGGGATCGAGAAAGTCGTCGTCGATCCTGCGGTAGATGACGTCGACTTGCTTGGGCCCGCGCGTGGTGCGCATGAAAACAAAGCCGTCGCGCACGAATAGATCTTGCCCTTCCACCAGCTCGATGCCCATTTGCTGAGCTAGGAAGGTGTGTTCAAAGTAGGCGCTGTTGAATGAGCCGGCGGTCAGCAGCACGACGGTGGGGTCGGATGAGGCTTGCGGCGCGACCGCGCGCAGATTCTCCAGCAGTAAGTCGGGGTAGTGATCGACCGGAGCAACCGGGTGCGTGGCGAATAGCTCAGGAAACAGCCGCATCATGACTTTGCGGTTTTCCAGCACATAAGAAACGCCCGAGGGCACGCGCAGATTGTCCTCCAGCACGTAGAACTCGCCCGCGCCGGCGCGCACCAAGTCGATGCCGGCGATGTGCGCGTAAATGTTCGAAGGCACGTCGATACCGTGCATGACGCTGCGATATTGGCTGTTGTTTAGGACCTTTTCCCGCGGTATCAGTCCTTTTTGGAACACAGCCTGCTCGTGATACACATCGTGCAAGAACATATTCAATGTCTTCACGCGCTGAATCAAACCGCGCTCGAGCAGACGCCATTCTTCCGGCGGAATGATGCGTGGGACGATATCGAACGGTATCAGGCGTTCGGTGGCATCTTGCTCGCCATAGACGGCGAAAGTGATGCCGACGCGATGAAATAGCATCTCCGCTTCGGTGCGCTTGTGGCCGATGCGCTCGGGCGGCATAGCGGCGAGCCAATCGGCGTAGGTTTGATAATGCGGCCGGATCTGGTTCGCAGCGTCGCGCAGTTCGTCGTAGTACATCGGGTTAGAGACGCGCTGAATCTGCATGAGAAGTTAGTTCTAGAAGAGCAATCCGCGTACCAGTACTTTCCCGGCTGCCAGCGGGCGGCAGCACGCCTGGATGCACCCAAATTAGCCATAAGACTTAACGGCGCACCAAGAGCGTGCGCCGGGCGGTCAAGCAAGCAATAGTACGCCTGTCGACATTGAAGGCAACTTGTCGCGGCCGGCTGCGGCGGCGCACCGCCGTGCGAGGCGAGCGAAGGGTAGCCTGGTAAAATAGCGCTTCGTCAACGTTGCTCGAGCAGAGCGAATTCACTTCAGAGGCCGACATGTATCAGCACATCAAGGTTCCAACGCAAGGCACAAAGATCAAGGTGCGCCCCGATTTTTCGCTCGACGTGCCGAATGATCCCATCATTCCTTATATCGAGGGCGATGGCACCGGCGTGGACATCACGCCCGTGATGATCAAGGTAGTGGACGCGGCAGTGCAAAAGGCTTACGGCGGCAAGCGCAAGATTGCGTGGATGGAGGTGTATTCGGGCGAGAAGTCTTGCAAAGTGTACGGCGAGAACGTCTGGCTGCCGGAGGAGACGCTGCATGCGGTCAAGGACTATGTCGTGTCGATTAAGGGTCCGTTGACGACGCCGGTCGGTGGCGGTATTCGTTCGATCAATGTTGCACTGCGGCAAGAATTGGATCTTTATGTTTGCTTGCGGCCCGTACGCTGGTTCACCGGCGTGCCGAGCCCGGTCAAGGAGCCGCATAAGACCGACATGATTATTTTTCGGGAGAATTCCGAAGACATTTACGCCGGCATCGAGTGGGAAGCGGAGTCGGAGAACGCCAAAAAGATCATTGCGTTCTTGCAGAATGAGATGCGGGTGAAAAAAATACGCTTCCCCGCCACATCGGGCATCGGCATCAAACCAGTCTCGCGCGAAGGCACCGACCGTTTGGTGCGCCGCGCAATTCAATACGCAGTCCAAAACAAGCGCCGTTCGGTCACCTTGGTACACAAGGGCAACATCATGAAATTCACCGAGGGCGCGTTCAAGAATTGGGGCTATGAACTGGCCAAGCGTGAGTTCGGCGCCGAACTGCTCGACGGCGGTCCGTGGATGAAGCTGCCGAACGGTATCGTCATCAAAGATGTGATCGCCGACGCGTTCTTGCAGCAAATCCTGCTGCGCCCGGACGAGTATGACGTGATCGCCACGATGAACCTAAACGGCGACTACATTTCCGATGCGCTCGCCGCCCAAGTCGGAGGTATCGGTATTGCGCCAGGCGCAAATCTAAGCGACACCGTCGCCATGTTTGAGGCCACTCATGGCACCGCGCCGAAGTATGCGGGTAAGGACTACGTCAATCCCGGTTCACTGATACTCTCCGCGGAAATGATGCTGCGTCACATGGGTTGGGTCGAGGCGGCGGATTTGATCATTAATTCTATGAGCAAGGCAATCGAGCAAAAGACGGTAACTTATGACTTCGCGCGGCTAATGACCGGCGCGAACCAAGTATCATGCTCGGGATTTGGCAACGCCATGATTGCCAAAATGGGCTAGCGCGGGCGAGCCGAGAGGTGAGTGGCGCAAGGTCAATGAAGCGGGAACAGCAATCGGCTTGGCCGCCACTAACGGGCGACCGCCCACGCTATTGGCGCCCACGGCAAGACTCGCTTGATGGTTGGCACAGCCAGCGAAGAATGCCCAATTCTTTGGGTAGCCAACAGAAACTGCCCACTTATTGGCATAGCCAACTAAAACCGCCCACTTGTTGGCATAGCCAACAAAAACCGCCTCCAGCGTTCTTCCGCGTGAGAAACGCGGCGCTGGGGGCGGTTAAGTTGGAATTGATTGGTCGCGAAGGTGAGCGCAGCGGATATCGCCTACCTTCGCGCAGCGAGCTTTAGCCTGCCGCGATGTTGGATGCTTGCTTGCCTTTGGGTCCTTGCACGACTTCGAATGTCACCTTTTGGCCTTCCTTGAGCGTTTTAAATCCGTTCATTTGGATTGCCGAGAAGTGCGCGAACAGGTCCTCGCCGCCATCATCGGGCGTGATAAAACCGTATCCCTTCGCATCGTTGAACCACTTGACTGTGCCTGTTGCCATCTTCACCTTCCTCTTCTTACTTTGCTATTGAAACAAACTCCCCCTTTGGGGTTCCAAGCACTCGCGATTTCAGCCGGTCACGACTGCTCCCGGCAGCCGCTATGCTCTTCCCCCGGCGCCGTTTTACGACACTTGGTTGACTCTCGTCAAGTGCCTGATCGCGCTGGGGTAACGCTCGATCAGAGGCGTTTTTACCCCTCGCCAGGGGGCTTGCAAAAAATAGCGGTATTGCCACAATGAGCAAGGGAATCGACGTGCGAAGTATGCGGGACGATATGGGCGATAAGCAGGGCAGCGGAAGCGGCACTCTGCTGGAGAAGCAGCCGACCAAGCTTAAGCCGCCGCCTTTGTACAAAGTAGTTTTATGCAATGATGATTTCACGCCGATGGAGTTCGTCGTGCTGGTGCTGCAAAAGTTTTTCGGTATGTCGCGCGAACTCGCTACTAGGGTGATGCTCAAAGTGCATACGGAGGGGCGCGGCGTGTGCGGAGTGTATCCTAGAGATGTGGCAGCAACGAAAGTCGAATTGGTGATGGGTTTTGCCAGACAGCATCAACATCCGCTGCAATGCGTGATGGAGGAGAATTAGACGATGATTGCTCAAGAACTCGAAGTCAGCTTACACATGGCTTTTGTCGAAGCCCGGCAAAAGCGGCATGAGTTCATTACCGTTGAGCATCTGCTGCTGGCGCTGCTCGATAATCCATCTGCGCTTGAGGTGTTGAAGGCATGCGGCGCGAAAGTCGAAGAGTTGCGCCGCGCGCTCGCGGAATTTGTGCAGCAGCATACGCCCACTGTCGGCGGCACCGGCGATGTCGACACGCAGCCCACGCTCGGGTTTCAGCGCGTTATTCAGCGCGCCATCTTGCACGTGCAGTCTTCCGGCAAGAAGGAGGTTACCGGCGCCAACGTTCTGGTGGCGATTTTCGGAGAGAAAGATTCGCATGCCGTTTACTTCCTGCATCAGCAAAACATCACGCGCTTGGATGTGGTGAACTTTATATCTCACGGCATCAGCAAAGTCGCGCAGAGCGGGCAAAACAAGGAAGAGCAGGAGCAAGAGCAGGAACAGGAAGCCTCCCCCGGCGGAGCGCTGGAGAGTTTCACGCAAAACTTGAATGCGCTTGCGCTCGCCGGCAAGATCGATCCGCTGATCGGGCGCGAGAAAGAGCTGGAGCGCGTGGTGCAGATTTTGTGCCGCCGCCGCAAAAACAATCCGCTGCTGGTGGGCGAAGCGGGGGTCGGCAAGACGGCCATCGCTGAAGGCTTGGCGCGGCGCATTATCGAGGGCGATGTGCCCGATATCCTAGCCAAGTGCCAAGTGTATTCGCTCGACATGGGTTCTTTGTTGGCGGGCACGAAGTATCGGGGCGATTTCGAACAGCGCCTCAAGGCGGTCGTCAAGCAATTGGCAGACAACCCCAACTCGATTCTTTTCATCGACGAAATTCACACGGTCATTGGCGCCGGTGCAGCTTCCGGCGGCACGCTGGATGCATCGAACCTGCTGAAGCCCGCACTCACTTCTGGGGCATTGAAGTGTATCGGCGCCACCACTTACAACGAGTACCGCGGCGTGTTCGAGAAAGATCACGCGCTGACGCGGCGCTTTCAAAAAGTCGACGTCACCGAGCCATCGATCGACGAAACGGTGAAGATCCTCGAAGGTCTCAAGTCGCGCTTCGAGAAGCACCACGGCGTTAAGTATTCGCAAGCCGCGCTGACCTGTGCGGTTGAGCTGTCGTCGCGGCATATCAATGACCGCCACCTGCCGGACAAGGCCATCGACGTCATCGACGAAGCCGGCGCTGCTCAGCGCATTTTGCCGAAGTCGAAACAGCGCCGCGTCATCGGCAAGACCGAAATCGAGGAAATCGTCGCCAAAATCGCGCGAATCCCGCCGAAGACCGTCACCAGCGACGATCGCACCGCGCTGAAAACGCTCGATCGTGATCTGAAAGCGGTTGTTTTTGGCCAAGATCCGGCCATCGACGCGCTGACTGCCGCGATTAAGATGGCGCGCAGCGGATTAGGCAATCCGGCGAAGCCGATTGGTTGTTTCCTATTTTCGGGCCCGACCGGTGTCGGCAAGACCGAAGTTGCGCGACAGCTTGCATATTGCCTTGGCGTCGAACTCATCCGTTTCGACATGTCCGAATACATGGAGCGCCACGCGGTATCGCGCTTGATCGGTGCACCGCCGGGCTACATCGGCTTCGATCAAGGCGGTTTGCTCACCGAACAGATCACCAAGCATCCTTATTCCGTGTTGCTGTTGGACGAGATCGAAAAGGCGCATCCGGATGTCTACAACATCCTGTTGCAAGTCATGGATCACGGCACGCTCACCGACAATAACGGGCGCAAGGCGGATTTCCGCAACGTGATCGTGATCATGACCACTAACGCGGGCGCGGAATCGCTCACCAAAACGACGATGGGGTTCATCGAATCCCCGCGCGTGGGTGACGAGATGGCTGAAATCAAGCGCATGTTTACGCCGGAGTTCCGCAATCGGCTTGACGCGACGATCTCGTTCAAGGCGCTTGACCAAGATATCATCTTGCGCGTGGTGGAGAAATTCTTGATGCAACTCGAAGCGCAGTTGCATGAGAAGAAAGTCGAAGTGCAGTTTACCGAGGCGCTGAAAAAGCATTTGGCGAAGAAGGGCTTTGATCCGCTCATGGGCGCGCGCCCAATGGCGCGGCTCATCCAAGACACGATACGTCGCGCTCTCGCGGACGAGTTATTGTTCGGGCGCCTGTTGAACGGCGGTAAAGTGACGGTCGATGTCGACGAGCAAGACAAGATCAAGCTGACCCTGGAAGAAGTCGAGCCCGCGCCGCCCGTCGTGGACGCGCCGCAAGCCTAGAGTGCCCTAAACTGCTGGCAGCTTAGATCTTAATGTCAGAACTACCGCTGCTTCTGCAGCTATCGTCTGGGTAGTATCCAGAAAGCGCGCTGGCGCAGCGCGGCGGTACAATAGGCCGCTTTCGTTGCCGCCTGTCACTTAGTCCATGGGTTTACTCGACGAACTTAAGCAGCAAGCTGACGCCGTCAGCCATGCGCGCATGAGCGACGCTGAGCGCGCGCGCGACATTGCGCAACGCGCCGACGCGGCGCTGCAAAAGACATATGCCTATCTGGATGCGTTGGGCAAGCAGCTTGCCGTCATCAAGCCCGCGACTGCGCGAACCTTCATGCTTGCAGGCGTCGGCAAATTCGAGAACTTGACGCTCGCCGATTTCTTCGCCGACTACCGCAAGAAAACTGTCGACGACAAGGAATATCTCGACTACGTGCACTTCCAGTACCAATACGCTTCGCCCAAGATATTTGAGGTCGTCAAGGACAACATCACCCAGAAAGAGCAAGTGGAACAGTATCTCTGGGAGGCCAACTTGAAATTCACTTTGGACGAGTTCCGCAACGAACGCAGTCGCGTGACCGGCGGCAAGTTCAAGATTCCCGCCACCATAGGGGCGGTGATACGCGCCGACAGCCAGGCCGATCAAGCGGAGATTGTTTTTACCCTGCGCAACGTCGAGCGCTTCGAAACGCTCAAACTTTGTTATGCGACCGAGGCCGTAGATGATGCTTTGCTTGAAGAACTCGGCAAGTTGATTTTGGCGCGGCCCAACCAATTCCGCGCGCGCGGCGCACTCGCGTTGTAGGCGCGAGCCCGCGCTAGAGGAACGCGCGTAGCGCGTCCAACACCGCGTCCGGTTGCTCGCTCATCAGCGCGTGCCCGGCATCGATGCTTACCAGTTTGCTTTGCGGCATTGCCTGCACCAGCGCGCGCGCGGCTTTTGCCGGCGTCATGATATCGCGCTGACCGGTGATCACCAACGCCGGGCATTGCACTTGCGCGCCGCGCTCTAGCGCTGTTTTGTACTCGTTGCACGCATTCAAGTCGGCGAACAGCACATCGCGCGCAGCGCGCTCGTTGAGCCGCAGGTTGTAGCCCATCATCCACATGCCCGGATTCGGGTTAGCGCCGCTGCGCGAGCGGTGTCCCCAAATGGTCACCATGTCGTGCGCGGCTCTCTCGTTGGCACGCGCAGCGTTGAGCAAACCTTCGCCGACCGCCATCGGCGCGGCCGTGCCGATCAGCGCAAGTTTAGTAACGCGCTGTGGAGCGCTCGCCGCTGCTTCCAATGCGATGAGCGAGCCCATGCTGTGGCCAACGAGCGCCGTGCTTTCGATACCCGCAGCGTCGAGAAAACGCAGCAACCAATCCGCGCTGTCTTCGATCGAAGTAAGAGCCAGACCGCCCGAGCGGCCATGCCCGGGTAGATCGAGCGCGAAGACGTTCCAGCCGTGGTAGGCGAAATAGCGGCTCTGCAGCGCCCACACGCTGTGGTCGTGCGAGGCGCCGTGAACGAAAACGATGTTCGGCTGTGCGGCTACCATCGCCCGGTTGGCGTGGTAGTAAAAAACATTCTTTGCGTCGACTTGAATAAGCATCGCGCCTAAGCCTTCTGCGATGCGCGCAACGCGGCATTCAAATCTTCGATCAAGTCGTCCGGATCTTCCAGACCGATCGATAGGCGCACCGTGCCGGCGCTGATGCCGGCCGCGCGCAACTCGTCCGCGGTCATGCGGAAGTGCGTGGTGCTGGCTGGGTGAATGACCAGTGACTTGGCATCGCCGATATTCGCAAGATGTGAGAACACGCTCAAACGCTCGATGAAGCGTTTGCCTGCCGCTCTTGGGTCGTTGTCCGCGCCGCCTTTCAGTTCGAAGCTCAGCACCGCCCCGCAGCCTCGCGGCAACAGCGCGCGCGCGAGGGCATGATCCGGGTGCGATTCGAGTTCTGGATAGTTGATGCTCGCCACGGCCGGATGTGCGCCGAGCGCCGCAACGACCTTGCGCGTGTTGTCGATATGGCGCTGCATGCGCAGCGGCAGCGTCTCGATGCCTTGCAGAATCTGGAAGGCGTTCATCGGGCTCATGCAGGCGCCGAAATCGCGCAAACCTTCGCGCCGTGTGCGCAGCAGAAAGGCAGTGATGTCGGATTCCTCGGCGAAATTCAAGCCGTGAAAGCCCTCGTAAGGCTCGGTCAGCGTCGGGAATTTGCCCGAAGCGCGCCAATCGAACTTGCCGCCGTCCACCAGCACGCCGCCGATCGCCACGCCGTGGCCGCCGAGGAACTTGGTCGCGGAATGAAACAGCAAATCCGCGCCTTGCTCGAACGGTTTCGACAAATACGGCGTTGTGAGCGTGGCATCCACCAGCAGCGGCAGCGTGGCTGCGTGCGCGATGTCGGAGGTCGCCGGAATGTTGAGCACATCCAAACCCGGATTGCCGAGCGTTTCGCCGAACAATAGCCGCGTGTTCGGCCGGATCGCCGCGCGCCAAGCGTCGAGATCGCGCGCGTTGACGAACGTGGTTTCAATGCCGAAGCGGGGGAGCGTGAATTGCAGCAGATTGTGCGAACCGCCGTACAGCGCGCGCGAAGCGACGATGTGCGAGCCCGCGCCCATCAGCGTGGCAATCGCCAGATGCAGCGCAGCCTGCCCGCTCGCCACCGCAATCGCACCGACGCCGCCTTCCAGCGCCGCGAC
This sequence comes from uncultured Pseudomonadota bacterium, assembly GCA_902826775.1. Lineage (GTDB taxonomy): Bacteria > Pseudomonadota > Gammaproteobacteria > Burkholderiales > JALYOK01 > CADEHE01. The sequence continues at coordinate 567,599 of CADEHE010000002.1, read as the reverse complement.
GCGCTCTTCCAACACCGCGGTGGTCGGGTTGGAAATGCGCGAGTAGACATGGCCCGCGCGTTCGAGATTAAAGAGCGACGCCGCGTGTTCGGTGTCTTTGAACACGTACGAAGTCGTGTGATAAATCGGCGTCGCGCGCGCGCCGTGCACCGGGTCGGGCGCTTGGCCGGCGTGCAGCGCGAGGGTGTCGAAGCCTAGGTATTTGGGGCCGGGCATTGAAGCGACGCTTTTGAACGAAGTCTGAATGGTAGCCTGGATTAGCCGCAGGCGTAATCCGGGGAATGAGAAGCCCGGACGATGCAGATTCGGCTGCGCCGAATCCCCGGATTACGCGACTGCGTCGCTAATCCAGGCTACTTGCTACTTCCCCGACTTCGGAAGATACGCCCAATGAAGTTGATCAACAAAAGAGTCGAATCGGGCGATCATCTCTTCTGCCGCAACAACGCGTACCCATTGTTTTTGCTGGATCCCAGTGTCGATGTAGCGGAACTCAACCATACCGTCCTGCAAGGGTGAAATCCGAAGAAACGGCATGGTGCGAGCTGGTGTCTGGGCAATACAAAGATCAAACATTGAGGTCCACGGGTACAGGCCGGAGCCAAGCGGCGATTTCTCGATATGGTCGACTAGCGCGAGCATGCTTGGGACCCATGCGAAATCCTGTCGCGGTAGTCCGACGTAACGCTCCCGCACTGTGCTCCAACGTGCCGGCACCGCAGCAATGGCAGGCAGCGGGCTCAAACCGCCACCGGCATCGCAATATGCGGATGCGACTGGTACCCGACGATCTCGAAATCCTCAAACTTGTAATCGAACAAACTCTCCGGCCGGCGCTTGATCACCAACTTTGGCAGCGGAAACGGCTCGCGCGTCAACTGTGTTTTGATCTGCTCGACGTGATTCAAATAGATGTGGCAATCGCCGCCAGTCCAAACGAAATCGCCGACTTTGAGATCGCACTGCTGCGCGACCATGTGCGTGAGCAGCGCGTAGCTGGCGATGTTGAACGGCACGCCTAAACCCGCGTCGCAGGAGCGCTGATAGAGCTGGCAGGAGAGTTTTCCCTCGGCGACGTAGAACTGGAACAGCAAATGGCACGGCGGCAGCGCCATGAAGGGGATCTCGCCGACATTCCACGCTGAGACGAGCAAGCGGCGCGAATCGGGATTCTTTTTGATCTGCGCGACGACATCGTTCATTTGGTCGATGACTTTGCCTTCCGGCGTTTCCCAGTGGCGCCATTGCTTACCGTAGACCGGGCCGAGGTCGCCGTCGCTGTCCGCCCACTCGTCCCAAATGGTGACGCCGTTCTCGCGCAGGTATCTGACGTTGGTGTCGCCGGTCAAAAACCACAGCAGCTCGTGGATGATCGAGCGTAGGTGCAGCTTCTTTGTCGTCACGACCGGGAAGCCCTTGCTCAAATCAAAACGCATTTGATGGCCGAACACGCTGATGGTGCCGACGCCGGTGCGATCTGACTTGGTGACGCCGTGTTCCAGAATGTGCGAGAGGAAGTCGAGGTATTGGCGCATCGTCAGGCTTTCATCGAAAAGTGCGGCAAGCTTAATGATCGGACGGCAATCGATCAACAAGGGGTATCGCTGTGTCGAGCATGCTGCATGGGCTACTTCAGGCAATACCCTGGTGCGTAGGCGCGAAGCCGCACCAGGCTTGCGCGGGCGCGCTATCGTCCTGCACTAAAATGGCAACGATTTTATGGTCAACCTCATTGAACACGAATAACCACTGGGCCCACCATGCTAGCTAAACTGAGTCAAAGCGAAACTGCACTATCGCAGGCGCATTTCAAAACGCTTACGCATTTTCTGGTCGTCCTGCCCAAAAGCGAGAATTTCACTCGAACCTTCCCCGGCGAGGCCACGCTGCGCAACACGTTCAAGCGTCGCAATAAGAAATTCACCGATTTGATCGACGAGCCCATCGCCGCGCAAACGCCCGAAGGCAAGCTCGCCGCATGGGTGATGCTCGATGCGGCCAAGAACCGCTTCGAGCAACTCACTTCTATGCGCAAGGCAGTTAAGTTGCTGCTGGACGAGTCGCCACAGGTGCTACACATTTCTGTTCACGGCGATGCAGCGGAGCGCAAACTCGAAGCGGAATTAGCGGTGTATTGCGCTTGGCTGAACGGTGCGGCGTTGCCGACGCGCAAAAGCAAGTCGGACGCCAAGGCGCTCAAGCAAATTCTGCTGTTCGGCTATCGCGCCGCCGATGCGTTCGCCGCGCAGCGCGCCATCGCTGAAGGCAATACGCTCACGCGCGAGCTCACGCTGCTGCCGCCGAACGATCTGACGCCGCGCACCTACCGCGCGCGCATCGCCGAGATCGCCAAAGAGCACGGCTGGAAGCGCGCCGAATTCGACATGAAGAAGCTGCGCGAGATAGGCGCGGGCGCGTTCGTCGCCGTCGCCCAAGGCAGTCATGACGATGACGCCGCAATTGTGCGGCTTACGTATGCTCCGCGCGGCGCGAAGCGGCGCATCGCGCTGGTCGGTAAAGGCGTGTGCTTCGACACCGGCGGGCACAATTTGAAGTCATCGAAATATATGTACGGCATGCACGGCGATATGAACGGCTCCGCCGTCGTGCTCGGCATCATGCACGCCGCCGCGCGACTCAAGCTGCCGGTGGCAATCGACGGCTGGCTGGCCCTGGTGCAAAACAACATCGGCCCGAAGGCGTACAAGCAGAACGATGTGGTGAAAGCCATAAACGGCACCACCATCGAGATCATCCACACCGATGCCGAAGGCCGCATGATCCTCTCCGACACACTCGCGCTGGCCGCGCGCGAAAAGCCGGAAGTCATCATCGACTTCGCCACGCTCACCGGCAGCATGCATGTGGCGCTCGGCTCGCGCTACAGCGGCATCATCGGCAATCGAGAGGAATGGGTGCAGCGCGCTATTGTTGCGGGCCGCGATTGTGGTGAACGGGTGGCGAGTTTCCCGATGGACGCCGACTACGACAAGCCGCTGGAAAGCAAGATCGCGGACGTCAAACAATGCAGCGCGGATTCTTACGCCGATCACATTTTGGCAGCGCGCTTTCTGTCCCGATTTATCGACGAGCGGCCGTGGCTGCACATGGATCTCTCGGCGAGTGAAAGCGATGGTGGGTTAGGCGCGGTGGCGAGCGATGTGACGGGGTTTGGGGTGGGGTGGGGCGTGCAGATGCTAGCAGGGTAGGGCTGGATGCAGCGCAGCCAAATCCGAGCACTTGTTCGAGGGTTGGCGCCGGAGGGATTAGTGTCCGGGTTTCGCAACGCTGCATCTAGCTACGGAAACTGACCGCATGCTGAAAACCAACCCCGATTTGCAAGCTTCTCGCCGCGCGCGAATCGGTCTCGGCATCGCATTGATCGCAGGCGGACTCGCCGTCATCGCGCTCGCGCTGGGTTGGATCGTATCGCCGCCCGGCTACATGCAAGCGCCGCGCTGGGTAGTCGGCGCGGCAGGGGCGGTCTTCATGTTGGGCGGCTTGCTGATGCTGATCCCAGATGACGGCAAGTCGACGCGCGGGGCATTTTTCGGCGCGCTGATGACGAGTTTGTTCGCGTTGGTCGGCAGTTGGGTTGCGTTTTGGCCGGGGGAGCGCCGCTTTGGCGGCGCGGTTGTCGGCGCGATGGGTTCGATGAAGACCAGCGTGGGCGAGTACGTGGGGCGCACCGCGTTTGGCATTGGCGCGATCATCTTGATCGCGCTGGCAGCGTGGGTTTGGCGGAGGTGGTGGGGGTTGCTGCGGCGACGCGACTCGCAGTAACCCGGGCTACGAAGCGGCGCGCAGGTTAGGCGGCGCCGGCGAAGACGTGCTTTACGCGCAACGTCGCGCCGCCTTCGCTCAACGCGATCAAGCGGTCGATATTCGGATGCTTGCCGGGATTGGCGCGCGCGTCGTCGGTGTGTTCGCCGTATAAGGTGAGGCCGCGCGCGGCGGCGGCGGGCGTGATCGCGCCGAACTGTTGCGCCAAATAGTTGTAGACGGCGAGCGAGCCGATCTGGCCCTGTTTGTGCTCGATGGTGTGCACCAGTTCGCCGGTCGCGGCGTCGAGCAACTGCAGCGCAGCCAGATGCGAAACACCGGGCAAGCTCTTTAGGGTGTCGGCGAAAGACACTTTATCGACCTCCAATTGAAAACGCGTATTCTAGCGGCAGCACTGCGCGGCCGGACGACCCGAGTACCAGAAGACTTAGGTTGCTTTGCTCCGCTCGCGACGGCGCTATGGGTGTTTGCAGCATTCAGGACGCTTGCCGTTTCGGTTGATCTCAGCCGAAGCCCTTCGACCACTCTGGGCGAATCGCCCAGCGCCTGTCATCAATTGTGGACATCCAAATAATGAAGGCACGCCCCAGTGTGGGATCACCCACGCGGAAGGCGCTGGGAGGCGGTCGACTACGCTCCGCGAAAAACAAAGTACACCGCGCCGAGCAGACACAAGCCGGCGTATAAGTAATCGAGCCGCAGCTTCTCGCCCATGTAGAACATCGCGAACGGCACGAACACCAGCAGGGTGATTACTTCTTGAGTGATCTTCAACTGCGCCAGTGACATCGACGTGAAGCCAATGCGGTTCGCGGGCACTTGCAACAAGTATTCGAACAGCGCGATGCCCCAGCTCACCAGAGCAGCGATGTACCACGCCTTGCTGTGCAGGTGCTTGAGGTGGCCGTACCAAGCGAATGTCATGAATACATTGGAAGTGACCAGCAACAAAACGGCGATGAGCGAAGGGTGGGTGCGAACCAGGGCGTCCATGCGATGTCGCGGCGGGCGAATGCAAAGGCGCGATTATCCACCTTCCTTGAGTGTGAAGATAACGGTCGTCTCGACGATGTAGCCATTCTCGCTCGCGGGGAATAACTTTTCCTGCAAGTACATTTCACGCACCGCGCGGTCGAACATTTTTGGTCGATCGGTATCGAGGAAATCCACGCTCGTTCCGGTTCCATCCGCGTTGACGTGGATGTGAATCTTGAGCTTGCCTTCGCGTCCGTTACGTTTCGCGATTTCTGGATAGACGAGCTTGATCGGGCGCAACGTCTCCACGATCTTTTGCTTGCGCAGTTCCGGCTGCTTTGCGACCGGCGCAGGCGGTGGTTCTTCCACCTTGGGCGCCGGCGGAGGCGGAGGTGGAGGTGGCGGCGGCGCAGGCGGTGGCGGCGCAGGCGGTGGCTCTTCCACCCTGGGCGGGGGGGGCGGGGGCGGAGGAGGGGCCGGTTTCGCCTCTTCTTTAACCACGCGCGGCGCTTCCACTCTTAGTTCGGGCGCAGGTGCTTCACGCGGCGGCGGCGGTGGCGCCGCGATGATCGGTGCTTCCGGCTTCGGCGGCACGACCGGCACAGGCGGCTCTTCTACCCTCGGCGGCGGCGCTTCGATTTTGGGCGGTGGTGGTGGCGCCGGCCGTGGTTGCTCCTGTACTTTTGCCGGCGGCGGCACGTAGTCCGGCTCCTCGTTGCGCACGGTCGGTTTGAGCGCAGGCGGTGGTGGCGGCGTAGCGGGACGCAACACCGGCGGCGGCGTTTCCGTCTTCGGCGGCTGCGGCCGTTCCACCTTTAGCTCAATCTGTGCCGGCGGCGTTTCCTTGCGCGGCGCGACCGCAATTACCTGCGGCTCCTTTTTCTGAATCTTCGGTTCAGGCAGCGGGCGCGGCTCCTCTCGCACCACGGGCTTGGGAGGCGGTGGTGGTTCCGCCTTTGGCGGCGGAGGAGGCGGCGGTGGCGGCTCCTCCACTTTCACCGGTGGCGGTGGTGGCTCGGGTTCCGGCGGTGGCGGCGGAGGCGGTGGTTCCTCCTTTGGCGGCGGCGGTTCCTCAGGTGGAGGCGGCGGTTCCTCCACTTTGGGTGGCGGCGGTTCCTCAGGTGGTGGCGGCGGCTCCTCCTTCGGCGGGGGCGGTTCCTCGGCCTGCGGCGGTGGCGGCTGTTCGACTTTGGGTGGCGGTGGCGGCACCGGCTTAGGCGGTGGCTTGCGCTCGGGTGGCGGCGGCTCTTCCTTCGGCGGCGGTGGCGGCTGAGGCTCTGGTTCGGGCTCAGGCTCCGGCTGGGGTTTTACCGGCGGTTCCTGCAATACCACGCGCAGCGGCGGCGGATTGTTTTCGCGTGCCGGTGCCAAGTTGGCAAGAGCCCACAGGCATCCGAGCAAGGCCGCCTCAACGAAGACCGCCGCGAGCAACGCCCATGCTAACGCGCGTTCTTCGCGTTGTGCGGGCTGCTTCGCCCACAGCGGTGCCACTTTGCGCGCTGCGCCCGTGCCGCTAGGCCCAAGTGCATCGTTCTTGCGCGAGGCCTCGGCGTCAGCGCGCGACTGTTCGTCGCCGCTCGGCGCTGGGCGCTGGTCGTGCGCCTGCTGCTTCATCCCTGAAATGGTTCTACGGTCGTATGACCAATTATTCTGGCTTGGTGGCTATTCCGACTGCGGTGATGCCGACGCCACGCACGATGTCCATCACGCGCAGCAATACCTGCAATGGCACGGCTTTCTCGCCTTCGATCACGACATCGAGTTTTTTGCTTTCGCTTTGCGCACTCTTCAGTTGCGCCGTCAGCGCGTCCGCTTCGATGCCACGGCCGTCGACAAACATGGCGCCGCTCTTGTCGACGCCGATGGTTATTTTGGTCGACTCGAGTTGCTGCGTGGTTTTCGCGCTGGGCAGATCTAGCGGGATACCGGAACCGGCAATCATGGTTAGCGTGATCATGATGAAGAACACCAATAAGAACATCATGATGTCGATCATCGGGATGATCTCGATGCGCGGCTTCTGCGCATCCAGGTAAGCATAGTGTTTCATCGCTCGGCGTCCTTAGCCCGCTGCCGTGACAGCGCGCGCTTCGCCGCCGAATGCTTCGCCGCGCTGGCGCTGGCCGAGCAGGACTTGGCCGGTGCCGCCGCCGTGCAGCCGGTTGATCATCATGATCTTGAGCAATTCCATCTGGTGCAAGGCGAGCCGGATGCGTTTGTTGAAATAGTTCAAGAACACGATCGCGAGAATGGCGATGAACAAGCCAGCGCCAGTGGCAATCAACGCATGCGCAATACCGCCGGTGACTTCGCTTTGCTTGCCCGCGGCGCCAGCGCCGAGCACGTTGAAGGTGTCGATCATGCCGATGATGGTGCCGAACAAACCCATGAGTGGGGCGAGCGTGACGGAGGTATCGAGGATCCACATGTAGCGGTCCATGCGCGGCATGTTCCACATGATCGCTTCCTCGATGTGACGGTCCATGTCTTCGCTTTTCTCGCCGCGCGATTCGAGTCCGGCATCGAGGACGATCGCCTGCACCGTGCCCTTGTAGTGCGCTGAGAGCTTGCGCATCTCGTCGACGCTTTGGTACTTGACGGTATGCAGATCGTGCTCGATCGCCTTGCCGGCGGCGAGCACGCGGCCGTAGAAGTACAGCCGCTCGATGATCACGGCGATAGTGATGAGCAACAGCAGGCCCATGAGCGGAATCAGGCCGCCTGACATGATGCTCAGTTCAACTAGGTAATTCCACATACACGAACTCCTCGATTAAGCAGGAATGGGCAACGCGCTAGCGCGGTCCTGAACCACCCGAACTCGGGTGAGACCGTCGTCCCGTTTGAAGATTCCGCCTGCGGCCAGCCAGCTTCGCGCGTGGCGGGTTTGTGCCTCATTGCCAATAGTTTTTTTGGTGCGCGGCTTTTGGGCCGCGCCCTCTGCGCTGCGCCAAAGTTTGGATTTGTCGTGCGGCGCGCCAGAACCAAGATTGTACCGCGTTCGGCAGTGGCCGGTTCGCCGCCCGCTCGCATCGAATACTAGTGACAGAATACTGGAGTAAATGAAGTTTTATCTATGTGAAACGATTATCCTAGCGCCTGTATACTTAAGGTGCTGAGATGAGCGCCGTCCCGATCCTGGCGGGCATGGCACAGGCTTAGGTGACGTGCAAGTGAATTTCTGTTAACATTTCATGTTCTTATAATGACTCAAACAATGGGCTCGGGAGCCCATTTTTTGTTTCTGGCCAAGCTCTGGCTCGGCGCGCGATCGCGCTTTGCCCGCGTGAATTGGCGGTAGGTTGAGTTGCGGACTTTATGGATATTGCGAGCGTGCTCGAGCGCACTTTGAGCGGCATGGGTTATGAGTTGGTCGATCACGAGCGCCAGCGTGGGTTGGTGCGCGTTTTTATCGACAAAGCGGCAGGCGTCAACGTCGATGACTGCGCCGAGGTGAGCAATCAACTTACGCGCGTGTTCGAGGTGGAAGGCATCGATTACGACCGCTTGGAGGTTTCTTCGCCGGGTATGGATCGACCGTTGCGCAAGTTGAGCGACTTTTTGCGTTTTCAGGGTGAAGAGGCGCACATCAAGGTGCGTGTGCCCAGGATCAATAAGGGCGCCAATGGCATACAACGCAATTTCACCGGGCGCTTGTCAGCTTCTGAAGACGGCCGCATTGGGCTCACGCGCGAAGGCGACACGGAATACTTTGAGTTGCAGGAAATCGACAAGGCGCGGTTGGTGCCTAAGTTCGGCAAATAGATTCACAAGTTGGTTCGAAGCTGCGAACACTAACGAAGCGAGTTAATGAATGATTGAAGCTGCTAGCACGGCGAATACTGCTGCGAATGTGCCGGTAATCCCGCCGACGGTCTATCAGATGGCGCAGGAAGCGCCGGTCGGGCGCATGTCCAAAGAGGTGCTGCTGCTCGTGGATGCGCTCGCGCGCGAGAAGAACGTCAACAAAGACATCGTCTTCACGGCGTTGGAGATGGCGCTCGCGTCAGCCACCAAGCGCCGCTTTCCCGACGATGCTGATGTGCGCGTCACCATTGATCCGGCCGACGGTACTTATCTGTCATACCGGCGTTGGAAAGTCGTAAAAGATGAGGAGTACTTCAACGAAGAACTCGAGATCCCGATGTCTGACGCGGTCAAGCAAAATACCGCGGCGCAGCCGGGTGACCTGATCGAGGGGCCGCTGGAGCCGATCGAGTTCGGCCGCATCGGCGCGCAAGCGGCCAAGCAGGTGATCCTGCAAAAAATTCGCGACGCCGAGCGCGAGCAAATTCTCACCGATTTTCTTGACCGCAAAGAGCCGCTGCTCACTGGCACCGTTAAGCGCTTGGAGCGCGGCAACGCGATCATCGAGTCCGGCCGCGTAGAAGGCTTGCTGCCGCGCGATCAGATGATTCCCAAAGAAGGCATCCGCACCGGCGACCGCGTGCGCGCCTACATTGCGCGCGTAGAGCGCGGCGGGCGCGGCCCGCAGTTGATTCTTTCGCGTACGGCGCCGGATTTCATTATCAAGCTCTTTGAGCTTGAAGTGCCGGAAATGGAAGAGGGCTTGCTGGAAATCAAATCCGCCGCGCGCGATCCGGGTTTGCGCGCCAAAATCGCGGTGAAGTCGAACGATCGCCGCGTCGACCCCATCGGCACCTGCGTCGGCATGCGCGGCTCGCGCGTGCAAGCGGTCACACAAGAACTCGGCGGCGAGCGCGTCGACATCGTATTGTGGTCGGACGATCCGGCCCAGTTCGTGATCAACGCCTTGGCCCCGGCGGAAGTTAATTCGATCACGGTGGACGAAGAGAAGCACAGCATGGATGTGGTGGTGCCGGAAGAGCAGTTGGCGCAAGCCATCGGCCGCAGCGGCCAGAACGTGCGCCTGGCTTCCGAACTAACCGGCTGGGAATTGAACATTCTCACCGAGGGCGAAGCCAAAGAGAAAAGCGAAGCCGAGTCGAGCAGCGCGCGCAGCTTGTTCATGGCGAAGCTCGACGTCGACCAGGAAGTGGCCGACATTTTGATCGAAGAAGGCTTTCAATCGCTGGAACAGATCGCTTATGTGCCGCTCGATGAGTTGTTGCAGATCGAGGCGTTCGATCAAGACACCGTGAACGAACTGCGCAGTCGCGCGCGCAACGCGCTGCTGACCGAAGAGATCGCGTCGGAAGAACGCGTCGAGAACGCTGATCCGGATCTGATCAACATGGAAACGATGGACAACGCCACTGCGCGGCGGCTCGTGGCCAAGGGTGTACTCAATCGCGAAGGTTTGGCCGAGTTGGCGGTGGACGACTTGTTGGAAATAATCCCCGAGATGGACCCGGAGCGCGCGAAAGAGTTGATCATGATCGCGCGCAAGCCGTGGTTCGAAGCAGATAACGCAGGAACCGCTTAAGACCCTCTATGGCAAAAAGCAGCGTCACCCAATTTGCGACCGAGCTCAACGTCCAGCCCGGCGTCTTGCTAGAGCAGCTGCGCGCTGCCGGTGTTAACAAGGCGACGGTCGAGGATTTTTTGACCGAGCAAGACAAGACCTTGCTGCGCGATCACTTGCGTGCAGCGCACGGCGCGCAAGCCGAAACGCGCCAGCGCATTACGGTGACGCGCCGCCAGACCACTGAAATCAAGAAATCCGACGCCACCACCGGCAAGGCGCGCACGATTCAAGTCGAGGTGCGCAAGAAGCGCGTGTTCGTCAAGCGCGATCCTGCCGAAGCCGCAGCGCCCGAGGCGCCGGTCGCGCCGGTGGAAGTCGCGCCGGTTGCTCCGCCACCGCCGCCGGCACCCGTGTTGGATGAGGACCAACTGCGTCAGCGCCAAGCCGAAGCGGAAAAGCACGCCGAACTGGTGCGCCGCCAAGCGGCCGACGCGGCTGAAAAGCAGAAGCGCGCGCGCGGCAAGGCGGAAGAGGCGGAGGCTGCGCCGGTAGCCCCTGCCGAAGGCAAAGACGCAACCGCTACCCCCGCTGCCGGCGCAAGCGCAGAGGCCAAGCCGGCGGAGGCGAAACCCGCAGCGGCGCCGGCGGGCGACGGCACTTTGCATCGGCCCAAGAGCGACAAGCCCGACCCCAAGAAGACGGCGGTCAAGAAACCCCCGGCCAAGACCGCAACGGCTTGGGTAGACGAAGGACCGAAGAAGCGCGCGCTCAAGGTGCGCGGTGATGCCACTCCAGGCGCCAGCGGATGGCGCGATCCGAAGGGCCGTGGCGGCCACAAGAAGCACGTTGAGGAAGAGCGCGCGCCGCAGCCGGTCGAACAAGTGGTGCGCGAAATTGCGGTGCCGGAAACGATCACCGTCGCGCAGCTTGCGCAAAAGATGCTGGTGAAGGCCGCCGAAGTCATCAAAACACTGATGAAACTGGGCAGCATGGCCACCATCAATCAAGTGCTCGATCAAGAGACGGCGCTGATCGTGGTGGAAGAGATGGGTCACAAGGGCGTGGCCGCGAAGCTGGATGATCCGGACGCGCTGCTCGCCGAAGAAGTGGCGACAAAACGCGAAAGCGAGGCAGAGCAGTTCCCTCGCGCGCCGGTGGTGACCGTCATGGGACACGTCGATCACGGCAAAACTTCGTTGCTCGACTATATCCGCCGCACGCGCGTGGCGAGTGGCGAGGCCGGCGGCATCACGCAGCACATCGGCGCCTATCACGTCGAGACCCCGCGCGGCATGCTGACTTTTCTCGATACACCGGGCCACGAAGCGTTCACTGCGATGCGCGCGCGCGGCGCGAAGGTGACCGATATCGTCGTGCTGGTGGTTGCGGCCGATGATGGGGTCATGCCGCAGACGATCGAGGCGATCAATCACGCGCGCGCGGGCAAAGTGCCGCTGGTGGTCGCGATCAACAAAATCGACAAGCCGGAAGCGAATTCGGAACGCGTGCGTCAGGAGTTGGTGCAACGCGGCGTCGTGCCGGAAGAGTGGGGCGGCGATACGCAGTTCATCGAAGTCTCCGCCAAGACCGGGCAGAACATCGACTCGCTGCTCGAGCGCACCGTGCTGCAAGCCGAGGTGTTGGAGCTCAAGGCGCCGCGCGATACGCCCGCACACGGCGTGGTGATCGAGGCGCGCTTGGACAAAGGGCGCGGGCCGGTTGCGACGATCCTGGTGCAGCGCGGCACGCTGCGCCGCGGTGACGTAGTGCTCGCAGGCCCCGAGTTCGGCCGCGTGCGCGCCATGTTGGATGAAGCCGGCCGCAATGTGCAGGAGGCGGGGCCGTCGATTCCAGTGGAAATCCAAGGACTGTCCGGCGTGCCGGATGCAGGCGAGGAAATTCTTGTCATTCCGGACGAGCGCAAGGCGCGCGAGATCGCGCTCTTTCGTCAAGGCAAGTTCCGCGACGTCAAGCTGGCGAAACAGCAAGCCGCCAAGCTGGAGAACGTGTTCGAGCAAATGGGCGAAGGCGAAGTCAAATCGCTATCGCTCATCGTCAAGGCCGACGTGCAAGGTTCCTGGGAGGCGTTGCGCCACGCGCTGGAGCGGCTGTCCACCCCGGAGGTCAAAGTCAATGTACTGCACACCGGCGTTGGGGCGATTACCGAATCGGACGTCAATTTGGCGCTGGCCTCGAAGGCGGTCGTCATCGGGTTCAACGTGCGCGCGGACGTGGCGGCGCGCAAGCTTGCTGCCACCAGCGGCGTGGATATCCGCTACTACAACATCATCTATGAAGCGGTCGATGAGGTGAAAGCGGCAATGTCCGGCATGCTGACGCCCGATCGCAAGGAAAATATCCTCGGCTTGGTGGAGATTCGCCAAGTGTTCCGCATCTCGAAAGTCGGCGCGGTCGCGGGCTGCTATGTGCTCGATGGCGTGGTCAAGCGCGGTTCCAGCGTGCGGGTGCTGCGTGATAACGTTGTTATCCACACTGGCGAGCTCGATTCGCTCAAGCGCTTCAAAGACGATGTGCGCGAAGTCAAAGGCGGCTTCGAGTGCGGGTTGTCGTTGCGCGGCTTCGATGATATCAAGGAAGGCGATCAGCTCGAGGTGTTTGAGGTGGTCGAGGTCGCGCGGACGCTGTAGTTAGTGAAGCGTGAGAGGTGAAATGTGAAGCGTCATGACGACGTAGTCACTTTTCGCTCTTCACCTTTTGCTTTGCGCACCGAATGAAATCCTTCCCGCGCAGCGCGCGCGCTGCCGACCAGATTCAGCGCATCCTATCGGAGCTGATCCGCACCGAGCTGAAGGATCCGCGCGTGCATATGGTGACTATCACCGACGTTGAGGTATCGGTCGATATGTCGCACGCCAAAGTGTTTGTCACCACGCTTGATGCGCCCGATCACCGCGCTGGCACCATCGCGGGCTTGCAGCACGCCGCCGGGTTTTTGCGCAGCGCGCTCAGCCGCCGCTTGAGCCTGCGCACCGTGCCGCAGCTGCACTTCGTTTACGACGAATCGGTGGAGCGTGGCACGCGCTTGTCTAGACTGATCGATGAATCCGTGAAGGAGGACCAAGCGCACGCTGCGAAGCACGCCAACGCGGCGGCTGACGATGAGCCCGAAGCCTAAAGCAGTCAAACAGCGCGTGGACGGTGTGTTGTTGTTGGACAAGGCTGAGGGCCTTAGCTCTAACCACGCCTTACAGCAAGTCAAGCACCTGTTTTGTGCCGCCAAAGCCGGCCACACCGGCACGCTGGATCCGTTTGCCAGCGGTTTGCTGCCGATTTGCTTCGGCGAAGCGACCAAGTTCTCGGGCTTCGCGTTGGACGCAGACAAAAGCTACGAAGCTACGGTGCTGCTCGGGGTGAGCACGGATACGGGTGATCGCGACGGACGCGAGTTGCAGCGTCAGCCAGTGGCGGTAAGCGACGCGCTAGTCGAGCAGGCGCTGGCAGGCTTGCGTGGCTCCATCAGGCAAACCCCCCCAATGTATTCCGCCTTGAAAAAGGATGGAAAAGCATTGTATGAATATGCTCGGGCCGGTATAGAGGTCGAGCGCGAGGATCGCTCAGTCATCGTGCACGCTTTGCAGCTGCTTGCGCGGCGTGGAGCCGAGCTTGATATTGCGGTAACCTGCAGCAAAGGCACCTACGTCCGCACCCTAGCCGAGCAGATCGGCGCGGCGCTGGGCTGCGGCGCGCACCTATCGCGCTTGCGGCGTACGGCCAGCGGCGCCTTCCACATTGCCCAAGCGGTGAGCTTCGTTAGTTTGCAGGGCGAAGATCAGCAGACCCGGCATCGCCGCCTGCTGCCGCCTGATGCGCTTGTGGCAGGGCTGCCGAGCATCGAGCTGACGCCGGGGCAAGCGGTCGATATTGGCCACGGGCGCGCCATTGCTTGGGAGAGTGCTGATGACGAATTCCTGGCGCGCGCCTACACCACGGGGCGCTTTCTGGGCCTGGTGTGCGCGGCCGGCGGCACCCTGCAAGCACGCCGTTTGCTGAGCGGCGATCCGCATTCGGAAGCGCGGATTGGCCTTGAGGCAAGCGCCGTTTAGTGGGAAAATGCGAGGTTTACAAAGTCAAGAAGTCGATTGGAGAGCAAGCATATGGCCATGGCGTCCACCGAAAAAGCGGGCATCATCAAGACTTACCAGCGCTCCGGTAAAGATACCGGGTCGCCCGAAGTGCAGATCGCTCTGTTGACCACTCGTATCAACGAGTTGAGCGGGCATTTCAAGCAGCACGTCAAAGATTTTCATTCGCGCCGCGGACTATTGAGGATGGTGAGCAAGCGCCGCACCCTGCTCGACTACCTCAAGCGCAGCAACGTCGAAAAGTACCGCGTTATCATTGATCAGCTTGGACTGCGCAAGTAGCCCGGGCCGCCAACGATCGGCTGCAGTGAGCTTGCAGCGTCGTCCAACACCCACCTGCAGCAAATCCGCACGCGCGCTCACTTTCGCCTGCGCGCGCCCTTACCAACAGCCGCGGCGGTCCTCGTCGTCGGCTAACGCGTTGCAGCGCGCAAGCGCGCCGCGGCAACTGCGCACCAACTAAAAAGTGAGCCCCATGCCTAAAGCTATCCGCAGGACATTCCAATTCGGCCGGCACCAAATGACGCTGGAAACGGGCGAGATCGCGCGCCAAGCCAGCGGCGCGGTGCTGGTTAGCGTTGAAGATACAGTTGTGTTAGTCACGGTTGTTGCGGCGCAGGATGCTAAGCCCGGCCAAGACTTCTTTCCGCTAACGGTCGATTACCAAGAGCGCACCTATGCGGCTGGCCGCATTCCCGGGGGGTTCTTTAAGCGCGAAGGGCGCCCGAGCGAGAAGGAGATTCTCACCTGCCGCTTGATCGATCGTCCGATGCGCCCCTTGTTTCCCGAGGGCTTCTACAACGAAGTGCAGATCGTCGCCACCGTACTCTCGTCGAACAACGAAATCGATTCGGACATTCCCGCCATCATCGGCGCATCGGCGGCGGTGGCGATAGCCGGCATTCCTTTCGATGGCCCGATCGGCGCGGCGCGCGTCGGTTACATCGATGGCCAGTATGTCTTGAACCCGACCGCGACCGAATTGAAAGACTCGCTCTTGGATTTGGTCGTCGCCGGCACCGACCAAGCGGTGCTGATGGTCGAATCCGAAGCGGCCGAATTGCCGGAAGCAGTAATGTTGGGCGCGGTAGTTTACGGCCACGAGCAAATGCAAACGGCGATCAACGCCATTAACGAATTGGTGGAAGAAGCCGGCAAGGACGAGTGGGATTGGATGCCGGCCGCGAAAGATGCCGCGCTGGTCGCGCGCATTAATGAGTTGGCCGAAGCCGATTTACAGGCGGCTTATCGCATTCGCCAAAAACAAGAGCGTTCGCAGAAGGTCGCGGAGATCGAAGCGCGGGTGAAAGCGGAGTTGGTCACTGCGGATGCTGGCGCGGACCGCGCCAACCTGGTCAAGTCGATGTTCAAGGATCTGGAATCAAAGATTGTGCGCGGACGCATTCTCTCCGGCGAGCCGCGCATCGACGGGCGCGACACGCGCACCGTGCGCCCGATCACCATTCGCACCGGCGTGTTGCCGCGCACCCATGGTTCCGCCCTGTTCACGCGCGGCGAGACGCAGGCGCTGGTCATCGCCACACTCGGCACTGGCCGCGACGAGCAAATCATCGATGCGCTGCAGGGTGAATACAAAGAAAACTTCATGCTGCACTACAACTTTCCGCCGTATTCGACCGGTGAAACCGGCCGCGTCGGCGCGCCGAAACGGCGCGAGATCGGCCACGGCCGCCTGGCGAAGCGCGCGCTGATCGCCACGCTGCCGACGCACGAGGAGTTCGCCTACACACTGCGTATCGTGTCGGAAATAACCGAGTCGAATGGTTCCAGCTCGATGGCGACGGTGTGCGGCGGTTCGCTGGCGCTGATGGATGCCGGCGTGCCGGTAAAGGCGCATGTCGCCGGTATCGCCATGGGTTTGATCAAGGAGGGCAATCGTTTCGCCGTGCTCACCGACATCCTCGGCGACGAAGATCACCTCGGCGATATGGATTTCAAAGTAGCCGGCACCGAGCAAGGCGTGACCGCGCTGCAGATGGATATCAAGATCAATGGCATCACCAAGGAAATCATGCAGGCGGCACTGCATCAAGCGCGCGAGGGCCGCATGCACGTGCTCGGCATCATGAAGCAAACGCTGGAGGGTCCGCGCTCCGATCTGTCTCAGTACGCGCCGCGCATGATCACCATGAAGATCAATCCGGAGAAAATCCGCGACGTAATCGGCAAGGGCGGCTCGGTAATCCGGTCGATCACTGAAGAAACCGGCACTACCATCGACATTCAAGACGATGGCACCGTCACGATAGCTTGCTTGAGCGGCGAGGCGGGCGCGGCAGCGAAGAAACGCATCGAGGATCTGACCGGCAACATCGAGGTCGGCAAGATCTATGAAGGGCCGGTCTTGAAATTGCTCGATTTCGGGGCGGTGGTGAGTTTGATGCCAGGTCGCGATGGCCTGCTGCATATTTCGCAGATCGCCAAAGAGCGCGTCAATAACGTGTCGGACTACCTGAAGGAAGGCCAGATCGTCAAAGTCAAAGTGCTCGAGGCGGACGAAAAAGGCCGCACGCGCCTGTCGATGAAGGCGTTGCTGGAAGAGCCGGCACCTGCGCCGGCCGCGCCGATTACGGAGTAGGCGGCTGCGCGGCAGCGCAGAAGTTGTTGAAACAGAAAAAGGACGCGGAAGCGTCCTTTTTGTTTTTGCGTATCTCCACGCGATCCGCTGCCAGCGATGATTGCGTAGCGGCTGCCGACACGCGGCTGCTGGCAAAAGTAGTCGGAGATCAAGCACCAGGAGGCTAGCCTGGTTACCGGCTGCAACTGAGGTTGCCGGTGTATTACATCCCAGCCGGACCCAACTTACATCGATCGAGGTCAATAAGTGGGAATATTTCCCGCGAAAACGGCTGAAGAGATCCGATCGCTTGAAGTAGAACTCCTCCATACGAGGTACGATATGGTCGAACAACGTGCGCAAAGGGGGTATGTAACTATGAAGCTAGGCATTCGCACCGTCGCAATGTCCGCGATCAACGCTTTGGTGCTTGCGCTTACCATTTCATCGGCGCGCGCCGACGTTCCGTCGGAGCTCGATGTCGCCGCTGCGGCTACTCAAATACAGGCTCAGCAGATCAAGGTACTCGACGTGCGCGAACCTGACGAATTTGCAACCGGCGTCATTCCAGGCGCGTTGCTGATTCCGCTTGGAAAGGTTGAGATGCGGCTGGCGGAACTGGCGGGTTTCAAGGATCAGCCGATGTACGTTGTATGCGCCTCCGGCGGACGTTCGGCCCAGGCGATAAAGGTGTTGCGCAAGCACGGCTTTACGCAGTTGATCAACATTAAGGGCGGAATGAACGCGTGGCGCAAGAACAAGTTGCCGGTGGTGGCGCCGTGATTTCGCGGCGCTGCGTTCGCCCGTTGACGAGCGCAGAAAGAATCGAAACGGCGTGAAGTTTCAGGATTTATTCGGCGTTGAACTACCGATCGTGCAGGCGCCGATGGCCGGCGCGCAGGCGAGCGCCATGGCGATCGCGGTGTCTGGCGCCGGTGGTTTGGGCTCGCTGCCTTGCGCCATCCTTGACACCAGCGCCTTGCGCAACGAGTTGCGCGCAATCGCGAGCCGGACGCAGCAGCCGATCAACGTCAATTTCTTTTGCCACCTTGTGCCTGTGGCCGATGCGCCGCGCGAAGCGGCGTGGCGCGAAAAGCTCGCGCCCTACTACGCGGAGTTCGGCATTGATGCAGCCGGCATTGCCTCCGGTCCAGGGCGTGCGTCGTTTAACGAGAGCATGGCCGAAGTGCTGGAGGAGTTCCGCCCGCGGGTGGTGAGTTTTCACTTTGGTCTGCCGTCCGACGCGTTGCTCGAGCGCGTGCGCAGGCTCGGCGCAAAGATTATGTCATCGGCAACGACGGTGGCCGAAGCGCAATGGCTGGAAAGCAAAGGTGTTGACGCTGTGATTGCGCAAGGGCTGGAAGCGGGAGGGCACCGCGGCATATTTCTGTCGAACGATCTCTCGACGCAGGTCGGGACATTTGCGCTGCTGCCGCAGATAGTGAAGGCCGTGAAAGTGCCGGTGATCGCAGCCGGCGGTATCGCCGACGCAGGTGGCGTAAAGGCAGCGCTGGTACTCGGCGCCGTCGGCGTGCAGGTGGGGACTGCCTACTTGCTATGCCCAGAAGCGACGATCAGCACGGTTCATCGCGCTGCGCTCAAGAGTGATGCCGCGCGTCACACAGCGCTAACGAATATTTTCACCGGTAGGCCAGCGCGCGGCATTGTGAATCGTGTGATGCGTGAGGCCGGGCCAATCAACGCCGCCGCGCCTGCATTCCCGCTTGCCACCGCCGCGATCGCGCCTTTGCGCGCGAAAGCCGAAGCGCAGGGCTCGGGCGATTTCTCGCCGTTGTGGTCAGGGCAAAACGCGAGCGGTTGCCGCGAAATTGGAGCGGGCGCGTTGACACAGGAGTTGGCGCGTTTGGCTTTTTAGTGGCGCTTCGCGCTCAGAGAACTCAGAGGGCTCGGCGCTTACTACTTGATCTCAAAAATCGCCACACAAAGCGATTGTGCAGCTCGATAACCCGCGGCTACTGAAACGCAGGCGATATGTACCGAGAGTATCGGACCTTTCCGTGGTCAGAACGTTCGCGTTTGTGTCGCCGGTTGTGCCGACGCTATGCGCCATCGTCAAAGTGGCGTTCTGGGGCGAGAATATCACCTGTGGGATTGCGGCTAGGCTTCTTGGCGCGGGCGACGCGCCAGCTAATGCCCTCGTTTCGCCGTTGAATTCTTGCGACTTGGCAGGTCCGGCACTTTACTTGCCACTATTTCTACGCCGGGCAGCTTTAGTCCCCGAACCGCCGCCCCCACCGCTTGCACCGCCGCCTCGCGCGCAAAGCTCTTGCGCCACGCCAGCGCGATGCGCCGCATGGGCACGGGTGCGGCGAAGGGCACGGCGCGCACGAGCTTGCTTTGAAAACGGTCCGAGCACGCCGAAACCGGCAGCACGGTAATGCCCAATCCGGAAGCCACCATGCTGCGGATAGTCTCCAGCGAGTTGCCTTGTTGCACATCCTCGCCCTTGCGCGAGAGCTCGGGGCACGCCTCCACCACCTGATTCGAAAAGCAGTGTCCGGAATTGAGCAGCAGCACGCGCTCTTTGGCGAGTTCCTTGGCTTTCACGCTGTGACGGCTTGCCCATGGGTGATTCTCGGGCACGACGACCGCAAACGGCTCGTCGTATAGAGGTTGCGCGGCGATACTCGCGTCGCCGAACGGCAGCGCGATCAAGATTGCATCCAGTTTGCCGTTGCGCAGTAGGGTTTCAAGCTGCGCCGTGGTGTTCTCTTCAATCTCCAGCGGCATGGCAGGCGCGCTCTGGTGCAAGGCCGGGATAAGCGTCGGCAGCAGGTAAGGCCCTACGGTAAAGATAGCGCCTAGACGCAATGGGCCGACGAGCGGATCTTTGCCCTGCGCCGCGATTTCCTTCAAGCGTTGCGCCTCTTCGAGCACGCGTTGCGCCTGTTCGACGATGCGCCGTCCTAGCACGCTCACCGCAACCTCTGTCTGGTTGCGCTCGAAAATCCGCACGCCCAGTTCGTCTTCCAGCTTGCGGATCGCAAGGCTCAGCGCCGGCTGCGTGACAAAGCATTTCTCCGCCGCCCGGCGAAAATTGCGCTCTTGCGCGACGGCAACGACGTAGCGCAGCTCGTTTAAGGTCATAGGGTCGGTTGCGAGAACTTTGACTGTGATTAGTATATCTAATCAGATCGACAATAACAATCAATTGGATTAATTGTTCGCCGGCTCATACACTGCCGTTCATTGATACCTTTTATCGAGCCAAAGGAGAGTTGAAAATGTTGCAAGCTCAAGAAGGACGGCGTGTTCCGCAAGTGGCGTTCCGCGTGCGTGAGAACACCGAGTGGAAGAACATCACTACCGACGAATTGTTTCGCGGCAAGACGGTGGTGGTGTTTTCTCTGCCCGGCGCGTTCACGCCCACCTGCTCATCCACTCATCTGCCGCGCTACAACGAACTCGCCCCGGCGTTCTTCGCTAACGGCGTGGATGCCATCTTGTGCCTCTCGGTCAATGACACTTTCGTCATGAACGAATGGGCCAAAGACCAAGAAGCCGAGCACATTACTCTGTTGCCCGATGGCAATGGCGAGTTTACCGACAAGATCGGCTTGCTGGTGGACAAGAGCGATCTGGGATTCGGCAAGCGCTCCTGGCGCTATTCCATGCTGGTGAAAGACGGTGTCATCGAAAAGCAGTTCATCGAGCCGGAAAAGCCGGGAGATCCGTTCGAAGTTTCCGACGCCGACACCATGCTCAACTACATCAATCCGAAAGCGAAAAAGCCTGACCAAGTGGTGATCTTCACGCGCGAAGGCTGCGGCTTCTGCGCTAAAGCGAAAGCGCAGTTGACGGCGCTCGGCTACAACTACGCGGAAGTACCGTTGGCGCACAACATCCGCAGCAAGGTAGTGGGCGCCCTCGCCGGCGCGCAGACCGTGCCACAGATCTTCATCAACGGCCAGTACATCGGCGGCGCCGATGCGCTGGAGAAGTGGGCGAAGAAGGCGGCTTAACCTTGGCCACGCGGGCCGTTCGTGGTTGGCTCGTTAAACCACGAACGGCTGTTGGCGGGCGTAGTCAAGCTATTGAAAATCGCCCTTCGACTAGCGCAGGGCGAATCGAACTAGATCATTGCGAGAGCGAACAGTGAAGCAGATCAAAGTGGATGTGGCAGTCATCGGCGCCGGCACCGCCGGACTCGCGGCCTATCGCGCCGCAATTGCGCGCGGTAAGCGTGCGGTGATCGTGGAGGCCGGAGCCTACGGCACGACCTGCGCGCGCGTCGGCTGCATGCCGAGCAAGTTGCTGATCGCCGCTGCGGACGCCGCGCATGCCAGTTCGCGCTACCCGGAATTTGGCTTAGGTTTGGAAGGACGCGTTCGTGTCGACGGCAAAGCAGTGATGCGCCGAGTCAAGCGTGAGCGCGATCGTTTCGTCGGCTTTGTGCTGCAGGGCGTCGAGGGCATTGACGAACGCCTTCGCATTCGCGGGCACGCCCGTTTTGTGAGCGACACTACGCTGCAAGTCGATGCGCATACTCGAATCGAGTTCGGGCAAGCGGTGATTGCCACTGGCTCTTCGCCCATCGTGCCATCGTTCTTGCGTGAGTTGGGCGATCGGGTCGTGGTCAACGATGACGTATTCGGTTGGGATGATCTGCCAAGATCTGTCGCAGTCTTTGGGCCGGGTGTGATTGGCCTCGAACTGGGACAAGCGCTGCATCGACTTGGCGTGGAGGTGGCGATGTTCGGTCTAAGCGGCTCCTTGGGCCCCTTGTCCGATCCGGCGCTGCGGCAGTACGCGGCCAGTAGCTTTGGCGCGGAGTTTTATCTAGATCCGAGCGCAAAAATGTTATCCGCAACCCGCGCGGACGATGGCGTCAAGCTTCTGTACTTGAACAAAGACGGCGCCGTGGCCGAACGCCACGTCGACTACGTCATTGCCGCTACCGGACGAGCACCCAACGTGCGTGGACTCGGCTTGGAACACACCTCACTGGCGCTCGATCGCTTTGGCGTGCCGCTGTTCGACCGCGCCACCATGCGTTGCGGACAGTCGAACATCTTTATCGCCGGCGACGCAAACCAGGACTTGCCGTTGTTGCACGAGGCGGCCGATGAAGGACGCATCGCTGGAGAGAATGCCGCGAGCTATCCCGAGGTGCGTGCGTTCTCGCGGCGTGCAACGTTGAGCATCGTGTTTACGGATCCGCAGATCGCGATTGTCGGGCAGCGTTTCGCGGAACTTAAGCCTGGTCGCTTCGTTACGGGTGAAGTTTCATTCGAGGATCAGGGCCGCAGTCGCGTTATGCTCCGCAACGAAGGATTGCTGCACGTTTACGCCGATGCGCAATCGGGCAAGTTCCTCGGCGCGGAAATGTTCGGACCGGATGCGGAACACATCGGGCATTTGCTTGCATGGGCATTGCAAAGCGGTTTAACTGTCGCACAGTTGCTGGAGATGCCGTTCTATCACCCGGTGGTGCAGGAAGGTTTGCGCACTGCGCTGCGTGATGCGCAAGCGAAGTTAAACGCAGCTTCAGCCGCCGCCGGGAAACGGGCGGCTTAGTTTTCGATGTAGTGGAGTGCCTATTAGTCGTGATCGGGGCGTTGTAGCGAGTCTATTGCTTTCATCTTGTCGGCCAGTGCAGTGCCGAAGAGGCGCAACTATTCTGCGCTGATCTGGATCAAAGTGTGGCAACGACGCTCTCATAGAATCAACCGCAGGTTTGATGGACTTGGAGATCGAACATGAGCAAAGAAAGCAAACTCACCACCGCCGCCGGGGCCCCGGTCGTCGACAACCAGAACTCAGTGACCGCCGGACCACGCGGCCCGGTCCTGTTGCAGGACGTTTGGCTGTTAGAGAAGCTGGCGCACTTTGATCGTGAGGTGATTCCCGAGCGCCGTATGCATGCCAAAGGCTCGGCCGCTTATGGCAGCTTTACCGTTACACATGACATCACTCGCTACACGCGCGCCAAACTGTTCTCCGCCGTGGGCAAGAAGACCGACCTGTTTGCGCGCTTTACAACCGTTGCCGGCGAGCGCGGCGCGGCCGACGCGGAGCGCGACATTCGCGGATTCGCGGTCAAGTTCTACACGGAGGAAGGCAATTGGGACATGGTAGGCAACAACACGCCCGTATTCTTCCTGCGTGACCCGCTCAAGTTTCCGGACTTGAACCATGCGGTCAAACGCGATCCGCGCACCAATATGCGCAGCGCCAAGAACAATTGGGATTTTTGGACCTTGCTGCCTGAAGCATTGCACCAGGTCACCATTGTCATGAGCGACCGCGGCATCCCTGCGAGCTATCGGACCATGCACGGATTCGCCAGCCACACGTTTAGTTTCATTAACGCGAAGAACGAACGCTATTGGGTCAAACTTCATTTTAAGTCTCAGCAGGGAATCAAAAATCTGACCGACGCACAAGCGGAAGCGATTATCGGGAAGGATCGCGAGAGCCATCAACGCGATTTGTTCGAGGCGATCGAGCGCCGCGAGTATCCGAGATGGACGCTAAAGATACAGGTGATGCCGGAGAAAGACGCTTCCAAGGTGCCATACAACCCCTTCGACCTTACTAAGGTGTGGCCGCACCGGGACTATCCGTTGCTGGAAGTCGGTGTGATGGAACTCAACCGCAATCCGGAGAACTTTCATGCCGAAGTCGAACAGTCGGCATTTAATCCGGCAAACGTCGTGCCGGGCATTGGTTTTTCACCGGACAAGATGCTGCAGGCGCGCTTGTTTTCTTACGGGGATGCGCAGCGCTATCGCTTGGGCGTGAATCATCATCAAATCCCGGTTAATGCGCCGCGCTGCCCGGTGCACAGCTACCATCGCGATGGTCCCATGCGGGTGGACGGTAACCACGGCGCGACCATAGGTTATGAACCGAACAGCTACGGCCATTGGCGCGAGCAACCCGAATACCGCGAACCGCCGCTGTCCATTGAGGGCGCCGCCGATCATTGGAATCATCGCGAAGATAGCGATTACTATTCGCAGCCAGGCGCCTTGTTCCGTTTGATGACGCCGGCTCAGCAAAAAGTCTTGTTCGAGAATACCGCCCGCTCGATCGGGCCGGCACCCAAGGAAATCCAGATCCGGCACATCGCCAATTGCCTAAAGGCGGATCCGGCGTACGGCAGGGGCATCGCCGATGCCTTAGGGATTGCACTCAGCGAGGTGCCGCATGCGTGAGTGCACGGCGTATGAATGACAGCTCAAGGCGCAAACCAATCCCAACTTAGCCGCTCTAAAGAATAGGGAGTAAGCGTTTCGCAAATGCAGGGATCGGTGAAACCGCTTTGTGCCGGTGCCGCGATGGTAGCGCTCGGCGCAGCGTCGGCCATGGCACAAGGGCAGGCTGGGTAGCGCGGTGCAATGTGCTGCGACAAGATGGATACGCCTGGCTGGGTGCTCATGAGCGCGGACGAACGAGCCGCGCATCGCTGACGGTGCTAGCGCGGGCGCGATTGGTTCGCGCCTAGCGGCTCAGGGCGATCGCCAGATTGATGGCGGCGCGCATGCTGCCGGAGTCGATATTGCCGCGGCCGGCTTTGTCCAGCGCGGTGCCGTGATCCACCGAGGTGCGAACGAACGGAAGGCCGAGCGTCACGTTTACGCCCGCGCCGAAGCTGGCGTACTTAAGCACCGGCAATCCTTGATCGTGGAACATCGCCAGCGCGCAGTCCGCGTCCTTCAGGTATTGCGGCGTGAACAGCGTGTCGGCAGGCAGCGGGCCGATGAGGTCCATGCCTTCCTCGCGCAGGGCGCGCAGCACTGGCTCAATCACTTCGATCTCTTCTCGCCCTAAATGGCCGCCCTCGCCGGCGTGTGGGTTGAGGCCCGCCACCAAAACGCGCGGCCGCTCGATGCGAAAGCGTGCGCGCAGATCGTGATGCAGGACCCGCAGCGTGGCAGTCAACGATTTCTGCGTCAGCGCGGCACTCACGTTTTTGAGCGCTAAGTGAGTGGTGGCGAGCGCCACCCGCAAGTTGCCGCCGACCAGCATCATCACCACGTGCGCGGCGCCGCCGCGTGCGGCGAGGTATTCGGTATGGCCGGTGAAGGCGACGCCGGCATCGTTAATGACGCTTTTCTGCAGCGGTGCGGTGACCATCGCGGCGAATTCGCCGCGCATGCAGCCGTCGATGGCGCGATCCAGCATGGCGAGCACCGGGGGAGCATTGGCGGCGTCGAGTCGCCCTGGCGCGGGGCGGCGCGCCAGCGGCACGTGCAACACACTGAAGCGCGGCGCCTCTTGCTTGGGGTTGAAGCGCGGCACTGTCCAGCCGGCAGCCAAAAGGCGCGAGCGTTCGGCAAGCAAGTCTGCGTCGCCGACGAAAACCACGCGCGCGGGAAATTCCTCGCGCGCCAACAGCGCGCACAAATCCGGTCCGATGCCGGCCGGTTCACCGCTGGTTACGGCGATGACTGGAGCGGTCTGGGTCAAATACTAGGGTCAGGAGAATCGTGCAAGGCTTACGTCTACTTCTCTTCGAGCCTATACTCTACGTAAGCCCGGTCGCGTAGCTGACGTAACCAGTCTTGGAAAGCCTCGTCGGCTTTGCGCTGGCGCAGCCCCTGGCGAGCCGCCAACCGGCCGCGCTCTTGCGTGACGTCTTGCTGGCGGCGCTCGAGAACCTGAATGACATGCCAGCCAAACTGACTGCGTACCGGCTCGGAAATCTTGTTGGTGTCCAAGGCATCCATAGTGCGCTCGAACTCAGGCACGGTGTCGCCCGGCGACACCCAACCCAAATCGCCGCCGTTTGGCGCGCTGGCGTCTTCGGAGGTCTGCTTGGCGAGCTCGGCGAAGTCGGCGCCGTTGTCCAGACGCTCTTTCAGCGCGCGTGCGCGCCGCTGCGCATCTTCGTCAGATACGATTTCGCTGACTTTGATCAAGATGTGGCGCGCTTTGGTTTGATTGATGACTTGCGCCACGCCGACGCCGCGCTTGTCTACCAGCCGCACAATGTGAAAGCCGTTCGCGCTCTTGAGCACATCGCTGTGCTGACCTTTGGGTAGGCTTGCTGTGGCGTCGACGAACAGCTTCGGCAAGCGCGCGACGCTGCGCCAGCCAAGATTGCCGCCTTGCAACGCTTCCGGTGCGTCGGAGAAGCTTGCGGAGACTTGTGCGAAGTCGGTGCCGCCTTTGAGCGCTGCCAAGGCTTGTTCCGCTTTGAGGCGGCGCTGCTCGATCTGCTCCGCGCTGGCTTGATCCGGGATTTGCACCAACACGTGCGCCAATAACAATTCCTCGTCCGGCACGGCGCGTTTCTTTTGCGCTTCCAACTCGCCATCGATCTCGGATTCGCCGACCACGACTTTATTGTCGACTTCGCGTTCGCGCAGGCGGGCGAGCGTCATCTCGCTGCGGATATCTTCGCGGAACACGCCGAAATTGATGCCGTCGGTTTCCAACGCGTTGCGGAAGTCGCCCACGCTGAGTTTGTTTTCCTCCGCGATGCGTTGCAGCGCGCGATCGACTTGCGCGTCTTCCACGCGCAAACCGGTTTCCTTCGCCAACTGAAACTGCACTTGATCGATCACCATGCGGTCCAGAACTTGCCGCGACAGCAGTTGGCGCGAAGGCAATTCAGTGCCTTGCTTGCGCAATTGCTGAATGATGATATTGAGGCGGTTGTTAAGCTCCAACTGCGTAATTACTTCCGTGTTTACCACGGCGATGATGCGGTCGAGCGTGAACACTTGGGAACTCGTCTCGGCGGCGGGCGATTGCAGGCGCCGTTCGAGCTTCGGCTCAGCGCTTGAGCCCGCTTCCTGCGCCAGGACGGCCGGCGTTGCCACACTGCAAAGTATGGCGAAGAACAAACCCGCTAAGCGGCGGTGGCGAACCGTAGGCATCAACGTGCTCCTAGTTCAATGTCGCTGGTTTTGATGTAACCCGGAATGTTGCGGCGTAACACTTCCAACGGGTTGTTGCCAAGTTTGGTCAAGCCGCGCAACTCCAATTGCAGGAACAGCGATTCGGAGGTTTTTTGCTCGGCGGTCGTGAACCTGTGCGCAACCAGGCGCAACGACCAACAGCAATTATTATACTCAAGCCCCAGCAAGCCCTCCACCAACTCGCTGTCGCGCAGCGAATAGTTGGCGCGGGCCATGCCGTACCAGCGCTCGCTCAGCGGCCACAGGCCGGAAATGTCGACTTGCTCGAATGGATTGCTGGGGTCGCGGTTAAAGCGATAGCCGAGGTTGACTACCTTGCCGGTTCCCGGCGAGTAGCGCAAGGCGAACGAATTCTTCTGCGTGCGCGCCAAGTCGGTATCGTATTGCACCGCGCTGTCCAGCCACCAGCGGCTCGACAGGCGCCCGGACAGCCCGGCCAGCAGATCCGACACGCGCCGGCCGTCTGTTGCCGTGCCGGAGAGCGTGACGCGCTGCTCCTTGAAGTTGTAGCGCTGGCCGAGGGCGGCGCGCAAGCGCTCGCCGCCGTCTTTGTCCAAGAAGCGCGTGATCAGCGCGCCGGTGATCTGGTCGGCATCGTTGATGCGATCGCCGCCGATGAACCGGTTCTCGCTGAAGATTTGCGCAAAGCTGAAGTCCGATTCCGTGGTGGAGAAATTTGGAATCTTGGCTTGATCCTTGAATGGAATCTTAAGCAAGAACAGCCGCGGCTCAAGGGTCTGCGTATAGGTGCGATTGCGGAAGCGCAGTTCGCGATCGAAAAGCAACCCGCCGTCGACGCTGAACACCGGCACGCTGCGCGTTTCATCAGTGATGCCGCCGCTGTTGGCGCTCAGGCTGGCGTAGCGCGTGTGGTGCAAGCCAATTTTCGGCGTGAGGAAACCGTAGCTGCGCACCAGCGGCAGCGCCACGCTGGGATAGGCAATGAACCGTTTGCCTTCGGGTTGGGTAAGCGAGGGATTGAAATGGCGGAAATCGGTGAACTCGGTGCTCAGGGAGAGATCGAAACCGCGCACGTTTTCGTACCGCCCGTTGAGCTGCAATTGCGGCAGCAGGCGATAGGGGATCGATTCCGTGCGTTCGGGGTTCTGCAGGGTCTGGTACTGCAGCGCGCGCCCGAAGAAACTCCAGTGCGCCGATCCCCACGACAAACCGCCCTCACGCGGCAGATTGGTGCGCGACGTGAGGTTTACGAGCGAGCTCAGGTCGCGGAAATAGTCGTCGTCGGAAGCATCCTGCAAACGCAGATAACCGCTCGCGCCCCAGGGCAACTGCTGGTTGTGACTAAGCGAAATAAAATGCCGGTCATCCTTTGCCAAACGGTCGCTGGGCAAATACTCGAGTTCGAACTGGCCGTTCAGTGGCCGGCGCAAGTAGCGCAGCTCGCTATTTAATTGTAAGCCGCGCTTGCTTAGCAGGCGCGGCGTCAAAGTGGCGTCGTAGTTCGGCGCGATGTTCCAGTAATATGGCACCGACAAGTCAAACCCGGTCGACACCGACGAGCCGAACGTCGGTGTTAGGAAGCCGGACTTGCGCTGATCATTGAGCGGAAAATCCAGCCAAGGCGCGTACAAGATCGGCAAGCCCTTAAAGGTAACGCTGACGCCGCGCGCCGTGCCGATCTGCGTGGCCTCATTGATCTGCAAGTCGCGCATGCGCAGATACCAGTCGTCGTTGCCGGCCGGACACGTGGTGTAGCGCGCATCTTTGAACTCGGCCTCATCGCGGCTGAGAAAGACCGCTTCGCGCGCATCGCCGCGCGCCGGCAATTTGCGTTGCGCCTGTGGCGTCAAGCGAAAGGTGGGCGATTGCAACGAGCCCTGGTTGGTATCGAGGTCATAGCGCAACTGATTGCCGTCCGCTTCATTGCCGGCGCGCTGCACATGCACGCGCTCGGGCGCCGTAACAACGTTTTCGCGTGCATTGAAGCGTAACAGTTCAGTGCGCAGCTTCACTCCGCGCGAGACGATGCGCGCATCGCCGCTGGCTTCGAGGTCGACGCCCACTGTGCCGGAAAGCTTGTTGGCCCAAAAATGCACGCGCGATGATTGTATTTCCTCTTCGCTGAGCGCCATGTCCTCTTTCAGCTCGGCCGCGACGTTTGCCCCAGGTCCCGGAGCGCACGCGGCGGCTTCAGGCGCCGATCGGCCTAGACGCGGCGCAGTTCCATCCGATGCCGCGATTTGAGCCGGCGGCGCGGCAGTGGCAGCAACCTCTCCCTTGGCGGCAATGTCCGCCGTGCGGCTATCCGCCGCGACCGCCGGCGTTGGGGCGCTCGCTGGCAAGGAATCACCCGTTGCGCTTGCAGGCCATGAGCTACCCGTTGATCTCGCGGACAATGAGTCACCCGCCGCGCTTGAGGAGGACGAGTCACTCGCTGCGCTCGCGGAGGACGAATCACCCGCTGCGCTCGCGGAGGACGAAGCACCCGCTGCGCTCGCGGAGGACGAAGCACTCGCTGCGCTCGCGGACAACGAATCACTCGCTGCGCTCGTGGTGGGCGCACGAGTCGCCGCACAGCCGGCGCAGCACAGCAGCAGCGCTGCACGCAGTAGAAGGCCATGGAGCGGCATTAGGCGTGACCGATATGGGTGATAAAATTCGGAAAACGTCGCATTATCGCCCGATTATCCCAATTCCCGCATCGCCTTTGCAGCACACTTTGCCGCCACAGCGCAACGAACAGTTGCAGGAATGGGTTCACCGCCAGTGCAAGGGTGAGCGTTTTTCGCTCGCGCCCGCTTCGAGCGACGCCAGTTTCCGCCGTTATTTTCGCGTGAGTCTGAGCGCGCCTTCGCGCACCGTCATCGTTATGGACGCGCCGCCCGACAAGGAGGACTGCCGCCCCTTCGTGCACGTTGCGGGCTTGTTTGCCGCGGCCGGCGTGCACGTGCCGAAGGTGATTGCGCAAGACTTGGAGCAGGGCTTTCTGCTGCTGTCCGATCTTGGCGCCACCACGTATTTGCAAGCGCTGGCCAACACCGAGCCGGACGGGCTGTATCGACAGGCGTTTGCCGCATTAGTGGCGATTCAGCGGGCGAGCCAACCTGGCTCTTTGCCTGATTACGACCGTGCGCTGCTCGAGCGCGAACTGCGCCTATTTCCCGATTGGTATATCGCCAAGCACATTGGCCGCGGCTTGAGCACCGAGCAGGTGCATAGGCTAGATCAAGTATTCGAGTTGATTCTGGCGAATAATCTCGCGCAGCCGCGTGTTTATGTGCATCGCGACTATCATTCGCGCAACTTGATGCTGAGCGATCCGAACCCCGGCATACTCGATTTTCAGGACGCGGTGTATGGCCCGATCACCTACGATGCGGTGTCTTTGCTGAAGGATGCTTACGTCGAGTGGGACGAGGAGCGCGCGCTCGATTGGCTGATCCGTTACTGGGAGGGCGCGCGCCGCGCCGGATTGCCGGTGGCGTACG
The DNA here is from genome assembly GCA_902826775.1 of uncultured Pseudomonadota bacterium. Lineage (GTDB taxonomy): Bacteria > Pseudomonadota > Gammaproteobacteria > Burkholderiales > JALYOK01 > CADEHE01. Next base: position 537,429 of record CADEHE010000002.1, on the reverse strand, counting down.
ACTTCGCGGAGTTTTATCGCGACTATGAGTGGATGGGTGCGCAGCGCCACATCAAAGTACTCGGTATCTTCGCGCGCTTGTATCACCGCGACGGCAAGGATGGCTATCTCAAGGACATGCCGCTGGTTATGCGCTATCTGCGCGCGGCGTGCGCGCGCTATCGCGAACTGAATCCGCTCTTGCGCCTGCTTGACGAGTTGGAGCCTGACGGCGCCACGCGCGTGGTTCACACGTTTTGACAGCGGCGCGATGAATCAGCCAACAGCGCGCTGCGACACGGCGATGATACTCGCGGCGGGGCGTGGCGAACGCATGCGCCCCTTGACCGATCACACGCCCAAACCCTTGTTGCGCGCAGGCGGCAAGGCGCTGATCGAATGGCATATCAACGCGTTGGCACGCGCGGGCATCGAGAACATTATCGTTAACACCGCGCACCTAGGAGAACAGATCGAAGCTGCGCTGAGCGACGGGGCGCGGTTCGGCGTGCGCATTGCCTATTCGCGCGAAACAACGGCGCTGGAAACGGCGGGTGGCATTGCCAACGCTTTGCCATTGCTGGGCAGCGCGCCGTTCATCGTCGTCAATGGCGATATCGTATGCGATTTCAATTTCGCCGCGCTGCGCGAGCGCGCGTTCGAGTTGGCGCGCGTCGACGCGCTTGCCTATCTGGTGTTGGTCGATAACCCGGAACATCATCCGCAAGGCGATTTCGCTGTCTGCGACGCTCGCATCGTTGAACAAGGCGAGCCGCTTCGGACTTTTTCCGGTATCGCGCTGTATCGACCCGCATTGTTTCGCGATGTAAAACCTGGCCAGCGCGCGGCCTTGGCGCCGCTGCTGCGCCAGGCGATGCGTGAGGGCGCGGTGCGCGGCGAACACTACCGCGGCTTGTGGTTGGATGTCGGCACCCCGGAACGGCTCACGCTGGCCGACCGCTTGCTGGCGCGTTTTTCCGAATTCAATTCAGCACGATGAAGAGTCCAACGCATGACTAAATCGATATTCGCGCGCCGCCGCGCGCAATTGCTTCGCCAGATCGGCAGCGGTGTAGCTCTGATCGCCACCGCGCCCGAAACGGCGCGTAATCGCGATACGCATTTCCCCTACCGCTGGGACAGCTACTTCTACTACTTGACCGGTTTCGTCGAGCCGGAGGCGGTGCTGGTGTTGGTGGCCGGCAAGAAGCCGCGGCAGATTCTGTTTTGTCGAGATAAGGACGTGACGCGCGAGATCTGGGACGGCTACCGTTATGGTCCCGCGCGCGCGCGTCAAGCGCTGGGAATGGATGAGGCACATTCGATTACGAAGCTCGATGCCTTGCTGCCGAAGCTGATCAGCGATCAGCCCGCTGTGTATTACCCCATGGGTGCGCAGCAAGTTTGGGATGAGCGCGTGATTCGCTGGATCAACCAAGTCAAGGCGCTGGTGCGTACCGGAGTGAGCGCGCCGGGGGAAGTCAAGGACGTGCGCGCGCTGATCGATGACATGCGTTTGGTGAAAGACGCCGCAGAGCTTGCGACCATGCAGCGGGCGGCCGATATTACCGCCGCGGCGCATGCGCGAGCGATGCGCGCCACCCGGCCGGGGCTTATGGAGTTCGAGATCGAGGCGGAGTTGCTGCACGAGTTCGTCCGCAACGGCGCGCGCGCGCCGGCTTATACCTCCATCGTTGCCGGCGGCGCCAATGCCTGCGTGCTGCACTATGTGGACAACAATGCCAAGCTGAAAGGCGGCGACTTGTTATTGATCGACGCCGGCTGCGAACTCGACAGCTATGCGGCCGATATCACACGCACCTTCCCGGTGAGCGGTGTGTTCTCTGCGGCGCAGCGCGATGTCTATGAACTGGTGTTGGACGCTCAGCGCGCCGCGATCGGCGCGGTCAAGCCGGGGGCGCGCTTTGACGCCTATCACGAAGCGGCACTGCGCGTGCTGGCGCGCGGCTTCATTGATCTCAAGTTGTGCAAAGGCAGCGTCGATGCCGTGGTCGATTCGAAGAAGTACCAGCAGTTCTACATGCATCGCACCGGCCATTGGCTGGGCCTGGATGTGCACGATGCCGGCGACTACGCGCGTAATGGCAAGTCGCGCATGCTCGAGCCGGGGATGGTGCTAACGGTTGAGCCGGGCTGCTACATCCGGCCTGCCAAAAACGTGCCGAAAGCACTGTGGAACATCGGCATTCGCATCGAAGACGACGTCGTGGTGACCAAGAGTGGCCGGCATATTTTGACCGCCGCGGCGCCGAAGCAAGTGCGCGAGATCGAAGCGCTCATGAGCAGCGCGGCATGAGCCAGTGGCGCGATGCTGGAATCGTCGGTGGCGGGCCGGTCGGCTCTCGGATTAGGAATGCAGAGTCCTCCGGTCGATGATATGAGCGACAT
>CADEHE010000002.1:0-534942 GCA_902826775.1 uncultured Pseudomonadota bacterium | reverse complement strand
GGTCGGCTCTCGGATTAGGAATGCAGAGTCCTCCGGTCGATGATATGAGCGACATCTACGACTTGGTAATCGTCGGTGGCGGGCCGGTCGGCTCTCGGATTAAGAATGCAGAGTCCTCCGGTCGATGATATGAGCGACATTTACGACTTGGTAATCGTCGGTGGCGGGCCGGTCGGCTCTGCGTTATCCCTGATGCTGGCGCGCGCGGGGTTGCGCATCGCGGTGTTGGAGGCGCGAAAGCCCGTTCCGGTCAGCGGCGACGGCCGCACGCTGGCGTTGTCATACGGCAGCCGGCTCATCCTGGAGCGTGCTGGCGCCTGGCCGGAGGCGCTGCAACCCACGCCGATCCAGACCGTGCATGTGTCGCAACGCGGCGGCTTTGGCCGTGCCGTGCTGCGCGCGAGCGAGATGGGCGTGCCGGCGCTCGGATACACCGTATCTTATAACTCGTTGAGCAACGTCCTATCTGACTCTCTGAGAGAGACTAGTGTAGAGTATATGTGGGACGCGACGGTTGTGCGGGTCGAACCGGCTGTTGGCGAGACGCTGATCGATGCGCAGTTCGCCGCAGCACCGCGGCGCTTGCGCGCGCGCTTAGCGGTGCTCGCGGATGGTGGGCGCGGCGTGCTGGCGCAGCCCCACGCTGCTGAAGCGGTGGCGTCGATGCGCGTGAAGGACTATGCGCAACATGCGTTGACGACGCTGGTGCGCTCGCAACACCCGCATAACGGCTGCGCCTACGAGCGCTTCACGCCGGACGGGCCGACGGCGCTGCTGCCGGTGCGCGATCGCTTCGCGCTGGTGTGGGTCGCCAAGCAAGCGCAGAGCGAGCGGCTGCTTGGACTAAGCGACAGCGCGTTTCTCGCCGAGTTGCAGCAGCAATTTGGCGATCGCCAAGGCCGTTTCTTGGAGGTCGGCGCGCGAGCGGCGTTTCCATTGAGTTTGCGCTACGCGCGCGAAATCGCATTGCCCGGGGTGGTGCGCGTGGGCAACGCGGCACAAGCGCTGCATCCGGTGGCAGCGCAAGGCTTCAACATCGGCTTGCGCGATGCTTGGGGCCTGAGCCGGTTGCTGCTGCAATCCGGCCCGCACGCTCTGCACGGCGCCGCCCTGGCGCGTGCCTATGTGCGCGCACGGCGCATGGATCGTGCTGTGGGCATTGGCCTGAGCGATTTTCTCGCGCGCGTGTTCGAAATCGACCGGCCATTGGTGCGTTCGGCGCGTGGCGCCGGGTTGTGGCTGCTGGCGTCGGGCGCTCCGCTGCGCCGCGCCTTTACCCGTGCCATGATGTTTGGCAGCTCGCGGTGAGCGCGGCAACGCAGTTCGATGTCATCGTCATCGGCGGCGGTTTGGTCGGCGCGGCCACGGCGTTGGCACTGGCGCACGCGGATCTCAAGGTCGCCTTGTTGGAACAGCGCCGTCCCGCGGCGTTTGACGGCGCAGCAGGGTTCGATGCGCGCATCTATTCGCTCACGCCGAAGGTGCGGCAGTGGCTGGCGGCGCTGGGGATATGGCAGCAGCTGCCGCAACAGCGTATCGCCGATGTGCAGCGCATGCGCGTGTGGGGAGACGACGGTGGCCATATCGAGTTCGACGCGCTGGAAAGCGGCGGTGCGGCGCTTGCCTACATAGTCGAGCAGGCGCCGCTGTTGGATAAGCTCTGGCGTGCGCTGGAAGCGCAGCCAAACGTCAGCTTGCTGACGCCGGCGCGGCCCGAGGATCTGGCGTGGGGCGAGCGCGACGTCGCGCTCAGTTATGCCTACGAAGGCGCAGGCGAACCGGCGCAGCGCTGCAGCGCGCAGCTCATCGTCGCCGCGGATGGCGGCGAGTCTTGGACGCGCGGCGCCGCAGGCATCGAAGTCAAGCGGCGCGCTTATCCGCAGCGCGCCATCGTCGCCAACTTCGAGATCGAAGGCGAGCATGGCGGCACCGCGCTGCAATGGTTTCGTCATGACGGCGTGCTAGCTTGGTTGCCGCTGCCGGGACGGCCGGGGCAAATCTCCATCGTCTGGTCGGCGCAAGAGCAAACCGCCGACGAGCTCATGGCGCTGGACGAGCAATCCTTCAGCGAGCGTGTTCAGCTTGCTGGGGGCGGGTTGCTGGGCGACTTGCGCTTGACCGGGGCGCGCGCCTGTTTTCCGCTGCGGCTGTTGCGCGCGCAGGAACTGGTGCGCCCGCACTTGGCGCTGGTGGGAGATGCGGCGCATTGCGTGCATCCGTTGGCGGGACAAGGCGTCAATTTGGGGTTTGAGGACGCCGCGTGCCTGGCGCAGGTTCTGAGCGAGCGCGGCCCGCAACGCGATTGCGGCGATTTCTATTTGCTGCGCCGCTACGAGCGCGCCCGCAAAGAAAACGTGCTGCTGATGCAGACGACGACAGACGCGCTGCAGCGCTTGTTCAGCAAAGATTCCAGCTGGATCAGGCGCCTGCGCAATAGCGGGATGACGGCGGTGGGACGCGCGGATTGGCTAAAGCGGCGGCTCGCCGGCCATGCGATGAGCTAGTGCGGGCCGGCGGGGGCGGTGCATGGGATACACTATGCAGCTCACTTTCCTGCAACTTTTCCGCAGCCTGAGCGTTCTTATAAGGCGATACCAAGAAAGGATTACCAGCATGACGAAGAAAATCTGGACGGCGTTGACCGCCCTGGCAATGAGCGCCTTGTTGATCTCTGGCGGCGTGCTCGCGCAGGACAGCGCGAAATTAGAGCAGATCAAGAAAGCAGTGCAAGCGAAACTGCCTCCCAAGGCGGGCGATGTCGATTCCGTCACCAAGACGCCTTACTTGGGTTTGTACGAAGTTAACGCGGGCGGCGACATCTTCTACACCGACGAGAACGTCACTTATTTGTTCTTGGGCGAAGTGATCGAAGCGAAGACGCTGCAGAACCTAACCGAAGAGCGGCGCCGGAAACTAAACGCCATCAAATGGGATACGCTGCCTCTCAACAAAGCGATTAAGCTGGTGCGCGGCAATGGCAAGCGCAAGATCGCGGTGTTTTCCGATCCGGATTGCCCGTTCTGCAAGCGTTTCGAGAAGCAAATGCTGTCGGTGAACGATGTCACCATTTACACATTCTTACTGCCGATTGCCAGCTTGCATCCGCAGGCGCCGGAGAAGTCGAAGGACATTTGGTGTGCCGCCGATCGCACCAAAGCCTGGTACGACCTGATGCTGAAAGATGTTGCGGTGCCCGATGCGCCGGATTGCGAAACGCCGATCAATGATATTGCTCAGATCGGACAGAAGCATCGCATCAACGGTACGCCGACGCTGGTATTTGCCGATGGGCGAGTCGTTCCGGGCGCCGTGCCTGCTACGGAAGTGGAAAAGTATCTGAGCGGAGCGGACAAGTAAGATTGAAGATTGCGGAGGAAGGATCGAACTGGAGCATGCCGCCGGTTCGATCCGCAGTCCTAGATTCTCAATCTCAATTCGAAGTAATCTGGTACTCCTTCGGCAACAACACCCACATCTTGCCGCGTTGTTTCATGACGCCGGCTTGCTCGCCGGCGCTATCACCGAATCCCCAGAAAAAATCCGCGCGCACGCCGCCGTTAATGGCGCCGCCGGTGTCCTGCGCTAGCACGATACGGTTCAGTGGACGCTCCGAACTCGGATAGGTCGTAGTTAGATAGACCGGCACGCCGAGGGGGATGACGCGCGGATCGATGGCGATGCTGCGTTCTGCGGTCAGCGGCACGCCGAGCGTGCCGATCGGCCCCGATAGATCGCTTGGCAACTCTTTGAAAAACACATAGCTCGGATTCTCGTTCAGATAGGCGATCACCTTGTCAGGGTTCTTGCGCGCCCATGCCTTGATGCCTTGCATCGACGTCTGCCCCAGCCTGAGTTCGCCGCGCTCCATCAATACGCGCGCCACCGAGCGGAAAGGGTGACCGTTCTGATCGGCATAGCCGACGCGCATGGTCGAGCCGTCCGGCAGCTGCACACGGCCCGAGCCCTGGATGTGCAGAAAGAACACGTCGACCAAATCGTCCACCCATACCAACTCGCGTCCCTTGAGCACCGATGCATCGCGTTCGATATCGGCGCGGCTGTGGTAAGGGAGAACCTTGTTGCCGACCAGACGTCCGCGCATGCGCTTGTTCTTAAACTCGGGGTAGACCTCGCTTAGATCGATGGTGATGAGATCGTCCGGCGCAGCGTACAGCGGGAAACGGTGACGCACGCTGGGCGTGCGGCTGCCGCGCAACAGCGGTTCGTAATAGCCGGTCACCAGGCCGTTATCCGAGCCGTCCGCATTGATCACCTGGTATGGTGCGAAATTCTGTTCGAAGAACTTGGTGATGGTGCTGTCGGGCGCTGTAATCGGCACTGCGGCGGCCAGATTGCATACCTGCTGCCATTCGCGCTGCGTGCGCAGCGCGGCGCAGCTTCTTAAGAACGCGGCCCACGCGGGTGCCGGATTGTCGACGCCCCAGCCGGGCAGATCACGCCAGGTGCTGAGCACCAAACTGCCGCGCTTTTCCTCCGCGATGGCCGGCACCACCGCCATATCCACGGGCGGCACCAGTTCTTCCGCTGGACATGCGGCGGCGCTGTTGGCCGCGCTGCTGCTCGCCGCCGCGCCGGCGCGCACCGCAGCGGCCGGCGGATCGGTCGGTGTTGCGCCGACTACGGCTACGGCGCAGAGCACGCCCAAAATGGTCAAACTGAGAATCTCGCGTGACATAGACTTCACTCGATCGAAGCGAGGATGCATCGAATTTACTAGAATAAGCGGCTAGCGGCAAACGGTTGCGCAGCGGCGCAGCCGAAAACTGATGACGCGAAGGGTCTAGCCCGATCGCAAAGCGAGCATCGATCGCATGAGTTGGGTATTCTTGGAAGCCGGTATCGCTCTAGCACTCGCGATTTTCATCGTCTGGTGGACGCTGCCGCGCGGTAAGAAGGACGATCAAGAAAAGAAATGACGCTGCCGCGCGAGATAGCTCCACCGGCCGGCGCCGTGCATAACCAGACGTGAAGCTCATTATCGCCACGCCTAGCCCCTACGCTCGCAAAGCGCGCGTTGCCTTGATGGAAAAGGGCATCACGTTCGAAACTATCGTGGACAATCCTTGGCTGCGCGAAGCACAGGCACCCGGGCATAACCCGTTGGGCAAAATTCCGATCCTCGTGCTCGATGATGGCCGCGTGCTGCATGACTCCAAGGTTATCGTCGAGTACGTCGACACGCTCGGCGCAGCGCCGCGATTGATCCCGATCGAGAGCTGGCCGCGCATCGAGCATAAGCAGATGGAAGCGCTGGCCGACGGCATTTGCGACGCTGTCGTGCTTACGGTGCTTGAGCACGCCCGGCCCATGCCTGCGCAAAGTGCCGATTGGCTCGCGCGCCAGCGTGCCAAGATTGTGGCGGGTGTCGCGCAGTGCGAGCGCACGATCGCCGGCCGCGAGTGGCTAATCGGCGAGCGCTTTGGACTTGCTGATATTTGCACCGGCTGCATGCTGGGCTACCTGGATTTGCGCTTGCCGGCGTTTGATTGGCGCGAGCTAAGCCCTCAGCTTGCGGCTTACTACGAGCGCATCGCCGCGCGCGCCTCGTTTCGCGCCACGCAACCCAGCGCGCAGACGCTGCCGGCGCTGGGCTGAGGCGCGCGCGCACGTTACTGCACGGTTAGCGGGCCGCTGACGGCAATGCTGGTCCAGCTTCCCGGCGCGTGCAGGCGCATTTGGTAGGTGCCCGGTGCCAGCGTGGCTGGTATCGGGAACGGGCAAGTGCCGCTGGCGCGGGCGGTGTTGGGCGTTTTCGAGCAACTCACATACATCCAGTTGCCGTTGTGATTCTGCGCAACTGCGCCCGGCACGTACAAGCCGATCCAATTGGTTGCGCCGAGTTGAGTGATACCGCTCCAAGTCACCGTTACGGTGCCGCCGCGCGCGATGCTGCCGGGCGAAACAGTGAGGGTCGTGCCGGTTGTGGGCGTTCCGCCGGTCACTGTGAAGCGCGCGCTGGTGGCGATGGCAGTCCAGCTACTCGACGCATGCAGGCGCACTTCGTAGCTGCCGCTGGCGAGGTTGCCCGGCAGCGCAAACGAACAATTGCCGCTGGCGCGCGTCGCGCCCGGTGTCTTTGAGCAACTCACGTACATCCAATTGCCGTTGTGCGCTTGTGACGAAGCTCCAGGAAGGTAAAGGCCGATCCAATTGGTCGGGCTGGCGTTGACGATGCCGCTCCAGCTCACACTGATGTTGCTCCCCGCGGCGGCGCTGGTTTGAGCGACACTGACCGCCGTTGCCCCGCCGCCGCCATCGCTGGTGCGAACGCAGGAGGCGGCCGCGATAGTCGGCGCCATCTGCGACAGGCTGCAGGAGGAGAACGTATTGGCGCTGCCGCTCACCGACGGATTCATGATGAAGCCGCTGGGCGTGCTTGAGCATGCCGAGTTCGACTGATTGTCGTGCGGCGCGCCGAAGTTGTGGCCGATTTCATGCGCGGCAATCAGCGCGCCCACGGTGCCGACGCCGACCATTTGACTTACGCCGACCGAGTAACGCGCGCTGCAAAGGGAGCTCAAATAAGCGATGCCGACCGTGCTGCCGTCGAGGTCGCGGCCAGTGAAGAGGTGCGCGATCCCTGGGTTGGCAAAACCGCCGGAGGCGGAGTATGTGCCGAATTGATTCAGCAGAGTACTAGGCGCAGTCGAGGTTAGCGTGCCATTGGCGCTCAGTGGCAGCACCGATGTCAGTTTTAGCTGCACCCCGACCTGCCCGGCGTAAATGCCATCGACCACATTCATGCGCGCAACGACCGCGGCCTGCGGATCGGTGCTGTTGGCTTGGATGAACAGCGGATCGGCGACGACTGCGACGGAAATTTCCTTGGCGGCGGCGGGCAACGCGAGCTCGCCCTGTGCTTGCGGCAGCGCCGCGGATCGCTCGCGCAATTCCTTTATAAGCCCGTCGTAGTCGCTAAGCGATTGAGAATTCGGATCGAGCGCGCAGCGCGCGTTCCACGCCGCGTCTTTCAGCCGGTAGATCATAGGCTGGGGTTTTTGCGGTTTGCCGGCGGCGTCTGCCGCAGCCGCCGCAATCTCGTCGGATGGATCGATGACGAAGATCTCCTTGCCGTCCCAGATCATGCCGGAGAGCTTGTCGCCGGTTTGATTGATGCGCACCCACGAAGCGCTGTTACCGGCCAAACGCCCGCGATAGGCTTTGATCAGGGCGCCGACGCGCGCCTTGGTCGCCGCGTCGAGACTGTCGGTCAAGCGCTCGTTGCGCTCCAACTCGAGCGTGAACGTGCGGCCGAACGCCTGAAAGCTCAGCGTGACCTGCTCTGAACTGGCAGCGCGCCCAGCCGCGTCCGGGCGTACTGCGGCCGCACCTAGGGTTAAGCCGCTGAGCGGCTGCAGAGTCTTGATGGAGAGCGGGCGGGCCGCTGCTGCGGCGCCCGCACTACAGGCCAGAGCCGCTGCGAAAGCGAAAACGGCGATTCGATTACTGCGCATGCTTCCTCCTCAAGAAAATTGCGTAAGCGCTGCGGCGTACGCGTGCAACATGCGTGCCATGCGATCTTGCGCCGGACACTTAGCCGTAGAGTGTTGCCGCGCGGCGACGGCGTTTCTGCGCGGTCCGCTCAACTCATTGAAATAACGCTGCAAGCGCATGTCGCTGTTCGCGGACGGCGACATGCGCCGGCGCGCTATTGCACGACCATCGGGCCGCTGGTCGCGATCGCCGTCCAACTGCTCGGTGCGTGTAGACGCACTTCGTAGGTTCCGGCCGCTAGCGAGCCAGGTAAAGGCAGGGAACAGCTACCGCTGGTGCGCGCACTGCTTGGTGTCTTCGAGCAGCTCACGTACATCCAATTGCCGTTGTGCGCCTGGGATGCGGCGCCGGGTGAATAGAGTCCGATCCAGTTGGTTGCGCCAGCGTTGGCGATGCCGCTCCACGTTACGTTGACGCTGCTGCCGCGTGCCGCCGCCGCCGGGCTGACGCCCAAAGACACGCCCGGCGGTGCCGTGCCGGTTACGGTGATGGCGTTGCTGGTCGCGATCGCCGTCCAGCTGCTGGCCGCGTGTAGTCGTAGTTCGTAGGTGCCCGAGGCCAAGCCGCTGGGCAACGGGAAGACGCAACTGCCGCTTGCGCGCGCCATTTGCGCGGTCTTGGAACAACTTACATACATCCAATTGCCGCCGTGGGCCGTGGAAGGCGCGCCGGGCAAGTAGAGCCCGATCCAGTTGGTCGGACTGGCACTGACGATGCCGTCCCACGTTACCGTCACGTTGCTGCCGCTCGGAGCGCTGGCCGGTGTCACACTCAACGTGAGGGTTTGCGCGGTTGAACCGGTGACGGTGATTGGGTTACTCGTGACGATGACGGTCCAACTGCTGGCCGCGTGCAAGCGCAGTTCGTACGTCCCTGAACGCAAGCTGCTCGGTAGCGCAAAGGCGCAACTGCCGCTTGCCCGCGCGCTCACTGCCGTTTGGGAGCAGCTCACGTATACCCAATTGCCGTTGTGCGCGCTGGAGGCGGCCCCTGGTGTGTACAACCCGATCCAGTTAGTGGCGCTGGCGTTGACGATCCCGCCCCAACTTGCCGTGATGCTCGCGCCGGCGGTTGCGCTCGCCGGGCTGGCGCTGAGGGTTGGCCCGGCAACGACGCTGCCGTTGCCACGTTCGAACGCGCCAGTGTCGGGCGTGCTTTGCGAGCGCGCGAGACCATCGAAGTCGCGCGGCACGGATAGCAATGGCTTACCCTTATCCAGCGCGCTGCTGCTGGCGTTCAACCTGAAGTTAGCGGTCGCGGCGTCCACGAATCCGGGCGCACCACTTACCGCTGCGCTATCGGTTGCGCCGAGCAAAATCGGCGGCGACGGAGCGTAGAAGTTGTTGGTGACAGTCACATTTTGCGCCCGCGCACCGTTCTGGATATGGGCGCTTTGATACCAACTGCAATTCAGGCTGCAGTTGGCGTTGGCGCTCTGGTCGATCAGATTATTGGCAATCTCAACGCCGTTCACGCTCGGCTCATCGTAGATGGTGATGCCTTGGCGGCCGTTTTGATAGAAGGTGTTGTGATAGATCTTGGTGTTGCGCACATTGGCGCCGATCGCGATGCCGGCGAAGTTGTTGGCCACGAAGATATTGTTGCGGATGGTCACGCCGTCGACATGATTGCCGATGCCGTCTTCGTCGCCCATCGCCACGATCAAGCCAGAGCGCTGTGGCGAGGCGGCGAGCAAGTTGCCCTCCACCAGCACATTGGAGATGACGCGCACGAAGTCGTTTGCGCTGCGGCGCTGATCAAAAATGTGCATCCCATACCCGGGCGCGCCGCGGCCGACGTTGTAGAGTAGTTTCAAGTTGCTGCCATGCGAGATGTAGTAGCAGTGCCCCTGCGTGCCCACGCTGCTGTTGGTGACGTTGCAGTCGTTTCCGGCCAGCACGATATCGTTGCCGTGCGTGCCGATCGCATCCCAACTGATGGTGCCGCGGAATGTGCTGTTGAACACTTTTTGGCCGCGCAAGCCTTCCCGGCCGACGCCGATCGATTTGCCGTTGATGAAATGAAAACCGGAAAACGTGATGTAGTTGGCGTCGATGATGACCGGCCGGTTCACCAGTGCGAACACCGGCGCTTCGCCGGGATAGTTGCGGATGATCTTCGGTTTGCCCGCTTGCCCGGAGTGGCCGTGCTCGTGCCGGATCCAGATTTCGTCGTCGTTCAGATTGCCGCCGCGCACCAGCAGCGCATCACCGGCTTGCATTATGTTCGTGGCCACGTGCTGGATCGTCGCGCAAGGCTGTGGCAGCGAGCACGGCGCGCTGTCCAAACCGTTCGGCGCCACCGCGTAAATTTTGCCGTTAGTTGGGGCAAAGCTATGCTCGGCGTTGGAGTTGAGGCCGCCGACGGTGACTACAATCGGTCCGGCGCTCGCGCCCGCTGCAGGTTGCACCACGATCATATCCAGCGCGCTGTTGTTCGCATTGTTCTGTCCCCAAATCAAGTAGGCCGCTACTTCGGTGCCGTTGATGGTGACTCTGGAGCTTCCGCGCGTGGCACCGAAACCCTTGCCGAAGATCGTGATCGGCACGCCCAAGCCGTTCGGTCCGCCGCTGCCGGGGCCGGCCTCCACGTCGGTGAACAGCACCGCCGGCGCCTCTGCGGCGAGAACGCGGGCGGGGGCGGCAACAACTGCGAATGCGGCGCAAACTAAAACAATCCATTTCTTCATGTGTACTCCCTGCGGAAAACGTGCGGCCGCCTCGCGCGCGCGGGCGCACGGCAACGCACCGGCACCATGCCGCGCGGGTTGCTGCGGCACCGATGCAGACTTCGTGGATTTGGGATCGATCGACCTAAAGCAGAATTGCTTCAGGGTGTTCTTCTATGCCGCATGCTGCATCAATTTGTTCTGACGCGCAAGCGTATCGCGCTGACGATTCGCTTGGCGTTTTACCCGAAATAGGCTAATACACCGGGTTGATACTGCCGATAAGTAAAGGCGGATGCCTTTAATTGAGGATATCTGGGGTCAGTATATGAATATCAGTGAAGCGCGTTGGGCATACTCAACACAAACTCCGGGATCGGCGCATCGAACTTAGTGCCGTCTTCCGCGACCATCTGATAGCTGCCGCGCATGGTGCCCACCGGCGTCGCGAGCGAGGAGCCGCTCGTGTATTCGTGACTTTCGCCGGGCTTCAGCGTCGGCTGCTCGCCGATGACACCTAAGCCGCGCACTTCTTGCACCTTGTTGTCGGCGTCAGTGATGATCCAGTGGCGGCTGACCAGTTGTGCCGCGACGCGGCCAGTGTTGCGAATCGTGACACGATAGGCAAAAACGTACTGACTGTTGTCCGGACTGGATTGCTCCGCCAAGTAGCGCGCAACCGCGCGCACGGTGATTTGATATTTTTCGCTGTCGGCCATCCCGGTCTCAATTACTTTGAGCAGCAAGAGTCGAAAGTCCTAGCATAACGGAAAGCGGCCGCGATCGTGTTGTTAAATTCGGCCAGCGGGCAAGCGCTAGCGCGAACGCGAGGAATGCTTGGCCTGCTGCGCTAGAATGGCACAGCCTACACTCAACCATAGCAACATGAGGACATATCGCATCGCCCCGAGCATTTTGTCGGCCGACTTCGCGCGCCTAGGCGAAGAGGTGAGAGCCGTTATCGACGCCGGCGCGGATGTGGTTCACTTCGACGTGATGGATAACCACTACGTGCCGAATCTAACCATCGGCCCCCTGGTGTGCGAGGCGATACGCCCGCATACCACAGCGCCGATCGATGTGCACTTGATGGTCAAGCCGGTTGATCGCATCGTGCCGGATTTTGCCAAGGCCGGCGCGAATATCATCAGTTTCCATCCCGAAGCATCGGAACATATCGACCGCACCGTGCAATTGATCAAAGATCATGGCTGCAAAGCGGGCCTGGTGTTCAATCCAGCAACGCCATTGCATTACCTAGACCATGTGCTCGACAAACTCGACCTGGTGCTCATCATGTCGGTGAACCCGGGGTTCGGCGGGCAGAAATTCATCGGCGAAGCGCTAAAGAAGCTGCGCGCGGTGCGTCAGCGCATCGACGCGGTGACGCGCGAAACGGGGCGCGAGATTTGGTTGGAAGTCGATGGCGGTGTCAAGACCGAGAACATCGCCGAGATCGCTCGCGCGGGGGCGGATACGTTTGTGGCCGGCTCCGCTATTTTCGGCAGTGGCGACTACCGGGCGACGGTCGCGGCGATGCGCGCCGCGTTGGCGGCAGCGTGATGCACTGAGCATCGCACTCACGGCCCATTTTCAGTTTTCAGCAATCAGATGATCATGCGGCGTTTCAACGTATCCGCCGTGGCGTTCGATTTGGACGGCACGCTGCTCGAAACCGGCCCCGATCTGGCCGCTGCGGCCAATCGCATGCTGAGCGAGTTGGCTTTGCCGCCGCTGGCGCAGGCGACGTTGATTTCGTTCATCGGCCATGGTGTCCCCAACTTGGTTCGACGCGCGCTCACGAGCGCAAGCGGCAGCGAACCGAGTGCGGCGCAGATCGAGCGCGCCACTGACAGCTTTCGCGCGCACTACCGAGAACACTTGTGCGTCACGACCCGGCCTTACGCAGGCGTATTTGAGTGCCTGCAGTGGTTGCGCGCGCGCAATGTGCGCCGCGCCTGTGTTACGAACAAGTCGGCGGAGTTCGCGCGTCCGCTGCTGGAGCAAACCGGATTGGTGCAGGAAATCGAGTTGTTGATCGGCGGGGATACGTTGCCGAACAAGAAGCCGCATCCCCAGCCGTTGCTGCATACGGCGAGCCATTTTGGCATCAACGCCTCCGAGTTGATGTTGGTCGGCGATTCCGCTGTCGACGTGCAGGCGGCGCGCGCCGCAGGCGCACCGATCGCGGTAGTGTCATACGGCTACAGCGGCGACACACCTGCGCACGCGCTCGGCGCGGACCTGGTTTTGGACCGACTTGATGAACTTGTAGAGTTTCTGCAACAATGACCGCCTTTCTCAATCCGGTTCGGTCTCGGCCCAGGTGATGAATCTCTTGGAAGCGCACATATTTGGCGAGCGATGGCGGTAATGAGCCCCGCGCAGGGTGCTGCGCGCCTCAACCCATTGCCACGAATAGCGTTTCCCGGAGAACACCATGACTGAATCCCAGTTTCACGCGCTGGCCGCGCAAGGCTATAACCTTATCCCTCTCACGCTCGAGACCCTGGCGGACCTCGACACGCCGCTGTCCGCTTACCTCAAGCTCGCCGATCAACCGTTTTCCTATTTGCTCGAGTCGGTCCAGGGTGGCGAGCGCTTCGGCCGCTATTCGTTTATCGGGCTGTCGGCGGCCACGCGCATCTATGTGTTTGGCCAGCGCTTGCAGGTGGTCAGCGGCGATTTCGTCGTCGAAGAGCGCGACACGAAGGATCCACTCCAGTTTGTCGACGAGTACTTGAAGCGCTTTAAAGTCGCCGAAATTCCGCAACTGCCGCGTTTCTGCGGCGGGCTCGTGGGTTACTTTTCCTACGACACCATCCGCTATGTCGAACCGCACCTAGCCAAAGCCACACACCCCGATCCGCTCGGCGTGCCGGACGTTTTGCTGTTGTTGTCCACCGAATTGGTAGTGCTCGACAACTTATCCGGCAAGCTGCATTTGATCGTGTATGCCGATCCGCGTGTGCCGAACAGCTATCAGGCCGCTCAAGCGCGCTTGCAGCAATTGCGCGAACGGTTGCGCCAACATGCAACGGCCGCTAGCGGCAAAGTGAGCAGTGCGATCGAACCGCGTTCGGAGTTCGGCGAACAAGCGTTCAAAGACGCCGTGGCGCGCGCCAAGCAGTACATTTTTGACGGCGACATATTTCAGGTGGTATTGAGCCAGCGCTTGAGCCAAGCCTTTCCCGCTTCGCCGTTGTCGCTGTATCGTGCGCTGCGCACGCTCAATCCGTCGCCCTACATGTTCTATTACAACTTCCGCGACTTTCACGTGGTCGGCGCCTCCCCAGAAATTTTGGTGCGCCTCGAGCGCGACACCGTGACGGTGCGCCCGATCGCCGGTACGCGCAAGCGCGGCAAGTCGCCGGCCGAAGACAAGGCGCTAGAAGACGAGTTGCTCCGCGATCCAAAGGAGTTGGCCGAGCACGTCATGCTGATGGACCTGGGCCGCAACGACATCGGCCGCATCGCGCAGATCGGCACAGTGCGCGTCACCGAGCAGATGGTGATCGAGCGTTACTCGCACGTTATGCATATCGTTTCAAACGTGGACGCAAAGTTGCAGGCAGGATTGGGCGCGATCGATGTGCTGCGCGCGACCTTCCCCGCGGGCACTGTTTCCGGTGCACCCAAGGTGCGAGCGATGGAAATCATCGACGAACTAGAGCCCACCAAGCGCGGTGTTTATGCCGGTGCCGTCGGCTACATCGGATTCAACGGCGATATGGATCTCGCCATCGCGATTCGCACCGCGGTCATCAAGGACAACACGCTCTATGTCCAAGCCGGCGCCGGCATCGTCGCCGACTCCGTACCCGAAAGCGAATGGAGCGAGACGCAGAATAAGGCGCGCGCGCTATTGCGCGCGGCTGAGATGGCGTTGGCGGGGCTGGACGGGTGAGGGAGTCAATAGTGAGTTGCCCCTCGATCATTTCCCCCACCTGCGACGCGCGACCTTCAGTATTCAACTTCTCTAGGCGCTTGGGCAATGATCGCGCCGCTATGCACCTCGCCAGTATCTCGTTAGACACTACGACTACCCACTCACTTTAACCTTCGTCCTCGTGCGCGGGCTAGCCTGCATGAGTCAATCATGAAAAACCTCTTCTCCCTAGAAGGCCGCACTGCGCTCGTCACCGGCGGCTCGCGCGGCATCGGCAAGATGATTGCCGAAGGCTTTTTGGCTTACGGCGCTACGGTTTACATTTCGGCGCGCAAGGCCGAGGCGTGCCATGCCACGGCCACCGAGCTCTCCAAAGGCGGCGGCATTTGCATCGCGCTGCCGCAGGATATCTCCACCGTGGACGGCTGCCGCGCGCTGGCCGATGCGCTGCGCGCGCGCGAACGCAAGCTCGATATTCTGGTGAACAACGCTGGCGCCGCGTGGGCTGCGCCGTTCGATGAGTTTCCCGAGCATGGTTGGGACAAGGTGATGAACTTGAACGTGAAGTCGCCGTTCTTTCTGACGCAGATTTTGCATCCTGAACTGAAGGCGGCGGCCAGCGCCGAGCGTCCCGCAAAAGTGATTAATATCGCATCGATCGACGGCATTCGACTGAATCCTCTGGAGACTTATTCGTACCACGCATCAAAGTCCGCGCTGATTTACCTGACGCAGCGCATGGCGGCGAAGCTGGTGGCCGATAAGATTCTCGTGAGCGCCATTGCCCCGGGCCCATTCGCTTCGGAAATGAATCGCGCGGCGCGCGACCGTGCCGACGAAGTCGCAGCGCGCACGCCGCTGCGCCGCATTGGGCGCGACGAGGACATGGCGGGCACCGCTATCTATCTCGCGTCGCGCGCCGGGGACTACGTGGTGGGCAACACCATCGCCGTGGACGGCGGCATTACTTACGCGAACTTGACTCCGGGACCCAGCTAGAAATCGGTGAGATTACGCGTAAGCGCTGGCCACAAAAGCAGGAGTATTGCCTGAACAGCAAGAAGAGCCAAGCTTTACAAGGATATACCCTTGATCCTATATGCCGCCGGCATTGACTCTTGCGGCGTTCCTCACCGGATCTCAGTGAGCATCCACCGTCCAGCATCAGTGCAGGCAGCGCGCCCATCCGCTGCCAGCTTTTGCAAGTGCGCGAGCAGTGAGCGCGCCGCCATCTTGTGCAGGTGTACAGGCGTGTCGTCGTAGACAACCGGAAGCAATTGCGCGACGCTGGCCTCGCTTGCACCGGCTTCACGCAGCGCATTGACCACTTTATTCTCGCGCGCGCGCCGATGCACCAGTAGCCGTTCCACCGCTTCGTGCGGGCGCGCCATGAGAAAACCATGACCCGGCGCAAGCCAGTCGAGCGGCTCGTCGAGCAGGCGTCGCAGCGAGGCGAAGTATTCGCTCATATTGCCGTCGGGCGGATTGACCACCACTGTCGAGCCTTGCATGATGTGATCGCCGGTGAACAGCATGCGTTCTTCTTCGAGCAGGATGCAGATCTGGTTGGAGGCATGGCCAGGGGTGTGGACCACGCGCAGGGTGCAGCCGGCGAGCGGATAAACATCGCCGTCGCGGCTGAGGACTTCCGGCGCGTAACTTGTGTCCTGATTGGCAGGGTGACTTGCCAGCATGCCGTAAGTCGCCGCGCCGGTGCGCGCCTTGAGTAAACCGGCCCCCGGCGAGTGATCCATATGCGTATGCGTGCAGAGGATCCAGCGGATCGGCGCTTGCGCCGCCGCAATGATTGCTTCTATGTGCCGCTCATCGGGCGGGCCGGGGTCGATCACGGCGATGCCGGTGTCGGCGTTGCCGATCAAGTACGTGTTCGTTCCCGGGCCGGTCATCGCGCCCGCATTGGGTGCGGTCAGGCGGCGCACGCGCTCCGACAGACGCACCGCCACACCCGGCGTAATCTCGTAAGCAGCGGTACCTTTCTGCTCGGGATCGAGTTTGCCGATCTCGGCGTAAGCATAGTCCCCTGGCACGAGCAGCTTCTTGCCTTCGCGGCCGGTACCCAAGCGCGGCTCCATCGCCGGCATCGGCCGCGGGCTGCGCGCGTAGTCGATGGCGGCTTGCACGGTGCGCAGCTGAGATAGCGCTTCCAGCGTTTTCATGGTGGGAAACATCATGCTTATTTCGCCGCGCCGATGGCGCTCCAGCGCTTCAGCGGGCGCAATCCAAATGTGGTGCACCAGTTCCGAGCCGTCGTGCGACGACTGCTGATGTCGCGGAGCTTGAGCCAGGAAGAATCGCGTGTCGTAGCGGCGCGGGCGGCCCGCTTGCGTGATCCAATGGCTGAAATAGTGCACACGATCGGTTGCCAAGCGCAGCGCGCGCGCCTGAGCGAAGGCGTGCAAGCTCGCTTCGCCGGCGGCGATGGCGCGGCGAGCGGCGTCGAATGTTGCTTGCTCGTGCTCGGCGATGCGAATGAAATCGCCATCCTCGCCGTGCGCGAGCAGCAGTCCCGCTTCCTCAAAAGATTCCCGAATCGCCGCGACCCAGTAGGCCAGAGCGCCGCGCTCGATGCCAAGGCGCTGGCTCGCAGCCGCGTCATCCAGACCCGAGCAAAGCGCGGCGAGTTCGGCGCTGTGATCGGCGGCATCCACCGCGCCACCGGGAAAAACGTAGGCGCCCCCGGCGAACTCCGCAAGCTGCGTGCGCCGCGCCATGAGCACTTCGAGGCCGGCGTCGGCGTCGCGAATGAGTATCAGAGTGGCGGCGGGGCGAGGCACGACGGGTGTAGACATGTGCTGCTTTAGGCTCCAAGTTTGTGCGAGGCGGCGATGCCGTGCCCGGCTATCGGTAACTTCCCCGCTCAATGAAGCGCCCATTGTAAACGCGCGCGCACGGCGTCGAGATAGAATGAAAAATCCTGAACGGCATGCCATCGCGGCGCGTTCGGGTTGATCGCCTGGACGCCGTAGCGCAACCGCAAGAGGAGCAGCATGTACGCAACGCTTAACGTGGAATCGCAGGGCCGCGTCGCCACTGTCACACTGAATCGCCCGCAGCAGCGCAATGCCATGTCGACGCAATTGCTCAAAGAGATGATCGATTGCGCTGCCGATCTGGCGGCGCAGCAGGACGTGGGCGTGGTGTTGGTAACCGGTGCGGGCGGCTGCTTTTGCGCCGGCGCCGATCTCAAAGACAAGCAGCGCTGGGCGAATCCGGACGCTTCGTTCAATCAACAGCGCGAAATCGCCTCCCTCGGCATGCGCATGGCGCGCGCTTGGGAAGAGTTGCCGCAGATCACCATCGCGGCGGTGGAGGGGTATGCCATCGGCGGCGGACTGGCGCTGTGCGCCGCACTCGATTGGCGCGTGCTGGCGCGCGATGCTTTCGTCTCGCTGCCGGAAATAGCGCTTGGGATTCCGCTGACTTGGGGCACTATTCCGCGCTTGGTGAATTTGGTCGGCCCGGCTAAGGCGAAACGGCTCACCATCCTGTGCGAGCGCATTGCGGCGGAGGAAGCGCAGGCGATGGGACTGGCCGATTACCTCGCTGATCCCGGCGCAGCACTAACGACTGCGCGCCGAATCGCGAACGACGTGCTCGCAAAGCCGAGCCATGCCGTGCGCATGAGCAAAGAGGCCATCAACGCGTTCGCCAATCTGGGTGCCCAGGCGGCGGGTTATATGGCACATGATCAGTTCGCTCTAGCTGCAGCGAGCGCGGAATCAGCTGCCGCGCGGACGGCGGCGTTGAAAAAGACGAGCTAGTGGACTGAGTCTGAAGTTTGTCACCTAATTGAGTGAGCGGCGACAAAGCCTGACGGCGTCCCTTTTATCTGAACTGATTACTCCAGTTTCACGTTCGCATTGCGCATGACTGTCGCCCATGCCACCAGCTCGGTTTTGACGAGTTCATTCAATGCGGCTGGATTCATGTAGCTGGCAAACGAACCTTGTTCTTCGGCGCGCTTGCGAAACGCCGCGCTCTCGACGATTTTGCGCATCTCCGTGCTGATGCGATCGACCACCGGTTTGGGCGTTGCCGCTGGCGCAAATGCTGCAAACCACGATTCAACCTCATAGCCAGGCAAACCTGCTTCGGCAGATGTGGGCACCTGCGGCAGCATCGGGTGACGCTTGGCCGCGGTGTAGGCCAGCAACTTGACTTTGCCGCCGGCAAAATGCCCCATCAATGAGGGTGGCGTCGTGATGAGCATATCGATCTGGCCGTTAACCAAATCATTGAGCGCCAGCGCAGCGCCTTTGTACGGCACGTGCATGGCATTGATTCGCGTGGCTTGGCCAAATAGCGCGCCGGCAATATGCTGAATCGAACCGCCACCCGAGGATCCATAGAACAATCCCTTGCCGTTGGCGCGGCCATAGTCGACAAACTGCTGCAGTGACTGCGCCGCTAGCTTGCCGGGAACGGCAATAACATGCGGTGCACGCACCAGCATCGCCACACCGGTGAAATCCTTCAAAGGGCTCCAGCGCAGGTTCTTGTACAAATTCGGATTGCCGACGTGATAGCCCGAATATTGAATCAGTAAGGTGTGCCCGTCCGCCGGTGCTTGCAAGCATAGTTCTGCGCCGATATTGCCGCTGGCGCCGGGGCGATTCTCGACCACGATCGGTTGGCCAATCGCCTGTGACAAGGGCAAAGCCAGCCAACGTGCGACGATATCGGTGGTGCCACCCGGCGGCGCACCGACCAGGAACGTAACGCGCTTGCTGGGCCAGGTCGGCGGTTGTGCGTCCGCCGGCTGCGCAACCAGCATTAGCGATGCGACAGCAAGGCAAGTCCGGATCAATTGGTTAGCGGTGAAGTTCATTCTCTCGTGTATGGCTCGACTTCTAGTTCTCGAGATTGTATGACACGTGTTTGCTGCGTCAGGTTCGTGATCTGACTGCGCTACCTTCTCAGGCCAAGGCGCAGGGCGTTCGCCTCAGAACGCAAGGCGAAAATTGGACAACGCGACGGCCACCAGTGCGAGAGGAATCGCTCCGAGCAACGCGCCGGCGATCGCCAGCAGCCACCACCGCTCTCGCAGCATGATCGACTTGGCCGCGCAAAATACGCCGCTCACCGCCGCCAGGCTGGCCCACACAAGTACAGTGACGAAATCACCCGACTGAGGGCGCGCGACTCCCAACACAATACCGAAGAGCGTGCAGCCGAGCGGGAGCAAGACAGCGCAGAGGGCGTAGTTGGAGCGGGGCGCGTTGGCGTCGTTCATACAGCAAGCATGCAGGCATGGCAATTTCTATGCAACAGCAGCTCGAACCCTTGCTTCCCGTAGGACGGTGGAAGTCGCGCCGGCAACGGTCCTCGCGCTTGCTGAGAGCGACAGCGCGTATCACGCGAGCAGGTCTAGCACCGCTGCGAATTAGGCAGTCCGCTTTGGGCGATACCGGATGCAACCAACCGATTGACGGCGTGCTTAGCTTACTAAAGAGCCAATGGCATGCCATTGGGATGCCAATTCGGTGTCCGAAAACGGCGAGTACCCGCACGCCAGAAGCGCATAATGCTGCTCATGCAACTCGATACAGCAACCTGCTACCGCGCCGTGGTTTCGAAGGATAACCGCTTCGACGGTCGCTTTTTCGTCGCGGTGACCTCTACGCGCATTTACTGCCGGCCGATCTGCCGGGTCAAGACACCGATGCAGAAGAATTGCCGGTTTTTCCCCAGCGCGGCGGCGGCGGAGGCTGCCGGGTTTCGCCCGTGCCTGCGTTGCAGGCCCGAATTGGCCCCTGGCAATGCGGCGGTGGATGCGAATTCGCGCTTGGCGCGCGCCGCCGCCAGCCTGTTGGAGCATGAGGCGCTCAATGGCGAGGGAGTAACCGTGCTGGCGCAACGCTTGGGCGTAACCGACCGGCACTTGCGGCGCGTGTTTGACGGCGAATTCGGCGTTACGCCGATCGCGTTTTTGCAGACGCAGCGCTTGCTGTTGGCAAAGCGGCTGCTGACCGATACTTCATTGCCCATCACGCAGATCGCGCTAGCGAGCGGCTTCAACAGCGTGCGGCGTTTCAACGCCTCGTTTCACAGCCGCTACCGGCTCAACCCAAGCGGATTGCGCAAAGCGGCGGACCGCAGCGCGCCGCGCGAAGTGTTGAGTTTCGATCTCGCTTACCGTCCGCCGTTCGACTGGCGCCATTTTTTCGATTTTCTCGATCGGCGCAGCATCGAGGGTGTCGAAGCCGTGAGCGGCGGCAGCTATCGGCGCACGGTGCGCGTCGCACACGCCGGCAAGGAACATCGCGGCTGTATCGAACTTGCACCCATTGTTGGGAAAGCGGCGCTGCGCGTACAAGTTTCCGCCGCGCTGGCCCACGCCGTGCCGCCGGTGCTGGCGGGCGTGAAGCAGTTGACCGATTTGGCCTGCAATCCCAGCGAAGTGGCACTTGCTTTAGGCACGCTCGGCGGCGAAACGGCGGGTGTGCGCGTGCCCGGCGCATTCGATGGGTTCGAGATCGCGGTCCGCGCGATTCTCGGCCAGCAAGTCAGTGTCAAAGCGGCGCGCACGCTGGCCAAGCGCTTCGTGGCTGCGTTCGGCGAGGCGATCGCTACGCCATGGCCCGAGTTGGCGAGCTTGTTTCCGACTGCTGCGCGCATTGCGGAATGTTCGATGGCCGATATTGCCGCGCTCGGCGTCGTCGGCACGCGCGCCAAATCGATCATCGCGCTGGCGTGCGCAGTAGCTGCGGGCAAGCTGCAGCTGGCCCCCAGCGCGCCGCTGGAAGCGACGCTCGATGGTTTGCGCGATCTGCCGGGAGTGGGGGAGTGGACCGCGCAGTACATCGCCATGCGCGCTCTCGGGTGGCCGGATGCGTTCCCGCATTCGGACCTTGGTGTGATGAAAGCCCTTGGTGTGAAAAGCCCGCAGGCGGCGTTGGCCGCCAGTGAAAAATGGCGTCCTTGGCGCGCCTATGCGGTGATGCACTTGTGGAATTCCTTGGCATAGAAGGTGAAATCAATATGGACTACTACGATTGCTACGACTCGCCCATTGGCGCCATATTGCTGGTGGCGAATGAAGTTGGTCTGAGCGGGGCGCATTTCGTCGGCGAGAAGTACTACCCAGAAGTCGATCCGGACTGGCAGCGCAACGGCAAGGCTAAATTTATCGCTGCTGCGCGCAAGCAACTGGACGAATATTTTGGCGGGAAGCGCAGACACTTTGAGATCGAGATCGCGCCGGACGGCACGCCGTTTCAGCGTAAGGTTTGGCGCGCGTTGACGGAAATTCCGTTCGGCGCCACGCGCAGCTATGGGGAAATCGCCGCGCGTATCGGCGAGCCGAAAGCTTCGCGCGCAGTCGGCGCCGCGAATGGCCGCAATCCGATCTCCATCATCGTGCCGTGCCACCGCGTCATCGGTGCGAACGGCGACCTTACCGGTTATGCCGGTGGCCTACACCGTAAGCAGGCGTTGCTGGCGCTGGAATCGCAGCACAGCGGCCAAGCACGGCTTTTGTAGCAAGAGTTGGCCGGTCCCGACGGATTTTTGGCGCCTCCTTGGCAGTAGAATTGGAGAGGTGTAGTCTGTCGATCGCGCTCACACAAACAAGCAAGGAGGAGTCATGCGACGCCCGAGCTGTTCTCTCGTAGTTGCATTGCTGTGCGCAATGTATGCGCCATTCGCCGCCGCGCTCGCAATCGGCCAAACCGATACGTTTGAGGACGGCACCACGCAGAATTGGGTCGTGGGCGTTGCTCTCGGTGCGGTTCACCCGGTGCCGCCTGCGAATATTGCTGATGGTGGCCCGCTGGGCGCAGGCGATAACTTCCTGCAATTGACTGCAGTGGGCGGCCAGGGCGCCGGCAATCGCTTGGCGGTGTTGAATCTTGCGCAGTGGGCCGGCGACTACACGGCCGCCGGAATCAGCAACATCTCGATGAATTTGATCAATCTCGGCACGACGGAGCTGGCGATTCGCCTGTACCTGGAAGATCCGCAAGGCGCGCCACCGGCGAACCAAGCCATCACCGACGCAGTTTTGCTGCCGGTGGGCAGCGGATGGACCAGTGCCACATTCGATGTCGGCCCGGCCGCGTTGATTTCCTTGCTCGGCGACGTCAATACCTTGCTCTCGGGCGTCACGGCTTTGCGCATCATTCACAGCCCTGCGGAGGATTTTCGCGGTCCGCCGATTGCCGCCGTGCTTGGCGTGGACAATATCGAAGCCGTGGCTGGTGTGGCTCCGATCCCCGAACCGTCGGCCCTGGTCCTGCTTGGGTTCGGCGCCTTCGGTCTATGGCGTGTGGTGCGGAACGTAAAACAGGGCAGCTAGCGCCTGTATATTTGGTGGACTGCCGCCAACGCTTATTCTTGAGGTTATCCTGACCGTAGTGTGTCAGATCGCGCCGCTCTTGCGCAACAACTCGGCAAGCACTTCGGCAACGCGCTTATAGCCCGCAGCGTTGGGATGAAATGCATCGGACTTCAGCCCTTGTCCGTGCAGCACTTCGTCGAATATTTCGCCTTCGTAGGGTATGCCAAACTCGCGTGCGAGTTCGCCGTAAAACTTCGGTGGATCTGAAAACAGCTTCGGCTCAGGCACGCCGATGAGAATCACGTTTGCTTTGCGCTGACGGATCAATTCGATCATCGCGCGTAGGTTGCTGCGGATAGTCGCAGGGGCAACTTTCTGCAGCATATCGTTGCCGCCCAGGCAGAGCAGCACGAGTTTCGGGGCATGCTCCTCCAGCGCTGCCGGCAGTCGCGTCAGGCCTTGCGCTGTCGTTTCACCAGGCACACCCGCGCGCACCACGCTGCGCTGGATCAGCTGTTGCAACACGGCCGGGTAGCTCTGTTCTTCGCTTGCGCCGGTACCGTAAGTCAAACTGTCGCCGAAGGCGAGGATGGCCTCGCTCGCACCCAGCCGCGGCAACGCGGGCGGCTTTGCGCTGCACGCGCAGAGTAGGAAGGCGAACAGCCACAGCGCGGCGCGGCGCATACAGCCCAACCTCTACTTTGCCGCTACGTCGGTTAGACGCCGCACCGCATCGTCATATTGCAAGTCGGCTTCTTCCGCGCTGGTCACACAGTAGTTGAGATCGCGCAGCACGCCGTCATGCACGCCGTAAATGACGCCGTGAATGGCCAGCGGCTGCGCCCGCTGCCAGGCATGCTGCACGATAGTTGTGCGCGCGATATTGCGTACTTGTTCCAACACATTGAGTTCGCACAGCCGGTCCCAAGCGATTTGTTCCTCATCCAGGGGTAACAAAGCGTTGTGCTTATGCTGTACGTCCTGCACGTGCCGCAGCCAGTTATCGATCAACCCAAGTTTCATGTTTGACAGCGCGGCCCGCACGCCACCGCAACCGTAGTGCCCGCACACGATAATGTGCTTGACGTGCAGCACGTCGATGCCGTACTGCAGCACGGATAGACAATTCAGATCGGTATGCACCACCACATTGGCGACGTTACGGTGCACGAACACTTCGCCCGGCAACAGTCCGACGATTTGGTTCGCCGGCACGCGGCTGTCGGAGCAGCCGATCCACAAGTATTCCGGGGCTTGCTGGTGCGAGAGTTTCTCGAAGAAGGTCGGATCGCCTTGGTTGATCTGACTGACCCAACGGCGGTTGTTATCGAACAGATGTCTTAGCTTTTCGTTCATCGCAGGAATACGGGCAGGCAATTTGACAGCGAGTGTGACATATTTCCGGCTAGCTACGCTGTGAGACTCCCAAGTAGTGCTGCCGCACGTCGGTGTCGGCGGCCAACTGAGCGCTGGAACCGCTCCATGCGATCTTGCCGCCCTCGAGTATGTAGTGGCGCTGCGCTAGCTTGGCCAGCCGATGTACGTGCTTGTCGATCACCAATAGAGCCAAACCGCTCACTCGGAGTTCCCCCAAACAGCGCCAGATTTCCTCGCGCACCATCGGCGCCAAGCCTTCAGTTGCCTCGTCGATGATCAGCAGCTGCGGGTTGGTCATCAGCGCGCGCCCGATGGCGAGCATTTGCTGTTCGCCGCCTGAGAGCTGCGCGCCAAGATTGCCCAGCCGTTCGCTCAAACGAGGGAATAGCG
This sequence comes from uncultured Pseudomonadota bacterium, assembly GCA_902826775.1. GTDB lineage: Bacteria > Pseudomonadota > Gammaproteobacteria > Burkholderiales > JALYOK01 > CADEHE01. The sequence continues at coordinate 510,804 of CADEHE010000002.1, read as the reverse complement.
CCAGCACACGATCGAAACTCCACGCAACGCTCGCCGCGCGGCGGTTGGCGGCAAAGGCGACCAAGTTTTCGCGCACGCTCAGGTTGGGAAAGATCTGCCGGCCCTCTGGCACCAGTGCAATGCCCGCGCGCGCGATCGCGTCGGGCGTGCGTGTCTCGATGCGTTGTCCATGAAAAATGATGCGCCCGCGCATCGGCGGTGTCAGGCCGGTAATGGCGCGCACAGTCGTGGTCTTGCCCATGCCGTTGCGTCCCATGAGCGTCACAATTTCGCCGGCATTGATGGTCAGCGACAAGCCAAACAGAACTTGGCTGACCCCGTAGTGCGCGTCGATCGCGTCGAGTTCCAGCAGCGCGCTCATTCGCCTTGCGCCTCGTCGCCCAGGTAAGCCGCTTGCACCTGCGCGTTCGCGCGGATCGCCGCGCCGGTGCCGGTCGCAATGACTTTGCCCGCGACTAGAACGGAGATACGGTCGGCGAGCCGAAAGACGGCGTCCATGTCGTGCTCGATCAGCAGCACGGTCGCGGCACCCTTCAAACGCGCAATGAGCTCGATCATCGCCTGACCTTCCTGTTCGCCCATGCCGGCCAGGGGTTCATCGAGCAAGAAAATGTGCGCGCCGGTGGCGAGCGCCAGCGCCAGTTCCAACTTGCGCTGCTCGCCGTGCGCCAGACGCGAGGCAACGCGCTCCGCCAACTCGGATAGCTCGACGCGCGCCAGCACTTCATCGACTTCGCCGCGCAGCGCACCCCCGCGCGGGCGCCACATGCTGAACGTGGCGCCGCTGCGCGCTTGCAGCGCGAGCGCGACGTTGTCCGCGACCGACAAGGCGCCGAAGATACTCGTGATCTGATACGAGCGCGTCAGCCCGCGCGCGACGCGCTGGTGCATCGGCAACGGGCCGATCTCTGTACCGTCGAGCAAGATCGCGCCGCCGTCAGCGGCTATCGCGCCAGCCAGCAAATTGACCAAGGTGCTCTTGCCCGCGCCATTGGGGCCGATAAGCGCGTGCAACTCGCCGGCCTCGATCTCCAGGTCGACACCGTCGACGGCCGCGATCCCGCCGAAGCGCTTGTGCAGCCCACGCACTCGCAGCGTCGCACCGCGCACGACCGATGCGCTCGACGCTGAAGCCTGGTTCATGCGGGCGTAGCGCTGCGGCGTGCCGAACGGGCCAAACCGTGCGGTGCGAACAAGACAATGCCGAGCAAGATCACACCGAGGGCGAGTTGCCAGTGTTCGGTGTGGGCCGAGAGTATTTCTTCCAGCAGCAGCAAGAATGCCGCGCCGATGAGGCCGCCGAAAAGATGGCCCAAGCCGCCGACGATGATCATGACCATAAGCATGCCCGATTGCGTCCAATGCATCAGCCCGGGGCTAACGAAGTTGTTCTGATTGGCGATCAACGCACCGGCCAGCCCCGCAAACGCGGCGGCCAATATGAAGCAAACCAATTTAATGCGATAGACCGGAAAGCCGATCGCCTCGGCCCGTGTTTCATTTAGCTTGACTGCCTCGAGCGCGTGACCGAAGGGTGAACGCCGCAAACGCGCCAACAGCACAATAGCTAGCGCCAGCACGGCAAGGCATGCGTAGTAAAAATGCGCATCGCCCTTCACATCGACGCCTAGGCCGATGCTGGATCGCTCCGCCAATGTCAATCCGTCGTCGCCGCCATAGGTTTTGAGCGATACGAACACGTAGTAGATCATCTGCGCAAAGGCGAGCGTGATCATGATGAAATAGACGCCGCGCGTGCGCAGCGAAATGGCGCCGACCGGCCAGGCGATCAGTGCGCTCACCAGCATCGCCAAGGGCCATGCGAGCCATGCGCTGTGCACGCCGTGCTGCGCGAGGATAGCGACCGTGTATGCGCCGGTCCCGAAGAAAGCCGCATGACCGAAACTCAGCATGCCGCCGTAGCCGAGCACCAGATTCAGGCTGGTGGCGGCAAGCGCAAAGATGAGAATACGGCTCGCCACGCTGATATAAAAACTCTGATCGAAAACCGCTGCCACAGGCGGCAGCGCCGCCAGCAGAACGAGCAGAAGAATGGCAGTGCGCGGTTGCATCGTGGCTCGCCGTTACGCCCGCGCCGGGAACAAGCCTTGCGGCTTCCAGAACAAAACCCCCGCCATCAGAACGTAAATCGCGATAGCAGCCAGAGTCGCACCGGCGTCGGCAGCGATGGCGGACGGTAGCAGCTTATTCATCAACATCGGCAAGAAAGCACGGCCGAAAGTGTCTACTGCGCCCACCAATAGCGCACCGGCGAAGGCGCCACGGATCGAGCCGATGCCGCCGATGACGGTGACGACAAACGCCAGAATAAGAATGTTCTCGCCCATGCCGACTTGCACGGCGAAAAGCGGTCCAAGCATGGCGCCGGCGAGCGCGCACAGCGCCGCGCCTAGCGCAAAGACGAAAGTGAACACTGCGTTGACGTTGACGCCCATCGCCAGCGCCATTTCCCGATTGGATGCTCCGGCACGCACCCACATGCCGATACGCGTCTTGGCAATGAGCAGGTAAAGCAGCAGCGCAACGGCGAAACCGACAGCGATGATGCTTAGGCGAAAAGCCGAGTACTGCAAACCCGGGACGATTTCCACCGCGCCCGACAACGCGGCCGGTGCGTCGAGCGCAACCGGTTGCGGACCCCAGATCATGCGCACCGCCTCGTTGCTGATCAAGATCAGCGCGAAGGTGGCGAGCACCTGACTCAAATGATCGCGCCGGTATAGTTGGCGCAGCAGCGTGAATTCGAGCAGCGCTCCGATCAGCGCCGTTGCGATCAGCGCGCAACCCACCCCAAGCCAGAACGAGCCAGTTACCGGCACCAAGGTTGCGGCAAGAAACGCGCCGATCATGTAGAGCGAGCCGTGCGCAAGGTTGATCATATCCATGATGCCGAACACCAGTGTCAAGCCGGCCGCGAGCAGGAACAGCATCAGGCCAAATTGCAAGCCGTTGAGGGATTGTTCGAGGAGCAGGAGCAAGGACATGGGTTAAGATTTTGGATGTGACCGGTTGGCATCCGATCCAGGAAGTAGCCCACGAGCGGGTCGTAGTCGAAGCCGCTCTAACGGCGCAGATTCTATCAGTCTACGGCGCTTGTTGGTTGTTGCTCAGGACGGCTAGATTTGTGTAGACTTATGTGTAAGGAGAAACACATGGCAACCAACCTTTCTATTGATCCTGATCTCATCGAACGCGCCCTGCAGGTGAGCGGCGAACGCACGAAAAAGGCAGCCGTTACTCGCGCGCTTGAGGAGTTCATTGCCCGGCGCAAACAGAAGCGTCTGCTCGATCTCATGGGCAAGCTTGAATGGGATAAGTCCTTCGACTACAAGGCTGAGCGATCGCGTTCGTGACGCTGTTTGTCGATACCAGCGTTTGGTCACTCGCTCTGCGACGCGATCACGTCGCCGCATCGGCGGAGGTTGCGGTGTTGCGGCAAGCGTTGGAAGGCGGCGAAACTGTCGTCACAACGGGGTTGATTCTCCAAGAACTACTGCAAGGATTTGCGGGCCCTAAAGCGCGCAAGGAGATTATCGAGCGTTTCAGCGCGCTGCCACTGCTCAGCCCGGATCGCGAGGACCACTTTGCTGCTGCGGAACTTCGCAATCAATGCCGTCGCGCCGGTGTGCAGATCGGCACAATCGACGCCTTGCTGGCCCAGCTTTGCATTCGGCATACTCTTACATTGCTGAGCACCGATCAGGACTTTGTTCACGTTGCGTCTCGTCGTCCGCTGAAGCTATGGCAGCGTGCGACGCCGCAGTAGCAATTTAACCGCTGCCTTGAGAAAATCGCTGCCACGCCTTAAGCCAGCGCTTTTCGGCTGGCGCAAGTAGCGGGAATTCCAACGATTCCAGTGCGATACGCGCTTTGCGTTTTCCCACCCGGCAAATCGCTACCACGGTCGCCTGACTGCTGAGGTCGAAGCCTTCGAGCGTAACTTACTGGCCCAGGACATTCACGCGATCAAAGCGCGAGCACATTTCTTCGATACATGCTAGCCAAGCGCTCGCCTGTTCTTCGCAACCGTAGGCGTCGGTGAGTGCAAGGTCGATGCAAGCCTCGATCGACCCGCAGCGTTGCATTTCTTGCAGGAGCGTTGTTATGGAGGTCTCCGCAGGATCAAGCGATTCGAACCAGCACTCGCCCGCCTTCAATCTTAACCGTATAACTGCGAAGCGGTTCCGTGACTGGTTCGCACAGTGGTTTCCCGTCGCGCACATCGAATTTGCCTTGATGTAGCGGGCATTCGATCTCGCAGCCTTCAAGGAAGCCGTCGCTCAGCCGCGCTTGGCCGTGCGTGCAGATATTTTCGGTCGCATACACCCGATCGCCGACTGAATAGATCGCGATGTCGTGTCCTGGGATCTCGATGCCGATTACGTCATCGGCCGGCAGATCGTCGACCGCCGACACGTCGACCCATTGTGCTTGCGTCATCTCGCTCTCAGATCGGGTAAATGATGGAGTTGGGAATCATCTCGCTGTCGTAGATGCACTGGCGTGATGCGAATTTCAACCCTGCAGGCGTGCGCACAATTGTATCGATATAGCGCCCCACGTTGAATACCGTCGAGGCATCGGAGAGCTTGGTGCGAAACACCGCGTAGTTGGCTTCACACTCGAGGCGTTCGGCGTCCGCTTTGCGCACGACTGGGCTGCCGACGATATGGCGCTGGTAATACGGATCGTGAAACAGCGTTTCCTGTATGCCGTAGACGCGATCCTTGAGCATGCCTTTGCTGGTGAACGACAGCGTGGCGAGCGGGAAGCCGCGCTCGTAGTTTTCTCTCGGCTGCAGGCGGTAGATGCAGTCGTCGGTGAAGAAATCCGGCCACAGATCATATTTTCCGCTGTCCACAATCGCGGCGTAGTCGGCGTAGAGCTGCGTCAGCGCGAAGTAGTCTTCGAAATCGATGCGCACTACGTCGCCTCCATCACTTCACGCCAATAGCGGTACATGCCGCGGATCAAAGTCTCGGTCACCATGTGCTTGGTGTCTTCGACTTCGTGTCCGCCCAACTCGGCGAGCGCACGATGAAACGGTTTGCTCTCGAACGCTTGTTGCGAGAACTCGATCACTTCGCCGTCATCGGCCGAAACGAAGCCGGCCGGTCCGAATAAGTTGGCTTGACGCAAGCGGCGTAGCGTCATCTCCTCGCTGTCGTCGTCGAAGCCGAAGTGCGTCCAAACGAAATCGAATGCGCCGTGGCCGCTTGGTTGGATGTGGCGCGTGGAAACGCTGTTAACTTGCTGCTGGAAAATGACGCTTGGAAAAATTGTCGTCATCACCACGCTCGGCTTGCCCCACCAAGCTTCGGGCACGACATCGAGAAAACTCGGATCGTGCAGTTTCATGCTTTCCTTGAAGCTGGAGACGTCCGTTACCTGCGCCGCTTTGCCGCCTTGGCCGCGCGTGGAGATCATCGCTGCGTGGCGATGCTTGGCGTCCATCTTGAGTTGCGACTTGTTATCCGCGCGCCACAGGCCGAAGGTGACGAACCAGGTATGCAGCAGCCCGGGGTGGTAGGGGTCTTTGATGTTCTCTTGCATCAACTTCCAGTTGCCGGGAATGCGCTGGCGGTTGTAGCCGAGGATTGTCAGTCTGCGGCCGTTGAACAAGCGGTCGAAATATTTGAGGACCGTCGGGCCGAGGTAGTCTTCAAGGGGCTCGACCTCGTGGTCGAAGGAAGCGAACACCACGCCGCCGCGCGTCGCAACCTTCAGTTTGGTCAAACCGTGATCGCTGGTCTTGAAGTCCGCCGGCATGCCGCCGTAGACTTGGCCGTCCTGCTTCACGCCGCGGCGAAACGGCACGCCCTGCAGATCGCCCTTGAGCGTGTAGCTCCACTGGTGATAGGGGCAAACGAACTCCTTGCGATTGCCGTGGCGCTCGCGGCAGAAACGCATGCCGCGGTGCGCGCAGATGTTCTCGACGACGTTGATTGCGCCTTGCGCATCGCGCACCATGATGACGGAGCGTTCGCCGATCGCCGTGCGCTTGAAGTCGCCCGTGTTCGGAATCTCCGCTTCCAAGCCGACGTAGCACCAGTGCGATTTGTAGAAGAAGCGTTCGAGCTCGCGCTGGTACAGCTCTTCGTTCGTGTACGCCACGAATGGGATGCGGTGCGTGCCGTCACTCTCCCACTGGGGCGAGCGCGGAAAGATGCTAGACGTTTGGTTCATGACGCTTTGCCTATGCAAGCAAGCCGATTGCAGAAACCGCGTAGCTTGCATTGCGGCTGAAGATTAGCCAATATGATCCAGTGAATATCCTACATCACTCTTGTGAATGGCTGGCTTGTGAATAGAGCACGCATTGAGCTGCAAGACCTCGATCTCAATCTGCTCGTGGTGTTCAGCCAGCTCCTCGCCGAGCGGCGTGTGGCCAAAGTGGCGGAGAATCTAGGCATCACGCAGCCGGCCGTCAGCAACGCGCTGGCGCGCTTGCGCAAGCTGCTGGGCGATGAGTTGTTCTTGCGCACGCCAAGCGGGATGCAACCGACGCCCTTTGCCGTACAGTTGTCCGAGCCCGTCACGCATGCGCTCGCGGCGATCCACAGCGCGCTCAACCAGCGCAGCAGTTTCGATCCCACCGTAGCGAATCGCGCGTTCACCATCGGCATGACCGACATTGGTGAGATTTACTTTCTGCCGGGTCTGATGCGGTTGTTATCGCGCGCCGCTGCAGGCGTCACCATCAGTACGGTCCGCAACGCGGCGGTGAATTTGCGCGACGAGATGGAAGCAGGCAAAGTGGACCTCGCCATCGGTCTGCTGCCCCAGCTCAAGGCCGGTTTCTTCCAGCGGCGTTTGTTCCTGCAACGTTACGTGTGCCTGCTGAAAAAAGGCCATCGTCTCGATAAGAAGCGCATCTCACTAGCTGAGTTCAGCTCGGCGGCGCATCTGATGATCATCTCGGCGGGCACCGGTCACGGCAAGGTGGACGAGCTACTTGAGCGCAGCGGCGTCGAGCGCAATATCCGTCTCACGGTACCCCATTACGTGGGCGTTGGTCACATTCTGCAGAGCACCGATTTGATTGCCACGGTGCCCGAGCGACTGGCCAGAGAAATGGTCGAGCCGTTCGGTCTGAGCATCGTGCCGCATCCCGCTACGCTGCCGGAAATTGCCATCAACATCTTCTGGCATGCCAAGTTGCACCGGGAACCGGCCAATCAGTGGTTGCGGGGGTTGATTATCGACAATTTCGCGGCGTGAGGTCTTTCTCGAGTTACATGGCTGGGTTGCGCATCGCTCATTTGGCTCAGTCAAACCGCATCGCGTAGTGACTTGAAGTTGGCGGCACGCAGCGTGTTGAGAGGTGGAAGAGCAGCGGGTTGCATTGTTCCCATGGCGCGTGCGCTCGATGCTGGCGTGCTTTGATTGGTACCGCCTATCTTGCCTATCCTTCTGTTCTTCGCGAAGATAGCTATTCTGCTCAGAGCGCTTTCGCGGAGGCAGCGTCTTGCCCAAAGCACGACCAACCCTTGCCAAACTCACCGGCCCGCGCGTGCACAACGCGGTCGCGCGCGAGCGTTTGTTCCGGCTACTCGACAATGCGCGGTGTGCTCCACTCGTCTGGGTCGCCGGCCCGCCTGGCGCCGGCAAGACAACGCTAATAGCGAGCTACCTTGAAGCAAGCGACACGCCGGTGTGGTGGTACCAGGTCGACGAGGGCGATCGCGATCCGGCCAGCTTGTTCTACTACCTGATCGAGCTTGCGAAGCAGCACAACCCTAAGAAGAAGCTGCGCTTACCGCTCTTTACTTCAGTCTACGCCGCGGATCTTGCTGGATTCACGCGACGTTTTTTCCAGGACTTCTTCGCGCGCTTGGCAAATTCAAGCGTGTTGGTGATGGACAACTGCCAAGACGCTGCTGGCGAATACTTTGAATTTATTCTGCGCGAGGCAAGCCGGCACGTTCCACAGGGTATCGGACTGATCGCGATCAGCAGGCATGAGCCACCATCTGTGTTCTCGCGGTTGGTCGCACACGGAGAGTTACAGCTGCTGTCTTGGGAGCAACTGCGGCTGACTGAGAGAGAATCTAGCGCCATCGCGCAACGCGCCGGCATCGATGATCGCGCACGCGCGGCTCGTTTCCATCGCTTGGCGGATGGCTGGGCCGCGGGCCTGACGCTCATGCTTGCGCGCGCCGGGGTGCGTTCGGAGGCGATCGCGGCCGACGCTCAATCGCGAGAGTCACTGTTCGAGTACTTCGCGAATGAGATTTTCCTGCGAGAGAAGGCTGAAGTCCAAGATCTGTTGCTGCGCACCGCGTTGTTTCCGTCGGTGTCGGCGTCGATGGCAATCTCAATTACTGGCGATGAAAACGCGGGCGAACACCTCGAAGCGCTGCACCGCAAGCAGTACTTCATCGATCGCAAGAGCGGTATCGAGTCGACCTACCAGTTTCATGATCTCTTTCGCGACTATCTTTTGGCGCAACTGCCGCTGCGCTTTGATCAGCACGAACTAAAGGCGCTGCGCGCTGAAGCGGCGTCCATCTTGGAGCGCGTCGGCCTAGTCTCCGAAGCATTGCATTGCTTGCAACAGGCTCAGCGGTGGGATGGTGCCGCCAAGCTTGTGCGCGAGCGCGCTTTCGCCTTGTACGAGCAAGGCCGCTGGCAAACCCTGAACGATTGGCTAAAGCCTTTTCCCGAAGTGATCGTGCAAGCTGATCCCTGGCTGTGCCACTGGCGCGGCGTCGGGCTTACTCTCAGTGATCCGCGCAGTGCGCGCGAGCACTTCGAGATCGCGTATGCATCGTTTACCGAGGCGAACGACGAAGCGGGCACCTACTATTCGATGCTCATGCTCGCTGACTCGGTATTCTGGCTCGGTGATGCACTGAGTACCTATGAGCGCTGGTTCACGCGCTTCGAAGCGGTGCTGGCACGCAATAGAGTGTTTGCCGACCGCTCGCTCGGCTTGGTGGTTTGGTCGACGTATCTCGTGATGGCTTTGCACTGGCGCGGGGGCGGGCGCTTCGTCGACGACGCGGTGACTTGGCTGAGCGAACGCCTGCTCACCGGCGAGCTTGGCAGTGACGACATCTTGAATGCCGGCGATCTCGTCTTACACCACTCGATTTCCACGGCCAACCCCGATGTGGGGGCCAGGATCCATTCGATTCTCAAGGTGGCTGTTGAGCAAGAGACGATTTCAACCATGCGCGAGGTGTTTGCCCTGGGATGGATGGGCAGATGGTGTTTGATGCGAGGGGAGTTTGCGGAGGCAGCCGCAGAGCTTGTCCGAGCGGCGGACATCGGCCGGTTGTGTCATTCCTCCTCGGTGGAGCAGATTCATGCGGCTTGGGCGATTGTGGCGTTGACAATCGGTGGTAGCCGTAGCCGCGCGCGCGATCTGTTTCGTACACTGCAAGGCCGCTGGGGAACCACAACGCCGTATACGGTCATGAGTGCTCGTGTCGCCGAAGCTGCCTTAATTGCCGCCGACGGCGATTTCATCACTGCAGCAAAGCTGCAGCGCGAGGCATGTGAAGTGAGCGAGTCGATGGGCTTGTACTGGGTATCGCTGTTCCACCGCGTGTTGCTGGCGATTCGTCTCATCGATGCCCATTTGTTGCGCGACGCAACCGATGTCATCGAGCGCATTCGTGCGACCATCAAGGACTCGATCTGCACTTGCTTCGATGCCGTCCTCGACCAATGCGCGGCCGAGATCGCCCTTCGGAATGCGGATGTGGAGAGCGCGACGATTTTTCTGTGCAGCGCGCTTGCGCATGCGCGTAACGAAATCAAGGCAGGAACGCTGCGTTTCGCCTCGTCCTGGCTGCCGCGGCAGTTCGCTTTCGCTCTGCACGCTCAGATCGAAGTCGGTTTGACCAGAGGGTTGATCAAGCGCTGGAACATTCCCGCGAATTCGCCGGCAAACATCGATTGGCCCTGGCAGCTGAAGATCTCGACACTGGGCCGGTTCGAGATTTTGATTGAAGACGCGCAACCAAAATTCTCGCGCAAGCCGCCGGCGCGGCTGCTGGCGCTGCTCAAGGCGCTCATCGTTTTCGGCGGCAGAGACGTTGCGGAACAGAAACTCATCGATGCCCTGTGGCCGGACGAAGACGGCGATGCCGCGGCAAAGTCGGTGAACGTCGCGATCACGCGCTTGCGCAAACTACTCGGCGGCACGGAGACGATCGAAGTGGCGGACGGCAAGATCAGCCTAAATCGCGATCTTGTCTGGATTGATGCGTTTGCGTTCGAGCAGTGCGCGGCGCATCCCGAGCAGCGCGACGCCGCATTGGAACTTTATCGGGGCGAATTCTTGGGAGCGGACGGTGACGCTGCTTGGACTATCCCGACGCGCGAGCGCTTGCGCAGCAGGTTTGTCCAGTTGATCGAAGCGAGTGCCAGCGCTCATGAAGCAAAGCATGCTTGGGACGAGGCAGCGAACCTGTACCAGCGCGGCATCGACGCGGACCCGCTGTTCGAGCGCTTCCATCAAGGTCTGATGCGCTGCTATGTCAACGCAGAGCGCAACGCCGAGGCGCTGAGCGTGTATCGCCGCTTGCGGCAGACGCTCTCGGTGTCACTCGGGGTACGGCCGTCAGCCTATACAGAGGAGATGTATCGGTCTGTATATAAGAACCAAGGCTAATCGACAGGCAATACTCTGGCAGATACATGCTCCGCTCATAGGCTGGAGTCGACCGTTGATCGCTGCGCCCCTAAGTTTGCAGCCGATTGCGAATCGGTAGCTCATTCGTAGTAACCCCAGCGCTAACTTGGCCGCACGTTCTTGGAGCGTGCCATTGGATCAACGCCGCACCTTAATACTCAGACTCTACGCGCGAACGCCGAACGGTTCCGCGAAGCTTGTCGGAGTATGTGAAGACCCGCAAACGGGACGGCAACGGGGCTTTCGCGCGGCGGATGAGTTGTGGGCGATCTTGATGGATCTACAAGAGCTAAAACCGCGTTCAAAACGCAACCGAAAGGAGAGCTAACGATGCGTAACAGTTGGAAGAATGTGCAGGTGACGATCTGGGCGTTTGGCGCCGCGCTGGTCATGCTTGGTGCGTTCTGTGGCGAAGAGATTTTCGCCGCGGAAAAGAAGGCACGAAAAGGGAGCAACAAGCCAATCGCCGTGCTTTCGCGGCAGTCATCTGCGTATGGCGACGTGGCGGGGCACGAAATATACCAGAGTGTCATCCTCAGCAAAAACGTAGTCAGTTCCGACAAGGCACTGGAGGGTTTCGAACAAACCATGATTGAGCAAGGCGAGGAAATAGCCGGCTCCGGAACGCATCGCGGCTTTGAAACAGACAAATTCAAGGACGGACTACAGTTCGTGCGCTACGAAGGCACCCACAAGACCATAACAAAAGAAGGCGGCGCATGGGAGTTGACCACGCAAGGTAAATACACCATAACCGGCGGCACTGGTCCTTACGCCAAAGCGAAAGGCGAAGGTACCTACAAATGCAGATTCACGGCTGAAGGAGGGCAATGCGACTGGGAGGAAATCTCGGAGTGGTAGGCGATGGCTGCCAATCCCCTCCGATCAGTAGGGGGCGGCCCAGTCTTGCGTCGAGGGAATTGCTTGCGCTTTGAAGATGATACTGCGCGTCTATTGGAGGAAAGCCCTATGAAACTCATCATCGCATCGGTCGCCGGCGCATGTTGATCGGCGGATCTGGCGAAAACTGACGGAGATGTTCAGTGGACAAGCTCGTGCGTAAGGCGCTTGCGGTTACGACGATCTGCCTGTCGTCGGCGGTCGTGGCATTTGCCGCCGGCAAATACGACCCCGGCGCCGGCGGGACCGAAATCAAGATCGGCCAAACCATGCCCTACAGCGGCCCGGTGTCGGCCTTCGGCATCACCGGGCGTGCGCACCGCGCGTACTTCGCGAAAGTGAACGCCGAAGGCGGTATCAACGGCCGCATGATCAAGCTGATTAGTCTCGACGACGGCTTCAACCCGTCCAAGACAGTCGAGCAGACGCGTATGCTGATCGAGCACGAGCAAGTGCTGTTCTTGTTTCAACCGCTCGGCACTGCGCCCATCAGTGCCGTCATCAAGTACACCAACGCGAAAAAGGTGCCGATGATTTTTGCCTCCACCATGAGCCCAAAAGTCGGCGATCACAACCAGTATCCGTGGAGCATGGGCTGGCTGCCGAACGGCGTGTCCGAAGGCCGCGTTTACGCGCAGTATCTCTTGCAAGAGCGGCCCAACGCCAAAGTTGCGGTGCTTTACCAGGCTGATGATATCGGCAGAGCCTATCTTGAAGGACTCAGCGAGGGGTTCGGAACGCGCGCCACGCAAGCGATCGTGGCAAAGGAGAGCTACGAAGTCGCGGACACCAACGTCGACTCGCAAGTGATTTCCATGAAAGCCACCGGCGCGGATAGCGTGGTGTTGGCGGCTACGCCGAAATTCGCCGCGCAAGCGATCCGAAAAATCTGGGATATCGGTTGGCGCCCGCTGCGCATCATGACCACAAGCGCCGGTTCGATTGACGCGACGCTCAAGCCCGCTGGGTTAGAGAGGAGCGTGGGCGTCATCAGCGCGTTCTTTGCCAAGGACCCGTCCGACCCGCAGTGGGCAACCGAGCCAGGCATGCAGGAGTTCTTCGCGTGGCAGAAACAGTACTTTCCGGAAGCGGTCGACGATCTCGATCAATCCGCGTATGGCTACAACGCAGCGAAAGCAATCGTCGAAGTGCTGAAGCGGTGCGGCGACGACTTGACGCGCGAGAACGTGATGCGCCAAGCGCAGAGCTTGCGCAACGTGCCTATGCCATTGTTCCTGGACGGCATCGTGCTCAACACCAGCCCAACCGACCATAAGCCGATCGAGCAATTGCGCTTGCAGCGCTTCGATGGCAAGAACTGGGTGTTCTTCGGCGATGTTCTGGGAAGGTAGTGTTCCGAGTGGCCACGCTGTAAGGAGTTCTACGGCCCCTTGTAGTTAACCCACTACTTCATCTTGCACTGCACCGCATACGCATCGCCTTGGTTCTGCCAAATCGGCGCGATGATCTTGTTGCCGACTTTGCCGTCGGCTTCTTTCACGGTTTGGCGCAAGTAAACCGTTTGGAACGGGAATTGATTGGTATTGAACTTGAATGCCCCGCGTAGGGACTTGAAGTTGGCCGCCCGCAGCGCTTTGCGGAAACTTTCCTTGTCCTCGATGTTTCCCTTAACCTCGCGCACCGCCGCATCGACCAAACTGCCGGCGTCGTAGCCTTGGGCGGCGTACAGGGTAGGCAAGCGGCCGTACTCTTTCTGGAAGTCAGCGACGAAGCGCTTGTTCTGCGCGTTGTCGATGTCTTTGTTCCAGTGCGATGAGTTGTACAGTCCGACCAACGAGTCGCCGGTGGCGCGTATCGTGTCTTCGTCCGCGGAGAAGCCGGACATGAACAGCGGTACTTCTTTGTTGAGCCCAGACTGGTTGTACTGCTTGATGAAGTTGATACCCATGCCGCCAGGCAGGAAGATGTACATCGCATCCGGCTTCGCCGCGCGCACTTGCGCGATCTCGGCGGCGTAGTCGAGCTGGCCGAGCTTGGTCCAAATTTCGCTGGCGATGGTGCCTTTGTAGTGGCGCTTGAAGCCGGCAATGGAATCTTTACCGCCGGGATAGTTGGGCGCAAGCACCAGCACGTTCTTGTAACCCTTGTCCGTCATGTGCTTGCCCATGGCGCCGTGCAGATCTTCGTTCTGGAAAGCGACGTTGAAAAACAGCGGGTTGCATTTCTCCCCGGCGAGTTCCGACGGGCCGGTGTTCGGGCTGATGTAGATCGTGTTCGCTTGGAAAATAGACGGCGCGACCGCGAGCATGACGTTGGAGAACACGATGCCGGTGAGAATGTCGGCTTTCTCCTTCTTCAGCATGCGCTCGGTGGCTTGCTTGCCGACATCGGGACTTTGCTGATCGTCGGCGCTGATGATTTCGGTGGCCAAGCCGCCGAACTTTCCGCCCGCGTGCTTCAGCGCCAAGTTGAAGCCGTCGCGGATGTCGATGCCGAGCGCGCTGCTCGGTCCGCTCAACGTGGAGATGAAGCCGATTTTTATTCTATCGGCGGCGTGGGTTGCGGTCGCGGCTAGCAGTGCGCACGCGAAGATTATTTTTTTCATGACTCCTCCAGTTCTGTATGTGTCATTTTCGGGCAAGTGAATCTCGCGGCGCAAGGAGATTCCCGCTTGCGCGGGAAGGACGAATGTCATTGTACTTCAGTAGGTATACCTAGGATATTGAGATTTAGAGAGAGTTATGGACGCAATCTTATTAGAGTATTCTACTTTTTTACCCGCGCCGGCTTTTTCCAGACCCCGCGTTTGTGCATCAACTCGATCTGCTTCTGAATCACTTCTTTCTTATACTCGGCGTGCTTGTAAGGCTTGCGCTTCATGTACAGATTCTTCGGATAGATCGGTTTCTCGTACACGAGTTGGTACAACTCGGTGCGCAAATCTTTCATCCAATTATCCCATTGCGCGTTCGCGCGATGGTAGCGCAATGCTTCGATGTCGATGACGCCGCCGACGTAAGTCGAGCCCGCGCCATAGTCCTGCCGCCCGACGATTTGCCCACGATGATTGAAGATGAACGAGCGCCCGCCGAAGGTATCGATCGGCGTGTCTTCTTCCGGGAATAAATAGTACGTGCCCATGTTCGGCGCGATGATGTACATGTTGTTATCCAGCGCTCGCGCGCGCGACTGAATTTCGAAAAACTCGTTGCCCGTCGCTGGGTGCGGGTAAGAGGCGCGGTAAACGACTTCCGCGCCGTTCATCGCCAGCGCGCGCGCATTCTCGGGGTACGAGCCTTCGTTCGCCATCATGATGCCGAGTCGCCCGATGTCGGTATCGATCACCGGCCAGAACGCTTGCAAGTTGCGCCCGTATTTCTCGATCCACCAATCGTACACATCGTGCGGGCACATGGAGTGCTCGACCGGAAACAGCGGCGAGACTTTGTAGTGCTGCAAGATTACCTTGCCTTTCGGATCGAGAATGAAGCCGACGTTGAAAAAGCGATCCTTCCAATCCGGATGGCGGGCCTTCGCTTGCGCCATGATGTAAGCGTTGTACTCGCGTGCGATCTTGCCTAGTTCCTCGGTTTCTTCGCCCGGAATGTCGATGGCGCCTTCGCGCGCGAATTGCGCATGATCGAGATCGAGCACTTCGTCGTTGAAACCTTGCAGCGCGCCTTCGGGAAACGCGATCAAGCGCACCGGCAGATCCAAGCTGGAGAGCCACGAAGCGGCTTTCACCAAATGCTTCAGGTGATCGAGATTGATCTTGATGTCTTTGCGTTTGCGGATGCCGCGCACGGTGGGGATCAGGCCGACGGCAGTATAGGGTTCGATCATGACCAATCCTCATCGAGAGTGCATAAATTTGGTGCGCGCATTCGTCGCCGCCCGGCGACACGGCGAAACAGCGCAAATCATGGAGTTAGCGCACGACCGCTCCATCCCCGTCTCCTGACGGCGACAATAACCGTTCGGGGAAATTGTAACAATGCCGAACTTACAGCTACTTACATCGGCTGCGCGAAGGCGGCACATACCTTGCACTTGTTCTTCCCAAATCAGCTTCCTAACTGGCTGCACCAACAAGGAGCAACAATCATGCGCCACCTCTTGCGATTGTGCCTATGCATGTTTCTCGTGTTTCTGTCAGCCGTTGCTTTCGCGCAGGTGCAGCCGTTTCCCATCAACAATGCTGGTTTCGAAGGAAACTACGCTGCTTTGGCCGAATGTTCCAACATCACCGGAGCGGTCGCTTCGGGCTGGAACGACAACACGTGTTGGGATAATGCGCGGCCGGTGATCCGGTACGAGCGCGATGCCAACAACCCGCGCAGCGGGTCGACTGCGCAGAAAATAACGTTGGTGAGCGGCAGTCGCGTGCAGTTTGCGCAGTTCCTGGCCGTTCCCACGGAAGCGGGCAAACGCAACGTCATTTCTTACTGGATGCGCGCTCAGAGTCCGATGTACGTGAAAGTCATGTTGCGGCAAAGCGATGCGCCTTACTCCGTGTATGCGAGCAAACTGGCGAAACTCGGCGCCGCGTGGCAGCGCTATGAATTCGAAGCCCTGACGCAGACCCTAAGCACCGTACTGCTGGTGGTGGCGGAAACGCCGGGGACATTTTGGATAGACGATGTCTCGATGCAGACCGAACCCTCAACTGACGGCAGTCCGAGGCCCGCGGCGAGCGTCGTGCCGCGAGCGTATTTCGGCATGCATTTCAACCAAGCCGATACGCCGTGGCCGCAAGTCGGTTCGGCCATCGGTGCGGTAAGAATTTGGGACGCCGGTCCGAACAAGAACGGCTCCGGTGTAGGCGCGCAGTGGTCGGAGGTGAATGGGGCGCAAGGCTTCTACGACTGGAGCGGATTGGATGCGCGCGTGGCTGCGGCCACCGCGCGCGGTGCGGATGTCTTGTATACGCTGGGCGGCCGTACACCGCAGTGGGCCGCGCTGCAGCCCAACGCCGATAGTCCCTACGGCCCAGGGCAGTGCAGTGAACCGAGCAGCGATCAAGTTTGGCAGGACTGGGTGCGCGCCGTTGCCACGCGCTACAAGGGCAAGATCAAGTACTGGGAAGTGTGGAACGAAGCCGATCTGTCTGATTTCTACTGCGGCACGCCGGAGCGGCTGGCCGCGCTGACGCAGCAGGCATCGGCGGTGTTGAAGCAGATCGATGCCGCCAATCAAGTACTCTCCCCGAGCCTCGCCGGTTTTGATGGACCGGGTTTGCTGGAATTTCTTCTGGCACAGGGCGTTGGGTCTGCGATCGACATCGTTTCGTATCACTTCTATGTTGATCGGCCCGAGGAGGCGTTGGCTGTTCGCGGGCCCAACGTTCGGGCGTTGATGCGACGTTATGGCTTGCAAAACAAGCCGCTCTGGAATACCGAGCAAGGGTGGATCGATATCCCAAACGCGACGCCATTGCCGCAAGCCACGGGCGCTGCCTTTGTCGCGCGCAGCTACTTGCTTCCTTGGGCCTATGGCATCAGCCGCTTCTACTACTACACCTGGGACAACCAGTGGAACCAATTCGCTTTTACCGCGACCGACCGAACCACGCTCACCGCTAGCGGCATTGCTTACCGAGAGGTCGCGAGTTGGATGACTGGGCAAGTCATGGAGTCTTTCAGCATCGACGCAGCCGGAGTGCACGTAGCGACGCTGCGCGAGGCCAGCGGCAAGAAGCGCTGGGCGCTGTGGCACCCAAATCTAAACGTGCAGTATGCGCTGCCGCCCGCATGGGGCGTCACCGGCCAGCGCGATTTGGCAGGCGTTCGGTCCGATCTGACGGGCCGCACCACTGTCGCTGTCGGTGCCGCGCCCATCTTGTTGGAAGCCGGCCAAGCCACTGCGGCCACGGCAGTGAGCGCAAGCCCCGCCAGCATTGCGGCGGGCGCCAACATTACTGCGAGTTGGAGCGGCATCACGGCGCCCGCAGCCACCAACTGGATTGGGCTCTACCGTCCTGGCGCCGCTTCCCAAGATCATGGCGGCGCATGGATGTACGTAAGTTGCAGCAAGACCGCCAGCGCTGCGCGCGCAAGCGGCAGTTGCTCGTTCCCGGTGCCGGCCGGCTTACCGAGCGGTACTTACGAACTGCGTCTGCACGCGCCCAGCAGTTGGAGCATGATCGCCAAGAGCGGGCCGATTGCCATCACGGGTGGCGCAGTGGGCGGTGGCATAACGCTCAGCGTCAGCCCAAGCAGCGTCGCTCGCGGCGGCAGCGTCACGGTTGGTTGGTCGGGCATAGCGCGGGCGGGCGCGACCAACTGGATTGGGTTGTACCGACCTGGTGCAGCCTCGCAGGATCACGGCGGGGTGTGGGTCTACGTCAGTTGCTCGAAGACGCCGACGACGGCCCGCGCCAGTGGCAGTTGCCCGTTTGCGATACCAAGCACGGTGGCACCGGGCACTTACGAGCTGCGCTTGCATGCACCGAGCAGTTGGACCGCGATCGCTACCAGCAACGCGCTAACGCTGCAGTAACAATCGGCCCTGGACCCCCCGCCAAACCGGCGATTGGCGCGCCGGTTGCGCTGCGTCGGCCGCGCTGATATGTTAGGCCGATAAAGCGCGCGGGCGAACCTCTATCTGGCCAAACCCGGCGCGGAGGAGAAGACTATGCAAACGGCAACAGCCACTGGCGGCGGCTTAAAGCGCCTTACCGCCGAGCAAGTGCAACGATACCGCCGCGACGGCGCGGTGTGGCCGATTCCGGTAATGCCGGCCCAAGAGGCGCGCGCGCTGCGCGGCAAGCTTGAGGCGTTTGAGCAAGCTCATCCCGAGGCGGCTAAAACGATCCTGCGCCATAAACCTCATTTGATTCTGACTTGGATAGCCGACTTGGTGCGCCATCCGGCCATTCTGGATGCGGTCGAAGACGTGCTCGGCCCTGATGTGCTGTGCTGGTCGGCAAATTTTTTCATCAAGGACGCGCACACGCCCAACTACGTGTCTTGGCATCAGGATTCGACTTATTGGGGTTTGAGCGAACCGGAAGTGATGACTGCGTGGGTGGCGCTTAGCGTCAGCAGCATTCCGAGCGGCTGCATGCGCTTCATCCCCGGCTCCCATCACGATCAAGTGCCGCACAAAGATACCTTCGCCGACAACAATCTGCTCACGCGCGGGCAAGAGATTGCCGTCGAGGTAGATGAGAGCAAAGCGCAGTACATGCCGCTGCAGCCGGGGGAAATGTCGCTGCATCACGTGCGCTTGTTCCACGATTCGCGCCCGAACGAGACCGACGACCGGCGCATCGGCTTGGCGATCCGCTACATTCCAACGCGCATCAAGCAGATCTCCGGCTACGTGGACGGTGCGACTTTGGTGCGCGGCGTTGACCGCTTCAAAAACTTTGAGGCGGAGCCGCGCCCAGCGTTCGATATGGCGCCCGATGCGCTGGCGTTTCAGCAAGCCTCGGTCGAGCGCAGCAAGACGATTTTGTATCGCGGCGCGGAGAAGGTGAGGCATTGAGGCTCGCTGCGCTGCTTCCATTCACAAGCTGGAGCCGCAATGCATCAACGAGTGAAGACAACTGAGCGGCGCGCATTCCTGCGCGGCGTTGCTGGTGGCGCCGCGGCGCTCGCCACACCCTACATCATCGCGCAACCCGCGCCGATCAAATGGAAGATGCAGTCGCTGTGGCAAGCGGGCACGCTGCCGCATCGGCTGTTTGAAGGATTCTGCGCCAACGTCGCCAAACGCAGTAACGGCAAACTGCTGATCGAGGCCAAACCAGTCAATTCCATCGTCGCAGCGGCGGAAAGTTTCGACGCGGTGGCCGCCGGTGTGCTGGACGGTCAGCACAGCGGGCCCGCCTACAACACCGGCAAGGACGCGGCTTTTGCGCTCATGAGCGATTTAAGCGGCGGCTACGCCAACGTCGCGCAGATGCAAGAGTGGATGGACAAGGGTGGTGGGCTTCAGTTATCGCGTTCCATCTACGGCAAATATGGCGTGCACTTTGTCGCCGGCGTGTGGTGGAACTACGAATCGCTGCCGTCAAAAAAGCCGCTGCGCTCGATCGATGACTTCAAGGGCTTGAAGCTGCGTGTGCCGCAGGGCGTCGGCCAGGATATTTTCAAACAGTTGGGCGCTGCCCCGGTCAACATTCCCGGCAGCGATATCTACACCGCTTTGGAGCGCGGCGTCATCGACGCCACCGATTGGGGCACGCTGTCGATGAACCAGGATTTGGGCTTCCACAAATTTTGCAAGTACCCGATCTACCCGGGCATACATTCCATGCCGATGTCAGACGTGGCGGTGAACGCCAACAAATGGAAGGCTTTGCCGCCCGATTTGCAGTCGAACGTCGAGGCGGCCACGCGCGATTTCGCGCGCGACATGGCGGCGCAGATGGATGATGCCGACAAGAAGATTGCGGCGCAAGCGAAGCAACTCGGCTTCGAGCCGGTCGCGTGGGACGACAAAGAGCGGCGGCGCTTCCGTGCCGTCGCGATGCAGGTGTGTGCAACCTACGCAAAGCGCAGCGACAATGCACGCAAGGTGTTTGATAGCCAGCTGGCCTTGCTAAAAACCAAAGGACTACTCTAGATCATAGAGTATTGGCCTGAGATGCAGATTCGATCTAACTTCCAGGGTGATACTCCTCTGATCGATCGCCTGATCTACGGCATCGGCATTGCCGTGAGCTTGTTGTTTCTATTAGACGTGGCGTTCATCGCCTACGAAGTGGTGATGCGCTACGCGCTCAACGCGCCGACTATCTGGGTGCATGAAGCGACGATCTTCTTGACTGCAATAGCGTTCTTGTTCGGCGGCGCCTACGCGCAGCTCAAGCATCGCCACATCGCCATCACTGCGCTCTATGATCGTTTTACGCCGCACGCGAAGCGCCGCTGCGATCTCATCAATCTCGTGCTTACCATCGCTTACTTAGCAGGCCTCGGCTACGCTGCGGTGCTGCTGTGCCGCCCGGCATGGGAAAGCGGCGAACGCACCGGCACGGCCTGGAACGTGCCGACGCCCGTCGTGCTGAAAACCTTGATGCTTGCGGCCATTGTCTTGTTTGCGTTGCAGGCGCTGTCGCAGCTAGTCGAAAGGTTGAAGGGCAAGAAGGCAGCAGCGTGAGCGTCGAGCTCATCACGCTGCTCATGTTCGGTTCGATGGCGCTGTTACTGGCCATCGGCTTGCCGCTAGCCGTCGTTACCGGCCTTATTGCCGTCGTCTTTGGCCTGGCGTTGTTCGGCCCAGGTTCGCTGCAACTTCTTGCGAGCCGCATCTACTCCTTCATCAATGAGTTCGTGCTGCTGTCGGTGCCGATGTTTATTTTGATGGCGTCCCTGTTGGAACGCTCTGGTGTGGCGAAGGATTTATTCGACGCGATGCGCATCTGGGCCGGCGGGCTGCGCGGCGGGCTCGCGATTCAGACCATGGTGGTGGCGGTCATTATGGCGGCGATGACGGGCATCATCGGCGGTGAAGTGGTGCTGCTCGGCTTGGTAGCGCTGCCGCAACTGCTGCGCCTGGGTTACGACAAACGCCTTGCTATCGGCACCATCTGCGCCGGCGGCTCGCTTGGCAGCATGATTCCACCGAGCGTCGTGCTCGTAATTTATGGACTGACGGTCAATGTTTCGATCGGTGATTTGTTCACCGCCGCGGTTATTCCAGGATTGCTGCTTGCGGGGCTTTACATCGGCTACATCTACCTGCGCTGCAGCCTCGATCCAAAACTCGGTCCGCCGCTGCCGGTCGCGGAACGTGCGCCGTCGTTTCGTGCCAAGCTCTCGCTGCTGAAAGGTATCGCGCTGCCGCTGCTGGTGGCCGGTTCGATGTTAGGCACGATTTATACCGGGATCGCTTCGGTCACCGAAGCCGCCGGCATGGGTGTGGTCGGCACGGCGGTCGCAGCGGCGGTGCGTGGCGAGTTCTCTTGGCGCATGTTGCGTGGCGCGCTTCAGCAGACTATGGAAACGTGCGGCGTGCTGCTTTGGGTATCGTTCGGCGCCACCGCGATGATCGGCGTTTATAACTTGGCCGGCGGTGCGGAGTTCGTCAAAGCCGCCATTACCGGCTTGCCGTTGCCTCCGATCGCCATCGTGCTATTGATGATGCTGATCTTGATACTGCTCGGCATGGTCATGGATTGGATCGGCATTTGTCTGCTGACGATGCCGATTTTCGTGCCGATCGTCGTCGCGCTCGGCTACGACCCTGTGTGGTTCGGCATTCTGTTCTGCATGAATATGCAAGTTTCCTACCTGACGCCGCCGTTTGGTCCCGCGGCCTTTTACCTAAAGGGTGTAGCGCCACCGGATATCACTCTGAACGAGATTTTTGCGTCCATGTGGCCGTTCATCGCGTTGCAGTGTCTCGGTCTGCTAGTGGTGCTGTGGTATCCGCAACTGGTGTTGTGGTTGCCCTCGCTTGGAAATTGATGTGCGCGCGGCGAACGGAGATCGGTGCTAATCTTTGCGCCGATCGTCAACTCATGGAGATTACGCGTGATCGACCTATACACCGCCGGCACTTCCAATGGCCAGCGCGCCGCCATCGGCCTGGAAGAAGCCGGCCTCGCCTACAAGACGCACAAACTCAATTTGCAAGCGGGTGAGCAAAAGCAACCGCAGTACCTGCAGATCAACCCTGCCGGGATGATTCCGGCAATCGTCGATACCGATGGCCCGGGCGGCAAACCGATTACGGTGACGCAGTCCGGCGCGATTTTGCTTTACCTCGCGGAGAAAACTGGCAAGCTGCTGCCGAAAGATGCGGCTCGGCGCGCCGCGGCGTACGAATGGATGATGCAGGCGTGTTCCGATTGCGCCGGCACCAGCGGTAGCATCTTTCAGCTCACCATGATGGTGCCGGAGAAATCACCGGCGAATACCGAGCACTTCGAGAACCGGCTGCTGCGCTTCTTTCGTGCTGTCGACGCGCGCCTGGCCGGACGCGAGTATTTGGCTGACGAGTTATCGATCGCCGATCTTGCTCTGTATCCGATCTACGCGGCGCGCAAAGCGCTGGCCGAGAAAGCAGGCGATTTGCCCAATCTCACGCGCTGGGGCGCGATGATGGCGGCGCGGCCGGGGGTACTACGAGGACTGGCGGCTTGCGCGTAAAGGTCAAGTGCCGCGGGGTCGTAAACTCGTACCGGTGAGTCACCTGGCGCCAAAGCATAACGCGACTTTCGCGTGGCCAGGCTATGAGATTTGCGTTATGCGTTTGGCGCGAAACGCGGCAGTTGCCGCTCGCCGTGCGCAAAGAACGTGGCTTGCACACGGTCACCGATTTTGATGCCGATTTCCGCGTGTGCCATCATGCGGAAGCCTTCATCGAGATCGATCAGCGCGATGGCGTAGGGCTGCAGCGCGCGAAAATCTTCCGTCGGCGCGCGCTCGACCGTGGTCACGGCGTAGACAGAGCCTTGGCCTTTTGACGTCGCCCAGTTGAGCTTGGGGCTGCCGCATTTCGCGCAGAACGGGCGCGGGTAGAACTGCGGTTGCTTACAAGCGTCGCACCTTTGGTAGCGTAACTCGCCGGCGGCGCAGGCTTTCCAGAACTCTTGGGCGAGCGGATCGGTGCTCATGTTGGACTCCATCTCTTCAGTACCAGTTGGCCTTGTCCACTAAATTTCGCAGCGGACGGCCGTCGTAAAAGCGGCGGCAGTTGTCTAGAAACACTTCGGCTCGACGATCGTCAAGGTAGGGGCCGTCAGCCGCCACATGCGGGGTGATCATCATGCCCGGTGCGCTCCACAGTGGGTGGTCACTGGGCAGAGGCTCGACTTCGAAAACATCCAGCGCGGCCCCGCGCAAATGTCCGGAGCGCAGTGCCGCGTCGAGAGCGGCAAGCTTTACAGTCGCGCCGCGGCCGATGTTGATGAAGATCGAATCGCGCTTCATGTGCGCGAAGAACGCCGCGTTGAACATGCCGCGTGTGGTTGGTGTTTCGGGCACCGTGACGATGACGAAGTCGGCCTCAGGCACTGCTTGATCGAGTTGTTCCGGCCGCAGCAGTTTGGCTGCGCCCGGCGGCGCCGATTCCAGGCGCGGATCGACGGCGACGACGCGCATGCCGAAGGCGGCGCACAGCCGCGCCGCTTCGGCGCCGATGCCGCCCGCGCCCAAGATCAATGCCGTGCATTCTGGCAGGTGATAGGTCGGCGCACCTTTTTTCCACTCGCCGCGTGCTTGCTGCGACCAGTAGCGCGGCAAACCGCGCGCGAAAGCGAGCACCATCGCCATGATGTGCGCGCCGATGTGATCGTTGAAGATGCCGCGCACATTCGTGACTTGTACTTCGCTCGCCACCAGCGCCGGATGATAGAAACTCGGATCCGGTCCGGCTTGCGGACATTGGATCCAGCGCAGGCGCTTGGCTTGCGCGAACAGTTCGGGCGGCAGCTTGCCGAATGCGGCGTCGGCGGTCGCGATGTGCGCTTCGGCTTCGGCGCGCGTGCGCGCCATGACCACTTCTACGTCGGGCAAAGTGGCTTTAAGCGCGACCTGATAGCGATCGGCGATGTGCGAATCGGGATAGGTGTCGTCGCGGTAGAGCAGGAGTTTGAAGGACATGGCTCTTATGCGATCTCAAGTCTCACCAGATCTTGCCTGCTGTTGTCGACGTCTTTCGACATGATCTCTAATGTTGCAAAATATGGGTGCCTCATACAGGCATACGGTTTAGCTATGCTCGGGGAGATCGATGAAAGAGGATCCAAACTACACTCCGAATCATATTCCCGCCGCGGAAAGAACGAAAAACATAGTATTCTCAATTCTTCTGTTCGCTTACGGATCGTACGGCGTCTCTGTCAACGATTTGTATGTACCCGGCAGGCGGTCTCGGGGGATGCATCTGCATGATGTTCCTGCTTGGATCATGTATGGCGCGATTGTTTGCGCTTGTATTGTGATGCTCTCGGTTGTTGTGGATCACTATGACAAACGGAACAACGAAACCAACTACCGATTATTTGCCGAAAACTTTCGATTCCTGGGGTGGGGTTTCTTTGGAATGTCACTGATCATGGCAATATTTCGGTAGTGCCCGAAGCTGTACGGAGTGTTGGCTAAACGCTAAAGATTTTCCCCGGATTCATGATATTCAACGGATCCAGCGCTATCTTGATTTGCCGCATCACCGCCACCGCATCGCCGTGCTCGGCGGTCAGGAATTTCATCTTGCCCAAGCCGATGCCGTGTTCGCCGGTGCAGGTTCCATCCATCGCCAGCGCGCGCATGACGAGGCGTTCGTTCAAGCGCTCGGCTTCGGCGATTTCCTTCGGATCGTCGCGGTTGATGAGAAAGCCCAGATGGAAGTTGCCGTCGCCGACATGCCCGACCAGCGGCGCGATGAGGAAGCTTTCCTGCAAGTCCTTTTTCGATTCGAGTATGCACTCGGCCAAGCGTGAAATCGGCACGCACACGTCGGTAGCCCAAATCGAGCAGCCCGGGCGCAGCGACTTGCTGGCCCAAGTCACGTCGTGGCGGGCTTGCCACAGGCGGCGGCGCTCTTCTTCTTTGGTCGTCCACTGAAAGGTGCCGCCGGTATTTTCGTTGGCAATCGATTGCACCATCTCGGCTTGCTCTTTGACGCCGGCCTCGGTGCCGTGAAATTCCAAGAACAGCGTGTTCTTGACCGGATAGTCGAGCTTGGAATAGTTATTGACCGCGCCCATTTGCACTTCGTCGAGCAGTTCGATACGTGCAATCGGAATGCCGAGCTGAATCGTTTGAATGACGGTGTTCACCGCGCCTTCGAGCGTGTCGAACGAGCACACTGCAGCGCCCATCACTTCCGGCACGCCGTACAGGCGCACAGTGACTTCGGTAATGATGCCGAGCGTGCCTTCGCTGCCGACGAACAGCCGAGTCAAATCGTAGCCCGCGGCGGATTTGCGCGCGCGGCGCGAGGTGCGAATGATGCGTCCGTCAGCCAGCACCACCGTCAACGCCAGCACGTTCTCGCGCATGGTGCCGTAACGCACCGCGTTGGTGCCGGATGCGCGCGTGGCGGCCATGCCGCCGATCGACGCATCCGCGCCGGGATCGACCGGGAAAAACAAGCCAGTGTCCTTGATGTATTCGTTCAGCTGCTTGCGCGTGACGCGCGCTTGCACCGTTGCGTCGAGATCATCCGTGCTGACGCGCAGCACCTGATTCATGCGCTCCAAATCGACCACCACGCCGCCGTGCTCCGGCACGCAATTGCCTTCGAGCGACGTTCCAGTGCCGTAGGCGACGACCGGTACGCGATACTTCGCGCACACTTGCACGATCAGCGACACTTCTTCGGTCGTGTTCGGGAACACCACCGCGTCGGGCCGGTGCGGGTGATGCCACGACTCGTCTTTGCTGTGATGGTCGCGCACGCCGGTACTGGTGGTGAAGCGATCGGCAAACAGGCGCGCGAGTTCGTCGAGAGCGGGTTGGGTTTGTTGGGCAACGGCGGCGTTCATGTGGTTCTCGTTGGAGGCGGCAAAAGAGTCATTTTAGCGCGCGCCGGGGTGCACGAGTGTGGGGCGCAATCCCATTGCGCCGAATGGGGCGGGCAACGATCTCGACAACTTTAATCTGAAAACGGGCCGTGACGATTCGGCGCAATGGGATTGCTCCCTACGTGCTGTGATGATCGCGCACGCCGGTACTGACGGAGACACGCTCGCCGAGCAAGCGCAAGTTGGTCGAGAGCGAGACGGTTATTCGGGCGACGGAGGTGTTCATTGGATTCTCGTTTTGGGCAGCGAAAGCGGGCTGCTCTAGGGCATTGAGCAGCTCGCACCATTGCCTCAACCGTCCGGCCTGAGCCTGTCGAGGGCCAGCTGATTAGTGCGCTTCGACAGGCTCACCGCGAACGGAGGAATCGTATCCACGCTCATTTGCGCTTACTTGTGCTCACTTGCGTTGCAACACCAAACTCACATGCGACGACAATACACCGCCGTCGCCGTGCACGAGCGCCACGCTTGGCTGGCGTATCTGCCGTGCGCCCGCAAGTCCCGCCATTTGTACCCACGTTTCCGCCAGATGCGCCATCGCGCCGCCGGCGCCGGAATGACCGAAGGAGAGCAAACCGCCGTGCGTGTTCATGGGCAATTTGCCGCTAGTACTAAAGATGCCGTCGCGCGCCATCGCGCCCGCAGCGCCGCGTTCGGCGAAGCCGATTTCCTCCAGCAGTATCGCCAGGGTGATGGTGAACGAATCGTAAATCGCAAGATAGTCGACATCATTGTGCGAAATCCTTGCTTGCTGCATCGCGCGCGTGGACGAATCCGCTGCGCCGAAGTGAGTGAGACTTGGCGCGCTGCTCACGTGCTGATGTGTGTGCGCCTGCGCGGCACCGATGATTTCGATCCGCTCCGCCGCGCGTGGCTGTTTCGATACGACGAACGCGACCCCGCCATCCGAAATCAAGCAACAATCGAGCAAGCGCAGCGGCGCGGCGATGACTTTCGAGTTCACCACATCATCGACCGTGATCGGTTCGCGCATCTGCGCATCCGGGTGCGTGCTCGCATGGCGGCGCATCAGCACGGCGAGTTCGGCGAGTTCGGGCGCGTCGACCTTGAATTCGTGCATGTAGCGGCTCGCCACCAAGCCGTAGTACGCGGGAATGGTCGCGCCGAACGGTAGCTCGAAATCCGCGTGGCCCACTTGCGCGAGGCTCTGCACCGCGCTGTCGCGGCTTTGACCGGTGAGACGATTCTCGCCGGCGACGACCAAAATGTTGTCGCATTCGCCCGCGTCGACCAGGCGCGCTGCGAGCATCACCATGGCGAACCCGGTCGCGCCGCCCACTTGCATGGCGTGGCAATAGCGGGGCTGCAAACCGTAGTATTCGGCGAATAACGTGCCGAGCATGAAATGCGGCAGCGTGCTCGAATACGCGGTGAGCACGCCGTCGATATCGGCGCGCTTTAAGTCAGTGCGTTCGAGCGCGCGCGTGGCGGCCTGCGCCATCAAAGTGAGCGTGGTTTCGCCGGGGCATCTGCCGAAGCGTGTGTTGCCGGCGCTGGTGAGGTAGGCCATGGCTGGGTTAGTGTCGTTGCTTTATGCAAGCATACGGGTGTCAGCCGCGCGGCGGAAGCCCATCGAGTGGGTGTTCTTGTATACTGCCAATTGAATATCGTGGAAAGTGGCTATTAGTCCTGATCTTATAGCGATACCTAATTGAGTAATGCAAAAATTCCACTAGTTTTGTTACCCGGCATGGACGGTTCCGGCGAACTGTTCGCGGATTTCGCCACGCAGCTTGGTGCGAACATCGAGCCGCTGGTCCAACGCTTTCCCGCCGATCAGGCGCTTGGCTATGAAGCGCTCGCCGAGCGCGTGGTCGCGGATTTACCGCGCGATCGGCCGTACGCGATTCTCGGCGAATCCTTTTCCGGTCCGCTCGCGATCATGCTTGCGGCTGCCCCTGAGCATGCTCGCTGGGCGCGTGCCTTGGTTCTGTCGTGCTCCTTCGCGCACAATCCGGTGCCGGCGCTGAGTCAGCTACGCGCGCTGGTCGATTTCGTGCCGATCGATTTGCTGCCTAAGCGTTTGATCGTCGATTACTTTCTCGGTGACACGCAAGATGCGGGTTTGATGAACCAGCTGCTCGCCGTCTCCGCCAAGCTTGCCCCCGAAGTGTGGCGCGCGCGCGTCAAGGCCGCACTCTCGATCAATGTCACAAAACAGTTGCAACAAGTCGGCGCGCCGATCTTGTATCTGCGAGCGCGCCACGACCGCCTCGTGCCGCCGGCGCAAGCGGAACTGGTCAAACAACTTGCGCCGCAGACGGAGATTATGGAGTTCGACACGCCGCATTTTTTGTTGCAAGTGGCGCCGCGAGAGGCCGCGCAGGTCGTGAGTGAATTTCTCGAGCGGGCGATGCTAGGGTGAAGATGACGAACCATGCCTGCGTAAGCAAAGGTGGGCCGTGAACTTTCCCACACGCCATTGCTCTATCATTAAGCTTTCCCAGGCCGTTTCCATGCTCCAGCGCTTTCTCCACGCCTTGCTTCTGCTGCTCGCTAGCGCGGCGGCCTATGCTGCCTCGGTGAAGACCGACCACGTCGAAGCCGAACTCGTGACCGAGCGCGTAGGGCTTGCGCCGGGTTCGAGTTTCACCGTGGCGCTGCGCCTGAAGATGATCGAGCACTGGCACACTTATTGGAAGAATCCCGGCGATTCCGGTCTGCCGACCAAGATCGCGTGGCAACTGCCGCCGGGGTTCGAAGCGGGCGCGATCCAGTGGCCGCATCCCAAGCGGTTGCCGACCGGTCCGCTCACCAATTTCGGCTATGAAGGCGAAGTGTTGCTGCTGACGCAGTTGCAAGCGCCGGCGGGGCTCAAACCTGGCGAGCAAGTAGCGCTCAATGCGCGCGCCGATTGGCTGGTGTGCAAGGACGTTTGCATTCCAGAACACGCACAGCTATCGCTTACACTGCCGGTGACTGTAGGCGAGCCGCCGGTCGATTCCGCGCAGCAAGCTAAATTTGCGGCGGCGCGCGTGGCGTTGCCGCAAGCGCTGAGCAATTTCAAAGTCGAAGCATCGAGCGCAGAAGGTTTGCTCGATCTGCGTATCACCACCCAGAGTGCGCCCGCACCCCAACTTACGCGCCTCGAGTTTTACCCCGAACGCGGCGATGTGATTCAACACGCCGCTTCGCAGAAGCTGCTGCGCGACGGCGACGCTTATCGGCTGCGGGTGCCGCTTGCGGATGCGCCGCCGAAGAATTTCTCCACGATAGCGGGCGTGCTCGTCGCCGAACCGGGCTGGGGCGCCGGCAAGGCAGTGGCGTTTGATGTGGCCCTCGCAGCGAGTTTGCCGGCATTGGCCGCCAACGCGGCCGAAGTCGTCGCTGCCCCGGTCGCGTCGAGCGCGCCCAACGGCGCGCTGCCGCCGAGTCTGTGGGTGGCTCTCGTCTTCGCCTTCATCGGCGGCTTGATCCTTAACCTTATGCCGTGCGTGTTCCCGGTGCTGGGCATCAAGGTCATGAGCTTCGTCCAGCGCGCGCACGATGCGCCGCGCGCGCTGCGCTCTCAGGGTTTGATGTTCGCGCTCGGCGTGTTGGTGGCGTTCTTGGTTCTGGCGGGCGCGATGTTGGCGTTGCGCGCGGGCGGCGCGCAAATCGGTTGGGGTTTTCAGTTACAGTCGCCGCTGTTCGTGACACTGCTGGCGTGTTTGTTTTTCTTGCTGGCGCTGAATTTGTCCGGCGTGTTCGAAGTCGGGGCGAGTGCGCAACGCCTCGCCGGCAGCGTCGCGGGCAAGAGCGCCCATGGCGATGCGTTCGTCTCCGGCTTGCTCGCCACGGCGGTGGCCACACCGTGCACCGCGCCATTCATGGGCGCCGCCATCGGCTACACGCTCGCGCAGCCCGCGCCGGCCACGCTGATCATCTTCGCCGCGCTCGCCCTCGGCTTGGCCGCGCCGGTGGTGCTGCTGTCGTGGTACCCGCGGTGGCTGCGCTTCCTGCCGAAACCCGGGCGCTGGATGGAAACGTTTAAGCAAGTGATGGCGTTTCCGCTGTACGCGACGGTGATTTGGTTGATTTGGGTCCTCGGTGCGCAAGCGGGCAACGACGCGGTGCTGCGCGTGCTGCTCGGCTTGCTGCTGCTCGGCATTGCGGCGTGGCTGTACGGACGCGCCTCGCTCTCTGGCAAAGCGCTGCCGATCGCGATCTCCGCGCTGATCGCGGCGGCCGGTTTGGCCACGGCGTGGCCCAACAAGCTGCAACCCGGCGCTAACTTGGCGGCGGCGAATGACGGCGCCTGGCAAGCGTGGTCGCAAGAAAGGGTCGCCGCGTCGCGCGCGCAGGGCAAGCCGGTGTTCGTCGATTTCACCGCGGCGTGGTGCATCACCTGCCAAGTAAACAAGCGCATCGCGCTGAATCGCAGCGAAGTAATGCAGGAGTTTGCCAAGCGCGACGTCGCGTTGCTGCGCGCCGATTGGACCACGCAAGATCCGGCGATCACGCAGGCGCTTGCCGAACTGGGCCGCAACGCCGTGCCGGTGTACGCGCTGTATCCGCCCGATACTGCTGCGCCGCCGCAGTTGCTGCCGGAGGTTTTGACGCCGAACATCGTTCTGCAAGCATTGCAAAACGCCGTGCCCGCAGCCAACACCGCGCGCGCGTCTTCATCCAACTAGTGAAATGGAGAGCAAAGTGAAACGACTACTCGCTGCTGCAACGCTCGCTTTCTGCGCAACCGTCGCCCAGGCGGCCGCCGTTGTCGGTCAACCCGCGCCGAGCTTCACACTCGCCGACACCAACGGCAAGCAAGTCAATCTCGCCGACTACAAAGGCAAAGTCGTCGTGCTCGAGTGGAGCAATCCCGGCTGCCCGTTCGTCATGAAGCACTACCGCAGCGGCAACATGCCGGCGCTGCAGAAGAAGTATGCGAAGGACGTGGTGTGGCTCACGGTCAATTCCACCACCGAAGGACACTCCGATTACATGACCGGCAAGCAGCTCAACGAATTCTCCAAGCAGCACGGCGCCGCGCCCGCGCGCTACTTGCTTGATGTCGAAGGCAAAGTCGGCAAAGCCTACGGCGCGCGCACCACGCCGCATATGTATATCGTCGACGCGAGCGGCAAGCTAGCCTACGTCGGCGCGATCGACGATGTTCCGAGCGCGAGCGAAAGCGACGTGAAAACCGCCAAGAACTTCGTCGCTGCGGCGATCGAAGAGATCAAGGCCGGCAAAGCGGTGAGCGAAGCCAGCACGAGCCCGTACGGCTGCAGCGTTAAGTACAAGCAGTGAGAGACGGCGCGTTAGGTGTGAGAACATTGCGCAGAGCGGCAAGAGTTCGGACGCTGCCCGCCGCTTGGCTGATGTGCTTGCTATTTGCCGCAGCGGCGACCGGGGGAGAGTCCGTTCCCAGCGCTATTACTGAATCGCATTTCTGCAGCTGCGCGGACAGTCCGGCCCATTTTCCCTATGCCATGGTGATAATGAAGTCCGCGCAAGGCGATTTGGTGGCTCGGCCGGAGGGACAAGAAAGCGCGGTGCAGTTTGTGCCCCTGGCATTGCGTTATGGCAAGCGCTACTGTCCGCTGGAATCGGGCGCCGAGTGCTACGGCGAATTCGAGCATCCTTGCGAATTCAGTGATTTTCGCTACGGTGCGGCGCTGGCGCCATACTTTCTAAGCTGCAAGGAAATGGCGCGATAGTGCGCCTTGATTTTCTGGCAGCAACCAACTTTTCCGAAAGAAGTTGCCAGAGCGCGGTGTTTGCGTAAACAATGCGCGCTATGAACGCAATCGTACTGGTGCGCCATGGCGAAACGCCGCTCAACGCGGCGCGCGTGCTGCAACCACCGGATACGCCGTTGAGTGAGCGCGGACGCTTGCAGGCGCAGGCTGTTGCGCAACGCCTGACAGGCATGGATATCGGCGCAATAGTCAGCAGCGACCTTGGCCGAGCCCTCGAAACAGCGCAAGCCATTGCCGCGGCGAGTGGTCACGATGTGGATCAAGCTGCGCTGCTGCAGGAACGCAATTTCGGTGACTTGCGCGGCCGGGCGTACGATTCACTCGATTTCGATCCGCTGGTGATGCAAGAAGCTCCGACGGGCGGGGAATCGATGGCGGTATTTCGTGCACGCGTTGCCGCCGCTTTGGCGCTGCTATGCGAGCGGCGTGCGAGCGCTAAGGGTAGCTTGGTGGTCGTGACGCACGGCCTCGTCATTCAGACCATGCTTGAGCAGCATCTGGCGCTGCCGCAGGGCGTCGCGCGGCCCCATCGCATCGGCAACGCCTCGCTGACGATTTTCGCGGCGCAGGCGCCGTATCCCACAAGCCTAGTGAATTGCACAGTTCACTTGAGCGAGGAGTTGAGCGACGACGTGCGCGCCCTTTCGGGCGTGTAACCCTTCTATCGCCCTGCGCGGACAGCTTGACCCGGCGTTATGCCTTTGATGGCGGCGCCCGCGCGCACTACAAATATACCGCCGACAAGCACGTGACGCACGCCTTGCGCGTATGAGGCAGGCTTCTCGTACGTTGCGGTGTCGATGATCGTGGCCGGGTCAAATATCGTGATGTCTGCATCGGCGCCGATCTGCAGCCGGCCTTTGCGTTTCATCGACGGTACGCGCGCTTCGAGGCGTTGCGCCGGCATAAGCGTCATTTTCTTGATCGCCTCGGGCAGCTGCAACAAACCGCGTTCGCGCACATGCTGTCCGAGCACGCGCGCGAAGGTGCCGGCAGAGCGCGGATGACCGTTGCCTGGGTAGACGTCGAAGCCATCGCTGGCGATGATAGTGAGCGGGTGCGCCACCGCGGCATCGACTACCGCCGGCGTGTTGGCGTGGATTAGCACCAGACCGCCTTGCTTGCGATAGCGCAGAAAGCTTTCTTTGGTCAGCCGCTCGCCGGTAGCGGACCACTGCAGCTTCTGGTATTCGCTCTCAGGTTTGTCGTTCCAACTGGCGAACAAGTACGATTCGATGCGCGTCGCGCCCGCGGTGTAGGGGTAGCACTCGGTGCTGACGTCGACGCCGTTGCGGCGCGCTTCGGCGATGATATCGAGCATGCGCGCGGTGGAGGCCTGGCCGCTGCTTTGGATGTGCGCGACATGCAGCGGCGCACCGCTAACGGCGGAATGCGCGATGACTTCCAGCAGCCCGGCTTCGCGGTCTGCGTTCGCTCCCGCTGCGCTCGACGCGCCGCGTATGTGCACGAACACCGGCGCTTGGTAGGCAGCGGCGACGCGAAAGACTTCCAGCGGTTCCCAGGTCGGCGCGCCGGGCGTGTAGGCCAATCCCATGCCCACCGCGACCGCGCCTTGTTGCAAGCCGCGTTCGATACGCGCCTTGATCTCCGCGAGTTTGGCGTCGTCGCCGCGCGCTTCGATCGCTTTGTCCGCCGGCAAAAAGTCGCCGCTATCGCCATAGAGCGCCATGCGCACCGGCATGTGGCCGATGGCCACGCCGTGGTTGAGCAGCGACTTGCCGGCACGCTTCGCATACCACGCCTCGACGTCGTCGGTACCAACCTCGAGCTCGAACCAGGTCGTGACGCCGTCCATCGCTTGATACAGGTCGCTGGCGGGGTCACGCCCGTGCCAATGCAGTTCGATGAAGCCGGGTGCGACGACGAGGTTGCGCGCGTCGAGCGTTTCCTTGCCGACCAATGCCTGCTCGCTGACGGCGGCAATGCTGCCGCCGCGGATGCCCACGTTGCGTGCGGCGTCGAGCTTGGTTTCCGGGTCGATGACGCGGCCATTGGCGAGGACCAGGTCGTAGGCTTCTTCCGCGTGGGCGGCGCAGGCAAGCACCAAGCATAGGCAGGCGATGAGGCGCGGGAGGGATGCTCGCATCTTGTCGTCAGTATTGAGAAGTTGCTGGGCTTGCGCCTGGAGGCAGCGCCTTCCCGGTCCTATTGATCCGGCTTCACGCTCGCCGGTAGCGGCGTTCCCGGCACCCACTGAACGCCGAGCGCTGTGGCCGCTTCGATCTCTTGCGGCGTAAGCAATTTCGCATACGCGTCGCGGTTCTCGGCAGCCGCCTCGCTGCCGTTCGCGGCGGCGAGGCTGCAGAGCAGGTACGCGAGCGCCGCATCGCGCGGCACGCCCGCGCCTTCGGCATACAGCTCGCCGAGATTGTTCTGCGCATCGGCATTGCCTTGCTCGGCCGCTTTGCGGTACCACGCGGCTGCTTGCTGTTTGTCCTGCGGCAAGCCCTGGCCTTCCGCGTGCAGCGCGCCGAGATCATATTGCGCGAGCGCGTAGCCTTGCTCGGCGGCGAAGCGCAGCCACGTCAGCATGAGCTTGGGGTTCTTCGCCACACCTTGTCCGCTCGCATACAGCGTGGCCAAGTTGTACTGGGCAGCGGCATGGTTCTGTTTTCCCGCTTTGTGAAACCATTCGGCCGCTTTGCGCGCGCTGCGCGCCACGCCTTGGCCTTCGAGGTGCATGATGCCAAGATTGTATTGCGCCTGCGCGTCGCCTTGCTCGGCGAGCGGTTTCCATTCGGCGTGTGCTTTGGCATAGTCGCCCGCCTCGTAGGCAACGGCACCTTCGTCAAAGCCCGCCCTCGCAATGCCAACAAGGCAAAGTAGCAGGATCGCGGCGAGTCGTCTCATATAGTGCATCTCCTAAAGCACGAGCGGTAACAGCAAGCCTTGCAGCAGCGCCGCGAGCGCCAGTGCCAGCGCGGCATAGACGCCGGCTTCGGCGCTCACCTGATAGGCGCGCGCCGTGCCGATGCCGTGTGCCGTCAAGCCGGCGGCGAAGCCGCGCGCGCGCCAATTCTTGAAACCGAGCAGATTGAACAGCGGCGTCACGATGATGGCGCCGGTGACGCCGGTGAGCAACACGCCGCTCATCGAGATACTGGGATTGCCGCCGATGGATTCGCTCACTGCCATCGCCACCGGCGCCGTGGCCGACTTCGGTAGCATTGAGAGCGTGATATCAGCCGGCAACTGTGCAACATGGCATAGGAGCCAAGTCGAAGCAACCGAGGCGACCACGCCTGCAATCAGAGCGCCAAACACGGGGATGACAAGCTTGCGCAGCGCCTGCATGTGCTCGATGAGGGTGATGCCGAGCGCGATGGTCGCGGGGCCGAGCAAGAAGTGCACGAATTGCGCACCGGCAAAAAATTCTTCGTAGGATGCACCGGTCAGCCAAAGGATGACGCCTAGTAATATCGAGGACACCGCGACCGGATTTGCCCAAGGCGCACCGCCGACCGCATCCTGCAGCCTGCGCGCGGCGACCCAAGAGCCGAGCGTCAGCACCAGCCACAGCAGCGGCTTGGTTTTGAGAAACACCCACAGGTCGAAGACCGGCGGTGGATTCATTGCGGCTCGCGTTGCGTAATTTTGCACAGCCAAGCGAACACCGCCGCGGTGACGACCAAAGTAAATGCGGTGGTGACGACCACGATCCAGCCAACGTGCCAGGCGGCGTTGCCGAGCGCGCGCAATTGAAACGAAATGCCTGCCGCGACCGGGACGAACATGAGCCCCAAGTTGCTGAGCAGTCCGAGCGCAACTTGCTTACCGGATTCTGCAACGCCGCCGCCTAGCTGCGCCCAGCCGAGCAATAACACCAAGCCGATGATCGGTCCGGGGATAGGCAAGTGCGCCACATGCGCGAGCGCTTCGCCCGCGAGTTGGAACGATAGCAGTACGAGAAAGCCTTCGATCATGCGTGCACCCTAAAAACCCATTCCCCGCGCTGCCACCGGCCACAACGCCTCGACACGCCCTTGCGTGCGGCCGCCCCGCACGCACACATACCAGTCGTGCAAATTGACGCACGGATCGCAATGCGGCGGAATCAGCCAGACGCGATCGCCGAGCTTGAGTGTGCAGTCGGCGGGCACGCTGAGTTTGCCGTGTTCGTCCGACGGACTGACGTATTCCGCGCCGGGCACATCGCGCACCCACGGCATGCCGCATTCGAACGTCATCGCTTTCAAGCCGGCGTCGGTTACCGCCACAGTAGGGGTGGCGCGGCTCATCACATGCGCGAGCACGAACAATGCGTGTTCGAAGTCGTTGAACGCGCCGCCGTCCTGCGCGCGGTTTTTGGCGTAATCGACATCCATGAAGGCGTACGAGCCAACTTGCAGTTCGTTGTAGAGCTTGCCGGTGCCCTCGAAACCGTAGCTGCCGGTGCCGGCACCACCGATGGTGCGGCATTCCAGGCCGTGTTGGCGCAGCAAATCGCGCGTGGCGCGCACCATATCCTCCGCCTTGGCGATCGCCGCGCGCCGTTCGTCGAAACTGCGCACGTGCTGTGCTGCCCCGTGGTAGGCCTGCATGCCGCCGAAGGTCAGCCCTGGGGAGGAAGCGATTTTTTGCGACAGCTTGAGCGCCGGCTCGCCCGGCGCGACGCCGCAGCGGTTGGCACCGACATTGACTTCGACCAGCACCTCGATGTTGACGCCGAATTTCGTCGCGGCTTGCGAAATCTGCGTGATGTTGTCGAAGTCATCGACGCAGATTGAAATCTTCGCGTGGCGGGCGAGTGCGGCAAGACGCTCCAACTTGTGCGGCAGCACGACTTGGTTGCTGACCAGCACATCGTCGACACCGCCGTGCACCATCACTTCGGCTTCGCTCACTTTTTGACAGCACACGCCGACCGCGCCCAGCGCCATCTGCTTGCGCGCGACTATTGGGCTCTTATGCATTTTTGCGTGCGGGCGCAGGCGCACGCCATGCTGTTTGGCGAACTGCGCCATCTTGTTCAAGTTGCGTTCAAAGGCGTCGAGATCGATCACCAGCGCGGGCGTGTCGATGTCCTCGATGGGTGCGCCGATAGCGGCCGGTGGGGGCGTGTTCATGGCTTATCTCCTAGCGGTATGGCTTCGTTGTTGAGATTGTGAGCCATTGATGAGGATGTACTGGCGGCAGGTGCAGGTGTTTGGCCATCCAGCAGGCAACTGACGTTGATGTCGCCCAAGACATTGACCGTGGTGCGGCAGCGGTCAAGAAACCAATCGACCGTCAACAAGATTGCTATGTACTCGACCGGCAACCCGACCGCCTTGAATACTAAAGTCATGGTGACCAAACCTGCTTCAGGTATGCCGGCGGCGCCGACCGACGCGGCAATACTGGTCAGCACCACCATTAGTTGTTGCGTCAGTGTCAGTTCCATGCCGAGCATTTGCGCGATAAAGAGCGCCGAGACCGCTTCGTACAGCGCGGTGCCGTCGTTGTTGAAATTCGCGCCGACCAAAGCGCCGAGACTGGCGGATTGCTCGCGCAGCTTGACGTTATCGCGCAGGCGCGCGTAAGTCACCGGCATGGTGGCAGTGGAACTCGCGGTAGAAAATGCCATGACCAGCGCATCGCGCATGCCGCGCAACACGTACAGCGGCCGCGGCCATGACCAGAGCCGGATGCGGATCAAGTAGTAGGCTGTGTGCAAGCCGAGCGCCACCAGCACCGTGATGACGAATATGCCGAGCGCTTTGAAATCGCTGAAGCCTTTGGTGCCGACGATGCTGGCGACGATGCCGAACACGCCGAACGGGATCACTTGAATGATCCAATGCAGAATGGTCAACATGGTATTGAAGCCGACATCGACCAAATCTGCGATGGTGCGCACGGGTGTATCGCGCGAGCGGCGCAACGCGAGACCAAAGGCGATGGCGAGCAAGATTACGCTCAGCACTTTGCCATCGTCGGTCAGAGGGCCCAGCACGCTTTTGGGGACGTTGTCGAGAAATTGCGTGAGCGGATCGGCAGCACCCTTGGCGGCCGCATGAGTTTCGTGCGGCGTCAGCTGAGCGTGGTCGCCGGGGCGAATGAGGTTCGCCACCGCCATGCCGATCAGAATGGCCACAGTGGTGTTCAGCAGCAGCAAGCGCGCCAGCTTCGGGGCGGTGCCGCGCTCGATCCGGGCGTGCAAGAAGGCGCGCACGATGGCGAATAAAATCAGCGGCGCCGCCACGGCGCCGAGCAGGCGCAGGATCAGCTTTGCCGGCGTCGCAAGCGCGGCTGCGTTTTTGCCAAGCAACAGCCCAACGACTACGCCAAGTACCAGCGCGCCGATAATGCGCAGGTACAGTGGCGTTTCAGTCCACCAGCGCGCCGGCGAGCGGTTTTCGAGCATGAGTGTGAACGATACCGAGGAAGGCGAAAGGATAGCATCGTCGCCAGCGCCGTGCGCGGTGCAGGCGCGGATGATGGTGAAATGTGAGAGGTGAAGGGTGAATAGAGGAAAGTGAAATGTGACGCTTGAAGGTGGAAGGCTGAGCAGGCCGAGTGGTGTGCCTGCGTTTCACATTCCGCCTTTCACGATTCACATCCCCGCGCACGCTACAATATTGCGATGCCTGAAGCCATCACCCTTTACATCGACTATCGCAGTCCCTATTCGTATTTGGTCAAGGACGACGCCTACCAGCTTGAGCAAGATTTTAGGGTGCGCATCGAGTGGTTGCCGTTGTGCATCGACCTGCCCGGCGCGCACGGCACACCCGAGACGCGCGGGCAGCGCGAATGGGCCAAGGTGAAATACCTCTACATGGATTGCCGGCGCATCGCTGCCAAGCGCGGGTTGACGGTGAAGGGTACGGTAAAGATCTATGATCCAACCCTGGTCAGCATCGCCATGTTGTATGCCAAGCAGCATGGTGTATTCCGAAGGTTTCACGACGCGATCTTGCCGCGCTTCTGGAATCGCGAATTCGACATCGAAGACTTGGCGGTCGTGAACAAGGCATTGGCCGATGCGGGCGCGCCTGCGGTCGGCTTCGATGCTTTTCTTGCCGGTGCAGGCAAAGCGCAGTTCGCTGAGATTCAAACCCGCGCGGCGCAGCAAGGCGTGTTCGGTGTGCCGACCTTCGTTTTTCGCGACGAGTTGTTTTGGGGCACTGATCGCGTGCCGATGCTGCGCGAGCGCTTGCAGGAAGCGCGTTTGTGAGCGTAATTCTGCGTGCGATTGCGCGCAATAAGCTCGAAATGCACTGATAGAGCCGACCCATGTCTGTTGCCAGTCACCTCAACATCACGCCGAAGCAGTACGACGCCAAGATCCGCACGCTGATTCCGCTTTACGACGACCTGATCGCTGAGGCGGCCGCCGCGCTTCGTCTGTCGCCGCGCAAGATCGAGCGCATCGTCGATCTGGGCGTGGGCACCGGCGCGCTCGCCAAAGCGTGCTTGGCCGTAGTGCCGCGTGCGCGCATCTGGGGCATCGATGCCGACGAGAGCATGATGCGCATGGTGCCGGCGCGCCTTGGCCGGCGCCGCGCGCAAGCCGAACTGATCTATGGCAGTTTTCTCGATGCCAAGCTGCCCACGTGCGATGCGATGGTGGCGAGCTACGCGCTGCATCACATCAAAGAACCGCGCGCCAAGCAGCGCTTTTACCGGCGCTGTTACGAAAGCTTGCTTCCCGGCGGCGTGTTAATCAAT
Organism: uncultured Pseudomonadota bacterium; assembly: GCA_902826775.1. Lineage (GTDB taxonomy): Bacteria > Pseudomonadota > Gammaproteobacteria > Burkholderiales > JALYOK01 > CADEHE01. The sequence continues at coordinate 471,416 of CADEHE010000002.1, read as the reverse complement.
GGCGATTGCGCACCTGCATCTACTCCAGCGGCCTTTGCGCAAGATTTGGAGGTTTGGTTTGCGCATCTCGGCAAGACCTTTGGTCGCGCGAAGGGTAAAAAGGTTTACGCATCGTGGGCAGAGGAGGATTTTTATTTTCCGCTAGCGGAAGAAACACGCATGCTGCAGCGCGCCGGCTTCGCGGTGGACGTGCCGTGGCGGCGTTCGCCGTTCGCGGTGATTTTGGCGGTCAAGCCGCGCGGGGCGTAACTAGGGTTAGCGGAACAAAAAGGCCGCTCGAAACCGAGCGGCCTTGATGGTTGAAGTTGCTGCGTGCGGTCTTGCTTGTCAACGCTTAGTTCTTGCGGGAACGGATGCGCAGTCCCGCGAGGCCGATGCCGAGCAGCGCTAGCGACATTGGTTCGGGGACATTTCCATTTCCGTTGCCGCCGCCACCGCCGGTACAAGCCGGTTGGTTCGGCCCACCGCATACGGTGAAGGTGCCGCCTTGGAACAAGACCGCTGAATCCAGCAATTGATCGCCTACGTCGGCGATCGCGATTTTCATGGTATTGGTTTGGCCTGCGTTGACTGCTGCATCTATGAACAGCACCGTCGTTAAACCGTCGAGTTCGGTGTCGATCGCGCCGGTGGTATTGTCGCGGAAGCGAGTGCAGTTTGGTCCGGCGCCGGGTGCTGGGTTTCCGGAGCTGGCGAAGCCGCAGTTAACGTTGTTGATCGCCACGGGAGTGTTGGTGCCCGGCAGCACTGCTACGTTTACGCCGTTAATGAAAAAGCCGAACACATCGTTGAATTGTGAGTTGACGAACTCGTTGTATTCCTCCGAACCAAATACGTAGCTGAAGGTGACCCGGTTCCCAGTCGGCACGAAGTTGAAGCTCAGGACGGATGCATCTTCTGTTGAGTCGGTGGTTAAACCGTCGAGATCGACGTCTCCGGGTTGACCGTTCTCGACAGTAGTGCCGTCATCGTTGTTCGGTCCTTCAACGATGTTGTCAGGGCCAGATGCGACCGATCCACTGCTCAGCACGATGCCGTTGGCGAAGCCGATAGGCGTGCCGCCGGCAAATCGGCCCGAAGCGGTTTGAGCGCCGGTGTATTGCACATTCGATACAGTGATGCCGCTGTTGCCCGACAACAAAACGTTGACCAGGTCGGTAGGCGTGAGCGTGGAGCTTAAGGGCGTCGTGACAATTGCAGCGTTGCCTGCCCCGGAAAACGATGCAGCTAGAGCGGTTGCCAGTAGGATCTTCTTCATGGAGCCTCCTAGGGTTGGGGGGTACACCGCTAGGGGTAAAGCAACAATCGCGCCGGAATGTTAAAGATTGTTAATTCATGAAGTTAAGGTTTTGCCCCGAAGGCGCGTGTAAGGACGTCCGACACAAACTGCGGAAGCGCAAGGCGCGTAGCGCGCCGAACACCATTCGCGCAGTGCACAAGCGAAAGTGGGGCGGCTGACTCGCGGCCGCAGGTTGCTAAGTGGAATCCTTTGTGGAGCGACGCCGTCGCCGAGAGAGCGCTCTACTTCGCGGTGCGCATTTCTGCCAGCGTCGCGTCGATCAAGCGGCGCGCAATTGAAATCTTCCCTGGCAGCATCGGCAGCGCGTCGATATCGAACCAGCCGCATTCTTCGATCTCGCCCGGCTCCGGCGTAAGCTCGCCGCGCACGTAGTCGGCGGTGAAGGCGATCATGAGCGAGTGCGGGAACGGCCACGGCTGGCTGGCAAAGTAGCGCAAGTTGGTTACATCGACGCCGACTTCTTCCTTCACTTCGCGCGCCAGACATTCTTCCAAGCTTTCGCCCGGCTCGACGAAACCGGCGAGCGCGCTGTACATGCCCTTGGCGAAATGCGGGCTGCGCGCGAGCAGCAGTTCGCGTTCGCGCTGGACCAAGCACATCACCGCCGGGGCGATGCGCGGATAGGCGACGAGATGGCACGCCGGGCATTCGCGCGCGCGTTCGTTCGCTTTGTGTTCGGTCGGCGTGCCGCAGCGTCCGCAGAATTGATGCGTGCGATCCCAATCGATGATTTGCATTGCGCGCCCGGCCAGCGCAAATAGCTCGTCATCCAGTTTTCCGAATAAACTCCTAAGACCTTGCCATTGAGACTCATTGGGAATGTCAATTTCAGAGGCGACCTCTACTGAGTAACAGGGCGTATTGCCCAATGTGCCGAGATAGAGCAAGCGCGTTGGCGCAATTGCGAGCTCTTCAACTCGGCGTGCGAACGGCAAACGCGCGTCGTCGCCATGCAAATGCACCAGCACTTGCGCGCCTTGAATGATGAACCAGTATGCACCGCCTGTTTGGTCGTCGGGCACGCGGTGCGACGCGACGAACTGAGGTGGGCGGGCGAAGGGGATGGATGTCACGATGACGCCAGGAAGACGCTAAACAGTTGGAGGGCAGAACCAAAGGCCAAGGCAAGGAAACCCCGAATCTGCTGGGAAAACTGACCTCCCACTTCCCGCGCGAGCTTTTCAATTGCGGAGCAGAAATTATCGTATGTAAGTGGTTGGGAGTACGCACTGAGTGTTTTCTTGGTCTTGTGGGCCTCGTAGACCAAGTACGCTCCGCCAATCACTTGTATCAATACTCCTGCTAGTTGCAGGCCTTGTTCAAGGGTCATCTCTTGAGAGCTGCCACGCGAATCGCTGCAAGCGTCGTCTTCGGTGTGATCGCTTCCGGGTCGATGCGCATTTCGATCACCGCCGGTTTGCCGCTGGCAAGTGCGCGCTCGAAGGCGGGTTCAAACTCATTCGTGCTGTTCACCGTTTCGCCGTGCGCGCCGTAGGCTCGGGCGAGGGCGGCAAAGTCGGGATTTTTGAGTTCCGTGCCCCACACGCGCGCCGGATACTCGCGTTCTTGGTGCATGCGGATGGTGCCGTACATGCCGTTGTTGAGCACCAGCGTGATCACATTCGCGCCGTACTGCACGGCGGTGGCGAGTTCTTGGCCGTTCATCATGTAGTCGCCGTCGCCGCTGAAGCACACGACTGTGCGTTCGGGATGCGTGATTTTGGCAGCGATCGCGGCGGGGAAGCCGTAACCCATCGCGCCGTTGGTCGGCGCGAGCTGGGTGCGAAAGCCTGTGTAGGTGTGGTAGCGGTGCGCCCATGTCGCAAAATTGCCCGCGCCGTTGGTAATGATTGCGTTGGCGGGCAGGCGCTTGCGCAAGATCTCCATGACTTGGCCCATTTGCAGGGGGCCCGGTATCGAGACTGGTTTGGCGTTTTCAAGGTAATCTGCACGCGCTTCTTCGCACCACGCTTTCCAGGGGACGTTGACGGGCGTCAGCACTTTCAGTGCCGCGCAGAATTCCGGCATGCTGGCGTTGATGGCCAGATCGGTTTGATACACCTTGCCGAGTTCGTCGGCATCGGCGTGCACGTGTACCAGCTTTTGCTTCGGGCGCGGAATGTCGAGCAGGGTATAGCCTTGCGTCGTCATTTCCGATAAACGCGCGCCGACGGCGATCAGCAGATCCGCGCTTTGAACGCGCTTGAGCAGCTTCGGGTTGATACCGATGCCGACATCGCCGGCGTAGTTGGCGTGGCGGTTGTCGAACAAATCTTGGCGGCGGAAGGCGCAGCCCACCGGCAGGCCGAAGGTCGCGGCGAATTCCTGGAAGTCGGCGCAAGCTTGCGCATTCCAGCCGCCGCCGCCGAGGATCACGAACGGGGCTTTGGCTTCTTGCAGCAGCGTGCGCAATTGGTGAATCTGCGGTGCACCGGGGAAAGTTGCGGTGCGGCGGTAGGCTTGCGCGTTGCTTCTCACATCGCAGGCGCCAAATAGCACGTCTTCCGGCAGCGAAAGTACCACAGGACCTGGCCGCCCGGATGTGGCGACGTGAAAGGCGTGACTAATGAGCTCGGGAATGCGGTCGGCGCGGTCGATCTGCGCGACCCATTTGCTCATCTGCCCGAACATGCGGCGAAAGTCGATTTCTTGAAACGCTTCGCGCTCTTCCACGTCGCTACCGACTTGACCTATGAACAGTATCATTGGAGAACTGTCTTGCATGGCTGTATGTACGCCGATACTGGCGTTGGTAGCGCCCGGACCGCGAGTAACGAGGCAGATTCCCGGCTTGCCAGTCAGTTTGCCGTAGGCCTCCGCCATGAAAGCGGCGCCGCCTTCTTGGCGGCAGACAACGAGTTGCAGCTCATCGCGCACATCGTAGAGCGCGTCGAGCACCGGCAGATAGCTTTCACCCGGCACGCAGAACGCGCGTTCGACGCCGTGCGTGCGCAGGGCTTCGACGAGAACTTTGCCGCCGTGGCGCAGAGTTGTGCTTTTCGAGGAACCGTCCATATTCGAGCGCTCGCGTGAGTTTCGCTCGATTATACGAGCCTCGGCGTGCTCTGCGCGCGGACGGCGGCGCAGGCTGGATTGGGCGGCGCGGCTAGGCTTCGCCCGTACCAGAATTTAACTTGTGATGCCGTAGCCGACTCCGCGCACATTCTGTATGCCTGTGTCGATTGCGGGCGGCGGGCGCAAAAAAAACGCCGCCCGGTCGGGCGGCGTCGATGCTGAAAGTTTGGAAACTAGGCGATTGTCGCGCGTGCCTAGACGCGAGCGCCGTACTTAGTGCGCTGCTTTGCGATCCATGAACTGCGCGTCTTCGGTCGAGCCCTTTAGCGCGGTGGTGGAAGACTGGCCACCTTGAATCGCTTGCGTGACTTCGTCGAAGTAACCCGCGCCGACTTCGCGCTGATGCTTGACGGCGGTGAAGCCCTTGCTGGCGGCAGCGAATTCCTTTTCTTGCAATGCCACGAATGCGCTCATGTTCTCGCGCGCATAGCCGTGGGCCAGCTCGAACATGGAGTAGTTGAGCGCGTGGAAGCCGGCCAGCGTAATGAATTGGAACTTGTAGCCCATGGCGCCCAGTTCGCGCTGGAATTTGGCGATGGTGGCGTCGTCCAGATTCTTCTTCCAGTTGAACGAGGGCGAGCAGTTGTACGACAGCAGTTTGCCGGGGAATTTCTTGTGGATTGCCTCGGCGAACTGGCGCGCGAATTTGAGATCCGGCGTGCCGGTCTCGCACCAAATCAGATCGGCGTAAGGCGCGTAGGCCAGCCCTCGTGAAATCGCTTGGTCGATGCCGTTCTTGGTGATGTAGAAGCCTTCCACGGTGCGTTGGCCGGTGACGAACGGTTTGTCGTTGTCATCGACATCCGACGTAAGCAGATTCGCCGCTTCCGCATCGGTGCGAGCGAAGACCAGCGTCGGCGTACCGGAAATGTCGGCAGCCAAGCGCGCAGCTACGAGTTTTTCCACCGCTTCGCGCGAGGGCACCAGCACTTTGCCGCCCATGTGGCCGCATTTTTTCACCGAAGCGAGCTGATCTTCGAAGTGCACACCGGCAGCGCCGGCGTCGATCATCGATTTCATCAGTTCGAACGCGTTGAGCACACCGCCGAAACCGGCTTCGGCGTCCGCGACGATCGGGGCAAAATAGTCGACGTAGCCAGCATCGGAGGGATTCTTGCCTTCGGACCACTGAATCTGATCCGCACGCATGAAAGTGTTGTTGATGCGGCGCACAATTTGCGGCACCGAATTGATCGGATAGAGCGACTGATCGGGGTACATTTCACCTGCCAAGTTCGCATCGCCCGCTACCTGCCAGCCGGAGAGGTAAATAGCTTTCAATCCGGCTTTGACTTGTTGCATGGCTTGGTTGCCGGTTAACGCGCCGAGCGCGTTGATGAACGGCTCTTCATTCACCAGTTTCCACAGCTTTTCAGCGCCGCGCTTGGCCAGAGTGTGTTCTATTTGAACCGAGCCGCGCAGGCGCACCACGTCTTCAGCGGTATAGGGGCGCTTGATGTTTTTCCAGCGGGAGTTTTCGGCCCAGTCTTTTTTTAGTCTTGCGATTTCTAGATCACGATGCATGCGTGTTGTCCTCGATAGGAAGTTGGCGTTGTGCCGAAGCGCGAAACGTTGCGCTGCGGCCGTCAGTCAGAACCCAGAGTTGTCTTTGTAGTACACGCCGCCCGGTAAGGCTGCGTGCTGGCGCGGGACTGTCTCCCTAACCTCATGATCTACTTCAGTATTTTGGCGGCCGACGGCATATGCCGGCAGCTCGGTCCGAGCGGCGGTCGGGGCGCGGACGACTAATGAGCCAGGAACCAAAATAAAGTGGGTGCTGCAACGCACAAATTAACGACGCCGAGGGCGTCTGTCAAGGGTGCGATTAGTCGGCTGTGCGATTAGTCGGCGATCCCTCAGCTCAGCAAAGATTTCGCACTTACGATGATGCCGTCCTCGTCCGCATAGATGTATTCACCTGGCGTAAAGGTAACGCCCGCAAACGTCACCGCCACATCGCTCGCGCCGCCGCCGCGCCGTTCGCAACGCAACGGGTTGGTGCCCAGCGCATACACGCCGATCGGCATAGTGTTGATCATGACGCTGTCACGGATGCAGCCGTTGACAACAATCCCGGCCCATGCGTTGTCGATCGCCACTTGCGCCAGCATGTCGCCGACCAGCGCGCATCTAAGCGAGCCGCCGCCATCCACTACCAATACGCGCCCGCCGCTGGGGGTACTTAGGCGTTGCCTGATAGCAACGTTGTCTTCATACACCTGCATAGTGTCGATGCGCCCGCAAAAAACACGCCGCGCCCCATATCCGATCAATGGGGGCTGCACCACGCGTATGCTCTGCGCGTGCGCGTCGCAGAGGTCGGCTGTTTGGAAGTGGCGTTGGTTCGACATTTGGGCTGGGGGTAGTAACGCTTTGGATATCTTTTGGCATATCGCTTGGCACGATATGCTGGGTGCGGTATTAGTTTAGCTCGGGTGAATCGGCCCGCAATATTACCGCTTAGGCGCACGCTGCGGTACAGCATCGTGGTTAGCGGGCGAGCGCCAGAGCCGGCGCACTTACTCGGTTGCGATCTCGCACGCGGCGCCGCGACCGTCAACGGTGCGCAGTACTACGGGCCTGCGCCAAATCGTGTGAATGTAGTCCAATACTTTGCGCGCGCGAGAAGTATCGAGGCCGCGACTGTCGGTGTGGAAATCGTGATCGAGCACGAGAGTGCCGTCATTGCGCAGTTCCGCCACAGCAATACGCGGTGCGCCGAAGTTAAACTTCGGTGCAAGAATTGCCTCGCGCACGGCGTGAATGCTCTTAGAAGTGATCTTTATTTCACCGTCTTCTTGGGCGTCGAATACGAATAGTCCCAATTCCTCAGCCAAGGCGCGGTCGAGGTAATTGCGGATGAATCCAAAATCGTCCTCTTCGCGCATGATCGCCCGCGCGGCCTCAAGACCGTCGCGTGCGATGATCTTCTCCCACATCATGAATCCTAGATGGTAAGGATTGATGGAGAGCGCTGTTTGCTGTTCGGCAGCGATCGGACGCACCACGTCGGAGTGTGCTTTGATGGCGTCCAAGTACAAGTCCTGTGGCAAAAATTCTGCCTCGCGCAGCAGCCGTGCGTGCCAGTACGACGCCCAGCCTTCGTTCATGATCTGGCACGCAAACACGGGGTAGAAATAAAACGCTTCTTCACGTACGGCGAGAAAAATGTCGCGCTCCCAGGGGTCTAGTTCCGGGCCGTATTGCGCGATGAACCAGAGTAAGTCCTTTTCGGGATGGGGTGGTATGGGCAGACGATGCACGGCGTCATCGGACTCCGCGGCGGCGTTCGGACCGGTTAGTTCTTGGAAGCGGCGCACGAACGTCGTGGTCGGATCGAACGTCGGCGCGGCACTGTGCGTGGCGTAGCGCGGCCGGTGCAGATCTTGGTCAAGGTCGATGTGCGGCTCAAGCGCCAGCGCAGCATCCAGCACGGCTTCAACGCGCTGTTTGCCGTGTTGCTCCATAGCGGCTTCAATCCGGTGCGCGCGTTCAGCCGATTGTTCGACGATGCGCCCGCCTCCCATCTTGTGAAAGCGCTCGAAGAGTTGGTTGTTCTTGGAAAAATCCGCATGCCCAATGACATGTGCGGTGACCAGCACGTTCTCGGCAATAGAGTTTGCGTTTACCAAATAAGCGTGGCAGGGATTGCCGGGGAACATCACTTCAAAGATGCGCGAATGCCCCATGGTCTGGCGCACCAGCTGATGGATATAGCGCACGCCGAAAGACCAATGCGGCATGCGCACCGGCAGGCCGTACACGGCTATTTCCATCATGAAGTTGTTCGGCACCATTTCAAAGTCGACCGGGTAATAGTCGAGACCAAGCTTGCGCGCCAGTTCCTCGATGCGCGGAACGTAGTGGCTTAAGTTGTTTTCCATTGCTTGATGCTATGCTTCGGCGCGCTGTGCTTCTTGCATGAAGAAGTGCCGCAACGCGTGCCAGATATCCTCGTCGCGGGCGACCTTGCTGATGCCGATGCTCGCAACGCCGCCGCGCGCTTGCGTCATCAAGCGCGACATTTCCGTCTCGCCCGAGCCGAAACTGGCCGGCAGCACTTCCAAGTAGCCGATATAGTTGCTCAGCTGCGCCAGCTCAGCGAGCGCTTGCTGAGCGGAAGCGCGATCTTCGCTGAAATTGTCGCCGTCGGAGGCGTAGAAGAAATAGCAGTTGTAGCGCGCCGGATCAAAACGCGATTTGAGGATGTCCAGGCTCAAGTTGAAGGCGCTCGACGCCGCGGTGCCGCCGCTCGCGGTGACCTCAAAGAATTCGCTTTCGCTAAACTCCCAGGCATTGACCGTGTGAGCGACGAACACCAATTCCACCTTCGAATACTGGCGTCGCAGGCCGTGCGTGGCAAAGAAGAAAAACGTCTTCGCCAGTTTGCGCTGCTGCTCGGCCATGCTGGCCGAAACATCGAGCGCGCATACGACCACGGCGTTGAGCGCGGGTGAGTGACGCCGCTTAAGTTGGCGAAAGCGCAGATCATCATTAGTGAACGCGGGCGCGTCTTCTTGCACCGCGCGACGCTTGATGGCTTCCTTCATCGTGCGGCGCCGGTCCAACCGAGCGCGCGGTCCGTGCTTGTCGTAGCCCTCGCGCACGTAGTCGTCGTCGTTGACTGTAGCGTTTGGGCGCGGCTTGAGATCCGGCAGTTTGAGTTCGTCCCACAGCCAGTCCATGATGTCGTCGATCGTGACTTCCATCACGAAGCGAACCTCACCCTCGCCCTCGCCGCCGGCGCCCTCACCGTCGCCATCGCCGGGCTGCTGGCCCTGGCGCAGCACGTCGCCCGGTTCGCCTTGACCTTGCCCGACGCCTTGTTCGCTGCTTGGGTCAGTCAGCCGGAAGCGCGCGTGTTCAAGAAATTTGACGGGAACGAAGACGGAATGATCGCCGGACTTGGTAAGCACGTCGCCGTCAGACACGATCTGGGGCAACGAGTGCTTGAGCGCCGCGCGCACCTTTTCATTGTGGCGAATCCAATCGCGCGCCCCGCGCGAGAACAGATCGTACCAGGGCTGCTCGGCCGTGATCCTGCTGTCGGCAGTCATGATCTTATAGTTGCTCGATGGCCTATTCCTGGGCCAAGAGAGTGGTGACGTAATTCAGCGCTTCGCGCGCGCTATGGCTGTCATAGCCGTACTCCTCCGCCAAGCGCTTTTCCACCACGGAAATCTTTTGCTTCGCTTCATCGTCGGGTCGCGCGGAGGAACTGACCAAGCGCAGCACATCGCGGCGCTGTTCGAACAAATATTGCTCGATAGCGTCGTGCAACTGAGCATGGCTGTCGAGCGAAAATTTGTCGCCGCGCTTGTAGGCTCCCATGGCCTTGCGCACGACTTCCTGGCGGAACGACACTTTCCCCGACTCGGAAATGTTTATCTTTTCTTCCACCGAACGCATGAAACGCTCGTCCGGCTTGCGTTCTTCGTTCGTCATCGGGTCTTTCACGTGACGGTTGTCGAGCGCCGCTTCTACTTCGTCCAAGTATTTGTTAAGCAGCTCTTGCGCTTCTTGCTCGAACGAAACAAACAGCGCCTTGTGCACGTCTTCTTTGACCCAGCGGTTGTAGAAATCCTTACGCACCACGACCAGGAAATCGATCCACTTACGTTTCTTTTTGGGGTCAATGCGCGCGTCGGACTCAATCGCGTCTTTCAACGCCAGCAACACATTCATGCTCGTCAGACTCTTGACGTTCGCCTGAATGATCGCGTTTGACAAGGCGTTGATGACGAAACGCGGGCTGACGCCGGAGAGGCCTTCATCCGGGGCTTTGGCGTGCAAGCGCTCGACTTCGGCGCGTGAGGCGCCTTCCACGTCTTCGCCCGCATAGAGGCGGATGCGCTTGGATAAATCAACTTCTTTCTGATCGCCTTCCTGCAAGCGCGACAGAATGGCGAATACCGCCGCGATGTCTAGCGCATGCGGATCTAAGTGCCCTTCGGCAAATGCCGGTGCTGCCGAGATCAGCTTGCGATAGATGCGCGATTCTTCCTTGTAGTTGAGCGTATAAGGCACCTGAATGATGACCATGCGGTCGAGCAACGCTTCGTTTTCGCTTTCTTGCAAGAACTTGCGAAACTCGGCCAGGTTGGTGTGCGCGATGATGGTTTCATCCAGGTAGATCAACGGGAAGCGCGAAACTTTCACGTTCTTTTCTTGTGTCAGCGTCAACAGCAGGTACAAGAACTCACGTTTGACTTTCAGTATTTCGATCATTTCGAGCACGCCGCGGCTGGAGGCGTAAACTGCGCCCGACCACGACCATGCTCGAGGATCGCCCTCGTCGCCGTACTCGGAGACTTTCGATAGATCGACGGAGCCGACCAGATCGGCGATGTCCGCAGTAGTGGGATCGTGCGGCGCGTAGGTGCCGATTCCCATGCGTCCAGCCTCGGAAATGAACACGCGCTCTACCGGCATGCGCATGAAGTCACCTTGAAACTCGTTTTCCAAGCGCGAGCGGCAATATGGACAGACTTCGCCAGCGATATCAACGCCATACGTTTCGCGGAAGGAACCGCGCAGCGTGTGCGGCACCAAGTGCAGCGGCGATTCATGCACCGGACAGTTCTGAATGGCATAAAGCGCGCCGGCATCGGTATGGCTGTATTCCTCCAACCCGCGCTTAAGCAGCACGACCAGCGTCGACTTGCCGCCGGATGGCGGGCCCAGCAGAAGCAACAAGCGTCGCCCAACTTCGGAGCCTGCGCTAGCCGCTTTGAAGTAGTCGGCGACGCGCTCCAGGGCCTCATCCACGCCGAACAGCTCGTCGGCAAACAGCGAGTAAGTGGTTTTGCCCTTCTCGCTTGTCGAGGCGCCTTGCCAGCGGATCATGTCCCAAACATACTGATGACTACTGCGCGCCAGCGCGCGCGCATCGCTGGGAAGAATTTTTTCTAGGAATTCGGCGTAGGTGCCGGACCAGTGTGCCGCTTGGTGAGTTTTGGTGAAATCAACAAGGGACTTGAGGAAATCCTGACGGCGTTCGTCAGATCCTTCATGGTTTGAGTTCATCATCTAACTCCCTTCGTGCTGCGTGTGCATCAATGGACAGAATAGACCTTTGCTTGTTCCGTTCCAACCGTTAACGTTTGCGAGCAAGAAGCGTGCACGAAAGCGAACACGCTCCGGCTGCCAGTACGGTTGTGCATGGTGGTTGCGGAGAAATTTGCTCGCGGCGGCATTCGCCCGGCGACGCGCGCTGACCGATTCCGGTGTTTCAATCGTGCGTCCGCGTTGTCAGAAAATTGAACACTTTCCGGGAACTGACCTCGACGGCGCTGGCCGCGTTCCCTTGTTCTGTTTAGATTGGCAAGGTACTGTTATAAGTACATCTCTGTTTAAATTGATAGATAACGGATTACAAGTACTACAGTAGATAGTATGAGTCGATTCTAGCATCGACTAGTTCCATGGCGCGATTCTTGCAACGTTGCCAGACGCCACTCATAACTACAATTTAAGGCTCACTGGCGAATGTGCACGGGGCTTGGAACACTGTGAGAAAAGGACTAACCTAGTCTGCCACGTGTTCCGCGCGCTCGGTCCCGAGCATAGACGTATGGCAACCACTCAGCGACGACCGCGTCGCTTGCACGAGGCGAACACTAGAACATGAGCATCAGACAAATTAGCACCGCGCCCTCATACCGCAGCACGATCCTGATAATTGATGATCAGTCTACCGGCCGGGTTATTCTTGAAGAGATCATGCGCAGCATCGATCCCGGCCTGCGCATCCAGTCGTTTGCCGATCCGCGCGTGGCGCTGGAATGGGCGAAAGGCCGTCCGGTTGATCTGATTCTGACCGACTACAAGATGCCACAGATGGACGGTGTGGAGGCGATCCGCCGCTTTCGCGCCAATCCGGCGTGCACCGACGTGCCGATTGTGGTGGTGACAGTAGTGGAGGATCGCGATATTCGTTATCGCGCTCTGGAAGCGGGTGCGACCGATTTCATCAACAAGCCGGTAGATCAATACGAATGCCGCGCTCGCTGCCGCAACTTACTTGTGCTGCGCAAACAGCAGATCATGCTGCGTGATCGCGCCCAGCTGCTGGAGCAGCAAGTCGGCGAGGCCGTGCGTGAAGTGCAAGTGCGCGAGCGCGAAACCTTATTCCGCTTGGCGCGCGCGGGAGAATTTCGCGACCTCGATACCGGCAATCATGTGCTGCGAATGGCCAAGTTCTCGCGGCTAATTGCCGAGAAGCTAGGCCTTTTGGATGACGAGTGCGACTTGATCGAATTTGCCGCGCCGATGCACGATATTGGCAAAATCGGCATCTCTGATACCGTGCTGCACAAACGCGGCACCCTTGACACGCAGGAGCGCGAAGTCATGCGCCAGCACCCACGCATAGGATACGATATCCTTAAAGATAGTCCATCGAAGTACCTGCGTTCCGGTGCGGTGGTCGCGTTGCGGCACCACGAGAAGTTCGATGGCACCGGCTACCCGGACGGGCTGGTTGGAGAGGACATCCCGCTCGAAGCGCGCATCGTGGCCGTCGCCGATGTGTTCGACGCGCTCACCAGCCATCGGCCCTACAAGTCTGCATGGTCCGCCGAAGACGCGCTGAAGTACCTCGATCAGCAGCGCGGGTTCCATTTTGATCCGCGCTGCGTCGATGCGTTTCGCCTGCAACTGGATAAGGTGATGGTGGTGCGAAACCGCTTCGCCGAGCCCGTGGCGAGCAATCACTAGTTCGTTCCGTGGCGGCCAACTCGGCATCTCCAGTTCCGATACCGGGCGATCTGAATGGCTTGGCGCGCCTGCGCCTCAGGCTGTCGCAACGTGGTGATTCTGAGCACGAACAAGCGCTGGTGCGATTGGCTATTTGCGCCGTCGTGATGGTGTATCTGGTGGTGCTGCAATGGCGCGCGCCGTCTGGCACAAGCTATGTTGTTGAAATAATTGCCGGCGCAATATTCATTGCCTTTTCGGCGGGAATTTTCCTCGCGATCGTGGCGCAACCTGCGGCGTCGGTTATGCGCCGCTTTCTGGCGATGGTCGCCGACAATGTAGCCACCACGTTCTTTATGGTGTCCGCCGGCGCGGCAGGCTCCCCTCTCTATGGCGTCTACCTTTGGATTACGATTGGCTACGGCGTGCGGTACGGCACCAAGTATTTGTTTGTGTGCCAAGCGCTTAGCCTGATCGGCTTCAGCGTTGTTTGGTTGCAGAGTTCCTTTTGGTCGGGGCAGAGCACGCTGAGCGTCGGGCTGCTGCTTACTCTAGTGCTGGTGCCTCTGTATGCCGCAGGCCTGCTGGCGCGCCTGTCTACTGCGTTGGCGAAAGCTGAGAGCGCCAGCGCGGCCAAGAGCCGGTTTCTCGCCACAATGAGTCACGAGATCCGGACGCCGCTAAACGGCATTCTAGGCATCGCGCAGCTGTTGCGGCCCAAAGGCGGTGACGAGGAGCAACGCGGATTACTTGAGACTTTGGAAGAAAGTTCGCGCGCGCTGCTCTCGCTCATTCAGAACATTCTCGACATCTCCAAGATCGAATCCGGCAAGCTTGAGGTGGCTCGCGAGGAGTTTAGTTTGCCGAGCCTGATCGAGGGCGTACACAAGCTGTTTGACTTTTCGGCGCGGCAGAAGTCGATTGCGTTGACGTTGGCATTGCCGCAAACCCTGCCCGAACTCGTTTGGAGCGACGAGGCAAAGTTGCGGCAGGTGCTCATGAATCTTGTCGGCAATGCAGTCAAGTTTACTCCCGCCGGAGGCAGCGTCCGTCTTAGTTGCGAGTTGTTGGATCGGCAGGGCTCTCACGCGCGCTTGCGCTTTGAGGTGCAAGATACCGGCATCGGGATTCCTAAGCACCTTCAATCCAGCATATTCGACCCGTTTACCCAAGCAGACGAAAGCGTCACACGGCGCTTTGGCGGCACCGGTTTGGGCACCGCAATTGCCCGGCAACTGGTTCAGTTGATGGGCGGCAGCATTGGCGTAGAGAGCGAAGAAGGTAAGGGGGCACGTTTCTGGTTTGAAGTGCCCGTGGCGCTAATCGAAGGGGACGGTGCACTTGCCAAGCACAGCTCTCTGGCAGAGATGCGAGTGTTGCTGCTCGGACTCGCGCCGGTTGACTTGGAGCTTTGTCAGAGCTACCTGCGTGGATGGGGTGTACCGTTCCAAGTTCAGCATGGGGCTACGGCGGTAAATGTGGCTGAGCTTGCCCGATCGATGCCGCCGCAGCGTGTCTTTGATCTGGTGCTTATCGGCGCTGGCGATCAGCACGACCTGCTTACTTCGGCAAAAGTGTTCGCTTCGCAGCCGTTGCCGCGCCCCTTGCTCGTGGGGGTCTACAAAGAAACAAGCCCGCACACCGTAGAGGCTTTGTTCGCGGCGGGTTTTGCGGCATTGGTGCCCGCGCCTATCGACAAAACCGTCCTATTCAACGCGCTGCATGCCGGCCACAATCCGGCGCGAGCGCGCGAAGTCAGCATCGCAGCCATTGCCGCGCTGGGCTGGCCGGGCGCCTTCCCGTGCTACTCGGTTCTGCTTGCGGACGATAACGCAACTAACCGCACGATCCTTGAAACGGCGCTGCGGCGCGGTGGCCATACTGTTGTGGCGGCCACTTCCGGCGACGAAGCACTCGATCACCTTGCCAAGGCGCATTTTGATCTTGCCATTCTGGATGTGCGCATGCCCGATGTGAGCGGTATCGACGTGCTCAAGGCATGGCGCGTTCAGGAGCCGGCAGGCACTCGGTTGCCAATATTGATGCTAAGCGCCGATGCGACTCAGGAAGCAGTGCGCGAGGCAATGGAGGCGGGTGCCGACGCGTTCTTGCCCAAACCGGTGCAGCTTGCCGAACTGGCCGAGCGCATGCATACGATGGCCGGTCCCGGGCGCAACCAACCGAAAACCCCGGAACTTTCCTCAGATCGTGTCAAAGCGCCGGAACAAACCGTGCCGGGGCAGCCGGTGCGGCTCAACGTGATCGAAGAGCTCGCCGCGCTTAGTTCTGATCGAGCATTTCTGCGCAACTTGATCGAGGGTTTTGTGGTCGATACCGAATACGCACTGGGCGAAATGGAGACGGCGATTCGAATCAAGAACGCGACGCTGTTTCGCGACGCTGCCCACGCCATCAAAGGCTCCGCCAGCAACTTGGGAGCCGATCACCTGGTCCTGCTCTGCAATCAAGCTAGAGTCGTCAGCGGGCACGGGATGTCGCGCCGGCATCCCGTGCTGTTGGCTGAGATTCGCGTGGAGTTCGCCCGCGTGAGGGAAGCATTGCGCGACTACGCCAAAGCGAGCGCCAAACCCGGACTAACTTGAGTTTGCTGCGGCCGCAGCAAGCGCTCCTGGCCTTGCACTAGCCGGTCCATCATCTTGAGATCGCGCGGTTGCAGTTTGAGCGCCGCCTGCACCCATTCCTCGGCCACGCCAATTAGTTCATCGTGCGTTACTGGATTGCAAATCTGCCGGCAGCGCAGGACCGATGCGATGGCGTTGCTGCGACGCTGGTGTTCGCGAATGTAGTCCAGCACGGCGAACTCGCCCTGGCCATCATCGGCGAGCACATCAACCAGGCCGAGGCCGTGTAGTTCTTCCGCGCTGTAGAGACGGCCGCTTAATATCATTCTCTCCGCCTCGCGTTGGCCGATGCGGCGCGAGAGTATGCTGTAAGCACCCATTCCCGGAAAGAGATTGAACAACACTTCGGGCAGGCCAAACTGAGCGCTGCGCTCGGCCACCAATACCTGGCTCGATAGAGCTGCCTCGAACCCGCCCCCCAGCGCCTTGCCTTGTACCAGCGCAATGGTTACGGTGTCTTGACCGTAGCGCCGCAAGCGATTCCACACGTTCTCGATGCACAACCTGGCATAGGCCAGCAGCTCGGCATCGTCGCGCTTGGCAATGAGTTCTCGAAATAAAGATAAATCGCCGCCGAGATTGAAAATGCCATTGACATCCGATGCCGCCACATCAAAGCGTATCGTATGCTTGGAGCCGTCTTCGAGCACTGTGCATCCGGTTGATTCCAGATTGTCGTAGTGCGCCAGCAGGTCTAGCAATAGACCGCGGTTGAAGCACGGCCGCCCGAAGGGGCTCAGGTAAGTCCACTGCACGCCAAACTCTTGGTCGAAGCTGGCGCGGACTTGCCGCAAGGTCGGTTGAAGAACTTTAGTGTGTTCGATGACTGCGTTCATGGTCACGGCTCCTTGGTAGCAACGCTGTAGTTGTGTGTTGATCGTCTCTTTCTTTGGTTATATCGGTCTGCCTGGTAGAGTATTCGGATTGCGGTTTTCCCTCCTTGTTCGCGGTCGGTTTAACCGATTGAGAGTGCCGGCAGCTTGGGTGTCAGTGTGATTACAGTGACGAAGTACCGCGCGGCGTATGCTCGATGGCAGAACAGCGGTTTTGCGAGTGAATCCATGCTACGGTTTGCCAAGCGAATTTTCAACCAGGTGATTTGTAAACATCTGCCGGTGACAGCGGCGGGCCTGAGTCAACGTTTCTTATTTTCAATCAGCAATTTGGTTTTGACAACAAACCAATCGATGGAAAAGAAGGGCAATTTGAGTGCTTGATCAGGCTCTGAGTATCCCGTCGCCGTGGGTGGCGAAGTGGTCGAGCCTGTTCGCACCCAACTCGCGCGTGTTGGATCTGGCTTGTGGCACCGGACGCCATGCCCGCTTCCTAGCGCAGTTGGGACATCGCGTGGTGGCCGTTGATCGCGACATCGGCGCGCTGAGTGCATGGGCGGATGCAGCACGACCGCGGGTGAGCATCGATGTCCAACGCCACGATCTGGAAGCACAAGCGTGGCCCTACGCCGATGCGGTGTTCGATGCGATCGTTGTCACCAATTACTTACACCGGCCGCTGTTCGACTCGCTGCTCGCGGCACTCGCGCCCAACGGCATGCTGTTGTACGAGACGTTTGCGCGCGGCAACGAGCGCTTCGGCAAGCCCAGCAATCCGGATTTCTTGTTGGAGCCGGGCGAGCTGTTGCAGCGGGTGCTGGGGGTATTGCGGGTCATCGCGTACCAGGATTGCTTCGTTGATCAGCCCAAACCCGCGTTGGTGCAGCGTGTGTGCGCGATCAAAGCGGCGAGTGTGCCGTTAGTCCCGCTTGGACTCTAGCAGTCTCCCAGCCGCCGGTGGAATTGAGCTAAACTCGCACATGTTTTATGGAACCCATTCGATCAAGGCACACCCATGTTAACCGGTAGTATCGTCGCCATCGTTTCGCCCATGCACGACAATGGCAAACTCGATCTAGACACACTGCGCGCGCTGATCGATTGGCACATTGGCGAGGGCACTGCCGGCATTGTCATCGTGGGCACCACGGGTGAATCGCCTACCGTTGATGTAGAAGAGCATTGCGCCCTAATCGAGACCGCGGTCAAACACGTGGCCGGGCGCGTGCCCGTGATCGCAGGCACGGGCGGCAATGCGACCAGCGAAGCGATCGAGCTCGCTCATTTCGCCAAGAAGGTGGGGGCGCATTCGCATCTTTCGGTGGTGCCCTATTACAACAAGCCGACACAGGAGGGCTTGTACCGGCATTTTCGCGCGATCGCGGAAGCTGTCGACCTGCCGATGATCATGTACAACGTGCCTGGGCGAACGGTCGCGGACATGTCCAACGACACCACGCTGCGGCTTGCGCAGGTGCCGAATGTCGTCGGCATCAAAGATGCAACCGGCAATATCGAGCGCGCCGCCGATTTGGTCTTGCGGGCGCCGCCCACATTTGCGTTGTATACGGGTGACGATGGCACGGCGCTCGCCTTCATGCTGATGGGCGGGCATGGTGTGATTTCCGTCACGGCCAATGTTGCCCCGCGACTGATGCAGCAAATGTGCAGCGCGGCGCTGGCGGGGGAGTTGCAAAAAGCGCGCGAGCGCAACAATCGGCTATTGGCGTTGCATCGCGATTTGTTTGTCGAGGCCAATCCCATACCGGTCAAATGGGCCTTGCAGCGCATGGGCAAGATCAAAGCGGGCATGCGCTTGCCGATGACGCCGTTGTCGGAACAACACCACGACAGGCTCACGCGCGCGATGCGACAGGCGGGCATAGATTGACCACAGCGCCAGCGCGTCAGTGCCCGACAATCGGCGCGGCCGCCGGCGCTTTCTCGGCTGCACACCCGCAAACGGCTGCGCGTGGTGAAGTGCAACCAAAGTTTTACATCACATTTTCCAGCCTCATTGAAACCTTGGAGGTTTACTCATGATTGGCCCACTGCTGCGCGCGGCCGTGCTCGGGCTCGGGCTCGCACTCATCGGCTGCGGTACCACTGTTATTCAGAACAAGAAGATCGACTACCGTTCGCAAGGCAAAAAAACCACGCCGTTGGAAGTGCCGCCGGACCTGACGGCGCCGACCCAAGATGACCGCTACGCCGTGCCGGATGCGCAAGGCAAGGGGGCGGCGACGTATTCTGACTACAGTAAGGACCGAGATGCGGCTCCTGAAAAGGCTGCCAGCAACATACTCCCTGGTTCAAACAAAGTTCGTGTGGAGCGCGCCGGCGCGCAACGCTGGCTGGTGGTGGGCGCCAAAGCCGATGAGGTATGGCCCGCCGTCAAGGAGTTTTGGAACGAACTCGGTTTCATTATCAATGTTGAACGCCCCGAGGCTGGGGTCATGGAAACGGACTGGGCGGAAAACCGCGCCAAGATCGCTGAAGGCGGCATACGCAAGTGGGTCAGCAAAGTGCTGGATGATGCGTACTCGACGCCAGAGCGCGACAAGTTCCGCACGCGTATCGAGCGCGGCGCCGACCAGGGCTCGACCGAGATTTATATTAGTCATCGCGGCATGTACGAGATTTACGTGTCCGAGGGCAAGAGCCAAACGAAGTGGCAGCCGCGTCCGTCCGATCCGGAACTCGAGGCTGAAATGCTGCAGCGGCTGATGGCGAAATTCAACGCCGACGATGCGCGCGCGCAGACCGTCGCGGATACCAAGACCGAAAGCAAGGCGCGTATCGCGCGCGGCGCCGGCGGCGCCAACGAATTGACCGTGGTGGACGGCTTTGAGCGGGCTTGGCGGCGCGTGGGCTTGGCGCTCGATCGCATTGGCTTTACCGTGGAAGATCGTGACCGCTCCAAAGGTTTGTACTTCGTGCGCTATGTGGAGCCGAATGCAGAGAAGACGGAAAGCAAAGGACTGCTCTCGCGACTCGCTTTCTGGCGGAAGAACGATGCCAAAGCCCAGCAAGGCGCGCAGTATCGCATTCAGCTCGCGCAGGCCGGCGAATTGACCCAGGTGGCAGTGCAGAACGATGCGGGCGCGCCGGAGAAATCCGACGCAGCCAACCGAATCATTAGTCTGCTTTACGATCAGCTGAAGTGATCGAAGCGTATCGCCGCGTTCCCCAGTGATGCGCTTCGCGCTACTGGGTAGCGGCAGCGAAGGCAACGCGCTGTTGGTCGAGACCGCCGAGGTGCGACTGCTGGTTGACTGCGGATTCGGTTTGGCAGAAACCGAAGCGCGCTTAGCGCGCCTGGGCGTGGCGCTCGAGCAGATCGACGCCATTCTCGTCACCCATGAGCACGGTGACCATTCCGGCGGCGTCGCGCGCGCGGCAGCCAAGTCCGGAGCCGCGATCTATCTTACCCACGGCACGCTGGCGAGTTTGCCGGGCCGCGCCACCGCCACCGCACAGACGCATGTTATCGATAGCCATGCGCCATTTGCGCTGCGCGATTTGTGGGTAAAACCTTTTCCCGTCCCGCACGATGCGCGCGAACCGGTGCAGTTTGTGTTTGAGGCGGCTAATGGCCGATTGGGACTGTTGACGGATGTTGGTGCGTTAACACCGCATATCGAAGCAATGCTCAGTGGCTGCAATGCCATTGTATTGGAGTGCAACCACGACGTCGATTTGCTGCGCGATGGGCCTTATCCCGCCTCGCTCAAGGCGCGCGTAGCGGGGCGCACGGGCCATCTCGATAACGCCGCCGCTGCCGCGCTGCTGCAACGCATCGATAGCAGCCGGTTACGCTGCTTAGTCGCGGCGCACCTGAGCACAACCAACAATCGCCCCGCGCTCGCGCGCCAGGCCCTGGCAAGTGCGCTTAAATGTGCGCCCGAATGGATCGCGGTAGCAGATCAGAATCAAGGATTGGGCTGGCGCGACGCCGGTTAGTGCGGTTGCGCCAGGCCAAGCGGGAAGCGAGCTGGGTTGGGCAAGAAAAGCAATCGACACAGGCAACGCCGCCAGCAAAAGCGAGGCTAGGCGCAAGCGGGCTAGCTACGAAGCGGCGGCCAGCCCGCAACGGTGCGTCGGCAATGATGCGATGCTAAGCGACGAGCCGGGAAAAGAGATGCCGCACCAACAACAAAAAAGCCGGCGCGTGGCCGGCTTTCTTGCGTTAAAGCGAACGGAACTACCCGTGTTGCTTACTCTTTCTTAGCGTCGCCGCCCGTTACCGCTTCCTTAGCGGCATCGGCAGCACCCGCAGCAGCGTCTTTGGCGGCGTCAACGGCGCCAGCAGCGGCGTCTTTGGCGGCATCCACCGCGCCTGCAGCAGCGTCCTTAGCAGCATCGACCGCCCCAGCGGCGGCATCCTTGGCGGCGTCAACGGCGCCTGCGGCCGCGTCTTTGGCGGCATCTACCGCGCCAGCGGCAGCGTCAGCAGGAGCGGCGGGAGCCGGCGCTGCGGCGTCAGCAGGAGCAGCGGCAGGTGCAGGCTCGGAAGTGGCAGCCGGTGCCGGCGCCTCTTCTTTCTTGCCGCACGCGCTCAGCGCAACAGCGATAACGGTAGCGAGGAGTAAAGACTTGTTCATCTGTGCCCTTTAGTGAAGTTTAACGAGACTTGCCAAGGCCTGGTTTGGCCTCGGAAATTGACAAAAATTTTACCAGAAAACCAAGCCGTTGCCTAAAATGGGGCGCTTTTTGGGCTTACCGCGTCACTGTGTTGCGGTTTTGCAACACAACGCCGAAACCGGCTGCAGAAGCGCGTCCGGCGAGGATTAGATGCCTAGTAGCGTTGCTGACACGGACGCTTCCGACGCTTCCCAGATCTGCTCGAAGCGCGATCGCAGCAAGCGGCCGCCGGCGTCATCATTGAACACCAATTCCGAGCGCGGGTCAGCGGTATGGTAACGGCGCCAGTACGATAAGGCGTCGGCCAGTACGAATGCATCCGAGGCGTGCCGTGCAGCGGGCAGTGTGTGGTGGATCTCGATTGCGTGCGGAAATTGGCGCAGTAGGGTCATCATGCGCGCGCAGGAACGCGTCAGATAGTCGGTATCGTGCAGGGCAATCTGAATTCGGTTGGCGCGATTGGCGAGCAGAAAGCGCCGCAGCACTTGGAAGCGCGCCGGCGATCCGAACCCGCCCTCGGCTAGATTGCCATCAAAAATCTGGAGTTCGCGCCGCGCGGTGCCGATGATCTGGTCGATCGCCAGTTGGATCTCGTTAATGCCGCTCAATTTTCGGATCATGCGTTGCGCGCTTCTCCCCGCGCCAGCGTCAAATAGCCAGCTCTGTACCAGTCGTACAGCGTGTCAGCGGCCGGGGCGGGTATCGAGCGCAAGGCACGGCCGCTCAATGCGCGCTCATCCGCAAGAAGTTTGAGCTGCCCATCGGCCGCCCTTGCACTGCAGTGTTCTCCGTTAACGAACAGACTGCTGCCAACGTAGAGCATGCGCGTTTTCGCCTGCAACGCAACTCCGCCACGCTGCGCGGCGGTCATGAAGCGGGCGTGCGAAAGCGGCCGCGGTGGCGGCGCGAAGAAGGTCGTCGCTTTTGGCTCCGACAGGTATTGGCCCAAGAATGTAACCATATCCGATCGGGTCCACTTTACCTGTTCGAGTATTCGTTGACAATAAGCCAAGAAGTGAAGATTGATGGACGCAGGATAAGCGCTGGGCCGCAGATCCGGATCGGCGTAGAGGCTCGCATCGTCGCAATGATCTTCCAAGAACCGCAGCAAACCTTGCTGCAAGGCGGCCGCCGTAGGCGCGCGAAAACCAATCGAATAGGTGATGCAGTCAGTCACCGCCGTGCCACAGTGGGCGACGCCAGGCGGCAAATACAGCATATCGCCCGGCTGCAGCACCCATTCCGCTTCCGGCAAGAAGTTGCTGAGCAGTTTGATTGGGGCATCAGGCACGCTCACCAATTGTTGCTGGCGCGAAATCTGCCAGCGGCGCTCGCCTTGGCCTTGAAGCAGAAACACGTCATAGGAGTCCAGGTGCGGTCCGACCCCGCCGCCTTTGGTCGCGTAGCTCGCCATGAGATCGTCCAAGCGCGCGTATGGAATGAAGCGGAATTGTCTGAGCAGCGCATCGGCCTCGGGGCGGACAAAATTGATGTCCTGCACCAGCACGGTCCATGCGCGCGCACCGCGCGCGGCAAAATCCGCATCGTCAAGCGGGCCGGACTGGAGATGCCAGCGTTGGCCGCGTCGCCAAATAAGGCGAGCGTGGCAGTCTTCGTGTGCGGCCAAGCGCATAAGTTGCCGCGGCGTCACAACCCCTTTGAATCCCGGCACGGCTTGGCGAACCAGCAAGGGCTCTTTTTGCCAATAGCGCCGCAGAAATTGCCGGACCGTGAGCCCGCCCAGCAGTTGTAAGCGTTGCGAACTTGATTGCACAGATTGCATCCAGATTAGGTTGGTGCGTTGCCAAAAACTCGGCGCGTTAAATCAGGTAAACTTTCCGTGGGCTGCTGTAGGCTGTCGCGTGATGCTCAGAGTGGGTGAAACCGCACCGAATTTCTCCCTGTTTAACGCAGGGATGGAATTGGTTACGCTGTCGCAGTTCAAAGGCAAGCATAACGTCGTGCTATTTTTTTATCCGAAGGACGGCACACCGAGTTGCACTCAAGAAGCAATCGAGTTCAGCGACCTGGAAGACGAGTTTCGCCGCCATCACACTATCGTATTCGGCGTTTCCCGCGATGATTGTATCCGTCATGCGCAGTTTCGCGATACGCAAGGCCTGGCGGTTGATTTGCTCGCGGATGAAGACGGCGAGGTATGCAAGCAGTTCGGCGTTTGGAAAGAAGTAGAGAGGGACGGCGCTAAGAAACTGGCGATTGCCCGATCCACATTTGTAATCGACAAGCGCGGCGTTGTGCGCTGCGCCGTGGAAGTTAATAACCCCAAAGGCCATGCGCATGAAGTGCTGCGCCTCGTGAAGGAATTCTCCTAATGAAAATTGCAAAGAACGCGGTGGTGACGCTGCGCTATCACGTTACCGACGTTGAGGGCAACGTGCTCGACAAGGGCGATCATCCGCTCACCTATCTGCACGGCGGCTATGACCAGATTTTTGCAAGCGTCGAATCTGCGCTCGAAGGCAGAAATGCCGGCGAAGATCTGCGTGTGCGATTAGAGCCCGAAGACGCATTTGGCGAGTACGACGCCGATCTGGTGCGGGTCGAGGCGCGCGAATTGTTTCCCAAGGACGTGCAAATCGGTATGCAGTTCGAAGGCGGGAGCGGGGAAGAGGATGATGATGTCACGGTATTTACCATTACCGGCATCGAAGAGAATAAAGTCGTCGTGGACGGCAATCATCCGTGGGCCGGCAAGGCGCTGGATTTCTTTTGCACCATCGCTGAAGTGCGCCCTGCCACGCTAGAAGAAATACAGCACGGCCATGTGCACGGAGAGCACGGGCATGTGCACTGACCTTCTACGCAAACGGGCCGCTTCGGCGGCTGCGCAGTACCCTCACGAGGATGCGTGCAGCATTTGCTGCTGCTATGAGTGAACCGACGAAGCTCTCTGCTGTATAAGGCCTAACGGCCACGCGCCACCATTTCGATTTCCACGCTCGCGCCCAGCGGCAACGCCGCAACACCGATTGTGGTGCGCGCCGGAAACGGTTCGGCAAATTGCTCACGGTACACTTCGTTCATCGCAGCAAAGTCGTTCATGTCGGTCAGGAACACGTTCACCTTGACGACGTGATCGGGCGTCATGCCTGCGGCGCGCAGCACGGCGAAGAGATTGGCAAAACACTGCGCAGTTTGCGCGCGGATACCGCCTTGCACCAATTTGCCTGTGGCGGGATCGAGCGGCGTTTGTCCCGAGAGAAAAACCAAGCCTTCTGCTGCGACCGCAGCGGAATAGGGGCCGACGGCGACAGCGCCCGGCGGATTGATCGCGGTGCGCTTCATCTGCGCGCTCGCTTTATTTCGCGTAGGCGATGCGGTAAATCACATCCGCGCCGTCGTCGGATAGCAGCATCGAGCCGTCCGGCAGCAGCAGCATGTCGACTGGGCGTCCCCAGTTCGATTGTCCCTGCAGCCAGCCTTCGATGAACGGCTCGTACTTTTCCACCTTGCCGTCGCGGATTGTCGCCGTCATGACTTTGTAGCCGGATTTCTCGCTGCGGTTCCAGGAGCCGTGAAGTGCGATGAAGGCGCGGTTCTGGTATTCCGCAGGGAACATCTTGCCGGTGTAAAAGCGCACGCCCAGCGGGGCGACGTGCGGCCCGACCTTCAGCGCGGGCGGGGTGAACTCCTCGCACTTGCGCGCTTTGCCGAACTCCGGATCGGCGACATCGCCCTGATGGCAGAACGGGAAGCCGAAATGCATGCCGGCTTTGGGCGCGTAGTTCAGCTCGCACGATGGCACTTCGTCACCCATCATGTCGCGGCCATTGTCGGTGAACCACAGCGATTTGCTCTCAGGTTGCCAATCGAAGCCGACCGAATTGCGCACGCCGCGCGCGAACACTTCCAATTTGCCGCTGGCCACGTCGAGCCGCGTGATCGAAGCATAGGGATCGCCCGGGTCGCACACGTTGCACGGTGCGCCGATCGGGATGTACAGCATGCCGTCCGGTCCGAAGGCGATGAACTTCCAGCCATGGTGCGTTTCCTTCGGCAGCTTGTCGAATACCACCTCGGGTTGCGGCGGTTTTTGTAGTTGGCCTTCAATGCCATCGAAGCGCATGATGCGATGCACCTCGGCGATATACAAAGCACCGTCGCGGAAGGCCACCCCGCTAGGCATGCGCAAACCGCGCGCGATGGTGAAATTTTCGTCGGCGATGCCGTCGCCGTCTTTGTCGCGCAGCGCATAGACGTTGCCGGCGCTGCGTGTGCCGACAAATACCGTGCCGTTCGTGCCTAACGCGAGAGCGCGTGCGTTCGCTACGCCCTCGGCAAACACGGAAATCTTGAATCCGGGGGGCAGCTTGAGACGCTCCAGCGGCACCGCAGCGCTCGTCCAAGTCGCGCAAAGTAAAGTCGCTGTCAACAACAGCATGTTTCGCAAACGCATGTTTGACTCCGTGTGGTCGAGATCGATACGCTGAACAATGCCGATAAAAATCAGACCGCTTCGGCGCTTGAACTTAGAATAGACGTCCCTATTATCCGTAAGTTCTCAGTCCATTGGGGAGAAGAACCGTGGAAACCGCTACCAGCAAAGAACAACTGAGTTTTCAGACTGAAGTCAAACAGCTGCTGAAGCTCATGATTCATTCCTTGTATTCGAACAAGGAGATTTTCTTGCGCGAACTTATTTCCAACGCTTCGGATGCATGCGACAAGCTGCGCTTCGAAGCACTGACCGACGCCGCGTTGTTTGAAAACGATTCGGATTTGCAGATTCGCATCAGTTTTGACAAGGCGGCGCGCACCGTCACCCTCAGCGACAACGGCATCGGCATGTCGCGCCAAGAAGTGATCGATAATATCGGCACCATCGCCAAATCCGGCACCAAGGAATTTTTCGAGCGCCTGACCGGCGATGCGAAGAAGGATGCGCATCTCATCGGCCAGTTCGGCGTCGGATTCTATTCGGCCTTCATTGTCGCCGACAAAGTAACGCTGACGACGCGCCGCGCCGGCCTAACGCAGGAACACGGCGTGCGCTGGGAGTCGGAAGGTGCCGGCGACTACACCTTGGAAATGGTGGAAAAAGCGGCGCGGGGGACAGAGGTTACCCTTCACTTGAAAGAGGGTGAAGACGAGCTGCTGTCCGATTGGCGCCTGAAAGGCATTATCAGCAAGTACTCCGATCACATCCAAATGCCGATTCGCATGCGCAAGACCGAATGGAACAAGGATAAGAACGAGTACGTGACGCTGGACGAAGAAGAAACCGTCAATCAGGCCAGCGCGCTCTGGACGCGATCCAAGAACGATGTCACGAAAGAGCAGTACGAGGAGTTCTACAAGCACGTTTCGCACGACAACGAAGCACCGCTTGCCTACGCCCACGCGCGCGTCGAAGGCAAGCAGGAGTACACGCAGCTTCTCTACATTCCTTCGCACGCGCCGTTCGATCTGTGGGATCGCCAACGCCGCCACGGCGTCAAGCTTTACGTGCGCCGCGTGTTCATCATGGACGATGCCGATCAGCTCATGCCGAACTATCTGCGTTTCGTGCGCGGGGTGATCGATTCCAACGATTTGCCGCTGAACGTCTCGCGCGAAATCTTGCAGCAAAGTAAAGACGTCGAGGGCATTCGCGGCGGCTGCGTCAAGCGCGTGCTCGGCTTGCTCGAAGACTTGGCCGAGAACGAGAAAGAAAAGTACGCGACTTTCTGGAAGGAATTCGGCCGCGTATTCAAGGAAGGGCCGGGCGAAGATTTCGCCAACCGCGAGCGCACTGCCAAGCTGCTGCGCTTTGCTTCGACCGCCAATCAAGACGATGCGCAAAACGTGTCGCTGGCCGAGTACGTCGCGCGCATGAAGGAAGGGCAGAAGGATATCTATTACGTCGCGGCCGAAACCTATGCCGCGGCGAAGAACAGCCCGCACTTGGAAATCTTCCGCAAGAAAGACGTTGAAGTGCTGCTCATGTACGACAGCGTGGACGAATGGTTGCTCGCCCACCTGCAGGAGTTCGAGGGCAAGAAGCTGCAATCGGTTGCCAAGGGCGAACTTGACCTCGGCACGCTGGAAAACGAGGACGAGAAGAAAGCCAAGGAGAAAGTCGCCGACGAATTCAAGGACTTGATCGGCAAGATCAAGCAAGCACTGGGCGAGCGCGTCAAGGACGTGCGCGTGACGCACCGCTTGACCGATTCGCCGGCCTGTTTGGTAGTGGAGGCGCACGACCTGTCCGGCAATCTCGAACGTTTGCTCAAGGCGGCGGGGCAAAATGTGCCGCACGCCAAACCGATCCTCGAGATTAACCCGACGCATCCCATCGTTTCGCGTTTGAACAGCGAAAGCAATGTCGCACGCGTGAACGATTGGAGCCATTTGCTGTTCGATCAATCGGTGCTCGCCGAAGGCGGCGCGTTAGAAGACCCGGCGGCGTTCGTCAAACGCCTGAACGATTTGATGCTGACGCTCAGTTTGACCGGCTGAGCGAGTATCGGGTGGACGGCGAAGATGCCTATCGGACAAGGGTGCAACGAGTAGCCCGGATGAAGCGCAGCGCAATCCAGGGCCGGCAGGGTTTAAAACGCGACTACCCGGAATTCGCTCCGCTGCTTCCGGGCTACGCAACCGATTCTTGCCTTAATTGGACGAGCGGCGCGGTGGTGTGCCTCGACTTAGAATGACGTCCCGCGCCGCTAACTGGAGAAAATCTTGCAAGAAGTGAATCGTCTCGCAGTGGTTGGCACCGGCGCCATGGGCAGCGGCATCGCGCAAATCGCCGCGCAGGCCGGCGTGCAAGTCTATTTGTTCGATACGCAGGCGGCCGCCGCGGAGAAGTGCCGCAACAGCCTCGACGCCATGTTCGCCAAGCTGGTGGAGAAGGGCAAGATGCAGCCGGCCGCGCGCGAAGCGGCGCTCGCCAAGTTGCACGTCGTCTCGCAGTTGGCGCAACTGCGCGAGTGCGATTTGGTCATCGAAGCTATAGTCGAGAATCTCGATGCCAAGCGCGCGCTGTTCCGCGAACTCGAGGCAGTAGTCGCGCCCGAGTGCGTGCTGGCGACCAATACTTCGTCCTTGTCGGTCACCGCCATTGCCGCGGCCTGCCAATATCCGCAGCGGGTCGCGGGTTATCATTTTTTCAACCCGGTGCCGTTGATGCGCGTGGTTGAGGTGGTCGACGGCTTGCTTACGGACGCTGAGGCCATCGACAAGCTGATGGCGTTGAGCGCGCGCATGGGCCACACCGCGGTGCGCTGTAAAGATACGCCGGGCTTCATCGTCAATCACGCCGGTCGCGGCTTCGGCACCGAAGCCTTGCGCATACTCGGCGAAGGCATTGCCGCCTTTAACGATATCGACGACATTCTGCGCGGGGCGGCGAGTTTTCGCATGGGGCCGTTCGAATTGATGGATCTCACCGGCGTCGACGTGTCGCACCCGGTGATGGAATCCATCTACAACCAGTACTACCAAGAACCGCGCTACCGGCCCTCGCCCATACTCGCCAATCGCGTTGCCGGGGGGTTGATCGGCCGCAAAGCGGGGCGGGGTTTTTATGAGTACACAAACGGCGAGCGCCGCAAGCTTGCCGCCGCGCCGGTGCCTGCGGTGCGACCGCAGCGCGTGTGGGTGAGTCATCTGACCCCCTCGGTGACCGAGCCGATCAAAGCTTTGGTGGCGAAACTCGGTGTCCCGCTCGATAGCGGCTACATGCCGCACGCGAATAGCCTATGCGTGGTCACGCCGATGGGTGAAGACGCTACAACGCAAGCGATCGTCGAGAACTTGGACCCGCGCCGCACCGTCGCGGTCGACACGCTGTTTCCCTTGGAGCGCCATCGCACCGTGATGTTGACGCCGCTCACCAGTCCCGAGATGCGCATCGCCGCCCACGGCTTGTTTGGCGGCGACGGCGTCGGCGTTTCAGTCATCAACGACAGCCCGGGCTTCGTTGCGCAGCGCGTGGTGGCGATGATCGTCAACATCGGCTGCGATATTGCGCAACAGCGCATCGCCACGCCGCAGGATATCGACCGTGCCGTCACGCTCGGTCTTGGTTACCCGAACGGGCCGCTCGCCATGGGCGATGCGCTCGGTGCGCGCCGCATTCTGGAGATTCTCGAGAGCCTGCAAAAGTTCTACGGCGATCCGCGCTATCGTCCCAGCCCCTGGCTCAAGCGCCGCGCCATGCTCGGCGCATCGCTATTGACGGCTGAACATTGAGCGCAAAGCCATGCAAAAGCAAACGCAATTCAACATTTGGTATGTCGTGCTCGCCGTGCTGGGCATCATGTGGCTGCACGATATTTGGGAGACGGTGCGCACCGTCGAGCCGCTGCCCTACAGCGAATTCGTGCAGCAGCTCAAGGCCGGCAACGTCAAAGAGATCGAGATTCTGCAAAACACCATTCAAGGCGAATTGAACAAGCCGCTGCCGGACGGGCGCAGCAAATTCGTCACCACGCGCGTGGAGGCCGCGCTAGCCAAAGATCTGGAACCGTACAACGTTAAGTTCCGCGGCGTGGTGCAGAGCAATTTTCTGCAAACGGTGCTCTCGTGGGTGCTACCGGCGGTAATTTTCTTTTTCATCTGGATGTTTTTAGCGCGCAAGTTCGCGGAGAAATCCGGCATGGGCGGTGGCTTCATGTCCATCGGCAAGAGCAAGGCGAAGGTCTACGTCGAGACCGACACCAAGGTGACGTTCGCCGACGTGGCCGGTGTCGACGAAGCCGAAGCGGAACTGCAGGAGATCGTCGAATTTCTCAAGGATCCGGGCAAGTACGGCCGTCTGGGCGCGCGCATTCCGAAAGGCGTGCTGCTGGTGGGCCCACCCGGCACCGGCAAGACCTTGCTGGCGAAGGCGGTGGCGGGCGAGGCCGGCGTGCCGTTCTTTTCCATCAACGGTTCGGAGTTCGTGGAAATGTTCGTCGGCGTTGGTGCGGCGCGCGTGCGCGACTTGTTCGAGCAGGCACGGCTGAAAGCACCGGCGATTATTTTTATCGATGAGCTGGATGCCATGGGCCGCGCGCGCGGCGCGTTCGGGGGCATCGGCGGGCACGACGAAAAAGAGCAGACGCTGAATCAATTGCTGGTGGAGATGGACGGCTTCGATACCAGCAAGGGACTCATTCTGCTGGCGGCCACCAACCGTCCGGAGATACTCGATCCGGCGCTGTTGCGCGCGGGGCGTTTCGATCGGCAAGTGCTGGTCGACCGGCCCGACAAGAAGGGCCGTGTGCAAATACTCAACGTGCATTTCAAGAAGATCAAGCTCGCGCCCGGCACCGACGCCGATCAGATCGCGGCGCTGACGCCCGGATTTACCGGTGCCGATTTGGCGAACTTGGTGAACGAAGCGGCGCTGGTGGCCACGCGCCGCGGCGAGGAAGCGGTGACGACCGACGATTTCACCGTGGCGGTGGAACGCATCGTTGCCGGGCTGGAGAAGAAAAACCGGCTGCTCAATCCGAAGGAGCGCGAGATCGTCGCTTACCACGAGATGGGGCATGCGCTGGTGGCGATGTCGACGCCGGGCGCCGACTCGGTTCACAAAGTATCCATCATCCCGCGCGGCATCGGCGCGCTCGGCTACACGATTCAGCGCCCGACCGAAGATCGGTTCTTAATGACGCGCGAAGAACTGGAAAACAAGATGGCCGTGCTCATCGGCGGGCGCGCGGCCGAGTACATCGTCTTCAAGCACCTCTCCACCGGTGCGGCGGACGACTTGGCCAAGATCACCGATATTGCGCGCAGCATCGTCATGCGCTACGGCATGGATGAAAAACTCGGGCATGTCAGCTACGAATCGGAACGCGGCGCATTTCTCCCCGGCGTGCCGCAATCCGGGCGCGAGCGCGAATACAGTGACGGCACTGCGCGCGAGATCGATCAGGCGGTGCGCGAGCTCATTCAGCGCATATTCGAGCGCACCGTGGCGCTGCTGCAGCGCCAGCGCACCGTATTGGAAGCCTCGGCGCGGCGTTTGCTGGAAAAGGAAACGCTAACGGAAAGCGAATTGGTGACGTTCAAGCAGCAATTGCTGCCGGCCTAGCGGCAGCGCTAAGTTTTCTTGCGAATGACCACTTCCATACGCGCATCCAGCGGTGTGCATGCGGCGGATTTTGCTTTTTTCTTTTCCTTACAGTTTGCTGCAACTTTGCGCGCTTGCTGGGCGCTGCTCTTTAGCAGCGTAGGGCGCACGCCTTTCTTGGCCAAGTAATCCTTTACCGTGTCGGCGCGCTGCTGCGCGATGCGCGTTTCTTTCGCGCTTGCACCGTAGTCGACGATGGCGATGTTCACCAACTGGCCTTGGTCGTACTTAGCCAGTTGAAACGCCAGGCGATCCAATTCCTGTTTGCCGGCGGGGGTAAGGCGCGGCGCTTTGGCGGCACTCTTGAAGATGCGTTCCGCGCGCAGCGGAATCCGCTCAGCAACAGCCCATTTATCCATCGCGGATGCCTTCGGTGTCGGGATCACGTTGCGTGGTGGCGGCCATTGCGTGGCGGCCGCAGACAGCACGGTGCGCTGATCGTCGTCACCTTCCACGCCGATATTGGTGGCGATATCGATCTTGGGCTGCGAGCGTACTTCAGGCTCGCTATTGACCACGATGATATGCGGCTTCGGCTTGTAATAAGCCTTGACGCGGTGTACTACCGCGCAGCCCCCTAGAGTTTGCGCCGCCATCACGGCGAGCACCGCTAACGTTGAGTATCGAACCGTGGTTTTCATGGGTGCCTCCTAAAGCTTCTTCTGCTGGGCCGATAGCAATCGCAATCATACTGCGTTGATCTCGGGGTGACCATCTTTCGGTGATTTCGCACCAGTCTCCCGCTTAGAGCGCAATACTACGTGTAGATCAATGTTAAGTCTAGCCTGCAATCTTGATCAACGGCTTATACATTTACATGTATCATGCCGAATCCGGCGTCGGTGCGATGCCCATGAGGCGCGAGGTGATAAGATCGGCGCGCACCGAGTTGCTCATCGATATCCAACATGCCGGGCAAAGCCAAAGGGTTCTTCCAAAGCACGATCGCCATCGTCTACGACTTCGACGGCACGCTTTCGCCGCAACCGATGCAGGAATATACCGTCCTGCCCAAGATCGGCATCGAGCCGCACGAATTCTGGCGGCGCGTGAACGAAGAGGCGCGCGCCACGCAGTCCGACCCCATGCTGACTTACATGCGCCATATGCTGGAACACTTGGAGCATCAGCGCGTGCATGTGACGCGCAAGGATTTCGCCGCCATGGCCAAGCGCATCCGCTACTTTCCCGGCGTGCAAAGCTGGTTCTCGCGGGTGAATTCCTACGTGCGCCGCAAAGGCGCCGGCATGGCCCACGTGCAGCACTACGTCGTTTCCGCCGGTCAAAAAGAAATTCTCAACGGCGTATCGATCCGCAAGCACTTCAAGCAGATCTACGCCTCCGAATATCATTTCAACCACCACGGCATCGCCACGTTCCCCAAACTGCTGATCACCGACACGCTCAAAACGCAGTTTCTGTTCCGCATCAACAAAGGCAAAGAAGCGATCACCGAATCGATCAACGAACACATGCCGGAAAGCGAGCGCCCGATCCCGTTCTCCAACATCATCTACGTCGGCGATGGCATGACGGACGTGCCCAGCATGGCGCTCGCCAAGAAGAACGGCGGCCACAGCATTGCCGTTTATGACCATACCAACAAGCGCAGCAAAGAAGTGTGCATCAAGCTGCTGAAAGCCGGGCGCGTCGACTTTGTCGCGCCGGCCGACTATCGCGCCGGCAGCCACCTATCGCGCCGCGTCAATCTGCTGCTCGATTCCATCATCGCCGGCGTGGCGTATCAAAAGGAAGTGTTCAACTGCCGGCGCGAGCACAAGATTTAAGGGGATCGAGCGCATGACCAACTTACTCGCCCACCGCCGTACGCAGATCGTAGCGTGGCTATGCGCCACATTCGCGCTCATCGCGCCAGCCGCGTCGGCAGCCGAACCGCAGGAGAAAACCATGTTGGAGCGAAATAAGGAAAACGTCGTCGCTTTCTACGATCTAATGTTTAACCAATCGCGCCCGCGCGAAGCTATCGAGCGCTACGTTGGCGAGACTTACATCCAGCACAACCCGGAAGTCGCGGACGGCAAAGAAGCCTTCATCGCCTACTTCGAGAAGATGGCCAAGCAATATCCCGGCAAGCGCGTGAGCTTCAAGCGCGTTTTCGCCGAAGGCAACCACGTCATCCTGCACTGCCACCAAGAATGGCCCGGCTACAAGGATCGCGACTGGGCCGGCATCGATATCTTCCGGCTAGACGACAACGGCAAGATCGTCGAGCATTGGGACGTGCTGCAAGTGGTGCCGCGCAAGGCGGCGCATGGGAATACGATGTTCTAGCAAGCCTTACGGCTTAGTGCTTTGTTTCTGGGAGGAGCTTAGTCGGATTCCCCATTCCAGCATGCCATAATAACGCATGGAATTTGAAGTTGATCCAGCCAAAGCGTCGCGATATCTCAAGAAGCACAAAATTAGCTTCGAAGAAGCGGCCTCAGTATTCGGTGACCCCATGGCCTACACGTTCGCGGATCCGGACCATTCCGTGGGCAAAGATCGTTGGCTTATGTTTGGCATGTCCAAGATCGGGCGACTTTTTGTAGTCGTCTACACCCATCGCGGTCTGAAATACCGAATCATCAGCGCGCGACTGGCGACAAAGCGTGAAAGGAAAATCTATGAAGAAGATTGATGAAATGCGTACCGAGTATCGACGCGAAGATCTTGGCAAGGGTGTGCGCGGAAAACATTATATGGAGTTCAAGAAGGGTAGCAATCTTGTGTTGTTGACTCCCGAACTTTCCAAGATATTCCCCACTAATGAGGCAGTCAATGCCGCTCTGAAGTCGCTCGTCGGCGTTGCTCGTTCTGCCACTGGACTAACATCGGTTCAAGCAGACGCCCCGCGAAGCGGCGCGCCGCTTAACTTGACGTCGTAGCGAAACAAAGCAAACGTCGTCGCTTTCTACGATCTAATGTTCAACCAATTGCGCCCGCGCGAAGCGATCGAGCGCTACGTTGGCGAGACTTACATCCAGCACAACCCGGAAGTCGCGGACGGCAAAGAAGCCTTCATCGCCTACTTCGAGAAAATGGCGAAGCAATATCCCGGCAAGCGCGTCACGTTCAAACGCGTTTTTGCCGAAGGCAACCACGTCATCCTGCACTGCCACCAAGAATGGCCCGGTTACAAAGATCGCGATTTGGCCGGCATCGATATCTTCCGGCTCGACGACAACGGCAAGATCGTCGAGCATTGGGACGTGCTTCAAGTCGTGCCGCGCAAGCAAGCACACGGCAACACCATGTTTTGAGGTGAACGGGTGGATCAAGCCAGCGGATCCACTTTTTCTCCTGCTGGTCAAGAAAACGGCCCGAGGCTATAGCCCCCGGGCCCCAAAGGGCTCGTCGCCTTCACATCATTCCTCTGCGCCTCGCCAGCCAAGCGCCGGTCGTTGCTTACCTCTGCATCAAAACCACATTCACTGTTATGAGAGGCAGATGTTTAGTACAGCTACAATTTGCGAACGCACGGGATTTTGGACCCCGTGACAGCGGTGTCCCCCTCCCGATAGCTGGGCATCTCTAAGGCTTTAAGTGCTGCTTGAACCATTCAATGGTGGGCACGACCGCTTTGTCAAACCCAGGTCCTTGGTACAAATCAAAGTGACCGCCTTGAACAACGACTAGCTTTTTGGGCTCCCCCGCTCTTGCAAATGCATTTTTCTCGCCCTCGGTCGGGCAAACGATATCGTCGCTCGCAATCACCATGAGCAGGGGAATCGGTGCAATAAGGTGTATGTGGGCGTCAGCTTCGTAAAACATGTCTTTCTCAACTGACTCCACCGTAATCTCGTTCTTCCAACTCGGTGCCCGCGCCTTGGCTGTCTCAGTAAAGAACTTGTACGCTTCTGGCCAAGGCAATGCAGCGTCTTTACCATCGGACGAAACCACTGCGAAGGTTGCAACTTTGCCAGTCCTATAACGCTCGGCACGTGCATCGGCGACCCAGGTGAACATTCCTGCGCGATCTTCAGGCGTCATGGGCGCGTAGTAAGTCTCCCAGATGGCTGGCGGTGGCATTTGTGAGACTACCGCTCTTACCCGCTTATCGAAGGCAGCGAGATGCAGTACATGCGCGCCACTATAGGATGTGCCCCAAATGCCGATGCGAGCCGGATCGACCTCTGTGCGTTGCGACACCCAAGTAATCGCGTTGCGATAGTCCTCCAGTTGCTCATACCAAACGATGTTTCCCCGAGGTTCGCCCTGACTGCCGCCAAAGCTGCGGTAGTCGAACACCACCACGGCAAATCCAGCCTCCGCAAAGCGCTCTGCGAACTTATCCAAATACATCTCTTTCACAGCGCTCCACCCGTGCGCCATCACTATGGCTGGTCGTTTCCCGCTGCCGCTAGCTTTTTTGGGCAGATAGAACCACGCAGCTAAATCTAGTCCCTGACTCTTGATTTTGACATCCTGACGATCAAACCCCTGCGCCGGCGCCTGCAGCGACAGCGTGAGGCCCAGCAGTACGAGCGACACGCATAAACCAAATCGTAAAGCATTGACGGATATGGCGAAACGCATATCAGAATCCTTTTAGAGAAACGCGCGGTTAATGGAGGACACAGATGCAATTAGAGTAACCGCGGCGAGGTTGCAGAAAGGTTGCAGGTCAGTTTTCCCGCATGAGTTCGAACACTTTGAGCGTCTCGGCAGAAAGTTTTCCGTTGTTGGAGGCGAGATTCGCTTGGCAATCCAAAAAGACGTTCGCGGCTTCGTTGATGCGACCTTGTTCCTGCAGACAAATCATCAGCTCGCGGTAAAGTACGTCGGCGTAAGGGTCAGCTTCTAAGGCTTTTCGATAAAGGGTTGCGGCTTTAGGCAAATTCCCAGTGGTCTGGAAATGGCGGCCAAGCTCTTGTACTGCGTTTAGAAAGCGCGAGCGCAAGCGCTGCCGCGCACGCTGCAGATACGACTCTTGCTCTTGAGGAAACAAGCAGCCGCGATACAACGCCAGTGCTTCTTCCAGTTGTTCGGGATTCTCAAACAGCGAGTCTTTTTTGCCCGCCACAGTTTCAGACATCTCCTCGAACGCCCAGCTATCTACCCAGCAGATTGCGGTATTTAGGTTCAACTTGCCATCTGAAACGCGCAACGATTCGGCGCCGCCCAACAACGCACGGAGGCGATGTACAGTGGATTTAAGGTTTATGGCAGCCGTGTCGCCTTCGGAATCCGGCCAAAGCGCGTCGATAGCCTGGTGGTTCGCCACAGCACCCGGACCTAGCGCAATCAGCAGGCGTGCCAGCTCCAAGACCTTGTATTGAACCCGTCCGCGCACTGCGATCGGCTCATCATCGATGTATATTTCGAACCGACCTAGAGCAAACATTTTCAGACGCCAGGGCCAAGCCTGCTGGGAGCGTGACGGTGGCGGCACTGCCCACTCGTTGATGATTCGCGTTGCCAAGTCGGGTTCGATACCATGGCGCAATGCTTCGGAAAGCAAGCCGGGCAGACCCGGCCGGCAGAAACTCAACTTACCCAACAATCCGGGATTGCGAGCCAGAGATAGCGCTGTAGACAAATGCCTCAGCATCTCAGTGCGCTCGCCCTTGCGAAGACTTAAGTACGCCCGAGCCGCCGCGAACTCGGCGCGATTCACAGTCGCACCCGTGTTCGCCTCAAGTTCTTCTCCTTCGGCGAGCACATTCTCCGCAAGCTCTAGAGCCCCCGCTGCTACTAAGACCGAAGCGACGTCTGCGCGCGCCGCTGGTCGCATGTATTCAGGACCGTCTTGGTCGGTGCATGCTACCGCCCTAAGCGCATAGGATTTCGCTTCATCGAAGCGTCCGAGCTGTGACGCGAGGAGTGCTTTAACTCGGTTCTCGTAAACGGTAGGGACAATCGCGGCAGCACTGCCGATTGCGGTCAACTCGCTTACATCGCTAGCTGCGCTCGCTGTATCGCCAATGCTCAAATAGCAATATGCCCGCAGAACCCGAATCCAGTAGCGTAAGCCCGGGATGCCAATTCGATCAGCGTCGCTCACCCCCCCTTGGTAAATCTCAATTGCAGCGCGCCAGTCGCCGCGCAGATATTTGTAAGCACCATAGTCAAGTAGCCAAAGCAACCTCGATAGAGGCGCCGTATCCTCGCGCCTGCCGACGGGCGCAACCGCCTGCTCGACTTGATGCCCAAGTTGCGCATCGGCTACCGGCCAAGCGTGGATGATCAATGCCGTGCCGGCTTCAAGTTTTTGATTGTCCGTCAGCGTCTCTCGGAATAGCAACGATTGGACGATGTCCACGCCGATCGGAACGAGGCTATGGTTTGGACGCTGAAGGTGGGTGGCGTACAAGAAGGCGCACCAAGCTCTCAAGCGAATAGTTGGTTTGAGTTTCGGGCTCAGGACAGGAAGTTTTTCCGCGAGAACGGCGATCCAACGATCGAGTCGCCGGAAATGGACAACTTGCGCAGTAATCGCGTGCACGATGCCTTGGGCGGCAAGGATAGCGCCGATATCATCGTGCTTTTCTGCAAACGCCTCGTAGCAACGCAAAAAGATGCGCTCGGCGGAAGGCCCGTCCTGGGGTAACTGCGTTTCCCCAAGCCAGTACGCAAGCCAAGAGTCACGATCAAGTACCTCTCTTGGCAATTCAGATAGCCACGACGCTAAACGTTGGTGACGCCCTTGCTCTATGAGTAGTTGCGCGCAATGCCGCAGCAAGCGCCTTGCGTCGTTGGTCTCGCCAAAGCGCAATAGCAGTTCGATGGCGGCTTCTCGGTTGTCGTTTCGCTCCAAAATCTTTGCTGCATGCCGCCCAATTACGCCGGCCTCGCCGCGGCCCCGCGTGCTCTCGAATTTTGCGAGCAAGAACTCTCTGAATAAGTCATGGTATCGATACAAAGGTTCGACGTCTTCTCGACGGTCAATGAAGTAGTGATCTCGGTACATCCGGTCCAACAAGGCGCCTGCCGCCGGGTATTCGCTCAAGGTAATTACCATCGCGGCGGTAAATTGCGGAAAGAGCGCACTTCGCATCAGCGCTTCCTGCTCGCCTGCAGGCGCCCGATCGAAGATCTCGCCAGCGAAGAACTCAAAGATGTGAATCTTCGATTTGGAAATCAGCATAGGGTTACGCGTTCCACTCGCGCCGAATGCCGCCAAACAGATCACCATCCCGGCTGCCCAGCCGTCTACACGCGCGTGCAATGCTGACAATTCTTGCTCGGCCTGGAGACCTACCTGATGCGCAAGCAGGGTGCTTTCCGAAAGAGTGAGGCGCAGCTCATCGCCGCCGATTGAAAAGAGATGACCCGCCACTCGCATCCGAGCCAGGCTTGTGGGTGCCTCGCCGCGAGACAGGGCGATCACGGTTACGCCCTCCGGCACTTCGGCCAGCCCTTCGCGTAGGATGGTTTCGACGCTTTCACACATCGCTTCCTGGCAGTCATCGAAAACCAAGATAGCGCGAGGAGGCAGCGATGCGAATACCGCACGAAAGAAGCGCCGGGTGAAACCGGGAAGATCAGGCAGGTAGGCTGGCGAGAATTGGGGAAGCGCCTGTGCTTGCCGATCGCCTACGTTTGGAAACAGCAAACCCAAGTAATGGAAAAAAGTCGCAGGATCCCGATCTCCGGCGTCGAATTGAAACCAGAAGCACGGCAACGAGCGGTTCTTAACGTATGACGCAATAAGAGTCGTCTTCCCCGCACCGGGCGGCCCACTCACCCAAATTACGGGGCTCTTTCGGTTTTCGTCCAGCTGATCGAACAATCGCTGTCGTGCCACCGCGCCATGCAATCTAGGTGGCGCGAGCTTTGCGAAAGTAGCTTGCTTGCGCGCGTCTCTCTTCCCCATTTTGCCCCTCCGCTCTTGGGATTATAGGACCGGCGAATCTCGACAGAGCGGGTCAAGCGCTGGGTGCCCCTTGGCGAGCCTCCGCAACGCGTTTAAAAATACTCGGCCTCAGTCGAACTTGTCAGCACGAACACCTACGCCAGATCCTGAGCACTTCGAGCGAGTTCATTCGATCCAAGGCATTTAGCGCGAGCGCTGAGGTATTAGATAGGCTTTTGAGGGTCATTGCCGAAACTCGCCAGCGATCTCTGGTCGCCGCAGAACTTGGCACGCGAGTTGTGGCGCCAACATTGTCCCAAGCCATCAAGTCTTCTCTGAGGCGGACTTTCAGTGGAAATATCTGGGAACTTTGCCGACTTTTCCAGCTAGGCGAATCCGGCTTGCCTTCTGTCTTCCGCGATCACTTCTCAGTCATCAGCTCGCCAAAGAACATCCACTGGCTACCATCGAAGCGTTGAAACTGAAGCGCTTCGATAGGTCGATAGTCGGTCGGGCTGGTGTTGATCGTGATGCCTGGAACCAAAAGAGGCAAGCGCATGTCTCGCAGGTTTTTCGCTTGGCGCATCACGTTTTCCCGCGTCAAGTCGTCTCCGCATTGCTTGAGCACTTGAACCAGCAGGTGCGCCTGAACGTAACCGTAGTCGATACAGCCATCGTTGACATCGCCTTCAGGGTAGTACTTCGCTTTCCAAGCGTGGTACTGCTTCACGTCTTCGTCTTCGCGCATTACAGGGTCGGTAACTGTCTTTGCGAAGTACGCGGATATCAGCCCTTTCGATTTGTCCAACCCGGCCGATTCCAAGGTTTTGATGGCACTGCCCGAATACGTCATCAAATGCATTGGTTGCCAGCCGAGATCGTGAATCTTGCGGATGGCTTGGGCCGCGAACTTTGGCGTCACGATGCTAACGACCGTATCTGCACCCGCGTCCTTAATCGAGATGATCTGCGAGCTGACCGTTGGATCAGTTAGCAAATAGCGCTCGTCCGCGACCACCATCCTCGCCGCTTTAGCTCCGAGTTCCCTTCTAAACCCGTCGCGTTCCTCGCGACCGATGTCGTTATCCTCCCACAAAATTCCAACCTTCGCGTTCGGCCGATTCGCGAGGACATAGCGGGCAAACATGCGCCCCTCAAACTCGAAACTAGGCACCCAACCCATCGTCCATGGATGCTTATCGGGCAAATGGAACTTTCCCGCTGCCGCTGAAGGGAATAGAAAAGGTATCTGCTTTTTGTCGACATAGTTCAGGATCGCCAATGCTCCTGGCCCCAGCACGCCAAAGAGCAGCAGGACTTTGTCCTGTTCCACCAAGCGACGCACGCGGTCCACGGTCTGAGGCGGCGTCATCTGGTCATCCAAGCTAATGAGTTTGACCTTTCGGCCGTTGATGCCGCCTTGTTCGTTGATTGATTTGAAGAAGCGCTGGTGTGAGATGCCGCAGGTTGAGTAGGCTGACGCCGGACCGCTGTAGGGCATGGTTTGCCCAATCGTGATTTCGGTGTCTGTCACACCGGGGCCGTACTTATTCTGGGCGAGACCAGTTAGGCTGATCAAGCAAGCAACGATCGAGAAGAATGATCGAATCATGGCCATGAGCTGTTAGTGTTGTTAGCGCGCCAATGATAGCGGAAACGCCCCGCGAAACACTGGCGCAACCGCCCTCCAACTATCCTTGATCTCCCGCATTGAGGCGGCAGCAGAAGCAGACTGCCATCGTTACTATACCCCCAAAGTAACCGCCTGCCAGGCATCTGCTTTGATGGTCCGTGGTCGCCGAGAGCAACTGGATCGCCGCTGAGAATCTGGTTACATCTACGGATCCCGCGAGTTTGGCGATATACCGCGTGCATCAACTTTATGAACTCAGCAGCTCTGGTCGCGATTGGACTGGTGCGCAGGTGCTTGATTAGGAACCGCGTAACGAAGCCGCGAGCAATGGTGTCCACGAGGGTCACGACATCGAGCTACGCAAAAGGAACGCATAAACCGGTCGAGCTGTACGCAAGCGCTTGAATATCAAACAGCGAGCGCTTCATTGCCCAAACCAGCGAGATTTCTCGCGGCAAAAAGCGGCTCGGGGGCTTAGCCCCGGGCCGCGAAGGCTCGACACCAACAGGTGTATGGTGGCGAGCGATTGGGTGATGGTCGGTTTGGACGGTCAGGGCCGAATTTTGCGAACTGTGCGCGCCTTAACCATCGATTACCTGCAAGTTCCACCCCAAATTCCCGCGTTTACCTTGCCGTCGTCGACCACGCCTTGCCACCAACCGGAAGTGCCGATGTGCTTGGCAAGCCCCCCGGTTGCTGTTGTGACTTTCCAGCTACCCCGCTCTGCACCGGGTTCGAGGCTGCCTTCATCGACAATCACGTCGCCGGCTTTATTCTTGCGCGCGCAGGCAAACAGCACGCGGACTTTGCCGTCCGCCATGGTCAGGACATATCCGGAACATGCCCCTGTTCTTAGTTCGCCTGTTTCTTTCCAATAGTTGCTCGACAACGACGTATAGCTTGTCAACGTGACTCCGTTGCCCAAATCCTGGGTATCACCGCTGTGACCGACGTTGTGGTAAGTACCGGAGCAATTGTCTGCCGCTGTTGCCAAGGCGGGTAGCGCCATGCCGCCAAGAACCAGCGCTGCGGATACGGTAAATTTGCTGTGCTTCTTCATAGAAATCTCCCAAGCAGTAATCAATATGGACCGTTGTGATTGCCCCGCGAAGAGTTAGCTCGTGACCTTAAGCACACGCGGGCGAACAGACCTAGCTTTTCTCTAGTATTTGCAGCGTCGCATTTCACTCTCCTTGCTTCGTTGATCGGCCCGCGCTGATGCTCCGGTGCTGCCGGGAGTCGTTCGGGACTAGTTTGCGTGCCGATCCGGGGGAGCTTTTGGCACGCGTCGATCCGACGATGGCCTGCCAGAGGCTGTCCGGCGTACGAAATGTGCTGCGACGGCGCGTTTTAACGCTTTCCACCAGCCCCAGCACTTCCAGCCCGGATTTGCGCACCACTCTCACCACAAACACGCGGACATGCGGCATGGCCACCCCTTGATCGAGGCGTGCAGATTGCGCCCGACCGGGGGACCGATTGGGGTACGGATTGCGATATTTTTTGGACTGCGACTAGGTGCCGCCCTGCGATTGAGGCAGGGCTTAAGCCTGGATCAGGCTCTGAAACAGGGCAGCGGCGGCTTGGGAGGGAGGCGTACCGAGGACGATGGATAAGTGCTGGCGCAAGCGGCGGTAGACCGCGTGTGCCTCCGCCGTTCTGCCTAAAGCGGCGTAACAACGCATCTGCCCGCAATAGCAGAACTCCGCAAGGTTCTCTTGCGCGATACCGCTTTCATACAAAGCAATGGCGTCCGGCCAATTTCCCTGCTTCTCCAGCCATTGCCCGTGCCGCTCCACTTGCTGCATGAACAAAGCGCGCAGCCGCTCGCGCTCCGCAATCAGGTGGGCGGCTTCAAGGTCTTGTTCGAGAAACTGACCGCGATACAGTTCCAGCGTTTGTGCGCGCAAGGCTGGATCGTCGGCCTTGTCCAACTTCCTGCAGTTGGCGTCGAAAGCCCAAACGTCTACCCATACGACATTCGGATTCAATCGCACCCGAGCCTGGTGTATCTCGACGGCATCGGCATTTTGCAGGAAGTTGCGCAAGCGCCGAATGGCGATCTTCAATGCTTCCTCGGCGGCGCCGCCCTCCAGGTCATCCCACAGCAACGAAATAAGCTTTGCCTTGGAGAAGCCGTCGTGTTTAGCGCATACTAAAGTGTCGAGCAGAAGTAACAGGCGACGCGGTGTCTTGCGGCTAAACACGAGCGGCTTGTCGTCGATGCGAATCTGGCGTGCGCCCAGAAGCGAGAGGCGAACCGGATAGGGCCACCGCGTAGTGGCATTATGTGGCGGTGGCAAATTGAAGCAACGAATCAATTTGCTCAGTCTTACATCAGTCCAACCTGCATCAAGAGCTTCGGCACAAAGAATGGCCAATTGAGGTGAACCCATGTAGCCGAGGCGGCCGGGTTTGTCGCTTTCGTCCAAAGCTTGGGAAAATAGTTCCAACGCTCCCGGGACATCGTGTTGAAGCCAACGAAGATGTGCTGCAGTTAGCAGACGGGTGGCTTCCGTGAAGAGAAGTGGAAGTCTTTTGGCGAGCGCCGACTCCTTGGAAAGTAGTGTCTTCGCAGCGCCGATCTGCCCCAACTCTGCAAGCACCGAAACCTTGCTCAATCGGAGAAATATGCCAATCTCCGCTTGACCAATCTCAGCTGCGGCGCTCTCCAAGGATTGCAAGACTTGATAAGCTGCGTGCGTTTCGCCTTTGCGCACATGAAGCGAGAACAATTGAAGAGAGTACGCGTATCGCATCCAATCTAGTCGCCTCTCCGTCAAGACTTTGAATTCAGCCAATGCCGCTTCTGCCTCCGCAAACGCTCCGTGGTGACGAGTAGCCGATATATACACATCCAGCCCGTAGGCCGTGACCGCATCAAGGCGGAATTCTCGTCCAATATCAATAACGATAAGAGCATCTTTCTTCGCCGCTTCCCATCGCGGAATCGTCAGTAACGACATAGAGCGCCAGTAGTGCCACATCAACCGCGCCAGTGG
Organism: uncultured Pseudomonadota bacterium; assembly: GCA_902826775.1. Lineage (GTDB taxonomy): Bacteria > Pseudomonadota > Gammaproteobacteria > Burkholderiales > JALYOK01 > CADEHE01. The sequence continues at coordinate 427,726 of CADEHE010000002.1, read as the reverse complement.
TCCGCACCGGGTCTTACTAGCTACCGGGTCCACGATTCCACAAATCCGATCCAGTAGATCGATGTTTGCCGTAGGCCAGCAATAGACCAGCAATATCGCGCCAGTCCACAGGAGATCGTAATCATCAAGGTCTTCCTTAAAGAGCGCTTGCTCTAGCGTTGCCGCGCCGCGGGCTAAGCTTGGGTGTCCGAAATCACCCAAGGTGAAGGCAAAGACCACGGTGCGCCATCCGCGAATTGTTTCTCGGCAAGGAGCTATATGCGGCAGTATTTCCGCTATCCGCCTTGCCCAAGTCAATATGCGGCCATGCCCACCGGCATCGGTAAGCGCTAGATCGAAAACTGCATTGGCAATGGCAAGTTGGCCGATGCCATCATCTCTGGTTTTGAACGCGTCGTAACATTGCTCTAAGGTTGCATAGGCACGCTTCGAGTTGTCGTTGCCGTGTGCTACCGCTCGCCAGAATTGTAACCAGGTATCCGGCGTTACCATGGATTCGGGAAAATCTTCGAACCATGTTTGCAAAGTTCGCCAGCGCCCCGCCTCAACCAACGCTCGAGCGTGCGCCAGCACCAACGCACTCAGCGTTGACCAATCCTGCGCTCTCTTCAGCAAATCAACTGCCTCCGTCAGATTGCCGCGCGATTCGAGTATCGATGCTGCGTTCTTGAGCAGCTCGGCGCGCTCTTGAGGCGGGAACGCTTGGTCGAACCGAGACAGCAGAAACTCCCGGAACAAGTCGTGGTATTGGTAGGCCGTTTCCTCCCCCGTCCTGCGGTCGGTGAAGTACTGCCCACGATAGAGTGAATCGAGCAATCTTCCCGCTTGCCCGTTGCCCGTCAATTGCTCGGCCATGCTTGCGGTCACCTCGGGCAGCAAACAGGTCTTAAGGAGCAAACTCTGCAGTTCCGGTTTGGCCCGTGCTAGGGCTTCGCCGGCAAAATAGGCGAACAATTCCTCGTGCGAAAGCGTGCGCTGCGCTGCGTTTGCGCCCATTGCCGAACTGAGCATCAGCACCAACCCGGCGACCCAGCCATCGACTTGCTGCGTGAGCTGATCGACGTCAGCCCCTGTTACCTTTCGGCTACGCGCTATCGCTCTCGCCTCTGGCGCTGTTAGCCGCAAATCAGCGGCGTTGATCAAGAGCATCTGCCCGGAAGTCTGGGTACGCGCGAGCTCTTCGGGTGCAAAGCCGCGGCTGATGAACAACAGCGTCAAAGCCTCCGGCAATTCTTGGCAGGCTTCTCTTAAGATTTGATGCAGCGTCTCCGAGGCGGCGTCCTGACAATTATCGAACACCACTACCGCCTGCTCCGTCAGCAGGTTAAAGAAGTCGCGAAAGTAGCGCCGCGCAAAACCAGGGATATCCGCCAGATATTCTGGCGTCAGAAAGGGCAGTGTGAGCTTGCGCCGGCCGGCGATGGTTTTGGCCAGTGCGTTGAGGTAGTAGAAAAACGTCGCGGGATCGCGATCACCTTCGTCGACTTGAAACCAACACGTCTTGAGCTTGCGCGCTTCGAGGTAGCTTTCAACGAGAGTCGACTTACCGGAGCCCGGAGGGCCGCAGACCCACACTACTGGCTTGCGCACGCGCTTGTCCAGTAATCTGAACAGGCGCTCGCGCCGCACCGCGCTATGCAGGCGCGGGGCAGTGAGTTTGGCCAGTTGCCGCTGCTTCATCGCGGCTACGCGTTAGTGCGCTTGGGGTACTGCAAGGTGATCCGTCGCGGCGCTCCGGTTGGGGCGCCGCCGACAAACCTTCTTGGATAGAATGGGGTGCTAGTCAAAGTCATCAGTGGCTTACCTTGCTGGCCCCACGCTGAGCGTAAAAGATGATGATAATGGTTCGTGCCGTTTTCGTTCAACTGTGCGTTGCCGTACTCGCCCTCGCGGAGAGCGCTTCTTACGCCAACGACGCTCCCGGCGTCTCGCCGACGGAAATCCGCATCGGCCAAAGCATTCCGTACAGCGGCCCCATCTCTTCTTATGGCGTGATTGGGCGAGCGCATGCAGCGTACTTTGCCAAAATCAACGCCGAAGGCGGCATCAATGGCCGCAAGATTAAGCTCATTAGCCTAGACGATAGCTACAACCCGGCGCGGGCGCTGGAGAACGCGCGCCGCTTGGTGGAGCAGGACGATGTCTTCGTTTTGTTCAATTGCGTTGGCACTGCAACCAATCTCGCCATGCGTCGCTACTTGGACGGGAAGAAAGTGCCGCATCTGTTCGTCTCGGGCGGGGACACTGCTTGGGGCGATCACCAGCACTATCCTTGGCTGCTAGGGTGGATGCCGTCCTATCAGTTCGAAGGGCGCGTCTATGCGCGACACCTGCTCAAGACCAAACCGAATGCCAAAGTGGCGCTGCTGCATTCCAACGACGACTATGGCAAGGATTATGTGAAAGGGTTCGTCGACGGCTTGGGCGCTCGTGCCAAAGAGATGATCATTGCGACGCAGACTTTCGATTGGAGCGACCCGACGCTCGACTCGCAAATCATTAGCTTATCGGCCTCCGGGGCCGACACGCTGTTCTCTGCGATGGCCGGTAAACATGCTTCGATGGCCATTCGTAAGATTCACGATATCGGCTGGCGTCCGCTGCACTATACGGGCGTGCCGTCCAGTTCTCCGACCGCCATCCTCGCCCCCGCCGGCTTGGAGCGCGCGAAAGGGATGATTACTGCCTATTACGCCAAAGACCAAATGGCCGAGGCCTGGAAGAACGATCCAGCGATCAAGGACTACTTCGCATGGGCGAAGCAATATTACGACGGCGACGCAACGGATGGGATCGTTGCCTTCGGCTATCAGCTCGCGCAAGCGCTCGAGTACGTCCTTCGCAAGGCGGGAAATGACCTTACGCGGGTAAACGTCATGCGTATCGCCACTCACCTGGAGAGTGTCGAATTCCCGATGCTATTGCCCGGCATCCGGGCGAGGACTGGCGCCGACGACTTCTACCCAATCGAACAGTTGCAGATGATGCAATTTGATGGACAGCGCTGGGTGCCTTCTGGCGCAATCGAGGGCGCTCAAAAGTAATCTTGCTGCGGGAATCGCCGACAGGCGCATGCAACGGGGATGCATTCCTGTACGTGGCACGAACGCGGCAACCGGAACCATCCCTTCAAACGCAAACAGGTGATCCGGGGCTAGCATACCTTGACCCACGACCGCATTGCCATCAGAACGTAGTGGGAAAAACGCAGGGCATACCGGCGCTGCGGCAAATAATTTGGGCGCAACTACGCACAACGCGACGATAGGGTTGTTCGTCGGCAGTAAGGCGCGGCTACTGCGCCGGCTTCCCCGGCAGCACTTCGCGCGGTACATCGGCCGTGTCCGGAACGGTTTTTGGCGTCGCGGTTGAAGGCGGTGTCGTGCCGGTCTTGGCTGGCGCCGCTGGTTTGGCAGTCGCCGGCGCAGTGGCCGCCGGCTGAGCGGTTGTTGGTTTCGCGGCAGTTGGTTTCGTGGCGGCCGACTCAGGTTTGGGCGGTGCAGCAGTCTTGGTCGCGACGCTGCTGTCGCTGTCTTGGCTGTCTGCCGCCGCGGGGGCGCTCTTTGCGGCGCTAGCGGGCGGGGTCGCCGCGCTGCTATTGGGCGGCGTTTTCTTCGCCGCCGGCTTGCTCGGTGTGGGCGCGGGCTTGGGTGCTGCGGCAGTCCCTGCGGCGGCGTCGTCCTCGCTGCTTTCGTCATCCATCGCATCGGGCTCGGCCTCTGCCGCATCTTTCGGCTTTGCGGCGCTGCCGCTCTTGGGCGGCATGGGGGCTTTGGTGCTGGGCGCGTCCGTTGCCTCAGGTTTCGGCGGCGGTGGTGCCTTCATTTCGTCTTCGACCGTTTCGGTTTGCGGCTGTAGCGATTGCTCCAGTTTTGTCGCGGCGCGCTTGGCTTCCTCGGCGATGGCGTGCCAGCGCACCTGATCTTTCTGTATCAAGGCGGTGAATTGTTGCGGCGTGCTGCCGACGATTTCGACGTACTGCGCGCCGAGCCGCTGCTTGAGTTTGGGCTGGTGCACGATTTTGCCCAAGTGATCGGAGAGTTTTTGCACGATGGCCGCGGGCGTATTGGCCGGCACGGCAACGCCGACCCATGCGGTGAAGTCGTAGCTTTCGACGCCTGCTTGCGCCATGGTGGGCACGTCCAGCAGCGCCTGATGGCGCTCCGGCGCGCCGATTGCCAGCGGGCGCACGCGTCCGGCTTGAATCATCGGCATGGCGGTGGCCAGCGGCGCGAGCACGATTTGCACATCGCCACCGATGACCGCCGCTTCGGCTTGCTTGCTGTTCTTGAACGGCACGTGCAGCATTTGAATTTTGGTCGCGTGCTTGAACGCTTCGGCAGCCAAGTGCAGTGAAGTGCCGTAGCCGGCGGAAGCGTATGAAAACTGTCCCGGGCTGAGGGTCAGGACTTCCACCAGTGTTTTCACGTTTTGTGCCGGGAAAATCGGATGTACCACGGCGATGGTCGGCAGGCTCACCAATTCGCTGACCGGCGCGAAGTTGAGCATGGGATCGTATCCGGCGTTCTCGCCCAGGATAGGATTCGCCGCGAAGTTCGTGCCGATCATCAACATCGTGTGGCCGTCGGCCGGCGCCATTGCCGCATAGCGCGTGCCGGCATTGCCGTTTTCGCCGGGACGGTTTTCCACGGAGACTTGCTTGCCCCAGGTGCGTTGCAGTTCGCCGCCGATGATGCGCGCCAGCGCGTCCAGAGTGCTGCCCACGCTGGCAGGCACGACGATGCGCAGCGGCTGCGTCGGGTAATTTTGCGCGAACGCGTGGTTTGCGCTAAGGCATGCGAGCGCGCCGAACATGCTGAGCCATCGAGTCAGAAATCTTGTCACAACGTTTCCTTGTAATTGAGATACATTTAACAGTGTCGCTTGAAAAAGCCCGATCAAAGCCGGTGACTGGAGATATCTACGCCTAGTACCGCCTCAACGCACTGCGATCGGGGCCACGGTCGAGCCGGTGCCGCCCTTGATTTTGAGCGGTTGCATGATGAAGGCGAACTCATAGATTTTTTTTGCGGCCAACTCATCCAGCTTGACGTTCTCCAGCAGATGGATGCCGTTGACCACCAACGCGATTTGATGCACTGGCATGCTGATCTTGCTGTCCGGATTCGGCGCGATTTCCACCCCCCAATTGTCCGAGCCGAGCAGCATGACATCTTGTTTTGCCAACCAATTCGCCGCGCCGATGCCGATGCCGGGCGCGCCGCTCACGTACTTAGGATTGTCAGTCCCCCACAGCTTGCCCCAGCCGGTGTGAATCAACACGGCATCGCCCGCTTCGATCTTCAGCCCTTGCTTCGCTAGCGCGTCTTGCACATCCTGCGCCGTGATTTCGTACTTGATGTCGAGCATATCGACGCCTTTCAGCGCCGCGACATCGATCATGACACCGCGCGTGAAAATCGCGCCGACTTTGTCCACGCCCAGTTTGTTGAAGCCGGTGCGCGTGGCGTTCTCTTCCATCGGCACGCAGTTATAGAGATCGTTGGCGATGGTTTGATGCGGAAACGCGTCGAACTGTGTGCCGACCTGGCCGATTTCGGTGTCCACCGTTTCTTCGTTGCTGCGGCGCAGGTTGGCGCCCATAGGCGCGGTGGTGCGCTTCATCGTGACGGAAAAGCGGCGCGTGCCGAAGAACGCCATGTCGGGGCCGAGCACACGGCCCAACTCGATGCTCTCGCCGCTGCGGATGAGTTTGGTGGCGCGCAACACCGTTTCCGGCTTCTGATGGTTGAGGGCGCCGCGCTCGTCTGCTGCACCCCATTTGGACGGGCAACGCGCGTCTTTAGCCGGCGGTTGCCAATCTTGCGCGTGGCTGAGCGTTGTTGCCGCAATGCCAAGAAGCACTGTTGTCAAACGCACAAAATTGTTGCGCATCGTTGTCTCCGTCGGTAAGTTTGCATGCATCATAACGTGTTGCGCGCCGCGTGGGGAAGGCAAGGCGCCGTGCTGCTGCAGAGGGGAACCGGATGATCGATACGCACTACACGCGCCTCATGACGCGCTACAACCGCTGGATGAACGGCAATATCTACGACGCCTGCGCCCAGTTGAGCGATGAGGCACGCAAGCGCGATGTCGGCGCGTTCTTCAAGTCGATTCACGGCACGCTCAATCATTTGCTGCTGACCGATCTCGTTTGGCTGCATCGCTTTCGCATGCAGCCGTATCAGTTCGATTCGCTGGCCGATGAACTGCATGCCGATTTCGAGCAATTGCGCGCGGCGCGCGTGCGCGCCGACGCGCAAATCGACGCCGAAGTGATGACCTTGAGCGATGCGCGTCTGCGCGAAAATCTTACCTATCGCACCGCCTCGCCGCCGCACACGCAGCGCACTATGCCGGTGGGTGTGATCGTCATCCACATGTTCAACCACCAGGCGCACCACCGCGGCCAAGTCACTACTTTGCTCAAGCAGATGGGCGTGGACCCGGGCGTGACGGACTTGCCGTGGATGCCGGGCTTGGAATCCTTGCTTTGATTGTTCTAACCGAGGGAGTTTAAAAAGATGGACTTCAATTTTTCCGGCGGAGTGGGCGCGCTGATGACTGAGTATCTGATTCCGGGCGCGCTGAAAGTCGGCGGCGCGATCGTACTGTGGATTGTCGGCGGCTACGTGATCCGCTGGTTGCAACGCGGCCTGCGCGCGGTGATGGAGAAAGATAAGGTCGACCCAAGCCTGGTGCGCTACGCGGATTCTGCCCTGGGTGTGGCGCTGCGCTTGTTCTTGGTGATTGCGATCCTCGGTCAGCTGGGCGTGCAAACGACCTCCTTCGCAGCGTTGATCGCCGCCGCCGGGCTGGCGATCGGCGCCGCCTGGTCGGGCTTGCTCGGGCACTTCGCCGCCGGTATTTTCTTGCTGGTGCTACGCCCGTTCAAGGTGGGCGATTTGGTGTCCGCGGCCGGCGTGACCGGTCGCGTAAAGGAGATCGGTATGTTTACCACGACCGTCGACACGGCGGAGGGCGTGCGCAACTATGTCGGCAACGGCAAGATCTTCGCCGAGAACATTTCGAACTATTCCGATAACCCGTATCGCCGCGTCGAGTTAACCGCCGACATAGACCACAGCGTCGATCCCAATGCGGCAATGGCGCAGCTGCGCGCCGCGATTGCGAACGTGCCGAACGTGTTGACCGATCCGGCGCCGGTGATCGAAATTTTGAGTTTCCCGTCCACCGGCACGCAGCTTGCGGTGCGCCCTTACTGCAAGCCGGAGCATTATTGGCAAGTCTATTTCGCCACCAACAAGGCGATCTTCGAAACTTTTTCCAGCGCCAAATATCCGCCCGGTCATCAGCACCTGGTGGTGCGCAGCTTGGCCGCGTAGGCCGATACATCACCGAGCCATGATCGGCTTGCTGCAGCGCGTGAGCGAGGCGCGCGTCGTCGTCGCCGAAACGACAATCGGGGCGATTGGGCGCGGGTTGCTGGTTTTGGTCGGCGTCGAGCGCGGTGATCGTGAAGCGCAGGCGGAGCGCTTGCTCGAGCGCTTGCTGAATTACCGGGTATTTCCCGACGCGGCCGGCAAGATGAATTTATCGCTGCGAGAAGTGCAAGGCGGCGGTTTGCTGCTGGTGCCGCAGTTTACCCTTGCCGCCGACACTAATAGCGGCAACCGCCCGAGCTTTACGCCCGCGGCGCCACCGGCAGAGGGCGAGCGCTTATTCAATTATCTGGTCGAACGTGCGCCCACGCAGCACGCGCTTGTAGCGACGGGGCGTTTCGGCGCCGACATGAAAGTGAGCCTGACTAACGACGGGCCGGTGACGTTTTGGTTGCGGGTACCACCCTGTTGATACTTACGAAATCGGGCGATGGCTCGATTTTGCACGAATCTCCCTTCTCCCGATGTGTTTCAGGGAGAGGGGCGGGGTGAGGGAGGTTGAGTTGTTTCGTGAGATTGAGTAAGGCTGCATAGACTTCCATTTACTTTTGCGAGAGTGAATATGAATCTGTTCGACCTCAGCGGCAAAGTCGCGATCATCACCGGTTCCAGCCGCGGCATCGGCCGCGCCATTGCCGAGCAAATGGCGGCGCACGGCGCGCGTGTGGTGATTTCCAGCCGCAAACAAGATGCGTGTGAACCGGTCGCCGCGGCGATTCGCGCGCGCGGCGGGCAAGCGATAGCCATTGCCGCGAATATCGGCGACAAGCAGCAATTGACCGATCTGGTCAACAAGACCGTCGCGGCGTGGGGGCGGATCGACGTGGTGGTGAGCAACGCTGCCTCAAATCCGTACTACGGTCCGCTCAGTGGCATGGGCGACGAAGTGTTCGAAAAGGTGATGAACAACAACGTGCGTGCCAGCATCTGGCTCGCCAACCTGGTGTTGCCCGGCATAGCGCAGCGCAGCGGCGGCGAAGGCGGTGCCATGATCATTGTTTCTTCGATCGCGGCGTTCAAAGGCAGCGCTACGCTCGGGCTGTACGCGCTGTCGAAGGCCGCCGATGTGCAGCTGGCACGCAACTTGGCGCTAGAGTGGGGCAAGCACAATATCCGCGTGAACTGTATCGCCCCTGGCTTGGTGCGCACCGATTTCGCCAAAGCGCTTTGGGAGAACGCCGCGCTGCTCAAAGACACTGAAGCGCGCACGCCGCTGCGCCGCATCGGCGAGCCCGAGGATATCGCCGGTGTGGCGGTGATGCTGGCCTCACGTGCCGGCGCTTGGCTCACCGGGCAGACTATCGTGGTCGACGGTGGGGTAACAACTGTTTAGTCGCCGCGCCAGCATAATACTCAGTGGAGGTATCTCTTGTTAAACAATGAGGAAGCCAGATTTCAAATTATATAGCCGGTAGTACTGTGTAGTTCGCAGTCGCGGCTGGTCCAGAGGACCAAGCACCTCGCCGCTGCGCTGTCAAGTACGCGCAATCGCTTTACAAGAACCCCGCGCATACCCTATGCTTGCTCGCGAGTGGCAGGAAATGGCTGTGGCCGATGCCAGATCCGCAACGGATGTGCTAATTTGTGGCGTCCACTCAGGTTTCGCTAAGACCGAGGAAGCTTCCATAGCATGCGGAAGGGGAAGGCGGAATTTGCACGATTTATCCGACTAACAGAAGAGGAGAACTCTGTATGAAGAAGGTTCTAGGGGCATTGGCTGGTTTGGCATTGTGTGCGGCAGCGTCCACCGCGTCGGCGCAAGTGAAAGGCGTTTACTGGGCGACGAGCGGCACGTTCGGTCCGTTCCCGATCACCGGTTTGATCCCGACCGTGCCGAAAGAAAAGCAGCGCGACGTTACCATCCCGGTCAGCATGTGGATCATCGACAGCCCGAAAGGCCTGATCGTGTTCGACACCGGTAACAACATCGCTATCACCGGCGGCAACTGCAAAAACTACTGGGCCGCGGGCAACTGTGACTTCCTCAAGCCGAACCAAACCAAAGAAACCACCATCGACGGCTGGCTGAAAAAGGTCGGGTACACGACCGACCAAGTTAAAGTGGTCGTGACTTCGCACTCGCACTTGGATCACATCGGTAACATCGAAATGTTCCCGAAAGCGATTCACGTGATCCAGAAGAAAGAGCTGTATCAGGGTTGGTTCCCGGAGAAATTCCAGGGCCGTACCAGCCCCGGTTCGTTCGTCATGGCTGACATCGACAACGCGCGCGAATTCAACTACCTCGAGTTGAACGGCGACTACGACTTGTTCGGTGACGGCTCCGTCACGATCCTGAGCACCCCGGGCCACACGCTCGGCCACCAGTCGTTGAAAGTCAAACTGGCCGGCGGCAAGACATTGGTGCTGTCGCAAGACGCGATTTGGATGCAGGAAAACCTGGACGGCTATCCCGCTGGCTTGAACTACAGCGTGATGGACTACACCAATTCCGTCAATCGCTTGAAATTCATCCGCGATCTGGAAGGCGCCGACATCATGATGGCGCACGACCAAGATCAGTGGGCCAAAGGCGGCGATCGCTGGTACAGATAAGTAGCTTTTGCTCTGACCAGGAACCCCCCTTCAGTGGGGGGTTTCTTTTTTCTCCGCTCGGAAAGTGGCAGTGTGTCTGCAGCAGCAATCTCGCTAGAAGGCGTTTCCAAACGCTACGGCTCGAAAACCATCGTGCACGATTTGTCGTTCACGGTGCGGCCCGGCGAAATCGTCGGCTTTCTTGGCCCGAACGGCGCCGGGAAAACTACCACCATGCGCATGATCTCGGGCTACACCACGCCGAGCGCCGGGCGTTTGCGCGTGGCCGGCTTCGACATGGTGAAGGACAACGAGAAGGCCGCGCGCAAGCTCGGCTATCTGCCGGAGCAGCCGCCGTTGTACGACATGCTGGAGGTTGCGCAGTATCTGCGTTTCGTGGCCAAAGTGAAGTCGGTCCCGCAAGGGGAAGTCAAAGCGGAAATCGACCGCGTCACCCAAGCGTGCCGCTTGGAAGACGTGCATCGCAAAGAAATCTACAAACTTTCCAAGGGGTACCGCCAGCGTCTCGGCCTGGCGCAGGCGCTACTCGGCAAGCCGGAAGTGTTGCTGTTGGATGAGCCGACCGCCGGTCTCGATCCCGGGCAGATCCAAGAAACGCGCGAGGTGATTCGCGCTTTCGGCGAAAAGCACGCCGTGCTGCTTTCCACGCACATCCTGCCGGAAGTGACCATGATCTGCGCTCGCGTAGCGATCATCAATCACGGGCGCTTGCTCGCCATCGATTCGCCGCAAGCGCTACAGCGCGCGGCCGAGCAGCCCAATGTCACGTTGACCACCGATGCGCCGGCGGATGCGCTGCGCGCGGAGTTGCAAGCCATCAACGGCGTTAGCGAAGTCGTCACGCGGCCGGCCGGCAACGATACGAACCTGCTTGCCGTCGATTGCGGCGTCGATTCGCGCGCCGGCATCGAAGCCAGCATCGCGCGCGTAGTGGCGAGCCGTTGGAATTTGTACCGGCTGGAGCGGCGGCAGCCGACGCTGGAGTCAATCTTCTTGCGCTACGTGCAAGCGGCGGGTACGACGTCATGAACGGCATGCTCGCGGTCTATCAGAAGGAGCTGCTCTCCTACTTCCGCTCGCCGATCGCCTACTTCGTCGTCGCGGTGTTCTTGATCGGCGCAGGATATTTTTTCTTGTACAACGTGCTTATCATCGGCAGCGCGGTGATGGATGAGACGTTTCAGAGCATGGCGATTTTGCTGATCACGTTGCTGCCGCTGGTGTCGATGCGCTTGTTCTCCGGCGAGTACAGCGCGCGCACGATGGAATTGCTCGCCACACTGCCGCTCAAACCTTGGCAAGTGGTCCTGGGCAAATATCTCGGCGCGGTGACGATCTTGCTGCTGATGTTGTTGGCCACCACCGTCAACTTGATCCCGCTGTATCTATACAGCGAACCGCAGACGCTGAACATCGCTTCCGGTTACTTAGGCTTTCTGCTGCTCGGCATGGCGTGCCTGGCGGTTGGTCAATTCTGCTCGGCCCTCACTGAGAATCAGATCGTCGCTGCGCTCATCACCATGGCTGTGCTGCTCGCGTTCTGGTTCGTCGGTCATTTGCAGCAGTTTCAAACTGCTTCGGGCGGGCGCGAGTTCGTTCGCTACGTCGCCTTCCAGCCGCAGTTCGCCGACTTCATTCGCGGCCTGGTGCGCAGCGAGGCAGTGAGCATGTTTGCGATAGTCTCGGCAATCGCTCTGACATTGAACGCGAGTTATCTGCAATGGCGACGATAAACAAGAAAGAAGCGGCCGCTAAGTTCTTTGTGGCTATGCCATGAACGCTTCCCACCGCTCCGGCCTAACACTGTTCGCAGGTATCGCGCTGCTTTTCGCAGCGGCGGTGCTCTACTGGATCTTCCAGCGTGGCGACTTCCTCGCTGTGGTGCTTGCATTAGCCGGCCTCGCGCTAACGCTTGCCGGCGCTTACACCATGCGCGCAGAGCTCGCGGACATGCTGCGCGGGCGGCGCGGCGAAATCGCGCTTTACACGCTCGGCGCTCTCGGCGTGCTGGTGGCGTTCGGTTACGCCTCGACGCGTTTCCCCGTGCGTTGGGATATGTCGCAATACAAAGAGCATTCGCTCTCGCCGCAGGCGCTGGAGATCGTGCGGCGCATCGATAAGCCGGTTCATGTGACGTTTTTCAAGGACCCGATGCTGCGCGACACGGTCGATCTGTACGAGCAGATCGCGCGCGCCAACAAACTCATCACCGTGGATTTCTACGATCCGTTTTTGAATCCGGCGCAAGCGCGTTTGATGAAAGTGCAGTTCGCGGGCACCGCGGTGCTGCAGAGCGAGGGGCGCGAGCGCCGCCTGGACAAGCAAACCGAAACCGAAGTCGTGAACGCCATGCTGCGCATCTCGCGCGGCGCGACGCAGAAGCTGTGCTTTCTCGACGGTCACAACGAGGCCGACCCGTTCAGCCGCGAGTCGCACGACCACATGGAAAGCACCGCCGGCGGGCACAAGCACGGGCTGGGCGATAAGCTGGTGATCCACGAGCAGCACGGCATGGGCAAGGCGCGCGACGCGTTGGAGTCGATGAACTACGTCGTCGAGAAAGTGTCGCTCTTGAAAGGGGGCACGAGCCTGAACGGGTGTTCACTGCTGGTCGTTCCCGGGCCAAAGTTCGCGCTGCTGCCCGCCGAAGTCGATGCAATCCGCGCTTACTTGGAAGCCGGCAACAATGCGTTTTTCATGCTCGAGCCGTTCATCCAGACCGGGCTGGAACCGCTCATGCGTGAATTCGGCGTCTCGCTCGAAAACAACATTATCATCGACGACGCGAGCCACTTTTTGACCGATCCGTCCGCGCCGGCCGTGACGGTGTACAACGATCATCAGATTACGCGTCAATTGCCGCTGACTTTCTTCCCCGGCGCACGCTCACTTTCGCCGCTGCCAGAGCGCCCGCCGGGCGTTTCCGCTTATCCGCTGATCGAGTCTTCCACCAAGAGCTACGGCGAAACAACGCAGAATCGCGCCGAGTTCAACGATGGCGTCGACAAACCGGGGCCCAATACCATGATGGTGTTGATCAACCGCCGCCCGGAAACGGTGAGCAAGGCGCAAGCGATTGCGGCGGAGCTGCGCGGCGAGAAACTGCCGGAAGGCGTGGTTAGCGCGGTCACGGCGCACATCAAACCATCGCGCATCGTCGTGGCGGGGGACGCCGATTTTGCCACCAATTCGTTCTTCCACATCCTCGGCAACGGCAATCTGTTTCTGAATACGATCAATTCGCTTGCCGCGCAGGCCAACCTCATCGGTCTGGAGCCGCGCACGTTCGACTTACCGCGCGTGAACGTCACCAATCAGCAGATGAAGCTGATGTTCATTTCTTCGGTCGCGCTGATTCCGGCGCTGCTGGCGCTGATCGGTTTCGCCGTGTGGTGGCGCCAGCGCTGATGAGCAAGCGCATCGTCATCGTTTGGGTAGTGCTGGCGGCGCTTGTGCTGGGCTTAAGGGCCTATGAGCGCGACGGTCACGTTTTTGAGTCCGCCGAGGAACACGCCGCGCACACCGGCGTGCCGAGCGGCGACCGCCGCTTGATGCCGGCGCCGATGGCGCAGTTGGGCATCATCGAAATCGCCTATGGCGGCGCGCTGCACCGCTTTGAACGCGACGCGCAGGGCGCGTGGTTTTACCATGCTCACGCCACCAACGCGCAAGCGGTGGCCGATCACACCCATGTGGCGGATGCACAAGTGGCGCAGCGCATCGACAAGGCTTTCGCCGGGCTGGAGAAGGCGCGGCTCGAACGCGAATTTCCAAACGACCCGACAGCCGATTTCGGCGTTGCCGCGCCGGAGATGTTTGTGGTTGTTTACGGTCGCCGGGCCGACGGCCTGCCCGATGCCGGCGGCGCGCCGCTGGCGCGCTACGCCTTGGGCAATCTTGCGCCTGACAACCTGAGCCGCTACGTCCTGCCCAGCGGTAGCGCGAAGATTGTCACCATCGCTACTTATCAATTCGACAATCTAGCGAACCTGATCAAAGACATGCAGGCTAAGCCGCCTGGCTGAGATCGAATTCTTATGCGCGCCGCTACCGCGATGCTCCTTGTGCCGCTGGGGTACGCTGCCGGGATAGCATCGGCGAGCCCCTGGCGGCAGTGCGAGAGCGAAAGCGAAACGCTCGCGGCTTTGACGCAATCATTGCTCTGCGTGATCGAACAACTCTCCGACTATCGGGCCGACGCCGTGCCGGTGCCAACAGTGGCGTTTATGCCGCAGCGCGAGCTTGAGGCTAAGGTTTGTGCCGAACCTTGTGACGTGACGGCTGCTTACATTCCGCGCCTAGGCGTTCTGCTTGCCGCGAATTTAGAGCCGTGGCGTGACGAGTTTGATCGTTCGGCCTTGCTGCACGAATTGGTGCACCATCTGCAACACGGGCATGAGAAGTTCACTGCGTTAAGTGAGTGCGCGCGCGAGCGAGCGAAGGAGCAGGAAGCCTATGCGCTGCAGAATGCCTACCTCGCAGCGCTAAAAAATCCGCGGCGTGTGACGTTCTATGACGGGCCCTCGGGCTGTTGAGCACTCCTGGACTAAGGCGCTTTACGCCGAATACTGATAGCAGGATTAATGAAGATAGGGCGTCAATAGACAGTCTTGTAGGAATATAGCTTGGAGTATGCTATTTGCCGCTGCGCAGAAGATCATCCCACTCGGCGTCGTACAAAATCTCTTCGTCATCCCAGGCTTCCAGCGCCCAGACCTGCGCAGCGTTGCCGTTGCGCGCGGAAAACTTGGCTGGCGCTGTCACCTCAACGGCTTTGGTCGATTCTGCGCTTCCAGCTTCTTCGGTCGGCAAATCTTTCGTATGCGTCGCGCAGGCCAGTTGCCGCGTGGATTGCCCCGTGTTGGCGGCCAGTTGGAGTTTGCTCATCTGGTCCTCCTATTTTCAAACCATGAGTGTGCCGCGAGTTGATGACACCTTTGTTGCATCGCGCAGCTATCTACTCAGTGCGCCGGGAGTGCGATAATGCCGCATCCAAATAATGCCCTCTAGATGCTGGCTCAGTTTTCGCGAGCGCAGCGGGCGGCGCATTTACTCTAGCGGAGTTTTCGATGAAGTATAAGCAGCTCGGCACCAGCGCGTTGCAGGTGTCGCAGGTCTGCCTCGGCACGATGACCTGGGGCCAGCAAAACAGCATGGCGCAGGCCCACGAACAGCTCGACTACGCCATGGCGCAGGGCATTAACTTCGTCGATACTGCGGAGATGTATCCGGTGCCGCCGCGGGCCGAAACGCAAGGTCGCACGGAAGAGTATATCGGCCCCTGGTTGCAGCGCCAGCAGCGCGACCAGGTCATCGTCGCCACGAAAGTGGCCGGCCCGCGCGCGGATATCACTTATCTGCGCAATGGCTCGCGCGTTAACCGCGAGCATATCAACCAGGCGATCGACGCCAGCTTAAAGCGGTTGCAGACCGACTACGTCGATCTGTATCAAATTCACTGGCCCGACCGTAACGTGCCGCTATTCGGCGCGTGGGCATTCGACGCCAGCAAGGAGCGCGAGAGCGTCGCGATCCGGGAGCAGCTCGAAGCGATGGCCGAACTCGTCAAGGCCGGCAAGATCCGCTACCTTGGGCTCAGCAATGAAACACCCTGGGGCACGATGGAGTTCTTGCGGCTCGCGCGTGAGCACAATCTGCCGCGCGTGGTCTCGATGCAGAACGCGTACAACTTGCTCAATCGCAGCTTCGAAAACGGCATGTCGGAAGTTTGCTTCCGCGAGCAGATCGGCGCGATTCCCTACAGCCCGCTTGGCTTTGGCCATCTATCCGGCAAGTACGTCAAGGATCCCGCGGCGCAGGGGCGCATTACGCAGTATCCCGGCTTTGGCCAACGTTATACCAAGGCAAACGTGGAGCCCGCCGTCAGGGCATATGCGGCGCTCGCGGAGAAGCTCAATCTATCGGCCGCGGCGCTGGCGCAAGCATTCGTCAACAGCCGCTTTTTTGTGACCAGCACGATAATCGGCGCGACTTCGATGGCGCAGCTGAAAGAAAATATCGCTGCGTTCGCCATCGATCTGCCGGCGGACGCTTTGCAGGAAATCGATGCCATCCATCTGCGCTATACCAACCCCGCACCTTAAAGTAACCAATTCACCTTTAACGACTTACGAGATCCATGAATACGCAGCAAACCGCAGTTAGCAACGTCAATGTCGTTGCCCAAGACCTGCTACCGACTCCGCTGGAAGTGCAGGCCCGCTATCCGTTGTCCGAACGTGCGCGCCGCACGGTCTTGTCGGGGCGCGAAAGTGTGCAGCGCATTCTCGATGGCGCCGACTCGCGCATCATGTTCGTGGTCGGCCCGTGTTCGATTCATGATCTTAAGGCGGCGCGCGAGTATGCGGCGCGGCTCAAGCAACTCGCCGGCGAATTGCACGACGCGTTTCTAATCGTGATGCGCGTGTACTTTGAAAAACCGCGCACCACGGTGGGCTGGAAGGGTTTGATCAACGATCCCTACATGGACGATTCGTTCCACATCGAGCAGGGCTTGTGCATGGCGCGCGAGCTGCTGCTGGAAGTCGCCGAGATGGGGCTGCCCGCAGGAACGGAAGCGCTCGATCCGATTTCGCCGCAGTACTTGTCCGATCTCATCGCATGGACGGCGGTGGGCGCGCGCACCACGGAATCACAAACGCATCGCGAGATGGCGAGCGGCCTGTCGACACCGGTGGGCTTCAAGAACGGCACCGACGGCGGACTCAAGGTTGCGATCAACGCCTTGCAGGCGGCCTCGCAACCGCACAGCTTTCTCGGCATCGATCAGGACGGGCGCTGCGCGGTAATGCGCACGCGCGGCAATAAATACGGTCACGTCGTGCTGCGCGGTGGCGCCAAGCCCAACTACGATTCAGTGAGCATCGCGCTGTGCGAGAAAGAGCTGGCGGCGGCCAAGCTGCGCCAGACGCTGATCGTCGATTGCAGTCACGGTAACTCCAACAAAGATCCGGCGCTGCAGGAGTTGGTGCTGCACGACTGCGTCAATCAAATCGTCGACGGCAATAGGTCGATCGTCGGCTTCATGATCGAAAGCAATTTAGAATGGGGCAGCCAGTCGATTCCCGAGGACCGCAGCAAGCTGAAGTACGGCGTATCGGTGACCGACGCTTGTGTCGACTGGAAGACGACCGAGAAAATGTTGCGCGACGCCTACGCTAAAGCAAAGCCGATGCTGGCGCAGCGGCGCGCGGGCTAGGGCTGGCTAAGTCAGTTCTTCGCGAACGCCAGAATGCGGCTGGTGAGATCCGAAGCCGGCAGCGCAGGACAGAACCAATTGCCCTGAAACTCATCGCAGCCAAGCTCGCGCAGGACTTCAAGGTGCTTGTCGCTTTCGACGCCTTCGGCGACCACTTGCATATCCATCGCATGCGCCATGTCGACGACGGCGCGCACGATGCGCGCGTCGCGTTTGCTGCGCTCCACATCGATTAGAAACGATCGGTCGATCTTGAGCATGTGGATCGGCATGCTCTTCAAGTAGCTCAGCGACGAATAGCGCGTGCCGAAGTCGTCCAGCGACAAGCGCACGCCAAGAACGGCGATTTCTTGCAGCGCGCCGCGAATTTCTTCCATGTCATGCACCAGCGAAGTCTCATTGATCTCCAGCTCGAGCGTGGAGCCCTTGAGACCCGCCGCGCTCAGTGCATCGACCACGGTTTGCACAAAACGCGGGCCGTGCTTGAGTTGCGTGGCGGACACATTTACCGCCATCTTGAATTCGGGCAGTCCCTTCTCCGACCATTCTTTGAGCTGGCGGCAGGCTTCGGTGACGATCCAAGCGCCGAGCGCATCCATGAGCCCCAAACGTTCGGCTATGCCCAGGAACACGTTGGGTGCCACCAGCTCGCGGCCACCGCGGCGCCAACGCAGCAAAGCTTCGACGCCGCTGATCTGGCCAGTGGCGAGGTTGATGCGCGGTTGATAGTAGAGCGCAAATTCTTTGCGCTCTAGCGCGACTTGAAGATCTTTTTCCAGGTCGAGCTGAACTAAGGTTCGCTGCACGAACTCGTGGGCGAAGAAATCGAAGCTATTGCGGCCTTTTTCTTTGGCGCCGAGCATGGCAATGCGCGCACGCTGCAGTAGCAAGTCGGCGTTGGCGCCGTCAGCGGGAAACACGCTGATGCCGATATAGGACCCGCAACTGACCTGCTGGCCGCTGATCGCATAGGATTCCGCCAGCGAGCGGCTGACTGCGGCCGCCGCGCGGCGCGTGTCTTCCGGTTTGTTGAGGCCGGAGAGCAGCAACAAGAATTCGCCGCGCCCGATTCGCGCCAAGGTGTCGTTTTCGCGCACGCTGCGCAGAATGCGCTGACCGGCCTCGAGCACGACTTGATTGACGGCGCCGGGGCCGAGCGAAGCGTTGATCGCATCGATGCGGTCAAGTTCGATCAACAGCAGCGCGAACAAATGGCCGCTCGCCTGCGCGTGCGCAATTTGCTTAGTGAGGCGCTCGGTCAGCACTTGCTGATTTGCCATCATGTGCAACGCATCGCGCAGCACCGGCGTGCGCTGAGCGTTGGCCTCGCGGCGCAATTCCTGGGTTGCGCCGACGTAACCGATGAACTTGCCCTGCGCGTCAAAGCGCGGGTATGCATGTAGCCGCAATTCGAGCGGCGGCTTGTTAGGCTGTTTGGCGGTAATGGCGAAATTGTTTAGTTCTTGCCGGGCGTTGAGCTGCGCTTCCAACGCTTTGGCTTGTTCCGCTGATCCGTGGAAGAACGGCAACGACCAGAGTCGTTGCCCTTTGTAAGTCTCTAGCTTGATGGCGCGGTCGGTCCCCTGCTGGCGCGCGCTGACGATGCGGCACTCCGCGTCTAGTTCCCATGAGCCATCACTGCAGGCATCGAGCAATTTGCGCAGCGCATCGGCGGCTTCTGCGGATGTCGGGCTACGGCTGGAAACGCTCGCGGCTGCTCCAGCGGCGGCGTTGGCTAGGGCCGGCGGCGCCGTGTTCACCACCGCTACGCTGCCGGCAACGCGTAGTGCGCGCTCGGCTGGATTGCCGGCGATGGCGCGCCCCAGAATTTGTACTGTGCGCCAGTCCCCTTTGGCCGCGCGCATGCGCAGCGTCACAGCGAGATACGTGCTCGGCTTGCGCGCGGCTTCAAGCTGGAAATTGAGAAACTTGCTGCGATCGCGCGGGTGCACCAATGCCAGCATCTCGCGCGCCGTCACGCCGACCTCCATGGGATCAAGCCCGAGTAGCGTGGCGCCAGCCGGGCTTACGTGCACCTGGTCGGTGGCGATATCCCATTCCCACATGGCGATACCGGGAATCTGCGATTCGGCGCTAATGCTATGCGGCGCCAGAGGCTGTTTCTTCAGGGCGCGCTCGAAGGAGGAAGTGCGCGTACGAGAGGTTTTCTTGATGTTTTGCGAAGACATTTGCGTCTGACTCGAATCCGGCTGCTAATCGTCGAGCATGCTATCAAGCTTGCCCTTGCTGCGTTGTTAAACTTTGTTTCCCTTAGGGATTTTCCAGTTTGGAAACGGCAACGTTATCCCATATCCACTGCGCCGCTGCAAGCTACCCGGGGTAAGCTGGCTGCAACTTCAATTCCTCGTGAATACATATGCCACTATTGCGCCCTTTGTCTCTGGTATTGTAGCTTTAGAGAGTGTACTGGCTAAGGTACTTAGTCAGGCAGCTAGCATTTTTTCTACCTGCCGCCAGCCCGCTTGTGCCATCGGGCGTGCGCGCTTGCCTTGTTCCATGGCATGCTCGCTGGCTGCCGTGCCGTCGACCACTCGTCCCATGATTCCCTGCAGAATTCCGGCGAGACGAAACATGTTGTACGCCATGTAGAAATCCCAGTGGGCGATCTCGCGCCGGCCGGTGCGCTCGCAGTAGCGCGCCACATACTGCTGCTCGGTCGGAATGCCGAGCGTGGGCAGATCCAAACCGAGCAAACCGCGAAACTCGTTGCCGCTTAAGCGCCAGCTCATGCAGTGATATGAGAAATCCGCCAACGGGTGTCCGAGCGTGGACAACTCCCAGTCGAGTACCGCGAGAATGCGCGGCTCGCTGCGATGAAATATCACGTTGTCGAGCCGGTAGTCGCCGTGCACGATGGTGGTTTCTTCGCCGGGCGGAATGTTCTGCGGCAGCCAGTCGATCAGCTTATCCATCGCCTCGATCTTCTCGGTTTCCGAGGCGCGGTACTGTTTGGTCCAACGCGCGATCTGCCGCTGCAAATAATTCCCGGGTTTGCCGTAGTCGGTTAGGCCAAGCGCGGCGTAGTCGACTTGGTGCAAGCGCGCGATGACGCGATTCAACTCATCGTAAATCGCCGCGCGTTCGGCGTTGCTGGCGCCGGGCATCGATTGATCCCAGATGACGCGACCGTCGACAAAATCCATGATGTAGAACGGTGTGCCGATGACTGTCTCGTCCTCGCACAGCACATAGCTGCGCGCGACCGGCACGCCGCTATCGCGCAGCGCGGTGATGATGCGGTATTCGCGATCTACGGCGTGCGCGGAGGGCAGCAGCTTGCCCGGCGGCTTGCGGCGCAACACGTACTTCTTGCCGCCGGCGCTGAGCATGTAAGTCGGATTCGACTGCCCACCTTTAAACTGTTGCACATCCAGCATGCCGGAAAAATTCTCCACATGCTGCTTGACGTAAGCGGTCAGGCGATCAGTGTCAAAGCGGTGCCGTTCTTCAACCGGGCGCGTGCCTATGAAGTGCTCGTGCATGTGAGATATGCGCAGTAAAAGCACCAGCATACCATTGGCACATACAACAGCTTGTATTACCCTTGCGGCGGCATTCAGCAACACTTGCAATGTAATACCTGGACAAGTACGCTAGTAGCCTGGACAGATTCGGGTTTCAAGACTAAGCATGCGTGTTGCACTAAGAAATTCCTGCGCAGCAGGGCTCGCCGTCGCTTTGGTTGCGAGTTGCGCTACCGATACGGCCGCGCCGCCGAGCGCTTCCGGAAGAAGCATCGAGCGCAGCGGGCCGCGCACCCTGAACGATGCCGAGATACTGCGGACATTGCGCGGGCGCACCTTGGAAGGCCCGCAAAGCGATCGAAGTAACGTTCGCGTTTACTGCGCGCACGACGGCAAGGTATCGGCATTGGTCGAAGCTGTCGATGGACGCAAGCATTGGAGCGGCGGCCAGTGGGAAGTGCGCGACGACACCCTTTGTTTTCGCTGGCGCAACCGGCAGTGGACCTCCGGTTGTGCCAGTGTTGCTCTCACGGCGGGCGGCACGTTTGCGCTAAAGCCGCTGAGCGGTGCGCCGAGCGTGTCCGGCGCAAGGGTGCTCGACGGCAATCCGTACAACCTAAGCTTCAACGAAAACGCGCCAGCGCAATGATGGTGCTGGCGAGTGTGGCGCGTGCGCCCTCGGCTTAGGCACAATTCTGTTTGCTGCTGTGAGAATCCATTAACCGAGCTATAGGGTAAATAGCATGCGCATGAGTCGACTTGCCAGTCGAACCGAGCTGACCTTGGCGGTAACTTGCTTGTTCCTGCTTGCCCGGCCCGCGCTGGCTGAACGCTGGGTCAAGATTCCGACCACCGCAGCTAATGTCGAGTTCACCATCGAGATGGATCAAATCGAGCGCAACGGGAACGTTGTGAAGTTCCGCGAGAAGCTGACATTTCTCCAGCCGGAAAAACTCGATCCCTACTCGGGCAAGCTGATCAAGGAAAAGAAAGTCGTGCGCCTCATCAACTGCCAGAACCGGACGCAAGGTGTGAAGTCCGGCGGCGTGTTCGATCCCAAAGGCAAACTGATCGAGTGGGTCATGGTGGAAGACAACCAGATCGAATGGTTCGCCGTGCCCCCCGGCACCGTAGCTGAGCGCGAGTTCAAGCTCGTTTGCAACGGCGCAGCGGCCGGGCGGTAGCCGGCGGCGCGCCCCACGTTACCGGCCGCCCGCCAAGTAACTCCTCTAGCGGAACCCGCGCGAACGCATGCCCACGCCAGATGGGCGTCCGCCGCCGCCGAGTGGACGGCGATTGGACGGCCGTGCCCCAGGCCGCGTGGGCGAGGGCGCGATGTTGACTGGTTTGAACTTCGGCTCGAAGCCGGGAACTTCGTGGGCGATGATGGGCTGTCCGGTAAAGCGTTCGATCAATCTCAACTGCGCGCTTTCGCCGGGCGCTGCGAATGAAATGGCGATGCCGGTAGCGCCTGCGCGGCCGGTGCGGCCGATGCGGTGCACGTAGTCTTCCGCGGCTTTCGGCAGATCGTAGTTGATGATGTGCGATAAGCCCGCCACATCGATGCCGCGTGCCGCCACATCGGTGGCCACCAGCACGCGCAACTCGCCGCTGCGCAAACTGTTGAGCGCGCGCGTGCGCGCGTTTTGCCGCATGTCGCCATGCAGCGCGGTGACATTGTGGCCTTGCGCGGTCAAGCGATGCATGAGGCTGTCGGCATGAATCTTCGTTGCCGTGAACACGATCGCTTGCGTCAACGCGGGGTCGCGCAAAATCTGATCGAGCAAGCGCAACTTGTGCGCCGAATCGTCGACGTAATACAAGCGCTGTTCGATGTCGCCGTGGCTAGTGCGTTCCGAAGGCGTATCGATACGCACCGGATCGCGCAAAATGTTGCGGGCGAACTGCGCCACGCTGCGGTCCAGCGTCGCGGAGAACAATAGCGTTTGGCGCGATTCGGGCGTCGCCGCGATAATGCGGCGCACGTCGTCGATGAAACCCATGTCGAGCATGCGGTCGGCTTCGTCCAGCACCAGCATCTCCAGCCGCGAAAAATCGACGCGGCCTTGCTGCATGTGATCGAGCAGGCGTCCTGGCGTGGCAACCAAAATTTCCAGCGGCTTCGCCAGCGCGCGAATCTGTTTGTCGTAAGGCATGCCGCCGAGCACGCTCGCGACGTTGATCTTGCGCAGGAACTTGCCGTACTTTTGCGTCGCCGCGGTGATCTGCGTGGCCAGTTCGCGCGTGGGCGAGAGCACCAGCATGCGCGGCCCGTTGCCGGGTTTTTGCGTGGCTTCGGCCAGTTTGTGCAGCGCTGGTAGCATAAACGCCGCCGTTTTGCCCGAGCCGGTTTGCGAGCAAACCATGAGATCGGCGCCTTGCAGCAAAGCAGGGATAGATTGCACTTGCACCGCGGTCGGCGTTTCGTAGCCGGACTCGCGCACCGCCTTAATGATCAGCGGATGCAAGTTGAAGTCGGAAAACTGAGGGGGTTGAGTTTCGGTTTCGGTAAAAGGTGGTTCGGCGTTAACTTCGCTAGTACGCATGTCAGTCACGGAGAGATTCGATTCAAAGCGCGGGTCGAGGCAGTGCCCCGCATCGGCGCACAGTGCGCGAGCAATGGGGCAAACAAAGGGCTTTATTCCGCGGAAAAGCCGCCGGCGCGTGTCGCCAACCGGCTAACTAGCGAATTCGGGGATCGAATTCTACAGGAGGGTCAGAGACAAACTCTAGTGCACATCAGTGCACTCGTGCCGCGAGTATACGCTACTGTGCGGCAAAAGTCTGCATCGCCACGTAAGGGGCACTCTGCCGCTTTCGGCCAGATCAACTGGTGCAGTGCGGCAATCGGTAAAATGCGCCTGCTTCGCTTTCCCACCAAGCATGATCTCGCTCAAACAACTCACCCTCGCGCGCGGCGCCAAAGTACTGCTCGACAAAGTCGACGCCAGCGTGCACGCTGGCCAGCGCGTCGGCATTGTCGGCAAGAACGGCACCGGCAAAACCAGCCTGTTCGCGCTGCTGCGCGGCGAGTTGCACGCGGACGCGGGCGCGGCCGATTTGCCGCCGCGCTGGGTGATCGTCAGCGTCGAGCAAGAAACGCCGGCGCTCGACCGCGCCGCGATCGAATACGTGTTGGATGGCGACGCGCGCTTGCGCGCGGCCGAGAAAGCCATCGCCGTGGCGGAACACAACAACGACGGCGAAGCACTCGCGCACGCGCACGCGACCTACACCGAGATCGAAGGCTACGCTGCCCGTGCCCGCGCGGCGCGCGTCATGCATGGCTTGGGTTTCGCCAACGATGCAGTGGAGAATCCGGTCGCGACGTTTTCCGGCGGCTGGCGCGTGCGCTTGAATCTGGCGCGCGCGCTGGCGTGTCATTCCGATTTGCTGCTCCTGGACGAGCCGACCAATCACTTGGATTTGGAGGCGGTCATTTGGCTCGAAGACTGGCTGCGTAGCTACCCGGGCACGTTGCTCGTGATTTCCCACGATCGCGATTTTCTCGACAGCATCGCGCAGCAGATCTGGCATTTCGAGGATCAACAGATTCGCCGCTACAGCGGCAACTTCAGCGCCTTCGAAGAGCAGCGTGCGGCGCAGTTGGCGCTGCGTGCGGCGATGTTCGACAAGCAGCAGCGCGAGATCGCGCATCTGCGCTCCTTTGTCGATCGCTTCCGCGCCAAGGCGACCAAAGCGCGCGCTGCGCAAAGCCGCTTGAAAGCGTTGGCGCGCATGGAGGTGATCGCCGCGGCACACGTCGATTCGCCGTTCGAGTTTCATTTCCGTCCGTCCGAGCGCAGCTCGCGCATCCTCGCCCAGTTGGAGGACGTGTCCGCGGGGTATGGCGGCACACCGATTTTGCGCAATGTGAATCTCGTCATCGAAAGCGGCATGCGCATCGGCGTTTTGGGGCCGAACGGGGCAGGAAAGTCAACGCTGATCAAGCTTTTGTTGGGCATACTTAAGCCAGATTCAGGCGAGTATTCAAGTGGAAAGGGCGTGAAGACAGGATACTTTGCCCAGCACCAGCTCGAACAGTTGCGTGCTGACGAAAGCGCCTTGAAACACATGCAACGTCTCGATCCGACTAGCCGCGACCAAGACTTGCGTGACTATCTCGGTGGTTTCAACTTCCGCGGTGACATGGCGGATGCGCCGATCGGGCCATTTTCCGGCGGCGAGAAAGCGCGCTTGGCGCTCGCGCTTATCATCTGGCAGCGGCCGAACTTATTGCTGCTCGATGAGCCGACCAATCATCTCGATCTCGACATGCGCCATGCGCTGAGCGTCGCGCTGCAGGAGTATGAGGGCGCGCTCGTGCTGGTCTCGCACGACCGTCATTTGTTGCGTACTACCACCGATCATTTCTTGCTGGTCGCCGATGGCTCCGCCAAATGGTTTGACGGCGATCTCGAAGACTACCGCGAATGGCTGAACCAACGACGCTCAGCCGAAGATGCCAGCGAAGCGGCCGATCAGCCAACGAGCGAATCGCGCCGCGATGTGAAGCGCCGTGAGGCGGAAGCGCGTCAGCGCCTCGCGCAGCAGCGCAAACCGCTGGAGTCGGAACTAAAGAAACTCGAAAAGCGCATCGACGAACTCGCGCGCGAAAAGGCGAGCGTGGATCAGGCGTTAGCCGATCAAGGCATCTACGCCAACGAGCGCCGCGAGGATCTCAAGGCGCTGATGTTGCGGCAAGCGCGAGCGGTAGAACAGCTTGGTGCTGCGGAAGAGCGCTGGCTAGCGGTGCAGACGGAGTTGGAACAGATCGCCGCCGAACCGTAGGGTGGATCAAGGCGCGCTAGCGCCGGATCCACCGTTCTGCGTTCGAAGTTGGTGGATCCGCTGCGCTTGATCCACCCTACGAGAACGAGCGATCGTAGCCGCGGAGTTGCGAATTTCGCGGCTACGCTTCCCTCCCTGCAAACAAACTCTTCTTCACGATCGCGTGCACACCCCAATTGCCGTCGACGACTTGCGTAATGCCGAAGTCGACGCCGATAGACATCAGCGACACGGCTTCGTCTTCGGTCAATCCTTGCGTCGTCGGGCCCGCGCCGCGGCGGTTCACGCCCTTCTTCTTGTTGTCCCAGAAGTAGACGGCTTCTGCGCCGGGATCGCCTTTGATCATGCGTTCAAAGTCGTCGTTAGCATGATGTGTGAGCGTTTCCAGCGTGACGAAGTCGCCCGAGGCGACTTCGACGAGCGGCTTCAACTTCTTGCTGAAGTAACCCCAGTGCACCGTCTCCGGTGCCGCCGCAACGACGTAGTGACTTTGCTTCGCGCTTACCCCAGGCGCCGCCGCCGCAGCGTTGTTCGATGCGGCTGCCAGCGTACCGAACGCCGCGCCGCTGCTCGCCAGCATGGCGTCGCGCAAGAAGCCACGCCGCGCCAGACTGACCGCTGGCGATGTAGAAGTTTCGACAGATGCTTGTCCTGTGGTGGACTCGGGCGCAACCGATTCGTGATGCTCACACATGCGGCTCTCCTCGACAGTGACGGTGAATTGCGTCTGCTCGCCGCGTCTGCGGCGTGCCTCAGCGAGAGCTTGCAACGTGCGTGCCAGCATTGCTCGCCTCGTGCAGGCATCCTGCGATGCCAACGTGCAGAGGCGTTTGCCGCGTAGCGACGCAAGCAGCGCCGCTTGGCCAACGCGTCCCGCCGCACGACAGTGGTGCCAGGCATCGCGAAAGCGCTCGATTTAGGGGCGCTCGCGTTGCGTCCCGCACTCACCCTGGCTAACATCACGCCACGTCCGATCATCCCAACGCAGTCCGTGCCAACCTCTGTTCCGAGTTCCGCTACCCGCATCGGTGTCTTCGACTCCGGCGTCGGCGGGCTGTCTGTGCTCAAGCACATCCGCGCTGCGCTGCCGGGCGCCGATTTGCTCTACGTCGCCGATTCCGGTCATGTGCCGTACGGCGATAAATCACCGGAGTACATCCGCGAACGCTCGCTCGCTATTTCCCGATTCTTGCTGGCACAAGACGCGGCCGCCATCGTAATCGCGTGCAACACCGCCACCGCCGCTGCCGCCGGGACGCTGCGCGCGGCATTCGATGTGCCGATTATCGGCATGGAGCCCGCGGTGAAACCCGCGGTGGCCGCCACGCGCAGCGGCGTGGTTGGCGTTCTGGCCACGGTCGGCACATTGGAGAGCGCGCGCTTTGCGGCGCTGCTGCAGCAGTACGCGGGGGAGGTTGAGATTGTTACCCAAGCGTGCCCTGGATTGGTCGAGCAGGTGGAGGCGGGCGATTTGCGCGGTGCGCGCACGCGCGCACTGGTCGAGCGCTACACCCAACCGTTGCTGGCGCGCGGCGCGGATACGCTCGTGCTCGGTTGTACGCACTATCCGTTCCTGCGCGATTTAATTGCCGAGGTCGCCGGCAAGGAAATCGTATTGATCGACACCGGAGCGGCGGTGGCGCGGCAGGTCGTGCGGATGTTGCCTAGTTGCGTAGCGCCGGCCGCAAATGCCAAGCGCGTTGCCTCGTTTTGGACCAGCGGCGAAGTCGTCGCAGCTCAGCGCAGCATAGCGCTGCTGTGGGGCGAGCAAGTCATGGTGTCGGCGCTGCCCACCTCAAAATAAAGACGATCTTTACGCCATTTTTATGCGCCGCGCGCGAAAATTGTTAAGGCCTTTACGCGCGAGTGACTACTCTGGCGCAACCTTATGGCTATGCTTGATCGCATCCTCAACCGGCCGGCGCTCCCTTCGCCGGGGTTCGCGTACCTTTGGGTCACGCTGATTTGCTTGGGGGTCACGCTGGTGGCGTTGCCGCTGCGCAGCGTGCTCGATGCGGCGAACATCGTTATGTTGTTCTTGCTGGGCGTAGTCGTTGCGGCGCTGTTGCTTGGGCGCAAGGCTGCCGTGCTTGGCGCTTTTCTGAGCGTGGCGCTGTTCGATTTTTTCTTTGTTCCGCCGCAGCTTTCGTTCGCCGTCGCCGATGTGCAGTATCTCGTGACGTTCGCCGTGATGTTACTGGTGGGCCTCGTCATCGCCCACATGACGACCGGGTTGCAACAGTCGGCCATGGAAGCGCGCGCGCATGCGCAGCGCTCGCAGGCGCTGTACGATTTGGCCAAGCTGCTGGCCGGCGCGCCATCGGTGGAGCATGTCAGCGACGCGCTCTGTAGCTTTATGGCAAAGCAGGGGCTGGGCGTCGCCCTGCTGATGCCCGACAGCGCAGAGGTATTGCGGGCGGTGCCCGGCAGCAAGCTGTCGCTGAACGACACGGAAAGAACCGCTGCCAAAGCGGTGTACCAAACGGGCAAGAGTCTCGATTCAGCGACGCTGTCCGCGCAAGAGCAGTTCCGCATCTATCAATACCTTGCAGGCGCCAGTCGCGGGCGCGGTGTGCTGGTGATCGCATCCCTGAACGGCGATGCGCGTGTGCAAGAAAGCAATCGAGCCCTCATCGAAGCGGTCGGGTCGCTGATCGCTACTGCTCTGGAGCGCTTGCATTTTGTCGATGTCGCGCACCAGTCGCAATTGGAGACGCAATCGGAGCGCTTGCGCGCCGCCATCCTGTCGGCGCTATCGCACGACGTGCGCACCCCGTTGACTGCAATTTACGGTCTCGCCGATACGCTCGTGGTGTCGCAAACCCCGTTGCCCGTTGCGGCGCGTCAAACGCTGTCGGCTATCCGTGATCGATCGCTGCACCTGAGTAACATGGTGAGCAATTTGCTCGACATGGCACGCCTGCAAGCTGGAGGAATCAAGCTGCGCCGGGAATGGCAGCCGCTGGAGGAGGTTATCGGCGCCAGCATCAAACTGCTTGGCCCGGGATTGCGTGATCGCAAGGTGGCTGTCCGGCTAGCGGATAACTTGCCGCTGGTGCAAATTGATGCGGTGCTTATGGAGCGCGTGTTGTGCAATCTTTTGGAGAATGCCGTCAAGTATTCTCCCGAGCAATCGCCAATCGAAATCGATGCCGTGCCTCAGGGCAGCGAACTGCTGGTGTCGGTCTGCAATGCCGGTCCTGGTTTTCCTGTAGGAAAGCTCGACGCGATCTTTGCTTTATTTGAGCGGGGTGGTCCGGAAGCCGGTGCGGCGGGTTTCGGCGTCGGTTTAGCCATTTGCCGCGCAATCGTGGAGGCGCACGGCGGGCGCATTCGCGCGCTCAACCCCGAAAGCGGCGGGGCCTGCGTGCGCTTTTCGCTGCCGTTAGGCCAGCCGCCCAGCATAGAGCCGGAAATCGTGTCATGACTGC
This sequence comes from uncultured Pseudomonadota bacterium, assembly GCA_902826775.1. Lineage (GTDB taxonomy): Bacteria > Pseudomonadota > Gammaproteobacteria > Burkholderiales > JALYOK01 > CADEHE01. Next base: position 398,838 of record CADEHE010000002.1, on the reverse strand, counting down.
GCCAATCATCTTGTTCGTTGAAGACGAGAAGGAAATCCGCCACTTCGTCTGCGCAGCGTTGACCGAGCAGGGCTTTCGCGTTGCCGAGGCAGCAACGATGACGCAGGGTCTGATTGAGGCGGGCACGCGCAAGCCGGATTTGATCATCCTCGATCTCGGTTTGCCGGACGGTGACGGCGAACAGTTCGTGCGCGAGTTGCGCGCGTGGTCGAGCGTGCCGGTCTTGATATTGTCGGCGCGCTGGAGCGAGACCGACAAGATCGATGTGCTCGATGCCGGCGCCGACGACTATCTGACCAAGCCATTCTCCGTGGGCGAATTGCTGGCACGCGTGCGCGCGCTGTTGCGACGCAATGCGCGCTTTGGCGAAGCGGAAAGCGCGGTAGTGCGCTTCGGTGAAGTCGAAATCGATTTGACGCGGCGGTCGGTCACGCGTTCGGGCGAATCCGTGCACCTGACGCCGATCGAGTATCGTTTGCTCAGCTTGCTGGTGGGCAATGCCGGCAAGGTGATGACGCACCGTCACTTGCTGCGCGAAGTGTGGGGACCCAGCTACGTCGAAAGCAGCCACTACCTGCGTATCTATGTGGGGCATCTGCGGCAGAAGCTGGAGATCGATCCAGCGCAGCCGCAGCATTTCCTGACGGAAACCGGCGTCGGCTACCGCTTTCAGATCTAATCTTTTGTGCAATCAGACGAGGCTATGCAACAACAATCAAAATCCGGTTTACCCGTGCTCGCGCTGGCAGCGCTTGGCGTTGTTTACGGCGATATCGGCACCAGTCCACTATACGCCTTTAAAGAAGCGTTTTCCGGCACGCATGCGTTAGCAGTGTCGCAGGAGAATGTCCTGGCCACGCTTTCGGCACTGTTCTGGGCGATCACGCTCATCATATCGATCAAGTATGTTTGGATCGTACTCAAATTCGACAACGAGGGTGAGGGCGGCGTACTGGCGCTGACTGCGCTCGCGCATCGCTTGACTCCTAAGGCTGGTCGCACCTCAGCGATCGTCATTGGTGCGGGCATATTCGCTGCAGCATTGTTTTATGGCGATGCAATCATTACCCCAGCGATTTCCGTTTTGTCTGCGGTGGAGGGGTTGAGTGTGGTCACCGCGCGCTTCGATGGCCTGATTGTTCCAATCACCATTGGTGTTCTCATTGCGTTGTTCGCTATTCAACGGCACGGCACCGGAAAAGTTGGGATGTTGTTCGGGCCGGTCACTTTGCTCTGGTTTGTGACGCTGGCGGTCCTTGGCATTTTCAGCATCGCACAGACCCCGGTGGTGCTGCTTGCGCTTAATCCTGCCTATGCGCTGCAATTCTCCGTCGCACATCCCGCAGCGGCATTTATTTTGCTGGCCGCGGTATTCCTGGCGCTGACCGGCGGCGAGGCGCTATACGCGGACATGGGCCACTTCGGCACCAGAGCCGTGCGCGTTGCTTGGTACGCGATCGTGTGGCCGTCCTTGCTGGCCAACTACTTCGGTCAGGGCGCGCTGGTGCTGCGCGACGCGGCGGCGGTCAAGAATCCCTTTTACCTCATGGCGCCCGACTGGCTGCAACTGCCGCTGGTTGCGCTGGCCACCGCCGCCACCGTCATTGCCTCGCAGGCCACTATCTCAGGGGCTTACTCGATGACGCTGCAGGCATCGCGGCTGGGCTATTTGCCGCGCGTGCGCATTTTGCATACTTCCGATAAAGAGCGCGGCCAAATCTACATCGGCAGCATCAATTGGCTGATGCTGATTGCCGTGTTGCTGCTGGTGTTGTCTTTCGGTTCTTCCGGTGCGCTGGCCGCAGCCTACGGCATTGCGGTTTCCGGCACCATGATCGTGACGACGCTGCTGGCGATTTGCGTTACGCTGTGGTCACCGCGGCGCTATCGCACCGTGGTGCTCGGCGCGCTCGGCTTGTTCGGCCTGCTTGAACTCGGCTTCTTTGCTTCGAACTTGACGAAGATTGCCAGCGGCGGGTGGTTCCCCTTAGTGCTAGGCCTTGCCGTTTTTGTGTTGTTGACGACGTGGAAAAAAGGCAGCGGCTTGATTGCGGGGCAGCGGCGCAGGATGGATATCGCCATGCGCGATTTTCTCGCTGCGCCAATGCCTGATGTGCCGCGGGTGGATGGCACCGCGGTGTATCTGACTTCGGATCCGAGTACTGTGCCCAGCGCATTGTTTCACAACCTCAAGCACTACAAGGTCATGCACCGCCAGACGGTGTTCCTGCATGTCGTGAACGAAGATGTGCCGTATGTCGCAGCAGCCAATCGCATCAAGCTGCTGCGCTTGGCGCCGGAGATTTTTCGCCTCGACTTGCATTTCGGTTTTCGCGAAGAGCCTGACATCATTGCTGCGCTCGCGGGCGTGCGCGAGGCCGGCGTGGAACTCGACCCGATGGCGACCAGCTACTTTGTTGCGCGCTCGATGGTGATGGACGGACCGGGTGAGCTTTCGCGCTGGCGCTGCGCTCTGTTTTCTTGGATGACGCGGCAGGCCGAGGGCGCAGCGAGTTATTTCAACTTGCCCGCCAATCGGGTGGTGGAACTGGGTACGCAAGTCATTCTCTAGCTTGCTTCGTGCCCGTCGTATTCAGGAGCGGCCGCAGCGCGAGAAGCCCCAGCAGCGGGCCGGGCAGCAGTAGCCACGCGACCTTCGCCCCAATGGCCGGAAAGCTGGCCGTGGCGAGCGCGATCGCGCACACTGAAATGAAGAATCCGACCGAGTTCTGAATCGCCAGCGCGCTGCCGACGAGGTCCGGCGGGCAATTGCGTGCCGACATGGCGGAAAATTGCGGGGAGTCCGCGACCACTGCGGTTCCCCAGATCAGCAAAGCTGCGATGGCGAGCCACCAAGGCGCATGGCCTAGCAGCGGGAATAGTGCGCACATCATCCCCGAGACCAGCAATGCGCTCGCTGCGATTCGCGCGCTGCCGAAGCGTTGCGAGTAGCGACCGCCCGCGATACAGCCCAGCGCGCCAGCGCCAATGATGAGAAACGACCAGGCCGAAATGGCAATGGGGCTGCTTGCGCTCGCGGCATTGGCCAGCAGCAGCGGCACCAGCGTCCAAAACGCGTACAGCTCCCACATGTGACCGAAATAGCCGAATGCCGAAGCGCGAAAGCCCTCGATGCGAAATACGCTCAGTACGCCGCCCCAACGCGGCGCGCTCTTCGCCGTGTTGATCTTCAAGTGCGGGCCTTCCCCGACATAAAAGACGATCAAACCGCCGATGATCGCCAGGGCGGAAGAGGTGAGCACCACCATTTGCCAGTCGAGTCCCGCACCGAGCGCGCGCACGCCATGCGGCAGCGCCGTGCCTAGCGTCAGCATGCCGACCAGCAAGCCGAGTGCCGCGCCGGCTTTGTCCGCCACCCACGAGACGATGAGTTTCATGCCGAGCGGGTAAATGCCGGCCAGGCTCAGGCCGACGCCGAGCCGAAACACCGCTGCTTGGGTAAGATTGGTGGCCAACAGCGCGAATGCGGCGTTGAACAGCGCGCCGAGCAGCGAGCACACCAGCACGATGCGGCTGGCGGGGAAGCGATCGGCCAAACCGCTGAGCGCGAAAATGAGCGTGCCGCCGATGAAACCTACCTGCACCGCGTTGGTGAGCAGGCCTAGGTCAGCCGGGGTCATGTGCCAAGCGTGCGCCAGATCCGGCGCGGCCGCGTTGGCGCTAAACCATAACGAAGTGCCAAGCAATTGCGCGAATACGATGGCAGCGACGGCGCGATTCATCGTTGCCGCGGCGCGCGTTCGCTAGGCTGATGTAGTGTTGTCGGCGCGCATGACTGCGGCACCCGTGAGCGCTGCGCTAAGAGAACTGCGCTTGCTCCTGCTGCTCCAACGCTTTGCCCCACTTCTGCTGCCAGTCGTTGCCGAGAAAATCTTCCACGGCGCCATTGGCTTTGAAGAAGCGGTTGGGCAACTGAAACATCCCAATGATCAAATTGCCCTCAGGCCCGGCCCAAGCTTCGTGCCGGCTGCCGGCCGGGCGCCAGACGAAATCGCCCGCCTTGCATTCGCCTTCCGCACACACGAGACTGCCCTGCAAGACATAGGTTTGTTCGATCAACACGTGCTCGTGATCGGGCAGCTTTGCGCCGGGCCGCATGCGCATCAGCATGGTGAGCAATCCCGTAGCCGGATCGACGATCAAAGTTTTCGTTTCGACGCCTGGGTAAAGTTTGCTTTCTTCCCACGACATGTCGTTGACGTTGACGAAGCGCGAGGCGAGCGGCGGGAGGTTGGCGTGATCCGGGGCTTTAGGGGTGATGGCGGTCATGGGAATCTGGCGGAATTGGCATGTTCGATGATGTTACTCTGATCCAGGAAAATTCGTGCGTTGGACCTTATTTCTATTCCGCCGGATCAAGGGGCCAGCCAAAGGCGCTGCCAAACTCTTCGTGCAGACGCTGCAAATTCATATTTAGTTCGTAGGTTGGGGTGAGCTAGCGAACCCCAACAATATGTCAAAGTGACCCTATTCGCCATACCCAACATCGCCGTCAGCTGGTTCGGCCGCCCAATCCGCGGTGAGTACACCCGCGCGAACGTAGCGGTGAATGCTGGAATACGGCCATTGCACCGCTCGCTCAACATGTCCGTGTTTCACGGGATTGAAATGGATGTAGTCGACATGCTTAGCCAGGTCCTGCTCGTCGCGAATAAGATGCTCCCAATAACGTCGTCGCCATATGCCGCGTTCACCTTTTGTGCGACGGCTCGCGGAGATCGCTTCGTGTTTCGGCAATTTTCGCGAGAAGCGAGCTTTAATCAACGCCCAACGCATGGCAAAGTTCGCATCGTCATTCGGTAGCATCGAGATCGCGTGGAGGTGCTCGGGCAGTACAACGATTGCAAGGGTATCGAACGGGTGACGCGCTTGGACTGTGCGCATGGACTCGCGAAATGCGTCAATGATTTAGGTAAGAAAATCGGACCGTCGGTCAGCGAGTGCGGCGGTGAAGAAATACGTGGCGCCCTCTATCCGAGCGCGGCGGTAGCGCAAGGTGCTGAGATCTCGGTTGTATGGATTGGTTGGGGTTCGCAGCCTCACCCCAACCTACACAAATCCACACAGCCATCGCTAGGAGCGGGGATAAGGCTACGGATCCAACCATGGTGAGTTGTTTCCGCAAGTGCCAGCGGGTATGTACGAAGCGGCATGCACAAAAAAACCCGCTTGCGCGGGTTTGAGGTTCTAAGGCCCGGAGGAAGTAGGCCTTGGAGGTAAGTCGTCAGAAATCTTGCAGGGCGAGGATCCCGCGGCGGAACCAGTGTTTAAACGTACTCTTTTGCGGCGCGGGGTTATCGAGATTCGCTGGGCGCGCGTTTTCGCTGCCCCAGGCGAGCAGCCAGGGTCCATCCACACCCCAACGGTAGACGCGGCGCGGGGCGGGCCGGTCGGCCGTGTAAGGCGCATCGAGGCGGCTGTTGCGGCGGGCTAAAGCGAGTTCATTGCGGTCTCCGACGACGTAATGGGTACTGGCGTTCATAGCGGTCTCCTTTCGTTGTGAGGGCGGCATGAACCACACAAAGCCTTGATTTTTGCCGCGAAATTGAGTCATCATCGTTGCCAATTGCAGGTTTGCGCCTAAATTGAAGCTGTTCAAACGGCGTTTTCCGGGCTTGCCGAAGCGCGCCGAGGCGTAAGCTTCATGCACTGCAGTTTGGCTGGCTGAGCGAAGTTCGCGGCGGCAAATGCGGCCGACAATTGCGTGGGGCAAAGTCTCCGAGACTTGCCCCCCGATGTTGGGATAGGGCAACTACCCTTAGCTCTGTCCGATGGATTCGGCAAAGGACCGAACGGTTCCTGCCGGCAAAACCAATAACAGATTTGTTTGAGAGGAATACCCTATGTCGACCCGAGTGTTGAACAATCGTGGAAAAGAGAGCGGACTCGCCGCTGGCGGGAAAGCGCGTGAGCTTGCGAACCGAGCCCGGGCCGTCGAAGCGCAGAAGCTGTTGCTCGCCTACGAGGCGGCGCGGCAGCATCGTTCCCTCAAAGACACCGCGATTGCGCTGCAAGTCGACCGCAAAACGATTTCGCGCTTGCGCAACGGCGACCACAGCCCGAACCGCAAACTGTGGGAAGCACTCTCCGAGGTGTACGACAAGCACTACCCATCCGGCTATCCGACGCACATTCATGCCTGGCTGCAAAAGTGGCGTGAGTTGCGCTATTTCGGCGAAGAAAAGTACGAACTGGCAATGTTCATTGGTGCGATCGAGCCGGCGCTGAAATACGAATTGCCGCTGTTGCGCAATACCGGGCGTTTGTTCGAAGCGGCCTGCGCCGCCTTCGCCCTGGCGACGATTTCCGCATCCAAAGAATTCGATTGCATCGAAAGCGAGCGCGACGTCGCAAATTTGCGCGCGGAGCAGGGCAGCCATGCCGCCGACACCGACTTCTACCTCGGCGAAGCCGAGGAAATGCTGCGCGCGCATCTGAGCGTGGCGCCGCAATCCAAGCCGACCGCGTTTCGCTTGCTGTGGAAGATCATGGTCAACCGCGACGTGCTCAACTACCGCAACCGCAAGCCGCGCAACAAACTGCACGATATTTTGGAGGCCGGCAAATCGCTGCTGGAATTCGAACCGTACAACTGGGAAGTGGCGTGGAACTGCTTTAACTACGCCTCGGCACTCAAGTCGAAGACCGATGTGCAGCAACTGTGGCCGGTGTTGTTGCGCTTGATGCCGAACTTGAGCGACCCCGCTTTCCGCGTGCCGGGCGACAGCTACCAGCGCTGGAGCGACGATCCCGATTTGAAGTTTGCCATAGACGAACTCGGTTTGTTCGCCGACGCGAACGTCGCGGCCGCGCACTGAGGAGACGAACATGTTGCGTCAACTCATATTCATCTGCGCGATCGGCGGCGTACCGCTGGTCAGCACCGCTGCGGGTACCGCCGCGACGGAAGCAATCCAGGCGAGCGAAGTGACCGCGAAAGTGACCAGTAATTCTTTCGCATGCAACCAAGCGCAAGCCTCCGCCAATCCAGCACAAGGCCCGGTGTGGGTGGTACAAAGCCCCGTACAGACTCCCGTGCAGCAAGGCCCGGTGTGGGTGGTGCAGCAGGAGCGGTCGGTGAGACCGCTGTCGTGATAATCTCGCTGCAATCGTAAGCGGACCATAGATCAACGGCCACCTGCGAAGGTGGCCGTTGTGTTTTTGGGACTACCACGCCCGTTCGTCCTGAGCCTGTCGAAGGCAACCTCTCGAAGGACCTTTCGGAACGTGGCGCGGTTCGACAGGCTCACCGCGAACGTCAGCAAAAAACTCAAGGCCAACGACATGGACATCGCATTCCACTCTGCCCGCCAGCTAGCCAGCCTTATCCGCCGCAAGAAAATCGGCTGCGTCGAACTACTCGACCATTACATCGGACGCATCGAGCGGCACAACCCCAAGCTCAACGCCATCGTTGTCACTGATTTCGGCGCCGCGCGCAAACAAGCGAAGCAGCTTGATCGCCTGGCGAGTAAGGGCGAGTGGCGCGGCGCGCTGCACGGCGTGCCGATGACCATCAAGGAATCGTTCGATGCCGCCGGCATGCCGACAACTTGGGGGCTGGCTCAGTTCAAGGACAACTTCCCCAAGCACGACGCGCTGGCGCTGGAGCGCTTGCAAGCCGCCGGCGCGGTGCTGATGGGCAAAACCAACGTGCCGGTGCTGCTCGCCGATTGGCAGACGTTCAATCCAATTTACGGCACGACCAACAATCCGTGGGATGTGACGCGCGGTCCGGGCGGATCTTCCGGCGGCGCAGCGGCGGCGCTTGCCGCTGGGCTGACCGGGTTGGAAACAGGTTCGGACATCGGTGCGTCGATTCGCAATCCGGCGCACTATTGCGGCGTGTACGGTCACAAGCCGACGTTTGGCATCGCGTCGATGCGCGGGCATTGGCTGCCGGATAGTCGCGCACTGCCGGATATCGCCGCGATCGGCCCGCTGGCGCGCAGCGCGGACGACCTTGCAGTGGCGCTCAAGTCCATTGCCGGGCCGGACGAGATTGACGCGTGTGGCTGGCGGCTCGCATTGCCTCCCGCACCGAAACGCGCGCTGAAAGAATTCAAAGTGGCTGTGATGCTAAGCCACCCGACCGCCGAAGTCGACGCTGCGGTGCAAGCGCAACTTAGCGCACTGGCAAGGTTTCTAGCGAAGCAAAAGGCCAAAGTAAGCGAGCAAGCGCGTCCCGCTTTCGATCCTGCCGAGGCACACCGCGTCTTCATTCAATTGCTGCGCAGCGCCACCAGCAAGCGTATCGGCTTGGATATTTTTGAGCGCCAACTGCAGGCGGCGCGCGCACTGCGACCGAGTGACGACGACTACCAAGCGCAGATGTTGCGCGCCAATACGATGTATCACAAGGATTGGCACGCCTGGAACGAGCATCGCGAACGCATGCGTCACGCGTGGGTGGAGTTTTTCGACGACTACGATCTGCTGCTGTGTCCCGCTGCCGCTACCGCGGCATTCCCGCACAATCAAAAGGGCGAGCGCTGGGAGCGCATGGTGATGGTCAATGGCAAACCGCAGCCGTCCACCACGCAAATGTTCTGGGCTGGCTACTCCGGCATGGCATATTTGCCCTCGACGGTGGCACCGATCGGGCGCACAAGCGAAGGATTGCCGGTCGGCGTGCAAATCGTGGGGCCGCAATATGCCGACTACGCTTGTATTGAGTTTGCGCGCCTGTTGGAGCGGGAGTATTACGGGTTTACTCGCCCGGGCGGTTACGAGTAGGTTGCTATGTTGCGCTTGGTATCGTAGTTGCGGTGCCGCGCCAACGTATCGCGGCCGCGAGCGCGCGATTAGCGTGCGGGTGCTGCGCGTATCATTGGTTGCCGTGGAATGTGTTGATTGATGCGAGCAACCTATTTCACCGGGCAAGTATGCGGGATGCAGAGCATCGAGTTAACTATACTGCTAATCCTATATGCTCACGATTGATATAAATAAAAAATTTCAGAGCTAACCTTGCCTGGGTATACGACTTCTCCTGAAGCTGCCGCGACGCCGATATCGCCACTGTATCCGTGGTTGCGCCTGGCGATTGCACTGCTGTTTGCCACCATCGCGGGAGTCGGCATGTGGTCCGTCGCGGTTGTATTGCCGCAAGTGCAAACCGAATTCGCTGTGGCGCGTGGCGTGGCATCGCTGCCCTATACGTTCACCTCGATCGGCTACGCCGTTGCGGGAATGATCATGGGCTATGTGGCGGATCGCGTAGGCATTTTTGTGCCGCTGATGCTCGGTGCGCTGGCACTCGTAGTCGGCTTTGTCGGTGCAAATTTTGTCCATAGCATCGAGCAGTTCATGGTTCTGCAGGCGCTCATCGGCGCCGGCAGCTCGGTGGCTTTCGCGCCTTTGCTGGCGGACACATCGCTGTGGTTTACGCAGCGCCGTGGGCTGGCGATGTCTATCGTGGCGAGCGGCAATTATTTTGCGGGGGCGCTGTGGTCGCCGCTGGTCGAGCATTTCAGTCACGCGCACGGCTGGCGCGTGACCTACTTGGGCGTGGGCCTATTTTGCATCGTTAGTCTCGTGCCTCTTGCTTTGCTGCTGCGCCGGCGCGCGCGCACTGCGCCGGTGGTGGCTCCGGCGAACGGCACTCGCACCCCCGCCGTCCGCGCGCTCGGCGTGCCGATGCCGGGACTGCAACTGCTGCTAATGGCGGCGGCGATAGCGTGTTGCGTGGCGATGGCGATGCCGCAGGCGCACTTGGTGGCTTATTGCGGCGATCTCGGCTATGGTCCGGCGCGCGGCGCGCAAATGCTTTCGCTGATGCTGGCTTTCGGCATCGTCAGCCGCTTGTCGTTCGGCTGGATTTCAGATCACATTGGTGGCTTGCGCACGCTGCTGCTCAGTTCGGCGCTGCAGGGGCTGGCGCTTGTCTTGTTCGTGCCGTTCAACGGCCTGGTGTCGCTGTACTTGATCTCCGCACTGTTCGGCTTGTTCCAAGGCGGCATCGTGCCTTCCTACGCCGTCATCGTGCGCGAGTATTTCCCCGCCAGCGAAGCCGGCACGCGCATCAGTGCCGTGATCACCGCGAGCATCTTCGGCATGGCGCTGGGCGGCTGGATGTCGGGGGCAATTTTCGATTGGACCGGCTCCTACCGCGCAGCTTTTCTCAACGGTATCGCGTGGAACGTGCTCAATCTTGCCCTCGCAGGTTTTGTCTGGAGCAGATCGAAAGGGACGCGGCGCTTATTGGCTGCTGCTTAATTTGTGCCTAAAGTGGCGGCGGCACGGGCGTCCACAGGTGCGGTATGCTTGGCGAGAAGATAGCCGTTTAGGCGGAGGAAAAGAACCATGCAAGCTTCAAAGACGCAGCGAACCGAGCATTCCGAGTCTTGGCCATTTCGCGTGCGCCCGCTCACCCCCAAACTTGGCGCAGAACTAATCGGCGTGGATCTCGCCGCCGGTGTCGATCAAGCTTTGTTCGATGCCATCTATGAGGCGTTCTTGCGCCATCAGGTGCTCCTGTTCGGCACGCAAGAACTGCCGCCGGGCCGGCAAGTCGAATTCGCTCGCCGTTTCGGCGAGGTGCAGATTCACGTCATGAACCAGTACCACATCGAGGGCTATCCCGAGCTGTACCGCCTTTCCAATTTGGACGAACAGGGCAACCCGACCGGACGCCATCCCGACAAGGGCACGCTCGCCTGGCACACCGACGGCTCCTGGCGCCGCGTCACTGGCCAAGCCACCATCCTGTATGCCGAAATCTTGCCCGAGCGTGGCGGCGAGACGTACTTCTGCGACATGTACGGCGCCTACGAGCGCCTGAGCCTCGAGTGGAAGGCGCGCATCGCCAACCTGCGCGCGGTGCACAACCTCGATTTCTCGCGCAACCGCCGCCATGGCGAAGAGCCGATGACCGATGCGCAGCGCCAAGCGGTGCCGCCGGTGGATCACCCGATCGTGCGCACCCATCCGGAGACAGGGCGCAAATGCGTGTTTCTCGGCGATCATGCGGAGTACGTTCTCGGCATGGACTATGCCGCAGGCCGCGCACTGATCGACGAGTTAAACGAACTCATCGTTCATCCCGATCTAACTTACGAACACCGCTGGAACCCCGGACAACTCATCCTCTGGGATAACCGCTGCCTGCTGCACCGCGCTACCGAGTATGACGCCGCGCGCGAGCGGCGCGTGATCCGGCGCTGCACGGTGTTGGGCGAGACGCCCCGTCCATGAAGTAGGGTGGGCAAAGCGCAGCGTGCCCACGCGGAAGCGCGCGCCTGCTATGACAATGAAACCTTTGGCAGATGCCCGCGTGGGCACGCTGCGCTTTGCCCACCTTACAACGCCGTCCTTGCACTCGCCCTCCCTTGAACGAGGGGGATTGTCCTTGCGCGAAGGCGCTAAACTGGCGCGAAGCCAGCGCTAAGAGATCGCCTCCGCCTCATCGCTGCAGTACAGCACGATTTTGCGAATCTGTTAGCCGCATGCAAGTTCGCCCGTTCTAGACTGCTCCGCATCGAGCACCGGTCGGCGCTCGAACCTCAAGGGTTCTTTGGCGAAGGAGAAAGCGAATGAAGAAAATCTTAACCATTTGCATCGGGGCGGCGGCGTGCTTGGCGATTCAGAGCGCATCGGCGCATTGGCCGGAGCAAGCGCAACATCAGATGGCCGATCTCGGCGAACTCAAGCTGGAGAAGGGCGGCGTCATCAAGAATTTGAAGATGTCCTACGTCACCCACGGCAAGCTCAACGCGGCGAAGGACAACGCCATATTGTGGATCCACGGATTCGCCATCAATCACCACGGCTTCGATCATATGATCGGGCCGGGTAAAGCGCTCGACACCGACAAGTATTTTGTGATTGTTCCAGACGCTTTGGGTGCGACGCAAACCGGCTATGAGCACACGACCAGCCCGACCAACAGCGGGTTGAAGATGAAGTTTCCGCAGTACAACGGTCGCGACATGAATAAAGCGCTGCATAAGCTGATCACTGAAAAACTCGGTATCGCGCGCTTGCGCATGGTGAGTGGCGTTTCTAGCGGCGCCGATCACAGTGTGCAAATGGCAGTGAGTTATCCCGATTTCATGGATAGCGTCGTGCCGGTGGTGGGCGGTGCGCTTTGGGGCACGCAGGGATTTTCTTTTGGCTCGGTGATGAGCTCAATCATTGAGTCATGCGATGGTTGGCAGGAGGGCAACTATGATAAGAACCCCGCCAAATGCGCTACCAACAGCCTTTCGCAGCTCATTCCCTACTTCTACACACGCGAATGGTGGGACCTATACATCGATACGCCGGAAGCGTACGACCGCTGGCGCAAGAATTGGGGCGCGTTCTACTTCGACGTCCAAGACACGCGCGATTTGTACTACCGTATTCGCGCCTGGGGAGAAGGGTGGGTCGGAGATACGCCAGGTTTCAAAGACGTAAATTCAGCGCTCACCTCAATTAAAGCGAAGACGCTATTTATCTATAACCCTCATGATCAATTCCATCTGCCACACCACATTGACACGCAGGTAAAGCTCATCCCGGGAGCACGCTCGTTGGCTATAGAGTCGCCGGCCGGGCACTTGATCTGCTGTAACGGTGACCCCAACGCAACCTATACAATGGAGCGAGCGTTCAAGGATTTCCTGTTTGAGCTCGAGGCTGAGAAGAAGACAAAGAAGTGACGTAGCATTTTGCGGAGGCGGGTATGAAACCATCGCTGGCAAATCGATCTCGACGAACGTTTCTTTCACGCGCCCTCGGTTTGTCGGCGGCGAACTTTCTGAGTGGCTATGCTCAAGTGGTCGCGGCGGACCCGCCTCCGGAAACCACCAGCTTACGTCTGATTCACGCGCCCTCGCTGTGCCTAGCGCCGCAATACATCGCGGAGGATCTACTTCGCCTCGAAGGCTTTACCGATGTTAAGTATTTCCCACTGGGCACGCGCTATGCGCCGATCGCGCTCGCGGACGGCCGTGCCGACATATCATTGTGGAACACGCCGGGCTTGCTGCCCTACGTCGACCAGGGTTTACCGTTAGTCATCCTGGCAGGCGTACATTCCGGCTGCTATGAGTTGTTCGCAAATGATCGCGTGCAGTCGATTCGAGACTGCAAGGGCAAAACGCTCGCCATTTATTTTCCTGGCAGCGGAGATCACTATATGTTCTCGACGATCCTCGCTTACGTGGGTATCGACCCGCAGAAGGACGTGAAGTGGATTAGCGCAGAAAGCACCACGCGCGATGCCATGGCGCTGTTCGAAGAAGGTAAGGCGGACGCGTTCTTTGCCTTTACCCCTCAGCCTCAGGAATTGCGAAAAAAGGGCATCGGACACGTTTTGATCGATACTGCGGTTGATCGTCCCTGGTCGCAGTATTTCTGCTGTTCCGTCGCGGGAAATCGCGACTACGTAAAGCGCAATCCTATCGCTACCAAGCGGGCGTTGCGCGCGATACTGAAGGCGTCCGACATCTGCGCCAACGATCCGGAAGGGGCTGCTCGCTTTCTGTTCGAGCGCGGCTACGAACGCAGGTTAGATATCGGCACGCAGGCGATGAAGGCACTGCGCTACGATCGTTGGCGCGAATACGATCCAGTCGACACTATCCGCTATTTTGCTTTGCGGTTATACGATGTCGGTCTCGTCAAAACGAATCCAGAGAAATTGATCGCTCAAGGCACAAACTGGCGCTTTTTGCAAGAACTCCGGAAAGAACTGAAAGCATGAGCTGATCCGCGCGGATGATTCCGAATTGCTGAACATCGTGTGCTTGTGAATGCAACCACAGAGCCTGCTCCTAAACCGAGCCGCCGGTTTGATTGGCTGCCGCGCGTTGTTGCACGCATACGCGCCAGCATTCACGCGAAACTGCTAAGCGCTTTTCTTTTGATAGTGTTGCTGCTGCTGTTGGCCGGCGGTGCTGCGTTGCAGGCTCTAAGAGAAGTCAATCGCCGCGCCGAAGATATGGTGCAACTGCAACGCAAGATCGCCGCTTATCGTCAGCTCAATCACGACACCACCGGCCAGCTTTACAGCGTCGCCTCCTCGCTGGTTAAGGCCGACGAGGCGGAGTTGGACGCGACGCTGCGCCAGCTCAAACAGTTTGGCTATGACCTGGACCGCTTGCAGTTTGTCGCGCAAAGCGAACTCGATGTGATGCGGCGAGTGCGCGTGGACTACGAACGATTTATCGACGTCGTCACGCGCGCGGTCGAACTCATACGCGCCGGCAAGGCGAGCGAAGGGCGCGACATGCAGCTGATCGAGGCCGCGCCTTTGGCGGAACGCCTGGATCGGCTCACCAACGAGTTGGTCAACAAAGCCGAGGCGGATATGATCGTCGGCATCGAAGCGCGCCAGGATGCATACGCGCGTTCGCAGCGCACCATCCTTGCGGTCGCGGCGACGACGATTTTGCTGGCGTTGCTGCTCGGCTACGCCATGTCGCATTCGCTGATCCAGCCCGTCAAACACATGGAAACGCGCATGCGCGAAATCGCGGCCGGAGAGTTTTCCCGCCGCGTCGATGTGCCGAACCGGGACGAACTCGGCGCGTTGGCCGCCGACTTGAACCGGATGAGTGCGCAACTCGGACACCTCTACGGTCAGCTTGAGGCGGCGAATCGCCACAAATCGGAGTTCTTAGCGAACATGTCGCACGAGCTGCGCACGCCGCTCAGTTCGGTCATCGGTTTGTCCGAGGCGCTCAAAGACGGCATGTTCGGCCAACCCAATAACAATCAACGCGAGTATTTGCAATACATCAACGACGCCGGGCATCACCTGCTTGCCATGATCAACGACATCTTGGATCTTTCCAAGATCGAGGCCGGACGTATGGACTTGCATGTGTCGAAGTTCGACCTGCCCTCGGCCATCGACAATGCGGTGGCGCTGGTCAAGGAGCGCGCGGCGCGCAATGCTTTGGCGCTCGATGTGCAGATCGATCAACGCTTGAACTCATTCGCCGGCGATGAGCGCAAGTTCAAGCAGATTATGCTCAATCTGTTGTCGAATGCGGTTAAGTTCACACCGAATGGCGGCAGGATCGAGGTGGCGGCGCAACCGATCAAGGCGGGCGTGCAGGTTTCGGTCAGCGATACCGGCATCGGGATTGCGCCGCAAGATCAGGAAGCGGTGTTCGAGGCGTTTCGCCAAGTCGGGGCCGAGTACACGACGAAGCGCGAAGGCACTGGCCTGGGACTGACACTGGTGCGCCAGTTCGTGCGTATGCACGGCGGCGAGGTTTGGTTGGAGAGCGTGCCGCAGCGAGGATCGACATTCACGTTTACGCTGATAGAGCAGACGGGTTGAGTGGCGCGCATCGTCAAAGCCAATCTCGCGGTTTTGGTTACCCCCTCACCTCAGCCCTCTCCCGGTTTCCGGGGCGAGGGGGTGAACCGATTGCCGTTAGATGGACGCTACGTTTGCCGGGGCGTCGTGGTTCTCCGTTGACAATCGATAGCGAGCTTTTCGAGATCTTCTCCCTCGCCCCGGAAACGGGGAGAGGGTTGGGGTGAGGGGTTGGCGAGCAGTAAAAAAGACAGAGGAATGATCGCGAACATGAACGAACATTTCACCATCCTGGTCGTCGACGACCAACCGCCCATCCGGCGGCTGTTGATCGACATGCTCGCCGCGAAGGGCTACGCGGTCGAATCGGCCGAGGGGGGCAACGAAGCGCTGGAGAAGGTGCGCAACGTGAAGCCGGATCTCGTGCTGCTCGATGTGATGATGCCGGATTTGAGCGGCTACGAGGTGTGCAAGCGCATCCGCGCTGACGCACAAGTCGGCATTTTGCCGGTCATCATGGTGACGGCGCTTGATCCGGCGCAGGAGCGCATCAAGGGTATCGAGGCGGGTGCGGACGATTTCTTGACTAAGCCGATCAACCAGCCGGAATTGTTGGCGCGGGTGAAATCGTTGCTGCGCGTAAAGAGTTTGTATGACACGGTGCAGAACTTGAATGCGGGGCTGGAGCAGCGCGTGCAGGCGCAGGTCGAACAATTGCAGCGCCTGTCGCAGCTCAAGCGTTTCTTCCCGCCGCATCTGGCCGAGTTGATTCTTGCCGGCGATGCCGACGATCCACTGCGCACGCACCGGCGTGAGGTGACGGTCGCATTTCTTGATTTGCGCGGCTTCACTGCCTTCGCCGACACTTCCGAGCCGGAAGAAGTGATGTCGCTATTGCGCCGTTACCACGAAGAGATGGGCGCGCTGATCTCGCAGTACCAAGGCACGCTGGAGCAGTTCAGCGGCGACTCGATGATGGTGGTGTTCAACGATCCGGTGATGGTCGACGATCCCGCCGCGCGCGCACTGCGCATGGCGCTCGACATGCAGCAGCGCTTCGCCGAGCTTACCGCTGCGTGGCGCAAGCTGGGGCACGACATCGCGCTCGGTATCGGGATTGCGCACGGCTACGCCACGATTGGGCAGATCGGCTACGAAGGGCGCGTGGGCTACGGCGTCATCGGCCGCGTCACCAACCTCGCCGCGCGCTTGTGCGCGCAAGCGCAATCGGGTGAGATTTTGATCACCGCCGCGGTGAACGCGCAAGTCGAGCCGCTGCTGGAAACGCAGCAGATCGAAGCGCTCGATCTCAAGGGCTTCGCGCGTCCCACGTCTGCCTTTCGCGTATTGCGCTTAAAGCCGGAGTTGCCCATGGATGCGGCGCAGAATGCGCCGCTGCGCGTCTGCACGTTCGGACGCTTCAGCCTGTTGGCCAACGGCGAGCCGGTGACCTTTAGCCGCAAAGCGCAGAAAAAGCCGCTCGATTTGTTGCGGGCGCTGCTCGCTTTGGGCGGTGTGCGCGTGGAAATCGGCACGCTTGCGGCGCTGCTGTGGCCCGATTCCGAAGGCGACGCCGCGAAGGCCACCTTTGACAGCAATCTGTATCGGCTGCGCAAGTTGATCGGCATCGACGACGTGCTGCCGCTCGCGGAAGGCAAGCTCTCGCTCGATGCCGGCAAAGCGAGCACCGATCTTTGGGACTTTGAGCGGCTGGTCGAGGAGATTGAAAGGCAGGCACAAGCCGCGCCGCCCGCGCGGCGCCAGCAACTCACGCAGGAATTGACGCGCTTGTACGCAGGGCACTTTCTCGACCCGGAGTCGCAGGAAACGTGGGCGCTCACCGCGCGCGACAAGCAGCGCGCCAAGTTCGCGCGCGCTGTGGGCGTGCTCGGCTCAGCGCATGAAGCACACGGGGAATGGGATCAAGCGGCCGTGTTGTACGCGCGCGCGCTGGAGTTGGACAACCTCGCCGAGGCGCTCTATCGCCGCCTCATGATCTGCTACCGCGAACTGCGTGAGCCGGCTGAAGCGCTCAACACCTACCGGCGCTGCCGCGACATGCTCTCGATTGTGCTCAACGCGAAACCGTCCGCGGAAACGGAGTCGGTGCGGGCTACGTTGGGGCAGTAAATGTTTATACTCATGTGACTATGCATTCAAGAATACCTCTGAATATAATGCATGATTGTATAGATATAACAGTATATCCGAGTCGCACCCCATCGCACCAAAGTGACAAGACCGTAGTTCGGGCTGAACTAAGGTGAAGCCCAAGGTCGCCACATCGACGGAAGACACGTTGGGCTTCGCACGCTCAGTCCAACCTACACATTCTGCGCGGCAAGCGACGGGATTTCCCGATCGCTCCAGATCTCGGCCTCTGGATTACGGCTGCGCCTAATCCGGTCTACGTGATCAAGCTTGACGAGGTTGCTGCGCCGCTACGCGCTTCGCAAAGACGCCGACGGTTGTGTGCTGTGCGCCAACGCTGCCAACCCGCGCGCCAAATCTGCCTGTATATCTTCGAGATGTTCCAGCCCCACCGAAACGCGCAGTAACCCCTCGGTGATGCCGGCGCGCGCACGCGCCTCGGGCGTGATGCGCCCATGGGTGGTGCTGGCCGGATGCGTGATGGTGCTCTTCACGTCGCCCAAGTTGGCGGTGATGGACAACATCTCCGTGCTGTCGACGACATGCCAAGCCGCCGTCCGTCCTCCCGTGACTTCGAACGAGACGATTGCGCCGCCGTGGCGCTGTTGCCGCGCGGCCAGTTCGCGCTGCGGATGCGAATCAAGCGAAGGGTGGAACACGCGCGTGATCTGCGGTTGTGCTTCGAGCCAATGCGCGAGTTGCAGTGCGCTGGCGCACTGCGCTTCGATGCGCAACCTCAGCGTCTCGAGTCCCTTCAGTAACACCCAAGCGTTGAACGCGCTCAAAGTCGGGCCGATGGTGCGCATCAGTGGATACATTTTGCCGACGACAATTTCTTTGCTGCCCAGCACGGCGCCGCCGAGCACGCGGCCTTGGCCGTCTATGTATTTGGTGGCCGAATAGATCACCAAATCCGCGCCGAGTTCGAGCGGGCGTTGAAGGATCGGTGTGCACATGCAGTTGTCCACCGCCAGGAGCGCGCCTGCCTGATGCGCGATTTCCGCCACGGCGGCGATATCGCAGATTTGCAGCAGCGGGTTGGTCGGCGTCTCGGTGAACACGAGTTTGGTCTGTGGCGTGATCGCCGCGCGCCAAGCGTCGACATCGGTGGTGTCGACGAAAGTAGTGCGGATGCCGAAGCGCGGCATGATGTTGCTGAGCATTTGCGTCGTCGCGCCGAACAAACCGTTCGAGGCGACGATGTGATCGCCGGCCTGCGCCGTTGCCATTACCGTGCACAGAATCGCGGCCATGCCAGAACTCGTTGCCAAACACGCCGGCGCGTTTTCCAGCGCGGCAAGCCGCTCTTGAAACGCGGTGACGGTCGGATTGGTGAAGCGCGAGTAAGTGTCGCCCGGCTCCTGTTCGGCGAAGCGGGCGGCGGCTTGCGCGGCGTTTTTGAACACGAAGCTCGAAGTCAAATACATCGCTTCGGCGTGTTCTTGAAACTGACTGCGGTTAACGCCCGCGCGCACGGCGAGGGTGTCGGGATGAAAATCTGGGCGCATGGCGACCTCCAACAAATATCGGTTGACCGTGCGAGCTACAGACTCGATCTGTGCGGCGGGCCAAACAAAAAACCCGATCGCACTAAAGCGGATCGGGTTTTGCACCTCGCTTTAGCGGTATTTTTAACGCGCCCGCAAGCTGATATCAAATCGGCGCGATGAGAAAGTCTACCCTCGGCCGGCGCCGGGTGTCAATGTCGGCTGCTACTGCCGGTAGAATGCCGCCATGTACACAGACGCTCCCAGCCCGCACTTTGCGGTGCGGCCCGATTGGCTCGCCTTGCACCAAGAAGAAATCATCGAACCGGCATTGCCGATCGTCGATGCGCATCATCACTTGTGGGACCGGCCGGGCAGCCGCTACCTCTTGCATGATTTTCTGCGCGATGCCGCAATGGGCCACAACATCCGGGCGACGGTCGCGATGGAATGCGGCGCGATGTACCGCCAGGACGCGGCGGTAGAGATGCGCCCGGTTGGCGAGACGGAATTCTTCAACGGCGCCGCGGCGATGAGCGCGAGCGGCGGTTACGGCGAATGCCGCGTTTGCGCCGGCATTATTGGCCACGCTGATCTGCGGCTCGGCGAGCGCGTCGAACCGGTGCTCGAAGCGCACATGCGCGCCGGGGGCGGGCGCTTTCGCGGCGTGCGCCACATCTCGGCGTAGCACGCCGACCCCGCGGCGCGTGCTTCGCTGGCGAATCCGCCGCCGCAATTGCGTGGCGGCCTTACATCGAGGCGTGCATCGAAGGGTTCGGCGCGCAGCGCTGCATGTTCGAGAGCAACTTTCCGGTGGATAAGGGAACTTGCAGTTACGCCGTGATGTGGAACGCTTTCAAGTGCGTGGCGGCGCAGGCGAGCGCGGCGGAGAAGGGCGCTCTGTTTAGCGAAACGGCGCGCGGGGTTTATCGCCTCGATAGCTAAGCGGGAGCCATGAAGACTCAAGTCGAGTTTCGGTCATCCAAGTTTCCACCTTACGAAGGCGAGGAGGATCAGATCAATCCCGGCCTTTGGGGCAAGCGACTTGCCGAATATCTCGTCCAAAAGCTCGCGGAGAGAGGCATTGAGACAGAAGAGATGGTGGCAGAGGATTGGGGTTGGTATGTCCCGCTGCGCAACGAAGGAATTCGTCTGGCCCTTTGTTGCGGCCACCAAAATGGAGATGACGACGAGTTCTTGTGCTTCACAGAGCCGAGCACGCCGCTTGTAAAGAAGTTCTTCAAGAAGATAGATGCGACACCACAGCTCACGCGACTTACTGGAGCGCTCCAGGAGATTTTAGATGCCGACCCAGATATTCGTGATGTAGTGTGGAAAGAGCCGTGATAGGTAGTCCCAGTTCGATACCAACTGGAGGATAGACTGTAACTTATCTCCAAATATATGATTCTAGGCCATACATAAAGATGTATAACTGAAAATGCCCATGCGTTGCGCTTCCCGCGGCGCGATCATGTAGGGCGCAATCCTATTGCGCCGAATGTGCCGCAGCGAATTTCCAGATGAAGTTTTCGAGGTCGTTCACTATTTTATTCGGCGCAATGGGATTGCGCCCTAGTTCTGGAATCGCGTGGCGTCCTCATACTAAGGTTGCGCCGGTTTACTTCTGACTGCGTCGCTCCTCGCGCAGTGCCACCGCCTCATGCAAGGCAACTACTTGCCGCGCGCGTTCGACAATCGGCAGATCCACCATGCGTCCTTGATACGTGTGCGCGCCCACCCCAGCGGCGATCTGGCGCTCGAACTCCGCGACCAGTCCGCGCGCGTCCACCACTTCTTCTTGGCTCGGGCGAAACTCCTGGTTGGCGATCAGCACTTGCTTAGGGTGGATGCAGAAGCAACCCGAGAACCCCAACCGCCGTGCGCGCCGGATGCGCGCGCGAAAAGCATCTTCGTCGGCAAAATCCGCGATCGAGCCGATGAAACCAATCGGCTCTATGCCCGCACGTCGACACGCGGCCACACCCATAATGTTGTGCACATAGAGGCTGTCTTCATCGGGCACGGCGTTCAAGGACGCCGCCAAGTCTTCCGGCCCGACGATCATGCCGTAGATGCGCGGATGCGCGGCGGCGATCGCCGCCATGTTGTGCAGGCCTTCGGCGTCTTCCACCATGGCGATGATGCGTGTGTGGCCGAGCGGCAGCGCGCACTCCCGTTCGCAATCCGCCAGAATCTCGGCGACGGCTTTGATGTGCGAGGCATCGGGCACCTTGGGCAGCGATACCGCGCGCACTGAGGCGCTTACCACCGCCTCCAAATCGCGGATCAAACGCCGCCATGGGCGGTTGACGCGCACGATTACGTCGTAGCCGGCATGCGCGAAGCGGTCCGCAATTGCCGGTAAACGCTGTGCGGCGAGATCTTTGTGGTCCGGCGCGACACTGTCTTCCAGATCGATTTGCAGCGCATCGGCCGGTTGTTTGAGCGCGCTGTCGATGAAGCGATCGCTCGTCGCCGGGACGAACAGCATCGAACGCCATGGGGCTTGGAGTAAAGTTTTCGGAGCAGTCATGGCAAGCGTGCGAGTTTTGCGAGGATTTCTGCTTTGTGTTCGCCGAGTTTCGGCGCGGGGCGGCGGAAGCCGCCGGGCGTGCCACTAAGTCGCGGCACGATGTTGTGCATCGGCAGCGCGCCCATGGAGTCGTCCGGCAGATCGACGACCGCTTCGCGGCCGAGCGCGTAGGGATGCGTGAGCAGATCCATCGCGGTGCTCACCGGGCCGACGGTGACATGCGCTGCTTCGACCAGTTTGCGCAGCGTCGCCAGGCCATCGGCGCTCTTCAGATCAAGTGTCATCGAGCGCTTGTTACGCCCGTAGATCTTCCAGTAGATCGCTTCGCCTTCTTCGCGCCAGTGGCGCAAATCGTCGCCGCCGTCGGCGCGCTCGATTTTGATAACGTCGGCGCCGAAATCGGCAAGGAAGACGGTGAGCATGTTGCCTGCGACCAAGCGCGATAAGTCGAGCACGCGCACGTCATGCAGCGGGCCAGTTTGTTTCGGAGAATAGGGTTTCATGGGATGGTGACTGTCGTTGTGCGGGTGGCGCAGGTCAAGGGTTTCCGCACCGGCGCAATTATCGCTCTTCGGCGAATCGCTGGGCTTACAATAGCGGAAAGACATGAATTAGGAGGCGGCCATGCCGGGCTCACCTGACAACTCAGCGCAAGACGTATACGCGCGCCGTGCGCGCTATTTCGACTCCGGCAATGCGTTCAATCTCGAATATGCCGAGGTGCCGGCGACCGCGTTTGCCGCTGAACGCGATCACGCGCTCGACCTGAGCGCCGGCACGGCTTGGATTGCCTGCGACCAGAGCGCTGCCCTCGGTTTGAATTTCCCCGCTACTACGCCTTTGGTGCTCGCGGGCTATGCGCGCGTGCGCGCGGGCGAGACCCTGGAACTGAATCCGCGCGCGACCACGGTGCTTGGTTTCGTCATCGAAGGCAGCGGTTGCGTGAAGCAAGGGCGCGATGCTATCGATTGGCATCGCGGCGATGCGTTTTCGCTGCCGGGCGGCGAGCCGTTGCGTTTGGTCTCGAATGTCACCAGTGACAGCGTCGTTTGGATCGTCAGCAACGAACCGCAGTTGGCGTTCGAACGCCTCAGTCCGCCACTAGGGCGCGACGCGCTGGTCGAGGCAGCACATTTTCCCGCGGCCACGATCCGCGCGGAATTGGAGCGTGCCCGGGCGCGTTTACTGGGGCAGTCGGAGGTGGCCGGACTCGCGGTAGTGTTCTCTTCGCAAGGGCTGGAGCAGCGGCGCAATATTTCCCCGACCCTTACTTTGGCAATGAATCAGTTGCCGCCCGGTGGCTATCAAGTCCCGCACAGTCACAATTCGGTCGCCGTGTCGCTCGCCGTCGATGGCGAGCGTTGCTACTCGAAAGTCGACGGCACGCGCAAGGATTGGTCGCCGTATATCACCATGGTGACGCCCGCGAAGAGCGTGCATTCGCATCACAACGAGGGTGGCAAGAACGCCAATTGGCTCATCGTGCAGGACGGCGGCATTTACTACCATTGCCGCACCATGGGATTTCGCTTCGAAGAGCCGCAGCATCGATGAGACGCGCTCGGGCGGAGATGCCGCGCTGTATGTATGGCTCCACATCAGTCGTGCATTGAGGACCCGGCGTTGGCGGATCAACCCTCCGAGGCACAACTCGCCGCCAAGCTGCGAGCGGCGTTGGTTCGATGCGCGAGTGACAAAGCATGGCGCACACGCGGCGTTTGGTTGCAGGCGCGCGTTTTGCTAGGGGTCGGCAACGAAACGCTGTTGCTCGCCATCGAGCGCGGCACGCTATCCGTGCAAGACAAGCTGCCGCCGCTGACGGCCTGGGATTTTGCTGTTCGCGGCACCGCGCAAGCATGGATGCAGTTCTGGCGGGAGCCGCCACCGCCAGGGTGGCACGACGTGCTGGCGCTGGCGAAGCGCGGTGAAATGCGCTTGGAAGGCAATCTGCACCCGCTGATGGCGAATCTGCAGTACTTCAAAGATTTATTGGCTTTGCCGCGAGGTCAGGCATGATCGACTCGGCCGGTGTTGAGTTCGAGCCGATCGTCGGCCGTTACTTCACCACGAAAGTGCAGGGCGAAGACTGCCGTGTTTATTTTGAAGAAGCCGGGCGAGGTATCCCGCTGGTGTGCTTGCACACCGCCGGCGCGGACGCGCGGCAATACCGCCATTTGCTGTGCGACCGCGATATCACGGCGCATTACCGCGTGCTCGCCTTCGACATGCCTTGGCACGGCAAGTCATACCCGCCGGCCGGCGCATATCAGCGCGAATATCAGTTGACCACGCAGCGCTACGTTGATACCGTGCGCGCATTCTGTGCCGCGCTGAAACTCGAACGACCTGTGGTCATGGGCTGCTCCATCGGCGGGCGCATCGTATTGCAGCTTGCGCATGCGCACGGCAGCGAATTTCGCGCATTGATTGGCCTCGAGGCGGCGGACTTTCAGCAGCCCTGGTACGACACCAGTTGGCTCAATCGGCCCGATGTGCACAGCGGTGAAGTATGCGCGGCGCTCGTCTCCGGATTGGTGGCGCCGCAAAGCCCCTATCGTGACGAGACGCTGTGGCAATATAAACAAGGCGGGCCAGGCGTATTCAAAGGCGACCTGCATTTTTACCGCGTTGATGGCGACTTGCGCGGGCGCTTGGGCGGCATCAACACCGCGGCATGCCCGTTGTACTTGCTCACCGGCGAATACGATTTTTCTTGCATGCCGGAGGATACGCTGCGCACCGCGCAAGCTATTCCCGGGGCGAGAGTAACCATCATGCGCGAAGTCGGGCATTTTCCGATGAGCGAGAATCCGGCCAAGTTTCGTGAGTACATTTTGCCGGTGCTCCAGGAGATACGCGGTGAGCGCAGCTAGTTCTCCGACACAGTGCAAGCCGATGTTGATCGACGGTGAGTGGATCAACAATGGTAGCGAGCGGCTCGTTTCCGTCAATCCGGCCACCGGCCAAGTGAACTACGAGGTTTGCGCGGCGACGCCGGCAAACGTCGAACACGCGGTTGCCGCAGCCGCTCGCGCGGCGCGGGCCCAAAATTGGAGTGCCTTGCTGCCGCATCAGCGCGCCGAGGTGCTGCACTGCATTTCGGAACGCATGAGCGCCAACGCCGAGCGCTTCGCGCAGCTGCAAATGATCGAAAACGGCAAAGTGTGGTCGGAGTGCGTCGCGCAAGTGAAAAGCGCGGCGGCCACCTTTCGTTACTTCGCCGCGGTGTGTGAAACGCTGGGCGCGGAGGTGACGCCTGCGCGCGGCAATTATCTCTCGATGACCGCGTACGAACCCTATGGCGTGGTGGCCGCGATTACCCCGTGGAATTCGCCGATGACCATGGAGGCGCAGAAAGTCGCGCCTGCGTTGGCAGGTGGCAACGCGGTGATATTAAAACCTTCCGAGCTGACACCTTCGCCTGCATTGGAATTGGGGCGCATCGCGCTGGAAGCGGGGCTGCCGCACGGCGTGCTCAACGTGCTGCCGGGCAGCGGCGCCAGCACCGGAGCGGCGTTGGTCGAGCATCCCGGCGTGAGGATGGTGTCGTTCACCGGAGGTACGGCGAGCGGTAAACGCATTGCGCTCGCGGCAGCCAAGAAATTGATGCCGGTGGCGTTGGAGCTCGGCGGCAAGTCACCGCACATTGTGTTTGCAGACGCCGACATTGAAGCCGCAGCGCAGGCGATCGCTTCCGGCATCTTCGAGGGCAGCGGACAGTCCTGTGTGGCCGGATCGCGTTTGTTCGTGCAGCGTTCGGCGTACCAGCGCTTGCTCGGCGCAGTGCTCAACATCGCGCGTTCGCTGCGTGTCGATCTGCCCGATGCCAAAGGCGCGCAAATGGGACCGATTGCTTCCTTCGCGCATCGCGATCGTATTGCGGGGATGGTGATTGCCGCGCGAAATGCGGGCGCCGAAGTCTTATGCGGCGGCTTAGCGCCCGGCGATGTGCGGCTGGCTCGGGGCGCATTTTACTTGCCGACCATTCTGGCAGACATCGAGAACAACGCCGCGATCGCTCAGGAAGAGATTTTTGGCCCCGTGCTGTGCGCCATGCCATTCGAAGATGAGGACGATCTGATCGCGCAAGCCAATGCCACGGTGTACGGCCTGGCCGCCGGTGTATGGACCGCGGATTTCGCTCGCGCTTACCGGGTCGCGCGTCGGTTAGAGGCCGGCACGGTGTGGATCAACACTTATAAGCAGCTTTCGATTGCGACGCCGTTTGGCGGCTACAAGGAAAGCGGGCTGGGACGCGAGAAAGGCATTAGCGGCGTGCGCTTGTATCAGCAAACTAAAGGTATCTACGTCGGACTGGGGACGCCATGACGTTCAAGCAGTTTGGTTTTATCGGCCTGGGCGTCATGGGTGAGCCCATGTGCCGCAACTTGGCGATCAAGACGGGCGTCGCGGTGCTTGCGTTTGATCTCGATCCGGCGCCGTTGCAGCGCTTGGCGGCAGTGGGCGTGCGCGCCGTGAAGACGGTGCGCGAAGCGGCTGAGCAATCGCAGGTGATTTTTCTATCGCTGCCATCGGGCGAGGCGGTGCAGCGTGTGGCGCTCGCTGCGGACGGCTTGCTCGCCTCGGTTGCGCCTGGATCGGTGGTGGTTGATCTCAGCACCTCGCCCTTGGATTTGACGCGCCAGCTCGCGGCGCACTTTGCGCAGCGCGACGTGACGTTCATCGATGCGCCGGTCGCGCGCACGCGCGCCGCTGCGGAAGCCGGCACGTTGTCGATCACCGTAGGCGCGGATGCCGTTGCGTTTGAGCGTATCCGCCCGCTGCTTGCGACGTTTGCCACCGACGTCACCTTGTGCGGTCCGGTCGGCTCGGGTCAGGTGGTGAAAATTCTGAACAATATGGTGCTGTTTGAAACGGTGGCTGCCCTAAGCGAGGCAAAAGCGATTGGCGAGCGCGCGGGCGTCGATGCATCGGTGCTGTTTGGCGCCCTAGAGAAGGGGTCGGCCGATAGTTTCGCGCTGCGCAATCACGGCATGAAAGCGATGTTGCCGCAGGCATTTCCGGAACGCGCGTTTTCGGTGTCGTACGCGCGCAAGGACTTGAGCTACGCCCTAGGCCTGGCGCACGATATGCATGTCGACGCACGTGGCGCGCGAAGTGTCGACGAGTGGTTCCGGCAAGCGCAGGAATCCGGATTGAGTGAACAGTACTGGCCCGTGATCAGCAGCTTGATCGGCGCAAAACGCTAGCTGCAGGACGAGCTTCGATCTCAATAGAAAACCGAACACCAATGAGTGATCTGCCACAAAGTTGTGATGTCGTCATCGTCGGTGCGGGCAACGCGGCGATGTGCGCCGCGCTGTCGGCGCGCGAGGCCAAGGTTTCAGTTGTCGTTTTAGAGCGCGCGCCGGAGCATTTATCCGGCGGCAACACGCGCTTTACTGCCGGGGCGATGCGCTGCGCTTACGACGGTGTCGACGATCTGCGCAAATTAATGCCCGATCTGAGCGAGGAGGAAATCGCCCGTACCGATTTCGGCAGTTACACCGAGGAGCAGTTTTTCGATGACATGGCGCGCGTGACGGAGAACCGCACCGATCCGGATTTGGCCGAACTGTTGGTTAAGCGCAGCAAGGCAGCTATGTTGTGGATGCGCGGCAAAGGCGTGCGCTTTGCACCGATATACGGGCGGCAAGCGTTCAAAGTGGGTGAGCGCTTCAAGTTTTGGGGTGGGCTAACGGTCGAAGCGTACGGCGGCGGGCCAGGCTTGGTGGAAGCGCAGGCTAAGGCGGCGGCACGCGACGGTGTGAGCGTGTTTTATCAGGCGCGTGCGCTTTCACTTTTGCACGACGATGCGGGCGTGCATGGCGTCCTCGTACGCTACCGCGGCAAGACACAGCAAGTTAAATGTAGGGCCGTGGTGCTCGCTGCTGGTGGCTTTCAAGCCAATCCTGAGTGGCGCACGCGCTATCTTGGACCGGGTTGGGACTTGGCCAAAGTGCGCGGCACGATGTACAACACCGGCGACGGCATACGCATGGCGCTGGACGCGGGCGCCGCGCCGTATGGCAACTGGTCCGGTTGTCATGCGGTCGGCTGGGATCGCAATGCGCCGGAATTCGGCGACCTTGCGGTGGGCGACGGATTTCAAAAGCACTCCTATCCATTCGGCATTATGTTAAATGCCAACGGCGAGCGCTTCGTCGACGAAGGCGCAGATTTTCGCAACTACACGTACGCAAAGTACGGCGCGGTCATCTTGCGCCAACCCGGTCAATTCGCTTGGCAAATTTTCGATCAGCAAGTCACGCATTTGCTGCGGGACGAATATCGCATTCGACAGGTCACCAAAGTCAGCGCCAATACGCTGGAGGAACTGGTGCGCAAGTTGGATGACGTCAACGCCGAGCGCGCGCTCGAGACTCTGCGAGCGTACAACGCTGCGGTGCGCACGGATGTCGACTTCAACCCGAACGTCAAAGACGGCCGCCGGACCGAAGGTCTGCTGCCGAATAAGTCGAACTGGACCAATCGGCTCGAGAAAGCACCGTTCGAAGCCTATGCGGTGACGTGCGGTATCACCTTCACCTTTGGCGGCTTGCGTGTCAACACCGATGCACAGGTGATCGACACCGATGGCGCGGCAATGCGTGGTCTCTATGCTGCCGGCGAGTTGATCGGCGGCTTGTTCTATTTCAACTACCCGGGGGGCACGGGACTGATGTCGGGCGCGGTGTTCGGCCGAATTGCGGGGGCAAGCGCAGCGGCAGCGGCGCACGCAAACAGCTAATTGCAGCACTCCAAGTTTAGGAAGACGAGATGACCGCTTATTTCGTTGTGTGCGCTCAACTTACCGATCAGACTCTAAAACAAGACTTCGACCGCTGGTACCAAGATGAGCACTTGGCTGATGCTCGCACTGCCTTTGGCGCTGTGCGCGCGTTTCGAGGCTGGAGCGAAATCGACCCAGCTGTGCACTACGCCTATTACGAGTTCAATGACGTTGCCAGCGCCAATGCAATCCGCAATTCCGACGGATTGAAGCAGTTGGTGGCGGAGTTCGACCGCGTTTGGGGCGATAAAGTCACGCGCAGCCGCGATGTGGTGGAAATTGTCCAGACGCTGGGCTGATACCGGTCGCTCGCTAGCTTTCGGATATACTCGCGGCCAGATGTACTACGCCTGGCCAAAGAGCGAGTCTGGTGGTGCCCAGAAAGGGACTCGAACCCCCACAGTGTTGCCACCACTAGGACCTGAACCTAGCGCGTCTACCAATTCCGCCATCTGGGCGCGGGAGGCAAATTCTATCGGAACCCGTTCTTTTGTCAAATAAGCTTTTGCCAATCTAGTGTGGTATCCGACAAATAACCTGCTGAATTCCAGAGGCTTTAAATGGCGCATCGAAGATGCAATACATGCGGCTACATCGGTAATTCGCGGGACACCACACTAGCATTTATCGAATAAGCCCTTGCCAACCAAACGCCGCAGTAAACGAGCTCAAGATCCGCACTTAGCACGCGAACAAACGCGCTACGCGCAGCCGCTGCCGAGTCGTGAGTTCATCGTGCAAACGCTGACCGAACAAGGCGTTCCTCTGAGCGAAGATGCGCTGGCGCAACTGCTGGAGGTGAACGACGACGAGCGCGGCACTTTCACGCGGCGCCTGAACGCGATGGAGCGCGAGGGCGAGATCATGCGCAATCGCAAGGGCGCGGTGTGCTTGCCGGCGAAGATGGAATTGCTGCGCGGGCGCGTGGAAGGGCATGCGGACGGCTATGGCTTTCTCATTCCCGACGATGGCTCTGCCGACTTGTTTCTCAGCTCCAAGCAGATGTTGAGCGTGCTGCACGGCGATCGCGTGATCGGGCGCGAAGTCGGTGTCGATCGGCGCGGCCGGCGCGAAGGCGTGATCGTGGAAGTGCTGGAGCGAGCAAATCAGCGCTTGGTCGGGCGCGTGTTCGTGCGCCACGGCGTGCTGTTCGTCGTAGCGGAGAATAAACGTATCAGCCGCGACATTGTCGTCGCACCGGGCGAAGCGCGCGATGCCAAAGCGGGGCAGGTGGTGGAAGTCGAATTGATCAGCCAGCCCGATCGTCATGCGGAGCCGGTGGCGCGCATCATCAATGTGCTCGGCAATTACGCCGATCCGGGCATGGAAATCGAGATTGCGCTGCGCAAGCATACCTTGCCGTTCGAGTGGTCGCCGGCGGCAGTAGCGGAAGCGAAGAAGCTGCCGAAGAAAGTGCTGGCGAAGGATGCGAAGGGTCGTGAAGATTTGCGCGAGTTGGCGCTGGTTACTATCGACGGCGAAACAGCCAAGGATTTTGACGACGCCGTGTACTGCGAAAAGCGGGGCAAGGGCTTCCGGCTAATCGTCGCCATCGCGGACGTCAGCCATTACGTGCGCCCCGGCTCGGCGCTGGACGAAGAAGCGATGGCGCGCGGTAATTCGGTGTATTTCCCGCGCCGGGTGATTCCCATGCTGCCTGAGGCGCTGTCGAACGAATTGTGTTCGCTCAAGCCGCAGGTGGATCGCCTGTGCATGGCGTGCGAGATGGATATCAGCGCTCGCGGTGAAGTGAAGGACTATCGCTTCTTCGAAGCGGTGATGCATTCGCAGGCGCGCTTGACTTACACGCAAGTGGCGGGCTGGCTGTACGGCGATGCGCCCACGCTGGCCGAGGATGCCGCGCTGCTGCCGCATCTGCGCAACCTCAACGAACTTTATCAAGCGCTCAGCAAAGCGCGTGCGCGCCGCGGCGCCATCGAGTTCGAAACTTCGGAACCGGAATTGCGCTTCGACGAGCAAGGCAAGATCGTTTCTATTCGCGCCTCGGTGCGCAACGAGGCGCACCGCTTGATCGAGGAATGCATGCTGGCGGCAAACGTGTGCGCCTCGGAATTCCTCAGCGCGCACGAGCAAGCGGCGCTTTATCGGGTACACGATTCGCCCACGCCGGAGAAACTGCGCGCGGTGCGCGAAGTGCTGCGCGAATTCGGTTTGCAACTGCCCGGCGGCGACGAGCCGCATGCTAAAGACTACGCCGCGGTGATGCAGCAAATCAAAGGCAAGCCGTATGCCGGATTCTTGCAGACTTTGTTGCTGCGCTCGATGCAGCAAGCGCTTTACAGTCCGGAGAATGTCGGGCATTTCGGTTTAGCCTACGACGCCTACACGCACTTTACTTCGCCCATTCGGCGTTACCCAGATTTGCTGGTACATCGCGCCATCAAGGCGGTGCTATCCGACGAAGCCTACAAGCCGGGCGACTGGCGCGCCATCGGCGAGCATTGCTCGCAAACCGAGCGCCGCGCCGACGAGGCGAGCCGCGACGTGCTGGCGTGGCTCAAGTGCTACTACATGCAAGATCGCGTCGGCGAACAGTTTGCCGGCACCGTTAGCGGTGTCACGGCGTTTGGCGTGTTCGTCACGCTGGACGAGATCTTCGTCGACGGTTTGATTCATGTTTCAGAACTCGGCAACGACTATTTTCATTTTGATGCCACCAAGCATCAGTTGGTGGGCGAGCGCACGCGGCAGAGTTACCGCCTTGGCGACCGCGTTGAGGTGAAAGTAGTGCGCGTGGATTTGGAAACGAGCAAGATCGATTTCACGCCGCTCGATGCCAATGCGCTGGGCGGTTGGCGCAAGCAATTGCGGCGCGAGAAGCGCTAACACCTCGCTCGCGTGGCGTGGCGCAAGCAGATCGCACTACAACATGCGCTCGCGCAACCTTAAAGCACGATACATCCGGCAGGAGGTATCGGATACTGGCTTGTGTTCTTTTTAATGTTTAAATAGATAGACAAGTATCATGAGTTCGGAACGCGTCATCTATGGTTTTCATGCCGTTACGGCACGCTTGCGCCAACGCGCTGCGAGCGTGCGCGAAATCTATTTGGATCGTAGCGACAAGCGCGCGGAAGATCTCAAGAAATTGGCTGGCGAGCGCAATGTGCGCGTGGTGTTGGCGGATAAGGCGCGCTTGGACGGATTGGCGGGTCACGTCAATCATCAGGGCGTGGCGGCGCGCGTGGAAGATATCAAGCTGGCGCACGATCTTGACGAATTGCTCGATGCTCTGGGCGAGCCACCGCTGTTGTTGCTGCTCGACAGCGTGCAGGATCCGCATAACCTAGGCGCGTGCTTGCGCGTGGCGGACGCAGCCGGCGCTCATGCAGTCATCGCGCCGAAGGACCGCGCCGTCGGCTTGACTGCCGCCGCCATCAAGGTCGCCAGCGGCGCGGCGGATACGGTGCCCTACTTCATGATCACCAACCTCGCGCGCACCATGCGCGCGTTGAAAGAGCGCAATATTTGGCTGATCGGTGCGGCCGAGGATGCGCCGCAATCTTTATTCGCAGGACGTTTGACCGGCGCGGTGGGCCTGGTGCTTGGCGCCGAAGGGCCTGGCTTGCGGCGCCTGACGCGCGAGCATTGCGACGAGATGATCGCCATTCCGATGTTCGGTGCGGTGGCTAGTCTGAACGTGTCGGTGGCCACTGGTATTTGCCTGTATGAGGCGCGGCGGCAACGCGAGAGCGGCACGAAGTAGGGGGCTTGCCTTCGATCCCGTCGCGAACGAATCAGTGCCGCGCCGATCCAACCGACAAATCGCTTTGTAGGACCATGTCATGACCATAGCCGTTCGCTTGTGCACCGTCATAGGTGCCGTTTTTGTTTTCTGCTTGATGCCTGGCACCCATGTCAACGCTGCCGATGCGGCACCTGCCGCACCAGCCGCCGCTGCGCTGCCGTCTGGGGTCGAGCACGTTGCCAGCGTGGAAGGCATCACCGAATACCGTCTCGACAACGGCTTGCGTGTGTTGTTGTTTCCGGACGAATCGAAGCAGAGCGTGACGGTAAACGTTACCTACTTGGTCGGCTCGCGCCATGAGGGTTATGGCGAAACGGGCATGGCGCATTTGCTCGAGCACATGCTCTTTAAGGGCACGCCGGCGCGGCCGAACATTCCAGGCGAGTTGTCTCAGCGCGGCGCGCGCTCCAACGGCACGACGTCATTCGATCGCACCAACTATTTTGAAACGCTCAATGCCACGCCGGATAACCTCGAATGGGCGCTGCGCATGGAAGCCGATCGCATGGTGAATTCGTTCGTGGCGAAAAAAGATCTCGATTCCGAGATGACGGTCGTGCGCAACGAGTACGAGTCCGGCGAGAACAATCCGGGCAGCGTGCTGATTAAGCGCATGCATGGCGTGATGTATGACTGGCACAACTACGGCAAGCTGCCGATCGGCAATCGCAGCGATATCGAGAATGTCGGCATCGAGCGCCTGCAAGCGTTTTACCGAACCTACTATCAGCCGGACAACGCGGTGCTGCTCATTGCGGGCCGTTTCAACGAAGCATTCGCACTCAAGGTGATCGCCGAGAGTTTCGGCCGCATCGCTAAGCCGGCGCGCACGCTGCCGCCGATTTATACGCAGGAACCGACGCAGGACGGCGAGCGCGAGTTCACGCTGCGCCGCGTGGGTGAGGCACAAATGCTCGCGGTCGGCTATCGCGTGCCAGCCGGCGCGCATGCGGACGCGGCGCCGATCGATGTCCTCGCGTACGTCTTGGGCGATACGCCTTCCGGGCGCTTGCACAAAGCGCTGGTGGAAACGAAGAAGGCAGTTAGCGTCGGCAGCTCCGCGATGAAACTGCACGATCCGGGCATCTTGGTGCTGCAAGCGCAACTCGGCAAAGACGATTCGCTGGCTGCCGCGCGGACGGCGTTGTTGCAAAGCGTGCAAGAACTGCTGCAACAGCCGCCGACACAGCAAGAAGTCGATCGCGCCAAGGCGGCGTACTTGAAGCAGATCGAGTCGACCATCAGCGGCGCCGATCGCTTGGGGCTGGCGCTGTCGAACTGGATGGGCATGGGCGACTGGCGCTTATTCTTTTTGTATCGTGACCGGCTAAAAGCCGTGACGACTGCGGATGTCGCACGCGTCGCTGGGCAGTATTTGAAAGTCGATAACCGCACCGTCGGCGCGTTCATCCCGGAAGCGAAACCGGATCGTGCCGAGATTCCTGCCACCCCCGATGTTGCCGCTCTGGTAAAGGACTACAAAGGCGATCAGAGCGTCGCGCTGGGCGAAGCTTTCGACCCGTCGCCCGCGAACATCCACGCCCGCACCCAGCGCATCGATTTGCCGTCGGGGCTGCGCATCGCGTTGTTGCCGAAGAAGACGCGCGGCGCGCGCGTCGTGGCGCAGATCAGCTTGCGTTTCGGCAGCGCTGAGAGTTTGCGCGGCAAACGAAGCGTCGCGGCGCTTGCCGGCGACATGCTGATGCGCGGCACGACGCAGCTTGCGCGCCAGCAATTGGAGGATGAACTCGATCGGCTCGGCGCGCAGATGAATGTGGCGGGCGACTTAAGCGGCGCGATTGCCATGATCGAAAGCAAACGCGAAAATCTCCCGGCGGCGCTGCGGCTGGCTGCACAAATGTTGCGCGCGCCACGCTTCGATGCGGCAGAGTTCGAGCAAGCCAAAGCGGAGCGAGTCGCCAGTGTCGAACAACAGTTGAGCGATCCGCGCGCTTTAGCGACGCAGGAGTTTAATCGTCACCTGAATCCATACCCGCGTGACGATGTGCGTTACCTCGCCACTTATGCAGAACAGATCGCGGCGTTGAAAGCGGCGAAGCTGGAGGATGCGCAGCGCTTTCATCGCGATTTCTATGGCGCTTCGAACGCCGAGGCGGCGGTGGTGGGAGATTTTGACGATGCGGCGATCACCGCGTTGCTGCGCGAGCTGTTTGCCGATTGGATAAGTCCGCAGTCATTCACGCGCATCGCCGCGCAGTATCAAGACGTCGCCCCGCTCGACGCAGCGCTGCAAATTCGCGACAAGGCCAACGCGTTTTTCGTCAGCGGCATGAATTTGCAAATTCGCGACGACGATGCCGACGCACCGGCGCTGGTGCTGGCCAATGAGATCATCGGCGGGGGGTTCTTGCATTCGCGGCTCGCCACGCGCATACGCCAAAAGGACGGGCTAAGCTACGGCGTCGGTTCGCGCTTGTCGCTCAGTGCTGAGGATCGTGCTGGGCGTTTAACGACGTATGCCATCTACGCGCCGCAAAACTTGCAGCGCTTGGAAGCGGCGATGCGCGAAGAGCTCGCGCGCGCCGTGCGCGACGGATTCACCGGCGACGAAGTCAATCAGGCGCGCAGTGGTCTAATGCAGCGCTTCGTCCTGAACCGCGCCCAGGACGGCAGTTTGGCGGGCGCTCTGGTGCGCCTAATGCAGTTGGAGCGTACCCCCTTATGGGACGCAGAAGTCGAACGCAAGTTGCTGGCGCTCACGCCAGCCGAGGTGAATGCAGCGCTCAAGCGTCACGTTGATCCGGCGCGCTTTAGCGTAATCAAGGCGGGGGATTTTCCGGAAGCGTCGGTCAAAACGGGAGGATGAGAAGGGCGGCGCGGTTCGGACGGCGGGGCACCGATATACTGCGGTGGCGGCGGTGCGGTCCTTGCCACTGACTTGAGGGAAGTTGTTCTGAGAGTAATACTGCTAGCTCTATATCTATTAGAGTAAATGTTAAAGCCATATAATAAAGAATCCTGGTTATTGTATGGCCCTTCCGAGTTGCAAGCAGCCGTCAATTTGAGCCTGAGTATCTGCATCGCTGACGTTCTTTGCTAAAATCCGCGCTCCCTTGCCCCATCCCACGTTGGAGGGGCTTTTGTCGGCGCCATTCCGGTGCTGCGAAACCCACAAGGAGATTTGATGCGACATTACGAAATCGTTTTTATTGTTCATCCCGATCAGAGCGAGCAAGTGCCCGCCATGATCGAACGCTATCGCGGCATGATTGCCAATGGCGGCGGCAAGATGCACCGCCTGGAAGATTGGGGCCGGCGCCAGCTTGCCTACCCGATCCAAAAAGTCCACAAAGCGCACTACGTGCTGATGAACGTCGAGTGCGAACTTACGACGCTTGCGGAACTCGAGGACGCCTTCAAGTTCAGCGATGCGGTGTTGCGCCATCTGACGATCAAGCGCGACGAGCCCGTCACCACGCCTTCGCCGATGATGAAGGAAGAGAAATCCAAGTCGCTTTCGCTGACGCAAGCGGTGGAAGTCGCCAAAGAACAGCCGGCCGGCGCTACCGACGCGCCCGCCGCCAACTAGAGATACGGAGTAGACATGCCACCGCGTTCATCATTTCGAGGCAAAGGCAAAGGCAAAGATGCCAAAGGCAAGGACGGGCGTAAGCCAAATCGTTCGCTGTTTCGACGCCGCAAGTTCTGCCGCTTTACCGCCGAAGGCGTTAAAGAGATCGATTACAAGGACATCGAAGTTCTAAAAGAATTCGTCAACGAGAACGGCAAGATCATGCCGGCGCGCATTACCGGCACCAAGTCCGGCTATCAGCGCCAGCTCGGCACGGCAATCAAGCGCGCACAGTTTTTGTCGTTGCTGCCGTACACTGATCTGCACAAGAGGTCATAGTCATGGAAGTCATCCTGATGGAGAAACTGCCCAACTTAGGCGCACTGGGCGACGTCGTCAAAGTGAAGCAAGGTTACGCGCGCAACTACCTCATTCCGCATGGCAAGGCCAAGCGCGCCACGCCGGAAAATGTCGCGGCTTTCGAGCTGCGCCGCGCCGAATTGGAAAAAGCGCAGGCTGACGCGCTCGGCAAAGCGCAGGCGCGTGCCGAGAAACTAAACGGCACAACGGTGCAGATTACGCGCAAGGCCGGTGTCGACGGGCGGCTGTTCGGCTCGGTTACCAACGCCGACATCGCGGAAGCGCTGACCGCGCAAGGCTTCGAGATCGCTAAAGCGGAGATTCGCATGCCAACCGGGCCGCTCAAGGCGATAGGCGACACGCACCTTGTCTTGGCGCTGCATCCGGACGTTGTGACCACCATCACTGTCTCGGTGCTGGGCGAACAGTAAATAACGGGGCGCGGGGGAATAAACGGGGCGCGGGGGAACCCCCTGCCCCGCGCTGGCTCTAGTAGCGGAGTCGCCAATACAGAGTGCGCAGCGCGCACTTTGAAGCAAACAGCAACGGCGGCCGCTGTTGCTTCTTACCCCAAGGTGCGCGTAGCGCACCCTCGAGCGTCGACTACTCCTCCAAGAACGAGTGCGGGGAACGCGAAGATGGGCAAAGCCCAGGCTTCGCCCGTCTTCGCCAGGGGTACCCCCGCGCCCCATCCCCCCGGTTCTGCCGCGCCTACTTTGATCCTGTGGGCGAACGGTGGATAACTTGTGAGTTCTCGAGATTTTTGTTTGCGCCCGCGGACAAAAACGCTCGATAATGTTTCGACCGCATTTGCTTCGCAGAGAACTCACCATGGCTCGCCCCATTCCTCTTATTCAGCCCGATACCCAAGTCGATGCGATCAAGTTGCCGCCGCATTCGATCGAGGCGGAACAAGCGGTGTTGGGCGGGCTGCTGCTGGAAAACACCGCGTGGGACCGCGTCGCGGACGTTATTACGGGCGACGATTTTTACCGCGATGATCACCGGCGCATTTTCACCCACATTGCGCACCTCATCGACGACAGCAAGCCGGCTGACATCGTAACGGTATCGGAAGCGCTTGAGCGCTCCAATGAGTTAGATGCGGCGGGCGGGCTTGCCTACCTTGGATCGATTGCGCAAGGCACGCCGAGCGCCGCCAATGTGCGCCGCTACGCCGAGATCGTGCGCGAGAAGGCGATAACGCGCAAGCTTGCGCAGGTCGGCACTGAGATCGCGGATAGTTCGTACAACCCGAGCGGTCGCGACGCGCGCAATTTGCTCGACGAGGCGGAGGCCAAGATTTTTCAGATCGCCGAAGCCGGCGCGCGCAGCAGCACAGGGTTCGTGCACATCCAGCCGCTGCTGACGCAAGTGGTGCAGAAGATCGACGATCTTTACAACCGCGAGAATCCAAGCGATGTCACCGGCATGCCGACCGGTTTTGTCGATCTCGACCATATGACAGCCGGTTTGCAAGCAGGCGATCTGATTATTGTCGCCGGCCGGCCATCCATGGGTAAGACGGCATTTGCACTGAACATTGCCGAACATGTCGGCTTGCACATGAAATTGCCGGTGGCGCTGTTCAGCATGGAGATGGGCGGCACGCAAATCGCGATGCGCGTGCTTGGCGCCGCGGGGCGCTTTGACCAGCACAAGTTGCGCACCGGCCGGTTAGAGACGGCCGACTGGCAGCGCCTAACCGATGTGCTCGCCAAGCTCTCCGATGCGCCGATCTACGTCGATGAGAGCGGCGGTTTGAACGCGCTTGAGCTGCGCGCGCGCGCGCGGCGTCTGCACCGGCAGTATCAGGGCTTGGGACTGATCGTGGTCGATTACTTGCAACTGATGAGTTCGACTTCCCAAGGTGAGAATCGCGCGACCGAAATCTCGGAGATCTCGCGCTCGCTCAAGTCGCTGGCCAAGGAATTGAAGGTGCCGGTGATTGCTTTGTCCCAGTTGAACCGCGCGCTCGAGCAGCGGCCTAACAAACGCCCGGTAATGTCCGATTTGCGCGAATCCGGCGCGATCGAACAAGATGCGGACGTTATCCTCTTCATTTATCGCGACGAGGTTTACAACGAAGATTCTCCCGATCGCGGCATCGCCGAGATCATCATCGGCAAGCAGCGCAACGGCCCGATCGGCACAGTCAAGCTCACGTTCCGTGGTCAGTACACTCGTTTTGAGAACTACGCCAGCGGCGGCGGCGGGTATTAATACCCGAATCAGCGGCCCTCACCGCGTTACAACAGAGCCGTCGGTGGCGCCTTAATGCGTCCAATCCGCGCCAGCATCGATCTAGGAGCGTTGCGCCACAATCTGGCCGTGGCGCGGCGGCACGCGCCTAGTGCCAAGCTGATGGCGGTGGTCAAGGCCAATGCTTACGGGCACGGGCTGATGCGCGCGGCGCGCGGTCTGCGCGATGCCGATGCCTTTGCTGTTTTAGAACTCGACGCTGCGGTACGCTTGCGCGAAGCGGGTTATGCGCATCGCA
The DNA here is from genome assembly GCA_902826775.1 of uncultured Pseudomonadota bacterium. Lineage (GTDB taxonomy): Bacteria > Pseudomonadota > Gammaproteobacteria > Burkholderiales > JALYOK01 > CADEHE01. The sequence continues at coordinate 360,433 of CADEHE010000002.1, read as the reverse complement.
TCCTTCTGCTGGAAGGTTTTTTTGCTGTGAGCGAGTTGGAAACGATCGCGGATCATCGTCTGGCAACAGTGGTGCATTCGATGGAGCAAGTGCGTTTGTTGCGCAGCACACGCGTGAAGCAAAAACTCGAAGTACATTTGAAGATCAACACCGGAATGAACCGGCTCGGCATTGCCTTGAGGGATGTGCCGCGCGCTATTGAATTGTTGCAGACGGCGCAGATTTCGCAGATTGTGCTCATGACGCATTTTGCATGCGCGGAAGAACACGACGGCGTGCGCGAACAATTGCAGCGTTTTGAGCAAGTGGCTTCCACGCAACCCTTGCCGCGCAATCTTGCTAACTCGGCGGCGCTGCTGCGGCATCCAAGCACGCATGCTGATTGGGTGCGCCCGGGCATCATGCTGTACGGCGCATCGCCATTTGATGATCAGAATGCGGAGGAATTGGGGCTGCGGCCGGTGATGACGCTCACCAGTGAAATTATCGCTACTCAAGAACTGAAAGCGGGCGATGCGGTCGGCTATTGCGCTAGCTTTCGCGCCACGCAGCCGATGCGAGTCGGCATCATCGCCTGCGGTTACGCCGATGGATATCCGCGCCACGCTAGTACGGGCGCGCCGGTACGAGTGGCGGGGGTGCGCACGCGGTTGCTTGGACGCGTATCGATGGACATGTTGTGCGTCGATATCACTGAAATCCCGCAAGCGGAAACTGGTAGCGAGGTGATCTTGTGGGGTGCCGGGATGCCGGTAGAAGCGGTGGCGGCGAGTGCTGGGACGGTGAGTTACGAGTTGTTGTGCGCGCTCGCGCTACGCGTGCCGGTGATCGAGATTGACGCTCTGTAGCGGGCAGCGAGCATTCAATTTATACAGATGGCCAAAGCGAAAACGGTATACGTCTGCAGTGAGTGCGGCGGCTACGCCACCAAATGGCAAGGGCAGTGCGCGCATTGCAATGCATGGAACACGCTGGTCGAAAGCATTGAGCGGCCGGCGTCGCCGGCAAGCGTGCATCGATTCTCGGCGCTGGCGCAGCCGAGCGAAGTGCAACCGCTTAGCCAGGTCGAAGCACAAGAGCTGCAAAGGTTAACCACCGGGATTGGCGAGTTCGATCGCGTGTTGGGCGGCGGTTTAGTGCCGGGCGGTGTTGTGCTGATCGGCGGAGATCCGGGCATAGGTAAATCAACCCTGCTGTTGCAGACGCTGTGCCGTGTTGGCGCGGCACACAGCGCGTTATATGTGAGCGGGGAGGAGTCGCTGCAACAAATCGCGCTGCGCGCCCGCCGCCTAGGCTTGGATTCGCACGATGTGCAATTGTTGTCCGAGATCCAGTTGGAGAAGATTCTTGCGGTGCTGGCTGAGCGCAAACCCGAAGTTGCCGTCATCGACTCGATCCAAACGGTGTACTCTGAAGCGCTGACCTCAGCGCCAGGTTCGGTTGCGCAAGTACGCGAATGCGCTGCTCAATTGACGCGGCACGCCAAGCAAAGCGGCATCACGCTGGTGCTGATTGGGCACGTCACCAAAGAAGGGTCACTCGCCGGCCCGCGCGTGCTCGAACATATCGTCGATACGGTGCTCTATTTCGAAGGCGACACTCATTCGAGCTTTCGCTTGGTACGAGCATTCAAGAATCGCTTTGGCGCGGTAAACGAGCTTGGCGTGTTCGCCATGACCGAGAAAGGTTTGCGCGAAGTCGGCAATCCTTCGGCGTTGTTCCTATCGCACCACGGCCAAGAAGTCGCCGGCGCTTGCATCACCGTCACACTGGAAGGGACGCGGCCATTGCTGGTGGAAGTGCAAGCGCTGGTCGACACCGCGCATACTTCGAACCCGCGGCGTTTGAGCGTGGGTTTGGAAAGCAATCGCCTCGCATTGCTGTTGGCGGCGCTGCACCGGCATGCGGGTATCGCTTGTTTCGATCAAGATGTGTTTGTAAACGCGGTCGGCGGTGTGCGCATTGCCGAGCCGGCGGCGGATCTGGCGGTGCTGCTGGCGATTGTTTCGAGTTTGCGCAATCAGCCGCTGCCGCAGAAGCTGGTCGCTTTTGGCGAAGTCGGGTTGGCGGGCGAGGTGCGCCCGGTGCAGCGCGGACAAGAGCGGCTCAAGGAGGCCGCGAAACTTGGGTTTACCAAGGCGATCGTCCCGCGCGGCAATGCGCCGAAAGGCAGCAGCCAGAAGAGCCTGGAAGGCATCGAGTTGGTGGCGGTCGAGCGTCTGGAACAGGCAGTAGCGGCCTGCCGTGCTTAAGGCACTGTCGCATATGCGCAAATCGGAAATACTAATAAGGGTAAATGCCAGTTTTGCGCTTCAATATTGCCGCATGGCGGTATACCCTAGCTAGGGTGCGAGGCAAAGGTCCGCTTGGGGGGTGGCGTATAATGCTCGGTTCCGATTGATGATTCGCGAAAGTGGCGGAATTGGTAGACGCACTGGATTTAGGTTCCAGCGCCGCAAGGTGTGTGGGTTCGAGTCCCTCCTTTCGCACCAGAATGTATTGACACAAAAATGACCACAGAAGCATCCAACTCTCTGCAGCGGCAGGTCGAGCTGACTTTTCCTGCCACCAAGATCAACAGCGAAGTCGACGCACGTTTGCGGCGCATGGCGCGCACCGTGCGTCTGGCAGGCTTTCGCCCTGGTAAAGTGCCACTCAAGATTGTGGCGCAACAGTATGGCGGTCAAGTGCGGCAAGAGGTCGTGGCCGATGGCATCCGCGAAGCGTTCGCGGAGAAAGTCAAGACGCATAACTACCGTGTGGCCGGATTGCCGCAGTTCGAACCCAAGGCCGATTCGACCGACGAGTCGATTTTCGAGTTCGTGGCCAAGTTCGAGGTGTACCCGGATATCGCCGTCGGCGATTTGAGCACTGCCAAGGTGCAGCGCCCAACAGTGCAAGTGACCGACGCGGATGTCGATCGAACCATTGATGTGTTGCGCAAACAGCGTGCGCATTTCCATGCGGTGGAGCGTGGGGCGCAAAAGGATGACCGTGTACAGATAGATTATCGCGGCAGCATCGACGGCGCCGATTTCGAGGGCGGTTCCGCTAGTGGTCAGATTGTGACGGTGGGCGACGGGCGCTTGCTCAAAGCGTTCGAGGACGGCTTGTTGGGCATGAAAGCGGGAGAGACCAGAAAGGTGCCGATGACTTTCCCGGCGGATTATCACGGCAAGCAGGTCGCCGGTAAGGACGCCGTCTTTGAGATCACCGTTAAGGAGGTGCAGGCGCCACATCTGCCCGATTTAAACGAGAGTTTTGCCAAGGCCTTAGGCGTTCCGGACGGTGACTTGGGCAAGATGCGCGCAGAGATACGCGCCAATCTGGAGCGCGAGGTGATCAACCGCATCAAAGGCCGGATCAAAGATCAGATCATGCAAGTATTGCTGGATCGCACGCCGGTAACGCCGCCGCAATCGCTGGTCGGTATGGAAATTGCACGTATGCACGAAAGCATGTTGGCGGATCTGCGGGAGCGAGGTGTCAAGCTGGAGGGCCAGCAAATGCCTCCGTCGGATTTGTTCCGTGAACAGGCCACCCGGCGTGTCAGTCTAGGCCTTATCGTCGCGGAGATCATCAAGCAGCAATCCTTGGAAGCTAAGCCGGAGCAGGTGCGCGCGCGTTTGCAAGAGCATGCGCAAACGTACGAGCAGCCGGACGAACTGGTAAAGTGGTACTACTCGCAACCTGAGCGCATTCGTGAAGTTGAGGCGGTAGTAGCAGAGGATAATGTCGTGGACTGGATTTTGGCGCGCGCGCAGGTGGAAGAAACGGCCATTGCGTTCGACGAGTTGATGGGGACGAAGCAAGCATGACGCACATGGAGCCGCAAGGCTTGGGTTTTATCCCGATGGTGGTCGAGCAGAGCGGCCGGGGCGAGCGCGCCTACGATATCTATTCGCGGCTGCTGAAAGAGCGAGTCGTGTTCATGGTTGGGCCGGTAACCGAGGCAACTGCGAATTTGGTTGTGGCGCAGTTGCTGTTCTTGGAATCGGAGAACCCTGACAAGGATATTTTCTTCTATATCAATTCGCCGGGTGGTTCAGTTTCTGCCGGGTTGGCCGTTTATGACACCATGCAGTTCATCAAACCGGATGTATGCACTACTTGCATTGGCTTGGCGGCGAGCATGGGCGCGTTCTTATTGGCGGCAGGCACCAAGGGCAAGCGCTTCGCTTTGCCGAATTCGCGTGTCATGATTCATCAGCCTTCGGGTGGTTTCCACGGGCAGGCATCTGACATCGAGATCCATGCGAAGGAAATACTTTATCTGCGCCGCAAGCTGAATGAAATGATGGCCAAGCATACCGGGCAGTCAGTGGAGTTGCTGGAGAAGGACACAGACCGTGACAATTTTATGAGCGCCGAGGAGGCACTCAAGTACGGCATTATTGATAAAGTATTGGCACGACGCGAAGGCGCGAGCGGATCAGATTCCTAAGGAAGCATAAGGCGAAAGGCGGCCGAGAGCTATGACGGATAAGATTGGCGGCGAGAAGTTGTTGTATTGCTCATTCTGCGGCAAGAGCCAGCACGAAGTGCGTAAGCTCATTGCCGGGCCGTCGGTCTTTATTTGCGATGAATGCATCGATCTATGCAACGACATTATTCGCGAAGAGATTCACGGCAACGAGGTCAAAAACGCCAAGCTGGACCTTCCAGTGCCGCAAGAAATTTGCCGCATTCTCGACGAGTATGTAATTGGTCAAACGCGCGCTAAGAAGACACTTTCGGTGGCAGTTTATAACCACTATAAACGCCTCAAGACTCAGACCAAACATAACGACGTAGAGGTCGCCAAGAGCAACATTCTGCTCATCGGACCCACCGGCTCCGGAAAGACCCTGCTGGCGCAGACGTTGGCGCGCCTGCTGAATGTGCCGTTCGTCATTGCAGACGCGACTACGCTCACGGAAGCTGGCTACGTCGGCGAAGATGTCGAGAACATCATCCAAAAACTGCTGCAAAAGTGCGACTACGATGTCGAGAAAGCGCAGCGCGGCATAGTCTATATCGACGAGATCGACAAAATCTCGCGCAAGTCGGAAAACCCTTCTATTACCCGCGACGTTTCCGGTGAAGGCGTGCAGCAAGCGCTGCTCAAACTGATCGAGGGAACGATCGCCTCGGTGCCCCCGCAGGGGGGACGCAAGCACCCCAACCAAGAGTTCGTGCAGATCGACACGACCAACATCCTGTTTATATGCGGTGGCGCGTTTGGCGGTTTGGAAAAGATCGTGCGCAACCGTTCAGATAAAGGCGGCATCGGGTTTAATGCGCAGGTATCTAGCAAGGACAACCGCGAAGAGATCAGTCAGTTGCTGCATGATGTCGAACCGGAAGATTTGATTCGCTTCGGCCTGATCCCGGAATTCATTGGTCGTCTTCCGGTGATTGCGACGTTGGATGAACTGGACGATAAAGCGTTGATTCGAATTCTGACCGAACCGAAAAACGCGCTTGTGCGCCAGTATCAGCGCTTGTTCAATATGGAAGGTGTGGAGCTGGAGTTTCGCGAGAATGCGTTAACTGCCATTTCGCGCCGCGCACTAGCGCGCAAGACAGGCGCGCGCGGGTTGCGCTCTATTATTGAGCATTCGTTGCTTGAGATCATGTTTGATTTGCCGTCGATGCAAAACGTTGCCAAAGTCGTCGTCGACGAGGGAACGATCGCGGGCGACACGCCTCCGATTCTGATTTATTCCGATCAGCCCAAGGCGGTGGGCGTCTAACTTTGGCATATGCCACCAAGGCGGCGTGCTTGATATGCGCTGAGCCGCATCCATATGCTTAACCTATAGCCACTCGGCGTAAGGAGTTGCCCATGGCGAGCGAACTGCCGCAAGACGTACAACGTTATCCTCTACTGCCTTTGCGCGATGTAGTGGTATTTCCGCATATGGTGATACCCCTCTTTGTTGGGCGCCCACGCTCAATCAAAGCGCTGGAGACCGCCATGGAGTCCGGAAAGAGCGTGTTTCTCGTGGCGCAAAAATCCGCCGCCAAGGACGAACCGGGGCCTGAAGATCTTTACGATGTGGGTACCGTGGCGAGCATATTGCAGATGCTGAAACTGCCCGACGGTACTGTAAAGGTATTGGTGGAGGGCACGCAGCGCGCGACTCTTGGCGTGGTCACGGATGCTAAGACGCACTACGTGGCCAGCGTGCAGCCGATCGCCATCCCGGCTGAGCCGGACCACGAGATCGAGGCAATGCGCCGAACACTTATGGCGCAGTTCGATCAATACGTAAAACTAAACAAGAAGATTCCACCCGAAGTCCTTACTTCGTTCGCAGGGATTGATGACGCTGGCCGCCTGGCAGATACCATTGCGGCCCATCTGCCGCTAAAGATCGAACAAAAGCAGCAAGTGTTGGAGCTGATCGAGCTCAAGCGCCGGCTAGAACGATTACTCTCGTTGCTTGAGTCGGAAATCGACATACTCCAGGTAGAAAAGCGCATTCGCGGCCGCGTGAAGCGACAGATGGAGAAGAGCCAACGGGAGTATTACCTGAATGAACAGGTAAAAGCGATTCAAAAAGAGCTCGGTGACGGCGACGAGAGCGCAGACATCGCGGAACTGGAAAAGCGCATCAAGGCCGCGCGCATGCCGAAAGAGGCCAATGCAAAAGCGCGTGCCGAACTAAAGAAGCTGACGCTCATGTCACCGATGTCGGCCGAAGCTACAGTAGTGCGCAACTACATCGAGACCTTGGTCAATCTGCCGTGGAAGAAAAAAACCAAAGTTAGCACCGACTTGCGTGCCAGCGAGAAAGTGCTCGATGCTGATCACTACGGTTTGGAAAAAGTCAAAGAGCGCATCGTCGAATACTTAGCGGTGCAGCAGCGTGTCGACAAACTCAAGGCGCCGATCCTTTGTCTGGTCGGCCCGCCCGGTGTGGGCAAGACCTCGCTGGGTCAGTCGATCGCGCGCGCGACGAACCGTAAGTTCGTGCGTATGTCGCTAGGTGGCGTGCGGGATGAAGCCGAAGTGCGCGGGCATCGTCGCACTTATATAGGCTCCATGCCCGGCAAAATTTTGCAGAACATGGCAAAGGTCGCAGTGCGCAATCCGCTGTTCTTACTCGACGAGGTCGATAAGCTCGGTATGGATTTTCGCGGTGATCCATCGTCGGCCTTGCTGGAAGTGCTCGATCCGGAGCAGAACCACACGTTTGTTGATCACTATGTGGAAGTCGAGTACGACCTGTCGGACGTCATGTTCGTCGCAACCGCGAACACGCTGAACATCCCTGCGCCATTACTCGATCGCATGGAAGTCATTCGCCTCTCTGGCTACACGGAAGAGGAAAAGATCAACATTGCGGTGCAGTACCTGATCCCAAAGCAGATGAAGTCGAACGGGCTGAAGGATCAGGAACTAAAGATTAACGAATCAGCACTGCGGGACATCATTCATTACTACACGCGCGAAGCCGGCGTGCGCGCGCTTGACCGTGAAATCGCGAAGATCTGCCGCAAGGTTGTGAAAGCGTTAGCGCTGAGCAAGGGCAAGGACAAGCAAGTCGTCGTGAATGCGCGCAATCTCGACAAGTATCTCGGTGTGCGTCGATATAACTTTGGCGTTGCCGAGAAGGTCAATCAAATCGGGCAAGTCACTGGTCTAGCCTGGACCGAGGTTGGTGGGGATCTGCTGACCATTGAAGCAGTGCGGGTGCCCGGCAAGGGCAAGATGACCACGACCGGAAAACTGGGCGAAGTAATGCAGGAGTCCATCCAAGCGGCATTGACTGTGGTGCGTAGTCGCGCGGAAAAACTCGGCATCGCCATCGACTTCCATGAGAAGCTCGATATGCATATTCATCTACCTGAGGGTGCCACTCCGAAAGATGGGCCCAGCGCAGGCATCGCGATTGCAACCGCGATGGTTTCGGTTCTCACCGGTATTCCGGTGCGCGCGGATGTGGCAATGACTGGCGAGATTACTCTGCGCGGAGAAGTATTGCCCATCGGTGGACTGAAAGAAAAGCTGCTGGCTGCACAGCGCGGCGAGATCAAGCGCGTGCTAATACCGGAGGAGAACGTGAAAGACCTTGCGGATATCCCGGACAACATAAAAAACCGTCTCGAGATACAGCCAGTCAAGTGGATCGATCAGGTATTGGAGACTGCTTTGGAAAGAAAACCGGAACCGTTGCCACAAGCGGTAGCCGTGCCCTCTGTCCCTAAGCCCGACGAAGGTTCGAGCACTTTAGTAACGCACTGACACACTATTCTTCACGCTCGTAACCCCCAGCACTGCGCAAACACCTTTGCGCAGTGCTGGAGTTTTCTGTCTTGACATGGGCTTTTGCGCCTTGCTATAAAATTCGTCCAGATAAGTAGTGTCAGCGGGTACATCCACCAACGAAAGGGGACCACAGTGAATAAATCGGAGTTGATCGACCATATCGCCAAGTCTGCTGATATATCCAAGGCGGCGGCAGGTCGCGCATTGGACGGCACGGTCGCAGCGATTAAGACATCGCTAAAGAAAGGCGGCAGAATTACGCTCGTAGGATTTGGCACGTTCTATGTGGGTAAACGCAAGGCGCGCAATGGGCGCAATCCACGCACCGGCGATACGATAAAGATCAAGGGCGCTGCCGTTCCCAAGTTTCGTCCGGGCAAGGCGCTTAAGGATGCGGTAAACTAACGGGCTTGGGTGCTTAGCTCAGTTGGTAGAGCGTCGCCCTTACAAGGCGAATGTCGGGAGTTCGAGCCTCTCAGCACCCACCATCGCCTAGGCGTTTTGCCTAGTTCTGAGCGGGCTCATCGCGTGGAGTGGTAGTTCAGTCGGTTAGAATACCGGCCTGTCACGCCGGGGGTCGCGGGTTCGAGTCCCGTCCACTCCGCCATCACCCGCTGTTCCCAAGTTAGCGTTCAAGGCGGTTCCAAGGCAAGCGGCTCCAGCACTCAACGTGCTCGAGCCGTTTTGCTTTATGGAGCCTGAGTCCCAGCTACACCGACGCGCATGCCGTGTTTCTACGACGTGCGTAGCCCACCTCTCGGCTATCAGCCTCCTTCGGCGAGTCCGCAATTTCACCCATCACGCTAGCTGCCACGGTTGCTCTGCCATCAAAGAATGGTGGCCTGACGCTTGCTATGGGTTAATGGTTGGCGGTTTTGCGCTCTTGACTTGCACAGTTGGAGCCAGGGCATGTTACGAATGCGTCTTTAAGATCAATTACATACCGGTCTTCTATTGAGGAACAGCGTGTGGCTTCGCGAAAGCACCGTTGCATGAGTGTCGATGCAAGAATTGTCGGCAGCTGCCGCTGCACGTCTGGCAGGAGGCATTAATTTGGAGCCCCTCTTGTTGGCGCCTACGCCTGCCTCCGCTCAACGCGCGGACGGCCGCATCGGCATCCGGACCGAACCTCGGCTTGTCGGAGCGCAAGGCGAGTTGCAGACCCTCGGGGAGGCTTTGCCCGCGGCAAAAGTCCTGGACCTGTTTGCCGTCGCGCTCAGTCACGAAAAGTTCGCTGATGCCGCCAGCGCGCTTGTGACGGAGTTGGCGCAACGCTTTGGCTGCTCGCAGGTAAGCATCGGGTTCTTGCGCCAGCGCGACATCACCGTCACCGCCATTTCGCATGTCACCGATTTTCGTGAGCAGCAAACCTTGGTCAGCCAGATCGCCGGTGCAATGGATGAATGCAGCGATCAAGGAGTGACGGTTCAGTTTCCGCCGCTAGCACAAGCCAAGCCTCAGATCACCCAGTTTCACGGCGCGCTTTCGAAGCGACAAGGCGGTGCCGCAATTTGTAGTGTGCCGATTGCGCGTGCGGGCACGGCGTGCGGCGTGCTTACGTTCGAGCGCGCCGACGGCACTTTCACAGGTTCAACGCTAGCGCGGATTGAGCACGTCGTCGCACTCATCGGTCCTTTGCTCGTATTGCGGCGCGAACGCGACCGCCCGCTGCGCTCTGTGTTGCGCGAGCGCGCCTGCGCGTCGCTTAAAAGTTTGTTCGGCAGCGCCTATCTGGTGCCCAAGCTCGCTTTGGGTGCGCTAGCTGCAGCTCTAGCGGCGGCAGCCATATGGCAGGTTGATTATCGCGTTTCGGCGCCCGCGCGCCTCGAGGGTTCTGTGCAGCGCGTCACCGTCGCCCCCGCCGACGGATTTCTGAAGCAGGTGCATGTTCGCGCAGGCGCCGTGGTCAAGCAAGGTCAGGTATTAGCATCGCTTGATCAAGATGCGGACGAACTTGAACGCCGCAAGTGGGAAAGTGAGATTGCTCAGCACGAAAATGCTTATCGTGAAGCGATCGCGAAACATGATCGCAGCGCCGCCGTCACGTCCGTGGCGCGCATCGAAGAGGCGCGTGCTCAACTGACGTTGATCGAAGATAAGCTCGGCCGCGCCAACATCGTTGCGCCATTTGATGGCATCATCATCAAGGGCGATCTTTCGCAGTTGCTGGGCGCCCCGGTCAAGCAAGGCGATACGCTCTTCACGCTAGCGCCAAGCGCTGACTATCGAGTAATCGTCGAAGTTGACGAGCGCGATATTGCCCAGCTCGCGCAGAGTAGCCACGGCATCTTGATGCTCGCGGCACTGTCCTCCGATCCGATCGCGATTAGCGTGCAGCGCGTCACGCCCGTGGCGATCACGTCGGAGGGCCGCAACTACTTTGAAGTCGAAGCGAAACTGAACGATCCGCGTGTTGCACAATGGGCGGCGCTGCGTCCTGGTTTAAAGGGCGTTGCCAAGGTAAATGCTGGGCAACACTCGCTGCTTTGGGTCTGGACCCATCGCGTCGCTGACACCCTGCGGCTCATGACTTGGTCTTGGACCAGCTAACCTATGAGCGAATCGGTATTTAGCCCGCTCTGGCATCGCGTCTCCGGTGCGCACCCGCAGTTGCGCGCGCAGGTGACGATTCTGCGGCAACACTATCGCGGTGCGCGCTGGTTTGTGCTGCACGACCGAAGCTCGGGCAAACATTTCCGTCTCGACGAGGCCGGCTACCAGTTCGTCGGCCGCCTCGACGGGCGCCACTCGGTGCAGCAGGTCTGGGACGCATTGGTGCATGCGCGCGCGGAACAGGCGCCGACACAAAATGAAGTGGTGCGCCTCTTGAGCGAACTAAGCGAAGCGGAACTGCTGCGCACCGAATACGCACCCGAGTTCGGTGAGGTATTCCGCCGCCGTGACGAGCGCAAGGCCAAGCGCAACAAAGCGTTCGTCAATCCTTTGGCCTTCCCTGTGCCGTTGTTCGATCCGACGCGGCTATTGGACCGACTCATACCGTTCGCGCGCTTGCTTTTCTCGGTGCCGGTATTGCTAGCGTGGCTGGGCCTCATTCTGGTGGGCGTGTTTGCCGCGCTTAGCCACTGGCCCGCACTGCGCGAATACGCGGACGTGCATCTGCTAACACCGCACTTTTGGTTGCTGCTCTGGCTTAGCTATCCCGCTATCAAGGCGCTGCACGAACTCGGGCACGCGTTGGCTACACGCATGTGGGGTGGCGAAGTTCACGATATGGGCGTGACGCTGCTGCTGCTGGTGCCGGTGCCCTACGTCGATGCGTCGGCGGCTTCCGCGTTCCGCGAGAAGCGACATCGCGTTTTGGTGGGCGCAATTGGCGTCATGGTGGAACTGGCGCTGGCGGCGTCGGCTACGCTGCTTTGGCTGATGGTCGAAGATGGTTTGTTGCGTGAATTGGCTTTCGTCACGATGATGGTCGGCGCAGTGTCTACACTGCTGTTCAATGGCAATCCGCTCATGCGATTCGACGCGTATTACGTGTTGTCGGATGCGCTGGAGCTTCCCAACTTGGCGGCGCGCAGCCGCGCGTATCTCGCTTACCTCGCGCAACATTATTTGCTCGGAATCAGATCCGCGCGCTCGCCGGCAGGCACGCGCGGAGAACGTTGGTGGCTCCTCAGCTACGGCGTTGCCGCCTGGGTCTATCGCCTCGTACTGAGTATTGCCGTGGCAGTGTGGGTAAGTACCAAATCGGTGCTCCTCGCCATGCTGTTGCTTGCATGGTTCAGCTTCTCTTTAATTATAGTGCCGGTATGGCGAGCGCTGGGATTCTTGCTGACATCTTCGCGCTTGACCAAGCGGCGTGCCAGGGCGATTGGCGTTGCGGCCGCGCTATGCGCAAGCGTGTCGCTGGTGATCTTCGCTGTGCCGGTGCCGTTGTCGACGCAAGTGGAAGGCGTCGTCTGGTTGCCGGAGCAAGCACGAGTGCGTGCTGCGAGCGAAGGTTTCATCAGTAAAGTGCTGGTCGCGGATGGCCAGAGCGTCAAGCGCGGCGATGCTTTGCTGGTGATGCGCAACCCCAAGTTGAGCGCGCGGCGCGATGAACTGCAAGCACACCTGCGCCGCCTCGCGACCGCACACTCCACCGCGCTCGCCGTTGACTTGGCGCGTGCGCAAGCCCTGGCCGACGAAACCGCCAAAGTCCAAAGCGAATTGGGACAGATCAGCGCGCAGATCGACGGCCTTATTTTGCGCAGTGCTGTCGACGGCATGCTTGTGCTGCCGCGCGGACAAGATGTGTTGGAGAGCTATGTCGCGAAAGGTGCGCTGCTTGCGCATGTGCTCGCGCCACAAGATGTGATCATCCGCGCACTGCTGCCGCACGATGCCGCGGCTCTGGTGCGTGAACGCAGTCGTAGCGTGCAAGTGCGCCTCGCGGATTCAATGAGCGAAGCGTTGCCGGCTCGAATTCACGGTGAAACCCCGCAAGCATCGAACGATCTGCCGAGTGCGGCGCTCGGCGACAAAGGGGGGGGGAGGTGGACCACCGATCCTGCAGAGGGCAAGGGAATGCGATCGCTGGAACCATTCTTCGTCATCGACTTGCGTGTTCCGGCCAAGGTTGCCACCAGGGTCGGTGGGCGCGCTTACGCCCAGTTCGATCTCGGCAGCGAGCCCCTAGCACAGCGTTTGCAGCGCGCTGGTCGCCGGTTGTTCCTGCGGCATTTCGCTGCGGAGAATGTGTAATGAAAAGGTTAAGTATGAGTAGTATGCAGTTATCAATATTCACCCAAAACACTGTCTGTATAGACCTATGGTCAGTATATGGTTTTGTAAACGTTGCCGTTTGCGCTTTCTCAAAAGTAGACGCCCGAGCGCCGCTGGCCAGGAGCAATCGGATGCATGCCGCAAGGATCGAACCATGAAATTTCGCGCCAACTATCTTCTTCCGCTCTTACTGCCGCTCGCCCTCGAAGCAGGCGCACAAGCACAGCCGATCGGCTGCCTGGTAGAGCCGAACGAAGTGATCGAAGTCGGCAGCCCGGTCATCGGTCTGCTCGAGCGCGTCTTCGTTGACCGCGGCGATCTTGTGCGCGAAGGTCAAGTGCTGGCGCAATTGCAAGCTGAGGTGGAGCGCTCTGCGGTGAGCGTCGCGCAAACACGCGCACAGCGTGACGCCGAGCTGGATTCGGCTGTGTCCGCGCATGAGTTCGCGCGCCGCAAGCAAGCTCGTACCGAGTCGTTGTACCAAGCCAATTTCATCTCCAGCCAAGTGCGTGACGAAGCTCGCACCGAGGCCGATCTCGCCGCGCTAAAACTCAAGCAAGCGCAGGAGCAACGCAAGCAGGCGCAGCGTGAACTCGACTTCGCGCGTTCACAACTTGCGCAGCGCACTATCAGGAGTCCGCTCTCCGGTGTCGTGGTCGAGCGCTACATGGCGCGCGGCGAGCGCGCCGAGGAGCGGCCGATTCTGCGCTTGGCTTCACTCGATCCGCTCAAGGTTGAGGTGGTCATGCCGGTAACCGAGTTCGAAAAAGTCCGTGTAGGCACCCCGGCGTCGGTGGAACTGCAGTTGCCGAGTGCGCCACAGCGCACCGCGAAAGTTACCCACGTCGATCGGGTGATGGACGCAGCCAGCAACACTTTCCGAGTGCGCTTGGCGCTGCCTAATCCGAAGTTTGATCTACCGGCGGGCGTGCACTGCAAAGTCGCGTTCGGCGCGCAAGCCAACGAGAGCACTTCGAAATTGCGGCGAGCACCGCTTGCCGCCATAAAACCGGCGTCGTCGAGTTTCGTATCAACGCTTGTAAGCAAAACACCGGCAAGCGGCAGCGAGAAAGCGTCGCAGAACACCCCTAAGCAGGCAGGTCCGCGCCCGGCCACGTTCAAGCTCTCACGATCGCTTGACCGGGCCTGGTTCTCGGCGCCGGGCCATACCAATCTCGCCACGCGCGGCGACTAGCTAAGCCCACGCGCGCCCCTCACATGCACCGCCGCAACCAAGCATCGATGGCGTTCGTGTTCGAAGAACTCGAACCGCGCATCATGTACTCGGCAGACTTTGCGCCGGGCTTGGTGGACGAAGCCGGCTGGCAACTTGATACCGAAGTGCGCCTTGCCGAAGACGCAACGCTCGCGCCAAGCACACAAGCTGAGCAGCGCAGGAAAGAGATCGTATTTATCGACGCGGCGGTCGAGGATTATCGCGTGTTGATCGATGCCATCGACCGTGAGCGTGGCGCCCAGGCCGATTTGGCATTCTTCTTGATCGACGCCGAGCACGATGGCGTGCAGCAAATCACTGCGGCGCTCGATCAACGCCGTGGAGTCGATGCCGTGCACGTTATTTCGCACGGCAGCGAGGCGAGCCTGCGGCTCGGCAGCACGATGCTCGATGCGCAGAACCTAGCGAGCTATGCGGAACTGCTGCAGCAGTGGGGCAGTGCGCTCGCGCCCGAGGCCGATCTCTTGCTTTACGGCTGCGATGTGGCACGCAGCGCGGAAGGCGCGGCGTTCTTGCGGCAAATCGGCACGTTGACCGGTGCGGACGTGGCGGCCAGCAGCGACGCCACCGGCGTGGCATCGGGCGGCGGCGATTGGGAACTCGAACAGCACTTCGGCAATGTCGAAGTGGGGACGATAGGCGCCAGCGCCGCGGTGGGGTCTTGGGGCGGGTTGCTCGGCAACGAGTTCCTAGTTAATACGACGACTAACAACGACCAAGATACATCAGCATTAACGCGCGGCAGCCAACAGGCGATCGCCTACGATGCCGCAGGCAACTTCGTGGTGGTGTGGGCCAGCAAGAGTCAGGACGATACCGGCACCGACGGTGTCTATGCGCGGCGCTTTGCCGACGACGGCACGCCGTTAACGGGCGAGATTCTAGTCAACACAACGGTTGCGGACGATCAGAACATGGCGCGGGTGGTCTCCGACGCCGCCGGCAATTTCGTCGTGACTTGGACCAGCAATCAGCAAGACGGCAACGGCAGCGGCGTTTACGTGCGCCGCTTCGACGCCAACGGCGTGGCTCTGACTGGCGAGATCGCCGTTAACACCACAACTAGCGGCGATCAGGAAAACTCGGTCATCGCGATGAATCGCGGCAGCGGCGCATTCGTTGTTGCGTGGCAAGGCGAAGGCACCGGCGACGCCGACGGGATCTTCTTTCGCCGCTACGCCGCCGACGGCACTGCGCTGGATGCGACCGAACGGCGCGTCAATACCAGCGACAGCGGCGCCGAAGGCAACCCGGCGGCGGCGATGGATACGAGCGGGCGCTTCGTCGTCGCGTTCGAAGTTAACAATAAAATGTACTTCCAGCGCTTCGATGCCACAGGCGCATTGCAGGGCACGCGCGTGCAGGTCGACAATCCTGTGTCGAATAGCACCGGCGCGGCAATCGCGATGGACGATGCCGGCAACTTTACACTGGTTTATCGCGAGCAAAGCATCCTTACCGGTGTTTGGGGCCGCGGGTACATGAGCGACGGCACGCAGCGCTATACGTGGTTCCACCCTGCGACCGGTGATGCGAGCAGTCCCTCGATTGCGATGGCAGGCGACGGCGCGTTTGTCATCACCTACCAGAAAACCGGCGCCAATGGAATAGACATCTACGCGTTCAAGCATAACGCCGATGGCAGTGGGAACGGTACTGCGCTAGTTGTCAACCAGACCACTACCAGCGATCAGGTGGCGCCCTCCATCGCGTTGCTCAGTACCGATCACTTTACCGTGGTGTGGAGTGGGGAAGGTGCGGCAGACGCCAAAGGTGTGAGCGCGCGAATCTTCAGTCCAGCGAATACCGCGCCGGTAGTTGGTTTGTCGGGTGCGTTGATCAACTATACGGACGGCGATGGCCCGACGTTGATCGACGCTAGCGCTACGGTAACCGACGCCGAATCGCCCAACTTTAGCACCGGTACTCTGACGATTGCTTTCGCCGCAAACGGCAGCGTGCACGACCGCCTGCTCATCAACAACCAAGGCGCCGCGACGGGTCAAATCGGTGTCACGGGCAATACTATTACCTACGGCGGTATAACCATAGGATCGTTTGTTGGCACTACTGATGGCGCTACACCGCTGGTAGTAACATTCAATTATGCAGCAACGCCGGCTGCCGCCCAAGCGCTGCTGCGCAACATTCAATATCACAACGTCAGCACCACGCCCTCGACCCTCACGCGCACCGTGCAAGCCGTGTTGACGGACGGCGATGGCGGCACGAGCAACGTCGTGACCAAGAGCGTCCAAGTGGCCGACGCCAGTCAGCCGCCGGCGTCTGCGGGTGGCAGCGTGACGAGCGTGGAGGATGCTGCGCGCGTTTTCGTATGGGCGGATTTCAACATTACCGATGCCGATAGCCCGATTGGCGCAACAACCGCCGTGCGCTTGACTACGCTGCCCGCGGTGGATGTGCTCGAATACTTCAATGGCCGCGCCTGGACCCGCGCCGGCTTGGGGCAAGTGTTTACTAAGTCCGACATCGATGCCGGGTTACTGCGCCTAATGCCGCTTGGCGACGAGTCCGGCTACGACGGCTACGCCAGCGCGGGCGTGGGCAATCTTAAGCAAGACTACGCACAGTTCTCATTCACGCCGATCCAAGCCGCAATTGAAACGATCATCAATCCAGGCGGCGAGGCGGATGGGCTGGCAGACAATGGGGTTTGGCAAAATGGCGCAATCGGTTGGTCGCACGCGGGCAACAATGCAGGCGTGCAAAACGTCGTTGCTGGCCCCGACACCTTCGTTATCGACGACGATGCCTCGCTGTTTGTCGACGCGGGCGGCTCCATAACGCAGACGCTCGCGGCAACATTCTCATCGGCGCGAAACTACAGTCTCTCCTTCGAATTCGGTTGGCGTGGCGATACGGGGTTCTATCCTACGGAGCCGGGTTTCAAAATCGAACTCTATGCAGGCAGCACCTTGCTCGGCGAGTTCAACGAAACTTACATCGCCGGCGAACCTGGCAAATTCGTAGCCGGCGTGCTGGCGGTGGACGGCAGTTTGTCCGGCGCCACCAACGGCAGCGCGCTGCAGATCAAACTGACAGGAATTTCGTCACAAGCCAATTTCGACAATCTGCAGTTGATATCCTTCGACCGAGACACCGATATCGGTGCGGCGGCGCAAATGACCGTCGATGTCACGCCAGTCAATGACGCGCCGATTAACTCACTGCCGGGCCCGCTGAGCGTCAACGAAGACGTAGCGTTGCCCATTGCGGGATTGAGCATCGCTGACGTGGATGCAGCCACCGCAAGTACGCAGCTTATCGTCGGCAATGGCACGCTGAACGTGAACCTAACCGGCGGGGCTGTCATCAGTGCGGGCGCCAACAATAGCAGCTCGCTTACGCTGACCGGTTCGCTGGCGCAAGTCAACGCGGCGCTTGCCACGTTGTCGTATCAGGGCAATTTGAATTTCAACGGTTCCGACTCGCTGCAAATCGTCACCAACGATCTTGGCGGCTTCGGGACAGGCGGCGCGCTGAGTGACACCGATTCGCTAGCGATCACTGTGGACGCGGTAAACGATGCGCCGGTTATTACCAGTAACGGCGGTGGCGTAAGCGCGAGCGTGACTATCGCGGAAGGCGGCACTTCAGTGACGACCGTTGTCGCCACAGATGCCGATCTGCCTGCGCCGGCGCTGACATACGCCATCGTTGGCGGCGCGGACGCGGCGAAGTTCACTATCAATCCGGCCACCGGTGCGCTCAGCTTTGTAGGTGCGCAGAACCTCGAAGCGCCGACCGACGCCAACGTCGACAATGTCTACGAAGTATCGGTCCGCGCATCGGATGGCACCAATGCCGATACTCAAAGCCTAAGCGTATCGCTAATCGATGTAAACGATGCGCCGGTTCTTGATACGGCCAAGAGCCCGACGCTCGACCCCATTTCGCAAGGGTCGGGAGCCCCAGTCGGTGCGGTCGGCACGCTCGTGTCACAGCTGGTGGACTTCGCACCACCGGCCGGCGGCGTCGACAATGTAGCGGACGAAGACAGCGGCGCGCTCTTGGGAGTTGCGGTGACGGTGGCCGATACAGCCAACGGCACGACTTGGTACTCTACGGACAATGGCGTTAATTGGTCGGCGCTGGGTCCTGTCAGCGATGCAGGTGCGCGCTTGCTAGCAGCTGACGGCAATACGCGCATCTACTTCCAAGCGAACGCGACCTTTAGCGGTTCTTTGAGCAGCGCAATTACTTTCCGTGCTTGGGATCGCACCGTTGGCAGTAACGGCGACTTGGCCAGTGTCTTGGTTAACGGTGGAGGAACTGCTTTCTCGTCAGCCAGCGACACGGTGGCGCTAACGGTCAATCCGGAAACTACGCCCATTGCCAACGATGATTCAACTATCGTGTCAGCGGGAACCTTGGCAGCGATTGACGTGCGCGCCAACGACGTAAGCGTTACCGGTAACTCGCTCGCGGTGTTGGAGGTGACTCAAGCGAGCCACGGGAGTGTCACGCTTGATGCGGGCGGTGTATTGAACTATACGTCGGCCAATGGCTACGTTGGGACGGATAGTTTTGGCTACATCGTGCGCGATGTCGGCGACGGGCTGTCGCACTACTGGCGGCTGGATGGTAGCGCTGCCGATGCCATCGGTGGCGCAAACGGTAGCCTGGTCAATGGCCCTGCCACCGTATTAGGGAAGTACGGTGATGCGCTGCAGTTTGACGGCGTCAATGACTACGCTGCATTGCCCGACGTCAGCTACGCGAACGAGTTCACGCTGTCTTTCTGGTTCAAGTTGGCGGACAACGCAGGCAACGGTTACCGCTACATCTATAGTCACGGCGCTGCAGGCGCGCAGAACAGCGTTAACGTCTTCTTCATCGAAAATGCGACAGTCACGGGGACAGGCATTAACAATGTCCTACGCACACGCTTGCTCGATGCCAACGATAGCGACGATGTGAGCGGTTTAGACATCTCGGCTACCGGCCTGGCAGACAACCAGTGGCATCTATATACGCTTACTACGACCACTGGAACTGGTGCAAGGGTTTATGTCGACGGCGTGCAGCGCGCGGCGGACGCCAACGGAGGCAACGCGATTAACCCGACGGGAAGCTTACACCTAGGCGCTAATGATACGTTGAGCGCTGCGCGGTTCTTGAAGGGTTCGGTCGATGGGGTGGCGTTGTATGCAGGTGGTGCAACCAGTACTGAGATTGGAACATTATTTGACGGCGGTACGGCGCGCGCGACCGTTACTGTCGCCGTCACCAACAATGTGCCCGTTATCACAAGCAACGGTGGCGGTCCAACGGCTTCAGTCGGTGTTGTGGAGAACTCTTCGCTTGTAACAACGCTAAATGCTAACGATAGCGACTCTCCTGCTCAGGGCTTGACCTATTCCATTTCCGGTGGCGCAGACAGCGCGAAGTTTACGATCGATAGCGACACGGGCGAATTGCAGTTCATTTCAGCGCCCGACTACGACACTCCAGGGGACGTAGGCTCAGACAACATTTATGACGTGACCGTACAAGCGACCGATTCGGCTGGCGGCACCGACACGCAGGCGATTCGGGTTAGCGTCACCAATATGAATGAGTCGCCAAGCTTTGCTGCGCAGACGTTCACGCTTGCAGAGAACAGCCCTCACGGCACATTGGTTGGGAACGCCAGCGCGAGCGACGTCGACGCGGGCGACACGCTCACCTATTCAATCACTGCGGGCAATAGCGGCGGCGCGTTCAGCATCGACGCGGCGGGACAGATTCAAGTGGCCAACAGTGCGGCGCTCAATTTCGAAGCGACGCCGACTTTTAACCTCACGGTACTCGTGATCGACGCGGGCGGTCTGAGCAATAGCGCGGTGATCACCGTCAACCTGACAAACGTGAACGAAGCCCCGATGAACGTTGTGCCAGGCGCATTGAGTGTGAATGAAGATGTGGCGTTGCCAATTGCAAGCATATCCGTCAACGACGTCGACGGCAACATCGCTAGCGTGCAGGCAAGCGTAGCGAACGGCAGGATCAACGTCAGTCTAGCCGGCGGCGCCAGCATTAACGCTGGCGCGAATGGCAGCGCGAGCTTGCGTTTGTCCGGGACGCAGGCGCAAATCAACGCCGCTCTCGCGAGTATCGTCTATCAGGCGAACGCCGATTTCAATGGCGGGGACGTGCTGACGATAGCTTCGAGTGACGCTGCTACCCTCAATGACACGAGCACTGTCAACATCACCGTCAATCCACTCAATGATGCTCCGCTCGCGGCGGATGATAGCTACGGCGTGAACGAGAACGGCTCGCTCACACTTGGCGCACTTGGCGGAGTGCTCAGCAACGACAGCGACGTCGAGAACAGTGCGTTGAGCGCAGCGCTGGTCAGCGCTCCGACCAACGGCACTCTTGCGTTGAACGCGAACGGCTCGTTCGTCTATACGCCAAACGCCAGCTTCAACGGCACCGACAGTTTTACTTACCGTTCGAGCGATGGAAGCCTCGATTCAAACATCGCCACCGTCACCATCAACGTCAGCAGCGTCAATACCGCGCCGTTCATCGTCGCCAATGCCAGTGCGAACATCGCGGAGGGCGGCAGTGTGGCGATTGACAGCGGGCACCTGCGCGTCGACGACTTCGACAATAGCCCAGCGCAGATCGTGTATACGCTCACCAACGCGCCTTCGAGCGGTGTGCTGACACGCGGCGGCGCGGTGCTAACTTCCGGCAGCCAGTACACGCAGCAAGACATAGACGCCAACGCGCTGTGGTACACGCACGACGGCGGTGAAAGCATCGGCGACATGTTCGCCTTCACTGTCAGCGACGGGTTGGGCGGCAACATAGCGGCGACGCCTTTTGTTCTTAACATTGCATCGGTCAACGATGCCCCCGCCATCATAAGCAACGGCGGCGGCGCCAGTGCGGCCCTAACTGTAACTGAGAACGCCGTTGCAGTTACGACGGTCGTCGCCAACGATGCCGATCTGCCGGTTAATGCGTTGAGCTATGCCATCAGCGGCGGCGCAGACGCGGCATGGTTCGCGATCGACGGCACTACTGGCTTGCTTAGCTTCGTCACTGCTCCGAACTTTGAGGCGCCACTCGACGCCAATAGCGACAACATGTACGAAGTAATCGTGCGAGCCGACGATGGCAACGGCGGCACCGCCACGCAGGCGTTGCATGTCAGCATAGCCAACTTAAATGAGATACCCGTAAACGTACTGCCGGGAAGCTTGAGCGCCACCGAAGATGCACCGGCTTCTATCGGTGGGTTGTCTGTTGCCGACCCGGACTCCAATCTCGCGACGGTGAGTGTAAGCGTTGCTCATGGGGTGCTCAACGTCGACCTGGCCGCCGGCGCGAACATTAGTGCGGGCGCGAATGCATCCGCTGCTTTGACGCTTGCTGGAACGCAGTCGCAAATCAACGCAGCACTAGCCAGTATCGGCTATACACCCTCTCTGAATTTCAGTGGTAACGACAACCTGTCAATAGTATCCGTCGATTCGGGTGGCCAAACCGATGCTGATGGGATCGCCATCGACGTCGCCCCGACTAACGATGCGCCGTCGATTATTGCCGCTCAATTCACGATTGCCGAAGGCGCGGGCATCACCCTGAGCGCCAGTGAGATCGGTGCCGTCGATGTCGAACAAAACGCGTCGCAGTTGACGCTCACCGTCAGCGCTATTGCGGGCGGATACCTGGAGTTCATCGATCATCCGGGCGCGGCTATTACGCTATTCACGCAAGCCGATATTGAGGCTGGGCGCGTGCGCTTCATCCACGACGGCGGTGAGGCAGCGCCGAATCTGGTGATCGCCGTAAGCGATTTCGTAGCAAGTGATGGGCCTCGCTCGGTTGCAATTGGCTTTGCCAGTATCAACGACGTGCCAGCATTGGCTGTCGGCAGCGCGTCCTTTGGGGAGAATGCGACCGTCGCGATTGATGCGAGCCGCTTGATGTCAAACGATGCCGACAATACTGCGTCGCAACTCGTGTTCACGCTCTTGTCCGGGCCTAGCGCAGGCCACCTGGAGTTCAGCGACAACCCCGGGGTAGTGGTCACGCGGTTCACCCAGGCCGACATCGATTCGGGCCGATTGCGCTACGTTCACACTGGGTCTGGACAGGATGATAGTTTCGCGTTCTCCGTTTCCGACGGTCGCACTTCCATCCGGGCCACGTTCTCGCTATACGCGACTGCTCCGGGAGGAGACTCGCCCGCGTTCGCATCGCTACCCGGAACCGGCATCCAGGATTCCGGTGAGACAGCGCCGCAAACCAGCACGAGCGAATCAGTGCCGCTGTCGACAGAAGCCAAGCCAGCCGCGCCGAATCCCTCTTCTTTTTCGATTGTGCTTCGCGTAGAGCCCGAAGCAAGCTCGCCGGTCATCGTGGCGGTCGCCCCCGACTCCAGCGCGGGCACCACGGCGGCGAGCGTGCCGGTCAGCGTTGTTTCCAGCAGACGCACTGCCGCGATGCCATCACTGGCTCTATCCAGCGCGGTTCAAGCGAGTGCGTTGCCGGTTAACTTTGCGCTGAGTCTCGAGGGCGGGGACAATGGACGCGCTGGCTCTGCAGTCACTGTGGAGCTCAGCGATACACGCTACTTGCGCCAACTCGATGAAGCGCGCCAGCGGTCGGCTAGCGAGATGAAGTTTGACCAGATAGCAATCGGTTCCTCAATCGCCGCAAGCACGAGTTTGTCGATTGGCTATGTTCTGTGGCTGCTCCGTGGAGGGGTGCTGGTGTCCAGTCTATTATCGTCGCTGCCGGCCTGGCGCATGGTCGATCCCTTACCGGTCCTAGGCAAAGTCAAGAACGATGACGACGACGAGGACGAAGAATCGCTGCAGTCCTTGGTCAAGAAGCACTGGGATAAGCGCCGTGATCGAGCGGCCGTTTCGGCCGGTACTGACGCCGAAGAGTCGCGCCCTCCTGGGCTTGGGTTGGTGAGCTGATACAAATGAAGATCAATCGTCCCAAGCTCTACATTACCTTTGGACTTGTCTGCTTAACGATTAGTGTCGTTCTGTGGGCCCTATTCGCAGGACTGGTGCCTGATCGGTTGAACGCGTTGTTGCATGGCCGTACTGTGTTGGCGGAAACGCTTGCCGCGAGCAGTTCCGCGCTAGTGGGAGGGACGCAGACGAATCGACTGCAAGGATTGCTCGACTTCGCGATAGAACGCAATCCGGAACTGCTTTCCGTCGCCGTGCGCCGAAGCGGCGGCGAGTTAATCGTGCAGACGCCGGGGCATGCCGCAAACTGGCGTGGGCGCGAAGACAAGCAGTCAACCGAAACAGAGGTCAAAGTCCCGATTTGGTCGCAGGCCAGCGAATGGGGGCAACTCGAGTTGCGGTTCGCTCCATTGAACGCGCCTGGACTGGCGGGTGTGCTTAAGGACGAGCGCGTGCGGATGCTTGCGTTCATTGCGGGATGTTGTTTCGTCGCGTTCTATTTTTATCTCGGTCGAATGCTGAAGCAACTCGACCCGTCGCGCGCCGTTCCTGAGCGCGTGCGCAGCGCGTTGGACACGCTGGCAGAAGGGCTGCTGGTGGTGGATGTGGAAGGCAATATCGTCTTGGCCAATCAAGCCTTCGTCAACCTCACAAGCACAAATACGGAGGAACTTATCGGGCGGCCAGCTACGGCGCTGAGATGGTGCGACGGCAGCGGCGATTCGGTACAGGCGGGTGCGCATCCTTGGGCGGCCACCGTCGCGCAAGGCGTGACGCGGCGCGACGAGGTCGTATGCATACGCGATCGCGCTGGGCACTTGCGCACGCTCATGGTCAACAGCACCCCAGTGATGGTGGGCGAAGGCAAGCACGGAGGTGCGCTAGTTACTTTCGATGACATCACGCAGTTGCAGGAAAAGGAAATCGAACTGCGCGGCGCCAAAGAGCAAGCCGAAGCGGCGAACCGTGCTAAGAGTGACTTCCTCGCCAATATGAGCCACGAAATCCGTACGCCAATGAACGCTATCCTGGGTTTCACCCACGTGCTTCAGCACCGCCTGTACCGGAGCGAGCGAGAGAAGGCGCGTCACCTCGATACCATCCACTCCAGCGGGACGCATCTGCTCGGCTTGATCAATGACATTCTCGATCTTTCGAAAGTGGAAGCGGGGCGGCTTGAAGTTGAACGCATCGAATGTAAGCCGCATTTGGTGATCGATGAGGTCGTGCGCGTGCTTGGCGTTAAAGCAGCCGAAAAGGGCGTGGGCCTTACTTTCGCCACTGAAGGCCTGGTCCCAGAGAGTATCGAGAGCGATCCAGCACGCTTGCGCCAGATCATCACCAACTTAGTGGGCAATGCCATCAAGTTTACTGCCTCCGGGGCAGTGACCGTGACGGCACGCATGGGTTCGTTCGCGGGGGGCGACAAGTACATAATCCGTGTAGCAGATCAAGGAATCGGCATCGCCGCGGACAAGCTCGAAGCGATCTTCGATCCGTTTACCCAAGCGGAATGCTCCACCGCACGGCGCTTTGGCGG
Source organism: uncultured Pseudomonadota bacterium (assembly GCA_902826775.1). Lineage (GTDB taxonomy): Bacteria > Pseudomonadota > Gammaproteobacteria > Burkholderiales > JALYOK01 > CADEHE01. The sequence goes on along the minus strand of CADEHE010000002.1, from coordinate 335,726 downwards.
CACTGGCTTGGGGCTAACCATCAGCCGTCGCTTCGCGCGGGCGCTGGGCGGCGACGTGGTAGCGCAAAGTGAAATCGGCAAGGGCAGCGTGTTTACCGTTAGCATCGATCCAGGGGCGCATAGTCCGGTTTGCATGGAAGCAGCGCAGGTGGCGAGCGCTTGCGCGGCCGCGGTGCAGACTAAGTCGCTGCGCTGGCGCTTCGATCCCGCGCGCGTACTAGTAGTTGACGACGGCGAGCAAAATCGCGAGTTGGTGCGTATTGTCCTTCAGGAAGCGGGGTTGCATGTGGAAGAAGCATCGGACGGGCGCATGGCATGTGAACGAATCGAGCGAGAGGAGTTCGATTTGGTGCTAATGGACGTGCAAATGCCGGTACTGGATGGCATGGATGCCACGCGGCATTTGCGCAGGGCGGGCCTGACATTGCCAATCGTTGCGCTGACCGCCGATGCGATGAAAGGTATCGAGCAAAGAATGCTTGCGACAGGATTCTCCGATTTCTTATCCAAACCGGTGGTCGTCGATCGACTGATGCAGACTCTCGCCAAGTACTTGCGTGGGAGCAGCATAGAACTGACGCACCAAGCACCCGAAACGGAAAGGCCGGATCACGCCGATAGTGGGCCGGTAGTGTCGCGTCTGGCGAACCATCCGCGGCTGCGCGCCACGGTGCGCAAGTTTTCTCAACGCTTGAACGAGCAGCTCAGCGCGATGCACCGCGCTCATGCTGAAGAGAACTTCGAAGAGCTGGGAAGTCTGGGGCATTGGCTTAAGGGCGCTGCTGGGACGGTCGGCTACGACGCATTTACTGAGCCAGCAATGCGGCTGGAGCAAGCAGCGAAAGCAGGTGACTTGGAAGCATGTGCCACTGTCTTAAGTGATCTGCACGTGCTGGGACTTCGCATGGTAGTGCCCGATGAGCCTGTGCAACAACCGAGCGATCTAGTAGAGGTGGTTCATGCCGATTAGTAAACCCGAATCCGTTCTGGCGCCGCAGTCTCTTGACATAGGCGATTTTGGCGCTTTAAGGGAAAGCGCATTGACAGACGCTAAGGTGATGCTCGTCGATGACGAAGCGCTTACCTTGGAAGTAATAGTCACATTTCTTGAAGAGTCTGGCTATTCGCGCTTCGTTACCACCTCCGAGCCTACCGAGGCGCTAGATCTCATCGCACGAGAACGTCCTGATATCCTGCTGCTCGACCTCATGATGCCGAAGGTGTCCGGCTTCGATATCTTGGCGCGCATGCAAGCGGATCCAGAACTTCGCTATACGCCGGTTGTCGTGCTCACATCGGCGGCAGAAGCATCGACAAAATTGCGTGCACTTGATTGCGGTGCAACGGATTTTCTGGCTAAGCCGGTCGACGCGAGCGAATTGCGCTTACGACTGCGCAATACGTTGGCGTTCAGGGCTTACCAAAATCGCTTAGCGAACTACGATCGGATCACCGGACTGCCTAACAGAGAATTGTTTGGCAAACATGTCGAGCAAGCATTGCGCGCGGCCAAGCGACATGGGCAAAGTTGTGCAATGTTGCATCTCAATCTGGACCGCTTTGGCCAAATCAACGACACCCTCGGACATGGGGCTGGCGACGCCTTGCTGCGAACGGCTTCGCAGCGCATTCAGTCGGCGGTGCGGGAGAGCGACCCGATGGGGCGCGCAGCCGATAGTGTGGATGACGCAGGGTTATCGCGCCTCGGCGGAGACGAGTTTACGCTGCTGTTGCCGCGCGTCGAAAGAGTGGAGAACGCATCACTGGTCGCACAGCGCGTGCTCGCCAAGATCGCGCAGCCGTTCCAGTTTAACGGGCGTGAAATCGTCATGACGGGGCGTATCGGAATTGCGGTGTATCCGCATGATGGAGAGGATCACGAGAGTCTGCTTCAGCACGCCAGCGCCGCCATGAGCTTCGCAAAGAGCTTAGGGCGCGGCAGCTATCACTTTTACTCGCACGACATGAACGCTCGCGCCCAAGAGCGCTTCACTCTCGAGAACGAACTACGCAAAGCGATCGAACGCGATGAACTGGTCTTGTTCCTGCAGCCGAAGGTCGACGTGCAGACGGGGAGAATCATAGGTGCCGAAGCGCTGGTGCGCTGGCAACATCCCGAACGAGGCTTGTTGCAACCGGGGCGTTTCATCCAGTTAGCAGAAGAGAGCGGGCTGATGCCGCAGTTGGGCGCCTGGGTGATGCGCAGAGCTTGTCACGTTTTGGGCGATCTGCACAAACGCGGCCACGCGGACATGCGTTTGGCTGTCAACGTTAGCGGAGAGCAGTTTCGTCAAAACGACTTTCGCACCAGCGTACAAGAAGCCGTTCTCAACAGCGGCTGCAACGCCGGACATCTCGTCTTGGAACTGACCGAAGGGACCTTGATGGATCACGTCGAGCAGACGATCGGTACGCTCCACTCGCTCAAGGCTCTAGGCATTAAGCTCTCCATCGATGATTTCGGCACGGGATACTCTTCGCTGAGCTACCTCAAGCGCTTTCCACTCGACGAGCTCAAAATCGATCAATCTTTCATTCGAGACGTTACCGCGAATGCAAGCGACGCGGCGATTGTGCGCGCGATTATCTCGATGGCGCAGAGTCTCGGTTTGAGCGTCGTCGCGGAAGGGGTAGAAACCGCAGCGCAACTCGCGTTCTTGCGTGCGCAAGGCTGTCCTCAGTACCAAGGCTACTTTTTCAGTAGACCCATCCCGGTTGAAGAGTTTTTGCAGCTCGCTTCGCAAGCAGCGCAGGGAGCTTCCATTTTGGCTTAAGTCAAGTCGTCCCCTCGGCGACGCGTGTCTCCGTGCCGCGCGGCGTCAGCCACGTTCAATGGTGCTGTGCCCCTCGGCGATAGCGTTGTAGCCGGCCTGCGCATAGCGCCCGTTACGAGTAAAGAGTTTTGACTTGCGTCAAATGTTGCGTTGCAGCCTGTCGTATTGTTCATGCTCTAGCCGGAGAAAATCATGAACAGTCCACTACAAATTACGCTGCGCGACGTCGCCCGTTCGGAGGCGTTGGAGCGCCGCATTCGCGAGCAAGCAGCAAAGCTCGAGCGGCTTTTTGCGGATATCGTAGGATGCCGCGTAGACATTAGTCACGCGCCAGGCGCTGGTGGCCTCGGAACGTTTGCTGTGCGCGTCGATTTATACCTCCCGGGCGACGAAATTGTCACTTCGGGGGCGAACGCGGACGTGCAGACCGCCGTTCGCGAAGCTTTTGGGCATGCGGCACGACACTTGCAGAGCTACGCGCAGCGCTTGCGTGGACATCAGCGCTCGCGCGTCGGGGCGGCGTAGGGCGGGGCGCGTTGCAGCACGCCGCCGCGTAGGTCGAATCGATAGTGTCGAGACCAGCTCACAACTGTGCAAGAATGGTAGCGCAACGGCAGGCAGGGTAACTGCTAGATCTAAGCGCGGCTTCTTGCTGCTGGCAGGACTCTCGCTTTCAGGCAAACGGAGGAAGCAATGAAACGCACCATAGCGTCAGCGCCCGAGTCGGTCGACGTCCAGGACGCTCGCATCATCAGCCGACCGGATGGTTTTTATTGGCAAGATAGCCGCGATGATGAGGCTATCGGCCCCTTTCTAACGCGTGAAGATGCGCTAGCTGACATGCAGTTCAACGCCGATAGCGATGTCGAGCCGGGCGAAACGCTGGCTGAAGCGGAAGCGGAAATCGGCATTGCCGATTGGATAGATCAGGAAACTGGTGCGCCTGCGGAGGAGTCCGTGCCGCGTCTGGAGGAGCACTAGTACGACGCGGCAAATCGCGGCTAAGTCAAAGCAGACTACGCCAATGTTTATGAGATGGCCTCGCGCTAACGAATGTAGGCTTCGGTGACATAGCGCCGCATCATGCGATGGCTGTTGAAGTAGGCGGCGTTTTTCGCGATGCTGTTTTTCATGACGGCAAGCCAAGCGCTGCGCGTGCCGTAGTACAAAGGGAGCACGATGTGTTCCAATTTGGCATATAGCTCCATCGCGTCGTTCCCGTTGGCTGACTCAGTAGCTGGTCCGATCGCCCAGCCGGTTACGCCTTCGATGCAACCCTCGGCCCACCAACCGTCAAGCACGCTCAAACTGGGAATGCCGTTGAACGCAGCTTTCATACCACTGGTGCCTGACGCTTCCAGCGGTCTCAGCGGCGTGTTTAGCCAAAGATCGACTCCCGCCACCAGCCGAGCCGCTATCGCCATGTTGTAGTCAGGCAGGTAGGCGATGCGGATCGCATTGCGCAGTCTGCCGATGTGCTTATGAATGGTTTCGATCAGGCTCTTGCCCATTTCATCGCGCGGATGCGCTTTGCCCGCTAGCACGATCTGCAGCGGATGCTTGCGTGCAATCGACTGCAGACGATCGAGATCTGAGAACAGGAGATCGGGGCGCTTGTAGGCGGTCATGCGCCGTGCCAGACCGATGATCGGCACAGCGGGGTCGAACGCTACTGCAGCGTTGTCCCCAACAAATGTGATCAAGCTTTGCTTTTGAATTGTATGCGCATTCCAAACTTCTTCGTCCGCGATTTGATCGGCGCGCATCAGGCACTGCGGTTCGTGGCGCCAGCGAGGCAGGTGGCGGTCAAACAATGCGGCGAATGCTGTGCCAGTCCAATGGGGATGCGCGCCGTTGGTGATCGCGTGCACCGCCTGGCCAGGGAACAAGCGGCGCGAAGTCTGTGCGTGTTTTTCCGCCACACCATTTACATACTCACTAAGGGTTAATCCCAGTTGAGTCATGTTTAGGCACTCTTGCCCTGCAAGAGTGCGTAGTATGGAGATATCGGTGTATCCGTCGAGTGTTCGTGCGATCAAATCGTAGGAAAATTTATCGTGGCCCGCCGCAACCGGTGTGTGCGTCGTAAACACGCACTGTTCGCGTACGCGCGGAAGATCGCACCTCGGTTCGTTGGCGCGGACGTGCTCGGGCGGATACGCGTAGTGGCGCATCAGTTCCAACGCAAGCAGCGCCGAGTGCCCCTCATTCATGTGGTATTTGCGGATGCTGAACCCCAGGGCCCGCAGCATGCGATATCCGCCAATGCCGAGCACGATCTCCTGCTGCAGCCGGTAGCGCTGGTCGCCGCCATACAAGTAGTGCGTGATGGTGCGATCCTCGGCGCTATTGAGCGGCAGGTCCGTATCGAGCAGCAGCACGGGTGCGCGGCCGCCAAAAGCGCTTTCGAGCACAAACAGCCAAGCACTGACCCAGACGTTGCGTCCTTCAATCGGCACCGATACGCCGGCTTGCATACGGCTTGCGTAACGCTGCGGATCCCAGGGTTCAGGGTGCTCGATCTGCTTGCCGCTTGCGTCGATTTCTTGCCGGAAGTAGCCGGCGCGGCTGGCGAGCGTTACGCCAATCATCGGCAACTCCAAATCTGCGGCAGAGCGCAATGTGTCACCCGCCAGCACGCCGAGGCCGCCGCTATAGGTCGGGATGTCTGCGCGCAGCGCGATCTCCATGGAGAAATAGGCGATTCGCGCCTCGCGCGTGTATGTCTCAATGCTATTCATTGTGCGCCGCCATGGTAGTGCCGCGCGCCGCTGCGCGTTTGATCTTGGTCAAGGTGACTGTCGACAGAAAGCGCTAGATTCGCCTGATCTCCGATGGCAAGGAAGATAGAGACATGGAAACGAGGTTCGAGGTAGTGCGTGTGCTTGATGAGCACAATCTGGTTAACTCTGAATCCTACCAATGCAACTACTTGACCGGATCGAGCACAGGTCTTGAGCCTGGCTACTACGTCGTCATATGGGATGCTCAGGCGGAGCCGCTAATTTATGACGAGCGCGCGTTTTTCATCGGGCCTTGCCCCTCGCGCGCGGAAGCGATGCGCTGGGTACAGTGCACGGATCGCGTCTTAATCGACCCTCTGCAATACCCGCGCAGTCCGATCCGCCTGCATTGAGGACGACAGGATTAGTGCTGCCGCAAGTTGTTCCCAATTAGCTCCAATGCGAGCCCTGCGACGACCAACAGAATCCCCAGCCAAGCGTCGGTAGGAGCAAGCAACAGCAGTGCAGCACCACCGACCGCCATACAGCCGGCGACGATGCGTCTGAGTCGGACATTGCGGATCACATAAGCAACTTAGCCGTATTTGGCGTGTTGCGGTTTGACGCATGTCAAGTAACTCGTTGCTTCGCCGCGTTAGCCTAACTCGGTTCGCTGTCCGCGCACGGTTGGATGAAGGGCGAAGTGTTCGTATACAAAGACTAGTATACATCTGCAAGATAAATTCAGAGCCTAATAATGAAAATATCTCCTGGCAGTATAGATGCTTTCGCGCCGTGACTAAACGCGATCTTGCACTTTCGCCCGCGTTGTTGTGCCGGCATTGCGACACCGAGAGTCTTGATTTTCACACCACCGCGGAACTCGCCGATGTGATTGGCATCGTGGGTCAGCCGCGCGCGATGAGTGCGCTCGAGTTTGGTGTCGGTATGCGAGCGCCGGGCTACAACTTGTTCGTGCTAGGGCCGCCGGGCACCGGCAAGCATAGTGTGTTGCGTCATTTCCTCGAAGCGCGCGCGGCTGGGTAGGAACACCCCCCGGACTGGTGTTACGTCAACAACTTCAAAGAGCCGCACAAACCACGCGCGCTGCGCTTGCCATTGGGCCGCGGCGGCTCGCTCAAGCGCGATATGCAGCAATTTGTGGAGGAGTTGCGCGCGAGCATTCCCGCGGCGTTCGATAGCGACGAGTACCGTTCCAAGGTAGAGCAGATTGACGCGGAGTTCGGCGAGCAGGAGGCACACGCGTAGGCACGTCCTGCTCGCGCTGAACGCCTCGCAAGCGGTCGAGCGCACGTTGAATGCGGCGCCGGCTGTCGCGCAAAGTCTTGGCGTGCGACTCTCCGGACTGTTTGTGGAAGCGTCAATTTGCTGCGTTTGGCGGAACTGCCGTTTGCGCGCGAAACCGATCTGTCGACGGCGGCATCGCGCCCGATCGAAAGCGCGCAAATCAAGCGCGCGCTGCGGCAGCAAGCGGCGCAGTTGGAACGCCTGCTCGGCGAGGCTGCGCAACGCTTGCGCTTAAGCTGGTGGTTTAGCGTGGTTCAAGGCCAATTGCTCGATGCGGCGCAGGCGTGCGAAGCTGACTTGATGGTGCTGGGCAGCGCGTTCGCTCCCATGCGGTTGTCCCCGTCAACCCAGCGGCGGCACTCTAGCCGTGGCAGCGTGTTAGCGCTATACGATGCTTCGCCGGAAACGGAGCGCGCGCTAACGGCCGCGGCGGCGCTTGCGGCGCACCAGCACGCGGAACTGCGCGTGCTGGTGGTAGCGTGTGATACCAAGGGATGCGTTGCCAGACAAGCGCGAGCGCAGCAATGGCTGGCAAGAGCCGGCGGGTCCGCACACTTCATTCGCATATTGTCGGCTGACCTCGAGCATCTGCCACGGATTGTGCGAGAACAGCACGCCGACTACGTGGTCGTGCCAAACAACAGTACGCTGTTGCAGGCAGCCGGCCTGGATCTGCTGCTTGCGCGCGCCGGATGTCCGCTGATTCTTTCCCGATGACTTACCGTGGCGACAGGTTGATTTGCATCAACACCGGCGCATTCTGCTTATGAGAGTCTGTCGCCCAATCGATAGGATAGTTGAGGCGACGCTCCGATAGTTGGGCATCAAGGCAGCGGAGCCTCGCCAGAAGCGCGAATGAGAGATGTACAGCTGACACTGGCGCAACAAGCCACGCTAGCAGCGGCCTTGAGAAGCAGCGCGATCTTGGGCCACCCGGTTAGTAACGCGCGGGTACTGGAGACTCATATCTCCTTCGTCGTGCTGACGGGCTTGTATGCTTACAAAATTAAGAAGGCGGCCAATCTCGGCTTCCTCGACTTTACCAAACTGCAGTCACGCCGTTTTTTCTGCGCGGAGGAGTTGCGACTAAATCGACGTTGTGCCCCGGACATTTACCTCGATGTAGTCAACATAGGCGGGAGCTTTGATAGTCCGCGCCTCAATGCGCCGGGCCGGGCCATCGAGTATGCCGTCAAGATGCGGGAGTTCGATCAGTCGGCCCTCGCCGATAGTTTGCTGGCGCGCCGCCAGTTGCGGCCACAACACATCGATCAACTTGCCGGCCACGTCGCGGAGTGTCACTTGAGCGCCGAGGTGGTGGCCCCGGCAAGCGAGTACGGATCGCCACGAGACGTCGAGCGTCCGCTGCTGCAGAACTTCGATCAGATTGCGGCGCTCGGGCATGCCATGGCGCCACTGGATCGGCTGGAGCAGTGGATGCGCGCCGAACTTGCGGTGCACGCGCCGCTGATGAGCAGCCGTAAGCAGCAAGGCTACGTGCGCGAAGGGCACGGTGACCTACACCTGGGCAATATCGCGCAATACAACGGCCAGTTGATGGCGTTCGACTGTATCGAGTTCGACCCCGCCTTGCGCTGGATCGATGTCATGAGCGATATCGCGTTTCTGGCGATGGACCTAGATTTTCGTCAGCAACCTGAACTCAGCACGCGTTTCCTCAACCGCTATTTAGAGATCACCGGCGACTACGCGGGCGTTGCTTTGCTGCCCTTGTATCAAGCATACCGCGCGCTGGTGCGCGCCAAAGTCACCTTGATCAAAGCAACGCAACGAGATGGCCAAACGGATTCTGAGCAGAACTTGGATCATCGATTCGAAGACTACGTCGAACTCGCGCGGCGTTATGCGCAGCCTCGCAGACCCGCACTTCTTATTACGCACGGGTTCTCGGGCAGCGGCAAGACGACCTTGTCGCAGAGACTACTCGAACTAAGCGGCGCGGTTCGCATCCGCTCCGACTTGGAGCGTAAGCGCGGCTTCGGATTACCTGAGCTTGCGCGCAGCAACTCGTCTTTGCGCGGCGGCATGTATACAGATGCCGCTACCGCCGACACCTATCAGCGGCTGCATGACATTGCCGCTGCTTTGTTGTGCGCCGGCCGTGTCGTTGTGGTCGACGCTACGTTTTTGCGGCGCTCCCACCGCGATCTGTTCCATCAGTTGGCACGGAGGAATAACGTCCCATTTTTTGTGTTGGAGTTTCGCGCAGAGGAGCGGGAACTGCGCCGCCGTGTTGCAGCCCGCGCACTCGGATCCGCCGATGCATCGGAAGCCGACGAGCAGGTATTGGATGCTCAACTCAAGTCGTACGATCCGCTAGGAGCGGACGAGCTGCGCGTTACGGTCGAGATACCTTCGCCGGGCGCCAATGATCAGGCCGCTTCCACTGCGATTTGGCGACCAGTGCTTGAGCGTCTGGCACTGTCGCCGGGGCGCTAGGGAACCTAGCGGGGCGCGGCCTTGGCTCGGTGCAGCGTGCGTATGGTATGCAGCGAGATGCCAACGAACATGTTTGATCTAACGCAAAGCGCCGTGATTGCACTCCATTATCCTTACCATATTTAACGGAGTTCTTAGATGAAACCAGTGCGACCTAGCGGATTTCATAAGCGCCGCCATACGCGGAACTGGACTGACTATGATCATGATGCCTATCGCGCCGACAAGAAACTAGCCGAGCCCACGGTTTGTGAAGATTGCGGGGCTGTTTATCAGAAAGGGCGATGGCAGTGGCAGGCCGCGCCGGCGGACGCGCACCGAGCTGTGTGTCCGGCCTGCCATCGCGTTCGCGACGACTGCCCAGCGGGTTTCGTGAACCTTAGCGGCGCTTTCCTCGCGCGGCATCGCGACGAAATCATGCGCCTCATTAAGAACGAGGAGGTGCGCGAAAAGGCCGAACACCCCCTGCAGCGCATCATGGCAATAGAGGAGCAGGGCGATGAGGCGGAGATTACGACGACCGACCATCATCTCGCGCGCGCTATCGGCGAGGCAGTGCATCGAGCGTATCAAGGCCAGCTCGACATTGACTACAGTAAGGAAGACGCTGTGGTGCGCCTTAGTTGGTCACGCGCGGCGTAGCCATCGGGTGCGCGCGTGAGCATCAAGTTTGAATCGCGCCGGGCGGCGGCGCGCTTGCTTGCGGAGAAGCTGTCGCGTTATCGCGGAGCACGGCCGCTCGTGCTTGCCATCCCGCGCGGCGCGGTACCCATGGGGGAGGTTGTTGCCGAGACACTTGATGGCGAACCAGACGCGGTTCTGGTGCGCAAGGTGCGCGCACCAGGCAATCCAGAACGGAGCTGCGCCTCGTAGCGGCAACGTGCCGCCGATCGATCAAGTTGCGCTCGTCCCTGGCCGAGATGCTTCGCGCGCCAAATTCTCGCGGGTCAGACCTATCAACGAGATCAGATCTTCATGCAATTCAAACCAGACGGTGTGATAACTATCTCGGATTATCTTTGCGACGTATCCAGCATCACCAGCGGCGATGCGAGCAGCGGCGCGGTTTAAGCGAACTTCGTAAATCGAAAGACGTGGAGCAAGCTTGGTCAATCGACGCAGCAGCGGCAATGCGCGGTCGTGTAGATTGGCTAGCCGCTGCAGCACGGCGCGGTCGTACTCTGCATCGGCGTGGTCATTCGGCATAGCACCATTGTTGATTTGCCATGCTGTCATAATCTGTTTCAATTCCGCGTTGATCACGCAAAAGTCTTGATAGGCCACGAGCATGGCGGCTGGATCGACTCGCGCCCGCTCCTCAGCAAGCAACTGCGCTAGTCGCGCCCGCCCAGCTGGGGTCAACCGCAGTCCGGAGGTCGCGTTGGTGCATAGCCCTAACTCTTGCAGTGCGGCGTAACCGTCGCCAACGCTCATGAGCCCGAGCGCGTCTGCCAACACGCTTTCGCTCGCGCGTCCCTTGAGAGCAAGCAAGCGCAGCAACGTAAGCTCTGAATGACCGATACCGGTCGCGCAAATTGAGGCAGGTGACTGCTGTGTGTCCGCACGGGGTTGCAGGCAAGCTACCAGTGCCGCTAGCCGGTGGTGTACCACAGCGGAACGCACCCCTGCTGTCATCGTCGCCAGGATCCCATGCGCGGTTTCGAGCACGCGGCCGCGAACCGATGCGCCCGGCTTCAGCGCGGCGCGCCAGTCCTCCCCAAGCGCATCGAGATCGATCGTGTCGGCCGGTGCGTCCTCCGGTCTGAGCAATTGCATGGACAGCAGCGGCATGCCCCATTCAATTAGCGTGCGGACATCATCTGCTCCGGACCTTTCGCTCTGCAAGAGAGTCAGGTCACCGGCCCACACGCGCCCGCTCGCACCATCAAGGGTGACAAGCTTTCCGGCTAAGCGAGTGACTGTCTGCGAGCCGCAGCCCACGATACAAGGGCGTCCCAACTCCCGGCTTAAGACGGCTGCATGGGAAGTCGCACCGCCCTGCTCGGTGATCAGGGCACGTGCGGCAATGATGCCGTGCAAATCTTCGGGGCTGGTCGTGGCGCGCGCGAGAACGACCGCTTCTCCATGACGCGCCCGAACCTCTGCCTCTTCCGGATCGGTCACGACCATGCCACTAGCCACGCCCGGGCACGCCGGTTCCCCCGTCGCCAGCAGGGGCTGACCGACCGACTTGGGGGCGAGTTGCAGCGCCGGCAACTGTTGAACCTGCTCGAGATTGATCCTGCGCACCGCCTCTTCTTTTGAAATGAGCCCTTCATTTGCGAAGGCCACTGCCGCATGCAGCGCCGCTTGCGGTGAGCGCTTTGCCGCCCGCGTTTGCAGGAACCACAAGTGGCCGGACTCGACAGTGAACTCGATGTCTTGGATGTCGCGGGCGTCATTCTCGAGACGTGCGGTACCCTGCATCAATGCGGCGTGCACGGCAGGCATGCTGTCGCGCAGCGCACTTAGAGGGTCGGGTGTGCGGCGCCCCGAAACCACTTCCTCGCCCTGGCTGCGGCAAAGCCATTCACCCCACGCAGGCGCGTCGCCGGTAATGGGGTTCCGGCTGAACAGCACTCCAGTGCCAGAGCGGTCATCGAGATTGCCGAACACCATGGCTTGGATAGTGACTGCCGTGCAGTCGTCCTCGGCCAAGTTGCGGTTGCGGCGGTAGATTTGGGCCCGAGGCGAATGCCACGAATCAAAGACGGCCAGTACCGCGGCGCGCAGTTGCGCCCAAGGATCGGCCGGAATCGTGTCAGCGCGAGCGTTCAGAACCACCTTGCGGTACTGTTCCGAGAAGCGGCGATAGGTCTCTGCCGCATAAGCCGCATCACCAGTTTCCGCAGCCAGGGATCCTTGCGTCTCAGTGTTGATCCCAAGGTTGAGCACCGTATCCATCATTCCCGGCATGCTGTGCGCGGCGCCCGAGCGTACGGCTACCAGCAGGGGGCGTTGCGGACCGCCGAAGCGGCGACTGGTGCCCTGTTCGAGCAACTGCATGTGTTGCACGATCTGCGCCCACAGTATCTCGGACATCGCGCCGCCGCTGCTGTGATATTCGCGGCAAGCTTGAGTGGTGATTGCGATGGCCGGTGGGACCGACAAACCCAACGCGCGCATACGATTGATGCCCCAGGCTTTACCGCCTATATCCTCACGCCCAAGCCTACAGGTTCCGTCGAGAGCGACAACTTGCGCCATTCGCCCAATGTTATAGCCTTCGCTCAATCTTCGCTCCCGCGATTAATCCACAAGCACGGTGCCGCTGTTACCGTCGACGGTTATCATGCTTCCCTCGCGGATGCGTTGAGTCGCACTGGTTACCGAAACGACGGCCGGAATGCCAAGTTCGCGTGCCACGATCGCGGCGTGAGAAATAGGCGCGCCAGTTTCCACGACGACAGCGCCGGCGGCGAGAAACAACGGTCCCCAGGCAGCGTCGGTGGTGACGGCAACGATTACCTCTCCTGGCTCGAGTTCACTGTCCGTCGCTAGAGAGGTGATGATGCGGGCCCGCCCCTTGTAGCGACCGGGTGATACGCCGATGCCCCTAAGCTCGGCGCCCGCAGGCGCGCTTTCCGTGTCACCTCGGCCGCGATCCCCGAACGCGGAAAGTGGCGGGGGCTCGCCTTCGAATACGAATGGCGGCTCTTTGCTCGACAGCATTTCAAGCCGTGCCGCACGTTCCGCGATCAACGCGCCATAGCTTGCGGGGTTCGCGACAAAAGCATCCGCCTCCTCGTCGGTAACCAACAGTACTTGCTCCCAACGCGCCAGCACTCCGCGGCGCACCAGCCGCTGGCCCAACTCGCGCAACGGGGCGCGCGCCGCGTCGAGCACGAGCGCGCAATGCTGCTTGCTGCGCTCGCGCGCGGCCAGGTAGCTGCCGCAGCAGCGCGCTGCCGCCAGGAACTGGCCCTGCACGTCGGCGCTGCCCGTTAGCCGCTGTGCGATATCGGCGATGGCCGCTTCGCGCTCGGCCGCCAGCGTTGCTGTGCCCGCGTGTGGTGACGACGCATTCGGGGCTTGGCGCAAACGCTCGAGCATTCGCAATGCGATCTCGGGATGAGTTCGATATGTTGGCGAACGCAACTCCCACACGTTCGGGCCGAGGAAACCCCAGCGCGCAATGAACTCGCTCCATTGAGCAAGAAAGCGCGTCGATAAGGGATCGCTGGCGCCGCGTAACCGATCGAGTAATCCGTCGACACCCTCATCGAAGGCGCCATGAACTTTAGGCGCGCCACGCACTTGCCGGGATAATTCCCACAATTCGTACGACAGCTTCGCAGAATCCACATCGCCGATCGCCGCGGTAACTTTCGCTGCGAGATCACTCGCGCCGGCCGCTTGTGCAATTTGCGTGATCATGCTCGCCAGAACATTGCCGCCGTACGTGTTCAACACGTGCCGCTTGAACGCTTGCCGGTTTGCGGCTCTGAAGTAGCGGAAGTGCTTCAGCAAATCGCTCTCCGACATGGCAATGAGGTCAGGGCGCGTTGCGATCGCTGACTGGATACAGGTCCACTCCTTATCGGTAGCCACTTTTGCGTCGCTCGAAAATAGCGAGCTTAGCCAAACGGCAGCGTGCCGGGTGCGCTCGGCGTTCTGGTCTCGCGGGTCCGGCCGGTACGCAGGCACGTCGGGGTAGTCGCCGAACAGGGATTTGTCGATCGCCTCGACGGTCAAGCCAGGAATGCGCAACGCCAATACTCGCGTTACCGACATGTTGATGTAGACGTAGCCGCCGAAACAACCTATCAACTCACATACACCTTCCGGTTTGAACTCCTGCGGCGTGAACACGCCCATCTCACAAAACGCATCGCGCCAACCGAGTTCCCAGGACTGTGGACCGTAGGCGCTCCACGTCAGCGGCGAGACCGCGTCGCTGAAAACTTCGCCGACATTGCCGCGTGTGTAGACGGGGAACCGCTCGCTCGGCTCGTCGTCGCAGACCCATACTTTGTCTCTCATGGAGGAGAAGAGTGCGCTTAGATTTAGCGGATGTGTTTGACTTAGCGCAAACAACTTGTTCGGAGCAGAGATTGAGAGCTAGCCACTGCACTTCTGCGCCGCCGTGGACTGGTCTCGTACGTCTCGCCGCACCGAAATGCTTCGGCCAACCGCACCGGCGAATGGTCACCGTGTCGCATCGTTGCTGGCGCGCGCGGCCACTGCTCGCTCAATGAACTGGATCGTTGACCCAAATCAATACCCAAGCCTTCAGCAAGCGTATTGTTTTGCCTCTCTTCATCAACCTGGTCAACGAGAACTGATATGCGCACAACAACTGCCGCTGCAACAACTTTGCTTTGCGCGGGTTGGCATGGTTTTCTTGGCGATCCGGCGCCGCCTTTCGCGGGTCGGCGGGGTGAGGCGAGCTGCCACGCCGTGAGCGTTGCAGCATTGGCGCGCCAATACGGCGGCCTCAAATCGGCGGTGACAGCACCGAAGTTGTCCAACGTGGCAGTGCTGCAGAGGGTTATTCGCGAATTCTGCGGCAACTATTGAGACTTTCATAGTCGGTGACAGCCGTTGCGGGCTGTTCGCCCTGAGCTAGTCGAAGGGCTGCGATGCGGCTCAAGCCGATTGGATTTTCGCGAGTTCTGAAGGAATTCAATAGCTGCTTGGTACACAAGACGCGAGGACCGTATGTCAAGCAAGATCTGGGTGTGCGACAGTGAGAGTAGTGCGCGCTTTCCGGTTTTCACGCGCGGCAACATCGGAGAAGTGTTTGTCGAGGCAGCCTCCCCACTAACCTGGAGCGCCTATGGTGTCCATGCCTGGGAACCTGGCTGGCGCGACGCATTTTATGAGATCGGCGCGTTTGCGCCAGAAGAGTTTAAGCCACCCGGCGAGTGCGAAGTAATCGGTTGTTTTGGCGGCTACGTCTACATCAACATGTCGGTGGTGCGCGTGCTCGCACTGCGAATCCCGGGGATGACTATCGAATCGATCGATAAGTCATTCTTCGGCGATTATCCCGACATACCGCCGCATAAGCCTGACCTGCGCGACCGTAACGCGGAGCGCGTTGCCGACGTGACTAGCTGGCTAAAGTCTTTGTTCGCCACCGACCCGATAGCGCCAACCAATCAAGATCGATTGCATCTCGACGCGTTGCTGGCGAGGCGTCCGGACTTTGCATCGCGCACCGATGCTCAACTATTAGACTATTTTCGGTCGCTGCGTCCAGAAGGGCGCTATTTGTTCAAGCGGCACGTGCTCAATAGCCGCGGCGCCAATGTGCTGACCAGCGTGATTGCGCAAATCTGTCAAGCGGTAGGCGCGAGCGATCTTGCGGCAAAAGTGAGCGCCGCGGTGGGCGACATCGACTCTGCTGTGCAGTCGTTTGAGCTTTGGGAAATTTCGCGCCTAATCCGCGCGTCGCCCGAACTCACTGCGGCTTTCGGGCAGGGCGTTGACGGCTTGCTGAGACGATTGCGAGCTTCCGGGGAACAGGCTGCGAAAGTGTTCCTTGGTGCATGGGATGCCTTCATTGAGCGATGGGGATTCACCGGGCCGAGCGTCTGGGAATTGCGCTCGCCGACGTACCGTAGCCAACCAGAGATTGTGCTGCGCATGCTTGACCGCGCGCGCCAAGCCCCTGATGCAGCGTCTCCGCAAGTACGTTCGACACAGCGGGCCGCTGAGCGCGAGGCCGCGGTTGCCGAGGTGGTGCAGCGGCTTGCTGGCAACGCCGAGATGGTGGGGCGATTTACTGCGGCCGCACATCTGGTCGGCGCTTACCTCGCGGCGCGCGAACGAGGCAAGATCCATTGCACCCTGCTCATTGATGAGGCGCGCGCGGCAGTGCGCGCACTGGGTCGGCGATTGACGCGGCGGGGGCTGCTGTCTAGTTGGGAGCAGGTACTGCTGGTTACCGACGAGGAGGCGGATGCCTTTGTCGCGAATCCCGCGAGCTATGGCGCCTTGATTGCGGAACGCGCGGCAGTTCTCGAAATGCTGTCGAGCAAAGAGCCGCCATTCGTATTCGAAGGCGAGCCCCCACCGCTTTCCGCGTTCGGGGATCGCGGCCGAGCCGACATGGAAATCGCGCCTGCTGGCGCCGAGCTTAAGGGTATCGGCGTCTCACCCGGGCGCTATACCGGGCGCGCCCGCATCATTACCTCTTTGGCTGTGGATAGTGAACTAGAGCCAGGCGAGGTCATAGTTGCCCGCACCACCGATGCTTCTTGGGGGCCGCTATTCCTGGCTGCCGGCGCAGTGGTCGTGGAAACGGGGGCTGCCATCTCCCACGCGGCGATCGTGGCGCGCGAAGTCGGTATCCCGGCCGCGGCGTCGGTGACCGGCGCGACGCGACGCATCCGCGAAGGAAGCATCATTACCGTCGACGGAAATACCGGTGTGGTCACTGTGCACTGATTAGCCGCCAGCGCGGGCGGCCGCGCCTATTGCGACTACGCTGGGTTCCAACTCATCCCGGCGCACCATGAGATGGTTCTTCCTGGGCGGGGCGGCGGTCTAAGCGGATTGCGGCTAACCTGCCAATAGTATAAGTCTATAAATAACTATTTATGAGATATACAGATGTATACAGCGACTACTATTGGACGATGGCCTATCGCAACCGATCGTCGGCGAGCGCTAGCGAATCAGCGCTTGCAGTGCATGGATCAAAACGTGAATGTCGTGGTCACCCCGATAGATCGGCGTAACTTCTCGCTCCAAGCCGAATAGCCCGAACACAGCGGTCTGCGCGGTTCGCACCGAATACTCGACGGTGAAGACGCAGTCGCGCTCAAGCTCGACAAACTGGCCGAGGAACGCGAAGTTCTTGGCGCCGTCCGGAATAACCAACGGTCGATCGCCTTTAGTGCGCGGCATGAACTGGCTGTCGATGTAAGGCATCATGCAAGGCGCACAGCTGACGATTTTGTCCATCGCCGGCTGCATCATTTCGATAATGCCCAGATGCGAGAAGAGTTCGTGAAGTATCTCTGCGCCGTTGCAACTCGACATCGGCTTTTGCACGTAGTTGCCTGGCTTGTCGGGCAATAGACCATCCCCCCAGAACACAAACGTGTCGGGCGGTTGGTTGCGGAAGTGCGGCTGATGAGCCAGGACCACCGACATCAACCAGTTGGAGTCTGTGATCGTCACCAGCCCGCCGGTGCCGGCCTTGTTGCCAGTGAAGCGTTCCATATGCTCGAAGAAGGTAGGGTCTTTGAGCGTCACAGTGAACGACATCCATTTCGACTTATCAACGTGGCCGTTGAACGTCGCAGGGTGACCGAAAGCAGCATCCTTCGCCGCGATTCGTTCCCACAACGCCCACGCGCCGGTCGGCGCCCGCGGCAGCAGCGGTGCCGCGGTGGTCATGCTGCCTATACCTGCACTCTCTACCATTGAACCGAGCGTAACAAACAAGTAATCGCTTTCCCCAAGGGCGATTCGTTGTGGAACGCCTGAAACCAAATAGTGCACAGCAGTGGCGCGCTTCGCACGTTCGCCAATGTCGAACTCTACGTCCGTTACGGGCGCGCGCATCAAAAAGTTGACACCTTGCCCCCGCAGCCACGTCTCAATCGGCAGGACGACCGCGTCATACTGGTTGTAGACGGTGCGCATAATGCCCTTCAATTGATTGAAGCCGGGGAGTAAGTGCATAAAGCGCAACGCGTAACGGCGCATTTCCGCCAAACTGCTCCAACGCTGAAAGGCGAAAGTAGTCGCCCATAGATGCCAGAAGACGGTATCAAAAAACTCGGGCGTAAACCACTCGTCGATGGTCTTCGCTCCGAGTAACGCTTCAGGCGTGCCGTTGAGGCGCAACAAATTGAAGATGTCGTGTTTGCTCAAGCCATACGAAGAAACATCGATCTTCTTCCCGCCGCGCAGCAGCCGCGAATGCGAACAACTCACTACCTGCGTGTTGAACTTGAAAATCTCTTGGGTGATCGAGGCACTTGGATCGTCGAGCGTGGGAATACCCGAGAGCAGATCCCACTCGCAGACGAAGTGCTCCTCGTGCATGCGCCCGCCGCGTATAAGGTATCCCCGCTCGGCCGAGCCGGAACCATCAAGGGCGCCGCCGTTGATGCTCTCTTGGTTGAACAGGGTGATGTTGTTCCCAGGCAACCCAGCCTCGCGAATCAAATAGACCGCGCTCGCTAGGCCGGCAATCCCGCCGCCCACAATGTAGGCCCGGTGCTGGGCGCGATTTCCAGCTCGATGCGGCATATGCTGGTTCGCCTTTAGCTCGCCACGTGCAATGGCACAACTTGAAGGGAACAAGCTTGGGATCTGTCTCGCTTTCTGAAGATGGCAAGTCCACCCAGACCCAGTAGAAGTAGTGGCGCAGCAGCTGGTTCCGAGATTGGCGGAACCGGTCCGAATCCGGGTGGGATGTTGTCGTGTATGCTAACGGCCACTTCGCCGATCCAAGACAAGGATGTGCCGGATCCGATTGAATCGGACTGTTCGACATAAAGCCCGGAGATGCCTCCATCTTGAGCAACATGGCTCCTGTGGCCCGAGCTTAGTAGTGCGGTGATCTCTGGGCTGAAGCTCGATCCGTTGTTGACGGCGCCAAGCTGCGTGAGTACGTCGCTGACGGTGGTGAAGTCGCTCGAAGCGAATGGCTCGACAGACATAAAATCGATACCCTGGAGTTCGGTGGCCGAAGTGTAGGCAAGACGCCCGCTCTGGCTGGCGATGATCCACCAATGGGTCGACGTCCCGTCACCTACCGGAAGGTTCACCACCTTCTCGGTTAGGATGCCTAACTGGATCGGTCCCAGCGGCACTACATACTGTGCCGCAGCGCCCGCGACGGATGCGAATAGAACGGCAGAATCAAGTTGGCCACCGAGCGGACCATAGATGCTTATGCCGATGGCGCTCACGCCGGTGGAGACCGCAAGCGTTGCAATCGCCGTTACCCATTTGAGCAGAAGGCTCATACGTTTCTCCGATTGATAAAATACTTGTCGCACAAAGCTCGCGTGAGCGCATTGATCTCTATCAATTTATGCGGCAGTTGCTCCAGTTCGATCAACTGCACGTGCTTAGCGCGCCAATATGCGCGCGCGCAACCGCGAAGAGAAGTAGTCGGCCGTCATCACCATCGCCAAAATGACGATCACGCACATGGCTGTATCCTCATACTGGAAAAGCCTGAGGCTGCTATAGAGTTCGAAACCGATGCCGCCGGCGCCGACCATTCCCAGAATGGTCGCAGCGCGTAAGTTGACCTCAATGCGGTAAAGTGTCGCGGCAATCCAAGCCGGTAACGCTTGCGGCAGCACGGCGAAGACAATTACCTGCAGCGCGCTGGCACCGGTCGCGCGCAGCGCTTCAACTGGGCCGGGGTCAACTTCTTCGATGGCTTCCGCGAAGAACTTGCCGAGCATGCCGGCGCCGTGAACCGACAACGCGAGCACGCCCGCGAAAGGACCCAAACCCACCGCCGCAACGAAGATGAGTGCAAAAATTATCTCGTTGATGCCGCGCGCCGCATTGAACACCTGGCGCACTGCGTGAAACACCAGCGGATTGGGCGACAGATTGCGCGCAGCCAGAAAACACAAGGGAAGCGCCAGCACGATGGCGAAAAGTGCTCCCCAAATGGCCAAGTGCACGGTTTCAATAACGGGCCGTACCAGGCGTCCGAGAAAATCCCAGTTCGGCGGCAACATGCGCGAAACAAAATCGCTCATCCAGGGTAATCCCTTGATCAGTTCGCGCAGCGATAGCTGCAGGTCTTGTGCACTCCATATCAATACCGTGGCAACCAACGTAAACGCAGCGGAAGCCTGTAGCCATTGCCGGCGTTGCCACGGTCGACCGAGGATAAAACTGTGGCGTGCATGCTTCATGACGCGAGCCTTAGATTCTCGATCTTCTCGTTCGCGCTGGCGGCGGTGGAATCCTCCAAACCGGGGTAGATGCGCGCCAAAGTCTGCGCATCCAGCGCTTGCGGGGATCCTTCAAACACGATCCGCCCGGCGTGCATGCCAATAACCCGGTCGGCGAACTCTCTGGCGAAGCCGACTTGATGCAGATTGCACAAGACTGCGATGTCAAGGTCCCGCGCGGCACGCTTGAGGTCGCCAAGCACAATGCGGGCGGTCTTCGGATCGAGGCTGGCAACTGGTTCGTCGGCAAGGATGGCGCGCGGTTCTTGCGCCAACGCCCGGGCGACGCCGACTCTTTGCTGCTGCCCACCGGAAAGCCGGTCAGCACGGCTCCAGGCGCGCTCATGCAAGTCGACGCGCTTGAGGCAATCGAGCGCCACGCGCACGTCATCGGCGCGGAAGATCTGTAACATGGATAGCATCTGCGGCATGCGCGCGAGCCGCCCGGCAAGAACATTTTTAAGCACAGACATGCGCGCGACCAAATTGTGATCTTGAAAGATCATGCCGATGTTCGAGCGCACGTGCCGCAAGCCCGCGCGATCGCGCGGCACCGTCTCGCCGCCAATGCGCACTTCGCCCTTACTCGGTTCAGTTAAATGGTTGATGCAGCGCAGCAGCGTCGACTTGCCCGCACCCGAGGGGCCGAGGACTACGACCATTTCGCCAGCGTTTACCCGCAGACTTACATCGATCAGTGCACTCAGCCGGCCATAACGCTTCGACAGGCCGATGACTTCGATCATTTCAACTTCTGCAGATCAAGGTTGAGCAGTTTGGCGGTATCGCGCACCACATCGTACGCTGCATCGTCAGTGGGCACCCAGCGCTTGATGGTCATCTTCGGTCCCCAGGGCACGTTCTGCACTTGGGCGAACGCGGCGCGGATCTTGGCCTTGGCATCCGCCGGCAAATCGCGCCGGTAGACGATCGGTGCGCCGGGGATTGGCTCGGACGTCCACACCACAGAGACTTCATTCTGCTTCACCATGCCGCGGCTGTAAGCGGTGTCGAGCAAGGCGTCGGCAACAGCGGCGGCGTCCACCTTGCCGTTCTGCACGGCAATGGCGCTTGCATCATGGCCGCCGGAGAAGATCACGCGCGAAAAGAACGTGTCCGGGTTGTAACCCGCTTTGATGAGTGCTGCTTTGGGAAACAGGTGACCCGAGGTGGAACTCGGATCGACAAACGCGAAGCTCTTGCCGGCGAGATCCTTAAGGCTATGCACGCCATGATCATCGCGCGCGATGATCACTGCGCGATATGTTGGACCTTGTTTGTCGGTCTCCATTAGAGCAAATGCTTCCACATCCGCAACGCTCGCGGCGAGTACATACGAGAACGGTCCGAGTAAGGCGATGTCTAGTTTCTTGGAGCGTAGCGCTTCGATGATGCCGTTGTAATCGGTCGCCACAAACGGTTTGACGCTCGTTTGCAGGGATTTCTGCAGATGATCCAGCAGCTGCTGATTGTCGTTCACGATCAAGCGAGGATCTTCGCCCGGCACCAGTCCCATATTCAGCACGTCTTCTGCGCGGACTGACGAAAAAATGAAAGCCAAAGCGACAGACGCGATAATGCGCAGCGCGTGATTGAAAACTCGAGTACTCAAAACACACTCCTAGGTTGAGGAACAAGTGATACATCATTCTCCAATCGTGAATGCACAACTTGATCCAGGTCAATCCGGGGCCAGCAAGGCGTGGCAGGATTAATGACTAGTAGCCAGGATTCGAAAGGACTAGCCTGCAGTTCATCGCCAACGTTGGGATCCCGGCGCTTGTCGTGCTCGCGATGGTCGGCGTTGGCATGGAGTTGACTCTCGCAGACTTCAGGCGCGTCTTGCACTTTCCAGCGGCGGTATTCAGCGCAATCGCTCTTCAGGCCGCGCTATTGCCGATCATTGCATGGATGATCGCGCAGCTTCTGCAGGCGGATGCGCAGCTTGCTGCAAGCTTGATCTTGATTGCGGCTTCGCCGATCGCCACAAGCGCCAACTACTACGTGCTGCTGGCGCGAGGCGATACGGCATTGTCGGTCACGCTCACCGCACTATCCAACTTGGCCGCGCTCGCCGCGACGCCGTTGGTGGTGGCGGCATCCTTTGAGTGGCTGTGGCACGATGATGCAAGAGTGCGCCTGCCTGTTGCGTTGGCGATGCGACAGCTCTTTCTTGGCCTTTTGCTGCCCATCGGGGTGGGAATGATGTTGCGGCGCTTTGCTCAAGATTGGACGCAGCGCTATCGCAAATATCTGCAAGGCGGCAGCGCGGCTCTGTTAGTGGCGATCATTGGCGTTGTGCTTGCAACTCAAGCCGATACACTCGCACCCGGCCTCGGTCGGCTCGCGTCAGCAACGCTTCTGTTCACCCTGGCCAGCGCGGGAGTCGGCTACGCGCTAGCGGCTAAATTCCGCTGCGATTCGGGCGCGCGAATCTCTCTGGCTATTGCGTTCTGCGATCGCAATCTTAGTATTGCGATGATGCTTGCAGTCGCGGTGCTTGACCGCCTGGATTTTGTCGGACTCAGCGCCGCATTCTTTGTGATGCAGGCGCTGCTGCTCTTGCCGGCGCTGCTTTTGGCGCGGCGCCGCCGCGCCTCCTTCCGGTAAAGCGAGCGCCCGCTACATTCCCGCCATCTCCGCCATTTCTGGCATCGCGACGGAGTCTTTGTGCGTCGCTTCGGCGACGACGACGTCGGTGGTCAGAATCAACCCGGCGATGGAAGCGGCGTTTTGCAATCCGAGTCGCGTCACCTTGACCGGGTCAATGACGCCCATCTGAATCAGATCGCCGAACTCGCCCGTCGCTGCGTTGTAGCCGAAGTTGCCCTCTGTTTCCAGCACGCGCTGTATGACGATGGAGGGTTCTTGACCGGCGTTAGAGACGATTTGGCGCAGTGGGGCCTCGAGCGCTTTGGCTACGATCTTGATGCCGGCGTCCTGATCCATGTTCTCGCTCTTGAGCGCTTGCAGCACACGCCGAGCGCGCAGCACCGCGACGCCACCGCCGGGAGCGATGCCTTCGGCGACTGCCGCTCGGGTCGCGTGCAACGCATCTTCGACGCGGGACCGCTTCTCTTTCATTTCGGTTTCGGTCGCCGCGCCGACACGGATCACCGCGACGCCGCCGGACAATTTTGCGGCGCGCTCCTCGAGCTTTTCGCGGTCATAGTCGCTAGTACACTTGTCCTTCTCTGCGCGGATTAGTTTGATGCGCGCATCGATTTGTTGCGGATCACCCGCACCACCAATAATCGTAGTGGCGTCTTTACCGATTTCGATACGTTTAGCTTGGCCAAGATGCTCGAGGGTCGTTTTTGCGAGCTTGAAACCAGTCTCGTCGGTAATCAACGTCCCCCCGGTGAGCACCGCGACATCCTGCAGCATCGCTTTGCGGCGATCGCCGAACGCCGGCGCCTTCACTGCACAACTCTTCAGCGTGCCGCGCAAGTTGTTTACCACCAAAGTGGCAAGCGTTTCGCCCGTAACATCCTCGGCGACTATCAATAGAGGTTTGCCGCTGCGCGAGGTCTGCTCGAGGACGGGTAACAAGTCGGCAATTGCGGAAATGTCTTTGTCGTGGAGCAAGATGTAGGCGTCATCCAAGACCGCCATCTGTTTGTCCGGCGCGTTGATGAAGTAAGGTGACAAGTAGCCGTGTTCGAACTGCATACCTTCGACGACTTCGAGTTCGTTGTGCAGAGCGCGGCCATCCTCTATTGAGATGACGCCTTCCTTGCCGACTTTGTTCATCGCTTGGGCGATGATATCGCCGATGCCGACGTCCCCATTGGCGGAGATCGTGGCAACTTGCGCGATCTCTTTGCTGGTTTGACACGGTTTGGCGAGTTGTTGCAGTTCCATCACAACCGCATCGACGGCCTTATCGATACCGCGTTTGAGATCCATAGGGTTCATGCCCGCAGCCACATACTTCATGCCTTCCAGCACAATTCCCTGCGCCAAGACGGTGGCAGTGGTGGTACCGTCGCCCGCCATTTCCGAAGTCTTACTCGCTACTTCGCGCATGAGCAGCGCACCCATGTTCTCAAACTTGTCGGTAAGTTCGATTTCTTTGGCGACCTTTACCCCAGAGTTAATGACTGTCGGGGCGCCAAAGCTGCGCTCCAGCACCACCAGACGCCCCTTGGGTCCCAGCGTCACTTTTACGGCATTGGCAAGCATATTGACGCCGTCGCAGATCTTTTGGCGGGCAGCGTCATGGAATCTGATCTCCTTGGCGGTCACGACCGTCTCCTGTGAAGTCTTGCTAGGAATGTGTTAGCCGCATCCGCAGCGTTCACAAAAAAGCTTACTCAATGCATACTTCACTGCTTTGACGAATATCAAGGAAACGAGTCGTTGCGGGCGCGGCATCACAGAACAATCACTTTGGCAGGCCGCACCCGCGCGGGCGGGTGTGGCGTTTGTTACTTGATGTGCGGGCCCGGCACAGTCAACGGCGTCATAGAGAAGATGTTGCAGAGCGCCACCAGATTGATCCTCGTTCTTTGGCTGCTCGCTGCCACCTGTGTTCCGGCCGCCACCGACGTTGCACCACGCCTTATGGTGCAGAGCAGGCCCGGTTCGGCTATGGCAACCGGCGGCACCGTGGTGTTTGCGCCGGATGGCGCGCTGCTTGCAACGACTTCAAATCCACCGGGCAGTATGCAGATTTGGGAAGTACGGTCTGGACGACTCCTGTGCAACTTGGGCGGCGCGGTAGCGGGCAATGCTTCTCTGCCCGGATTGGGTATTCCAGCGATTGCATTCTCGCGCGACTCGGCTTCGCTGGCGGCCGCGACCGGTGATGGTGCAATAACGCTGTGGGATTTGCGCCGCTGCGGGGAACCGGCGCGCGTCAAGCTTGATCCCGCCCAGCGTAAGCCGGTGCAAGCGCTTTCTACGCTGAGCGACGGACGCGTGCTGATGTTGGCGGGCGACGGCCGCTTGTATGTGGCGGACTTGTTTCGCCGCCAAGGCAAGCTCGAAGCGCTAGCAGCTGACACGAGCGAAGCAAGCATGTTGCTTGCGCATACGCCGGACGGGCGCGTCGTTCTGGAAGCGCGTTTTGAGGTGGCCGCCGGCCCGCTTCCAAGCAAAGCGCTTTTCGTGCGTGACCGCACCGCCGGCAACGCGCAAGCGCTTAGTACTTTCGACGAAGCAGCCAGCGCTGCGGATCTGATGCAAGCTGCGGCGCTCTCACCTTCGGGGCGCTGGATAGCGGTGCATTCCGGTGGGCAGCTTACCCTCTACGATCGCACAGCGCGGCGCGTCGCTGCGCGTACCGAGTTGGAGCCAAGCGTATCCGCCGAGAGAGCGGCGTTGGCCGCTGAACTGACGCCGCCACCACAGTTAGTGGAGCGCACTGTAGAAAAGACAATCCGAGAGCAGCGCCAGCGCCAATTGCAGCGCATGGAAGAGAAAATCGGCGCACTGCCGCCCGAACAGCAAGCGCAACTGCGTGCCCAAGTCGAGCAAGCACTGGCGAAGGCGACGCAAGAAATCGAGCAACGCGCGCAACCCGCTGCAGCAGCGATACCCGCCTTCGCCGATTCGCTGCTGCGCGGCGCGCAATGGATCGGTTTTTCCGCCGACGAAGAGCGGATCTACGTTTGGCGGAACACCGCAGGACTAGAGCTGAGCGGGCCGAACAAGACCAAGAACCTGCTCGCGTTCGAAGTGCGCCGGCGCAGCGATCTTGCGCTATTGACGACCCATACTTTCGACCAAACAACTGCTGGCGGCGCGGGCAGTTTGCTGTTCGGTGTAAGTTTTGCTCAGTCCGAGGATCGCGCCATGCTGGCGCTGCAAGCCATGGGCGTTGACGGCGCGCGCATGGCCATTGTCGATCTAGCACGGCCGAGTCTACGCGCGTGGAGTCCGAATAACGGTTTGCCGACAGCGCTGGCGTGGGACGGAACAGATCGCTTGGTGACGGCGCACGCGCTGCTCGCATCGGATAGCGAAAGTGCGCTGCTCGCGCGCACCGGGCAGATGCCCACGCAAGCCGACCCGCGGCGCGACGAGCAAGAGCGCCTGGCCACGCGGTTCGTGCGGTGGGATTTAACGAGTGGTGATGTCGCCGAGCGTGGCACGACCGAGCCGATGATACACAGCCAGGCGTGCGTCGCGGCTGGCGGCGACTTCTTTGCGCGTGCAACACTGCAGCCTAGCGCTGGCGCGCTGCCGCAGATTGTCGTGCATGCTTACGATACGAGCAGCATGAGCCCAGTGTGGAACGGCCGCGTACGTGACGCCACCGGCCAAGCTGTGAACGCCGCGCCGATCGCCTGCGCGATTTCCGCGGATGGCAAACGCATTCTCGTTGCGGTGCCGGGTGAGGCGCCGGCGGCGGCGGCGGGCGAGCGGCGCCGCGCCGGTGGTTTGCGACTACTGATAGTAGAAACCGGTTCGGGCCGTACCGTCGCTCAGCATGATCTGCCGTTTGCGGCCCGGCGCCGTCTGCGTTCTCTCGCTTTCGTCCCGGACGCTCGACACTTGCTCATTCCGGCCGAGCGCGAGTTATACGTTCTGGCATTCGATGCAACGCCACTACAAGAACCAAAGCGTTATGCACTCGACGGCGATTTCTATGGCGTATTGAGCGCGGAGCCGCTGCGCGTGTTAGCAACGCCAGCCGGGCGCAGCACTTCGCGCCGCGCCGAGCGGCGGCGTGCCGCCGAGGCTGGGGCACCGAGCGCCGTGACGGAGGCGGAACCAGCAACGGTCGTCGCGCTGCCACGTATCCCAGGCATCAACGAGCGCATAGCGGTGAGCGACGCGAATGGCCAGTTCGTTGCTGCGAGCGGCGCGGATAACCGCATCGAACTGCATCGAGTCGTGGATGGGGCCCTGCATGTTCTGCCGGCGACGTTGGCAGGTCATTCCGCGCGTATTACGGCCATGGCGTTCTCGCCTGATGCACGCTTCTTAGCCTCAGGCTCCGATGACGGCGCGATTGTGCTGTGGAACGTCGCGGATGGGAAATGGCTCGCCAAACTGTTCACGTTCGTCGACGGCACCTGGGCCGTGGTCGATGCGCAGGGCCGCTTCGACACCAACAATCTGGAGGAGATAGAACAACTGCATTGGGTCATGCCGGATGATCCGCTGCGCGCGTTGCCGCTCGAGATCTTCATGCGCGACTACTACCAGCCGCGCTTGCTGCCGCGGCTGCTGGCGGGCGAAGCGTTTGCGCCTGTGCGAGATCTGAGCGCGCTCAACCGCGCGCAGCCGGAAGTAAGAATCGCCGGCTTCGAACCGAGCAGCAAGAATGCCAACCGCGTGACGGTGACTGTCGAAGTAGCGGCCAGCCACGATGCGCGCGGTCAAAGCGGCGCGGTGCACGGCGTGCGCTTGTTTCGCGATGGGCAGCTGGTCGGTATCAACCCGGTGGATGACACCGCAGTGCCGCTCGACGCAAACGGCTCGGCACGTGTTCGCTTCGAGAATATCGCACTGCCTTCCGGCGCGCAGCCGGTGCATTTTGCGGCATACGCGTTTAACCGTGATCGCGTGAAGAGTGCTACCGCGCGCGCACGCTACGAGCGCGCTGCAGTGGCCCAAGCCGCTGCGCGGGCGTACGTCATCGCGATCGGCGTGAACGAGCATGACAGTCCAGTATGGAAACTCAACTTCGCTGCCAACGACGCGCGCCGCACCAGTCAAGTCCTGCAGCGGCGCTTGGCCGCTACGCAACGCTACGCCGAGACAATCGCTATCCCATTGCTGTCCGAAGGCGGCACGCGCGACGCGACCAAGACGAAGATTGCCGCGGTATTGGCGGTTCTCGCCGGCAAACCCGCTGAAGCGCAATTGCAAGGCATTCCCGGCGCCGACAAATTGAAAACAGCGACTCCCGACGATCTCGTGGTGATTGCATTCTCGGGTCACGGTCTGGCAGGTAGCGGCGGTGCGTTCTATTTACTGCCCAGCGACACCGGCGCGTCCACGGAGCGCAGACTGGACGATGAACTGCGCCGGCGCGCGATCTCCACCGACGATCTTGCGCAATGGCTGCGCGAGGTGGATGCAGGCGACATCATGATGATTGTGGATGCTTGCCATTCGGCGGCCACGGTCGATAGCGAAGGCTTCAAGCCTGGCCCCATGGGTGCGCGCGGCTTGGGACAATTAGCGTACGACAAAGGCGTACGCATCTTGGCCGCGTCGCAGGCGGACGACGTAGCACGCGAGGTCGGCCAACTGCGCCACGGACTGCTCACCTACGCACTGATCCAGGACGGCATCGAGAACGCGCAGGCGGATTTTCGGCCAAGGGACAAGCGCGTCGACGCAGCGGAATGGCTCAACTACGGCGCCGCGCGTGTGCCGCAACTGCACGCGCAGGGCAACGCCGGCGAAGCACCGGGGCGCGGCGCAAACCGGCCCGTGCGCATGATGCGTGCGGCGCAGCAGCCGAAGCTGTTCGACTTTGCGCGTGCGCGGCGGCAGCCGGTCATCGCCGTGTTTGACTGAGCGCAAGCCGCGCGGAGCTAGTGTTTAGTCACTTCCCAGGCGATCACGCGCATCAGCGCTTGCCCACGCTGCGACTTACCCGCGCCGCGAGCGGTAGCGTCGAATGCAGCTTGCTCGAGCAGATCCTGCAAGATGGAATCGGGCGCCTGCGCGCCGCGTGTCCCATCCAGCCGTGGTTGCGCCAGGTAGCTGAAATCGCTGCGCTCGCCTTGTGGTTCGACCGCCGTAGCGATGACCAGCAAGCGTTCGACCCCGAGCGTTTCCGCGTTGATCTCGATTGGCGCCAAACCGCCGTCGCCAGCTCGGAGCACGCTGCCGGGCATAACACGGTTGTCTTCGCCAGCGCCGGGGAAAAGCGGCGTAATGCCGAACGCGCTATCGAGGTACAGCAATGTGACATCGAAAGGTGTTTTGCTTCGGTTAGCTATGGAGAACGCGATCTTTGTTCCGTCGGTCACCCTCTCGATGTTGGAAATTGAGAGCGGCTTTGCCGCTTGACCCGGGGCGTTTGCCAAACGCGAGAAACTTACTGCGAGCGCTGCGTCCCCCGTGTCGGGCATTTGTTCGGCCACACGCATGAGATTGAGCGCCTTGGCCATGCGTTGCAGACTGTCGCTGAGCAGCCCCGCGAGTTTTTCGCCTTCGCGCGCGAGCGCAAGCGACGGCGTCTTCTTTGTTCCCGATTTTTGCAACGAGCCCGTTGCCGGCAATAGCCAAAGTTGCGCGTCTTCCACATGAAGCCGCATATCGGCTGGCTCGCCGGCAGATACCCAATCGATGCGCTGCCCCGTAGCGCCGCGCACATCGCGTAGCAACCGAGCTACTTCGCCGGTAGCCGAAGGGGGCTCCGCCACGCGCAGCCGCATCGCAACGGCCGGCCGCTGCAGTCTTGCATACGCGCCCGGCGGTAGCTTTCCAGGACGCTCACCGCGTTCGCCCAGCACCGGCGCCATTTCGGCAGCGAACGGCGACACGCGCTTGACGACGGCAGTTGCGATGCGCCGCTCGTCCGCTGCGAGCGGATCGGCAACGATCGAAAACAAACTGCCGGCGCCGATTTGCGCCAGCTGACCGGCCGGGATGCGCCACGCTCCATCGACTTCGGTGACGGGCCATTGGCGCGGACCGGCATGAGTAGTTGCGCCCAACGCGACTTTGTCGATGCCGTTGCCGCTCAGTACCGGCGTCGGCTTGTGTGCCAGTATTTGCGTGGCGTAACGGGACAGGATGAACTGCATCAGCTCCCGATAAGTGGCACCGGCGCGCGCGTTCAATGCTTCGGCGAGTGTGTACGAAAACACGCCGTGGCGCTTGCGTTCCGTCCCTGGGGAAAAGCGACCGGCCGGCATCAACATCTCGGGGGCGTCTTCGTTGGTCTGCGCCGCGTAAAAGGCGACAAAGGCGCCGCTGGCACTGTTCGCGGCCGCGCCTTCGTCCAGCGGCGTTTCACCGTCTGTACCGCGGGTTTGGGGCTGCGCTTGCTCGATCAACTCGGGCGGCACGCCGAGCACCGACGGCGCCACATGGCGCAGCGTCACCTCGTCCTTGCTTGCCCCGCGCACCAGTGATGCCGCATGACAAGCGTCGAAACTCAGCCAGACGAACGCGCCGCGGTCGAGCAGGGCTTGCACGATCTCATCCAACTCGTAGTCGATGATCGCGTTCGCGACGGTTGCACGCGCGCCGTCCCAGCGCCCGATGTCGATCGGCAGAAAAGTCTCGTGCAGCCCGTCCGGTTCGGGCCGCGCAGACGCGCGCTTCGGATCCACTGGCTGCTGCGAGCCGTGCCCGGACATGTGCACGAAAAAGAAATCACCGGGGTTCGCGTTTGCCGCCAGCTTGCCCAGCGTTTCCAAGATGTTCTTGCGCGTCGGCGGCATCGCACCCGCGAGGGCATCGCTGATTAACGTGATCTCACTTGCCTTGAAGCCGCGCCGCAGCAAGGTCTCGTGCAGCAGTTGCACATCATTGCCTGCCCCAGGCAAGACTTTCGCGCCGCTGGCAGCAGGATAGTCTGATACCCCGACTAGGATAGCTTGTTGTCTGGCTATGGAAAAGACTGAAAATGGTAATACTATTAAAAGTACCGCGATTCTGAGCAATGCGATGAATCTCCTCGACCTCACTGCTTGTCTCGAATCTCGAGCGTCAATACGCCGTTGGCCGGGACCGCGACACCTAGTTTCTCCAAATCAGCAGTTAGCGCCGCGCGTTGCTCGGCGTTCAAGGCCGCATTGATCCCGCGGTAGGTTCCGAGCGGATAGGCCTGCACGGTGATGCCGGCTTGCTCTAGACGGCTCACGATGCGCGTTGCCAGCGCCTGCACGTCGCTGGTTTCAATTATTTGTACTTGTCCGCCCCCGCGAACATCGATCTGCGCTTCGCGGTCGATCAGCAGCCAGCCGAGACCGACGGCGAGTATCAGCGTCGCGGCAATAGCGACGCGCTTGATCCAAGCCGAACTGGCGACGCGCACCGGATCAGTGCGGCGAGCGTGCTGCACCAAGCGTTCTTCCTGCGCGAGATCGTCGGATGCAATCTGCACCACATCTTGCTCGTGTTGTGCGCGCGTCACGTCGCGGATCGCCTGCGCCAGGCGCTGTTCGCTCGCATTCAAGCCAGAAGACGGCCGGCCCGCGATCGCGTCAATCCAATCGTCATCCTTGCTCTGGGTCATACAGATCCCTGGGTTTGATGAGAGGTGAGGCGTGCCGCCAGTTCCAGGCAAGGCTGAAGATATTCACATAGCCGCTGGCGGCCTTCCGACACATACTGCCGCGCGGCGCCTTCCTTACTGTCGCGAAACTGGGCAATCGTGGCCGTATCCCAGCCATCGACGGCAATTCGATCCAAGATGTCAGCATAGGCTGGCTCATCACGCTGAAATTCTTCTAGCGCGCGCAGCACACAGTCGTGCAGCGCCGGGTCCACGGCGTGCGTATCGACCAGTGTGTGTAGCCGTTGTTCGGGTGAATCGCCATCCCTGCCCGATGCATCCATGGAGACGCTGGCGGGTGTGGCACGGTACTCGTCGATCATCAAGCGGTAGCCGATGCGCCACAGCCAAGCATCGAAGCGCCCATCGCGAAAGGTGTCGATCTTCTCGACGGCCCGCATCAGCGTCTCCTGCACCAGATCCTCACTGACAGCGGCGGGCAATCGATAGCGGTACTGAAAACTTGCCTTCAGCTTGCGGGCATAAAGGCGGTAGAGCTGGCGCGCGCCCTGCTCGCGCGCGGCACCCCCCGCGCGCAGCAGCGCGACCAGATTCGCCTGCGCGAGGCTATCTGGCTGGTCGCTGGTCTGAACGAGTGAGAGCGTCCGGTCCATGTCGGCGCAAGTTTACTGCATGGCTGCCGCAGGATACTTCGGGAATCTTTCTGACAACTGGCCGGCACCCGCGTCCTTAGGCAAGTGGGTATGACCAACTCTTGAGGAGACACACAAATGAAGTCCAGTGCCAGGCTGATCGCTTTGTCGCTTGTTAGTGCGCTTGTTGCTGCCTGCGGTGGTGGAGGTGGCGGGGGTGGTGGTGGGGGCGGCGGCGGGGGTGGAGGAGGCGGTGGCGGCGGCGGGGGTGGCGCAGCGGGCACATCCTACCTGTTCTACGCCGGCAGCATGCACGCGGTCGACCCGGCCAACCCATCCGCACCGATCACCGTCGAGCCGGCTGACGATATTGTCGAAGGCCCGTTCGGCGCCGAGACTTCGGCGAGAATCTTTCAGAGCGGCAGCTACGACGCCAGCACCAAACAGATATCGAATCTGCACTCGCGCGCGCTCATGTACGCGAAAGACGACGGCAAGTTTTATCGCGTCGATGCGCTAAAGAGCGGTTCGCTCACGCCCGTGCAAGTCTCCAGCGAAGCACTCGCGGACGACATGTGTTTGCAGCCGCCGTCGTTTACCACGCCATCGGATTTCGCCAATGTGACCGACTCGCCTTACGTCTACGCATTGCCCGGTAGCGACGGGTTGTGCGAGACCAGCGACGATCAGTGGAAGATGATACGGCTCGGCATGAGTTCTACGAGCGCGCCGATCGCGGCGAAATCGCCGGTGCTGCCGTTGTTCGCCACCAGCACAGGCGCTGTTTCCGGATGGCTGGTGCATGATGCCGGCGCGATCAGCAAGTGCGACGCGAACTTTGCCGCATGCGGCCCGGCGCTCGCGCCGGCCAGCAAAGCGCTCGCGTTGCTCGGCTTGGGCCTAAACAAGGCACTGCTGAACGTTGATGATCGGCTGTTTGTCTACGACGGCGATACGGACACCTTGTCCGCAGCCATCTTTACCGTGCCCGCCGGAACCGTCGTGCGCGCGAGCGCCGCGTATGCCACACACATCTACTTTGCGCATGAGCGCTCGATCTACCGCGCGCCGATCGACGGCAGTGGCGTAGCCGCGGTCATCGCAGCGGAGGCGAACGACACCACATTCCAGATGTCGGTAACGCAGAACAAAGTCATCTACATGACCGGTGGCATCGGTCTCGGCATGCAGCTCAAAGCGCTGGACAAGACGGGCGGCGTGTCGGCCACACTCGCCGACGCGCCGACGGGAAACTTCGGCATTTTCTTCGTCAACGGCAACAACATCTACTACAACTTCACCACGCAAGTGGCGGTCGGTGCGAGCGTTTCCGTCGTGCCGCTGCTGGCTGGCAGCGTCGACGAAACTGGCGGGGGCAAGTCGGAGACGGTCAGCGCTGCTTGGGCTGGGATGCTCAGCACAACCACGCTGGATGCCGGCAAGAGCGGCACGTTGGCACTGCCGCCGCAGTTTATGATCCGTGCGGAAGGCTGGGACGCAACCGGCGCCGGCACCGGATTCGCAGGCGCGACCTTGCGCTCGTTTGACGCCGCGACCGCAGCGGCCGTGGCCGTGGCCGGTACGCTGCCGGCGACGGAGAAATTCCCCGGCATCTCGTGCTTCGGCAACGAAGCGAACGTGCTGTGCAATGCCACCATCGAGCTGAGCCCGGCGCCGTCGTTGCCTGCGTTGCCGTTTCAGTTGGATGTGTTCTTCTTGAACGGGGCGACGGCGAATTCTCTTACTCGCGTGACTAACACGGCGAGCGAGAACGAGTTGCCGGTGATCTTGTAGGGCTTGCGGCGAAGCCTTTGCTTGCCGCAGGTGTGAAAGGGGGCAATGGTCGTT
This sequence comes from uncultured Pseudomonadota bacterium, assembly GCA_902826775.1. Lineage (GTDB taxonomy): Bacteria > Pseudomonadota > Gammaproteobacteria > Burkholderiales > JALYOK01 > CADEHE01. Next base: position 301,934 of record CADEHE010000002.1, on the reverse strand, counting down.
TATCATTGCTTTCGCATAGCTGTTTGAAATTAGAAGTGTTCTTCTGCATATATCGGGGGCCATGCCATGGGTTTGTTCGTGAGATCGCGCTTGTCCTTTGTAATTGGCCTTGGGCTTACGGCCTTTGTGAGCACTTCGTTCGCCGACATCCAGGCGAATCGTGCCCCTTGGATTGGACCGGAAGTGGCCCGTACCGCGACGTTCACGGCACACGTGCCGGGGGCAGAAAAGCGCGGCGTTGAATACATCTGCCCGGCGGAGTTTCGCAGCGGGAAAAAGGCGATGACGGAAGCCGAGATGCAGGAGATATTTCGACGCCAGGCCGAGTACATGAAGCCTAAGAACGAAGCTCTGTTTGCTGAGTATCAGAGCAAGCTCGCGGATAACCAGAAGCGCATGAACGAGGTGCCGCGAATGGTGAACCGCGGCGAGATCACGCGCGAGGAGGCTCAGAAGCGCTTCGACGCACTGCGTGCCGAGCAGGAAGTGTTTCGGCAAGAGCTCGAAGCCCAACGGAAAGTTCTGCAAGCAGAGGCCGATCGAGTCATTCCGCGTCCGACTTCGTTGGCTGCGCTGATTATCAATTTGCAGCACACCCCCAGCGACCCAAACGCAACCATCATTCCGTTCGAAGGCAACAATCCGGCGCCTGCCTTCGATGCCGAACTCAACCGAGTGTTTAAGTCGCATCTCGCCAGCTGCGGCGGGCCGATAGGTTACGTGGTCGTCCGCCACTACTTTCGCGATGCAGCGCGGCCTCACGTCGACGATCAAGGCGCGGAAATGAGTTTGCTAAGTTTTGCTTACACGTACCAGGGCGGCACGCTGACGTTACAGCCCACGCCGGGATCAAAAATGGACAGTGGACTCTCGGTCGCGAATGCCCAGGACGTCACGCTTGCCGGTTTTCGCGCGCTGTACGAGCGCATGGCGCAAATCCGCGGCGACTATCGCAAAGACTACGCCTACGCGAGCCGCCGCAAACCGGGGATCGTCTACAAGTACGACGCCTATTGGCAGCAATTCCCGGACTTCGAAATCGGACGGCGGATTTTCGATGGTGATTTCAACCCTTACGTCAATACCATCGACTTTACTTTTCTGTACGCTCACTATGGCAGCTTGTTCACCAACCGCTGTCGCGCGCAAGTCAAAAGCGTGACGAAACTTTATTACGAGACGCGTGAATACGTCGGCGGTGAGGTCACGCCCGATCTTATCTTCGAACCTAAGTACGAGACCGGTACGGCTTCGTTCGAGGTCGATAGCCGTTTCGCGCCGCGTTTACCGGAATACATGCGCAGCCAAGCCATGCACATGATGAAGGTTTGGACAGACAAGATGAAGCGCGGCGAGCGCTTCAAATGGACGGTTCAAGGAATGCGCGAGGCGGTAGGGGACTATGCGCGGGAGATCCAACTGCCGCCAAATCAGCTTTTCTTCGACAAGAACACCTGCGCCAGCGCGGCCATGCAGCAGCTTGGCGAAAACATTTTCCGCGCCGCAAGCGGCTTGCCATCGTTGCAGGCTGAGGGCGTGCGCATTGCTGGTGCCGACCAGGAGAGCGATCCGCCGGTTGCAAAGGATCCGCCCACTCATTCCGCGCAGGAACCGAATACAACGACAACATCTAAGGATGCGAGCCGCACAAACGCATCGCCTCAAGCCGCCCCAGAGCCGGGGAGCACTCCGGCCAGCAGCACACCCGTGCAACCCAGCGAGCAAGCGCGGCCCGCTGTGCCGCCTGCGGCAAGTGGCGAGCCGGTGCAGCCGACGGCGCCCCCTGCCGCTACTGCGCCTGCAGCGGCCGGCAACGATTCGATCTTGGACGCCAAGAAACGCGCGCCTGCGGGTGATTCAGTCGATAAGCCCGCGCAAGCCGACCAGCCGGCTCGCCGCGAACCGTCTAAACCAGCGGCGGGCACGGCCCCGCCAAGCACGCAAAGCCCCGCCCCTGCGTCCGCGGCAACGGGCAAGGATGCGGCTACCGTAGCTAAAGAGCGGGCCGCCGCGATTCAACAGGTAAGTGAAGCGCACCTGAAGGCAATGAACGAGGTCTCGCAAGAGTTTCAAACAAAAATGCGCAGCGCCAAGACGCGGCAAGAGCGTCAAGCGCTGCAGCAAGAGTACCAACGGGTGCAAATGGAGCGGCAGCAGGAACTGCAAAGAAAGCTGCAGGAGCTGTCTAAGCGTTGAAAAGTGCGCCAAGCGAACGTTGGCGCAGTCAACGCGCGTGCCAAGGCGAATCCTATGAGTTTTGTTTGTGTACAAGGAACGTAACGAGACCTTATGACGATCCAACTCAAGAGCTTGCTGGCCGCTTCGCTGCTTTCTATTCAACTTGCTGGTCACGCTCAACCCAAGGTCTGGGAGCAGCACGTTCGGGTTAGCCGCCAAGTGGGTGACGTCGCACTGAGCATGAATAGGGGCAGCTCCAGCACCCCGCGTGACTTTTACGCCTTAGCCGAGAACAAGAAAAGCCGCATTCGTGCCGAGTTTCAGGGGGCGTGCTCGGAACTTGTGGCCGTCAACGTGCTCACCCTAGACAGCCCGTCCAACTTGGAACGATTTCTTGCGCCGCAGTCGGGGCCTGACCTCCCGATCCATGACGTGCTCCAAGTCATGCGCGAAGCGCTTGCGGAACAGTGCGAGCAGTTGCAAGTCGTGCGCATTACTTTTCGTCCTTTCTTGCCAATGCAAGGCGCGATCAGCTACGAAGGCACGTTGACCAAGACCGGCGGTTGGCGCCTGCAGGACGGTCGCATTAACACATCGTACGACAATGCTTATGTTTTTGAGATCCGCGCGCGCGATGCGTCTAGTGCTGTTGGTCTGAATTTCAAAGGCTCCTGTGAAAAAGAGCCCACACTGCTGCTCGGTGCATCGCCCGCTGGCTTAAAAGCGTTGAGCCTGGAGCACTACGTCGATGCGGTGCTCGCCGCTTCTCCTAAGTACGCGAAAGAATGCCCCGGCGTCACGCGCATTCGCTATGCGATTGACCCTATGCCCGGAGCCGTTCTATGCAAGAAAGAGGGAGACTGTTTCCTCGAAGCATCGTTTGGCAAGGAATGGGTCGTGGATGCTTCGCAATTTAAGGTGGAGGAGAAGGAAAACAATCGCCCGATCAGGAACGTCAAAGACATGGCTGAAGTGCTGGCGGCGGGCCGCTTCGATATCGTTGAAGACTACCGGCCGTTCTTCAGCTTCTTCGTTATGAGTTACTTCATCGCTTACGCGGAACACTGTGAAAGCAACATCCGAGAGCCGGTGCGCCGTCAAATAAAATTCAAGAAACAGAATGGCGATTCAATTGGTGAACTAAATCGCGAAGATGATTTCATCACCATCGATATGAAGGTGGAAAAGGAATATGCCAACGTGTTCGATGCCCACTTTGGCCCTGGTTCCCGGTGGCAGATAATCCGCGGATTTAGCATAGCCACTGATCCTAGGCACGCAAGCAGCCCCATGGACGGTGCATCCGCCGCCGTAGGGTCTATGCTTGCCGACATGGAGCAAATGAGGGAGGCGATCAAGGGTTGCACCGGGGATCGAGTGCTGACGGTGCAACAGAACATGGTTAGCTTCGCGCGCTCACAGCCGCCCGTGACCGGCAAATATGCGACGGAGAAGAAACCCAAGATGAAGTACCCGCCCACCGGCCCCTCCGCGCCTGCGTTTACAGCGGCATACTTGGAAAAGCGGGAGCGTGCGCGACACGAAGAAAAGCAAGACTCGAATCCACCGAGCCGCCTGAATGCAACCAAGGACGCGGCTAGCGTCCCGGCTACACCAAGCCAGCAAGACGACTCTGTTCCGCCGGCATCAACCAGCATTGGCACTGTTCAGCCAAACGCGCCTGCTGCCGCAAGCATGCCCGCGCCACCGGGCAAGGATTCTACAAACGACGCTAAGGACCGCGCCGCCGCGATGCAGGAGCTACGGCGCGCCCATGCACACGAGTCGAGCGAGGCATTGAAAGAGTTCCAAGCAAAGATGAAGAGCGCAACTCCTCAGGAGCGCCGGACGCTGCAGTTAGAGTTCCGGCAACGCCAGCAGGAGCGTCAGCAAGAGCTGCAAAGAAGAATGCTGGAGCTGTCCGGTCGTTAGCACGCTAGTTCCGATGCCCCTGAAGGCGATTACTGAGGAGTTTCGATGAAGATCGATTTGGACAAACAGCTTGCCCGTTTGCTCAAAGGTGTGTTGGTCGTGTCGCTGTGCTCGATGCACTTTGTTAGCCACGCTCAAACCAAAGTCTGGCAGCAAGATGACCAGGTGACGCGTAAGGTGGGCGACGTCCATCTGAGCATGCAGAAGAACTCGGCACGTAATGCGGAGCCAGGTGCCTTTTGGGCGTCCGCCATCAATGGGAACACCAGCGTAAGCGGCGAGTTTCGTGGCGCTTGCTCGGAAGTGATTTCCGTCAACATTCAGGCCATAGATCAGCGCAGGGTCGATCTTCAAGCTTTCCGCGCCTCCAAATCCGGGCGGGATGCGCCGATCAAGGATGTGTTGCAAGTACTACAGCAAGCGTTATCGGAGCAATGCGAACAACTGCAGGTAATCCGCGTTAATTTCTCGTCGTATAACGCTAAGCCCGATCTAAACATTGACTACAAAGGCACTGCAGCCAAAGCCGACGGCTGGAAGCTGCAAGACGGGCATATCGCCACAGCGTTCGACGGCGCCCTCAAGTTCGAAATCCGCTCCCGCGATATCCCGAGCACCGCGGGAATAGATTTTCGGGGCGGCTGCGAGGCCAAGCCGACCTTGTTGCTGGAGCCAATTTATCAAAACGAAACCGAGCGCCAGCTATCCAAACTACCGACTATTCAGAACTACATGTTGCTTGCGCGCGATGTCTCGGCGGTGTACGCGAAGCATTGCCCTAACGTCACCCATATTCAATACGCGCTTAACCCGATGCCGCAAGACTATCTCTGCGAGTCCGGCGAGTGCTTTCTTGAAGCTAAACTGGATAAAGAATGGGTGGTCGACGCCGCGCAGTTCAAGGTCAAGGAGTACTACCGCCCGATCACCAACATGGATGACGTGGCCGAAGTCCTCGCTGCGGGCAGGTTCGATATTCTTGCCGACTACGATGGGTTTTTTAGCGGCTTTGTCGTCAACTACTTCTTCGTCTATTCGGACAACTGCAAGCGCTACATCCGCGACCCAGTCCAGCGGACGATGCAATCCGTCAAGCGCGAGCGCATTGGCAACGTTATCTACGAGGAGTTCGGCGAACCGATCACGTTCGATGTCGAGCGCGAACACGCGGACGTGTTCGATCGCAACTGGGGGCCCTACGAGCAGTGGGCGTTGAAGTATATATTCGACAGAACGATGGGCAAGGAGCATGGCAACCCGATACAAAATTCCAAGGATGTCATTGGCTCCCTGGTGCGCTTCTTAACGCAAATAAGAGAATTCGTGGGCCACAATTGCACGGCCGACAAGACGCTGACCGTGCAGCAGAACTTCATCAACTACGCGCGCTCACAGCCGCCGGTGACCGGCAAGTACGCGACAGACAAGCGGCCGAAGGCAAAATTTCCTCCCAACGGCCCGTCGGCGCCGGCGTTCACGAAGTCTTATCTGGAAGCGAGGACGCGCGCAGCGCAAGAGATCCGCGAACTGCGCGAGCGCGAAGGGAAGGAGGCGTGGGAAGCGCGCAAGGCACGAGCGCCTGCCGCGTCCGGGAACCCTGCAAATGAACCAACTCGCGCGACACCGCCTGCCGATGTGCCCCAAGCGAGCCCTCAGCGGACGAGACAAGAGATCATTGCGAAAACCCGGGAGCTATCGCGCCAGTACGCCGAAGAAACGAATCGCTTGGCGCAGGAGTATCAAGCGAAGATGCGCAACGCGAAGACACGGGAAGAACGCCAGGCGTTGCAGCAAGAGTTCCAGCAACGCCGGCAAGAGCGTCAGCAAGAGCAGGAAAAGAAAGTCTTGGAGCTCTCTGGTCAATAGGTGCGTCTTTTTGGATTGCGTAGGGTGGGCAAAGCGCAGCGTGCCCACGCGGAATTGACACCCATTGGCGAGCGCGCTGCGCTTTGGCGTGCGATGCGCAGCCCTCGCTCCGCTCATGTGCGCGTGTCCACCAGTTGATTTGTTTTTCGCGCTAGGTTCACCTGACAACTACCCCCACCGGCCGTCTTCTGCTTAGCGAGCACTGCTTCCCAAAGCAGCGCGACGCCAATTCGGTAACGCTGATCAGGAGGGTTAGTCATGCACTACGCAATTCGCAGCAGTCGGTTTGCAGTGTGGTGGACGGTTGTCATCATGGTGTTCTTGTTGCAGGAGAGCGTGCCTGCCCGGGCGGCAATCGCTTCGCTGAGCAACAACGGTTTCGTCTCGGGCACGATCAGTTCTCAGGCACAAAAGGATCGCTACACGTTCACAGCGAACGCAGGGACCAGCATCGTGCTGCGTGTGGCGCGCGTAAGCGGCAGCATTTGGCCGGCTCTGCGAGTCTACGGCCCCGCTGGGGGGCTTGTGGCGTCCACGACCGGTGACGGCACGATCAGTACGTTCGCGCGCAACATTCTGACCAGCGGCACGTACACCGTGGAAATCACCGATACCGGCAGCGTAAACCGCGTTGGCCAGTATCGGCTCTACTTTGCCACCAGTGGCGGCGCGGCCGAGCATGGCGCGTTGATCAACGGCGGTTCGCGCAGCCAGTCGATCGAGCTTGGCGACCTGGATTCATACACTTTTACCGCGACCCAAGGCGAAAGCATCATGCTGCGTGCCGCGCGCATGAGCGGCAATGTTTGGCCGTCGCTGCGTTTGTACGGTCCGAGCGGCGGATTGGTATCTTTGCACGACGGCACTGGGCTGGCGACCACGCTCGTTCGCAACATCCTGACGAGCGGTACGTACACGGTGGTGGTTGGCGACGGTAGCGCGAAGTACGGCAATACGGGCGCGTACCGCTTGTACTTCGCGCGCGGCATTGGGGCGAACGAACATGGCACGCTGATCAACGGCGGCACGCGTGCGCAAGTAATTGATCGCGGCGATCTTGATTCCTATACCTTCGCCGCCAAGGTTGGCGAGCGCGTCGTGCTGAATGCTGCGCGCGTGAGCGGCAGCGTCGCGCCGACGATCCGCTTGTTCGGGCCGACGGGCCTATGGCTAGATACGGCCGGCGGCAACGCCGCTACCGCGACCATGCCCCGAAATATCCTGCAAAGCGGCACTTACGTCGTGGTGGTCAGCGACGGCGGCTCCAGCGGCGCGGAAACGGGCGATTACACGCTGTCGTTCACTAGTAACGTCAAGCGCTTCTCCTACGCCGCCTTGGGCGACTCTTACTCGTCCGGCGAGGGGTTGTGGCCATACTTGAATCCGGAAGATTGGTATCTGCCGCTGCCGCTACCGTTTCAACTCGAGGAGAACTTCGGCATCTATACCGGATGCCACCGCTCGGCGCAGGCATACCCGTATCAACTCAAGCTGCCGGGCGAGCTGACGCCGCTGGCGCTGAAGCCGGATGTCGAGTTCAACTTCTTTGCCTGCACGGGCGCGGAGACCAAGCACGTGCGCGTCGGCGGCGAAAGTCTGCAAGGGGAGCCGCCGCAGCTTTCGGCGGTGAATGCGGTTAATGCCAATCGTGATCTGGTCACCGTCACCATCGGCGGCAACGATGCGCAGTGGTTCTGGACAATGGCGTTCTGCTTCATGCATAACGAGTGCCACGCGATCAAACCGTTCGCACCATACACCGACACCACGTTGGCGCAGCTCATTTCGCCGCTGCTGCTCGCGTATGCGCAAGCGGGCATCAACGACGTGCACCATCAAATCCGCAGTGCGACGCCCAACGCGGCCACGGTCGTGTTTGGTTACCCGGTAATGGTGAGCGGCAACGAATGCCCTGCGCTGCAGATCCCCGGCGTGCCCGAGGCCAAACTCTCCACGGGTGAACAGGCATTCCTGCGCAGTGCCAACATCGAGCTGAACAACATCATCGCTGCTTCAGCCGCGCACGCCGGACTGCACTACATCTCCGTCGCCAATCACTTTGCCGATCATGAAGTATGCGATGCGCAAGAGAATTGGGTCAACGGGTTCACGCCACTGAATCCGGCCGCGAGTTTTCATCCGACCGCGCGCGGACAAGCTGAATACGCGCGCCTATTCAACGACTACGTGAACGGCATCGCTACGAGCTGGTCGCACGGCTACCTCGCCAATGGGTTGCCGCGCAATCCGGCCGCGGTAGGGGCCGCAGGTGCTTCGCGTGCCGCTGCGCTGGCGATGCAAACGACATTGCCTCGCTTCGGCCAGCTTAGCGTGAAGCCGCAAGTGTCTGCACCAAACAGCGGCGGTGTGCAAGGCATTATCGTGCCGGGCCGTAACGCGTTGCTGCGCGGAACCGGCTATCGCGCCAACGAGGTTGTCACGTTGTCGCTGGCGCTGAAGAACGCGCGTATTCCGCTCGGTCACACAATCGCGGATGCCAACGGCGCGATCACCGCCAGTATCCCTGTGCCGGCGGCTTTACTACCGGATACATGGGGAACGGTCGAAGCGCTCGGCTCCGGTCAGAACGGCGCGGGCCTGTTGCTGATGTCGCTGGTGCGCGTCGCGGTGGCGGGTCTCGTTGATACCGATGGCGACGGTATCCCAGACGCTTAAACGCTGGATCCTTGAGCGGAATTGCGGCGGCATTGGGTTGCCGCCGCAAGCTTGAAATGCAGTGCATGTTCAGCGCAGTCTGCCAGCGCTTTAACCGGGACTGCCAAGCAGATGAGCGACCACTACCACGCCTTGTTCGAGACGCCCGAGACGAACTGAGCTGCAGGCATGTGCCAATTGGGTGTAATTTCGAAAAGATAGGCAATTCGATATATCATTCGAGCGTGCGCTTCGCGCTAGACAAAGGAGGAATTGCAGATGAACGTTTCAAGCAGGTTGGTACGGCAGGTTCTAGGAGCAGTTTTGTTGGGTGCGGCACTCGGCGGCGCGATGTCAGGTTGCGAATCGACCGCAACACGGCGTAGTGTGGGGGAGACCTTTGACGACGCCACGGTCACCGCGGATGTGAAGAGCGCGATCGCCACGGCGTTGGGTGGCGGCAGCATTGTCGGCATCAATGTGGATACTTACCGCCAAGTCGTTTCCCTCAACGGCTTTGTAAATTCGCAAGACGATATTCGCAAAGCCGGCGAGGCCGCGCGCAAGGTCAAAGGCGTCAAGGAAGTGAAGAATCTCCTGCAGTTGAAGCCGAAGTCTTAAGCGCGTGATCGAGGCGGTCCGCGTTTGCCGGTAAGGGGTTGGTACTTTGGCATTTGATTGTAACGGTCACTTTCTCAATTTGCCGCCGAGGCGAAGCGCTTTGCGCATCATCAAGTGGTCCCGGATCGCGCCGTCGCGCCTTGAACGCAGGCAGTTGCAGCGCGTCTCAGGACAGCAAGGTTAGCCGCCCGCAATCGCACCGACCACCAAGAACGCTTCACTGCCGTTGCTGATCGCTTCGGGCAGCAGTGCATCCGGCGCGGCGTGCGACCAATCTTCCTGGCACGCGAAAAAGCGCACCATCGGCCGGCGCTTCTTGGTGAGCGAGTCGCGAATGGTGCCGCGCAGCACCGGGTAGCGCGTTTCAAGCCCGTCGAGCAGGGCGGCCAAGGTAAGCGGTGGGCCGGCTTGCAACTCGACTTCGCCGGACACGCGCGCGAGCGTGCGCAAATGCGCGGGCAGCACGACGCGAATCATGATCGCAGCGCTGCGCGCGGAGTACGCTTCACGACAAAGTCTGCACTTCGACCGATAGCACCGGCGGCAAATCGCGCACGGCGGCGCTCCAGTTGTCTCCGGCGTTGGCTGACACATACACCTGTCCGCCGGTGGTTCCGAAGTACACGCCGCATGGGTCGAGCGTGTCCACCGCCATCGCATCGCGCAGCACGTTGACGTAGCAATCGCTCTGCGGCAAGCCGTTGGTGAGCGCTTCCCATTCGTTGCCGCCTCTCTTGCTGCGATAGACGCGCAGTTTGCCGTCGGGCGGAAAATGTTCGGAATCGCTTTTGATCGGCACCACGTAAATCGTCTCCGGCTCGTGCGCGTGCACGTCGATAACAAAACCGAAATCGGTGGGCAAGTTGCCGCTGACTTCGTGCCACGAATCGCCGGCGTCGTCGCTGCGCATCACATCCCAGTGCTTTTGCATGAACAGCACTTCGGGGCGTGTACGATGCATGGCAAGGCGGTGCACACAGTGGCCGACCTCGGCGGTGGGATTGGGAATGTATTGCGAATGCAAGCCGCGGTTGATCGGGCGCCAACTTTTTCCCGCATCGTCGCTGCGGAAGGCGCCGGCGGCGGAAATGGCGACGTACATACGCTGCGCGTTGCGCGGATCGAGCAGAATAGTGTGCAGGCACATGCCACCGGCGCCGGGCATCCAAGACGAACCCGAGCCGTGACCGCGCAGCCCCGGCAGTTCTTGCCAACTTTGACCGCCGTCGCTTGAGCGAAATAGCGCCGCATCCTCGACCCCGGCGTAGACCAGATCCGGATCGGTGAGCGAAGGCTCGATATGCCACACGCGCTTGAACTCCCATGGATGCGGCGTGCCGTCGTACCACTGATGCGTGCCGGTTACGCCGTCGTATACGAAGTCTTTGCCGACCGCTTCCCAAGTTTTGCCGCCGTCGTTGGAGCGTTGAATTTGTTGGCCAAACCAGGCGCTCGATTGCGACGCGTACAGCCGATCGGGATCGACGGGCGAGCCTTTGAGGTGATATATCTCCCATCCGCCGAAGTGCGGACCATCGACATTCCAGCGTTCGCGCTTAGCATCGGAAGTGAGAATGAACGCACCTTTGCGCGTACCGACCAAGATTCTTACGCCGCTCATGCAGGGTTCTCCTGTCTTCGATCGCGCCGATAAAATAGCTACGCGAGATCGATACTAATTAGAGTAACAACTGATAAACTAAATTACAAGGGAAATGCAGGCCTATCCTAAATGGAGTATCTGATTAACCGGCCGGCAGTTGAGGAATATCGATAACGGGCCGCACCTCCACCGTGCCCTTGCGCGCCATCGGAACGCGCCCGGCGATTTCGATCGCTTGATCGAGATTGTTCGCTTCGATCAGAAAGTAACCGCCGAGTTGTTCACGCGTTTCTGCAAACGGTCCATCGGTGACCAAGCGCTTGCCCTCGCGCACGCGCACACTGGTGGCCATGCTGACCGAGTGCAGGGGATTGGCCGCCAAATATTGGCCGTTGGCGGCAATGTCGTGCGCTAACTTTGTCGATTCAACGTAGCAATCCTGGCGCTCGCTCTCGCTGAGCGCTTTTTCGTCCAAGTAGATGAGCAGCATGTACTTCATGTTGAGTCTCGATTTCTGGTTGAACCGGATTAGGGGCTGATACCCGGCCTGGGTCAGCGCAGACTGGCGGGCTTACGGCTGCTTCCCTGGTGCGGCCGAGTTTGCGTTTGCGGGGCGTGGCGGCCAGGTTTCCGCCTGCGCTTTGAGGTTGGCCAAGCCTTCTTCGTATTTTTCGCCGACCATCTTGTCCATGCTGAAAAACAAGCTCATCACTTTGGAAATATACGGACTGGGGCCGTACATGGCTTGCGTTACCTGGGTGCTTTCATCTTGCTGGCGCGTCAGGGTGAAAGAAACATTGTTGTGCGCTTCGAACGGTTTCATAAAATCGAGTTTGAGCACGACTTTTGAGGGCGGCGATGTATCGACGATCTCCATGCGGCCCTGGCCGACATCCTTGTTGCCGTTCCATTCGTAGATTGCGCCGACCCCGCCCGGCGCGCCGCTGTAAGTGCGCTTGAGCGCGGGATCGATTTTCTCCCACGGCGACCACGCTTCCCACTGATGAAAGTCGGCGATGAGAGGGTAGATTCTTTCCGGCGGGGCTTTGATCGTCGCCGAACGCTCGATGCGGAAATTGTCGGGTTTGGTTGCAGCGTAAATGAGCGCTGCGGCGACGATGGCGAGAATGGTCAACAAGATAGTCTTGAGCACTAGAGTCTCCGAAAATGGCTGGGTTAGAGCAAGAAACAATTTATGGGCGAGCCTGGCACCCCGCTTTATGCCTCATCGCTGCTTGTGCGGCAAGCCCGCAATGTCTCTGACTTGCCGCAGTTCCACCGTGCCGATGCGCGCGCCCGGTATCCGCGCGGCAATGGCCACGGCTTCCGCGCGCGTGTCGGCCTCGATCAAAAAGTAGCCGGCGAGTTGCTCTTTCGTTTCCATAAACGGACCGTCGGTCACCAGCGCCTTGCCGTCGCGAACGCGAACAATGGCCGCCGTGCCGGCTGGGTGCAGCGGCGAAGCGTGCACATAGTGACCGGCTGCATCGAGCGCGTGTGTTAGTTGCACCGACTCTGCGAGCATTTGTCCCTGCGTTGCTTCGCTTAGCAGCGCGAACGCAGTTTCGTCGTGGTGCACCAAGAGCAAATACTTCACGTGTTCGCCGCCTATGGCAAGACCGCAACGATCGACTTGAATCCACCAAAGAACATGCGTTTGGCGTCAAACGGCATCGTCTTCGGATCCATGTTGTCGAAGCGTTTATCACTCATCGCTTTCGCATTCACGCGGTCGCGATGCGCGCGCGACTTATAGATGATGTACGCGAACACAACGGTCTCATCGGGCTTGAGCTTGACCGCTTGCGGGAACGAGGTGTGCTTGCCGGGCTTCACGTCGTCGGCGACCGCTTCGAGGTACTGCAGCGCGCCGTGCTCTAACCAAACCTTGCTCGCCTTGCGCGCCAGCCGGCGATACGCAGCGAGCTTTTTCTTCGGCACCGGCAGAACGAATCCATCAACATAAAGCGCCATGACGTGTTCCTTTCGAGGGGGTGTGGATCATTGTCGGTAAATGCAGGGTAAAGTCTCGATATCGATTTTGCTCATTTTCGGCGCGGCTTGCAGGTAAGGGGCTCCTGGGGTGGTGCGCGGTTCAGGATGCCGGTTTGGTGCATCGTTCATCCTATGGTCGATTCGCCGCGGATGAAATCGACGCGAGGCTGAAGTTTATTTTGCGTGCGCACGATCGATCTGATTTGTATCGGGTTTCTCGCACGGGCCGCTAACCGACCAATTCCTGCAAGCGGCGTTCAAGAAAGCGGCGCTCGGGCTCTTGTTCGGTAAGTTCGAGCGCGCGCAAATACGCCGCGCGCGCTTCCTCGGTTCGCCCGAGGCGGCGGCAGAGATCGGCGCGCGCGGCGTACGCGAGGCGGTAATCGGTCAGTTCGCCGCGCTGGAAAATGGCGTCGATCACCGCCAGTCCCGCCGCCGGCCCATCGCGCATGGCGAGGGCGACAGCGCGGTTGAGTTCGACGATGGGCGAGGGCTCGGCGCGGAGCAGCACATCGTAGAGCGCGACGATCTCGTTCCAATTCGTTGCCTCTGGGTTCGGCGCATTGGCATGCACGGCGGCAATGGCGGCTTGCAGTGTGTAAGTGCCGACACGATCCGACACCAGCGCGCGTTGCGCCAGCGCCGAACCCTCTGCGATGAGCGCGCGGTTCCACAGCGTTCGGTCTTGCTGATCGAGCAGGATGATGTCGCCATAGGGTGAAGTGCGCGCGGCGCGGCGCGACTCGTGCAGCAGCATCAGTGCGAGCAAGCCAAGGGCTTCGGGCTCGGGTTGGAGTTCGGCCAGCAGGCGGCCTAAGCGGATCGCCTCGGCGCAGAGATCGCCGCGCGTGAGCGTGGCGCCCGACGAGGCGGAGTAGCCCTCGTTAAAGACAAGATAGATGACACGCAGCACGGCGTCGAGCCGCTCGGCAAATTCGCTGCGCGCCGGTACCTGATAAGGTATGCCGGCGTTGCGGATCTTTGCTTTGGCGCGCACGATGCGCTGCGCCAGCGTTGCAGGGGGCGCGAGGAAAGCGCGCGCAATCTCTTCCGTCGCCAGGCCGCACACTTCGCGCAGCGTCAGCGCCACTTGCGCTTCCACCGATAGCGCCGGGTGGCAGCAGGTGAAGATCAGGCGCAGCCGATCGTCTTCGAGTTCTTCGGTTTCCGCGCGCGCCGGATCGCCACCTTCGGCGGCGTAGCGCTCTTCGTAGTCTTCCGGCAGCGCTTCCATGCGCGCACCGCGCCGGATCGCGTCGATCGCCTTGAAGCGCCCGGCTGAGATTAGCCATGCGCGAGGATTCGCTGGGATGCCGTCTCGCGGCCATTGCTCTAATGCCGCGGCGAAAGCCTCGTGCAGCGCCTCCTCGGCAATGTCGAAGTCTCCGAGCAGACGCACCAGTGTGGCGAATACGCGGCGCGAGTCTGAGTGATATAGAGCACTAACGACTTCGCGCGCTTTGTCAGCAAGTGGCAGCGGGCAAGTCTCGGTTGACATCCGAATGAGTCAGCGAAGAAAGAGGGTTGCTCTGCTCCCCTATGTTACGCCGCTTCAGGATGCTTCGCCTGCTCGGAACGTCAAAGTGAACTCCAGCGATGCAGCCGCGCGGACGGATTGGCCAGAGGTCGCCCTGCACGAGCTGCGCACAGCCCAAGCAGCGCATGCTGCTTGGGTTGCTTTTTTGCCCGTCTGCTTCGGATGAAGCGGTGCTAGTTGCAGTCGTTAGGCGGCTTCGACCGACTCGGCGCTGCGCGAGGCGCGCTTGCGCTCGTGCTCTTTCAGGAAGCGCTTACGCAGCCGAATATTCTTCGGCGTAATTTCGGCCAGTTCATCGTCGCCGATGAACTCCACCGCGCTTTCGAGCGTGAGCTGCATCGGGGGCGTGAGCATGATGGCTTCATCCTTGCCCGACGCGCGCACGTTGGTGAGTTGCTTGGTCTTGACGGGATTGACCACCAGGTCGCTGTCGCGCGTGTGGATGCCGATGATCATGCCTTCGTACAGGGCATCGCCGGGGCTGACGAACATACGTCCACGCTCTTGCAGTTTCCACAGCGCGTAGCTAACGGCCGCACCATCTTCCGCCGAGATCAGCACGCCGTTGCGGCGTTCGGCGATTTCGCCTTTGAACGGCGCGAACTCGTCGAACACGTGGCTCATGATGCCGGTGCCGCGCGTGAGCGTGAGGAACTCGCCTTGAAAGCCGATGAGTCCACGCGCCGGAATGTAGTAGTCCAAGCGTGTGCGGCCTTTGCCGTCCGGTTGCATGTCTTGCAACTCACCGCGGCGGCGGCCGAGTTCCTCCATCACCGCGCCTTGATGCTGCTCTTCGACGTCGACGGTCAACATTTCGAACGGCTCGCATTTCACGCCGTCGATCTCTTTCACCACTACGCGCGGACGCGAGACGGCCATTTCGTAGCCTTCGCGGCGCATGTTTTCGAGCAGAATGGTCAGATGCAATTCGCCGCGGCCGGAGACCTTGAAAATGTCGGCATCGGCGGTGTCTTCCACGCGCAGCGCGACGTTGCTGATCGCCTCGCGCATCAAACGTTCGCGGATTTGACGGCTGGTGACGAACTTGCCTTCTTTGCCCGCTAATGGCGAGGTGTTGACTTGGAAGTTCATCGTCAAGGTCGGTTCGTCGACGGTGATCGGCGGCAGTGCTTCTTGACAGTTCGGATCGGTGATCGTTACGCCGATGGTGACTTCTTCGATGCCGTTGATGAGCACGATGTCGCCGGCCTGCGCCTCATCGACTACCACGCGATCCAAACCTTTGAACTTCAATACCTGGCCTACTTTCGCTAGGACCGCCTCGCGGCCCGGTACCATCACGCTGACTTGCTGCAGCGGGCGTATGCGTCCGCGTTGAATGCGGCCGACACCGATGCGGCCGACGTAGTTCGAATAGTCCAGGGAGCATATCTGCAATTGCAATGGTCCGTCTGGGTCATCATCCCGTACTGGCACATGTTTCAGAATTGCCTCGTACAGCGGCTGAAGATTCAGCTTCATCTCGCGTGCAACACGCGCGCTCTCGAGCTTGGCTTCCCCTTCGGATGCGTTCAGGCTCAGTGAAACCGGGGGCAGATCGCGCAAGTCGTTCACCGCCCAACCTTGCAGCGCCGACGCATACACGACCGGGAAATCCAACTGCTCTTCGGTCGCGCCGAGTTTGTCAAACAAATCGAAAGTGTGATTGACCACCCAATCAGGCCGCGCACCGGGGCGATCGATCTTATTGACGACGACGATCGGCTTCAATCCGCGCGCCAATGCTTTGCGCGTAACGAAGCGCGTCTGCGGCATTGGGCCCTCGACTGCGTCGACCAGCAACAACACGCCGTCGACCATCGATAGAATGCGCTCGACTTCGCCGCCGAAATCCGCGTGGCCGGGTGTGTCCACGATATTGATGTGGGTGCCCTTGTAGTTGATCGCGCAGTTCTTGGCAAAAATCGTGATACCGCGTTCTTTCTCGATATCGTTCGAATCCATCACGCGCTCGGCGATGTGCTGATGAGCGGCGAAAGTACCGGATTGGCTGAGCAGCTTATCGACCAATGTGGTCTTGCCGTGGTCAACGTGCGCGATGATGGCGATATTGCGCAGCGCGCGGGTATTCTTTGTAGTGGTGGACATGCGACCTTCGATGTGGCAGAGCAAACCGCCCATTATATCAGCAAAAGGTGTTTTCCCTAACCATCGTCGATGCTCAATAATGCGCTGCACTACCGATGTTCACCGCGGTGCGCCGAATTGCGGGGGCGGCGTGTGAATTGCTCACCTTGGAGAGCCATATGGGTGTTACCTTGATTCAGTTTTCCAAGCAGTTCGTCGCTGAGATCGGCGACATCGACTTGAGTCGTCCGCTCGGTCACGAGGATCTCGCCGCCGTGCGCGAGGCTTTCAAAACCTATGCTGTGCTCGTTTTCCCCGGCCAGGAACTCTCGGTCC
This sequence comes from uncultured Pseudomonadota bacterium, assembly GCA_902826775.1. Lineage (GTDB taxonomy): Bacteria > Pseudomonadota > Gammaproteobacteria > Burkholderiales > JALYOK01 > CADEHE01. Next base: position 285,123 of record CADEHE010000002.1, on the reverse strand, counting down.
AACAACACATCGACTTCGGCAAGAATTTCGGCGCGCTGGAAACAACGGTGCAGAAGTCGTTTCGGGAAAGAAATCTGCGCGTGCGCGAAGAGATCGCCGACATCGGTAACGTAGACCCCGAGGGCAAAGTGTGGGACGCGAGCAGTTGGCGCCGTTTGTTCGAGATGGGCAACCGGTTGTGGCACACGGATAGCTCCTTCAAAGCGCCCACCGCTTACGCCTCGCTCCTGTACGCGCACACCGTGGCGCCGCTCGGCGGACACACGCAGTACGCCGATATGCGTGGTGCTTACGATGCGCTGCCGGAAGCAAGGAAGCAGCGCTTGGAGGGTTTGCTGGCGGAGCATTCGCTGGTCTACTCGCGCGCGAAGCTGGGCTTCACCGATTTCAACGAGCAAGAGCGCCGCGATTTCACGCCGGTGGTGCGGCCGCTGGTGCGCACGCTCGCGGACAGCGGGCGCCGTTCGCTCTATCTAGCCTCGCACATCGGCAAGATTCGCGGCATGGCAGACGCCGACGCGCTAGCGCTGGTCGCCGAGCTGGTTGCGCATGCCACGCAGCCGCAGTTTGTGTACACCCATCGCTGGCGTGTGGGCGATCTCGTCATGTGGGACAACCGTTGCACCATGCACCGCGGAACGCAGTTCGAAGATACGAGATGGAAGCGCGACATGCACCGCGTCACGACTTCGGATCGGCTCGATACGTTCGGCATTCCGGAGTGCGAGCAGCGTACGGCGCAGTTCAGCACGAGATACTAATTTGGCTAAGGAACCTCCGAACAAGTCCCATGCGATCGTGTTTCAGCGAGACGGCCCATAGGCGTTGTTGCTCGTCACTTGTGTAGTTTATGCGTTCGGCATACCCGAGGGCGCGCACACAATGATATGAGGCATGAGGTCCGAGTTTGTCTTTTAACCTTCCCAAGGGGTAGTCTGATGCGAATCGTGGGTTTTCTTATGCGTGTAGCGTTGGGATTTCTCTTGGTGAGTGGCGCGCCGCTGAGTTACGCTGAGAGAGACGCGGCGGTCCTTGAGCCCGTGCGCCCAGACCCCACAATACCGCGATACAGGCAAGTTCCCCCTAAACCGACTAACAACAAGGATTTCGTGGCACGCGCCAGGCACGTCCTGACGCTGGCGAAAGCGCGCCCGGCGCCTGACGGGGATCCTTGGTTCAAAATTGACGGACTCTCCTATTGGCCCGCAGGGCCTATCAGTCATACGACCTTAAAGCTCCTAGAACGAGAAACAGGCGCGTTCGAGCAGTCGTTGCGAGATCGCGCACTGCGCTGTGCCCAACCCACAAATCTGCCTCGCGAAGTTCAAGTGATTATCCTTGAAGCCAGAGAGAGCGACTTGGCAGTCCCGGTATTCCTGTCGCCTGACAGTGACGAACTGCACTACATCGAGGTATCGCTGGATCGGCCTGGTCCGCCGGTATTGCTGGTCGTGCAAGGCTACAACGGACTGGCGATGAGGGTGACAACGTCCGCCGCCACGCGGCTCGCTCACGTACACTTTCGTACGTACTACCCGAGCGTTGCACTGGGTGTTGATCCGCAGATGGTCACACAAATCTATCATGGGGAGGACTCTGGGTGCCGCTACGATTCGCCTGCGAAGGGCTACGTTTTGACCGGCGCGACACGGTATAGAACGGCGGGGCAGGCCAACGTCGCCATCGGCGCACCGCAGGCGGTGAAGCGTTTTCCCCCGACATTAGGAACGTTTTTGGACCCTGAGATGCCAGCGCCTCATCAATACGGCATTTTGGTGTTGGCTAACGAAGGGTACGTACGGCCGACTGCCCTCGCGAAGAGCGCCGGAACCAGCTACCCCGATAGAGTCGTGCTAGAAGTTCTCAAGCCTTTTCGCGTACCCGAGGGGCTGTTTGGCGGTCATTCGGTGACCTTCTTGCTAAGGCAGGGATCGCCAGTGCCATCAGGAGATTTGGCCCATTCAAAGCTTCTGCTCGAGCGGCATGGGATCGACTGCCCGCCCGCACAATCCGACACCGTGCCGGCGAGAGGCGATCACGACTATCCCAATGCTAGTAAGGGTGATGACGGGTGCGATGAGTGAACCTTCTAGACGGTGGCCGGCGCTTGCTCTACGTCGCCTCGCAGATCGACAAGATCAGTGGTATCGCGTCGGCAATCTGGTAATGTTGGGCAACTGCTGCACCATGCATCGCGGTACGCTGTATGAAGACACGCGCTGGAAGCGCGACACGCATTGCGTGACCACATCCGACAAGCCGGAAGCGTTCGGCATCTCGGAGTGCGCGCAGCGTACGACGCAGTTCAGCGCGGAGTACTGACGGTTGTACGCGCGCTGTTAGTCTGAGGATCCAAAATGGCCATCACCGTCATTGCCTGCTCGCAGCAGTTCGCCGCTGAAGTCGGTGACATCGATTTAAGGCGACCGCTCGCGGCGGAAGATCTCGCAGCGGTGCGCGAGGCGTTCAGAACCTACGCCGTGCTGGTATTCCCAGGCCAAGATCTGACCGTCGAGCAGCACATGGCGTTCGGCGCTAACTTCGGCCCGCTGGAGAAGACGGTACGCGCGGTGTTTCACGGCGAGAAGCTGCGCGTGCGCCCTGAGATCGCCGACATCGCCAACTTGGACGGCAATGGCAAGATCTGGGGCACCGATAGCCGCTTCCGCCAGTTCCAGATGGGCAACCGTTTGTGGCATACCGACAGCTCGTTCAAGGCGCCGAGCGCCTATGCGTCGCTGCTGTACGCGCGCAGTGTGGCGCCGATCGGCGGCCACACGCAGTACGCCGATATGCGCGCCGCTTACGACGCTTTGCCGCAAGCGATGAAGGATCGGCTGGACGGTTCGTTCGCCGAGCATTCGCTCATGTTTTCGCGCGCGCGTTTGGGATTCGACAACTTTACCGAAGAAGAGCGGCGCGCCTTCCAGCCGACAGTGCGCCCGCTGATGCGCACGCTGGATGATTCGGCCCGGCGCTCGCTTTACATCGCTTCGCATATCGGCCACATCCGCGGCATGCCGGATGAAGACGCACAAGCGCTGGTTGCCGATCTGATCGCGCACTCCACCCAACCGCAGTTCGTGTACACGCATCGCTGGCGCGTTGGCGATCTAGTGATGTGGGACAACCGCTGCACCATGCACCGTGGCACCGAGTTTGAAGACACGCGCTGGAAGCGCGATATGCACCGCGTCACGACCTCCGACCGTCTCGACGTGTTCGACATAGCGCAGTGCGCGCTGCGCACCGAGGCTGCGAGCGCTGAGTATTGACTTGATGTCTGCGCCCCAACCGAGGTAAAGCACGGTAGGTAGGGGTGAGCGCAGCGATCCCCAACCGCTCCGATGAACATCCCCATCGCTAACGCCATCAACTTGCTGCATGCCGTCGATCACGCAGTGCTCGCGACGCACTCCGCGCAAGCACCGGGCTATCCCTACGCCACGGTGCTGCCGTTTGTGCCGGATGAGCGGCATCGGCCTGTACTCCTCGTCAGCGCGCTGGCGGAGCACACTAAAAATCTGATCTCGGACTCACGCGCCAGCTTGCTCGTCTATGAGCAAACCAACGCAAGCGTGCTGGCCGCGGCGCGCATGACTTTGCTCGGCCGCGTCGAACGCATCGACGCCTGTGCAGCGCTCAGAGCCAAGTACGTGCGCTATCAGCCGGATGCAGCGCAGTACCTGGCGCTCGCCGATTTCGCTTTCTTCAGGCTGCAGCCGCTGCGGCTTCGCGCGATCGCGGGCTTTGGCGCCATGGGTTGGATCGAGGCCGATGCCTTCGATCAAACTGCGGCGCTTAAGCCGGTTCAGGAGCAGGAATTGCTCGATCGGTTCGCCACCGTGACCGGCGCGCCCAAGCTGCTAGGCGTCGACCCCTACGGTCTGGATCTGATGCACGGCCCTCGGCGCGAACGGCGTGCATTTCCGCAGGCGCCCGTAGCGCCGGCGGCGTTACTCGACGCGGTGGCGAACGCGATCGGCGCGTAGAAGATCTGTGATGTGCATCGGGCGCCGCGCTTCTATTGCATAATGCGAAGTCCATCACGTTCGGCCGTTTAGCGCAAACCGCCGCGCGCTGTCCGTAGGTCTGCGCTGCAACGCATTGGTCGCGAGGATTTTTAGTGAAAACACGTATCACCGAACTATTCGCCATTCAGCACCCAATCATCCAAGGCGGCATGCACTACGTCGGCTTTGCGCAGCTTGCCGCGGCGGTTTCCAACGCGGGTGGACTGGGCATCATTACCGGATTGACGCAGAAATCGGCAGCCGATTTGGCTAACGAAATCGCCCACTGTCGCGACCTGACCGATAAGCCGTTCGGCGTAAACCTGACTTTTCTGCCTACCGTTGCGTCGCCCGACTACCCTGGGTACATCAAAGCCATCATCCAGGGAGGCGTGAAGATCGTCGAAACGGCTGGGCGCAACCCGCAAGCTTACATGCCTTACTTAAAAGACGCGGGCATTAGAGTCATACACAAGTGCACTTCGGTGCGCCATTCGCTCAAGGCAGAATCGATCGGCTGCGACGCGGTTTCGGTCGACGGTTTCGAGTGCGGCGGCCATCCCGGCGAAGACGACATCCCCAACTTCATCTTGCTGCCGCGTGCAGCGGAGGAGTTGAAAATTCCGTTCGTCGCCTCCGGTGGCATGGCCGATGCGCGCAGCCTAGTGGCGGCGCTCGCGCTTGGCGCCGAAGGTATGAACATGGGCACGCGCTTCATGGCGACGAAAGAAGCGCCGATTCATGAAAACGTGAAACAGGCGCTGGTGGCCGCGACCGAACTCGATACACGCTTGGTCATGCGCCCGCTGCGCAACACCGAGCGCGTGTTGAACAATGCAGCGACCGAGCGTTTGTTGGAGAAAGAGGCTGCGCTGGGCAAGAATCTGAAGTTCGAAGATATCATCGGCGAAGTGGCCGGCGTGTACCCGAAGATCATGCTGGAGGGGCAGATGGATGCCGGTGTATGGTCGTGCGGCATGGTGGCGGGGCTGATCCACGACGTTCCGACCTGCAAGGAGTTGATCGAGCGCATCATGCAAGAAGCGGAAGCGTTGATTCGTGGTCGGCTCGAGGGCATGCTCGGCGCGCGCCGAGATTGAGGATCAAATAATCTGTGGTAGCGCAAATTAGAACCTCGTCATTCCCGCGCCGGCGGGAATCCAGTACCTACACGGTATGCCGCGTGACTGAACGCAACAAATGCGTCCGGCTATTTCATAATGCCTCGGTACGTAGAGCAACCCCAATTACTTATGTCTGAACTCTCTGTCGTTTTGCGGGCACCGCTAAACTATCTCGCGCCCGATAGCGGTCCGGCGCGCATCCGTATCTATCCGCCGTCGAGCAGCTTGGAATCGACGCGGCCCGCGGCGATCGAGCAGACGGTTGCGCTGCACGATTTGCGCGCAATCGCTGATCAAGCGCGGCTGGATGAGCACGGTTTTGAGTTGCACACGCACGCGACGGCGTTCAAGGATTTCTACGACGAAGGCGCCGTGCGTGCCCGCTACTTCCCCGAAGTGGAAGCGGCGATGCGCACCTTCACCGGTGCGCTGGCAGTGATCGTGTTCGATCACAACGTGCGCAGCAGTGCGCGCGCCGCTCAAGGCCAGGCGGGTGTGCGTGTGCCGGCAGAGCAGGTGCACAACGACTACACCGAGCGCTCGGGCCCAAAGCGCAAGCGCGAAATACTGGAAGCGGCAGGGCGTGACGATCTCATGGATCGGCACGTTGCGTTCGTGAATTTGTGGCGGCCCATCATCGGACCGGTGCGGGACAACCCGCTAGCTGTGTGCGACGTCCGCAGCGTGACGGCATCCGACTTTGTGAGTACTGAGATCCAGCATTTCGGTGAGGGCAATCTCGAGACGCCGCGCCACACCGGCGAGATTTACTCGATTGTGTATCGGCCAGCGCATCGGTGGTTCTATGTGCCGGAAATGATGCCCGATGAAGTTTTGCTGCTGAAGTGTTATGACTCGCGCATTGACGGGCGTGCCCGCTTTATGCCGCATTCCGGATTTCAGAACCCGGCCTGCCCCAAGGACTTCGTGCCGCGCGAGAGCATCGAAGCGCGCACCCTGGTCGTATTCGATCAAAAAATGTAGCGCGCCGCCTGGCGCTTGACTGCGGCGCTACCAAGTATCGACGCAGGGTCGCTTTTTGCCGCGGCGCGGTTCCTTTGGAGGCAGCGAGCGCAGCCCAGCCACGATCCGAGCCCTCGTCTGCGCCGGATCTATAACGTCGTCGATCTCGAACAGCGTCGCCGTGGAAAGCGCTTTGCCGCGCTCGTAGGCTGCCGCCACCATGGTGTCGAACTGTGCTTTGCGCGCAGCCGCGTCGGCGATCGCTTCAAGCTCTTTGCGGAAACCAAGCTTCACCGAGCCCTCCAAATTCATCGGTCCGAACTCACCCGTGGGCCAAGCGACAGAGAACAGTGGCCGATGAAAGCTCCCGCCAACCATGCCTTGCGCGCCGAGCCCATACGCTTTGCGCAGCACGATCGAGAAAATCGGCACAGTCAGATTGGCGCCGACGACGTACAGCCGGCAGCAGTGGCGCACCAGCGCACTGCGTTCGGCCTCCGGCCCCACCATGTTGCCCGGCGTATCGCAAAGAGAAAGTACCGGAATGTCGAACGCGTCGCACAGTTGCAGAAAGCGTGCGGCCTTGTCCGCCGCGTTGGCGTCGATCGCGCCGCCCAGCACCAAGGGGTTGTTGGCAAGTACGCCGAGCGGCCGGCCTTCGATGCGGATGAACGCGGTAATCACGTTGGCGCCGAAGTCGCGCCGCAGTTCAAGCACAGAATCGATGTCTGCCAGCAGTTCGATCACTCGGCGCACGTCGTAGACGCGCAGACGGTTCTCCGGGATGACATGGCGCAGCTCGAGCTGATCGGCGCAGTGCCAGTTGTCAATGCTGCCTTGAAAGTAAGACAGGTACTGTTTGGCCGTGCGAATCGCTTGCGCTTCGTCGGCGACGACGATATCGATCACGCCATTGCGGCGCTGCACAGACGTGGGCCCCACTTCATCCGGATGGAATACGCCCAGACCCCCGCCTTCGATCATGGCGGGTCCGCCCATTCCCAAGGAGGTATCCTCGGTGGCAATGAGGACGTCGCAGCAACCGGCCACCACGGCATTGCCGGCAAAACAGCGGCCGGAGACAATGCCCACCATGGGTACTAGCCCGCTGAGCTGCGCCAGCAAAGTAAACGCCTTTATATGGAGCATGCCCGAAGTGATGACGTCCGTATCGCCGGGGCGGCCGCCGCCGCCCTCGGCAAAAACCACCAGCGGCAGTTGCCATTGCGCTGCCAGTTCGAACATGCGGTCCTTCTTTTCGTGGTTCTTGCTGCCCTGCGTGCCGGCGAGCACGGTGTAGTCGTATGACAGCACCACACAACGCGCGTCCGCGTCTTGGAACACAGCGCCGTTGACGCGGCCCAGACCCATCACCAATCCGTCGGCGGGTGTGCGCGCGATCAAGTCATCCATACTGCGGCGGCTGCGCTGTGCCGCCACGGCGAAAGCACCATACTCCTGAAAGCTGCCAGGATCACACAGATCGGCGATGTTTTCGCGCGCGGTGCGTTTGCCCAGTGCGTGGCGTTTAGTGACGGCGGCTGGGCGAGCGGCATCCAAAGTAAACGCGCGGCGTTGGTTCAACTCGGCTAGGTCAGGGCGAATGTGATCGATATCGCATGCCACTGCCGTCGCGGCGGCTTCGCTTTGCTCAAGATCGGCATCGATGAAAACTAGGCTCGCATCCTCCGCCACAGTGTCGCCGGGAGTGGCGCAAACCGCGCGTACTATGCCTGCTATGCGAGCAGTGAGGACATGCTCCATCTTCATCGACTCGATGACGGCGATTTGCTGTCCGATTTTCACACGTTCGCCTGCGGTGACATCAATGCTCAGCAAAGATCCCGCAAGCGGCGCGCGGATGCCCGTTGCCCCGTCCGGCACCGGCATGGCCAGTATCGGTGCTGCCGGTTCGCGCTTGCCGTGCGCAAGCACCGCCAGCGGATCGCTCGCGGCGGCGCCGGAACCCGCGCGGGGCGCCGCGCCACGCTCGCCATACAGCGGGCGGCGCAGCGCAGGCGCACAAAGAGCGGCGAGATTTGCTTCGAGTAGCCCGGTGTGCCAGCGGCCGTCTTGGAACGCGGGCAATGCCAGCAGATTCAGCAAGAAGTCGCGATTGCTGGCGATGCCGGCTATGCGAAATTCCGCCAGCGCGCGCTGCGCTTTCGCCACCACTGCGGGCAGGCCGCCCGCAGCGGAATGCACGATCACTTTCGCCAGCAGCGAATCGAAGCGTGCGTTGCTATGAAAGCCGACATGGCCGCACGTATCGACGCGCACCCCGGGGCCGGCGGGTAGATCGAATGCGTGCAAAATGCCCGAGGCGGGTCGAACGCTGCCGTCGAGCGCCATGCTTTCGGCATTCACGCGCAGTTGCAGCGCGATTCCGCGCGGCGTCGATGGGCTCAATTCAAGTTCCGCCAACCGACACCCTGCAGCTAATTCCAACTGAAGGCGCACTAAGTCAATGCCCATCACCATTTCAGTGACGGTGTGTTCGACCTGCAGCCGCGGATTGGCTTCAATGAACACAAACTCCGCGTCTGCATGGGTGGCAGGTTCCACCAGAAACTCGAAGGTGGCCAGGCTGCCGAGTTTCGCTGCGCGCGCCATGCGCAACGCCGCATCAATGAGCTTTTCGCGCAGCGTCTGAGCTAGCGTGGGCGCCGGCGCGATCTCCAGCAGTTTTTGCCGCTTGCGCTGTATGCTGCATTCGCGCTCGCCAAGGTCGGCGACGGCACCGGAGCCGTCGCCGATTACTTGTACTTCGATATGGCGTGCCGGTGTAAACAACTTTTCGACATAGATCTCGCCGTTGCCGAACGCCTTGGTGGCCTCGGAGCGGCAGCGCTCGAAGGCTTCCGCCAAGTCTTGCTCGCTATGTGCCGGTCGCATGCCGCGGCCGCCACCGCCGGCAATCGCCTTGATCATGACGTCAGCGCCGCCGAGGTCGACGAGAAACGAGCGCGCTTGCTCCAACGTGGTGGGGCCGTCTGTGCCCGGGAGGATGGGCACGCCGCATTGTGCCGCGAGCGCACGAGCTCTGGCCTTGTCGCCGAATTGCGCCAGCACGTCGGCCGTTGGGCCGACGAAGCGGATGCCCGATCTAGCGCAAAGTTGGGCGAAGCTCGCGCTTTCGCTCAGAAAACCATAGCCGGGGTGAATGGTGTCGCAACCGGCGTTAAGCGCAACCCGGATGATTTCTTCGGCGTTCAGGTAGGCGCCGGGGCCGACGCCGCTCAGCGCGTGCGCTTCGTCCGCCTTATGCACATGATCGCATTGCGCATCGTCTTGCGAAAAGATCGCATGGGACCTGATGCCGAACTCTGCAGCGGTGCGGGCAATACGAATAGCGATTTCGCCGCGATTGGCGATGAGTAGCCGCTGAATTTTCATGAGCGCACTGTGTGCAGGGTGTACTGATGCCTTAATGAGGGCCATCGCCTGCCGAGCGCAGCGGCAACGTTGCAGCGCCAGCAAGCCGATTCACGCACCGCGTGCGGCGCGCGCGCGATCATCGCCTTACCGGTGGCTAACTAGCTGCCGGCAGGCGGCAACGATTGCTTCCGCGCTCATGCCGTATTTCGCGCGCAACTTGCCGGTGGGGCCGATGCCCGCAAACTCGTCGGGCATGCCGATCATGCGCATGCGTGTGGGTTTCTCGATGGCAATCAGCTCGGCCACGGCGCCGCCCAAGCCTCCGGTCAAATGATGTTCCTCGGCGGTGACGATGCCACGTGTTTCGTGCGCGGCAGCGAGTATGGCGTCGCGGTCCAGCGGCTTAATCGTGTGCATATTCAGCACGCGCGCGGCGATGCCTTCTTGTCGCAGGCTATCGGCTGCGCGTAGGGCTGCGTCTACCAGTGCACCGCAGGCGATGATTGCCAGGTCATTGCCGGCGCGCAGTTGCGACGCGCGACCGAGGCGAAACGGCGCTCCTGCGTCGTTCACCGGCGTATCTTCCATGCGCCCACCCAAACGCAGGTACACCGGTCCATCGATGTCCAATGTCGCCAGCGTAGCCTGGTAGGTTTCATCGGCGTCCGCCGGGCAGATCACCGTCATGTTCGGCAAGCTGCGCATCAATGCGAGATCTTCCAGGGCATGATGAGTGCCGCCGGCCACGCCGAGAGAAATCCCGCTCGCGGCCGCACCGATGACCACGCGCTGACGCGCATACGCGATGTCGTTGCGCACTTGTTCCATACTGCGGGCTGCGATGAACGGCGCGTAGGCGCAGACATAGGGGCGCATGCCCGTGGTTGCCATCCCGGCCGCGATGCCGATGGCGTTCTGCTCCGCGATGCCGACTTCGACGAAGCGCTCGCGGTAACGTTCGATGAAGCCGCGAATGCCGACCAGATCTTGCGTGTCCGCGGAGAGCACGACCGCCCGCGTTTCGCGCGCGCCGATTTCCAGAAGAGCTTGGCCGAACGCCAAGCGCGTTTGATTGGCGGCGCGATCTCGCCACGCCGCCGAGCTAACCGCAGGAGCGTTCATTTATTCTCCTTTCCCCCAAGCGCGTTTGATTGGCGGCGCGATCTCGCCACGCCGCCGAGCTAACCGCAGGAGCGTTCATTTATTTTCCTTTCTACCAGGCGTGTTTGATTAGCGGCGCGTGCGCGCCAATCGTCCTTGATTTCCGTGGTCGCGTTCATGCGTTCAGCTCGGCCATGGCGCGCTGATAGACTTCTTCAGTCACCATGTTGTTGTGCCATAGGTAGCTGCCTTCCGCGAAGCTGACGCCTTTGCCTTTGACGGTGTGCGCGATGAGTGCGGTCGGCTTATGCGGTTGCGGTGCCGCCTCCAGTGCATCGACGACTTGCGCCATGTTGTGCCCGTCAATTTCGATTGTGTGCCAGCCGAAGGCGCGCCATTTTTCGGCGAGCGGTTCCAAACTCATCACTTCCTGCACGCTCGCGCTTTGTTGGATCTTGTTGTAGTCGATGATCGCCGTGAGGTTATCCAAGCGGAAGTGCGCGCCGGCGAGCGCGGCTTCCCACACCGAACCTTCTTGAATTTCACCGTCACCCATCATGACGAAGGTGTGAAAATCTTGATTCTGCATGCGCGCGCCGAGCGCCATGCCGATGGCGACCGCCAGGCCGTGGCCGAGCGCGCCGGTGCACATTTCGATGCCGTCCATCTTGATGTCCGGGTGCATGCCGAATGGTGATTCGAGATGATAGAAGCGATCGAGCACGGCGTCCTCAATGAAACCCGCTTGCGCAAGCGCGGCACCGAGCGCGGCGTTGGCGTGGCCTTTCGAAAGCACGAAGCGGTCACGCTGCGGCCATTCGGGCTCGTTCGGCCGTATGCGCATGCGGTGGAAGTAAAGGGCGGCTAGCACATCCGCCGCAGAGCAAGAGCCACCCATGTGGCCGCTGCCGCCCGCACGCAGCGCGCGCCAGACGTTGCGGCGAATCTGCCGGGCTTCCATTTCAAGCCGCTCTAGTAACGCGGGTTTGGATTTTTCCATGTCTGGGGAGGGCTAAGTCGAAGATGGCAGCATCCTAGCCCAATGCGATTGTTGCGTACAGTCGGGGCATAAGCGCCTGCCTGAACGAATGGCGGCGACCTGCCTACTGGCTACTAAGCGCTATGGAAATCGGCGTTGATCGTCAGGCGGGTATTGTTGCCATCGCACAAATTGAGCCATAGCCGATGTGGCGTTGCGCGGCGCAGCGGTCGGCAGCCCGCTGGAAGCGGCCGCCCAAACTGAGCCGAGACTGCTTTGCGTCTCCCCGCCACTGATCCTCAGTTCCCCAAAATGGCCGTCGTTCGCGAACGTCGGTCCGAAGCATAGGTTACGGCCCCGCAGGCCGTCGCCCCAATCTTTTGCGTTGCACGGAGGCCGCGCGCCACTGCTACATCGGCTTGCGCCCTTCCGGGGGGGCATCGCGCCGCTTCAGGTAGTCGCTTACCGAACGCGAATACGCCGCCGTATAGACATCGATGCTGCCTGTCGGAGTCTTCGCGTTCAAGAGGTCTGCCGCTCGCGAGATGTAGTCCACCGAAATGCCTGGAAAGTCCCAGAAGTAGTTGGGGGTGCGATCGACTTCGGCCCCGGTTTGACGATTGCTCCAAATTGTCCAGTCTTCCTTTGCCGGCTTGCCATACTTTGCGATCAGCATCTTCAGGACATCGTCGTGAGAAACCAAGAATGTCACGATTCGCACGCGCTGGATGACGTCGTTTCGATCGAAGAAAATCGTGACGCTTTCGGTGATACGAGTATCGTAGATCTGCTCGTTGATGTCGATCGCGATAGGCGCTATGCCTAACTGCTGGTAGTCGTTCAGCGTAAGGTCTTCCTTCAATCCGCCCAGCAATGCGTTTAAGCCCGTGCCGATCTCATTGACGCAATAGAGCTGGTTCGCCGCAAACGCCGGTTTGGAGAAAGCATCTTTGTACTTGCAGACCGGCAGTGTCATCGGACGCGGTTTGCCGACCATCAAACCAAAGATGGCTTTCGGGTCGGTGGAGGGCTTGAACGGATCGGCTGCTGCTGCCGGTGCGGGTTTGTTCTGCGCGCTGCTGGCGTTATCGCTGCGCGGTGCCACAGCTGGCGCGGGCTTGGCGGACGGAGGTGCGGCGCTCTGCGTTGCCGCCGCTCGCTGGGGTGGCTTCCCACCCAGGAGCACGCTTACACCAGCGACGTAGTCCAGCAACTCCAGAGGAGAGCCGCTGGCTGTTCCGCCGTTCGGTGCGTTCGAGTATATGACTTCGAACGCATCGCTTCCCGCAGCCCCCCGCGCGGCGACCAAGGAATTGCAATCAAAACTCACCGTGAAACTGTCGCGTGTCTGCGCTGCGCAGCGGCCTTGAGCCGGTTCGCCGTCTACCGTGGCGGCATTGATCACGACCGCAGACGAGTTAGGAATGGATTTTGGCTCGCCCAGCTCCCACAGTTGATGCTTGCCTGCATAAGGAATGCGTATCATCGGGCGCTTGCCGGACTTCAGCTCCGCTTCGCTTGGTATCGAGAACTCGATTGTGCCTGGACACTGGGCGACAAGATCTTGCCCCTTAGCTTGGAACACGGAGCAGATCGCTTTGAAACTGCGTGTGCTTCCGGGCTGCGGCGTTTGGGCCAGCGCCGAACCAGCGAATGCAGTTAACAACATAAGCGGCAATGGCGCAAATACCTTAGCTGCGCACGATATACGAAGTTGCATTGTTGATCTCCCTGGCACGTCGACCTAGTCGGCGTGCTTTAAGTGTGGTTCAGTACCAAGGATCCTGAGGCAGTTGAATTGTATCGTTGCCTTAAAGTAGAGTCTGCTAAGCGTTCGGCAAGGCGGCGGAGCCTACTCCCAGGTTCGGCTCCGCTTCCCCCCTCTAAATCTTGCTGCGGCGAACGATCCAACCGAGCGAAAGCGCAGCGAGCAGAATGAAGGTGAGGTCAAATGGCGCGGCTCGACTCATGGTGCATCCGCCCCCGCCGCCACCTCCACCCGAGCCTGCGCCGGCGCCGCCTGCGGCGTTGACTACAAGCGTGGCGCCGTTGCTCGCCGACCCAGCCGAACCGTTGCAGGTAAGCGTGTAGGTGTAGCTGCCTGTCGCGGGTGGCGTTACGCTCTGGCTACCGGAAGCTGCCTGCGAACCGGTCCACGCGCCGCTTGCAGCGCAGGCCGTCGCATTGGTTGACGACCAAGTTAACGTGGCACTGCTGCCCAGACTGATCGATGACTTATCGAGTGAGATCGAAACCGTCGGGGTGGTGCCGGCGAGTCCCGCCGCGAGCTTGAATACGGTACCGCCAACGCCAACGCAATTGTCCGTGCCGCATTGCGTGGTGCCGTATAGATTGCCGTCGTTGCCTTGTATCAGCCCGCTGTTCGGCAGCGCACCGAAAGGCGCGGTAGGAGAACCCAAACTCAAATCGAAGGTAAACGTCCTGCTAAACGCGCCGGCGGGCGTAAGCTGATAAATCCCGCCTACCGGAGGCAGCGCCCCGCCGCTTGCACTGGACGAAGCGATCAGCGTTCCATAAATATTTCCATCGCTTGCCAGTAGCAACTGCAAATTGCTCAGCGTGGAGAGGTCGGTGCTCTCGAAAGCATGGGCGATGGCAAATGCCGTGCCGTCGGGTGCCAGTTTGAAGATCGTTCCGACAAAATTCGCGCCGCCGCCAATTGTGCTTCCGTACAGTGTGCCGTCGGCTAACTGAACGAGCGAGCCGCGTGGCCCGATCCCGTCTGTTGTGCCGCCTACGAATCGATGCAGCGTTGTCAGTGCACCCGCCGGCGTGACCTTGAACACCGTTCCTGCGCCTGCCCCAACTGCGCCGAGCTGTCCGGTGGTGCCGTAGAAATTGCCGTCCAATCCCTGTATCACGCCGGCTTCCGGGACGGCGCCGTTATCGTCAGCATTGGTAAAAGCGTAGAGTGTGGTCAAACTGCCCGAGAACGAGAGCTTAAACACAGTGCCGTAACCACAGTTGGAGGTAATCCCCGATGAAGGCGCGCAAACAGGCGAAAATCCATTTCCACCGAAAGCGGTGGCGCCATAGAGATTGCCGTCGCTCGCCTCGATCAGCTCGCCTTTCGGTGCAACACCGTTCGCACCGGTAAAGGAAGCCAACAGACTAAACGCACCGGACGGGGTGACTTTATAGATGTAGCCATAACCATTGGCGCCGCCGGAGTCGATCGTGCCGTATAAGTTACCGTCACTTGCTTGCGTAAGCCCGAATGTCGGTTTTGCGCCATCGCTACCGCCGGTAAACGAGTGCAGAGTGGTGAGCACGCCAGCGGGCGTTAGTTTGAAGACGGTTCCGGAATTTGCCGATCCGCCGGTCGAGGTTGTGCCGTAGAAGTTGCCATCGCTTCCCTGCGCCAATCGCGCTTTGGGTTCGCTGCCGTCGGCACCCAAAAAAGAGTGCAGAATGCTATGCGACACGGCGGCCGATGCCAATGAGACCGGTAGCAGAATCGATAAGGCAGCGGTGCAAAGCGCCGCAGAAACGTGCTTGGCCCAGCCGTATTGATGCTTGTTTCTTGCAGCCGTCGTCATCTCGATACTCCTTGGTTAGGTTGATATGCAAAGAGATAGACGAACGGCACTTTGGTTTGTGAGGCGGAGATTGGGAGTTGGAATTTGACAGTGCGACCGTGCCTCAGTATCGTCAAACTCAACCATCCCATTGCAGATGAAAGTGATTCCGGTGCTTAGAGTGCTGCTGGTCGGTAGCCTGGTCGCTATCCTGCTCAGCCTGGACCAGGTGTTCGCCGCCGAATTTACGCCGGAAAGCGAGCCGCCCGATGCTATACAGCAGATGCTCAGTGAAGAGCGAGTCGCGTTGGTGATGGGCAATGCCGACTACAGGCAATGGCCGCCGCTTGCCAATCCCGTGAACGATGCGCGAGTGATGGCGGAAACGCTCAAGCGGTTTGGTTTTACCGTCACGATCGTTGAGAACGGCAGCAAGGAACAAATGGAGAACGCGGTGCGCGCCTTCGGTGCACAGGCCAGACGTGGCGGCGTGGCGCTATTTTTCTATGCCGGCCACGGCTCGCAGTATCGCGGCCAGAACTATCTGATCCCGGTAGACGCGGATATCTTGGCCGAGGACGATATCGAAGCGCGCAGCGTCAGCGCGAGGAGTGTTCTGAACCGCATGGGCAAGGCCAACAATCGCCTCAACATCGTGATCTTGGACGCCTGCCGGACGCTACCGATCAGACGCCTGGACCGCGACGCGGTAAGCGGCCTCGCACCGATGAAGGCAAGTGGAACCTTGATCGCCTACGCAACCGCGCCAAACTTCGTCGCCAAGGATGGTAAGGGCAACAATAGTCCTTACACCAAAGCTCTGTTGGAATCGATCAACAAGCATCCCGGCCTAAAGTTGGAGGATCTGCTGAAAACTGTGCGCGCCGCAGTCTTACGCGAGACCGGCGGTGTGCAAGAGCCGTGGATCGAGTCTTCCATCGGCGGCGATTTCTATTTCGATCCAAAGCGAGCGGGCAGTTCAACGGTCATCTACAATCCGGCGCCGCCTGCTGAAGATACCGAAAGGCTAAACGAGCGCAGTGCGCAAATTCCACGCTGGCGCGAAGTCGGCGCAGGATTCTTCTCGCAAACAACGGAAGAATTCACCGAGGACGATGTTCGCATCGCCCTGGCACTGCAAAGTCGTCTGGACGCACTGAATGCCAAGATTATGAAATGGGCGCACGATCCCGTGATCGCCATGACTTCAACGTCGTTGAACACAGCGATCGCCCATGCGCAGGTCGAATGCTATCGGCTGATCGCGACGAAGCAACTGTCGGGGTGCGATGCATCGCTTAGGAGAGTCGAGGGCCTCAACCCAAACGCTGAAGCAACGCCACAAGCAGATCGGCGCGACGATAAAGGATCTGACGACACAATGACAAGAATGGCCGAAGCTATCGTCGAAGCCTCTCGGACCGGAACACCCTCCATGGTGCTTGTGCCCTATGTTTTCGGTAGCTACAACGGCAGCGTCACGCAAGCCGAGCTCAATCGAGGCTGGAGCTACAAACAGCGCCTGGCAGTGATATGCATGGACGCGTTCAGCAAGCGCGATGTATCCCCCGAGCGCCACAAAAAGTGCCAAGACGAATCGCCTAGTATCGACGCCCTAGTGTCAAGCAAGCGCCTGGAGGAAGCTGATCGGCGTCTCACCCGGTTGGCTCGGGATTTGGGCGAATAGAGAATCTGTTTGGTTGTTGTGACCACATTCGAAAGCGTTCAGGCAAAGATCCGGCGATTAGCGATTTCCTTCGCTGGTTCTGCACAAAACTGCGGTTGCCAATTCCAGCCTTGCCAGTCTTGCGCGTACGTGCGCTCGACGCCGCGGACTAGATCTAAGTACGTTGCCGCACCCTCGCTATTCGATGCGGCCAAATGACTTAGCAAAACGTGGGTGAATAGTCCGCTGACGCGGCCCTTATTCTTAGACATCGATAATTCTATGGTTCGCTGATCGCTACGGCACGCGAAAAACCCCAACATTCCGCCAGGCAGATGCGTAGCCCCATCGCCGCAAAGGTCAATTTGGCCAAGGCGGGCCGTGCGTTGGCTGGTTGGAAAGCGATCCATCCATTGTTGCACCCATTTGGGGAAGCCAAAGTCGAGCGAGGTCAACCCGCGCGCGGTGGCGCCAGTAGGTAATGGCGCGTCACGTGTCGAGTCCCCGGCATGACAAGCGTCGACCACCGCCCAAACCGTCGCGCCGCGCGCGCGGCACGCGCTGATGAACGCCCCAATGTCGTCGTCGACGATGGCGTTCTGTATGGTTAGGAATTCGGTGAGACGTCCTGCGTCCGATGGCAGCAACACTTCGTCGACACCGTCGAGTTCTTCCCGTTTCGGATTGACCACCGGTTGCTGCGCGCCGTGTCCGGCGAAATATAGAAACAGGAAGTCGCCGGCGAAAATGCGTTCCGACATCTTGTTGAACGCGCTCAAAATATTCGAGCGTGTCGGTAGTGGAACAC
Organism: uncultured Pseudomonadota bacterium; assembly: GCA_902826775.1. Classification (GTDB taxonomy): domain Bacteria; phylum Pseudomonadota; class Gammaproteobacteria; order Burkholderiales; family JALYOK01; genus CADEHE01. The sequence goes on along the minus strand of CADEHE010000002.1, from coordinate 267,552 downwards.
TTGGTCCGAGCCGGTCAGCGACGACTTGAATGTCCGAGAAGCCGCGACTCTGGAGCAACGCCCGCACGCGCGGCACATCATTGGCGGGTCCCTCTAAGCGGCGGTTGGGAAACTTTATATAGTCGCAAACGCCGATTAACACGGCTCGGCGTTCGCCTGCCTGCCGCTGTGCGAATAGAGGATGCGGAGCAAACGCCAAGGCGGCGCCCGTTGCGCAAAACTTTCTACGGGCGAGCCACATCACCGAGGTTCAGAATACTCTCGCTAACGCTTCTGAAACCCAACGTCCAGTTCGCCACTACGGAAACCGCGCAGGCCATGGCGTGCGAGAATTTGCAGTAGCGCCTCGCTGGACTGTGCTGGTATGGTCGCTTGGACAACAAAGGCGCCATGGGTATCGGGTACTGCAAGGGTCTCGGCATCTATTCCCAGTGCTTTAAGTTCAGCCGCCAACTTTGCTTGGTGCGCTTGTGGATCGTCCACTTGCACATAGTTTCTTTGGCCGAGCGCGTAATCGCGGATGACAAAATCCGCTTGCGGCGACAAGCCCATGCGCACCATCGCGCCGATTGCAAGCAAAAGCGCGAACGCCGCAGCAATCTGCGGCCCACGCAAACTTCTCAGCCAACGTGCTATCGAGCCAAAACCTCTCGCCGCTTGAGTATCTCCGGCTTCTCGCGTTTTCTTGCCGGTCGCCGGCCGCTCGCGCTCTAAACGCGCTTGGAATCGCGAAAACGACGCGGCGGCATCAATATCTGCTCCGATCGCCGCGTGCTCGCGCAGAACGGCGTCACGCAGCGCCTTAGCCTGCCGGCCCTTCTCGTCGGACGCATCGGGCGCTTCCTTGCCCGCCAACAAATCCCACCACTGTTCGTCGTCGCTGCGCGCCATGTCGATACGCCTTACGGCAAACCACCGCAGAGTTTGTTGATGAGCGACTGCATCGTCTTCATGGCGGCAGAGACACGCTGGCGCAGCGTCACTTCCGGGACCTCAAGTAACTGCGCTAGCTCGGGATAACTGCGGCCCTCGACGATGATCTGTTCATAGGTCAGCAATGTATGAGCGTCATGAGACTTCTGCAGCGCCGGCAGTACTTTCTCCATGCACAATTTCGCCGCCACACTGACTTCCGGATCGCTAGCGGCGCGAACATTTTGCAGAAGACTGTCTTCCCCGTCTGCAGCCGTTGCGGAAACCATGGTCACGGGCGAAGTTCGTGTGTTGTCCATAATGCGATTGCGAATCGCCTGGAACAGATAAGTTCGAAGTGACGCACGCCCATCGAAGCTCTCACACGCATCGAAAAAACGAACAAAAATATCCTGGATCAGATCTTCGGCATCGTCAGGCCGTCGGCTTAAAGACTGGGACCGCAGTAAGCGCTCGGTCCACCGGCGCAGATACGGATACTCGTGATAATAGAGCTCGCCGATCGCCTTGCGTTTTTGCTCGTCGCCCAGCCGAACGCGGCGCATGAATTCTTCATTGTCCATCCCTGATGCCCAGTGTTCATTCTCATAGCTTGTGTTTGCGCTTCTTGCGAATCTTAAGCCAGGTAGCGACTCGGTGCCAGCCATAGCTCAGTACGAAGTCACCACTCCTATCCATGATTGAGCATGCCGTTCGCCGAAGAGGTCAGAGAGAGAAGAAGAGCAGCCTTCGATGCCCTTGCAATGTTCAAGGAGCTCCGGCGTCGCGTCGACGATGCCGAGCACTTGACGATTCGGCGCGCACGGTTAAGATTGAGCGTCCGCGTAGGGGAAAACCTCTGAATTCACTTGGATTTCGGCGCCACACATTGTGTGCTAGCTTCCTCGCTGAAATCCTACCGCCGCTTTCGCGATGCCTTGCACAAAGCGCTTTACTCCATATAAGTGGGCTCGTGGCCGTTCCCGTTCATTTCCTGACAATAGTCGTGGGAACGCAAGAGCGCGTATCCGGGTGCGGCAGGTAGTTAGCGATTGGCCCCCACACCGAGCAGCGTTCCAGGCGCGGCGCGCGGATCGCGCGGACCCCACTTATCGTTCTCCACTGCGTGCAAGAAACGCACGATGGCTTGATTAAAGGCGTCCGGCTCTTCCAGATTGATGGCATGACCGGCCCGCGGCATCACGCACAAGCCGGCGCGTGGAATCATGCGTTTGAGCCATACCGAAGGCTCGATGCAGGGCTCGTCTTCGTCGCCGGTGATGATGAGCGTCGGCACGTCGATGCGCTTAATCTGTTCTTCCAAGTCCCACAGCGAAGGGCGCTTGGCCTGATAGCCGCGCATCGTAAGGGCAGAGCCGAGCGTGGAATGCTGCGCGAGTTGGTTGGCGAACTCCTGCCAGCCGCGCGGATCTTTGTTTTGCAACTGTACTCGGGCGGCGCCTAGCGCATACCGCTGTGCGGCGACTTCCATGCCATTCTGCTGAATCAAGTCCGCCATCGCCAAGGCTTCTTTGCGGAACTGATCGCGCACCGCCGGCTGCGCGCCGGAGCCGGCCCCAGCTAGCGTGATCGAGCGCGCGCGCTGCGGGTAAGCGAGGGCGACGTGCAGCGTGGCAAAGCCGCCCTGCGACAAGCCGACGATGTGCGCCTTGTCGATCTTGAGGTAGTCCAGAACCGCGATCACGTCGTCACGTGCGTGCTCTTGCGAATAGCTGTTGGGATTCTCCGGCACTTCCGAGGGCGGGTAACCGCGCGCGCTAAAGGTGATGCAGCGATACAAGCGCGAGAAAAAACGCACCTGCGTTTCCCAATTGCGATGATCGGCGGCGTATTCGTGCACGAACAGAAGCGGCGCCCCGCTGCCGGTTTCTTCGAAATACAGTTTGACGTTGTCTTTGGTCGTTGCGTACGGCATGTGGCTCCCCCCTATGCGTTGGCGCTGACCTAGTCGCAGCGCGTTGTCCTGCGAAGCGCGGTTCGGCATGCCTGTCCTAAGCTCTGTCGAAGGACTGGCCAAGAACGGCAACAGATTTGGTGGGCCCAGCCCACCTTACCGCAACGGCTATATCACTTGCCTTGAAACTTGGGTGTGCGTTTTTCTAGAAACGCCCGCCGTCCTTCTTGATAATCTTCGCTCGCGAAACATGCGTCGTACATCGCTTGCACTTTGGCCATGTCGCGCTCGCTGTCCGGCTTGCCGATTTCACGGATCGCGCGCTTGGCGGCCGCCATGGTCATCGGCGCGTTATCCGCGATCAGGGCGCAATACTCGGCGAAGCCGGCGTCGAATTGCGCCACTGGAAACACGCGGCTCACGAGGCCGATGCGCAGCGCTTCCGCCGCATCGATCTTGCGCGCCGAGAAGAACAAATCACTGCTATTGGCCGCGCCGATCACTTCCACCATGCGCTTAATGCCGCCGTATTCGTAGCCCAGGCCGAGACGTGCGGCGGGCATGCGGAAGACGACGTCGTCGGCACAGAAGCGCAGATCGCAGTTGAGCGAAAGCGCCAAGCCGCCGCCGATGCAGATGCCGCGCACTTTGGCCAGCGTGGGCTTGGGGCACTCGACTAGCGCGGCGCTCGCGGCCTTGAGAGTGGTGTTGTAGCGTTCCAGCGCCTCGCCGGTGCTGCGCTGCTTCTCGAATTGTGAAATGTCGGCTCCGGCGGAAAACGCTTTTTCGCCGGCGCCCGTTAACACGATCATGCGTATTTGCGGATCGGCCACGAACGCGTTGATCGAAGGCACGAACGATTGCCACATCTCAAAAGCGATGGCGTTGAGCTTGGCGGGGTTCGATAGGATTAACCAGCCGATCGCGCCGTCTTTGCGGGCGATGAGTTGGGGAGTGAGGTCCTGCACGGTGTTCACTTAAACAACTCCTTGTTCGCGCAAGCGGCCGATGGCAGCTTCGTCGTAGCCGAGCTCGCGCAGAATTTGCGTGGTGTGTTCGCCCAGATCCGGACTCGCAGTGACGACGCTTGCGGGCGTGCGCGAGAGTTTCACCGGCTGGCTGATGACTTTCTGCGGCCCCAGGCGGGGGTGCTTCACCGGTGCCGCGCACTGCAGATGCTGCACTTGCGGATCGGCGAATACTTCGTCCACCTTGTAAATCGGGCCGCTCGGCACGCTGGCTTGATTGAGCAGCGCCACCAATTCCTTGCTGGAAAACTTGACCGTGGCGCGGTTGATCTCTTCGTTCAGCGCGACGCGATTCGTGCTCTTGCCTGCTTCGCCGGCGAAACGCGGATCGCCGAGCATATCTTCGCGCTTGATCGCTTTGCACAAGCGTTGAAAATTGCCCTCGCCGGAGGCGGCGATGTTGATGTAACCGTCGCTGGTTTTGTAGACGCTGGTGGGCATGCTGGTCGGATGATCGTTGCCCGCTTGCGCCGGGACCTCGCCTTGCATCAAATAGCGCGCGGCTTGGAAATCCAGCATTGCTATCATGCTATGCAGTAGGGAGGATTGAACCCATTGTCCCTTCCCGCTTCGTTCTCGTTCGTATAGGGCTATTAGTATGCCTAGCGCGCAGTATAAACCGCCGCTTGAATCGGCTACGGCGATGCCGGCGCGCACCGGGCCTTGTCCGGGCAAACCGGTGATGTGCATCAGTCCGCCCATGCCTTGCGCGATCTGATCGAAGCCGGGGCGGTCGCGATAGGGGCCGTCCTGGCCGAAGCCGGAAACGCTGGCGAGAACAATGCGCGGGTTCAGCTTGGCGAGCGATTCATAGTCGAAGCCGAGCCGGTCTTTGACGTCCGGACGGAAATTTTCCACCAGCACATCGCTCTTAGCCGCGAGCTTGCGCAGTATCTCGATGCCCTCGGGCTTTTTTAGATTCAGCGTCATCGCGCGCTTGTTGCGGTGCAGATTCTGGAAATCCGAACCGTCGCGCGGCCCGCCCATCGATTCGTTTGGATCGACTCCGGGCGGCGATTCGATCTTAATGACGTCTGCGCCGAAATCCGCCAGCATGCGCACCGCCGTGGGGCCGGCGCGCACGCGCGTCAAGTCGAGCACACGAATGCCGGTGAGTGCGGGGCAGCGTGCGGGTAAGTCAATGGGATCGGGCATGGAGCAGTGTAAGCTATCGGCGCTTGGCTTGACTAAGCGCATTATCCCCAAGCTGGGCAAGTCTTACAAATCGTGCGATCGTGTGTGTGTTCGGAGGAACGCAATGAAACTACTGATAAAGCAAGTATTTTGGCTGCTGATCCTAGCCAGCGTCGTGGGCTGTAGCTCGATGACGGCCAACACCATTAAAGACGGCGAGGATGCGAAGCTCATGCTGCAGGGCCACGATCCCGTGGGCTACTTCACCGAGCGCAAACATATACCCGGCAGCTCAAGCATTAAAACCGTGCATGAGGGGCTGACCTACCGCTTCGCCAGCGAAGCGAATAAGCAGGCATTTCTAAAGGAGCCGGCCAAGTACATTCCGCAATACGGCGGTTTCTGCAGCAACGGCATTGTCTACGCCATTCCCTGGGGCGGTGATGCGGATACGTGGGAGATTATCAACGACAAGCTCTACATCTTCGGCGGCCACGGCTCAAAGAACTACTTCATGATGGATCAGAAAAACAACTTAGCGCTCGCCGACAAGTATTGGAGCGAAGAGGTGAGCGGCAAGAATCCGCTGATCCAACGCTATAAGCGCCTGGTGTTTCGCGTGCCGCACTATAAGAGCGGCAAAGAGTTGGAAGCGGAGTGGCAGGCGCGGCAGATGCCGAAAAACTAACGCGCCCGCTCGACCGAGTAGTTGGACCACTACTCTTAAGGAAAGTCGAAGTCGGCCCAAATCGCCGCATGATCCGAGGCGGCGTCCTCCCGGCCGGTTACCGTAGGTAAACTCTGCTCGCGCCCGCCGCTGCGCGTGGCGAGATCGAACATGCCGCGCCGCTCGATACCGGCATTTTTTAGCCGCGCGAGCAGAGGTGCCGATGCAAACATGAAATCCATTTTCTGCGGCAAGCGTTCGGGCGCGAAATAGAACGTCCACAACTGTTCCTGCGTCATCGCTGGGAATTTGCTTTCAAGTGCTTCGGCGAAGTTAGGTACTTGCCATAGCGCTTGCAGAGTGCGCGCCTCGCGTTCCTTGGTGTCGTTTAGGTCACCGACAAACGCAACATAGTGCCCTCGCAGATCGTAGCGCTGCGCTATTTCGGCTACGCGTTCCGCCTCGTGGCGGCGCAGCAGATCGGAGTCGGGTTCGCCGGGACGCCCGGGTCGCCGGCTTTTGAAATGGCTCACCAGCAAAATCAGCGGCGGCGCGCCCGGTAGTTGGATGCCGACCTCGAGACAATCGCGATGAAAAATTCTGCGGCTGTCGCGTTCGTCGAAAATGTGCGTGTGCACCGTGCCGATCGGAAAGCGCGAGAGTACGCCGACATCGATGCCGCGTTCGTCGTTGCCGTCGATGAGCATGGCGTAAGGAAAGCGGTTGCCGAGCAGTTCTTCATTGAAGCGCTCGAGTATGCGGCGGTTTTCGACTTCGGCGAAGGCAATGACATCGGGCGCGATCGCTTGAATGACGCATGCCGTGTTGGCGCGGTTTTGCTGCGACAGCCGGGCTTCGCGCAGGCGAATGCCGCCATCCCAATCGACGCGTCCTTTCGCCACCAGCCCAACCACGCGGCCCTGGCGGTCGCGGCGAAGCAGATTGTCACGTTCCTCGCTGATGGTGATGACATGATCTAAGCGCTGGTACATGCGCACGATCGTTTCTTCGCGTCCGGCGTAGCTTTCGCGCGCAAGTTCCCGACGCAAGCCGGCGAGACGGTCGAGCAGCGTTGGATCGAAGTTGTCTGCGCCGACGTTGAGCACCGCCGCGCGCGCGAACAAATTTTCGACATTGAAGAAAGCTAGGCGCATGGTCCGGCGCGCCGGCTAGGCGCCGTCGGCATCGCTGCCGAGCGTCAGGCGCAGCGCTGCTTATTCCGCGCCGGCATCGGCCGAAGCAGGCCAGTTTCTGCGCGCGCGTTGATACCAATAGCGCGCGTTGGGGAGATCGCCCTCCAAAATATGGACGATGCCATGCAGCCAGCAACCAACGGAGGATTCGTCCTTTTGCACCAAGGCATGCGCTTCTTGCCATTTGCCCTGCTGCAGTAGCGCGACGGCGGCGAGATGGTCCGACATAGGCGTGCATCATACCGCCTAAGCCCCGGACGAGTCCTTGCTGAAGTGTTCCCGCTCGGCGGGGCATGCTAAGCTATCCCGATCAAGGGGCAACCGCGGCGCAGTTCGGCGCAATAAGCCCCCAAATAAAGAAGCTAAAGAGGAGGAATTTCATCGTGAGCGAGAGCTTTCTTGCTAAAGAGCGCACCATAGCCAGCCCCGATTTCAATCGTTGGCTGGTGCCGCCGGCGGCCCTTTGTATCCACCTTTGTATCGGCATGGCGTACGGTTTTTCGGTATTTTGGCTGCCGCTGACCAAAGCGCTCGGTATCACCACCTCTATCGCTTGTGCACCCGACATGAGTTGGTGGGATAAATTGTTCACTACTACCTGCGATTGGGACAAGCCGATCTTGGGTTGGATGTACACCTTGTTTTTTGTCTTCCTCGGCTCCAGCGCGGCGCTGTGGGGTGGTTGGCTGGAACACGCCGGTCCGCGCAAGGCTGGTTTCGTTTCGGCGATATGCTGGTGCGGCGGACTACTGCTTTCCGCAATTGGCGTTTACAACCATCAGTTGTGGTTGATGTGGCTCGGTTCAGGCGTCATTGGCGGCATCGGCCTTGGGCTCGGTTACATCTCTCCCGTGTCGACGCTTATCAAGTGGTTCCCCGACCGGCGCGGTATGGCCACCGGCATGGCGATCATGGGTTTCGGCGGCGGTGCGATGATCGGCTCCCCGCTGGCGGACAAATTGATGAAGTATTTCGCTACACCCACTTCCGTCGGTGTGTGGGAAACATTCGTCACCATGGCGGCGATTTACGCCGTCTTCATGTTCATCGGCGCGTTTGCCTATCGCGTTCCCCCAACCGGTTGGTCGCCCGCCGGCTGGACGCCGCCAGCCACGCAAGCGGCCAATACCATGATCGCGAAGAACCATGTGCATCTAAACAAGGCTTGGCGCACGCCGCAGTTTTGGTTGCTGTGGGGCATTCTGTGCTTGAACGTCTCGGCGGGCATCGGCGTGATCGGCATGGCTTCGCCGATGCTGCAAGAAATTTTTGGCGGCAAGCTGATCGGGTTGGACTTGAAATTCGATCAACTTAGCAAAGATCAGTTGGCGCAGATCGCCACCATTGCTGCGGGCTTTACCGGCTTGCTGAGTCTATTCAATATCGCAGGTCGTTTCATCTGGGCATCATTTTCAGACTACATCGGCCGCAAACCGACTTACTTCATTTTCTTCGTGTTGGGTTGCGTGTTGTACGCGCTCGCGCCTAAGGCGGGCCACGCCGGCAGCGTGGCGTTGTTCGTGGCGATTTTCTGCGTCATCTTGACCATGTACGGCGGCGGCTTCGCGACCATTCCCGCGTATCTTGCCGACATGTTCGGCACGCAGATGGTCGGCGCTATCCACGGCCGCTTGCTGACGGCGTGGTCGACCGCCGGCGTGCTGGGGCCGGTGCTGGTCAACTACATCAACGAGGCGCAGATTAAATCCGGTGTGCCGAAAGCGGCCGCCTACGATACGACGATGTACATTCTGGCGGCGTTGTTGGTGGGCGGCTTTATCTGCAATCTACTCGTGCGCCCGGTCGCAGCGAAGTGGTTCATGACCGACGAGGAGCTGAAAGCCGAGCGCCAGCTCGCACACGATCGTGCGGCAGCCTCGGCGGTGCGCGGTGGGGATGCCGCTGTCAGCGGTGCGGGTTCGCAGAGTCAAGGATTGGTGCTGGCGTTCTGGCTGTTCGTCGGCATTCCGCTCGCTTGGGGAGTGTGGGTAACCATCACCAAGGCCATGGTGCTGTTCAAGTAAGTCATCGCTCCACGCGTTTCATGCAGCGGCCTTCGGAAGCGAAGGCCGCTTCGCGTTTAGGAACTGCCTCGGCTTCCAACTTGGTAGCCTGTTTCGAAGCCTCTTCCTTCTCCCACTACAGCACGTTGTGGTTGAGGTTTTTCACGTGATTCAGCTTTAACTCCCCCCGCGTCTTAGTCAGTCCCCCGCGACTGCCGATCCATAGAAAAAGCCGTATAGCAAGAATAAAAACAACTCATTATCCTGCATGAACTAAGCCTGCAAACCTTCCTTCTAACGCTACGTAATCAAGATGATTAACGCGTTGGACGATAAAGGAGGTTGCAATGAAAAGGCTGGTTCCCGCAGTGATGGCGATGACGTTGGCCTCGTCGGTAGCGTTCGCCGGTTCCAAGACCGTTAACGGTACGGAAGTGCGCGATTGGGAAGCGATCGACAGCAATGACGATCATTACGTCTCGCCCGATGAAATGGAAATGTTTCTGCGCGATATACGCGCGATGCGCGAGCGCAGCGGCGAAGCTTAGTTGGAACAGCGGCGCCGGTGCCTTTCCCCCGGTGCACCGGGCCGCCTGGTGGTAGTAGTTAAGTGCAATTTGATGAACTTACTGTGAGAGAGAGAGGAAATACCATGTTACGTGCGAAAACCTTGTTGACATCTTTAATCGTAAGCGGCGCGTTGGCGGTCCCGGCGGTGAGTTTCGCCGGCGGCGATCAAGCCTTCGACGCGCAACAAAAAGCGCAAACTGAACTGAGTAACGCGCAGTCCGGCTACGGCGGGCCGCTGGTTGGCGCCCTCAAGCAAAGCGGCAAGTTCACTACGTTTCTGAAAGCTCTCGACGCCGCGGATATGACTTGGGTGATCAGCAAAGGCGGTCAGCACACCGTGTTCGCGCCGACCGACGAGGCCTTTAGCAAGATTCCCGCGAAAGATATGGAAGCGTTGTTGAAGGACAAGGCCAAACTCCAGAAGGTTCTGAGCTATCACATCGCGCCGAACATCAGCTACGCATGGAATGAAAGGCGCGACGAAGTGATCTCGCTGATGGGCCAACCGCTCAAACTGCAGGCCAAAGTGGGCGATGCCAGCGCAAGAGTCAACAGCGCCGACATGACCATCAACATGGGTGCGAGCAACGGAGTGCTGTACGGCATCAACCAAGTGCTGTGGCCGCAAAGCTGACGCCAAACTTGCTTGACGCGCACACCGCTCCCGCAACCCGCGGGGGCGGTGTTTGTCGATGCGGCGCCGCGAATTGAATCGTACAGTACGTGAAGGCGATTTCCATGTCCAAGTCACGCAATGCATGCTTCGCACTACTCGTTACTTTGTCGTTCGCTGCCATCGCGGATCAGCCGGACCGGGGGCGAACGCAAACCGAGCCAACCCGCCTGCAGCAGGAGGACCGGCGCGAGAGCCCTGCGCTGCGTGTACTGCCGCGGCCGACGCAACTTAGCGCGCCGCGCAGTCACGTCGTGTCATGAGCGCAAGCTGTGGCCCGCTCCTTCTCGCTGGGCTAAAAGTTTAGGCTCAGGACTGTTGAAAGTACGTGATTTTGGCGTTCGACGGTCGCGGTATGGACGTATTGATTCAGGTAGCCGGTTTCCGCGCGGACTTTTGCGGAAAAGTTGTAGCCCATGCCGAGAAACAGGCGGTTCTGGTCGAAGCCGGATCGGGCGCCCCAGTCGGTGTCGTTGAGGTTGATGAATAGTTCGTTCCACGCCACGAACGATAGCTTCGGCGTCTTGGCGAGCGGCCGAGTTACACGAACGAGCTGACGCACGCGGTGACCGAGGTCGTCGCCCGTTTCCAAATCGCGCTGTTCGAGCCGCGTCCGGCTCTGCAGCGAGACCGTGGGTAGCTTGAGATTGTAGGTGAACTGTTGCCACAAGCGGTGCTCTTCGGTGCTGCCTCCGCTCGCGCGGCGCGTGTTCACGTTCGCGTAACCGAACCACAAGCTGCCGCGCTCCGTGAGCTTGTAGAACAGCGCCGGCCGGATTAGCATTTGATCGAATTCTTGCGCGTCATCACGCCAGCGCGGCTGCAGTTCCATGTACCAGCCGAAGTTCGCGGCGGGCAAGGGGCCTTGCGCGTTGAGGTTGAACCAGAGGCGATTGTCGTCTTCAGTGGCAGCGGCCGCCGCGTGGGTGAACATCGCGCATAGAGCGGCGACGGCGCTTTTTGCCATAGTTGTTGTTCGTTTCATGGGAAGAGCAAGCTTGAGTGGCGACTGCGGAATAAACACAATGCCCGCCACGGGGGGCGCCGCGGCGGGCATTGCAGTGGGGGATGAATTAGTTGCTGGCGTATGGCAGCGAAGAATGGTGCACGACGATGCGCAGCTTGCCGCTATCGTCTTTCAAGAACTTCCACGTCTTGTCGACCGTAGTGACCTTGCCGTTTTTGTCGGTGATCATCACGTTGCCCATGGACGTTGCTACGTCGCCCGCGATGAACACCGCAGCGTTTTTGATTTCGACGCTCTTCCAGCCTTTTAGGGCAAAGCCCTTATCTTTCGGGAAGCTGGGGTCGCCGCCGACGAAGTAAGCCAGCGCTCCTTCGCGCGTGGTGCGGAAGGTTTGCGGCACTTCAGTCAGTGTCGGCTTAAACAGCACTGGGCCGAACTGATAGCCGTAAGCCGAGTCGATGACCTTGCCGGCGAGGTCTTTGGCGGCGGCATGGCCTTGTTTCTCGTGAGTGTCCGAAATGGCGACCAGTGCATCGCCCCACGCTTTCTGCGCGGCTAGTACCTCGGCCTCGGTTATGCTTTTGTTGACGACCGACGTGTTGGCGGTGGCGGACACGGCGGCTAACAGCAGCGAGGCGGCGATTGCGCTACGGTATGGCTTCATCTAACGATCTCCTTTAGTGTTAAGGGAACTACTGGAGAGCATTTCACCATCCGCAAACAAACCGGCGCTGAACTGAGCATGATCTTCAACTGACAAGATCATGAAATTCCGATGAATGCCCGGAGCCCTGCCGGCTGCCGGGGCGCACTTGCCGCGAAATTCATCTGGCGTTCATGTTCGATTCAGCACCATGAGCGCGTGCAAAATATATACTTGATTAATGTTCCGTAGACGCTTAAGCATCGCGCTCTTGCTGCTGGCTGCCGCCGCGGTATTGGAGGGTATGTTGGCAGTGTGGGCGTTGGGCGTGGCGGAGCGCCATGTGCAGCGCGGCCGTGTCGCCAGCGACCTGCACGTCGGCTACGTGGAGCTATCGGCGGCGAAGCAGCGGCTGCGCACTTGGGTGGCTCAGGTGCAGTTCGGTCCCGGCGCCGACTTGGCGCAGCGCGACGATTTGCAGTCGCAGATGCGCGCCACATTGCAGCGGCTGCAGGCGCTATCGGAACGCGCGGTCGCGCTCGACGATAGCGCCGCGACCCGATTGGAGCATGTGCGCCGGCAAGATAGTCTGGCAGTGCTGGAGGGCAATCTGCAGCGACTGACACAGACCGTTGCCGCGGCAGCACCTCTCAAGCCGGGGACCGACGCGCGCGCGGCATGGAATGCCCTATCGGATGTCTTCGATGTTTCCCAGGGCCGCGACATGCGCGAATTGATTGGCGAGGGCATCGCGCGCGAGTCCGCGGCGATGGCACGCGAGCGGGCGGCGGCGGATGCGGCGTTGCGCTGGATGCGCGGATTCTGGCTTGGTGTGGCGGCGACGCTCGCAATCGCTTCCACCTTCATCGGTTTCTACTTCGCCCGGGCCCTACGGCAGCCTTTGGATGGCCTCAGCCAGGGCGCGCTCGCACTGCAGCGCGGCGAGCTGCATCATCGCATCGAAGCCGCCGGTTCCGACGAATTTTCCGCTGTGGCGCGCAGCATGAACGCCATGGCCGGCGAACTCTCCGATCACCGGAGGCGTGAGGCGAAAGCCCGGCACGAGCTAGAAGAACTGGTTAACGCCCGCACCGCCGAGCTGCAGTCCGCGCTTGAGGCAATGCAGCAGATGGACTTACGGCGGCGCCAACTGTTCGCTGACATCAGCCACGAATTGCGCACGCCGACCACGGTGATCCGCGGCGAAGCGGAAATCGCCTTGCGCGGCAATACGCGCGAGGCAGAGGAGTACAAGACTGCGCTGCAGCGCATCGTCGATTCCGCGCGTCAACTGGGCTTGGTTATAGACGATCTGCTGAGCATGACGCGCAGCGACACCGATTCGCTGTCGTTAAAGCGGCAGCCGCTCAACTTGGCCGATTCCATCGCACAGGCGATCGAGCAGGCTCAGGTGTTAGCGCATGAGCGTGGGGTGCAGGTGCGCGCCCTGCCGTTGGAGCACCCTCTGCCGATACTTGGCGACGGGCAGCGCTTGCGTCAACTGTTACTTGCTTTGCTCGACAACGCCGTGCGCTACTCGCGCCCCGGCGGCGAAGTAAGTGTGGAAGTCAGCCGCTCGTCGAATAGCGAGGGCGTGCCGCAATGCGAGGTGCGCATCGCTGACCGTGGCATCGGTATCCCGGCGGCAGAGTTGGCGCACGTGTTCGAGCGCAACTTTCGCGGCGCGTCGGCGCGATTGCATCGTGCCGACGGCTCTGGCTTGGGTCTGTCGATCGCGAAATGGCTGGCGAAGGCGCACAGCGGAGACATAGGGATCAAGAGCGAGCCCGGTGTCGGCACTACGGTAACGGTGCGCCTGCCTTTGCTGCCGTCGCCAGCGGAGGTGGAGACGGCTTCTTGAATGTCCTGATCGTCGAGGATGACGAGCGCATCGCCGGTTTTCTGGAACGTGGCTTGCGCGCCGAGGGATATCATGTGCAGCTAGCGCGCACCGGCTCGGACGGCGTGGCGCTGGCGCAAGAGATCACACGCGGCGCGGCCGAGAGCGGTGCGGTCACGGTCATGCTGTTGGACGTTATGCTGCCCGGGATGAACGGTCTCGAGGTGTGTCAAACCTTGCGCGCGGCCAAGGTTCATCTGCCGATCCTGATGCTCACCGCTCTAGGCGCGCTGGAGGATCGCGTCAGTGGGTTGCGCATGGGTGCAGACGACTATTTAGTGAAACCGTTCGAATTCGAGGAACTGCTGGCGCGTATCGAGGCGCTGGCGCGGCGCGGGCGCGAGCAACTTCCCGCCCGTGCGCGGTTAACGGTAGCAGATGTCGAGCTCGACCTCACCAGCATGCGTGCCAGCCGCGCGGGCGAGCCGATCGAGCTTACGGCAAAAGAGCTCGCGCTGTTGGAGCTGTTTATGGCAGCGCCCGGCAGGCTGTTTAGCCGCGAGCGCATTCTAGCCAACGTGTGGGGCAGCAACGAAGACCCTCTCACCAACGTCGTCGACGTTTACATACGCCGTTTGCGCGCAAAGATCGACGAGGGCAGGGCGCGCCCCCTTATTCACACTGTACGCGGGCTGGGTTACCGGCTAGAAGCTACAGGGTAGCGATGTGCACTTGCAGTACGCCCGCACTGGGCAGATAGATCAATAGTATAAGGTTGAAAAGCAGTAGATATCTTGGTATTCGAGATATCCAGTGCACAGTATAATCGCCGTTCAGCATCGTGCTGCATGCGGCGGCAGGAAACTTCTACTGGCCTTCACGGTCATGAGCCTTTAGAATTGCGACCCGCGACCGGTGCCCATCCAACAAGAATCGAGCGCAGCGCCGGCCGCCGTGAGGCTGGGGCGAGTGCGCCAGCCCCGCAGCGAAACGCGCATTTCGGTTGCCGCCTGGTCGAGGGCGCCGGCGGACATAGCAAAGCGCGTTTGCGATACCACTACGAGAGCGAGGACATGATCAAAGTCGAGAACTTGCGGAAGACGTTTGGCCCCAAGGTCGCGGTCAACAACATTTCGTTTAACGTCGAGCGTGGGGAGGTGCTCGGATTCCTTGGCCCCAACGGCGCGGGCAAATCCACCACCATGCGCATGATCACCGGCTTTTACCCGCCGGACGCCGGCACCATTCGGGTCGGCAATCACGACGTCGTCGAGGAGCCGATTCAAGCCAAGCGTTTGATCGGCTATTTGCCGGAGAATGCGCCCTCTTATAGCGACATGACGGTGCGCGGTTTTCTCGGCTTCGCTGCTGAGGTGCGCGGATTGCGTGGTCACGCTAAGCGCAACGCGGTCAATGGCGTGATCGAGATGTGTTTTTTGGATGCGGTGGTCAATCAGAGCGTCGACACGCTGTCGAAAGGTTACAAGCACCGCACTTGCTTGGCGCAGTCGCTGTTGCACGATCCGGAAGTATTAATCCTGGATGAGCCGACCGACGGGCTGGACCCGAATCAAAAATTCGAGGTGCGCAGCTTAATTAAGCGCATGAGCGAGAAAAAAGCGATCGTGTTTTCGACGCACATCTTGGAAGAAGTCGAATCCGTCTGCACGCGCGCGATCATCATCGATCGCGGTGTCATCGTCGCCAACGGCACGCCGGAGGACTTGAAGGCGCGATCTAACCTCGCCGGCGCGGTGACCCTGAGCGTGCAAGGCGCCAACTCGCAGGCAATTACCGACAAACTGGCGAGCCTGCCGCAGGTGGAGCAAACGCAAGCAATAAGCGTGAAGGATGGCGTGATTGTCGTGCGCGCATTTCCGCGCGCGAGCGAAGCCAGCGCCCTGGCGCTCGGCGTCGCGGAGTTGGCGCGCGCGCAAGGCTGGCGCGTGAATGAAATGCGAGTGGAGGAGGGTCGTTTGGATGAAGTTTTCCGCCGGATCACCATGCCGGATACCGTCAAGCGAGCAGCCGCAGGGGTGAACGCATGAGCCCCGCCAACAGCGCATGGAGCAACGTCATGGCTATCGCCAAGCGCGAACTGGCGGGCTACTTTGCTTCACCGGTTGCATACGTGTTCATTGTGATCTTTTTGTTGCTGACCGGTTTCTTTACTTTCAATGTCGCAAATTTCTTTGAAGCGAGCGAAGCATCGCTGCGCGGCTTCTTTTACTGGCACCCGTGGCTGTATTTGTTCCTGGTGCCGGCGATCGGTATGCGCCTGTGGTCTGAAGAACGGCGGCAAGGCACGATCGAACTGCTGCTGACGCTGCCGGTTACGCCGTGGCAGGCAATCCTCGGCAAGTTCCTGGCGTCCTGGGCGTTCCTGGCTATCGCGCTGGCGCTAACTTTCCCGATCTGGATCACGGTGAACTACTTGGGTGATCCGGACAATGGCGCGATCATCGCCGGCTACGTTGGCAGCTTGCTCTTGGCCGGCGCTTATCTGGCCATCACGTGCATGACCTCGGCGCTCACACGCAACCAAGTCATCGCCTTCATCCTCGCGGTGGTGGTGTGCTTCTTGATGATGATGGCGGGCTACTCGGCCGTGACCGATTTCATCGCCCGTTGGCTCAGTCCTGGCGCGGTCGATACGGTCGCCTCGTTCAGCACCATCACTCACTTCGATCCGTTTTCGCAGAAGGGACTGATCGAATTGCGCGATGTTGTGTTTTTTGTGTCGGTGATGGCGTTCGCGTTATTTACCACCGGCGTCATTATCCGCGCGCATCGCGGCGGTTAAGCGGAAAGCACGGAGGCACAGTCCATGAAAAATAAATCATTCGAGAGCTTTCTTTACTCCATCGGCGGCGTCATTTTTCTGCTGCTGATCTTGCTGGCGGTCAACTATCTGGCCGGCATGGCGCGCATGCGCGTGGACTTGACGCACGGTGGAGTCTATACACTGTCCGAAGGCACCAAAAAAGTGTTGGCGGGGCTGCCGTCGCCGATCAAGGTTCGCTATTACGCGAGCCGTTCGGAGCAAGCGATGCCGGTGGCGCTAAAGTCCTACGCCAAGCATGTGGAAGACATGCTGTCGGAATTCAAGCAGTACGGAAAAGGCAAGGTCATCGTCGAGAAATTCGACCCCGCCCCGGATTCGGATGCGGAAGATTCCGCGGGGTTGGACGGTGTCGAGCCACAAGTTCTGCAAAGCGGCGAGCGCGTTTACCTCGGTCTGGCAGTGAGCCAGCTCGATCGCAAGGCGACGCTATCGTTCTTGAATCCCGAGCGCGAAACATTGCTCGAGTACGACGTGACGCGCGCCATCACGCAAGTCATCAAACCGGAAAAACCGTCGGTCGGTTTGATGAGCGCGTTGCCCGTGTTCGGCAGCCAAGGCATGCCGCAACTCGGCCAGCAACCCACCCCCGCCTGGGCGTTTCTCGATGAGTTGCGCCGCGACTATAGCGTGCGTCAGTTGCCGCTCAGCGCGCAGCACATCGACGACGACATCAAGGTGTTGATCGTGCTGCATCCGCGCGACGTCAAGGATGTGGCGCAGTACGCGATCGATCAATTCGTGCTGCGCGGGGGCAAGTTGATCGCGTTTCTGGACCCTTACGCGTACTTCGACCAGATACGAACGCCGAACAATCCGATGCCGATGAACGGCGGCCAATCAAATCTCGATGCCTTGTTGACCAATTGGGGCGTCACGCTTGAGAAGCAGAAAGTGGTCGCCGACTTGCGCTTGATGGGGCGCGCTGGGCAGCAGTCGACGCCGACAGTGTTGTTCTTGCAAGGTGAAGAAACGCTCGACGCCAAAGACTTGATCATGAGTCAAGTCGGCACGCTGGTGATGCCGTTTGCCGGCGCGTTCGGCGGCAAGCCTGCTGCGGGGCTGACCCAGACCGTGCTGGCGCGCACCTCGGTTCAAGGCGAGCTGAAGGATGCGATGCAAGCTACGCAACCGGCCAGTCAGCACATCGTCGCGGTTGGCGGCACCAAAGTCTATCCGGTGGCGGTCAAGCTCTCCGGCAAGTTCAAGACAGCCTTCCCCGACGGCAAACCCGAAGTGAAGGCGGATCCGAACAACCCGGATGAAGATCCGGCGGCCGACAAGAGCAAGGACCGTCCGCACCTGAAAGAATCAGCCAAGGACAACACCGTGGTATTGATTGCCGATGCCGACATGCTTGCTGACCAAGCGAGCGTGCAGGTGATGCAAGACTTGAGCGGCCAGCGCGTGCTGGTGCCGAAGAACGGCAATATCGCCATGCTGCAAGGGTTTGTCGATTTGTTCGGCGGCGACGAGAATCTAATCGGCTTGCGTAGCCGAGTCGGGCAGTTCCGGCCGCTGTCGGTGGTCATGGACATGCAGGCGCGCGCGCAGCAGAGCTATATTGGCGAGATTCAGAAGTTGGAGCAGAGTCTGCAGCAGACGCAGCAACGCATTAATGAGTTGCAGAAGAGCAAGGGCGAAGGCCAGCAGTTTATTGTCTCGCCCGAGCAGAAAGCTGAACTGGAGAAGTTCCGCAAAGAGCAAGTCGATACACGCCAGCGCTTGAAGCAACTGCGTAAGACCTTGCGCGTGGAAACTGACCGATTGGAAACGCGCACCAAAGTGCTCAATATCGTTGCGATGCCGCTGTTGGTGGCGCTGGCCGGCGTCGCGCTGGCTTGGGTTAAGAGAAGACGGGTGGCGGCACGATGAATCGCAAACAATTTCTGATCTTGCTGGTGGCGGTGCTGGCGCTGGGCGTGGCGACGTTCACCATGATGAAGCGCGAGCAAGTTGGCTGGCAGGACGCCACCGGCCGTATCGGGCAAAACTTGCTCGATCTCGATGTCAACAGCGTCGCGCACGCCAAGTTCACTTCCGGCACAACTTCGGCGACCCTCGCCAACAAGGACGGCACCTGGCGGGTGCAAGAGCGCAATGACTACCCGGCTGACTTCAAGAATTTTAGTGAACTGCTCATTCAGCTGCGTGAGATGAAGATCCTGCAGGTGGAGGCCATTACGCCCGAGCAGCGCGCTAGGCTGGAGTTGGTGGCACCCGGAAAGGGCGACAAATCCGCCACTCTGGTTGCGTTGAGCGACAAGGCAGGCAAGCCGCTGGCGGTGTTGTTGCTTGGCAAGGAATTTATGCGCGGCGGCGCCGCTGGCACGCCAAGCTATCCCATCGGGCGTTTTGTCATCGTCGGCAAAGATGTGCCCGCGTTAGAGGCCGCACAGAGCGTGGTGGTCGTCGGCGATACACTCGCCATGGCGAGCGCAAAGCCGGAATCATGGTTGCAGAAGGATTTCTTTAAAGCCGAGCGGTTGAAGTCTGTCGCGATCGTTGGCGAAGACAGCGCTCATACCTGGACCATCACGCGCGCCAATGCCGATGATTTTTGGCGGCTGGAAGGGGCGAGCAGCCCTGCGGATTTCGATTCGGTGAACGGCAACCAAGTCGCTGGAGCGCTCGAGTCGATGCTGATGCAGGATGTCGTCATCGGTGCGGGAGACGATGTCACCGGCATGGCCAAGCCGATCGTGGTCACCGCGCAGAGCTTCGACAACCTCACCTACACCATGCATATCGGCGGCAAAAAAGACGATCTGCGCTATGTGCGCGTCGCGTTGACGGGAGAGCCGCCCAAGGAGCGTGTGGCTGGCGCCAGCGAAAAGCCGGAAGATAAAGCCAAGTTGGATGAGGCGTTCAAGAAGCAGTCGGCGGACTTAGAGGCGCGCTTGAAGCGCGAGCGTGGGTTGAAGGATTGGACTTTCCTGGTGCCTGGATGGAAGCTGGAGTCGATGTTACGCGCGCGCGCCCAACTCAAAGCAGACAAGAATCGGCCAGCGGGCCCCGGCGCTGGCGCACCGCCAGGACTAACCTTGCCTGGGCCAAACTGAGCCTATACTGCCAATAGAGGCTTTGTTTTACTACCCAGCCTATTGGCTGCTACTTGTAACCTAGGGTGGGTATAGGGAGCAAGTGGCCCATGCTACAGCCCAATGGCTGCCAAGCGTGGACTGACCAACTCACGCACGAAGTCCGGTGTGGTGTTGAGCAGGCGCGCGACATCGCGAAAGTCGTCCGGCAGCGCCGGATCATTCCAACCGTTGGCGCAGTGTCGCGCTAAGTTAACGGCATATTGAACGTTGCGCACTTGCGGATGGTCGGCATGCGCGCGATCGGTCATCTTGACCACCAGTTCAGGCAGGCGCCAGCGCTTCATCAGCGCCAGCTCCAGTTCATTCAAGGCGCAACCGATCACAGTTTGCTGAACTGTGACGCTGCGCAAGGTCGGATCTTGCTGCTGCATCTCGCGCATCGCCAATGCTTGCTCGGGCGAAAAGCACCATACCAACATCTCCGCGAAGTCATGCAACAGCGCAGCCACAACGATGACTTCGTAGTCCAAATCCTGCCGGCGCGTCGCCCAGTCTTGAGCAAACTGCGCTGCACGATAGGCGCGCGTGATGACGCGCATCAGTCCAAGGTGCGCCTTCTGCTGATCGCGCAGTGTATCTTCCACCGTGCTTAGGTTGCTAAAGCGGCGAAAGAAGGGCGGCACCCCCATCATCGCGATCGCTTGTTCGACCGTCTCGATATCCGAGATCTGCCGCGCGCCGCGATGCGTTGACATGTAAGCCAACACCTTGAGTGTCATGAGCGGGTCGCGGTACACAATGTCCGAGATTTGGCGAACGTTTAAGTCTTCGCCGCCGCTTTCGCGCAATTCATCCAAAGCGGAGACGGTGCGGCGCAGCACCGGAATATCCGTCCTGTAGAGGTAGGCGACCCATTCGGTCAGGCTTCGTAGCGGCTTTGTGAGCATAGGTTTAGGGTGGCACTTGACCCCCGTTCAGAGCCCTATATCGGCACCTTAAGCGGCAGACTTAAGCAAGCACATTGGGGCATCCACCGCGCTTTGCCGCTAAACTTGCGGCATGACTGCTATCGTTTTGACCACGATCAACGCGCGCTACGTGCACGCCGCCGCCGGGTTGCGCTACTTGCTCGCCAATCTCGGCGAGTTGAGCGCTCAGGCGCGGATCATGGAATTCGTCTTGGGTGCGCGCCCGCTCGATATCGCCGAGCGCTTGCTTGCTGCTCGGCCGCGCGTGATTGGTTTTGGCGTGTACATCTGGAACGTCGAAGAGATTACTCGAGTCATCGCGCAGCTCAAGCAAATTGCGCCCGAGATCGTCATCGTCGTCGGCGGACCGGAGGTAAGTTACGAGACGGAAAACCAGCGCGTTTGCCAGCTCGCGGACTACGTCGTCACCGGCTGGGGCGAGGTCAGCTTTGCCAAACTATGCCGCGCAGTGATCTCGGGTACGCGGCCTGCGGGGCGCATCGTCGTCGGCGAACAGCCGCAATTGACGGCCCTGGCCTTGCCCTACGACCTATACACGGATGAGGACGTGCGCCAGCGTTTTATCTATGTCGAGGCTTCGCGCGGCTGCCCCTACAAATGCGAGTTTTGCTTGTCGTCGCTGGACAAGACTGCGTGGGCATTCGACCTGGAGCCTTTGCTTGGTGCGCTGGCGGATTTGTACCAACGCGGCGCCCGGCATTTTCGATTTGTCGATCGTACCTTTAATTTGAAAGTCGCCACCAGCGTGCGCATCTTGGAGTTCTTCCTGGAGCGCATGGATGAACGCTTGTTCGTGCACTTCGAAGTCATTCCCGATCACTTGCCCGATAAGTTGAAGCAGGCGATTGCACGCTTTCCGGCGGGCGCGCTGCAGTTCGAAGTCGGCATACAAACCTGGAATCCTGAAGTGCAAGTGCGCATCAGTCGCCGCCAAGACAACGTTGCCGCCGCAGCCAATTTGCAGTGGTTGCGCCGATTTTCCAGCGCATTGATCCACGCTGACTTGATCGCGGGCTTGCCAGGAGAAGACATGGCGAGTTTTGGCCAAGGCTTCGATCGGCTCTATGCTCTGCAGCCGCACGAAATCCAAGTGGGCATACTCAAGCGCTTGCGCGGGACTCCGATTGCGCGCCACACCGAAGCGTTTGCCATGCGCTACAACCCCGACCCGCCCTACAACGTGCTCAGCACCGATCGGATTCGTTTCGAGGATATGCAGCGTGTCGCGCGCTTCGCGCGCTATTGGGAGTTGGTGGCGAATTCCGGGCGCTTCCGGCATTCGTTGCCGATGCTGCTGGGCGATATGCAGCAAAGCGAATCCCAGGCTGCGCCGCCCATCGATGGACATGCAAGCGAAATCCAGGCTTTGCCTGTCGTCGCATCGCCGTTTGGGCGTTTCATGCAATTTACCGATTGGTTGTACAGCACCACTCAACAGACTCACGCCATCGCGTTGGAGCGCTTGTTCGATCTACTGCACCGATTTATGACGCAGCAGGTGGGGCTGGCCGAAGATTTCGTTGCCGCGGCGTTGCGGGCAGACTATGAAGCCACCGGCGCGCGCGGGAAAGTGGCATTCATTGCGCGAAACCAGATGGATGCCGGCACCGAGCGGCGCGCCATGCAGCGCGCTAGCAATCGGCAAGCGCGCCACGCCTAGGCGGCCACCATCGGCATAGGGGCGCTTATGCAGTTGCAAGTCCCGCTGAAGCAGCGCCGCGCCGCAGACAATGCCGCCCGCTCTGTTTGCCCGCGTACATCGCCGCATCGGCGCGCTTGAGCAGAGTTAATGTATCGCGCCCGTCGAGCGGCGCCAGCGCGTAACCGATCGTGAGCCCAACGCGGCAGAGTTGGCCGCCCGCCATCAGGGGCTCGCGGAAAGCATCGAGCAGCTTTTGTCCGAGCCGCTGCGCGGCTTCATTGTCCGGCAAGGCGGTGGCGAGAACGACGAATTCGTCGCCGCCAAGACGCGCGACCACGTCGCTTGAGCGCAAAGTCGCTTCGAGCCGGCGCGCGACATTGACTAACAACTCATCGCCTGCGTCATGGCCGAGACGGTCGTTGATCGCTTTGAAACCGTCAAGGTCTATCAGAAACACGGCTGCGACGCGATCCGGGGCGCAGTCGGTCAGCGTTCTTGCCAATGCCTCGTTCAATCCGCGCCGATTGGGCAGGCTGGTCAGGGCGTCAGTATGCGCGAGCGAGCGTAAGGCGTCGCGTTCTAAGTGCGCGCGCTGGGCGGAGGCGCGCAAGTCCTCGATGCGCACGCCCAGCACGCGCATCCACATCAACATCTCAAACAGGGATGCAAACTGAAACGCGTGTTGCGTCCAGAAATTCACAGGAACGTAACCACGCAACAGCCCAACCATGGTGAGCGCGCCGAATGCATAGAGTCCCCAACCGATCAGCATGTAGGCGCCGATACGCTCGCCGGCGCGCGCACGAACCCAAGCAACCGGTATCGCCAGCAGCATCGGCAGCGGTCCAAGCAGGGTGGCGCTGAGTTGCGCCATGCGATAGTCGATAAGGTCGGCTGCGAACAGGCCGCCGGTCAGCGCCGCGGTGGTGGCTCCTGCGCGCAGCCCATGCGAAACGAGTGGCTGGATGTCGCGCACACGCAGCGCTCGATCGATGAATAGGAAACCGCCGACCAATGCGCCTAGCAGCACCGTGAGCGGAGCCGCGTGCTCCGACAACCAGTCACTATCGCCCCACAGGTGCTGCGCGCCCAGCCCGAAGTAGGTGACGAAGAACAGCGTAGTTCCGGCCAAGCTAAGCGCGTAATGCAAGAACATCGAGTCGCGCAAACCCACCCACTGCGTCAGGCTATAGAGCAGCAAGCATAGTGCCGCGCCCGCCATCAAGCCTTGCAAGACCTGGAGACGCGCCTCTTGCGCGTGGAAGACTTCGGGCGTGGCCAGCGTCACCGGCACGATCATGGTGCTGCTGGTCTGCACGCGCAGTAACAGCTCATAGCGTTGACCAGGTTCGAACTCAAGCATGACGGCGTGCTTGCTGCTGGGCCATACCCGCTGCGAGAACGGTATCGCGCGGCCGAGTGCGGCCTGGCGCACCGTTTGCACGCCGTTCAGCACGTATAAATCAATTTGATCGATAGCGGCATAGTCCACCGCCAGTAGCCAACGCCTTGTAGCGGTAGCAGTGGTGTGTACCGGGATTCTCAGCCAGACCGCTTCGCGGCGTATGCCGAGATTCGCATGCGGGACTTGCGGTGGAGCGAAGGCAGCGCGGCGGGCCAGCACATGCTCGAGCGATAACGTGCGCAGAGGGTCGGCAAGCATGGTAACCGCCGGCCAAGCATCGATGGCATTGGCGTTGCCGCCGAGCACCAGGGTGGAGGGGGCGGCGCGAGCGGGTGCGGCTGCCAGCAGCAGCAGCGCGATGTAGCGGAAATAGGCAAATAGCATGGCAGCGCGTGGGTTCGCAGCATGCTATCGGCATCGGCGCGCAGAACTAAAGCTCAGAGCGAACGGCCTTCAATGGCCGTAACTGTTTACGGAAGTGTCAATGATTTACCCGCCGGCTTCGCGTCGCGAGCTCGCCAGGCGTTGCCACCCCCACCATGCGCAAATTGCTTGCCCCATCACCAGTGGTTTGTCCCGCTCAGGCAGCCAGGGCAGCTCCGCGGTGAACATCGTTATGCACTGGCGCCAAGAGCAGGGCATTTTGGTGATGTCCGTGCCCCAGAAAGTGCGCTGCGGCCCGAACGCTTCGTAGATCTGTTGCAAAAATGGATGCGTGCTCGCGTAAGGATACGCGCCGCTTGAATAGCCGGGCGCGCCAGTGGCTTTTACCGCGACGTTCGGATACTTCGCGAGTGCCAGCAGCGATGGCATATGCGCCATCGCGGCGGCGTCCTTGAGCGTGGTGTTGCCGCCGCGCCCGCCGAGGTGATCGATGGTCAGACGCAGGCCTGGATAGCGCGCGGCGATCGTGCCGATCGCAGGTAGGGAGTCGGTCGCCAACATGGCGATCGGCACGTCGGCGCGTTCGGCCTCGCGCCAGAGCCAGTCGAGCGTGCCGTCATGCAGCCATGTTCGCATCGGCTCCTTCAAGAACAAGTAGCGCAATCCGAGCATGCCGGGCTGCTCGCGCCAGTGCGCCACGCGCTCGCGCGCAGTGAGTTGATCGAGCGCCGTTTCGCCCATGATTGCAAAGCGGCCAGGATGTTTGTGCACCGCGGCGAACGCCAAGTCGGTGGCGCCTGGGTCCCACGGCGGCGGGTGGATCACGGCGGCGTCGACGCCGGCCTCGTCCATCATCGCAATGGCTTCTGCCGCGGAAAAAGACGTGACTTGCCGATGTGCCAAGTTGCTCGGCAACCCACTGCCCCAGAGGTGAATTTGGGCGTCGACGATCTGCATACTGCGCTCTCCGATCCGTTGCGAGTGCACGAGCATCCAGCCCGGCGGCTCGTGCATATTGTATGCGCAGGCTCTGCGGATACTCTCTATGCTCGTGACATCTGCGTTCGGGCTGCTGTGTCGAAGCCCTTCGACAAGTTCAGGTCGATCGGTCTCTAACGGTGGTCATGATTCATGGAAATCCCAGTAGAGCGATGGATGAGCCTTCGACTAGCGCTGCGAGCGCGCAGCGGAACCGCGGGTGCCGGCCAACTACTTAGCGCACTGGTTCCCATCGCAGCCGGCGTCGGCAGCTGCCGACCGCGCGTTGCCCGCAACCGTTTGCTGCAGCAGCGCACCGAGGAGCGCGCCCACCTCCAAATCCGAGACTTGACCAAAGCGGTGTAATCTAACGAAGCCTTGCTGATCGATGATCACCAGGGTTGGCGTGCCGCGCATTCCGTAGGCGCGCATGGTCAGCGGGATGTCCTCGTGACCGTCGGGCTGGTCGATGCCGACGGGAAAGCGCAAGCGATACTCGTGCACGAACGCCCGGAGCGCTTGCTCGTTCATGACCGCATGGTGCTCGAAGACCGTGTGCAACCCTAGCACCGTGACGTGAGCGGCGTCGAAACTCTCGAAGATGCGCTGTGCTTGCGGGATGCCGTGTGAAACGCAGCCGGGGCAGAGCATTTGGAAGGCGTGCAGCACCACGATCTTCCCGCGCAACGCAGCAAGCGAAATCGGAGCATCGGTATTGAGCCACGCGGTCGTACGAAGTTCGGGCGCCGGTACGGAATGTGTTTGCACGATCGTCTTTCGGCGCGGCCGGCCGACGGTCAGAACCGCACAAAGTTAAACATATCGAGAAGATACAGTCCGCCGGCTCCGCCAAACGGCAGCAGCGCCGCGCGCACCAGCGGCTGCTCGACGAAGGCTTGGAACGCACCTTCTTTCACGTTCTGCACGCTCTCGGACAGCGCTTCGATGGCGGTGATGCGCGATTGCTGGTGGCTGCCTTTGGCTTGCAGCAACTTGGCGCGCAGCGCTTTGACGCGTTCGGTTTTCACTTTGTTGGCGGCGAACTGCATCATCAGCGGGCTGGCGCAGGCGATCGCCAGGCCGAGGCCGATGGTGGCGAGAAGCCCGACTGGCATGTCCCAGTTGTCGAACACCGCGCTGCGGCTGACTGCGACCAGCGCGCCGACGACGAACGGATAGAAGATCAAGCTGCTGATCACCAGCGTGCGCTTGGCGATGAGTTGAATCATCATGTACCAGGTCGCGAGATGATCCGAGATGTGATCGCCGAGCCGGCTGGAAAAACGCCGCACGCCGGCTTCCGGCCACACGAGCTGCGCTTGGTGTTTGTTGAGCGTCCAGATGAACATGGTGGTCAGCCGCGTGGCGTCGTTGACGCTGAACAACAGATAAGCGGCGAAGACGGCGACATGGATCGACAAAAACCAATCGATCCAGTAGCTCGTCTCACCGCGAAACGGCAGGTTGGGCCAACCGAACAACTGGAACAATACCCAAGCAATCAGGCCGAACATCAAGGTCATGAGCGCGGAGCGGATGAAGGTTAGCATCGGCCGGGCCGATTGCTGGTACTGCTTCCACAGCAACTGCACGCTGACGTCGCCCTCTTTGGGCACGATGTAACGGCCTAGCAATTGCTGCAGCCAAGTACGGGTGTCGGGCACGTCTTTAAAGGAAAACAGGCGCGCCATTTCTTCATCGTTGCGGCGAATTTTGACCATAACGTCACCGATGAAGAAGGCCGCGAGCACGATGGCAGCAAGTCGCAGAAACTCCGTCGGCCACACACTGATGCCGCCCATCCACGAGAACGGTTCGCCCTCGGCCACGCGCCAATCCCCAATGGCGAGAAGCAGGCAGACCAAGGTTAGGACCAGTGCCCACGTGATCAATCCCCAACGCAACCACGCGAGCTTGGCTTCGCGCATGCGCGCTTTGGCGGTTTTTGGTGCTTCGTCGTCTTGTGCTTCCTCGCGATTCTTGCGCCAGCGCCAGAGCAATAGCCCGGCAGCCGTTAGTGCGAATGCGCCAAGCGTGATCCACGCCACGCGCGTCGATTGTTTGACCAAGTGCAAGCGCGGCGGATGGATGTTCGAACACAAATGCAGTCCGAGACAGCGGCTGCCGGAGGCACCGAATGTCGGCGCGGAAATCGGCTCGACGGTCAAATCCCAGGCGCGTTTGCGCCCGATCTCGAAGATGCGCGGATAAAGCCAGTTGGAGACGGTGGCTTGGTCGAGCGGTTCGGCCGTGCGCGTCAGATCGGTTGCTTCGACTTCGGATAAGGTCGCTTCGCGGCAGCGGTCGACGCGGATTTGCACGTCGGGGAAGGCATTGAACAGCGCCACGCGCGTGGCGAAGAACGCCGCGGTTTGATAGCCGTTGCGAAACGGCGGAATATCCTTCTGGATGCACGGGTGCAGCGACAGGCCATAGCTGGAGCCGAGTACTAGATTGCGCGTCCAATTCTGCTCGCTGGCGTCGAGCAAACGTGCGTCCAGATCGGTGGAGAAAAACACCGCGCGCGGGAATTGCTTGCGCAGCGCGCGCAGCACCGCGAGCTTGTCGTACACGTCGCTGCCGACGATACCGATGGCGGTGATCTCGCGCCCCGAGCGCTTCAGGTCTTGGTTTGCTTCCACCATGCGTCCCGACAAGCGGCGCAGATAATCGAACTGCTTCGCGCCTTCAGAGGCTTCGCTGGTTGTGCTGTCTTTGCTCGCTTTGGCGTCGGCCTTGCCTGCAGACGCAGCCGAACTGCTGCTCGTGCTGGTGTTGGTGCTGCCGCTGCTGCCAGTGTTGGAGGCTGCGCTGCCGTCCAGCCCGCGCAAGTAACTGAAGCGCAGCAGCGGGCAGCGCTGCGTGGCGAGTTTCGGATCGAGCTTGGCGGCTTCTTCGGGGTCTTCTTCGCAGGCGCTCTGAAAGCGCGTTTCGTTCCAGTTAAAAACGTCGTCGAGCGCGCGCAAGAATGCTTGCGGCAGCATGCGTCCGTAGTAGGTGTCCCACTCAGAAACGAGCGCCACGACATCGCGGTTGCCGGAAGGATCGACGCCGCGCCGGCGCAATTCGTCGATAAGCGTGTAGCTCACCGCATCGTCGCTAGCGATCGCGCGCAGGAATTGCATCGGCCGCGCCTCGCCGAACAGCGCTTTGCCGTTGCGCTGCAGAAAACCGGCGAAGGTGCACGCGGCGGGATCGCCGCCGCTGCGCGCTTCGGTGCGTTCCTTTTTGTTGCACACCATCTGTTCCTCGCCGGCGGTGGCCATGGCCACGTAAAGGTGCGCGCCGCGCAGCGGCACCAAAGGCGCTTTGGCCGGCGCCGCGGCTGACTTTGCCTTGTCTTGGTACGACTTGAGTTCGCTGCTGAGCGCGCGCAGTCCACCGGATGTCGCAGGGCCGATAATCTTGAATTCGATTTGCTCGTCGCTGGCGCCGGTGCTGCTGCGGATGCGCTCGGCCAAGCGCGCCAGGTTCGCCATTGGCGCTGGGGCGCGCGATGGAAAGCCGGCGAGCGCCTCCTCCTCCAGCCACATGACCAGCGTGCGCCGCGCCGGATCACGCCCTTTGCGGCGGAACCATTCGAACGGAATGACTTTAGGCAGGCCGGGCTCTTCGGTATTGAGCACGTAGCCGATGTGTTCGGCGTTGACTGGCGAGTACTGTCCCAGATTCATCGCCGAATCGACGGCGAAACGCACGCGCCGCCGCCGCTCCTCGCCATCGACATAGGGCGAGTTCGACACCATCACGCCCAGCACCAATACGCGCGGTGGTTTCGGCGCATCGGGCTCGGCGCGGGGTTTGGCTTCGGCTTTGTTATCCGTCGCCGGGGCGGGTGCTGCCGCGCCTGCGGGCTGCGCTGTTTCTTTTGGCGCGTTCGCGCCTTGCGGCTGCTTTCCAGGAAGGATGAGTACGGGCTTTTCGCCTTGGCCGAGCGCGAAGCGAATGTCGCGCATGAGCCAGGGCAGCGAATGCGGCACGCATTCCGGGCGCATGACGCGCGGCGCGTCGCAGGGATCGTTCGTGGCGGCCTGCGGCTGTTCACCCAGGGTTTCCTGCGCATCCTTTTCTTGCGCTTGGCGCGCGAGTTCGACCAGGGTGGCGGTGTCAGCGCCGCCGCCATCCTTTACTGCGCTGCGGATGTCGCGGCTGACGGCAGCGAACGGGTCTTCCCATAGGCGCGCGTTGACATCCTGCGCGCTGCGGTCGCTGTAGCTCAAACCCGGCGAGGCGCCTGGGCGCGGTACTTCGAGCGGCACTTGAGTAAACACGATGGCGCCGCCGATTGCGGCGGCCGTTGCCATCAAGCCTAGCGTGGGAAAACTCTTCGACTCTTTGTCAGCCATCGCGGCATTGTACCGGGAGATTGGTTTCTATACTATCCATATCATCACCTGAAAAGTGAGATTGGAAAGCACCAAAAGAGTTAACCTTGTTGGAGTATATGTCCGCGAGTGCGGCGGCACGCCATCGCTAGAACGCCGCAGCTGCGGTCAGCGTTTACCCAATGCGTATGTGGCAGCAACGCATCAAATCCAAGTTGCTTCAACGAATCAAAAGCCGCACGATCGGCGGCCACGGACGAAGCGTAGGGCTGGCGCGCGCGAACTGAAGTGATCGGGTGAGCTGCACGTCGATAACTCCCAAATCGTCACGCGTCACCAGTACGCGCGGTATTCGATCAATGGCATCGACTTGAGGTAGATCAAAATCAATGACCAAGTTTGGCGCCACTATTTTTTCGTAGGTGGTTGATAGGTTCCCGGCTATGGGTCGCGGCTGGCAAGGAGACAAATATGGTGTTGCAGGCATTTCTGAGTCTGATAGGTGGATGCGTGATCGCATCGCTTACGGTGGGTGCGGCGTGGGCAGAGCAGTCCGTAACCGATAAGGGTCGAGTCGTTTATCACAATGCGAAGGTGGATGCCATGGAAGTCGGCGATGCGCCCGGGCACGTACTGGCGATTGCCGATCAACGCGGATTGCAGATCAATCAAGCGGGCGAAGTTGGCCAATGGTCCACGAGGGTTTTTCTCGATTTGACCAACGGAACTGGACCACACTTTTCCTACACGATCGTTACGTTCGAGGATAAGTCCACCGCGATCACCAAAGCGAACGGTGTAACCACTGCGCGAGCGGACGGCACCTCCACCTTCGAAGGCAGCTTCGAATACATCGGTGGCAGTGGGCGTTTTTCCGGCATTAAGGGCGGTGGGAAATACGCCGGCAAACGACTCGCGCCGCTTACGCCCGGTGTTGCGGCGGATATTTACCAGGAATTCACGGCGACTTACACGTTGCCGTCACAATAGCGGCGCATTGCAGCGCGCCGCGTAAGTGGCCGATGCACGGCTGGCGGAACTCGCACAGCGGTGCCGCTGCAAGTTGGCGACGCTCGACCGGGCGCTGGCGCAATGGCATGCCGAAGTAGCGGAGTTGGCCTTGCCGCAGGTGCGCGGCCGCGTGGTGGGCAAGCGCCGCAAGCCGCCGGTGGGTGACTTGCCATCCGCACAGGCGCGCGCGGCGCTTGCGGCCATGGCGGGCTATCGGACGTTTGCGCCGAAGGGAATTTACTTCTACTTCAGCCACGGCAGCCATGGGGAAATGGCGCGCGATCGCGAGCGCTGGACGGTGGCGGCGGTGGTGGCGAACGCGCGGGCCCAGTGTGGTGAGCCGGATGGGCAGGTTTTGCGTGCGGCGATCGAGCAGATCAAGAATGAGAGGTGAGCGCGCGGGCCGCGTGGGGCCGGCGAGGCTGCACGTTTCCAAGGTTCGGTGCTAAACTTGCGCCTTGCTTTAGGCGGGTAGCTCAGTTGGTTAGAGCACCACCTTGACATGGTGGGGGTCGGAGGTTCGAGTCCTCTCCCGCCTACCACCGCCCTTTAGCCTGGGCGGGTAGGACACGCTGAAGCATGACTGGAATCGTTGCTGATATATCGATGCACCCGGGCGGCTAGGCCGCCCTTTTAGTTTGTGATGCTTAATTGGCAATCCGTTTGTGATGAGTAGCGCTCGATGCCCGTAATCCGACTTCCTGATGGTTCCACGCGCAGTTTCGACCAGCCGGTGACGGTGGCCGAGATTGCCGCGAACATCGGCGCGGGTCTCGCTAAGGCGGCGCTCGCTGGGCGCGTGAACGGTAAACTGGTCGATACCTCGTTTCGTGTTGAAGCCGACAGCGAGGTGGCGATCGTCACAGAGAAAGACCCGGCGGCGCTGGAAATCATTCGCCACTCGACCGCGCACTTGCTGGCGCATGCGGTGAAGGAGTTGTTCCCCGAGGCGCAAGTCACCATCGGCCCGGTGATCGAAAACGGCTTCTACTACGATTTCTCCATCAAGCGTGGCTTTACGCCGGAGGATCTGGAGAAGATCGAAAAACGCATGGCGGAAATCGCCAAGCGCGATTTGAAAGTCGAGCGCAAAGTAATGCCGCGCGACGAAGCTGTGGCGTTCTTCAAGTCGATCGGCGAGCACTACAAGGCGGAAATCATTGCCGGCATTCCTTCGAACGAGCCGATTTCGCTGTATGGTCACGCGGATCAATGGATCGACCTGTGCCGCGGCCCGCACGTGCCCTCGACCGGCAAGCTCAAGGTGTTCAAGCTGATGCGCGTGGCCGGCGCGTATTGGCGCGGCGACTCGAAAAACGAGATGCTGCAACGCATCTACGGCACGGCATGGGCGAAAAAGGAAGATCAAGATGCCTACTTGCACATGCTGGAAGAGGCGGAGAAGCGCGACCATCGAAAAATCGGCCGCCAGCTCGATTTGTTTCACATGCAAGAGGAAGCCCCGGGGTTGGTGTTCTGGCACCCGAAAGGCTGGGTGATCTGGCAGCAAATCGAACAGTACATGCGCAAGGTCTACCAGGACAACGGCTACCAGGAAGTGCGCGGACCGCAAATTCTCGATCGCTCGCTGTGGGAGAAGACTGGTCATTGGGCGAACTACAAAGACAACATGTTCACCACCTCGTCGGAGAACCGCGACTACGCGGTGAAGCCGATGAACTGTCCGGGCCACGTGCAAATCTACAACGCCAACTTGCACAGCTATCGCGAACTGCCGCTGCGGCTGGGTGAATTCGGTTCTTGCCATCGCAACGAACCGTCCGGCGCGCTGCACGGCATCATGCGCGTGCGCGGCTTTACGCAGGACGATGGCCACATCTTCTGCACCGAAGATCAAATTCTCGACGAGTGCGTGGCTTACACCGCGCTGCTGCAGAAGGTTTATAGGGATTTCGGCTTCACCGAGATCATTTACAAAATCGCCACGCGGCCGGAAAAGCGCATCGGCGACGATGCGCAGTGGGAGAAGGCGGAGCACGCGCTGATGGAATCGCTGCGCCGTTCGAGTTGCGACTACGCCGTGTCGCCGGGCGAGGGCGCGTTTTACGGGCCGAAGATCGAGTATTCGCTCAAGGATGCGCTCGGACGCGTGTGGCAGTGCGGCACCATCCAAGTCGATTTTTTCATGCCGGTGCGCCTAGGCGCCGAGTACGTCGCGGAAGACAACACGCGTAAACAGCCCGTGATGCTGCATCGCGCGATTCTCGGTTCGCTCGAGCGCTTTATCGGCATCCTCATCGAGAACCACGCTGGTGCGCTGCCGCTTTGGCTGGCGCCGGAGCAAGTCGTGGTGCTCAACATCTCGGAACACCAGGCAGATTACGCGGCTGAAGTCGCCAAGCAACTGCGTGGCAATGGCATCCGCGTCAGCGCCGACTTG
This sequence comes from uncultured Pseudomonadota bacterium, assembly GCA_902826775.1. Lineage (GTDB taxonomy): Bacteria > Pseudomonadota > Gammaproteobacteria > Burkholderiales > JALYOK01 > CADEHE01. The sequence continues at coordinate 234,986 of CADEHE010000002.1, read as the reverse complement.
AGGAACGAGAAAATAACCTATAAAATTCGAGAACATAGCTTGCAGAAGTTGCCGTATCAGGTAATCGTGGGCGAGAAGGAGAAGGCGTCCGGCAACGTTGCCGTGCGTTCGCGCAAAGGCGAGGACCTGGGGCAGATGAGCGTTGCGGCGCTGTGCGAGCGCGTGGCGCGCGAGATTGCGGTGCGCGGCGGAGCGGCGGCGTCAGATCTAAGATCGAGTATTTAGGGGGTAGAGTATTACCACAAAACTGGCTTGGAACCTGCATCGTGGCCTGATACTCTGCATTTTATCCATGTCGAGGAGGCTGCGGGATCAGTAAAGAAAACGAGTTGCGCATCAACGGTGAGATTACGGCGCCGCAGGTGCGGTTAATTGGGGTCGAAGGCGAGCAGGTAGGTGTGGTGAGCTTGTCTGCGGCAATGGCGATGGCAGAAGAAGCGGAGACGGATCTCGTTGAGATTGCGCCCACCGCGAGCCCTCCGGTGTGCCGTTTGATGGATTACGGCAAGTTCAAGTACCGCGAGAGCAAGAAACAGCACGAGGCCAAGCTCAAGCAGAAGGTAATTGAGGTCAAGGAAGTAAAATTCCGGCCCGGCACCGACGAGAATGACTACCAGATCAAGCTGCGCAACTTGATCAAATTCCTAGAACAGGGCGACAAGACCAAGATCACGCTGCGGTTCCGGGGGCGCGAAATGGCGCATCAGGAATTTGGTTTCAATTTGTTGAAGCGCGTCGAGGCGGATTTGCTTACCCATGGCGTCGTTGAGCAGTTCCCGAAGATGGAAGGGCGCCAAATGGTGATGGTGCTTGCACCGAAGAAGATCGTGCCGCCCGCCAAGGCAGTCGCCGAGACGAAGCAACCGGTGGCAAAGCCCAGTTAGGCCGCCGAGGTGAAGCAAGTAGTAGGTTAAAGTAGGTGAAGTAAGCAGTAGGTAGTAAATATAAGCTCGTTTTGGGTCTACAAGCGCGAGCGTCGCTCGCCACCCAACGCGGCAACGAAAAAGGAAGTTTTATGCCCAAGCTTAAAACCAAGCGTGGCGCGGCGAAGCGTTTTGAAGTGCGCAAGGGGCGCATCAAACGCGGCCAAGCCTTCAAGCGCCACATCCTCACCAAGAAAACCACCAAAGCCAAGCGCCAGTTGCGCGGCCAGGTCGGTGTTCATGAATCCAATATGGCATCGGTGCGCGCGATGCTGCCGAACGGTTAAGGAGGTGCGGCCATGCCTAGAGTAAAACGTGGTGTAACCGCGCACGCGCGGCACAAGAAAGTTCTCAACGCAGCAAAAGGCTTCCGCGGCCGCCGCGGTAACGTCTATCGCATCGCCAAACAGGCGGTGATGAAAGCGGGGCAGTACGCCTACCGCGATCGCCGCGCGAAGAAGCGCGATTTCCGCGCGCTGTGGATAGTGCGCATCAACGCCGCCGCGCGCGAGTTCGGCATGACCTACAGCAATTTCATGAACGGCTTGCGCAAAGCCGCTGTGGAAGTTGATCGCAAGGTATTGGCCGATATCGCGGTGTTCGACAAGAACGCTTTTGGGCAATTTGTCGAACAAGCCAAGGCCGGCCTCGGCAAGTAAGTCAACTGTGCAACAGACGAGAGGCCCGGTGCAAACACCGCGGCCTCTTTTTTTCGGAGCAAGAAACTGGAAAGACAAGTTAGCCATGCAGGCGCCCTAGTGGCTGACGCTCTTTCTACCGGACGCCAGCAATGCAAGATCTAGACATCCTCGTTCGCGAAGCGATCGCTAAGCTCAAAGCGATCGACGTTGGCGCTGAGCTGGAAAATGCCAAGGCGCGCTACCTCGGCAAGACCGGCTCGCTCACTGCCTTAATGAAAGAGCTCGGTAAGCGCTCCGGCGACGAAAAGAAGAGCTTCGGCGCGCGCATTAATGAGGCCAAGCAGAAGATTGAGACTGCGCTGGCCGAGCGTCGCGAGCACTTGCAAGCGCGCGAGTTGGAAGCGCAGCTCGCCGCCGAGGCCCTGGACGTTAGCTTGCCCGGGCGCGGGCAAGGTATAGGCGGCCTGCACCCGGTTTCGCGCACGATGCAACGCATCGAAGCGCTATTCCATTCGGTCGGCTTTGCGGTCGCGGATGGGCCGGAGATCGAGACGGATTACTACAACTTCACCGCGCTCAACATCCCCGAGAATCATCCGGCGCGAGCGATGCACGATACTTTCTACATCGACGCGAGCATGGGCGCGCCCAGCGGTGCAGAGCCGGGCGGGCGCACATCTTTTGTCTTACGCACCCACACTTCGCCGGTGCAGGCGCGCTATATGGAGCAGCATAAGCCACCGATCAAGATCATCGCACCGGGCCGCGTCTATCGGTGCGACTCGGATTTGACCCACACACCTATGTTTCACCAGGTCGAAGGTCTGTGGGTGGACGAGGAAGTGAGTTTCGCGGATCTCAAAGGCGTTCTCACGGACTTTATGCAGAAGTTCTTCGAACAGGATGATTTGAAAGCACGTTTTCGTCCTTCGTTCTTCCCTTTTACGGAGCCGTCGGCGGAGATGGATATCCAGTGCGTGATGTGTGGCGGGGCGGGTTGCCGCGTCTGCTCGCACACTGGCTGGCTCGAGGTGCTTGGCTGCGGCATGGTGCACCCAAACGTGCTGCGCGGTGTGCACATCGACAGTGAGCGTTATCTCGGCTTCGCGTTTGGGTTGGGGGTCGAGAGATTGACCATGTTACGCTATGGAGTGAATGACTTACGGCTTTTTTTTGAGAACGATTTGAGGTTTCTGAAGCAATTTGGGTAAAAGTGAAATATGAGCGGTGAACGGTTTTTTCGCCGCGCGCTGGTCCATTTCACATACCAACCTTCGCATTTCACGTGGTCAGATGAAATTCTCCGAATCCTGGTTGCGCCAATTCGTCAATCCGCCGCTCGACAGCGACGCGCTGGCGCACGCCCTGACCATGGCGGGCCTAGAGGTCGAAGCGCGCGAGCCGGTGGCACCGGCGTTCGACAAAGTCGTTGTGGGCTACGTGCGGAGCGTGCGGCCGCATGCGAATGCAGACCGCTTGCGCGTGTGCGAAGTCGATGCCGGTGCGGATGCGCAACTCACCATCGTGTGCGGCGCGCCCAACGTAGCTACGGGGCAGAAAGTTCCGTGCGCGCTAGTTGGCGCGCAGCTGCCGGGCGGGCTGGTCATCAAGCAGGCGGCGATCCGCGGCCAATCCTCGTCAGGGATGCTCTGCTCCCAGAAAGAGCTTGGTTTGTCGGAAGAATCTTCCGGCATCATGGTTCTGCCCGAAGATGCGCCAGTTGGGACCGATCTGCGTGACTACCTGCAGCTCAACGATAGTGCTTTTACACTCAAGCTGACGCCGAACCGCGGCGATTGCCTGAGCGTGCTGGGCGTTGCGCGCGAGGTCGCGGCCATCACTGGCGCGCCGCTCAATCTGCCGGTGACTGCGCCGGCTCCTGCGCAGATTCAAGATCAAGTGCGCGTCACGCTCGCGGCGGAACAAGCTTGTCCGCGCTATTGCGGGCAAGTAATCCACGGTGTGAACGCCAAAGCGGCAACGCCGCCTTGGATGCAGCGCGCTTTGGAGCGTAGCGGCTTGCGCCCGATCAGCCCAGTGGTCGACGTTACCAATTTCGTCATGTTGGAACTCGGCCAGCCGTTGCACGCGTTCGACCTCGGCAAGATCGAAGGCAACATCACGGTACGCTTTGCGCGTGCGGGCGAGAGGCTGCGGCTGTTGAATCAGCAGGAGGTTGAACTCGCGCCGGACATGCTGTTGATCGCCGATGACAAGAAACCCGTAGGCTTGGCTGGCGTAATGGGCGGGGATAACACTGCGGTTACAGACGCCACTGCGGATGTGTTTCTGGAAAGTGCGTTCTTTGCCCCTGACGCAGTGCAGGGGCGCGCGCGCCGCTTGACGCTTAACAGCGACGCTGCTTACCGCTTTGAACGCGGTGTGGATTTCGCTGGGACGTCGCACGCATTGGAGCGTGCAGCGCAACTCATCGTGCGAATCTGCGGCGGCGCGTTGGGCCCGGTCATTGACGAGCGCGGCAGTCTGCCGCTGCGCCCTGCCGTCGCGGTGCGTGTGGCGCGCGTGCGGCGGGTGCTTGGGGTGACGATTGATCGAGAGAAAATCATTCAAATATTGAATAAATTAGGCGGAAATATTGAAGTAAAAGATGATGTTGTTTCTGTGGTGCCGCCGACGCATCGCTTCGACCTAGCGATCGAAGAAGATTTCATCGAGGAAATCGCACGCCTGCGTGGCTATGACCTCATTCCCGCGGTCGCACCGCGAGCGCCTTCGCGCATGCTGCCGGCGAGCGAGCGACAGCGCAGCCTCGAACTGCTCAAGCAGAGGCTAGTGGCCCGCGACTATCAGGAAATCATCACCTATAGCTTTGTCGAGAGGGACTGGGAGCGGGACTTCGCGGGTAACGACGCCCCGGTGCGGCTGGCGAACCCGATCGCAAGCAACATGAGTGTGATGCGATCAAGCTTGCTCGGAGGGTTAGTCGCGGCGCTGCGCTTTAACTTGAATCACAAACAGGAGCGCGTGCGTATTTTCGAAATGGGCCGCTGCTTCGCGGCTGCACCCGGGCGCGTGCCGGGACCCGAGGAACAGCCGCTGAAGCTCGCCGTGCTCGCGTATGGGCTCGCGCAGCCCGAACAGTGGGGTGCCGCAAAGATTCCGGCCGACTTCTACGACGTCAAGGCGGATCTCACGGTGCTGGTCGAGGATGCGCGCTTCGCGCCCGGCACTCACCCAGCGCTGCATCCGGGACGCTGTGCGCGTGTGAGCAACGGCGATCATCCTATCGGCTGGCTCGGTGAGCTGCATCCACGGCTGGTGCAACGCTATGAACTGGCGCGCGCACCGATTGTGTTTGAACTCGACTTGCAGCCGCTACTGGCCGCGCAAGTGGCGAAGTTTGCGGAGAGCTCGCGCTTTCCGGCGGTGCGGCGCGATATCGCTTTAATCGCCGACGAGGCGCTGCCGGTGCAAGCGCTGCTCGATACCCTACGTAGCAATGCTCCCAAGAACGTCACTGGCATTGACCTCTTCGATTTATACCGTGGGCCAGGTATACCTGAAGGCAAGAAAAGCCTTGCATTTCGGGTAGTTATGCAAGATACTTCAAAAACTTTGGCGGATGAGGAAATCGATGCGATCAGGCGTGAATTGATCGCGGCATTAACCGCCAAGCACAACGTTCAGCTGCGCGTTTAGGTTCCCAAAAATGACGTTAACGAAGGCCGAGTTGGCCGATTTGTTGTTCGAGAAGGTGGGCCTCAACAAGCGTGAGGCGAAAGACTTGGTGGAGTCTTTTTTCGAGGAAATTCGCAAGGCGCTCGAGCGTGGCGAAAGTGTCAAGCTCTCGGGTTTCGGCAATTTCCAGCTGCGCGATAAACCACAGCGTCCCGGCCGCAATCCGAAGACCGGGGAGGAGATTCCTATCACCGCACGCCGCGTCGTAACATTTCACGCGAGCCAAAAACTAAAGAGCATGGTGGAGAAGGGCTATGGCGGAGATCGTTCCGAAGTCTGAACTGCCGCCGATCCCGGCCAAGCGCTACTTCACGATTGGTGAGGTGAGCGAGATGTGCGGGGTAAAGCCGCACGTGCTGCGCTATTGGGAACAGGAATTCACTCAGTTAAAACCAGTCAAGCGTCGGGGCAACCGACGTTACTATCAGCATCACGAAGTGGTGCTGGTGCGCCGCATTCGCGAATTGCTCTACGAAGAGGGCTTCACCATCAACGGCGCGCGCCTGCGGCTGGCCGAAGATTCGCCCATGGCAGCCAAGCAAAGGAAGCGCGTCAGCCCTGCCGAACTGCGGCGCCAGCTAACTGCAATATTGGAGTGCTTGCGCGGCGCGCCGCAAGCTGCGACCCAGTTGGCCGCTCCAGCTGAGCCGGAGCAGCCGCTGCGCACCGCAGCCGCCTGAGGCTATTCGCGGGCCACATCCCGTCTACCGCGCGGCTCAGCCGCGCGAATTCTGTTGGTCCCAGTGTGTTCGTGGCCACTGCTTTATTCCGGTATTCGCTTAGGGCACACGGGGCGGCGCGCCATTCTGCTGCTCTATGCATGCGCGTGAGTCGCATATACAATCGCATGTATAGCCTGCATACTCAAGTCCCGCGTGCCTTTGAATCTTAACCTTGGAGTAGTGCCAGTACGTCCACTGGAATTCATTAGCATTCCAGAAGAACTGGATGGTCATGCCGGCCACAACCGCGCCGACGCAACGCGCCTACAGATCAACGCACGCAACGATGCTGATGCAATTCGCAGTTTTTTGCAGGAGTACAGCGAATCGCCAGGCACGCTACGCATCTATCAGCGTGAATGCGAACGTCTGCTGCTGTGGGCGCTGATCGAGTGCGGCAAGCCGCTGTCCAGTTTGAATCGCCAGGACTTCGAGGGCTATCTAAATTTTCTTGCTGATCCGCAACCCGCAAAGCTTTGGTGCGGCGCGCGAGCGGAACGCTCATCACCACACTGGCGGCCGTTCGTCGGTTCTCTGAGCGAGAACGCGGTGATGACCGCGATCGCCGCGGTGAATTCGCTGATGACTTATCTGGTGGACTGCGGCTATCTCTCCGGGAACCCACTCGGCCTCATGCGCCAGCGCCGGCGTAAATTGCAGGCAACGGATCCCAAAGCGGAGAAAGCAAACAAAATCACCGAGGAAGCGGGCAAGGTCGAGCGCTTTCTCGATGAAGAAATGTGGGATGCTTTCATGCGCGCCATCGAGGCTTTGCCGCAAGAAACGGACGAGGAAAAGGACGAGTACGAGCGCGCGCGTTTTCTCGCCGCGCTGCTCTATATGCTGGCGCCGCGCGCGGGCGAATTGGAAGCGCATCGTATGAACAGCTTCCGCGAAGAACGCGGGCGCTGGTGGTGGCATGTCATCGGCAAGGGCGGCAAGAAGGCGAAAGTGCCGGTGCCGGACGACATGATGCTGGCGCTGACGCGCTATCGAAAGCATCTCGGTTTGTCCGCCGTGCCGAGCAAAAGGGACACGACCCCACTGCTCGTCGGCTTGCGTGAGCGCAAGGCGATCACTGCGCGGCGGCTTAATCAGATATTGAAGAAACTGTTTGCCAGCGCCGCAGATTTGCTTCCCGATACTGCCGAGCACAAGAGAGAAAAGTTGCGTTCCGCCTCCGCACACTGGGGCCGTCATACCGCGATTACCGCAAAAGTTGATAGCGGCATGAGTCAGCGCTACGTGCAAAAAGACGCGCGCCACAACGATCCGCGCACCACGCAGCGCTATATCCACGAGGAAGAAGAGCGCTGGCACGACGAAGCGCAGAAGCAGCGCATGCGCTGGTCGGCGCGCTGAGGAGTGCACGGCGCACCGGATCGCTGTGAATTCGCAACGCTGGCGCGACGCGGCGTAGAAGCAGTCCATGTACTGGTCGGCGCGCTGGCGAGCGAGTAGTCGGCGCGAAGTAGGTGTTCCGGATATAATCCACAATGTCGGGGCGTAGCGCAGCCTGGTAGCGCACTTGCATGGGGTGCAAGGGGTCGCGAGTTCAAATCCCGCCGCCCCGACCATTAAACCAGCGGCTGACGTGCAGAAAATCTACTTCCACGATGGGCAGCGCACGGGCTAGAGCAGCTCGCTTCGTGCCGGCTCGACATAGCATAAGGTCGAACGTGCGCGCGACTTCTGAGCCCACGCTCGGTCAAAGAGGTAGCCGCTGTCTGCATACCGCTATCGACAGGGGGAGGTCACTTGGTTCAACGATCCGGCCGACGACTATGCCCGGCGCATTGTGCGCTTACGGTTGGTCCCCGCCATCGCAAGAGCTGTGTCCATTGATGCAAGTTTTACCAAGTTTCAGCAGGCGTTTGCCACCGCGCTGCGCTCCAGCGACGCAGCGCGCCTAGCGGAGCTTACGCGATTACCTCTGCGCTTCGACAACGCGGGCAACACATACACATTGAGTCGTTAGTCTCACTATTCTGGGGAGCCACGTCTCCGCAGCTTTCGTCGCAGTAACGCAGGCCGGGAAGATGTTGGTTGCGGCGCTAGGGTACGACAACGGGCGCGCTGCGCGCGCCAATCGACCGTTGCCGGTACTACGCCCGCCGCCGGCCCCTCTGTCGCTGAAAGCCGACGATATTGGTTATGGCTCGATCCGGCATGGCATTCCCGCAGAAAACCAACTATCGCACTTCCGGAGATTACTTGTTACCTCCGACTCCTGCATCTGCGAGCTAGACTCGAATCCTGATGCAATTCAGATCAGATCAGATCCGACAGTACGTCGGCCGTTACAGATTGTTGCATTTTTATTCTTAAGGCAGTACCCGGTACGGATAGTGCTTAACTGCATCGGGTGCTTACGTCTCGCGGTAGTCTCGTTCGTGGTGGAAGGTCTTTCTAGACGGTCCTTCGCTTGAACATTAAACGGAACATGACCTCTAACTTATTGAACTGGCTTGGGAAAGCGATGCGCGTGCCGCTGGCCTTTGCATTGGTCATGGGCTCGTCGCAGCTGCAAGCGGTCGATTTGCACGGCTGTCTGGTCGAACCATCCCACATAGCTGAAGTCGGCTCGCCGGTCGTGGGAGTGATCGAGCGCGTCACTTTTGAGCGCGGCGACGCTGTGCGTCGCGGCCAAGCGCTTGTTTTTCTTAAGGCGGAAGTCGAACAAGCTGCAACCGGCTTGGCTTCCGCTCGCGCCAAGGCAGAGGCCGAAGTCCGGTCGGCGCAGTCCAACAACGAATTTGCGCAGCGTAAGCTCAAACGCAGTGCAGAGCTGCAGCAGCAAAACTTCATATCGCAACAGGCGCTTGATCAGGCGCATACCGAAGCGGAACTGGCCGAACAAAAGCTTACCCAAGCACGCGAGAACAAGCGTGTGCTCTATCAAGAATTGGCGCTGGCGCGCGCCCAGCTCGCGCAGCGAACCATCGTTAGCCCGATTGACGGTGTAATTCTGGAGCGATATGTCACCACGGGCGAGCGCGTCGAACAGCAAACCATCGCAAAGATCGCGACCTTGGATCCACTGCGAGTCGAGGTCATTGTCCCGGCCGCTTACTTCAACAAGATTGGGCCTGGAATGAGTGCCCGCATCCAACCGGATTTGCCCGAAACGCCCGCCTTGCAGGCGAGGATTATTCTGGTCGATCGCGTCATCGATACCGCCAGCAACAGCTTTCGCGTGCGTATGGATCTGCCTAACCCGGGCAATGCTTTGCCCGCGGGCGTGCGCTGCAAGGCTGATCTTGGGTTACCGGCCGTTGCCAAATCAACAGATAAAGCGAAAACGCCACAGGTAACGCCGAGCGGCATTTTCGCGCCGCCTGCTCTCGGCGCAGCCGCGCGGACCGATTCGCGTGTCGGCGTCCCGCCACCCGCAGCAAAACCTGTCGCCGCTACACTCCAGCCGGCAACGGCACTCACGCCGAAGTTATCACCGCCGCCGCAAGCTCAAGCGGCAAATCCAGCCAGCGGCGCCGGTTCTCCAGTCGTGCGGCAACCGATGAGCGGTCTTGCTCCCACCAAACTGCGCCTAAGCACGAAGATCGCACTGGGCAACTTGGCGCAGCCCTGAAGCGCGCTCTGTTTAACCTGCGGGCTCCGTCTTGAATATCCTCAAGCAACTGCTGAATCGCTGGCGCCGCACTGAAGAGCGCCCGGTAGTAGAGGAGCTTGAACCGAGAATTCTTTACGCGGCTGATTTTAGTCCCGCAATGCTGTCGCCTGAAGTCCTCCAGGGCGCAGAGCAGCGTGTTCTGGATAGCTCCGGTCAGTTTCTTACGCAAGGCGAGCGAAGCGGTAGTGCCGCCAACCAACAGCGTCGCGAGATCGTATTCGTTGATGCGCGTGTTCCGGATGCTAATCGCTTCGTGGATGATTTGACTTCGCAGGCGAATCGGGCCTTCGAGATCGTTTGGTTGAATCAAGGAGAAGACGGGGTAGCGCAAGTCTCGCGTGCGCTGCATAGTCAGCGCGATATTGCGGCCGTCCATTTGATTTCGCACGGTGCCGATGGGCAAGTGCAATTGGGCGCTAGCACGCTCGACTTTGATGCGTTACGCGAGAATGCGCAGCAGATCAAAGCGTGGGGCGACGCGCTAACCGAACAGGCCGATATTTTGATTTACGGCTGCGATGTGGCTGCAACGCCAGGCGGCGAAGCAATGTTGAGCGCACTCTCGCGCTTAACCGGTGCCGATGTGGCGGCGAGTACAGATCGCACCGGCAATGCTGCGCTTGGCGGCGATTGGGCGCTGGAGTACGCAACGGGCGCGGTCGAAGCTCAGGTTGCGCTCGACAGCGCTTCTCAGCATACATGGAACGGCGTTCTTGCCATCACGGCCAACGGCGCAGCGACTTCATCGCAAGCGACCAACGTCACAAGTCTTACCTGGGCTCACACCGTTAACAGCGGTTCGAATAGCGCTTTGTTTGTCACGCTCGCCATCGATGGCTTGGGTGCGGGTGTCACTGGCGTTACCTTCGATGGCGTCGCGCTGACGCAGGTTGGGCGAACTGCCGGAAACCATGCGGTTGAAATCTGGCGCTTGGTGAATCCGAACGTAACCACCGCCAACGTCGTGGTCAACCTAGGGGCAACGACAACTATCAAAGGCGGCGCGATTACCTACGATGGTGTGAATCAATCGACACCAACCGGGACTTACGGCAGCGCAAATGGCACAAGCACCTCGGCGAGCGTCATCGTAACAAGCGCCACCGGCGAATTGGTGCTCGACATTACCAACTGGACCGCAAACCCGGCGGGTTATACGACGGGCGCCGGGCAGACGGCAGTGTGGAACCTGACCAACGCCACGCATCGCGGCGTGTCGACCACCGAAGCCGGCGCGGCCACGGTTACCATGAGCAGCACGGTCTCTTCCTCGCAACAATGGGAGATCGGTGCGGTGTCTATCAGGGCGGCTTCGAACAATGCACCGGTACTGGATACGACCAAGAATCCCGCGTTAAGCGCCATCAACGAAGACGCTGGTACGCCGTCAGGTGCTGTCGGCTCGCTCGTCTCCAGCCTAGTCGACTTCGCTTCACCTGCTGGTCAAGTAGATAACATCACCGATGCAGATTCAGGCGCTCTGCTCGGAATCGCGGTCACGGCGGCGGATACGAGCAACGGTGCTTGGTGGTACTCGACCAACGGTGGCACAAACTGGAACGCTCTGGGCACGGTAAGCAATACAAGCGCGAGGTTATTGGCAGCTGATGCCAATACGCGCATCTATTTCCAACCCACCCCAAACTTTGCGGGCTCTATTGCCAACGCGATTACGTTCCGCGCTTGGGATCGGACGAGCGGTGTAAACGGCACGACGACCGATCTAACCAGTGCCGAAACCGCACTTGACCAGTTCAACTCTGTCGCTTACGCAAACAATAACGGCACGGTCAATTGGGCTAGCGCATGGCAAGAACTCGGCGAGAGTGACGGCACTGGAGCCGGCATGGTGGTCGTTAACGCCTTTGCCGGACTTCCTACGAATTCACTCCAAATTGAGACAGATTTTCTATCACGAGGCATTAGCCGGCAGATTGACTTAAGCACGGCATCCGCAGCTACTTTATCCCTCGACTACATTCGCGAACACGGCGGGGGCACAAACGGCGTCGTTTCGTTGGACATTTTCAATGGCACTTCTTGGACAACGCTGCGGACTTTTAGCATAAACGCGACCGATGCGACGGCGCAGGCCTACAGCGTAGACATCAGTGCCTACGCTAACGCCAATACTCAACTGCGCTTCATCGTGACAGGATCGGACCTTTCTGGCCGGCTGCACGTCGACAATGTTCAGGTTTCCTACACAGGCCTGAACACTGGCGGGGGCACTGCATTCAGTTCATCAAGTGACGCAGCGAGCCTCACGGTGGCCGCGGTCAACGATCCGCCGGTCAATACCGTGCCAAGCAACCGCTACACGGCGCTAAACACGGCGGTTTCATTTTCCACTACTGGCGGCAATGCGATCCAGATCGCGGATGTCGATGCCGCCAGCAGCGCAGTGCGCGTGAGCTTGGCTGCCACTAACGGCACGCTCACTTTGGCGAGCACGGCCGGATTGACTCTGGTGAGTGGCGCGAATGGCAGCGCTGCCTTTACGTACAGCGGCAGTGTCAGCGCATTCAATACCGCCTTAGGTAACGGCGTGACTTTTACGCCTACCACGGGCTACCGCGGGTTGGCGCAACTCACCCTGACGACCGACGATCAAGGCAACACCGGCAGCGGTGGTGCGCTGAGCGACACGGATATCATCAACGTGCACGTCGGTGCGCTGGTAGTGACCAACACCAGCGACTCCAGCAACGGTGCTGTAACTTCGATTGCCAATTTGGTGGCTTCGGACGGCGGCGATGGAGTCTCGTTGCGCGAGGCTATTCAAGCGACGAACGCGACGGCGAACGTCGGCGGACCCGACTACATCTATTTCAACATTGCGGGCGCCGGACCACACGTTATCAATCTGAGCTCTGCGCTGCCGGCTATCACCGGGGCCGTCGTGCTGGACGCAACGACTGACGACAGCTGGGCCGCGAACGGGAACTTACCGGCGATCGAACTGAACGGCACTGCCGCTGGTGCCGGTGCGGTCGGTCTGAATCTGACCTCGGGCGCCTCATCGAGCACGATACGCGGCCTGGCGATCAACCGATTCTCGTCGCACGGCATCCTGCTCGACGGTGCGGATAATGTCACCATTGCCGGCAACCACATCGGCGTCGGGACATCGGGGCTGACGGACTTGGGCAATAGCGCGAACGGGATCCAGCTTAACAACGGCGCGCAGAACAACATCATCGGAGGCCTCGTCGCCGCGGATCGGAACGTCATTTCGGGCAACGACAATGCCGGCATCGCGATAGACACCTCTACGTCCACCGGCAACCAGGTGATCGGCAACTATATCGGCGTCGGCGCCGACGGGTCGACCAGCTTGGGCAACGCACACGACGGCGTCCATTTCAACACGGCAGGCACCGGCAACACCGTGGGCAGTGCGCTCGCGGGTGGGCGTAACGTGATCTCCGCGAACGGTATCCATGGTATCGGCGTGGGTGACACTAGCGGCGTGATCATAATCGGCAACTACATTGGCACCGACTACAGCGGGTCGGTTGCGAAAGGCAACGCCGGCGCAGGCGTGCAATTCGCCAGCGCGTTGACCGTCACGAGTGGGACGGTCGGCGGCACCAATGCCGGCGAGGGCAACCTGATCGCTTTCAATGCCGGTGACGGCGTATACGTGAAGGACGCGACAATCGCTGGCGTCCAGATTCTGGGCAACAGCATTTCGCGGAACTCCGGGCTGGGAATCGACCTCAGCCCCAATGGCGTGACGGCCAACGATGCGGGCGACTCTGACGCCGGTGCCAACAACCTGCAGAACTTCCCGGTGCTAACCAGCGCCGCATCCGCCTCCGCCGGCACCACGGTCGTTGGAACGCTGAACTCAAACGCCAACACTACCTACCGCATCGAATTCTTCGGAACCCGCTCGGCCGCCGCGGACGCGACCAATGGTGAGGGTGAGCGCTACCTCGGCTTCCTCAACATTACCACTGACGGCTCAGGCAACGCCAGCTTCAACACGTTGCTGGTCAATGCCTGGGTCAACCACGGCGATAAAGTCACCGCGACCGCCACTGTGGACTTGGGCGGCGGTAACTACGGTAGCACCTCGGAATTCGCGGCGAACGTCACGGCGGCGGCGACCGGTATTGTCGTAGTCGACACCGTCAGCGACGCATACGATTCAGGCGTCGCTAGTGGTACGGTGACTATCTCGACGCTGGGCAATAGTCGCGGCACGGATGGGCGTATCAGCTTACGTGAGGCGATCTACGCGGCAAACAATACGGCCAACGGCGGTACACCCGACAAAATCGTTTTCGCGATTGATGGCATAGGGCCGCACATCATTAATCTAAGCGCCGCGCTACCGGCTATCGCCCAGGCCGTCGTCATCGATGCGAGTAGTGAGCCTGACTATGCTGGTGCCCCGGTAGTCGTGCTCAACGGCGGTGGCACGGTTCAAGACGGCGTTCGCTTGTATTCAGGCTCGGACGGCAGCACCATCCGAGGCCTCGTTGTTCAGAACTTCACGCAGATCGGAATCCACATCAATAGCAGTGACGGCAATACGATTGCGGGTAACTGGATCGGACTAAACGCCGCGGGAACGGGCAGCGCAGGGAACGCAACCGGCGTCCTAATATGGAACAGCAACAATAATGTTGTCGGCGGCAGCGCGCCCGCAGACCGCAACGTCATTTCCGGCAATACTTCCGTCGGGGTGGGTGTAGATACCGGCAACGGTACCAGTACGGGCAACAAGATTCAGGGCAACTACATCGGCACGAACGCAACTGGCACCTCCTCTGTCGGCAATGGAGTGCAAGGCGTTTGGGTCAACGCCGCTAGCACGACTATCGGCGGGACGGCTGCAGGTCAAGGAAACGTCATCTCCGGAACCACTACTTGGGTTGGCGTTCAGCTTGAAGCACCGGCGAACAACACCCTCATTGCGGGAAACATAATTGGTCTAAATGCTAGCGGTACTGCGGCGCTCTCGAACGCAGCCGGCGGCATTTACATCTCTTCGGCGAACAATACGATCGGTGGTATCACAAGCGTTGCGCGCAACATCATCTCCGGCAATGGCGGAACTGGCATCACTTTCACTGGGGCTTCTGCGACCGGAAACGTGGTTATCGGTAACTACATCGGTACCGACATAACCGGTACCTTAGACGTCAACGGTATCGCCGCTGTTGGCGGCATGAGCGGCGTTGTGATGGATATCGGAGCGAGCAACAATCGCATCGGTACCAACGCTGACGGCACAAACGATGCCGCCGAACGCAATATCATCTCCGGCAACAACTGGTATGGCGTTGAAATGCTCGGCGCGGGCACAAGCAACAACGTGGTGCAAGGCAATTACATCGGCACCGATGTGACCGGCCTAGTTGCGTTGGGTAATAGCGAAGGTGGCGTTTCGTTCTGGAACGGTGCGACCAACAATCGACTGGGGTCGGGTGTTACTGGCGCGCGTAACATCATCTCCGGCAACCATCACGGCGTGCTCGTGGCCAATGGTGTCAGCAACAACAGGGTACAAGGCAACTACATCGGCATTGGTGCAGACGGAACAACTCAGATCGGCAACAGTGCCTACGGGGTCTTGTTCAATAGCGGCGGCACTACTTCGTTGGTCACTGGCAACATTGTCGGCACAGACGCTGATGGTAGTAACGATGCAGGCGAACGCAACGTTATCTCAGGGAACCTTATCGGCATAGACCTAGAAGACGCCGAAGTTAGCGGCAACACCATCTCCGGAAACTATATTGGCACCGACGCCACCGGGCTTCTCGACAGGGGCAATCAACTCGACGGGATACTTATCCAAGCCGGTGCGCACAACAATACCATCGGCGGCACGTCCGCGGTGCAGCGCAATGTGATCTCCGGTAATGGCCAGGACGGCGTGCGGATCATAGATGCAGGTAGTTCAAGTAACGTCGTCTCGGGTAACTACATCGGCGTGAATGCGAACGGAAACGCCGCACTTGCGAATGACGAAATCGGCGTGCACGTTTTGAACGGTGCATCGAGCAATATCATCGGCGGCACCTCCGCAGGCGCACGCAATGTCATTTCCGGCAACACTGCCTACGGCGTCGATATCCAAGACGCCACGACCGCGAATAACACTATTGAAGGCAACTATATTGGCGTAGACACGACCGGCAGCTTCGCCATCTCCAACGGAGGTTTCGGCATAGTTGTAGATTTCGGCGCCACCGGCACGACGATCGGTGGCGCTGCGCTGGGTGCCGGCAACGTGATTTCTGGCAATACCAACGTGTCTTGGAGCGTCGCGCGTGGTGGAATTTACCTTTCACCCGGCGGTATAACGACCATTCAAGGCAACACCATCGGACTCGATGCTTCGCGCACCGTGTCGCTCGGCAATGGCTCTAACGCTGTTGCCAGGAGCGCCGGCATCTACATCGCCTCCGCCTCGGGCTTGAACATTGGCGGTACCGCAGCTAACGCGGGCAACGTCATCGCCGGAAATTTTGGCTACGGCATCATGACCGACGGCGGTGGCGGCGATTTCACCGCACTGAGCAATAGCATCTACGGCAATACCCGCCTGGGCATCGACCTAGGCGGCAATGGCGTTACTGCGAACGATGTCGGTGACGCCGATCCGGGCGAGAACAATCTGCAGAATTTCCCGGTGTTGACAAATGTCGTCACCAACGGCTCGCAAGTCACAGTTTCGGGCTTCCTCAATAGCACCGCGAATACGGATTTTCGCATCGAGTTGTTCGCTAGTCCCTCGGCAGATGCAAGCGGCTACGGCGAAGGGCAGCGTTTCCTCGGCGCGTTCACTGTGAACACCGGTGCGGGCGGCACGGTCAATTTCACGAACGCAATTCCCGTATCGGTGCTAGCTAGCGAGGTGATCACGGCGACAGCTACCGAGGATCAGGGTGGCGGCAATTTTGTCTCCACGTCAGAAATCTCTGCGGCGCTCGCGCCCACCAGCGCCGGCATCAACGTTGTTCCCGTTCCGGTCGCGGCCGGTGGCGAAACGCGCGTCAACACCTTCACCGCTGGTGCCCAAGCAACTTTCGGCACGCAATCCGTGGCGATGGACGCCAACGGCAACTACGTGGTCGTGTGGCAGAGCTTGAATCAAGATGCGGCCGGAAACTACGGCGTCTACGCACAGCGCTACAACGCCAGCGGTGTGGCGCAGGGCGCCGAATTCGTGGTCAATACCACTACGGCAGATCAGCAAGGCTCGCCGTCCGTTGCCATGGATTCCAGCGGCAATTTTGTGGTGGTCTGGCAGAGCAACCTGCAAGACGGCAGTGGGCTGGGCGTTTACGGGCGCCGCTACGACAACACCGGCAGCGCGCTGAGCGGCGAGTTTCTGATCAATCAAACCACGGCTAACAATCAGTACGCGCCGTCGCTTGCCATGAATGCCAGCGGCGCGTTTGTCGTGACGTGGACGAGCGTATCGCAGGATGGCGGCGGCGACGGAGTATACGCTCGCCGTTACAACGCATCCGGCGCGGCGTTGGGCAATGAGTTTTTGGTTAATCAAACTACCGCGCTCAATCAGAATAACGCGAGCGTTGCGGTCGACGCATCCGGCGGCTTTGTGGTCGTGTGGGCGAGCGACAACGCCGCGCAAGACGGCAGCGGCTCTGCGGTGCTTTTGCGCCGCTACGATTCCGCCGGCAGCGCGCTCAGCGGCGAAACTCTGGTGGCGACCACAAGCGCCGGCGACCAGGCGCGCCCGCGCATCGACATGGACGGTAGCGGCAACTTTGTCGTCGTGTGGGAGAGCAACCTTCAGGATGGTTCGGGCAGAGGGATCTACGCGCGTTGCTTCAATGCGGCCGGTTTGCCCTTAACCGCCGAAGTACAAGTCAATCAGTACACCAACTCGGATCAGTACAACGCGAACGTCGCTGCCGACGCCAACGGCAACTTCGTCGTGACGTGGACCAGCACCGGTCAAGACGGCAGTTTCGATGGTGTTTATGCCCGCCGCTTTGCGGGCAGCGGCATAGCGCTGGACAGCGAATTCAAGGTGACGAATTCGTCCATTGGCAATCAAAACTATTCATCGGCTGTTCTAGATTCGAGTGGCCGCATGGTGATCGCTTGGTCGGGCGTCGGTGCAAGCGACGGCAATAGCGACGGCGTATTCCTGCAGCGCTACAGCTTCAATCGCATGCTCGAAGCCAGTGGTAGCGCGCAAGTGCAGATCGTACTCAATACTGCGCCGACCGCCGACGTGACGATTGCACTCAGCTCCAGCGATACCAGCGAAGGCACCGTTTCCGCCCCGAGCGTGACCTTTACCGCGGCCAACTGGAACGTGCCGCAGACGGTGACGATCAGCGCCGTGGACGATACGCTGATCGATGGCGACATGACTTACTCTATCGTTACCGCGGCCGCCACGAGCACGGATTCCAATTACAGCGGTTTCAACCCCGCCGACGTCAGCATCACCAACGTCGATACCGATACCGCCTCGATTCTGGTTTCGCCGCCGCTGCTCGGCTCCGAGTTTCGCGTTAACACCGCCACTGCCAATGAGCAGAATCATGATCTGAGCACCTCGCGCAGCATCGCGGCCGACGGCTTCGGTAACTACGTCGTGGTGTGGGCAAGCCAAGGCCAGGACGGCAGTGGCTGGGGTGTATACGCGCAGCGCTTCAATGCTGCTGGCGTTGCGCAGGGCGGCGAGATTCTCGTCAACGCGACTACGGTAGGCGATCAAGCTTATCCGGCCGTGGCGATGTCGAGTAATGGCAGTTTCGTCGTGGTTTGGAAAGGTCCCGATGCCGACCAAGGCGGCATCTATGCCCAGCGTTTCAACAGCGCCGGGGTAGCGCAGGGCGCCGAGCTGCAAGTTAACCAGACTTGGACCGGCGACCAAGAGAACCCGAACGTTGCCATTGACGGCGTAGGCAATTTTGTCGTGACCTGGAGCAATCCTAGTACGGCAACGGGCTACGACATTTACGCGCGCCGCTTCGACGCTGCGGGCAACATTCTCTCTTCGGAATTCTTTGTTAACAGTACGACGGCCGATGCGCAGAACACGGCGCAGATCGCGATGAACGCTTCCGGCGCCTTCGTTGTAACCTGGCAGTCTTACGCACAAGACGGCAGCGACTACGGCATTTATGCGCAGCGCTACGATGCCGCCGGCGTGCCGCAAGGCGCCGAATTCCGCGTCAACACGACGACCGCCAACCGCCAATGGGCGGCGCCGGTTGCGATGGACGGCGCAGGCAATTTCGTTGTCGCATGGGTGAGCGACTATCAAGACGGCGGGCTGGGCGGCATTTACGCGCAGCGCTTCAACGACTCTGGCCTGGCGCAAGGCGGCGAGTTCCGCGTCAACACGACAACAGCCGACAATCAATCCTCGCCGAACATCGCCATGAAGACCGACGGTGAGTTCGTCGTCGTGTGGGCGAGCCAGGGCCAAGACGGCGCGCTGCAAGGATCGTACGGGCAGCGCTACAGCGCGGCAGGTGCTGCGCTCGGCGGCGAGTTCCGCATCAATACGACGACCGCAGGCGAGCAAGCCGACCCGGATGTGGCGATGGCGCCTAACGGCGACTTCATGGTGGTGTGGCGCGGTAACGGGAGCGGTGATGCCGATGGCATTTTCGCGCAGCGCTTTGCCGGCACAACGCGTACTACGGAGGCCGGCGGCACCACCACATTCAGCATTGTGCTCAATAGTCAGCCTTCCGCGAATGTTACCGTCAATCTAACCTCTAGTGATATTACTGAGGGTAGTGTAATCGGGTCAGTCACATTCACTACTCTTAACTGGAATATACCTCAGCTAGTAACTGTTACGGGCGTGGATGACGCTACGGCTGACGGCAATATCAATTACAGCATCGTCACCGCCGCGGCGAGCAGTACGGACGGCAACTATAGCGGCGTGAACGCAGTCGACATTGCCGTCACGAATATCGACAACGATGGGCCGGTGAATCTCATGCCGGGCGCGCAATCGACCAACGAAGATAACGCCTTGGTCTTCTCCACCGCTAACGGTAACGCTATCACCGTTTCGTATGCGGCAATCGCCAATGCGCGCTTGCAAGTGGCGCTTGCCAGCACCAACGGCACGCTCACACTCTCGCAGTTGACCGGACTCACCATCGTCAGCGGCGCGAACGGCAGTTCGGCTATCGTCATTGATGGCGCGCAAAGCGATATCAATGACGCGCTGAACGGGATGGTGTTCCAGCCGAGCGGCAACTACAACGGCGCGGCGAGCGTGCAGGTGACGACATCGCTGTCCGCCGACTTGCAGGGCTTGTATACATTCAATGCCGGCAATGCCAACGACAACAGCGCTGGCACTGCGCAGATCGGCGCCTTCGTCGGCAACGCGACAACGGTGGTGGATGGTACGCGTGGAACCGTCCTGAGCTTGGACGGTGCCGGCGATTCGGTGCAGATTCCTAGCGTTTACGGTTCGCCCACCAACATTACCATCGGCGGCTGGGTGAATTTGATTTCTGCAAGCACTCGGTCAGATTTTATTTCGTTGAACGATCGCGTACATATTGCGCTCGATGATTTCGGCAATGGCGTAAAAGGTTCCTTACAGACGGGGGCCGCCACTTGGGATGATCTGCCGTCCGGCCAGCAAATCGCCGGAACGGGTTGGCACCATGTGATGTACTCTTACGACGATACCAACAACGTGCACTCGCTGTACATCGATGGCGTACTCGTGGCTTCCGAGGCCACAACCGGCTCCATTTACTGGACCGGCGCAACGACCACCTATATCGGACAGCATCCGTCAAGTGGCTGGTATCTAAATGGTCGAGTCGACGACGTGCGCATCTACAATCGCGCACTTAGCGCCGCCGAGATTGCTTCGATCGCATCCGATCAGTACACGCATACAGATAATGTCGCGGTAACTATCAATGCGATCAATGACGCGCCCGCAATTCGTCAAGCCGGCGCCAACGTACTCACCAACGGCAGCTTTGAGACCAACAATGTTCCATCCGGCACGAACAACAGTGGTATAGGCGTGACTGTTGCTGGCTGGACCGCCATAGGCGGTGAGGGGTTCGAGGTCTGGAACAACACGCCATGGCTTTACGCAGCGAGCAATGGCGCCTCGCTGCTTGAATTGGACGTGACGGGAGGTGTTAACGGCATCTCGCAGAATGTCAGCACTGTCGCTGGTCAGAACCATGTGCTGACGTTCGACTTCACCAACCGCCCCAATCTCGCTTCTTCTGCGGTTGAAGTCTACTGGCGCGGCAATTTGATATCGACGATCACGCAAAACGCGGTAGGTTGGCAGACCTATACCTTCAGCGTGACCGGATCCGGTGGCGCCGACGAGTTGAAGTTCATGGAAACGGGCCTAAACGACACTTCGGGCAATCTGCTGGACAACGTTAGCCTGACTCCGGTCCCGATTGCTGCTTACACCGAAAACGCGGCGGCAGTCGTTCTCAATCCTGGCATGCAGGTATTTGACACAGAATTGAGTGCCACCAACAACTTCGCCGGTTCCACGATGACGCTCGCGCGCAACGGTGGCGCCAACGCGCAAGATGCCTTCTCGGCCAGCGGTACGCTCTCGGCTTTGACGCAAGGCGGTGCGCTGGTGGTCGGCGGCACGACCATCGGTTCCGTCACGACCAACTCCGGCGGCACGCTGCTGCTGACCTTCAATGCCAACGCAACGAACGCGTTGGTGGACTCGGCGCTGCAGCAGATCGCCTACAGCAACTCGAGCGACGCACCGCCCGCATCTGTCCAGCTCGATTGGACACTCAACGATGGCAACGCCGGTGCGCAAGGTAGTGGCGGGGCACTGCAGGTCTTCGGCAGCACTACAGTAAACATCACTGCGCTTAGCGACGCGCCCGTAAATGCTGTGCCGGGGCCGCAGAGCACCAACGAAGATATCGCTTTGGTGTTCTCGCCGGCGAACGGCAATTCCGTCGCGATCAATGACCTGGACGCAGTCGGCGACGTCGAAGTGACACTGTCAGTCACTAATGGTGCGCTGACTTTGGGCGGGACCACTGGGTTGGTGTTCCTTGCTGGTGACGGCATATCCGACGCTGCTATGACGGTGCGCGGGACCGTGGCTGACGTTAACGCCGCGCTGAATGGGATGAGCTTCGTACCGGCTGCGAACTTTAGTGGTGGAGCCAGCTTGACGGTTGCAACTAAAGACTCGACGCTCGTCAGCTTGGACATCGATGCGAATCTGCAAGCGCGCTACACGTTCGAGGGCAACGCCAACGACGTTGCAGCAGGTCCGCAACAAAACGGCACACTGCAAAGCGGGGCGGCTATCGTAACCGATCCCACCCGAGGGCAGGTGCTTTCCTTGGATGGAGTTAATGACTACGTCGAGCTTTCCGCGCACACAGCCAGCGTTGCGGCTCTAACGCAAGGCACGATTTCCGGATGGATAAAGGCTACTGGAACCTTTCAGACGGTCTTCTCTATCTCCGATACGGCGGACACGGGCAGCTACGCTTCGCTATTTCTTGGCGCCTCCGGCTACCTCACATACGAGGTTGTGGAAAACGGGGTGCTGCAGCTAGCCGTCTATCGCAATAGCGCTGCCATCAACGACGGCAATTGGCACCACGTTGCCGTGACCATCGGGGCTTCCGGAAATCAGCTATTCGTGGATGGCCAAGTCGCCACTTCAGCGCAGCTCACCTACGATGTCGGCACCTCATCTACACAGAAATTCCTTAGCAACGTCTCCGGCCTCGATTCAATGGCCATTGGCCGCAACCAAGATTCGAGCGGCGGTAAGTGGTACACGGCGGGTGCTCTTGAAGATGTGCGTCTCTATAGCCGAGCGCTAAGCGCCACCGAGGTCGCTGCGCTTTCCAGTGATCTGAATCTGACCGATAGCGATACCGTCTCGATCACCGTCAACCCAGTAAACGATCAGCCGTCCTTCAATAACCTTGATGGTACGCCGAACTACACGGAGAACGGCGCAGCGATTGCGTTGGACAACAATGTCACTATCACAGACTTTGAGCTAGGTGCCGCCAATAACTTTAACGGCGCTACGCTAACCCTTGCGCGCAATGGCGGTGCCAACACCGAGGACGTATTTGCCGCTAGCGGGACCTTGTCTGCGCTGACGCAAGGCGGTGCGCTCGTGGTCGGCGGCACCACTATCGGCACGGTCACGACGAACTCGGCCGGCACGTTGTTGCTCACCTTCAACGCCAGCGCGACCAATGCGCTGGTGAACTCGGCGATGCAGCAGATCGCCTACAGCAACATCAGCGATACGCCGCTCGCGAATGTGCAGATCAACTGGACGTTTAACGATGGCAACGCTGGCAGCCAAGGCAGCGGTGGCGCGCTGCAGGCCTCGGGTAGCACTACGGTGGCAATTGCCGCAGTGAATGATCCACCGAGTTTGTTTGCCTCCGCTAGTGTCACCGTGCTTGAAGATGGTTCATACATCTTCGGCGCGGGCGCTATAACCCTCAACGATGCCGACGCCGCTTTGGCGCCGGTACAGCTTACGATCACGGCAACTCAGGGTACGTTCAGCCTTTCGGGCACCGCAGGACTGACATTCAGCACGGGCGATGGCAGCAACGATGCGGTTATGAGCTTTACGGGCACATTATCTGCCATTGGCGCTGCGCTCACTAACTCGGTCTACACACCGACCGCCAACTATTCAGGCGCAGCTTCGCTTCAACTAGATGCCAGCGATCTCGGCAATACGGGCGCCGGCGGTACGCTAACGGCCTCGCGCACGATCGCGATAACGGTGACGCCGCAGAATGACGCGCCAGTAATCACCAGCGATGGCGGCGGCGCAAGCGCCAGCGTGAGTATTGCGGAAAACACAACCGCAGTCACCACTGTCACGACGACGGACGTCGATTTGCCGGCGCAGACATTGACTTATTCGATCGTCGGCGGGGCCGATGCTGCCATATTCAGCATCAACGCGAGCACCGGAGCGCTAAGCTTCCTGGTCGCGCCGAACTATGAAGTGCCTACCGATAGCGGGACGAACAATGTCTACGATGTGACCGTGCAAGTCAGCGACGGCAACGGCGGAGCGGACACGCAAGCGATTAGCGTCACGATCACCCCAGTCAACGACAACGCGCCGGTTATCACGAGCAATGGCGGTGGCGCCTCTGCCAGTGTGAACGTCGCCGAGAACAGTACCGCAGTTAGCAACGTCAGCGCTACCGATGCGGACTTACCGGCGCAGTCGCTGACATATTCGATTGTCGGCGGTGCCGATGCGGCTCAGTTCACCATCAATGCGAGCACAGGCGCACTGAGCTTCCTCGTCGCGCCAAACTACGAGGCGCCCACCGACAGTGGCGTGGACAATGTCTATGACGTGACGGTGCAGGTATCGGACGGCACCTTGACCGATAGCCAAGCCATCGCGGTGACGATCACGCCGGTCAATGACAACACACCGGTCATCACCTCGAACGGCGGCGGTGCAACGGCCAACGTTAACGTTGCGGAGAACAGCACGGCAGTTTCTACGGTCACGGCGAGCGATGCGGATTTACCTGCTCAATCGCTGAGCTACTCGATTATCGGCGGCGCCGATGCAGCGAACTTCTCCATCAACACCAGTACCGGTGCGCTGAGTTTCCTCGTCGCGCCAGATTACGAAACGCCTGCCGACACCGGTGCCGACAATGTCTATGACGTCATCGTGCAAGTCTCCGACGGCACATTAGTCGACAGCCAGGCCATTGCGGTCACAGTTACCCCTGTTAACGACAATACCCCAGTCATCACCTCCAATGGCGGCGGGGCGAGCGCCAGCGTGAGCGCGGCGGAGAACACAACCGCAGTCACTACGGTCACGGCGACGGACGCGGATCTGCCGGCGCAGTCGCTGACCTATTCGATCATAGGCGGCGCCGATGCGGCGCAATTCACGATTGATGGCGTGACCGGCGCGCTGAGCTTCCTGGTTGCGCCCAGCTACGAGAGCCCCACCGACGCGGGCGCGGACAACGTGTATGACGTGACGGTACAGGTTTCCGACGGCACCTTCACCGACGCGCAAGCGATCGCCGTGACGGTCACGCCGGTTAATGACAATGCGCCGGTGATCACCAGCAACGGCGGCGGCGCGAGCGCGAGCGTGAACGTAGCCGAAAACGCTGCCGCAGTAACGACGGTGAGCGCCACTGACGCCGATTTGCCCGCGCAAACGCTGACCTATTCGATTAGCGGCGGTGCCGACGCAGCGCTGTTCACGATTGACGCCGCCACTGGCGTCCTCAGTTTCCTCGCCACGCCCAACTACGAAGCGCCCGCCGACGCCGGCGTGAACAATGTCTACGATGTGACGGTACAAGTCTCCGACGGCGCGTTCACGGATACGCAAGCGATCGCCGTCAGCGTGATGCCGGTCAACGACAATACGCCGGCCATCACCAGCGATGGTGGTGGCAATAGCGCGAGCGTTAACGTCGCGGAGAACAGCACAGCAGTTACCACGGTGGGTGCCACCGACGCCGATTTGCCGGCACAGACGCTAACTTACTCGATCATCGGCGGAGCGGATGCGGCGCGCTTTTCGATCGATGCGAACACCGGTGCGTTGAGTTTCGTCGCCGCGCCCGATTTCGAGGCGCCCGCCGATGCCGGCGCAAATAACGTGTACGACGTGACGGTGCAAGTCAGCGACGGCACGTTCACTGACAGTCAAGCCATTGCCGTGACGGTGACGCCTGTGAACGACCACAATCCCCTCGTCACCAGCGATGGCGGCGGGGCAACGGCAAGCGTCAACGTCGCCGAGAATAGCGCCGCGGTTACTACCGTGACCGCGACCGACGCGGATCAGCCGGTGCAGACGCTGTCCTTCAGTATCACTGGTGGCGCCGACGCCGCGTTGTTTAGCATCGATGCGAGCACCGGCGTGCTGGTATTCAACACCGCGCCAGACTTCGAAGCGCCAGGTGATGCCAATAGCGATGGCGTCTACGAGGTCAGCGTACAAGTGGCCGACGGCAATGGCGGTTTCGACACGCAGGCGTTGAGCGTGACGATCACTAACGTCAATGAAGCGCCAGTCAACACGCTGCCGGGCGCACAAACCGGCAACGAGGACGCGGCCCTGCCGATTGCGGGCGTCGCGGTCAACGATGTTGATGCCAATTTAAGCAGTGTGCAGGTCAGCGTGAGTAACGGTACCTTGACCGTTGATCTAAGCGGCGGCGCGACGATCAGCGCGGGGGCAAACGCTAGCGCAAGCCTAACCCTTGCCGGCAGTCAAGCGCAGATCAATGCAGCTCTGGCTAGTATTGCCTATGTAGGCGCTCTGAATTTCAATGGCAGCGATACACTTACAGTAGTATCGACCGACGCGAGCGGTTTGACCGACAGCGATGCGCTCGCGATCACACTAAATCCGATCAACGACACGCCCACACTGGCAAATCCGATTGCCGATCAAGCGGCGACGGAAGATGCGGCCTTTAGCTTCCAGTTCCCGATCAACACCTTCGATGACGTAGATGTGGGCGACGCGCTTACCTACAGTGCTGCCGGTGTGCCGAGTTGGCTCAGCTTCGATGCCGCCACGCGCACGTTCACTGGCACGCCCGCGAATGCGGACATCGGCACTCACACCATTACGGTACGCGCCACGGACGCGAGCGGGGCCTTCGTCGAAGACACATTCGATCTCGTCGTGGGTAACACCAATGACGCGCCGACGGTGGCGAATCCGATCGCCGATCAGAACGCGACAGAGGATGCGGCGTTCAACTTCCAAGTCCCGGTGAACACGTTCGACGATGTCGACGTCGGCGATAGCCTAACCTACACGGCCTCGGGTGTGCCGGCGTGGTTGAGTTTCAACGCCGCCACGCGCACGTTCGCTGGCACGCCCGCGAATGCGGACGTGGGCACGCACCCGATCACCGTTCGCGCTACGGATGTGAGCGGAGCCTTTGTCGAAGACACATTCGACCTCGTCGTGGCCAACACCAACGATGCGCCGACAATCGCAAACCCGATCGCCAATCAGAACGCGACCGAGGACGTTTCGTTCAGCTTCCAGTTCGCTGCGAACACCTTCAACGATGTGGATGTGGGCGATGTGTTGACCTACGCCGCGAGCGGTGTGCCTGCATGGCTCAGCTTCGACGCCGCCACGCGCACGTTCACTGGCACGCCCGCGAATGCGGACGTCGGCACTCACTCGATCACTGTTCGCGCAACCGACGCGAGCGGTGCTTTTGTCGAAGACACGTTCGATCTTGTCGTGGCCAACACCAACGATGCGCCGACGATCGCGAACCCGATCAGCGATCAAGTGACGGCAGAAGACGCGCCGTTTAGTTTTCAGTTCGCGGTGAATGCTTTTAGTGATGTTGATGTCGGCGACAGCCTGACATACACGGCGAGCGGCGTGCCGGGATGGTTGAGTTTTGACGCGACGACGCGAACATTCTCGGGTACGCCGGCGAACGGCGACGTGGGCGGCTATACGATCACTTTGCGCGCAACCGATATGGCTGGGGCGTTTGTTGAAGATCAATTCGATATCGTCGTAACGAACACAAACGATGCCCCGACGCTAGCCAATTCCATTGCAGATCAAGCGGCGGTGGAAGATGCGCCGTTCAGCTTCCAGTTCGCGGCGAACACGTTTGCAGACGTGGACGCGGGGGACAGCTTGACGTACTCGGCGAGCGGTGTGCCGAGTTGGTTGGTTTTTGATGCCTTCACTCGCACTTTCTCCGGCACACCGGCCAACGCTGATGTGGGAACTTACACCCTTACGGTACGCGCAACCGATTTGGCTGGCGCGTTTGCTGAAGATCAGTTTGACATCGTCGTAGCGAACACGAATGACGTCCCGACGGTGGCAAACCCGATCGTCAATCAAGCTGCGACGGAAGATGCGCCATTTAGCTTTCAGTTCGCGGCGAACACCTTTGCGGACGTGGATGCGGGCGACAACCTGACCTACACCGCCTCTAGCGTCCCGGCCTGGCTCACCTTCAACTCGGCCACCCGCACCTTTTCGGGTACGCCGCTGAACGCCGATGTCGGCACGTTCGCAATCACCGTGCGGGCCACCGATCTGAGCGGTGCGTTCGTCGACGACACCTTCGATGTTGTTGTCGGCAATACCAACGACGCGCCCACTGTTGCCAACGCGATACCAAATCAGAATGCGACCGAGGACGTTTCGTTCAGTTTTCAGTTCGCTGCGAACACCTTCGATGAAGTCGACGTGGGCGATAGCCTGACCTACACGGCGTCGGGTGTGCCAACGTGGTTGAGCTTCAATGCCGCCACGCGTACCTTCAGCGGCACACCCCTGAACGCCGATGTCGGTACGCACAGCATCACGGTGCGGGCGACTGATCTGAGCGGCGCGTTTGTTGAAAATGTATTTGATATTGTCGTAGCTAACACCAACGACGCGCCCACTGTTGCCAACGCCATACCAAATCAGAATGCGATCGAGGACGCTGCTTTCGCATTCCAATTCGCGGCGAATGCCTTTGCGGATGTGGATGCTGGAGATAGCCTGACCTACACCGCCTCCGGCGTGCCGGCGTGGTTGAGTTTTAATGCCGCTACGCGTACTTTCTCGGGTACGGCAGCGAATGCCGACGTCGGCACAGTGAGTATCACCGTGCGAGCAACCGACCTTGCGGGGGCGTTCGTTGAGGACACTTTCGATATCGTCGTGGCCAACACAAACGATGCGCCGACGCTGGTCAACGCGATCGCCAATCAAGTAGCGACCGAAGATGCGGCCTTCACCTTTCAGTTTGCTTCGAACACCTTTGCCGACGTTGATATAGGCGACAGCCTTACCTATACAGCCAGCGGTGTGCCGGCTTGGCTGACGTTCAATGCGGCCACACGCACGTTCTCGGGCACGCCGGCCAACGCTGACGTCGGTACACATACTCTAACCGTGCGCGCGACAGACTCGAATGGCGCCTTTGTTGAAGATCAATTTGACATCGTTGTCGCTAATACTAACGATGTCCCAATCGCTGGCAACAATGCCTACAGTATCGATGAGGATGCGTTATTGAATGTCCCGGTTGGCGGCATACTCCTGGATGATATTGATGTCGATGGCGATTCTCTAACAGCCGTATTGGTGTCAGGCCCAAGCCACGGGCGCATCGATCTCAATGCCGATGGCAGCTTTACCTATACGCCTGAGCAGGACTTCTTCGGAGCGGATGCATTTAGCTATCGTGCCAGCGACGGCACAAGTGTTTCTAACGTCGCGACGGTTAGCCTGTCTGTGAGCGCAGTGAACGATGCGCCAGTCATTGGTAGCTTGCCTGCACAGTCGCTTGGCCAAAACACCAGTGTGAGCATGACCGGGTTGGCTATTCACGATGTTGATAGCAGCAGCATGGTGGAAGTATCTCTTGCAGTGGATCACGGCAGTTTGCAGCTTGCGAGCACCGTCGGCATTAGTTTTGTCGAAGGCGCGAACGGTAGCGCCCGAATGCATTTGCGCGGAGCTTTGGCTGAGATTAACGCCGCGATAAGCAGTTTGCGATATTCGCCGGAGTTAAACTTTGTTGGCCGAGATCAGTTGCGGTACTGGGCGAGCGATGGGCAGAGCGTTTCAATCACCAGGCACGCAGATATTGATGTGGCGGCATCGGTTGGACTGCCCCAAGTCATTCCTGGACCCGGCGCCGAGGTGCCGCAACCGGCGCCAATAGATCCGATTGCCAAAGAGCCTTTGCAGCCGGTATCGAAACCGGGCGAGAGCAAGCTCGCCGAACCGACAGCGCGCGCTCAGGATAGTGAAGAGGCTTTGTTGGAACTGGTCAATCAACGACAAGGCAGTGGGCGCTCGACCGTGCTGGAAGAGGTGTTACGGCGAGTGCAGCGCGCGGAAATTGTGCTGCGTGCCGTGCATCTCTCGCCCTACGAGGCGTTACTGGCGAGCTTGGACTGGCAACCAACCACGTTGTCAGAAACCGAGCTTACGAGTCTGTCTTATGAGGGCCGCAGGCTCGCCGCGGGCTGGCGCATCGAACAACAACGCGCCACGCAACAAGACCAGGGCGAAGGCGTGGCTGCGCCAGTGCTTTCAGTGACAGCGGCAACCGGCATTTCTCTATCCGTGGGCGCCGTGTTGTGGGCTTTGCGTGCGGGAGGTTTGGCCGCTGCGCTGGCCGCCTCTACCCCGCTATGGCGCCATCTTGACCCGCTTCCAATTCTGGGGCGCGATGACGACGAGGATGCCGCCATTCCGCTACTGCCGGAACAAGACGAGGAGGAACTGGACCTCGAAGAAGCTGCTGCCGCGAATGTCTTTGACCACGCTGACGTGCGCAAGTCCTGAGGTGTTGAATGCTATCGCTATTCTTTGCTAATCGCCTAAGTCCGGTCGCGCGGCTGAGCTTTGGTCTGATAGCGCTCATGGGACTCTTGCTTATTCTTTCGCAAGTGTTTCTAGATGTGATGCCTGACAAAGCCACAACCGCGCAACGCAACCGGCAGGCCCTTAGCGAAAGCCTCGCAGTCCAGCTCACGTCTTTAGTAGAGAAAGGCGACCGGGATACGCTCGCGCGCACGCTACAGACAGTTACACGGCGCGACGATTCCATCATTTCTGTTGGCTTGCGCAAAGCTGACCGCAGTCTATTGGCTGAAGCGGGCGGCCATCGTCTATCCTGGGTACAGCCGTCAGGCGGCAAGTCTACGCTCACCCATGTCATTGTCCCAATCTACGCTGGCGGCCAACATTGGGGTGACATAGAGGTCGAGTTTACGCCCATCACCTCGCAAGGTTGGCGCGCTTTGTTCGATAGTCCCACGGCGATCGTGCTCATGATCGTGTCGGTGCCTGGGCTCATTGTGTTCTATTTGTATCTTCGGCGCGCGCTCCAGTATTTGGACCCAACTGCTGTTATTCCCGACCGTGTTCGAGCGGCATTTGATGCCCTCAGCGAGGGTGTAATCGTCTTGGATGCGAAGGGCCGCATAGCGCTTGCCAATCGGGCATTCCGGCGCCTACATGCCGACGCATCGCGCAATCCGCTCGGTCAGTCGGCCTCTTCGTTGCCTTGGCTCAAGGCGGCCCTGCCGAGCGATCCGAGGGAACACCCGTGGCAGCGTAGCTATCGAGACAAGCAGGCTGTGGTCGGATGCGAAATCTCGATTTCACAATCGCAAGGTGAACCAAAGAAGGTTGTGGTCAACACCTCTCCGGTGCTCGACGTGCAGGGGCGTGCTCGCGGCTGTTTGGTCACGTTCGACGATCGCAGCGAATTGGATCGCGCGAATGCCCAGTTGCGCAGCACGCTTGAGGAGCTCGAGCAATCACGGCGGCAGATTGCGGATCAGAACGAGGAACTGCAAGAGTTGGCTCTGCGCGATCCCCTGACGAGTTGCTTGAACCGGCGTGCATTTATTGATCGCGCGATGCGCCTATTTCGGTTGGCGCACGAAAACGGTAATGAGATCAGTTGCATTATGTGTGACATTGACTACTTCAAATCCTACAATGATCGATTCGGTCATGCTGTCGGCGATCAAGTGATCGTGGCCGTGGCCAACGCGCTGCAAAGCAAGCTGGGCGAAGACGCGCTGCTGTGCCGCTACGGCGGTGAAGAGTTCTGCGTGCTCTTGCCGGACACCGATTTGGAACACGCCGAGCAAGTTGCCGAACGCATGCGCGCGTACGTGGCAAGCTCGGCGGCGGTCGATATTGCAGCGCTGCGCGGACTCAATGTGACATCGAGTTTTGGTGTGTCCGCATCGCGGTTTGGCAGCACAACCATCGAACACCTTATCGATCAGGCCGATCATGCGCTTTACGCGTCGAAGAAGGGTGGGCGCAATCGCGTGAGCCGTCATGATGCTTCTGCAGAGGCGCTCTTGACTTAGGACGTCTCCTCGCGGCGACAGGCAAAGCGGCTTGTAAACAAGCGGTTATCTTCTTGCAGTCAGATTGCGTCGGGGAATAGCGACGATTCTTTTGTGACGCGTTTGCCCCGATGCTGTGCGTCGCACTCCTAATTGCTTGATCAGTATTGATAAAGTCTGATTGGCACGGCGTGTGCTCAAGCTTCCTTGCGCGGAATGAAGGTCATTCTGGCGTATTCACTCAAAGGAAGGAGCATTATGAAACCCATCGCACTGACTATCGTTATCGCCGCTCTTGGATCTTCGCTGATTGCTATAGCCGCTGATGAGGCCAAACCAGCTGACTCCGGTGCAGCGTTTAAACAGCTCGATTCCGACAAGGACGGTTTTGTTAGCAAAGCCGAAGCTGAGCGCATGAAAGGGTTAGTCGCGGTGTTCGATTCCGCCGACGAGAATAGGGATGGCAAGCTGGATGTTGCCGAATTCTCTAAGGCTACCGCGACAGCGAAAAACTAAGTTCTCACCGCTTACTGACTACCTCCTGTTTGCTGGTGTCGCGGGGAGTCGCTTTCGGCTCTCCGCTCTTTTCTCTACCCGATTGCTGTACAGGAATAAACAGCGTTGATCGGGCAAACCGCAAGGAGAACGGCATGACTGATTTCTCGAATGAACACGCAGGGCACGACGCAGGTGCACAATCCGGTGCGGAAGCGTCAGCCGAACGCGATTCGCGCGGGCCGTTCGTATCGCGGCGGCGCCGCTTGCGCAATCGTTGGAATGTGCGCATGGTAAAGGGCGAGCGCGCGCAGCAACTTGAGCAGAAGCAGGCGCTGACGCCGCATCGCTAGATTCCGGGTGCGCTGCTTGCGCACCCGTGCGCCTCATATATTCGTTACCCAAGTGTGCGTCGAGCGTCGGCAAACGCTGAGCGCAGTTCCTCGTAATTGCGCGTGACGCGAAAATGTGGGAACTCGCGCGTCACATTTTCCGGCGGGCAAAACAGCACGCCCACGTCCGCTTCGCTCAACATGCCGGTATCATTGTATGAGTCTCCGGCTGCCGCCACTTTGTAGTTGATTTGGTGTAACGCTTTGACTGCGGCGCGTTTCTGATCGCTCATGCGCAGGCGATAGTTGACGACCCGCCCCTGCGCATCGGTTTCAAGCCGATGGCAGAGCAAAGTGGGCTCGCCCAATTGCCGCATCAGCGGCATAGCGAACTCATAGAAAGTATCCGACAGAATGAGCACCTGAAACTGCGTCCGCAGCCAGGCCAAAAAAGCATGGGCCCCATCGAGTGGCCGCAATTGACTGATGACGCGCTGGATGTCGGGAAGTTTCAAATCATGTTCACCCAGAATGCGCAGCCGCTGGCGCATTAGCACATCGTAGTCAGGCACATCGCGCGTGGTTGCGCGTAGTTCCTCGATGCCGGTGTGCTCGGCGAACGCAATCCAAATTTCCGGCACCAGCACGCCTTCGAGATCCAGGCAAGCGATCTGCATATGAAACGGAGATAAGCAAACTAGGTTGATGTAGCGAGCCCGCCTGCGCGATTGCATGCGCAGGCGGCCTCATCGTCGAGCTATTTTTCTTCGATCTTTGCCGCCTTGCGCAGATCCCCGACCAATTTGACGACGCCTTGCTGCGTCGCGCCGCGGCGCAAGTTTTCTTTCACTTCGTCAAAAGTCGGCGGTTTCAGTGGGCGCACATCATCGAGCTTGATGACGTGGAAAGCGGTTTGCGCGCCGATTTGATTCTTAACTGGTTCCTGTGTCGTTTGGCCCTTTACGAGCTTGCTCATCGCCTCGCTGAACGGCGCGGGAAACATGTTCTTGTTGGCCCAGTCGAGTTTGCCGCCCTCGTCCTTGGACCCGTTGTCTTTCGATTTTTCCTTGGCGAGCTTTTCGAAGTCGGCGCCCTTCTTGAGCTGGCCGATGATGTCTTTGGCTTCGTCTTCCTTCTCCACCAGGATATGCGAGACCTTGTATTCCTTGTCGCCTAGGTTGGCCTTAATGCGATCGTACTCAGTCTTGAGCGCTTCATCCTTGACGGGATTCTTGCGCATGTATTCATCCAACGCGGCTTTCGCCAAGATCTGCTGGCGGGCTAAATCGAGTTGCACCGAGATGTCGGGCTGCTTGTCCAGGCCCATGCGCTCAGCTTCTTGCGTGAGCAATTCGCGATTGATGAGATCGTCGCGCACGGCCGCAATGAACTCCGGCGAGTCAGCGCTCGGGCCTTGCGCTTTTCCGGTTGCGCTCTGCGCGGCGCGTTGCTTGACGAAGAACTCGAAGCGCCCGGGCGGGATCAGCTTGCCGTTCACGCTCAAGCGCTGTGGTGCTTTGGCGCTGGCGGCTGGTTTAGGCGCTGCTTGCTGCTGCGCGTAAGCGGCTGAAGTCAAGGTTAGCGCGAGCGCCGCCAGACTTGATTGCAATACCAATTTCATGTGCATCCTTTGCGAACAAAGTATTGACGAGATTGATGAGTCGCAATCTCGCAAGAAAGCCCTTTCGCCTGCGCGGGCGCGGGAAAGGGAGGGGAGGGCTGAGCCAACTAACTGGTGCAGGGCTCAGCGGGAGACGCGCTCGGCGGGGACGCGAGCGTCGATCGCCAGTGCGTGAATTTCGCGCTGCATTAGATCTGCCAGCGCCGAGTAGATCAAGCGGTGGCGCGCCAGCGTCGATTTGCCGGCGAACTGCGCCGACTCAATGGTTAAGTTGTAGTGGCCGCCGCCATCGGCCGCGCCGGCGTGGCCAGCATGCTTAGCGCTGTCATCGACGATCTCGAGGTGCGAGGGCGCCAACGCTGCCAGGCGTTGTTGCATGCGGTCAATGGTACTCATGGCAGTGAACTCTGTTAAATAAGTAAAAATGCGAGTCTTGTCTATGTAGGGGTTGGAGTATAACTACTTCGACTCTTCTTGCACGTGCTTAGCGAGAAACAAGCCTTGCGCCAAGACGAACACGACCATCAAGCCAAGCAAGCCGAAGAGTTTGAAATTGACCCACGTGTCGGTGGCGAAGTTGAACGCGACATAGAGATTCAAGGCGCCGGCCACTAGAAAGAATAGTGACCAACTGAGATTCACTTTGTTCCATACCGCATCGGGCAACTTGAGCTGCGAGCCCATCAGCGTGCGCATCAAGTTCTTGTTCCAAATCCACTGGCTGCCGAGCAAAATCGCCGCGAACAGCCAATACAGCACGGTTGGCTTCCACTTGATGAAAGTCTCGTCGTGCAGCAGCAGCGTCGCGCCGCCGAACACGACGATGATCGCCAAGCTGATCCAAAGCATCGGCTCGACGGTTTTGCCGCGCAGCTTGAGCCACGCGATTTGAGCGAACGTCGCGGCAATCGCTACGCCGGTCGCCACATAAATGCCGGACACCTTGTAGGCAACGAAAAACAAAATGACCGGAAACAGGTCGAAGAGAAGTTTCATAGCGCGATATTATCGCGTTTGCCCTGCAGAAAGTCCACGAAGCCTCTGATCCTAAAGGCCGATTTGCTATCATGCGGGTCTGCCTCTCAACCGACCTTCCTGGTGAATATAGATCTGCACTGCCATTCCACCGTTTCTGATGGCACCTTAGCCCCCGCCGAAGTGGTGGCGCTCGCCGCACAGCGCGGCGTTGAAATCCTGGCTCTTACCGATCACGACGATACCGCTGGCTTGGATGCGGCCCGCTGCGCGGCCGTCAGCGCCGGCATCGACTTCATTGCCGGCGTGGAAATATCCGCCGGTTGGCGCGGCCAATCGGTGCATATTGTTGGCGTGCATATCGATCCGGCCGATGCACAGCTGGCACGCGAATTGGCTTCAATCCGCGTCGGGCGATTGCGGCGCGCCGAGCGCATCGCTGCGGCGTTGGAAGCAGTCGGTATCCGCGACGCGCTGGCCGGCGCGCAGCGTTTTGCGCAGCATGCGAGCTTGATCGGGCGTGCACATTTCGCGCGCTATCTGGCGGAGCAAGGTTACGCCGCCGACAGTCATGCCGTTTTTCAGCGTTACTTAGTGCCTGGCAAGCTGGGCTACGTGGCGCACGAATGGGCGCAAGTTGGCGATGCTGTGCGGTGGATTCGCGCCGCAGGCGGCGTGCCGATCCTTGCGCATCCGGGGCGCTATCCGTTTGGCACGGCGGTGATGCACGAGTTGCTGCAGTGCTTCAAGCAAGCCGGTGGCGCCGCGCTCGAAGTGCTTACCAGCGCTCACGATGCGGGCGACGTGCGGCGTTTTGCCGCCCTGGCGCGGGAGTACGGTTTGCTCGCCTCGCACGGCTCGGATTTTCACGATCCCAACCACGAGCCCTTCGGGCCCGGCAGCATTGGTGCGCTGCCGCCTGAGTGCGCGCCGGTTTGGCATGACTGGCCTGCGGCACAACGGCTTGCGGAGCACGCGGCCAGCGCGCACTGAAGGGCGGGCCAGTCCACAATGGATTTCGATCTCGCGCGCATTCTGCAAATTGCTTCGGTTGCGGCGATTCCCGTGGTGTTTGCCATTACCATGCATGAGGCGGCGCATGGCTACGTGGCAAAGTTGTTCGGCGATTCCACCGCCTATCGCCTCGGCCGCGTGAGCCTCAACCCGGTGCGTCATATCGATCCGATCGGAACGATAGCGCTGCCGTTGCTGACATTGGCCATGGGCGGCATATTGTTCGGGTGGGCCAAGCCCGTGCCGGTGGATTTCGGCAAACTGAATCACCCCAAGCGCGACATGATGTGGGTGGCGGCGGCCGGGCCCGGGGCCAATTTGGCGATGTTGATTTTCTGGGCGCTAATTGTAAAGTTGGGGCTACTGATTTCGGGGAACATGTATGCGGAGCCGATGCGCCTAATGGGCGAGATCGGCGTGCAAATTAATGCAGTCTTGATGGTCTTGAATCTAGTTCCACTACCGCCGCTGGATGGCGGGCGCATAGCCGTGAGCTTGTTGCCGCGCGACTTGGCGCTGCCGTTGGCCCGCATGGAACCCTATGGCTTGATCATTTTGCTGGTTCTGCTGTTCAGCGGCGTGCTTGGCCGGCTAATCAATCCGCTTATCGACGCTACAATGCGCGGCGTCGGTGCCATCCTCGGCGTTTGACCAACCCTCACACCTACCTATGTTTTCCGATCGCGTTCTTTCCGGCATGCGCCCCACCGGCAGCTTGCATCTAGGCCACTATCACGGCGTGCTGCGCAACTGGATCAAGTTGCAGCACGAGTTCGAGTGCTACTTCTTCGTCGCCGATTGGCATGCGCTGACCACGCACTACGAAGACCCCAGTGTGATCGAGGATAGCGTGTGGGACATGGTGATCGATTGGCTGGCGGCGGGGGTCGACCCGGTGCAGGCTACTTTGTTCATCCAATCTCGTGTGCCGGAGCATGCCGAGCTGCACTTGCTGCTGTCGATGATCACGCCGTTGTCGTGGTTGGAGCGCGTGCCCACCTATAAGGATCAGCAGGAAAAGCTCAGCGATCACGATCTCAGCACTTACGGGTTTCTCGGTTATCCGCTGCTGCAGAGCGCGGACATCCTGATGTATCGCGCCAATCGCGTGCCGGTGGGCGAAGATCAAGTCGCGCATGTCGAGTTGACGCGCGAAGTCGCGCGCCGCTTCAACCACATCTATGGCCGCGAGCCGGGTTTCGAAGAAAAAGCCGAAGCCGCCGTCAAGCGCTTAGGTTCGCGCCGCGCCCGTCTGTATCGCGAGTTGCGCACCCGCTATCTCGAGCAAGGCGACGCGGAGGCGCTGGAATCCGCGCGCGCGCTGCTGCAGGAAATGCAGAATCTGACCATGGCCGACCGCGAGCGTCTATTTGGCTATGTCGAGGGCGGCGGCAAAGTCATTCTGCCCGAGCCACAGGCGCTGCTCACGGAAGCTTCGCGCATGCCCGGATTGGACGGGCAAAAAATGTCCAAATCCTACGGCAACACCATTTCGCTGCGCGAGGATGCCGACGCGGTGGTCAAGAAAATCCGCACCATGCCGACCGATCCGGCGCGCGTGCGGCGTAACGATGTGGGCGACCCGGAGAAGTGCCCGGTCTGGTCGTTTCATCAGATTTATTCGACGCTCGAAACGCAGCAGTGGGCGAACCAGGGCTGCCGCAGCGCCGGCATCGGTTGCCTCGAATGCAAGCAACCGGTCATTGACGCCGTGCTGGCGGAGCAAAAGCCGATGCGCGAACGCGCGCAACCCTATCTCGAAGATCCGACCTTGGTGCGCAACATCATCGCCGACGGCTGCGAGCGCGCGTCCGCCGTCGCGCAGGACACGATGCGAGAAGTGCGCGAGGCGATCGGATTGACATACACTTAAGGCCTTTCCTCAGGTTTGTTCCGGTAGGTGCGAATGAAAGCTCTGATGCAGCCGGTGGCGCTTGCTGCCGCCGTTGCCTTGATGCTAGGGTGCGCCGTTGGCGGTGGTGCGCGGCCAATGGCGCAAATGCAGGGCGATTGTGGAGACTATCAGCTCGACGTTACGCGCGAACGTGCCTTGGCGCAAACGCCGGGTGCGGCCCTGGCCGCTGCCGGGAGCATGCAAGAGCTGTTGGCTCCGGTGCCGTTGGAGCAAAAAATCACGGTTAACTTGCTGCCGCAGCAGCAGGTCAAATTTCGCCGCACGCCGCAGCGCCGCCAAGAATCGACCGATCGTTTCGGCGGCATGCTCGCGTTACGCGTGCCCGCCGACGCGGCGTATCGCATCGGCACCAGCACCGCGGCATGGTTGGATGTCTTGACCAGCAACGGCAGTGCAGTGCGGCCCTCGCATTTCGAGATGCAGACCGCCTGCAAGGATGTGTTCAAGACCGTCGTATTCGCACTGCGCGCCGAAGAGGTTTACACCTTGCAAATTTCGGCAAGCCGGATGCAGGCCCTGCCGATTTACCTGTTGCGCCATGAGCAGTGAGCGTATTGCTTACGTACTGCCAACAGTAAAAGCGAAGAACATACGTCCTTTCTTATTTAGGCGCCCATACATTTAGATGTATAGGTCAAATCGCAAGGATCTTGAGCAAGCGACGCGGCCACACATGCCGGCAGCGACCAAACACGATATTGCCTCGTGGATTTTGGCCGGCGTGGCGCTGTTGCTCGTGCTGCAACTGCACTTGCTGCCGGCGCTTATTGGCGGTTTGCTGGTGCACGAACTGGTGCATCTGCTGTCGCCGCGAGTGGCGCGCATCGGCAGTGTGGGCCGCTTCAGCGCTAAGGTGTTAGTGGTGAGCCTGATTGCCACGATCGTAATCCTGGCAATCACCGGTCTGGTGATGGGGCTGATCGTGTTCTTCCGCAGCGAAAGCGGCAACTTGCCCGCCTTACTGCAAAAAATGGCGGCGATCATCGAGAGTTCACGCGAGTCCTTGCCATTATGGTTACAAAACTATCTGCCCGGAGACGCCACCGCGCTCAAGCAAAGCGTGGTCGATTGGCTGCGCGATCACGCCTACGATCTGCGCGCCTTGGGTGGCGATACCGCGCGCGCATTGGCGCATTTGCTCATAGGCATGATCGTCGGCGGCCTGATTTCCCTGACCGAGATTCGCGCGCGCTTTCATTTTGGGCCGCTGGCGCAGGCGCTGGTCACGCGCTTGCAGTATTTGGCGTTCGCTTTCCGGCGCATTGTGTTCGCGCAAGTCCGCATCTCTGCGCTGAACACCACTTTGACGGCGATTTATCTTGCCATCGTGCTGCCGCTGTTTGGCATCAACTTGCCGCTAATGAAGACGATGATCGTTGTCACCTTTCTGGTCGGATTGATGCCGATTCTGGGGAACTTGATTTCCAACACCGTGATCGTCGTGATCAGCCTGAGCAACTCCCTCACAGTGGCGATCGCTTCGCTGGCGTTCCTGGTGATCATTCACAAGCTTGAATATTTCGTCAATGCGCGCATTGTCGGCACACAAATTCATGCCGCGGCATGGGAGCTGCTGCTGGCGTTGTTAGTGATGGAAGCGGCTTTCGGCATCCCGGGTTTGATCGCCGCGCCTATTTTTTACGCTTACGTAAAGAAAGAGTTGGTCGAGCGCGGCCTGGTCTAGTGCCGGCGATGGCAGAGGGCAGCGCCGGGGGTATACAATGCGTGCTCCAGCATGGCCCAGCCGCGTTCGCGCGGGCCTGCTGATGCCCCGCCCGAATTGCATTTGGACTTCGCTTATAATGGCTGCCAATGAATGAAAGCGCGACGCTACCGCTGATCGTTGAACCGGTGGCGCGAGTGCGCGGCGAGTTGCTCGCCGAAATGCCGGCGGACCTGTACATTCCGCCGGAGGCTCTGCGTGTCTTTCTGGAGGCGTTCGAGGGACCGCTCGATCTGCTGCTCTACCTGATACGCAAAAACTCGCTCGATATCCTCGACATCCCGATGGCGCAGTTAACGCGCCAGTACATGGAATATGTCGAGGTCATGCGCACCACGCATTTGGAGTTGGCCGCGGAATATCTGGTCATGGCCGCGGTGCTGATCGAGATTAAGTCGCGCATGTTGCTGCCGCGGCCGAAAGCGATCGAAGCCGATGAGTCAGACCCGCGCGCCGAGTTGGTGCGCCGCTTGCTGGAGTACGAGCAGATGAAGCGAGCCGCGCAGAAGCTGGATGCGCTGCCGCAACTGGGGCGCGACTTTGGCGCTGTCACGGTGTGGGTCGAGCAAGTTCTTACGCAGCGCTTGCCGGAGGTGAGCGCCGTGGATTTGCGCGATGCCTGGCTGGCGGTGTTGGCGCGCGCGCGCATGAATCAGCACCACCGCGTGCGGCGCGACGAGTTGTCCGTGCGCGAGCACATGACGCGCGTGCTGCGCCGTTTGCGCGGAGTGCAGTTCCTGCAGTTTCTCGAACTGTTCGAGGCCGAAGTGAGCGTGCCGGTTGTTGTGGTCAACTTTCTGGCGATCTTGGAATTGATAAAAGAGGGCTTGATAAACGTGACGCAGGGCGAGCCGTTTGCGCCAATCTATGTGCGCTTGAGTGAGTTGGAGTTGGCTGCGTGAGGCGGGACCGTTTTAACAGCGCCGTGAGTAGGTCATGACCGAAGCGCTGGTGCTCACCGCCGAAGAGATGCCGGTGGAAACGGATGTCGAGGCTGCTAAGCGCATCCTGGAGGCGGTGCTACTGGCGAGCCAGGAGCCGCTTGCTTCGAGCGAGTTGCGCCGCGTCTTCGACAACGAGCTTAGTCCCGAGACGTTGCGCAAGCTGCTGGAAGAGTTGCGCCGCGATTGGCAGGGTCGTGGCGTCGAACTGGTGCAAGTTGCGACCGGCTGGCGCTTTCAAACGCGGCTCGAATATCAAAGATTTGTCGAGCGCCTGCGCCCCGAGCGCCCGTTGCGCTACTCGCGCGCGGTGATGGAGACGCTTGCCATCATCGCCTATCGGCAGCCTGTGACACGCGGTGATATCGAAGAAATCCGCGGCGTCAGCGTGTCGTCGCAAATTCTCAAAACGCTGGAGGCGCGTGGCTGGATCGATGTGGTCGGACACAAAGAAGTGCCGGGGCGCCCGGCGCTGTTCGCCACGACCAAAGCGCTGCTGGATGACCTTGGCTTGCGCACGCTGCAAGAGCTGCCGCCGCTGACGCAGCTCGAGGAATTCGAGGCCCGCGCCGTAGGGGTCGAGAACGCGCTCGAGGCTGCCGCCGAACCCTTCATTGCAGGCGCCGAGTCTGGCGCCGAACCTCAAGATGCATCACTATTAGCGGGCGTTGACGCGACTGACCGTCCAGCCGGGACGGAAGCGGCGCTGCCCGGCGTGGCCGCACCCGCTGGCCCGCTCGCCCAATCCGAATCCATCACTACCGAAACATCGCATTGAGACCGAATCAACCTAGAAATCGTAACGGCGACGCCGATTCCAATTCGCAAAAGTTGCATAAGCTGCTCGCGCAGTCGGGCTTAGGCTCACGCCGCGGCATGGAGCAGCTGATCGAAGAGGGCAAAGTCAGCGTCAACGGCCTGCCGGCTACCGTGGCCACACGCATCAGCCCGGGCGACACCGTGATGGTGGACGGCCGGCGCGTGAATTTACGCTTCGGCGTTTCCCAACCGCGTGTGCTGCTCTATCACAAGCCCGAGGGCGAAATCGTTAGCCGCGATGACCCGGAGGGCCGTCCGTCGGTGTTCGATAAGCTGCCCGCCATTCACAATGGGCGCTGGATCGCCATTGGCAGGCTCGACATCAATACCAGCGGTTTGCTGCTCTTCACCAACCACGGTGAATTGGCCAACAGCCTGATGCACCCGCGTTTTCAACTGGAGCGTGAATATGCGGTGCGCTTGCTCGGACGCTTGAACGACGATCAGATGGATGCGCTCGACATAGGCGTCGAGTTGGAAGACGGGCCGGCGCGCGTGCACTCCATCGAAGATCGCGGCGGCGATGGCGCCAATCATTGGTACCACATCGTCATCAAAGAGGGACGCAACCGCGAAGTGCGCCGACTATTCGAGGCGTTGGGACTCACGGTGAGCCGCTTGATTCGCGTGCGCTTCGGTACCTTGGAGATGCCGCCGTACTTGAAGCGTGGTCAGCAGAAAGAGCTAAGCGCCGATCAAGTGCGCGATCTGATGCAGTGGGCTGGCGTCAGGGCGGGGGGCGGAAGTGCGCAGGGCAAGCAAGAGCGCCGCCACGGCCAAAGTCAGCCGGCGCGCGAACGCGGCGATGCGCAGCCGCGCGGCTCCGGCAGCCACGCCTCGGGCTTTAGCGCGGCATCAGGCTTCGGGCAAGCACAGCCGCGGCGCGGGCGCGGCGTACCGGGGCAGGCACAGGGCC
Source organism: uncultured Pseudomonadota bacterium (assembly GCA_902826775.1). GTDB lineage: Bacteria > Pseudomonadota > Gammaproteobacteria > Burkholderiales > JALYOK01 > CADEHE01. The sequence continues at coordinate 192,749 of CADEHE010000002.1, read as the reverse complement.
AAGGGCAGGCGCGGCGCGGGCGCGGCACCGGCCGGCCGATCGGGCCCATGGATATGGGAGATGAAGCGCAGCAGCGCCGCACAGCGGGTGGCGCCGGTGCTGGCCAAGGGCGCGGACGTGATGGCCGCCAGCGCAACGGTCCAGGCGGTGCGCCGCGGCAGCCTAGGCGCGGCGGCGACTCACAGCAGCGCTTCGGGCGCGAAGGCGGCCAGCGCTTTAACCGCGGCGAGCCGGCAACCGGCGCGCCGCCCGACGACAACGCTGGCAATCGCATTGCGCAAGGTAGAACTGAGGGCAGGACTGAGGAACAACGGCGACCGCGCCGGCGCCGTGGTCGCGGCGGCGGTCAAGGCGGCCGCGTCGGCCCGGCGCAAAACCGAGCACCAGGCCAAAGCAACGCAACTTTATTCGAGGACGGGCCGCCGGTGATCACGGCAGCGACGAAAAAGCAGCATGCGGACAGCGCGTCGATGCTGGACGAATTCGGTGACCGCAACGGCAATGTCGCCACGCCCGAGCAAACCGCCCCAAGCGGCGAGGGCGCTAACCGAGATCCTCGTAGCGCAGCAAAAAGGCCAAATCGTCGCCGCCGGAAACCGGTAACCACGTAAACGCCAAATTTGGGTAAGCCGCTTCCAGAGCGGCGCGGTTGTCCCCTACTTCCACGACCAAAAGTCCCTCCGGATTGAGATGCCGGCGCGCATACTGGATGATTTGACGCGTATGCGCGAGGCCATCCACTCCACTGGCCAATGCTATTTGCGGCTCGCGCAGGTACTCGGGGGGCAATGCCGACATCGCTGCCGCGTTGACGTACGGCGGGTTTGAAATGATCAGGTCGTAGCGCTTTGGCGGCAGCCCCGCGAACAAGTCCGATTCGAATAAGCGCACGCGTTGCTCTAGGCGGTAGTCATCCACATTGCGCCGCGCGACCTGCAATGCGGCAGCGGAAACATCCGATGCATCGACTTGCGCGGATGGGAATGCCAGCGCCGCCAGGATCGCCAGGCAGCCCGAGCCCGTGCATACGTCGAGCACTTGTTCCACTTGCACGCCGTCGACAATCCACGGCGTCAGGCCCTCGCGCAACAGTTCGGCGATGAATGAGCGCGGCACGATCGCGCGTTCATCTACGTAAAAGCGATACTCGCCGAGCCACGCTTCACGCGTGATGTAGGCGGCCGGCAAGCGCTGCTCGATGCGTTGCTGGAGCACCGCGGCAAGGCGCGCGCGCTCCCCGGGCAACAAGCGCGCATCGAGAAATGCCTCGAGCCGATCCAGCGGCAAGCGTAGCGTGTGCAGCAGCAAATACGCTGCCTCGTCGTATGCGTTGTTGGAGCCGTGGCCGAACGCCAGTCCGGCCTCGTTGAAGCGCGTAACGGCGTAGCGCAACCAGTCGCGCACACTGGCGAGTTGTTCCAGCGTTGCGGTATCGAAGCTCATGCCAGCAACCGAGCGAGTGTGCGCTGATAGATCTGCGCCAGCGGTTCGATATCGGCCAGCGGCACGCACTCATTGATCTTATGGATGCTGGCGTTGGTGGGTCCAAACTCAATCAGCTCGCCGCTGATTTCCGACAGAAAGCGGCCGTCGGAGGTGCCGCCAGTGGTGGACACTTGCGTGTCGATGCCGGTGACTTCCTTGATCGCGGCGCTGATGGTCTCGACCAAGGCACCGCGCTCGGTGAGAAAAGGCTTGGCGCCCAACTCCCAGGCGATCTGGTAGGCGAGTTGGTGCTGGTCCAAGATCGCGCGCACGCGCTGCTGCAATGCCTCAGGCGTGCTGGCGGTGGCAAAGCGGAAATTGAACAGCACCGTAACCTCGCCTGGGATCACATTGGTGGCGCCGGTGCCGGCGTGAATACTGGAAATCTGCCAAGTTGTCGGTGGGAAGTACTCATTGCCGTTATCCCACTGCGTGGCCGCAAGTTGCGCCAGCGCTGGCGCAATGCGATGCACCGGATTGTCGGCCAGATGCGGGTAAGCCACATGGCCCTGCACGCCCTTCACCGTGAGCTTGGCGGAAAGCGAACCGCGCCTTCCGTTCTTGACCGTATCGCCGAGACGATCCACACAAGTCGGTTCGCCAACGATGCAGAAGTCGATCCGCTCGCGGCGTGCTTTGAGCGCGTTGACCACCATTACTGTGCCGTCTATAGCAGGGCCTTCCTCATCAGACGTGAGTAGTAATCCTATAGATCCAGGAGTATTTGGATTTTGTGCAAGCAAATTCTCGATCGCGGTGACGAAAGCCGCAAGCGACGTTTTCATGTCGGCGGCACCGCGTCCATAGAGTTTGCCGTCGCGCACGCTCGGCACGAAGGGGTCGCTGTGCCATTGTTCGAGCGGTCCCGTCGGCACCACATCGGTATGCCCGGCGAACACGACTAGCGGGCGCGCGCTGCCGCGCCGCGCCCAGAGATTGCTTACACCGTTGGCTTCGAAACGCTCGCAGGAAAAGCCGAGTCGGGCCAGCCGTGCTTCGATAAGACTTTGGCAACCCGCGTCATTCGGCGTGACCGAGCGTTGTCGAATCAAGGCTTGCGCGAGTTCTAGAGTGGCTTGCATCAGGGGCACCATGTTCAGTTTGGACGCCATTTTACCCGTCGCGCGGCGCTTGATTGACTTTGCCGCTGGCTGCACGAACAATGCCGCTGGTTGGAAAACATCGCTTAGCGCTCGCGCGCCGTTTGTTTACAGAGTTTGATCGCACCCTGGCGCGCGCACAGCGCAGGCGAGCGCACTTCACTCAAAATTTGCGGAAGGGAAGAGCATCAATGAAACGACATGGTCTCAAGCGTTGTTTGGCCGTGAGCGCGCTAGTGATTGGCGCTGGGGCGTATGCCGCCGCAAACGTAGACGGCACACGCCTGCAGAACGCCTTGCGTGAGCCCGGCAATTGGCCCACCTATCATGGCCAGTATCAATCCTGGCACTACAGCGGGTTGGATCAGATCAATACCGCGAATGTGCATCGTCTGAAGGAGTCCTGGTCGCACGCGGCCTCGCGCGCCGTGCGCGGCTTGCAAGGGTTCCCCCTGGCCATCGACGGTGTGCTGTTCTACTCGAGTCCCTATAACCAGCTCTATGCGCTCGACGGTGCAACGGGCGAAATGCTGTGGACCTATAAACAAAAGCTCAACGAAGAGCTCGTCTCCCAGCAGACGCATTCGCCCTACAACCGCGGCATCGCCGGCGGCTACGGCCTTATTTACATGGGCACGCTCGACGGCAAGCTGGTCGCCGTGGATGCCAAGAGCGGGCAACTGAAGTGGGAAACGAAGTTGATCAACTCCGAGAAATTGACCGTCGGTTTTACCGGCGCGCCGTTGTTGGTGAAGGACAAGGTCATCATCGGCTCGCAAGGCGGCGAATGGCCGTACCGTGGCCCGATCTTCGGCGTGAACGCCAAAACCGGCGAGAAAATCTGGGAATTCCTGACCGTCGGCGGCAACGACGGCACCGAGTCCGACGTGCGCGCGACTTCTTGGGGCGGGGAATCTTGGAAGACCGGCGGCGGTGGTGGATGGATGGCCGGCAGCTACGATCCTGAAAGCAATACGCTCTGGTGGGGAACCGGCAATCCGGCGCCGTTGTACGACTGGGCCGGGGACAAATGGAAGACCGAGGGCCCGCGCCCCGGCGACAACTTGTATACCTCGTCAATCATCATGCTGGATCCGGACAGTGGCAAGCTGAAAAGCTATTTCCAAGTCATCCCGCACGATGCGTGGGATTATGATCCAGCCTCCGGCGAGCTAATGCACATCGACCGCAGCGGCAAGAAGTATGTCGTGCATCCATCCAAGAACGGCTATGTGTATGTGCTGGACCGCGGCAGCATGAAGTTCGTCGGTGCCTATCCCGGTGTCGACAACGTCAACTTCATGACTGGTGTGGATAAGAATGGTCATCCGGTCGGCCGCCGCGATTTGAAAGAAGGCAAGCACGAGAACCTTTGCCCCGCCATCGCCGGCGGTTATAGCTGGAACGCAGGTTCGTATAGTCCCAAGACTGGCCTCATGTATAAAGTGGGTTTCGAGTGGTGTATCGATCTAGAAGTGGTCAAGACCACACCGATGCTCGAGCCGATGGCTCAGCTCAATATCGGCGCCAACTTCAAGTTCGTCGCACCCAAAGACGGGCCTGCGCGCGGCCACATCCGCGCACGCGATCCCATCAGCGGCAAAGTGGTTTACGAAATTCCGTTCATGAAAGCGCCGCCGCACGCCGGCTTGTTGAGCACCGCCGGCAATTTGCTGGTGGTGCCTGAAGCCGATGGCATGTTGCGCATGTACAACTCAGCAAACGGCCAATTGCTGTGGAGCCACAATAACGGGCAAGGCCACAACGGCGGCACCATCAGTTACATGGCCAAAGGCAAGCAATACATCGCGGTGATGACCGGCTGGGGCAGCCTGGTGGGGGATGGTTATGCTGAACTTTGGGGCGAACCTTGGGTCAGCATGCCGAAGGATTCGGGTGTGCTCAAAGTCTTTGCGCTCGATTGATGTGTGCTGGAATGCGGGTTCATCGCATGGTTCGCGTTGCATGCGTAGCGCAGGCGCTGTTCGCCGCTACTGGATTGCATGCGCAACAACCCGATCAGAAGCTTGATACCAAGAACCTGTTCCGCAACGTTTGCGGCTTTTGTCACGAGGATTATGGGCGCAAGCAAGGCAAAGGCCCGCAACTGATGAACAATCCCAATACCGACGAGTTCTTGGCCAATCGCATCAAGAAGGGGAGTCCGCAAAAAGGAATGGCTTCCTTTAGCTGGTTGACCGACGAGCAGATTCGGGAAGTCGTCGCGTTTATCCGCCGGCTTAAACCGGAGATCGAGCCGGAATAGCCGGCGGCACGCGCGCTGAGCGTGCCGCTGCGCACGGTTGCATAGCGCCAAAATTTCCTTCACGCTACGCGCATTCGCAAATAACGCACGCAATCGCACCAGCGTGCAGAAAGGAACGTAGCATGAGTCAATCTGTCGCCGAGGTAGTGTGGGAGCGGGGCGGGCAGGTGTTCGTAGACGGCCGCTACAGCCGCAAGCACTACTGGCGTTTCGACGGCGGCGTGGAGGTGGTCGGTTCATCCTCGCCGCTGGTGGTGCGCCCACCGTTATCGGAGACTGCGGCGGTTGATCCGGAGGAAGCGCTCGTCGCCGCACTTTCCAGTTGTCACATGTTGTGGTTTCTCGCGCTCGCGGCTAAGCGCAAGTTCTGCGTCGATCGTTATGCCGATGCGGCCGAGGCGCGCATGGGCAGAAACGCGGCGGGCAAGGTCGCCTTGCTTAGCATTACGATGCATCCGGATGCGAGATTTTCCGGCGAGCACCGGCCGACGCGTGGCGATATTGATGCGTTGCACCATGAGGCGCACGAGTTATGCTTTATCGCCAATTCGGTAACCAGCGAGGTGAGATGCGAGCCGGTGTATCCTGAACCGTAGCGAATGTGTGCGGGCGCCTGCCGCGCGCAGATCAAGTCGCTGCTGCGCCGTGCGGGAGTGAGCCGCCTTGCGGCTGCTGCGCCAACTCGATGACCAAGTTACCGGTGCATTGCGGATCGAGAAACACGATGCGGCAGTTGCCGTGGCCGATCAGCGGCTGCTCGCTTTGAAAGCGCATGCCTTTGCCGCGCAACTCGGTCATTGCCGCATCGATGTCTTCGACTTCCAGACAGATGTGAAATAGCCCCTCGCCGCGCTCGGCGATCCAGTTGCTGGTGCCGGTGCCGGGCATGTCCGACTGCAACAACTCGAGGTAAGTTTCGCCCACCGGGAACATGGCGAGCGTAGTGGCATGTTGCGGCAAATGCTCCTCGTATTGCATGGCGATGCCGAGCTTCTGCTCGAAGATTTCGCGCATCGCGGCGATGTTCTTCACGGCGATGGCGACGTGTTCAATGCGCTTAATTTTCATGCGGCATCCTGGTTGACCTTGCCTGGTTCGCTGCTGGCCGCGCGTGCGGGCTAGCGCCAATGTTGCCACAAGGCGCCGTGGTCGTCGGGGGAGCGCAGGCGGGCCGGCTTGCCGGTAGCCCCGAACTGCGCCACGCTGCTCACTTTTTTGGGCTGGTCATGTCAACGGGCTACTCGGGCACACCACTGGCGCGCAAACTCGGCATCAAAGAAGGCTGCAAAATTCTTCTAATCGATGCGCCGGCAGGTTATCGAACTCTGCTCGAGCCGCTGCCGAACTCGGTGCAATTTGCGGCGCGGCTGAGCAAGAGCGTCGATCTTGTGCAGGTTTTTACGACACGGCGTAGCGCATTGGAGCGCGCGCTTATTGCCGCGCGCCAGACGCTCGCGCCGAGCGCGGTTGTATGGGTTTCATGGCCGAAGAAGGCCGCTAAGGTCGATGCTGACATCACCGAGGACGCTATCCGCAAGGTGGCGCTGCCCTTGGGGTGGGTGGATATCAAAGTGTGCGCTGTCGACGAGGTGTGGTCGGGCTTAAAGCTCGTCGTGCGCAAAGCGCTGCGCTGATCAAAGGTTACTAACGAAGATTTAGATGCTGTCGGGAAACGTGTTGTAACGCTGCGCCGGGTGCGTAGCCGCGTTCCTCGAACTCGACGTGACCGTTGCGGTCGACGGTGACCAAAGTCGAGCAGCGCGTGCCGTAACCGTCGTGGGCAATGAAGATCGGCGAGAGTTCGCGTTCGAGCGTCAAGCCGACGCCGGTTTCCGGCAGTTCGTCGTCGCGTGCCGGACTGCGATCGCGCAGCAAAGCGAAGATTGCATCGCGTTGCAGCGCGCCGGGTTGCGCCAGCAAGTCGGCTAAACTGGCTTTGCTGCGCACGACCTTGGGCCAGGGAGTATTAGGCAGATGATTGCTTACCGCGCTAAGCCCAGGGCTTATCTCGGCTGAGTATGCACCTCGACTGGCGAAAACGCGTGCTTGCACGCCGTCCCACAGCACCAGATTGAAATCGTTGTAGATGCTGCTGCGCTGAGTAAGTGCTTCTGCATGCGCGTCAGCGGAATGCTCAGCGATCAAGAAATCGCGCGGTAGGCTGCCGCGCGAGGGCGCATCGGCTTTGAATGTGCGCGGATCGCGGAAGTTGGTGAGCGCGGCGAAGCGGCCGCTGCGCGACACGCCCAGCCAAGTGCCGCCATGCTGCAAATCGCGCCCGGCAAAAATTTGCGGTTGATCGTGCCACCAATGGGCGGGTGTGGCCGGTCGTGCGTAATACTCATCCCGATTGGCGGCGACGATGAGCTTGTAGTCGGGATGCGCGTCGAGCGCGGTCAGGAGGAGGCACATCGGTGTTTCAACAGCGCGGGGGTGGCGTGCACCCCCCCAGCCCCCCGCGCTTGCTTCTCTTGGTAGGGTGCCCGATAGAGGCGCAGAGGTTGGACGATTCTTTGTTGGCGTCGCGAATGCACCGATTGAAATGCGCCATCGCGCGCAACACAACTAGGCACGGTGAACAGCGAAGCGGGCGCGGGGGCTGAGGGGGCGCATACCACCCCCGCGCATCGTTTCAATCTCGCAACAACTCGTTGATGCTGGTCTTGGCGCGCGTTTTGGCATCCACTTGCTTGACGATCACGGCGCAGTACAGGCTGTACTTGCCGTCCGCCGAGGGCAGATTACCGGAAACAACCACTGAGCCGGGTGGAATTTTGCCGTAGGTCACTTCGCCGCTGGCACGGTTGTATATCTTGGTGCTCTGGCCGATGTAGACGCCCATCGAAATAACTGAGCCTTCGCCGACGATCACGCCTTCCACCACTTCCGAGCGCGCGCCGATGAAGCAATTGTCTTCGATGATGGTGGGGTTGGCTTGCACCGGCTCGAGCACGCCGCCGATGCCGACGCCGCCCGACAAATGCACGTTCTTACCGATCTGCGCGCACGAGCCGACCGTCGCCCAAGTATCGACCATGGTGCTCTCGTCGACGTAGGCGCCGATGTTGACGTAGGAGGGCATCAGCACGACGTTCTTCGCCACGAACGAGCCATGACGCGCAAATGCCGGTGGCACCACGCGGTAGCCGCCGCGTTGAAAATCTTGCGAGGTGAATGTGGCGAATTTGGAATCGACTTTGTCGAAGTAATTCGTGCAGCCCCCGGCCATAATTTCGTTGTCTCGAAGGCGAAACGACAGCAGCACCGCCTTCTTCACCCACTGGTGCGTGACCCATTCGCCATTGATCTTTTCCGCGCAGCGCAACGTGCCGGCGTTCAGTTGATTGAGCACGTTGGCGACCGCGGATTTCACTTCGGCTGAGGCGGAGGCCGGATTGATTTCACTGCGGCGCTCGAACGCGGTTTCAATGACGCTCTGTAGGTTGCTCATAAGCTCCTCGAGTGGTTTCAGTCTTGGCTGTCGTTGCGCCCCAGCGCTGCAGCGCTAGATACGCCCTCAAAGCCGGCGCGCGAACTCAGCTATGCGCCGCGCGGCTTCCTCGCAGTCTTCCAACGAATGCACCAGCGCCAGGCGCACGTAGTTTGCCCCCGGATTCGTCCCATGCGCTTCGCGTCCGAGGTAGCTGCCTGGCAACACCGTGATGTGTTGATCGGCGAATAACCTGCGGGCGAATTCGGTGTCTGCGATCGGCGTGCGCGCCCAAAAGTAAAAACTTGCTGCCGGCATACGCAGCGGCAACACTGGATTGACGATGTCGTAAAACAGGTTGAACTTTTCTTTGTAGAGGCGGCGATTTTCGATTACGTGCGCCTCATCTTGCCAGGCCGCGATGCTCGCCGCCTGCACTGCAGGGCTCATGGCGCTGCCGTGATAAGTGCGATAACGCGCGAATGCCTTCATGATGTCGGCGTCGCCGGCCACGTAGCCGGAGCGCATGCCCGGCACGTTAGATCGCTTCGATAGGCTGCCGGAGGCGACCAGATTGCGGTAATCGGACCGGCCAAGCGCTTGCGCTGCTTCTAAGCTGCCGAGCGGCGGCTGGGCGGTGTCGAGGTAGATCTCGCTGTAGCACTCGTCCGAGGCGATGACGAAACCGTATTTGTCGCTTAGCGCAAACAGTGCGCGCCACTCTTCCAGCGTCACCACATTGCCGGTTGGGTTGGACGGCGAACAGACGAAGATCAACTGCGTGCGAGCCCAGACTTCATCCGGCACCGCGTTGATGTCGAAGCGAAAGCCGTTCTGCGCGGTGGTATTGACGAAGTACGGTTTGGCGCCCGCCAGCAACGCCGCGCCTTCGTAGATTTGATAGAACGGGTTCGGACAGATGACGCTCGCGCCTGCGCGGGTGCGGTCAACGACGACTTGCGCCAGCGCAAACAGCGACTCGCGGCTGCCCAGCACCGGTAACACCTGCGTGGCTGGATCGACCCGGTCCAAGCGGTAACGTCGACGCAGCCAGCCGGCAATGCCGCCGCGCAGTTCATCGGAGCCTGCGGTCATTGGATAGCTTGATAACCCGGACAGATTGTCGGCAAGCGACTGGCAAATAAACGCTGGCGTCTCGTGTTTCGGCTCGCCGATCGACAATACGATATGCTTCAGCGCCGTGTTCGGTTTGGTTCCCGCGAGCAGCGCGCGCAGCCGCTCGAACGGGTAGGGCTGCAGTAGTTGTAGATCAGGATTCATCCGAGCCGTTGGGCGGCTTTCAGCCAAAACGCGCATTATAAGGGAGTTGCGACACGATTCATGAGTTGGCCGAGCAAAACGGGCGCATCTGCCGCAGCTAACCTCGCGCCGCTCAGTCTGCTGCTGGGCGCCTCTTTGTGGGGCGTCATCTGGTATCCGTATCGCAAGTTGGAGCAGGCCGGACTCGGCGCTGCGCCCGCAACGCTGCTTACATACGCAATTGCGCTTTTGCTCGCCAGCGCGATTCGCTTCCGCGCTTGGCATGAATTTCGCCGGCAGCCGTGGTTGTTGTTCGGGATTGCGCTTGCGGCCGGTTGGTCCATCGTGAGTTACCTCATCGCGGTGTTGCAGACCGAGGTCGTGCGCGTGTTGTTATTGTTCTATCTGGCGCCCGTTTGGAGCGTGCCGCTCGCGCGGATCTTCTTGCGCGAGGCCGCTCCCCCGGCGGGCTATGGGGTGCTCGCCGTCGCGCTCGCTGGCGCCATGCTTATGCTTTCCGACACTGGCACAGGCCTGCCGCTGCCGCAATCTCTCGGTGATTGGCTGGCGTTGAGCGCCGGATTCGCTTTTGCGTGCTCGAATATTTTGGTGCGCAAGGCGCAGCTGAGCGGCATCGTTGCCAAATCGATGGCGGTGTGGGTGGGCACCGTGGTCGTCGCAGCGCTCGCCTGCATGCTGGAACCGCGTGTTTGGTCAGCACTGCCGCAGCAACTGGCGGCGCACTGGTTGGCGCTGCTCGGTATCGGTGCGGTGGTGCTGATCATGAGCCTTTGCGTGCAATACGGATTCACCCACCTGCCCGCCAATCAGGCGATGATCATCTTGCTGTTCGAGCTGGTGGTCGCTGCCGCCGCTGCGTACTGGCTGGCCGGCGAAGTGTTATCGCTGCGCGATTGGATCGGCGGCGCGCTGATCATCTGCGCGGGACTTTATTCGGATCGGTTAGCCCCGAAGCCGGGCTAGGGAGCCTAGGTCTGCCGCGCGGTAAACGCGCCGGACAGCGCAATTTGGTCGCTGCGCGCGCCGCGCGCGGAACTCTCGTGGCACAAGGCAAGAAAGGCGTCGATTCCGGGCGTACGGTACTTCTGCCGATGTAGCAGGAAGTGGAACTTGCGGCGCAAGTCTAAAGCGCGCACCTTGAGCTCCAGCAATGATCCGCGGCGAAATGCGTCCGCCAGCGCCAGGCGCGATACGCAGCCGATGCCCAAACCGGCTTCCACCGCGCGCTTGATTGCTTCCGTGTGCTCGAGTTCGAGGCGGATCTTGAGTGCGTTGCGGCGGCTGCCCAGTGCGCGGTCCAGCGTTTGGCGCGTGCCCGAGCCGGGTTCGCGCACGATCCACCAATGCTCGAGCACGCGTTCGATACTCAAGTTTTTGCTCTTGGCCAGCGCGTGGCCAGGCGAGCAGAACACGGCGAGTTCATCGGCCACCCAACTGCTCATCTGCAGTTCGGGATCGCTGCTCTCGCCTTCAATCAAGGCTAGATCGAGTTCGAAATTGGCGATGCGCTGTGCGATGCGCGTGGTGTTATTCACTTCCAGCGTGACGCGGCTGCCTGGGTAGCGGCGCATGAACTCACCTGCCAACAAGGTGCCGAGGTAATTTCCAATCGTCAGCGTCGCACCTACGCGCAGCGTGCCGAAGCTGGTGTTATTGGTGAGTAAAGTTTCAAATTCACCGGCGCGTTCCAGCAGCTCGCGCGCTTTCGGCAGTAGCAGTCGCCCGGTTTCGTTGAGCCGCAGCCGCTTGCCATCGCGGTCGAACAAGCGCCGGTCGAATTGATTCTCCAGCTCTGCCAGCGCCGTGCTGGCTGCCGATTGCGACATGCGCAGGCGTTGTGCCGCCCCGGACACGGTGCCGTGCTGGCCGATCGCGGCGAAGACTTGCAATTGACGCAGGGTGTAACGCATTTTCTATATTGATTATACAGATGAACTATATCCAAAATATGCGCTTTTCAGAATTAGGTGGGCTGCCTAAACTGGCGCTCAATTCAATTCTTCTAACCGGCACATGGCAAGCATTGGGACCGAGCGCGTGCTCGGGGTGCATCACTGGAATGACACTTTGTTTAGTTTTAGGACGACGCGCGAGCAAGGTTTGCGCTTCGAGAACGGCCACTTCGTTATGCTCGGCATCAAAGTCGAGGGCAAGCCGCTGCTGCGCGCGTACAGTATCGCGAGCGCCAACTACGACGAACACTTGGAGTTTCTAAGCATCAAAGTGCCCGAAGGCGCGCTGACTTCGCGCTTACAACACATCAAGCCCGGCGACGAGGTGCTGGTCAGCCGCAAGCCGGTCGGCACCCTGGTGCTGCACGATCTGCGCCCGGGCAAGCATCTTTACTTGTTCGCCACCGGCACCGGCCTGGCGCCGTTCATGAGCATCATCCGCGATCCGCTTGCCTACGAGCGCTTCGAGAAAGTCGTGCTGGTGCATGGCGTGCGCGTGGTGAGCGAACTGGCTTACGCCGAATACATCACCCAACAGCTGCCCAACAACGAATTCTTCGGCGACGAAGTGCGCGCCAAGCTGATCTATTACCCGACGGTGACGCGCGAGCCTTTCCAAAACCGCGGGCGGCTGACGGATTTAGTGGAAAGCGGCAAGTTGTTCGACGATATTGGTTTGCCGCCGCTCGATCCGGCGCGTGATCGCGCGATGATCTGCGGCAGCCCAAGTATGCTCAAAGATACCGCCGGCTTGCTCGACGCGCGCGGCTTCGAAATTTCACCGCACACCGGCGCGCCCGGCGACTACGTTATTGAGCGCGCGTTCGTGGAGTAGAGGTGGCGCGGGGGAACCCCTGGCGAAGACGGGCGAAGCCTGGGCTTCGCCCCGTCTTCGCGTCCCCGCCCTCGTTCGTTGATGCGGAGTCGCCAAGATAGGGTGCGACGCGCACCTTGGAGCAATAAGCAACTGCGGCCGCGTACTAACACCGCTGAAGCCGCGATGGCAGTCTTCTCTAGTCCCTCGTCCCCCACATAATAGGCACGGCCTAAAGAGAACGAGCGCGGGGGCAGGGGGTTCCCCCGCGCCTGCCTAACATCCTTCGCGCCTACTTTGTTCGAAACACCCGTGTGTGCCAGACCACTTTGCCGATTAGGTTGGTCTGCGGCACCATGCCCCAATAGCGGCTGTCGTTGCTGCTATCGCGATTGTCGCCGAGCATGAAATAGTGCGCCGCCGGCACGGTGCAGCGAAAGCCGTTGCTGTGGTAGGAGCAATACTGCATGGCGCTGCTCTTGACGCTGTGCGTCGCCACCGCCGGGGCGCCGGGGTCGATCAGAATATCGTTCGGCTCCGCGGCGAATGCTTCGCGCAGGTGCCGCTGCGGCCTGGGCGCGCTGGCGAGTTGATAGTCTTCCAGACGCACGTAGTTAGCCGGTGCGCCGTTGATGATGAGTTGCTTGTCCCGATACTCGATGACGTCGCCCGGCATGCCGACCACGCGCTTGACGTAGTCGACGTGCGCGTCCACCGGCCACTTAAACACGATGATGTCACCGCGTTGCGGCGCGCGAAACACCTTGCCTGCCACCGGCAGCTTGTCGGAGCCGTAATTGCCAAAGCCCCATTTACTTACCAAGACCAGGTCGCCGCGCTGCAGCAAAGGCGCCATCGAGGTAGACGGAATCTTGTACGGTTCGCCAATAAAGCCGCGCGTTAGGGCCAGCAAGGCGAACGCCGCAGTCATCACCGTGACGATGACGTAAGCGGGCAAGCGCTGCGGCGCTTGTGGCGCGCGCGCGCAGCGCCAAGCGTCATGCACCGCGTACAGCGCTACCAGCAGGGTCACGATTAGGGCGGCAATCGCGGTCCGGGGCAGCCCCGAGGTCAACGCGAGCAACGCCACTGCGAACGGCGTGCCCAATGCCAGCACGTAGGCCAGTGCACGGCGCGGGCGGCCGAGGTAGAGAAACGCAAACGGGGCGAACAGCAGCGCGAGCGCGACGGCCCAGGCTTGCAGCGCACTTATGGGCGCCTGCCGCTCGGTTGTGACTGCGGTCAGCGTTGCCATCAATAGATACCCGGCATAGGTACAGTCTGGGACTCTCTACCTTTAATAGGCTCTAAGTTATGCATAGGCCAGTATTAGCCCACCGAAGGCTCGACCGGGAAGTTGGCCAGATTGACGTTCGGTGCCGGCTTCCAACCCTTTTTGCGGTGCTCGACGACGACGTTGGTGAAAATGCCGCCGCGCACGTAGAACTTCGCGGTGAGGCGCAAGTATCGCGGCGCGATCGCGGCAACGACATCGTCGGCGATCTGATTCGTGACCGCTTCGTGGAACGCGCCTTCGTTGCGGTACGACCAGATGTACAGTTTCAAGCTTTTCAGCTCTACGCAGTGCCGATCCGGGATGAAATCCAAGGTCAGGTGCGCAAAGTCCGGCTGTCCGGTTTTTGGACATAGGCAGGTGAATTCCGGAATCTGCATCTGAATATGGTAGTCGCGCTTCGGCTTGGGGTTGGCGAATGTTTCCAGCGCGCGCTTGGGTCGAGTCGGCATGCGAGAGCGTGTGAGTGCGAAGAAATGCGGCAAGTAAGTTCGGGTACAATTCGGAATTATAACGGCGATGCAATGTCGCCCCCGGACGGTGTGCCGCTCGTGTTCTCATAGCGGTGGCGCGCTTAAGATCCAACCTTAGTACCAAACTCAGCGCTGCTGTCGGTAAATTGCACTTACGTCACATCAAAATTGCGGGCTTTAAGTCCTTCGCCGATCCAGCGCATTTGTCGGTGCCGGGGCAATTGCTCGGCGTGGTCGGCCCGAACGGCTGCGGCAAGTCGAACGTCGTCGATGCCGTGCGTTGGGTGCTGGGCGAATCGCAAGCGCGTCATCTGCGCGGCGAAACGATGCAAGATGTCATCTTCAACGGCACCACGCAGCGCCCTCCCGCCAACCGCGCCAGTGTCGAACTCGTGTTCGACAATAGCTTGGGCCGCGTCGGCGGCCAATGGGGGCAGTACGGCGACATCTCGGTCAAGCGCGTCTTGGAGCGCGACGGCGAATCCAGCTATTACATCAACAATCAGCACGTACGCCGCCGCGACATCACCGATATATTCCTCGGCACTGGGTTAGGACCGCGCGCCTACGCGATCATCGAGCAGGGCATGATCTCGCGCATCGTTGAATCTAAGCCCGAGGAATTGCGTGTGTTCCTGGAGGAGGCTGCCGGCGTCTCCAAATATAAAGAGCGTCGCCGAGAGACCGAATTGCGCTTGAACGACACGCGGCAGAACCTCGCGCGCACCCACGACATTCTGCAAGAACTGAGCGCGCAGCTGGAAAAGCTCGACACCCAACGCCAGACGGCGCAGCGCTATCAGGAATTGCAAGCGCAGTTGCAGACAACGCAGAATCTGCTCTGGTTCTTGCGCAAGCGCGATGCCACCAATGCGCGCGAGCGTCACGGGCGCGAGTTGACCCGTCTGCAGAACGAGCTTGAGCATGAAGTGGCCGCGCTGCGCGCCGCCGAGAAGCGGTTGGAGCAAGTGCGCCAGGACCATTATCAAGCCGGCGATACTTTGCGCGCGGCGCAAGGCAAGCTGTACGAAATCAACGCCGAGATCGCGCGCGTCGAGCAACAGTTGCAGTTCGTGCGTGACAACAAACGCCGCATCGAACAGCAATTGCGCAGTGGCGGCGATCAGCAGCAGCAGTCGCGCGACGAACTGCAGCAAACCGAAGCCAAGCTGGCCGCGCTTAGATCCGAGCATGCGCAAGCGCAGCAGTCTTGCGCGCAACTGGCGCAAGACGTGCAGGAGCGCGGTGACGAACTGCCGGCGGCCGAAGCCGAATTCAATCAGGCTTCGCAGCGCCAGCGTGGTGCGCGCGAACAGCAGGCGCAACTGCAGCAAGGCGCCTCGGTGGCGCAAGCCAATCGCGGTCACGCGCAGCGTGTGATTGAGCAACTTACCGCGCGCGCGCGCAAGTTGGAAGAGGAACAGCTCGAGCTCATCGCGCCCGATAATGCGCGCCTTGAGCGCGATGTCGCAGCGCTGCAATCGATGGATCAGCAGCACGGCACGCTCGTGGACGAGCTCAGCGCATTGCAGGAACAGGCGGGTGCGTTGCGCGTACGGCACAGCGAAGTCACTCAGCAGGTTGAGCAGGCGAGCGCACGCGCCACCAAGCTGGAAGGCCAGATCCAGACTTTGGAGCGGTTGCAATCCAAGCTGATGGACGATGCCAGCGTAAACACGTTTTTGGCGCAGCACGGCATGCATGACGCGCCGCGCTTATGGCAAACCATCGATGTTGCGCCCGGCTGGGAAGATGCATTGGAAGCCGCGCTCGGCGCGCGCTTGAACGCGGTCGGGCTGCAAAGTTTGGCGCTGGCCGGGGACATGCCGACGCCGCCCGCCGGCGTCGCGTTCTTCGCTGAAAGCGCCACGACGCCGGCGGACGCCGGAGCATCGAGCGGCACGCCTCTGCTGCGCTACGTCACGGTCAATGATGCGCGCGCGCAGGGTATCCTTGCTGATTGGCTAAAGGATGTGTATGCAGTCGAGTCCTGGCGCGATGCTTTGCAACAAGCCGAGGCGTTGCCGGCCGGTGTGATGTTGGTGACGCGCGAAGCGCATGTGATTACGCGCCACAGCGTAAGCTTTTTCGCGCCTAATGCGCAAATGCACGGCGTGCTAGCGCGCCGGCGCGAGATCGACGAGTTGCGCGCTCAACTCGGTGCGGTGCAGGCAGAGCTCGCCGAGCGCCGCGCTGCGCTGGCCGCTGTGCAGACGCAGCAGGAAGAGCTGGAGGCGCGCACGCAGGCGCAACGTCAGCAGCAAGCGGAGTTGCAAGCGAAGCGCCATCAAGCGCAGTTGGAAATCGTGCGCATGAGCGAGCTGTCGGAGCGCATTAATACGCGTGCCGCACAAGTGGCGAGCGAGTTGGCTGAATTGGCGCGTCAACGCGGCATGGAAGAACTGGCGCAGCAGCACTTGCAGGCGCAGCTCGACGCGGCGGCGCTGGAGCAGCGGCGCGTTGCGGCGGCGTTAGCGGACGCCGACGCCGGCTACGCGCAGGCCCTGCAACTGCTGAATGAACGCCGTGCTGCTCAACAAGAGGCCGAGCGTGCAGCGCAAGCAGCGCGCTTTGCCGAGAAGAGCAGCGCCGAGCGCATCGCGCACAATGAGCAGGAGTTGGCGCGCGTGCAGCGGCGGCTGCAGGAGCTGGAACAGCAGCAGGCTGCGCTACAAACCGAACTGGGGCAACTGGACGATAGCGCGCTGGTGGGCTCGCTGAACGCAGCGTTGAGTCAGCGCGAAGGGGCCGATCAGGCGCTTGCGCAAGCGCGCTCGGCGCTGGAGGCGCTCACCGCGCAAATCGCCGAAGTGGAAGGCGACCGCCAGACCAGCGAGCAGAAGCTGGAGCCGCTGCGCGAGAGCATGAACGAGGTGCGGCTCAAGGAGCAAGAGGCGCGGCTGGCGGAAACGCAGTTTTCCGAACAACTGCAAGCGCATGGCGCCAGCGATGAAACGCTGCTGCCGCTGCTGGAGAAGGGCGCCCGCTCCAGCCATCTGCAGACAGAGTTGAACCGCCTCAATGGCGAAGTCGAGGCGCTTGGTCCGGTAAACTTGGCTGCTGTAGCCGAATACGATGCCGCCTTCGAGCGCAAGAACTACCTGGATGCGCAATCAACCGATCTGATCGAAGCCGTGGAGACGCTGGAGAACGCCATCCGGCGCATCGATCGCGAGACGCGCGAACTGCTGCGCGACACGTTCGAGAAAGTGAACAGTTCCTTCAGCACCTTGTTCCCGCAGTTGTTCGGCGGCGGGCGCGCCAACATCGCGCTAACCGGGGAAGAAATTCTGGACGCCGGGCTGGAAGTAACGGCGCAGCCGCCGGGCAAGAAAACCAGTTCGATCCACTTGCTCTCAGGCGGCGAGAAGGCGCTAACCGCGCTGTCGCTGGTGTTTTCGATTTTCCAGCTCAATCCAGCGCCCTTCTGCATCCTCGACGAGGTCGATGCGCCGCTCGACGACGCGAACACGGTGCGCTATTGCGACTTGGTCAAGCGCATGGCGGAGAACACTCAGTTCCTGTTTATCAGCCATAATAAGCTCACCATGGAAATGGCTGAGCAATTGCTTGGCATTACCATGCAGGAATCGGGCGTCTCGCGCGTAGTGGCGGTAGATATGGAGCAGGCTCTGCGCATGCGCGACGAAGTAGCGGCGGCGTGATTGTGCGAACAGGCAAATGGGCGATGAGTAATTCGCAGGCAGGCAACGATGAGTGATTTGCAACTCAGCTTGTTGGTGCTCGGTGCGTTGGTGATCGGCGGTGTTTATCTATTCAATCGTTTGCAGGAGCGGCGCTATCGCGCGCAGGCGGAGGAGATCTTCCGGCGCGAGCACCCCGACGTGCTGCTCGATGGCGCCGCCGCAGGGTCCGCCTCCAGCGGCGCCGCGCCGGGCGTTGGAGCGAGCGAAGACGCGCTGCCGCTGACGCGCACCAAGCGCGTTTCCAGTGAACAGATCGAGCCGTCATTGCGCTTGGAGATGACGGCGCCGAGCACGCCGTTGGACAAGCGTATCCACTACATTGCGATGCTGCGCGCGGATTCGGGCGCATCGGTTTTGGCAACAGCGCTTAAGGCCGCACTGCAGCAATTTCCGTTCGTCAACAAGCCGGCGCGCTGGCAAGGCAAGAACCTTACCGACGGGTCTTGGGAAGACATTCAAACCGGCGCCGAACGCAGCTACAACCAGTTGCAAGTCGGCGTGCAGTTAGCGAACCGCAATGGCCCGCTCAGTTCGAATGAACTGGAAAGCTTTATTGGCATGGTGAAGAACGTCGCCGCAAGCCTAAAGCTGCAAGCGGACATGCCGGACAAGGAGGCCGCGCTGCGCCACGCCGAGGCACTGGACGCGTTTTGCGCGCAAGTCGATGTGGTGATGGATTACCACGTCGCCAGCAAGGACGGCGCGCCGCTAGCGGCGACGAAGATTCGCGCTCTGGCCGAAGCCGAAGGCTTGACGCTGCGTCCGGATGGCGTATTCGTGGCGCGCAATGAGCACGGCGAAGATATGTTCACGCTGAGCAACGGCGAACCGCGACCATTCTTGCTTGACCAGGTCCGCTCGATGACGACGCACAGCGTGGTGTTCTCCCTGGATGTACCGCGCGTGAAGGACGTAGCCAAGGCGCTGGCTCGCATGACGACCGCGGCGCAGCAGTTCGCGCACGGTGTCGGCGGCATTGTGGTCGACGAACGCCGCCGGGAGGTCAAGGACGCGCAGCTTCAGCAAATCCGCAACCAGCTGCTGGAGATCGTCAATACCATGGCCAAGCAGCAAATACCGTCGGGCAGTCCACTCGCGCAGCAACTGTTCGCGGAATCGAGTTCCGCCGCTTGAGCGGCGAAGGCCGTGGACTGCCGCACGCGCTTGCTGAGTCAGAAGTTTTCGCGCGAGCCTATTTGTTGTGCCGCGGAGCGCATGGATGAGTTCGGCTGAGCGCGAGCGCGCCGGCGCGGCGCCACCGGATGATGGCCACAAGCGCGCTAGCGCGTTGCCGCCCGAAGAAATCCGCAAGCGCGCTAGCGCGTTGCGGGTGGAAATCGAAGGGCACAACTACCGTTACTACGTGCTCGATGCGCCAACCGTTTCCGATGCTGAATTCGATGCGTTGTTTCGCGAGCTGCAAGCACTCGAAGCGCGCTACCCGGAGTTGGTCACACCCGATTCGCCGACGCAGCGCGTGGGCGCGGCGCCGCGTAGTGATTTCGCCGGCATCACCCACCAGACGCCGATGCTCTCGCTCAACAACGCGTTCGAAAGCACGGATGTGGAGGCTTTCGACCGGCGCGCACGCGAGGCACTCGGTGTGGACGAGATCGAGTACGCATGTGAACCGAAATTCGACGGCCTGGCGATTACCTTGACCTATCGCGGCGGCGTGTTTGTCCAGGGCGCAACTCGCGGCGACGGTTACCGCGGCGAGGATGTCACGGCGAATCTTCGTACTATCCATACTATTCCTCTGAGACTGTCGATAGATGTTGCAATGATAGAGATACGTGGCGAAGTATTGATGATGCGCAAGGATTTTGAGCATCTCAATGCACGCCAGCGAACGGCCGGCGAGAAGGAGTTTGCCAATCCGCGCAATGCGGCGGCGGGCTCGCTGAGGCAACTCGATCCGAAGTTGACGGCGGCGCGCTCGCTTAGCTTCTTCGCTTATGGCGTCGGCGCGCTGGAGGGACATGCGTTGCCCGCCACGCACAGCGAACTGCTCGACTTCTTGGCGACGCTGCATGTGCCGGTACCGCACGAGCGGCAGTTGGCACGTGGCCCGCGAGGCCTGCTTGAGTACTACCGCCATATCGGCGCGCGGCGCGCTGCTTTGGGTTACGACATCGACGGTGTGGTCTACAAAGTCAATGACCTGGCCGCGCAGCAGCGCTTGGGATTTGTTTCGCGCGCACCGCGCTTCGCCATTGCGCACAAGTTTCCGGCAGAACTCGCGCGCACCAAAGTGGTGGATATCGACGTGCAGGTGGGACGCACCGGCGCGCTGACGCCGACCGCGCGGCTCGCGCCGGTATTTGTCGGCGGCGTCACCGTCACCAATGCCACGCTGCACAACGAAGACGAAGTGCGGCGCAAAGACGTGCGCATTGGCGATACCGTGGTGGTGCGCCGCGCCGGCGATGTGATCCCCGAAGTGGTAGAGGTGGTATTGGACCAACGCCCGGCCGATGCGCGCGAGTTCGTCATGCCGCGGCGTTGCCCGGCGTGCGATTCCGCCGTGGTGCGCGGCAGCGACGAAGCGGTGAGCCGCTGCAGTGGCGGGCTGTATTGTCCCGCGCAGCGTAAGCAGGCCATGTTGCATTTCGCCTCGCGTCGCGCGCTGGACATCGACGGTTTGGGAGAGAAGATCGTCGACCAGTTGGTTGAAAGCGGTCACGCGCGCACACCCGCCGATCTATATCGGCTGAACGCGGATTTATTGACGCAACTTGAACGCATGGGCGAGAAATCCGCGCATAATCTGGTCGCTGCGATCAACCAAAGCAAGCAGACATCCTTGGCGCGTTTTGTCTATGCGCTGGGCATTCGCAATGTCGGCGAGTCGACCGCGCGGGATTTGGCGCAGCATTTTGGCAATTTGGACGCGCTGATGCAGGCGGATGCTGCGGTCTTGCAGCAAGTGAGCGATGTTGGCCCGGTAGTGGCACAAAGCGTAATTCAGTTTTTCGCCGAAGCGCACAATGCGGATGTCATTCGCGAATTACGTCACTTGGGTGTCACGTGGCCGGAGCATGCTGCGCGCGCGGCGCCGGCGGCCGGCAAACTGAGCGGCAAGGTCTTTGTGCTAACCGGTACCTTGCCGCGCTTGACGCGCGAAGACGCGCAAGCGCGCATCGAAGCAGCAGGCGGTAAAGTGAGCGGCAGCGTTTCGCGCAAAACGGATTTCGTCGTGGTCGGCGACGAACCTGGCAGCAAGTACACGAAAGCCGTAGAGCTTGGCATTGAGATATTGGACGAATCAGGTTTGCTCAAACTGCTCAGCGAATGAGCCGCAACGAATGGGGTTAGGCGAGTTAGCGTATGAAGAAGAAAGTGACGAAAGCGGTATTTCCGGTGGCTGGATTGGGCACTCGTTTTCTGCCTGCCACCAAGGCCAATGCCAAGGAGATGTTGCCGATTGTGGACAAGCCGCTGATACAGTACGCGGCGGAAGAGGCCGTGGCGGCGGGCATCACGGAGTTGATATTCGTCACGGGCCGCACCAAGCGCTCGATCGAAGATCATTTCGACAAGGCCTATGAGTTGGAGTCCGAGCTGGCCATTGCGGGCAAGGTCGATTTGCTGGAGCAGGCGCGCGATGTGCTGCCGCGCGAAGTAACGTGCATATACGTGCGCCAAGCACAAGCGCTCGGGCTGGGGCACGCCGTGCTTTGCGCGCGCAGCCTGATTGGCGACGAAGCCTTTGCCGTGCTGCTCGCGGACGATTTGATTGATGCGCAGCCGTTTGCCCTGCAGCAGATGACGCAGCGTTTCGATATGTTTCCGGTCAGCATTCTGGGCGTCGAGCGCATCGCGCGTGAGGATTCACGCAAGTACGGTGTGGTCAGCGTGCATGCTGGCGCGGTCGCCGAGCGCTTGTATCGCATGCAAGGCATCGTCGAGAAACCGGAGCCGGCGCAGGCACCCTCAGACCTCGGTGTGGTGGGCCGCTATATCTTGACCCCGCGCGTGTTTGATCATCTGGCAGCAATTCAGCCCGGCGCTGGCGGTGAAATTCAGTTGACTGACGGCATTGCCGCTCTGATGAAAGAGGAAGCCGTGATGGCTTACGAATTCGAGGGGACGCGCTACGACTGCGGCAGCAAATTGGGCTATCTGAAGGCGACCTTGTCTTACGCGCTCAAGCATCCCGAAGTCGGGCAAGATTTCGCCGCGTATTTGCGGCAGATGGCTTTGCTGCGTTAGCGGCTTCGACTTCTACTTGAGCGCACACGCGGCAACGATGAAGACAGCCACCGTCATAAATGTCGAACACGCGCGCGCACAGGCGCGCGCGCTATTGCACAGCGCCGAGTTGGTGTGCAGCCGCACCGATGTGGAGCGGGCGCTTGATCGCGTCGCGGCAGAGATCAGTGCGCGCTTGGCCGATGTCTACCCACTGGTATTGGCCGTTGCCAACGGCGCGCTTGTGTTTGCCGGTGAGTTGTTGCCGCGGCTCGAATTTCCTTTGGAGTTCGAAGTCATTCGGGTGTCACGCTATCGTGATCAGACCGCCGGCGGCGTGCTCAATTGGCTGCTCGCGCCGCAAGCCGCGCTGCAAGGGCGCAGCGTGCTGGTGCTCGACGATATTCTCGATGAAGGCATGACGCTATTGGCAATCCGCGAACACGTTTTGGGCGCGGGCGCGCACTCCTTTAGCAGCGCGGTGTTGGTGGACAAGCAGTTGGGCCGTGAAAAGCCAATGCAAGCCGAGTTCGTCGGCCTGCGCGTACCCGATCGGTATGTGTTTGGCTGCGGCATGGACGTCAAAGGGCTGTGGCGCAATCTGCCCGCGATTTACGCTCTTAAAGAGGGTGCATAACTCGTGTTAGCGATCATCGGTGGTAGTGGACTAACGCAACTGACTAACCTGGAAATCACGCGGCGGCAGGTGGTGCGCACGCCATACGGCGAACCGTCCGGCGCGCTTACATTCGGGCGTATGCGCGGGCGCGACATCGTGTTCTTGGCGCGCCACGGCTATGGGCATACCCTCGCGCCGCACGAGGTCAATTACCGCGCAAATATCTGGGCCTTGCACGCTCAAGGCGTGCGGGAAGTGATCGCCGTGAACGCCGTGGGTGGAATTACCCCCAGGGCGCCAACCACGCCGCCAAGCAGCGCAAAAGAATCGAGTACGAGGGAAGCACTCGCTGCCCTGAGCGGTCCCGGCGCCATTGTGCTACCGGACCAAATCATCGACTACACCTATGGACGCAAACACACGTTCTTCGAAGGCGCCGAGGCGCCAGTCGTGCACATCGATTTCACGCAGCCTTTCTGCGCCACATTGCGCAGTGCGCTACTGGCGGCGGCGGGCCGGGCCGGCGTCGCGGTGCAGCAGCACGGTGTCTACGCGGCTGTGCAAGGCCCGCGTTTGGAGACGGCGGCAGAGATAGACCGGTTGGAGCGCGATGGGGCAACAATAGTCGGCATGACCGGCATGCCGGAGGCGGCGCTGGCGCGTGAAATGGAGCTTGGCTATACCATGGTCGCTGTCGTGGCGAACCACGCTGCTGGCCGGGGCAATAGCGCCGAGAGCATTTCAGTGGCGGAGATTGGCCGCGTGTTGGAGCGCGCGATGCAAAACGTTCGCACTATCGTTGAGCAATTGGTAAGCGGCGATGGCAGTTAGGGAAGTGCTGCGGATGGGTGATCCGCGTTTGTTGGAGCAAGCTCAGGCGGTGCGGCAGTTCGGAACGCCGGAGTTGCGGCAATTGATTGGCGACATGCAAGATACCATGCGCGCGCTGGACGGGGCTGGGTTGGCAGCACCGCAGATCGGCGTCGGCTTGCAGGTCGTTATTTTTGGCGTCGATCGCAATCCGCGTTATCCGGATGCCGAGCCGGTGCCGCAAACCGTGTTGATCAACCCGGTGCTAACGCCGCTCTCTGACGAGATGGAGGAGGGGTGGGAGGGGTGCCTGTCGGTGCCCGGCATGCGCGGTTTGGTGCCGCGTTACACGCAGTTGCGTTATACCGGCTTCGATCTCGACGGCAATGCTATTGATCGCACCGCGCAAGGCTTTCATGCCCGCGTGGTACAACACGAGGTGGATCACCTCAACGGCATCTTGTACCCGATGCGCATCGACGATCTGCGCAACTTTGGTTTTAGCGAGGCGCTATTCCCAGGCCAGAGTTTGCAGGACGACTAGCACACTAGCTGATCGGATCTTGCAGTGGTTTGCGCGCGGCACCCCGGGTGCTGTCGACAAGAAACAAAGAGGCAATCAATCCCACCACGGCCCCCGCCATCACGTAATACACGCCGGCGATCGGCGAACCCGTCGCATGCACTAGCCACGTGACGATGAATTGTGCGAAACCACCGAACAGCATGACGGCAAAGTTGTAGGCCAATGCCAGTCCGGTGGAGCGCACGCCGGGGGGGAACTGCTCGGCCAGCGCGGTTGAAATCGGGCCGAACAACATACCGATCGAGCTGCAAAGCACGGCTTGCATGATGGTCAAGTTGGTCAATGTCGGGTTGGCATGTACCCAGCTAAAGAGCGGGTAAAGCAGCAACAAGTAGCTGGCGAGTGCCGTTATGATGATCGGTTTGCGGCCGATCGAATCGGACAGCCAGCCGCAGACCGGGATCACTGCCGTTAGACACAGCAGACCCACCACTTGCGCGACGAACGCATCAGCGAGGCCGATGTTGAGCTGGGTTTTGGCAAACGTCGGCATGTACACCAGCACGACGTAATAAGTAATCGTGCCGCTGACGACCAAGCCAAAACTGACCAGCACGCCGCGCAGGTGTATCGCGAGTGACTTCGCAAGCGAAGGCGCTTTGCTGCCGGCTTTGCGCGCATGTAGGAATTCTTCCGTTTCCGACAAATGACGGCGAATCCACATGCCCACTGGGCCGATGAGCAAACCGAACATAAACGGCAGGCGCCAACCCCAGGCATCGACTTGCTCTAAACTCAGTCCGCGTGTCAACAAAGCGCCGGAGAGCGCGCCGCCCAGTGCCGCCAGACTTTGCCCCACCATTTGCAGCGATCCGTACAAGCCGCGCCGATGCATCGGCGCGGTCTCAACCAGAAAAGAAGTGGCGCTGGCGAACTCTCCGCCGGTGGCGAAGCCTTGCAGCAAGCGCGCGAGCAAAATCATGATCGGCGCGGCAATGCCGATGGCGGCGTAAGTAGGCGCAAACGCAATCAGCGCCATTGCCACAGTCATTAGCGCGATGATCAATTGCATCGCCGCCTTGCGCCCCTTCTTATCGGCGTAGACGCCGAGCACAATCGCGCCGAGCGGACGCATGAAGAAACCGACGCCGAACGTGGCGGTGGTCAACAGCAGTGAGGCGTATTCGCTTTCAGCGGGGAAAAACAGGCGGGAAATGATCGCCGTGAGAAAACCGAAGACGACGAAGTCATACCATTCCAGTGCATTGCCGATGACTGCGGCGGTAACCTGACGCAAACGCGAAGCGGGGGCGGCCATGGTGATTTAGTAGTCTGGGCGAGGAGTAAGCGGGAGATTCTAGACCGGCGGCGAGTTTTCGCAACGTGGCATGAGCGCAATTGAACACAAAACAGGAAAGTTATCCCGGGGGCGCTGCAATCGATCCGCGCAGCGTTGCGAGCAAATCCTGTTCTAGAGTGGCACGGTCTTGCCCGGTTAGCCGGCCACGCACGAAAAATGTATCTTCCGCGCGTTCGCCAAGCGTGTTGATTTTGGCGGATTGCACCGACAAGCCGTGCCGCAGGAGCACCAGGGAAACGGCGTAGAGCAGCCCGACGCGATCCCCGGCAACAAAGCTGATGGTGTGCAGATCGGACTGATCGATCGAGCGGATTTCGATCTGTGGCTCGATCGGGAAATGGCGCAAGCGGCGGCTGATGCGCACCGCCCCGGGGTTGCCGAGCTCGGCGCGAGTGCGCAAACGCTCGGCCAGTTCATGCTCGATGTACGCGAGAAAATCGCGGTAGTGCGCAGCGTCACCGCCCTGGTCAAGCACTTGCAGCGTGTCCAGCGCGTAGCCGCGCTGCGTGGTGTAAATCTTGGCGTCCGCGATGTCGTAGCCGGCGCGCGAGAAGAACCCGCAAATGCGCGCGAACAGACCTTCCTGGTCGGGACAATAGAGCATTACCTGGATACCTTCGCCCACCGAGCTGACGCGCGCCTGCACCAAGGGGGCTTGTTCGTTGACGACCGGAGTGCGCGAGCGCGTCCGGCGCCGCAGCGCGCGCGTATGCCAAGCGATTTCTTGCGCGTCGTGGCGCTGAAAGTAGCTCTCGTCAAAGTCGACCCACACTGTCTCCGCCACCCCTTCGGTGTAGCCTTGCTCGCGCAGTAGCCTGAGCGCTTCATTCTTCTTGGCGTGTAATTCGGCCTCCGGGTCGACTTGACCACTTAAGCAGCGCCGCGCAGCTCGGAATAGATCTTCGAGCAGTTTCGCTTTCCAGGCGTTCCACACTTTCGGGCTGGTGCCGCGGATGTCGGCGACGGTGAGCAAATAGAGCGCGATCAAGCGTCGCTCGCTTTGCATGTCACGCGCAAACGCCATGACCACGTTGGGATCGCTCAAATCCTGCTTTTGCGCCGTCGATGACATCACTAAATGTTTGGCCACGAGCCAGGCAACCAGCGCGCAGTCCTGCGCGGGCAAGCCCAGCTGCTTGGTGAAACGCAGCGCGTCGCGGCTGCCGAGGGCAGAGTGGTCGCCGCCGCGGCCCTTGGCGATGTCGTGAAACAGCGCCGCGAGGTAGAGCACCTCGGGGCGCGGGAAGTCGCGCATCAAACTGCTGCACAACGGAAATTCGTGGTCGAACGATGGCACGGCGAAGCGCCGCACATTGCGCAGCACTTTGAGCGTGTGTTCGTCGACCGTGTAGACGTGATAGCCGTCGTGCTGCATCTGCCCGACTATGCGGCCGAAGGCGGGCACTAGGCGCGCGAGCACGCCGTATTGATTCATCAGCCGCAGCACGAATGTCACGCGGCGTGGTTCACGCAGGATTTGCAGCAAGGCGGCGCGCGTCAACGGGTTGGCGCGAAAGCCGGTGCCGATGCCCTCGCGCGCGCGCCAGAGGGCGCGCTGCGTCTGCGGCGACATGCCGCTTAGATCGGGCTGGCGTTGCAGCAGTAAGAACGCTTCGAGTATGGTCGCCGGCTCGCGCTCGAACACGTTCTTTTGCGTCATCTCCAAGAGTTCGCCGCGGCGCTGAAAGCGCAAATTGAGCCGGCGCGTGGTCGTATCGCGTTCGGGGTGCGCGAGGTCCGCCAAATTCTGCAGCAGCACGTTGCAATACAGGCTGATTTCCTTGACCGTTCGGTAGTAGCGCTGCATCAGGATTTCGCTGGCGCGCCGTTTTCCCGAATCTTCGATCTGCAGTTCGCGCGCGAGCAGGGTTTGGAAGTCGAACAGCAAACGGTCTTCGCGCCGGCCGGCCAAGTAGTGCAGGCGCACACGCAACTCGCGCAGCAAGCGCTCGTCGCGCTCGATGCGGGTGGCTTCGGTGGCTTCTATCACGCCTCGCCGCGCGAGCGCTTTCCACGAGTGGCCCACACCGATGACGTGCGCCAGCCAAAGCACCGTTTGCAAATCACGCAAGCCGCCGGGGCTTTCCTTTATGTTCGGTTCGAGGTTGTAGGCAGTCTCGTGGAAACGCAGGTGACGCTTGCGCTGCTCGGCTAATTTCGCATCCCAGAATGCGGCGGGTTTGCGTTGCTCGCCGAGTGCGTGGGCCAGCGCCTTGGCAAGTTTCTTATGGCCGGCAAGATAGCGCGCTTCGAGCAAGCTGGTCTCGACGGTGATGTCGGCGCTGCTTTCGCGCAGACATTCGTCGAGCGTGCGCACGCTGTGACCGATCTCCAAACCAACGTCCCACAGCAGCGCGACAAACGCCTCGATGGCACCACCTTGCTGCGAGTCCGGCGCTTGCGGTAACAAGATGAGAACGTCGACGTCTGAGTAAGGGTAGAGTTCGCCGCGGCCGTAGCCGCCAACGGCCAACAAGGCGCAGTCCGGCATGAGCAATGTTTCCCATGCCGTGCACACTGCATCATCCACCAAGGCGCAGTGCGAGCGCGTCGCGTTCTTGCCGCTGCCGCTGCGCTGGAACTCGGCACGGATTGCGGCGCGGCCTTCACCAAGGCGCTGCTTTAGTTGCGTAGCGCTTGCAAAGGCGGCAGAGTTGGGCGCGGCTGCGGCCACGAACGCAATCCTGTCTGCGCGAGAGCTAGCCCGGTGCCGCGGGCATGCCGGGTGAGACGGTTAACACTTCATGGCCGGTTTCGGTGACCAGCACCGTATGTTCGTACTGCGCCGAAAGGCTGTGGTCGCTGGTGACGATGGTCCAGCCGTCGGCCAGCTGGCGAATGTCGCGCTTGCCCGCGTTAATCATGGGCTCGATAGTGAAGGTCATGCCAGGCAGTAACTTCAGCCCGGAATTCGCTTGGCCGTAGTGCAGCACCTGGGGTTCTTCATGAAAACGCTGGCCGATGCCGTGGCCGCAGAATTCGCGAACCACGCTGTAGCCATTGCGCTCGGCATGGCTTTGAATTGCATGGCCAATGTCGCCGAGATAACCGCCAGGCTTAACAGTCTTGATGCCGCGCCAAAGACATTCAAAAGTTACATTGCACAGGCGCTTGGCTTGGATGGAGGGTTCACCCACCCAAAACATGCGGCTGGTATCGCCATGAAAACCGTCTTTGATCACGGTGATATCGATATTGACGATGTCGCCGTTCTTCAACACGCGATCGCCGGGCACGCCGTGACAGACTTGATGATTCACCGATGTGCAGATCGATTTCGGATACGGATTGTGTCCGGGCGGCGCGTAGTTCAGCGGCGCCGGGATGGTGTTCTGCTCGTTGACCATATAGTCGTGGCACAGCCGGTCGAGTTTGTCCGTAGTCACACCCGGCTTGACGTAGGGCGCGATGAAATCCAATACCTCGGCCGCGAGCCGGCCGGCCACGCGCATGCGTTCGATTTCTTCTGCAGTCTTGAGATTTACCGCCATGGGGGAGACCAGCGATGATCGAGCGGCATTATAGCTTTAGGCAGCTTTGGACCCGTCAAAGCCTGCTGGCGCCGCGAACCGCAACTCGGTCCAGTTCAGTCCTTGAGCGCGCGCCGGCCGCGGTGGTACAATTGCGCATCCTCGCCGGTCACATTGTCGAGGAAATTCACACACTTGCCAGAGGTAAGGTGCCCGACGCTGTCGGGTGGCGCGGCGGTATCTCGCGCCGGGCGAGTGGCGGTTTAACCTTAAAGGAGTTTTTCATGTCCGTTACCATGCGACAAATGCTGGAGGCGGGGGTGCACTTTGGCCACCAAACTCGCTTCTGGAATCCCAAAATGGCGCCGTACATCTTCGGCGCGCGCAACAACATCCATATCATTAACCTTGAGCTGTCGCTGCCGATGTATCAGGACGCGCTCAAGTATGTGCGTCAATTGGCGTCCAACAAGGGCACTATCTTGTTTGTCGGAACCAAACGGCAGGCGCGCGATATCGTCGGTGAAGAAGCCGCGCGCGCGAGTGCGCCCTATGTCAATTTCCGTTGGCTGGGCGGCATGCTGACCAACTTCAAAACGGTCAAGCAGTCGGTAAAGCGTTTGCACGAGCTGTCCGGCATGCGCGATGACGGTTCGTTCGAGAAGATGCCGAAGAAAGAAGCGCTCGTTATGCAGCGCGAGTTGATCAAGCTGGAACGCAGCCTGCTAGGCATCAAAGAAATGCCTAGCCTGCCCGACGCACTGTTTGTGATCGACGTCGGTTATCACAAGATCGCCGTGGCCGAAGCGCGCACGCTCGGCATCCCGGTGATCGGCGTGGTCGACACCAACAACTCGCTCGACGGGATCGACTACGTGATTCCGGGCAACGATGATTCCACGCGCGCGATCCGCTTGTATGCGCGCGGCGTGGCCGACGCGGTGCTGGAAGGACGCAGCCAGGTGATCCAGGAGATGGTGCGCAGTACCGAGGAGTTCGTCGAAGTCGAGGAAGACGCAGCGAAGTGAGCTTTCCGCAACGCGCGTTGCCAGCCCTTGCTGGTAGCGCGCGGCTAAGCGGTCGTTAATAGTATTCGGGAGCAGTCAATGGCGGAAATAACCGCAAGCATGGTGAAAGAATTGCGCGAGCGCACTGGGCTCGGCATGATGGAATGCAAGAAGGCGCTGGAGGAATCAGGCGGGGACTTGCGCAAGGCGGAAGACCTGATGCGTATCAAGAGCGGCGCCAAAGCCACTAAAGCCGCCGGACGTGTTGCGGCTGAAGGCGTCATCGGCACGCATGTGAGCGCGGACGGCAAGACGGGCGCAATCGTCGAGCTGAATTCCGAGACCGATTTCGTCGCCAAGAACGAGGAGTTCATCGCGCTGGCCAAGAGCGTCGCCGCTGCCATCGCGGCGCAAGGTCCGTCCGACGTGGCAGGACTAGCGGCCGCGAAGCTTGCCAGTGGGCAGACAGTCGAGGAAGCACGCCAAGCGCTGGTCATGAAGCTCGGCGAAAATCTGCAAGTGCGCCGTTTCGTCCGGATCAACGCACAAGGCAGGCTCACCGCTTATGTGCATGGCGGCGCCAAAGTGGCGACGCTGGTGGATGTGACCGGCGGCGACGATACGCTGGCAAAAGATATCGCCATGCACATCGCCGCGAGCAAGCCGGTGGCCTTGTCGAAAGAGCAGGTTGGCGCGGAACTGATTCAGCGCGAGCGCGATATCGCGCAAGCGAAAGCGGCCGAATCGGGCAAGCCCGCCGATATCGTTGCGAAGATGGTTGAGGGCAGCGTGCAGAAGTTCTTGAAGGAAGTGACGCTGCTGGGTCAGCCGTTCGTTAAGGACGATAAGTTGAGCATCGAGCAACTGCTCAAATCCAAAGGCGCCGGTGTGGCGCAGTTCCAGCTCTACGTGGTCGGCGAGGGGATCGAGAAGAAGCAGACCGACTTCGCCGCTGAAGTCATGGCGCAGGTGAAGAAGTAGGTCATTGTGAAGCTCAAGTACCGTCGCGTCCTGCTCAAACTCTCAGGCGAAGCCCTGATGGGCAGCGACAGCTACGGCATCAATCGCGAAACCATCGAGCGTATGGTCGCCGAGATCGCCGATGTGGTGAAACTCGGCGTGCAGATGGGTATCGTCGTTGGCGGCGGCAATATTTTCCGCGGCGTTGCGCCCGGCGCCGCCGGTATGGACCGCGCCACGGCGGACTACATGGGCATGCTGGCGACGGTCATGAATGCTCTGGCGCTGCAAGACGCCATGCGCCGCATCGGCGTAGTGAGCCGCGTGCAGTCGGCG
The DNA here is from genome assembly GCA_902826775.1 of uncultured Pseudomonadota bacterium. Classification (GTDB taxonomy): domain Bacteria; phylum Pseudomonadota; class Gammaproteobacteria; order Burkholderiales; family JALYOK01; genus CADEHE01. Next base: position 161,665 of record CADEHE010000002.1, on the reverse strand, counting down.
CTCAACATCGAAAAGGTTGCCGAGCCCTATATTCGTGGCAAAGCGATACGCTATTTGGATGAAGGCAAGGTTGTTATCTTCGCTGCAGGCACCGGCAATCCGTTCTTTACCACCGACACGGCCGCGGCCCTGCGCGGCATGGAAATGAACGTGGATATCGTTTTAAAGGCCACCAAAGTGGACGGGGTATACACCGCGGATCCAAAACTGGAGCCAACTGCGACGAGATACTCTAAGGTCAGCTTCGATGAGGCCATCGCCAAGCAACTTAAAGTCATGGATGCCACGGCGTTTACCCTGTGCCGCGAGCAGGGCCTGCAAATTGGGGTATTTAGCATCTTCCGCGCGGGTGCCTTGAAGCGGGTGGTGACGGGCGAGGATGAAGGCACTTTGGTGCACTTGTGAGGTTGCGGCGGACTATACTCGTCGCCTAACGTAATTCGTACCGCTAGAGGAAACGCGCATGATTGCCGACGTCAAGAAGACCGCCGAGCAAAAGATGCAAAAGTCGATCGAATCACTTAAACACGAATTCGCCAAAGTGCGTACCGGCCGTGCGCATACCGGCCTGCTCGATCAGATCGTGGTGGAGTATTACGGCAACCCGACGCCGCTCAACCAAGTCGCCAACGTGACGGCAATTGACGCGCGCACCCTGGGCGTGCAGCCGTACGAAAAGAAGATGCTGCAAGCGATCGAGAAAGCCATCCGCACTTCGGACCTTGGCCTTAATCCGGCGTCGCAAGGCGAAATGCTGCGCGTACCGATGCCGGCGTTGACTGAAGAGCGCCGGCGCGACCTCACCAAAGTAGTTAAGCACGAAGCCGAGACCGCCCGCGTGGCGGTGCGCAACGTGCGCCGTGACGCCATGACGCATCTCAAGGATATGTTGAAGAAGAAGGAGGTGTCCGAAGATGACGAGCGCCGTGCGCAAGACGATGTGCAGAAGATGACCGACCGCTACATCGCGGAAATCGATAAGCTATTCCAACAAAAAGAATCCGATTTGATGGCGATGTGAGCCGCTTGCGCTCACGCCACGCGTTTGCCGGTCCGAGAGCCGCACATGAAGCAGTATCCCGGTTGCACAATTGAGGTCAGTGGCTGATACATGAAGAAATTTGTCAGCTCTACGCAAAGCGTTCCCGACTCGAGTGCAGTCCCGCGGCATGTGGCGATCATCATGGATGGCAACGGACGCTGGGCGCGCAGCCGTTTGCTGCCGCGCATCGCTGGCCATAAGCGTGGCGGCGAAGCAGTGCGCGCCATCGTGCGCGCTGCCGCCGAGCGCGGTATCGAATACTTGACGGTGTTCGCGTTCAGCAGCGAAAACTGGCGCCGGCCGGCGGAAGAGGTGTCCTTGCTGATGCAGCTGTTCCTCAACGCGTTGCAGCAAGAAGTACGCGAATTGCATGAGAACGGCATCCGTTTTCGCGTAGTGGGCGATGTAAGCCGTTTCGACCGCAAGATCGTCGAACTGATCGAAGCAGGCGAGCAGCTCACGGCCAGCAACCAGCGCTTGACGCTGACCATCGCGGCCAACTATGGGGGCCGCTGGGATGTCGTGCAGGCAATGCAGCGCTTGCTGGCAGAACAGCCGCAACGTGCCGCAGAACTGGCCGAAGCCGATCTGGCCCCTTACCTGTCGATGCACTACGCGCCAGAGCCGGATCTGTTTATCCGCACCGGCGGGGAGCAGCGCATCAGCAATTTCTTGCTCTGGCAATTAGCCTACTCTGAGTTGTATTTCACCGACACGCTCTGGCCGGATTTCGATGCGCGCGCGTTGGATGTGGCTATCCAATGGTATCAACAGCGCGAGCGCCGGTTCGGGCGCACCAGCGAACAAGTCGCGGAGCAGCGCGGCCGCGCCAAAGCGTCGAAAACGGTGGTTGGCGGCTGAGCATGTTGCATCTCGCGCACACGCGTTCACCCGGCTGACGAGCTTGAAAACGCGCATCGTTACCGCCGCTATATTGCTTGCACTGTTTGCCGGCGCATTGCTATTCGCGACGCCGCGCTTGTGGCGCATGCTGACCCTCGGAATATTGTTGTATGCGGCTTGGGAATGGTCTTCGTTCGCGCGCTTGCAGACCATCTTGCGCGTCGCCTACGTGGCCCTGATCGGCGTTATCGCCACTGCCCTGCTGGCGTATGCCACGGCGCAGGATGATGTTTCCGTCGGCCAAGTTTGGCTGCCGTGGTTCACCTTGGCGGCGCTGTTTTGGTTTACCGCGGCACCGGCTTGGCTGCTATTTGGCTGGGCACCGCAGCAGCGCGCACTGGTGGCGGCGACGGGGATATTGGTGTTGGTGCCGACTTGGTTGGCGATGGTCGCGTTGCGCGAGCTGAGCCCGTATACGTTGTTGTTAGTCATGGCGCTGGTGTGGGTGGCCGATAGCGTGGCTTATTTCGTGGGGCGCCGTTACGGCAAGCATAAGCTGGCGCCTGCCATCAGTCCCGGCAAGACTTGGGAGGGTGTGCTGGGCGGCTTCGCCGGAGTCGCGATCTATTTGATGCTCGCGGTGCTGGCGGTGATTGCTACCCGCAATTTCGGGGAGCAGTTGCCGCTGCCCTTGTTCGTAGTCGTTGTGTTGGGAGCGCCGCTCACGGTTGCGAGCATCATCGGCGATCTGTTCGAATCGTGGATGAAGCGTCAAGTGGGCCTCAAAGACAGCGGCAGCCTATTGCCCGGCCACGGCGGTGTGTTGGATCGTATCGACGCCTTGACCGCCACGCTGCCGGTGGCCGCCGCGGCCGTATTTGCGGCACCCTATTTCGCGCGAGTCTGAGCGGCGATGGGCCTGCGGCGCGCCGTCACCATTCTCGGTTCCACCGGCAGCATCGGGGTGAATACGCTCGACGTGATCGAGCGGCACAGCGATAAATTTCGCGTCACCGCGTTGACGGCGCATAGCCGCATCGATCTGCTGCAGCAACAATGCATACGCTTTCGTCCCGACTACGCCGTCGTGGCGGACGAAGCGCAGGCGCGCGCGCTAACGCAGCAGCTGGCGAGCGGCGGCTGCCGCACGCACGTGCTGGCTGGGCCACAGGCGCTCGAGACCGTGGCGGCGTTGCCGGAGGTCGATAGTGTCATGGCGGCGATCGTCGGCGCGGCCGGATTGCGTCCGGCGCTCGCGGCTGCCCACGCTGGCAAGCGCGTTTTGCTTGCAAACAAAGAGGCGCTGGTGATGGCCGGCGCGCTGTTCATGGATGCGGTGCGCGCCAGCGGCGCACTGCTGCTGCCGATCGACAGCGAGCACAACGCAGTGTTTCAATCGCTGCCGCGCGATTTTGGGCGCGGGCTGGAGCAGGTGGGCGTGCGGCGCATCGTGTTGACCGCATCAGGCGGACCATTTCGCACTTTGCCCTTGGCAGCGTTGGCGACGGTGACGCCTGAGCAGGCGTGCAAACACCCGAATTGGGTCATGGGGCGCAAGATCTCGGTCGATTCCGCCACCATGATGAACAAGGGACTGGAAGTGATCGAAGCGTGCTGGTTGTTCGGCGCGCGCGCGGAGCAAGTGCAAGTCGTGGTGCATCCGCAAAGCGTGATACATTCGTTAGTGACCTACCTGGATGGCTCCACTCTGGCGCAAATGAGTTTTCCCGACATGCGTACGCCGATTGCGTACGCGCTGGGTTATCCCGACCGGCTCGAGGCCGGGGTGCGCGAACTCGATCTGGTGGCAATCGGGGCGCTGCAGTTCGAAGCGGTCGACGAGGAACGTTTCCCGTGCGTGCGTTTAGCGCTCTCAGCGTTCGCCTCCGGCGGCACCGCACCGGCGATATTGAACGCTGCCAACGAGGTCGCAGTCGAAGCGTTTCTGGCCGGGCGCATCGGCTTTACTCAAATCGCGGCACTGATCAGCGATGCGCTCGCGCAGCAAGCCCCGCTTCCTGTGAGCGAGTTGGAGCAGGTGCTGCAGGCCGACCAGCAGGCGCGCCTGCGAGCGCATGCGTGGCTGCGCCAGCATGGCGTCGCGGCGAATGTCGCGGCGGTAACGAACTAGCTTAGGTGGTTTCATGACACAGCTTTCCAACATCCTATTCGATTTCATCTTGCCGTTCCTGCTCGCGATGGGGCTGCTCGTCGTTGTGCACGAATTCGGCCACTATCTGGCGGCGCGCTGGTGCGCAGTCAAAGTGCTGCGGTTTTCGATCGGCTTTGGCCGACCGGTGGCGATGAAGAAACTGGGCCGCGACGCCACCGAATGGGCCATCGGCGCATTTCCCTTGGGCGGCTACGTGAAGATGCTGGACGAGCGCGAAGCGCCGGTTGCTGCCGCTGAGGCGCACCGCGCATTCAACCGGCAGCCGGTGGCCAAACGCATCATTATCGTCGTCGCCGGGCCGCTCGCTAACTTCTTACTAGCCATCGCCGCATATTGGGCGCTGTACGTAGCCGGCGTGCCGGGGGTTAGGGCGGTGGTGGCCGAGCCCCTGCAGGCCACTGCGGCGGCGGCGGCCGGCATCGGCGCGGAAGAAGAAGTGCTGAGCGTGGACGGACGCCCGGTCGCAAGCTGGGAACGCTTTTCCTGGGCCATGCTTGAGCACGCGGTAGAGCGCGGCAAGGTGTCGCTGCAAACGCGCGATGCCGCGGGACAATCACACGCCCGCGAGCTCGATCTAACCAGTTTGGGCGAGCAAGACATGGAAGGTGATTTTCTCGGCAAGCTCGGTCTAGTGCCGATGGCGCTGGCGGCTCCGCCGGTCATTGGCGAAGTAGTCAAGGGCGGGGCCGGGGAAAAAGCGGGTCTGCAGGCCGATGACCGTGTGCTGAGTGTGAACGGCCTTGCCATGCCGCATTGGGCGGCGTTTGCGCGCCTGATTGCGGCGAAGGCCGGCCAGCCGCTCGAGCTGCGGGTGCAGCGCCACGGTGCCGAGATCGCGCTAGAGGTAATCCCCGAGAAGGTAGTCGTCGACGGCAAGGAAATCGGCCGCATCAACGCGAAAGGCAAGGCAAACGACGCGCAGTACGAGCGTTATCAAAGCAAGGACAGCTACGGCCCGATCGGCGCAATGGGCGCGGCAGTGGTCAAGACTTGGGATGTGAGTGTTTTCAGCTTAAAGATGCTGGGCAAGATGGTCACCGGACAGCTGTCCCTGCGCAATTTGAGCGGGCCGATCACCATCGCTGACTATGCGGGGCAGAGCGTCAAGCGCGGCAGCAAGTCGTTCCTGAACTTCCTTGCGCTGGTGAGCATTAGCCTGGGCATCCTGAATTTGTTGCCCATTCCATTATTGGATGGCGGCCACTTAATGTATTATATCGCCGAGGCAATCAAGGGCCGCCCGGTTTCCGATCGTTTCATGGAGCTAGGGCAGCAAATCGGCATGGCGCTGCTGCTCGCGCTCATGTTGATAGCGTTTTATAACGACATCTCGCGACAGCTCTCAGGGTAGGCACAGCGTCACCTGTAGTTCCGTGCTGCTGCGGCGAGCGCAGTCGCGGCAGGGCAGGCGCGGGCAAGCAGGGCTCAGCTGAGCCTGCCCACCAGCGCGTTTGCGCGATGCCGCATCCGACAACAATAGCGCCGATCGGGGCACGGGCACACATACATGCGTCGTTACTTTATCGCTGGCGGGTTTTGGTTTTGGCTCGCTACGGCTCAGGCCATCGAACCATTCACCGTCAAGGACGTGCGCGTCGAAGGCATACAGCGCATTGAGGCGGGCACGGTGTTCGGCTACCTGCCGATCAAGGTTGGCGATACGCTCGACGATGCCAAAGCGATCGCTGCTGTCAAAGCGCTCTACGCCACGGGATTTTTCTCCGATGTGCGCCTGGAGTACGATCAAGACGTGCTTATCGTCGCAGTCGAGGAACGCCCCGCGATCGCCGAAGTTGCCATCAACGGCTCGAAAGAGTTCACCAAAGAACAGCTAAAAGACGCGCTGAAAGAAATCGGCCTGGCCGAGACGCGCATCTACGATAAGTCGCTGCTCGATAAAGCCGAGAAGGAGCTCAAGCGCCAGTACCTGACGCGCGGGCGCTACGCCGCCAAGGTCGAAACGGTGGTTTCCCCTTTGGAGCGCAACCGCGTTTCGGTCGCGTTCAATATAGACGAGGGAGAGGTCGCTAAGATTCGAGGCATCAATGTCGTCGGCAACAAGGCGTTCACCGAAAAGCAATTGCTAGACGTGTTCGTGCTACGTACTCCCGGGATGTTCTCGTGGTTTTCGAAGAATGATCAGTATTCCAAGCAGAAACTCCAGGCAGATCTTGAATCGCTGCGCTCCTTTTACTTGAATCGCGGCTATTTGGAGTTCAACATCGACTCCACGCAAGTGCAGATTACGCCCGACAAGCAAGAGATCTACATCACCGCGAATATCACCGAAGGACCGAAGTACACCATCTCCGAGGTCAAGCTCGCGGGCAACTTGATCGTGCCGGAATCGGAGATTCGCAGCCTCATCAACGTCAAAGCCGGTGAGACTTTTTCACGCGAGCGCGTGTCTGAATCGACCAAGCGCATCGGCGATCGCTTGGCTAACGACGGCTATTCGTTCGCCAACATCAACGCTGTGCCCGATTTGAATAAAGAGAAGCAAACCGCGGCATTTACCTTCTTTGTCGATCCGGGCCGGCGCGTTTATGTGCGCCGCATCAACGTTAGCGGCAACGTCAAAACGCGCGACGAGGTCGTGCGCCGCGAAATGCGGCAGATGGAAGGCGGCTACTACTCGATCGACAAGATCAATCGCTCGCGCGAGCGCATCCAGCGCTTGGGTTTCTTTTCCGACGTCAACATTGAGACGCCGCCGGTGCCGGGAACCACCGATCAGGTGGATATCAACGTCGGCGTGACGGAGCGCAGCACCGGGCAGCTACAAGTGGGCGCCGGTTACTCCAGCTCGGACGGTGTGGTGGTCAGCGGCTCAATCAGTCAAGCCAACGTGTTCGGCACCGGCAATCAGCTGACGGCGCAAATCAGCAACGGCCGCGTCAACGAGACTTATTTGTTGTCCTTTACCGACCCCTACTACACCGTCGATGGTGTCAGCCGCGGATTCGATATCTACCAGCGCAACGTCGATTCCGATTCGCTCGACATCGGCCGCTACAGCCGCCGCACCACGGGCGCCGGCGTGCGCTACGGCATTCCAGTGACGGAGACCGACACTATTAATCTCGGCCTTGCCTACGAGGCAACGCGCGTGAAGGTATTCGACGACAGCCCATTGCGGTTCAAGGAGTTTGTCGATGAATTCGGCGAGCGCAACAATACGCTGCGCGGCGACCTTGGCTGGGCGCGCGACAGCCGCGATAGCATCTTCTATCCGACCAAGGGCCGGCTGCAGCGCGTATACGGCGAAATCGGCTTGCCTGGCGGCGATCTCACTTACTACAAGATCAACTACCAACATCAGTGGCTGAAGGCGTTGACCCCGCAGATTTCCGTTCTGCTTAACGGCGAGTTCGGTTACGCCGGCGGTTACAGCGGCAAGGAACTGCCTTTCTTTAACAACTTCTTCGCCGGCGGTGTTTCTTCGGTGCGCGGCTTCAAGACCGGCGCGCTCGGTCCGAAAGACACCAACGGCGACGCAATTGGCGGCACGCGCCGAATTATCGGCAACGCCGAAGTTTTATTTCCCTTGCCGGGCACCAAAGAGGACAAATCCTTCCGCCTGAGTTTGTTTGTCGACGCCGGCACTGTCTACGGCAAGGGCGAAAACTTGGATCTGGGTAAACTTCGCTACTCAGCCGGCGTTGGAGTAAATTGGTTTTCTCCGATTGGTCCTATCAAACTAACGTTTGGCGTGCCGATCAAGAAAGAGAAAGATGACGACATCGAACGGTTCCAGTTCCAGCTCGGAACGGTGTTCTAGCGCTTGCATGACAGGAGGTTGGGTGAGGCTTGAATTGACACACTGGCTCGCGCCGCTGGCGCGCGCGCGGAGATGGTTGGGTTTAGCACTGCTGGCAGGGCTGGTTGCAGCGCCGGCATACGCGGTCGAACTGAAAATCGGATTTGTAAATACCGAGCGTATTCTGCGCGAAGCGGCGCCTGCGAAAAAAGCTCAGGCCAAGCTCGAGAAGGAATTCGAGAAGCGCGCGGGTGAGCTGCAGAAGATGGAAAAGCAGATTCGCGATACGCAGGCGAGCATCGAAAAAGACAGTCTCACGATGAGTGAAGCCGACCGCAAGGCGCGCGAGCGCGATCTGTCCACCCTGACGCGCGATTTTCAGCGCACACAGCGTGAGTTTCGCGAAGACCTGAACATGCGGCGCAACGAAGAACTCGGCGCCATTCAGGAGCGCGCAAACAAAGTTATTCTGCAAATCGCTGAGCAGGAGAAGTACGACCTGATCGTGCAAGATCCGGTGTTCGCCAGCCCGCGCATCGATATCACCGACAAGATCCTCAAATCGCTCACCGACAAGTAGCCTAGCGCTGCAACCCTGGGGCTAATCGTTCCACTTTGCCCGGCCGATGAGCGAGGCCCGCACCCTGTCCCTAGCTGAAATTGCCGCGCGTCTCGGCGGCGAGGTGGTGGGCAACGGGCAGACGCAAATCGCGCGCGTGGCCAGCCTGGCGGGGGCAGACGCGCAAAGTATTACCTTTCTCGCCAATCCAAAGTATCGTGCCCAACTCGCCGGCACCCGCGCGGGTGCCGTCATTCTGGCGCCCGCCGCGCGCGCGGCCACCGCGTTGCCGCGTATCGTTGCGGCACACCCGTACGCCTATTTCGCGCGCGTCTCGGCACTACTGAATCCGCCGCGGCCCGAGCCCGTGGGCAGACATGCCAGCGCCAGCATCGACGCCAGCGCCGAAGTGGATCGCTCCGCGAGTATCGGGCCGCACGTTAGCATTGCCGCGGGGGTGCGCATCGGGGCGCATACGATCATTGGCGCCGGCTGTCACATCGGCGCTGAGTCAGTGATCGGTGCGCACAGCCGCCTTTACTCGAATGTGGTGGTCTACGAGCGCTGCCGCATTGGCATGCGTGCGATCATCCATGCCGGAGCGGTGATCGGTGCCGACGGGTTTGGCTTTGCGCACGAGGCCGACGCCGGCGGCGGGGCTTGGCTTAAAGTGCCGCAGGTCGGCGGTGTGGTGATCGGCGATGATGTCGAGATCGGCGCGAACACCACAATCGATCGTGGTGCGATCGAAGATACGGTGATCGGGGACGGCGTCAAACTCGATAACCAGATTCAAGTCGGCCACAACGTGCAGATCGGCGCGCACACCGCCGTTGCCGCTTGCGTGGGCATTGCCGGCAGCGCGAGAATCGGACGCCATTGCCAGATAGGCGGCGCCGCAGGCATACTCGGTCATCTCGAAATTTGCGACGGCGTGACGATCTCGCCCTTTAGCCTCGTGACGAAATCGATACACAAGCCGGGCGTCTACACCGGCATCATGCCGCTGGCAGAGCATCGCAACTGGCTCACCCGCGCCGCGCACTTGAACCGCTTGGACGAATTGGCACAACGACTCGCAGACCTGGAGAAACAGAGCAAACGATGACAGCCACAGACGCGCAACCTGGCGGTGCTATGGATTTGGCAGCAGTGCTCAGCTACTTGCCGCACCGCTATCCTTTTTTGCTCATCGATAAAGTGCTCGCCTGCGAGCCGAGCAAGAGCATCGTGGCGCTGAAAAACGTCACCATCAATGAACCGTTCTTTCAAGGCCATTTTCCCAAGCATCCGGTGATGCCGGGTGTGCTCATCGTCGAGGCGATGGCGCAAGCAGCGGCGATTCTGGGCTTTCGCACCATGGGCAAAGTGCCCGGCAACGAGCACGTCGTCTACTTTGTCGGCATCGACGGCGCGCGGTTCAAGCGCCCGGTGTTTCCCGGAGATCAGCTCCATGTTCATGTCGAACTGCTGCGGGTAACGCGCGGGCTATGGAAGTTTCGCGGCGAAGCGCGCGTCAACGATCAAATCAGCGCCGAAGCCGAGCTGCTGTCCACGGTCAAGGACTTGTGACGGCGATTCACCCAACCGCCATCGTGCATCCGCACGCGCGGCTAGCGCCGGACGTGCGTGTTGGCCCCTTTAGCATTGTCGACGAGCACGTTGAAATCGGCGCAGGCAGCGTGATCGGCGCGCACGTCGTCGTTACCGGGCACACCAGAATCGGACGCAACAACCGTATCTTTCCTTTCAGTTCCATCGGTGACGAACCGCAAGACAAAAAGTATAAGGGTGAACCCACCGCGCTTGAGATCGGCGACGACAACACAATTCGCGAGTACTGCTCGCTCAATCGCGGCACCGTGCAGGATGAGGGAGTCACGCGCGTCGGCACAGGCAACTTGTTCATGGCTTATGTGCATATTGCGCACGATTGCCGCATCGGCGACAACACCGTATTTGCCAACAACACGCAGCTCGGCGGCCATGTTCAGGTGGGCGACTACGCCGTGCTGGGCGGCTTTACCGGCGTGCATCAGTTCTGCCACGTCGGCGCGCATTGCATGACTTCGGTCGGCAGCGCGGTGTTGCAAGATTTGCCGCCCTACGTGCTGGCGCAAGGCGATCCGGCCAAGCCGCACGGGATCAACACCCGCGGCTTGCGCCGGCGCGGTTTCAGCGATGCCGCGGTGCTCAACATCAAACGTGCATTCAAGACGCTTTATCGCAGCGGTCTGTTGCTGGAACAAGCGAAAGCGCAACTCGCGGCTTTGGTGCCGGCGCAGCCGGAACTCAAGATATTTCTCGAGTTCATTGAGCGCAGCACGCGGGGCATCATGCGTTGAAACTCGTCTGTTGCATTTGCGCGCGCCGTCAGCGCTGCGGTGGAGGGGCAACGCGCGTCGGTAAAGCCAAACTATGAAAATTGGCATTGTCGCAGGTGAAACTTCGGGAGATCTGTTAGGGGCTAGCCTGATCAAGGCCGTGAGGCGCCAGGTGCCCGAAGCCGAGTTTGTTGGCATCGCAGGGCCGCGGATGCAATCCGCCGGCGCCCACACGCTGTTTCCGATGGAAAAGTTGGCCGTGCGCGGCTACGTGGAAGTGTTGCGGCATTTCCGCGAACTGCTGAGCATACGCAAGCAGTTGATGCGCTATTTCTTGAGCGAACGTCCCAGTGTTTTCATCGGCATCGACGCGCCGGATTTCAACTTGGGTTTGGAGGCGAAGCTCAAAGCCGCTGGTATTCCAACCATTCAGTATGTAGGGCCGCAAGTTTGGGCCTGGCGCGCCGACCGCATGGAAGGCATCAAGCGCGCCGTTTCGCGTGTGCTGACGCTGTTCCCTTTCGAGACCGAACTGTACGAGCGCGCTGGTGTGCCGGTGAGTTTTGTCGGCCACCCGCTCGCTGACATGGTGCCATTGCAGTTCGATCGCGCCGAAGCACGTGCGCAAATGCGCTTGGCGCGGACCAGCCCCGTGATCGCGTTGCTGCCAGGCAGCCGCGTGAGCGAATTGCAATACCATGCTCAGCTATTTGTGCAAACGGCGGCGGCGTTGCTGCGCAAGCAGCCGGAAGCGCTTTTTCTGGTGCCTTTGGTTTCGCAGCCGACACGCTCGTTGTTCGAACAAGCGCTCGCTAGCAGCGACATCGATCCCGAACGCGTGCGCTTGATGCACGCGCACGCGCAGCACGCACTGGCGTGCGCTGATGTTGCATTGGTTGCATCGGGCACGGCGACACTCGAAGCGGCTTTGTTCAAGTGCCCGATGATTATCACCTATCGCCTGTCGAAGCTGAGTTACTATCTCATGTCGCGCAAGATGACCTTGCCCTTTGTGGGATTGCCCAACGTGCTGGCGAATGAGTTAGTGGTGCCCGAGTACATGCAAGATAACGCCACACCGGAAAAGCTGGCAGCGGCGCTATCCGATCTGCTGGGTGACAAGGAGGCGCGCAACAAGATGCTCGAGCACTTCGCGCGGTTGCACGAATCCTTGCGGCAAGACAATGCCGAGCGCACTGCGCAGGCGGTGCTGCCGTATCTGCATGTCGCATCGCGCGCACTGACCGGGGCGCACGCGGCATGAAAATGCGCGGGCGTGGTGTGGCCAAAGCGGAAGGCGGCGCGCTGCTTTGCTGCGGAATCGATGAGGCGGGACGCGGACCCTTGGCCGGGGCCGTCTACGCGGCGGCGGTCATCCTCGATGCCGCCCGCCCGATCGAAGGGTTGGCCGATTCGAAGATTCTTGGCGCCGCCGAGCGTGAACGTCTAGCCGCTGAGATCCGTGCCCAAGCCCTTGCTTGGGCGGTCGCATGCGCCAGCGTCGAGGAAATCGATCGCTTCAATATTCTGCGCGCAACCTTCATGGCGATGCGTCGCGCCGTGGCCGCGTTGCCACAGATGCCGGACGAAGTCATCGTCGACGGCAAGCTGTGTCCGCCGCTGGACTGCCGGGTACGCGCGGTGGTTAAGGCCGACGCCACGGTCGCGCAGGTATCGGCTGCGTCGATTTTGGCGAAGACGGCGCGCGACGCTGAAATGTGCCGGTTGCACCAGGTTTATCCGCTCTACGGCTTCGAGCAGCACAAAGGCTATGGAACGCCTGAGCATCTGCGCGCGCTGCGGGAGCACGGCGTTTGCCCGATTCACCGGCGCAGTTTCGCCCCGGTGCGGGAGTTGCTGCCGGAGACAAGAGTCATGTTGGCATTGGCGTGGGATTGAGATTGAGATGAAATACTTAGTTCTGCTACATCTGCTTGGCGTGGTGGTGTGGGTCGGCGGCATGTTCTTCGCCTACATGGCGTTGCGCCCCGCGGCGGCGCAATTGCTCGAACCGCCACAACGCTTGCCGCTTTGGGCCGCGACCTTGCAGCGCTTTTTCGCTTGGGTGTGGGTTGCGGTTCTGTTGATTCTGCTAAGCGGCTTGGGCATGATTTTCACTCTCGGCGGATTCGGTGCCGTGCGCTCGCATGTGCATGCCATGTTCGCGTTGGGGTTGCTCATGATGCTGATATTCCTGCACGTCTACTTCGCGGCATTCGCAAAGCTGCGGCGTTTCGTCGCGGTGCGGGAGTGGAAAAGCGCCGGTGCTGCGCTGAGTCAGATCCGTATGCTCGTTGGAGCTAACTTGCTGCTCGGCTTATTGACGATCGCGGTTGCGTTGGTCGGCCGCGCTGGTTAGCCCTTAGAAGGAGCCCGTATGAAGCGTGATATGCGGTGGCTGCGCGTGATGCTGAACCAGCTTATCGTGGTGTTGATTTTCCTCTGCACCCTGAGCCCCGCTACAGCGGCGGACTTGCGCCTGGCGGGACACGCTTTGGGCGAACCGCGCGAGCGCGCTAGTGCGGATACAAGTTTCGATTGTGCGCAGCCGGCTGTGCGTGGTTTCACTGCCACGTGCACTGCTCGCGCGCCACACGCTATTCTCATCGGCGCGGTGCCGCTGCGCTTCTTCGCGCTGCACTATGTAGGCGAAAAGTTGGCGGCGGTGGAAGCGCATCTGCCGGAATTGCGCTATCAGGAAGCCGCGCAAGCACTCGCGGCGACATCCGGCGAGGCATCGGTGGAGATCGAGCGCTTGCGTTCGGGCATGGGGGCGATATTTGAGAACGCAATTCACGTTTGGCGCGACGCCGATGCAGTGCTGCGCTTTGAGCAGTTTTTCCGCAGTATCACTACCTCTTCGGCGATACTCACGACTGAGCCGCATTTGGGCAAGCTCGTCATTCCCAAAGTCACCAACGAGCGCACCGGCATCAAGGATTTGTAGGATATTTGCCCTCCGGGACAAGTTGCTTGAATAGACTCGATTCGCGTTTGTAGAAGCCCTCGGTATGAAAGGTTTCGGGCAAACGCAACAGCTCGTAGTCCAAGTGATGGCAAAGCTCGTGCAACACGGTGCGTAAAAAACTGCGGAACGCTACCACGCGTTTGTGCTTGGCTGTGCGCATCCATACCTGAATGCGCGCGGGTTCGCCGCCGTCTTCAGGTGTGTATAGACCATGCAGTTCTCCCCAATCATCGCTCGGGCGCGCGGCAAGCACTTCAATGCGCGCGGCGGGCAACTTGAACGCGCCGATGATGCCGTCCGCAAGTTGCTGGCACAACCGCTGCGCGGCGGCGCGGTCTTCGCTGCGCAGCGCCGTTTCCAGCGGCGGCATCAGCGGTTGCAATGCGGCGGCGTTGGGTAGCACCAGTGTGGCTACCGCATCGCTTTTGTCGTAGATCCTTTGCCGCGTTTTCGATAGACGATGGTAGTAGCCGAATACCATGACAGTGCAACGCCTTGGCCGCTAACGCGGTGCTGGGCTGCGACCAGCCGTTGCCGCGTTGATCGCGTGCGCCAGCGCGCGTCTTTCGTGCGCGGCGCGCGTCAAGGGCAGGCGGGCGCGGCATTGTGCCGAGAGCTTCCGGTAAAACGCGCGGTCGGAGTGCGCCCGCGATAGCACACGCGCGAGATCATGCTCGTCGCCCAGCTTGAAGTAGCCCGCATAATCCTTACCCAGCATGCCGATGTTGCCGGAGATGTGGGAGGCAACTACCGGGCACCCCGCCGCAATGGCCTCCGACACAACGTTGGCGCCGCCTTCCATGCGCGAGCTGATTACGAGAAGCTGGGCGCGGGCCAGATAGCGCCTGACTTCCGCGTGCTCGCGCGCGCCGAGCCAGCGGTAGCGCGGATCGTCGCGCATCAGCGCCATTGCCTGATGCGCGAGCGTGGCGTCAAGGTCTTTGCCCAGGTGAGTCACGCAAATTGTGCCGGGCAAGTAGTGCAACGCCAGCGCCGCGCGCAGCGGATCTTTTTCCTCGCGCAAGTGGCTGATGACGAGCACTTCGAAGCTGCGTTGGAGCGGCGGTTTGCGCGCCAGCGGCCGCGCCGACTGGTAGACAACGTCGGTCTTGGTGCGCAGCGCAGGAGTAAGTTCGCGCAGCGCCATATCTTGCAGTACGATGAGGCGCGTGGCCAGCCGCAGTGAGGCTTGCGCTTGCGCATCATGTTGAATGTCGCGGTACACATCGGTTCCGGTCAGCGTCACGATCAGCGGACGGGCCGGGTGCAGGCGGGCGTAGCGCTCGATCGATGCGTGACTGCGGCGCGCGTGTAGCGCAAGCATGAGATCGGCATCTGCGGCGTCCCATTCGAGCTGGATGCTTACCGTGTGACCAAGCTGGCGCAGCACGTGCGCCCAGCGCTGCGCCGTGCGGCTATTGCCGTTATTGGCGCCGCGTCCGGCCGGAGTGATGAGCACGATTCGCATGGCGATTTTCTGCGGTACACTCGAAAGAAATCCGTGGTTCCCGACATGTTATCCGGCGCTGCTTCCCTGTCAATGCTGGATCGGCAGCAGTACGATTTTGCCGATCTCCTCAACGGCGATCGCACCAACGCCGCGACTTTGCGCGCCTGGCTGCTCGATGCGCGCCAGCGCACACGCTGGTTGACCGACGACTTGCAAGGCGCGCATGAACTCGGGCCGCGCCTGGCGATCGTCAATCCGCCGCTGTGGGAGTTGGGCCATATCGCTTGGTTCCAGGAGTACTGGTGTTTGCGCTTTCGCAACGGCGCAGAGCCGTTGCCGCCGCTCGTAGCCAACGCCGATGCGCTGTACAACTCCGCGATCGCCGCGCACGATGCGCGCTGGGATCTGCCGCTGTTGCCTTGGCGCGCAATGCGCGACTATCAGGACCGGGTACTGGAGCGCGTGCTGCATCGGCTGGAGCGCGATGCGCTCGATGCGCAGTTGGCGTATTTTTGCTTGCTCAGCGTGTTTCACGAGGATATGCACGGCGAAGCGTTTGGTTACACGCGCCAAACCCTTGGCTATGCCGAGTGCAAGATTGAATCCGATCGGCCGATTTCTACTTCTGGAATTGACTGCGGTGCGGACCGCACTTTCGCCGGTGGAAGTTGCGCGTTGGGCGCGCGGCGCGGCAGCGGGTTCGTGTTCGACAACGAGCGTTGGTCGCGGCAAGTCACGCTCGCGCCGTTCCGACTCGCGGCGGCGCCGGTTTCTTACGCGCAATTTGCCGCGTTCGTGGATGATGGCGGTTATCAGCGCGACGCCTTGTGGGACGCGCCGGGATTGGCTTGGCGGCGTGCCACCAACGCGAAAGGCCCGCTTTACTGGCGCAAGCAGGATGGCGCGTGGCAGGTGCGCGATCATCAGCGCTGGTGTGCGTTGGCCGAGCGGGCGGATCGACCGGTGTTGTTCGTGAACTGGTACGAGGCGCAGGCCTTTTGCGCGTGGGCGCGGCGGCGTTTGCCCACTGAAGCGGAATGGACGTTGGCTGCAGAAAGCATATACGGTCATCAGGATACATCTTTAGATCAAGCGAGATTTGAGGCGAAGAAAGAGGCTATAGCCAGTATGCGCTATGGCGAGATTTGGGAATGGACCGCGGATTGGTTTCAACCTTATGAGGGTTTTAGTGCTGGACCGTATCGCGAATATTCCGCGCCGTGGTTCGGTGACCACATAGTATTGCGTGGCGGCTGCTTTGCCACCCGCTCGCGCTTGCTGCGCCCCGGCTACCGTAACTTCTACACACCTGATCGGCGCGACGTCTACGCGGGGTTTCGCACCGCCGCGCTAGGCGGCGATTCTTCCACCGCCGCGTTAGACGGCGATTCCTCCACCGCCGCGTTAGGCGGCGATTCCTCCACCGCCGCGTTAGGCGGCGGTTGCGCCAACTCCATCACTTCGCCTTGAAGCACGTTCACTCACGCGAAAACGCGCAGTTCAAACTGCTGCTCAAGCTGGCGCACTCGTCGCACGAGCGCAAGAAGCTGGGGCAAACGTTGTTAGATGGCGCGCATTTGGTGCGCGCGTACAGCGAAACCTTCGGTGTACCGCGCGCGCTGGTGGTAAGTGCCAGCGGCGTTGCCAAGCCGGAAATCGCCGCGCTGCTGCAAGCGCTGCCGACAGTCGGCGTAAGTGTATTTCCCGATGCCATGTTCAATGAAGTGGCGCCGGTGCAAACGCCAGCCGGCGTACTGGCATTGATCGACACACCAATTGCCGAGGGGCTTCCGCCACGGCTCGACACCTGCTTGATCGTCGAAGACATTCAGGACCCCGGCAATCTAGGCGCGCTGCTGCGCAGTGCGGCGGCGGCGGGGATAAGCGATGCGTTGCTCTCGCGCGGGTGTACATTCGCTTGGGCGCCACGCGTTGTGCGCGCCGGCATGGGAGCGCATTTCGTGCTGAAGATCTATGAGCAAGTCGATGTCGCCGAGGCGCTGCGGGGCTACACCGGGAAGGTTGTTGCTCTCGCTGCCGCGGCAGAGAATTCCCTATTCGATCTGGATTTGCGCGGTGCCGTGGCTTTACTGGTCGGCAATGAAGGCGCGGGACTTTCGCCGCAGTTGCTCGATCTCGCGCACGTGAAAGCGCGTATTCCTATGCCGGGAAAAGTCGAGTCGCTCAACGTGGCGGCGGCCGCAACGATCGCCTTGTTCGAGCGGGTGCGTCAGATCCATAGGGTTTGAGGGACGCAAGCGCGCAGCGGCGACTACTCATGGCGCAGCGCGTCGATCGGATCCATGCGTGCCGCGCGGCGGGCCGGGAAGTAGCCGAACAGCACTCCGATGGCGGCAGAGAACAGAAACGAGAGAATGTTGACACCGGGATTGAATAGGTAAGGAATCTCCATCACGCGCGTCAAGACAAGGGATGCGCCGGTGGCAAGCACGATGCCGATCAGCCCGCCGAGAGAAGCCAGCACCACGGCCTCGATGAGAAATTGAAGCAGCACTTCGCGTTCGAGCGCCCCGATCGCCAAACGCAGGCCGATCTCGCGCGTGCGCTCGGTGACACTCACCAGCATGATATTCATGATGCCGATGCCGCCGACCAGCAAGCTCACCGCCGCCACGCCGCCGAGCAGCGTAGTCATTACCTTGGTGGTGCCGGAGAGGGTTTCGGCCAGTTGCTTGGTGTCGAGCACGTTGAAATTGTCTTCGTCGCCGCTTGCCAGCTTGCGGCGCTCACGCAGCAGTTGCGCTAGGCTGGCTTTAACGCGTGCGGCGTCGCTGCCATCGGCCATGGAAACCAGCAGTGTGTTCACGCGCGTGTTGCCGGTGACGCGGCGCTGCAATGTTTTGATCGGCATCATCACGACATCGTCTTGATCGTTGCCGTAGGCGCCTTGGCCCTTGGAGGCTAGTACGCCTACGACTTCGCATGACATCTGTTTCACGCGCAGCTTTTCGCCGAGAACCGGGCGTGCGCCGAACAATTCGCGCCGCACGGTTTCGCCGATCAGGCATACGGCGGCGCCGGCGCGCAACTCGTCGTCGGAAAAGTTGCGGCCACCAGCGAGCTTCCAATTGCCCGTGATCAGCCATTCGTTGGTGCTGCCGACGATGCCGCTGGCCCAATTGCGGCCGTTTCCGACCACTGTGGTGTTGGTGCGCGCCTCGGGCGCCACGGCGGCGATGCCACCGATTTGCGTGGCGATGGCTTCGGCGTCGACCTCTTTAAACGCAGGGGCGCTGGCGCTGCCGCTGCCTGGGCCAAGGCGTTGGCCGGGTCGCACTTGTAGCAGATTCGTGCCGAGACCAGAGATCTGATTCTGCACTGCCAGCGTGGCGCCGTTGCCCATCGTCACCATGGTGATCACGGCGCTTACACCGATCACGATTCCGAGTATGGTCAAGAACGAGCGCAGGAGATTGCGCCGGATTGAGCGCAGTGCGAGCAGCAGTGTGTTGAACCACATTAGGAGGCTTCGGCCGCCGTTTGCGGTGACGCGCTCACCGCGTTTGCCGCGTGGTGTAGCGCAGCCGGGTGGGGGTTGGGTGCATCGCTCGCTACTACGCCATCGACAAAGCGCACGATGCGCCGCGCGTATGCGGCCATATCGGCTTCATGCGTCACCATCAGCACGGTGATGCCCTGGTCGACGTTAAGGCGCCACAGCAGTTCCATGATTTCATAGCTGCGCTGCGTGTCGAGGTTGCCGGTCGGTTCGTCGGCAAGCAACACCGCCGGTTCGGTGACGACCGCGCGCGCGATCGCCACACGCTGCTGTTGCCCGCCGGAGAGTTCGGCGGGCGTATGATGTTCCCAGCCTTTCAGACCGACCGCTTCCAGAGCGCGCGCTGCCGCGGCGTGACGCGTCGCCGCGCGCTCGCCGCGATACAGCAGCGGTAGCTCAACATTTTCTTGTGCCGAAGTGCGCGCCAGCAGATTGAAACCTTGAAACACAAAACCGAAAAACCGGCGACGCAAGCGCGCGCGTTCGTCGCGCGTGAGCGTTTCCACATGCACGCCGCGAAAAAGGTACTCTCCAGCCGTTGGGGTGTCCAGACATCCAAGAGTGTTCATGGCGGTCGATTTTCCCGATCCGCTCGGTCCCATGATAGCGACGAAGTCGCCGCTCCCGATATCGAGATTCACTCCCTTGAGCGCTTGGAAAGCGGTGGCGCCCGCGCCGTACACCTTGGTGACGTTGCGCAGACGGATGAGTGGCCCGCTCGCCGTTGTGTCGGCGGCTGTGGTTTCGCTCAAGGGCTGGCCTCAGCGGCACGTTGGTCGGTGATGACCGACATGCCCTCTTGCAGCTCCGGCGCGTTGACTTCGGTCATGCGCCCGTCGCTGATGCCGGTCGTTACCGCGACTTCGACGGCTTTGCCATCCTTCAGCAGCCAAACCTGTTTGACGCCACCGTTGCTGGTGCCTGCCGATCTGCGCGCACCCGATCGCGGCATGCGCGGCATGAGCTTGGATACCAGCGTGCCGCCCGACGATGCGCTGTTGTTGCCGGCTTGAAGCGGCGAGAAACGCAGCGCCGTGTTCGGCACCAGCAGCACAGCGTCGCGCACGGTGGCAACGATCGTGGCCGCGGCCGTCATGCCGGGGCGCAGACTCAAGTCGCTGTTGTCCACATTCAGATAGGTGATGTAAGTGACCACGTTATCGGTCTTAGTCGAACCGTACGCCACGCGCGTGATCGTCGCCGGGTAGCGGCGCGAAGGATAGGCGCTGACGGTGAAGCTGGCCTTTTGGCCAACTTGCACTGCACCCACGTCGGCTTCGTCGACATTGACTTCCAAGCGCAGCTGCGTCAAATCTTCCGCGATGTTGAACAGCGTCACCGCTTGCAGCGATGCGGCCACGGCGTTGCCAGGGTCGACCGAGCGCGACAACACGACGCCATCGATCGGCGAGCTGATAGAAGCTTTCGACAGATTGGTCTCGTCGGTCGACAAAGCGGCGCGCGCTTGCGCAACGTTGGCGATAGCTGATTTTTCCGCTGCTTTCGCTCGCTCCACCGCGGCGCCGGCGCTATCGAGTTCGGTGGCGGAGGGCACCTTGCCGCCCGATAGGCGCGCCACTTGTTTGAAGCGGGCCAGCGTCGCCTGCGCTTCTTTGAGCGTCGCGATATTCTCGGCGCGCTGCGCCTGCGCAGCGGCCAGCGCTGCGCGCGAGCGCACCACTTGATCGGCGAATTTAGCGGTATCCAGTTCCACCAATACTTGGCCCTTCTTGACGCGATCGTTTACGTCGACCAGCACGCGCTTGACGGTGCCGGACAGTTCGCTGCCGATATTGACCGCCCGGGTCGGCTGCAGCGTGCCGTTGGCTGAGACGCTCAGCGTCAAGCTACCTCGATGCACGGGTTCGGTGACGTAGACGGGCGCGGCGCTGACCTTCTTTTGCGTTTGCCAATAATAGATGCCGCCCGCGCTGGCAAGCAAGGCAACAACGCCGATCCAAAGCAGGGGGCGCTGCCACCAGCGTGGCGGGCGATCACTGCCGAGCAGAGTTTGCAGATCGGTGGGCTGGGCGGGGGTTGGCGTGTTCATGACGTGTCGCTACGGGAGTCGAGTCGAGGTGCTGGCGGACCAGCCGCCGCCCAGCGCTTTGTACAAGCGCACATGATCGGCGCTCAGGCCGGCGCGCGTGCTCTCTACGCCGTCCTGTGTCGCCAGCAAAGTTCGCTGAGTATCGAGCACGGCGCGGAAATCGATCAAGCCGCTGGCGTAGCGCTGGCGCGCGATCAACTCTGCGTTGGCGGCAGCCGCTGCCGCGCCTTCGAGGCGCGCCAGCCGTTCGCGATCGCCTTGCAGCGCCACCAAAGCGTCTTCGACATCTTTCAGCGCGGCGAGCACCACCGCTTGATAGTTGATGCGCTCTTGTTCGAGCACCGCTTCCTGCGCGCGCACGCGTGCCCGGGCGGCGCCAGCGTCGAATAGCGGCACGGAGATACCGGCCAGCAGCGAGTTGGCTGCCGCTGCGCCGCCGCCGAGCGCGCTCAACGTTAACGCGCGCACGCCGAGTGAGCCGCTGATCTGAAAACTCGGGTAGCGTGCTGCGTCGGTCTGCGCCACGCGCGCCAAAGCGGCGCTGATGCGTTGCTCGGCGACGCGCACGTCCGGGCGCTGGCGCAGCGTCGCCGCAGGAAAATCCAGCGCGAGATTATTTCGGGGCAGCGGCACCGGCCGTGTGGCGAGCAGATTTTGCAACGCGCCGGGGGCCTGCCCGATCAGAACCGACAGACTGCTGAGCGCCTGCGCCAGGCTGACTTCCAGTGCCGGTATCTGCGCGCGCGTCTGTTCGCTGGCGGCGAGCGCCTGTTCCACATCAAGGGAGGAAGCCAGTCCCGCTTGCGCGCGCCAGCGCGCGATTTGCAGCGTTTCAAGTTGCGCGGCGAGATTGTTGCGCGCAATCGCCAGGCGCGCCTGCAAGCCGCGCAGATCGATGTAGGTCACAGCGACTTCGGCGGCGAGTGACACGCGCACGTTCGCCAGGTTGGTCTCGGCCACGCGCGCGTCGGCCTCGGCGGCGTCCAATGCGCTGCGCTTGCCACCGAAGACATCGGGTTCCCAACTGGCATCGAAACCCGCGGCGAAACTGTTCGAAGCGTCATTGCGCCCCGACTTGCTGCGCTGTGCCGAAGCCGATCCGCTTACGCTCAAGCCTAGGCCCGCCGCCGCCACTTCACGCAGCGCGCGCGCTTGCTGCAGCACGGCTCGCGCGGTGCGAACATCGGTATTGACCTGGAGCGCTTTGGCGACGAGATACGACAATTGCGAATCATTAAAGCGGCGCCACCATGACGCCAGCGCCGTCGGGCTTTTGCCCAGCTGCGCGGCGGTGGAAGGTGCGGACCAGTTCGCAGGGATCGGGGTGGCGGGCAGCGAAGCGTCAGGTGTGGGTACGCTGGCACAACCGGCGAGTGCCAAGATACCCGTGAGCGCTAGCCAGCGAGATGTACGGGCACAGTTCTTCGAAAAGACGCACAGACACCGACACATAGATCCCTTCAAGAAGTCTCTTACGCTTAGAGCCTATCATGCTTGCGATCGCCTTTCAGCTTGCGCCCGCTTTCTTTGCAGCTTGGCCGCGCAAAAGCGCCGCGGCCAAGCAGATTGGGCCGTAGCGGGAGGGGTCTTGCCAGCCTGCAACTGCCGCGCTCATCCGGCTTCTTGACTAACGCGCGAGACGCGAAGCGGTACGACAGCCGGCAGTATTTGGCGCTAGCCAGCGGGTGAGCCTATTTCACTTTCCCGGCGACTTGATTGGGGCTCGCTGCGGGCGCTTGCGCTTTGGGCACAGCTTTCTCGGCTGGTTTTTCGCCGGGTTTATCGGGCGGGGGTGCCAGAGTCGCTTTGACAGCCAGCCCATCGCGCATAACATCGGTGGGATTGGTGACGATTAACTCGTTCTCATTGAGCCCGGTAAGCACTTCCAGTTGCGTGCCGAGGTCGCGCCCGATGCCAACTTTGCGCATCTGCACCACATCGTCAGCTACCGCTGCGACTTGCGGACCGTCCGCGCGCACGATCAACGTGTTGGCGGGAATCAGGATGCTCGGTTCGGTCTGCGTAAGCGAGAATTTGACTTGCGCATACATGCCGGCGAGGAGTGCGCCGTCCGCATTGGGAACGTGCACTTCGGTCGTGAGCGTTTTCGATTGTGCATCGAGTGCCCCGGCCGTGCGCATGATCTTGGCGTCGAAGGTCTTGCCCTGGAACTCGCGCAGGGTCACCGCAACCGGCACGTTCGGCTGCACCATGCGCACATAGTTTTGCGGCACGCTCACGTACATGCGCAGCGTGTCGGTCTTGGCGAGCTTGAACAGCCAACGATCGGCGTCGGTGCTCCCTGAGGCAATCAATTGCCCGATCTCGATTTGACGGCTGGTGATGATGCCGCTGAAGGGTGCCGTGACGCGCTGAAAAGACTTGAGCTCTCGCAGGCGCGATACATTGGCTTGCTCCGCGGCAAGGTCGGCACGCTGCGCTTCGTAGACGCTGGCTTTTTCGTCGACCGCCTGGCGCGAGACTGCGCCTTGCGCGAGTAAGGACTGCCAGCGGTCGGCGGTGGATTTGGCGATCCTCATATTAGCTTGCGCTTGCTGCACTTTCGCGGCGGCTTGCTTGAGTTCGCGGTCGAGTTCCGGCGTATCGATCTCCGCCAGAAGTTGACCTGCGCTCACTTTGCTGCCGATGTCGGCGTGCCAATTTCTGACATAGCCGTTGGTGCGGGCGTAGATCGGCGTTTCCTGGATCGGCAGCAATGTGCCGGGCAGGCTCAACTCGGTATTGGCTTTGCCGCGTTGCGCCGCCACGACGACGACGTTCGGGCGCGTGTCTTTGGCCGTTTGCGCCATCGCTTTCTTGGCGTCCAGACGCGGCATCACGTCCCACACATAGAAGGCCCCGATGGCAGCGGCGCCGACCGCGACTGCGATGATGGCAGAAAGCGGGTTGCGGCGCGTCGCTGGCGCCGGTGCTGAAGGAGAAGATGAATTCTGCATGGTGAGGTACCTTTAGTTCTTATCTAACGCGAGTTGAGCGTTCACGAGGCCCGCCGGAATGATGCCCTCTGGCGCGCGTTGACGGCGCCCGTGAATGAATGAGTAGACGACCGGCACGAACAGTAGCGTGGAGACCGTTGCGAAGATCAGGCCGCCGATGACAGCGCGGCCGAGCGGCGCATTCTGCTCGCCGCCTTCGCCCATGCCGAGCGCCATCGGCACCATGCCGATGATCATTGCCGCGGCGGTCATCAAGACCGGGCGCAGCCGAGTGTAGCCCGCGGCGAGTGCGGCTTCGAAGGCGCTCTTGCCGGATTTGAGCTGTTCGTTGGCGAACGAAACGATCAAGATGCTGTTCGCCGTGGCCACGCCCACGCTCATAATTGTGCCCATGAGCGAAGGCACGCTGAAAGTGGTGCCGGTTAAGAATAAGATCCAGACGATGCCGCACAGGGCGCCGGGCAGGGCGGTGATGATGATGAACGGATCGGTCCACGACTGGAAGTTCACCACCATGATAAAGTACACCAGCATGGCGGCAAAGAGAATGCCATAGCCGAGATTGGTGAACGCGGTTTTCATGCTGTCCATCTGACCGCGCACTTCGATGCGCAGCCCGGGCGGCAGGTTGGCGCAAATCGGATTGACATCTTTTTTCGGCGCCGCTTTCGGCTCATCGGCGGCATGCGCGCTGCCAAGCAGTGCAGCGAACCAATTCTTTGCTGGCGCGAGCGCCGAGAACCAGCTCTTGCGCGGAGGCGGGGGACAGTACTCGGTCACGATCCTGTTCACTTCCGTTGCCACGGTGCCGAGATCGGTGCCTTGCACGTTGGCAAATACGTCGAAGGTCGGTTGCACATTGATGTGACTGATCACCAGCGGCGTTTCACGGCGCTCGATGGATGCGACGTTCGACAGCAGTTGCGCGCCGGCCTGACCGCGCGCGGGCAGATTGGTGCTCATGACCTGATCAATCGAACTGACCAAATACTGCGGCGTCTGGACTGCCACCGGGTACTGCACGCCGGATTTCGGGTCGGGCCAGAGATTAAAGTTGATGGTGGCACTCGAAGATAACGCGGTCAGCACGTTGTTCGCGACCTCGCGCTGCGTCATGCCCAACTCGGCTGAGCGTTGGCGGTCGATGTTAATTTGCAGAGCAGGGGCGTTGGTGACTTGGTGCAAGTGCACGTCAACGGCGCCGGGGATCGCGGCGACCTTGTCTTTGATCTCTTTGGCGAACTTGGCTGCTTCTTTGTGGCCGCCGATGATTTGCACGTCTATCGGCGCGGGCAGGCCGAAGTTCAAGATCTGATTGACGATGTCGGCGGGTTGGAAGAAGAACTCGAAGCTGGGGAACTGTCGCGGCAATTCCTCACGCAACTTGGCGATGTACTCGCGGGTGCCGAGTTTGCGTTCGCGGCTGAGCGAAACGAGAATCTCGCCGTCCGACGAACTGATGGTCGGCGTGTCGGTGAACGCCATATTGACCGGTTGCGGCAAGCCGATGTTGTCGAGGATTTGGCTGCGCTCTTCGGCCGGAATGATATTGCGAATCGCGTTTTCGACACGGCCGAACATCACCTCGGTCTCTTCCAGCCGCGTGCCGGGCGGCACGGTCACATGCATGCGGATCTGCCCTGCGTCGACCAGCGGAAAGAAGTCGCGGCCGACGGTGGGCAGGATGGCGAAACTGACCAATCCGACCAAGCCGAACAGCGCGAAAATGGCCAAGCGGTGGTGCAAACCCCAATTGAGCAACGCGGTGTAGCCGTTGCGGAACGCTTCGAAGCCGCGCTCGAAGCCGCGGTAGAACAAGCTGAACGGGTTAAGTTTTGATGCGGGTTTATCGTGATCTGCGATTTCTTTCGGCAGCAGGTACTTGACCATGACAGGCACCAGCGTGCGTGACAGCACGTAGGACGCGAGCATCGCATACACTACCGCCAGCGCGAGCGGCACGAACAAGAATTGCGCCGGGCCGGTCAGGAAAATCACCGATACGAACACGATACAGATCGCCAGGGTGGCGACGAAGGCCGGCACGGCGATCTGTTGTGAGCCCTCGATAATGGCGTGCTCAAGCGGATGCCCCATTTCCACATAACGGTGAATGTTTTCCACGGCGACGGTGGCGTCGTCGACCAAAATGCCGACCGCCAGCGCCAGCCCGCCGAGCGTCATGATGTTCAGCGTCTCGCCAGTCAAGTACATCACGCACAGCGAGGTGAGGATGGAGAGCGGGATGGAGACGGCGACGATGATGGTCGAGCGCCAGCTGCCGAGGAACAGCAAAATCATGAGCGCGGTCAAGCAGGCGGCGATCAAGCCCTCCAGCAGCACGCCATCGATGGCGGCGCGCACGAACACCGACTGGTCGAAGAGTTCCTTGAATTCGACATCCGGGTTGGCTGCGCGCAGGCCGGGCAGGGCGTTCTTGAGTCCGTCGACCACATCCAGCGTCGAAGCCGATCCCGCCTTGAGCAAGGTCAGCAACGCGGAGCGCCGCCCTTCGTCGCGCACCACGTTGGTTTGCACGCCAAAACCGTCGCGCACATTGGCGACATCGCGCAAGTACACCCACGAGCCGTTCGGTTGCTGCTTGATCGGAATGTCGTTCATCTCCTCGATGGAGGAGGGGTTGCTATTAAGACCGACGATGTAATCCTTCTCGCCGATCTTGACTGTGCCGGTCGGCAAATTGGAGTTCTGCGCCGAAATCGCTGCGTTGATCTCGGTCATGGTGACGCCCTTCGCAGTCATCGCGTAGGGGTCGGCGTCGACTTGGATCTGGCGCGGCTTGCCGCCGTAGGGTAGCGGCAGGCGCGAGCCGCGCACCGGCGCAATCGCGGTGCGAACTTTGTACAAGCCGGTGTCGTATAGCTGCTGCTCGGAGAGTTTGTTGCTTGCGAGCGCCAACTGCAGCACCGGCACGCTGGACGCGTCGTAACGAAACACGAACGGCGGGGTGGTGCCGAGAGGCATGCGCCGCAGAATGATCTGCGAAATCGCGGTGATCTGCGACAGCGCGGTGCCGATATCGACGTTCGGCTGGAAGAACACCTTAATGATGCAGGCGCCGTTAACGGTGTGCGATTCGATCGACTTGACGTCGTTGATGCCCGAAGACAGCGTGAACTCGCTGAAGGTAGTGATGTACTTTTCGAACTGTTGCGGCGGAATGCCGGGGTATTGCCACACCAGCGCGACCACCGGGATTTTGATCGCCGGGAAAATGTCGGTCGGCGTTTTGCGGAACGACATAACGCCCAAGATTAGGATGAGCAGCGCCATCACCACGAACGTGTACGGCCGGCGCAGGGCGAGTTGTACGATCCACATATCGGATTATTCCATCGAGGCGGCGCGCGGCCAGGCGAAGTGGCGCGCAGCCGGCTGAGTCAAGGTAATCAAAGTGCGTCTATTTAGTGTTGCCGATGCTGTTCAATACGAGACGGTTCGTATTAGAATGCGAGTATAAAACGAGACGTAGCGTATTGTAAATCGCGAAATAATCGAGGATGGGGACGTGGTTCCGAGGAAGTTGCCGTGGCAATCACCATGTTAGAGACCCGCGCCGGCCAGCCGGCCGCTAAGCACGCGCGCGGGCGTCCGCGCAGCGAGCTGTGCCACGCGAGTATTCTGGATTCCGTGCTGAGCTTGCTGGAGCGCGAGGGCTATGGGGCGTTGACCATTGAAGGTGTGGCGCGCCATGCCAAGGTCGGCAAGCAGAGCATTTACCGGCGCTGGCGCTCGAAAGCGGAGCTGGTGCTGGAAGCTTACGCCAGTCACGTTGAAACCAAAGTGCCGATCCCGGATCGCGGCTCGCTGCACGAGGATTTGCTGACATTCTTGGGCAGCGCGTTTCGGCGCTTGAATCGTACTTCGGGGTCGATCATGCGCGGCTTGATGGCGGACGGCGTGCACGATGCCGATTTCAACCGTTTGCTGCGTGATGTGTTCATTCTGAAACGTCGCCAATCGGTCGGGCAGATCCTCGCGCGTGGCCTCGTCCGCGGCGAACTGCGCGCTGACACCGACATAGACTTGATGCTCGATTTGCTGTTCGGCCCGATTTGGTATCGCTTGCTCAGTCAGCATGGCAAGCTCGACATGGTTTTTGCCGCCGGTTTGTGCGACGCGCTGCTGCGCGGTTTCGGCTTGAGCGCGCTTGCGCGTCCGCTCAAGGGTGCCGCCTCGCGCCGGCGGAAAATCGCGTAAACTTACTCGCAGCAGCGTCGCAGCCAGGTACTGGTGCCCCCATATCTGTGAAGGGCGCTTGTGATCTTTGTCACAGGTTTGTTCTGGGCTAGGTATAGACACAATGAGCAACTTTCGCTCGCATCACGACATGGGGGGCTTGCCCGCCGAGCCGGTCAAGCCGAGCGAGCACGATTACGCGCCCTGGGAAAAGCGCGTCGACGCGCTGCTGGTGCTATTGGCTAATCGTAAACCGGCCCCGCTCATGACGGTCGACGAGCTGCGCAAGAACATCGAATCGATCGGCCCGGATGCTTACGACAAGATGAGCTACTACGAGCGTTGGATTCATTCCATCGCGCATACGCTGATCCAGCGCGGCGTGATCAGCATCGACGAACTCGGCCGCAAGATCGCTGCGGTGCAAGCGCGCGAGGAGGATCACTGCTAATGGACGAGCATAGCGCGGCGTGCTTTAAGCCTGGCGACCGCGTGGTCGTGCGCCGCGGGTATCCGATTGGCCACGTGCGCACGCCGTACTACATTCGCGGCTGCGTTGGCGAAATCGAGCGTGTCTGCGGCTCGTTCCGCAATCCGGAAGAACTTGCCTACGCGCGCATGGACACGCCGCGTCTGCCGCTATATCGCGTGCGCTTCGCGCAGAACACCGTGTGGCCCGACTACCAAGGCAAGATCCAAGATACGGTGGATATCGAGATTTATCAGCACTGGCTCGAACCAGCTTAGGGAGAGATACCGCGGATGTCCGACGACCATCACCGCCCGCATGAGCATGCGCCCGATAGCGACGATCACTTGAGCTACTACCAAGCGATGGAGGTCGCGGTGCGCGAACTGCTCCTCGAAAAAGGAGTGCTCAGCGCCGATGAAGTGCGCCGCCAGATCGAAGACATGGATGCGCGCACGCCCGCGCGCGGGGCGCAAGTCGTGGCACGCGCTTGGGTCGATCCAGATTACAAAGCGCGCTTGCTCGCCGACGGTTCGGCCGCGTGCGAAGAACTCGGCTTGGAAGTCAAGCCGATGCGCTTGGTGGTGGTGGAAAACACCCCCGAGGTGCACAACTTGATCGTGTGTACCCTGTGTTCTTGTTATCCGCGCCCGCTGCTTGGCCTGCCGCCGGACTGGTACAAGAGCCACGCCTATCGCCGCCGCGCCGTGCGCGAGCCGCGCGCGGTGCTGGAGGAATTCGGCACCCGCATTCCGGATAACATCACCGTGCGCGTGCACGACAGCACGGCCGATATGCGCTACCTGGTGCTGCCGATGCGTCCGGCTGGAACCGAGCACATGAGCGAGCAAGAACTTGCGGCGCTGGTGACGCGCGACTGCATGGTCGGTGTGGCGCTGCCTGGAGGTCGGACTAACGGGTAATCGCGTACGCGATACCCGTTCGTCGCGGAATTTTTTTACTTGCAGGTACCGCCCCACTTTGTGATGGTCATCTTGCCGTCCGAGCGCATATCCTGGAACCAACCCGAATTCGCTTTGCCGGCGTACTTGCCAGTCCCGCCAGTGGATTTCCAGGTGCCTTTGTCGGCGCCGGGGGCTTGGGCAAATTCAATGCTGGCGGAGTCTCCGTCTTTGTCGCGCCGTGCGCAATAACCCGTCACCCACGTTTTCCCGTCTGGAGTCGTGAGGGCTGCGCCGGAACATTCCCCGGTGTGAAGGTTGTAGCTCGAGTTCTCGCTCGTCAGCATGCTGTACTGCCGCACGGCAGTGAGTGTATGACCATTGCCGAGATCTGTTGTATCCGCGTTGATAGTTACAAGCGAGTCGTAGCCGCTGCAATTGTCCGCGGCGAACGACGCGCCACTCGTCAGCAGGCCGCTCAAGATGACGCATTTGCACAAGCTGATAATGCTCATGTGTCGATCCTCCTGTCGTTGCGAAGGGCTGCTCGCGGGGAAAGCAGGCTCGGTGGCCGCAGCCCAGGGGTCAAACCGTCCGCAGTCACAATGCGCTCCTTGGGCGACGCGCGTCAATAGACCAAATGTAGCCCCCAAATGTACCCCCACCTACGTGTGTTCCGATGTCTCGGAGAATGCTTCTCGTTTACTCAGTTCGCCGTGAGAGCCTGCTGCCAGGATGCTGAGGTTCAGGCTAAACTTCGATTCTGTCGACTGAACTAGAGGGCAGAGCCAACATGCTTACCGCACAAGAACAAGCTCACTACCGCGAGCACGGTTACGTCATTCCAAGCTTCCGCCTGCCGCCTGAGCTACTCGCCGAATTGCGGCGTGCCGTCGACGGAATGCTGACCAGCTACACCGACGTGCCGCCGGAAGACCTCGCCAACCCGCACATGCTGCCAGCCGATGCCGCCGGCTTGCCGAATCCGTTCATGCGCGCGGCGCGGCATGAACCGATATTGAACATGATCGAACAAATCGTCGGGCCGGACATCATTCTGTGGATCTCGCGCATTCTATGTAAGCCGGCCGTGACTGGGCGCGAAGTGCCGTGGCATCAGGATGGCGAGTACTGGCCGATGCGCCCGCTGGCGACGTGCTCCGTATGGGTGGCGATCGATGAAGCCACGCCGGAGAACGGCGGTATGCGCTTCATTCCCGGCTCGCACAAGCGCGAAGGTTTGTACCGTCATCACAAAAGCGAGCGCAAAGACATCGTGCTCAATCTCGAGTTGGACGCCGATCAATTCAACGAGCGCGATGCGGTGGATATCGTCCTCGAACCCGGGCAAATCTCGTTGCACGACGTGAAGATGATTCACGGCTCGCCCGCCAACAAATCCGGCAAGCGCCGTGCCGCACTCATCATGCGTTACATGCCGGCCACGTCGCATTACGACCGGGCGTTGGTGGCAGGGCGCACCTTCAACAGCGCATTTAATATCGCCAACCAACCGTTGTGGCTGATGCGCGGTGTCGACCGCAGCGGCAAGAACGACTTTCAGCACGGCCATGCGCAGTGGCGCGAGCGTTACGCGGGCGGGCTTACGCCGGCAGCGAAGGCGCAGAGTTTTAGCGAGGGGTAGGCTGCGGCGTCGCTGGCGACCCAAAGTGGAAGTTCACGACTGTCTGCTGTGGGATACTGTGATGCGTGCTTTGTGATATACTTAAATTCAATGTATATCCGACTGAAAAGCGCATATGCAAGTCTCAAGATGGGGCAACAGCTTGGCCGTGCGGCTGCCCGCCGCGGTAGTTGAGGCACTTGGGCTCAAGGAAGGCGATCAAGTCGAGATTCAGGTATCCGGTAAACGCGCTTTCCAGGTAGCGAAAGCGCCCGGCGCCCGCGATCTGCTCGCACGATTGCGCAAGTATCGTGGCAAACTTCCCGCAACGTTCAGGTTTGATCGGCTTGAAGCCAATGAGGCCAATGAGCGCGGGTGACGCATTCTTTGACACGAGCGTATTGTTCTATCTTTTGTCGAGCGACACCCGCCGGGCGGACCGGGTCGAAACGCTTCTCGCAGAGCGCGGCGTAATAAGCGCGCAGGTCTTGAACGAATTCACTGCGGTTGCTTTGCGCAAAGTGGGGCTACCTCTACGCGATATCAAGGAAATCCTCGGTACTGTGCGAGCGGTGTGTGCGGTGGAAGCGGTGACAGCTGATACGTACGACCGTGGCGTTGAGGTTTGCGAACGCTATAAGTTCTCGTTTTACGACTGTGTGCTTGTTGCTACCGCCTTAATCGCAGGTTCGAAGGTGCTGTACTCAGAAGATTTGCAACATGGTCAGGTGATCGATAGGCAGCTCCGCATCGTTAATCCGTTTCTAGTAGCCTAGTTGAGTATGCGCGCGACGGATGACGGCTTTGCTGTCGGCACCTCTTCGTGGCGAATGACTGGAACTGGCCGCTTGCTGCCCAACCTACCGATTTTGATGAGTGGTTGCGAAACTCGTCTCCCGCAGCGGTATGCAGACCAGCAAGCTGTATTCGCTGTAAAAATCGCTGCGGCCTTTCTTCTGCGCTTCGACGTGCTCGGGGTGCATGCGCCATGCGCGCTGCGCCTCTTCGTGCTCGAACATCACTAGCGTCAAGCGCTCGCCGTCTTCCGCGCTGAAGGTCTTGTGCGAAATGTAACCGGGCATGGTTTCCGCGATCTCGGCCATGCGAGGTTCGCTCCAACTCTAAGGTCAGAGGCTACGTCGGAAGCCAGGACTACTCAAATGGAAGCCGGGTGGCTCTTGCGTTTGCGTAGCGCCACAATCGCGAGCCCGATCAGCAACACCAAACTTGGATCAGCAACGCCGCTGGCCGATAGCGTACAGCCGCCGCCTGCGCCTGAGGCGCTATGGATCGGCGTGGTGCTGGGCGGGGGAGGAGATGCGCCCGGATTCGACGACGGGGTGTTGACGGGTGGCGTGCTTGGCGATGGATTGCTCGGGGGGGCGGATGCGGGGGGATTGTCCGATCCGCTCGTTGGCGCCGGCGGCGGAGCCGGTGGCGTGCTCGGCGCCGTTTCCGCTTTTACGATCCTGGCGATGGATGGAACGCCTTCGCTATTGAGCGCAAACAGCAGATAGTAGCCGGGTGGCATGAGGTTGGAATTGGCAGGCGCTGTCAGCATGATCGAAGTTCCGCTTTGCGTGAAAGCGAGGCCGGTTGAGCGCTGGTCCATATTCCACGAGTGCGTGACGGAGCCGGTCTTGATCAAATTGATACGCGCAATGGTGTCCTGCGCACCCACGCTGATAGCGAAGCTGCCGCCGGGAACGATGCTTGCAGGTGCGGCGGTGATTTGCGGGCGTGCGGCGAGCGCGCCGGTGGCGTCGAACAGATAAGGCGGGTAATAGATCTCCGCATTGCTGTTGGTGAACGGGCCGGGTGCGCCACCGCCGGCGACGAGCACGGATGCATCCGGCAGCAGCAGCGCCATCGAGTGATAGAGGCGGGCGACGGCGCCGTCCGGGCCGATGCTCCATTGCCCCGTTGCTGGATCCCATAATGCGGCGCTGTTGTTGATGCCCACCGCTTGATTCCAGCCACCGCTGCCGCCGGTGGCGAGCACACGCCCGTCCGCGAGCACGGTAGCGTTCACCAAGTCGCGGCGCGAGGCGAGCTTGGTGGTGTCGGTGACTTGCGGCTGCTGGCCGTTGATGTCGATCGTGACGGCGCCGTCGCTGTTGCCGCCGATGAGCAAGATCTTGCCCGGCGCGTAAAGCGCTGCGCTGGCGCCGCCGCCGGTGACGCTGACGTTGCCCGCTGGCGTCAGTGTCGTCAGATCGGCGGCGATGAAGTACATGTTGCCGGCGATGTCGATGCCGAATATCCGCCCGTCCGGCGCGACGAAGTTGCGCGGGTAAATCGCATCGATGGCGCGGGTATCGAGCGGCAGCAGACGGAAGCTGCCGTCGCTCGCACGCACCTCGGGATGATCGGCGCCGCCGGTGCCGCCTTGAATGTAGGTCTCGCCGTTCGGCAAGGTCGTGGTGCTGGCATACCAGCGCGGTCGATGCATATTGCCGGCGCGGCTCAGTGTGTTGGCGGCCGGCGCAAACAAATTAGCGTCGCTGTTGCCGGTTTGGGTGGTCTCGCCGTCGACGAAATTGTCGCCGCCGGCGATGAAGATGTCGCCTTGCGGCAGCAACACCTGTGCGCTGCAAAAGATGTCGGTGCCGGTGGCGTTCGGCAGGGTCATATGGCCGGTGCTCAAGCCGCCCAGCGCCGGATCCCACACATCGTAGATGAAGCGTCCGGTCTGGTGACCAAGGCCGTCGGTGCCGTAGGTGAGCACGTTGCCGCCCGGAGTGAGCACGGCGTGGATGCTCACCAGAGGCCAGTTCTCCAGGGTGCCCCACTTGCCGCCGACATGAGCCGCGGGCGCCTCGGATTGCGCCAGTGGCGGCAGCAAGCACAGCGAGCATGCAAGCACCCAAAGTGAGGCTGAGCGAGCGGACATTTTGGTGTTCTGATTTTCTCGGCTAGTTCGTCATTCTACTGAGATCGGCCGCTGCGGTTCAATCGGCGCTTTGCAGCCGCATGTAGCGCGACGTACACTGCTTGCCTTTTCCTACGCTAGAACGACGCCCACGCTATGAACAATGCTGCCTCACCTTGCTTTGCACGCCTGCGCGCTTTTTCGACTTTGCGTTTGATCGCTCTAATGCTCGCGATCGGCGCCGGCACGCTTGCTCGCGCGGCGGAAGTCGCGCTGGCGACGGAGGACTTCTTCGTCCCTGCAGACGAAGCCGGCATCCGCCTCTTCGTGCGCAACAAGCGCCCGGCCGATATGACTGCGTTTCGCGCCGAGCGCACGCTGCTTTACGTGCACGGCGCGACGTATCCGTCAGAGACAGCGTTCGACCTTCCGCTCGGCGGGACATCTTGGATGGACTACATCGCGCGGCAAGGCTGGGATGTTTACCTGATGGATGTGCGCGGCTACGGCGCGTCCACGCGCCCGCGCGAGATGGATCAACCGGCCAGCGAGAATGCGCCTATCGTCACGACGGAAGTGGCGGTGCGCGATATTGCGGCAGTCGTCGATCATATTCGCGAGCGGCGCAAACTGGAGAAGCTGACACTCATGGGCTGGTCGTGGGGCACGACCACGATGGCGGCCTACACCGCCAAGAACAACGAAAAGGTGCACAAGCTCATCCTCTACGCACCGCTTTGGCTGCGCAAGACGCCTTCGCTGGTGGCGCAAGCAGGGCAACTCGGCGCCTACCGCACCGTTACTGTTGATGCCGCGCGCAAGCGCTGGCTCGCCGGCGTGCCGGAGGACAAGGCTGCGGCGCTCATTCCGCCCGGTTGGTTCGATGAATGGGCGAAAGCAACTTGGGCCACCGATGCGGCCGGCGCAACCGAGAGCCCGCCGATTCTGCGTGCCCCCAACGGAGTGGTTTCCGATGTGCGCAACTTCTGGGAGAAGGAGAAGCCGCTGTACGACCCAGCGCAGATCCGCGTGCCGACCTTGCTGATTCACGCGGAATGGGATGCCGACACGCCCGCCTACATGTCGCAGGCGTTGTTCCCGCTGCTCAAGAACGTGCCTTACAAGCGCTATGTGGTGATCGGCGAGGGCACGCACAGCATCATCATGGAAAAGAACCGTGCGCAATTGTTCTACGAAGTGCAATTGTTTCTGAACGAAGGGGCGGGGCGCTAGCTGCCCCGCTTTGCGTGGCCGGAGGTGGGCCATGTGACGTTGCCTATGGGACAGTACACTCGGCAACGTCGATGGCGTTTGCATTCGCCAAGCGCTTGGTCAGTGTGTTACGGCATTTTCCGCGCCGTACAGTAGAATCCTGCCAACAACAAGCAAAAGACGATAGGCAGAACAACTCAAACGCCAATCAGCTTGCAACGGAGGGGTGCGATGCAAAGCGGTTGGAAAATGCTAGGGCTATTGGCCGGGTTTGCCGGCACCGCGTCTTGGGGTGGGGGATCGAACTACGGAATCGAACCCGGGACGCTGCAGCCGTTTCGAGGGAAAGTCAAGGAGTGGGCAGTGCCGGCGGGCAGTTTCGTGCGCGAACCCGCCATCGCGCCGGACGGCAGCGTTTATATCTCGGTATTGCAGAGCAGCCGCATCGCACGCTTTGATCCGCGCACCGAAACATTCTCTCTTTGGAATTTGCCGGAAGGCACGCGTCCACAGGGCCTGTTGATCGGCAAGAACGGTCATCTCTACTACGCCGGTAGCGGCAGCGGCACGATTGGCGAACTGGACACCGCCAACGGCAAGCTCATGCAGTACAAAGTACCGTCGGGCGGCGATCCGCTCGCGCTGGTCATGGACGCTGCCGGCATTATGTGGTTTACCGTGCAGACGCCGGGCCGCATCGTTCGCTTCGACCCTGCCACGCGTGCTTTTCGCGAGTTTGAAGTCGGCGGGCGCCCGCATGGCATTGCCATCGATCGCGCCGGTTTCGTCTGGTTCTGCAATTTTGCCGGTGATCGTTTGGGCCGCATCAACCCAGCCGACGGCAACGTGAACGAACTATTTACCGGCGAAGGATCGCGGCCGCGCCGCATGGCGGCCTCGGTCGATGGCAGTCTCTGGGCTACGCTCTACGGCAGCAACCGTTTGATTCAGGTCGATCCGCAAAAAATGCGTATCATGAAGGAGTATCCGCTCCCAGAGGGCGCCGATGGCGGTGCTTACGCGGTTACTACCGATGGTAGTGGTGTTGTGTGGGCTAACGAGATCACCTCCGATGCGGTAGTGCGTCTGGAACCGAAGAGCGGCCAATTGCAGGCGTTGCGGCTGCCGTCCAGCAATACCGGCATTCGCAAAATGATCGTCGATGCGCAAGGCCGATTGTGGTACGTTGGCAGTCACAATGGACGCTTGGGCGTGATCGAGTAAATGCGCGCGTTAGACCTCATCGCCGAGCAACGCATTCAAGAAGCGCTGCGCGCCGGGCAGTTCGATGATCTGCCCGGTGCTGGCGTGCCGCTCGAATTGGATGACGATTTGCTGATCCCCGAGGAAATCCGCTGCATCTACCGCGTGTTGAAAAACGCCGGCTTCGTCCCTCCAGAGATCGAGTCGCGCCGCGCGATCAGCGAGACACGCGCTGTGCTCTCAAACCTGGAGCCCGCATCGGATCAATACTTGCGCGCGCTGCGAAAGTTGCAGTACTTGGATATGGAACTCGCCGAGAAACGTGGCTTCGGCTTGCGTGCCGACGTTGCCTACAGAGCGCAGTTGTTGCGGCGTTTGAGCGGGGAATGAAGTGCGCGGTGTTGATCGCACGCAACACGCTGAATTCGACTTCGCTATTGTTCAATCAACTTGGGATAATCTCTGGCTAGCGCGCCGCGCGAACGCCTTCGTACCACGGCTTGGTCTTGTTGACCACGCGCACGACGAGAAGCATGACCGGGACTTCAATCAGGACGCCGACAACGGTGGCCAGCGCGGCGCCGGATTCGAAACCGAACAGACTGATCGCGGCCGCGACGGCGAGTTCGAAGAAGTTGCTTGCGCCGATCAGCGCCGAGGGGCAAGCAACGCTATGCGCTTCGCCCAGTTTGCGATTGAGCCAATAAGCAAGCCCGGCGACAAAAAATACTTGGATCAAGATCGGAACGGCGAGCATCGCGATCACCAGCGGCTGCTTGAGGATGGCCTCGCCTTGAAACGCGAACAACAAAACCAGCGTCGCTAGTAGCGCCGCGATGGACCAAGGGCCAATCCTTGCGAGCATGGCGTCGAACGTCGCTTGGCTGCGCCGCAACAGCGCCTTGCGCCAGGCCTGAGCCAGTAGTACCGGGATGACGATGTAGAGCACGACCGAGGTGAGTAGCGTTTCCCACGGAATCGAAATCGATGAGAGCCCAAGCAGCAGCGCGACGATCGGTGCGAACGCGAACACCATGATGGTGTCGTTCAGCGCAACTTGCGATAGGGTGAACAACGGATGGCCGTTGGTAAGCCGGCTCCAAACAAACACCATGGCGGTGCACGGCGCGGCCGCCAGCAGAATCAAGCCGGCCACGTAGCTGTCGAGTTGTTCGGCTGGCAAAGCCGGCGCAAATACTTGGCGCACGAAAATCCAAGCCAGCAACGCCATGGAGAACGGTTTCACCGCCCAATTCACGAACAGCGTGATGCCGATACCGCGCCAGTGCTGCCGCACTTGATGCAGGGCGGCGAAATTTACCTTGAGCAGCATCGGAACGATCATCACCCAGATCAAGATGCCGACCGGGATGTTGACCTTGGCGACTTCCATACGGCCGACCGCTTGAAAGATGGTGGGCCAGATTTGGCCGAAGGTGATGCCGGCGACGATGCAGAGAAACACCCAAACGGTGAGGTAGCGCTCGAACCGGTTCATGGGCGCAGCGGCGCTGGCGCGGGCTGCGAGCGTGGCGGTGTTCATCGTCGCGAGTTCAACTGTGGCCAATGATGTCGAGCGAGCGCTGCAGCGCGGCGCGCTCCATGGCCTCCAGCGGCAGCGCCAGCAATTGCAGCAAGCGGTAACCCATTGCTTGCCGAGTCAACTCGAACGCGCGGCGCTTGCCATCCTCGCCTCCCGCTGCGTTAGATGGGTCAGGATAGCTCCAATGCACCTTGACTGGCGGCTGGCCTTGGCTGCCCAAGAATACCGGGCATGCTTCCGCAGCAGCGCTGTCGCACACGGTAATGACGAGTGAGAATGCGGGTGCATCGGCGCCGGCGAACTCGTCCCAGCTCTTGCTGCGGATTCCGTCTGTGGCGATACCCGCGTTGTAGAGAACTTCGATCGCGAGTGGATTGATGCGCCCGCTCGGTGCGCTGCCCGCGCTGTGGCCGCGCACGTTCTTGCCCAAACTCGCCGCGAGGTGGTTGAGCATGGCTTCGCCCAATACGCTGCGCGCCGAGTTGTGCGTGCAGAGAATCAGCGCGTGTATCGTCATCGGCCGACCTTCGGCACTAACAGCAGGAGGAGGACTTGATCGGAATGCCCAGGGGTTTGCCGCGCGGGACTTGCTGGCCGCTGGCTTGCGTTTGGTCGGTGTTCTCGGCTTTGTCTTGCTGCGCCGGTGTGCAACACGCCGTTGCCGCGGCTGGCGTGTGCGCTGCCTCGCGAAACACCGGAATGGTGCCGAGCGTATGAAAGTGCTCCCAGGCAATGCCTTGCGGATCGGTTACCCAGTGCTTTTCGCTGCGCGCGTAACAGCAAGTGGTTTCACCTTCGTCGAGCAAACTCATATCCGCTGCTTCGGCGCGCGCTTTCATCGCGGCGAGCTCTGCGGGGTCGTCGGTTTGGATGCCCAGATGATCGATTCCAGCGTGTACGCCGCGCGTTGATATGGCGAAATTCAGCGGCGGGTCCTGCAGCATCCACTTGGCGTAGTCGGCCTCGACCCGCGCAGGGTCGGTGGCAAAAAGTTTGGAATAGAAGCCGATGCTTTGAGTAAGATTATCGACGTGCAAATGGACGTGAAAGCGTTTCATGCGATCTCCAATTAGCAAGTGACACGGCGCCGGGTACGGGCAGGCGCACAGCCGCGCCCCTGACAGCAGTGGTCGGTTAAGTAGGCAAGCAGGGCATTCATTTGTTCAATTTCGGGGCGATAGATGAGATTGCGCCCATCGCGCTCGAGGCTCACTAGTCCTGCGTGCATCAGTTCCTTTAAATGGAACGATAGCGTAGAGGGGGTGACGTCGAGCATCGCGGACAGCGCGCCGGGGGTCAGGCCGTCCGGTGCTGCGCCGATTAGGGCGCGAAATACGCGCAGGCGCGCTTCTTGCGCCAAAGCGGACAATGCGATTACAGCCGTCTGTTCTTTCATATTTCGAGAATAATAGAAATATAGAATGACGTCAATGCCGGCCGTGGCGAAATTGGGCGCCACGCAGCTTAGGCAGCGCGGCTACAGCCGCTCGCCGTACTTGAGCAGGTGCTGCTCACGCGCGCTGCGCACCCACTCGTCTCGATGCAGGCGCTCCGGAAAAGTGTGCAGTTCGCGCGCGTAGCGGGCGATATCTTCGTCGCGCCAAAGCGCGATTTGCTTGTAAGTGTGCACGCCAAGTTCGTTCAGAGTGCGCTCGAAGCGCGGGCCGATGCCATGCACTTTCTTGAGATCATCGCGCAGCGGCGAGCGTACCGGCGCCGCTGCGGCTTCTTGCGCAAATAGATCGCCGGTCGCGTCATCGAGCGGGTCTGCGCCGCTCTTGGCCGCAAGGCGCGCGCTGCCGCGGCTCGGTGCAATGCCGAGTTGCTCCAGGAAGCGTGGTATATCGCCATAGTTCTCGGTCTTGAGCACTTCGGCGGAAGCGGGATGGCTCGCTTGTTCCAGCGCGGCTAGCCGCTGGCGCAGGGACGCGATCTCAGCATCGCGTTGCGCCAGTTGCGCGCGCGTCGTCTCAGCCGCATCTGTTGGGGAGGGCGCCGCGGCGTCGGGCTCTACGGAAGCGCCAGCCTCAAGCCGGCGTCGCTGCAAGGCGCCGCGCAGCGCCCAAGCCGCAATGAAGCCAAGCAAAGCGGCAACAATTAAGTAGGCAACGATCTCGGTTGCGACAAGGAACAGCGTCATCGTGCGTCACGCACGCGGATTTCGGCCCGGCGGCCAGAGGCTACTGCGCGGGCTGGCGCTTCTCCAGCGCCGGTGATGTGTACTTGCTGTGGCGGCACGCCGCGACCGACCAGATAGTCGCGCACACCTTCCGCGCGCAGCACACTCAGGCGGCGGCTCATATCCGGTGCGCCGACCGCGTCGGCGTAGGCGATGATATCGATGTTCGCGGTAGATTTGCGCAGCGCCTGAGCGGCACGGTTGAGTGCTTGTTTGGCCGCAGGAGAGAGTACGGCGCTTTGCGGCGCAAACTGCAGCGCGCCGGGCGGCAAGAGCCGTGCTAGCGTCGCGGCCAATTGTGCGTGCTTTGCTGCGAGTGTGAACTGCGCCTGCAACGTGGCGTATTCGCTGACTATCGCTTGCATATTGTCGAGTAGCGCATCTTTCGTCGCGGCATCGGTAACCGCTCCGCTCGCTTGAACGCGCGCCCCGTGCAATTCGATCTTCCCGTTCTCGAACTTTTTGCCCGCCAGCCAAAGCAGCGACACGGCGGTGTCGAGCCAGTCGTCGGGCACCGCATGGGCACGCACTTCAAGCGCATCGACGACGTTATCGGCACCGAAGACCTCGCGCGCGCGCGCCAGCAAGCGCTCACGGGCGGCGGGCGCCGGCACCGATCCGGACAGGCGCACGCTGCCGTAAGTGAAACTCATGCTCAGGTGCGGGGCCTGCTGCCAGCGCTGCGCTTGCTGTGCGTTGAGCTTGCGATCGAATACGGGCCGTAGATGTTGTTGCAAGCAAAGCGCGCACAAAAAAACGAAGGCACCCGCCGCCCACCACGCGATCGCCGCAGGTGACAGACCAGATGCGTTGCTATTGGGAAGCGCGTGAGCCGACATGCTTGAAGAACGAATTGTAGATGGCGCCCCGAACACGAATCGAACGTGCGACCTACCCCTTAGGAGGGGGTTGCTCTATCCACTGAGCTACCGGGGCGATTGTTAATAATCAATAAGTTACAAAAACACAGATAATTCTACCTTATTTTTTGGGACAATTTTGGGACAATTCATAGGAAAATTCCGTTATACTCGTCGCCACGGAGAAGAGTATGGCAACGATCACGAAGCGCGGCAAACATCAGTGGCAGGCGAAGATTCGCCGCAAGGGTTTGCCGCGCGCGCTGACGGGCACGTTTGCGACTGAGAAAGAGGCTGCGGCGTGGGCCACGGAAGTCGAAGCGCAATTGAACAAAGGGCAGCACACCCTTGTGTTCGCCAGCAAGGAAGCGTCGAAGATGACGCTGGCTGAAGCGCTGAAAAAGTATTTGACGCAGAAAACACCGCTTAAGCAAAGCTGGCGCAATGAGCAGACCATGATCCGGATGTGGCAGCGCGACGCGCTTGCCAGCAAAGCGCTTACCGCGCTTGACAGTGGCGATTTCGCACAGTGGCGCGATGCGCGGCTGAAGACGGTGAGCAACCGAACCGGCAAACCGGTCGCGCTCGCCACGGTGCGCAAGGAGTTGAACATCATCAGCCAGGTATTCAACACCGCGCGAACGGAATGGAAGCTGAAGGGGCTGCCCAACCCGCTCGCCGAAGTAAAAAAGCCACCGGCTTGGGCAAAGCCGAGGAAGGAGCGATTCAAAGACCCTCAGCTGCGCGAACGGCTTTTTGAAGCCATGCAGCAGCAGAACAAGTTTACCAACCAGAGCAATCAAGCGAAGCGCTTCTACGCTATCAAGGCTATGCAGTTTGCGTTGGAAACGGGTATGCGTCGTGGGGAGCTGTGCAAGCTCTTGTGGTCGCATGTGCATCTCAAGGAGTGCTACTTGGAGGTAGATCGCCCGGAGCACGAGAATGCGCGGCTCAAAGGTGGTGATCGAGAGGTACTGCTATCCAAAGCCGCCATCGTGATCCTGAAATCCTTACCGAAAAATCCGCAGACCGATCAGCGCGTGTTTCCGATCGCACCAAGTACACTGACGAAAGCTGTTCGCGAGTCCCGACGCGCGGCGGGGCTGCCGGAGTATATCAACGTGCATATCACGCGACACGAAGCGACCAGTGCATTCAGGGAGCGGGGCTTGAGCATGGAAGAAACTGCGGAGATGACCGGGCATACTTCGTTCGACACTATGCGACGTTACACTCACCCGGAGCGCTCGGCGAC
This sequence comes from uncultured Pseudomonadota bacterium, assembly GCA_902826775.1. Lineage (GTDB taxonomy): Bacteria > Pseudomonadota > Gammaproteobacteria > Burkholderiales > JALYOK01 > CADEHE01. Next base: position 119,700 of record CADEHE010000002.1, on the reverse strand, counting down.
GTTGAAGAAGTTGCGCTAGGGGCTTTCTTGCGCGGGCGACCGCGGCCGCGGCGCATAGCGGGTTTTTGCTTTTCCATGTAGGCGGCCAGGTCAATGAGTCTTACCATGCGCTTGTCGCCTTCCTTGATAGTTTCCACTGGGAAGGTAGCCTTGTGGATCATGTTGCGCACAGACGAGTCGGCGTAACCGAGTGCTCGCCCTGCGAGCGTTGCGGGAATCTGCGCCTGGCCTGGGAACATCGCAATAAGTAGATCGATGGTTTTCATACCAAAGTTTCCCGTCGTTTGGGCCGAGTCTCTATCTGGACCGTTCAACGCGTTAGTTTGGATCGCGCCCATGCTGCATTACCTCAGCGTTTTGTCGGCTCTAATCAGCCAACTGGTTGACGGAGTTGATGCCAGATCTTCAGAGCTACAGCGCTCTTGGTCATATACGATCATGGGCGCACGCCACGCGAATTCGTCGTGTGGCACGCCTTGAGACCTGCTCAGTCTGTACGCAAGAACGTTGCTCGGCCATCCGAGCCGTTGCCCCGGTGCGGGTGCGGCGGTTCTCAACGCGGCCACGTCAGCGATGAATCGAGGTACCTTTGGCGGTAGATCAGCCGCGAGCGCTTTGCTCAGTGTCAGCGAGTCTGCGCATTGAGTGCGCAATGTGTTTCGCAGCAAATCGAGCCAGGACACGGCATAGCTCTGACAACCAGACTGCTCAGCTATTTGCACAAACAGTTCTTTCGCCAACTGAGCCTCGGTCGCCGTCGGATCGCGCGCGACGCACGGGCCCGCGACAATGGCAACCAACACGCCTGCGAGTAGGGCAGGCGAGCTACTCTTGTTCGGCGCCCGCATAGTAAATCTCCGCGATGAACCGATTGCCCATTTCGTCTTTCGTCCATTGCACAATAATCGGCACGACCAACCGCAGGTAGTCTTTCACTTCCGATTTCGTCATCGGCGTTCGCGCTTCCATCACCATCAGTGCCAAGCGCTCCCAGGCAAGTTCTACGCTGTCAGCGTGGATCGTCGTGAGCGAGCCCGGATGTCCGGAATTGACGACGTTCAAGTAGGCAAACGCCTCCGCTCCGCGAATCTCACCCATGACGATGCGGTTCGGGCGCAGCCGCAGACACGCTCTAAGCAGATCTTCTTGTGTGGCTTTAGACAGACCTTGTCCGCCGCGCGAGGCGAGCAGATGCAGCGCGTTGCGCTGCTTCAGCCGGATTTCGCGCGTGTCTTCAATCGTAACGATGCGTTCACGCTCATCGACCGCCTTGAGTGCCGCGTTGAGGAACGTCGTCTTGCCGGTGTCCGTGCCCGCCGAAACGATGATGTTCTTGCGCCCGCGTACCGCTTGCACAATGAAGTCCTTGTAGCGCGCTTCGCCGTAAGCCGCCAGCAGCCTTCGTTCCAACTCTGCCTCTGCCGTGTCTCGCTTGTTAACGTAGCGAAATGCTTGATTTTCTTCGTACCAATCCAGGTCGACGTCCAGAATCGCAGGCTTGCGGATGGACAATGCGATCAGCCCTGACTCGACTGCCGGTGTCTTGATCACTTGCACGCGATAGCCGTTCGGGAGCTTGCAGGACAGCAACGGACGCTCGGCGTCGACCTCTTGATCCGAGTACTGTGCCACCAGGTCCGCCAAGGTGTTCAAGTGCCCCAGGTCAAGTGCAGGTACTTCCTCACGCTGCATATAGGGCTGGCCCTGGCGAGCGATCCACACCTCCTTGGGGCGATTTATAGAAATCTCCGTGACATCGTCTTGCTCAAAGAACGCTTCGAGCGGGCGCAGCTTGGTGCGCACCGCGACATCACTCTTGATGGCTGTAACGCTCATGCTCTAACGCAGCAGGACGTAGGCCGGCTGCTTGATGCAGGCTGGCACCGCATAGATGCTGGTGAAATCCAGATCCCGGTTCACAAACACATTGATGCGCTGCCCCTGCGGCACGTGAATCGTCGGCGGCATCTGCGCGTAAGGGGAAAGCAACTGCTGCGCGGTCTGCGAGAAGCTGCGTTGTATCTCACTGCGGAAGGTGGCCTCCGAGTTCGGCTGATCGGTTGCTCCGACACCGACGTTGGACGCCCCGGCGCCGATAATCGACAGCATCGCCGATACGGCAAAGATTTCCCGATAGTGATTGTCGACTTCTCCGGCCATGCCGGCACGCCCCAAGGCGTCGGTACCGAAGGAATCGAGCAGGATCTCCACGCCATCGGGGCGTATGGCGCGCTGCCAAATAACGAACACGCGCGCTTGCCCTTTGCGCACCGCAGAGTTGTACTGGCCGACGAGCCGCGTGCCAGCCGGCAATAGCACCACCCGGCCTTGCTCGCCGTAAATGTCGTTACGCAGTACCGCGCGCAAGCGCCCGGGCAGATCGGAGTTGATCGCCGTCTCCAGTACGGCGTCCAGCAGCTTGCCTTCCAGGATCAGATAGCCGAGGTTATGAATCTTGGTCGCGCGCACGGCGTTAGCGGTACGGCCCGATTTCTCTGCGAAGAATCGTTCGCTCGCGTCTGCCGTTTGCGCCGGCCGCGCTTGCGGCGCGGGTGCGCCCGTCGGTGGCACGCTCGCTTCGAGCGCCACCGGACTTTGAGAGGGCGCTTGCATTGCTTGACCGGCATCGTCCTGAAGCCAGTGTTGCGACTCCTCCGCGTCGGAATCACCTGATATGGCTGAGACATCCAAGTTCTCGCCATGCTCGTTCACAAGATCGGTTTGGCTCATTGCGGCAGCAGGCAACAAACCGGCCGAGTTGCCCATGACGATAATCGCGGACTTAAGCCGAGCAAGCCGCAAAGCTTCGGCTTGTTTGCGCTTTTGCTCAGCCTCTTTGCGCTGCTCAAGCTCCTCACGCGTGGGCGCAGGCGGCTCGGACTCAAACTTGGCCTCCCGCGCCTCTTCTGCTTCTGCTGGTGCGGGCGGTGCCGGTAAGGTGACCTTGTTTCTCCCCGCAACCGTTTCAAACGTCGGTGGCTTGTCCGTCGCTTGGCTGAGGCGTTTGCGATCATGCGTAAAGATAAAGAGTAAGGCGACGGCGCAGAGTCCTAGAAAGCCCGCTGCCAACCAGGGACTGCGAGCGCCCGCGCGCGTGCCCGGCAACTGCGCGGCGAACTTGCGGTTCAGTTGATCGTTTTCCGTGTCGGAAGCGCCGCTGGCCGCGGCCTCTTGGCGCGGTTTGGGCCGCAGTAACCCTGGTTCGCGACGGTCGAACTCATCGGTCAAAGGCATGTTCTCGCTTCCATCCGGCGGCAAGGTGTTTTCTGCGTTCACAGCGTTTCACTCAGTTGGTGTTGAGGCTGCGCGGCGCGGTGCGCGCACTCGCGTCGGCAAACGGCCGTGCCTTGTTGTACAGGCAGGCAACCGATGTGCCGTTGCGCAAGGTGAAGAGGGTCGCCAGGCGCTCGATCACCACGTACTGACCCTCGACGCGCATGTTGACCAGGCTCTCTTTACCCGTTCCGTCGACGATGAAGACCGCAGGCAAGTCTTCCATCCGGCTGAACTGCAGATAAGTGAACTGGCCGTCGTCAAACGCCCGTACCAACGCGATTTCTTTGCTCCCGGATATGGCGTAGTTGAAGTTGAAGTCAGTGACGGGCTTCTGTGATAGGGTCGGCGGTTGCGGCGCCGGGGCTGGGCTCGCCAGCGTTGGCTTGACTGCTTCGCTCGGTGGCTCTCCAACGATCACGTCGTTGTAGAGGAAGCGCACGGTGTAGGTCAGCGCCTCTCTCGACTTGTTGCGCGAACCCAGAAGATTGAAGAAGTAGATTCGCTTGTTAGTGTTAACGGTCATATTGGTGACCGTGTTCGGCTCCACCGGCTTCAAGAACAGCTTCGAGCCCATCGGCACGGCCTGCCAGGCAATGGAATCGCCGATGGCAACCAGCTTGATCTCTTCCGTTTCGGCAAACTCGACCACGGTCTGAAAGCCGTAGGTGGCCACGATCTCATAGACTTCGTTGGCGCTGTACATCACTTGCTTGATACGAGAGTCGGTCGCGATGGGCCGCGGCTCCTTCTCGGCGATGCCCAGGACAGGCGTCAATCCGATAAGACCGGTTAACAGAACAGCGAATACTCGTCTCATCTGATGTACCTCGGCCGATCAGGATTTGGCGCTTTCCTGATCCAGCCGGTAGTTGATAACCTGGAAACCCAAGGGGTTCACCCAGCGGTCTTCGACGGCGGCGGGGGTGTTGGTGAAGCGAAAGCGCACGGTCGCTACCCAGAACTGTTCCGGCGCATCGACGCCGTTGCGTCGCTCCGTGGTCGATAGGCGGATTTGCGCGATATCTTTGCTGAGCGGGGTGACGGAAGTGATGTGAACGCGTCGCGTCGCAGCCGTCTTGTAGATGTTCACAGGGCTAGCCGGGTTGGCGTTAGACGTTTCGTGCTCGAAGTCGGCGCCGACCTCAGGTGAGGACATGACCCGCACGCTGTCGTAGTTGATGTTCAGATCAACCGCGGGGTCATACGTCAGCCTGGCGATGACGTAGCGATAGAGGTTGCTTTGCGCGATGGCGTCGTGTTCGGTCAGGGAAGCGACATTTTCAACGGGCTGCACCGAGACGACCAATCCGCTTCTGGATTCGACAGTGACGATGAGCGGTTTGATGCTCTTCAGCGGTAGCATGGCCGCGATTGCCGCGATCGCCGCCGCCGCGATAGTGCCGAGCACCAGTGCCAGCACGAAACAGCGACTGGCACGAACGGTAGCCAGAGCGTATTTGTCTGCGTACCAGTCACGTAGCTCGGTTGATTCGAGGTAGGTGGATGCGCGATCCATTGCGGTGGTCGTCATGGGTTTGATTGCTTCAAGCGAGTGGATGCCGCGCCGCGTCCGCCGCGATACCAATTCCTAATGCGCCCACCCGCCCATCGGCCGAGTTGATAGGCGCGGCGGCGTCCGTAGCGCAGCCCCAGAATGCCGCCGGCACCGACGATGGCCGGCACTCCGCCGGTACTCAAGCTCAAGCCACCCGCCAGCCCGGCCGCCATCGCCGGCACTTGCCAGAGGATGGCGATGCAAACGAAGCCGAATAAGAAGAATCCTGGTACGTCAGCGAAAGTAATGACACCGCTCGCTGCCGCTACTGCCAGCTTGTCGGTGTAGACCTTGAATATCTTGAGGACCAGGTGCAGCAGCGCATAAGTAAGAACCGGGATCAGCGCGTAGTTGAGACATGCATTCAGCCAGCTTCCGAACAGATTGCGGGTAGCGCCAAACAAGTACATCACGATGAACAAAGAACCGATGGCGAGAATGATCGCCAATGAGAACTTCGCAAGCATGAGCAGAAACAGCGCGTAGCCTACGGCGATGGTGGTGATTAGCACGATGAAGGCCGCAATCGTCAGCTGCGCGATGTCATACCAATTCGACGCTTGGAAAATCTTGTTTGCGGCCTTGAATCCGGTGTCAAACACGTTGTCGAGCCCGGTCTTGGATGTGTCGCCTTTAGTCAGCGCCGCGATCAGCGAATCGGGGCCATTGACGAACAAATCGTAGACCAGCACATGGAAGTAACCCCATGAGGTTGCCACGGTGAATACAGCCACCATCTTGAACAAATGCTTCCACGCGTCCGACAGACTGACCTCGATCCAGTTGTTCATGACGCACCAGCCATAGATCGCGACGTACAGCACGAGCGCCAACTGGATTGCGGTTAGATTGCTGCTGACCACGGCGTTCCAGGCGCCGGAGGTGTAGCCGACAATGACCGAGTCGGTTGTCTTCAGGATGTCTGAGGCGAAACCCATGGGGCAGCTATTTCACAGACTCAACCCGTAGAGCCGCGTAGCGCTCTTTCACCCTCGCGTCCTGAATATGAGCGAAGGTCACCGAATCGGCGACACCAACGTTGGCCGCCATCTTCTGCGCTTTTTCGAGGCACATGCGCTCCTGTGCTTCCGCTTCTCCTTTCACTTCGGTCGCGTTGGAGAACGTCTTGGCGGCCTTATCCAAGGCAACTTTGCAGTCAAAGTACGCACCGACCACCGTCTTGAATTGCTGCTCGTTCGCGTCGAGCAACGGATTGTCGGACTTGGGCGCGCAGCCGGTGAGGGCGATCGCGACGATGGCGCAGCACAACGAGTGGTTTAGCTCCATTGATTGTTCACCTCCCTAAAGTGACACGGGCTGCGCTCTGTACCGACACAGGGCGATTTCGGTTCCGTCGGCGTCGAGACGCACGCAGGCAAATTGGCGATGGCCAACAATAAAACGACGAGAGTTCGGCAACTGCTCCACACGGCGACCTCCTACTGCTTACCGAAATTGAAGAACTCCGTGCGCGCAGCCGTCGATTGATTGGTGATGTTCTGGGCGTTGGCTTGGAGATTGAGTTGGATCGTGCTGAGCCGCGCCATATCGACGTTGAGGTAGGCGTTCTCGGCGATGAAGCGATTGTTGAGGTCTGCCGCGGCTTTCACGTTCGGCGTCGATTCGATGCGTCCCTGCAACGCTTCGATATTGCCGAGACGCTCTTGAATGCTGTCGTAAAGCGATTCCACGGCGGCGAAGGCGCCGCGGGTGCTATCGGCGCTGAGCCGATAAGTGTTGAAAGCGCGCGAATCGGTATCTTTGCCGAGGGCTTCGAAGATCTTGGGATCGATGGTGCGCAGCAGTTTTTCGTAGTAATCCTGCTTGCTGCCGAATTTGCCAGCTTTCTGCAGCGCAACCACTTGCTGCCAAGTAGCTGGGAGATGCCGGCGCGTTGCTGGATCGGACAATAGATCGCCCATGCCGTAGGAGCCGGTAATGGAATCGTATTGCCGCTTCAGCATGCCGTACTGCTGTTTGAGCATTTCATACTGGCGCTGAAGTTCCTGGAACTGCTTAAGCGCTTGCGCCAGACTTGATCCATCAAATACCGGAATACCGCCGCTCCATGCGGCTGGCGCCAAAAACATGAGCCCCAGCGCGACCAATAGCTTTCTCATTTCGTCACCCGTTCAATAAAGGGTTTCAACCAAACATCAGGATCTTCCGACCCGAGTTCCTGCATCAAATCGTGCATGATCCGCACGTTTGTCTTCGTGCCTGACAACACCGGAATGAAGCGCCCAAGGGCACTCATATCGAGTTTGGCCAAGGCCGAATCTTTGCCGTGCTTGAGCAGAAACACGCGTTCGCTCGGATTTAATTCGCGCACAATCTCGAATTCGCTCTCGCTCAAATTGAAACGCTCGACGTAGCTGGCGCGATCCGCCTCGTCGTTCGCCAGTAGGATCTTCGTCACCGTTTGCTTAACCAAGCTGTCCGAACCGTGCCGGTAGGCGGCGGCCAAATCCGGTGTCACAAAGATCACCATGGCGTTCAGCTTCCTCACCGTTTCCAGCCAGTTATCGATCATGCTGAGGAAATACGCATTGCGAATCAGCGTTGAGCCTTCCTCTAGCACGATGATCACCGGCTTGCCATCCAACTCCATACGGATGCGGTGAAACAGGTAGGCGACCACTGGTGCCAGCGCCACGTCATCTTGGATGATGCGACCCATCTCGAAGCCGTAGACGGCGGCATCAAGCCGCAACAGGTCCCGTGTTCCCCCAAACAGCGAGGCATACGCGCCGTCGCCATACCAGTTCGCCAGGCGTGCGCCCAGGCTACCGGCCTTCTTCAGCCCGAAGTGCTCGGCCAGGTGGAAGAGCGTGCGGTCGGAGGGGTCGAGGCGATAGTTTTCGTCGACGGCGCGTTGAACGACGTCGACTTCGTGCGCGGATAGCTTCTCGCCGTGAGCGGTGAGCAACAGGCGCAGCCAGTTGTTGAGGAAGTCGCGGTTCGCACCCGTGTCGGGCAGTTGCAGTGGGTTGAAGCCGCTCGGTTGCGACAGCGATACCGTTCGGTGAATACCGCGTATGGCGCGGATGAAGATTTCCGCACCATGATCCTTGTCGAAGTAGATGATCTTGGGATGGAACTTGAGCGATTGCGCCAGCAGGAAGTTATTGAGCAAGCTCTTGCCGGTGCCGGTTTTCGCAGCGATTAGTGTGTGGCCGGGCGGCATGCTGCCGGCAGCGCCGACATGCCAACTGAAATAGTAGGGAGTCTTGCTCTCGGTTTCCAGCACGGTGACCGCGGGACCCCAGTGATTGCCCGACAGGTTGCCGCTGGCGTAGTTGTGCAAGGATGCGAAGCCGGCGAAGTTCTGGCTAGAGATTGGGGCACCGCGTGTGATGTAGCGGAAGTTGCCCGGCAACTGCGCCCAGAAACACAACTCCATGTTCAGGTCTTCGCGCACCGGGTTGACACCGATATCGACAAAGGCATCGGTAGCGAGCGCGGCTGCTTTGTCCAACTCGTGAAGATCATTAGCCAAGACGGTTACTGTCATATGGTGATAACCGGAGGCGGTACGCCCGGCCGTCACGTCGTCCAGTGCCTCATCGATTTCGTCGATCTGGCTTTCGGATGCATCCTCGACCTGCTGCAGGATGTCTTGCTGCTTGGCCATCAAGTCCTTGGCTTTCGGCCGATCGATGAAGACAAAGGACTGCGTGATCACCATCTCCACCGGAAGGGTGAGGAAGGCGTCGAGCATGCCGAAGTCGGTTTCCGACGGATACTCTTTCACACTCAAGATCGCGCCCACGCGATTGCCGACCGGACTGCGCACTTCGAACGCATCCCGACCGAAGATCAAGCGGTTGTAGGGCAGGAAGCGTGCGAGGTCCATCTGCGGCAACCGAACGGGCCGATCTTGCAGGTTGAGCAAGAAGCTGACGAAACGCAGGGTTTCAGAGACCCGGCCGTTTGGACCATCCGTAACGCCCAGGAGCTGCGGCCGAAATTCATCCAGGCTGGTGAGAAAGCGCTGGCTGATTTCGGTTAGCTCGCGCGCCGCCTCGTGCAAAGCGCTATCCTGCTGCTCGCGTTGATGTCTACCGGACAGCTTTTTGAGGTAGCCTTGGATGCCGGCAACGCCGGCCATGCGCGGTCTGCGCGCCAGAGACAAGTATAGGTCGTTGGCGTAGAGCTGGCGCTTCTCATGCTGACTGCGCCAAGCCTCGTCCAAGTCCCGGGCAAAACCCTGCGGAAAGCGTCCGTCCGGGTAGACATGCTGCCTTCTACGGATCGTATGCTGGTAGACGGCATGCTGACTCTTCGCAATGGTGCGCAGCAGGTTGTTACGGAAGCGCTTGCGCTGCGCCAGATGGCGCTCGTCTGCGGTTTCGAACGCCAGCCCGGCGAGCTTGATGACTTGGATCAGGTCGCCGTCGCGCGTCAATAGGGTATTGCGGTCGTAATGCGCTGCGTACGGTACTTTCTCGGCGGCTTTGCGTTCTTGCTGAGCGGCTTGCTGGTAGCGCAGCCGCTCGGGACGCAACCTGAGGCCCAAGTCAAAAGGCATCATAAGAGTTACCACCCCAGATAGACGCATTGCGCACCGGCCCGGTGTACTGCAGCTTGGCGATCAAGATGTCGAAGATGCGCGGCTCTTTGAGGCACAACAGATAGCCGATCCCGTGGGCCAGGCCACCCGTTATGACCATCGCCAGAAATGAGCGCGTGGCGAGAAACAGTTGCGCGCTGACCATTAGGTTGATCACGAAGAATTTCTGCGTTACGCCCGCAAACATCGGCGGACGGGTCAGGCCGCCGAACAGTGGATCCGCGAACTCGCGGTGGCGATTGCGTGGGCGCACGGCGCCGTACCTCTCTCCTACTTGGTCACCATGTCCACGATGGTGGCGGCGCCGAAGATGACGATAATGCCGCCGATAGTCCAACCGGCCGTCTCGAACTTCATGTAGCCCTTGAGCATGCGGTAGCCGACGATAGCGACCGCTATCACCGCGGCACCGTAAGCCCATTCGCTGGTGAGGAGGTCGACAATCTTATCGATGGCTTTGCTGACGGCGTCCTGAGCGAACGCCTTGGAGGGCAGAATGCAGAGAAGCAGCGCCGCGAGGAGGGTGGCGCTCGGCGTCAAACCAGCGCTCATTCGCGCTTCTTTTCCAGTTGAACCACGAGTTGCGACACTCGCGGGCAGTAGGTCTTCAGATAGCCGACTAGGGTTTCGAGATCCTTGAACAAGCGCTCCGGGCCACGCGCGGTTCTGAGCGTCGCGAGGCGTCGGCGTTTGCGGGTAGCTTCGAGGAAGTCTACCTGCAGCAACCAACCACGCTTTTTGCGCACGGTAGTTTCTACCGCGCGCACCCGGATGTCGGCCACGGCGCCGACGAGTAGTACCAATTCGTTCTGGCTGAGCGACAACGCGGTCCCCTTTTTGGCGGTTCTCGGAGTGGAATACCGCTATTTTTACGCTTGCTGCGCCGTCATTGAAAGTGCCTGTACGCATAGATCCTCCGTTTAGCGCTGGGCGGCGGGCCGGTTATGCCGGTACGTGTCTATCTCGCTAGCGATGCTCAACCCTGTAACTAGGCTCAACAGCCCGGAAATGAGACGCAGCGTGATTCCAATGGAAAAGGCGCCAAGCATGACGAGGAGCAAGAAGACCAATTTGAAGACGCGCATTGTTTACCTCTACAAAGAGAAACAAAACGTTATATTTGTTGACACATTTCAATAGATACGTTAGAAGGACTGAGTAGCGATCTGCCCATCCGTTACGTGTGAGCAGAGTAAATCGGAGTCGTCGATTTGTCGTTAGCAATTTCGGAGCAGATTTGTTGTTGCGCTCCGATAATTGTTGTGGTACAGGGTATGAATTGCACGTGAATGGAGGGACGAGCGATGCTTAACGTCCTCCTGGCGAAGCGAAGTAGTCAGTGCCACCCCGCTCGCTGGGCTTATCTCCAGAACAACAAGTGGCACGTAGTATCCCCACCAAGTGCGCCCATCGAGCGCGGTGTCGCAGATGTGCGAACTCGCCGGCGGACGAACAGTCCTCCGGTTAAGTTTGTGCGTGGTGCGCGCTGGACAAATACTTGCTACTCGCAAGCATCACTCCTGGCGCAACTCAACTTTCGCGGTGTAGCGCCGCTCGAGCGCAGGACAAGCAGTCGGTGTAGTCCCCTGGTTCTGGAAAATCGGTTGCGACGATGAGGGCAAAAGCCAATCCGGTCGACCGCCGCATCTTCGCCGAGATTGTTCACAACCATGGCAAGAAAACTCTGCAAGTGAGGGTTTATCGCGAGTACAACGCGTTCGTATGCGAGCGCGTGCTTGTGGAACGCGACGGCAGCATCTACACGCAAACGCTAGCCGTAAGCAGCCTCGATGGGATCACGAGCTTGCTGCAGGCGGATCCTTACTATCCAGAGATGCGGACTCGCGTGGATTTCCTTTTGAATCGCCTCGCGAGCGAGATGGTAGTTGCGGAAACGTAGTGATAGTTGAACCAAATTACGTCACATAGCATCGCTACCCCTTAGGGCTGGCTTGTGCGGCCTCGATCATGCCGAGAACGATGGTTCGGGCGGAGTCGTCGAGCGTCAAAGGACCTTTGGTTTGAGCGGCCTGATGTCGCAGCCAGCCTTGGACGCGGCGAAGTATCAGGTTACGGACCTCGCGCGGCATCCCGTCGAAATCAATACCGTGTGCTCGCGCGAGGTCGGAAATCTGAAAATACAGCTCCACCGCCTGTAGGGCATCTGTGTCGTCGTGAAAAGGGTTAGGTACTGAGTCACCCGTCAGCAGCCACGCCACGACAGCATGAGCGTCATAGCGGCCAGGAATGTCTTTAAGGAGATGAGTAACGATCCTGACGAGTAGCGCGTGCTTACCCGGAATCTTGTTCTTTTCTAGCCACGAGATGACGGTGTTATGGACGACATCAAAGCGATGCGCGCAGTACGTAATGCGGTTTTCGCGCGGAACAGAAGCGCGGTCCAGCAAGCTGTTGAAGCGTTCCGAAAACCCGGCGATCACGTTGGCGGTCGTGGCGTCGATTTTTGTCACGGAGGCTTTCATAGACAGCAGTCTGCAATCCAGGGCAAGGTGCGTAATGATCGCATCCATGCGCGCGGAACTCAAATTCCATATACTACGGTATTGCATTTAAAATGCAATACCATCGAGGTCTCTCGAGTTGCCCTCTGGTAACAAGTCTCGGGTGATAACGCGACTGCTGTCGCGGATTGCCGCGCTTTGCTTTGCGGCCTGGCTAATTCCCGTAGCGGCGGCAGTGGATGTTGTGCCAGCAGCAGGGGGGCCGCCAGAGATCGAAGCGGTGCGGGGTGAACTCCAAGCCGCGCTGGCCCGCACACCTGCCACTACTCAAAACATCAGGGTCACGATCGGCCCAGAAGCGTTGCGAGTCGCGCTCGCGCAAGACGCGACGTCGCCTCTGATTGCGACGTTTGTTACCAGCACTGAGTTTGCGAATGCGGTAGGCGCGGTGCCGCGAGCGCGCGTGACCGCCATTTACTCGAACCCTGATCCGTTGGATCAGGTGGCGCTAGCGCGGGGCATCTTGCGTAACGCAACGATAGGTGTGATCGACGCACCGGGCTCGCGCGCCCTGTCGCTGCCGCTTGCCCGACAGGCATCTGCCCAAGTCACGGCTATCCCGCTCGGCAACGGACCGGTTGTTAACACGTTCCTTCAGGGGATGAGCGGCCTCGATGCCGCGATCGTGCTACCGGATACGGACGTCCTGAATCAAGGAAACGTGGGTTATGTTGTTAGGGCGCTTTACCAACAGCGTAAGGTCCTCATCGGCTACTCGGACACGCTGACTCGTGTCGGGGCGCTGGCGTCAGTGTTCCCGCGTCGCGCGGCTGTTGTGGAGCGCGTAGCCGCCACGGTCTCGGAGTTTGTCGCGAGCGGCACGATGCCGCCGCCCCAATTCGTACGTGATGTCGACATCACTCTCAACGAGCGCCTTGCGCGCTCGCTGAATATCGTTCTTCCCGATTTGCACGAGCTGCGCGCGTACGTGCAGCGGCGACCGCTGGAGCGACCGCAATGATTCGCTCGATAAAACAAAAACTGTATTTGATAGGCTTGTTGCCACTCGCGGTGCTAGCGCTGCTTGTGGTGTTAGTCAATGGCTATGCGCGAATACAGGACGCGGAGCAACAACTGCGCGAAGCGCAACGCCTCACCGTGGAATTGCTGCGGGGTCCAGCGCAAGATGCTCTGGTTATCGGCGATACCAAGACTGTGCAGGATCAAATGAACGCAGTCGTGACCCGTTCCTCTCGTGTTCAGTGTCTTGCGTTGTGGGATGCGCATAGTGGGTTGATCGCAAGTATTGGGGACTGCAATGAGCCAGCGCCGCTGACGGATCGTTTTGGCGTCGAAGTGGCGGCGGGCGGATTCTCGGACCTAGAGACGGCGACGCAGCGATCGCGTGTGGGGACGCTTCAGGTGTCTATGCACCGGGGCGCCATAGCAGAGAAACGCCGCGCCGTGCTCTGGCAGGCGCTTGTGAGTTTGTTGCTCGTTGCGGCGATTGCAGCATGGGTTGCTCGTCTCCTGCGCACACGTCTGGCTAAGCCCATCCAGGAGATTGACGCAACGATGCAGGCGGTTAGCGAGGGCAACTACGAAGCGCGTGTTACAACGCGCAGTAGGGATGAGTTGGGGCGCTTGGCGACAGCAATCAATGAGACGATCGACAAGGTGCGTCGCAACGTTGCCGACATAGAACGGAGTCGGGATGCGGCCATGCAGGCGTTGAATGATGCCGATGCTATTACTCTTGCGCGCGATGGGCTCGTCGAAGCATTAGTGAGGGATTCGATTAAGCCGTTGGCGACGTTACACGAGCATCTCACATACATTGCTCTTGATAATTCCGACCCTGACTTACGCCAACCGATTAAGGAGGCGCTTCAGCGGCTGCAAGAGACTCAGCAGCAACTTCGCGAGCTGATCGAAATTGCGACGAGTCCGCACACGAAGCCACTGCCGGCACGTCGCTTTGTTCAACTGCAAGAGGTGATCGCAGATGTAGCTCGTGGGCTTCACGTCAATGCGAAGACTGAGGGTTATCGTGTGCAATGGGATGCACCTGTGGTCGCCACTGGCGAAGACTTTTTGGTGTCGCTGGACGAAGATCGTTTTAAGAAAGCCATTGTTCGGTTGGTGGCGACAATGGGCAAGCGGGCGACGGCCGAGGGAGTAAACGTACATGTCCAATATGCACGCCGGTCAAGTCACGTGCTCAACATCACGGTGTATCTTAAGGCGTTTGTCCAAACCGGCGGACTGCATGAGGGGGGCGAGCTGTTGCAATATTCGACCGAAACGCCCGAGGGATTGCAATGGACTGAGCGCGAACAGCGTGAGATTGACTACTTGTTAGGCATTATCGGTGCGGTAAAGACGTACTCGGTGTCTCCACGCGGCACGATCTACGTCACGATTGATTTAGATTGCGAGTGCAGCAATGGCGCCATCCAGATCTCGGGGGGGTCCGACCGATTGCTGGGGCGAAAACCACTGGCGCTTTGTGTTGTGTCCAATGACGAGTCATTACAACGATTGTCGGGGCGCGGTGGACTCGCCAACCACGACTTGCATTTGCACGATCTAGATCAGGCGATCGCATCCATCCAGGACTTCGGTAAGTATGACGCAGTGCTGATTGACCTAGCGGGCGATATCGCCGGCGCGGTGACGCTCGCGACCGAACTGAAGAAACTGCCGGATGGCGGGCCGTATTTGATCGCCATATGCCCAGCGGGGCCTTTGCAGGCAATCACGCAACGCCTACAAACCTTGGGTTTCACCGCGTTTGTGCAGCGGCCCTTCGACTATGCGCGATTGCTCGAGGTCTTACCCCTCACTCTACGAGGTCCGTGGCAATAGGGTTGCGCCCTGATCTAGACATAACGCGTGATGAAATTGGGGCGTTGCCGTTTCAGGCGATAGTAGTATGCGCAAGGCCACAGCATGAGTAGCAAGAGCGCCAACCAGATTCCGTACGTAGCTAACAGACTGAACTTCGCGCGCAGGATGAAGGCCGCTACCCCTAGAACCAAGAAGTGGACGATATAGAAGAAAAACGGAACGCGGCCGTATGTTTGTAGCGGCGTTAGGATTCGAGGCGTGCCATTGCGGGTGATCACATACATGAGGGCGAGGCCAGCAAAAATCCAAGCAAAGGCCCAGCTTAGAAACGCGAGGTCTGGTGGGTACTTGGCGAAAGTCCAAAAGGCGAATGTACTCCAGGGTGCTGTTGGGTATGCGTTGCCGTAGCCGCCCGTGAGACGGATTGCGAAGAACGTCGCGAACGACAATGCGGCGATCGCGCACCACAAGCCGGGCCGGAGGCCGCGTAGCAGGAAGTCTCTGCCAGTAAGAAATCCACACAGTACGATCGCGGACCAGGGAATGAGCGGATAGAGTGAGCGGATCGGTCCGACTCGTACCGTGTCGTGCAGAATTGCTCTGAGTCCATCGGGCCAAGCCGAAAGATTGATGAGAGGGTGCAAGATGATGCCGGCGGCAGCAAGGGTGAAGAGCAACGCCACGGGCCACTGCCGTATGAGAGCGAGCAACATAATCGCAACGCCGATCGAGCTTAGGACGGCAAATGAATAGAAGCCTTGGGTAGCGCGCGGGACACCGAAGACAATTAGATCAGCGGCGACTAGGACGAGGCCGCGTATCCATAAACGACGATTGATCTCGCGCTGTGTAAGACCTCGTGCTTCCCTCGCTGAAGTTGTGAGCGCAACCATAAAACCGGCCATAAAAAAAAATCCTGGTGCAACCGGGACACCCGAAAAGCGCGTGAGGAATTGTGCAAGATCTCCGAATATGGGGGCTGGCTGTCCGGCTAACTCCTCGGCGGCCCGGCCAGCGTTAAACATGAGGGAAGCGTGATCTAAGGCCATGTGAGCGATAAACGCTCCCCGTAGGAGATCTACAAAACCCAGGCGATCGCTGGCGGATGCGCTTGTGGAACCTGGAGGCATTCGGTTTCTCTAGCGTGAGTGTCGGCGAGATAATCCTGCGAACGAGCGCGGCGCGCAAGCAAGCTGATGCTTCACCGTCTTATCGCTAGTACTCCACATTCAAATAGAAGAAGAATTGGTTCAAATTGGCTAGAAACCGCTCATCGGAAAGCAAAGGATTGGCATTCTTAACACCATCCCGTCCGCCTACGTGGCGCTGATAGATGAACTGCGGACGAAGGCGCACTTTTCCGACTCGTTTGTCTAGCGTGTATACCAGATCGTAGCGATCGTACGAGTTACCCGAAATCTTGCTATTGCCGTAGTAGGCGGCGGTAACAGTGTTTCCAGGCGCGAAGTCGTAGGAAAGAGCAAAGGAGCCGGCGTCCGTGCCATGCATGCCAAGCTCAAAGGGCCGTCGCGAATCGTTGTCCAAGTACGAGTAGTGCGCTCGGAAGCGCCAATGCTGGGAGAAGCGCGCAGTCAAGTCGAGTTCGGCGCCTTGCAGAGTAAAATCGGCTTGGTTCGTTGCTGGTGGGTCCCAGTACCACCAGCCGGCTTCGACGGGGTTATGGAGCGTGTCGTGAAAGAGCTTGGCGTCTATTTCGACGCGTGATTGTGCTAGGACACCGAAATAGCCGATTTCGTGGGAATCAATGGTTTCAGATTTGATGCGAATGGGATTGCGCACCACCGGGAACGGGAAGCTGAGTAGATAGCTCGAAAACGGTTGACCCCGCTGCCCGAAGTTAAATACTGGCGCCCAAATCGTTTCGCTTTCTACGAGGGAAGGAATGCGAAAACTGTGCGAATAAGAATAACGCAATGTCTGGCTCGGTGTTAGGTGCCAGTTCAGGGCAGCCCGCCCTGCCGTTTGGCTCTTGGCAACATTGTCGGAGTCTTGCCACATGAGTCCGAGGCTTGCGTGCACGCGCTCCCATCCGTAATCAGCCTCAGCGAATGCGCGGTAACTGCGCTGGGTTTGACGAATGCCCGACCATCGCTCATCGCTTCGTGCCTCGATGTAAGTTGCAGATGAGCCTAGAAGGAACCGCGCACGCCCGACCCGCCGCTCATACTCGATTTCCGCGTCGGTGCGTGATGATTTAGTGTCAAGGTCAAGGTAGAGGCACGTGTTAGCAGGGGCGACGCCGAGGGTGCTAGGCACCGCGCGCGCCATCGCGGCAAGTTGCGCCAGCAGTACAGGGTTGGTGATGATCAAGTTCATCTTAGCGAGATTGTCGGGCGTCAAACAGCCGTCACTGCGCGTGAATTCGTCCTGATTGTTGTAGCTGACAAGCCAATCCAGGCGAGCGTCCGCCCCAAGCTCACGTTTATTGGATAGTGCGGCAAAATATCCGTTGTTTTTCTGCGTGCCACTGAGGCCCAATGAACGGCTGCCGATAATCTGGTCACTGTCATAGCCGTTAAATTCCAAGCCCCAAGTTGATGCTGCTGTCGCGCGCTGCAAGTCGAGATGCGCGCGCTTAATAGCGCGACCGTCATTGCCGGTACTTTTCTGCGGATCGCTATAGTCATAGCCTCCATCGTGTTCGTAGGCGGCTGAGAAATTGAGGTCGATAGGACCAAGGCGTTCGGCGACTCCCAACCCGTACTTGCGACGCGCTTCGGAGCCGACGCCCGCCCGAGCCGAGTAGGCGCTTGCACCCACTGATTTCACAGTGGCGAAATCTATACTCCCGACGAACGCGTTATCGCCAAATGTGGCGCCGTTCGGACCGCGCGTAATCGTGATTCGTACGATGTCGTCGAGTTCGATTGGTAGACGGTCAAACTCGATATAAGCGCCATCGCCGACTAGCACATTCTTGCCGTTGATCGTGAGCTTCATGCGGCGGTTTTGACGCACGGTCAGGCCGTGATAGCTGACGCGCGACTCGTCACCGATCTTCACGATGCGAAATCCCGGAACGATGCGAAAGATCTCCGAGATTTCGACGAAGCCATACCGCCGGATGTCGTCTTGAGTAATGACCGTCGCGGCAACGGGTAGGTCAAAGTGCGAGTAATCCAGCCGTGTAGCATGGATCGCGGGTTCCGGCACAAACTCGTTCGCTAAGGCCGTCGAGGGGCTTTCCCCTGGCGTCTGTGCTCTTGCAGTCAGGATAAATGCCACGTTGAAAGCTGAGAGCAGGGCGCGCGTTGGTCGCCTCCACGAGTTTCGGTGCATGGGGTTTTCCCTCCCCGCAGTAGAAGCTGTCAGGTGAATGATACTCGAAAGTCAAGAACTCAAAAACCAACATTGCCCATTATTGCATTTGTAGTATGATATAGTTGCATTGTGATTGCAATACTGGTCGGATCAAAAATGGGGCACCCCGGCTGGGGCAGGACCGGATGGGCATGTGAGGCAACCGCCGTGAAGCGTTCGGGCATAGAGGCGGCGTGAGCTTGATTCAGGCTTTGGTGAGGAACGTGGGAACCTGTCGTTGCGGTGCAAAGGGAATCAGCAGCCAGAAATCTCAGGGCCTAGAGTGCCGACGGGCGGCACAGAAGCGGGATTGGGCGATTCCCACCTGCAACGGGATCCACCGGGACTTGTGGGAAGGCGTTGTATGAACCGGTCAACGATGCGAACGGCGCTCCCCACGTTCTCTGAACTCTCTCGGTCTTATCGGAGGCCAGAGATCTTTGCGCAGCAGCAAAGCAATGAGATTTCTATAGACAGCCTGGACGCCGCCCTTCGAGCTGCGGCCTCCATCAAGAACTGCCGCGGTAAAGGCGATGTCGTAACGCTCGTCACCGCACTGCTACGCTACTGCGGGCTCGAGCATTTCTTCCTGATTAGCCTGCTGCGCGATCACGACGGGCACGAGTGTGTGAGCTACCTGATCGGCTGCAGCCCGGAGTGGGCGCAGCGCTACGAAGCGAGAAAGTGGCACGCCATCGATCCCTTCGTGGAACACGCCGCAACCAGTGCTCAACCGATACTGCTGTCGGAGATTCAACCTGTATCACCGGGCCAAGCAGACTTGCTCGTGGCCGCAACACGATATGGATTCCGCAGCGGTATGGTCCTGCCCACGCACTGGGGAACACATGATCGGATCGGGTTGTTGTATGTTGGGTGTGACAAGCCGCCTGCGGCAATCGAAGCGCAACTTATCCAGAATCGCACACTGCTTCGCGAAGTAGCGATGGAACTTTATGAATGGTGGGACGCGAGGCTGCAATCGGAAGCGATGCTAGCTCTGAGGCTTGACGAGATCGATCTGCAGCTGCTGCGCCTGGAACTTCAGGGCTGTACTTCACAACAAATACGCGACATTCTAGGTTTTACGCTATCGCGCATTAACTGTCGCTTCCGCCGCATCAACGACAAACTGAGCGTTCGCGGCAGAAGGCGAGCGGCCGAAAAAGCGGTGTTGCTGGGCGTGTTGCGCGATTAAGTATCTAGCATAAGTCGCCGACAGTTTTCCGGCACTCGCCGCGCCAAACGCCTACGCGCCGCACAATCTAGAGCTAGGCGCGCGTCCATATTATGATTGACGTACATAATGTATGTCTATCATAATACTTTCATGAAGCTCTCTTTCGTCAATCGCGTGGCAGAGTTGAAGGAGCTTGATGCCGCGGCGCGCCTCGGCGGGCTGCTCGTGCTCTACGGTCGTCGGCGCGTGGGCAAAACGCGCTTACTCGCGCACTGGCTCGCGCGCCGTGGCGGGATGTATAGCCAGGCGATCGAAAGCACCGCCACCATGCAGATCGAGCAAGTCTACCGCGACCTGGCGCCCAAGCTAGCAACCAACATTACGCCCAAGTCGTGGCAAGAGTTGTTCGAGCTATTGCGACTGCAAGACAAGAAGCGCTGGGTGCTCTGCCTGGACGAGTTTCCCTACCTCGCCAACGCCGATGCATCGCTGCCGAGCGTGCTGCAGCGTTGGATCGATCACCATCAACCCGCTGGCAGCCTCATCATCTTGTGTGGCTCCAGCACCCGCATGATGCACGACTTGTTCTTGAATCGTTCGGCCGCTTTGTACGGACGCGCGCGCAAACTGTTACACGTCGAACCCATGAGTTATGCGGCGTTTTGCCGGGCACGCAAGCTTAAGGCGGGCGATCCGCAGTCCTTTAGCCGTTTCGCCATGGTGGGCGGCATCCCCAACTACTGGGAATACGTCCAACCGCAGCAATCGCTGCTCGAACTGGCCGATAAGCTGTACTTTGGCTTCGCCCCGCATCTGGACGACGAGCCGGCGCGCATCCTGCGCGATGAAGGTTTTGCTGGCCTGAACGCCTTGTCCGTTCTCGAAGCAATCGGGCGCGGGGCTGCCAAGCCCTCGGAAATCGCAGCCCGGCTCGGTACGGCGCAAACCAATCTGTCGCGGCTATTCCAACAATTGTTGGATGTGAGCCTACTGGAACGCGAACTGCCGTTTGGCGAAAGCGTACGCTCCACCAAACGCGTGCTTTATCACATCAAAGATCCGGCACTGCGCTTTTGGTTTCAAGTCTACTCACCGCACCGCAGCCGCTGGCGCGACTATAGCGCGCAGCAGAAGTTGAAGCTGTTGCACGAGCACGCATCCACAGTGTTTGAGGACTTCTGCCGCCTACGCTTCGCGAGCGCCGCGCGCTATTGGGAAGGCGATGTTGAGTTCGACTTGGTGCAAAGCGATCCCAACGACGAGAAAGCATTGATCGTGTCCGAGGTGAAGTGGAAACGTCTGACGCCAGCCGAACGACGCAAGATTGAGACGAGTCTGGATCAGCGTTGGCAGCGCAGCGCGCTGCGGCATCGGTACTCCAAAGTGAGGTTTACCGTGTTGGATGTAAGCGCGCTGACGCGGGCAACAAGATAGGCGTTCGTGGAGACATTGTGCGGCGCGTCAGGCGGGTTGCGCGGCTAAGCGGACATCGTGCCGGCGGCGATCGGCGTCGCGGAACTTCCGTTTAACACCTGCCTGCGGTGCACAACGACTTGGCGGCTCCTCTCCGTTTCTGCACGTAGCGCCGCTACAGTAGGTCGCCGAATTCTTGCCAATCGCGATAGCAGTCGAACCCAAACAGAGTGCTTCAGGTTGCCGACGCCGCGTGCCCAGCCTTCACTCAGAAAACTCGACGCAAAGTGTACTTTCAGATAGCAAGGAGCAGTGACGGCATCCTGAGGACGAGCAGAAATTGCAGCGACGAATTCGTTGCCGCTAGTCCGCCTGCCCTCGGGGGTCATCCTCAGAATCGACATAGTCGAAAGAAGTGGGACCATTGGAGTTGATCTGCACCACCCATTCACCTGCCTTTGCGGCATGGAAATGCGCTTGCCTCGCCGGAAGGATCACGATGGCGCCGGGCGGGTAGGCGACGAGTAGTGCGTCGTCGTAGCGCTCACCCATACCGATGTAGAACACACCCGATAGCACCGTGTAAATGCGCTCCTCGGGATGCGTATGAGGTGGAACCATCTTCCCCGCCGCGAGCTTGACCCGGGCGACGTACGCACCAGCTTGGTTGGGCGCGTCGTGTAGCACAGCGCTCTGCGCTGCAGGCGCCGCGGGATTGATTTTCCATGGAGTGTTCTCCGGAAACATCGCAAGCTCGGCACTAGAACATGGAAGCGCAGACGCGAGCACCAACATTGCTACGATCGGCGACACAGTAACTGCAGCGCGGTTGTAGCGGTTGTTCGTCGTCAAGAATTCCGAGCGGCGCGTAAGCGGATCAGTACCCGAGGCTTTCGCCCAGCACATCGCGCACGAGGTTCAATACAAACATCTCGTTGAACCCGTGCCAGTGACCGTATTTCTCGCGTAGCGGGTCGTACACCGCGTCAAAGTACTTGCCCATCTGTGTCCCGGCGTTAGCGATGCCCGGCGTTCCAGCGGTCTTGACGGCTTGCCGCGCCAAGCGCCGTGATTCTTCCATCATGTTGCGCCAGTCGACGAGGTCTTGTTTCTTCCCGTAGCCGAAATGTGAGGGCACGAAAGTGTCAAAGTCGAGCTCGATCAGCCGATCCATCGCAGCCAAATAGCCTGGCGCATATCGATCGGGCACGCCGCCGGGCGCCATGGTACGTACCAGACCGAGATCGGCGGTAAACAACAATCGCTCCGACGGCAGGTGGAAGGCATAGAGCGTGTCCGTGTGTGAATTGGGCAGATGCAGCGCACGAATCTCTACACTGCCAATGGTGAGCACGGTGTCGCCGGAGATGACCCGCGTGGGCGGCAACACCGCGGAATGGTCGAGCGGCGCCCAATAGCTGGCGCACGCTTCGTGTGCGAGCACGTTCAAAGGCTCTAGCGCGGCGCCTCCGCTCGTGTGGTCGAGGTGGTAGTGCGAGTAGATCAGCGAATGCACGCGCTTACCCGGAAAGCGGCCATCGAGTTCGGTGCGTAGTGCGGCTGCCATCTGCTGGTTCATCGGATCGATGACGACCAAGCCGTCGTCGGTATCAATGATTAGATTTCGGTACCAGTTCCACCGAAACGTGTAGACGCGCTTTCCCACTTTGTCGAATTGCATGCCGTCGATGCCCGGGCCGTGAAAGTATGGTTCGACGGTCTTGACCACGGTTTTCAACACGAACGGGCTATTCCCCAGGGTCGATGTAAGGCTACAACTGGCCAGTGCGACGCACACACCAGCGGCCACAAACGAGAGAGATTTCATTCAATAGTCCTTGTCGGTAGGGTGAACGGTTGTGCGGCTATGCCGACTCAATTGTTCGCGAGATGTTGTCGACGGTCACGGGCACTTCAAAGAATTGGATGTCGGCCGGCGCGTCGTAGGTCGCTTCGACCCTTTTGCGCCAAACGTCGTCGTACAGCACTTGCGCATGTTCCGGAGATTCGAATAGATACGCGCCGCCGCCCACGCCGCGACCGGCGTCGAACAAATAGTGCTTGCGCACCAAACCGGGTACGGATTGGTACTTTGGCGCTGTGCTCATGAAGGTTGCCTTGGCGCTAGCGAAGTCGGTCCCGGCTTTCCATTTGATCTGAACGATGGCGAGAATCATCGGCAACTTGTCGCCCAACGTTTGCTAGGCTGTTCTAGGAATTGACGAGCGCGCCGGGTGCGGCTGCCTGCTCAACAGTTTCCAGATCGAGATCAAGTGGAACCAGAGCCACAGCGGGGCCGGCAGGAACACCGCGTACATCATGCTGTGATGCGGGCCGATTTGCGGCAGAAGTATTAACGCCAAAGAACTGGCCACAACCAAGATGTCGGCGAGACCGAACAGATTGGCAAACCAGGCGCGCCGCTCGCCATTGGCCTTCGCCGCAAGCGAGTACGCCGCCACCAATCCAAAAAATCCGGCACCGATGTGTGTAAACCCGTCGACGATACCGAACGCTTGCGGCAGCACACCGGTGCTCGCTTGCATCAAGAACGTGGCGCCAAAGAACACCCGCACACCTTGGAGCAACAGCAACTGTTCCTGGTCGAGCTCCAGAAGCAGGCGGCGTAGCGGTGCTACGGCGAGCAAAACGACGCCGACCGCACCCACTCCCGCGAGAATGAACGTAAGAAATGCGATGCCGGAAGGGTTTGCCGGAAAGATGGCTTCGCTCGCAAGTCCCACATGCAACAACGCGAGCCAAATCAGCATGCCGATCGCAATCGGCGCTCCGCGTCCATGGAGGCGGCCGCTCGCGGACATTGCCCATAGCGTGTATACGATCATCAGCATATCGAGCGAAATCATGGTCGCCTTGGGTGAGAGGGTGGGCATTGCGAAGTTCCATTCATCCGATAAGATGAATGCAGAATAGCTGCCTGGAATAGCGCTACCAATGATCGAGAACACTGAAATATTTGCCAAAACGACTGAGAAGAGGTCCGTAAGTAGTGTTTTGGATGATGTGCTCCGCTCCCTGCGGATTGCGGGCAGCGTGCTGCTGAGCGAGAGCTACGCAGCGCCGTGGGCGATCGACATCCCGAATGGGAAGGAGCTGGCCGGGATGCTCGGGCAGCGGAAGAACGTGGTGATCGCGGCCTTTCACTTGGTCGAATTCGGCCGCTGCGAAATCAAGCTCGATAGCGGCGAGCATGTTTTGCTGAACGCGGGCGACATGGCGATCTGTTTCTCCGGCGCCGCGCACAAACTGGCGCTAGGCAAGGCCGCGCGCACGCAAGATATTCAGCAACTCCTCGCGGGCAGCAAGAATTCACAGCACCCGCGAGCGCCCGACCATGCGGGTGACACATCTTTATTGTGCGGAGTTTTTCTGCTGCAGCACGCGCTGCTCAATCCGCTGCTCTTGGCGCTGCCGAGACTAGTGCGCGCGACGCTGACAAAACCGGGGCAGTTTCACAACTTGTCTGGGGTGGCGCGTCTCTTGAGCGAGGAAATCGGCCGCTCTGGCAACGGCAGCGGCTACGTGATCGAACGTCTACTGGAAGTCCTGTGCGCCGAGGCGGTGCGCGCATTCGTTGAGGAATCGCGAACACAAGCCGGCTGGTTTCGCGCGCTCAAAGATCCTGTCGTCGGGCGCGCCATTGCTGCCATCCACGAAAACCCCGGCAAAGACTGGTCGGTGCCGACCCTGGCGAAATTAGTGTCGATGTCGCCATCCAGGTTTGCGGCGCGATTTACTGAAACGCTGGGCGATAGCACCATGGCTTACGTCGCAAAATGGCGCATGAATATCGCATGCCGCAAGCTGTTGGACACGCGAGTCGCCGTAGAGGACATTGCCAGCGAGGTTGGCTACGAAAGTGCAGCAGCGTTCAACCGGGCGTTTAAGAAGCAGATCGGTGTCTCGCCTACGGCTTGGCGAGTACAAGCGCGCGCGTGACGACGCCTTAAGTCAATTGGCAAGTTTGGGTCCTCGGCGTCAGGTGGGGCGCTGCCTCTTCTTCTTGGCGACGTTGGCGATCTCTCTGCCGACGCTAGCGGTCAAAGCCTCCCGCGGGCTGCCGGCACGCTCAAAGCGCACTGTCGGCTACCTTGCAGGACTGCGTTTGCTTGCGCGCCATCGCACGCGCGCGCTAAGGTAACAGCGCCGACCAACATCGAAAGTAGCGCCGCTGCTTCGGCGCGACGACGACGAACGTTGCCAGTCATGCCGATCGCCAGCATGGTGATAATTCGCTCGACGCCCTCGGAAAATGCTTTTCTTGATTTCTCGCCCTCTAGAGCAATGTCTCGGCTAAGGGCGGGGATCGGACACCCTTTACCTGGATTGTTGATGTGTTCCGCGGACAAGTAGTTCATTGCATACGCCTTGACTGCCTCCGCAGGGGCAAGCTGCTCGAAGAACTGCGCGGCTTTCAAGAATAGTTCCTCGAACGCTCGAGCGGTGCCGGCGGCCACCAATTCGTCTTTTGACTGAAAGTGCCGGTAAAACCCTCCATGCGTCATACCGGCAGCGTGCATTGCGTCGGCGACGCTCGTTCCTTGGATTCCTTTTTCCCGCAGCAACTTTGCCGCAGCATTCACGATGTCTCGCCGGCTCTCGATGGTGGCTTCCTTGGACTTGCGCATGTGTGCAATCTCCAGAATTTGCTTGCGTCGTATAGATGATGATGATACGCTAATAATAAAGATGATGTTCATCATCTAACAATGCAGCAGTCAAGCTTGCTCCCGTTCTGACTTGCAGGAGTTCTGTTTATGAGTAGTTCCTTTTCGATGGTGCCTCTGCTCGGGCTGGCGCTTGCCAGCTTCTGGTCGGCAGCCGCCTTGAAGACGTGGCACGCGAATGCAATCGATGGCGTCGAGCTTGTTGCCTTTCTGGGTTGGTTGACCATATTGGGCGGCTACGCTGGACTGATTGTCGAGACGACGCGCCTCGGGCTGCTTCAAACCGAAGCCTTTTACGCGGTTTGGCCAGGGCTTTGGGTGCCGATGATTCCAATCCTAGCTACCCTAGCGCTCGCTGCTTCGCTCCCGCCGTTGCGACGAGCGCTTGTGATCATCGTCCATCAAGTGGGCGATCGCGCCTTCGTACTCTTGCATGCGTTGCGCATCGCCGCAATCGGTGGCGTTGCGAAAGGCTTCCTCGGCGTAATTCCCTTGTCGTTCGTGTTGCCGGTGGGCGTTGCAGATTTGGTCTTCGGTCTGTCGGCCCTCGCGATGGGTCTGCGTTGGCCGCTCGGTGGCTATGCACCGCGAACGCTTCTCTTCTGGAATCTGGCCGGCATTGCCCTAATTCTGCCCGCGCCAGCTTTGATGCAGATGGGGCTGCCGGGGCCGATCTATGTTTTCGACACGCCGCCCGATGCGCGGGCGCTTTTCGAAATGCCAATGGCGCTGGCTCCGATGCTGATCGTGCCGTGCTTCCTCATATGCAACGCGGTGCACGCTCTCTCACTTCTACTGCGCACTCGCGAACGGCACGGCGATGGAGCTCAATCTACGTTACTGGTGACTAGGAGGCTCGTGTGACGCAGTTCTGCATAACGATGCTAGCCGGGGTAGTTTCGGTCGCTCATTTGCTTGGGGGCTGGTTCGCGATCCGAGCCACCGGCGGTTCGCAAGACGATGCTAAACGTACCACTCTCCGGGTTGCCGCGGCCATCCTCGCAGTATTTGCGGTCTTCGCGACCGCTGCGAAGGTTGGGCTCCTGTCGAACTTCGACGTGCGGCCGCCGTGGCTGCCGCGTTTTGCCGTGCCGCTATTCTTGCTCACGCTCCTCGTTGGCGCAGTGTCCCCGTACGGGCGACGCCTCGCGCTCGGATTGCCGATCTGGGTACTGGTTAGTTTGCAAGGGTTCCGGGTTCCAGTCGAGCTGCTGCTACTCGCTTTGCACCGCGAAGCAGTAGCCCCTTTAGAGATCACTTACTTGGGGCGCAATTTCGACATTGTTGCGGGTT
The DNA here is from genome assembly GCA_902826775.1 of uncultured Pseudomonadota bacterium. Lineage (GTDB taxonomy): Bacteria > Pseudomonadota > Gammaproteobacteria > Burkholderiales > JALYOK01 > CADEHE01. The sequence goes on along the minus strand of CADEHE010000002.1, from coordinate 93,089 downwards.
TGACTGCGCTCCCGCTCGCCTGGCTCGCCGCACGCGGCAAGACTTTGCGCAATTTGCTATTCGTTTGGAACGTTCTTGGAATCCTGCTGCTCGCCAACATCGTCGGCGTGGCCCTGGCCTGCATGCCAGGGATCGAGTTCATTCGTACAGAACCAACGACTGCGTTCCTCGGTAGCTGGCCCTATGTCCTCATCCCCAGCGTGTTCGTGACTACTGCCTTACTTGCCCATGTGGTGTTGTTTCGCCGTCTCATGTTGGATTCACGAACCGCCGGACACCGCTCCCGCTCAATTGATGTTGAAACCGTTCGCTAGCCAAAATCCCTCGGAGGCAACCATGTTGAACCTATGGATCTCGATTTGCTTAGCGCTCTCTTTGTTTCAGTTTGCGGCGGATGTGCGCGCGCAAGTTGATCTAAATTCACCGGTTGGTGTTTGGTTAACAATTGATGACCGAACGAAGAAGCCAAAACTGCTTGTCCGGATCTTCGAAGCGGACGGTGGCACCCATTCGGGTAAGGTGGAAAAGCTAATGGAGCCCGGTCAGGCCGACCGGATCTGCGACAAGTGTCCTGGCGATTACAAGGATAAGCCCGTCCTCGGCATGACCTTTATGACCGGATTGAAAAAGTTCGGAGCAGAGTGGCGCGACGGGCAACTTCTTGACCCGGAGAGCGGCAACATCTACCGTTGCAAGATGAAACTACTGGAAGGTAACAAGCTGGAAGTGCGCGGCTTCATCGGTGTTTCACTGTTTGGTCGATCGCAGATTTGGGTGCGGCAAGAGCAGCCCTAAAAGAGATCACTAACGCGGAAACACCCGATGACGGCGTTGTTAGTAACGGCGCTTGGAACGCGATCTGTTTCGGGCGAGTCGCGGTTGTCTATGCACATCTGCACTGCAAGTTCCGCTTGCTTGGCGCGCGCTGCCTACTGCTCAGGTCAGCGATTCGATGATTGCCGAAAATCGCTCGGCGTCTGTCCAGTGAACTTCTTGAACGTGGCGTTGAATGTTGCTTTTGAATTGAAGCCAGAGGCGAGTGCGATCTCCAAAATCGTTTGTTTTTGGAATCGCACATCACCCAAGCAACGCTTCACTTCTTCGACGCGATGCGCGTTAATGAAGTCAAAGAAGCTTAGGCCGAAATGCACGTTGAGCATCTGCGAGAGATGGTGCTGGCTCATATCCAAGCGTTGGGCCAATTGCGCCAGCGTGAGATCGTTCTCCAAGTACGGCTTCTCCATCGCTACATGCGCTTCAATGCGCACTCGATAGTGTGCCACGGTCTCGGCTGAGAGCGCGGATTTCTCGTACTTGCGCCCGTTTGCTTCGGCGGTGGATGCCTGCAGCGCGTGTTCGCTTGGTTCTAAGACCGGCGAAAGGTTGGGCGACACGGCGCCAACCTCGTCCGCTCGTACGAGCGTCTCTGCCGCGTTCGGCGCGCTTGCTGACTCCTCACGCGAGGAAGATTCCTCGGTATGCTCGGACAATGCCTGCGGCTGACGCAGCGCGAGATAGCCGAGTAAGTAGATAACCACGGGAAACGCCAGCGCGTCCAACACATTCGCCCACGACTGCTGGGTCCACGTGGCCAACAGCCAAACGGCGAACAAACCTAAGCCCGCCGCCAGTGTTCGCCACAACCAATCAACGCGGCGCTTCTCTACATTGGAGTAGAAGTCGCCGAGGCCACGGTGGTAGCGCCGCACTTGGCTGATGCACAGCGCCAAGTAGATACTGATTTGCAGCATGAGCAGCAGCAACTGCACGTTAGGTTGAAAACCCGGTTGCGCCCACTCGGTCTCCAATACGCGCAGTTTCTCAGCGGCCGGCAAACTGTAGAACGGGACGAACAGCAGGATGAGTAGTCCCGCCGGAATGCAATGCAAGAGAAAGCTGCGCGCGCGCTCGGCGGGCGCGGTCAAGTGCGCGACATAGCGCCACAGCAGCGGTCCAAGCAGGAACAGAAGCGGTGACGCTACATTCGCCAGGTGAGGCAGCCGGCGCAGCAAGCGGGACTGTTCCGACACATCTTGTAGTAAAATCAGGGAGTAAGCGGCAAGAAACAAAGCGAGCCAGCGATTGGCTGGCGCGTCGGTTCGACGTCCAGTGAGCACGGCGGCGAGAAACAGCCCTTGCACCGCGCCGATAGCGTTCAACACCAGCAACCAGTTCATTTGCGGGCTTGCACTCCGGTCGATTATCTATCGGCGAGCATTCGTCTACCGATAAAACAGCCATTGTACGGGGCGAATTAGCGCGTTTTCCCAAGCAATTCGGACGCTTGCGGCGTCTGGCCCGATTGGGTCGGACGATCCTGCGCCTGCGCGGACTTAGGCTTCGGGTGGTCGTTCACCCCCCCAAAGGAGCCTCTCTCATGTACCGCAAACTTAGTCTATTAGGTGCTTTCCTCGTCTTCGCGGCTACCGCGCTGCCGACCGCTGGCGACGACAGCCATCGCGCGGCCCCGCAACGCCAAGCCTTCGCGGCGACTCGGCTGGCCTTCAAAGCACTGACCGAACAACCGGGCGTGCGCACCGGCTTGGTGCTGGCCACAGCGCCGCGTGAGCGCTTCCGCGCTTTTCGGACGCAGATGCAAGGTATCGCGCCGCAAAGCGTGGCATCAATGCCGATGCGCGCGGCAAGTATCGGCAAGGTGTTTACCGGCACCATCGTGCTGCAACTAGTCGAAGAGGGCCGGCTGCGCCTCGATCAACCGCTCGGCGAACTGTTGAGCGATGCGGACATGCCTGCGGGTTACACCCTCGCGCAACTGCACGCGGTCGACGCCCGAGCGCTCGGAGCGTGCATCACCCTGCGCCAGTTGCTCAATCACACTAGCGGTCTGGCGGATGTTTTCTTCGACCGGGCCAGGACCGCCGAGCTGCCCGTGTCTTTCGCGGAGCGCTACATCTACAACGTGATCGGCGCGCTGCCCGAACGCTTACACCAGCGCCGATGGCAAGGCGGACGCGATTTGCTCGGCTACTACTTCGCGCAAAACTATCCCGCGGTCGCCGTGGCCGCGCCAGGGCAGCGCTACCACTATTCGGATGTGAACTACTTCCTGCTTGGGCTCATCATCGAGCGCATCACCGCGCAGCCACTGGCGCAGAGCTATCGACAGCGCATCTTCGAGCCGCTACGCCTCAGCAGTGCCGAATTCGAGTGGTACGAAGCGCGGCGCAATCTGCCGATGCCGCACTCCATGAACATTCAGGCTTTCCTTGAGGCCACGCTCGGCGCGCCGCCTCGGCCGCTGCCGCCCGAACTCGCTAACGCCGATGTCGTAGCGCTGGGGCTAGACACTTCATTCGACTGGGCCGGCGGCGGGATCATGCTAAGCGCGAATGACTTGGATACTTTCTTGCGCGCACTCTTGCGCGGAGCGTTGTTCAAGCACGCGAGCACATTGCGCCTGATGCAAACCGGTGTGGCCATGCCGCAGCAAGGTCGCGCCTACGGCCTGGGTCTTATGATGCGCCGCGATGCGGGCGGGATGGTTTGCTACGGACATGACGCCGCTTGGGGCATCGAGGCGTGGCACTGCCCGAAAGCGGATGTCGGCTTGGTGCTCGCAACCAATCAGCTCGTTAGCGACACCGACCGCATTGCCTCGCCGTTGTTGGCGGCGTTGCTACGCGCGTTTCGGTAGGCGGCTGGCATACTGGCATATGCACATCAACTCACGCGTTTGTCATTGCGGCGCGCTCTACGTGAACACCACGTACGCTCGCCGCAGTGCACCGGCTTTCGACTCATACGTCCTCTCCCGCCTGATGCGCTGCCAACTGCGCTATTGGTTTTCACTAGCGCGATCTAGCGCGGGTGATCGACGATCGACCCTTTCGGCCAGGGCAGGGCGCCGCACAAGCTTGGTGTCGGTGTCGGGAACGCCGAGCCAATCACTATCGCTTACCTCAGACCTCACGCCGCTACGCGAGTATCGAACTCATGCGCGACCTGTGCGATGGTTTCGCGCAAACAGCGGGAAGGCGCGTCCTTGAGCGTGCGCTCGTGCCAAATCTCATGGACCCCCACCCGAGGCAAGCGCAGTTCCGGAGGAAGCGGGAAAACGCGAAGCCGAAAAGCTTTCGCGTACAGTCGAGCAATGCTTTGCGAGACTAGCGCGATCGCATCTGTGTGCGCGACGATTTGCGCGGCGGCGGAGAAATGCTGCACGGAAGCCATTACGCGCGGCGCAATCCGTCTCTGCGCTGCGCTGGCTCCTGGGCTAGAGCGCGTCGCCGGATTTCCCGCAAGCGGCGTCTTAAGCAGCACAATGCAATGGCAGTGGTTGAGCTCGATCCTCTCCGGTGCGGCTGCGAGGGATTTCTCCCGACCGCTTGACAGTTGACCTTCGCGAAGTCGGCTCAACTTCAAAACTGCTCACGTGCACCGCACAAGATTTGCGCTGACGCGGTGCTCGGAATTTTAGCAATGCGGTCTAGGGCTGCTCGTCGGGGAAGTTCGGCTTTGCCGCGAAACTGCCCAGCGCATTGTGCAGCGCAACACTCCCTCCTACAACGCGAGCGGCGCTCGCCGCAGCAAGCGCGCATAGCGCTGCTGGTGGCGCTGTGGCTCGGCTGCCAAAAGTGCCTGCGTCCATCGTAACGCCTCAGCGTAATCGCGCCCGACATGCTCGTGGTACTTCGCCAGACACAACGTCGCCGCGAGCGAACCGTCTTGGGCAAGCGCTTGCCAAATCGCAATCGCCGCCGCCCACTCGCCGTGCCGGCGCTGAAGGCTGGCCAACTCCAATTGCGCACGTTCATCGAGTACGCGGTAGGACTGCGTCAGATGCGCCAGCGATAAAGCTTCCGCACCGCTCTTTCTGAGCGCCCGCGCAATACCGAGCGCATTCGCCTGTTCATGACCCGGCTGCGCGTAGGTTGTTGCCACCACGTTCATCAATGCCGCCAGCGAGAGTATGTCCAGCAGATTGTGCTGCGCCACACCTTTCAGCGGTTCGGCCGGTCCGCCGCGCAGAAACTCCCCCCATACCTGCGGAATCAGCGCGCCCGGCATGTCGTCGTCGCGGTACAGGCCGAACAGGCGCTGCTCCGCTGTTTGCAAGCGGCAGTCCGCCCACGCGCCGCTAAACGCGCGCCTAGTCGCGTGCAGCAAATCCAAATGGTCTTTATCGACCAGCGGATCACGGCTAGCGGCCAAGCGATAACGTGCGGCGAGCAAGGGTGCATCGAAGCTCTTGCCGTTGAACGAAACCAGATGGACAGCCTCATCGATCCAGTCGCGCATGACCGCCAGCATCACCGCCTCGCCGCCGAATGCCGTCAGCAAGTATTGGCGGATATGAATGCCGTCGCCATCAACACGCGCGAGACCGATCAGAATCGCTACCGTGCCGGTGCCACCGGCGAGCCCCGTGGTCTCGGTATCGAAGAAGAGCAATCCTTCAAGCGAAGTGTTCTCCGGTAAACCGAGCAACGCGAGCGGGGCTTGACGTAGTTCTCCTAGCAGCACGCTGCCGTGGCGGTGCGACAGCGGCACGATGTTATCGATCTGGATCAGACCGTTTGCGATTACGTCTCCGCGTAGCGATTGCGCCACCCGTTCGTCGTCCAGCTTACGCCCACGGGGAGGCGCGACGTGCGAGGCGCTCAAGCGCTGCAGGCGCTGCGCGATTGAAGGGGCGCCGGATTGGGTTCTGATAGCCACTGGCGTTTCGACCTCTTCCGTACACTCTCCGTGCACTCCGCGCAGCAGCGCCATTCGCTTCGCGAGGTTCATGGCGTTCAGTCCGTCGAACCGAGCAATTGCAGAACGGTAAGGCTCGCCTGTTTCGGCGAATACCCGCGCACTTCATCGGAAGCCAAGATCGGTCCGACACAAGCCGGACAGCCGAGCTTGCAGCTGCAAGCGCTGACCAGATCGCGCGTGCGCGTGATCAATTCCTTGCGTAGATCGTACAGCGGTGCGGTCAGACCAATGCCGCCCGGGTAATTGTCGTAGAGGAAGAGCGTCGGCGCGAAGCGGCGGTCGGAGATGGCAACTTCTTCGCCCGTTAAGGACTTCGCGCTGCCGCGGCCTTTGCCATCCACGGTGGCGAACCATGTGCCGCCGGCATCGCCGACCGCGCGGCCCAGGTCTTGTCGTTCCGACAGGCTGACCAGCGCAGCGACGTGGTGCAGCGCATAGGCCGCCCCCAGAAAGCCGTCCAAGGCTTGCTCCCTGGATGTAAAGGCTGCTTCGAGCCTCTCCGGCTCAGCCTGCCACCACAACGCCGTGGTGTGCATTTCATGATCCGGCAAGTTGACGTTGCCGTAGCCGACGTTCTCATGGCTGTAATAGCGGATCTTCTTGTACCCCGCCACCCGGCGTACCAAATGCACTTCGCCTCTGGCGCAGATAGCGCTGGGTTGGCGTTCTTCTTCGAAGCATTCGAGAATCTTCAGCTTCGAATAGTCAATGGCGTCGGTGTAATAGTCGGCCTTGGTCTTGGTGACGAACGCTTTGCGGCCGGTCCAATCCAGCCGTTCGACTTGCCAGGGACTGGCTTGGATCAGATAAATTGCACCCTCGTATAAGGTCAGAGCCGCACTGCTGTAGTCGACTTCGGCGATCACCTTCTGTTGGCCTTCCGTGGTATCCACCACAACGAAGTTGCCTTCGGCTACCGAGCGCAGGCTGACGCTGTTAGCGGGGTAGCTATCGGCAATCCAGTGCCACTGGGTGCCTTCGTGGTGTAAAACGCCTTGGTCTTCTAAATAAGCCAGCATCTCCGCCAGCGGCTGGCTGCCGAAGCGTTCTTGTTCCTGAAACGGCAGTTCGAACGCCGCACAGCGCACGTGATCCATGAGGATCAATAGCTGGTCGGGATCGATACACGCGCGCTCCGGCGAGCGCTGCATGAAGAATTGCGGATTGCGCACCACATACTGATCCAGCGGTTCACTGCTGGCCACCAATATGCCGAGCGCAGGGCGATTACGTCGCCCGGCTCTACCCCAGCGCTGCCAAGTGCCGGCAATGGTGCCGGGGAAGCCGTTGAGCACACACACATCCAGTGCCCCGATATCGACGCCCAACTCCAAGGCGTTGGTGGCGACGACGCAGTCAAGACTGCCGGCACGTAGCTGCCCGGCGGTTTCGCGCCGCTCGTTCGGCAAATAGCCGCCGCGGTAGGCCGCTATCCGGGCTGGCTTACGCGGATCGTTGTCTAAGACGTCCTTGAGATACTTGGTCAGTACTTCCACCATCAAACGGGTGTTAGCGAAGACGATAGCCTTCAGCCCCGCCTTGATAGCGGAGCGGGTGATACGGGTGGATTGCTAGCGAGCGGAAGCACGCAGTCCCAGATCGGGGTTCACCAACGGCGGGTTCCAGAACAGCAGGTGCTTAACGCCTGCCGGTGCGCCGGATTGATCGATGACCGACACGCTCTCGCCGATCAAGCGCTCGCCCAGCTCGCCCGGGTTGGCAATGGTGGCCGAACTCAATATAAAGCGTGGGCTAACGCCATAGAAGCGGCAGGTGCGCTTTAGGCGGCGTAACAGATTGGCCACATGCGCACCGAACACGCCGCGGTAGCCGTGCATTTCGTCGATAACCACATACTGCAAGCGCTCAAAGAACTGCGCCCACTTGGTGTGGTGCGGCAGAATGCCTTGATGCAACATGTCGGGGTTAGACACGACGATGTCGCCGTGCAAGCGTACCGCCTTGCGCGCATCGCCCGGTGTGTCGCCGTCGAAGGTGCAAGCGCGCACGCCCAACTGACCGGCTTCGTTCAGTTCCAGCAACTCCGCCACTTGATCGAGGGCGAGCGCTTTGGTGGGAAACAGATACAAAGCCTTGGCGCCTTCGCGTAATACCGCTTGCAATACCGGCAGGTTGTAGCAGAGCGTTTTGCCGGAAGCGGTGGGGGTGACCACGACGATGTGCTCGCCGGCAGCAACCCGCTGCCAGGCTTGCGCTTGATGGCTGTAGAGCGCACTGATGCCGCGCCTGCGCAGACCTGAGACAAGGCGGGGATCAAGGTCGGCTGGGAAGTCGGCATAAAGGGCTGCGCGCGCCGGGATTTCGTAAGCGGCGGTGATAGATCCGCCGTGACGGCGCTTGAGGCCGGCGAGCAGCCGCTCGACGCTGTCCGGTTCGGCCGCTAGCTCTGACGGTGCAAAAGCGCTGAGATCGTTCATTGAACGCTGCGCTAAAGCCGACGAACCAAGCCGACCATGACGCCGAAGAGTTCGAAGTCGGAACGGATCGGTTGAAACGCCGCATTCGCCGGTCGCAGGAAATAGCCCTTGCGGTCGCGGTCTAAGTACTTGAGGGTGAATTCGTTCTCGACCGTGGCAACGACGATGTCGCCAACATTGGCGCTCGGGCGTCGCTCCACCACGGCTAGGTCACCGGCAAAGATCCCGGCTTCGATCATGGAATCGCCCTTGACGCGGATCAGTACCGTGCGCGACGGCTCCTTGATGAGGAAGCGGTCGATGGTGATCGCTTCCGGTGGGTTGTCGGTTGCGGCATTCGGCGTGCCGGCTTGGACGCTGTCGAAGACGTAACGTTCGAAGAAGCGCGCGCCGGGCTTCAAACGTTTGTCCGGTGCAAAGTCTAAGTAACCCTCATCCATCAAACGGGTCACGACAAGCGACACCGAGCCTTTGGAGCTCAAGCCTAGGCTCTCGCCTAAGGCCGCGTACGAAGGCAGCACCATGTGCTCGGTGTAATAGTTCTGCAAGACGCTCAGGGCGCGTTCGTCGTCGGTCATGCCTTGAAGTCAATCGGTAAAGTGAAGGGCTGAACGCACGTTCAGGAAGAACAATCTACCTGAACGGGCGTTCAGGTGTCAAATGAAGTCAAGATTGCGGGCGCTGCCGGATCAAGGTGCTCGTCGGACCAGTAGCAGTCTTGATCTGAGTGGCTAAAAGCTCTTGGAAGGTGTCCACTTACGAAGTGAAGGCCGACACCTAAGCTACAAGGGCTCGATCAACTTACGCCCTTCGTTCCTAGCGTTGTTAACGAGCGTGCGCACCGGATAGAACACAAACTCGGACTCGGCACGCTGCACCACTTCCGCAGCCGCCGCTGCGCTGTTGCGGCTCGGATCGAGCCAGGCTTGCAGGTCCGCTTCCGGCAGCACCACCGGCATGCGGTCGTGCACTGCTGCGGTCGAGGCTGAAGCTGTTTTGGTGAGAATGGCGGCGGTGAGGATCGGCTCCGCGCCGTTTGGTGCTTGCCACAGCGAGGCAAGGCCGGCGAAACAGAAAGGGGCGCTATCGCTGCGGCGCAGTAGAAACGGCTGCTTGTATGGCCGGACTTCGCCGGTAGCAGGATCAACCTGTTCGCGGCTCTGCCATTCGTACCAACCCAATGTTGGCACAGCGATGTGCCAGCGGCCGTTGCGAAACGCATCGCGCCACATCGGCTTGGTCGCCGCTTCCTCGCTTCGGGCGTTGATTGTCATCGCCGGCGGTTTAGGCTGTTTCCACCAGTGCGGAACGAACGACCAACGCGCCATCGTCAGTTCCAATCCTGCGCCTTCTGCATCGTGGCGCAGGATAGGAACGAGCGTGGTCGGACTGACGTTATAACGAGCGGCAAACGGGTCGCTGTTGCCGCGACCGATATGCCACTGGCGCTCGATTGCTGCACTGTCAGGGTGAAGATAGCGGCCGCACATGCGGCGAGTATATCGAGGTGCAGAACAAGAAAGTCAAAAGACCTGCAAGTGCCACGGCGTGATGGCCATCACCCCGTAGCGGTAGAAAGGTAACGAGCGTCGCTGGCGCGACCCTCTGACATCGCAATCCCTGAAGTGCACCTGTCGGCGCAGTGATATTTGCGCGCTGCCATCTACGTCCGCAGCGCGGAGCGTTGTGGCGGTGTTTCTCTCTCCAAACCGCTTCAACGCCGTTCCCTGAGTTCGTCGCCATATCCGCAAGGCTAGCGGGCGCGCTCGTCCTGCAAGGGCATGCGGCGCATGAACGGCCGCCTTCCCGCTTTGCGGGCCCCTTCCATTAAAGCACCGGTCCCTTGCACGCCGACCTTGTTCCGCCCGCTCTCTTTCTTGCGGGCGACGAACTCAGGGAACGGCGGTACAGCCATGAAACGAATTGCGATCGACACACCAAGAACAACCGCAACGGCGGGCTCGGAATCTAGGGCCCGGTGGGTTTGGCAGGCAGCAAGGCATAGCCGGAAGGCATTCCGGCTTTCGTAGTGAGGTGCAACTTTGTGAAGGAGATGGACCATGTCAAGTATGAGCAAAGTAACCGGCAGCATTATTGGCTATCTGGGTAACGAACCTCGGTTAACGCACGTCGGCGAGAGGGCAACGGCCCGCACGTTTTACTGCGTCGTGCGCAATTTACGCTGGGGCAATACCGCAACCGGCGAACGGCAGGAGAAACGCGTTGTGTTGCCGTTGATCTCATGGGGCCGTCAGGCCGAGAACGATGCGACGTATCTACACAAAGGCTCGCATGTGGCGATTGAATTCAGTATCGAGAATGTGCATTACGAACAGGACGGCGAGAACGTGTTCGACTTTCAGTTTACGGTCGAGTCGATTCAGTACCTGGACAGTAAGGCGGAAGCGGAGCGCCGCCAAAGTGGGAGCGAACCGGCTAGCGGCGCAGCGAGTGAAACCGCAGATCATGCAATCAACGGCTAACGGAGGCGATTATGCTGAAGCGCTCATTCTCGCTCGGGCACGTGGTTGCCACGCCTGGTGCGCTAAGCCTCTTGGCCGAGCATGGTATCAGTGCCGATTCCTTTTTGCAGCGTCATGCTTGCGGTGATTGGGGTGATGTTGATGCAGAAGACTGGAAGGCCAACGACACAGCGTTAGCGCATGATGATGGCCGGCTGTTTAGCAGCTACGCAGTCAATCACCAGAAGCTCTGGATTATCACCGAGTCCGACCGAAGCTCCACGTGTTTGCTCGTTCCGGCCGATTACTAGCGCCTAACTGAGTTGAGCCAATGCAAGGCCGAGGGCTAAATGCTTCGGCCTTTTGTCGGACGCTTTTTTGCCGGCTGTGCAAAGGGGCTCAGCGGGTCGCGCTATTGAATTGACGCCAGTGCCTTCTCTAACCGCTCGGGCGTGAGCTTATTGACCCCATGACGTTTCAATACTTGCACCAATCGCGCCAGCGATTGCTGCGTTTCACGCTCGCGTTGACGGCGTAGTTTGTCTTCGGCCGCTTTACGGCGTGCCTTCAGTTTCACTTCCTGTTGCTGCAGATGGGCGAGTTGCTGTTCAGGACTGCGTTGAATGCGTGGCATGGAATTCCTCACTTTCTGCATTTGCGATGCCAGCGCAATGCATATCACTGTGGCTGCGCGCGCGCAATAGCAAATTCGTCGCGGAATTGCTAATGACGCCGGCGCCCTGTCGGTTCTAGACTCGGCGCCATGAACACTTTGCGCAATTCCACAACCGCCGCCGCCGCGAACGCGTGCGCCGCCTTCGCGCAATTCACAGATCGAGTGTGCGAGCGCTGCACCGTGGCGAACAGTCCTCGGGCTGCGCCCGAACCCGCACGGTTGGGACGCCGGGCGGCGAAGGGCCGCCGCCCAAAAGCTTTCACACCCAACGCAATCCATGGATTGCTTGGAAGGCCCCACGGGACGTGGCATAGCGCGTATACGCTGCGCTGGCGCGACTGTATACGCTGGCCTTAGCAACGTACTGATTTAAGGAACAGAGCATGCGCACCGAGGTGATCACCACGCGTCTTCCCCTGCACGAGGCCACACTCATCGGCCGGCAGGCGGCCGAACGCGGGATCGCTAAATCCCAGCACGCGGCGAATCTTATCGTGCGTGGTCTGGACGCCGACGCACGCGATCTACTGCCACTGGCGGTCGAACGCCTGGAACGCATCGCCGAGCGCTCCGATGAACTCTTACGAACACTCACCGCACACCAGCAGCGCCAAGCGCAATCGCGAGAGGCCGCGCACTTGGAACTGCGCGCCTTCATGATTGAAGTACTGCTGTTGCTGCGCTTTATGGTCAAAGACGACCTGCGGGTCAAAGGCGAGATCGGTCGCAAACTGCAAAGAGCGGTGGGTGATGTTCGGGTGGAGGGCACATGAGCAAACGTCTACTGCAGCACATCGGCTTCGGCGCGGCGATCGCGCCGCTAGTGGCGATCGTCATTTGGAGCGCATGGATCGTACAGGCATTTCAACTGCAAAAACCGGTCGGGCACAACTTGTTGCGCGCGGCGGCAGTCGCGTTCACTGCGCCTAACCTGCGAGCGATCACGTTTGCAAGCCTCGGCCTAGGTATTGGCATTGCCGCATCGGTCGCTGCCTTGTCCTACCGCTTCGGCAACCCCCGCAGTGCGACGCGCGGCTTCGTGCGCGGCAGCGAGTTCATCGAACAGGGCGAACTAGCGCGCTATACCCGCCGGGGCTTATCCAACTCGAGCAGGAATCCAAATCACCCTCATGATGTAACGCTAGCCGGCGTACCGATCCCGTCGAGCATCGAGCGCTTGCACTTCTTGATCGGCGGCACAACGCAGTCCGGCAAGAGCGTGACCATCACGGAAATGCTCGCCGCCTGCTTATCGCGCGGCGACCGAGCAGTGGTGGCTGATCCCAACGGCGCGTACTACGCCCGCTTCGGACAGACAGGCGACACTATCCTCAATCCGTTCGATACCCGCTCAGTGGGCTGGTCGATCTTCAATGAAATTGACCGCTCGTACGACATCGAACGCTATGCCCGCTCGGTGATACCGGATGCACGCAGTGCCCAGGACTTCGAATGGCACGGCTACGCACGGTTGCTGTTCAGCGAGACGGTGCAGCGTCTCGTGCTACTGAACAAGAACACCACCGCTCACCTACTGCATTGGCTGACCGTGGCCACCATTGAAGAACTGGGGCGTTTGTTGGAAGAAACCCCCGCCGTCGGTCTCTTCGACAAAGGCGCCAACAAAGCCCTATCAAGCACGCGTTTCATCCTGACCAATTACCTCAACCCGCACAAGCATCTCAAGCCGGGTGACTTCTCGCTGCGGCGCTGGCTGCAGCAAGGCAAGGGCAGTCTCTACCTCACCTGGCGCGAAGACATGGCCGAGGCGCTGCGACCGCTGATCTCGACCTGGTTCGATGTGCTAGTCAGTTCACTGCTCAGCCTGCCGCCCGACGAGGACCGTAAGATCTGGTTCTTCTTGGACGAGTTGGCCAGCATGGAACGCCTGAGCAGTTTGGAAGACGGGCTCACCAAAGGCGCCAAGCACGGCGGGCGCTTCGTCTGCGGACTGCAATCCACCGCCCAACTGGACGACATTTACACCCGCGACAAAGCCACCGTCCTGCGCAGCTGTTTCCGTAACCTGCTGGTGCTGAATATCCCGAACACCGACCCGGTGACAGCGGAAGAGTACAGCCGCGGATTGGGAGAACGCGAGTACCTGCGCACCGAGAAGTCGCGCTCCTACAACAGCGAACGCGGTCGCACGCTCACCCGCAGCACGCGCCATGTGCGCGAACGCGCCGTGATGCCGAGCGAGATACACAAGCTGCCGGACTTGTCCGGCTACCTCAAGCTCGCCGGCGACTACCCGATCGCCAAAGTGAAGCTGACGCCGCGAGGCTATCCGGTGCGCAACCGGGCGATTGTGGAGCAGTGAGATGCTGTCGATCGCCAATGTCAAAGCAGGGCGGCAGGCGGAACACTACTACAGTGCCAAAGACGACTATTACACGGCGAAGCAGGGCAAAGCGCCCAGCCAATGGCAAGGCCAGCTCGCGTTGGAATTGAAGCTTGAGGGCGAGGTCAAACGCGAAGACTTCCAAGCCATGCTCGCCGGCCTACTGCCGGACGGCACACACATTCATCACGGCGGCGCCGGACGTCGTGGTGGCACCGACCTTACCTTTAGCGCGCCGAAGTCGGTGTCGATCCAAGCCCTCGCTATGGGCGATGCGCGCCTCATCGCGGCGCATGAGCGCTCGGTGGCGGTGGCGCTGAAACACGCCGAAATTCTGGCGGCCACCCGCGACGGTGAAACCACTGGCAAGCTCTTGATCGCCAGCTGGACGCACGCCACCAGCCGCGAACTCGATCCGCAGCTGCATACCCACAACGTCGTCATCAACCTGACCAAGAAGGCGAACGGCGATTGGCGCGCGATCAATAACCGCGCGCTGTATCACAACAAGATGCTGCTCTCCACCATTTACCGTGCCGAACTGGCGCGAGAGGTGAGGGCGCTCGGCTACCAAATTCGGCGCACCGGTGGCAAGCATGGCGAGTTTGAACTCGGTCATATCACCCGTGCGCAGATCGAAGTCTTCTCCACCCGCTCAAAGCAGATTGAGGCGTCGCTGGAGGAGCGGGGCTTGGATCGGCAAAGCGCAACCAACAAACAGCTTGATCGCGAAACGCTCGCCACCCGCAAACCCAAGCGCCAAGTCGATCGAGCGTTGCTAGCCGAACGCTGGCGCGAGCAAGCGGCAGCGTTGGGCGTCGAGCGCGATGCACAGCCGATCACCAAAGCCAAGACGATCGCGCAAGCCCATCTGATCGATTCTCCATTACAGGCCGTGGATTACGCTATCCAACATCTGGTTGAACGCTCCGCCGTGGTGCGCACAGACGATGTTGCCAAAACCGCCATGTCGGCTGGACTGGGGTTCGTCACCTTTCCGCAGATTCAGCGCGATTTGGCGCGACGCGAACGCGAAGGGGAGACCCTGCAGCGCCAAGGCGAGCTGACCACCCGCGAGATGTTGCGAGCGGAGCGCCAAATCTTACGCATCGCAAAAGCCGGGCGCCAGCGTACCGCACCGATCGCCTCGCAGCATGCAGTAACAACGCACCTGGAACGAACCAACCTCAACGAGGGCCAGCGACGCGCCGTGACGTTGATCACGACGAGCCGCGACCGCGTCGTGGGTGTGCAAGGCCGCGCCGGTACGGGTAAGACCACCATGTTGGCCGAAGTAAAGCGAATCGCTGAAGCGAATAGCTTTCGTGTTCTGGGGCTCGGCCCATCCGGCCGGGCGGTGCAGGAACTAACACTGGCCGGGGTCGAATCGCAAACGATCGCCAGCTTTACCCTTGCCCAGGACAAAGGGATCGACGACAAGACCGTGCTAGTCATGGATGAGGCCGGCATGGTGCCGACGCTGTCGATGCGCGACGTTCTCCGGAGCGCGCAGCGCAGCAACGCCAAAGTGGTGGTGATCGGCGACGAGCGCCAGCTCAAAGCCGTGGAAGCAGGGCGCCCGTTCGGTCAACTGTATGAACACGGCGCCGAGTTTGCGCTGATGGAGGAAATCCAGCGGCAGAAAGAGCCACGGTTGCTTGAAGCGGTACGAGCGGCAAGCCAAGGAAATATCCTCGAATCGATCGCGCGGATGCAGCCGCAAACCGTGGAGATTGCCGACGATGGGTCTCGCTACCGGCACATCGCGCAAGAGTTTGCCGCGCTGCCGGTAGAGCAGCGCAAAGACACGCTGGTGATCACCGGGACGAATGAGGCACGCGATGCACTGAACCAAGCGATCCGCACCGAGCTCGGGCGAGGCGAGACCGGAGAGCCGATCCAGACGCTGCGGCGGATCGACTATACACAAGCGCAGATCAAGCTCGTGCGCCACTATCACCGCGGCATGGTGGTCGAAGCGCTACGCGATTACCCGAGCCTAAAGATCGAGCGCGGGCAGCGCCTGCAGGTCGAGGGCAGGGCGCTCGATCACGTCAAACTGCGCCACGATGACGGCAACATCGTCGAATGGCAGCCCGCACGCCATCCGCGCTTCATAGCCTACGAAGAGCGAACCATTCGCGTGCGCCCTGGCGAACGCCTCCAGTTCACGCAAGGCAATCGAACTTTGGGGTACAAGAATCGCGAGTTGGCAGAAGTGAAGCAGATCGACCCGCTACGACGCGAGCTGATCGTGCGTCGCAATAACGGGGCAGAACTGAGAATGGCTCTCGATGCCGCGCACACCATCGATTACGGCTACGCCACTACCACGCACGGCTCGCAGGGCGCTACGGTAGATCGCGTGCTGGCCGACCTCGATACGCGCACCATCGCCACTAACGACGCGTCGTACTATGTTCAAATCAGTCGTGCCCGGCATGAAGCGAAGATCTACACCAACGATAAATCCAAGCTGCCAGCGGCAGTGCTGCGGCATGAAGAGAAAAGCGCGGCGCTTGATCTCGTTCGGGGTGCCTCGAAAGTAGGTTCACGTGTCCAGGAGCACGAGCATAGCTTGCGTGGTTTGACGGGGATGCAGCGGGATTAATGAGGTCGAATTTGTTGCGCCACTCGCGGCCATCCTCGCGGAGAATGGTTGTTGGTAATCACGAATCAAGCAGGGTAGGGGAACCGAGTACGCGTTGCCGATCCCTACATGCCTTGACGATCCGAAACTGCACATTGCGTTGTGCAGCGCATGAGTCGGCTCCCGGCATTTACGACAAAACGCGTGGAGCAGTTTCGGGGCGGTGCTGACGTTCAAGCATTAGCGCCCGAACTCAATCAACCCCCCCGTTGCTGCCGCGCGATTCCCTAAACTGTTGCTCTTCAACCGCTGCAGCCGACCGCGGCGCTGCGGCGCTCGTTGCCTGCGCGCCGACCAGTGCAGCAGCCGCATACCGCAGCAGACGCGGGCGTTTTCCGCCAGAGTTGACAGTATGCGTTCTGAATGCGCTACAGTTCTTAATGCCGGACTGATACATATGCTTGTGTGCTGGTCAGCGTGCGCTCGAATCGATCCTTCGCGCGATGCCGTCACGCAAGCGCGCTACTTCTTCAACCTGCGCCCAATCGATCTTCGCGCCCCACCCGCGCTGTTCGATCATGCGCCGCAGCGATTCGGATAAGTCGTAGCCGCGCGCATAGATATCTTCATTCACTTCCGCCAATATCGCTCCATCGGCAGCGAGGCCAAGCAACACTGGCTCATAGACGATATCCACGCGTGTGCCGACCTCGACGCGCTCGTACAGCGCCGCTGCATCGTCCGGATGCAGCCGAATGCAGCCGTGACTGCGGTAGTGATAGACACTTGCAGGGGCAATGGTGCCGTGAAAGCCTATTGCCCCGCGATCCAAACCCAGCCAATGCGCACCGAGCGGATTGTCCGGTCCGGGCGGGACGATTTCCAGAACAGGCTGGCCTTGGGCGCGCATCTCTTCCTGGATCGAAGGCGGCACGCACCAATCTTTGTCTTGCTCCTTGCTCGCGATGCGAAATCGTCCCAGTGGGGTTGGCCAGTCCGGCCGACCTAAACCTACGGGATAGTGGGCACGCAGCTCACCACTTTCAAACAGAAACAACAGACGCTGCACTACGTTCAGCACGATGCCGTTCTTGCGGCGCGCGGGAATCAGATGGCGGTTGTCGATCGCCAACTCCTTGCCGGCGAAAATCAGATCGGGCGTCTCGATCCCGTTATCGCGTGCAAGCACTTGCTCGGAGACGCCGAAACGCGCCGCTATTTTGGCCAGATAGTCGCCGGGTTGTATGAGATAGCGGAACTCGCCGCCGACTACCTCCGCGGCATGACACTGCAGCACGGCAAACAGGGCGAGGCTGATAACGGCACGGCCGAGAGCGCAGCAAGCGCCGGAGGCGCGAAAGTCCCTGCCAACATGGTCAGCGACGTACATGCGGCGCAATGTTAGCTGAGCCCATGCTCAACCGTTTGACATTGATCAATTCGCTGGCGCGCGCCCCGCGCATCATGGGCACATTATGAAGATTCAATGCGACGAAGGAGGCTGTCGATTTGAACGGCAAACTCGAGTTCCGGGCAAAATTCTGAGGGTGACGCACCCGGAGAGCGCCATGAACACTCGGCAAGACGCTGTTCACGCTACTGATGGATTCTCTGCGCCAACCTTGCGCTGGCGGCTCTGCTGCCGTGATCGCTGCTGGCGGTCGGTATCGCGCTCCTCGTTTCCCTGCGGCCGCTGGCACCAACTTGATCCATGAATAACGCGACGCAGCCGCCCGGATTGGTGCTGGCGCTCGGCGGGGGCGGCGCCAAGGGTCTGGCGCATATCGGCGTACTGCAGGTGCTGGAGGAAGCAGGCATCCCGGTGCGCGCTGTCACCGGCACGAGCGTCGGCGCGGAGATCGGCGCGTTTCTCGCGATCGGGATGCCGAGCGAGGAGCTCGTCGCACTGGCGACATCACTTGATTGGAAGCGCACATTGCAGCTCTTTATGCCTGATCTCCCCACAGGGGGCATCGCATCCGGCAAGAATATCGTGCGGTTTCTAAGCAGCGGCTTGGGAGCCGAGCGCGTCATTGAGGAATTGACAATAGGCTTTGCGGCGGTGGCAGCGGATCTCGAAACCGGCCAACAAGTGGTGCTCGACCGCGGCTCGCTCATCGATGCCGTGCGCGCCAGCCTGTCCATGCCGGCGATGCTTGCGCCGTATGCCCTGGACGGGCGCCTGTTGGTCGATGGCAGCGTCGTCAATCCGGTGCCGTTCGACGTAGCGCGCACACATTTCGGCGGGCCGGTTCTGGCGGTTGCGGTGAACACGGGCGCGCTGAGCTTCAGGCAGGAATGGCAGGTACCGGCCTCCACTCTGTGGCGCACGCGCGGCCGGCAACTGCTGGAGCAGCCGTGGATAAAACAAGCCGAACCGCTGCGCCAGTGGCTGCAGGGACAATTCAACGATCCTCGCGACGGCAAAAAGCCTGCCTGGGGCGCGCGCCGCGTGCTGGATCGAGTCATGGATATCACGACCGCGCAACTGATGGATCTGCGCATGCAACTGCACGCACCGGAGCTGATGCTGGTGCCTGAGGTGCGCCGCATCGGACCGCTGGAGTTCTACCGCGGCGAGGAGGCGATCGCCGCCGGACGTGCCGCGGCTCTGGCGCGATTAGCGCACATCCACGCGCTGCTGCGTTGCGCTGACGGTGTGCACACTTGACCGGCGGTGACGAACATCAAGATGCATTCGCCGGCTATGCAACTCCAAACTCCAAAGAACGCAAAGATGAGAGCGATTTCGAAAGGGTTTCGCTGGCTTGCCGCCAGCGTACTCGTTGTTGGTTACCTGAGCGGCCGCGAAAGAATGATGGTCTGCCCTCACTTGAGAAATGCTCACTCAAGGACTTGGCGGGTTGCGCCCACAGCGCGCTTTTCACGCGCGCCTTCACAAACGCTGATGTCGTTCACGCAAGCAAACAATCGCAGAATGCTGCGCTACTTCACGCTCTTACTGTGCGTGGTGGCCGTGGCTGCGATAGGGTGGGCCCTGGTCGCTGGACCGGGTACGGTATACCGAATCATCGTCTACAACTTTTCCGGCATTGCTGACTACCGTATCTTTCCCCGGCGTGGCCTGAGCGCAGTGCCAGCGCCCTTTCGCTTCCCCGAAAGCGCAACCAAGGCGAACGGCGCTATTGCGGTGAGCGCTGGCGGTTGTGGTCACGATCGCACTCGACGCCGCTATGCCAGCAAAACGGCAATGATGCCGGTGATGAATATCCCGTCGAACGTACCGGCGCCGCCGATGGAGGCGATCGGTTCACCCATTTTGCGCACGTCGCTGAGGCGCAGCAGATCCGCCCCAATCAGCACACCGAGCGTTCCACAGACGTAGGCGAGGCGAGCGCGCTTCCCCGGTGGGCACAAGCTTCATCTTCCGCAAAACTAGTGCCGCTTGTTCGAGACCAACTATCCGAACGCTCGCTTCGAACATGGAGCATGCGGCGCAAGAACCTCCTGAATGGTTGCGGCTGATCTGGATCAAAGACTCGCGCGAGAACAGCCAGTATGCTTAGATCTGTGTGCGGTTCTGCTTACGTCAGATCATCTCTCTCAGGTCGGTGCGCCTGATCCCGAGCTAAAGACGTCCCCGATCATTGATGAATACGAGGAACTTTCTCTGGGCATGGAACTGGAAGCCCCGTGCTGTTATTTCAACGACGTCGCCTATCCGATCAGCACCTATGTGCGCAGTGGCGACGAAGTGCTGCACTGCCAAGATCGGGGTGCCTGGGTGCGCATAGGGGAAGCCCTGCCGGGTTGATCGGCCGCAGTGCCTGCAACGTGCAGGCGCATCGACCAACCCCGTTGGCTACGCGCGCATCCAGCGTCTAAGCGGAAGTCTCGCGCAAAGACCTTCGCAGCACCTTGCCGATTGGCGTCTTGGGTAACTGCGTCCGGAATTCGACGTGTTTCGGGCACTTATACGCGGTGAGATTGGCACGGCAGTGAGCCAGGATCGAGTCGGATAGAAGTCCGGGATCCTTGCTCACCACCAGCAGCTTCACTGCTTCGCCCGACAGTGCGTCGGGCACGCCCACTACCGCGGCATCGTCGACACCAGGCAGTGCCTTGACCACATCCTCGACCTCCGTAGGATAGACCTTGAAGCCCGAAACGACGATCATGTCTTTCTTACGGTCAACCAACTTCAGGCGGCCGCTCGAATCCATTCTTCCGAGATCGCCCGTGCGGAACCAACCGTCGCGCGTGAAAGCTCTGGCCGTTTCCTCCGGCCACTGCCAATAGGTCTTCATGACCTGCGGGCCGCGCGCACAGATTTCGCCGATTTCGCCCAATGGCAGTTCGGCACCGGCTTCGTCGCGAATGCTGATCTCGGTGGACGGATACGGTAGGCCCACGTCGGGAGTCCAGTGGCTGCTATCGAGCGGCTGACAAGCCAGCACACCGGTTTCGGTCAGCCCGTAGCCTTCGACGATCGCGACGCCAGTCGCCGCCTTCCAGCGCTCGGCTACCCCGGGCTGCACCGCCGCGCCGCCGGCCACCGCACTCTTGAGGTGCGTTACGTCGGCGTTTTTGAAATCGCGATCCTCGAGCAAGGCGCGGTACAGCGTGTTGACTCCGGTGATGACACTGAACCGGCTGCGCCGCAGCACGCTTACCAGACCGTGAATGTCGCGTGGGTCAGTGATAAGGATGTTGTGAGCGCCAAAGTTAAAGTAGCTTAGAAGGTTTACCAGCAGGGCCAAGACGTGATAGAGCGGCAGCGGCGTTACGACGACTTCCTTTCCTTCGACCACGTGCCGCCCTGACCATAAGTTGTTCTGGCGAATGTTGGCTACAACATTGGCGTGTGTTAGCACCGCGCCCTTGGGCGCGCCGGTCGTGCCGCTCGTATACTGCAGGAAGGCGATGTCCTCGCCCCCAAGTTCGACCGTTCGCAACTCGTGGCTACAGCGGCTGGCTAGGATATCGGAGAAGCGCACGGCCTTGTCGATGGACCAGGGGGGAACGAGATGCTTAATGTGCTGCACGACGAAGTTGGTTATCCATGACCTCGGGGAGACCAACAGGTCTCCGAGACGAGTGGTAATCACGATCTTAACGCCGCAGGCAGCCACCACTTCCTGCACGGTATGCGCAAAGTTTTCCAGGACGATGATCGCTTGCGTACCGGAATCGAGCAGCTGACGCTGCAGCTCGCGCGCCGTGTACTGTGGATTGACGTTGACGACGGTCAGCCCGGCAAGAAAGGCGCCGAACAAAGCGATCGGGTACTGCAGTACGTTGGGCAGCATAAGCGCAACGCGTTCGCCTCGGACCATGCCAAGATCATGCTGCAAGTAGCCGGCGAAGTCGCGGCTCAGGCGTTCGACGTCGTCGTAGGTCAGCGTGGTGCCCATGCTAGTGAACGCTGCCTGAGATCCATAGCGAGCAACCGCCGATTCGAACATGTGTCGCACAGACGCAAAGGCGTGTACATCCGCCTCGGCTGGTACACCCGCAGCGTAGTGTTTCAGCCAGAGTTCCTTTTTCATCCGCAAAACAATACCATTGACAGCAGTTCTTGCGGTTGACACAGATCAATCGCGTATCGACCGAACACATGCGCATTGAATGTCCAATCTTTAGTGTTTTGACGACTCCTAATACGAGCAGCGATGATCAAACGACTCGATGATCCGTTCGTCCGGCAAACGATCACGGCGGCCAGGACCGCCGCACAGGCTGGCACGCTCCACGCGTCGCCCGTCGATTGGCGCGACGTTTGGATTTACTTCATTCTCATCGACCGGTTCAACAATCCGCACCAGGCGCCCGCGGGAGCCTGGGACCGGTACTACTCGCGACGCCAGGGCGGGACGTTTAGGGGTGTCACCGCGCAATTGGAGTACCTACGCGAGCTGGGCTGCGGCGCCATATGGCTCAGCCCCGTCGCAAAAAATCCGCGGCCGGAGGACTGGGAGTACAACTACCACGGCTACGCCACTCAAGACTTTCTCAACGTAGATGAACGCTTCGGTTCCGACGGTACGCGCGCCGCGGCCGAGGCCGAACTACTTGAACTGGTCTCGGAGGCACACGCCCGCGGGATCTACGTGATTCTTGACATCGTTCTTAACCACGCGGGCCGCGTGTTTGACTACGTGTTCGACGGACAGAGCCGAGAAGTTTTCACGGATCCGGAAATAATGAACAGAACACTTGGGGCTGAACCGGCAGTGCGCTGGCTAAACGGCCTTGGATTTGCGCGCGCAGACTGGGAGAACGGATTTCCGCTGGGTTCGTCTTTCTCCGCGGACGACGCCGTCTTCCCGGAGGAGTTGCGCTCGCATGTGTTCTTCCGGCGGCGCGGCTCGAAACTCACCGATGCCGTACCCCGCGACGCCGGCGGGCAGGTGCTGTCGAACGAGTTCGTGCGCGGGGATTTCGATACGCTGCGGCAACTCCTCGTCGAATATGACGCGACGCTGCCGGGCCAGGAGCAGTTGCGAAACTCACTCGGCAAGAATCCGGTACTCACGGCTCTCATCCAGGCCTACGCCTACCTCATCGCGCGCTATGGCTTCGATGGGTTTCGCATTGACACCGTGAAATACGTCCACCCGCAGATGATTGAATACTTCGGCAATGCCATGCGCGAGTTCGCACTCAGCATCGGTAAGAAGAATTTCCTCACCTTCGCCGAGGTCTACGACGACGAGCAGACGATCGCGGCCTTCGTCGGGCGTAATTCGTCCGAAGCTGGTAGCTTCGGCGTCGATTCCGCACTTGATTTCCCGCTCTTTTACAAACTGCCCGCCACCGCTAAGGGGTTCACGCCGGTGGAGGCGCTGCGCAAGGTCTTCGAAGAGCGCAAGGCCGCGGAGAGAGCGCTGATAAGCAGCCATGGTGAGGCAGGCCGCTACTTCGTTACTTTTCTCGGTAACCACGACCAGAAGGAACGCTTCAATCATCCGCTGGCCAATGCCGATCAGATCACGCTTGGCTATTGCCTCCTCTTTGGCTTGCAGGGCATTCCATCGGTCTACTACGGAGATGAGCAAGCTCTCGACGGCACGAAAGATCCCCAAGGGCAACCCGATTTGAGGGCGAATGAATCATCTCGCGAAGCGCTCTGGGGCAAGACACCGTTGGCATTCGACCAAGATGCACCCATCTACCGGGCTATCCAGAGTCTTAGCCAGTGCCGAAAAGCGCTTCCAGCCTTGCGTTACGGGCGGCTCTACTTCCGGGAGCTCTCCGGAAACGGTCAAGATTTCGGCCACTCCGAAGGACTCGGGGGGATCGTTGCCTTTAGCCGCATACTTGCCGATAGCGAAGTGGTGCTTGTTGCGAACACGAACACAGGGCAATCGTTTGAGGGATTCGTCTTGGTAGATCCAGACCTGAATCGAGCGCCGCGCCGCATGTCGGTGCGCTACAGCAATCGCGGCAAGACCGGCGGCGATGTCGTGCACCTGATCCCGAACGCCCGCATCTTCCAAGCTGGGGCAGCCGTTTGGTCGGGCGAGATCGCTGCGCTGTACGTGGAACTGGATCCTATGGAGGCGCAGGTGCTCGAATGAAGCAACAAGCACAGACTGGGCATCGACGGCGCAGCAGGGCGCTCGGAGAATTCCTCGGTTCGCGGAAAGGGCGCATTGAATCTGATGATCGCCGATATCCAGCGCAAGACGGACGCGGTGCAGGACAAGCAGTACCGACGCCGCGGGACGATCGTCGATTGCCACTGATCTTCTGACGCGAAATGCAGTTCAAGGACTACTATCGGATTCTCGGTGTCGCTCACGACGCTGCCGAGTCGGAGCTCAAGCGTTCCTACCGCAAGCTCGCGCGCAAGTATCATCCCGACGTCAGCCGCGAAGCGGACACCGAGCAGCGCATGCAGGAAGTCAACGAGGCATACGAAGTCCTCGAAGATCCGGAAAAGCGGGCTGCTTACGATGAGCTCAGCAAGGTGATGGCGCAAGGCAAAGTCGGGGTGCGCAAAGGCATTGCCGAGGCATTGGCAAAGCTCTCTGATCGACTGCCGGCGATGGTCATCGACACCCTGCGCGAGCAGTGGGCGCGCATTGTCAAAATGGATGAGGAAATTGCCAGCATCGAGCGGCGCCTCAAGCTCTGGCTCAAGCAAAGCGAAGCGTGCTGGCGTATTGCCGAAATTCCCGGGGTCGGCCCACTCACCGCCACGGCGGCGGTGGCCATCATGGGGGATGCGAAGGCTTTCAAGTCCGGACGGGAGTTTGCCGCCTTCGCTGGCCTGGTGACGCGACAGACCGGTACGGGCGGGCGCATCAAGCTCTTGGGCATTAGCAAGCGCGGCGACACCTATCTGCGGACGTTGTTAATCCACGGGGCCCGCGCAGTTCTCACCAAAGCGAAGGACGCGGAGGATTGGGCAAACAAATTACGCCAGCGCAGAGTGCTCAACGTAGCGATCGTGGCATTGGCCAACAAGATGGCGCACACGATCTGGGCGATTCTGACACGCCCATGGGCGCCTTTTAGGCGCTCACCTATCAAGCCCCCGGCTTTGCCGGGGGTATTTGACTCTTTGACCCGTTCGCGCTCGTTGCTACTTGAGCCTAAGCACTTGCCTTGATCACGTTCGGCTTGGCGGGATGGTGCCGACATTTCTGAGCATCAAGTATTGAGGGACTTATGCCGACCCATGGCGGCGGCGACCCGAGCGATGAGCCGCTTCTTTTTCCCATCTAGTCCTTCTGGATCTGTGGTTTTCCACCGAAACGGTACCGCGAAGAACAAGTGACTGACCCAGGCTATCGGAATCACCACTAGCGCGGCTATTGGTAACAGCTTGAACAACCAAAGCAAATTGCCCTTGAAGCCCCTCGCATTCTTCCAGAACGTAAGAACGGAACGCCAGGTGCGAGCGTACTCACGCCGCATGTATTGCACACCGCGCAACACCCAGCCTGCGAGGCATTGCGTGAGGATCAACCATACTAAAGGTACGCAAAGCACTATGACTAAGGCGTAAAGAAGGGGTATGCTTTGGAGGGCGACGACGATGAAGTCCCAAGTAAGCACCTTGGTAACCAGCCACTTGATCCCATCACTAACGTTGGCCCACTGCCATTTATTCATCGATACGGCAGCGAGAAGGGTTATAGCCGCACACACCGTAACGACGACCGACACGGGTGCCCCGAGCATCAATGATCGAAAGAAGCGATGCTGGCCCACTTTAAGTATGCGCTCAACGCGGCTCCTTGTTACTTGGTCGTGGAGATCCATCGGAAATGGCAGCGAAAACTGTTCCCAGCGCGAAACCGCCTCCCGTCCTTGCCTCAATGGACCGAAGGGCGAGTCTTTGAAACCGGCCTTCAAGTATTGATCCGCAATGAAGTAGCCGGCATTCACGAGACACTTGATTTCGACATCGCCGAATACGTCAAGATCAGTGCGCAGACCAGCAACAAGAGCCGAATCGGCAATGGCTGGCGCGCCGGTCGTGACAGCAGATGATCGGATGTGGAACGACGCGAGCCCTTTAAGTTCGCGAGCTGTCGCGAACTGTGAAATGTGTGCGCCTACCGGATCCGGAGAAGCGTGCAAGTCGGCTTCGACTGCACGTCCTAGCCGACGCCGTTCGTTAATGTCAAGCCGGTACAGCTCGGCTGGGCGATTCATGAGCATTTCCAGCAGCCGCGACATCATCCGGACACGCCCAACGGGTGACTTGATTTTGTCAAAAACGGCGCCTGTATCGCTCGCAATCACATAGTTGCAATGCTCATCGAGCAGCGCAGTCACGCCGATGTTATCGAATGGTCCACCATCGGTAAGGGAGAGAACTTGAACATGAAGATCGTCGTAGATGTCGTGCAATTGAAACGGCGGAAACACCGGCGGGAACGCCGCCGAGGCCGCGACCGCATCGGCCAAGGGAAGTGCGTCCCACTCGTCCCTGGCCTTTGGCGACATGGCCGCAGCGGTTCGGCAATAGTAAACTTCCAGAACTCCATCCAGCAGCTGTTTGCACCAGGCAGGCTCATGGCGCGCGGACCTGGGTTGTTGTGATCGGAAGGCACTCTCAAGTCTCGGCGGACAGGCTTCATCGATCGATTTCAGCGCGTCCCAGAACAACGCCCAGAGTGTCTGGTCGTCTAGTCCAGCGCATACCCTGGGTGTGCGAAAGCGCCCGTGGGCTAAGTACCAAGCATGGTTCTTCGCATCACGCAGGCGTCCGGCCTCCGACCCTAGCAATGAGTGAACGAATCCCTGGAATTCGTTCTTATGGAGCGGTCCATTCCACGGAAGCGGCATTTCCGGTTCTGGCATTCTCTCTTCGCGCTTTGAGCGTGTCCCACGCCGAAAACACGGTAAGGGTGCGGCTTTGACGGCCTGTTCACCTTCTAACCGGATCAGCCAGTGCACGAACTCAACGCGGACCTTTTGTTGTGCGTCCTCGGCCCAAAACATCAAGGCATCGGTGCACTCGCGCGGCCACTTTGGCCCCCAATGGTCGATGAACTCTCGCGCTATTGCTATCCAGCAATTCTTCCTTGCGGCATGGTTCGCCCAGAAATCAAGCAACTCCTGGCGCTTCTTGGAAGCAAGCTCACGAAGTATCTTGCGTGGTAGCAGCTCCGACTCAATCTCATCGCGGCGGATATGGCCGAGATACCAATCGCCCATTTCGGTATGGGAGAACCAGAATCGCGCCCCCGAGTTTAGCGATGTCGCGTTCAGAATCAAGCGTGTTACAGCTGAACCCGCACCACCGCGCTGCTCGTCGTTTTCCGGATCAACTGCAATATTGTTGTACTGCTCGGTGCCGCCGACGTCTTTGACTTGTTGTTTGCGCAGGCGGATATCGGTTAGCGGAATGCGGCGGGCGGAGTCTGGGTTGGCTTTGGCGAAGATGCACTGCTCATACAGGCGGCCCATCTCGGAAGCTAAGCTAGCCTTCGAGAACATTACTCTTAAGACTATTAGGGGATGCTTCAGCAGGCTAGTGCGAAGATTTTGCTTAATACCATGGACGAGGTCCCTCTGCAGTTGGTCGATGATCGCGACGTACTCGGTCTGAGGAAGCCGTAACTTGTCTGGTCCGAGCCATTGATACTGAGGATCTTCTAGTCTGCGTTTCAACAGCAAGATATAGTGTGCGCCAACGATTGAGCCGCCCGACACCGTAGAGAGCACTTGCACGTAGCGCAGCAGATCTAATTCTGCCATTCGACGCAGAACACCCAGGTGAAACAGTGAGGCGCGAAAACCGCCACCGGCGAGCGCCAAACCCAATTTGGCTCTTTGGGAGAGAGTTTTCGGCACGTTGGCACCTCGTTCATGCTGCCCGCTCGAGATCGCAGCAAAGCTCATCGATGCGAATTCAATGTCATACTCGGTCATGCTGGGCTCCGCGTGATCATCTCTATGCCTTGAATTGGCAACAAGCGCATTTCATCGTTGAGACGCTTGATCCAATAAACACGCAATCAAGATCTGCCCTCACTAGTTAGAAAGAGAAGTCACAATTTCTTCGCAACTTTCTTCCATACTCCACCAATCAGGCCGCGCTGCATTGATTCAAGTCAACATTGTTGCGAGTTGCCGCCAGTAGAGCCGTCACGCAGAGACTGTGCAGCAAATTGCCGCACGATGCCTCGCGCGGGGTCGAGAGTTCTGGACCTGAACCGAAGAACCAAAGAACAAAGTGCCTATACGCGGCAGTGGGCGAGCTTCGGGTAGGCTGCTCCGAGACTCGCGAAGCAGTCACCATCGTGAAACTCGGCCGCCTTCCTTCCGGTATTATGAGTAGCATGATGGATGAACCGAGATCAATTGATCCTTGGTCAACGTTGTGAACCACTACCAGAGCTAAGTGAGCGAGTTAACGGTCAGTAATATGCGGTTCCAGAATCGAGAGCTCGAGTCCCTCTCGAGCAAACGCTACACTGCAGACAGCGTTTCGCAGCTCGAGGAAGTGCTTCGCAAGAATGGAGCGCTCACGTTTGTTTCCTTGCCGTCCGGACTTTTTCCGGCGTCTACTGCGGGAGACACGATCGCGGCGTCAGGATACTCCAACGTCTGGGTTCGGGATAACGTATACGTTGCCCACGCCCACGAGTTGAACGGTCGAACAGAGGTTGCCACGCAAGTGGCAAGCGCGCTAGTCAAGTTTTTTCATACTCAACGCCAGCGATTCGAAGATACGATTCTTGGTGTGGCCTGCCCGACCGAAGTGCTGAATCGACCGCACGTCAGATTCGACGGGCAAAGCCTGTCAGAAATCTCGGGTGAGCGGTGGGCGCACGCGCAAAACGATGCGCTTGGTTATTTCCTTTGGCTCTACTCGCGGCTCGCTGGCAATGGGCACGCGCCGTTGGGGGTGCAAGAGGTCGAGACTTTGGTCTTGTTCCCACGCTACTTCGACGCCATCAGTTACTGGGAGGACGAAGACAGTGGCCATTGGGAGGAAGCGCGGAAGATCTCCGCGTCGAGTATTGGAACCGTCGTCGCCGGTCTGGAAGCTTTCCTGCAGTTACTGCGCGCGCAGCCAGACACGTTCGCGCATCATTGCCATGACTTAGCACTCGAAAAGCTATTGACCAATTCACTCGCCCGAGGGCGAGCGGCCCTGGAAAGCATTTTACCCAACGAGTGTTCCCAGCTGACGCCTAGCAAGAACAGACGTTACGACGCGGCACTCCTTTTTCTGATCTTTCCGCTTTCTGTCGTCAAAGGGCCTATAGCGGAGTTAATACTGCATGACGCCAATCGGTTTCTCAAAGGCGCGTTCGGTATTCGTCGCTACCTTGGCGATTCATATTGGGCGCCTGATTATGAGAAGCGGCTTCCCGCAAAGGAGCGAACCAAAGATTTCAGCGAGAGCATGGCGCTGCGCGACACACTCCTCGAGGATGTCGGCGACGAAGCGCAGTGGTGCTTGTTTGACCCAATCCTATCGGCACACTATGGCCGGTGCTTCCTTGAAACCGGCTTGGCATCAGCCGCCGAACAACAGATCTATCATTTCAATCGGGCCCTTTCGCAGATAACGCCTTCGTGGAAGTGCCCCGAACTCTATTATTTGCGCAACGGCGAATACGTCTCAAATCCGCATGTTCCGCTGCAGTGGACACAAGCCAATCTGCTCATGGCTCTGGAATCGATGAAAACAACCGCGGCTCAGCATGCCTAGCCTAAGCGCTGCCTCGGAGGATCGTATGATTGAAAAGCTAAGAGAGGAAATCATCGAATCCCAAAAAGTACGCACCGATCTACTCAAATGGAAGTTGATTCTAGTCGCCGCGATCGGAGGGACGGCTCTCGGCATCGGATCGGGTCCGGGAGCGTCGATGACCAATTCGGCGATTCTTTTCGCTTTGATCCCATTCGTTTGCTTGTATGTCGACGCCATTTGTTTTCACAATGAAATACGGATAATGGCGATTGCGCGATTCCTACGTACCCATCGGCCGCTGAATTCATTGGAAAAGCAATATGAAGATTTCTGCAAAGAAAATCGATCACAGTTCCAACTGGAGGGCTTCGCCTTACTGATCACCACTCTCTTGCTTTCAACGTTAGTGCTAGCTTTGGGATGGCGAGACAATCTCAACTCCTTGATGAACTTAACCTCCAATCCGCCTGCTTTGGTGAAATCCGCTCTGACGTGCTCAGGGATCGCCGGACTGGCCCTAGGGTTGATGTTCTATGTCTACTACAGAAAAAGAATCGCATTTCTTGACAGTCCTTTCTTCGATCAGCGGCGCGTCGAGGCATCGGAGGGCGCGAACACCTTGCCCGACAATTGCGACTAGCGTCAAGAGTCACAGGTCAACTGTCGGATATAAGTGCTTGGGGTTGCCGGGGCTGCTGCGCGATCTAAGCGGTGGCGGAACCGATCAGAGTACCTGCTGAGTTGATGGCTCGCGCGGCGGGGCGTGCAGCCGACGAGTCGTGGAGCGCGGCGCGGTTACAACTGGAATCCACCATATACTTCCTCTGGACCGCAGCCGCAGTCAAAAAGCTACTGTAGCCCGCAAGCCAATCACTCGCTTCGAAACTCGGAATTTCGGCATAGACTTCTGATTGGCTTTCCGAGGCGTCCGAGAAGTCAACAATCGGTTCAGCGGGGGGTGGTGATCTCTCATGGGTGTTGCGCAGCGACCACGATAGGGAGCAAGCTAATCCCAAACGGGGAAAAGTCGCTGGTGGCGCCGCCAGACTCTGCTTTCGCTTGCGGCCAAGCAGAATCGCCAGCGATACCGCACACAGCGCAACGCTTGTCGGCTCCGGTACGAAGTATTCATTGGCGACTATGCTAGCGGTCGAAGTGAATTCTATTGGTGGAAGGGAAGCTGCGCCAAGGCCGATGGAACTAAAGTCGGGTGCTCGCCCTGGCACTCCTAAGGGCAGCAGCCCGAAATCTGTGACAAGGAATCTCCAGGTTTCTTGCGGCTGAAACAGGAGGTCGTTGCGAATACTTTCAGCGATCAGATTTGCGTTTTTCGGTCCAAACGGCTTGATTTGAAATGCAAGCGAACCGATCAGACCGTCAACGTGGCCGTCGGCATTGCCAAGGGTCATGAAATCATCGGCGACAAAGAACAAATCCTTCCAGGTTTTTGTTCCCAAATTGGTGATCTGAACCTCCCAATCGTTCGTCGCAAATAAGTCTGCTGTGCAGATAGTCCGTGTCGTCAATCTTGTGGTCCAGCGGATTTGCTCATCAATAGGAAAGCGTTGGCCGCCAAGTTCGTGTCTCAGCGGCGTTCCGGGGATCGGATCGCACAGCTTCGGGTCGTCAGCGTAATTCACATTGAGCGGTACTGCCATGACAGAAACGCTTTGCGATAGGACCGCAAGCAGCAGGCTCACACTCCCCAGCCACATCGGGGCGCTGTATGCGCTTGCACCGAGGCACATCCGAAGCAGGTATGGGGAGTTCATGCGCGGACCGCGCCACGAAATCGATTGCGAAAACGGGCACCGATAAGCATTGCAAGCGTTGTTACGGCAAGAGTGACGGTGCTGGGTTCGTCGACTGTCGTCGATGCAACGGTTAAAGTTCCTTCTAGCCTGTGCTCGCCCTTTTGCATAGACACGCCCAAAGCTTGATAGAGGGGGAGCTCGCCATCGATGTACACCAAACCCGAGATGTCGTCTTGCAGTGCGCTTCGCACCATCGCCTCGATCTGTGAATCACTGTCAGCGGAAGTTCCGAACGTTTCTGCACGGATGAACACATCCTCCTTGCTATCGATTATGCCGAATGCCTCTAAGGTGAGCCGAAAAATCGGAGCATCATCGAACTCATAGACGAAACCGATAGAGGCCACGCCATTTGGGTCTTCGCTGCGCAACTCCAGGCTGCGCGTCGCTGGGGGCAACGGATCGGGAGTTGGAGCCAGCGCGGTTACGGCTGGCGTAAGCGAGATGCCAAGATCTAACGTGATCGCTTGCGCGTCTCCCGCGAGAACCACAATAGGGTCGCCGGCCTTGGCACCCGCCAATGAAGGTGTGAATGGTTGGCCCGGCAACTTAATGGTCGATAGCTGCGTACGAGCGACGTATGTTGCAACGTCAGAAAACGGGGCCGGATTTCTCGCGTACGTCCAAGTAGCCCAAGCAGAAGCTTGATCGCCTTTGACTATCCGCGTCTTGTCGTAGATGCTGGCTGAAGCCGTTTGCCCCGCAGCGCCAGGCTTGTTAAGTGTGGTACCGACACCTGGTTTGGTCCATCCTGGCCAATTCACTCCGGTTACTTGAACGTTGCATTCGTTGATCGCCGTGCCAGCGGGGCGCACATCGAGGTTCTTCGTCGGCGTTATGTCTTCCTCTTGTGCATTCACGTACTCACACAGATTGCCCGTCCCTCGCGAAAACGTGTAATTGTTCTCAGTGAGCCGGGTGCCGATCCCCGCAAACGAGACAATCTCGGCCGCGCACAGGTTTGCCGCAACGGCACAACCCGAAATCGAGATTAATATCCTGCCGAATCGTAAGTTGTGGCGTTTCATGGCCGTTCGCCCAAGCGCGGGCTAGGATCGATCGCGGCGCGTCTCACGCGGCAGCGCCGGTAGGCGAGCGCACCGGCGAGCGCCAAGAACAAGGCCAGCTCGGGATAGGCGATGGTTAAGACGATGGGGGTAGCCAACCAACGCGTCGCGTGACGTGCCCAATCATGTTGCGCGAGGAATCCCGAGGCTGCCGGTGCTTGGCGATAATACCAGCGCGCCACCGCTCGTCCGGGGGCATTGGTCATGAGCTGCTCGTCGCGGAACTGTCGCACCGCTCCTAAATGAGGTTCGAGATACGAAGCTTGCGCCGCCCTTACTAGAGGACAAGGCTGCTGCGTTTCCGACACCACTTCATCAGCGCCGATGTCGACCCCCAGCGCGCGCTTATCACCGTCGTAGTCGATCGACGGCGCGGCCGCACTGTTGCCGGCGTTGATGGCCGGGGAGTTCTTCTGGATATGTAGGTTGTCATAGGCCACGAACAGCGGATTGGCGCTGATGTTGCCGTTTTGCCCAGCCTGATCGCCGTCCTCGATGTCATTGTGGTTCAGCGTGCACGCGCCCGGCGATTGTTCGTTAAAGTCGTCACCGTTCGCCCAGATGATGTTGTTTTGCAGAATACATGTGGCGCCGCTGCTCACGTACACGCCTGCGCCCGCTTGCGGCGCATCGGGTCTGTTGCCGCCGATGCTGTTGTTCATGAGGATCACGTTGTCCCCGCGCACGATGTAGACGCCGCCACCGAGCTGGGCCTCGTTGTTGTGAATGAAATTGTTCTCAAGGCGCGGCGGGGTTCCGCTCGCGGAATCAATGGCGATGCCGCCGCCCCAGGAAGTGTTGTTGAAGATCGTGTTGAAGGCGATGTTGTTGCGCGAGATGAATGTGCCGCCGATGGAGTAGACGCCGCCGCCGTAGTTGCCGCCGGCGCTGTTGTACAGAATCTGGTTACCACTGAGCGACGCATTTGGCGAGCCGTCCGCGATGGCGACGCCGCCGCCATGAAACTCGCTTGCCATGTTCTGCGAGATAGTGTTGCCTTCGATCTGAAACACTGGGGTGAACTCTACCCAGATACCACCACCCGCTGGTGCGCTGTTGCCATTGCCTAGAGAGCCACCGATCACGTTTTTGGTAATACGAACACCCGCATTGCTATTCGCGAGAAAAATGCCTCCGCCCTTGCCGCCGACGTTGGTCAGAACCTTGTTCCTGCGAATGGTATTGGAGTCGATGTCCGTATACGGAGGCGCCGTGGGATTGAAGCCGACGTAGATGCCGCCGCCGCCATTATCTGCAACGTTGTCCTCGATGGTATTGTTCTTAATGGTCATGCTGCCGCGCTCAAGGAACAGACCGCCGCCCAACGCAGCTTTACCGTTGCGCAGCGTAAAGCCGTCCAGCGTGGCGGTATTCGCCCCGATCACGACCGAACCTTTCTGGGCACCATCCACCACGGAAGGCCACGCCGTCCAGTTGCGCGCGCTGTAGTCCGGCTTGTATCCGCCCTCCAGCGTGACGCCGGGCTTCAAGGTAAGGTTTTCCTGGTAAGTGCCTTGTGCCACCCAAACCACGTCACTCTTCTGGGACGCATTGATTGCAGCTTGGATCGTAGGATGGTCGGCCGGCACCTTCAGCACGGCCGCCGAGGCGCCGGCAGCGATGGCGTAGGCAAGTCCGCATAGCGCAAACGTCAGCGTACGGCTGCAAACATTCCTCTCAGGTGTACGTCGTCCACTGGGGAAATCGTTCCACGCTGATGTCATACCACCTTCTGTGGTGCGGGGCATATCCTCTCCTTAGCTGAACTTCATAGGCGCAACATAGCTGGATCTCCCATTGGTTGTGTTGACTTGTGTCAATGTCATCGCGACTCAACGCAACGGCGTCAATAGGCGCATGTGCTGACGCAGGGCATTGCCTTGTGAAGTGCACGTACCGGCGGGCGGGAGAGTTACGAGATTTTGCGGGCAAGCGCTCGGCGATCGAGACAGCCAGCTTCGCAGTGAGGCGTCGGCGAATGGTGAGAACCTAGCGCGCATGGTGCGCTCAGTGCGTCGACGAGAGTTTACATGCTCTGGCCCTGCGGCGGCATTGGACTCTTAAAGTTCTTTGTCGGCAGACATCGCTTCGCCTGATAGAGCGCTGCGTCGGCTCGTTTCAATAGTTCAATCGCGGAGCCGCCGTGCTCCGGCAAGACGGCTACGCCCATTGACAATCTGATCTCAGGGAACTTCGCATCTGCAAACTCCAGACGTAACTGCCTCGCTCGTCCCCGCAACTGCTCGCCCCTGTGTGCGGCAGCCTCCAGCGATGTCTCCGGCATGACGACAATGAACTCGTCACCCCCATAGCGACACGCTACATCTCCCGCACGGATGTTTGCTAGGATGAGCTGGCCGACCTCGCGCAGAACCATGTCACCTGCGACGTGACCGAAGCGATCATTCAAGAGCTTGAAATCATCAATATCGAGGAGGAGAAACGCCAAGCTCGTATGGTAGCGCCTGGCGCGGGCGACTTCCTGCTCCAATGTCTGATCCATGTGGCGACGATTGAACAGAGCAGTGAGCGGATCGCGGACAGATTGCTCTCGTAGTTCATCGCGTTGCGTTTCAGCATCTTTTAGAGCGCACTGAAGGTTCGCGACGGTGGCTTCGAGCTGCGCGATGCGTTCGCGGGCGTATCGTTCTGGGTCCAGGCGCAGATGCAGCGATAGCGCGGGATCCTCGGTTAGGCGGTAGAGGCCGGCTCCGGGGGAATCGTTAAAGGGGCATGGATTTCCTTGGACGCCATTGCCAGCGTGTGCATTCATTAGGTTGTCTCTCCGATGTCTTCTATTGGATACGCGCTTTTCCGCTCGGCCTTCACCAGCAAGCGTGCTTCCATGCAAGCGACGGTACCCGGCGCGCCAGCCGGCAGCTTTGATTTGTGTCAATGTGAACACGGGCATGACGCTCAGTTGCATGCGTGCAATGCGCTTGCCTGTGAGTCATACCTGTTTCGGATTTTTGTGGAACGGGAGCGTCGGAGCGCGGCGCGGCGCCGGTGATACACTCCCGGCGACATAGTGGCCTTAAACGGCTCTAAGCAACCCGAGCTTATGTTTGACGTAAATTCATCCGAATGGCCGGTAAAGCTGCAAAGTCAGGCAAGCTGCGCGTGCTGCTGGTTGATGACCATCCAGTAGTGCGCCAGGGGCTGCGCACGATGCTCGTGCAGGCGGGCGATATTGATGTCGCGTGGCCGAGGCTGCCGACGCTGCGGCTGCCATGAACGTCGTGCGCAAGCAGTCCTTAGATCTCGTCTTATCCGACATGGCCTTGCCCGGCCGCACCGGGCTGGAGCTGCTCAAGCTGATCAAAGCCGACTACCCGCACCTGCCCGTGCTCATGCTCAGCATGTACGCCGAGGAAGTGTTCGCTGTGCGCGCGCTAAAACTAGGTGCGGCTGGCTATCTGATGAAAGACGTTGAACCAAAGACTTTGCTCGAAGCGGTTCGCAAAGTGGCAGGCGGCGTGCGCTACATTTCCGCTGGGGTTGCCGATCGCCTGGCCGAGCAACTGTCCTCCGGCGCGAATGCTGAGGCGCTGCACGAGCGGCTCTCGGAGCGCGAATTCCAGGTGTTTCGCTTAATCGCCGCAGGCAAGAGCCTGACCGACATCGCCGAAGGCTTGCATGTCAGCATCAAGACGGTGAGCAGCTATCGCGCACGCGTGCTGGAGAAAACTGGACTTCACACCAATGCTGATCTCACTCGCTATGCGTTGGAGCATCACCTGATCGACTAGCGTCGACTCCTTTCCCGCCTTTGGCGGGCCGCGACCGCAGGGCCGCGTGAAAGCTGTGATACAGGAGTTTGCGCGCTAACGGCGGCCGCTGACCAGCAAACCGATCAACAGCCCGGCGCCTGCGCAGATACCCGCCGCAGTCCACGGATGCGCGCGCACGTAGGCATCGGTCGTGGCTGCTGCGGCCTTGCCTTTGGCGAGCAGCAGCGCCTCGGTGTCGTCGAATTCTTGCCGCGCACGCTGCGTGATCGATTCGAACTTCCTGCGTGCTTCGGCGAGCTTGTCACCGGTTTCATAACCGGCGCTGTGCATGAACTCCTCAGCGCCAGCTAAGACTTCGCGCAACTGCTTTGCCAGTTTGTGCTCCTGCGCCTTCAAGGACTCAATAGCACCCATTTTGCACCTCTCACAAGTGTTGAACATGAGTCCATGTTAAGGTCACATCATCCGGGCGAGTTTGACCAAAGTCAAAGGCCGATGCGGTGGTTAGCCACAAGATGGCGCAAACAATGAAAATCTCCTTCCTCGGCGCAGCGCAAGAAGTCACCGGCTCATGTTTCTTGATCGAAGCCACCGGTGTGCGTTTCTTGGTCGATTGTGGCATGTTCCAGGGCAGAGACGCATACCAAAAGAATGTCGATGCACTGAGCTTCGATCCTCGTGGCATCGATTTTGTATTGCTCAGCCATGCGCACATCGATCACTGCGGGTTACTGCCGCGGCTATGCGCGCGCGGGTACCAGGGGCCGATTTACACCACCGCAGCCACGGCGGACCTGCTGGCGATCATGCTGGCAGACAGCGCCCACATCCAGGAGAGCGAGGCCAATTGGTTGCTGCGCCATCCTAAACTCGAGCGGCGCTTGCACCGCGCAAGGCAATCGCGCGCTGAGCCGCTGTATAACGTGGTCCAAGCGCACGCATGCTTGCGCCAGATACGCAGCGTCGGCTATCGCACGGAATTCAAACCGCACCCACGCGTGCGTTGTGTGTTTCAAGATGCCGGGCATATCCTCGGCTCGGCCATCATCGAGGTTTGGCTTGACCAGGCCGCGGCGAGCAAGAAGTTGGTGTTTTCCGGCGATTTGGGTCAGCCGGGGCGTCCGGTGGTTAACGATCCGGCGCCGATCGAACAGGCTGATGTGTTGTTAGTGGAATCCACTTACGGCAATCGCCGGCACCGCAGCTTTAGCGACACCGTCGACGAATTGGTCGAGGTGCTCGAGAATACCATCAAGCGCTGCAAGGGCAACGTGATCGTGCCTGCGTTCGCACTCGGGCGCACGCAGGAGTTGTTATTTCTATTGTTCGATCTGACCAGGCAAGGCCGATTGGCGGACTTGCATGTGTTTGTCGACTCACCACTCGCCACCCAGGTCACCGCCATCACGCTGCAGCACGCAGCGAGTTTGGACGCGGAGGCAAAGGCGTTGCTGCAGCTTCAGTTGACCGGTGAGAGCAAGCTGCCGATCCACTTTGGTTTCACCGAATCGGTCGAAGATTCGATCAAGCTCAACCAGATTCGCTCCGGCGCCATCATCATCGCCGCCAGCGGCATGTGCGACGCTGGCCGCGTGCGTCATCATCTGCGCCACAACTTGCACCGCGCTGAGTGCGCCATCTTGATCACTGGATTTCAAGCACAGGGTACATTGGGCAGACGACTGGTCGATGGCGCGCAACAGGTTGATCTGTTCGGCGAGCAGATCGCGGTGCACGCCGGTGTTCACACCCTAGGCGGATTATCGGCGCACGCGGATCAAGCGGCACTGCTGGAATGGCTGCGCCGCTTCAAGCGTGCGCCGGCGCAAACTTTCGTCGTGCACGGAGAAGGCGAGACGGCGCAGGGTTTCGCCGCCACAGTGCGCAAGGACTTCGGTTGGAATGCGCTCGCACCGGCGCCGGGCGCGGCGATCAGTGTCTAACCGTCATGCCTGATCTCAACTCGGAGCCGCTGCGCACCGTTCTGCAATTTCTCACCAGTCTGGCGGTCGGGTTGCTGCTCGGGCTCGAGCGTCAACGCAATCCCACCGCTAAGGCGGGCTTGCGCACGTTCGCTCTGGTGGCGCTCTTCGGCACCGTCAATGCGCTGCTCGCGGAAAGAATCGCGTCGCCGTGGATACTCGTGGTGGGCCTGCTATTGGTGGGTGCCATGATCATCGGCGCTTACGCGGAGCAGGACGAGCCGGGGGCCGATTCCGGCACCACCACCGTCATCGCGGTGCTGTTGTGCTATTGCTTCGGGGTGATGATCTGGCACCAGCAGACGCAAATCGCGGTTGCGCTAGCGATCGTGACGACGATCCTGCTGCACTTCAAGACCGAACTGCACGGCATTTCAGCGCGGCTCGCGCCGGAGGATATCGCCAGCATTCTGCAGTTTGCGGTGCTAACGTTTATCGTGCTGCCGTTGTTGCCGGATCACGGCTACGGGCCCTACGCGGCGATCAATCCGTACCATGTTTGGCTTATGGTTGTGCTCGTTTCCGGCGTCAGCCTAGTGGGCTATCTCGCATTGCGCTTTGCGAGCGAAGAGCGCGGCGCACTGCTCACCGGATTGCTGGGCGGACTGGTGTCAAGCACCGCGACGACCTTGGTGTATGCGCGCCAGGTGCGGCGCGATGCTGGCGCGATCGGTCTCAGCAGCGTGATCATTGTTATCGCCAACCTAGTGGTGCTCGCACGCGTCGCGGTCATTGTCGGCGTTGCGGACGTCACTTTGCTCGGCGCACTAGCGCCAGTTTTGTTGGGCGGGGTATTGCTGGGAGTAGTCGGTGTGTTGTTCTTGCGCCGCGAACAAACTAGCACCGCCGCACGCGGCCCGGCGCTGGTCAATCCGACGCAGCTCAAAGTGGCGCTGGGTTTCGGGTTGATGTACGCGTCGGTGTTGCTCGTGTCTGCATGGATGTCCACCAATGCCGGCGCGTTAGGCTTGTATGCGGTTGCGTTCGCCTCCGGTCTTACCGATGTGGATGCAATAACGCTATCCAGCGTGCAACTGAGTAAGCTCGGCAAGATTGCCGCCACGCAAGCGGTCGCCGCGATCGTGCTGGCGATCATTGCAAACATGCTGCTGAAAGCGGGATTAATTCTCGCTGTCGGCGGTGTAGCGCTGGCACGGCGATGCGTGCTGCCGCTGGTGTTCATGAGCGGCGGTGTGATACTTGGCTTTATGAGCACAGGATGGTGGGGGAAAACGTGATCACGAGCCTATACACCAACGGCTATACCGCTGATATTAATAATGGGGGCGATTTTGAGTCGATTACAGTTAATAGTATATAAGGCGTAACCACCTGGATGACCGCGTAGCAGACAACAATGAAATTCAAGGACTATTACCAAACTCTCGGCGTCGAGCGCAACTCAACGCAGGACGACATCAAGCGCGCCTACCGAAAGCTGGCGCGCAAGTACCATCCTGACGTCAGCAAGAGCGCCGATGCCGAGGCGCGTTTCAAGGAAGTCGGTGAAGCCTATGCGGTACTGAAGGATCCGGAGAAGCGCGTTGCTTACGACCAGATGGGCAGCCAGTGGCAGGCCGGGCAGGATTTCCAGCCGCCGCCAGGTTGGGATGCCGGTTTCGAGTTCAGCGGCGCCGATTTCGCAGCCGGGGACGGCGCGGAATTCAGCGACTTCTTCGAAGCCTTGTTCGGCCGCCAAGGCCGGCGCGCACGATCGCATCGCGCCGGCGCGCACGCGCGCGGTCAAGACCACCATGCCAGAGTGTTGATTGATTTGAAAGACGCTTACCATGGCGCGCGGCGCAGTTTCTCGCTGCGCGTACCGTCATTAGATGCACAAGGCCACGTTGCGGTTGAGGAACGTAAACTCGACGTGAACATCCCCAAAGGCATCCGCGCAGGTCAACATTTGCGCCTGACGGGGCAGGGCGCGCCTGGCTATGGGCAAGGTCCAGCCGGTGACCTGTACTTGGAAATTGCCTTCAATCCCGATCCTTTGTTCCGCATTGATGACCGCGATGTCTATCTGGACGTGCCGCTCGCGCCCTGGGAAGCGGCGCTTGGCAAGGTGGTCACCGTGCCTACACCCGAAGGTTCGGTGCAACTGACGATTCCGCCTAGATCAGCGGCGGCGCGCAAGCTGCGTCTAAAAGGCAAAGGCATCCCCGGCAATCCACCCGGCGATCTTTACGCTGTGCTCGCTATTGTGCTGCCGCCGGCCGATAACGAGCGCGCGAGGCAAGCTTGGCGCACGCTAGCGCAGGCCTTCGAGTTCGATCCGCGGGCTCACTTCAAGGGGGGGCTGTCATGAGCGAAGCCGACAGGTCAAATTTCCAGCCTCCTATCGTCGAAGTAGAAATCGCGTTGACGCTGACGGAGTTATGTCAGGCGTGCAATGTGCCCGAGGATCAGGTCGTGCTATGGGTGCTTGAGGGCGTCATCGAACCCCTTGGCGAGCAGCCCCAGGACTGGCGCTTTACCGGAGGGTGCTTGAGACGCACGCGTGTAGCGTGGCGGCTCACGCGCGACCTGGAACTCAATGCGCCAGGCGTATCGCTAGCACTGGATCTCCTCGATGAAATTGCCGCGCTGAAGGCGCTGCTGCGTAGGTAAAAGGTCTGCATCGCCAGGCGGCGCAAGAGATGGCTGCGGCCACATTTCGCTTCTGCTGAGCATGGCGCTGGTTATCGCCGAAGCGTTCGTCGCCAGCTTCGGCGTGCTTGGACGGGGTGGCATAGCGCCAGGATCTTCGCGTGGTGATGCACGTGCCTGCTCAGAATGTCAAATCGCGCGACATGCTGTATTTTCGTGCGGTCGACCCGCAGCGCCCGATCAAGCCTGTCGAGAAACACTCGGAGGCGACTAGCCCACTCGCGCAAACGACGCTACGCGCCGGCGCTCGGCAAACACGAGCTGGATGAGATGCTGTCGGAGCGCGAGAAGCTGAACGCGGACATTCAGAGGATTCTGGACACTCAAACCGAGGCCGGGATAGCGAAGTGATCAACGTAGAGGTCAAACAGTCGATATAAACGAAACAATGGTGCGCGCGATTGCCCGCCAAGCCGAAGCTCAGCGCGAACGGCGCGCCAAACTGATCCACGTGGAAGGCGAGTGCAAGCCGCTGAGAAGCTGCAATGGGCCGCGGCAGTACTAGCGCAACAACCGCAAGCGTTGCACTGCGCTAATTGGAAACGCTGACGGTCATCGCAGCTGACAGGGTCTCCGCGATCAACTTCCCGTTGCCGATCGATCTTCTGTCATCATTCATTGCCTCGATGCGGCCGTCGTCGATTTGGCGGTTATGTTGTTTTGCTCAATCTTCATCCGCATATCACGCTATTGACACAGATCAAAGCCGCTTGCGGTTATCTTGCCTAGCCTAAAGCCACATGTAACCCGTCGGGATGCTCGTTTATGAAAACGCTTTTCGCGAAGATTTATCGCGGCACAACAGCAACCGTGCTCGGGGCACTCATCGCCTTCGGCCAAGCAAGCTGTGCGGCCGATCGGCTGCTGCCGCCGGGCAGCTACGATATCAAGGAGGGTAAGGTTGATGTCGGTACGTATCTCGGTTGGAAGGTGTTTCACAGCACGTGCTTTTCCTGTCATGGCGTGGATGCGGTGGGCACGAACTTGGCGCCGAATTTGGTGGAGCGCGTCAAGGGCATGACGCCACGCGAATTCGCCACCAAAGTCGTCACCAGCTATCGCATCATCATTCCCTCCACAGAGGCCGAAAGCTCAGAGGCGTATAGCGACGCCATCATGGAGGAAGTAGAGAGGAAAGAGCGTGGCAAGCGCGGGGAGATCATCATGCCGGCATGGGAGTCCGACTTAAAGGTGAGACCGCACATTCTGGACTTGTACGCGTATCTGTCGGCGCGCGCTGATGGAGTATTGCCCGCGGGCCGACCGAGGATGAAGTTAGAGAAGTGACAGAAGTGATGAATATTCCGTCTTGACCGGCGTTCTTGAGGCCGCAATGACGCAGGTCGAATGCCCGAAAGCTCATTGACATCCTTCGCCGAACAGGTTTGGCGGACCAAGTACCGTCAGCGCAATCGTAACGGTATCTGGGATGAATCGATCGACGCCACGTGGCAGCGCGTGGCGCAGGCTTTGGCCGGCGGGGAGCGCGAACCGCAAGTGTGGACAGAGCGATTTCTTGAGATTCTGAGCGATTTCAGCTTTCTCCCGGGCGGGCGTATTTTGGCGGGCGCCGGCACCAACAAACCCGTCACGCTATTCAACTGCTTTGTCATGGGAGTTATCGAAGATTCGCTGGCCGGGGTTTGCCGCGCATTGGAGGAAGGCGCGCGCACCATGCAAGCCGGCGGTGGGGTAGGGTACGACTTCTCGACCTTGCATCCGGCAGCGACAGAGCAAGCGAGCAGCGAAATCTCGCCCGGGCCGGTAGCGTTCATGCATGTCTGGCAATCCCTCTGTGCGGCGTTCACGTCCACGAGTGAACGCCGGGGTGCAATGATGGGTACGCTGCGCTGTGATCATCCCGACATAGAGCGTTTCATCGACGCCAAGCGTGATCCGAGCGTGCTGCGGCACTTCAACCTCTCGGTGTTGGTGACCGACGAGTTCATGCATGCGGTGGACGTTGACGCTGCGTGGGCTCTGCGCTTCCCGGCCAATGGCACCGTCTATCGCAGCACCCCGGCGCGCGAGCTTTGGCGTCGCATCGCGCAAGCAGCCTACGAGAGTGCGGAACCAGGCGTCATCTTCGTAGATCGCATCGCGCGGGAGAACAATCTTGCACACTGCGAAACCATCTCGACCACCAATCCCTGCGGCGAAGTGCCTCTGCCCGCATACGGGGCTTGTGATCTGGGCTCACTTAATCTGACGCAGTTTGTCGCTGATCCTTTCAGTCCAAAGGCACGCTGGAATATCGACAAGATCGCGCGCATTGTGCCGATCGCCGTGCGCATTCTCGACAATGTCTACGATGTCTCAAGTTTCCCACTGCAACAACAAGCGCAGGTCGCGCGTAGCTCGCGCCGGCTTGGTATTGGTATCACCGGGTTAGGCGATGCGCTATTCATGCTGGGCTTACGCTACGACTCGCAGCCGGCGCGAGACGCCGCGGCCGCGTTGCTGCGCAACGTATGCGAATGCGCCTATCAGAGTTCGGTCGAGCTGGCGCAGGAGAAGGGCGCATTTCCGCTGTTCGCCGCCTCAAACTACCTGCGGGCGCCGTTCGTTGCGGCACTCCCCGCGCTGCTGCGTAGCGCTATCGGACGACACGGTATTCGCAACAGTCATCTGCTTGCCATCGCCCCGACCGGCTCGATCAGCCTACTAGCTGGTAACGTTTCCAGCGGGCTGGAGCCGATCTTTGGCGCATCGTACGTACGCACGCTGCAATCGGCGGAAGGGGCGCAGCCGAGTGTGCGGTTGGAGGATTACGCTTACGGGCTGTATCGCCGACAACATCCCAAGCAATCGCTGTCGGATGCATTCATAACGTTGGAGCGAATCAGCCCTCGGGCGCAACTGGAAATGCAAGCGGCACTGCAGCGCTACGTCGACAATGCGATATCAAAATCGGTAACGGTATCAAGCGACTATGACTTTGCTGCCTTTGAACATATCTACCAGCAAGCTTACGTGCTGGGGCTTAAAGGTTGCACTGCTTTTCGTCCCAGCGCCGCGCGCGGCGCGGTACTGGCCGATGCGCACTGCAATAGCGCGATCGAGGAGTGTCATATCTCGCCTTGTTGAGTAAGCGCTGCCTCTATGGCTTGCATCGCATAGCAGCTATATCTTGATCTGCGTTAAGGGCCGCGGCTCAACGACGTGTTCTTGTGTGACCTCAGCTTTCGATGGCTTGAGGCTGGGCGGCAAGGCCAACACGCTCAAACCTTGACCGGCGTCAAATACCTTCTCGTCGCAGCGTCCTAATCTGCTGACCTTAACTTGAGGATGCAAACGCTATGGACAGCCCGCTTCAGATTACTCTCCGCGACGTTCCCCGTTCCCCAGTCTTGGAAGAAGCGATTCGGGAACGGGCAATGAAGTTGGAGCTGTTTTTTGCCGACATCCTCAATTGCCGTGTGAGCGTGCGCGCCGCGGATCAGGCCAGACATCGGCATGGCGTGCTCAATGTACGCGTCGAACTGCACGTGCCGGGCCAGGCGCTCGTGACGTTCGGCGAGAATGAAGATGCGCGCGCGGCGGTGCGCGAGGCATTCGACCACGCGGCACAGCAACTACAGGAGTACGCCCAGCGGCTGCGCGGCGACGGCGGGCGACACCAAAGCGCGGCGTGAAGCGCCCGCGTTGGCGGCGGGGCAGTTGAGGCGCGCGCATGCCTGTCCATAACGCCGATGTGGCCGCGGTCTTCGGCGAGATCGCGGATTTGCTGGAAGTGCAAGGCGCGAACGTGTTTCGCATCCGCGCTTACCGCAATGCCGCGCGCACTATTGGCGACCTGCTTTCCGACTTGAACACGCTGCGCGCGCAAGGCAAGGCGCTCACCGACCTGCCCGGCATCGGCGCCGATCTGGCCGCCAAAATCGACGAGATACTCGATACCGGTACGTGCGCTTTCCTGGAGCGGCTGCGCAGCGAGGTGCCGGCCGGTGCGAGCGAATTGCTAAAGATTCCCGGACTCGGTCCGAAGCGCGTCAAGGCGCTGCTGCTCGAACTCAACATCCAGAATCTGGAGCAACTGCGCAGCGCCGCTGCTGAAGGGCGCATCCATGAACTGAAAGGTTTCGGCGAGAAGACGGAACAGCATATACTCAGAGCAGTAGAAGGCTATCAGTCATGGCCAAAAAGGTTCAATCTGGCAAGAGCGTCCCAGTATGTCGATGCGCT
The DNA here is from genome assembly GCA_902826775.1 of uncultured Pseudomonadota bacterium. Classification (GTDB taxonomy): domain Bacteria; phylum Pseudomonadota; class Gammaproteobacteria; order Burkholderiales; family JALYOK01; genus CADEHE01. The sequence goes on along the minus strand of CADEHE010000002.1, from coordinate 48,298 downwards.
AGTAGCATACCTGCGCGAAACGCGCGGCGTGTCGCAAGTGGTTGTGGCGGGCAGTTTTCGCCGCATGCGCGACACGGTGGGTGATTTAGATTTGCTGGTGGTCGCAAGCAATCCGGCTGTTGTGACCAAACGATTCGTCGAGTACGACGAAGTCAATAGCATCCTTGCGAGCGGCGATACGCGCGCCAGCGTTGTGCTGAAGAGCGGCATCCAAGTGGATGTGCGCATCGTGCCGCGGGAAAGTTTCGGCGCCGCCTTGCTCTACTTCACCGGCTCGAAGGCGCACAACATTGCGCTGCGTCGCATCGCGCAGGAGCGCGGCCTGAAGATCAACGAGTACGGCGTGTTTCGCGGCGACGAGCGCATCGCCGGCGAAACCGAGCAGTCCGTGTACGCGGCGATCGGTCTGCCGTGGCTGGCGCCGGAGCTGCGCGAGGATCGCGGTGAGATTGCAGCAGCGCAGAGCGGGCGCTTGCCGAAACTGGTGGAGCTTGCCGACCTGCGCGGTGATCTGCACGCCCACACCAAGGCGAGCGACGGCCGCGATAGCCTCGAAGCGATGGCGCTGGCCGCGCGCGCGGCTGGGCTCGAGTATCTCGCCATCACCGAGCATTCGCGCCAGCTTGGCATCGCGCGCGGACTGGACGTGAAGCGTTTGGCGCAGCAAAGCGATGAGATCGATCGCCTCAACGCCCGCCTGGACGGCATCACCTTGCTCAAGGGAATCGAAGTGGAAATTCTTGCCGATGGCAGCCTGGATTTGCCGGATGCGGCGCTGCGCCGGCTCGATCTCGTCATCGGCGCGGTGCACAGCAAGTTTGAGTTACCGCGCGCGAAGCAAACCGAGCGCATCCTGCGCGCGATGGATCATCCGAGCTTTTCCATTCTGGCGCATCCGTCCGGACGCTTGCTCGATGAGCGCGCCGCCTATGAAGTCGACATGGCCCGCATCATTCGGCACGCAAAGCAGCGCGGCTGCTTCCTGGAGGCGAATGCGCAACCCGAACGCCTGGATCTGTGGGACGTGCACTGCCAAATGGCGCAGGCCGAGGGCGTGCTCATCGCCATCGACTCGGACGCGCACAGCACCTTCGATTTGGCGAATCTGCGCTTTGGCGTCGGCCAAGCGCGGCGCGGCTGGTTGTCGAAACAAGACGTACTCAACACGCGCTCGCTCAAAGCGTTGCGAAGTTTGTTGAAGCACACCACGCTGCGCGCCGCGAGTTGATACGAGGATATATGGGGCTTGGACAGAGTTTGCTGCTCGGTGCGCTGCGTTGACGTAGATCAAGACCTTCTCGTCGAAGAATCTCCAAACTGGCCACGTTCTGCACGTAGTTGGCTTTATCAACGCAAGGAGGTATGTCCATGGGAACCAAGACGCAAAGCGTGGCGAGCGTTTCATCCGAACAACGCCGTGAAATGATCGCCGAGGCAGCATACTACCGCGCCGAACACAATGGGTTTAGTAGCGACGCCATTGCGGATTGGCTCGAAGCTGAAGCTGAGGTCGATCGCCTATTGATGCGCCAGGAAAGCCCGCGCAGCGAGGTTGATTCAAAGCGTTCATTCCAGCGCAATCTGGAAGAGCAGCTCACCGAATGGGATGAGAAACTCGAAGAGCTGACAGCCGCCGCGAAGAAAGCGGGCGCCACGATAAGCAAGGAAATTCATGCGCAAATGCAGACGTTGGCGCAAGAGCGTTCCGTGGCGCAACGAAAACTCGCTGAATTGCGTGACCACGGCGCAGAGGCGTGGGATGAATTGCGTGAAGGCGCACAGCAACTCCTGGATGATTTTCGCGGCTCTGTGGAAAAGGTGGCGGCGCGGGTCAAAAAGAGTGCCAAAGAGCAGGGAGAAAAATCTGGTGCGCAAGGCGGCAAATAAGCTGATGCCGGGCGATCGCGTTTGCATGCACGCCATTTGTCAAATGATCGTGCCGTGATTCCTCGTATACTGTTTTTGTAAGAGAACACACCAAAACCCTTACGCGCCGTGCGACGCAGTTTCATCTGAGATGAACGCCTCCGTGTTCAAAATTCTCATCGTCGATTCGCGCGTCATCGTGCGCAGTGGACTGAAGCAGATTTTGTTCGCCAGCGGCATCGCCAAGCGCATCGACGAAGTAAACGCTATCGCCGATACCAAATCCTTGCTGCGCAAGCGCGCCTACGACGTGGTCTTGATCCGGCTCGGCTCAGAGCACGAAGTTGAAATTCTCATGCATAGCGTGTCGACAGCGTCCAGCGCACTCGCCAGCGCGAAGATTCTGTTACTAGGCAGAGATCGCGACGAGCGTCGCGCCATCGCGCTATTGCAAGCCGGCGCCGCCGGGTACCTGAGTGAAAACAGCGCGCCGGATCAGATCTTGGCGGCGGTGCGCTCCGCGGCCGGGGGCGGCAAGTACTTGAGTTCGGCGCTTGCCGATCTGATAGCCGGCGAGGGGGCTTTACAGCCTACACCACGCGCGCAGGCTAAAGCACTTTCCTCGCAAGAATCCGCCGTACTCAATTTGCTTAGTCGCGGGCTCCGCGCGACGGAGATCGCCGAGAGCCTGCGCATCAGCGTTAAAACCGTCAACACCTATAAGAGCCGCATTACCGAAAAGACTGGTTTGCGCAATAAGGCGGAAATGATTCGTTATGCGATCAACCATGAACTGAATGATTGATGGTTGTGTTGTCGATTTTCTTTACAGACAGCAGGTTGGGAACGAAGTATCTGTTTGTCATTGTTTATGTTGCCAAATGTAAATAATGCGACCGTTCTCTTGTCGGGAAAAATATCTACAAGAGATCAACAAGTGTGTCGATCCGCATTACATTGAAGCGCCTATTGATCATAACTACTTGGATTGAGAAGCAAAAATGTGCTGGCACGCAATATGCATTATTGTAAACAAGATTGGAGCGTTTCCTTGCACAATGATCGGGAGGGCCATATGTATCTTTCTGAAACCGCTAGATTCTTCGCGGTTGTATTAGCGATATCGGTCACGCCAATTGTGGTCCACGCTATACCGATCACCATCGATACGGATGCGCGTACCATTAACGGCATTAGCAGCGGTCTCGATCCTAAAGGCACGCAGTTTTCTAGCCGTCTCCGGGCTGACGGGGTAGCGGAATTTGCCTTCCGAGGGAACCTGAATTGGGCAGGGGATTCCGTAACCATCCAGGGGAGTCGCCCGATTTCGCTGTTAGTGGGTAATGATGCCGACGTTCGAGGGGCCAGCGTCAATCTCTCCGCAACCGGCCAAAACGCTGTAGCTGGCGGTGGCAAGGGTGGAACGGCCGGCGACGGCGGCAGTGGCGGCAAAGGTGGTGCGGGTGGCGCTGGCGGCGGCGGAGGAAGAGGCGGCGACGGGGGTCGCGATCAGCTTGGGTGTTGCAATGATGGCGCGGCTGGAAGCGGAGGTGGATCGGGCAACCTTGGAGCTGACGGCGCTAGCGGAGGCTCGGGAACCGGCGGTGACCCTGGTGGGATTGGTTTCAACAATTCCACCGTAGCGCTAGGCGGTACGGGGGGATTTAAGGACAACCATGGAGGACGAGCGGTAGACAAAGGTACAGCCGGTGCTGGCGGGTCCGGAGGATTTGGCAGTCCAGGGGCTGGCGATGACGGCGGCAACGGGTTCGCTGGTGGGACTGGTGCGCGAGGTTCTGATGGAACGAGTGGTGCGACCGGAGGCGTGGGTGCGCGTGGTCTGAATCCCGCCAGAGGGGTCATCACGCTCACGGGTGGCGGCGGTGGAGGTGGCGGACAGGGCGGCCAAGGTGGAGGGGGAGGTGGCGGGGCCACTGGCGGTGGCGGTGGTGGCGGCGGCGGGGGGGAAGAGGAAGAGCTAGGAAGCGGAGGGGAAGGCGGCGCGGGCGGTGGCGGTGGTGGCGGTGGTGGCGGCGGCGGCGCGGGAGCGCACGGGACAACCGGTGGTGCTGGGGGCGGCGGTGGCGGTGTTTTTGAAATCGTCGCTCACGGAAGGCTCCTCGCCGATAACGGCCAATTTCTCGCCAAAGGTGGCAGTGCGTCGGGACCGGCGAGCCCGATGTTGAATGGAGTAGATGGCGGCCCCGGGGGTAACGCAGGCGATGGCAGTGGGAGAAATGGGCGCACGGGCGCTGGCGGTGGCTCAGCCGGCACTGCCGGTGCGGAGAAGTCGGGAAGCGTGTCACCAGGCAGCGGTCTCGGTGGAACAGGAGGCTCAGGCGGCGGCAAGGGCTCGGGAGCCGCCGGCAGCGACGGTGGAGGTTCTGGCGCCAACGGGGATGTCGGCGGCGCAGGCGGGTCTGGAGGCGCAGCAGGCGTTGGCGGCGGCGGTGGCGGAGGCGCCGGTGGCACTATCCGATTAGTGGGCACAACACTGAATACCTCAGGCACGACGGTCGACACAGCCGGGGGCAGCGGCTCTGGATTTCTACCTGGGGACAACGGAAGACTTCTCGTTGGAAGAAATGCAGGGGCGTTTTATGCCGGGGGTGGGGTCTATAAGGATGAAGGGCCTGGCTCAGGTCCGCAAGCCATTAACCCGTTTTATGCCGGTTTTCAATTTACTCCATACATACCGGGACTACAGAGTGGAGCCGAGATCTACGGTATCACCCCCTTCGATACGACGGCATCCATCTTCCAATCGATCGTGGAGGGACAGCCCTCAGATGCCGTAGCCGCTCTTTATCGGTTAGATGTTTTGCCGGCTGGGCTGCTTGGGACCAGCGCTCTTGATTTCACGGGTTTTGATGTTCTCTTTTTCCTCAGTCTTACGGAAAGCATACTGCAATCGCCCGAGATTGGGGTCGGTTCGCCGGAATTCCTGCGGCCTCTTCAGAGTGGTGGATTCGCACGCGATCCTATGTTTGGGGGGAGCGGGCCAGTCGTAATCAGAAGCTTCTTTACGGACAATGTTTGGATGACCTTAATACCTGAGCAAACAGAATTCTTCTCGCTTAGCGCTGGAAAGCTAGGACAATTCGGCCTCGCTAACGCCAACAGTTTGGCTGACGGACAGGTTTTGTACCTAAATGTCCCCGAACCAACAACGTGGACGAATTTGATAATTGGACTTTTGATCCTCGCAGCGATGGGCATAGTCCCACATTGGTCTAGGAGATCGGGATCACCGGGGCCAGGCTGAGCTGTCCCAGATTACCTAGGCACTTTTAAGGGTAGACAATACCGAAGGAGGTGTCGTATGGGAAAGGTGCAAGATAAGAGCAAACGGACCAGGCTGGATATATTTGGAAGAAGATCAAACGGGCCAGGCGCGATATATTCGGAAGAGAATCCGTGCCCGGATGATTATTCCCCACTTAATTGGAGAAACAGGGTCACCCATTAGCCGACCCATGTAAGAGCGCGAATAAAGGTATTTAGCGGGCCCGGCTGATTCACGTGGCAAAGCGTCGCGCGCACACGCCCGACCGAGATCGATTACCTAAATGGCGAAATCGTCCGCCAAGGTAAGGAGTTGCACGTCGCCACGCCGCTGAACGAGCTGATCGTGGCCCTCATGCAGCGGGTTGCATCCGAGGGGCGCTTTCTCACCCCGCGCGAGATTGAGCAGGCCTTTCGCCAGAGACATGCACTCGCGGCGGCTTAGTTCGGGCAAGCGCGCGTATTGCCGATCGATGTGATCGCAACCGGGGCCGCGTGGGCGAGGAATCTGCGCCATGCGCAGGCGAACTTGATCAAGGTCAAAAGCGCGTCCGGGTGCGCCGCTATTATTGTTTTTTTCTGTATCCTCCCGCCGCGATAGTGTAGAAATAGCGGGAGTATAGGGGGAACAATCTCATTCAGAGCGAATTATCAACCTATCCTAGCCCTTGTATATCACAGCGATGTCTCGCGTTCGACCCCGCCCACCCAGCCGCTTATCGAGTGTTACATAACCCCGTGATACGCCAATGCGCCGCGTAGCCCTCACCCCATCCCTCCCCCGCGCGGTGCGCAAGGGAGGGGGAAGTTCCTTCCCTCCACGCGCAGATGAGCAAAGCTCAGGCTGCGCCCGTCTTTGCGTGCGGGGGAAGGTTAGGATGGGGGGAAACTGTCGCCCGATTTTGTAATTCTCAATAGCATGAGAGCAACTTCAACAAAGGCAACGGCGCGCACTCGCGTGGTCATCCTCGGCGCGGCGGGGCGCGATTTCCACAATTTCAACGTCGTTTATCGCGACGATCCGGGCGTTGAGGTAGTGGCGTTCACCGCGACGCGGATCCCGAACATCGGCGGCCGGCGTTACCCGCGTGCGTTGGCGGGTGAGCTTTATCCCGAGGGGATTGCGATTTGCGACGAGGGCGAGCTAGAGGTGCTGTGCCGAAAGCATAGTGTGGAGCACGTTGTGTTTGCCTACAGTGACGTCACGCATGCGCACGTCATGCATCTGGCATCGCGCACGTTGGCGGCCGGCGCCGATTTCGTTTTGCTTGGGCCGCAGCGCACCATGCTGCGCTCGAGGCACCCGGTGATTGCCATATCGGCTGTGCGCACCGGCTGCGGTAAATCGCAAGTAGCGCGATGGCTGTCGCGCTATCTACGCAGAGCGGGCAAGCGCGTGGCGCTGCTGCGCCATCCCATGCCGTACGGAGATCTTGAACAGGCGCGTGTGCAGCGCTTCGCTACCCGCGCAGACTTGGATGCAGCGCGTTGCACCGCCGAAGAGCGCGAAGAGTACGAGCCACACCTCGTCTTTGGCAACGTCGTGTTTGCCGGCGTTGACTACCAAGCGATCTTGAATCAAGCCGAACAGGAAGCCGACATCATTGTCTGGGATGGTGGCAACAACGACTTCCCGTTTCTCAAGCCCGACCTGCACATCGTGCTCGCCGACGCGCTGCGCCCGACGCAAGTGGCGAGCCATCACCCGGGCGAAGCGGTGGTGCGCATGGCTGACGTAATCGTCGTCAACAAAGTGAATGTGGCCTCGAGCACCGCGATAAAGGAGGTGAGTGACCAGGTGCGCATGCTCAACGCCAGCGCACCCATCGTGCTGGCAGCCTCCGCAGTCCATCTCGATGACGCGCTGGCTCGCGGTAAGCGCGTGCTGGTGGTGGAAGACGGGCCGAGTATCACCCATGGCGGCATGCCCTACGGTGCAGGCTATGCTGCCGCCGTCGAGGCTCGCGCGAAGGAGGTGATCGATCCGCGGCGCAGCGCCACCCCTGATCTGCTACGCGTGTTTGAGGCGTACCCGCACATCGGCAATGTGCTACCGGCGATGGGCTACGACGAAAGCCAGTTGCGCTCGCTCGCGCAAACCATCAACAGCTCGGATGCGGAGGCGATCATCACTGGCACGCCGATTGATTTGGCCGCGCTGATCAAGATCAATAAGCCGGTTCTGCGTGCACGCTATGACTTCGCTGAAGCGGGTGAGCCGACGCTGGCAAGCTTTATCGAGGGGTTCCTGGGTCGGTTGCGTACCGCCCGCCATGGCTCGGGGTGATCGTCGATGCTTATAGTAGTCGCAGTCGGCGGAAACGCCTTGCTGCGCCGCGGCCAGGCACTGAGCGCGAAGAATCAACTTGCGAACATCAAGACGGCGGCGCTGGCGCTGGCACAACTCGCGCGGGAGCATCAGCTGGTCGTCACCCACGGCAGCGGCCCGCAAGTTGGATTGTTGGCGCTGCAGAGCGCCGCGTACCGGGAAGTGGAGCCCTACCCGGTCGATGTGTTGGATGCCGAAAGCGAAGGCATGATCGGCTACCTACTCGAGCAAGAGCTCGCGAATCAGTTACCGGAGGCCAAAACGGTGGCTACGTTGCTCACACGCGTCGAAGTAGATCCCGATGATCCCGCCTTCGGCCGTCCGAGCAAGCCGATCGGCCCGATGTATTCGCGCGCGCAGGCCGAGCAGCTCGCGGCCGCACAGGGCTGGCACGTGGCGCCGGACGGCAGCGGCTACCGCCGCGTCATCGCGTCGCCCGCGCCGCGCCGCATTCTCGGGCTGCAAGCGATCGCATGGTTGTTGGGCCACGGCGCGATCGTCATCGCGGGGGGTGGGGGCGGGATTCCGGTGGTGCGCGCGAGTGAGGATCACGCTTGCATCGGCGTGGAAGCGGTCATCGACAAGGACGCCTGCGCGAGTCTACTGGCGCGCGAGCTGCGCGCGGATCATTTGCTGATCGCCACCGACGTTGACGCTGTCTACCTCGACTGGGGCTTGCCGAGCCAGCGCGCGGTGCGCCGTATCGCGCCCGTTGAACTGGGCAGGCGCACGTTTGCTGCCGGCTCCATGGGCCCCAAAGTGGCTGCTGCCTGCGAATTCACTGAGTCGAGCGGGGCACCCGCCACCATCGGCGCGATGAGTGATCTGGACCGCATGTTGCACGGCAGCTCGGGCACGCGCATCGATGCGGGTTGCGAGCGCATTGAGTGGGCGTGACGCCATGCCGTGGAACAGCAGCTACTTTCCAGTGTCCATGAAGTATCTTGATCCTGTGGTGCGCGAGAAAGCGATCGAAATCGCCAACGCGCTACTGGAAGATGGTTACGAGGAGGGTAAAGCCATCCGCATTGCGATTGCCAAAGCAAAACAGTGGTGGCAGCACCACGGCGCGTTCGATCAACGCCGATGAGACTCGCGCGCGTTACGCCGTGCGCTCCATCGACCGAGCGTATTTTCCCTCAACCATTCAGCCGGCAGCGGATCTCGAATGCCTTCTGCGCGGCAACGACATTGCTTTCCATTCCCTGCCAGGCAGCGAGCACCTGCGCTTGCAGCGCTCGCCCATACGAGAAACTGATCTCCCACAGATTCCGACCCATCGCGTTCATGGCATTGAGGTGATCGGTCGCTTATTCGGCGCTTTGACCGCCGGAGAGAAATACGATCCCCGGCACCGCCGCTTTGGCGCCGTTGTCGACCTTAATGCCGGGGATGATTCCACGGCTCGACAGCAGCTTGGAAAACGGGATGCCGTGTAGCGGAGGAGCGCACTGCCATTTCCGGCTCGCGCCCAAGGCGCTGGCACAGGCGCATACGCCGCAATCGCCGCCGCTTTGATGTCGTCGGGGATATTTGTTTCGAGTACCGCGGCACGCGCCTGCGCCCCGCGCTGCGCGAGCTGGGTAACGTCTTCATGATTCAAGCCGGCGAAAATCGCGCGCAGCCTCGCTTCCAGGCCATTCTCGTCGAGGAGTCGCCGGTACGCCTGGGCTGTGGTCGCGAAACCGTCCAACACACCCACGCCGAGAGGCTTCAGATTGTTGAAGAGCTGCCCAAGCGAGGCGTTTTTGCCGCCGACGCGCGGCAAGTCCTGCATGCCAATCTCGCTGAAATCGACGGTGTAGAGCGGTTTGGTAGCCATAGACAGCCGAGGTGAGTCTGGCAGCGAAGCAGTCGCTGACTTTAGCTGGACGGGTGTCGCCGCACCTTGACTTACATCAATGAGTGGAAACACTCCTGCGGGTGATAGTTGGAAGTCGGCTTATTTCACTACTGCTGAATGCCGCTCACCATCGATTCACCGTCACTGATCAGCTCCGTTGGCGCGCCAAGCTCTAAGCCCATCGCATCCTGGTGGCTCGAAGGCAGGGCCAACTTGTTGACGCGCCTGCAAAGCGGGGAAAGAGGGCTGTCCGAGGCGCAAGCCGCAGAAATCCTCGAGCGAGTCGGCGCTAATGTGATCAAGAGCCAACGCGGCTCGTTGCTTGCTCAGCTCTGGGCGCGCTTGCGCAATCCGCTGGTATTGCTGCTGCTCGCCGCGAGCGCGGTATCTGCCGTGACCGGTGATGTCACCAGCTTTGTGGTCATTATCGGCGTGGTGCTGATGAGCGTCACGCTGGATTTTGTGCAAGAGACGCGCGCTGCCAATGCGGCCGAGCGGTTGCGCCAATCGGTCGCGCTTAGGTCGACGGTGTTGCGCGGCGGCACAAAAAACGAGATTCCCGCGGCCGACCTGGTGCCGGGCGATATTGTGCTGCTCGCCGCGGGCGATCTTGTCCCCGCCGATGGCGTGCTGCTCGAAGCCCGCGATTGCTTCGTGAACCAAGCACTGCTCACCGGCGAGCCGTATCCCGTGGAGAAAAACGCGGGGGATGGCGCGGCAACGATCGGCGATTTCGCTACAGCCGCAAACGCCATGTTCATGGGCACTTCGCTGATCAGCGGTTCGGCGCGCTTGCTCATCGTTCGCACCGGCGCCGGCACCGCGCTCGGCAACATCGCCGACACGCTGACGCAGCGCTCACCGCCGAATGCGCTGGAAACGGGCAGTCACCGCTTTGGGCTGCTGATCATGCGGCTGACCGTGTTCATGGTGCTCTTTGTGCTATTGGCGAACGCCTGGTTTCACCGGCCGTGGCTGGAATCGTTTATGTTCGCCGTTGCCCTAGCCGTCGGGCTTACACCGGAGCTGCTGCCGATGATTGTCTCGGTGACGCTGGCGCGCGGCGCGTTGCGCATGGCGAAGAAGAAAGTGATCGTGAAGCGCTTGGGCGCGATCCACGACCTCGGGCAAATGGACGTGCTGTGCACAGACAAGACCGGGACATTGACCGAGGCGCGCATCCGGTTGGAGCGGCACGTGGATAGTTTCGGGCGCGACAGCGAGCGCGTGCTGGAATTCGCCTATTTGAACAGCTTCTTCGAGACGGGACTGCGCAGCCCGCTGGACGACGCTATCTTGAAGCATGGCGAGATCGACGTTAAGAGCTGGCGCAAAATCGACGAAGTGCCGTTCGATTTCGAGCGCCGACGCGTGTCCGTGTTGGTGGAGGATGACACACATCGCATCTTGGTGGTGAAGGGAGCGCCAGAAAGCATATTGAAACTATGCAAGTGCGTGGATGGCGGCGCAGATGCCACTTCGCCGTGTGCGTTAAGTGGCGCTGACCGACAGCGCATCGATGCGCTCTTCAACACGCTTAGCCAGGAAGGATTTCGCGTGCTCGCGATCGCTTGGCGCGAAGTGGCGCTCGATCATCCGCACGCTGTGGTCGATGACGAAACCGAGCTCACCTTCGCCGGCTTCGCCGCGTTTCTCGATCCGCCGAAACTCGAAGCCAAGGAATCGCTTGCGGCGCTACGAGAAAGCGGGGTGGCGGTGAAGATCGTCACGGGGGACAACGAGTTGGTGACGCGGCACATCTGCACCGCCCTCCATGCGCCGATAACGGGAGTGCTGCTCGGCAATGAAATCGCCGCCATGGACGATCAAGCACTGGCGGCAAGGGTGGCGGCGGTGACGCTGTTTTGCCGCGTGAACCCGGCGCAAAAGAATAGGATCGTCAGCGTGCTCAAGCGCCGCGGTCATGTCGTGGGTTATCTAGGCGACGGCGTTAACGATGCGCCTGCGCTGCATGTCGCGGACGCCGGCATCTCGGTGGATGAAGCGGTGGATGTTGCGAAAGAGGCGGCCGACTTGATTCTGCTCGAGCACGATCTGCGGGTGCTGCACGAGGGCGTGCTGGAGGGCCGGCGCACTTTCGGCAACATTCAGAAGTACCTGATGATGGCGACCAGTTCCAACTTCGGCAACATGTTCAGCATGGCGGGGGCCACGCTGTTTTTGCCGTTCCTGCCGATGACCCCGCTGCAGATCCTGCTCAACAACCTGCTCTACGATGTCTCTGAGATCGCCATCCCATTCGACGAAGTGGATGCCGCAGAGACGAAGCAACCACGGCCCTGGGATATCCGCTTTATCCGCAACTTCATGCTTACCTTGGGTCCAGTCAGCTCGTTGTTCGATTTCTTGACCTTCTACGTGATGCTGGCTGTGCTGCATGCCGATGCGGAGCTGTTTCACACGGGATGGTTCATCGAATCCATCGCTACGCAGGTATTGGTGATCTTTGTGATACGTACGCGCGGCAAGCCTTGGCAAAGCCGCGCCAACCCTTGGCTGATTGCGTCCTCAGTCGGTGTCGTCGCACTCTCGGTAGCTTTGCCGTTCACGCCGATCGGACATTACTTCGGTCTTGTTGTGCCGCCTTTGCAGTACTTCGTCATTCTGGGGATGATGGTTGCGGCCTACCTGGTACTGGTTGAGATAGTCAAGCGCCGGTTCTACCGGCGGGCGTTGAGAATACCGCGCAACCCGGTGGTTGAGACCCGCCGGGGAGTTTCTGAATAGGTCGTCTATGCGAGGAGCGCAGCGACGAAGCAATCTCTAGCCGCTTGACTGCCCGATCGGAGAACAACAAGCCCGGTCGCTTGTATTCGGTCATGCGGCGCGCGAAGCCGATGATCGGCCGTTCCGGATTCAACGTCACGCCGAGCCTGGCCTTTACAAACTCGATCAGAGACTGCTTCTGTGCGGCATGCGCCATCCATACTTCGTCGTCCGCGATGTGGTCGGCGCGCATGAGCAACTGCGGCTCGTGACGCCAGCCGGGGATGTGGCGATCAAACAGCGCGGCAAAGCACGGGCCGGTCCAAGTGGATGCGTGCGCGCCGTTGGTAATCGCGTACACGTGATGGCCGGGGAACAGTTTGCGCGAAACTTCGGCGTGCCGTTCCGCTACACGATTGACATACTCGCTAAGGTGTAAGCCCAGATATGTCATGTTCAGAGCATCATCACCGGCTAGTGGCCTGGGTATGGGTATATCCGCGTAGCAAAGTAAGCGACCGACCAGATCGTAGGGAAACGTGTCGTGGCCGGCGTCAACGGGGTCCTCGGCCGCGTTCAGAGGCAGGTCGGTATCGAGCAGCAGCACCGGCGCTTGGCCGCCGAGGGCACTCTCCAGCACGAACAGCCAAGCGCTGATCTAAACGTCTCTGCTCTCGATCGACACGGCCACGCCGGCCCGCAGCCGGGTCGCGAATTGACTCGGATGCCACACATCGGCCAGCTCGACTTGCCCGCCGCCGGCGCCGATGTCTTGACGGAAGTAACCCGCGCGGCTGGCAAGCGTGACCGCCACGAGCGGCACCCGCAAGTCGGCAAGCGATGCCTGCGCCAACTCGGCGAAGCTTGATTCAAGTCAAATACCGGTGCCATACCGAGCGGTAGATTGCAAGTTGCAGCTTAGCTACGGTTAACAGGTGATTTCACTGAGAAACAAAGGAGATAGCAATGGCCAATCTGATGCGTTGGGATCCGTTTAGCGAGTTTAGCGCCTCGAGTGTATGGGACGATCCGATGGAGCGCCTCATGCGACGCGCGTTTCGTCCGTTGCGCGTCAAGGGTGAAGAGGCGGTCGACATTGCGATCGATGTCAGCGAAAGCAATGGCGGGTACACGGTGAAAGCCGAGATACCCGGCGTCAAGAAAGAAGACATCGGTGTTTCCATCGATGGTAATCAAGTGGCGATCACCGCCGAAGTCAAGAGAGAACATGAGGAGAAGAAGGGCGAAAACGTGCTGCGCAGCGAGCGTTACTACGGCAGCATGTATCGCAGCTTTACGTTGCCGAGCGATGTGGATCAGGCCAAGGCTGACGCCAAGTACAACAATGGCGTACTAGAGTTGACTTTGCCGAAGAAGGCGGGCGGAAACGGCGCCAAGAAGTTAGAGATTCACTAAAGCCGCCCCGGGCGCGATAGGGAACCTGCCATGAGCGATGCTTTCTTCATGACGATTCGATGGCTTGTGGTGGTGTGCGTTGTGGCTGCTCTGACGCCAGTTAGAGCGGCCGACGTACCCGCAGAGCGGCGCACGAGCGCTGGCGATATGTTTGCCGCGGGCGGCAAAGTCGAAGTGCGCGATCGAGTCGCTGGCGACGCGTTCCTCGCGGGTGGCCGCGTGTCGTTGGATGGCGTGGTCGCCGGCGACGCATTTGCCGTCGGCGGAAAGGTGTCGGTGAACAAGAACGTCGACCAAGATCTCTACGCCGTGGGCGGCAACATTGTGGTCGTTGGGGACATCGGCCAGCATGTCCGCGCAGCGGGCGGCGATATCACCATCGCGCCGAACGCCAACATCGGCGGCAAAGCCACGCTCGCCGGCGGACACATTGAGATCAAGGGCGCGGTCGGGTCGCATCTGACCGGCGCCGCCGAGTCGGTGGAGATCGACGCGCCGATCAAGGGCAATGTCGAACTGTCGGCACGCGACATCGATATCGGCCCACACGCCGATATCGGTGGCACGCTTACCTATTGGAGCGCGCAGCCGGCGCGCATAGACCCCGCCGCGAAGATCGCCGGCGCGGTGCAGCATCATGCGGTGGATATGCCACGCGGCATGCATCACATGGGCATGGCTGCGCTCGTTGTGGGCAGTATGTTTGTATTCCTGGCATTTGCCGTGCTCGGCGGCTTGCTGCTGCTGCTTTTGCCGAACTTCACCGGTACGGTAGAGCGCGCTTTTGCGAGCAGTCCAGGCAAGAGTTTCTTGCTGGGCTTGGCGGTGTTCTTCGTGCTGCCGCTGGTCGCAATACTGTTCATGCTGACGATCATCGGCATTCCGTTCGGGCTGCTGTTGTTCTTCGTCTATCCGCTGGTGCTCATGATCGGCTACGTGACGGCGGCATTCTTTATCGGCGATCGCGCTGTCAGCGCGTTGCGCAAAGACAAACCATTAACCGCAGGCTATCGGATCCTCGGACTCGCAGGGGCGCTGGTACTGCTTGCGCTGCTGCAAGCGCTCCCACTCATCGGTGGTGTGATCGCATTTGTCGTCGTGCTGATGGGCTTAGGCGCCTGGACCCTCTCTCTGTACAACCGTTACCACAGCGCACCGGGGGCGTAGGCAGCAGTGGGGCCTTACCGCTATCGAGAGCACGTCGAGGTGTCGCTCATGTCCAGGTGCAAGTCGCTGAGTTACAGCAGCGTGTAGCCGTCAAACGTCGCTGGCAGGCGGCTAAGGCGCACTTCGTTGTCCTTGCGCTGGATGTTCAACGCATTGCGCCGGCCGCGGCCGTGCAAACCGGACAGCGTGAGCACGGCGCGCATCAAACCGTGCACCGAATACCAGTTTTCGAGGTGGAAGAAATGCGTGCCACGGCGAAACACGTGCGCTTCATGCTCGCCCTCCAGTCCGAGGCGCTGGCGCAGATGTACGCGGCCGATCCGCTGCTCAAGAACGGCGAGTTCAATCTGCTCGGTTTCGCTGCAGTCGGCCAGTTTCACGGGCCTTCAGAACTTAGCAGCAGACCGGAAAATCTTCAGCGCCTAAGCATGGGCGTATTCGATCATCGACGCAACAAGCCGCGGCCGCGCTTGTTAGCTATCTGTCTCTGTGGCGTAGGTTCATGCCGATAACTTCAAGGGCCAAACCAAGCGCGATCAGCACGATACCGAGCCATGCGTTCCGCGGCGCAAGCAACAGCATCGCAGCACCCGCCGCGGCGAGGCAGGTTGCGACAATCCGTCTCAGTCGAACATTGCGAACCATTGCCAGCTACCACCTTGACACAGCGTAGTGCCCATGCGCTTCGGCGGTTTGATGCATGTCAACCTTTGCCGTCTACGCAAGCGCTAGGGTGTGCTGTGTCTCAGCGCGGAGAGGTCATGCAAATTGCGCCAAAAATTGAGGTCCGCGATAGGCGGCATTCCGAGGCGTTGGACGCGCATATTCACCAAAAGGTAGGCAAACTCGAAGAATTCTTCGTGTTGCGCCGGGCTTCGACGCTTTACGGGTTGGTATCGAAGTTCAGTTCTTGGAAGAAATGGGCGCGGAAGGGCCACAAGCCAAGCGCGTTAGCGCCGGCAAGCATCATGTTCGTAGGCAGTGGCGGGATCCCTACGCGCGCCGCGATTAGACTAATACTCCATGTAGAAAGATCTCGTACATCAATAGAAAAAGAGAAGACAAAATATCCTAGACTGAGTACATGCGCTGAAACAACATGAAGAATATCTCTGCGTTGCAACCGGAAGCCTTATGCCGACGCTGCGACACGAGCGTTTTCGCGTTTCAGACCACCGCCGAACTGGATGATCTGCCCAGCATCACCGGGCAGCCCAGAGCGATGGGCGCGGTCGAGTTCGGTACGAGTATGCGCAAGCCGGGTTACAACCTGTTTGTGCTCGGCCCGCCGGGCGCCGGCAAACACACGATGCTGCGCCAGCATCTTGAGAAGCTCGCGCGCAGCCAAGCGCGGCCCCCCGAATGGTGCTACGTGAACAACTTCACCGAGCCGCACAAGCCGCGTGCGCTGCGTCTGCCTTTGGGAAGAGGCGGCGCACTGCGAGCCGACATGCAGCAGTTCGTCGAGGAGCTGCGCGCGAGCATCCCGGCGACGTTCGATAGTGAAGAGTATCGCGCCAAGGTCGAGCAAATTGACGCCGAATTCAGAGAGCAGGAAGGGCTAGCGCTCGAAGAGATCGGCCAGGATGCCGCCAAAGACAGCATTGCTTTGCTGCGTACGCCTGCCGGATTTTCGTTTGCACCGGTGAAAGAGAACGAAGTCATCAGCCCCGAGGAATACAACAAACTACCCGAGCAGCAGCGCGAGCACATGGAAGACAGGATGAGCGCGCTGCGCGAGCGGCTGGAGAAGGTGATCCGCCAGGCGCACGTGTGGCATCGGCAACGGCGCGATCGGCTGCGTGCGCTCAACCGGGAGGTCTCTCAATTCGCGGTGGGACATTTGGCCGATGAGTTGAAGGAGCGCTACAAGGACTTGCCCGACGTCGTCAAATATTTGGACGCCGTGCGCGAGGACGTCATCGAGAACGTCGACGACTTTCGCAAACCGGCGGAAGCACCGGCGCCGGCATTTGGACCCGCCGCCGCCAAGCCCACTAACTTTCGCCGCTATCAAGTCAATGTGTTGGTGGAGCATGCTGAAGCCAATGGCGCGCCGGTGCGGCAGGAAGATCATCCGACTTTTCAGAACTTGATCGGCAGGGTCGAGCATTTGTCGCAGTTCGGCGCGTTGGTCACGGACTTCACCTTGATCAAGCCCGGCTCGCTGCATTTGGCGAACGGCGGCTATTTGTTGATCGACATGCACAAACTGTTCGCGCAGCCATTCGCATGGGATGGACTCAAGCGCGCACTGTTGACGGGGGTGATAGCGATCGAATCGCTCGGTCAAATGTACAGTCTAATTAGCACAGTTTCGCTAGAACCGGAGCCCATCCCGTTGGACCTCAAGGTCGTGCTGTTCGGCGACCGCTATGCCTATTACTTGTTGTCCGCATACGATCCGGACTTCAGCAAACTGTTCAAGGTGGCGGCGGATTTTGAGGACGAGGTGGCGCGCAACCCAGAGCGGGTGCTCGACTACGCACGCTTGATTGCCACGGTGGCGCGCAAGGAAGCGCTCAAGGCTTTCGATCGCGGCGCCGTGGCACGGGTCGTCGAATGGAGTTCACGCCGGGCGGGAGACGCGGAAAAACTTTCCACCCATCTGCAAGCGTTGGCCGATGTGCTGCACGAAGCCGACCACTGGGCCGGCGCCGCAGGGCGCACGGTGGTATCTGCCGAGGACATCGAACACACCATCAAGACGCAAATCTACCGGCTCGATCGGCTGCGCGAGCGCTCGCAGGAAGCCATACTGCGCAACATTATGTTGATCGACACGGACGGCGCTAGGGTAGGGCAGGTTAACGGACTGTCGGTGATACAGCTTGGCGATTTCGCCTTTGCGCATCCGACGCGCATCACCGCTGCGACGCGTCTGGGCGACGGCGAGATGATCGATATCCAGCGCGAGGTGGCATTGGGCGGTCCGCTGCACTCGAAGGGTGTGCTCACCTTGTCCTCCTTCCTGGCGACTCGCTATGCGCAAAGCCGGCCGCTGTCATTATCGGCCAGCATCACGCTGGAACAAACCTACGGCCACGTCGAGGGAGACAGCGCCTCGGTGGCGGAGTTGTGTGCGATTGTGTCCTCCATCGCCGAGGTTCCCATCAAACAATCATTGGCGGTCACCGGCGCGGTTAACCAATGGGGGCAAGTGCAGGCGATCGGCGGCGTCAACGAGAAGATTGAAGGATTTTTTGACATCTGCGCGAAGCGCGGCCTGAGCGGCTCTCAAGGCGTACTCATTCCGGCGGCGAACGTCAGTCACTTAATGCTGCGCGAGGATGTGGTCGCCGCTGTTGTCGCGAAGCAGTTTTCGATCTACCCGATTGCCACTGTGGATGAAGCAATCGAATTGCTGACCGGGATGCCGGCTGGTGAGCTCGACGCTCGCGGCGAGCCGCCGCGCGGCAGCGTCAACTACCTGGTCGTGCAACGCTTGCAGCAGTTGTCAAAGCTGCGCCAGCAATACGCCAGACCGGAAGGCAAAGGCGTGAGGAAGGCAAGCCGTGGTCGAGCGCAACGATGACAGCGCCAGCAGCATCGGCCGCGTTCTGATCGCGCTAAGCGCCGCGGAGTACGCGGAGCAGGCAGTGAATACTGCGCTGAGCGTGGCGCAAAGTTTGCACGCGGAGCTCGCCGGGCTATTCGTGGAAGACGTCAATCTGCTGCGTCTGGCCGAACTGCCGTTCGCGCGCGAGACCGGAATAGCCACTGCGGCGTCACGGCCGTTGGAAATGGCGCACATACAGCGCATGTTGCGCGATCAGGCGCAGCGGCTAGAGCGCGTGCTCGCCGCTGCCGCACAGCGCTCGCAGCTGCCCTGGTCGTTCGCCGTTGCGCGCGGCCAATTGCTGGCCGAGGCGTTTGCCCGGGAAGCGGATCTTCTGCTGCTCGCGGGCGCCTTTGGTCCGGCGCGGCTGTGGCCCGTTCCCGCCGTTGCGAACGCCGCGAAGGGACCGGTGGTCGCGGTGTTCGACGCTTCGCCGGGCGCGTACCGCACACTGAGTGCCGCAATGTCGTTCGCGCAGCAGCGCGGGATCGCCATGCTGGTGGTGATTCTCGCCGCCGATGGCGCGCAGTTCGAGCGCGGACGTGAGCAGGTTCAGCAATGGCTCGCCCGGCGCGGGATCTCCGCGCGCTACCTACATGCGGCGCAGCTTGATCCGCAGCGCCTGCTCGAACTAGCCGGATCGGAGCGGGCCGCTTGCCTGCTGTTGCCGCAGGCATCCGAAGTGGTCCGACAGCATGCGTTCGCCACTCTACTTGCCGGCCTCAACTGCCCGGTCTTCGTTGCCCGGTGAGTTGCCATGGCGGGCTCCTCGTCCGGCGCGCACCCAAGACTTCAATACCGTTGACCTGAATCAAATCCTCAAGCGAAGAAAAGCGGGATATTGACCCTGGTCTACGCACAAAACGAGAGCGCTATGGAAAAGATTCTGATGCCCATCGACGGTCCGGACAGCGCGGCTCGCGCACTGCAATTTCTGCTAAGGCAAGTAGTGGCTGGCAAGCAAACGGAAGTCCAATTGACCAACGTGCAATTGCCTATTCGTTTGAATGCCGAACCGACGCTGACGCCGGAACACATTCGACCCATGCAAGAAGCCGTCGGCGAGCAAGAGCTGCAGGCAGCGCGCGCGGCGCTCGACGCTGCCCATGTGTCTTACAAGATCAAGGTGGCTATCGGCCCGGTGGCAGAGAGCATCGCGCAGTACGCGAAGGAGCAAAGCTGCAGTGAGATCGTCATGGGAACGCGCGGCATGGATTCTCTTCGAAACTTGGTGCTCGGCTCCGTGGCGACCAAAGTGATTCACTTGGTCGACGTTCCCGTGACTTTGGTGAAATAGGAGTCCCCATGCCCATGAACACCAAGTCGCATCTTACGAGGCGCTCGCCCCCGAAGAGACCGCGGACGTTTGGACTTTCAGCGCCGCGAGGGGGAGTGAACAACCTCATCGCGCAGAATGGCAGCCGCTACTCGATAGGCTTGGGCTGGTCCCAGCGCTGGCTTAGTCGTCTCACGCAGCCAGTTCGGCGGCGGGGTGGCGGAGATGGAGATTTGCCACTGCCAGCATCGCTTCCCGAGTTACTTTGACTTAACGCAAGGCGCGAGCTTGCGTTCTCGTTAAACTTAATAAATTCATCTAAGGAGGACGTCCATGAAAGAGGTGCGACCCACTGGGTTTCAGAAGCGGCGCCGGGCCACCAATTGGTCGGACAACAAGTATGACGCGTACAAGGCTGACGCGAAATTGCGAGAACCCACTACCTGTCCTGAGTGCGGGGCGGTATATCACAAGGGGCACTGGCAGTGGACGGCCGCGCCGGCACGAGCGCACGAGACGCTGTGCCCGGCTTGCCGCAGGATTCACGACGATTTCCCGGCGGGCTATGTGACGCTGAGCGGAGGCTTTCTTGGCGCGCACAAGCAAGAGATCATCGACCTGGTGAAGAACGCGGAAGCACGCGAGAAGTCCGAACACGCGCTGCAGCGAATCATCAAAATCGTTGACCAAACGCACCAAGTCGAGATCACCACGACGGACAGCCATCTGGCACGCACCCTCGGCGAGGCGGTGCATCGAGCGTATCGGGGCGAATTGGACCTCAGCTACAACAGGGAAGACGATCTGGCGCGCGTCTCCTGGTCGCGAGAGACATAGGCGGGACACAGCCCGGTCGGCGGTGCGCCATGGCGATCGTGTTCGAATCCCGAGCTGAAGCGGCGCGGCTGCTGGCTGAAGCATTGACGGGCTATCGCGGCAGGCAACCGCTGGTGCTCGCGATTCCGCGCGGCGCCGTTCCGATGGGACGCATCATCGCGACCGAATTGGGCGGCGATCTCGATGTGGTCTTGGTGCGCAAGCTGCGCGCGCCGGGTAATCCGGAGCTCGCCATCGGTGCGATCGACGAGACCGGGTGGGTTTACCTCGCCGCGCACGCCGCCCGCACCGGCGCGGACGAGCGCTATGTCGAGGAAGAAAAGCGCGCCGAACTGGAGATTTTGCGCCAGCGCCGCGCGCAGTACACGCCTAAGCGCGCCCCGCTTGATCCGAAGGGACGCATCGTCATTGTCGTCGACGACGGGCTGGCCACCGGCGCGACGATGATTGCCGCGCTGCACGCGGCACGCGGCAAGAAAGCCGCGCAAGTAGTGTGCGCGGTGCCGGTCGCGGCGGCCGATAGCATCGAGCGCGTGCGCCCCTACGCCGACGAAGTCGTGTGTCTGCACACGCCGGAAATGTTCTATGCAGTGGGCCAGTTCTACCTCGACTTCCGTCAAGTGGAAGACCGCGAGGTCGTTGCGTTGCTCGCCGGGGATACACAGGCAGGGACGGCGCGGGCATGAGTGAACGAGAACAAGCTGTTTCGATCAAAGCCGGCGCGGTTGCGATCGAAGGCCTGCTGGCGCTGCCGCCGCGGCCGCAGGCAGTGGTTGTGTTCTCGCACGGCAGCGGCTCCGGGCGCCATTCGCCGCGCAATCAGTTCGTGGCTGCGGAATTGCGCCGTGCTGGTTTGGGCACTTTGTTGGTCGATCTACTGACGCAAGCGGAGGATCAAGACCATAACGCACGCTTCGACATCGACTTGCTGACCGAACGCTTGACGCATGCAGTGCGCTTCGTGCGTACGCACGCCGCCACCCGAACGCTGCCGGTCGGATTGTTCGGCGCCAGCACGGGCGCGGCTTCGGCGCTGCGTGTCGCGGCACGGATGCCATTGGATATCGGCGCGGTGGTCTCGCGCGGCGGGCGTCCGGACCTTGCCGGCGAGCGTGCGCTAGCCGAAGTCCAAGCGCCGACTTTGCTGATCGTCGGCGGGCGTGACTATGTGGTCATGGAGCTGAACGAAGCTGCACGCAACAGCTTGGTTTGTATGCGCGAACTCGCGGTAGTTCCGCGCGCGACGCATCTGTTTGAGGAGCCCGGCGCGCTTGAGCAAGTCGCGCGGTTGGCGACACAGTGGTTCGTGCTTCACCTAGCGCGTGAGCCGGTAGGTGAGCCCAACATCCGAGCAAGCAGTCTGAGCTAAACATTACGAGGAGAAGGGTATGCGTATCGGAGAGATTTGTACCCGCAACGTAGTCTACTGCGGCGCGCGCGCCAGCATGCTGGAGGTAGCGCAACTGATGCGCAATTCGCACGTCGGCGATGTCGTGGTCGTGGAGCAGTACAACGGCGAACGTTTGCCGATCGGCATCCTCACGGATCGCGATTTGGTCATTGAGGTGATGGCGAAGGAAGTCGACCCCAGCAGCGTCGTCGCGCGCGATTTGATGAGCGCGGAACTTATCACCGGCAGCGAGAATGAGACGGTGTATGACGTTGTCGCGCGCATGCGCGCCAAAGGCGTGCGGCGTATTCCCATCGTCAATGAGCACGGCGGGTTGATCGGCATCGTGACGATGGACGATCTGGTCCGAGCGCTAGGTGAAGAGCTCGCCATGCTCGGCGGAATCGTCGCACGCGAGCAGTTTCAGGAAGGGCAACTGCGCCGTTAGCGCGTCTCATGCAATGGCGGGCCGACGGTGAACGCATTGCTGAGTGGCTCGGACGCTACTGGAGACACGGCAGCAGCGCTTGCAACCAAGGTCGCGTTTCTCACGCAGCCGGCGTCTTATTCGGAGCAGCCCTCGCAAGTTGTGGCGATTGAAACGCACATGTCATGGGTGTTTCTAACCGACCAGCACGCCTACAAGCTAAAGAAGCCGGTGCGCTATGAATATCTCGACTTCAGCACCATCGATGCTCGGCGTCGCGACTGCCTTGAGGAGGTCAGGCTTAATCGTCGCTTGGCGCCTGATGTCTACCTGGGTGTGGTGCCGCTGACGCGCTCGGCCTCGGGGCAGCTGCAACTGAACGGCGACGGGCAGGTGGAGGATTGGCTGGTAATGATGCGGCGCTTACCGGCGCAGCGCATGCTGGATATAACAATCAAGGAGCGCCGCGTGGCTGCCGGCCAGGTTAGCGCCATCGTAGATATGCTGGTGGCACTTTACCGCCGTGAATCAATACCAAGAATCGATCCAAGCACCTACTCGGCGCAGATTAGCCGCGAAGTGACAGATAACGGACGTCAGCTGATGGCACCGCAGTATCGGCTCAACCGAGCTCAAATCGGTTCGATATTGCATGCCCAGCAGCGCTTGTTACGCGAACAACCGGAGTTGTTTGAGCAGCGTGTGCGCGACGACAAAATCGTCGAAGGCCACGGCGATTTGCGTCCTGAGCATATCTGCCTCGAACCGACACCGGTCATCATCGATTGCCTGGAATTCAAACGCGAGTTCCGTGTGCTCGATCCCGCGGACGAGATCGCCTTCCTGGCGATGGAATGCGAACGCCTCGGCGGTGCGCAAGTCGCGCAGTGGATCCTCGACGCTTACCGCCAGTCCGGCTTTGACGATCCGCCAGAGCTATTGGTGCATTTCTACAAGAGCTATCGCGCCTGTCTGCGCGCCAAACTGGCGGTTTGGCACCTACGCGAACCGGCGGTGAGCAACCCGGCGAAGTGGTCGGCGATGGCGCAGCAATACCTCGATGCCGCCGAGCGCTGTACGCGCCACTTCGATTGACGGTTTTGCGCGTCAGTTTGATCTATCTCAAGGCCGGCGCCAACACTCGCATTAGCCTACGAAGAGAGAGCGGAGTGTGAGTTGATGCGGCCGACGCGAATCGCGAAACCGAAGCAACACGTTGCCGCCTGGCTAGGCGACTGGAATCGCGCGCGCCAAGAGTTCGATTGGGACCAGGTGCGCCGCGAGCTTGCCGCGTTGCCTGGTGGCGCATTCAACATCGCCTATGCGGCGCTTGATCGTCACGCCGGCGGCGCGCGCGCGGATCACGTTGCGCTGCGTTGGCTCGGGCGGTTCGGCAACGAGCGCACGGTTTCTTATGCCGAGCTTGCCCGCCAAACGAATCGCTGCGCCAACGCGCTCAGAGAACTTGGACTAGCCAAGGGCGATCGCGTGTTTGTCCTGGCGGCGCGCATCCCGGAGCTGTATATCGCGGTGCTCGGCGCGCTCAAGATCGGCGCCGTGGTGTCTCCGCTGTTCTCGGCGTTCGGACCAGAACCGATCGCCACGCGCGTCAATTTAGGCTTGGGCAAGGCGCTGATCACTACCGCATCGCTTTATCAGCGCAAAGTGGAAAAGATACGGCCGACCCTCGCCACGCTTGCGCACGTGCTGCTGATCGGCGAGGACAGTCGCACTGTCAGCGTCCCCGGTACGCAGGATTTCGCCACGTTGCTGGCGCGCGCGTCGGAGCAGTGCGCGGTCGAGCCGACTAGCACGGAAGACATGGCACTGCTGCATTTCACCAGCGGCACCACCGGCACGCCCAAAGGCGCGATCCACGTGCACGGCGCGGCGCTGATGCACTATATGACCGGCAAGTATGCGCTGGATTTGCATGCCGACGACATCTTTTGGTGCACCGCCGATCCCGGCTGGGTGACGGGCACTTCCTACGGCATCATCGCGCCGATGCTGCACGGCGTCACCAGCATCGTCGACGAAGCAGAGTTCGACGCCGAACGCTGGTATCGCATCCTGCAAGATCAGCGAGTGAACGTGTGGTACACAGCGCCAACTGCAATCCGCATGTTGATGAAGGCGGGTGATGAACTGCCCAAGCGCTATCGCTTCGATGCCTTGCGTTTTATCGCCAGCGTCGGCGAGCCGCTCAATCCCGAGGCGGTATGGTGGGGCAACGATGTGCTCGGCCTACCGATCCACGATAACTGGTGGCAGACCGAAACAGGAGGCATCATGATCGCCAACTACCCCGCCATGGACATCAAGCCCGGTTCCATGGGCAAGCCGCTGCCGGGCGTCGAGGCATTTATCGTCAAGCACAAGAACGGTGGCGAGCTGGAGATCATCGATCAGCCCGAGGTCGAGGGCGAGTTGGCGCTGCGCAGCGGCTGGCCGTCCATGTTTCGTGGCTACCTCAATCAGGAAGAGCGCTACAAGAAATGCTTTGCCGGCGATCTCTATCTGACCGGCGATTTGGCCAAGCGCGATGCGGAGGGTTATCTCTGGTTCGTCGGCCGCGCCGACGATGTCATCAAATCGGCGGGCCACTTGATTGGTCCGTTCGAGGTCGAGAGTGCGTTGATGGAGCACCCCGCGGTGGCGGAATCCGGCGTCATCGGCAAACCCGATCCGATGGTCGGTGAAGTGGTGAAGGCGTTCGTTTCGCTCAAACCCGGACACGAGCCGAGCGAGGCATTGAAGTTGGAGCTGCTCGGCCACGCGCGCAAGCGCCTCGGTGCCGCAGTGGCGCCGAAAGAGATCGCCTTCCTCGCGGTGTTGCCGCGCACGCGCAGCGGCAAGATCATGCGGCGCTTGTTAAAGGCGCGCGAGCTGGGTTTGCCCGAAGGCGACCTTTCCACACTTGAGGCGGGCGCATGAGTCGCGGCATTGCAAGTTACGGCCGCGAGTTTTGCCTGCGCCTGGTGCGGAACATGCTGCGTATCCGTCGCATGGAAGAGCGCTGCGCGCAGCTCTACGGCGAAGGCAAGATTCGCGGGTTCTTGCATCTGTACATCGGTGAGGAAGCGGTCGCCACTGGCGTCATGGCGAATCTGCGCGCCGAAGACGCGGTGGTGGCGACGTACCGCGAACACGGCCACGCGCTGCTGCGCGGCATCAGCATGAACGCCATCATGGCGGAGATGTTCGGCAAGCGCGAAGGCTGCAGCCGCGGCCGCGGCGGCTCCATGCATTTGTTCGATGCGGCCACGCGCTTCTACGGCGGCAACGCCATTGTCGGCGGCGGTTTGCCGATCGCCCTGGGTCTGGCGCTCGCCCATCGCTTGCAGAGTATAAGACCCGTAACCGCATGCGTGTTCGGTGAGGGAGCTATAGCGGAGGGGGTATTTCACGAATCGATGAATTTGGCAGCGTTGTGGCAATTGCCGGTGTTGTTTTGCTGCGAGAACAATTTGTATGCGATGGGCACAGCGCTGGCGCGCTCCGAGTCGCAGACCGATCTTGCTAAGAAGGCGTCGAGCTACAACATGACAAGCGCCAGCGTCGACGGCATGGATGTGCTCGCGGTGTACGAAACGGCGAAGAGCGCGAGCGCTTATGTGCGCGAAACCGGCAAGCCGTATTTCCTCGAACTGCAAACCTACCGCTTCCGCGCGCATTCCATGTTCGATCCCGAGCTGTACCGCGACAAGGCGGAAGTCGAGGAATGGAAAAAGCGCGGTCCGATTCACAATTTCACGCAGCAGTTGAAGCGGGCAGGGTTGATGAGCGAGGAGGATTTCCTCGCCATCGACCATGAGGTGCTTGCTGAAGTCGAAGCCTCGGTCGCGTTCGCCGAAGCCGGGCAGTGGGAGCCGGTGGAGGATCTGACGCGCGACGTCTACACCGAAGCAACATGAACGCCGCGCGCAAGCTCACCTACCGAGATGCGCTGCGCGAAGCGATGCGCGAGGCTATGCAGCGCGACGGGCGCGTGTTCGTTATGGGTGAAGACGTCGGCAGATACGGCGGCACCTACGCCGTGACCAAGGGTTTGCTGGAGGAATTCGGCGCCGAACGCGTGCGCGATACGCCGCTCTCGGAGCTAGCGTTCGTCGGCACCGGCATCGGCGCCGCGCTCGGCGGCATGCGCCCGATCGTGGAAGTGATGACGGTCAACTTCAGCTTGCTGGCGCTGGACCAAATTGTCAACAACGCGGCGACGATTCGCCATATGTCGGGCGGGCAGTTCAGCATTCCGCTGGTGATCCGCATGACCACTGGCGCCGGGCGCCAGCTCGCGGCGCAGCATTCGCATAGCCTCGAAGGCTGGTACGCGCACGTGCCGGGCATCAAAGTGCTCGCCCCCGCCACAGTGGAAGATGCGCGCGGCATGCTCTGGCCCGCACTCGAAGACCCGGATCCGGTGCTGATCTTCGAACATGCGCAGTTGTTCGGTGTCACGGCAGAGGTGAGCGAAGGTGCGGTCGTCGACATCCGGCATGCCAAAGTCGCGCGCGAAGGTGCGAACGTCACGCTGATCACCTACGGCGGAATGCTGCCGAAAGCATTGCAAGCAGCGCAGGAGCTCGTTGCGGACGGCATTGAGGCGGAAGTGATTGATTTGCGCGTGCTGCGCCCGCTCGATTCGGAGAGCTTTCTCGCTTCCGTGCGCAAAACGCGCCGCGCAGTCGTCATCGACGAGGGTTGGCGTAGCGGCAGCCTCTCCGCCGAGATCAGCGCGCGCATCATGGAGCAGGCGTTTTTCGATCTAGATGCGCCGGTTGCGCGCGTGTGCAGCGAGGAAGTGCCGATTCCCTATCCCAAGCATCTTGAGGACGCCGCATTGCCGCAGGTTGACAAGATCGTAGCCGCAGCGCGCGCGTTGTTCGGCGCGGCGGCGCAGTGAGACAAGACTGACAGGAGACACCATGGAAAAGGCTATCGAACGCGATATCCTCAAGATCATGAAGCGCCACAACTTGCTGACATTGGCAACGATCCGCCCGGACGGCTATCCGCAGGCTACAACGATCACGTTCGCGAATGACGGTCTGGCCATTTACGCGGCGGTCGGAAAAAGCAGTCAGAAGGTGAAGAACATCAAGAAGAACAACAAAATTTCTGCAACCATCGATCACGACTACAAGGATTGGAACAAGATAAAGGGACTATCGATCGGTGGCACGGCGCAGGTGCTGAGGAAAGGCCCAGCGTTGACTGAAGCGCAAACGTTGTTGGCGGAGAAATTCCCTGACATGAACGAGCTGAGCATGGCTGACTATGCGAACTTGGCGTTTCTGAAGATCAACCCCGAAGTGATTTCGGTGTTGGACTACACCAAGGGGTTTGGCCATACCGATTTGGTGCGAGTGAAATAGCAGCACGAGAGGGGGCGAGCATGCAAACCACCAAGCACCGCCTCTGCGCCTCGCGTCCAAGCGCGCGGTTCGGATTCGTCCGATGATCGAATTCAAACTGCCGTATCTCGGCGCGGACATAGACGAGGGCACGTTGCTTGAGTGGCACGTCAAGCCCGGTGACCGCGTGACGAAGGGGGCTGTGGTCGCCGTAGTCGACACTGCCAAAGCGGCCGTGGACATCGAGAGCTGGGAGGAGGGCACGGTATCCGAGCTGCTGATCGAACCCGACAACTTGATCCCGGTCGGCGCGACGATGGCGCTGTTGCTCGAATCAGGCGAGAGCGCCGAGCAAGCGGCGCAGTGGAAAGCAGCGCATGCTGCGACGCTGGTTCCCGCGACGGCACCGAGGCCACAACTCGCCGCGATGGGTTCGGGCGCACCCGTCGTCACAGCGCAGCCGGCGACTGCAGCGCGTCGGCGCGTTTCGCCCGCCGCGCGCAAGCGCGCCGATGAGTTGGGCGTCAAACTGGAACGTGTCCTGGGCACGGGTCCCGACGGCGCGGTGACTGTTGCCGATGTCGAGCAAGCGGCGAGCGCCGCGCCTGCCGTTGCGCCGCCGCCAAAGGAAGAAGCGGTGCAAGCGCACCCGCCGGGCGACAAAGCTGCCGAGATGCGCCGCATCATCGCCGCGGCCATGGCGCGCTCGAAGCGCGAGATTCCGCACTACTATCTCGCCGAGGAGGTGCCGCTGACGCGCGCGATGCAGTGGCTCGCCGACACCAATGCCACGCGGCCGATCACCGAACGTCTTCTGCTCGCACCGCTGTACGTCAAAGCCGTGGCGGTGGCGCTGAAGCAGTTTCCGGAACTGAACGGCTTCTGGCGCGATACTGATTTCGTTCCAGGCGTAGGCATTCACGTAGGCGTGGCAATCTCGCTGCGCCAAGGCGGATTGATCGCGCCGGCGATTCATGATGCGGATCAGAAAGACTTGCATCCGCTCATGCGTGAGTTGGGCGATTTGGTCAAGCGTACGCGTGCGGGTTCGCTGAAAAGCTCTGAGATGGCCGATCCGACCGTTACCATCACCAATCTCGGCGATCAAGGCGTGGACAGCGTGTTCGGTGTGATCTATCCGCCGCAGGTGGCGTTGGTGGGTTTCGGACGCGTGCGCCAGCGGCCTTGGGTGGTCGACGGGCAACTGCGCATTGCGCCCATCGTCACGGCCAGTCTTGCCGCCGACCACCGCGTCAGCGATGGCCACCGCGGCGGCCTCTTTCTTGCCGCCGTGCGCGATTTGCTGCAGACACCCGAGAAATTGGCGAGCCAAAATGACTGAAGCTGAACTGCGCGCGATCGCGCTGGCCGCGCTGACCACCATCGCCCCGGAAGTGGAAGTGAACAGCCTCGATGCGAGTACGCCGCTGCGCGATCAAGTCGACCTGGATTCGATGGACTGGCTCAATTTCTTGATCGCATTGCACGACCGGTTGCAGGTCGACATTCCGGAAACCGACTACGCCAAACTCGTGACGCTGAATGATCTCACGCGTTACTTGTTGCTCAGACTCGGTCCCCGACCGAGTGGCAGCCTTGAATAGAGCATTGGATAAGACGAGAAGGGTTATCATTGACCTAAGTCAAAGACCGCGTCTTCCCGATCGCTAGCATGAGGTCTCGCGCAAGTCCGGGGAGACTTCAATGTTCAAGCGCATACTCGTTCCAACCGATGGGTCCGCACTCTCGGTGACTGCAGTGAAGGCGGCGGTTGCCCTTGCCAAGAGCGTCAATGCGTCGCTCAGCGCTGTATATGTCATGCCTACCTTTGCAGCGATGGTATACCCAGAAGCTGTCATGTACGGCGCGATAAGCGCCGAGGAATTCAATACGGATACCGAACGGGAGGCGGACAAAGCACTGGCAGTCGTTGCCGAGGAAGCGCAGGGCGCCGGCGTGACCTGCGGATTGGTGAAGAATCGTTATCTGCAACCTTATGAAGGCATTCTTGCGGCCGCCAAGCAGCACAACTGCGATTTGATCTTGATGGCATCACATGGGCGCCGCGGCGTCAAAGCATTGGTGTTGGGCAGCGAAACCCACAAAGTACTTATCCACAGCAAGATTCCTGTATTGGTCTATCGCTAGCGGATAAAACGACAGACCCAAACCGACATCGAGCAGTTGCGGCGGCTTCTCGGATAGCTACAAACCATGGTGCGGCGCGGCGACCCCGCCCCGAGACGTTTCATCCGTGTAGATCGACGATCGAGCCGCCTTCGTGCATGCGCTTGATCGCTTCGGCAAACAACGCGACGACGCTCACGACGACCAGCTTCGACTGTATGATCTCGGCGGATAGTCTGAATGCCGGCACGCTGTCTGTGACCACGACTTGGTCCAACGCTGCACCGCTCAGCACGCGACCTGCGTCCGCGACGAACAAGCCGTGCGATGCCGCTGCGAAGACTTTAGTTGCGCCATGTGCGCGACAAGCTTGAGCCGCGCGCGCCAAGGTGGTGCCGGTGCTGATTAAGTCGTCGATGATGATCGCGGTCTTGCCGGCCACTTCGCCGATCACCGCTTCGCCACTGACGACCCCGCCGGCACGCTGCTTCTCCATAAAGGCGCTGCCGATCGGGCGCCCGAGCGCACGCCCCAAGCTTTGGCGAAAGCGATCGGCGCGCTTGATGCCGCCCGCATCGGGTGAGACGACCACGATCTCTTCCTGCGCCCGGCGCGCCGCGAAGTAGTCGACGAACAGCTTGTTAGCCTCCAGATTCTCGCTGGCGCAGCGAAACGCGTTTTGAAACGCAGCAACGTTGTGCACGTCCAGCGTGACGACGCGATGCGTGCCCACGGCTTCGAACAAACGCGCGATGTAGCGCGTGGTGACCGGATCGCGCGGCTGACTCTTGCGGTCTTTGCGCGCGTAGCAAAGATACGGGACCACCGCGGTCACGCGCTGCGCCCCGGCATCGACGAGCGCGCCGATGAAGAACAGCAACCGGCAAAGTTTGTCGTTGACGCTGAACTGTGCGTCGGCATACAGTGATTGAATGACGTACACGTCCTTATCGCGCACGTTGACCAAGGGCCTGGCCTTGTGTTCGCCATCTTCGAAGTCGCGTTCCTCATGCGGCGACAGTGCCATGCTCAAGTGCCGCACGATCTGTTCGCCGAAGGCTTTACTGGAGTCCAACGCGAATAGGCTTAATTCGTGATTTCCCATCAACTCCCCATTAGATGCTGCCTGTCGGCACTGTACCGGCTCTTATAATTCTGGAAGATAGACGCTCGCTCAATCCTGATCTAAATCAAAGTTGGGATTGGGGCGGCCAGGCATGCTTATTCGATGCACGTATGAGGGTTTGGCGTTGACTACTAAACCTCACCCCAAGCATCTGTTTCCCTGGCGCACCGGCAACCGATTCGAATTGCTGGTCGATGGGTCTGTGTTTTTCGAGAAAATGCTGCACGCGATTGAACAGGCGCAGCAACTCGTGCTGCTGGAGTTCTACCTGTTCGAATCAGGCACGGTCGCTACCAAGTTTATTGATGCCCTGGGCAGAGCAGCCACGCGCGGGGTCAGCGTCAAACTGCTTCTGGATGCGTTCGGCGCGATTAGAGTCAAACCCAGTGATCAACGGCGGCTTAAGGAAGCGGGCGCTGACCTGCTCTTCTACAACGTACTGCACCACGGCAAGCGCCTGGGCAATCTGCTGCGTGATCATCGCAAGCTGCTTATTGTCGATGCGCGGCAAGCGTTTGTGGGTGGCGCCGGTATCACCGACGCCTTCGAAGCGTCCGGGCAACGCCCGTGGCGCGAAACGATGCTGGCCATTGAAGGTCCGGTCGTCGCGGACTGGGTGGCGTTGTTCGCCGCCACTTGGAGCCAAGCCGGCGGGCAGAATCTCGTGCTGCCGACGCCGCCACCGCCGCCCTTCGCGGACGGGCAATGGGGCAGAGTCGTGGCAAGCAGCGGCGCGCGTGTACGCAACGAGATCACGCGCTCAGTCATCGCCCGCATCGCGCGTGCCGAGCATCGTGTGTGGTTGGCAACGGCGTATTTTGTGCCGTCGCGCAAGCTGCGCCGCATGCTGCGCCGCGCCGCACTGCGCGGCGTCGACGTACGCTTGCTGCTGCCCGGCCCGGATACGGATCATCCGTCGGTGCGTTACGCCGGCCGCAGGTTCTTTGCCGGTTTGCTGGCGAATGGTGTGCGCATCTATGAGTACCAGCCACGCTTCATGCACGCCAAAGTAGTGTTGTGCGACGACTGGGCATCGGTCGGTTCGAGCAACTTGGATCACTGGAACCTGCGCTGGAATCTGGAAGCAAACCAGGAGGCGCATGACGCGCGCGTGGCGCGGCAGATGGCGGTAATGTTCGAGGACGATTTTCAACATAGCGTCGAAATCGATCACGCGAGCTGGCAGCGCCGCCGCTGGGGTGCGCGTGTGCTGGAGCGGCTCTGGGGCGTGGTGGACGACTGGCTCAAGCGCTTGCGGCACTTCGAGAGCCGAGCATCCGGCGCCGAGCGTAATTTGCGCGGCACCATGAACGGTACTGAGCGCAAGCCGACTTCCAGTTGGATGTAGCCATGTCACCCAACGAGCAGCCGCGCGGCGATGCAGTGCCGAACCTTGACGCGGCGTTGCTCAGTGCGATCGACAAGTTGGCTCAGGAAGCGCGCCCGGGACGCGCGGTGCGCGCGCAACTGGACAGTTCACTGGAGCGCGATCTTGGGCTGGACAGTTTGGCCCGTGTTGAGCTGCTGGCGCGCATCGAGCAGCTGTTCCAGGTGCACTTACCGGAAGATACGCTGGTCGAGAGTGAAACGCCGCGCGATTTATTGAAAGCGCTGCAACGAGCCGCCAGCGTTACGCTGGCGCCGGCCTCGACGCTTGTGCAAGCCGCGCTGCCGCAAGTGCAGGGCGTGCCCGAGCAAGCTACAACGCTTTTGGAGATGCTTGACTGGCACGTCAATGTGCATGGCGAGCGCACGCATATTCTGTTCTACCGCACACCCGAACAGACCGAACAACTCAGCTATTTGGGGTTGCTGCAGGGTGCTCAAGCGATCGCCGCCGGACTCCTCTCACTCGGGCTGAAATCGGGCGAAGCCGTTGCCATCATGTTGCCCACCAGCTTTGAGTTCTTCCATAGCTTCTTCGGCGTCCTGCTGGCGGGCGGCGTTCCGGTGCCGATGTATCCGCCGGCGCGGCGCGCGCAAATCGAGGACCATTTGCAGCGCCAGTCCGGCATTCTGGCGAGCTGTCTTGCGCCAATTCTCATCACCGTGCCTGAGGCGAAGATGTTCGCGCGCTTTCTGCAAGCCCAGGTCGACACTCTGCGCAGCATTGTCACGCCGAAAGACCTGCGCGCGCCAAACGCAGTCCCGGAACGGCCAACGCTCACTCCGAAGGCCACCGCGCTGCTGCAATATACTTCCGGCAGCACCGGCAATCCCAAAGGGGTGATTCTCACGCACGCTAATCTGCTTGCGAACATCCGCGCTTTTGGGCAGGCGGTGCAAGTGAGCTCCGCCGATGTCTGCGTCAGTTGGCTGCCGCTGTATCACGACATGGGATTGATCGGTACCTGGCTAGGCAGCCTGTATCACGCCAACCTGCTGGTGCTGATGTCGCCAATGGATTTTCTGGCACGCCCCGAGCGCTGGTTGTGGGCCGTCCATCGCCATCGCGGCACAGTCACCGCAGCGCCGAACTTCGCGTTCGAACTATGCTTGCGCAGATTGAACGACGCCGATCTCTCCGGGCTGGACTTGAGTTCGTGGCGCTTCGCCGCCAATGGCGCGGAGCCGGTCAGCCCCGACACACTGACGCGCTTCAGCGCGCGCCTAGCGCGCTACGGATTTCGCGCCGAAGCGCTGGCGCCGGTGTATGGTCTGGCCGAAAGCGCGGTCGGCCTGGCAGTGCCTGCCCTGGGTCGGGGGGCGCTCATCGATCGCATCGAGCGCGAAGCCTTCACGCGCACGGGCCGAGCAGTGCCGGCGCAGGAGGGCGATGCTCATGCTCTGCGCATTGTTGCGTGCGGCCGGGCGCTGCCGGGGCATG
The DNA here is from genome assembly GCA_902826775.1 of uncultured Pseudomonadota bacterium. GTDB lineage: Bacteria > Pseudomonadota > Gammaproteobacteria > Burkholderiales > JALYOK01 > CADEHE01. The sequence continues at coordinate 14,739 of CADEHE010000002.1, read as the reverse complement.
GCTTGCGCGTGGTCGACGATGGCGGACGCGAGTTGCCCGAGCGCATAGTCGGACGGCTCGAATTCCGCGGCCCCTCGGCCACGAGCGGCTATTTTCGTAATCCCGAGGCGACGCGCGCGCTATTCCACGGCGAGTGGCTGGACACGGGCGACTTGGCCTACATGGCGCAAGGGGAGGTCTACTTGACCAGCCGCGTCAAGGACATGATCATCCGCGGCGGTCACAACATTTACCCCTACGAGCTGGAGGAGGCGATTGGCAATATCGCCGGCGTGCGCAAGGGTTGCGTTGCGATCTTCGGCGTGGCTGATGCCGTTGCCGCGACGGAACGCCTGGTGGTGGTGGCCGAAATGCGCGAAGCAGACGCCGCCACAACGAATGAGCTGCGGCGCCGCATCAACGCGCTTGCGGTGGAGCTGCTGGGCACACCGCCCGACGATGTCGTGCTCGCGCCCGCCCACAGCGTGCTGAAGACTTCCAGCGGCAAGATTCGGCGCGCCGCCACGCGCGAGCTTTATCAGAGTGGTGCGCTGGGCGCCACAACCAGGACGGCACTGTGGCGGCAGTTGGCGCGCTTCGCGGCGAAGAGCGCGGCATCATCGCTGCGCCGTGTGTTGCGCCGCGCCGCTGAATGGGGCTACGCCGCCTATGTTTGGGTCTTGTTCGCCTGCTTGGCGCCTCTGACCTGGGGTGCCGTCGCGCTGCTGCCGAATCCCGACAGAAGCTGGCGTGTAGCGCGCGCTGCGGCGCGGCTGTTCTTTCGACTTGCGCGGCTGCCGATCACGTGGACGGGAATGCAGAACATTCCATCCGAGCCGTGCGTGCTGGTAGCTAACCACGCCAGTTACATCGACGGGCTGTTGCTGGTTGCGCGGCTACCGCGGCCATGCAGTTTTGTTGCCAAACAGGAACTAGCGCCGCACTTCATCTCAGGAATGTTCATGACGCACTTGGGCACGCAATTCGTCGAACGCTTCGATCTGAAGCAGGGTGTTAAGGACACGCGGCGTTTGACGCAGCGTGCTAAGCAGGGAAGTTCGCTGTTCTTCTTTCCCGAAGGCACGTTTACCGCAATGCCCGGACTCGCGCCGTTTCACATGGGCGCATTCTTGATTGCCGCCGAGGCCGGTCTGCCCGTCGTGCCGATTGCACTAAAGGGAACGCGCGGCGTTCTCAAAGGCGACGACTGGCTGCCACGTAGAAACCCGGTAGTCATAACCGTTGCCAATCCGATTAGACCCCGAGGTGTGGGGTGGGAATCGGCACTGCAGCTACGCGATGCCGCGCGCAGGGAGATTGTGCGCGATTGCGGCGAGGCCGAGCGGAGTTAGCGCCCTCTAGCAACACAGCCGGCGACTCATTCTTAAGAATCGCGTATACTAGGCCATGGATGTGTCTGTCATTTAGTATCTGAAAGAATAAAGAATAAATACACACACCTGTACTTGCGCACTGCTGCGCCGCGAGCGCCTTGACGCAGGTGGAATAGGGCGAAAAGCATCCGGTGTAATTTGCGTTTCTTTGCGCTCGCACGGGGCGCCTCGCTGGTGCTGCAGGGGCTTGGCGCGCTGGCGCCTGATCTGTTCCCCGCGCCTCAAGTGACACCGCACGATCTTCCCGCAGCGCGGCCAGAAGCGGCGCTCGCCACGCTGCGCTTTAACGTTCAAGGGTTAGCCTTTCGCGGTGCGGCCCTGTGTATTCGCCAACAGCGCTCCGGCATGCTCTATGTCATGGCGGCGCAAGAACAGGCTTGGCAAAGTGAGGCGCCGGTGATGACACGCATGCTCACCAGTTTCTTCTATTCGGCGTTGCCGGAGATGGCTACATGGCGTGAGCCAAATGAAGGCGCGTTTATGCTGCCGTTGCCCAAGGGATGGAGTGTGCAAGGGGGCATCCGGCGCTTCCATGCCTTGGATTTGAGAGCCGAAGTCGTGGTCGCAAGTCCCGACGGCAAGATTGTTATCCGCTTGGGCGATGTCTCGGAGCCGTCGATGGAGGTTCCGGATCAGTTTGTGCAGGCCCAGGGCTTGCGCGAGGGCGGCTGGTATAACGCGGGTGCCGGGTTACAGGTGTTGCTGCGGCGCTATATGCCCGCGCCCGAGTTCTTGCTCGAGTACGTGCAGGCACAAGTCGGACCGGCGACTAACGTGCGCTATCGCGACTATCCCGACATCTCGAGGCAAGCGGAGCAGAACTTGGCGCAAGCGACGTTGGGCATGGTGCGGCCGCGTGTCGACGCGAGCGAGACGACTTTTGACTTGCCTACACAGAATGGGCCACGCAAGGGCTACGCGCTCGCTCAAACGCAACTGATGCCGATTGAATCGATCTTGGCACCCGATATGGGGATGTGGCTAGTCGCCTTTCTCGCCGGCTACGTGAGTGTGCCCGAACGCGAACCGATCGCCGTCGCGGTATTGCGCGAGATGCTCGCAGGCCAAGCGGTTGATCCTGCCTGGTACGCCAACGAACTCAGACTTCAAGGGCAAGTCAGCGCGATCATCCACCGAACCAATTCGGAGATCAATGACATGGCTTGGGAGTCCTACCAGGCGAAATTCGCGAGCGAGGAGAGAATCGCTCAGAGTCGAACGGAAGCGATACTCGGCTTGACTGTGGTGCACGATCCCAGCACCAATAAGCAGTACCGGGTAACCGCGGGGAGCAACTACTACTAGCTCAGCGGACCGGATCAGGTCATCGGGACCGACACGTCCGATCCGTCGCTGCTGCCCAATCCTTTGCTGCAACAGTTACAGGTGATGCAATAAGAACGGGCATTCTCACGACGAGATGCCACACGTAAAGCGCAACACCGCGAGATGATCGCTTTACCGGCTGGCGTTCACATCCCCATCCCCGCCATTTCCGGCATCGCCGCGTTGTCTCCGCGTGGCACTTCCGCGACGATGACATCGGTGGTCAATATCAGCCCGGCGATCGACGCGGCGTTTTGCAGGCCGAGGCGCGTGACCTTCACCGGATCGATTACGCCCATCGCGATGAGATCGCCGAACTCGCCGTTGGCGGCGTTGTAACCGAAGCTGCCATCGCTCTCGATCACGCGCTGCAAGACTACCGATGATTCCTCACCGGCATTCGCGACGATCTGACGCAGCGGTGCCTCTAGCGCACGCGCGACAATCTTGAGGCCGGCTTCCTGGTCCATGTTCTCGCCTTTGAGCCCTTGCAGTGCCCGCCGGGCGCGCAGCAGCGCAACGCCGCCGCCGGGGGCGATACCTTCGGCGACCGCGGCGCGGGTGGCGTGCAACGCATCTTCCACGCGCGACTTCTTCTCTTTCATCTCCGTCTCGGTGGCGGCGCCGACGCGGATGACCGCGACACCGCCAGAGAGCTTGGCGGCGCGTTCTTCCAGTTTCTCCCGATCGTAGTCGCTGGTATTCTTGTCGATCTCGGCGCGGATGTGCTTGATGCGCGCGTCGATCTTTGCGGGCTCACCAGCGCCGCCGATAATTGTCGTAGCGTCCTTGCCGATCTCGATGCGCTTGGCACGCCCGAGCTCATCGAGTGTGGCTTTCGCGAGTTTGAATCCCGTTTCTTCGGAAACCACGGTGCCGCCGATCAGAACCGCGATGTCTTGCAGCGTGGCTTTGCGCCGGTCGCCGAACGCCGGTGCTTTCACCGCGCAGCTCTTCAGGGTGCCGCGTATGTTGTTGACCACCAGCGTGGCGAGCGTTTCGCCGGTGACGTCATGGGCGATGATCAGCAGCGGTTTGCCGCTGCGCGAGATATGCTCGAGCACCGGCAGTAGATCAGCGATCGCAGAAATCTCCTTGTCGTGCAGCAGCACATACGCGTCGTCCAACACCGTCATCTGCTTTTCCGGCGTGTTGATGAAATACGGCGACAGATAGCCGCGATCGAACTGCATGCCTTCCACTATCTCCAGCTCGTTTTGCAGCGCGCGCCCGTCTTCAATGGTGATCACGCCTTCCTTGCCGACCTTGTCCATGGCTTGCGCGACGATGTCGCCGATACCGGTATCGCCATTGGCCGAGATAGTGGCGACTTGCGCGATCTCCTTGTTGGTTTGACATGGTTTGGCGATCTTCTTAAGCTCCGCCACAACAGCATCGACGGCTTGATCTACGCCGCGTTTGAGGTCCATCGGGTTCATCCCTGCGGCCACGTATTTCATGCCCTCCGTCACGATGCTTTGGGCAAGCACGGTGGCGGTGGTGGTGCCGTCGCCCGCCATCTCGGAGGTCTTGCTGGCGACTTCGCGCATCAGCAGCGCGCCCATGTTTTCGAACTTGTCCACGAGTTCGACTTCCTTGGCGACTTTGACGCCGGAGTTGATGACCGTGGGCGCGCCGAATGCACGCTCCAACACAACCAAACGTCCCTTCGGTCCGAGGGTAACTTTGACGGCGTTGGCGAGCATGTTTACCCCGTCGCAGATCTTCTGGCGCGCCTCATCGTGGAATTTCATATCTTTCGCTGTCATGTTGATCTCCTGGGGTGAGGACGGTGAGCTGTAAGCGCTTGAAGCGTCGCGCGGCAAATACTCCGTATAGAAATAGTCTGTGAATGGCTCATGGTCGCTGTTACTCCGCCTGGTAATCGATTTGCCAATTGGCGCTTAAGTACTTGATCACATTCAGATCGAAGCCCGGTGACGAGTGCGTCCACACGGCCTGGTTCTTGTCGAACTTGTTGAGCTGCTGCCACTTGACGTTGACGTTTTGCACCGGCAGCGCCATGTCGTGGTAGGCCGCGATCTGTTGACCCGATTCGGGATCGTCGCGGTAATACAACCACTCTTGGGCAAACACAAACTGCAGGCGTTCGAGCTCATGGCAGAGCGCTTCCGGCACCGGCGCCGGCCGATCCAGATTTTGCTCGACCAGCGGAAATTCAAGAAACCAATCGGCATAGACGTCGGTGACGTGCGTTCGATAAAACGCGGTGGCGTGTGTGGAGTAGAAGTGCTCCAGCATGAAAAAGCTGGCGGGGTATCCGCTGGCGCGCGCACCGGTGTACCAGCCGTAGACGTCGTTTTCCTGCGCGAAGTACAACATCGCGCACATAAGGCCCGGGCCGCGCGGGGCGTAGGCTAGGTGGACTAGGGCTTGTGTCATGGCGCAGACTCCTGAGGTGAGGCGTGAACATCAGGGAAGCGCTCGAGCAGCTTGCGGCTGCGCGCCTGCATTGCTGGGCTGCCGTGCTGCAGCGCGGTGACGAGCATGGCTACTACCGGTTTGCGTAGCTTGGCGTCAACGAGCGCGAACTCCGCCAGGGCCTGCAACGCGTGTGTGCGTACGATGCTGCTCTGGTCGTGCGCGTAGTCGAGCAGAATATTGACCGCCCGCGCGCGTTTGCTACGGCTCAAAGTAGGCCGCGGCAACATTTGCGCAACATGCCAGCGCAGTTCTTGCTCAGGCGATTCGGCCAGAGCGAACAGGTAACGCTGGTACGGTTCGAGGTATTCGGGATGGATAGCGCTAATTTTTTCCGCTGCATCGGCGCTGCGCATGCGCACCAGGCGATCCTGATGCGACATGCCTTGCATGACCTGTCCGAATGATGCCGGGTTGCGCAGAACCGCCGCCACGACTTCGTTCGATCTGCCGATCGAGCGCCGGTCGCCACCTTCGAGCATTGCTAAGAGCAAGCTCATAATCCTTTCTCCCCGTCATCGGACGGGTGCGCCCGCTGCCCTAGCCGCCTCGCGCCTTTGTGTGACCAAAGCCAGTTCACTGACGAACCCCTTCACCTTCTCGGTGAACGTGCTGGCATCAATCTCGCTGTCCTTAAGCGCTAGCGTTGTGACAGGCTGCCGGCCGGCTAGCTCACTTAACTCGGCCAGCATTTGTTCTGCGCCGCTGCCGCCGTAGGTGCAGAACCAGGCTACTTGACCGAATTGGCGGTGCAACTTCTTCACATATGCCCGCACTGGGCTTGACACGTGTCCCACCCAAACTGGTCCGCCTATGATCGTCAGCTCGTAGGCGTCCGGATTGCGCGTAGGCGGTACGATTTGAGTGCGCCGCTTGGCGAGCGCCTCAAAACCGGCGCGCAGATAACCCAGCATTCCCCCTCGCGGCTTCAGTTCGCGAATCTCTTCGACGTCGCAGTCGCACGAGCGCATAAGTTCCTTTGCGACAGTGCGAGTAAATCCCGTGTTTGAGAAATAGACCAGCAAAGTCTTCGGCATCGCTGCGGCGGGAACTACGATTCGAGAAGTTTAGGTTTCGGTTGGGACGCATCGTTGACTTGCTGATCGTTCGCCGCGTCCGATTGCGCGAACAGGTGCGCTAGCGGACAAGGATCGACCGTGCAAGCGTGCTCGCGCGCGCAGCCCTTCCTGCTTTGGTCCAAGGCGACGTACTGTTTGCAAGCGGGGCAAACGTATAGCGAAGAGTTGTACAACGTGTTTTCCGTTCGCGAAGCGCAAGATAATTGCAATGCTATGACGACCTGGGTAGCGCGCTTTGACCTACGTCAAGGCGGAGAACGACTGGGTTCAAGTTAGTGTTGCGGCAACGCCGTCCCAACGTCTTGTCCGGAGCGGTTCACAGCACCCGGCCACATCGTCGCGCCGGGTCGCGATCGAACCACCGAGCCCCCAGCCACGCAAGTCCCAGAAGTTGCCAAACAAAGGGGGCGCCGCCTTCTGCGCGGGGTGTCAATTGGTCCGCGATCATGAGTTCGATCGACATCATTCGCCCGAACGCGAGCATGTCATCAGTCGTGGAGGCGAATTGGTCGCCGGCGCCCGATGCGAATACGCACACACGCGCGAGAAGATCCTTGGAAAGCGCTTCCAGCACGGTGATCGCGCTTGTGGAAGAACTTGGTCTTGATCTTACTTGGCGCGATGTGTCTCGCGTTCGTGCGGCGCATTCTGCCGCGGAAAAATCAAAGGGGATCGAATCTTCTGGACCAGCGCCAAAAGTGCTGAAGGTGGAGTAAAGGGCACATATCCCCGCCGGGTGAACACAAACTTGGTCGCGGTCGAGTTACCGCTGCAGAGGAAGCAATCGCAACCGAGCATGAACGGGGTCAACAGAAACGATGGCGCCGGCCGCAAGTTCGGATCGCGTCTGATTGATCGCAGAAACAACGTGGGCGCCAATCTTGTCTGGATTGAGGTCCTCGGCTCTGATTTGAACTACAGAGGGTTTGTTGTTGTTCGAGAACGCAAGAATGGCGCTGAAGTCGAGATCGTGGGTCAGCACGATGGCATCTGCGGAGGCGGCCCACGCCATGATCTCTTCGTCGCGCGCCGTTGCGGCACCGACCTTTGACCAATGCACCGCGTCAAATCCTGCGGCATTCAGAAACGCAATCTATCGCGGGGACAAGTTCATGTCCACAACGATTTTCATGCGCCAGTCAATGCAACCTCGCGATCATCGGCTCGCCAAGCCGCATAGCGCAGGGCTTGCAGGACATCTTCGCGCTCAAGGTAAGGATAGTCGGCCAACACCTGATCGATCGTATAGCCGGAAGCAATCATGCCCACTATCGCACCAACGGTAACGCGCATGCCGCGGATGCAAGCCTTGCCGCCCATCACGGCGGGGTCGTGAGTAATCCGATTCAGGGAGTCCATGAGAGTGTCCGTTCGTGCCGCCAGCTGAACCGCAGCCTGCATGCAGCGGTGCGTGCGATACGCGCTTGCGATTAATCAAGTGTACTCGGCGGCGTACTGCGAAACAATGGCGCGTATGGCGAAGTTTGAAAGGCGAGCGGCCGTATATCCTATTAGTCTGTAGATAAGAAATAATCTAATAAACGTGCGTATTCCGAGGCGAGTACCATAGTCACCACCGCACCCGCTGCACAAGTTGCCTGTCGATGTAGACATCAATGACACGCGGCGAGGTGTGCGCGTTGAGTGTCACCAGTCGATCGTACAACGCTACGGGTTGGTAGCCTGTGCCGTTCCGAGTCTTAGCGCTGCTGCGCGCTTGATGGACGCATACTTTCTGCGGCAAAGAGCTGCCGCCGGATCGACTATCCGTGACCAACCGAACGTTGTCGCCAGAACCAATCCCGCGCACTACACCTCTCGTATTGACGAGCACGCCGAACCGGCTTGTCTGGGTGCTTGCCGGCGCCGCAAGCCTGCCCTCAGCGAGTTCGGTTGTTCCTGTTGGGCAAGTGTCGTAGTGAGTCCATCCGCGTCTCGCGTACGTGCCGTCCGCGTCGTTGCCGTCCTGCAGATCGCACGTCGGGAAGGGCTTGCCTTTGCGCAACGCGCGCCAAAGCTTCTTGATTGGCGGCACGCATTCGGCCACCGCCGTGGGCCCGGCCGGATTGGACAGGCACAGCAATACTTCACAGCCCCAGCGGCTAGCGAATGCGGGCGATGCCGCAACTCCGAGACACGCAAACAGGATCAGTGTACGCATGGGCAAACCTCCTGAGATCAAATCGTCGCGCCCACCGGTTGATGGACGGCGTTCTCGATGGTGCAGTGGAGCGGGGTGGTGGCGTTGGTTGCTCCGGTGGAATTCGACTCCCCCAGACTGACTTCGACATCCAGGGCGTGTTGAGCACCTTCGGTATTTATGCGAATCGCCGAAGCCGCAACCCCGAGTGATACCAGCGTAGCGCGGACGGTTCTCGCTCGACGTTCTGCCAGCTTGACACTGCCGCGCCGCGCCGGGAAGGCGGCGCGAGTGCGAATCTCAATGGTCGAGACGACGCTGGCCAACTTCGCGAGCGCCTGCACATCGCGCCTACCGCGCGGGCCCAGTTTTGAAGTGTGCTGCGCGAAGCGCACGATGTGGGTGCCGAGTGGGTGCTGCGGCTTGGCTGCCTTATCGGCGCTGACGGCTTTGGGTTGATTGTCCGTGGGGGAGGCGAGGGCGGGCGAGGGCGGCGCTTCAGCAGTCGTCGGTACCAGCGTGGCCGCCTTGGCCTCAGCACGGGGGGCAAAGCCGTGTTTGCGGATCGAAACCGGCACCGCCGTGCCGACCACCTCAATTGCCTGATGCACGCCGCGCACCACTGCATAGTTGCCCGCGACGCTATGAGCTAGGGGCTCGTTGGTTCCTTCAGACGTCAGTTTGCTGAGCGACAGTTCGGCGGGCGGCTTGGCACGGAACTGGAGATAGGTGCTATCGACGCCGCTGAAGACGCGCACCAAATCGATCGCTTTGCCGTTAGACACCGTGTAGTCGAAGGCGTAAGCCGAAGCCGGCGGCGGCGCAGCGCGCCGAGCGGGTGTTCCAAAGCCGCAGCCCGCGAGCGCAAGGACGATAAGCAGTGCGGCTAGCATGAAGCGTTCCAACCGTAGCAGCAAATCCGACCCGGATTTGCTATTGCTCGCGTTCGCCACGAATGTTAAATCGACGCTCATGATGACCTGGAGCTTCCACCAGTTCTCCGGCTCCCGCCGGCCGTTTGTCTGGCGCATCACCGGCGCCACGCCTGGAGGCAAACCGCTGTATGAGTTTGTCTTCGGCAAGATGACGCGCCGCTCGACGAACGGTAAGTTTGGTGACTTCGACTTTGTAATCCAGCACCCGGGGCTCTACAAAGTGGGCAACACCAAGTCGGACAACGGCTTTCGCTTTGTCTTTGCGCGCGCCAGGGTGTTGCGCTATCGCACGCTGCAGAGCGAAGCGGATGCGATCGCCTTGGCCCGACGCCTCCAGGCCGGGGAAGCGATCGATGACTTGGCGCAAGAATTCGCTGATCGGTTTAAGTGGCATTTTGCCTATCCATCTCACTCGGATCGTTAGCGGTTCGCCCCCAAAAATTTGTTAAAGGGCTTCCCGCGTTCGATCAAAGTCTGCGTGCTTGCGAAGGCGCTGTCACTATCAAATCGGCACCAAATTTGGCATTGCCGTTGCCGCTTAGCTGTGGTAACGGTACGGCGGAGCGGTTGATGGTGGTTGGTGCATAACGCGGCGCTCAGTTAACACGCGAAAGCGGGCGTAAAATATCTTCCACACAATCCATTCGGTGAGGGCGGCAATGACGGGCGTTTCAAGCGGAGTGTCGGTTGTCGAGCTCCGCATTAGCAACTTCCGATCATTCCGAAACGTGTCGGTACGACTGGGCGATCTCACATTGCTTGTGGGGGCCAACAACGCCGGCAAGACAAACCTCCTAGATGCAATAGGCCTTGCGCTCGGCACCGGTCGCAAGGTGGTAGGCATTGACGATATCTATAGCGCTATCGGCGAAATCAGCCTCCCTAAAACACGGAAGGCTGTAATCGATGTTCTGATCAAGCCCATCGGCAAAGATGGCGAGGCGTTGGACTCGTTTCCTGCGGGTAGTTTTTGGACGGCGCTCTGGGGCCAAGGCATCGCGCAGGACTCGGCAGTACACGACTTTGTCGGAGTTCGAACGACATTAATGTGGGACCCGGTGAGGAGCGAGTATGCTCTCTCTAGGAAGTTTCTAAAGGATTGGAAGCTCTTTGCAGACTGGCTTAGCGCGGAGGAGGCGCATGCAGTTACGAGTGCACAGATCGAGCCAATTGCGGTCTCTTACATCGACGCGCAAAGAGATTTGGAAAATGATCTCCGGGCAAGGGGCTCGTTCTGGAGGCGACTGACGGACGACTTGGGGCTGAGCGATGCCGAGATAAAAAGCTTTGAGGCAGCACTCACCAAGCTAAATGAGGAATTGGTCGCCAAGAGCGGTGTTCTCACGCATATTCACCGGAACCTCGTCGATCTCGAAGACATTATCGCTTCGTCCAAGGCCGGTATCAGCATTTCACCCGTCCCGCGCACGCTGCGAGATCTATCCCGCGGAGTAGATGTGACTCTATCAACTCCGGACGCGCAGCCCTTCCCCTTGGCTAGGCATGGCATGGGAACGCGAAGCCTTGCGTCGCTTCTTGTGTTTCGGGCCTATGTCGATTGGAAGAGGAAACAAGCCGAGGCAACAGGAGACTCCGTGCACGCCTTTTTGGCCTTAGAAGAACCGGAAGCTCACCTACACCCTCAGGCCCAGAGAGCCCTATTTCACCAAATTGCCACGGTCTCGGCCCAACGCCTGCTCAGTACACATTCGCCGTACCTATCCGGCCAAGCTGGACTTGCCGACCTCCGTCTGGTTGTGCGCACAAAAAGCGAAAGCACCATCGCCGCGCTTGATCTTTCCAAGATCACAGATGAAGAGCGGCGAGCTGTGGAGCGTCAGGTTATCGCGAGCAAAGGCGACTTGCTGTACTCGCGAGCCTTGATCTTGTACGAGGGTATCGTTACCGAGGAGTTAGCGTTCCCAATCTGGGCCAAAGTCTATTGGGGCAAGACTGTCCACGAACTCGGTTTTAGCTTTGTTGGGGCGGGTGGCCACAACTACTTTCCATTCATCTGGCTTGCCGAGAGCTTTGGGATTCCGTGGTTCATCTACTCCGACGGCGAAGACGCTGCACTCCAAGGGCTCAGCTCGTCGTTAGCAAAAATCGAAATAGCAGACTACAAGACCCGCTCCGAGGTAATGGTAATTCCCGAGAAAGGGGACATCGAAGCCGAACTTGTTCGAGACGGCTACCTACCGCAGATCGAAGAAGCCCTCGACAAAGTACTCGGGCCGGGGTTTCTTGATAGATACATCAAAGAGCTAAACGGAAAACCAGGGCCAAAGAAGGCTGGAGTTGAATACACTCGCGAATACACATCTACCGGAGGCCGTGAGAGGGCTGCCATAGACGCTCTTCGTAATTACAAGGGGAATGTTGCGACCTCTCTTGCCGAAGCAATAGGGGCGCTGCCTGAACCTGCCCGTCGCGTACCCACAACTATTGCACAATTGTTCGCACAGATATCTAAGCATTTCGGACTGACCAGGAGGTAGCCCCTGTCACATGCTCGGCTGTCTCAAACGCAACAGCTTGTCGTCAATCACGGCGACGGTCCATTGTTGGTCGTTGCAGGCCCCGGTTCTGGAAAAACCAGGGTACTGACAGAACGCGTCCGTCGATTGGTAAATGAAACCGGTCATTTTCGGGTCTTAGCTCTTACATTTACGAATAAGGCCGCCAATGAAATGCGGGAACGCCTTCAAGACCTAGGCTCCGTCCTAGATCGAGCCTTCATTGGGACCCTGCATGGATTCTGTCTAACTATGCTTTCTGAGCGAGGCAAATTCGTTGGAGTTAACGGCTCTCCTCAGTTGTTCGAGCAATGGTCTGACCGCAAAGGCATCCTCATTGAGGCGGTAGCGGCCGACCCGTTGCTGACCGAAGAATTGATGACGTCGGGAGACCCTAAGGCGAGAAACCAAACCCTTGATAGTTGGTTGCGAGGTATCGCGCTGATTAAAGCGCACCCAATCACCCAGCCATTTGCAGACTCGGAACTCAACCAACGCATCCTGGAAGCGTACAACGCCGGCCTCAGGGCGTGTGATGCCTATGACTTTGAGGATCTACTCCTGCTTAGCTACCACTTGCTTACGGAGTATCCCAAAGTAGCTGAGTTTTATCGCCGTCTCTTCAAATACATCTGCATCGATGAGGCGCAGGATCTAAACGAAGCTCAATACGCAGTTCTCACTGCGATGTGCGGCGACGGATTCAACAACGTCATGATGGTTGGCGACCCGAAGCAGTCTATCTATGGGTTCAATACGGCGAGTCCAAAGTTTATGGATCGTTTTGCGCAAGAGTTCGGTGCTGCGACGATCGAGCTCAAAGAAAACTTTAGGAGTTCGAAGGCAATTGTCCGAGCCGCGTCATCGCTACAAGAGACCTATTCGGTAAGCGGACAAGTGCCAATTGCTGGCGAGTTGGGACTCTTGGTTGGGGAAAACGAGGAGAACGAAGCATCTCTCGTTGTGGCGAAATTAGAAGCACTTTCTAAGCAGGGCCACCAGGATGTAGAGGGACCCATCTCCTGGAACAGATGCGCGGTCCTGGGCCGCACTCGTTTCGTCCTTCTGCATTTCGAAAACGCGTTGAAGAAGGTGGGTATTCCTTTCCACAAACGGATCTCCGTCATTCACGAGAATGAATCTAAGGTTGTAGAAAGTTTCCAACTTGGAATGCGCCTAATCGCTAATCCGAAGGATAGATTTCACCTCGCCGCGCTTCTCAAGAAATGGGGTGTCAGTACCGAAAGTGAGCCACCGGTCGATCACCACGGCCTCATTGGTTACTTACGGCAAGTCGTATCCCACGCGAAGACATCGGACTGGACGGTGAGCGTTGAGGCATTAGATAAGGTTGTGTCCGCTGCCACGCAGCGATTGGATATGACGGCGTCGGTGCGCATCCTTAGGGGATTTGCTGACTCACAGGGAGACGATGAACGTCAAGCCATCTACGATGACACCGAGGTCCTGCTTCAGGAGTGGGATGCCTATCTTCGCGCATCCTCGCAAAACCCGAGCATCTCCGGCTTTTTAAGCGCTCTTGCCCTCGGGACTACTCAGCAACGTAACGCGGAGGGTGTCGCATTGCTGACCGTCCATTCCGCCAAAGGCTTGGAATTCGAAGTCGTTTTTCTGGTCGGGATGGCGGAGGGCATTTTCCCCGATTACCGAGCAAAGGGGCCGGCGCTTGAGGAGGAACGGCGAAATGTCTTTGTTGCGGTAACGAGATCCAAGCGCCTTCTTTATTGCTCGTATCCAAAGTCTCGCAGGATGCCTTGGGGGGATGCTCGTGCCGCCAGACCCTCGCCCTATCTAAAGGCAATGGAGCTTATCGGGTAACCAATCTTGGCTGCTCAATCGGTTACGCCTAAATTTCACATGCTGACGCCAATTTACAAAGTTGAGGTGAAGCCGGCTGCCGACTGCTGCCCACGGCCCTCGCGCGTGGCTGCGAAGAGCGCAAATTCGTGGGGTGCGCAACTCGCAGTTGCTCGCCCTTGGGACAAATTTGGGACAGTGCGGTTTCGAAACGGGCAAATTCACACGTTGCCCGACAAATACTAAAATTACCTAATTTACTGATAGTGCTCAGTAAAGCTCGGCAACGCGTTGTTAAAACAACAACTACATCTTGCTTAGGAGGGGGTTGCTCTATCCACTGAGCTACCGGGGCCATGCGCGAGATTGACCGCTTTCAAATATGTAACTGCAATTTTACTTGATCAACGTTCGCTTCGTTTGCGCTGCAAGCGCTACACAGCGCTCCCTGTCGAGTGGGGGAGCATCCTGGTGTCGAAGCGCCACGCAATGCTGCTTTGCCTAGAAAGTGCAGAATAAAAACAAAGCGCTTCTTGATTCCGGTACTGCTCGCGGTTGCTGGCTTTACTTATGCATCGACCGGTGTCGGGAAAACCGTGGTTGCAGGCGAATGCGCATTGGGTTCTATCGAAGGGCCCATTCCCGGAACTGGCTTCTTTAGGGCAATAGGCTCCAAAGGGAGTTACGCCGTAGTCGGGAGAATACGAGTTTGGCAGCGCATTCCGTAAAATCCAAAGCTTGACCCACTCCCAAGCATTGCCCAATCCAGGAGGGAGGGTTGCTTGGCGGAGAGAGTGGGATTCGAACCCACGGTACGGCAAGCCGTACACCGGATTTCGAGTCCGGCGCTTTCGACCACTCAGCCATCTCTCCTGTCTCCCGCTCGAGCCATTGGGCGCCTGCTCGTCGAAGGCGCGCATTATACCGTTCTCCTAGCGGCTACCGAGCGCAACCAGCGCTCGCAAGATCGATGCGGCGCGAGCGGTGCTCCGGAAAACGCCAATACTCTCAGTTGCATACTCGTCTAACTAAGGAATCATAGATGATTTGGATCTATCTGAAGCCTCCTCGGAAAGTTGAGCCGATTTCAAGTAGAGTTTTTCTGACGAA
>CADEHE010000001.1:633331-702144 GCA_902826775.1 uncultured Pseudomonadota bacterium | reverse complement strand
AATCCTAACCCCATCCTCTACTTCTGATTGGCTCAAAAAAACGAGGAGGCTTCACCAAGGCGCGGGCAAGAGCACCTTCTACCGTGAGCGCTTCTTCAACACTCATGTTCGCGTGAATCTAGACATGCTAAAAACTCGACATCGCGAGCGCCTATTGGTGATGGCGTGTCTTGATATGCAGCAGATGTTCGTCGTTGATAACACCAATCCCACGGCGGAAGCCAGAAAGCGATACTTCGACTTCACCAGCGGTTTCAAGTTGAAGTCCATCTGTTATTTCTTCGATGCTTCGCTTGACGAACTCCTCCAAAGAAACTCGCAACGGGAGGAAAAGGAGATCGTTCCAGAGATTGGTGTTCGCGGAACCTTCAAGAAACTCGAGAGGCCCACTTGCGCCGAAGGATTCGACGAGATATTCCACGTTCGGGTTCTTCACGACAGAACCTTCAATGTTGTGAGATTGAAAAATGAAATTTGAAGACCTAGATACGAGTATGCGCGTGTTTGAGACCGCGCACGATCACTGCGTGCTGCCAGAGCTATTCATTGTTATTCGTCTTGATGGCCGGAGCTTCACTCGCCAAACAAAGGAGGTTTGGCAGTTCGATGCGCCATTTGACGTTCGGTTTAGGGACATCATGCTGCAGACCACGGAGCATCTGTTTGATAGCGGGTTTGCCGTTGTGTACGGGTATACCCAGAGCGATGAAATTTCGCTCTTGCTTCGTCGTGATGACGCGACATTCGGCAGGAAGACGAGGAAGTTGATATCGGTATTGGCAGGCGAGGCGAGCGCCAGATTTTCTCTATCAATGGGTAGCCTTGCGTGCTTTGACGCACGAATCTGCCAATTGCCTACACAGTTCCTGGTCCGGGAATACTTCCTTTGGCGGCAGGAAGACGCGCACAGAAACGCGCTGAACGCTCACTGCTATTGGATGCTTCGCAAGAGTGGGAATTCTGCGCAAGAATCAACCAATCGCTTGATAGGTCTGTCTGTAGCAGACAAGAACGAGTTCTTGTTCCAAGGCGGGTTGAACTTCAACGATCTTCCTTCTTGGCAGAAGCGTGGCGCAGGCGTGTACTGGGAGAATTATCAAAAGCCGTCGGTTAATCCAAAAACCAGTGAAGCGGTGCTTGCATCAAGGCGCAGGCTTAAGCATGATCTCGAACTACCGATACGTGAGCAATATGGCTCGTTCATCGATCAGTTTGTTGAAGAGATATCACCGTAACTTCACCTCAGGTCTTTGGGCATGATGAAGGCGATTGTTGTCGCGCTTGCTGTGTTTCCCTTAATGTCAGTTGCCGCGGCGAAGACGCGTCCAAAAGACGTAGCAGCGTTCGTCCAACAGCGCGATGCTTGCGATCACTTTCGCGGAGAGGAGCCGTATGACCGGGAGCGCCGAGCGTTTCTCGAGGCCCGCATGCGCAAGCTCTGCACCGGTAGCGATGCCAAGCTCCGGATGCTGAAGCGCAAATACGCCACGCACCAAAGCGTCATGGAGAAACTCAATCAGTACGAACCGAAGATTGAGGGCACATCGCCGTGATTTGGGTGAGAAAAAGACAAACCCGGCGGGCGGTCCGCAAGGGCGCTCACCTCATTTCGATGCGTAAAGAGGGTGGGGGAAGTTATGTCCGATGACACCGATGCTTGGTTCGAGGCCGCCCCGCCGGGGCATCGCGCAGTCTTGCTTCATCTGCGCAAACTTATCTTGTCTGTCGCGCCAAGCGCGGTGGAAGAAGTGAAGTGGGGCCGTCCGTGCTATTCAAACTCTCGCGGAATGTTTTGCTACCTGCACAGCGCGAAGTCGCACCTGACGCTGGGATTTCAGAAGGGCACGGCGCTGAAAGATCCCGATCATCTACTCGAAGGCACCGGCAAAGGGATGCGGCACATCAAGTTTCAAGACGGCCTAGGCGCGCGTGAATCTGGCGTAGTTGAATTGCTTCGGCAGGCAGCATCGCTGTAAAAGGCTCGGGGTACCGATGTACGAAGCCAAAACAAAACCGACTGCAGCCAGCGTCAGCGCTTATCTCGATGCGATTGCAGACGAGGGCCGGCGCAAGGACTGCGAGGAACTCGCAAAGCTCATGACCAAAGTCACCGGCTGCAAGCCGAGGATGTGGGGAACGAGCATCGTCGGCTTCGACCAATATCATTACAAATACGCGAGCGGTCATGAAGGCGATTCCTGTATCGTTGGGTTCTCCTCTCGCAAGGGCGATATCAGCGTTTACATGGTCGCAGGCTACGAGGGTGCCGAGGGCCTTCTGACCGAACTCGGAAAGCACAAGCTTGGGAAGGCTTGCCTTTACCTGAAGCGGCTTTCGGACATTCGGCTGCCAGTCCTTGAGAAATTGCTCGCTCGAGCCGTGTCGCAGACTAAGCGCCGCTATCCCACGGCCACTAAGTGAGGCCATCAAGACCGTGCCGAAAATTGATCTAAAGAAGGAACTGAAGCATCTCTACGGCCCGTCCGCCAAGGTGGTGGTTCAAGTGGACGTGCCCGCTTTGCAGTTCCTGATGATCGACGGCGAAGGCGACCCGAACACGTCGAAACAGTACGCCGAAGCAGTGGAGGCGCTGTTCTCCGTTTCGTACACAGCGAAGTTCATGGTGAAGAAGAGTCCCCGAGCAATCGACTATGCCGTTATGCCCCTCGAGGGGCTTTGGTGGGCCGACGATATGTCGAGCTTCATCGACGGCGATAAGTCAAAGTGGAAATGGACCATGATGATCATGCAGCCCGATTTTGTCGGGGCTGAAGTAGTTCATGCCGCCATTGCCCAAGTGAAGAAGAAGCCGCTGCCTGCCGTGGCCAAGCTGAGGCTCGAGAACTTCACGGAAGGTTTGTGTGCGCAAGTGCTTCATGTCGGGCCCTTCAGTGAGGAAGGGCCCACGATTCAAAAGGTGCACGAATTCATCCATGCGAGATCCAGCCTCGCGGGAAAGCATCACGAAATCTATCTCAGCGATATACGCCGCGCCGCGCCCGCCAAGTGGAAGACGATTATTCGCCAGCCGATGAAAAGATGAACAAATGAACTATTGCGGCGGACCGCCCGCAGCCGCTGCTGAACAGGAATTGAATCCTTCACCGGGGGCGATTATGTGTCGTATTGCCGCCGCGAGACCGACCGATTGTCGTTCCGGTCGTTGGGTCCGATAGACCCATGACGGCCCTGTGGTCCCTCGCACTTTGTGGCGTCGCCCGAGTTGGTGCATCATCGCCCTAGCGCGCGCATTCTGCGCGCGCCTACTTGAGCTGTTGGACTGCAAACATGCCACACGTTGCCCTGCTCGGTGATTCGATTTTCGACAATGCGCCGTACACGGCGGGTGGAGCTTCGGTCATAGATCACGTTCGAGGGATGCTGCCGCCCGATTGGGCCGCCGACTTGCTGGCGGTCGACGGCTCTATTTCGGCCGATGTGCCTGAACAGCTAAAAAAGCTCACAGCGCAGCACACGCATCTAGTGCTGAGTGTGGGCGGAAACGATGCGCTGCAACGTGCCGATGTGCTCGAAGCCCCGGTCAAAAGCAGCGGTGAGGCTTTGCTGATGTTGGCGGGCGCGGCGGACGCCTTCGCCGCAATCTACCAACCTACCGTAGATAAATGCCTCGCCTTCGGTAAGCCCGTCATTCTGTGCACTATCTACAACGGCAATTTCGACGCGCCGGCGTACCAAGCTGCGGCGCGCATGGCGCTCTGCGCCTTCAATGACGTGATCGTTCGAACGGCAATTGCGAGAAACCTGCGCATCATCGAGTTGCGTAACGTATGCACGGTTCCGGCTGACTTCGCAAACCCCATCGAGCCGTCGGTTCAGGGCGGGGCGAAGATTGCCAAAGCAATTGCCGGCGCACTTTTCGAGTCGCCCGCGACGGCGCCGGGAGCGCGCATTGCGCCCTAGCTAGTGGCCTGTAAC
Source organism: uncultured Pseudomonadota bacterium (assembly GCA_902826775.1). GTDB lineage: Bacteria > Pseudomonadota > Gammaproteobacteria > Burkholderiales > JALYOK01 > CADEHE01. Next base: position 698,208 of record CADEHE010000001.1, on the reverse strand, counting down.
AGCCGATCGTTGGTTGTGCCTGAAGCGTTGGCATTCAACGCCGGCATACCAGAATCAGATTCCGCAATCTTTGCATGACTTACTCCCGCTCCGATCGCGCTGGCGCCGCGCGTTCTGGCGCACACATGAACCCGCGCCCGCCGCTGGGCATCCTCATCCGTCCCGAGTACGGCGGCGAGGAAAGCGCCATCGGTGAACTCACGCGCCTGGCGTTTGCCTCCAACCCGCGCAGCACGCACAATGAACACTCTATCGTTCAAGCCTTGCGCAGCGCCAATGCACTGACGGTTTCGCTCGTGGCTGAGCAGACTAAGCGCATCGTTGGTCACATCGCCTTTTCACCTGTACGCATTTCCGACCGTTCACCGGGTTGGTATGGCCTCGGGCCGGTGGCGGTTACGCCGCCACTGCAAGGCCAAGGCATCGGCCGAGCGCTTATCGAGCACGGGCTGCAACAATTGCGCGGCTTGGGCGCGCAAGGCTGCGTGGTCTTCGGCAATCCGGGCCTGTACAACCGATTTGGTTTTGCGCGCCATCCGGGTCTGTACCTCGCTGGGGTACCACAAGAGTTTTTCTTGGCTTTGCCGTTCGGCGCCAAATCGGCTGAAGGTGAGCTCACCTATCATGCGGCATTCTCGGCAGCGGGCTAAACCGCGTGACCATAGTGCTTCGATGCCAGGTCAAGGACGGCCAGACATCGGCGAGCGCTCTCAGGTGCGCGGCTAAATGAGATTTTTAGAAGCACCGTGCTCAGCAGCTAATAGCAAGAGTGCGGCGGCGACGGTTGCGGCATCGTTGCGATCGAGAAGCATGCGCTTATTGGGTGATTTCCCCGAACGAAATTGCTTGGAGTTATGGTAGTTTGTCGCACCTGCGTGCTCACCTTAAAACCAACCGCACGCCTTCGTTAGGGAACGAGAGAATGAAGCTAGCTTGGCCGATTTTTTGGAGAGTCTTGGTGTTTCTGACCGGTCTTTCCGTCTTTGTGTATCTGACCGCAAAGAACAGTGCCGTATTTCTCGACCCGGCGTTGGCAACTTGGATACCGATGCTTATTCTTGTCCCGCTGGCCGTCATGCTGCTGCTCAGCCGCGGCATCGCGCGCAACGGCTTACTTCGTTTGCTCTGGGGCGAGCGTTTGCAGCAAAGCGATTTGTTTTGGCGCCGGCTTGACGCCAGCGTCGGCGCATTATTTCTCGCTCTAGCGGGGGTTATCACTGTTGTCAGCAACAACGTCCCCGCCAAGTTGTGGGCCGTGCTCAGCATCGCCATCGCCTTGCTCGGGCTGCTTGCCTTTGCATTTACCGTCCCCGAATGGCTGGCAGCGCGCTCGCCTAACTCACCGCAGCAAAGCGCGATCAAGTAACAACGCCGCCCGCTCGCCATGCAGTTGCTCGACCACGTTTCCATAACAGTGAAGGATCTGGAAAACGCCAAACCCTTTTACAAAGCGGTTATGCGCGCCCTCGGGGCGGAGCTTGCCTATGAGGAAAATAGTGCCATCGGTTTCGGCGAACGCAACCACGCGAACGACGATCTTCACACCTACGTTTCAATCTTCCAATCGCAGCAAGCAGCGCCCGATCCGCGCCGGCACTACTGTTTTCGCGCCGGCTCGATCGAACAAGTGCAAGCCTTCCACGCCGCCGGCTTGGCCGCTGGCGGCACCGACCAAGGCGCGCCCGGCTTGCGTTCCTATCATCCGCAATACTATGCGGCCTTCTTGCTGGATCCGGAGGGAAACAAGCTCGAGGCGGTGGTTCACCGCGCGCGGCTTTGAGCCTACACTGCCGCCGGTTGCGCGCTGCTGCCCACGCTCGCGCATAGCGTCTTCACTTCAACATCCGCTCAGGCGCAGCGGGCATGCGTATCGCGCCAGCAGATCAGGCCTCGAAACAAGCGCGTGAGTCAAAGCAAGCGCAACCCGCAGACGTATACTGTGATTAGTAGCTCCGGTTCAGTCACATGAATTAATAGTTCTGGACTAACACTAGATAGAGTGTGCGGATGAACTGCGGCCCAGCGCACGCCGACATAAGGCATCGCCAGGCGCTCGTGTGGCAAGGCATACAATCAGCGCTTCAGTGCTTGTGAGCACGAGCACGCGAATTTTTAGGTCTCTGCGTCGCCTCATGTGGATCGTTCAACTTGCTTTGCGCCGACCTTACACGTTCATCGTGTTGGCTTTATTGTTGTTGATCGTCGGCCCGCTGATGATCGCGCGCACGCAAACCGATATTTTTCCGAGCATCAATATCCCGGTGGTCAGCGTTGTTTGGCGCTATACCGGCCTGGCGGCGGAAGAGATGGAGGGGCGCATCATCGCACCGTTCGAGCGCGCGACCACCACCACCGTCAACGATATCGAGCGCATCGAATCGCAGACCGTCAACGGCGTGGGTGTGGTCAAGATTTTTCTGCATCCGACCGGCAACGTGCAACTGGCGCTGTCGCAGATCGTCGCCATCGCTCAGACCATCTTGAGCCAAGCGCCGCCGGGGCTTAATCCGCCGTTAGTGCTGAACTACAACGCCTCGACGGTGCCGATTCTGCAGTTGGTTCTCTCCAGCAATTCGCTCGCCGAGCACGAATTGTTTGACCTCGGCAACACCGTGATCCGCACGCAACTGGCCACGGTGCAAGGCGCGGTGCTGCCGTTCCCGTACGGCGGCAAGTCGCGCCAAGTGATGGTTGACATCAATCCGACGGCGTTACAAGCGAAGGGGTTGTCGGCGCTCGATGTCGTTAACGCCGTGAGCGCGCAGAACTTGGTGTTGCCGACCGGCACGACCAAGATCGGCGAACTCGAGTACAACGTGGCGCTCAACGGCAGTCCCAAAACCATCGCCGAACTGAACGACCTGCCGGTCAAGAGCGGCCCGGGCGGCACCATCTACATCCGCGATGTGGCGCATGTGCGCGACGGCTTCCGTCCGCAAACCAACATCGTGCGCCATGACGGCCAGCGCGCCGTGCTGCTAAGCGTTCTAAAGTACGGCACCGCCTCCACGCTCGATATTGTCAAGCGTGTGAAGGCCGAATTGCCGAACATCAAGGCGGGTTTGCCGCCGGAAGTCGATATCGAAACGGTGCTTGACCAATCGCTGTTCGTGCGCGCGGCCGTCGACGGCGTGTTGCACGAAGCGGTCATCGCCGCTTGCTTAACGGCGCTGATGATTCTGCTTTTTCTGGGCAGTTGGCGCAGCACGCTGATCATTGCCGTTTCGATTCCGCTGGCGATGCTGGCTTCGCTCAGCATTTTGTCGGCGCTCGGCGAAACCATCAACATTATGACCTTGGGCGGGCTGGCGCTGGCAGTGGGTATCTTGGTTGACGACGCCACCGTGGCCATCGAAAACATAAATCAACACTTGGAACGCGGCGAAGCCCTACAAGAAGCCATTCTTAAAGGGGCGCAAGAGATCGCGGTGCCGACCTTCGTTTCGACCCTGGCGATCTGCATCGTGTTCATACCGATGTTCTTTTTGACCGGCGTGGCGCGCTACTTATTTGTGCCGATGGCCGAAGCGGTGGTCTTCGCCATGCTGGCTTCCTACATCCTCTCGCGCACCCTGGTGCCGACACTGGCGAAATACCTGCTGCGCGGGCACCGGCAAAGCGCACTAGCGGGGGCGAATCCACCCGATGCGTTGCAGCGCGTAAATCCTTTCGCCGCGATCCACTTCGCATTCGAGCGCGGCTTTGCACGCATGCGCGAAGCTTACCGGCGGCTGCTCACGGCTTGCCTGCGACACCGTGGCAGCTTTGCAATGCTGTTCTTGCTGGGCTGCGTGGCCTCCGCGCTGCTGCTGCCGCTGTTGGGCCGCGACTTTTTCCCCGCGGTGGACGCCGGGCAGTTCAAATTGCACGTGCGCGCCAAGACCGGCACCCGCATCGAGGAGACTGCGCGCTTGTGCGATTTGATCGAGGCCGAGATCCGCCGCCTGATCCCGGCGAACGAGTTGCGCACCATCATCGACAATATCGGGCTGCCTGTCAGCGGCACTAATCTGTCTTACAACGATTCCGGCACACTGGGCACTGCGGACGCCGATATTACCGTCGCGCTGCACAAAGGCCATCGCCCCACGCAAGAGTACGTCGAACTGCTACGGCGCGCGTTGCCGGAGAAGTTCCCCGGCGCACTGTTCTATATGCTGCCGGCGGATATCGTCAGCCAAATTCTCAACTTCGGCTTGCCCGCACCGATCGCCATCCAAATCACCGGCCGCAACCCGGAGAACCGCAAGTTCGCTCTCGGGCTGTTGGAACAACTGCGCCAGGTGCCGGGATTAGTCGATTTGCGCCAGCATCAGACCTTCGATCAACCCAAGCTCGACGTCACGCTCGACCGCACCAAAGCGCAATTGGTCGGCCTTTCCAGCAGGGAAGTCGCGAGCAGTTTGCTCATCAGCTTGAGCGGCAGTTTCCAAACCGAACCGACCTTCTGGCTCAACCCAAAAACGCGAGTCAATTACCCGGTCACCGCGCAAACGCCGCAGTACGAACTGGACTCGCTGCAAGCCTTGGCCAACATCCCAGTTTCAGGCCAGCGCACCACTCAGCCCGAAATCCTGGGCAATCTCGCCAGCATCGGCCGTGGCACCGAGCGCGCGGTGGCCACGCACTGGAACGTGCAGCCGACCATCGACTTGTACGGCTCGGTTCAAGGCCGCGACTTAGGCGGTGTGGCGGACGAAATTGAGCGTATTGTGCAAGCCAGCAACAAGGATTTGCCGAAAGGCTCAAAGTTGATGATCCGCGGCCAAGTCGAGACCATGCAAAGCTCGTTCACCGGGTTGGCCTACGGGCTGTTGTTCGCCATCGTGTTGGTTTATCTGCTGATGGTAGTAAATTTCCAATCCTGGCTCGACCCGTTCATCATCATTATGGCGCTGCCCGCCGCCCTGGCCGGCATTATCTGGGGGTTGTTCGTCACGCACACCACGCTCAACGTGCCGGCCTTGACCGGCGCGATCATGGCGATGGGCATCGCCACCGCGAACAGCATTTTGGTGGTGAGCTTCGCGCGCGAGCGCATGCGCGCGGGCGAAGACGCGGCGCAGGCGGCCATCACCGCCGGTTTTACGCGCTTGCGCCCGGTGCTCATGACCGCGCTGGCCATGATCATCGGCATGGTGCCGATGGCGCTCGGCATGGGCGAAGGCGGCGAGCAGAACGCCCCGCTCGGGCGCGCGGTCATCGGCGGGTTGGCGCTCGCCACGGTGGCAACGCTTTTCTTCGTGCCGACGGTGTTCGCTATGATTCATGGTCGGCGCGCCGCGGCGATGGGAACGCTGCAAAGCGCGCCGGTCTAACCGAACGATGAATACAGAAAAATCGCCCTCCACGGCAACACCAAGCTCGCCCGCCGCCGCGCCGGCGCGAAAGTATCTGCTGTTGGCAGCAGGTATCGCTCTGCTCGGCGCCGTCATGGCTATCGCAATTCTGCCTAGACTGGAAAGCAAGGCGGCGCTCAGCAAAGCGAATGTGGAGCTCAACGTACCCACCGTTTCGGTGATCCAGCCGCAGCTGAGCTCAGCCTTTGAAACCCTGGTCTTGCCGGGCAATGCGCAAGCGCAGATGGAAACGCCGGTCTATGCTCGCACCGACGGTTATCTAAAGCGGCGCCTGGTCGATATCGGCGCCCAGGTGAAGGCGGGCGAATTGCTGGCCGAGATCGACACGCCCGAGGTCGACGATCAGTTGCAGCAGGCACGCGCCGACCTGGCCAACGCCAGCGCTAACTTCGAACTCGCTAGAAAGACGGGAGCACGCTGGGAGCAACTGCGCAAGGAACGTTTTGTTTCCGAGCAGGGCGCCGATCAAACGCGTGGCGACCTGCGCGCGAAGAAGGCAGCGCTTGAATCGGCTCGTTTCAACGTCGCCCGGCTGGAGAAAACCCAGGCGTTCAAACGCATCTACGCGCCTTTCGACGGCGTCGTCACGGCGCGCAATGTCGACGTCGGCGCGCTGATCGACGCCGGTGCTGGCGGCACCGGGCGAGAGCTGTTCCGCATCGCTTCGGTTTCGAAACTGCGCGTGCAAGTCAACGTGCCGCAAGCCCAATCCAGAGCGGCAGCGGCAGGCATCGAAGCGCAGATCAAACTGCCGGAAGCCCCCGATCGCATATATCGGGGCAAACTGGTGCGCACCGCACAGTCCATCGACGCGGTCTCACGCACCTTGTTGGCCGAGATCGAAGTCGAAAACGAGAGCCGGGAGCTGCTGCCTGGCGCCTATGTGCAGGTTCATCTCAAGCTGCCCGCCGGCAAACAGGCGCTGGTAATCCCGGTCAATGCGCTACTGTTCCGCGGCGAGGGCGCGCAGATCGCCAGCGTGGGTGCCGACCAGCGTGTCACGCTCAAAACCGTGGCGTTGGGGCGCGATTTCGGCACCACCATCGAAATCGTGAGCGGTTTAACCGCCGCGGAGGCGGTAATACTGAACCCTTCCGACTCGCTGACCGCGGGCACCAAGGTGCGCGTGGTCAAACCGCCGGAGCCGGAGAAAAAACAACCGGGCTGAAGCCGCGGCAGCCGAAAACAGGAATAACCAAGGCATGCCGAAACGAACAACACGCTCTAGCAAGCACTTGCCCGCTCAGGCGGGAGCAAAACGAGCTTCTTCGGGATCGGCAACGAGCGGCTGATTAGCGATTAGCGCCGTGGTCGCGCAGTGGTCCGCGAGTTATGAGTCAATGAAGGTCCACAAATGGCGTGCGCCATGATAAGCAGCGAACGCGCTGTGATGGAGCATGGGCGGTTTCTCATCAAGAAACTGGATGCGATTGGATGGGGTCTCTTCTTCATTTGGAAAGGCGCCGCTTTAATTGCAGATGTCGGCTGGGGCGTAGGACTGTTGGGCGTTGGAATCATTACCCTTGGCGCGCAGGCGGCACGCAAGACTTCGGCCTGCCGGTAGAGGGGTTTTGGATTGTCGTCGGTGCCCTCTTTGCCCTGTTTGGCATATGAGAGTTGTCCAACGTCCGAGTCGGCGAGCTCGCGATTCCTGGCGGTTTGATGCCGATCGTCAGCATTTTCTTAGGCGCAGGCCTGATCATCTCTGCATTGCGCCATAAGGTACGCGACTAGGGGGTTTGGACAATTCCCCGCTCGCCAGGCTGGCGTTCAAGAAAGTCAGCTTTCTAACTTCTGGCTGCATCGGCACGATCGCCACCGAGAAGAGTTCCCTGTATGGGTAGTCGGCAGCGGTCCGGAACTGTCGCCATGCATTGCACAACACGTTTCCCGCTTTGGCCGTATTCGACGTTTCACCGCTACGTCCGTATCGGTCTGTATCCACCCGACGGGGCAGCCACCACGTTGTCAGGAACCGAAGGGGCTTATGGCGAACCGGACGAATGACCCGCATGCGCAGCGCACCCTATGCTTGCTCCTGTTCGACTGCTTGAGGCGCCGCACGACGCACGACGTGCGCGTCACCGCTTTCAACCCGCGCGGACGCGTCGACGGCCAGCGGACGGAGCGTCCGCCCGCTGGAGGTGTCGTTACTAGCTCAGAGCGGCGGTATGCTGCCGTGCGGTCGGCCGTCGCCTTGGCCGTCTGGTCCGGGGACGCAGCCGAAGATCCAAACGTAGGCACACGCTACCTGTTCTTTGAACGTGAGCTCGTCGCCGTGGTCGATGAGTATGTCGAACGCTTCTTGGGAACGGGACTTTCCACCCGATACGCCATGGAGCTCTGCGTCGGTGAGCTCGCCGATGGTGCCCAGTGTTCGAGAAAGTTGTTTGGTGTTCATATGGATATACTCCTAAAGAGGTAAGAAAGATTGTTTTCCAAAGCCAACTGCCGTAAAAAGACGAAGGGCTTTGTGCTTAACACCCTAGGAGAAGCTGAGGACGGTCGATATCGCGCAATCGCGTTTGCCTATACCGTATTTTGGTTGGGCGAATCGATCTAGATCGAAAGTAGTACTGCAGAGACGGTCGAGCTTGCGCTGCAAAGCCGACCTGAAAAATCGCGCTGTGTGACTTTCAAACGCACCTGTGGTTTGTGCGTTCCCGAAAGCCGCCGTTCGCGCCCGGGTCGGTAAGCCCAGATGGGCGAGGATTCTGACGATCACGGGCGGCGCTTCAATAGCGGCGATAATCTTCAACGCGCCGCCATAATTCGGGCAGTGTTCGATGTCGATATCGAAAACGCGCTTGAGTAAGCGCGCCCAAGTCATGCGCGCGGGCGAATGCTGCGCGTGCTCGGTTGCGTGTCCAGTTGCAATCTGCGCTGGAGGTGGCACGATCGCCGCGCGCAGCTTGGCGTTCGGCGCAAGCACGCCGTGGAACGGATCAGGTGCAGCCGCGGACGTGGCACCAGTGCCGCCAAGCGCTGCATGAACTCCAGCGGCGACATCACCACATGGGTGGCGCCATCCCGGTAGGTACTCTCTAAAGCCTCGCGCCGGTGCATCGCCGCGCCGTAGCAAACGCCAAACGCTTGAACCGCTCGCTACACCGCTAACGCCGGGCAGCCCGGCTCAGCTCAGTGCCCTGCCGCCGCGCCCCACAATTCCTTTAAGCGCGCGTCGCGCCCACAACCGGTGCGGTAGTACTTGAAGCGGATCGGGTTCTTCTTGTAGTAATCCTGATGATAGTCCTCGGCGGCCCAAAATTCCTTTGCGTCGGTGATCTCGGTGACGAGCGGTTCTTTGAACGGCTTGCTCGTGGCCACGGCGGCTTTCGAGGCTTCGGCGACACGGCGTTGCTCAGCGTCATGCACGAAGATACCGGTGCGATACTGGCTGCCGTGATCGCAAAACTGCTGGTCCTTCACGGTCGGGTCGATGTTATGCCAGAACACCTCCAGCAGCTTTTCGTACTTCACTTTCTTGGGATCGAAAACGATCTCCACCGCCTCGGTATGACCCGTGCCGCCGGCGGAAACCTCCTCGTAAGTGGGCGCCTTCTTCTGTCCACCGATGTACCCGGAGGTAGTGGAAATCACGCCCTCGAGCTTATCGAACGGCGGTTCCATGCACCAAAAGCAACCACCGGCGAAGGTGGCTTTGGCGAGGCCGGCAGCAGCGGGTTGGGTTTGGATGGTTTGGGCGGTGGCGCCAAGGCCTAGCACTCCGAACACCGCCGCGAGAGCGACAGCTTTGATCATCGTACGCGTATGGGCTCGCATTGGGATTTTCCTTGTTGGGTAAGCAATAAACGATTGACCGGTGCGTTGTGTCTGGGTTTCGTCGTGATGAAAATGTGAGGATTACGAGGCGCGGGATCGAAAGAGGCGCGGGGGAACCCCCTGCCCCCGTGCAGGTTCTTCGACGCATCGGGGACGAAACAGGCGCTTTGCGCCGGTGAACAAACCTTCTCCAATCTGCACGTTCAGCCCCGGTGCCTCCAGAACGAGCGCGGGGCACGCGAAGATGAGCGAAGCCCAGGCTTCGCCTGTCTTCGCCGGGGCTACCCCCGCGCCTCTTTTGATCCTGCGCCTCTTTTGATCCTGCGCCTTTCTTACGGCGCCAACCTCTCAATTATCCACTTGCTGCCCTCGAATCGGTAGCGCACGCGGTCGTGCAGGCGGCTCGGGCGCCCTTGCCAGAACTCAAGGCTTTGCGGCGCGAGACGGTAGCCGCCCCAGTGCGGCGGGCGCGGCACCTCCTTACCGTAACGCTCTGCGGCTTCGCCGATACGGCGTTCCAGTTCGATGCGATTCGGCACAACCTCGCTCTGCCGCGAGGCCCAAGCGCCCAACTGGCTGGCATAAGGACGTTCGCGGAAGTAAGCATCGGACTGTTTGGATTCGACCTTATCGATGCGGCCCTCGATGCGCACTTGGCGCTCCAGCTCGACCCAATGGAACAGCAGCGCTGCCTGCGCATTGGCAGATAGCTCGCGTCCCTTGCGGCTTTCATAGTTGGTGAAAAAGACGAACCCCTGCGCATCGAAGCCCTTCAGCAAGACGATGCGTGCCGAGGGCCGCGCCATCCAATCGGTGGTGGCGAGTGTCATGGCGGTGGGTTCGGGCAGTTTGGCGGCAAGCGCTTCGTTGAACCACTTGCCGAATTGCTCGAGCGGCTCGCGCGCGACCTCGCTTTCATCGAGGCTGGCGAGTTGGTATTCCTTGCGAATGTCAGCGATATTCATGGCCTAGAGCTCGTTCCTGAATGGTTCGTGGATAGAGGATGCACCGGGGTACACGGCGGCGGCCGAAGGGGTGCGGTGCGCTAGCGATCGGCATCGAACGGCTCTTCCTCACCCCATAAATTTTCCGATGGCGCAACGCTAGCGCGAACTATCTGCGCACAAGCTCTAAGGTAATGCAACCGCGCGCTCTGCGCAAATCGCATCGCTAGAGTAAAAAAAGTGTCATTTTCCCTCTCAAGTTGTTGACAAGCCATAGCGAAATTCGGCATCTTCCGCATGTTCGCTTCAGAGAGCGAAATATTAAGTTTCACTCGAGAAATTCAGTCAACTTATCAGGAAGGAGATTCAACATGGCGAAAGCAAAGAAACCGGCAGCTAAGAAACCCGCAGCGAAGAAACCCGCTGCCAAGAAGCCTGCCGCCAAGAAAGCTGCACCGGCCAAGAAGCCGGCAGCTAAGAAAGCCGCTCCGAAGAAAGCCCCTGCGAAGAAGCCCGCAGCCAAGCGCAAGCCAAATGCTGCGTTCATGAAGCCACAACAACCGGATTCCGTTCTGGCCGCCGTGATCGGCGAAAAAGCCATTCCCCGCACCGAGATCACCAAGAAGGTGTGGGATTACATCAAGAAGAACGGCCTGCAAGACAGCAAGAACCGCCGCATGATCAATTCCGACGATAAGTTGGGCGCGGTGTTCGGCGGCAAGAAGCAAGTCTCGATGTTCGAGATGACCAAGCTGGTCAACAACCACCTCAAGTAATCTCCGCTTTGCCGTAGCGGGGCGGTATGCCGCCTCGCTGCATCCCTCCCCAGACTCTGCTCACAGTATTACTGTCAAAGGTATCGCCTTGTAATTCGCATCGATTCTGCGTCAACACGGGATACCTATCACCGTATTGCCAGGTCTTGCCGAATTATTGAGACAGCCATAAATGGTGGCAGCCGTTAAGGGCGGTTCGCCCTGAGCTTAGCGAGGGGCTTAGACGCATCTCAACCCAAAGGCGAAAGCCTTGAGTTTTGAAACACCAGTAGGGATCAAAAGCCGAACAACGCCTGGCCGTTCTTGTAGGCGATCCTTTCCGCGACGTCGCGCGGCAGCAACCCCAGCCAAGCGCGCGCTTGTTGCGCCAGGATCGGTACTTCGGGCCAGCGCGCCGGCGTCCAGGTATCACTGCCCCACAAGAAGCGCTCCGGGTAGGCCAAGAACAGTTTGCGCCAGACCGGATTCAGTTCGCCGCCGCTGACTACGTCGTTGCGATAAGACAGCTCCACCCACAGATTCGGGTACTTTGCCACGAACGATCCGACCGTCTCCGGATCGGTCGTCATGCCTGCATGCGCCCAGATGATGCGCGCCTTGGGATTGAACTCGAACAGCTTAGCGATGGCATCAGCATCCGAATGCGCGTGCAGGTGGATGTTGTGCTCGACTGCCAGATCAGCGATTCGGCGCATGACCGGCGTGTCGACTTCGTTGCCATTGACGTGAAACTCGCCGATGCCCTTGTAGATGCCGCGCTTTAGCTCAGCTTGGAGGAAGGGGATGGTGTCCGGATCTTTGAACCAAGTCTGCCGTTCTTGAAACCAAGTGGCGAGGCTGGTGGTCTTGCGGTAAACCCGCAGTTCCATGACAATGCGCTCCGGCGCGTGCCGGTGCAAGCGCAGCGCGCCCTCGATGGGCGTTGAAGAGAGCAACGCTTTCGAGATGTTTGCCTGGTCTAACAACTGCATGACCTTCTCCGGCGGGAATTGCTCCCAGGCATCGCCGCTGTAGTGCAGGTGCCCGTCGAAGAGCGGGAGTTCGTCGGCAGCCTGCACGGCCAAAACGCCGCAGGCGGCAAGCAGCCAGACCAGCATGCTGCGTAACATCGGCGGCTCCTTCCATCGGGGATTCGATCGCTCGATAATACTCGCATGAACCCCGGCATCGCCTACCTGACGCAGTCAGCTTGGGCCTACCCGATTCTGGAGATCGTGCACCTCGTGGGTATCGCCATGCTGCTCGGCAACCTGGTTTGTTTCGAAGCGCGCGTGCTCGGCGCCGGCAAGGCCATTGATCTTGCCGCACTGGCACGGCTGGCGCTGCCGCTGTCGGTGCTGGGCTTCGCGCTGGCGGTGGTTAGCGGCTTGACCATGTTCGCCACACAGGCGCTGGAACTCCTGGCCAACCCAGCCTTCAAATGGAAAATGCTGTTCCTCATGATCGCGGGCGGCAACGCGGCGTGGTTTCATGCACGCGGATCGTTGCAGCTCAACGATAGGCTGGCGCGCTCGCAAGTCCTGGCCTCGTTTATTGTTTGGATCGCCGTGCTCAGTTGCGGACGGCTGATCGCCTACGTGTGAGTCACTCTAAACTGGAAACAACATGAACCGACGCCATTTCTTGCTCGCCACGGGCCTTTCCGCCCTCGCTCATCGCGCTTATGCGCATCACGGCTGGAGTTCGTTCGACCAAGGCCAGCCCCTTTACCTGCGTGGCGTCGTGCGCGAAGTGAAGTGGGCCAACCCGCACGTGGAGCTCGATATCGAGCTTGCCGCCGATCTCGCTCTGCCGCGCGATCTCGCCGCGCGCAGCGTGCCCGCCCAGCAAACCTCCCTTGATGCCGCCGCCCTCCTCGCTAAGACCAAGCTGCCCACGCGCAAGGACCGCAAATGGGAGATCGAGCTGGCGCCGCTGACGCGCATGGAAGCCTGGAAGGTCGAACCGATCAAGCCAGGCGAAACCATCGAAGTGGTCGGCTTCACCTTCCCGAAACAGGAGGGCGAGGCGATATTGCGGGCAGAGTTTTTGTTTCGCGGCGGTAAGGCATATGGGCTGAGGTCGTCCCCCGCCTAGAAGGCGCACGCTCGGGTATATTGGCGCCATCCAATATTCGCCCAGGCAATCCCATGTTGGCAAAGTTTCCGCGCCGCCTGATCGGCACAGTGTGCCTATTCACTGCGGTCGCAGCAGTTGCGGCCGATCCGGCGCGCGGCGAGCCGGCGCAAGCGGGCATGTCCGCCCAACGCCTGGCAGTCATCACGGAAGTGTTCAAGCGCGAAATCGAGCAAGGCAAGCTGCCCGGCGTGGTGATGCTGGTTGCACGCAAAGGCCGGCTGGTGTTCGATCAAGCGCTCGGCATGCAAGACAAAGAACGCGGCACACCGATGCCGCGCGATGCGCTTTTCCGGCTTTACAGCATGTCGAAGCCGCTGGTTTCGGTGGCGGCGATGATGCTGGTGGAAGACGGCAAACTGGTGTTGACCGATCCGGTCTCGAAGTACCTGCCGCAGATGAAGGGCCTGCAAGTGAGCGTCGCCAAGGCCGATGCCGAATTCGCCAAAGTAACGTACGCCAAGGTGCCGGCCGAGCGCGAAATGACGGTTTACGATCTGCTGCGCCACACCGCCGGTTTGGCGTACGGCGAAATCACCGCCAACGCGCCGGTCAAAGAGGCTTACACCAAGGCCGCGCTGTTCAACCCCGGCGCGCGCGAGTTCGATAGCCGCGACATGACCCCGGCCGAGCAGGTCGAGCGCCTCGCCGCTGCACCGCTCGCACATCAGCCCGGCATGGTATGGGAATACAGCCTCGCCTCGGACCTGCTTGGACGCGTGGTGGAAGCCGCCGCCGGCAAGCGCATGGGGGACTTCTTGAGCGAGCGCCTGTTCGCACCGCTGAAGATGGCCGACACCGGCTTTTGGGCCGCGCCCGACAAACTCAAACGGCTGGCGCAGCCGCTGCCGGTCGATCCAGTATCCGGCTTGCCTTACAACTTGATCGACGTCTCTGCCCAGCCGAAAAACGATTCCGGCGGCGCGGGTGCGGTCGGCACCGCGAGCGATTATTTGCGCTTCGGCCAAATGCTGCTTAACGGCGGCCAACTCGACGGCGCGCGCATCCTGAGCCGGCCGACGGTCGCGCTCATGACCTCCGATCACCTCGGCACGCGCATCAGCGCGCCGGTCACGCCGGGCGAGTTACTGCTCGGCGTCCCCGGCTACACCTTTGGCCTCGGCTTCGCCGTGCGCCAAGGCCCCGGCATCGCCGCCGTGCCCGGCTCCAGCGGCGAATTCATGTGGGGCGGCTACGCCGGCACTTACTTCTGGGTCGATCCGAAAGAAGAATTGGTCGGCGTCTACATGTCGCAAGCGAGCGGGCCGATGCGGCAGTATTACCGCAAGCTGTTCAAGACGCTGGTTTATCAGGCGATTGCGGATTAGCCGGGGAAAATGCGGCTCTCGCTAGATCGCCTTTGGTCAGACACCGATGGAATGCTCCAAGTCGAGGTATTTCTCGAAGGGAATGGCTATTCAGCCACTCAAGACATATACGTATATCCCAACGAACTTCAAGCCTTCGCGGAGCGCTTGAAGAACTTTCCTTCATCCGTCACGGATGAAGCGGTTTTGGAAGTCGGTTCAACGCAGGCAAATGCTTACTGCTGGCTCAAGCTCCGCGCGTATTTATACGACTCGCTAGGGCACTCCGCGCTCGAACTCTCGGTGCAGAGAAACGCTGCTCCCCAGCTATGCGCGCGCAGCCAGTTCTCTGTTTTGGTTGAAGCCGCCTCCTTGAATACCCTAGGCGCAGAAATCGCGAACTGGGCATGCGCTAATGATCAGCCACTCGTTTTCGAGCGCGCCGATGGGTAATCGTGGCTGCTTACTTAACAAGGTGCCGAAACATATTGCGCCGCGCCTCGTCGTCGTTCTCGGTCTTGAACGTATGCAGGTTGCGCAGCCGCTCCACTCCGGCGGCAGCGGGTCGAGCGCTGATCTCGTCGAGTAGCCGCTTCACGTTGGGAAATCGCGCCCACGCTTCCGGGCCGCCCATCACGGTCGGAATCAAGCGCGCCCAGCCCCAAACTGCCATGTCGACGATGGTATAGGTCGAGCCAAGCATGTAAGGCTGCTGCGCCAGCCGATCGTCGAGTATCTGCCAATGGCGGGCGGCTTCGAAATCGTAGCGCTTGAGCGCGTAGTCGTTAGGCGGCGCGTAGACGCGAAAATGGACGGCTTGGCCCGAGTACGGGCCGATACCGCTCGCAACGAACATCAGCCACGACAGCAGCGGCCCGCGCGCGGCAGGCGCGTTGCCTGCTGGAAGGAATCTGTTGGCCTTCTCCGCCAAGTACAGCAAGATGGCGTTGCTATCGAACACGATTACGCCATCGTCGACGATGACCGGCACTTTGGCGTTGGGATTGATCGCAAGAAACTCGGGCTTATGTTGCTCGCCCTTGCGCGTATCCACCGGAACGGGTTCGTACTTTTCGCCCAACTCCTCGAGCAGGAGGGCGACTTTCATCGGGTTGGGGGCGTTGTTGTAGAAGAAGCGAATCACGATTATCCTTTTTCGGTGCGTTGCTCACCTATTGTCGGCACCCTTTAGTCGGCGCGCAAAGCGCGCTCTCGATAGGCACGACTCATGTAGCACAAGCGCGGGGGCAGGGGGTTCCCCCGCGCCTTTTATACCACCCACCCATACCACCGATGGCTCGGGCTTGCGCCCTCATCCAGATACGCCATCTTCATCTGCGTCAGGAAATCCGCCGGTATCTCGTTGCGCTTGGCAGCGACATCAACGTTGAACACCTTGGCCGCGTTCAAGCCGAAAATCTGCTCCTTCACCGCCTTGGTCAGCGGCGCGTAGCCGTGCTTATCCACCAGATCTGCGGGGATTTCGAAGCGGCGCATCGCTTCGATCTGCCACTGCGGCGTGCCGTACCAGATCGAGTCCGTGCCCCACAGCACATGATCGGCGCCGAAGGCGGCGATCATCTGGCCGAGCAAGTGCGCGCAGGCGGCGGGGTTGGTGGAGACGAGCTGCGCGAAGGTCGAGCCGAGTTCCATGTAGATGTTCTTGATGCCGGGCTCCTTCTTCTTCATCTCGCAAAACTCGGTCGTCCACGGCACCTCGCCGCTGGGCTTCGGCGCGGTGACGTTGAGCAGGCCCGAGTGATAGACCATGAAGTCGATATCCGGAAAATCCTTGGCCGCTTGAATCAAATCGCGCGGATGGTTGTAGTCCGCCACCGGCCCGAGCGGCAAGCCTTTGTGGATGCAGAAGCGCTTGATCCCCAGTTTGCGCATTTTTTCCAGCATCGGGTAAGCGATCTTTTCGTCGTCGACGAACCAGCCGTGCTCGAAGCCTTTCGGGCAAGCGCCGGTGTAGGCTTTCCAAGCGTCGATCTTCAGTTGTTCGGCCTGCATTTCCATGAAATCGAGATCGGTTTGCCCTAACTGCGGCGTCACCAAGCCGTGCGAGAGCATGCGGCGCGAGCGCGTGATGCGGTTGATCTCGTCGCGGAACAGCGTCATTTCCTTGGGTGGCACCACTGCTTCGTTCGGGTACGGCCCCGGCGGCGTGGAGATCAGCCCGATGGAAGTTTGGCTATCGAGAAACACTTCCTTGATAAAGTTCTGCCACGACAAATCCGCCAGCGTGCCGCTATCGCCCGCGAGTTTCGGATTGAAGCGCTGCGCACGTTTGCGCAAGCCCATCAACCCCGGTTTGCTGACCGCGCCTTTGCGCTGCGCCTCGGCGTCAGTCGGATCGTACGCCGCGCCAACGTAGTGCAACTGCACGTCGAAAATAAATCCCGGCTCGCCCGCGGCCTCCCGCGCCGCTTCGATTTCCACCGCCTCCGCGTCGGAGACCGAAAAGAAGCGCCCGAACACCGCATTCATCGCTAGAAACGCCGTTGCCATTCCGCCGCTGGTGCGCAGAAATTGGCGTCGGCTTAAACCCAAGCGTGGCGCCAGCGCGTCGGCCGCCAACAGGATACGTTGCTCGACTTCCCGCTGTTGCGGTGTTTGCGGCAACGGCGGGAATTCTTCGTTGGAAACGAGGCGCGTCGGGATGGGCGATTCGGTTTCGTCGCCTTGCTGCATGCCGGGCTGTAATGAGAATCCGTGGTCATTTCGTTGCATTGCGAACTCCTCGATAAGCGGGGTACCGGCAACTGAGCAACCATGCCTACGCTGCTCTCGACGCCGCCTTCTTAACAACGTGTGCCGCGCCCTACTTTGCCGACTCCGCGAGCGGCGCGCGGCTCAAGCGCATCCTCGCGCAATGCGTCGATTAACTCGTTGGTGATGATTCCACCACGCGTGGCAAACGGTCGAAAGCCGAAGCGCGATCTCGGTGCACGCACGTGGTTAGGTGCGCGTGGCGCAGTCAAAGCACTTCGCGCGAGTTCGGATATTACTTGTCCGATCGTCTTCTCTTCGCGGCGAGAGCGCTCTTTGACTGCTCGCAAGACATCGTCGGCGATATCAAGCGTGGTTCTCATACCTCAAGCGTCCGGGTAACTGCATTAGATGTCAACGGCAAATTGTATTTGACCGGCTTTGTAGGGATTGCTGGGTTCGCCTGACCAACGGACGCGTCATTTCGATTTTGGTGGAGCGACAATCCAAATGTGGGTTCTGACCATAGCATTGGCGAAACTGTCCTTCTTCTTTCCGAGCACAAGTCCATGAGCTGGATCGTTGGGCGGTTCAGTGTCTTTTACTATAGGCAACTGAAACTTGCGTACATTTCCGGCGACGATCGAGGTTAGGTAGTCGTTTGGACGGTTCCGAAGGGTGTCCGCTGGCGGTCGACCCTGCTCGACCATGAGAGACTCAACGTTTACCGACATTTTTTCAGTCTTGAAATTGGCAGAGGATGGTCGCTGGGATCCATCTTCGCATCTAAACAACTGATTCGGGGGAATTCGGCGAAAAAGCCGATCGCTGTCAGGGATCGTTAGATCGTCTCTTTCGGCTGGCTCCCCCAAGTAGCGACTCCGTCAAAACCGCCGAATGAGGTCTTTCAACCTCAGGGTTTGCTTTTTTGTTTCCCCCCCCTCTTCTTTTTCTGTCAGCGCGTCGTAGTAGTAGTACCGTTCCGGTTCATCAGCAGAGACGACAATCTCTAGGTCTCCATCAGCTTTGTGCCACTCAGCTTGTAGGCCGCTATCTGACAAAGGCGTGATAGTCGGCGGAGTGGACGCGTCCTCCATGACCACCAGCAGACAGTCCAGCAGGCGTTGCGCATGTTTGAGGTCGGTGGGTTTGGCCCCGTAACTATCCCATCCTGGTTCTTTTCCCCAGCGCTCTTCCAGCGAACGAAGCACTGGCGCGAGCCATTGCGGCAGTCTTTCGCCCCGCCGATAGATAAGTGCAACTTCATGCACACCCAGTACTACTACTATGCGGCCAAATTCCGCCTCGCTGGCGATAGTGACGTTCCGGCGTGCAAACCCGTCGCTATGCTGAATACGAACAGTACCGATCTCGTGTCTTAGGGCGCGAGCAAAAGCTGATGCTCCGCCGTGAATATCCGACGCTATAGCGCTCACGTTGCTTTTCTCTTCCAGACTCGGTGCATCTTGGGCGTGGTGAGCTGCTCAAACATCTTCACAACACACCAATGCCCGATATCTAAAAAATCGTAGCCCTCAAGAACCATTCCGCGCGCCGTAAGCTGCATCACGTACATGGGCTTACCATCAATCGCAGTGAGTGCTGGTTGTATGTCAACATGAAGACGACCTATCCATTGTTCGGCGGTATCGAGGATCGGGAAACGGAGCTGAACTCCCAAGTTCTCGGTTGCGCCTAGATGAGGCGCAGAGATGTCGCATCGCTTGCAAAAGGTGAATATCTCATCGATCTCATCCCACCTGCTCCAGACATCTCCAGAGACTATGTGGTTGACGTATGTCACCTCGCACTGGTTGATCTTGATGTTGCCTAGCCTCTCCCTAGTGAGAAACGCGGCAAACCTCTGATAGTCGTCTTCGAAGGCTGGCTTTATGACCGCTCCGTATCGAGGGTATGCTTGGCCTTCGATCTTGCGCCAATTCTTAATGAATCGGTCATTCTGAACCTGAATCATCTCTGTTTGATCGGTATTCACGAACCAAAGCCTAGGCGTTCGCTGCTGGAACTCAAGCCGCAGGATTTGGGCACCAGGCCCGGTAACTTGCTCAACCTGGGGGAGCAATGGCGACTGCTCTTCCCATTTCGGATAACGTTCGCGAATCGTTTGCCAGTAGAGGCCGAAGTGCACGGAGCCCAACGGTAGCCGATCGTACTGGACAGAAAGCACAGTTTCGACGATAGGCGGGTTCTCGAAATAGGGAAAGTCGTCTTGCCCGATCTTAAGAGCGAGTATCTGACTGTTTGACATAGCCTAGGCAGTATATATGAGACCTTCAACGTCGGGCTAGTTCCTCTGGCTTTCATAGCCGCCGCGACAAACAATACGTCACTGCCTGCGATCTTCCTTCAACATTTCCGCCGCCCGCTCCGCAATCATGATGGTCGGCGAATTGGTGTTACCGGAAGTAATTGTCGGCATCACCGAAGCGTCGATCACACGCAGCCGCTCGACGCCGCGCACGCGCAGACGCGTATCGACCACCGCCATGGGATCATCCGCGCGGCCCATTTTGCAGGTGCCGATGGGATGGAAAATCGTCGCGCCTAAGTCGCCCGCAGCTTTGGCCAGGTCGGCATCGCTTTGCACGCTGGGGCCCGGACGCCATTCCTCCGGCTGATACTTGGCCAGCGCGGGTGATGCGACGATTCTGCGCGTTAAGCGCAGCGAGTCGGCGGCGACTTTGCGGTCTTCCTGCGTCGATAGATAGTTCGGTGCGATGGCCGGAGCGGCGTGCGGATCGGCGCTCTTGATGCGCACGCTGCCGCGCGAGGTCGGGCGCAAATTGCACACCGATGCCGTGAACGCGGGAAAGTCGTGCAGCGGATCGCCGAACTTGTCGAGCGAGAGCGGCTGGATGTGATATTCGATATTGGCGGTCGCGTAGCTCGGATCGGACTTGGTGAACGTGCCGAGTTGGCTCGGCGCCATGGTGAGCGGGCCGCGTCGTTGCAGCGCGTACATGAGCGCCATCTGCATCTTGCCGAACAGCGAGTTGGCCCAGGTGTTCATGGTGAGAACGTTCTTTACTTTGTAGACGGGCCGAACTTGCAGATGATCTTGCAGATTCTCGCCGACACCGGGCAGATCGTGCACGATCGGAATACCCAGATTTTTCAGATACTGGGCATTGCCTATCCCTGACAGTTCCATGATCTGAGGACTTCCAATGGATCCTGCTGAAAGTATGGTCTCGATGCGGGCTTCGGCGAACTGGTCTTGCGCGTTTGCACTGACGCCCTGACTAAATTCGATTCCCGTCGCGCGCTTGTTTTCGATGCGCAGTTTCTTAACCAAACAGTCGGTCAACACGGTGAGATTCGGCCGCGACATCACCGGCCGCAAGAACGCCTTGGTCGCGTTCCAGCGCACGCCTTTCTTCTGATTCACTTCGAAGAAACTCGAACCTTCGTTGTCGCCGCGATTGAAGTCGTCGATTTTCGCGATGCCTTGTTGCGCGCACGCATCGCGCCAGGTCTCCAACAACTCCCATGACAAGCGCTGCTTCTCGACGCGCCATTCGCCGCCCGCGCCGTGCATCTCGTCCGCGCCCTTGTGGTAATCCTCGCTGCGCTTGAACACCGGCAGCACGTTGTCCCAGCGCCACGAAGCATCACCCGTGAGTTGCGCCCACTCGTCGTAGTCGCGCTTCTGCCCGCGCATGTAGACCATGGCGTTGATCGACGAGCAGCCGCCCAGCACCTTGCCGCGCGCGTAGCCGATCGAGCGGCCGTTCAGTCCCGGCTCGGCTTCGGTCTTGTACATCCAATCCGTGCGCGGATTGCCGATGCAATACAAGTAACCGACCGGAATGTGAATCCAAATCCAGTCGTCCTTGCCGCCCGCTTCGAGCAGGAGGACGCGAATGCTGGGATCGGCCGAGAGCCGGTTCGCCAGCACGCAGCCTGCCGTGCCGGCGCCGACAATGATGTAATCGAAGCTGCCAAGTGACGTTGCCATGCGCGGCATTCTATACGCAGCGAAAGAACTGTAGCGTGCCCCCGAAGCTGCGAGCGGCGCGCCCCTAGCCTCGCGCGGCCCGGATGAGGTCGGCGGCCTTCTCTCCAACCATAATGGCCGGGGCGTTGGTGTTGCCCGAAGGCATGGTCGGAAACACGGATGCGTCCGCAACGCGCAAACCCTCCAGACCATGCACCCGCAGTTCAGGATCGACCACCGTGTTGGCGCCTTCGCCCATACGGCAGGTGCCGATCGGATGGTAGGCGGTGACGGAGTTCTTGCGTACCCACTCCAGAATCTGCGCGTCCGTGGCGATCTGCTTGCCCGGCGAAAACTCCTCGCCCCGCAACGCATCGAGCGCCGGTGCGTGCGCGATGGCGCGCGTCATCTTGATGCCTGCCACGATCGTGCGCTGGTCGATGTCCTCGCCCAAAAAATTGAAACGGATCGCCGGGTGCACATTCGGATCGGCCGAGCGGATATGGATGGAACCTAGGCTTTCGGGACGCAATTGATAGCAGGTGATAGCCATCGACGGCATATCGTGCAGGATGCGCCGCTGCGGATCTTTGAGCGAATACGGCACCAAATGCATTTGCACGTCCGGCGTCGGCAAATCGGCACGCGTCTTCAAAAACGCAACCACCGGGGCGGACGGCAGGCTGATGAAGCCACTGCGGCTAGTTAAGTACTTCCACGCTTCGCCCAGCTTGTTCACCCCCCGCGCGCGCAGGTTGTACGAAGCACGCCTATCGTTGACTTGCCAGCTGATGCGCGCATTGATGTGATCGCGGAAATTCTCGCCAACCGCAGGTAATGCGTGCCGCACGCCGATGCCATGCGCTTCCAAAATCTCGGGGCGGCCGATGCCGGAGAGCTCAAGCAACTGCGGCGTCGCCACGGCGCCGGCGCAAAGAATGACTTCGCGCGCGGCGCGCACTTCGACTTGGCGCCCGTGCTGCTGATACACCACTCCGGCGCAGCGCCTGCCTTCGAGCAGAACACGCCGCACCGGCGCTTGCGTAACGACGCGCAGATTCGACCGCCGCATCGCCGGCTTGAGGTAGCAATGCGCGACACTCATGCGCCGGCCGTGCTTGATGCTCGCCTGCGTCTTGCCGATGCCGTCTTGATCGAGGCCGTTGTAGTCCGGATTGACGCGATAGCCGGCCTGCTCCGCGGCGCTGAACAGCGCGTCATACAAAATGTTCTGATCGGGCACGATGGAAACGTGCAACGGACCGCCGTGGCCGCGCCCGTTGGCGTTCGCCACTTCGAAATCCTCGATGCGGTCGAATAGCGGCGCGACATCGCGCCAACTCCAGCCGCGCGCGCCCATGCTGGCCCAAGTGTCGTAATCTTGCGGTTGGCCGCGCACCCAGACCAAGCCGTTAATCGAGCTGGAGCCGCCCAGCAACTTGCCGCGCGGAACGGGAATGCGCCGGTGGCCTGTGCCCGCTTCGGGCTCGGATTCGTACAGCCAGTTGGCGCCGGGATGGCTGATAAGCAGCCCAAAGCTCAACGGAAAACGTGTGTAGAAGTGATCGGCGCGCCCGGCTTCCAGCAGCAGCACGCGCGCGTGTGCGTCCTCGCTTAGGCGCGCAGCGAGCACCGCGCCGGCGGATCCAGCGCCAACAATAACGTAGTCGTACTCGTCGCTTTGGTTCATAGGGGTGGCTCCTTGTTCTCCTTGATTGGCCCCAACGCCGCGTTCGGACAGCATCCGAACGAGCGCGTAGCATAGCGCGAAAAGCGCTCCGATCCGTGCACTAAAGCACAACGGCAACTGTCAGCGATAACCGTGGCTAAGCGCGCAAGCTCACCGTAGAATCGGCCCAGGTCATTTCACATGCAAACGGCTATGAAACTGTGCAGCAAAATCGCTTGGTTCCGCATCGCCTGCACGCTGCTCCTATTCGCGGCGCTCAGCCCGACATCGCTCAGAGCGCAGGAAGACGGGCCAGCCTATGGCGCTGAACTGGAGGGGTTCGACTACCCGTGGCCGGAACAGCGCTTCAAATTCGGTTCACAGGGACAAGAAGTGCAGATGGCGTATCTCGATCGCGCACCAAACTCCAACGCGAACGGGCGCACCGTCGTGTTGCTGCACGGCAAGAATTTCTGCGCGGCGACCTGGGAATCTACCATCGCTGCGCTGACAGCAGCAGGGTATCGCGTCGTTGCGCCGGATCAGATCGGTTTCTGCAAGTCGACCAAACCGCGCCAGTATCAATTCACCTTTCAACAGCTGGCGCGCAACACCCATGCGCTGCTGCAGTCGCTCGGCGTGCAACGAGCAACGCTCATGGGCCATTCGACCGGCGGCATGCTGGCGGTGCGCTACGCACTCATGTATCCGCAAGAAACCGAGCAAGTCGTGCTGGTCAATCCGATCGGCCTGGAAGACTGGAAAGCCAAAGGCGTCCCTTCGCTCAGCGTCGACCAATGGTATGAGCGCGATTTGAAAACGACCGCGGAACGCATACGCAACTACGAACGCGCGACTTACTACGCCGGGCAGTGGCGCCCCGAGTACGAACGCTGGGTGCAAATGCTGGCGGGCATGTATCGCGGCCCCGGCAAGGAGATCGTCGCTTGGAACTCGGCGCTGATCTACGACATGATCTACACGCAGCCCGTCATCTACGAGTTCGGCTTGCTGCAGATGCCGGTATTGCTGTTGCTGGGTCAGCAAGACACTACTGCGATCGGCAAAGACATCGCGCCGCCGGAGGTCAAGGCCAAGATCGGCAACTATCCGGAACTAGGCAAGCTCACCGCGAAAGCAATGCGGAATGCAAAGCTGGTGGAGTTTCCCGAACTGGGGCACGCGCCGCAGATTCAAGACGCGGATGCTTTTCATCGCGCTTTGCTTGGGGGTCTCAGTCCGGGCCGCGTCGACTAGAACTGCATATTCCAGCTAAACACCCACGTGCTCTCGCGTTCCTGTTGGTAACCATTAACCTTTTCGCGCACCGGCTGCAACCACTCGAGCTTGAGGTTACTGCCGCGCCAAGCACCTCCGAGAGTGGCGTTTAGCCCAACGCCTATATCGACAAACTTGCCGCCGTAGTTGCTGGGGAAATCAAACGGCCCTAGGTGCTCCGGCACGAACAATTCGCCGGTGTATATATCTATTTCCTCGCTTGCCGGATAGCGGCCGCGCAGCCGACCTTGTGTGGTATACACGCCGCGCAACGTGCCGGTAAGCCACGGCGTCCAGCGCACCCCGCCCCAGACGCTGCTCTGAAAAATGTCGCCGAAAGCGAAACCCGAATCGTTGCGCTTTTCCATGCGCGCAGTACCCGTCAACTGTGCCCCCCAAGAAAGGCGGCCTGCTTCTCCCGTATAGGTCAGGCTAGGCTGCAAATCCCAAGTACCGCTGCCGAGCTGCATGCCGTAGTGGATGCGCTGATCGTAGACGGGTGTCGTCAATGTCTTGCGCAGCCGGATATCCACATCAC
Organism: uncultured Pseudomonadota bacterium; assembly: GCA_902826775.1. Taxonomy (GTDB): domain Bacteria; phylum Pseudomonadota; class Gammaproteobacteria; order Burkholderiales; family JALYOK01; genus CADEHE01. The sequence continues at coordinate 673,768 of CADEHE010000001.1, read as the reverse complement.
CGGTAGGAATGGTGGCGCCCAGCGCGAGGTTCAGATGGTGCCCCGGTTTATCGAGCAGCTTGGCGATTGCGTAGATGCCGGTATCGCCCATGCCGCCGGTTTCGTGTCTATGCCCAGTGCTGTGCGCGCCATGCGCGCCGCTGAGTTGAACGTTCGGATTGGGCGTCATGCTCATGCTCATATCCACCCATTGCGGCATCAGCGTTAGCGTTAACCAATCCTTAGGCGCATACATCAGGTCCAACATGTGCATGTTCATCGACATGGCGCGCGGCGTCACCGCACACTCCTGGCTCTCGCAGCCCGCCTGGCGCACTGTATCGACGTTTACGCTGTTGCTGCCAAATAGCAAACCGCCGCCTTGCGTGCTGCGCATGTAGCGATAGCCGAGCATGAACTCGCCCGCCTTGCCCAAGGCATGATCGAACATGACTCCGGCGGGGGCGCTGCTATGTTGGTGCTGCGAATGCGCGTCGTGTTGCTGCGGCTGAGGATCACCGCGGCTGCCGCCGACTGCGTCCAAGTCAACCTTGATCGCCGCATTGGCCACCCAGTAGTGAAAGTCGGCAAAGTCGTCCTCCCCCCCGCCCCCGAGCTTCAAGCTGCCTTTGTGCGTGTAGTAGTCGTAGCCCGCTTCAGCCGTGACCCCCCTCGCGAACCGCTTGCTCAGAGAAAATCCTGCGCCCAACGTGCCGTAACCCGAAAGACGCTGATCGCTAGAGTAGTGCTTCGGAAATTTACGCAACGATGTCGTATCGACGAAAGCACCGCTCGCATCAAAGTTGTAGCGGGTCATTTCGAAGATGGCCGTCGCATAGAAATCGGCTTGCGACTGAGAGTAATAGCGCAGCCGCGGCGTCACCGTCCAACCGGTGCCGAACGGCTGCACCCATTTTCCTTCCAAGGTGTGCGCTCGGATGCCCCAGTCGTCGTGCGCATAGTGGTAGTCAAGGTGCAACGCGGCATCGAGGGATTCCACGTAGCGCTTATAGCCAAGGTGCCAGTCGAACAATTCACGTTTCTCCGGCCGCACCTCCACCAAAGCGCTGCTGCCTGTATTGCCGTACAAATTCGTCTGGCCGATGGGATCATCATCGTTGTTCACGTTGAATACAACGGTATGTCCAAACACCACTTTGTACGGGTTCGCCATATATCCGGTGCTGCGCGTATAACCCAGACCCAGCGTCAGCAATGCGTTCTTGTTCAGCACTTGGGTCAGCCCCAGCTCGATGCCTCGGTCCTGCCGCTTGCCACGTAAAGTCGCTTCAGTGCGGACAAATTGGCCTTGCCCGTCGTCGACGCAATTGCCCTCGACGTACCCAGTCGGCACGGTAGGTTGCATAGGAATGAGCGTCCCATCAGAAAAGCAAAGGGATTTGTCATAAAGATCGGTGGCAATGAAAGGCAACGCATCCGGATCGAGCTTCGCCTTGGTTTCGCTGCTGGTATAGCTGAGCCCCCAATTGAATGTCGTCAGCTTCTGGTTGAAGTCTAAACGGCCACCCAAATTGAAGAACTGCGAACGATAGTCGCGTTCGGTTGATGTGCCGGCGCCGACGTCCAGCGCCGCCTCGTTCCACTCGTATGTCAGTTTGAAATCGCCTTGCTTCCGGGTCTCAGGGGAAGCAGAACTCATCACATGGGTGTGGCGGTTGTTGCGCGCACCAATGATGCGCTGCCCGGTATTCGGGTCGGTTTGGTACTCATAGAAATTGCCGTCGCGGTCGACGGCAAGATCGCCGTACATCGGCAAAGATGCCAGCGGCGATGCGCCGGTGATGGTCGTACCATCCTCTGCATACGTCGGTCCGTTGCCGCCGCCCGAAATGACCGGTGCGCTACCGATTGGCGAAGCACCGGACCAAGTATCCTGAATGAAATTGAACTTTAGCTTGAACCGATCAGAAAGACGCAATCGCGCCTTAGCGTGCAGCCCATCCACCTCGATTGGTTCGAGCTTGTTTGGAAGTTTGTAGACGTACCCCTCTCCAAAATGATAGCGGTACATGTCACGATCGCCCTCCCGATAGCGGCTGTACTGAAAATCCACGCCATCGTCTTCAACCGCGCCGGACTGTCGCGGCGTCATGCCCGGCAGAGCCAGAGCGGCGATCGTCAACGCCGTTAACGATCGGCCCGCGTTTTTTTGCGACGCAAACCGGCCAGCGGGAATACCGTCCAACCGGCTGAGCAGCCAGGCAAGGATCCGGCTTATTTGCGGCCGGCTTGTGCGCTTGCTAGTAGCAGCCACAGCCGCCTCCTTCTCCGGCGCCACCGCTAGCGGTGCCCTCGCGGCTGTTGTGCACGTGTGAGCTTAACGTGCTCTGCATCGGCTGCGGGTCGATTGCCATTTGCGGCTTCGCCAAGTTACCGCGCTCCCACGGCTGCACTTGAGCACAAGCGACCAGCCATGGCAGACAAAACACCAGTAGCAACCGCGTGCGTGCGATCTGCCTGTGATGGTGCGTCATGGTCTCCCCTTCCTTCGATGTATGCGGCGTGGCGCAGCGCAAGTGGGAGACGAAGGGATACGCGGCGCCGGGCCGCATGCTCGCAACGCAGCTCGGCAGACATCCTCCCTTGCGCGGCATTCGCTTTCGCGATATTTATCCACGCGCCCTCCCGGTATCATGAGCGCGCCGTTCTCTTGGGGCGCATCTCATGCAGCCAGCAAATACTAATGCGTTCGCCGCCGCTGAGGAATGCGGCAAATTGTCGCAGGTGCCAGCAGTGGAAAACTCTGGGCTCGGTCGGTTACTGGCCGTTGAGCTAGGCACTGAATGAATCGCTTCGAACGCCTGCAACTATCGAAGTTTGCGTTTCCCGCAATGGGTTCACCCTGCGAGATTCGATTGTTCGCCGAAACGGCACACGAGGCTCAGGCTGCGTTCGAGTTGGGCAGACAAGAAGTCGAGCGCCTGGAACAGCGCTATTCACGCTACCGCAGCGATAGAATCCTGTCTGATATGCACTGCGGTGCAAGGCGATCAGACCGGGGACAAAGGCTGATCCCCGTCGCGCCCGGCGACTAGTAAGCCTGTCCGCGAAACGGCCAATGAAGCCGCCGGCCGTCCTAAAAAAGACAGCGATGCTCCGAGGAAGCACCGCTGCCCAGAACGCGAAATCTATTGATTCTGAAGGTAGATCAGCGCCCCCGGTGCCGGATGTGGAGTAGCCCCATACAGGCAATGGTAGTCAAGCTCATAAAACTCGATGCCGGTGGCACTCTTTGAGACGTATATCTTATAGACGCGCGAGTCGCCGGCGGTCGTTGCCACGTTGGACATCGGGCTCGCAGTCCCGCCTGCTACGGTATCGCCGTCACCAACCGCCGAATTCGAATTGGGGTCAGTCCTCAACAAGCCGTTAAGCAGGGGGGAAACACGCTGCGCCTGCACGCGAACATAAGGCGTGGCAACCGGCAACTTGTCCCTAACCCTGGCCTCGAACGCAGTAAAATTGCTCCCGTTGTAGCTCGCGGCGCACGTGTACTGCAAAATGTCGACAGCTGTGCTCGCACTACCCAACTGGCCGCTGTGTGTCCAGTGGGCCCAAGTCGACGGTGCGGCAGCGCATACGCTGCCGAGCAAGACCGCCACGGCCAAGCGCTTTGCCGAATATCGATTGATCACGATTGTTCCTTTCCCGAGAGATTGTTAAGCACTCGCCGTGTTTCGACAAGTTCAATGTGCTGTCCTATCAATTCGGTAAGTACCGGTTGGTGCTCGGACCGGGGAACACTCGTGGATTTACGACGCAATCGAACTCTTCGCCGGCGGATTGGCTGCCGTCGCCGCAGACAAACTTTTCGTTGTTGATGGCGCGACCAGCAATAGTGCCGTTCAGCACGAATCCATATGCGCCATCAACGCTAGGCGTAAGCTGAATGGAGCCGAAATTCTCTATAGTCTTCATCGTGCCCAGGGTTAGCTGATTTAACACTGGGGCATTGAAAGCGTCACGGTGCAACCGCAGCGCTTTCACCGTAATGTTGATGTCGCCTGCGGCCACCGGTAAGCCGCCGCAGTCCTCAATGATCAGCACCGCATAGTTGTCGACGTCTTCCAACGCAGGCTCGATTTGCCAGCCCACCTCAACATTGCAATCGCCGCCGATAACTCGCGGCTCGTGTGCGTAACTTGTCCCAGCACCGGCAAGCCCGAGCATGGTCAGCACCAAGCTCTTGGCAATCTGCGTTCTAGTCATGCGAATCTCCAATATAGATAGTTGCGAATAGTGACCGCTTGATTCGTCAAAACGGCTTAGCGACCAAGCGGGGCGATAGCCTACCTCAGCGGTCACGTGAAGCCAATGCGGCATTTTGTCGCACCCAAATGACTAGCTCCCGCTCGCACGAATCTTTTACCGCCATATGTGTTGGCGGCCTTGGTACGCTATGGGCGGCATTCGCACGAATTGCCCCGCGGCATTTCTTCGCTCAGCAGCTGCGGCAAATTGCCGCAGCTGCGTAAGCCTTGCTCCGTTTACAACAAGGTACCGGCGTGTCATGATCATCGCCACATAGCGACTCGCGCACGCGGCTTTTGGCGCAACGCGAGCGACGGCACTATTGTGCCCCCCCAGCAAGAACTCTCAGAGGAATCAGACGATGGATAAAGCAACGTGTGCGAGCGCTGCGCTACTAATTGCCTTATCCAGCGGCTTTGCAGGTTGCACAACCGTGGCGCCATGGGAACGCGGCAATCTCGCCAAGCCGCACATGGCTGTGGATCCCAACCCGATGCAGAGCCTATTGCGCGCGCATACCTACAACACCCGCGAAGCCGCCGCAAGCGGCGGGGCTGCACAAGGAGGCGGGTGTGGCTGCTACTAGAATCAGCAATCACAGCAGCCGAAAATTTGCGCGCAAGATTCTCAGTGGGCTAATAGCGCAACTGCTCTCTTGCGCCAAAGATTCGCTCGCCGCGCGGGCGGCTGCGCAACGGGTATTGCCGCCGCGATCGGCGCTGAGCGCCTTGACTTTGGCCGCGCTCGCGCTGCCAGGCTTGTCTCCTTCGCCTGTCTGCGCGGCGGCGGAAGGAGACGGCATTGACTTTCAGTACGGACGCTACCGCGAAGATCGACGCCAAGGTGTCCTCGGCGTCGTATTTGACTCTGAGACAGGGCTCTTTTCAGGTAAATCTAAATTGACCAGCCCACGGCCCATAGAGGTGGACACTCTAAATGGCCGTGCTCGAATGACTTTGAGCGGACGTTGGAAGTTGGGCGTGAACTTGACGCAAGACACCTGGTCCGGCGCATCACCAATCTCAACTGCACCAGTGGTTGCTGGCACAAACTCGCCCAATGTAGTCTCAGGTGCTTCCCCTCTTGTGCGCGACGGACTCAAGGAATTCTTTATCGATGAAAAGTTGAACTTTTATCGACAAGGAAGTCGGGATGATATTGGCACATTGCTGCCTGGCGTGCGGGACAATCAACTGACCCATACCATGTCCACCGCATCGCCTGAAGCGCGCAAGCAACTGGATTTTAAGCTCACGCATGAATGGGACGACTCTGCAGCCTATGTGGGGGCAGGGGTTTCACGCGAGAACGACTTCAGATCACGCTTTTTGAACTTGGGTGGGCGCTGGGATTTCAATCAAAAGCAAACAGCCGTCAATGCTGGGCTAAGCTACACGCGCAACCGCACGTCGGCCACACTCGATCCTGACGCCGTGTCATTCATCGACACGTTCGGCTATGAAGAATTGTTTTTCGACGAGACAGATGAGTTTTGTTGCTTCCGGCATAGAAAACGTTCTGGTCCCGGTCAAATTGAGACCACCTACGAGCAAAATGAGTTTGGCGATGGCACGTTGACCGCGGCCAAAATTCAGGGCAAGCGCGAGGACGTGGGCCTGCAGCTAGGACTCTCCCAAGTGCTCAGCAAGAATAGTTTGGTGAAATTCCGGCTGGACTACGCCCGAAACAAAGGCTACATGGCCAACCCTTACAAGCTGGTGACGCGCGTAGGCGCTGCCGCCACGCTCGATCAATTGCAGGCGGGCCCGGCAATAGCCTCTATGGATAGCATCCTCGAGAGGCGGCCCGAGAAACGCGAGCAAGTCAGCTGGAGCTTAGGTTATCAGCACTACTTCCCGCGGGCAGATGCCGCACTTCACCTGGACTATCAGTACACTCACGATGACTGGGGCATACGGGCGCATGCACTGCAGGCACAGTGGGTCCAGCCTTTAGGCCGAGGCTGGACAGTGACGCCACACGCGCGCTACTACTCGCAATCGAGCGCCGACTTCTACCACCCATACCTTTTTCAGCTTGTTGTGACGGACGAGAACGGCGAATTGATCGACCACCCCTGGAATCAACTGCGCCTGCCTGAGCACTACTCCAGCGATCAGCGTTTGTCCGCGTTTGGCGCTTTGGGTGCCGGCATAACCATCAATAAACGATTCGCTAAAGGCATCAGCCTGGAGATAGGCTATGAGCGCTACAAACACGCCGGCGACCTAAAACTCAGTGGTGGCGGTGAACAATCGTTTGCCGACTTCAGTTACTACACCCTTAACGCCGCCCTGCGCGTCGATATGGAGCAGATCAAGCCAAGCTCTGGGAGCGAAGCCAGCAATGACGTTTTTGAGCGGCATGGCGATATGCACACCAACCACGCCGATTTGGCGCCCGCAGGCGTCATGTTTAACCACGCATTAGCGAAAAGCGGTGATTTCATGCTGGGCTACCGCTACATGAGCAGCGAACAAGCGGGGAATGTACTGCAAGGCTCGGACGCTGTGAGTTTAGACACAGTGCGGCTGATTGCCTGCGGCAATCAAGAATGCCAAGTTGCACCCAACAAGATGACCATGAACATGCACATGCTCGAGTTCATGTACGCGTGGAACAACAAGTTGACCTTGATGGTGATGCCGCAGTGGATGGATATGCAAATGAACTTGACCCCACTGACTGAAGACACGGGAAGTGGTCACGGCCACGGCGGCGACGTTCACAATCACCAAACCGGTGGGTTAGGCGATACCGGCGTGCACGCCCTGTTCAAGCTTTTGGACCGCCCCGAGCATCAAGTGAATGTTGGCTTGGGCTTAAGTGCGCCGACCGGCGATGTCGGGATAGAGCTAAGAAAAACGGCCACGAACCCTGATCCTAGTGGCCAGCGGATCCACTATGGCATGCAACTTGGGAGTGGCACTTGGGACTTTATCCCGACGCTGACCTATGTCGGAAGCGCGGAACGATTTTTCTGGGGTGCTCAATTGACCGGAACCAAGCGGCTAGAAAGCCGAAACAAATCCGGCTATCGATTGGGCGACCACTATCAAAGCAGCATATGGGGCGGCTATAAGTTTACGAGGCGGCTGGCTGCTACCATGCGCGGAATTTACACGCGTCAAGGCGCGATTCAGGGCAGATACCCGGCATCGACGGAAATTGACCCGAACACAGGCGAGCCCTATGTCCCACAACACGTCGGCCCCTTCGATCAGCCGGCCAGCTACGGCGGCAAGTTCTGGGATTTAGGGCTGGGCGTTAGTTTTACCGTACCGAGTGGCAGCTTTGCCGGCAACGCGCTTAAATTCGAATGGTTACAACCGTTGCAGGACGATTTCAACGGCTATCAGCTGGAACGCAAGGGCGCTTGGACTTTAAGCTGGAGTACGATGTTTTAATCGTAAACAGGTTTCCGCTCCCTAGTAATCAGCCTTTATGAGCGGGCGCTAATGCCAAGTTCCGGCACAGAATCACTATTGAGCTTCCCCTTCAAGGCGATGGGATCGCCTTGCGAGTTGCAGTTCTACGCCGGCGTCGCGGACCAAGCACAGATGGTAGCGAGTACGGCGATCGCTGATGTGGAGCGGCTAGAGCAACGCTACTCGCGCTACCGAGCATCGAGTTTTCTTTCCGAGATCAACCAAGTAGCGTCGCGCGGGGGCAGCATCAGCGTGGACGAAGAAACGGCGGGATTGTTGAACTACGCGGCAACCTGTCACGCGCAAAGCGACGGCTTGTTCGACATTACCTCCGGCATTTTGCGTCAGGCTTGGGATTTCAAATCCGGCACACTCCCACAGGAGCAGCAGATCCAGGCACTGCTAAGCCGGATCGGTTGGCACAAATTGCGATGGCAAGCTCCCGTACTGGATTTTCCAGTGCCAGGAATGGAACTCGACTTTGGCGGCATCGTCAAGGAATACGCAGCCGATCGCATAGCAACGCTGTGCCAGAACCTAGGCATACGGCACGGTTTCATCAACCTTGGCGGCGATATTCGCATCATCGGCCCGCAACCGGATGGCGCTCCGTGGAACATCGGCATTCAACATCCGCGCCTGGCTCAAAATGTCGCGATAGGTAACGTGGCATTGCATCGCGGCGGCCTAACCAGTAGCGGCGACTACGCGCGTTGCATGCTCATTGACGGCAAGCGCTATGGCCATGTGCTCAACCCGAAAACCGGCTGGCCGGTGCAACACCTCGCCTCCGTGACGGTAGTCAGCGATTTTTGCGTGGTTGCAGGCAGCGCTTCCACGATTGCCATGCTCAAGGAGGAAACAGGCCCGAGGTGGCTGAACGACTTGGGGCTGCCGCACTATTGGATCGACACGCAGGGCAACAGCGGAGGTTCGTTAAAAGCGCTAGTCGAGAAGCCCCAATCGTGAGCTAAGAGCGCGAACCTATCGCTTAGTCAGGCACCCCGGCAGTTGAAGGGGGCTGCAATTGGCATCAAGGCGACCGCTATTTACTCTTTGAGTAGATATTCAATTCTCTCCCGGATCGTCTTTGCGTCGCTCGCCTGGAATCCCCTAACCACCGCACGAACAAAGCCCTTCTTATCGATGACGTAAGAAGATGGCATCGCCTTCACGCCGAATGCCTTGGCGCATTGAGCGTCGACATCGGTTGCAATTTGAAAAAGATTTGGGTGGCGCTTAAGAAATCCTTCCGCGTCGGTGCGATGCTCATCCATATTCACGCCCAGCACGTGAACAGCGTCGTCGCGATGCTCGCGCACCAACTCGTTCAGAAATGGGAATGATTTCGCACATGGGCCGCACCACGATGCCCAGAAGTCAATAACGACGACCTTACCGATCAACTGAGCGGTAAGGACTTCTGGCGCCTCTGAGAAGGGGCGAAGTGCGCAGGCGGGGGCCGGCACGCCGACCTCGACAGCGTCGGCACGCGACGAGAAGAAACCGAGGAGCACGGCTAGAGGGAACGCGGCGCGATTTCGCATTGTTGGGCAGCGTAGAAATGGGGGGCGCTCGACAGCGCAACGTTCTAGACTGCGCGCTCTTCACAGCGTTGGAATTCTATTCTATTAGCTCGACTACGAACGCTAGTGCGACAAATTGCCGCACCTACACGACCTATCGTTGCGTCAAAATAGAGGACTCGCGCGTAAGCGCTCTGCGTAGCAACGCCGCGCAACATAGAACTCAAAACCAGGAGGCATTCCACCATGACCCATCGACACCGTCGCCGCCAGAAAATCACCGGCTTGGGCGGCTTCGCTATCCTTCCCTGCTTACTAACCGCTGGCGCAGCCAGCGCACAAAATACCGGTACCGAAGCGCCTTACCGTCTCGAGCCACTCACCGTCGAGGCTGCGCGCGAATCCACGTATGCAGTCCCGAATGCAAGCTCGGCGACGCGGACCAATACACCAGTCGAGCGCATCCCACAATCGGTGAGCGCGATCCCTCGCAAGTTGATTGATGACCAAGGCGCGCAAACTTTCTCGGATGCGCTACGCAACGTCTCCAGCGTGCGTCTGGTCGACGAGCGCGATACGAACAACACTAACTTTCTGGTGCGCGGATTCGATGCGGCTATCGTGGTCGATGGCATCCCAATGCCAGGGTATTTTTCGATCCCGGAAACGCTCGTCAACGTCAATCGCATCGAAGTAGTCAAGGGCCCTGGAAGCACGCTGTATGGCGGAGCGCAAGCAGTCGGCGGCGCCGGATTCCTTGGCGGGGTCATTGCGGTGGCCACCAAATCACCGGAACGCACGCCCTATCGAGAAGTGGGGCTGCGCATCGGTTCCTATTCAGAGCGCGGCGTGTTCTTCGATTTCAATCAACCGCTGTCGGACCAAGTCAGCGTGCGGCTAGTCGGTGAAGCGCGACGCAGCGAAAGCGAAACGGATCGCATCGAGAACGAGCGAACCTCGATCTTCCCCAGTTTGTCATGGGCCCCAAACGCGGATAGTCAATTGACGGTGCGGCTGCGCTATTCGGATGTATCGACGCTCGATTACAGCGGCCTGCCCACGCGAGGCACAGTGGTGGACGCACCATACTCGATCCCGCGCAGCCGTATCGTGGCAGCCGAAGACATGCCTGACACCACCACCGAAACCCGCGGCATCAACATCAATTGGTCGCAACGCTTTAACGACGTGTGGTCGTGGGCGCTGACGGCGGCCTACACCCAAGCGGCCGTGGATCAGCGCGGCGTGTTCCCCACCTTCTTCGGCAACGCGGTCGCGGAGCCGGGCCCGCTGCTGACGGTGAGTGGTGCGCGCCTCTGGGATGAATTCGATTCCGTCACCATTTCGCCGTCCGTGATCGCCAAGCTCCGCTCCGGGAACGTCGCTCACACTCTCATAGCGGGTTTGGACTACGACCGAACGCGCGACGATGCATTCTTGCGCTTGTCACCTGATCCGTTCTTCAATTTCGGCGTCATCGGCGCTATCGACATCACCAACCCTGTTTATCCCACTTGGGTGGAACCGGTTGAGCCCAGCCCGCCGGATCAAGAGAACCGCTACCGGAGCACCGCCGTGTTTCTGCAAGATCAAGTGGACATCGGCGAAAAGCTGCACCTGCTGGGCAATCTGCGCTATACGCGCGTAAAGGCCGACGACGTCAACGCTGTTTTCGGCGTCAACAACCATTCGACCAACTCGAAATTGACGCCACGCTTGGGCGTGAGCTATGAGTTCACACCGCAAACCTCAGCGTTCATCGGCTACGGCAAGGGGATGCGCGTGCCGCTGTTTGCGGTTTTCTCGCAACCACCGAAACCGGAGGAATCCGAGCAAACCGAGATTGGCCTGCGCCTGAAGAATCTCGCAGGCGTGACCGCGACTTTCGCTATATTCGATTTGACAGTTAAGAACGCCATAGTCGCCGACCCGGCCAACCCGGGCTTTTCCATCCAATCGGGCAAACAGCGTTCGCGCGGCGCCGAGCTCGATCTCCTCTGGCAATTGAACCCGTCTTGGAGCTGGCTGGCGAGCTTTACGCATCAAGATCCAGAGGTCGTTGACGATCCCGTGCTTGAGGGCAAGCAACTATTCAATGTCCCCAAGACGAGCGCGCGGCTCGCGACCCGCTATGACATCCGTTCAGGCAAATTCAGTGGCCTTGGATTCGGGCTTGGATTGACGCATCACTCCAAGCTCCCCGGCGATTCCGGCAATACCTTCTTCACCCCGACTGCAACGGTGTGGGATGCGCAAGCGTCGTATGCTGTCGGGCGTGCGCGCTTTGCTCTGAGCGTCAACAACCTGGCGGACAAGAAATACTTCAGGCCCTCGAGCTATTTTGGCGGCGGACAAGTGTTGCCAGCCACGCCACGTACAATCAGCGCTAGCGTCGTAATTACGTTCTGAGACCAGGAAACAGCATGGACCGGAGGAACTTCACGAAACTCTCCGCAGCGGCAAGCCTAACCGGTTTGGTGACGAGAACCGCAGCGGGCGAAGAAACGCCGCGCGCCAACACCGCGGCAGCGGCCAGCAAAGAATCCGCAGAGCAACAGCATCTTGATGCGATGCAGCGCTACGCTGCGCTCACAGAGGGGCCCAAGTTAACGATCGGCATGCTGGTCTACCCGGGCATGTTCTTGCAAGACTTGGTCGGACCGCTCGCCGTGTTCGAGTCGTTGATGAATCGCGACATTCATCTGCTGTGGAAAACGCTCGACCCGGTTCGTAACGAAAAGGCCGAGCACACCACGTTCATTCCCGTGCCGCCAACTACTCGATTTGCAGACTGCCCGGACCATCTCGATGTCTTGTTCGTGCCGGGCGGCGTACCGGGCACATTGACGATGATGGAGGATGCGGAAGTGCTGCAATTCCTCGCCGATCGCGGCCGGCAAGCCCGCTTTGTCACCAGCGTATGCACCGGCTCGCTCATTCTCGGTGCAGCGGGATTGCTGAAAGGCTATCGCGCTACTTCGCATTGGGTGACGCTCGATGTGCTCAGCGAGTTAGGAGCGATCCCCACGAAAGGCCGTATCGTCGTCGATCGCAATCGCATCACCGGTGGTGGTGTCACAGCGGGCATCGATTTCGGTCTGCAGCTTGCGGCGTTGTTACGCAACGACACTTACGCGCAAGCAGTGCAGCTTTACCTCGAATACGATCCGGCGCCGCCGTTTGATGCCGGCTCGCCCGAGAAAGCGCCGCCGATAGTCAATCAGTTCTTGTCAGAAATGTTCGCTGAGCTGAAGGACGCCGCCACACAAGCAGCGAAGCGGGCCAGTAAGCGGTTGTCGTAGGCCCTCAGGTAGCGCGAAACCGCCATGCGCGCTTTGGAGTTTAATTTCGTGCGGCCGCCTCGAAGATCTTCATACCCTAGAGTACTATCCCTCTAGAAGAGACATCCATACTGATTGACTGTCATGTACTACGAGTAGTTACCGTTGCCAATGCTGTTTCTCGGAATCGCCGTTGCGCTTGTCGCGCTGGCCTCGGCGGCACTTCTTTACCTCAAATGGCGCTTAAATCGACCGCCCGCCGAGCACGATCTTGAGGCCGCCATCGATCGCGAAGTGGCGAAAGTGCTCGGCAGAAACCTTATGCAGGGCATTGCGGTCGCGGTCTACAAAGACGCGGGCATCTTCTTTAAAGGCTACGGTGCTATCGGCGCGGAGGTTAGCGCAGTTCCAAACGCGGAGACCATCTTCCAACTTGGGTCGGTCAGTAAAGTGTTCACCGCATCGCTGTTGCAGATTCTCAGCGAAGAGGGAGTCGTCAGCTTGGATGCAACGCTGGCGGAAACACTCGGCAGTCGTATCACTCTGGCACCAGCAGTACGCGGCATCACACTGCGTCAACTCGCCACGCATACCGCCGGGTTCACGAGCGTGCCGAAACCGCTGCTGAAGAAAGTGATCGCCCGCGTCGGGAAACGTGATCTGATGAAGGATCCTTACGCGTCGATTACCGAGCAAGACGTTTTCGCGTACCTGGGCAGCAACGCCGCCGCCCCTCGACCGGGGCGCTTTCGCTACTCCAACTTCGGCATGGGTTTGCTCGGGCACGTGCTGGAAGCGATCACCGAAAAATCCCTCGATACTCTTGCTGCAGAGAAACTTTTCACCCCACTCGGCATGAACAGCACTGCCATTGCGCTCACCCCAGGGATGAGCCAGCGCCTCATTCCCGGCTACACAGCCAAAGGCGTAGCCACGCCCTTATGGACATTCCAGGCTCTGGGGGGTGCCGGTGCATTCAACTCCAACGCGCAAGACATGATTCAATTCGTCCGCGCCAACATCGAAAGCACGCAGTCACTGTCGGCAACGCTGAAGCGCCAACACGAAGTACAAGCCGGCGGGAAAACCGGCCTCGGCTGGATGCAACCGACGTTGCTTGATCGCTTGCTGGGCAACAAGCAAATTGTTTGGCACAACGGCATGGTCGGCGGCTATGCCTCCTATGTCGCCATCGACCGAAGCAATGCAGTAGCTGCCGTTGTGCTGAACAACCACGCAATTGACGTTACGATGCTCGGCATGATGGTAATGAGGCAGGCGCGCCGGCAACATTGGAGCGCACAATCAAAAGCCTAGCCGCCCGGCCGCTTACTTGCCGCGTCGATCGAAGTACTCATCATAGCGGTGCACGAAATCCTGCTTGGCCAACGGCAAATGGCATGCACGGCATTGTGCGATGTCGTCGCCGGAGGGGGTCTGGCCGTCCGCTTTGTACGCGGAATAAATCCAATCGCCGGTCCTAAGCTCTGCGGGTGACACGGCCGCACCCCAGCCGGGGTTCTTGCCCATGACAAAAATCTTGGCGAGTTCGCCTTTTTCGAGTTTCCCGTCGTTGGCTGCGTCGCCTTTGTAAATCTCCATAACAAACAGCGTTCCATTGGGGAAATGATCGCCGCGGTTTGCTTTCGCACGGCGGCAATCAAGATTCGACGCGATTGTCCACGGCGCTGGATTTGACCGGAAAGATCAGCACTGGTACCTTGAAGCATACGTTGCTATTCGGCGTCGACTACTTTGAGATTTCGGATCAGCTAAAAGGACTCAACTGCTGCGACAGCGCGCCCGCGTTCAATTTTTTCCAACCCGTCTATAGCCCGACTCCGCAGGTCTTCAACCCAGCGAACAATTTCGACTTGGACTTCAAACAGAGATGGTACGGAGTCTACGCGCAAGATCAAATTGAGTTCCCGAACCAGGTGCACTTTCTTGCTGGAGTGCGCTACGACAACGCAGTTGGACGAAGCGCCGGGCAAGTTACCGACAAAGATGACAAAGTTACGCCGCGTATAGGTTTGCTGTGGCGCCCCAAACAATGGCTATCGCTATATACGTCCTACGCAGAGAATTTTGGCGCTTCCAATAGCTTATTCAATCCGCCAGATAGGCGTTTGCCCTCACAAACCGCACAGCAATGGGAACTCGGTGCGAAAACCGATCTACTGGACGGGCGCCTATCCGCAACCTTGTCGTATTTCGATTTGACCAAGCAGAATCTCGCGGTGGCCGATCCCGTCGACCCAAACATATCGGTTGCCATCGGTGAAGCGGAGAGTCGCGGATTCGAATTCGACATCGCGGGACAACTTGCTCCCGGTTGGAGCGTTATCGGCGGCTATGCGTATATGCCGTTTGCAGAGATCACGAAAGACTCGCAGCAAGAATTCGACAGCGACGGCAACGTAATTGGAACAAACGCGGGGCGCACCGGTAACCGGCTGTTTCTCGCGCCGAAACATCAAATCACGCTTTGGACCACGTACCAAATTCAATCGGGAAATCTGCGCGGGCTCAAGTTTGGTGCAGGCGTGGTGGGCGTGAGCGAGCGTCAAGGCGACCCAGACAACTCGTACACGCTGCCCGGCTACGGTGTTCTGAATCTGATGACCAGCTACATTTGGAAGATTGGGCCGAATCGCCTTACTGGACAACTCAACGTCGACAACGTACTCGACCGGACCTACCACGTCGGTAGCAACAGCGGCGGCTTTATCACGGTCGGCACGCCCCTTAGCGCGAGGGCCTCGCTCAAGGTGGATTTCTAGAGCGCGGCCGGAACCGATCGGTGGGCAGACGCGTCGCTATCATCGCGCATCGCTGGGCGGGACTCGGCATGGCGCTGTTTCTGATCGTGGCCGGGCTCACAGGTTCTGTGCTGGCATTCCTCGGTGAACTGGAAGTTGCGCTCAATCCGGAGTATGCAGTTGCGCAGCCCGCCGGGGCAATTTTCGACCCCCTGGCGGTGCGCGAGCAAGTCGCAGCTAGACTGCCACAGGCGCGTATTGATGGCATACCGCTACACCACAAAGCAGGCGAGGCCCTGCATCTATGGATCGAAATGCCTGGCGCGACAAGCAACGACGAGTGGGTGACGACCGCTCTGGTGATTAACCCTTACAGCGGCGCCGCAATTTCCCGCCGCACCACAGAGCTTTGGCCAATCACGCGCAAGAACTTCATGGCTCTGGTCTACCGCATTCACTACAGCCTGGTGCTCGGAGACTTCGGTCTGTGGCTGTTTGGTATCGCAGCCCTCGTTTGGACGTTTGATTGTTTCGTTGGCATCTACCTCACTTTTCCAAAGCGCAGCGCTTCCCATGTCTTCCCGCGTCAGACTGTGCCGCGCTCATGGTGGTCGCGCTGGATGGTGGCATGGAAGTTGAAGTGGCGCAGTTCCCCGCGCCGCTTCAACTTTGACCTGCACCGGGTCCTAGGTCTATGGCCCTGGATGCTACTTCTTGTGTTTGGATGGTCTGGCGTGTGCTTCAACCTTTACGATCAAGTCTACAAGCCGGTCATGCACGCGACGTTTGGAATGGAAGATCCAATTGCTTCTCAGCCAAAACGCGAGCAAGGCACTGTTGCATCCGCGATGAATTGGCGAAACGCGCTCGCCACTGGACAACGCCTCATGGATGAGCAAGCGCGCATACACGGAATTCGCATCCAACGCGAAGAACTGCTCAGCTACGACCGTGAGCGGCACTTGTTTCGTTACGACGTGCTTAGCGATAGAGACGTTAGCGAGCGCTGGGGATCAACCAGCGTAGCCTTCGATGCCACAAGCGGCGATTTCGTTGCCCTGAGTCTGCCAACGGGACAAACCTCAGGCCGTACCATAACCAATTGGATCGCTACAATCCACACCGCCAGCCTTTGGGGACTGCCGATGCAACTGCTTGTGAGTGCAGTAGGTCTCGCGGTTGCGGTGCTCTCGGTGACCGGCGTGCGAATATGGCTTCAAAAGCGGCGTTCTGTGCGCGCAGCCAGCGAGACGCACTAGGACAGCGCCTCCCACTTCCGCCACATCTTCATGGGCCCGGCCTCCGGCTGGCGCATCGACAGGAAATGTGGGCTCTCCGAGTTGTTGCACCATCCCAAAGATTCTGCGTACACGGACTTCTTGTCTTCGGCCACCCGTCGCGTCCCGCCCCAGTAGCGGCAGGTAGCGCAAACGCCTTCACGCCCCGCATCGACCATGATCGCCGCGACGCCTTTGCCGTGCCCTTTGTGATCATCTGCGGCTGAGGCAGACCTGCTAAGTCCTCCCGCCGCGGCTAGTGCATACGCCGCGCTACTGCCTGCGATCCAATTGCGCCGCGCCTGGCTGAAGTTGGTGTCCGTCATATTCTCTACTCCTCGATTGCTCTAAAGCTAAAAAATACTCCAAGCACGCCAGCGGCTTCTTGATTCAAATCAAAACACGTTGACATCGAGTGCCTCCAGGAGGAGGGTGCGACAATTTGTCGCATTCTCAACGAACCTGTTAGCGCATACCCTACGGCCCTCTGCACGCATCGCTAAGCATCGTTAACAAGGGGGAAAGCATATGCCACAGTGTGGTCCCTCGCATTCGTTGCGATTCCACGTAATCGTTCTAGGTATAGCGTGCGCATTTTCGTTTGAGAGCGCCACCGCACAAACCGAGAAGATTGAACAAAAGCCAGACGCCTACCAGATGACGCCACTGAATGTCATCGATACGCGGCAGTCAAGCTATAGCGTGCCTGAGGCAACTAGCGCCACTAGGACAGGCACGCCTATCAAGGAAACGCCCTTGAGCGTGCAAGTCGTCGATCAGGCCCTAATTAAGGACAAGGCGATCACGACGCCTGCGGATCTAGTTAACGTTGTGCCGGGCGTGCAGCAAGTCGTCGGCTATGGGAACACGCCCTCTCAATGGTTCATCATTCGCGGATTCTCCAGCGGTGCCGTCAACTATCGCGACGGTTACCGCGTATCCGAGATCTATACGCCACGAGATCTCGCGAACGTGGAGCGGGTGGAATTCGTGAAAGGCCCATCATCGGTCCTCTACGGTCAGGCCCAACCGGCTGGTGCGGTGAATACCATCACCAAGACCCCGCTCGCGTACGATTACAACTATCTGAGCATGAGTGCGGGGAGTTGGTCTAAGTTAAGGCTGACTGCGGATTTGAATAAAAACTACAGCAACCTCGCGGTCCGCTTGAATCTGGCGGCAGACACCGGCGATAGTTACGTCAAATACGAGCAACCAAGATCATGGTTGATAGCGCCCACGGCAACACTAAAACTCACGCGCGATGTGGAGTTGCTGTATTCGGGCGAGTTTCATCGCACGCGAATTGATGGGTTCTCCAACGGCTTGCCAATGGCCGATGGCGTTTTCGATTTGCCCGACAGTGCCACCGTTAGTCAGCCTTGGGCGCGGCTTAACAACAAGAATGCTTCACACCGGCTCGAGCTCAAAGTCAACGTGAACGATAAGTGGGCGCTCCGGCAAGGCTTTTACACTTCTACTACAAAGCGCGACTACCGCGGCGTGTCGCCAGCATTCAATCAGTTTGACGGTACACCGTTGGCGGACTACCCAATCATGTACAACGCGGGGCCGACTGACGACCAGAGAAACACCGTGGCGCAAACCGAGGCGATCGGTCGGTTCAAACTGGGGGAAACTAGCCACCGTCTGCTGACCGGATTCGAATACTTCAAATCCAAATTCGAGTTCGCGTTTTACGACCAGTTCGGGTGCGATTTCGCTGGAAACTGCTTTCAAAACTACACCAACACTTTCTCTACCGGCATCCCAGCCCCGGCCGGCGGCTTCACCGGTGGAGACGTCGCCGACGAGTCCGGCGCCAAGACGAAAGCCCTATATGTGAATGATCAAATCAGCTGGGGTAACTGGCGCTTCATGCTCGGCATGAGACATGACCGCGCGGAGACGACCTCGGGCGCAACCGTAAAGTCGGAAAGCGTTAACACCGGAAGAATCGGGGCGATGTACTTGTTTACTCCGGAGACCTCGGTCTACTACAGTGCCGGTCAATCGTTCGTACCCAATTTAGGCGCCCGCACTGGCGGCGGCGCTCTGGATCCAGAAAAAGGTTTGCAACATGAAATCGGCGTCAAGCACACCGTCAAACCAGGGCTGGACGCGACATTCGCACTCTATGAGATCACGAAGAAGAACGTAAGGTACGGCACGGCAGGATCCAACCCTCAGACCTACCTGACATACGGCGAGCAGCAGAGCCGCGGCTTCGAAGCATCCTTAGCCGGCCAACTGGCGGCGCGGCTAAAAGCGGTCGCCAACTTCAGTTACATCGATTTCGCAAAGGTGACGAAGGATGAATCAGGCAATGAAGGCAATGCGCTTTATGGGGTCCCGAAAACCTCCTGGAACCTCTGGGGCGTCTACGATTTGCCGATTGCGTTGCCTGGGAAATTGTCCGCGGGACTTGGCGTGGTTCGGGTAGATAAAAGACCGGCCGATCAAGCGGGCTCGGGCTTCAAACTACCTTCGTACACTCGGTATGATGCTGGCCTCTTTTACAAACTAAACAAGTTCGATTTCGCCCTTAACCTCAAGAACATCGGTGACGCCAACATTTTCGATACCGTTGATGGGTATTTCGTCCAGCGGCAGCCATCGCGGAGCGTCACTCTGACGGCCGGATTGGAGTTTTGAGGCGCACGCGCCGGCTGTGGCTTGCCACGCATCGCTACCTAGCGTTTGCGCTTGGTGCGGTGCTGGTGGTCGTTGGATTGACTGGCAGCATCCTTGCTTTCTACGAGGAAATCGACGCCTGGATAAACCCCGACTGGGTGAGCTCGCAGCCGACCGAAAGACCTATCAGCCTGAACCAAGTGATCGAGGCTGCTCGGCGTGTACATCCGAATCGCTTCCTTCACTCGCTGTTCCCGCCAGATAGCCCGCACGGTGTATGGCATGTCTGGTTCACGCCCGAATCCGATTCCAACTCGGCTATGTGGCAAGTGCTGGTCGATCCCTGGAAAGGCCGCGTGCTCGGTGCTCGCGAGGCTGTGCCGACCATGGAGTTCTCTGGGCGCAATATCACCAATACGCTCTACACCCTGCACATGCAGCTCTTTTTGGGAGAAGCGGGTGCGACCATAGTCGGTTTCAGTGGGTTGGCGCTCTTGGTGTCCGGCTGCTCTGGGCTATACCTGTGGTGGCCGCGCACCGCCGGTTGGCGAAAAGCCCTCTGGTTTAAGCGCGGCACATCAGGGGCAAGATTCAACTATGATCTTCACCGCTATTGCGGCGTATACAGCGTAGCGGTGCTCTTGGTTGTAGCCTTCACCGGGGTATGCATGAGCTTTCCCAAGCAAGCCGCCTCAGTAGTTTCGCTGCTCTCGCCCGTGCGCACTCTACCTAGCCCGCAGACCGATCATAGCTCGCATCACGCGAACCCGGACGCACTTCTAGCCGCGGCGCAGCGCGCGCTGCCGGCCGCGCGCTTGAGCGTAGTGTGGCTTCCAGAAACCACGAACGGAAGCTATCGCTTCACCTTCTTGGAACCAGGCCATGTTGGTGCTTATGGTGGCCGCAGCGAGGTTTGGGTCGATCCGCGCGACGCCAAGTTATTGGCCGTGCGGCGCTATGAAGATACAAGCTCGGGTGAAGCTTTCTTGCGCTGGCAACTGCCATTGCACAATGGCAAAGCCTTCGGATTGGCCGGTCGAATCTTAGTGTGCTTGGCGGGACTGATTCCACTAGTGCTCTTTGTTACCGGTCTTCGTATTTGGTACAACAAGCGCCGTGTCAAATCGCTCGTGAACAGAAGTGTTTCAGTGTCGTAACGAGGACCCGCGACCGCGCCCGGTATGCTATGGACTCGTCCGGATGATTCTTGCGTCTGCGACAATTTGTCGCATTCCCCACTGAGAAGTCGTGGCTTATGCTAAGCGTCCAACGCTAGTGTAGGGAGAGGGGGAAATCGTGAGGAAATTGGTTGAATGGTTGACAGCGTTCAACATCGCGGCGGCAATCATCCTGTTTTTCCTGATGCTGCAGCTCGCATCAGCGGCGTAAGTGCAGTGCGCCTCCGCAGTGCGTGACGCTTTCTAGTCATGGCTCGCGCCCGAGCAGTGGTACGCATTAGAGTCACTAGTGAGTTGCGCGCGCGCCGCTTCTACGAGCGCGTGCTCCAGTTGCGCCCTGCACCTCACTCTCCAGCCGGTCGCCTACGCTTTTGGGCCGGTAATCGCGTGATCGAATTGCACGCTCGATCGCGGCAAGGCGGCAGCGTGCCACAAGTTGTAAGCAAACCCGTTCGCGTCGCCGTCCGTGTCGCTGACTTTTGTTACGAGTATCAGCGCTTGATCAGTGCAGGAGTGAACTTTGTTGGGGAAGTCCAACGGGCACGGGGAGTCTGGCGCGCGCGTGTCAGCGACCCGGATGGGAATATCTACACCGTGCTTGAATCCCGTACGCTGGTCGAATAGACGCAGCAGGCCCTACCCTGGGGGGGTGCGACAATTTGTCGCATTCCCAACCGAATAGCCCATTGGTACTATCCGCGGGCCTAAAAAAGCTGCGCGGATCACGCAACGCATGCCTCGCTGCGCACGCTAACAAATCGCTCGTTCTGCTTCGCTAGGGGATCCCGTGCAAAAGTCCTTGTGTTTCTGGTTGGGCACCGCGCTGTATGCGGCGTCCGTCGCATCGGCTCAAGATCAATCGTTCGCCACGCCATCGGGCAGTTCAATCTTTGTCCTTGGCGATCTCACCGTAACCGGCAAACAGACCGGTCCGCTGGCGACACCGAGCGTACTGACCTCGGTCGACATGCTCGATGCGAGCATTGTTGAAAAGCAGAACGTCGACACCGGCTGGGAGCTTTTCCGCTACGCGCCGGGCGTGCAATTGACGGATTTCAATCAAGGCACGACCTCCGGGAAATTATCGTTCCGCGGCTTCAACGGCGAAGGCGAAATCAATGCCGTGAAGTTTTTGATCGACGGTATCCCCAGCAACAGCAACGACGGCAACATGCCGTATATAGACCTACTATTCCCGCTCGACATCAATTACATCGAAGTCGTGCGCGGCACCAATGACCCGCGCTACGGACTCTACAATATTGCCGGTAACGTCAACATCAACACTTACATCGGCGGCGATCACTCCGCCGCGCGCGCCAGCTACGGCAGCTACAACTCCGCCGATCTCCAGATCGCCAAGGGCATCAAGCTCGGCAACTTCACGCAAGACTACTTCGTCGCTTACCGGCAAAGCGATGGCTACCGCGATCATTCCGAGTTAGAGAAATTCTCCCTGGCGGGCAAGTGGTTCTATAACTGGGGCGGCGGTTCGCGCATCGGCTTTATCGCGCGCCATCATCAGAACGACGCGCAAGAGCCCGGCTATCTGACCTTCGCCCAATCGCGCGACAACCCGGAGCAATCTCTCCCATTTTCGGTCACGGACGGCGGCGAGCGCGAAATCAGCCAGTACAGCCTGCATCTCGATACGCAGCCGAGCACCAAGTTGGCATGGAGCACCAAAGCGTACGTGAACCGCTTCGACGACACGCGCTTCATCAAGTTTTCAGCCGGTGTGTCGCAGCAAGAACGCGTTACGGAAGAGCAACACTACGGCGCGCTGACGACATTGACCTTCCGGCCTACTGTGGCGTGGGCAAAGGAGTTTGCCTTGGAAGGCGGCCTGGACGTGCAAAAACAAAACAACCAAAGCAAGCGCTATTTGACCATCGAGCGAGCGCGTCAGAGCCAAACGCGCGATCAAGACTTCGAATTAGAGGCGTACGGCGCTTTCCTACAGGCGGTAATCAAGCCGACCGACAAACTCAAACTCGTACCTGCGATCCGCGTCGATAAGGTGGACGGCGAGTTCACCAACAAGCTGACGGGCGCGACTTTCGATGTGAACGACTACGGCCTGATCAAGCAACCCAAGATCAGCGCGGTTTTCTCCCCGACCGACGCTTACAGCGTCTACGCCAACTGGGGCCGCACGTTTCAAGTGGGCGTGGGTGCCTCAACGTACTTAATACCGCCGCGCGTAACCGATCTCGATCCGTCGATCAACGACGGCTGGGAACTCGGCGTGAAACTCAATCCGGTTCGGTGGATCGAGGCGCGCATCGCCTATTGGCAGCAAGAAGCCTCCGGCGAAGAGCGGCGCCGGCTGAACGATCCTTCCAACGAGTCCGACAATATCGGCGAAACCAAGCGCCGCGGCGTGGATTTCCAGATCGACGTGCGCCCGGGCGAGAAGTGGAACCTTTGGCTCGCTTACGCACGCCAGAAATCCACCATCACCAAACCCGACCCAAGCGCGCCGGCGACCCAAGGCAACGAGATCGATCACGTGCCCCACTATATTTTCACCGGCGGCATCGGCTATCAAGCGACGCCGAAGCTAAATTTATCCCTGACGGCGAACGGCCACGGCGATTATTTTCTTGAACGCACTAACGCAACCGGCAAGTTCGGCGGGCACTATTTGATCAATGCCGGGCTTTCGTATCAAATCACCAAAGCGATTACCCTGGATTTCCAAGTCAAGAACCTGACCGACCGCTATTGGGAATACGTTTGGCACGACGGCACGCAAAGCCTGCACTCCCCGGGCGATCGCAGGGCGTACTACGGCTCGGTGAGCGCGGCGTTCTGAGGCCACATTCACCGGCATCGCGCCTCACGTGAGTTCGGCGCGCCGATTTTGGCTGCTGTTGCACCGCTGGGCCGGGTTGCTAATGGCCGGCCCGCTCATCGTGGCGGCGCTCACCGGAAGTATTCTTGCGTTCTACCCGGAACTCGAACGCGCGCTCAATCCGCAGCTGTATGTTCCGCCGCGCGCCGCTGAGCGGCTCGATCCCGGAACGCTCGGCGCGCTGGTGGAACAACGCATCGCACCGGCGCGGGTCAAGGGCGTTTACCTAACCGGTATGGGCGATGCGACCTACGCGCTGCTGGAAGCACGCGTGGATCCCGCCACCGGCAAGCGCTTCGCGCTCGACTTCAATCAAGTGTTTCTCGATCCCTACACGGGCGCGGAATTGGCGCGCCGCGAGATGGGCGCGATCAGCGCCGGCAGCGCGAATCTGATGTCGTTTCTCTACAAGCTGCACTACACCTTGGCGCTGCACGATACCGGCGTTTTGATCCTCGGCATCATCGGCGTGATCTGGACACTCGATTCTTTTCTCGGTTTGTACCTCACCTTGCCCAAGCGCCATCGCCGCGCAGCCGCGAGCGGCGCGATGCAGGCTGGCCAGCGCTTCTCGAAGCACTCGCAGCACAGTTGGTGGCGGCGCTGGCAGCCGGCGTGGAAGATCAAACGCTCCGCTTCCGCCGCGCGCATCAACTACGACCTGCATCGCGCCAGTGGACTTTGGCTGTGGTTCGCGTTGCTCATGTTCGCTTGGTCCAGCGTTTACATGAATCTTTGGGACAGCGTTTACACCAAAGTCACGCGCCTGTTCTTCGAGTATCACGCGCCTTGGACCGATCTCGCGTTGCTCGATGCACCGCTCGGCGAGCCGCGCATCGGCTGGCGCGAGGCCGGCGCGCGCGGCGAGCGCATGATGGCGGAGCAAGCACGCAAGCACGGCTTTGTGATCCGCGAGGCGGTGTACTTGCGCCTGCATCGCGATCGCGGCGTTTACACTTATCGCGTGCGCAGTGACCGTGACGTGCAGGACAAAGCCGGCCGCACCGACTTGCTGTTCGACGCCAACTCCGGCGAGCTGCGTATGTTTTCGCTGCCGACCGGGCAATACGGCGGCAACACCGTCACGAGTTGGTTGTATGCGCTGCATATGGGCAATGTATTCGGGATGCCTTATCGTATTTTCGTCTGCGCGCTCGGACTTGCGGTGACACTGCTGAGCGTAACCGGTATCGTAATCTGGGCGAAGAAACGGCGTAACGCGCGCGCCTAGCGGGAACTCACAGCATAGCCACCACGTGGAGTATGGACTCGACAATATCAATGATATTGATTGACCAGGGTATACCTATAACAGTAATAACCTTTTGAGATCAGCGCGAGCGTTCGCAGGCGGCTATTTCCAATGCGGCGGCCAAGTGGTGCGCACGATCGGCTGATCGGTCATGTTCTGCATCCACCGCGCCAGCTTGGGCCCGATCATTTGACGGATACCCGCATCGGCCTTCTTTTTCTCCAAGCGCAGCGCCAGCGCTAGCACCGGGTACAAAGTAAAGTCTGCAGCGCTCATGCGATCGCCGACTAAAAACTGTCCGATATTCGCTTGTTCCCACATCGCCAATTCGGCCGACAAAGCCTTGAGATCGCGTTCGATCTTGGCGCTGTCCCATTTCTCTTTCGGTGTGAAAAACAGCTGATCGGCTAAGGGGCGTAGCGCCTTGAACACATACTGATCGGTTTCTTGTATCATGCGCCGCGCCAACGCGCGCGCTTTCACATCCTCCGGAAACAAGCTCTCGCCCGTCGCATATTTCTCTTCCAAGTACTCCATGATGGCGAGGGATTCGTAAAGCGAAAACCCGCCATCTACAATCGCCGGAACCTTGTGCCGCGGATTGATCGCGTGGAATTCAGGCTTGGACAAATCGCCCGCAGAAAAAGATATGCTCTTCAGCTCGTAAGCTATGCGCTTGTGTTCCAGCGCCAACCAGACCCGCCAAGCGAAGGGCGAGCCAGAGCCGTAGTAGAAGGTAATCGCCATTACAGTTCTCCTTCTTATGGATGCTCGCGATATTACTACTCGCGGGCGCGAACCATGAAAGAGGAGCTAAGATAGGCGGCAGGAACCGCGCGTGCCGCTGGCTGTCCGTAGTAGCAGCATAAGTCGTGCGGACGCCTTTGCGGTCAGACCACAAAGGCGTCCGGCATTGACGAATGCTTTACTTCTTCATCATTTTCGAGAAGTTCTCCTCGGCTTTCATGGTCATCTTGGCTTGATCGTCCATGAACATTTGCTTGGGCTTATCGCCGCTGAAGCAATAGGTTTTCCCATCAACGACCATGTTGATCGAGCAGTCCGTGGGAACTTCTTTACCCATCGCCAACCCGGTCGCGCACAAATCGCCGAATTCGCCTTTGGCGGCAAAGCCAACCGTCGCGGCAGCCATCAAGCACGCGCCTAACAAGTATTGTTGCAGTTTCATGTTGATCTCCTAGAGAGTGAGGGAATTAATTTGCAGCCAGCCCCGTGGCGCCTGCGAGCAGGCCGCCAGCAGTGCCTACCGGCCAGAGGCTTCCGTTTGCTTCCACGCGAAAGCCGCTGAGCGTTCCGTTTGCTGAATTGAGGACGTATAGGAAACGACTGTTCTGCGTCAACGCCGCGTCCGTCGGACCGCTGCCGGCGCCGGTGACCGCGGTGCGGCCGTCAGCGTTGAGCAAGCTCAGCTTTCCATCGTGCGTGAGGCGATATCCAGAAACCGTACCGCTGCCTGTGTTGGTCGTATAGGCGTAGCGGTTATTACGCGTCACCACCACCCAGCAAGCCGCCGTTTCCGTGGTGCCGACTGAACCGCTGACTAGATTCAGCGCGCCGTCGCTCAGATCGTACGAAGAAAGCGCACTGGCATCCGGCGCGCCACCGAAGGCTTCGGAGACGATCAGCGTGCCGCGGCGGCTGAAAGCAAAACCAAACGGCGTCATGCCATTCGAGTTGCGCACGATCGGACCCTGCGCGATATCGCCTTCGACGCGGTAAAGATCGATCTTGTTGGTGGCTTTTTCGGTGACGACTAGCGTGTCGCCGCTCGGATCGAACTCGATTTGCGCCGGGCCGGTCGACGCTGCGCTCAACGCTTTGGTGGAAGCCGGAATCGGCCTCAACTTGCCCCATTCGCCGATGTGAAAGCCTGTGATGTTATTGACGCCACCGCCGTTCAGCACGTAGAGCAAATCGCCGTGCGTCGTAACGCTCACCGGACGCTCGCCGCCGGATGAAACTTTGTCGACCAGCTTCAATGCAGTGCCGCGCGCGGCGAACACTGAAATTTCATTGCTACCGGCATTCACCACAAACAGCCAGCGCCCGTTCTTGGAAAGCGTGACCGCACCCTGATTGCCCAAACCGCCGCCGGTGCCTGTTCCATTGGTGGCCACTCTGCCCGCGGGGCTGAGCGTGCCGTTGCTCGCTCGCGCAAAGACAACGACTTCGTTACCTGTCGTGGCGTTGGTCGAAGTGTAGACCACGCCGGCGCTCTTCCACTGCGCATCCGCTGCGCCGGCTTGATTTGCTCCCGCTAGTGCAACCAGCGCCGGCAGCAGCAGGCCCGGCACCAGAGTCTTCCAACTCATGTCGCTACGTTTCATATACGGCATCCTTCTGTTTAAGGTCATCAGTACGCTCACCTGATCGGGCAAGCAGCGAGTGGATCGGCGTTAAGATTGATCCAAGGAATAAGACCGGATTCGACAGACAACCCTGACTTGAACGCACAAATATTTTCTACAAAATCGTTAACCAATTGATTTATTGCAATAATTATTTTATATAAATAAATAAACGTTTACATATAAATTATGGGGCGCCGCGCCAGGATTACTCGCAAATCCATTTCGGACTCAGCCATCCGCCTCGTCGTGCAAGAAGGCGCACCGAAAGCCACGATGCGCGCGATCTCTTCCGATATGGCCGTCAACGAGGCGGCGCTTTATCGCCACTACAAGAGCAAAGAGGAACTGCTGGCGAGCGCGTACGTCGCCATCGTCGAGGAGATGGCGCGCGAGAAAGCCCATTTAGCGAAATCGACCATGCCATTTCGCGAGTTGGTCAGGGAGTGGATTCGGCTGACCTACACCTACTTCGATCGCAATCCCGACGCGTTTGCCTATGTCTTGCTCGTGCCACCGCCAAACTCGGTAATTGCTTCGGGTGTCACCAAAGTGCAAGGCCAACTGTTTCTGGCGTTGATACGGCACGCAATTAAGAAAGGCGAAATTCGTCCCATCGCGCCGAAACTAGCGTTTGCGCACTTTTCTGGAGTTATGCTCAGTATCCCGAGACTAATCCGCGAAGGCGTATTGCGCGGCCCCGCCTCTCGGTATGTGGCAGAAGCCACCGATGCAATCTGGCGTATGCTTGGCTCAGACACAGGCAGGGATTGACTGCGCTACATTTCGTATGCTCGAGCGCGCGCACTTTAGCGATCCGTCAAATGCGGTTACGATAGCCGTGCCCTAGTGAACCCACCCCGCGCGAAGCGGTCACATCGCTCATGGCAAAAACGACGATTTGGATTCTGCTAAGCAGCTTCACGGCTATCGCCGCCGGCATCGCGCTGATGTCTTGCTCTGGACTCGGCGAAAAGGCGGCGAACGCCCCGAATGCCGTCACCGCCAGCGAGATGCGCCCTTTGTCACCCGCGCCGCGCATCGCCCTGGTACTCGGCAACGGCGGGCCGCGCGGCTTCGCTCACATCGGCGTGCTGAAAGCGTTAGACGATGCCGGCATCAAGCCTGACCTTATCGTTGGCACCAGCGTGGGCAGCCTGATCGGCGCGCTCTACGCTGCGGGGATGTCGGGGCGCGAGATCGAGCAGCTGGCAGCAAACATTTCGATGCGCGATTTTGCCGCCATGTCTTGGCTGCCGCCGTTCAAACCTAAACTCGATCCGCTGCGAGCGATTGTCAATGAACGCATCGCAGCCAAGCTCAGTCAGCATTCGTTCGAACGCTTGCCGACAAAACTCGTGATCGTGGCGCTACGCGAACACGACCAAGCGGTCGTGAATTTTCTCGACGGCGAAGTCGGGTTGGCGGTGCAGGCCTCGTGCGCCATCGCACGCGTGTTCGCGCCAGTAAAAATCGGCGCGCAGCGCTATCTCGATGCCGACACACTCTCACCGCTGCCGGCGAGCGTTGCGCGCGCACTGGGCGCGCAGCGCGTGATCGCGGTAGACGTCACCGCCACCGAGCAGAGCGAACCGCCCGATGTGCCGCAGAACTGGAAAGCGCGCGACCGCGAACGCCGCGCTAACGCAGCACGCGAGCATCCCAACATCGATTTGTTGATCCGCCCGGATATCGGTTATTACGCACCGCACAGCAAGGCGCAAATCGAGCGGGCGATTGCGATCGGCGAGCAAGCGGCGAAAGCTGCGCTGGTTTCGGCGCGTTAGCGATCCCGAAATTCATTTGTGCTACGCCTGCGGCGGTGGAAAATCGCGCTCGATCCGCCCGGCCACTAGTTTCTTGAGCGCGCTGTTCACGCTGGTCGCCGCCAATCTTGCCAGGAGCTTAGCCTTGCTGACCAGCATGCAGCGCGCCAGTTCGCGCGTAAACATCAAGTCCTTTTCGCGCCCGGCCACATACTTGGAGATCGCGAGATCGTGCACTTCCAGGCACAAACCTTCGATCCCGTTGGTGTTTGCATTGAGAACACTTACTAGCCGGCGCTGCCAGCCTTTCGGTAAGGTCGCGGTTTTCGGCCCGACGCCCTGCGCGTAGTAGCCGAAGCGTTCGTGGAAGAGAGAGCCCTCGCCAATCGATCCATCGACGACATCGGCCAATTCCGGTTTGCTCTTCGGGTAGACATCGGCTTCCATTGAAGCGAGCAGCGCAAGCGGCGCCTCTGGGAATTGGCCAAGTATCGCTTGGCTTCCGATGATCACGATTTGGCGATCGCCCGCGATCGTACCGGCCGCGCGGATGATGTGCTCAAGCTCGGAACGCTTCAAAGATGCGCTTTCGCTCTTGCGGGTTGAGTACGCCGGCGAATGGTGAAGATTGCCGCAGCCGCGCGGATTGCTCGTCAGCGGCGGTAATGATACCCAAGAGTTCGCTTAGCGGCTTTTGCAACAAGCGGTCCCACTCGGCAAGGTAGCCAGCAGGCGGCTGCGAACCTTGCCGCCAGCGCGCGAGATTGCGCTTGGCGATTTGCAGCAACTTCGGCTCGCGCGCTATCTTCTGGGCGATGACGCAGTGCATAGCCAAGCTGCGCGCATCCAGCAAGGAGTGATCGGAATAAGTGCGGATGGCGGCGCTAGCTTCCCCGAGCGCGACCCAACGACGCTGCAAGCGCAAGCCGGCCGCGCGTCGCCGCGCCCGGTAATCGCGCATGCGCTCGGCCGCGCTGCGCGCGGGCGGGGCGGTGCGAGTAGAGCGTATGTTAGGCACGCCAAAGTGTAACGCGTTACGAATCACCCTGCAAGCAAGCGTGCCGCCGTGCGCTTGAGTGTCGCTTACTCGCGGTGAACTCCGCGAGCAGCATCAAACACGATGTCCGGCGTCGTCCAAGCATAGCGGCCGAGTTCGCGCCGACGCACCGCGTGCCGTGGACAACGGTGACGTCGTTGATGCCCTATTGAATTAGAAATCCAATAACACAACCGGCCTAAAGCGCCCTCGCTCACAAAGCCCTTATCGATACACCCCGTCCCAAGGCCCGGGCTGCACTGTCGCGCTCTGCTGGTCGGCACTCGCGACCGGCCGGTTCAGCGTGATCACCGTATCGGGTCGCACGACGGAATAGTCCATGTACCCCATGCGCGCCAGCGGGCGCATGGCGCCGGTGTTGACGATGCCGTCCTGCACGAACGCGTCGTTGATGTAGATTGCGACAACGATGCCGAGCACAACGATGTGCTCGGGATGCGTAGCGTCGGTGCGCGGCAAGGCGAGCGTCTTCCACAGGCGGCATTCCAGCGCGGCAGGGCTGGCTGCGACGCGCGGCGGCTTGACCATCAGCGACGGCGCGGTAGCGAGTTGCGCCAACTTGAACTCATCTACGTTCGATGCGACCGGCGCTGAGCTCAAGTTCATGCCATCGACCAGCGCTTCAGTGGCCATCGAGCAAGTGAACTCGCCAGTCTCCTCGACGTTGCTAAGGCTGTCTTTGCGCCCCGTCGACGAGAACATCACCATCGGCGGCGAATCGGCGACGGCGTTGAAGTAGCTGTAGGGCGCCAAGTTCAGCACGCCGGCCTTGCTAACGGTGCCGATCCAACCAATCGGTCTCGGAGCCACAAGCGCCTTGAATGGATTGTGGCGCATGCCGTGGTGGCGATGCTCGTGCGGGTTATCGAGGCTGTAGTGCATGGACGCTCAATTTTCCGGTGGGGCACTAGACATTCTAAACGCCGCCCTGCACCAGGGGAAATCGGGGCGAAACGACAGCGCATAGCCGCGCAAGCCGCTACCGCACGGCGCGCTTAGCGCGTTTGCACTTTCGGCGCATGCACGCTGCCGCGCGCCAGTGAAAGGAAGATCGCGGGCACGCAGAGCGCTACCGCGATGAGATAGCTCAGGCGCAGCGCCGCTTGCAGCGCCGGATAGCGCTCCGGCGTGATCGCGACAGGCCCGAGCATCAGCGCAAACGCCACCGCGATCACGCCCATGCTGCACATCTGACCGAGCAGGCGCATCACGGCGACTTTGCTGTTGGCGCTGCCGTAGTGGCGCTTGTCGACGCTCGACATGATCGCATTGGTATTCGGCGCGGAAAACAAGCCGAAACCGATGCCCGTGATGGCGAGCGCGATGACTAGGGTGAACGTCGCGCTGGCTGGCGTAAGCGCTGCGAGCAGAATCAGCCCGACAACGACCAGCGCCATGCCGAGCGAAGCCAGCACACGCGGTTCCACACGATCGGACAATTTACCCGCGAGCGGCGAGAACAACGCCATCGCCAGCGGCTGCGCGATCATGATTAGCCCAGCCCGGCCTGGGGCGATGCCGCGCAGATACTGCAGATACAGCGCGACGAGCACCACATTGGCGTAGGTGGCGGTGTACATTAGAAAGGACGCGAAGCACGACATGCCGAACACGCGATTGGTGAAGAACAAGTTCAAATCGAAAATCGGGTGCGCGACTTTGCGCTCGACCATGATGAAAGCCACTGTGGCAGCAACACCGAGGGCCACCAAGGCCCAG
Source organism: uncultured Pseudomonadota bacterium (assembly GCA_902826775.1). Taxonomy (GTDB): domain Bacteria; phylum Pseudomonadota; class Gammaproteobacteria; order Burkholderiales; family JALYOK01; genus CADEHE01. The sequence continues at coordinate 642,411 of CADEHE010000001.1, read as the reverse complement.
GCCCATTGCGCCGGTAGATTCGACGCGCCAATCAGCAGCGCGGCAAGGCCAACAAAGTAAATCGCATTGCCGAGCATATCGAGCGATGCGCGTTCATCCGCCTTCCACTCTCCGTGCACGCGCGCGCGCGCGACCAGCAGCGTCGCGAGCGCGAATGGCACTTGGACCAACATGCACGCACGCCAGCCGATCGCCTCCAGCAGCCAGCCGGCGAGCGCCGGTCCGAGCGTGAGGCCAAAGTAGATGCTGGAAATCGTCAGTCCTATCGCCTGGCCGCGCCGCGCGGGCGGAAACACCGACGAGACGATCGCCATCTGCGTCGCGTATACGGCCCCGGTAAAGATGCCTTGCGCGAAGCGGGCCACCAGCAGCGCGATGCCGTTTGGCGCCCAGGCCGCGAACAGCGAGCTGAGCGCTAGACCGGCGGTGCCGATCAAGAACACGCGCTTGCGCCCGACGTTGTCGGCCACGCGCCCGCACAGCAGAACGAACATCGCCGCCGCGAGCAAGTATGCGAGCGGTATCCAAGTCAGCTCGACTGCGGTCAAATGCAAAGCTTTCGCGATGTGCGGCAGCGCCACATTGGCAGAAGAAAGCAGCAGCGGCGTGCTGAACGCGCTGAGCCACACCATCAGCAGGACGGCGCGCTGTTGCGGTGAGGCGGGTTCCGCCGAGGTCATGGAACGTAGGCGCGGGAGGGCTAGCCTTTGGCCTTTTCCTTCGCCCAGGAATCTTTCAATCCCACCGTGCGATTGAACACCGGCTTGCCCGGTTTCGAGTCTTTCGAATCGGCGACGAAATAGCCGAGCCGTTCAAACTGGAAGCGCTCTTCGGGCTTTGCGTCCACCAGCGCCGCTTCGCCGTAGCCGCTGATGATCTTCTTGGAGTGCGGGTTCATGTCTTGCTTGTAATCGCGCGCGGTACCCGGCTCCTCGACCGTGAATAAACGATCGTACAAGCGCACTTCGAACTGCTGTGCGTGCGCAGCCGCGAGCCAATGAATCGCGCCTTTGACTTTGCGCTGCTCGGTGCCCGAGCCGCTCTTGGTTAGCGGATCGTAGGTGCAATGCACGGCGGTCACGTTGCCGGCGCCATCTTTATCGAGGCTGACACATTTGACGATGTAGCCGTAGCGCAGCCGCACTTCGCCGCCGGGCTGCAGGCGGAAAAATCCTTTCGGCGGATTCTCCATGAAGTCGTCGCGCTCGATCCAAATCTCGCGCGCGAACGGCACGATGCGCTTGCCGAGTTCGGGCCGGCTTTGATCGTTCGGTGCGAAACACTCTTCGCTTTGCCCTTCCGGGAAGTTGTCGATGATGAGCTTGAGCGGATCGAGCACCGCGATGCGGCGCAGGGCGCGATGTTCCAAGTCTTCGCGGATGCATTCTTCCAGCACGCTGACGTCGATCCAGCTATCGGCCTTCGACACGCCGATGCGATCGCAGAACATGCGAATGCCTTCCGGCGTGTAGCCGCGCCGGCGCAAGCCGACGAGCGTGGGCATGCGCGGATCATCCCAGCCGTCGACCAGGTTCGTTTCCACCAATTCGATCAATTTGCGCTTGGACAGCATGGTGTAACTCAGATTGAGCCGCGCGAATTCGTACTGATGCGGGCGCGAGGCAGAAGATCTGCAAGGCGTATTCTCGATCGCCCAGTCGTAGAGCGGGCGATGATCTTCGAACTCCAGCGTGCAGATGGAGTGCGTGATGTTCTCAATCGCATCGGAAATCGCATGCGTGAAGTCGTACATCGGGTAGATGCACCACTTATCGCCCGTGCGGTGGTGATGCGCGTGACGGATGCGCCACAGCACCGGATCGCGCATATTGATATTCGGCGAATTCATGTCGATCTTCGCGCGCAGCACGTGCACGCCATCGGCAAACTCGCCCGCGCGCATGCGGCGGAACAAAGCCAAGTTCTCGTCGACGCTGCGTGTGCGGTATGGGCTTTCCTTGCCGCCCTCGGTCAGCGTGCCGCGCAGTTCGCGCGTCTCGTCGGCGCTTAAACTATCGACGTAGGCTTTGCCGTTCTTGATGAGATGTTCGCTGAACTCGTAAATCTTCTCAAAATAGTCGGAGGCGTAGTAGAGATGCTCGCCCCAATCGAACCCCAGCCACTTTACCGAATCGAGGATCGAATCGACGTATTCCGTATCTTCCTTCACCGGGTTGGTATCGTCGAAGCGCATGTGGCAGCGCCCGCCGTAGTCGCGTGCCAAACCGAAATTCAAGCAGATCGACTTCGCGTGGCCAATGTGCAAGTAACCGTTCGGCTCGGGCGGAAAGCGCGTTACCACGCCCTTCACCTTACCGCCGGCAAGATCCGTATCGATGATGTTGCGGATGAAATTAGTGACGTGGGCTCTTGCGGCTGTATTTGTAGACATGTCTTCTCTACCTAGTTCGGGATTGCTAGGGGATCATCTCAAATGCCAACTGCCGATGCCCGCGCCGTACCCGGTAAACGGTGAAATCATTGCGATCGATGGTAAAGACCTTGCGCGTGCCAAGCGCCTCGGCGGCCGCTACCAGCGATGCGTCGGCGAAATCCATCGGTACGTCGTGGTAGCGGCGCATAAGTTCGAACACGCGCTCGATCGCGTCATCGCCCGCGAACCACACTCCCAAGCCTCGATCGGCAATGAAGTCCATCAGACGCTGCGAACCGAGACTGTCCGGCGTCAGCATATAGAAAGCCTCGGTCAAGACGGGCATTGTGGTCAACAGCGGTTGCTCGATCTCGCGCAGCCTACGCACGCAACGCGTGTGGGCTTCGTCAGCCGGATCGAACAATGCTACTAACGGGCCGGTGTCGACTAGGATCATCGGCCATGCTTGCGGCGAATAGCGCCCGCCAAGACTCTCTTGGCATCGCGCGCGGCGCCGAGCGACCAACCGCCCGCGCCGAGATCGAGCCGAGCATAGATATCAAAGGGCTTAACGTGCCCTTGCATCGCTGCCAACTGTTCATAGGCGGCAAGCCCGCGCTTAAGCACCTCCGAAATGGAAAGACGGGTAAGCTTGCGCAAACGGGCAAGCGCGCGCTCTGCATCGTCGTCTAAGCGCACTGTTCGTGTGGTCATATGGTTATCTTCTCGCCATGTCATACACATTGTATTACAAGGCTGGGAGCCCGGTCAAAAGCGCAACCGAAGATCCGATCAGCTCAGCGTAGGGAGCCTTGCGTCAGCCATATTGACTGCAATACTGCTAGATGCAACATACCTTTATGTAGGACCGTTCTATATTACGTTAGTAATCTGCATATAGTATATGTGCACCACGGAGTTGGCCATTGACACCAAACGAAAGCCGTCATAGCGTACGCGCATGAATCTGTCCTTCCGTCCGCTGCACCCGCTGTTCGCCGCTGAAGCAAGCACCATCGACCTGCGGAATGTCGCCGATAGCGACACGCTGGCGCAGCTTCGCGTTGGCATGGACCAATACGCCGTGCTGGTGTTTCGCGACCAAGCGTTCGCCGACTCCGAACAGCTGGATTTCGCGCAACGCTTCGACGGCCAGCTACACAGCAAGACCGGGATCGCCGCGCTTTACAACAACCGCTTCGGCAACGAAGCGCTCACCGACATTTCCAACGTCGACGAAACGGGCGAAATCCTCAGCACCAACGACCGCCGCCGCGCGTACGCACTCGGCAACCGGCTTTGGCACGCCGATGCGACTTTCCAAGATCCGCCGGGGCGTTACTCGATGCTGCACGCGCGCATTTTGCCGCCGGTGGCGGCGGACACCGAGTTTGCCGACACGCGTGCGGGTTACGACGCATTGGCGCCGGAGATGAAAGCGCGTCTGGAAGGGCTCAAGGCGCACCACTCGATCGCGCACTCGCGCAAGACGCTAGGGTTCAATTTCTCCGAAGACGAAGAAGACCGTCTGCGCGGCGCGATTCATCCGCTCGTGCGCGCGCTGCCCTATGGACGCAAAGCGTTGTACATCGCCTCGCATGCCTCGCGCATCGTCGATTGGCCGGTGCCGGACGGCCGGCTGCTGTTGTTGGATCTGATGGAGCACGCCACGCAGCGCGAGTTTGTCTACGCGCATTCTTGGCGCGCCGGCGATTTAGTAATCTGGGACAACCGCTGCACCCTGCACCGTGCGCGCCCGTTCGACGACGCCAAGTACAAGCGCGAATTGCGGCGCGTCACTACACTCGACCTCCCACGCACAGCGGCACACGCGGCTTAGCTCTTGTCTTTAGCAATGCAGGCCCCCGCGATTCGGGCCGCACGACGTTGTTCAAACCACAATCTGATGCTCCCCATCAACGAGATCTTCGCTACGGTTCAGGGGGAAGGTTTCCACGTCGGGACACCTTCGATCTTCATTCGCTTGCAAGGCTGCGACGTCGGTTGCGGTTGGTGCGACAGCAAGCACACGTGGAATGTCCACGCCGCACAGCAATCGAGCGCCGAGCAAATGCTTGCCAAGCGCGATAGCGACGAGCGCTATGCCTGGATGGATCTCGCACAAGTGCTGGCGGCGATCCAGCCTTTCGCCGCACGCCATGTGGTCATTACTGGCGGCGAGCCGTGCGCGCATGATTTGCGCGCACTAACGGAAGCACTGATCGATAGCTTCCATCTGCGCGTGCAGATCGAAACCAGCGCCACCCACCCCGTATTGGCGCATCGGCAAACCTGGGTCACGGCCTCGCCCAAAATCGCCATGCCGGGCGGGAAGGTGGTGCTACCCGAGGTGTTGGAGCGCGCACAGGAAATCAAATTCCCCGTTGGCCGCGCCCGCGATATCGAGCTTCTGAAAAGCGAAATCTTGCCGTTTTTCGCCGACCGCGAACGCTTGTTTCTGCAACCCATTAGTCAAAGCGAGCGCGCCACAAAACTCGCCATAGAAGCCGCGTTTGAACTCGGCTGCCGCGTCTCGATACAAGTCCACAAATACATCGGCGTGCGCTGAGCATTGAGAAATTCAATGAATGGTGGCGGGCGCCAAAGCCCGTTCACCCTGCGTTTTGCGAAGGATTTCGACGCGGCCCAGCTCGGACGAGAACGTCATGAGTTTGAAAATATCGATAAAAGACCCGCTTGCACACTGGCCGTCAGCTATCGGTCACGGGGTTGCAACTCGCGCATAATTTCAAGCTGCACTTCCTGAATCTCCACCAAACGTTGCCACTGATGGGAAAGCAAGTGGTCGACTTTTTGATGCAACTGGCGAATCTCCAATTCTGCTTTCAAATTAACTTGATAGTCGTTCGCGGCGCGCAGACGGTCGCGCTTCTCTTGGCGATTCTGGCTCATCATGATGATGGGGGCTTGAATCGCCGCCAAGCAAGACAGCACTAAGTTAAGCAGAATAAATGGATACGGGTCGAACGGTTTAGCGGCGAGATAACTCGCATTCACGATCATCCAGCCAATGACGACTACTCCAAAGAGCGTGATGAAGCGCCAACTGCCGCCGAATACCGCGATCGCGTCGGCCAGTTTGTCGCCCATGGTGCGCGCCTGATCGAACTCGGTATCGAGATGGCTGGCCAAGGTTTCGTGCTTGTGCAGACTGTCGATAACCTCTGATTCGAGCGTCGATAGCTCGCCGCGCTCAGCTTGGAGAATCGAGCGTACGTATTCGGCGCGCAAGTCGTTCAGATGATTGTCGCAAATGAAACCTTCAGCCGACCACGCCGGAAAGCGCTGTCGGATGAGATCGGTGAGCGCCGGGCGCAAAAGCGCCGCCGGAGTAAGCGGGCTTCTATCTGCTTTGGTGCCGCAAATTTGGCATGTGGCCGACTGCGCGTTGATGGGGGGCATGGTCAACCTCGAATACGCGGAAGCCGTAAAGCTTGAGATTAGCAGAGGCGGTGTCGGGCGAGGGCAGATTGCAGGAACGGAGGTTGGAGTGCGTGCAGCGACCCCAACAAGGCCGCCGCTGACGCGTTGGGGTTCGCCTAACGCTAACCCCCAACCTACGAATTTTAGGCCCGCAGCTCTAGAAGCTTCGTGACGATATCGCGCGCCGCGTGCGGGCGACCGAACGCGCGGGCGTTCGCCTGCATGCGCGCAAAGCGCGGCTGATCGTCGAGCAATGCGTCGATCTTGTAAGCGAGCGTCGGCAAATTGTTGCAGCGGATGGCGATGCCTTGCTCCAGCAAGTGATCGGAATTGCGTTCTTCCTGCCCCGGAATCGGGTTGACGATGACGAACACCAAGCCTTTCGCCAGCGCTTCCGAGGTCGTCAGCCCACCGGGCTTACCTACGATCAAATCCGCGGCGCTCATGTACTCGTCCATTTCGGTGGTGAAACCGATGACGAGCAATTGCACGTTGCGCTGCGCATCGGCCTTGGGCACGATTTTCTCTAGCCGCGCTTTCAGCTCTTTGCTCTTGCCGCAGATCGCGACGACTTGCGCTCGATGCTCGAGTTCCAGCAGCGACTGCACCAAATGCTCGATCGGGCCGACGCCAAAGCCGCCTGCCGAAACAAGTATGGTCGTACGATCCTCGTCCAAGCCATGCTTGCGGCGCATTGCCGCCTTGTCTTTGGTCTGCGCGAACAAGGGATCGATCGGGATGCCGGTCACGGTGATCCTCTCGGCCGCAATACCGAGCTTGGAGAGGTGGACTTTGGTCTCTCCCAGAGCGACAAAGTAATGCTCGAAATGGCGGCACAGCCACATGGCGTGCACGTCCATATCGGTAACGACGATGGCCTGCTTGGTGTCGAGCTTCTCTTTCGCTTTCAGCCAAGAAATGATCTCCGCGGGCAGGAAATGCGTGCACACGATCATGTCCGGCTGGTATTCGTGCAACAGCTTCACGAATGGTCGCGTGTTGAGCTTGCTCCACATCAAGCGCTGGCGCTCGCCCTGCCACGGCTTGTCGAGCTTGTCGTAAAGCCAGCCGAGCAACTCCGGCGTTTTGTTCACCATGTCGATGTACGCCTTCGAATACAAGTGCTTGAACAGCTTGTTGGTGTATTCGAGCGTATCGACGTGGCGCACCTCGCGCGCGGCATTGGCGTCCTTGATGGCGCGTTCGATGGCCTGCGCAGCGCGGATGTGGCCGGCACCGGCAGAGGCGGAGAGGATGAGCAGGCGGTTAAACATCACGGCTATGATTGAGAATGAAGGTGGAATTGTAGAGTGGATCAAGCGCCGCGGATCCACCCGTTACCGCCGGTAAATGCACCGCAGAACGGGATCCGTCAATGATCAACGAAAAGGCGGATCCGCGGCGCGTGATCCACCCTAGGCAAGTATGAAACATTAAACCAGCGCATACACGACGATGAAACCCGCCACGATCAGTAGTGTGAGCGATACCAGAAACATGGTATCGATTACATTGGTCCAAAAAGTAAGCCGCCGTGACTCAAGGCGACGCATGGCGAAAAAGATCAAATAGATCACAACCACGAAGCCGAGCGCGGCGAAAAGAAACAGGTCGTCCGCGACAGTGCCGATTTTCCCTGCACTGCGATAGCCGATCAAACCCACCATCGCGATGCAAATCCCTGCCAGCGTGCCGCTGGTACTGAGCAAAGCGAGCAGAATCTCGCGTGCCTGCTCGCTGCTGCTGACGTGCTTAAGCATTCGAGATCAGCTTTGCTTCAACGGTGTCAAAGTTAACTCCACGCGGCGATTCAGTTGCCGCCCATTGTTGGTATCGTTGCTCGCCACAGGGCGTGCCTCCCCGGCGCCCACGGTGACGATGCGTTCGGCTGTGACGCCCTTGCCTGCCAATTGGTTCGCCACGGCTTGCGCACGCTGTTGCGAAAGGGTTCGATTGTAATCAGAGGTACCCGTGTTGTCGGTGTGACCCGCCACCTCGACGATGGTCTGCTTGTATTCCTTCAGCACCAGCGCGACGGAATCCAGCACGTTGGTGAAGCGCGGCGTGAGGTTAGCGCTATCGGTGGCAAAGGTGATATTGCTCGGCATGTTGAGCGTGATGTCATCGCCGCTGCGCGTCACGCTCACGCCGGTGCCTTCGAGCTTTTCGCGCAGCTTGGCTTCTTGCCGGTCCATGTAATAGCCGATGGCCCCGCCCGTCAGGCCGCCGATCCCGGCACCGAGCAGCGCGCGGCGCTTGCGCTCTCTTGAGTTGCTGCCGCTGATCCAGCCGACCACGGCACCGGCGCCTGCGCCGATGGCCGCACCCTTGGTGGTCTTGCTGACTTTCTTCTCGCGCGTGTACGGGTCGATAGTGGTGCACGCCGTCGCCGCGAAAAGCGCGGCGAATACCAAACCAGCAAAGCGAGCAATATGCGATGATGTCGTGGACATGGAAAACTTCTCCTTCAGGCTGTTAAAGACTTAATTGCGCCGGTGTAAGGAGCGTTGACGTTTGGCGTCAAACAGGTGTTCTTGGCACAAGCATTGTAGCGCGAGACACCGCCTGAAGCGGCAGGCAGGCGGGGCACACGCATCGGCGGCGTTGCGAATTCGTGTCCGTTTCGTTAGAGAAACGTGAAAACTTTGGCATGGTGCGCACATCTAACCGTGCACAATATCCGTAAATAGAAACTCCCAAGGAGGTTCAAATGAGACGACGCCTGTTTGTAACGAAGTTGCTCGCACTGGTGGGCGCAAGCACAATACGCATTCCCGCCACCGCGGCCGACGCGGCAAAATCCGGGACCGCTGCCGAAGCCGCTGCTGCACCGAAGCCCGGCACACCGAAACCGATAGGAAAGCTGATGAAACCCATAGCCGAATGGAAGAAACTGCTGCCCGTTGAACGCTACCGCGTGCTGTTTGAAGAAGACACCGAGCGCCCCGGCACCAGTTCCCTAAACAGCGAGAAACGCGAAGGCACGTTCGTCTGCGCCGCTTGTTATCTGCCGCTGTTTGAATCAAAAGCGAAGTACGAGAGCGGCACCGGTTGGCCGAGCTTCTACCAGCCGATCGCCGGCGCGCTCGGCACCAAGACGGACTTCAAGATCATTTACCCCCGCACCGAGTATCACTGCGCGCGCTGCGGCGGCCATCAAGGCCACGTTTTCAATGACGGCCCGGAGCCGACCGGCAAGCGCTACTGCAACAACGGGCTGGCGCTGGAGTTCGTGCCGAAGGGCGAACCGATGCCGGCGTTG
>CADEHE010000001.1:0-633231 GCA_902826775.1 uncultured Pseudomonadota bacterium | reverse complement strand
CCCCGCGCTCGTACTGGGAGCGTCGTGCCTATCGTGGGCGCGCGTTGCGCGCCGGACGTAATAGCAGGAGCGAGTAGCCCGGAAGGAGCGTAGCGCATTCCGGGGTTTTCCCTTGGGTTTCCCCAGATTACACTGCATTCCATCCGGGCTACGCAGTAAAATGCGAACGCCGTTGGCTTTCTCTTCTCGAACATGACCATCGAAGGCATTAGCCACATCGCCCTCATCGTCCGCAATCTGGATCGCGCCACGCGCTTTTTCTGCGAAGGCTTAGGCGCGAAAGAGGTCTACGACAATCGAGGCGCGAAGCAGCACTCCGTCGCGCCGGAGAAATTTTTTACCCTGGGCGATGCCTGGATTGCAGTGCTCGAAGGCGAGCCTTTGCCGGAGCGCAGCTATCGGCACCTTGCGTTCAAGACTACATCGGACGCACTACCGGCGCTGGAACAGAATCTGCGCAAACTTGGCGTCGAGATCAAACCGCCGCGCCCGCGTGTGGATGGCGAAGGCGAGTCGCTGTACTTCTACGATTTCGACAACCATTTGTTTGAGTTGCACACTGGGACGTTGGAACAGCGATTAGTGTGTTACGCGAAGTCGGCTGGCGCGAGGTAGGCCCGCTCGGATCGTAATCCGGGAAGCAGGCGTAGGGTGGATCAAAGCGCATAGCGCTGGATCCACCGACAGCAAACGATGGCGGATCCACTGCGTTCGATCCACCCTACGGACTCGGATTACGCTGCGCTAATCCGGGCTACGGTACTGGCGACTCCCGCACTAGGGCCCGCTTGCGGGAACCCAAGCCGGGCTACGAAAAATGGTTGTGCGAGTTTCAGCGCGCGCCGCGCGCCTATTTCGTCCCCGATGTCTCCGACCGCGCGCGCGGGGGCAGGAGGTTTCCCCGCGCCTCCTACGCCCGCAACTTAAACCGCTGTATCTTCCCCGTCGCCGTCTTCGGCAGCTCGTTCTTGAATTCGATCCAGCGCGGATATTTGTACGGCGCGAGCAGGTGTTTGACGTGCTGTTGCAGTTCGTCGGCTAGCGCATCGCCGGCGCCCTGCCCTGCTTTCAGCACGACGAATGCTTTCGGCTTGGTCAGTTTGTTTTCGTCCTCGGCGCCGACCACTGCCGCTTCGAGCACGGCCGGGTGCGAGCTGAGTGCGGCTTCGACTTCGAACGGTGAGACATAGTGGCCGCTGACTTTCAGCATGTCGTCGCTGCGGCCGCAGTAGGTGTAGTAGCCGTCGGCCTCGCGGATGTATTTATCGCCGCTGCGCGTCCATGGCCCGAGGAAGGTGTGCAAGCTGCGCTCGCGGTTATTCCAATATTGGATCGCGCTCGACGCGCCGCTGATTTGCAGTTCGCCGATTTCGCCTGTGGCCGCTAGGTTTCCCGTCTCGTCCACGAGGCGGATTTCATATCCCGGCACCGGTTTACCGGTGGAGCCGTAACGCACTTCGCCTGGGCGATTGGAAAGGAAAATGTGCAGCATCTCGGTCGAGCCGATGCCGTCGAGAATGTCGACGCCGATGCGCTCGCGCCAGCGCTTGCCGATGTTCTCCGGCAGGGCTTCGCCTGCGGACGTGCACACGCGCAGCTTGAGCGCTGATTTGGGCGGCAGTTCCTCGCTCGCCAACAGCGCGGCGAATAAAGTCGGCACGCCGTAGAAAATGCTTGGTTGATGTTCGCGCAGCACGCGCGACACCGAAGCCGGCGTCGGCCGCTCGTTCAGCAGAACCGCGGTGGCGCCGACCGTCATCGGGAATGTGAGTGCGTTGCCGAGACCGTAGGCGAAGAATAGTTTCGCCGCGGAGAAAACCACATCGTCCTCGCGGATGCCGAGGATCGGCTTGGCGTAAAACTCAGCCGTGTGCGCCAGGCTGGAATGGATGTGCACCGCGCCCTTGGGCGTGCCGGTGGAGCCGGAGGTGTAAAGCCAAAAACACGGATCGTCGCGCGTGGTGACAGCGGCCTGAAAACTCGGCGTGCCGCTGGCAAGAAACGCATCAAAGCTGCGCTGCCCCTGCGCGGGCGTGCCCGAGACGATCACCTGTTTAAGCTGCGGCATCTTGGCGAGCAGCGGCGCAAATTGCGGCAGCAGCGCTTCGGAGACGACCAACATGCGGGCGCGGCTATCCCGCAGCATGAATTCGTAGTCGGCGGTGGTGAGCAAGGTGTTGACCGGCACGGCAATGACGCCGGCTTTGATGCAGCCCAGGAACGCCGTCGGGAAATCGATGGTATCGAGCAGGCACAGCATGACGCGCTCTTCCATCTGCACGCCGCTTTGTGCGAGCGCGCTGGCAAAGCGGTCGACGCGTTGCGCGAGTTCGCCGTAAGTGTGGCGTCCGTTGACGTCGACGTAGGCGACTTTATCGGCGCGGCCCGCGCGCAAGTTGCGCTCGATCAGATCGACCGCTGCGTTGTACTCGCGCGGCAGATCGATGCGCGGCGGACTGACGCTTTGATCAGCGGAACCGATCATCGCTCCTCCTATACTATTTTATGTATATTATGGTGAATACCTAGTGTAGCCAATCCCGTAGATATTCCCGGCGTAGTATAGCTAAAGTTACGCCGCTTCGAGCAGCGCTTGCTGACACTGCGGCAGCCACTGCCCGAACCATTCTACCGCCACGTCCTCGGGCAAATCGCCGCAACTCGCATCGTGCATGGCGCGCTCGCCGATGCGTTTGGCGCCGAGTTCGGTCAAGATTTCGTCGAAGCGCTTGCCGCCGTTGTTGAAGGTTTGCGCGTAGGTGCGATCGCCCAGGCCGAACACGCCGTAGCGCACGCGGCTCAAGTCGGGGCGCTGGCTGCAGAGCGTGTCGTAGAGCTCCTTGGCGTTGTCGGGCACGTCGCCTTGGCCGTAAGTCGAGGTAATGATCAGAAACACCGCATCGCGCTCGAACACGCCGATATCGACGAAATCCATCATCTCCACTTCGATGTCCGCACCCTTGCCGTTGTAGGCGTGCGCGATCTCGTCCGCGGCGTGCGTGGCGTTCTCCGTCATGGTGCCGACCAATATCAGAATTTTCATCTGCTGAACCGTAAAACGACGTTTGGCTTGACGCGCATTATATTGCATATTATTCTAGCGTCAATGCATTATCGTGCATCCAATTCTAATGCCGATTCCCGCGTTCGTTCTTGTGCCGTTTGTTTGAATTATCGACCTTCCGAATCGACCTTCTGCCATGATGGCCGTTGCCGCAAAACCCGCCAACCGCAGCGATGAAGCGTATCTCGCGCAACTCGGCGCGCGCGTGCGCGCCTGGCGCGAGAGCACGCAAGTCACGCGCAAGGAACTCGCATTACGCTCGGGATTATCGGAGCGCTACCTGGCGCAACTGGAAGCCGGGCAAGGCAATTTGTCCATCTTGCTGCTGCGGCAACTGGCACAAGCCATGGCCATGCCCATGACCGTGCTGGTGCAAGAGCAGGCCGATCGATCGCCGCGTCGCGAGCGCATCGCACTGGTCGGCCTGCGCGGCGCGGGCAAGTCTACGCTCGGCGCGGCGCTTGCCAAGAGCATGAACGTGCCGTTCATCGAGCTGGACCGCGAAATCGAGCGCGAAGCGGGCGCCAAACTGAGCGAGATCTTCGCGCTGTACGGCCAAGACGGCTTTCGCCGCTTCGAGCGCAGCGCACTCGCCCGCGTGCTGCGCGAGCAGCCGCGCGCGGTCATCGCCACCGGCGGCAGTTTCGTCACCGACGCGCAAAGCTACGAGTCGCTGCGCGGAAGTTGTTACACCGTATGGCTCAAAGCGCGGCCCGAGGAACACATGGCGCGCGTGGTCGCGCAGGGCGATCTGCGCCCGATCCAAGGCCGCGCGCAGGCGATGGACGAATTGCGGCGTATCCTCAACGAACGCCAGCCGCTGTACGCGCTGGCCGATGCGACCGTCGACACCTCCGGCAAGCCGATGCGGCGCAGCTTGAGCGAGCTGCGTTCGCTGTTGAAGAACCTCCCGCACACTGAAACCGCAACGGAAACCGTAGCATGATCTTGTTCGATACCGACCCCAGCCGTTACCGCCACTGGCGCCTCGCCGTCGAAGCCGATATCGCCACGCTCACGCTTGACGTCAACGAGAACGCCGGCTTGCAGCCCGGCTATCAGTTGAAGCTGAACTCGTACGACCTCGGCGTCGATATCGAACTCTACGATGCGCTCAATCGCATCCGCTTCGAGCATCCGCGCGTCAAGTGCGTGGTGGTCACCAGCGGCAAAGCGCGCATGTTCTGCGCCGGGGCGAACATCTACATGCTCGGCCAATCCACACACGCGTGGAAAGTGAATTTCTGCAAGTTCACCAACGAAACACGCAACAGTTTCGAAGATTCCAGTTCGCACACGGGGCTGAAGTTTCTCGCAGCGCTGAACGGCACCACGGCGGGTGGCGGCTACGAAGTGGCGCTCGCGTGCGACGAAATCCTCTTGATCGACGACCGTTCCTCCACCGTCAGCCTGCCGGAAGTGCCGCTGCTCGGCGTGCTGCCCGGCACCGGCGGCTTAACGCGCCTGACCGATAAGCGCAAAGTGCGGCGCGATCTGGCGGATGTGTTCTGTACCAATGCCGACGGCGTGCGCGCCGAGCGCGCGCTGGAGTGGAAGCTGGTCGATGCCATCGCCAAGCCGCAAGCCTTCGATGCGGCCGTACGCGAGCGCGCCGCCAAGCTCGCCGCGCAAAGCGATCGTCCTAACGAAGCGGCTGGCATCAAGCTCATGCCGCTGGCGCGCACCATAAATAACACTCAGCAAATGACAGATCTGCGTTACAGCGCGTTGGATGTCGCAGTCGACCGCACGGCGCGCACCGCGACGTTTACCCTGCGCGGCCCCGACGGCGAGCAGCCGCACGATCTCGACGCCGCGCTGAAACTCGGCAATCAATGGTGGCCGCTGCGTCTGGCACGCGAGCTGGACGACGCCATTCTGCTGCTGCGCACCAACGAACTCGACCTCGGCACCTGGTTGTTCAAGTCGCGAGGCGACGTCGGCACCGTGCTCGCTGCGGACGCGTTGCTGATGGCCAATGACAAGCACTGGTTCGTCAGAGAAGTGATCGCGTTCTGGCGCCGCACGCTGCGGCGCCTTGACGTGTCTTCACGCTCGCTGCTCGCTGTGATCGAACCGGGTTCGTGCTTTGCCGGCACGCTGTTCGAAGTCGCTCTAGCCTGCGACCGCAGCTACATGCTCGACATCGAAGACAATCCGCCGAGCATTGCACTCAGCACGCTGAACTTCGCTGCCTACACGATGGGTAGCGGCATTACGCGCTTGCAAGCGCGCTATTGCGGTGACGCGCATAAGCTCGAAGGCGTGCGCGCGACGCTCGGCAAATCGCTTGCTACCGCCGATGCGCGTGATCTCGGTCTCGTCACCTTTACTCCGGACGAACTCGATTGGGAGGAAGAAGTGCGCGTCGCAATCGAAGAACGAGCAAGTTTGTCGCCGGACGCGCTCACCGCGATGGAGGCGTCGCTGCGTTTCGGCGGCGCGGAGACAATGGAAACGCGCATCTTTGGCCGGCTCTCTGCGTGGCAAAACTGGGTGTTCAATCGACCGAACGCGGTCGGCGAGCAAGGCGCACTGAAGGTCTACGGCAGCGGAGCCAAGCCGCGTTTTGATTGGAAGCGTGTTTAGGTGAAACGTGAAGTCACGTAGGGCGCAATCCCATTGCGCCGACCTTGGTATACATCCGGCGCGATGGGATCGCGCCCTACGAAAGCATCGTCATGACAAGCATCAACTACACCGACCGCATTCCCAATTTCGATTGGGAACAAGTTTGACCGGATTCATGCGAAGGCGTGAAGTCACGTAGGGCGCAATCCCATTGCGCCGTTCTTGGTAGACATCCGGCGCGATGGGATCGCGCCCTACGAAAGTATCGTTATGACCAGTATCAACTAGGCCGATCGCATTCCCAATTTCGATTGAGAACGAGCTTGACCGGATTAACATGAAAGCGTGAAGTCGCGTAGGGCGCAATCCCATTGCGCCGTTCTTGGTAGACATTCGGCGCGATGGGATCGCGCCCTACGAAAGCATCGTTATGACAAGCATCAACTACACCGACCGCATTCCGAATAACGTCAATCTCGCCGGCGACCGCCAACTGCAGCGCGCCCTCGAGCACTGGCAGCCGCGCTTCCTCGGCTGGTGGAGCGAACTCGGGCCGAGCGATTTCGCGGCGGCGGATTGTTATTTGCGCACGGCGGTCGGCGTCGATGCGCAGGGCTGGGCGAGTTACGGCCATGTGCGCATGCCGGATTACCGTTGGGGAATTTTTCTGGCGGATCCCGAACCCAATCGCACCATCGGCTTCGGCGACGCCTTCGGGCAGCCGGTGTGGCAGAGCGTGCCGGGCGAATACCGCTCTACGCTGCGGCGCTTGATCGTGACGCAGGGCGATACGGAGCCGGCCTCGGTCGAGCAACAGCGCTTGCTCGGACACATCGCGCCGTCACTCTATGATTTGCGCAACCTGTTTCAGATCAACGTCGAGGAAGGCCGCCACCTCTGGGCCATGGTCTACTTGCTGCACGCGCACTTCGGCCGCGACGGTCGCGAAGAAGCGGAAGAATTGCTGGCGCGCCATTCGGGCGACGCGAACAACCCGCGCATCCTTGGCACGTTCAACGAGCCGATCGACGACTGGCTCTCGCTGTACATGTTCACTTATTTCACCGACCGCGACGGCAAGTATCAGTTGAAATGCTTGGCGGAATCTTCCTTCGATCCGCTCGCGCGCACCTGCCGCTTCATGCTGACCGAAGAGGCGCATCACATGTTCGTCGGTGAGACCGGCATCACGCGCGTCATCGCGCGCACGCTGGAGGTGATGAAAGAACTGAAGACCGACGATCCGGCCGCGGTGCGCGCGGCGGGCGCGATCGATTTGCCGCTCTTACAGCGCTACATCAATTTTTGGTACTCCTCCTCGCTCGATCTGTTCGGCGCGGAGGACTCATCCAATGCGGCGGCAACCTTCGCCAACGGCATCAAAGGCCGGCCGGATGAAGCGACTTATAGCGAGCATGTCTGCAAGGATGGCGTTACCGAAATCGCCCTGCCGGACGCGCAGGCAGGCGCGCGCATCGCGCAGGTGCCGCAGCGCAACGCCATGAACGAAACCGTGCGCCAAGCCTACGCGAAAGACTGCGAAACGGGCTTGAAGCGCTGGAACCGTACCATCGAGCGTGCTGGCTTCGACTTTCGCTTGAGCCTGCCGAGCACGCGCTTCAATCGCAAAATAGGGGCGTGGGCCAATCAAAGCGTCGATCCGGCGGGCAATCCCATTCCGCGTGAGCGCTTCGAGCGTGAATTGCCCGGCTGGCTGCCGTTGGCGGCGGACAAGCAATTCGTCAAGAGCCTCATGCAGCGCGTGGTCGAGCCGGGCAAGATGGCGGCGTGGATTGCGCCGCCCGAGCGCGGCATCAACAACCTCGCCGTGAGCTACGAATACGTGAAGCTGAGCTAACGCCGCCGCGCCAACTTTACGGAAATTCTTGAGTACAGGCGACCCGCAGCGAGGTACACTGCGCTCGTTGCAAATGAGTTCGAGTCTCATTTCTGCATAACTTATCCCTGTATGCGTCGTCTAGCCATATTCGGCGCTAGCTATGACCGCATTCAGCCCCTAGTATCAACGCTCGGAGATCCCATGAAGACAATCGTATCCGCCGCATTCTCGTTCGCCGCGCTCGCTTTCGCTGCTACCACCGCGTTGGCCGGCCCGGAGGTGTCGAAGTCAACCATCGAAATCGGTGAAGGCAAAACCGTCAATTTGAAAGGCTCGCCCATGCCGCTCGGCGGCACCGCTGTCAAAGTCGGCGATCCCCTGCCCGCCTCGATGCTGACCGCCGCGGATATGTCCGGCGTGAACTTGGGCGAGAAGAAGGGCAAAGTGAAAATCATCAGCGTGGTGCCCTCCATTGACACGCCAGTGTGCGAAGAGCAAACGCACGAGTTGTCTGAGAAGAACGGCGGTATCGACAAAGACGTGGAGCTGTACACCGTGAGCATGGATTTGCCGTTCGCGCAATCGCGCTTCGCCAAGGAAGCGAAGATCGGCAACGTCACGTTCCTATCCGATTACAAGGGCTCGGACTTCGGCAACAAGCACGGCTTGCTGGTGAAGCCGATCAACCTGCTTTCGCGCGCGCTGATCGTGACCGACAAAGACAATGTCGTGCGTTACATGCAAGTGGTGCCGGAGCTGACCACGCTGCCGGATATGGCCGAAGCAGTGAAAGTGGCCAAGGGCTTGCTGTAGAACAACGCCGCGCCAGATCCGAACTACCTTAAAAAAAGGCGCCTATGCGGCGCCTTTTTTTCTTAGAATAGGCGGCACATTACAAGTTGTCTTTCCGGCAGGAGGAAGCGTGCAAAAAGCAATCGAAAAATACCGTCCCATCGCCATCTGGCTGCATTGGATCGTTGGGCTCGCACTGATCGGGCAGCTCGCGCTGGGCCTTTACATGCACGATTTGCCGAAACAGACGCCGGAACGCGCCTGGTACTTCAACCTGCATAAGTCGATCGGCTTAACCCTAGCGCTGTTTATACTGCTGCGCATCGTCTACCGCTTGCGCCACAGCGCGCCGGTGCTGCCCAACTCGATGCGCGCGTGGGAACAACTGGCGGCGCGCTGGAGCCACTATCTGCTCTACGTGTGCATGATTCTAATGCCGATCACGGGCTACGTCGGCTCTTCGTTCAGCAAGTACGGCATCAAGTTCTGGGGCATCGAACTGCCGAATTGGGGCTGGGAAGACAAAGACATCCGCGAGACACTATTCGGTATCCACGAGACGATCGCCGAGGTCTTTATCGTGCTGATCGCGCTGCACGTCATCGCCGCGTTGAAACACCTCATCGTCGACAAGGATGGCGTGTTCCAACGCATCACGCCACGCTGACCTTGCGCGGTTTTAACTGAGATTGACACTCGTCACCCATCACGGCGGCTGTCACTGCGGGCGCGTGCGATTTCAAGTCGACGCACCTGCGGTGCTGCGAGTGCAAGACTGCAATTGCTCGATGTGCTCGCGTTCCGGGTATTGGCATTTGATCGTACCGAAATCGTGCTTCCGCTTGCTGCAAGGTGGGAGCGATCTTTCGCTCTATACATTCAACACCGGCACGGCGAAGCACCTGTTCTGCAAAGTGTGCGGCATTAAGTCCTTTTACGTGCCGCGCTCGAACCCGGATGGCTACTCGGTCAATGCGCGTTGCTTGGACAGCGGTACGATCGGGCGCATCGACGTGGAACCCTTCGACGGTCAGAACTGGGAAAAGCACGGCGCAGCGCTAGCGCACTTGAGCCGCGCTTAGCGCGCAAACATTCTCGGTGCGCGGGTGCGCGTGCTTTGCTGGCTTATAATCGGCGCTGACAAATATAGCGCTGATTGATGAATTCTTCGTTTCTTTCTGGCCTCAACCCCGAACAACTGCGCGCGGTAACGCTGCCGCGCGAATCCGCTCTTGTGCTCGCCGGCGCCGGCAGCGGCAAGACGCGGGTGCTTACTACCCGCATCGTGCACTTAATCCAAAGCGGGGAAACCAGTCCCGGCGCGATTCTAGCGGTGACCTTCACCAACAAGGCAGCCAAAGAGATGCTCATGCGCATCTGCGCCATGCTGCCGATCAATACGCGCGGCATGTGGGTGGGCACGTTTCACGGGCTGTGCAATCGCTTGCTGCGCGCGCATCATCGCGAAGCGCGCCTGCCGCAGCTGTTCCAGATTCTCGATTCGCAAGACCAGTTCGCCGCCATCAAGCGCCTGCTCAAGACGCTGAATGTCGACGATGAGAAGTTCCCGCCGCGCGAGCTGCAATATTTCATCAACGCCAATAAAGAAGAAGGCCGCCGCCCGAAAGACGCCGAAGCTTACGACGACTACAGCCGGCGCATGGTCGAGTTGTATAAAGCGTACGAGGAACAATGCCAGCGCGAGGGCGTGGTCGATTTCGCCGAACTGCTGCTGCGCAGCTACGAATTGCTGCTCAACGACGAGGTGCTGCGTGAGCACTACCGTGAGCGCTTCAAATTCGTGTTGGTGGACGAGTTTCAGGATACCAACAGACTGCAATACCGTTGGCTCAAACTCCTCGCCGGCAACGGAGGAACAATCTTCGCCGTCGGCGACGACGACCAATCGATTTATGCTTTTCGCGGCGCGCATGTAGGCAACATGCAAGACTTCCAGCGCGACTTTGCCGTCAAGCATCTGATCAAGCTGGAACAGAACTACCGCTCGCACGGCAATATCCTCGATGCGGCCAATGCGCTGATCCGCAACAATCGCGGCCGGCTGGGCAAGGAGCTGTGGACGGACGCGGGCGCGGGCGAACCGATCCGCCTCTACGCCGCGCCGAGCGATAACGACGAAGCGGCGTTCATCGTCGAAGAAGTCAAAGCGCTGCGCAACGACGGCTGGCGCTTGTCCGATATGGCACTGCTGTATAGGTCGAACGCGCAGTCGCGCGTGCTCGAACACGCGCTCTTTTCTAGCTCTATACCCTATAGAGTGTACGGTGGACTTCGTTTCTTCGAGCGGATGGAGGTAAAACACTGCCTAGCGTATCTGCGTTTGGCGGCCAATCCAGACGACGACGGTGCGTTCTTGCGGGTGGTGAATTTCCCGCCGCGCGGACTCGGCGCGCGCAGCGTTGAGCAATTGCAGGAAGCGGCCGAAAAGGCCGGCGTGAGCCTGATGCAAGCGGCGAGCGCGCACAACCCACTCAGCGCGCGGGCGGCTGCATCGCTGCAAAACTTCGTGCAGATCATCGAGCGGCTCAAGCAGAGCGCGGCTGGCGTCAATCTGCCGGAATTGGTGGAAGAAGCGCTCGAACTCAGCCAACTGCGCACGCACTACCAAACCGAGAAGGAAGGCGCGGACCGCGTCGAGAACTTAAACGAAATCGTCAACGCCGCCACCGCCTTCATGCAAGAGGAAGAAGATAGCGCGCTGGTGGCGTTCTTGACGCACGCTAGCTTGGAAGCCGGCGAGCACGAAGCGGGCGAAGGCGCGGACGCGTTGCAGCTCATGACGGTACATTCGGCCAAGGGCTTGGAGTTTAGCGCCGTGTTCTTGAGTGGTTTGGAAGAGGGATTGTTTCCGCACGAAAACTCCGCAGCGGAAGCCGAGGGGTTGGAAGAAGAACGCCGCCTGATGTACGTGGCGATCACGCGCGCGCGCAAGCGGCTGTACGCCAGCTATGCCGGCAGCCGCATGCTGCACGGGCAGTTGCGCTACGGCTTGCCGTCGCGCTTTCTGGAAGAAATTCCGCCGCAGCTGTGCAAAGTCATTCAACCGGAATTGCAAGCTTACGCAGCGCCGGTGCGTTCCACCAAAGTCGGCGGCACCGGCTGGCGCGCCAACGAGCCGCGCTACGGTTACAGCACGCGTTATGAGGCCGCCACCAAGGCGGACGCGCAGGTGCCGCAAGCCATGCGCGCGAAAATCGAGTACCCGTTCAAGATCGGACAGAACGTATCCCACTCCAAGTTCGGCGCCGGCGTAGTGATGAGCTTCGAAGGCGTCGGCCCGGATGCGCGCGTGATGGTCAACTTCAAACAGGCCGGCACTAAGCTGCTGGCGCTCGAGTACGCGAAGCTGCAAGCGGTCTAGTGTCTTAAGCCAGAAACTCGGTTCGACCACCGTTGCCACACGGCGCTGGGCACTAGCCCGGCGCGGCAAATACGTCCTTGTAAGAGACGTAAGCGCTGGTTACCAGCAGCGGCAGCAATAACATCAGTCCGGCGCCGAAGGGCGTCAACAACGCCAGCACCAACAGTAGAAGGATCACCGTGCTGTACAGGAACAGCGCCGGCACGTTGCGCATACATCCGAAGAAACTTAACTGCAGAGCGCGCAGTGCCGGTATGGGATGAAACGCCAGTAATGCGGGGGCAAACCACATCATCAGCACCACCGGCAAGGCCAGCGCAACTGCGGCAAGGAACAACGGCATCAAACGGTGCCAAAGTTGACTCACCACTTCCGGGCTGGTCGGTTGATTCATCGCCGCGATGAAGGCACCCCAATGCTCGGCCCCGAGCAGCGCAACCAAACCGGCGATGAGGATCTGCGCGACCATGTTGACGCCGCCGGCAGTCGCCAGCGCCGCACCATTGCTTAGAAAACCAGCGAGCAGATCTTGTGGCTGCGGCGCGCGGCCCTGTTCTTGCGCCCGGCATGCGAGCATGAGCCCGGCGAGGAACAGCGGCGTGAGCAGCAGTGTCAGCGGCACGCCGATGTGCGGCAACCGCCCGATCAAACTAGAAAGTATCCAGAGTAAGGCGCACAACAACAACCATTGCAGCGGATAGCGGGCAAGGATCTGAAAACCCTCGGCGATCCACTGCCAGCCGCGTTTGGCGGGCACGGAGCGAGGTTCGAGCGGTATCATAGGTTTTATGGATTAGTGTTCTAAGCGTTGGCGAGCGCACTACCCGGGCCACGGCATATTGTTAGCCACGTGGTAGCGCAGAATGTTCCTAAAGCGGTTAGGGTCATGCGCCTTGATTAACTCGCCTGGACGCGGCGAGTGATAGTCGTCCAGGCGCGAAAGCCAAAAGCGCAGCGCCGCGCGGCGCAGCGCCGTGGCCCAAAGCGCGCGTTCGGCCGCGCTTACCGGGCGCATGACCTCATAACCGCGCAACAAAGCACGCAAGCGTACCGAAGAAAAATCCGCCTCCACATCGACGCACCAATCGTTCGCTGTCACCGCTAGGTCGAACAGCCAACTATCGCCGCCGGCAAAGTAGAAATCGATAACGCCGGTGATTTGCCCGTTTGTCCATAACACATTGTCTCGGAACAAATCCGCATGCACCACGCCGCGTGGCAATGCGTTGAGTTCGCCTTGTGCTTGAAAACGCAACTCCGCGTTGAGCAGTTCTCGCTCATCGTCGTGCAAATACGCGGCCACTCGCGCGGCCGCTTGCACCCACCAATCGGGTCCGCGCGGATTCGGCAGGCTTTCCGGAAAATCCGCGCTAGCCAGGTGCATGCGCGCTAACGCCCGGCCGACCTCGTAGCAGTGATGCGAATCTGGATTAAAGTCAGATTGGCCGCTAAGCCGCGTTACCAGCGTGGCCGGCTTGGCGTTAAGTTCACCGAGAAAATGCTGACCCTGATCTGCGATAGGCTTGGGGCACGCAATGCCGCGCTGCGCGAGATGCGCCATGAAGTCGAGGTAAAACTGGGCGTGCGCGCGATCGAGCCGTTCGAACAAAGTCAGCACGAAGCGTCCCGCGGTAGTCGTCACGAAGTAGTTGGTGTTCTCTACGCCGGTGGCGATACCTTCGAAATCCAACAGTTCGCCGACTTGATAGCACTGCAGCCACGCGCGCAATTGCTCGCCGGTGACGGGGGTAAACACCGCCATGGTTTAGCGCGCCGAGGGGCGATCCAAAATGTTGCAGCGGCCGCGCGCCGCGACGCGCTCCTTAGAAACCAAGTATCACCCACATCGGCACGGAAAAACCGGAATCGAGCGTATCCATTCGCTCGAATGCACCTCCACCCCGGCGATCCACTAAGTAGTACGGCACGCCGTGCTTAGGTGTGACCTTGATCATGTAGAGACGGCCGTTCACCCGGTATTCCTCCACCGTATCCTCACCGCGCTGCTTAATGGTCACTTGAGGTTCGTCGGCTGTGCCGCCCGCCTCGTCGACTACCGGTGCCTCAGGCAGCGGCTCCAAATCCTTTGGTGTGTTCTGGGCGAGTGCGAGTGAAGCCGCGAAGCATATTGCAAAACAACAAGATCGCATGACGCCACCTACTCCAAGTTCACGAGTGATAATGGTAACACCCAGCGTTGAGGTGCAGGGCGGATGGAGAGCAACGCGTTCCGCCTTCGAATTCTTTTCTTGCGCGCGAGCTGACGGATTGCGCTGCGCACTACCCGCCCTATGTTGTAACGGCGCTTACAAGCTTAGCTGCAGTTCGCGCTCGAATAACAAAGTAGTCGCACTCACAGACTCAACTGCAGTTCGCGCTCGAATAGCAAAGTAGTCGCACTCACAGACTCAACTGCAGTTCGCCCGAATAACAAAGTAGTCGCACTCACAGACTCAACTGCAGCTCGCGCTCCTGTGCCGACGGTTCGAAACCGCGGGTTTCGTAGTGGCGGAAGATCGCTTCGACCACGGCTTGCGGCTCGTCGATGATCTGCACGAGGTCAAGATCGTTCGCGTCGATCATGCCTTGGGTTACCAAGGTGTTCTTGAACCAATCCAGCAAACCGCGCCAGAACGGCTCGTGCACGAGGATGATCGGAATCTTGCGCGACTTGCTGGTTTGAATGAGCGTCAACGCTTCACTCACCTCGTCAAGCGTGCCGAAACCACCCGGCAGCACCACGTAGGCGGAGGCAAACTTGACGAACATGACCTTGCGCGCGAAGAAATGCTGGAACGTTTGCGAGACATCCTGGTAGCGGTTCTCTGATTGCTCGTGCGGCAGTTGAATGTTTAGTCCGACGCTGGGCGAGCGCCCGGCGAATGCACCCTTGTTCGCCGCTTCCATGATGCCCGGCCCACCGCCAGAAATGACGCTGAATCCGGCGTCCGACAGCAAGCGCGCGATGCGCTCGGCCTGCGCGTAGTACGGATGATCGGGCTGGGTGCGCGCGCTTCCGAAAATACTCACAGCAGGCTGGATGCCGTTGAGGCGTTCGGTGGCCTCGACGAACTCTGCCATAATCTCGAACATTCGCCACGCTTCGCGCGCGGAGTACGCAGAGCGCGCTGTGTGCTCTGGGTCGCTAGGCTTCGGCAGTTTCT
Organism: uncultured Pseudomonadota bacterium; assembly: GCA_902826775.1. Classification (GTDB taxonomy): domain Bacteria; phylum Pseudomonadota; class Gammaproteobacteria; order Burkholderiales; family JALYOK01; genus CADEHE01. The sequence continues at coordinate 618,418 of CADEHE010000001.1, read as the reverse complement.
TCGCGAGACTCATGATTCCCTCAGAATGAAAACGCTCTTGCTGGTTGACGGCTCGTCGTACTTGTACCGGGCGTTTCACAAGCTACCCGACTTGCGCAATGCGCGCGGCGAGCCGACCGGCGCCATTTACGGCGTGCTGAACATGTTGCGCCGGTTGGTGCTCGATTATAAGCCCGACTATTTGGCGTGCGTGTTCGATGCCAAGGGCAAGACCTTCCGCGACGACATGTACCCCGAGTACAAGGCGCATCGCAGCCCGATGCCGGAGGAACTCGCGCAGCAAATTGAGCCGTTGTACCAAGCAATCCGCGCGCTCGGCTGGCCGCTGTTGATCGTGCCCGGCGTGGAAGCGGACGATGTTATCGGGACCTTGGCGCGGCAGGCCAGCAGTCAAGGCATCGACACCGTCATTTCCACCGGCGATAAGGATCTCACGCAGCTGGTCAATCGGCAGGTGACGCTGATCAACACCATGAGCAATGAGAAGCTCGACAGCGCCGGCGTGAAAGAGAAGTTCGGTGTGCCGCCGGAGCGAATCGTCGACTACCTGTCCCTGATCGGTGACAGCGTCGACAACGTTCCGGGGGTGGAAAAAGTGGGCCCCAAGACCGCGGTCAAATGGCTCGCGCAGTACGACTGCCTGGACAACGTCATCGCTCATGCGGCGGAAATCGGCGGTGCCGTAGGCGAGAACTTGCGCAAAGTGATTGATTGGCTGCCACAGGCGCGCAAGCTGCTGACGGTGCATTGCGACGTCGCGTTGCCCATCGGGCTCGATCAACTGCATCTGCACGATCCCGAGCGCGCACAATTGGCGCAAATATTCGATCGGCTCGAGTTCAAAGCCTGGCGCCGCGAACTGGAATCGATGACTAGCGGCGCGGCCGGCGCCACCGCCTCGATAGCCGACGCGGGCGCGGCGGGTGGCCCCGCGCCCGCAACCGAGTTGGCGCGAAACTACGAATGCGTACTAACCGAAGCGCAGCTCGAGCAATGGCTGACCCGCATTACCACCGATACTATTTTATGTATTGACACCGAAACCACGTCTCTCGACCCTCACCAGGCGGAACTGGTTGGGATATCACTAGCGCTCGAAGCAGGCCACGCTGCGTATATTCCGCTGAGCCATCGCTATGCCGGTGCGCCCTCACAGCTCGATCGCGGACAGGTGCTGGAACGCTTGCGGCCGCTGCTCGAGGATGCGCACATTCGCAAGCTCGGTCAAAACCTAAAATACGATATGCATGTGCTTGCCAACCACGACATCCGGCTCAATGGCGTGCAACACGACACGTTGTTGGAATCGTACGTATTGGAAAGCGACAAACCGCACGACATGGACAGCATGGCCGCGCGGCATTTGAACGCCAAGACCATCACGTATGCCGAAGTCGCCGGCAAAGGCGTCAATCAGATTGGCTTCGAGCAAGTGCCGATCGATCGCGCCACGGAGTACGCCGCCGAGGATGCCGATATCACGCTGCGTTTACATCAGCATCTTTATCCGCGGCTGAGCGCGGACAGCAAGCTCAGCTACATCTACAACACCATCGAAATGCCGGTCATGGAGGTGTTGTTCAAGATGGAGCGCAACGGCGTTCTGCTGGACACGCAGGTACTGCAACGCCAGAGCGAAGCCTTGGGTCAGGAGATGGGCAAGTTGATGCTCAAGGCGCACGAACTGGCCGGCGAGTCCTTCAACATCAATTCAACCAAGCAGATTCAAGAAATTCTCTATACGCGCATGAAACTGCCGGTGTTGAAGAAAACACCGGGCGGCGCCCCCTCAACCGATGAAGACGTGCTCGAGCAACTTGCGCTCGACTACCCGTTGGCGAAACTCATACTCGATTTTCGCGGCTTGGCAAAACTCAAATCGACCTATACGGACAAGCTGCCGCTCATGGTGCACCCGCGCACCGGACGCGTCCACACCAACTATGCACAGGCCGTGGCGGTAACCGGCAGATTGGCATCGAATGATCCGAACCTGCAGAACATACCGATTCGCACCACCGAAGGCCGGCGCGTGCGCGAAGCGTTTATCGCCGGCGCCGATGCGCAGCTAGTCTCCGCCGATTACTCGCAGATCGAATTGCGCATCATGGCGCATCTATCGGGCGACGCCAGTCTGCTGCAGGCGTTTGCCGCGGGCGAAGATATTCACCGCGCCACCGCCGCAGAGATTTTTTCGCTATCGCCGGAGACCGTCTCCAGCGAGCAGCGCCGTTACGCCAAAGTCATCAACTTCGGATTGATCTACGGCATGTCGGCGTTTGGTCTGGCGGCGCAGCTGGGTATTGAGCGCTCGGCGGCGAAAGCTTACATCGATCGTTACTTCGCGCGCTACCCGGGTGTGGCTGAGTATATGCAGCGCACGCGCGAGAGCGCGCGCAATCTGGGCTATGTCGAAACCGTATTCGGGCGCCGCTTATTCTTGCCTGAAATCAAGAGCGGCAATCCTGCCCGGCGTCAAGGCGCGGAACGCGCCGCCATCAACGCACCGATGCAGGGCACCGCGGCGGATCTGATCAAACTGGCGATGATCGAGGTGCAGCGTTGGATCGAGCGCGAATGCCCAGATACGAAACTGATTATGCAAGTGCACGACGAACTGGTACTTGAAGTACCGGAAGACCATATGGATATGGTCAAAGCGCAGTTGCCAAAGATCATGACGAATGTCGCGCAACTGTCTGTGCCATTGGTGGTTGATGTCGGCATCGGCCTCAATTGGGAACGCGCGCATTGAGTGCGACAAGCACAGCCGATGCCAAAAAAATGTGCCCAACATGACAAAATTTTTTCAGTCGCATCGCGCTTGATACCCCGCACCTGCATCGTTCTAACCGCACTGATTACAAAACAAGCTCGCGCTTACCCCCACCTGCTGAAGTCAAGTCCGCGTGTTTCGCCGCTCTTCGCGGGATTCCTTTGCGCGCAACAACGGGTATAGAATTGCGCCTCCGTAATCTTTAGTTCCCCCCGTTTTTCGTGCAGATCGGTCGCTATTTGCTGCCTAGTCATGTTTTTGTCGCGCCGATGGCTGGCGTGACCGATCGGCCGTTTCGACAGCTATGCAAGAAATTTGGTGCCGGGCTTGCGGTGTCGGAAATGATTTCGGCGAAACCGGAGACCTGGAGTTCGGACAAGACGCGCGCCCGCATCAACCATGAAGGCGAGGCCGAACCGCGCTCGGTGCAAATCGCCGGAGCGGATCCTCAATTGATGGCAGCCGCGGCGCAATACAATGTCGCGCGCGGGGCGCAAATCATCGACATCAATATGGGCTGTCCGGCAAAAAAGGTTTGCAACGTTATGGCAGGTTCCGCGCTGCTGCGCGACGAAGCGTTGGTTGCCGACATTGTCGCTGCAGTGGTGCGGGCAGTGGATGTGCCGGTGACGCTGAAGATTCGCACCGGCTGGGATAAGCACAGCCGCAACGCCGTGCGTGTGGCGCGCATCGCGCGCGAGGAAGGCGTGCAAGCGCTCGCCATGCACGGGCGCACGCGCGCCTGCGGCTTCGGCGGCGAAGCCGAGTACGACACCATCGCCGAGGTGAAGGCCGCGGTGGCACTGCCCCTTATCGCCAACGGGGACATTCGCACGCCGGAACAAGCCAAGCATGTGCTCGCGTACACGGGTGCGGATGCAATCATGATCGGCCGCGGGGCGCAAGGCCGGCCTTGGATATTTCGCGAGATCAATCGCTATTTGGCCAGCAACGAACTGCTGCCTGCCCCCAGCGTATCCGAGATTAAAACGGCATTGCTCGGGCATCTGCATGATCTGTACGAGTTCTACGGCTACGAAAAGGGCGTGCGCATTGCGCGCAAGCATATTCATTGGTACACAAGAAACTTAGTCGGCGGTCAACAATTCTGGACGAGCGTTAGTGAAGTCGAGTCAGCACAGCAGCAAGTGCTGCTTGTAGCGCATTTTTTCGATCAACTCGCAGAGCACGATACGAGGCTCGCGTACAGCACAAGTGAGGGGGAGGCTCTCACCGCATGAAACGAAAAGAAACGGCACTATCGGCTTGCGTGCGCAAGACCCTAAGCGCCTATTTCGATCAATTGGACGGCGAAAAACCCACAGCGTTGTACGATTTGGTCATTAAGAATGTCGAACGCCCGTTGCTCGAGGTCGTGCTCGAGTACGCGCAAGGCAACCAGACCAAGGCCGCCGAAGCGCTCGGCGTCAACCGAAACACACTGCGTAAGAAGATGCAGGAGTGCGGCCTGCGGTGAGCCTAATGCTGGTTTGCGTGGGTTCAGTGTAGGGAGAATCGAATGGCCATTGTGCGCCGAGCGCTGATCAGCGTTTCAGATAAGACCGGCATGGTGGAGCTTGCGCGCGAACTATCGGCGCGCGGCGTGCAACTACTCTCCACCGGCGGCAGTGCCCAGGCCCTGCGCAAAGCCGGAATCGCGGTCACCGACGTGTCCGACTACACAGGCTTTCCTGAGATCATGGATGGCCGCGTGAAGACGCTGCATCCGCGCATTCATGGTGCCCTGCTTGGCCGGCGCGATGTGGCTGCACATGTGGATGCGATGCAAACGCACGGCATCGAGCCGATCGACTTGCTGGTGGTAAACCTTTACCCATTCCGGGAAACGATTGCCAAGCCGGGTTGCACACTGGATGAAGCGATCGAGAACATCGATATCGGCGGGCCTGCGATGGTGCGGGCGGCGGCGAAGAACCACGCGCATGTGGCGGTGGTGACCGACCCGGCAGACTACGCCAGCGTGCTCAATGAGATGCAAACGAACGCCAATGCCATCGGCGCGGCGCTGCGCTTGCGGCTGGCAAGCAAAGCGTTCTCGCATACGGCGGAATACGATGGCGCAGTCAGCAATTATTTGACTTCGCTCGGTGCGGACGGCTCGCGCGCCGAATTTCCCGCACGACTCAATTTGCAGTTCGATAAAGCGCAGGACTTGCGCTACGGTGAAAATCCGCATCAGCGCGCGGCCTTCTACTTAGACCGCAAAATCCCGCTTGGCGCATTAGCAACGTTCTCGCAATTGCAAGGCAAAGAACTTTCCTACAACAACATCGCGGATGCGGACGCGGCATGGGAATGCGTGAAAGTCTTCGCTGGCCCTGCGTGCGTCATCGTTAAACATGCCAACCCGTGCGGTGTGGCGCTCGGCGCAAATACGTTGGAGGCGTACCAGAAAAGCTTTGCGACTGATCCTGTTTCCGCGTTCGGCGGCATTATCGCCTTTAACGCTGAGGTGGATGCCGTGACCGCGCAAGCGGTGTCGGCGCAATTCTTGGAAGTGCTGATCGCGCCGAGTTACAGCGCTTCGGCGCTCGGCCTGCTCAAAGACAAGCAGAACGTGCGCGTGCTGCAAGTGCCGCTGCCGCCGGATGCCGCGGCAAGCTACGCGTTCGACATCAAACGCATCGGCGGCGGCTTGCTGCTGCAGAGCCCGGACGATGTCGCGATACAACCCGCGCAATGTAAAGTTGTGAGCAAGCGTGCGCCGAGCGCGCAGCAAATGGAAGATCTGTTGTTTGCTTTTCGCGTGGTCAAGTATGTCAAGTCGAACGCGATTGTGTTCGTGCGCGATGGACAAACGCTCGGCATCGGCGCCGGGCAAATGAGCCGCGTTGACTCGACGCGCATCGCCGCGAGCAAGGCCGAACAGGCAAAGCTATCGCTGCAGGGATCGGTCGCCGCATCGGACGCCTTTTTCCCATTCCGCGATGGACTGGACCGCATCGCCGAAGCCGGTGCAAGCGCGGTGATCCAGCCGGGCGGCAGCATGCGCGACGCAGAAGTCATTGCTGCGGCTGACGAGCATGCGATGGCGATGGTGTTTACCGGCGTGCGGCATTTCCGGCACTGAAGAGGGTGAAGCGTAAGAGGTGAAAGTAAGACATGAGATGCAAGACAAGGGGCGGCAGAGCAAGCGGGAGTTTATATAAACTATTCCCAGGATAAAGCTGAAATTCATATTCATAGCCGTTTCCCACAATAATCTACCTTCTGTATAGTCACACTAGCGTGCCCATTTGACTTTTTACGCCCCACCCTGCAGGTTTCACCTTTAACTTTTCGCGTTTCATCTTTTGCCCACCTCCCGCCCTCCTAAATGAAGCTCTTAGTCATCGGCTCCGGTGGCCGCGAACACGCGATCGCGTGGAAGCTGGCGCAATCTCCACGCGTGCAACGCGTCTACGTGGCACCCGGCAATGCTGGCACGGCGATGGAGGATGGGCTGGTTAACGTGGCCGTTGCCGACGCTGCGGGCCTGATCGAATTCGCGCGCAAAGAACAAATCTATTTCACCGTGGTCGGGCCGGAGGGGCCGCTCGCCGCCGGCATCGTTGATGACTTCCGGGCCGCTGGCTTGCGCATTTTCGGTCCAACCCGCGCGGCCGCACAGTTGGAAAGTTCGAAAGAGTTCGCCAAAGCGTTCATGCAACGCCACGGCATCCCCACGGCGGCGTATGCGAGCTTTACCGATGCGGCGGCGGCGCATCGCTACATCGATGAGCAGGGCGCGCCAATTGTCGTGAAGGCCGACGGTTTAGCCGCTGGTAAGGGCGTGGTGGTAGCGGCAACGCGCGAGGAGGCGCACGCAGCGGTAGAAGCCATTTTGACCGAGAGGAAGCTTGGGGCAGCGGGCACGCGGCTCATCATCGAGCAGTTCCTAGAGGGTGAAGAAGCCAGCTTCATCGTCATGGCGGACGGCGAACATGTCGTCTCGCTTGCCACTAGTCAAGACCACAAGCGCCTCGGCGACGGCGATACCGGCCCCAATACGGGCGGAATGGGCGCTTACTCTCCCGCTCCGGTGGTGACACCGGATATTCACGCGCGCGTAATGCGCGAGATTATTCTGCCCACAATTGAAGGCATGGCCAAAGAGGGGCATCGCTATACAGGATTCTTGTACGCGGGGTTGATGATCGATGCTGCCGGAAATCCGAGAACGCTGGAGTTCAATTGCCGGCTGGGAGACCCGGAAACGCAGCCGATCATGATTCGTCTGCGCAGCGACTTGGTCGATCTGATCGATCAAGCAATCGACACTAAGCTGAATGCTGCCGAACCCAATTGGGATCGCCGCGCCGCGTTAGGCGTGGTGCTGGCCAGCGCCGGGTATCCGGATGCGCCACGCGCCGGCGACGCCATCACCGGCTTGCCGCCATCAGCAGACGATTGCCGCGTATTCCACGCTGGCACTGCTCAGCGCAATAAGCAAGTGGTCACTAACGGCGGAAGAGTTTTGTGCGTAACCGCACTGGGCGACAGCATTAAGATGGCGCGCATGCGCGCTTACCAAGTGGCCGAAAGCATCAACTTCAGCGGCAAACAAATGCGCCGCGATATCGGCCACCGCGCCATCGACAAGCCGCGCAAGCCACACCCGGCGTGATGCTACGGGCGGCGCGCTTGCGCCAAGTCAAAGCGCACTTGAGCGCAGGTGGCGTGATCGCATACGCAACCGAAAGCTGTTTCGGGCTCGGCTGTGACCCGTTCAACTATCTTGCGGTGCGCCGCCTGTTGCGCTTGAAGCGGCGACCGCAGCAGAAAGGCTTAATTGTGATCGGCGCGAACTTTGCGCAACTGCAGCCCCTGGTAACCGAGCTACCCGCCGATCTGCGCGCGCGCACGTGCGCGAAGTGGCCAGGCGCGCACACTTGGCTGATGCCAGCGCGCCAAAGCACGCCACGCTGGCTGCGCGGGCGTCACGAAAACGTCGCGCTGCGCGTGCCTGCCCACGCCGGCGCACGCTCGCTTTGTAGGCAGAACAAGCTGCCGCTAGTGTCGACCAGCGCGAACCGTTCATCGAGAGTTTCAATTAAATCCTACCGCGAGTGTTTAAGGCAATTCGGCAACGCGGTACTCGTTCTGCCTGGACGCGTGGGGCGCAGGAAGCGTCCCAGTACTATCGCTTATCTGCTCACAGGAGAGATCGTGCGTGGCTGACATCGACGGCGTTAGCGTTAAGACCTATCTGCTCGACTTGCAGCAGCGCATCGTTGCCGCACTGGAAGCGCTGGACGGCGCGGGCTTTCAGCGTGACGCGTGGCAGCGCCCAGAAGGCGGTGGCGGTGTCAGCTGTTTGCTCGAAAACGGCAAAGTATTTGAGCGGGCAGGCGTGAGCTTCTCGCACGTTTACGGCGCCAAGCTGCCACCGTCAGCGTCCGCGAATCGCCCCGAACTGGCTGGCCGCGGCTTTGAAGCGATGGGCGTCTCGTTGGTTCTGCACCCGCTAAACCCCTACGTGCCAACGGTCCATATGAACGTGCGATTTTTTTGCGCGGCTAAGGCGAACGAACCTGCGGTATGGTGGTTTGGCGGAGGCATGGACTTAACGCCTTACTACGGATACAAGGAAGACGCGCAACACTTCCATCGCACTTGCCAGCAGGCCCTGGCTCCATTCGGTAGCCAGTATTACTCGCGCTTTAAGCGTTGGTGCGACGAGTACTTCTTTTTAAAGCACCGTAACGAACCGCGCGGCGTGGGCGGCGTTTTCTTTGACGATCTTAATGAGCTCGGCTTCGAGCGAAGCTTCGCTTTGATGCGCAGTGTTGGCGACCACTTCATCGAGGCTTACGCGCCGATCGTGAAGCAGCGCGTGCTGATGGCCTACGGCGAGCGCGAACGCGACTTCCAAGCCTATCGCCGCGGCCGCTATGTGGAATTTAACTTGGTCTATGACCGCGGTACGCTATTCGGCTTACAGTCGGGCGGCAGAACCGAATCTATTCTGATGTCGTTGCCGCCGATTGTTAAGTGGCGCTACAACTGGCGTCCCGCAGCAGGGACGCCAGAGGCTAACTTGTACGAGGACTTTCTAATTGCGAAGGACTGGCTTGCTACATCCTAAAGCCAACCGCGAGTGAATCTATTTGCGGCGGCGCCACCACAGCAGAGGCAAACCCAAGCCCACCAATGCAAACGAGCCGGGGATCGGCGCGGGGAGAACAGGCAACCCAGTCACCGAAATCGGCGCAGATCCAATCAAACCCGCTCCGCTTCGGGGTGAGTTGCTCCCCGAACTCGAACCGGAAAAATTGCGCGCCAAGAACTGGAAATCGCTCACGCCGGACTGAACGTCCTGCGTATAACCCGTCATCAGTGCGCTATCCCCAGTGGCCGCGTCCGCCTGCGCATGGGCAAGCGTACTGCGATTCTGCTTTGCGAAAAACGGGACAGCGCCAGCGTTGAAGCACACGCTGGATAACAACAATGCGCCAACTAGAGCGGCTTTTTTCTTAATTTTCAGACCCATATAACACCTCACGATAACCCCAACTCGATGCTCGAAGTCGCTTTCCCACCTCGCAACCTGTTGGCTGCGTGTGTAAACCTCGCCGACAACCGAGCATGCTAGCCCCGGTTTAACCCAACCACTACAACCCCAGCGGGCAACTTTGACCCACTGCAATCGTCCTGTCAACCCTGCGCAGCGTCGCTAAACGAGGCCCTGAATACCAGGGCCTGCCTAAAGGCGCTCATCGCGCTCTAACTTTTTCTAGCTTTTCTGGGTCACTGTGCTGTTTTTCTTGTTGTGTCCGGAGAAAAGCAATGTTCACGCCAAAACACATAACACTTTGTTTTATTGATTTTTATAGGCGAGGTAACGTTAGACAACTCGGAGCGATGTAAAGCCCTTCGACAGGCCCGCCACCGCTAGCTTTACCCTGTTGCAACAAGCACTCTCGCTGAACCATCGTGTATGCTGCCAAAGTGCAAGTTGCGCGTTGTGCATTAGTCTCCCGAAACTCACAGAAGATCCTCGATTTGCTATGAATATCCCCGTTCGCGCCTTGGTTTGTTCACTTTGCTTGTCATACGCTGCGGCCGCCACCGCATTCAGCTTGAGCGATTTCAGCGACCGCGATGTGGTGACGGGCCTCAAGGACGCGCTGAATCAAGGCACCGTCAACGCGATCACGCGCTTGGGGAAGGAAAACGGATTCCTTTCTTACGACAAGATCAAGATCCCCCTACCGCCGACGCTGAAGAAAGCCGAGAAGCTGATGCGCACGTTCGGGATGAAAAAACAGGCCGACGAGTTAGTGATAGGGATGAATCGCGCCGCCGAAAAAGCCGTGCCCGAGGCCAAAGCGCTGTTTGTCGACGCGGTCAAGCAAATGAGCTTTGACGATGCGCGCAGCATTCTAACGGGCGGCGACGACGCGGCTACAAAGTATTTTCGGAAAGTCACCGAACAACCGCTGACTACTAAGTTCCTGCCCATCGTAACCGATGTGACCTCAAAAATCGGCTTGGCGGAACAATACAATCAGTTCGCCGGCACCGCATCCAAGCTTGGCATCGTCAAAACCAAAGACGCCAAAATCGAGGAATACGTCACGCGCAAGGCGCTCGACGGGCTTTTTCTCGTAATGGCCGAGGAAGAGAAGAATATCCGCGCCAATCCGGTTAAAGCCAGCACCGACTTACTCAAGAAGATTTTTGGGGCAATTCGCAAGTAGAAAACGGTTCAACACATTGCGCGTGATGCGCTGCGCTGCTTCGCTCAAGCGCGCAGGGCGCAGCGCGGGCGCGTTGAAATCATCCAAGCCCCACGCCCACTGAATCGAACCCGTCGCAAAGACGATCGCGCCGCTTTCCGCTCGGTAACAGGTCATGTGCGCAACGCCGCGCAAATTCGCGCCGTTAAGCGCTTGCCACGGCGATTCGCACAAAACTTCAATCGCGGCCGGGCTGTATTCGTGTGTTGCATCCACTTCATAGCCGAGCAACCCCACCAATCGGCTGCCCGGTTGCAAGCCGGTGCCGCTAAATGTCCAGTGCCCAGCCGCGGCGATCACGATGTCCGCGTCCACTGGGTCACCCGCGTACATCACGCCAATCAACTGCGCTTCGGGCCTGCCTATGGGCGCATTGCGCCACTTGTCCGTTGCCTGTGGGCTGGCCGCGTATTGTTTGTCGCGTTTGGCCTTCTTATGACAAACCATGATTCGGTTCCAGCCGCCCGAGGCAGCGCTTGGCTCGAAGCGCACTTGCCAATAAACCGCGTTGGCGCCGAAGAAAGCCAGATGCACGCCAGCATCGCGCGCAGCCTCGACATGCTTGCGCATCTCCCAAGACCAGTATTCGTCGTGCCCGGCAGAAAGCCAAGCCGCATGCCGCAGCAACGTCTCAGGCCTTGAGTGCACATCCAAGTTGGTGCAATAGGCGACATCAAAACCCTCGCGCTCCAACCAACGCACCATGTTGTATTCCCAGCCGGCATTGCTGATGCTGTAGCCGTCGTTGTGCGGTTGCAGATTGGTCAAGAACTCGCCCGCGCCCATGCCATAAGCCGCGGCAGGATTCTGAGCATTGGCTGCATAGGGGCGGTTAAACGAAACTTTCGCGGCGCGCCTGAGCTCCGTACTTCCCCAGTTATAGAGCGATTTTCCGCCCCAAGGGTTGTACGCCTGATAAGTCGTCACGCTCTGCTGGTAGAGCAATCCTGCCGAGCGCCGATCGTCGCGCACGACGAAAACGATATAGCTTTGTGCGCCACTGTCGCCTGCGGTTAAGCGCGTCAAGTAAATGCCGCTCACCCAATCACTGGCATCGTTAGCACTGAGCGCATGCAGCGAAAACGAGCTGTTCCAGGCGCAATCCACGAGCCCGGTTTCAGGATCCATCGCGGGCATCGATTGCTGTGTGCCTTGCAAAGTGACCGGCCCGAACACGCGTCGCGCACCGAGACCGTCATACCAGCCCATGCGAAACACCTCGAGCGTGTAGGTCGCCGCAGTGGTATGGACAAAGAGTTCGATGCGCGCGCCGCGATCGACGCTGGTCGCACCGGCATAGCCCTCAATCTCGCGGTTGCGCGCCGGCCGCCTTAGCTGCCAATCCGCTGTGCCCACGCGCAGATTCTCGGCGACGACCGGATTCACGGTTGGCATGGCAGCGCGCAGCCTACGGCGCTTGTTCCAACACGCTGCGAATCCGGGCGCTGGTCGCCGCCGCGCCGTCGCTAGCGATGGTGCCCTGCGGATACGGCGCCTGCAGCGCTTGATCGATTCTCTGTTTCAGCACCTCCGCCGGCAAGTCGTGCGGCTCGAGCAGATGCACGAACCCGCGCTGCGCGAACTTCTTGATGCGAAACTCTTGCTCGCTGTTGCCTCGATACGGATACGCCAGCGACGGCGTGCGCGCCGAGACGACGTCCATCAAAGTATTGTCGCCGCCCATGTTGATGGACAGGCACGACTCGCGCAGGCGTTGTTGGAAATCGCTGAGGAACGGCACGATCTCCACATTTCTGCTGCGCACCGATTGGCGCAGCGCTTCGATTTGCGCCGCAGTGGCGCGTGAACCCGCTGCCAGCAGGAACGTGTAGTGCGGCATCAAGGCTGCGGCGGCTATGGCGCCGGCAAGCAATTCGCCGCCCACGTCGCCGCCGCCTTGACTCACTAGTATCTGGTTCCGGCGCAGCGGCCAGACATTCGGCGGCGGCGCGCAAATGTAGCCCGTATAGCACAGGCGGTCAGCGATCTCGTGCGCCAATGAAAACGTTTCGCTGAAACGCACGACCGTCTCGTCGCCGCGAATGAACACGGTATGGATGTACTTGCGCACCGATTCCACCATGCGCCGCTCCGTTTCAAGCGGGCGCGGTATTAGCACTTCGCGCACCGAGGTAAATATCGGCACCGGGCCGCAGCGCTCGCGCACTGATCGAAACAGCCCTTGAATCTCGCGTTTGAAACGGCGGCGCCCGAACGGGTAAAACTCCACAACGATCGCGTGATAAGGCCATTGCAAAAAAGCGTCGATGGCGGCAGCGCGCGCCTGCCATACTTCATCGATGTCGGCAGTCTCGGCATCGGGATCATAAAACCCGCCGGTTTCGCTGTCGTGCAGCAAAGTGGGCAAACACAAATTGCGAAAATCGGGATGCTGTATCTGCGCGCCCGAACCCAAGCCGCCTTGGATGAGATCTACCTCGAAGTGCTCGAGCAATTCGCGAATCACGCGCAGGCTGGCGGACAAATGCCCGATACCGACCAGGCTTTGACAGTAGTAGAGGATGCGCTTGCGCGGTGCCATTAGTGCGCCCAGTTTAGCGTGTAAAGGCCGTCGGCCAGCAGTTGACCGATGTGAAAATCACCGTGGATCAAACGCGTTGCGCTGAGCATTGGTGCGCGCAGCACGTACTCACGAATTGCTTCGAGCCGCGATGCACTCGTCTGCTGTACAGCGGACAACTTATCAAGCTTCTTCAAACATTGCAGGCTCAGCTCGGTTACCGAAACAGCGGCTGGCACCTGCACATCACTGCCGTGCACGAGCGCTATGCCCTGGGCGGCTTGCTGGAGATAGCGCTCGTAGTTGGAGACGTTTAGCGTCTCGCTCAGCGCGCCGCCGGTGACGCCTAGTAACCAAAACACATTCAGTTCGCGATCGCAGCCCAGCGCCTGCGCCATCTTCAGCGCCGTCGCGCCGGAGCCCGCCGCCTTCCACAAGCGCTCGTGACGACTGCACACTTCCGTTGCTTTGTCAGCGCGGTAGGTCTTTGCGTACAACGTGAGTGATTGCGGCGCAGGAGCAGAGTGCGTGGGCGCAGCGCGTTGATTCGTGGGTTGAAACGTAAGTTGATAGCGCACGGTGCAAGCATGTTCTGGGACGTAGCCCACGCGGTTCACGCTCAAGTGCGCGAGATCCTTGGGGTAGCACAAACCCGGCGGCAACTGCGCATAGGGTAGATACCCCCGCATTTGTTCCGGCGCAAGCAGTGTCGCCAACTGCGGCATGGCCGGATCCTCTGGAAAGCGCCAAACGATCATGTCAAGCGCAGGGATGTGCCGCGGCACGGTATTGGGCGGCACATCCCCATGCGCGAGCGATGCCCACGCGGCTTCGCTTAGGCCGTTGAGAAATATTTTCGCGTAGAGGACGATGTCGTCCTCGCCGTCGAAATCCATGCGATAGCAGACCGACAATGTCGATTTCGCCCACGACGCCGGCCGCAAGTAGCTGCGATAGGTGCTATGCAAAACGCTGCATCGTTGTAACTGGCGCGTGTGCCCGAACACTGCCTGGGCGTGGGCGCGCAGCAGTGCTTGAGCGCGCCGCGGATCGGTGTAAGCAGCGAACACCTCCGGCGGAGTTTGTCCTAGCAGCGCATTCATAGCGTCGGCTACAGCCAGGGCTCCAGGTAGCGGCCCGCGCCAACACTAAGCGCCTCCGACTGCGACAGGATAAGCACTGACAGCACATTGGTGCACCGCTTCCATTCCTTTGCAAGCACCCAAGTGCGCGCCGTGGCCGCGGCGCACATCGCGTCGAAATTCGCGCGCACATGCTCGACAAGCGCCACCGCTCTCGCGGAGCCGTCAAGTTTGACTCCCCGCGCCAGACGCAACGCCTTCGCCACATGCTTGTGGGCTCGATACAGGCCCAAGCGCAGCGGATCGAGCGGTCCCGCTACGGACTCGAAGCCGCGCACAAACGCGGCATTGATGCCCACGACGTCGCAATCTCGCGGGCTGCTGAAATCGACTTCCGCCACGAACGTGGCCACATCCAGCTCTGCATCGCCGAGCCCGCAACGATCGAAATCGACTAACGAAAAGCCCTCGACACCCGCGAGCCACTGCTGCGGATGCGGCGCCCCGTGCAGCGGTACCAGCGCCGCCGGCTCGAGCCGCTCGTGCGCGCGGTCGAACTGCGCTTGCAGCGCCGCGAGAGTACCCGCTGCTCGCGGCATCCTGGCGGCCAGTTCGTGCATATATTCCGCGCTGCGGGCCCGCTGCCAATCCGCGGGGTACTGATCGGGCAGCGGCAGCGACGATTTCGCCAGCGTCGCGAGTGCTTTGCCAAGGCCCAGCCCAAGCACGGCGCCCTGCGCGCCGAGCAACCGCACATGCACCGGCGTGCCGGGCGCCTCGCTCTGGCGCAAGCAGCGCTCGTCCGCGTCCCACAGCAACGGCTCGGCAACGCGAAAGCCTAACTCACCGTCCTGGGCAGCTGCCCAGAGTAGCTGTCCGGCTTGGTAAATGGCTTCGCCAAACCGATCCGGGAAAACCTTAACGAACGCGGCCTGACCTGAGGCGGCGGCGTCGCGCAACGTGCAGCGCATCTGCGGCCGGTAGCGCACCACCCTTGCCTGCGTACTTCCCGCCAACACCTGTGCCAGCGTTGGCAAGGCACTATCGTGCGGGAAGCGCGTCAATTTGAGCCAGCCGAGTGGCGCGCACGACACCGTCGCCTCGTAGTCACTCTCCGGCCCAGGCGGCTGCGTCCAGACTTCCACCGTGCAGAAATTCTGCGTCGCTCCCTCGCTCTCGTAGAGGAACACGCAGTACGGCTCTTGTAGTGGATTGAAACGCGCAAAACGCTGCAACCACGCTGTGTCGGCACGCCACCAGCCGCGTTCTGCGCCGGCCGCCCCGGCCAGCGCGGTCAATGTCTGCGGATGCTCAACCAGCCAAGTGAGCTGGTCGCCATGCTGAGCCGGATCTTTTGTCTTCATTTTCTTGCATGGCTCTAATGTTAAGTTGAACGAGCGGGAAAGCTAAAAATTGTAAGTTGCTTCAAACAGCCACAGGTAAGCGTGTTCCCGCGCGCGCGCGCCGTAGGCATCACCTGCTGTAAAGCGCGAGGCAACCACAGCAAAGTCCCAGCGCAGCGCATCGCGAAAACCAAAAATCACATCGATCTCGCTGCCGATATCGCGGCTACTCCCGGTCAGATCAGCATCGACATTGATATCGCGCATGGAATCGGCGGCTTTGACTTGCCGGTAGCGATGATGCACCAGCTCCACCGAACTGCGCTCGAAAAACGGCAAGCCTACCGCCAGCGTGCTGACCGACAAGTTGGAAAGTTCGGGACGCAGCAACTCACCGTAAAAACGAAAGCGGTTGACACCGAAAAAGCGCGCCTTGTTGTTATGCAGTCCGGTCTGACGATAGCTGCTGTCGGTGCCGCTGCCATCGTCGCCGGAGCCTTGCGCGTAAGCGGCGGTAAAAGCCGGACGCCACTTGAGCGGCGTTTGCCAACTCAGGCCGATATCGAACGCGTGGCCGCGCACGTCACGCTTGCTGCGTTCGGTTAGCAGACGGCGACCGGTGTTGGCGTCATCGAACTCATACAACCTTTCACGCCCGCGCACAATGCCAAAATCAGCCCAATACTTGACAGTCCCGGCGTCCTCGGTCGAGCGCTGGCCGATGGCGCGCACACCGAGCCAGGTCAGGCGCGCATCGCTTGAGTCCTCGGCAGCTTCGGGCACGATGGTGCCCACATCGTCGCGCTTGGAACGATCGTCGTGGTACAGCGCATAGAGTTCGATCGTTTGCCGCGGCGCCCAGAGCCAACTCGCCTGGCCGATGCCGCGATAGACGCCTTTGTGCAGCGCGTCGATGTCGTCGTCCTCGGTCGATTCGCGCGCGAGTTCTCTGGCCACGCCAAGCTCCAAGTGCAGCGGTCCATCGTCGAAATACATGCGCGCAGCGTCGAGATCGTCGTCCCACCACCATTCGCGCGCTTCTTTGAAGTTCTGGCGGCCGAGTTGTATGCCAACGCGGCGCCGCGCCAGTCCGTCGAAGAACAGCCACGCTTGGCCGCGCGCAAAGCCGCCGCCGGATTCCTTGTGTTCGCCGTCGGTGCGGCGCAATTCTTGTCCGTAAAAGGCTTTTATGTCACCGAAAAAATAAAGGTTATCGCGATATGGATAAAACAACTCAACCTTGACTTCGTGATCGAGATTGCTGCGTTCGTGGCCGTCTAATTCGAAGTTTTTGCGTTCGCGATACGTAGCGTCGTACTCACCGGCAATGATCAGCGGGCGTCCACCCAACTTGACGCTAAATGGCTGATCGGGACGGCGCGTATCCTGGCGCTGCGTGAGCGATTCGACACGGTTGTAACCGGCGTCGCGCAAGCGCACCGGCACACCGGAGAAATCAAGCTGACTGGCAGCGCCGAAGTCGCCCGTCGCCGCGGCGACACCGTTGACTTGCAGTCGCCCCTTCGGCCACACGCGCTCGGAACTCGGTTGGAACGAGCTCGCCAGCCAACGCCCTTTTGCGACTTTAAGCCCCGTAGCGCGCACGACGGTGCCGGCTTTCATGTTTCTGACAGCGATATTTTTGAACTCGGTTTTGTCATTCCAATCGATCGTAAGCGGCCCCATGCGCAGCGAGCGATTCTTCGTGTCGATACTTTCGATGGCGCCGGTCAATTGCGTGCGACCCGCCTCTTGCTCGCCCTCGCGCAACTGCATGCGCTCGGCTTCCAATTGGGCGCCGTTCCAAGTTCCCGTCACGCGAAAAGTCTTGCCGGTATAGGGATCTGTCGCTTGGCCGAGAGCGGCGAAGCTCGCGAGGATCAGCATTGCAGCAACTAGGCGTGGCATTGTTTTGCTCTTCTCTCCGCGGTGAAGCGGGATGGCGTTAAATGGGTATAGCGGATTGCTGTGCGGCAATGCATCTCTGAGCAACAATCAATTCATTCATCAAGCTCAATCGCACGCTTGAGTGATCGTGCAGCAACCCCAGCAACTCGCGCAGAGCTTGCCAATCGGCGTCCACCATCGCTGCGTGGTGCAGCATCACGCCCAGCGGCTCTGAGCCATCCGCTCGCTCAACTGCCAGCGCGAGCTGTTGATCGAGCGCGCCCCAGTCGGGCGCCGGCGTACTGGTCCACTTGCACCAGTCGACATGCACCGGCAAATGCTGCAGTCCTTCCAGTTGCAGTGCGGCGGCACCGTGATCACGCGAGAGCACTTGCAGGCTCGCCGCGCGCAGCGCGCTGACGGTGGCTTGCGTGCAACGATTCCATGGCGGCGTGAAGATCGGATCGACCCTGCCCAGCAAGGCGCGCAATCGCATCTGCCCCGCCTTTACGTCTTTCAGCTGTTGCTCGGCATCACGCGCGGGGCCAAACTCGCATTTGCGCCCTGCGGTTTCATGATTAGTGTGCGAATAGCCGTGCTGATGCAAGCCCAGGCGAGAGCGCGAGCGCGCGCGGCGCACGCACAGATCGAGGGCGAGTTCGCGCCTCAAGGCCTGCGGAATAACCGCCAGATCGATGGGCGCGCGCTGCTCCTCGAATATGTCTAACAGCGTGGTTAACTGTTCGTCCGCCCAGCCGGCGTCGTCGTCGCGGAAAAACACCGTGATATCGGTGCGCGCGGCATCGAGCGCCGCGCTCAACGCACTAAATGGCATACGCTACCTCCGCATGCCGATGATCGGCGCGGTCAGTGCGGTTGAGTTGTTCGACAATCTCGGCGCTTCGCTCAGCGCCGTCTAAATCTAAGCCATTGGCCGCGGGCGCGAACGGCATCGTGGCCAGTATTTCTTCGGCCAATTGCGCTGCGCCGAGCGCACTTGGCGCCAGCGTACGCAACATGCCGATCTGCGCCAAGCGCGTGGCGCGGTTTAGCTGCTCGTCTTCGCGCTCAACCGCGTACGGCACCACCAGCGCCGGCACGCGCGAGGCGATGATGTCCATCGCCGTGTTGTAGCCGCATTGACTGATCGACATGCCGGCGCGGCGCATCTCGGCGGCCAGATCGGTCACCGAGCGCAGCAAGGTCACATCGGCATAGCCGCGCGCCTGTTCCTGCAGTTGCTGCCACTCGGACTCCGGCAAAAACGGACCCGCCACGAGTTTCATCGGCCAGCGCGCCCCTAATGGCATCAAAGCGTGCGCTTGCAACGCTGTGCTCAGCAGGGGAAAGCCGACTAGCCCGCCGCCGGCTGAAACCAGCACGACGTGCGCGCGATGTTGCGCGCCCTTGGATTCGCTCGCGGCACTGACGAAACCGGTGTAGTGCAGCGGCACGGCCAGCGGCTTGCGTGGTGCGAACGATTCCTCGAACCGTGCCAGGCGTGGATCAGCGTGCACTAGTACCGCGTCGAAGTAACGTCTGCACAACCAGGCAGCGCGGTCGTCGTGACGCTGCTGATCGGGGCGCGCGTTGATCAGAACATCGCGCACGCTGGAAATGACCAGCGGCTTGCGTGCGGCGCGGCGCGCTTGCTTGAGCAAGGGAAGCAGTTCGAAAGCGAACTTCTTGCGTCCGAACGGAAACAGCTCGATCAGGATCACACTAGGTTCGCTAGCGCTAAGGGCAGCCATGACCTTGGCGCGGCGTATCGCTTTCGCCGCCGCCACATCGACCTTGCCGTCGCGGCTGGAAAGGTTGTGGCCATCTTCCATACCGAGCGGCGGCAGGTCGATCAACTCGACTCCTGCGGGGACGGGCAAACCCAGCGGAATCGGCCCGCCGTTTAAGAACACGACACGAAAGCGCTGCGCGAGCGAGCGCGCCAAAGCAAACGAGCGCATCAAATGGCCGACGCCGACCGAATGCTGACAGTAAAACAGCAGAGTGGGTTTCATACGTTGGCCTTCCCGCCGCTGAGTCCGCGCAGGCGCGGTATCTCACCGCCCTCGCGCAGTCGCGGGGCATCAGAGTCGCGCGTACGCGGAGCATCGGCGTCGCGCATACGCGCGGTGTCGAAGTCGCGCATACGCGCGGTGACGTCGATGATTTTGCCTTCGCGCAACTCGAGCACACGGGCATAGCGGTCGAAGGATGCGAATTGATGGCCGATGACGATAGTCGTCTTGCCGTGTTGCGTCGTGCTGACGGCGCGGTCGATCAACGCGGCCGAAGCGGGATCGACAGCCGAGGTCGGTTCATCGAGAATCAGGATGGCAGGCTGTTTGATTAGGGTACGCGCCAAACACACGCGCTGCCGCTGGCCGCCGGAAAGTGTGCAACCGCGCTCGCCCACCACCGCTTCATAGCCGTCCGGCAGCGAATTGATGAACTCGTGCGCATTCGCCAAGCGCGCTGCATTTTCGATTTCTTCCGCGCTGGCATCAGGCTTGCCATAGGCAATGTTCTCTTTGATGCTGGCGCCCACCAAGATATTGTCCTGCAGCACGATGCCGATGGCTTGACGCAAAGTATCATGGGTATAGCCTTGTAAGTCTTGACCATCAATCTTAATCACGCCATCCTGTGGCCGGTATAAGCGCAACATCAGGCTGACTAAAGTCGATTTGCCGGCGCCCGAATGACCGATCATGGCAACGTGCTCTCCCGCTCCAATGCGCATGTTCACGCCGTCGAGCACTGGCGTGCCGCCTTCGTAACCGAAGCTCACGTTGTCGAACACAATCTCGCCGCGGGGCCTTTGCATGGGGATAGCATCGGGACGATCGAGCATGTCCTGCTCGAAATCCAGAATATCGGCAATGCGCTCGGCGCTGGCGCGCGCGCGCGAAAACTTCGCCCAGATCTTGCCGAGATCTTTCACCGGCTTGTATAGTGCGTTGACGTAAGCGACGAAGATCAGCAGCTCTCCCGGCGTGACTTTGCCTTTGAGCGCCAGCAACGCGCCAAAGAACACGGTACCCGCCATGCCCAGCGCGGAAACCAGGCCCACCGCTTTCGACACCGCCGCGGCCACACGCGCGTTGCGCACGCCGGCTTCCAAACTCTGCGCGCTCTCGATATCAAAACGCGCTTGCTCGTAGCTTTCGCGGCCGAAGGCTTGCACCAGCGAAATCGACGATAGCACCTCGTTCAAGCGCGACGCGATGCGCCCTTCTTGCTTGCGCTGGGCGCGCGCAGACAAGGTGATTGCGCGATTCATGCGCCTCAGCACGACGAACAGCAGCGGCAGCGTCGCCAGCACCACCAAGGCAAGTTGCCAGTTCATGGCGAACATCACGATCATGACACTCACCAGCAGCAGCGATTCCGCCACGAATTTCAGCGCCCAATCGGCCAGCGCATCGCGGATCAAATTGGTGTCGGAGGCCACTTTGGTGAGCAACTCGCCGGAGCGCGTGCGCGAATGAAACGCTAGCGACAAGCGCTGCAAGTGCGCAAACAACTCGCGCCGCAGGTTGTAGACCAGTTCATAGCCGATGCGCGCGCTCAAATACGATTGCAGATAGGCGAAGAAACCTGCAAGCAAGGCGATCACTGCAATCGAGCCGCATAGCACGACTAAAGTCATCGTCGAGCCGGCGTCCATCAGCGGCTGCAACACGCTCAGGTAGCCGGGCAGCGCTTTGGCCAGCAGCACATGATCGACGATGATCTTCAGCGGCCACGGCGCGATCAAATCCATGGCGATCACGCCCAGCAGACTGCAGAACGCCACGCTCAGCATGCGCCAGCGCTGCCGCAGCGTCGACTTGACGAAGCCGCGCAAGCGCGCGTTGCCGTTGCCCGTTAGAGCCATGCAGGTACCTCTTCGCTGGCCAATGCCACCGCGCGCGCGACGATCGACTGCGCCTGCGGGGCTTGGCGCCAAAACGCACGATAGGCTTTGCTGATTAGTTGCACTCGATAATGCCAAAGCAGCAGCGCCGGATTCACGGGATGCGCCATGCGCTCAGCGCATTCACGCAGGAAGCTCGCGACGGCGGTGCGCTCGCTACCGGGCGGACTGTCGAGCTGCAGGCTAATGATGAAATTAGCAAGATCGTGCTCCGCATCGCCGCAGGTCAGCTCATCGAAATCGAACATGACCGCTTCGCCATCAGTGATCAGAAACTGGTTGACGTGCGCGTCGCCGTGTAGCAATGCCGCCTCGGCCACTGGCAAAGCGCGACGCTGCTGCGCACATCCTTCCACGATGTCTTGCAAAGCCGGCGCGAGATTGACGAATGCGGCAGCCAGCTTGTTGGCGCGCTTGCGCGCCTCGAACAGCAATTGATCGCGCAAAACGATGCGCTCGTAGCTCAGGCCGGCGCTATGCAACGCGCACAACGAGCGTGCCATCGCACGCACTGCGCCATCTTGCGCCGGCCCGCCGAGCAGCGCCGCCGCGCGCTCGCCTTGCGCCGCGCGCTGCCAGACAGTGCGTGTCGCCGCGTCGTAGCCAAGTGGTTCCGCCACGCGCACGCGGGGGCGCTGCGCGCCGCGCGAATACATCTCCAATAGATGGCCGTGCACGCTGGCGCCGGTGGTATCCCGGTACGTCTTGGCGAACAGGCTGAGGGGATGCGCGCTATCTCGGAGGAAAACATCGTAGCGCAGCGTGCAGCGCTCGCCGGGACGGTAGTTGATCACCTCGAGCTTGACCTCACGCATCAACGTCAACTCAGGCAGAACGGCGGCGGGCACCCATTCGATCAGCCGCGCCGTGTTCGCAAGCAACGCCAACTGCGGCAAACTTGGATCGTCGGGGAAGCGGCGCAGGGCCAGGTCTAGGCCTGCCATTTGCAGAGTTGCTAAGGGCGCGTGATGCAGCGCCCGCTGCGCGGGTTCGCCGCGATGGTGATAGAAAGCGGTGCCATGCATCAGCGCCGGGGCGCGGTTGCGCACATGCAAGCGATAGCACACGTTCAGATAGGCCTTGTCCCACGATTGCGGGTTCTCGTAAGTTTTGCGCCAGGCGTGCAGCACATCGCAGCCAACCAACTCCAGTGGCGCGCCGAAAAATTCCTTGACATGGTCGCGCAGCAGCGTGCGCACCGCCTGCGGATCGGTGAAGGGCGCGAACGCGCTATGCGGCGGCATCGAGGGCTTGCGGCTCATCTTGCTTATTCTTTTTTTGTTTGAGGGATAGTTCGCAGTGCTGAGCCGGGCGTTCACCGCTAAGAGTGATGCGATGCAACGTTTTGTTGCTCGGGCGCAGCCCAGGCCATTGCTCTTTCGGCAGCGCGAGCAGGGTGCCAAGCAGAATTCGGTTGGTGGCGCTATGTCCGACGATCAACACCGTTTCACCTTGATGTTGCGCCAGGATGCGCGCGAGCGCCTTAGCCACTCGCTGGTGCAACGCGGCAAAGGATTCGGCGCCCGGCACGCAGTAGCGCCACATCGCATCTTGCCATTGCTGCCAGAGTGCTGCCGCCTGCGGATCGCGCTCGTCGCGGTGGCGCCCCTGCAACACACCCATTTGAATCTCGTTCAGATCCGGCAAGCAAACGGTTTCCAAGCCGTGCATGCGCGCTGTTGGGCACGCGGTCTGCTTGGTGCGCGCCAGCGCGCTGGTATAGATGGCGGCGAGAGGCTCGCCTGCGAGCAAGCGCGCGAGCTGATGACTTTGCTCGACGCCTTTAGCGGTGAGAGAGGGATCGAGCTGGCCGGTAACCAAACGCTGATTGTTTGTCTCGCTCTGGCCGTGCCGGGCAATGAACAGAGTCGTCACCTGCGCTTGCATCATGTCACGCTCCGACCGCTTGCGCCGGGGCAAAGTAGGGTGCCGTCACGCGAGCGCATAAACCGATCGAGCCGCTCAGAACGCGCTCGGCCACTTCGATCAAGCGTGGCAGCGCTTGCATGCGCCCGGGTTTGAGCGAAGCAACGCAGCGATACGCGCGTTCGCGCAGCAGCGCTGCCGCAGTAAACCATGCCAGCTCATCGGGTGCGATGCGCCACGGCACGCAGCGCTGATAGGCAGCGACGGTAGCCGCCACGGCGGCCAGCGGCAAAGCGTCGCAGGCTACGCAGGCACGATAGAGCAGCTCCGCAACCAGGCTGCCCAAATCCGCGAGCGCGGGACCGCGCTGCAGAGCATCGACGTCGATCAATGCGACGGTGTTATCCGTCAGCAGAATGTTGTTGCTGTGCAAGTCCCCGTGCAGTGTGGCGTTGCCGCTAAAGTCGATGGCGCGCGAGCTGCGCTCGAGCCTCGTTTGTAGGCGATCGACGCCTGCAACGAGCGCCGCGCCCAAGGCACCGGTCGAGAAGCTGAGCGTAAGTACGTCCTGCGCACGCAGCAGGCTCGCGTTGACCTCCGCGAGATCGAGCCTGCCCGCGCAGTCCAGCGGCGTGGTGTGCAATGCTGCAATCGCCGCGCCGATTTTGCCGAACATCGCATCGCTGAGCTGGCCCTGCAGCGCTTGGTCCAGGGTCGTGCCAGCGATTCCCTCTTGCCAAAGCACTTGATGTTGCGCGTCATAAGCGAGCGGTTGCGCGTAAGCCACCAAGCCGCGAAGACGTGCGGGGCTCTCCCACAAGGTGCGCATGTTGGTGAAACTCGCTGCGCCTGCGTCATCGGCGCGCAGCTTGCCGAAGAGCGTCCATAAACGCTCGCCAACACCATATACCGGGCTTAGGATAACCTTTTCGCTAAATGTACACGAGTGTTCCGGGAAATAGCCCTGGATAGTATGGGTATTTTGCCGGGCGCGGTACGCGGCGCCCCAGCGACCACGCACGAGCTGCGGCACTGCGGCGGCGGCCCAGGCGTCGTCCGCCACCAGCGCCAGCGCCGGCAGCTTGCGATCGTGCGGAAAGGTCCAAGCCAACGCATGCAAGTCTTTAAGCATGGACACCGCCGCGACATCAACGCTTGCTTTCCCCCATTGCTTAGCTGCCTTGGCGTAACGCGCGCTCGCATCGTCGGCCGGATACATGCACAGGGCAATGCGCCGATCCTGCTCGGCGCCGGAGGTGGCCTCGCGCACCCGCAGCTTGTAGCCGACCACGCAAGCGCGGCGTGGGCGGTATTTCACGCGCTCGATCTCGCATGCGTCTACTACCGCCGCACGCGTGCCGCCAGCCAAATGTTGCAACCGCTGCCGCACATAAGCCGTGTCGAATAGCCGGGCGAGCTGCGGCAACGCGGGATCGTGGGGCACTAAGCGCGGCTCGCTCATGATGCCAATAGCCCGCGGTGGAGCAGCCGTCCATCCTCGTGCACCACGGCATCGTCGGAGGCGTGCAATGCAACGATGTCCCCGTAAGCATCCTCGCGCAGCGCCAGAAAGCTGCCGCGGAAGACGTAATTGGCTACGCGCCAAGTCGCGCGCGCGTCATCGCTATACACGAAGTAGTCGGTATGCAGTTGCTCGCCCACTCCAACGATGACGCGCAGGGCACAGGCGCGCGCCGAATCGGCGCCGCCCGCCGCGCGCACCGGCTGCAACTCGCGCAAGCTGATAGTTGGCGGGGCGTCACGATGCGGATAAAGCAGGGTGTGAAAACGCGCATCGGCATTGCTTTGACGAAGACACATAACGGGCGCTTCGTGCTTTTCGCCGTACTTGAATGACACATAACCCAGCTCGACGTTCAGCGAGATGTCACCGATGTCCTCATGCGCGATCAGCAAATTGGGCGTTTGTGCCAAGAGCGTGCCGCGCGCGCGCGCGCAGACGACATTGGCGAGCGGTTGCGGCGCCAGATGCAAGCGCTGATCATAGGTGTGCGTTTGGCTCGCGCGCAGTTGATCGCACAGCAACCAATATTCGTCGAAAGCGAAAATCACATAGCGCTCGTGCTCCGCATCGTACTCGGCGCTGCGCGCGACCGCGCGCAACAAATCGAACCCGGGGCGCGACTCGAACGCCAGCAAACGCGCCTCGGGTGCCGGGCCGGAGATACGGTGGCGCGTGCTGCCTTGTTTGTGCCGGGAGACCTCCTTGACCACACGCGGCTCGTAGCGCGTTTGGTTCTTGCCGTCCACGGTAACGGTATTGTGGTACGCCGTGCCCCGGAAGGCCACGCGCCAGTTGGTGTCGCCGGCTTCACTGTAGGTATAACGGCCTGGGTCTACGATCAGCGAACGGCCGAATGCCGCCAGCTCGAAGCTCAAGCAATCCAGATGACCGTGATTGCCGGCACCGATCGGACCGCAGTCGAAAACTAAGTACTGCTCGTCGGCAAAGCTGCGCCGCCCCCGCCCCCAACCGCTGCGCAAAACGTAGTAACCACTGTCGCTGAAAGCGCGGGCGCGCTCGTCAGGGGCCACGCCCGCAGCGCCGCCGGTAGCCACGTAGCGCATGTCTTCGCGGCCGTACAGATCAGCGCCGACTTGCAACAGATCGAGAAATCCGCGCGCGTCACCGTCGCTTAAACTGGGCACAATGCCGTCAGGCTTGTGCGCGTGCATGGAGAATTCCAAACCTTGCACCAAACGCACATCGAATATCGCCGGCATGGCGATTGCGTTGAGCTGCGCCAGCCGACGCACATTGAGGAAATTCTTTAGCACCAGATGGTGATAGTCGGTCGACAATTCGATGTGCACGCCGTCAGGCAGCAGATCGCTTTGTATGTTGTTGGCCAGCTCGGTTACGCTCAACTCACGCCAGCGCGCGGCATCGCGAAACTCAGGGAACACCACGCTCGCCAGGAAGATGGCGTACAACTCCAACGTGCGGTGGTTGCGCGCCGGCGTGAGGTTGTCACACAGAAAATTCACTTGCTCACACAGCGAGGTGAGAAAGCAGTCGTGGAAGTCCGGACAAACCGGAGCGGCCGGCGCTTGGCTGATGAAATAGTAGTAAGCGTAGATCCAGTTCTGCACGCGGCGTCCGGTGACGTCCGCAGCGATGAATCCCACCGGCGCTTGCTTGATCCAAGATGACGTCAAGCTCATCCAGCGCGTGACGTAGCGCGCCTCTTGGCGCGCGCGGTAGGCAATGCCCAAGCCCACCGCGTAGTAGAACTTGTGCAATACGATATGCCACTCGACGTCGGGGCTCGGATTGGTGAGCCAATCCATCGGCTCAGGCATCTGATAGCCCTCGCCGTTGAACTCGAAGCGGTAGTGCATGATCGCTTCGATCTTTTCTGGGCGTGTTTCCTCCGCATCCGGCACCGGGAAATAGTGCACATGGGTGCGCGCGCGAAAGTAGTCGAGCAACTGCGCCGGCACCATCTCGTTGTACGGCGATCGCAAGCCCCGGTCCGTAGCGATGACACTTTGCACTGCGTGTGCGCTCATGCTGGTTGCGCCTCGCGCATCGCTTGATCGAACAGCGCTTTGAGTTCGCGCGTCGTCTCGCGCGAATCGAACATGCGGCATACCTTGGCGCGTGCGGCAGCGCCGAGCGCCGCACGCAGCGGCGCGTCGGTCAAGATACGCTCGAGCGCGTTAGCCAACGCGGCCGCATCGCGCTCAGGCACCACTAGTCCGTTTTTGCTGGCATCCACTAACTCCGGAATACCGGAAATCGCGGTGGTGACGACTGGCAGCCCCATCGCCATAGCTTCCGCCAGCACATTGGGTATGCCGTCGCGATCACCGTCGGCCGCCACCAAGCACGGCAGCACGAACACGCTGGCGCGAGCGTAGGTGGCACGCAACTGCGCGTGCGTAACCGGGCCGCGCAGCTCGATTTGTTCGCTAAGCCCATGCTCCTTAATCTGAGCGCGTATCGCCTCGAGCTCGTCGCCCTTCTCGCCGACCAGCACGCAGCGAAAACGCAATCCGCGCTGCTTCAGCGTGGCACAAGCCTCCACCAAATAGCGAAAACCCTTCTTCTCAACGAAGCGGCCCACCCCGAGCACAACGTGCTCGGGCTCGTCTCCTGCGAGCACAACGTGCTCGGGTTCATGTCCCGCGAACACAACGTCCCCGGGTTCGTTTTGCACAACCGCGGCCGGCTCAGCGCCATGCGCGCACCCCGCGTTTCCGCAGACCGCGCTTGACCCGCCGGGCGCAAAGTATCGCGTATCCAGGCCGTGATAAACCGTGCGCACCGGCTTGCTGCCCGGAAAGCGCGCGCTCAAATGCGCTTCATTAGCGCCGGTGCAGGTCGTGGCGAAGCGCGCGGCATCGAGCTTGCGTTTGAGCAAGTCGCCGGGGTTCTGATCGTGTTGATAGATGTCTTTGGCGTGCGCCGTGAAGCTGAAACCGAGTCCGGTCATGCGGCTGACGAACCAGGTAATGGTCGTCGCGCCGTGACAGAAGTGGCCATGCAGATGACGCACGCTGCCGGCATCCAGCACTTGTGCAGCGATGTGACCAGCCTGCAAAAATTCTTTGATGAACACTTTGCGCA
Source organism: uncultured Pseudomonadota bacterium (assembly GCA_902826775.1). Lineage (GTDB taxonomy): Bacteria > Pseudomonadota > Gammaproteobacteria > Burkholderiales > JALYOK01 > CADEHE01. The sequence continues at coordinate 590,691 of CADEHE010000001.1, read as the reverse complement.
GGGTAAAGGCACTCTTGCGATAGCGCCAACTCATCGCCAAGGCACTGGCAAGGGTCCTCAAGTAGGCACCGGGCTTGCCCTTGAACAAGCGCCGATGCTGCGCGCGGTAGTTCGGATAGTTCTGCCGCAGCCAAGCGAACAATCCGGTGCCGGACAGCGAAGTCATGCGCGGCAAATAGGTGATCGGTGCGCGAATCAAGCGCACGCTGTCGTGCACCTGATCTTTGTCGCCATGCTTGATGGCGAACACGCGCACGCGCGTGCCGAGGGTTTCCAGCAAGTGAATTTCGTTGCTGATGAACGTTTCCGAGATGCGCGGAAAGCCCATGATGATGTAGCCGACCTCGCCCTGTTCGCTAGAGGACGCAGACGATGCGGGCGCAAGCGCTTCGTTGGCGCTGCGCGAGCCCACGCGCCCCTCGAACAGCGCCGGGGCGGGGCGTGTTAATTCACGCATAAGCGCGCTCCGCAGCGGCAACGGGGCGATTGGCCGGTCCGGCGTTGAGCAGCAGATCGCGCAGCAGCAACAGGTTGTGATCGTTGCTGAACTGCTGCAGCACAACCTGGCGCGCTGCCGTGCCCAAACGCTGGCGCAATGCGGGCTCTTGCAGCAAACGCTGCAGTGCTGTCGCCAACGCATGGGTTTCCTCTTCAGCGACGAGCAAGCCGTTTACGCCGTCGACCAATACTTCGGGAATGCCCGAGACTGGCGTCGCGATGACGGGCAGTTGCATCGCCATCGCTTCGAGCATCACATTCGGAATACCATCGCGATCGCCGTCAGCTGCGACCTGGCATGGTGCGGCAAATATCGCGGCGTCTTGATAGCGCTCGATCAGCGCGGCGTGATTCATGATGCCGACCAGTTGAACGTGTGCCGCGAGATCAAGTTCGTGGATCAGCCCCTGCAAGCGCTCGCGCTCTTCGCCATAACCGACAATCTCGCAGCGAAACGCCGCGCCGGTTTTGCGCAGCAAGCCACACGCTCGAATCAAATTGGCGAAACCCTTCTTTTCACGCAGCCGGCCCACCGCGAGGATGAGCGGAGTTTGCTCAGAGCCGCGTGCGCTATCACCTGGTTTCAACGGCGCTTTGCTGTGTGCCGAACGTGGCTGCGGCGCAAAGCGCGCGGCGTCGATGCCGTGATACATGCCGTAAACCGCGGTACCAGGGGCTGCGAGGGCAGCAAGATGGCGCCGGTTGTAATCGGTACAAGTCACGGTGAAGCGGGCATTGGCCATCTTGCGCGCGAGCACCTGCGGGTCGCTAAGGTAAATGTCCTTCGCATGCGCGGAAATGCTGAACGGCACGCCCGCCAAGCGGGCAGCAAGTTCGGCGATGGCCACCGGCTGCGTGGCAAAGTGCGCATGCAAATGCGTGAGGCTGCTGCGCTGTACGCGACGCGCCAAGGTGCAAGCAAGTTTGAGATCGCGCCAGCGCCCTGCCTCGGCACGGCCCAATAAAAACCCGATAGCCCTCATAAACTGCACGGGGTGTATAGCCAGCAGCAAGAACAAATCAAACTGATGGCGCAATACATCTGCAAGTGTATGGTTTTGCAGATAGCGCACCGGGGCTTTTACGCGCTTGATGGTGTCGTGCTGCACGGCGTCGGTGGGGCGCTGCAGCGAGAAGATTTCCAACGCCAAGCCGAGCTTCTCCAAGCCAAGCACCTCGCCGAGCACAAACGTTTCCGACAATTTCGGATACGTTTTCACCACGACACCGATCTTAGCTGCGCTCATGAACTCAGCGCCCAGCGCGCAGCTGCAGGTTGCTCGACCGTCTGCGGCGCGTCGAACAAATCGGCCACTGCAGCGCCGATGCGCGCCAAGCCGTCCATGTCGATTTGATAGAGTCCGCGCTGATGCACGTTGGCGCGGTCGAGCTCCTGCTCGAGGGTGTCTGCCAGCGTAACCGGTGTCAGCGCGTCTGGATGAAGCATGCGCGCCAGCCCAAGTTGAGCCAGGCGCTGCGCCCGCACCAACTGCTCTTGCACCGGCTTGACGCGCGGCACGAGAATCGAGCGCTTCTTGAGCGTGAGCAGTTCGCACACCGTGTTGTAGCCGCTCATCGAGACGACCACGTCGGCGGCATCCATCAGGCCGATCATATCGTCGGAGAAATCGCGCACGCTGAGCCCGGGCATGCGGGCTGCGGCCGCATGCAGCGCCTCACGCTGTGTTTGCGCCATTTCCGGTCCGCAGACCACGAGCGATTTTGCGTTGGTGCGCGCAGCGACGCCGGGCCAAGCCTCGATGTGGGCCGCGATCAGCCGAGCGCCATCTTCCCCGCCACCGGGCGTCACTAGGACCAGATGCTCACTGCCGACGCCGAGCCGCGCGCGTTGTTCTTCGCGTGTCACCGCACTGCGCTGGCGGCGCAGGTAGCCGCAGAAGCGAACTTTGTCGGCGGCGGCAGGGGGGAACACGTATTCCTTGGTAATGTCGAACAGATCGCGCGAGCCGACGACCAGGACCTGATCGTAGAACTCTTCGATGGCGTCGAAATAGCGGTTCTTTTGCCACACTGCCCGCGTGGCTTCGGGGCTGTCGAGAATGTCGCGCAGCAACAACACGAGCTTGGTTTTGCTGCCGCGCCGCTGCAGCAATTCCAGCGCGGGCGCCAGCTCGTTGCTGACGCCGAACGGTTTCTTGTCGACCACCACCACATCGGGCGCGAAGTCCAGCAGCGCGCTGACCAACAAGTTGGCGCGCAGGCGGATCGTATCTTCGAACGGCATGTCGAGAAACTTCACGCTGTAGCTTCCCTTGAGTGTGCGCGACAAGCACGGCAGCTTGACGTAGTCCACGCGCGGCGGGATGCGGAAGGCGTGCAACATGGGCGAGCCAGAAACGATCAACACGGAGACGTCCGGGTCGGACTCTGCTAGATGCTGCGCGATGGTGAGCATGCGGCGGATGTTGCCGAGCCCAAACGTGTCGTGCGAGTAAACCAGTATGCGTTTCACTTCGCTTTCCTTATCGGATGAACTGCTGCTAGGTTGGTGTGACTGGTGGACCAGCCGTGTTTTGTGACAGTGTTATTGCACAGCGCATGCCAAGCGCGCACCCGACAAAATTTTCTTTTCTGACAGACAGTTAGACATTTGCGCTCACTCCTCACGCACTTTAGCGAGACCTCACTGGGGGCTTTCCCCCACCCACGTGGGCCGGATGCCCCATCCTCACCAATTCTTGCTAAGAGAGAACCCGAGTTCTTGCTCTCGCTCGCGCCCTTCTTGCGTGATCGAGGCATAGCTGCGCAGCATCCAACTCGAATCGGCGCCATGGTTCAGCGTCACGCTGAGCTTGCGTTCCGCCGGATCGCCCAATTCGCTCGCTTGTGCGTATTCGTACGTCGTGTCGAGGTAAGTGCGCGGCGCCACGCGGTAAGCGATCCCAACATACCCGGTGAATCCGTTCAGCGCGGGATCGTCGGTGAAGCTGTGGCGCACGGCGTAGGAAACTCCGGCGAGCAACTCGAATGCACGTACCGGCTGGCGCGCATCGAGCAACATGGCGACCTCGGTTCGACCGGAGCCGATGTCTTTGTCGACATCACCCGTCGCGAACTCCACCTTTGTCCCAGCATTCAAGCTCAGCCCGGAGAGCTTGGAGCGCCACACGCGTTTGCTTGCCTTAACCGTGATATCGCCGATCTCGGCATACGTCGCCGTGGCGCCGTGGTGCGCAAGCGTCAGCGCATCATCGGTGTAGAAGCCGGCAGCAGCCGCGGACGTAAATCGTACAATCGGCACCGTGAGTTTGAACTTCACTTCCCCGGCGTTAAAGCGGCTCACAATCGGCGTGTAGATCAGCCCGTGGTAATCGTCGATCTCGTGGCGGTCGACGTAAAAATCTTCGGACTGTGCCGCGTACGCATTAACGGCAACTGCACTCATCAACAGCGACATCGAAGCTAGCAATTGCTTGCTGGTCATAATCCTCTCCTCTTGCAGCGGGGCCGATTGGCACCTTGTCACCTGGATATTTAGAGGGAATTTATCCCACATTTACCACCAAGCAGAGGATGTGCCAGATAAGCCGAGGCACAGGAATACTGAAAATCAACTTATAAACAGTCGGATAGAATTGTCTGACTAAAGATCTGCGTATGCGAATGGGGCGGCCGGGTGATTTCCCCCACCCAAAACGGGGGAAATCCCCCTATGCCGGGAGGCGGAGTTGGTACTTCTCGATACGGTAACGCAGCGTGTCCCGGCTCACACCAAGCAGGCGCGCCGCTTGGCTGACGTTCCACGACGTTTGTTCGAGCGCCTTGCGCAACATTTCTCGCTCGACATCATCGAGCTTCATACTTTTAGGCACCGTCGCCGAGAGGCGGTCTCTGCTCGGCTCGGCCGATGCCGGCGCCGGCGCAGGGTCGAGGTTTTCGCTCAAACGCAACTGCTCAGCTGTCACCGCATCACCGCGCGCCAGGATGACGCATTGCTCAACTGCGTTGCGCAGCTCGCGCACATTGCCTGGCCAACCATGGCTCTGTAGCAACTGCAAAGCGTCTTCGCTGAAACGCAGATTCGTCTTGCCGTACCGGGTGCTTTGCTGCTTCAGGAAGTGCTCAGCCAACAGCACGACGTCGCCGTTGCGCGTGCGCAGCGGCGGCAACTCGATCTGAATGATGCGCAAGCGAAAAAACAAATCGGAGCGGAACTTGCCTTCGCGCACCAGCGCTTCGAGGTTGCGGTTGGTCGCAGCAACAATCCGCACATTGGCTTCTTGGTCGCGCACACTACCTAACCGGCGCACCATCTTGTTCTCCAGAAAGCGCAAGAGCTTGGCTTGCAGCGCCAAGTCCATCTCGCCAATCTCGTCCAAGAACAGGGTGCCACCCTCTGCCGCTTCGATCAAGCCGATCTTGCGCTCCTTCGCGTCGGTGAACGCGCCGCGCTCGTAGCCGAACAGCTCAGCTTCCAGCAGCTGGCCGGGAATCGAAGAGCAATTTACCTCGACGAAAGGCGCGCGCTTGCGCGTGCCTTCGAAATGCAGGGCGCGCGCCACCAGTTCTTTGCCCGTTCCGGTCTCGCCGACGATTAACACCGCTGGCAGCGTGCTATCGACTAAGCCCGCTTCGGCGGCGATTAGCTGGCGAATGGTGTCTTTCAAGGCGCGCATCGCGTTGGAAGTGCCGATCAACTTAAGCAAGCCGCTGTCGTCAGCCTGGCGCTGGCGGTAGTAGCGCAGTTCGCCGTCCTTGCGCTCCTCGCCGATGGCTTTGTCGAGAATGAGCTTCAGCTTGCCCAGTGAAACCGGTTTCATCAAATAGTCGTGGGCGCCGGCCTTCATCGCGTCAACGGCGACTTGCTCGCTGCCGTGGCCGGTGGCCATGATGACGATCGTCTGCGGATCGGCGGCGCGGATCTTGGCCAACAACTCGAGTCCGTTCATGCCGGGAAGATTGAAGTCGAGCACGACCGCGTTCGGTTTGAACAATTCCAATTCTTGCAGCGCATCCTCCGCGCTTGCAACGGTCTTCACCTCATGGCCGTGGCGCTGGAGAAACAGCGCGACGTTTTTCGCTAGCGTCGCTTCATCCTCCACGACCAACACTGCATAACCCATGGCTACGGCCTCGCGTGCATCTGCAAGTGCACCGAAGTGCCCGCGCCGGGCACACTGTCAATGTTAACTACGCCCCCCAGCCGCTCGACCACACGCCGCACCAGCGGCAAACCGATTCCCATCCCACCTTTCTTGGTGGTGTGGAACGGCACAAACGCGCGCTTGAGCTGATCTGCGGTCATGCCCTCGCCCGTGTCGCGCACGATCACCTCCACGCGCTTGCGGTCGGTGGAAAGCGCGGTTTCGATAGACAACTCACCCCCCTTCGGCATGGCTTCGACGGCATTTGCAAACAAACTGTTGAAGGCCTGCGCCAGAAGCGATGCGTCCGCTGAAACCGCCGGCACGCTGTTCAACGCTGCGGCCTTGACGCGAATACCGTGCTTCTCGAATTCGCGCTCGTAGTTGGCCAAGCTGGTCTTGATGACACTGCCGAGTTCCACGCGGGTGGGCTCGCTGGCGCTGGATTGGCTGTAGACCAGCAGATCTTTGATCCAATGCGCAATGCGATCGACTTCGCCGATGATGTCGTTCATCGCTGACTTAACCGCGGCGCTCACCGTACCGTTCAGGTCTTGGGTAAGCTCAGCGGAAGAGCGTATCGATGCCAACGGATTGCGGATGCTGTGCGCAACGGCGGCCGACATTTCGCCGACGGCTGCCATGGTTTCTTTATCCACGATTTGTTGCTGCTGCGCCCGAATCAGCCGGTCGGCGCGCCGCACCACCCAATACAGAACGGCAAATAGGAACAGTCCGCCCAACAACGCGCTGAGCCAGACTCCGCGTATCAGCTCCCAAGTCATCTGAAATAGGGCGCGCGGGGTGCGATAAACTTCGATCACCCCGAGCACGTTCTTTTTCGAGCTATCCCAGATCGGGACATAGGTCTCGACAAAGTCGTGGCTTAAATCGATTAGATAAATGTGCTCCGGCTTGAGGTACTGGCGGTCCTCGAGAATGTTACTTTCGACTTCGAGTTCGCCCTCGAGCGCTTCGTCCAATTCGGGGTTAACCGGCAAGACTTTTCCAACCATATCCGGTTTGGTCGAATAGAGCACGCGGCGGTTCCGGTCATATACGTTGTAGTGAACGACATCCGGCAGACGCGTTACCTCCGCCAAGCGGGGCGCCATGCGTCGCTCGACATCCGGTCCGCCGCCGGCGAAATACGCCTCCGCGATATCCGCCGGTATGGCGCCATCCACGAATGACTGAAAAACCTTGGCATCGTGATGAATGGTGCGTTCCGCCAGCGCGCGCGACAGCAGCGCTGCCGAAACCACACTGACCACTGCGATCGACAACAGTGCCAAAATGGCAAAGCGTCGGGTGAGGTTAAATTTCATACGGTCTCCCGGGAATGGGTGCTGTGACCCGAGGTGCAGGGCCTGTGGTGGTAGCGGCAGCTGCGAGGCTCCGCCTAAAGCTCCAGTCATCGCTAGTTTCCCCTCTCTTACGGCATTCCCGGTAGCCGCTGTTCGATCCGTTGCAGCCTGTTGCTCGCATCTATGTTGATGCTTGACAGGGTGGATTATGTGTGGGATTATTTCCCACGTCAAGGGGTTTGCATGCTACGATATTAAAAACATTTGGGGTTGGTGAGCAATCCACCCCGTACAGAAAGGCAGCAAAGTGGCAGAGAGCAAAACAGGTCTAGGTACACCGTCGATGCCAGTCATCGCGGCGTTGCGGCGCATCTTGCGTCCGCTCGTGCGCTTTTTGCTCACGCAAGGCATCACCTACCCGTACTTGGCTGAGTTGCTGAAATCTATTTACGTTGAAGTCGCTGACAATGATTTCCGCCTGCAGAGCAAGCGTCAGACCGATAGCCGCATCAGCCTGCTCACCGGTGTGCATCGCAAGGATGTGAAACGCCTCGGTATCCAAAAACGAACCTCGTTGCTGCCGCCGCCCAATGTCTCGCTCGGCGCGCAGCTCGTGGCCAAATGGGTTAGCGATCCTGAGTATCTGGACGCCAACGGGCATCCGATCCCACTTAAGCGCTTGGCCGGCGAGAAAGACAGCAAGTCTTTTGAGTCATTGGTTGCCGGCATCAGCAAAGACATACGCTCGCGCGCGCTATTGGATGAGTGGCTGCGCCTCGGCGTTGTGCGCGTGGATGCCACCGATCGCGTCTGCTTGATGGTTGAAGCGTTTGTGCCCGAACGCGGATTCGACGAAAAAGCCTTCTACTTGGGGCAAAACGTCGGCGATCACTTGTCCGCGGCGGTGAGCAACGTCGTCGGCGGCAGCAGACCGTTTCTGGAGCGCAGCGTCTACTACGACGAACTCAGTAAGGAATCGATCATCGAACTTAATCAATTGTCCGCTGAACTGGGTATGGCCGCGTTGCAACGCATCAACCGCCGCGCCATCGAGTTGGAAGCGCGCGATGCCAAGGAACAACGTGCGGCAGAGCACCGCATGAACTTCGGCATCTACTTCTTCAACGCGCTGCGCGACCATCCCAACGTGACCGATTCTGGAGAGGAAACGAAATGAGCATTGCTCGACCCAACAAACGTGCCGTGGCTGCCCTGCTTTTAGCTGCTGCGATCAGCCTGATCATCGCGGCTTGCGGCGGCGGCGGTGGCGGCAGCGTGGCCGGTGGAGGAATCGGCGGCACGGGCGTCACCAATGGCACGATCACCGGCTTCGGCAGCGTGATCGTCAACGGTCAGAAGTTTGAAGTCGTCAATGGCCGCACGCAAATCACGATCGACGACAACCCGAGCGGAACGCAGACTCAATTGCAGCTAGGCATGATCGTTGCCGTTCAGTACACGCAAGAGAGCGGCCAGCTCGTCGCGGACAAGATCGACTACCGCAGCGACGTAAAGGGGCCGGCCAGCGTCAACGCGGCTGCGTCAACACTGCAAGTATTGAATCAGACGGTTCTAGTCGACAACCAGACCTGCGTGCAAGTAACCGATGACTCGAACGAATGTGTCACCGGTGCCGCCGGTCTAGCGGCGCTTGCGAGCGGCGACTCGGTCGAAGTCTGCGGCAATCGCGACGATCAGGGTCAACTGCGCGCCACGCGCGTGCGCAAGAAAGCGTCCTCGGAAATCGAGATACGCGGGCAGATGTCGAGTCTGAATACAAGCGCGACGACGTTCTCGCTCAACGGACTGACGGTCAACTATGCGAGCGCGCAAGCAAACGGCAAAGTGACCGGCACGTTGGCGAATGGCGCAACGGTGGAAGTCAAAGCCAGTGCCGCGCCGGTTGGCAACGTGCTGACGGCTACGGAGGTGAAAGTCGAAAGTAGCGGGGGCGGCAGTACGGGAACAACGGTGGAAATCGAGAATCTCATCACGCGCTTTGCCTCAGCCTCGGATTTCGACGTCGGCACGCAAAAAGTGCAAGCAACCGGTAGCACCGTGTACGAGAACGGCACAGCGTCGAACTTGGCCACCAACCTCAAAGTGAAGGTCAAAGGCACGTTAAACAGCAGCAACGTGCTCGTTGCTGATTTAGTTTCTTTCCGGCCGACCATCGAAATCGAAGCCAGCGTTTCGACTACGCCTGCATCCAGCATTTTGACGCTGCTCGGTACGCCAGGGGTTAGCGTCAAGACTAATAGCTTGACCACGTTCAAAGACAACCGCGATTCAGTGCCTGGTTTCGGCTTTGGCAACATCGCTCAAGGCGACTACCTGAAGATTCTGGCACAGCCCAGCGGCAGCGAGATAGTCGCGACGCGTGTGGAAAGAATACAGGCGCAAAACGATGTCGAACTACGGGGCGTCGTCAGCAGCAAGACCACCACTTCGATGACGATACTCGGCATCACCGTGCAGACCAGCGGCGCGACCCAATTCGAAAGCGAGTTGGATAGCCAAGTAGACACACAAAGCGAATTCTTTGCTGCACTGACAGCGGGCCAATCGGTGGCAAAGGCGAGCGGCACGTTCTCGGTTCAAACCATCAACGCGGATGAGGTAGAGATCGAGCTACCTGACTAACTGAGAAGAAGACTAACAAGATTTTCTTAACTTACTGACGGGACAGTTGTACCCAAGGAGATTGCAATGAAAGCTTTAACTAGATATATCTGCGCCACGTCGCTGGCGTTGGCTGTCGCGGCCTGTGGCGGCGGTGGTGGCGGAGGTGGTGGCATCGTCGCCGGCGGCACGGGTGGGACCGGTATCGCCAGCGGTATAGTAACCGGCATCAGCAGCGTTATCGTCAACGGCGTTACCTTTAGCTGCACAGGTGCGACCGTGGCAAACGATGACGGGACGATCGATCAAGGTTCCGGCGACCGTTGCGTCGACGCAAACAATCAAGGCCTACTTCAGCCTGGCATGGTAGTGACAGTTCAAGGCAGCATCAACGCCAACGGCACGACCGGTTCAGCCACACGCGTAACGGTACGCGACGATCTGAAAGGGCCAGTAAGCAACAAATCGTCGGCCAACAACAGCTTCACGGTGTTGAACCAGACTGTGCTGGTTGATAACGACACGCGCTTTGAGATTAACAGCGTGCATTCGACCGGCTTGACCGGATTCGCGAACCTTGCGGACGGCATGATCGTGGAAGTAAACGGCTTGCCGGACGGCCAAGGCAGGATTTTGGCGACGTTCGTCGAGACCAAGCCGGGGCTAACGGCTGGTAGCGAGTTCGAGATCAAAGGCATAGTCTCGGTCAGCGGTGGCACAATCACCATCGGCGGGCTGACGATCAACAACAGCGGGTTTGCAACCCCGGCTCTTTCGAATGGCCAGTGCGTGGAATTGCACGGCAGCTTCTCCGGCAACACGCTGTCGCTGACTCGCGCGCCGAATATCGATGACGATTGCGATGGCTTGCAGAACAGCACCGGCACCTCGAAGGCTGAAGTCGAAGGCATCATCAACGGCTTTACGGCTCTCAGCGGCGGGGCGGGTCAGTTTAAGGTCGGCCTGCAGAATGTTGCGGTTTCGTCCGTGACCGTTTATCGCAACGGCGTCGCGGACGACTTGGCAAACGGCGTCAAGGTGGAGGCGGAAGGTCCGATTTCGAACGGCGTGTTGAATGCCGTCAAGATCTCGTTGAAGCCCGGCGTGCGCATCCAAGGCACCGTTGATTCCGTTAGTGGAAATAGCGCCAACGTGCTCGGCGTGACCGTGAATTGGAACGCGAACACCGATCTTGAAGACACGCCAGTTGTTGGAGACGAGTTCGAGATCCGCGGTTTCAAGTCCGGCCCAACCTCGATCATCGCGCTGCGCATACGACAAAAGAACGATAACGATAGCGAAGTGCGCGGCCCAGTCGACGCAGGGTCGATTGTGAGCCCAAGTTCCTTCAAGATTCTTGGCGTGCAGGTGAATACCACCAGCTCAACTCAGTTCGATGGAAGCTCAGGGGTATCAGCGCAAACGAACTTTTACAGCTCGCTGCAAGCCAATCAAATCATCGAGGCAAAAGGTTCGGAGACTTCAGATGTCATCACAGCGCGCGAAGTAGAGCACGAAGACTAACTATCCGCGAACCACGAAGCGGGCAACCGCCTCGTTGGACAAGCCCACTCGCAAGAGTGGGCTTTTTTGTTTCCCCTCAGAAGGGCGGAGCCTGCGCCACGCTGGCCGCCAGCGCGATTGGTGCCGGCTGCGCCCGGTCGACGCTACTGAACCCGGCGCAACTCTCCGCGCGAGAGATCGACGAAATACAGATTGCCGCTTTCGTCTTCGCCAAAGGAGCTAATGCTGAAATCGGTATCGGCTACTAGCTCGTTCTGCCACGTCGCGCCGCTACGCTGCATGCGCCAAACACGGCCATCGCAAAAATCCGCGTAGAGATACCATCCCTGCAGCGCCGCGATGGAGGAGCCGCGATAGACGTAGCCTCCGGTAACCGAGGCACAACTGGCGCTGCGCGCATAGGTCGCAACCGGCGCAATATAGTTCGCGGGCGGCGTGCAGTTGCTGGAAGGCTCGAAACAGTCGTTGCCTTCGAGCACATCCCAGCCCAAGTTGCTTCCGGCCGCGCTGCCGGCGGGGAGAAAACTGATTTCTTCATCCGTTCCTTGACCGACGTCCCCGATGTAAAGATCGCCGCTTTGCCGATCGAACGCGTAGCGCCAAGGATTGCGCAACCCCAGTGCCCAGATCTCGGCGCGTCCGCCGACACCGTTGGCAAACGCATTACCTGACGGGACCGCGTAAGGCGTTACGCCGGATTCGACATCGATGCGCAGCATTTTGCCGAGCAACTCGTTCGGGTTCTGTGCCCGCTCATCCGGATCGCCGCCGGCGCCGCCATCGCCTAAACCGATATAGAGCATGCCGTCCGGACCGAAGGTGAGATGACCCCCGTTGTGATTGGAAAACGGCTGCGCCACAGTCAACAAAATTTGTTCGCTTGCGGCGTCGGCCGCATCGGCATTACTGCTGCTCACACGATAACGCGCGATAACCGTGGCGCCATCGCCAGCGCGGGTGTAGTTAACGTAGAAGTGCTTTTTCGCGGCAAAGTTGGGGGGGAAGGCCAATCCCAGCAGACCGCGCTCGCCTCCTGCCACGACTTTCCCGCCAATGTCGAGAAGAGGTGTCGCGAGCTTGGCGCCGTTTTTGACGATGATGATCTTGCCGCCTTGCTCGACCACGAACAAGCGGGCGCTGCCGTCGTTCGCTTGCGCGATACCGAGCGGCGCGCTAAAGCCGCTGGCGACCAGCGCAAAGCTCAGCGTCGGTAGGGCCGGATTGGGGCTAGGCGCCGGTACCGCGACGCTGGAGGATCCACCGCCGCCGCCGCACGCACCCAGCGCGCCCAGCAGCAGCAAGGCGCCGACAAATCCAAGCGCAGCAAATCTGCGCTCCGGGCCATTATCTCTGCGTAGTATATGCGTTAGATTAAGTGGCACTCTTATTTACAAAAGGATAGAGTCATATGTATGCCGTTACACGTTAAAGCGGAAATGCATTACGTCGCCGTCTTTAACAACGTATTCCTTGCCTTCGACGCGAAGTTTTCCGGCTTCTTTCGCACCTGCCTCGCCGCCGTACTTGATGAAATCATCGTACGCGATCACCTCAGCGCGGATGAAGCCGCGCTCGAAATCGGTGTGGATCACGCCGGCGGCTTGCGGCGCGGTGTCGCCGATGTGAATTGTCCAGGCGCGCACTTCTTTTTCACCTGCAGTGAAATACGTTTCCAGCCCTAACAGTTTGTAAGCGGCGCGAATAAGCCGGTTCAAACCCGCCTCTTCCAAGCCAAGGTCCTGCAAGAATGCTTGCTTGTCGGCGTCATCGAGCTCCGCCAGCTCCGCTTCGATGGACGCGCAAATCGCCACCACCGGCGCGCCCTCTTGCTTGGCAAAGGCTTCGACTTTCGCCAGCAGTGGATTGTTGGTAAAGCCACGCTCGGCAACGTTGGCGACATAGAGCGCCGGCTTGGCGGTGATGAAGAACAGGGGCTTGATCAGCGCCATATCCTCTTTGCTCAAGCCGAGACTGCGCACCGGTTTGCCCTGATTCAGATGAGCCATTAAGCGCTCGAGAATCGGGACAAGTTTCGTCGCCTCCTTGTCGCCGCCGCGCGTCTGTTTCGTGTAGCGATGGTGCGCTTTTTCCGCGCTCGCCAGGTCAGCCAGAGCCAGCTCGGTTTGAATCGTTTCAATGTCGCTGAGCGGGTCCACTTTACCGGAGACGTGCACGACGTTCGGATCTTCGAAGCAGCGCACCACGTTGGCGACCGCGTCCGTCTCGCGAATGTGGGCAAGGAATTGATTGCCGAGGCCCTCGCCTTTCGAAGCGCCCGCTACCAACCCGGCAATATCCACAAACTCGACGATCGCCGGTATGACTTTCAGCGGTTTGGCGATCGCCGCAATTTTCTGCAAGCGCGGGTCGGGCACCTCGACAATGCCGACGTTCGGCTCGATGGTGCAGAACGGATAGTTCTCCGCCGCAATGCCCGCTTTGGTCAGCGCGTTAAACAGCGTCGACTTGCCGACGTTGGGAAGACCTACGATGCCGCATTTCATATGACTTTACTCGGATGAAAAGTGAAACGTGAAAGGTGAAAAACAAGCACGGCGTCAGCAGCAGTCATTTTCACGTTTCACGTTTCACTTCCTCTACCGCCGGCGCTTTGGGTTTGGTATGCAGGCGCAGCATCGCCGCGGCGTAGTCGCCTTTGAGGATGAACGGAAACGCTTCAAGGGCGCGGTCCAGTGCTGCGTCGATGCTTTCGCGGTCAGGTTTGCTCGGTGCATGCAGTACGTAATCGGAAACCAAATTCTTATCGCCCGGATGCCCGATGCCAATGCGCAAACGCCAAAAATCGGATGAACTCAAGTGAGCGATGATGTCTTTGACGCCGTTGTGACCGCCGGCACCGCCGCCTTGCCGCAAGCGCCCCGCGCCCGGCGGTAGATCGAGTTCGTCATATACGACCAGTATCTCGCTGGGCAGTATGTTGTAGTACAGCGAAAGGGCCACGACCGCCAAGCCGCTGCGATTCATGTAGGTCGACGGCTTGAGCAACCACAATTCCCCACCCGGCTGCGCCACACGCGCGCTGTGCCCGTGAAACTTGCGCTCGGCGCGCAACTCCGCGCGCAACTCGCTGCGCAGTCGATCGACGAACCAAAAGCCGACGTTATGGCGATTGTCTTCGTGCTCCGCGCCCGGATTGCCAAGACCCACTACCAGTTTGATCGATGCCATGGAACAAAAAAGCCCGCGAAGAACGCGGGCCTATTGTAGCGTTCGGCCAGCAGATTATTTTTTGTCTTTCTTGTCCTTGCCGCCGCCCTTGTCTTTGTCGCCGGCAGCCGCTTCGCCTTCTTTCGGCGCCGCGCCCTGCGCGGTGGTCGGCACGTCGGCGGCTGACGGCACAGCCGCTGCTGTCTCTTCCTCCGCGACTACCTTTGGAATGACGATCGTGGCGACAGGGGGGTCGTCCATCTTGACGCGATTGGTCAATGTCACGCCTTGCGGTAGCGTCAATTCGGAGACGTGAATCGAGTGACCGGCTTGCAAGTTGGCCAAATCAACCTCAATGAACTCCGGCAATTGAGCCGGCAAGCAGACGATGTCAACTTCGTTCATAACGTGGTTGACCACGCCGCCGGCGGTCTTCACGCCCGGCGCAATCTCCGCATTCTTGAAATGCAACGGCACTTTCATGTGGATCTTCTGATTCGCGTCGATGCGCTGGAAGTCGATGTGCGCAACTTGCTGCCTGAATGGATGCCATTGCGTATCGCGTAACAACACTTGCAACTTCTTGCCATCGAGATTCATATCCAGAATGGATGCATGAAACGCTTCGAGCTTGAGTTTATGGAACAACTCGTTGTGATCCAGCTCGATCGACTGAGCCGCTTCGCTGGCACCGTACAGAATGCCGGGCACTCGACCCGCACGACGCAGGCGGCGGCTCGCACCTTTGCCTTGCACCGTGCGGTTTACTGCATTGATTTCGATTTTCACTGCATTCTCCTTAAAGTTTGAGCCCTCCCGCGACCAGGTGGCTCATCGATCACGCAGGCTCGCGCCTGCTCCTACTGCTAGAACGCTATTCGACGAATAGCGAACTTACTGAATCTTCATTGCTAATGCGGCGGATGGTCTCGGCCATCAACCCCGCCACGCTCAGCACGCGAATGCGCTCGGAAGCGGCCGCCGCCGGGCTCAGCGGGATGGTGTCGGTCACCACCACTTGATCGAGCACTGAACTGTTGATGCGCTCGAGCGCTTTGCCGGACAACACCGGGTGCGTACAGTACGCCAGCACGCGCGTGGCGCCGGAGTCTTTCAGCGCGCGCGCGGCATGGCACAAAGTGTTTGCCGTGTCGACCATGTCATCCATGACGACGCAGGTGCGTCCCGCCACGTCGCCGATGATGTTCATGACTTCCGCCACATTCGCTTTCGGGCGCCGTTTGTCGATGATGGCCAGATCAGCGTCCAAGCGCTTGGCGATCGCGCGCGCGCGCACCACGCCACCCACATCGGGCGATACCACCATCAAATCCTGATAGTCGTGCTTCCAGATGTCGCCCAGCAGCACCGGCGTTGCGTAAATATTGTCGACCGGGATGTCGAAAAAGCCCTGAATCTGGTCCGAGTGCAAATCCATCGTCAGCACGCGCTCAACACCGACGGTTGCGAGCATGTCCGCCACGACCTTGGCGGAAATCGGCACGCGCGAGGATCGCGGCCGGCGATCTTGCCGGCCATAGCCAAAATACGGAATCGCTGCAGTGATGCGCATGGCGGAAGCGCGCTTGAGCGCGTCGACCATGAGCAGCAGTTCCATCAGATTCTCATTGGTGGGCGCGCAGGTTGGCTGCAGCACGAAAACGTCTTTCCCGCGCACGTTTTCGAGGATTTCGATCATGACCTCGCCGTCCGAGAAACGCTGCACTTCGGCGCGCCCCAGCGGCAAATTCAGATGCCTGACGACATCCTGCGCGAGTCGCGGATTTGCGTTGCCGGTAAAGACGATCAGGTTATCGTACGCCATGGCGCTGAGCTGCGGCCGGTCGAGAGGTCAAAAAGGGCGCTATTGTACGGCAATCAACATGCGCAGTCCGGGCGGTGGCATGCCAAGCCCGGCGGATTCAAATACTGATATATGGATATCGACGAAAGTGAGCAATCACGCCTTTCGCCAAGGCCTACATCCAGGAGTAGTTCTGGCTGGGGAGGTAGGGATCGAACCTACGTATGGCGGAATCAAAATCCGCTGCCTTACCGCTTGGCGACTCCCCAGGTGTAATCAACAACATGCCGGCTGCAAATACTGCTTGCGCCGGCTCAATAGTAATCTTTGAGCGGGTGCTGGCCTAACCCCTGAGCAACGAAGCCAACCGTACTGCGTGGGCGCTGCAGAAAAATATGCTGCGCGCTGGCTTGGTCTTCACAGGCGAGGAAAACACAACTGCCGGAACCCGTCATGCGCGCGTCACCGAACTGTTTTAGCCAATGTAGATGCCGCATCACTTCCGGGTACCGCGCGCACACCACCGGCTCTAAATCATTACCCTCATTGCCGGCAACAGCCTCTTGCGGGAGGGACGTTATTTTCCCGTCTGGCGTGGCGTGTGTCAAATCGAACAGGGCAAATGCCTCGCGGGTAGACACGGCTACGCGCGGATCGAGCACGACGTACCAGGCCGATCTGCCGTGCGTCGCTTTCGACCGCTCGCCAATGCCGTTCGCATTTGGAACGAGGCGCTCGCCTATGCCGCTCGGTACAGGAACGAGGCGCTCGCCTATACCGCTCGCGCGGGCACGCTCGCCGAAGATGAAGAACGGCACGTCGGCGCCCAGCTCGACACCGAGCCGCATAAGCTCAATGCGCGTTAAACGCGTGCCCCAGAGCTTGTTGAGCGCGATTAGCGTAGTCGCGGCATCGGAACTGCCGCCGCCCAAACCGGCGCCGATCGGCAAGCGCTTCTCCAGGATAACGTCGGCGCCGCATTTGCAGCCGGTGCGCTGCTGCAGCAACTGCGCCGCGCGCAGCGTCAAATCCTCGCGCTCGCTGATGACACTGGCGGCGGCGCGCTGAACCACGCCGTCGGCGCGCACGCGTAAGCGCACCGTGTCAGCGGCGTCGAGCAATTCAAACTGGGTATCGAGCAAATGGTAACCGTCCGCGCGCCGGCCCAGTACGCGCAGATACAGATTCAGTTTCGCGGGCGCCGGAAAATTCTGAAAACCGTCCAAGACACTGACCGGAACGCACTAGCGCCGTGGCACCGACGCTTCGAGACAAGTTGAAAGCAATGAATTCGCTCCGAAGGCAGAGCGCAAACCACAGCAGCACCCTTCGCTTTGGCGAGGATTTGTCACATTGCCATCGGGGCGAAAACGCGCTTTCATGGGTCGAAGCTTCTGGGTCGCAGATCTAGCGCTCCGAACGCAGAACCTGATCCCAGCTATCTACCACGAGGCGCACTTCTATATCGTCGCGCTTCATCACGATGCGGCTCGGCAGCTCTGTGCCTTGCACAGGACGATAGCGCGCGTAGGAAATGACCCAATTGTCTTGATAGATCCTCGCCACGTGTTGCGCTTCATCTGTTTCCGTTTTGGCTGCGCTATCGGGCGCCGCCAGCCCAAGCACCCAGTGCTGCAAGCCTTTAAGCGGCAATCGCCAGCCGAGGGCGGCTTCGATCAACTCATCGGGATCGGCCGCGCGAACGCTCTGCTGATCCGCTGTCGTCAAGGTGACGCCCTCGGCGTCCTCGACGATGCGCGCCACGATTTGGCCCAAGGGCGACAACAACTGGATATCGTGATTCGGCGGATCGAAATACCAACGCAAGCCGCCTGAATGTCCTTCTCGCCCTTGCCGCACCGAGATGCGCCCGCTGATACCCAGCGGCTGCACGCTCGCGATGGACACAGGTAGCGTGACGGCAGACGGCCTTTGCTGCACGGCGGCGCAGGCGCTCAGCGCCAGCATAAACATGACTGCAAGCGCGCGCCGCCCGGGCGCCAAAGGTAGGGGAAGTTGCAGCATGCGCGCTAACTGCGGCTCAGATCGCTGGCAAACTTCTTGATAGTCGCGTTGAGTAGTTCGTTGTCGGGGTGTTCTTTCACGCTATCGCGCCAAACCTGTCGCGCTTCGTCCTTCTTCCCGTGTGCCCAAAGCACCTCGCCGAGGTGGGCGGCGATTTCTGGGTCGGGACGCTTCGCAAAGGCCAAGCGCAGATTGGTGATGCTGTCTTCTAAGCGCCCCATGCGGTATTGCACCCAGCCGAGGCTATCGATGATAAATGCGTCGTCGGGCGCTAGCTTGACTGCTTTCTCGATCAGCGCAAGCGCCTCGGCGTGGCGGTCGGTGCGATCAGCCAGGGTGTAGCCAAGCGCATTGTATGCATGCGCATGATCCGGTTTGAAGCTAAGCAAGAGCTTAAGATCTTGCTCCAGCAAATCGATGCGGTCCATCTTCTCGGCCACCATGGCGCGGTCATAGAGCAACTCGACCGTTCCCGGGAACTCGTTCAACCCCGACGTGAGGCGGTCGAAAGCACTCTGGTATGACTTGGCCTCGCGCAGAATCTGGCCTTCGGCCAAGATCAATTGCACGCGCTGCTGGCCAGTTGCCTGTACCTGCGCCAGGTGATTGCGCGCTTCTTCCATGCGATCCTGGCGCGCCAGCATGTTGGCGACCTTAATTTGCGCGCCCAGATACTGCTCGCCCGGCTCCACCTGGCGATACCACTTTTCTGCCTCCGCAAAGGATTTGCGGTCCTCGTAGATCTGGCCCAAATAAAGGCGGATATCGTCGGCCTGTTGTGGACTCAACTCCAAAGCACGTCGCAGATGCCGCTCGGACGTTTCGTAATCTTTGATTTGGCCGGCCAGGGCACCCCCGGCAATCAAGGTCTCGGCGTCTTGCGGAGCGCTTTTGACCAGTTCCTCAATCTGCGTTTTTGCAGCTGCAATGTCTTTGCGATCAGCGAGCAACCGCGCGTAGCTCAACCGTATGCCCTTGGAAGGATATTTGGCCAGAAACTCTTTGTAGAACTCCAGCGCTTTTTCTGGCGCACTGGCGGTCAACAACTGTCCTTCTAGATTGGCCGCGGCTTCCCAACCGGGCTTCAGCTTGCCGGCCGCACGCGCCTCTTTGAGCGCCAAATCACTGTCTTCGGCCGCTTGCGCCGCGGTAGCAACAGCGAAATGAGCTTCAGGCATCTGATCGTACGGCTGGGTCAGCTCCTTAACGAGCGCCAGCACCGCTCGCTTGTCAGGATACCGGCCCAGCAAGTTGCTGATTTGCTGCAGCGTGAGCGCGCGCGTGGACTCGTTCGCCAACATCTTCTGCAGATTGGGCTTGGCATCCTCAAGCTTCCCGGTCGCAACCAGCACCGAAGCCATCACCTGGCGCGCCTGCGCGGACTCGGGCTCCTGTTCCAACCACAAAGCAGCCGCTTCGAGCGCCAGCTGCGGCTGGCGCGTGATCATCGCCACTTCGGTGGCGCGCTGAATGACACGCAGATCTTTTGTCGCGCGCGCCACTTCAATGTAAGTAGTCGCAGCGACGTTGGGACGCCCGCGCTGTAACGCGATCTCGGCCAACATTAATTTGTAAATCAGCTTGGTATCGGTGTCTTGCCCAGACAAACGGCCGAGCTTGGCGGCGTATTCTTCTTCCAGCTCGCTGACCGATTTGCCGGCGCCACTGTCTTGGGCTAGCGGGCCCAGCGCCACCGTTTGATTGCCACCCGTGTGAGCGCACGCCGCAAGAGGAATTCCAAGTACCAGCGCGTATGCGAATTTCATAACCGACTCGTTTCGACTCAAGTTCCGCTCATCCTTTGACCCAGATTTCGACCGCCCGGGCCCAAGGTGCGAAACTTTACGCCGCCTCTAACCCTACAATCCTTCTTAAGCCGGTCAATATTAGGTATATTTCCAGGTATTAACAAGCCCAGCGACCGCACCGCGTGCGCCTGGGCGAGGCCCTAGAGTGTTGGCCGGGACAGCCACAAGCCAAGCCCGTTTCGATCGAACGTTCTCAATCAGCAGCACGGCATGCCAGAACTTCCCGAAGTAGAAACGACGCGACGCGGGCTGGAACACCTCGTGGTCGGCGCGCAGATTCGCGATCTCGTCGTGCGCAACCCGCATCTGCGCTGGCCCGTGCCGCACAATATTGCCCGGCACGTGCGCGGCCGACAAATCGCAGCCATCACGCGGCGCGCAAAATATCTTCTGTTCGACTGCGGCGGCGGCAATTTGCTCCTTCACCTTGGCATGAGCGGCAGTTTGCGTGTGGTTGCGGCCGGCACATTGCCGCAAAAACACGACCATGCCGACTTAGTCCTCACCAACGGCAAATTAGTTCGTTTCACCGATCCGCGCCGCTTCGGCTCCTTACTTTGGACCGATCAGCCAGAGCAGCACCCGCTGCTCGCTCGGTTGGGTGTGGAGCCTTTGTCGCCCGAGTTCAATGCCAATTGGCTGCATGCCGCTAGCCGTGGTCGCAGCGCCAGCATCAAGCAGTTCCTCATGGACGCGCATCAAGTCGTCGGCATCGGCAACATCTACGCCAGCGAGGCGCTGTTCCTGGCCGGCATAGACCCGCGCATGCCGGCCGGGCGTTTAAGCATGCCGCGCGCCGAACGGCTGGTTTCCGCGGCGCGGGATACGCTAAACGCCGCACTCGCCGCCGGCGGCAGCAGTTTGCGCAACTACCGCCATAGCGATGGCGAACTGGGCCAGTTTCAGTCCTGCTGCAACGTCTATGCACGATCTGGCGAACCATGCCGGCGTTGCGGCGCTGTGATTCGCATGTTGCGTCAGGGCCAACGCAGCAGTTTTTTTTGCCCGCGTTGCCAAAAGCGATGACCTCGACCACCCAGGCCGCGACCGACGCCTCGAGCGTTTCCAGCTTCGCAGAGGCGATGCGCGATCTCGCGCGCTGGCGCACCAGCGTCACGGAAAGCGTTAAGCGGCTGCGCAATTGGATCAAATCCGAGCAAGTGCAGTCGGAAGAACAGCTCGCGAACTTGGAGGCGCTGCTCGAACAACTTCAAGACGACAAGTTGCGTTTGGCCTTCGTGGCTGAGTTTTCGCGCGGCAAGAGCGAACTGATCAACGCGATGTTTTTTTCCAGTTACAGGGGCTCGCTGCTGCCATCGAGCGTCGGCACCACTACCCAGTGCCCGACCGAGCTGCTGTACGACACGCAGGAAACGCCCTGCATCAGGCTGTTGCCAATCGAAACGCGTGAAATGCACACAACGCTCGCCGCGCTCAAGCAGCAGCCTGAAGCGTGGACGCGCATTCCACTCGACGTCAATGACCCGGCGGCGCTCACCAACGCTTTTCAGCACTTGACGGAAACGCTGGCGGTGCGCGTCAGCCAAGCGATCAACTATGGCCTTTATCACCCGGACGCCACTTCGTATGCGGTCGCACCAGACGGGACCGTGCGGGTGCCGCGCTGGCGCCACGCCATCATCAACTTTCCGCATCCGCTGCTGGAGAGCGGTCTGGTGATCCTCGATACGCCGGGCTTAAATGCAATCGGCACTGAACCGGAATTGACTATTAATCTCATCCCTGAGACGCACGCCGTCGTGTTCGTCCTCGGCATCGACACTGGCGTCACGAAATCCGATCTCGATATCTGGCACCAGTGCGTGCGCGCCGAGGGAGCGCCGGAGCGCGTGGCCATTGTTGCGCTGAACAAGATCGATGCGTTGTGGGACGATGAACTGCGCGCTCAGGGCGACGATACGGCAGCGCGCACCGAGCCCGGCGCGGAATCCGCGCGCTACCAGGCAGAATTGCAGCGCCAGATCGCCAGTTGCGCTCAGATCTTGCTGCTGCCGGCGGAACGCATCTTGCCATTGTCGGCCAAGAAAGGCCTGATCGCACGGCAAACCGGCAATGCGCAATTGCTCGCGCGCAGCCGCTTGCCGCTGCTGGAATCGGCGCTTGGCGCGCGCTTGATTCCGGCGCGGCGCAAAGCACTGCAGGACAAGCTTGCGGCGGTCGTCAAGACGGCGATCGATACCACCAAGAATACTCTGGAAGCACGCCTAAGCGATCATACCGCGCACACGCAAGAGCTGCGCTCACTGCGCGGCAAGAACGAGCAACTTGTCACGCAGCTAGCGGATTCCGCCTCACGCGACAAACAAGTAGCAGATAACGTCGGGCGGGGCCTGCAAAACGTCAAGCGCATTATTGGCGCCCGGCTTGACCAAGTCTTCACGCAACTCGATATGGAAGATGTTCGCGGTGAAATCGATCGCACGCGGCGCGGGCTGCTGGTGAGCGCGTTCAGCCATCGCATGCACCAAAGCGTAACCAGTTTGTGCGAGTCGCTGCAGCGCGAACTGGCCGACGCCGGTCACAGCCTGGCCAAGATCCATGATCTGGCGCTGGCGCAACGGGAACTGTTCACCAGCCAATACGGCGCGAAGATCGCGCCGCCGCTCAAGTTTCCGGTTGAACAGTATGCAAAAAGCATCGAGCGTCTGCGCGGCCAATATCAGCAACATTTCCAATCGGTGCTAACACTGCTGCTGAACCGGCGCTCCACGTTGGTGGCGAAATCGTTCGAGGCGCTAGCCAAAGGCATGGACGACATTTTTCTATCGGTCAATCGTGACTTGCGGCTGTGGAGCAAGGATCTGCTCGCCCCGCTCAATGCGTTTCTTGCGGAGCGGGAGCACCGCCTGCGTTACCGCCTCGCGAGCATGAAGAAACTCGCCTCCGCGAGCGGCGATCTCGCAAGCACCATTGCCGAAGCCGAAGCAGTGCAAGTTGGCGTCGAAAAGCAACTCGTCGCACTGGAAGACTTGAGCAGCGATGCGCTGAAGGCGCTCGCCGTCCCCGATCGTGCAGCATCCGCCGCGCCGCGCGCGACTACCCACTAATACAACTTACGCGACTACCTCGCGATAGGCGTGCCATGTCGCATGGCCCACCAACGGTACTGCAACGATGAGTCCGACATAGAGCGTCGCGAATCCGATGCCGATCAACAACACAATCAACGCGGCCCACAACAACATGGCCGGGAAATTACGCCCTAGCGCCCGAAAGCTAGTAATGACCGCCGTGATCGTGTCCTGATTACGATCGAGCATGAGCGGTATAGACACTACGCTTGAAGCAAAGACGAGCAGCGCAAATATCAAACCCGCAGCAAAGTAGGCCAGCAGAAACTCGACGTTCTCCAGCCGCACGACTTGCTCCATAAAGCCTTGCACTGACGGCATTTCACTCGTATAAAAGAGCGCGAAAATTACCAGCGAGGCGCGCGCCCACACCAAGAAAATAACCATCAAGATAAGCGAATAAACGCCGATGTTGGCAGCGTTCTTGCGCCAAACCGCGAGCGTCGGCTTCAGTTCGCAGGCAGCGCCGCGCGCGCGCCGGCGCGATAGTTCGTAGACGCCGATGGCTAAGAACGGGCCAACGAGAAGAAAGCCGCTCGCCAACGCCGACATGTATTGATAGGCGTGGTTGAACACAAAGCTGAGTGCGAAGCCCATCGAAGCGAAGCATAGACCGTAAAACAAGCTCGGCCGCGGGCAAGCTTTAAGGTCGCCCAATCCGCGCGCGAGCCAATGCAGAGGCGCTTCGAAGCCGACTTCGTTTATGTCTGGAAACGCTGAGGGTGTTTCGGGTTCGGCCATGTCTGATCCTCCCACGGCGAATCATAATCGCCTGGCACGCGCGCGCAAAGTACCAGATAGCGGCCCCGCATTGCGGCAAGGAATTCAGCTAAACTGCGGCAGGTTTTCATCGGGACACGTTAATGACACGCTACTTTGGATTGCTGGCCGCACTTGGATTCGCCTCTTTCTTGCCGGCGACCCAGGCCGCGGACAAATCCGTCATCGGCACTTGGCAATTGCAATCGTGGGTATCGCAGGATGCGGAAACCGGCAAGATCACCAACGTATTTGGCGAACGGCCCACAGGCTACCTGATTTACACGGCGGGCGGACGCATGACGGTGAACCTTTCCGCCGACGGCCGCAAAGCGCTAAGCGGCGACCGCTTCACCACGCCGGCCGAGGAGCGGGCGCAAGCGTTCTCCACCAACATCGCGTATTCCGGCACTTACGACATCACGGCCGAGGGCATCATGCATCGCGTCGAAGTCGCCACGTTTCAGAACTGGGTCGGCACCGAACAGTTTCGCTACGTGAACGTGGAAGGTGACACTATGAACGTCAAAACGCCGCCGATCAAAGGCCCGCCTGATGGGCGCACCAAGGTGATGACCTTGGTGTTCAAGCGCTTGGAATAACGGCGCGCTACGCACGCGTTAGCAGTTCGTGGCGCTCGATCAGCCGCTTGGCGTTGAGATAAATCGGCACTTCGAGGAAATTGCCGTCAATTTCCGCGCGGCGCCCCTGCGCATGGGCTTGCTCGAATGCCGCGACGATGCGCCGCGCGCGCTGCACTTCGGCCTCGCCCGGCGTTAGCACCCCGTTGATGCCTGCGGCATGGCCAGCGTCAACGGCGGACTTGGCCGTGTAGCCGAGGCGGCGCGCCATTCTTGTTTCCGCGATCAGGCCGTCGGTGTCGCTGAAGGTGTAAGGACAATCGATCGGAACGACGCCCGCCGCTTTGCATTCGACCAAGAAACGCGAACGCGCATGGTGCAATTCCACACCGTCGCGCCCGCGCTCCGCGCCGAGGCTTGTCGTCATGTCCTCGCTGGCGAGCAGACACGCCGACACGCGAGGATGCGCGCTAGCGATTTCCAGCGTACGCACCAAGCCGATCGCAGTTTCGATATTCGGTACGATTTCGACGCCGGCGTGGCTCGCTTCCACCAGCCGCGCCAACTGCGTCACTTGCTCGGATGACTCAGTCTTGGGCAGCAGAATTACCTCGGCTCCCGCCGCGAGCGCAGCCGCAAGATCGACCGCTCCGTCGTCTTGCAGGCGGTTGATGCGCACGCATGCGATTTTCCCCGCGCTGCGGCATCGCGCCACGAAACTTGCAAGCAGCGCGCGCGCTTGCGGCCGCAGATGCGCAGGCGTGCTGTCTTCCAAACACGCGATCAGCGCATCCGCCGGGCAGGCGGCGCCGCGCTCGAACGCCGCTGCGTCGGCGGCGCCGAGAAACAGCCAACTGCGGCGCAGATGCGCCGGTCGCGCAAGCATCAGCCCGCTTCGCTCGCAGCTGCGGCTTTGGCGCGAGTGAGCGCGTCGTATTTGGCGCGCAACTGATCCTGGCTCTCGGCCACAGCGGGGTTTAGCACGATGCAATCGACCGGGCACACCTCTATGCACTGCGGCTGCTCGTAGTGCCCCACGCATTCAGTGCAGCGTTTCGCGTCGATCTCGAAGATCTCCACGCCTTGGTAGATCGCTTCGTTGGGACACTCCGGCTCGCACACATCGCAATTGATGCATGCGTCGGTAATCATCAGCGCCATGGCGGCTTAGCTCTTTTCGATTTTCTCGCGCAGCCGCGCCAGTACGGCGGGGCTGACGAATTTGCTGACATCGCCGCCGAGCGTGGCAATCTCTCTCACCATACTGGCGGAAATGAACATGTAATCGTCCGAAGGCGTCAGAAACAGCGTTTCGACCTCCGGCAGCAACTTGCGGTTCATGCCAGCCATCTGGAACTCGTAGTCGAAATCCGACACCGCGCGCAAGCCGCGCACAATCACGTTAGCGCGCTCCTGCTGCAAAAAGTGCGTGAGCAAACCGGAAAAACGCGTGACTTTGACGTTCGCGTGATGGCCCAGCACCGCAGTGGCGATCTCGACGCGCTCGTCCAGGGAAAACAGCGGGCGCTTGGCGCGGCTGTCGGCGATAGCGACCACCACCTCTTTGAACAAGCGCGCCGCCCGTTTGACCACGTCCTCGTGACCCAAAGTCAGCGGATCGAACGTTCCCGGATACACCGCACGAACCATGGCTTGCTACTCCCGCGCCAGCAACGCGAAACGCACCTGGCCGGCGCGCCCTTGTTTGCGCTGTACCCAACCGGCCGGCCAGGTTGGGTTGCTCTCGCCAGTCTCGACGTACACGAGCGCCCCTTGGTTCAAACGCGGCGGCAGCAGTGCGAGCGTCGCAGCCGCGAGATCGGAAGCAAACGGAGGATCGAGAAACACGACATCGAATCGCTGTGGGGTGGTCTCGACGTATTCTAGGCCATCGCCCGCAACGATGACCAGTTGCTGGGCCTCGAGCAGTTCAGCATTGGCGCGCAAGGTCCGCAGCGCCCCCGCATCATGCTCCACCATGACTACTGACGCGGCGCCGCGCGAAGCGGCTTCGAAACCGAGCGCCCCGCTGCCGGCGAACAAGTCCAAGCAGTGCAGGCCATCCAGCGTTTGGCCCAACCAGTTGAACAACGTCTCGCGCACGCGATCGGGCGTCGGGCGCAAGCCTGGCGCGGAGGCAAAGCGTATGCGCCGGCTGCGCCATTGCCCGCCGATGATGCGTAACTCGTTCTTTTGCACAGTGCGTGATCGCGCATCGGTAGGGGGAATTAAGCACAGCGGATCTACCGCCGGTGGTGGATCCGGCGCGATGCGCCTGGATCCTCCCTACGCTGTTCAGACTCGCCGAACGCTACAGCATGCCGCGCACCGCTTCGGCGACGCGCTCGGCGGTGATATTGAAGAACTTGAACAGATCGCCCGCCGGCGCCGATTCGCCGAAACGGTCGAGACCAATCACCGCGCCCTGCTTCACATCGACCGCGCCGACGTATTTGCGCCAGCCGTCGGTCACGCCCGCCTCTACCGCTACGCGCGGTACTCCGCGCGGCAGGACGCTTTCGCGGTAGGCAGCGTCTTGCCTGTCGAAGACATTGGTGCACGGCATGGAAACGACGCGCACCCGCACGCCCTGGGTGGCGAGCGCTTGTTGCGCTTGCACCGCCAGCGGTACTTCGGAGCCGGTGGCGATAATGACCGCTTGCGGTCTGTTACCAGAAGATGGCCCTTGAACATTGTCACCCCCGGCTTCGCTCAGCACGTAACCGCCGCGGCGAACGTTACTCAGCGTCGCCGGTGCGCGCTTCTGGAACGCGATGTTCTGGCGGCTGAACAGCAGCGCGCTCGGCCCGTCGTTGCGTTCAATCGCCACCTGCCACGCGATTAGCGATTCGACCGTATCGCACGGACGCCACACGTCCATGTTCGGGATGATGCGCAAACTGGCGGCATGTTCCACCGACTGGTGCGTAGGGCCGTCTTCGCCCAGGCCGATGGAATCGTGCGTGAATACGAAGATCGAGCGAATCTTCATCAGCGCCGCCATGCGCAGCGCGTTGCGCGAATAGTCGGAGAAAGTCAGGAACGTGCCGCCGTACGGAATGAAGCCGCCGTGCAGCGCGATGCCGTTCATGATGGCGCTCATGCCGAACTCACGCACGCCGTAGTGAATGTGATTGCCACGCTCGCTCGCGGTGACGGTCTTGGAGCTGGGCGTGTTGGTCAAATTAGAACCGGTCAAATCGGCAGAGCCGCCGATCAACTCCGGCAAGATCGGCATCAAGCCGGCCAGTGCGTTTTGAGACGCTTTGCGCGTGGCGATGGTCTCGGCTTTCTCGTCTGTGGCTTTCAGCAGCGCGGCGGCGCGTTCCTTCCAGTCCATCGGCAGATCGCCCGTGGCACGACGCTCGAATTCAACCGCTTCGCGATGATACTGTTTATTGTATTCGGCGAATAATGATCGCCATTCTTGTTCAAGACGACATCCTTTATCCAGTATGCTCCACGCAGCGTAAATATCTTTAGAAATGACAAACGGCGCATGCGGCCAGCCGATGTGCGCGCGCGTGGCGGCAACTTCCTTCTCACCGAGCGCAGCGCCGTGCACGTCATGCGAACCCGCTTTGTTCGGCGCGCCTTTGCCGATGACGGTTTTGCAGCAGATCAAAGAAGGTTTATCGGTAACTTTCTGGGCCGCGAGCAAAGCACGCTCGATCGCCTCGCCGTCGTGCCCGTCGACGTTGGGCACGACATGCCAGCCGTATGCTTCGAAGCGTTTGGGCGTGTCGTCGGTGAACCAGCCGTTCACGTGGCCGTCGATGGATATGCCGTTATCGTCGTAGAAGCAAATGAGCTTGCCCAGTTTGAGCGTGCCGGCAAGCGAGCAGACTTCGTGCGAGATACCCTCCATCAAGCAGCCGTCGCCGAGGAAAACGTAGGTGTAATGATCGACGATGCTCAGACCCGGTTTATTGAATTCTTGCGCCAGCAGCTTCTCCGCCAGCGCCATCCCGACCGCATTGCTAATGCCTTGGCCGAGTGGTCCGGTGGTCGTTTCCACGCCCGGCGTCATACCATATTCGGGGTGCCCGGGTGTTTTCGAGTGCAGTTGGCGGAAGCGCTTGATCTCTTCGATAGGCAAGTCATAGCCGGTCAAGTGCAACAACGCGTACAGCAGCATCGAGCCGTGGCCGTTGGAAACGACGAAGCGATCGCGATTGACCCACTTCGGGTTCTTGGGGTTATGCCGCATGTGGCGGCGCCACAGCACCTCGGCAATTTCCGCCATGCCCATGGGCATGCCCGGATGGCCTGAATTGGCGGCCTGCACCGCGTCCATCGCCAATGCACGGATCGCGTTCGTTAGATCGTTGGTTGTTGGCATAGTGATATTGCAGCCGAAGCCGCGCTGGGTGCTGTCCTGGAAAACGTTGAATTATCTACGATCCGCCCACTCGCGGCCAAGACAGACTTGATCGCCCCGCATCCGATGTTGACGAATGTAACGATTAAAGCGCGCGGCGACGCTCAAGCAGCTTGAGGATCATGGGCGTCAGGATCAACTGCATCGCCAGCCCCATCTTGCCGCCCGGTACGACGATGCAATTCGGTCGCGACATGAATGAATCGTGCACCATCGACAACAGGTAAGGAAAATCGATGCCTTTCGGATCGCGAAAACGAATTACGACAAAACTCTCGTCTGCCGTCGGGATGTCGCGCGCGACGAACGGGTTGGAAGTATCGACTGTCGGCACGCGCTGAAAATTGATGTGCGTGCGCGAAAATTGCGGCGTGATGTAGTGCACGTAGTCGTTCATGCGGCGCAGAATCGTTTGCTGCACCGCATCGATCGAGTAGCCGCGCTCCTTCATATCGCGGTGAATCTTTTGGATCCATTCGAGATTGACGATCGGCGTCACGCCGATCAACAGATCGACATGCTGCGCGACATCCACCGCTTCAGTTTTCACCCCGCCGTGCAAGCCTTCGTAGAACAGCAGATCGCTGCCCGCTTCCATCCGCTCCCAACGCGTAAACGTGCCCGGCGCTTGGCCGTAAGGCTTGGCTTCCTCTTCGTTGTGCAAGTAGCGCCGGACATTGCCCGTTCCATCCGCGCCGTACTCGCGGAACAACTGGTCGAGTTCCGGGAACAAATTGGCTTCCGCACCGAAATGGCTGAAGTGGGTCTTGCCGCTGCGCTCGGCTTCAGCCATCGCGAGCTTCATGCCGGCGCGGTCGTAGCGGTGAAACGAGTCGCCTTCGACCGTAACCGCCTTGATCTTCTCGCGAGTGAAAATATGATCGAAGGTCTTTTTTACCGACGTGGTACCCGCGCCGGACGAGCCGGTGACCGCGATAATCGGGTGTTTCATCGACACTGGTGCACCCCTAACGTATGAAGAGCGTGCGCTCGCGGAACAACGGCGACTGGAATTGTTCGCGCTGCGGCTCATCATGGTAACGCACCAGCCGCTCAACCTCTTCGCGCGAGCCGAACATGAGCGGCACGCGCTGGTGCAGCGTGTCCGGCACGATATCGAGAATGCGCTGAGTGCCGGTTGAGGCCGCCGCGCCGGCTTGCTCCATCAACAGCGCGATCGGATTGGCTTCGTAGAGCAGGCGCAGGCGCCCTGGCTTGCGCGGCTCCTTGTTGTCGCGCGGATACATAAAAATTCCGCCGCGCGAGAAAATTCTCTGCGCCTCGGCGACCAAAGAAGCGATCCAGCGCATGTTGAAATCGGCGCCGCGCGGTCCGTTGGTGCCCGCTAGGCATTCATCCACATAGCGCTGCACCGGCGGCTCCCAAAAGCGGCTATTCGACATGTTGATGGCGAATTCTTGTGTGGCGTGCGGCACGCGCAAGGCATCGGCCGTGTGCACGAATTGGTTGGTCGCCCAGTCGAAAGTAAAGCTATGAGTGCCGCGCCCGAGGGTCAAGGTAAGCACTGTCGACGGGCCGTAAATCGCGTAGCCGGCGCATAGCTGGCGCGTGCCCGCTTGCAAGAAATCCTCCGCGCGCGGACGCTCGCCCGCACCAATGAAAGGCAACACCGAAAAAATCGTGCCGACGGAAACATTGGCGTCGACGTTCGACGAACCGTCGAGCGGATCGACCACAAGCAGATAAGGCGCTTTCTGCTCGCGCTCGAAGCAGCGCGCCTCATCCAGTTCTTCGGAGACGATGCCGGCAACGTGTGCGCACCCTTCGGCAAAGGCAAGCAGCAGATCGTTGGCCAGCACATCCAGCTTCTTCTGCGTCTCGCCCTGCACGTTGGCCGATCCCGCATCGCCGGAAATGCCTAACGCGCTGGCGCGCGAGACGTGGCCTGATAGATCGGCGCACCGCTGTGCCAAGCCGCGCACCACTGTCGCAAGCGCCGGTTCCAATCCTCGAGCGGTTTCGTCGGACAAGAATTCTTCGAGTGTCTTATTGTTAGTCATTTTTCCCTCCTGCAATTAACCCCAAGTACTTTCGCGGACCCAGCGCTGCTTCAACCCCCCGGTCCAAACACACGGCTAGCCAATAGGTCTTCTGCTTCTATGGTCATCAACTGTTCTTTGCTAAGTAACCCCGCGCCGGTGTTGAACAAGCGATTGGCTTGGCGCAAACGCGCCCGATCCAGCGCGTTGCGGATACTGCGCGCGTTAGCGAAGTGCGGCTGTGCCTTGCGCA
The DNA here is from genome assembly GCA_902826775.1 of uncultured Pseudomonadota bacterium. Classification (GTDB taxonomy): domain Bacteria; phylum Pseudomonadota; class Gammaproteobacteria; order Burkholderiales; family JALYOK01; genus CADEHE01. Next base: position 559,764 of record CADEHE010000001.1, on the reverse strand, counting down.
ATTCGATGTAGCGCCCGAGCGCTTCCTGCGCGGCGGCGCTTAGACGATAGTTGGTCGCCTCCAGCATTCTGGCGGATATCTCGCAGAGTTCTTCGCTGGTGTAATCGGGAAATTCGACGTGATGCGCGATGCGCGAGGAGAATCCCGGATTGCTCTGGAAAAAAGTATCCATGCGATCTTTGTAGCCGGCCATGATGACCACGAGGTCGTCTCGCTGATTCTCCATCACCTGCAGCAAGATCTCGATCGCTTCTAAACCGTAGTCGCGCTCGTTTTCCGGGCGATACAAGTAATAGGCCTCGTCGATGAACAACACCCCGCCCATCGCTTTTTTCAGGACTTCCTTGGTCTTGGGCGCGGTGTGTCCGATATATTGCCCGACCAGGTCGTCGCGTGTCACAGCAACTAAATGGCCTTTGCGCACATAGTCCAAGCTATGCAGGATTTCCGCCATGCGCAGCGCGACCGTGGTTTTGCCGGTGCCGGGGTTGCCGGTAAACGACATATGCAAGCTCGGCACCGCGCTTTGCAAGCCGACGCTCTTGCGCAGCTTGTCGATGATGAGCAGTGCCGCAATTTCGCGGATTCGCGTTTTGACCGGCCGCAGGCCCACCAACTCCTGATCGAGCTGCAGCAGAATTTGCGGCACCTGCGAATCGGCTAGCGCGGCGCCGAAGTCGACGATGTCGGCGCCTCTTTGCTGTGCCGGTTCTTGGGCAACACTAGATATTGGGTGCGCACTCATATCGCATCGGAAATCCGAAAAGACCCCGCCGACCGCCCAGGTGGGCCGACCGGCGGGGTGGGCCGAAAACTAACTTGCCATGCCAAAACGAGGCCTCGCTTAGCGCGTGCGCGCGGGCTCGCGGCGCGTGGTGTAACGCAAGCGGCGTCCGTCGATCTCTTGACGCTCCAGCACGAACTCGCATTCCTGCGGCGGCCGGTTAACCAGAAACGACAGACGCATCGCCTCCCAGCCGCGCGTCGAATCGAACGCATTCACCTTGATGTAACTACCCGGAAACGTCGCGCGGCACGCCGTAATTTCCTGCATGATGCCGGCGGCATCGCGCAAATCGAACAGCGGGTTGCCGTACATCTCCCAATAAGTGTTGCGGGGGTGCGGATCGTCGGTGTATTCGATCGATACCGCCCAGCCTTGCGCGAGAGCGTACTCGACTTGTGCGCGGATTTGCGCCTCGGTTAACTCGGGCAGGAAAGAGAAAGTGCCTTGGGTCAGTCGCATAATAGGTATCCTTTTTTCTCCCTCGCCACGGAATCGGGGAGAGGGTTGGGGTGAGGGGTTGCGATTCGCTGTGGTCGCTGTGGTCGCTGTGGTCGCTGTCGTCGACTAGTCCCGTCAGGCGGCGGTCCACAAGTGGCCGCCTACGCGGCCGTGGCCGTCGCCACAAAGTCCGCTGTGTCGGTGGAAGCGTAGTCAAACGTCACGTCCTTCCACGTCGTCAGCGCGGCTTGCAAAGGTTTGCACCAGCGCGCGGCGGCTTCCAGAATCTGCGGCCCTTCGTTCCAGATGTCGCGCCCTTCGTTGCGCGCGAGGATCATCGCTTCCAGCGCGACACGATTGGCGGTGGCGCCGGCTTGTATGCCCATTGGGTGGCCGATGGTGCCGCCGCCGAATTGCAGCACGACGTCTTCGCCGAGGTAGTGAATAAGTTGGTGCATTTGGCCGGCGTGGATGCCACCGGAGGCGACAGGCATGACTTTGCGCAGGCCAGCCCAGTCTTGCTCGAAGAACACCCCGCGCTGCAGGTCGACCGGATTGCGCTGCTCGCGCAAGATGTTGTAGTAGCCTTGCACCATGTTCGGATCGCCTTCGAGTTTGCCGACGATGGTGCCGGCGTGAATATGGTCGACACCGGCAAGACGCATCCATTTGGAGATCACGCGGAAGCTGACACCGTGCTGCTTCTGCCGCGTGTAGGTGCTGTGCCCGGCGCGGTGCAAGTGCACGATCATGTCGTGCTTGCGCGCCCACTTGGCCATCGATTGAATTGCGGTGTAGCCGATCACCAGATCGATCATGACAATGCAGGAGCCCAGTTCCTTGGCCAGTTCCGCACGCTCGTACATGTCTTCCATGGTCGCGGCGGTGACATTCAGATAGTGGCCCTTGACCTCGCCGGTCTCGGCTTGCGCCTTGTTGACCGCTTCCATGCAGTAGAGAAAGCGTTCGCGCCAATGCATGAAGGGCTGCGAGTTGATGTTTTCATCGTCCTTGACGAAATCGAGCCCGCCCTTCAGCGCTTCGTAGACGACGCGGCCGTAGTTTTTTCCGGATAGGCCGAGCTTCGGCTTAACGGTCGCGCCGAGCAACGGGCGGCCGAACTTATCGAGGCGTTCGCGCTCGACCACGATGCCGGTGGCGGGCCCCTGAAAAGTTTTGACGTAGGCGACCGGAATACGCATATCTTCCAAGCGCAGTGCCTTCAGCGGCTTGAAGCCGAACACATTGCCGATGATGGACGCGGTCAGATTGGCGATCGAGCCTTCTTCGAACAAGTCGAGATCGTAGGCAATGTATGCGAAGTACGAACCCGGTTGGCCCGGGACCGGATCGACGCGGTAAGCCTTAGCGCGGTAGTTCTCGCACGCGGTCAGCCGATCGGTCCACACCACGGTCCATGTCGCGGTCGAGGATTCGCCCGCCACCGCGGCTGCGGCCTCGATCGGATCGACGCCATCTTGCGGTGTAATGCGGAACAGCGCCAGCACATCGGTGTCTTTCGGCACATAGTCGGCCTCCCAATACCCCATCTTGGCGTACGGCATCACGCCGGATTTGTATCGCTCGCTTACTTCGCCCATTTTTCCCATTTGCGCGTCTCCCGCCTCTGAATGGTGCAAAAGTACGCTGCATGCACCATAAGTAACAGTCAGAGTTATTTATAGGTAGAATCAGGTAATACTTATACATAGGCTGGCGCATCAGTCAGTCACTGCAAGCCAATGCGCAACATCACCTTCCGCCAATTGCGCGTGTTCGAGGCGCTGGCGCGGCATTCGAGCTTCTCGCGCGCCGCAGAGGAACTGCATCTGACGCAGCCTGCTGTTTCAATGCAAGTGAAGTTGCTCGAGGAGGCTGCCGGCCTGCCGCTCACCGAACAGGCCGGAAAGAAGATTTCGCTCACCCAGGCCGGTAACGAAGTGGCCGCATTGGCCAGCGATATCGCGCGACGTCTGCGCGAGAGTCAAGAAACCTTGGATGCGATGCGCGGCCTGCGCGGTGGGCATCTGACGGTAGCGATCGTCAGTTCGGCCAAATACACGGCGCCGAAGTTATTGGCGACCTTCATGCAGCGCCATCCCGGCGTGCGCTTGCGGCTAGAAGTAGAAAACCGCGAGGCGATTTGGAAACTGATCGAAGACAGCACGGCGGATCTCGCAATCGCCGGCCGGCCACCCGAAGCGCTGGCCGCATTCTCGCAGTCGTTCGCGGACAACCCGCACATCGTCATCGCCCACCCGCTGCACCCGCTTGCCGGCAAGAAGCGCATCGCACTGGCGCGCATCGTTCAGGAACCGTTCATTAATCGTGAAGCCGGCTCCGGCACGCGGCAAGCATTTGAACGCTTGCTGCGGCAGCACAAGTTGGAGATTCGGCCGGTGCTCGAAGCGAGCAGCAACGAAACGATCAAGCAGGCAGTCTTGGCTGGCATGGGGGTAGCTTTTCTTTCGCGTCAAACCGTGGCCTTCGAACTCGAAGCCAAGCGCTTGGTGGCGCTCAACGTCGAGCACCTGCCCGTGGTGCGGCGTTGGTATCTGGTGCATTTGCAGCACAAGCGGCTCTCGCCCGCGGCAACCGCTTTCAAGGGTTTTCTGCTGAGCGAGGGCGAAGGGTTGATGGCGCAGATCGAAAACCAACAGCCGGCCCCGGTAGCGAGAGAACGCCGTGCGCGCTCAGTTTAATCCATATACTGGGGCAACTGTCTTTATATCGTAAAGTTCCCTATTCATTTACAGATAAAATCTACCGCCTGTATCTCCCGGCCCCGGTTCCGCTTTCGCGCCCAATACTTTAGTCTTATTGACTAATGACTCACGGTCATTTATCTTCATCGCACAAATGACCGAAAGTCAGTTAACCATATGACCGCCTTGCTTCTCGGAAAAGGCCAGCGCGCGATCGACGCACTGGAAAAGGAAGAACGGCGTAACGCCATCCTTAGCGCCGCCGAGCGCTTGTTCGTGCAGCATCCGGAGCGCTTGCCGAGCATGGCCGAAGTAGCCGATGCCGCCAGGCTCGCCAAAGGCACCGTCTATCTCTACTTCAGCAGCAAGGAAGAGATGCTGCTGGCTTTGCATGGACGTCACGTGCATACGTTTTTCCAAGCGATGTTCAAGCTCTTGCAGCGAACGCAACCGCTGACCATCGACGACATGGTTGCGCTAACGCGCGAACACATCGTCGGCACGGCCGCGTTCCTGCCCCTCGCCGCGTTGTGCATGGGCGTGATGGAGAAAGCCGTCGATGCCGAGATCCGCAACCGGTTTTTCCTCGAAATCGCCGATCTGCTGGCGCGTGCCGGCGCCGGCGTGGAACGCCACTTCCCCAACCTGCCGCGCGGCGCCGGCGCGCAGCTATTGAATCAAAGCTATGCGCAGATCATCGGCCTATGGCAATTGATGCAGCCGGGCTGCGTGCCGCCGGAAGCGCGCTTCCGGCCCGGCATGGAGATGTTTGCCCACAGCTATGGCGACGAATTGGAAATCGCGCTGCGCGCACTGTGGAGCGGCTACCTCATTCAACAACAAGAGGCAGCGGCGCGCATGGCCAAGCCAGTAGCGCCCGCACCTAAACCGCGCAACACGCGCCGCAAGTAAACGGGGTATGAAGGAGATCATCATGCACAATTGGATTCGTAACGCAGCATTCGCAGCAACCATCGCGGCATTGGCCGCGAGCAGCGGCTGCGAGAGAGTCAATGGCCAGCAGACCGCGAAGCAAGAACCGGTGCGCTTGGTGCGCGTGACTAAGGTGAGCGTCAGCGCACCGATGCAGCAGCTTAGCTTTGCCGGCGAGGTGCGAGCGCGTTACGAGACGCCCTTGAGCTTTCGCGTCGGCGGCAAACTGGTTGAGCGCAATGTAGAAGTCGGCTCGTTCGTGCAACCCGGCCAACCTCTGGCGCGCCTGGATCCGAACGATTTGCAACTCGGCGTGCGCGCCCAGCAAGCCGAGTTGAGTGCGGCGCAAAGCGAGCTGCGTCTGGCGCAAGCCGACTACACGCGCTTTAAGGAGTTGCGCGAGAAGAATTTCATCAGCCAAGCGGAATTCGACCGGCGCGAAACCACTTTGCAAAGCGCGCGCCAGCGCGTGGCCGCTGCCGCAGCGCAAGCCAATCAAGCGCGCAATCAGGCGGGCTATGCCGCGCTTGTAGCCGAGCACGCCGGCGTGGTTACCGCCATCAGTGTCGAAATCGGCCAAGTGGTTGCGGCCGGCCAGCCGGTCGTGCATGTGGCGCGGCTGGAGGAGAAAGACATCGTCATCAGCGTGCCGGAAAATCAAGTCGCATTGGTCAAAAGCGCCGGCACGGCGAGCGTTACCCTATCCGCCCAGCCCGGCAAGACCTACTCCGGCGTGGTGCGCGAGTTCTCTCCCAGCAGCGATCCGGCCACGCGCACGTTCACCGCTAAGATCGCCGTGCGCAACGCCGACGAGGCCTTGCGCTTGGGCATGACCAGCCAAGTCGTGTTCGAGCAGCGCAGCGCACAGCAGGTGGTCATGCTGCCGCTCTCCGCCCTGTACACGAAGAGCGACAAACCAAGCGTTTGGATCGTCGACCCTAAAACCTCAAAGGTCGCCTCTATAGCCGTGGAAACGAGCGGCATCAACGAGAACCAAGTGATGATCACCTCTGGACTCAAACCAGGCGATGTCGTCGTTACCGCGGGCGCGAACTTGCTTATCGCCGGCCAGCAGGTCAGATTCACAGAAAGCGAGTCATGAGTCCCGCGGACAGTTCCAGGGAAGAATTGCACACGGCGGCCGGCGAGCGCTTCAATCTCTCCTCATGGGTACTACGCCATAAGCAGCTCACGCTGTTCTTCGTGCTGCTGATCTCGTTCGGCGGGTTGATCGCCTACTTCAATTTGGGCCAGCGCGAAGACCCAGATTTCACCTTCCGCGCCATGGTGGTTCGCACGATGTGGCCTGGCGCGACCACCGAGCAAGTCGATCGCGAAATCACCGATCGCATCGAGCGCCGTTTGCAGGAAACGCCGTACTTCGACATGACCTCAAGCTATTCGAAGCCGGGCGAGTCGCTCATTATTCTGCAACTCAAGGACAGCTCGAACCCGAAAGTCGTCGCCGATATCTGGTATCAAGTGCGCAAGCGCATCGGCGACCTGAAGCAAACGCTGCCGCCGGAGGCGCTCGGACCGTTTTTTAATGACGAGTTCGGCGATGTGTTCGGATCGATCTACGCATTTACCGGCGACGGCTTCACCCATTCGGAGCTGCGCGACTACGTTGAATCCATCCGTCAGCGGCTGCTGCGCCTGCCGAACGTGGCAAAGATCGAATTGATCGGCGTGCAGCCGGACAAAGTGTTCGTTGAGATATCGCACCATAAGCTGGCGCAACTGGGCATCAATGCGCAACAAATCGCCGCCGCACTCAACGCGCAGAATACCCTGACGCCGGCCGGCACGGTTGAAACGCAAACGCTGAGCGTGCCGGTGCGCGTAACCGGCAACTTCCCGACGGTGGAAGCGATCCGCGAGACGCCGCTGCGCGCCAACGGCAATACGATCCGCTTGGGAGATATCGCGCGCGTCTATCGGGGCCTCGCCGACCCGCCGGAGGAAAAGATGCGCTTTCAGGGTCACGATGCGATCGGCCTGGCGGTATCCATGGTGAGCGACGGGGACGTCATTAAGCTCGGTGAAGACCTGCGGCACGAAATGGCGCGGGTGCGCACGGAACTGCCGCTAGGCATTGAGTTCGCGCAAGTTTCCGATCAGCCCAAGATCGTCAAAGAATCGGTAGCGGAGTTCATGACCTCGCTGCTCGAAGCGGTGGCCATCGTGCTGGTCGTGAGCTTTTTCGCGCTACGCTTGCGCGCTGGGTTGGTGGTCGCGCTAACCATCCCGTTCGTGCTCGCAGCAACATTTTTGCTGATGCTGTACTTCAAGATTGACTTGCACCGCATCTCCACCGGCGCCTTGATTATTGCGCTTGGACTTTTGGTGGACGACGCCATGATCGCGGTGGAAATGATGGCGCGCAAACTGGAAGAAGGCTTCGACAAGTTCAAAGCCGCCACGTACGCCTTCACGCATACGGCGTTCCCCATGCTAACCGGCACGCTGATCACCGCGGCGGGCTTCTTGCCGATCGCAACCGCCAAATCCTCCACCGGCGAATACACCTTCGGCATCTTTGCCGTGGTGACGATTGCCTTGCTCGTGTCGTGGGTGGCAGCCGTGACGGTCACCCCCTTTCTCGGCTACGCCCTGCTTAAAGAACATAAAGCACAGCACGCGGATGAGGCCTTCGACGGGCGGTTCTATCGCATGTTCCGCGCGCTGGTCGAGTGGTGCATCGCGCATCGCAAAAGCGTCATCGTCGCCACCGTATTGGCGTTCCTGCTCGGCGGCTATGGCATGGGGCTGACGGAAAAGCAGTTCTTCCCGTCGTCGAACCGCACCGAATTGATGGTCGAGCTGTGGCTGCCCGAGGGCTCGAGCCTGCAAGCGACCGAGACCCAAGCCAAGCGCTTGGAAGGCATTCTCGCTAAAGACAACGACGTGGCAACCTATGTCACCTACGTCGGCAACGGCAGTCCACGCTTCTTTCTCTCGCTCGACCAGAAACTGTTCCGCACCAACTTCGCGCATACCATCGTGCTGACCAAAGATTTGCCCGGACGCGAGCGCGTGATCGAGCGTCTGCGCAAAGCGATGGAAAATCAGTTCCCCGGCGTGCGCGGGCGCGTCGAACGCGTGCCGCTCGGGCCACCGGTTAGTTACCCAGTGCAATTCCGCGTGGTGGGCACCGACATACAGAAACTCAAGGGTATCGCCGATCAAGTCGCGGACGTCATGCGCGCCAATCCTCACACCCTAGACGTGAACGTCGATTGGGGCCAGCGCGCCCCGGCACTGCGCGTGGCGGTCGATCAAGACAAGGCGCGCGCGCTCGGCGTGTCCACACAAAGCGTATCGCAAAGCCTGCTCGGTACCTTAAGCGGAGCGCGCATCGGCCAGTACCGCGAAAACGACCGCTTGATCGATATCGATCTGCGCGCCGTGCCGGAGGAGCGCAGCGTGCTCTCGGCGATCAACGACATCAACGTGCAGACCGCAAGTGGAAAGTACGTTCCACTTGCACAAGTCGCCCAGGTCGAGCAGGTCTTCGAGGAGCCGATTATTTGGCGCCGCAGCCGAGATCTCACCGTCACTGCCCGGGCAGATATCGTCGATGGCGTGCAGGCACCCGATGTATCGATGGCGATCGATCCGCAGCTCGCTTCCATCCGCGCCAAGCTGCCGCCGGGCTATCGCATCGACATCGGCGGTGCGTGGGAGGAGAACAGCAAAGCGCAAGCCTCGATCAACGCTGGCTTCCCGCTCATGATCGGCATCGTGCTGTCGCTGCTCATGGTCCAGTTGCAAAGCTTTTCGCGCATGGTCATGGTGTTCTTGACCGCCCCGCTCGGCGTCATCGGCGTCGCGCTCGCACTGCTCACTTTCGGACAGCCATTCGGTTTCGTTGCCATGCTCGGCACGATTGCGCTGGCCGGCATGATCATGCGCAACACCGTCATCCTGGTCGATCAGATCCAGCAAGACATCAAGGCTGGGCATGACGCGTGGACTGCGATCCGCGAATCCGCAGTGCGGCGCTTCCGGCCGATCATGCTCACCGCCGCTGCCGCCATGCTGGCGATGATTCCGCTCACCCGCAACGTGCTGTGGGGGCCGATGGCCTATTCGATTATCGGTGGCTTGCTGGTTGCCACGGTGTTGACGCTATTGTTCGTGCCGGCACTCTACGCGGCTTGGTATCGCGTAAAGCGCCCTGCTCTCGCCACTGGCGGGTCGCAACCGGCAGCAGCCGATGCTGAAAGCGTTGCTGCGCAGCAAATGGAGCCGCGGCCGAGAACACAGTGGGTGGCGCCGACGCCGCAACCCAATCGTCGCTGGCGCTGGTGGAGTTTTGGCCGGCAGAACTAGCGGCAGCGTTGAGGAATTGCGCATTACCGCGTCGAGCGCGCAAAGGCGTTCGCCTACGCACGAGTATCGAAGGAAGTTGGTATTCGCCGCGCGCTTGGATTACGATAGCTGCAACTCCTGCTACTTTCGCGCGACTGCCAAATGGACACCTACGAAGTCTTCGCCGTGCGCTACGCCACCATGCAACGCAAAGCCAACGAGAATTTCATCGGTGGCGATCCGCACGAAGAGGCGAGCGATTTGGATTATTTCGTCTGGCTGGTGCGTAACGCCAAACGCACATTCGTCATCGACACCGGTTTCAGCGAGGGCGTCGGCCGCAAGCGCAACCGCTTCTTGCTGCGCGAGCCGGCCGCCGGTTTGCGGGCGCTCGGCGTCGATGCCGCTACAGTGCGCGATGTGATCATCACGCACATGCACTACGACCACCTCGGCAACTTCAAGCAGTTCCCGCAGGCGCGCTACCACCTGCAGGATGACGAAATGATCTACGCAACCGGTCGCCACATGACGCACAACATCTTCGCGCATCCGTACGAAATCGATGAAGTCTGCGACCTGGTGCGCTGCGTGCACCAGGGGCGCGTGTTGTTTCACAATGGCGACGAGGAGATCGCGCCCGGAATTTCGGTGCATCGCATCGGCGGCCATACCATGGGCATTCAATCCGTGCGCGTGCGCACCAAAATCGGCTGGATCGTGCTCGCATCGGACGCGACGCACTTCTATGCCAATATGGAAGAAGTCAGACCTTTTCCGATCGTGTTCTCCATCGGCGATATGGTGCAAGGCTACGGCCGCTTGAAAGCGCTCGCCGACGACCCGCGGTTCGTCGTGCCGGGGCACGATCCGCTGGTGATGCGGCGTTATCCGGTTGCGGGCCCCGGGCTGGAAGGCATCGCTGTCCGGCTAGACACCGAACCGAACATCTAGCAGAGATCTAGCGGCAGCAGAATCCTCGGGCCGCAGGCCCGCGATCGCGAAACAGCGATCACCGCGACCTGGACCGCTCCGGCAAGACCCGCCGCGCGGAAAACTACGCCAGCGTGTAAGCCGTCTTCACCGTCGTGTAGAACTCGACCGCGTATGTGCCCTGCTCGCGTGGCCCGTAGCTTGAGCCCTTGCGCCCGCCGAACGGCACGTGATAGTCCACACCCGCGGTCGGCACGTTTACCATCACCATGCCTGCTTGCGATTTGCGCTTGAATTCGGTGGCGTGCTTGAGCGAAGTGGTGCAAATCCCGGAAGACAACCCGAACTCCGTGTCGTTGGCCACGTGCAGCGCTTCGTCGAAGTCCTTCACGCGCACCACGTTCGCCACGGGTCCGAACACTTCTTCGCGGCTTATGCGCATGGCGTTCGTCGTTTCGGTGAACAGCGCCGGCTGAAGGTAATAGCCCTTGTGCTCGCGCGTGAGCACTTCGCCGCCGAAGGCAAGCTTTGCGCCTTCCTTCTTGCCGATGTCGATATAGCTCAAATCCTGATCGAGCTGGCTTTGATCGACCACCGGGCCGATGTCGGTGCCTTGCTTAAGCGCATCGTCGACCTTCAAAGTCTTTAGTTTTTCGATCACCGCCGCGACGAATCTGTCGTGGATGCTTTGTTGCACTACCAAGCGCGAGGATGCCGTGCAGCGCTGTCCGGTCGAATAGAACGCGCCTTGAATCGCGCAATTGACCGCTGTGTTGAGATCAGCGTCATCCATCACGACCAGCGGGTTCTTGCCACCCATCTCAAGCTGCACTTTTGCGCGGCGTTTGGCCGCGGCATCCAGCACACGCTGCCCGGTTGAAACAGAACCAGTGAAACTAATCGCGTTGACTTTCGGATTAGTCAGAATCGCATTGCCGACTTGGCTGCCGGGTCCCATGACCAAGTTGAACACACCCTTGGGCAGCGCCGAGCGGCTAATGATATCGGCGATCGCCCACGCGCAGCCCGGCACCAGGTCGGCGGGCTTGAACACCACCGCATTGCCATACGCGAGCGCCGGCGCGATCTTCCAAGCCGGGATCGCGATGGGGAAATTCCAGGGCGCGATGATGCCGACCACGCCGACCGGCTCGCGCGTAATCTCCACATCCAATCCCGGTCGCACCGAAGCGAGCTTGTCGCCGCGAATGCGCAGCGCTTCGCCAGCGTAAAACTTGAAAATAGCGCCCGCGCGCGCCGCTTCGCCGATGCCCTCGGGCAGCGTCTTGCCTTCTTCGCGCGAGAGCAGTTCGCCTAACTCCTGCTTGCGCGCGAGGATCTCGCTGCCGACGAAATCGAGCACATCGAAGCGCTGTTGCGGCGTCGCGTTGGCCCAAGCAGCTGCGGCTGCCGTCGCGGCGTCGATCGCCTGATTGGTTTGGCGCTCGTCGGCGCGCGCGTAGTCGGCGATGGTGTCGTTGATGTTGGAGGGATTGACGTTAGGTTTGGCGTTGGTCGCGGCGACCCACTCGCCGGCGATGAAATTTTGGCGTGCGCCCATGCTTCGCTCCGTGCGGTTTGTGCGTGAGGTGAGCGGCCGATTTTACACGCCGCCCGAGTTACCTGCTCCTACGCAGCGGGCGCGAACAAATTTCGATACCGCTCCCGCAACACGTTCTTCTGCACCTTGCCCATCGTATTGCGCGGTAGCTCATCGACGAACACAACGCGTTTCGGCACTTTGAATCCGGCGACGCGCTCCTTCATATACTTAATTAAGTATTCCTCTGTAAATCGCTCCGAACCTGATTTTCCAGAGACTACTGCAACCAGTGCCTCGCCAAGATCGATATGCGGCACACCGATGACGGCCGATTCGACGACGCCATCGATTTCATCCAAATACGATTCGATTTCCTTCGGATAAATGTTCAAGCCGCCGCTGATGACGATGTCTTTAGAGCGCCCGACGATCGACAAGTACCCATCCGCATCGAAACGCCCCATATCGCCGGTGCGGAAGAATCCGTCGCGCGTGAATTCGGCCTCGTTCAATTCGGGTCGGCGCCAGTAGCCGGCAAACACGTTCGGCCCGCGCACTTGAATCGCGCCAATCACATCGGTAGCGACGGCTTGATCGCGTTCGTCCACCACGCGCACTTCGACGCCCGGCAGCGGCAAACCAACCGTGCCCGCCTTGCGTTCGCCGTCCAGCGGGTTGGAGGTATTCATCCCGGTCTCGCTCATGCCGTAACGCTCGAGGATGGTGTGGCCGGTAGTGGAGTCGGCGCCATGACCAGCGCCGGTGCGCGCGCGGAACTCGTTAAAGGTCTCCGTTAACAGCGGCGCTGAGCCGGAGACAAACAGGCGCATGTTCTTGCAGCGGCGCGCGTCGAGCGACGCTTCCTGCAGCAAGCGAACGTAGTACGTCGGCACGCCCATGAACATGGTCGCGCGCGGCAGCGCTTCGATCACTTGCGCGGCATCGAACTTGTTCAAGAAAATGAGCGACGCGCCTGCGACCAACGCCGTATGCAACGCGACGAACAAGCCGTGAATATGAAACGTCGGCAGCGCATGAATCAACACATCGCGCTCGTTCATGCCCCACAGGCTAACGAGCGTCTGTGCATTGGACGCAAGGTTGCGGTGCGTGAGCATCGCGCCTTTCGAGCGGCCGGTGGTGCCGGAGGTGTAGAGGATGGAAGCAAGATCGTCGTCAGCACACACCACATCGACCGCCGCGTTCGGCGCGCTCTCGACGCTGGGCAGCGCATCGATTAGCGTGCCGGCGCCCGTTTCGCCCAAGCTGTAAACGTGCTTCACGCCTGCCGCGCGCGCGATCGGCGCGACCAAGTCGAAATTCTGCGGCCGGCACACCACCAGCGCCGGCTGCGCGTCGCCGATAAAGTATTCGATTTCCGCCTTCTGGTATGCGGTGTTAAGCGGCACGTACACCAAGCCCGCGCGCAAGCACCCGAGATAGAGGTAGACGTTCTCGACCGACTTCTCCACCTGCGCGACGACGCGCTCGCCCTTGGCAATGCCGAGATCGAGCAGGCAGCGCGCATAGCGCGCGCTTTGGCGATCCAACTCGCGGAACGAAACGCGCGCGCCGCTCGGCGTCTCGATGAATGCGCGCTCAGGCTCCGCCGGGAAATGCCGCGCGAAAAATTGATAGACGTTGCTGGACATGATGTTCGAATGGCGTTTGTAGGCTGGGGGCAGCACCAATGAACCCCAACGAAGTGCCGATGATAATACCTTGGGGGTTCACTGCGATGCACCCCAACCTATGGTGAGCCGGGCGGGGTGCGGGCCTTACAGCCTACAGGCGAAGACCAGCGCTACGCATGCGGCAGCGATAGGACTGTGCTGCGCGAGCCAGCAAACATTTCAGCAGTCGCCACTAACCCGGCGCACAAGCGCCTACATGCGCTGTTCGAAATGCCGCACCAAATTCTGCAGAGCTAGAGCGGTCGCATTGAGCTGCTGCGAAGCGCCCGTTACTTCTGCGATCGCTTCCATGTTTGACTGCGTTAGCCCGCTCATGCGCTGCATGCTATTGGCGACTTCCGTAGACGCGCTTGACTGCTCGCCAAGCATGCTGGCGATACCTTGAGCGGAATCGGCCACGCCCTGGCTCGCCTTGGCGATCTTTTCCAAACTCGCATCCGCACCGCGGATCATGCTCGTGCCGGTGCCAACTTCAGTCACAGCCCGCTTCATAGAGTCGAGCGCCTCCTGCGTGCCGGACTGCACGTCGGCCACGGTTGCGGATATTTCGCTGGTTGAGCTTTGCGTCAGCTCGGCCAGTTTGCGGACCTCGTCAGCAACCACGGCGAAACCCCTGCCGAACTCGCCGGCGCGGGCTGCCTCGATTGCGGCGTTTAACGCGAGCAAGTTGGTCTTTTCGGCAACATCGGTGATGGTCCTCGTCACCAGGCTGATGCGCGAGACGGCTTCGTTTAGCTGCGCAATGGTGCGCTGCGTCCGATCGACCGTCGCAACGACTTGTTCGGTTGCGTCCATCGCTTGCCGCATGCGCTGCGCGCCTTCGTTAACCACACTCAAGGCATGACCGGCGTGGTTGGAACTGCTTTTGGTCGCCTCCGAGATTTCAGAGACAGAAACGGACAACTGCTCCAACGCCGCCGCGACACTCGTTATGCCGTCGGATTGTTGTTCCGATCGCTGCATGAGCGTTGACGATTGCTTGTGAACGTTTTCAGCATCATCCCTTACCACGCGGGCAGAGGAAACGACGTCGCTAACAATCGCGCGCAAATTGACTTGCATGCCCTTCAATCCGATGAGGACTTCGGAAAACTCTCGGCTCGCCGTGGTATCCAATTCGCTCTTGAAGTTTCCTTCTCCCAGCGCGCGCATGCACTGGGCGATGCGCTGCAACGGTTCTTTGACTTGGCGGTTGATCCAGAACCAGCCGCCAACAGCCACCGCCACTAGCACAGCATCGATTGTTTGTGTCGACAATCCGCTGGGCACAAGGATAGACGCAATGGCCAACGCCAGCATCAAGCCCATCACCGCTGCTATGTCCACAGCTATGGGGCGCCCCCGGCGCAGGGCAGTTGCAGGAAATGGCGTGTTCCCCGTGCGCACGCCGCTATAAAGCGCCTCCGCCTGCGACTTGTCGTGCGGCGAAGGTGCGGTTCGCACTGACATGTAGCCGATCTTCTTGCCGTCCTCGTAAAGCGGTGTGACGTAAGCGTCAACCCAGTAGAACCCCCCATCCTTGCAGCGATTCTTGACCAGCCCGCGCCACGGGACGTCAGCTCGAGCCGTTCGCCATAAATCCTCAAACGCCTCGCGTGGCATATCGGGATGGCGCACGATGTTGTGCGGCTGCCCAATCAACTCGTCCTTGCTGAACCCGCTGATCTGCACGAACGCAGGATTCGCATAAGTGATTTTGCCTTTGAGATCGGTCTTAGTAACGATCGGTTGCCGCGGGTCCATTAGGCGTTCGACCCCATTGGTAGGGGCAGCCATCCGCGCGGCGCGGCCGTTCAACGCGATGTGATCCGGTTTCACAATAAATAGCCTCTCGATTTAACAAGGCAGAGACTAAGCGCCGGAGCGCCGCCCCTATCTGTCTATTAAGGGCGCTATTGCCACTCAGTTTCAGGATTAGAGTGCTTTGGCTTGGGGCGTGTGCGGAGGTCTACCGCGGCGGGGCTTAGGGCGTTTTATGCGGTGATATACTGCAAACGCCGCGTTGGGCATTACGGAACAAGATGAATTTCCACAATAAAATCATATTGCTGTGCCTTCTAGCCGGCGTCAGCGCTGGCGCCGCCGACTATGGCCGCGAGAAAAACTGGGCAGAGCAGATTCTGCAGACGCTGGTCGTCGGCGATCCGATTTGGCTCAAGCAGAGGAACGGCCACGAGTTCCTCTCGCTCTACACCGAAGCGCCGAATGCGAAGGTCGCCGTCATCGTCGCACACGGGCGCGGGTGGAACCCCGACTTCGAATTGTATGGCATGCTGCGCACTAAACTCGCTGATGAAGGCTTTACCACGCTTTCGATTCAGCTGCCGGTGCTGTCCGGCGGAGCGAAAGTCGGCGACTATATCCCCGAATACCCCGATGCCGCCGAGCGCTTCCAGATTGCGACCAAATGGCTGCAAGGCAAGGGCTATAAGCAAATCGCCATCGTCTCGCACAGCTTAGGCTCAACGATGACGAACGAGTACCTGATCGCTGACGATAAGGCGCCGGTCGGTGCATGGATCAACATCAGCATCATCAATGGCCTGCGCGCCATGTACTGGATCAACACGCCGGTGCTGGATATCTACGGCGAGAAAGATTGGGAAGTCACCCTCGGCGGCGCTTCCGAGCGCATGAAGCAGATCGCGCGCGTGAAGGGGTCCAAGCAGGTCATGATCAAAGATGGACTGCATTTTTTCGAGGGCAAGGAAAATGAACTTGTCCAAGTCATCAAATCGTTCTTGGTCGAGCACTTCGCGCAGTCGTAGCCGCAGGCTCGCTCTTGCACTCGCTGTGCTGATCGCCCTCGGCGGCCACGCCACCGCGCGCGGCTTGGTGCCGCCCGGCCTGTACGAAATCACCGTTACGCAGGAACTGCCCAACGTGGCGAAAGCGGGCGAGCCGGTTAAGTTGCAGGCATGCCTGACTAACCAGTTAATCGGCAGCGGCGCCGCGTTTCACGTGCGCACCGACAATCCGCTGCGCCAATGCCCGATTTCTGATCTGCGCGTAAATGATGACGAACTGTTTTTTCGAGTCAACTGTCCGCAGCCAAACGCGCCAAAAGCAAAAGCGAAGTTCATCAACACCAAGACCGGCTACGACGGCGCCATTAGCATCGACATGGGCGGCAAGAACATGACCGTGACAGAACGGCACCGCGCCCTGCGCATCGGCGAGTGCACCGATGCGCAGTCGCCGCATGTGCTGCGCCTGGACGCGGAGCAGATGCGCGCGCGCCAGCGACTAACAGCACCGGACCCATGGTAAGGGCCGCTCTGCCATTGCGTTGGCACGCGGTCGCCGCGGTGCTGCTTTCCTTTGGCGCAGATGCCTTGGGACGCGGCTTGATCCCGGCCGGTTTATACGAGATCCGGGTCACGCAAGAACTGCCGAACGTCGCGACAGCAAGTGAACCGGCCAAGTACGAGGTCTGCCTGACGAAAAAGTTGATTGCCAGCGGCCAGGCATTTCAGGTGCGCAGCGACAACCCATTGCGCGAGTGTCCGATCTCTGATCTGCGCGCAAATGATGACGAATTGATCTTCCGCGTTATTTGCCCGCAACCGGACGCACCTAGAGGAAAAGCGAAGTTTCTGAACACGAAATCGGGCTACGACGGCGCCATCACCATCGACCTGGGCGGCAGGAATGCAACCATGATCGAGCGACACCACGCCAGGCGTATCGGCGATTGCCCGGACGATGAAACGGCGTCAATCCTACAAGTGCATGAAGATCTCCTTCCTCACTCCGATCGCGCTTTTGGACGCGACCCGCGCTAGCCGCAAGATCTTACCTTCGGCTATGATTGCTCGCGCAACAGAACCCCTCGGAACAACATCAGTGCAGCCAAATCGACCGGCGCCTGCATGCTTGCCGCTGCGTCTGCAGCTATGGCTGGCGCGCGCGCTCGCCACGGCGACGTTGCTCGTTGCGGCAGAGGCAACGGCGCGCGGACTCATCCCACGCGGGCTTTACGAAATCATCGTCGCACAGGAAGGCAGCGGCGCAACCGGCGAGCCGCTCAAAATCAAGGATTGCCTGACCAAGACGCGTATTCGTGACGTTTCTGCCTTTCACGTGCGCACGGATCATCCCCTGCGCCAATGCCCGATTTCAGACGTGCGCTTCAACGGAGAGGAATTGCTGTTCAGAATCGTGTGCTCGGAGGGGCCGAATGCGCCTTCTGCCAAAGCCAAGTTCGTTCACACCCAAAGCGGCTATGACGGCACGATTACGATTGACACGGGCAGCAAGAAAAAGAAAATCATCGAGCATCACCGCGCCCATCGCATCGGCGAGTGCCCGGGCGACGGCACCGATTCCAGCGTGCAAGTCGACGAGATGCACTGGCGCAGCGAGCCGTTAAAGGCTGTGCCGAACCCGCAATAAGGTTACGTCCGTACTCGTTGGAGCGGCCCAGGCGGTGCGGCCTAGCGCACCGCGTCGCGCAGCGCGCCCTCGCCGATGCCTTGCAGCGGCCCGAGCGGATTGCGCGTGCTCTCGGCCTCTTGAATCTTGGGTTGCCCGCCCGATAGCTTGTAGACCACCAGATCTTCCTTCATCACCACTAAGCCGTTGAAGCGCCAGCCGTTGATCTCGGTTTGGCGCTTGAAGTTAAATGAATCCAGCCAAAAATTGCCTGAACGCTGGCGTTTAGTGGCTTTGATGTCGACTTCGTAGGCGCCGCATTGATCGCGCGCGGCGATACATTCGCGTATGCCTTCGTCGATATTTTCCGCAGCGATAGCGGAACTGGGCACGAAGCGGCGAATTACATCCGAGTAAGTGAGCACAGAGATATTTGGGCTTACTTTTGGATCGATCCCGAGTTTGGCTAGATCGCTCTTGCGCGTCTGGTAGGGAACGATTTGGTCCCACGTCGAATGCGCGGCTTCAAAACTCGGCCAAATCGACTTCGCGCCGCTCTGCCCTTGCGGCAGCAGCGCTTTGCAGCCACTCAACGCTAGCACGGCGGCGCAGCAGCTGGCGGGAACCAAACGTCGGACATCTTGCATAGGGGCGCTGTCGCCATTCGGCGACGTTATACGTTGGTCTCTGGGTGGACAGGGTATCCAATCACCCATTTCTGGACAAGTGGGTAACGCCGTAGCGCTTCATTCTGCCGACGGCGAACCGACATGTTGGCCACGGCTACACGACCTACCGAACGTCCGGGCGGCGAGTCAGCGCGCACTCCATACTGTCAGATGGATATCTGAATAGCCAAGTGTTAAAGCCATTCATAGGTAGGCCCTACGTTGAGTATAGCCCCCCCGGCGAAGTCGGTCTATTTCGACTCCTTGAATTCGTACTTGTAGTCTTGTTCGCTCTTGCCTTCGCACGCCGCCGCCATGTTGCGCTTGGCGTTGTTGCAAGCGATCGGCGCCTGCATTACCACATCGTCTTGATGCCCCTTCTTCTCGCAGTAATACTCGAACTGCTTCTTCGCATCCTCGCAGGTGCCGCCACGTTCGTCTTTTTGATCATCGGCCGCCCACCCCTGACTCGCAGCCGCCGCGGCCACGATCATTCCTGCCAATAGCTTTGCAATCATGCTTATCTCCTCCATACGCCAGTTTTTTAGTGGCTAACGATCCCGGTGCGACGCCGGTTATCTTGCGCCCAGACAGGCTTTGCCATCAAGCCCTGTTAACCCTTATAATGCGCGGTTTCCGTAATCCGGCTCTCTCAGGAACATCCCCATGGTCGTTATTCGGCTCGCTCGCGGTGGCGCGAGGAATCGCCCCTTCTACAACGTCGTTGTGGCCGATAAGCGCAACCGTCGCGACGGTCGTTTCGTCGAGCGCATCGGCTTTTACAACCCTAAAGCAATAACCGCTGCCGAGACCCTGCGCTTGGACCTGGCGCGGCTGCAGTTTTGGCGCGAGAAAGGCGCCATTGCCTCCGACGCAGTCGAGAAGCTCGCTAAGCGCGCCGCTACGGCAATCACAGCGCCTGTAGCGGCCTAGGTGGATACGGGGCCGGAGGCAACCGCCCCGAAGCCTGCGCGCGATTTGGTGGTGGTGGGGCGCATTGGAGCACCGCACGGCGTACGCGGATGGGTGAAGGTGAATTGCTTCGGCTTGCCTTCGGCATCTCTGCTCAGTGCGAAGTATTGTTTTGTCGGCGAGCCGCTTGCATGGCAGCGCTTGGAGGTGGCGGAGATCGCGCAGCATGGCCAGCACATCGCGGTGCGCTTGGGTGACATTTCCGACCGTGACGGGGCAACACGGATGCGCCATAAGCAGATTGCGGTAGAGCGTGAGACGCTGCCGCCAACGGCCAGCGGCGAGTACTACTGGCACGATCTGCAGGGTTTACAGGTAAAGAATCTGCAGGGCGAATCGTTCGGAGAAGTCGTGGATTTGATCGAAACCGGCGCCAACCAGGTGTTAGTAGTGCGCGGCGAAACAGAGTTGCTGATTCCGGTGTTGGACGGCGTCATCGCCAGCGTAGACCTGCCGGGGCGCAACATGGTGGTCGACTGGCAGGCGGATTACTAGCGGTTAAGCCGATCGCGCTCCGACCGCTTGAGGGCGAGCAGTGTGCTGAGGTTTGACGTGGTCACGCTGTTCGCGCCGATGTTCGAGGCAATAGCGCAGCACGGCATTACGCGGCGCGCGCTTGAATTGGGGTTGTACGAATTGCGGTTGTGGAATCCGCGCGATTTCACCGCCGACAATCACAAGACGGTGGATGACCGGTCGTATGGCGGCGGGCCTGGCATGGTGATGCTGGCCGAGCCGTTGGACCAAGCTTTAAATGCCGCGCGTGCGAGACAGCGAGCGGCGGGAGTAGCAGCAACGAAAGTGCTGTATTTGTCGCCGCAGGGCGCGCCGCTGAAGCATGCTAGCGTCGCGCGGTTAGCTGGATCGGATGGTTTGATCCTGCTCGCTGGGCGGTACGAGGGTATCGATGAGCGCTTGATCGAGCGCCAAGTCGACGAGGAGATTTCCATCGGCGACTATGTGCTTTCCGGCGGAGAATTGCCGGCGATGGTGCTGATCGATGCGATTGTGCGGCAATTGCCGGGCGCGCTGCATGATGCGGATTCGGCTGGGTGCGACTCGTTCGCCACCGGCTTATTGGACCACCCGCACTACACGCGGCCGGAAGTGTACGAAGGCGTTAGCGTTCCGCCCGTGCTAATGTCGGGACATCATGCTCAGATTGAGCGCTGGCGGCGCAAGCAAGCGTTGGGCCGCACCAAGCGTCGGCGTCCGGATTTGCTGTCGCAGGTGGCTTTAAGTGCGAGCGACGAAGAACTGCTGGCGCAGTATGAATCAGAGCACGAAGGGACGACCTAAACCTTCGGGCAGCGTTAAAGTTGAGTTAAGCTTAGTTTAGTTAAGGGACACACAACGATGAACATCATTCAGCAGATCGAGAAAGAAGAGATAGACCGCCTCGCTAAGACTATTCCCGACTTCGCGCCGGGCGATACCGTGGTGGTCAATGTCAACGTGGTCGAGGGTGAGCGCAAGCGCGTTCAAGCCTACGAAGGCGTGGTGATCGGCAAGCGCAATCGCGGACTCAACTCAGCCTTCACGGTGCGCAAGATCTCCAGCGGCGAAGGCGTCGAGCGGACGTTCCAAACCTACTCGCCGCTTATCGCGTCGATCGAGGTCAAGCGCAAGGGCGATGTGCGCCGGGCCAAGCTCTATTATTTGCGCGAGCGCTCTGGCAAGTCGGCACGTATCCGCGAGAAACTCAACATCTCGCACACCGAGGATACCGCCGCGGCAGAGTAAGCTGCGGACGCTTTTTGATTCAATTTTTTGATTCAACAAAAGGAGCGCTTCGCGCTCCTTTTTCTTTGCAGGCCCGCCCCAAGAGAAAGCCGCTGCGAGGACTCTGTTCGGCGTAGACTGTCGTCACGCCACCGCCGTTTGGAGCCGACATGTCACTCAATCAACTTAGCGCTGCGGACCTCTCGCACGCATTCGGCAAGGGCGAGCTATCGCCGGTTGATGTCACGCAATCCGTGCTAGCCCGCATCGAGGCCTGCGAGCCGAAGATCAACGCCATGTACATTACTCATCGCGACGGTGCCATAGAACAAGCGCGCGCCGCCGAGCGGCGCTGGCGTGCTCGCAATCCGCTTTCGCCGCTCGATGGCGTGCCGGTCACCATCAAGGAGAATATCTACACGCGCGGTGATCCGGCGCCGATCGGAACTGCCGCAGGCGATACCACGCCCAAGCCGTTGGACGCGCCGCCAGCAGCACGGGTGCGCGAAGCCGGATGCGTCGTCATCGGCAAAACCACCATGCCGGACTACGGCATGCTTTCCTCCGGACTGTCCAGCATGCACGGGACTACGCGCAACCCCTGGCGCTTGGACCGCAACCCGTCCGGCTCGAGCTCGGGCGCAGGCGCGGCGGCCGCGGCAGGCTATGGACCGCTGCATCTGGGCACCGACATCGGCGGCAGCGTGCGCTTGCCCGCCGCGCATTGCGGCATCTTCGGCCACAAGCCGAGTCATGGGCGGGTGCCCGTCTATCCGCCTTTCATGGCGCGCGTGACCGGACCGATGACGCGCACGGTGCGCGACGCGGCAATGCTGATGAACTTGCTCGCCCGCCCCGATGCGCGCGACTACATGAGCTTGCCATACACGCCGCTCGACTACGTCGCCGCTCTTGCGGGCGTATCCGCGCGCGGATTGCGCATTGGATTGCTGACCGACATGCGCACCGGGCTGGCGGTGGAAGCGCAGGTGCGCGCCGCAAGTGTGGCTGCAGCGCGAGCACTCGAAGCACAAGGCGCGCAGGTCGAGGAACTCAGCTCGTTCTTGACGCCGGAGATGGTTGACGGCGGCTGCAAATTCTTCGAGGCGCGCGCGTACAACGATTTCGCTTCAATGCCCGGCGAGCGCCAAGCGAAGGTGCTGCCGTTCATCGCACGTTGGTGCAGCTATCGAGCGCCGCAGATGTCAGCGCGCGATTTGGTCGCCGGCTATCAACAGATCATGGTGCTGCGCGAAGCGGCTGTCGCAGCAACACAACCCTACGACTATGTCATTGCGCCGACCTCACCGATCTTGCCTTACGCGGCGGATTCCGCTTGTCCGGGCGACGACCCCGCCAACGCGTTGCCGCACATTGCATTTACCTTGCCCTGGAACATGTCAGAGCAGCCTGCGGCATCGTTGAACTGGAGTTACTCGAACGACGATTTGCCGATTGGCGTGCAAGTCATTGGCCGACGCTTCGATGATGTCGGCGTGCTGAAAATATGCGCCTTGCTTGAATCGCTGCGCCCGGCGCAGCGCGCTTGGCCGCTCCAGCAGTAGAGCCGAACGCGGCGCACGCATTGCTGCGGCACTAAACGGGCGGCGACGCCGCCGCGAGCGCATAAACACACATGTTAGTGCGGTAACACGTCACCGGCGCAAACGCAGCCCTTGCCTATGCTTGGTTTGCAAGAGCCAATAACGGCCTCTGTCAACTCAAATAGGACACGACTATGCATAACGAAGCGAACAACGACGCGTTAGAACTGCGCGAATTGGACCATGTCGCGCTGCAATCGGTCAGCGGTGGTATTTGGGACTACTCGAACCGCTTAGGACTTCTGGGCCAGATGTTGGAGGATATACAAGACCGCAACTATGGCGACCCGTTTGGTCCTAAGACGCTGGACGAAGCCGCGCATCAAGTCCTTGAGGGTTGGGTCTCAGTTCCCTAGTTGCAACCTACCCGCCAGCCGTTCGTCGTGCGCAGGCGCGAGGCGCGCTAATCCGACTTGATGACGCCTTCCGGACTCTCCGGCTGATGAGCCGGAGGCAAAGGATCGAGTTTCGGTTTTTCGAGTTCCGGATAGGGCTGCTCAACGGCTGGCGCGCTCACATCAAGCACTGATTGGTCAGCAGCGAGCAGGGGTTGAATCGTGGGCGCCAGGTTCTTTAGGATCTGCACCGCGAGTGAACTGGTGAACTGATACTTGGCGGCCTCTTCCCCCGCAACATAAGCAGTCAAGGTGCCGAATAGCTTGTCGCCGATGAAAAACACGAACGTCGCCGAGCGGCTGACAACTCGCGACTTCAACACTTGCCCTTTCGGACCATAGGTTTCGTGGCGGTTATCGCCGGTGCCGGTCTTGCCGCCGACCGCCACTGGCGTGCCGTCGGCGTGCATGAAGGTATTGCGCAGGCGCTTGGCCGTGCCATTGGTAGCCACGTCCATGAGCGCGCGCCGTGCGACGCGCGCAATCTCCGGCAACAAGACCTGCTCGACCTCCACAGGCTTACGCTCCAATACCGTCTCGTATGGCGTAGCTGCGGCAAAGTGCAGTTTTGTCACCCGCACCGTGGGCAAGCGCTTGCCGTCGTTGACGATGATGCCCATAAGTTCCGCCAGCGCCGCCGGCCGATCGGCGGAGCTGCCCAGCGCTGAGGCGTATGAAGGCACCATCGATCCGAACGGATAACCCAGGCGCTGCCAACCGCGGTGAATTTCCAGGAAGGCTTCAATTTCCAGCAAGCTCATGATGCGCCGGTCCTGCGCGTTCTTATGACGCGTCTTGAACAGCCACGCATACACATCTTGGCGCTCGTCGCTGCTTGCTTCCATCACTTGTTGCACAGTGGCACCGGGGTGCTGCCGCATGAAGCCAACCAGCCACAACTCCAAGGGGTGAATACCCGCGACGTAGCCGCGATCGGCGAGCGACATGGTTTGCACGCTGAAGCGCTGCATCAATTCCTTTACTTCGTCCGCATCAGGATCGTACTCGTCCAGATGCTCTTTCAAGAATGCGACCAAACTCGCTTCCGTCGGCCCATCCTCGATCGTCATGTGGATCGCCACTAGGCGGTCGCGCCGCGGGCGCACGCCATGCAGCAGCAGTTCCTTGAGTTCGTCCGGGCTCTTGCCTTGGTACTTTTGGAAGAAGCGATTGATGTAGGCGCGCCCTTCGCGATCGGCGAACTTCTTCAAGTAATCCTGACGCCGCGGATCCTTTGCGTCGGAAAGAATTTTCACCGATGACCCGGGCCCATGAAACATGTGATAGCGCATCACGTCGCGCATCATGCGCACGAACACGAGATTGACAGAATTGCGCAGCGCTTCGCGCACCGACATCACGCGGGCGTTGTCTTCCTTGTTGAAGTTCTCGAAATAGTGCAAGCCGCCGCCGGTGAAAAAAGGCTCGCCGGGGTCCGCCTTATAGCGCCGGTCCATCGCGGCTTCGAGCATGGCCGGCAGCGAGATTGTCGAGTTCTGCCGCAAATAGTCGAGCCCCCACTGCGTAAGGTAGTCGCGCTCATCCAGCTCGATCGCGGCGAGCTCCTTCTTGTTCTTTCCGCCGTAGTTCTTGTGTACTTGAGCGATGACTTCCAAGTAACTGATCAAGGTGCGCAACTTCGCGGTCGAACCAAGGTCGAGTTTGGCGCCTTCATTGATGTCGAAGGGCTGATCGTAGTTATCCGTTTGCACGCGCACCACGTTGCCACCCGGCGTGGACTCGAACAAAGTAAAACTGTAGATCACCTTGCTCGGATCACCTTTCTCCAGCATGCGCTGTTGCATCAGCCCGGCTGCCCGCGCCTGCTCCGCGTCGCGCATATCGCGCAACACTTTGGTTACGTCGCGCTGCAGCGAACTGCTTAACGTGCTCGATACCGTAAGATCAAAGCGATCCAGGTCGTACAAGCGGCCGGTTTTGAGCAAATCCGCCAATTCACTGCGCACGGCTGTCGTTGCTTTGCGCGTGACGAACGAAGTCGGCGCGGGGCGCGCGAGCGTGGCGCCCGGTTCCAGCTTGATGGTTAATGCCGCGTCGCGCAGGTTCGAAGAGATCACACCGGCTTGCGCCAACAGGCGCAGGTGGCTATCGGTCAGTGTGTTCAGCGCTTCATGATTGCTGGCGAAGTAGTACGAAGGCCGGCGCTGCGAAATGAACAAACTCAGGGCTTGCTTGTAAGCCAGTGCCTGCTCCGGCAGCGGCACATGCGTATTGGATTGTTCGGTCAGAATGCGGTTGATGTCAGCGAAATCGCGGCCGTACCACGCCCACAAGCCGTCGCCGATGCCACTGATTTCGCCGATGCCGGGCTTTGCGGCGAGCGGCACGGTATTGATGTAGTCAAGCACCACTCGGCGGCGCGCCGGCAGCGTATCTTCGCTTTCGCGGTAAGCGCGCAAGGATGCCGACGCCATTTGGCGGAACTTTTCCGTGATTGAGCCAGTGCGCCCATCGGGCGAATGGCGGTATTTTTCGATCTGCGTGGCCAGCGTGCTGCCGCCGGGGGTGTCTTGGTCCGAGTCGAGCACATGCAGCGCTTGATCCAGCACGGCTTTGCCGAGACGATCCCACTCCACCGCAGGATTCTTCTTTGGGTGAGTGGTATCTAGCAGCTCGCGATTCTCGATGAACAGCAGCGCATCGACCAATGCGCGCGGAATCGCTTCGAAGCTGGCATAAACGCGCTCCGGGTATTGCGCCTTGAAGAGGCGCTGGTCGGTGTTATCGAGGATGGTTAGTCCAGCTTGCGTTTTCTCGGCATAACTGGGGAACATGCCCTTGTCGGCCAGCTCGAGCATCTTGGGCGACATGCGCGATTGCTGCGCCACTTGGAAGCCTTGTTTATCGAGATTCGCGACGAAAGCCGGCAGCTGAACGTAGCCTAGGCGTTCGTCGAATGGGCCGAATTTCGGGAATCGCGTGTCCTTGGCAGCGCCTGGTTCGAGGCTGAAACCGATGCGCGCACCGAGCTTATGCAGATAGGCGGCTTGCCACTCAGAAGTCTGCATCTCTGTATACATGAGCGCCGCGCCGACGCCGAGGCCGATCCAAGCGGCAAAGCCGAGCAGCCGGCGCAGCAACCACCCGAGCGTGCCGAGCCCAGCGAGCAATGAAACAGAGAAGGGATACTTTTGTGTTTGCGCGCCAGCTGTGGCAGCGGCCGCAGCGATATGCTGCGCCGGCTGGTCGACAACGGGAAACTCTGCGGCGCCGCGCGCGTCTGAATCTGGCTGAATAGGCGCTTGCGGCGTCGCTTCCGCTGGTGGCGTGACAGCGAGCGCTGCGGCGGCATCCCCTACTGCTGCATCGGGTGCTGAGGACGCAACGTCACCTGCCTCTATGCTAGCAGGCGTCGCAACGTCGGTGCCCTCAGCGCCTTCGGGCGCAAGTGGGGAAGCAGAGGTCTGGGCGTGCACTGAAACGTGAATTATGGCAACGGGTGGATTTTAGCCTAGCAGCGGCCTCGGGCGATGATCTCCTGCCCTTGCCACATTGGCAACGTTTGTTTCGGCGGCAGCAACGCCACAAAAGTGGCGTTCGAGCGCAACCGAACGATGTCAAAATGACATGTTAACACGGCAACATCGATTCGAACTGCATCCACCAGCTTGTCTGCTGTCTACACCAATGCAGAATTCGAGAGTACCCAGGGGCTAACGGCGACGTACCAAAACGCGGCCCGCATCTACTCTCACCTCGAAGGCGGGCACGGGCTCGTATGCGGGCGGGCACAAGGGCACGCCGGATTTGATGTCGAAATGCGCGCCGTGGCGCGGGCAAACGATGTGATCGCCCTCTATTTCGCCTGAAGCCAAATAGCCGCCGTCGTGCGTGCAGATATCTTCCAGGGCGTACAACTGACCATCTAAATTGAAGATCGCAACTTCGGTGTTATCCGCCTCATAGGTGCGCACTTCCCCGCGCGGAATGTCGTCGGCCGGCGCCACGTCGAACCATTCACCGACAGTTGCGCTCATAGCATTCCGAGTTCGAGCTGTACCGCCTCCGACATGCGATCGCGCGTCCACGGCGGTTCCCACACCAGTTCGACAGTGGCCTCGGTGACGCCGTCGGCCATCTCTACGGCGTTCTTGACCGTATCGGGAAAGGTCTGCGCGACCGGGCAGCCCGGTGCGGTCAGTGTCATATCGACATGGACTTTGCCGGTCGGCGCATCGACGGTGATTCCATAAATCAATCCCAAGTCGTAAATATTCACCGGGATTTCAGGATCGAAAACCGTGCGCAGCGCCGTGATGACGCGCTCCTCCAACTCTTCGGCGCTAATAGCTTGGGGCTGCGCCGAGGCGGGGCCTTGCTCGGACTTGTTGAACCAGTCGAATACGCTCATGAGTTTTATACTCTTATCTGCATAGTCTAATTATTCACATCGTTCTTGGCTTCGAGGATATACCTGGGTTGAGTATCGGATCTACTCGGTCGAAACAGGTGCATGCTCACCGTGCAAGGCTGCTTGCAATGTGTGCCACGACAAGGTGGCGCATTTGACGCGCGCCGGAAATTCACGCACGCCGGCCAAAACGGTCAGCTTGCCCATACCCTCCGGCACCGGCGCGTCATCCTCCGTGACCATCTTGTGGAAACCTTGGAACAGCGCTTCGGCCTCTTCGAGCGACTTGCCCTTGAGCGTTTCGGTCAGCAAAGAAGCGGAGGCAGTGGAAATTGCGCAACCAGAGCCCTCGAACATCACGTTGTGAATCTTGTCGTCCGCGATTTCCAAATACAGCGTAAGTCGGTCGCCGCACAATGCGTTGAAGCCTTCCGCCGTGCGGTTCGCGCTGGCCAGCTTGCCGAAATTGCGCGGCCGCCGGTTGTGATCGAAGATCACCTCTTGATAAAGCTCGCGCAGATCGCTCATTGCTAGTTTGCGCGCCCGAATAGTTTGCGCGCCCGCTCGATGCCGTTGAACAAGGCGTCGACCTCTTCGCGCGTGTTGTAAGCGGCAAATGAAGCCCGCGCCGTGGCCGCGACGCCATAACGCTCCATCAGCGGCATGGCGCAGTGATGGCCGGCGCGAATCGCCACGCCTTCGTGATCCAAAATGGTGCCGAGGTCATGCGCGTGGATGCCATCGACGACGAACGAGAACACACCGACTTTGGCGCGCGCGGTTCCGATAATGCGCAGCCCCGGCACCGATTGCGCGCGCTGCGTGGCGTAATCGAGCAAGCTGTGCTCGTGCGCCGCAATGGCGTCCAAGCCGACTGAATTCACGTAATCTAGCGCGGCGCCGAAGGCAATCGTGCCGGCGATGTGCGGCGTGCCCGCTTCGAATTTTTGCGGGACCGGCGCGTAAGTCGTCTTGGCGAAACTGACGCGACTGATCATGCTACCGCCGCCTTGATAGGGCGGCATGGCTTCGAGCAACGCTTGCTTACCGTAGAGCACGCCGATGCCGGTCGGCCCGTACAGTTTGTGGCTGGACAGTGCGAAAAAGTCGCAGTCCAGCGCTTGCATGTCCACGACCAGATGCGGTGCCGACTGCGCGCCGTCGACCAATACCACGGCCCCTGCGGCGTGCGCCTGGGCAATCATCTCCCGCACCGGGTTAATGGTGCCGAGCACATTGGAAACGTGGGCGATCGCCACGATTTTGGTGCGCGCACCGAGCATGCCGCGATACGCCTCGAGATCCAGCTCGCCTTCATCCGTGATCGGAACAACCCGCAGCACCGCGCCGGTTTGCTCGCAAATCATCTGCCACGGCACGATATTGGAATGGTGCTCCATGGTGCTGACGATGACTTCATCGCCTGCGCGCAAATTGGCGCGCCCGTAACTCTGCGCGACCAAGTTGATGCTTTCCGTCGTGCCGCGCGTAAAGACGATCTCTTTGTCTGAGCGCGCATTCAAGAACTGCCGCGTCTTGCTGCGCGCGGCTTCGTAAGCATCGGTGGCGCGCTGGCTGAGATCATGCACGCCGCGGTGGATGTTGGCGTTCAGAGTTTCGTAATAGCGCGACTCGCATTCAATGACCGCGCGCGGCTTCTGGCATGTCGCCGCGTTGTCCAGGTACGCCAGCGGCTTGCCATGCACGCGCGTTTGCAGAATGGGAAAGTCCGCGCGCACGCGCGCGACATCCAGAGCGGTGGCGGCCGCGGTGACGGCGGAGACTTCTTGAGCAGTGCTTTTCATATCAACTCCGTAAGCCGATCGCCGTCCGGCAGACGGGCGAGCAAGGCTTGATTAAGGTGTTTGCGCAGCGGCTCGACCGGCAGTTGGGCGATGATATCCTCGCAAAACGCGTAGGTCAGCACGTTGCGCGCTGCTTGTTCGCTTAAGCCCCGCGCACGCAAGTAGAAAACATGGCTTTCGTCGAGCTGCCCGATGGTGGCGCCGTGACTGCACTTGACGTCGTCAGCGAAGATTTCCAATTGCGGCTTGGTGTCGATCTCGGCGTCTTCCGACAGCAGCAGGTTCTTGTTGCTTTGCTGTGCGTCGGTTTGCTGCGCGTCGGGATGCACAACAACTTTGCCATTGAATACCGCGCGTGAAGCGCCGCTAAGCACGCCTTTGAAGAATTCACGGCTGGTGCCGTGCGCAACCAAATGATCGACGCAAGTGTGAAAGTCGATGTGCTCGCGCCCGGTGGTCACGTACAAGCCATTCAGACTGCACTGGGCTTGCTCGGCGGCCAAGCGCACGCCGATGTCTTTACGCCCAAATAATCCACCCAGTGCGATCGAATGCGAGTTGTAGCGGCTGCCGCTTGCCTGATCCACCGTAATGCTTCCAGTGTGGTAGGCCTTCGCGCTCTCTTGCAGCACGTTGATATGCTCGAGCGTAGCGTTCGCCTGCAGCCGAATGCGCGTGCTCGCGTTGCTCCAATAGGGCAGTTCCGCCACGCCGGCGTAGTGCTCGATGACGGTGGCAGTGCTGCCCTCTCCGAGCACGATGACGTTGAGCGGGCTGATCATGCAGTCGGCATGAGTCGAGAGAAAGAGCAAATGGATCGGCGCCGAAAATTGCGTGCCTGCCGCCAGCTGAATGCTGGCGCCATCGGCAAACAACGCAACGCTCAATGCCGCCACACCATGCGTCAAAGGCGCATTTTCAATGTCACCGCGCAACGCGCCGGGATTCTGCTGCAACGCTTGCCCGAGGCTACCGATGTGCGTGCCCTGCGGCAGGCGCGATAGCGGAGCAGAAAACTGTCCATTGATGAACACCAATAGGTATCCGCCGCATACGTCATGCGGCACAACCAAGGCTGGATCGGCAGGCGCCGCTACGCTGACTGGCGCATATTGCCGGCGCTCGAGCAGCGCAAGATTGCTGTACTTCCAAGCTTCGTCGCGCGTGGTCGGAAACCCGAGTTGCTCGAAAGCACGCAACGCGCGCTCGCGCGCGGCGTCGAGCCACGCGAGGCCGTGGCCGGGCAGGCGAGTTCGCAAGTCGGCAAAGCGCGCAGCGTAGAAGCCGGTTGCAGCGCTCTTGACCGCCACTACGCTCATGTCATCGCCCCCGAACGCTGCGCCGCCGCTTCCGTCTCGATCCAACCGTAGCCGCGCGTTTCCAGCTCTTGCGCCAATTCCTTGCCGCCCGAGCGCGCGATGCGTCCCTTGGCCAGAACATGGACGTAGTCTGGCTCGATGTAGTTGAGCAGGCGTTGGTAGTGCGTGACCAGCACGATCGCGCGATCCGGCGCGCGCAACCGGTTGACGCCTTCAGCCACGACTTTGAGCGCATCGATATCGAGACCTGAGTCGGTTTCATCCAGCACCGCGAGCTTCGGCTCCAACATCAACATCTGCAGAATCTCGTTGCGTTTCTTCTCCCCGCCGGAGAAACCTTCGTTCACGGCGCGGTAGAGCATCTGCTCGTTCATCTGCATGATCTTGACCTTCTCACGCACCAGCGCGAGAAAGTCGATGGCGTCGAGTTCTTGCTCGCCGCGATGCTTGCGCACGGCGTTCACTGCGGCCTTCAACAAATAGATATTGCTGACGCCTGGGATCTCCACTGGATACTGAAAGCCTAGGAATATGCCTTCGCGCGCGCGTTGCTCCGCTTCCAGCGCCAACAGATCCTTGCCTAGGTAGGTGATGCTGCCCGCCGTGACTTCGTATCCAGGGCGTCCGGCAATGACGTTGGCGAGCGTGCTCTTGCCGGAGCCGTTCGGCCCCATGATGGCGTGCACTTCGCCGGTTTTCACGCTCAAACTGAGGCCGCGCAAGATGTCTTTGCCGTCGACCTTGGCGTGCAGGTTGGAAATTTCAAGCATGACTGGCCTCATCGATCTTCACTTGTCTCTCGCTTGCCGGTTACTGGCGGTTGCGCTTCTCACAGTTTTTCGCGATGAATGCTTCGAGCACGCCGACCGCCTCGGAGCGCTCAGCATTGTTCATCGACGGCACGTCGCTTTGATTTCCGCGATACACCCAAACATCCGCCTGGTTCGGCGCCTTTTGCGCAAGGCGCGGCGGCGCGGCCACGGTACGGGCCAACGAAGCGCGCGCTCGATCGCAAGCGCGCGCCATGCGATTGCGCTCCGATTCTTTCTCCTGCGATTCGCGGGCCTCGTTTTCTAATCGGGCGGCGCGCCGCTCGGCGAACGCCGCTTCTTGCTCTTTCAACGACGGCTGCCGCGAAGTCGGTTCCGGGCTCTGCATGTCCGCGGGCGGCGCTTGGGGCGCGTTGTGCTGCGGTTGCGTTTGCACGGGCTGCGCACTTGGCTCGGCACGCACCGGCTCGGTGGTGTCGATGATCTGCGCTTTGACGTTGGCTGGCGGGCGCTCATTCGAATAGTGCACCGTGCCTTGATCGTCGATCCATTTGTAAATGGTCGCGGCTTGAGCGGCGGTGGCACTCAATGCAGCGACGGCTAACCAAGCAATAGTCCTTATGTTTTTTGTCATGATGTTTACCCCATACGAAGTGTTACAAGCGGATATGTTTTATTTTGTCTTCGTCCCAATCCAAACCTAGCCCGGGACGATCGGGCGCACAGATCATCCCGTTGTCGAGTTTGTATGGCTCTCGCACTAACGGGCTGACCCAATCCATGTATTCGAGCCAATGCGCGGTCGGTGTGACGCAGAGCAAATGCGCGCTGGGTTCGACGAAGCAATGCGATGACATCGGCAGACCGGCGGTATGCGCCAACGTGGCGGCATCGAGCCAGCCGGTCACGCCTTGGATCATTTGCGGATCGGGCATGACGAAATCCGCGGCTTTGGCGGCGAGCGCATTGGCCATGTCGAACGGGCCTTGGAAGTTCTCGCCGATTTGGATCGGCGTTTTGATTTCAGCTGCGATCTGCGCGCAGCCGATGTGATCGTCGGCGGCAATGGGCTCTTCGATCCAAGTCAAGCCCTCATCGTCGAGCGCACGGCAGCGCGCGAGCGCTTCAGCGCGAGTGAGCGATTGATTGAAATCCACCATCACCGCAACCTTGTCGCCGAGACGCTTTTTTGCTTCGCGCACCGCACCGAGATCGTCGGCGAAGCTCGGCCAGCCGGTTTTGAACTTCATACCAGCAAAGCCGCCCGCGAGCGTTTCTTCGCACGCTTGCGCGACGGTCTTGGCGTTGTACAGTCCGAGACTGTTGTAGGTCGGCATAGGCTGGCGCTTGCCGCCCAGCAATTCCGCGAGCGGCAGTTTGCGCGCGCGCGCGAATGCATCCCATGCCGCCATGTCGATGCCGGCCAGCGCCATGCCGACTAAGTTCTTCGTGCCGAGCAGGCGCGTGCGGCGATGCAGCGTCGCGTTGATTTCGCGCGGCACGACGTTCATGCCTTTGACCATTTCGCCAAGGCCGAGCACGGTTTCGTTCAAGCCCTTCAGCAACTGCGGAAAATAAACGAGCACATACGCGCGCCCGGTGATGCCCGCGTCCGTGACCAGATCTACCAGCACCAGCGGCACTTTCTCGATGATGCCGGAAGCGTTGGTGAGCGGGCGCGGCAGCGGTGCGAGTAACGGAGTGGTGCGGATGGTTTCGATTTTCATGCGTTGACCTATCAAGTGTGTGAAGTGTGTGGCTCGACAAGCTCACCACGTACGAGAAATAGGAGATCCGTTCGCCCTGAGCTTGTCGAAGGGCCCGTCCTGAGCTTGTTGAAAGGGGTCAAGTTCATCCCACGCCGCCTTCCAGCGAAACGCCTAACAACTTCTGCGCTTCCACCGCAAATTCCATCGGCAGCTCCTTGAACACCTCCTTACAGAAACCGTTCACGATGAGCGAGACCGCATCCTCGGCGGACAGGCCCCGCTGCCTACAGTAAAAAAGTTGATCTTCGCTGATGCGCGAAGTCGTGGCTTCGTGCTCGACTTTCGCCGTAGGATTCTTCACTTCAATGTACGGAAACGTATGCGCCCCGCATTTGTCGCCGAGCAGCAGCGAATCGCATTGGGTGTAGTTGCGCGCACCCTTAGCCGATTTGGCGACTTTCACCAAGCCGCGATAGGCGTTCTGACCCTTCCCGGCGGAGATGCCTTTGGAGACGATGGTGCTTTTGGAGTTCTTGCCGATATGGATCATCTTGGTGCCAGTATCGGCCTGTTGATGATTATTGGTCAAAGCAACGGAGTAGAACTCCCCTACAGTATTGTCGCCTTTGAGCACGCAGGACGGATATTTCCATGTAATCGCCGAACCTGTTTCGACTTGCGTCCAAGAAATTTTCGCGTTGTCGCCGCGGCATTCGCCACGCTTGGTGACGAAGTTGTAAATGCCGCCTTTGCCGTTTTTGTCGCCCGGATACCAGTTCTGCACAGTCGAATATTTGATCTGCGCGTTCTCCATCGCGACCAATTCCACCACTGCCGCGTGCAGCTGATTCTCGTCGCGCTTGGGCGCCGTGCAGCCTTCGAGGTAGCTGACGTAGGAATCTTTGTCAGCGACGATCAGCGTGCGCTCGAATTGGCCGGTGTTCTGTGCGTTGATGCGGAAGTAAGTCGACAGTTCCATCGGGCAGCGCACACCCGGCGGGATATAACAGAACGAGCCGTCGGAGAACACCGCCGAATTGAGCGCGGCGAAGTAGTTGTCGGTGTAGGGCACCACTGAACCGAGGTATTGACGCACCAACTCGGGATGGTTGTGCACCGCCTCGGAGAACGAGCCGAAGATGATGCCTTTCTCGGCGAGCTTGTCTTTGAACGTGGTGGCCACCGACACGCTGTCGAATACCGCGTCGACCGCCACGCCGGCCAGGATCGCGCGCTCGTGCAGCGGCACACCAAGTTTTTCGTAGACTTTGAGCAATTCCGGATCGACTTCATCCAGGCTCTTTGGGCCGTCCTTGGACGACTTCGGCGCGGCGTAGTAGATGATGTCTTGGTAGTCGATCTTCGGGAAACGCACGTTCTGCCAGCGCGGCTCCGTCATCGTCAGCCAATGGCGATACGCCTTCAGGCGCCATTCGAGCAGCCACTCGGGCTCTTCCTTCTTCGCCGAGATCATGCGAACGACGTCTTCGCTCAGACCTTTCGGCGCCGTCTCCATCTCCAAATCGGTGACGAAACCGTGCTGGTAGTCCTGGCTAATCAGTACATCGAGTTCAGCGGTAGACATTTCGACTCCAAACTAACTAACGAACAGCGGCAAGCGCTTTCTTGTCCGCGCTCTCTTTCTTAACCCATTGAATCGGGGACGCCTTTTGATTGGGCGCAGCCAATTCCGCCAGTGTCACCTTATCCAGCGCCTCGCGCACCGCATCGTTGATGCGGTTCCAGTGGTGGCGCATCGAGCATGTGGACTCCTGCACACAGATTCCGGGATGGCTGCCGCACTCGGTCAAGCCGATCGGTCCCTCCATCGCCAGAATGATGTCGGCCACTGAAATCTGCGCGGGCGCTCTTGCCAGCAAGTAGCCTCCGGAGGCGCCGCGCACGGAGGTCAGCAATCCGTTCTTCGCCAACGTCTTCAAGATCTTGCTCACCGTCGGCAACGGTGTAGCGCTTTCCTGCGCCAACTCCGCGGCGTTACGCGTGCGCTGCGGATCGCGCGCCAGCACCGACAGCACCACGGTGCTGTAATCGGCCAACTTGCTCATGCGTAGCATTGCCGTTCATCCTCGGGACTTTTGATACAGTACTATTTTAGTCCTATTTGATCAGCACGACAACGCAGGGTTCCGGCAATGGGTTACTTCATGCGGAAAACCTCCTTAAGAAGGGCCGAACGGCACGACCTACGCCAAGCGGGGATTCAGCCATTACGATGCGTGCCCTCCTGGTACTCGTGCGCTCGTTGGCGGTGAGGCGGCGGCGCGGGCCACAGCGGCAAGGACCATCGGCGCGCGTTCGGTCTACAGCGCCGAGCGCGCAGTCTACTTCGGTATCGGAAGCGGTGACGGGTATATGCCGAATGACCGCGGTGGAGGTTTGCCGCCGAAGATTTGCGTCGGCAACAAACTGGGCGCGACCACGATCAGCAGCGATGCACGTTCGTCTTACCAAGTCTCGATCTACGATCGTATCGTCACACTGCCGCCACAACGCTCCCCGCGCATCATTGACATCTACATCGACGATGCGTTTTATCAGCGGGTGCGGTGGTAGCTATGATGCAACGAAGATTGATTGCCAAAGGATCGGCAACCGGCTCGCAATCAACGGCCGCGAGACGGTTACTCAAAGATTTCGAAGTCGAAGCGCAATACGGCATTTCGAAGTTCACGCTGCGCGCGGATCGCATCCACGAACGGCGGTTCAAGTTCATCAAGATTGGTCGCAGTGTTTACTACCGCGTTGAGGACATCGAATCCGTGCTGGATCGGTATGCGGTAAACGCGGTGACTGATCCAGCCTAAGAGCAAACTCCCCTCAAGGCTTCCCAGCAATCGACCGCCACTGGCGTATCGCGCGCAGTAAGAGCAGATTCACTCGCGGCGAGTGGCGAGAATCGCGTCCGAGTCGTGGATCGGTCAGAGATTGCGCTTCAGATCCATCCTGCTGTGCAGAATGCGCGCGACTTCGATGCGCGTGCGCGTCAGCCGATAGGCAATGACATGTTCGCCCGCTAGCAAAAAGCGATGGCGCTCGGACACGGCCGGCCGGGAGTAACCGAGCTGCGGGTTGTCGCGCAGCAGGCGCAGCGCTTCATCGAGAACAGAGGCATAGGTCGTGAGCTGCGCCTCGCCCCAAGCTTCCAATGTGTATTGCAGGATGTCCGTCAGGTCCGCTTCGGCCTGCGGCGAAAGGACGAGTTCGCGCTCAAGGTTTGACATCTGGGTTAATCTTCCTGCCGCTGCGCGCATTCTTGCGGGCTTTCGCCGTAGCGCGGGTAAGCAGTTCCGAGGTGTAAGCCACCCCCTCCCCTCTGTCGAGTTGATCGTCGCCTTGTTTCAAGGCGCGCTGCAGCGCGGCTACTTTCTCATCTTCCTCGTGCATGCGCCGGATCGCATCGCGCACAACTTCGGAGGCGTTGGCGTAGAAGCCTGTGTCCACCTTCTGCTGCAAGAACTTTTCCATTTCCGGGGAAAGATTTATGTGCATCGCATTCTCCAAGCTGTTACCGTCATGTTATCACCATATTATGTAGATAGAACATACAAAATATGAAGCGGGGGAGGGGGGGGTTAGCGCACTTGAAATCAGGCCATGCGCTGTCTTGCTACCGCTCGGAGGAAAGAAGGCATCTCAAGCCCTTATACAAGACCTACATGACAATCCTGTATTTGCGGGACCTGGTTATAACTCTTTGATTTATTGGTGCTGATGAGTGGAATCGAACCACCGACCTACTGATTACGAATCAGTTGCTCTACCAACTGAGCTACATCAGCACTGGAGAACCGGCAATTATAGAGGCTCGCTGCCGGGGCAGCAATTTAGCGGTTGCGGATGCGAACCACGATATCGACACCGTCCGCAACCGTGCCTTCGGGCAGCGTCGGCAGGCCCGTGACTTCAATGGCGGTGCCGTCTATGTCCATCAGGCTGCCCGACTCCACGTGGTAGAAGTGGTGATGAGGGCTGGTATTTGGGTCGTAGAACACGCGCGTCGGATCAACAATCAGTTCACGCACGAGTTGCTTGTCGACGAACAGCCGTAGCGTGTTGTATACGGTTGCTTTTGAGACCTCGGCGTGCTGCTCGTTCACCAGCGCAAGAATCTGATCCGCCGAGAAATGTTGCCGGCGCGAAAACAGCACCTGAGCAATTGCGGTGCGCTGATAGGTCGGCGCAATCTGGTGCCGGCGCAGCAAATCGGTGACTTCGTTACGGCTCAACGGCTGCATGTGTCTCTCAAATCCCTATAAGGCTTCATTGGCTTCCCGCACTCACAGGCGATACGCGGAAAACCAGCACCTTGTGCAAGATGCTTGGCGCGCCCGGCGGGAGTCGAACCCACGACCTTTGGCTTCGGAAACCAACACTCTATCCAGCTGAGCTACGGGCGCCCAACTCGTAAGAGTAGCGAAATCCGCACAACTCGTCCATTTTGCTGCGCCGATCGCCTGGATAGCGCTGGCTCAGGCGTATTGCGAATGCTTATAATTGCGCCACCAAAAAATCCTCCTGGGAGAATCGTTAATGGCTGCGGGCGAAGAACACTATTACAGTAAGACCGATGTTTCCAAATCGATCCGCTGGGTCGTGGGCCTGGTGATCGGCACCATCGCGCTGGTCCTGGGCATCATTCTGCTGGCCAGCAGCATCTCCCGCTCGCGCGGCGACACCTCGCAGAACGCCGCTGCGCTTACCGACGCCGCCGTGGCCGCGCGAATCAAGCCGGTGGGCGAAGTCAAAGTTGACCCGAACCAGCCCGCCGCGGACGCAGCCTCCGCCGCCCCAGCCGCAACCGATCAAGCCCCAGCGCCGAGCGCAGCGGCTGAGCCAGCGCAAGTGGCCGCCGCAGCCCCTGCCGCGGCAGAACCCGCCGCGCCGGCGGCAGCCGCCGACGGCAAAGCTACGTACGAGCAAGCATGCGCGGTTTGCCATGGCGCCGGCATTGCGGGCGCGCCGAAGTTTGGCGACAAAGCCGCCTGGGGCGCGCGCGTAGCCACCGGCAAGGACGCGCTGCATACGAGCGCGCTCAAGGGCAAGAACGCGATGCCGGCCAAGGGTGGCAACGCCGCGCTGTCGGATGACGCAGTTAAGGCGGCCGTTGACTACATGGTGAGCCAAGTCCAGTAACGGCGGGCCAACTACCGACCTGCAGAAAGGGGCGAGTTTCGCCCCTTTTTTATTTTGTAAACTGCGCGCATGACGACTTACGCGATCGGCGACGTGCAAGGATGTTACGGCGCCTTGCGCCGCTTGCTCGATTTCGTGCGCTTTGACGAGCGGCGCGATACGCTCTGGTTCGTCGGCGACCTCGTCAACCGTGGCCCCGACTCGCTCGGCGTGCTGCGCTTCGTGCGCAGCCTCGGCACAGGCGCGGTCGCCGTGCTCGGCAATCACGATCTGCACTTGCTGTGTGTCGCCGCCGGTGTTCAAAAGCCACGCCGCAGCGATACGCTCGATGCGATCCTCGCCGCGCACGACCGCGACGAGCTGCTCGATTGGTTAAGGCGCTTGCCGCTGATGCACGTCGAGGGCGGTTTCGCGCTAGTGCATGCCGGTTTACTTCCGGATTGGTCTATAGAAGAGGCTGTATCGCTTGCCAACCAAGTTTCAGACTCGCTCGTAGAGATTAACTACCAGGAGTTTCTCGCGGCAATGTACGGAGATCAACCCGATCATTGGCAGCCAAACCTCGGCGGCTGGGACCGGCTACGCGTTGTCGTCAACGCCATGACGCGCATGCGCGTGTGCACGCCCGAGGGCCGCATGCAGTTCTCGTACAAAGGCAGTTTGGCCGATCTGCCGCCCGGGTGGCTGCCCTGGTACGCGGTTCCAGGCCGCCAAAGCGCCGATAAAACGGTGCTTTTCGGCCATTGGTCGGCGCACGGCTTTAGCCGCGCGCACAACTGCATCGCGCTTGATACCGGCTGTCTTTGGGGCGGCACGCTCAGCGCACTCAGGCTGGAAGATCGGGTGCTGTTTCAAGTTGGCTGCGCTGCGGCGGAACAATATCCGCGGGACGAATAGGCACGCCTAGACGCTTCGCAATAGCCGCTTCGGTGGCGCGCGCAAGCTCTTGCCGTGAGCGCCCACTTACACTAATCACCTCTTCGAAATTGAGTTCAACCGTCAGCTTCGGTTGACTCAAAATGCTCCGTACGCACTCGGTCAGGGTAATCTCGTTGGCATAGGCAGGCGCTGTCGTCGGCTCGCCACGTGCATCCAAGTAACGCAGCGCCACCGGCAAAACTGCCCCGCCTTGCGGCGCGGCCTGGAACAGTGCTGCATGAAATTCGCGCACATGATCACCCAAGCTCGAGCCGCCCTCAGGAAAAATCCCGACGCTGATGCCTACTTTCATGCGCTCGCGCATGGCATGAATTACATGCACGGCATGGCGCGCGCGGTCGCGCTCGATAAAAAGCGTGCCGGTGCGCGCGCACAGCCAGCCCAAAACCGGCCAGGAATGAATCTCGTGCTTGGCGACAAAACGCGCCGGCTTGACGGCGTCGATCGCGAAAATATCCAGCCAAGAGACGTGATTTGCCACCAGCAGCACGCCGGCGCTGTCCAGCGGCGGAACACTCCCGCGCACCTGTGGCATCACTCGCAGCGCCCGCAACACGCCACGCCCCCACCACCGCAAAATGCGATCTTGGCGCAGGCTTGAAACGTGCGGATAGATCAGCCCCGCCACGCCGAGCCCGACGATGACGTGCAACGCAAGGCGCGCAAGGCGGAAAGCGCGGGTAGGCCAGCGGGTCACATTCAAGTGCTTATGCCACAGGGGGAACGACGGCTCGATCTTAAACGAGCGCGCTAGCGTCCATGTCGTGGTTTCTCTAAATCGCAATAGGTTATTTAGAAATAGTTAAATATTCTTTGTCGGAATATACAGGTTAGCGGCACAATTCAAATGACCAACACGCATAACTCGCCGCACAAATGAGAATCCGAGAGCTGGACTTAAGCGAAAGCGCGATAAGCAAGCAGCATGAAGAACTTGGGCTACCGCCGCTTGAAACAGCGGTGACTTATGCGGGCGACAGTGGCCGCATCGTCAACGGTGCGATATGGCTTACCGGGGGACTGCTCTTGTTGCTGACCAGCTACCTGGTGATTCAGCTCTTCAGCGATGGATCCTCTGCGGCCTACGACCTGCTGACCGAAACGCTCAACAGCAAATTGTTTTGGAGCGCGGTAGCGGTCGGGTTGCTCGCACAGATTATCGACGGCGCATTAGGCATGGCCTATGGCGTGACCTCCACCACATTCTTGTTGGCCAGCGGCGTATCACCGGCGGTGGCCAGCGCGAGCGTACACGTCGCGGAAGTATTCACCACGGGGGTTTCGGGAATCGCCCACGCAAAGTTGGGCAACGTCAACAAACGCCTTTTCTTGCGGCTCCTCATCCCAGGCATCGCTGGCGCGGTAACGGGCGCTTTCATTCTCACGAGCGTGGACGGAAACGCGATCAAGCCGTTCATTTCCGTCTACTTGCTGCTGATGGGCTTGTACATCATCAGCAAGATCTATCGAAAGTTCAGCGTGATGCGCAGCGAACCCAAACACGTCGCCAAGTTAGCGCTATTCGGCGGTTTTGTCGATGCGGTCGGCGGTGGCGGGTGGGGACCGGTGGTCACCACCACGCTCGTAGGCACCGGTCACGACCCTCGCACCACGATTGGTTCGGTTAACTTTGCTGAGTTCTTTCTAACTTTCGCCAGCGCGATCACCTTCGCCACCCTCGTCGGTTTCGGCCCCTGGGTGATCGTCGCGGGCTTGGTTGTCGGCGGATTATTCTCCGCGCCTTTGGCGGCCTACGCGTGCCGGCGCCTAAACGTGCGAACGTTGCTGCTACTGGTGGGAACGTTGATCACCTTGGTCAGCAGCTACAACCTGTACAAATCGCTGCTGTAAAGCGAGGGTTAGGGCGCAATAGGGATTGCGCCCGACACTGCCCTTTCACACGCCGCACGAAACCGCTCGCGATCGTGCCTTACGACATCGCCCTTCCAAACGCCACACGAAACCGCTCGCTGATTTCCGCCTTGCTCGGCGCATGATTCTGCCCGCCGCGCTGTGCGATTTTGATTGAGCCCATGAGCGAGGCGAGCCGCCCGGTCGTCTCCCAATCCCAGCCCTGTTGAATGCCATGCAGCAAGCCCGCGCGGTAAGCATCACCGCAGCCGGTCGGATCGACGATGGCTTCGGGTTTGGCGCTGGGAATCTTGATCTGCTTGCCGCCAGTGTAAATAGTCGAGCCTTCCGCGCCTTGCGTGACGATCAGCGCTTTGACTTTGCGCGCGATGCTCTCGATGCTTTCGCCGGTTTTTTCCTGCATGAGCTGCGCTTCGTAATCGTTCATCGTCACGTAGTCGGCGAGCGAGACGAAATGGCGTAACTCCTCCGGCGCAAACATCGGCATGCCTTGGCCCGGGTCGAAAATGAACGGGATCCCGGCTTCTTTGAATTCGCGTGCGTGCTGTAGCATACCCTCGCGCCCATCGGGCGCGAGAATGCCGAGGCTCACTTGCTGCGCGTCGTGCACATGATTTATGTGCGAGTGGTTCATCGCCCCTGGATGAAACGCAGTGATCTGGTTGTCGTCGAGATCGGTGGTGATAAAGGCTTGCGCGGTGAACGCACTCGGGACTTCGCGCACATGCGCGTCGCTCAACCCGAGTTCTTTCAAGCGGCGGCGATACGGCGCGAAATCTTCCCCGCTGGTGGCCATGATGAGCGGACTGCCGCCGAGCAGCTTCAGGTTGTACGCGATATTGCCGGCGCAGCCGCCAAACTCGCGTCGCATTTCCGGCGCCAGGAAGCACACGTTCAAGATGTGAATCTTGTCCGGCAAGATGTGATTCTTGAAGCGATCTTGAAACACCATGATGGTGTCGTAGGCGATGGAGCCGCAAATCAAGGCGTGCATGGATGGGCTTTCAGTCTTTTATGGAGAGTATACGTCTACACATAGCGTCTCTACTTATTTATAGAGCAATTCTGCTCATAGTATGGCCAGTAACCACACCATTGCCAAGTTGATGAGGCTCAGCAGCACGGCGGCACTACCGATATCTTTCGCGCGCTTGGCCAAACGATGATTCTCCAACGAGATGCGATCGACCGCCGCTTCGATCGCCGAGTTAAGCAGTTCGACGATCAGCACCAGCAGCACGCTGCCGATCATCAGCGCGCGATGCGTGTTATCGACCTTGAGCCAAAAAGCGATCGGTATCAGCACGCACGCCAGCAACACTTCTTGCCGGAATGCATCCTCATTGCTGAAGGCGGCGCGCAAGCCCGCCATCGAGTAGCCCAGCGCGTTCCACAAGCGCACCAGGCCGGTCTTGCCCTTATGCGGGCTCTCTTGCGTATTCACCCGCGGTGCTAGAACGCGACAAAACTAGCGCGACAACGCCGCCAACGCTGCGTCGTAATTTGGCTCGTTAGCGATCTCAGGCACCAATTCCGAGTGCATGACTTTGTTGTTTTCATCGACCACCACCACTGCACGCGCGGTCAAGCCTTTGAGCGCGCCGCCGGCGATATCCACGCCGTATTTGGCGTGGAAATCCTTGTTGCGGAAAGTTGATAGCGTCTGCACGTTGGCCAAGCCTTCAGCGCCGCAGAAGCGCGACATGGCAAACGGCAAGTCGGCTGCGACCACCAGTACGACGGTATTGTTCATCGCGCTGGCCTTTTCGTTGAACACGCGCGTGGATTTCGCGCAAGTCGGCGTATCCAAGCTCGGCACGATGCTCAGCACTTTGCGTTTGCCCGCAAAGTCTTTCAAGCTGACGTCAGCCAAATCCTTGTTGGTCAGAGTGAAATCGGGAGCGGCATCGCCTTTTTGCGGCAAGCGTCCGCCGACTTCAACCGCGTTGCCCTTGAGCGTAACTGTTGCCATGGTCTTCTCCTCAAAAAAGCAGGCGGGCAGTATAACCGAAGGTCTTTACCGCTCATTCATCGATGCGGCTCACGGGTAAAGCAGCCGTAACCTGAATCCCGCCGGCGGCAACGCGCTGACGTCGAGGTGCAGGGCGACAGCGCGTGTTTGCTTGGGCGGCCAGCCACGGCTCAGGTTTGGCTCGCTCGGCAGATAGTCGCCTGGAGCAAAAACCTTCACGCCGAGCACGTCATCGTTGACGCCGGTAAGCGTCAGTTCGAGATGCGGATAACGCTGCATGTAGGGCGCGACGTTTTGCAGTGTCGTCTGCAACACGACGATGCCCGGGCGCGCCGGATCGGCCTCGAGCGTTGAACTCTCAATATTCAGTTGCGCCAGTTCGCGCGCAAGCGGCACTTGGCAGCCTACACCCGCACACGCCGCCTCGAGATAGCCGCGCGCGGCGGGCCATTGCTGAGCGATGGCGCCGCGCCAGAAATAAACCGCCTGCAGTGCCAGCGTCGCGAGCAACAGAGCGCTCCCCACCGACCATGCGGGCGAGGTCGCCGGCATATGCAATTCCGGCCGGTAGAGCGGCTCGGCAGAGCGCGGGGGAGGACTGCCGTGCGACGCCGCGAAGGCGCTCTGCGCGGGCGCGATGCTCGCCGGCCTATCATGCACCGTGTCCGCAGCGCTCGCGCGCCCAGCTGATTCAGCGTGAGAGTCAGCTCGCGGAACTGGCGCGATCGCTTCAGGACTCGGCGGCCAGACCGCCGGGCTGGCATCGCCGGACAGATCGAGATCCAGATCTTGCGCCGGCGCGGGCCGATCTTCCAGCAATGCTTCCGCCTCGGCGATTGCCGCAGGCACGGACGCATCTAACGGTTCGATCGGTAGCAGTAAAGCGCTCGCCGGCGGCGCATCCGCTACGGCACTCGCCGTTGCTTC
Source organism: uncultured Pseudomonadota bacterium (assembly GCA_902826775.1). Taxonomy (GTDB): domain Bacteria; phylum Pseudomonadota; class Gammaproteobacteria; order Burkholderiales; family JALYOK01; genus CADEHE01. The sequence goes on along the minus strand of CADEHE010000001.1, from coordinate 515,843 downwards.
AGCGTGCGGCGGCGGCCCTGCCACGGAATCCGGTGCCGCCGTCCCGGTGAGCTTCAGACCGCGGTAGCCATTGAACACTTCACGGCACGCGCCACAGCGCACCAGGCCTGCCTTTGCGCTCAGTTGCTCAGCAGTGATTTGAAATGCCGTACGACAGTTCGGGCAGAGCGTAATCATGCGCGTTCGCTGCGCGTGCCCGCCAAACACACCCACTCTTGCTCGCGCCGGAACACGCTGAGCTGCGCCCAGGGCGCATAAGCTTGTGCGACGTCGTCGGCCTGCGCGTGCAAGATTCCCGAGAGCACCAGCACGCCGCCGGGCCGCGTGGCGCGCGCTAGCAACGGCGCCAGCACCTTGAGCGGATTGGCCAGAATGTTGGCCACGCACACATCGAAACGTGCGTGCTGCGCTTCATCCAGTGGCGTATCGGCGGCGAAGAAGCCCACGCGCACGCCGTTGCGCTGCGCGTTGTCCTTTGCCGTAGCAACGGCGCGCGTATCGATGTCCACGCCCACCACGCGGCCGGCGCCGAGCTTCGCCGCGGCGATCGCGAGTATTCCAGAGCCGCAACCGTAGTCGAGCACGCTTGCACCGGCGTAAGACGCCGGCGCAGCGTTCTCTTCGCCGCACATCAGATGCTCGTCCAGCCACTGCAAACAAAGCTTCGTGGTCGGATGGCTGCCGGTGCCGAACGCTTGACCCGGGTCAAGCAGCAAATTGATTGCATCAGGCTGCGGTGGCATATGCCAACTCGGCACCACCCAGAGCCGCTTGGAAATCGAAATTGGCGGAAACTGGGACTGAGTATTCCTCACCCAATCTTGATCGGCGATGTTCTTGACGGAGTACTGAATATCAGTATCCAAGCGCGCCGCCTTGGCGGCTTGCTTCACAGCAGCGGCCACCGCGCTGGCCTCGTCGAATAAGGCGAGCACGGCACAGTCCGACCACAACGGCGTCGCGTAACCCGGCTCGTCGACAACCAACTCGCGCGCACCCGCATCGGCGCTCGCATCGTTCTCCGCAAACGCCCCGCCGTTGGCATCCTCGATGCTCGCGGAGACGGCGCCCGCCTCCATCAGCGCGTCACTCAACAGCTCGGCGTGCGCGGAATCGGTTTCTATGCGTACCTCGGTCCAAGTCATGGAGGCAAGTCTAACGCACGCGCGTGCTGCCGGCCGATCAGGGACGAGCCGGGTACTTTCACCGCTACGGCAGGTGCATAAGTCGCTCGCCACGCTGACTACTGGCGCCTCTAATGAGGGCACCCAACAACGGAGAGCTTTCCATGTCGTTCTGTCAATCGTTGACCCGCACGCTGGCGGTCACCGCTGCATTTGCTTTGACCTTGTCCGCGCAGGCCGCACCAGCGATCGACGCTGGCCTCGAAGCCTATCCACGCGCTGCGCAACCGATTCAATTGCAGCGCGGCGGTCAACTTTTGCAGGTCCGTCCGCTCAAGACGGTGCGCACGCTGTCGAAGCGCGAAGCCGTGGCCGATCGTTTGATCGTGGTGTTCCGTGCCGAAGCGCCCGATGCCGATCAAGTCACTGCCCATACGCGCGCAGGCAAGCTCGGCGCCGGACTCGCCAAGCCGGTGCTCAAGGTCGGGCGCAAAGGCGTACTGGTGGACGTTTCCGGCGCGCTGTCGCTGGAGGAAGCCGCGCGCGCCTACAAGAGCGACCCCAACGTACTGCACGCCAGCCCGGATTGGGTGATGCGCGCGCAGGAAATACCCAACGACCCGTCGGTCGGCAACCAGTGGGGACTAACCACCATCCAAGCGCCGCAAGCGTGGAATCGCACGCATGGCTCGACGGGCGTGCGTATCGCAGTGCTCGATTCCGGCATCAACGAAGCGCACGCGGATCTCGCCGGCAAGATCGTCGCGCGCCGCGATTTCACCGGCTCTGCGAGCGGCAGCAACGATATCAACGGCCACGGTACGCACGTTGCCGGTATCGCCGCGGCATCAACCAACAACGCGATGGGCGTCGCCGGCGTCGGCTACGACAGCCGCTTGATGAATGTCAAAGTGTTGGACGACACCGGCAGCGGCAGCATCTCAATGCTCTATGACGCGATCTATTGGGCTGCCGACAACGGCGCACACGTGATCAACATGAGCTTGGGCGGTGAAGAAGACTGCAGCACGGCGTGGTGGGAAGATCTGTTCGATGTCGGGCGCAACGAACTGCGCGAGGCAATCAACTACGCCTTCGGCCGCAATATCGTGCTGGTGGCCGCCGCCGGCAACAACGGTGCGAACCAGCAACAATGGCCTGGCGCGTGCCCCAACGTCATGGCGGTGGCAAACACCAACAGCGCGGACATGATCTCCGGCACATCGAACTTCGGCATGTGGGTCGATGTAGCCGCACCGGGTTCAGCAATTTTCTCCACCGCCGTGCCTGGGGCGGCCAAGTGCCAAGCGAATCTCGCGGGCGCATTTGCGAATTGCAGCGGCACGTCGATGGCTTCACCGCACGTCGCCGGCATTGCGGCACTGGTACGCACGAGCTGCAACTTGAACAGCGCGACAGACATCGTCAATCGCATCGCCAGCACCTCGGACGCAATCGCCGGCACCGGCACGCTCTGGCAGTTCGGCCGCGTCAACGCATTGCGCGCGGTGTGCTTCCCGTCCCTGCTTCCGTCCATCGCCAGCCAGACGGCAAGCAGCATCCAGGTACGCTGGAGCGACCGCACGCCCGGCGAAACGCGCTTCGAAGTGAACTGGCAAATCATCGGTGGGGCCAGCAGCACTGTTATCGTGCCGGCCAACAGCACCAGCTTTCTGCACAGCGGCTTGAGTGCCGGAACCAGCGTCGACTATCGCGTGCGCGTGTGCGACGCACTCGGCTGCTCAGCGTTTTCAAGTGCAGTACGCGGGCGCACCGGCGCACAGCTCACGGTATCGATCAGCGGCAATGGCAGAGTCACGAGCAGCCCCGCCGGAATTACCTGCGGAACCGGTGGAACCGATTGCACCGAAGTCTACAACCCCGGCACGTTGGTCACGCTCACGCCGCGCCCGTACGTCAATACGATCAAGAACATCTGGTGGGAATTCGATCACTGGGAAGGCACGTGCGCCGGCCAGAGCTGGGGCTGCACGATTACGATGAGCGGCGCGCGTTCGGCCAGAGCGGTGTTTGTCATCGACTCGACCGGCGGGCTGTAACGCGGGCACGCTTGCCATCAGACCTGCGGCGAGGCCGGCGTCGAGCGGCCTCGCCTTATTCTTGGTACCCGCCGGCGGTTAATCGACGACGAATAACTTGACGCCGAACGGCGCGCTGGAGCGGTGCGCCATCGCACCGTCGCCGACTTGATAACTCATCCCCGGCTTGAGCACGTGCACGCTGCCATCCGCCAGTTCGGTGTGCAACTCCCCTTCCAAACACAAAATGATGTGGCCCTTTTCGCACCAGTGGTCGGCAAGATAGCTCGGGGAATACTCGACCATGCGCACGCGCACCGCACCGAACTGGCGCACGCGTTGATACGCAACACCCATTTCTCCAGGCGTCTCGGTGCGCTCGACCGTCGCCCAGTCGGTGGTCCCGAAACTGACATCCTCGATTTTCATGGCGGTAAATTTGTCACGTCAGATGCGTCAACGCTCAGTGTAAACTAAGCGTTGCGGCTTAAAGAAGAATGCCTCCGCCGCACTAGAACTCCTATTCGCCCGCGCGGCTCGCCCTCCTGGGCATATCTTTACCAAGCGTTTCGCCGTTAACGTCACACGCCAGGGGATATTTGCATGCTCTGTTTCAAGCGACTGCTTTGGTTGATCGGCATCGGGTTGGCGGGTGCCTCCTTTGGACAAATATTGCAGCAAGGGGCGCCGCAGTCGAGTTTTCTCGAATCCAGTGGCCTGCTGAACGATGTCGTCGATGCAGTCAAAGCGGGACAGCAGCGAACAGAGGCGGGCGGAAAAGAAGCGCCAGGCATCATCGTCAACCGCAGCGCCGGTTCCACCGCTGCCGCGAAGCTTGCCGCCGCCTACCCGACCAACGCGCGCCCGGAAGTAGAACGGATGTTCGGCATGTTGCTGACCTTGTATCCCCAAGTCGAGCACAAGCTCGGAATGCCCGCGAACGAACTTGGCGGCGCGGTAGCGCTGTTCTTGGTTTCCAGCCTGCAGGCCTATCAAGAGCGCGATGCCGAGATCGAGCAGTTCAAAGCCGTCGCTGCGCAAATGCGCAGCGCCTTTAGCGCCCATCCGGGCATCGCGCAAGCGCCCGAGGCAGACAAGCAGGACGCCTATGAGCAACTCGCGATCCTGGGCATGTTCTTGGATAGCGTGCATGAGCAACTCAAGAAGACGCCCAACCCGCAGATCGCTGCCAATATGAAGCAGGCGGCCAAAGGCTACCTTGAGCAATTGCTGAAGACTGACGTCGATAACCTTACCCTTGGCGCGCAAGGCTTAAAGATTGGCGGCGCGACAACACCTTCAGCCGCGGCCAAACCCGTCGCAGTCGAAGCGGCCGCCGAGGCGCCGCAACCGAAATCCGCCCAATCCGCCCAAGCAAACCACGCCGAAACGCGCAGCATCGAAGCCGTGGTTCTCGATGAAAGCTGGACGATGGGCATTGGCGGTTCGTTGGTGTTGAAGTACCGGCCCGTGGTGCTATTTGCCGACGGTTCCTATACGCGCGATGCGAAAACCGCTCTATCCAGCGCCAAGCCGGATGGCCGTTGGCGCAAAGAAGGCGGCGACTATGTCGTTTCTGATAGCAAGGGCAAGCCGAAGAAGCTGCGGGCCAAGATGGTTGCAAGGCCCGCGCGCGCCAAGCAAACCCTTGCTGGTCGTTACGCGAGCATGAGCGGGATCGGCGGCGGCGGCACCGGCACCGGCACCGGCACCGCAATGGTAGTGGCATTTGAGGACTACGACTTCGCCGCCGATGGCACGGTACGCATGGGGCGCGGTGCCGGCGCGAGCACCAACGATCAAACCGGCTCGCCGGAAGGCGCTTCGGTCGTGACCAGTTCCAAGTCGGGCAGCGCGGGCCGCTACAGTTTGGACGGTTACACCATCATGCTCTCGCTCGCCGATGGCAAGCGCGAACCCGCGCTTTTTTACTTTTTCCCGGACAGCGACGACGCAATCGGTATCGCCGGAGGGACGTTCTTGAAGAAGAAAAAGTAAGCCGGCACTCCACCAACACTAACGAGGTCGTTTAATCATGTTTTGCTCCGCCGCACGTTTAGCCACCACTCTGCTCGCTTTCGTCGCGCTAACTGCATTTGCCGAACCGGTGGCAGTGCCGGGCACGAAAGTCAGCCTCGAGCCGCCGCAGGGCTTCACCCTTGCCAAGCAATTCCCCGGATTCGTGCGCGAGGATGTGACCGCTTCAATCGTCGTCACGGAAATGCCCGCACCCGTGGCCGAGATCAAGGGCGCCATGACGCGCGAGAACCTTGCGAAGAAAGATATGGTGCTGCTGGAATCCACGCCGTTGCAACACGGCGGCAAAGATGCGCTCTTCGTCAAAGTCAGCCAACGAGCGAGTGGCATGGAATTCCTCAAATGGATGTTGATTACCGGCGAAGACAACGCCACAACCATGGTCGTGGGCACTTGCCCCAAACACGTAAGCGATGAGCTGAGCGCGCCTATCCAGCAGGCGGTGCTGTCCGCATCGATCAATACCGCGCTCGCGAGGGATGTCTTCGAAGGCCTGTTGTTTCGCATCGAGCCAAGCGAAAAGCTGAAGATTGCTGGGCGCATGAGCAATGTGCTACTGCTCACGGAAACCGGCGAGACGCGCGCGACGGCGGTCGAGGCACCAATCTATGTCATCGGCAATTCCGTCAGCCAAAGCCCGATCGAAGATCTACCGGGGTTCGCGCAAGCGCGCGCCGCGAAGACCGCGCAAGTCAAAAACGTGCGTAACTTTAAAGGCAGGTCGATCACGCTCGACGGCATGGCGGGATACGAGTTGCTGGCCGACGCAACTGACGGCAAGAGCGACCTGCCGATGCGGCTGTATCAAGTGATCGTGCCGGACGGCGGCAACTATTTCATCGCGCAAGGCCTGGTCGGCGCGGCGCGTGGGGAAGAAATGCTGCCTCAGTTTAAGCGCGTCACGGAAAGCTTTAAGCGGCAATAGCCGCTTGTCAATTCAACAGTCATGAACGCCAGATCTCTTTTTCTCGTTTTTATATTGCTGGTTGTTTCCAGCCGCACATACGCGTTGCAACCCCCGACCGGATGGAACGAAACGGAAGCCAGCGGCGCGCGCATCTACACCCCAGCTGATCTGCAGCCAGGAGAATTTGTGCAGGTTTCGGCCTACGCCCGGGCATCGCTTGGCGCCCAAACCCTTGAAGCGTGGCTCAAGCGCGTGGCCGAACAAGATATGCCCCCGGAAGGCAAATGGGCCGGCACCTTATCGATCAAACCGCAGACAAAGAACCTTGTTTCCGGCACGCGCGCCTGGAGCGACGCCAAGGGCAAGCAAGGGGCGGCGGTCTATACGGCGGTTAGCGTGGACGGCCTGTACGGCCGCGTCGCACGTTTGCTGGTAAATGATTCCCCTGCAATGCAGCGTCATCGTCAAACGGCGACCGGCATCGTCTCGCAGATCGGCGCGGAAGAAATGGTGGCCGCAAAGCAAGAAAACCGCGCAACCGACATCGAAGCGCAGCCGCTCACGGTGGGCAACATCAAAGCCGGTGGCCCTCTCGCCCCAGGGCGCTATGTCGGCAATTTCTCCAGCAAGGAGAAGGTGTTGCGCCGCTTCGATCTGCTGCTGTTCGCCAATGGCGAATTTCAGTTTCTCGAAGGCGGCAGCAGCATTAACCCGACCGGCAAGTACAAGTACTCGGAAGCCACTGGGAAACTCGACATCCAAGATCCGTTGTGGAACAGCACTTATGATCCCGATGAAGATTTCTGCCTGTTCGGGCGCAACGCCAACGGCGAGCATGTCATCTACGCCGAAGATTATTACGGCATAGGCACGCACGTCGCACTGCTGCGGCGCGTGGGCGATGTCGATCGTCTGCCTCCGACGCAAGCGAAGAAAAAGAAAGAGCACGAGGAAGCCGAGGCCGCGCGCTACAAATATGTCACCGCGCCCGGCAAAGGGCTGGCAGCGAAGGATATCGAAGCCATCGTCTATCGCTGGGAGCAGGTTTACGAGATCGGCGGCCTACAGTTGCACGATTACGCCTACTTACTGCTCAAGGACGGCACGGTGTACCCAGGCCTGCCTGTACCACCGGAGGATATGGATGTGGCGGCATCGAAAAAGAACGAATCGAAGTCCTGGGGACGTTGGCGCAAGGGCGGCGGCAACTACGAAGTCGCGTGGCCCGACGCGCCGCACAAGTTCGAGCCGCTCAAACTAGCAAACGTAGTCCTGCCCGCGCAGCCGAACGAGCGTGCGCATGGTACTTGGACCGGCGCGTCGTCCCACTCGATACTTGGCGGCGGTGGGTCGTGGCTAAACTGGGGTGTGACGTTGACGAGCGCAGGCCGATTCGAAAAATTCCGCAGCGGCGGTTCGGGCAGCGGGCAGATGGGCGAGTTGAGCGGAACCGGTGTGACCACCGGCGCGGTATTCGACGACGAAGGAGCGAGCTCGGTAGTCGTTGGGCCAAACTTTGGCGGAGGATCGCAAGCGAAAAGCGAGAAAACCAAAGCAGACCGCAGCGGCACTTACGTGCTCAACGGCTACACCCTCGAATTGCGTTACGACAACGGCGCAGTCGTGCGCCTGCCGTTCTTTTGGAGCGATGCAAAACGCGATATGGTTTGGTTCGAGGGAAGTTTGCTGGCAGCACCGAAAGAGAAGAAGTAGGTAAGCATTCGACGCACCAGTGACCGCTCCGCTGTTGAGAGTGCCAGGAGCGGGGCAGCCGATGGTTGTTGTTAAAGAGGGGGCCTAAACTTGGATGCAAAGAAAACTAAGCGTACGCGCCGGATCAAGGTTCGATTCGTACACGGTCGTTCGATCGCGGCTTCGACGTTTGCGGCTGCATTCGCGATCGGTTTGGCATGCGCCGATGAAAGCGCAACGATCCTCAACCGTGCGTTCGCCGGCTCGACGGATACGGGCCTCGATCTGGCGCTAACCATTGTTGCAGTCGATTCAGTTCCGGTGGACGAGGAACAGCCGCAAGTGCAGCTGGCCCCAGGCAAGCACTCGATCGAGGTGTTGTGCGCAACGCGCGTCTTTGGTGGGATGGGCAGAGCGGATCTGAGTACCAAGGCGAGCATCAGCGCCGAACTACAGGCCGGCCACGTTTACCAACTCCACGCCGAGGCCTCCGAGCGAGGCGATTGCGCGCCGCAATTGAAATTGCAGTAGCGCCTCCGATAACGAGCACTACGAGTTTGGCCGTACCGGCGGCGTTGACACTGGCCGATCCTGGCGGATCGCCGCTACTGATTCTTCTTCTGATTCGCCAGCTTTTCTTCGAGGTAATGAATGCTGGTGCGGCCGCGGATCACCGCGTTGTCGTTGAGCAGTTCTTGGTGAAGCGCGAGGTTGGTCTTAATGCCTTCCACGACCATTTCCGATAACGCGGTGCGCATGCGTGCGAGCGCGTGCTCGCGCGTGTCGCCGTGGGCGATTACTTTGGCGATGAGTGAATCGTAGTTCGGCGGCACCATGTAGTTCTGGTAAACATGCGAATCGACGCGTATGCCTGGTCCGCCGGGCGGATGCCAGCCGGTGATGCGCCCGGGGGAAGGCACAAAGGTGTATGGATCTTCGGCGTTGATGCGGCACTCAATGGCGTGGCCTTTGTAAGTGATGTCTTTTTGCCGGAAGCGCAGGCGTTGCCCGGCGGCGACGCGCAGTTGTTCTTGCACAATGTCGATACCGGTGATGAGCTCGGTGACCGGATGTTCGACTTGCACGCGCGTGTTCATTTCGATGAAATAGAACTCGTCGTTCTCGTACAAGAATTCGAACGTGCCGGCGCCACGGTAGCCGATTTTCCTGCACGCGTCCGCGCAGCGATCGCCGATGCGATCACGCAGGCGCTCGCGCAGACCCGGCGCGGGACCCTCCTCCATGATCTTTTGATGGCGCCGCTGCATGGAGCAATCGCGCTCGCCCAAGAACACGGCATTCTTAAACTCATCGGCCAGCACTTGGATTTCAATGTGGCGCGGATTGGCCAAGTACTTTTCCATGTACACAGTCGGATTGCCGAATGCGCCTTGCGCTTCCGCACGCGTCATTTGCACAGCGTTGATCAGCGCAGCTTCCGTGTGCACCACGCGCATGCCGCGCCCGCCGCCGCCGCCGGCGGCTTTGATCAAGACCGGATAGCCGATCTGTGCAGCCAGCGCTTTGATGGCCTTGGGCTCCTCCGGCACGGCCCCTTCGGAACCGGGCACCACCGGCACCCCGGCGCGCTTCATCGCTTGCTTGGCGCTGATCTTATCGCCCATCAACCGGATGGTTTCGGCACGCGGGCCAATGAACTTGAAACCGCTGTTCTCGACGCGCTCGGCGAAATCTGCGTTCTCCGAGAGAAACCCATAGCCAGGGTGAATGGCCTCCGAGTCAGTCACTTCCGCCGCGCTGATAATGGCCGGAATATTGAGGTAGCTTTCTTGCGGCGGCGGCGGACCGATACACACCGATTCGTCCGCCAATTTGACGTATTTGGCCTCAGCGTCGGCGGTCGAGTGCACCGCGACGGTTTTGATGCCGAGCGCGCGGCATGCGCGCTGGATGCGCAGCGCGATCTCGCCGCGGTTGGCGATCAGCACCTTCTCGAACATGGGTTGACCGAGCGGGTCGCGGCGCATAGGTGAACCTGAGGAACCTGAGGGGGGCTTGCGGGTTAGCGGTAGCAGAGTCGGGCTCAGAAAATTAGGCCTGGCCGATGAGGAAGAGCGGCTGACCGTATTCCACCGGTTGGCCGTTCTCCACCAGTACTTTTTTCACCACGCCCGCGACGTCCGATTCGATCTCGTTCAAAAGCTTCATCGCCTCGATGATGCACAGTGTCTGTCCTTCGGCGATGCTTTGTCCGACATCGACAAATGACGGCGCACCAGGCGAAGGTGAACGGTAGAAGGTGCCGACCATCGGCGACTTGACGACGTGCCCCTCTTCGGCCGGCGCTTCCCCCCCAGCTGCGCCGGATCCGGCGGGGGCCTGCGTGTGCGCGGGGGCGGCGCTGCCGGCTGCGGCAACCATCAGGGCCGGCGCGGAGGCAGGCATCATCATCTGGCCGCTTGGCACCGAGCGGCTGATGCGGACGCGTTCTTCGCCTTCGGTGATTTCGAGTTCGGCGATGCCCGACTCTTGCACCAATTCAATCAAGGTCTTGAGCTTGCGCAGATCCATGGCTTATATGACTCCCGAGCGATGCTCAGTTGTTCTGTGCTAACCGTGTTTCGCGTCTGGCGACGCAACTAACCGCTTTTCGCGTCCTGCGACGCAACTAACCGCTTTTCGCGTCCTGCGACGCGAGTCGATGAAGCGCATACTGCAATGCAAGTTCGTAGCTTTGCGGACCGAATCCAGCGATCACACCCAGCGCCACGCCGGAAATGTAAGAGTGACTGCGAAAAGCCTCGCGGGTGTGGATATTGGAAAGATGCACTTCAATGGCAGGGATCTTAACCGCCGAAAGCGCGTCGCGAATCGCCACGCTGGTGTGCGTATAGCCGGCCGGATTAATGATGATGAAAGCCGTATTGTCCGCAGCGGCCGCATGAATGCGGTTGATCAGCTCACCCTCGATGTTGCTTTGGTAGGTATCGAGCTTTACCCCCGCATCTTCCGCCAATTTCGTCAATTTGGCATTAATCTGAGCCAGGGTGGTCGTCCCGTAGATGCCTGGCTCGCGCGTGCCGAGCAGGTTAAGGTTGGGACCGTTGAGGACCAGAACCCGTTTCATGGCGGCGAGTTTGCCGCAAGAAGGGCGAAGTTGTCTAGATTTTTGTGTAGCGGCCCGCGTTACCCCTAAGGGTGCTGCGGCGGTGGTTAGAGCGCAGAGCGAATCTGCGCTTCGAGTTCGGCTTCGGTGTAGGGGCCCAGTTTAGTGCGCACGATGCGGCCGTTGCGGTCGATGATCGCAGTGAAGGGCAAAGCTGCTTGCTTCGCGCCAAGCCTGCGGGCGAATTCGAGTGCATCCAAGTCACCGATCAATATTGGGTAAGAGACCGGGCTTTGTTGCAGGAACGGCGCGACTTTGGCCTTTTCGTCTGCTGCCAAACCGACGAAGGCCACGCGTTGATTCGCGAACTTCTTGAAAACGCGATCGAAGATCGGCATTTCTTCACGGCAAGGCACGCACCAAGTCGCCCAGAAATTGAGCACCATCACCTGCCCTTGCCACTTGCCTAGCGCGAGTTCCTGGCCGTTTAAATCCGGAAAGCTTGCCGCGTACAAGGCGCCCGGCGCGATCCCCGTCAACGGTGCTTGCGTTTGCGTTTCCCCGGGCGCAGGCAGCGGAGGGCGTCCGGGGCGCGTGCCGACCAGAACCAGGTACAAAGCGCCTAGCGTAACGATTAACACGATGACCAAGCTGACCCACTGCCGGGCCGGTTTCTGTGTGGGTTCCATCAATACTGGTCGAGGGATAGCTCAATGCGTTAGATTATAAGACACTATGACAGGTATCCAATGGCATGTATTAGCGCTATGGGCGCGGGCGCCGCCACCGACGCCACAGCAAGAGCACGAGCGCCGCAACACCCAGCGCCAGGACTGCCCAGGGTAGCGCGCCGGTGTCGTGTGTAGGAACAGCTGCCGGCGGCGCACTTACAGGCGTGGCGGCAGCGCCGCTAGCGTTGGTAGCCACCGCATCGGCCAGCGCCACCTTCACCCGCCTCGTATCTGGCGGGTAGCATAACCCGCGTTCGGTGCAGCCCTGCATCGTAATATCGAGTTCCACTTCACCCGGCAGCGGGCTCGGGGCGCGCAAGCTGAGCAGCGCGCGAACGCTGTCATGGTAAACCTCCGTGCGGCCAAAGATCGGATCTTCCTTCATCGCGCCGCTGGGAAGCTGCACCTCATGCACACTTACCGCCGCCGGCTGCACGACGGCGAAGGCGAACTTGTTGCGATACAGGTAGTAAGTCGGCGCGGGGGTAAATGTGACGCTCACGGCATCGGGCGCGACCGCCTCCGTGTGCATGACAAAAGCGCGCTCCGGCGGCAGCGGCTCCTCCTCCGACTTGCTTCCCAGCAGATCGCGCAGGGATTGTTGGCCGCTGCCGTCCGCTTGCGCTTGAGCGCTCACTGGCGCTTTATCGTCCGCCACCGCTAAAGTGCCGAGAGCAATAGCCGAAATCAGGAACAAAAAGCGCATCACGCGAATCTCACTCAATGCTAAGCTTGAATCTGACCGGTCGTTTCCGATTCGACCCATGCGAGGTAGGCTGGCAAGCCTTGCGTGACAGGGACAGCGATGATTTCCGGAAGTTCGTAGGAATGCAGCTTTCGGATCGCACTCTCCACTGCGGCATAATGCTGCTGTGTCGTCTTGATCAGAAGCGGGATTTCCGCGCTGCGCTCGACACCGCCCCGCCAGCGGTACACCGAGGCGCACGGCGCAAGCACATTCACGCAAGCGGCGCAGCCTTGGGCAACGAGCGCCTGAGCCATGCGGTCGGCCAACATGGCATCTGGTACGTTGGTTAGCACTAAGAGCACCGACATGTTTGCTGCACAGTGGCCAGTGATTAAGTAGGTGAGGTAGGAAGCTGCATCATGAAAAACTTGCTGGGTCTGATTCTACTCGCGTTCCCCGTCGTCGAAATTTACGGGCTGATTCAACTTGCCCATGTGCTGGGCTGGTGGTTGACCGCGTGGCTCGCGCTGACCTTTATCACCGGGCTGGCACTGATCAAGGAGGCGGGCGCATCACTGCTGATGGAGTTAATCGGCTCGCTCATGACGCCGCTGGGCAATATTCCGGCGCCGATCCGCAGTCATCGCACCCTGCTGGCCGGATTCCTGTTGCTGTTCCCCGGAGTCGTTAGCGACGCCATCGCCTTGGGCATGCTGCTGTTTGGCCGTGACGAGTTGCCGCGCTTCGCACCGCAACATGCTCATGTGCGCGGGTCCAAATCTTCGCGCCTATACGAAGGCCAGTTCCGCCGGCACGATTGAGAACACAGCGCGCGTTCTCTGCGCGCTGTCCCTCTATCCTCTGCGCGACTGCGCCAAGAAATCATCCACGCTGCGATAACGCAGCCGCACGCGTAATTCCTGGCGCAAGCGCCGGTTCGATAGCCGCCGCGACTCGGACATAAAGCTCAACGCCATTTCGCTGAGTACTCGCTGCGCCTCGCTGCGCGCCAGTCGCGGCGCACGCGGCAAGCCGTAGGCATCGGCTACGCGATCAAAATAGTCGCCCATCGTCATCTCCGACTCATCAGAAGCTATATACACCCGATTGTGTCTTGCCCTGAATAGCGACAGTATTGATATACGAGCCAGATCATCCGCATGTATATGATTCGTGTAAACATCGTCCTGCGCCCGCAACGCGGGCTGGCCCGAACTCAAACGCTGCAGCGGCAAGCGCTCCGCCGCATAGATTCCCGGCACGCGCAGAATGCTCGCGCGCACAGACACGCTGGCGCGACGCGCGCGGAACTGAGCGCGACCGCGAGCGCAGCCGTGCTGCCGCGCCGCCCACTTGCGCACACGGCGCTCCGCCGCCACACGCCGCCACGCGCGCCCGTTCTGCGTGCGCAACCGCGATGTCTCGGTCACGTGCGCGCCGCCATGATCGCCGTACACGCCGCTGGTACTGATATAGACAAATCGCCGTGGTACACTGCCGCGCCGCGACAGGGCCGCCAGCAGATTTCGGGTGCGTGCATCGTCGAATTCGCGGCTGTCAATCGGGATATTTGAGCCGCGCGGCCTCGCGTTATTCGGCGATGGCGGCGGCGCCAAATGAATCACGGCCTCAGCCAAGCCACCGATACGTCGAAGTTTATGCAAGTAATCGAGATCGCCCCGCACGCATACCGCACCCGCCGAACGAGCCCGTTCGCGCGCTGCCTCCCCCCGCACCAATGCGTAGACGCGAGCGCGCCCGCGCAGCAAACGCGCAATACGCTGCGCCACGTCGCCGAAACCGACGATCAAAACGCGTAACATGCGCGGATTGTAAGCGACCCCGCACCCACGCCTAACCCGAACGACCATGGCATTTCAGATCACCGCCAAACCGAGCAACCGCGTCTTCAGCGCCGAGCCCGGTGAAACGATACTTCAAGCAGCCCAGCGCGGCGGCTTGCATCTGCCCTACGGCTGCAAGGCTGGCAACTGCGGCGCGTGCAAAGGAAAAATCCTTGCCGGCGAAGTCGACTACGGCAACTACCAAGTGTGGGTGCTGCCTAGCTTCGAAAAAGAGCAAGGCAAGGCGCTGTTCTGCCAAGCTAAGCCTCTCTCTGACATCGAAATCGAATGCAAAGAGATCGGCGCTGTCAACGAGATTCAAGTTAAGACGCTGCGCTGCCGCGTCGAGAAAATCGCTCGCCCCGCGGCCGACGTCGCCGTGTTGTCTCTCAAGCTGCCGATCAACGAACGCCTGCAATTCCTCGCCGGCCAATACATCGACATCTTGCTCGCCGACGGCAAACGCCGCAGCTTCTCGCTCGCCAACCCACCGCATGAAGACGCGCTCTTGGAACTGCACATCCGCAACTACGGCGGCGCGTTCAGTACGTTCGTATTCGAGCAACTCAAGGAAAAAGCGCTGCTGCGCTTCGAAGGTCCGCTCGGCACCTTCTTCCTGCGCGAAGACAGCGACAAGCCGATCATCTTTCTCGCCGGTGGCACCGGCTTCGCGCCGATCAAAGGCATGATCCTGCACGCGCTGCACAAGGGCATCACGCGGCCGATGACGTTGTATTGGGGTGTGCGCGCGAAAGCCGATCTGTACATGGAAGAACTCGCGCGCATCTGGGAACGAGGTAATCCCAACTTTACGTTCGTGCCGGTGCTCTCCGATCCCGCGCCGGGCGACGATTGGATGGGACGCACCGGTCTCGTGCATCAAGCCGTGCTCGACGATTTCGCCGATCTCAGCGGATACGAGGTGTACGCTTGCGGCGGCCCGGCGATGGTCGGCGCGGCGCATGAGAGCTTCATCAAAACGCGCGGCTTGCCGGAGGATGAGTTCTATTCCGACCCGTTTACGATTTCGGCGGATGCGCGCGCGGGCGGCGCATAGTTGATTGTGCACGCGCTACCCGCGTGCCCTCGAAGTCCTCCGGGGCTAGCACTAACGCACTAGAGCCTGCCGAGCTACCAGGCCAGTTGCGCGGGAATTACCTATCGGATATATTTCGGCTATATATCGATTGGAGCACTCGCATATGGCTTCACTGACTCTTACTCAAGTCTATCTCGACCCGGCGCAAAAGAAAGCTCTCCAACGCCGCGCGAAAGAGCGCGGCAGCAAAATGAGCGAGGAGATTCGCTATGCGGTAGACGCTTATTTGGATGGCATCACCGCCGAAGAGTTGCAGTTGCTGGACGCCGTGAGCGCCCGGGCGCAAAGCGATTTCAAATCCATGAGCGCGACATTGAAGGCGACAAACAAGAAACTCGATGAGTTGTTCGCCAAAATCGAGCGCATGCGGCGCGAGGCGTAATCGATGAGCGTCGTCTCGGATATTCTCGATCGCCTTTCGGGGGTGGCGGTTGTCAAGGCCGAACTCGAACAAACCGCTAAGCGCATGGACCGTCTCGGCGATCTGGTCTTGAATCACGAAACGCGCATCGCGCGGATTGAAGGCGTAATGGCCGGTGCTGCAGGCCAGCCTCCCGCAGCGCAGTCCGCGCGTAAGCGATTACCCAAATCGCGCTAAAAGCCCCACCTCAGCGTTCAACCTAGATCCGGCCGTTGGGCCCGCCCAACTGTGCGCCTGCGAAGTTGGCTGGCTGGGTGCACTGAGGCCGCAGGGCTGACCCTGCCACGAGGAGCAACAACGCCAGGCAACTTCGCAGACGCGCAATCGGGCGCGTAGCGTACTCACTCGCGCGGTGATGCGAAAAATTGGCACATAGGTCAATGTACACGCGCCCCACCCCGAAGAACGACAAGCGGTCAACTGCCGGATCTAGGCTCAATACGACTTCGGCAACCCCAGCACGCGCTCCGCGATGTAATTCAAAATCATCTGCGGGCTGACCGGTGCGATGCGGCAAATCATCACTTCGCGCAAGTAGCGCTCGACGTGATATTCCTTGGCGTAGCCGTAGCCGCCCATCGACATCATCGCCGTTTCGCACGCTTTGTAGCCAGCTTCGGCGCCGAGATACTTCGCCGCGTTGGCTTCGGCGGCGCACGGTTTGCCGGCATCGTACAAACCGGCGGCTTTGAACGTCATCAAATTCGCCGCTTCCAGCTCCATCCACGCATGTGCGAGCGGATGCTGAATGCTTTGGTTTTGCCCGATGGGCCTACCGAAGACGATACGATCTTTGGCGTAATTCGCTGCGCGCCACAACGCAGCTTGGCCGATGCCGACCGCTTCCGCGCCGACCAAAATGCGCTCGGGATTGAGCCCGTGCAAAATGTACTCAAAGCCGCGTCCTTCTTCGCCGATACGGTCCGCGACCGGCACGCGCAAGCCGTCGATGAAAAGCTGGTTCGAATCCACCGCCGCGCGGCCCATCTTCGGAATCTCGCGCACTTCGACGAAAGTGCGGTCGAGGTCGGTGTAAAACAGACTCAGACCTTGCGAAGGTTTTTTCCCCTGCTCGATTGGGTTGGTGCGCGCCAGCAGCAGCATCTTGTTGGCCACTTGCGCGGTGGAAATCCATACCTTCGCGCCCTTCACCACGTAATGATCGCCATCGCGTACCGCTTTGGTTTGCAGATGCGTCGTGTCGAGTCCGGCGTTCGGCTCGGTCACCGCGAAGCAGGCTTTGTCTTTGCCGGCGATCAGCGGTGGCAGCCAGCGCTGCTTTTGCGCTTCGGAGCCGAACACCACCACCGGATTCAGCCCAAATATATTCATGTGTATCGATGAAGCACCGCTCATCGCCGCGCCTGATGCGGCAATGGTTTGCATTAACAGCGCCGCCTCGGTGATGCCCAGTCCCGCGCCGCCGTAGGCTTCCGGCATGGCGATGCCGAGCCAGCCGGCCTCGGCGAACGCGCGATGAAACTCATGCGGAAACTGCGCGTCGCGGTCGTGCGCGAGCCAGTAGTCGTCGCCGAATTGGGCGCAGAGTTTTTGCACGCTAGCGCGTAGCGATTCTTGCTCGGCGGTGAGGGAAAAATCCAAAAGAGCCTCCGTCATTCCCGCCACGCATGGACGGCGAAGTTCGGCCGTACCGTCTTCGCGTGCGGGAATCCCAATGCTTTGCGGACGTCTTAGATTCCCGCCTGCGCGGGAATGACAGCCCGTTTACTCAGTCAACGTAACGCTGTCGGCGATCATTGCTGCAATCGCCGCCTCATCGTACCCCACCTCACGCAACACTTCGCGGCTATGCTCCCCCAAGCGCGGCGCGGGGCGAATCTCGCCGAGCGGCGTTGCCGACCATGTGGTCGGGTTGCGCATTTGCCGCAACTTGCCTTCGCTTGGATGATCCGCGAGCGGGAAAAAATCCACGGCGTTGAGGTGCGGATCATCGAGCACGCCTTCCAGCGTGCGCAGCGCCATCGCCGGCGTGTCTGCCTGATCGAAGAATGCCAACCACTCGGCGGTGGTGCGCGTGGTCAGCACTTCGGCCAAAAACGCATACACCTTATCGATATTCTGCGCGCGGCTGCGCATGTCTTTGAAATGCGGATGCGTGAGCAGATCGCGCCGGTCGATCTGCGCCAGAAACGCCGACCAATGCTTGTCGGTATAAACCAGCGCGCCGATGTGGCCGTCCTTCGTTTTGTACGGACGCCGGTCGGGCGAGAGCACGCGCGCATAGCCGGGCGGCGCCAGCGGCGGCTCGAACGCGTGCCCGCACAAATGCTCGCCGAACAGCATGTGCACCATCGTCTCCAGCATCGGCACTTCTACAGCTTGACCTTGACCGGTACGCTCGCGGCAAAACAACGCCGTGGTGACGGCATTCACCGCCGCCAGGCCGACGCTGCGATCGACGATCGCCGCCGGCACATAGCGCGGCTCGGCGCCGTTCACACGCTGCGGCAGCGACGCCAACCCGCTCGCGGCTTGAATCAAATCGTCGTAAGCGGGCCGCGCCGCATACGGGCCGGCTTGCCCATAGCCGTACGCGCCGACGTAGATGATGCGCGGATTGACCGCTTTCACGTCCTCATACGCCAGCCCCAAGCGCTGCATGGCGGCAGGGCGCACGTTGTAGATCAGCACGTCGCATTGCGCCGCGATTTTCAACGCCGCTTCGCGCCCGGCGGGCTTTTTCAAGTCGAGCACGATGCTGCGCTTGCCGCGATTCGCCAGCAAAAACACCGCGCCCATGCCAGGATGGCGCGCAGGCGGAATCTGACGCGTGACATCGCCCTCCGGCGCTTCGAGTTTGATCACCTCCGCGCCGTGCTCAGCCAGAATTTGCGTGCAATGCGGGCCCATGAACACGGTGGTCATGTCTAGGACTTTAATGCCGGAGAGGGGGCCGGTTGTCATTGACTGGCTGGCAGAATCGTAGGATGGCGGTGAGCTTGCGAACCCCAACGCAACGCGCATCGGGATACGTTGGGGTTCGCTACACACCCCAACCTACTTCGTTCGACCTGCACCGCACGTGCGGCGTTTCGATGTTCACTCCGCCTCAATCCCCGCCGCCTTCACCCGCGCGCCCCAATCGCCGATTTGCTGCTTGATGAACGCGGCAAATTCATCCGGTTTGCTCGGTGCGATCTCGGTGCCGATGCGGTCGAAAGCAACCCGCAGCTCGGGTTTCTGCAAAATCTTCGTGAGTGCGGCGTGCAGCTTGGTGACGATCTCCGGCGGCAGCTTGGCCGGGCCGACCAGGCCTACCCAACCGGTGAAATCGAAGCCGGGCAAAGCGCTTTCCGCAACCGACGCCATGCCGGGCGCGAGCCGCGTGCGCTTGGCGGGCGTAACGCCGAGGGCGCGCAGCTTGCCGGCTTTGACGTGCGTCATCGCCGTGCCGATATCCGCAACCATCATGTGCACTTGGCCGTTCATCAAATCGGCCAGTGCTTGCGGATTAGCTTTGTACGGCACGCGCACAAATCTAGTTTTCGCAAGCACGTTGAAAGTCTCGGCGGCAACCAACGACAGGCTGTTGGATGTCGCGAAATTAAGCTTGCCGGGACGGGCACGCGCATGCGCGATCAGTTCCGGCACGCTCGCCACCGGCAATTTCGGATTCACCACTAACACGAACGGATAATTGCCGATGCGCATGATCGGCGTGAAGCTTGCGACCGGGTCGTACGGCAGCTTCTTGTACAGCGCGAGATTCGCCGCCAGCGCGGTATTGCTCGGCAGCAGCAGCGTATAACCGTCCGGCGCGGCGTTGGCGACGTACTCCGCGCCGATGATCGAGTTGGCGCCGGGTTTGTCATCGACGATGAACTGGACGCCCATCTCTTTGGAAAGCTCTTGCGCTAGCAATCGCGCCACGCCGTCGCTCACGCTGCCTGCCGCGAACGGCACAACGATGCGCACGGGTTTGCTCGGGTAGTTTTGCGCGCCGGCAAGGGGCGCCAGCAGCAAGCAGCAAACACAAAGCAGAAGTCGCAGCATGGTTTCGATCAGCGGATGACTTTGTCGGGCGACTCGCCGTACGGCGGCGCATAGATGACGAGCACTCTAACCGGCTCGTCGCTCAGCGTGACAAAAGAATGCTTTTCGTTCGCCGGAAAAAAACAACAATCGCCCGGGCCAAGCTCCATCGTCTCGCCGCACACTTCCGCGCGCGCTCTGCCTTCGAGCACGTAGCACACTTGCTCGATACCGGGATGCGCGTGCGGCAGCGCGCCCTTGTTCTTCTGCACCACGCCGAGCACGACTTCGAGCTGTTTCGCGCCGACCGTTTCCGGGCCGATCAAGCGGCGATTGAGCGTGCCGGTGTGATTCGCGGGATGGTAGCCGGGAACGCTATCGGCAGGGACGCAGTAGCTATGTTTGATGCTCATGGACCAGTATCAATTGATAAATGAATATTAATGAGGCCGTACACCGTATCCCCGAGCCAGTATTGACTCTCAACTGCGCCTTGCTCCAACCATCCGCCCCATCCAGGCAATCAATTTCTCAGAATGTCCGCTTAGTTTGATGCGGGTCAACATCCGGATTTCGGCGACGCGTAGTTTACGCCAGCAGTCATTGGAAGTTGATACGTCGGCCGTTTGGCACGACCTCTTTGTTGCCACTAGGAGAAAGAACATGTCAAAAGCATTACGTTGTCTAAATTCAGCCGTTACCGTGCTCGCGAGCGCTTCGGCCCTGCAGGCGCTCCCTGCCGACTTTGCGGTCGCGCCAGGAGATGTCGCCGCTCTTGGCGCAGCCATCGTGCAAGCGAACGCAAACGCCGATTGCCACAATCGGATCATTCTGCCGAGCGGAACTTGGACTTTAACCCAACTATGGGCGGGCACCGATGCTGCGCCACACACCGGTTTGCCCTTGGTAGATCTTGCTCGCGGAACTGCCTGTGCGGGTTTAAAAGCGCTCGAGCTGCAAGGCGCGGGAATGGGGCTGACCATCATCGAGCGCGCGTTCGGTGCGCCGCGGTTTCGTCATTTTTCAGTCACACCGGGAGGCGATGCCAGCCAATTCGGAGACCCGGTCGGTTTGATCCTCTCGGATCTGACGCTGCGTGGCGGCGAACTCTTCCCCACTTCTGTTTCCGACTTCTGCTGCAACGGTGGCGCCATTCTCAACGACAGTTCAGACCTCACCTTGAATCGGGTAGCCATCACCAATAGTCGCGCCGTGCAAGGTGGAGCGATCGAGGTGCAAACCGGGCGACTTTTTATTAACCAAAGCCGCGTTGAGGGCAACGCATCAGCACGTCAGGGTGGCGCGATTTACGGTAGCGGACAACTTCGCATCGATCAATCCAGCGTATCCAGCAACGTTGCCGGGGCGCTGCTGGTACCCGATTCAAGCGGGGAGGGAGGCGGCGGCATACTCTGGCGCAGTGACGGGCGAAGCGAGATCATTGACTCCAGTATCGTGGGCAACCGCATCTTGTTCAACGTGCGCTCCGGCGGTGGCATCCTAAGCAGGGACGGCCCGCTAGATATTCTTCGATCGGAACTGCGGGGCAACGAGGCGACGGGCGATGGTGGCGGCATCCAGTATGACTCGGCCCACCTCGCAACCGGAATACGCAACTCAACGCTCTCCGGCAATTTCGCGGCTGGACAAGGCAGCGCCGTCAGCGCAAGTACCAACCCAGATCAGATCTTTTTCGAGAATGTGACGATCGCTCATAACGAGGCTCCCGCAACCGGGTCAGCTATCCGTGGAGGGCTGGGCATGGTGAACTCGCTGATCGCTGCCACACGCGTGCGAGGCAGCTCGTCCAGCGCCCCTAACTGCGGCAGCGGCACCACGATCAACTCCCTCGGCTATAACCTGGATAGCGACGGCACTTGCGGGCTAACCGGCGCCGGCGATTTCTCCAGTTTCAATGCTGCCGACGTGCTTGACCCGGTCGCGCGCGCCAACGGTGGCCGCACGCTTACTCACGCGCTGGTGCGCACCGGCTTGGCCGTGGATCGAAGCCAACTCGGCTGTTCTTTCGGACCGGATCAACGCGGCGTGCAACGCCCGCAGGATGGGAATGGCGACGGCGTCGCGCGTTGCGATATTGGCGCCTACGAGTTGTTGCCCCCCGGCGATTTCACCTTTGGCGCGTTCAACGCGCAGGTGGTGCTGCGATCCGATTCGATACTCATGAGCGGCTCGTTTCAACTTGCCAGCGGCAGCGATGGCATCGACCTTGTCACACAGCCGTTGACGCTTACTGTGGCCGACGCGGCCGGCACGCTGTTCACGCAAACGCTACCGGCGGGTTCATTCCAACGCAGCAGCGCTAACCAGTATGTCTTCCGCGCGGCAGCCGGCGCAAGCGGGCTCAGCTTGGGCAACATCGCAGCCACGTCCAAGCCCGGTGAGTTCGCAGTCAACTTGACCGCACGCCAACTCACCCTCCGTCCAGCGGGCAGCCCGATTACCGTCAAGCTGAGCATCGGCAACGATACGGGTACTCGCACAATCGCGTGCAAGAAGTCGGCCACCGCGTCGCAATGTCGGTAGGGTGTTTGTCGTAGGCACAGGGCAGAGGCTTCGGCCTCTGCCGAATTCCACTGCGCGGCTTAGGCGCTGCGCATGCGCATCATGCGCAAAATCAAGATCGTCGCCATCGGAATGACGAATGACAGCACTGTCACGATCAGCAGCAATTCGCCAAGCTGGCTGTAGTCCTCGGCGCTCTTGATCGCGCCGGTGACGGGATCCTTCACCGCTCGCTTCACTTCGTACATTTGATTCAAGTACTTCGTGCCGAGCGACTTCATCGACAACGCCAGGTTGGTGAACGACGCCATGACGGCGAAGTAGGTCGCTTTGAGATTGCGCGGCGCGGATTTAGCCACCCACGCCAGCATCGGTACCATCGCCACTTGGCCCAGCGGTGAGTCGAGGGCGGTATCCACCCAAGCGATGAAGCGCGCATCTACGAGACCGCCCGTGTGCGCGGCGGTCCAGATATGCATGCCGTGGTACATGCCCAAGATCGGCAGCGACAGCAGCGTGCCAACAACCGTGAGCACACCGAGGATGTAGTAGATCGAGCGCTCGCCCATGAAGCGGCGGAATACGAATAGCCCGAGCAGCGCGAGCCAACTGGAAAGCGAATCGAGTTTGGCGAGGAAGGATTCGTCGAACTTGAGCACATCGATCATCCACCACGACACGCCCGGGCCGACACCAGGCAGCGCGCGAAACACGAAGATGATCACCGCCGTGCCGATCAGCGTCAGGCGTGCGTCCGGCTCCAGCTCGCGCACTAAGCGCCAGAGCATGATCAGCACGATCAACATGGAGAAACCGAAGATCACCTCCTGGCCATATTTCCAGCGCTGCAGGCCGATAAAAATCGTGATCGCGGCAAACACCGCGCCGCCGCCGAGGATCCACCAATTCACATGCGGCGTTTCGCTTTGCACGTCGACGCGCTTGTCGATCTCGGCTTCGGCGATGCCTTGCGCGCGCAATCGGGTGCGTTCTTTGCGGCGCAGATGGCCCGCCAGCAGCACACCTGAAATCGACACCAGCGGGATGATCATAGAGACAAAGTAGATGCGGGCGTAGGCGAGCGTCTTATCCGGCCGTGGCAGTTCTTCTACGCCGCTCAGCATATAGATTTGCAGCAGCGACACAACCGCGCCGCCGCCGATCAACGCCACGCGCCCAAGCGTTTGCACCGTGGTGTGCATCAAGCGCTGGTCCGCATCCGGCACCGGACTGCCCTGTTCGTCGAAGCGCGGCACCGCTTCGACCGTCATCGCGTCCGCGACTACGTCCTGCAACACATAGCCGATCGGCATCAAGATCGAAGCCAGCACGAACCATTGATTCAGCGGCATGATGGCTTGCATCGATTCGGTTTTAAGCAAGATGGCCACCATGATCGCCAGACCAATGCCAACCAGCAGCGCGCCCAGATACACCAAGCCCGCTTTGTGCTTCCACACCAAGTCGACGATGTGCCCGAGCGGCATCTTCAGCGCCCAGGGAATGCCGACCCAAAAGCCCAGCGCAGCGAGAAACTCCGCCGACAGGCCAAGGTAATCCTTGACGACAAAGGTGCTGACTACACCGGTCAGCGCTTGGATGCCGTAGGCGAGATACACCATGAGCGGCGGCAAGTAAGAAAGCCGCATTTCGCGCCCGAGCTCCAGAATGGTTCGGTCAAACCAATGCACTAGGCGAGCAACGAGGCCGTTAGGTTGAGAAGCAGTGGATTGCGCCATGGTGGATTGCCGGTTGGTTATGATGTAAAAGGTTTGCTAACAGGGGCCGCGCATAGGATACCCGAGGTTGCTCGAGGCCCATAGCGCGCGACAATAAATTGCTGCTCGGCATTGAACCTTGCCCTGCGTACGGGGAATGGACTGGGCGCCGGCACGCCACCGCGCACCGGCAACCGGAGGTTAACCACTTGGAGGGAAACAACATGAAATTCACCAATCGAATCGCGCTGGCCTGCGCTTTGTGCGCAGTGGCGCCCTTACCGGCGCTTAGCGCCCCCATCGTGTTCAGCGGCAGCGGCGCCGGCGCCGCCACTGCGCTTGATAGTTTTCGCGCGGCACTGGGCGCGCGCAACGCTGCTGCAGCCCCGCAAGCGGGCGGACGGCGCGAGAT
Organism: uncultured Pseudomonadota bacterium; assembly: GCA_902826775.1. Taxonomy (GTDB): domain Bacteria; phylum Pseudomonadota; class Gammaproteobacteria; order Burkholderiales; family JALYOK01; genus CADEHE01. The sequence continues at coordinate 491,548 of CADEHE010000001.1, read as the reverse complement.
CGGCTGGGACGGCGTGCGCCTGGACGGCACCGATGCCAATCCCAACACCCAAGTCATCGATAATGGCAAGACCGTATCGATACCGATCGACCGCTTCCGCGCTCAGGGCGCGATTTTTGAAGATCCGTATGCGGTGAGCGGCGATGGGTTTGCCAGCGTCAACCCCGGCACGGCGGGCGAGTTCCCGGCGTTCAGCCCAGCCAATACGTTCGTCATGTTCAACGAGCAACTTGGCCAATTCGACGATCCGTTCATCGAACAAAGTTTCGTGCTGGCAGGCTCGAACACTGTCGCCGGCACGCGCGGCTTCGGCGCGATCTTCATGGACGTGGAGAATACCGGCAGCAGCGCGATTGAATTCTTCGGGCTCAATGCCAACGACGATGAAGTGAGTCTCGGCAAGTTCTTGGTGCCGACCGGCGCGAGCGGCGAGTTCCAATTCCTAGGCGTGCTGTTCGACAGCCCCATCGTCTCCGAAGTATCGCTGACCGTGGGTACGAACTCTCTGTTCGCGTTTGATGGCGCGAGCTTCGAAGCGTTCGGCGCGGAGAACCTCGCGGGCGGCATCGATTTGGCAGCTACGGACGACTTCGTCTTCGCGGAGCCGACTCAGTTGCAACGCGTGCCGACGCCCGCGACGCTACCGCTATTGTTCGGCGGCATGCTCGGTGCGCTCGCAGTACAGCGCAAGCGCTTCGCTGCGGCAGCGTAATTCTATTTCCTCATCAATAGGGCAAGAATAGAGGCAGGTCATCCCCGCGCAGGCGGGGAATCCAAGTGCGCCTCAATTGGATTAAAACGCTTGCGCAGCGGCTATTGGCCGCTCTGCCGCGGGCGCAAAGCCACCACCTCGGCGCCTGCCGCCGCCGGTTGCTCGGCGTGCGCGCCGCGTGTCAGCGCCTCGCGCGCATTGCGGCCGGCGGCGTGCAGCGCGTCGCGCACCAGCGGGTCCTGCGCGACGCCCTGTTGCGCCAATTGCGCCGCTATCCGCTCAACATCGCTCCATTGCTGCAAACTGCGATGGCATTGCAGCGCCAAACGCAGGGCGGGCGCATACTTGGGCGCATCGGCGTGGATCGCCTCCAGCAGTTTGAGCGCGGCAGCGTGCTCGCCACGCTGATGCAACAAAGCCGCGCGCGTCATCTGCAGCAAGCGTGATCGCTGTTTGGTTTCGCTTTCCGCAAACGCGAGGTATTGCTCGCTTTGTTCGGACCTGCCCAGCGCCTGCGCGGCCTGGGCGGCGAGCGCGCCGCCCAATTGCGGGGTTTCCTGTAACCGCATTGCCTTGGCAGCGGCTATTTCGGCGCGCTCAAAGTGCCCTTCCAAGTAGGCGCTCATCGCCTCCTGCATGGCGCTGCGCGAACGGTTGCGCTTGCGATGCAAGCGATAGGCTTGCACGCGCGCCGGCAGCTGCCACAAACGCCGTAGCCCGCCCACCACTAAGTAGAACAGCGCGAAAGCAACCGCAGCCAACAGAATAAGCAGCGTCAATGACATCTCGATGCGCGCCTGCGGCAGCACGAACAGCACGTAGCCTTGCGCGTAGCGCGCCGCGAGTCCAACGGTGACCGCCAGCAGGAGCACGACGATGAACGAAACGAGCCACCTCATTGCGCCGCTGCCTTTTCGCGCGCGATGCGCAAATCGTGAATCGCCGTCAAGCTGGTTTGAATGCTGGGCGTGGCAACGTCGAGCGAGCTGGCCAGCAGTTTCTCGATGGTTTGCATGGCACTGCGGGTGGCGGGCGCGTTCTGGTCGAAATAGCGCTGCAACCATGCCTGCGCCTCGCGCAAGTCGGCTTGAAAACCGGCGTTGTCGTGGCTGGCGAGCGCGAATCGCGCGCCTTGCAAGCGCAGCTTCAAATTCTCGCGCAGAAAATAGCTCTGCTCTGGGCTCAGCAATGGCGGCGCCGGCTGTTCCAGGTGCTGTACGCGCACTAGATCCTTGAACTCCATCCAGGCGCGGCGCCAGCGCGATTCCTGCGCAGGCGCTGGCGTTGCGGGACTCGCCATTGCCTTTGCGGCGCGTGCGGCGGCGGACGAACTCGCAGGTAACGCTGCGTTCGACACGTTCGCAGCTGACGCTGCGGTGCCGGAATTCGCAGCTGACGCTGCGGTGGGCCGCGCCAGGTAGGCGAGGGGCAAGGTATCGGCAAGGGCGCTGATGCGCTCCAGGCGCAGGCTGATGCCTTGCGTATCGACCAGCGGCACCGCCTTCAAGCGCTCCAGGTCTTGCTGCAACACCGTGCGCAAGCTGGTGAGTTGCGGATCATTCATACGCCCCAACCGGGCATCGCCCACTTCCAGCGCCACGATTGCGGCCTTGATATTGCCGGCCAACTGGAGTTGCTGCGCGGCGATATTGACGATCTGCTCCACTTCCGCGAGCGACCAGTCGCCTTGATTGCGCAGCAGCGTCTGGTACAGGGATTCGAGCGCAACTTGCTGCGTCTGCGATTCGGCGAGTTTGGCCTCGAGACCCGCCAGCCGCGTCTGCAGTGCACTCAGGCTATGACGCGCATCCTCAGCGAGTTTGCGCGAGTGCTGCGCCGCTCGGTCGGCGCTGGCAAGGCGCTGGCCCAACTCGAAGCGCAAGCTTTCGTTCATCCGTTGCGTCTGCCACCACTGGTAGCCGGCGCCGCCCAGCGCGAGCGCGGAGAACAGCAACGCCAGCCAGCCGACTGACCCGCTGCGCTTACGCTCGGTGCGCGGCGGGACGGCGGGCGCGCCGGTTGCGAGCACCTCTGGGTTACTGCTGTGCGTCATGACGTGCACCAAAGTACGCGCTCAAACTCGCGAGCAACGCTTCGTCTCCAATACCGGTAACGATCACTTCCCTCATTCCTTCCGCGTGTGCCGCCGCGGCAATGCGCTCATGCGGCACGAATACCGGGGTTGAACTCGCGAGCGCACGGCCGGCCGCACCGATCACAGCGATAAAATTCTGCAACGTCTGCACGCTCATCACCGAAATCGCGTGGACTTTGCCGCTGCGCCACGCTTCCAGCAATGCCTCTGGATTACTCTGCGGCGCGCGCCGCTGGTAGCACTCAAGGTAAGCAACGGCAAAACCGCGCGCCTGCAATCCCTCGCGCAAGCGCTCGCGCCCGCCCCGGCCGCGGAAAATAAGCACTTTGCGCGGCACTCCCGCCGCAGCGCCACGCTGCAAGGCAGGCAAGGCGAGCAGCGCATCGCTGTCAAAGCCGTTTTCGCTAACAAGCACGTTGCCAAAACCGGCATCAAGCAAGGCCCGCTGCGTGCTCGGCCCGATAGCAATGGCGGGAACCGAATCTAACTTAACCGCGGCTTGCCGAAGCAGCCGCACGCCATGTTCGACCGCACTTTGGCTAATGAAGATCCAAAAATCGAAACCCGGCGCATGCGCTAACGCAAACTGCAGCGTCGCATCAAGCTCGATACCGTCTATTTCGAGCGCGGCAAACGGCCACGCCGTTCCTCCTTGCCGCTCAATCTCTTGCAGCAAACGCGCGGCGGAATCGCGCGGGCGCGTGATCACCACCCCGATACCGTGCAGTGCGTCTCGCACACCATGCGGCGGCGGCCGCTTAGTTTGTTCCGTTTGCGGGGGCAGCTTCAAGGGTATCCAAAATTTCGCGCGCACCTTGCCGCAGCAAGCGCTCGGCCAATTCGCGGCCGAGTTGCTCGCCGTCGGTAGGCGCGCCGGCGATCACATCGCGCACCAGGCGCGAACCGTCCGGTGCGGCGACAAAGGCGTGCAAGGTCAAGCGGCCATCGGCTATCGTCGCATGCCCGCCGAGCGGCACGTTGCAACTGCCGGCCAGACGCGTGCTGAGACTGCGTTCGGCCGCGACACAGCGGCTGGTACTCACATGACTGAGTGGCGCCAATGCACCTGCAACGTCGTGCCGATCGGTCAAGTACTCGACCGCGAGCGCGCCTTGACCGACTGCAGGCAAGCTCTGCTCAGGCGGCAGCAGTGCGCGGATGCGGTGCTGCAAACCTAGACGTTTCAACCCCGCTGCCGCGAGAATGATGGCATGGTACTCACCCGAGTCTAGCTTGTTTAATCTTGTTTGAACGTTTCCTCGAAGCGACACTATCCGTAGTTTCGGGTAACGATGGCGAATCTGGCTCTCCCGCCGCAAACTGGACGTGCCGACAACGGCGGCGTCGGGCAGCGCGCCGAGATTGTCAAAGTCGTTCGAAACGAACGCATCGCGCGCGTCTTCACGTTCGCCGATGCAAAGCATGGAAAACTCCGCCGGCATCTGCACCGGCACATCTTTCATCGAGTGCACGGCGAAATCGGCTTCGCCGCGTTGCATGGCGAGTTCGAGCTCCTTGACGAACAGTCCCTTGCCGCCGATCTTCGCCAGCGGCGAATCGAGAATCTTGTCGCCCGTCGTCGTAAGCCCGAGCAGGTCGACTGCCATGCCTGGGTACAATGCGCCCAGCTTCTCGCGCACATGCTCCGCCTGCCAAAGGGCGAGTTGACTCTTGCGCGTGGCGATGACAAGACGGGAGGGATGATTGGCAGACATGCATCGCCAAGTAGTAACGACTGCGGGCAAGTTTAGCATGCGCTATGCCCCCACCCCGCGCGCGCCGGCCCAGCCGCAACGAGTATGCTCGCGCAACTGACCGACTACCTGCAGTCGGATCTTGGGCTGTGGACGCTATTCATTTCGGGCTTCATCTCCGCCACCATCCTGCCCGGCGGCTCGGAGGTGTTCCTCGCCGCCGTGCTCAAAGCGCATCCCGACATGCTCTGGCCCGCCCTCGGCGTCATCACGCTCGGCAACACCCTCGGTGGCATGACCTCTTATTGGCTTGGGCGTTTGTTCCCCGAACGCAAAGACATCAAGCACCTCGACAAAGTACGGCGCTGGGGACCGCCGATTTTGTTTTTCTCTTGGCTTCCGTGGGTGGGCGACGCGCTCTGCATCGCCGCCGGTTGGCTGCGCATCAACTTTTGGAAAAGCTCCGTGTGGCTGGCGCTTGGAAAGTTCGTGCGCTATTGGGTGTTGGCGGAGTTATTGAGGCCGCTGCTGTAGACAGCTCGCATCGCAAGAACAGCCGACGTTTCGCTTTCAAGTGTGGCAAACGCGTCAGTGGTAGTCCTCCTCGCGTTGGTGTCGGATCGCAAGAATCGTTACCGAATTGGCCTCAATCTCAAAGAGCGCAACGTAGCCGGAAGAGCCGAACGGGATGATCAACTCCCGTAGAAACGGATTGTGCGAAAGCACTTTTCGGCAAGAAAACGGGGAGAAACGCAACACTTTAGTTGCCTCCTCAATGGCACCAAGGGCGAGTTCTGCGGCATTAAGGCTCTTGGCCAGCAAGAAATCGTAGAGCCGCAACAGATCGTCTTCTGCTTCCGGTGTGAAGCGGACCGAATAACGCTTCAATTGCAGTCTCAGCGTTGCTTGGCTCTTGACAGTTTGCGCGCAAGTTTCTTCAGCACGACATCGGCAGAAACGTACTTGCCGCTCTTCTTGGCACGCGCGGCGCTGGCCAGCCCGCGCGCGATGAACTCCTGCCGCGCGCGCCGATGTTCGATATTTTTGTTAAGCGCCTCGAGTACGAAACCGGACAGAGTTTCGCCATCCTCAAGAACGGCTTCGGCCTGCTTGCGCAGCTCTGGCGATACGCGCAGAGGCGGGATGCTGGTGGTCTTCACGATTTGCCAAAATGCATTGCAGATGCGATGCATTATAAGCCGGTTCAAGATGGGATGAGGGAGCCGCTTGATTGTCGTGTGATCTGGCTACGCTGATTGTTGCAGCTAGGCTATGATTGCGCACCCGCAATCGAAAAAACCGCAATGAAAATCTGCATCGTCGGCGCCGGCGCCATCGGCGGCTATCTCGGCGTTAGGCTGGCTTTGACCGGCCATGACGTGACGCTGATCACGCGCGGGCCGCACTTGGCGGCAATCAAGGCGCATGGATTAAAGCTGATAGCGGAAGACGGCGGCGAACAAGTAGCGAGCAACGTGCGCGCGACCGAGCGCATCGCGGAGGCCGGCACGCACGAGGTGGTCATCCTCGGCATGAAAGCGCATGCGGTGGCCCCGGTCGCGCCGCAGCTTAAGAGTTTGTGCGGTCCGAATACCATGGTAGTGACGACGCAGAACGGTATTCCTTGGTGGTACTTTCACAAGAATCCTGCTTTGCGCGGCGAGTGGGCGGATAAACTAACAGGCCACCGTTTGGAGAGCGTCGACCCCGGCGGCGTGATCGAAGCGAACATCGACATCGAGCGCGTCATCGGCTGCGTCGTCTACCCGGCGTGCGAGATTGCGGCACCCGGCGTGATCCGCCTTATCGAAGGCAATCGTTTTCCGCTGGCGGAGATCGACGGCAGCGAAAGCGAGCGCGTTAAAGCCCTTGCCCAAGCATTTCGCGACGCCGGCTTCAAGTCGCCGATATTGAGCGACATCCGCTCGGAGATTTGGTTGAAGCTTTGGGGTAATTTGAGTTTTAATCCGATCAGCGCGCTCACGCATGCAACCCTAGTCGACATCTGCCAGTTCGCGCCGACGCGCGCGCTTGCTGCGAAAATGATGCGCGAAGCGCAGCAGATCGGCGAAAAGCTCGGCATTCAATTCAAAGTATCGCTCGAGCGCCGCATCGCGGGCGCGGAGGCCGTAGGCAAGCACAAGACTTCGATGTTGCAAGACGTCGAAGCCGGCCGCGCGCTGGAAATCGAAGCGCTGGTCGGCTCCGTGGCGGAGTTGGGCAGATTGACCGATACGCCGACGCCAAACATCGATGCGATCTACGCCGTCACGAGCTTGCTTGCGAAAACGCTGCAAGCGGCCAACGCGCGCTTGCAAATACCCGCAACTTCCGCATAACAACGACTGAGGTTTAAGCCGTGCAAGCATCGAAGACCATCATCGAACTACTCGCCGCAGGCGGCGCCGACGCCACCGCGCTCGCCGCGCCGTCGCGCCCGCATTTGACTTACGACGCGCTGCGCCAACAAATCGCGCGCACACTCGCCACGCTGAACGCCTTGGGCATTGGCCGCAACGATCGCGTCGCGCTGGTGCTGCCGAATGGACCGGCGATGGCAAGCGCTTTTCTCGCCGTTGCATCTTGCGCCACCGCCGCGCCGCTTAACCCCGGCTATCGCGCCGACGAGTTTGAGTTTTATCTGAACGATTTGCGCGCCAAAGCGCTGATCGTCGAGCGTGGTATCGATTCACCGGCGATCGAGGTAGCGCGCAAACTCGGCGTGCGCTTGATCGAGTTGGTCGACAACGCGGCAGCGCCGGCCGGGTGGTTCGAGCTCGCCGCCGTGGACGCCGCGCCAACGCAGCAATGCCAAAGCGGCTGTGCGCAAACCGATGACATCGCGCTCATCCTGCACACTTCCGGCACGACCTCGCGCCCGAAGATCGTGCCGCTGGCACAGCGCAATCTGTGCGCTTCGGCACAAAACATCCGCGCCACGCTGGCGTTCACCACAGCCGATCGCGGCTTGAACGTGATGCCCTTGTTTCACATCCACGGGCTCATGGCAGGTTTACTTGCACCGCTGGCGGCGGGCAGCAGCGTCTTTTGCACGCCGGGCTTCAACGCGCTCAAATTCTTCGCATGGATGAGCGAAGCGAAGCCCACTTGGTATACGGCGGTGCCGACCATGCACCAGGCCATCCTCGGCCGTGCGGCGAACAACCGCGAGGTGATCGCGGCCAATCCGCTGCGCTTCGTGCGCTCGTCTTCCTCCTCGCTGCCCACGCAAGTGATCCGCGAATTGGAAGCAACGTTCAACGCGCCGCTGATCGAGTCCTACGGCATGACCGAGGCCTCGCACCAAATGACCAGCAACCCGCTGCCGCCGCGCGCGCGCATCCCCGGTTCGGTCGGCATCGCCGCAGGCCCGGAAGTAGCCATCATGGACAGCGCGGGCAAACTGCTTGCGCCGGGCGAAACCGGTGAAGTGGTGATCCGCGGCGCCAACGTCACCGGCGGCTACGAAAACAATCCCAAGGCGAATGCGGATGCTTTTAGTAACGGCTGGTTTCGCACCGGCGACCAGGGCGCGATCAACGCGGACGGCTATCTCACGCTCACCGGACGCCTAAAGGAAATCATCAATCGCGGCGGCGAGAAGATCTCGCCCTTGGAAGTTGATGAGACGTTAATGAATCATCCTGCCGTGCAGCAGATCGTCACCTTCGCCATGCCGCACGAGAAGCTCGGCGAGGAAGTCGCGGCCGCGGTGGTGCTGCGCGAAGGCGCCAACGTGACCGAGAAAGAACTGCGCGAGTTTGCCGCCAAGCGGCTGGCGGATTTCAAAGTGCCGCGCAAGATAGTTTTCCTCGCAGAGATTCCCAAGGGCGCGACCGGAAAGTTGCAGCGCATCGGCTTGGCGGCCAAATTGGGGTTGGCCTAGCCGCGAAGAAGCGGCGCGCGTGTTCGTCGGCTGCGCGGTTACGACAGCGGCAGCATGACGTGCGCGCGAAACGCGGGCCGCTGGCACAGACGCTCGTACCACGCCGCGACGTGAGTGTGCACGCCGTGCGGTATCGGCAGCGCATGCCAGCGCTGCACGAAGCATCCCGCCGGGATATCGCCGATGCTAAGTTCGTTACCCGCAATGTAGTGACGCGAGGCAAGCCAAGCATCGAGAATCTGCATGACCGCTTCCATTTGCTGACGCGCCTGTTCTAGCGCCGCCGCATCGCGCTTTTCCGGCGGCGTACGGATATGCCCCCAAAACAGCGGCGTCATCAATGGCGCCATCGTCGTGGTCGACCAGTCCATCCAGCGATCGGCATCGGCGCAACGTTCTAGGGATGCGGGCATTAAGCCGCCGGCGCCGTACTTGCGCGCCAGGTACCGCACGATTGCATTCGACTCCCACAGCACAAAGCCGTCATCGTCTATGGTGGGCACGCGGGCGTTCGGGTTCATGGCGCGATACCACGGCTCATTCACGACGCCGAATTGCATGCCGGCATCAATGCGCTCATGAGGCAGGTTAAGTTCACCTACCGCCCACATCACTTTCTGCACGTTGATCGAGTTGGTGCGTCCCCAGATTTTCAGCACTTGTAAGCCCTCGCCCGGTTACCTTTTGCTTGAGGCAATCATCATCGCAGATCTACGGCGCCGCGCCTGCAACAGGCCGGTATAAGACTTTGGTCGTAACCCGTTTTAGCTTGTCAGAAACGATATACATAAAACCCTATACGCCTGAAATCCGCCACCAACAAGACTTTCAGAGGCTTACTCCTTGAAATAGGGTTAGCAAGGGCTAAGACTTCGGTTCAATTTTCAAGCGCGTACGCGCTGCCTAACATGCACACCATGGAATCGCGGCATAGCGGCGAGACCTGAAGCAGAAGCAAACCCGATCCAACCCACTCTAAAGGAGATTGACCATGTTGAAGCAAGTTCTCGCAGTCACGATGTTAACGGCCGGCTTTGCCGCTATCGGTGCAAACGCTGCCAACAACAACCCGCTGCACCCTTCGTTTGAGCGCAACTTCGGCGGGCAGTTCGCGCCGGTGACTTCGGCCGCTATCGATACCGGCGCCGCGCGCAATCCGCTGAACCCCGCGTTCTATCAGGCGCGCGTCGAGTTCGTGAGCAAGTCCGGCACGACTTGGTTCGATGCAGCCGCCAATAACCCGCTGCACCCAAGCTATCACCGTTCGTAATCGAAACCCCAATCAAACTTTCAATTTAGGAGATTCGCCATGTTGAACAAAACCGTACGCGCAGTATTGACCGTTTCCGCCTTAATTGGCGCCAGCGCCGCTTTCGCAGGCAATGCGAACCCGCTGCACCCGGGCTACCAAACTTTTGCGGCAAAAATCGAGTTCGCCCCCAGCCAAGGTTCGGTGCAAACCATTATCAGCCCGCTGCAGCCGAACTTCTATCTGTGGAACGTCGCTACCGCTGCGAACACCGGCAGCGTGCAGATCGTGATGAACAACCCGCTGCAACCGAACTACAAGCGCTCATAGCCCTGCGCGCTTCGGTCTATCTGCAATCGGACTCATTTACCCATCTCTCTTCGAAAGGAAATTGAAATGTTGACCAAAGCTATCGCCCTCACCGCCCTCACCATTGCTGCCGGCATCGGTACCTCCGCAATTGCCGCTGAAACCAATCCGCTGCATCCAGCTTATGCGCACTTTGCCGCTAAGGCGAACGTGCAAGGGGCGAGCGGCAGCGTCGTCATTGCGAAGAATCCGCTGACGCCCAGCTTCTATCAGTGGGATGTAGCGGCGCCGAGCAATGCGCAAGCGCCGATGATCGTCGAAAACAACCCGCTGCAACCCAGCTACAAGCGTTCGTAAGGGCTCCTCTCGATTCCAAGCAGCTACAACGTTCGTCTAATGGTAACGTTTGGCTCGACGAGGATTTCTGCGATGTGCAAACTGAAACGGCGCGGCAGCCTGCCGCGCCTTGTTCGCTCGCAAATCCAAGCGAATTGTTGCCAAAACAGCATGCGCCTTGCTGCGCCGTTGCGACGCACCGCTTGACATCAAAGGCGGCCGATCATAGTGTCCCAATGCCATGGCCATTGAAATCCCCTTTATCGGGCAATGTCGGAGCAACACCGCGCAGTGCCTGCCAGCGCTCAGCGAGGAGGCTAAGCTTTCTAGGCGTTCGCATCGCGTCTGCACCGATCAAATTTACACGCTGATCAAGAACAGCCCGCGTTTGCAAGTCGCGGCCGTGATAACCGAAATCCTACTGGCCATTGCGATGTACGGCAGCGTGCCGACGCGCAACATCATTATATGGATCGGGCTGCTCGCGGTGGGCCAATCGATGGCCATCTGGCTCTATTTCCGCTATAAGCGCAACCCGCCCCAGCCGGTTGACATCGAAAAATGGTACTGGATGCTGCGCGCGCGTTCCTTGGTCGCGGGCATTGCTTGGGGCAGCGCCGCCTTTCTGTTTTGGGTGCCGGAAAGTCCGGTGCTGCAGGGCCTGCTGGCGGGCTCGCTGTTCGGTGTGGTTGCCGGTGCGGTCACCGGCTTGCCGGTGGTGCCGACGGTGTTTTACGCATTTGTCACGCCGGTTTTTTTGCCGCTCATCGTGCGCACCGCGCTCGAAGGCGACCTCATTCATTTGTGCCTGGCCGCGTTCGGGTTGATCATGTTTATCATCCTGATTTGGTCCGGGTACAGTTTTTCCAAACTCACGCGCAGCGCCTTGGCGATGCGCTACGAGAACCTCGATCTGATCGACGAATTGCGCGAAGAGAAAAGCGTCGCGGAGCAATCGCGCCACGACGCCGAGGCGCTGCGCGATGAAGCGCAGCGCGCGAACCGCGCCAAATCCGCCTTCCTCGCGGCGGCGAGCCATGATCTGCGCCAGCCGATGCACGCCATCGGCCTATACGTCGCCGCCCTGCGCCGCCGCGTCACGACGCCGGAAGCCACCCAGGTCATCGGCAAGCTCGATGCCTCGGTCGGCGCGATGGAGGAAATGTTCGATGCGCTGCTCGACATGTCCAAGCTCGATGCCGGCGTGGTCGCTTCGTCAGTCACCTCGTTCGCGCTGCAATCGGCCTTTGACCGGATCGAACTGCACTTCGGCGCGCAAGCGCGTGCCAAGGGCATCGAATTGCGCGTGCGCCCGACGCGCATGCGCGTGAAGAGCGACGCCGCATTGCTCGACCGCATCGTGCGCAACCTCGTCGCCAACGCCATCCGCTACACCAGCAAAGGCGGCGTGCTGGTCGGCTGCCGCCGCCGCGGCGATCACCTGCGCATCGAAGTATGGGACACCGGCATCGGCATTCCCGTAGAGAAGCGTCAGGAAATCTTTCAAGAGTTCGTGCAACTCGGCAATCTCGAGCGCGACCGCAGCAAAGGCCTGGGCATCGGATTGTCGATCGTGCGCCGCGTCGGCAAGTTGCTTAACCATCCGATCGGCCTCGATTCGCGGCTCGGCAAGGGTTCGCGTTTTTACGTAGACGTGCCGCTTGGTCATGCGATCCCCGCGATGCAAGCGATGCCTGCCGCAGTGGTCGATACCGAGGTGCTGGACGGCGCTTTTGTGGTGGTAATCGACGACGAAGCCGCGGTACGCGACAGCACCGTGACGCTGCTGCAAGAATGGGGCGTGCACACGCTCGCCGCAGAATCGGCGCGCGAAGCGTTGCTGCAACTCGCAAAACACGCGCGCACGCCGGATGCAGTCATTTCCGACTACCGCCTGCGCGACCAAGAAAGCGGCATCGATGCAATTCGGGCAGTTCAGAGCGAATGCGGCGAGAGCACGGGCGGCATTCTGGTCACCGGCGACGTCGCCTCCGAGCGGCTGCAAGAGGCAAGTTGCTGCGGCTTCCAATGGTTGCACAAACCGCTCAACGCCGATCGGCTGCTGGAAGCCGTCAGCGCGGCGGTACGCCGTTCGCAGCAGATGGGCGCGGCGGCGCTGGCGGAAAGCTAAGGAATCTCCGATCAAGTCCCGCGCGGTCGCGACGGCCGCGGCTTTACCGCGATAAATTGCGAGCGCATACTGGTCACCTTGTGCATGCAGCATCAGCTACGCACGCAGATCCAGGAAGGAGCAGCACTATGGCTCGGCGCGTTGCACCTTTAGGCAAGTTGATTCTCCTCTGCTTTGGCTTGATTGTCGCCACCACCGGCCTCGCTGCCGACCCGGCCAAGACCTTGCGCCGCCTGGGCCCCGGGGATTTGGTGCGATTTGTGGAAGGCTCGGGGCTAGACCTCGCCGAAGTGCTAAGCGGACCTGATCCCTCCAATTACTATCTGCTCAGCAGCCCGACCGGCGAGCCGCAATCGGTGGCGCGCGAAAAGTTGCGCTTGGTGCAGAGCGCCGGTGCGAAGCGCGCCCCCTTCAAACTGGGAGAGGTGGTAGATCGCAAGCTGCAGCCTCGCGGCACACAACGCGGCGTCGTCGTGCGGGTAAATGGCAGCTTTTGCGAAGTTAAGCCGGAACACGCGGACGCGAATTGGTACGAATGCCGCGAACTGCGCCGAGTGCCGCCCAAAGCCGAAGCAACAGCGGAGCCAGAGACGTAGCCAACCTGCGCGGCCGTGACCCCCTGGCACCTTAGATGGCGCACCGTTTGCCTTGCGGATAGGTCGTTTGGATTAGCCTGAATGCGGTAGCCGTACCCGCATTCGCGGGATTTCGCCTGCACCGCGCCCAATCTAGAGTTCTCCTTACCGGCATGCGTTATCGCACTGCCCCGAAATCAAACCCGAGCGTGGCCGCCGCCGCATGCCAGTCGTAGTCGCGCGCAGTGACGCCGGGGCCTACGAACCCACTCAGTAAGGAGATTGGAATGAATCGAGCCGCACTACTCACCGCCCTGGGCCTCAGTCTGGGCGCGTCGCAGGTAATGGCCAACTGCGAGAAGATCGCCTATGTGGAAAGCGTGCGCGCTTACGCGGGCGGCAGCCTCAATAGCCACATCTTTGTGCGCGAAACGGGGGTGACTTCGCCCCTATTCGTCGCCAGCACCAAGAACGCCGACTTCGTGCGCGCTGCTCTGCAAGCACATGTAAACCGCATGCCGGTGCGCATCACGACGCGCGACGCCGTCTGTCCCTTGGCCGGAACCGGCTTGTGGACCGCCCTTGGCGCGCCCACTCGCGTCGTCCTGGCGCCCTAAGCGGCCGACTCGACCACACCAAACCTCAATCAAGGAGATATGATGAACAAGCTATTGTCGTTCTCAAGCGCCGCCGTAGCGTTACTCGCCCTGCACCTGCCCACACTCGCGGCGGCCGCGTGCGATCAAACCGGGCACATTTACTCGCTGGCCACCGAAGAAACCGGCACGGCCACGTTGCAGCTGCGCCTGGGCGGACCGGCGGCCACGCAAGTGTTTGCGTTCGCTATCAATGACAAGATGGTGCTCGACGCGGCAATGGCCGCGCTGCCCGGTCGCACGCGCGTCAAAGTTCATACTGACGCAACAGCGGTGTGCAGCACCGCTGGTGGCGCGGCGCCGGTGGTGACATCGCTGTTCGTGACACCCTGAAGCTGCAGCGGAAATTTTCGCGCTTGTAATGCGCGCGCCGGCGGGTCCGGCGCGCGCGCACTATTTCACGCGCTTGACTTGACCTTTGGCGTAGCGCAGGCGCACCAGTGCTTCGTTGTCGTCCAGAACGTTCTTCAGTAGCAGCACGCCGCCTTCGGCGCTTTCCATCGTATACAACTTCGATTCGGTGGCGCTCAGCACATAGTCGCCTTTGGCCGCGGCCCACTGGCCGCCGCTCTTGTAGAACACGACCACATGTGTGCCGGTCTTGTACGGGCCTTTGCAACCGTCGAACGAATAATGCATGAGCGCTTCGTCGTCGCCGTCGCCATCGAGATCGGTACTGGTCAACGCCCGCCCTTCGTAGCTGCTGCAATCTTGGTACAAGTCGCGCTGCTTTTCCTGGGCCTGCACCAAGCTTTGCCCCGCGGCACTGGCGCCGGCGCTCAAAAATCCGGCGGCAAGCAGTATTTTCATCATTCTGCCTTTGCTCCGATCTACCTAAGACTCCAGCCAAGTTCGCCTACGGCCAGCACGGCTTGCGTGCGCGTGGTGACCTTCAGCGCGCGCAGCACTGCCGTTACGTGCGCCTTTACCGTGGCTTCCGCTAGATCGAGTTTGCGCGCGATAAGCTTGTTCGACTGACCTTGCACGAGCAAGCGCAGAACCTCGACTTGGCGCTCGGTGAGCCCCAGCTCGCTTGGCTGTGCCGCGGTGCGAGTACTAACACCGCTGGCAGCAGCGGCGTTCGCGCTGCCGCCCGGGCGCACCAGCACCGAGGGCGGAATGTAGACCCCGTTAGCGAACACCAATTGCAGCGCTCCCATCAGCAGTTGGCTATTCGATGCTTTCGGGATGAAACCCATGGCGCCGCGATCGAGCGAAGCCATGACAGTGTCGCGATCGTCCGAGCCGGACAGCACCACGACCGGACAGGCCGGGCAACGCTCGCGAAACTCGCTGATTACTTCCAGGCCGGGCATATCCGGCAGGCCGAGATCGAGCAGCACCAGAGCCAAATCCTCATGCTTGGCGGCACACTCGAACGCGCTACGCGCGTCACCGGCCTCAAAGATTTCTGCCTGTGGATCGATCTGCTGAAGCAACAGGCGAAAGCCCTCACGAAACAGGGCGTGATCTTCGACCAGCAAGATCTTCATGCGTGGACGATACGGTGGTTGGATATTACTGCTGTCTGTATTGCCGCAGTTTGCAAGTTCCATCTGTAAAATGGAGCCATGCTACGCCTAGTACCAAATTTAAGGATCACATCGCCTCGATCAAACGCGCTTGTTCTTTTCAATCAGCGCGTATGCGGAGTGATTGTGTATCGATTCGAAGTTTTCCGACTCGACCACGTAGCTATCGATGCGTTCGTCCAGGTTCAACCGCGCGGCCACGTCGCGCACCATGTCCTCGACGAACTTGGGATTGTCGTACGCACGCTCGGTGACGTACTTCTCGTCGGGGCGCTTGAGCAAGCCATAGAGTTCGCAGGAGGCGGATTCCTCGGCGACGCGCACCAGATCCTCAATCCAAACGTGAGTGTTGGTATTCGCGCTGATGGTGACGTGCGAGCGCTGGTTGTGCGCGCCGTAGTCAGAGATCTTCTTCGAGCATGGGCACAGGCTGGTCACCGGCACCACCACTTTGATGGTGAACAGCGGCTTGCCATCGCGAATTTCGCCAATGAAAGTGACGTCGTAATCCATCAAAGACTGCACGCCGGAAATTGGCGCCGCTTTGTTAATGAAGTACGGGAAATTCATTTCTATGTGGCCGGCCTCGGCTTCCAGACGCACAACCATTTCCTCGAGGATGGAGCGGAACGATTCAACTGAGATTTCGCGCTCGTGCCCATTGAGGATTTCGACGAAGCGCGACATGTGCGTGCCTTTGAACTGATGCGGCAAGTGCACGTACATGTTGAAGGTCGCGACCGTGTGTTGCACGCCCCCGACACCGCGATCAGCCACCCGCACCGGGTGACGGATACCCTTGATGCCGACACGGTTGATTGGCAGTTCGCGCGTATCTGGCGAACCTTGCACATCGGGTATCGGGAGTTGCTCGATTTGGTTCATAGCGGAATTGACTTACCTCCTCTAGGGAGCGGAAGGAGATTATATCCGCCGCGGATGAGACCACGCGACCTTGGGCGAGTTCGCTGGGCTCGGCGGATTAACTCAGGAAACGGCGCTCTGGCACTGGAAACGAGCGTCTATCTGGTTGTATATGCGGCGATTTTGTTTGTTTCTAGTGATTGCGGCTATTAGGCGGCGGAGGCATTTTGCGCCGCTTTTGCGCCCGCCGAGTGATGCTGCAGCCACGCGCCAATGGCCGCACCAATGCCGGCGGCATCAAGCCCGACCTCAGCGAGCAGCACGCCGGGATCGCCATGCTCGACAAATGTATCGGGCAGGCCGAGCTGCAGCACGGGGATTCGTACTTGCTGGGCTTGGAGCAGTTCCAACACCGCACTGCCGGCACCGCCCTTGATGGCATTCTCTTCAACCGTTACGAGGTGGTCATGGCTGAGTGCAAGCTTGAGCACCAAATCCTCGTCCAGCGGTTTGACGAAACGCATGTTCGCGACACTGGCGTTGAATTGATCGGCGGCGGTAAGGCAGGGGTGCAACAGCGAACCAAAGGCAAGAATCGCAACCCGCTTGCCCTCGCGCCGCATTTCGCCCTTGCCGATCGGCAGCACCTGCATCTGCTTCTGCACCGCTACGCCCGGCCCACTGCCGCGCGGGTAGCGCACCGCGCTAGGCGTATCCATGTGAAACGCCGTGTACAGCAGTTGCCGCGTTTCGTTTTCGTCCGACGGCGTCATGATGGTCATGTTGGGCAGGCAGCGCAGATAGGAAAGATCGAATGCGCCGTGATGGGTGGGCCCGTCCGCGCCGACCAGCCCGCCGCGGTCGATGGCAAACAGAACCGGCAGATTCTGCAGCGCCACGTCGTGTATGACTTGATCGTAAGCGCGCTGCAAAAAAGTCGAATAAATCGCCACTACCGGCTTGGCGCCGTCGCAGGCCAGCCCCGCGGCAAAGGTCACTGCGTGCTGCTCGGCGATGCCGACGTCGAAATAGCGATCGGGATACTGCTCGGAAAAGCGCACCAAACCGGAACCTTCGCGCATTGCCGGGGTAATGCCGACCAAACGGGTATCGATTTTGGCCATATCGCACAGCCAGTCGCCGAATACTTGCGTGTAGGTTGGCTTGGCTGGCGCTTTGGCTTGGATACCGATAGCGAGATCGAATTTGCCGACACCGTGATACAGAATCGGATCTTCTTCGGCGCGCGCGTAGCCTTTGCCTTTCTTGGTGATGACATGCAAGAACTGCGGGCCGCTGAGCTTGCGCACGTTTGCGAGCGTGGTCACGAGCACGTCCAGATCATGCCCATCGATCGGTCCGAGGTAGTTAAAACCGAACTCCTCGAACAGCGTGCCGGGCAATACCATGCCCTTCATGTGTTCTTCCCAGCGCTGCGCCAGTTCGCGAATCGGTGGCGCCACACCCAGCATTCGACGGCCACCCTTGCGCACCGCCGTGTACAGGCGCCCGGACATGAGTTTAGTGAGGTAGTTGTTGAGCGCACCGACCGGCTGCGAAATCGACATGTCGTTATCGTTCAACACCACCAGCAAATCGGCTTTGGCCGCGCCTGCGTTATTCAACGCTTCGAACGCCATGCCGCCGGTCATCGCCCCGTCGCCGATAACCGCGATGGCTTTGCGGTCCAACCCATGCTGTTTTGCGGCCACCGCCATGCCAAGTGCGGCGCTGATCGACGTGCTGGAATGCGCCGTGCCGAACGTATCGAATTCGCTTTCGTCGCGGCGCGGAAAGCCCGCCACGCCGCCGCGCATGCGCAGGCGCGCCATGCCTTCGCGCCGGCCCGTGAGGATCTTGTGGGCGTACGTTTGGTGACCCACATCCCAAACGATGCGATCGTCGGGCGTGTTGTAGACATAGTGCAAGGCAATGGTGAGTTCGACCGTGCCCAAATTCGACGACAGGTGACCCCCGGTCGCACTGACCGATTCAAGGATGAATTGGCGCAATTCGTGCGCCAGCGGCACCAAGGCGCTACGGTCGAGCCGGCGCAACTCGGCTGGATCAATGATCTGGTCGAGCAAGGGCGTGTCGGAGTGGGAAATCAAGTTAGCTCTGCCTCGAAACGATCAAATCAGCGAGCTGCTGCAGCCGCAAGCCGCGTTGCCCGAACGGTTCCAGCGCGAGCACCGCATTGGCGCGCAATTCTTGCGCCATGCCGTGTGCTGCAGCGAGCCCCATTATACTAACGTAGGTCGCTTTGCCGCTCTTGGCGTCCTTACCCGCGGTCTTGCCCAAAGTTGCGGTGTTTGCCTGAGCATCCAGCATATCGTCGACGACTTGGAACGCCAAGCCTATGTTTTTCGCGTAGCGGTCGAGCTGCTCCATCGACCCGGCTGGAAGCTTACGGCCGCATTGCGCACCCAACAGCACTGCCGCTCGGATGAGTGCGCCGGTTTTGTGGATGTGCATGTGCTCCAATTCGGGCAGCGTGAGTGTCTTCGCCTCGGCAGCCAAATCGATCGCTTGCCCGCCAGCCATGCCGCGCGAGCCAGCGGCGTGAGCAAGCAAGGCGATCATCGCCAACTGATCGTCCGCTGCGTCGGCCAAGCGATGCTCCGCCAGCAACTGAAACGCCAAGCTGTTAAGACTATCACCGACCAATATGGCCGTGGCTTCGTCGTACTGCACATGGACGGTCGGCTTGCCGCGGCGCAAGACGTCGTTGTCCATCGACGGCAAATCGTCATGTACGAGCGAATAGGCGTGAATAATCTCAAGCACGCAGGCGATCACCTCCAGGCGCGCCGACGCGGCATCGCTTACCTGCCCGGCCGCGAACGCGAGGAGCGCACGAATGCGCTTGCCGCCCCCGAGCACTGCGTAGCGCATCGCTTCATGCAAGCGCGCTGGCGAGACGTGCAACGGCAGCGTGGCGGCCAGACGCTCTTCTACTGCTGCGCGCACGCCGCGCGACCAGTCTGCGAAATCAGCGTTGATGATTGTCGTCCGAAAACAGTTTGAGCGTGTCGTCTTCGAGAATGCGCACTTTTTGCTGCGCGTCGGCCAATTGCGCTTGGCAGTACTTCAGCAACTGCGCACCGCGGCTGTACGCGGCCAGCGATTGCTCCAACGCGAGTTCACCACCTTCCATGGTGGCGACGATGCGCTCAAGCTCGGTCAGAGCGGCTTCGAAGGAAGCCGGCCCCGGAAGAGGCGAAGGAACCGCCGGATCGGACTTCGCCATTAGGACAGCGGACCCAGGCGGCGCGTTGCGTTTAACATGTACATGAACATAGCGCAGGGCGGGTGGCCTGGTCAATGCGCCATCATGGAAATCTGATGGAGAATTCGTGAATGTCGCGGGCCGCTGGCAAGGACTTGAGTTGCCGCCTGCGCGATATTGCGCGGCCGTTGCCGCGAGCAGCCGAGTGGCGCGGCAGTTGCCGCGCCGTGAGCCTTGCGCTACATTGCAGCGGCAAATCTGTCGCCAACGTCTCTAACTCATAGCCGGGGTATTAAGCAACTGACATGACCGATCTAGCCAATGTTGCCACACTAAGCGAGGCGCAGTTGCGCGCGACGCTCCCGCTGTCCTGGTGGTTCGACCCGAAGATTGCGCAGCTCGAGCAACGTGTGCTGTTCGGCGAGGCGATGCAGTATCTCGGCCATGAAGCGATGGTGCCGAACGTCGGCGACTATCAAGTGCTGCCTTGGTTTGACAACGGCAAGGTGCTCACGCGCAACAAGAACGGCCTGCACGTAATTGGTAACGTGTGCAAACACCGGCACGGCATGCTGCTGGAAGGCCGCGGCAACGCCCGCAATATCGTCTGCCCGCTGCATCGCTGGAGCTACGATTTGGAAGGCAAATTGTTGAGCGCACCGCATTTTCCCTGCAAGCCGGAATTGCGCCTGGAGCAAGAAGAGCTCAAGCGTTGGAACGGCCTGCTCTACACTGGCGCGCGCGATCTGGGGCGCGATCTGGCTGGGCTCAGCACCCAAGCCGATTTCGATTTTTCTGATTACGTGTTCGATAGGCTTACGGTCGAACAATACGATTTCAATTGGAAGAGCTTCCTCGAGCCTTATCTCGAGCTTTATCACGTCGAGCCGTTTCACATCGGCTTGGTCGGTTTCATTAACGCGCGCGAATTCCGCTGGGAGTTCGGCGAGTGGCACAGCCTGCAGGTGCTCGGCGTGAAGGACGCGCTGAGTAAGCCGACCAGCGACGCGTATAAGGAGTATCAGGCGGCACTGCTGAACTACACCGGCGGGCGGCCGCCAAAGTATGGAACCATGTGGTTTATCTACTTTCCCAATGTGATGCTCGAGTGGTACCCGCACGCACTGGTGGTGTCTACACTCTGGCCGCGCGGGCCGGAGAAATGCGTGAACTATGTTGAGTTTTATTATGAAAAAGAAGTCGCGCAAAACCATCGCGAGTTGATCGAATTGCATCAACGCGCCTATGAAGAGACCGCGCGCGAGGACGCGGCCATCTGCCAACGCAGCCAAGACGGGCGCCGCGCGTTGTGGTGCATGGGCCAGGACCACTGCGGCCCGAGCCAAACGCCGATGGAAGATGGCATCGGGCATTTTTACGATTTCTTGCATAGGCAGCTGGCACCGCACCTCTAGCGTGCCGCTCCCGACCTGGGCGAGCCGGCGCGATGAGTGAGCCCGGCGCGCGGCGCCCATCGCTCGATCGCCACGCAAACCTTAAGCCGGCTGCGCGCTGGGGCAGCCCGAACCGGCGCGCCGGATTGTGGATGATCGTCTCCGGCGTCTGCTTTTCTCTCATGGGTGTGTTCGTCAAAATCGGCGCGCAGCGTGGTTTCACCGCCGCCGAGCTGGTGTTTTACCGTTCCGCTTTCGGCTTGATCGTCATTACCGCGATCGCGCTGCGCTATCGCTTGCCATTGCAAACGCCGCACCCGCGCACACAACTCTCCCGCAGCGTGTTTGGATTGGTTTCGCTGTTTCTTTACTTTTACTGCTTAGCGCTGCTGCCGATCGCCACCGCAGTAACTTTGAATTACACCTCGCCCATCTTCCTGGCTTTGGTGCTCGCATTCAGCAAACATGAGCGCCCGAGTTGGCAGCTCATCGCCTGCACGTTGGGCGGGTTCGCGGGGGTACTACTGTTGTTGCGCCCAACGGTTACGGCCGATCAGGTGTTTCCGGCACTATGCGGATTGGCCTCCGGTGTGCTCGCTACCGGCGCGTATATGAGCATCCGCCGGCTGGGCGAACTGGGTGAACCGGATTGGCGCGTGGTGTTTTACTTTACGCTCGTCTCCACCCTCGGCGCCGGGCTCTGGCTGCTGCTATTTCATGTTAGCGTGTGGCGTTGGTCAAACGCATGGATTTTGCTCGCCATCGGCGCGTTCGCCACCGCCGCGCAGCTCGCGATGACGCGTTCCTTTCAAATGGGCAAGCCACTGCTGGTGGGCAGCCTGTCTTACAGCGCCATCGTTTTTGCCAGCATTCTAGGTGTGGCGATTTGGCGGGAAACATTGCCACTAACGGCTTGGCTCGGCATGGCAGTTATCATAGCGAGCGGGATATTCGCCATCCGGGCAACGCCACATTGAATATACTTAGCTCTCTATCTCTTTAAAGAGAGCTTCAATACTTAATGTTATAGTGATCATATGCGCAGTATCCGTTCAATCGCGCATCGTAAACAATCGCACCGCTTTCCCGTTATGCTGGAAAGGGACGCGCGCGATCGCGCGCGCTAACGGAGACTCACGATGCGAATTCGCCCCGCCAGCAGTTGGGCTCGGGGTGTCATGCTCGGCCTGCTCGGACTCTTGTTGCTGAGCGCGCGCACGACGCCAGCACAGGAATCACTTCCGCTTGTCCTAGAAATTTCGCAGGAGGATTGGCAGAAACTCTGGGACGGGGTACAGGCCAAGCCACAGCGCCAGATCTTCGACGAAACCACCACCACGCGCGTGGAGTTACCGAACGAGCGATCCATTTACTGGTTCACCAAACTGGAACACGCCGCACATCCGGCCATCGTTAAACGCGAACTGATCGAGAAGCCGAACGGGCTAGAGGTGCGCAGCCGCGGCTGGTCGGGCGGCGCGAAAGACAAATTTGAGGAGTGGTTTGTGGGTTTTTTACAGCAAGACCAACGTATCCGGGACAAGATGTATGGCCGCGAACCGCAATAGCGCGTTGGCGCTGGCGCGCCATGCAGCCGCCGCTGCGCTGCTCAGCATCGCCATCGCTGCTCACGCCCAGCAACCAGTACAAAAGTTGCCGACACCCGAACAAGCGCAAAAACTGATGGCGGAAGGCTGCAAACTTTGGGCGTGCACGACGGACGCCGGTGCGCTCGCCAAGATGACCGAGGCCGAGCGCAAGCTGGTACAAGAGACACTACAGAAACTTCCTGCGGAAACAAGCGTGACCGAACTCGAGAAGCGCCTCGGACCGGCTTTTCGTGGGACAGGCACGCCACGGCCGGTTTGGCTGGGACCCGACAAGGACAAGAACAGCCAGATCGCCTTCTACATCAAGAACAATAAGATCGTGCTCATTCGCTGGCTCAAATTACGCCAGTGGCTATGGGAACGCGCGCCCTCGCCGGTCAATTAAAGGCCCCAAGCGCCGGGCCCGAGTGAATGCCGGGCGAAGCAGGTATTTGCGCCGCCTGGCGTTCGCGTTAGAATTCGGCCCTTCTAGGTGCCCCGCGGCCGGTTCGGCCTGAGGGTTAAACGGGAAACAGGTGCGGCTGCCAAATGTCAGCCAATGCCTGTGCTGCCCCCGCAACGGTAAGTGAGTTTCAGCTGATCACTCAAGTCACTGTCGCGCTTTTTAGCGATGGGAAGACGGTCGGCGTGGCGCAAGTTAATTCAGCGCTCAACTCACAAGCCCGGATACCGGCCCAGATGCCTCTCTCGACAAACCGCGGTGCGGCGGTTGCGAGGCCACGGCAGCCCAACGCGCGTGCTCCTCGTGCCAATGCACTCTTATGCAAGGAACGGGGAATCTTCCATGCGATTGCTATTTTGCGCCAGTTTTTGCCTCATCACTTCTCAAGCTCACGCCGAAGAGCTGCCTGTCCTCCACTCAGAGCCGCTGGTGGTAACAGCCACGCGTCTTCCGGCCGCGCGTGCAAACCCGCTGCAGTCGGTAACGATACTCGAGCGCGAATCGCTCGCCGCAGTGCCACAGGCCGATGCACTGCACACGCTCGACGGCGCCGCCGGGTTTGAGAGCGCGCAGACCGGTGGCCTCGGGACACTCGGCGGCATCTTTCTGCGTGGCACCGATTCCGATCAGACCTTGGTTTTGATCGACGGCATCCGGGTGAACTCGCCAACGGATGGCGGTGTGCCGCTCAATCATATTCCGTTGGATGCAGTCGAACGCATTGAACTGGTGCGCGGCAACGTCAGCAGCCTGTATGGCAGCCAAGCAATCGGCGGCGTGATTCAGTTGTTCACGCACGGAAACGAGCTAAAGGACGCGCGCGCCGCGGTCAGCGCTGGGCTCGGCTCCTTGAATTCCGTAAGGGGCCATGCGGAGGTTAACGCAGGAACGAAAGACACGCGCTTCGGCTTGGCGGGAAGCTACCTGACGACCGACGGCTACTCCGCGGTGCGCGCCCGGGAGATCCCCTCTTTTACGACTCGCGCGGAAGACCTGGATGATGACGCCTATCGCAACGCGACGCTGCGCGCCAATTTGGCGCACAGTTGGCGGCCGGATCACGAATTGAGCGCGAGCGTATTGCATACGCAAGCGCGCACCGAATTCGACGGATCTTTCGAGAACCGCACGCTTTCGGAGTTAACCGTTCTTGCGCTCAATAGCGCCGACAAACTTGCAGAGCACTGGACCAGCCGCTTAACGCTTGGGCAGGCAAGCAATATTGCGCGCAACGCACTCGATGCAACGTCAACCAGCCGCTTCGCGACCAAGAACCAGCAACTGACCTGGACCAACGAATTCCGTCTCGATCCTGCGCAGACGTTACTTGCCGGCTTCGAGTGGCTGCGCCAAAGCGTTGATTCGACCACCGCATACGATCAAGTGAAGCGCCGCGTGAGCAGCCCATTTGCAGGCTATTACCTCAAGCGCGGCGCCTTCGCTGCTCAGATCAC
The DNA here is from genome assembly GCA_902826775.1 of uncultured Pseudomonadota bacterium. Classification (GTDB taxonomy): domain Bacteria; phylum Pseudomonadota; class Gammaproteobacteria; order Burkholderiales; family JALYOK01; genus CADEHE01. The sequence continues at coordinate 467,380 of CADEHE010000001.1, read as the reverse complement.
CGCGCGCCATGACCGCTACTCGGACATTACCGCTGCCACGACCGGACGGCTTGCACTCGGCTATGACGTTACTCCCGCGCTGCAACTGCGTGCGGCTATCGCGTCGGCATTCAAGGCCCCAAGTTTCGACGACCTTTACTTTCCTTTATTCGGCAACCCGGACTTGGCACCCGAACGCGCCCGCAGCATAGAAGCCGGCGTGCGGGCAGAATTCGAAAACAATGACTACTTGGAGATCGGCGCTTTCAGCAATCGCCTGCGCGATCTAATCACCTTTGATGCTCAGCTCTCGAAGCCTATCAATGTTGAGCGCGCACGAACCGATGGCCTCGAGGTGGTCTTCGCCAAGCACATTGGCGGTCTGCAGCTTAGGGCCAGCGCGACTTGGCAAGACCCCAAAAACCAGACCACAGGCGAGCGCTTGTTGCGGCGCGCGCGCTATTTCGGCGCGCTCAGTTTGCGCGCGCCGCACGCGAAGGGCAGCATTCAGTTCAGGCTGCGCGGCAGCGGCGCGCGGGAAGACAATAGCTTCGACTTCACACGCCGGGTGCGCCTTGGCGGCTATGCCGTTACCGACCTTTGGGCCGACTATGCTTTCTCCAAACGCACGCGCTTGGCGGTCAGCTTGGATAACGCGCTCGACAAGGACTACGAACAGGCGCACGGCTACAACGTGATGCCGCGCATGCTGCTAGTGCAACTTACGCATGATTTGCCCTAATGTCCTGAGTTGGAAATTCGCACCGGCCATTCCCGCGCCGCACTTTTGCGCGGCGCGTACCTCGCTCGAGACTTTGGCGGCGGGCGCTATAATGTGCGCGTGTATTATCGCGTGTGTTCCCCATTGCGACCTGATGACGCTTACCGGCCGCCGCTAGAAAACGGCGGCGCGCGCGGCGGTTTTTCTCATCGTGTCGGATAGCAAGGCCCTCTACGCCCGGCTGTTGCGGCACGTTAGGCCGTATCGCCTCGCCTTCGCTGGGGCGCTGTTCGCGATGATCATCTCCAGCTTGACTGAGCCGGCGTTTCCGATGCTGATGAAGCCGATGCTGGATGGTTCGTTTGTGCAAAAAGATCCAATGCTCATCAAGCTCGTGCCGATCGCGATCGTCATCGTTTTCATCGTCAGAGGCATCGCCGGTTTCACCAACAAGTACCTCATGACTTGGGTCGGCAGCCGCATTGTGCTCGATCTGCGCGCCGCATTGTTCGACAAGCTGCTGACCCTGCCAACGCGCTACTACGACGAGCGCGCCAGCGGTGAATTGATCTCGAAAGTCACCTATGACGTCAATCAAGTCGCGGCCGCCGCCACAACGGTCGTCACCACACTGGTAAAAGACTCGCTGACCGTTATCGGTTTGTTAGCCTGGCTAATGTACCTCAATTGGAAACTCACTCTCGCCGCCTTGGTTATCGTGCCGCCGATGATGCTTATCGTGCGCACCTCGAGCAAGCGCTTGCGCAAAATGAGCCGCGAGACACAGCGTGCGATGGCAAGCATCACCAACGTCATTCAAGAAGCGGTGGAAGCGCATCGCGTGGTGAAAGTTTTTGGCGGGCAGGCCTACGAGCGCGAACGATTCAAGAATGCCGCCAAGCGCGTGCGCGCGTTCGCCATGAAACATGCCTCGGCGGCCTCCGCCTCCGTGCCGCTAGTGGAACTGCTCGCCTCCATCGCCGTAGCGGTCATCGTCTTCATCGCCATTCAGCAATCGCAAACTAACCAGACCACCCCGGGTGGTTTCATCTCTTTTATTGTCGCGATGCTGATGCTGTTGCAGCCGATGAAGAATCTCGCCGGCGTGAACGAGGCCCTGCAACGCGGCCTCGCCGCGGCAGAGAGCGCATTCAGCCTGCTGGACGAAGAAGCAGAGAGCGACCAAGGCAAACTGACGATCGATCGCGCGCGCGGCGAGATCGATTTCGAATCCGTCACGCACCGTTACAGCGGCGAGTCGCAACCCGCTCTGAAATCGATCGATCTCAAAATACAGGCCGGCGAAACAATCGCGCTGGTTGGGCAATCCGGCAGCGGCAAGACGACATTCGTCAATCTCATCGCACGCTTGTACTCGCCGACGGAAGGGCGAATCTTAATAGATGGCATCGACACCAAAGATGTCGCGCTGGAAAGCCTGCGCGCACAGATCTCTCTAGTAAGCCAAGATGTGGTGCTGTTCAATGACAGCGTCGCCGCCAACATCGCCTACGGCAAGCTCGCGAACACGACAGAGGAAAAGATAATAGCTGCGGCCGAGGCGGCTTACGCGATGGAGTTTATCCGCCAAATGCCGGAAGGACTGCAAACGCAGATCGGCGAAAACGGCGTGAAACTCTCAGGCGGGCAGCGCCAGCGCATTGCGATCGCACGCGCACTACTGAAAGACGCGCCGATCTTGGTTCTGGACGAGGCGACTTCGGCTTTGGATTCGGAATCAGAGCGGCAAGTGCAGGCTGCGCTGGAGAATCTGATGCGTGGGCGCACAACTATCGTGGTTGCGCATCGGCTCTCGACGATTGAGAAGGCGGATCGCATCATCGTGTTGGATCAAGGCCGTATCATCGAAGTGGGCAACCACAACTCGCTGTTGGCCCGCAATGGCGCCTACGCCAGCTTGTACCGGAGGCGATTTAGCGCAGAGGATTTGGTAATTCATCAGCTCTAGATCACGCGTTCTTGGCTTGGCTCGCGCGTGAGGGGATTCTCTCGAACGACGCGCAAGTGTGTACGCTGCGGTTCATATTCCGGCACCCAGCGTTTTAGGTCGCGGCGGACTTGATCATCATCGCGAACGGCTGTCGAAGTCAGCCACTCCAACAAGCCACGCAGCCAATCACCTTCTACTGCGCGCGCCCTGGCGATTCGTAGCTTCGGGTGCGGCGTGCGAAGGGTATGCTCGTCGTCGGCAAGCACTTCCTCAAAGAGCTTCTCACCTGGACGCAGGCCCGTATAAACGATCTGGATATCTTCTTCGCTGAATCCCGAGAGGCGAATCATGTCGCGAGCGAGGTCAACGATTTTGACCGGCTCACCCATATCCATCACAAAAATCTCGCCGCCTACACCCATCGCGCCGGCTTGCAGTACGAGTTGTGCCGCTTCTGGTATCGACATGAAATAGCGGATCACTTCCGGGTGAGTAACGGTAACGGGGCCACCTTTCGCGATCTGCTCGTGAAACTTCGGGATCACGCTGCCGTTGCTGCCGAGCACATTTCCAAAGCGCACTATACCGAGCCTCGTCTTTGCTCCTGGTTGCAATGATTGGCACACCATTTCCGCTAGCCTTTTTGTCGCCCCCATCACATTGACTGGGTTTACCGCCTTATCTGTGGAGATCAATACGAAACGGTTAACTTGATGTGCGATGGCAGCCTGTGCGACAACATGAGTACCTAGCACGTTGTTGCGCACGGCCTCCCACGAATTGACGGCTTCCATCAAAGGAACATGCTTAAAGGCCGCAGCATGGAAAACTACCGAAGGACGAAACTGGGTAAGTGCTTGACTCACTCGGGCCTTATCCTTGATGTCTCCCGCAACGCAAACGGTTCGGGTACTCGGGTAGCGTCGCGCAAATTCCTGCTCGATCTGATAAAGCGCGAACTCGCTCGACTCAAAGAAAACCAATAGGCTCGGCTCAAATCGCGCGATCTGGCGGCACAGCTCGGATCCTATCGAGCCGCCAGCTCCGGTGATCATTACCACTTGACCAGAGAGCGCTTCTCGAAGGCCCTTCTCATCCAACTGCACCGGCTCGCGGCCAAGCAGGTCTTCAACTTCGACCTTACGCACTTGAGAGATCGTCACGCGGCCGCTGACCAAATCATCGAACGCGGGCACGGTAAGCACGCTCAGGCGCGCTGCGGTACAGATTTCGATCGCCCTGCGCCGGGCGGAAGCAGAGGCAGAAGGCATCGCGATGATGGCACGCTTGATTCCAAGGGACCGTGCGAGGCGAGGAGCGTCCGTTAGGCTTCCAACTACTCTAGCATTGTGGATGACGCGGCCCTTCTTTGAGAGATTGTCATCCAGCAAGCCGAGCACCCGCCACTCTTGGCTGCGCGCAAGTTCTTTGACCAAATTAAACGCGGCGTCGCCCGCACCCAGAACTAGTACAGGTTCGCCGATCTTTGAGGCGGTGCCATATCGTCGGTATTCTTTCCATGCGCGATAGGTGAGTCGACTGCCGCACATGAAGACAGCAAGGAGAATGGGATCGAGCAGAAAAACCGATCGTGGCACATCACCGACTGCCTTCACCAAAACTAGCGCAAGAGGTACACCCAAAGCTGCCATGCCAACAGCGAGAAGGATCCGTTTTAGATCAGGTAGGCTCGCATAGCGCCAAATTCCCCTGTAAAGCCCTAGTACCAAGAAGACGAATGCCTTAATGGGTAGCACCCAAATTAGAGTTCTTACCATGCTCGGAATCCAGGAGTCGCTGGCTTCGAGATTGAAACGGAGCAAGAATGCACAAGCCCACGCCGCCATCACTGCTGCTACATCGTGTGCGAAAGCGAGAGTCGAGCGAGCGGGGAAAACGCGGCCGTTGCTCACAATCTCCCCCTTCTCTTCCAAAGTGCGTTAACAGTGAGCGCGATGCCTATCCCGAGCATTAGTCCGAGAACAGCAGCCGCTACAAGTACCAAACCTTTTCTGGGGTAACCAGGCTTGGCCGGCACGTAGACGGAATCCAGCAGCGAAGTAGGATAGGTCTTGGCGGGATTCAGCTGCTCCTCTAGCGTCAAGCTACGAAGCCGAAGGTCAGCCAGTTCCTGTTCATTTTGAAGCAAGAGATTCGCCAGCAAAAGGTTCTCCGAGAATCGCGCTCCAGGATCGACTTGCGGTTTCAACTCGCTTGTCCTGAGTAACTCCTGTCTTCCGGCCTCCACAATATCAATTTGTCGTTTTACATGCTCTAATTGCTGCTTTACGCGCAAAATCACCGGGTCAAAAAGCCTGTCGTGCGAAACCTTCAGTTGCTGAATGGTCGCCTCCGCCCATGAAGTTGCTTGCTCCCGCGAAAACGCACGAACCTTAATTTCGATTAGATCTGTACCTGAAATTACGCGTGCGCTGACACTATGGGTAAACAGCGCGTAACTAGGGTCTGTTTCGTTCTGCGGGATTCCAAGCTTCGCAAGCACAGCGGTTTGAAACGGCCTAAATCTCATTCTCTCAACAGATCTTGCGGGCGACTCAACCAGCACTGGTCCCGAAGCTGAACTACCTTGCCATATCTGCCCAACTTGAATTACGGCAGTCGCCTCCCAGCGTGGTCGCAAGACTAAGAGCACTGCAATCGCGATCACTACGGCTGCAATAGGCGCGCCAATAACTAACCATCGGAAAGTCACTAAGATTCCAAGAACATCGACTAACGATACGCCTTGCTGCTCGGAGAAAGTCGACGGGTTGTCACTAACGGTCACGTCAGAGCGCTCCCGCTGTTGCGTCTAGGCAAATTGCTACACTGGAAAGCGCTTGAGCACATCGATGATTCGGTCCTGTTGGGCCAATTGCATGTTGGAGCCAGACGGCAAACAAATTCCGCGCGAGAAAGCCTCTGAGGAAAAATCAAAATCTTCGTCCATTGCATAATACCTACATTGAGCAAAAAGCGGCTGCATGTGCATTGGCTTCCATACTCTCCGCGCCTCTATCTTGTGATGCGACAGAAAGGAAATCAGATCCTGTGGGCCTTTGGGAAACAAATCTCGAACGAGTAACGCCGCGGTCAGCCACCGCGTACACCTCCCGTAGGGGGCTTCAGGCATCCACTCGATAAACTTGACTGAACTCAAACCTGCTGCATACCTGCTGAAAACCGCTCGCCTGGCTTCAACACGCTCGCGAAGTACTTTGAGCTGGCCACGGCCAATGCCGGCCAAGACGTTGCTCATTCGGTAGTTATACCCGACTGTCGTGTGCTCGTAATAGGGCGCGCTTTCACGTGCTTGCGTTGACAGGAATCTGGCGCGTTGCACGAAGGCTCGGTTGTTTGAGACCAACATCCCGCCGCCAGATGTCGTAATAATTTTGTTTCCGTTGAAGCTATAAATACCGATGTCGCCGCAAGTTCCACTGGCGACGCCTCGATAGCTCGCCCCCAATGATTCCGCGCTATCCTCCACGATCGGAATCTCAAATTCCGCGCAAATGTGCCGAATTGAATTAAAATCTGCGCTCTGACCATACAAATTCACGACAACGACTGCCTTGGGCAGCTCGCCGCGCTGTGCACCGTCCCGCAATGCACGCGCTAGGGCCGATACCGACATAGTCCATGTTTCCGGGTCGGAATCGATAAAGACCGGTGTGGCTCCAAGGTAGAGAATCGGGTTGGCACTGGCAACGAAGGTTAGGCTGGAACAAAAAACAACATCGCCACGACCAACCCCCAAGATAGCGAGCGCCAAGTGAATCGCCGCAGTTCCAGAACTAAGTGCAGCAGCATCGACAACACCCACCTCTGACGCGAGTTCACGCTCAAAAGCATCTACGTTTGGCCCAAGCGGAGCCACCCAATTTGTCCGAAAGGCTTCATCAACATACTCGCGCTCAAAGTTCCCCAGATGAGGGGTCGATAGCAGTATCTCTGAATCAATCTCCTTCCTAAGCACCAATGACTCGATCGTTCCATCGGAACGGACCACAGGAATATGATCTAAGCCATGCTCGTTCATCAGCCGAAGAATTTCGCCGTGGTCAACTCCAACCGACACACATTTCGGCGCTAACGGCGGTAGGATTGTGAGGCGATCATCGAGACATACTCCGTCCAGAATCAGACGCCGGATGTCTCCATCGGTAATAGTGCGCTTCAGTTCTCCGCCCGCCGAAACAAGCAGGAGTATCTTCTCGCCAGTTCTGTCGAGCAGTTCCAACGCTTGCCGGATCGTGCTGTCTGCCGCAATAGTTAGCTCATTCGGTAGCATGTGTGACCCCTCAGGCGCGCCGGCACTCCGACTACGCGTTCGTTGTTACCGACGTCACGGGTCACGACTGCCCCAGCTCCTATTACGCAATGTTTCCCCACTGAGAGGCCAGGTAGGACCACACACCCTGCCCCCACCAAACTGCAATTTCCAACGATTACGCCGCCGCCCAAGACAGCTCCTGGTGCAACATGTACATATTCACCGACGACGCAGTCGTGGTCGACAACGCATCCATGATTTGCGATTGCACCTTGCCCAAGCATGGCATTTGGCCCAATTCGTGCAAGCGCGGCAACAAATACTCCGGCTTTAATCTCAGAAAATCGTGAGACCGACGCCGTGGGATGGACGATCGTGGTAGCAAAGGCCCCTTCTCGAACGAGTTTTTCCAGCATGTCTTGTCGACAACTACTGTCACCGATCGCCACGTGCACATTACGCCCGTTGCCATTCCAGGAGTGAATTGGGCCAACTATCCTGGAATCCAGAAAAGTCTTCCCGATTCGCTCGAAGCTATCATCCCGCAACTCGATAAGGTCAAACATCGCAGAACTCACAATCGCATCGTAAACAACCTTGGCGTGCCCCCCAGCCCCGCAGATCACTATGGATTCAGTACGCATTGGACTTGTTAAGCAGAGCACAGTCCAGTGGCAGGCCGCTCAGCAAATTCGCTATCCTTTCGCTTGCTCCCCCGTCACCATACACGTTTCGCCATGGCCCCTCCATCTGCAAAGCTTTCTCTATCGCCGCATAGATGGATTCAGGTTCTGCATCCGCATCGACAACGTTCGCGCTGCGTTCGCGATTTCGCTGCCGAGTCCCAACGTTCACAACAGCTAAGCCCAGGGTCGCAGCCTCTATGATGCCCGAACTCGAGTTGCCGATCATCACGTCGGCGCGGGCCATCCAGGATATAAACTGATGTCGTGGCAAATGCGCAAACACCCTGACGTCACGGTGCTTGCGAGCGATATCCTCCAGAACCGTCTTAATCGATGCCCCACCCGCGTCGGAGTTCGGCAACAAGCAAAGTGCTTGCAGACCATGATCAAGCACAGCCTGCATGAGGTGCTGCATCTGGCGCCCCATCTGCTCTACCTCCTGAATTACCGGGTGGAACACAACGATTGCTGTTTCTTGGTTGGGGTCGAACTCGACCGATTTCCAAAGTTCGGCGCGGGTGGGATTCTGACTAGCCACGAGATCGTCGAGCGATGGCGCACCGGTAACGAAGACTTGGTTAGGGATCTCGCCCATTTTTACCAAACGGGTTCGAGAGGCATCCGTCGATACGAAATGGTAGTGGGCAAGTTTCGAAATAGCATGGCGCAATGACTCATCGACCGTCCCAGAGCGCTCCCCTCCATGAATATGGGCCACAATAATGTTTTGATGAATTGCGGCAAGCGCGCCCGCCAGCATCTCGCCTCTATCCCCTAAAACGACAACTATGTCGGGGCGCAATTGTTCGAATGCATCTGATAGCCCGATGATGACTGCGCCAAGCGCCTTTGCCATCATAGTGCCTGACCTACCGTCCGTTGGTGCATTGACGCGGGTCGCGATTTCGAAGCCCAGGTCTTCGATCTCACGCACTGTGCTCCCATGCTCCGACATAAGATGCATACCTGTAGCGCACACAGAGACACTCGCCCTACCACTATCTCGCAGAATTGTCAGCGCTCGGGCGAGGAGGCCGAAGTCTGCCCGCGTGCCAGAGACGTAGCAGACCCTTCTCGTCACTCCACGTCGCCCCAGTTCAGGGTCGATCCTTCTGCCATGTCACTTCGGAGCCGACGCCCCACAACTTCCCTCAGCTGATTGGGCGGAATTCCTCCGCCCGGACGAAGCAAGGCGAGGCAGTCCATCGATAGAATCGTGCCTGCTCCTAGGCGTCTGCTCAACGTAACGCTACGACGTACCAGTTCTCGATTTTCTAGTTCGGCGGCGGTAGGTCGCTTCTCACCCGATCCCAGTGATATCTCGGCCAAACGAATCTCCTTAACCAGCTTCTTAAAGCTTCTCGGGTTCAAGGATGCTTTGTGATCCGGCCCAGGCAGAGAACGATCCAATGTCAAGTGCTTCTCTATTACTTGTGCCCCTAGCACGACAGCCAGAGCAGAAACTAGCGTACCGTCAGTGTGATCCGAGTACCCAACCGGTAATCCGAATGTCCTCTGCATGGCCTCCATAGCCTTAAGGTTAACGTCACGCGGTCGGGTCGGGTAGCTCGATGTGCAATGAAGTAACGTCAACGGCTCGCCAGAAATACTCTGCCGAAGAGGAGCCCTGCATGTTTCGATCTCCGCAACTGCTTCCGCAACCTCTTCTAGTGTCGCCATACCAGTAGAGAGGATGATCGGCAGACCTGTAGCTGCGACCTGGGCTAAGAATGGAAGATTAGTGAGCTCCCCAGAGGGAACCTTGATGCGCCTAATTCCTAAAGCAACCAGCATCTCTAGCGATTCTTTATCGAACGGTGTAGACATGAACTCGATACCGCACTCGCTGCAGTGTTTTATAAGCGCAACATGAATGGACTCGGACAACTCGAGTTCCTTCAACATCGTGCGCTGGTCACCGGCGCTAGTCCTCGCCTCCTGATACTTCGCTTTTTTCGCCCCTGGGGCCGCTAGACTTTCTGCGCGAAAGGTCTGGAACTTTACCGCGTCCGCGCCAGCTTCAGCAGCTGCGTCAATCAACCTCAACGCCAACTCGGGTGAGCCGTTGTGATTCACTCCAGCCTCAGCGACGATTAGACAGGTCATTTAACGCTTGTTGAATTTGTATGGAAAGAAGGGAAACTCAAGGAAGCACCAAAGGGGCGATGCGCTAGACTACAAGCTTATCTCTCATCAGCAATTCCACGATCCGAAAGTCCAGAGGGGTATCTATGTCAATTGATCGCTCCCTAGGCATCAAGTGAAGACGCGCGCGCCCCTCCCACAATCCTTTACACAGAGTATGCCGGTGCCAGACGTATACCGAGCCGTTCATCGCGTAAACTTCGGGAGCCTGTTGTCGGGCGACAACCGTACTCGGTGGCGTCTTAACAAGGTGGACAGTTCCATCGGGCCTACACTCGACCATATTAAAGTACGGATTCTTTTCAGAACGATAACCTGTAAGCACTACGTCCACGTTCTCGTCCAAGAGAGCAAGGCTGGCTCGGATATCCTCTATGTCGCGAAGTGGTGAAGTGGGATCAAGGTCGACGATTCGATCAACACGAACACCTTTGCGCTCGATCTGAGTCACTAGATCCGCGATGACTGGAATCTTTGGCGCTGTATCTGTCGCCAATTCTGCTGGCCGCATGTACGGAACCAGTGCGCCAAATCCCCGCGCGACTTCTGCGATAGCAGGATCGTCGGTAGAAACAAAAACGTAGTCAATTTCAAGGCATTGTTGAGCCTGCTCGATAGTGTACGCAATCAGCGGTTTGCCTAGAAGTGACCTAAGATTCTTGCCAGGGACACCTTGAGACCCACCGCGTGCGCAGACCGTACAAATTACACTCATTTTAGTCGCCCATTTCCCAAGTTCTTCTGGCCGCCCGCCAGCGGTCTCTCTAAAGACAAGTGAACCGCCGCAGAAGCCGCAACCCCGAGCAACCGCTTTTCTCCGGGTGAAACTGGCATCCGTAGATGTTGGCACTTTCGATGGCAGCACAAATCCTATGACCTTGATAATTGCATTCCGCGAGAGCAACTGCCTCATCTTGAGGTAGTACTGAATACGAATGAACAAAATACATGGAAACCGGTGCATCAAATTCACTTAAAAATGTACCCTTCCAGGTTTGCCTATGTCGCCATGGATGCAGGTCGCTCCAACCAACATGCGGGACCTTTCGGCTGAACATCTGCGAAGTGATCTCGGGAATTCGTTCCACCCCTCCCTTTATGATCCCAAGTCCAGCGGCTAGCCCGAATTCATTGCTTTCTTCGAAAAGCAACTGCATACCTAAGCATATTCCAAGCAGGGGCCTACCAGTTGGAATGTAGTCTCTCAGCGCATCATCCAGGTGGCGCGCCCGCAAACCCGCCATACCGTCCGCAAATGCTCCAACCCCTGGCAGGACTATACGGTCTGCTGCTGCAATGCGCGTTGGGTCGTCGGTCACACTGACGCGCGCGCCGCAATATTCAAATGCCCTCGCCACATTTAGCAGATTGCTCGACCCATAATCAACGATCACTACTCGCGGCATCATAGATTTCGCACAACTATCCCTGCAGCGGCAGCACCCTCCCTTATCGCTGGCAAGGTAATCCGATCATAGTGAAGCACATCGGCCATTGCGACCGCGTTCGCATGACCTTGAGTCACAACCTCCTTCAAGTGATCTAGGGAACCCATTCCGCCACTAGCGATCACCGGAACACCAACTTGGTTAGTGATCGCTTGTACAAGGCTTACATCGAAACCTGATCGTGTCCCTTCACGATCTATCGAAGTTACAAGCACTTCACCCGCACCCAATTCCACTCCCATCCGCGCCCATTGAACCGCATCCAATCCTGTTCGCTCTCTGCCGTTGTCCGTGTAGGCCTCCCATTGATGCGCTTCTTGTCGCTTCGCTTCGATTGAGAGAACGACGCATTGACTCCCCAGTCGCTTTGCCATTTCGGATATAAGAGACGGCCGCCTAATGGCCGCCGTGTTGACAGCAACTTTGTCGGCGCCAGAGCGGAGAACACGAACCGCGTCATCAACAGATCGAATTCCGCCTCCAACTGTAATTGGCACAAACACATCTCGAACGGTTTGCTCTATGAGATGGCTTAGACTGTTACGCTCGTACAAACTCGCGACGATATCCATATACAGAATTTCGTCTGCTCCTTGCTGATAATACTGCACAGCTCGAGCGTGAGGCTCACCGACAATGCGTAGCCCCTCAAGGTGCACGCCCTTGATTAGGTTTGGCCCCTTTACATCGAGGCGAGGTATCAAGCGGACACTAGTCACATTACAAGTCTGAGTCATGCCACACAGCGTGACGGAGACGCCATTGCTGATCATCGTACTTCCACACATGCGGCGAACGAAAGTTGTCAGTCAAGCATGTAAAGTAGTCGCGATCGACAATGGGTTGCTCAAACATTCGGCTCGCTTCGGGAAATTCCTTTGGAGGAATGCTCAGATACCGAAAAATCTGATCTGCGAAACGCTCCGGAAACTCCAGATCAAACCGCTTTACTAACGCTATCCCTTCTTCGCGCGTTATGTCACCAGAACGAATTTCCTGAGCAGCATCATAGGTTGCGCGCCCAATACCAAACTTGATGCCGGTCGTGTAGTAATGAAAGTCATCTATTCGATCATCAATGCTGTTGTATTTGCTATACGTTCCAGGTGTCCGCTCCGGTGAAGCCTGAAAGCCGCCGTGTTCTACGGCGTAGTAGTAGCAACTTTGCGGGTGCCACTTCAGATAGTATCCAAGGTAATGCACCTCGACGCCACGTTCTCGAATTTCTACCGGATCGGCGGGAAGGTAAGGGATTAGGTCTTGCTCGCTGACAGCAAAGTGCCTCTTAAGATCGGCTATCGAAACTCCGCCCAAATATACCTGGCTCTGGTCTCCCGCCGTAAAATAGGCCCAGTCCCGCTGAGCACTAGAGGCATCTGATAGCGGGTTGCCATACTCTGCTTCGTTCTCCCCATAAAAGACTAAAGGAATTCCAAAGCGAACCGCCATCTTCGGGGCCAGCGACTTCTGGCCGAATATGAACGGCTGAAAGGGGTGGAATAGATTCTCAACGGCAAGCCGCGTAAGCAAGCGATGTACTCGCCCATTAGGCGTCATGAGATAGTTATCAAAACCCGCGTGTATCCATGCCTGAAAGTTGTGCCACCCCCAATCAGTGTAAATATGAGGAGCCCACGTCACGGTGAGTGGATGCATCCCATACCGAGTCCGCAGGATGTGCGCAGCAAAAAAACTGTCCTTACCTCCCGACCCTGGCACTAAGCAATCGTATTGGCCCTCGGAACTTCGATAGCGGTCGCAAAGCGCGCGCAGTTCGTTCTCTCGCGCCCGCCAGTCGATTGAATCTCGCTTCTGTTCAGCAAGCCGACAGGCGTCACAAACGCCCTGTGCATCAAAGTTGATCGTTTGCTTCGTGCTTCGAGCGTTATGCGAATACTCTACCGTCGAGTTAGGACGTTGATTCGAAATGACACAACGCGCACAGAATCGTACATCGGCTGGCAAGCCGTACCTGCGCTCGAGCGATTTCTCATTTACAGCGAACTTGCTTAGATCCACAGCTCTTGGTCTTGGGATTCGGTCCATTGTGGTTCCAGTAATTTAGAGCTTCTTATGGAATTCCATATTTTTCGCACATTGTATACTCTCCCATCTGGCTTGCGCTGCCTCTATTGCGCACCTGCCGACCAGGAAATTTGCAACGATAGAGCGAACTGTTGATATGCGCATTATGATGGTTAGGTCCAGTCTTAACGCCTCCGGCCCCGGCACGCAACCCCTCGCGATCGCTATTGAGCTACGTCAACGAGGACATGAGGTGTTTTTTGTTTCGAGCGGCGGCGCGATGGTGGAAGAAACTAGGAAGCACGGATTCTTGGTTGACATCGTTGAAAGCCTATCGGTGTCCAAGCGCGACCCCCTTAGCGCCATACGGTGTGTCGTTGCGGTTGGAACGCTACTACGAAGATACGGGATCGATGTAATTCATGGTCACAACGCCGCCGCAACGATGTGCGCATATCTGGGCGCCAGACTCAACGGCCTCAAAGTTTCATGCGTGACTAGCGTACGTGGTGTCGAAGAACGCGAATCTCACCGGTATCGCAACATCATTTGGCGTCTACTGCCAGGCATCTTGTTGGCCGTGTGCGAGAACGGGCAGCAACGGCTGTTCGGTTACGGAGTTGATCCGCAACGAGTCAAGGTTACGTATAACGGGGTCGATTTGAGTCGATTTGAGCCGACCAAATGGGACCAATGGAGCGTGCGCAGGGAATTCGGTCTGAGCGATGAAGTCGTGGTCGGCACGGTTGGCGTAATGGTCGGCGATGAATCGTGGAGTGGACCTTCGAAAGGACAACACATACTTGTGCAAGCACTTGCAAAACTGAAGGACAGCTTCCCCTCACTGCGTGTACTCTTCGTAGGGGACGGGCCGATGCGAGACCGCGTCGAAACCTTGGCGAAAGAACTACGCGTATCTCATAGGGTGTTGTTTGCCGGTCAGCGGTTTGACATCCCCAGATTGCTATCCGCGGTCGACATATATTGCTTGCCTTCGATAAAAGGGGAGTTTTTCCCCAATTCGATCCTGGAAGCCATGGCAATGGGCAAACCTTGGGTCGGCAGCAATATCGCGGGACTGAGCGAGCTAACGGCTAACGACTTGGCTGGTTGGGTAGTGCCGATTGGTGACGTGGACGCTCTTGCAGACGCAATTGCCAAACTCGCTTCAGATAGTTGTCTACGCCAACAACGCGGCCGCATTGCACGCTTGGAGGTTGAGCAGAAGTTTTCAATTGAGAAGGTCGTCGATCGAATTCTAGCTGCTTACGGCGCAGCAAAAGTTTAGTCCGGCATGCGAATGACCAAGAATGCTCGAGTTCTGGTTGTGGCCTACGGTGGAGGTCACATAAATGCCGTTCTGCCAGTTATCGAGAAGCTTAGAACTCAAGGCAATACCGATGTTATCGTCCTTGGGCTCACCACAGCGGCAAATGTCCTTCAGAGAGCAGGCATAAGTTGCCTCGGCTTCAGACATTTCTTGAATGATGCCGACGGTGCCGCAATCGCTACCGGACAGCGGCTCGCGCACACTGTACCAAGCGGCTCGGGGGTTAGCCATGCAGAATCAATCGCGTACCTTGGGCTAAGCTATGTGGACCTTGTCGAGCGCGTTGGGGAAGAACAAGCTGCGGCGCAATACGCGGCGCGCGGGCGCCAAGCATTCTTACCGGTCGGCATTTTGCGAAGGGTATTCGAAACCTTGCGACCCGACCTAGTTCTTGCAACTAACTCTCCCCGAGCCGAGCGCGCTGCGATACTTGTAGCCAGAGAGAAGAGTATTCCCTCAATCTGCTTAGCCGATTTATTTCTCGGTCACGAACTAGAGTGGATACGGTCAAATGAATACGCCGACCGATTGCTCGTTCTTAGCGACTTCGTCAAACAGCGTGTAGTTTCTG
Organism: uncultured Pseudomonadota bacterium; assembly: GCA_902826775.1. GTDB lineage: Bacteria > Pseudomonadota > Gammaproteobacteria > Burkholderiales > JALYOK01 > CADEHE01. The sequence continues at coordinate 452,248 of CADEHE010000001.1, read as the reverse complement.
CCGGGAGAAAACCTGAAAGTATTTACGTAACCGGCAATCCAGCTTTTGACCGCTTGGCTGACCCAGTTTGGAAAAGCGAAGCAACCAGAATTCGAATTCAGCGTGGTTGGAACGGGAGAAAGGTCATTCTATGGATCTCCCACCCCATGCCCTGGCACCCTCCGACGCGAGACCAGATCAAAGAAGCATTAATTGAAGCGTGTATGGCTCATGAAGATTGGCAACTGGTGCTTAGATCGCATCCTAGCGAACCAGATATACCACTTCCTGCGCTACCACGTGTCACAGTTAGCAATCCAAACACAGATCTGGTACCAGCCTTACTCCATGCAACGGATGCTGCGGTAACTATGCTCTCAACTATGGGCCTAGAAGCCGCCCTCCTTGGGGTTCCACTCGTACTTACAGACATCGTCCCCTACGTTGAAACTGGAGCCATAGATCCGCAAGGCGAAATGTTTCTTAAGTCTCTAGGCCTTGGAATTGTTGCAAACAGTCTTGACCAGATAAGTAGCAGTGTAGAGCGAGCGCTAGTAGAAAGGCCAAATTATCGGGATATGTTGCCCAGAATAGGCGGTGCCACAAATGCCGTTCTCAACCACATTAGAGAGATGTTGGGCTAGAAAGCAGGCAGACGGTTCGGCAAGTGCATGGCCAACGCCCTTTCGATTCGTCTTGCTATTTCCATGTGACCATACACATTTAGATGATCATCCAGAGTGAAGTAATGTGATCGACCAAGAAAGCTGTGTGCATCCAGAACGATCACTCTCACCCCGTCGATTCGATTTAGCTGCGCTTGAAATTCGCTTTGGAACGTGCGCCGGTTTAAACCAAAATGATTCGACTCGAACACCACTACAATCTTGCCCGTCAAGTACGGGGCGAATGAGTCCAGGATTCGCCGGAATGCTTTTGCTTCGTCCTGAATAGATGCCTCATCAGCTCGATAGGGAGCGGGGAGTCCACCATGCATTGTGAGTACCCCGCGGACACCACGCGCTATCTTCCTCAGTAGAGGCTTGTGGAATTCCACACTGAACTCGGCTTGAGCATCCTCAAATCTCTTCGCTAGCTCTTCCTTATTGTGTAGGAAGTATTGCGAATCGACCAAATACTGCTTGTTCTCGGGGAAATCATTCTCCGAGTATTGTAGAACTACGACTCGAGCTGACGGCGCGTACCTCACCATAGCAGCGAGCTCTCTCGCGGTCGCCCAAGAGCTGATCGCTAGGTTACGAACGGGTACCCTCAGTTTTGTTTGTAAGATCGAAGCGAAGACCTCGTCATCGTTCACGCCCCATCCCATTGCCATTGAGTCGCCAATGACTACCACCTGTGGGGACGATGCAGTTACAGAATTTCTAAATCCTTGCGGATCAACAGAAACTACCGTATCGAACTCAAAATTCTGAAAACGACATTTTCCCGGACGCAACGTATACCAGAGTTCGTCGCGAGTGACTTTGCCGCACGAATACTGGATCACGTCTCGAACATATCCTGCGTAGATCTCCTCAATAAAAGAAGAAAACGCCCAAGTGCACAATCCTAGAAGTGTCGCGAGAGTAAGAGTTACGAGCGAGACAACTAGTGCCTGACGCAAGATCGTAGCCATATTCGTGTTATTCAGGTTGGTTCTGCGGGCTCCGCGTACCAAACGGGAACCAGGGAAAAAGCGTCACCGCTACAAAGAACAAGATGCCACTCCATGCCAAGGTTCCAATGAACATTACCGCGGCTACCCCCACTGCTCCGTAAAGCTTCGCACTGTAAACCAGTGCGCCGATCTGTGCCAGCGACACTCCGGATAGGACAGCGAGATACTTATTCTGATTGCCTGTCACGGTAAGCAACAAGCCAACTGGCCCAAACATGGCCTGTACAAGTCGGGACGTTACCAATAGGATCAAGACTGTTGAATCGGTAGCGAAGTCGGCGCCAAAAAGTCCGAAGGCAAATTCAGGAATTGCGAATAAAACTAGCGCTCCTGGGATCGCCACGAGAACCGCGACGCAGACTCCCATCCAATATGTCCTTCGCAGCCGATCGAAGTCTCGGCGTTCATAGAGTTCGCTAATGTAAGGAGCAACAACCATATCGGCGGCGTACAGACCAAGAATTAATACGCTAGACAAGCGGACTGCAACAGCGTACGCGGCCAATTCTGGAGCCGGCCGCAAGATCCCAAGAACCAAGATGTCCGCCCGCGCCAGAAGAAGGCTCATAAGACTGGCGACAGCAAGCGGAATTCCGACCTTAACCCATTCGCTTCGACGGGGAACTGGATGATCCGGCAACGATACGGTAGAAGCGTTGCTGACTTGCTTCAATATGCCTTTAGCAAGTACGGCACAGCCGATAAACGCAATTGCCCCATGCCAGGCGATCAGCGCTTCGAACGTGAGCCAATTCAAGCAATGGAGTCCGACGCCAACTACGAGTAAACCGATGGGAAAGACCGTTTGCTCGAATGTCTGTGCCAGCCTAAAAGACTTGAAGGCCCGAAAAGCTTGCTGAAGAAATAGAATACCTCCAGTCGGCAGTATTAGGACTGTCCACCACGCTTCCGTATCTGACATGCTCGCAACGCCGAAAACTGGAAACATAGCGGCGAGCAATAGCGCAAGTGTCCCACCGAACAGTACACCGACCTTTAGGGAAAAGCTCAAATAATCCCGGACTACATGAAAAAGTCCGACTGAAACGTATCTTGGCAGGAAAGTTAGGATCGCTTGATCTAAGCCCAACTGCGCTATTACTGCGAAAACCACAGCCACTGTAACCGCGAAGTTGTACTGTCCGTATGCAGAGGCGTCCATCCATCGCGCGAGCGCCACATGTGCAAGAAGCGTGAGAGCCATGCCGCACACTCTCATAGCCATCGAGATCAAAGCACTCCGGGCAATAATATGCGTCCATCCGCCTTGTGGGATTTGCCTCCACACTGGTGTTAGCCTAACTAGTAGAGCTGATTTGCATTTCTGGCTGAGATTCGAAGTACTACGGCAGTTTGCTCTGTGCAATCCAACTGTTGAGCACCAAGAGCGCCCAGATCCGATTGCTGTGCTCCTGGCCTCCATCGAGATGCAGCGAAATTAGCCGCTCGACCGCAGACCTCGAAATGATGGCGTCTGGGATAACAAGACCTCCCAATAGTCGCTCCTTTACTTCGCTGCGAAGCTCGTGTCTGAACCAATTGCTTAGAGGCACCCGAAACCCGTGCTTGGAGCGACGAGATATCTGCGGAGGAACGTATCGAGCGAGCAACTCTCGGAGAATCACCTTGGACTGAAGGCCTCGCACTTTTTGCTTCTTAGGCAAACGCATCGCGAACCGAACCACTCTATCGTCCAAAAAGGGCACGCGAGCCTCCAATCCACAGAACATCGTGATCCTATCGGTCTTTGGCAGCATTTGGCCAGCGAGTTGCCCGTACAAGTCATGCTCCAACCATTCGCTTGCCTCAGAACAGACTATGCCCGGTATTGGGTTGTTCAACCAACCTGCATAGTGCCAGGAAAAGGGTCCAGAGATATAGTCGGGATCAGCGACGAGACTATACGCCGACTGCAGCCGGCCGAGCGCCGAAGAATAGCGGCTAAGGCGAGATGTTCTGTCCAAGAGCTGCCTCAACGGACGTGGCAATTGCTGGTAGCTTTGTTTAATATCAAAAAGGACGTGTCGCCAATAGCCGCCAAACAACTCGTCAGCACCGTCCCCAGTAAGGCATGCCTTTACTTCTGTCTTGGCGAAACGCGCCACGCGTAAAAGAGGGAGGATAGCCGGGTCGCTTATGGGTTCATCCATGGCGACAAAAGCGCTGTCCAAATCTGCCAGCAACGTGTAGGCGTCAACCCGCGCCGTGTAGTGTTTAGTATGCAAATGCCGCGCAACGATGTTCGCAAAATCAGACTCGTTGGCATCTTTGACTTCTCGGGTGTGCCCCGAGAACTCTACTGAAAACGTTTTGATTTCAAACCCAACCGCACACGCGATACTGGCCAAGATGCTCGAGTCTATCCCGCCGCTAAGTAGCAATCCAACATCTACGTCCGCGATCATCTGGTCCCGGACCACTGTTCGCAACGTCTCATCCAAATGCTCTATTTCACTTTGCGGAGACGCTGTTTCCGGCGTCAATCGTCGCGTCCGACGAGTAATTGACTGCCCCTTTATGAGGAAACTTTCCCCTGGACATAGCTTTCTCACACCGACCACGGGCGTCAACGGTGCTTGCACCCATCCCTGCGACAAAAAGCTGCTGCACGTTGCCAAATCGAAGGTCTGCGGCAGAGAGAGAGCCTCTAGTCCTTTAAGCAGCGCGCGCAGCTCGGATGCGAAAACAAACACATTTGCCCCTTGATAGTAGTACAGCGGCTTTATGCCCATGGGGTCAACGGCAATCAGCAGGGTGTTCTGCGTCCTATCCAACAAAGCGAAGGCATACATCCCATTTAGATGGTTAGGTAGCGATTCCTTAACGTCCTCATACAAATGGACGAGGACCTCGGTATCTGTGCGCGTGCGGAACCGGTGTCGTCGGGTCAATTCCTTTCTCAATGCTTCGAAGCCATATTGTTCGCCGTTGTAGGTTACGACAACGGTTTCATCCTCGTTCCACATTGGCTGCGTTCCGCCATCGATATCCAATATCGCCAGACGAACGTGGCCCAGCCAAGTCGCACCGGATTGGTACCAACCTTGCCCATCTGGCCCCCGATGTCGCATTGCGCTGAGCATCGCTTGTAACGACTCCTGCGCAATGCTACCGTCAATTGACCCGCGCAGCGCGTGAATACCCGCTATGCCGCACATGGCCGGTTCAAGACTCTCGTCCGAAAAGATCGGTGCCAACAAGCACACCAAGTGAAATGAGGTACACCATCATTACCGGCCCGTTAAACACTACAGAATCAAACAGTGCCCAGGTGGCAAGAGAAGGAGCAAACAGCCGTCGAACATCAGTGCGCAACGCCATTTTTCTTGAGGCAAACAACTCTCGCGCAGACACCCACAGTAGCCAACACAACGCTGCGAAACCGATAGCGGCCCCGAAAATACCCATTTCTACCGCAAGTTGAGCAATGGTATTGTGAGGATGCGGTACGATCTCACCAAAAATTGGCTGTGCGCTAAAAAAATCGCTGGAAGCCCCAATCCCGATACCGAGGGGGGCCGCCAATACGCTGCTCCAGCTTTGGAGCAAGAGATGAAGGCGAACCGAATTCGAATGGCTTGAACCAGCACCAAACATACTCCAAACAGAACGGGGGTCGTCAACCTCGATTCCAAAAAAGGCGATGTAACCGACGGCAAGAGCGAGCAAAAACAAAAACCTAGATCGAGTGCCTTCGGGCTTTGAGGTTACCACCCATATGCTTGTTACCGCGACTGCGGTAAAGAGATTTGCGCGACTACTGTTTAGTACTATGCCAGCGATCGAAAGTACCCAGCAAAGCGCCAATCCCAATCGAGCTTTTCGACCAGCCGAACGCAGGAGCACAAGAGATGCTGTCACGCCTCCAATTAGCATGTATGACGCGGCGTAGTTACTATCGATGGCGGAGATAAACCCTGGTGTCTCCCATCCTACTACACCAGCGTGGCTCAATAGTTTGACACTCGATAGGATGAATGCACCGGTGACCAACCCTCTCAATACAGTTCGAACTTGCAGTGCGCCGCTACAGGACCGACAGGTTGCAATTACAAGCATTGCTCCGAACAAATATTGCCCTGCTTCCGTTAGCATGCGTTCCGTGTTGTCATTGATTAAAGCAACGGTCAACCCATAAAAGGCTAAAAGCGATAGCGCAATGATTGCCATCGCACATGGAAAGTAGACCGGATGGAGCAAATCGATGCGCGAAGACCGCTCAACAAGAACTCTAGTACTTAAAGCGAGTCCCATTGACAACGTCAATACATGAGGTTCGGCGCCGAGCGCACAAAGGAGATACAGACTTATTAACTGGGGTACTCGCTGCCGCAGCGCAAGTATTGGTAGCAGCAAACCAATGGCCGTGAATAAATCGGCGACCATGTCAGCCAAAGATTGTTATTGCGAGCGAACCCAGCCGAACTCCGAGGTTTTCATCACTTGCTTTGTATCAATAAACATGTTGAACCAAAGTTCGAGAGCCAGCAAGGCGCGGAGTTCACGGGTCCGGTTAGCGTACCCACCAACATGTTGATCTATCATCTGTTGAACATATCCCATGTTGAACAGCCCGCGTGACGCCGCTCGATCCGAAAGAAGTACGCTATAACAGAAATTGCGTAGTTCTTGTTTGAACCACTCCCCAATAGGCAGTGTGAACATTCGCTTGTCTCTGTACGCCAAGTCTTGGCCGATTAGTTGCGTCACCGCCTTCTTCATCTCGTGCTTGGTTTCTCCATTTCTGACCTTCCGATCTCCGGGTGTTCGCAGCGCGAACTCGATCATTCGACGATCAAGAAACGGCGTTCTGGCTTCCAGCGATACGGCCATTCCCATCCTGTCGGGTTTAACCAAGTTGTTACCGGGCAGTAACATTAGCAGGTCGAGGTATAACGCGCGATTTATTCGATCAAAGTGCCGCGACTCTTGAAAGATTTTGTTGGCGATCTCAGATGTATTGTGGTCTCTTACACTTAAAGCCAAGGCTGGCGAGTAAAGCCGCTCCTTAGCGTCTCTATCGAACAAAGAAATATGATCGAGGTAGGAGCGCTCAAACTCATATTCACTGCTCAAATCAGGCGCGCTAAAGAATGAGGCGTACTTCTCATATCCTCCGAACAGTTCGTCACCACCATCTCCCGTGAGCACTACCTTTGCGTGTTTTGCAGCCAAACTTGCAACGCGATAGGTCGGTAGAAACGACACGTCCCCATGAGGCTGATCACAGTAGTAGGTGACTCGGGGCCACAGTTGAGCAACATCCTCCCTTACTTCCTCGCAGATATGCTTTGTTTGGAAACGAGCCGACGCTGCCCTTGCATAAGGAGATTCATCGAAACGCGCGTCCTCAAACCCGATCGAAAATGTCTGAACTTGGTACGCCGACAACTTTGACATATAAGCGACGATGCTGCTGCTGTCGACGCCTCCAGACAAAAAAGCACCAACCTGGACGTCGGAACGCAATCGCAGGCGTACTGCATCCTCTAATGTCGCGTTGAACTCTTCCGCCCAACCCGCCTCGTCACCAATAGGCACCGTTTCTACTTCGTATGGATGCCACCACCGATTGATGGTGACGCCAGGCCGTGAGCAGATCGCCACATGGCCAGGTGGCAAGTGTCGAATCTGACGGAACATGGTAACCGGGGGCGGGACAAAGTTATACGTTAGATAGAGATCAAGCGCACTCTCATCCAATTCAGCTGAAACCCCGGCTCCTAATAGGGACTTTATTTCGGACGCGAACCAAATAGTATCGCCACTTCTACACCAGTAGAGGGGCTTTACCCCAACACGATCTCGCGCCAGATAGATGCACTGCTTTCTGAAATCGGCGATCGCAAAGGCGAACATCCCATTAAGTTTGTCCAAGAAACCAATGCCTTCGCGCTCGTACAATCGCAACAGCACCTCGGTGTCTGAGCGGGTCCGACACAAATAGCCGTCTCGAGCCAAGTCCATAGCCAACTCGAGATAGTTAAATATCTCGCCATTTTGGACGACTGCAATTTCCCCATCATCTGACACGAAAGGTTGCTTTCCGCCCTGAATATCGATGATTGCCAATCGCTGATTGCCAATCGCCAATCCTTGGCGGAAGATTTCTCCATGACCGTCGGGGCCGCGATGCTTTAGCGCGGTCGACATCTCACGCAAAAGCGTGGCGTCTTGATCTTGCCCAGCCATGTTCAGGTACCCATAGATACCGCACACGCTAATGCCCCCCCTTCGCGAGAACCTGATATACAGTCATCGCTAGTATCCTTAAATCTAACATGAAGCTTTGGTTTTCAACGTAAGCAAGGTCAAGTCGCTTACGATCTTCGACACTTGCACTGGACCGAAGTGTGGCTTGTGCCAACCCCGTTATACCTGGTCGGACCGAGTGCCGCAAACACCACTCCTTCTCAGAATAGATCTGTCTCTGCTGGAGAACTTCTGGCCGCGGCCCTACCAGGCTCATGTGTCCACAAACGACATTGAGCAACTGCGGCAATTCATCCAGACTGCTCCGCCTCAGGAACTTGCCAACACGCGTGATACGACTGTCCGACTCTAGGGTATAGTAAGGCCCCTTAAGCGAAGCATCTTGTACCATCGTGCGGAACTTCAAAATCCGGAACAATTTCCCCCGCAAACCGACCCGCTCTTGATGAAATATTGCCCCGCCTGGAGTATCAAGGACTATCAGCAAGACTAGCATCAACATTAACGGAGCGAATACTAGAAGCACTGAAACAGCAACTGTCAGGTCTATTAACCGCTTCATCTCGCTAGTAGTGTGCCCTAACTGAAATCGCCTCGACCAACTCCACTGTTCTTAGGCGATCTTGCTCCACCTCGGTCGCGGAACGCAAACGAAGTCTCCGTTCGCAGGAGCGAAGCTTGGCGACCTCTGCCCTGAAGGCGGTCTCGCCATGCCGGTCACTCACTGCAAAAGTTTCGCGGTGAAACGTTCTTGAAAGGATGACACAGGAAGAATTCAGCCGTACATGCTCAGCCAATACTAGTTCGCCCGGGAGCAATCCCTCACCAATGCGAGCTATTCCTCCGAAACCAAATTCGAGCCCTGCCGCCTGGGCGGCCTTTCCCATGCGTTCTACTTCACCATTTGCAAGCGGTTCAAACATAAATCTGCATCCGAGCTCGACGTGCAGGTCATTTAGACCAATGTATATCTCCGATACACCTCGGACTAGTGAAATCTCATCGATCTCTTGCGCGGCGTCCCGAGTCTCTACTAGTGGGATAAAACCAGCTCGCGACGCTATTAACTCGGACACCTCGCAAGCTTCATGCGAAGAGCGAAACATCGGCAACATGATATGCGTGGCACCCACCCCTATGACAGCCTCTAGTTCGTCTTTAGTCGATGGATTGAGCGGATTGATGCGCACGATTAGATCAGCGTCCCCTAGAACTCGCTTCATGCGCTCTACGTCAGCAACCGAGTGGTTGCTTATTAATGTGTTGCGGTGACCCTGGCGCTCTTGCTTGCCGAGCACTTCAAGGTCTACCATGATTCTCTCAACCCCAGATTCAACCGCGCAAACGGCTAGATCGGGAACGTTGGAAATCAAAATCAGCTTAATCAAGGCTCACTCGCCAAGCGTTGGCCTTAGTCTCTAGGATTGACAAAACTCTGAACCGAGCCACGCGGTGGGCTAGAAGAGCGTATAGAGGAAAGGTGCAAGGGCTGATCCTTGGGTCAAGGTAAGCAAGGCTCCTAACAAAACCAGAAGGATGAGGATTGGCAATAGCCAAAACTTCTTGCGCGCGCGCATGAACGCCCAGAGTTCCGCTATCAACGCTCCCATTAGAATAGCCGTGTCATATCAGAAGCTTCTCCGCTAGCGGAGATCTTGTAGGTCTTTGCGGCAGCATCAATGGAAGCAGAAAAAGGGTCTTTACCCAGGAGCCTTCGAATTCTACCAACGGGCAGGACTATCAGAAAGAATGCGACTCCGAGAACCAGCCTGTTGTTAAACGCCCCGAGCACTTCCGCACCTCGCATCCAAATGCGATACACACGCGACAGTGAGGTGGGATGTAGTAGGCCCCATGCCCCAAGCAGTACCAAAACCAGCCACGGCCATTTCGGAAACTGGTAGCCCCAAAGCCATGGCAACAGCAGACCAAATACACACGCCGCTGCACATCCTACACTCATTGCGAACTTGAACATCCTACTCCGGCAATTAGGCGAGTTTGGATACGTCACGAACCTACTCTACTCAATCTAACGGGAATTCGTTTGTCCAAGACTCACCATCCGCACTGCTAACGGTTTGATCCGTCTTGGCCAACAAGAAATTCCCAATCACCAAGTAGTCCATTTCTGTACGCATGAAGCAGCGATACGCCTCAGATGGTGTGCAAACAATCGGCTCGCCCCTGACGTTGAATGAGGTATTGACGAGTACAGCGCAGCCTGTCAGCTCGAAGAATGCCTCAATGAGTTGATGAAAACGGGGGTTGGTTTCTCTATGCACCGTTTGGATTCTGGCAGAATAGTCTACGTGAGTAATTGCCGGCAAGGTGGAACGAACAAAACTCAGCCGCTCTAAGCCTGTTACAGAATTTTCCTCACTGGATCCGGTAATGCGCTGGCCCTTTCCTATGTCAGCGACCAGAAGCATGTATGGGCTTGGGCGGTCCAAGTCAAAATACTCTGAAACTTTCTCTGCCAAGACAGCCGGCGCAAACGGACGAAAGGACTCTCGGTACTTAATTTTCTTGTTCATATTCGATTGCATCCGAGGGCTCCTAGGATCTCCAAGAATCGAGCGTGAACCGAGGGCGCGAGGACCAAATTCCATGCGACCCTGAAACCATCCGATCACGTTCTCGCTTGCCAACAACATAGCGACTCGTGGCATTAAATCGCCGTCGCTCAGCTCTCTGTAAACTACTCCAAGCGACTGTAGCTGGGATCTGACTTCGTCATTGTCAAACTTTGGCCCAAGAAAGGCGCCCTTCATCGCATCTGGTTGCTCAACGTGCCGTTCTTGACGCAGATGAATATGCCAAGCAGCTAGCGCGGCGCCTAGCGCTCCCCCTGCATCTCCCGCAGCTGGCTGTACCCACACGTCGCGAAACCTCGCATCACGAATCACCTTGCCGTTCGCGACGCAGTTTAGTGCGACGCCCCCAGCCAAACACAGGCGCTCGCTCTGCGTCTCTTTTTGCAGCCCGCGAGTGAGCCGCAGCACTACGTCTTCCGTAACGCTTTGGATTGATGCAGCCACATCCATGTCTCGTTGAGTAATCGCAGTCTCCGGTTGTCTCGGCGCTCCTCCGAACAGACGATGGAACTTCTCATTCGTCATCGTCAAACCGGTACAGTAGTTGAAATACTCCATGTTGAGCCTGAAGGTACCGTCCTGCTTGATGTCGATGAGATGCTCCCTGATCGCAGCCTCATAGATTGGTCTCCCGTAAGGCGCTAACCCCATCAACTTGTATTCGCCAGAGTTCACCTTGAACCCTGCATAGGCTGTGAATGCCGAGTAAAGCAAACCAAGGGAATGAGGAAAATGAAGCTCCCATAGCGGCTCTAGCAACCTGCCATTCCCCAACCAGGCGGACGTCGTGGCCCATTCGCCGACTCCATCAATGCATAGAACTGCCGCTGTCCTAAATGGGCTTGGGAAGAAAGCTGAAGCCGCATGCGACTTGTGGTGTTCACAAAAAAGCAACGGCGGTAATACATCTTCGCTGCAGTGAGCCAAGGCACTTAGTTCCGCGTGCAGAGTAGTCTTTAAGAATAGTTTTTCCTTCAGCCAAATAGGCATAGACGCAGTGAACGAACCAAAACCCCTTGGCGCAAAACTTAGGTACGTTTCCAAAAGACGCTCGAACTTGACAAGTGGCTTGTCATAGAAAACCACGTAGTCAACCGCCGCAAGATCCTTGCCCGCTTCGCGCAAACAGTAAGCAACAGCGCTTCTTGGAAACCTTGCATCGTGCTTCTTTCTTGAAAAGCGCTCCTCCTGCGAAGCGGCGGCAATCCGACCATCGCAAACAAGCGCTGCCGCACTATCGTGGTAGTAGGCTGAAATTCCCAGTATGAGCACAGTAGCGAAAGTACGAGCCGCTAGCGACAATCTATATGCTGCGTTGTGCTGGCTGCAGGTTAAGTCTTATGATCGAATATCGAAACGCTCAGTTACCCAACGCGCGAACTGAAGTAAACCCATATTGAGCGACGTCCTCGGTGCGAATCCAACGGACGTGGCGAGACTACTCACATCCGCATACGTCGCCATCACATCCCCCGCCTGCATCGGCAGGAAATTCTTGATCGCCTTCTTACCCAACGCATTCTCCAACGTTTCGATCATCGTCATTAACTTCACCGGACTGTGATTGCCGATGTTGTAAACCTTGTAAGGTGCTGGGCTTGATCCGGGGTCCGCGTGCTCTGCAGACCAATCTGGATTGGGCGCCGGAATTTTGTCGGTGACGCGCACCACACCTTCGACGATGTCGTCGATGTAAGTGAAATCGCGCTCCATGTTGCCGTTGTTGTAGACATCGATCGGCCGGCCTTCGAGTATCGCCTTAGTGAAAATGTAGACTGCCATATCGGGCCTACCCCAGGGACCATAGACGGTAAAAAACCGCAGGCCGGTCGTTGGCAGATTGTACAGGTGGCTGTACGTGTGCGCCATCAACTCATTCGATTTCTTCGTGGCCGCATATAAACTCACCGGGTGATCGACATTGTCACTCACGCTGAACGGCATTTTCGTGTTCATGCCGTACACGCTCGAACTACTCGCGTAAACCAGATGCTCGATTTGATGGTGCCTGCAGCCTTCGAGAATGTGTAAGAAGCCGACGATATTGCTTTGTATATACACATGCGGATTCTTGATCGAGTAGCGCACGCCCGCTTGGGCGGCGAGGTGCACGACGCGTTGAAAGCGTTCGCGCGCGAAGAGTTGTTCCATCGCGTCGCGATCGGCGATATCCATCTTGATGAAGGTGAACTTCTCGAACGGCTTGAGTTGCTCCAGGCGCGCGAGCTTGAGCTTGGGGTCGTAGTAGTCGTTTAGATTATCGATGCCGACGATCTCATCGCCGCGCTCCAACAAGCGCTTGGCGACGTGCATGCCGATGAAGCCGGCAGCACCGGTGACGAGGATTTTCATGCGGGCGATTTTAGCGTAAGCAGGCTCGCCAGGCGCGTTGCTACAATCGCGCGACACGAATGCGGCGGCGAAGATGCAGAGCGAACGACAGCGACGGCGAGCGGTATTTGCACGGTGCGGCCGCGGCGAGCCTGCGATCGCGCCGACTGGCTTCGGTCGGTAGCGCTGAGTGATAGTGTCGCGCCGGATCTATTCCGCACTGCTGTGGGCCGCTTTGCCGCTCGTGTTGCTGCGGCTGCTGTGGCGGGCGCGGCGCCAGCGGGAGTATTTACAGCACGTGCCCGAGCGCTTTGGCCGCTACGCGGTTGCCTCCACTGAGCGTCCCACCATCTGGCTGCACGCGGTTTCGGTGGGAGAAACACGCGCCGCCGCCCCCCTCGTCGATGCGCTGCGTGCACGCTATCCAAGCCACCAGATCTTGCTCACGCATACCACGCCCACTGGGCGGCAAGCTTCCGAGAAGCTCTTTGGCGATCGAGTCCTGCGCGCGTATTTGCCGTTCGATCTGGCTTTCCCGGTGCGGCGCTTCCTCGCGCACTTTCAGCCGGTGCTGGGCATCATTCTCGAAACCGAGCTTTGGCCAAATCTGTTGCACCAAGCACATGAATACGCCATCCCGCTGGCGCTGGTGAACGCCCGCTTGTCCGCGCGTTCCGCGGCACGCTACGCGCGCTTTGCGGCGCTCACCCGTGCCACGCTGGGAACGTTGCAATGCGTTGCTGCGCAAAGCGCAGACGATGCAAGCAGACTAAAGTCGCTCGGCGCTCAGACGGTGCGCGTCGTCGGCAACGTTAAATTCGACATCACGCCGCCGCGAGAAAGCGACGTAATCCGGGCGTTGCTGATAACGCGACAAGCCAATACTCATCCCACTTTCCTCTGTGCAAGCACACGAGAAAATGAAGAAGAGATTATTCTGGATACAGTACTGCCTTCTCTGCCGGCATCAGCCTTGATCATTTTGGTGCCGCGTCATCCGCAGCGCTTTAATGAAGTCGCCGGCTTACTCGCGAAGCGCGGCCTCGCGTTCCAGCGCCGCAGTGCGAATGAACCGGTGCACGCTGCCACGCGCGTGCTGCTCGGCGACTCGATGGGCGAGATGTTTGCCTACTACGCAGCCTGTGATGTCGCTTTCATTGGCGGCAGCCTCGCGCCGCTCGGGGGACAAAATCTGCTGGAAGCCTGCGCCATGGGCAAGCCCGCGATCGTGGGGCCGCACACTTTCAATTTTGATAAGGCCACGCGCCTGGCCGTTGAGGCCGGCGCGGCCGTTCGCGTAGAAGATGCACAAACGCTAGCGCGCGAGGCTGCGCGCCTGCTAAGCGATACGCCGAAACGCGAGCAGATGGGCGCAGCAGGCCGGGATTTCGTGCGCGCCCATCAAGGCGCGACCGCGCGCATTATGGGCGAGATCGAACCGCTATTAGCGCCCCGCACCAGTACGCGCGCCACAGAGCGAAGTGCTCAGCGCGAGCAAGCCTAACGCCGCTTTTTCTTCGCCGCGCGCTTCGCCGGCGCCTTGACCTTCGCTGCATTGCTCGGCATCGCGGCTGCTGCGGGAGCGGTCGCGCCCGCCGCACCGGCCGTTGTTGCGGCGCTCGCCGCCGCGGGTGCTGCTGGTTTCGCAGCGGCAGTGCCAACGCCGTTGTTGATGGCGTTGCTCGCGCCGGCAGGGGCTTCCTGCAGCGTTCTGTTGATCGCCGTCAAGTCCTCGACGCCGACGTAGCCCGATGCTTGACGCAATCGCAAATGGCTCAGGATGGTGTTGTAGCGCGCGGCAAACAAGTCGCGCCGCGCTTGGAACAGCTGCTGCTGCGCGTTCAAGACGTCGATCGAAGTGCGCACGCCGACCTCTTGGCCGAGCTTGGTCGAGTCCAACGCACTGCGCGTGGAGACGAGCGCTTGTTCCAGCGCCTTCGTTTGCGCCGCAAAACTATTCACCGCGAGGAACTGCTGCCGCGCGTTGAGCGCCGCGGTGCGGCGCGCATCTTCCAAATCTTGGCGTGAACGCTCGGCCAGTGCGACTGCTTCGCGCACTCTGGATTGGCGCAAGCTGCCATCCAAAATCGGCACATTCAACTGCACGCCGATTTGCCCGGTAATCGTGCGCTCGCCGGTCGACAAGTTGTCGCTTGTGTAGGCTTGATGATTCAAGTTGGAGACGGCGTCAACGGTGGGCTTGTAAGCCGCCTTGTTGCGCTCGATCTCCTGCTTGGCGACTTGATATTGGGAATCAATCGCCAGCACTTGCGGGTTGCGCGCCACGGCGCCCTTCACCCACGCGTCCATGTTGTTCGGGTTGGGCACGGGCAGCGTAATATTCTCGCGCAGCAGCGCCAGCGCCGGTGGACGCCGGCCCACCAATTGCTCGAGGGCGCGCAGTTTAATTTCCAAATCGTTTTGGTTGGCAATCTCTTCCGAAACCGCCAAATCGTAGCGCGCTTGCGCCTCGTGCGTGTCGGTAATGGTTGCGGTGCCGACTTCAAAGTTGCGTTTCGCTTGCGCGAGCTGCTCCGAAATCGCCGACTTCTTAGCGGAAGACAAAGCGACGCTGTCCTGCGCCAGCAACACGTCAAAATAGGCTTGCGCCACGCGCACCGCCAAGTCCTGCTGCGCTTGCGCGAGCTGCGCTTCGAATTGCTTAAGCGCCGTTTCCGCTTGCTGCACTTGAATTTTGCTCTGCGCGCGCCAGAGCGGATGTGCGAACTGAAGCGTGTAGTTTGCTTGGCCGCCGTCAGCACGATCGAAACCCTTGCGGTCAACGATGAGGCCGCCGGCGTTGGCGTTCAAATCCAGGGTGCTCTTGAGCCCCGCCTGAGCCTGCGGCACACGCTCTTGCGCCGCCTGGTACGCAGATTTCGCCGCGGCATAGCGCGCGTCGAATTTGAGAGCATCTTCGTAGACGCGCAACAAATCATCGCCCCATCCCGGACCCGCCCAAGCGGCGCTGGCTGCGATAGACGCAGCAATCAGCCGCTGGCGCGTGCGGGGTTTGAACGAGGCGAAAAAGTTGGGGCGTTTTGGCATTTCATTGTCCTATTGGCATTCTTTCGCGCGCGGTACCGATAATCTCCTGTAGGTATCGGCCCGAAGCGCTTGTCTCATAAGGGTAACACGAGTAA
Organism: uncultured Pseudomonadota bacterium; assembly: GCA_902826775.1. Classification (GTDB taxonomy): domain Bacteria; phylum Pseudomonadota; class Gammaproteobacteria; order Burkholderiales; family JALYOK01; genus CADEHE01. The sequence continues at coordinate 436,304 of CADEHE010000001.1, read as the reverse complement.
ACCCCTCACAGAAGCGGACTCTAGCGTAGCCGCGGCTGCCGCGCCCGCGTTTGTCTGGAATTTGCAACATTGGCTCGCGCAACCCACTCGGCAAGTCCGGCAATACCTCGTTAAAACACGAACTGCGGCTTCAGCGTCGCATCGCGCAACGGCGGGATCACCGTATCGAAAACCGCCCGGACGTGGGTTCCCTGCCCGGTCGCGGTATAGAGCGTAGCGCGCATGATCGGCGCACTGCCGACCACAGCGATGAGCCGGCCGCCAGGCTTAAGCTGCGCGATCAGCGCTTGTGGCGTATCGCGCACCGAACCGGTCAGCGCAATGACATCGTACGCTCCGCCCGCAGGCCAGCCACGCACCGCGTCGCCAACGTGCAGCTCGACGTTACGGATAGCGTTGGCCGCGAGATTGGCGCGGCCGAACGCGGCGAGTTCCGGCACGATCTCGACGCTGGTAACGCTCGCCGCGCGGCGCGCCAGCAAGGCGGTAAAGTATCCGCTGCCGGTGCCTACTTCGAGCACGCGCTCGTTTGGCCTGACGGCGAGCTCTTGCAGCATGCGCGCTTCCATCTTCGGCGCGAGCATGACCTCGCCGTGGCCGAGCGGAATTTCCATATCGACGAAAGCCAGTGCGCGATACTTTTCCGGCACGAAGGCTTCGCGATGCACGGCCAAGAGCAAATCGAGCACGCTTTGGTCCAACACCTCCCAAGTGCGAATCTGCTGCTCGACCATGTTAAAGCGCGCTTGCTCGATATCCATGCTCAGTCCTGCCGAAAATCAGTGCGGCGCGTGATGGTAGCACTACCCGTGTTTTGCCTGTTTTTCAGCCATTACCGCAATATACTAGAGATAGTAATTATCATTAACTCAAGTCTCAAGCTAATTTTCACTATATCTTATCCGCAGTATACTCAGATTGCGATCAAACCGGCGCCGCACTGGCATGAATAAGCTTGTCCTCGGCAATGACGCCGTCGACCAAGCGCACGACGCGGTCGCAGCGCGCCGCCAAGTCCGCATCGTGCGTCACCACCAGCAGCGCCGTGCCGCGTTCCTGATTGAAGCGGCGCAGCAGCGCGAAAATATCGTCTGCTGTCTTGGTGTCGAGATTGCCGGTCGGCTCGTCGGCCAACACCAGCTTGGGCGAGAGCGCCAGTGCGCGCGCGATCGCCACCCGTTGCTGCATGCCGCCGGAGAGCTGCGCCGGCTTTTTTTGTTCAGCGCCTTTGAGTCCCACCGCCTCTAACAGTCGCAACGCTTCGGCCCGGCGCTCGGGCGTGTAGCTGCCGTCGCGCATCAATCCCGGAATCTGCACGTTCTCCAGCGCGCTGAACGCCGGCAGCAGGTGATGAAACTGGAACACGAAACCGAGCGTTTCCAGGCGCGCGCGCGTCATCTCGTCTTCGCTCAACTGCGTGACCTCGCGCCCGTCCAGCCGGTACGAGCCGCTGGTAGCGGGTTCGAGCAGCCCGATGATGTTCAGCAGCGTGCTCTTGCCCGAGCCGGATGGGCCGATCAGCGCGACGAACTCGCCGGACTGCAGTTCGAGGTCGATGCCATGCAGCACTTCTTGCGCGACGTCGGTGCCGGCGTTGTACGTTTTGCGCACGCCTTTGAGCGCCAGGATGGGCTGGCTCATCGGCGCCATTTCCCGCTTCGCTCATTCATATGCGGATGGCCTGCGCCGGATCCAAGCTCGCCGCGCGGCGCGCCGGCATGATGGCGGCCAGCACGCCGAAAACGAGCGATATCCCCACCGCCGCGGCGTAAAGCTCCGGCGCGATCTGCAGGCGCAAGAAAGCCGACCCATCCGGCGACTTGAACACGCGGCTGATGAACGCCATCAGTAAGGTGCCAAAACCGCTGCCGAGTATGGCGCCTGCCAAGCCGATCACCGCGCCTTGCAGCAAGAACACGCGCAGGATCGCGCCGCGTGCCGCGCCCATGGCGCGCAGGATGCCGATCTCCTTTTGCTTCTGCACCACCGAAACCACCAGCACGCTGGTGATGCCGACCGCAACGATGACCGCGACAAAAATGCGAATCAGCCGCGTGAAAAAAGTCTGATTCGAGATCGCGACAAATAGTTGGCTGCTGGTTTCGATCCAGCTCTCGACTTGCTGATCGGTGCGCTGGCGCAGGGCTTTGGCCACTTCCTCCGCGCGAAACACATCCTCGATCGAGATATCGATGTTGGACGCGCCGCCCGCTAAGTCCAGCAGACTTTGCCCGGTGCGGAAATTCACGTACACGTTGCGCCGATTGGCGTCGCGATTGCCGGCGTCGAACAATCCGCGCACCGTAAAGGCATCGCCCGCGTTGCGCGCGGTTTGGATGCGAAGCTTGTCGCCGATACCGACGCCCAAATCTTTCGCCAACTGCGTGCCGATAACGATATCCCCGGTGTTCAGTTGAAACGTGCCGGCGGTGATTTTTTCGTCGAATTTGGTCACGCGCAAGAACGGCGCCGGTTCCACGCCTTGCAGATTCACCGCTTTATCCGCTTCGCCGCGCAATGCCAGCGCCGCCCCGGAAACATTGGGCGATACCGCTACGACACCGGGTGTCGCAGATATTTGCGCCGCGAGCTGCTGCCACTGATCGATCGAGCGCAGGCGCTGCGCACGCGCTTGCGTATTTGCAAGCGCTTCTACTTTCCTTTGCGTACTGGCCAGCGCTTCTGCATTCGATGGGATATCGGGCAGAGACAGCCGGGCCTTTTCAGCAGCGGCGCTCGCGGCACCGATGCCACCTTGCGCTTGCGCCAATTGCCCTCGATTAATCTCATCCGGTGGCCGCACCACAATGTGCGGCAGCGTGCCGAGCGTGCGGCGGATCAAATCGCCTTGCAAGCCGTTGATGAGCCCGGTGATAAGCACGATCAAGCCGACGCCGATGGTCGCCCCGCCGATGATCAGCGCTGTCTGCATACGGCCCTCGCGCAGAAAGCGCAGCGCCACAGTCCATTCGAACTTCATTTGCCGCTCGCTTTGGCCGGCGCGATGAATTCTTGCGCGAGCGCGCGCCCGCGCACGCGCGTACCGGCTGCGATCGCGGCATCGAGAATCACTTGCTCGCCGCCGCTCAACCCCTCCACGATTTCGACTTTCCCGGTGCCGCGCAAGCCGACTTTAACCTCGCGGCTGACGGCTTTGCCGCCATTGGCCACCAGGACTTTCGGCGTGCCGCTATTGCCTGCACGCAGCGCCTGTGCAGGCACGACCAAGGCCTGATCCTTGCGCGCGCCCAAGATCTCCACCGACAGCGTCATGTCCGCGCGCAGGTGTGGTGGCGGCTGCGGCACGCGCAAGCGCGCCTCCACCGACCCGCGCTGCGCGTCGACGCTGGGCGCGAGATAGTAAAGCTCGGCGTTGAACTTGGCGTCGGGGAACGCATCGGCCGAGGCCAGCGCGCTGTCGCCAACTTTGACCAACGGCAGATTCTTCTCATCGATCTGCGCTGTAATGCGCGTTTCGCCCGCGCTGGCCAGTGTCAGCAAGGTTTTTGCCGGCTGCACGATATCGCCCGGCTCGACTTGGCGGGTGAGGATCGTGCCCGGCACGCTGGCGCGAATGACGGTTTGCGCCAGTTTGGCATCGGCAAGCTCCCGCGCCGCCACCGCTTCTTGCAAGCGGGCCAGCGCCTCGCGCGATTGCACACCGCCCTTGGTTTGCGAGGTGCGCTGGGTGCGCGCCGAGTCGTACTGACTGCGGGCCACGTCGAGCGCGCGCTGCGCTTCTTCAAGCTTGGCTTTGCCGATAAATCCGCTGTCGTACAGCTCGCGGTTGCGCTTGAGTTCGCGCTCACTCCAATCGAGCGTCGCTTTCGCTTGCGCCAGCGATTCCTGCGCCGTGGCGAGGCCCAACTCGGATACGTTCGCCACGCGGGTGCGCGCGGTTTGCTCGGCAGCGTGCGCTTGTTGCAGCGCCGCGCGCAGTTCGTCCGCCTCCAATTCGATGAGCGGCTGACCGGCTTCGACGCGGTCGCCCTCTTGGACCAAGACTTTGATCACGCGCCCGGTGATGGTGGCGCCGATCGCCACACGCGCCGGACTCATGACACGGCCGGAAGCGACCACGGTTTGCACCAGCGGCTGTGCGCGCACCTCCCACGTCTGTACTTCGACCCCGCGCGTGCGATTCAGACCAACGGCAGCCGCTGCCGCCACGGCCAGCAGAATTGCCACGGACCACATTTTGTTGCGCATGAAGAACGCTTTCATGCTGCGTGCTCCTGGGCCTGCGCCGGCTGCGCCAACCCGATGAGGGCCATGTCGACGCGCTGCGCGATGGCTGCATCGCTCAAAACATCCGCGTCGACATCGCCCATCATCGGCGGCGGGACGGGTTGTTCTTGCATGGCGGTCGCCATCATGATCGGCATCGCCACAGCGCCGGCGATGAACGTAATCGCTTGCAACGGCGCTAGCGCTCGCAGCGTGCCGGCGCGCTGGGTTTCGCCGACCAAGCCGGCGATGACGCCCAGGTGACGCGGAATGTTTCTGCGCAAAAAGCTCTGGGCGGTCGGCTCGCCCGCCAGCGCATCGGGCATCAGGCGGCGAAACAGCAAGCGGTTATCTCGCATGAATCGTCCGAGCACGTTGACTGCCGCGCGCAGGTTTTCCAGCGGCGCCCGCTCGGCCTGGGCCTGGAACGTGAGCTGCGAGAACATCTCTTCGTAAAGCCCTTGGAGGACGATGGAAAGAAAGTTCTCGCGCGTTTTGAAGTGGTAATGAAACATGCCTAAGTTGACCCCCGCGCGCTCCGTCAGTTGCCGGATAGAGAAATCACGGCAGCCGGTTTCGGGCAGCAATTCGCGGCCGGTTTCGATGAGTAGTTGGTCGATGTTGCGGCTGGGGCGAGACATAGAAAGAAACTATAAACACGTATAATTATACAGTCAAGTAGAATGAACTGTTTTTTATGAATTCCACAAATGCCTCAACAAAAGTCCAATATTCTGATAGCGAGCGCTAACATCAGCTCAACACAGCTCGACGCTCAATGACCAACCACCGCGAAGACTTTGCGATTACCCGCGGCGGACGATTGGACGCCAGCCAAACATTGCGAGGGCATCGTTGACAAGACCAATTGGAGGTCGTGGTCTATCCTGATGCGCTGCACGCGTTTGCGATGCCCGGTCTCGATCTAATGTACCTTGGTCACCATGTCGCCTATCAAGAGGCGGCTGCAACGGATTCGCAGCGGCGCGCATTCGATATGATTCAAAGGCTGGCGCGCTAGCCTCAGCGCCCGGCGCAGCATAGCCCCCGTAAGCTACCCACGCTTGGCTCGAAGAAGCCGAGCGTGGCGAAAATGTTTTGGTACACGTAACATCTCCCGCCATGGCTTCCCGCACACCCAACACAGTCAGCATCGCCGGCGTCGACCCCTCCGGCGGCGCGGGCGTACTGGCGGACGTCAAAGCCATGAGCGCGCTCGGCGCCTACGCCTGCGGCGTCATTTGCGCGCTGACCGCGCAGAACACCCAGGGCGTGACCGGCATTCATCCCGTGCCGGTGGAATTTGTGCGGCAGCAGATCGATACGCTGTTCGCAGATGTAAAGATCGACGCCGCCAAAATCGGCATGCTCGGCACGGCGGCCGTAACTAAAGCGGTGGCCGAAGCCATGCAGAAATGGTCGCCGCCGCAGTTGGTGCTCGACCCGGTGATGGTCGCCAAGAGCGGCGACGAGTTACTCACCAAAGACGCGGTCGCAAGCTTGCGCGAAGCGCTGCTGCCGCTGGCGACGATCATCACGCCGAATCTGCCCGAAGCCGGCGTGCTGCTCGGCCATCGCGGGCCGGAGACGCTGAAGGAAATGGCGCGCGCAGCGGAAAAACTGCGCCGCTTGATGTCAGATGCCGGTAACCGCTGGGTGCTGCTCAAGGGCGGGCACCTGCCCGCGAGCGATGCGATCGACCTGCTGCACGACGGCGACAAAATGATCGAACTGCCCGCCAAGCGTATCGACACGAAAAACACGCACGGCACCGGCTGCACGCTATCATCGGCGATTGCAGCGCTGCTGCCGCAATATGCCGACGTTCCCGAGGCAGTGCGGCGCGCCAAGCTCTACCTCACCGAAGCGATTCGGTACTCGGGCGCGCTGGATGTCGGCAAAGGTCACGGGCCGGTGCATCATTTTCATGGGCTCTGGGGCAAAGCCTCGCCTGATCGCGAACGCTAACCGGCCTTGGCGTGATATTCTGCGCCGCGTTTGATAACTCCAATAACCGCGATCGCCGCGGCACACACGCACTATGACGCCTCGCCCCGACACCATCCGCTTAGGCTCACTGCAAGAGGGCGCGGTGTACCTTGCCACGGCCGCGCTTGTTTTCAGCGGTGCGCTCTGGCTCGTGCTGCATTACTTCATGGTGAAACAAGGCGAATTCGGCCCGACCCCGCATCCCGCCGAGCCATGGATGCTGCGCATACACGGCGCGGCGGCGATGGCTGGGCTGATCGTATACGGTTCGCTGCTGCCGATCCACGTGCGGCGCGCGTGGGCCGTACGGCGCAATGTGGTGCTTGGCATCAGCGTAATTTGCTTCATGCTCTTACTGACCGTGACCGGCTATCTGCTTTACTACGCCGGCAGCGAGCAGCTACGCCCTATCATCAGTGCGGCGCATTGGGTCATCGGGCTGGCGGTGCCGCTACTCTTATGGTGGCACGTCGCGTCGGGGCACGGCGCGAGTACCAAGACATCGAACTCATGACGCTGGATATACGCTGGCTGGCGCCGGCGGCGATTGTCGCGACAGTTCCCGCGACGGCGATCGCTGCGCAGTACATGAGCGTCGAGCAGGCGCGCGCGTTGATTTTTGCCGGCGCCGATCAATTCGAACCGGCGCCAGTTTCACTGACGCCGGAGCAAGTTCAGCGCGTGCAAGAACTCTCCAACATGCGTGTTCGCAGCCCGCAGCAACAGGTGTGGCGCGTGTCCGCGGGCGGGAAGTTCCTCGGCTGGTTCATCCTCGACGAAGTCATCGGCAAGCATGAATTGATTAACTACGCCGCCGGCATTAACCCTGACGGCGCGCTGCGGCAGTTCCAAATCCTCGAGTATCGCGAGGCCTACGGCTCGCAGATCCGCTACGTAAACTGGCGTGATCAATTCGTCGGCAAACGCATCGACAGCCCGCTGCAGCTCGATGTCGATATCGTCAACATCAGCGGTGCGACCATGTCATGCCAGCACATGACCGGCGGCATCAAGCGGCTGCTCGCGCTGCACGCGGTCGCGCTGCGTGGAACCGAGCGTTGAGCCTCACAGCCTGAGGCGCGCGCGGCCCGCGATGGGCACGCTGGTGCAATTTGCCGCCGGCGGCGCGGATGACACCGCCGTCTCGCAAGCGCTGGATGCCGCCGAGCGCGCGGTGGCACAAGTCGACGCGCTGATGAGTTTTCATAGCGAAGACAGTGAACTCACTCGCGTCAATCGCCTCGCCCACCACGCACCGCAGCGCGTGAGCGCGTGGACCTACGCCGTGCTGCGGCGTGCGCAGCGGCTGTCCGAGCTGAGCGCTGGCCTGTTCGATGTGTGCGTCGCACCGATCCTAGTACGCCAAGGCTTATTGCCGCGCACGGGGGCCGTACCGAGCGAGCAAGCAAACTGGCGCGATATCCGGCTACTCCCGGATCAGCACGTGTCTTTTGCGCGGCCGCTGTTGATCGACTTGGGCGGCATCGCTAAAGGCTTCGCCGTCGATATGGCGATTCACGCACTGCGTCGCGCCGGCTGCACGCAAGGCGCAATCAATGCCGGCGGCGATTTGCGCCGCTTCGGCGCGCACGCTGAGACCATTCATCTGCGGCGCGGCGATGATCTGGTACCCGTTGCGCAATTGCGCTGCGGCGCCGTGGCGACTTCCAGTCCAAACTGGGCCAAAGTCCAGTTTAGCGAAGGCGCGCTTGGCCACATCCTCGATCCGCGCAACGGTGAGCATTGGCGTGGCGTGGGCAGTGTGATGGTGGCCACGCGTACCTGTGTCGTCGCCGATGCACTCACTAAAGTTGCTGCGCTGGCTGGCCCGGCGTGCCGCTCGCTGCTTGAGCGGTTCGGTGCGCAGGCTTACTGGGATGCCGTTAGCCAGTGACGGCTCGGGCCGTTCTCAAATAGAAGCGACAGCAACACCAAGCCATGCCGCGACCTTAGCCAGCGTTTTGTCGAGCACCGCCATCAAGCGCGCCTCATTGCGCGAAGCAATCGCAAGGTGCAGTGCGTCGCACGCACGCAAACCCGACGTGAATTCGCGCAACATCGCCTCGGCCAGCCGAAAATCCGTAGCGGTCACTTCAACGAGGTCGACTTTCTGCAGCAACTCTTCGTGCAGCAACTTGAGCGCCGCGTCGGCTTGGTTACGGGTTAGCTCGCCCGTGCGCACCTTGAGCCCCATGGCGCTGGCGAATTCCGTCTGTGTCCAAGCGCTCACAGCGAGTTCCTTGCGCTGCGTTGCTGACAGACGATCGCGCCATGCGCGCGCCTTTTCCGAAACCGCCTCGGGCACGATCAGCGGCACCAGCACGCTCGTGTCGAGGTAGATCATCGGTACGGCGGCGCGCTCAGTAGCGTGCTTGCTTGCGCAGCGCTGGAACGCTCGCTTTGCCTTTCTTCAGCCGGTTGCGAAACGCATCGATCTTTGCCCAATCGATCTCGCCGCGATCAGCGTTCTGGCGCAGCACACGTGCCACAGGCTTACCGCGCTTGGTGATCACAACCTCCTCACCGCGCTCGACCGCCTCAATAAGCGCGCTCAACTGCGCTTTCGCTTCCGCTATGCTGTATGCACCCATCGCCGCTTAGAGATAGTCATCTAGATGGTCATATCTTAGCAGATGGCACGCACTTTGCCGCTATGCCTTCAGTTCCACCAAAATCTCGTGATACCGCTTACTATCCACGTTCGTGGCCGCGTGCGTATCGCCGCCCTTGCGGTAATAGACTTTGCCCTCTTCCAGCGTGGCGCGCGTCACCCCGCTCTCGCGCGTGACCTCCAACGTGCCGCCTTCGATCGGATAGAAGAAGTAATCGTGATCGTGCTTGTGCGCTTCGATGGTTTGCCCCGGCGCCAGCGTGAACTCCCACACTTTGACGCGCTCGTTTTCGAAAATGAGTTTGTGTCCGACTTCGGCCATGTGAACCTCCTGAATTGGTGCGCTTCGACAAGCTCAGCGCGAACGGCATCAGGATACTACGAGAGGCGGCGTGCGGGAATTTGGCATAAACTAGCGGCTTGCTAGGGGTCCTGCTCGCCTAGGGCGAGCGGGTGAGAGAGTCCCTCATAACTTGATCCGGGTAATGCCGGCGCAAGGAAGCTTTCTCCGCCCCTCGCTTCATTCTCTGTGCGAGGTGCCGTCATGAATGCTCGTCCCGATTTTCCTCAATTTCTTGAACGCGAAGCGAAAGTGGATTCAGCCGCGATCGCGCCGCTGCCCAATTCGCGCAAAGTCTATGTCGAAGGCGCGCGCGCCGATATGCGCGTGCCAATGCGCGCGATTGCTCAAAGCGCAACGCCCGTCAGTATCGGCAAGGAGGAGTATAACCCCGACATTTACGTCTATGACTGTTCAGGGCCTTACACTGACCCCGGTATTAAGATTGACATCCGTTCCGGTTTGGCGCCGCTGCGCGCAAAATGGATCGAAGCGCGCGCCGACACCGAGCAGCTTGCGGGGCCGACTTCGCGCTACGGCATCGAGCGGCTAAACGATCCCAAGCTTGCAGAACTGCGCTTCAACTTGAAGCGCGAGCCGCGCAAAGCGAAAGCCGGCGCCAACGTAACGCAAATGCACTACGCGCGCCGCGGCATCGTCACGCCGGAGATGGAATTCATCGCCATTCGCGAGAACGTCAATCGCAAGGCGTATCTGGAATCGCTTAAAGCGTCAGGCCCCTCAGGTGCCAAGATCAGCGCGAAGATGGCGCAGATGCTGGTTCGTCAGCATCGCGGTCAATCGTTCGGCGCGTCCATTCCTGCGGAGATCACCTCTGAATTCGTACGCGATGAAGTTGCGCGCGGCCGCGCCATCATCCCGGCGAACATCAATCACCCGGAAAGCGAGCCGATGGTCATCGGCCGCAACTTCCTGGTGAAGATCAACGCCAACATCGGCAACTCGGCGGTGAGTTCTTCGATCGGCGAAGAAGTCGACAAGATGACCTGGGCGATCCGTTGGGGCGCGGACACGGTAATGGATCTTTCCACCGGCAAACACATACACGAAACGCGCGAGTGGATCATCCGCAATGCGCCGGTGCCGATCGGCACGGTGCCGATTTATCAGGCGCTGGAGAAAGTCGAAGGCAAGGCGGAAGAACTCACATGGGAGATCTTCCGCGACACGCTCATCGAGCAAGCCGAGCAAGGCGTGGATTATTTCACCATTCACGCCGGCGTGCGCCTGCCATTCATCCCGATGACCGCGAATCGCATGACCGGCATCGTCTCGCGCGGCGGCTCGATCATGGCGAAGTGGTGCCTGTCGCACCACAAAGAGAGTTTCCTCTACACGCGCTTCGAAGAGATTTGCGAAATCATGCGCGCGTATGACGTGAGTTTTTCGCTCGGCGACGGCTTGCGTCCCGGCTCGATCTACGACGCGAACGACGATGCGCAACTCTCCGAGTTGCGCACGCTCGGCGAACTCACGCAAATCGCTTGGAAGCACGACGTGCAAGTGATGATCGAGGGCCCCGGCCACGTGCCGATGCAACTCATTAAAGAGAACATGGATCTGGAACTTGAGCAGTGCTACGAAGCACCGTTCTACACCTTGGGGCCCCTGACCACCGACATCGCCCCCGGCTATGATCACATCACCTCCGCCATCGGAGCGGCGCAAATCGGCTGGTACGGCACGGCGATGCTGTGTTATGTGACGCCGAAAGAACATCTCGGTCTGCCGAACAAGAACGACGTGAAAGAAGGCATCATCACTTACAAGATTGCCGCGCACGCCGCCGACTTGGCCAAGGGCCACCCCGGCGCGCAGATTCGCGATAACGCGCTATCGAAAGCGCGCTTCGAATTCCGCTGGGAAGATCAATTCAACTTAGGGCTAGACCCGGACAAGGCACGCGAATTCCACGACGAAACGCTGCCGCAGCACGGCGCCAAGCTCGCGCACTTCTGCTCCATGTGCGGCCCGCACTTCTGTTCGATGAAGATCACGCAGGATGTGCGCGACTACGCGGCGAAGCAAGGCGTGAGCGAGAGCGCGGCGCTGGAAAAGGGAATGGCTGAGAAGTCGAAAGAGTTTGTTGAGAAGGGCGCGGAGATTTATCGCAAGGCTTAGTTGCACTTCTGGAGCGCTTGGGAAACTACTCTGCTAGGAAGCTGTCCCGCTATGTGCCAACACCCTCCCCCAATTTGATCGCCACAACGATGTTTGTTGCAGCTATCAAACACTGCTTGCCGATGCGCTTCGATCAGTGCGTCGGCGCAGATTTTTTGCTCTTTCGCCAGAGCGTTCCAATCATCGACGACTGTGGGCGCCGGTTCTAGTTCAGGTAGCACGATGTAGCGCGGATCCGCAAGTAGCGTGCGCTCCATCGCGGCTCTACACTCGTCCCTCTGTTTGTCGGATACCTCACGCCTGCGCTGATGCTCCACGTCCTCTTGACGCTGCTTCTCACGTCCCGCGTCACAACCGGGGTCTTGAGCTTCGCATATGCGTAAAGCGAGCAATTTGTTGATCGGCGTATCTTGATCTGAAACAAGCGCTACGCCGAATCTCGCCTCGACCTGATCGCCGGGTCGAACTTTATTAAGTTGCGAACAAACTGAGGCTTCGCAGACAAAGCCGATTGACAGGTAGCCGCCCTCTAAATCGAACTCGATAAGGTTACGTTCGACATGGGCGACTTTTCCCACTCTAATCTTCGGTTCCCGCGAACTCAGCGACCAATCGTGGGCTGCCCATAGCCTCAATGGATAGTAGGCGACAGCGTAGGTCGGGCGGATCGGATGCGAATCTGGAAAGTGGTTCGATTCGTAGGTAGGAAGATACCAGTAGCGCAGCCAGAAGAACGACGCCACATATATGATTGCAGCAAAAAGCACGACAGTGAGCGCGATCCGGCGCTTCGTCTGCCTATCTCTCATTGGGTCTAACGTTTCCGCGGATAACCTACGCTGTGCTCGCGTAACCAACGCGCGAAGTTTGCTTCGTCGATTTCGCCGGCGGCGAGCGCCAGCATGGTCAGCACGCAATCAACATCCGCAGCATTCAGCGCAAAATCGTTGAGGACTAGAAACAGTTCCACGGCCACGAATGCCGTGCGTTTATTGCCGTCAACGAATGGATGGTTGCGGGCAATTCCGTAGCCGTAAGCGGCGGCTAGGTCAGCGACATCCGGCTCGCCATAAGCGGCCAGATTTTGGGCGCGGGCAAGCGCGGACTCCAGCAGCCCCTGATCACGTACGCCAGCCGATCCACCGTGCTCCGCCAGTTGCGCGTTGTGAATTGCGAGAATGACGGCCGGATCGAGCCAAACCCAAGCTCCCATCTACTACTTTGCCAATTCGCGCAACACGTTGCGGCGGCGCTTCATAATCTCTTCGGCTGCCTGCATCTGTGTTTCGAAATTCGGATCGTGCGGCGTGATCGCAAACCCCTCGGGGGTTTCGGTAATAAAAATGCTGTCGCCCTTCGCCACTTTCAGGCGCGCGATGACTTCCTTCGGCAGGATGACGCCAATGGAGTTGCCGATTTGGGTGAGTTTGAGGGTGTGCATGATGTGTCGCGCCCGGTTAGTAAGTTATAACGCTTGTTATATTAGACCGACTGGCGCGGGATTTCAAGGGATCAACCGGCCCAAGTCCAGCAGTTCGGCAACGCTTTGCGGCTTTGGCTGCGGCATGGCAGGAACCACGCCCAACAGCGGCGCGGCGATGCGTTCATTCAGCGCAGCGAGGTTCTCCTCAAACATCGGCATGCGCGCATCGAGCGTGTTGGCCACCCAGCCGGCGAGCTGCAAACCGGCCGCGCCGATCGCCGCTTGCGTGAGCAGCGCGTGATTCAAGCAGCCCAAACGCATGCCAACGATCAAGATCACCGGCAAGTTCAAGCGGCGCGCGAGATCGGCGGTATCCACGTGCGGCCCCAGCGGTACTTTGAAACCGCCGACGCCTTCGACAATGGTTACGTCCGCAAGCGCGCTGAGCTTGGCGTAGGCGCGCTCAATCACTTCCACATCGATGCTTACGCCCTCGCGTTCGGCAGCGATGTGCGGCGCGATCGCCGCGCGGAAAGCGTATTGATTGATGAGCGCATCCGGCGCATTGATGCTGCTGGCGGCACGCAGCGCTTCGACGTCTTCGTAGAGCCACCTGCCGTCCACGTCGACGGCCCCGGCGACGATCGGCTTCATGCCCACCGCTGAGACGCCGCGCGCGGCAAGAGCATGCAGCAGCGCCGAGCAAACCAGCGTTTTGCCCACGCCGGTGTCGGTGCCGGTGACGAAAAATCCGCGCGCCGGCATCTATGCGCTCTCGCGCAGCACTTGATTCAGCACCGCGCTTGTCTGCTCGACCAGAAACGCCGCTTCGTCGAGCGAGATCACATACGGCGGCATGAAGTACACGGTGTTGCCGATCGGGCGCAGCAGCACGCCGTGTTCCAAGCCTGTCGCAAATACTTTGCCGGCGAAATGTACGTCGCTCGTTTGCACATCGAATGCCCAGATCATGCCGCGGTTGCGGAAGTTGCTGATTCGATCGTCTTCCGCGAGCGGCGTAGCCAAGCGCGTGATCTGTCGGGATTTTTCGCGGTTGTTCGCGATGACATCGTCTTCGGCAAAAATTGCCAAACTCGCCAAAGCCGCACGGCACGCCAGCGCGTTGCCGGTGTAGGAGTGCGAATGCAAAAATCCGCGCGCAATCTCATCGTCGTAAAACGCGGCATACACCTCATCGCGCGTGAGCACGACGGAGAGCGGCAAATAGCCGCCGGTTATGCCTTTCGACAAACACAGGAAATCCGGCGTAATGCCCGCTTGCTCGCACGCGAGCATGGTGCCGGTGCGCCCAAAACCGACGGCGATTTCATCGGCGATCAAATGCACGCCGTGGCGCGAGCAGATCTCGCGCGCGCGGCGCAAGTAGAGCGGATCGTACATGGCCATGCCGGTGGCGCATTGCACCAGCGGCTCGACGATCAGCGCGGCAGTTTCGCCGGCATGCTGCGCCAACCAATTCTCCAGCGCAGCCGCCGCACGCTCGGCACACTGCGCCGCGCTTTCTCCCGCGCGCGCCCCGCGCGCATCGGGGCTCGGCACCGTGACGGTTTCGCGCAGCAGCGCGGTGTAGGCATCCTTGTAAAGCCCAAGATCGCTGATCGACAGCGCGCCGGCCGTCTCGCCGTGGTAACTGCCCTCCAAGCAGACGATTTTGTTCTTGCCGGGTTTGCCGCTGTTGCGCCAAAAATGCACGCTCATCTTCAGCGCGATCTCCACCGCCGAAGAGCCGTCGGAGGCGAAAAAGCAGTGGCCGAGTTTGTTATTGGTCAGCGCGCTCAACTTCTCGGCCAGTTCAATCGCCGGCTCGTGCGTAAAGCCGGCGAGGATCACGTGCTCAAGCCGATCGAGTTGATCCTTAAGCGCCGCGTTGATGCGCGCATTGCCGTGCCCGAACAGATTCACCCACCACGAACTGATCGCATCAAGATAACGCTTGCCCTCGAAGTCGTATAGCCATACGCCTTGGGCGCTCGCGATCGGTTTAAGCGGCAGCCATTCGTGCGTTTTCATTTGCGTACACGGGTGCCACACGGCGTGCAGGCTGCGCGCGAGATAGTGCGCGTTGTTCATGAGTTAGGTTGCTGGCGTTGCATGACGCGCATGCTACCGCATAGCTCACTTGCGGCTCGCGCCGTATACTTGCGCCCTCATGAGATTTCACTCGGCACTACTGTGAGCACGCTCAAGCTGCCGCCCAAACGCGAAAAGCCGGCAAACGCACCCGCCATCATGCGCGCGCGACCCGGCGGCAAGCCGCGCAATCGCACGCGCAGCGCCAGTGCCGCGATCGAACCCGCGGTGCCGAGCATTGTTTCTGCCGAGCCGCCCGCTCAGCCAGCTGCCGAGCCGCTCGCGCTTGGGTCTGCTCTTACGCTTACCCCTGCGCCTGCTACTGCGGCCGCTGCAGCGCGCGCCGAGGGTCCGCAACTGCCGCGCCTATCAAAACGCATGTCGGAACTCGGCTTGTGTTCGCGACGCGAAGCGGACGAGTGGATCGAAAACGGTTGGGTGCGCGTTGACGGAGCGATCGTCGCCACGCTCGGCACGCGCGTGTCGCCGCACGCGCGCATCGAGATCGACGCCGCGGCGCGACGCGATCAGGCGCAACGCGTCACCATCCTGCTCAATAAGCCGATCGGCTATGTCTCCGGCCAAGCGGAAGACGGGCATGAGCCGGCGATCGTGCTGATCAAACCCGATAACCGCTGGCCGGAGGATCCAACCGCGCAGCGCACAGACGGCGCGATGCGGTTCGTGCCCGGCCATCTGCGCAGCCTCGCACCGGCGGGGCGCTTGGATATCGACTCCACAGGGCTGCTCGTGTTGACGCAGGACGGGCGCGTCGCACGTACGCTGATCGGCGAAGAGTCGGCGATCGAGAAAGAATATTTAGTACGAGTGGAGGGTCAACTTCCCGCTGCAGGACTGAAACTCTTGCAGCACGGCCTGACGCTCGACGGCGCGCCGCTCAAGCCGGCGAAAGTTTCTTGGGCGAACGAAGCTCAACTGCGCTTCGTGCTGCGCGAAGGCAAGAAGCGCCAGATCCGGCGCATGTGTGAAGCGGTCGGACTGAAAGTCACCGGGCTGCGGCGCGTGCGCATCGGCAGCGTGGTGCTGGGCAAACTACCGGTGGGCCAGTGGCGTTATTTGGGCGGCAACGAGAAGTTTTAAACTTAGACTACGAACGATCTCAGAGTTAATACTATTAATAGGATAGGCACAGCAGGCTTGATGGAAGAGGGTAAATCGGCACTACTGTTACCACTATGCCCTTTTCTGCGCTGATCATCTGAGCTTGGAACGCCAGCACCGCCGTACGCGCGATAGCGCGATGCTATGCTCACTTTTCCATAACCGACCCTCGCTGGGAGCTTCATCATGGCCGCTTATTTTGTCTGCACCATGCGCATCCATGACCCGGAAACCTATCGAAAATACACCGCGCTTACCCCGGCGATCGTCGCACGGCACGGCGGGCGCTTCCTGACTCGCGGGGACGAAGTCATCACGTGCGAAGGCGAGCGGTTTGCCGATCGAATGGTACTCATCGAGTTTCCCGATCGTGCGGCCGCGCTCGCTTGGTACAACGATCCAGCCTACCAAGATGCCTCAAAGTTCCGCCGCGCCGCAGCGCGAAACGGCCGCATGCTTTTGCAAGAAGGCCGCAGCGATGGCGTGGCGCCCGATCCCAAGCTTTGATAAAGCGGGAACTCGCTACCGCTTGCGCAACCGTTTCTCTTCCACCCCCGACAGCACGCGCAAGCACGGCACGTAACCATCGTAAGCGATGCCGTGCAATTCCACGCGCCGCGTCGAGCGCAGCAGACCAACCAAGTACTCGGCGATCTCTTCGTTTACCGTTTGCCCCGGCACCAGCACCGGAATACCGGGCGGATAGGGCACGATCTGATCACACGATAGGCGGTCCAGCACGCGCTTGTTGAGCCGGTCGCTTTCATCGAGCAGCGGTAACAACTCGCCGGTGCTGTAAAAGGCATCGCGCGGCAAGCAACGCAGCGGCGACATGCGCGGCAGATCGGGTAGTTTCGGCAGGCGGCGGGTTGTTTTTGCTTCGCGCCCGACGCGCACCAGCGCGTCGTACAAGCGCGAGACTTTGCTGCGCGTGGTGCCTATGGTCAGCAACAGCGAAAGTGTGTTCGTGGTCGATTTCTCGATCTGAATATTGAAGCGCTCGAACAGCGTTTCGATCAACTGCTCCACCGTCATGCCTGAGCCGGAAATATCGAGCGTGACTTTGGTGGGGTCGAGCTGCACGCCGTCGTTCTTCAATTCCTCAGGCAGGATATCCTCCAATTCCAATGCGCGGAAGACGGTGCCGGCGTTAACTTGTTGGCGCAACTCTTGTGAAAGGGCGAGCGTACGCTTCAGTAGCTTGAAGCCTTCCATCACCATTTGTTTGCGCGCCACATCCAAGCTCGCAATCATGCTGTATTGCGGGCTGGTGGATGTGTGCATGTTGAAGTTCTCGCGAAAGATATGCGGACTGAACGTTGGATCGTTGACGTGAATCATGGAAGCCTGCGAGAACGCCGACATGACTTTGTGCGTCGATTGCGTCACGTAGTCGGCGCCGGCTTCGAGCGCGGTGGGCCGGAACGCCGGATGAAAGCGCGCAAAGCCGTACCAGGCCTCGTCGATCACCACCTTGATGCCCTTGGCGTGCGCGGCGGCGATGATCGGCGGCAAGTCGTAGCGCAGGCCGTCGTAGGTGCAAGACGTGAGAATTAACGCTTCGGCGTCCGGGTGATCCTCGATCGCTTTGAAGATGGTTTTCTTCGGGATCGGCCCGTAAATGCCGTATTTCTTGTTGACCGAGGAGTCGAGGTAGATTGGCCATGCGCCGGAAAGCACCACACCGTGATGCACGGACTTGTGGCAGTTGCGGTCCATCAGCAGTTTTTCGCCCGGCGCGTTCAAAGTCTGCAAGATGACTTTGTTGGCCGTCGAGGTGCCATTGGTAGCGAAGAAGGTACGCTTGGCCCCAAAGGCCTTTGCCGCGATTTTCTGCGCTTCTTCGATGACGCCAGTCGGCTGCATGAGTGAATCGAGTGTCGGCACCGACACGGACAAGTCGGCATCGAAGATATGTTCGCCGAAAAACTCATGCACGTCCGACACCCAAGGGCTGTCGCGCAAGCTGTCGCCGCCGGAATGGCCGGGGCTGTGCCAGGCATCTTTGGCCATCAGCACATAGTTCTTCAGCTGATCGTAAAACGGTGTGCGCGCCTTTTCTTGGATTTGCGCGTTCAAGATGCGGTACATGCCGCGATAGTCGCGCTCCTCGCGATAAAAATAGCCGTCCACCGCTTCGGTAAAAAGAGCATCGACGACTTCGTCTTCGTGCTCTTGCGCAATCAGGATATACACGTCGATCTGCGGGCGCAGGCGTGTTATGCGTTGAACCAATTCCAGTGCTGACATCTGCAGCTTGCGCGAACCCGCCTTGCCGGCTGTGCCCCCGCCATTGCCGTTGCTGGCCGAGTAGAGTTTGTCGTCGACGACAACGGCCTGAATGTCGCCGTCCTCTTCGATGGCAGCGAGCGCTTCGCGCGTGGTGGTGACGCCTGAGAAAACTATGCCGAAGGGGTTATCGAGCGTTCTCGCCGCGGCGCTGAGGCCTTTGATTAGCTCCCGCAGCACCAGCCGCTCGTCATTGATGACGAGGACGCGGCTAACAGGTTTACGCATATTGCGAGTTCGCTCTCAAATAGCCTCCACGCTTGATTAGGTCAGCCGCCAAGAAAACACCTGCGACGCGAAGTCGGCTTTATGCGGCAAACGCAGCCGAAATGCAACCACTTCCCTTG
Source organism: uncultured Pseudomonadota bacterium (assembly GCA_902826775.1). Classification (GTDB taxonomy): domain Bacteria; phylum Pseudomonadota; class Gammaproteobacteria; order Burkholderiales; family JALYOK01; genus CADEHE01. The sequence continues at coordinate 417,723 of CADEHE010000001.1, read as the reverse complement.
CCGATGCTTCGCAGGCATCACAGCGCCCGCATGAGCGCTGCCTATTGTCAAATTCCGTGATATTCGTCAACAAAATGTCCAGCGCACCGATATCTCTCCTACACCTAGGAAAGTCCTCTCACTGCGCCCTTCATCATGCATCAAACCCCACAACGCGTTGTTATTCAAGGAATTACGAAGAACGGCCGGACCTTCCGGCCAAGCGATTGGGCCGAGCGCTTGTGCGGAGTGCTTGGGAGTTTCGATGCTGACGAGCGGCTACGCTACGCCGATGACGTGCAGCCGACTTTGATCGATGGGGTGCGCTGCGTGCTGATTAACGCGCAGCTACCGAGCATTAACCCCGAGGGGTTCCGATTCCTGATGGACTTTGCGCGCGACAATGACCTGCGCGTCATACTACCGGAGGAAAGGCGAACCGCTGTGGCAACGTCCGTGCTGGCGGCCTCGGAAAATTCTTTGGCGACGGTCTAGCCGTCCCGCTACGCACACGCGATACCGTTTGCAATCAGAGGCAGTGCCCGCAGCGCGAGAAACGCGACAATCAGCCCCGGGTAACTCTTTACGTGCCGTTGCCTTACCGCGTTGGGTTTGACAGCGGCGGGCCTGTGCGAGAAATGACGTAAAAGCCGTTCGCCTTACGCCATCTGTTTGATGGCGGCGGCCAAGCGGACCTGTGCGAGAAATGACGTAAAAGCCGTTCGCCTTACGCCATCTGTTTGATGGCGGCGGCCAAGCGGCTTTTATGCCGCGAGGCTTTGTTTTTGTGGATGATGCGCTTGTCAGCGATTTTGTCGATCATGCTGGTCGAGCTTTGCAGTGTTTGCGCGGCAGCAGCTTTATCGCCGGCGGCAATCGCTTTCTTCACTTTCTTGATGGCAGTGCGCAAGGCGGTGCGCATACCGAAATTGTGCTCGCGACGCTTGAGAGATTGACGAGCGCGCTTCGCAGCTTGGGCGGTGTTGGCCACTATAGACTCCGGAAACCCACGTAGGAAACCGGAAATTATAAGCCAATCCCCGTCATCGGCGCAAAGCCCATAGCCGATCGCCCCGGTTTGCCCCTACCATAGCGGCTTTTCCTTGCGCGAAACCGCTTCTGGATGAATTTACTCAAGGCTCTGGCAACAGTGAGCAGCCTAACGCTGATTTCGCGCGTGCTGGGCTTTGTTCGCGACACGGTCATCGCCCGAGCGTTCGGCGCCGGCCTGTTTAGCGACGCGTTCTTCGTCGCGTTTCGCATCCCGAACTTGCTGCGCCGCATGTTTGCCGAGGGGGCGTTTTCGCAGGCGTTCGTCCCGGTACTGGCGGAGTACAAGAATCGCCGCGGCGCCGAAGCCACGCGCCAACTAGTCGACGAGGTTAGCGGCTGGCTCAGCCTTGCGCTTGTGACGGTCAGCGTAATCGGTATTCTAGCGGCGCCGCTCATCATCTACCTCAGCGCGCCCGGATTCAGCGCGGATGCGCAGAAGTTCAACATCACCGTCGAACTCTTGCGCGTGACTTTCCCGTACATTGCCTTCATTTCGCTGACGGCATTCGCGGGCGGCATTCTCAACACCTACGGCAACTTTACGGTGCCGGCGTTCACGCCTTCGCTGCTCAATCTTGCGTTCATCGTGTTTGCGTTGTTTCTCGCGCCGTACTTCAATCCGCCGGTGCGCGCGCTGGCATGGGCGGTGATTGCCGGCGGGATACTGCAGTTGGGATTCCAATTGCCGTTCTTAGCAAAGCTGCGCATGTTTCCACGCTTTCGGCTCACGCGCGAGTTCGGCAGCCGGCGCATTTTCAAACTAATGGGCCCGGCAATCTTCGGCGTTTCCATCGCGCAGATCAGCTTGCTCATCAACACCATCTTCGCCTCCACCATGCCGACCGGCAGCGTGTCTTGGCTGTACTATGCCGATCGCTTAATGGAGTTCCCGAGCGGCATGCTCGGCGTGGCGTTATCGACGATCTTGCTGCCCTCGCTCGCTAAGCACCACGCGAACAAGGCTCACGAACAGTATTCCAAACTGCTTGATTGGGGTCTGCGCTTGACTCTGCTGCTTGCGCTGCCGGCGGCGCTTGCGCTCGCCTTGCTGGCCGTGCCGCTGATCGGCACGCTGTTTCGCTACGGCGAGTTTCAGGCGATAGACCTATGGCGCACGCGCGAAGCGCTCATCGCTTACAGCATCGGCTTGACTGGCATCATCTTGGTAAAAATCCTCGCTCCGGGTTTCTACGCGAAGCAGAACACAAAGACACCGGTAAAGATCGGCCTTGTCACTCTGCTGGCGACACAGTTCATGAACTTGCTGTTCATCTATGTGTTCAAACTAGCGCATGCCGGTCTGGCGCTGTCCATCGGGTTGGCAGCGTGCTTGAATGCGTTGCTGTTGTTCATCGGTTTGCGCCGCAACCAAACCTATCAACCGCAGCCGGGGTGGGCGATATTTATGCTGAAATTGGGGGCTGCGCTCGCTGTACTGGCCCTGGTGCTGTGGTTTGCCATGGGCGAGGCGCAAGCTTGGACGCAAGGCCGCTTGTTGCAGCGTGCTGCGCGATTGTTCGGGCTGGTCAGCCTCGGCGCAGCGAGTTACTTCGCGGCTTTATGGTTAATGGGATTTCGCTTGCGCGACTTCGTCATGCGGGCGGCGTGAGGAACACATTCAACGATGGAATTGTTTGTTCTCTTGCTGGTCGTGCTGGTGTGTTGGGCCTGGTACGCGATCATGCAAGGACGTGAAGCAGCATTGGCCGCCGGAAAACGCGTGTGCGAGACGCAAGGGTTGCAGTTACTAGACGATACTGTAGCCATGTCCAAGTTAAGCATAAGACGTGACAAGCGTGATGGCGTGACCCTGTCTAGGGTATACCGCTTTGAGTTCACCGATACGGGCGACAATCGGCGCCAAGGCGTGCTCATCATGGAAGGCACGCGCTTGGCTAACATTCAGCTCGAACCGTACCGCCTGCAGTGATGCCAACCATGCTGGTTCATCGCCTCGCACCGCAGCCGTCAGCAGGCGCAACCGCGCCGATGACCGCATCGCGCTCGCACGGCGTCGCGCTGACCATCGGCAACTTCGACGGCGTGCATCTGGGTCACCAGGCGATGCTGCACCGGCTGCGTGAGGCGGCCGCGGCACAACATTTCGTGCCGTGCGTGATGACTTTTGAGCCGCATCCGCGCGAGTTCTTCGACGCCGCCAACGCACCGGCGCGGCTATCTAACTTGCGCGAAAAATTGTTGCTATTGCGCGAACACGGCGTGGCGCAAGTATTTCTATGCCGGTTCAATGCGCAGGTGGCCGATTTGGCACCACGAGCGTTCGCCGACATGCTATTCGCGCAGATCGGTGCGCGTTGGCTGTTGGTTGGGGACGATTTTCGCTTTGGCGCACGGCGCGCCGGTGATGAGAGCTTACTAAGAGCGCGGGCGCAGGCGGGCGGGGCGACAATTGAAACCATGCCCAGCGTCGAAGCGGCCGGAATGCGCGTATCGAGCACCGCTGTGCGCGAGGCGCTTGGGCGCGGCGACCTGGCGCGTGCGCGGGCACTGCTTGGCCGCGACTATCGCATGTGCGGGCGCGTGGCGCACGGACAAAAGCTTGGCCGCCAATTGGGCTTCCCCACCGCTAATGTGCTGCTCAAGCGTCTGCGTGCACCGCTGGCGGGCATCTATGCGGTAAAATTGCATGGTGTGGGCGCAGCACCGATTTTAGGTGCGGCAAGCCTGGGTCTGCGGCCGACGGTGAGCGACGCGCTGCAACCCACTTTGGAAGTTCACTTGTTTGATTTTCAGCGCGACATCTATGGAGCGCACGTCGAAGTCGAGTTTTGTCACAAGTTGCGTGACGAGCAGAAATACCCGGACCTAGAGCAACTCCGCGCCCAAATCGCTCTCGATGTGCAACAGGCGCGCGCCTATTTCCTACGCGCATAAGCGCGCCATCCACTGCATCGATCGAGCTTTGCCATGACCGATTACAAGAACACTCTCAACTTGCCCGATACGCCGTTCCCTATGCGCGGCGACCTCGCCAAACGCGAACCAGGGTGGATCGAACAGTGGCAGCAGAAAAAACTTTATCAGCGCATTCGCGCAGCGTGCGCCGGCCGGCCCAAGTTCGTGCTGCACGATGGCCCGCCGTACGCCAACGGCGATATTCACATCGGCCACGCGATCAACAAGATTCTCAAAGACATCGTCGTCAAGAGCAAAACGCTCGCCGGCTTCGACGCGCCATATGTGCCCGGCTGGGATTGTCACGGCATGCCGATCGAGATTCAGATCGAGAAAAAGCACGGCAAGAATATCCCCGTCGAGCAAACACAGAAGCTGGCCCGCGCTTATGCCGATGAGCAAATCGAGCGTCAGCGCAAAGATTTCATTCGCTTGGGCGTGCTCGGCGATTGGGACCATCCGTACAAGACGATGGCGTTTCGCAACGAGGCCGATGAGATTCGCGTGCTCGGCAAGTTATTGGAAAAGGGCTACGTCTATCGCGGGCTGAAACCGGTTAATTGGTGCTTCGACTGCGGCTCGGCGTTGGCCGAAGCCGAAGTCGAGTACCAAGACCGCGAAGACTTCGCCATAGACGTCGGTTTTCCGCTCGCCGACGAAGATCGCGGCAAGCTGGCGCAAGCGTTCGGTTTGCCCAAGCTGCCGGAAGGGCCGGCTTATGCCGTGATCTGGACGACAACGCCCTGGACCATTCCGTCTAACCAAGCGCTTAACGTGCATCCCGAATTCGACTATGCGCTGGTCGCGACCGAACGCGGCACGTTGCTTGTGGCCGCCGAATTGAGCGCGGCATGTCTTGCGCGCTGGGCATTGCAGGGCAAACCGCTCGGCAGCAGCAAAGGCCAAGCACTCGAGCGCATCCGTTTTCGTCATCCGTTCTACGACCGCTATTCGTCGATCTACCCGGGCGACTACGTGACGCTCGACCAAGGCACCGGCATCGTGCACAGCGCACCGGCATACGGCGTCGACGATTACACCATTTGCAAACGCTACGGCATGAAGGACGAGGAAATTCTCACGCCGGTGCAAGGCGATGGCCGCTTTGGTGCGTCGCTGGAATTTTTCGGTGGGCTATCGATCTGGAAAGCTAATCCGCTGATTGTGGATAAACTCAAGGAAGTCGGTACGCTGTTTCATGCCGGCAAGTTCATGCACAGCTACATGCACTGCTGGCGCCATCGCTCGCCCATCATTTACCGCGCGACCACTCAGTGGTTCGCCGGCATGGATCGCAAGCCGAACGGCGGCGGCCCCACTTTGCGCGAAGCGGCATTGGCGGCGATCGAAGTTACGCAATTCTTCCCTGGATGGGGCAAGCAGCGACTGCACAACATGATTGCCAATCGCCCGGATTGGACGCTCTCGCGCCAGCGCCAATGGGGCGTGCCCATGCCGTTTTTTCAGCACAAGGAAACGGGAGAGCCTCATCCACGCACGGCGGAGATTCTTGAGCAAGTTGCGCAGCGCGTCGAGCGCGAAGGCATCGAAGCTTGGCAGCGCGTAAGCGCTGAAGAATTGCTCGGCACCGACGCGGCAAACTACGTCAAAAGCAAAGATACTCTCGATGTTTGGTTCGATTCCGGCTCGACGCATCAAACTGTGATGGGCGGGCCGAACGGAGCAAAAGAAAGTATCGGCTCGCATCCGACGCAATTCCCCGCCGATCTCTATTTGGAAGGATCGGATCAGCACCGCGGCTGGTTTCATTCCTCGCTGCTGGTCAGCTGCATGCTACACGGCGGCGCGCCATATCGCAGTTTGTTGACGCACGGTTTCGTCGTCGACGGCACAGGGCGCAAGATGAGCAAATCGCTCGGCAACACCATCGTGCCGCAAGAAGTTTCCAGCAAGCTCGGTGCGGAAATTCTCCGCTTGTGGGTGGCCGCAACCGACTATTCAGCCGAACTCGGCATCTCCGACGAGATCTTGAAGCGGGTGGTGGAAGCCTACCGGCGCATCCGGAACACGCTGCGCTTCTTGCTGGCCAACTTGGCGGACTACGATCACACCCAACATGCCCTGCCTGCGGCGCAGTGGCTGGAGATCGACCGCTATGCCGTGGCGTTTACGCAAGCGCTGCAAGAGAGCGTCATCGAAGACTATCGCCGCTACGATTTTCATATAGTGGTGCAAAAGCTGCAGCAATTCTGCTCAGAAGAACTCGGCGCGTTCTATCTCGATATTTTGAAGGATCGCCTGTACACCTCGGGCGAGAATTCAAAGGCGCGGCGTGCGGCGCAAAACGCGCTGCATCACATCACCCATTCACTCACCAGGTTGATGGCACCGATCATGAGCTTCACCGCGGAGGAGGTTTGGTCGATCTGGCGCGCCGTTCCGGACGACAGCGTGTTCTTGCACACCTGGTATGTGCTGCCCGAAATCGATGGCGCGGCAGGCTTGCAGGAGCGCTGGACGCGTCTGCGCGCAATTCGCGCGTCCGTGCAAAAGCAACTCGAGACGCTGCGCGCAGACGGCCAAATCGGTTCCTCACTGGCTGCTGAAGTGACGCTCTACGCAAATGGCGAGCAACTGCCGTTTCTACAATCGTTCGGCGATGATTTGCGTTTCGTGCTCATTACTTCACAAGCGCGCGTGGCAAGCGGCAGCACTCCACAAGCGATTCCGAGCGAGGTTGCGGACGTCGCGGTGCAGGCAACGCCGAGCGAGCAGCCGAAGTGCGTGCGCTGCTGGCACTACCGCGCCGATGTGGGCGGTGACGCGACACATCCGGAGATTTGCGGGCGCTGCGTGGCCAATCTCTGCGGAGATGGGGAACCTCGCACTTATGCGTGATTGGCGTTTGTGGTTGATTCCCTCCGCATTTGTGCTCGTCATCGATCAGCTGAGCAAGTGGGCAGTTACCGAGAACTTGACTCACCTGGAAAGCAAGCCAGTCAGCGGTTTCTTCAACTTGGTGCTGGCACACAACTACGGCGCGGCGTTTTCCATGCTTGCTGAAGCTGGCGGGTGGCAGCGTGCGCTGTTCAGCGGCATCGCGATCGTGGCCTCGGTTGTGATTTTATGGCTGCTTTCGAAACATCGGGACGAGAAGATCTTTTGCTTCGCGCTGAGTCTGATTTTGGCAGGGGCGCTTGGCAATTTGATCGATCGCCTGCGATTCGGCTACGTGGTGGACTTCCTCGACTTTCATCTCGAATCGTTCGCCGCCGTATGCAACCGGCTATCCAACGTTGTCGGAACGTGTCATTGGCCGGCGTTTAACGTCGCCGATAGCGCGATATTCGTCGGCGCCGCATTGCTCATTTGGGATAGTTTTCGCAGCAAGCAGCGAGCGCCTTTGCAAAAAGGGCCAGCTTAATACTGCATTGTGCATACGCGTCTTCATAGCGCTGTATCTACGTCGTCAAGTATATCTATGGGCAGTATAAAGAAATGAAGGTGATTCTCGCAAACCCGCGCGGCTTTTGCGCGGGCGTTGATCGAGCCATTGAGATTGTTGAACGCGCGCTTGCACAGTACGGCGCGCCGATTTACGTTCGCCACGAGGTTGTGCACAACCGCTACGTTGTCGAAGATCTCAAAGCCAAAGGGGCGATTTTCATTGAAGAACTCGATCAAGTGCCCGCCGGCAGCACCCTCATTTTCAGCGCGCACGGCGTATCACTGCAAGTGCGACGTGACGCACAGTCGCGTGGTTTGCGCATTTTCGACGCCACCTGCCCGCTCGTGACCAAAGTGCACGCACAAGTCGTGCGCATGCGCAAGCAAGGCAAAGAAGTCGTCATGATCGGCCATGCCGAGCACCCCGAGGTGGAGGGCACGATGGGTCAAGTCAGCGATGGCATCTACTTGATTGAAGCAGAGGCCGACGTGGCAAAGCTGCAAGTGAAAGATGAAAGCGCGCTTGCCTACGTCACGCAGACGACCCTTTCGGTCGACGACGCGGCGCGCATCGTCGTAGCGCTGCGCGCGCGCTTTCCGCGCATAGTGGGCCCCAAGCGTGACGACATCTGCTACGCCACGCAAAACCGGCAAGATGCGGTCAAGATCATGGCGCCGAACTGCGACCTGGTCATCATCGTCGGCTCGCCGAACAGCTCAAACTCGAATCGGTTACGCGAGGTCGCGCAGAATCTTGGCGTAGAAGCGTACCTGGTAGATCAAGCTTCGGAGATTCGACCCGAGTGGCTCGCCGGAAAGCGCATGATCGGCGTGAGCTCGGGCGCATCCGCCCCAGAAGTTCTAGTCAGCGAAGTACTGGCTCGCATGCGAGCACTCGGTGCCGAGTCCATAGTCGAACTCGATGGTCGTCCAGAGACCATTGAGTTTCCATTGCCGAGATCGCTACAGGCCGACAAAACTTAGGTAGCAACGCGGCTGCTTTATCGGCTTTGCCGAGTCGCGCGACGGAGATCTGTAGCTGTAGCAACCATGCGAGGCCAAAAAAAGAGGGCGGCTGATTGCCGCCCTCGCCTACGACTGAGCTCCAAAAGCGCTATCGATCAATAATCAACTCGCGCCAGTTCGCCTGGATGCCTTGTGTTTTGCGGCTGATCGGTATGCGGCGCACGTCGACCTGACCGATCGAGTTGTTGCGAATACCTTGCACCTTGCCACCTACGCTGACGCCTACGACCTTGGTTGAAAACGCCAAGTCTTTAACGGCTACAACGCTATAGCCGGATTGAGAAGTATCGGCGCTGTCCACGGCAGTTCCTGAGCGGTAGTCCAGGTAGTAGGTCCAGCTATGACCGCCGGCAGCGCAAACACTCGCCGTACCAGGCACGTTTGTCGTAAACACTATGGTGCCGGCTACCAACAGCGGATCGGTATTGTTACGCTCCCCCGAATCAGGCAGATCCACCACCCAGCCAGCTTTGAGCGCCCAGTCAACCGTTGGCGCACTCGGCGGGGCGACTCTGGACGTACCGTCAGACATCACCGGTTGCTGCACCAGATTGCTGCGCAGCGAGGGATGCAGCGGACTCGTAGTCGCAGCAAGGTCGTCTTGAATCGCGAAGAATGATTGTGGTGAGCTATCTCCCATATCCGTTGCGCCCAGCATGCGGCCGGTACCGACGAACACCACCGGGCGGCCATCGACTTTGCCTAGTTCGGGACGTGACGTAATCGAGACGGCATTCCCGGACGGGCCTGTTAACTGCGCGATCTTGAACGCATCCGGCCCGGGAAGCAGGTTATTGATGTCGAAGCGCCACAAGTTGCCCAGTAGATCGCCCGCATACGCCCGCAGCGCGGTGTTATCGTCGGCCTGCTCCACCCAGGCACCCACACGGCCCAAGCCGCTTGGCGTGCCCGTGGTTCCGGCGCCTGTGCCGATCGTGGCAAGCCGCTGTCCGGTATAAGCATCCAGCACGTATAAATAACCTTTCCCATCGCCCGGGCTAACGTTGTTGTAGCCGGACGTGAGCAGCGCCACCCAACGACCCGTGCCGCTGCCGTTGTACAACTTGGTTATAGTTGGATTGCCGTAACTGAGCCCAAGATTCGGGTCGGGTGTCACACTCGAAAACGCAGCATCGTTCGCAAACTGCCAGAGCGCTTTCGGGTTAAGCGGGTCGGTCACGTCTAGCGCGTAGTAGCCGCGGCCACCTTTGTTCAGTCCGCCCACAAGGATCGTCTTCCAGTTGCCGCCAACCTTCACATCCGCGATGGTGGGTGTCCCATCGACGTAGAACTCATGTGCGTAGTTGCGGTCTGCAAGCTTGTACATGTTGGGCATGACCATGGTCGGGATAAAGGCCCAGCGTTCCTGACCGGTGTTCGCGTCAAACGCGTGAAGCATGCCGTCATTCGCTGCCGCATATACGGTGGGTTGGCGCGATGCAGTGCCTGCCTTAAATGAAACGTAGCCTGCGTCCGCGTACTCGAAGTTTGAGCGCTTTACGTATGCCGCCTCGGCGTTAGCAATATCGCCAAGGACGTGCTCGCGATCGCGGAAAACCTTAATGGGGTTACTGGACTGGTCTTCAAACCCAAACTGCCCTCGTAGGAAGCCCACCATGTTCGGCCCATTCACCGCGGATTGCTCTGGAGCCGTCAAGGTCGAGTATTGGGACAACAATGAACCAACAGAGCCAAAATAAGCTTGTTCCGCAGTGCTTAAACTAGTCCAGGCAAACGGTTTAAGCCCGCTCAAAGTATTGGTTGGATCAAAAGTGAATATCGTCCGAGTGTCTGAGGTAGTGCTCACCTTGGCGTTAAGCTGGTCGCGGGCGGACCAGTCTGGAACGCCTAGGCTGAAATTTCGCATGTTTAGTGAGGCTCTAACCAGTTCGCCATCCCAGAATCCTGATCGGAAAGTCGTGCTGAACACGAAGTTGTCGCCTGCGACCACATTTGGATTGCTGGTGGCTGCGGCCGCCGCGCTAGCTGTGTTGCTGCCTATTTGCCGAAGGGCTTCGCTCAATCCCGTGGCCAAGCTTCGCGGATCCTTGGCGCTATAGTAGGTCCCGCCCCCGTTCACGGCCGCATGCCAGAGATCATCGACTGCCGTCTCGTTGTCTTGCTTGGGAGCGGGCCAAACTTTCGCGCCGCTTAGGATGGACGCGAAATCGGTACCCGGGACGGCGTCTTCGTAGTTGTCCTCAAAGCCCAGCGTGCCGTTCACGCCCAGGCCGATCGAATACGTCACCATGTTCTGCTGCGCCAGGGGGTGCTTGGCGGTCGTCCTAACAAGACTGTTATCGCAGACATCGGATGGCGAGCCGCTGACGGTCACAGAGCAATTGCTGTTCGCCGAATCGCGCAAGTCCGTCTTGTAGTAGTACATGGCGACGTCAGCGAGAGTATCCTTGCCGCCAGAGGAACTGCCTGCGGACGTAGTCGGCAGCTGGTTGCCATCCCACCTCGGTTTCGCAGTGATGCCGGCGTCGACATTGTCTTGGTTGCCGACCGCGTTGTTATTGATATCAAAACCCGCAGCACCGTTCCAGAGACCATCGGTGGACAAGAACGCAAAATTCTTTTGACAGGCATATTGCATTGGGTCATCCAACACTTTGCCGGCGAACAACCTGCCGACGCGGGACAACGCATAACGCAGCGGCGTTCCGCTACCAGGGGCTTGGCTATAGAACTTTTGATACCAGTTCGTCTTCCAGGTCGCATCGAACGTATCGATTTTCAGGTACTTGTTAGTGTTCGTTCCCGTTTGATTGATAGTAATTAAGCCGACGCGGAACTTGTCATCAACGCTTTGGAACGCTCGGCCAGCACCGGACTTCATCATCAGCATGCGTGTGCGGTAGAAGCTGAACCAGTTTGCAAAGTTCGTCATCTCTTGCACGTAAGTGCGCGTGCCGGAGGCGGACGGGTATGTCCCATTTATGTCGCTGATGTTGACCCGGGTAAAAGTCCCATACCGCACGTATTGGTATGTCGCGTCCTTGCGCGGTTTGCATGTACCGGAAGGTGGCGTTGCTGCCGCAGCGTTGGCAGTGCTATTGCACCACTGCACGCTGCTTATGCGATAGTAGAAGGGCGCAGCGGGCTTAAAGATGTTACGTCGGTTGTAGGTTGTATTTGTCCCCGTGCTTGTGGCAATGGTGGCGGGGAAAACGTATCCGTTAAGTTGTTGGCGGCACGAGCTGCGCAACGTGCTCTCGGTAAACGGCCCGGCTGCGGTGGCTGCAGTGCACCAAACAGTTTCATAGGCTGTGCTCGTGTTGGGTCGCCACTGCCTAGAGGTGGTGAAGTTGGAGGCGCCAGTCAAACCCGCGATAGGATACACAGGATACCCATTGCGCATGCAATCAGCAGGCAAGACTGCCGTGGTGGAATAGGTGTTCCCCGGGCCACTCGAACTGCAATAGACAACCTCCTCAAGATCTCTCCTGATATTGAAGGTCGCTGTGCTCAAAAACGGATCAGAATAGATGGCGTTCCAGGGGTGGCTGGCGGTCGTCCATGTGCTTGGCGCCTGCGCTAAAAGCGTAGCGTTTACGTTGTTTCCCATCTCCACGTTACTCGCGTTGACGGCTGGACGGTAGTCAATCAACGGGTTGTAATACACGCCATTGAAATCTGCGCTGTTGTACGGTGGATCACCTTCTCCAGTACCTTTCGCGCATTGTCTTGATCCGCCGCTGTCTTGCTTGCAGTGATTCTGGTTTTGCACGTAGTCGGGCATGTAGTCCCAGCCCATGCTGCCAGAATCGTCCAAGATGAACATCATGTTCGGCTTTGCAGAACTTCCGCCTGCCGTTACCAGCGGTGCCGTTGCCAAATCCGCGAGTGCCGCATGACCCAAACGAAATGAGCCCATTAGAACAAGTGCTATTGGCAACACTTTCAGCCAATTTCTAGCTACTCGATGACATTGAGGAGAGGTTCTTGTGTTCATTTCTTGCTGCTCCTGTTCTGAAGACTTTAGTACTGATTACTCTGGACGTAGCTGACCGTATTTCTCGGTCCCAACACCCGCACGGTGACACGGTATTGAGCGACACCGACGTTCGGTGGAACTCCACCCACGAGGTGACTACACCCGGCACATGTGGCTGAGTTGGACGTAATCTCGGTAAAAGCGCAATGCGCATTGGAAGCGTCGACGCTACCGCTTGTGCTGCATTGGCGTTCTACAACGTAGTCGAGGCGGTTTCCCGTGGTTGGATCTGTTCCTACATGGACCGCGAAATTGTCCCAATCGAACTGCTCGAATAGCTCCTCGCCATCAGGCCCCGTGGGTATGGCAGCACCTTCGGCCGCGTAGTAGCCGGCGCCGTTGTTGCTATTCATTGCGTTACTGGCGCTATTGGCTTTCAACCAATCTAGCGACCGCTTCAATGCGACGTCGGCGGCTTGGACGGCCGACTGTCTAAACGCGAGGTTTCCCGCTACGGCCGTATTAGTATCGACCGCACGCATCAGGCCAATCCCGGCCAATGTCATGGCGACGAGAACGATCAAAGCGATAACAAGAACGATGCCGGACTGCCGAGCAGGGTAGCGCATGCAGTTTCGCAAGCGTAAGGGTAGGAGAGGTGTCGAATTGTTCATATTTATTCGTTGTTAACGCCGCGCCCAGACCATCGACTTTATCGGCGCGACGGTGTCGAACACTCTATAGCGGAAGTTTGGGTTGCTGACCGGCCAGGTGCGACCAGGCCAAAGCGTTAGGTTGACAGCCGTTGTAACCGGCGTTCTCTCTTGTAAGTTGCTGCGCGTCACCAAAGCGATGCGGATGGCCAGCACACGGCGCCAACTGCGTCCAATCGATTGGAAGCTAGAAGTATCGAAGATCGCGTGGTTGGGGAAGTTGGTTCCTGCAGCTGGATCGACGAACACATCAACAGTTCCATCTCCGAAAGGGTTCGCGGAGGTGGCCGGTGTCGTGTCTATACCATACTGCGCCTGCAAGCTCACCACGCCGTCGGCGATGGGCGTGTTCGTCACACCACCATCTCCGGAAACATTGAGCACATCATTCGCATCAACTGAATACGTTCTCCCCGCCACGAGGCCTTGCCCTGGAGGAGGAACAGGGCCAAGAGCAAACACTCGTGCGCCGACCGAGGGATCCGAGTCCGCCGTATAGTTTGTTACCCACGTGGAAGCTGGAGGCGCGGGCGAAGCGGGCCAAACACCCGGGTTGAATCGCGCGGTCACAAGGTTGCCGGCCGCGTTCGTGTATTGGCCGGGATCGACTTTCACGTCGAAAATATTGGGACTGGTGCCTGGTCCGGTTATCTCACGCAGTGTGCAGTCTAGGCCCGGCTGGCAAATAGCGGCAAGCGTACCCGGAACCAGGGCGTTCAAGCTTCCAACGCCGAGCCCAGGCGCTGCCGGTATAGGCTGCGTGGCGTCAAAATTCGCAACTAGCAGATCGGTCTGACCGGGCAGCGTCAACGGTCCGCCGACTAGCACGTCGAGTTGGTCTTTGCCTGGCCCTTGGGCATCGCGAGTAATGAAAACTGGCCGCAGTGCCGGAAACGTACGAGCCACCGCCGCGCCACCACTTTCCTCAGCGGCGAGCAGTCTCGCCCCCAAGGTAATGAGATCTTGAAGTCCTGCGCCCGCGAAGCGGGCATCACGCTCAATGGTGTAGAGCGCCACCATCCCTGTGGATTGCGCATCTCCGCCACTCGTCGTCGAGCGTTTGTAGCCTTCTGTGACACCAAAAACTTGAAAAATCACCATAGAGCCGAGCAGCGCAATCACCACGCCGACCATGAGTTCTACCAAGCTGAAACCTTGCTGAATATGTCGCCTCGCCATGGTCACTCCTAGCACAGCGCCGCGGCGGAAGCCTGGTTGGTGCAGATTTGCGTCACCGTCGTAAAGTTGTGTTGATTGAGATCCTGAGGCGCTTGCCAGAGAACACTAACCGTCACGACACGGTTCGCGCCAAAAGTTATCGTTGCGTTACCGTTGGGCAGACCAGTTGACGGCCCTTGAACATCGTTCGTGCGCCATTGCGTGAACAGCGGTCCGCCGGTCTGGAAATCGCCCTGCAATGTGGCTGCGTTGCTCGTCCACATGCGAGCAATAACTTTGTTTGCCAGAAAGCTCGCGTCGGCACGGTATTTGGCATCGCCGGTGTTCTTGATGGATTGAGCTTGCATGCCCATGAGCGCGAGAATGCCCATAGAAAAAATAAGGATGGCGATAAGTCCTTCTAGCAATATGCTGCCGCGCTGCGTGGCGGTGTATGGTCCGGCATTCATAGATTCAACAGTGGCGAGGATCTGGGCTAGAAACGTTCGGATCGCACGTCCGCACCATACCCGCAAGCGAAATCGGTACACGCAACTCTCGGCTGTCAGCAGCGGACAGCATCGAGGAATCAACGTCAACTTGAGCGATCGTGGCGCTTGCGTCAGCATTGGGTACGACCTGTCCTAGCCCATTGAAGGTAAGTGTCGTAGCCCCAGCTGGCGCAATGGTCATAGCGATGTTGCGAACTCCTTCGCCTGCTTGCCTAGCTTCGATGTCCTGAGGGCAAATGGCGCCCCCGGGAGGCACGCAACCAACCACCCAGCCGGAATCCAGCTGCAAGCGAAATTCCACCCGAGCGTTACGTTTGAGGGCTTCACTGCGCGCAATTTGGAGCCCCCGCTGGACGGCTTCTGCAGCGTTGCGAATATAGGTGTTGTTGATCCAGGTGGTGTAAGCGGGTACTGCCATCATCGTCAGCATTCCTAGCACGGCAAGACCAATGAGCAGCTCTATTAGGGACACCCCCTCAGAACCGCTCTTTAGCACACGCCGCCCTTCTTGATCACCCAGCACGTCGCGTTTGTGTTCCAGCCACTTGGCACGCTCGTTGTCGCGCGAGCGTTCGCTTGGTCGACCGTATAGGTGAATCCAGCAGCCGGGCCTCCGCCTGCGGCCGTCAGCGTGTAGGTTGTGGCAGTAAGATTCGAACAGTTGAGCGTGAAGTTGTCGCGAGTCTGGGCACAAACCCCTACACCAGCTGCGTTTAATCCGACGAATGTTCTATTGTCTTGAAAGAATTGTTCTGCGCGCACTCGCGCGTCTGCAAGCATGGCTGTACCCGCGACGATCCGGCCCCGAAGCACGTAATCGTGGTAACTTGGCACGGCGATCGTAGCGAGAATCGCGACTACGACCACGGTAATCATGAGTTCGATTAGGGTGAAACCCTCTTGCTTGCCCACTGGAGCCCCTCTTAGTTGCGTCTTTTGCCATACTAGACAAGACGAACAAGTGACTACAACGGGAATCTGATAAGCGGCAGAAAGAGGGGAACGAACGGGGTATCTAGACTTGAACCCTATGCTCCGCCGCGCTGATGGGGCAAGAATCGCCGAGGAATTTGCTCTACTGAACCAGGTTTGTAACGTACCAGGACATTGCCTCGCTCAATCCCTCATGCATACGATGCGTAGGGGTGTAGCCGAGGAGGTTCTGCGCCTTGCTGATATCAGCCTGCGAATGGCGTACGTCTCCCGGCCGGAATGCTTCGAATCTTGGTCGAATCTGATCGAGATAGGGAAACCTAACTGCTAGCAGCTGCCGCTGTGCTTCGAACAACTCATTGAGCGTGGTTCGTTCACCCACTGCTACGTTGTAGACTTGGTTTAGTGCCGCATTTTCTTGAGTAACCGCAGATAGGATGTTTGCCTGAACAGCGTTCTGGACATAGCAAAAATCGCGACTGGTCTCGCCGTCTCCGTTTATCGCAACGTCCTGCTTTCGAATCATTGCGGCGATCCACTTAGGTATTACAGCTGCATAAGCTCCATCCGGATCTTGCCGTGGGCCAAAAATGTTAAAGTAGCGCAGCCCTATCGTCTCAATGCCATAGCATCGTGCAAACACATCTGCATAAAGTTCGTTTGCGTACTTTGTGACCGCGTACGGCGACAAAGGGCGTCCGATGATGTCTTCGACTTTCGGCAAGCCTGGGTGGTCCCCGTAAGTTGAGCTAGACGCGGCGTAAACAAAACGGGCTTTCTCGTCGCGGGCGGCGAGGAGCATATTGACGAAACCCGTCACGTTGGAATGATGCGAAGTCAAGGGGTCTTCAATTGAGCGCGGCACCGAGCCAAGAGCTGCTTGATGCAAGACAATATCCACACCCTTGCACGCCAGGCGGCAAGCGGCGAGATCGACGATGTCGCCAGCCATAAATGAGAAGTTCTGCCAACGGCCGCCCACCAGATCACGCACTTGGTCCAAATTGCGCTGATAACCAGTGGAAAAGTTATCCAAACCCACGACTTGCTGCCCATTGCGTAGCAACGTCTCGACCAAATTGGAACCGATGAATCCAGCGGCGCCGGTTACCAACCATCGCCGCGGTCTTTCGCGCAAGAACTCCAATACATCTGAGTATTTCTTTGCTTGAATCATGACGCGCTTAGATTCTCTTACAGGCGCCAAACAGCGACATTGCGCTTTGCGAGCGCTGAGCGATCAAACCGAGCCTTAACGTCGACAAAAACGCCTTGCGCTGTTAGCTTCTCACAGAAATCACCGACCGGCCTCTCCAAGAACTCTTTGTGCGAGACAGCGGCAACGATCGCCTCCGATCGAGGCAACTCGCTCCAACTTCTCAGTTTGACGCCGTATTCGTGCCGCGCCTCAACCGGGTCGGGCACGGGATCATGGATCAAGACGTTGACACCATAGCTTTCCAGTTCGCGCACGACATCTATTACACGGGAGTTGCGCAGGTCTGGACAGTTCTCTTTGAACGTTAACCCCAAAACAATAACACTAGCACCCTTGACCTGTGCCCCGCGCTGAATCATGAGCTTTATAGTCTGCTCAGCAATATACTTGCCCATACCATCGTTAATTCGCCGCCCAGCCAAAATGACTTGCGGATGGTATCCGAGCATGTCAGCTTTGTGCGTCAAGTAATATGGGTCAACGCCTATGCAATGCCCCCCCACTAAACCAGGCCGAAATGGCAGGAAGTTCCACTTCGTCCCAGCCGCCTGCAGCACTTCCAGCGTATCGATGCCGATGCGATGGAACACGAGCGACAGTTCATTCATGAGCGCAATATTCAAATCGCGCTGAGTGTTCTCTATGACTTTTGCCGCCTCCGCGACCTTGATACTCGATGCGCGGTAAACCCCAGCCGTCACGATCGATTCGTACAAGGCCGCAACTTTTTCCAAGGTGTCGACACAATCCCCGGACACAACTTTCGTGATCTTGGTGAGCGAATGCTCCTTATCACCAGGGTTAATTCGCTCCGGCGAGTAGCCCACGTAGAAGTCTTGCTTCCACTTGAGCCCAGAATGCTTTTCCAGCACGGGGATGCATACTTCCTCGGTCGCTCCTGGGTAGACCGTTGATTCGTACACGATGATCGCACCACGCTTCATGTGCTTGCCAACACTTGTGCTTGCTCCCACAAGCGGCGAAAAATCCGGCTGGTGCGCATCGTCGACAGGTGTAGGCACCGCGACGACGATATAGTCCGCGTCCTTTAAGGCGGCTCCGTCAGTCGTGTATGTCAGCAATTTAGCTGCTTTGAGATCCTCAGAAGTGACTTCCCCGCTAGGATCGACACCATCGCGATAACTTTGCACTTTCGCGGCGGACAAATCAAAACCAATGGTATGTAGCTTCTTTCCGAACTCCACGGCCAAAGGCAGCCCAACGTACCCAAGGCCAACAACAGCAACAACTCCCATCCCCAAACGCTCCTGTGATTTGTTTCCTAGCGGGCGACTTTTTTGGCAGAATCCGAAGCTTCAGCCTGAAAACGAGGCTTAATGCCGCTCGAAATAACCGACTGGGTGAATTGAATGACGCAAGCAAATAAAGGTTTTGCGATCTTTGGCAATGATAGCGCACAGCATCTGTTCGTCAAAGTCACTGTTGCACTAGCCGGGATGTTAATGGCTCTCACTTGTTTGACTCCAGCAGGCGCCTCGGAACTTAGTAGCCAGATAGCTAGAGTGCGCCCCGGCATTGTTGCAGTAGGAGTCTACGAACCCGCCCGAAATCCCTCATTCGTCTTTCGCGGCACGGGTTTCGCCATCGGCGACGGCAGCTTTATTGTAACCAATGCCCATGTTACACCTGCGTTCTTGGATCCGCTCAAGAAACAACTGCTAATCGTTATGGTTGGTCGAGGCGCCGAAGCAAAACCTCGCGAGGTAGAAAAAATCGCTCAGGATCAGCAGCATGACTTGGCGTTGTTGCGCCTGAGGAGTGGAGAGCCGCTGCCTGCCCTGAGGCTCGCCGACTCCGCTGCGTTAGAGGGGCAGGAAGTAGCTTTAACCGGATTTCCGCTCGGCACAGTGCTTGGCTTGTTTCCTGCAACGCACCGAGGTGTCGTATCGGTCATCACGCCGATTATCATTCCCGGAGCAACGGCAAACGAATTGGATGCGAAAGCTATTAAGAATCTCCGAAAACCATTCGAAGTTTATCAGCTCGATGCGACCGCATATCCTGGAAATAGCGGCAGCCCGGTTTTCGACGTGAGCAGCGGCGACGTAATCGGAATCGTCAACATGGTGTTCGTCAAAGGATCAAAGGAGAAAGCAATCACCGACCCTAGCGGCATCTCTTACGCGATCCCGGCTGAATACATCAAGCGCCTTCTGCAGCGAGGCGGGCGCCAATAGTCGCGTCAAGACCGGCCGTAGACGTCGCCAAAGCGGACAATATCGTCTTCCTCTAGGTACGCGCCCGTTTGGATTTCGACTATTTGCAATGGAATCCTGCCGGGGTTCTCCAGTCGATGCCTATGGGTTTTCGGAATATAGGTTGACTGATTTTCTTCGAGATGAATTTCTTGGTCGCCGTTTGTGATCTTTGCCGTCCCCGCAATCACTACCCAGTGTTCCGAGCGATGATAGTGCATTTGCATCGATAGTTTGTGCCCTGGATTTACCAGGATGCGCTTGATCTTGTAGCGCTCGCCCTCTTCTAGGATCGTGTAGCTGCCCCACGGCCGCGCAACCGTCAGGTGTGTCTCCGTCAAGCGCGCATCCCTGCGTTTCACCTCCGCGACCAGTTGCTTGAGGTCCGCGACACGCTCTCGTGGTGCAACAAGCGTTGCGTCGCGCGTTTGTACAACCGCCAAGTTCTCGACGCCTAACGTGGCCAGCAAACCGTGCTCGCTCCAGAGCAGATTGTCACTGCTATCAACTGCCAGAACCGGACCGCGCGTCATGTTGCCCTGGTCGTCTTTTCCATGCTGCTGATAAATGGCATCCCAGCTCCCGAGATCGCTCCAACCCATGGATACTGGGACAACTACTGCCCGGTCCGCATGTTCTTCCAGCAGCCCATAGTCAATCGAAAGATCTGGTAAGCCCGCGTACAACTCTGGAGCTGCCGCCAAGGTCCGAGACAGTTCAGGCGTAGAGGCGGCTAGTGCAGGCTGCGAGCTCTCGAGCAGAGCAGAGAAAACATCCGCTCGAAACACAAACATACCGGCGTTCCAGTAGTAGCCGCCCTCGCGCAAAAAACTCTCGGCAGTCACCCGATCGGGTTTCTCGACGAAGCGATCGACTTGTTGTACCGGCAAAGACGACTGTTTCACAGAGCCCAGCGTGCGTCCCGCCTTGATGTAGCCGTAACCCGTGGACGCCTCCGTGGGTCGCATCCCAAACAAGGCCAAGTTTCCGGCACGCGCCGCCTCCTCTGCCACTAGCCACGCTTGAAGGAAACTTGCTTCGTCGGCCACGGCATGATCCGATGAAAAAACGCCGATCACTGCCTCAGGGTTAATCTGCGCAATCTTGGCAACAGCCCAAGCGATAGCGGGTAATGTGTTTCGACCTATCGGTTCGGCTAACACTTGTTCCGCAAGACGCGCCTGGACGTTGTGCAATTGCCCGGCAACTTCAAATCGGTGATCCTTGTGCGTGACCGTAAACACCTGCTGCGGATTAACCAATGGCAAGAGCCTGCGAGCAGTCTGCTGCAGCAGTGATTCGGTGCCGTTCAATGTCAACAATTGTTTTGGCATTGAAGCTCGCGACAGCGGCCATAGCCGAGTGCCGGAACCACCTGCGAGGATGATTGCAAATCGGTCCGGACGAGGTTGGTACTCGACCGTAATGGCGGCGCTAGGACTAGGTGCATTCATATTTACTACTTTCGAATAGGGTTGGTCACGGCCCAGTTTAGTTTATACGGACACTCACAATGCAGTAGCCGGGTGGTGCTCGGTCCGGATAAATGCTCTAGGCGCTATTTGCGCCCGGCGTACGACGGCGTCAACCAAGGGTTCCGCGGGTCTACGCATCAGCGCGCACAACATCACGAGAAAGAACATCAATGTTACGCGCGGGAACTCGAACTGACTGTTGACTGTTGCTACGACCAAGAAACCACCCATTGCGGCCAGCCAAACTGCGCTATGTGGCGATCCGCGAAAGCTCCGTCCCAACAGTCGCAGCACACTAAAAATTAGCACGGATAGAAAGCAGATCAAGCCGATCCATCCCGTTTCCAACAAAACTAGTAGCCAGGTGTTTTCGACGTGCCAAGGCCAAAAATCATTTACCGAGTAGAACCAATAGTCGGGCGCTTGGGCGAAATCGCCGTTACGTAACAAATTTACCGCTCCGTGCGGGTCGCCTAGCGGCAGTGCCTCAAGCGCGCTTCGGGATAATGCGACATCGTCCACGTCTATAACGATTTGAGGCGCGGCATTTACGATCACCAGGCGCACGGGCTTTCGCCCAACAAGTTCTTGTCGCCCCATGTCTGCGGAAGCCAAGGTCTGTGCGTAGGTCCGCCATCCACCAGGAGCTACTTCGACGTTCCACCACGCGCACGCGTCGGTAAAAAGCACGACTACACGGCAAAAGCCGACGCTGACCCGAGTTGCATGATTGCTGTTTGATCGAGCACGCATGCTGATCTGATACACGTGATTCGAGTCTACTTGGACGTGCTGACCAAAATAGATTGGCGTCGCCGAATCTACGCTTGGCCCAATCAAACGGGCGTACGCATTGCCCGCTTCCTGCGAATAGTACATCGCGCCGGGTCGCATGCCGTGTGGGTTCTGGGCGTAGTAGGCGGCTGGAAAGCGGCCAAGCCCTATCCCGAACAATTGCGACAACACGTCATTGCGCTGAAGTTGCCAAGCCTCGCGCCAATGTTGCAGCCTGCGATCCATGTCACTTGATCCGGCAGATACCCGTTGCCCTATAAAGTAAGAGCGACCCACAATTGGCATGCCCACTAAGAAGATCATGGCCAAGACCGCAGCTGTCGCACCGCTGCGCGCAGAGGTTGTCCAGATTGCTTGCTTGAAGCCTAGGTTGAGCAGCACCGCGCAAAACATCACCATGGAAGCCACAACACTAGCGCCACGCGCCGCTGATCCGCCCCAGTGCATGGCAACAAAAGTGCTGTTGATTAAGCACCATAAAAAACCAATCGCAACCACGCGCTCGGAGCCTTTCTGCTTTCCGCCCAAAAACTGCAATGCGAGTCCAGCGCCCGCAGTAAGGGCCGAGAGCGCAAAAGCCACGTAAGCGCCTTTGTCCATCCAGTGCGACAAGGCCAGGCTTAATAGCGACAGCAGCGAGCCGGCTACCACGCTGCCAAGTAAGTCCTTTAGCGCAACCGGCCGCGCGCCGAGCATGTATCCCACGCCCAATGTGACAAGTCCCGCACCCAAGGCGCGATAGCCACCTGCGGCGAAAACGCGAGCAAACGTGATAGCTAGAATAAATAAGAGCAAACCACCGAAAACGAATCTGCCGAAACCCAAAGTGCGCTCGCGTGCCGCTGAACCAAACTGGGTCAGTGCCAGGATCAGCAGCGAGGCAGCGAACCCCGCGTAGAGTCCGCGTGAGAATGTGACCACAATGGTATATGCGCCCAGAGCAAAGACGCCGAGCCCACATAGGCTGCGCCAAGGGCTATCAAAGCGGGAGATCAACCACCAACTGAATGGCACGCTAAGCGCCAAATAGCCGTCGATGGCGCCGCCCCCGACATGCATCGAAGAAAACAGCGCAGTGATGCGGTGTGGCGAAGAGAAATCGGCCAATCCAACGAAAGTTGCGCGCTCCCACAGAACCACCATGCCGAGCGCCAACAACCCAGCCAACATGCCAGGAAAAAACCAGCGCTCCAAGCGGGACAGGTCGGTGCCGACGCTGCGCCGCACCAACGGCCAGAGTAGCAGCATCCAAAAGAAGCCTTTGCCGACTCTGAGCGCATTATACTTGGTATAGTAATTGCTTAACAGTGATTTATTGAAAGGCTCTAGAGGTAATACACCTATTAGTAAACTCAAAAACCAGACTAGACTGAGCAGGCCCAGCAAAACGCCCATGCCTGGCGCTAGCGCTGCCTTTTCGCCGTTAGGCAGGCGCCAAGCGGCCACAACCACAGTTACAGCGAGCACAAAATCAAGCTCGTCTAAATAAACCCAACCCGTCCATGGCGCAAAATCGACTACAGGCAACACGGCAGGAACGACAAACATCCAACTCTCGGGACGGTACCAGAGTAGTCCCGCATAGAGAATTAAGGAGGCGGCGGCGAGGATGGGGCCACCCGGGTAGCGACTGACTCCAACGGCGAGTAAGAGAAGCAGGGCCAAGCCCAGTAAGCGCACGAGCCATATGCTCAGCCCTGCGCCAGGTTGCGAATATTCCGGCGGGCGCGCATCGCGCGACGCATGTGGCATCGGCGCCTTCCACTCAGCGTCCACTGGCGTCGCCTCAAGAACCCGTGTCGACGTTACACCACGCCGGCACGGAATAGATCGTGCATATTCAACGCCCCGATCAGACGCCCCGTGCCGTCAACTACCAGCAAACCGTTAACTCGATGACGCTCCATGATCTGCACGGCTTGTACCGCGAGGTCGTTTGCAGCCACTGTGCGCGGCGCTCGCGTCATCAATTCGCGCACGCGGAGCGCGCTAATTTCGACGCCTTTGCTGAGTGCACGACGCAAGTCGCCATCGGTGAATACTCCCTTCAAAATGCCGGCATGATCGACCACGGCTGTCATACCGAGTCCTTTGCCACCCATTTCTACCAGGGCTGCTGCGAGGTCTGCGTCCTCATGCACGAGGGGAAGTTGCGCACCCTGACGCATTACGTCGCCTACGTGCACCAGCAAGCGGCGTCCGAGCTTACCGCCCGGATGTGATTTCGCAAAATCTTCCGCGGTGAATCCGCGCGCATCGAGCAGCACGACGGCCAGCGCGTCGCCGAGAGCGAGCGCCGCTGTCGTGCTAGAAGTTGGTGCGAGACCGAGCGGACACGCTTCCTCGGCGACACTGGCATCTAAGTGTACGTCGGCTGCAGCAGCAAGGGTCGACCCCGCATTGCCTGTCATTGCAATCAAGCGAGCGCCACGCCGTTTGATCGGCGGCAACAGCGCCACCAACTCGGCGCTTTCGCCGGAGTTCGAGATCGCAAGCACGACATCCTGCGATGTGATCATGCCCAGGTCGCCGTGACTTGCTTCGGCAGGATGGACAAAGAAGGCCGGCGTTCCGGTGCTAGCGAGTGTCGCGGCAATCTTGTGCGCAATATGTCCTGATTTGCCAATGCCGCTCACGACGACGCGGCCAGTACACGCTAACACTATCGACACCGCTTCGCCGAAATTGGCGTCAAGGTGCTCACTCAGCTCAGCAACCGCTCTAGCTTCAATAGCCAGTACGGAGCGCGCCAATGTCAGCGCCTTGTCCAGATTGATCGAAACCATACTCGCAGACGTGGCGCTGTTAGCGTGCCGGGCGTTGTTGAAACCAAAGTTCCAGCATCATCAGAACCCACACCATAGTTCCAAAGTAACCGGGATGCTGTGCGACCTTTGCGGCAGTTAATTCATGCAAGAAGGCTGGCCGCACGATGCCGCGCTTGGTAAGCGAGCCAAGGGTGTCGCCGACCAACGCTTGCAGCCCCTTGTGTTCTTGCAACCACGGGCCGAAGGGTAGACCGAAGCCGTGCTTTTGCTTAGTAATTATTTCTCCCGGTAAGAAGTCGCGCAGCGCTTCTTTGAAGAAATAGCGCAAGCGATTTCCTTTTAACTTGAGGCCTGGAGCAAGCCTAGCGGCAAAAGCCACCACATCGTCGTGCAGCAGCGGGAATGCCACATCGATCCCCGCCAGCTCGCACATCTTGGTCACCTTGGGCAAATCGTTATCCGCCAGGGTGAACTGATGATCGAAGGCGAGCATCTTGTTGATCAATGAGCGAGCATTGGTCCCGTGATAAACCTGCTCTTGCAAGCGGAGCGGCTCGCCACGGTCAATTACTTGCAAGAAGTCGCGCTCAAATACCTGCTCGGCTCCAAACTGCTCCAACAAATTGTACGTTTGCAGGCGCTCGGGCATAGGAATGCGCGCTTGCTCTATGTAGCGCCGCACTTTGCGCAGCGGAGTAAGGGCGTCGGGTAACAATGCACTGGATGGTTCGATAATTGCCGACCGCAGCAGGCCGGGGAGCATGTGGTAGTGCTCAAAGACGCGCTGTTTCGCGTAACGTTCATTCCCGCCGAACAGTTCGTCGCCACCATCCCCGCCAAGGATGCGTTCGCGCCCATCCTCGCGGGCGAGCTTGGCGCAAAAATAGGTGGGCACCGCAGATGAATTTCCGAAGGGTTGATCGTAGACAGCCGCGATCGCCGGCACAGCTTCTACGATGTCGTCTGCCGTCACGTAGTACTCGTGGTGGTCGGTTTTGAAATGGCGCACCGCGATGCGCGCGTATTCCATCTCGTCGTAGCCCTGGGCTGAAAAACCAATAGAATAAGTCTGTGCCGCAGAACCTTGCAGTTGTGTCAGTAGGCCGGCTACCGTCGAGCTGTCGGTACCTCCGCTCAAGAAAGCCCCACAATTGGCTGCGCCCGCGCTATCTCGCACACCTGCGCGCAGCGCGCTCATAAATTGATCTTTCAGTTGCGGGAAAGCACCACTCTCCTCCTCCTGGAAACTGTTCTTCCAATAGGCGCCAACCCGACCCTTGCCATCCGCGAACTCGAGATACTGCCCGGGCCCCAGCCGCGATTGGCCTTGGTAAGCGGTACGTGGACCTGGCACCATGTGAAAGTAAACGTAGTTGTAGATGGCTTGATTATCGACCCGGACTGATACTTGAGGGTGGATATTGATACATTGCTGATTAGTAGAGAAAATGAGGGCGTTACCCGTGATAGTATATGCGAGACTATGAACCGCGTTGCGATCTACTGCAAGCACCACACGACCGCGCTCGAAGTCGATGTAACACAGCGCGAAATCGCCGCAAATTTGATCAAGCGCGAAAACTCCTCGCGCGAACAGAAGCTCTCCGATCGCCTTAGGGAGCGTGCCAGTTGCGGCGGTGTAACCGGGGATGAACGGCACACCACTAACCGCCACACAAAACCTCCCATCGCGGTAAAAAAGGGTGCTCTTTGCGCTCCCCGTACAGGCAATCGCAGCCGTCGCTTCAGCCCATAGCTCTGTGCGGATCGCTAGGTGTGCGCGGATCGGCGCACTCATGCGTTGCAACAAAGCGGCGTTCGAACTGTGAGAGTCGCCGTAGCCGAACCAACCGCATATACCTGACATGTTTACGGCCTTGTAGTGAGATGTGATGACAGCTAGCCTAGTTGTCGCGATCGTTGAAATCTAAACGAATACTGAAGGGTGCAGCGCGAGGTCTGAATCCCCAGCATTGCTATCAATCCAAACCGATGACAAACCCGTAGCATACAAACTTTCCTTGATTCTGCCATGCTAGATCAACGACTAGGGCACATGAATCACTCCGCATTACCTATATTGCCTATAATAAGCATGTCGAAGTTTCGCCTTAATAGCGGGCGGCAGAATTCCTCTGCAAGGGCTCGACTCTTGGCAACAAAGCAATATTGCATCTCTTTGAGCTGGGCAGAACGATGAAGCAGCGTGTTTCTCTAGGCGTCAGTCTTTCCAGAAGCTTGGCGCTTGTCTGCGCGTTAGTGGCGCTGTGGTTTCCTGCGGTCAGTGCGGGGAATTTCTGCGGCGACCTTGTCAATTCCTACGGACCGTACGACTATCGACGCGATAAAGAAAAGCTCAAGATTGTTGAACAATATCACCTCAACGCTGATGTGGAGTTTCTGCGTCGCGGCATGTCGACAATAAACGTCGGCGGTGACTTGGACTATATTCTCCGCGCATTCCCCAATCATCATCGGGCGCTGCGAGCGATGGACAATTTGGGTCGCAAGGAGAAAGCGAACAAGACCCGAGGGGCAACTTATACTGTTGAATGCTATTTCGATCGAGCCATTCGATACGCAAAAGATGACGCGATGGTAAGAATGCTTTATGGTATGCATCTTATATCTCGTGACCGAAAAAAAGAGGGGATTGAGCAACTGCGCGCGGCCGAGACCTTAGGATCATCCAGTGCTAATTTTCACTACAATCTAGGTCTCGCATATTTTGATGTGGATCAATTCGAATCCTCGTTAGATCACGCGAAAAAGGCTTACGAGAAGGGTTTTCCACTGCCTGGCTTAAGAGACAAGCTGAAACGCGCAGGCAAGTGGCGCGAGTAGGCTTAGATTCGACTGCCTCGCGGGTAAACTTTCAGCGTTCTGACTGTCTAGACTCCGTCGGGGCCCAGCTCGCAAGCCCTAGTACCAAAAGCTCCTGCTGCCGAAACCCTTTGCTCTTGCGTTTCGCGAGCGATCCTAGTTGGAACTCATCCGAAACTGCTGAGCTACCAACAGAGTCCCGCATACGCCCCTCTCAGTCCCTTTCGACTAGGGATATTTACCAGATCGATGATCAAATGATCATCACGCACATGCTCACGCAAGGCATCAAATATCGCCGCTTGTTCTAAACCGACGACAATAACTTCGGCGTCGTGTAGCACCGAGACCAAATCCCGCCGAAGTAGCGAGCCAATATGTGGCACATGTTGTTCAATGAACCGTCGGTTCGCCCCAAGCAAGTTGGACAGATGGACATCAGGGTCGTAGATGGACAGCTGCAAGCCCTTGCCAATGAAGTACTCCGCGAGCGAAACCAGCGGACTTTCGCGCAAATCATCGGTACCAGTCTTGAAGGATAAACCAATCATCGCGACGCGACGCTTGCCCGATCCCATGACCTTAGCGATTGCCAAATCGATGTGAGCCCGATTCGATCCAAGAATGGCTGAGAGCATCGGCAATTCCACATCTTTGGTTTTTGCCAAATAACTTGTAGCGCGCAAGTCCTTCGGCAGGCACGAACCGCCAAACGCAAACCCTGGGCGTAAGTATGCTTTGGAAATGTTTAGCTGTGTGTCGCGACAGACGAGATCCATCACTTCAAATGGGTTGACGCCGAGCGCCTCGCACAGCCTAGCCGTTTCATTGGCGAAGGTTATCTTTAGCGCATGGAAATTATTGCAGCAATACTTGACCATCTCGGCCGCCCGGATCGAGGTCGCATAGAATTGGCACGGCAACTGACCGAATAGGTCTCTTAGCGCACCAGCCGCTGCTTTTGAGTTCGTGCCCACAATCGTGAAAGGCGGCTTGTCGTAGTCTTTAATTGATGACCCTTCGCGCAAGAACTCTGGTTGAAAACAAACGTGGAATCCCTCTCCGTCCCGTTTGCCTGACTCTCGCTCGACGATTGGGCAGAGCACGTCTTCTACAGTCCCAGGAACTAGCGTAGACCGAAACACGATGACGTGCCCATTCTGCTTGTTGCGCAGCGCAGCGCCAAGATCATGAGCCAACTTGATAATTGCCGATTGATCTTGGCTGCCGTTTGGCGCTGAGGGGGTACCAACACAGACTAGCGACACATCGCTGCGCTGTATTGCTTCGCCGACATTCTGCGTAACGGAAACGCGACCGCTCGCGACCACCTTGGCCATAAGATCGACCATGCCTTCCTCGACTACCGGCGTCTTGCCGGATTCGATTAGCTCAAGCTTGGCAGGATCAATGTCGACTCCAATTACGTTGTGTCCATCACGAGCTAAGCAAGCAAGCGAAACCGCACCAACGTAACCTAGGCCGAAAATACTAATGTTCATGAGAAACTCTTCCATCAAGGGAGAAAAAAGGTTGTGAGACACAGCGCTCGACTATTGTGTCGAGGCGCTTCATGGATTCACTCCAATTGTGATGCGTAAGCATGCGCTCGCGCCCGGCGCAGGAGAGGCGAGCCCGTTCACTTCGATCACTCATCAACTTCAAAATGCATGCAGCATGGTCCTGGGGTGTCGAGGCCACCAAAAAATGTTCCCCGTGCACCGCGTCAACGCCGCCCGCCGCCACAGAGCTGGCAACCACCGGCACTCCCATCGCCATGGACTCAAGTATTTTGTTCTGGGTGCCGCGCGCAATGCTTAGTGGAGCAATCATTGCCGCGGACTTACGCACGTACGGACGCACATCTGGCACCGAACCAGTAACGGTGACTCCTTGGATATCCCCCAGTTTGCGCACCGCGGGCGACGGGTCAGCGCCAACGATCAGCAACTTCGCTTGCGGCCATCGCAGCCGAACTAACGGAAGCATGTTCGCGCAAAAATCGAACATGCATTGTTGATTCGGATAGTAATCCATCCGTCCGACAAAGCTTATCGTATCGGGGTCGTAGGGTTCAATGCCGGGCGAAAAGTACTCACTGTCAACACCATTCGGAAACCAGTCGCTCGGTGTAGAAACGCCATACGCGCGCAGAGACTCCCATTCAGCGCGAGTGGTAGCTGTGCACATATCGAATATGCCCGCTAGACGCTTTTCTTCTCGCATAAGCTTCTTGCCTTCAAGTTTGTAGCCTAACGAAATTGGAAACGCCTTATGTTGTGCGTACTCGAGCCACTTCTGCGAATCCATATCGCCGAAGTCTAGTATCTTTGGAATACCACTTACATGAGCGACGTACTGGGCAACCGAAGAGCAATGTACGAATATCAAGTCGAATTTCCTGGTGGCCAAGAGCGTTCGCACCTGTTTCTCCAAATCCGGAGAGTAAAAGAACCCCATCGATGACGGCGTGCGGGTCGGCAAGCGGGCAAGCATGCGCAAGAACTGAATCGGGTTGCTAACCTTGCCCATCGAGAACGCGGCGCAATGGGGTGCAATGCCTCGCGCCTCCTGAGCCTCTGCGTCGGAACGAGCCAGAGATGCGACAGTTACCTCATGTCGCAGGCTGAAATGCTTAATCATGTTAAACGGACGAATCTTCCCACCCCGCTTGGGTGGATAAGGGAAGCGATGGCAGACGTAAAGAATCCTCAAGAGCCCACCTGCTTTAGCTCGAGCGCCACGTCGGCGGGAGAACGGTGATCAAGGAACACGCGCGACCAAACTTCCAGATTCATCAGTGCCAGAAGTCGATCAGTACCATCTATATGATTCGCCTCGTGTGCCCGAATAAGCGCGCTTATCTCCGCAGGATTGAACAGCCCTCGTTGATTCACGACTTGTTCGGACAGAAGACTACGCAATAGCGGGGCCAGTTCTCGCTTAAGCCAAGCGCCCATAGGGGTACCAAAACCGCGCTTCTTCCGATCCAAAATCTCGACAGGCAGAACTCCTTGAAGCGCTTCCTTCATAATGTGCTTTAGCCTGCCATTTTTGACTTTGACGTCTTCTGGAATAGCCGCAGCAAGTTCGACTAACTCATGATCTAACAAGGGCACACGGCATTCGAGCGATGTGGCCATCGTCATCTTGTCAGTTAGCATGAGTAGGTCATCTGGCAGTTGAGTCTCCGCGTCTACTACCAACATACGATTGAGCGCGTCGCCGCGAGCAGCCCGAGTGAACGCCGCGCTAATTGCCTGCGAACGACAGGCGTCTGTACTAGTAAGCAACCCTCGTTGCTGGGGTTCTGAGAAAACTTCTACGTAGGATGTGTATCTTCGCTCGAAGCTCATTTCGGTCGAAGCCAAAAAACCTTTTGCGTAACGAAAAAGATTCAGCCACCCCGAGTGACGATCGCTGGGAAGCGCGCTGGCCAACCTCGTCACGCAACGACGCATCCAAGCGGGAAGGCGGCGGAACTGACGCAAATAGTGATCGCCAAGATACCGGCGATACCCACCAAATAGTTCGTCGCCACCCACGCCGGAAAGTATTACAGTAGCATCTTGCCGAGCAAACTTTGAAACCAAGTACGTGGTAATAAACGCGGTATCGGCGATCGGTTCATCCATGTGCCAAAGTAAGCGAGGCAACAACTCCACAACATCCGGCTTTACCAGTATCTCTTGATGGTCGGTGCCAAAGAGGGAGGCTACTCGCTTTGCGTATGGAAGTTCGTTGTAGAAGTTATCCGCATCACTACCTTCAAAACCGATTGCATAGGTTCTTATGGGCGCATTGCTTGCCTTCGCCATACACGCTACTACGGCGCTCGAATCGATTCCACCAGAGAGGAACGCCCCGATTGGCACATCGCTAACCATTTGCATGCGAATCGAACGTTCAAGCTGATCGCGAATGCGTTCGATCCACTGGTTCTCCGTTAGTGCGCGGTTGATGTCGATCGGAACATTCCAATATCGATGCTCTTCGATCTTTCCCGCTTGAATCGAAAGGTAAGTTGCGGGAGCAAGCTTTGTTATTCCTTCAAAGATGGTTCGTGGAGCGGGCACATAGCCCAGTGATAGGTAATCCGGGAGCGCAGCAGGATTCAATGCCGTACTGACACCCGGTAGCGCCAAGAGCGATTTGGCCTCGCTACCGAATGCCAACCTGCGTCCGTCGTTGTATATGTAGAGAGGTTTAATTCCTAATCGATCACGGCCGACAATCAACCGTTTAGAGCGAGCGTCCCACAAAGCGAACCCAAACATTCCGTTGAGCCGGTGTATAAACGCGTCCCCATATTCGATGTATGCATGAATGATGGTTTCGCAGTCGGAGCCCGTCAAAAACTGGTGTCCACGAGACTCCAACTCCTTGCGCAACTCGCGGAAGTTGTAGATCTCTCCGTTGCAGACTAGCCAAACCGTCTTCTCCTTGTTACTGAGCGGTTGATGCCCTCCAGCAAGGTCGATAATTGACAATCGGCGCATACCGATGAGACACGGCCCCGCGCTATAGACGCCTTCGTCGTCTGGGCCTCGGTGAACAATGCTCGCTCCCATGCCCTCGGCAAAGCTGTCTGGAATTGGATCGCCTCGCAAATCCAGTACACCAAAAATCCCGCACATTTCAAAGCCTATCGGACTTTCAGGTGGCTAGATTGGGGCGGTTCCGACCGCATGGCTGCCGGTTTGCGCTGAGTAGCGGGGCGATGTGAGCACATTGCGCAAGAATGATTCAAACATGAGTAACGTCCAGATAGGCGTGCTGTAATCTCGGGCACCTGCTTGATGGTCGTCCACAATTCTCTGAAGTTGCGCCGCATTGAAATACTTGCTCTGCAGCAAAGTATCGCCAAGAATTGTTGTCCTTACGCGATCTCGAAGCGGCCCTCGAAACCAATTTGCCAATGGCACGGCGAACCCCATTTTCGGCCGATAGAGAATCTCGTTGCTAAGGTGTGGTTCCAGAGCTTTCTTTAAAAGATACTTGCCCTCGCGGCCTCGCAACTTAATTGTTGGCGGTAAGGTGGCTAACCACTCCATAAGGGGATGGTCCAACAAGGGTTCCCGCACCTCAAGTGCGTGCGCCATACTCGCTCGGTCTACTTTAGTAAGGATATCGCCTGCCAAGTAAGTCTTCATATCCAAATACTGTACTAGCGAAAGTGGGTGCTTCGAAGTCGCGTTCGCCGCATGGGTACGCATTACCTCAATTGCTCGATATCCCTGCAAATCGCGATCGAATTCGGCGCTGCGCAACAGGGCACGCTGCCTGTCGTCCATCATAGATACGCTGTGGAAATATCCTTCGATGGAGTCGCGCGCTAGGCCTTGGAGCGTTGACTTAGCGCGAAACATCTTAGGCGCCCAGTCTGCTTTTGGATATATGTTACCCGCCGCCCCAAATAGCGGACGACGCACCCACAGCGGTAACAACCCGCGGACGCGTTCCTCGAGGGAATGCCAGCGATACCGCCGATATCCGCCAAAGTTCTCGTCACCTCCGTCGCCGGATAGGGCGACAGTTACCTTCTTTCGCGCAAGCTGACAAACCCTATAAGTAGGAATTGCTGAACTATCTGCGTAAGGTTCATCGTAAATACCTGCGAGCTTGTCGATTAAATCAAAGTCGTCAGATTCGACTTGCTCCACGTAGTGATTTGTACCGTATCGTTGCGCGACCTTCTGAGCATAGGAGGCCTCATCAAAGGCAGGGTCGCCAAATGAGATTGAACACGTATTCACCGGCGCCTGCGAAAGGCCGGCCATCATGGCGACAACTGCGCTCGAATCTACTCCACCAGACAGAAAAGCGCCCAGAGGCACTTCCGAAATCATGCGAATCCGGACCGCCTCTCGCAAGCGCGCGATCAACTCGTCGCAGACTGCACGCTCATCAACAGGTTCTGCATTGTCGATGAAACAAATATCCCAGTACTTTCTGGGGGTGCCGAGTGATTTACCGGGAACTGCAGTTAGAGTGTGCCCCGGCGACAGTTTCAGGGCTGCCTTAAACACGGTCTTGGGCTCAGGAACATACCCGAACGCGAGATAGTCCTCGATCGTGAGCGGATCCACTTGACGCGAGAACTCGGGGTGACAAGTAAGGGCTTTGAGTTCAGATCCAAAAACTAACCAACCGCTAGGAAGCAATGCATAGTACAAGGGCTTCACGCCGAGGCGGTCGCGCGCCAGAAACAAAGTGGACTGTCGCCTGTCCCAGATCGCGAACGCAAACATGCCGCGAAAACGCGTGACACATTCTTGGCCCCACTCCTCCCAGGCATGTACGATCACTTCTGTATCAGATTGTGTTCGGAACTGATGGCCTCGAGTTGTAAGCTCCGTGACCATTTCCTGGAAATTGTAAATTTCTCCATTAAACACAACGACGACACTGCCGTCTTCATTGTATAAGGGCTGTTGGCCAGTAGAAAGATCGATAATGGAGAGCCTTCGGTGCCCCAGACCGATTCCCGCATCGATATGAAGGCCGCCCTCGTCTGGACCTCTATGAAACTGCACATCGTTCATATACGCTAGCAAGCCGCGATCAGCCGTTCGTCGCCGCCCAGTGGTATCCAATAACCCGACGATCCCGCACATTTTCAATATACCTTTCGAGACCCCACTAGCCGCTCAATTCGTGATTACACTCGAGTCTACGAACCATGTTCAGGATCTTGTGTTAGCAATTGATAGCCCAACCTCAATCAGGCCAAGGAAGCTAAGGTTTAGCACGATGAAGAGTTTCGTCAATGCTCGGCCACATTTGTGTCATAAAATCCTTCAACACCTCGTGAGCGGCAACGGCGCGATCAACTACTGGAGCCGCAATAAATATTGCAGCAGAGTCATCGCTACCATGGGTGATTTTTTGCGTTGCCTGCAATAGCTTAGCTAACACCTCGCTCCCCGTATGAGCCGAAGTAACGTTGTACCAATGCCACACTAACACCTCAGCATCCCCGGCACGCAGTCGAGTCTCTTTTACGCTAGCTTCTCTTGCTCCCAATTTAATACGGATCGGCCGCGTCCCTATTACGTTCCATCGAGAGTGAGTAGAGGCGATCGTATTGCCGGAGTTAATCATTTCGAAATCTTGAATTTGATGTCGGTAATACTTGATATCCACAGCTACTTCTCGTTCACCCTTTGTATAGAGTTTTCTCAGTTCAGCGCGCTGATAATGAAACTGCGGTGACCAACTAAAGTTTTTGTCGCTCAGCCGCCAATCACCCACGGGCGACGGGGTACTTAGATGCGGCTGGGTCTTGACGTACCGCGACGCTAAATGTTGAGCATATGCAGGCCAAAAGGCACTCGCTGCAGCAACAAGGAACGCCATCAAGGGTATTGCAGCAGGAATCTTGAATGAAGCAAGTGTATCGGCGGCTGCTACGGCTGAAGTGCCTTCGATGGAATGAGGGGGGCTATCGCGCCAAAGAGAACCGACCCAAAACATCAACATCATCACTATGCCGAAGAAGATCCATCCGTAGATAAGATGATCCACGCCCACTGCCAACTTCATGTTACTTATGTGCCCAAGCATAACGATGAAGTACGCTCGAACGCCGTTAGCCAGAATCGGCGCGAGCACTGAAAACGCAACAAAAAGTACTCGCTTGTACAGACTTCGATAACTCAGGTAAGCGTAGAGCGCACCAAGTGTCAGTGAAGCGATTAAGTAGCGCAAACCGCTACATGCTTCGATTACGGACCAACTACCGCTGGGTATTTGGAAAGTATTACCCTCTCGATAGACCGGAATCCCCGTGAGACGCAAGGTCGCAACGGTGAAATCGGCAGTGAAATTCATTAGAGGGGGGAGCAAGAAATCACCCACCGGCACTGCGAAGACAAGAAACGCCAAAGGGAAAAGGAGATGCTTGACAACGCGCGCGCCCAACAACGCCCAGGTACCCGCTATCAGCATGACCACCAGCGAGAATTGTTGCGCAGCGTCTACATCGGCCAAACGACCAAGCAACCAGAGCGCCCCCCCCAAGGCGAATGCTACTAGCCCCAAGTAACTCGGCACTGCTTGAAGACGGGCGACGGCGTGGCGTTGCCTCCAAACCAAATAGCCGGCGATCGGTACAACAAGCAGGCCATGAGCATACGTGTCGCTGCGCAGCCAAATCGCTACCGTGCTGCGGACTGTATCCGCGAAACATACCAGTATCCAGGCAACGCTAACCAGCGCGAGCGCGGCAACTAACGGCCAGCCGCCCAACGCAAACCCAAGAAACGTGTACTTCGATCTATTGAGCACGCCACGTGATGGCGCAATTTCTTGCTGAGGAGAATTTGACTCCGAGTAATGCGCCGGCATGAATCTAAGCTTCTATCCCATATTTTTGAAAGAAAGAACTGCGCAATCCTAACCGAGGCCCTTAACGACGAATGGCCCTAGGCGATTTGCTAGCCAGAGCGGCATTCGCTGCCAACACTTAATCAAGAGCTGATACTTCGGGTTTAGCGGATTGTGCTCCGGAATTCGAGATCCTCTGATCAGCTTGTACTCATAGGGTAATGCTACCGGCTCGAAACCCCAATTCTTCTTAAAGTCGAAGGCTCCAGTGCCCAGTTTGCTTCGTCCAAAGTCAAAAACCTTTACCCCCCGAAGTGCCGCGCGACGCATCAATTCCCAATACATGAAATCGTTCGCAGCGACCTCGCGCGCGCAGGGCAATCCACCGCCATAGTACGGCAATACCTCATCGCGAAAATAAAAACTCATCACGCTACTGACTAACGAGCCGTCAGCTTGCGTTATGGTCAAAACCTCGCAATCCGATCCAAACACTTCGCGCAGCACCCTAAAGTACCTCCGGCTAAAGACTGGAGTTCCCAAACGATGGACGCTGCTCGAATATGCTGCGAAAAAACGGGCCTCGTCTGTATCGATTGTTCCACGAAGCCCCGCCTTTATCCCCTTCCGCACCATGGCTCGCTGCTTTCGTGGAATCGCGAGCAAGTTCTCTTCTTCATCAGCAAAAATCTCCTTTCGAAATGTGTAGTAGAGATCTTTACGCTCCCAATCTAGTTTGCTGATGCGCAGACTGCGCAGCTCCAAATGCTGCACACCAAGCTGCATTGCAAGGGCCTCCGCTGCTTCTATTAGTGCGTGCCGCGCCGCCTCCGTGGTCGCGGCTGGTCCGCCGTAAACACAAAATGGCGTGGACACAAGCGAATGCCCGAACAGAAAACTGCTAACCTCTGCCAGCGGCAATACCCCTTCAATATGGCCTTCACGCTCAGCAAAGAGAAAATGCGTGCGATTGCCAAATGATCGCTCGAGCACTTTGCTCCAGCCGGCGCGATGGAAAAATGTAGCTTCAGTGCAGGACGCGACAAACGCGTCCCAGCGGTCGAAGTCTGCTTCTGATAGGGAAAAAACACCAAGACCCAAGTGGACGGGATGAGCCGTCGCCTGCGTAGCACCATCGCTCAAGCTCACGCTCATGCCTGGCCGTTCAAGAATATCCGATCCATGCGATCCCATTTGAAATCGGCCAAAAGCCGCTGTAGGCGAGGCTCGGTACGCCGCAGATTTACGTAGTGTCGAAACCGGGTCTTTGCGGACAGTCCTTTCGGGCGGGGTTGCTGAGGATCGATTTCCCAGGGATGAAAGTAGAATATAGCTGGTTGACGATCACAACGATTTACGCGTCTTAGTAACCACCGGGAACATTCATACGGCAAGAGCCGGAAAAATCCCCCTCCGGCGGCAGGCAAATTGCGCCCAAACAACCGAACAGTACTCGCGGGTAGCTCGAAGAAATCTTGATCGTGTTTGATGGGGCCAAACGCGAAGCGAGGAGCGTTTGGCATCCCATAGTGGTCGTGCTTAACTGGATAGATAGAAGAGCTGTATCTATAGCCACTTCCCCGCAAGATATCTAGCGCCCACAGATTACTCTCCCCTATTGAGAAACTCGGAGCACGATAGCCCGCTACGGACTGAGCTGATAGGTCCTCCAATAGGGCTTTTGCCCTGACAACGTCCTCCTTGAATTCCGAGGGCGATTGATCGCTTGCGCGCAGGTGTCCGTAGCCGTGGCTAGCCAATTCGTGCCCTTGAGCCGCAATCTGCTTAATCATTGTCGGATAGCGCTCAGCGATCCAGCCAAGCGCAAAGAATGTTGCCTTAACTTGTGCGGCATCAAGCATCTCAAGAATTCGATCAACATTGCGTTCAACGCGACAGGGCTGCTGGTCCCATGAGCCTCGATCAATGTAAGGCGCTAGCGCCGACACTTGGAAGTAATCTTCCACGTCAATCGTAAACGCGTTTTTAATGTGTACCGCCATGCTGATCTACCAAAGCGAAAACGACATGCCCAAGGCATGCACCAAAGATCAATTCGGCGCGATCTAGGGCTGGCTGGCTGAACCTTTTACAGTAGACGTCCAGTTGACACGTAACGATCTACGAGGGTCGAGTGTTCGAAATAGTCAACACTCCACGCATTATCTTCAGCACGCTCGATATTGAGTGCTCCATTTGAGCAACCTTGCTCTCGAGCCGCTGGATCTCTTCTGTAGCGGATGAGTATGGTGGCGACGAACTACTCAAGGGAACTGCCGCAGCATTGCTTTCCGAGAATGGCAGCGTAAACTCCCGCTTGAGTTCGTCCACGACCTCGTGCACGGCCGCCGCGTCAATCCGATGCAACTCCTCTAAATAGCCCATTAGCAGCAAGCGATCACAAAGCATGTTGATCTTGCGAGGAATGCCACCGCTAAACTCGTAAATCGCGGCAAATGCATCGGCTGAAAAGGCCGGGTCATTTTTCCAATCAGCAGTCTTCAACCGGTGCTCGATATATGCACGAGTTTCCGAAGAGTCCATGGGACCTAAGTGGTAGGCTGCCATGACCCTCTGACGCAATTGCTGCATTCCTTCACTTTGCAGCGTGTAGCGAAACTCTGGTTGCCCAAGCAAGAAACTTTGAAGCAACGACTTCTCCCCAGATTGAAAGTTCGACAACATGCGTAGCTCTTCAACTGCTCTAGGAGTAAGGTTTTGAGCTTCATCTACAACCAGGAGTGCCCGTTTGCCTTGGCGGTGTACGGAGAGTAAGAAAGTTTCCAGCTTCTTCAGCAAAGTCGCTTTGTTGGCCCCCGGTTCATCCACACCGAAAGCCGCTGCGATCATTTGCAGCATGTCGTCAGCGTCAAGTTGGGTACTTACAAGTTGCGCCGCTACTAGATTTAGATTCTCGAGCTTGCGAAACAAATTTCGAACAAGCGTAGTTTTCCCCGCCCCTACCTCGCCAGTGACAACAATAAACCCCTCCCCTTGATGCACGCCGTACTCCAAGTAAGACATGGCACGGCTGTGGCCCTTGCTGCTGTAAAAATAGCTTGGGTCTGGATTCAGCTGAAACGGTTTGGCTTTCAACCCATAAAATGCTTCGTACATGCGCTCGGAATTCTTCTAATAAATCAGCCGCAAACCCGCTTCGATTGAATTTTCGTCAAAGTCTTGTCCTCCGCCCGACGAATCGCGACGTTGATGACGAAACTCGAATGTGCCACTCGCATACCGCGACAATTGGTGCAATAGCCCCCAGGATAGCAAGTACTCATTGTCGTCCCTGTCAATATCCGTGAACTGTATCAGAGAGGTTGATAACGTCGAAACAGCAGCCGTTCGCGGCATGACTTGCCAGCTCCAGGTCGCCGACGCGCCAGACTCCTTAATCGTTCTGCTGATATTGAAATCACTGTTGCCTAAAACAACGCTCCGACGGCCACCAACTGCGTCCACGTCCCGATTCGAGGCAAATCCAGATATCGCGATGGTATGTTTCGGCAAGTCCCAAACTATGGTTCCTTGCAGCCGCTTCTGTAAGAACAGTTGGTTCGAAAAAATAATGCTTTGGTCTGCGATCCTTCCAACAATTGCGTCGAGCTGCCTCTTGCGTTCAATCGGATCTGTTATCCCACTGGCGCGTAAGAACGAATCTAACTGCAACCGAACATCACCCAAGAGATCCAATTGAGATCGAGTGCTATTGACTGCTTCCGTATAGGAAAGCCCCCAGGTTGTTCGACGCGTCCTATGCGAGAAGTTGAGGCCGAAAGAGTTACCAAAGAATCGGTGGCCTGCAGTTGCTTGCAGAGATGTGCGATTGGTTGGTTGCCAAATTGCGCCGACACTCCATGAGGTGCCGCTCTGCTTTTCGCTTAAGGAATCTGACTCGAACTCCTCGAACCCAACGTTCGCGAGCAGCCTAATCTTAGGCGCCACACGGTAGGAGCTTCCAAGATCAATCTTCTGGCTGTCGACTTGTGCACCAGCGGAAGAATAGCGGGTCGCCTCTGAATAGTAGTCGGCGGTCCAACCCAGCTTGCCGAAGGCCGTGCCACTACTGATCCTCGCTCGCAATTCGGTCGTCTGCGAGTCAGACACTGTCCCATTAGAACTCAAAAAGCTACTGTTGAGAGAGGTCTCGCCAGACCACAGATTGCCGCGGCGATAGCGAAGCCTTGGCGCGATACTAACAGTGGAGATCTCCGCAAATTCTCCACTTGTTGTTTGGTCTGTTCCGAACACGCCCAACAGCGAAGATGCAGCTTGTTGGATAAACGCATTCGCATCAAGATAGAACCACGGGTCAATGAGTTCGGCAGTAAGTGCAGCACGCAGCCTGTTGTTGGTAACGCTGCTCCGATCCACTCCTTGGTAGAAATGATTTTCAAGAATATAGTCGACGTCAGCCTTGACTCGCCCGCCCTCGCGAAATAGCTTTAAACCTGGAGAAATGGTCGTCGCGAACCCGCTGTCGGGATCGCGGGACAGCGTAAGGTTATCGCTGAATCGCTCCGCGATTGTTAACTGCGGGCGCACGGTCCATTCAGCGGCCGGAAGTTCGCGCCCGCATAGCATTAGCAGCACGAAAGCCGATTGAGCGCCGACTTGGCGCATGATGGTCTGCACGGGAGAAGCTCCCGCTCTAGCCATTCTTGCCGTAGTAACCGTAGTAGTCTGTTCCGCCAGCCATCTTGCCTTTGTTCAGCACCATACCGACTACTTCGCATCCTTCGATGTGCTTAAGGGCTTCCTTGACAGCCTCATGGGTTGTCTTTTCTGCTTCAACGACCATCACAATTTGGCCCATATGCGTAGCGAGCACACGAGCCTCGCTCGTCGCGAGAAGAGGTGGAGAATCGAAAATGATGATCCGATCAGGGTAGCGCCGTGCAACGTCGTCGAGAAGCCTGTCCATGGCGTTCGAAGCGAGCAACTCCGTCGCGTAGCGGTGACCGCGCCCAGCGGGAAGAAGCGTTAGTTTCTCGACGTTGGTTTTAATCAATACGTCCGACATTTGAAGTGAATCATCGATTAGCAAGTCCATCAGTCCGCGATCCGATTTCAGCCCCAAATAGCGAGGTACCGAGGGTTTGGCAACGTCCGCATCTATGAGCAGGACAGTGTGATCGCGCTCCATAGCGATGCTCATCGCGAGATTGACCGCACAAAAGCTCTTTCCCTCACCCGGAAGAGAACTGGTCACCATAATCAAATTGCCATTCGCTACCCGCGCAGCGCCGCGACCGAAGGCGTTCATAAGGAGCGGGCGCTTAATAACCCTGAACTCCTCTGCCAACTGGGAGCGTTCACCGTCAGGGGTAATGAGGCCAGCCTGCTTCAGCCGGGCTAGGTTAATCATCCCCTGTGGCGCGATCTGTGTCTCAAGAGAAGGCTCTCTGGGAGCAGACAACTCTTGTTCCGATGGCACTCGCGCAACATTTGCCGGAGAGGTTGCTGAGGACTGCGCCCGCTGGATCACCGACGGCTGATCAACTCGCCCATCCAACGAGGACGCGTCCGTAGAGCGCTTTTTTCCGCCGATCGTGTCTTGGGCAATCTTGCCAATGGCTTTTTCAATAAGACTCACGTGGATTTAGTCTCCGATGATGACTGCGCGCGGTCTAGGCCACCTGACTTTGAAACAGGTAATAACCCATCAGCAACCCATAGCAAACTAACAGCCCTAGAAGCGTTGCCCCAAACGCCGCGATGGCTCTTCCAGCAACCCGCTTTTGTCCTGGGGTCCAGATCATTGAAACGCTCCCCAGCAAGGGGAGGCCGGTCACGTCGCGCACAGCGCGTCGATCATGAAATGTTTGACGTACCTGGCTCAATACTAAAGCAATGAGCGTCCCAGCTGCCAAGCCTCCCAAGAGGACCAACGAGGCTAATAACGGTCTGTTCGGATCGCTGGGTCGAGACGGTACTCGGGGCGGATCAATGATGCGAAAATCTAAGCCGCCTGTCGCAGACTCCATATCGCCGGAAAGGATCGCGCGCTGACGGCGAGCCAATAGCTCTTCGTAGTTCTTTTTGTTTATTTCGTAGTCACGCGTCAGTTGCTTCAGATCAGCCTCGACCTGCGGCACCTGGTTCGCCATCGCCTTCAGTCCTTCCATTCGACTTTCGTACTCTTGTACTCGAACCCTCATCGCGGCTGCCTTTGCATCAGCGTCCAACAGGGAAGCTTTCAACTGCTGAAAGAACGGGTTCTGGTTAAGCAACGCCGAACTCGGCAGGCGCTCGGCGCCTCCCCCTGCAGCTCGCACCTCGGCTTCTTTTGCACGCGCCAGATCGCTCGCTTCTTTGGCTTCTCGTTCCTTCTGCGATTTCAACTCCGCGATAACACGCTTGGTCGAGATTATGTCGGGATGCTGTTCCGTGTATTTGACTCGCAGGCTATCCAGGTTCCGCTCAAGTCCTTGGATGCGAGCCTCAAGCTCTGGATTCGAATATCCCTCGAGTGAGCCAGCTTCATTCCCTTCCAATTCAGGTATCAGGACGGGTTCCTCTCCTGCCATCTGCGTCTTGATTGCATCACGGGCGTTCTCAAGCTCGCGAAGCTCCAAACGCGCCTGATTCAACAGCCCGGCCATCTCCGTCATCCGCGTGTAGAAGTCCCGATCATCGCCAGGCATCATCCCCATATTCTTTTGCTTGAACTCCTTAAGAGAGTTCTCAGAGGTGATTAGGGTCTCTTCGTATTGCTTGATTTGTTCGTCGAGAAACTGCTTCGCCATGTTGGCGTCTTTGCGCTTATCCCCGAGGCTGCTTTCGACGAAGAGCGTTATCAGCGACTGAACAACTTTCTTCGCGGTCTCGGGCTGGCGATCGTTAAACTTCACGAAATACACGTTGTCGCGACCGGCGCTCACGAGCTCAACACGCTCGGCCAAGTCGTCGATAAGCTGCTCTTGCTCCCCGGCAGTGCGCGCGCGGACGTCCAAATCCGCCATCCGCATCACTTTCTCAAGGTTAGGCCGCGTGATTAGCGTCTTGCTCATGAGTTGCACTTGTTGATCGACGTTGGGCAGGACCGCCATGCCCGCCAGCACAGGCTTAAGCATCGACTGGGTGTCGACGAAAACTCTGGCCGTTGCCTGGTAGTTGTCGGGTAGACGATACACCACGACCCAACCTACAAGGCAAACCAGCCACGCGGATGCCAACGCATACCATCTGTTGCGCCATACGCCACGCAGGTAAGTAGTGATCTGCTCAAATAGTTCGTGCATCGAGCTTCAAATATGGATCAAGAAATTGGGGGAAACTATACTTGGGCCGGTACAAAAATCAGAACCAGCTTTCAGGTATGATCAACACGTCGCCGGGGCGCATCTCGACATTCGCCGTTATATCGCCGGCGCGTACCAAATCCTCAAGCCGAAGCGAGTACTGACCGATCTTCCCGCCAGCGGAGCGAACTAGCGTCGCTTTGTTGCCCGCCGCAAAGTCAGTTATGCCGCCGACAACTATCATCACATCCAACAAGGTCATTCGATCACGATAGGGTAGCGCCTGTGGACGCGTTGCCTGGCCCACCACCCTTATCTGTTGCGAAAGGGGCCCGCTAAACCCCGTAACAATGACCGTTGCCACTGGGTCTTGGATGTATTTGGCGAGGGCTTTCTCGATATCGCGGGCCAGTTGTGTAGGCGTTTTTCCGCTAGCTTGTATGTCTTCCACCAACGGCGTTGAAAACTTTCCGTCCGGCCGCACTGGTACGGTGGTCGAAACTTCTGGATTCCGCCAGATTACGATATTGAGCGTGTCGCCGGGCCCAACCAGGTACTCTGCCGGGGCGGCCCCAGGTACACGAGCGGGAGCGGGCGGCAAATCCTCAGAGGTGGTAGCGCAAGCCCCCAAAAGCAATGAGGAAGCAAGGGCGCCACTAGTTAGCCAAAAGCGATAACTTGCAATCATATGAACGTTTGAGGTCTGAGATGAAGGGAAAGGCGGCGATGACTCATGCAGCGCTCACCGAGAGTTGAAGATCGAGTAAGTCCTAGGGTAGCCGAGACGGTAGCATTGTCAATCCACGGCAGAGCCCACAGAATCGCGATTAAGGTATTATACAGGGCCTCGACAAGATTGAAATGCACCATGTTTTCGGGTTAGTCTAACGGTTGGCCACCCGTGGAACCGGGGGAAGCGGTTTCGTTCAGCCTGGCCCAGCATTCAGAGGTTCACAAGAATATGGTCCAAGAAAGCGAAGAGCAACTCGGTTCGCAGACGATTGTTGATGTTAACGAATTTGTCAAGAACAAGGTTCCCCAGGCAATAGATATGGAAGCAGGCGCGGGGCCGGCGGTCGGCGAACGTCGATTACCCGTCTCGGATTTCAAGATCCGGCTCGCAGATACTATGGGTCGCCGAAGTTCCGCTAGCATGCTTATAGAGAAGATGTACTCGTGGCGCGGCTACCAGACTGCGTCTGCTGTCTCTGACGTGCGCCCCAATCGGGTAACGCTGGTCGCTTCTGCTGCTGACCAGACCATCGGAACCATAACTATCGGCTTTGATTCAGAAGTAGGTCTGCTCGTAGACCAGTTGTTTGCAGCTGAGATTGCTCCTATGCGCATAGGCAATCACAGACTGTGTGAATTCACCAAGCTCGCGGTAGATGCTTCGGTTCGATCAAAGCGAGTGCTTGCGTCCTTGTTTCATATTGCACATATATTCGCGCACCATATTCGTGGCTGTTCGCATCTTATGGTCGAAGTCAATCCGCGCCATGTGAAGTTTTATCAACAAATGTTGGGTTTCAAGCGCGTGGGTCAAGAGAAACTAAACCCGCGGGTAAACGCTCCGGCAGTTTTGCTGGTACTGGATCTGGTCCTTGTCAACGAGCAGATCTGTAAGTTCGGCGGTCATAGCGAATTGGCTTCGTTCGAGAGAACGCTATACCCGTTTGCCTTCTCACCATTGGAAGAGAAGGGAATTATCGGCCGGCTACGTCGGCTTTAATGACGACAGTGATCAGCCCCGGTCTAGTAGTTTGCGAAGGATCGAGTACTTAAAGCGTTGTAGAGGGCCTCTGTTCCCCCACCTCAGCTTTCCAATCACGTGCTTGCAACGATACGCATCGATCTGTTGGTAGTATGGGGCGGCCAGCACAGGCCCCCGCTTTAGGAGAATTTTCAGCACTTCGGCAGCAACCACCCCCGCACATAACTGCACCGCCAACGCTAGAGAGGGGCCACGTTTCTGCTTAAAGTTAACGTACGATCTATCCAGGTACGGCATTTGGAGCCCTCGTGGCGCAGTCCCCAAGGCAAAGAGCAGATATCGATCCTGCACTGTCTTTGCTAAATCTAGCGAGAAGTAGTCATGCCAGCTCATTTCGTCCGGCATGAAAACAAGCAGAGCGGCGCTGCA
The DNA here is from genome assembly GCA_902826775.1 of uncultured Pseudomonadota bacterium. Lineage (GTDB taxonomy): Bacteria > Pseudomonadota > Gammaproteobacteria > Burkholderiales > JALYOK01 > CADEHE01. Next base: position 373,071 of record CADEHE010000001.1, on the reverse strand, counting down.
GCCTATCGGCCCAGCGGCAACAACCGGAATCCGCTTCAGCCGGGAAGCCCGGTAAAAAAAATCTCGAGCTTCAAGTGCGAAGTAGTCCAACCCATCGACCGCGACATCGACGCCCTCTAAGAACTCGCTAACATTGTCCGCTGTAACGCCCTCTTCGAATTTCCGCAGTCTGACCGTCGGGTTTATGTCTTGCAACATACGCGCCATTACTTCCACCTTTTCGCGCCCTAGCGTCGAGCAGGCGGCTCCCGCCTGACGGTTGAAGTTATGTAGCTCGAATCGATCAAAGTCTGCTATGTGGAAACCCCCAACACCCATGCGGCCCAATGTAGTAAGGTGAACACCTCCAACTCCTCCCAGCCCTGCTATAGCGATCGTGGTTTCCCGAAGCTTTTTCTGTTCGGTTGGCTGAACCAAACCGAGATTGCGAGAGAAGGCGTCATCGTAATCAAAGAGATGAAAAGCTGGCGCTCGCACATCCGCCTTACTTTGTTCCAATTAGTACTCCGTGATCGTGCGGAAGTTGAAATCGCCTAGTTTGGGAGAACCCAGCATGGCGGAGAAAGCTCTCGTACTCTGCCCACGAGTAAAGCATGCCTTCACCAGTTGCGATGCTCAGAAAATACGGTGAGCCAAGAGCTGTTGAGATCGGGCCGCTATCGTCATCATCTCCCATCATATTAAAGATGATCAACTGCCCACCCGAGGGTAGCGCATCATAGGCGCGCTTGAGCAGTGCCCGATCCTTGTCTGGTGACCAAATGGTTAGCATGTGTGCGAACAAGATTGCATCGATATCTTTTGGAAACGCGTCTATAAAGAAATCTCCTGAATGCGTCTTCACCCGCTCGGTAAGACCGACATTAGCAATGTTCGCGACTGCCAACTGGCAAACCGTAGGCGCGTCGAAAACAGTAAGCTGAAGATGTGGGTGCGCTCGCGCCAAAGCAAGTGCATTGGTCGCGTCGCCGCCCCCAGCATCCACCAAGTGTCTTATCGAGGCAAAGTCGACTGAGTTGGCCAACATGGAATTGGCTGAGCGCGAAAGCGAACTCATAGCGGCGTGAAAAGCTCTTTCTAGCTTCGGATCGTGCACAAGTCTTTGATACAAATTGTTCTCTGTACCGGGGAAACGACCCAACCCCACATTGGCGTTCTTCCGCAATGATTCAACAAAATCCATCTCGCCCGGGTAAACAATCAGCGCCTGCCACCCCAAGATATCACCCATGTTTTGGGGACTGTCGGTGTCAAGCAGCTGCCCTACGATACTACTGTTACGGTATGTGTCGCCTTCTTTGATTACAAGGCGCAATGCGGCCAGTCCTGTCATTAGTATCCGAGCTGGCTGAGATTGGATTGCGATCTCTTGAGCGATTTGAGCGCGTGTCAGTCCTGGCCGTTTTGAAAGTAATGCGAATACCCCCAACTCATGGCCAGCCCAAAGCAACTGAAAAGCCGTATGTCCGCCCGCAATAAGCGTTAATCCATTGATGTCCAATTCGTCCTTCATCCATTCATTCCTTTCTGATAGCTCGAATCCAGGGATACTATTTCTTCTAGCGGGATGCGGCGAGATCGATGTGGCTCACATATTGGCCATCCGATTCGCAAGAACATATGAACCGTCTCGCCGCGTAGCGCCAATGTGGTACTCAAAACGTTTCTGACGTTTTGTGCACGCGCCTCCGAGCCCGACAGTAATCGACCCGTTTCGAGACGATGAAGTAGCTCGGAAACAACGTAAAACGGCTGCACCGCCAAACCGGTGCTGTTGATTTCGATCCATACACGCTGCATCAATCTTCCGGCATCCAAGGTCGCCTCGCGCGTCGAGGGTGCAACGATGGCCAAAATAGCTGGCGCCCGAGCGATTGGTGCTGCCTCGACACGGGCAAACACAACGTAGGCGCCAAACCGATTCGCGAATGCCATGCGCCGCCAGTTGCTTAAGGCCCTAAGCATCGCTGCCCCGCCCGGAGGAAGTCCGAGCGTCGCAACATCCAGACCATCTCCCCTGGCCACTGCAACAGGATCAAAACGCAGGCTGGCGTGGAACCACTCGTGATTCTCGCGTGTTTGGAAACGTATCTCAGACGCCTCGCGCACGCAATCGGCGACGGCCACGATCTCCTCTCGCCGATGAATGCGAACTAGCCTCGCTCCACCTTGCCTATCAGCGTTCAAACCAGCCAAAATGGATTCTTCCACAGGGTTCGATGCAAAGCGCAGGCGATTGGTATGCCGCAAGAAAAGAGGGTGGTCCGATAAAACAGTAGGAGCGCGATCTGCTTGCGGGATACGAAACTCATAATGGACGTTTCCGAGTTTCGCCACTTGTCTCATGTTAAGATCGAGACCGCTGCTTGCTGCTGCTTGAATGATGTTTTCGGCAACGCTCCCTACCGAAATCAAGCACGCCGGATGACCCGCCGGAAAGGACGAGCGCGAAGTGCTCGAGAGCAACAGCCGGGCGTTCTGCGGGTCCCAACTCATGCGCCAGGGTTGGCTATTGTCAGCTGACGGTGCCGCCCGTCCGGCCTTTGCCAAGAATTCAATACTAGCTGGAATAGACATCGGAACGGTATGCTAACACGCGACGACGCCGTGACGCGCAATCACCCGCTAGAGGAGAAGGCGTGTCGAAAAAAAACCGCCGCAGTTGCGGCGGTTTCTCGACTAAATGCCCCCCAAGAACCTAGCTCTTGCGGCGAACCCTAGTCACACTAATCAAACCTAATGCCAAGAGTGCCAAACTTGTGGGCTCTGGCACCACAGAGATCCGAGCCGAACCGTCATGATCAATCGAAGTGGTCTGTGTGCCACCAACAGCACCATAGTTCAGCTGAAGAGGGGGCGAGAGCTGATCTACGTTCAAATCGATACGCGCCTTACCACCTGCCGTCGCGACATCGGTTCCACCCACGTTCCACACGCCAGCAGTCGGAGCCGTCATATCGAAGTTCACCACACACGTGCCCTGTGCAGCCCCGAATGACGGATTAGTACAGTTGCTGATCTGGGTAGGATCCAGCGTTAGAGTAGCAATCAACGTCGAAGTACCGAGGTCAAAATTGTTGTTAAGAGCACCACTATCCAAGTACACTCTCGCGCCGGTCGGGTTCTTGAATATTGAGACCACATCTCCAGCCCCATTAACAGTCGTATCCGCTGTCAGTGGCCCACCGTTAATACCGTCATACACAGCAAACATCTGGTAATTGATGTCGATGCCGCTGATACCCGGAAGGACGCTGCCGCCGCCTAGACGGAAATTGACGAACTGCACCAAGCCGGTTTCGACGCCGGTATCAGCAGACGCGTTGCATCCAACCCCGCAACCCAACAGCCCGTCATTGTTGGTATCTGTAATCGTAAGGCTGGAAGGCCCCAGCGATGAGAAAACGATCTGATCAGCATTGAATGTATTCGCGGGAACCACACCCAGAGGAGCGGTGCTAAACGTGAAAACTGCGGCGCTCGATGCGCTTGCTGCAACGGCTAGCGCGCCAGCGACTGCGAGTTTAATTATTTTGTTGTTCATAGATTGTTCTCCTTTCCGTAAATTGAATCGATCAAACTTCCTTGCACACTGTTAAAGCAATGCATGTGCCAGTCAAACCAGGACGGATGATAACTCTTTGTTTTAACGACTAATTCTTGCCTTGCCTTAGCGCTGGCCACGACTGCAAATAGGGCAGAAGGGCTTGAAGTGTAAAACTCACCGACACAATCGCCCAATGGCTTAAGCCAAAGGCCTCGGTTTACTCTGCGCAGTCGCAGCTCTGCAGATAACATACGGATTCTAAATGAAATTGTATGTAAATTATCTCGACAAAACTAGAGATTCGAGCAGCGCTTTGATTTGCGCTTTTGCCTTTGGCTCCGCCCCGAGCGTTAGGGCTTTTTCCAGTGCTGCGCGAGCGGCAGCCTTGTCGCCCGCCTTGGCCAATGCGGCTCCCAAGTGATAATGGATATCTTGCTGATCGGGCGCTGCAGCCGCAGCTTTACGCAGCAACTCGGTTCCCTGGGCCAGCTTGCCGTTCTCAACCAAGAAAAACCCATACGTATCCATAACGATAGGGCTTTGCGACGCAACGCGGTATGCTTGCTCCGCGTACCCCAGGGCTTCCTTGTTCTGGCCCGCGCCGTGCAGCGCCCAAGCCAAATTGTTGATCGCCGCAGGATTCTGTGCGTCAGACTTAAGCACCTGGCGGTATTGCTCCGCAGCCCTCGTGTGTTCTCCTGCAGCGAGATACACTCCCCCTAGATATAGTGCAGCGGCGGCATCCTTGGGGTGTTCGCGCACCCAGCGCTGCAGCTCTCGTGCAGCGCCAACGTTCGGTGTGCCTTGTGCCCGCGCCTCATAGATCTTCATGGCCAGAGCGCCTTCCGGCCTGAGGCTGAACGCGGTTTCGTATTTCGCCAGCGCTTCGGCGGAACGCTGTTGCGCCGCCAAGATATCTCCTTCGAGGCTATGCCCAAGCGGCAACTTTGGCGATTCGCGCTGCAATTCCTGCGCGAGTTTAAGTGCCGCCTCGGCATCGCCCAGCTTAAACCGCGTCTCGGCCAACAGTGCCTTGACCTCCGGCTGGTCCGCTTTGAGCGTCAAAGCGTGCTCGTAAGCCTGCCCGGCGCCCTTGAAATCGCCCGCCGTCTTCTTGGCTTCCGCAACCTGCAGCAGCGGCGCGACTGCCTTGGGAAGCAGTTGAACCACTTTCTCAAAGGTGCGGATCGCATCGGCTTTGCGGCCCGCAGCGAGCTCGGCCGCGCCCACCAAATTGAGTAGCTCGGCACGGTTGGGTTGCGCCTGCGCCAGTTGGCGGGCCAGCGCTAACGCCTTCTCGGCTTGACCCAATTCGAGCAGACGCTGTGCGATGACAAAACGCGTCTCTGCCGCCGCGTTGGCACGCCCTGCGGCACGATCAAGGGCCGCCAGCGCTTTGTTGCTATCGCCTGCTTTGGCGGCCGCCTCCGCTTCCAAAAGGGGAAACTCGGCTGATTGTGGATCCGATTTGCCGAGCAGTTCGATTGTTCTCTGCGCCTCCGCCACTCGACCTTCGCTCAAGTCCAATCTTGCGAGCGCAGCGAGCGATGGTTTGTGCGCCGCATCGAGCGCAAGCGCGCGCCCGAGGGCCGCGCGCATGGCTTTTCTGTCCCTCGAAACTGCATGGACTGTCGCCTGCCGGTAGTGAGCGTCAGCGGAAGGCGCCACTCTTGCGAGTTGCTCGTAGGCGGCCGATGCGTTGCCCGCGTCACCAAGCGCGAGGTAAGCGGCGCCGCGCAATTGCAGCAGTTCGGGATGCGCCGGCGCTGCTTTGGATGCAGCGTCCGTCGCGGTTAACGCCTTGCGTGCCTCATTGTTTCCCAGATGCATCCGGCCCAAGCTAACTGCGACAGCGGGCTCGGTAGGATGTTTTTGCGCCGCGCGCTCAAGCAACTGCTGCGCCTCGTCATTGCGCCGCGCGCGGTACTCGAGATCGGCCACGGCGAGCATTGTCTGCCAGTGGTCGGGGTTCTTTTCCAGCGTCTGCCGATACCACTGCCGCGCCTCTTCCGATTTTCCTGCTTCGAGCGCGATACGCGCCAAGCTGTGCGTTGCCACTGCATTGCCGGGTTCGATCTCCAGTGCACGCTTATAGGCGCTAACGGCGCCGCTCGCGTCGCGCTTTTCGAACAGTGCCGCTCCCTTGTAGTTCTGCGGCCAAGCCTCTTTGGGGTGCTTGCTCACCGCTTGCTCCAAAGCGCGCAAAGCTTCTTCGAATTTCTTCTGTTTGAGCAGAGTCAAGACCAGCATTTGTTCGGCTTGTTTCGACTCCGGATCCAGGTCGATCGCTTTTTGCAGCTCTGTGAGCGCAAGCTCATCCTTGCCTCCGCGAATGAGCGAGCTTGCTAGATTCACGCGCTGGGCGGCAGAGCCTGGCGCCTGTTCGACCACCGCGGAGAAGTACTTTGCACTGGCCTCGACGTCGCCTACCAGCATAAAGGCTTGCCCCAGCGCCGTTAAACTTTGCAAGTCAGTAAACTGCGCCCCCTGCAAAGAAGCCAATACCTCTTTGGCTTCGGCTTGGCTGCCGCGCTTGGCTTCAACATAAGCGAGCAGCGCTTTAATATCGGTGGCTGTGGGAACAGCACGCACGAATCGCTGCAGATGCTGGGAGGCGATCTCCAAGTTGCCCGATGCATAGTTGGTCAGCCCAAGCCACAGCAACGTCGCGGTAGACTCCGGCGCTTGCCGTAGCGCCAACTCCAATGCGGTCTTGGCGTCGGCATACTTGCCTTGATGGTAGAGGGCGACCCCTCTCAAGTGCAGCGCATCGGCATCCTCTTTGTCACGCGCAAGAACCGCGTCGATATCCTTCGAAGCCTCACTGAATTTCTTTGCTGTGATCTGCAACGTGGCGCGCCCAAGCCGAGCCTTGGTGTGCTCGGGACGCAGCGCGATCGCTTTGTCGTACGCCGCTTGCGACTCGGTGGCGCGCTTCTGCGACCGCTCTAGATCGCCTAACAGTGCCCAAGTCCCAGCGAGTTTGTCGTCTAACTTGATTGCTTGCATCAACAGCGAGCGCGCGTCGTCGACTTTGTCTTTGGTAAACGCGCACCACGCGAGGCCCCAGTACGCCTCGACGTATTTAGCGCTTCGCTTTAGCGCCTCGGCAAACAGCGCGCACGCTTCATCGTCTTTGCGCATCCCGCGTTGCGCGCGTGCGCGCGCATCGAGGATCTTGGCTGCGTTGATGTCGGAGGATTGGGGACCAGGCTCAATTTCCCTTAACACGCGCTCAAACTTGTTCTGAGCCAGATAGGCGCGAGCCAGCGGCGCCTTAATCGCTTCCATGCTCACGCCAAACTCTTCGGCCTTCAGCAGTTCTTTCTCGGCCTCGGGCCCACTGCCTTGTTCCGCGTAGATCTCGCCCAGCAGTAATCGGGCCGCGCCACTTTTTTGGTTCTTCTGTATCGCATTCTTCGCTTCGATGATCGCTGACTGCATGTTTCCTTGCGAGCGAAACTCCTGCGCACGCGCAAGATGCTCAGCTTCAGTCAGTGATATGCCGGCCTTGCAAGACGAGAGCGCGGCCAGCGCGATCAGCACCAATCCTCTTAAGCTTGGCATTCGAACAGCTTTCATCATTAGTTGTTGCGCAAATCCTTAAGCAACTGCTTCGCGGCCTCTTCGTCGCCGAACTTTTGACTGGACTCTAGCGCCCGCTCCAGTTCCTGCCGCGCTCTGGCCTTTTCTCCAGACTTTACGAGCGCTTGCGCGAAGTGATAGCGGATATCGGGCGAGTCAGGGGCGAGATTGGTGGCGGACTGCAGCAGATCCAGCGCGCGCTGCGTTTTGCCTGCCTCGAGCAACAGGACTGCAAGCGTGTCCACGATTGAGGGATTGTCGCTCGCCAGGCCATAGGCTTTTTCCGCGTGCTCGATAGCTCGGCTGTCTTTGAGTTGACCAAGCGCCCAAGCATAATTGTTGAGCGCCATCGGATTCGCCGGCGTCTTGGCCAGCACTTTCTCGTACTGCGCAGCGGCAGCCTTGTAATCATGCGCGCGCAGGTGTTGCTCGGCCACATACAGTGCGACCGTGTGATCGTCCGGATGGTCTTTCAGCCACCCGTCAGCAAGAGTTTGTGCGGCGCTCTTGTCGTTTGCCGCCACCAGCGCTGAGTGAAGTTTGACCAAGACCGGCCCCGTGCGAGAAAGCGAATAGGCCTTTTGCACAGCCTTAGCCGCCTCGGCGGCCTTGTTCTGCGCAAGCAGCGCGTCGCCTTCCAACAAGTACCCCGTGGCCGAGTTTGGGAAGCGTTGTTGAACATCGGCCGCGATTTTCTGAGCGTCCGTGTAGCGCGCTTCGCGCGTATATATTCCTGCGAGCAAGACCAGAGCGTCTTGGAAATCAGGCTTTAGCTCCAGCGCTCGCTTCAGGGATAGCGTCGCCGCGGCACGATTCTCCAGCGCCGCTTGCGCGGCGGCCAGCCGGAAATGCGCCAGGGGCGAATTGGCTTCGAGCCGCGCCAGCTTGCCGAAAGTCGCCAGGGCACCGTCGCGATCGTTGTTGGCAAGCTGCGCCAAGCCCAAGGTATCCAACATTTCGGGGCCTTCTGGGTTGATGGCCTCGCCCTGATGGGCGGCTTCAAGCGCCTTCTTAAGCTCCCCGTTCTGCAGGTGATAGCGTGATAGCGCCAATAGCGGCTGCTGCGCCTTGGGGTTTTCGGTCTTGGCTTTCTCCAGCCATGAGACGGATTCGGTCTTATCGCCTCTAGTGGCAGCCAGACTTGCAAGCGCGAGCATTGCTTGCAGGTTCTTCTTGTCCTTGGCAAGAATCGCTTCGAAGCGCTGCTTGGCGGCATCAAACTTCTTCTCCGAAGCGTCCATCTGCGCGAGATTCATCGTTGCCGGAAAATAGGTGGGGTCCAACTCCAGCGCGCGTTCAAAGCTCTTACGCGCGGCGGGACTGTCTTTCTTGCCAAGAAAAGCCGCGCCCTTCAGGTTATACGTCAGCGGATTGGTTGGCTGCTTCTGTTCCAATCCTTGTATGGCCTTGAGCGCCTCATCGTACTCGCGTCGCCCTAAGTGCGCGGCGATCAAAATTGTGTCGGCTTGGAATCGCTTGGGATCCAAATCTGTCGCCGACTCGAGGTCGGCCATGGCAGTGTCGGTTTCACCTGCGGCGAGGCGCGAAACGCCTAAGCTGGTGCGGATGCCAGAATTCTTCGGATCGAGCTTGCTCGCCTTCTCGAAGTATTGCTGAGCCTTGGCGAAATCGTTTATCTGCATCAGCGCCTCGCCGCCCAACGCGAGCAATTGCGGATCTTCGGGCGCCATTTTGAGCGCAGCCTCTACACCTTCCAGCGCTTTGTGACCCTGCTTGCCCATTAGGAATGTCGAAACAAGCAGCTTGCGCGCGTAGATGTTCTGCGGCTGCTTCTCGACCACGATGCTAAGATTTTTCTCGGCCTGCTCTAGCCGCTTTAGAGCCAATTGATTCGCGCCAGAGAGCAACAGGCTGGGCAGATGCTCCGGCAGCGCGCGCAATATCTGCTGCAGCGCCTCTTCGGATTTCTCGTAGCGTCCGCCCTTGTAATGCATCAGCCCTTCCATGAATATCGCCATGATGTGCCCGGGCGATTGTTTGCGGGCTGCATCTATCTCGATCTTGGCTTCCTGCTCCTTGCCTTGACTGAGGAGCAATGAGGCGAGGTTTACGCGCGCCACCACATCGTCGGCCTTTTCTTGAGTAGCCCGCCGATAGGCTTTTTCCGCTTCATCGCTCTTGTTGAGAAAGCGCTGCAGGTCGCCGATGAACACCCAGCCGTCAACGAACTTGGGGTTCTTCTCAACGGCGCGCTGGACCAGCGCGAACGCTTCTTCTGGCTTGTTATCGCGGACGGCAAGCTTCGCTTGGCCTAGTAGCGCATCCGGCAACGCCGCGTCCCGCGCTAAGGCCAACTCAAAGGCACGCCTTGCTTCGTCCACCTTGCCGAGCGCAGCATAGGCGTTCCCGCGCAGCGCGAGAATTTCCGCCGAGGTCTCTTGCGCGTCTTCGGCCGCCAGTTTTCCCTCGGCGATCACTTTTTCAACCTCGCCGCGGCGCAACCAAGCGCGTGCCAACAGAGGCATCACCTTGGCCTTATCGGCGTTGAGTTCGAGGGCGCGCTGCAGTTCCTTCTCAGCGCCGGAAAAATCGCCCGCGGCTACTTGCAGGCTACCAAGCATCAAGCGCGCCTCAGCGTTGTTCGGATCTTGCTGTACTGCGTTTTTGAGCTGAATCTGCGCGGACGTGAAATCGCCTTGACTCTCAAACTTGCGCGCCTGTTCCAGCAAGCCGGCAACCGACGGCGAGCGCTCGCAAGCGCTCGCCACCAGTATCAACGCGCCCGCACTGACGAGGCGCGCATAACGGCTCAGGAGACCTTTGCCTAGAAATAGTTTCATGCAAACTCCAAAAGAAAATCTAACAGGGAGAACTATCGAATTCCGTAGCGATTGATGAGATCGTACAGCGTCGGGCGGCTTACGCCGAGCAGTTCTGCGGCTTGCATCACATTGCCACCCGCGCGGCCGAGCGCGCGCACTACCGCTTTACGCTCAGCCTCTTCGCGCACCTGCCGCAGGTTGAGCGGGCCGATTTCCGGCTCGGTGACTTTCAGCCCCAAGTCGGCTAACGTAATCTGATTGCTTTCCGCCATGATGGCCGCGCGTTTGATGCAATTTTCCAGTTCGCGCACGTTGCCGGGCCACGGATGGGCCTCAATCGCCGCAATGGCCTCAGCGGTAAACCCGCGCAACGAGCGGCTCATTTCCCGTCCGAACTTCTCGAGAAATGCATGTGCCAGCAATGCAGCATCGCCTTGACGGTCCCGAATCGGCGGAATGTGGACCGCGATTTCTGACAATCGGTAATAAAGATCCTCCCGAAAGCGATCGGTCTTAATCAGATTGGCCAGGTCCTGATGCGTGGCTGACACGATGCGCACGTCGACTTCGATCTCTTGCCGTCCGCCGACGCGCTCGAGCACCCGTTCCTGCAAAAAGCGCAGCAACTTAGCCTGCAGTGGCAGCGGCAAATCGCCCACCTCATCCAAGAAAAGCGTGCCGCCATCGGCGTATTCGATCTTACCCTTGGTCTGCTTTGCCGCTCCGGTGAAAGCGCCTTTCTCATAGCCGAACAACTCGCTCTCGAGCAAGTTATCCGGTATCGCCGCGCAGTTGATCGCGACAAAGCGTTTGGCTGCTCGGGAACTTAGCTGATGCACGGCGCGCGCCAGGAGTTCTTTGCCGGTTCCGCTTTCGCCCAACAGCAGTACCGATGCGCTGGAGGGCGCCACTTTCTCTATCGTGCGGCACAGCTTGGTCATCTCGGCATCGCTGGTGATAATTCCCTGCAGCGGGGTAGAGGCTTGCTTCGTACGCAGGCGCCGGTTTTCCAGTTGCAAGTCGTGCAGGCGCATCGCGCGCTCAACCACCAGGCCGAGAAGATCCGGTTCGAACGGCTTGTGATAGAAGTCGTACGCGCCCATGCCGATCGCCTTCACGGCATTCACTCGGTCGTGCTGTCCGGTGACCACAATGACCTTGGTATCTGGCGCCAGTCCCAAGATCTGCTCCAAGGTTGCAAACCCCTCGCTCGTGCCGTCGGCATCGGGCGGCAGACCAAGGTCGAGGGTGACGACCGCCGGCTCCCGTCGCCGCAAGTGCGCCAGCGCTTGTTCGCGGTCGTTCGCGATCAAAACCTCATATGCGTCAAAGCTCCAACGCAGTTGCTTTTGCAACCCTGGATCATCTTCGACAACGAGCAGCGTTCCCTTCGGTTCGCTCATTGCAATTCAGCCAACGAGGCGGTGGCGGGATAACCTGCTGGAGACATCGGAATCAATATACTGATGCTAGTTCCCTTGTTCAATTCGCTCTGGACTTGAATCGTCCCACCAAGCTCCTTGATGTATTCGCGCGCTTCATACGCTCCCACGCCCATGCCAGTGGCTTTCGTCGTTTCAAACGGCTGAAACAAGTGGTTGCGCACGAAATCCTCGCTCATCCCCTTGCCGTTGTCGACCACTTCAATCAAAACGCTATCCTCACGCAGTGAAAGATGCACTCGAACCTCACCGTCTGCGGCGGTTGCTTCAACAGCGTTCTGCACCAAATGCCCGAGCACGCGCTCAAGGCGCTCACTGTCGGCGCGCGCACTAACGGGCGAATCGGGCAGTTTCAATTCCGGCTTCGGTTGCGAGTGCGAATGGCGCACCACGATACGTCGCAGTACCTCTCGAAGATCGAGCGGTAGCACGTTTTCCGCCGCCGGACTGCCGCTGCGCAACTGCGTCAACAATCCCTGCATTTTACGCACTGAGTTAGCCACCGTGTCGAGCATATCGTCGACAAACGCGGGATTTCGCTTGTGTTTCTCAGCGTTGTCCAACAGCAGACGAAGCTGCGCCACAAGGTTCTTCAGGTCGTGCACGACGAACGTGGTTGTGCGTGTAAACGATTCAAATTGGCGCGCCACGGTCAAGGCCTGCGCGGCTTCGGTGTGCGCCACATAGCTGGCCACCTGCCGGCCGGCAGTTTTCAGCAGATCGCTGACTTCCCAGTTGAACACTAACTCAGCGCGCGAGCGCGCCAATACGATGAATCCGAGCAAGCGCTCGTGCAGGATCAGCGGCACTACCAGGGAAGCCTGCGGCACGTTCCGCAACCAGGGCGGTATCGCGACGCCATCGGCCAGAGTGCCGTGAACTGCGTCATGCAGGTTGATCACCCACTGACGCTGGCCCAACAAGCGCACGAACGCGCTATCGCCAGGCTCCACGCCTTCCGCGTCAGCCATGTTCCAATGACTGACGAAGCGGTATTCGCCTCCCTCGTGCTCTATCCAAAGAGCGCCGCCCGGGCTTTCAACCAGTTCCGCCACCGCCTGAATCGCGCGCTCGCGCAAATGCATGCCTGGCTGTCCGCCCGAAAGCGTCTGCGTGAGCTTGAGCCACTCTTCGCGGTAGTCATAGGTGTACGTGAAGAAATTTTTCGCCAAGAATATTTTAAGCTTTGAGCGCAGGCTGCCTGAACTCAACAAAGCAATCAGTGCAACCATTCCCGCAAAGAAGAAGGTCGCTTGAATCGCTCGCCCCCAGCTGCCGCCAAACAATCTTAAGTAGTAACCGGCGGCGGCCATCGCCAACAAATACAAACCGGCGCCCACCAAAGTGGTGGAGTGAAACAAAACTTGCCGCGATACGCTGACGTCAAGCGACCAGGTCGGATTGCGCGCTGCTGCTACAGCGATCAGCGGAACGACCAGCGCATTGGCGATGCCGCGAGCAGCCCACACATCGGCGTCGACCTGCTTAAACAGCATGGCATCGGAGTAAAGGTAAAAGTCGTATGCGAACGCTGCAACCAAGCCCAGCACCAAGTGCTTGATACCCCAGCGCTGTTCGGCGTGCGAGTTTCGGTAGATGTACTCGATCATCACCAGGGCGCAAATCGCCAAGCCGACGTGCGCAACGGCTAAACCCAAAGAGTAGCGCGGCCGAAATGAGCCTTCCGGCAATACGCTCATTGCGATGATCAATGCGATGCAAAAACCACCGAGGACGCTCGCCATCCAACGCAACTTCCGCGCGCTGGCCTCCGGCTGCTTGCCACCGAAAGTGAGCAACCCGCCGAAGAAAACGAACCAAGCGAAATTGCGCACGACCTCGAGAATGGCCGCAAGGCGCCATCCAACGCCGTCATGGGAGTACTGATATGCGTTTACGCCCGCCCACAACGCGGACGCTAGGGCCGCTCCAGCAAGCAGCAGGCCCGGGAGCCGGCCGCGCCAGCTTACTATCAGCAGCAGCGTGAGAAAGGTGAAGGCGGCGGCGGCCGCGGAATAGCTAACTATGCCGACGTAGTTGTTCATCGGCGATTGAATCTAGCCTCAGCGTGCGCCCTTGCCCAAGACCACGACCTGAATGGTTTCGACCAGGATCATCAGGTCTAAAAACAAGCTGTGGTTCTTAACGTAATACAAATCATACTGCAACTTTTCTACCGCGTCCTCGAGCGAGGCGCCGTAAGGGTAGCGTACTTGCGCCCAGCCGGTGATGCCGGGCTTGATGCTATGGCGAGCAGCGTAGTAGGGGATTTCTTTGTTCAGTTGGTCGACGAAAAACGGGCGCTCGGGTCGCGGGCCAACGAAACTCATGTCGCCGTTAAACACGTTGAGCACTTGCGGCAGTTCATCGATGCGCAGTTTGCGGATGATACGCCCTACGCGCGTGACGCGGTCATCTTTGGCCGTCGCCCAGCGCGGCTTGCCGTCGTGTTCGGCGTCGGTGCGCATGCTGCGGAACTTGCATACTTGAAACACAGCGCCACCTTGTCCGACACGCTCCTGGCGGTAGAACACAGGTCCACGGCTTTCGAATTTGATCAGTAGTGCGGTTACCAGCATGATGGGCAGCGTCAGTAGTAGAAGCAATCCACTGACGAACAAATCGAACGACCGCTTTACCATATCGCGCAACGCTCTATTGTTGAACCCTTCGCCGAAAATCAACCAACTCGCATTCAGCGAGTCGAGTCTAACTTGGCCGCGCTCACGTTCAAAAAAGCTGGAGGCTTCAGTAATCTTTACGCCAGCCAAGCGACAACTGAGCAAGTCGCTCATTGGGAGGCCGCCCCCGCGCCGCTCACGCACGGCGATAATAATCTCGTTGATACGGTACTTATCGACCACCGAAAGTAGCGGCGCTCCCTCTTCTGGAAGTATCTTCGTGGCGTCAACGAAGTGTTGGGAGCTTTTCACCGGAAGGTACCCAACGATATTCGCGCTGTAGGTTCGCGCCCCAGACACCGTGGCAGTAGCGATAGTAAGCGCTCGCGTCCCGGTTCCCAGCACTAGCACTCGCGGTAGCAGCACGCCCGTCTCGGCCCACTTGAAGAAAGCGGCTCTGATGCACCAGATGGACATCATTCCCACCAACAGCGATAGACCAAACGCACCGCGCCCGAGATACAGGTGGGGAACTATGTAGAAGACAAAGCTCATCAGCGCAAAGCCGACTACAAAGCTGGCGATCAGCCGGGTACCCACTTCGCGCATGCGCCCGCGGAATTCACGTTGGTACAGCCCGAAAGTGGCCATAGCCATTTGCATGATCAACGCAAAAGTGACCGAAGTCGGCAGAAAATCTTCTTGAACCAGATCCGGGCTGGAGAACCGCAGTGCCGCGCCGAGCAGTATCGACAGAATCAGCGCAATTGCATCCACAATCACCAGCAAGATGATCGGTGCAGGAATGTAGTGATAGAAAAAGCGCATGATCCTCGACTTGTGCGAGCAGCGATCTCGCTTTGGGATTGCGTCGGCTGCTTATCCGCCATTGAACTTATCAGGCGCAAGCAGCGTTTAAGTCGCTCAGTATAGGTCAGCCGGCAGGAGTTTCTACCTCACCTCTGCGGCCGTTACCCGGCGACCGCAATACTAGCATATGGCACAGCCACTCGGCCAGCTAACGCGCGGCCTTAGAAGCGATGGGTGCAGGAGTATTTGATGCTCAGCGCCGTCAAACCTCTTCTGAC
The DNA here is from genome assembly GCA_902826775.1 of uncultured Pseudomonadota bacterium. GTDB lineage: Bacteria > Pseudomonadota > Gammaproteobacteria > Burkholderiales > JALYOK01 > CADEHE01. The sequence continues at coordinate 358,005 of CADEHE010000001.1, read as the reverse complement.
CGGCCCCCTGAGCGGATACCAAGTTGCTTTAGTTTGCGATAGAGGTGAGTTCGCTCCAAGCCGACCTTTTCAGCAACTCGCGACATATTTCCGCCCTCAAGCCGTATGTGGTGCTCGAAGTATGCTTGTTCAAAGGCATCGCGCGCTTCGCGCAGCGGCAAATCGAGCGGCAATTCCTTCATCAGCACCGCCTGGGGCGGGGGGGCGCAAAACTGGCTGGCGATGCGCGCGACGTCATCACCGGTTATCTCCTCGCGTGCTCCCGTCAAGGCTAATGTCTTGACGGCACTCTGCAAAGAAAGCAGATTGCCGGGCCAATCAAAACCGCGCAGCGCATTCAGCGCCGCCGTTTCCCAATGGCGCGGCGCCACCTCCTTCGACTCGACCATCTGGCGCAGCATTAGCGTCGCTAGCTCCGGAATATCTTCGGCGTGCTCACGCAACGCCGGCACACTAACCGTCAATGTGCTAACGCGACTCAACAGCTCAGGATCAAACTTACCTTGGGCGATCAAATTGCCTGGCGGGCGGGAACTCGCGCACACCAAGCGCACGTTGTGCTTGTCGAGTTTGCCAACCAATTGCCCGAGCCCGCGCTGCTCCGCCCGCGTCAATTCGGCAATATCAGCAAGAAACAAGATTCCGTCGCGCGCTTCGGCCAGGGGCGCGAAAGGATTCTCTACCAGCCACTGCGCCTCCTCAGGGGCAATCCAGGGTGTGTTCGTTTGGTGCAAGAAACGTGCGCATAGATCGGTGCCCGCGCCCTTCTCGCCAACCAGCAGCAGTGGCAGGCGGCGGTGGGCGATCTGTTCCAAGCGTTTCTTGAGATCTTGGATTACTGCCGAACGCCCCATTTGCGCGAGGGTCAGCGTCGGAGTGAACGTTTTTGCCGAGCGCTGCAGGGCGCGCGCCACAGTGGCGAGCAACTTCGGCAACGAGATGGGTTTTTCCAGAAAATCGACAGCGCCAATGCGCGTAGCCTCGACCGCCGTTTCAATACTGCCGTGGCCCGACATCATCACGACCGGCATGGTGAGCTGCCCAAGGCTCAGCCACTCCTTCAGCAGACTGATGCCGTCCGTATCCGGCATCCAGATATCCAATAGAACGAGGTCGGGACGTGCGCGCTCTCGTTCGAGGCGGGCGCTGTTGGCACTGTCGGCCAATTGGACGCGGTAGCCTTCGTCGCTGAGGATCTCCGAAAGCAACTCGCGGATGCCGATTTCGTCATCCACCACCAAAATTTGATCGTTGTTGTTCACGCGCGCGCTTGTCTCGTTGACCATCAGGCGGCTTGCGCCAACGGCAACACGATGCTCACGTTTGCGCCTTGGGGAGACAGGTTCATGATCTGTATTCTGCCATGGTGCTCGTCGACAATCTTTTTGACGATCGCAAGTCCAAGACCGGTACCCTTCGGCTTGGTCGTTACGTACGGCTCGAACACGCGGCTCAGCAGCGACTCGGAGAAGCCGCTGCCGTTGTCAGATACGGTCAAACGCACACCGGCCGGCGTCAGTGCCGTTCTAACGATAACCGTCGGGTTGGCCACGCCGGATAGGGCATCCACCGCATTCTGCAAGAGGTTGTGTAACACCTGTCTAAGCATGGCGATGTCGCCTTTCACCGGGGGCAGGTCCTGCGCCAATTCCGCTCGCACAGTTGGCCCCATCGGTTCGTACAAACTCAGCACTTGCGAGATCAACTCGTTCAAATCGACTCTAGCCGGCGTCATCCGCGCCGAGCGCGCATATTCGCTGAAATCATTGACCATGCCTTTGAGCGCTGCGACTTGAGCGACGATTGTCTCGGTGCTTCGGTTTAGCATGGCGGCATCGTCCTGGGTAAGCTTGCCGGCGAGTTTGTGCTGTAGCCGCTCAGCGGAAAGCTGGATCGGCGTGAGCGGATTCTTGATCTCATGCGCCAAGCGCCGCGCGACCTCGCCCCAAGCCGCGGCGCGCTGCGCTTGAATCAAGTCGGTAACATCGTCAAACGCCAACACGTAGTCGTTGTCGTTGGCCGCCGCCAAGCGCGCGCCGCGCACCAACAAAATGAGCGCTTCGTTTCCACGGGTAAACTCGATCTGCTTCGACCAAGTCTTGCTGCCGGAGCGGGCAAATTCGTCCACCACCTCGCGCGCAAGCGGACCAAACTGAGGAATTGAGGCGTGCCATTCTTCGAACCGCAAGCCCTTCAAGTCGGCAAACTTGACTCCCAGTATCTCACTGGCGCTCACGTTTGCGGTGCGCAGGTAAAAGCGTTCATCGAACGTAAGCACCCCCGCCGTAAGATTCGCCAGTACGCTTTCAAGATACAGCTTCGCGTTCTCGAGCTGCAATTGGTTGACTTCAACCAGCCGCGCGGCCTCTGCCAATTGCCGTGTCATCGTATTAAAAGTCTGCTGTAAAGAACCCAGTTCGTCACGGCTTTGCACCGGCGAAACCATGCTGAAGTCGCCTTGCCCCACGGCCCGCGCGCTCTTGGCCAGCGTGTTTAGCGGTTCGCTCAGACGTTCGCTGATCAAGTAAGCAAATGCAATTGCCGAGAGAAAGGTCAACAACAATGCCAGGGAAAGCGCCAGCGCGTAAATCCGGCGCAAACCCTGGCGCGATAGAACCAGCTCCCCGTAAGAGCCGCGCACCGCTTGCACGGTCTGTGCGTCTTGCGCCAGATTACGCGGCACCGGCTGCAATAGCTGCAGACCCAGCACGCTGTCAGGCCCTGGCGCCGCGTTGACCGGCACCAGTACGCGCAAATAAAGACCTTGCTCTTGCACTTCCTCAACCACCCGGTAGGCGCGTTGTTGGCGCACCTGACGCAACACCGAGGGTGGCGGCACATCTGGCCCCAGGCCGGCGCGCTCATTGCCGGCGAAGGCAAGCACGCGCCCGCGCATGGTCAACAACGCTGCCTCCTCTATTCCGCTTTGTTCGCGCAGCCGATTCAGCGTGCTCAAGCGATCCTTTTCGTTGACCTCTGCCAGAGTTATTGCCATCGCATCGGCCTTCGCGCCAAGGTCCTGGAGCAGGCTATCCATCGTGCTGCGGGCAAGATTCAGGCCGCCGTCGAGCGCATTTTCAACCTTCACGTCGAACCAGGTTTCAATGCTTTTCGCCAAGAAGCGCACCGACACCGCGTAGACGAGCGCCGCCGGCACCGCCGCCATGAGCGCGAACGCCACTAACAAGCGCAGTGTGAGCTTGGCACCAAACACGCCGGCGCGCAGCTTGCGCCGCAAAACCCACAGCTGATAGGAAATCAATGCCAACAACCCGGCACTGAGAAGCGCGCCAACGAACAACAGCCAAGGGTAATACTTGGTAAACAGCAAAGTATCCGCGGAGGCGCGTGACAGCGCGTACAGCATCGCCGCCCCGAGCGCGGCGCAAGCGCCAACGAGATACTTGATGAGAGCGGCGGATCGGAGTTTCACCTCAGCCGCAGCCTCTCGCGCTCATGGCGCAATGCTCCAGGAATACGCCACGACGTTCAACCTCCAGTCAGGGGAAGCAAATGCATCGAGTTGAAACAAACTCGGCAGCTGCGCCGCGTCCAGACTCATGCGCACTTCCGCCTGATGTGTTCGGGCGCGCTTAAACAAACTGCGGTTCACCCGTGGCGCGCCGCGCACGCGGCCGAGCACGCGCAGCGCCTCGTCTAATTGAAAGAAGTTCTGGTATAAGCCACCGGTGGCGAGACGGTATTGCCGCGTAAGTGAATTGTAGGAAAGTCTGCGGGTAAGCTTGCTGCTCACCACCAATTTATCGAACCACCAGTCGCGCTCGCGCCAAACATCCAGTTCCACCACGAAGTACAACGGCACGCCGCGCGCCAGCGCGTCGACCAGAGTCTGGGTGAGCTCGACGTCAAAATCGGCGTTCAGGTGATAACCCTCTTCATCCGGATCAAGCTGCGCGCTGCGCGCAACAATGCTCTCGCCTCGCACGAAGCCGCTGGCGAGGCAAAAGATGACCGCCAGCAAGAGCGCGAACGCCTTACACCTTCTCCAACAAAGCGTAGTAAAACCCGTCGTGAGACTCATCCGGAAAAATCTGGCCGAGCGTTGATCCTTGTTCGTCGCCAGGGACGGTGACGGGAAGTCGCCGCGCGTCGCTGTGTCGCGCCATGAACTGCTGCATTTGCTGATCGTTCTCCGCGCCGAACACCGAGCAGCTGGCGTAGAGCAATTTACCATGCGCCCGAAGAGTGGGCCAAACGGCTTCGAGCAGCCTTGCTTGTTGTAAGGCGAACTGTGGGATATCCGCGACACGCCTGAGCCATTTAATGTCCGGATGGCGGCGTACCACACCCGAGCCGCTACACGGGACGTCGAGCAGAATGCGGTCGAACGGCTCGCCATCCCACCAGATCCGCGGCTCCCCCGCATCGGCAGCGCGCAAATGGGCGCGCAATCCTAAGCGCGCCAGGTTGTCTTCGACTCGCGCCAGACGCCCAGTATCGTGATCGAGCGCTAGAAGTTCCACCTCTGCCAACTCCAAAATGTGGCAGCTCTTGCCGCCTGGGGCGGCGCACGCGTCCAGCACCCGCATTCCATTGCGAGCGTCAAGCAACGGCGCGGCGTACTGTGCCGACAGGTCTTGCACGGAAACGATGCCATCGTGGAATCCAGGCACGCTGTCCACCGGCACCGGCTTGGCCAGCCGTAAGCCACTCGCGCCCATCGCAACAGCCACGATGTCGGCCGCCGCGAGTCGCCGGAGATAGTCTTGCAAAGATGTTCGGCGGACATTCACCCGCAGCGTCATGGGCGGGCGTTCGCCCCCGGCGCGCAGCATGCTCTCCCAACGGTCAGGAAAGTCCCGCCGAAGTTGATCGATCCACCACTGCGGGTAATTGAAGCGCGCGACTTCGTCGGCAGCCAGTAACGCCTCCAACTCGGCTCTTTGCCGCAGAAAAGCGCGCAACACAGCGTTAACTAGCCCCTTCGCATGTGGCTGTCCAAGAGCCGCCACAGTGCGCACGGCGCTGTCGACGACCGCGAACTCGGGCGCGCGCATGTATTGAAGCTGATACAAGGCCGCCACGAGCAAGCAGCGCAGCTGCGCGCTGGCAACCGGTTTGCGCAACAAACGCTCCAGTTGCGCGTTGATCCGCCCATACTCGCGCAGCGAGCCGTAGATCAGCTCTTGCGCGAGCGCGCGCTGGCTGTGAACGGAATTGGCGGAGGAGGGCGCTGGGGACTGCGGCACGGCGGCAAGAACCGCCGCGAGACTGCGGCCGGCGAGCACCTGCGCAATCGCTGCGCTCGCCAGCCGCTGTGCTTCAATCACAAGCGGTCAGAAGTGCCGCCGCGCTGGCGACTAGCCGCGCGCAAACGCCATCAGCCGGGCAATTCGCTCGCCGACTTCGGGGTGAGTGCTGAACAGGCCGCGCAGATTGCCGCCCGACAGCGGGTTGGCAATCATCATTTGTGCTGTAGCGGGATGCGCCTCGGCTGTCGGCATGGGGATACCGCGCGCGTAGCGATGGATCTTGTCCAAGGCCGATGCCAGCGCTTCTGGGTCACCCGAGATTTCGGCGCCGCCGCGGTCGGCCTCGAACTCGCGCGCGCGCGAAATGGCAAACTGAATCAGCATCGCAGCGATGGGCGCAACGATCATGAGCAACAGGCCGGCGAGCGGGTTGCCTTGCCCTTCTCCGTTGCGATGAGAGCCGAACATCATGCCGAAGTTGCCGATCGAGGATATCGCGCCGGCGATCGTGGCGGATATGGTCGAAATCAAAATATCGCGGTGTTTGACGTGGGCCAATTCATGCGCCATCACGCCACGCAGTTCACGCGCGCTCAAAATGCGCAAAATGCCCGTCGTCGCGGCGACCGCAGCGTGCTCCGGGTTGCGCCCCGTGGCAAAAGCGTTCGGTTGCTCTTCGTCGATCAAATACACTTTAGGCATCGGCAACTGCGCGCGCTGTGCCAACTCATGCACCATGTTGAAAAGTTGCGGCGCGCTGGAGGCGTCGACTTCTTGCGCGTTGTACATGCGCAGCACCATCTTGTCCGAGAACCAGTACGCGTACAGGTTCATTCCGGCGGCAATCAGCAGCGCAATCATCATGCCTTGACCGCCGCCGAGCGCAGCGCCGATCGTGCCAAAAAGGGCAACGATGCCAGCCATCAAAATGCCCGTCTTTAGCCAATTACCAAACATCGTTAGCAACTCCTTATAAAAGTTCGCCAGCGTAAGACCAGCGCCCCGTGAAATGATTCAGCGCTTCTACCATGAGGCCGGTTGCCGCAATTCAAAGACCTAAGCGCTCACCCGGCTTCAGCCGGACGCCTGCCGCCCAAGCCGGCGCGCTTACTGGCTTACCCCCGGGGCGCTGCACTTCGCGCAGCAGGAGCGAGCCTTGGCCGCAGGTCACGGACACGGTGCCGTCGAGTCGCAGTTCCAGAGTGCCTGCTGGAGCGGCGCCAGCCGCTTCTGCTAGCGGCTCGCCGCTCCAAATGCGCAAGGGCTCGCCCCGAAACGATGTAAAGGCGATCGGGTTTGGGTTAAAGGCGCGTATCGCGCGATCAAGTTGCAGCGCCGGGAGATTGAAATCCAGGCGCGCCTCCCCTTTCTGAATCTTGTTCGCATAGGTCACGCCCTCGCTAGGCTGCGGCTCGGCTCGCGCTTCGCCAACCTCGATCACGTCGAGTGCCTCAAGCAGCGCTTGCGCTCCCAGTTTCGCTAAAATCTCTTCTACACTGCCAGCAGTGTCGTTTGGATGAATAGAACACAAGCGGCTTAACAGCATATACCCCGTGTCCAATCCAGCATCCATTTGCATGATGGTGACCCCAGTGGCGCGGTCGCCAGCCAGGATTGCGCGTTGTATGGGGGCGGCACCGCGCCAGCGCGGCAGGAGCGAGGCGTGAACGTTGACCGCCCCGTACTTGGCCAGGTCTAGTACTGCCTGCGGCAGAATCAGGCCGTATGCGGCAACGACTATGACGTCGGCGCCCGCTTCGCGAATCGGCTGCTGCGCCTCCGACGTCCGCAGCGTTGGCGGCTGCGCGATGGCTATGCCATGCGCCACCGCCACGGTCTTTACTGCTGAGGGCAAGAACTTTAGTCCCCGCCCAGAAGGTCGATCCGGTTGAGTAAGTACTAACACTACCCGGTGCCTGCTAGCCAGCAGCGCGGTCAGAATAGTCGCGGCGAAGGGCGGGGTGCCCGCGTAGACGATGCGCAATTTGTGAGTAGCTACGCCGCCTGCCGCGCTTGCTTCTTGAGCTTCGTGCGGATGCGATTCTGTTTCATCGAAGACAGATACTCGACAAAGACCTTGCCTTTAAGGTGATCCATTTCGTGCTGGATGCACACGGCCAGCAAGCCATCTGCTTGCAGCGTGAACGGCTTGCCATTGCGGTCCAGGGCGTCCACTGTGATGCACTCGGCGCGCTCGATCTCGTCGTAAATACCCGGTACGGACAAGCACCCTTCTTCCCGCTTGGCCTTGCCTTCGGCCTTGGTTATACGCGGGTTTATCAGCACCCGCAGGTTGTCGCGCTCCTCGCTCACATCCAACACAATTATTTCAAGGTGCTGGTCAACTTGCGACGCGGCCAAACCGATCCCGGGCGCGGCGTACATGGTCTCGGCCATGTCGTCGATAAGTTGGCGCACCGAATCGTTGACATTTTCCACGGGTCGTGCGATTTTGTGCAACCGCGGGTCAGGATACTTCAAGATCGTTAACTTTGGCATAAAATCTTGCCCGTATAACCAATTATCTTCAGAATCTAGCGCACTTCATGAACTTACCGGTCCCTCGATTTATGCGCATTGCTACTGCTTCATCTTCCTTGGTAAAACGCTGCTTAGGCGCTGCCGCCATTATAACGTTGACATTATTGGGCCAGACAGCACGGGCGGCAGACCCGGCACAGCAACAAAGATTGCGACAGGGCGACGATTTGCAAGTTCGGGCGGATGCGCCCGAGCGTTACACGGTTCAGCCAGGCGACACGCTTTGGGATATATCGGCGCGCTTCTTGAACGATCCGTGGCGTTGGCCCGAACTTTGGCGCATGAATAAGACGGCGATCAAGAATCCGCATCTTATCTATCCCGGCAATGTCGTCGCCATGAAGCTGGGCGCCGACGGCAAACCGATGCTGGTGCTCGAGCAAGGCGGCGGCGGTGGCCGCGTGGTGAAGTTAAGCCCGCGCGTACGCAAGCAAGCCGTTGCCGCTGGCGCAATTCCGAGCATTGCGCCCTCGGCCATCGACCCCTTCCTCTCGCGCCCGCTAGTTGTTGACGAATCACAGCTATCGCGTTCGCCCGTCATCGTTGCTACGGAAGAAAACCGCGTGATGGTCGGTGCGGGCAACGTCGCCTACGTCGAAGGCATTCAAGATAACAGTCAGCGTGACTGGCAGGTCTACCGGCCGGGGCGTGCGCTGCGCGATCCCGAGTCCAGCGAAGTAATCGGCTACGAAGCGGTTTACCTGGGCGAGGCGCAGGTCACGCGCCCGGGCGAGCCCAGCACGGTGGAGATCGTGCATTCCAAAATGGAGATCAACAAGCGCGACCGGCTCGTCCCCAGCAAGGAGGAAATGATCTTTGCCTACGTCCCGCGTGCGCCGGAGCGACAGATCAAGGCGCGCATCGTATCCGCATATGAAGCGGTGGCTGAGCTTGGCCAAGGCCAGATCGTGGTGCTGAACAAGGGCGCGCGCGACGGGCTGGAGCGCGGCCATGTGCTGGCCTCCTACCGCCATGGGGAAACAGTGAAATCTATTTTGAAAGAGAGCGGGCGATGGCTCAACAACGCTGAAACCATCCGGCTGCCGGACGAGCGCACTGGCCTGCTGTTCGTGTTTCGCACCTTCGACCGCGTAGCGTACGCGCTCGTAGTGAAGAGCGAGCGGCCGTTGCACGTCGGCGACGACGTTCGTAACCCGAGTTAGTCCGCCCAGGCGACGACGTGCGCCGTTACGTTGACGAACAATGAAATCGCCGCCTGGGTTCAGCTCACGCTGATCCCCGGCCTCGGCGACGAGTCGCTACGGCGGCTGCTGACTGAGTTCGGCTCTCCGGAGGAAGTTCTCGCCGCCCCAGTTCATGCCTTGACACGCATCGTCAAGGCGCCGATCGCCGCTGCCATCCACAACGGCTTGGATAGCGCCGCCTTGTCGCCAAGCTTGCGGTGGCTGGCGATGGATAATCATTTTCTGGTCACACTCGGCGATTCGCACTATCCGGCCCAGTTATTAGAGATCGCCGACCCGCCGCCGCTGTTGTACGTGGTAGGGCGACGCGAACTGCTGACTGCGCCTAGCTTGGCAGTGGTTGGCAGCCGCAACGCCTCAGCACAAGGCATGGCCAACGCCGAAAATTTTGCGCGGGCATTGAGCGAGGCAGGGCTAACGATTGTCAGCGGTTTGGCGCTGGGCATCGACGCAGCAGCACATCGTGGCGGCCTCGGAGGTAAAGCAAGCAGCGTCGCGGTCATCGGCACTGGCATGGACATCGTTTACCCGAAGCGCAATCTAGATCTCGCCAAGCAGCTCGCTCAGCACGGCGCGATCATTTCCGAGTTTCCCCTGGGCACGCCAGCGCTGGCAAACAATTTCCCGCGCCGCAACCGCATCATTAGCGGGCTCGCCAAAGGCTGTCTCGTCGTCGAAGCAACGACCTCGAGCGGCTCGCTCATTACTGCGCGGCTCGCCACCGAACAGGGGCGGGAAGTGTTTGCCATCCCCGGATCAATACACTCGCCCTTCGCGCGCGGTTGCCACGCATTGATTAAACAAGGCGCGAAGCTGGTCGAGTCCGCCCAAGATGTGCTGGAAGAAATCGGTTGGGCTGGCGACGCCTCTGCCGGCGGCCCCAACCTTGCTCACGACGGTGCGCCAGCGGCGAGCGAAACGCAAGACCCGTTCTTGGCGCATTTAGGATTTGATCCTGTTGGCGTGGACGAGCTGGCCGCACGCAGCGGCCTCGGAGCAGATGAAATTAGCAGCAAACTGCTGCAATTGGAGCTCGACGGCTTAATTTGCACCCTGCCCGGCGCGCGCTATCAGCGCTTGAAATAACAGGTAAATTTCAATCAAATGACAGAACACTACGCATTCGCGGCTTGCAACTTACCCGCGAAGCTCCTTATCATCTTGCGACTTTTCCTTTTATCCCTCCCCTAAATTCGATCGGTTCGCATGAGCAAGCAGTTGATTATTGCCGAGAAGCCCTCGGTTGCCGCCGACATCGCCAAAGCACTAGGCGGATTTAAGAAGCAAGCGGATTACTACGAGAGCGAGGCTTATGTCCTCACCTCCGCAGTCGGGCATTTGCTCGAAATCGGCGTTCCCGAGGAGGAGGAAGTCAAGCGCGGCAAGTGGACATTCAATCACTTGCCGGTCATTCCTTCGCACTTCGCGCTCAAGCCAATCGAGAAGACGCACGACCGGCTCAAGCAGGTTCTGAAATTGCTCAAACGCAAGGATGTCAGCGGCCTGATCAACGCTTGCGACGCCGGGCGCGAAGGCGAGCTGATCTTTCGCTATATCGTGCAGTACGCCAACACGGATAAGCCGATTCAGCGCCTGTGGCTGCAGTCGATGACGCAGGAATCGATCAAAGAAGGGTTTGCGCAGTTGCGAGCCGACAAAGCCTTGCAGCCGCTTGCGGCGGCTGCTCGTTCGCGCTCAGAGGCCGATTGGCTGGTCGGCATCAACGGCACGCGCGCGATGACGGCGTTCAACTCGAAGAGCGGCGGCTTTCAGCTCACCACCGTTGGGCGTGTGCAAACCCCGACGCTCGCCGTGGTGGTCGAGCGCGAGGAAAAGATTCGCGCTTTCGTTTCGCGCGATTACTGGGAAGTGCATGCAACGTTCGCCGCCAAAGCGGGCCAATACAACGGGCGCTGGTTCGACGAAAAGTTCAAGAAGAAGGACGACGAGCCGGAAACACGTGCCGAGCGTTTGTGGGATGTCAGTCGCGCGCAAGCGATCCAAGCCAAGTGCGATGGGCAGATAGGTGAAGTCAGCGAAGAATCGAAGCCGACGACGCAGGCCCCGGCGCTACTTTACGATCTCACCAGTTTGCAGCGCGAAGCCAACAGCCGCATCGGACTGTCCGCGCGCACCACGCTGCAGATCGCGCAAGCGTTATACGAGAAGCACAAGGTCATCACCTATCCGCGTACGGATTCGCGGGCGCTGCCGGAAGATTACATCGGCACGGTGCAGACGACGCTAAAAGCGATGGGCAAGACTGGCTACGGCGTGCATGCGCAGCGCATCTTGAAAGAGAAGTGGGTGAAGCCGAGCAAGCGCGTGTTCGACAACTCCAAAGTGTCGGATCACTTCGCCATCATTCCCACACTGCAGATGCCAAAAGCACTGAATGAGTTGGAAACGAAGCTGTACGACATGATCGCCAAACGCTTCCTGGCGATCTTTTTTCCCTCGGCGGAGTTTTTGCAGACCACCCGCATTACGCGCGTGCAAGGCGAGGCGTTCAAGAGCGAAGGCAAGATTCTTGTCAACCCGGGCTGGCTCGCCGTTTACGGACGCGAAGCGCAGGAAGACGACACCAATTTGACGGCCGTCGCCAAAGGGGAAAAGGTCAAAGCCGACGAAGTGAAGGTCGTCGCCAATCAAACCAAGCCGCCGGCGCGCTACACCGAGGCCACGCTGCTCTCGGCGATGGAAGGCGCGGGAAAACTGATCGAAGACGACGAACTGCGCGAAGCGATGGCGGCGAAAGGTCTCGGCACGCCGGCCACGCGCGCGGCCATCATCGAGGGGCTCATCACCGAGCGCTACATCCTGCGCGACGGGCGCGAGTTGCTGCCGACGCCCAAAGCGTTCTCGCTGATTACGTTGTTGCGCGGCTTGGGTGTGCCGGAGCTATTCTCGCCGGAACTCACCGCCGACTGGGAATACAAGCTCGGTTTGATGGAGCGCGGCGATATGGCGCGCGAAGCGTTCATGCGCGAGATCAGCGACATGACACAGCATATCGTCGGCCAAGCGAAAAATTACGACAGCGACACTGTGCCGGGCGATTTCGTCGATCTCAAAGCGCCGTGCCCAAAATGCGGTGGCGCCATGAAAGAGAACTATAAGAAATTTCAGTGCCAGAAATGCGACTTCGCCTTCTGGCGCATCATGGGCGGGCGGCAGATCGCGCCGGACGAGGCGGAAGTGCTGCTCGAAAAAGGAGAAGTGGGGCCGCTTGACGGCTTTCGCAGCAAACGTGGTCTGCCGTTTAGCGCGGTGCTACGCGTTAACGACAAGAAAGAAGTTGAGTTTTACTTCGGCGATCAACCGAATGGCGGTGCCGATCAACCCGCACCGGATTTTTCCGGGCAAGAGCCTGTTGGCACCTGCCCAAAATGCAAAGCGCGTGTATTCGAAATGCCGAACGCCTATGTCTGCGAGAAGGCGCTGGGTCCGGACAAAACCTGCGATTTCCGCTCTGGGCGCATGATCTTGCAGCGCACCATCGAGCGGGCACAAATGGTCAAACTGCTGGAAGAAGGCAAGACAGCGCTGTTGCACAAGTTCGTGTCTGCGCGTACCAAACGGGCCTTCTCCGCATACCTGGTGCGCAAACCCGATGGCGGTATTGGCTTTGAGTTCGAGAAGCGCGAGCCGAAAAAAGCAACACCTGCTGCCAGCGGCAAGGAAGAAAAATCAGCGCCTGCCACAAAGCGCAAAAAAGCCGCGTAGGCTTTTATACTGCCATATACTCCTCTAAATTAGTGCTGAGAAGTCTCGCTTTCGTTCGCACTCTGTAGGCAGTATGTCCTCTCAACCGATCCAAATCGCGCCCGATGGCTCAAACATCCGCGTCCTGGTACGCACCGCCCAAGCAAGCGTCATACATTGCTCGCTGGCTGCCGGCGCGGTTTCGCGTGCCGTGCGCCACGCCAGCGTGGAGGAGATTTGGTACTGTCTGTGCGGTAGCGGGCGGCTTTGGCGGCGTGACGCCACGGGCGAACGTACTGACGCGCTTCGCGCGCGCACAATCTTCACGCTCAGCGCCGGGACATGCTTTCAGTTTCGCAACGATGGCAGCGAAACGCTCGAGCTGCTGATCACCACCATGCCTCCGTGGCCGAGTGACGACGAGGCAAGCCGCTGCGACGGCTATTGGGCGCCCCAAATCTAGCACTTCGTTCCCGCCCAAGCACGTTTGCGCCCTTGGCGGGCACGGCGACCGTGCAGAAGCCTACAATTGCAGCGGCTGAACTTCACCTGCGGAGGCAGCACAATGAGTTTTTCATTTGCGGTTTGGAATGTCGAGAAGTTCAAGTACAACCCGCAGCGCGTGCGCGCGGTCGGACAGTTGATCGCCAATCACAGCCCAGACGTCATTGGCATCTTGGAGTTTCTTGACAAAGATGCCGCGCGCCGCTTGGTGCGCAGCGATCATCTAGCCGACTATGATTTCGCTTTCACTGATTCGACGCGGTCGATCGAGATTTTGGTCGGCTGGCGCCGCGGCAAATTCGAACAGGTGCTGTACACGCAAAGGCGCGAGTTGCAGGTCGGCAACGTCAATCTGCGCCCGGGCGGGTTGCTGAGCGTTTTACCGAAACGGCAAGACGCGTTCACCAATTTTCTCTTCTTGCACACCGATAGCGGCAAGGATGCGCAAGCTTTCGCCAACCGCAAACTGATGTTCGACAAGATTTGGAGCCTGCGAGATCGCTTGGCGGCACTGCCAGAGCAGGACGGCGCGGCGCGCCTAGTCGCGCTAGGAGATCTCAACACCATGGGACAGACCAACGGCGCCTCCGCCGCCGAGGAGATCGCGGCGTTGGAGCAAGCAGCTCACACCCATGGCATGCGGGTGCTGCCGAAAACGCACGCTCACACGTGGAGCAGCGACGGCAAGCGCAAGAGCAACCTCGATCACGTGATCGCCAGCAGCGAATTGAGTTTTCTAACTCAAGCCCAAGCACCTGCTGAGGTTCTGGTTGACGGCTGGGTCAACCGCAGCGGCGATGACCGGGTCAATTTTGTAAAGAACATCTCCGACCACAGCCTGCTGTTCGGAGAACTGCGCTAGCGCGCTCCCCACTGCCGGTGCACGCCCTCACTCTGCGTGCACCGGCGCGGCAAGGCTGCGCCCTTGTTGATCCGCATCGCGATGCTGCGCTAAATGAACTTGGCGCCCGCATTGAGGGATATACACTGCAGATCGTCTGCGTATATGGCGATTTCACCGCGCAACTTGTTCGGCGTTTGGGAGTGATGGAGCGTTTGGATGTGATGGACGTGCTGCCAGTACAACTTGTCAATTTACGCGCTAAGCTCGGCGCGTATAGCCGCGTGCAGATTTTGCACCAAGACGCGGCGGCGATGGCGCTGTCCATGGCGCGGTACGACCAGGCCGCGCTTGTCTTCCTCCTGCACGAACAACCGCTGCCTATTCGCAGTCGCACGCTCGCAGAGGCCCGGCGTGTGGTCAGGCCAGGCGGCAAGATCGTGATCGTCGATCACCACGCGCCGAGGTCGTGGCAGCCGCTGCGCGCCCCGCTAGGCGCTCTGTTGCGCATGTTGGCACCTTACTCTCTAGCTCTGTGGCGCCACCCGATAAAGATATCTATGCCGCTTCAGGCGCAGCGTTGCGATATTCGATGGGAGACGTTTTTCGGCGGCATGTATCAGAAGCTGGTGCTGCAACGGTCATGATACCGGCGCGATTTCTCTTCTTTTGTGCGGTAATCGCAACAGCATCGCCAGCGTTGCATGCCGCCGAAGACGTGTCGATCGTGGCACACGCCGAAGGCCGCGCCGTGCAAGTGCGTGCAACCGCCACCTTGCGCGTGCCGTATGAGCTCCTGTGGGCGACTCTAACTGACTACGGGCATCTGGCGGATTTTGTGCCCGGCATGAAGGTGAGCCGCATTCTTGAGCGGCGCGGCGCAACAGTAGTCGTCGAGCAAGAGGGTGCCGCGCGATTTCTCGCGTTTTCGCATGCAATCAAAGTTACCGTCGAGTCGATCGAGCAGCCGCCATCCACCATCGGCATCCGTGTAGTCAAAGGCAACTTAAAACAGCTCAGCGGCCAGTACGAAATCGAAGCGCTCGCCGCGCCGCAGTCCGGTTTCGTACTGCGTTGGGTTGGAGTCATCGAGCCCACGCTGCCGGTACCCGGTTTCATCGGCGCGCCGTTGCTGCGCGCCAACGTCGCCGATCAGTTCTTCGGCATGGTCAACGAAATCGAGCGGCGCCACGCGCTACAACGTTGGCCGCTGGCAGAAACTTATTGATATTGGGAAAACTCATGGCATCTGCGTTTCGAGCTGAGCCGCGTCAAAGCCGATCGACAAACTCTGGGGGGCGGCCTAAACCGGCTGTCACCGTTTGCGGAAGTCTCAATAGTATGCGGAATCGCGCTCGCGTCATCCTTGTTATCGTAAGCTATCTGCTGCTTAGCGCCTGTGCTGCACTCGCGCCGACGAGCCGCGCGACGCGCGGCAGCGACAGCGACAGCCGGGTGCAGCGTTGCGAAGCGTGGTTCGAGCAGCTCGATGCAACCATTGACCGTGCAGGCGTGCGCGATGCCGGTCAATACCGTATCAAAGGCTTCCCCTATTTGCGTGCCGATCGCTTTACGGCGTCCTTGCGCGAAGAGGCGGCGGCAAACGACGATAGCTTCGCACTATGGCTGGCGCGGCTGCGCGATTTGGATGCACAAGCGCGCGGCTTTGAGCTAGCCAATCTGCCCGATGAACGGCTGGCAGAGCTTGGCGTGCCGGACAAGGACGCGGCTGGCGTCGCAACGCGTGAATGCGCCGACGCGCTCGCGGCAGCCGATCTCGCTTCGCGGCCACAACGCAATGCAGTCATCGCGCGTGCCGTCGTGCCGGACGACTACAGCACTTGGAAGCGCGCCGCCGGTCTCTATCCGATCGCATCTATCGCTTTCGCGCGAGGCATCGCGGGGTGGCACCGCGAGGCTCATGCTTTATTCAAAGCAGCAAAGCAATCCGACGGGCAGGGGCTCGTCCGCTATGCGCCCGCCGAGCCGCGCGCGGCGACAAGCGAAGTCCGCGCGCTGTTTTCAGGCATGCGCTATGATCGGCTGGGCGTGCCGCAACTGGATGCCGCACAAGAAGAAGCCTTGTTACGTGCCTACGCGCCTGTGTTCGAGATCGAGAACCAGGGCGAGCACGACCGCTTCGGGGCATTGAGGTGGGCCGACGGACGGTCGCCGCAGGTGGATACGTCGCGGCCTATCGTTTACGAGCGAGTGGCGTTTACGCGCTATGGCGCCGACACGCTGGTACAACTGGTGTACACGCTCTGGTTTCCGGAGCGCCCGCTGAAGAATAGCTTCGACTTGTTGGGCGGCCGTCTGGATGGCGTAGTGTGGCGCGTTACGCTCGGTCGGGACGGTGCGGCGCTGCTATTCGACACGATTCATGCGTGCGGCTGCTATCACATGTTCTTTCCGACCGCACGCGTGGAGGCGATCCCCGCGGCTGATCCGCGGTCGGAATGGGCATTCATTCCCGCCACGCTTCCCGAACTAACACCAGGGGCGCGCATCGCGGTGCGCATAGCATCCGCCACCCATTACGTGATCGGGGTGCTGCCGTCGCTGTCCGATCAAGCAACACGCTATGATTTTGCCGCTGAAGATACGTTGCGAGCCCTGCCGATCGGGTCGGGCGCAACGCGCAGTGTGTTTGCGCCCAGCGGGCTGATCGCGGGCACTGAACGCGGCGAACGCTGGTTGTTTTGGCCTATGGGCATCCGCAGCGCCGGCGCCATGCGGCAATGGGGCAAACACGCGACTGCGTTCGTTGGCCGGCGCCATTTCGATGACGCGCGCTTGATCGAGCAGCGTTTCGCCTTGCGCCAAGCGGGCGATTGACTCGGGCCAACAGCCGCGGGTGGTGGTTCAAGCTAAGTTCAGCCGACGAGAGCGCGGCGCGGCGGCTGCAGTATCGCGCGAAATAGCGCCATCTGTCCGTCGGAAGTTTCGCGCCAGTTAAAGCGTTCTGCGTAACGGCGCGTGGCGGTGCGATCGGGATAACGTTCGAATAGCGCGCGCACGCCGGCGACAATCGCGGCGGCGTCGCGCTGCGGGATGAGCACACCGGCTTCGGGTTCGGTGACCACTTCCGGCGTTCCCCAGATGCGGGTCGCGATAACGGGTGTGCCGCACGCCATCGATTCCAATAGTACGTTCGCCCAGCCTTCGCGGCTGGAAGCGAGAATCAAAGCGTCGGCGCCGGCGTAGTACTCGCGCAATGCCTGCTGACTCACGCGCGGTATCAACTTCACGCGGTCCCCCACCGCGTGCGCTTGCACAGCCGCGCGCAAGGTGTGCTCGTAGCCGCCGCTGCCGATGACCAGAAGTCGGTAATCGGACAGCGCGGCCATTGCTTCAATTATGAGATGGTGGCCTTTGAGCTCGGTCAAATTGCCGACCGAGATAAGTGTTTTGCCGCTCATGCCGAGCTGGCTGCGGATGCTCTCGCGCTCCTGCGGGCAAAAGAACTCCAGATCGACGCCGTTGCGCAGCACATGGATTTTGTCCGCTTGCGCACCGAGGCGCACCATCTCGGTCTTGAGCGCGGCTGCCACGGTGATCGAGGCAGCGGCATCGCGCGCAGCATTGAGCAGCAAAGCGCGAGGGATGCGATGTGCGGGAATGGAGTGTATATCGGTGCCACGTCCGGTAATGACGACCGGCTTCCCAAACTTTCGCCCCAACAAGGCCGCCGCCACGCCATCCGGGTAGTAATAGTGAGCGTCGATCAAATCAAAGTTGAAATCGCCTTTAATCAATCTTCGCAGCACCGGCGCCAAGCCCCACGCCATGAGATAAGGCGCCAGGCTCATGCCGATCTTCGGTATCAGCGGATAGCGTGGATGCAAGATGCGCACACCGCCACGCTCTTCGTCTTCAGGCACCTTCGCCATGCGGGCGTACTGCCCAAAGCGCGCATGGGTGGATGGAAACCACGGCACCGGCGCCACCACCAGCGATTCGACTTCTGGATAGTGCGCGCGCAGTTGGCGCAAACGCGTCTCGACGAAAATTCCGTTGGTGGGAAATTCCGCGTTGGGGTACAAGCTGGTAAAGGTGAGGATCTTCACGAACTGTGCCCGTGGCCGCGCGCAACGCCGATCGATCCGCCCACGCGATGGGCTAGCGCAACCAAGCGTTCAGATTTTCACACGTCTAGATTGCGCACGCCCAAAGCGTTCGATTCGATGAACGCTCTGCGCGGCTCGACGTTATCGCCCATCAAAGTGGTGAAGATCTCATCGGAGGTAATCGCGTCTTCGATTTGTACTTTGAGCAGGCGCCGCGCGTTCGGGTCCATCGTGGTGTCCCACAGTTGCTCGGCGTTCATTTCGCCCAAGCCCTTGTAGCGCTGGATGTTGACGCTGTTTTTGACTTGCTCGAGCAGCCAATTAATGGCGTCCTTGAAGCTAGCGATCGACTTGACGTGTTCGCCGCGCTTGACGCTCGCGCCTGGTCGGATCAGTCCTTGGACCACCTGCGCGGTTTTCTTGATTTGCGCGTAGTCGCCGCTGTCGACAAAATCTTGATCGAGGCGTGTTACATAGCTATTGCCGTGGATGTTGCGGGAAATGTGCAAACGATGGCTGTCGCGGCGCTCATCGCGCAGCGGAGCAATGTGGATGCTGTCGTTCTTCACCGCCGCGCTCAAACGCTCAGCGGTCGCGTGCGCGGACTCGAGCGTGGATAAATCGATCTCGGGCGCTTCCAGCAAAGCGTGCAAAACGTCGCTGTCGATGACCCGGCTCAAGCGGTCGATCACGGCCTCGGCGAGGATGTACTCCCGCGAGATCTGGCTCAAAGCTTCGGCATCGAGCTGAGCAACCCCAGATCCTGGGGTGAGTTCCGCCCCTTTCAGGGCTTGACGCAATAAATACTGATTGAGCTCATGCGCGTCTTTGAGATAGCGCTCCTCTTTGCCGACTTTAACCTTGAACAGAGGTGGTTGCGCAATGTAGATGTGACCTCGTTCGACCAGTTCCGGCATCTGCCGATAGAAAAAAGTCAGCAGCAAAGTGCGAATGTGCGCGCCGTCGATGTCCGCGTCGGTCATGATGATGATGCGGTGGTAACGCAATTTATCGGCATTGTATTCGTCGGCGCCGATGCCGGTGCCGAGCGCGGTAATCAGCGTGGCGATCTCCGCGCTGGAAACGAGCTTGTCGAAACGTGCGCGCTCGACGTTCAAGATTTTTCCCTTCAGCGGCAATATCGCCTGGAATTTGCGATCGCGCCCCTGCTTCGCCGAGCCGCCGGCGGAATCGCCTTCGACCAAATACAGCTCGCATTTCGCCGGGTCGCGCTCTTGGCAGTCCGCCAGTTTGCCCGGTAGATCCATGCCGTCGAGTATGCCTTTGCGGCGCGTCATCTCGCGCGCCTTGCGCGCGGCCTCACGCGCGCGCGCGGCTTCAATAATCTTGCCGGTAATGATCTTGGCGTCGGCCGGACGTTCAAGCAAATATTCGGCGAGCTTCTGCGCGACGATTTCTTCCACCGGCGCGCGCACTTCCGAGGACACTAGTTTGTCTTTGGTCTGCGAGGAAAACTTAGGCTCCGGCACTTTGACGCTCAATACGCAGGCCAAGCCTTCGCGCATATCGTCGCCGGTGGTTTCGACTTTCGCTTTTTTATCGAGCTCGGTTTGGGCAATGTATTTTTGTAGCGTGCGCGTCATTGCCGCGCGCAAGCCAGTCAAATGCGTGCCGCCGTCGCGCTGCGGAATGTTATTGGTGAAGCACAACACCTGCTCGGCGTAAGAATCATTCCATTGCATCGCCACTTCCACGCCGATGCCTTCTTTTTCGCCGCTGGCGTAAAAGGCGTTCGGATGCAGCACTTGCTTGGAACGATTGATGTACTCGACGAAACCTTTGACGCCGCCGACGAAAGCGAAGTTTTCTTCTTTGCCGTTGCGTTGATCAACCAGGAGAATCTTCACGCCGTTATTCAGAAACGACAGCTCGCGCAGGCGCCGCGACAAAATTTCGTAGTGAAACTCGATGTTGGTGAACGTTTCCGGGCTGGCCAAGAAATGCACTTCGGTGCCGCGTTTGTCGGTGGCGCCAGTCACTGCCAGCGGCGCGATGCGTTCGCCGTTGGCAAACTCCATGAAATGCACTTTGCCGTCACGCCGTATCGTCAGCTTGAGCCACGATGACAGGGCGTTTACCACCGACACGCCGACGCCGTGCAAGCCGCCGGAAATCTTGTACGAGTTCGCGTCGAACTTGCCGCCGGCGTGCAGTTCGGTCATAACGATTTCGGCGGCAGAGCGCTTGAATTCGTCATCCTCTTTGATACCGGTCGGTATGCCGCGGCCGTTGTCGGTGACGCTGATCGAATTGTCGGTGTGGATCGTGACGACGATTTCGTCGCAATAGCCGGCCAGCGATTCGTCGATGGCGTTATCGACAACTTCAAACACCATGTGGTGCAAACCGGTGCCGTCCTGGGTGTCGCCGATGTACATGCCCGGGCGCTTGCGCACCGCCTCGAGGCCTTTGAGCATCTTGATGCTGTCGGAGTCGTAGCCCGAGTTATCGAAGCGCTGAGAATCGGGCGCTAGCTGCGTGAGGTTGCTTTCTGGAAGAGTCGCCATGCTTTACCGCGGTTAGATGCGCATCGGCATCACTACGTATTTAAAGGAATCGTCGCCCGGCACCGTGATGAGCGCGCTGCTGCTGGAATCGCCCAGCGAACACACCACTTCGTCTACTTGCAGATGATTCAGCACGTCGAGCAAATAGGTGAGGTTGAAGCCGATATCCAGCGGCTCGTGCGCGTAGGCCACCGCCATGTCTTCCTGAGCTTCTTCCTGCTCATTGTTGGTACAGCTCATGGCGAGATTGTCTTTGGTGAGCGTCAAGCGCACACCGCGCACTTTGTCGTTCGATAAGATCGCCGCACGCTGCAAAGCCTGCTGCCATTGCACGCGATCTACTTGCAAGTGTTTCTGGTAGTTAACCGGCACGACCTTCAGGTAGTCGGGGAACTTGCCGTCGATCAGCTTGCTGGTGAGTTCGATATCGCCAAACTCGAACTTGGCTTGGTTCGATTTGAATGTCATCTTGACCGGCTGATCGCCGGTGCCGAGCAGCTTTACCAATTCGGCGACCGCCTTGCGCGGCAGGATGGCTTCGCGCGCTTCCGCCGGTTGCTCGAGCGCATAGGTGGCCATGCTCAAGCGGTGACCATCCGTTGCCACCACGCGCAGCGTGTTGTCGCTCAACGCAAATAGCAAGCCGTTCAAGTAGTAGCGAATATCTTGCTGCGCCATGGCGAAATGCGTCTTCGCGAGCAGGTTGCGCAGCGCCGATTGCGGCACTTCGATGCTCTGTCCGGCGTCTTCGGCGCTGGCCATCTTCGGGAAGTCCTGCGCCGGCAACAACTGCAGGCTGAAGCGGCTCTTGCCTGCCTTGACCACGACGCGGCTGTCTTTCGTTTCCAACCCGACTTCTTGATCCTCGGAGAACGAGCGCAGGATGTCGTGCAATTTGCGCGCGGACACCGTCACTGCGCCGCTGCCCAACGGGCCGACGCCGCTGACCGCGCGCATCTGCATCTCCAAATCGGTTGCGGTGAAAGCGATGCGGTTGGCTTCGTGTTCGATGAGCACGTTCGAAAGGATAGGCAGTGTATGGCGCCGCTCGACAATGCCAGCGATCGCCTGCAAAGGTTCAAGCAATGAGTTGCGATGCGTTTTGAGATTAACCATTGGTACTATTTAAAAGGTAGTAGTGGTTAATAGGAGAAGGGGCTTATGCGTGGACTGTTGTGATAGAGGCAGCAACAACAACGCGTTAGCACAAGCATAACGCTGTGCATAGAAGCTATGCTTGCGTGGTACGCTTTGGGGATAAGTTTTGCGTGCTTCGCCGAACATGGTCTTATCCCCAAAGCGTTCCAGAGTTATATACAGACCTGTACAAGGGTTTACCCGCGTAGAATTTGCGTTAACGTCAGCACGTCGCGATGCACTTCGGTGTCGACGGCTTGCAGTTCGTTTATCTTGCGGCATGCATGTAACACCGTGGTGTGGTCGCGGCCGCCGAAGGCCTCACCGATCTCTGGCAGACTCAGTTGCGTGAGTTCCTTCGCCAATGCCATTGCAACTTGCCGAGGGCGCGCGATGGAGCGGTTGCGCTTCTTGGAGAACATATCGGAGACCTTGATTTTGTAGTAGTCGGCGACAGTCTTCTGGATGTTTTCGAGAGAAACTTGGCGGTTTTGGATAGCGAGTAAATCTTTGAGCGCTTCCTTGGTGGTGGCAAGCGTAATCGTATCGCCGATGAATTGCGCGTAAGCCATTACGCGCTTTAGCGCACCCTCAAGTTCGCGCACATTGGAGCGGATGTGCTTGGCGATGAAGAAAGCCACCGCTTCATCGAGTTGGATTCCCTCGCTGACAGCTTTGCTGATCAAAATGGCAACGCGCATTTCCAGCTCAGGCGGTTCGATCGCCACCGTCAATCCCCAACCGAACCGCGATATCAAGCGCTCTTCGATGCCGGCAAGTTCCTTGGGGAAACTGTCGCAAGTGATGATGATCTGATGCCGTGCTTCAATGAGCGCGTTGAAGGCGAAGAAAAACTCTTCTTGTGTGCGCGTTTTGCCGCCGAAGAACTGGATATCGTCAATCAACAGCAGATCGAGCGAATGGTAGGCGCGCTTAAAGGCATCGAACGCTTTGTGCTGGTAAGCGCGCACCACATCGGAAACGTATTGCTCCGCATGCACGTAGCGCACCTTCGCCGCAGGGTTGAGCTGCAGCAGCTGATTGCCCACCGCTTGAATAAGGTGGGTTTTGCCTAAGCCAACGCCGCCATATATGAACAACGGGTTGTAAGCGCCACCCGGGTTCTCAGCCACTTGCAGCGCTGCGGCGCGCGCCAATTGATTCGCTCGTCCAGGCACGAAAGAGGAAAAGGTGAAAGCCGGGTTGATGCCGGTTTCGGAGCGCAGCGCTGCGGCAGTAGGCGGCGCAGCGGGCGCTTCCTTTTCCGCGCGAGCAGGCGCCAATTCGCGCGAACTGCTGCGCTCCTCCACAGATAGGCGCACGTCGATCGGCGCACGGTAATGCTCCGTTGCGAACTCACTGATGCGGGCTAAGTAGCGATCTTTTATCCATTGCAAGACGAAGCGGTTGGGAGCCACCAGCTCTACCGCGCCCTGATTTACGACTGGGCGTAACGGTTTAATCCAGGTCTCGAATTGCTGCCGCGGGAGCTCCTTCTGAAAACGCTCAAGACAGGCGCGCCAAAATCCATCCATCGTGGGTAAGTAATTGATAGTTATTGCTAAATTGATTGGGCCCGGAAGCAGTGCCGGGAGGGCGGCTTGCACTGTGATTGTACTGCTGAATAACCGGGGCTGACTACCGCCGGGAGAGCCGCCAGCACGGCCGGTGCTTGACAGTTCGACGAGGCATGGGCTTTAATCTCGCGCTTTTTCTCTTATTTGGCTCCCCCATGAAGCGTACTTATCAACCTTCCGCAAAGCGCCGTGCGCGCACGCACGGTTTCCGCGCGCGTATGAAAACTAAAACCGGCCGTGGCGTCATCAACAACCGCCGCGCTGCCGGGCGAGCCAAACTCGCCGTTTAGCTGCGAGGGGCCGGTTCCAATTTGCAGCGGTGCTAGCTGGAGCAACCAAGCGCAACAGCGAATCTCCGGAGCGACGCCCTCGGCTTGGTCGGTTGACAGGGCGCAACCGCTTTGGACCGATCCTAGCGAAGCGGCGCGTCGCACGCGGGGAATATTTGCAGGTTTTTGTGGGCGATAGCGTGAAGGATGCGGCTATGCTCGGCGTCGGCGTGTCCAAGGCTGTGGCAAAGCATGCGAGTGCGCGTAACTATATGCGCCGCGCGGTGCGCGAGGAAGTGCGCAAGTACGTCGCAGCATTGCCGCCGGTAGAGTTGGTTGTGTTGGTGCGCCGGATGTTCGATCGCCACGGGCGTGCGGCTGTGGCAGCCGAGCTTTCTAGTTCGCTGCATCATCTCAAGCAATTGCGGCTATGCGCAGCGTCTTGAAGTTTCTCATTTCGGTGTATCGCTGGACGCTTAGACCGCTGCTTGGCCCTAATTGCCGATTCTATCCAAGCTGCTCAGAGTACTGTTACAACGCTATTGATAAATATGGTCCTTGGCGTGGATCTGGCATGGGTATAAGGCGAATCTGCCGTTGCCACCCGCGCAATCCCGGAGGTTTTGATCCGGTTCCATAAGGCAGGCTAAATGCCCGCTCGACAACGGTCAGTCACGAGTTACTGAATGGACACGCAACGCATAATCCCGCTCCTCGTATTCTTGTTCTCCAGCTTCATGCTGTGGGAAGCATGGCAACGGCACCAGCATCCGGAGCGCTATCAGCCGCGCGGCACGACCGCCTCGCCGCAGACGCCTAAGCAAGCCGCCGACCCCAGCTTGCCGCCGCCGAGCAGCGCACCGTCGAATCCTGCTGCCGCGACCCAGACACCGGCAAATCCGGCAGCGCCGGCGCGCGGAGAGCGCGTGTTGCTTAAGTCCGCCGCGCTGACGCTAGAGCTCGACAGCGCAGGGGGCGACATCCGCGCCGCAATCCTCAACCAACATCAGGCTGCTGACACGACCGATAAGCGTTTCCAACTGCTGGGCGAGGAGGCGGGCGCACCGTATTACATCACTCAGTCCGGCCTAGTGCCGCAGGGACTGCCCAATCACAACAGCGTGTTCTCTCCGAGCGGGAAGTCGTTTGAGCTGAAGCAGAGCGACAAGCAAATCGAAGCGCGCATGGAAGCAACCAGCGCGGAAGGCGTTCGACTAGTCAAGACCTACCGCGTCCGCAACGCCGCGAAACCGACTTCGGTGACCACCAATCCGTACGTTGTCGACGTTAGCTTCGAGGTCACTAACGGCAGCACGCAAACAGTGGCGCCGACGGCCTACTTCCAGCTCCTGCGCGACAACACGCCACCGCTGGGGGGCCAGCGCTTTGTTAGCACTTACACCGGCCCTGCGCTGTTTACCCAGGCCGATAAGTTCAGAAAGATTTCGTTCGACGATATCGACAAGGACAAAGCGAAGGAACCCTGGGTAGCGAAAGACGGCTGGGTCGGCATCATGCAGCACTACTTCGTCGCGGCCTGGTTGCCGCAAGGCGACGTGCAGCGCGACTTCTACATGGGCAAGGTCGACGGCAAGTACCGCGTCGGGGTGAAGCTGCCTCTAGGCACGATCGAACCGGGCAAGAGCGCGAGCGTGACCATGCCCCTCTATATCGGCCCGCAGGAAGTGGCCAACCTCAAAGCATTGGCGCCTGGATTGGATTTCACGGTCGACTATGGCTGGCTCACGGTGCTCGCATCGCCGTTGTTTTGGGTGTTGGAGAAGATCCACTCCTTCGTCGGCAACTGGGGCGTGGCGATCATTCTGCTCACTGTGCTGATCAAGCTGATCTTTTTCCCGCTCTCGGCAGCGAGCTACAAGTCCATGGCGCGCATGAAGGTGGTTGCACCAAAGCTGCAGAAGTTGAAAGAACAGTATGGTGACGATCGCCAAAAGATGAGCCAAGCGATGATGGAGATGTACAAGAAGGAGAAGATCAATCCGCTCGGCGGTTGTCTTCCGATCGCGGTGCAAATCCCTGTGTTCATCGCGCTGTACTGGGTGCTGCTCAATGCGGTGGAATTGCGGCAAGCGCCGTTCTTCGGCTGGATCAAGGATCTTTCCATTCCCGATCCTTGGTACGTGCTGCCGGTGATCATGGCCGTGAGCATGTTCGTGCAGACTAAACTCAACCCGCCCCCGCCCGATCCGGTTCAAGCCAAGATCATGCTGTGGATGCCACTGGTGTTCAGCGTGATGTTCTTCTTTTTCCCCGCCGGTCTGGTACTGTATTGGGTGGTCAACAACCTGCTTTCGATCGCGCAGCAGTGGCAAGTGATGCGCATGTACGGCGACAAGAAGCCGGCCAAGTAACACACGAGGCTCCCACGCCTGCTCGCGACACCATCGTCGCCGTCGCGACCGCGCCCGGGCGCGCCGGCATCGGCGTCGTGCGTGTTTCTGGGCCCGCCGCCAGGGCGGTCGTTCACGGCGTGACCGGCGCGGAGCTAGCCCCGCGGCAAGCGAGTTATCGAGCATTTTGTGCGGCCGACGGCGGCTTAATCGACCAAGGCATCGCCGTCTTCTACCGCGCTCCACATTCCTACACAGGGGAGGATGTACTCGAGCTGCAAGGTCATGGCGGGGACGCGGTGTTGCAGCTCTTGCTGCAGCGCTGTGTCGCCCTGGGCTGCCGGCTCGCCGAACCGGGCGAGTTCAGTAAGCGCGCATTTTTGAACAACAAGCTTGACTTGGCGCAGGCGGAAGCGGTGGCCGATCTAATCGATGCCGCCAGCGCACAAGCGGCGAAAAGCGCAATCCGATCTCTTTCCGGGGAGTTCTCCGCCAAGATTGCGGAGATGACGAACGCGCTCGTCGAACTGCGCATGTTCGTTGAAGCTAGCCTGGATTTCCCTGAGGAGGATATTGAATTCGTCCGTAGCCATGACGTCGCCGGCAAGCTGAAGCGTATTAATGCGGCGATGAAGTTAGTACTTGCACAGGCTAAACAAGGCGTGCTACTTAGATCAGGCCTACGCGTTGTCATTTTAGGCGAACCCAATGTCGGCAAGTCGAGCTTGCTCAACCGGCTTGCTGGCGAGGACCTTGCCATCGTCACGGCGATGCCGGGCACCACGCGAGATAGCCTGCGCCAGCACATTACGATCGAGGGCGTACCGATCCACATCGTTGACACCGCGGGGCTGCGCGAGAGTTCGGACGAGGTCGAGCGCATCGGCATCGAGCGCACCCACGGCGAGGCCGCCAAAGCCGATCTGGGATTGTTGGTGCGTGATGCGGCCCGGCTCAATGAAGATCGGGCGGATAAGGTCCGGCGCTCGCTGCCGGCGGAGCTGGCCCTCATCGAAGTGATCAACAAAATCGATTTGCTCGGCGATCTGGATTTCTTAACAACGCCGGCGCTAGCCGTATCCGCCAAAACCGGCGCGGGCGTAGCGGATCTAGGCCGGGCCATCCTGGAGCATGCCGGTTGGCGTGCGGGCGCAGAGCACGCGCTGATGGCGCGAGAGCGTCATGTTCAGGCACTGGTGCGAGCACACACTCACGTTGAAACCGCCAAGAATAGGATTTCTAACTTGGAGCTCCTGGCGGAAGAGTTGCGCCTGGCGCAGCGCGAATTGGGTTCGATCACGGGCGAGTTCACGGCCGATGATCTACTCGGAGAAATCTTCTCGCGCTTCTGCATCGGCAAGTAGGGTGTCGGAGGAACTTACAACGAGAAGCGGGAGGTTCTCTTCGCCGGCGGATGGTGCAGCGCGCTAACTTCCCTGCCCGCAATAGAAAAGAACAACGGCGCCTGATGGGCGCCGTTGTTCTTAGTACAGGAGCAGGATCGGGCTACGCCGCCATTTGCTCGGCGAAATCTAGGCTCGGTAACCAATCGCGCCATTGGTATTCGAGGCGATCGATGTAGTGGCGGATGAGCATTTGTTCGACACCGCTCATATCGACGAACGCGCAGCCGAGACGCACCCAGTGGTTGGCGCTGTCGCCATCATGCTGCACGACGTTGCGCACTTCCAGAGTCACTACGAAGCTTTCTGTATCCGGTAGTTCGATGCGGCAATCGCGGTAGCGCGTACCCGGGGTCAAATCGAGCAAAGTTGGATTGCACAGCAGCGACACGCCGCCTTCGCTAATATCGAGCACGCCCATTTGCAGGTGGGCAAGCGCGCCGCCTTCAGCGACCAGTGAGATCATACAGCGCACATGCTCCGCGACCGGGACGGCCATGCGATAGAAGCGGCGGCGGTCGTAGCTTAGCATGTGCTCGCCGAGTTCGACTTCGATTTCCACTTCCGGCTCGGCGCTGACGATGGTGAGATTTGCAACGCGGAATTGCAGCTTGGTCGTACCGCTCAGTGCGTTGACGGTAACGCTCTCCGATGCGAGCAGCGCGTGCACATGCGCGGGATCGCCTTTGCAGATCAAGCTCAAACGCCCGGTCGCGCCATTGACTTCCTTTATCGAAGCGAGCACCGGATCACAAGCGCCCTCGTTGTGAACCGCGATCAACGCTCCGGCACGTTTTACCTTGCGCAGCAGCGGAATCACTTCCAGATCGTAGGGCACTTTTGGCGCAGACTTCGGCGCGTTTTTCAGGGCGAGTTGCAAGTTCATTTGTTGCTCCGTTGCTTGGATGTTGCTGTTGGGAGGATTATCGGCCCAGGGGCTTCGATCTAAAGTCGGAATACCTGGCGATTTCCTGCCCATTCCCTGGATTCGCTTTTCTAGTCAATAGCTTGTGCGTCCACTCCCGGCACCGCTGATGTCAGAAAGCGTGCGTTTGTCCATGTCGGAAACGTTGCCGTTTAGTGGCGGAAGGCAGCGTTTCCTACAAGCTATTGGGGAATAAAGCTGGCGGCGATGTTTTGAAACGCGGCGCGGTCGCGTAGAAAGAAATGTAGGTCTGGGGCCTGGTATTGCATCAGGTAGTAGCCCTTGGCGTTTACGGCGCCGACCATTTCGATTTTGAGCACCAGACCGTCGTTGTTCTTGAATTGCGTCAGTACGTGAAAAGCGGGCAATCCGCCGAGTTGGGTCGGCGTGTTCTCCAGCACTTCTAAATTGGAAAGATTGCCGAGCGCTTTCATCTCGGCGATTTGCAGCTCGGCCAGCTCCGCCGGGAGCATGGTCTCGGCGGATATCTTCTTGATCTTATCGAACGCTTTATCGTGCGGTGCATAGGCGGCCATGATCTGCTGCACGCGCAAGCCGTCGCGCGTGATGATGATGACGTCGCGTTGCGCTTGGTTGTAACGCACCCAGTTGGCGGGCAACGTGACTTTGAAGTTTTTCGATGCGTGTTCGACTTCGGTTGCTTGCTCGTAGCGCTGCCAGCCGATCGGGGCGCAGGCACTGAGCGCGAAGGTGAGAATAAGGGCGAGAGGCACACGCACTGAAGCACGAAGCGAAGCACCTTGCGATGCGCGCGCTCTGATTGGCGTTTCTGTGCCTCGACCGCAGCGCTGTTCAGGCGTTCTCATTTCAATTTGTCTTTCACCATTGCGTAGTACTGCTCGACATAAGCGCGATCTTTCGCCGTCGGTGCCAGCGCCAAGTACTTTTCGAAGTGCTGCGCGGCGCTGCCAAATTCTTTGTTTTTCATGGCCAGGATGCCGAGCGCGCGATAGCTGGGTGCGAACTCGGGCACCTTCGCGAGCGCGCGTTCGTAGGCGGCGCGCGCGAGTTTTTCGTCGCCATCTTTGCCGCGCAAGCGATAGGCTTCGCCGAGAAAATAATCCGCTTCGCGCGAAAAGCGATTGCGGCGTTCGGCGTTCTCCAACACCTGGATCACCACCGCTTGGCGGTTCATAGATAGATCCATTTCCAAAGAAGCGTTGCGTAGCGCTAGCGTGGCGGCGTCGAAGCGCTCGACGCCCGCGTCACCGCCGCCAGCGTATTTAGCGGCTAAGCGAGCGAAGTTGTCGATGCGCTCTTGCAGTTTTGGGTGCGAAGCGAACAAGAACGGCTCTTTGGAATCCAGCGCCTTCGCCTCGTCGCGTAACAGCGTGAAGACCTTAGTGGCTTCGCGCGGATCGTAGCCGGCTTTGACCATGCGCTGGAAGCCGACAGCATCCGCCTCTCGCTCTAGCTCGCGGGAGTATCCGGTGATAGATGAGATTGCAAGCAAATCACTGATGATTCCTCCGCCCAGTAACCCGGCTACACTGGCGAACGCGGCGGCGCTCTTGACGGTATTGGTGTTGGCGTACGAGTGGCGATGCGTGAAGTGCGCAATCTCGTGACCGATCACGGAGGCGAGTTGTGCTTCGTTCTCCATGCGGGCGATCAAGCCCTGATTGATATAGATGCTGCCGTTGGGCAAGCAGAACGCATTCGCCTGCGGTGCGCGGAACACGTGCAGCGCGATGCGGCCGGTGAATTCCGGATAGAGCTTGTCGGCAATGCTTTGCAAGTACGCATCGGTTTCTTGCTGGCGCAGCAGCAGGTCGGCCTTGTCGATGGCCTGGTCCGCCTCTTTTGCCTGGGTCCAAAGACGCTGCTCGTACTCGTCGATTTGGTTGACGGCGGCGGCCTCAGCGAAGGGCGTGAGCTTCTGCGGCTCCGGACGGTTTTGCGCGGCGGCGGAAACACAGACGCTCATTAGGCTACCGGCGAGTAGCCACCGCAGAGCGTGTAAGCTGGTGCTCACTTCTTGCTAAAGCCAGGATAGGAGCGCATGGTACTATCGACCATACGCTTCGCATCGGGCGCGTTGCGCAAGTCGGCCGAGCCTTGTTCCAAGCTGTAGTTAAACCATTGGATGTTGCCGTCCTCGAGCGAAACGACGCCGCCGCTGACAAAAGAGGGCGCGCCCTGGGGTATCGCCACCACGCCAGCGGCAGCGCTGAGCAGGGTGGCGAACACCAGCATTGCTTTGCGGCCGCCGGAGGAAATGTAGTCTTCGCATATCAACACTATTGCGGCGTCCGCCCCAGTTTTGTCTCGAAGAAATTTAAGACCGGGTCCGAGCGTGTAATCGAAGTTGGCTTTCTTGTGCGCCCAGGCGGGGTCTTGCGAACGGCTGTGGGTCCAAGCTTCGACCGCTACCAGAGCGTAGAGCGCTAAGTGCTGCTCGACCGCTTGTTTGTCCGCCGGGCTCAGCTCAGGCACTGCCACTAGCTCGAACGCGCCGCTGGTCTTTGCCGCCTCGCGCAGCGCGACATCGATGTTCGCCTTAGCTTGGTCGGTCCAAGCTTGCACCTTCTCGACCACGCCGCCGGCTGAGACTTCCGATACCCGGACTTCGGCTGGCAGCACTACGATCTTTTTCGGTAGCGCCGTGCGCGCTTCGGGTTTGGTGAAATTCGGGTTCGCGGCGGCCGGTTGGTTCGGGGTGGCACAACCGGTGAGGCCGATCACGATGGCCAGTACAGCGAGGCCGAGGCAGCGCATGGGATGAGTCCTTGCTCGAATGTTCTAGTTTTATCGCGAACATACTAAGGGGCGCGAATCGCGTCAATGGTTTCACGTGAAACAGACAGATGCGGGGGAAGAAGAATGTTCCACGTGAAACACTCGACTTGCGTACCAAACAGCTTGGGGCCAGGCAACCCTTCGCGTAGAATCTGGCTCGTTCACGCCCAGTCGAGTTCCATGTATTTCCCTGACCAGTTTGACGTCATCGTCGTGGGCGGCGGCCACGCCGGCACCGAGGCTGCGCTCGCCGCCGCGCGTTCCAGTGCGAAGACGCTGTTGCTCACACATAGCATCGAAACCCTCGGCGCGATGTCGTGTAACCCCTCGATCGGTGGGGTCGGCAAAGGGCATTTGGTTAAGGAGGTGGATGCGCTCGGCGGCGCCATGGCGCTAGCTGCGGACGAGGCGGGCATTCAATTTCGCATTCTCAACGCCAGCAAGGGCCCGGCGGTGCGCGCCACGCGCGCTCAGGCCGACCGCTCACTATATAAGCAGGCGATCCGCTCGCGCCTGGAGAATCAGGTCAATCTCACCTTGTTTCAACAGGCAGTCGATGATCTGCTGTTGGAACGTGATAGTGTGGCTGGCGTAGTTACGCAGGTTGGCGTGCGTTTTCGCGGGCGCACGGTGGTGCTCACTGCCGGCACCTTCCTCGCCGGGCTAATTCACGTTGGTCTACAGAATTACCAAGCCGGGCGCGCCGGCGATCCGCCTGCGGTCAGTTTGGCGGCGCGATTGCGCGAACTGAAGCTACCGGTCGGTCGCTTGAAGACCGGCACGCCGCCGCGTATTGACGGCAAGACCATCGACTATTCAAAGCTCGAACCGCAGCCGGGCGATGAGCCGGTGCCGGTGTTTTCCTTCCTGGGTAGCGCGGCCATGCACCCGCGCCAAGTGCCCTGCTGGATCACGCATACCAACGTCGCCACGCACGATATTATCCGCGCAGGACTAGACCGCTCGCCGATGTTTACCGGCGTGATTGAAGGTGTCGGTCCACGCTACTGCCCGTCGATCGAAGACAAAATCCATCGCTTTGCCGACAAAGAGCGGCATCAAATTTTCCTTGAACCTGAGGGACTTACGACCAACGAGGTATACCCGAACGGCATTTCTACCAGTTTGCCGTTCGACGTCCAGCTGGCGCTAGTCCGCACCATTCCTGGCCTGGAAAACGCCCATATTCTGCGGCCGGGGTACGCCATCGAGTACGACTATTTCGATCCGCGCGGCCTGAAATCCTCGCTGGAAACCAAAGCGATTGCAGGACTTTTCTTCGCCGGACAGATTAACGGCACGACCGGTTACGAAGAAGCCGCTGCACAGGGATTGTTGGCTGGCATCAACGCCGCGCGCCAGGCGAGCGAGCAAGAAGCCTGGTGCCCGCGCCGCGACCAAGCCTATCTCGGCGTGCTCGTCGACGATTTGATTACGCGCGGGGTGAGCGAGCCTTACCGCATGTTCACCAGCCGCGCCGAATACCGCTTGAGCTTGCGCGAGGACAATGCAGACTTGCGTCTGACCGAAGCCGGCCGCCAGCTCGGCGTGGTGGACGATGCGCGCTGGGCGCAATTCGAAACCAAGCGCGAAGCGATTGAGCGCGAGACCGAACGGCTACGTTCCACGTGGATCAATCCGGCCATACTGCCAGCAGAACAAGCTAAAGAGCTAATAGGAGCGCAGCTGACTAGAGAATACTCTATGTTAGACCTGCTACGTCGGCCGAATTTGAACTATGCACAAGTGCTTGCCTTGCCGGGTGCTGGCGTGGCCGTCGCCGACCCGTTCGTCGCCGAACAAGTAGAAATAGGGGCGAAGTACGACGGCTACATTTCACGCCAGAAAGACGAAGTGGCGCGCCAAGTTGGCCAAGAGCAAACACGTTTGCCGCCGGACATCGACTACTTGCAAGTGCAGGGCTTGTCGAAAGAGGTGCAGCAGAAGCTCAACCAACATCGCCCCGAAACCGTCGGCCAAGCCGCGCGTGTTCAAGGCATCACGCCGGCGGCGATTTCCTTGCTGCTGGTGCATTTGAAGAAGCGTTCCTTGTTGCATGCGCGGGCGATGTCCTCAGCGCAGGCGGCGTCCCAATGAAAGTGCAAAACATGCGGCGCAATAGGATTGCGCCGGAAGTTTCGCCCGATTTGGTGTGCCGAGCTCGAACGCGAACTGCAAACAACAGCATCGACTAAATGTCCTCCCGCCCCGAACTTTCTCACGCACTCCAGAACGGCGCGAAAACGCTCGGCCTCGTCCTCAACGACGCGACGAATGCTCGTCTGCTCGACTACATCGCGCTCATCGAAAAATGGAACAAGGTGCACAACTTGACGGCAGTGCGTGAGCCGCAGGAAATGGTCACGCTGCACCTGCTCGACAGCCTCACCATCGTCGCGCATGTGCCGCAGGGCGCGCGCGTGATCGATATCGGCAGCGGTGCCGGATTGCCCGGTATCCCGCTGGCGATCGCACGTGAAGACGTGAGCGTCACGCTGCTCGACAGCAATCACAAGAAGGCGGCGTTCCTGCGCCAAGCCAAGAGCGAATTGAAGCTGGACAACGTGAGCGTGATCGCCGATCGCGTCGAAGACGTTAAGCCGGCAGAGTTGTTCGATATTGTCGTTTCGCGCGCGTTCTCGGACCTGCCGGATTTCGTCGCCGCCGCGCGCCATTTGCTCGCACCGCAGGGGACAATGTTGGCGATGAAAGGCGTTTATCCGTACGAAGAAATCGCCAAGCTGCCCGCGAGCGTCGTGCTCGACAAAGTGCTGCCGCTCCAATTGCCCGGCAGCGATGCGCAGCGGCACTTAGTCTTATTAAAAGCGGCGTAGAGCTGTGCATCGCCATGATCGGAGTCAGCGCAGCGGGGAATCTCGATGACTCGTGTCATCGGAGTAGAGGAATCGCGATGGCTCGCGTCATCGGGATAGAGGAATCGCAATGACTCGCGTCATCGGGATAGAGGAATCGCAATGACTCGCGTCATCGGAATAAAGGAATCGCGATGACTCGCGTCATCGCGGTGGCCAACCAAAAAGGCGGCGTTGGGAAGACAACGACCGCGGTGAATCTCACGGCGAGCTTGGCGGCTGCGGGACAAAGTGTGTTGTTAGTCGATCTCGATCCGCAAGGTAATGCAACCACCGGTAGCGGCATCGACAAAGCCGCGCTCACTTCAGGCGTTTATCAACTGCTGCTCGGTCAGGTGACAATTGATCGAGCCATCGTGCGCAGCGAAACGGCGCAATATGATGTGCTGCCCGCCAATCGTGAATTAGCCGGTGCAGAAGTCGAACTCATCGACATACCCAAGCGGGAATACCAGCTCAAACATTATCTGGAGCGGCTTTCGTCGCGATACTCCTTCATCATCGTCGACTGTCCCCCCGCGCTCAATTTGCTCACGGTGAACGGCTTGGTCGCTGCCGACGCGGTGATAATCCCGATGCAATGCGAGTACTACGCGCTCGAGGGTTTGAGCGATCTCGTCAACACCATTCGCTTGGTGAAGAAAAATCTTAATCCGAAATTGGAAATCGAAGGCTTGTTGCGCACCATGTTCGATCCACGCAACGCGCTGACTGTACAAGTTTCCGAACAACTCGAACAGCATTTCGGCGCCAAAGTGTACAAGACCGTCATCCCACGCAACGTGCGACTTGCGGAGGCGCCGAGCTACGGCAAGCCGGTGATGTATCACGATGCGAATTCCAAAGGCGCGCAGGCATATCGTGATTTGGCGAACGAAGTGCTGGCGCGTGTCCCCGCTGACCAAGTAGCTTACGATGCCTGAGCCATCGTTTCTTGGTATCGACAAATCCCATTGGGATTTCGTCAACTCCTTTGCAAACTGGCTGTCAGCAGCTGGTACGCTGGCGGCCGTGGTGGTTTCGCTCTGGTTGGCGGGAAACACTAGTCGACCAAAGGCAAAACTCTCAGCGGGAGTGAGATTGATCGTCGAGCGAGGAGTGGATGTCGCGCCCGAGTACTTGGTGCTTTCTGTAGTCAACGTAGGTCAAACGGCATTTCGGGTTATCTGGATTGGGTGGCGTGTTCGATCGCCGAAAAAGCGGTTTGCCATGCAACTGTTTGACGCTTCACTGAGTAGTTCGCTGCCTGCAAACTTAGAACCCAATCACGAGGCATATTGGTTTGTCCCGCTAGCCGAGGGCGCCAAGAAATGGAGATCAGAGTTTGCAGGAAAGATGTTGATGCCACATTGGTGCTGGACATCTCGGAGTTTGCGCTTTTTGGCGAGAACATCTACCGGGCACGTTTTTGTCGGCCGCGTCGACCCGGAGTTGGTTTCGGAGCTGCGCGCAGAATGTCGATCCCTCTCGCACGCGAACCCTGAGGCGTAATCTCAAATGGCTAAACCCAAAGCACTCGGCCGCGGTCTTTCGGCGCTCCTTGCGGGCGACGATGAAGCGGCCGCACCCGCGGCGGCCGCCGCCGCATCCAACACGCTCGCTGTCACCGCACTGAAACCGGGCAAGTACCAGCCGCGCTCGCGCATGGATCAAGCGGCGCTGCAGCAGTTGGCGGATTCGATCAAGACGCAAGGCTTGTTGCAGCCCATTGTCGTGCGCCCAGTGGCGGCAGACAACTACGAAATCCTCGCCGGTGAGCGCCGTTGGCGCGCGGCCCAATTGGCGGGCTTGAGCGATGTGCCGGTCATTGTCAAAGAAGTCGAAGATCACGTCGCGCTGCAAGTCGCGCTGATCGAAAACATCCAGCGCGAGGATTTGAATCCGCTCGAAGAAGCGGCCGGTATCAAGCGGCTGATCGAAGAATTCAGTAT
Organism: uncultured Pseudomonadota bacterium; assembly: GCA_902826775.1. GTDB lineage: Bacteria > Pseudomonadota > Gammaproteobacteria > Burkholderiales > JALYOK01 > CADEHE01. The sequence continues at coordinate 322,172 of CADEHE010000001.1, read as the reverse complement.
GACGCACGAAGCCGCTGCGCAGGCGGTAGGGCGCTCGCGCAGCGCGGTCACCAATCTGCTGCGCTTGCTCAATCTCAGCGCGCGCGTGCGCGAAATGCTGCTCGAAGGCGAAATCGAAATGGGCCACGCGCGCGCGCTGCTCGCGCTGGCGCCGCCGCGCCAAGAGCAGCTTGCGCTGCAAATCGTCGATGAAGATTTGTCGGTGCGCGAGGTGGAGCGCCGCGCCGGTCAAGCCTACGTGCCGGTCAAGCCGCAGGGCAAGGCGCCGAAGCCGGTCGATCGCGATGTCGCGCGCCTAGAAGAAGAGCTCTCCGACAAGCTCGGCACGCGTGTGCAGATCCGCGCCAGCGGCAAGGGCAAAGGGCGTTTGGAAGTGAGCTATCGCAGCTTTGAGCAATTGGATGCGATACTGGCAAAGCTGCGCAAATAGACAGAAGCGGCAAGTTTGACGCGCCGCACTAATTCTCGCTAAAATCCGTCGGTTTGCTCGCGGCGCGTCCCCAGTGGTTAGCTATTTTAAGAGCAAGCCGGTTCAGACCGTGTTGCGTTGGCAGCTCTATGTAACGCTCGCCGCCGCGGTGGTCGCGGGGATTTGGATCGGCGAACGCGGGTTCATGTCCGCATTGCTCGGCGGTTTGGTTAACATCGTCGCGCACCTCGTGTATGCATGGGTGGTTTCCATCAGCGACACGCGCTCACCGGGGGCTGTGCTTAGAACAATGATACGGGCGGAAGCGAGCAAGATCGCTCTGATCGTTACGCAAATTTGGATGGTGCTGACGACGTATAAAAGCGTTGCGGCGCTGGCGTTTTTCTTAACCTTTATAGTGACAGTGTTGGTGTTCTCGCTGGCGTTCATCGTCAAAGAGAAACCGCTAGCGTAAGACAGCATGGCCTCCGAAGCGCACGAAATCACCTCCACCACTTACATCTCGCACCACCTCGAGTTTTTTAAGAAGTCGGTTGGCGAAGGTTCCTTCTGGACACTGCACGTCGACACCATCGTTATGTCCGTGCTGCTCGGCATCATCGGCTTAGGATTGCTCTGGCTCGCCTCGCGCAAAGCCACCAGCGGCGTGCCGGGCAAGTGGCAGGCGTTCTGCGAACTGGCGATCGATTTTGTCGATGGCCAAGTAAAGGACGTGTTCCACGGCAACCGCCGCTTCATCGGCCCGCTTGCCCTCACGGTATTCGTGTGGGTGTTGCTGATGAACGCGATGGATTTCTTGCCGGTCGATGTGACAGGCAAGGTCACGCACGCCTTCGCCGATCGCTGGCGCCTAGTGCCCACCGCCGACGTGAATACTACGTTTGCCTTGGCCTTGAGCGTGTTCGGGCTAATGATTTTCTATTCGATCAAAGTTAAAGGCTTGGGCGGCTGGATCCACGAGCTTTTCTGTTCCCCTTTCGGCGGCAATCCGCTGCTTTGGATTCCCAACTTCTTGCTCAACATCATCGAGTATTTGTCTAAACCGTTGTCGCACAGCTTGCGTTTGTTCGGCAATATGTACGCTGGCGAGTTGATCTTCTTGCTGCTTGGGCTTCTAGCCTCGACCAGCATACTCGGAACTCTGATCGCGGGAATACTCGGTGCCGGTTGGGCGATCTTCCACATCCTGATCGTCGTGCTGCAAGCATTCATTTTCATGATGCTGACGGCCGTGTATTTGGCGATGGCGCACGAACACCACTAATTACCCTAGAAACGTTCTAACTAGTTCGACACAAAGAGAGGAAAGAAATGGAAGCTGCAATTGCAACCATCCAAGGCATGACCGGTATCGGCATCGGTCTGATTATCGGTCTAGGCGCTATGGGCGCGTGTATCGGCGTGGGCATCATGGCGAGCCGCTTTTTGGAAGGCGCCGCGCGTCAGCCAGAACTGATGCCGCAACTGCAAGCCAAGGTGTTCTTGTTGCTCGGCCTGATCGACGCGTCGTTCATTATCGGTGTCGGTTTGGCGCTGTGGTTTGCGACCGGCAATCCGTTGCTCGGCCAGCTTCCCGGCGCGCACTAAGCGCAATCCGCTGGTCGTTAAGTTCACCCAGTATTAAGAAGGTTCGGTCATGAATCTAAATCTGACCATGTTGGGCCAGATGATCGCGTTCGCGATCTTCGTCTGGTTCTCCTGGAAGTTTGTTTGGCCACCGCTAATGAAGGCGATCGAAGATCGCCAGAAGAGCGTTGCTGATGGTTTGGCTGCGGCCGAGAAGGGCAAGCAAGAGCTCGCCATCGCCGATCGCAAGTCGAACGAAGCGCTGGCGGAAGCGCGCAGCCGTGCAGGCGAAATTCTCGCTCAGGCGGAGCGCCGCGCCGCGCAGATCGTCGAGGAAGCCAAATCTGCCGCGAAAGTCGAAGGCGACCGCATCATTGCCGGCGCCAAGGCGGAAACGCAGCAAGAGACTTCGCGCGCCAAGGAGCAGTTGCGCGACCAAGTCGCGGCGCTAGCTGTGGCCGGTGCGGAGAAAATTCTGCGCCGCGAAGTCGATGCCAAGGCGCACGCCGATTTGCTCGATCAGTTAAAGCGCGAGTTCTGATGGCCGAACTGACCACCATCGCGCGCCCCTACGCCGAAGCGGTTTTCCAGTTGGCCGACAAAGCCAACGCATTGCCGGCGTGGTCTGCAACGTTGAGCCGCATGGCGCTGGTCGCCTCCAACGAGCAAGTGTTGGCGTGCATGCGCGACCCGAATTTGAGCGCGAATCGCATGGCCGAAGTGTTCGTCTCGATGCTGGGCGATAACCTTTCCGCCGACGCCAAGAGTTTCGTGCAAGTGTTGGCGGACAACAATCGCTTGGCGCTGTTGCCGGAAATTCGCGATTTGTTCGAGCAGGCAAAGCATCAGCGCGAGGGTGTGTTGGACGTGCAAATTACCTCGGCACATGCGCTGGAAGAGTTCCAGCTCGGCAATTTGGTCGGTCACCTTGAATCGAAGTACAAACGCAAAGTAAACCCCACCGTCAGCGTCGACAAAGAGCTGATCGGTGGCGTCAAGATTGCTATCGGCGACGAAGTCATCGACGGCTCGGTGCGCGGCAAGTTGGCTGCGCTGCGCGCGGCGCTGGTTTCATAAATCTGCGCGGCGCACACTTGTCCATTTTTCCAATACATCACCATTAGATTTCTAGGAAGCGTATGCAACAGCTCAACCCCTCCGAAATCAGCGAACTGATTCGCACCAAGATCCAAGGCCTGGCGCTGTCCGCCGACGTGCGCACGCAAGGCACGGTCGTCACCGTGACGGACGGCATTTGCCGCATCCACGGCTTGTCGGACGTGATGCAGGGCGAAATGTTGGAGTTCCCCGGCAACACCTTCGGTTTGGCGATGAACTTGGAGCGCGACTCGGTCGGCGCGGTGGTATTGGGCGCGTACGAGCACATCTCCGAGGGCGACACCGTCAAATGCACGGGCAAGATTCTTTCGGTGCCGGTTGGCCCAGAGTTGATCGGCCGCGTGGTCAATTCGCTCGGTCAACCGATCGACGGCAAGGGTCCGATCAATGCCAAAGAAAGCGATGTGATCGAGAAAGTCGCCCCGGGCGTGATTTGGCGTAAGTCGGTGTCGCAGCCGGTGCAAACCGGACTGAAGTCCATCGACGCCATGGTGCCGGTCGGGCGCGGGCAGCGCGAGTTGATCATCGGCGATCGCCAGACCGGTAAGACGGCGGTGGCGGTCGACACCATCATCAACCAAAAAGGCAAAGATCTGATTTGCGTGTACGTCGCAATCGGGCAGAAGGCTTCGACAATTGCCAACGTGGTGCGCAAATTGGAAGAGTTCGGCGCCATGGCGTACACTATAGTGGTGGCAGCATCGGCCTCCGAATCAGCTGCCATGCAATATATCGCGGCATACTCCGGTTGCACGATGGGAGAGTACTTCCGCGATCGCGGCCAAGACGCGCTCATCATTTACGACGATTTGACTAAGCAAGCGTGGGCGTATCGCCAAATCTCCCTGCTGCTGCGCCGCCCGCCGGGCCGCGAAGCGTATCCGGGCGACGTGTTTTATCTCCACTCGCGCTTGTTGGAGCGCGCCGCGCGTTGCAGTGAAGAATGGGTGGAGCGCTTTACCAACGGGGCAGTGAAAGGGAAAACGGGATCGCTCACCGCGCTGCCCGTGATTGAGACACAGGCAGGCGACGTGTCCGCGTTCGTGCCGACCAACGTGATTTCCATTACCGACGGCCAGATCTTCTTGGAGACGGATTTGTTCAACGCCGGTATCCGTCCCGCGATTAACGCGGGCGTTTCAGTCTCGCGCGTGGGTGGTGCGGCGCAAACCAAGATCATGAAGCGCAAAGATACCGGTGCCGGCGTGCGCTTGTCGCTCGCGCAGTATCGTGAGTTGGCGGCGTTCGCACAGTTCGCGTCGGATTTGGACGATGCCACGCGCAAGCAGTTGGAGCGCGGCCGCATGGTGACGGAGTTGATGAAGCAGGCGCAGTACCAACCGATGGCGGTGTGGGAAATGGCGCTGACGCTGTTCGCCGTCAACAACAATTACATGGACGATGTGGACGTTAAGAAAGCGTTGCCCTTCGAGCGCGCTTTGCGCGATTTCATGAAATCCAAGTACGCCGCGCTCGCCAACAAGATGGAGTCGGAAAAGAATCTGTCCGGCGACGACGAGAAGGCGCTGCACGCCGCCATTCAAGATTTCAAGAAGAGCGGCTCCTACTAAAGGCCACGGAGTAGACTCATGCCGGGCAGCAAAGAAATCCGCACCAAGATCAAGAGCGTGCAAAACACGCGCAAGATCACCAAGGCGATGGAAATGGTGGCGGCCTCCAAAATGCGCAAGGCGCAAGAGCGCATGCGCGCGGCGCGTCCCTATGGCGAAAAAATCCGCAACGTTGCCGCCCACATTTCGCACGCCAATCCCGAGTATCGGCATCCGTTCTTGGTTGAGCGCGATACCGTCAAGCGCGTCGGCCTGATCATCGTTACCACCGACAAGGGTTTGTGCGGCGGCCTGAATACCAACGCGCTGCGCTTGGCGCTGAACGAGATTAAGAAGTGGGAAGCCGAAGGCGAGCAGTACGACGTGTGCTGCATCGGCAATAAGGGCTTGGGCTTCATGCAGCGCTTGGGTGCGAACATCGTCTCCAACGTCACAGGCCTCGGCGACCGCCCGCAGATGGACAAGCTGATCGGTTCGGTGAAAGTGATGCTCGACGGCTACATCAACGATCGATTCGACCGCTTGCTGCTGTGCTACACGCGCTTCATCAACACCATGAAGCAGGAGCCGGTGATCGAGCAACTGCTGCCGCTGTCCGGCGAAAAGTTGGGTGTCCCCACCGGTTCATGGGACTACATCTATGAGCCGGAGGCCAAAGTCGTACTCGAGCAGACGCTCACGCGCTACATCGAAGCGATCATCTATCAAGCGCTGACCGAGAACATGGCATCCGAGCAATCCGCGCGCATGGTGGCGATGAAAGCCGCCAGCGACAACGCGAAGAACGTTATCGGCGAGCTGACGTTGATCTACAACAAGGCGCGCCAAGCAGGCATTACCAAAGAGCTGTCCGAGATCGTCGGCGGCGCGGCAGCCGTTTAGAGTCACTGAAAATACATTCGGAAATCTAGGAATTCATCAATGGCACAAGCACAAGGGTCCATCGTTCAATGCATCGGCGCGGTGATCGACATTCAATTCCCGCGTGAGGCGATGCCGCACATCTATGACGCACTGACGCTGGTCGAAGACGCCAATAATCCGCTCGCGGAAAAAGGGCTCACCTTCGAAGTCGAGCAGCAATTGGGCGACGGCGTGGTGCGCTGCATCGCGCTAGGTTCCTCCGACGGCTTGCGCCGCGGCATGAAGGTGAACAACACCGGCGCGCCGATTTCGGTTCCGGTCGGTAACGGCACGCTCGGCCGCGTGATGGACGTGCTCGGCCGCCCGATCGACGAGCGCGGTCCTGTCGCTACCCAAGAGCGCCGCTCGATTCACCAGCCCGCGCCGAAGTTCGACGAGCTCTCGCCGTCGGTTGAGCTGCTTGAGACCGGCATCAAGGTTATCGACTTGATCTGCCCGTTCGCCAAAGGCGGCAAGATCGGATTGTTCGGCGGCGCTGGCGTGGGCAAGACAGTGAACATGCTTGAGCTGATTAACAACATCGCCAAGCAGCACTCGGGTTTATCGGTGTTCGCCGGTGTCGGTGAGCGCACGCGCGAGGGCAACGACTTCTATCACGAAATGTCGGACGCCAAAGTTATTGTGCAAGAAGACCTGAGCCAGTCGAAAGTGGCGATGGTGTTCGGCCAGATGAACGAGCCGCCGGGCAACCGCCTGCGTGTGGCACTGACCGGTTTGACCATGGCGGAAAAATTCCGCGACGAAGGCCGCGACATTCTGTTTTTCGTCGACAACATCTATCGCTTCACGCTCGCCGGCACCGAAGTGTCGGCGTTGTTGGGGCGCATGCCTTCTGCCGTGGGCTATCAGCCGACGCTGGCGGAGGAAATGGGTCGCTTGCAGGAGCGCATCACTTCGACCAAAGTGGGCTCCATCACCTCGATCCAAGCCGTGTACGTGCCGGCGGACGACTTGACCGATCCGTCGCCCGCGACCACCTTCGGCCACTTGGACGCAACGGTCGTGCTCTCGCGCGATATCGCTTCGCTGGGGATTTATCCGGCGGTCGATCCGCTCGACTCCACTTCGCGCCAAGTCGATCCCAACACCATCGGCGAAGATCACTACAACACCACGCGGTCGGTGCAAGCGGTGTTGCAGCGCTATAAAGAGCTGCGCGACATTATCGCGATTCTCGGTATGGACGAATTGTCGCCGGAAGACAAACTCGCCGTGTCGCGCGCGCGGAAGATTCAGCGCTTCCTATCGCAACCGTTCCACGTGGCGGAAACGTTCACCGGCTCGCCCGGCAAATACGTTACGTTGAAAGACACGATCAAAGGCTTCAAGATGATCGTCAACGGCGAATGCGACAACATCCCCGAACAGGCCTTCTACATGGTCGGGCCGATTGAAGAAGCAATCGCCAAAGCGAAGACGTTGCAGTAAAGCATTCACTAGGATTTCTCATGGCTGCAACTATCCACGTCGACGTCGTCAGCGCCGAACAGCAGATCTTCTCGGGGGAGGCGGAGTTCGTTGCCCTGCCCGGTGAAGCCGGCGAACTCGGCATCTATCCGCGCCACACGCCGCTCATCACGCGCATCAAGCCTGGCGCGGTGCGCATCAAGGTTCCAGGACAGGCGGACGAAGAATTGGTGTTCGTGGCTGGCGGCATTCTCGAAGTGCAGCCCACCATGGTGACAGTGTTGGCCGATACGGCCATTCGCGGTCACGATCTCGACGAGGCAAAAGCCAACGAAGCGCTCAAGCGCGCTGAAGAAGCCCGCCGCAGCGCCAAGGACAAGGCCGAAATCGCCACTGTCGAAGGCGAGCTGGCCATGCTCGCCGCGCAACTGGCCGCCATCCGCAAGCTGCGCAAGCGTTGAGTCGAGGCGCGGTACTCAACTCAGCGGTGCCGTGCAACCGAGTCCGTTGCACCTGCTCGACTTCGATTGGATTGAATCGGCAACGCTAGCTGAGCTTCTCGGTATACAGCATGGACTACCGCCCGTTTTCATCTTTATTCAATCGCGCACCAGAGAATAGGGTGCCGAGTATAGGATTCGGAACGCGCTAGCGGGCAGCGGTACAATTAGCTATACCGCCTACACCAAATTGGTGGCGAAGACGCTTCCTTGCCCTCCACAAACCCAAACTACTCAGTTTCCCGCGCATGACTGCTAGCCTAAACGTTGTCGTCTTAGCGGCAGGTCAAGGTAAGCGCATGTACTCTGCACTGCCCAAGGTGCTGCACCCACTGGCGGGCAAAGCGCTACTGGCTCACGTGCTGGACACAGCGCGCACGCTCGCCCCACAGTCGATCTGCGTTGTGTACGGTCACGGAGGAGACGCCGTGCGCACAGCTTTCGGTGACGGGCAATACGCTAGTGCCGACCTCGCTTGGGCAAAGCAAGAGCCGCAACTCGGAACCGGGCACGCGCTTCTGCAGGCGCTGCCTAAATTGGGAGGCGGCGATGTGACGCTGGTGCTTTACGGCGATGTGCCGCTGACGCGCGCTGATACGCTCAAGCGCCTGATTGAAACGGCCAGCGACGGTTCGCTGGCGGTGCTGACTGTGGAACTGGCGGATCCTTCCGGTTACGGCCGCATCGTGCGCGATACGCAGGGAAAACTGACCGGCATCGTCGAGCACAAAGACGCGAATGACGAGCAACGCCGCATTCGCGAAGTTAACACCGGCATTATGGCGCTGCCGACACGGCGGCTGGCAAGCTGGCTCGGCAAACTCGAGAATAACAACGCACAGCAAGAGTACTACCTCACCGATGTGATTAAGTTGGCTGTTGCTGCAGCTGTGCCGGTCAACTCGGCGCAGCCGGCAAGCGAGTGGGAAAGCGCCGGAGTGAACAGCAAAGTCGAGCTGTCTCAGCTCGAGCGCATCTTTCAGCGCGAGCAAGCCACGCGTTTGCTGGAGCAAGGGGTTAGCCTTGCCGACCCAGCGCGTATCGATATTCGCGGCACCCTAAAATGCGGCCGCGATGTGGTGATCGACATCAATTGTGTGTTCGAAGGCGACGTGCAGCTCGAAGACGGCGCCAGCGTCGGCGCTAACTGCGTGCTGAAGAACGTGCGCGTCGCCGCTGGCGCGCAGATCCACCCATTTTGTCACCTTGAAGAGGCCGTAGTGGGCGCGAACGCGCGTATTGGCCCTTATGCGCGCCTGCGCCCCGGCACCAAGCTGGGCGAAGACGTGCACATCGGCAACTTCGTCGAGATCAAGAACAGCGAGTTCGATTCGCATTCGAAAGCGAACCACCTGGCTTATATCGGTGATGCTACCGTCGGCAAGAAGGTCAACATCGGTGCTGGAACCATCACCTGCAACTACGACGGAGCCAACAAGCACCGCACGATCATCGAAGATGAAGCCTTCATCGGCTCGGATACGCAACTAGTGGCACCAGTCACCGTTGGCAAAGGCGCGACACTTGGTGCCGGCACGACGCTGACAAAAGATGCGCCCCCGGGGGAACTGACCATCTCGCGCGCGAAGCAGACAACGCTTGCGGGTTGGAAGCGGCCGGTGAAGAAAGCGAAGGGTGAAAGGTAAGACTGTGAACCGGATACACTCCGCGAGCTGCGCGCCCCTTCACGCATCTGCCCATTTGCCCCTCCACCCGCCGTGTTCGAAGCGAGCGCGCGGGCGCCAACACACTCAATAGGTATCACCGAGGAATTCTCATGTGCGGCATCGTAGGCGCTGTGTCCCAGCGCAACATAGTTCCGATCCTAATAGAAGGACTGAAGCGCCTGGAATATCGCGGTTACGACTCTTGCGGAGTCGCTGTCTATGACGACGGCTTGAAACGAGCGCGCAGCGTCGCGCGCGTGGCCGAACTCGATAAGCAAGTGCAGGAAACGAAGCTCTCGGGCGTAGTCGGCATTTCGCACACGCGCTGGGCGACGCATGGTGCCCCGGTCACAGCCAACGCCCACCCGCATTTCTCGCGCGAGAAAATCGCCTTGGTACACAACGGTATTATCGAGAACTACGAAGAGATCCGCAGCGAATTAAAGAGCGTCGGCTTTCAATTCGAAAGCCAAACCGACACCGAAGTAGTCGCTCACCTCATCCATCATCTGTATGACGGCGACCTGTTCCGCACCGTGCAGCGCGCAGTAAAACGCTTGCACGGCGCTTACGCCATCGCTGTATTCTGTAAGGACGAGCCGCAGCGCGTGGTCGGCGCGCGCTTTGGCAGCCCGCTCGTCGTGGGTCTCGGCGAGCGGGAGAACTTTCTCGCCTCGGATGCGATGGCACTGGCTGGGACGACCAATCGCATCATTTATTTAGAAGAAGGCGATGTCGTCGATTTGCAGCGCGAGCGCTACGTCATCACAGACAGGAACGACCAAGCGGCAGAGCGGGAAGTGCGCGTCGTGCACGCGCATACCGGCGCCGCGGAGCTGGGGCCCTATCGGCACTTCATGCAGAAGGAAATCTTCGAGCAGCCGCGCGCAGTAGCCGACACGCTTGAAGGTGTCGAAGGCATTGCCGCCGACTTGTTTGGTGACGAGGCTGAAAGCGTCCTCAAGCGCGTCGACTCGCTGCTTATTCTCGCTTGCGGCACCAGCTACTACTCTGGATTAACGGCCAAGTACTGGCTGGAAGCGGTCGCTAAGCTGCCGACGCAGGTCGAGATTGCAAGCGAGTATCGCTACCGCGAAAGCGTGCCCAATCCAAATACACTGGTTGTCGTTATTTCTCAGTCCGGCGAAACCGCCGACACGCTGGCAGCGCTGAAGCACGCCCAGTCGCTCGGCATGCAGCACACGCTTGCTATCTGCAACGTGGCCACGAGCGCCATGGTGCGCCTGACCAAACTCAGTTACTTGACGCGCGCCGGCGTCGAAATTGGCGTCGCATCGACCAAGGCCTTCACGACCCAGCTTACCGCCCTTTACCTGCTCACTCTCACCTTGGCGAAACTGCGCGGTGCCTTAAGTGCCGAGCGCGAGGCTGCGGCGCTGAAGAACTTGCGCCATCTTCCCGCAGCGCTGCAGAGTGTGCTGGCGCTGGAGCCGCAGATCATCGCCTGGGCGGAAGAATTTGCGCGCAAAGAAAATGCGCTCTTTCTCGGCCGCGGCCGGCACTATCCGATTGCGCTCGAAGGCGCGCTTAAACTGAAAGAAATCTCCTATATTCACGCTGAGGCGTACCCTGCAGGCGAACTCAAGCACGGCCCGCTTGCGCTCGTGACAGATCAGATGCCAGTGGTAACCATCGCGCCGAACGACGAGTTGGTCGACAAACTCAAGTCCAATATGCAAGAAGTGCGCGCGCGCGGCGGACAGCTTTATGTTTTTGCGGACGCAGACACCCATATTGCCAGCTCGGAAGGCATCCACGTCATCCGCATGCCTGAACACTACGGTGCTCTATCCCCGATCCTACATGTCGTGCCGTTGCAGTTACTTGCTTACCATACCGCCTGTGCCCGCGGGACTGATGTCGACAAACCGCGCAATCTAGCGAAATCGGTCACCGTTGAGTAAGAGTTAATGAGACTGTACCCGCTCGGTGCCGAGCCGCGTTGACGCGGTATACAAATCTTCACACGCCTCCTACAGACGCAACTGACCGGCCTCCGTAAACTTTGCGCTGCAATAGGAGGTGGGAATGGTTGCGGAATTTCGCGTAGGTGGGGCGCCCATGCTAAGAGCTGAGCGCGCGAGCGTTGCATTGCGTGAGGCGCCTGCAAGCGAGGGCGGCGCGAGGCTAGCTGTCTGGGAGTTTTCAGTGAGAACGCGCGTGCTGCGCGTGAGCGAGCAGTGGAGCGCAATGCTTGGACTTGAGCCCATGGCGATGGTCACAACTGCAAGCGAGCTTCGTCGTTTAGTGCATCCAGCGGATCGTGCGACCCTCAGAAGACTTTACCGGGAGATGCTTACCCTGAGCTTATCGCATTGCCAGCACGAATTCCGCGTGCGTACGGCAGCCGACAAGTGGGTGTGGGTAGCAGCAACTTGCTGGCTGGTCGCCGACGAGAAAACCGGGGCGCTTGATCTTATTGCCGGCACGGTCGCTGATCTCGGCAGCACCCGCCAGGTCGTCGGTGAACCCGAACAGCAAGCGGCAGCGCAGCAATGGTTGTCGTTGTCGTCCGATTGGTACTGGGAACAAGATGCTGATTTTCGCTTCACCAAGATTCTAGGCGGTGCGCACGAGACGCGCGCGCGATTCCTATCAGCGTTGAAGCTTGGCCAGACTCGCTGGGATATACCCGGGCTTACCCCTATCCACACAAACTGGGATGCACACCGCGACGATCTTGCTGGGCGCCGGCCGTACCGCGATTTGCTTCTGCGGTTAAGCGTCGAAGGGACAGTACTTTACGCCCGCGTTAGCGGCGACCCCTTGTTTGACAAAAGCGGCACTTTCACAGGTTATCGCGGCATAGGACGCGACGTCACGCGAGAGGTAGTGGCCGAGAGCGCTCGCCTAGAAGGCGAGCAGCGTTTCCGCGATGTCGCCGCTGCCGCCGCCGAATATCTTTGGGAAATTGACCGCGATGGCCGCTACACATTTCTATCACCGCGTGTTGCCGATGTGCTCGGCTATACGCCCGCGGAGTTGATCGGTCGTGCGCCGACTGAGTTTATGCCAGCCGCCGAGGCCGAGCGGGTCGCTCAATGGGGCGCCCGCCGTACTCATGCGGACGGAGCGTTCCGGGATTTCGAACATCAAAGCCTCACCAAGGCCGGCGACATCATTTGGCAAGTCGTGAATGGAGTGCCTTTCTTCGACGCCTACGGTACTTTTGCCGGCTATCGAGGCACAGGGATGGACGTTACCCAGCGCAAATTGGTCGAGGCGCGCTACCGCCGCCTCGCCACACAAGACGCGCTCACCGGATTGGCCAACCGAACCAGTTTGCAGGAGCGGCTCACGCACGAGATAAACATTTCCGCGCGCAGCGCGCGAGCGTTTGCGATGCTGTTTATCGATCTTGATCGTTTTAAAGTAATCAACGACACCCTTGGTCATGCCGTCGGTGATGCCTTGCTGCAAGAAGTCGCCCGCCGTCTTCACGCGTGTGTTCGCGCAGGTGATTTGGTCGCGCGCATCGGCGGCGATGAGTTCGTCATGGGCCTGTTCTCGATTGCCCATCCGGAACATGCCGGGCACGTTGCGCGCAAAGTGCTGCACGCGCTGTCGCAGCCGTGCGTGATTCATGGCCATACGCTCAATACTGCGGGCAGCGTTGGCATCGCGGTGTACCCGGACGACGGCGCCGACATGGATACCTTGCTGAAACATGGCGACGTTGCCATGTACCACGCGAAGCAACTTGGCCGCAATCGTTACGAGTTTTACACGCCGGAAATGAATCTCGGCGCACTAGAGCGCTTACAGTTGGAGAACGAACTGCGCGCCGCGCTGAATGCAGATCAGTTCGTGCTGCACTATCAACCGAGGGTGGATGTTTCTGGCCGCGTGCAATGTGTCGAAGCGCTCATTCGCTGGCAGCATCCAACGCGCGGCCTGCTCGCAGCAGACAAGTTTGTGAACGTTGCCGAGGACATGGGTCTTATTGCCGACATCGGACGATGGGTGCTCTCTACTGCTTGCCGCGAGCTTGCCGCGAACGCCACGATTGGGCAAGCCGACATCAGACTGGCAGTTAATCTTTCTCCTACCGAGCTGCGCGGGCGACCCGATTTCGCCACTGCCGTGAGCAAAGCGCTCGATGCTGCAGGATTCGACGCGCGCCGGCTCGAGTTCGAGATAACCGAAACGAGCCTGCTGCATCCAACCAAAGGCGATCTGGCCTGTTTGAACGAATGTCGCGATCTAGGCGTGGAGTTCGCCATCGACGACTTCGGCACGGGATATTCCAGTCTTGGCTACTTGCAGCAATTGCCGGTGCAAACACTAAAGATTGACCGCTCGTTCGTCGCTAACCCCGCGCATCGCCCGATTGTAGAGGCGATCCTTTCGATCACGCAGAAATTCAGACTCCGTTCTGTCGCCGAGGGCATTGAGACGCGCGAGCAGTTCGCGGACATGTGCAAGCTGGGTTGCACGCAATTGCAAGGCTACTACATCTGCGCGCCGGTGCCGATGCGCTCGCTGCCGCGCGCCTTGGCGGATTTAGCCGAGCGCGCCAACTCGGCGTAACCCGCTGTCAGCGTAACATCTAGTCACAATCGCAAACGTCACCTTCGCATACACTCGAGCCTTGTAAACGCCGCAGGTTCTCACGTGATTTTGTCGGTTTCGCTCAACATATGTGTCGAGGCGCTGCCTTGATGCAGTACATACTGATGATTGCGATGGGCACAGCGGTGGGCGCGTGGCTTGTCATCGGGCGTATCGCACGCAACCCAACTCGTAGCCCTGCGGTGCTCGCCGGTTGTGCGCGAAGCGGGGCGGACCACGGGGCCAAGTTGCAAGCGGATCGCCTCTACGCAATCGGTTTGGAAGCCCTTCGTAACAACGAGTTCGAGCATGCCGCGAGCGTGCTGGCAGTGGCTGCTGAGCGCGGCCACGCGCGCGCGCAGTTGCACTACGGCGTGCTGTGCGAGCACGGTATCGGCGTGCCCGAGGATATCGAGCGCGCCCGCAGTCTCTATCAAGACGCTGGGGCCCAGGGCGACGCGGACGCGAACTTTCGCCTCCAAGTGGTCGATCTTCTGAAGGCGCGCGGCGCCCGCGCCCGTCAATAGCAGATCGTTGCCGATTTAGCCCGTCGGCGACGTTGACAAAGATACATTTCTTAACATCGCTCCTACAGACAAATCTTCGCGCCCCTCCTAGACTCGCGGCCTTTGCTGCTAGCAATACGCCGCGCAACGGTCGGCGTAGGCCCATAAGAGGCAACGGCAGCCAACGCCTGGAGGGGCGATGCTTTGCCAATTCCGCTTTGGCCGAACCGGCCGTGTATCGAACCGTTATGTGCGCTTGCGCACGTGCGGCTACCGCAACCGCCTTGTGCCATGCGCCGCGATAGTCTCCCGCAACAGTCGGCAAAAGCTCGCAAGTGCTGATGATGCCCAACGCGCCATGCGAAGCCGATGCACCAGCGGCACCAGGCAAAAGCGCGAATTAGCAGTGGGCAGAGCGCTATGAGCACCTATCTTCTTATCTCTCTTGGGGTGGCTGCCATCCTAGGGTTGGCATGCCTGGCTGGCTTGCGTCTGCGAGCGATAAGCGGACAGCCGGCTAGTAAGATCGACGAAATTCGCTCTGAGACTTGGCGAGAAACGGAGCGCCTGTATTGCGCCGGCCTGGATCTGTTGCGCAACGATGACTTCGAGCGCGCGGCGCGCGAATTGGGTTTAGCGGCCGAGCGTGGGCACGCGCGCGCGCAACTCTACTTCGGGGTTCTTCGGGAACAAGGCTTAGGCGTGCAAGCCGATCTTGAAAGCGCGCGCCAATGGTATCGTCGCGCCGCCGCACAGGGCGACGCGGACGCATACAGCCGGCTGCGCGTGCTGAGTGATGCTCCGGGCCCGCAGCCCGCTGTGCAGATCGATGGTTCTGCCCAAGCGACTGAACCCGGCGTTGCCACGGATGTGCCAGTCCTGAAGCGAAAGAACTGCGACAGCCGAAGCGTGGACGTCGCCTGACGCCGGAGCAGCGCGCAAGCGGTGCACCCGGTCCACCCGAGCGATGCCCTGAACAACCACGGGCGTGCCTGCAAGTCCGCGCCCTCTCAGCTACGATAGCGCCTGTATGGCGCTCAATCTCAAAGTTATCGAACTTGGCCAGCTCATCGCCGGGCCGTTCTGCGGGAAAATCCTCGCCGAATTCGGCGCGGAAGTGATCAAGATCGAACCGCCGGCTGACGCCGATAGCGCGGGCGGCGATCCGCTGCGCACCTGGCGGCAACTGCATCAAGGCACGTCGCTCTGGTGGTATCTGCAAGCACGCAACAAGAAGTCCGTCACCGTCAATCTGCGCGTGGCCGAAGGCCAAGAGATCGTGCGCAAACTGGCTGCCGAAGCGGATATCGTCATCGAGAACTTTCGCCCCGGCACGATGGAGAAATGGGGTCTCGGTTACGAGCGCTTGAGCGCACTGAATCCGAAACTCGTCATGGTGCGCCTATCCGGTTACGGGCAGAACGGCCCGTATAGTCAACAGGCAGGCTTCGGCGCGATCGGCGAAGCGATGGGCGGTATTCGCTACGTTACCGGGTACCCGGATCGCCCGCCGGTGCGTGTGGGCGTGAGCCTCGGCGACGCCATCGCGGCGATGTACGGGGCGATCGGCGCGCTCATGGCGGTACAACAGCGCGCGCAAAACGGCGGCAAGGGCCAGATCGTCGACGTCGCGCTGACTGAGGCGGTGTTTAGCCTAATGGAGAGTATGCTGCCCGAGTTCGGCATGAACGGCTTCGTGCGCGAGCGCACCGGCGCTTCGCTGCCCGGTATCGTGCCGTCGAATACGTACACGACGCGCGATGGCGCCTACGTCGTGATCGGCGCCAACGGCGACAGCATCTTCAAGCGTTTTATGCATGCCATCGGGCGCGAGGATCTGGCCATTGATCCGACGCTCGCCAGCAACGACGGGCGCGTCAAGCGTACCGAAGAACTGGACGAAGTCATCGGCGCGTGGTGCCGATCGCACGATCTGCCGCGCGTCATGGAAGTGCTGAATACGGCGCAGGTCCCCGGGGGTAAGATCTACAGCATCGCCGATATCGTCAAAGATGTGCAGTTTCAAGCGCGCGGTATGATCGAAAAGCATCGCTTGAACGACGGCGGCGAACTGCTACTGCCCGGGGTTGTGCCGAAATTGTCCGCTACACCGGGCGGCACGCGCTGGCTCGGCCCGGAACTCGGGCAACACACCGCCGAGATACTCGGCCAGCTGGGCTACGACGCAGCGGCGCAAGCGCAACTGCGCCAACGAGGAGTAATTTAAGATGGCCACCGCATCCCACCGCATCTACATCCACGAAGTCGCCTCGCGCGACGGCTTTCAGATCGAGCCGAGTTTCATCCCGACCGAGGACAAGATCCGCTTCATTAACGCGCTGTCGCACACGGGGCTGGCGAAAATTGAAGTCACGTCCTTCGTCTCGCCGAAAGCGATCCCGCATCTGCGCGATGCCGAAGAAGTGATGAAGGCGATCGAGCGCGTGCCGGGCGTTGTTTACGTCGCGCTGGTGCCGAACGCACGCGGCGCGGAGCGCGCGCTCATGTGCAAGGCGGACGAGTTGAACGTGTTTATGTCCGTATCGGAAACGCACAACCGCGCCAACGTTAACCGCACCAGTGAACAATCGCTCGCCGGTTTCAAGGAAGTGATGGATGCGGTGCGCGCTGCGAATGCTCAAGTGCGCATGAACGCCAGTCTCAGCACGTCTTTTGGCTGCCCATTCGAGGGCGACGTGCCTGCGGAGCGCGTGCTCGCGTTCGCCGAGCGCTGCCTAGAATTGGGCATGCACGGCGTCACGCTCGCCGACACCACCGGCATGGCCAACCCACGCCAAGTGCGCGAACTTGTGACGAGTGCGGTGCAAGCCTTCGGCGCCGACAAGATCACCCTGCATTTCCACAACACGCGCGGCATGGGGCTGGCGAATGTCGTCGCCGGTTTGGAAGCGGGCGTCACGCGCTTCGATGCATCGCTAGGCGGCCTCGGCGGGTGCCCGTTCGCGCCGGGCGCCACCGGCAACATTTGCACCGAAGACGTGGTGCACATGCTGCACGAGATGGGTTTCACCACCGGCGTCGATCTTGACAAGTTGCTTAGCGTGGCGCGCGCCTTGCCGAAAATCGTCGGCCACGATGTGCCGGGGCAAGTGGCGAAGGCGGGTAAGTCCAGCGACCTGCACCCGCTACCGGAGAATCTGCGTGTCTAGTTGGCGGCTCAGCAACGAGGACATTGCCACATACCACCGCGACGGTCTCGTCGTCCCGAAATTGCGTTTGCCCGACGATGTGCACGCGCAGATGCGAGACGCCGTCGACAAGCTGCTGCGTGATAATGAAAAGATCGCGCCGGAAAGTCTCGTCTGCCCACATATCCCGTACGGCAATCGACACGATGAGTTCGCCGCTGCACGGTGGTTTTCGTTCGCCACGCAGCCTGCGATTTTGAATCTGGTCGAGCAACTCATCGGCCCGGACATTATTCTTTGGGGCAGCCAAGTGTTTTGTAAGCCAGCGAGAATCGGGCGCGAGATTCCTTGGCATCAGGACGGGCAGTATTGGCCGATCCGTCCGATCGCAACGTGTTCAGTGTGGATTGCAATCGACGACGCTCTGCCGGAGAACGGCTGCATGCGCTACATCCCCGGCTCGCATCGCGGGCGCAGTTTGTACGAGCACCGCGCCGATCAGCGCACTGACCGCGTGCTCAACGAGGAAGTGAGCGCGGACGCTTTCGATGCAGCGACAGCCCGCGACGACGCACTGCGCGCAGGCGAGTTTTCGCTGCACGATGTGTATTTGATTCACGGCTCCAATGCGAACACATCCGACAGACGGCGTGCCGCCTACGTCGTGCGCTACATGCCGGCGACTTCGCTATACGATCGCGCCAGCCCGCGCGGGGTGCAATCGCAAAGCGGCGTCGCGTTCAGTCTCGCTGCGCGGCCGATATGGCTGCTGCGTGGGCAGGATCGGGCGGGGAGCGATTTCCGGACCGGGCATGGGCGTGACTATCAATTGCAGTCACGCGCGTCCGACGATGTCTAGTCGCGCAGCCATTTGGCGACGAAAAATTGCAAGAGTACAAACCGATCAACCGCCCCGCCTCGCAGCTAAGTCTTTGCGCTGCATGCAGGCTTGCCGCGGCGTAGGTCGATAGATCGCGTTATGCCGAATTCCAAGCAGCGAGCCACGCTAGAGGCGGCAGTGCCGATTCTCTCGGTGGCAGATCTTCGAGCGGCGCTCGACTACTACCAGAGCGTTCTTGGGTTTCGCGTCGCGTGGAAGTGGGGAGAGCCGGCTCACCTGGCGAGCGTTTGTCGAGATCGCGTGGAACTTAATCTTTCGCAATCGTCTTCGGCGCAGATCGCGATTTCGAGGGTCTATTTTCAAATGGCCGGCGTCGAAGCGTATTTCAACGAGATCGTCGCCGCGGGGGCGAAAATCGCCGAGCCGCTCGCAGATCGTGCCTACGGGATGCGCGATTTCAGACTGGTCGATCCAAGCGGCAACGAGCTTTCGTTTGGCGAGGCGAGCGAGGCGTGATCGCATTGCCGTCTGCGGAAATCGATATACTCTACCCCCTTTCTCGTTTTCACTTATATTCTTCAGATGTTCTATAAGTATCCAGTAAACAGTATATGAGTTTGGCGGAGGACAAAACCCGGTTACGTCGCGACCTCATTCGCCTTGGTCTACTTGCGAGCAATGCAGACGCCGCGATGCGGCCTCTGACAGGCGGCGTCTCATCCGACATCTGGCGTGTCGATCTACCGAGCGGGCCGGTGTGCGTAAAGCGCGCGTTGGCGCGCCTTAAAGTCGCGGCGGTTTGGGAGGCGCCGGTCGCACGCAACGCGTACGAAGTCGCTTGGATGCAAACCGTTGCCGCGTTCGCGCCGCAATGGGTGCCGAAGGTGATTGCACACGATGCCGAAAGCGGTTTATTCGTCATGCAATACCTCGACCCGGCGCTGCATCCGCTGTGGAAGAACGAGTTGCGCGAGGGGCGCGCGGACGCGGCGTTCGCCGCCTCGGTAGGTGCTGCCCTGGCAACGATACACGCGCGCACGGCAGACCAAGCGGAGCTGCGCGAGCGATTCGCTACCGACGATATTTTTTATCCGATACGGCTTGAGCCGTATTTGGTTGCAACTGCCGCCCAGCATCCCGACCTCGCGGCGGCATTGCAGGCGCTGGTTGCAACCACGCGCGCAACCAAGTTCGCGCTGGTGCACGGCGATGTCAGCCCAAAAAACATCCTGATCGGAGCCGAACTTGCTCCCATTTTCCTGGACGCCGAGTGCGCGTGGTACGGCGATCCGGCGTTCGATCTTGCCTTCTGCCTGAATCATTTATTGTTGAAGTGTTTGTGGACACCGAGCGCGAGCCGCGAATTTCTGTTTAGCTTCGCGGCTTTTGCGGAGGCTTATTTGAGTCGCGTAACATGGGAGCCGCGCGAACGGATCGACGCGCGCACCGCGCATCTTCTGCCTGGACTTTTTCTCGCGCGTGTGGACGGCAAGTCGCCGGTCGAGTATTTGACTGACGAAAACGACAAGAACCGCGTGCGGCGCGTCGCGCGCGGTCTGCTGCAGCGGCCCGTTGAAACTCTCGCGCAAGTGCGCGCGGCGTGGGGGAAAGAATTGGGAATGACATGATCGATTTGAGAATTGAGCGCATCGTGGGCCGGCGCGTGTGGGATTCGCGCGGGCGGCCCACAGTCGAAGCGGAAGTGCACCTGGCCTGCGGCGCGAGCGGCCGCGGGGATCGCTCTTTCACACGGCGTTACGGCCGTGGGGATTGGGCTTTCGCACAGCCTTACGGCCGTGGGGATTGGACTTTCGCACAGCCTTACGGCCGTGCGGTGGCCCCCGCCGGCGCCTCGCGCGGATCGCGTGAAGCGGTGGATTTGCGTGACGGCGGTGATAGGCTCGGCGGCTACGACGTGCAGCGCGCCGTCGCCAACGTGAACGGCGCGATCGCGCGGCGTTTGCGTGGCATGCCGGCGAACGATCACGCGGCGATCGACACCGCGTTGAACGAGTTAGACGGTACGCCGAACAAATCGCACCTGGGCGGCAATGCGATGATTGCAGTGTCGATGGCCTGCGCCTGGGCGGCGGCGAATGCGCAAGGCGTGCCGCTGTGGTCATACTTGCGCAGCGGCGAGCGCGCCGGCAGCGAAGTCGTCATACCGCTACCCGAGATTCAAATCTTCGGCGGCGGCGCGCATGCCGGCCGGCGCGTAGACATACAGGACTTTATGCTCGTTGCGCCCGGTGCCGATTCTTTTGCGCAAGCACTGGAATGGACTGCGGAAGTCTATTTGCACGCGGGCAAACTCATGGCGCAGCGCGGTTTGCTCGCGGGCGTGGCGGACGAAGGCGGCTATTGGCCGCTATTTGCCACCAACGAAGAAGCGCTCGACATGCTCATGCGCGCGATCGAAGCGAGCGGCCTCCGCTACCCCGATCAGGTCGCCATTTCGCTCGACATCGCCGCGTCGGAATTTTATCGCGACGGCTGCTACGAACTCGGACTGGAACAGCGCCGGCTCAGCACCGACGAGTTTGCTGCGATGCTGCGCGGCTGGTTGCAGCGCTATCCTATCGTCTCAATCGAAGACCCGCTGGCGGAACATGATGAAGACGGGTTGCGCCGCTTTACTCAGATGGTCGGCCAAGGCGTGCAGATCATCGGCGACGATTACCTAGTGACCAATGCCGAGCGCGTGCGCCGCGCCGCTGCGATAGGGGCATGCAACGCGGTGCTGGTCAAACCGAACCAGGCCGGCACGCTGAGCGAAACACTCGCCGCTTGGCGCGCCGCGCAAGAAGTCGGCTTTAGCGCGATCGTGTCCGCGCGCTCAGGCGAAACGGAAGATGTGACGATTGTGCACTTGGCAATCGGCTGGGGCGTGCAGCAATTGAAAGTTGGCTCGTTCGCGCGCTCCGAGCGCATGGCGAAGTGGAACGAGGCGCTGCGCATCGAGGAACATTTGGCCTCACGCGCGCGTTTTGCGGGCGCAGTTTTCTAACCGAGCTTTGTGCGATTCGCCGCGGCTCTGGGATACGCACAGACAGAGCGCCGACCAACCTGCGGATAAGAGTCGTGTCAAAGAACGGCATGCAGTGCCAAAAAAAGCGCCCTCTCTCGAGGGCGTTTTTCGGGAAAACGTCGCAAGCCTTACTTCGGCTTTGCTCCCATCTCAGTGGCCAGTTTGCGCTCGACGCGCGCCAGCATGATGAGTTCATCTGCTGCGGCAAGCATCTTGTCGTAGTTGCCCGCTTGGGTCGCCGAGGTCTGATACTTGCCTTCTATCACGAGTGCCGGCACGCCGCCGATGTTGTAGCTGCGCGTCAACTGGTTGCCGCGATTGAGCTTTGAAGTGATGCCGAAAGACTTGTAGGTTTCGATGAACTTCTTCTGATCGATCCCTTGCTTGGCGATCCATTCAAACACGTTGCCCTCGCTCGATAAGTCGGCATTCTGTTTGTGAATCGCTTCAAAGATCTTATTGTGAAGTTTGTCGAGCTGCCCCATTACTTCCAGCGTGTAATAGGTGCGCGCGATCGGCGCCCAACTGTCGCGGAACACCACTGGCAGGCGGCGATAGACCGCGTCAGCCGGCAGCTTCTTGACCCATGCTTGTATCTTGGGCTCCAGATCGTTGCAGTGCGGGCACATATAGGAGAATGCCTCGATCACTTCGATCTTCGGGCCGCTTTGCGAGGGCGCCGCGTTCTTGATGACCAGATAGTCTTTGCCTGGTTCCAGCGCACACGCGGCGCCGACCCCGACCAAACCCAATCCCAGCAAAGCCGCCAATGCTGCCCGACGTCGATTCATGTTTAACTCCACAGTTGATGTTCAGCCACTCTATCCTTACTGCCCGTTGGCCATTGCCTGCCGCGAGATCAGGCTCGAAGCGTAGTTGTTGACGGCCAGCTCGGCCTTCGCTTCTTCCATCTCCGCCGCGGTGGCGAACGGCCCAACGATTACCCGGTGCACAGTGCCTTTTTCCGGAATCTCGACCACGCGCACCATCGCCTCAAAGCCTAGTAACGCAAGTTTGGCCTTGCGGTTGTCAGCATCTGCCGCCGTGACAAAGGAGCCGACCTGTAAAAAATAGCGTCCGCCCGTAGCCGGGGCTGGCGTACTCGTGGCACTGCTTGGTGCTGGTTTAGCGCTCGGCCCGGTCGGCGCCACCATAGGCGGTGGTCCGGCCACGGCCGCGAGTTGTTCTTGGGCGTTCGCTGCTTGATTAGCGGCAGGCTTGCTGCCGGCTTGCGTATCTTGCGCAGCGGTTGTGTTGTCAGCGCTATGGCGCACCCCGTTGCCATTGGCTGCGCTCTGCTTATGCACGAACGGACTGGCGACTCGGTTAACGAACATGGCAACTGCGAGCGAAACACCCACGCCGAAAATCAAGCCCCCGAGAAAACCCAGTAGCATCGGATGGCGAGTCCGGAACACGCGCGGGGGCTTTTCGTTGTCGCTCATCGCTCGATCACATTCTCTCAGGTGCCGATACGCCCAGCAACACTAAGCCGTTGCGCAGCACTTGTTGCACAGCCGCGATCAAGGCTAGGCGGGCCAGTTTGAGCGCGTCGTCGTCGACCAAAAACTGCTCGGCGTTGTAGTAGCTATGCAGATGCCCCGCCAGATCTTTCAGATAGTAAGCCAGCGCGTGTGGCGCATAGTCTAACGCAGCATTCGCGATGACTTCTGGGTAGTCCAACAACGTTTGCAGCAATTGCGCTTCGCGTTCGTTGGTGAGCGCATCCAGCTTCGCGTCCTGCAGCAGTGCGCGGTCGCCGCCCCACCTCTCAAAGACGCTGGAAATGCGCGCGTGCGCGTATTGGATGTAGTAGACGGGATTGTCGTTGCTTTGCGATTTCGCCAGATCGAGATCAAAATCGAGCTGTTGATCGCTCTTGCGCAAAATGTAAAAGAAGCGCGCTGCATCGCGACCGACCTCAGTTCGCAGATCGCGCAGCGTGACGTAGTTTCCGGCGCGTGTGGAAAGCTTCACGGGCTGGCCTTCGCGGTACAGCTTTACCAATTGCGAAATAATAACGATGAATTTTTCCGGGTCGCGCCCGAGCGCCGCAATGGCGGCGCGCACGCGCGGAATGTAGCCATGGTGATCCGGCCCCCAAAGGTCGATAACTACCTCGGCGCCGCGGTCGTACTTGCTGGCGTGATAGGCGATATCGGGCGCGAAGTAAGTGTACTGGCCATTCGAGCGGCGCAGTACCCGGTCCTTCTCGTCGCCGAACTGAGTGGCGCGAAACCAGAGCGCGCCATCTTCCTCGTAGGTGTGCCCGGCGGCGATCAGTTTACCCAGCGCCTGGTCGAGTAAACCGTTGTCGTAGAGCGATTGCTCCGAATACCAGCAATCGTAGTCAACGCCGAACTCGGTCAGATCGGCGCGCATGTCATCGACTTGGACTTTCAGAGCGTGCGCGTGAATAAGGCGAAAATCGCCGCCCAGTAACTGTTTGGCGTTGGCAATGAGGGCATCGATGCGTGCGTCGCGCGCCGTTTCTCGATCCTTTTCGCAGGCATCTTCCTTCAGCGCAGGCACGTTGGTCATCACCGCCGTAACCGTGCGGGCCATGCGTGCTCCATATTGCGCGAGGATTTCTTGCGCCATCGCTTGCACGTAGTCGCCCTGGTATGCGTTCGGCGGATACGGCACATCGGCGCCCGCAAGTTGCAGATAGCGCAGCCACGTCGAGGCGGTCAGAATGTCCATCTGCCGACCGGCATCGTTAACGTAGTACTCGCGCTGCACAACGAAGCCTGCCGCCGCCATGACGTTGGCCAAACTGGCGCCGAACGCCGCCGCGCGCCCGTGCGCGACGTGCAGCGGTCCGGTTGGGTTGCTTGAAACGAATTCCAGCGAGATCTTCTGCCCGCGCCCGCGATCGGTTTCGCCGTAGCGCACGCCCGCGGCCAATACCTCGCGCACCACCGCTTGCTTCGCACCGATCCCAATGAAGAAATTGATGAACCCCGCGCCGGCAATTTCGGCCTTGCCGATCAAGCAGGAGGCGGGCAAGGCCGCGACTATGGCCTGCGCCAATTCGCGCGGATTGCGCTTCAATTGCTTCGCGGCCTGCATGGCGACGTTGCAGGCGTAGTCGCCGTGTTGCGCGTTCTTTGGGCGCTCCAGCACGATACTGAGTTCGCTCGCTTGTGGCGACACCGCCGCGCACGCGGCGCGGATCAAATCGGTCAGTTGGGACTTGATGTCCAAGGCGAGGATCAAGAAGGAAAACTCGCCATTATACGCACCGTGCCTTCGCACCTGGCGCGCGCAGCCTCATATCTCGAGCGGGTCTACGTCGATGGCCCAACGCACGCGGCGCTCGTTTCCAGCCGCCAACTGCTCATTCCAGGCCTGCAGAAAGTGCTGCATTTGCTGGCGCGAGCGATGCTGGACCAGTAACTGCAGACGTGATTTGCCTGCAACTCGTTCGATCGCAGGCGCCAACGGATCGTAGACAGTCACACGCGGCTTTAGCGCGCGCGCAAGTTGCGCCGCGCGCTGCATGAATTCTTGCAGCGGTTTCGGCTGCAGCGCCTCGGCACGCAGCAGCGCTTGATGGACGAAAGGCGGGAAGCCGGCGTGCTCGCGTGCCGCGAGTTCTCTTTGAGCGAAAGCCGCATAGTCGTGCGTGAGCGCAGCGGCAAAGAGCGGATGATTCGGCACCATGGTTTGGATAAGCACTTCGCCGGGCAGCTTCGCTCTGCCGGCACGTCCGGCCACTTGCACGATAGTGCCGAACAGCCGCTCGGCGGCGCGGAAATCGGGGCTGAACAGTGCTTGGTCTACGTCTAGCAGCGCCACCAGGGTCAGCCGCTCGAAGTCATGCCCCTTGGCGAGCATTTGTGTGCCGACCAGAATATCGACTTCATGCCGATCAATTGATGCAAGCGCTTGTGCCCAAGCATGTTTGCGCGCCATGGAGTCGCGGTCAACGCGCATCAAGCGCGCTGCCGGGAAAGCGTCTCGAAGCGACGCTTCAACCCGCTGGGTTCCGCGCCCGACCGGTAAAAGCTCGCGCTCGCCACAATCGGGGCACTGCCGCGGCACCGGCGCCACGCCGCCGCAGTGGTGGCAATGCAAGCTGCCGGTGCGCGTATGCAGAACCATGCGTGCAGTGCAGCGCATGCACGCGGCTGCCCAGCCGCAACTGGGACAGAACAGCACCGGCGCATATCCGCGGCGGTTAATAAAGACTAATGACTGCTCGCCGCGCGCAAGGCGCAAGCGCAGCGCTTCAAGCGCTTCTTTGCTCAGGCTGGATGAAGACCGGTGCTCGCGCATGTCGATCAGCCGCGTCGCCGGCAATATGGCGCCGGGTTGGGCGCGCGCGGTCAGATGCACCAGGCGGTAGCGCCCGGCGCGTGCGTTGGCATAACTTTCCAACGACGGCGTGGCCGAGCCCAGGATTACCGGCACTTTGCGCTGCTTGGCGCGATAAATGGCCAGATCACGGGCGTTGTAACGCAACCCATCGTTTTGCTTATAGGAGGCGTCGTGCTCTTCGTCGACCACGACGACACCGAGCTGGGGCAGCGGCGTAAAAACTGCCAACCGGGTGCCGATGACGATGTCTGCTTCTCCGGCTTGGGCGGCGAGAAAATGCCGCGCGCGCGCCGCCTCGCTGACGACACTGTGCAGGCAGACTATGCGCGCGTCTGGGAAGCGCGCGCGAAACAATTCTTCCACGCGAGGGGTTAGGTTGATCTCTGGGAGCAACACCAGCGCCTGCTTCTTGGCACGCAAGACCGCGTCGATCGTGTGCAGGTAGATCTCGGTCTTGCCGCTGCCGGTGATACCGTGCAGCAGCCAAACCAAAAAACAGTCTTGCTGTTCAGCGATCTCCCTACAAGTGTGCGCTTGCTCAGGGGTCAGGATAGGGCGACTGTTGAAGCCAGTCTGGTCGCGCCTGCCACCGGTCATGGAACCGGGTACAAGCCATCCGTTGGCTACGAACGCCCTCAACGCGCGTTTTGCTGCCGCACCGAGTGCCGCGATCTGCGCGGCATTGACGAGCGGAGCCGCCTGCAGGTGCGCGAGAAGCAGGCGCGCGCCGCGTTGCCGCTCGGAGAAGTGGGACGGCTGGATGACTCGGCCCGCCTCACTCAGCCGGTAGTACTCGATCGTTGCCGGCCGCAGGCCTTGCGCGCGCGCGTGGCGTAGAGCGGGCGGTACTGCAGTGAACACCGTTTGGCCGAGCGGATGCTGGTAGTAGTCGCTGCAAAAGCGCAGTAGGGCCAGATCCTCCTTGCTGAACTGGATGGAGGAAGGCAACACCGTTTCGAGCTGCTTGAGCTTGCTCTCGGTGACAGCAGAGTGCTCGGCCAACCCCATGACTAAGCCCACAGTTCGGCGCCGACCAAGGGGCACGATCGCCAGCTTGCCTACTTGCGCATTCGTAAGATGCGGGGCGGCATAATCAAACAGTCGATTGACCGGAACATCTAACGCAACTTGCGCAATCAGCATCGTTAGATCACGAGGATTGCTCGTTCAGTCTGTGGATAATTTTGTGAATAAGTTATTGCTGCGAGCATGTCTGCAATATTAGTGTTGTGCAAACAAGGCTCGCGGCGAACTTGCCTCAAAGAGACGAGTTATTAAATCAGTGAGTTAGAGCGCGCTTCTCGAGCAAATGTCGAGTAAAAGTGACTGTTACAACTTTGTTTCGCCTGTGCATAAGCACTAGAAGCGAAGTGGTTACTCACCTCATTGATTCTCATGGTACTGCGGGCTAAGCTCCCGCACCGATTCTACAAGCACCTGTAGATGCTCTGGCGAGGTGTACTGCGACACGCCGTGGCCGAGATTGAAGACGTGCCCACTGCCGCTGCCAAAAGCCGCGAGTGTACGCTCCACTTCGCGCCGAATAACCACCGGATCGGCAAACAACACGTTGGGATCAAGATTACCTTGCAGGGCGACGCCGTTGCCCACGCGGCGGCGCGCTTCGCCCAGATCTAACGTCCAGTCGACACCGACGGCGTCGCAGCCCGCTGCTGCGATGCGCTCCAGCCAAAGCCCGCCGCCTTTGGTGAAAACGATGGAAGGAATGCGCTGCCCCGCATGCTCGCGTTTGACATCTTGTAATACAGCGTGGAGATATCTCAAAGAAAACTCATCATAAGCGGCTGAGGAAAGTACCCCTCCCCATGTATCAAAAATCATAACTACTTGGGCGCCTGCCTCGATTTGGGCATTGAGGTAAGCGCACACTGACTTGGCATTGACCGCCAGCAAATGGTGTAGCAATTCAGGCTGCTGGTAGAGCATGGTCTTGATAAGACGAAAGTCCTCCGAGCCGCCGCCCTCTACCATGTAGCAAGCGAGCGTGAACGGGCTGCCGGAAAAGCCGATGAGAGGTACGCGTCCATGCAACGCACGGCGGATTTGGCGTACCGCCGCCATCACGTAGCCAAGCTCCTTTTCCATGTCAGGCACCGCAAGCGATCTAATAGCGCGGGCATCGCGCAGCGGACGCTCAAACTTTGGGCCTTCACCTTCGGCAAAGTACAAACCAAGGCCCATCGCGTCAGGAACGGTGAGAATGTCGGAAAACAGAATCGCCGCATCGAGCTGGAAACGCTCCAAGGGCTGCAACGTCACTTCCGTGGCGAAATCCGGATTCTTGGCCAATCCAAGAAAGCTGCCGGCGCGCTTGCGTGTGGCGTTGTACTCCGGCAGATAACGGCCGGCTTGCCGCATGATCCATGTCGGCGTGTACGCTGTGGGCTGGCGCAGCAAGGCGCGGATCAGCGTGTCGTTTTGCAGCGGCATGCGGGCATTTTAACTTGCCCGCTTGGCGATGCGCGCACCAAGCGCGCATGCCAGTGAAACTTCTCGATCTAGATGTTATTCGCGCTGGGCGAGCTTCGCGCGCAAGCTCATCCACTTGGCGACCTTCTCGAGTCCGACTTCGCCTTGCACGTTGGTGACGACCAAGCGGCCGTACCCTTGTTTCAGTTCGTTGCGAAAATCGTAGACGGCGCCAATCACGGTCAGCTTGCCCTCCGCGATTTCGTGCGCGAACTTCTTCATTGCGGCGGCAACTTGGTTGTTGACATTGGTCTGCACGCCCTTCATCACGTCGCTGCTCTTCGCGACTCTGATGGTATCGAGTTCGCGCTTAATCGTCGGAGAAAGCGCGCTGTAGTCGCCTTGTGCAGCTTTGATCGCTCCGCATGCAGTATGGCCAACGAAAACCAACAGCGGGGTGTGCAAATGATGTACGCCGTATTCAACCGATCCTTCGGCGGTCGCTAACTGGTTGCCGATATTGCGCACCATGAACAAGTCGCCATCGGGGGTTTTGTCGATAGCGTGGCTGTGTACGCGCGAATCGGCGCAGGTTACCACGGTCGCGCGCGGCGTTTGGCTTTCCGAGAAGGGCTCGAAATAGCTCTTGCCTTTCGACTTAACGAACGCTTCGTTGTCTTGCATCAGATTGTTGATTATCGAGCGCAACTCTGCGTCGCCCGGTTTTTCCGTCGGCGCGGAGGCTGCCGTAGCCTTGGGCTTGGCTTCAAGACGCTCCAAACGCCCTGTTAGCTCCTTGACCATCGATTTCAATTGGGCGATCTCGGGGTTCGCCACTGCCCCGGCCAGTACTTGGCGTGGCGCGTCGTCGTGGCCGGACTCCGCTGTGGGCGATTCGTTGGCGGTTGCGCAACCCGCCGTCAGAGCTGCTAGGAGAATCAGAATTCGTGTGGTCATGGATCGATTCGCAAAAGGGTCGACATTCGCGGCCAGCCCAACAGGGCCGCCACTCCAGGCCACAACTACGGCGCCAAAAGGCGAAATCTTAAGGGCGCTACTCGCCTTGAAATTAGCGTGGAAGCTCGGAGTGCCCCATGAGGAACTCATCGACAGCCCGCGCGCACTGACGCCCCTCGCGGATCGCCCATACTACCAACGACTGGCCGCGGCGCATGTCACCAGCCGAAAACACTCTATCGACATTGGTCCGATAGCAACCGTCGCCCTCGGTGGTCGCCTTCGCGTTGCCGCGCGTGTCTTTCTCGACGCCAAAGCTTTCGAGCACGCTGGGCACCGGCCCCGTGAAGCCCATCGCCAGTAGCACTAAGTCGGCCGGCAGATCAAACTCGCTGCCAGCCACTTCCGCCATCTTCATCTGACCAGTCGCAGCGTCCTTTTTCCACTCGACGCGCACCGCAGTCAGACTCTTGACCTTGCCTTGCTCGCCGTTGAAGCGTTTGGTGGATACCGACCAGTCGCGTTGCGCACCCTCTTGATGCGAAGAAGACGTACGCAGCCGCGTTGGCCAGTACGGCCATACCGGATTAAATTTTGGATCGCCCGGTTTGCCAAGCAATTCGAACTGCGCAACGGATTTCGCACCATGACGATTCGAGGTGCCGACGCAGTCTGAACCGGTGTCGCCACCACCGATGACGACGACGTGTTTGCCGCTCGCCCAAAGATCGGCGACGTTACTATCGCCTGCTACGCGGCGGTTCTGCAAGGGCAGGAAATCCATCGCGAAGTGAATGCCGACAAGCTCGCGGCCGGGGATCGGCAGATCGCGGCCTTGCTCCGCGCCGCCGGACAACACAACCGCATCGAATTCCTTGAGCAGCGACTTGGGATCGACGGCAGTCGCTTTAGCGTTTCCCGCGCCGAGCGGCGCCGGCCCGACGCAGTGATTGGCGCGAAACTCGACGCCCTCGGCGCGCATTTGCTCGATGCGCCGATCGATCAAAGATTTTTCCATCTTGAAATCGGGAATGCCGTAGCGCAACAGCCCGCCGATGCGATCGTTTTTTTCGAATAAGACGACGGCGTGACCGACGCGCGCCAATTGCTGCGCGCAAGCCAAGCCTGCCGGCCCGGAGCCGATCACCGCTACGCGCTTGCCCGTCTTGTGCGCTGCCGGTTGCGGTTTCACCCAGCCTTCGCTCCACGCTTTGTCGATGATCGCATGCTCGATCGACTTGATGCCCACCGGATCGTTGTTGATGCGCAATGTGCACGCTTCCTCGCACGGCGCTGGGCAGACGCGGCCGGTGAACTCGGGAAAATTGTTGGTCGAGTGCAGTGTTTCGATCGCGCGCTTCCAGTCTTGCTTGTAAACAAGATCGTTGAAATCCGGAATGATGTTATTTACCGGGCAGCCGCTCATGCAGAACGGTATGCCGCAATCCATGCAGCGAGCGCCCTGGATCTTGGCTTCTTCGTCTTTCAAATGGCCGACGAATTCGCGGTAGTGCTTCTTGCGCCCCTCGACTGCTTCGGCAACTTCTTCGACGCGAGCGTATTCTAGAAATCCGGTTGGTTTGCCCATTGCTATCTCTCTAACAGTTTTCTTGCCACTCTCCTGTGCGGGGAGCGGATGGGTTGAGCGTTACAGCGCGTTGTGCCGATTGGCGTCGCTTAGGCCACTTGCTTGCGATGCGCTGCAGCCAGCTCGCCGAGCGCGCGGCGGTATTCTTTCGGGAATACTTTTACAAAGCGCGAACGCCAAATTCCCCACTTGTCGATGATCTCGTAAGCCAAGCGGCTGTTAGTGTAGCGCGCGTGGTTCTCCAGCATGCGGCGCAACACAGTCTCGTCCGCTTCGCCCAAATGCCAGAGATCGCGGGCGAGCTTTGCCTGCTGCTCGCTTTCGGAAAGCATCGGCTCCAGATCGACCATCGCCGTGTTGCAGCGCTTGATGAAATCGCTATCGATGTCGAGCACGTAAGCGATGCCGCCCGACATGCCGGCGGCGAAATTGCGCCCGGTCGCGCCGAGCACCACGACTGTGCCGCCGGTCATGTACTCGCAGCCGTGATCGCCGACACCTTCGACCACCGCATTGGCGCCGGAGTTACGCACGGCGAAGCGTTCGCCACCGACACCGCGGAAATACGCTTCTCCCGCGATTGCACCGTACAGCACCACGTTGCCGGTAATGATGTTGAGAGTCGGTTCGCCGCGGAACTTGGGCGAGGGCTGCACCGAAATGCGACCGCCGGATAGTCCTTTGCCGCAGTAGTCGTTGGTATCGCCGACCAGATCGAGCGTGATGCCTTTTGCCAAGAATGCGCCGAAGCTTTGCCCGGCGGAACCGGCCAGGCGCACATGAATGGTGCCGTCCGGCAGACCTTCGTGGCCATAGCGGCGCGCGACTTCGCTGGACAGCATGGTGCCGGCGGTGCGGTTAACGTTGCGGATCGGCATGTCGATCGTGACTTTTTCTTGCCGCTCGAGCGCGGGCTGCGCCAATTCGATCAAGCGATTGTCGAGCGCTTTGTCGAGCCCGTGATCTTGCGCTTCGGTACGGCGGCGAGCGACTTCCGGGCCCACTTTGGGCTGATAGAAGATGCGCGAGAAATCCAGGCCCTTGGCCTTCCAATGCTCGATGCCTTTTTTGGTATCGAGCAAATCGCTGCGGCCGATCAACTCATCCATGGTGCGCACGCCGAGCTTTGCCATCAACTCGCGCGCTTCTTCGGCGACGAAGAAGAAGAAGTTGACGACGTGCTCCGGCTTACCGGCGAACTTCTTGCGCAGCACTGGATCTTGCGTGGCGACGCCGACGGGGCAGGTGTTCAAGTGACACTTGCGCATCATGATGCAGCCTTCGACCACCAGCGGCGCGGTGGCGAAACCGAATTCGTCCGCGCCGAGCATGGCACCGATGACGACGTCGCGACCGGTCTTCATTTGGCCGTCGACTTGCACGACGATGCGGCTGCGCAGCTTGTTCAGCACCAGCGTTTGCTGCGTTTCGGCCAGACCCAACTCCCACGGCGTGCCGGCGTGCTTGATCGATGACCAGGGGCTCGCGCCGGTGCCGCCGTCGTGTCCGGCGATGGTGACGTGATCCGATTTGGCCTTCGATACTCCTGCCGCTACCGTGCCGACTCCGACTTCTGACACCAGTTTCACGCTTATACTGGCGTGAGGATTGGAGTTTTTCAAATCGTGCACAAGTTGCGCGAGATCTTCGATGGAATAAATATCGTGATGAGGCGGCGGTGAAATCAATTCCACGCCCGGTGTGGAAAAGCGCAGTTCGGCAATGTACTCGGAGACTTTTTTCCCGGGCAATTGCCCGCCCTCGCCCGGCTTGGCGCCCTGAGCGATTTTGATTTGCAGTTGCTCGGCGCTGGCTAAATATTCGGCTGTGACACCGAAACGACCGGAGGCGACTTGCTTG
This sequence comes from uncultured Pseudomonadota bacterium, assembly GCA_902826775.1. Lineage (GTDB taxonomy): Bacteria > Pseudomonadota > Gammaproteobacteria > Burkholderiales > JALYOK01 > CADEHE01. The sequence goes on along the minus strand of CADEHE010000001.1, from coordinate 289,734 downwards.
ATCTTCGATTTGAGGGAATCGCCCTCTTTGAGCACGATGTCAGTCTCGACGCGGCTCTTGCCCAGGCGCGATTGCAGCGTCTCGCCCGCCTTGACCGGTGCGTAACGCTTGCGGTCTTCGCCGCCTTCGCCAGTGTTCGATTTGCCGCCGATGCGGTTCATCGCCACAGCCAAGGTGGTGTGCGCTTCGGTTGAAATCGAACCGAGCGACATAGCGCCGGTGGCGAAGCGCTTGACGATTTCTTTCGCCGGTTCGACTTCTTCGATCGGAATCGGCGTGCACTGATCGAACTTAAATTCGAACAGCCCGCGGAAGGTCATGTGCCGCTTCGATTGATCGTTGATGATCTGCGCGTATTCTTTGTACGTCGCCGCGGCGTTTTGGCGCGTTGCATGCTGCAGTTTCGCAATCGCATCCGGTGTCCACATGTGCTCCTCGCCGCGCACGCGGTAAGCGTATTCGCCGCCGGCATCCAGCGCAGTGGCCAGAACCGGATCGCTATTGAACGCGCTCTTGTGAATGCGCACCGCCTCTTCGGCGACTTCGAACACGCCGATGCCTTCAATGTTGGATGTGGTGCCAGTGAAGTATTTGTCGACCAGCGCCCTGGATAAACCGATCGCTTCGAAAATCTGCGCGCCGGTGTAGGACATATAAGTCGAGATGCCCATCTTCGACATGACTTTGCGCAAGCCCTTGCCGATCGCCTTGATGAAATTCTTGCCGGCTTTTTTGCCGTCAACATCACCCAGTAAACCTTGCTGCGCGAGATCGCTGAGCGTCTCGAACGCGAGATAGGGGTGCACCGCCTCGGCGCCGTAGCCGCCGAGCAGCGCGAAGTGATGCACCTCGCGCGCCGAACCCGTTTCCACGACCAAACCGGTGCTAGTGCGCAGGCCCTTGTTGGTCAGATGTTGATGCACGGCCGAGAGCGCGAGCAATGCGGGAATCGCAACGTGCTCGCGGTTCAGGTGACGGTCGGAAATGATGATGATGGTGTAGCCCGAGCGCACGGCGTCTTCGGCTTGCGCGCACAGCGAGGCCAAACGCGCCTCGACCGCTTCGCTGCCCCACGCGACCGGATAGGTGATATCCAGTTCGAACGACTTAAATTTGCCGTGCGTGATGTGATCGACGTGACGGATCGTCTCCATCTGATCGAAGTCGAGCACCGGCTGGCTGACTTCCAAACGCAGCGGCGGATTCATCTCGTCGATGCCGAGTAAGTTCGGCTTGGGTCCGATGAAGGAGACGAGCGACATGACCAATTCTTCGCGAATCGGATCGATCGGCGGATTGGTCACCTGCGCGAAAAGCTGCTTGAAGTAGTGATACAGCGTTTTGTTTTTGTTCGACAGCACCGCCAGCGGTGAGTCATTGCCCATCGAGCCGGTCGGTTCCTCGCCGTTGGTGGCCATCGGCGTCAGGATGAATTTCGTATCTTCCTGCGTGTAGGCGAACGCTTGCTGGCGGTCGAGCAAGGCTTCGGTTGCGGGCCGGCGCTTTTCCTCGGCCGCGGGCAAATCGTCAAGTTTGATGCGGATGCGGTCGATCCATTCCTTGTACGGCTTGGAGGCGGCGAGGGAATCTTTTAACTCTTTGTCGTCTATGATGCGGCCGCGTTCGAGATCGACCAGGAACATTTTGCCCGGCTGCAAGCGCCACTTTTTGACGATGCGCTCTTCCGGAATCGGCAAGCAACCGCATTCCGAACCCATGATGACGAGATCTTCATCGGTGACGATGTAGCGCGATGGGCGCAAGCCGTTGCGATCCAACGTGGCTCCGATTTGGCGGCCGTCGGTGAAGGCGATTGAGGCAGGGCCGTCCCACGGTTCCATCATCGCTGCGTGGTACTCATAGAACGCGCGGCGGTTGGAATCCATGAGAGTATGGCCTTCCCACGCTTCAGGGATGAGCATCATCATGGCATGGGCTATGGAGTATCCGCTCATGACGAGCAATTCGAGTGCGTTGTCGAACGAGGCGGAGTCGGACTGGCCGTCGTAAATCAACGGCCAGACTTTGTCCAAATCTTTGCCCAGTACCGGACTCGATATCGCCCCTTGGCGGGCGCGGATCCAATTCACGTTGCCGCGCAAGGTGTTGATCTCACCGTTATGCGCGATCAGTCGGAACGGATGCGCCAGATCCCAGGTGGGGAACGTGTTGGTCGAAAAGCGCTGATGCACCAGCGCGAGCGCGGACTCGCAGCGCGCATCTTGCAAGTCGAGATAATAGGGGCCGACCTGATTTGCCAGGATCATGCCCTTGTAAACGATGGTGCGCGCCGACATCGACGGCACGTAGAATTCTTTGCCGTGCTTTAGACGCAGCGCCTGAATCGCGTGGCCGGCGGCTTTGCGGATGATGTAGAGTTTGCGCTCGAGTGCGTCGGTCACAGTGACGCCGGCGCCTCGGCCAACGAAGACCTGACGAATTACCGGTTCGATCGCTTTCACGGATTCACCGAGATCCGTGCTGTCGCGCGGCACGTCGCGCCAACCGAGCACGACTTGGCCTTCGTCTTTGATTGCGCGCTCGATTTCGTATTCGCACGCCAAGCGCGAAGCTGGTTCTTGCGGCAGAAATACCATTCCGACGCCGTATTCGCCTGCTTTAGGCAATGTAATTCCCTGCTTCGACATTTCGGCACGGAACAACTTGTCCGGGATTTGCAGCAGGATGCCGGCGCCGTCGCCCGCCTTCGGATCTGCGCCCACCGCCCCGCGATGCGTCAAATTGCGCAGTATGGTCAAGCCCTGGTCGATAATGGCGTGGCTCTTCTTCCCCTTGATGTTTGCGACGAAGCCGACGCCACAGGCGTCATGCTCGTGCAGCGCGTCATAGAGACCCTGGGGAGCCGGGAGCGCGGGGTGAATCATATGCGTAACCTCTTGTAAAACAGCGTGTTATGAAATCAAAACACAGCGGGCGCGAGCGCGCGCAAATTTTGGCGAAAAGAGGGTGATTTTACGTCTCAGCCTGGCACCCAGCAAGGCAAAGGACATATATACGCATGTAGCATGGTGCTGATTCGAGCCATGATTTAGTCGTTTATCAACGTTGCCTAATATCCACGAAACAGATACAAATTCTTACATGGTTCAGTTGCCAAATATCGCACGATGCGCTTTAATTGGCCCCTCTAACTTTTTAAATCACTTGAGACTTCTGCTCTGAGCAAAGCTCTCAGGCCCATTTCTTCAGGAGCCCGTGCCCAATGAATCGAGCCGCGATGCCAACAAAAACATTTCTTCTCTGGATCGGCATCATCTTGTTGGCCGTCCTCCAGGCTTGTGGAGGGGGCGGTACGCGCGGAACAACGCTGGGCGGCGGCAGTACCGACCCAAACGCCGCCCCAGCCGCTGCGAGCATGCAATTGCTGGTTGGTAGCCCGACGGTCGGCTCAGCGGGTGACACGACCGTTGGCCTAACCGCGGTCGTTCTCGATGCTAACAATAGAGCTCTGGCCGGCAAGCGGGTCACATTACGCGCAACCGACCCAAGTAGTTCAGCGTTTCTGAGCACTTTCTCTAGTGCGGACGATGCTACCGACGCCAACGGGTTGTTCACCGCGCGGCTGAATGTTGGGAACAACCAAGCTAATCGCACGATTACCGTAACTGCAACGGCAGACTCAGTCTCTGATACCGGAAGCGTAAGCGTGATCGGAACTGCCCTCACGATCGCGGGCTCCACATCGCTTGTAACAGGCGCATCGACTCCGCTCACGATCTCACTTAAGGATTCTGCAGGGAATGCCATGGTCGGCCTCCCGCTTACTGTTTCGTCGAGCCGTGGTAACACGCTATCGCCCGCAGCAGGCACCACCAATCAGAACGGACAGCTGATCGTAACGGTCACGGGCACCAGTCCTGGTGCGGACACGATTACCGTGTCAGGTTCCGGTGCTACCGCGACAACCACTCTTGCGGTCAGCGGCTCGGATTTTTCGTTTGCCTCACCGTCGCCTGCCGCAGAGTCAGACGTGGTGGTCAACACGTCGCAACCGTTACGTGTGCGTTGGTTTGAGAACGGTAGCCCCCAAGCCAACAGGGTGATTACGTTTAGCGCAACTCGGGGTATTCTTACCTCAAGTTCGGTCACCACCGATTCGAACGGATTGGCGCAGACGTCTATTATCTCGTCCTCGGCGGGTGCCGCCACGGTCACGGCGTCGGCACCATCGGGAACGCCCTCGACCACGCTCAATTTCGTGTTCGTAACAACAACAGCGTCTGTCATCAGCGTGCAGAGCAATCGTTCCACCCTCGCTGTGAACGCGAGCGGTGCGGACACGAGTCGCGCTACCATCAGCGCCGTGGTGCGCGATAGTGCGAACAATCTAGTCAAGAACGCACGAGTCGAGTTTCAGATTGTTCAGGACACTACTGGAGGCCGCTTGGCTGCCGGCTCCGACATTACGGACGTATCGGGCACCGCGACTGTTGACTACATAGCTGGCACGATCTCCAGCGATCAAAACGGTGTGCAGATTCGAGCGCGCGTTGCGGACGTCGGCGGTACACCAGTGGCTACCACCGTGTCCAACACTGTGTCACTGACGGTGGCACGGCAATCACTGTTCATTCGCCTAGAAACCGACAACAAGGTGCTTACGGAGCCTCCTACATACACCAAGAAGTTTGTAGCTTTGGTAACCGACGCGGCGGGCAATCCGCAAGTAGGCGTGCGAGTCCAATTCGAAGTCAATCCAGCGCAACCACCGGCGACCGCTTACGCAAAGGGGTACTGGGTGGTGGCAGGCGGTGTTTGGGCCCAACGCGTTCTTGCCTCGTGTTACAACGAGGACGTAAATCTAAATGGCATTGTCGACCCATTTGTGCGCGAGGACATCAACTACAACGGGATTCTCGATTTGGGCGAGGACTTAGACGGGAATAGCCGCATAGGGCTGCGCAATCCCACCGGAGCCACAATCGGGCGGACCGGGCTGTTCTTGGGGGCGGAGTTTGGCGACCTCAACAGTGATGGCGATATTACTGACACCATTACCGAAGATGTAAACGGCAATGACGTTCTCGATCCAGGCGAGGACATCAATGGCAATGGCCAGATTGACGTATCTGTGGAAGACGCCAACCGAAATGGCATAGTCGAACCAGCGGAAGAGCTGCACGCAAAGGCCTTTGTGGATATTGATGAGGACTTTGACCGTAGCGGAGCGAACGGTCGGGCTGGTTTGACGCCAGGCAATGTGGCTACCGCGACGACTGACATTCTTACCGATAGTCGCGGAATGGCACTCTCCGAAATCGTCTACGCACAGAATTTTGCCTACTGGGCAACCGTAACGCTGCAGGCCAAAGTGTCTGTGGCTGGATCCGAGTCTCTTTCGGTGGTGACGTTTACTTTGCCCGGTTTGGCAGCTGACTTCATCGATGCGGACGTTTCGCCGCCAGGACGCATTAGCCCGTTCGGGGTGCGTCGCAACTGCGCAGACTATTTGTAAAGTCCGCCGATTGGAAACGGCCGCCTCGAGGCGGCCGTTGCGCTCACGTGGTTCGATCAGATTGATCAAACAGACGTATTAGCGTAGACAACTCGACAAAGCCTACCGAACTTGCCCCAATATCGTTTAAGGTCACAAACCGCATTTTCCCCTGCTCTACCTTCTTGTCGTTAGACATCAGTTTTATGTAACGCTCGGCCCCAAGCGCTGGGGGGTCTACGGGTAGTTTGGCGGCCCGCAGCAGACTCTCAATTCGCGCGACGAGGGATGGATGCATTTGCGCTACGGCGACGGAAAGTCGGGCCGCGAGGACCGTTCCAAGTGCGACCGCCTCGCCGTGCAGCCACCGCTCATAGTTGCCTGCGGTTTCGATCGCATGGCCGAAAGTGTGGCCAAGGTTAAGCAGCGCGCGCTCGCCCTCCTCTCGTTCATCGGCTCCAACCACTTCGGCTTTGTTCTCACATGAGCGCCTGACCGCGTAGGCAAGAGCCTGCGGCTCGCGCGCCAAGAGCTTTTCCATGTGCTGCTCAAGCCACTCAAAGAAGGGTAAATCGCGAATGAGTCCATACTTAATTACTTCCGCTAGGCCGGCCGATAACTCTCGGTCAGGGAGCGAATTAAGTGTGCTTATGTCGGCGATTACAGCTTTTGGCTGATAGAAAGCGCCGATCATGTTTTTCCCCAACGGGTGATTGATGCCGGTCTTACCTCCAACGGAAGAATCCACCTGCGCGAGCAACGTAGTGGGTACTTGGATGAATGGCACGCCTCGCAAGAAACTCGCAGCGGCAAAACCTCCTAGGTCACCCACGACACCACCGCCGAGCGCGACGATGGTGGTCTTGCGTTCGCATCGGTTGCGCAGCAGAGAATCGTAGATTGAGTTCAGTGTCTGCCAGTTCTTGTGGCGCTCACCGTCTGGCAAAACTATTGGCACTACATCGACGCCCGCGGCGCGCAGCGCGTTGCTCAGTCGATCGAGATAAAGTGGCGCGACGGTTTCGTTGGTGACAAGCGCGGCCTTTTTCTGCGCAAAATGTGGAACGTAGAGTTCGGCCCTGTCGAAAATCTCCGACCCAATGTAGATGGGGTAGCTGCGCGCGCCAAGCGCGACGGTAATCGTTTCCATTAGTTTGTTCTGTTAGTTGGAGGCGACGGGTTGCAGTTGCTGAACTCGGCCAAGCTCCTGTTCGAGTAGCGTTGCCAGCTTGGCGATGCTTTGGCTTCCAGTGTCCACAGTCAGATGCGCGCACTCCGCGTACAAGGGATCGCGCTCCTGGTACAAGCGCTGCAAGGTCGCGAGAGGGTCGCCCCGTTGCAGCAAAGGACGGTTCTTGTCGTGTTTTGTTCGGCGCCATAGCTCTTCTGGCGTAGCGCGCAAATAGATCACCGTTCCAGTGTTGTGCAGAGTCTGGCGGTTCGCGGGATTCAATACGGCGCCACCCCCGGTCGCAAGCACTATGTCATGCCGCTGTGACAGCTCCGCAATGATAGCGCTCTCGCGAACACGGAATCCAGCCTCGCCCTCCACTTCGAATATGACGGGGATCTTGACACCGGTGCGCTCGACGAGCACGTGATCGGCGTCTAGAAAAGTTTTCTGAAGGCGCCGCGCGAGTACCTTGCCGACGCTGGTTTTCCCAGCGCCCATTAGTCCTACCAGATAGATGTTGCCCACTAGAGCCATCCGCAGGATTCTAGCGGAAAGCTCGATTTCTTAGCGCGGCGGATGCAAAAGTGGGCGGTTGACTAAATCGAAATCTACCTGTCTATCGCCCGGAAGCAGTGTCACTTCGCCGTGAGTAGTTTTTGGGTGAACAGATCTCTGAGATCTAGCGTATTGAAACGGCTTCCTTCATGACTTTGGGCGTGATGAAAATCAGCAACTCGGTCTTATCGTCCTGCTTACGCTTATTGCGGAACAGATTGCCAAGGTATGGAATGTTTCCAAGCACCGGCACTTTGGTTACGTCGTCGCGTGAGACCTGCTCGTAGATCCCACCCAAAACGGCGGTCTCGCCGTCGTCCATCAAAATCTGCGTGATTACCTTCTTGGTATCAATCGAGGGCACTCCAGCGAAAACTTGCCCCACAGAATCCTTCTTAACCTCAAGATCTAAGATGACTTTCCCGTCTGGCGTAATTTGTGGCGTGACAGCAAGGCTAAGGACCGCCGACTTAAACGAAATGCTGGTTGAGCCGGAACTGGAAGCCTCCAAGTAAGGAATCTCTGTACCCTGCTCAATCGTGGCTTTTTGCTTATCAGCGGTAATGACGCGCGGACTCGAGACGACCTTACCGCGACCATCGGCTTCGAGTGCGGATAGCTCAATATTTACCAAGTTCCCGCTTCCCAAGTTCAAGAAGCTTAGAGCGATGCTGCCGGCGGGGTTGCTAACTGGCAAGTTGACATTGAAATCATTCGGCACACCCACGGCTCCGGAGGTCGCCGGTGCTTGCGGCGGTACGCCAAAGCCGGCGATAGTGCTAGAACTCGAGGCATTACCCGCGATCCCTACGCCTTCGCCCCCAAGTTTGTGGCTACTTTGGTTACCGAATCGAACGCCCAGCTGGCGGCTGAATTTGTCGTCCGCGATGACAATGCGGGCCTCGATCATGACTTGCCGTAGTGGGGTATCGACCTTCGCAATGATTCGGCGCACCTCTTCCAAGCGCGAAGGGATGTCCTGAATAAAGAGCGTATTGGTGCGCTCATCGATAACAGCGCTGCCGCGCTTGGAAAGAATCTTTTGCTTGTCGTCGGAGAGAATGTTCTTGAACGCCTCGGCCTTGTGATAGCTCAGTGTAAACGTCTCGGTTTGTAGCTGCTCAAGCTCCTGAATCTGTTGCGTAGCTTCGAGCGCGAGTTTTTCCTTTGCCGCCAACTCCTCCGACGGCGCTACCAATATCACGTTGCCGTTCTTGCGCTTACTTAGGTTCTTGCTTTGCAGAATAATGTCCAGCGCTTGGTCCCACGGAACATCTTTTAGCCGCAACGTGATGTTCCCTGCAACGGTATCGCTGGCGATGATATTAAACCCAGTGAAATCTGCAATCACTTGCAGGACGCTGCGAATTTCGACGTTTTGGAAATTGAGCGAAAGCTTCTCTCCCGCGTATCCGGGGCGGGAACTCTGGACAAGCTTATTCGGATCCTCAACGATCTTCTTTACTTCCAGAATGAACTGATTGTCGGTCTGGTAGGCGGAGTGCTCCCACATTCCTTGCGGTTCAACAACCATGTGCACGTTGCCACCGCGTCCGGTGGTTTCAATATTGCGCACCGGGGTTCCAAAATCCGTAACGTCTAGCCGGCGTTCAAGAGTTTCCGGCAGAGAGGTGTTGAGAATATCTATTACTACGTTGCGGCCCTGGCGACGGATGTCGATACCGGCATTCGCATCGGACAGATCGACCACGACGCGCCCTTCCCCGTTGGGGCCGCGACGAAAATCGATGTCTTTGACGGAGTGCTTGCGGTCCGCGGCCTTCGCAACGCTAAATTGCGGCGACACGTTAGAGGGGCCGCTGGTTGCGACGCCACCCTGCAATGTCACTAAGAGCGTTTTGCCGTCGAGTTTGGTTTCGTATCCCGTCGCCTTGTTTAGGTTGAGCACCATGCGAGTGCGTGTCCCGGACTGAACTACGTTTATGTTCCGCAGTTCCGCTTCGCCGACGTCAATCGAATTTTTACCGAGCGCATTCCCAGTTTCGAGAAAATCTAGCGCGATGCGAGGCGGGTTGCTAACAGCGAATCCGGCAGGCACCGCAGGCAGAGCCTCCTTGAAGCCCATTCTAAGGACCAAACGTCCGCCCGGAAGAGTCGAGAAAGAGATGCTCTGCAGCTCATTCTTAGGCGTCGGTGATGTTGATTGGGCGAGCGCTAGCAGGCTCATGCTGAGCGCGGCGAACAGTGCCACGGCGTACTTCGCTAAGGACAGCTTTTTCAGCACCTTCATTTTTTGTTTCCTTGTGTTTCAGCCTCATCGGCTAAGTGGAGTACGCTCTCTCGAATGGTCCAGTCGCCTTCCCCGTCCTGCACACGCTCTTTGATCTTTACTTCGGCTTCAGAGATGCCTACAACTTCGCCGTAGTCCTGGCCCATGAAGTTTCCGACTTGAATTCGATGCAAGACGCCGTCGGCGCGGATGAGGGCGTGCGGGACATTGCGTTGCTGCAGCAGACCTACAAACTTCAATGTGTCCAGCGGGTACGCCTCCAACGCTTCCTTGCGTCGTTCGGCATCGGGTGCCAGTTCCACGTTCTTAGCGCTCGGCTCTTTCAGGCTGCGCGGACGGAAGGGGTTAGGCAGATCAAACCCCGTGTATTCAAAAGGCTCATATGGCCGTGCTAGTGGGAGAGGCTCGATCTTTGGCACAATAGTATGATCGGCTTGTTTCATGAATTCTTGTATATCACCATGCTCGGCCTGGCACGCGCTCAGTAAGCCTAAGGTCAGCACGACTCCAACCGCCCTCATTTCTTTTGCTCCTTGGCTTTCTTGTCTCTGGCCGCTTTCTGTTGCGCAGCGACTTCATCTTCATCCAAGTAGCGGAACGTCTTTGCAGTCGTTTCCAGTGTGAGTACGTTCTTGTCAGAGGTGACCTTCAGGTCGGAGAGCAGGACTATTCGAGACAGCCTGCCCACGTCGCTCGCGAAAGCGCCAATGTCGTGGTAATCGCCAGTTACTTTAACTGTGACCGGTAGCTCGGCATAAAACTCAGTTAAGGTTTCTTGGGCTGCCGGTTTAAACAGTTCAAATTGCAGGCCCCGGCCCAAGCCGGCGCGATTGATGTCGGTCAGCAGCGCCGTCATCTCTTGGCGGTTGGGCAGTTGCTTTAGCAAGGCACCAAACTCTCTGTTGATGTCGGCGAGCTGTCGCTTGTAGGATTCCAGATTGATAGCCATGGCCTTGGTCTTGAGGTACTTGTCCCTCAATTCCAGTTCTTGTGCTTTGTGACGGTTAAGATCATCCCACTGCCCCCGCCAGTCGAGCATATAAGCGGCCAGTAGAATAAGCGCAGCAATCAAGCTCATGGCGCCCAGCTTGGCTACGACGGGCCAACCACCAACGTTGGCGAGATTTAGTTGCTTGAGCTCTTCGAGGGTCATGACGTTTTTGCTGACGCGCTAGCAGGTGGAGTGCTCTTGTTCGGTAGTTCTGGCTTCTCTCGTTCTAAGCTGACGGAGAGATTGAACTCATTGGCGCGGGCTTTCTCGACCGTAACCGCTTTTATCTCCACCAGCGCAGAACCTTCGAGCCAGCGCGACTGATCTAGGGCGTTCATCAAGGTTGACACGCGCGCGTGAGACTGCGCGTAGCCCGACACTTCGATGCGGTCGCCGGCTTGTTTGATCTCTTTGAGGTACACACCATCTGGCAGCAGTCGGAGCATTTGATCTAGGATGTGCACAGCATCTGCCCGATTCGCCTGAAGGGATTCGACAACTTTCTTTCGTTCCAGCAGCGCTTGGGTCTGCTCCTTGATCGCGCTGATCTCCACAATCTCGGCTTCGAGCTTGGTAATCTCCTTCTCCAGCACTGCATTACGGCTCAGCTGATGGTTTACGCGCGCTGCCAGGCCAGCGTGCACTAAGAAAGCTAAGCCACCGGCAGCAACTGCGGCCAAACCAAACAGCAATACGGTTTGCCGCTTGCGTTGGGCGCGCAGCTCCTCTCGGTATGGCAACAGATTGAGGCGAATCATGCTGCGAACCTCCGCATTGCCAAACCGCAAGCCACCAGCAACGACGGCGCATCGGCCGTAAGCTGGCGCGTCTTAACGTTGCTCGATTGGGCCATCTTCAGAAAGGGGTTTGCCGCCACCACATTCACGCGTGTGCGGGAGGCGATCGCCTCATCTAAACCCGGCAGCGTCGCACACCCACCGGCAAGCACGATGTGGTCGACCTTGTTGTACTGCGTCGAGGTAAAGAAAAACTGTAGCGCGCGAGCAATTTCAAGACCAAGGTTTTCTACGAACGGCTGCAATACATCGGGTTCATAGTTCTCGGGCAAACCGCCATTGCGCTTCGCAGCCTCGGCTTCCTCCTGAGAAATATTGAAGTGCCGTTGAATGTCCTGCGTGAGTTGATTGCCCCCGACTTGCTGTTCCCGAGTGTAAACGACTTGGCCATTCGTCAACATTGCGACGCGCATGATGCTAGCGCCAATGTCCACCAATGTGATGAGTTGATTCTTACCGCCCCCTGGCAGTTGCGGCTCGATCATTTCCATAGCGCTTAGCGCTGCGAGCGACTCGACATCCATGATCGTCGCCTTAAGTCCAGCAGCCTGCGCGACAGCGACGCGGTCTTCGACTTTGTCTTTGCGCGATGCCGCGATGAGCACCTCGCATTCCTCCGGACCCGAAGGAGCGGGCCCGAGTACCTGGAAGTCGAGGTTGACTTCGTCCAAAGCAAACGGAATGTACTGATTCGCTTCGCTTTCGACCTGCAATTCTAGGTCTTCCTCGCGCTGACCTGTGGGGACTACGACCTTCTTCGTGATTACCAGGGCAGACGGCAACGCCATGGCAACGTTCTTAATGCGCGAGCCGGAGCGCCGCCAAGCGCGCTGCAATACTTCTGCGGCCGCGTCCAAGTTGGCGATGTTGCCATCGACAACGGCTTCACGCGGCAGCGGCTCGATGGCGTATCGCTCTACGCGATACTGGCCTTTGCTCGTTTCCGATAGCTCGAGTACCTTGACCGAGGATGAGCTTATGTCAACGCCCACGAGCGGGGGCGTCTTCGGCCTGAACCAATCTAGTCCGCCGACCATATTTTCTCTTCAAAAGGGTTGAGTTAGACCTAGGACCGTATAAATCACATGAAATGCTAACAACAAGCGTCCCGTCGTGTAAAGCATTTGTGTAAAACTTTGTTAGGCGTTTGGCAACGCTTCTGCCCAGTATAATGCAGACTTAGAAACGTTTCCAGGGTTGGTGACATTTGGCAACATTGCGCGCACGCTGGCTCGGCTACTCACTACTTGTAGTTCTAACCATGGTATTGGTGGCTGTCGGCGTTTTCGCCCTGGCCATCGTCTTGCTCTACCCGAGCCTGCCTAGCTTGGAAGCGCTCACCGACTACCGGCCGAAGGTACCGCTGCAGATTTTCGCCGAAGATGGTGCGTTGATTGGCGAGTTTGGCGAGGAGCGCCGCGCCGTTGTCAAAGTTGCCAAAGTGCCGAAACTGATGAAACAGGCCGTTCTTGCGGCTGAAGATGATCGGTTCTATGAACACAGCGGCGTTGACTACCAGGGCGTACTGCGCGCCGCCATGGCCAATTTTGCGGCTGGGGGAGTGAAGGAAGGGGCGAGTACGATCACCATGCAAGTCGCCCGCACATTTCTGCTGAGCAACGAACGCACATTCACACGCAAACTCAGCGAGATGCTGCTCGCCCTTAAGATCGAGCGCAATCTCACCAAAGACCAGATTCTCGAGCTCTACATCAATCAGATTTTTCTGGGTCAGCGCGCCTATGGGTTTGGCGCAGCAGCGCAAACCTACTACGGGAAAGCGTTGGATCAGCTTTCGCTCGCCGAATGGGCGATGCTCGCAGGCCTGCCTAAAGCCCCGTCGCGGTTCAATCCGGTTGTCAACCCCGAACGTGCTGCGCTGCGCCAAAAATACGTGTTGCGGCGCATGCACGAGCTGGGTTTCATCAATGCCGAGCAGCTCGCTTCTGCTCTGGGCAGCCCGGGCAAAGTCGTGCCGCAGAGCGTCGACTATACGGTCAAGGCGGACTACGTTGCTGAAATGGCGCGTCAGTATGTACTTACTACTTATGGAGATAAGGCATATACGAACGGCTACCGCGTGTACACGACAATCGCTCCCACCGACCAGGCCGCCGCCAATGCCGCGCTGCGCCGCGGGGCGCTCGAATACGACCGCCGTCACGCGTACCGAGGCCCAGAAGCGGTTGTCCAAATTGCACCGGACGCTACGGGCCTGGCGCTGGAGGAAGCCTTGACGGAGCGAGAAACCATCAACGGCCTATTGCCTGCGGTTGTGCTTGAGGCGGGTTCGAGCCGCGTGCGCGTGTATATCAAGGGCGGCGAAGAAAGCGCGATTACGGGCGAGGGCCTCAAGTTCGCCCAGCGTGGGCTGTTCAATTCGGCCCCGAGTAGCCTGCGCATCGTGCGCGGGGCGATCGTGCGCGTTGCAAAGAATCAGAAAGGTGAATGGGAGATCTTGCAGCGGCCCACCGTGGAAGCAGCCCTAATCGCGCTGAGCCCGAAAGACGGGCGCGTGCGCGCACTGGTCGGAGGGTTCGATTTTGCCAGCAATAAGTTCAACCACGTTACACAAGCGCTGCGACAGCCCGGTTCTAGTTTTAAGCCGTTCATTTACTCGGCAGCGCTAGAAAAGGATTTCACGCCTTCGACTGTTCTTGAGGATGCGCCATTTCTCATCGATGCCGACAAAACGGGGGGCGAGTTGTGGGAGCCGGAGAATTATGACCGCAGTTACGAAGGCCCGATGCGTCTACGCGTCGCCCTGGCAAAGTCAAAGAACATGGTTTCGATCCGCGTCATCGACGCTATCGGCACCGGCTACGCGCAGTCGTATATCACCAAGTTTGGCTTTGACCCGAAGCTCAACCCGCCGGTGTTGACGCTGGCGCTTGGCGCGGGCCAAGCTACGCCGATGCAGGTCGCCGCCGGCTATGCGGTATTTGCCAACAGTGGCTACCGCGTTTCGCCCTACTTTATTGACCGCATCGAAGACGGCTCCGGCAAAGTGATAATGAAGGCGCAGCCGAAATCTGTTGGTGCCGGCGCCGAGCAGGTGCTGGATCCGCGCAATGCATTCCTTATGACCTCCATGATGAAAGACGTCATCCGCTCTGGCACCGCGCGCCGTGCGACGGCTTTGGGGCGGCACGACTTGGCCGGCAAAACCGGCACATCTAACGAATCGCGCGATGCATGGTTTGCGGGGTATAACCCGGAGATCGTTGCTGTGTCTTGGATTGGCTTTGATACCCCCGCACCTCTCGGTGAGAAGGAAACGGGCGCACAGGCGGCATTGCCGATCTGGATGGCTTACATGAGCGAAGCGCTGAAGCAGTCGCCCGAAGTGAAGGAGCAGCTCCCGGATGGCGTCGTGGTTGTGCCGGTTAACCCGCTCAGCGGCCGTCGCGACCCGGAAGGCGAAAATCGTGTCGCGGAATATTTTTACCGCGAGAACATTCCGCCGCTGGAGCCACCCAAAGAAGTAGAGTTGCAGTCCGAAGGCGCCGATCACCCGCCCGAGGATATCAAGGAGCAACTTTACTGATTTTTCACGGGGACGCCCGATATGCCCAAAGCACGCAAAACCCGGCAGAACACCACACGCGAGCACCTAGCTTACGTGGCCGCACGCATCATGGCCGAGGACGGCATTCAGGATTTCGGTGCCGCCAAACGCAAAGCCGCGCGGCAGGCGGGCATTGCCAATACCCAGAATCTCCCAGGTAACGCCGAAATTGAAGCCGCGCTGCGTTCCTACCAGGCGCTGTACCAAAGCGAAGCGCAGCCGGCTGCGCTCAAGCAGTTGCGCCAAATCGCGTTGCACAGCATGCAATTGCTGGCGGAGTTTCAGCCCTACCTCACCGGGGCGGTGTTAACAGGCACCGCAGGGGAGCATTCCGATGTCAATCTGCAACTTTTCGCGGATAGTTGCAAAGAAGTGGAAATGTTCTTGCTCAGCCGCAATCTAAATTATGAGGTCGCGAGCCGGCGTACGTGGCTGGGCGATCGCCAGGTTGAAGTGCCCGTCTTGACGGTCGATGTTGATGGCGTGGACGTGCTGCTTTCGGTGTATGACCGCGATCATGAGCGCGTGCTGCAGAAACACCGCGCTGACGGACGCACCATCGAAAGAGCGAAAATAGCCGACGTGCAAGCGCTGCTGCAACAAGATGCGGCGCCGACTTAGCGCGTAGTTCTAGCCGTGAGAATTACTTGCTTTCGCGCAGCCACTGCGCGGCGTCAAGAGCAAAATACGTCAAGATGCCGTCCGCACCCGCGCGCTTGAACGCGAGCAGCGACTCCAGCGCGCATTTCTTTTCATCGAGCCAGCCGTTCTGAGCTGCGGCTTTCAGCATCGCGTACTCGCCGCTGACTTGATAGACGAATGTCGGGACTTTGAACTCGTCTTTTACCCGCCGCACGATGTCGAGATAGGGCATGCCGGGCTTAACCATCACCATGTCGGCACCCTCTTGGAGGTCGTAGCCGACTTCCCATAGCGCCTCGTCCGTGTTGGCTGGATCCATCTGGTACGCCGCTTTATTGCTCTTGCCGAGGTTGGTGGCCGAGCCGACCGCGTCCCGGAAAGGTCCATAAAACCCGGATGCATATTTGGCCGAATAAGCCAAGATGCGCGTGTGGATAAAGTGCTGCTGATCCAAGGCGGTTCGGATCGCGCCGATGCGCCCGTCCATCATGTCAGAGGGGGCCACAATATCGACGCCTGCTTCTGCATGAGTGATCGCTTGCTTTTGAAGGATTTCTACGGTCTCATCGTTAAGCACGTAGCCCTCGTCATTGATGACACCGTCTTGCCCATGGCTGGTATAGGGGTCCAGCGCGACGTCCGTCATGATTCCGAGTTCGGGAAAGCGTTGCTTCAACGTACGGATCACATTGGGCACCAGCCCGGATTTATTAAGCGCCTCCACACCGTCCGGAGTCTTAAGCTTCGGGTCGATCACTGGGAACAGCGCCATAGCGGGAACTCCTAACGCTAGGCACCGCTCCGCGACCGGTAACAGCTTGTCCAACGTATAGCGCTGCACACCCGGCATCGAAGGCACCGATTCGCTCCGCCCGCTGCCTTCGAGCACAAACACCGGGTACAGAAAATCATCCGCCGAAAGTGCGCTCTCGCGCGTCAATCGCCGCGTGAAATCGTCGCGGCGGCGGCGACGCAAGCGGCGCTGGGGGAATTGACCCAAAATCTTCATAGATTGAGCGTTTCCATAGGGTTAGGCGGCGGGAAATTATCGCACGGAACTTTTGCGGCAATGCGGAAGTCTGAGCTTCAGATGGTGCGAACCACCATCTCCCGCTTTTCCTCCCTGAGCGGGCGCCTTAATGCAAATTAGGGCTTGGCCCCCGGCTTTAATCCCCTTTGCCGGGGGCTTTTTATTTTCCCCGGCAGGTCGTGGTTTGCCGGGGGTTTTTAGTTTTCCCCCGGCACGTCCTGGTTTGCCAGGGGCTTTTTATTCCGAGCCCTCGGCACGCGCGATTCGTCGGAAGTTTCTGTCCTTGCTAGGTGCTTTCAGCTGGCCCAGCGTTTCATTTTCGCATTCGCACTCGTGTGGTTGGACGCGGCGCTTTCTTTGTCTCTCGTGCGCTGCGGTTCCCCGGGCGCTTCGCATTTCGCGCGCTATCTGCGCCATCCCTGACCCGCTCGCGCGGCGCCTTGGCCTCGGCGGCGCGCTCGGTGCGTGCTGTCCTTGCTAATTCCTTGTCCGCTTTTCTGCGTGCTTCGGAATCCTTCAGTTCTTGCGCGCCTTGCTTAAGTTGTTGTGTCGCCTGGGGTGTCGCCGCCAAATCCAAGCCAAGCAGTTGGCACACGGCCAGGCGCGCCTCATCCACACCATCGCCGCTCAAGCTGGAAAAAAGTTGCACGCTATGGCCGTATTCCTGCATCGCCGCTCTAATCTTGCTCAGTGCATCGAGCCGCGCGCCGCGCGCCAGCTTGTCGGCTTTGGTCAGCAATATATGCACGCGGCGCTGCGCCGGCTGCAAAAAATCGAGCAACTGCAAGTCGATATCCGTTGGGGCGTGGCGAATGTCCATGATGAGCACGATCGCCATGAGTTGCGGGCGTCCCAGCAAATACTGCCCGATCAACTTATCCCAACTCTGGCGCAGCGTGCGCCCTGCCGAGGCGTAGCCGTAGCCAGGCAGATCGACCAAGTAGCGCCGCGCGCCCAGTGCGAAATAATTGAGCTCCCGCGTGCGTCCCGGCAGTTTGCTCACGAACGCCAAACGATTGTGATTGACGATGGCGTTGATGGCGCTCGATTTACCCGCGTTCGAGCGACCAGCGAAACAAAGCTCCGCCGCACTATCGGCTGGCATGTTCGCGGCATCCACGACCGAGCGCACGAACGTGGCGCGGTTTAGCCACGCCAGCGCTTGTGCCGCCCGTGCGTTGCCGCTTGTCCCGCTCATGTGCTGGGCTGCGGTAGAATGGAGCCTGCTTTACAGTACAAATTCATCGAAGAGGGCTGCATGTTTGGCTTTGGCAATACGGCACGCGTAGCAGTGTGGGTGGTTCTGGGCCTGATGACGGCGCCAGGAAGTAGTTCGGCCGCTGATAGCGCAAAAGGCGCTACGATTGCGCAAGGCGTTTGCGCCGCCTGTCACGGCGTGGATGGCAACAGCCCGCTCGCGATGAATCCAAGTCTTGCCGGCCAACATGGCGATTATATCGCCAAGCAGATCGCCAACTTCAAATCCGGCGAGCGCAAGAACGCCATTATGGCACCCATGGCGGCAACACTTTCACCCGACGACATGAAAAACGTCGGTGCCTACTTCGCTAAGCAGAAACCGAAGGAGCGCGCCGCGCGCGACGAAGCCCTGACGAAAGAGGGTGCGAAGCTCTATCGGGGTGGCAACGCGAAGAACGGCGTGCCGGCCTGCTCCGGCTGCCATGGCCCGGACGGCGCTGGCATTCCCGCACAATTTCCGCGCCTTGCTGGCCAGTACAGCGATTACACTTTGGCGCAGCTAAAAGCCTTCCGAGCTGGCGAGCGCGCCAACGATCCCGCCAAGATGATGCGCATGGTCGCGGAAAAATTGAGCGACCACGAGATGCAGGCGCTGGCGGAGTATATCTCCGGGTTGAGATAAAGAGGCGCGGAACAAACGAGGCGCGGGGGAACCCCCTGCCCCCGCGCTCGATCTCGAAGCGCTGTGCCTAAACGGGTGCGCTGCGCGCACCGATAGGTAGCTGAGAGGCTGGGCCGCCGTTGCTTTTCACCCCAAGGTGCGCGTCGCGCACCCTATTCATGCGACTGCGTCTCTAGAACGAGCGCGGAGGCAGGGGGTTCCCCTGCGCCTTGTTAGTACCCCGCGAAAATCTTCTCCGCAATCGCGATCGTCGCGTCGATATCCGCATCGCTGTGCACCGACGACACGAACCCCGCTTCATACGCTGACGGCGCGAGATACACGCCTTCTTGGAGCATGGCGTGGAAGAAGCGATTGAAGCGTTCCTTGTCCGACTGCATCACTTCCGCATAACTGGTGGGTGCGTTGGCGCGGAAGAACACGCCGAACATGCCGCCTAAGTGAGCGCCGGAAAAGGCGATTCCGTGTTTGCGTGCCGCTGCCACCAAGCCGTCGACCAGGCGCTTGGTCTTCGCCGCTAGCGCTTCGAAGAAGCCGGGCGCCGAAATCAGCTTCAGCGTTTCCAACCCCGCCGTCACGGCGACGGGATTGCCGGACAGCGTCCCTGCCTGATACACCGGCCCCAATGGCGCGATCTTGCCCATGATTTCTCGCTTTCCGCCGAATGCTCCCATGGGCATGCCGCCACCGATGACCTTGCCGAGCGTCACCAAGTCGGGCTTGATGCCGAACACGCCTTGCGCCCCCGTCGGGCCCAAACGGAATCCGGTCATCACTTCGTCGAAAATCAGCACTGCGCCGTGCTGCGTGCACAGCTCGCGCAGCGTCTGCAAATAGCCGGGTTTCGGCGCGACGAAATTCATGTTGCCCGCCACCGGCTCGATGATGACGCAGGCGATTTTGTCGCCCATGCGCGCGAACGTTTCCTTGATTTGCTCGGCGTCGTTGAAATCTTGCACCAGCGTGTGCGCCACCACTTCCGGCGGCACGCCGGCCGAACTCGGGTTGCCGAAGGTGAGCGCGCCGGAGCCCGCCTTTACCAGCAGCGCGTCGCCGTGTCCGTGGTAGCAGCCCTCGAATTTGATGATGACGTTGCGCCCGGTGTAGCCCCGCGCCAGGCGAATGGCCGTCATTGTTGCTTCGGTGCCGGAACTGGTCAGACGCACCATGTCGAGATCGAGCGTGCCGCACAGCCGCTTGGCCAGCCCGACTTCCAGTTCGGTCGGGGCGCCGAAGCTCAGACCCATCGCCGCGCGCTCCTGCACGGCGCGAACGACTTGCGGATGGGCGTGGCCGAGTATCAGCGGACCCCACGAGCCGACATAGTCGATGTAGCGCTTGCCGTCGGCGTCGTACAGATACGCGCCTGCGCCGCGCTCGAAAAAGATCGGCGTGCCGCCCACGGCGCGGAACGCGCGCACCGGTGAATTGACGCCGCCGGGAATGTAGTTTTGCGCTTCGGCGAAAAGTTGTTCACTGCGTGTCATGGCTATGCCCTTGGTGCGGTGTACTCAGTTGGGTGCAAACAGTCGGTTGAATGCTTGCGCGGTCGCGGCTACGTCGGTTGCGGTAAACAGCGCAGCCGATACCGCCACGGCGTCGGCGCCGGCCGCGATCACGGATGCGGCATTATCGAGCGTAATGCCGCCGATTGCCACAATCGGCACATGCAGTTGCGCGCGCGCAGTGAGAAGTAGATCGAGGCTGGCGCGCACCGCGTTCGGTTTGGTGCCGGAAGCGAAAAAGCTGCCGAAGGCGACGTAGTCCGCCCCACGCGCTTGCTTGCCGAGCGATTCGACTTGCTCTTGCGCGGCAAGCGCGCGCGGCAATTCGTTGTAGCAGGATGCGCCGATCACTTTTTCGCCCAGCGTTGCCCGAGCCTGCGCCAACGCGCGGTCTTCTTTGCCGATGTGCACGCCGGCCGCGCCTACTTCCGCCGCAAGTTCGGGAAAATCGTTAACGATAAGCTGCGCGCCTACCATATCGCACAGGGCCTGCAATTCGCGTGCTTGGCGCAGGCGCAAGGCAGCGTCAGCGCTTTTGTTGCGGTACTGCAGCCAGCGCACACCGCCGTCCAGGGCTGCGGCCACTTGCCGCAATAGCCGCGCCGTGTCGCCTTCGTCGGGGGTAAGCGCGTACAGGCCGCAGATGCGCGGCGCAAGATTTTCAGACTTAAGCATGATGTCGTGAGTTGTTTGCCCGGGCCGCTGGCCTTATCATTACGCGATTTTCGCTGGCGTCCTCGCCGGCACGAAGGAAGCCAGAATAATCATGACCACAGCAATTGCCAATAAAACCTACATGTGCCTCATTTGCGGCTACATCTACGACGAAGCCAAAGGCGCGCCGGACGAAGGCATCGAGCCCGGCACCCGCTGGGAAGATGTGCCGCCTAACTGGGTGTGCCCGGAGTGCGGCGCGCGCAAAGAAGATTTTGAAATGGTAGAGATCTGACATTCGTCAGACGCTTAGTATTCCCCGCTCAGAGTAAGCGAGCATTCTTCCGCTCTGCGTAGGCGACGACTCTTAGCCAGCCGGGGGGGTTCCGCCGACCTCGTTTTATCCGAAGGCATCGCTTCACTTCCAAAAATACCAAAGCACGACTACCCCGAGAATAATCCGGTACCAGGCGAAGCCGCGAAAGGTGTGATTCGAGACGAAGCGAATCAGCGCCCTCACCGCGATTAGCGCGGCGACAAACGACACGACAAAGCCGACGGCGAACACGCCCGCATCGCTCGAGTTGAGCAAGTCGCGATGCTTGAAGACGTCGTAGAAGGTGGCGGCGAACATCGTCGGAATCGCCAAGAAGAACGAAAATTCCGTTGCTGTTTTGCGCGACAGGCCCGCCAGCATGCCGCCGATGATGGTCGCGCCCGCGCGCGAGGTGCCGGGAATGAGCGAGACGCACTGCGCCAGGCCGACCATCAGCGCATCGCGTGCGCTCATGTCATCAACTTCATTTACGCGCGCGGTTTGTGCAGGCTGCCCGCGACGTTCCACCCAAAAGATCACCAGCGCACCGAGGATCAACGCGATCGCCACGCTGACCGGATTGAACAGGTGCGCTTTGATTCTTGAGGCGAACAACAACCCTATTACTCCGGAGGGGATAAAACCAACAATAAGATTTAGAAAGAATTGCTGAGATTTACTCCTGGACTGTATTGACAGGAGCGTGTCGATCAGCT
The DNA here is from genome assembly GCA_902826775.1 of uncultured Pseudomonadota bacterium. Taxonomy (GTDB): domain Bacteria; phylum Pseudomonadota; class Gammaproteobacteria; order Burkholderiales; family JALYOK01; genus CADEHE01. Next base: position 268,198 of record CADEHE010000001.1, on the reverse strand, counting down.
TCTTGCGGTACACCCAGCAAACGGCCAAGATGGCGCCCAATTGAATGACGATCTCGAACACCTTGCCCTGATCGTTGTTGAAGCCGAGCAGATCGCCGACAATGATCAAATGTCCGGTCGAAGAAACCGGCAGAAATTCCGTCGCGCCTTCGACGATCCCGAGAATAACGGCGTGCAGATGTCGAAGCCAATCCATGCGATAGCGCTCCGCGCGAGCAAAAGAGCGCGCATGCTAGCACAGGGCAAAGGGGGCGCCGCTCTCGCGGCCCGGCGTGTTGCGGAAGGCTAAATCGGCTGGCCCGAGCGCGCAGCGGGCGGTGCAGGCACGCGCTGCGGCGTGGCCTCGTCCTTCAAGCCTTCGCGCAGCGCCTGCTTGGCTTTTTCCGCTGCGACATTCAACACCAGATCCAAGATCGGCCCGAGCCGCTGCTGTAATTTGTCGCCCGCGCCCTCCAGGCGCTTGACCAGATCGTCCGGCAGTTTCGCCGGTTTTCCGGCAAGCGTGTCTTTGATGAAAACATTGAGCGAGTCGATGTCCTGCTCGGTGATCGCTCCGCGCAGAATTTCCTTGAGCCCCAACGCTTGCACGATGGCGTCGACTTGGCCGGTGGCAATTTCCAAATCGGCCGCGCGCGCAGGTGCGCCCGCGAACTCTGCAATGCCGAACATCGTTGCGACGGTGAAAATGCGAATGAATTTCATAGCCAGAGCTCCGCACTAGGCGCAAAGAAACCAGTATAACGGCTTGCGCCACGCTCGCGCAGACAGACGGCAGACGCGTACTTTCGAGTATAGTCGTCGCCTTGCCCGCGATCTGGCACATCGATCCCGCCGAGCTGCTGCCGCATATCGAAACCGCTGATCATCGAGCTCAAGCGAGCTGGACAGAAGATAGCAATTACTCTCGGCCGTCCCGTGAGAAGCGCCGAAACTTCTTGATCCGAGAATGCCTGCGGAAGAGGCTCCGGCGGTTATGAGAGAGTTTCCTATACACCGAAAGCGGGATCCGCGCGTAAAAGACGAGCGGGCGTCGTCGAACTGGCGAGAGGCACTTTGGCCATGAGCGGTGGATATACTTAGCCATGGATAAGACCTTATGGCTGGTCACTGCTTTCTAAACATCGCATAGTAAAGTGAGTATATCGCTCCGTTAGTGCATGAGTTCAATGAGGCCGACGACAGGATTCTTGTCAACCTTTAGACTGACGAAATGCAAGGACAACTCTTTACTCAAATTTTTCTCTCGGAGGCGGTTCTTGAATCGCAGCCTTGGCAGAATCTGTCCGCCGAAAAGTTCGCGGAGTTCGTTCAGCAGATGAGCAGGGTGTACTCGCATGTCGACGCGACCAGCACGCTGAACGAGGCCGTTACCGAAAACACGATCATCGTTCCCACGCTGAACCTGCTCGGATGGGAAGAACTTAACCTGCCGCAGGTTAACTCGTCAGCCACGCGTCGGGAAGATGTGCCCGACCACTTGTTGTTCTTGGATCAGGCCGCGAAACAAAAAGCGCTGCGCGAAAGCCGCGATGCCGCGTACTACAAACACGGCATCGCTGTTCTGGAGGCCAAGCGGTGGCTCCGGTCGTTGGATCGCGGCGATACGCGCGATCTGCTTGATCCCGGCACACCATCGAACCAAATCTTGCGCTACCTATCGAGCGTCGAGGTAGCCTCCGATCGGGCGATTCGCTGGGGCATACTGACCAACGGCAGCGTTTGGCGCTTGTACTGGCAAGGCGCGCGCTCGCGTGCCGAAGAATTCTTCGAGGTCGATCTCGGAGCGACATTGCGCTTGCCGGGCATTCAAGCCCCGCTCGACGCTCTTGCGCCGGAGCACACGCTCAAGCTTTTCTACTTGCTATTTCATCGCGAGGCGTTCGAGCCGCAAGCCTGGGACACACAACGCCGCAGCTTTCACGCTTACGCGCTGGACGAAGCGCGCTTCTACGAAGAGAAAGTCTCGCAGGATCTTGGCGAGCGCGTCTTCGCAGAGATTTTCCCGGATCTAGCCAACGCGCTTGCGGCGGGCGACGGCCAAGCCCAACGCGATGAGCATGGAGCACTCACGCGCGCCTACCTTGATGGCTTGCGCGAAGCCACGCTGGTTCTGCTCTACCGGCTGCTGTTCGTTTTCTTCGCCGAAGACCGCCAGCTTCTGCCCCTGCGCGATGCTCGCTATTTCGCCTATAGCATCCGGCGTTTGCGCGAGGAAATCCGTGACAAGCGCCAGCTTTCCGCGACCTTCTCCAATACCGTGCCCAAATACTGGGGCGAACTGCAAAACCTGTTCACCGCGATTGCCAACGGCGACGATGCGATCGGCCTGCCCGCTTACAACGGCGGATTGTTCGACACTGCACGCGCTCCCATCCTCGCGCGCACGCGCGTGCCGGATGCGCAACTTGCGCCCGTTATCGACGCGCTTTCCAGACGCAGCGACGTATTGAAGGCGTGGATCAACTATCGCGATCTCTCCGTCTCCCACCTCGGCAGCATCTACGAGCGCTTGCTGGAGTACACGCTGGTGCAGGAGGCAACGCGCATCGTCGCCAAGCCCTCCAGCTTCGCGCGCAAGATAACCGGCAGCTACTACACGCACGATGATCTCGTACAACTCATCATTCGCGAAACCGTCGGTCGGCTTATCCATGAAAAGGCAGCGGCGTTCGATGATTTGGTAAAGCGATTCAAGAAGAAGAGTGCGCTGACGCCGCCAAATTGGGAGGCGCTGGATAGCATCGACCCGGCCTCCAATATGCTCAAACTGCAAGTCTGCGATCCGGCGATGGGCAGCGGCCATTTTCTTGTCACGCTGGTGGACTACCTCGCCGATCAGGTCTTGGAGCAACTGTTTCACGCCGAGGCCGCCGTCGCGGCACAGCCGTGGGCGGCGCATCTCGTAGAGCGTGGCCGGCCTTGGCAGTCCCCAGAGGTGGCGCGGATCGCCGACATCCGGCAGCGCATTCTGGCCACGGCACGCGAACACGGCTGGGCAGTGGATGAGCATCAACTGGACGACCGCCACATCGTGCGCCGCATTATCTTGAAGCGCGTCATTCATGGCGTGGACAAGAATCCAATGGCGGTCGAGCTGGCCAAGCTGGCGCTGTGGCTGCACACATTTACCGTGGGCGCGCCGCTGTCGTTTCTTGACCATCACCTGAAGGGTGGCGATTCGCTGCATGGCGAGCGCTTCGAAGTGGTGCGCAACGATTTGTACGCGATCGGCGTTCTGTTGCAAGAGGGCGAATTCAAGCGCTTGGAGGTAGCGGCCCGGAGCCTTGCTGCCGTGGCCGATTTGACCGACATCAATCTCATTGAGACGCAAGAGTCCAAGCGCCTTGCCGATGAGGCCGAGCGCGAGGTCGCGCCGCTGCACGCCTTGCTGGATTTTTGGCGAGCGCTGCGATGGATCGCGCCCGGCTGGCCGAACCCCAAAAAGGTAAAGGATGACGCAATTCGCCGCGCACTGGCTGAACTGCTTTCTGGTCGGCACAACTTAGCGGCGGTCGTCGCCGCGGGCAGAATCGGCGAGCACGCTCAAGACCCCGGTGATGTAAACAGCTTGCTGCTTCGCATAAGGCAACTCGCAGCCCAGGAGCGATTTTTCCACTGGCATACGGCTTTTCCAACGGTATGGCCTCACGGCACGAGCGGCAACGGCGGCTTCGACGCCGTCATCGGCAACCCGCCGTGGGATCGCATCAAGCTGCAGCAGGTCGAATGGTTCGCCGAGCGCAGGCTCGATATCGCGCGCGTCGCACGCGCCGCTGATCGCAAGCGCATGATTCAGGAGCTGGAGAGCAGAGCCGATCCGCTTTGGCAGGAGTTCGCGTTGGCCAACGAGCGCGCCGAGGCGAACGCTCGCGTCGCGCGTGAATGCGGCGATTTCCCGTTGCTCTCAAGTGGCGATATCAACATCTACAGCTTGTTTGTCGAGCGCGCGCAGGCGCTGGTTCATAATCAAGGCATCGTGGGTTTGCTGACGCCGTCGGGCATCGCTGCCGATAAAGGTGCGGCAGAATTCTTCCGCAGCGTTTCAGGCAGCGGGCGGTTGGCGGCTCTGTACGATTTTGAGAACAAGAAGGTCTTCTTCCCTGATATTCACGCCAGCTTCAAATTCTGCGCCCTGGTGTTTGCGGGCGCCGCGCGGACCTTTGCTGAATCAAGCTGTGCGTTTTTCCTGCACGATGTCGCCGAGTTGGCAGCGGCTGAACGCACGCTGCGCCTAACCGCCGAAGACTTCAAGCTCGTCAACCCGAACACCGGCGCGGCGCCGATTTTCCGCACGCGCCGCGATGCGGAAATCACCACGCGCATCTACCGCGAGCATCCCGTGCTCGTCGACCGTTCTTCCGGTGAGGAAAAGAAAGCCTGGCCGGTGCGCTATGTGCGCATGTTCGACATGACCAACGATTCGCATCTGTTCCTGAAGCGTGACGAGCTGGAAAAGCAAGGCTGGAAGCCCGCGCCGCTGAATCGTTGGCAGAAGGGTGAAGCGGTAGCGGTGCCTCTGTATGAGGGAAAGATGGTGCAGATGTACGACCATCGGGCGGCAGATGTGGTGCTAAACGCTGAGAATCTGCACAGACCCGCCCAGCAAGAAGAGATTACTCTCGCTGGGCATCAAGATTTCGCTCGTACAAGCATGCCGCAATACTGGGTCGAAGCGAGCGAAGTGAAGCCGGCGAATTCTCTTGGCTGGGCACTGGGATTCAAGGAAATCACTGCACCAACGAACATGCGAACGATGATCGCTGCGTTGGCTCCCGGCGTTGGCTTCGGCAATAAAGTGCCGATACTTGTTTCTGGGAGCGGCGATCCAAAGACCTCTGCAAGATCGGCCGCACTCCTCGTGGCGAACATGAATTCATTCGCCTTTGATTTCACACTAAGGCAGAAGATTCAAGGACAAACAATCAACCTGTTTATTCTGGAGCAGCTACCCGTTATCGCTGCTGCTCGCTTCGAAGAGCAAATCGGCCAAACGAAGATCGCAGATTTCATTCGCCAGGAAGTTCTTCGCTTGTCCTACTCTGCTTGGGATCTTGCGCCCTTCGCCCGCGACTTGCGTTACGTCGACGAGAACGGTGAGGCGAAGCCGCCGTTCACCTGGGACGAAGAAGATCGCCGTCAACGCATCGCGCGCCTAGACGCGCTGTTTATGCACCTCTACGGGCTAAGCAAGGACGACGCGGCCTACATCCTCGACACTTTCCCGATCGTGCGCGAGCAGGATGAACGCGAATTCGGCAAATTCCGAACCAAAGAACTGGTGCTCGGATACATGGAGCTCATCGCAGCGGGACAGTTGACACGGTTCATAGCCTAATGGGGCAGTGCGAAGCTCCCTTGTCTGGTTTGCGCGCACGCTATGACCGTCAAAGGCCCGTTTCCAACAAAATAGCGATATTTATGTAAATACACTTTAACTATTTAAGTCGATTAGTTAGAATTACGGTGTGATCGTCTCCCCTGCTGACCTCTTCACCGTCCTGCGCCAATACAACCCTTGGTGGAGCGGCGTTCGCCCGTCAGACCTGCCGCATTGGCGCCGCGCCGCGTTCGGTGAGCTGATGCAATGGGCGGCCAATCCGCCCGCGGGGCGCGCGCTGTTGCTCGCCGGGGCGCGCCAGATCGGCAAGACCACCCTGTTCCTACAAGTCATCGACGCGCTCATCGCCGATGGCGTGAACCCCAACAACATTCTATACGCAACTTTCGATCACCCGTTGCTCAAACTGGCGGGCTTGGAGCAGTTGCTGAAACTGCGCGGCGAAATGGGGCCGCCGGGCGAGGGTGTGCACTATCTATTTCTCGACGAGATTCAAAGCACGGCGAATTGGCAGACGTGGCTCAAGCATCAAGTAGATTTCGAGAAAAACCGCCGCATCGCAGTGACGGGATCGGCCACGCCACTCGTGACCGAAGGGCAGGAATCCGGTGTTGGGCGCTGGCAGACGATTCAACTCGCCACGCTTTCCTTCTATGAGTATTTGCAGATCAAGAAACTGCCCGCCCCGGAGCTGCCTGCGGTGTCTTCGCTCGCGCAACTCTACGATTGGAGCGCGAACGATTTCGCGCGCGTGGCCGCGCAAGCGCAACCGTTGGCGGGGCTATTTCATGACTACCTGCTGCGCGGCGGGTTTCCGCAGTGCGCGCTGGTGGAGAGCTTAACGCTGGCGCAAAAGCTGCTGCGCGAAGATATCGTCGATAAAGTGCTGAAACGCGACATGACGGCGCTATTCGGTGTGCGCCGCATCGTCGAATTGGAACAGACGTTCCTGTACCTCTGTCTACACGACGGCGGTTTGCTCGATCTGCCCCAGCTGTGCTCCAGTCTGCAGCTTAAGCGCCCGACGGTGGAGAACTTCATCAACTTGCTGGAAGCTGCGCACTTGGTTTACCGGCTGCGGCCGTTCGGCTACGGCAAGGAAGTCCTGCGCGGGCGGCCGAAACTGTATCTTGCCGACGCTGCGATTGCGCCCGCGGTACTGCTCAAAGGGCGAGCATTGCTCGAAGACGCAACCGCGCTTGGCCAAGCCGTGGAGACGGCGTTCTTCAAGCACGTGTTCACGCGCTACTACCGGCGCAGCATTGGTTTCTCGTACTGGCGCGGGAAGAAGGATCGAGAAGTCGACATCATCGCGAACGTCGAAGGGCAAGTAACCCCGTTCGAAGTGAAGTATCGCGGCAAGGTCGGCGCAAGCGACCTCAAAGGACTTGAAGAATTTTGTTCCCAGCGCGAGGTCGCGCGCGGCTATGTCGTCACGCGCGAGCTCGCTGATTTTGGACCAATGGACTTAGGTCGCGGTGCCGCTGCGGCGCGCCTAATGCGTGTGCCCGCCGCGTTGGCGTGCTACTGGTTAAGTCGCTCGGAGATGTCGTAATGTCCGGTGCGGTGCACTATTGAACTGCGGCAGCTCAGCGCCATCTAAGGGAACGTGGTTTCGCATAAGGAGGGGAAATGAAACTATCGCGCTTGCTACCGTTGCTGTGGGGCCGCTTTCGCAGCGAAGCGAAAATGGTGTGGGCGATGTTGCTCAGCCCGGCCACGCCGGTGCTGGCCAAGCTCGTGGCGGTGGTGGGCCTGCTGTATCTCATTTCGCCGCTGGATATCTTGCCGGATTTCATCCCCATTCTCGGTTGGGTCGATGACGGCGTGATGCTGGCGCTGTTCCTTGCGCTGGCTTACAAACTGTTGCCGGCGGAGTTGTACCAGCAACTGCGGCGCAAGAGCGGCGCCAAGTCCGCCGGTTCGGCGGGGCAGACCTATGACGCCAAGGCGGAGCGGGTTTAGCCGAAGCGTTGACTTTTTACCCGATCCGGGCCCGGTCTTGATCCGGCGGCTGATCCGTAATATAACGTTGCCCTAGCTGATCCGCACGGCGGCCCGGTCTAGCCCGGCCGCCGTGTTTATTTTTTGCTTCGGAAAGGTGTCAACGATGGACCACGTAATGACCAGCTACGCGCGGCTGCCGATCACGTTCGAGCGGGGCGAGGGCGTGTGGCTGTGGGATGACAAAGGCAACAAATATCTGGACGCCGTCGCCGGCGTGGCGGTGAATAGCCTCGGGCACTGCCACCCGAAGCTGGTCGCGGCCATTCGCGAGCAAGCCGGCAAGCTAATCCACACATCGAATCTCTACAACATTGCCTTGCAGGAAAAGCTTGCCGCGCGTCTGTGCGAGTTGTCCGGCATGGATAACGTTTTTTTCTGCAATTCAGGGGCGGAAGCGAACGAGACGGCGATCAAACTTGCGCGCAAATACGGCAACGAACGCGGCGTGACCAATCCGTCCATCGTCGTCACAGAGAAATCCTTTCACGGCCGCACGCTCGCCGCGCTGTCCGCCACTGGCAGCCGCAAAGCGCAAGCCGGGTTTGAGCCGCTGGTGCAAGGTTTTGTGCGCGTGCCGCACAACGATATCGAGGCGGTGGAAGCGGTCGGTCGCAACGATCCGAGCATCGTCGCGGTGCTGGTGGAAACGGTGCAGGGCGAGAGCGGCGTGAATATCGCGCGCTCCGAGTATTTGCAGCGCCTGCGCAAGCTGTGCGACGAGAAACAGTGGCTCTTGATGCTGGACGAAGTGCAAACCGGCATCGGCCGCACCGGCAAATGGTTCGGTCATCAGCATGCCGGCATCGTGCCGGACGTGATGCCGCTTGCCAAAGGTTTGGGCGGCGGCGTGCCGATCGGCGCGTGTTTGGCGCGTGGGGCGGCGGCGAAGTTGTTCAAGCCCGGCAGCCACGGCTCCACGTTCGGCGGCACGCCGCTCATCTGCGCCGCATCGCTCGCGGTGCTGCAGGCGATGCAAGATGAAGGTGTGATCGAGAACGCCGTGCGCATGGGCGATTACATTCGCACACGCGTGCGCGAGGCGATCGGCACGCATTCGAGCGTAGTCGAGATTCGCGGCCAAGGTTTGATGATCGGCATCGAGCTGGATCGCCCCTGCGGTGAGATCGTCAAACAGGGTCTCGCGAAGGGGATTTTGATCAACGTCGCGGGAGATACTACTATTAGGTTGGTTCCTCCACTCAACATCAATAAGATTGAAGTGGATTATCTGTTGGGAGTATTGCTACCCCTGATCCAGGATTTCATCGCCCAGCCAAAGGCGGCCTAAACGCCAACGAGCATTAAACCGCGAACATGCGTGTTCGCGGTCAATGCATTACAGCAATGAAACATTTCCTCCAATTCAACGACCTTACGCGCGGTGAGTTCGAATACATTTTCGAGCGCACGCGCTGGATCAAAGATCGCTTCAAGCGCTACATTCCGTATCAGCCGCTGTCGGATCGCACGCTGGCGATGATCTTCGAAAAGCAATCCACGCGCACGCGCCTGTCGTTCGAGGCCGGCATGCATCAGCTCGGCGGTGCGGCGGTGTTCTTGAACACGCGCGATACGCAGCTCGGCCGCGGCGAACCGGTCGAAGATGCCGCGCAAGTCATTTCGCGCATGACCGATATCGTCATGATCCGCACCTTCGAGCAGGAAATCATCGAACGTTTCGCCAAGCATTCGCGTGTGCCGGTGATCAACGGGCTGACGAATGAATATCACCCGTGCCAGATCATGGCCGACATCTACACCTTCATCGAGCAGCGCGGCCCGATTCAAGGCAAGACGGTGGCATGGATCGGCGATTCGAACAACGTCTGCAATACCTGGCTGCAAGCGGCCGAAGTGCTCGACTTCAACGTGCACGTCTCGACGCCGCCCGGCTACGAAGTCGAACCCGAACGTGCGGGCCTCTACGGCGAGGATCACTATGAAGAATACGCCGACCCGATGGACGCGGCGCGCGCTGCCGATTTGGTTACCACCGACGTGTGGACTAGCATGGGCTTCGAAGCGGAGAACGAAGAGCGCAAGCGCGATTTCGCCGACTGGCAAGTCGATGCCGAGATGATGAAAATCGCCAAGAAAGACGCGCTGTTCATGCACTGCTTGCCCGCGCATCGCGGCGAAGAAGTCGCCGCAGAGGTGATCGACGGGCCGCAAAGCGCGGTGTGGGAGGAGGCCGAGAATCGTCTGCACACGCAAAAGGCGTTGTTGGAGTATTTGTTGTTGGGTAAAGTTGCACCGCTCTAAAGCATTCGCGCACCACTTCCATTCACGCAGCAGTCTGGGGAGGCAGCTCGTGTCAAAGTCGCTCTTGTTGTTGTTCGCCACCGCCATTTCCTTAAACGCGGGAGCTGAGACTGCGCTCGATGAAGCGCTCGCATTTGTCCAATCTCGGCTTGCCGTTCAGCAATGGCAAAAAGAGCGGTTCGAGCATCACCGCTGGAAGCCGGGCAAGGTGAACTTTCAGCCGGCGCAATGGAGTTGGGATGAATCGAAGGAAGAATGGTCGCCCAGTTTCCGCAAAGTGGTAATCGAATCGTATAGTGTCGATCCGCGCTTGCTCGCCACACCGGTGCGCGCTGGCACGCACAGCATCACGTTCGAATGTCGCGTGAGCAAGTGCATCAAAGTCATTGGCAGCAGCGCGACGAGCATCGCCGACGGCAAGCCGAAGCAGGAGGCGATCGACGCTGAGAAAGCGCAGAACACCTGGTTCTTCGCCAACGCGGCCGAAGCCAAGCGTGTAGCGCAGGCGATGAACACCGCGCTCAAACAGCTCGGCGCGAAGCCGCGCGCGTTCTGACGCAGCGCAAGCGCCGCACTCGCGGCGCACGTAGTAGAATTTGCGCTGAGTCTCGGCGCATACAATCAATTGTATGTGCCGTTAATTAAGTATCAAAGCCCTTTACGTCGATGCCCTCTAACCAGTATACAAAACCTCGATACCACTATGAATAAAATCAAGCGCGTCGTTCTCGCTTACTCGGGCGGCCTCGATACTTCGGTCATTCTCAAGTGGCTGCAGGATGTCTACGAATGCGAAGTCGTGACCTTCACCGCGGACATCGGCCAAGGCGAGGAGTTGGAGCCGGCGCGCAAGAAAGCGATCCAACTCGGCATCAAGAAAGAGCACATTTTCATTCAAGATCTGCGCGAGGAATTCGTGCGCGATTTTGTCTTTCCGATGTTCCGTGCGAACGCGGTGTACGAAGGCGAATATTTGCTCGGCACCTCGATCGCGCGGCCGCTCATTGCCAAGGGCATGATCGATGTGGCGCGCAAGACCAAGGCCGACGCCATCGCGCATGGCGCGACCGGCAAGGGCAACGATCAAGTGCGCTTTGAACTCGGCGCCTATGCGCTCATGCCGGACGTGAAGATCATCGCACCGTGGCGCGAATGGGATTTGACTTCGCGCGAGAAGTTGCTCAAGTACGCCGATCAGCATGGCATCCCGGTCGACTACAAAAAGAAAAAAGGCGAAGCGCCGTATTCGATGGATGCAAACTTGCTGCACATTTCTTACGAAGGTGGCGTGCTGGAAGATCCGAGCAAAGAGGCGGGCGACGATATTTGGCGCTTGACCGTTTCGCCGGAGAAAGCGCCGAACAAGCCGGAGTACGTCGAGTTCGAATACAGAAAAGGCGATATCGTCGCGGTCAACGGCAAGAAGATGTCACCCGCGCAAGTCTTGACCGAACTCAATCGCCTCGGCGGCAAGCACGGCGTCGGCCGGCTCGATTTAGTGGAAAACCGCTACGTCGGCATGAAATCACGCGGCTGCTACGAAACGCCGGGCGGCACCATCATGCTGAAAGCGCATCGTGCCATCGAGTCGCTCACGCTCGACCGCGAAGTCGCGCACCTGAAAGACGATCTCATGCCGCGCTACGCCATGCTCGTGTACAGCGGCTATTGGTGGAGCCCGGAGCGCAAAGCGCTGCAAGTGCTGATCGATCACACGCAGGAACAAGTCTCCGGCACGGTGGTGATGAAGCTGTACAAAGGCAACGTGATCACCGCCAGCCGCAAGTCCAAGCAATCGCTGTTCGACTACAAGGTTGTGACGTTCGAAGAAGACCAAGGCGCATACAACCAAGCAGATGCGGGCGGCTTCATCAAACTGAACGCGCTGCGCATGCGCATCGCGGCGAAAAGAAGGTAGCCGGGTCCCGGCGCCTACTGCTAATGCCCACTATATTTGCGCACGCGGCTGTCGGTCTGACGCTGGCCCGGCTTATGCCCGCGTATCAGCGCAGCGGCAAGGCGTACGCGCTCGCCGCGGGTTGCGCGATGTTGCCGGATATCGACATGCTGGCGCGCAGCGTTGGCATGGCGCATCAGTGGGTGCAGCACCGTAGCGTTACGCATTCATTAGTGTTTGCTTTGGCGACGGGATTGCTCGTTACACTGTTTGCGTATGGCGTTCAGTGGCGGCATCGCTTCGCGCAGTGGTGGATGTACGTGCTTCTGTTTGCGGCGGTCACTGCGAGCCACGGCGTGTTGGACGCGTTTACCAACGGCGGCCAAGGCATCGCTTTGCTGGCCCCCTTTAGCTGGGAGGCGCATTTCGCGCCATGGCGGCCGCTAGAAGTGTCGCCGTTCTGGCTGGGGATATTCTCGGAGCGTGGCGCTGCCGTCATTCGCAGCGAACTGCTTTGGTTGGCGCTGCCATGCGCGGTACTGTGGGCGTACGCCGCCGAGCGCGACCGGCGCCGTTCACGCTAGCGATCCTTGGGAGAGACAAGCATGGCGTCGTTCGATATCGTTTCGGAGGTCGACAAGCAGGAACTGCGCAACGCGGTGGATCAGGCTAACAAGGAAATTGGCGCGCGCTTCGACTTTAAGGGCTCGGACGCGCGCGTCGAGCAAGCCGACTATGTGTTGACCTTATTCGCTGACGATGAGTTTAAGTTGGGCCAAGTGCGCGACGTCCTAACCACGCGCATCGCTAAGCGGGGCATCGATTTGAAAGCGATCGAGCTGGGCAAGATCGAGAAAATAAGCGGTGACAAAACCAAGCAGTCGCTCACGGTTCGTGTCGGCGTCAACACGGAAACCGCGAAGAAGATCGTTAAGCACATCAAAGATAGCGGCGTGAAGGCACAGGCCAGCATCCAGGGCGAAGCGGTGCGCGTGACCAGCGCGAAGAAGGATGTTCTGCAGGAAATCATTGCCGCAATTCGCAAGACTGATTTCAAGCTTCCCCTTCAATTCGGCAACTACCGTGATTGAGAGATGCCTGAAGCGCAAGGGAAATTGCAGCACTAGCCCTTCCTTGAGGCAGCGCTCGTGCCGTGCTTGTGCGGCGCACGCCGCTTTGACAATGCAGCGCGCGCCACCTATATCTTGACGGATGGGTGAAATCAATAATAAAAAACTCGCCAGCATCTCGCTCCTCAATCTACCCTCGCTCCCGGATACGCTGCTTGAGCTGATCGAAGCGTGCCGCGAAACATTTCCGGATAGCGAAGCACTCGAGGCAATTGTCAGCAGAGATATTGCGCTGTGCACGCGACTGCTCGATGTGGTGGCAGCGCATATGCCGTCCGCACGACGCATCACACGCATCGCGGATTTGATCGACGAAGTGGGCGTCGATGCATTGCGCACGCTCGCAATGTCCGCTGCCGTCAACTTAGTGTTCGCGCACGAAGCCACTATCCCGGTGGCCGAACAGCTGACGCTGCGCCGCAAGAGTTTGGAGCGCGCTTACATCGCGCGGCATCTGGCGGCGCGCATCGGCTACCCAGCCGGCGATGAAGCGTTTCTCTCTGGCTTGTTGCAAGGCTTGGGCGAGCTGGCGCTGGCGTCTCAGTTGCCCGAATACCGCACGCTGTCGAACGCGACCGATCAAGAAGGCAACGCTGCGGATCCCACGGAAGCTCTGCCCGCGGGAGAGTTCAGCGCAGCGGGCGCAGCCCTTGGCCACTGGATCGTGCGCAACATGCAACTCGATTCGCTGCTCGCCGACGCGCTACTGTATTGCTGCGAACCGTTCGAAAGATTGCGCGCGGTCCACCCGCTAGTAAAGATCGCGCGCGTCGCTAACGCGCTGGCACAAGACGATCTGCCTACGACGGAACGCCATGCTGCCGCCGAGCTGCTGGTCGTGCGCGGCCAGGAGCTGGATGACGTCCGCGTCGCGGCGCTCACGGAATTGCATCGCCATATCGGCGCTACACCCGCAGACGAGCGCCGCGCCCCGGCGGGGCCGGAGGGGCTGCGTGCCGAACAGCGCCGCATCATTCCGTTTGCGCGGGCTGGCGGTAACGAAGCACCCACGAACGAGCCAGAGGCGGGCGAAAAGCCCAGCGAAGCCCAGCGCTACTGGGAAAAGCACAAGCTGCTGGTCGAACAAGTGCGTCGCCAGGGTTTGTTGTCTAACACGCGTCCGAAGTTTTCCAACGGCGGCGGCGTGCACGGCGTGCTCATCGCAGTGCGCAAGTCGCTGCACATCCTGTTTGGCCATCGCCGCTGCACCTTCTTCACGTTTGATAGCGGCCGCAATAGCCTGCAAGGCATGCCTCTCGGCGCCGATTTGGTGACGTTGGGGGAGTTCGTGCTGCCGTGCTCGCCCGGCGTCAGTATCGTGTGCGATGCTTTTTTGCGCGGTCAGCCGGTTTCCGGCGCCGCCACGACGCAGGATTCGTACGTCGTTGACCAACTGCTGCTGCGTTTGCTCGGCGCCGACTCGCTGCTGTGCATTCCGCTTGCCGCACATGAGCGCAAACTCGGCGTTATGGTAGTTGGCGTGGTCCAATTGGCCGCAGCGCAGATTGAAGCGCAAATGCAGCTTTTGCAGACTTTCGCGCAGCAGGCTAGCTTTGCCGTGGCGCGGCAATTGCAATCAAAGAGCGAGCCGACTGAGGAAGTCTCGCCCGCAGTTACCGAAACGCTGCAGCGTATCGCGCACGATGTCAGCAATCCGCTGGCGGTGATGAAGAATTACGTCAAGATCCTGCGCATGAAGCTAGCGCAAGAAGATGCTGCTCGCCCAAGCCTAACTGTGATCGACGAAGAAATCGATCGCGTCACCGACATCATTCGAGCGGCGGAAAAGCCCCTCGCGGACGCCGCGCCGGATCAGGCCCCGGCCGACCTCAACGAAACCGTGTTCGACATCGTCCGCGCAGAAGGCCCTCTTTGGGCTAAGAAGGGCGTGAGCGTGCGCACCGACCTGCGCCATGCGATCCCGCCATTGCACTTCGACCGGGCGGCGCTGCGTCAAGTCCTGCTCAATCTGCTGCGCAACGCCGCCGAAGCCATGACCAAAGGCGGGGAGGTAGTGGTCGCGACACGCCGCGATTACGTGAGCGAAGACGGCAAGTTGTGCGTCGAGGTCATCGTAAAGGACAACGGACCCGGCATTCCGCAACGCATTCTTGATAGACTATTTCAGCCCGTTCGAAGCGCAAAAGGCAGCGCGCATGCGGGCTTGGGCCTGCACATTGTGCGCAATTTGGTCATGCAGATGGGCGGTATCGTACAATGTCACAGTACGGCCGCTCGCGGCACGTTGTTCCAAATCCTGTTGCCGCAACCCTCGACCGAATCGCAGCCGAACGCCTAGCGTATGTCCCCGCAGCACCCGCGACCCGGCACCAATCAGCCGCGCCCCACTCTCGGGCGCTTGCTCGTGGTCGAGCCGGACGCGCGTCTGCGCGCGAGCTTGAAGGAACTGCTGGAACTCTCCGACGTGGAAGTGAGCCAGCCAAGCGCGGAAGGCAACGTTGCCGATCTCATCAAAAATGGGGGCTTTGAAGCGGTGCTGCTCGACCCGCGCGCGGTGAAGGGCGACGAGCTCGCCGTACTCGAAACGGCGCGCGCGGCCGAGACCAAAGTCATCATGCTGAGCAGCGATTCGCGCATCGACACGGCGCTGTCCGCGTTTCGCCACGGTGTGTTCGATTTTTTGCGCAAGCCCTGTGATCCGGATCAATTGATCCGGACTGTGCATGAAGCGTTGGGGCACGCCGCGGGCGAGGCGCCAAGCGGCGTATTGACCGCCGCACGGGAGAGTAATAGTTGGTGCCTGCACCTTGCTAACAGCTCGCCCGACGTTGTCTACGCGTTGGATCAAGAAGGGCGCTTTACCTTCATCAATGCGCGCGTCGAAAATCTGCTGGGCATTGGTCGCGACGAGTTGCTCGGCAAGCACTATTCAGCGCTGGTGCATGAAGCCGATCGTGAACGCGCGCGGCGCGTGTTCGACGAACGGCGCACCGGCAAACGCGCCTCCAGCGACATGGAGCTGCGCTTGGTCGGGCGCACCAAGCCAGACGATCCGCTGGATCATCGCACTAAAGTGCTGACGGTCCAACTCAATGCGTGCGGGCTGTATCAGGGCGAGGTCAACCCGAAGAATTTCATCGGTTCATGCGGATTTGCGCGCGATGTTACCGCGCGCAAGCGCGCTGAAGAGCAAATCTACTTCCGTGCTTACCATGATTTGCTCACTGGGCTGCCCAACCGTTTACTGCTGCGCGACCACTTGCTGTTGGCATTGGCGCAAGCAAAGCGCAACCGCGGCACCCTAGCGGTCATGTTCATCGATCTCGACCGCTTCAAGCAAGTCAACGATACGCTCGGCCATGCCGCGGGCGACCAGCTGCTGCAGGCGGTGGCGGCACGCTTGTCGAACTGCACGCGTGAGGGTGACACGTTGGCGCGGTTGGGCGGCGACGAATTTTTGTTGCTGCTACCCGATCTCGACAGTCGCGATGCCGCCGGCAATACCGCGCGCAAACTATTGGACGCGCTGACTACTCCATTCACGTTTGGCAAACAGGAGTTGTTCGTCGGCGCCAGTATCGGCATATCCTTTTTTCCGGATGACGCCGACGGCGCGGACAGCCTGATTCGCAACGCCGATCGCGCCATGTACGACGCCAAAGCGCAGGGGCGCAACACCTTCGTGTTTTATTCGCCTACTAAACACTTGACGCATCAAGTGCGCATGGGGCTGGAGCAAGAGTTGGAGCGCGCGATTGCCAACAAAGAGCTGGCGCTGTTTTATCAGCCGCAAATAGACGCGCGCACCGCTGCGCTAGTCGGCTTTGAGGCGTTGTTGCGGTGGCAGCACCCGACACGCGGCGTGGTGGCAGCGGAAGACTTCATCGCTCAGGCCGAGGACACGCGCTTCATGGTGCCGCTGGGTGAATGGGTCATGGCGACGGCATTGGCACAGATCAAACATTGGCACGACAGCGGACTCAACGGTTTCGGCCTGTCGTTGAATATGTCGATGCGCCAACTGCAAAGCCGTGATTTCCTGCAACGGTTTGCCAGCACTCTGCAGCGCTCACATCTCGACCCCAGCAAGATTCTTATCGAGATTTCGGAGACGCGCTTGCTGCGCGATCTCGACTTGGTGCATCAGCGTTTAAAGATGCTGGCGCGACTAGGCGTGCGTGTTTGCATCGACAACTTTGGCACTGGCGGTATATCCTTCAATCATCTGCGCAGCCTGCCCGTCAACGCGGTGAAACTGGATCGTTCCCTGGTTCAAGAATTGCGCGCGGATGATGAAGAGCACGCCATTCAAAAAGCGCTGATTCTCGTTGCGCACGCGATGAAAGTAGATCTGCTGGCGCATGGCGTGGAGAATGAATTTCAGCTCAAGTTCCTGCGCGAGCACTCCTGCAATACTTGGCAGGGCTACCTCTACGCGAGGCCGCTCAGCGCCGACGCCGCGACTCAGCTACTCGCTGCTCGGGCCACCAGCCGCCCGCAGCCCTAAGCGGGCGGCTGACAGGTGTAGGTTGCCCGCAGCCGTAAGCGGGCGGCCGACGCGTGTAGTGCCGCGCGGACAGCCCTGACCGAGTCTGGTTGCCGCCAGGTTTCCCCCGCAGCCGTAGAGGCAGGAAGGCTAGCGTAGTCCTTGAATCCAACGCGAATAAACCTGATCTGCCACTAGATGTAGCGCGGCGACACGCTGATCGAGGTCAGATCTAATCGCAGTGACCTGCATCACAGCTGGGCTTACGCACGCGGCGATCTCGCCGGCTCCGCTGCTGCACCAAGATTCGATTAGATTGGGCGTCATTTCAATATGGCACTGCATGCCCAGGTGATGTTGTCCCAGCACAAAGATTTGGTTGCGGCAATGCGTGCTGGAGGCGATCAGCGTTGCGTCCGGCGGCAACGAGAAGGTTTCGCCATGCCAATGAAACGAGTTGAACGAGCGCATGCCGCCGAGCCACTCGCGCGCTAGCGCATGCTGCGCGACTTCGACTTGGCCCCAGCCGATCTCTTTTACCGGGTTGGGACCGACGCTACCGCCTGCGGCTTTGGCCATGAGCTGTCCGCCCAAGCAATGGCCGATGGTGGGGACATCTCCCGCTATCGCCGCCCGAATGAGGTTTAACACCGGCGCGATCCAGGGCAGATCGTCGTTAACGCTCATCGGTCCGCCCATAAACGCCAGACCGGAAAAATCGTTAACTTTGGTGGGCACTAGCTCGCCTTGATCGATTTCGATTAACCTCCAGGCAATGCCCTGGCGGTCGAGGTACTCGGCGAAATAGCCGGGACCCTCGGTGGGAGCGTGGCGGAAGATTGCAACGGGTTTCATGGAGTGGCGGTGTATGAGGCGTTTCGCCCAATATTGTATGGCGTTTTCCTGCGGCTTGGTGGCCGCGCTCAGTGCTCAAAGCGCAGACGTAAACGTGGTTGGATTGTTCTCCGGCAAAGCGCTGGTCGAAATCGATCGCGCCGCTCCCAAACTCATGAGTGCTGGCCAAAGCCACCATGGCGTCAAACTGCTGAGCGCTGATTCCGCCAAAGCCGAATTCCAGATCGACGGCAAGCGCGTTACGCTGGGCCTGGGGCAGTCGGTTACCGGGGGCGCGCCCAAAGTTGGCGGCCGCGGCAGTATTACCCTCATCGCTGATGGTTCGGGACACTTCGTCACCGACGGTAGTATCAATGGCGCAGGCACGCGCTTTCTCGTTGATACCGGCGCTACTACGGTCGCGCTCAGCTCCGTCGAGGCCAAGCGCCTGGGCGTGCGCTACTTGAAGGGGCAACCCACGATGGTCGGCACGGCGAACGGCACGGCGCGCGCTTTCCGCCTCAAGCTCGATAGCGTCAAGGTGGGCGAGATCACGCTCTATCAAGTTGACGCCAACGTGGTCGAAGGCAGTTCGCCCACTATCGTGCTGCTCGGCATGAGCTTTTTGAATCGCATGCAGATGAAGCGCGAAGGCAGCACGATGGTGCTGACGCAACAGTACTGACACTGCTTCTCGCTCGGCGCGCATCGGCGCCGCCGTGGAGCAGCCCCCACATAAGCCGCCATTCCATGACGATACTAGGCAAGATATTTGCCCGGTTCGGCATTGTTTTGAGACTGTTGGGGTAATGCTGGCTGGTGTATATTTGCGTTCCGACCATGCCCAGCATTTATCAACTCAAACCCAAGTTCCAAGCGCTATTGCGCCCACTTGTGCGCGCTTGCGCCAGCGCCGGTGTCACGGCGAACCAAGTTACACTTGCGGCGTGCGCGATCTCTGTGGTGTTGGGAGTGGCGTTGTGGCGCCACGCTGATCAGCGCGGCCTGTTTTTGCTGGTGCCGCTTTGGTTGCTGCTGCGCATGGCGCTGAATGCCGTCGACGGTATGCTGGCGCGAGAACACCAACAACAATCGATCCTCGGTGGTTATTTGAACGAGTTGACCGACGTTATCTCCGATGCTGTGCTGTATGCACCCTTCACGCTCGTTGCCGGCGCGTCGGCGTTGAGCATGGCGTTGGTGATCGGCCTGGCCGGTCTTACGGAGTTCGCTGGCGTGCTCGGCGTTGCCGCAGGGGCAAGCCGCCGCTACGACGGTCCAATGGGCAAAAGCGATCGAGCCTTCGTGTTCGGGGTGCTTGGGATTCTGGTGGGAATCGGTGTGCCGACACAAAGCTGGTTTGCTTGGGTCGAATGGACGCTGCTGGTGCTGCTGGCACTGACCATCGTCAATCGCGTACGCGGTGGCCTGGCGGAAGCGCAGGCAGCGCAGATGAAATCCTAAGCAATGCGCAACGACGAGCAACTAACGTTCACTACCCACGGCGGCGCAACGCTCGCCTATCGGCATTGGCCCGCGGTCGGGCAAGCGGCGGATAGAGCCATCGTGCTGTTTCATCGCGGCCATGAACACTCCGGCCGCATGCAGCACGTCGTCGATGAACTCAATTTGCCCGATGTGCCGATGTTTGCCTGGGACGCACGCGGCCACGGCCATTCGCCCGGGGAGCGCGGCTTCAGCCCGAGCATGGGCGCTTCGATCAAAGACGTCGATTGCTTTATGCGCCACGTGAGCGAGCAGTCGGGCGTGGCGCTGGAGAACATGACCGTCATCGCGCAGAGCGTGGGCGCGGTGCTGGTCGCGGCGTGGGTGCACGACTACGCGCCGCGCATTCGCGCCATGGTGCTCGCCTCGCCCGCGTTCAAGGTAAAGCTCTATGTGCCGCTGGCGCGCGCCGGGCTCGCGCTGATGCACAAGTTGCGCGGCAATTTCTTCGTCAATTCTTACGTCAAAGCCAAGTTTCTTACACATGATCCGCAGCGCATCGCTTCCTACGACAGCGACCCGCTGATCTCGCGCGCTATCTCGGTCAATATCCTGCTCGGTTTGTACGACACCGCGCGCCGGGTGGTGGAAGATGCGCAGGCGATTGCAACGCCGACGCTGCTGCTAATCTCCGGCGCCGATTTCGTCGTGCATCATCCCCCCCAGCACGAGTTTTTCGCGCGGCTTGGCGCGCAGATCAAAGAAAAGATCGTGCTGCCTGGCTACTATCACGACACGCTGGGCGAGCGCGACCGTGGCGAATTGTTTGCGCGTATACGCAACTTCATTCTCCAGCGCTATGCCGAACCGCCGGCGAGCCTCTCGCTGCTGGACGCTCACCTAAATGGTCATACCAAGGACGAAGCCGACATACTGGCGCGGCCGTTGCCGGCGCTGGCGCCGAAGGCGCTGGCATTCGGATTCACTAAGTGGTTCATGCGCAGCATCGGACAAGTTTCCGAAGGCATGCGCTTGGGCGTGAAGACCGGTTTCGATTCCGGCAGCACGCTCGACTACGTCTATCGCAACGAAGCGCGCGGCGTGACGCCGTTCGGACGCTTGGTCGACCGCAACTATCTCGACGCAATCGGCTGGCGCGGCATCCGCGTGCGCAAAGTTCATGCGGAACAACTCATCGCGCGCGCAGCGACGCGACTGCGCGAGCAGGGCATGCCCGTGCATATTGCCGACATAGCGGCCGGCCACGGTCGCTATGTGCTCGAAGCGGTCGAGCGCCTGGATGCAACGCCGCAATCGGTGCTGTTGCGCGACTACAGCGAAATTAACGTGCGCGACGGCCGCAAGCTCATCGCGCAAAAGAACATGCTCGGCTTCGCGCGTTTCGAGCTGGCCAATGCGTTCGAGGCGTCGAGCGTCGCCGCCATGCAGCCGCCACCCACGCTCGCTGTCGTGTCGGGTCTATACGAATTGTTTCCCGACAACACCCTAATTCGCGCGTCGCTTGGCGGGTTGGCGCGCGCCGTTGCGCCGGGCGGCTACCTCGTTTACACCAACCAACCGTGGCACCCGCAGCTGGAATTCATCGCACGCACCTTGACTAGCCATCGCGACGGTGGGGCGTGGGTAATGCGCCGGCGCACGCAGGCGGAAATGGATCAATTGGTGCGGCACGCCGGTTTCGACAAGGTCGATCAGTTGACCGATGACTGGGGCATATTCACCGTCAGCCTGGCGCGCAGGCGCGCGGCGTAACCGGCGGTTTTCGAGCTTGCCGGTTGTTAGGCGCAACCATGTCCGTTACCAATAGAGAGACTCCTGCGCGCCGTCCTTGGAAGCTTGCTGCGCTCTGGCTCGCTTTCTTGGGCCCGTTTTTTTTCGCCAGTTACGGCTTCGCCAATTGGCTGACCGGCCAGCGCGCGCATGTCGACGCGGTGGTGTTCGATTGGGAAACGCGCATTCCTTTCTTGCCGTGGACCATCGTGCCTTACTGGACCATCGATGCCTTTTACGGCGTCAGCCTGTTTTTGTGCGTGACCGCGCAACAGGTGCATACCCACGCGCGCCGTTTGCTCGCAGCGCAGCTCGTCTGCATCGCTTGTTTCTTGCTGTTCCCGCTGCGATTTTCATTCGATAAACCCGATACCCACGGATTCTTCGGTTGGCTGTTCGACACGTTGGCGGGCTTCGATAAGCCGTTCAATCAAGCACCTTCACTGCACATCGTGCTGCTCGTCATTCTGTGGGTGCTCTACACGCGGCACTTGCCGCGCGCCTGGCATTGGCTATTGCACGCGTGGTTCGCCCTCATCGGCGTCTCGGTGCTGACGACTTATCAGCATCACTTTATCGATGTGCCGACGGGACTATGGGCGGGATGCTTCTGTGTATGGCTGCTAGCCGATGAGCCCGCCGCCTGGCGTTTAACCGAAGACCGTACGCGCCGGCGCATTGCAAGCGGCTACGCGCTCGGCGCACTGTTGTTCGCGGCGCTTGCTCTCTCGGCCGGCGCACGGTGGCCCGTCGCGCTATGGCTGTGGTGGCCGGCCTTTGCGCTGACGCTCGTCGCCGTGATCTATCTGTTCCTCGGTGCGAGCGGCTTTCGCAAAGGCGCGAACGGCCGCTACGCCTGGACGACGCACGTTCTATTTGCGCCGTACTTCATCGGCGCACGGATCAATTCCCGCTGGTGGACTCGCCAACAAGCTGCGTACAACGAAATCGTGCCGGGCTTGCTGCTCGGGCGTATGCCTGCCCGCAGCGACGTGCAGCGCGACGCCATTGCCGCGGTGGTCGACCTGACTGCAGAGTTGGGCTTCAACGCCTCGGCCGTGCGCCACTACCGCAATGAAGCGCTGCTCGATCTCGCGCCTATCTCATCCGCCCAGTTGGCGCGGCTGGCCAATGCCATCGAAGAAGCGCTCGCCCACGGCCGCACCCTAGTGTGTTGCGCGCTCGGCTATTCGCGCAGCGCGCTTGCGGTGGCAGCGTGGCTGCTGGCAAGCGGGCGCGCGCGCGGTGCGGATGAGGCCATCGCGCAAGTGCGCAAGGCACGGCCGATTGTGGTGCTCAACGCTGCTCACCAGCAGGCACTGCAAGAATTCGCGCGGGGTCTGGTTAGCCGTGGGCGATAATCCGGCCGAGCGCGGCAACGATGCGGGCGTGCGGCGCGATACGCAAGGGCTAGCATGGGAAGCCGTCATCATGATGGCGTTGCTGCGTTCGCTGCGCTGGGCGAGTTTGCTGAGCGTGCTGCTGACGAGCACGGCCTTGTATGCGCTAATTGCCCATTCCATGGGTAGTATACATCATACATGGTTAATGGTTATCACTTTCGTAACAGGACTGGTAGAGGTATATGTGGCAATTCGCGTCGAATTCGACGCTCGTCTGCTCGATCGTTTGGCCGACGCCGACCGCGCGCAATGGCGCGCGTTCGATGCCGCGATGATGCAGCTCGGCCTGCTGTCACCTGCCACAGCCGGTCGCAGCCTCGCCGAGCGCCTGCGCGGCATGCGGCGCCTGGCGCGTCTGCAAATTGCATTGCTGGCACTGCAAGCAGTGCTGCTTCTCGTCGCGGTGATCTGAGCGGCGATGCTTACGGCGAGCGTGCAATTCCTGATCGCCGGCTTCGCGCGCTTGGTCACCGGCGCGCAGGCGCGCTGGATCGGCTGCGCGCCCCGCAATGTGCAACGCATCTATTTCGCCAACCACTCGAGTCACGGCGATTTTGTGCTGATCTGGGCCGCGTTGCCGCCGCCGCTGCGTGCAAGCACTCGCCCCATCGCCGGAGCCGACTACTGGGATCGCGGCACCGTTAAGCGTTTCTTGATCCGCGATGTGTTCAACGGTGTGCTGATCGACCGCACGCGGCCGGTGGGCGAAGAAGCACGCAATCGCAGCGATCCGATCGAGCCGATGGCAGGCGCGGTGGAGCAGGGCTACTCGCTCATCCTTTTTCCTGAGGGAACACGCAATACCAGCGAAGAGCCCTTGCTGCCGTTCAAGAGCGGCATTTACCATCTGGCAAAACGTTGTCCGCAAGTGGAGTTGGTGCCGGTGTGGATCGAGAACTTGCATCGCGTCATGCCCAAGGGAGAGTTTCTACCGGTGCCGCTGTTGTGCAGCGTAAACTTCGGCGAACCGATGCGCTTGGGCGCAATGGAAGACAAAAATACTTTTGTCGAACGCACGCGCAGCGCGCTTTTAGCGCTCGGCGCAAGCGTCAAACCCGCATGAAATCGAGCCGCGCCGCCATCCAAATCCGATGCAGCATCTGACGCCGCAACAACAAACTCTCTGGCTGTTCGCCGGCACCGCGGTGGTGCTGGTGATCGCATCGCTGATCGGCTGGATATTGAAATTGCGCGTCGCCCGCAATCAGCCGCACGGCACCATCGACAATCTCAACTCGCGCATCAAAGCCTGGTGGTTCATGGTGGCGATCATCGGGCTCGCCTTTTTGTTCGGCAAAACCGGTGTGCTGGCTCTGTTCGCGTTGGCGTCGTTTCTCGCGCTGCGCGAATTCCTCACCATCGCACCGACGCGCCGCGGCGATCACATCGCCATGTGGGTGAGCTTCTTCGTCATCTTGCCGCTGCAATACTTCTTGATCGCGATCGAATGGTACGGCTTGTTCTCGATCTTCATTCCGGTATACGCATTCCTGCTGCTGCCGATCGTTGCCGTGATGGCCGGGCAGGTAAAGGAATTTCTGCCGCGCAGCGCGACCGTGCAGTGGGGCCTGATGATCTGCGTATTCTGCATTTCGCATGTGCCCGCGCTGTTGACGTTGCAGATTCCCGGCTACGCGGGGCGCAATCTATTGCTCATCGTGTTTCTCATCTTGGTCGTGCAATCCAGCGATGTGCTGCAGTATGTTTGGGGCAAACTGTTCGGCAAACACAAGATCGCGCCGGACGTATCGCCCTCGAAAACGGTCGAAGGTTTCGTTGGTGGTGTGGCGAGCGCGGCGCTGCTGGGGGCCTCGTTGTATTGGATCACGCCGTTCAATTTTTGGCAGGCCGGCTTGATCGCGCTGGCGATCGCGCTAATGGGTTTCTGCGGCGGTCTGGTCATGTCCGCCATCAAGCGCGATCGCGGCGTCAAAGACTGGGGCAACATGATCGAAGGCCACGGCGGCATGCTCGACCGCCTGGATTCGGTCTGCTTTTCCGCACCGGTGTTCTTTCACCTGACGCGTTATTGGTGGACGCTGTAGGCGGATCTGGTGCCTGATCGATCTGCGAAACTGCGCCCACTGGGCGCTTTCAAGCCCAACTCACCCACGACTTACAGCGGGCGCGGCGCTGGGAGCGAGCTAGAACGATATTGCTAGCGCTGGTGAGTGCCGCGCTCGCGGCGGTAGGCGCGAGTGCGCTGCTGCGTGGGTCCGGCGATTTACTGGCATGGCTGCTACTCTCGTTCTTTGGCACAGGCGCGGTAGTCCTGGCCATCGCCTCGTTTCCGAACAACTATTTCGAGCGCCGCGCCGCGCGCCTGGCGGCGGCGCGCACGCCGAGCTTGGAAGTAGGCGGGGAAGAAATCGTATGCCGCTATCCGAGCGGCGAAGAGCGGCGCATCCGCTGGGATCGGCTCGAGCAAGTGAGCATCGTGACCAACGACCGCGGGCCGTTCGCGGACGACGTTTTCTGGGTGTTGACGGGCGGTGAAACGACCATCGTTGTCTCGAATGACCTTCCTGCTGTCGCCGCGCTAAACGAGCGCGTCTGCGCGCTGCCGGGGGCGCGAGCCGATCAGATCGTGGCGGCGATGAGCTCTACCGCGAAAGCGAACTTTACTATTTGGCAGCGTGAGGCTGCTCGTTAGGAAGCGCCGCAACTCAAAGCAGGCGGCGCGTTGTCTGGCGGCCCTTAGCTTCGCACTGGACCTTTTGCGCGATAGTGAATTTTCACTCATGAGCACGGTAACCCGTCACAGGAAGCGCGCCACGACGCATCTACTCTGACTGTGCGGGAGCTCGATTTGAGTTCCGCTAGACTAAAGGAGTACGAGCATGCGTAACGAATTCCTGACCAGCTCCATTTCACCATATCAAG
Organism: uncultured Pseudomonadota bacterium; assembly: GCA_902826775.1. Classification (GTDB taxonomy): domain Bacteria; phylum Pseudomonadota; class Gammaproteobacteria; order Burkholderiales; family JALYOK01; genus CADEHE01. The sequence continues at coordinate 242,760 of CADEHE010000001.1, read as the reverse complement.
AAATAGGCTCCGACGCGCTCCAATCGGTGAGCGGCGGCTTTATCCCTGTGGTTATCGTTCTCGGGGCGCTCATGTTGAGTTGTGCTCACAGCAAGGGGTGCCAGCCACGGGATGACCCTCAGTATCCCGAATAAGGTGCATGCCGCCGGCGCCTGCTGCTGCTTGTGCCGATGCGAATTTCATTGTGTTTCTATCGGCGTTTGCGTCGTCAGGCAGCGGCGTCGGCCGCACCCGAGCAGTAAAATCCGCACTGCAAGTCGGTCACTTCGGAGGGAGCTTGAGGTATGCCAAACAACCCGGTCGGTTGGTTCGAGATCTACGTGCAGGATATGGCGCGCGCGAAGAAGTTTTACGAGGCGGTGTTTCAAATCACGCTCAACAAGCTGGGCATGGACGAATTTGAAATGTATGCCTTTCCTCAATCTATGACGGAGTACGGTGCTGGAGGTGCGCTGGTGAAGATGCAGGGTTTTCCCTCAGGCGGCAACAGCGTGCTGGTTTACTTCAGCTGTGTCGACTGTGGCGTCGAAGCCAAGCGCCTTGCCGCCTCAGGCGGCCGCATCGAGAGGGAGAAGTTTTCCATCGGCCAATATGGCTTTATCGCGCTAGGCTACGACACCGAGGGCAATATGATTGGACTGCATTCAATGCAGTAGTTTGTCTCGGTCCCACCGATCATCCCGCGCGCTCGTCGTGCTGCGGCAGATCGTCGGTAATTTCGAACCACGGCGCCTTCGAATTAACGAAGATGTGATGGCCCGGAGGCACTGCCGGATCGTCGTCGAGCGTGCCAATTGCGAGCCAGAATATATCGGGGCGACTCTCGCGCACGAATTGAAGTGTCGCACCGCAGTTGCGGCAAAAAGTGCGCCGAACATCAGGCGAGGAACGATACGACGCTATTGCTTGCGTGCCGGCTGTAAAAGTGAAGTGTGAAGTGGTGATGCGGGCATAGGTTCCAAACGCCGCTCCGTGAGCCTTGCGGCATTGAGAGCAATGGCAATGGGTCATTGGGCCTAACGCGCCGGAGATTTCGTAGCGCACACTGCCACACAAGCAACTTCCACGAAGCAAGGCTCCTCCTTTGGCCGCAAAAGTGGGCCGGTCGGCCGTCGGCTACTAATAGCATTCTATCTTGGCAATATCGGTGCCATAGCCCGTGCAAACTCGCAACACAGCCTCACATTTTTTGAACGTGCGCCTCAGCGCCGGACCCAGTCTTGCGCGAGGCTAAGTTCAATACAATTTAGAGTATATTTCATGAAATATGATAAATACACACTTTCGGGCCATACCTACTAATAGTATTGTCGTAAGCATAGCTTTGCAGGTCACCCTCTGGGTAACTGCTCCCCTTCTCAGCCAAAGCCCGCAGGCGTACCATTCGTGTTAGAGGAGTGCGCGCGAGTTGGATTTGGGCCGATGTTTGCGTAGTGCGCGGGCGCTTTAGAACCAACAAACGAAAAGTCCCTCGGAGGGGACCTTGAAGCCGACCGATATTCGGCATCCCGACTACTTTCACAAAGTCGTGGATTGTCAGTGGGCCTGTCCGGCTCACACACCGGTACCTGAATACATCCGGTTGATCGCCGCTGGGCGTTATAGCGACGCCTACATGATCAATTGGGAATCCAACGTTTTCCCGGGCGTGCTCGGGCGCACGTGCGATCGGCCGTGCGAGCCGGCGTGCCGGCGCGGTCGTGTCGAGGACGGTGAGAAAAAAGAGCCGGTCGCCATTTGCCGGCTGAAGCGTGTCGCCGCCGACTACAAGGACGACATCCGTGCACGTCTGCCCAAAATTCCGAAAGAGAAAAACGGCAAGCGCGTCGCGTGCATCGGTGCCGGGCCGGCCTCGCTCACGGTGGCGCGCGATTTGATGCCGCTCGGCTATCAGGTGGTGATCTACGAAGCCGAACCGTGGGCCGGCGGCATGATCCGCAGCCAGATCCCGAAGTTCCGTTTGCCGGAATCGGTGATCGACGAAGAGGTCGGTTACATCCTGCACATGGGCGTGCAACTGCGCACCGGCCAGCGCATCGACAGTATGAAGGCGCTGCTTGCCGAAGGCTTCGACGCGGTGTTTGTCGGCAGCGGCGCGCCGCGCGGGCGCGATCTCGATATCCCCGGGCGTAAAGAAGCGGCAGCCAATATCCATATCGGCATCGATTGGCTCTCCAGCGTTTCCTTCGGCCACATCACGCAAATCGGCAAGCGCGTGATCGTGCTCGGCGGCGGCAACACGGCGATGGATTGCTGCCGCTCGTCGCGCCGCTTGGGCGGGGAGGAGGTCAAAGTCGTGGTGCGCAGCGGCTTCGAGGAAATGAAAGCCTCGCCCTGGGAAAAAGAGGATGCGATGCACGAAGGCATCCCGATCCTCAACTACCTGGTACCGAAAGAGTTCAAGCACGCCAACGGCAAGCTGACCGGAATGGTGTTCGAGAAAGTCGCCGCGAAATACGATGAGCGCGGTAAGCGCAACTTGGTGCCCACCGGCGAGCCGGATGTGCTTATCGAGTGCGACGACGTGCTCGTCGCCGTCGGCCAAGAGAACGCTTTTCCCTGGATCGAGCGCAACATCGGCATCGAATTCGACAAGTGGGGCATGCCGAAGGTCGACGCGGCCACGATGCAGTCGACGCGCCCGGACGTGTTTTTCGGCGGCGACGCGGCGTTCGGCCCAAAAAATATCATCTGGGCCGTGGCGCATGGCCACGACGCGGCGGTGTCGATCGATAAGTTTTGCCACTATGAGGATTTGCGCGCGCGCCCGGCACCGGGCGTGCGCATCTTCAGTCAGAAGATGGGCATCCACGAGTGGAGTTACGACAATGACATTCGCCTCGATCAGCGCTACAAAGTGCCGCTCAAAGACGTCAAGATCGCGCTGAAAGATATTAAGCAGGAAGTCGAGCTTGGCTTCGATCCGGCGCTGGCGTTCAAAGAAGCGCAGCGCTGCCTGAACTGCGACGTGCAGACGGTGTTCGCAGAAAAGCTGTGTATCGAGTGCGACGCCTGCGTCGATATTTGCCCGATGGATTGCATCACCTTCACCGCCAATGGTGAAGAGACGGAGTTGCGCGGCCGCTTGAACGCGCCCGCCAAGAATTTAACCCAAGACCTGTATGTCTCCGACACGTTGAAAACCAACCGCGTCATGGTGAAAGACGAAGACGTCTGCCTGCACTGCGGGTTGTGCGCCGAGCGCTGCCCGACCGGGGCGTGGGACATGCAGAAATCCCTGATCAAAGTAACGCACGCCGGGCCTGCATGCCGAAGCAAATCCAAAGAACCAATGACTTTGTAGTCAAGTTCGCCAACGTCAACGGCTCTGGTTCGGCCAGCGCTAACGAGCTTTTCGCGAAAGCGATACTGCGCATGGGCGTGCCGGTCAGCCCGCGCAATATTTTCCCGTCCAACATTCAAGGCCTGCCGACTTGGTACGAGGCGCGCGTGTCGGAAGCCGGCTACCTCGGCCGGCGCGGCAGCGTCGATATGATGGTGGCGATGAATCCGCAGACGTGGGATCAGGACGTCAAGGAAATCGAGCCGGGCGGCTATTTGTTCTACGACAGCAGCAAGCCGCTGCCGCAGTCCAAGTTCCGCGACGACATCAACGTCATCGGCGTGCCGCTCACCGAAATCTGCAATCGCGAATACAGCGATCCGCGCCAGCGCCAACTGTTCAAGAACATTATTTACGTCGGCGTGCTCTCCGCGTTGCTGGAAATCGATCCGGCCGAAATCGAAAAGCTATTTTCCGAGCAGTACAAAGGCAAGGAAAAGCTGCTCGCTTCCAACATCAAGGCGTTGCACATGGGGCGCGACTATGCGCAGGCCAACTTGACTTGCCCGAGCGGCTTGCGCGTGCAGCGCAGCGACAAAGTCGGCAAGCAGATTTTTATCGACGGCAATAGCGCCGCGGCGCTCGGCTGCGTCTACGGCGGCGCGACTGTTGCAGCGTGGTACCCGATCACGCCCTCCTCGTCGCTCGCGGAAGCCTTCGGCCGCTACTGCTCGAAACTGCGCGTCGACAAGGAGACAGGCGAGAACCGCTACGCCATTATCCAGGCGGAGGACGAATTAGCGTCGGTCGGCATCGTCATCGGCGCGGCGTGGAACGGCGCGCGCGCCTTCACCGCGACCTCCGGCCCCGGCATTTCGCTCATGAGCGAGTTCATCGGCTTGGCCTACTTCGCCGAGATTCCGGCCGTCATCATCGACGTGCAGCGCGGCGGCCCTTCGACCGGCATGCCCACGCGCACGCAGCAATCGGACATTCTCGCCTGCGCCTACGCTTCGCACGGCGATACCAAGCATGTGCTGCTGTTTCCGGAAGATCCGAACGAGTGCTTCCAGATGACGGCATCGGCGCTCGATCTCGCCGACCGGCTGCAAACGCCGGTGTTCGTCATGACCGATTTGGATATCGGCATGAACCAGCGCTTGTGCGCGCCGCTTGAATGGGATGATGCGCGCCAGATGGATCGCGGCAAAGTGATGACGCGCGAGGACCTGGACGCGGGCAAGCCGTTCGGCCGCTACACCGATGTCGACGGTGATGGTATCCCGTATCGCACGTACCCGGGCACGCACCCGACACGCGGTGCTTATTTCACACGCGGTACGACCAAAGACATCCACGCCAAGTACAGCGAAGACGGCGCGGTCTACGTCTACAACATGCAGCGCTTGCTCAAGAAATTCGAAAGCGCCAAATCGCTCGTACCTGCGCCGGTGCTGCGCGCCGGCGACAGCCCATCGAAATTCGGCGTCATCTATTTCGGCTCGACCAGCCCGGCGATGGACGAAGCGCTGGATATGCTCGCCGAGCTCGGCATTCCGGTCGACGCGCTGCGCGTGCGTGCTTTCCCGTTCAATGAAACGGTGGACGATTTCATCGCCGAGCACGAGCAAGTTTTTGTCGTTGAGCAAAACCGCGACGCGCAATTGCACAAACTGTTGGTCAACGAGTGCGCCATCGAGCGCAGCAAGTTGCTGCCGGTGCTGCATTTCGACGGCACGCCGATCACCGCGCGCTTCATCGTCGGCGATATCGAAGAAAAGCTGCGGTTGTTCAACGTCACACCGATCAAGAAGGTCGCTTCATGACTTACCTCGCCAAACCGAAACTGCACCACCCGTCGCTGCCGAAGAATAAAGTCGGCTACACGCGGCGCGACTACGAAGGCGCGATCTCCACGTTGTGCGCCGGCTGCGGACACGATTCGATCAGCGCGGCGATCGTGCAAGCGTGCTTCGAACTGGATATCGAGCCGCATCGCGTGGCTAAGCTCTCCGGCATCGGCTGCTCGTCGAAAACGCCGACCTATTTTCTCGGCAACTCGCACGGCTTCAATAGCGTGCACGGCCGCATGCCCTCGGTGCTCACCGGGGCGAATCTGGCTAATCGCGATCTGCTTTACTTGGGCGTATCCGGCGACGGCGATTCGGCTTCCATCGGCATCGGCCAATTCGTGCATTGCATCCGGCGCGGCGTGAATATGGTGTACATCGTCGAAAACAACGGCGTCTACGGACTGACCAAAGGGCAGTTCTCCGCCACGGCAGATCGCGGCTCGAAGAGCAAGCGCGGCGCGGTCAACGCCGACTCGGCCGTCGACATGGTTGCGCTGGCGCTGCAACTCGGCGCTACATACGTCGCGCGCAGCTTCTCCGGCGACAAAGCGCAACTCGTGCCGCTCATCAAAGGCGCGATCGAACATCGAGGCGCGGCGTTTCTCGACGTGATTTCGCCGTGCGTCGCCTTCAACAATCACGAAGGTTCAACGAAGAGCTACGACTACATCCGCGAGCACAACGAAGCAGTTAATCGCATTGATTTCATTTCGCCCCGCGCCCCGATTACAACCGACTACGAACCCGGCAGCGTGCAAGAAGTACTGCAACCCGATGGCTCCGTGCTGCGCTTGCGCAAGCTCGCGGCGGATTACGATCCGCACAACCGCATCGCCGTCATGAACTACCTGCAAGAACACCAAGCGCGCGGCGAAGTCGTCACCGGGTTGCTTTATGTCGACCCCGAAGCGCACGATCTGCACGCGCACTTGAACACCGTCGCCGCGCCGCTCAACCAACTCGACGAAGCGGCACTATGCCCCGGCAGCAAGGTGTTGGAGCAAATTAACGCGTCGTTGCGGTAGAGCGGCGCAAGTTTATCGGACGGCGGCGCCTATACCCGCGCTCTTGTTCAATATCCGCGCGTCACGTCCACAACCGACAACATGCGCTCACCTGTGACATAACGGCGCGTGTTCTCTTTGATGACTTCGGCTTGCGCACCGAACCCAAGATCGGAATCGTTGGCGACATGCGGCGTGACGATGAGATTTGGCACGCGCCACAATGGATGCTCCGCGGGCAACGGCTCTGGATCCGTTACGTCCAGACCGGCGCCTGCGATGGCGCCGCTGGTCAACGCGTCGACCAGAGCCGAAGTAACCACGCTCTTGCCACGCCCGACATTGATGAAATAGGCGGAGCGTTTCATTTTCGCGAAGAACTCTGCATCGAAGACGCCGGTCGTTTGCGCCGTCAATGGCGCGGTGTTAACGACGACGTCCGCTTCGCTTGCAAGCTTCAGTAATTCGTCCGGCAAACCGACGTAGCTTACGTAGTCCGGGCCGGTACGTCCGCTCGCTCGTGTCGCAATCACCCGCATGCCCGCCGCATGCGCCAGCCTCGCTACTTCGCTGCCTATGCCGCCGAGCCCAACGACCAGCATTGTTTTGCCGCGTACCGACGTCATGCGCCCTTCGGCGGCATCTCGTCGCCAAACGCGCTTGCTTTGCGCAGGAATGAACACATCGAGTCCGCGTGTGAACGCCAGCACCATCGCCAGCACATGTTCCGCCATGACCGGGCCGCTGATTCGTTGCATATTAGTCACAACGATCTCTCGCTCGCGCACCGCCGGGATCGCGATGCAGTTCTCGACGCCGGCTGAGTATGTCTGGATCCAACGAATCGCCCTTCCTGCCGCCAGCACCTCTGGCGTGCAGGCGCCGATCACCGCGTCAACATCGGATGCCTTGCCCGCGGCCGCGGCGGAACTCGTCGCGGTAACGAACTCGACGCCGGGTGCGATCGCCTGGAGCTGTGTAATCAGTTGCGGGAATGATCCGACCACCAAAATACGCTTGGGCGTACGCCAACCTGTGCTTTCCCGCACCGGCGATCGTGCCTCCTCGAGTTGATATCGCTCGCGCACATCCAGATCGGCTGGTGCCGTGTCGCCTGCGTGGGTTTGATGCACGAACGCCGCGATCAGTGCGGTTAACAATACGGAAAGGGTCGATTTGCTCATTGCGATCCCCTGTTTACAAAGACATCTGTGAGGATTGTAATGCTCTACCAATGGCTGTGCTCATCGCATGCACTGCCACTAGTGAACGGCGCGCTTCACCACTGATTGGTAACAGTGCTATCGTTTGACCCAGAATAAGTAAGACCCAGTCTGGAACACGAAATTTCACTGCACTTATTTTGTCGAGGACACACATGGACGACATTCGCGACGTAAATCGCAACCGGCGTGCGCTGCTTTCCGGCTTTTCAGTCGCCGGAGCGAGCATGATGCTCGGCGGGTTGCCGCTTGCAGTACGGGCCGAGGAAAAAGGCGCTGCCCTTAAAATCGGTGTGATTGGGGCGGGCAAGATTGGTGGGGCGGTCGGGATGCATTGGGCCAAAGCCGGTCACGAGGTGTTTTTTTCCTCGCGCCACCCTGAACAGCTTGCTGACTTGGTCAAGCGCGCCGGTCCGAACGCCCGTGCCGGCACTCCACGTGAGGCGGCGGCGTTCGGTGAGGTGCTGTTGATTTCGGTGCCGTACGGGGCAGTACCGCAAGTGGGTCAGGATTACGCCAAAGAACTCGCCGGTAAGGTTGTGCTGGAAACGGGCAACCCTTTCCCGTCGCGCGATGGTGCGATGGCGGAGCCGGCGCTGGCGAAGGGAGCAGGGCTCGCTTCAGCGGAATTCTTGCCCGGCGTTCGGCTGGTGCGTGCTTTTACTTCGGTGCCCGCTGCGGATGTGGCAAACGGCGCACATCGATCCGGTGACCGCATCGCGATTCCGCTTGCGGGCGATGACGCAGGCGCGCTCGAAATGGCCGTGCGTTTGGTGAAGGAGGCGGGTTTCGAGCCGGTCGTCGTTGGTGACCTTGCGAGCGCGAAGAAGTTTGATCGCGGCACCAATGTCTTTGGCAAGGCGCTGACTGCCGCAGAGCTGCGACGCGGACTCGGCATGTAGTAAGCAAGCTAACTCGTGCCCGCATTAATCGTGAGCATAGGTTGGCCGATCGATTGAGCCGTCCCCCGGCGGTTGCGGTTATCCAGTCGCTGCCGTAACCGGCGCGCGCGCCGTCCTGCTCTCCCGGAGCCGTACTTTGCCATGGCCACTACGCTGCTGCAGCGCTTCACCAACATTCGCCGTGACGAAGTCCGTCCGACGCTTGCCGCAGGTTTGTTTTTCTTCTTCGTGCTCACGGCACTCATGGTGGTGCGCCCGGCGCGTGAGGCGCTCGGCATGCAGCGCGGCATCGAGGCGATCCGCTGGCTGTTCATGGCCACGGTAGCAGCGACGCTGTTGGTCAACCCGGTGTTCGGCTGGCTGGTGAGTCGCTTCCGCCGGCTCGTCTTCCTTAACGCCACTTACCTCTTTTTTGCTTTCGGCCTCATCGCTTTTTACCTGTTGCTCGTGCTCGCACCCGAAAGCGCCGGCCAAACCAGCGGTCAGGTGTTCTATGTGTGGTTCAGCGTCTTCAACTTGTTCGCAACTATGCTGTTCTGGGCGCTAATGGCAGACCGCTTCTCGCTCGAACAGTCCAAGCGCCTATTCGGCGCCTTTGCGGTGGGCGGCACGCTCGGCGCGATCTTCGGCCCCTGGCTCGCGAGCCAGCTTGCGCGGCCCCTAGGCACGCCGGCACTGCTGCTCGTGGCCGCAGGATTCCTTGTGCTGGCACTAGCAGTGGCGGCGTGGTTCGCACGCTTGCAACCGGAAGACGCGAAGCGGCCTTCCGCTTCCACTCATCCGGAAGACGCGAAGCGGCCTCCCGCCTTCGCTGCGCAGGAAGGTCAAACACCGGCCCGTGAGTCGCTCATCGGCGGCAGCGCGTGGGAAGGTCTACAGGCGGTAGTTCGTTCGCCGTACTTGCTCGCCATTTGCGGCTACGTGCTGATTCTCGCGGTGATGGTGACTTTTCTGTATTTCACGCGCCTGCAGATGGTCGCCGCGCTCGGCACCGATGTCGACATGCGCACGGCTATGTTCGCCCGCATCGACATGATCACGCAGGTGGTGACACTGCTGTTGCAAGCGGTCATCACCGGCCACATCATGAAGCGCCTCGGGGTCCCGGTGGCGCTCGCGCTGCTGCCCGCGACCGCAGTGCTCGGATTCATTGGTCTTGCCATCGTCGGCTCGATCGCGGCGCTGGTCGCATTCGAGGCGGCGTTCCGCGCAGTGCAGCGCGGCATCATGCGCCCGGCACGAGAGACGCTCTTTACCGTGGTGCCGCGCGCGGATCGCTACAAGTCGAAGGCAGTCATCGACACTTTCATATATCGAGCGGGAGACCTCGCCGGCGCGCAGACCGAAGGCTTGCTGAAGCAGCTCGGCTTGGGATTGGTGGCCCTTAGCAGCGTCGCGGTGCCTCTCGCTGCCGCGTGGCTGGCGCTCGGGGTGTGGCTTGGCTACGCGCAGCGCAGGCGGGCTCTCGGTGCCGAACAAAGGCACTAGCGCATGTCGACGTGCGACGAATGGTTTCTCGACTTCGAATTACGACGTAGCGATGCGGCGCGCACCACTTGTGGTTGCGGGTGCCGGTAGAATCCAGCCACAACCATGCCTAAGTTAGCCAAAGCACTCGCCTTCATACTGATTGCCTCAGCGTGGTCGGTGCGTGCGCTCGATGATCGTTCGGCGCTTTCCGCCAGCACCTTTACGGTCTTGCGCGCCGACGCTCACGCCTATGCGCAACCCGCGCCCTCTCTAAGCGAGCGGCAGCAAGAGATCTTCTTGCGCGGGCGCGCCCATTTCGATCGACCCTGGGTCGTATTTGGTCTGACCGGCGGCGATTGGGGGCTTGGCCCAACCTATGTCGCTGATCGTTGCAGTGTCTGCCATGCAGGCGGCGGACGCGGCGCGCCGCCCGAGGCGCCCAACGAGCAATTGCACTCGATGCTGGTGCGCGTGAGTGTGCCTGGAGACAGACTAAATGGCACGCCAAGGCCGCACCCCCACTACGGCGATCAATTGCAGAACCGCGCGCTGCAGGGGCAAAGCATCGAGACGCTACACGCGTATGCACCAGTGCCGGCCGAAGCCGAACTTTACGTGGAGTGGGAGGAACACGAAGTTGCGTTCGCCGACGGCGAAACGGCACGCTTGCGTAGACCCAAGCTGCGCATCGAGCGGCTCGCATTCGGCGAACTCGGCACGCAAGCTATGCTCTCGCTGCGCAATGCGCCGCCGATTTTCGGCCTGGGCTTGCTGGAAGCCGTGCCCGAGGAAACTCTGCTCGACCTTGCCGCGCGTCAGCGCGCGCACGGTTTGAACGGTCGGCCCAACTATGTCTGGGATGCCACCAACCAGCGCCGCACGCTGGGACGCTTCGGCTGGAAAGCGAATCAACCCAGTGTGCGCCAGCAAATCGCGGCGGCAGCGTGGGGTGACATGGGTGTCACCTCGAGCTTGTTTCCGCGCCAGAACTGCTCCGACGTGCAAACGCTGTGCCGTCAAGAAGTGCCGGGCAACGATCCAGAACTGACCGATAGCCAATGGGACGAACTGGAAATCTGGACCCTCGGTCTCGCCGTGCCGGCGCGGCGCAACTGGGATGACGCCGAAGTGCAGCGCGGCGCACGCCTGTTCGAATCGGCGCAATGCGATCACTGCCACGTGCCCACGCTTGTTACCGCCGACGTCTACGCGCGCCTGCCGCAACTATCGCGGCAGATGTTCCATGCTTACACTGATCTGCTACTGCATGACATGGGCGAAGCGCTATCGGACGGACGCCCAGATTTTGAAGCGGGAGCACGCGATTGGCGCACGCCGCCTTTGTGGGGCTTGGGCCTGTCCGAACGCGTCAACGGGCGTGGCGCACTGATGCACGATGGACGCGCGCGCAATGTCGTCGAGGCGATCTTTTGGCACGGCGGCGAAGCGCAGGCGGCGCGCGAATCGTTCCGGCGCATGCCAAAAGCCGAACGCGCCGCGCTCATCAAGTTCCTGCAGGCGATTTGACCCTGCGCGCTACGGCGCCTGCGCTGCGGCATAGGCGGCGAGATCGACCATGTCGGCAAGCGTGAGTTTGGCCAGCGCCGTTTTCATCAGCGCTGCCCACGCGCCGTTACGCGCACCGCTCTGCATATCGTATAGCTGGCGCACGAGGTAGCTGGGCGAACGTCCCGCGAGCGCGGGCACCGGGCCGATGCCGCGCAGATCGGCGCCGTGACAAATCGTGCACGCCTGCGTTTTGCCGCCGCCGCCTTCGGTCGCCAGCGCCGCGCCGCGTGCGATGCTGCCCGGCGGAACGTACGCGATGAAACCGGAATTGGCGTCGCGCAGTTCGGTGCGCTCCAGATCGACCGGCATTTCGATGATGCGCTCGCCGATCGGCTCGCGCTGTGCGCCCGGGGCTTCAACCAGCATCCAGCCTTTGACTTCGGTCTTCGGCACCGTATCGGATTCTATGACTTTGATCCACGGCTTGGGCTTCAAGCCGGAAAAGTACTGTGCCGCTTGCGCGATTTCTTGATCATTCGCCGCCGCCGCCACGGCCAGCATGAACGCCTGCGGCACGAGGTGGGGCGCGGAACTCTTGCGCGCGCCGCGCTTGAAATCGGCCATTTGCTGCGCGATGTAGTTGGCCGGCAGGCCCGCCAAGCTGGCGTTTTCCGGGCGGCCCATGCCGTTGGGCAGGTGGCAGTAGCCGCACGCGTATACGCCAGGGTTGCGGCCATGGCCGACGACTTCCGGCATTGCCGGGTGATCGTCGGGGTGCCAATCGGGCGGATTGTAGAGGTCGCGAATTTGCGTCAGCGTGAAGCTGCGCGCACTGCCAGGCACAGTGCGAGCGTGGCCGTCATCGGCGGGTGGCGTGAGTCCGGGCGGGTTGGCGGCGAACGCCCAGGCGGGCGGTGTGGTGGCGTCCTCGCCGAGCGAATAGTGCACCGGCACTATCAGCGCTGCGAGTAGCAGAACGATGGGCAATTTCACGGACCGTGCCTCCTTGTTCGAATTGTCGCAAACAACGCTCGCGCTACGCGCGCGTGGCGGTGACATCGCGCGGTTTGCCGGTCACCAGATACTTGGCCAGATTTTTTTCGTCCCAAACGTAGCCATGCCCGGGTTTCTGCGGCGGCACGCCGACGCCGTTGCTCACCCGCCAGGGTTCTGCCAGCAAGTCGAGATCGGTCAACGAGCCGCCTTGCAGATCTTCCAGTATCAAGCCGTTGGGCACCGCGCACAGCGCGTGGATGGAAAGCTCCACGGCAAAATGCGGCGCGACAGGTAAGTTGTGCGCTTCCGCCAATTTGGCAATCTTGAGCCACTCGGTGAAGCCGCCGACGCGCGGGATATCGGCTTGCACCACGTCGACGGCGTTTGCTCGTATGTAATCGGCAAACTGATAGCGCGTGAACAGCGTTTCGCCGAGCGCGATGGGCACGGATAAATGTGCCCGCGCGTAGGTGTGGCCCGGAATATCGTCGGCCAAGATCGGCTCTTCGATCCAGCTTGGATTGAAGCGCTCCAGCATGCGCACGCGCCGCACCGCTTCACCGGCGCTCCATTTTTGGTTGGCATCCAGCAGCAGCCCGACCGAGGGGCCGATGGTCTTGCGCACCGTGGCCACTCGCTCGACGTCTTCTTCTGGATTGTCGCGGCCGACCTTCATTTTGACGCTGCGATAGCCAGCGGCGAGAAAGCCGCGCATTTGTTCAGCGAGCGCTTCGCCTTCGAGATGCATGTTGATGCCGCTGCCGTAGGCGGGGATGTTATCGCGCGCGCCGCCCATCAGCTTGTACAAGGGCAGGCCGGCTTGCTGGCCGAGCAGATCCCACAACGCGATGTCGATGGGGGCGATCGCCAGCGTGGTGAACCCCCCCGGCCCGTTGGCGTGCAATTCCTGCCAGCATTTCTGCCAAATGCGCTCGACATTGCTGACTTCGCTGCCGATGAGAATAGGTGCAAGATAGTCGTCGATGATGGCGCGCAGTGCGCTGCCACCCATGCCCAGCGTGTAACTCCAGCCGGTGCCGCTCAAGCCGCTGTCGGTGCGAATGGTGGTGATAATCCATTCCCAAATGTAGATCGATTGGATCGAGTCGGATATCCGCACCGTCGGCGGCACGCGGTAGAGGTGGGTCTGGATCGATTCGATGCGCATGTTGGCTCGCTAGTGTCCTGAGTCTGAAGTTCGTAACGGAATTCACAAGGTGCGCGATACTTTCAAAGTTAATAAAAGTGACGAAATTGCTGCCAGGCGCGAAGCAAACCGCAGCCAGGTTGAACACCTGGCGAGAGTTTGCGACAAAGCATGGCGGCAATTCTCGTCACTTTAATGTTGCGAACTTCAGACTCAGGACACTAGGATTGCCTGGGAAGTCGCAGAAGTCGCCAGGCTATAGGGCGCGCTGCCGCCCGCTCGCGGCCATGCCCATCGCGCCGATGGCTAGCAACACGAGAAGGCCCGGCTCCGGTATCCCCGCCGCATCTGCGATGCGGGCGCCGACGATGGCATGCACCGCAGTGGTCGGGTGGAGTTCATCGAAGAATACGTAGCCGGAGCAACCGCTTGCCAGCCCGCGGCAAAACCCGGTGGTATTGCTGAAGCCGAAAGTGGCGGGATCGTCCAGCACGGCGTTGATGAGACCAAACGTGTCGAGGGGAATGACGATACCCGCCAGTTGCGTCCAAATCTGCGCAATGCCGCCGTTGACCAGGCTCAGTCCCTGCGCGAGCGCGGCTTGGTCGGCAGCCGGAAGGCTCTGCCCGAACGGTGTGCGCGTGATATTAGGCACGTTTGCCAATACGATGTGTTGCGCGCCCGCAGCGATTAGCAAACCAATCTCGTTCGCCAAATCGGGCACGATGGCGCCGATTGCTGCGCCGCCCGCAAAGAAATTATTGGCGCCGCCTTGCAAGTAAAACAAAGTCGAACCGATGTTCGACGGCCCACTCGCCAAGTACTGGCCGATCTGAGTTTGGATGCCCGAGAAGAGCCCCGGCTGCAATTGATAGTTGCCGGGGCTCAAGCAGTCGCGCGTTGGAATGCACCGGCCCTCATCGATGTTGAGCGCGCCGGTGGTTGCGCCGCCTTGCGCGAAGTTTTGCGTCGGCAATCCATGCAGCGCGACGTATTCGGGTGCGGTGATGCCGTTGGAGAAGTGCCCCTGAAAATAAGGCGGTGGCGGGAAAGGCTTGGTCGGATCATCATTGGTGCTGATTCGATAATCGTTGCCCGGATCCGACAAGCTGTCGCCGAATACTACGAAATTGCTATAGGGCAGCGCGAGCGCCGCGCTCGCGGACAAATAAACAAGACACGTGATGGCTGCCTGCAAAAGGGCGCGTAGTGCCATAACTGTTCTCCTCTTATGTTTGAGTTTGCAGCGTGAACCGCCGCTCGCTAGTCCGGCTTGATGCCAGCGGCACGAATAATTGTGCCGTACTTTTCGCTTTCACTGTGAATCAGCGCGGCGAATTCGGCGGGCGTATTGCCGACCGGCTCGGCGCCCTGTGCGGCGAGTTTGGCGCGCAGGGCGGGCGCGGCGAGAATTTCGGCGAGGTTGCCGCGCAAAGTCTCAATTACGTTTGCGGGCGTGGCGCGCGGGGCGACGAGACCGTGCCACGCGTCCGCCTGCACGCCGGGAACGCCCGCTTCCGCGAGGGTCGGCAATTGCGGCAACAGCTTGGAGCGTGCCGGTCTGGCTATGCCGAGACCGCGCAGCTTGCCGGTTTGCAGCAGCGGCAGCGCAGTCGAAATCGGCAGCATCATGGTGGCGATTTGCCCGTTGAGCATATCTTGCACGGCCGCCGGCAAGCCTTTGTACGGTACGTGCGTGAGCTCGACTTTCGCCGCGGCCTTGAACATTTCCATGCCCATATGCTGCGACGTGCCGCTGCCGCCGGAAGCGAAGAACAGCTTGCCCGGCTGCTGTTTTGCCAGTGCCACGAATTCCTTCAAGTCCTTCGCGGGCAGTTGCGCGTTCAAGACCAGCACCAAAGGTTGCGTAGCGACGACGCTGACGGGAACGAAATCGCGCTCGACCTCATACGCTAACTTGGGATACAGCGCACGGTGTGCACAGTGCGCCACCGCCAGCATGAGCAGCGTGTGCCCATCCGGCGCCGCATTGGCGACCACTTCCGCGGCGATCGTGCCGCCGCCGCCGACGCGGTTCTCCACGACGAAGGGCTGCCCCAGACGTGCGCTGAGGGGTTCGGCAACTAAGCGTGCCAGCAAATCGTTCGCGCCGCCGGGAGTGAAGCCGGAAATAATGCGTACCGTTCGAGAGGGATACTTCGCTTGCGGCCATGCTGCGCAAGGTGACATGGCCGTCACCGCGAGGAAGCGCCGGCGCGAGGGTCTCACGGTCGGGCTACCCCGCTTGCTTTCACGGCACCGAGGCGCTCCAACTGCTCGATGCGCGCTGCGTCGTAGCCGCAGACATCCCGCAGCACTTCACGTGTGTGCGCGCCGCACGCCGGGGGATACGACAGTTCGCATGCGCCGTTGAACTTGATCGGATTGCCGAGGAAGTTGAGTGCGGCGCCGGAGCGCGGGTTCGCGAGCGGCTCGATCATGTTGCGCAAACCGGCAAGCGGTTGCGCCAGCGCCTCGGCAACGTTGTTGACTGGACCCACCGGCACGCCGGCTTGGCCGATGCACTCGACCCAATAATGCGCGGGTTGCTGGCGCAACACTGAGCCCAACGTTTGGGCGAGCGCGTCGACATTGGCGATGCGCGCGCTCGGGTTGGCAAAGCGCGCATCGTCGGCCAATTCAGGGCGGCCTATCGCTTTGCACAGCAGCGGCCAATGCGCTTGCGTGCTGGCGGAAACGACGATGTACTTGCCGTCGGCGCAAAGGAACGCTTCGCTGGGCGCCAGCGTGGCGTGGCGCGAGCCGGTGGCGCGCGGCACCTCGCCGGTGACGAAATAGTTTTGCGCTTGCCAGGTGAGCAGCGCCAGTTGGCAGTCGAGCAGCGTGGTTTGAATCTTTTTGCCGACGCCGCTGCCACGCGCTTCGAACAGCGCCGCGAGCAAGCCGAGCGCGAGATAAAGTCCCGCGCCGAGGTCGGCGATTTGATAGCCGCCGCGCACCGGTTTGCCGCCGGCTTCGCCGGTCAGATCCATAAAGCCGCCCATCGCCTGCGCGATGATGTCGAACGACGGCTTGGTCGCGTACTCGCCCTGGTCGTGAAAGCCGATCAACTCGGCGACGCAAAGTTTTGGATTGATCGCATGCAACGTCGGAAAATCTAACCCGAGCTTCGCGGGCACATCGGGCGCGAAGCCGTACATCACCGCATCGGCCTTGCGCGCCAGATCGTAGAACGCTTCGCGCCCTTGCGGATTCTTCAGATCGAGAGCAATGCTTTTCTTGCCGCGATTGATCGAAAGAAAGAATGCCGAGTCGCCTTCAAAAAAATGCGGCGGGAAGGCGCGCGACAGGTCCCCGCTCGGCGGCTCTACCTTGATGATCTCCGCGCCCAACTGTGCGAGCAAATAGCTTGCGAATGGGCCGCCAAGCACCCAGGTCAGATCGAGTATGCGGACACCGTTTAGCATCAGTAGCCTTTAATTCTATATGCAGGCATTTGTATGTGCTCAGAACTGTTGTCTCAAGCCATCTTCCGCAAGTACCTGCAACTAGTATAGCCAATGACTCGGTTTCTTTGATCCGCCTTGATGCAGGTCAATGTCGCGCTACTGGAAAGACTCAGACTATTAGTTCAGGGCGACAAGAACGCGCTGATTAGTTCAACCAAAGAAAGGACACACGTATCATGAGACATTCATTTGCTTCGGCCCTCGTCGCGATCGCAATGCTGTCCGTAGGCGCCAGTGTACAGGCTGGGGAATTCAACAACGAGTGCACCACGGCTTTGTCTATGGGCAAGCACATTAAGACGGATTGCTCCATTAATGAAACGCTAAAAGGCAAAGTCTACTGCTTCGGCAATGAGGAAGCACGGCAAACGTATCGAAAGAACCCTGAAGCCACCGTTGCCAAGGCGGCTCTCAACGCGATGAAGCCCAAGGGATTGTAGCCGCGGGCGACTGCGCTTCGCCTGTGAACGAGACAAGTTCGCCCTGCGTCTTTCTAGGTGGGCTCTGCCGAAAGCTTGGGACTTCGCTTGCCCAGTCAAGGCGTAGTTAGACGAGCTTACCCTGAGCTAAGTCGACGGGCGCACGACGAACGGGTACCGGTTCAGAGGGTCCGGGCGGATGGCGGGTCGAGGGTGCGCTTATCTTTTTTCGCACAGCACTTGCTTGAGCGTATGCGCGGCTTTGCCGCGGATGAACCCCAACTCGCCTAGCCGCTCGCTGATTGCACTCTTACGCGTGACGAACAAGTTCTCGCCGAAATGACCTGCTGCGCGACGTAGTTGTGGTGGCAATTGATCGCATCGCTGCCGGGTTCGAACGTTGGTAGCGCGCGCTTTAGCACTTCCGCGATCACGCTCAGGCATCTGGCGCGTGATCGCGATCACAGCCCTTTCCCATTAGCTCTGAACACGCTGCGAGATCGATCGACCGCCGCAATTGACGTTGCCGGTGAAGACCTCCGCGGCTTCCTCAGTTTGGCAATACCGTCAACAGACCCTCCCGAACCGCACGTTTTGCAAGTACCAGTTTGCTTTTATCGCTCAGGATGTCGGGCAATGCTCTGATAGGAAACGCCTCGGTAGAATCCGCGATGTAGCGAAAGCCAGTCTCGATATCCACCGGGCCCTTCATTCGATTGCCGGGGAACACAATCTCTACGCAGTCTGGCTTTCTGGAAACGTGACACAGCATGCCCTCCCGCTTCGCCACCAGCGAGTCCAGGCCGATCTGGTCGACCTGGTCGAGGCTGCGAAAGTGCGCATCTGGCAGAGCGCGCTTTCTTTCGATCAGTCGCTCCCGCAACCGCTCAATGCTGCGCTCGATCCGGCCGCGGTCGGCGAGCGTGCTGATCAGTTCCGGCAGCCGCTCTACGATCTGCCCGACTGCTTCTTGGTTGGTCATAAACTCCACCGGTAGCGACTTGCGAAACGCCAAGTTCGCCTGACTCGCAAGTGACAGCATTTCGCTGAGCAAGTCCGTCCATTTGTAGGAGCGAACGCTGATGGTCACGTGAATAGAAGAAACATCGGTAGTGCGCGCTTCGTGAACATAGCCGCGGGGAATATAGAGCAAATCGCCAGCGGCCAATCGCAATTCCCGCAGAGGTTCCCCAAGCAGTTCGCGTGAGATGGGTTTGCTGTCCTCATTGCCGCAAGGCAATTCCTCCCGCGCTGGATAGATGCGCCAGTTCTTCGCGCCTTCAACTTGGAGAACGAAGACGTCGTGGGAATCGAAGTGCGCAGGGAATCCTTGCGCGTTCCGCGGGGTTACATAGACGTTCGCACCTGCGGGAAAATGGAAGAAGTTCTCCAGCGCTGCGCAGAGCCGAGCGGCCGGTTCCCAATAACACTGTGCGAAGTTTAGGGCCACTGTGTCGCCCTGGGCATAAGAGTGAAACAGCCGGTTAGTATCCGACGTACTGTCGCTGTCCACGTAGAAGACTTTATCCGGCTGCGTTGACTCGGCTCTGGCGATCTTCAGTTGAGAGTACTTGAGCTGCCTGAACGCGACGATTGAGTCGATCTCGGCCAGGGAAAGGATGCCGGAATAGTAGTCCGGCTTGCCTCTTTCGATCACAAGGGGTTGGCGTTCCCAGTAATCCCGCAGAAACGCGTCCTGCCCGATCGGGTGAAGCAATCGTTCAAAGGTGAGGTGGCTGTCGCGCATGGTGGTGTTCCAGTCAAGTTAGACGCTCTCTTCGGCCCTCTGCGAATTTCGTCGAGGCTGCAACGAGGCGCAGGAGAGAGGCGTGCGTGAGTGAGGCCTTCGGCTCAGCCCAATTACCCAGTCCGCCAACTTTGGGTAGTCGACTGGCTTGCTAGTATCAATAGTGATAGTGCTTGCCCGTTCGTGCTCGTCAAGTGATTCGGTCCCGTCTATCTGCGCCTGCAGCCGCTTTTGCACATCATCTGCGCTGGCGTCGATGCCGTGAAATAGCGAGCCGAAAGCGCACCGCTTGTTGAGTCGTTCGCGGATCGCGGGCAGGGGCGCCGAGCATTCCAAAATAGCGAACGGTGCGCCCAGCTCCGCAGCTTTACTGCGGAATCGCTGACGGCTGGCGCGATCGAGAAAACAGGATTCGACAATCACCGGCCAACCGGCTTTGATGGCATGACTGGCCAGTCTCTCTATCCGCTCGATGAGTGCGCTGCGCCAAAAGATCGGGTCATCAACGGCGCCGTGAACCCGCTTCAACCGCATGAGCTCGGCGTCATTGCGTACCACTACCGCGCCGACCAAGCCGGCCAGTGCGCTCGCCAGAGTCGTCTTGCCAGCCCCGCTAAGGCCGTGCGTGATCAGCATGCTGCCGGCGCGCGCCGGCTGTTGGCGTTCGCAGGCGATTCGGCGCGCGCGTTCGACGCGTAAATCTTCCTCTCCGATGCCGACCTGCTTGCTGGGCGCCGGAGCGCTGCTTTGCTGGTCAACGAACACCATCGCTTCTCGGACAATGTGCGAGCGCAACGCGAAGAGAGTATCGAAAGCGCCGGACTGCTCCAGCCACTCCGCGAGGAAGAAGTTTCCCAAGGTGCGCTGCCCCAGCACTTCGAGTTCCACAAGCACGCTGGCGACGTCGCTCAATGGACCCTTGCTGGAGTCATCGACTAAGTCCCGCTGCAGCGGATGAAGAATCATCTGTCCCTCGTGAAGAAAGACATTTCGTACAATCAGACCGACCTTGCTTGAGTACCCCATGCCTGGCTCACGACCATGAGCTGCGAGTGCCATCCCGGTATGGCGCATCGCGAGCTCGGCAGCGAACCGCTCGACATGAGCACGAGAGAGCCGGCCATTCCGGTGAACGGATAGCAAGCTGGAAGTTTCTGGTGGCGCCGTCATATCTCTCCGCCAATCGCGCGATTGCCGCTTCCTTTCCAGGGCTGTCTTGGCGCCACCCTCTTGCGGATGACGCCAAGTACTCGAACCGAGACTTGCCGAAAGCTGTCTACATCAGCACCGTCGTAAGCCACTCGTCCAGCGGATACCAACCGGTAGTACGTGGTCCGCGGATCGGGCCAGTAGCGACGGTGAAGCCGCCGGCGACCGCTTCGAGATCTGAGTCTGAGACCTCGACCGTGGGCTTGGGCGGGAGCACTAAATAGACAACGTTCGCCGATTCTTCCACCACGCGAACTTCGAGGCCAAGCGGCAGCTCTTTGCCGAACTGTTGTTGGATCGCGTTCCGCGGGTTGGCGAGAAGCTCGTCTCTGTAGCTTTCGTCCTGCAGCGACTTGGCGATGATTGCCGCAGTTCTATTGTGTGCTGATTGCTGGTCCATAAGTCTGTTTCCGTGCATCAAAGACATGGCATTTCTCCTGACCGCTCAAAATGATGGATGTCGCTTGACGCTAGGCGGTGCTAAGACGGCAAACGACGCATGAGGCCCGGCGCCTAGGCGCCGAATCCTCTGTTGCAAAGTTTATGTGTGTCTGGGATCGGCGAAATCGCGTGACTGCGTTTTTCATCACGCGATTTGGTTAAACCAAACGATATAGAACGGATGATCTAGTTTCGCGCGGAAAGGATAGATTCGTCGCCGTCGTGTCGGCATAGTCAGACCCGGGCAAATTTCTCGGATGCTGTGATCTGCTGAGGCGCGAACAATGCTCGCAAAGCGCTTCCTCCGCCTTGCCAGCGACGGTCAACGTGCCAGTTCATGCTCGGGCGTTGCGCCGAGGGGCAAGCGGCTAACGATCAGGGACGCGGATGCTGCGCAAAGAAGGGCCACACTCGATCGGGAAGATTGAACCCGAAGGGATTCTTTAAACTGGGAGTTCCGCTGGGATAGTAGTGGGTAACATCATCCAGAAAGGTGAAGTACAGCTCGTTACCATCGACGTTGCCGGCTTGTGGCGTCTGCGCGCGCAACTCGGTCCAAGTAGCAGCGCTCTGCTTGCTCACCGGCGTGGCTGCAAGATTGAAGGAATCGAAATTTAGCAACATCTGGGACTTGATTTGCGGGATCTGATCGAGCAGCGTGGGATCTAGCGGCAGCTCTGCGATCGTCGGTCTGCCCAATGCGGTCAAATACTCGTTGATCACCTCAAGCGCATTCTGGTCGCGGGTGCCGAGAGAAAAGTACGCGGAAAGATTGCGTTGCCCCGCCAGCGTTTTGTGCACCTGATGCAAACCTGATGTATGACAGGCAACCGCCGCGATCAGATGCGACAGCTCGACGCCGAGGCGTGCGCACATTTGCCCGCCGCTGGAGAATCCCGCCACATACATGCGCCGCGGATCGGTCGCGAGCTGCTGGATGACATCTTCACCGATCTGACGAATGAACTTCACATCATCTGCGGGCCAAGGAGAAGTCGCCGGATAGCCGGCCGGCCGTCTGTTGGGATCGATCTCCCGCGGCAGCTCGTAGTTGTTCCAACGGGTGGAGAAACGCTGCTTATCCAGAACGAAATGTTCCGCCGCAGTCGGAAAAATCGCGGCAAAGCCTTCCTGGGTAGCCTTTTCGCGCCAACCGGAGCGCTGCAAGAACTCTTCGCCGGTGCCGCTGCCGCCGTGGAGCATGAAGACCGCCGGTGAATTGGCAGGGACACCGGCGAGCGGCACCCACACCACGTAGCGGCGGGAAAGTCCGTCCACCGCCATCACCCTGCAGTTCACCCCGGGCGCGTAGGGAAGACCCACGGGGCCCACGGTGTCGCAAGGAATGCCGAATGGGTCAACGGGCTGATTTGCGTGAGCCGGCGACAAGTGTGCCAACAGGCAAGTGCCCGCCAGCGCAAGGCCAATTAGATGGCTAAAAACTCTGTTACGGCGTGATAGAAGTTGCGTTTTCACAATAATTCTCCTGTGCGTATCGCTACAGCGCTGTCGCGCTACTGTGTCGCGGAAAAGTTGTACTCGCCGAGGTCGCCGAAAGCGGCGTCGAGCACCGTCATCGTGCCGGCCATGTACAAAGTTTCCCCGACCACTTGATCGGAGACGTTGCCAGTGAAGATCCGCACCGCGTTACCGGTGCCTAGGTTCTTGTGCTGGAAATGGATACGGCCGCTCAACGGGCAATACCAGCCGCGGATATGCGCAACATTGCCGATGTCGCCGCTGATGATCTGGCAGATCGACGCCCCGGGCGCGCCCGACCCACCTTGGGTCAATATGACTAGCTGCACCGAATCTCGGTTGGTCTGCAGCGTCCAAGTAGTGCCCGCGAGATTGGTGGGCCGCGCGGCTGTCGCGGTACCGGCTGAGAGTAAAGCAGTGGCTGCCGCGGCGAACATAGCTAACGTGATGCGCTTAAGTGGAGACTTCATGATGACTACTCCTTGAAGGTTGAGGTCGGCTGGTTGGGAGACCCGGAGATCGACGCGAGCCAATATCGATTTCGGACATTTCGCTTGCAATGCTGTGATTGCCGAAGTTGGCGGACATGGTTCATGGAAACCGTTTGTGCGATATCACCGAAGCGCCAACGCTGCAGAGTTCGCGGCGAACAGATGGGGCATTGCAATGCGCTCTGCGAGGTTCGCACTGAACCTTGTTGCGCGCGTTGGGAATCGACGTAGGTCAGGGCGGCGCAGCTTTGCAGCAGCGCTACGCGCGCCTTGCCGATGTTCGTGAAAATCCGCCTAGCGCGCGGCAACGCTACTGATCCAACCGTTCACACGTCAAAGGAATCAATCATGCATGCAAGCAAAAAGCTCCTCCTGGCCGCCGCGATGGCCGTACTGGTCTTACCCAAACTGGTCCTTGCAGCTTGTTCTCACAACACGCAAATTCGCAACGATTCGTCTGTCACGCTGCGCATCGTGGAGATCAAGTCATCGTCCTCACCGCCGTTCTTCAAGTCGCAATGGACCGGCAATCGCGCGATTGCCCCGGGTGCGACGGGAACGATCGGCTGGACGTCGGACTTGAACTGCTTCGACGCATCGGGAGTACCCAATGTATTCGACGTCAAGTTCATTCGCAAAACCGGCGCGACGCACTCCTGCAGCGGCTTGCGTCAGAGCCAAGGTGTAAGGCTCGACGCGCCTGATCTCTGCTTTGCAAACTAACCGATCGTGAGAGCCTCCCGGTTCTTTCGGGAGGTGGTAGGAGTTCATGCAAGCGGCAACGCCGCGCGCGCAGGCCGCGGAACTGAAGCTGATGGGATAACGTCCGCCTCGCTTTTGCCGCTTCTCGCGCGCAGCGCCATGAGTTCTACTCGCTAGTGAGGTCGGCGATGACTAAACCTGGGCTGAACGCCTTGACGCACCGAGGCCGTCGATGGCAAACGGGAGATCTCCGATTCTTCGTTTGATCAACCGGGTAGGGCGCAAATGGCCTTTTTCCCCCCTACACCTTTGCCCAATTGAAGACAACCGTATGAAAGGCTGCCTCGATTGTTCAGCGTCGTCAACTCGAACAACACAGAGCTTCTAAGCTTGCTACCCCTTCACACACAACACTTGCTTGAGCGTGTGCACGACTTCGACCAAATCGCTTTGGTTCGCCATGACTTCGTCGATGTCCTTGTAGGCGCCGGGAATCTCGTCAATTACGCCGCCGTCCTTACGACATTCGACGCCGCGCGTCTGGTTTTCCAGATCCACGCGCGAAAACTTGCGCTTGGCTTGCGTGCGGCTCATGCGCCGGCCGGCGCCGTGCGAGCACGAGCACAGCGACTGCGCATTGCCTAGGCCGCGTACGATGTAGCTTTTAGCCCCCATGCTGCCGGGGATGATCCCCAATTCGCCTAGCCGCGCGCTGATCGCGCCCTTGCGCGTGACGAACACGTTCTCGCCGAAGTGTTCCTCCTGCGCGACGTAGTTGTGATGGCAATTGATCGCTTCGTTGTCGAGCTCGAACGCCGGCAGCTCGCGCTTTAGCACTTCCACGATCAGGCGCATCATCTCGCGCCGATTGGCGAGTGCGTAGTCTTGCGCCCAGTTGATCGCTTCGACGTAATCGTCGAAATGCGCGGCGCCCTCGCTGAAGTAGGCCAAATCTTTGTCCGGCAAATTCGCGATGTGGCGGCGCATGTCTTTCTGCGCAGCGGCGATGAAGTAGCGGCCCATCACATTGCCGATGCCGCGCGAGCCGGAATGCAGCATCACCCAGACGCGCTTCGCTTCGTCCAAGCAGATCTCGATGAAGTGGTTGCCGCCGCCGAGCGTGCCGAGTTGGCAGATCCAAGTCTCGTCGAAGCGGCGCTGCATCTTCTCGATGCCGGGATGCTTGTCCACGATGTTGCGCAAGCGCTGCTCGAACGCGCGCGCGGTGCGCGCATGCTGCGAGCCGCGCACTTTGGATGAATCGTGCTGCTCGAAACCGACCGGTATCGCGTCCTCGATCGCGCCGCGCAAGCGGTACAGGCTCTCCGGCAGATCTTCGGCGCGCAGCGTGGTGCGCAAGGCGTTCATGCCGCAACCGATATCCACGCCGACGGCGGCGGGAATGATCGCGCGCTTGGTCGGAATGACCGAGCCGACCGTCGCGCCGATACCGTGATGCACATCCGGCATAGCGGCGACATGGCCATGCACGATGTCCAGTTGCGCGATGTTGGCGAGCTGCTGCATCGCTTCATCTTCGATGTCTTGCGTCCAAACTTTTACGGGGACGCGGCCATTGTTCAAAGTCAGTTTGATGGGCATAGCAAAATCCGAAAACAAAAAAGCCCTGGCAACAATGTATCACCAAGGCTTCTCGGGAGCCTTGGCTCAAGCGCAATGGCGGCGGCGCGCTCGCTCAAACCAGGGCTTGATTGATGCGCTAGCGCGGCGGCTTTGTACCTTGCGAAGTCATGTGTTGCTCGATGGGACTATCTGCAAAAAAGAGGTCGCATTCTAAGCATCACAATGCGGTTGTCAAGAGCGAAGGTACGTTCTCGCCAACAAAAAGGGCGCCACGCGGGCGCCCTATATTGCTGCTGCTAGTCGTCGCCGCTACTGCAACGTGAACTCCATGCGGCGATTGAGCGCGCGGCCGTCCGGCGTTTCGTTGCCTGCCTTGGGCTGCGTGTCGCCGTAGCCCTTGGCAGTCAACATCCCGCCGTCTACACCCATCTTGACCAGCGCCGCCACGACTGCGTTGGCACGCGACCCGGACAGCTTCATATTGCTCGCGGCGTTGCCGACGTTGTCGGTATGGCCGCCAACTTCGATCTTGGTGCCGGCTGCGGCCGCCTTGATGGCGGCTGCGGCTTTCTCCAGCACGCCCATGCTGTCTGGGCTGATCTTGGCACTGCCCGTTGCGAAGTTAATCGTTGCCATGTTCAGCGCGTTGACCAAGTCTTCGCCACTGACGTTTCCAGCGGCGGCCATGGCGGCAAGCTTGGCGGCGGGATCTTCGGCGGGCGTTGGTGCTGCTTCCGGCGCAGGCGCCGCAGCCGGTTCCGGTGCCGCTGCCGCTGCCGCCGTGGCGGCAGCCATGGACTTGAACTTATCGCCAAATAGGCCTTTAAGTTTCTCCACCAAGGCGTTCAAGCCATCGGCCGGCAGATTGGCGCCTTCGAGGGTTACGTCGTCGCCATCAAAGCCGAGCTTGGCGCCGTTGAGCTTGAACATCGGTAAGAACTCGGCCAGCTTGGCGATCCAATTTGCCGCGCCGGTGTTCGCGTCGACCCCGAGTTCGCAGACAGGCTCCATACCAAGGCCGGTTTTGAGCGCATCCAGAATTGAAGTCTTCGCCGCGTCGCTTTCGACGGTGCCGGCGCAACTAAGCTTGTCCGCGTCCCAACCGAGCATGAGCTTGGGATTGGCTTTTGCCGCTGGGGCAGGGGCTGGCGCTTCGGTCTTGGCCGGTTCGGCAGGGGGCTGCGCGGGCTTGCGCATCATGCACCAGCCAAGCAGCAGCACCAGCGGAATCAATATCAGCCACCAGGGAAAGCCTCCGCGCGGTGGTTCGGGCATGGGCGGCGTTGGGGCGGCGGGGCGCTGTGCTGCAGGCGCGGCGGGAGTGGCCGGTTTGTCTTCACCCAAGTACTGGCTCACCACGGCGGGTATGCCGGTGGGGATCTTGCCGTCCAGCGTAAGGCTGCGCACCACCTTTGGCAGCATGAACGCCAGCGCCATGCCCACCGGACCCTTGCCCAGGCCGGTTTTCGAGATGATCTCGCTGATGAGTCCCCCGCCGATCGCGTTCTCGAGTTGCGTGGCGTTGATCTCGAGCGGCGTGCTTGTGTTGGCGCCGCCGAGCCAGGAGGTGGCGATGCCGCTTAAGCCTTTCTGCTTGAAGATGTCGATAAAGCCGCCGAGCCCGCCGGATGTTTTCTTGAACATGAATCCGAGCAACGCGCTCAAGATCCATCCAGCGTGCTTGCCAAGCCCGAACTTAGCGGCGACTTCTCGAATCAAGACGTCGAACATGTGTAATCTCCCCTCCGATTTTGAGCGAACATGAAGTGGTCCCGGTCAACCCGGGGCCCTGATAACCTGTGATCGCCGGCCTGCGGGCCCATTGCGTCGCGCTGTTTTCTATCACGTTCAGGGGCGCGGCGCAAATTTGCGGTGCCGGTGCAACTGCGGCGCAGCGGCCATGCGGGCGATGTTGGGAAGATGATTTTAAGGTTCCGTAGCGTAGGAACAGCACCGCCTGACTTCGTTGCGAGCGCGGCGAAGTAATCCTGCTCTCGATACTTTGCCAAGCAGATCGGGAAGGCTTCATTGACGCACTCCTCCTGAAGCCGATATATACAGCGCCTCCCAATTTAATGATATCTGCGGGGGCCTGTTACTTAGCTGCACACTTCAAACGGCATGTCCTGTTTGTCCCCTGCTGCCGCGATGTGCCAGGTAGATTCCCGCTAGTACGGCGGCAGCGCCAGCGAGCTGCCGCGCGCTCATTGCTTCGCGCAAGAGCAGCCATGCCAATAGCGCAGCGACGACCGGCTCCAATAGCAAGCCGACGGAGGAGAACGTGGCCGGCAGGTGCCGGAGGGCGTAAGCGATCAGACTTTGCCCGACGACTTGCGGCAGCATGGCCAGCCCAACTAGCACCCACCATCCGTGCGCACTGTGCGGAAAGAATGCCTCGCCGGATATGAGCGCCACCGGCAAGATGCACAGAGCGGTGACGGATGTGCTCCACGCCATGATCTGAGCGGTCGTCAAATAGGCGCGGGCGCGAGTGACCGCGAGCAGATAAGAAGCAAAGAACATCGCGGTCACCAACCCCATCAAGTCACCTGTTAAGGCGCTCGCACGCGTGCGCAGGTTGGGGCCAACGAGCAACGCCACGCCGATGAGTGCGCACAACATCCCAACAAGGAATACCGCGCCGGTGCGCGCTTTGAAGATCAGCCACACCGCGGGAATGACGAAGATCGGCGCGCACGTCGCGAGAAAGGTGGCGTTGGCGACGCTGGTATGCATGATGGCGCCGTGCCAAAAGATGAGATCGCCGGCGAAAAAGAACCCGGCGAGCGCGACGCTTTTGCGCAGCAAGCCGATGCGCGGCGGGTTGGCCGCTTGCGCGATGCGCGAACGATGCAGCAGCGCCCACAGCCACAGTGCGGGTAGCGCCAGGCTCGCGCGCCAGAATGCCGCCGGGGTCGGCCCGGCTTCGCTCCAGCGCACAAAGAGCGGCGATGACGCGACCGCACTCGCGCCTGCGAACAATGCGATCAACGCGAGCCAGTGCGGTTTTTGCAAGCCGATTGCTCCCGAGCCGGGGCTATTACTGGTGATAGGATGACTATTTGACCCTTATAAATGGGTGAAGTACACGTAATACCTTTAGCTGTATCGAATCATTACGACTTACAGCGTGATGCTGCCTTGGCCCAATAGGATGACGCGTCCGCTGACAAGAATGCGTTTGTTCGCATCGACTTCAAGGCGCAAGCGATTCGGCCGGCGCAGAAACTCGCCTTGGTCAATTGTCAGTTGAATCGGCAAAGGTGCATTCGTTGCGACGAGAAAGCCACCTAAGTTCGCGCAGGCGGAGCCGGTGCCGGGATCTTCCATCACGCCCGAGTGCGTCGAGAAAAAGAAACGAGCACGCACCGTGCTCGGCTCTTCCAATGACCAGAGATAAACTTTTGCCGCCGCGCCGCCTTCGCCTAGCCGAGTAAGCCCCGCCGCGTCGATGCGGCAGCGCGCCAGCGATTCCGATGCGCGCAACGCAATCAACAACTGATCATTGCCGGTATTCACCCACAACGGCGCGGCGGCGAGATCGCTCGCGGCCAGCCCGAGAAGTTGCGCCACTTCCCCGCTGGGCAATGCCGATTTGCGCGTGATCGGCGCATTGGCCTGCAAGCGCCAGGTGTCGCCGGAGGCGTGCAGCGCGATCGGCCCGACGCCTGTTTCCAATGCAAAATCGTTGCCGATGTTTAACAACTCCCGCACCACGTGTGCCGAGCCGAGCGTCGGATGCCCGGCGAAACTCATCTCGAAAGCTGGCGTGAAGGTGCGAATGCGCGCGGGGACGATAGGCGGTGCCGAGTCGTCACGCGCGCGCGACGGGGGCAGCACGAAGGTCGTCTCCGACAAATTGAACTGCTGCGCCAGCGCCTGCATGGTCGCGTCGCTCATGCCGCGCGCGTCTTCGAACACGCACAGCGGATTGCCGGAGAGTTTCTCTTCAGTAGTGAACACGTTGACGATGCGGTAGCGATAATCAGGCATGAGAGAGTCCGCTTACAAGAGGTTAGATCGCGCGAAATTAGTTCTTCTTCGAACGATACACGTTGACCATCTCAGTATTGTCGCGGTCGCCTAAGCCATCCGCCACCATCTTGCGAAACGATTCCGCCACGCCGGCTGTCACCGGCAGCGGCGCGCCAACGTGGCGAGCTAGATCGTGAATGAGTTCAAGATCTTTCAGCATCAGCGCGGCGCGGCCGGTGATGGAAAAATCCGACGCGACCATTTTGGGAAACATCTCCTGCAGTTGCCGGGAATCCGCGCGTCCGCCTGCCAGCGCCTGCGGAATCTTCGCCGCATCAATGCCGGCACGCTCAGCGAACGCGCACGCCTCGGCCAGCACCGCAAGCCCGGTGGCAACGAGCACCTGATTGATCATCTTCGTCGCCTGGCCTGCGCCGTTCGGTCCCATCAGCGTTGCGCGCCCCGCCAACGCATCCCAGATCGGCCGCGCCCGTTCAAACACGGACGCATGTCCGCCGACCATGATCGCCATTTTCCCGGCAAGCGCGGCCGGCGCGCCGCCGGAAATCGGCGCGTCGAGCCACGCCATGCCGCAATGCGCGGACAAGCGCGCCGCCATGTCTTGCGTATGCGCGGCCGCGCATGTCGACATGTCGATGAGTACTTTGTCCGCGCTGCCGGTTGAGGCGATGCCGTGTTCGCCGAACACTACCTTCTCCATCGCGCCGCCATCACTGACGCACGTGATAACAAAACCGCAGTCGCGCGCAAGCGCTGCCGGCGTGTCTGCGCGCGCGGCGCCTGCCGCCAGCAGATGAGAGAGTTTCGACGTGTCGCGATTCCACAGCAACGGCGCGAAACCGCAATCGATCAAGCGGCGCATGATCGCGGCGCCCAAAACGCCGGCACCGATGCAGCCGACGCGAAGCTTGTCAGTGTTGGGCATGGTTCGAGAGCCAAAGAGAAGAGGCTCTGCAAGTTTACCTGGTCTGATAGCAACATCTCGAAGCGTGCGTCGCTCGCGGCCGCAAACGGACTTGATCCGTGCGGCGGTAACCGGCCAACTGTTGACATTGCATGGTGCAGTGCATGCGCACAGTTTCGCGGTGATGCCGACGCTAGCTGCTAGCTACGCACGCATGAGATTGTTTAGAAGTTTGTGATCGACCCGGCTGATCAAACGAAGAATTGAAAAGCAGCCCTTTGCCAGCGCCGGCTTCCGGGCACCAAGACATTGTGCCGAGGTTCAGTCGCTGCCGACCTCACTGGCGACCCGTTGCGTAAATCGGGTTGTGCGCTGTATCGGTCGGGTTTCGGCATTCACGACAAAACGCAAGGCGTATTTCTAGAGTACTGCGGACATACGCATCCGCGATAAGTTTCGAATGTGAAATGCGAGACAAAAATTCCCTGTTTCCCCAAACTTGTCGTTCGCAAAATTTACGCCAGCAGTCGCCGAAAATTCACGCGATTTTGATGAGCGACAAATTTCAATTTCATCGCCACCGAAAATTCTGAGTGCGGATTATCGTCTCAGAATGTGCGCTGACATTTACGCGCAGTGCTCACGCGGACGGGCTCAAGCGGACTTGCTCTGTATGGACGCGCCCTGTGTAAGGGCCCGTCGTAGGGAGCCGAATCGCTTGCGATATAGGGCTGGCGTAAGATTCACTCTGCGCCGAAACAGGCGGCTGAAGAATCCAGCATCTTCGTAGCCGACCTCTTGGGCGATCGCTTCTATCGACTCGTTGCCCGATTCGAGCATCTGCTTGGCTTCCTCGAGCCGCAGCGTGTGAACGTATTCCAGCGGCGCCATGCCAGTTGCTTGTTGAAAGCGACGCTTGAAAGAGCGTTCCGCCAGTCCGCTCAAACGCACCATGGCACTTACCGGTGCAGGTTCCGAATAGTGCTCCGCGATCCAGACCTGGCAGCGCGCAATGATCGCGTCGTCTACCTGGCGCGATTGCGCAAGCCGAGCGAACGGCTGCTGACCGATGTCGTGCCAGTCGATCAAATTGACCTTGGCGACCTGCATTGCCTCTTCGACGCCGACGCAGCGGGCGATGAGATACAAGGCCAAGTCGAGCCAAGTAGTGCCGCCACCGGCCATGACGAGCCGCCCGCCCTCACCCGATACGACAAGGGCACGCTGCGGCCGAAGTCTCACGCTGGGGTGCCGAGTCGCCAGAACAGAGCAGTAGGCCCAATGCGTGGTGGCCTCCTGCCCGTCGAGAAGCCCAGCCTCCGCCAACAGGATCGCGCCGGAGCACGCAGTGGCGACAATTGCACCGCCGGCATAGCAGCGCCGCAGCCAGGCGATCTCCTCGCCGAAGCCAGCCTCCAGCGTCTGGCTGGGATCAACCAATAGTTCCGGTACGCAGACTAGATCGGGGGAATCACACGCCGATAGCGTCGTATCCGGTGAAATCCGCACGCCGTTGGCGGCAAGAAACGGCTGCGCCTGCGTGGCAACCACCTGGGGATGCATTGCTGAAGTCCCCGCTTTGCCATCGACGATCAACTTCCAGTCGCGGCCTGCCGACTTGAAAAGGTCGTACATGCCGTAGATGGTCGAGGCCGACGCTTCGGGTACCGCCAGGATCGCGACGCGTGGAAGTCCAGGATTGTCACTCATGGCCGATTCGTCCAATTCCTTGCCGAAATGGCTTTAGTTCCGCAAGGGATCCGCAATTAGCATTTCGCCTTCAATTTAGCCGCTAGTGAGCGCACCAATTTTACCGCTACACCTTTTTATCTAGTCAAGCACTCAATGTGAAAGGAACACGCCATGCAACCCGTTACACCCAAACCCGAGTCCGATCTCGCTTCACCCGCCAATGCTGATCGCCGCCGCTTCAGCATGCTGCTCGCGGCCGCCGCAGCCAGCGCCACCGGCGTCGCGCAATCGGCCCATGCCGATGACATGGCCGCAGCGCTGCACCGCCACGGCCGCGATCTCAAGTTCGATGTCGCAGAAAACATGCAGCGCTTCGTCTGGGATACCCCGCCGGTCGATCCGAACAAGCAGCCGCAACACGGCAGCCCGTTCATCACCGAAGGCTACATCTACCCCTACGGCACCATCGTCGGTAACACCGCAACCACCGTGGGCACCGGCGTGCTCGCCAACGGCGATCCGGAGTTTCCCAACCTAGTGATTGGACGCTGGACCTGTCGCGGTTGGTTCGTCGCCCAAGGCGCAGCGACAAAGACCGGGCCGATGGTCATCACGCACCAGCTCTACGACCTCGGCCGGCGCCCGGGAGAGCTGACGCTGTGCACCGACGGTGTGGAATTGGCCGACGTGAACGTCCCGGTACTGCGCGCTGTAACCGGGGGCACGGGCCGTTATGTGAACGCCGGCGGACAAACGGAGCAAGTGTTCTTGGGCACCAACGCCACGCTTGGCTTCAATCTGCGCTACGCGTTCGACTTGCGGCGCCGCTAACCCTAAAAGGAAACGTAGAAAATGAATCGAAACAAATTGAGACGCGCCGCCCTGAGCGTTGCGCTCGCCGGTCTCGCGGCGAGCGCACAAGCGGCCACTTATATCACCACCTGCCAAGTCATCTCGCAATCGGGTGCGCATCGCGTCACGCAAAACCTCGTGGCAAGCGGCACCTGCCTGAGGATTCAAGCCGACAGAGTGAGCATCGACCTCGGCGGCCATCAGATCGTTGGCGTCGGAACCGGGTCTGCAGTGCGCGCCGACGCCGGGACCACCAGTTTGCACAATCCTGCGGTGCGTAACGGCAGCATTTCCAATTTCGCCAGCGGCGTAGATTTCCGCGCCGCCGATGCCGTGGCAATTGAAGATCTACGCATCACCAACGTTTCCGGGGATGGCATTGCCGCTGGACCGGGTTCGATCATCTCCAGAAACGTCGTTGACACCGTTCGGAACAACGGCATCAACGTCAGCGTCACCAGTAGCACTCCCATCGCATTGGGTCTAGCCGGCACCATCATCAGCGACAACGTGATCCATGGCAGCGGCGAGAGCGGGATCTCGGTCACTCAGCGCGGCAGCGTGCTGCGCGGCAACGCGGTCACGCGCAGCGCCAACGTCGGCATCTTCGTGCAATGCCCAAGCGCGGTTATCGGCAACGCGGCGCACCGCAACGGCGTCGCCGGTGATCGAAACTTGGTGCTGTTCGGGACCGGCTGTATGAGCAGCCAGAACAGCACGGCGCAGTAGAACTGCCCGCGTTACCCAAACTAACGAAAGGAAATTTGAAATGAAGCTCCACACCTTTGGACGCATCCTCCAAACCGCTGCGCTGGCGAGTCTTGCAACCGCTGCGCACGCGGTAACGGATATCGGTACTTGCCAAACAATCAACCAGTCTGGATCGTACCGGCTCACGCAGAACCTCGTGACCTCAGGAAATTGCCTGGTGATCAATGTGAGCAACGTGTCGATTGACTTGGCCGGGCATCACATCAGCGGCACCAGCACCTCACCGCTCGTGAGCGGCGTCACGATACCGTCCTCGCGCCACGGCATCACCAACATCGAAGTGCGCAACGGCACCATCCGCAATTTCGCTCACGGCATCAGCTTGCTCGATGTGCACTATGCTCGCATCGAGAACGTTCGAGCTATCGATAATCGGGCCGATGGCATTCTTGTCAGTTCAAGCGTCGTAGTGAGAAATAGCTTCGTCGCAGGCAACCGCTTTGCCGGCATTCGTATACAAGACGCCAGCATTGCGCCCGGCTACGGCGGAACGATTACCGATAACGTCGTTCTGCTCAATGGCCACGGCAGCAACATCGCGATGGGCGGCATCGAGGTCGAGAGTGTGGGCGCGCTGATCGCCCGCAACCAGGTTCGCCACAACAGTTGGCACGGCATCGCGGCGCCATGCCCAGCGACAGTGATCGATAACAGCAGCACCGGCAACAACACCAAAGGGTTGGGCGGCGTCAACTTGAAGCTCGACGGTGCCGGTTGCTTGAACAAAGACAATCTATCCGCGCAGTAGGCGCGGCTTGGCTAAAGGGAAATCATCATGCCTACCCCATTGGAACTGCTACTCGACCCCATCTCGCTCAGCGTGTTCGCTCTCTACACCGCGCTAGTCGTCTGGGAATGGATCGCGCCTGCGCGCGCCTTGCCGGCCATCAAAGGTTGGCGCTTGCGCGGCCTGGCAGCGTTCGTCGCCTTCTTCTTTATCTCGTCGTACCTGCCGCTCCTGTGGGGCGAACACCTGGCGCAATACCAGTTGTTTGACCTCGCCGCGCTCGGCACTTGGAGCGGTGCGCTCGTGGCCTTGCTCGTCTACGAGCTCGGCGTCTACGTGTGGCACCGCGCCATGCACCGTTACGAGCCACTGTGGCGCGTGTTTCACCAGATGCACCACAGCGCGGAGCGCTTGGATACATTCGGCGCCTTCTACTTCAGTCCCTGGGACATGATCGGCTGGACGTTTCTCTCCAGCTTGTGCTTGTCCCTCGTCGGCATCAGTGCGCAAGCGGTGACGGTGTTCCTGTTGGCCACCACGTTCCTGTCGATCTTCCAGCACGCCAACATCCGCACGCCGCGTTGGCTGGGCTATTTGATTCAGCGTCCCGAAAGCCACACGCTGCATCACAACAAAGGCGTGCACGCCTACAACTATTCGGATTTGCCGGTGTTCGACATGCTGTTCGGCACCTGGCGCAATCCGGCATCGTTTACGGGCGAGACGGGTTTCTATACGGGTGCGTCGCGCCGCGTCTTCGATATGTTGCTGCTGCGCGATGTCAGTCGCCCTCACGCGCAAAGCGCGTCGGTCTCCGGCGCAGGGCAGCATTTTCATCGAGCCGCGTAAGCGCATTGTTCATCTGTTGATCCTTATCGGACCCTCAAACCCATGGACGCTCCGGTGCCCCACCAAAGCAGAGTCAAATCCCTTGATGCGCCGACGAGCGGACGCACGGCGGAGCTGCGGCTACGAATTGCGCGCCACGATGATCTGCGCCGTTTGCAGGAGATCCGAAGCGCAGCGTTCGCGCCCGTGTTCGCGTCGTTCCGCTCCATCCTGGGCGACGAGATCTATGACCTCGCGCAACGGCACGAAGATGAGGGGCAGGCGGCGCTACTTGAATCGCTGCTGGCCGCCGCCTTCGTTTGGACGCTATACGTGGCGCAGCTCGGTAGCGAGATGGTCGGCTTCGTAGCAGTCCGGCTCGACCGACAGACACACGTCGGAGAGATCGGTCTCAACGCCGTCGATCCTCAGTGGCAAGGCCAGGGGATTGGCACGGCGATGTATCGGTTTGGGATGGAACAGATGAAACAGTCGGGTATGAGGGTCGCTACTGTCGCTACCGGCGGCGATCCGAGTCATGGTGCAGCGCGCCGCGCCTACCGAAGAGCGGGATTCGACGTCGAGATTCCCAGCGTTTGCATGTGCAGCACGTTATAGGTTCGTTATTAAAGGAGCATGTATGAGCAAATATCGTAGTCGCCTCCCGCAGTTGAAAGACCGCCTGTTCATGACCGACGGCGGGCTCGAGACAACGCTAGTTTTTCATGAACGCATCGATCTGCCTTGTTTTGCCGCTTTCGACCTGCTGAAGGAGGAGCCGGGCGTTAGCACCTTGCGCGCCTACTTCATACGATACGCCGAGATGGCTCGCGCCCACGGGATGGGGCTCGTGTTGGAGAGTCCCACGTGGCGGGCTAACCCGGATTGGGGTGCGAAGTTGGGTTACGACGCGGTTGCGCTGGCGGACGCGAATCGCAAAGCGATCGGCCTCATGCTGGAAGTTCGCAAGGCCTTGGAGAGTCGGCAAACGCCGATGGTGGTGAGCGGCAACATGGGTCCGCGCGGTGACGGCTACCGCGCTGACCAGCAAATGACGGTGCAGGCGGCACGCGACTACCATGCCGTGCAAATTCGCACCTTTGCCGAAACCGATGCCGACATGGTGGCAGCCTTCACGATGAACTATGTCGAAGAAGCCATTGGCATCACGCGTGCCGCACAAGATCACAGCATACCGGTGGCGATTTCTTTCACGCTGGAGACCGATGGAAAACTTCCATCCGGTGACAGCTTGGCTGAGGCGATCATGCGCACCGACGCGGAGACCGACGGCTACGCTGCTTACTACATGATCAACTGCGCCCATCCGACACATTTTGAACATGTGCTGGGCAATGGTGCTTGGCGCCACCGCATCGGCGGCCTGCGCGCCAACGCCTCCAAGCGCAGCCACGCCGAGCTGGATGAGAGCACCGATTTAGACGACGGCAACCCGACCGAGCTTGGCGATCAATACCAAACACTACGCAAGCGCTTGCCTAACCTCAACGTGGTGGGCGGATGCTGCGGTACCGATCACCGGCATGTAGATGCGATTTGTCACGCGCTTACCACTGCTGGCGCTGTGGCAACAACTCGCAACCCCAACTGAAGAAACTCATGGAAGCCAAACTCAAACCCGCACGTCAGATCACCTTAGAGACCAGGGCCGCCTACCGCTGCTGGCTCTTGCGGCGCGCAGCCCCGCAGCACATGCACTCCAGCACGGACGTTCCAAAGGATGCGATTGCGCTCACGTTGGCAAGGAAATTTTCGCTCTGGTTAAACGAGCAGGACGGTATGCAGATTCGCTGCCCGGCCAACGTGCGCAGCAACACTAGTACGCTAGCTCCCGATATTCGTACACGTCGGTAATTCTACCGACACGTCCGTGTTTTGGACCCTTATTTCAATGCGATCACGGTGCCGAGGGTGTCGGCTAATTTGCTAACATTTACGAAACCCTATTCGCTGACGGCGAACCGCGGAGATATCCCATGCGGCTTTGCGACTTCTCTACACTGACCTTCGATTGTTACGGCACGCTCATCGACTGGGAGCGCGGGCTCTGGGCGGCTCTCGCACCGCTTGCTCGCAAGGCGAAGCTTAGCCGGGAGGCCGCACTCGAAGCTTTCAGCCTCGCCGAAACGGAGCAAGAATATCTGACGCCTTCGCTCAAATACGCGACGCTGCTGACCACCGTGCATGCGCGGCTCGCCAAGGAATGGGAAGTCCCGGCGCTCGCCGCCAAGCACGAGGCCTTCGGCGCTTCAGTGCCGGACTGGCCGGCCTTCGCCGACAGCGCCGCAGCCCTCAAATACTTGAAGAAGCACTATAAGCTCGTCATCCTCTCGAACGTCGACCGGAAGAGCTTCGCCGCTTCCAATCGGAAACTCGGCGTCGAGTTCGACGCCGTCTACACCGCCGAGGATATCGGCTCCTATAAGCCGGATGCGCGCAACTTCGACTATCTCTTGAAGCACCTCAAGCGCGATCTCGGCGTCACTAAGGACACGGTGCTGCACACAGCGCAGAGCTTGCATCACGACCATGTGCCCGCGACACAGGCCGGGCTCGCCCGGGCCTGGATCGACAGGCGCTTCGGCAAGGCGGGGAGCGGGGCGACGAAAAAAGTCGTCAAGCCGCCCAACGTCCACTTCCACTTCAAGAGCATGGCGGAGATGGCCGAGGCACATCAGCGGGAGGCCGACAAGTAGCAACGTTCAAGCTACTTGCACACTTCTCGACGTTGACACCGAAACCCGCATCCGAGTACTAAGCCGAAACATGCCGCTTTGTTTAGCCGACGTTCGTGAACGGTGGCTCCGCGGCAATGCGAAAAATTATTCAGTTTGGTTGATCGTCGCAATCAGTGCCGGCCGAAGGAGACATGACCTGCGCAGAGCAGGCCGCTGCAAACCTGCCATTGGCTGATTTACAATCGGCCGCTTGACTTAGTTCAACGTGATCGCATCCCTCGCTCAAACCGCTATCACCCACAGTGGGTCATCGCCCGCGGCAGCGGCGGCGCGAATGCACTGTGGTTGACCGAATGGCTCGCCGAATCGATCATGGCGTGCCTACACAGCCATGAGTGGTGGCGGCCCACTGGGTGCGCAGCGGCGTGCTCGAAGTCATGCACGCCGATTCGATGCCTGACGCTTGGCCGCTATGGCTCGAATGGCAGCGCGCGGTAGCGCCGCAGAATCGAGCCGAAATCGAGGCGCTGGAGCAAAATCGCGGCGAATGGCTTACCTACGTCAGAGCAATTACGCGCCGCAGGGTGGGCGTGAGGATCGAGGAGCCGATAAAGTCGATTCGGACGCGCTACCAACAATAGCCTCTGTTGCGAGACCACTTTGAGCCTGACGGACCAAGTTAGTACTTAACCTGGCGCCTCTCGGCAAACATCGGATCCGTTCGCGATAAATCAGATGTACGCGACCCATCGTGAGATTCCTCGAGTTGGAGGTGGCCGAACACGCACGTGGCCGGGCGTAGTCGACTGTCGACTATCTCACCTGCCGCCCGAGAAAGTGCTCGATGACTCTGTTGACGACATCTGGGTCCGTCAGCGGCCCCATATGTCCTAGTTGGTCGAACTCGACAACCTCGACTTGCGGCAGCGTTGCTGTCAACAGCCGCGCCACGCCCAGCGCGGATGGAG
Source organism: uncultured Pseudomonadota bacterium (assembly GCA_902826775.1). Classification (GTDB taxonomy): domain Bacteria; phylum Pseudomonadota; class Gammaproteobacteria; order Burkholderiales; family JALYOK01; genus CADEHE01. Next base: position 204,394 of record CADEHE010000001.1, on the reverse strand, counting down.
TGGAACGCTTGCCCACCAAGTACAGCACCGGCACCTTAAGCGCGCGAAAAGCCGCCAGCGGTGTCGATTCGGTGAACAACGCATGTCCCCACCGGCGCACGTGGGTTATGGCAGCGGCAATCGGCGCCTTGCGTTGTTCGGGCATGCGCGCCCATACGCGTTCGCCCATCCAGTAGTCGATAAATATCTCGGCGGCCCGGTCGTTGTCGCCGGTGTCGAGCGCCGTAGCGCAAGCGGCGACGACCTGGCGAATGCCCTCAGCCGCATTCGGTCGCGGCTGTTGTTCGTCGATCAAACTGAACAAGGTGGGCTCATACAGTACGAGGGCGCGCACGCTCGATGGATTTTCCAACGCTGCGATCAAAGCGACCGCGGCGCCATACGAATGGCCGATCAGCGTCAGCGGTGCCCCAGCGCGCGCCAGCACTGGCTCTAGGAGCGCCACCTCATCGCGCAGCCGAATCACGCTTGCCGAACCCCAGGCGGGGCTCTTCCCAGCGTCATAGCTATCGGGAGCCAGCACGCGAAACTTCGGCGCTAGCAACTCCATCAACGCGCGCCACTGCGAGGAGTTGCTCGCGTTTGCGTGCAGACAGACGACGCCTTCGCCATATCCTGCCTCGCGTACAAACGGCTCGATACGGTCTTGGGCAGCGGGCCTTACCATAACGGACAGCATGGGAGGTTTTCCTAGGCTCGGGTGACGACGATCTCTAGGTAGTCGCTCGGTACGACCATCGACTCGTCACCGGAGCGGTTGAAGCGCGCGATGAGCGCGATGAGATCATTCTCGAGCGAGGTCTGCGCGTTTACGTCGAGCGCGGCAAAGGCTTTCAGCACCGGCCCGTAGTAGGTCTTGAACACATGCAGCCAATGTGCCGGTGAGCGGTAGCGGAAGATGAAACTGCGTGCTGTTGTGGTGAGATGGGCGATGTCTCGCTCAAACAGCTCCGCGATACGCTCACGCGTACCCCACAGCGCCGGCGATTTGACGGCGGGCGGCGGCAAATGTTTGCCGATGGTTTTGAACACCTGACCGATAAAACCTGTCGGCGTCCAATTGGCCAGCCCGATCTTTCCTCGGGGGGCACATACGCGCACGAGCTCCGCGGCGGCTTTATCCTGATCGGGCGTAAACATGACGCCGAAGGTCGAGACGACGACATCGAAGCTCGCGTCAGCAAATGGCAGCGCCTCGGCGTCGGCTTCGCGAAACGCGATATCGAGCCCTTCGGCCACGGCGCGCTGCCGCCCGCGCTCGAGCAGATGCAGCACGTAGTCGGTAGAAGTCACTTCGCAGCCGCGCCGTGCGGCCGCGAGCGAAACGTTGCCATTGCCGGCCGCGACATCGAGCACCCGTTGCCCTGCCCGCACATCCAGCGCTTCGCACAACTGCTCACCGACAATCTGTAGTGTCGTGCCGATAAACGCATAGTCACCTGAAGACCAGGATACTTGCTGCTTTTGCTTGAGTGCCGTTAGATCGACGTTACTCGTCGGTGAACCGGAGGCATGAGTGATAGCGGTGGTTTGCATGAATTTGCTCCTTGCGTGGTTTGGACATTGGGAAGGCAACAGTTCGGTTGCGTGCTACTCAGGATCGCTCTGCACCGTTGTCGTGAAGCTGTTGCAGGTTTGCCCGAAGTAGTGCGCGACGTGACGCGCGACGTCGCTACCGAGCTTGCCCCCGGCTTTCATGGAACCGCGCCAATGCAGGCCGGCCCATACGCGAGCATCGTTCAACTCGCGCACGACCTGGTTCAGGTTGCGGTACTTGCGTTGGGTCTTCACAACCTGCGGCACGGCGTCTTGACTGGTGGTAATGGTCCAGGCGACGTCCTCGCCGCAGAAGTAGTGTCCCAATGCGTCGGTCATGGCCGTGGTCCAGAACGCATGCGCCGACGGATACTCGGGGTGATTGACGCTCAGCAATGGCAGCCAATCAGCTTCGGGAGTGGTCTTCTCATTGCCGTCCTCCGCCGCGCGTGGAATAGCGGTGCGGGGACGCACGAAGCGATAGTAGTACTTGGTGTTGAAGCCTGCGATGATGGCGTCCGCCGCCGCTGTGTGCGCGAGCGCCAGCATGCGCGCCGTCTCTAACACGTTAAGCCCGCGGGCGACGGCCAATTGATTGAGATTACGGTTCCAATGCACGTATGCGTGTTCCGCCCAGAAATACGCCACATCAGTCTGCTCCGGCGTGCGCACCGTGCTATTGGCGCGTCCGTAGGCTTTGGTTTCGTTGAAGTCCCTGACCCACTTACGTGAAGAGAAATCCACCGGGGGCGCAGGCAAGAACGCCGCGGGGTTGGAGAAGGTAAACGGCACCACCTGGGCGAGCTTGGCATCCACGGGTTGCGAACCGCAGCCGCCATTGGGCTCAAACTCCGCATACGGCACGGGCTGTGCGCTGCACGCGTAAGGCACGCTATTGCCAAAGCCGTCGTTCATGCGTCGTGCCAGTATCGCGGCGGCGGCCGCCTCGCCCACATTGACGCCATCGTTCTTAGCGGCGCCATTCGCGATGCCCGCCATGTAATCGGCGTAGTGCCAATCCAAGTAGGGATGTTGCGAGGCCGCCACGCGCGCCCGCGCAGTGCGATAGGCGGCGGTGGCGACCGCGGCGCGCACATCGGCGCCCGAAGCGGCAGCGATGGGGCCGGCATAGGGTTGGTAGCCGCCTTGGATGGCTACCACAGCGTCGTACATCGCTAGCTGAACTGTGGCGTGCAGCACTTCCGAACTGCCCGGTGGCCGCGGTGCGCCAGCGCTGTGGATGGCTGGCTGAATCACGTCGGCCCAATGAGTCACTACGTTTTGCGCCTGGGCGCTCGGCGCGGACCCGACGGCTGCGGCCATCGCCGCCATCGCCACTGCCCCAATTAGGTGGTGCCCGCGCGTTTCTTCCGGGCGCTTTGCGTTTTCATCGGACCTCGTCCACAGCACGAAGGCGATATACACAAACATCAGTGTCAACATCGAACCAATACTTATCCATGCGTACATGTTCATCTCCTGTCTAAACAGCGTTGGGTTGACCCGCCCCCGCTTGACTCAAGCAGGGAACTGGGCGATCGGGTACTGCAATGGCAATTTAGGCGGCGCGCATGGAAGCGGGCGTGGTAGCTGGCGTGGAAATTGGCGTGGAATTCTTGCTTGGCGCACCTGCGTGAATTTGTCGGTGGGTTCACTGTACAGGCATAATTAACAACGTCTGCCAAGATAGGCTCGAAATTTGGGACCTCAGGGTTCAAGCCAGATCGCGTCCAACAATGCGAGCGCCAATGAAGCGAGCGGCGAGCGTCACCCCACAAACTGAGGCGCTAGCGCCGCTGGAACTACGCATGCTCGGCCCGCTCAGCGTTACGCGCGGCGGCCACGCTTTGGCGCTGCCGGCTTCGCGCAAGGTGCGCGCGCTGCTTGCCTATCTCGCGATGGCCGTAAAGCCGGTGGCCCGAGGCTCGCTATGCGAGTTGCTATGGGATATTCCCAACGATCCGCGCGGTGAACTGCGCTGGTGCTTGAGCAAGGTGCGCAGTGTGCTCGGCGAGGCCGAGGCGAGCCGGCTGCGCACGCACGAGGACACCGTGCTGCTGGACGTATCAGCGTGCTTTATCGATGCGCTGGAGGTCGCGCGCGGCACGGAGGCGGGCGTAGAGGCGCTCCCGCTACAGCGGCTGCGCGAACTGGTCGCGCTATGCAAGGGCGATTTCCTTGAAGGCTTGGAGATCGACCGCAGCCCGCTCTTCACCGGCTGGCTTATCGCGCAACGGCGCCGCTTGCGCAGCTGTCACACCGCACTGCTCGAACAGCTCGTCAAGCGCGGCGCCGACGCAGACGCGCCGGAATACTTGGAGCGCTGGCTCGAGTTGGCGCCGTTCGATCGGCAGGTGCATGAGATTCTGCTCAGCAACTTGGCGCGCCGCGGCCAGATTCGTGAAGGCGAAGCGCACTTAGAGGCAACCATCAAACTGTTCGAGCAAGAAGGTCTCGACAGCACGCCAATACGCAATGCCTGGCGTGCCACTCGCAGCACACCGGTGATCACGATTCACCAACAGGCCGAGCCGATCGCCGCGGCTCCCGCCCGGTCACGCGCCTCGATTGCCGTCATGCCATTCGTCGACCGCTCTACCGGCACGCCGGTGCGTGGCGGCGCCGCCGATGCGCTGGCGCACGACATCATTACGCGGCTGGCCAAGTTGCGTGCTTTGTTCGTGATCGCGCAAGGAACAGTGTTTGCGCTGAACGAGCGCAGCATCGGCGCGGAGGAGGCGGGCCGCATGCTGAACGTAGACTATGTAGTAAGCGGGTCGGTGCGCACGCAGGGTGATCGCTTGACTGTCAACGCCGAGTTGGCTGAGACGCGTACCGCCCGAATTGTTTGGGCAGAAATGTTTAACCAGAAACTCGACGATGCGTTCGTCGTGCTCGAGGAAATCGGCAATCGCATCGTGGCCTCAGTGGCGGGCGAGATCGAAACACTCGAGCGCAATCGCGCGATTTTGAAGCCGCCGACATCGCTGGACGCTTGGGAGGCGCATCACCGCGGCCTATGGCATATGTACCGCTATCGTAAAGCCGATAACGAACAGGCGCGGCACTTTTTTGAGAAGGCGCTACAGTTGGACCCCACGTTCTCCCGCGCCTACGCCGGACTGTCCTTTACGCACTTTCAGAACGCTTTTCAGAACTGGGGGGAACGCAAGTCCAGCATAGGTGAGGCCTATGAGAGCGCGGCACAGGGCATCATGGCCGACGAGCGCGATCCTGCGGCGCATTGGGCGATGGGAAGAGCGTTGTGGTTACGCGAGCAGCACGACGAAGCGGTGAGCGAGTTAACGCGCTCCATCGAACTCAGCCCCAATTTCGCGCTCGGACACTACAACCTGTCTTTCGTGCACTCGATCGTTGGCGACGCCCGCGCGGCAATCGACTGCTCAGACTACTCGCGGCATTTGAGCCCCTTCGATCCAATGTTATTCGGCATGATGGGCACGCGCGCCATGGCGCTGACCCGACTGGGCCAGTTCGAAGAGGCGGCACTCTGGGCGGTCAAGGCGGCCGCGCGTCCCAATGCTTTTCCCCATATCCACGCGATCGCGGCTTGCTGTCTCGCACTAGCGGGCGCGCTGGAACAGGCGCGCGCCCACTTAGCCAACACCCGAAAGATCTCACCGAGTTATCGCCTCGAAGATTTTTTTGCCGCCTTCCCGTTCGATTCAGAAGGCCGAGCAGTATTTCGTAGAGGCGCCGCGCTCGTTGGATTGACTTGATTTTCGACGGCTTGATCGGCAGGGTCGGCGCACGGCTCAGCGTTCTTGATTCACAGATTGTGGCGGAAATACACATGACTAGCCTCAACTAGGCTCGCGGCCGGGGATGACTGCAGTCGATGGTGAGTTTCGTCGGACGTATCGAATGCCCCAAACTTGCCTCTGGGGAGTGTCGGCACCGAATCTCGTGGATGCAGGCAAGGTCAGGAATCCGGCAGCGTGTTTTCGGCTTAGGTACGGTTCTGGGAAGACATCACACGCGCGCTTTGCTATCGCCGGCGGTTTGCGATCTAGCAGCGAAGCGCGGCGACCGTCCGTCAGCTATGTGGGCGGTGCCGACTTCGTGTTGTGCATCGCATGATTCGGCTTTGGGTCGTTTCCCACCGGCGGCACACAGCGGCGCCGGGCAGTCATGGGGTCGACACCGCATCACGCCAGCGGTACTTTCGTTTCTGGTGCGGCAGCAACATTGAATACATAGCGCTCAGCGATAGCGGTGAGTTGCTGCAGGACGCGCTCCTTGCCGAGCACTTCGCTGTTGACGACCGCATCGCGCAGCACATCCAACGTGACGAGGCGCATCGCCACGGAGGAGATTGGCGCGTAGCTGATGTGCCATGGTTCTGGATTGACGCCGCCGCGGTGCGCGTCGTAGGGCCGATAAAAGCCGTGGTCCGCCATGTTGGCGTTCAGCCACAGATGCAAACGGTGGAATACGCCGCCGGGTTCGGTTTCTTGCGGCAACAGTTCGTAGCGTCCTTCGGGGCCGAGCGCCGCGCGGTCGATGACATCGATCTCCGTGCCCCAGTGATGGCGGCTGGCGCCGGGCAGCGCTGACCAGCACAGAATCGCCTCGATGATCTGCGGCTCGGTCAAGGAGGCGTAATCGAGCGCGACGCCCTGCGCGTCGTAGAGCGTACGCTCGCCGCTGAACTTCTTGTTCCAAATCCGAAGTTGCGCATCGAAATCGCGGAAGCTGCTCGCCACGGCAATGTCAATGCCTTGGAATGCAGCGGCTTCGCGCATCGCCAGAAACGGGTTGACCACGTCTCGATGCAGCGCTGCCTGCAATTCATCGAGTTGGCAGACGTGCGTGCGCGCGCGGCCGGTGAGTTCGAGGGTGTTGAGCATTCTTGCGGTTACTGATTGAGTGTGCGCCGCATCGCCGCTTTAGCGACTTCAAGGAAAAATATCTGCATGTTGGCGCGAAACTCTTGCTCCGCAGCACCTGCACTGAGCGAGGGTGCGACGCATTTCGCGCCGGTTTCGCAAATCTGCATGAAGTCTCCCGAAGTAATCCGATCGGTTGCGACCATGATCTTTACCGGTAAACGATGCGTGTGCAAGCTGGAACTGATGAAGTATTTGTTGCCGATAATCGCCAACTCCGCCGGGTTGCTTAGCGGATTGCGCTCGGCGCCGCCGACCGCGCTCAGCCAAAGCTCGCCACGCGTGGAAAGCAACAGCAGGCCCGATCTTCTTACTGTCTTGCCCCAAGAAAAGCGCGGACTCGCCGCGGCAACCGCGTCCTTGGCCGGTGGTTTGGCCTGCGCCGTTGGCGCCGGGATTCCCGGTGCAGCCGGCTGATCCGCGCACACGACTCGGGACTTGTCGCAGCTTGCAATGCGGCACTGAGTCAACTTTAGCGGGCTGATCTCCTCGCCATCCGCAGCTTGCGCCAGCAGCGCAACCGCCATTTGCGGCGTCGCAGAGAGTTGGCTGGTGCTGCGCCAGTTCGTCGTCTCCGGCGCCGACCGCTCGCGCACGCAAGCATCGCCGTGACGCCAGCGCGTCCAAGCGCCGCAGTCGAGCTTGTTGTCAAAGAAGCTCCCCCGTTGATCGAAATCGATCATGACCAGCGTGCCGACCGGCCCGCGCGCGCGGCCAGTGCTCACTACGCTGACATAGCGGCCCGCCGGACTACAAGTTACATCGCCGATGCTAACTTCCGTTGCCGCGCTGGGTTGTAACTCGGATGGCGTCGAAGCGGAATCAATGTCGCTAGAATCGGTGCCTTCCTGCGGCGGCGGAGCGGGTGCAGTGGCAACAGGGTTCGCGGGCGGAGCGGCAAGACCAATGCCGGATCCTTCGAGAAATTCCAGCACGGCGCTCGCCGGATTCGCGCGCACATAGCCGTTACGCTCGCTTTGCACCAGACCCACTACCTGTCCGTCTTTCAGCAGCGGGCCGCCAGAGTTGCCTTGATTGACTTTGCCGTCGAACAGCAATTCGCGTCCGTCGCGCGTGGCGAACTTGAGGCTCTTGGGCGCCCAGCCGGGGGCGCCTTGCGGAAAGCCCAATGTGAGCACTTCATCGGTGCCCTCCCTCAACTTGATCTGTGGCGCGAGGCTCAGCGTTTGGATACCGGCCGGTGCTGGTGTTGTTACAACCAGGTAGGCAATGCCGCGCAAGTTGTCGTCCTCCATCTTGCCGACTTTGGCTGGCAGTAGCGTCTCGCGTTTGGCGAAGAACTCCACTTCGATCTTCTGCGCGCCTTGCACCACGTGTGTGGCGGTCACGATATGCACGATGTCCGGTGTCACTTTGACGACGAACCCCGTGCCGGTTTTGGCGATACCGTCGGTCTGGGTAAGCACGCGCACCACTGCTTGCTTTAGCGCTTCCATATCTTGCGCCATCGCCAAGCGCCCGCTGCAAAGGAGCGCAGCGAGCATCGTCAGCCACCCAATCCGGTTGCGCGCGGTGCGGGTTACCAAATTCGCCCTCACGCTAGTATTGTCCCTCGCGTTTTCATTCGCGTCCGCGGCGAATTGCCGACGTATAGATGAGAGCACTGGCCGATGCGGTGTCGCCTTGTAACGCGGCGGCGTTGTAGTAGCGCTCAGCTAGCTTCAACTCGGCCCAGTCTTTGACTTGTACGGTATCGATCGCTTGAAGTGTAAAGTCTGGCGTCGTCGCGGCGCTTGAAAGTAAACGCACGGCGGTGGCGTCGTCGTTGGCGCGTCCGACCGCTTTCATGAGATGGATCGTGCCGACGATGAATTGCGATTGAGCATTGCCTGCATCGGCTGCGCGGCGCGACCACTTGGCCGCTTCAGCAAAATTTTGTTGTACTCCTACGCCCGTCCCGTACAGGTCCACCAGGGCCGCCATGGCTTGTACGTTGCCGTTTTGGGCTGCCTGATGAATGGCGGTGAACTGACTCGTTCCGCTCGGCTCGAATGACGCGCTTTCGGCGGGTGCGCCTGCCGGGGTTTCCCCCGTGGCCGCCTTATTCGTCGGCGCGGGCTTGAGTGCGATTCCCCAGCCTTCCAACGTTTCGATCACCATGCTCGCCGGCGCCGCGCGTGCAAACTTGCCTTGCAGCGCTTGCACTACTCCGACGACTTTGCTGTCCTTGATGAGCGGGCCGCCGGAGTTGCCTTGATCGATCGCGGCGCCCGAGACAATAAGATCCAGACCTTCGCGCCCCGCAATGTCAGCTTTGCTCATGAGCCACGAACCACCGCCTTGTGGAAAACCGAAGGCGACGACTTCATCGCCCACTTTCGGCTTCGCAGCAGATTCAAACGCCAATGGCGTGGACTGCGGCGCGCCTTGGACTTTCAATACCGCAAGATCGACGCGCGACTCCTGCTTCACCACTTCGGCATTGATCGGCGTGTTTTGCCGCCCGAAAAACTCGACTTTCGGATTCGCATCGCCCTCGACAACATGCGCCGCGGTGACGATGTAAGTCGTGCTGCCATCAACGGCAACGACAAAACCGCTGCCAGTGCGCGACTTATTGTTCAAGGTCGATTTGATTTTTACTACGCCAGCGCGCAGCGACGCGGCATCCTGCGCGGACGCGAGCAATGGGTAGACGATCATCAGCAACACCATGATCACGCGGCGCATATTGGTTCTCCCGCTCTTATACAGTCAATACTATACGTCTAACAATGTTATTCTGAGATAGATTCATGGCAATACTCTACTCAAGTGCTCTTTCTGTCGCGCGCCAGCTTGATTATGCCGGGTGTCGCCCCGAGCACGAAAGTGATAATAGTGAAAAGCACACGCAGCTTGGGATCGTTCCACAAGCGGTCGAACCACGACAGGGTCAGGTCCGCGGGCGCCTTGCCGCCGGATGTTGTAAGCCCAGCCGCGCCGCCGCGCGCCTGCAACACGTAGGCGCCTTTGCTCGGATCGAATTTGAGCTGTGTGATGGCGAAGTTTTTTAAGCCATCCAGTTTGAGCGGCGTGTTCGGCGGCAGTGTGATTTTGTTCCCGGCCGGCAGGTCGACGTAGCGCAGTTCACCGGCTTCAACCAGGGCGGATACGGCTCGACCTTGCTCGTCCTCGCGGTCGAATTGCAGCGCAGAAACTGAGGCCCCCGTTGCGGACAGCAATGAAACGGGCTCGGCCACCTCGCGCTCCAAGCGCAGCCGCAGCCCGCGCTCGCCACCCACGAGACGGATGAGCAAACTCGGATTGCCAGTGCGCACATTGAGGGCGAAATCTTCGTCCGCCGGCGCGCCATCGATCCCGCGCGCAACGACATCTTTCGGAAACAAGCGCAGCAACCCGTCGCTCAGCGCGTGTGACGTGAAAGCGGCGTTTTGCACCCCGATCCAGAACAGTTGGCGCTGCTTGGGCTCGGACTGGAAGGTGACGCTTGTGCCTGCGGCGACATCGAGCGGCTGCAGTTGCAACTTGCCGGATGTCGGCTCGGATGCAGCGAGCGGTTCGATCAGCAGCGATGCTGATCGGCGCGGCTTCGCGGCAAGATTGACCGCTTGCGGTGAGTTCGCCGCGCGTGGCGCGCAAGTCTGCGCAGACGAGCTACGCTCCACTACGCTCACGCACGCCGGTTCCAGTTCTGCTTCCTTCAGGTTCTGCGCAACGAGTGAGCGCAGCGCCAGGGCGTCGGTCGTGACAGGTACGATCCAGCCGCGCGCGCCCGGTTCCGGCCCCAAGAATTGGACCCGAAGCCGGCTCAGCGTCAATTCCAGCTCGACCTGCGTGGTAGGCATTTTCTTTTGCATCAAGCCCCAGGCAACGCCACCCACGAACAGGGCTGGCAACGCCAACAGCGTGAGCGCGTACCACCACGAGCCGGTGGCGGTTTGCCATAGACCGCGGCGCGGACGCGGCACCGGTACGCTGGCCGGCTGTGTCGAGTGCGCCGAGGCGGCGTTGCTCGCGACGCTGCTCATCCGCTGTTGCAGGTCGCGGAACAAGCGTTCGAACTGCGGATGCGCTTCGCCCGGCCGCCAATCGCTGAGATCGCGCGTTTCCACCTGGCGAAACTCGAGCGGCACCTTGACGCCTCTTTCAAGCAAGATCGGAAACAGCGCGCCGCGGCCATTGGCATCGGAGGCTTCATTTCGCACCCAATCGGAATCGACCGAGTTGCGCGTCCAAGCGACGATGGCGCAGCGCGCATCGCTCAAGTGTTTCTCGATCACCTTGCCGAAGTTTCTGCCGGTAGGGATCTCTTGGTCCCACCAAACCGACCAGCCGTGCTGCTCGAGCACTTCCACCAGCGGGCGTACCAAGTCGCGGTCCTTGCTCGAATAACTCAGGAAAATATCGGTCATGAACCCATCTCAAAAGCAATGCGCGACCTGCCCTTACCGGTTACGTTTTTAGATGGGTTCATCTCACTTCACCAGCGGCTGGTGATAGAACCACACTTCCTGATAGACCTTCTCGTTATTGCTGCGCACGTAACCGCTCAGCACCAGCCGGTACGCACCGGCGGGCGCCCGCGCCGCGTTCCATTCGATGCGCAGCGGCGCGCCGCCGAGTTGGCGATCTAAGCTCTTGCTGAACACCGTTTGCTTGTCCTTTTCGTTCAACACCTGCACGGTGATGTTCGAGTCCTCACGCAGCTTGAAGGTGAACTCGTAGTTTTGGATCTGCGTCGGCAGCTTCGATTGATAAAGAATCGCCGGCGCCACGCGCTCTTTGCTGCTTGGCTCGTTGCTGCCCAAGCGCACCAGCGTGCCGAGATCGCTGACGGTCAAGTCGCCGAGCTGCGCCACGACCTCGTTGGTGGGCCAATCGAATTCGTTGCCAAAGCCTTTTTGCCACGGCGTTTTCGGCTGCACGTCGTCCAGCCAGTAGTAGTAGCGGTTTTCGACTTCGCGCACGGTGATGTGTGCGGGCACTGTTTCCGGCAAGTAGAAACGCAAGCGCAGCCGTTCGCCGAGCTTGTCGGCCAACTCATCGAAGTTAACGCGCACCGAGAGCAAGTCGACGTGGAAACCCGCGACGAGCTGGTCGCGCGTGCCTTCGCTGCGGTTGCCGCGCTTTTGGTACTTCAAGCGATCGTCGGCCACTGTTGCAGCGGCGACGATAGCGGCGAGGAACGACACACTCAAGCGTAGCAAACGCAGTCGCATAGCTGTTCTCCGGGGTACATTCGATGCGGCGCCGCATAGTGTACTGCGGCGCAGGGCGCTTGTAAGGGCTATGCCGCCGAGCGCACAATGCCGACTAACCTCATCGGAGCACGCGCCAATGGAAGACGCTATGCAGGCTTTGGTAGCCACGCTGCTGCAGCTAGCGCTGAGCCAGCCGCAATTCGTGCCGGCAAAGGGCGAGGCCGCCATCGCGCCCCCGGTGGTACAGTCGGTGCCGCAAGCGGAGATCGCGCAAACGGTGTGCGGCCGGCCCTGCGCCGTGCGCGCTCACTACTTGCCCGAGAAAGGAATCTTTCTGGATGCGGCGCTGCGTCCCGAGGAAGACATCGTCGCGCGCTCGATCCTATTCCACGAAATCATTCATCATGTGCAGCACCACACCAACCGCTACGGCGATCAGCCGATTTGATTGCCCGGCGTAGCATCGTCTCGTCGGTGCCTTCAAGCCAAACGAGTGGACACTGTTCTCGGACCGCCCTCTGACGCAGTAGGGCCCCGAAAGGAGCCCACAAATGGCAAGCAAAGGGAGAGCATGGCTCTGCCTTTGCAACCATTTACTTCGGGTTGTTTCGCTCCCACCGCATTGCTTGCGGCGCGATGTTGCTGCGGCAGTTACGGGCAGGTCGTTGTGACCTCCACCGCCGTGCAAGTGTCATTGCCCGAACCGCCGACCGCGCTGTCATTGCCCGCACCGCCGTCGATCAGATCATCGTCTGCGCCGCCGATGAGGTTGTCGTCGCCCGCAGCACCTTCAAGCACATCTCGGCCAGCGCCACCGTCGATCCGGTCGTTGCCTGCGCCGCCCTTGAGCGTGTCATCGCCGGAACTGGCACCGATGGTGTCCTTGCCATTGCCGCCGTCCACTTGATCATTGCCTGAACCGGGATTGATGACATCGTCACCGTCGCCGCCGCAGATCACGTCGTTGCCGGAGCCGCCTTCGATACTATCATCACCGCCCATGCCGACGATTACATCGTCGCCGGCCGTACCCACCAGTGCGTCGTTGCCGTTCGTGCCGAGGATGGTCGCGCGCACGCCGAAGCAGCTTAGCGCTTCGGGCGGCAGCTGGATGCGCTGCTGCGTCGGCAAATCAAGTTCAACCACGCGCTGGCTGAAGCGATGCTGGCCGTCTTCGAAGTCGCCAGTGCTCTGGAATGCGTAGAGCAAATTGTTCCAGTCTTCGAAGCCGTTTAGAGTGGTGAACGAAAGCTCGAGCAGTTGACAGACGCCATCGCTGTTCAAATCGTTGCAATCGCCATTGATATTGACTCGCACGCCGGCGTCGGCGGCGGAGCAGTTGCAACTCCAGTCGATCGCACCGGTGCCAGTGCCAGTCCGCGCAGAGCTGTCGGGGCAGAAATAGAACGTGTCGTTGCTGCCGGGGCCGCCGCCGATCCCGGCGGGCTCGCTTAGACTATTCTCGTTCAGCGCCGCGAGAGCGCTGCGCGAGAAGTCGATGCGTCGCGCCAGCGGACCCGCTCCGTCAGGATCAGTCGGAGGAAGGCCGTTGATCTGGAATGCGTAGTTCATGACGCTCAAGTAGTTTGGCTTGAAGTTGACGCTATCCCGGCCGCCATGGCCCAGCCGCAAGTTATGTCCGAACTCGTGCATCAGCGTGCCGGCCTGATCTTGCACGGTGCCGATATCGCCGGCCCAACCACCGAGCGAAACCTGGAAATCATTGCCCGGCAACTCGCCGCACCCGGAACTGGTCTGGCCCGGGGCTTGCTGGTGGGTGAACAGCGCGTAGCGATGCGAGAATCGCCGCGGGTTGTTGGGACCGAAGTTGGCCGGGTCGCTCTTAACGGCGTCAAAGCTGCCGATGCCGGCGCCGCCCGCGAAGCACAGACCATTGATGTTGAGGAAGTTCTGGTGCGCGATAGCGTTGCCCACGTCGACATGCAGGGTGATACCCGTGCTGCCGTCGGGGTTCGCCACCGGCGCGTTGGCAAACGCCTGCACTACGGCGGCGACGGCTGCAGTGTCGGGACGGTGGCTGTGCGTATCCCCTGCTGCGCAGTCGCTGCCCGCCGCTGCGCAATCCATGAAATCGATTTCGATGAACAAGTCCTTGCGCAGGGGATTCGCGCCGAGCGCCGGCAAATTGAGATCGATCGTGCCATTGCCGTCGGTGTCGATGCCGGTACTCTCCCAGTCGTCCCAGAGTCCGTCGCCGTCGGCGTCGCCCTCAACGCGCACGGCGGCGACGAGGTCATTGAAGTCACCATCGCCGCCGCTCGGCAAGTCTTCCCAAGACAGCTGGTACAGACGTCCCGGCGCTGCGCTCGGCGGGCTGCTGATGCGCACGTGGTCAAAGCCGTCACTGTTCGAACCGGCGTCGCTCGACCAGACGTTCTCGCAGGTGCTCGGGTTCGAGTCGGTTTGCGCGCAAAGGCTGAAGCGCAGCACCGAGCCGGCCGGAAAGGGGTCGATCTCCGGTGTAGCGGAATTGGCGTCGAGCTCAACGCGGCAACCGTGCTGTGCCTGCTTCTCGCTCATGAGCTTCGTGCCGGCGAAGGCCGTTCCTTCGACCGCGCAACCGCTGGCTACGACCTGCGCCGACGCCGGGGACACGAGCGCGAGCGTGTTGCTGAAGGCGGCATCGGAGGAGACCAGTTCGACCGACACCCGCCCTCCGATCGTGAGCGTCAGATCCGCGCTTAGAGCGAGCGGGGATGAAAGCGAGAGAACCACAAGGGATAACGCCGGTAGCGTTGCGTAGCGTCGCATTTGACCTCCAATGTTCCAAATCAGTCCGTCCATTTTCTTGGGCGCGCGGGCCATGCAAACCCCTTCGCCCAGCTGCTACCCATGCTAGGCGTGCGCGCGACGGCGAACAATACGGCAAACGGCATGGGCCGAAAGGGAGCACTGCGCGATGGCAATTGACGCTGCGCCAGCTGAACGATAAATTGCTGCCTAGCGAGCAAGGGGTGTTTGAAATCCTGCATCCGGTCGACCGGGTCAAGCTGCGGCTCTACACGCGCCTCTCGATAGAGCATACAGCGGGCTTTCTCCGCGTCTCGGCTGAGACGGTCGAGCGCGAGTGCACCAAGGCACGCGCGCAGCGCTCGCTGCCACTTTGGGAAGACCGATGCAAGGCACAGAAGTAATTGCGGTTCTGCAGCGCACACTGACGGCGGCCGTTGCACCATTGGCGGTGGTCGTGTTCTTCTCGCTCCCTGGCTCAGCCCAGGCCCAACGAGGAGAGCAAGCATCGCAAGGGCCGATCCTGCTGCTGCCGCCGGGGCAGGTCGTGCCGATGCCGGCCCCCGGCGCGAAGTCAGAAATGCCTTTGCCCGACTACGACAAGGACGAGGACCGGCGCAACGAGTGGTCGCAGAAGGAGTTTCCGCATTGGGGCGAGTGCCGCTGGATGCCCACCGAGTGGGGCGGCAAGCCCTTGGGCACCGATCTCGGCACCGTTGCCCAACGCCAAGACATGCGCCAGTCCCTTGAGAAGGCGATGGCGTTCCTGAAGACGGCCCCTATCGGCAACCCGCCCATGGGCATCTGCCCTTGGGTGGTGAGCGCCGGTCACGAAGGGCGGATCAACCAAGGCTACGCGTTCGAGTCCAGCTTCTTGGTCGCCAACTGGGCAAGCAAGACGCTGAGCCGAAACACGCCCGGCGGTCGCGTGATTCGCGGCGCGTTGCATCATCTAGTCTTCAATTTCAACGCGATGCCCGGCCAGTGGATCAGTCCCGAGAATCCGTTCGAGGACAGCGAGGGCGAGTTTTTCGCAGAAGGCCAGCCCAATGGGCTGTTCCAGGGGTTTCCGGCGTATATCTCGCTCAGCAACGCTGACGACAACTACCTCGTGATTCCTCGCAACAACAGGCCGCTGTTTCGACCGGTCACTGTGGGCCGCATGATGCGCTGGCAACTGACCCGGTTCGACAAGGAGATCGCCGAGCAGCGCGCCATGATGGACGGGGCGAAGCAGGAGTACGACAACTTTTTCGCGCCGGCGGCGAAGGCCGAGGAGGAACGCATCATCGCGATCCGGATCGAGCGCCAGCGCGCCACCACGCCGGAAGCACAGGCGCGCATTCGGGCGAGCCGTGAAGCCGAGATCGCCAATGCCACCAAGAAGCTGCGCGAGCGGTGGGACACGTCGCTCAATCCGAATCACCCGTTCTCGATCGCGACGCGCCGCAAGGCCGAGGCGCAGGCGCGGCTCGCGGGCCTTTCGGCCGTCGAGGGCCAGCGTGCCGCGTGCCTTATCAAGCGCGAGCAGATCTACATTACGCCGGACATCGCGGCAGCGGGCAGCGCATCGTGCTCGTTCAACCTCGTCGAGCGAAATCCGGACTACTACGACAAGACGTTGCCGCCAACGGCGCCGCAGCTTCTCGTGCTCTCTCGCTTTTCCTGGGTGCCGCCAATCGGCGGCTTGCCGGGCGAACGGCACCGCAACCGGTGGGCAAACCGCCACATGATTTGGGGTCTGGATTGGCAGAAGTTTCGCCGTGACGTGCTCGGCGCGACCGAGCCGTTCGACATTGCGAAGGTGGCCCCATACCTGGGCGTGCCCCGCTCATTGCCCGACAATCTCCGCAGCGCGCAGCCGCGCGTCACGGTCGCATCGCCAGACTCGCCGGCAGTCGCGCCCGCTAGCGCAGGGGCCTTGGCCGCACCACCTGGCACATTCAAGCTTTACTCGAACGCACCGCCTGCCCTCGAGCCGGCGAAGACTGTGTTCGCGACGAAGGAGCCGATCGAGGTGCGGTTCAGTGGAATGTCTGGCGAGCAGCGTGATTGGATGGGTATTGCGCGGGCCGATGCGCCGATCGAGCAGTACGGAGAGTGGTGCTACTTCGACGGGAAGGCTTCCGGCACCTACCAATTTACTCGCGCGTTGCCGCCTGGGCAGTACGAAGTGCGGGCCTTCGATCCGGGTGCGGCCCGTCCGACCAATCTGAAGGCGCGCGCAACTTTCGAGGTGCGCTGAGCCAATTTAGGGAGCATCATATCCGCGATGAGCGTGATCTGGAGCCCCATGTAGCCTGCATGCATTCTAATTCGGTTAAACATGCGCTGGTCGCGCGAGCGCGTGATTGGCCGTATGCCTCGGTTCATCGCTTTCTGCGCGAGGGCTTGCTGCCGATTGACTGGCCCAACGACGTGAGCGTGAACTCGGAGGCGTGGTATGGCGAGCGCGAATGAATTTCCGCGTGGACACGCGCTTTGCCAACCCTCCTCGCTCGCTTGGTCTCTTGAGCGCGGTTGGAAGATTCCCTAACGAAGATTCGACGCTCGCCATGACCTGCCATCCAGTGATCTGGACAGCAACAAACGTTAGGCTTCGGTGCAGATCGCTCCTCAATGGAAGCGCATCTGGCAGTAGGGGTGGGGGTCTGCTGGCAAAGAGCAGCGCTGGCGTGGTCTCGGGGGGGGTACAAACGGTCTAGTACTCTTGTGCCATTGACCCACGTCCGCAACCTCGTTTACGGTGCTAGAGCACTGGCCAAACTGGTGTGAAACAAGGCGTCTGCACACAACATCACGCATAGCAACGAGATTGGAGAATAGAAAATGGTAGTTCCTACGCGCATCTTTTGGATTTTCGCGGCAGCTCTCTTGGCTTTTTGGTTACCAGTGGCGCGCGCCCAGACTACGGAACTTAAACCCGAGTACTTGATGACCTACATGGCTTTGCTTGAGCCACCCTACGCAGTCGACAACTCACTTCTTATCGTCAACGTAAAGCCGGGAGGTTGGGCGAAGGGACCAAAGATCAAGGGTACATTCATTGCGCCCGGCGCGGACTGGCTGCGGATCATGCCCTCGGGAGTGCTGCGCCTTGACGTCCGTGCGACGTTAAAGACCGACGATGATCAGCTTATCTACATCAATTACAACGGAATCATTCAGCACTCCAAAGATAGCAGTGAGAAGATGAACAACGGCGAGCTCTTGACTACAAAAGATATACCTTACTTCATCACCGCACCCACGTTTCAAACTTCCTCCGAGAAGTACGCCTGGCTTAACGGCGTCCAGGCCATCAACAAGGTGGTGGAGGTAAAGCTTGGTGAAGGTGGCTATGTGAAGTATGACGTATTCATCATTCGTTAGTGACTTGTGGTTGCTTGACCAACGTTTCGGTCCGCCCACAAGTGCTGGCGTGTATTGAAATGCGCATGAACTCAAACGACGCCCGCCTAGCGCGGGCGTTTCGTTTCTAAGCCGATACGACGCGCTGGCGCGAGGTAGGGTAGGCAAAGCGTAGCGTGCCCACGCGGTAGAGACTCGTGCCAAGTTGCTGCAACGTAGCGTTAGATATTTGGCAAAGGCGACGGGTTCCTGGGCACCCGCGCCCGGATCGATCGTTAATATCCTGCGAGCCGCTTCAGCAGTTTCTCGTGTATGCCACCGAAGCCGCCGTTACTCATGACCAACACGTGATCGCCGGGCTGCGCGGCGCGAGCGATCGCTTCCACATGCGCATCGACTTGATCACTTAGGAATAGCCTGTCGCCGAGCGGTGCGAGCGCTGCCTGCGGATTCCAGTCGCCGAGGCCCAGCGTGTAGCAGAACACTAACTGCGCGTCGGCCAGGCTTGCCGCTAATTCGTTCGCCCAGACGCCGCGCTTCATGGTGTTGGAGCGCGGGTCCAGCACAGCGAGGATGCGCGCGGCGCCGACTTTTTTGCGCAAACCCGCAATCGTGGTGGTGATCGCGGTGGGGTGGTGCGCGAAGTCGTCGTACACGGTGATGCCGTTTACTTCGCCTCGCACTTCCATGCGGCGCTTGACGTTTTCGAACTTGGCAAGCGCTTCGATGCTTTGAGCGACCGGGACAGCGGCGTGGCGTGCGGCGGCAATGGCGGCCACCGCGTTCATCGCGTTGTGTTCGCCGAGCACCTGCCAGCGCAACTCGCCGCACCGTGCGCCACCTTGAAAAATCTCTATACAATCACCGGTATTGCTCGATTCATGCGACCAGCTCTTTTTGTTATTGAAATACTCCGTGCTGCTCCAGCAGCCGCGCGTCAATACGCGCGCCAAGTTCGCATCCGTGCCGTTGGCGACAATGAGTCCGTTGCGCGGAATCGTGCGCACCAGATGATGGAACTGCGTTTCGATCGCTTCCAGGTTCGGGAAGATATCGGCGTGGTCGTATTCCAAGTTGTTGAGGATCGCGGTGCGCGGATGGTAGTGCACGAACTTCGAGCGCTTGTCGAAGAACGCGGTGTCGTATTCGTCGGCTTCGATGACGAAAAATTTCGAATTGCCAAGGCGCGCCGAGATGCCAAAATTCTGCGGAATGCCGCCGATCAAAAATCCCGGTTGCAGTCCCGCGTGTTCCAGAATCCACGCCAGCATCGACGAAGTGGTGGTCTTGCCGTGGGTACCCGCCACCGCCAGCACCCAGCGCCCGCGCAGCACGTTTTCGTACAACCACTGCGGACCGGAAGTGAATGCCAAGCCGCGGTCGAGAATTTCTTCCATCAGCGCATTGCCGCGCGAAACTACATTGCCGATGACGAACACGTCAGGCTTGAGTTCGATTTGTTTCGGATCGAAACCTTCGATGAGTTCGATGCCCAGCGCCTGCAGCTGCGTGCTCATCGGCGGGTAGACGTTGGCGTCGCAGCCGGTCACCCGGTGCCCGGCCTCGCGCGCGATCGCCGCGATGCCGCCCATGAAAGTGCCGCAGATGCCGAGGATGTGCAGGTGCATGCGTGAGCCTTGCGTTGCATTTGGCAACGTTGGTGAACGCGCGGATTCTAGCAGGTTGATCCTGCTGGCCGAACGGCGGGCAGCGCGCTTACTTCGCCTGACAGATCCCGGCAGCGGCGCGCTCTTCGGCTGTGCGCAGATTGGAACTCGACTTGCGCGAGCCGTCTTCGAAGTATTCTTCGCTTAGCTGCACCGCGCCGGTAGGGTCGAAGCAAGTCATCTTCGTTAGCTGCCCGCGCCGGTATTCCGATTCGATCGCCGCTTTCCCGTTGCGATGATAAACGCGCGCCGCGCCCTGGCGTTCGCCCTCGACGAAAAGGGCGTCGGCAGCGAGCGAACCGTCTTCGCGAAACTCTTTAATTTCACCCTGCGGCGCCAAGTACTCC
Source organism: uncultured Pseudomonadota bacterium (assembly GCA_902826775.1). Classification (GTDB taxonomy): domain Bacteria; phylum Pseudomonadota; class Gammaproteobacteria; order Burkholderiales; family JALYOK01; genus CADEHE01. Next base: position 184,667 of record CADEHE010000001.1, on the reverse strand, counting down.
CAGTTGCGCGAGTCTAGGTAGGTGCCGCTGACTTTGACTTTGCCGTTGTCCCAGAACTCTTGGACCTTGAGTGCGCCTTCGCCCGCCGGTGCGATGGTCTTCTTGATGTTGCCGTTGCGGTAGTAGAGCGTCTGCTTGATCTTGCGCTCGCGTTCGTAGAGCGTGTCTTCGCTGAGCGTGCCGTCCTCGGCGAATTCTTGCCACGACCCCTGTAACCGCCCGTCTTTCACGTTATAACGGCGCAAGATCTTGCCGTTGGTGTGCCGCACCGTGTCGACGTAGCTGCGCTCATCGCCTGGAGCGTCGAATAGGCGCTCCAAGGCATTGCCTTTGCGATCGAAAGTATTGAGCGAAATGAGCTTGCCGCTGCGGTAAGTTTGTTTGCCTTTGAGCGGGACGCCTTTGCCATCGTGCAACTGCACGACGGAAACATTGCCGTCGTGGCCGCAGGGCTGCAGATCGTCGGGCGTGAACGAGGCGGGGGCGCAACGCAGTTCCATGACCTTGCCTTCCGGCGTGAGGCGAATGGTGGCTTGGCTTTGCGCGCCATTCTCGAACAGCCACGCCTGTGCGAGGTTGCCGTTCGGATGTAGCTGCCGCACCGCGCCGCGCGCTTTGCCCGCCTGCATCTCCATGGTGCACTCGAGTTGCCCGGCCTTGTTGTATATCTTGCCCGCACCCTCCGGCAAATCGTCGCGGTAAGTGAACTCTAGACGTTGATCGTTGTAGTCGTAGTACCAGCCCGGGCCGTCGCGTTTGCCGTCCTTCCAATGGAATTCGGCGATCTGCTTGCCCTCGCGCGTGACACAGCGCTCGAGGCCGTTCTTCGGTTCGGCGGCACTATCCAGGCTGCAATCGCCCGAGCGTTGCGAAACTTTGCCGCCGGCCCGGGCTATGAAACTGCATTGATCCGCGCGGCACCAAGCTGATATGGAGAAAACGCAAAGTACGTAAAGCGCGAAGCGCATGCCGATAAGCTCCTCACCAGGTGATTGCTGATGTTAGCAGGAGATCCGAATGCCTTGTACACTCCAAAGGCGCATACCCGCGTCGTGCTTGCTAGGGGCGCTAGGCTAGCAGGGCTGATCCGCGGTAAGCGATGGCCCATCTGACGGCAGCTTGCGTGCGGTGCCGAGGCATGCGTCACAACTTCGCCGACCACGACGATGCTCGGGCTGCCCAAGCCTTACTGCTCGATGCGTGCTGCTGCTGCGCCGAGCGTTGTAACCAGCGTGCGCTGGCTCAACAAGGTGGCGTTGTGAAAGACCGCAACGGGCATACTCGTGGCTACTCCCGCTGCAAGCAACGCATCGGCGATGGCGGCGAAATTGGCAATGTAGCCGTTATCTCTGCAGATCTTGCTGTTCCAGGTAGAGGTACACGCGGTGCACGTTCTGGCGATGCGTGAGCGCGTAGAGATCCCAATGCTCAAAGCTCGGCAGTTGTGTTCGCTCCACCGCTTCGCTTAGTGATGCGCCCGCGTCAAACTGCGCTTTCACGGCAAGCATGAGTTCGCGTAAATACTGCTGCACCGGATCAAGCTGCGCCTTGCCAGTAGCCTCGCCGTAGCCCGGTACCAACTTCGTTGCGCCAAGCGCGCGCAATTGATCGAGCGAGCGGTGCCAACCGGCGGTGAAGTTCCAGTCGTGCGTGTCGGGAATACGGCCGACGGAGAGCAGTGCGCCGGTGAAGGCCGTACCACTGGGACGGTCAAACACGACGAGATCGCCGGGTGTCGCGCCCCAGCCGAAGTGGTAGAGATCGATAGTGCGTCCGCCGAGATTGAAGCGCGTGCTGTGTTCGATCTGCTCGTCTGGGATGATGATGCGCGTGCCCGCAAAGGGCGCTTCACCGGCATGGCGGCGCGTGCGCGCCAGACATTCCTCACAGCGCTGGCGAATGAGTTTCGCCGTTTCCGCGTGCGAGAGCACCACCGCACCGATGTCACGAAACGCACTCGCGCCAAAGAGAAATTCTTGGAACGGCGTGGTAATAACGGCGAAGCGGATACGCTGCGGGGTTATGCGGCGTATGGCGCCGATCATCTCCCGCGCGTGTGCGTAGGAACCGCCGGTGTCGATTACCACGACGCCGCGCGCTGTGACGATGAAGCCGCTGTTGCCGACGCGCCCGCCGTTCGCGGCCGACACTTCGCCGCGGGCGCCATAGAACGCGTACACGTCCTCGGCAATCTTTACCGGCTCGAGCGCGAACGCACCCGCCGAGAACAGCAGAAACAGCACGGCCACCAGCGCGGTCGGACATGAGCGGAGCCGGATCAGCCAGCGCGGCCGGGCGCGCGCGAGCCGCGCACGTAGCTGGGATATCATCCGCACGGCCGGCCCGAAGAGCGTTGCGCCGCGTCCGGCGAAACTAGTTGATGTAGCAGGCCTTGTTGGCCTTGGCCTGCAACTCTCTGAATGTGCGCGCTTGTTTTTGTGCCGGCTCTGATTCGCGCAGGCTGCGGTCGCCAGCGATAGTAATCGCTTTCATCGAAGTGCTCATCTCCACGAACTTTGCATAGGAGAGTTGCTTGCGCAAGTGATCGAGCGCGCAGGAACACTTTGAAATCATCTCGAAAGACGGCTTGTCGGGCTTCTCCTGCATGCACTCCAGCACGTACTCCACGCGGTCCTTAGTCGGATAGTCGAAGCCAAACGCCCACGCCGGCAATGAAATTGATACGGTCGCTGCGGCGATGCGCACTAACGACGCGCGCTTCATTTCTCAACTCCGGCGAAGCGCACCGTTTCTGCGATGAGGATTTTGTCTTTCTGCGCCGGGTCCATGACGACGCTGCGCATCTCGAATATTTCGCCCGGCACTTGATCGGACACGGTAAAAAGATAGCTTTTTTGCTCAAACTTGCCGATGCGCGCGCGCAGCACATCGTCCGTGTAGGGTTTGATGGTCACGGTTTTGGCCGCCAGCTTCTTGCCGCCGAACTCGATTGTGGTGGCTGCGACCTGCGCTTTCTCCATGAGGGCGATGCGGATGCGTTTGCGGAAGTAGTTTGCGCTGCCGCCGGTCAAGCGCTTCATTTCGCGCGTATCCCGCTCGAGGAAGTTGAGCAGTATAGGGTTACCGGTAGTGTCCGCAATTTCGGGCAGGTCCATCCTGCGCTCGCCGGTCAGGTAGTCCACCTTCACCACTTTGCCGGATTGGGCGCTGACCGACTTGATCCGCATCACGGCCGTATCGTCGGTTTGCTTTTCTAGGCTGCCCTGCTTGCTGTAGCTATAGCGCAAGGCAATGGGCTGCTTGAGTTTCTCGAGATGGTTGTTGAGAAACAGCAAGCGTTCCGCTTCGGAGTATTCCTGGGCGTACCCGCTGCCGCATAATGCGGCAGCGAGCGCAACGGCGGTGGCGAGGCGTTTTAGCATGCGAGGCTCTTTGGTCGATGGGCGGTGTTTGAATGCGCGGCCTGTAGCAGCCGCGCGGAGAGTTGTTGGTCGAGGCGTTCCAGGACGTTGGCGATGCGCTTCAACTCAGCCGCGTCGCAATCGCCGCTGTGCGCCAATCCGAGCCGATACCAGGCCATTTCAAAACTAGGATCCAACTCCACGGCTTTGCGCAGAGCTTTCACCGCGCCTTCGCCGCGATTCAACTGGGTGTAAGCGTGGCCGCGCATGAACCACGCTTCAGCGCTGCGCGGTTCGCGCTCGGCCCAGCGTTCTGTAAGGCGCAACAGATCATGCCATTGCCGCCCCGCTTCCAGCGGTGCTGCTTGCAGAAAGAATGGCAGCGCAGCGCCTTGCTGTTGCCAGAACGCGGTCGCGCGGATTGGTTCGACCTTGGAGGCTTTTGCCGCGTCGAGCAGAGCAGTCGAGATCCAACGCGCCGGCGCTGAAAAGTAGTGCGCGTCGGCGCCGCGCAGGCGAAACGTCAATATTCCCAGTAGTTCGCCGTTGGTGTTGAACAAACCGCCGCCGCTTGCTCCCGAAGTAAAGGCCGTCGTGCTCTGGATTACCCGGCCACCGTCGAGAGCATGCAGTGCAACGACTTCTCCCTGCGCGACTTGCAAGCCTTGGCCGCCGACGAAACCGGCGGCGAGGGTGTATTGCCCAGATTTCGGTGCTGCGCCCCCGGCGATCTTTACCGCCTCAACTTCAAGGCGTGGCACATGCACGACGCACAAATCATGTTGGGCGTCCACATTCTGCGCCGTTACCGCATAGCGCAGACCGCCCCACAATGCTTGGATGCGCGCGGCGTTGCGCGTGACATGGCAATTGGTGACTGCTTTGCCCGGTGCAATCACGACGCCGGTGCCCAGCGCATAGCTGCCGTCCTGATTGATGACTTCAATCTTGGTGAGCGAGCGCGCAACTTGAATGCGCAGGGCGCGGAACTCGGGACTGAATTCGTCGAGCTTGGCGGCAGCTTGCTGCGCCAAGGCCGGCGTGCCTGCCAGCGCTGCGACAAGCGCCCAACCCCGAAGCGAGCGCTTCCGCGTTCGTGGCGCAAAGGCAAGCAATCTATTGAAGCAAAGCACCCTGATCGTCCACGACGGGTACGCCGAATTCTTTCAGGATCGCCAAGATTTCCGGCCGCTTCTTGTCGATCAACTGATCGAGCGTGTCCCGCAGCTTCTTATCTTGATGGCGCACCGCCATGGCGATCTCGAAATCGAATTTCACTTGTGGTCCTTCGGACTTGAGCGGAATCACCACCATCTCCGGGGTCTTGACGCGTTTGGCATAGTATCCGCCGATCGGCCCCCATACGACGGCTACGTCGATGTCGCCGTTGGCCAGGCTTTCGTCAATGATCTTGCCCGCGTAGTGCGACGGATCGGCATTGAGCATGCGAAACGGCACGCCTTGATCGACCAGATTGTGGCGCGCCAGCCATTGTGAAGCAGGCGAGCGATCCATGACGCCGATCTTGAGGTTTGCGATCACTTCCTTGGGTAACGCGAGAAAATCCGCGCCACTCTTGACCGCAGCGAGCTTGCCGTTTTTTGGAAACACCAAAGCATAAGTGGAGCGGTAGTACGGCTTCGTGGCCAGTACTGCCCCATCGGCGGGTGGCCAACCCATGACCACATCGCAGCGATAGTTCTCGCCCGGCAGCTTGAAGCGCAAGGTATTGCGCAAAAAGCCCATGCGTTGCGGAAACGAAAAATACTCCACTGGCAGCTTCAGTTCCTTGCCGACCAGCTCCGCGAGTTTGTTCTCGATACCCTCGCCCTTGGCGTTTGCGAAGGGAAGGTTGTTGGGATCTTGGCAGACGCGCAGCGCTTTGCGTTCGTCGTCCTGTGCGAGGGCGGTGCCGAACGACGCAGCAACTAAAGACACTACTAAGAGAATATGTTTATGAATGACCATGAATGAGGCTTATCAGGCCTTGCTCCTTAGAGTATTTGGTAGCCCGCATGATTCGACCGTCTCCGGCATGCGTGCGCTCGCGCGCCTCAAGCCTAATCCAGCGGCAGCACTTTCGCTTTGGCAATCGCACCGTCGGAGCGCCCCTTGAGGTAGTTGTACAGATTGTCGATGTTCTTCATGACCTGCTCGCTGGTGTTGAAGCTCGGCATGCCTTTCTCCAGGCGCCCGTTGGTGATCGTTGTCTTGAACTCCTCGCGCGTCAGCCGCTTTAGACTTTCCAACAACGATGGGCCGACCATTCCTTCTTGGTTTGCGCCGTGACAGCGATCGCACGCCGCGCCGCGCCACGCGCGAAAACCATTCATCGTCTTTTCATCGACACGCACGCCGTCGACCACCGTGTACAGATCCGTCTTGACGATGTTTTGACCTTCTGCGGCAGCAGCAGGTTCAGCGGGTTTTGCCGCTTCTGCCGGAGCCGCCGGAGCCGCCGGGGTTGCTGGGGCGGCTGGGGTCGCCGCAGCAGCGGCAGCGCCCGCGGTGGCAGCAGCAGGGGCGAGCGGTTTGCCTTTAGGTTTGCTCTTGCGCTTTTGTTTCTGCGTTGCCGTTTTCGCATCCTCGGAGGCGGTAACAGTTAGCGGCCCCACGGCGAACATGGCTAGGGTGGTTAGCAGGCAAAGGCGACCGACTCGGCTGGTGCGATCAGCGGTAACGCGTTTCATAGGGCTCAAACTCCTCGAAGAATTGTCTTATTCGGGCCCGCTTTTGCGCGGCGCCTCTCAAAAGAAAACGGCATCCCGGCGACTGCCGGGATGCCATTTTTTACAACGAATTGCTCAGTGACGCGTTGACCTTTTTACAGCGAGAAGATCGTCAAGCTGCCACCCAGATCTGTGTGGTTCTTCAGATCTTTGTAACCACCCACTGCACCGAGGCCGTCGCTGTCTTTCTCGAGGCCCGCTGCCATGCCGATGCCGGCCCAGCCGCCGATGCCCGAGTAGACGCCGATGTATTGCTTGCCTTTGTGCGTGTAGGTGAACACGTTGCCGATAATGCCGGAGGGGGTCTTGAACTTGTACAGCTCTTTGTTGATGTTATTCGCATCAACGCACTTCAAGTAGCCTTCCAGCGTGCCGTAGCAAGCGATGTTGCCGGCAGTAGTCAGCACACCCGACCACACCGAGAATTTCTCGGCTTTGGATTGCTTGATCTTGCCGGTACCGGCATCCCACATGATGAAGTTGCCCATGCCGCCGTGGCTGTTCGGCGCCGGGAACATCGACAGCGTCGCGCCTACGTACGGCTGGCCTGCGGTGTACTCAACCTTGAACGGTTCGTAGTCCATGCAGACGTGGTTGGTCGGCACGTAGAACATTTTGTTCTTCGGGTTGTACGCAGCAGGTTGCTGGTCTTTCGTGCCCAACGCCGCCGGGCAGATGCCTTTGCTGTTGACGTCCGGACCGTTTTGCGCGGTGGAGTACTTCGATACCACTTGCGGACGGCCGGTCTTCATGTCGACGTGCGTGGCCCAGTTCACCGCCGGGTCATACTTCTCGGCGACCAGCAGCGCGCCTGTAACACGATCCATGGTGTAGGCAAAGCCGTTGCGATCGAAGTGCACCAGCGCCTTGGTCATCTTGCCCTTGACCGGGAAATCCGCCAGGATCATTTCGTTTACGCCGTCGAAATCCCACTCATCGAACGGCGTCATTTGGTAGACCCAGTTGACCTTGCCGGTATCGACGTCACGCGACCAGATCGACATCGACCACTTGTTGTCGCCGGGGCGCTGCGACGGATTCCAGGTGCCGGGGTTGCCGCTGCCGTAGAACAGTGCGTTCAGCGCTTTGTCGTAGGAATACCAGCCCCACGTCGTGCCGCCGCCGATCTTCCACATGTCGCCTTTCCAGGTTTTCAGGGAAGAGTCTTTGCCGACCGGCGCCATCTTGCCGTCGGTCCAGGTCATCGATTTCTCGGGATCCATCAACAGCTGATCGTCTGGCCCAACCGACATGCCTTTCCATGCCAGTTTGCCGGTGTTGATGTCGTAGGCCGCGATAAAGCCCTGGACCCCCCACTCGCCACCAGAGATACCGGTGACCACCTTGTCTTTGAATACGTGCGGCGCATTAGTGTTGACCATGCCGAGCTTGGGGTCGCCGTTTTTGACGGACCAGATCACTTTGCCAGTTTTGGCGTCGAATGCAACCAAGTTCGAGTCGGCCTGCTGCAGAAATATTTTGCCTTCTGCATAAGCCAAACCGCGGTTGACGGTGTCGCAGCACATCTGCGGGATGACCGCGGGATCTTGCTTCGGCTCGTACTTCCAAACAATTTTTTGCTCTTGGTCGAGATCGACCGCGAACACCTTGTTCGGGAAAGCCGAGTGGATGTACATCATGTTGCCGACGACCAGCGGCGAGCCTTCGTGGCCGCGCAAAACGCCGGTGGAGAATGTCCATGCCACCTTCATCTTGCCGACGTTCTTGTTATTAATCTGCGTCAGTTTGCTGTAGCGTTGGTTGAACATGTCACCGGCTTGAGCAGCCCAGTTGCCCGGGTTGGCTATTGCCGCTTCCAGGTCGGCATTGGCCAACACGGCGCCGGGAGCGGCGAGTGCGAGGGCCAACGGCAGTGCCTTCAACTGCTTGTTGAGAACCATACCATCCTCCTATTTCATTTGAGCTTTGGGTTTAGGACAACTACTGAACCGAGCTGCTTAAGGGCGCAGCCCAAAGCGACCCCGACCCTACCCAATCGGGACTTATTCCTCGCTCCTGCGGGAGTTTTTACCGGCTAATGCATAGTCGGTCAAGATTTGCAACATTTTGCAGAATTGAGGGGACTTCTCTCGCGAGCCGGCGCCATGCAGCGCACCGGGCTTCGCTGCAACAGAGGCGACTTTAGGGTTGGTCCAAGCTTCCCATTGCCTTGGGTGAGGAGATCACACCCCAAGGCATGCCTTTGACCGGCAACTCCTTTATTTTCTCGTAGGTGGTCGCGTCGAATATCAGTACATTGTCTGAGCGGCCACATGCCACCAGGATCTTGCTGTCGTCCGGCGTAAAGGTGAAGTGCCAGCAGCGCTCGGCAGTTGGGATAGCCTTGATGAGTTCGAACGACTTAGCATCGAACACTTGCAACTGTTTCTCTTTGGAGGCAGCGACGAATAGGCGTTTGCCCGCGCGATCAAAGGAAATTCCATACGGCGTCTTGCCGGTCGCGAAGGTTTTCACGAAATTGAAGTCCTTGTCGAGCACCATGACCTTGTCGCCGTATTCCAGCGTGACGACGTAGGTGGAGCCGTCCGGCGATACCTTCACGCCGCGTGGGCGATCGCCGTGCTTGTGCGTGTCGATCGTTTTAAGCCGTTTGCCGGTTCTTATGCTGTGCACCGTAACCGTGTTATCGGCTTCGTTGGTGACGAGCATGCGCTTACCGTCAGGGGTGAACTCGATGCCTTCTGTTTCGGGCCCGCTGGTGATATTGCGGATGACTTTGAGCTGCTTAAGATCGACGACGGCAATCTTGGCGGGCACCTTTGGTTCGTCGTCATCGTCGTCTTCTTTTGCTTCGGCCGAACCCGGCTTAGGCGGGGGACCGCCCTTTGAACTCGGTTCAAACGTCACAAAGGCGTAGTTGCCCTTGACGCGCACGAATTCCGGGTTCTTGCCGATCGGGATGTGCTTCACGACTTTGTTGGCGGCAATGTCGAACACGGTCGCGTCCGCGCCGCCGCGATTGGCTGTGACTAAGTATTTGCCGTCCGCGGTGACGCCGATGCCGCGCGGGCCTTTGGCTTCTGTCTCCACCATGCCGATAGGCTCAAGCGTGTCTAGGGAAATGATGCTGACGCCGGTGTCTTGACTGCTGACATAAGCGACCGGTTTGCTGGCTTCGGCGCCTGCGGGCGCGGCCCAAGCCAAAGTGATTGCAGTTGCTAGTGCGGTGAGAGTGAAGCTAGTTTGGCGAAATTTCATTGATTGTCCTCGTTATAGAAGCTGGGATTTCCGGCTGGGGCCCGCTTCTTCCTATGCCTCAGTGCAACGCGTTGTGGTTATGTGAATCAATAAAGGCGCAACGGTAGCAAGCATCCGTCAGTGCAGCAACCGTAGCCGGGTTCGCCCGGCGTCAGGATGACGTCCCTATCAGAGCGTACTCCCATATATATACCATGGTAAACAGCCACCTAAGCTATCAATAAGTATTTCCTATAGCCAGTATACAGTGTTGCCGCACGGGAATAGCAGCCACGTTACCGTTTCGATCGCTACGGGCGAACAAGGTTCCTACGGGCGATAGTTCAAGATCGGCGCGAGCCAGCGTTGCGCCTCGGCGAGCGGCCAGCCCTTGCGGCGGGCGTAGTCCTCGACCTGGTTCTTGTCGACCACGCCGGTAGCGAAGTACTGCGACTGCGGATGCGAAAAGTAGAAGCCGCTTACCGTGGCAGCGGGAAGCATGGCGTAGCTGTCGGTCAGCACGATACCGGCGTTTTCAGTGGCGTGCAGCAACTCGAACAATGCGAGTTTCTCGGTGTGATCCGGGCACGCCGGATAGCCGGGCGCGGGGCGGATGCCGACGTATTGCTCGTCGATGAGGCGTGCGTTGTCCAGCGCTTCGTTCGCGGCGTAGCCCCAGAACTCGCGCCGCACGCGCATGTGCAAATGCTCGGCAAACGCTTCCGCCAGGCGGTCGGCAAGCGCTTTCAGCATGATGGAGTTGTAGTCATCCTGCGAGGCGTCAAACTCGGCGAGCTTGCGCTCGATGCCGATGCCCGCGGTGACCGCAAACGCGCCGATATAGTCGCGCACACCGCTCTCTTTAGGCGCAATGAAATCCGCCAAACAAAGATTGGGTTTGTCGAGCGGCTTCACCATCTGCTGGCGCAAGTTATGCCAAGTCATCACCGCGCGCTCACGCTTCTCATCGGCGTAGATCTCGATATCGTCTTCCTCCACGCAATTCGCTGGGAACAAACCAAACACCCCGTTCGCACCGAGCCAGCGCTCGTCGACCAAGCGCTTGAGCATCGCTTGCGCATCCCGGAACAGCGCGCGCGCGCTTTCGCCGACCACCGCATCTTCTAAGATCGCGGGATAGCGCCCGGATAACTCCCAGGTTTGGAAGAATGGCGTCCAGTCGATAAATGAGGTCAGCTGTGCGAGCGGGTAGTCGCGCAGCACTTGGATGCCGAGTTGTCTCGGCAGCGGCGGGACGTAACGTTGCCAGTCCGTCGCCAACTTATGCTTGCGCGCCTCCTCGATCGAGTAGCGCGGGCCCTGGCCCTTCTTCCCGGAGTGCTGCTCGCGCACTTTGATGTAGTCCGCTTTGACGCCGGCGATGTAGTTCGCGCGCAGATCGTTCGAGACCAGGCTGGTGCAAACGCCGACGGCGCGCGAAGCGTCCGGCACCCAAACGGTAACACCGTCGTAGCCCGGTTCGATCTTCACCGCGGTGTGCGTGCGCGAAGTCGTCGCCCCGCCGATGAGCAGCGGGATATCGAAACCTTCGCGCTGCATCTCGCGCGCCACGTGCGCCATTTCTTCCAACGACGGTGTGATCAAACCCGAGAGCCCGATCATGTTGGCATCGACCTCGCGTGCTTTCGCAAGGATTTTGTCGCACGCCACCATGACGCCGAGATCAACGACCTCGAAATTGTTGCACTGGAGCACCACGCCGACGATGTTCTTGCCGATGTCGTGCACATCGCCCTTGACGGTGGCCATCACGATCTTGCCTTTTGCTTGGCTCTTGCCGCCGCTGGCAGCCTTCTCCGCTTCGATGAACGGAATCAAATGCGCCACCGCTTGTTTCATCACGCGCGCCGACTTCACCACTTGCGGCAAGAACATTTTGCCCGCGCCAAACAAGTCTCCCACGACATTCATGCCGTTCATGAGCGGGCCCTCGATGACTTGAATCGGCCGCCCGCCTGCCGCCGCGACTTTGAGGCGCGCTTCCTCGGTGTCTTCGACGATAAAAGTAGTGATGCCGCGCACCAGAGCGTGCGACAGGCGCTCTTCCACCGGCGCATTGCGCCAGGCCAAGTCTTCGACTTGCTCTTTGGCCTTGGCTTTGTAGCTTTCGGCGAACTCCACCAGGCGCTCGGTTGCATCCGGCCGGCGGTTGAAAAGAACATCTTCGACGCGTTCCAACAGCGGTTTCGGGATTTCCTCATACACCCCGAGCTGGCCGGCATTGACAATGCCCATGCTCATGCCAGCTTTGATCGCGTGATACAGGAACGCGGTGTGGATCGCTTCGCGCACTGCGTCGTTGCCGCGGAAGCTGAACGAAATGTTCGACACGCCGCCGCTGACTTTCGCGCGCGGCAAGTGTTGCTTAATCCATGCCGTGGCGCGAATGAAGTCGGTGGCGTAGTTGTTGTGCTCGTCGATGCCGGTGGCGATGGCGAAGATGTTCGGATCGAACACGATGTCTTCAGCCGGGAACCCGACTTCGTCTACCAGTATGTCGTAGGCGCGCTTACAGATCGAGATCTTGCGCTCGTAGGAATCCGCTTGGCCTTGCTCGTCGAACGCCATGACGACAACCGCCGCCCCGTAACGCAGCGCCAGTTTGGCATGATGCTTGAACGCGGCTTCGCCTTCTTTCATCGAAATCGAGTTGATGATCGGCTTGCCTTGCACGCACTTCAGGCCCGCTTCGATCACTTCCCACTTTGACGAATCGATCATCACCGGCACGCGCGCGATGTCCGGTTCCGTGGCGATCAGGTTCAAGAACTTCACCATCGCCGCTTTGGAATCGAGCATCGCCTCGTCCATGTTGACGTCGATGATCTGTGCGCCGTTCTGCACTTGTTGGCGCGCAACTTCCACCGCACCGGTGTAGTCGCCCGAGAGAATCATGCGCGCGAACGCGCGCGAGCCGGTGACGTTGGTGCGCTCGCCGACGTTCACGAACAGTGAGTCGTCGGAAATGTTGAGAGGTTCTAAGCCGGAGAGGCGCAGGATGCCGTCAGTCATTTAAGGTGAGGAGCGAAGGCGTGCATGAGCGAAGGCGATGACCAGTTCCTTCCCCCTCGAAGGGGAAGGGTTGGGGTGGGGGTGTCTTTCACCGCGTCATGCAGCCAACCGCCGTGGTGGCAGCCCTGCCACCGCCTGAGCAATCGCCGCAATATGCACCGGCGTCGTGCCGCAGCAACCGCCGGTCAGATTGATCCACCCCTGCTTGGCCCAATCGCGGATAAAACTTGCCGTCTGCTCCGGCGTTTCGTCGTACTCGCCCATGGCGTTTGGCAAACCCGCGTTTGGATGCGCCGATACATACGTGTCGGCGACGTGGGCGAGTTCTTCCACATAAGGCCGGAGTTGTTGCGCCCCGAGCGCGCAATTTAGGCCGATCGACAGTGGGCGCGCATGACGTACTGAGTTCCAAAAAGCTTCGCCGGTTTGGCCGGACAGCGTGCGGCCGGATTGGTCGGTGATCGTGCCGGAGATCATCAGCGGTAGACGCAGGTTGTGCGCATCGAAATAACTTTCGACGGCAAAAATCGCTGCCTTGGCGTTGAGCGTGTCGAAGATCGTCTCGATCATCAGGAGATCCGCCCCGCCCGTCACCAAGCCATCGACGGCTTCGGTGTACGCCGCGACGAGTTGGTCGAACGTGATGTTGCGAAAGCCCGGGTCGTTCACGTTCGGCGCGATCGACGCCGTCCGGTTAGTTGGCCCGAGCACCCCGGCGACGAAGCGTGGTTTCTCCGGCGTTTTCTCCGTGTATTCGTCGGCCACCCCGCGCGCCAGCTTAGCGGCGGCGAAATTCAGCTCGCGTGCCAAGTGCTCCATGGAATAGTCGGCCATGGAGATCGAAGTCGAGTTGAACGTGTTGGTCTCAATAATGTCGGCGCCGGCTTTCAGATACTTGGCGTGGATTTCCCGAATGAGGTGCGGTTGCGTCAAAGTGAGCAGGTCGTTGTTGCCTTTGACGTCATGCGCGAAATCAGCAAAGCGGGCGCCGCGATAGTCTTTCTCCCCGAGCTTATAGGCTTGAATCATGGTACCCATTGCGCCGTCCAGCACCATAATGCGCTGCGAGAGAACGTGTTTAAGCAGTTGCGTGCGTGAATCCACGATGTGGCCTTAATCCTTTGATTAAAATTAGCCGGCCCGGCGCGTCTTGCGGTAGGCGCTGGCGCGGTGCGATGTTCTAGAGCGGCAGATGTAGAGAACCTTTGGCGCAACGCGCTATTTTAGCAGCGAAGTCACGCCAGACTGACGCCGACGATTTTGCCGATCAAGTACGTCAGCGCGCCCGCCGCCAGGCCGATGGCTAACATGCGTAGCCCGCTGCGCACTGCGCCGCGCCCGGTAAACAGGCTCAGTGCCGCACCGACTCCGAGCAAAGTAATCGCGGAAGCGGCAATCGAAACGGCGAGCGCCGTTTTGCCTTGCGCGAGCAGGAACGGCAGCAACGGGATCGCCGCGCCGATCGCGAAGGCGGTGAATGACGACACTGCCGCCCCCCAAGGCGAGCCGAGTTCATCCGGATTGAGACCGAGTTCTTCGCGCGCTAGGGTGTCGAGCGCGTGCTGGGGCTGGGCGATCAAGCTGTCGGAAAAGCGTTTCGCCTCGGCAAGCGGCACGCCGCGCGCGGCATAAATCAGCGCAAGCTCAGCGGCTTCTTCGTCCGGATATTTCTCCAGCTCGTCGCGCTCCAAACCAATCTGATATTCGAACAATTCGCGCTGCGAGCGCACCGAAACGTACTCGCCCGAAGCCATGGAAAAGGCGCCGGCAACCAAGCCCGCAACCCCCGCGAGAAGCAGGGTGTGCTGCTCCGCGTTGGCGCCGGCAATGCCCATAATCAAGCTGGCGTTGGAGACGAGGCCGTCATTGACACCGAAAATCGCTGCGCGCAGATTGCCGCCCTGGACCGATTTATGCCGCTTGCCGATATCCTCGACGGACTGCGGCATGGGATGGATGCCGTCGCCACTGTGCGAGTACACCGACATGCCGCGCACTTTCATCGCAGCGAGCGCCGGGCGCATCGCGCGAATGCCGAAGCGGCGCACCAAAGCGGCGACCAATCGCGTGCGCGCGTCGGGAGTAAAACGCCAAGAGGCAGCGGCCGATTCGCCGCGTGCCCACATGCCCGCTTGTTCCAGTGCTTCTTCCGCCAGACGGCCGAACAGCTGCTTGCGCGTCGGGTCGGTTTCTTGGCCCGCCAACACGCGGTACAAGAACGCACTGCGCTGTTCTTCATGCCAGCCGCTGTGGGCAGAGTGAGCGCTCATCTGTTGCCGCTATTCGCCTTTTCCGTCAATGACGCAGCGCGCAAGCTTTGGTAGCCCGACCAACAGATGAACCCCACGGTCAACAGCGACATCATGCCAAGCGCGAGCGCTTGGCGCGAATGCGATAGAGCAGGCGCGAGCAGACCTGACACACCCGCGTTAAGCATGCTGGACAAAAACGCTTGCAGCGAGGCAGCCATGCCGCGGGTGCGCGGAAACATATCCAGAATCAAAATCGAAATGCTTGGCATGGCGATCGACATTCCCACTGTGTAGAGGCCGATAAAGACAACCGCCCAAGGCAGCCGCAGCGGCAGCAGCAAGTTATACAGCAAGTTGAGGCCAGCCGCCGCGCCGAGGATGAGGTAGCCCAAGCGGATGCTGCGCTCTGGCGTCAATCTTCCGGCAACGCGGCCCGAAATGTAGGCACCGCTCATAATGCCGACGATGCCCGGTATAAAGAGCCAAGCAAATTGATGCTCGCCCAAACCGAGCAAATCCATGATGAACACAGGCGCCGCGGCGATGTACAGAAAAAACGCCGCGAAATTGAAGCCGACCGCACCCGCCAGCAACAGAAAATGCGCATTGGTGAACACGCTGCGGTAGCTGCGCAGCAGCACGATAGGATGAAACTGGGTGCGCTGACTGGTAGGCAGGGATTCCGGCAGTTTTGACCAAGTAAGCCAAAACAACGCCACGGTGATCAACGAGAGAAACACAAAAATAGAATGCCAGCCCAAGCCGACCTGCAGCCAGCCGCCGATGATCGGCGCGATCGCCGGCGCCAGCCCAAACACCAGCGTGATGTAGGACATAATCCGCTGCGCGTCGTGTCCGTGAAACAAATCGCGCACCATCGCGCGGCCCACCACCATGCCGGCGCCCGCCGCGCCGCCCTGCACGGCGCGAAACAGCCAGAGCGTTTCGATATTGAAGGACAGCGCGCAGCCGATCGAGCCGATCAGAAACGCGATGAGCGACCAAAGGATGATCGAGCGCCGTCCAAATGCGTCCGACAGTGCGCCATGGAACAGTAGCATGAAGGCAAACGCTAGCAGGTAGGCGCTCAACGTTTGCTGCACTTGCAGCGCTGTCGCGTTCAAGCTCGCGCCGATAGCGCGAAACGAGGGCATGTAGGTATCGATCGCGAACGGCCCCAACATCGCGAGGCCGGCGAGAATGGCGACCAATTGCCAGCGCGGCGTGGCGCGCGCTAAACGTAAGGTCGCGCTGGAATCGATAGGCGTAGGAGCAGTCAATTGAAAACCGGCCTTGCGCACGCGAGAAATGGCGTGCTTTGTGCTGTTGTGATCGCTAATGGTACCCGCTTGAGCGGCTAAGCCAAATAGAACAGATATTGACCTGATCAAGCGCACAAGAAGCTCGCTTGGCGCTAGATCGTTCACTAGCCTCAATGCAACCGGCTCTAGAGGCTAATCGATGCCAGGGTATCCGATCTTGCAGCGAACTAATCCAATAGCACGGGGTATGCCAGTGAACATTTCCGTGGCGCTAGTGCAAGCGATGGGGGATAAGGCGGAGCTTTCGCGGGGGCTACTGCGCCAACGCCGCAATCGCCACGTAGCCGGTCAAGCTGGTCGTGACGACATAGGGCAGTGCCATCCAAACCATGCGCAAGTAAGAAAGCCGTAGCACGATGGCGAGCGTCGATGTGAGCAGAAACAGGAACGCCGCTTGGCCGTTCGGCGTAGCCATGCTCGGAACATTGGTGCCGATGGCTATGGCCACCGAGTGCACATCGAACGCTTCGCGCGTGATTAGCCCGGCGTCGAAGGCTTCCTTGAACTGGCTGGCGTAGATGGTGGCGACGAACACGTTATCACTCACCGCCGAAAGGATGCCGTTGGTGATGTAGAGCATAAGGGCCTGTGCTTGCCCGCTCAATGACAGTACCCACTCGACCACGGGTTGAAACAGGTGCTGGGCATGGATAACGGCAACGATGGCGAAGAACACGACCAACAGCGACGCGAACGGCATGCCTTCGTGGAAGGCGCGTGCGACGCGATGCTCGTCGTTGACGCCGTTCATGGCGGCAGCAACGACCAATAGTGCGAGCCCGATCAATCCGATCTCAGCTAAGTGCAGTGCTAAAGCTGCAACCAAAGCAAGGGCGGCAAGTGCTTGCGCTGC
Organism: uncultured Pseudomonadota bacterium; assembly: GCA_902826775.1. Taxonomy (GTDB): domain Bacteria; phylum Pseudomonadota; class Gammaproteobacteria; order Burkholderiales; family JALYOK01; genus CADEHE01. The sequence goes on along the minus strand of CADEHE010000001.1, from coordinate 167,918 downwards.
GATCTGCAGCCGCTCGCGTGGGTTACGCCGGCTGGCAATCTCGCGTTGTTGTGCTTCCAACGTGCGCCGCACGCCGACCGGTAGCGCGTGGCCGTAGCCAAACCAGCCGGAGCGCTCGAGCACGAGGCATGTACCTAAACCCACGATCAGGACCGGTAGCGTTACCGGGGACACCTGACGCGCGTATTCGGCGAAGCCCCAGCCGGCGCTGGCGCCGATAACGAGGTTCTGTGGCTCGCCGACTAGTGTCCAGATGCCGCCGAGCGTGGTGCCGACCGCGGCATGCATTACCATCGAGCGCAGAAACGCCCGAAATTGCTCCAGTTCGAGACGGTGCGCGGCCTGCACGGCGTCGTCGTCATGAATATCGTGAGCCGCCATGCTGCCGCGACCAGAAGCGCTGCGGTGATAGGCTTCGTAGAACCCGCCCATGGTCGTGATCAGCACCGCGAGCAAAGTCAGCGCGTCCAAGAATGCGGACAAGAATGCCATCGTGACCGATAGCATCAAGGCGAGCAGCATGCGCGAGGAGATGCCGAGGAGGACACGACTGACGATCAAGAACAAGAAGTCGCGCAGAAAGTGCACGCCCGCAACCATGAAGATGACTAGCAGGATGACCGGTAAGCCGGCTTTGACCTCCTCGTAAACCTGCGCTGAGGTGGCCAACCCTAAGAGCAACGCCTCCAGGGCGAGCAAGCCGCCCGGCATAAGCGGGTAACACTTAAGCGCAAGGGCGAGGGTAAAAATGAACTCGAGAAGCAGAAGCCAACTGGCAGGCACCGGGCCGAAAAGGGCGAGCACCACAGGGTTGCTCACCAAAAAGGCGAGCACGGTCCATTTGTACCAAGCGGGTGTGTGACCCAGAAAAGCGGAGAAGGCGACTGCCGCACCGTGCTCCGGATGAGCTCGCGCACTGGTGCTTTGTTGCTGTTGTTCGGAGGCCATTGGGGACGCACGATTGGAGGTTCTACAGAAGGTAACGCCGGCGCGGCTTGGTTCGTGAGCCGCGCAGCCGCAACGCTGGCGCATTATGGCGGACGGCGACTTCAGCGGCAATGGTTCGTGTTAAGCTGCATCGAGCGCTGGGTGCTCGCCCTTCTCTGAAACCAACCGGGAATACCAAGATCGCTTCGCGAAGGAGATGATGGACCGCAACCTGCGTAGGGTTTTAGTCGCATCCTCGGTCGGCTCCGCCCTCGAGTGGTACGACTTCTTCATCTACGGCACCGCGGCCGCGCTGGTTTTTGGCGAGTTGTTTTTTCCAAAGCTCGATCCGGCCAGCGCCACGTTAGCGTCCTTCGCGACTTTTGGCGTCGGCTTCTTCGCACGCCCGTTTGGCGGATTGGTGTTCGGGCATCTCGGCGACAAGCTCGGTCGCAAACCGGTGCTGGTTATCACCTTGCTGCTGGTCGGTGTCGGGACTTTTCTGATCGGCCTGCTGCCGACCTATGAGCAAGTCGGGGTGTTCGCACCGGTGCTGTTGGTGCTACTGCGCCTGGTGCAGGGCTTCGGCGCCGGCGCCGAGTACGGCGGCGCGGTGTTGTTAGCGGTGGAGCATGCGCCGCCAGGCAAGCGCGGCTTCTTCGGCAGTTGGGCGCCAATCGGTGTGACGGCAGGACTGCTGCTTGCCGCTGGCGTATTCGCGCTGGTCGACGCGTTGCTATCCAAGGAAGATTTCTTAGCCTGGGGTTGGCGCGTGCCGTTCTTGTTGAGCGTAGTGCTGATTGGTTTCGGCATCTTCATCCGGGCACAGGTGCAGGAGTCTCCGGTTTTTCAAGAGGCGGCGCAAAAACGCGAAGTGATCCGCGCACCGGTGCTGGAAGCGATCAGAAGACATCCGCGCGAGTTTCTTGTCGTACTCGGCGCGCGGCTCGCCGAAAACGGCTTAGGTTTCTTGTTCGGCACGTTCGCGTTGAATTACATAACCAAACAACTACAGCTGCCGCGCAGCGTTGGGCTGATGGGGTTGATGTTGGCCTATGCGCTTTCGCTGCTTACCATCCCGATGTTTTCCGCGCTCTCCGATCGCATCGGCCGGCGGCCGGTGTACATGGGGGCGGCGATTTTTTCGGCGTTGTTCGCTTTCCCTTTTTTCTGGCTGGTCGATACTAAGATGCCCGCGCTCATTGCGCTGGCTTTGGTGCTGGCATTGTCAGTCGGGGTAGCGGGGATGTTCGGTCCGCAAGCGGCGTATTTTGCCGAGCTGTTCAGCACGCGCTTGCGCTACAGCGGCTTTGCGTTTGCGCGTGAACTTGGCTCGATACTGGCTGGCGGGCCCGCGCCGTTCATCTCCGCCGCGCTCGTGGGGTGGACAGGCGGGCACGCATGGCCCGTCGCGATTTACATCATCATCTTGTCGCTGCTGACGGCGATGGCGATCTACTTCGGCCCCGAGACGCACCGATCCGACCTGCGCGCGGAGCGCGGTGGTTGAATGCGCTATGCACGCTGTGCACTGCGCTCGGCGTGCGCATCTGAAATTACAACAACTCTGGAGAAGGCATGAGTAAGCTCTTTTCGCTAGCGGGCCGCGTGGCACTGATCACCGGCGGCAACAGCGGCATCGGCCGCGAGTTGGCGTTCGCATTTCGCGACGCGGGCGCCCAGGTTGCAATCGGCGCGCGGCGCGCGCAGCGCAATGCCGAGGTGGTGGCCGCGCTTGGCGGCGATGCGAGCGGGTACGAACTCGACGTGACCGACGAGGCGTCGGTGGAGCGTGCCGTCGCGGGCGTGCTGGCGCGCTACGGGCGGCTGGATATCTTGGTGAACAACGCTGGGACCGTCAACCGGGTTTCGGTGATGGAGTTGGAAAGATCGGCGTGGGATCGCGTCATGAACACCAATCTCACCGGGCCATTTTTATGCACCAAGCACGCCGCGCGAGTCATGAAGAAGCAAGGCTCGGGCAAGATCGTCAACGTCTCGTCGGTGCTGGGCCTGATTGCGCCGAGCATGGGCCTGCAGGTGCCGTATACCGTATCGAAGCACGGCGTCATCGCGCTGACCAAAGTTAATGCGGTGGAGTTGGCGCCGCTGGGCATTCAAGTGAATGCGGTTGCGCCGGGTTATTTTCTGACAGAGATGACGGCCGAGCTCAGCGGCTCGCGGATCGAGCAGGCGATCAAACGGCGCACGCCGGATGGGCGTATTGGCGACACGGCGGACTTGGTGGGAACCTGCTTATATCTTGCCTCGAGTGCATCGGATCACGTCACCGGGCAGTGCATTGCCGTGGACGGCGGCTATCTCGTTTCTGACGGCCTGGATCGCGGCTAGTTAGGCGCCGGCGCTAGCGCGCCGCATGGCGGAGGGTGTTTTTCGCGCTACGCAGCGAGACGGTAGTCGCTGCTCACATCGACGTCTTCGAGGGCTTGGCTGAACATTGCTTCGAGATCGCAATCCTCCCAAAGCATGTTGATCATGTCGGTATCGTCGATGGCGTCCGGCCCCAGTGCTTCGGGTGCTTCTGCGTTCATGGCAATGCTTTCCTTAGGATGTCGTTTCGTGCCGCGATTTCATGCGCACGCTCCCATAGCCTAGGCTATCCCGCGCTAGGCCAAGGTTGGAGAAAGCGCGCGAAACAGCCTCATTTCCCGATGATGAGCGCTTGAAACATGCGTTGGTTATGCCGCCAGCCGATCCTCTGCTTGATGCGCTAACTCCTTACGGGCCTCACTCAGTAGCGTAAATAGATCGAGGTCAGACCGGTCAGACCACATTAAATCAGTGAAGTCCTCAGTGGCGTCGAGTTCGGGTACTTCGGGTATCTCCTGCAGATTAATATTCACGCTGACTCCTTCCAGATAAAGGCGCGATGCCAAAAGCATCGCGCCGAGCGAAGTAACGGGACGCCGGAGTAACGCATCGCAGATCCTCTCTGCTTGCCTGGCTTGATGGCGAGGCCTGCGTTACGAATGCTTGAAGCCGGGTTGCAGTGGGTTGTTTTCCACGATCACCGGTGCTTTGGCGTTCGCGGGCGTGGCGACGTTCCATTGATAGAAGCTGGGCGTCAGCGGATTTTTCGCGATTGCAGCGCTGCCGCCGCTGGTTTGCACATTGGCGGTCGCGGTGAAATGTGCGTAGCCGGGGTGCAGCGGATTGGTTTCAGCGGCACCAACAACGCCGGCAGCAAGAGTTAAAGCAACAACAGAAATGGTTTTGGTGAACATTTCAATTCCTTTCGATGATGAGTCAGTTAGGTAAAGCGCGAGTGCGAGCTTAGGAACGCTTGTAGTTCGGTTGCAGCGGATTGTTCATGACGATTTGCACGTCGCCGTCCTTGTTTGTCGCCGCGTTCCACTGATAGAAAGTGGGCGTGAGCGGATTCTTCGCGACATTGATGCTCGCTTTGCTCGCGCCGAAATCAATGCTGGTGGCGAAGGTCGTGTAGCTGGGGTGCAGCGGATTGCTGTCAGCTGCGCTGGCAGCGCCGGCAGCGAACAAAGCGGAAACGGCAACAACGGTAGAAAGTGCTTTCAACATGGTCATCTCCTCAAAGTGGGTGAACAAAAAACTTCAGAACTTGCTTCGCCTTTACGCGGCGCACTGCGTGTTGGATGCGGTGCTTTCCTTAGGAGCCGCCGCTGGTTCATTCATGCCGCGATTCCATGATGTGCATCGTAGGCGTGTAGTGGGTGCTTGAAAATTGCACCTAAGTCTTACGCCTCGCGAGCGTCAATATCTGGAGTAATTGTCTAGCAATAAGGTGTAAAGCCGGTTCTCGGCGTATCCACTGAGCGGTATGGGGTATTTGGCGCAGGATAAACGGTGTAAGACCAAGGTCTTAGACCAGCGCTTTCGCGGCAGAATTGCGCGGGAAAAACCAGGAGAGAGAGGCGGGCAGCAGCGCGAATGGCTGCGGCCGAAACTTCGCGGTGCTCACTCGGGCAGCGCGCATTGCGCCGCCCGTTAAGCAGGTTGTCAGGGTTTTTTCAAACCAATGATCGGTGCGGGATCGGTCTTCTTCCAGCAGGGCAGATCTTCCACTTGCGCCATCCAGCGGCGCACGTGCTTATATGGCTCGAGCGGCAACTTTTGCCACGGATGCAAATGGATCGGCGCCATGACCACGATATCGGCAAGGGTCACGTTCTGACCCGCGATCCAGGGCTGCTTGGCCAAGCGCTGATCGAGCACGCCCGCCAGTTTATTAAAGTTGGGCGCTTGTGCTTCCAACACTTTCGCATCTGGCTGCTGACCTAAGACCGGCTTGACGACGTTTTCCACTAAGTAAACGTAAGCGCTGGGGAACCACGCGCTCGATTCCCACAGATGCCAGCGGTTGATGTCCGCGCGGGTCTGCAAGTCTTTCGGGTAGACGCCTGCGGCGCCGTGCTTGTCGGCGGCGTATTGCAGAATCGCGTTGGATTCCCACAGCGAGAAGTCGCCGTCGATCATCATCGGCATCGACTGATTGCCGTTGAGCGCGGTGTAGTCGGGCTTCTTGTGGTCGCCGCCGAAGTAATCCATCTTAACGGTTTCGTAAGGCGCGCCGATAAGGTCGAAACCAGCCAAAACCTTGCGGCAGTTTACTGTAATGGGATCGTAATAGAGTTTCATGTGGGTAGCTCCTCCGGACTAATTAGTTGTGTATGTAACAGCAAAGCCACTCTAACAGGAAACGCCGCAGGCGGGCTATGCTGGCGCTTCTAACTCGCGCGCCAACTACTGAAACGCCTGCTTTCCAGCGTCCCCATCGGATCAACGCGTCAAGCCGGGCGGCGGATCAATTGCTCAATCCACGCCGATACTGAATCGCCTCTGCCACCTGCACTTTGGTTACTTGCGCGCTGCCGGCCAAATCCGCGATCGAGCGCGCGACTTTCATGACGCGGTGGTACGCACGCGCCGACAAATTCAAGCGGCTGATGGCTTGGCGCAGTAACGTTTCCGCATCGGCGTCCGCGTCGACGCGAGTGTCGATTTCCTTGGGGCCGAGTTGCGCGTTGGGTTTGCCTTGGCGCGTGATTTGGCGATCGCGCGCTGCCGCAACGCGCTCGCGTACAGTGGCACTGCTCTCGCCTTCGGCTCGCCCGGCAAGTTCGTCGACCGGCACGGCCGGCACTTCGATCTGCAAATCAATGCGATCGAGCAGTGGACCGACACCGCTTGCGCCATTTGCGCGCTTGCATGCGCGGAGCCAACGCGTGGAGACAATCAGCCATGGCTAGCCGCGCGATATGAGTTTGGGCGGAGCCATCGAAATCGCCCGCGCCTCATGTACCATGACGCCGATCCGCAAGAGCTGCGCCCCGGCTAGCGCGTGAGGGTCACGCCCGATCTCGATAGCGGTGAGCCGAGCGTGGAAGGCGTGCTGCACAGAATCGATCGCGACATCGTCTCGATCCTGCGGCACGAGGCGCGCGTTGAGGAAGTGTGCGTGCATTTCCCGCGTGTGGGCTATCGAGTTGCCCTGCCTAAGCACTCATTAAATGTTGCGTAGTCTGGGTAGACCCTTATAATCCATCGGAGAATTACACTCGGGGGTAGCTTTATGTCTAAGGAAGTCGATGCGCTGAAGTTGGCTAGTAAGCTAGCACGAGAAGCTATGAAGCCCTATGATCATATTTTTGTGGGAAAGACACCGCAAACAAAACAGAACGCCGCAATCAAACCTGTCCAGGGCAACAAAGGCAAGAGCAAGTAATTATCACCCCGATAGAGCGACAGATGGCCCGAGCTCCGCTTTACTCTGGAAAGGACAGGGCCCGAGAAATCTCTACTCCGCCGCGTCCTGGAAGTGCAGAGTACAGAAGCGAATTCAGACGCGACTACGGTCGCCTTGTGCATTCTCCTGCCTTTAGGCGGCTTCAGGGCAAGACCCAGCTTTTTCCAGGAACAGAATCAGATTTCTTTCGCAACAGGCTTACCCACTCGATCGAAGTAGCGCAGATCGCGAAAAGTATCGCGCTTCGCCTAAACGCGTCCAATTTTAAAGGTGGTCAAACGATCGACTGCGACCTCGTCGAGGTGGCGGCATTAGCACACGACCTGGGCCATCCACCTTTCGGACACAACGGGGAAAAGGCTCTTGATGATTGCATGAAGGTATATGGCGGCTTTGAGGGCAATGCGCAGACCCTGCGTATCTTAGCGCGTCTAGAAAAGAGGGCTGAGGGAGAGGAGAAATTCAGCCAAGTGGCAGACGCTGACGGTAGGGATCGCCGCGTAGGCCTCAATCTAACTTACCGAACGCTCGCTGCTGTGCTGAAGTACGATCACGAGATCGCGCGAAAACGTCGCAAGGGTAGCCCGTTAGAGAAAGGATACTACTGCTCTGAGAAAAGCCTCGTGGATAGGATTAAAAGGTCCGTAGCGCCGGGCTGGAAGGCCCAAAAGCCCAGCAAGTTCAAGACTATTGAATGCTCGATCATGGACACGGCGGATGACATTGCGTATTCAACCTATGATTTCGAAGACGCGCTTAAGGCTGGCTTTGTTTCTCCGCTGAGACTGCTTTCCACCTTAGTTAATAATCCAGGGCTGGTGGATCGAATCGCAGCAAAAGCGAATCGAGCGCTACCAGTCGCCAATAGTCTAGATAGAGACGGCGTGATCAGCATTGTGGGAGAACTGCTGAGTGATGTCATTTACGACGATGCGACAACAAAGACTCCTAAAAATGCTGTTGAGGCCTACGATGCGTCCCAACGAGTGGCAACCAACGGGTATGTTAGAAGCGAGTTTACCGCTGGCCTGGTCAATCGATTTCTTGGCGGCGTTTGTATTGTGGACGGCATAAATACTACGTTTCCGGCGCTTACGGTGGTGGATCTCGAGCCCTCAATGCGGCGCCAGGTGGAGGTGTTAAAGCACTTAACCTATGAGGTCATCATAATGTCACCGCGGCTGAAAGTTGTCGAATTCCGCGGCTACGAGCTAGTAAAGACGATATTCGAAACGCTTCATTCCGAGGAAGGGCATCTCTTACTGCCCGATGATTTTCGACAGACGTATGAATCTTTTCCCAATACAGATGAGCGAGCACGTCTAATCTCAGACTTCGTTGCGGGGATGACGGATCTTTACGCTCTAGAGTTCCATGCTCGCCTAAAACAAACAGGGCAGTCTATCTTTAAGCCGTTGTAGAAAGCCCTCGCCGATACTGAATCGCCTCCGCCACGTGCGCTTTCGTGCAGCGTTCACTGCCCGCTAAATCCGCGATCGTTTGCGCGACTTTCATAACGCGGTGGTAGGCGCGGGCCGATAAATTCAAGCGGCTGATGGCGTGGCGCAGCAACGTTTCCGCATCGGCATCTGCCGTGACGTGCGTTTCGATTTCTTTCGGGCCGAGCTGTGCGTTGGGTTTGCCTTGGCGCGTGATTTGCCGTTCGCGCGCCGCGGCGACGCGCTCGCGTACAGTGGCACTGCTCTCGCCTTCGGCTCGCCCGGCAAGTTCGTCGACCGGCACGGCCGGCACTTCGATCTGCAGGTCGATGCGATCGAGCAGCGGACCGGAAATTTTGCTGCGATAGCGTGCGATTTGATCGGGCGTGCAGCGGCATCTGCCGTTCGGGTGGCCGAGATAGCCGCACGGGCAGGGGTTCATCGCGGCAATTAACTGAAACTTGGCAGGGAACTCGGCTTGGCGTGCGGCGCGCGAGATGTGGATGCGGCCGGATTCGAGCGGTTCGCGCAGCACTTCTAGCACGCTGCGTTCGAACTCGGGCAATTCATCGAGGAACAAAACGCCATGATGCGCGAGCGAGATCTCACCGGGTCGCGGGTTGCTGCCGCCGCCCACCAGCGCCACCGATGAGGCGGTGTGATGCGGTGCGCGGTAAGGCCGCACGGCGAAGTGATCGACACGAAAGCCGCTGCTGCCGAGCGACTGGATCGCTGCGCTTTCCAGCGCATCGTCTTCGCTCATCGGCGGCAAGATGCCGGGCAGGCGCGCGGCGAGCATGGATTTGCCGGTGCCGGGCGGCCCGCTCATCAGCAGGCTGTGCGCGCCGGCCGCGGCGATTTCGAGCGCGCGCTTGGCGTGGGATTGGCCTTTGACTTCGTTTAAGTCCGGATAGCTCGGCGCGGGCGCTTGTGTGCTTGCGCTGTGGCGCGCCAGGCTCTCGCGCCCGGCCAAATGCGCGCACACTTGTAGCAGATTCTCTGCGGGGTATATCTCTGCCGCGCGCACGAAACTTGATTCATGGGCGGATTCTTTTGGCAGTATGAAAGCGCGACCGTCGCGCGTAGCGCGGTAAGTCATCGCCAGCGCCCCGCGGATCGGGCGCAACTGCCCAGTAAGGGCGAGCTCGCCGGCGAATTCGTAGTCCTGTAATTTGTCCGCGGGGATTTGCCCTGAGGCGGCCAGAATGCCGAGCGCGATCGGCAAGTCGAAGCGGCCGGATTCTTTCGGCAGATCCGCTGGCGCCAAGTTGACGGTCACGCGCCGTTGCGGGAATTCGAAGCGGGCATTTTGCAGCGCCGCGCGCACACGGTCGCGCGCTTCTTTCACTTCCGCTTCGGGTAGGCCGACGATGGTGAAACTCGGCAGCCCGTTCGCCAAGTGCGCTTCGACGGTGACTAGCGGTGCGTCGACACCGTCCAAGGCGCGGCTATAGAGGACGGCAACCGACATTCAGAAGCGCTCAAGCCTGGGCAAAGTCAGCCCGCAGCCGGTGCAGCGGGGGTGGGCGCTGTTGCTTCCGGCAGTCCGCAGATGCACGCCTGTGTGAGCCGCAATCGATTCGTCCGAAAAGAGCGGCAAATTAGGCGCGTAGACCAGCGTTGGCGTGCCGGTGCAGGCTAGCCTTTGCGCGCTTCTAATTCGGCCACGCGCTTTTCCAGCAATTCAAGTTTCTCGCGCGTGCGCGCCAGCACCTGCTGCTGCACATCGAATTCTTCGCGTGTCACCAAATCAAGTTTGGTGAACATGCTGCCCATCATGGCGCGCGTGTTTTTCTCAACGTCCTTGAGCGGACTTTGCGCGATCAACTCGCTCATTTTGGCGGAGAGTTCGTCGAGGAATTTGGCGTTGAGCATCGCGAGCTCCATCGAAAGGCGAGCGCCTAGTGTAGCAAATCGATTCGTCGTTTCTTGGTCTCGCATCGGCCGCACCAATGTGGTGCGTTAGTCAATTGATCAAGCCCTATAACGGGGCATGAGTTAAGCGAGGCTCCCCTGGTCCACACTTAATTCATTGATTAATAAAGATTGTTTCGCATGGCATGCAACCTGCTCAACTCACTTCATCTAGACCCCGGAAGGTAAACGTATGGATTCGAAACTTATCGCTGCGGCTGCCGCTATCGCCTTTAGCGCCCTGTCCTCCGCGTACGCGGCGGAGGAAGCCAAGTCGCCGCACACGCTGACTGGCAATCTAGGCTTCGCCAGCGATTACCGCTTCCGCGGCGTATCGCAAACGCAGAAACAGCCTGCGCTGCAAGGTGGCTTCGACTATGCGCACGCGAGCGGCATCTACCTCGGCACGTGGGCGTCGAATGTAAGCGGCAAGCTTTATGAAGACGGCAGTTTGGAGTGGGATTTCTATGGCGGCTACGCCGGTAGCTTGACCAAGGACATCGGCTACAACGTTGGCGGCATCTATTACTTCTATCCCGGAGCGAACGCCGGCAGCCAGAAGTACAACACCTTCGAAGTCTACGGCGGACTGAATTACAAATGGATCGGCGGCAAGTTGTCCTACTCGCTTACGGACTTCTTCGGCGTGGATAAGGGCGACGGTTCCTACTACCTGGAGGGCAATGCCAACTATCCGCTTATGGACAAAGTCACGCTGACCGCGCACTACGGCTTGCAAAAGATCGACGACGTGGTGGGCGACGACGACATTCAAGATTGGTCGATCGGTGCAACCTACGATTGGAACGGCTTTCTGTTGGGGTTGAGTTATGTGGATACCGACGAGAACGTGAGCGTAGACGGCAAGAACATCGCCAACTCCACGCTAGTGCTGTCGGTAAAGAAAACTTTTTAAGGATCGGCGCGCGGCGGGCTTGCACTCTGACCGCGACCTAAGGAGCTCAAATGAAATTGGTTACCGCAATCATCAAACCCTTCAAGCTCGATGAGGTGCGCGAAGCGCTCTCGCAGATCGGCGTGCAGGGCATCACTGTCACAGAGGTCAAGGGGTTTGGGCGGCAGAAAGGGCATACCGAGTTGTATCGCGGCGCCGAATATGTCGTCGATTTTTTGCCCAAGGTGAAGATCGAAGTCGCCATCAAGACGGAACTGCTCGAGCAAGTCATCGAGGCGATCGAAAAGTCCGCCAGCACCGGAAAAATCGGCGACGGCAAGATCTTCGTGTATGAGTTGGAACAAGTCATCCGCATTCGCACCGGTGAAACCGGCGCCGATGCATTGTAAGAAGGAAACGATCATGAGAAGACTAACAAGCTTGCTCGCTTTCATGTGCGCATTGCTGTGCGCGAGCGTCGCGTTTGCGGAAGAACCCGCTAAGACTGATGTTGCGCCCGCCGCTGCGGCACCTGCCGACACCGCCGCCCCCGCTCCTACCGAGGCGGCACCGGCGCCCGCCGCGGCGGCAGACACGAGCGCACCCGCGCCTGAGGCCAGCGCGCCTGCCGCCGCTCCGGCGCCGACGCCGAACAAAGGTGACACGGCGTGGATGATCGTGGCTACGGCGTTCGTCATTTTGATGACGATTCCGGGGCTCGCGCTTTTTTACGGCGGGCTGGTGCGCACCAAGAACATGCTCTCGGTGCTAATGCAGGTGTTCGTTACTTTCTGCGTGATGGCGATTCTTTGGGCGGTGTACGGCTATAGCGTCGCGTTCACCGAAGGCAACGCGTTCTTCGGTGGCCTGGGCAGAATGTTCTTGCACGGCATCACGCCGGACTCGGTGGTCGCCACGTTCAGCAAGGGCGTCGTCGTGCCGGAATACATCTATTTGGTGTTTCAGCTGACCTTCGCCGCGATCACGCCGGCGCTCATCATCGGCGCCTTCGCGGAACGCGTGAAATTTTCCGCGGTGCTGTGGTTCTTGGCTATTTGGTTCACGTTCTCCTACCTGCCGGTTGCGCACATGGTTTGGTTCTGGGCCGGCCCCGATGCGTACACCGACGCCAAAGCAGCCGAAGCCGCCAACGCTATCGCTGGTTTCATCTGGCAAAAGGGCGCTCTGGATTTTGCCGGTGGAACGGTGGTGCACATTAACGCAGGTATCGCGGCGTTGGTTGGTGCCATAGTGATCGGCAAGCGCATCGGCTACGGGCGCGAAGCGATGCCGCCGCACAGTTTGACGATGACTATGATTGGCGCTTCGTTGCTTTGGGTGGGTTGGTTCGGCTTTAACGTCGGCTCGAACTTGGAAGCCACCGGTTTGGCAGCGCTGGTGTTCGTCAACACGCTGCTCGCAACCGCTGCGGCCGCGCTGGCGTGGATGTTTGTCGAGTGGATGTCCAAAGGCAAGCCGTCTATGTTGGGCGCTGCTTCGGGCGCGGTCGCGGGCTTGGTGGCGATTACCCCGGCCTGCGGCTTTGTCGGTCCGATGGGCTCGATCATGCTCGGCTTGATCGCGGGCATCGTCTGCTTCTGGGCCGTGACCGGTTTGAAGCGCATGTTCCGCTACGATGATTCGCTCGATGTGTTCGGCGTGCATGGTGTGGGCGGGATCGTGGGTGCGCTTGGCACCGGTATCTTCGCCGCGCCGAGTTTGGGTGGCACCGGTGTGTGGGACTACGTGGCTAACGGTGTGAATCCAAACTACTCCATCGGCACTCAATTGGTGAGCCAATTGTGGGGCGTGGGCATCACCGTGGTTTGGTCGGCGGTGGTCGCCTTTGTCGCCTACAAGATAGTCGACGCCGTGATCGGACTGCGCGTGCCGGAAGAAGAGGAGCGCGAAGGCCTGGACGTAACCTCACACGGGGAAAGCGCCTACTACGCGTAGCCGGCTTTCTCTGCCGTTCTCCCAAGATTGGGGCGCCCGCTGGGCGCCCCTTTTTTGTTGCGCACAATCCTTGTGGGAGAAGCTGCGGCTGCTGCTGCTCGCCCGCCTGTATACTGCGCGCCATGTTGACCGCGCTTGTTGTCCTCGGTGCATATTTGATCGGCTCGCTGTCGTTCGCCTCGATCGTCAGCAAAGCGTTTGGCTTGCCCGATCCGCGCACTTACGGTTCGGGGAACCCGGGCGCCACCAACGTTGCGCGCACCGGCAACAAGCGCGCGGCGGCTTTGACGCTGGTCGGCGATGCCGCAAAAGGCTTCGTTGCGGTGGCGGCTGCGATGTATGTGGCCAAACGTTTTGCGCTGCACGAGGACGCCGTGCCGCTCGCGCTGCTCGCCGTGTTTTTAGGACACCTGTTTCCGCTCTATTACCAGTTTCGCGGCGGCAAGGGCGTGGCCACCGCTTTGGGAGTACTGTTGCCGTTAGATTGGCGTGTGGCCTTGATCGCGGCGGCGGCCTGGGCGATAGTGTTCGTTGTCACGCGCATCTCGTCGCTTTCGGCGCTTATCGCCATCGTGGTGACTACCTTCGCTTCGATCTACTTCTTCGGTCCTGGGACCACCTTGTGGTCGCTGTTAAGCATGCTGGCTTTATTGATTTGGCGCCACAAAGACAACATCGAGAAGCTCTTCAAGGGTGCCGAGAGCGGGTTCGGCAAATCCAACCAAGGCTAGGCGCGTTTTTGCGGCGGCACGCGGCGCCAAGCGTGAATCGTGAGCGCGGCGAACGTCAGGTAGCCGAGATTGAAGATCCAAACCGGCAAGTCGTAGAACAACACGCGGCCCACCCAGCGCTCGATGAATCCCTGTGCGGCAGTGTTATTTCCGCGCAACATGTCCTCCAGCGTGGTGAGCGGACACACCACTCCGAGCAGTGTTTCCGCGGCGACAAAGATGATCGCGAACAGGTGCGCGCTGCGAAACCAGTAGTTCTTGACCCAGCGCCAGCGCTGCTGCGCCCCGATCCACGTTAGCAGCAGACCGCCGACGATGAACAGCGCGAGAAGCAGGTGCAAAACCAGTATCAGGTCGGCGAGGAAATTCACGGCTTGCAACGAATACTCATGACTGGTTTCGTCTGCAAGTCTTTATGGCAAATACTTACGGAGTTATAGAGCCCGCAGTAACCTAACGCGGCAGAGTGTTAACGGCTCAACGCATGCCCGGCAGCATACCCTTCATGCCGCGCATGAGCTTTGCCATGCCGCCTTTCGCCATGCTCTTCATCATTTTCTGTACTTGCTCAAATTGGTTGAGCAAGCGATTGACCTCTTGTACCTGTACCCCAGCGCCAGTTGCGATGCGGCGCTTGCGCGCGGCTTTGATGAGCGCCGGAAACCGCCGCTCTTGCGGCGTCATCGAGTCGATCACGCCGATGAGCCGGCGCACCGCCTTGTCTTCGAATTGCGGCGCCTCCGCGGCGAGTTTGCCGAGTTGCGCCGGCAGCTTGTCGAGCATGGCGCTGACGCCGCCCATTTTCTTCATCTGCAGTAACTGTGAGCGGAAGTCTTCCAGGTCGAAATCTTTGCCCTTCTTGATCTTCTGCGCGAGTTTCTGCGCCTCTTCATGATCGACTTTGCGATGCGCTTCCTCGATCAAGCTAAGCACATCGCCCATGCCCAGCACGCGCTGCGCCATACGCTCCGGGTGGAAAGGTTCGAGTGCCGCCAACTTTTCGCCGACGCCGACAAACTTAATCGGTTTTTGCGTCACGTGGCGCACCGAAAGTGCGGCGCCGCCGCGTGAATCGCCATCCAGCTTGGTTAGAATCACGCCGGTCAAGGGCAGCGCCTCGCCGAACGCGCGCGCGACATTGACCGCGTCCTGACCTTGCATGGCATCGACCACGAATAGCGTCTCAATTGGATTAAGCGCGGCGTGCAGCAGTTTGATTTCGGCCATCATTTGCTCATCGATCGCGAGCCGCCCGGCGGTGTCGACAATAAGCACGTCGTAAAAGTGACGGCGCGCATGATCGAGCGCGCGCACCGCGATCTTCTCCGGCTTTTCGCTCGGCTCCACCGGCAGGAAGTCGACTTCGAGCTGCTCGCCCAACACGCGCAACTGCTCGATCGCGGCCGGACGGTAGACGTCGCAACTCACCAGCAAGACCTTCTTGTTGAGTTGTTCCTTCAGGTACTTGGCCAGCTTGCCGCTGCTAGTTGTCTTGCCCGAGCCTTGCAAACCTGCCATTAAGAATACGGCCGGCGGCACCGTGGCGAAATTGAGCGCAGCGTTGCTTTCGCCCATGAGCCGCGTCAGTTCCGCGTGGACCACCCCGACCAGCGCTTGGCCAGGCGATAAGCTCTGCTGAACTTCGCGGCCGAGCGCCTTCTCTTTCACCTGCGCAATGAAGTCTTTGACCACCGGCAGAGCAACATCGGCTTCCAACAGGGCCATGCGCACTTCGCGCAATGCATCCTGCACATTTTCTTCGGTGATGCGCGCTTGACCGCGCAGCGTTTTGATCACGCCGGCGAGGCGTTGAGTCAAGTTGTCGAGCATGTGGGTCTATCCAGGCTGGGACACAAGGGAAGCTGGGGGAAAGGCTTTGGTGTAGACTGCAAGTCCAGTGTGTGGCGCGCGTCGCGTCTACTCTGAGAGCTGAACGTTGCTATATCTTATCACCGCCCTGCTGTACGTTGGCCTTGCAATCTACTGTGTTGCCGGAACTCGGCTGGGCCTAGCGCGGCCGGTCGCGACGTTTCCGAGCACGGCCCCGCGAGCGCAGTCGAGCGCGGTTCGGGCACGCAACTTCGGCATCCCGCTAGTTTTGCTGCTGCATACATATCTGCTGTATCGCGGCATATTCACCGAGGCGGGCATGAATCTAGGTGTCGGCTATGCCGTCTCGCTAATCGTGTGGCTTGCACTGCTAATTTATTGGATTGCGCATTTCTCGCTGCGCATAGGGCCACTCAGCAACTTGATTCTGCCCGTTGCCGCTGTGGCGGTGTTGTTGCCGGTGCTGCTGCCGCATTCGCAAGTATTGCCGTACAGCGGCATGACCAGTTTTCACGTGCATTTGTTCTTGTCAATTCTGGCTTACAGCGTGCTCACGATCGCCGCATTGCACGCGCTATTGATGGCGGCGCTCGACAAAGGCTTGCACGGCGGCGTGATGGCGGCATGGCTACAAGAACTGCCGCCTTTGGTGCCGATGCAGCGGCTGCTGTTCCAGTTGCTGAGCTTCGGATTCATCATGCTGACGCTGAGTCTGGCAAGCGGCATCCTGTTTTCGGAGGCGTGGTTCGGTAAGCCGTTTCAGTTCACTCACAAGGTGGTGTTCGGCATTCTGTCCTGGCTGGTTTTTGCAGTGCTGTTACTGGGGCATTGGCGCTATGGCTGGCGCGGGCGCAAGGCCGTGCGGCTCACCCTGCTCGGGTTCGCGCTGTTGCTGCTCGCATATGTCGGCAGCAAGTTCGTGCTGGAAGTGGTCCTCAAACGTGCTTGACAGGCTGCGGCGCCGTCCCAATACTTTGCCGACTCCTACTCTAGTCTGCCCCTAAGTTGGACGAATTCTCGACGCAGACGCTGCTGATTTGGCTGGCGGTGTTGCTGGTGGTTTCTGGCTTTTTCTCCATAGCCGAGACCAGCATGATGGCCATTAACCGGTTTCGCCTGCGCCACTTGGCTAGCCAGGGAAGCCGCGCGGCGAAGCTCACCGTATCGCTGCTCGAGCGCACCGACAAGCTGCTCGGGGTAATTCTGCTCGGAAACAACCTGATTAACGCCGCCTCAGCGACGCTGGTCACCGTGATCGCCGTGCGCTTGTTCGGCAATGGGGAACTGGCTCTCAGCATTGCAACGCTCGCGGTTACCTTCGCCATTCTCGTGGTTAGTGAGATCACCCCTAAAGTGATCGGCGCGGCGTACGCTGAAAAGATTGCGCTGCCAGCGGCTTATTTTCTCGCGCCGCTACTGACCGTCGTTTACCCGATCGTTTGGTTCGTCAATCTCTTTGTCAACGCGCTGCTGGCGTTGTTGCGCCTCAAGCCGAGCGAGCAAGAGCAGGAACACAAACTCACGCTGGAAGAGTTGCGCACCTTGGTGTTGGAAGGAGCGCACTATATTCCCGCCAAGCACCAATCGATCCTGCTCAACCTGTTCGAACTGCAAAAGATCACGGTGGACGACACCATGACCCCGCGCAACCAGATCGAGGCGATCGACTTGGACGACGACATCGACGCCATCCGCGCGCGCTTGGCTACCGTGCACCATACGCTACAGCCAGTGTATCGCGGCGAGCTGGACGAGATCATCGGCATACTGCACGTGCGCAAAGTGCTGCACCAAGCTGAGAACAATGAACTTACCAAAGAGGCGCTGCAGGAAATTTTGCAGCCGCCGTATTTCGTCCCGGCCGGCACCCCGCTGCTGACTCAGTTACAGAACTTCCAGGCAACCAAGAGCCGGATCGCGTTAGTGGTCGATGAGTACGGCGAATTGCAGGGCTTGGTGACTGTTGAGGACATCATGGAGGAGATCGTTGGTGAATTCGGCAAGGGCACGCGCGTCCAGGGTCTGCTCGAAGGCGACGCCAAAACGGGCGAGCTATTGGTCGAGGGTGGCGCCTTGGTGCGCGAACTCAATCGCAAGCTGGGGCTCAAGTTCAATCTTGAAGGTCCAAAAACCGTCAACGGATTGA
Organism: uncultured Pseudomonadota bacterium; assembly: GCA_902826775.1. Lineage (GTDB taxonomy): Bacteria > Pseudomonadota > Gammaproteobacteria > Burkholderiales > JALYOK01 > CADEHE01. Next base: position 150,337 of record CADEHE010000001.1, on the reverse strand, counting down.
TTCTGGAGCACTTGGAAGACATTCCCGAACCGGGCACAAGTCTGAAAATCGACGGCTATCCGATAGAGATTGTTCAGACCCAGGATCGCATGGTGAAAGTCGTGCGCATTCACTCGCGACAACTGCCGCTGGCCCTGTAGCGCTAACATCTTCATTTGGCAACAATTCTTAACAGCTATGGCCTCTTGCCAACGGGCATATTTCGGCGCAATATCCACAGTCCGTTTACAGGTGGCAAAGTAAAGAGATACATATGGCAACAGTCGCCGCAAAGAAGCCGCAGATCAAGGACGTTAAGCTCCACAATTACTTGTGGGAAGGGCGTGACCGAACCGGCAAGCTGATCAAAGGCGAGATTCGTGCTGGCGGCGAGGCCATGGTTAACGCCACCCTGCGGCGCCAGGGCATCAATGCGACCAAGATCAAGAAGCAGTCTTCGCGTGGCGGCAAGAAGATCACTGAGAAGGATGTGACGCTGTTCACGCGCCAACTCGCGACGATGATGAAATCGGGCGTCCCTCTGCTGCAAGCTTTTGATATTGTTGGTAAAGGTCACAGTAACGCGTCGGTGTCGCGGCTGTTGATGGACATCAAGACGGACGTGGAAACGGGTTCCAGCTTAAACCAGGCTTTCCGTAAGCACCCGCTCTATTTCGACGATCTTTTCTGTAACTTAGTCGGTGCCGGTGAACAGGCGGGCATACTCGATAACTTGCTCGATAGGTTGGCGACATACAAAGAGAAGATCTTAGCGATTAAAAGCAAGATCAAGTCGGCCTTGTTTTACCCGACGGCTGTGATAGTCGCGGCGTTTGTCATTACTGCAGTCATCATGATCTTCGTCATTCCCGCCTTCCAAGAACTCTTCAGTAACTTCGGGGCGGATTTGCCCGTTCCGACGCAGATCGTCATCAATATGTCGAACGTATTCGTCAAGTACTGGTGGCTCATCTTCGGCTCGATCGGCGGCACGCTGTATGGCTTCTTTTACGCCCTTAAGCGATCCAAGAAACTGCAGGCGCTCATGGATCGGCTCATGTTACGAATGCCCATCTTCGGCGAGCTTTTCAAGAAAGCGGCGATTGCCCGTTGGGCACGGACCTTGTCAACCATGTTCGCGGCTGGAGTGCCCCTTGTTGAGGCGCTCGATTCGGTCGGCGGTGCCGCTGGCAACGACGTGTTCTATCAAGCAACGAAGAGGATTCAGAACGAAGTAAGCACTGGCACCAGTCTTACTGTTGCGATGCAGAACGCAGATGTGTTTCCCAACATGGTGCTGCAAATGGCCGCAATCGGCGAAGAGTCGGGTGCGCTTGACGCGATGTTGAGCAAAGTGGCTGACTTTTTTGAAGCTGAGGTTGACGACGCGGTCGAAGCGCTCAGCAGTCTGATGGAGCCCATCATCATGGTCGTGCTCGGAACGTTGATTGGTGGCATGGTTGTGGCAATGTATTTGCCGATCTTCAAGATGGGGCAAGTGGTATAGCGCGCGCATCCATTCGAGAAAGGCACGCACTGTGATCGACGCGCTACAAAACCTCCCCGGTGTTTGGGTGAGCGTTGCCGCTGTGCTTGGCTTGCTGATAGGCAGTTTCCTCAACGTCGTGGCGTACCGGCTCCCGAAAATGATGGAGCGTGAATGGCGCGCGCAATGCGCAGACATTCTGCCCAATTGCACACCATCGACCCCCTCTACTGCCGCTAGCGCGTTACCCCCCGTCTTTAATTTGGTTGTGCCGCGCTCGGCTTGCCCAAGCTGTGCGCGCCCTATTCGTGCCCTGGAAAACATCCCGGTGCTCAGCTATTTGCAGCTGCGCGGCCGTTGTAAAGGCTGCCAAAAACCGATCGGCGCACGCTACCCGATCGTCGAACTTGCCACGGGATTGCTCAGTGCATTGGTTGCGTGGCGCTTTGGCTTTGGCGCGCAAGCGCTAACCGCCCTCGTTTTGGTCTGGGCCTTGGTTGCGCTGACGCTGATCGATTTTGATACTCAATTACTGCCGGACAGCATTACGCAGCCGCTGCTTTGGCTCGGACTGATGGTGAACAGCTTCGGTGTGTTTACAGACTTGCGATCGGCCTTAGCCGGCGCGGTAGCCGGATACCTCATCCTTTGGAGCGTATACTGGCTCTTCAAGCTCGTGACCAAGAAGGAGGGCATGGGCTACGGCGACTTCAAGTTACTAGCGGCGTTGGGGGCATGGCTCGGCTGGAAGAGTCTTCCAATCATCATTCTGCTTTCATCCGTAGTGGGGGCTGCGGTGGGCGTGGGGCTGATTATTCTGGCTCGACGCGGCCGCGAAGTGCCGATCCCGTTCGGTCCCTACCTCGCCGGCGGCGGATTGATCGCCTTGCTCAAGGGCCAGTCGATCCTGGATTGGTATTTGAGCAACGTTTAGTTTGCCTGCCCGGCGCGGGCACGCTTCCGGAATGGTCCGACGCCCGCTCGTGATCGGGCTCACCGGAGGCATCGGCAGCGGCAAGAGCACCGTTGCTGAGGGTTTTCAAGCGCTCGGCGCCGGCGTCGTTGACACGGACGTAATCGCCCATGAAATCACGGCTCCGAATGGTGCGGCCATCGCCGCTTTGCGCACTAAGTTTGGCGAGATCTACTTTAACGCTGACGGCAGTCTAAACCGCGCAAAAATGCGCGCGTTGGTTTTCAATAACGCGGCAGCAAGAATCGAATTGGAGCGGATCACCCATCCCCTCATTGAGGCGGGTGTGCGTCAAAGCATCTTTGCGCGATCTGAGCCCTACCTGCTCCTTGTTGTACCATTGCTGTTGGAGAGAAAAGCCTACCAGGACTTGATAGACCGCATACTCGTTGTGGATTGTCCGGAGCAAGTCCAAATTCAGCGTGTAATGCAGCGCAGTGCGCTGAGTGAATCCGAGGTGCGCGCGATCATGGCAGCGCAGATCTCGCGCGAAGCTCGAGTGGCCCGTGCCGACGACGTCATCGATAACGGCCTTGATCGCTCGGCTCTAGATGTGCAAGTGCGCGAATTGGATCTTCGCTACCGGCGTCTCGCGTCGGAGCGCTCATGCGTTGCGCCGGGCCAGCCAGGGAAGCTCACATGAGTTCAATTGTAAAAAACGAGCCCATCGGTCACAATGAGGTTTTCTGCGCTGCCCTCGCGCTGTGATTGTCTACGACTATCCTCTGAACGAAAAAATTCGTGCGTTACTGCGTCTCGAGGATCTGTACGAGAAAGCGCAGTTGTTTGCGGATCGCTCGGATAGTCACGACCACCACGCCGCTTTGCGCGCGATGTTCGAGATTCTCGATGTGGCCACGCGCGCAGATCTCAAGTCCGAATTGCTGCAAGAGTTGGAGCGTCAGCGCCAAGGGCTAGAAGGCTTGCGGGGCAACCCGACGGTGGAGCAACCGGTATTGCAGGAGGTGTTGCGCAGCATCGAACGCACCGCCACCAGCCTGCTTGCGTCGGCGGGCAAGTTTGGACAGCACTTGCGCGACAACGAATGGATGATGGGCATCAAGCAGCGCTCCAGTATTCCGGGCGGCGTGTGCGAGTTCGATGTTCCCTCCTACCACTATTGGTTGCACCAAAGCCCCGAGATCCGCAAGCGCGACTTACACGCGTGGTTCGAGCCGACCTATCCAATACGCGACGCGTTGCGCATTGTTCTGAAGTTGTTGCGCGAGAGCGGCAAGGCGCTATCGTTGGTTGCGCACCAAGGCACCTTTCAACAATCTCCACCGCAGAAACTCGCGCAGATGCTGCGGGTGAGTCTGTCTGATTCCATGCCCTGCGTACCGGAGATCAGCGCGAACAAATACGTCTTAAATGTACGCTTTATGACAACAGCCACCGCCGAGCGGCCCCACCTTTACGATGGCGACGTAAAGTTCGAACTTACTTTCTGCAACCTGTAGTCTTGTACGAGTCGTCCATTGGAACGGCGTTCTCCGACCGTCAAATGCCCCAGCTGCGGCAGGCAAGCACGGTTCGACTCAGCCAACCGGTACCGACCCTTCTGCTCTGAGCGCTGTAAGCTGATGGATTTAGGCCAATGGGCGACAGAGTCCTATCGCATCGCGGCTGAGGAAGACGATTCAGAAGCGCAAGACGTGGCCGACAATAGCTAACACGCAGGCAATCTCCTTGTCCGGGCTAGGGCGCTTGTGATATCGTTCGGGCGGCAAAACCAAGGCACGCCTTGCTGGGCGCCGGGTTAGAGCGGGGGATGCGCGCGTGGAATCAGGCACTTTGCCTCAGCCGTACATTCGGACTAAGGGTCGCAATCGATCTTTGTCTGCAGCTGGCCGCAGATTGTTTCTTTTTTCGATCTCTACGTTGGTCGTGCTGTTGGCCAGCTATGCCGCGTTGCAGGGTGCGTGGTTAGTGATGCCGTTTGCCGGGCTGGAGGTGCTGTGCGTGCTACTCGCCTTTAAGCTGGTGCGAGCGCACGAGGAAGATTACGAGCGGCTCGAGATTGCCCAAGGAAATGGGCGATTTGAAGCGCGTACCGCGCGACGCGTGAGCCAGCTGGAATTTAATCCGGAGTGGGCACAGGTGGTTTGCCGGCAGTCCGGGTGGCGCTGCGATTTGGCGTTGCGCTTCAAGGGGCGGCAGGTTGCGATTGGTCGTCTCATGAGCGATGAAGAGCGCATGGATTGGGCACAGGAGTTAAAGCCTCGCATCAGAGTAGTGCGAGGGTAGGTTAGGACAATGAAGACTATAGGGAGTCGAATGGAGCAGAAGAAACTCGTTGCCGCGCTGATGGCCGGCGCGGCGGGCTTATCGGCCACAGTGGCATCGGCCGGCTACGATGTACTCAATCTCCCACTCGGCGCGACTGCAAACGCCCGCAATAACTACGATCTTCACATGTTCGTGCTGTGGATCTGTTTCGGGATCTTCGTGGTGGTGTTCGGCGCGATGTTTTACTCCATTCTCAAACATCGCAAGTCAGTCGGTCACAAAGCGGAGCACTTTCACGAGAACACAACCGTCGAGATCGTATGGACAGTCATACCTTTCATCATCATCGGCGTCATGGCGGTAAAAGCAACCGGCGGTTTGTTGGCGATCCGCGATACCAGCAATCCTGACATGACCATCAAAATCACTGCGCATCAATGGCAGTGGAAATACGATTACTTGCAAGACGGCATTTCTTTTTATAGCAAGATGTCGACGCCGCGCGATCAGATCGAAGCCAACGCGCCCAAAGGCGAGCACTACGTAGTCGAAGTCGACAAAGAGGTGGTAGTACCGGTCAACAAGAAAATCCGCCTTCTGGTAACGTCGAACGACGTTATTCACGGCTGGTACGTGCCCGATTTGGCGGTCAACCAATACGGCATTCCTGGCTTCATCAAAGACACCTATATCAACGTCGAAAAGCCCGGCGTCTATCGCGGCCAATGTTCGCAAATCTGCGGTAAAGAGCACGCTTACATGCCAATCGTAGTGCGGGCGGTCAGCGACGACGAGTACAAGGCTTGGGTCGAAGAAACCAAAGCCGCTCAGAGCTAAGGTTTAACGGAGAGTCACGATGGCACAAGCACATACACACGGAAAGAACGAACATGTCCAGGGGCATGGCGATCACTCTCACGGCCACGGCGATCATCACGACCATCACCCGACCGGGTTGATGCGCTGGGTTAAGTCGACCAACCACAAGGATATCGGCACTCTGTACCTGTGGTTCAGTTTCATCATGCTGCTTTCAGGCGGCGCATTGGCGCTGATTATTCGTGCCGAGTTGTTCCAGCCGGGTATCCAGGTCGTCAATCCCGAAGTCTTTAACGGTCTAACCACCATGCATGGCCTCATCATGGTGTTTGGCGCCATCATGCCGGCGTTCGTCGGCTTCGCCAACTGGCTCGTGCCGATGCAGATTGGTGCACCGGATATGGCCTTCCCGCGTATGAACAACTGGAGTTTCTGGTTGTTGCCCCCGGCGGCGATTTTGCTAGTGGGATCATTCTTCGTGCCGGGCGGGGCCACCGGTAGCGGCTGGACGCTCTATCCGCCGCTATACATCCAAAACGGCATTGCCGCCGACATGACGATTTTCGCCGTGCACATACTCGGCGCTTCGTCGATCATGGGGTCGATCAACATCATCACCACGATCCTGAACATGCGCGCCCCGGGCATGACGCTCATGAAGATGCCGCTGTTCATCTGGACCTGGCTCATCACGGCCTACCTGCTGATCGCCGTTATGCCGGTGTTGGCGGGCGCGGTGACCATGCTCTTGACCGACCGGCACTTCGGCACTAACTTCTTCAATGCGGCCGGCGGTGGCGATCCCACCATGTTCATGCACGTGTTCTGGTTCTTCGGTCACCCCGAGGTCTACATCATGATTCTGCCGGCGTTCGGGATCGTTTCGCAGATCGTGCCGGCGTTCTCGCGTAAGCCTTTGTTCGGCTACTCTTCCATGGTGTACGCCACGGCATCCATCGCGATTCTGTCGTTCATCGTTTGGGGCCATCACATGTTCACCGTCGGTATGCCGGTGACCGCGCAGCTGTTCTTCATGTTGGCCACTATGCTGATTTCCGTGCCGACGGGCGTAAAAGTGTTCAACTGGGTCGCCACCATGTGGAAGGGTGAACTGACTTTCGAAACGCCGATGTTGTGGGCGGTCGGCTTCATCGCCCTATTCACGATTGGGGGGTTCAGCGGCTTGGTGTGCTCGATGACCCCGATCGATGTGTCGATCCACAATACTTACTATGTCGTCGCGCACTTCCACTATGTGCTGTTTTCGGGCGCGCTCTACTCCATTTTCGGAGGTGTTTACTTCTGGCTGCCCAAGTTTACCGGCAACATGTACGACGAAAAGCTGGGCAAATGGCATTTCTGGCTAACCACCATCAGCTTCAATATTACGTTCTTCCCACAGCACTTCCTGGGTTTGGCGGGTATGGTGCGCCGCTACGCCGACTACCCGCTCCAGTTTGCCGAGTGGAACATGTGGTCTTCGATCGGCGCGTTTATCCTCGGTCCGAGTCAATTGCTGTTCCTTTACATCGTGCTCAAGTGCATTAAAGGCGGACAAAAAGCTGCTCAGAAGCAATGGGAAGGTGCAGACTCGCTCGAATGGACGCACTTGCCCAGCCCGGCGCCATACCACTCGTTTGAAACCCCGCCGGTTTTGCGCTAGCGTAACAACTGAAGTGGCGGGGGCATTGTCGCCCCCGCGCTGTCTCAAGAGCGCATACGCATGACTCAAGCCGCCCGCAAGAAGGCGATTCTCACCGCAGCCGGGTTAGTGGCTTTCGTGCTCTTCGTTTTCATGTACACGATTCTTAGCAGGCTATGAGCGCGGCCTCGCTCGATCGGCAGAACCGCGCCATGTTGCGCAAACTGCTAACCATCGTGGTCATCATGGCCGGCTTTGGATGGGCGCTGGTGCCGCTTTATCGCAAGATTTGCGAGGTGACCGGCATCGCGCAAACCCGCAGCGCGGATTCTGTGGCCAATTCCCAAATCGACACTTCCCGCTGGGTGACCGTGGAGTTTGTTGCGAATAACAACGGTTCCCTTTCATGGCAGTTTGAGCCGCTCAAAACTACGTTGAGGGTTCATCCAGGTGAATTGACCCAGGTGATGTACCGCGTGGTCAACAACACCGGGCGTAAGGTCGTAGCCCAAGCGAGGGCAAGTTACGGCCCGGTTGCGGCCGCCCAGCACTTCAAGAAGGTCGAATGTTTCTGCTTTACCTCGCAGACCTTTGAGGTTGCGGAAACGCGGCAAATGCCGGTTACCTTCATGCTAACTCCGGAGTTGCCGCGCGATATCGACACCGTGACGCTTTCGTATACGTTTTTCGATGTCACCGCGCAAGCTGCGCCGCCCAAGGGCTAGCCTATGTTCAAGGCCGTCAAAGCCGTTTTCTGGAGCTTCTTCGGTGTGCGCAAGGGTAAAGACCACGACTGGGACTCCGAGAATCTGAAGATCAGTCACGTGATCATTGCGGGTTTGCTAAGTGCGGCAGTGTTTATTTTTGCTTTGGTTATGCTGGTCAAGTTCGTTACCAGCTAACAGCTTGGGTAAGTTAAAATTTCGTTGATTTGAACAATTTTGTAGAGGGGAAAAGCGGTGGCGAATTCTCAACAAAGCGGCGGCTACTATTTACCTGAGCCTTCGTCTTGGCCTATCAAGGGATCGATCGCGCTGTTTCTGATGGCATCGGGCTTCATTTGGTTTTTGAGTGGCACCAAAACCGGCCTTTGGGTCATGCTCGTTGGCTTGGCTTTCTTGGTGTACATGATGGTCGGCTGGTTTGGCCAAGTAGCCGGTGAAAGCGAGAGCGGCAAGTACAACAAGCAAGTCGATATGTCCTACCGCTGGAGCATGAGCTGGTTCATCTTCTCGGAAGTGATGTTCTTTGCGGCGTTCTTCGGCGCGCTGTACTACGCTCGCACGTTGTCCGTGCCATGGCTCGGCGACATCGACAACAAACTGCTGTGGCCGAACTACACGCCGACGTGGCCCACTGCCGGCCCCTACGACGCCGGTGCCTTCAAGACCATCGGCGCATGGGGCGTGCCGTTCTGGAACACCGTCATTCTGCTGACATCCGGCCTGACCATCACTCTCGCGCATTGGGCGCTCAAGAAGAACAATCGCTCGCAGCTAATCTTGTGGCTTGCTGCTACCGTAGCGCTTGGGTGCCTGTTTTTGTTCTTTCAAGCGGAAGAGTACATCCATGCCTACAAGGAACTCGGCTTAACCTTGGGCAAAGGAATCTACGGGGCGACGTTCTTCATGTTGACCGGCTTCCACGGCTTCCACGTGACCATCGGAACGATCATGCTGATCGTGATTTTGTTCCGCTGCATCAAAGGTCATTTCAAGCCGCACAATCACTTCGCTTTTGAAGCGGTGTCGTGGTATTGGCACTTCGTCGACGTGGTTTGGATCGGACTATTCATTTTCGTCTACGCGATCGTCGGGTAAAGCGGCAATTTCGCAAACTGAGCGCCGCACGTAACCGCGTGCGGCGTTTTGTTTTTTTCCTCCGCTGTTTATCGCCTCAGTTCTTAAGCGGCAGATAACCCAGATGAAAGCAAATGCCGAGGATGATGAATAGCAGTATTGACAAACTGATGCGCAGTGTCAGCGCGCGCAACATCCGATCAGAGCCGTTGTGATCTTTCACCATGAAGAACAGCGCGCTAAATAGGCTGCCGACGATCAAGAGTATGGCGATGAAGATGAAGATGCGCACCGGACGATCCTCGTTGCAAGCAATAAACGCAGTGTATGCTGCCGCTCTTGGCACCGCAAACATCCTCTAGCCGCAGCCCGGCCCCGGATAACGTATCTCGGGCAAGCTGGATACCTGCCGTTGCCGCCGCGATTACTATAGCCGTTACCGTCCGGCTGGGATTTTGGCAGCTCGACCGCGCTCATCAGAAGGAAGTGCTGCAAGCGCAATACGAACGCATGCGCAGCGCGGCGCCGGTCGAACTGCGCGGCGCGGACCCGCATGCCGAGCGCTATCAGCGGGTGCGTGTTACCGGTGAGTTCGACCCGCGCTACGAGATCTTGCTCGACAACCAATTAAACGCGGGTGAAGCGGGCTACCACGTGCTGACACCGCTACGCATTGAGGCAGGCGGACGATTGGTCATGATTAACCGCGGTTGGATCAAGCGTGGCAGGGAGTATCCCGCTGAACCTGAGATCCCGAAAGAATCAGGAGTAGTTACTGTAAATGGTATCGTGGATCGGTCGGACCGTTCCCTGCTAGAGCTTTCGACAGAAACCGTCCAAGGAAAAGTCTGGCAGAACTTTACCGCGCAGCGCTTTCGGGAGCGCAATGGTATCGATCTACTACCGCTCGTTGTAGTGCAGCAAGGTGAGTCCGCGCAGGGTTTAGTGCGCGTGAAAGCCGAGCCGGAGTTCGGCATACTGCGGCACTACGGTTACGCCTTTCAATGGTTCGCGCTTGCCGCGACTGCACTCGTGCTCTATGTCATCTTCAAATTCAAACGAAACCGCGCACCAGCCGGCTAGCCGACGCAAAAGTAAGTTGATCTTGCTGACGGTGTTCGCTATATTCGCCGCGCCGCTGGTGGCGGCGATCATCGTTTTCAATTTTTGGCGTCCGACAAAAACCACCAACTATGGCGAATTCCTGCCGCCGACGCCCCTGCCCAAGCTTGCATTGCGCGCTGCAGATGGCTCGGTTGCCGCACTCGAAGCCCTGCGCGGCAAATGGGTGATGCTCCATCTGGATTCCGGGGCCTGTGCGCAGGTGTGCCGCACCAAGCTTTACGACCTGCGCCAGGTCCGCACCGCGCAAGGTAAGCACATGGACCAGGTCGAGCGGGTTTTCCTGGTGCTCGACGATCAACCCCTAGCCGCCGATTTGGCGCGCGACTACGCCGGTACGCATTTCTTGCGCGTAGTCGACGCGGCAACGCTGCCGCCAGCGCTCAGCACAGCCGACGCTGCGACCCGCATTTACCTGATCGACCCCATCGGGCAACTGATGATGCGCTACCCGCCGCAAGCGGACCCCGGGCGCATAATCAAGGATCTGCAACGTCTGTTGAAGGTCTCGGCGCCGGACTGAGAGCGGTTGGAGCGGGGCGCCGTCAACGCGTATAATTGCGCTCTCTGATGCGGCTCGTCCGCGCCCTCATAGTAAGAAGTAACGAAGCAAGGTCATGGCAAATTCAATCGTCTTCCACGCCCCAGCGAGCCTGTTCGGCCAGTTTCTGCAGCTGACCAAGCCGCGCGTGGTGTCGCTCATCGTCTTCACCGCGGTGATCGGCATGTTCCTGGCCACTCCGGGTATGGTCGATTTGCGTGTGCTTGTGTTCGGCACGTTCGGCATCGCGCTCGTCGCGGGGGCGGCGGCGGCGATCAACTGCTTGGTCGAACAAAAGATCGATGCGGTGATGGCACGCACACGCGCACGGCCGCTGGTGCGCGGTACGCTTACTTCCACGCAAACGCTCGCCTTCGCCAGCGTCCTTGGCGCCATCGGCATGTACATGCTGTATACGCAGGTGAACGCCTTGACGATGTGGTTGACCGCCGCGACCTTCGTCGGCTACGCCATCATTTACACCATTGTGCTGAAACCCGCCACGCCGCAGAACATCGTCATCGGCGGTGCTTCCGGCGCCATGCCGCCGGTGCTGGGGTGGACCGCGGTGACCGGCGAAGTTGCGCACGACGCGCTGCTGTTATTTCTGATCATATTCGCCTGGACGCCGCCGCACTTTTGGGCGCTCGCGCTGTACCGCAAGAACGAGTATGCAAAGGCCGGCGTGCCGATGCTGCCGGTGACTCACGGCGATCGCTACACGCGGCTGCACTTGCTGCTTTACACCGTGATTCTCGCCGGCATCGCGTTGTTACCGTTCGCCACCGGCATGAGCCGTTACATCTACCTCGTCGCGAGCATCGTGTTGAACGGCGTGTTCCTTTATTACGCGCTGCGGATATGGCGCAACTACAGCGATGCTTTGGCGAAGCAGACTTTCGCCTACTCCATTATTTACCTTTCCTTGTTGTTCGCCGCTTTGCTGGTTGATCACTACATCCGTTGGTAGTGCGCTCCCGATTTCTCGCCGTACTGCTTGCGACGCTCGTTGCGCTCTGCGCTTGCGATCAGCGCCAAGCCGGGCCGCAGAGTAAGTTCAACAGCATTGACGTCACCGGCGCCGACTACGGCAAAGATTTCGCGCTCACTGATCACGACGGCAAATCACGCACGCTGGCCGACTTTAACGGCAAAGTGGTGTTGTTCTTTTTCGGTTTTACCAACTGCCCCGACTATTGCCCAACTGCCCTGGCCAGTTTCAAGAAAGTTCTGCAACTACTCGGCAGCGATGCCCAACGCGTACAGCTGGTGTTTTTTACGCTCGACCCGGAGCGCGACAAACCCGAAGTGCTGAAGCAATATGTGACGGGCTTTGATCCGAGCTTCCTCGGCTTGTACACCGACGTTGAGGCGACGCGCAAGACCGCGCAGCAGTTTCGCATCTTTTTCGAAAAGCAAAGCGTCGACAGCGCCACCGGCAACTACAACGTCGATCACACGGTCGGCGCTTATGTATTCGACCCGCAAGGACGCTTGCGCCTGTTCATTGCATCGGGCGCCACACCCGAAAAAATCGCCGAGGACTTGCGGGCGCTACTCACCTCCTAACATAATATCAGTGAGTATGGCCTGAATGGTTAGAATGAATCTCATTGTACAAGGCCTACACCGCCCTGTATAAAGAGGATGGCACTGCCGTCAGGCTATCGCAAGCCTATAGGAGTAACCTCACATAGTTGTGACCTGCCGCTCAAGCCGCAGGCAATCGCACATCGGAGACATATTGAGAACTGCACGTCAAATCGTCGCCTGGCTGCGCGACAGCGCATTTCATTTTCCAGCCACCGTATTCTTAGGCTTTTTCTTCATTGGCTTGCTCAGCCGCTGCGTGTTGTTGGCGATGGCGTGGAGCGAAATCGAGCCGGCGCCGGCCGAGTTGCTGTCCATATTCGGGCGCGGTTTCGTGTTCGATCTAGTCGCGGCGTTTTACGCCGCCGCCGTGGTCGCGATTTTCTCTGTGCTGCTCGGCAATCGCCTGGGCGCCGCACGCGCCTACCGCTGGGTTCGTTACGTGCAATACGCGCTGCTCGCCTTCCTGCTGATTTTCGTGCTCGCTGCCGAAATTACGTTCTGGCTGGAGTTTGGCGTGCGCTTCAACTTTATTGCGGTCGACTACTTGGTGTACACGCAAGAAGTGATCGGCAATATCGTGGAATCCTATCCGTTGACGCCGATTCTGCTCGGTGTAGGCACCGCGGCGGTGGTCATCTCCTGGCTCATCGGACGCGTTTGGGCGCCGCGGCAATACCAACCGATGCGCCTGCGCGTGCGTGCCGCCGGCGCGGCGTGCATGTTGCTTGGCGCGGTCGCGCTCGCCAACGTCTTCGACGGCGGCCTGAAGGATCGTTCCAGCAACACTTACAACAACGAACTCGCCGCCAATGGCGTGTATTCGTTCTTCCAAGCCTATCGCCTGAACGAACTCGATTTCAAGCGCTTCTACGCCAACTTACCGGAAGCCGAAGCCAAGCGCCGCGTCCAGCACGAGATCGATGAATCCGCGCACGCCCGCCCGCATCAGCAAGGGCCGCGGCACGCAGCGGCGACGGTTGCCCCCGCGCAAGTGCCGGCGTTCGGTGCGGAGAAACGCCCGAACATCGTGCTGATCACCGTCGAGAGTTTGAGCGCCGATTATCTCGGCGTGTTCGGCAACAAGAAGAACTTGACCCCGCACCTCGACCGCTTGGCGCAAGACGGCCTGCTGTTCACCAACCTGTACGCCATCGGCACGCGTACCGTGCGCGGGCTGGAGGCGCTCTCCGCCGCGCTGCCGCCGCTGCCGGGACAATCGGTGGTGCGCCGGCGCAACAACGATCAACTGTTCACACTCGGTTCGGTGCTGCGCGAGCGCGGCTATGCCACCCAGTTTATCTATGGTGGCTTCGGCTACTTCGACAACATGAACGCCTACTTCGCCGCCAACGGCTACGAAATCATCGATCGTAGCTCGATGCCGCGCGAGAAAGTGGGCTTCGCCAACATCTGGGGCGTGGCGGACGAGTACTTGCTCAACCGCACATTGGAGGAACTCGACCAAGCGCACGCCGCGCGCAAACCGCTGCTCGCGCATGTCATGACGACTTCCAACCACCGCCCGTACACCTATCCGGAAGGACGCATCGACATCCCATCGAAAACGGGACGCAACGGCGCGGTGAAATACACCGACTACGCCATCGGCAAGTTCATCGAGCAAGCGCGTGCCAAGCCGTGGTTTGACGACACCATCTTCGTCGTCGTCGCCGACCACTGCGCCAGCAGCGCCGGCAAGGAACGGCTGTCGATTCCCAAGTTTCACATCCCGGCACTGGTGTACGCACCGAAGTACGTGAAACCGGGGCGCGTCGAGCAACTGGCCAGCCAGATCGACATTGCACCCACCCTGCTCGGCCTACTCGGCAGGAGCTATCCGAGCCTGTTTCTCGGCCACGATCTGCTCTTCCCGAAAGTCGGCGAGGAGCAGCGCGCTTTCATCGCCAACTACCAAGAAATCGGCTACTTGCGCTTAGGCGAGGACGGCGTCAGGCGACTGGTCGTGTTTGCACCGAAGAAGCGCGTACAGGTCTACCGCGTTGGCGCCGACGGCGCGGCGCTGGAACCCGAAAGCGGCCACGAAGATCTCGTGCGCGAAGCGCTCGGCTACTATCAAGGCGCTGACTATCTGCTGCGCCAGCGCATCTATCACGCGCTCGCGGCGAACGAAGCACGTACACAACCGCAATGACGCGTTGTTAAGCTCACATTAAACGTCTGTCGTCCCCGCGCAGAGCTGTAGGGCGCAATCCCATTGCGCCGAATGGTCACGGCCCGTTTCCAGATTGAGATTTCCGAGATCGTTGGCTGCCCCATTCGGCGCAATGGGATTGCGCCCTACGTTGCTCGCTGATCGATGCGTGACAGTTAAGCGTCGCGCCGAATTCGCGCTATGTATAGGAGGGCGATATCCAGCGCCCATACTACCCAAGCGGACCAGAGCACGTGCGAGAGGAAATGCGCCCCGCGCATCATCTGCACAAATCCTAGACCCAGGCCGAGCACAAGCGCGGCCCACCACCAGGCGCGAGCCAACGTGCGGCGCTGCGGGTACAGCGCCAATGCGGGCGCCAGCCAAGCAAACCCCGATACCGGATGCGCCGCGGGGACACAGCCTTCCGCACTGAACGGCGCGCGCAGCGGCTCGAACAGATGGCGAAACGGTTCGCTGCCGCCGAACTGCGCCACGTCCCATGGGCACGCATGGGTGCTGTAGTGCTTGAGCGCGCCGACCACGGCAGGGGCGGCCACCAGCGCGATCGCCACAAAGCTTAGTTCCGCGCGCCAACGCGCCAAGCGCGCAAAACGTCGCGGAAACAGCCAAGCGGTGATTACCGCTATCACTACTGCCAGCGCGCATAGCACGCTCGTAGCGCGCGCCGCTCGATGGAAAATTTTCTCCAGCAGCCAATTACTTTTGAGCGGAAACTGGTTGCGCGCCGGGTCGAAAAACCATTGTGCGATCGAGCGATCGGCGTCGGTCAACTGGAAAAACAGCAAGATCGCTACCGCGCCGACTGCAAGCGCGAGCGCTTGTCGCCGCAAGAACGCGGCTCCGGCAGAGAGGCGGTAGAAGTCAAAAAATCCCAATAGAGACCCTAGTACTGTCTAGTAATCAAACACTTTCCTAATTCATGAGGCAATACTGTCGGATGATTCGCTTGCCCCGAGCCAATCCCAAAGAGGCGATCGTATTCACGTGCTCCGGGTGATCACAAGGCGTTTTCGCTGACGCGCTCCGAATATCAAGAGGTGTTCGCACTAACGCGCTCCGAATATCACAAGGCGTTCGCACTAACGCGCTCCGCGATGGCGAGCGCGCGCTGCATGGAGCGGATAACCGGCAACTCGATCAACTCGTTGTCGACCACCACCAAACCGCTTGGCTCTTTTTCAAACGCCGCGACGCATTTGCTCGCCTTTTCGATAAAGGCCGCGCTCGGTGTGAACGCCTCGTTGATAATCGCGATTTGGTTCGGATGAATCGACGCCTTGCCGGTAAAGCCGAGACGCGCGCAACCCTGCGCCTCACGGCGCAGGCCGTCGGGATCGTCCAAATTCAAAAACGGCACGTCGAGCAGGTCAATGCCCGCGCTCGCCGCCGCGTGCACCAAGCGCGAGCGCGCGTAGAGCAGCGGTTCCCAACTCTTCTCGCAGCGCAGGTCCGCGCTCATGTCCACCGCACCGAGGATCATGGAATCGATGCGCGCGCTCGCCTTCGCAATCGCGATCGCGTTCTCCAAGCCCTCGTTGGTTTCGATGATGACGCAGAAGCGCACCGCGCGACATTTGCCTTGCAGCAAGCGATCGATGATTTGAATTTCTTGCGCCGAGCGCACTTTGGGGATCATGATTGCCTGCGGTGGCGCGTCGCATTCAAGCAGCGCTGTCAAATCTTTGAGGCCATCCGGCGTGGAAAGCCCGTTGATGCGCAGCATGCGCTCGACACTGGGCGGGCCGCTTTGTTGGTACAGCGGCAAGGTTAGCGCACGTGCTTCCGCCTTCTTCGGCAGTGCCACGGCGTCTTCGATATCGACGCAGACGATATCCGCGCCGGCTTCGAGCGCCTTCAAGTAGCGCTCGGGGCGCAGTCCGGGAACAAACAATAAACTGCGGCGAGGGCGAATGAGGGCATTCATGAGTGAGCCTTAGCGAGACGGCAAGAGCGCGGATTATCGCGCAGTAGGAGCGAGGAACGCCATCGCCAAACAAAAAACCCACGGCCTTGCGACCGCGGGTTTCGTATCAGAACGCCTGATCCGCGCCAGTTGCGAGCTTAGTTACTGAGCGCGCCGCGCATCTTCTCCAGCGCTTTCGCCTCGATCTGGCGCACGCGCTCGGCCGAAATGCCGTACTCCGCAGCAAGTTCGTGCAGCGTCGCTTCGCGATCTTCCGCTAGCCAACGCGCTTCGATGATGCGGCGGCTGCGTGCATCCAGTATTGCCAACGCGCGCTGCAAGCCGCCACTGGCGAGCTCATCGCGTTCTTTGCGCTCGATCTGAGCGGTCGGTTCCGCGCCCGGATCGGCCAGGTAAGCGACCGGGCTGACCCAATCGCTCTCGTCTTCGCCGGGCGCCGGGTCCAAAGCCACGTCGCCGCCGTGCAGGCGCATTTCCATTTCGCTCACTTCCTCGGGTTTGACGCCGAGCTCGTGCGCCATTGCCTGTGTCTCCTTTTGCGTGAGCGCTTTGAGCGATTGCTTCAAGCTGCGCAAATTGAAGAACAATTTACGCTGCGCCTTGGTGGTCGCGATCTTCACCATGCGCCAATTGCGGATGATGTACTCATGCATTTCCGCGCGTATCCAATGCAGCGCGAACGAAACCAAGCGCACGCCGCGGTCTGGGTCGAAACGGCGCACTGCTTTCATTAAGCCGATGTTGCCTTCCTGAATCAGGTCCGCGTGTGGCAGGCCGTAGCCCAGATACTGGCGCGCGGTGGCAACGACCAGACGCAGATGCGAGAGAATCAATTCGCGCGCAGCGCCGAGGTCGTTCTCGTACTTCAAACGGCGACCGTACTCGAACTCCTGCTCCGCCGTGAGAATCGGAAACCGATTCACGCTTTGGATGTAGTTCTCCAAGCTTGCGGCACTCGCGGACAAGCTCGGGACGGGCAACGTCATCGTGGTCATACTTTGAATCCTCCTTACGGTGCCGATTTTAGCACTCGCTACATGAGAGTGCTACGGAGCGGAAAAGTTCCCCTCGGGCCTGGCCGAGTTATATAGATAATGTATTTTATAAACAATAGGTTAAGGCTATAACTGGGGGCTGTTGCGAGGGGCTGGACGCCGGCGCAGAGCTGTCCTTAGGTGTTGCCAAAACCAGAGTGACTGGCTGATTTGGCTAACGACATGGAGGCGTTCGCATGCTGCGTCCCGCCGCATGAGCGGGGGCCAGTAATTGAGATCACCCCGATACTGCCGTTGCACGCAGAGCATAGTAAGCTCCGGTTCTCCCAAATCATGCAGCGCATCCTCCTCATTCGTTTGAGCGCGATCGGCGACGTGGCGATGGCTTCGGGCCTGCTGCCGCCTTTGCGCGCCGCGCACCCCGACGCGCACATCGCCTGGCTGGCTGAGCCTGCGGCCGCGGATTTGCTGCGCGCGAATCCGCGCTTGAACGAGGTTATCGTCTGGCCGCGTGCTGCGTGGCTGAAACTCTGGCGCGAGCGGCGCTTAGGCGAGCTGTGGCGGGCGGTACGCGAATTTCGCGCGCAACTGCGCGCGCGCAGTTTCGATACGGCAATTGACCTGCAGGGCTTGCTCAAGAGCGGGCTGCTGGCGTTCATCAGCGGCGCGGCGCGGCGCATCGGCTTGCGCTCGAAGGAAGGCAGCCAGTGGCTGATGTCGCAAGTAGTGCCGCATCAGCGCGGCGATCCACGCATCGGCTCTGAATACCGGCAACTCACCGGAGCGCTCGGCTTGCCGGAACAACAGTTCGCCATGGACATTGCCGTGGACGAAGCCGACGCCGCTGCGGCCTGGCGGATTCTGCTCACAGCCGGCGTCGGCGACAACTATATCGTCATCTGCCCGTTCACTACGCGGCCGCAAAAGCATTGGTTCGAGGAACGCTGGGTTGAACTGGCACGTCTGGCCGGACAGCAGATCGCATCAAGCCGCGCCGTGCGCCAGGTCGTCATGCTGGGCGGACCGGGCGATGCGCTGGCCGCTGGGCGGATCACCGCTGCGGCCGACGGCGCGATACTCAACCTGGCAGGCAAGACCAGCTTGCGCGAAGCGGCGGCAATATTGCGCGGCGCCGCATTGGCGTTAGGCGTAGACACCGGACTGACGCATATCGCTATTGCCATGCGCACGCCGACCTTGGCGCTGTTCGGCTCCACGCGCCCCTATCTCGATGCCTGCAGCCCAAGCGTAAAGATTTTGTACGAGGCGCTGCCGTGTTCGCCGTGCCGGCGCCATCCGACTTGCGACGGCCGCTTCGATTGCATGCGGACGCATACGGCGGAAGGCGTTTGGCAAGCCGCCGAGTCGTTGCTGCGCGCATGATCGTCGTTCACGTCGAAGCCGGTACGCACTTGTACGGCGGCGCGGTGCAAGTGCTGCAATTGCTGCGTGGACTGCGCGCCATGGGCACGCCGGGTGATCGGCACATTTTGGTGTGCCCGGCGGGCAGCGCAATTGCCGCTGCGGCGCAAGATATTGCGGCAAAAGTCTATGCCATTCCAATGAGCGGCGACGCGGATATTCGCATGCGCGCACGCGTGCGCCGCGTGCTGCGCGCGGAGCACGCCGATCTCGTCCACGTGCACAGCCGCCGTGGCGCCGATATTTGGGCGGGCTTGGCGGCGAAGCGCGAGGCTGTGCCCGCTATCCTCAGCCGCCGCGTCGACAACCCGGAAAAGCGTTGGCTGGTGAAGTTCAAGTACGGCTTGTACCGGCGCGTCATCACAATTTCGCAGGGCATACGCCAAGTGTTGATCGAGCAGGCGGGCGTTGCTCAGGAGAAAATCGTCTGTGTGCCCAGCGCGGTCGACACGGAACGCTTTCAGCCAGCGGCGGCGGCCGAGCAGCGCGCCTGGTTTGTGCGCGAGTTCGGTCTGCGCGAGGGTGAACTCGCCGTGGGCATGTTGGCACAGTTCATCGAGCGCAAGGGGCACCGCGTGCTGATCGAGGCGCTGCCGAGCGTGCTGCAGCGCGCACCGAACACGCGCATATTGTTGTTCGGCCAAGGCCCGCTGGCGGAAGAGATGCGCCGCTTATGTGCCGAGCGCGGGCTGAGTGAGCGCGTGCTGTTTGCCGGTTTTCGAACCGATATGGAGAAGATATTGCCGAGCCTGGACCTGGTCGTTCATCCCGCCTTGATGGAAGGCTTGGGCGTTTCGTTGCTTGAGGCGGCCGCCTGCGCGGTGCCCATCATTGCCAGTGACGCCGGCGGCATGCCGGAAATCGTGCGCGATGGGATTACCGGCCGTTTGATTCCACCGGGGGATAAGCAGGCGTTGGGCAGTGCCATGATCGAATTGCTAAGCAATGCTGATCTGCGCCGCCGCTGTGGCGCGGCGGGCAGACAGTTGGTGGAGGCTGAGTTTTCCTTGCCGGCGATGGTGGCCGGCAACTACCGCGTTTATCAGGAAGTGCTGGGCACCGCCACTACTAGATCGGCTGCAAACCCGGCAGTGAAGGTGCATACATGAGCGAGCGGCGCTTGGCTGTGCTCCTGTCTTTTTCCGGCGCGGGTGGCGTCGAGCGCATGGTGCTCAACTTGCTGCCTTGGTTCGTCGAGCAAGGTGTGCGCGTCGACTTGCTCGCCATACGCGCGCATGCCGCGCCGTCCAACGCAATTCCGCTCAATGTGCGGCTGATCGATTTAAAAGCCGAGCACAACATGACCGCAGTGCCGGCGATCGTGGCGTATTTGCGCGGCTATGAAGCGCGGCGGCGCCGCACTGCGGCGAGCGACCTGCCGCCGCTGGTGATGTTGGCTGCCAAGGATCGCGCCATCCGCGCTGCAGTGCGCGCGCGCAAGCGCGCTGGCGTCGATATTCGCTTGGTCGGGCGCCTCGGCACCAATCTGTCGGAGGCGCTGGCGCACAAGCATCCGCTGCAACGCTGGTTCCGCTGCCTGCCGCTGCAGCGTGCGTATGGGCAGGTCGATCATGTGGTGGCAGTGTCGGAAGGCGTAGCCGAAGACACGGCCAAGCTCACCGGCTTGCCGCGCGAGCGCATCAGCGTGATCCGCAATCCGGTGGTGACCCCGCGCATGCAAGCGCAAGCGCAGGCGCCGGTGCCGGATTGGTTCATTGCCGGCGGCACGCCCGTGATCCTTGGCGCCGGCCGGCTCACCGAGCAGAAGGACTTTGCCACCTTGCTGCGCGCCTTCGCCGTTGTCCGCAGCCAACGGCCCGCGCGTTTGGTTATTTTGGGCGACGGCGGCAAGCGCGCCGCGCTCACCGCACTGGCACAAGAGCTGGGCATGAGCGCCGACGTATCAATGCCCGGCCACGTCGACAACCCCTACGCCTATATGGCGCGTGCGCGTTTGTTTGTGTTGTCTTCGCGCTGGGAGGGATCGCCCAATGTGCTGACGGAAGCGCTCGCGTTGGGCACGCCGGTGGTGGCAACCGATTGTCCGAGCGGACCGCGCGAAATTCTGCGCGGCGGTGAGGTGGCGCCGCTGGTGCCGGTCGGCGACGTGCAGGCGCTGGCGCGAGCGATGCTCGGTGCGCTGGATCACCCCGCGCCGCCCGAGTTGTTGCGCGCGGCTACAAGCGAATACACGCAAGCCGCCAGCGGGCAGCGCTACTTGGAAATCCTCGGGTTGACCTGATACGCTTCGCGCCACATGCTGCTTTCGCTCAAGTACAACTTCTTGTTCGTGCACACCGCCAAAACGGGCGGCACCAGCATCCGCGATGCGCTGCAGCGCTACCGCTGGCGCGATCCGATGTACCTGCCGCAGTTCATCTGCAGCCGCTTAAGTGGCTGGACCGGGCACAGGATCGGCGCGAAGTTTCCGCGCCACGCCAAAGCGATCGCGGCGAAGGAGATGCTGCCGCGCGAGTTGTACGAAAAGCTGTTCAAGTTCGTGTTCGTGCGCAACCCCTGGGATTTGCAAGTCAGCTCGTTCCATCATCTGAAGCGCGAGCGGCCGCACCTGGTTGCACATACACCGGATTTCGTTTCGTTCGTACGCTGGAAACTCGATCCGGATCGCCCCTACCAGTTTCACATCGACACCTCGATCGAACTACAATCGGATTATCTGGTCGACCTGCACGGCAAAGTGATCGTCGATTTCATCGGCCGCTACGAACGCCTGCACGATGATTTCGCTGAAGCGTGCAAGCGCATTGGCATCGTCACGCCGCAATTGCCGCATCGGCGCGAAGCGAAAGATCGCAAGAAAGACTACCGCAGCTATTACGACGGGGCTCTCGCCGAACTGATCGCGCAGCGCTTTCAACGCGATATCGAGTTGTTCGGCTATCGCTTCGACCCCGAACCTTAGCGAGTTATACGGTTATAAGTACCACCCTGTAAATAAGAATGTTGGCGGCAGTCAAACACATAGTCTCCAAGAGTATACGATGCGGTGGCATTTTCGCAGTGATCAGCGCGCGCCCGCATTTGCCAGTTTCATTGCAGCGCGCCCGATAGATGTGCGGCATCGCGGGCTTCATCACGCGCGCGGCCCCGCCTGAGGCGCAACTGCTCGATCGCATGGCCGCGCGGCTTGCACATCGCGGTCCGGATGGCGCGCGCACCAAAATCATCGATCGCGTCGGGCTGGTGCATACGCGCTTGTCCATCATCGATCTTGAAGGCGGCTGGCAGCCGCTGCACGACGCGGATGAGCGCTACTGGCTTGTTGCCAACGGCGAGATTTACAACTACGTCGAGCTTACCGCCGAACTCAAGCAGCGTGGCTGCAACTTTCTGACGCATTCGGATTCGGAAACGATCTTGCATGCCTACGCCGTGGATGGCGATGATTTCTTGCGCCGACTGCACGGCATGTTTGCCTTCGCCCTCTACGATGCCAAAGAAAAGCGCTTGGTGCTGGCGCGCGATCGCCTTGGCATCAAGCCGCTGTACTACGTCGAGCTGCCCGATCGCATCGCGTTTGCTTCCGAAATCAAGGCGCTGTTGCCGTTGCTGCCCAAGCCGGAAATCAACACGCAGGCATTGCTGCAATTCTTGCTGCACCAGTTCAGTATCGGCGAACAAACCATCGTCAGAGGCATTAAACGCGTGCCGCCCGGCACCGCGCTATCGATTGACGCCGACTTGCGCGTGCGGCAGTGGCGCTACTGGTCGGCGTTGGACGTTGCGCCGCGCGAGATGACGCTCGCAGCGGCAATCGAGGAGTTCGACGCACTGATGGAACAAGTCATGCGCGAGCACATCCGTTCGGACGTTCCTTATGGTTTGTTCCTCTCCGGCGGTGTGGACTCCGGCATCCTCGCGGCGATGCTGCATCGCTACCAGAAGCAGCCGCTGCGCACTTTCACCATGGGCTTCAAGGGCGCACGCATGCAAGATGAAGTCGCGCCCGCGCAGCGCGTCGCCACACAGTTCAGCACCCGGCACAGCGCAGTGGAGCTGGATCAAGAAGCGCTATGGCGCAGGTTGCCGCATACCGTGTGGGCGTGCGACGAACTCATGCGCGATTACGCTTGTCTGCCCACCGGCGCTCTGGCCGAGGCCGCCGGAAAAGAACTCAAGGTGGTATTCAGCGGCGAGGGTGGCGACGAAGCGTTCGCCGGTTACCGGCGCTACAAAGTGCCGCTCATCGAGCGCTGGGCGAAATCCCTCATCAAACCGGGCAGCGGAGGCTTTCGCACAGGAAATCAGTGGCGCTCAAGCTGGTCGCGGCAATTGTTCGGTCCTGAATTAAGTGCCGCGCAAGCTGAGGCAGACACCGCTTTTGCCGAGGTATGGCGCAGCGCGCCGAGCGGATGGGGTCATCTGCGCCGCTGCCAGTACACCGATTTAGTGACGGCGCTTCCGGATGATCTGTTGGTCAAGGCCGACCGCATGCTTATGGCGTTCGGCGTTGAGGGCAGGGTGCCGTTCTTGGATCATCGCGTGGTGGAGTTCGGTTTTGCGTTGCCCGATCGCCTCAAGGTGCGCGAGGGCGAAGGCAAATGGTTTTTGAAGCGCTGGGCCGAGCGCGTGCTGCCGCGCGATCATCTCGCGCGCGCGAAGACCGGCTTTCATGTGCCGGTCGGCGAGTGGCTGCGCGGCGAGCGGTTGGCGGGCGTGGCCGAAGCGCTGCAGAAGAACGAAGCGATGCGCCGCTGGTTCAAGCCGGAAGGTTTAACTTGGTTGGTGGACAGGCAGCAGGCGAGGGGTGATGCGAGCAGGGCGTTGTGGGGGGTAATTCAATTTGGAATCTGGCATCGGACACTTGTTGATCAGTCGAGCATCCCATCACCGGACGAAGATGTATATCATTGGATTGCATAAAGTCGATAGTATCTTGGCCTATCGCGATACGGTATCGTCGTTCACCCAAACGTCGAGTGCGCTCGTCGTTTGCATTTGATAATGAAACTTGCATTTGTCCTTTGCCCAGGCCATTCGGGAAGCACCTTGTTGGGCAACGTGCTCGGCGCCCATCCGAAAGTGCAGCACATTGAAGAGATACCCGCTCCAGTGCGCACCGGATTGCCGTTAGGTTGCTTGTACTGCGGCGACAGCACTTGCCCAATTTGGAGCGAGTCAATACTTGAGCTTGTTCGCCTCAATTGCGGCGCTTTCAAGAGGTGGTGCTTAAGCAATAAGGGTTGGGGGATCGAGCGTGTGCGAGCTTTGGCCATGCGCAAACGCGATGAAACTCTGGCACCGTGTGCGGTTCATGCGCGCATCATGGCGGGTAGGCCTAACTTGACGTTGGCCGTGGATACATCCAAAGATTTGGAGTGGGCAGAGTGGAATGCACGCGCTCCAGGAGTAGAGTCCAAGTTCATATGGCTCCAGCGTGATTTGCGAGCGGTTGTTGGTTCGTATATCAGAAAGTATGGTACTTCGATGAATGTTCAAGCAGAGAAGATCGTCTCGACTGCGGCCAGAACCAGAGAATACGTTGCGAATAAGCCGAGTCAAGATGTTATGGTGTTGCACTACGAAGATCTTGTATTGGCGCCTAAGACACACTGCGAGCGCCTATGTGCTTTTCTTGGGCTTGAATTTGACGTGCGGATGCTTGCCTACTACCTGTACCCTAGCCATCTATTGGGAGGGAATTTAGGGCCAATCATAGAGAGTCGTACCGCTTCGGGGAAATCGCATGAAGATCTTCAGAAATATACCAATGCACGGGAATACCACACGCATGGAGTGCCCGGTTTCCAACTGGATGAACGATGGAAGACTGAATTGGCCACGGCAACACTATCTGAGTTTGACAAAATTGGGGGGGAGATGAACCGGACAATGGGATACCGCTGAGCTGCAGTATCTCGCAACAATGTCTAGCGCGCACGCTAAGGACCTGATCTACATTAGTCGCAGTCGATTGCATCGCAATCGCGCCAACCTAATACAAACTCTCCATACTGCTGCGGCGTTTCAAAGCATCGGCATCAATACGCAGTTGTTTATGCCACCATTGGATCCCAGGCTGGCTTTGCCGGACCGGCTTCGCGATCTTGGTATCGCGAGCCCACTAGTCATCAGCCCTACGCAGTTGCTGCACACTCGCTTCAAGTTTTGGCCTTTTTTTGTGTTTCGGCGCGCCTACCTTGCGCAAGCGCGAGCGATATACGTTCGATCACCGGAATTTAGCCGAATGCTGGTGATGCTGCGTTTACCGCATGTTCTCGAAGTGCACGACGCAGTCGGTGACTTGGATCGCGCTGGACTCTTACGGTCGGTTGTTGCCTGGCATCGCAAAGGTATCATTCAAAGGCTGGTGCCAATTAGTCATTCGGCGGCAGGTACATTGTTGCGCGCAGGCGCAGACGCAAAGAGAGTCGTGGTAGCGCCTAGTGCTGTAGATCTGGCGGCTTACGCCGATGTTCCTGAATTTGATCCAGCCCGACTAAACAGCCCCCATTTTGTTTATATAGGCACGCTTGCCCATGAGCGCGGGATGACGATTCTCGAACAGCTTGCACACGATGGAGTGGGGCGGGTGACCATGATCGGGGAGGCGGCGCAGGGCTATATATCTCCCCCACTGCTTACACCCAAGCCCTTCGTGCCTCACTATCAAGTTCCCGGTTGGTACGCGCAGTCAGATATTGTCTTGCTGCCCTATCAAGCCGAAATCGCGACTGCGGGTTCGATGAGTCCAATGAAACTCTTCGAAGCGCTAGCGGCAGGGCGCCCCATCGTTGCCAGCGATCTACCCGCGATTCGGGAGGTCCTTACACACGAGCAAAACGCTCTGTTGGTTACCGCTAATGATATCGGAGCATGGAAAAGCGCAATCCGCCGTCTTCAAAACGATCGGCAACTAGCCGTGAAGCTCGCGAGGGCGGCACGCGAGACCGCTAAAGATCACAGCTGGGAGAAACGAGCCGAGCGTATCGCTCGGGCTTGCAGCTGGTGCGTTTAATTTGTGAGTCATATTACGAGCGTCAGATTGTTACTTCTGAGTTGTCGAAGTGACGTGAACAAATAGTCTCGATCTAAATTAGGCAGCCATTTTGCCCGCAGACGTGCTTGCTAAGTGCGCGTAGAGCTCAAGGTAGCACTTCACGATTGTGCTTTTCCCGAAACGTGCGTCAAGGGTTTTCTTGCCCTCCATGCCCACTTGTAGCAACGAAGCATCGCTGCTGGAGAGAAGAGACTTAAGGCGTGCCGCCAAGGCCAATGGATCGCGCGCTGGTACCAAGAGGCCATTCACGTTATCTTTGATCAGCTCCGTTGGCCCCTCGGTTGCCGTCGAGAGCACTGGCTTGCTGTAACTCCATGCCTCGAGAATGACGTTTCCCAGCGGTTCGTGCCGAGACGGGCAGACGACGAGGTCGGCCAGCGAGAAGTACTTGCCCGGCTGGTCTTGCCACCCCAACCAATGCACTTTATCGGAAAGGTGAAGTGACTCTGACAGGCGGCGCAACTGTTCTAGCATTGGCCCGTCGCCGGCTAGTAGCAGATGCGGCGGGCGGACGGCAAGTGTCGGGGGCAATTGCGCAAATGCGTGGAGCAGGTCGTCGAAACCCTTTTTTTCGATTAGGCGGCCAAGCGCAAAAATGACGAATGCATCTGACGGTAAGCGCAGATCTACGCGCAACGCCTGTAACTGGGTGCTGTCATGAATCTCAGGCTCGGGCGCAAAGTTTCCGATGTGGAACACGCGCGTCGATGGCAGCCCGGAGCGGACCAGATAGTCGCAAATGCCCTTGGTATTGCCGATCCACGCATCGGCGTGGCGATAGTAGCCGTCGAGCTTGTAGTATCCGCCAAGGCGGGCAATGTGCACTGCGCTGCTGGTTGATGGCACGCGCGTTAGGCGCGTTGCGCGACCCATGTAAGTTTGCACGATCTGTGGTTGGCTTGACTTTATTAGTTGGCGAACGCGCAGGAGAGAGTACAGATCCCAGGAGCTTGCCAGAGGCAAGTGGGTCTGCGCGATCGGCGTTGCGTGCAGCGCTTTGGCGATGGGCGAAGAGTCGCGCGTGACAGCGCGCACACGATGCCCTGCTTCATGCAACCCCCTAAGCAGCCGGATGAAAAATTGGTCGGCGCCGCCCATTTGGCGGCTACCGGAAATATGCATCGAACTCAGCAATGCCGTACGTCCTGTGGGAGGTGCTTAGCGCGACATATAATGCACCTCGCATTTTACTCCGCAACCTTGTGGCTCGACTCATATTGGAATCCTCCCTGCCGTCAACCTCTATGGCCGCCGCCAAGAGGATTGCGATCTTGATGCGAAATCCGGAAACAGGCGGCGTCGAGCGGATGCTGGTCAATCTGGCGCAAGGCTTCGCGCAACGCGGTTTCCCGGTGGATCTGATCGTCGGCGCCAGAGACAATCCTTACTTCGAAAACCTGCATCCAAGCATCAACTTGATTTGGCTAGGCTCGATAGAGCCGGCGCAGTTTCTCCCCGCACTTAGTGCTCATCTGTCCAGCCAACGGCCGGCGGTGCTGATGGCTGCCAAAGACGAGGATTGCGCTCTGGCCGGCGCGGTGAAGCTTCGACTGGCAAACCCGCCGCGCGTCTTCCTGCGTGCCAGTGTCGACTACTCAGGACAGTTGGTCGGTCGCCGGGCGGGGCGGCTGAAAACGTGGTGGCGCCATCGCCAAGTGCGGCGCTTGTTCGAACGCGCAGATGAACTCATATGCGTTTCCGAAGGTGTGGCGCGTGACATGCGGCGCATTCTCAGCCACCGGCAGATGAAGACGCACGTTCTCCCAAACCCCACCATTACCGCTCAACTTGCCGACGGTGCTGCTCGAGCCCTTGCCCACCCGTGGTTCGCGCCTGGGCAACCGCCCGTCATATTAGGGGTCGGGCGGTTGGCGCCGATCAAGAACTTTTCGCTATTGCTGCGAGCGTTTGCGCGCGTGCACGCTCAGTTGAACTGCCGGCTGGTCATCGTCGGCGACGGCAAGCAACGCGAGCAGCTGTTAGCGCTCGCGGACAGTCTTAATGTTCGCGACTGTTTCGATCTACCAGGGTTTGACGCCAACCCCTATGCCTACATGGCGCGCTGCGCGCTCTTCGTGCTGTCCTCGGCTTGGGAGGGCTTGGGTAATGTGTTAGTAGAAGCGATGGCCTGCGGAGCCCCGGTCGTTTCAACCGATTGCCCGAGTGGTCCGGCAGAAATCCTAGAAGGCGGGCGTTTAGGGCCGTTGGTACCGTTGAACGATGACACGGCACTGGCCGACGCAATGTTAGCGAGGCTTAGAGCACCGCGAGATTCCGAGGCGCTACGTGCCGCTGTCGCCCGCTTCACAATCGAGAACAGCAGCGCGGCCTATTTGCGCGCGTTCGGGCTGCAGTGAGATGAGCTTGCGCTCTTCGCGACCGTCATGCGGCAGACGTTGGTCAGAGCGGCTGATAAACTGAGGCATTTCTAAGAGAAGCGAGATGCACTGGGGCTGAGTGGTCCGTAGTCTGGACCAGTTCCGCTTGCGGGCCCTCTCGCCAAACGCGATCTGCGCGAAATTGTTCCGAGGGTCCCTGACTACATTGGTCTTTGCGTCGATCGGCACATATCCAGCTACTACGAATGCAAGAACAAGCTTCGCACTCAAACGCACTATCGGTTCGCACGGTACGCATTGAAGACGGGTTGCTGTGCGCGCTGCTGCTCGTGCTTCCTAGCCTGGCGGTGCCGAAAGCCGTTCTGCTGGCTTTGCTGGTGGCGCAAGTTCTGTTCTTCCGCCGCCGCCTATTGCAGCAGTCGCTTCGGGCGCCGGATGCGATCGAATGGACGCTGCTGGGGCTACTCGCCTCCGCCGTCTTGAGTACAGCGTGGAATTGGGAGAATTTGAAGTCGCTCAAAGGTACGCTGGATAGCTTGTTCCAAGTGATAGTGTTTTGGTACTGCTATCGCGTGGTGGCTAACCCGGCGCAAGAACGCTTTGCCTGGTTTGTTGGCATGGGGACGGTGTTCGGCCTAGCTTATGGGGCTTACAGAACTGCGGAAGGCGGTACTTTATCTCTGCCTTTGTTGGGGACGGCACCCCGCTCCGGCATCTACTTCGGTATCGCCTTGTTGGTCACGATCGGCCTCGCTGTCTACGGTCGCAATACGTATTTGCGAACGAGAGTTCTCGCGTCGCTCTGCGCGCTCGCGTGCGTTGCTGGGCTGTGGCTCGCGGCGAGCCGCGCGGCGATCTTGGCCGTCGCTGTGGTGTTCCTCGTACTCCTCGTGAAATTCCGAGCGCAGAAAGTCTTGGCAGGATTCATCGCAGCCGCAGCACTGACCGGATACGCCACATTCGCCATGCCTGACTATTTCGCGCAAAATAGGATGATAGACAAGTTTTACAGCTTGCTGGTTGCGCGCAAGTTGCCGGAGGCGGATAAGGAGCGACTCATACTATGGACTGCCGCGCTGGAGCAGATTCGAAGCGGCGACAACATAGCGCTGGGCGTGGGCTTGCGCCGAGCGACGGTAGCGCTGAAAGCTCCGAGCGCGGGGTTCGACCACGCGCACAATTTGTTTCTTTTCAAATTGCTGGAGCAAGGCGTTGTCGGGCTGCTGACATTCGGAGCCTTTTTGACGGTAGTGGGAGTGCGGTTGCTGCGCTCACCCGCACGCGCTCATTGGTTGAGCGTCGCAGCGCTAGGGGCGCTGTTGGTTCCGGTGTTGAGCGGCTTGGTGGGCAGCCCATGGGTTAAGGAACATGCGATATTAGCCATGATCGTGCTTGGGCTCTGGGCGGGAAGCGAACGGCAGGCGGCGGCAAATAGTGGATGAACCGTCACTTCGCCCCCATCTTGTCTAGCACCAGCAGCCCTTTATCCAGCTTCACATAGCGTTGCTGAAATTCCGGAAACTCGCGCTGCCAAAGCCCCGCCACTTTTTGTTCGTCTGCACGACGCGCATCGTCTAAAAAGACTAGGGCTCCAACGTTAAGGCGTCCGAACAAAATCGGTCCCGCAGGGTAGCGGGAAAGCTGTCCCTGCGTCGTGGGAGGACCGTCAATTACCATCAGATCAAAGTTGCCTGCGGGAAGCTTGGACGCGTCGTACCATCGATGTTGTCTCGAACCGACGCTGGCTGGAACAAGCGGTGCGTGGATAATACTGGCCCAATCGGATAAGCCGTATTCAGCCAGTCTTTGTCTCGACTGCTCGGCGAACCTTGCATCGTGCTCGAGCGAGTACAAATGACCTTTGCCGTTGCGTTGCAGCGCGCGCGCGAGTACGATTGTCGAAATTCCTGCGCCGCACTCCAACACCGACTGTGGGCGGCGCCTTAGTGTCGCCTCCGCCAGTTCGCGCAACAGGTCCGGGGAGGCAGACCAGCCTCTACTGGGGGGCAGCGGTTGCGCAAGTTGCATCATTTTCTCGAGCGCCAGCAGGGCCTCGATTTGCGCCGTTTCGCGCGCCATGCTCATTTCGAGCCGCTTGAGCCGCCGGCGCAGCAGCGCGCCGGCGGCTAACGCAAACAGTAGTTGGACGCTGAAGACGGCTGCGATCAGTTCCCAATTGGGCGAAAAGTGCATTCGTGCTCCGATTTTGCGCGCCACCTTGTATCGGTTGCCGCGCCGTAGATTGACACATTCGCCTCGAATCGCAAAGAGCTTCGAGGCGACCTGCGCGCAAATACTGCTTGCCTCAGACGCACGGTTAAGGGGGCGATGCGAGTCGATGCGAGTCTTGTTTAGCAACCTTAGCTCGGGTAAGCTGAAGTAGTAAATTACGGAGCAATTTATCGCTATGGCCATCGACATTGACGACTTGGTGCCCGTCGAAGACCAGAAATTTGGTCCCGACGAAGACTCGGTGCTTGAGACGCTATTCCCCGAAAGCTTCTACGTAGTGAGCGCCAATGGTTTGTATCTAACATCAGTCACGAACTTCGATATCTATCAGCAGGTATTGGATCGCCTAGAAGAGCACGGCGATACTGCCGACAAGGAGTTTCGGGAGGAACTGGCCGTGCTGACGGAAGACGCCGACGAGCTCAGCCAAGACGAGTACGACGAAGCTTATGAGCGTTCGAGTGAAGACGACGAGGACGCAGACGAAGAAGAGTTTGAAAAGGGTTGGGATGAATGAGGCGCTCGTCGCCTACGCAAGCGGTACCGTAGGCGCGAGCACGCAGGCAACCTTGTTGGCTTGATGTTTCGCGTGCGCATTGGGCCTGTTTAGAACGCCCATTTCTCTGTTAGCCCGCGCGCCCGGTCTAGGCGTGGCGGTGCGCTGGTGCATGTTGCGCACCAAGTATTTCACTCACGAAGTCATGCAGCGCGCCGGGCGTCGCGAGCATCGGCCGCGCGACTGGTCAAATGTAGAGCTAAAGAAGATCGCCCCCTCGTTTCACGGCGACATCATCAATGTCAGCGGCTGGCAAGACGGTGATAAACGTGGCGGCAAGTACTGCGACTACTTTCCCAACGCGCGTAGTTATTCGATCTCCAACTATCATCGTGGCGAAAAAGGTGTGCAAGGCATCGCCGGCGAAATTGCGCTCGATCTCGAAACGGATGCGCCAGATGAGCTGGTGGGCCGCTTTGATGTCGTGTTTAACCATACCGTGCTTGAACATATTTTCGATGTGCACCAAGCCGTGAAAACGCTCTGTGTGCTAGCGCGCGAAGCGGTTATCGTGGTCACCCCGTTCGTGCAGGAGGTGCACTTTATTGAAGGTTCGTTCGGCGATTGGTGGCGCATGACGCCAGCGTGCGTTAGGCGCTTGCTGGAGCGCCAAGGATTGACTACCGTCTACCAAAGCGTCAATGACACGGCTTGGTTCGAAGTGTATGTTTTCACCGTCGCCGTGCGCAACCCGCATAACTACCAAGGGCCGCGCGCTAGCGTGAACGATCGTGGCATTGGCAATCGGGTGCTGCGGCGGACGAAGTAGGCGCGCTACGGTGCGCGCCGCAGCAAATGCGATTGCACCGAAACGTACGCACCTAGCCAACCCAGCAGCGTCGCCAGCGCGACAAGCCAAAGCGCGTTGCGCGGCGCCAGATTGGGCAGTTCGACATTCAACTGCGACAGGTTGAGCAACTCCGCCGCGCTTTGGTTGAAGTACTTGAGCGCCAACCAAACCAACGCAGCGGCGAGAACGCCGCCGAGCAATCCCTGCAGCGCGCCGAAATAGAGATAGGGCCGCCGCACATAGCGCGGTGTGGCGCCGATCAAGCGTGATAACTCGATTTCGTCTTTCGCGTCGAGCAATTGCAAACGGATGGTGTTGCCGACCACCAAGACCAAGCCCGCGCACAGTCCGAGTGCGATGATCAACGTCACGCGCTGGGCGAGGCGCAGCGACGAGGCCAGGGTGCGCGCCCACTGCAAATCGATACGCGCGTGCTCAACCCCGGGCAGTTGCGCCAAGCGGTCGCGCAAACGGGCGAGCTCGGCGGGATCTCGGCTGGCAGCCTTTATGATAAATGCGTCGGGCAGCGGATTGCGCTCGATGCCTTCGAGCAGATCGGCGGTTTCCATTGCTTGCTTCATGCGCTCAAATGCCTCGGCTTTTGGGACGAAGCGCGTCTGTGCGATTCCTTGGGTACGCGCGAGTTCCTGTTTGATCTTGGCGATCTGCTCTGCGGAGGCATCCACTCTTGCGAACAAGCTAATCTCCGGGTCGATCGGCTGCTGTCCGATCGCTTGCGCACCGCTTTGCAGCAGATGGTACAGACCCGCAGGCAAGCTCAGCGTGAGGCCGATGACGAGCATGCTCAATAGCGCCGAAAGCGGCGCGGTGAGCAGCCGCCGCAGCGCAAACCGCAGCGCGCGCCGATGATAGGTGAACCAGCGCCCCAACATCAAGCGTGCGCCTGCGCTGCGGCGTTGATGCGGCCATGGTCGAGCGCAACGATGCGCGCCAGCTTGCTCTCCAGCAGCGTACGGTCGTGTGTGGCGATGACGATGGTAACGCCCACTTGATTAAACGATTGGAACATCGCCAGGATGTCGCGCGCGGAGGCCTCGTCGAGATTTCCGGTCGGCTCGTCCGCCAGCACCAAGCTCGGCCGATGCACGATCGCGCGCGCAATGCACAGGCGCTGTTGCTCGCCACCGGATAGCATCACGGGGAACTGTTTTTCCCGCTCGAGCAGTCCGACCTTGTTTAGGGCGGCGCGCGCGCGCCGCCCCAGATCCTCATCCGGGTAGCCTTCAATCAGCAGCGGCAGCGTGACGTTATCAAACACGCTGCGATTGAACAGCAACTTGTGATCTTGAAATATGAGGCCGAGACTGCGCCGCAGCGTCATTGCGGCTGCGGGCTTGAGCCGCGCGACATCTTGGCCGCTAATGCGAATTGTCCCGCTGGTCGGCACTTCAATGCCAGCGATAAGGCGCAGCAACGTCGACTTGCCAGCGCCGGAGTGCCCGCTGAGGAACACCATTTCGCCGGCTTCAATGCGCAAGTCCACCCCGCGCAGTGCTTCAAAGCCGTTGGCGTAGCGTTTGCCGACTTGCTGGATGTCTATCAGACGCTCGCCCAATCTAGTGTCCTGAGCCTGCGATTCATTGAAGAAGAGTGCCGAGCAGCGCCGCCATGCGTTGTTGCAAATGCTCGCCAGGTATCCAGATACCGGTCGGAATCAGTCTAGTAGCGCATCGACAAAATCTTGCGCCCGGAATGGGCGCAAATCGTCTATGCCTTCGCCGACGCCGATGAAGCGGATCGGAAGCGGGCGGATGCCGGCGATTGCGGCGATCGTGCCGCCCTTGGCGGTGCCGTCAAGTTTAGTCACTACCAGGCCAGATACCTCGATCGCACTGTGAAACGCGTTGACTTGCGCGATCGCGTTTTGACCCGTGTTCGCATCGAGCACCAGCATGACTTCATGCGGCGCGCCGGGGTCGGCCTTGGCGATGACGCGGCGCACTTTCTTGATCTCTTCCATCAAATTGAGCTGCGTCGGCAGCCGGCCGGCGGTGTCCGCAATGACGACATCGATGCCGCGCGCTTTCGCCGCCGCGATGGCGTCGAACACGACCGCCGCAGGATCGCCGTCGCGCTGCGAGATTACGGTTACGTTATTGCGCTCGCCCCAAATCTCCAATTGCTCGCAGGCTGCCGCACGGAACGTGTCGCCTGCGCCAAGCAGTACGCTCTTGCCTTGGTTTTGAAAGTATTTGGCCAGCTTGCCGATGGACGTCGTCTTGCCCGCGCCATTGACGCCCGCGACCATGATGACGAACGGCTTGGCGCGCTCCAGGTCGAGGGGCTGTTCCAGCGGCTGCAAAAGCTTCAGCAGCGCCGCCTTGAGCGCATCTTTCAATTGCGCCGGATCGGTCAGTTTATCGCGCTTGACGCTAGCTTTGAGTTCCGCGATCAACCGCTCGCTGGTCGTTACCCCGACGTCTGCGCTGAGCAAAACGTCTTGTAGTTCCTCGTACAAACCGGCATCGATGCTGCCGCCGCGCTTGAACAAGCCGGTTAGCTGGCTGGAGAGCTTTTCGCGCGTTTGCGTCAGGCCGGCGCGCAGACGTGCCAGCCAGCCCTCTTTCTTTGGCGCGGGAGCGTTGGTTGCTTCCGCCGCGGCGTCCCGCTCGGCGGGCTCGACCGCCGGTTCTGCGGTTTTGTCCGCAGCTTTGTCCGATTTACTTCGAAACAACTTCAGCATGAAGGAATCTTTGCAAGCACCAGTGGTCTACGACGAGTACGCCAACCTGGCTGCGGCCGCCGTAGAATAGCTATTTTAAGCGACCTGCCGCTGCGGCGCTCCAAATCGCGAGGACTATGCACAAATTCCTAATGGCCTCACTGGCCTCCCTGTTCTTCTATGGCGGCGCGCTGCGCGCCGCGCCGGCACATGAATTCCTACTCGAAAACGGCATGAAGGTGATTGTCAAAGAGGATCACCGCTCGCCGACGATCGTATCGCAGGTCTGGTACCGCATCGGCGCGATCGACGAGTTAAATGGCACCAGCGGGATTGCCCACATGCTCGAGCACATGATGTTCAAGGGCACACCGACGGTCGCGCCGGGTGATTTTTCCAAGATCATCGCGGCCAATGGCGGACGCGACAATGCTTTTACCGGAAACGACTACACATCTTATTTCCAGCAGTTGCACAAGTCCAAGCTCGAGCTTGCGCTCAAGATGGAAGCCGATCGCATGGTGAATTTGCTTTTCGACGAAGAAGAATTCCAGCGCGAGCGCAAAGTGGTCGCCGAAGAGCGCCGGCTGCGCACCGAAGACCAGGCGCATTCGCGCGTGTACGAGCAGCTCATGGCCACTATGTTCAGCGCGCACCCGTACCGGCGCCCGATCATCGGCTGGATGAACGATATCGAAAACTACACTTTGGCCGACGCCAAGGCCTGGTACGAGCGCTGGTATGCCCCGAACAATGCTGCACTGGTAGTGGCTGGGGATGTCGATCCGCAGCAAGTGCGTGAGCTGGCGCAGAAGTACTTCGGCGCTATCCCGGCGCGAGCTTTGCCAGCGCGCAAACCCCAAGAAGAACCGCCGCAACTGGGCATCAAGCGCATCAATGTCAAGGCGCCGGCGGCGCTGCCGTACATTGCCATGGGCTTTCACGCACCGGCGCTGCGCGATCCGGCCAACGACTGGGAGCCTTACGCGCTGCAAGTGTTGATGGGCGTGCTCGACGGTACCGACTCCGCGCGCTTGGTCAAAAGCCTGGTGCGCGAGCAAGGCCTCGCGCAGGAGGCGGGCGCCGGCTACGATGCCCTGCAGCGTGGTCCCGGCACCATCATCATCGACGGCACGCCGCGTGAGGGCAAAAGCGTCGCCGAGTTGGAGGCGGGGTTGCGCGCCGAGATCGAGCGCGTCAAGACCGAAGGGGTCACCGAGGCGGAGTTGAAGCGCGTGATCGCCAATGTGGTCGCGTCGCAGGTATTTCAGCGCGACTCCGTCTTCTACCAGGCGATGCAGATCGGCACCATGGAAACGGCGGGCCTATCGCACAAAGATATGGATTTGATGGTGGACAAGCTGCGCTCCGTTACCGCGCAGCAAATCCAGGAAGTGGCGCAGAAGTATCTCCAAGATGACAATTTGACCGTCGCAGTGCTCGACCCGCAGCCGCTGCAACCCAAGCAGGCGCCTGCCGTCGAAGGCATCCGCCATTCACAATAGCCCGATACCATTTAGAGTAAGGTCTTGCAAGTAACATGAATAAAGACATGCAGCGTTATCCTGGCCGTAGTACGGCTGTGCGGCGGACGAAGCTTTTGCTGTGGCGTTACTGTCTGCTCGGCGTGGCGCTCGCGGCGGGCGCGGCGCAAGCCGCACTCACCATTCAGCACTGGCAGACAGCGAACGGCGCCCGCGTTTATTTTGTCGAGACGCATGATTTGCCCATGCTTGACGTCAGCGTGGAGTTTCCAGCCGGAACCGGCCGCGACGCGGCAGGAGAATCCGGGCTGGCGACGCTCACCCTCAACAACCTCAACAGTGGCGCCGCCGGCATGGGTGAGGAGCAATTGGCTGAACAATTCGCCGACGTGGGTGCGCAGTTTTCCGGCGGTATCGACCGCGACCGCGCCGGTGTCACGCTGCGGACCTTGACCAGCGATGCGGAGCGCACCACGGCGCTGGCGACTTTGGCGAACATCGTGCAGCAGCCGGATTTTCCGGAGGAAATATTTCAGCGCGAAAAATCGCGCATGATCGCCAGCGTCAAACAAGCGGGTGCCGAGCCCGGCGCAATCGCCGAACGCGCCTTTTACAAGGCGCTTTATCAGGATCATCCGTACGCGCAGACGCCAACCGTAGCCACGCTGAGCATGCTGGAGCGTGCGGATGTGCGGCGTTTTTATGAGCGCCACTACCGCGCCGACCAAGCCGTCGTTGCCATTCTCGGCGACGTGACGCGAAGCCAGGCCGAAGCCATCGCAGAGCAACTTACCGGCAAATTGCACAAACCCGATGCGCCGCTCGCGGCAATTAGCCAAGTGAAAATGCCGCAGCAGAGCATAGCGCGCCAGATTGCGCATCCGGCCTCGCAGAGCCACATCATGTTGGGCGTGCCTGGGCTAAAGCGCTTGGATCCTGACTACTTCCCTCTGCTGGTGGGCAATCACATCCTCGGTGGGGGCGGTTTCTCCTCCCGCCTGACGGAAGAAGTGCGCGAGAAACGCGGCTTGGTATACGGTGTTTCCAGCTATTTTTTGCCGCTGGCCGATCAAGGGCCGTACCTCATCAGCTTGCAAACCAAGAAGGAACAAACGGCCGAGGCCATGAAAGTCGTGCGCGAGACCATCGCAACATTCATTGAGCAAGGTCCGACCGAGCAAGAACTGCAGAACGCCAAGAGCAACATCATCGGCAGTTTCCCCTTGCGCATCGATAGCAACAAGAAGCTGCTCGGTTACTTGCAAGTCATCGGCTTCTACAACCTGGCGCTCACTTACCTGGACGATTACCCGCTCGCCGTCGAAGCTGTCACGCTGGCGCAGATCAAAGACGCCTTCAAGCGCCGTGTCGATCCACACCTGATGGCCAGCGTGGTGGTTGGCGGCGAAGCGGCGAAGTAGCCACCACGCGCGAGCTCGACTATTTGGAGTCACATAGCACCGAAACGCGTTTGTCGTCGCCGCGCAGGCGCAGACCCATGCGGCGTGCGCAGCGGGTTGTGAATTCCCGCCTTCGCGGGAACGACGGGATTATGATTCGCTGTGTCACGAGATTTTCCACAATAGGCGCAAGCCAACGTTGCCATGGGCGCAGAAGGGGGCGGCCGGTAGTCCGGAGGCGAGAAGCGGTAGAATTTCACCTTCTATGTGTTCTGACCGTTCCGGGAGCAAGTCATGGCAATTCGCATCGCAATCAATGGCTACGGCCGCATCGGCCGCAATGTGCTGCGCGCACTGTACGAATCGGGCCGCACCAACGAAATTCAAATCGTCGCGCTGAATGATCTCGGCAATGCCGAAACCAATGCGCATTTAACGCGCTACGACACGGCGCACGGCAAATTCAAAGGCACGGTCGCCGTCGAAGGCGATTCCATGCTGGTCAACGGCGACAAGATCAAAGTATTCGCCATCCGCAATCCGGCTGAAATTCCTTGGGGCAGCCTGGGCGTGGACATCGTGATGGAATGCACTGGCTTGTTCACTGCCAAGGAAAAGGCAATCAACCACATCAAGGGCGGCGCGAAGAAAGTGCTGATCTCCGCCCCCGGCGGCAAGGACGTCGACAACACCGTGGTCTACGGCGTCAACCACAACTCGCTCAAAGCCAGCCAGCAGGTGATCTCCAACGCTTCGTGCACCACCAACTGCTTGGCGCCGCTGGTCAAAGCGCTGGACGACAGCGTCGGCGTCGTGAATGGTTTGATGACGACGATTCATGCCTACACCAACGACCAAGTCCTGACCGACGTTTATCACGAAGATCTGCGCCGTGCGCGTTCCGCGACGATGAGCATGATCCCGACCAAAACCGGCGCCGCTGCCGCCGTCGGCCTGGTGCTGCCGCACTTGAACGGCAAGCTCGATGGCTTTGCCATTCGCGTGCCGACCATCAACGTTTCGGTGGTGGACTTGAGTTTTGTGGCCAAGCGCGCGACGACGGTCGACGAAATCAACGATGCGGTGAAGAAAGCCGCTGAAGGCCCGCTCAAAGGCATCCTCGCCTACAACAAGGCGCCGCTCGTTTCTATCGACTTCAACCACGACGCGCATTCCAGCATCTTCGATGCGACGCTGACCAAGGTCAGCGAAGGCACGCTCGTGAAGGTGTGCAGCTGGTACGACAACGAGTGGGGATTCTCGAACCGCATGTTGGATGTGGCTAAGGCTTGGATGGCTGCAGCCTAGTTGCAGTGAATGCGTGGAGGGTAAACTCCCTCGCCCCGGTAGGGACAGAGGGATGGAGTGAGGGGGATTTCGCTCATTCACGTTGCCCAACCTATGTCTTACTACCGCAGGCAGTAGCGAAAAAATGCCCATCCTCAAACTCACCGACCTCGATCTAAAAGGCAAGCGCGTTTTTATCCGCGCCGATCTCAACGTGCCGCAAGACGACAATGGCGCGATCACGGACGATACCCGCATTCGCGCTTCAGTCGCCGGAATTCAGTACGCGTTGAAAGCCGGTGCGGCGGTCATGGTGACTTCGCATCTCGGCCGTCCTACTGAGGGCGAATTCAAGCCGGAAGATAGTCTCGCGCCGGTGGCGAAACGCTTAGGCGAACTGCTCGGCCAACCCGTGCGCTTGCAGCAGAACTGGCTAGATGGCGTGCAAGTCGCACCCGGCGAAGTTGTCTTATTGGAAAACTGCCGCGTCAACAAAGGCGAGAAGAAGAACGAAGACGCGCTGGCGAAGAAGATGGCGGCGCTGTGCGACATCTACGCCAATGACGCCTTCGGCACCGCGCATCGGGCGGAAGCAACCACGCACGGTATCGCCAAGTTCGCCAAAGTTGCCTGCGCCGGCCCCTTGATGGCGGCGGAGATCGAGGCGCTGACGCGGGCGCTGGGCAATCCCAAACGGCCTTTGATCGCCATCGTGGCCGGCTCGAAGGTTTCCACCAAGCTCACCATCCTCGCTGCGCTGGCGGCAAAGGTCGACTACCTCATCGTCGGCGGCGGCATCGCCAATACTTTCATGCTGGCGGCTGGCATGAAAATCGGCAAGTCGCTGGCCGAAGCCGACTTAGTCAGCGAAGCGAAAAAGATCATCGACGCGATGAAGCAGCGCGGCGCCGATGTGCCGCTGCCGATCGATGTCGTGTGCGCCAAAGAGTTTTCCGAGCAAGCCGCGGCAAGCACAAAAGCGGCTGCGGACGTCGCCGCCGACGACATGATTCTCGATATCGGCCCGCGCACCGCAGCGCTGCTCGCGGAGCAACTCAAGTCCGCCGGCACCATCGTTTGGAACGGCCCGGTGGGCGTGTTCGAGTTCGAACAGTTCGGCCACGGCACTAAGACGCTGGCGCACGCAATAGCCGATTCGCAAGGCTTCTCGATCGCGGGCGGCGGCGACACCGTCGCGGCGATCAACAAGTACAACATCGCTAAGCAGATCGATTACATCTCGACCGCGGGCGGTGCATTCCTGGAGTTTCTCGAAGGCAAGAAGCTGCCGGCTATCGCGGTATTGGAAGAGCGCGGCGCGTGATTCCCGCAGAGCTGTAACAATGCGAAGCGCAAACCAATTGCGCTGAATCGCTGGCGCTTGTGCGGCTGCGGCAGGTCGAGTTTAATAGCCCCTCCCCGCTCAACAGGAGATTCCTATGGCACTCAATCTGACGGAAGACGAATTGCATTTGCTGGCGTCGGTGCCGCAAATGATCGGCTCAGCGATGGCCTTCGCCGGACGCAGCGGCCTGTTCGGCACCGGCAAGGAGATGTTCGTCAGTGCGCAGTCGGTGCTGGCGGGCGTTAAGGATTTCCCCAGCAATGCGCTGATCCAGGCTGTGGTTCCCGACATGAAGGCGGCGGACCGCAACGCCGAAATCGCGCAAGCGCGTAGCGCTCGGGAATGGGGCATGGCGCGCATGAAGGCCAAGGGCATCGATTCCGCGGACAAGTTTCGCGCACAGACGCTGGAAGACTGCCGCGCCGCCGCGCAACTGCTGACGAGCAAGGTCAGCCCGCAGGAAGCGAGCGAGTACAAACAGTGGGCCATGGCCGTTGCCGAGAAGGTCGCGATGGCTTCCACCGAAGGCGGTTTCTTGGGCTTTGGCGGTGAGCGGCTCAGTACTGGCGAAAAGCAGTTGTTGGCGGAACTCAAAAGCGCGCTCGGAGCCTGAGGCAGTCTTTGTTGGTTCGCTGCGCGCGTACCGCGGATCGATCCGCGGCCGACGGGCGGCCCTCTTACTTGCTAAAATCGGCGTTTCCCAACGCGGGGGCGGTGCAGTCGGCCTTCGCGTAAACCAAGGATACGCATGCAGCGCAGGACCAAGATCGTCGCCACCCTCGGACCGGTTTCGACCAACCCGGAGGTGCTCGCTAAGTTGATGACGGCCGGCTGCGACGTGTTCCGGCTGAATTTTTCGCACGGTTCCGGTGAAAAACTCATCGAACTGGCCAATCAGGTGCGCGAAATCGCCGATTCGCTTGGCCGCACGGTCGGTATTCTGGCCGATTTGCAAGGGCCAAAAATCCGCATCGGCAAGTTCACCGATGGCAAGATCGCGCTCAAGACCGGCGACAAGTTTATCCTCGACGCCAAGTGCGAGCTGGGCAATCAAGAGCGCGTTGGGCTCGACTACAAAGAGTTGCCCAATGACGTCGGCCCGGGCTCGATACTGCTGCTCGACGACGGCAGAATCGTGCTGCACGTGGATCAAGTTCGCGGCAGCGAGGTCTACACGACGGTTGAAGCCGGCGGCCCGCTCTCCAACAATAAAGGCATCAACCGGCGCGGCGGGGGCTTGACTGCGCCGCCGTTGACCGAGAAGGACATGCTCGACATCCGCGTCGCCGCAGCCATGAAGGCCGACTACTTGGCGGTGTCTTTTCCGCGCTCCGGTTCCGACATGCAATTTGCGCGCGAATTGCTCCGCGTGGCGGGCGGGCAATCCAGGCTGGTGGCGAAAATCGAGCGCGCCGAAGCGATTCCCGCGCTGGACGATATCTTGAAAGCCTCCGACGGCATCATGGTGGCGCGCGGCGACTTGGCGGTCGAAGTAGGCGATGCCGCGGTGCCCGGCTTGCAGAAGAAGATGATTCGCGCCGCGCGTGAACGCAATCGCTTGGTGATCACCGCCACGCAGATGATGGAATCGATGATCTCAAGCCCGGTTCCCACGCGCGCCGAAGTCTCCGACGTCGCCAATGCCGTGCTCGACGGCACCGACGCCGTCATGCTTTCCGCTGAGACGGCAGTGGGCGAGTACCCGGTGGAGACCGTAGCGTCGATGGCGCGCGTATGCGTCGAGGCGGAAAAGGAGCAAGGCCCAGCGCTCGAACGCCGCCGCGGCTTGCAACACGCGGCCAACACCGAAGAAGCCATCGCGCAAGCGGTGGTGTTCGCCTGCGAGACGTTGGATATCAAAGCGGTCGCATCGCTGACGCAAAGCGGCATGACGCCGCTGCTGATTTCGCGCAAGGGCCCGGAAGTGCCGGTGTATGCCCTGACGCCGTTAACCGAGACGCGCCGGCGTGTGTCGTTGTTTCGCGGCGTGTATCCGGTTATGTTCGAACATGCCTCGGACGATCCCGAAGTCGTGCTGGATGCAGCCGAGGACGAATTGCAGAAGCGCGGCGCCGTCAAGATCGGCGACTACATCATCATCACCATCGGTGAGCCGTTCCACAAGGCCGGCGGTACCAATACCATGAAGATCATTCGCGTCGGCGAACATCGTTCGCCGGCCGGCGGTTAGTTTATTGGCTGCGGCCAATTTTTCGAATCTGTAAGGAGAGCACCATGCCACTCGTATCTATGCGTCAACTTCTCGATCACGCCGCCGAGAATTCCTACGGCTTGCCGGCGTTCAACGTCAACAATCTCGAGCAAGTGCAAGCCATCATGGAGGCCGCGCACGAAACCAATAGCCCGGTCATCATGCAAGCTTCCGCCGGTGCGCGGAAGTACGCGGGTGAGACGTTCTTGAAATATTTGATCCAGGCCGCGGTCGACAGCTATCCGCACATTCCGATTGTCATGCACCAGGATCACGGCCAGTCGCCTGCAGTGTGCGAGTCGGCGATGAAGCTGGGATTTTCCAGCGTCATGATGGACGGCAGTTTGAAGGAAGACGGCAAGACTGTGGCCGACTACGACTACAACGTCGATGTCACTAAGAAAGTCGTCGATATGGCGCACCGCATTGGCGTGACTGTGGAAGGCGAACTCGGCTGCCTCGGTTCGCTCGAGACGATGATGGGCGACAAGGAAGACGGTCACGGCGCCGACGGCAAAATGACCAAGGAAATGCTGCTGACCGATCCCGATCAAGCAGCCGATTTCGTCAAGCGCACGCAGCTCGATGCGCTCGCCATTGCCATCGGCACTTCGCACGGCGCGTACAAATTCTCTCGCAAACCCACCGGCGATATCCTCGCCATGGAGCGCATTAAGGAGATCAACCGTCGCATCCCAAATACACACTTGGTAATGCATGGTTCTTCCAGCGTGCCTCAGGATTTGCTGGAGCAAATCCGCAAGTACGGCGGCGATATGAAGGAAACCTACGGCGTGCCGGTCGAGGAGATTCAGCTCGGCATCAAGCACGGTGTGCGCAAGATCAATATCGACACCGATATTCGCTTGGCGATGACCGCGGCGATTCGCAAGTTCATGGCGGAGAACAAAGGCAAGTTCGATCCGCGCGAATATCTCAAGCCGGCGAAGGAAGCGGCCAAGGTGATCTGCAAGCAGCGCTACGAGCAGTTCGGCTGCGCCGGGCAGGCGGCTAAGATCAAAGCCCTACCGCTTGAAAGGGTCGCGCAGCGCTATACCGCAGGCGAATTGCGGCAAGTCGTGAACTAGGGGGCAGTAGAGGAATCGCGACGCGGCGGGAGCGCGAGCCTCGCCGCGTTTCGTTTTGGAGAATGTGAACGGGAGGTTAGGTTGCAGCGCGATTCCAG
The DNA here is from genome assembly GCA_902826775.1 of uncultured Pseudomonadota bacterium. Taxonomy (GTDB): domain Bacteria; phylum Pseudomonadota; class Gammaproteobacteria; order Burkholderiales; family JALYOK01; genus CADEHE01. The sequence goes on along the minus strand of CADEHE010000001.1, from coordinate 107,102 downwards.
AATGTTTGCGAATGTGAGACGGTTTTTCCAAGTCGGGCTCGACACGGTCGAGTACCTCGGCTTGATCATCGTCGGCTTCGCCACCACCATCGCGATGTATCAAGAAGTCATGGTGATGGTCACCGCGCGGCACGTGCGCCTGACCGATCTATTGTTGATGTTCCTCTATCTCGAGGTGCTGGCGATGATCGGTCATTACTTCCGGTCGGGTCAGTTGCCGGTGCGTTTCCCGCTTTATATCGCCATGGTCGCCTTGGCGCGCTACTTGATTCTCGATGCCAAGGAAATCACCGAGTGGCGTATGCTGGCGGTGGCGGGGGCGATTCTGTTGTTGACTATTGCTGTGCTCGTGGTTCGCTACGGGCATGTGCGCTTTCCGTACGAGGAAGACAGTGCCGACAAACGGCCTTACGTGAAGGAATGACGGAGAATGGCGCGGCGATGAGCAGTGTGTACGAAACCCACTTGCAAAGCTTGCCGCTGCTTGGGCGCGGCAAGGTGCGCGATATTTACGCCGTCGACGATACTCGCCTACTCATCGTCACTACCGACCGGCTATCGGCGTTCGACGCGGTACTGCCAACGCCGATTCCGGATAAAGGCAAAGTGCTGACCGCGTTGTCCAACTTCTGGTTCGCGCGCTTGAAGGATATCGTGCCCAATCATTTAACCGGCATCGCGCCCGAAACCATGGTGCGGGCGGATGAGCGTGCGCAAGTCGAAGGCCGGGCAATTGTCGTGCGCCGGCTAAAGCCGCTGCCGATCGAGGCGGTGGTGCGCGGCTATTTGGAAGGCTCGGGCTGGAAAGAATATCAAGCGTCGCAAAGCGTATGCGGCATCAAGCTGCCGCCCGGGCTGCAGCGCGCCGCGAAGCTGCCGGAGCCGATCTTCACGCCGGCTACGAAAGCGGAGCAGGGCGCGCATGACGAAAATATTTCGTTCGAGCGCACCGCGCAGATGATCGGTGCGGAACTCGCCGCGAAGGTGCGCGACACCGCTATCGCGCTTTATACCGCCGCGGCAGACTACGCGCTCACCCGCGGCATCATCATCGCCGACACGAAGTTTGAATTTGGGCTTGATGCGCAAGGAAAGTTGTACTTGATCGACGAAGCTTTGACGCCGGATTCGTCGCGCTTCTGGCCGCAAGCGAGCTATCGCGTCGGCGAGAGCCCCGAGAGCTTCGACAAGCAATTCGTGCGCAACTGGCTGGAAAGTGTGAGATGGAACAAGCAACCGCCCGCGCCGACGCTGCCTACCGATGTGGCAGAAAAGACGGCGGAGAAGTATCGTGAGGCGTTGCGGCGCTTGGCAGCATGAGGATTCGCGTCCGCGCGACAGATACTAGATAGAGGTTAATGTGTTGAATAAGATCCACCGCTATTCTCGGGTACATCTCTATGAGAGTATTAAGCGTTCGCATGTACCAAGCCGCCGCAATTTCCTGCGTCTGCCCGCAGTACTTGCCGCCAGCGCCATGCTGCCGCAGCAAGCCGCACGCGCCGTCGCGCAGATCGATCAACCCGCGCCCGCGCTGCGTGGCAAATTACTCGGCGGCGCCGACTTCGATCTCGCCGCGCTGAAGGGCAAAGTCGTGCTGGTGAATTTCTATTCGAGCTTCTGCAAATACTGCGCGTATGAAATCGGTAACCTCGAAACCTTCTACGACGAAAACAAAGGCAAGGGCTTCGAGGTGATCGCAGTTGGCGTGGATGGCATCGACAATAAGGCGCGCGTCGCACGCCAACTGAGCATGTACAACTTGCCCGGCGCAATGGTGCAAGAACTCGAAGCGAACGAATTCGGCAAGAGCTATCCGACACCAACGTGCTTCGTCATCGATCGTGCCGGTGTAGTGCGCGAACGCCTGTGGGGCGCGAAAACTTTGCCGCAACTGGCGCGTTTGGTCTCGCCGCTGCTGTAACCCGAACGCCATCATCTCGCGCGCTTGTGAGAAACCGGGCTAGTTTAGAAACGCGTATCGCGCTGCAGTTTGCCACGCTGCTAGCTGGCGTATTGGCAACGGCGTTCTTGCTGCTTACTCTTACCCGCTTGCCTATCGGCGCGGCGACGCCGCTGTTGGGGCTGCTTGCCGTGTTAAGTCTCGCAGCCGGGCTGATCGGCGGTGTGTTGCTCGCGCGCAGCATCACTCGTCCGATCAATGCGCTCGCCGAGGCGGCAACGCGCATCGAAGCCGGCGATTATTCAGTCAGTGCATCGCTCGATCGCGACGACGAAATCGGGCGGCTTGCGGCAAGTTTCGAGCATATGCGCGCCAGTATCGCGGAGCGCGAAGGCGAAGTGCTGCGCCTGGCCTATGAAGACGATCTGACTGGTCTGCCCAATCGCGCGATGTTCAACGATCGCTTGGCGCAGGCCGTGCGACTATCCAAGCGCGCGCAAACACCCTTCTCCGTGATGATGATGGACTTGGATCGTTTCAAGCACATCAACGATTCATTGGGGCACCAAGTCGGCGATCAACTGCTGGTTGAAGTTGCGCGGCGCCTGCGCGAGCTATTGCGCGAATCCGACACGCTCGCGCGCTTCGGCGGGGACGAATTTGTCATGCTGCTGCCCACCGGTAAGCCGGAAGATGCCGCGGCACTCGCACGGCGTATCGGTGCGGCGCTAGAGGTACCTATCGTACTGGAGATGCAGCCGCTGGATGTCAGTGCCAGCATCGGCGTGGCGCATTTCCCCGATCAGGCGAGCGATCCGGTGAGTTTGGTCCAGCGCGCTGATATGGCCATGTATGCGGCTAAACGCAGCAAATCCGGTTTCTCCGTCTACGATGCGCAGATGGACGTGCCGCGCCAAGCGCAGTTGTCGCTGCTGGGCGAGTTGCGCCGCGCGGTGGAGCAGAACGAGTTGCGTCTCTACTACCAGGCCAAAGTGAACGTGTCCGACGCGACCATTATCGGTGTCGAGAGCTTGGTGCGATGGATTCATCCGACGCGCGGCTTCATGCCGCCGACTGAGTTCATTCCGTTTGCCGAGCAAACCGGATTCATCCGCTCCATCACGAATTGGGTGCTCGCCAGCGCCGTTGCACAATGCGCTGCTTGGTGCCGGCAAGGCACACCCCTGCGCGTGGCGGTGAACATCTCCGCGCGAGATTTGCTCAACATGGAATTGCCGCGGCAGTTGCAGAGTTTGCTGGAAGAGCATCGGCTCGATCCGGCGCTATTGTGTTTGGAGATTACCGAAAGCGCTTTGATGGAAGATCCGCGGCAGGCGCTGGACAATGTCGCGCGTCTGCGTGCCACGGGCGTGCAGCTCTCCATCGATGACTACGGCACCGGCTATTCGTCGCTTGCCTACATTCGCGACTTGAATGTCGATGAGTTGAAAATCGATCAAACTTTCGTGCGCGGCCTAGCCACCGATGCGCGCAACGTCGCGATCGTACGCTCGGCGATCGACCTCGCGCACAATCTCGGACTCAAAGTCACCGCCGAGGGCGTTGAGGAAAGCGTCGAGCTGGCGTTGCTGCGCGAGTGGGGTTGCGACGAAGCGCAAGGTTATTTGATCAGCAGCCCGCTGCCGCTGGAGAAATTCGAGGCGATGTTGCACACGCGCGCCGCGGCACGTGCAACTACGGTGTGCAATGCGTAGGCCGCCCCATGGGTAAGGCTCATTTGGTGCTGCTGGCGCAAGACTCCGCCTGGAACTTGCGGCTATGGCGCTCGGCCCTACTGTCGCAGAGTTTGAAAGTAATCGTGGTGCCGAGCGAAGCGCCGCTAACGGAGTACTTGAACGAGCAAGAGCGAAAATATCCGGTGCGCATGCTAGTGCTGGATTTGCGGGTTTTGAGCCGAGAGGGGACGTCACTGGCGAACTTCGCGGCGTGGTTCACGCGCAAATTTCCCGCACTCGAACTCGTGCTAACCACCGACGCAAAGTTCGACATCACCGCGGCCGAACGCGGCTGGGCGCGTAAGCACGGCGCGGCGGACTTATTGCCCGCGCTCTCGCCGTTGCTCGCGGAAGTGAGCGCGCCGGGCGTCGTGCTGCGGTTACTGGCGACGCTTGGCATCGCGGAAGTCGACGCAAAAGATCTGCGCCGGCTCCTTGGGGCTGCCGCGCCGCTACTACCGCAATACGGCGGCCGTATCGACGCGCAGGCAAACGCCCATGCCCTCGCGCATCGGCTGCGTGACGAAGGACAAGATTTGGCACAACTCGCGCGCGAGCTCGGTGGGGGCGTGAGCACCACACAGCGCCAATACTTGGGCAAAAGCTACGCGAATTGCTTTCTCGGCAGCGAGGCGTGCGCGTGGTTGGCCAACCGGTTGCGGTGCGATCGTGCTGCCGCCGTCGCCATCGGCCAGGCTCTGCTGGTGAGCGGATACCTGCATCACGTCGTAAAAGCGCAGCCGTTCGCCGACGGCGATTATTTCTATCGCTATGTCGAAGATATCTCGGTTATCGAAGCCATCGACCTCGACCAAGTCGCGAGCGGCATGCAGGTGGCGAGCGGGCTGATCGCCGCGCGCAGCTACCGCGGCACCAGCTATCCGGAGTGTTTCGTCGGACACGAGGCGGTCGATTGGCTGTGCAGACAGCACGCGCTCACGCGTGAACAAGCGGTGAGTTTGGGTCAGCGTTTGCAGGATCTGCGCATGTTGCAGCACGTCACCGATGAACATGATTTCATCGATGACTATTTCTTCTACCGGTTTTGCGCGCCCGCGTGAGCACGCGGACTCTTATTCCAATCGCGGATCTAAGAGACAACTATTGCCATCGTCGCCCTCGCGCAGGCGGGGGCCCAATTTGACATTAAGCTGGATCCCCGCCTGCGCGAGGATGACGGGTTCTATTTTTGCCGCATCGAGCTGATTCAGAATCACACTCTGCGCGATCTTATACAATCTGTTTGCTTTAACCTAGATCCGGCAATCGGTCGCGCCTAACTGCCGGATCTAGGTTTAAGACTGAGCGAAGGATCGAACCAATGAAGCCGACAAGATGAACGCCCCGCTACGCATCGCCCCTTCCGTTTGCCCGCACGATTGCACCAGCACGTGCGCGCTCGATGTCGAAATCGTCGATGCGCGAACCATCGGCCGTGTGCGCGGATCGCATCGCAACTCTTACACCGACGGCGTGATTTGCGAAAAAGTCTCGCGTTACGCCGAGCGCGCGCATCATCCGGACCGGCTGCTCTATCCGATGTTGCGCGATGGACCGAAAGGTTCAGGGCGGTGGAAGCGTGTCGATTGGAGCACGGCACTCGATCGCGTTGCCGAAGCCTTCGCCGACAAGGCCGCACGCTACGGCAGCGAGACGGTGTGGCCCTATTTCTACGCGGGCACCATGGGCTTGGTGCAGCGCGACGGCATCCAGCGCTTGCGCCACGCGATGAAGTATTCGCGCTGGTACTCGACCATTTGCGTGGCGCTGTCGGATTCGGGCTGGATCGCCGGCGTCGGCAGCAAGCGCGGTGTCGATTTGCGCGAAGCGGCCGAGCATGCGCAGGTCATCGTCATCTGGGGCGGCAATCCGGTGCACACGCAAGTCAATGTGATGCAGCACGCGATGGCGGCGCGCAAGCGCGGGGCAAAATTGGTGGTGGTCGACCCGTATCGCACCGCCACGGCGGAGAAGGCGCATTTGCACCTCGCGGTGCGTCCCGGCACCGACGGCGCGCTCGCCTGCGCGGTGATGCATGTGCTCTTCGCCGAAGGTTACGCCGACTGGGATTATTTGCGCCGCTATACCGATTGTCCGGACGAGCTGGCCGCGCACGTGCGCACGCGCACGCCGCAATGGGCCAGCGCGATCACCGGCCTGCCGACGGAGACCATCGTCGAATTCGCGCGCCTGTACGGCAGCCACAAGAATAGTTTCATCCGCTGCCATCACGGCTTTTCGCGCTCGCGCAACGGCGCCGCCAACATGCATGCGGTAACTTGCCTGCCCGCAGTCACCGGCGCGTGGCAACACCGCGGCGGCGGCGCGCTCTATGGTCACACCGGCATCTATCCGCTCGAGCGTTCCTTGATCGAGGGCACCGACATGCTCGATCCGGCGCTGCGCGAGCTGGATCAGTCGCGTCTTGGCCCGATTCTCATGAACGAGCCCGATGCGCTGGGCGGCGGGCCGCCGGTGACGGCGATGCTGGTGCAGAACACCAATCCGGCTATGGTGTGCCCCGAGCTGCACAAAGTGCATGCAGGACTGGCGCGCGAAGATTTGTTCCTCTGCGTGCATGAACAGTTCATGACCGAAACCGCCGCCTATGCCGACGTCGTGCTGCCGGCGACCATGTTCTTAGAGCATGATGATTTCTATACGGCCAGCGGCCACACCACTTTCCAAGTTGCGCGCAAGCTCGTCGAAGCGCCGGGCGAAGCGCGCGAAAATCATTATGTGGTTTGCGAACTGGCTAAACGTCTCGGCGCGCAGCACCGCGGCTTCAATATGAGCGCGTGGGAGATCATGGACGAGACGCTGCGTCGCTCCGGCATGTGGGACGCGCAGACAAACTACGAACGTGGCGGCCAAGATTTCGCGTATCCGTTCGAGCGCATGCATTTTCTCGACGGCTTCGACACGGCGGATAAGAAGTTCCACTTCCGCGCCGACTGGCAGCGTTTCGGCGGGCGCTGGCAAGAGATGCCGGTGCTGCCGGATCATCTGGACGTGATCGACAACGCCACTGCGCAAAAGCCGTATCGCCTGGTGGCAGCACCGGCCCGCACTTTTCTCAATTCCAGTTTTACCGAAACCCCTGGCTCGCTCAAACGCGAGCAGCGTCCGACTGCTCTAATTCATCCTGAAGACTGCGCCGCACTGGGTGTCGCTAACGGCGAGCGTGTGCGCATCGGAAATGAGCGCGGCGAAGTGATCGTGCACGCCAAAGCGCAGGAAGGTCAACAACGCGGTGTCGTGGTCGTGGAGGGCATCTGGCCGAATCACGCGTTCGAAAACAGCATCGGCATCAACAGCCTGACCAGCGCCGAGCCGGGCTGGCCGAATGGCGGGGCGGTGTTTCATGACACTGCGGTTTGGATGAAGCGGAAGGACTAAGCCTGCCGAAACGCTGGCCTATGTGCCTGCGTGGCTTGGTTGCCTAGTTTGCTTGTCCCAAACCGGCCGCCACAAATCGTCGCTGTAATCAAAATAACGCTCAACTTGTTTGCCGTCCCAGTGGTAGCGCAGGTGCTTGCTCTGCACCGGAATGCCGACCACGTTCGGGCGAAACGCACCGACGCAGTGTCCGCCCGCATTGCGCACACTCGGGTAAACGATGCCGTCGCTGCCCGCCTCGCGTAACTCACGCGCGTAAGCCTGGCTGGCGGCATACGAATTGGGATCGAGAATCGCCGAGCGCTCTTTCTCAGACAGCGCGGCAGCATCGTGAAAACGGTGCTCGATCGTGCCTACAAGTACTCGCATGTCTTCGTAGCGCGGGCCGTCATCGCTATCGGCCGCATAGCGCCCGAAGTGAAATGCGGTCTCGCGCAGCGCCGTTTCGAACTCGCGTGCGGCATAGTAAACGCCGTAGCTGCCGTCGCTGAAGCGCGAGCCCTTTGGGTTCAGGTGCGTGAACGAGGACATGACGTAACTGGCCCCCGGTCCGCTGATGCGATCTTCCTTCGAGACTAAGCGTATCTCGCCGATTTCGTCGCGCACGCGCGGGTTGACCAACATCTCCGCGGCGATCAATGCCTCCCACACTGCAGGGTCGGGTGAGAGGCGCTCGAATAAATTGATCGGCGGGTACTTGGACGCGATGATGCGGGTGGCGTGAGGCCAACTGATCATAAAGGTAAGCGCGGGGAAACCCTCGGCGAAGCTTGGGTTTCGCCAATTTCCCCGTGCTCCGAATTCGTTCTGATTTTAGCCGTGCCCATCGTGTGGGTGCTCCGACACCCTCTTTGTGAAATCCCGAACAAAGTGGCCAATATTCCCCCAGCTTACGAGCCACTTGCCAGCGTACCCCACACGACAGGCACGGCCGCAGCAGAAGGAGCGCGGGGTAGGGGGTTCCCCCGAGCCTCGACTTTACGACCACGGTGCCCGCGCCGCATCGACGTAAGCACGCACTATCGCCAAATCCGTTACGTCGCCTGCGGCCATGCGTTCGAGCGGAGCTTGGCCGGCAAAGTAGCGGTTCGGTCTGCTGACCCAGGAATCGGCCTGCGCGGTGTCGGCATAGAGCATTTGCAGTGCCTTAAACACGCCCGCGACGTAGCCAATGCGGCGCATCACGTCTTCCGGCAAGCGCTTCACACGGCCCGCTTTCCATTCGTAAAAGGTGCGTTCCGGCGGCGAACCGAGGATGCGGCGCATCTGCGGATTGCTCGCGCCCCAGAGCGTCATGATGCGAAAAAAGCCGAGCATCGCGGCGGCGTCGTGAGACGCTTCGCTGCTGCGCTCGGCAACATAGGGCTGAGCGGCTTCTCGAGCTAACGCGGGCATGCGGGATACTCCTGTATGCATATATGCGCAAACTAGCATATAATATGCAAATCTGCAAGTAAAAGGAGGGCGCGGGGGAACCTAAGCCAAGGCAGGCGAAGTCTGAGCTTCGCTCATCTTCGCGTGCCCCCGCGCTCGTTCTGCACGCGCCGTATTGAAAAATACTGGCGACTTTTTCCCTCGGCCGCAGTTGCTTTTTGCTTCAACGGCGCGCAAGCGCCCTGTTTCGGCGACCACGCCTCCAAGGGCGAGCGCGGGGGCAGGGGGTTCCCCCGCGCCTCCTTTAACCCGCCCTCCTTACTTCGCCACCGGCCTGCTCGGATCGGTGATCCAGTCGCTCCAAGAGCCCGGGTAAAGCCTAGCACCGGTCAGCCCGGCAATTTCCATCGCCAGCAGGTTGTGGCACGCGGTAACGCCCGAACCGCACTGATTCACTACCGCGCTGGGCGGCATCCCCTTCAGGATGCGCTCGAATTCTTCGCGCAGTTGCGCCGCGGGCTTGTAAGTGCCCTCGGCGGTGAGGTTATCTTTGAAAAAACGGTTGATTGCGCCCGGGATGTGGCCTGCCACCGGATCGATGGTCTCGTTCTGGCCGTGGAAGCGGTCGTTGGCGCGGGCGTCGATCACCAGCGTGCCAGGGCGGCGCAAGTTTTCCAGCACGTACTGGGCGTCGACGAAAGAGGGCTTCGGCTTGGCGATGAACTTGGCAGGCGCGAACGAGGACGTAGCGTCGGTCACCGGCCGGCCCTCTTTCATCCATTTAGTGATCCCGCCATCGAGCACCGCGACGGCATCGTGGCCGAGCCAGCGCAGTGACCACCAAGTGCGCCCGGCAATCGCCCCACCGGCATCGTCGTAACACACCACCTGCTTGCTGGCGTCGATACCCATCGCGCCAAACTTTGCGCCCAGCCACTCCGCATCTGGCAACGGGTGGCGGCCGTTCTTACCGTTGGGCTTGGCGGAGAGATCTTCGTCGAGGTGCGCAAAACGCGCGCCCGGGATGTGCGCTTTGGCATATTCGCGCCGCCCGTAGCCGATATCGGTCAGCAAGTGGCGGCAGTCGACGATGACGTAATTCGGATCGCTCGCCTGCGCGGCAAGCTCTGCGGTGGAAATTAGCGTAGTGAATGGCATGGCGGCATTCTCAGCGGGTCGGAAACACATAATGGTACGTTAGACGCGCCCAATGCTGCTGCGATGGCCGTTTCGCCGGCGAATATCGTGCTAGGTTTGTTTTTTGGCAACGCGTCAAGATTGACCCGGACTCGCCGCGCCTCTATAGTGTTGCGCCATGGAAAACGAACTCCAAGCACTCGAATCCAAGCTCGCGCAGCTGATCGCGGTTACCCGTAAACTGCGCACCGAAAACCAAGGCTTGCGGCAGCAATTGGCGCAGCAGATCGACGAAAACAAGCGCACCAACGCGCGCCTGGATGAAGCAGCGCGACGCTTGGAATCGCTGCTCGAACAAATACCCGAAGCCTAGCGGGAAAGCCAACCATGAGCGATGCGAAAGCAGTAGATGTCTCCTTGTTCGGCCGCCAATTTCGGCTCGCGTGCCCGCCGGGCGAAGAGAAGCAATTGATGGCAGCCGTGCAGCTTGCCGACACCAAGATGAAAGAACTGCACGATAGCGGCAAGGTCGTCGGCACCGAGCGCATCGCGCTGATGGCGGCGCTCAACATTGCGCACGAACTCGTGAGCAAGAAGCCCAAGGGCCCCGATCTTGCGCCGCTCAAACAAAAGGTCGAAGACATGAGTGCATCCATCGACCAAGTATTGAACGAGCAAGAGAAGTTATTCTAAGCACCACGATCAACCCCCTGCGGTGTTCGCGACAGGCCTTATATTCTTTGAACCGATAATCATCTAACCCGGACGTCTGCTTTACAGAGTGCTGTTGTGCGAATCCCACGGCGGAATTGCCTGATGTGCTCGGTGGACGACCACCTTTTTGGTGTGAGGGTTCAAGATGCAGGCCAGACGGCACAGGTGGGGGACCTTTTCTAAGCGGGCGCGGCGGGCAAGCGACGCAGTCCGCTCTGCGCGCTCAGCGCTCGCCACCGACTCTAGTCCTCGGCACAACAAACTGTCCAAATCGTTCGCTCACGGCAAGTAACCCATGCGCTACTGGCTAATGAAATCCGAACCCGACGCGTATTCCATCGACGCGCTCGCAAAAGACAAAGTCACCGCCTGGACCGGCGTGCGTAACTTTCAAGCACGCAACTTCATGAGAGATCAAATGGCGCTTGGCGATCAAGCGTTTTTCTATCACTCTAACTGCGATCCGCCCGGCATCGTCGGCATTGCCGAAGTCGCCAAGCTCGCCTACCCGGACGAGACACAATTCAATAAGAAAAGCGATTACTTCGAGCCCAAGGCCACGCGCGACAAGCCGGTTTGGTTTCACGTCGACGTCAAATTCATGCGCAAAGTGCCAATAGTGCCGCTGGAGGAATTGCGCAAACACAAAGCACTCGCCAACATGCGCATCTTGCAGCGCGGCAACCGCCTTTCCATCACACCGGTGGATCCGCGCGAATGGGCGTTCATCAGCGAAAAACTCATGCGCTGATCCAGGGCATAGCAACACCTGTAGTCAGGCCCCTCGCTGCACGGTGAGCTTTTCGGACCTGTAGCCTGACTGGAATCGCGAATCGCTGAGCTTCGGCCAGCACACTCTTACGGGAATTTTATTAGTTGGAATATTGGCTCATCTACGGCGCGCTCGGCGCCTTCGTCGGCTTCATCGCGGGTTTGCTCGGCATTGGCGGCGGTGGTGTCATCGTTCCGGTACTAGTCATGGTGTTCGGCATGCGCGGTGTGCCGCACGAGCATGTTATGCACATCGCGCTGGCCACCGCGATGGCTTGCATCGTGTTTACTTCCGTTTCGAGCTTTCGCGAGCATCACGCGCGCGGCGCCGTCGATTGGCGGATTTTTCGCCGCATCACACCAGGCATCATCCTCGGCAGCTTGCTCGGCAGCTACATCGCCACGCTATTGCCGACCAACGTGCTCAAGATCATTTTTGCCACCTTCTTGCTGTACGTGGCGATTCAGCTTCTCATCGACCGCAAACCGAAACCGTCGCGGCAGTTGCCGGGGTCCGCCGGCATGCTCTCCGCGGGTGCGTTCATCGGTGCGGTATCAGCGTTGGTGGGCATTGGCGGGGCGGCGCTGGCCATTCCGTTCATGATTTGGTCGAACGTGACGATGCGCAGTGCCATCGGCACCTCATCGGCCATCGGCTTTCCGATCGCGATTGCAAGCGTGCTCGGCTACATTGTCAGCGGCTGGCGCGTGGCCGGGCTGCCGGCGCCACATTTCGGCTATGTATACTTGCCGGCTTTGCTGGGGATTACCCTATTCAGCCTTTTTACCGTGCCGCTGGGCGTGCGTATGTCGCATCGCCTGCCCATCGCCACGCTCAAGAAAGTGTGGGCGATGTTTTTGTTTCTGCTGTCCTCCGAAATGTTCTATTCAGTCTGGAAGAACAGCTAACGCGAACTCACGGCAGCGGTTGCGGCAGTTCGACTCTGAATTTTTCCGCCCAAGGTCTTATCGCCGGAAGAATCGTTGGGTAAAGCGCGACGCCCGCGTGCAATTGACGCGCTTTGCGTTGCGCAGCCGCTTCACCGGGCATGCGCACCGGGTGAGTGGGATCGCGCGGCGTGCTGGCGCGGCAAAGTTCGGCGAGATGCGTCGTCTCGCGCAAGAATTCCGTGCCGCCGCCGAACGCATCCGGATCGAACACTTCAATGAACGCGGTGCCGCCCCAACCCTCGCGCGGTTTCACTCGACCGTGGCCGGCAAGTCCATTGGTGAGCGCTTCGACCAGCAAGGAAAGCGCGTAGCCCTTATGGCCGCTCTGCAAACCACCGAGCGGCAGCAGCGCACCTTTAGGTTGCGCGAACATGGCGTTCGGATCGTTCGTGAGCTGACCATCCGCATCGACCAACCACTCGCCCGGAAAACGCTTGCCTTCGGCTTGCAAGCGCTGCGTCATGCCGTTGGTTGTGATGGAGGTAGACACGTCGATCAGAATCGGTTCGCCCTGTGTGGGAATGCCTGCGGCGATGGGGTTCGGCGACACCACGCCGACTTTGCCGCCGTGCGGCGCAACGTTTTCGTTGCACGGATCGGCCGACATCACCAGCATCATCAAGCCCTGGTCGGTGACGCGACGTAGGAACGCGGCAAGGCACGCGATGTGGTGTGTGCGCGCGATCACAATGGTGCATGTGCCGTAGCGCCTTGCGCGCTCGATTGCCAGATCGGTTGCTTGGCTCACCAGCCACGGACCTGACATACGTTTGCCGTCCCATGCAACGCACGCACCGCGATCGGAAATCACTTCCGGTTCGCCGTCCCGGGCCATGCCGCCTGAGACGAGTTCGTTCAAATGCGCCGGCAACAACGCCAGTCCATGAGTATCGTGGCCGAGCAAATCTGCTTCTAGCAAAGTGTCGGCGTGAACGCGGGCGCGCGGTGCGGGCAATCCGGCGCTGCAAAGCAAATCGAACGCAAGCTTAGAAAGTGCATTGACAGAGAAGCGGGGAGTCATTTCTTGGGCACTAGAAGGGCGACAGCGCGTAGGCTAACATCGGCCTCGGCTGGCGCAAGAATTTGTTCGTAGATAATTTTCTCTAGTATTCCGCAGCGCGATCGACAATACCCAACAGCGGCTGGCCTGCGCGTAGCCGGCGCAAATTCTCCGCGACGAAATCCGATGCCGACTCGGGATTCGCCATCGAAGCCGAATGCGGCGAAACGCTCACGCGCGGATGTGTCCAAAAGCGATGCTCGCGCGGCAGCGGCTCGTGCTCGAATACATCTAAGATCGCATGCCGCAGATGGCCGTGGTCGAGCGCCTGCAGCAGATCGCTTTCCACCACATGCGCCCCTCGACCCAGATTGATGAAGACCGAGCCCGGGCGCATGCGCCGCAAGAATTCGGCATTCACAATGCCGCGCGTGGCGCGTGTCAACGGCAATAAACACACGAGAATCTCATTCGCAGCCAGGAATTCTGCGAGTTGCTCGGTGCCTGCATAGCAGCGCACACCGTCGAGTATCTTTGGCCTTCTGCTCCAACCGCTCACCGCAAAGCCAAGATTCGTCAATGCACGCGAAGCCACCGTACCGAGCGAGCCTAACCCCATGATGCCAACAGTGCGTTTCGCCGCCACCGGATTGTAGATCTCCTCCCAGTGCCGCTCGCCTTGCTGGCGGCGCATGTCGTCATGGCGCAAGTGAACATGCAGCACGTGCGCAAGCACCGTTTCGGTCATCGCGGTGACCATGTCCGGATCGATCATGCGCGCGACCGGAACGTGGGCGGGTAGCGAAGGATCGTTTAGCCAGCGATCCACACCCATCCAGAGCGATTGGATTAAGCGCAAGTTTGGAAATTGCTGCCAAATGCCCTGTGGCGGGGAATCGGCGATAACGGCATCGATGCTCTCCGGCGCGCATTGCGCCGCATTGACGATCAGCCGGTCGTGCTGCAGGCGCTGCGTCAGCGGTTGCTGCCAGCGCGACAGCGGTTCGGCGCGGCATAGCAATAGCAGATTCATCGCGGCGCGGCCCGCCCGGCTAGCGGGTGCTTTGCGCGTACGCGTCGAGCGCGGTTTGCGCCTGCGGCAGCATGCGCTGCAGCAAACCCGGAATCTGCGCGGTTTCGTCTTGCAGTTGGCGCACGAACAACAGAGTCATGTTGGTGACGATGTCGTAGGTGTATTTCTTGCCGTGCTGCGAAAAGGCGAATTGGATGCCTGCGGGGCTATTCACCACTTCGAAGATCATCGCTTCTTCGCCGCGGTAGAACATCTCCTGCGTGCGCTTGAGTTCCGCTTCGGCGCCGGGTACATCGGTTTTCAGCCGATACGTCAAGCTGAACGTGCCGAGTACGTTATTGGCCAGCGCGTGATCGAGCATGCGCAGCTGCTGGGCGCCTTCGTCGGTCTTGAAGTGAGCGATTAGCGCGTCGACGTCGGCTTCGCTGAAATCGCGTTCGATGATGGCGACGAACTGCGGTTTCATCCACGCGAGCGCCTCGAAGCGTTTCCGTACCTCGGCTTGGTAGGGTTGCATGAGCGTAGCCTCGGCGCGCTGCCACAAAGGGTGGCTCGGCGCCCAGTCGGCACCGAAGCCGCGCGTCTTGCCTTCTTTCTTGAGCAGTTCGCGCGCCGCGACTAACCATTCAGATTTCGAATACAGATTGCCGTTTGCGATCACGGCGCGAAAGTCGTGCATGCCGACAAGTTCTCGCGCCTTGAGTGTCTTTGCGCTTTGCGCATGCGCACCGAATGCGCAACACAGTGCCAACATCAAGCAAATTAAGCGCCGCATACCATCCCTCACTAGAATCCCAAGTACAAACCTAAGCCCCAGTAATCGACTTTTTCCGTGTAGAACTGGCCATGCGGCGCGAAGCCGCGGTACGCTTCGCCCAGCACACGTACATGCCGCCCGCCTGGACCGAGACCGCCGAACTGCAAGCCGGCCTTGACAGAACGCCCCACCTGCCAGTCGTTCTCTTCGTAACTCTTCATATCGATGCCGGCAACGAAGCGGCCGTTGAGCAACACCGGATCATGGCCGTAGTACTCTACGCCCAAGTGCAACATGCCCGGTTTGAGATCTTCCGGCTCGCGCCGCAACATGTACTCCCCGCCTGCATAAACGCGCCAGCGGTCCTCGTTCCACTGCCGCGAAACGAGCGCTTCGAGCGACTCGAAACTCAAATTGATACGCTCCGGTTTCACGCGCAACAGAAACTCGTCGCCCAAGTGCGAGCTTTGGTGGTAAAGGCGAATACGCGCGCCGGTCGCGTTGCGGCGATACGTCGCCTGCACGCCGATGGTGTAGTCGGCGTTGACCAAATCGCTAGAGGGCGACTCTAGGTCGAACTGCGCGAACAGCGCGCCGGCAACACTGAACTGCAGGCCTTCGCGATCATCGCTGCCCATGCCGCGGATGCGCAGCAGCCCAAAGGTTTCGCCGTAGGCCACCGCGCCGAATGTGGTGTTGCCTTGCGGCGTGTCGTAGTGGCGCGCGCTGACGAAGAATTGTGGCTGTTTTTCATCGGCCAGCAGCGGTTGGAACACGTCGCCGCTGGGAAAGCTATCCGCTTCGCCGCTGACGCCGAGCGCGCTCGCCGTGCGCTCGCCAATGCCGCGCCAGAAGCCCTTTGCCGGAGCAGTGGGCGCGCGCGGCGGTGCGAGCACGGCCACACTGCGCAAGCTGGGGATCTCGGCCAGCCGCGCCTTAGCCTGTGCGATGCGTGAGTCTTCGGCAGCTGCGGTGACGTCGAGTTTCGCGTCCAGCAGCGTGACTGTTGCCGCGCCTTGTTGCACGCGCAGTCTGTAGCTGTTGGCCGGCCATTTGAGGTCTTGCTCGAGAATCGCGCTGACGTAGCCGGCGAGAAACTCGTCGGTTTGCGCCGCGTGCGCAAAGTTGCTTGCAAACAGTAACGCCAGCGCTAGAAGCTGGGCGAAAAGCGTGCGCATCGCGTCTACTGGCTGGGCGCGACACGCACCCACTTGCGCAGACAGCGCAAGTCGCGCGGGTTTTGAATCAGGTTGCCCTGCAAACCCCAAAAGGTGTTGGAAACTTCGCCGACGTAAATGTCGCCATGTGAATCGATGGCGATGCCGTGCGGCGCAATGAACTGCCCAGGGGCCTCGCCACCCCGGATGTCGCCGAGCCGCGCGAGAATCTCGCCTTTACTGGTGACGATGCTCACACGCGGCCCGCAATTCGGCACGTTTTTGTTGACGTCCATTTGCGGGCCCAACTCGCCGACGTAACAGAGCGAATTCTTGTTTGCGTGGCCAGCGTGGCCTAGGTGCAGCGCGCACGGACGATGCAGATGGTTCCACTGGCCGGCGTACTTGCCATGCTTGTCGAACACTTGCACACGGTGATTTTCGCGGTCGGCAACGTACACGTAATCGTCTTCGTCGCAAACGATGTTGTGCGGGATATTGAACTCTCCCGGACCGGTACCCGGCTCGCCCCACGAGAACAGCAGCTTGCCGTCCGGCGAGAATTTGTGCACGCGCGCGTTGCAGTAGCCGTCGCTGACGTAAATATCGCCGCGCGTGGACAGCGCCGTGTGCGTGCATTGGCAAAATGGCACGCCGCTCATGTAGGGCGCGGCTTGGCCAGGAATGCCGAGGGTGAGCAGCAGCTTGCCTTCGGGCGTGAACTTGCGCACCGTTTGGTGCTGATCGTCGGTCAAATACAGCGAATCGTCCGGGCCGATATGGATGCCATGCGCGCGGGTAAATTGGCCCTCGCCCCACGAACGCAAGAAGTTGCCGTGGCGATCGTAAACGATGACCGGATGGCGCCCGCGATTGAAAACGTAGACTTGATCTTTGCTGTCGACTGCCACACCGGCCACGTCGCGGTATGACCAACCCTCGGGCAGCTTATCCCAGCCGGCGAGTTCCTCGTAGACGTATGCGCCCGAACTTACGAGGGTCGCCATATGCCGCGCTCGGAGGTTGGGCTGCGCAGCGTGATATCACGCGACATGCGCACCGCGGTTTCGACGCCGCGGTAGTAGTTCGGCACTAGCGCCGTATCCTTAAAGCCGAGTGCGCGATAAAAGCTGCGGCCCGTTGCGTTGCGCAACCGTAGTTCCAGGTTGACAGTGCGGATTCCCGCGACCAAGGCCGATTCCGTCACCCATGTCACGAGGCGCTTGCCGATGCCGTGTCGTTGTTGCTCCGGGTGGACCGCCAGCAAATTCAAGTGCGCCTGCTCGTCGCCGAAGTAAGCAATTGCGAACGCGAGCATGGGCGCTTGCTCGGCTTTGAGGTTGCCGCTTTCCCGATACGCCACCACGCTTAGCGTGTCGCGATGCGCAATAGCTTTGCGCACGCGCGGAGACGTCCAGGACCAACCGAGCCCCGACTCAATTAAATCGCGCGACATGCGCGCGATCTCATCGGCGTCGTCCTCGCGCGCTAAACGGATAGCAATGTCTTGTGCACCCATGAAGCGCATTCTGGCACAAAAGAAAATCGCTTGCTTTCGCGCGCATTGACTGATACTGCTAATGGGATACCTCTACATATCTCTCAAAATTTAAGAGACAGGGCTTAGCTCTATGCAGTATTAGGGTGCTAGGCATTTGGTGCGAGTCTATGAGCTCGTACGCTCGGGCCGCCCGTTCTTAGGCGCCGCCGCATCCATACGTCCCTCAAACAGAGGTTTCAGTTTGGCGAGCTCGCCACCGACAAAATCAAAGAACGCGCGCACCCGCGCGACTTGGCGCAGATCCGGATGAGTGAGCAGCCAAAGTCTATTGCCCGGTTCGAGCGTGGGTGGGCGCACGCGCACCAGTTCCGGTTCAGTGTCGCCCAGATAGCACGGCAGCATCGCCAGGCCCATACCCGCTTTCGCTGCCTGCATCATGCCGAGCACGCTATTTAGGCGATAAGGCATGGCGAGATTAGGATGGCTCTTGCGCAAGCCGCGAATCCAGCGCACGTGGGCAAGGCTTTCGTCCGGACCGATCCACGGGTGCGCCGCCAGATCTTCAATGCGCCGGTGCCGCTGCAAATAGCGCTTGCCAGCGTAGATGGCGACCGCCAGTGTGAACAGGTTCTTGCCGACCAAGTTCTCCGGCGCTTGAAAGGTTGGTCGGATCGCGACGTCCGCTTCGCGCTTGGTCAGTAACAGCATCTGATTGGAAATGTTAATCTCCAATTCGATCTCAGGGTGGGCCTGACGAAACGCGACGAAGATGGGTGTTAAGTGCGTCATGACCAGTGTGTCCGTCGTGGTCACGCGCACGCTGCCGTACGGACGCATGTCCTGCCCCCGCAAGTGCCGTTCAAGGTCTTCGAGCTCTTGCTGTGTGCGCTGTGCCAATGCGCACATGCGCTCGCCCGCAGGTGTGAGGGCGTAGCCCTCGCGCATGCGCTCAAATATGCGCACGCCCAAGTCCTGCTCGAGTGCGTCGAGGCGCCGAAACAGCGTTGATTGATGCAGCTGCAATGTCTCCGCGGCGCGCCGAACGCTCTTGGCTTTAGCCAGTGCGTGCACCAACAACAGGTCCTTGGTTTCCAGCATCTTCGCGGTTTTGCGAGCTATTTTCGTAATTGTGCGAGACTTTATTGCGCAATTGCAAGCTTATAATTCTCGCCTCATCTGTAAGAAATCGAAATAGCAATGTTTGCTCGCGGACGATCTGCTCTTTTGCTGACAGCGACCCTTTTCGCGGCGGGAAACGCCGGTGCCGAGACGTTCACATTCGATAAAGAGCACACCAAAATCGTATTCATCTACAACCATCTCGGTATGTCGAATCAGTTCGGCCGTTTTGATGGTTTTGACGGCGAAGTCGAGTTCGACGCCGCGAAGATGGGCGCCAGTCGAGCCAGCGTGACTATCGATGTGGCGAGCATCGATACCGATGTGGCCAAGCTGGACGAGCACCTGCGCTCAGAAGAGTTTTTCGATGCCGCCAAGCATCCGAAGATCACTTTCAAAAGCACCGAGGTGCGCCAAACCGCGGCGAAGGCATTGCAGATCGCCGGCGATCTCACCATCAAAGGCAAAACGCGGCCCGTTGTTCTGGATGCGACGTTCAACTATCTTGGCGAGCACCCGCTGGCAAAGATGATAAAGGCCTACGCCGGGGCACAGTACGCCTCGTTTTCTGCAAAGACGCGCATTCGCCGCAGCGAATTCGACGTCGGTTTGTACGCGCCGTTCACCTCCGACACCATCGACATCATCATCGAAACGGAGCTGCGACAGAAGAAGTAGCTGCACGCGAAGACGCGAAGCGGCCTTCGCAAAGTCACACAGAAGACGCGAAGCGGCCTTCGCAGCTGCGTGCAAGACACACGGCGCTTTGCGCCGGTTTATTGGCTCTTTCCCGGTAGGGGCGGCCTTGCGAAAGCTTGCGTCGCCCTATTTTTTTATGGCGTCAGTACGGAGAGAGACAAGTGCGTCAAACCCTGCTCTACGGCAATGCCACGCCTTAACGCGCTCACTTTCCGTTGTCTCTACCAATCGCCCTTGGGCGGGTGCGCCTTTACCGCGGCTTCGTTCACTGCCGTGCCCCAGCCAGGCCCCTCAGGCAGCGACATGTAGCCATCCTTGATGTTCGGCTTGACCGTGAACAGATCGTCCTGCCACGGCACTTGGTCCGGATCGATTTCCATGATGCGCAAGTTCGGCACCACCGCGGATAGGTGTGCGCTCATGAAGGTGGAAAGATGCCCGTAAAAATTATGCGGCGCGACATTCATTTCGAACGCTTCCGCCATCGAGGCGATCTTGACCGATTCGGCAAAGCCGTTCCACGGCACATCGATGATGCACACATCGACCGACGCATTCTCGAAGTACGGCCGATAGTCGCGCCGGCCGTATAAGCATTCGAGCGAGGCGACCGGGATCTTGGTCTTGTCGCGAATGTAGCGCAGCGCCTTGGCGTCGCGCGTGTCGATCTCGACCCAGAATAAATCGAACGGTTCCATCGCATAGGCCATCTGCATGAACCCTTCGGTCTTAAAGTTGAAATTCAAATCGACCAAGATATCCATGTCTTTGCCAGCGCCTTCGCGGAACGCCGCCAATTCTTCGCGCATCGCCTTAAGCACATAACGATCGGGGTTGAGATCGGGGTAGCCGTCGCCCTTACCGAACCCGGCGTTGCGCACGCGGGGATTGTTGTCATTCAACAGCAGCACGTTGGTTTTCAGCGCCGAATAGCCTTTTGCCGCTACTTCCTTGCCGAGCTTGACCACATCATCGTAAGTCCTCACCACCGGAATCTGCATTTTCTCGCCCCACACCCGGTACGTGCCGCAGTGCGACCAGTAAAGGCGAATCTTTTCGCGCGTCGGCCCGCCGAAGAGTTCGTACACCGGAATGCCGAGCGCTCTCGCCTTGATATCGATCAGCGCGTTCTCGATTGCCGCCATCGCTTGATGAATCGCCCCGCCGGTGGCGGTGCGCCGGCGCGCGTACATCATTGCCGTGTGCGCCTCGTACTTGCGCGGATCTTGGCCGATCAACAGCGGCGCGAGATGTTCGATCAGCGAGGAAATGCCCTGCCCGCCGAAACTCTCGTTGTATTCGCTCCAGCCGACGATGCCGTTGTCGGTGGTGATCTTCAGGAAATCAAAATTGCGCCACGCGCCGTTGGCGTGCAGGGATTCAATGCGGTC
This sequence comes from uncultured Pseudomonadota bacterium, assembly GCA_902826775.1. Classification (GTDB taxonomy): domain Bacteria; phylum Pseudomonadota; class Gammaproteobacteria; order Burkholderiales; family JALYOK01; genus CADEHE01. The sequence goes on along the minus strand of CADEHE010000001.1, from coordinate 86,460 downwards.
TATTTTCATGGTGACAGTTGTGGAGTGAGAGAGGAGAAAGAAGTGCTTAGTTGTCCAGTTGCGCGCCGGAAGCTTTGGCGAGCCCTGCCCACTTTGCCGTCTCTGCTTTTACGAGATTGGCGAACAGTGCGTAGAGAACCGCCTTTGCATTACTCATAGAGTCCTCCAGATGAGCGCGATGAGCCAATAGCATAAGGCGTTTACCCGTTTCGTGCCTCGCGACGAATGTGCAAGCGCTCAGCTCCACTTTGGCATTTCATTCATCGAAGCGCATCATGACAGCAACATACTAGCTGTCATGATGCGATGAGAACCACCGTTACGCTAGACCCAGATGTAGAAAAACTGCTGCGGCGCGCAGTGCGCGAACGCGGCGCCTCCTTTAAGGAGGTGCTGAACAACGCGCTACGCGATGGTTTGTTGGGCAAAACGCATCCAGCGACAAAGGTGCCGAAGGCTTTCCGTCAGCCGACGTTCGACATGGGTGTTCCATTGGTCGATCTAACCAAAGCCAACGCCTTGGCCGATGAACTAGAGGATCAAGCAATCGTCGCTAAAATGCGTCGCGCCCGGTGCGAATAGGAATTTCAAACGCCCTTTTTTACCAGCCTTCAATTTATCGCCAAGCCGGTGAAGCGTCAATCGCGTCAATGGCGGGCGTAGTTGGGTGGAAATTGCTAGCGTGCGAGGCTATTTCGGGCGTACATGAGCTTGAAGGCGCTGTGATGTGGCAGCGCTCTGGGCGTTTGCCCGAGCGCAGGCGCAGCGCCATCGCCGGCGCGGTTGCGAAACCGGTCGCGGTTGACAGATCAGGCTGCTTGGAAGAGATCGACTCGCTGCGCAGGCGAGCGCGGCGGGGCGCGAGTGGGGCAGGCCCAGATGGGCGAGGATTCTGAGGATCACAGGTGGCGCTTCGATAGCGGCGATGATCTTCAAGGTGCCGCCACAATTCGGGCAATGTTCGATGTCGATATTGAACACGCGCTTCAATAGGCGAGCCCAACTCATACGGGCCGGCCTGTCATGCGCGTGATCGGCTGCTGCGTGCCCGGTGGATTCGTCTGCTGCAGGCGCCACGATGGCCGCGCGCAGCTTCGCGTGCGGGGCGAGCACGCCGTGGAAGCGGATCAGGTGCAGCCTGGGGCGCGGCACCAGGGCGGCGAGGCGTTGCATGAACTGAAGCGGCGACATCACCACGTGGGTGGTGCCATCCTGGTAGGCGCTCTTCAGTTGCAATACCACTTGACCTGCGTGATTGCGCTTGAGGCGTGCGTTGGCAATGGCCGGGCGCGTGATGTAGCGGCACAGGTGTTCAAGTTCTCTGCGTTGATCGGCGCCGCAGCGCACGCCAGCGTGCAGGCTGAAGCCGTGGCGCTTGGCGCACAGGCCGGGTGTGGATCGCTCATCGGTGCTCGGCAGGCTTTGCAAGCTCAGCACTTTCTGCCCCGCGCGTGGGCCGAGCGCGATGCGGTAGGTGCACGATGCCGCCTGTAGCGCCGTGAGCGCGTTATGCGCATCGGGCTCGGCCAGGTAGCGCATGCCTTGCTCTTCCACCAGATAGCCTTGGCGCGTCAATAGCCGCATCAGGCGCGTGATGAGCTTGACGAGTAAAGCTTCTAACTCGGCAACGCTCGGCGCGCGCGCTGGCTCGAACACCGGCGCGCCCTGGCTATTGACCCGATACACCCCGTCGAGCACAAGACAATGCAGATGAATATTCAAATTCGCCGCGGAGCCAAAACGCTGGATGAGCGTGACCGCACCCGTGTGGGCTTCGCTAGCTTTGAGTCCAGCCTGCCTGATCAGAAAGCGGGCGATGAGGCGATGGATCAGCGCTAACACCGAAGAGAGCAGCTCGGGATGGGCAGCGAACAGGATGCGCAGTGGGATCGGAAACGAGAGCACCCATTGACGCACCGGCACGCGCGGGATGAGGTGATCGACCAAGTGGGCGGCCGTCTCCACCATGCGCCGCGCCCCGCAAGAGGGGCAGAAGCCGCGCCGCTTGCAGGAGAACGCCACCAGCTTCTCGTGCGCGCACTCGGCACAGCCCAGTCGCAGAAAACCGTGGGCCAAGATGCCGCATTCGAGAAAGGCGTCAAACTCTTCTTTGATAAACGCCGGTAAGCTCGCACCAGTCTCGGCTTCGACTTGCGCCAAGAAAGTCTCGAGCTGTTCCTGGACCAAGCGATACAGGACGCTTTCTTCCGGGTGCCGCCGCTCGTAGTGCACGGCGTTGCCGGTGGGCACCCGCTGAGCCGCTTGGCCCATGATCGGTTCTTCTTCTTGTTGTTGTTCTTAGTGCTGTTATATTATAACAAAAGACAACACGCATCTTCGTCGGTTCTTCCTCTTGTTCTTGTTCTTAGTGCTGTTATATTATAACAAAGGACAACACGCATCTTCGCTTTATTGTCGAGGAGAGAAAAAAATGCATCGAAGAGTTATGCTCATCACCGCCGCAGCATGCTTGATCACTCTGGCGGCACACGCACAGCAAGAGATACTTGAACTCGATCCGCTCATTGTCACCGGTAAGACCGAGGCGACCGCCGCGCAACTTGAAGCGCAAACCGAAGCCGGTAGCCGGCTCGGTATAACCATCAAGGAAACACCCGCGAGCGTGGAAATCATTCCCGGTGAAGTGGTGCGCGAGCGCGGTGACTTGAACACCCAAGCTGCGGTTGCACGCGCTACCGGCATCACCCCAGCCGGCGCGCCGGGGGACGGATCCACCGCACTGGTTGCGCGTGGCTTCTACGGACCGAATTCCGTCATGCAACTCTACGACGGCACGCGGCTCTACGTGGCGGCGTCGACCATTACCTTCCCGGTCGACACCTGGGTACTCGACCGCGTTGAAGTGCTGCGTGGACCTGCGTCCGTGTTGTACGGAGAAGGCTCCATCGGCGGTGCTATCAATTTTGTCCCGCGCCAGCCGAACCGCAAAGCTGCCTCCATCGATTTGATTGCCGCCGCAGGGCGCTTCGATACGTTTCGCCTGGGCGCTGCGGCGAGCGGTCCAATCTCCGAGCGCGCCGCCTATCAAGTCGCGGCGATCGGTACGAAGTCGAACGGCTTCGTCGATCGAGGCGAAAGCGAGCGCGTTTCGCTCGCCTCGTCGCTTGCCCTCGACGTAACCCAGGATCTGACGATCAAGTTTTCGCTCGACGGCACCGTCAACAAGCCCGATCGCTACTTTGGCACACCGCTGGTGAATGGCAAGATCGATGACCGGCTGCGCGAAGAGAACTACAACGTTGCGGACAGCCGCATCAGCTACGAAGACTATTGGTCGCGCTTGCAAGCCGCCTGGCGCGCATCGCCGACGGTAAGTGTGCGCAATGAGCTCTACTTCTTAACCGCCGATCGCCATTGGCGCAACGCCGAGGGGTTCGAGTTTCTACCCGCCACGTCGCAGGTGCGGCGTACGACATACATCGAGATCCTTCACGACATGCAGCAAACAGGCAATCGCTTCGATGTCAGCGTGAACGATGCTTTGTTCGGCCACAAAAACCGTTTTGTGGGTGGTGTGGATTTGAACAAGATTCGCTTCCGGCGCGACAGCAATTCGCCGTTCGGCGGGGAATCCACTGTTGACGCCTTCAACTTCGCACCGGGACAGTTTCTGCACGTCGATCCTACCCTGCCGGGGTTCAAATCACGCATCACACAGTACGCGCTGTTCGCTGAAGACGCGTTCGATCTAACCGGTTCCCTTAAGGCGCTCGCCGGGTTACGTTACGAAAAAATCGATTTCACCAGAGACAACTTGATCTCTGGAACCAGTTTCGCCAAGAAGTTTGACCCACTGACGTGGCGCCTGGGCGCGGTCTACGCCATCAATGCCGACACAACGCTCTACGGGCAAGTCAGCCGCGGCGTCGAGGCGCTCGGCGACCTGGTCACACTCTCGCTAGACGAGAGCCAGTTCAACTTAACCAAAGCGCGCCAATACGAACTGGGCGTGAAGAAGAGCTTCCTGGCGGGACGTGGCGAAGCAACCTTCGCCGTCTACGACATCGTCAAGAAAGGCTTGCTGGTGCCCGACACGGCCGGCGGCAGCGTCCCGGTCGGCCAGCAGTCCTCACGCGGCGTGGAGGTTACGCTGCGCCTCGCCGCTACGCGCACGTTGAGCATCGAGGCCAATCTCGCTGCGCTGCGCGCGCAATTCGACGACTTCAGCGAAGATGTCGGTGGCACTGTCGTATCGCGTAATGGCAATCAGCCGGTCAATGTGCCGGAGCGCGCCGCCAATCTATGGTTGACTCACACACCCCATGCGCAGTGGCGTTGGGGCTTAGGTGCACGCTATGTCGGCAAGCGCTATGCGGACAACGCCAATACCATCGAGGTGCCCGCCTATACGGTGCTGGATGCGTTTGTTAGCTACACGCCCAGAGCGTCGCTGACACTCTCGCTGCGTGGACGCAATTTGGCCAATCGCGATTACGCTATCGCGTCGTATTACACGAATACCCAGTTTATTCTGGGCGAACAGCGGGCGTTCGAGCTGGTGGCAGAGGCGCGGTTTTAGGCGACGAAACGACTAAGCAGCATCGCGCGCCTGATGCGCATCTTGGTCCTTGTACACCGATACATCGGCATCGCCATGTGCTTGCTGTTCGCGATGTGGTTCGCCAGCGGCATCGTCATGGTATTTGTCCCCTATCCCGAGCTGCAAACAGCGGAGCGGTTTGCCGGCTTGCCGCCGCTCGACCTGCAGCGTTGCCGGGTCGATGCCGCTAATGCCTTTGCCGGCTCCGGACTAACCGAAGCGCCGCAGCAAGTACGCCTGACCATGGTCGGTGCGCGCCCGGCGTTTCATTTCCACCCGTGGGACGGCAAAGTACGTTCAGTCTACGCCGATACAGGCGAGCCGCTCGGTGCGGTCGATGCATCGCTCGCGGTGGACATCGCCGATCGTTTTATGCCGGGGCAGCGGCCGTCGCATGCCGCATTCGAAGAGTACGATCAGTGGAGCGTACCTAATCACTGGAACGTCTATCGGCCGTTTCACCGCATCGCGATGAACGACGCCGCGGGTACCGAGCTTTACGTATCGGCACGCAGCGGCGAAGTAGTGCGCGACACCACCCGCTTCGAGCGCGGCTGGAACTGGGCCGGCTCGGTGGTGCATTGGATTTATCCCACCCTGCTGCGCAAGCACCCGGCGCTGTGGGACAAGGTGGTGTGGTGGCTCGCACTTGCGGCGTCGCCGGCGCGCTCACCGGCATTGTGCTGGGCGTCTGGCGGTTTCGCTTCAGGAAACCGTCTGTACGCGCCAAACGCACTCCGTTTCACGGCTGGATGTATTGGCACCACATCCTGGGATTAGGCTGCATGCTGTTCGTGCTGACGTGGATTGTCAGCGGCTGGTTGTCGATGGATCATGGTTTACTGTTCTCGGACTCATCGCCGACGAAAGCGCAGCGCGAACACTTTTCGGGCGGCGCTTTACGGCTTGCGGCGGCCACGCACGACTTGGGCGCACTCGGTCGCTTGGCCGGCGCTAAGGTCAAGGAGATCGAACTAGTGCAGATTGCCGGCGCGCTCAGCTACGTGCTGCGCTACGACGAGCGACGCAGCGCCATCGCATCTAGCGATGGCACCGCGCTGACGCCGAGTCTGTCCTCGGCAATCATCGCTGACGCGGTGCGCGGCGTGCTCGGTGACCACGCTCTGCACGCGGCCGAGACGCTCGATGCCTACGACACCTACTACTACCGCACTGACAACAGCGCGCCGCTACCGATGGTGCGCGTGCGTTTCGCCGATCCGGCGCGCACGTGGTTTCATGTCGATCCGAGCACAGGCACACTGCTGGAGAGAGTCGACGCCAGCCGCCGAGCGTATCGCTGGTGGTTCGACGCGCTGCATACGCTGGATTTTCCGTTCTTCCAACACAATCTGACGTTGTGGCGAGCCGTCGTTGTGGGCTTGTGCACCCTGGGCTTTGTGTTTAGTTGTACCGGTGTGGTGATCGGTTGGCGGCGGTTGCGCGCGTAACCTTGGGTGCGCAGCGCGCATCCGTCATTGTCAGACCGCGTGCGCGCGCACGCCTGCTCGACTACGGCACACGTCCGGCAAATAGGAATTTCAAACGCCCCTTTTTACCAGCCTTCAATTTATCGCCAAGCCGGTGAAGCGTCAATCGCGTCAATGGCGGGCGTAGTTGGGTGGAAATTGCTAGCGTGCGAGGCTATTTCGGGCGTACATGAGCTTGAAGGCGCTGTGATGTGGCAGCGCTCTGGGCGTTTGCCCGAGCGCAGGCGCAGCGCCATCGCCGGCGCGGTTGCGAAACCGGTCGCGGTTGACAGATCAGGCTGCTTGGAAGAGATCGACTCGCTGCGCAGGCGAGCGCGGCGGGGCGCGAGTGGGCAGGCCCAGATGGGCGAGGATGCGCACGATCACCGCCGGATCCTCGATGGCGGCGATGATCTTCAAGGTGCCGCCACAGCAACGCGAGCACTTGCTGCGTGCGTTGGCGGCGGTGAAAGCAATCGATGAAGGCGCGATCGCGCGGCCCTTGGCGGCGATGCCGGCGCGCATCCCAGAGGCGATTCATCTGGCGCGGCTTGCGGCGTTACGCTCTCTCGGGAACCGTGGCGGGCCAAGCGCCTGAATATACTTTACGTTAGGCCGAATGGAATACGTTGAAGTTTCTTGGTTTCATGACTTCCCAGAGGAGCCTATTCGCCTTGTCTCGGAGCTCGACGAACAGCGCTACGAGGTTCGCAAGATCGAGTTTTCCCGCGATGGTAGCGTTGGCGTCGCTTCGCTTCTGAAGGCCATAGGGGGTACTCAGCTTGGGTCCGAGCCGGTGCCGTCGCTCGACCAAATCAACAGCGATCCAAAATTCTTGGATTCGCCTATCGACCTAGAGTTCTTCGAGGCACTTTGGAAAAAGCTTGATGAACCCCAAGTCTAAAGCGAATAGAAAGATCCGTCGCAGTTCCGCTACATCGGCAAAGGCAACGTGCAGATCATCGATCTGCGCGACATCACCACCGGCAACGCGAAGTACGCGCAAGACATCATCGTGCCCGGCATGAAATTCGCCGTGGTGGCGCGCCCGCCGGTTGTAGGCGGCAAAGTGAAGTCGTTCGATGAGGCCGCGGCGATGAAAGTGCCTGGCGTGATTAAAGTCGTGCAAATCGCACCGACGCCCGCGCCCGGTGAAACTGCTCGATACCAATGTATTGTTGTACGTGGTGAATACTGCCGCCCCACAGCACCCGGTCGCGCTCGCTTGGATCGAGCACGCGTTAGCCGCGCCAGCTGGTGTTGGGTTGGCATGGGTGAGTTTGCTGGGTTTTCTGCGAATTTCGACGCGCCGCGGCATCTTTCCGCAACCATTGTCTATCGACGACGCGTTGGGCACCATGAAGTTTTGGCTCGATCACCCGCGCGTTCAGGTGCTGCTGCCGACCCAGCAGCACGCTGACTTGCTCGGCGGACTGCTTGCCACGGCAGGAACGGCAGACAATCTTACTACTGACGCGCATCTTGCTGCGCTCGCCATAGAGCACGGTGCAACGTTGGTTTCTTTTGATCGCGACTTCGACCGCTTCGACGGCTTAAGTTTCGAGCGGCTGCGCGCTTAGCTACCCGGGCACAGCGTGCCGCAACGCGTCGTCACCGGCTGCCCGCCCGGCGTGCGATGAAACGCATCCGACTCGCGCGCAATGCTGTTCATAATGCGTTGGTGTTCGCGGCTCAGCGCCGATTCAATATCCTGATTCAATTCTCTGCGCGCGCCGCTCTCGGTGAAACCGCAGCCGCGAAAGTGGTGTGCGGATGCTGACCAGCGCTTGTTGCCGTTGTAGACTTCGCGCTCGCATTGATACACATGGTATTGCTCGTGATCGTAGGCTTGCTTGAGCCAGCTCTGCCGGTGCTCCGCGCAGGTAGGCGCAATTGCTTGGGCGGGCACCCAATCGACAATGCGCACGCAAGCGGAATTCAATCTGAACGGCATCTGGCCGCGCGGAAACTCGATCGACAGGCACGTTCTGCCCAATGCCCCCTTTTCGCGTAGCGGTGTGTAGCTAAAGCCGGCGGCATTGACTTGGCAGCGTGTCGCGCCAAACCAGCCGGCGTGCGTTTGGCCGTCGCAGTCCTGCACGCCGCGCGTTTGGATGTAATTCTGTAGGCTCTGGCAGCTTCCTTGAAACTTGTCGTAAGCAACGCTGGCATTGGCGCTGGGACGCGCGCCTGGTAACACCTGCGGACGGGCGGGCGCATCGGGACGCTGCTCGACGCTCGGCGCCGGTCGCCGGGGTGTGCCGCAGGCAACCACCAGGGCCGCCAGAGTAAGGGAGGCGACGGCTCGGGCTTTCATAGTGTAAAGAAATCCGATTGTCCGCGCCTCTTCGGGCACGCGTCGTTTGGACAGGGGCGGGCGGTCATTGCTTGGGCGGCGGTATCTGTGGATGGCACGAGTTGAAAAAAGTAACCTTGGCAACGCAACTTGTTGACGCAGTAACAATACGATTTTGCTTTGCGCTTACGCGAAGTCTGTCGGGAATCTTAACAGTCTCGTGTGGAGGCACTTTACTACTGTACCTTAACTCATTGAGTCCTTGCGGTATTCATCAGTGGGCATTTAAATTGCTAGATAGCCTGTGTGGTTTTCACAGAACAATAAGGATCAATAATGAAGAACAACAACATTGGCAGGTTTCTTGTAGCGGCTGGCCTTTGCCTAGCGACGACTTTGTCCAACGCAGCGGCGATTCATGACGCGGGTCAATTCACCAACGTCCTTGCCCGTAACGACGATGGTTCGACCGGTCTAACTTCCTTGGGTTTTACCGCCAATTTCTTTGGCACGAACTACACACAGCTGTACGTGAACAACAACGGTAACGTTACGTTCAACAGTCCGCTGTCGACGTTCACCCCATTCGGCTTGCTTAACAATTCGTTCCCGATCATTGCGCCGTTTTTCGCCGATGTCGACACGCGCAATTCGGTGTCGGACGTGGTGCGCTACGGCACCGGTTCGATTGGTAGCCGCAATGTGTTCGGTGTGAACTGGATTAACGTCGGCTATTTCAGCACTCAGGCCGACAAATTGAATAGCTTCCAGCTGATTCTGACGGATCGTTCCGATACCGGCGCAGGCAACTTCGATATTCAGTTCAACTATGACCAGATTCTGTGGGAAACGGGTAGCGCAAGCGGTGGTGCCAATGGCTTCGGCGGGACCCCGGCGGCGGCTGGTTACACCGACGGCGGCGCGAACGATTTCGAGTTTGCCGGTTCGCGCATCACGCGCTCCTTTTTGGACAGCAACCTTGCCAGCGGTTTGATCCACGGTAGCCGCAACAGCAATGTGCTGGGTCAGTACAACTTCGAGGTGCGCAACGGTCAGGTGATCAACCCAACCGTACCCGAGCCGGAAACGCTTGCGCTGTTTGGCGTCGGCCTGCTGGCTGCAGTAGCTGCCGGCCGCCGCAAGTCGCAAGCAAGCTAACGGCTTTCAACGCTCTAGTACGAAAAGGCCTGCTGATGCAGGCCTTTTTTGTTAGGAGAATTCGTGTAGCGCAATGCGGTTCTTCGCGATGAAATCCCAATCGTACTCGACGCCCAGCCCGGGTCCGGTCGGCACCGAGACGCAACCGTCTTCGCCGATGCAATTCAGCTCGTCGTGATATCCGCATCTATAAACGGGCGGCATCACGTTGGGGCAATCCGGCCCGACTAGGCCGACTTCGTAGTAGTTGCTGTTGCGCATCGCCGACATGCAGGCGCGGTGCGCCGGACCGGCGACGTGAATCTCGGCGTCGATGCCGAAGGCTTCCGCCAGGTGCGCAATCTTCATGCAGCCGGTGATGCCCATGTCGTACTCCGGATCGACGCGCAGGAAATCCGTGCCGCCTTGAATCATAAAATCCGCCTTCGGTTCGACGCCGCGCACATGCTCGGTTTGCAGAATCGGCGTCTTTAAAAATTCGCGCAACTTCTTATGCGCGAACGCCGAGGTGCCGGAATCGCGGAATGGGTCTTCGTACCAAAAGTAGTTCGCTTCGTCGCAAGCGCGCCCGACATAAAGCGCGTCGGCAAAGGTGCGCAGTTCGCACGCGGGGTCAAGCATCAGCTCCATCTTGTCGCCGACCGTCTTGCGCACGTGCAGGACGTTCGCCGCTTCTTCGCGTTTATCGCCTTCGTTCCAGCCGTGTATCTTGAACGCGCGGTAGCCCATCTCATAACACTGCAGCGCGAATTCACCGAACGCTTCTTTACTGTTGAGTCCCTTGCCCTCGGTGGAACGGTCGCCGTGAAAAGTGCTCGCGTACGCAGGCAAGCGTTTGCGATAGCCGCCGAGTAGTTCCGATACCGAAGCACCGAGTTTCTTGCCGGCCAGGTCCCACAGCGCAATGTCGATCGGCCCGTGCCCCATGTGATCGAATTGGCGTGCTTGGCGCTTCAAGTCATCGTAGATTTGTTCACGCGCCTCGGCCTCATACCCAATTAGGTATGGCGCCAACATTAAAGTCTGACCTAATGTTGAAGCTGATGCTACCCAGAGTGCCGCATATTCGCCGCGCAAACCGTTCTCCGTCATGATGACCGTGGCGTATTTGGTGACGCGAATCTTCGAGCCCTTTTTGTAGCCGAATGCGCCCACGCCTTGGCCGCGCGTGAACCCGAGATTGTGCGCGTCGAATTGAAACACATGCACTTCCACTTTGTTGATGCGGCTCATGGCTTCTCCCAACGTGTTTGTTGCGGGCGGCTCGGACACTGTGCGCAGCAGCGCCCGGGAACGGATGCACGATTCTAACTCGCACGCTCGCACTGATCCCACTGCTAGAAGGGCATATTGAAGAAGGGCATATTGACTTGAGCGTGATCCCCTTGGGGTGTAGCATTATTTGTCCACACCTTGCCGGAGCAATCAATATGACACTCGCTCGATTCATGTTGCTCGGATTACTCTGCCTGGGCCATAACCTCGCGTCGGCGGCACTCATTTCTGTAAGCAGCCCGTTCGGGCCGGATACAGCTACTCGTGACACGATCAGCAATCGCGTGTGGCTGGATTTGTCTCTCACCCGCAGCCTTTCGTTTAATGACGTCATGACGGCACTGGCGGCGGATCCTCAGTATGCCGGGTTCCAAGTCGGGTCTTCCGTCGCGGTCGATCAGCTTATTAGCAACAGTGGCGTGCTGGCCTCGGCACCTGCCAATGCCTTCGCCGATTTTCAAACCATCGTTACCTTGTTTGGCGCGACTGTCGAAGACGTCAGCGGAGATGGTTGCGTGTTGGCGTTCTATGGTCTCGTTTCTGACGCCGGCGGAGCGTCACCCGATTCCCGTGCTGTGCGAGGCGTTCTCAACGATCGCAGCCCGCCGGATGTTGGAGGCGGATGCGGCGCGGCCGATACGGAATCGTTCAATCTTGCCAACGCCGCCGGTGGTCTGAGTTGGAATGACGCGCTGCCCATACAGGATTCGTCCGCAGTGCTGCTTTCCGGCGTTTGGTTGTTCCAAGAAGGCGCAGCGATAAGCTTGCCTGGCACGCTACCGCTCATGGGCGCGGCGCTGTGCGCATGCGCGTTACGTCGCCGAATGCGGCAGTTCGGCTAACGCACTTCGTGCGGGGCTGCAGTCGAGCGTACCCGCAATTTCATTTCGCTGCCCGATTGCAGTACATCCACATGGCGTAGGAAGTTCTGCCCGAGCAAGCCGTATTCGCCGACGCCATCGATCACGGCAATGCGCAGATTGTTCAAACGAAAGCCGCCGATGCTTACGCTTTGGCCAAGTACGGTTTCGCCCTGCGTTTCCCCAGCGGCAGTGTTAAACGTGCTCGCGAGCCCCTTGGGCAGGCCAGCTGCGCGGGCGACTTGCGGGTCGATTGCCACGCTGCTTGCGCCAGTATCGACCATAAAAGTCGTCGCATGCTCGTTGATTGTGCCGGCGACGTAGTAGTGGCCGTTGCGCGAGCGCGGGATGACAATCTCGCGCGTACCGTCAGTCACCACGTTCACGCTCGCCACTTTGGGCTTAATCAAGGCATCCATGCCGAAATACGCTACGACGGCGAGCGCGATCCAGAACAGCAAGAAGGCGGGATGGATGCGGCCATGCATCCGCATTTGTGTCACAAACTCAGAAACTCCCATACCGCTTTATCACCACGTCCAACGGCGCGCCACCATCGATCTCAGCGCGAATCTTCACTTCGCGCGCGGTGATCTTCTCCGCTTCGACCAGCACCGCCTCGATGTGTTCGCTTGGAATGACAACGACGCCATCTGCGTCGCCCAGCACGAAATCACCCGGGCGCACTTCTACTGTTTTAGCCGTGGCGCCGGGCATGGTGATCGGAATTTGGCAGCCGGTGACTTTCCAGCGCGTGATCGATTGCACCGGCGAGCGGTACTTCACATATGTAGGAATACCGTGCTTGGCGATCCAATGCGTGTCGCGCGCGCCGCCGTTGATGACTAAGCCCCTGCAGCCGCGCACTTTCATGCCGAGCGCGAGTAGCTCGCCGAAGTAACCCATGCCTTCGCCGTCGCCGGTCCACACCGCAACGACGCCGGGCGTCATGCCGTTAATCGCCGCCATTTTGTCCGGATCGGTCGGGCCGGCATACGGCGTCATTTGTCCACGCACCGTGTAAGCGAATCCGGCGAGCTTAGCCTGCTCCGGCGCCAGCGGCATCAACGCGGTAGACAGCGCTTGATCGCGCTTGCCGAGGTTTTCCAACAAATCACAAACGGTCGACGTATCGACCTGCAAAAATCGTTCGCGGATATCCATGCGCGCCTTGGGCTTAGAGAGGGGCGCCGCGCAGTTGCGGCGCCGTAGATTGCAGCGCTACTTCACCACCGATTGCACCACCAGCGTCTTGAAGCTGGTCGCGTAAGCGAGCAGATGCTTGACCGACTGCATCATGTAGACGCCCACCAATTCTTCTTTGGGATCGACCCAAAAGTAGGTGCCGGCGTAGCCCGCCCAATAGAATTCGCCGACGCTCCCGTCCATAGCGTTCAGGGGTGCGGGCGCGCGCGGACCTTCGGTGCGCACCGCGCCGAGCAAGCCATAGCCGTGGCTTTGACCTGGCAAGAAGAATGGGCCGGGGTTGATGTTCGGCCCGACGTGGTTCATGGTCATCAACTCAACGGTCTTACGCCCGAGGATTCGGTTATCGCCCAGTGCGCCCCCCTTGAGCAACATGTGAGCAAAGCGCGCGTAGTCCATCGCGGTCGCGGTCAAGCCTTGCCCGCCGGCTTCGAACTTCACCAGCTTGGTCGGATCAGTGTACTGCAGGATCAAGCCTTTCTTGTCTTCGTCGAACGGCTCGACGAAACGGCCTACTTTGTTGGGCGCGACGGTAAATGCCGTATCAACCATCCCGAGCGGCTTGGTGATGCGCTTCTCGAAAAACTCGCCGAGGGTCATGCCGGAGACGACTTCGATCAGACGCCCGAGCACATCGGTCGAGCGGCTATACCACCACGTGCTGCCCGGCTCGAATTTGAGCGGCAGCTTGCTGATGCGCGTAACCAGTTCCGCGTTGCTGATGTTCAAGTCGTTGACGCCGCCGTCGAGATACATTTGCTCGACCGCACCGCCGCCGGGGAAGGGTTTGAAGAAGCCGTAGGTGAAACCCGACGTGTGCAGCAGCAAATCGAGCACCCGCACCGGATTTTTCGCCGGTCGCGTTTGGATTTCGCTCGGATCTTTGGCCGTGTCGGCGTTGGTGGCAACGCTCAGGTTGGCGAGCTCGGGCAAATACATGCCGATCGGATCGGATAATTTGATCTTGCCTTCTTCGACCAAAATCATCGCCGCCACGCTGGTGATCGGTTTGGTCATGGAGTAAATGCGGAAGATCGAATCGCGCGTCATCGGCTTTTTGGTGTTGGGGTCTTGCACGCCGTTGGCTTCGAAGTATGCGATTTTGCCGCGCCTGGCGACGAGTGCCACGTAGCCCGGAATTTCGCCGGCTCTTACCTTAGCGCCAAGCACCTGCTCGATACGGTCCAGCCGTTCCGAGGAAAGTCCAACGTCCTCGGGTTTTGCCCGTCCCAAATCGGCAGCAAGGGCGGTAACGGCGGCAGTAAAAGCAATTGCTATCAGTGCGCGAAATGAGGATCGGTACGGCAAATACGCCTTGCGGGTCATGGTGTTCTCCAGAACGGGGACGGATGCCTTAACGCTCGGTAATGTCCCAGAAATCAAGATGTCGCGCAACAAGACGGCTCGCCCTCAGGGCAATTTTCACGTTCGTGCCAGTGATGCGTATCACCGAGCAGCAGCGGTGAAGGGCCTAAGCTTAGCAGGCCAAGATCCGGGACCATTCTCGTTTGGAGCCCGCTGCTGCAGCGCTGGTTCCCGGATTGAACCTTTGCGCTCGCGCGCGGAATAGACTCGTGCGAGGCGTATGCCGCGGGGTGCAACGCCAAACTTTGGTGAGGGCGATCAATGAACGCAGTGACAGACATCGGCATAACAGCCATGGATTGCAGCTCAGCCCTCGGGCGTCAAGTCAACGCCGCTATTGCAGGTATGAGCTCAGCATCCGAAACGCACGGGGCCAATTTTTGCTTAACCCCAGCATGGGTGCGCTCGCAGCTGATCGGCAGCGAGGCGACCGTGCGCACGCCGTTCGGTGCGCGCCGCATCATCTATGCCGACCACGTTGCTTCCGGTCGCGCGCTGCTGTGGGTCGAAAAGTTTATCCTCGATCGCGTGTTGCCCTTGTATGCCAATACGCACACTGAAGACAGCGCAACCGGCGCGCACACCACGGCGCTGGCGCATGATGCAGCGCAGATCATCAAAGCGAGCCTGGGCGCGCAAAACTGTAAGCTGTTGTTTTGCGGCACCGGATCCACCGGCGCGATCAAGCGCCTGCAAGAGATTCTCGGCATAGTTGTTCCAGAGGCGCTGCGCAAATCGGTGCGCGCGGCACTGCCTGCCTCGCAGCGCCCGTTGGTATTCGTCGGCCCCTATGAGCACCACTCCAACGAGGTAAGTTGGCGCGAAACGATCGCCGACGTGATTGAAGTGCCGCTAGGCAGCGATGGCGCTATCGATGTGCACGCCTTGCGCGCCGAGTTGCAAGCCGCGCGGGACTCCGGGCGTCCGCTGATCGGATCGTTCAGCGCCGCATCGAATGTCACCGGCATGCTCACCGACACGCGCGCCATCGCGCGGCTGTTGCACGAATTCGGCGCGCTGGCCTGCTTCGACTTCGCCGCCGCCGCGCCGCATTGCGAAATCGAAATGCGCGCCGGCGAGGCGGATGGTTATGACGCCATATTCATCAGTACGCACAAGTTGATTGGCGGTCCAGGCGCGCCCGGGTTGTTGGTTTTCAATCCTAAGCTTTACCGATTGAGCGCGCCGAGCACCGCAGGTGGCGGCACCGTGCGCTACGTCAGCGCGGATGAGCACCATTTTGTCGACGATGTCGAGCAGCGTGAAGATGCCGGCACGCCGGGTGCCCTGCAGCGTATTCGGGCCGCGCTGGCGTTTATGATCAAGGGCGCTGTCGGCGCGAAGACGATCGAGCGTCTCGAAAGGCGCATGATTCGAACGGCGATCGAACGCTTGCGCCGCCATCCGCATATCGAACTGCTCGGTAACTTGGATGCACCGCGCTTGGCGATCTTGTCGTTTCTGGTGCGCACCGCGGACGGGCGCTACTTACATCCGCGCTTGGTAGTGCGCCTGCTGAATGATTTATTCGGTATTCAGTCGCGCGGCGGCTGTGCCTGCGCGGGCCCATACGCGCATCGCCTGCTCGGTATCGATGGCGCGCTCGCGACCCAGTTCCGCGACGCCGTGCTGCAAGGTTTCGAGGTGGTCAAGCCTGGCTGGACACGACTGAATTTTAGTTACTTCATCGCACCGGAGGAGTTCAAGTTCTTGTTGCATGCGATTGAGTTTGTCGCGGAGCATGGTGAGCGCTTTGTTTCTCAATATGAATGCGACTGGCGTAGCGGGGCTTGGCGCCACGAGCGCGACCAGCCGACGCCTGCGCTGGCGGCGTTGGCCTTCAACACGAACGTGATACACGCGCGGCCGCTGCCGCTCGCCGATTGCATGGCGCGCGCGCAGGCGCTATTGGAAACTTTGCCCAACGCTCGGCCGCGGCGAAAGCCTCCCGAAAATCTGGCTCCCGAGACAGTGACTTTCAGCTTTTAGCCAGTGCGCAACGATGGCTCTCCGGCCACTGACGCAACGCGGCTGTTTGGTCAGGGCGTGACCTGGGTACGCAGTTCCGATCCAAGCGCCGGACCCTTGAGCTCCACGGTGTTGCCTTCCGGATCGCACAGGTACATGGACGGTCCGGTTCCCTCCGCGCCGTAGCGCTGCACCAGTTCGCCCGCCGTGATGCCATGCGCGGCAAGGTGGCGGTTGATGGCGTCATGATCAAACGGCTCGACACGCACGCAGAAGTGATCCATGTTACGCCCCTGCGCCCCCGGCGCGGCGCCGCCCATGCGGCCGAGCTTGCCGTCGACTGGCACCAGGTCGATCAACGAGCGTCCGGCGCGCAGTTGAATCAAGCCGAGGTCGTCTTGGCGCTTTTCGATGTTGCAGCCGAGCACTTCGCAGTAGAAGCGGATCATCGCCTCCGCGTCGACCACGCGCAGCACGAGGTGATCGATTTCTTGGATTTGGATCAAGGGCGGTATTCCCGCGCTAAACTACACTGAGTCACGCGGCGAGCTTCAGCGCGCCTTCGCGTGCGATGCTGGCCTGATCGAGCGCTTGCTTGATGCGCGCGATTTCCGCTTCGCTCAGTTTCATGAGCGGCGGGCGCACCACGGCTTGGTCGATCCGGCCGAGCAGGACCAGCGCTTCCTTCATGCGGTTGTGCATGTCGAGGAAGGGCGGGGCGTAGAACACCTGGGAGAGCGGCACGATGCGATCATTCAGCGCTTGCGCGGCGGTGAGATCGCGCGCTTGCACGGCGCGAAACAGCGCGACTTGTAAGTCCGCAATCACGCTGCCGGCGCCCGAGAGCAGTCCGTTGCAACCCATGGTGAGCGAAGCCATCAGCCAGGACGAATGTGTCGTCAGCACGTTGATTGGCCGCGGCAGACTCTGGAAAGTGCGAATGTGGCGCTCGTGCAGCATGGCGTCGTTCGACCAGTCTTTGATCGCTTCGATGCTCGGCACTTTGTCGAACAATTGCAGCAGCGTATCGAACGGATAGCCGAGTCCGCTTGTCATCGGATACTGAAACGCGATAATCGGTAGATCGGTCGCGTCGGCGATGCGGCGGAAATGCGCCAGCGCCATCTCGGGGCGCAACTGGCCGCCCATCGACATGCTGTTAGGCGGAAACACCAGTAGGGCGGATGCGCCTTCCTTCGCCGCCATCGACGCGATGCGCGCCGCCTCGATGCTGCCGTCTGCGTAGACTCCGTTGATTAGCGGCACCTGATCGCCGACTTCCGCCAGCGATGCCGCGAGAATTTGCTGCTGCTCTTCGAAGTTGCAGGCATGCACTTCCGACGCGTGGCCGTTAACGGTAACGGCGCTTACGCCATCAATCAGCGCGCAATCGCGCACGTGCTTGCGCGTTTGGCGCTCGTTGACGCTCAGGTCGGCGTTCAGTGCGAGCAAGGTGGCGGGAATGACGCCGGCAGGCCGGAAATTTTTGAAGCGAGGCATGGTCTTCTCCTGCGGCTGCGTTGGACGCGAACCGCAATTATCGCTCACGAGGCGCCAACGATCTTGCACCGCAAGCGCTTGTGGTGCAGGATGCTGCTCTATCCCCCACCGAGCCGCACTCATCCACGAGGAGACGAGTCATGATTAAGGTCAGCGTGATGTACCCCAACACCCCTGGGGCGCGCTTCAATCACGAATACTACCGCGACAAACACATGCCGCTGGTGAAGGCTCGGATGGGCGCGCACTGTAAATTCTATACTGTCGACAAAGGCCTCGCTGGCGGCACGCCGGGTGCGGCGGCTACCTACGTAGGCATGTGTCACATCTATTGTGATTCGATCGAAGCTTTCCAAGCCGGATTCGGTCCGCACGCCAAAGAAATCATGGCGGACATCCCGAATTACACCGATCAAACGCCAGTGGTGCAGATTAGTGAAGTGGTGGTTGGCTGAGCCCGCTGCTACCGGCGTAGAGCGCGATCGTCATGAAACTCAACACCCTACCCAGCACCAAGTTGAACGTCTCGCACGTTTGCCTCGGCACCATGACGTGGGGCGAGCAGAACAGCGAAGCCGAAGCGCACGCGCAACTCGACT
Organism: uncultured Pseudomonadota bacterium; assembly: GCA_902826775.1. Lineage (GTDB taxonomy): Bacteria > Pseudomonadota > Gammaproteobacteria > Burkholderiales > JALYOK01 > CADEHE01. The sequence continues at coordinate 68,203 of CADEHE010000001.1, read as the reverse complement.
ACGCGATGGCGCAAGGCATTAATTTCATCGACACGGCGGAGATGTACCCGGTGCCGCCGAACGGCAAGACGCAAGGGCGCACGGAGACATTTCTCGGCTCGTGGCTCAAACGGCAGCAGCGCGAGAAGTTAGTGATCGCCACCAAAGTCGCCGGGCCGGGGCGGCGCGATTGGATACGCGGCGGACGCACGGATTTGACGCGCGAAGTGATCGCCGAAGCGGTCGACACCAGTTTGCAGCGGCTGCAGACCGATTACATCGATCTGTATCAAATCCATTGGCCGCAGCGCAATGTGCCGATGTTCGGCGCCACCGAGTTCGATCCGGGCAAGGAGAAGACCGGCGGGCCTTCGATACGCGAGCAAGTCGAAGGCATGGCGGCGATGATCAAGGCAGGCAAGATTCGCCACTACGGCTTGTCGAACGAGACGGCGTGGGGCGTGTGCGAGTTCCAGCGCGCGGCGAAGGAGCTCGGCGTGCCCGGCCCGGTGACGCTGCAAAACAGCTACAGCTTGATTTCGCGCAACGTCGACAATGATCTGGCGGAAACGTTGTTCCGCGAAAAAATGTCGTTGCTTGCTTATAGCCCGCTGGCGGCGGGTATTTTGTCGGGAAAATATCTAAACGGCGCGCAGCCGCCCGGCGCGCGCTTTTCCTTGTTCGATTCGCTCGGCGTGCGCTTTCGCAAGCCCCTGGTGCCGGATGCGGTGGCGGCGTATGCGGGGCTGGCGAAGGAACGCAGGTTAACGCTCGTGCAGCTTGCGCTCGGTTATGTAGCGAGCCGCTGGTTTGTCGGCGCCTCGATCATCGGCGCCACGACCATGAAACAACTCGAAGAGGACATCGCCGCTGCGCAATTGAGCCTCGACGCGGATACGCTTGCAGCGATTCGGGAGATTCAAACTCGTTATCCCAACCCGGCGGCTTAAACTATGATCGTCAAACAGATTTGGACGGCTAATAACTACCGCAATTTCAACTACCTCATTGCCTGCGCCGAAACGGGCGAGGCGCTCGCGGTCGATCCGCTCGATCACGAAAAGTGTTTGTCCGCTGCGAAGCAAGCGGGCTGGCGCATTACGCAAGTGCTGAACACGCACGAACACCGCGACCACACCGGTGGCAACGCGGCGATCGTCGCAAAGACCGGCGCGCAAGTGCTGGCGCACAAGAACGCGAAGGACAAGATTCCCGAAATGGCGCGTGGATTAGACGCAGGCGACGTCATTAAGGTCGGCAAGACGGTGGAATTGGAAGTGCTCGACACGCCGGGTCACACCATGTGCCATGTTTGCCTGCGCGCGCACGCCGAGCAGCCAGCACTCTTTTGCGGCGACACGTTGTTCAACGCGGGCGCCGGTAACTGCCACAACGGCGGCCATCCGAACGAACTGTACAAAACGTTCGCGGAGCAACTCGACAAGTTGCCGGCGAACACGTTGATCTATCCGGGGCACGACTACATCGAAAACAATCTGCGCTTCACACTCAATCGCGAGCCGGACAACGCGGCCGCGCAGCAAATGCTCGCCCAGTTGAGCGGCCAGGATCCGAATCGTGCCTATGTTTCGACCCTCGAGGTCGAGCGGCAGATCAATACTTTTTTCCGTCTCACCAACCCCACGGTTATCGCAAAACTGCGCGAGGCATTTCCCGATCTTCCTGACCAACTAGATCGGCGCACCGTGTTCCTCAAGCTGCGCGAACTGCGTAATACCTGGTGAGTTGGTACTGTAAGTAGGTATGACTCAAGAATGTTTCTGAATAAGAGTAACAAAGACATCCTATAAATAGTATACCTTGCGTGGACTATCCAGGACCACGCCTGCCATGACTTACGACTACATCATTATCGGCGCCGGCTCTGCGGGCTGTGTGCTTGCCAACCGCTTGACCGAGAGCGGGCGCTTCAACGTGCTGCTGCTCGAAGCAGGGCCGCGCGATAGCAATCCGTGGATCCACGTGCCTCTTGGTTACGGCAAATTGTTCGCCACGCCGAGCGTGAACTGGATGTATCAATCGGAGCCGGAGCCGGAATTGAACAATCGCCGCGTGTTCACCCCGCGCGGCAAAGTGCTCGGCGGATCGAGTTCCATCAACGGCCTGGTGCACATTCGCGGTCAGCGCGAGGATTTCGATACTTGGGCCGAACTCGGAAACGTTGGCTGGAGCTACGCCGATGTGCTGCCTTACTTTCGTAAATCGGAGGATCAGCAGCGCGGCTCGAGCGAGTTTCACGGCAGCGGCGGTCCGCTTAAGGTCGGCGATTTGCCCGATCGGCATGAACTTTGCGACGCTTTCATTGCCGCTGCGGGCGAGCTCGGCATTGCGCACAACAATGACTTCAACGGCGCACGGCAAGAAGGCGCCGGCTACTATCAGGCCATCGCGCGCAACGGACGGCGCTCGAGTTGCGCGGTTGCGTATCTGCGCCCGGCGCAAAGGCGTGCCAATTTACGCATCGAAACCGGCGCGCTCGCCACTCGCATCCGCATCGAAGGCCGGCGCGCCGTGGGCGTGGACTATCTGCGCGGCGGACAAACCCACACTGCGCGCGCCGCGCGCGAAGTGCTGCTGTGCGGCGGCTCGTTCAATTCTCCGCAACTGCTGCAACTCTCCGGCGTCGGTCCGGCGGCACTGCTGCAAAGCCACGGCATCCCGGTGGTGCTCGACGCGCCTGACGTTGGTGCCGGACTACAAGAGCATTTTTACGTGCGCACGGTGTGGAAGTGCACGCGCGCGATTACCTTCAACGATGCGCTAGGGAGCTGGCCGCGGCGCATTGGCACCGGCTTGCGCTACCTCATATCGCGGCGCGGGCCACTGACCGTGAGCGCCGGCTACGCCGGTGCCTTCGTGCGCACGCGCGCCGAGCTATCGCGCCCGGATGTTCAGCTCTATTTCATCAATTTCAGCACGGACAAGATGGGAACGGGCCTGCACCCGTTCCCAGCCTTTACCGTGTCCATATCGCCGCTACGCCCGCAATCACGCGGTCACGTTTACATTCGCTCGGCCGATCCGCGCATTGCCCCGGCGATTCAATACAATTTTCTGAGCGCCGAAGACGATCGCCGCACTGCGGTCGATGCGCTCAAGCTGGTGCGAAAGTTCATGCAGACGCGGGCTATGCAGCCTTATGTGCTGGCCGAGCACGCGCCGGGAGCACGTGTTCAGAGCGACGCCGATTGGCTCGACTATGCGCGTGAAGTCGGCGGCACCGTCTATCACCCTTCATGCACTTGCCGCATGGGGCAAGACCGTCTCGCGGTCGTCGACGAGCGGCTGCGCGTGCGCGGCGTGAGCGCTTTGCGAGTGGTGGATGCTTCGATTATGCCGAACGTGGTTTCCGGCAACAGCAACGCCGCCACGGTGATGGTCGGCGAAAAAGGCGCTGAGCTAATTCTCGCTGACGCGCGCTTGTGACGGTGTTTCCGCGGTTCCCCCGGGCAGCGCAACGGCACACCCGGCCTGCGCGCAACCGTAGCCGCGCTGCATACCGACGAGTTGCTCCGGATCGATTTGCGGCTTGCTGCTGAGCTTCGCTGCTTGCCGATAAGCGAACGCGGCTTCTTCGGCGAGTCCAAGTCTGTGATGATGTGCGCCTTTGGCGCGCGCCATCCAAGCATCCGGATTCGTGCTCTCCTGCGCCGACCAACGGCGGCCGAACTCGAGCAGGCCATTCCAGTCGCGCGCGCTCTCAAAGGCCGCGGCCCGCAAGAAGGCGGGTTGCTGCTGGCGCGACCGTTCCCAAAACGCGCGCTCGCCGGAGTCAGCAGTCGCACCTTGCGGCACCGAGGAGAGCCATTCGATCGGCAAAGCGAAGTGGAACGCGCCACCTTGCGCCGCTTTGAACGCTAACACGCCGACCAGGCGGCCGTCGCGGTCGAACAGTCCGCCGCCGCTCGCGCCCGGCTCGAACGCCGCATCGGTGCGCACGACTTTGCTGCGCTCGTAGTCGTGCAGCGCCAGAACTTCACCGCGAGACACGTGCTGCGCGCTATCGCCGGGATAGCCTATTGCATAGACCGTTTGCCCGACCCGCAGCGTGCTTGCCGCACTGCTTTGCTTCTCGGGTGCATCCAAACCAGGCGCCGAAAGCAAGCAGATGTCATGCGTTGGATCGGCTGCGTACTGCTCGACCGGCATGCGTGCAGACGCGGTTAACACTTCGATGCGGCGCGCACTGCGCGTGACATGGCAGTTCGTTACCAGCTTTCCTGTTGCAAACAACGTCGCCGAGCCGCTGTCTTCGCTGCCATCCGGCTGCAACACGGCAAGTTTGAACACACGCGCTGCAGCGTTGGCGAGGACTGTGTCGTCGACGTGGCCCTCGCAGTGAGCGGGAATTGGGAGAAAGAGGCTCCCGAGCAGCGTACACGCTGCTGCGGAAAATATGCTGCGCCGCATCAGGTGCGCAGCCGGGTTAGATGCGTCGATGAGATCTCCCCTAGCCTGGTCTTGTTAACGGCAGGAGCCCGCGAATGTTGCGGACTCCTGCTACCAGGTGGGGAAATCTTACGCTATGTGGCGTTTACATAGCGCATCTACCATTTAACTACACAAAGTTTTGCGTCCGTTACTTCTTCAGCGGAGCGGCCGGGGCTTTCGCCTTGGTGCCGACCCAATTGCCCTCGCTGCCAAACTGCATGCCGTCGACCCAGGCCCAATAGGCATCGTTGGCGGTAAACGGCCGGCCCGCGGTTTGCGGTGCGGTGACAGGAGAGAATTCCATGCTGTCCATCCACACCCAGTAACCGTCGCTGGCTGTGAACGGACGCGCCGCTTTCGCTGGTTCGCTTTGCACCGCAGGAAAGTTCATGCTGTCAACCCAGTTCCAGTACGCGGGGCTCGCGCTGTAGCCGCGCGGAGCGTCGCTGCTGCTATCGCCGGCAAATACCGCGACGTTGGCAAGGAGCAAAGTCAGCAATAACGTCAGGTTGGTTTCCACTCGTTTCATACTAGGTACCTCCGTGTTAGCGATTCGTCCTGCTGAGTAGCCTGGACAAAGGGACGAACTAGACTTTGCCCGAGCCATGGATGCATTGTCGGCGCAAGTCTCGCGCGGCTCCCCTCCCGACGGAGAGGGAAATTGGCAGCGTCGGGCGCAGTGTCGTGAATTTCGCCTTACCGGCCGCCGCTCTCGCCGGGCGCGCGCTGGTCGAACTACGGTGCGAGGCGATATCTACTAGAATCGAGGCTCAATCACCCGGATCTTCAAGGGCTTATGGTTCCACATTTGACAACGGCGCTTACCGGCCCGCTCGCCGATCTCGAGCAGCGCATTCTGCAAGCGCTACCGCAGATCGAGCAATGGTTCCGCAACAAGTGGAACGAGCAAGAAATCCCGTTTTACGCGTCGGTTGACTTGCGCAATGCGGGCTTCAAGCTCGCGCCGGTCGATACGAACTTGTTTCCGGCCGGTTTCAACAATTTGAATCCCGATTTCACGCCTATCGCGGTGCACGCCGCAATGTCCGCGGTGGAAACGATCTGCCCGGATACGCAGCGCTATCTCTTGATTCCTGAGAACCATACGCGCAACACGTTCTATTTGCAGAACGTGGTCGCTTTGCGCAACATTTTGCGGCAAGCCGGATTGGCGGTGCGCATCGGTACGCTCATTCCCGACATCAAAGAGCCGACCAGCATTTCCCTTCCCAGCGGTGATTCGCTGCTGCTCGAGCCGCTGCGCCGCGAGAAAAACCGCGTCACACTAGACGGTTTCGATCCCTGCGCGATTTTGCTCAACAACGATTTGTCGGGCGGCATTCCGGAGATACTCAAAGGTGTCGAGCAAGTCGTCTTGCCACCGCTCTATGCCGGCTGGACAACACGGCGCAAATCGCAACATTTCAATTGTTACGACCGCGTGGCCGAGGAATTTGCGCAGTTGATCGACATCGATCCATGGTTGATCAATCCCTATTTTGCTGTGTGCGGCAAAGTAAATTTTTCGGAGAAGGACGGCGAAGATTGTTTGGCTTCGTACGTGTCGGCGTTGCTGCCGGACATCGCGGCGAAATACAAGGAGTATGGCGTAAAAGAGGATCCGTTCCTCATCGTCAAAGCAGACCGCGGCACCTACGGCATGGGCATCATGACGGTGAAATCGCCCGATGATGTGCGCGACTTGAACCGCAAGCAGCGCAACAAAATGGCGGTGGTAAAAGAAGGCCTTGAGGTGCAGGAAGTCATGATTCAGGAAGGCGTCTACACTTTCGAGACCATCAACGACGCAGTAGCCGAACCCGTTGTCTACATGGTCGGGCACTTTGTCGTCGGCGGGTTTTATCGCGTGCACACTGGCCGCCGCGTCGATGAGAACTTGAATGCGCCGGGCATGCAGTTCGTGCCGCTCGCGTTCGAAACGCCTTGCACGACGCCGGATTGTGATGACCCGAGTGCGCCGCCAAACCGTTTCTACACCTACGGTGTGGTCGCACGCCTGGCCCTGTTGGCTGCCTCGCTCGAGTTGCAACAACTGGCCGCCGAGCACCAGCAGGCGCTGCAGCCGACTCCTGCGGCGCTACGCGCCTAGCGCGCGCCACGAAATGCTGAAATATCGTAGCGCGAGTTGATACCGTCCTTGCATAAAGCCTAGCTGCGCACCTCTGCTGCCATGAAACTCGCCGTCATTCTCGATCCGCTAGAGAGCATCAAGACTTACAAAGATTCGACCTACGCCATGATGCGCGCCGCGGCGCGGCGCGGACACGCTCTCTACGTCCTGCAGCAAGGCGACTTGGCGCTCAAAGATAATCAGGTGTCTGCTGCGGTGCGCAGTCTTACGCTGCGTGAGGATGCCGCCGCTTGGTACGCGTTGGGCGAGGTGGCAACGGCGCCGCTGCAAGCGTTCGATGCGGTGTTGATGCGCAAGGATCCGCCTTTCGATATGGAGTACATCTACAGCACGTACTTGCTCGAACTAGCCGAGGCGCACGGGGCTAAAGTGTTCAACCGGCCGGCCGGCATACGCAACTACAACGAAAAACTGGCGGTGGGTAAGTTCGCCCAATTTGCGCCACCGACCATCGTTACGCGTGATGCGGAGCTGTTGCGTGCATTTGTAGAAGAGCACGCGGATACCGTGCTAAAGCCGCTTGATGGCATGGGCGGTCAAGGCATCTTCCGCGTGCGCAAGGGCGATGCCAACATCAATGTCATCATCGAAACGCTCACCGTGGACGGCGCGCGCACGATCATGGGGCAGCGCTACATTCCGCAGATCGTAGAAGGTGATAAGCGAGTTCTAATCATCGACGGCGAGCCAGCGCCATATTGCTTGGCGCGCGTGCCGCAACCGGGCGACGCGCGTGGCAACTTGGCGCGAGGGGCGCAAGGCGTCGCGCGCGAACTCAGCGACCGGGACCGCGAGATTGCCGCCGCACTTGGACCGCAACTCAAGCGCGACGGACTGTTGCTCGTTGGACTCGATGTGATTGGCGAGTATCTGACCGAGGTGAATGTCACGAGCCCTACTGGTATGCAAGAGATTTATCAGCAGACCGGCTGCGATTGCGCGGCAATGATGATCGACGCGCTCGAGCGCTGCGTGGGAGAGCGTTAGGTTTTGTCGGCGCGCGCGATCTTTGATTCCGCGCCGCGCCCAACGCGCTTGCGCACACGCGACATGATCGGGGCTTGCTGAGAATGAGTCTTGTTTGGTGTCGCCGCTTGACTTGAACTGCGCGCTGGTGCATTTTTGCGACGTCGGCAGCACCATCGAGGAGAATTATCATGCGTACATGGTTTGGTGGCATCGCGCTAATGTTTATCGGGGCTTCGCTTGCCTTAGCACAAGATGCCGATCTAGAAGAGGGCAAGAAGCTCTACGAGAAGGAATGCGCGGTTTGTCACGGCTTCAATTCAGACAATCCGACGAGCAGTCAAAGTGAGGGGCGCCTGAAATTCGCTCATGCGCGAGCGGTTAACGCCGTCACTACGGTCGTTGATGTGGGCAGCGCTTCTTGCAGCGCGGTAATGCAGTTAGCAGTGGCGCCGCCGTTTGGCCCCAACTTAGGTGGGGTTTACGGGCGGCCCGCTGGCACGGTGGCAGGTTTCCAGTATTCGGCGCCGTTTCTCAAAACCCTGAAGGGAATGATTTGGGACGAAGGCTCGCTGAACAATTGGCTGACATCGACCCAGCGCTGGGTACCCGGGGTCACGATGTACTACTCGCAGAAAGACGCCGAGGTCCGGCGCAAGATTATTCTATTTCTAAAAGCGAACCCGTAGGCGTCGCGCGGACGGTGTGGTCTTCCGCAGCCCGCCTACAAGCGCTCGCGGATCCAGCGGCGCCACTCGCCGAATAGATTGGGATCGAGCGTGGCGATGACCGATTTAGTCCACGCCGGCTCGGACCAGAAATCGTCGTGCGCGAGTGTGCACATGTGGCCGCCGGCTTCTTCCAGAATGATGGTGCCGGCGGCATAGTCCCACAGTCGCTGGCCGCCATGCAGATAGAGGTGGAATCTGCCAGCCGCAACGTAGCACCACTCTAGCGTTGCCGCGCCGAAATTGCGCTGCGATGAATACGGCGGGCGGCGCCCCAAGGCGCTGGAAAGATTTTCAGGCAATCGCTTCAGATCGACTTGCGCCACGCATTCGCGCATCGCGCGCGGCTCGTCGTGGATCGGCAGTTCGACGCCATTGAGGAACGCGCCTTTGTCTTTCTCGGCGTAAAAAACCTCTTCCTCGGTCGGGTCGAAGGTGACGCCAAGCACCGGCCGGCCGCCGCGCAGCAAAGCGACCGAAACGGCGAAGTACGGGATGCCGTTTGCGAAATTGGTCGTACCGTCGATCGGATCGATGCACCAAATCGCTTCGCTCTCTTCTTGCCAGCTCGCCCGTTGCTCGGCCTCGGTCATCTCTTCGCCGAGCACGGGATAGGGGTGAATGGCTTGCAAGCGCCGCGCCAAGGCGTGTTGCGCCGCGATGTCCGCCTGGGTGAAAAGGCTGCCGTCGCTCTTGCGCTCGCGCGCGACTTTCAAGTAGCGCGGCATCACTTCTTCGTGCGCGACTTGCTTAACGGCTTCGATAACTTGCTGCAGCATTGGGCGAGGCGTTCGCGCCGGCTACGCTATTCGGCTATCCGTGAAAGCAGGGCGGCGCGGCTGAACTGACGTTTCGCTATGATACCATGACAAGTATTAGGTGATAAACGCCAATCGGTGAGAACCCCGCGCTTTTACTGCCCCGAGCCAATCGCGCCGGCCCTGCGCAATGCGGCGCAAATCCAGTTGGAAGCACGTCTTGCGCACCATGCGTTTCGCGTGCTGCGATTGCGGTTCGGAGACCGCGTCACGTTGTTCGACGGCAGAGGCGGGGAGTACCCCGCCCGCATTCACTCTTTGGACGCGAAGCGACTAATGGTCACCGTCGAGGGGCATGTGCCGGTGGAGCGTGAATCGCCGCTGCGCACATGTATCGTGCAAGCGCTCTCGACGGGCGAGCGCATGACTTTCACTTTAGAGAAGTGTGTCGAGCTGGGCGCAACGCGCTTTCAACCGATCGAGAGCGAGCGCAGCGTTGTGCGCCTTAAAGACGAGCGCGCGCAACGCCGGCAGCAGCACTGGCAACAAGTTGTCATCGCCGCATGCGAACAATGCGGGCGCAATACGGTGCCGGTGGTGGAAGAGAGTTCGGCGCTGGTGCGATGGCTGGCTGTGCTGCCCACGCGGGCGCGCGGTATTGTGCTCGCGCCAGAGGGCGGCACGCCGCTGGCGCGAATCGACTTAGCGCCTTACGCGCCTGCCGACGAGTTGCTGGTCGCGGTAGGTCCTGAAGGCGGTTTCACCGACGCCGAATTGGAACTGCTCGAGCAGCGCGGTTTTACGCGCGTGAGCCTGGGCCCGCGTACGCTGCGCACCGAGACCGCCGCGGCTGCCGCGCTCGCGTCGCTGCAAGCTTGTTTTGGTGATTTTCGGTAACATACCGTGCGCTGTATTAGTTGATCAACAAGGCGTAGTTTTTATGGCCGCTTCATACCGTGTTTAGTATTGCGTACCGCGTGAGAGCCGCATGACCCGATCCGAATCATTTGTACATTGGTTTCGCGCTGCAGCGCCTTACATACACGCGTTTCGCGATCGCGTTTTCGTGATCGCCTTCGGTGGCGAGGTCGCGCACGACCCTAAATTCGTCGGTTTGATTCACGACTTCAATTTGCTGGAAAGTCTGGGTGTGCGTTTGGTGTTGGTTCACGGCGCGCGACCGCTGGTGGAATCGCGGTTGAAAGCGCGCGGCATCCGCTCGCAATTTGTGCGCGGCTTGCGCGTTACCGATGCGCAAGCGCTGCAATGCGTAAAAGAAGCCAATGGCGTGGCACGCGTGGAAATCGAAGCGCTGCTGTCGCAAGAATTGGCGAACTCCCCGATGGCCGGATCGGATATCCGTGTTGCCACCGGCAACTTCGTGACGGCGCAGCCGGTCGGTGTGCTTGACGGCGTCGACCTGCAGCATACCGGTGTGATCCGCAAGGTGGACGCGCAAGGCATCAGGCGGCGGCTGGAAGATGAAGAAATCGTGCTGCTCTCGCCGATCGGCTATTCACCCACTGGCGAAATTTTTAATCTATCTCTCGAGGAAGTCGCGACCGCGACCGCGACCGCGCTTGAAGCGGACAAGCTGATCTTCCTCATGGAGGACGCGCTCGGCGTCGTCGATCCCAAAGGCAAGGTTTTGCCGGAGCTCACCGCGCGCGAAGCCGAACGCTTGCTGCAAAGTGAGGTGGTGCAGGACGAAGACGTAATGCTCTATCTGCCATGTGCTATGCGCGCCTGCAAGGAGCGCGTGGCTCGTTGTCACTTGATCAACCGCCGCGCGGACGGCGCGCTGCTGCTCGAATTGTTTACGCGCGAAGGCATCGGCACCATGGTCACGCGCGATCCAGTGGAGAGTCTGCGAGATGCGACCATTGCGGATGTTGGCGGTGTGCTGAAATTGATCGAACCGCTGGAATCCGAAGGTATTTTAGTGAAACGCGGCCGCGAGCTGCTGGAGCGCGAGATCGAGCGCTTTTCAGTGTTGGAGCATGACGGTGCGATTGTCGGTTGCGTTGCGCTCTACCCTTTCCCCAAAGCCAAAGCAGCCGAACTGGCCTGTCTTGCGGTGCATCCGCAGTACCAAGACGGCGGGCGCGGCGAGCGCCTGTTAAAGCACATAGAGGCGCGTGCGAAACGCCTCGGTGTCAAGCAACTATTCGTCTTAACGACGCGTTCTGCCCATTGGTTCGTCGAGCGCGATTTCGTCGAGGCGGATGTAGCGCGGCTGCCGGAAGAAAAAAAGAACCTGTACAACTATCAGCGCCGCTCCAAAGTATTCGTTAAGCGGCTAGCGAGCAAGTAGGAACAAGCGATGAGAATGATCAATTGCATTAAATTGAAATGCGAAGCGGAAGGCTTGGACTTTCCGCCCTATCCCGGCGCGCTCGGCAAGCGCATTTTCGATAACGTGTCGAAGCAGGCGTGGAAGGGTTGGCTTGAGCAGCAGAAAATGCTGATCAATGAAAATCGCTTGAATCTTGCCGACGCTAAAGCCCGCAAATACTTGGAGCAGCAAATGGAGCTGCATTTCTTCGGGGAAGGGGCCGATACTGCTGCTGGTTATGTTCCGCCGGCCAAATAAGAAGCGGGTTAACAAGTGTTGGGGCTGGCAGTATCCAAGAAGGCCGAGTGACGGAGTTAACTCTCCATTGCCCGTTGCACTTCTTCGTGCGATACGTGGCGAACGTCAGTGCCCTTCACCAAATAAATGACGTGCTCGGCCATGTTCTTAGCGTGATCGCCGATGCGCTCCGCGGCTTTTGCCGCAAAGAGGATCTCAATTGAAGTCGAGATCGTGCGCGGATCCTCCATCATGAAGGTAATCAGTTGCCGGATGATGCTCTGGAAGGAAGAATCGACCTGATCGTCCTGGCGCAACACTTGCGCCGCAGCTAGCACATCGAGACGCGCAAATGCGTCCAAGGACTTACGCAGCATATCCAGGGCCGTGTCGCCGATGTATTTGAGCTCGCTCAGGCGCGGGATGTTTAGCCGGTCCGAGGTGTGGATCATCTTCGCCATGCGCGCGATTTTGTCGGCCTCGTCGCCGATGCGCTCCAAGTCGGTGATGGTCTTAACGATCGCCATGACCAGGCGCAAATCACCGGCGGCCGGCTGGCGCCGCGCGATGATCTGGCTGCAGTCTTGATCGATGGCAACTTCGAGCGCGTTGACGCGCGCGTCATCGGCGACGACGCGATCGGCGAGCTGCACGTTGCCGTGCATGAGCGCATCGAGTGCCTGGGAAATCTGCTGTTCTACCAGCCCGCCCATTTGCAGCACGTTGCCACGCACCGCCTCCAGGTCGGCGTCAAACTGCTTCGAAATGTGTTCAGCCATAGCTTTTCCTAGACGGCGCGCGACCGCACAGCATGGGACTGTAGCATGACAATTTCATGACAGGATACCTCGCTTGCCCCGCTTCACTACCCCCTCGGGGCCTGCCAGCAGCAATACGTCCGCGCCACGCCGCGCGAACAGCCCGCACGTGACAACCCCGGCGATTTGATTGATTGCGCTTTCGAGTTCGGCCGGGTTGCTAATGACGAGATTGTGCGCATCGAGGATGATATTGCCATTGTCTGTGGTGAAGCCCGGTCGCAATACAGGGGTTGCCCCTAGCTTGGCAAGCTCGCGCCCGACATGGCTGCGTGCCATCGGGATGACTTCGACGGGCAATGGGAACTGGCCTAGCACCGGCACTAACTTGGATTGGTCGGCGATACAGACGAACTCGCGCGCCACCGCGGCCACGATCTTTTCCCGCGTGAGCGCACCGCCGCCGCCCTTGATCATGCTCAAGTGCTCGGTGACTTCGTCGGCACCGTCGACATACACCGGCATATCGTCGACTTCGTTGAGGTCGAGCACGCGGATGCCAGCGGCGGCCAAACGCTGCGCCGTCGCCTCGGAGCTGGCCACAGCCGCTTCAATGCGCTGGCGGATGCCGGGCAGAGCGGCGATGAATAGGTTAACCGTCGAGCCGCTGCCAACGCCCAATACCGCGCCGCTCGGCACATAGTCCAATGCCGCTCTGGCTGCGGCCAGCTTCATCGCGTTCTGATCCATCTCGCCCAAGTTATTGCATCATGTGCCGCAAGCTTATCCGCATGCCGCACGCCGCACAACAAGGCGTCCGCCGCCAAAGGTAAACTGACTACATGAAACCAGATTATCTGCAGAAGATCCTCACCGCGCGCGTCTATGATGTCGCCATCGAATCGCCGCTCGAAACTGCTCCGCTGTTGTCCGCGCGATCGGGTAATGAAGTGCTGTTCAAGCGCGAGGACTTGCAGCCAACTCATTCCTTCAAGATTCGCGGTGCATACAACAAGATGGCGAGCTTGCCGCGCAAACAGCTGGCACGCGGCATCATTGCCGCTTCGGCAGGCAATCACGCCCAAGGCGTTGCGCTTGCGGCGCAGAAACTTGGGGCGCAGGCAACGATAGTGATGCCGGTGACTACGCCGCAGATTAAAGTTGCCGCGGTGAAAGCGCGAGGCGCGCGTGTAGTTCTCACGGGTGACTCTTTCGACGAGGCGTTCACCCACGCGCAAATGCTGCAGCGCAATCACAAGCTGGTTTTCGTCCATCCGTACGATGATCCGGAGGTGATCGCCGGGCAAGGCACCATCGGCGAGGAACTACTTCGGCAACGGCGTGGCCCATTGCACGCGGTGTTTGTCGCCATCGGTGGCGGCGGGTTGATTGCCGGCATCGGCACTTATATCAAGCGGGTGCGTCCTGAGATCAAAGTGATCGGCGTCGAGCCGCACGATGCCGCCTCGATGTACCGCTCGCTCGAGTCGGGCCGGCGCGTGGCGCTGGCGCACGTCGGCTTGTTTGCCGACGGCGTGGCCGTGCGCCAGGTTGGGGTTGAGACCTTTCGCCTGTGCCGGGAATGCGTCGACGAAATCATCCTTGCTGATACCGATGAAATATGTGCGGCGGTGAAGGATGTATTCGATGATTGCCGCTCGATACTGGAGCCGGCGGGCGCCCTCGCGGTGGCCGGATTGAAAAAGTACGCGCAACGCTCTCGTGTTCGCGGGCAGACGCTGGCAGCGGTGACTTGCGGCGCAAATATGAACTTCGACCGTTTGCGCTTCATCGCCGAGCGCGCCGAACTCGGCGAACAGCGCGAAGGGGTGCTGGCGGTGACGATTCCGGAGCGTCCGGGTAGTTTTCGCGCGTTCTGCCGTTTAGTCGGCAGGCGCAATATCACGGAGTTCAACTACCGTTTTGCCGGCGGCGGTCAAGCGCATGTGTTCGTCGGTGTCGAGGTGCAAACGCGTGACGAAGTGGCTGAGCTGATCGCGAAACTGCGCCGCGCTAACTTGCCCACGCTCGATCTAAGTCACGACGAGGTGGCCAAACTGCATGTGCGCCATCTAGTGGGCGGGCGCGCCCCGCAAGCCAGGCATGAAATGTTGTATCGCTTTGAGTTTCCGGAGCGCCCCGGCGCGCTGATGAGATTCCTCGATAGCATGGGCATCAGCTGGAACATTACGTTGTTTCACTACCGCAATCACGGCGCGGACTATGGCCGCGTTCTGATCGGCCTGCAAGTGCCGCCAGAGGACAAAGCAGCGTTTCGACGCTTTCTCAAGCAACTTGGCTATCCGTATCGGGACGAAACGGACAACCCGGCTTACCGGCTATTTCTTGGTTGAGTAGCGCTCAGTCGCCCGCCTGAAGCGCCTGCTGATCGCCCATATCACCGCGCCGATTGGCGCGGCGGCGGTCGATCACGGTGCGACGCTCGACGTTGGGATCGCGATCTCGCACCCAAACGGTTTTTACGTTAGTGAACTCGCGGATACCGTGATAGGACAGTTCGCGTCCCAGCCCCGATGCCTTGGTGCCGCCGTAGGGTAAGCGCGGATCGGACTTTACGATGCCGTTGACAAAACAGGTTCCGGCGACAAGCTCGCGCGCGATGGTTTCGGCGTGATTGAAATCTTCGCTCCAAATGCTGGCGCCGAGCGCGAAGCGCGAATCGTTGGCGATGCGAATCGCATCGGCATCGTTTTTCGCGCGGATCACCACGGCCACCGGCCCGTATAGTTCTTCGTGATAAGCGCGCGTGCGCGGCGTGACGTCGTCCAGAATCGATGCCGGGTAGAACGCTCCCAGACCCGCCGGAAGCTGGCACCCCAATTCGGCAATTGCGCCGGCGGCGAGCGAATCAGTCACTTGTCGGTGCAATTCATCACGCGCTTCGAGGCTGGACATTGGACCCAGGTCGGACTCAGGGTCCAACGGATCTCCCACTTTCATTGTCGCAACTTCGCCTTTGAAACGATCGAGAAATTCGTCGGCGATCTCCGGAACCAAAATAAGCCGTTTCGCTGCGATGGCCGATTGACCGCAATTCAAGAACCGCGATGCCACTGCGTGCTTAACGCATTCGTTCAAGTTCGCATCGCGCAACACGATGAAGGCATCCGATCCGCCGAGCTGCAACACGCACTTCTTGAGGTTTTGCCCGGCGATAGCCGCGATGCGCCGGCCGGTGGCTTCAGAGCCCGTCACGCTCACCCCGTGTACCCATGGGCTGGCGACGGCGTCGGCAACGCTCTCGTTGTCGATCAGCACCGAGGTAAATACACCTGGCGGAAAGCCTGCTTCACCGAGCAGCGCTTCAATTGCGAGCGCGCATTCTGGCGCTCGAGGCGCGGGCTTTAGGCAGATGGCATTGCCCGCCATGAGCACTGGGGCGGCGAAGCGGAACACATGCCAAAACGGGAAATCTAGCGCCATCACGCCCAGAACGGTGCCCACGGGTTGGTAGGCGACGTAACTTTTGCCCGCGTCGGTGTTGATGATTTCGTCGTCGAGGAAGAACTGCCCGTGCACCGCGTAGTAGTCGCAGACCAGCGCGCACTTATCGACTTCCGCAAGCGACTCGCGCAGCACCTTGCCGGTTTCGCGAGTGATGAGCGCGGCGTACTGATCGCGCCGGTCGCGCAAGCGGTCTGCGGTGCGCGTTAGCAACACGGCGCGTGCTTCAAATTCGCTGCGCCGCCACTCGATCTGCACATCGCGAGCGCGCTCGAGCGCGCTTTGGAGCCGGTTCTTATCCCACGTCGGATAGGCCTGCACGAGTTGGTCATTGACGGGATCAATGCTGGCGTACTTCATGCTGACGCTGCCTCCAAAACTTGTAGTTAGATGTTGTTATTGTGTTTTTGCTAGAGTAATCGCCGAATGGCAACGTTGCCTTACGCCAAGAACCGCGCTGAGTCCATCCCCCTTCGGACAGCGCGATGCGCCTGGCGCACATTTTCGGCTAATTAACTCGGCAAGAACTTTGAGCGGGTACTTAGACCTCTATAGATCAACGCGCGTTTTGATGCAAGAAGGACGCAACAAACTATTTTTGGCAACGTGGGCGAGAGAAAATTTCCCACGAATCGTTTGTCGCAATCGGCCGCCATCGCCAAGGCAAGGAGCGTCGTGGCGCCGTTCTGGCACAGGGCACCCGGGGTCGAGCGCAGCGCTTAAGCGATAGCGTGTCACTCGATTGCGTTTGCGGTCGTGTTGCGTGTCCCTTGATTTTATTGACCTTATCGCCAGTGGACATGCAGAATTCAAATCAAACAAGAATAATCGTAGCCGCAGGATACTGCGGCAGGAATGCACTCTGATGGGGAGACTCCGTGATACCGCTCTCGGAAGAACTGGACGTCGAGTCCGTCGGCTCGCGTCGACGACCACTGCGAACCGCGATAGGGAAAATGCGCCGCCTGGGCGTGCGTGGCACGCTCAGATCGCTGGCCCGGCGAGTGGTACCGCAGCACGTCGAGTTTCGTATCTATGCGCTGCCGACCATCGCTGCGGATGCCGCAGCCGGTGAGCCGGCTGGGTTGCGAATGCGGCAGAACGAATGGGCTGATCTGCGCAAATTTAGGCCGATTGAGTCTTGGCACGACAAAAGCCGTTTTTTGGCCGAGGCTCGGCAGCGGATCGAGCGCGGTGAGCAAGTGTTCACGTGTGCTGACGACGAGCTGTTGCTGCACTACGGCTGGTTCGCGCCGCTACAACGGGAATCGCTGTTTAGCGAGGTGGGCAAGCGCTACACTTACGCGCCGGGCAGCGCCGTGCTATACGATTTTTACACCGATCCGAGCGCCAGAGGGCGCGGCATGTATCGCAGCAATTTGCGGCAAATGCTGCGGCTCGCCGCCCACGATCCGGGCATCAAGCAGGTCTGTATCAGCGTGCGCTCGGACAACGCGGCTTCACGCCACGTCATTGAAAGCGTCGGGTTTCAATATCAGACTTCGCTGCTTCGAGACTAGATCAGACTAGATCGGCAGGGCAGTAGGGTCTCAGGCA
This sequence comes from uncultured Pseudomonadota bacterium, assembly GCA_902826775.1. GTDB lineage: Bacteria > Pseudomonadota > Gammaproteobacteria > Burkholderiales > JALYOK01 > CADEHE01. The sequence continues at coordinate 50,816 of CADEHE010000001.1, read as the reverse complement.
AACTCGGTCTGGCGGCGCATTTGGCCGCGTGCGAGCTGGTAAATGAATTTTTCCGGTGTTGCACCCCATGAAGAAAAGCGCGGCAGTTGAAAGCGGTCGCTTTCAGCCAATGCCGCACCGTGCGCAGTCGATACCGCATAGCTGAACCCGGCGCGCTTGACCATATCGATGTGCTCCGCGCGGTAGTCTTGGCGCGGCACGCCGTTGGGGTATGCGAACAACGTAAGCTTCTCGCCCACTATGCCTTCCAGCGCTTCCTTGCCTTGGACGATTTCGCGCCACGCGCTTTCTTGATCCAGTGTCGCGAGGATAGGATGGGTCACCGTGTGCCCACCGATCTCCATGCCGGCCGCGCGCAGGGATCTGACATCTGCCGGCGACATCATCACGTTGGCGGGAATTTGCGCTGCTGATAATTCCGCCAGTTCGGCCGCGCGTTCGTTGCGCTGCGGCAGCGGCAGGTACTTCAGCTTGCCGAGCAGTTGGTTTATCGCTTGGCGGCGCAGTTGCGGGCTGGCGAGAGAGCACGTGCCGAGGCCGAACATGCTGAGGTCCAGTACTTCCATGGGCGAGCGCTTCACGGCCTGAATCACGGTGTCGTTCCACATGCGCCCACCGTACAAATAGCTGCTCGTGATAAAGAACGTCGCGGGGATGGCATGGCGCTGCAGAATCGGCAACGCGACGCTCACATTGTTCTCGTAGCCGTCGTCGAACGTTATGCATGCCGCTCGCGCCGGCAATGAGCCTTTTTGCAAGCGGGCGGCGGCCTCCGACAGCGGCAGAATATTGCAGCACTGCGCGAGAGTTCGCATATGCCGATCGAACGCTTCCCCATCCAAGTCCTCCGGGAACACCGGGTCGGGTTCGTGCAGTACGTGGTGGTAGATAAGAATCGACAGCCGCGCGTACTTACCCGCGGGCGACAGAACGTTGCCAATGATGTGGCGAAAAAGCGGGAGAAACACTCGGAATAGGGGTTCGCTGGCGGGCGTGCCGCGCAATCTGCATGATTATACGCGCTCAGCATGAACTTGGCATAAAAACAAGAGGTTAACGAACTAAAACAGGCTGCGATCGGCGCTGGAGCCACGCTGTCATCTTGCGCCCGGTTGAGCATCTGGAGCCGAACTTGGCTCCTTGCTTTTACCCGGTATGGGCGACCGCCTGGACTACCAATTGAGACGACGGTCTCAGGAGTATCGGCCCATCAATATTGTTAGAAAATAGTGTTAGAGCTATGCCTTGGCTAGTATGCGCACCCGCAAGGCAAGCAGTGCCGGACCCTAACCAGGGCACAAGCGCATAACGAGTTCGCCGCCAAGAATAAGCCCACGGCCAGGAAGAAGCCGTGGGCCCAAGGCTCGGTACCAACAGGAGGAGGGTATCGAGCAAACGCGTAACCACCGCGAGCCAGAATAGCGAAACCGGTGAAATGGCTCCCCACTTGGTCAATGGGGATTTCGCGTATTGCGCGTTACAGCCTGGCCAAGTCGAGCGCGCTCAATTCACCCAACCAGGCTTTATCGAGGAGCTTTTGCGCCGCACTGGCGCCTGCATCATCGCCGCGCCGTTTGTACACTTCCCGCAGACCGTACAGCGCCCAGCCGTTGTTCGGCGCACGCGCCAAGCTGGCACGGAAAGTTTGCTCCGCCTTATCGAGTTCACCCGCGAGCGTCTGCACCGCCCCAAGCGATTGGCGGATCGGGTAATACCAATACGGCGGTTCGTTGTAGGAAAGCGTGTCCGCCACTTTCGCCGCAGTCTCGAAGTGGGCGATGGCACCGGGCAGATCTTGGTTCGCTTGCGCGATGCGCGCGCTGACCACGTGCTGGGCGACTTGCAGGATCTCTTTCGCCGGCACGCCGCCGGCTGTAAGGTTGGCGAAGTCCGCGGTTTGTTCGAGTTTGGCGATCGCCTCAACTTCCCCTTGCGCAGCGGCCACATCGCCCGCTGCCGCCAATCCAACCCCGCGCGCGTAGCGCCACATTGCTTGCACGTAAGGAAAATCTGCGCCCGGATCGGATAGCGCGAGGATAGTTTTCGTATCGCTGAACTGCGCGTGCGCGAAGTATGGCGCCGCCTTGATCGGCTGCACCCAGGCGATGTTGCGCGCGGCAGCGTCTTGCACCACGCGCTCCAACTTGTTGGCGGATTCAATCACCGTGGCGCCGTCACCCGCCATCTGCGCCGAGACCATCAGCGAATGCACGTTGTGCGGATAGTAACCCTGTGGGTAGATGCCGATCGGCGCCGCGCGTTGGATGTAGTCCTCGTCCGCGGCCACGCCGAGACGGTTGGCTTCGATCGCCTCTTTATACATGCCGACGCGAAAGTAAGTGTGAAACGGCATGTGCACGATGTGTCCGGCGCCGGGCATGAGCCCCGCGAGGCGCTGCGCGTGCGGCACCGCGCGCGCGGGATCGCTGGAAGCTTCAGTCAAGTGAATGTAGTAGTGAATCGCGCCGGGATGATCGGGCGAGCGCTTGAGCACCTTTTCCAGCAGTGCCATGATCTCTGCCGTGCGCCCCTTCGGCTGCGCCCCGCCCGCTTCCCAATAGTCCCAGGGTTGCAAGTCCATCAGCGATTCAACGTACTGCATGACGATTTGATCGTCATCCGGAAAATCCACCGCGACCTTCTGCATCGACTCTGCGTAAGCTTTATCCAGCGGCGCGCGATCTTCCGGCGCTTCTTTGGCGTAGCGCGCTGCAAGCGCCGCGATCAGCGCGCGCTCTTTCGGCGTCGCTTTGCCTGCAAGTTCTTGCGCTTTGCTCACTGCCGCGTAGGCGGGCGCGGCGGAAGCCGCGTCCATGCCAGCATTGATATTTGGCCCTAACACCAGCGCTTCGCCCCAATAGCACATCGCGCATGTCGGATCGAGCGTGCGCGCTTTGCGGAATGAACGCACCGCTTCAAGGTGATTGAACGCGTAGGCCAGGCGCAAGCCTTGGTCGAAGAATTTCTGTGCATCTGCGTTAGCGGTCGTAACCGGATAGCTCATCGCGCCGAGATCGCTCGCCAACGTCGGATTCGCATCGGCGTGCGCGATCGACTCGGCATCCGGCACCGCGTTGCTGAACGGGCCGATCTCGGTCTTCTTCGGCGCCGTGGCGGAATCCTGCTGCGCTTGGGCTAGGCGGAAGAAAGTCTTGTAGCGCGGACCGGCATACTGCGGGGCACAGAACGGCGCGCCGATGGTGGTGAGAAGCAGTTTCGCGTTGGCCTCCAGCGTGGCTTGGCGTTCATCGTGCCAGCTCGCGCCGACTAAGCCGGCGCCGATCAACGCGACTAGCAACAGTTTGCGTTTGAACATGGTGTACTCCTTCAAATGCGGTGATTTCAGATCGCGGCGATTAGGTTCAGATAACTACGCCGCGCGTTGGGGCAGGTGCTACTTGGTTCCGGCAAGGAAACCATCGACAGCGGTGTTGAACTTCTCCGGAAACTCCCAAGGCGAGAAGTGCAGCCCGAGCGTGGTCACTTTCGAGTGCGGCGTGTTCTGTTTGAGCCAAGTCGTGGCAAGCTTGGTCCAGCCGTCGAAATAGCCGGGATCGGCAACCACGTTGAGCACTGGAATCTTGCCGTCGATGGCTTTCGCCTCCGGCGTGAAATCCGAGAGCATGGCGTGGTAGTCGAGCAGCGCGGCGATGTAGGCCGGCGTGAGTTGCATCTCGTCGATGAACCAGCTCAATTCTTTGTCCGTCAGCGGCCGCGTTACGACCGATTTCAGAAACTCGCGCGTGGAATTGATGCGATCGAACGTTACGCCCTCGAGGTACGGCCGCATTTCGCTTGGGTGCTTGAGCATCGCCCAATCGCCTTCCTTGTCTACGGTGTATTTGGGCGGCGAATCGATGCACACGAAAGCTTTGACGTTAGCCACGCCATAGGCACGGAAATACGCATAACTCGTTTGGCAGCCGTACGAGTGCCCGACGAGGATCGCGTCCTTGAGCTTGAGCGCATCCATGAACGCCTTGAGATCGTGGCCGTGCTGAATGTAGTTATGCCCCTCCAGCGGTTTCGACGAGCGTCCTTGGCCGCGCGGATCGTAACTGATGGCGCGGTAGCGTTTTGAGAAATGCGCGAGTTGCGCGCGGTAGACGGCGGTCGTTCCGCTCCAGAACGGAATGAAAACGATCGGTGTGCCGGAGCCGGCTTCCTCGTAGTGCAACTGCAGGTCGGGCGCGACTTGAACGTACTGGCCTGCGCCGGCGTGACCAGCAATGATCCACAGAGCCCAGATCAAAAGTGCTTGGAAAAAGCGTGAACGCGACATGTTCTTTCCTCCAATTCTTGGGACTACAGCCGGGCGAAGAAGGCCGCCCGCTTAGCGGGCGGCACACTCAGCGAGAACTACGGCCGCTTGTCCTTCACGTCGATGTAAGAATCCGCGCCTTCGTTGTTGAGGTAGAACAAGCAGTCGGATTCGGTGCAGGTGGCCCAATGGATCCACTTGGCCGGGACGAAACCGTAGTCGCCCGCTCGAAACGGCGTGCCTTTCGGGTCGTTCTCAGCACCCACAACTAAGGCGCCTTGGACAACGACGAAGTTCTCGCTATTGATGTGCCAGTGCGGCGGGAATGTGTAGCCGTTCGGCACTTTGACGAAACCGTAGTTTTCTTCTTTTTCCGGGTTGCCGCGAACATAGCCGATCTTGCAGGGGTCGGAAGCGTTCTTCGGATCGCAGGCCTCCCACTTAATCCCCGCCTGCTTCACGGCTTGAAACGCGTTTTCGGCGAGAACGGTGTTTGCGGTTACTGCGCAGGCGGAAGCGAGAATGAACTTAGAGGTGGCGCGCATGCATGTCTCCTTGAGGGGTTGGTTGCAGCGCCCTCATCATCCAACGCGTCGCGCAACGTGCCAATCCTACAGATGTAGTGCTACATTCATCTAATACTACATATAGATCATCTCGGAGAATGGCTTTGATACTTAACTGAAGTGATATAGATATTGGAGTACAAAATAAATGCGATGACCCCGACAAATGTGGGGGTACAAATGGCCTAGTTCAAAACGGCCAATGCGGGCGTAGACTTGCTTGACTGGTCGAACCGAGGAATAGGCGCAATGATTGTCCCCGCCAATGCAAGCTTTTCCCGTCGCCGCTTCATCTCGAGTTCTGCCGCACTGGCCCTCTCACCTTTCGTGGCTGCGGCAAAGAACGCGGCTGCGGAGCCGCCGCCGGAGATCACGACGATACGGTTGGAGGATTTCCCAGCCATCTGTTTGGCGCCCGCTTACCTCGCGGAAGAACTGCTCTACGCCGAGGGCTTTACCAAGGTGGAGCGGCAAGAATCCGTCTCCAACATCATGACGCCCGATGGCATCGACTTCAGCCTGCTTTCAGCGGCGCTCATGGTGATGGATGTGGACGCGAGCGCGAAGTGGGTGGTGCTCGCTGGTGCCCATGCAGGCTGCCAGGAACTCGTTGCGAATGAGCGCGTGCAAACGCTGCGCGATCTGAAAGGAAGGATCGTCGCAATTAGCGCTCCGGGTTCAGCCGAGCACGTATTTGTCTCCAGCGTTGCCGCCTACGTCGGTATCGATCCGCGCACGGAGATCAATTGGCTGGTCACTCACAGCAGCAAGAACGCGCTGCAGATGTTCAAAGAAGGCAAGGCGGATGTCTATTACGCTTTTGCGCCGCAGCCGCAACTACTGCGCCGGCAAAAGATCGGTCATGTGATCCTGAACACCACCGAAGACAAACCTTGGTCGCAGTATTTTTGCTGTCTGGTTGGCGCGCGCAGAGAGTTTGTTCAGCGCTATCCAATTGCTACCAAACGCGCGCTGCGTGCATTCCTCAAAGCCAATGATATTTGCGCGAACGATCCTGAGCGTGCCGCGCGCATGATGGCGGACAAAGGGCACAAGCCGGGCTACGACCTGTCTCTGGAGATTTTGCGGGGTTTGCCCTACGCGCGTTGGCGCGATGACAGCGCAGAGCACACGCTGCGCTTTCACGCCTTGCGCCTGCACGAGGTGGGCATGATTAAAACGCCGCCGAACGAACTCATCGCGCGCGGCACGGATTGGCGGTTTCTGAACGAGCTGAAGAAGGAGTTGAAGGCGTGACGCACCGATCCGCAGTCGCCTTCGTACGCAGCAAGATTGCGCCGGCGTCTGAAGGCATCGAGCTCAGCGAGCAGATCCGCATCGATCCCCAGAGTGAGCGGCAAGCTTTGCAGTGTAATCGCGTGGTGTCCCGGCTGGTCGGCGCCGGTGCGGTAGCCCCTGGCGCGCAACGCCACCGTTGCAATGCGCAACAGCGCCTCGTAGGCGGCGGCAAAACGTCCTTCAGGGCTGAGTGTTGCGATTTGCGCGTCTTGCAGGCCCCGTTCGACGCCGCGCAGCAACCGCTGGATTTCGTCGCGCTCTGCGGTGTGCCGATGCAGCTTTCCGATCTTGACTAAGTTGTCCAAGCTCATGTTCGTCTCCGATCAGAAACAACTTTGGCTCAGTGAGGACGCGCCGAATAAACGGGTGATCCTGACGTGTCTTCAGCGCGAACTCCGCCGCAGGGTACACGCTAGGGTTGACTGCTCGGCGCAGCCTCTCGATATTCGGCCGCAGGGCTTTGAGCACGTTCGAGAGCGAAGCCGTGCCAATGATCATGAGGTCGATATCGCTGCTGGCCCGCGCCTGGCCTTTGGCGACCGAGCCGTAGATAAATGCTATCTGCACTGCCTCGCCAAGCGCGGTAAGACCATCACGCAGCAACTGCGCCGCGCCGGCCGTCTTTGCGAGCAGCGCTTTCAGTTCAGGGTATATGGACGCCGCTTCGTTGGCCCTGAAGCGCACCGCCGTTTCCTCTGCCTCGCGCAGAACCAATCCAAGCTCCACGAGCGTCCCCAACTCCCGGTGAACCGTGCCGGGACTGATCCCGGCGTAGCGCGCGAGTTGTCGCGACTGAAACGACTCGTCCGGATACTCGAACAGCAGCGCGAGCAGGGCCGCGCGGCTTTGCCCAAGCAGACTGCTCGCCAAGGAGGCGGGAGCGGTAGTAGAGGCGGGAGTTCTCAACATGAGATCAAGTGTACTCGAGATGAGAACGCGTTGCGGGCGATGCTTAAAGCGGCAGATGTTTGTAGCCAGAATCCTGAAAAGGTCGCGAGATATTTAGGCACCAAAGGTATCGAGAGGCGCTTCGACCTCGCCTTTGAAGTTTTGTCGCAATTGCCATACGGCACTTGGCGCGATTGGAGCCATGAAGATAGCCTGCGTTTTCACGCGTTGCGATTGAAAGAAGTAGGTTTGATTCAATCCAACCCAAATGACTTGGTTACGCGCAGCGCCGATTGGCGCTTTTTGAACGAGCTGAAGAAGGAGCTAAAAGCGTGAGCCGCCGGTTACCACACAGACTTGAGCAGCCTGCTTTCGAGAATGCGTTGATCCTTGGTGACCAGCGCCAGACCGAGCGAGCGCGCGGTCGCGCCGATCAGCCGGTCGGCGGGATCTTGCGGATAACTTTCGGGAAACATCGTTGCCAGGGCCGCGATTTCGGCAGAGATTTCATGCACGATGACGCCGGTTTTCTCCACAACGGAGCGCACGCTGGATTCGACCGTGCCGGGTCCGCGCAAGCGCCCGGACGCAAACAACATGGCAAGCTCCCACAAACTAATCGATGCGACCGATATGCCGCCCGATAGCATCGCCTTGCGGATCGCCGCGGTGGCGGCGCGCGAAAGCCGCTTAGGCTCCATCGCCAGCCAAACCCAAACATGCGTGTCAAGCAGGATCACTTCAATCCACTTTCCACGCCTTGGGATCGATCAGCAGAGCCTCAATGTCGCCAATGATTTCTATCTCCTGCGCTAAACACCCGAATACGTCGGGTTCAGTGCTTTCGATCGGGACCAGCTTGGCCACGCCTATGCCCTTCTTGGTAATCAGCACCGGTTGGCGACGCTTGTTCACCTCATCCATGATGCGCAAGCAGTGGGTTTTGAATTCGCCGGCCGGAATCGTCTTCATGGTCATGTCTCTATGACTATGGTGGGATTGTAGTGGCTTAAATCCGACCGGTCAATGCATCAAGTGCGTGCAGTTGATAGAACTGCTAAGGAGGTATCGCAAGTGACCCACTCGAAACATCCAGATTTGTCGCGCCGGCGTTTGCTGGCGCACTCCGCCGCGTTGAGCGCGGCGTCTTTGCTTGGCGCTGCATCCTCGCCGGCGTTCGCCGACCCGCCGCCGGAAGTCAAGAAGCTGCGGCTCGTTCACGATATCGCCATCTGCTTCGCGCCCCAGTACCTGGCCGAAGAGTTTCTTCACCTCGAAGGGTTCACCGAAGTCGAATGGGTCCAACTGCCCACGTCCAAAGCACTCGCCGGCGTCAACGCGGGCGCGGCGGACATGACCATGGAGGCGACGCCGACCCTGGTCTACTCGCTCGATCGCGGTAAGAAATTCGTCATCCTCGCCGGTATTCACGCCGGCTGCTACGAATTGTTCGGCCACGAGAATGTGCAGAGTGTGCGCGACTTGAAAGGCAAACGTGTATCGGTGTACGACACGCTTGGCGGCTCGGATCATATCCTGCTCTCAAGCATGCTCGCCTATGTCGGCATCGATCCCAAAACCGTGACTTGGGTGCCGGATGAAAAACCGGGTGACGCCATGCGGCGCTTCGTTGAGCATGAGGTCGACGCGTTCATGGGTTTCGCGCCGCAGCCGCAGGAGCTACGCGCGCGCAAGATCGGTCACGTTATTCTGAACACTACCGAAGATCGACCGTGGTCGCAGTACTTTTGCTGCGCGCTGGTGGCTAGTCGAGACTTTGTTACGCGCTACCCGGTAGCGACCAAGCGCGCGTTGCGCGCGCATCTGAAGGCTGCCGACGCCTGTGCGCGTGAACCCGAGCGCGCTGCTCGTTACTTGGTAGACAAGGGGTTCGAGCCACGCTACGAAATCGGTTTGGAGGTTATAAAGAGCTTGCCCTACGCGCGCTGGCGCGAAGCCAACCCCGAAGACACGCTGCGCTTTCACGCGCTGAGGTTGCACGAGGTTGGTATGATCAAGTCGAACCCGAACGATTTAATCGCCAAGAGCTCGGATTGGCGCTTTCTGAACGAGCTCAAGCGGGAGCTTAAGGCATGAATCGCCGTTCATTCTGTAAGCGCACTACCGGTATGGCCGCAGGCTCGCTGTTCGGATTTGCTGGTGGTGCGTCGGCCGAACCGTCACTCGAAACCAAGCGTATCCGCATCGAGGACGGGCCTTATCTGTGTTTCGCCCCGCAGTACGTCGCTGAGGAGTTCTTGCGGCTCGAAGGCTTCGAAGAAGTATCCTATATCGAGACCACTCCGCAGATGGATTCCCCGGTCACTGCTGACCTCGGGCTTTGGGGTGCACCGGGCGCGCTGCGCATGATAGACACGGGATTGCCCATGCTGGTGCTCTCCGGCATACATGTCGGTTGTTGGGAGTTGTTCGGCAACGAGAAGGTGCTGCGCGTGAGCGATCTGCGCGGCAAGAGGATCGGTACCGCTGCGCCATTGTCCATCGAACGGGTGTGGATTTCCAGCATACTTGCCTACGTCGGCATCGATCCGCATCGCGACGTCGACTGGGTGGTGACCGGAAGCCTCGCGGAATCGCAGCGGCAATTTCTCGCGGGCAAGGTCGATGCGTTCCTGGGTTTTCCACCGCAGCCGCAGGAAATGCGCTTGGCAAAGGTTGGCCACGTCATCGTCAACACGACTTTTGATAAACCGTGGTCGCAGTATTTCTGTTGCATGCTCTTGGCCAATCGCGAATTCGTGCGTAACTCACCCATCGCGGCAAAGCGGGCGCTACGCGCCATGCTCAAAGCAGCGGATGTGTGCGCGCAGGAGCCCGAGCAGGCCGCGCGCTACTTGGCTGCGAAAGGGTATGAAAAGCGTTATGACATCGCGCGGGAAGTCCTCGCGCAGCTACCCTACGGCCACTGGCGCGATTGGAACCACGAGGATACGCTGCGCTTTCACGCCTTACGCCTGAAAGAAGTCGGCATGATCAAATCGACGCCGAACGAGCTGGTCGCGCGCAGCGCGGACTGGCGGTTCTTGAATGAATTGAAGCAGGAGTTGAAGGCATGAATGCGCGCTTCGCCAGTTCAAGAATTGCACGCCTGCAAACGCAGTCCCAGCGCCCAGCCTATGGCCGATCCGAGTCTAACGGGCTGACACCGCTCGCAGCGGCGCTCGCGGCCCTGTGTGTTTTATTCGTTAGCTTCTTGGCGGCAGCTAACCAAACTGCATTGCCTCGAATCGGTGCCGCCCCAGCCTTCGCCCTTACGACCCACGACAATACGCAACTCTCGCTTGCCAGCCTGCGCGGCAAAGTTGTCGCCGTCACCTTTTTGTTCACCACCTGCCAAGACACCTGCCCGGTGCTTACCGCGAAGCTGGTTAACGTCGAGCGCAAACTCAGTGCCTCTGGCGAGAGGGATGTGACCTTCGTCGCGATTTCGGTAATGCCCAAGCACGACACGCCGCAAGTGCTCAGGAAATACGGCAAGGCGCACGGGGTGGATTTCTCGCGCTGGTCTTTCCTCACCGGCGATGCGGCGCAGATTCACAAACTGGCGCAGCAATACGGCGTGTTTGTGCGCGCGAAGAAAACCGAGGACGAAGTCGATCACGGATTTCTGACATCTCTGATAGACCGCGACGGGATTATCCGCGTGCAGTATATGGGCACGCGCTTCGAACCCGACGAAATGCTGGCGGACTTGCGCGCACTCGCGCGCGAATGAGGAGGCACGATGATCGCGTGGCTGCCGCGTTGGGTGGCCGGGCTCAACGCCACCATCCACGCCAAGTTGCTGGCGGCTTTCCTCTTGATCGCGCTCTTGCTGCTGAGCGCGGCTGCCGTCGGGCTCATGGCGCTCACGGAAATGCACCAGCGCGCCGAGCAAATGGTGCAATTGCAGCGCAAGATTGCTGCGTACCGCCAACTGAGCCACGATACTATCGCGCAGCTCTACGGGGTTGCCTCGGCGCTGCTGCAGACGCAAGATCGGCGGCTCGAAGCAACGTTGCGCCAGCTCAAGCAGTTCGGCTATGACTTAGACCGGCTGCAGTTCTTGGCGCAAGACGAACTCGAGGTGATGGGCCGTGTGCGCAATGATTTCGAGGAGTTCATCAAGCAAGTTACGCGCAGCGTCGAACTGATCCGCGAGGGCAAACAGGACGATGGCCACCGGCTGCAACTGGGCGTCGCCACGCCGCTGGCGGACCGCCTTGAGCGTCTGACGAACGAACTGGTCAACAAGGCTGAGGCAGATTTGGTGGGCGGCATTGAAGTGGCCAACCAAGCCTACAACCGTTCGCGCATGACGGTGATCGTTTGCGCCATCATCAGTGTGTTTCTGGCGTTGGCCTTGGGGTATACGATCTCCTGGTCGCTGATTGCCCCGATTCGCCAAATGGAAGCGCGCATGAGCGAAATCGCGAGCGGTAATTTCTCCAGCCGCGTCAATATCCCGAACCGCGACGAACTGGGTGTGTTGGCGGGCGACTTGAACCGCATGAGCGAGGAACTCGGGCAGCTCTACGCACAGGTCGAGGCGGCGCGCGAGTACGCGGAGCGCGCGAACTTGGATAAGTCGCGCTTCCTCGCGGCCGCCAGCCACGATCTGCGGCAGCCGATGCACGCGCTCAACTTGTGGGTCAGCAATTTGCGCGTGGCGCTTGAACGCAATGACCGCGGTTCTGCCACGAAGGCAGCGGAGACAATCGAAGAAGCGTGCAAATCGATGAGCGCGTCGTTTAATGCGATTCTCGATTTGAGCAAGCTCGAGGCGCGCGGCGTCAGGCCGGAGATTGTTGACGTTCACCTTAGCCAGCTGCTGCAACAGGTCTATGCCGAGATCGAGCCGTTGGCGCGCCAAAAGGGGCTGGAACTGCGCTTGCGGCCGAGCAAGCGTGCGCCCACATACGCACGCAGCGACCTAGTGTTATTGAGCCGATGCCTGCGCAATTTAATGAGCAACGCAGTGAAATACACAGAGACCGGTGGGGTGGTGCTGGGTGAAATCCTGCGCGGCGACCAGATTGAGATTGCCGTATGCGATACCGGCGCTGGCATCGCCCCGCGCTATCAGCAGGACATATTCGCGGAGTTCTTTCAGATCGGCAATGGGCAGCGGGCCGAGAGGCAGGGCATGGGTTTGGGGCTGGCAATCGTGCGGCGCAGCGTGGATGTGCTGGCCGGGCACCGGCTCGATTTGTTTTCGCGCGAAGGCCGGGGCTCGCGCTTCTCGATCATCCTGCCGCGCGCGCCGGCGTTAGAGCAAGTGCCTTTGGCGCTCGAGCATACGCCGCGCTCGGAGCGCATACCCGGCTCTTATGTGGCGGTCGTCGACGATGAGGCGAACGTGTTGCAAGGATTGGTGCAGTTGCTGACGAATTGGGGTTGCATAGTGGAGGGTGCTCGCTCCGGCGCGGAGGTCATGCGGGCACTTAATCAAAACGAACGGCTGCCCGATCTGCTGATCACCGATCTGCGCTTGGCCAACGGCGAAACGGGTTTGGATGTAATCGGTTTGCTGCGCCAGAACTTGTCGGCGAGTATTCCCGTGTTGGTGCTGACCGGAGATCCAACCGCGCAACTACCCGCCGGCGATCCGAAGGTGCCGACAAAGCTAATCCACAAGCCAATCATCACGGCCAAGTTGCGCGAGGTGCTGGAGGATTTGCTGCCGGTTAGACAATTCGTTTAGAGGTTCAGTCCATACATACGGTGTTCACGTGCTCATGCACCTCGAACCACACCAGAAGCTTGACTCCGTACCTCTTGGTGAAACCTTCTGCCAGTCCTTCTTTGTGTTGCCAAACCCGCTTGATTAGATCGGAGGTTACCCCGGTGTAGAGCGTGCCGAAGCGTTCGCTTGCGAGCATGTAGACATAATAGCGCTTGCTCATTACGAGGGTTCCGCCCGCGCGGATCAGACTGACTGCTCGCTGTCATTCCCGCGAAGGCGGGAATCCATGCGCTTCAACTTCAGATGCTCACACAAACCCAAGGGCGCAACCCGCGACTACGCTTCGGAATTGTTGACCAATAAGTTCGCCGGTATACGCTAACCCCGCACACCCAACATCAAGCCGCGCCGCGCCACTTCGAGCACCAATTGGGTTCGATTCGTCACCCGGAACGCTGCCAGCAATTCGCTGACGTAGCCGCGCGCGGTGCTCTCGGCGATATCGAGCCGGCGCGCGATGCTTTTGTTCGGCAAGCCTTGCACCAGCAAGCGCAGCACTTCGATTTGGCGTGGCGTCAACCCGAGCGCTTCGATGGAGATGGGCCGCGCCCGATCTGCTGGAGCGTGCGGGCTCGGCAATTCCTTGGTCAAGGCATCCGGCACCGTGACTGCGCCGGAGACCGCCATCTTCAGAGCGTGCCAAAGCAACTGCGGGTCCTCGGAAGACTTCGGGATGAAGCCCATGGCGCCGCGCCGGATCGCCTCGAGCACGGTTTCACGTTCTTCTTGGCCGGAAAGCACGACCACAGGCAAATCGGGATGCGCGTGCTTTAGATCGGTCAGCGCCTCCATGCCGGGTTTGTCCGGCAAGCCTAAGTCGAGCAGAACGAGATCGAATCGGGTCGTCGCGGCCTGGTCAAGGCATTCGCGGGCGCTGCGCGCATGCGCAACTTCGATCGCCGGGTCTAGCGACTTGATTAATAGCGCTGTCCCTTCGCGAAAAATGCCGTGATCGTCGACCAGTAAGATATTGATGGCAGCCTCCGGACAGGTTTGCCTTTCATGATACCCAGGACCGAGGCTGCAGCAAAGAACAGTGCTGTGTCCCCTTTGGTCGAGCAGCTAGTAAAGGCGCATCACTTTGTCGTTCTCGATCATGCTATGCACCTCTTCGACCGACTCGCGCAACTGTCCCTGATCGACGATGGCCTGCGCCAGCGAGGCAAGGCCGCTCTGGTCCGGCCACGCGAGCGGATCCCACAACTTGGAGCGGATCATGCACTTGGCGCAGTGCATGAACACTTGCTCCACCATTACAACGATGGCCAGTTCCGGCGGTTTGCCGTTCACCGCCAGCGATTCGCGCAGCAAAGTGTCGCGCACGATGATCGCGCGGCCGTTTACGCGCAGAGTCTCTTGCTTGCCTGGCACAAGAAAGAGCAAACCCACGCGCGGGTTGTGCAGAATATTCTTCAGCGTGTCCGCGCGGCGGTTTCCCGGTCGATCGGGAATGACCAGTGTTTGATCGTCAAGCACGCGCACGAAGCCGGCGGGATCGCCTTTGGGCGATACATCGAGCTTTCCGTCGCGATCGCTGGAGGCGATCAGCACGAACGGTGACTTGGCGATGAACGCCTGGGCGTGCGCATCGAGACGCGCGATTTCCTTCTTCAGCACGCGCTCGTTCGGTTGGCCGAGCAGCGCGCGGATCTGCTCTTCGCTCGTGATGATGTCGCTAAATGGCCGGTCCGGCATAGGTACCTCGATGGTTTGATGCTTTATACGGCACGGAGTAAGACGTTCTAACTTAGAATTTAAGCCATTGTCCCGCTTATACTGCTCATCATAACAGTGATGGCGAGCCAACTACTTTGAATCACTCATCGACTTTACTAGATCGTCGGTGATTCGCCAAAGCCGCTGCGCCGCACTGTCGTCTTGCGCGGCAAGCGAAGGCGTCGCGCGTTGATCCAAGTTGAAATAGGCGCCGCTTGTTTGCGCCAAGGACGCCGAGATCGCAACATGGGCGACGGCGCGCGCGGATTTTTGCGGGGAGATGGCGAATAACTTGGCGAAGCCAAACAACGCCTTCCACCACCAAACATTGTTGGAGCCAAAGCGGCTGGCGACAAAACCAGGATGCAGACAGTTGGCGCTGATGCCGCTGCCGGCGAGCTGGCGCGCGAGTTCGCGGGTGAACAGCACGTTCATCAGCTTGGAGTTTTGGTATTGCCGCCAGCCGCTGTAATTGTGCGTCATCTGCAAGTCGTCGAAATCGAGCGCGCCGCCATAGTGCGCGGCGGAAGCCACGTTTACGATGCGCGCGCTAACCGCCGCAGGCACCTCCCCGGAGCTACGCTTCAACTGCAACAGCGGCAGCAGTTCGCTGGTGAGAGCGAAATAGCCGAGGTGATTGAGCGCAAAAGTGCGTTCGAAGCCTTCCGCGGTGACTTCGCGCCGATGGAATAGAGCGCCGGCGTTATTAAGCAACAGATCGAGCGGTTCGCCACGCGCTGCAAGCTCGCTGCCGAGCTGTCGCGTCGCTGCGAGTGAAGCAAGATCGCAGAGAAAGACCTCCACTTGCGGCGAGCCACTCGAGCGGAACACAGCGGCGGCTGCGGCTGCCTTGCGGGCGTCACGTCCAATGCACCGCAAGCGCCAGCCCGCTCGCGCCAGCAAGCGGCAAGTCTCGAAGCCGATGCCGGAGGTTGCGCCAGTGATGACGGCGATGGGTGCCTCCTTCATTGCGAGGGCTGCGTTGAGCGGTGGGCGGCGGCGCGTTTTGCCGCCAAATTGTGTAGCCGCTGCGCGCGATAGCGCAGCGTAAGACTGGTGCCGGTGGCAAACCCGGCGAGGTGAGCCAGCCAAGCGACGCGCGTCGGAACGAGTTCCAGGAGGTCGATCGAAGCGGCGATGCTCTGCGCGACGACCCATATCGCCGCGTAGGCGAGCGCGCTCAGGCGCAACGAGAAAAAGCTCCAGATACGGATGCGCGGGAACAGCACGACGTACGCGCCGATGATGCCGGCGAGCGCCGCGTCCGCACCGAGGATCGGAATGGGGCTGCGCGCGTGCGTGAGCACGTGGACGATACTGCCGATACAGCCGGAGACTAGAAAAACCATCAGCAGGCGGCGCCCGCCGAGTTTGTCCTCGACGTTGTCGCCGAAGATCTTCAAGAACGTAAGGATGGCGATCACGTAAAGCAACCCAGCGTGCACAAACACATTGGTGATCAGCGTCCAGGGCGCTTCGCCGCGCCACAGCTTGGCTGGAATCAAAGCGAAGTTCTCGATGAACGCCGCGATCGAATCATCGTCGACGAACGCCAGCTCGCAAAGGTAGATGCCTGCCAGCAACGCCAGCAGAACCGTGACCCAATGAGTGCTGCGCCACACCGGGTTGCGCTCTTCGATCGGCAGCCCGATCAGCGTGTTGAGCCACAGCATGCCGCGCCCAACCGCGACGCTATCGCCTGCGGTCAAGCGGCGCTCGTCGATAACAATCTTGAGCTGTCGTACTTCGCGCCGGTCCAGCCATACGCCATGGCAGTGTTGGCACACGTCGACATCCAAGCGCTCTTCGTTGAACGCGAGCCGATAGCCTTCCATACGGTGCCCGCGGCAGGGACAATATTTGCTCGATATACCGAGGGTGGCGACGTCTTCACCCGCTGTCCATTCCGCCACAGCGGCGCCCGGGCCCAGCGCTTGGCCCGGTTCGCCTGGCTCGAAGAACATGCCGCCGCATTGATCGCAGCGATCGACCTGAACGCGGCGGTACCGGCTGATGCGAAGGCGCACGTCGCAACGCGGGCACTGGCGCTGTTTCGAGAGGGTGCTCGTCGCGGCGGCGCGCACGCGCAAACCCGCTTTTCAGGTCTAAGCGATGCTGTCGGGGCTGAGTTTGCCCTTCGCAAGCAAGTCGCGGAACGCCGCGTAGGTTTTTTCGATGCCGAGTTCCAGGGGCACTGTGCCGTAGCCGCCCACATGCGCGCGCAGAGGTTCATCGGACAAATCAGTCGGAAAGCGGAAAGTCTCGGGGGCGATTTGGATCTGCGCGGCGGGCGCAATGCGTTTGATAATCTCGACGCCTTGCTCCACTGTGGAGACGACACCGTTGATGTCGAACACATGCGCGCCGCTTTGTTCGCGCGCGATAGACTTGATGAAAGCATGCGCGACCTCGCCCGCGTGCAGCCACGACATCGGGCCGCGAAACGGGATGGTGTAGGGTTTGCCCGCGGCGGCGGCGAGGATGGCGACGGTGGTCTTGGAAGATACGCCTTGATCGCGTCCCACGCCGTAGACTACGCCGGGGCGAAAGCACACGCTCGGCACTTGCCAATCGGCCCAATAAACGCGCGCGGTTTGCTCGTTGCAGTGCTTGTAGGCACCGTACAAAGTCGGCATGGCTTTGTCGCTGAACACCGCGTACGCGGCGATGGAGCTGGCGAATGCCACACGCTTAATGCCGAGCTTGCGCGCAGACTCGAGAATATTTACCGTGCCGACCACGTTGGCTTGCGCGCCTCCGATCGGATCGGCTTTGCAGAAAGGAACTTGCAGCGCCGCCAAGTGCAAGATCGCGCGCGCTTTCGATTGCTCGACGGCGCGCTGCACCGCGGCGCTGTCGGCGATATTGCCCGTCAGCCACGGCACGCGCGCGAGTTCGGCATCGGACATCAACAACTGCGGCCGGCGCTTGTTCTCGCTCAAATCGAACGCGCTCACGCTCACCCCAGCGCGCGTCAGCAGCGCCAATGCCCAACTGCCGATGCAGCCACCTGCGCCGGTGAGCAGCACCGGCCCATCAAAAGCTTTCGCGTCCACTGCGAACATATCCAACATGATGTTGCCCTCCGAGATATCGTTGTTGTAAACGCTAGTCTAACAAGTGCGGCGCGACGCGGAACCGAGTTGCATTCTCGTCTCTTTCAAGTCTTATACAGCAAGAGGTATGGCCCCATCACTAAATATGGATAACACTGGTGTGAATATACTGGTCATTACTCGTGGCAACGTCAGCAAGCGAGTTTGGCGAGTGTGAGCGCAAATGAACTTGGCTACAATCGTCGCGAATAACGCCAATCGAGGGAGCAACACCATGCCGCGCTATATCAATGTTCTAGCCGCAACGCTGGCGGCGCTATTAATCAGCGCTTGCGGCACGAATCCGGTCACCAAGAAGAAAGAACTGCAGTTTGTTTCGGAAGGCCAGGAAGTTCAAATCGGGCAGCAGAACTATGCACCGGCGCGGCAATCGCAGGGTGGCGATTACGTCGTCGACCCGGACTTGACCGCTTACGTGCGCGAAGTGGGGCAGAAATTGGCCGCCGTTTCCGATCGGCCGCAATTGCCCTATGAATTTGTAGTGCTGAACGATTCGATTCCCAACGCGTGGGCGATGCCGGGCGGCAAGATCGCCTTCAATCGCGGCTTGCTCTACGAACTGAACAGCGAAGCTGAACTTGCCGCTGTGCTTGGCCACGAGATCGTGCACGCCGCTGCGCGCCACGGCGCACAAGGCATGGAGCGGGGCATGCTGCTGCAGGGCGCAATCATGGCGGTGGGCATGGGCACCGGCGATAGCCGCTATTCTCAACTTTACGTCGGCGGCGCGCAGATTGCGGCGCAGCTGGTCAATCAAAAATACGGGCGCGATGCCGAGTCGGAATCCGATCACTACGGCATGCGCTACATGAAAAAAGCCGGCTACGATCCCGCGGCCGCCGTGACGCTGCAGGAGACTTTCGTGCGCCTAAGCCAAGGCAAGAAAACCGATTGGCTCGAAGGCCTGTTCGCCAGCCATCCGCCATCAGAAGCGCGCGTGGAAGCTAACAAGAAAACCCTGAAGGAACTCGGCGAGGGCGGCGACTGGGGCCGCGAGCGCTACGCCGAGCGCACAGGTAAGCTACGCGCTACGCGCGAGGCATATAAGGCGTACGACGAAGGCGTTAAGGCGCTCGGCAAAGGCGATGCCGCGACCGCCACCTCGTTGGCGCAACGCGCGATTTCGCTGCAACCGCGCGAAGCGATCTTTCATGAATTGCTCGGCGATGTAGCAACGACGCAGAAGCGCTACGACCAAGCCTTGCGCTACTACGCGGCCGCGATGGATTTGAATCCGAACTACTTCAAACCCGTCGCGCAAAGCGGCATTGCGCTGTTCAATCTCGGTCAGCGCAACGACGCGGCGACCTATTTGCAGCGCAGCGTCGAGTTGCTGCCCACCGCGCCTGCGCACTACTTGCTCGGCGTAATGGCGGAAGAGCGCGGTGACCTGCAGAACGCACTGAAAAATTACGAAGTCGCCGCTGGTTCGAATTCCGATGTCGGCAAGCAAGCGGCACAGCGTTTCGTGCGCTTGGATTTGCCGCGAAACCCAGATCGCTACATCAAGACCGGCCCGCAGCTAGGCCAAGACGGCATGCTCTACGCTATCGTGCAAAATGCCGGGCCGGTGCCCCTCACCGGTGTGCGCGTGCGGCTAGTGCGCACCGATGGCCAGCGCGTGCTCGATCAAACTAACGCTATGACCATCCCTTCACTCGCTCCCGGCAAACAGGCGCAACTGCCCATGCTGCGCGGCGTGCAGATCAAAGACGCGAATCAATTGCGCCAGTTCCGTGTCATTGTCGAGAGCGCGGCGGTCGCGCAGTAAGCGCCGGGCGGCAGGGCGTTAGCGTGCGGCGCAGCGCCCTGCCCACGCCAAAGCGGCGGTACATTTGTAGGCTACATTTGTGCCATTGACCCGAGCAGCCCGGAACGACAGCATGCCGCATGCCTTGTCCGGATGGGTTACCGCCCGCTCCTCTTTCTGCGCGTAGCGACGACGAGCGATTGACCATCGACGCTGTTGCGTGTGAAACGGGCCTCAGCAAACATGTGCTGCGCGCCTGGGAAAGACGCTATGGATTCCCGGCGCCAATGCGCGACGCCAAGGGCAACCGCGTCTATACGCGCGCCGATGTCGCGCGGTTGCTGCAAATCAAGCGATTGGTAAGCGCCGGTTTCCGGCCCGGGAAAATGATTGGGCCGGCCTAGCTCGAAAACACAGTTTGCGAATGTGTTCATAACCGCGGACGAGGTGCGGCGCGAGGCGAACTGCCAGAACTCGATGTCTGGTAGATAATTCTGCGGTGGATGAGCACGCCGTCCAACATAGCGACGGGCCAAACGGCAGTTTCGACGCATGCCGGCAACAATTGAATCAAACTGGCGGTTGCGCCGAAACGAAATTGAAACGGGCTCGATTCAGCATCGTGAGTATTCCAACGACGGAGTACTCCATGCGGAAGAATCGTAAAATCTCGGTGGCCCCTAGCGCTGCAGTGATAAGTGTTGGTGCGGCTCGGTTGCTCCCACAATATTGCAACACCCGTTCATCGACCAGCATGTGCTCTAAATTGATTGCGACATACGTTATTGCCCTGCACGCGCTGAGCGCATTGACGCCCGTTGCCGTTGCACGCGCAGAGGACTTGGCTTGCTCGGCTCCGATCGCCCGTCAGGCGAGCCTTGCGGAAATTCAGGCGTTCGTGCGCGATCGCGGCAGAAGCGTCGTTAGCTTTGTCGGATACTCGGAAGCCGGCTACGAAGACACACGCGCGATGCTGGATCACGCTGCGCGAACATTGGATCGCTTCGATCCGCGCAAGACCATCATCAACATTGGTGGCACCGAATCGGGTGTGGGTGCAATCTACGAACTTGCTAAGGCGAGAGGGTTTGCCACCATCGGCATCGTCTCTGCGTTAGCGCAGAAACAACAGGTGACTCTAGCGCGTTGCGTTGATTTCGTATTCTATGTCGCCGATGACAGTTGGGGCGGTGTGATGCCGGGCACGCGCGAACTGGCCGCAACGTCGGCGGCGATTGTAGCCGTGAGCGATGAGATGGTCGGTATCGGCGGCGGCGATATTGCACGGGACGAGTTGTTGGCGATGCGCGCTGCCGGTAAGCCGGCCAACTTCATTCCCGCGGATATGAACCACGCGGTGGCACGCGAGCGCGCACACCGCCGCTTGCAGCCGGAGCCCGTCGATTTTCGTGGCAGCGCGCATGGGACGCTCATGCCGTAGTCACCTGCGCACCAGAGCCGGCGCGATCGCACCGCCCATCGTGCCACTATCCTTAGCGAACCGGTAGTGGGTATCCGCGAGCATTGCTGAACCATTACTTTCGGTCAAAGAGCTTCGGAACCACAGCTTGAAATAGATGAAACACTCGATGGCGCGCGAAGCGCTGTTGAAACGAGCGCGACCTAGGATGCGAAGCGTACGCCGAACAAAAATTCTAAGCGAAATAACGTAACCCACCGCATAGCAACTGGCAGAGGCAATGGCAATGGCCAAAGAGAGCTCTACCCAACCAGGTCCGGAAACAACGGCGTGGCTATTCGGTAATCGGCGGGCTGCCCGCGTTGGGACTTGTGCTTCTCGCCTTCTGTTCTTTTTTGCGAGGTCCTGAGATGAGCGACTGGCGCGAGCAGTACGGAGAAGACGCCGAACGGGATGCCAAGCGCTTTGCCCGCTTTTCGGATCGAGAATTGATGGCGGCAATCCGCCATCGCAAGACCGGCGACTACTACGTCATTTGGTATGAAGTGGCGAAGCGAAAAGCGACCGCGGAATGGTGCTGGCTGCTTTACGAGGTGCTGCTGAGCGATCGCCCGTACCTCGATCGATATCACTGCGCGGCAGCGTTGCTCGCACTGCTGCCTTGTAAAGAGTTCGAGGAGGTGGAGTTGTCGGCGGAATGGCCGGTTGTCCGGGAGAACCTGGCCAAGCTTCGTACGATCGTTGAATCGAAGTTTGGGCCCCCAGCCAAGATCGGAGAAGCGAGCGGCGACCCCGTACGGCGGCAGGCGGAGCCTGCGCCGCCGGCAGCTTTGCCGGCCACGGGCGCATCGGCGCAGGCCGCTTGGGTGCATCGCTACGCCCAACTGCGTAGCCGATTCGCTGGGGTGGTCCTGGTTGCGGTGCTGATTTTCGGCGCGGCAATATGGGTGAAAAACCGCGTGCTAGTGGTACAGCCCGGCAAGGGCACGCCTATGGGCAGTACGGTGCGCAGCGCTAACCACTTAGCCACACTAATCGATCAGCGGCAGCCTTACACGCCGAGCCTGCACCACGATCCTTCCACCGAACGCTTTACCCTAAACCTGCATCTTTTGCCGCTGGATGGCTCCGCGCCGAAGCTTGTGCCCTTGATGCGCGATCTGCACCCAGGTGGCTACTCTCTCGCGCACGTGATTGGCACCGACGGGCAGACGATGTGGGTCAACGTCAACGGCCTTATCGGCGTGAAGCTTGCGAGCGGGGAACTCGTGACCGAACGCGACGTGATCAAAGCTAACCCGAGCCTGGATACGCAGAAGCTCGCGCGCGTACGCGGTATGGACATTGTGGACGGACGCTTGCGCTTGTTGGCCGACGATCACAGCACGGCCTGGGCGCTGAACCCGAGCACGTTGCAAGCCGCAGTGGTCGAGCCACGCGCGACGCCGGGGAGATTGTCCAATCCACCGCTCTCGCTTTACATGGCCGCTGGGCTGCGCACCGCGTCAGACTCGTGGCTGGGTCTGCACTCGCAAGCGGACTTGGATGGTACCTACCGGCCGCACCGCTGGCTCGGTCCGGTGGAAAGTGCCAGCGACACGCCCAGCGAGAGGCGTCGGTTAGTGCGCGGCGAGCTGGGAGAGGAGACCAGCGACGGCCGAGGCGGCAAAGTGAGCCGCATCCGTGCCATGACGCCGATCGGCGAGTCGGCGTACCGCAACGCGTCGTTCCTGCGGCTCAGCGAGAAGTCCGAGCCGTTGCGCTTGAATGGCCCCGACAGCGTGCTAATGCTGCACAGTTCCGGCGACGGTACCGGGACGGGAAGCACGCTATTGGTTTCGCGCGTGGAAACGGCGAGCGGCCGCTTGTTGTGGACGCACGACACGAAACTGCACAGATTCAAACTGGAGCAAATTTTACCGGCGGAAGAGTCCACCTTGTGGCAGTAGACGTGAATGATTGACAAGAGGAAAACGCGATGTCAAAAACTTACCTGCTTCGCGCCGCGTTGGCGCTGTGCCTCACCGCTGCTAGCAGCGTATACGCAGATACTTGGCAGCCACGCGAGGCGTGGCGAATTGACAGTGCGCGTCTCGCGCCCTGGGCGCCGTCCGGCACGCGTGTGAATCCGGCTTACCGCGGGGGCGAGATTCGCTTCCAAAGTGCGCGAGTAGTAGCGCCGCGGCCGCTGGCTTGCGAGGGCGCAAAGTACCAGTGGATATTCGTTGGGGCGGAGGATCTCTTTGAGGGTAACCTGCCGGCACCCGCAGCCAGTGCGGCGCAGCGCCTCGGCATCGCTGGGGCGCCGGTGGCAACGCTGCGCGTTACTTGTACGAATGGCGGCTTTGATTTTCATCGCTCCGCTAGCGGCGATCTGCTGCTTGGCCTCGATAACGTGGTGTGGACGCTGCGGGCGGCGCGAGCCGCGTCCACGCCTGCGGAAATCGTTCAGGAGTTGCTGATAACGCACTTTACACACGACATGGCATTTACAAGCGAAAGCCTCGCGCGCAAGAACGCCTACCTCTCCGCAGGCTTGCGAACACGCATTGCGGACTACCTGGCCGTACCGCAAGCGGATGATGCTGTCCCGGACATCAACGGCGATCCGTTTACGGACTCGCAAGAATATCCCGATCGATTCACGCTCGGTGCTGTGCGCGTTAGCGCGAACAAGACGGTAGTGCCGGTCCACTTTTCGGACGCGAACACGAAACGCCGCGTTGACTATGTGCTGGTAAACGATGCGAAGCGCTGGGTAGTGGATGATCTCGTGGACGAGAGAGGCCGTAGCTTGCGCGATCTGCTCGGCGCCAGCGACGGCAAGCGCACCGGTACCGCCTCCGACGTCGCTCCCGCCGCCCGCAGCACGGCCACCGCGGAAAGCGAAACCTTCGAGGCGTTCCTTATCCGCTTTCGAGCGGCGCTCAAGTCCGGCCGGGCTGCGGATGTCGCCACGTTCTTGCGTGTGCCATTCCTCTATGAGGGCCGCCAGCTTGACGCGGCCGGCGTTGTTACGATCGTCCCGGGTCTGTTCACTCCAACCGTAAAGCGATGCCTCGCAAACGTCAAGACGATAGCGGAAGAGGATCGCCGCGTTGCCTTTTGCCGTCCCTATGCATTCTATTTTGGGCGCGAGAACGGGGCCTATACGTTGTTAGAGTTCGCGGCCGATGGAGAATCCACACCCTAAGAAAACTTGCGCAAGCGGCGTTGACGGGATGCGGTGTGGAGGCAACGCAGATTACCGTGCTTGACAGGGGGAACTGCGACGCCAAAACGCGGTTGGCGCAGGGAATCCGACACGTGCACTGCGCTTTACAGTGGCCATACGCTGTGTACACCGCCGTCATGCGCTGCGACGGGATGGAGATTCGCGAACCATCATGTAACTATTTGTGAATAGGCATTTCAAACGCCTTTTTCACCAAGCGATCAATCTATCGCTTGGCTAGTGAACGGTCAATCGCCTGCATCGCCGTCGTGGAGGGTGAAAAACTCCAGTTTGCGGGGATGTTTCGGCTTGATTATGCGCTTGAGCGGCTGATCTCGCGCCGGCTGGGCGGCTGGCCTAGCGCGGGGCGAGCGCCATCGCCGGCTCGATTGCAGAACCGCTCTGGGTTGACGGATCAAGCCGCTTGGAACAGATCGAGTCGCTGGGCCGGTGTGCGCGGCGGCGCGCGCGTGGGCAGTCCCAGATGAGCGAGGATTCTCACGATCACCGGCGGCTCCTCGATGGCGGCGATGATCTTCAAGCGAGCGCCGCAGTTCGGGCAGTTCGATGTCGATATCGAACACGCGCTTGAGTAAGCGCGCCCAACTGATGCGCGCCGGTGCATGATGCCCGTGCTCGGCTGCGTGCTGGGTGGTACTGTGCGCTGGCGCTGGCACGATCGCCGCGCGCAGCTTGGCGTGGGGGGCGAGCACGCCGTGGAAGCGGATTAGATGTAAGCGTGGGCGCGGCACCAGCGCGGCCAAGCGTTGCATGAACTGAAGCGGCGACATGACCACATGGCTCGTGCCATCCTGGTACGCGCTCTTGAGCTGCAGCACCACTTGGCCGGCGCCGTTACGCCTGAGCCGTTCATTGGCGATGGCCGGGCGGGTGATATAGCGGCACAGGTGCTCGAGTTGTTTGCGCTCACCGGCGCCGCAGCGCACCGCGGCGTGCAGGCTGATGCCGTGGAGCTTGGCGCACAACCCGGGTGTGGATCGCTCGTCTGTGCTGGGCAAGCTTCGCAAGCTCAGCACCTTCTGTCCTGCGCGTGACCCCAATGCGATCTGATAGGTGCATGAAGCCGCCTGCAGGGGCGTGAGCGCGCAATCGGCATCGATCTCGCCCAGATAGCGCATGCCCTGCTCTTCGATCAGATAGCCTTGGCGGGTTAACAGTCGCATCAGGCGCGTGATGATCTTGGCGAGTACAGCATGCAGCTCTTCGATGCTCGGAGCGCGCGCTTGCTGGAACACCGGCGCGCCCGCTTCGCTACGATACACCCCGTCGAGCACGAGACAATGGAGATGAATATTCAAATTGGCGGCCGAGCCAAAACGCTGGATGAGCGTGACAGCACCCATTTGGGCTTCGCTATCTTTGAGCTTCGCTTGCTTGATCAGAAAGCGGGCGATGACGCGGTGGATAATCTGCAACACCGGCGTGAGCAGTTGCGCATGAGCGGCGAAGAGGATGCGCAGCGCGATCGGAAACGAGACCCCCATTGGCGCACCGGCACCGGTGGAATGACGTGATTGACCAGGTGGGCGGCGCTCTCCACCATGCGCCGTGCCCCGCACGAAGGGCAGAATCCGCGCCGCTTGCAGGAGAACGCCACCAGCCTCTCATGCGTGCACTCGGCACAGCGTAGGCAATTCGGCGCGCATGCGCATGGAGTGGCGAGACTAGATCTGCTGATTCAAGCGCGGTTTCCAGAACGGGCGGAACAGCTCGATCTTCGGGCAGCGATTCATGACGACCTTCATCCCGGCGGCTTCCGCCAGCCGCGCGGCTTCGTCGTTGCGCACGCCGAGTTGCGCCCACAGCACTTTCGCGCCGATGGCGATCGCCTCCTGCGCGATGCCAAGCAGCGCTTCGGAGTTGCGAAACACTTGCACCATGTCCACCGGCCGGCCGATCGCGGCGAGCGAATCGTACACGCGCAGGCCGCGAATTTCACCGCCCGCTTCGCGCGGGTTGACCGGAATCATGTCGTAGCCGGTTTCGTGCAGCACGCGCAGCACACCGTAGCTGAACTTGGCGGGATCGGAACTCGCGCCGACCATGGCGATGGTTTTCACTTCTTTCAAGATGCCGGAAAGGTAGCCCGGCGGATAGTCTTCGTCGTGATTCATGGCTGATGCTCGGAGAGTTTTAATGTTGCGCCCGCCGCAAGAATTTCCGCCTCGGTGGGCGTTTTGAAAGTGTTGCGATAGAGCTGGCCGTGGCTCTCGACGCCGACTTCCATCGTGCAGTCGCTGAGCGGACGCGCGACGCACAGCAACACATACCCCGCCGCAAGTTGGCGTGAATTGAGTGCGACGCCGGCGCGTTGATCGACCGTACCGGAAACAAGTTTCGCCGCGCACGAGATGCAGCCACCGTAGCGGCAGCCGTACGGTAACGATACGCCCGCGCGTTCGAGCGCTTCGAGCAACGTCTCGCGCGCATCGACCGCGTAGCACGCGGCGTTGCGATTGGCGAGCGTGATGCGGAATGGGCTTCGCGCCATGTCATGCCCCTAAATAAAAATGTCCGAGGTACAGTCGCCGCCCGGATAGCGCGTCTCATGACAGCGCGACGGGCCGTTCGGCTCTTTGCCGAAATCGACGAAGAAATCCGGATTGATCGATAGCCCGCCGGCTTCTGTATCGCAGTCGATCATCAACATGCAGCCGCCTTTGTGGCGGATATCGGGATAGAACTGATTGTCCCAAGTCGAGAACAGCGAGGTGGTGACGTAGAGCCGCTTGCCGTCGAGCGAGAGTTGGATCATCTGCGGTCCGCCGGCGATGTCGCGCCCGTTGACTTGCGGCGCGCGCCCGAGCAGGCCGCCCATCCACACTTGGCCGGTCAACACCGGCTTCGACGGATTGGAAATATCGTACTGGCGAATGTCGCCGTGCAACCAGTTGGAGAGGTAGAGAAAACGATCGTCCATCGAAATCAGGATGACGGTGATCAAGCCCGGCACCGGAATCGGCCACTCGGGATGACGGATGTTTTCTACGTCGATCACTTTCTCGACGATCCATTCGTCTTTTTCTTTGTACCAATGAATCACGTTCGACGACAACGCGGCGCCGACAAAGCCGTGTGTTGAATCGGGGTTGTGATGAAAGCGCACTTCCAGCGGCACCAGTCCGTCCTCGCCGAGATAGTGCGTTTGCGCGATGCGCTTTTGCTGAAAATCCCAGAAGTGCAAACGGCGCCCGTATTTGAGATGGCCGACTTCTTCCAGATCGAAACCGGGCATGAACGTATTCGGCGCCGCCCATTCGGAAGACACCATGATGTTGTGGCGCGGCTGATACCAAAAGTCGTAATTGAAATGCATGCCGGCGGTGTCGTTCTCCCAGCGCCCGACGACGTCGAAATTGCGATCATCGGCGGCGTCGCGGGTGGCGTGATCGGCGGGCAAATCGGTAAAGGCCGTGGCCGCACCGCAGCTGCGGCAGTCGGCGCGATCACCGGCGCGATCGTCGGCGATCGCATCGACAACGACGACTATGAGCGCGTGGTCGAGCGCCCGGTGCGCACCTGCCGTAAGGTCGATCATTGGCAATCGCACGTCAACGGCTATGAAGTGACTTACGAATATCGCGGCCGTAGCTACACCACCGTGATGCCTTACGATCCGGGCGAGCGTATCGCGGTCAGCGTGAGTGTCACGCCGCGGATGTAAGCTGCAAGCTTGCGCGCCTGATGTTGCGGCTGAAACCGTACACTGGCTATAAAAGCACGCAACTAAGTGGTCGCCCCCGCGAAAGCGGAGGTCTCTAGCTTAAGGCCGGAGACTATCGCTTCCACGAGCGTGTCGGCAGCCACGCGAGTACACCTTCCTTTGTGCAGATGTCGCGGTTGCGATCTGATATAAACATGGGCTTTGCATCGCTCGCCGTAGGGTGAAGGCATTCAGTCTGTGATAGCACTCGCGCAGTCCCAAGTTGTTGCTCATCGCGCTGTTGTGCTGGGGCGCTGCCGCTTACGCCGCCGACGTACTCACGCTAAGCGTCGCACCCGAAGCGCTGCGCGGCTACGTGCGGCAGGACAACGGCACGGTGATCGACCGCAGCACCGGTTTAGTGTGGCTGGCGGATCCCGCCTGTTTGGGGAATCAAACCTGGCAGGCCGCGCTGGACACTGCGCGCACATTCAGCGCGGAGCGTGGCGCGCGCTGCGGGCTTAAGGACGGATCGCAGGCGGGCGATTGGCGGCTGCCGAATATCAATGAGCTGACAACGCTAACCGACTTTGGCGCGCGTGGACCGGCGATCGAGCCGGGCAATCCGATCAAGATCGGCCGCACAGACGTGTACTGGTCCTCCTCCTACAGGGCGCGCGACAAAGCGCGCGCTCGGAAGTGGGAGGCGTTGGACGGTCATGTGCGGCCGCGGGTGAAGAACTCGCAGCGGCAATTCATTCTGATACGCGACGCGCGCGTGGAAGAATTGCCGCTCATCAAAGTGGATTGCGCCGAGCTGATCCGGGCAACACGCATCCATCTCGCCGGCGCCGAAGGGCTGAAAACTTTGGTGGCGACGGGGCAGAGCGATTGCTACGATGTCGGCGGCAGCGCCGTGCCCTGCAAGGATACGGGTCAAGACGGACAATACCAGCACGGCTTCCGCGTCGCCTTTTGCCGTCCCTATGCATTCCATTTTTGGCGCGAGAACGGGGCCTATACGTTGTTAGAGTTCGCGGCCGATGGAGAATCCACACCCTAAGAAAACTTGCGCAAGCGCCTTTGACGAAATGCGGTGTGGAGGCAACGCAGACTACCGAGCTTGACAGAGCCTGGGGACTGCGACGCGAAACAAGTTAAAACGGCCTTGGCCGCGGGCCGGGCCGATCAAGGTAAGAGCATCGTGGGTTCTGTACAAGACCTATACATGGAAGCCTTTATTCTGCGCCATACTATAACTCTTTGATTTATTGGTGCCGGCAGAGAGAATTGAACTCCCGACCAACTGATTACAAATTAGTTTTTAAGCAATTCTGCAACTCGTTGTCCGTCTTGGCTTTTGTCGCGCCCTGCAGTTTATAATAAATATTTCAATGAGATACAAATGACATCCTTTAATTTCACTTTGCACTGGTTAACTCCAGTTGCGTAGAATATTCTATACATGGCCTATACATGAGCGCCGCTACTGACGATTCGTCAGACAATGCCCACCCTCAAACTTACGCTTACCGCAATAGAAAAGCTGTCCGCTCCTCGTACCGGGCAAGTGTTTTATCGGGACACTGAACAGCCCGGGCTTGCCGTGCGCATCACTCCGAGCGGCAAAAAATCCTACGTAGTCGATAAGTGGGACAAGCAAAAGAGCCGAGTCGCACGAATAGCAATAGCGGATGTCAGTGACCTTACCGTCCATCAAGCGCGCCGGCAAGCGCAAAAGATTCTCGGCGAATTAGTCAACGGCGTCAACCGCTTAGATAAGCGCCGTGAAGAGCGCATGCGCTCCGTGACGCTGGCGGAAGCCTTTTCCGCCTTCCTCGATGCCCGAAAGAACCTCTCGCCTAAGACCATTTACGATTACCGCCGCATTCTCGATACCTGCTTTGCCGACTGGAAGTCGAAGCCGTTTGTCGCGATTACGCGCGACATGGTGGAGCGCCGCCACGCCAAGCTGGGTGAAAGCTCGCAGTCACAAGCCAATCTCGCGATGCGCGTGTTGCGCTCGATTCTCAACTTCACCCGAGACAAGTATGAAGACACGCACGGCAGCGCACTCCTGGTAGATAACCCGGTACGCCGCTTATCCAGCGCCAGAGCTTGGTACCGCATCGAGCGCCGGCAAAGCTTCATCCGGCCGCACGAGATTGCACCCTGGTTTAAGGCGGTTCAATCTTTGCCGGAAAGCAGGAAGGTGGTGGGCGATTACCTGCTACTGCTTGTTCTGACCGGACTCCGACGATCAGAAGCCGCCCGGTTGCGTTGGGAGAACGTCGATTTGGCTGCCCGCACGTTAACCGTTACGCAAACGAAGAACAAGAACGATCACACGTTGCCGCTATCTGACTTCCTTTATCGCATGCTGCTGGCGCGCAAACAATGTGCAACAAGCCCATACGTGTTTCCCGGACCGGGCAAGCACGGCTATCTCGCCGAGCCAAAGAAAGCAATACAAGAAGTCGAAACGCTGTCCGGCATCCAGTTCACGCCGCATGACCTCCGCAGAACCTTTGCGACGATCGTCAACAACCTGGAAACAACGCTTAGCTACTTCAGTATCAAACGCCTGTTGAATCACAAGACCCAGGACGTCACCGAAGGCTACATCCAGCACGATGTCGAGCGGCTGAGAGCGCCGATGCAACAAGTGACGGACTTTGTTCTGGGGGCGGCTGGCGTGAACCAAGCAAATCGCAAGTGACGAGACTTAATCGGCCCTGCGTGTCGGCTGACGCGGCAAAGCCGACGTGGTGCGTAAGCTTCCCCTTTAGGTAGACGATTTAGAAGTAGACTTTTCTGGTGGAATGGACGAATCCAGGGAGGTCGGATGAAGAAGTCGAGGTTCAACGAATCGCAGATTGTGGCGATCTTGAAGGAAGGCGAAGCGGGACTGCCGGTGGCGCAGATTCTGCGCAAACACGGCATCAGTCATGCGACGTTCTACAAGTGGAAGTCGAAGTACGGCGGAGCGAGCATAGCGGAATTGAAGCGACTTAAAGAGCTTGAAGCGGAGAATGCCAAGCTCAAGCGCATGTTTGCCGACATGGCATTGGAGAATGCCGCGATTAAGGAGGTTTTGAGCCGAAAGCTCTAACGCCGTCGGCCAAGCGCGAGGCGGTGCGCATTCTGAATCAGGAAATGCACCTTTCGGTATCACGCGCTTGCGCAATAGCCCGGCTATCGCGGGCGGCGTACTACAAGCCGGTAATAGATCACGCAGCGCGCGATGCCGAGCTGATCGGCGCGCTCAATGAACTGGTGGCCACACGGTTCCTGCACTTGGGTGCTGGATTAGGTCGCCGAACATTGCCCATTGCGGTCGGCCGCTCCTGGAGCAACGAAGTTCCTCTTCCGGCCGTACTTCTGGCAAGTCACGATCGGCGCCCTCCTTCAATTCCCGCTCGTATTCGGCACACTGTTGCTCGGTGCGATGAGTCAATTCTGTTCACAGCAGAGCCTCTGTTGCTACCACCGCCAGAGACGGCAGCGTAGCATGGAGTCAACCAACAGCGGTGGCACTCTCATTTGTTCGCGAGGAATCGCTGCGACAGAAGAACCGCCTCGGTCCGATTTCGGGCTCCAAGCGCGCGAAACAGTGCAACAAGATGAATCTTGATTGTTCCCTCGCTTAACCCAAGATCCCTCGAAATGTCTTTGTTGGACTTGCCCAGTTGCACAAGCTGAAGAATTTCTGCTTGCCGTTCCGTTAAATTTCGCGCTCCAAGCGCGCGAAACAGTGCAGCAAGATGAATCTTGATTGCTCCCTCGCTTAACCCAAGGTCCTTCGAAATCTCTTTGTTGGACTTGCCCAGTTGCACAAGCTGAAGAATTTCTGCTTGCTGTTCCGTTAACTTTGAATTCACTGCGGCCCGCTGCAACGCAAGAACAGCCTCAGTTCGATTTCGGACCCCAAGGGTGCGATAGATTGTTGTCAGGTTGGATCTAATTGCGCGCTCGCTTAGATCAAGCCGTCTTGCAATTTCTTTGTTAGATTTGCCCTGCTTCATACACGCAAGGATTCCTATTTGCCAATGCGTTAGCTGCGGATACAGCTCCGACAACTGCCGCCTCATCGTAAGTTCAACCGATTCCTGTCGGTTTTCCGCAACGCGCCCCAATAGCTGGGGCGGCAGGTACACACCTCCTTCGAGCACCAGTCGAAGGGCCCCAAGCAGCACCGCCGCGGGGCTCGATTTCGGAATGAACCCCATAGCGCCCGCATCGAGACAAGCTTCGATATCGTCGCAGTCCTCACTAGCAGAAAGAACGACTATCGGGAGCTCGGGGATCAGCTCTCGAAACGCGTGAACGCTTTCAATTCCCTTGACATCAGGCATTTTCAAGTCCAGCAGAGCGAGATCGAAATCGCGAGTATGTCCCGCGACCTCCAGCGCTCGGGTGAGACAATCAGCCTGAACAACTTGCGTCTCGGGCCCTAGCTCTCGCAAGATGTGTCCCACAGCTACTCGAAACAACGCGTGATCGTCGGCAACGAGCAGCTTCATACTACCGGGCTCGTTCTAGCCGATTCAATCCCCCCACTCGAACATTTGCTCATCAAGATTGGTAGTCCGTGCTAAGTCGAGAGTGACCGCTCTAGCGGCTACCGCTACGTTGCTGCGAACTCGATTGGTCGTCAGCCTTCGGTTAGGAGGACCACCAGCGAATCGATGAAATCATGGACTGAACTCAAGGCTGTCTCAAGAAACACGACCGCTCGTGCGTACTCCCGTGAGGAGAGTTTCTCCGCCGCCTTGTTTATATTGGCCGCAAATGTTGAGCGGATGGCTGCAAAGTTCGACCTCGCCTCTCCGCTGAGCCAATCGGCGGGACCGATGCGCTCAAAGAAGTATTGATTCGCTTTGTTAAATGCGCTGATCGCCTTTTCCACGGTGCTGGCTGTGCTGCTGTCTACAGCTCGCGGCAGTAGTCGATATTCACTCATGTACAGGTCGTTATAGGCCACGATCAGTTCTGACCACAGTGTGATCATCGTTTCCGGAACTCCACCCTTTAACTTTAGAATCTTATGACAAACAATAATGTCGTTCGGACTAGTCCAAGAGAAGATTCCGAAAAAGCCACCAACAGTTAAAACAGCTCGATCACGCGGCTCTTCAAAGATCCAACGATGAATGTGAAGCTTCCTTCCGAGCGTAGAAACAATATAGTCGCGCGGAACTCCGAGACTCTCGATGCTGGACTCAGCCGCGGACAAGTCCATGTACATAGGCTCTGGTCGCTTCTTAGAGTAGACCGCTACTAGCTCCTTGACCTTACTGCCTTCGGTGGCACGACGGGTGAGTACGATACTGAGAGATTGTTCCGTCACGAAACTTGCTACACCGAATGCCTTCTCAATCGATCTTGTCTTAAAGTAGACCTCATAAAAGCTTTCTGTAAAGCGAACAGCAGCCTCATCATTCGCAGGGCCATCGGCCGTGATGACATATGCCGCCCCTTCGACAAGCACCCTTGCGGCGGTCGCGGAGTAGCACGACATTAAGACTAGGAGTTGCAGTCTTGGTTGAAACTGAAGCAATAGCTCAAGGAGGTCTGCGGGTGTCAAAACTTCGCTCGCGTCTTGACGATCACTTTCAACAAACACACCTTCATCGGAACCGTGCCCAGAGAACTGCACGATTTCGAAACCTCCACTCGCGAGCACAGTCGCCACGTCAGACCTGCTGGCGGCGTGTCTTCGTTCCACTTCGGCGCTCGAAACCCCTGCGCGCTCAAGCCCACGATCAACGGCTCGATGTTCCTTATCAAGCCGAATCCGGCTCGTGTCCGTTGGGTTGCTGAAGACGATTAGTGCGCTAGCCATGAAAAATCTCTTCTAGTTTCGGGTTGCCGTCAGCTATCTGGCTCTCGGAGTTGTGGTGGCGGGTCAGGGGTGACAAGTTGTTATGGTACTACGGCCTCCTGCAACCCTGTGAGTGGTTTCATGGCGACATCGGGCAGTTGGCGGCGACACCTTTCCGAGCTATTGCATTTGAACCACGACAACGCTGGCGAGTGCTGCGAATCTAAGAGCTGCTCGGCGCGAAGGCGCCATGCCGACTTACGCTCAAAATGTCACCATATGGGTCGCATCGCGCATCGCGACTTGCACAAAGTCGAAAGTTGGTGGCACAACGCGATAGCGTCAAAGAATCCGCGAATGGTCGATCGAGGGTGTGTAGCTTCATCGGAACTTGGACAAAAGGCACCTGCAAAAATCAGAGACTTTGCCCGTTTGAAGGAAGCCGAGAAACGGAGCAAAGACGATGGGCAAGGAGAAGGGGCAGCGCTACACAGCGGAGCAGAAGTTGGAGATTTTGCGTGAAGCCGAGCAGCCTGGGGTAACGATCAGCGCTGGCGGCACTCGGTGTACCGCGCAGTGTCTACTACGCTTGGCGCGCTCGCGAGAGCTTGCATGATCGAGCTGGCCCGCGCTGCCGAGCGTACGAACTGCTGCCCGAGGAACGAGCGGCGATCTGTGCTTTTGCGCTCAAGCACCCGAAACTCGGCTACCGCAAGTTGACCTGGATGATGATCGACGCAGGCATTGCTTGCGTAGGCGAGAGCAGCGTCTACCGGGTGCTGAGCCAAGCCGATCTGCTCTCGCGCTGGAAGCGTTCGGAAGCCTCCAGCGGCGTGTACGAGTTCAAAGCCAGCAATGACACACCGATGTGATGTACGTGTGGGTAGCGGCGGCGCTTCTACTTCCTGTTGAGCTTTATCGATGCGTACAGCCGCTACATCGTGCATCACAAGCTGTTGCTGAGCCTGGACGGGGCGCGGGTGGCCACCGAGTGCAAGCGGCGTTGGAGGCCGCCGGGGCAGCCAAACCGCGTGTAGTGCACGATCACGGCAGCGAATTCGTCAATCGCGATGTAGCGGCGGTGATCAAGGCGCACAGTTTGATCGACATCAAGACGCGGCGCCAACATCCGGAATCTAACGGTATCGTCGAACGATTCAACGGTACCGTGCGCGATGAGAGCGATGACGCCTACGGAGAGAACTACCTGCAAGCAGAAGCCACGATCGCCAAGCTCGTGGGCCACTACAACGACGAGCGGCTACACGCGGCGCTCGGTTACATGACACCGGCGACTTGGCATCGGGGCGAACCGGAAGAAGTTAGAGTCGAACGCGCAAGGCGAATCGCTGCTGCCCGCGCGCATCGAAAACAGTCAATCAGCAGCGATTAACCGAGGCAGCCTGAGCGGTGAAAGGTCTCCCATTCTGCCGAAGAGCGTTTGTCCAAGTTGACGTGAAGCGCGACAAGGGGTTGATCCGAGGCCGGTCCCAAATGATAATGCACCGAACCGCTTGCGTCGGGTCGCGACCAACGCGTGCCACTTCAGCACCTTGCAGGAAAGTCAGAATGCAGCTCCTAGATGGTATTGGTCATGAAACACAATGGTAGAGCTCTCAATATCAATTGTAGGTTGCAAGATTCAAGATCCCATTTCCGTCCCGCCCCAGCGATTTGGCATTGAAGGCGGCACAATAGGACGGGAACCCTCGAATACGATGGTCTTGCACGACCCGAACCGATTCATATCGCGCATTCATGCTCGCATCGATTATCGAGGCAACGCCTTTCGTCTGCAGGTACTTGGGCTGAATGGAGTTGTGTTGAACGGAAGACATCTCGCCCTCCGTCAGGAAGTTGAGATTTGCGATAACGATGAACTCGTGATTGGGGAGTACCGTTTGCTCGCGCGTGTGCAGATGGGAGAGTGGACTAGTCCTCACGAGGATCGTCAACCTAGTTTGCGCTCGGATTCCGTTGCGAGCCGTATGAGAATCTTGGTAGTGGATCGTGACCCGCGGTTTCGACGCTTGATGGCTGTTGCTTTGCGTGGTCTTGGTCCAGCGACGGAAGTGATCTTTGCGGAGAGTGTAGCGGCAGGATTAAAGATCGCTGTGCAGAGCCCAGAAGTGAACCTCGCTTTGTTGGAACTCGTTCAGCCTGGTGCTAGCGCTATCAAAGCCATATCGACGTTTCGCACGCAGTTCCCTTCTTTACCCGTGATCGTCCTCTCAGACCGGGATGATTCCGCAACGGTCGAAGCCGCGCTCAAAGCCGGGGCAATGGGTTTCATTCCGAAATCATCGCCAAGTTCGTCGTTGCTCAGCGCGATACACCTCGCAATAGGCAGTCCTGCATACATTCCACCGACTCTGCTACGAGAAAGGTCCGAGCGAACACAGATTGCCGGTTCGCGTGGAACTGGGTCAGACGTCTCAGAACGACCGACAAGAAGCGAGAGATCTTTGCCCCTCGCGTTTTCCGTCTTTCATCCAGAATCCGTCCAGGTACACAGTTGGGCGAAGTTATTGGCATACATTCACATCAAGGATGTGCAAGAGCAAATAGATAGAGATGCCTCTTCGCGCATTGGCGACCAGTCTATCCATCGCCGACGGTTGGGGCGTTCCAGCTCTAAAGTCCCAGTAGGGGCGGAAATACACGTCGTACCGCAGCTCCCTGGTTGCCGCTTTAATCCTCCAAGCTATCGGCTCCACTTATTGGAAGAATGGCATTGCGCCGAGTTTCGGGTTCAGGCAATACCCTCAACCGAGACTTCGCCAGGACCAGCGATCAACGGCGTGGTTTCGTTTTACCTGGATACGATCCTACTCGGGGACGTCCCGATATGGGCTGTCAAAGCCGATGAATCTGAAGAAAGGTCCCTACAGGCTCGACTGAAAGCGGCCTCCGCCGCCCCTTATGGCTCGATCTTTGTTTCCTACGCAAGAGAGGATGTGATAGTCGTGGAGCACTTGAGAAAGGCCTACAGGGCACTTGGAATGCAGGTGTTGCAAGATATAGCGGTGCTGCGCAGCGGCGAGGAGTGGAAACCCGAACTACTGCGGCTCATCGAATCCGCGGACGTCTTTCAGCTGTATTGGTCTGAGATGGCCAAAGCTTCTCACAACGTTGAACGCGAGTGGCGGCACGCGCTGGCGCTCACCAGAAAGAATTTTGTGCGCCCGATCTATTGGAAGAGACCGATACCAAAGCCACCGGAGGAGCTTGCCAAGCTCCATTTTGCCTTTCTTGAACAACCCGCCTAACAGCCGGTGCAGGGTGTTCGGTCTCGCTACCCGTAGTTGGCCGTTAAAGTCCCGTTAAGTCAACTTCGTCCTAGAACTGCACTCCTGCGGTGCGCAATGCGGTGTCTGCAATTTGTTGACGCTTGCTCGTTCGCGCCGCCGAGGCAATGTCGACAAAGCGGCAACTTCGCAACCCGAGGGTGCATGGGCCAGCGCCCTTTTTCGCGGCTTCTGCGACAATCGCTGGGCGGGTAGCAGCATCTTATCCACCACTCGAAACCCTAAGCGCCTCCGGGCCAATCAGATCCCCCCTGAGCGGTAGGGAATACGCCACGCAGCCATCAGTAGAATTCCCGGTTACCACGGTTCGATAAGGCACGAAGCTATCTGTCCACGCTGTTGCTACTTGGCGTCGGTTCGGCGAAAGCGCAATCAGATTGCATCAACGGCTATGGTCAGCAGTCTAAGTGGTTGCTGCATTGCTAGTGGTGGACCATGGAGCAGTATTGTTTAGCCACGATCGAGAACACTCGATGCAGAATCGGAATCGCCTAATGAGGTTGCGCAAGCTGCTCTCACCACAAGAACTGTGGAAGCACGCAGCCATTCGTCCCCTGGAGGTTTAGTCATGTCGGTCGCGCAATTTTTCGGATTTGCAATCGGGATCTTTGCTCTCCTCCAATTCGTTTTTGTCCCGCGCCTGCAGCGCGCTATAGCGCTTGACCGACAAGGAACTCGTATTCCGACCACCGCACGCTTGGCGGTTTTTGAGGTGTTTCGTTCGACTGCGTGCGTCGCCGCTCTAAGTTCGGGCGTGCTTCTGCTCACGCTAAAGGCCTTTGAGCTCCGCGGCCACAATAGTGTGAGCGAGGTGGTCACGACCCTGAAAACTATTGCTAGCTGGCAAGAGCGCGTTGCTGCCATAAGTCCTTGGTGGAGCGCCATCATCGTGGGTTCCTTGTGTCTCGGGCTCGGCTACGCAGCGTACCGACAAGCTCGAAGACACATGCAGGGGGTCTTCGACAAGCTACTCCAGGAGGAATTCGAGCGTCTTCGCCGCGAGCATGCTGCGGGCAACTGGGAGAACTTACCACCGACTCCGGAGATGGTTGAGATAGACGAACAACTTGCCACTCTGGAACAAGCAATTCATCAAGAGACGCCTGGACTTCAAGTCGAAACCGGTGCGCGGCGACAAAGCGAAGCGGAGCAAGCGTACATAAAGTTGATGCACATTAGAGAGCTGCTGGACTTACGCCGCCGGATGAAACCAGAAATTGCGGCAAATCTTGATCCCTACGCGGCGCCGATCACTCCACCGAAGAATGTGGCCGAGAAGATCGGCATATTTTTCGTCAGCCGGGGCCTTCTGCAAACGTTCAAAGGCTCGTCGAAGCTTCTTTATGTGCTCGGTCTACTTCTGCTTATCCCGTCTCTCGTGGCGTTTCAGGCGCCATTTATCGATGGGACATTGGAGCGTCAGTACGTCACGCTCGATGAGCTCAAAGTAAACTTAGCGCAGCGTGAAGCCCAGCGACAGCTAGAAGACGCGTTGAAAGATCCGGGCAAGGTGGCAGCTCCTCCCGAACCCGGTACGCCGCGGGTGACCGACGAAGAAGCGCTCGATGAGTTCGCGCGAAGCTTTGAGGAGCATTTCGCGTCAAGCATCATTCCTGTTCAAGGTGCGAGTGCACGCCTTAGTAGCATCTATGCGCGACAAGCGATCTTGCGCACCGCCGTGCGGAGCTCCAGTGAGGCGCTGACTTATCGAGGGCCAAGGGCGGAGGCCGCGGCTGCTCAGGGTTTAAATGATGCAGAAAAAGCTGCGGTAGCGATTGTTGAGAACGCTGAGGATGTAAAAGGGCCGAGAACTCCCATAGGCCGACGTTACAGAGAATATCTTCAAGGTGTTTCTCGTGAGCAACCTTCGGCGTGGGCGCGCATGAAGTCCGCTATTCCTTCAGCCAAGAGCTTCCAACACGCTGCGTCAGCCGACCATGTTGCACGAATGCTTTTTTCTGAGGTCACAGGTAACCTGCTGTTTGGCGGAAAAAATCATGCAATGCCTGATCTAGCACATATGGTCTCTGAAGAAGTGAGCAAGGACAGCCTGCAGCACGCGTACGATGCGATCTCAAAGCGCTTCACCGCAGACCTAGCGCGCGGAGAGCCGCTCGACAGAGTGATGACGCGCGCGGAACAAACGCACGCTTGGGCTGCAGCGAAGGTCGAGAAGCTGAAAGCAGTAGCGACACCGATTACTGAAGACCGGCTTTCGGAGATTCTCGCGCACCAATCGCCCAGCGTAGAAGTGGCACCTGCACGCCAGTCCGCGCACGGGGCTATCGAGACTGCTTTGGCGGATATCAAGCAAGCGAGGGGTTTTCGTGCGGAACATACAGAGGCTCTAATCGAATACGAGGATGTGTTCCCGTCGCACTTGGGACGCGAGCAAACAACTGATCGCGGCAAAGCACTCCTCGCGCTGGCTGCGCGTGATTCGCCTGAACGCATGCCTCCCCCACCTGACGCCGCCATAGATGCAGGTGGCGGTGGTGGCGGTGGTGGCGGTGGTGGTGGTGGAAAAGCCAATGCTACCGCGCCATCGAGGGCCAGTCACGTTTCGTACCAACGCGCTCGAAGCTTTACGTCCTTACGAGGATTCTCCCGAATTGGTGGTGTCCTAATCGGACGTGAATCGACCGGAAAAGCAGAACCTCTCGACTTCTCAGATATCAGCTGGCAAGTCACTGATCAGAAGAATGTCACGATCTCGTTGTCACGAGTCGATGGGAAAAAGTTTTCACTCGGGCCCTACAGACGAGATATCGCCAATCTTGCTTTGATCTACGCCGCCGATGGGCGGCCCACAACGGTGACGATGATCACTGCGAGGCCACTCGCAGAACTCAAGATTTTGCTACATCCCGCCCTGATCGACACCCCACTGGGATGTCGAGCCATTGAGTTAGATCGTCTTGTCGATGTGTTCACGGGCAACAACCCCGCCAGAAACGCGGCGCAAGACACGGTAGAGTTATTAAATGAACTTTATCGATTGGCTTGGTCGGTCAGGGTTGAAACGTTGGTTGGTGGTATTGAACGGGAGGAGAGAACGCCAGAGGCGATGCGCTTCGTAGCGAACTACCGCGCAGCCGCCTTGCGCATCTACAACGAAAGCAGCACCCGAGCCATCGGCGCCCTTCGCATTCGTACCCTAGCGAAGACGATCGGCGATCCTGCTAAGTCGCCCCTGGCAGGTAAGCAGATGTTCTATGAGCCACGGCTAGTAGGGTACATGAAGGAGTGCGTAGGCGAACAGGGCACATCGATCGACAGTTTCGCTAGCTGCATTAGCACGAAGACACAAGGCGATCTAGGAGAATTTGGGCAGGAAGCCAAGCGCTGGTTGCAGCAACCGCCAGAATTTCAAATCTGGAGCGGTGTACGCGAACGCGAGTACCAGGTAGACCGAGATCTGGCGTTCCTGAGAGGCCCCGCTAGCGACCGACTTTGGCCGTTTGATTTCATGCTGCAAACCGCCTTCATCGCTGACGAAGAAGACCAAGAGGCGGATTCAGATCCGTGGGAATTTCCGGAACTCAAAAAGATAATTCAGTCAGCTGTTGACAAGGGTACCGAGCAAGCGACTTATGGGGAAGTCTTGACGGATTTGAAAGAGTTTGCCGTCTTGCAGCGATTGTTCCGCGTGGCGCTGTCGGGTGGTTTGGGCTCCAAGTTCCCAGTTCCTAAACTGGCACAGCTGGCCAAAGACTTCGGTGTTGTTTCAAAACCATCGGATTACCGGACGCCACGATGGAACGCGAGGCCAGGAGCGCTGGAGTTTCGGTTCGGGGCGGCTTTGGCGTCGGTTACGCGTCGCTCCACAGGAATGAGTGAAAGCACTGCTGCTCTCGTAAACAAGACCACCCGAGCGTGCATAGGCTTAGTCGAAACCGCCTCTTCCAAGAAAGACACCTCTGGCCTCGCGCTCGCAGGCATCGCCGACGAACGCTGGGAAAAGCAATGTACTTTTCCAAGTCTCTCTGCTGCTGGTGACGACGATCGCTCGAGGCAAATTGCACGATCAATAGCGGAGTTTGCCGACGAAATCGCGCGAGCAAGAAAGATGAGGCGCGGCTTGAAAGTGGACGCAGACATGGTTTCGCCGAAGGAGACTGCTGGCATGAGCTGTCCGAGAATCTAGCGTACATCAGTGTTGGTTAGGAGAGATCTTGCTGCATTTGATGAGCTTGCTCTCGGTAGCCGTGCATTAGATGCTTGTTGGTAATCTCTATCGCTTCGGACAGACACCTTTGAGCTCGGTCGCGGCCTGCAGGTCCAACGTTGTGCCAGAACGCAGCTCTTGTTAGCAAATAACTAGCAAGCGACTCTGGGTCCTGCAGTGCGCGGCAGATCGTCTCCTGCTCGTCCAGAGTGGAGGACGCGCCGTCATCGTCGCCAAGCTCCTGTAACACTGCTGCTTTGCGACCGAGACACGCTTGAAGTTCACGCCTCGCAGCGATTTGTCGACACAGAGATTCCTCCTTGACATACGCTTTCAGGGCTCGCGCAGGTTTACCGAGGCGATGATAGGCTGTCCCCATGTTGCCGAGAGAAGCCTGCTGGGCCAGCAAGTCGCCGCGGCGCCTGAAAAAGTCCTCGCAGGTGCGTAGCAGAGTCAGGGCACGCTTGAACTCTCCCTGCTGCAGCAACGCGAGCGCCTGGTTTTGTTGGCTAACAGCAACCCCGTAGGCGTTCTCCTCTGAGTTGCAGATAGCCTCTTCCTCGCGGTGCATAGCAAGAGCTTTGTCGAAGTGCCCGAGTTCGCGCAGTACGATACCGCGATTTGCCAAACACACCTGAAGCAGGTGGCTATCCTCGTTTTCGCGGCAGGACTGTTCAAGCACACTAAGCACCCGATCGGCCTGCGCCAACAGGCCTGCACCTCGCATCATGATAGCTTGGTTGATGAGTAGGACGCGCAACGCCGACTCCTCGCTGTTGGCGCGCAGCGCAGCAGCCAATCGATGGCCCAATTCAACTGCAGGCATCACGTAACCAGTTTGCTCCAACAACAACATGGCGTTCCATGCGGCTCGTCGGTGGATAGCTGTACCTAGGTCAAACTTGTCGCAGCTGTCCGCGAGCCGCAGATCCGTTGCCGACTCGATTTTGTGCCAATACGGAGCAATGCACGCAGAATCCCGCTTCCAAAGCTCCAAGAAGAACACCGGCTCGCTAAGCAAGCGAGCCAAGTTAGACCAGTGGTGTGTTCTCGCCAGCTGCCACGGCAGCTCATCAAGGACGCGATAGGACGGTGCTTCTTCAGATGCCCTCACACTATTAAAGTAGTGCGATAACTCATTGTGGGTTTGCGTTTGAGCAGTAGGTTGCGTCAAGTACTTCGCCTCGACCGCTTGCCTAAGTCCTTCATGGAAAAAGCCCACCCGTCCGGATCGCGCCATGAGCGATTCGTGAAAGGCGAGCGCTAGAGGTGACCAAACGACCTGTGCCAGCGGGGCACCCTTGCCAAGCAAGTCCAGCAACTCAAACTCCTCGAGTCCATCGCGACTCGCCCAGATGTAACGCACCGCATCACCGACAAGTCCAGGGCGCTGCGATTCGTAGTCCTGTTCAAACCGATTCAGAATAGCTTCATAGAGATCGCTAGATCCTATGCACTGTGCATAGTGCGGCCCGGCTTCCCGCACTCGGGTGCGCGAACCCAACAGCCGAAGTTCGTCGAGAAACAAGCGTAGATAAAGTGGGTAAGCAGCCCCCTTTGCTTCCACTACAACTTGGTACACGTCCGGATCAAGACGTTTGCCGTACGCCGTCAGGTATCGTGCGACGAACGCTTGCCGCTCGCCCAGCTCCCAAGGCAGCGCCACGACCTCGCCCCAGCCATGATTCGCGAATCCTTGGATCGCAGTTCTAGTGGAGACCGAAACAATCAAGCGCACCTGAGCAGGAATTGTACGAGGTAGCCAGGTTAGCACCTCGTCTACGTTTTCGTGCTCCAGTTGATCAAGTCCGTCGATTACGATTACCGTTGTTCCTCCATCCGCGGCGTTGCCGAGCCATTGTGGGAAGGCCGCTCGTAAGTCTCGAATGGAGGTTGGAATGTGATACGAGAGGTTGTGACCTCGTCTTAGCTCCTCGGCTATCCGGGTAAGCAGATTCGCTAGCCGGGTGCTTGATGGCGTCGCCCCAACAAGGTGAAAAACCCAAACTCGCCTATGAGGCGGATCCTTGCTCCGAAGAAACGGCAACAGGCTGGCAAGGCGCCCCAACGCCGATGGCTCATCAAGCGACTCACGCCGCGGATAGTTATGCGAAGCGATCCAATCGGCAAGCAGGGTAGACTTCCCGACTCCTGTT
The DNA here is from genome assembly GCA_902826775.1 of uncultured Pseudomonadota bacterium. GTDB lineage: Bacteria > Pseudomonadota > Gammaproteobacteria > Burkholderiales > JALYOK01 > CADEHE01. The sequence continues at coordinate 7,720 of CADEHE010000001.1, read as the reverse complement.
TCGCCATGCACCAAGAGTGGGGGGCCACCCCCTTTCAGGTAGTCATCAAGCTGACGAAACAGTCGATCTCGCCGCAGCGCAAGCCGCGCTCTCAGCGATGCCATGCGCGTGTGCTCCTGCCACTCGCGATCCAGCCATTCCAGGGCTTCTTCGCTCGGGCACAAGTCGCCAATGATCGCAAGAAAATCTTCTCGAACTAACGTTGCCAGGTGAGTGGGGTCGCGGTACTCCTTTACGGGAAATCCTGAAGCGCGTATGTCCGCCTTCAAACGCATTAGCTGCTGCTGGCCATCATCGCTTCCGCCGCCATCGACCTTGTCAGCGACCAAGGAAGCGCTTCGCCTGAAGTAAAAGAACGCATGCGTTTTCGCGGGCACTTCCAGCGCACCGTACCGGATTTCCAGCTCCGTCACGCTCCTCCCGGGAAACTTCCCGAGCCAGGGGTAAAGCTCCCTGAGTAACGAATCGATCTCAGGTATCCAGCCGTATCGGTCCCCAATCAGCCCGATGAAGAAGGGGCGACAGCGGTCTATCTCTTGGAGACAGAGGTGAAGGGTCGGTTCGGCCGGTTTCCGTTCCGACGGTATTCCCCAACGCAGGTCGACCTCGTGCCACGCCCATCCCCGACTCTCGCAAAAGCGCCGTATTGCGGGAAACGCATGTCTGCTCAACGTGTCGCGCTCAGGATGCATGTCCTGAAATGTTGACGACACAAATACCCTTACTGATCGTTCGTCTTGCTGTTCTGGGTGTATTGGTGATTTCGTGGGGGCGCTCATCGAGCTGCTCGAATGACGCTGAAGTTCGCAGAAGTTGGTGCAAGCAAGGCTAAGGCTTAACTCCTTGCTCACACTTAGCAGGCATAAAACCGGCAAAGTGCTCTTCCACTACCCAGCTCGCTAGACACGCGCCAACTCGCTGCAGATCGTCCATGTGCGCCACCGAGTCGAGTTCGCGAATGGCTGCAACATCGATGTCTTGAAGAGCTGTTTTGTCCAACCGGTCCAAGCCTTCGCGAGTAAGCTCGGTATCGTAGCGCAAGTAGGTGAAGAGCTTCTTCCCTCCTGGCACGGACATTCTATTCATGTCGCCCACTTCTCGATCCAGTTCGCCTCCGATCAAACAGTTGCCGAACACGCGGCAAAGCAAATCTTGCCGGTACATCGCCGAATTCGATTGCGCAGCAGCGGCCGTCATCGCCATCTCAAGAAAAGTTAAGTCGTCGGCTCGCAAATCGATCTTTGGTGATGGGGTGAATCCGGTGCCGATGGAGACGACCAGCATATCCTTCTCGCCCGCCTGCCAGCACAGCCTATACGGCGGTAAGGTTGCTTGAAGAAACAATTGGAATGCCGGGTTGTTGTATGGCGTCAAGCCCCCATCGATGAATACGTGCGTCTTCTTACCGACCTCAACCTCCTCAGCCGGGAAATAGATGGGCGCGGTCGTGCTGGCGCGGATCAGCCGCCAAAGCGGGATGTTCGCATTGGTGGTAGGTCGGTTCCGGTCGTTGTACTTCGCGTTTGGGTTATTGCACACCGGCCACGCGGAGTCCGTCGAGGCGTTGCTCATGACAATGAGCAACAGCGTTTTCAAGTTGTTGTCGCACAGCGTCACGTCATCGCCGCCCACGATCTCTCGCAGTTTTGCTGCGAGATGTTCCTCACAGTAGTGCGCATATGGAATGCTGCGTCCAGCGAATCTCTTGGTTAGAAGGTTCACAGCAACATTGGTCGCGGCTTCTTTAAGCATTGTTCGCGTCGCTGGCTCGCCGTCGAAAACAACGTTGGCGAACTCACGGTACAAGTTGCGAATGGTATCGACCGATTTGCCGAGCGAGAGTAGTGTGCCAATAACCGCGCCAGTGCTGGTGCCACCGATATAGTCGAAGTAGTCCGCCAACACGAAGTCTCCCCGGCCGCTCACCCGTTTGAGCAGCGCCTCTAGCCGTGCCAACACTTCTATGGTGATCAGTCCGCGAATCCCTCCACCGTCTAATGCGAGCAACTTCTTCGACCCCGGCGCATGCAGCTTTGCGAGATATAGCGGTTGCGACATACCTTCTCCTGAGGATTTCACGGCGCCGATAGGTGCTGTTGAGCTGTTGCGGCCCCCACATCAAGCGCGACCGGTTCGGAAGCTTAGCGCGACCCAGTGTCCAGTCAAGCTCCTGTTCAGGAGGGATTTCGCGAAACCGACCAGTCTACTTGCGGGCGAACGGACGATGACGCGTTCGGGGTGTTTCGCTTCTCGGCTCGGTATCGTATGTTCGCGAGGTCGGCACAACTGTTAAAGCGGCCGCTTGCGCCGCACGGAGTTTGTGCTGACGCGATGCCCGCGATTTCAACGGGGCGGCTGAAAATCCTCGTCGGCGAACGGGGGCTTAGCAGCGCTTTGGCCGCGACAAGCATGTTACTTGAACGAGCGGAATTTCCGCAGCCCTTTCAGCTGATGCCCGGTTTAAGGGAGAGCGTCAGTGTGGGAGCGCTTCATACTCGCGTTCGCTTGATTTTTCGAATGTCCGCAGCACTCCGAAAGTGTTCGCTTGCGTCGCACAAGATTCAGCCAAGGTAACAGCTCATAGGTTCAGCCATGTGGTGCAAATCCGCGTCGGAGTTACGGCAGCTTTGCCGCGAAACTGTTGATATGACGCGCGGTCACCCGACGCGGTGCGGCACTTGGTGCGCCGTGACGGGCGTCCAGAATGTTCGCCGCTACCGCCCGCGCCGTTGGCAAAAGCGCTCGAACGTGATCACGGCCCGCGTCCGATCCTCAAGGCTACCACCACTTCCTGCGGATTGGACAGATGAGGGGCCAACCTTGATGCGGCCATACCGACGAGTTCACCGGGAATGCGCGCGAGCAGATCGAACTCCGCCTCGCTCACGCTGCTTCACTGCAACGCGATGCCCGGCGCAGCAAGCGCGCGTGGCGCTGCTGGTGGCATTTCGGTTCGGCGGCCAACAGCGCGCGCGTCCAGCACAGCGCTTCGGCGTAGTCACGGACAACGTGCTCGTAATACTTCGCAAGACTGAGTGCGGCCGCAAGCGAATGGTCTTCCGCAAGGTTTCGCCAGATTTCCACGGCCGCTTGCCACTCGCCGCGGCGTCGATGGAGGTTCGCTAGTTCCAATTGCGCGCGCTCATCCAGCTTGCGATAGGACTGTGTCAGGTGCGCAAGCGATAGCGCTTCATCGCCGCGGCGCTTTAGCGCCCGGGATATACCTAGCGCGTTCGCGTGCTCATGACCCGGTTGCGCATAGGTCGTCGCCACGATGCTCAGGAGCGCAGACAGCGACAGCACATCCAACAGGTTGTGCTGAGCAATGGCTCTTAGCGGCTCCGCTGGTCCGCCGCGCAGGAACTCGCCCCATACCTGCGGAATCATCGCTCCGGGCATGTCGTCGTCGCGGTAAAGCCCAAAGAGCCGCTGCTCTGCAATCTGCAGACGGCAGTCCTCCCACGCACCGCCAAAGGCACGCCGCGTGGCGTGCAGCAAATCAAGATGATCCTTGTCGATCAGCGGATCACGGGCGCGGCCTAAGCGGTAGCGCGCAGCTAGCAGTGGCGCATCAAAGCTTCTACCGTTGAAGGAAACCAAATGCGCGGCTTCGTCGATCCACTCGCGCGCCGCCGCCAACATGGCGGGCTCACCTGCGAACCCGCTCAACAGGTACTGCCGGATGCTAATCGCCTCGCCGTCGATTCTGGCAAGACCGACCAAGATGGCCGCGGTCCCGGTACCGCCCGCGAGACCTGTGGTCTCGGTGTCGAAGAAGAGCAGCCCCTCCAGCGCGACATTCTCCGGTAACCCAAGCAGTGAGATGGGTGCGTCGCGCAACTCGCCCAATAACACCTTACCGTGACGGTGCGATAAGGCAACGGTGTTATCTATCTGGATGAGACCTTGCGATCACCTCCCCGCGTAGCAGCCGAGCGACGGTTTCGTCGTCGACTTTTCTGCGCGGAGAAGCTGTGCGTCCGCTCAGTCGCTGAAGCCGCTGCGCCAGCGATGGGGCAGCTTCTGATTGGACTTCGCTCACCTCCTCACTGCTGCGCAGATTGCGCAGCAACGCCATTCGCTCCGCGAGGTTCATGGCGTTCAATCGGCCGAATCGAGCAACTGCAGAACGGTAAGGCTGGCCTGCTTCGGCGAATACCCGCGCACCTCATCGGATGCCAATATCGGTCCGACACAGGCCGGGCAGCCGAGCTTGCAGCCGCAAGCGCTGACCAGATCACGCGTACGTGTGATCAGCTCCTTGCGTAGATCGTACAGCGGTGCGGTCAAGCCAATGCCGCCTGGGTAGTTGTCGTAGAGGAATAGGGTCGGGGCAAAGCGCCGATCGGTGACGGCCACTTCCTCTCCCGTTAAGGATTTAGCGCTGCCGCGGCCTTTGCCATCCACGGTGGCGAACCAGGTGCCGCCGGCATCTCCTACTGCTCTTCCGAGATCTTGCCGCTCCGATAGACTGACCAGCGCCGCGACGTGGTGCAGCGCATAGGCTGCCCCCAGAAAGCCGTCCAAGGCTTGTTCTCTGGAAGTAAAGGCTGCTTCGAGCTTCTCCGGCTCAGCCTGCCATCACAACGCCGTGGTGTGCATTTCATGGTCGGGCAAGTTTACGTTGCCGTAACCGACGTTCTCGTGGCTGTAATAGCGGATCTTCTTGTATCCCGCCACGCGGCGTACCAAATGCACTTCGCCTCTAGCGCAGATGGCACTGGGTTGGCGTTCTTCTTCAAAGCATTCGAGAATCTTCAGCTTTGAGTAGTCAATGGCATCGGTGTAGTAGTCGGCCTTGGTCTTGGTGACGAAGGCTTTACGTCCAGTCCAATCTAGCCGTTCGACTTGCCAGGGGCTGGCTTGGATCAGATAGATGGCGCCTTCGTATAAGGTCAGTGCCGCACTGCTGTAGTCGACTTCGGCAATCACCTTCTGTTGGCCACCGGTGGTATCCACCACGACGAAGTTGCCTTCCGCCACTGAGCGCAAGCTCACGCTATTGGCGGGGTAGCTATCGGCAATCCAGTGCCACTGGTTACCCTCATGGTGCAATACGCCTTGGCTTTCCAAGTAAGCCAGCATCTCCGCCAGCGGCTGGCTGCCGAAGCGTTCTTGTTCTTGAAACGGCAGTTCGAATGCGGCACAGCGCACGTGATCCATGAGGATCAATAGCTGATCCGGGTCGATATACGCGCGCTCCGGTGAGCGCTGCATGAAGAACTGCGGGTTGCGCACCACATACTGATCCAGCGGTTCGCTGCTGGCTACCAATATGCCGAGGGCCGGGCGATTACGTCGCCCCGCTCTACCCCAGCGCTGCCAAGTACCCGCAATGGTGCCGGGGAAGCCGTTCAGCACACACACATCCAAAGCGCCGATATCCACACCCAACTCCAAAGCGTTGGTGGCGATCACGCAGTCGAGACTGCCGGCGCGCAGCTGCCCGGCAGTGTCGCGCCGTTCGTTCGGCAAATAGCCGCCGCGGTAGGCGGCTATCCGGGCTGGCTTGCGCGGATCGTTGTCGAAGACATCTTTGAGGTACTTGGTCAGCACTTCCACCATTAAACGGGTGTTAGCGAAGACGATTGCCTTCAGCCCCGCCTTGATGGCGGAGCGGGTGATACGGGTGGACTGCGATCGGGCGGAAGCACGCAAACCCAGATCGGGATTCGCCAGAGGCGGATTCCAGAACAGCAGGTGCTTGACGCCTGCCGGCGCACCGGATTGATCGATGACCGACACGCTCTCGCGGATCAAGCGTTCGCCCAGTTCGCCCGGATTGGCAATGGTGGCTGAGCTCAAGATAAAGCGCGGGCTAACGCCATAGAAGCGGCAGATACGCTTTAAGCGGCGCAGCAAATTGGCCACATGCGCGCCAAACACGCCGCGGTAGCCGTGCATTTCATCGATGACCACATACCGCAAGCGCTCAAAGAACTGCGCCCACTTGGTATGGTGCGGCAGAATGCCTTGGTGCAGCATGTCGGGATTCGATACGACGATATCGCCGTGCAAGCGTACCGCCTTGCGCGCATCGCCCGGCGTGTCGCCGTCGAACGTGCAGGCGCGCACGCCCAACTGGCCGGCTTCGTTCAGTTCCAGCAACTCCGCCACTTGATCAAGCGCAAGCGCTTTGGTGGGAAACAAATACAAAGCCTTGGCGCCATCGCGCAGCACGCCTTGCAGCACCGGCAGGTTGTAGCAGAGGGTTTTGCCGGAAGCGGTGGGGGTGACCACGACGATGTGTTCGCCTGCCACAACCCGCTGCCAGGCTTGTGCTTGATGGCTGTAGAGCGCGTTGATGCCGCGCTTGCGCAAACCAGTAACAAGGCGGGGATCAAGGTCGACTGGGAAGTCGGCGTAACTGGCTGCGCGCGCGGGAACTTCGTAGGCGGCGGTGATAGACCCGCCGTGACGGCGCTTGAGGCCGGCGAGCAGCCGCTCGACCCTGTCCGGTTCGGCCGCTAGCTCTGCCGGCGCAAAGGCGCTGAGATCGTTCATTGAACGCTGCGCTAAAGTCGACGAACCAAGCCGACCATGACGCCGAACAGTTCGAAGTCACCGCGGATCGGCTGAAACGCCGCATTGGCCGGGCGCAAGAAGTAGCCCTTGCGGTCGCGGTCTAAGAACTTGAGGGTGAATTCGTTTTCGACCGTGGCGACCACGATGTCGCCGACGTTGGCGCTCGGGCGTCGCTCCACCACGGCCAGGTCGCCCGCAAAGATGCCGGCCTCAATCATGGAGTCACCTTTAACCCGGATCAATACCGTGCGCGACGGCTCCTTGATGAGGAAGCGATCGATAGTGATCGCCTCCGGCGGATTGTCGGTGGCCGCATTCGGTGTACCGGCTTGGACGCTGTCGAAGACGTAACGTTCGAAGAAGCGCGCGCCGGGCTTAAGGCGCTTGTCCGGGGCGAAGGCCAAGAAACCCTCATCCATCAAACGGGTGACGACAAGCGACACCGAGCCCTTGGAGCTTAGCCCCAAGCTCTCGCCTAGGGCTGCATACGAAGGCAGCACCATATGCTCGGTGTAATAGTTCTGCAAGACGCTCAGGGCGCGTTCGTCGTCGGTCATGCCTTGAAGCCAATCGGTAAAGTGACGGGCTGAACGCCCGTTCAGGAAGAACAATCTACCTGAACGGGCGTTCAGGTGTCAAATGAAACCTAGATTCCAGGCGCCGCCTGATCAAGGTACACGCCGGACTAGTAGCAGTCTTGATCTGAATGGCTAAAAGCTCTTTGAAGGCGTCCACCTACGAAGTTGAAGGTGGACACCCAAGCTACAAGGGCTCAATCAACTCACGCCCTTCGTTTCTGGCGTTGTTAACCATGGTGCGCACCAGGTAGAAGACAAAATCCGACTCCGCACGCTGCACCACTTCCGCAGCCGCCGCTGCGCTCTTGCGGCTCGGATCGAGCCAGGTCTGTAAGTCGGCCTCCGGCAGCACCACCGGCATGCGGTCGTGCACCGCTGCGGTTGAGGTTGAAGCCGCTTTGGTGAGGATGGCAGCAGTGAGGATAGGCTCCCCGCCGTTTGGTGCTTGCCATAGTGAGGCAAGGCCGGCGAAACAGAACGGGGCACTATCGTTGCGCCGGATGAGGAAGGGATGCTTGTACGGCCGTACTTCGCCGGTGGCTGGATCAACCTGCTCGCAGCTTTTGTCGAGTAGGGGACCAACGTCGCCGTTGATCCCCCCTCTAAGAACCGTGCGT